>NZ_WNZW01000010.1 GCF_009725165.1 Paenibacillus woosongensis
CGGCAGCACCGCCGCCGAGCGCTGCCGGGCAGCCCGCCGCAGCCGCGCCGGCCAGCGCAGCCGGGTCGGGCAGCGCTGTGGCGGCGGTACCGCCCGCGGTCCGGCTCCCGGCTGCAGCCGCCAGCGAGCTGCCCTCGGTCAGCGTCTACCTGACGAAGACCGGGGATATCGAGACGCTGCCGTTCGAGCAGTACGTGACCGGCGTGCTTGCAGCGGAAATGCCGGCAGACTTCGAGCTCGAAGCCCTGAAGGCACAGGCGATTGCCGCGCGGACGTTTATCGTCCGCCGCCTGGCGGAAGGGGATCGCAGCGGAGTTCCCGTGCCAGGAGCGGACGTCGTTGATTCGGTCGATCATCAGGCCTATCTGTCCAGCAAAGAGCTGGACAAGTGGATCGAGCTCGGCAAGAGCGACCAGCTGGCCAAGCTGCGCCGGGCGGTAGAGCAAACGAAGGGGATCATCATGACCTACCAGGGCAAGCCGATCACCGCTACCTTCTTCTCTGCCAGCGGCGGGTATACCGAGAATTCAGAGGAATATTGGTCCCTAAAGCTGCCTTATCTGCGCAGCGTGCCCAGCCCGTGGGATAAAAGCGTCAATCCGTCTTTTAAAGAGACGGTAACCATCCCGCTGAGCGAGTTGTTCAATAAGCTTGGACTTAAGGAATCTGGCCTGCCTGCCGCGGCTTCCCTAGCTGACCAAGCAGCGGCGCCGGCGCTTTTTCAAATTAAATCCTATACGGCAGGGCATAATGTCAAAACGATTCATATTAGCGGACAGTCCTTCACTGGACGTGAGCTGCGGGAGAGGCTAGGCCTGCGCTCCGCCCAGTTTGCTATGACTCTGGACGGAGACGACGTCAAGATTACGACGTACGGCAACGGACACGGCGTCGGCATGAGTCAATGGGGAGCCCAGGGGATGGCGAAGCAGGGATACACGACGACGCAAATTCTCAAACACTATTACACCGGTATATCATTTGCGCAGGCATCTGATTGGTTAGAACACTAATTATTTTTTGAAATATTACTATAATGGAAGTATAAAAGAGTCACCCTCGGTAACACTGGTTATTGAGGTGATACCAATGAATGAACAAAAACCAAAAAATCAGCCCCATGAGGAATCTCCCAAAAATATTATGGGCGAGCCGGAAGCTCCGGTATCCGCATGGAAAAAAGTATTGTCCAAGAGATGGGTGTACCCGGCAGCATATGTGGCGGCAGCGGCAATTATACTAACCTTAGTGTGGGTCTATCAGGATGCAGGCCGCAAGCCTATGGAATCGACCCCCGCCAGCGTAACCGACACCGTCCAGCTCCCCGATGACGAATTGATGCGTGACAACGTTTCTGACAAAACGGATACCGCAAAAACAGCAAACACGGAGGATTTGATCTGGCCCGTGGCCAACGTTTCCGAAGTGTCGATCGTAAAGCCTTTCTATGAGAAGGAAGGTTCAGCGGAGGATCATCAAGCGGCGATGGTCGAGTATAAGGATACCTTTACACCGAATACCGGCATCGATTTGGCTCGCGAGGATGACCAGCCATTTGAGGTCAAGGCCGCGCTCGCCGGCAAAGTAACCCGGGTTGAAGAGCATCCTCTGCTCGGCTATGTTGTGGAAATTACCCATGCAAACAACCTGAAGACTGTATACGAGAGCCTGACTGACATTAAGGTAAAGCAGGGGGCAGAGGTGAAGCAGGGCGATGTCCTTGCTAATGCCGGCCGCAATGAAATGGAGAAGGATCTTGGCAACCACTTGCATTTCGCAGTATATGAAAACGGCGAATTGCTCAACCCGGTTAGCGTGCTTCCCAAAAATTAAATTCCTGTTTATCAGGTCTAGAGAAAAAGGCGGAGAGCTTCATAGCTCCCCGCTTTTTTTGCTGCTGGATCCTTTGTTGTAAAATAAATGGCCTTGTCCGGGCTTGTCAGGCCTCCGAAACCGTGAATATATGGGCACGCCCCTCATATAATGTACCAAACTATCTCGAGTAGGGAGGCGGGAGCGTGCACGATTACATCAAAGAACGAACGATTAAAATAGGACGCTGCATCGTGGAGACTCGGCACACGGTTCGGACGATTGCCAAGGAATTCGGCGTATCCAAGAGTACGGTGCATAAAGATTTGACCGAGCGTCTTCCGGAAATCAATCCGGATTTGGCAGATCAGGTGAAGCACATTCTCGAATATCATAAGTCGATCCGCCATCTCCGTGGAGGAGAGGCGACCAAAATCAAGTATAAAAAGAAAGGGCAGACGAAACGCGAAGCCATCGGATCGGTAAAATAACCCGCTGAGGGCAATCGAAAGGCAATGTAGAGCGGCAGGATTATCATTGAACACATCCCCCAAAGTATGGTATTTTTAAATATGGCATGGAAAAGCGGATTTTTATCTATAAATCCCGAAATATAAAGGAATAGTCGAAGTTTTTGTCGAATAATAACGGAGTAATGACAGGGAAACATTTACCATATACTTAACGCATCGTTTTCCATGATTTACAAAATACGCTTTGGGGGAGCATCGGAATAATGGGCAAGGATATCGGTATTGATCTAGGTACAGCAAATGTATTGATTCATGTGAAAGGAAAAGGGGTTGTTCTCGACGAACCGTCCGTCGTAGCGATAGAAAGCGACACGAAGCGGGTGCTTGCCGTCGGCGAGGATGCAAGACGCATGGTAGGGCGCACGCCGGGAAATATCGTTGCGATTCGTCCGCTAAGAGACGGCGTCATTGCTGATTTTGAAATTACGGAAACGATGCTGAAGCATTTTATTAACCGGGTCGGCGGAAAAAGTTGGTACAGCCACCCCCGTGTTCTTATTTGTGCGCCAACGAATATTACGTCTGTAGAGCAAAAGTCGATTCGCGAAGCTGCTGAGCATAGCGGTGCCAGAGATGTATTTCTGGAGGAAGAGCCGAAGGCGGCAGCCATCGGCGCAGGCATGGACATATATGAGCCGAGCGGTAACATGGTGGTCGATATCGGCGGAGGGACGACGGATGTGGCGGTGCTCTCGATGGGGGACATCGTCACGGCTTCGTCGATCAAAATCGCAGGGGACACATTTGATACCGCCATCATTAAATATATTAAATCGAAGTACAAGCTGCTGATTGGAGAACGGACGGCGGAGGACATCAAAATTGCTATCGGTACGGTTCATCCGTCGGGAGCGCTGGCCGAGCTGGACATCCGCGGAAGGGACATGGTATCCGGTCTGCCGCTGACGGTCACGATCACCTCAAGGGAGGTGCAGGAGGCTTTGTCGGATCCTGTCGCATCAATCGTTGCCGCAGCAAAATCGGTATTGGAACGGACACCGCCAGAGCTGTCTGCGGACATTATCGACCGGGGTGTCATTCTGACTGGCGGAGGCGCCCTATTGAACGGATTGGACGAGCTGTTGTCCGAGGAACTCCGCGTGCCGGTGCTCATCGCGGAAGATCCGATGCATTGCGTCGTCAAAGGCACAGGGATGATGCTTGATAATTTGGATAAAGTTATTAAGAAAAAATTCTGATTCGCCGATATATATTTATGAGATAAGTCGTTTGGGTTTCATAGGAGATCCAAGCAGACAAGCTAAACAAGTTTGGAGGTTGTCCCATGTTAAGAGGGCTCTACACCGCTGCTTCCGGTATGATTACGGAGCAAAGACGCCATGATACGGTGACGCAGAATATAGCAAATATCAATACACCGGGTTATAAGCAGATGAACAGCGTATCGCGTGCTTTTCCCGAAATGCTTATTTCGCTCGTAGGCGACAGTACGCTGGGCACACGGCGGATCGGGAAGCTGAATACCGGGGTTTTTGTGGAGGAGAGTCTGCCATCTTATATGCAGGGCGACTTGACGGAGACGGGGAAGAACTCAGATTTCGCCCTCATTTCTAATATAAATTTAGATGACCCTGCAACAGGGGAGCCTATTCCTTTTGACGCCTCGGGGAAATACGTGACTGAAGACGGCGAGATCATTTATCGCCCGGCGGCATTTTTTTCAGTGATGGACACAGGCGGCAATGTTCGTTATACTCGTGACGGAAGTTTTTATGTTGATCCTGACGGCGCGCTGCGCACCATGCAAGGTTACCAGGTGCTTGATTCGGAAGGAAATGCGATTGTTCTCGGCTACGATCAGCCGATCGAGTCGCTGCAGATCGACCCACAGGGCAACCTGCAAATCAATGGCGAGGCGATTGAAGTTCAGATGGGCATTTCGGTCGTTACCCGGCCGCAGGCGCTATTTCGTGATGGAAACGGCGTGTACCTCGTTCAGGATGAGGAGGCGGCGGGAATCCGTGCGCTTCAGGAAGACGACGCGGTACAGGTGCAGCAAGGCTACATAGAGGGCTCTAACGTCAATCTTGCCCAGTCGATGGTCGATATGATGGCAGCACAGCGGGCATATGAATCCAATCAGAAAATGATTCAATTTTACGATAGAAGTCTGGAAAAAGCGGTTAACGAAATCGGCCGTGTATAATAGGAGGGCCACATGAATAACTCAATGATCAGTGCCATGGTATCCATGAACGGAATTCAGCAGCGTCTTGACATGATTGCCGACAATATGGCTAACGTCAATACTGCCGGATATAAGAGAAAGGAAGCCGCTTTCCAAGATACGCTGAACAGTGTGATGCAGCAGTCTTCCGACTTCCAGCTCGGCGGACGTGCTACTCCGCTTGGATTGAGCATGGGCTTTGGCTCCCGCATGTCGGAACTCTCGGTCAACTTTAAACAGGGCACCCTGAAGGAGACCGGCAACATGACGGATCTGGCTATTGAGGGTAATGCAATGTTCCAGGTGCTAACCCTGGATGGAGAAGTCGGATTCACCAGGGCGGGAAATTTCTCTGTCCAGCCTAACCCTGAGGACCAGGCTATGGGATATCTTGTCACAAGCCTTGGACACCCGGTGCTGGATGAAGAAGGCGAGCTGATCGAGGTTCCTACCGGCTCGAAGCTGCACATTGACGGGGCGGGGAACATTATCGCCGTGGACGGAGAAGTTGAAACAGAGGTCGGCCGCATCGGACTAGTGACTCCGTTGCGTCCCGATGCGCTGATCCAGAAGGACAGCAGTCTATTTGTACTACCCCCGGGAGTGCGGGAAGGCATAATTGCCGCTACTTCCGATCTTCCTGAGGAAGAGCAGGCGACGATTCGGCAGGGTGTCCTTGAGAACTCCAATGTCGATTTGGCAAATGAAATGGCTGAAATGCTCAAGGTGCAACGAGCTTATCAGCTTGCTGCACGCGCGCTAACTTCCAGTGATACGATGATGAATTTGGCCAATAACTTGCGCGGATAGGTGGAGAATTTCATGAGGCAAGACAAGAAACCGGTTAAGAAACGTTCCGGCTGGATCATACTCCTGCGGATCTTTCTCATCCTGCTGTTCCTTGGCCTGGCACTGTTTGGAGGAGCAGTTGTAGGTTATGTCGTACTCGGTAAGCAGGATTTCAGCGACGTCCTGGAATGGAGTACATGGAGACATGTGTTTGACTTAGTATTTGCTCCTTAACAAGGTGCTAAATCATGAGACAATTGCAAAAAATGACGAAAGGCTCCCGGAAATCGGGAGTTTTCTTTTTTAAAGCGGAAAATGTATAATGATGGGGGTGCTATATGCCAGAAGAACAATCAAAAGGGCTTGATCACATTTCGGCATTTTGCCTTGATGGATCAGCCCCTTATCTTAACCCTCGCTTCTGCAGAGGCGAAGGATAATTACAGTTTGGCCGTCCCCCGCCGTTTTTATACGGCAGGGCGAATGAAAAGAATAATGAAGGGAGCAGTACATATGTTAGATTCGAAGCAAATCCAAGAAATCATTCCGCACCGTCCCCCATTTCTGCTGGTGGATCGGATTATCGAAATGGAGGATGGCAAGCGGGCTGTCGGCATCAAGAACGTCACGGTGAACGAGCCGTTCTTCGCAGGACATTTTCCAGAGTATCCGGTCATGCCGGGTGTGCTTATTACGGAGGCGCTTGCTCAGGTTGGGGCGGCAGCGATTCTGAATGTCGAGAGCAACCGCGGCAAAATCGGATTTCTTGCCGGGCTTGACGGTTTCCGTTTTCGCGGACAGGTCGTTCCAGGCGACACCTTGCGTCTTGAGGTAGAAATTATCCGGCTTAAAGGCTCCATCGGCAAAGGGCGGGCCGTAGCTTCAGTTGAAGGCAAGGTCGTAGCCGAAGGCGAGATCATGTTTGCGCTCTCTTAAGCAAGGGATTTAGTAATTAGCGGCCAGTAAGCGGCGCCTGTATATTTTATAGAGATAGTCTAAGGAGGAGTTTGTAACCATGGCTGAATTGAGTCATAGCGTTGAAGAGAAAGTGAAGAGCTGGCTGGATGATCCATCCATCGACGAAGCGACGAAGGAGGAGCTGAGAGCATTAGCTTCTAATCCTGCGGAACTAGAGGATCGCTTCTATCGGGATCTGGAATTCGGAACCGGCGGCCTGCGCGGCGTCATCGGAGCAGGAAGCAACCGGATGAACCGTTATACAGTCGGACGCGCGACGCAAGGGTTGGCCCAGTATTTGCTCAAGGTTCATGGGAATCAAGAAGGACGTCCGTCGGTTGTCATTGCACATGACAGCCGCCATTTCTCCCCGGAGTTTGCGCTGGAAGCCGCGTTGGTGCTGGCTGGCAACGGAATCGAAGCAAAGCTGTTCCCATCCCTTCGCCCAACGCCGCAGTTATCCTTCACGGTTCGCCATGTCGGAGCAACCGGGGGGATTGTGATCACGGCGAGCCACAATCCGCCGGAATATAACGGTTATAAAGTATACAACGCTAATGGCGGCCAGCTTGTTCCGCATGAGGCAGAGCAGGTCATCGATAATATTAAAGGGCTTACTTCCTTTGAGCAAGTACAGCGTATCACAAAAGAAGAGGCCGAAGCTAAAGGGCTGCTCGTTTGGTTAGGCGAAGCAGAGGATGAAGCGTTTTTCAATACGGTGGCTGGCGTGAGCCTGAATCCAGAGCTGCTGGCAACGGGCGCTGCCAAAGACGTAGTAGTAGTATTTACGCCGCTTCACGGAACGGGGAACATCCCAGTACGGCGTGTATTGGATAAATTGGGCTTTACACAGGTTCATATCGTCAAGGAGCAGGAGCAGCCTGACGCAGAGTTCTCAACTGTGAAGTCGCCAAACCCGGAAGAAAGGGAAGCCTTCAAGCTGGCGATTGAACTGGGAGAGCAAGTGGGGGCCGATATCTTAATCGGCACGGATCCGGACGCGGACCGGATGGGCGCTGTGGTCAAAAACGCAGCTGGCGAATATGAGGTTCTGACTGGTAATCAGTCCGGTGCAATTCTTGTTCATTATATTTTGAGCCAAATGAAGGAAGCCGGCGAGCTGCCAGGCAATGGCGCGATTGTCAAAACAATCGTTACCAGTGAATTCGGAGCGGAAATCGCTCGCTATTATGGAGCCGAGGTGTTTAATACACTGACCGGATTTAAATATATCGGTGAGAAAATGGATCAATTCGAACAGTCCGGGGACTACACATATTTGTTTGGCTATGAGGAAAGCTACGGTTATCTGGCTGGAAATTATGCCCGCGACAAGGATGCAATCGTCGCCTCCACGCTTATTTGCGAAGCTGCAGCTTATTATAAGCAGCAAGGCAAATCATTGGTCGATGTGCTGGAGGAATTGTACGCGAAATTCGGCTATTACCGCGAATCGCTAGTGTCGCGGACGTTGAAGGGCAAAGATGGTTTGGCGCAGATCGTTGCGTTGATGGAGAAGTTTCGGAGCGAGCCGCCGCAAGTTATCGGGGATATCCCGGTAACCAAGGTAGAGGACTTTTCCCTTGGTCTTTACGGGCTGCCGAAGGAAAATGTATTGAAATTTTCACTTGAGGACGGTTCGTGGTTCTGTCTTCGTCCGTCCGGCACGGAACCGAAGATTAAATTTTATTTCGCGGTGCGGGGCACTTCTGGTGCGGATGCTGCGGCTCGGCTGGAGCGCATCCAGGAAGAAGTGCTGAATCGCGCTGATGCCTAAATTTGAGGGTTGATGGCCATTGTTGTACTGATGCATGATATGTAGAGCAGAATGCCTATGGCAATTTAAACTGGTGCATGTACGATTGTTTTGAAATTAATCGCGATCGTATCGCGAGAACGGATTTGATTTTGTCCTATCCCGGAAGGATCCCGCCTATGCGGGATTCGAACCGGCAGGGGCGGGATTCATATTGAGGAGGTACCTTTGTGATCCAAGGTTGGCCGCGGTGGAACAATGCTTCCCGCAAATGGTTGTGGATATTAGTCGTAATTGGCATCGTTGCTTCTTTGCCGGTCATTTATCAGCGCATTCAGACGGAAGCATCGGCGAAGAAGGTAGAGTTTGTATTTAATTATCGCGGATTGTTGGAGGTAGCGTCATATCAGGCCGACCCAGCCGCATTCATGAACGAGCAGCTTGACCGCTTGAAGAATGCCGGGGTTGGCTCGATGGCCATGTTCGAGACGACTTTGGATGAACTGTCCAAAGCGCGCCGAATCATGCTGTTTACGTCTGCAGATGTAGCTAAGATGAATCAGGGCGTGATCGCCGAGAATGGAAATTATACGTATATCGCGTTTACGAACGAAGAGAATGACCGGCAGCTTAGACCTTTGATTGAGAAAGGGCTGCGCGATTTGGATATTGCAACATCCCCTTGGCAATATGGGGAGCAAGGCGGGTTGATCATTACAGCGGGACCCGAAGATGCAGTCCTTAAACCGCTTCTGGGAACGGACCCGATCGCTTTTGCTATGCTGCGGGACAAAGGCTTCAATATCGTACCGCGGCTTAGCGACAATGTTCCATTTAATGAAGAAGATGTAGATAAGCTGCTGTCTTTTTATAAAGATAACGGGGTAAAACGGATTATGCTCGACGGTGAAGGCGTTAAAGGCTACCGCGAGGATGAGGATAAGAACAGCGTCGAGACGATGGCAGCGCTGCTGAACAAGCATGAACTCGGCATCGTCGTTATCGAGAATATGAAGGTACAGCCTAAAGGTTTCCATAAAATCGCATATTTGACCGGCTATAATGCCGTACGTCTGTTCTCGCTGTCCGATACCGATGTGAATTTGGATAGGATGGTCGTTGCCGACAAGATCGCGCTTGCAACTAAGGACCGGAATATTCGCATGATTTACTTCAATGCCGCTCCAAGCAAAGACTTGCAGAAAGGTGCGGTAACGAACCCTCTCGACAATATTATTCATACGCTTCTTGAGCCGGGGGATGCGGCACAGCGTGTGAAGGATAACGGCTTTGAGTTAGGACAGGCGGAGGCTTTTCAAGTGGTGGATAGCTCCTGGCAGACTTACTTGAAGGGCGTCGTCATCGTAGGCGGCGTAGCTTTCGTGGCGCTTCTGGTGTCCATTTTCGCCCCATCGCTGACGCTGGGCTCATTCCTGCTCGGATTGGTCGGTTCGGCGGGATTATACGTTTTGAAGCCTACTTTGCTGGAACAGGCTCTCGCTTTATTTGTGGCCATCAGTGCACCGACGGTTGCAATGATTCTGGCGATCCGCAAGGTCAGGGATCTGAGTCAGGCAATCCCAAGTATGTCTGCGGGCCGCAGGCTGTCGCATTCGCTGGTGCTGTATTTCAAAACGGCGGTACTATCGTTGTCCGCGGTACCATTTATCATAGCCCTGCTTAATAACATTACCTACAGCTTGGTACTCAACCAGTTCCGCGGGGTTAGTCTGCTTCATTTGGCTCCGATCTTCTTGGTTGCTGTTTATATCATGTTGTATAAGGGTACTAACTTGGTGCAGGAATTGCGGGCCTGGATGCGCATGCCAATCACTCTCGTGATGGTTGTAGGAGCTGTCGTGCTTGGTGCAGCCGCGTTCTATTATTTGTCTCGCACAGGGAATGCAGGTACTCCGCTTCCGGGAGAAGCGGCATTCCGGTCAATGCTGGAGAATACATTTGGCGTTAGGCCGCGAAATAAAGAGTTTTTATTCGCGCATCCATTATTTATTGTAGGTATCTTTGCGGCGCTGCGTTACCGCTGGGCTCTGTACGCGATGATTGTTGCGGTCATCGGTCAGCTGTCGATGGTCGATACCTTTGCTCATATTCATACGCCAGCCGTGCTCTCGCTTATTCGCGGGTTGCTGGGATTAGGTTTAGGCTTGATCTTTGGACTGTTGGCCTTGCTGGTATGGTATATCCTTGAAAGGTGCTGGGAGAAATGGTCGCCACGTCTTCTCAAACCATAGTTATTTCTGGTTACTACGGTTTTCGGAATATCGGGGACGAAGCCGTGCTGCAGTCGATTCTGAACGCTCTTCGGGAAGAGAGCGAGGCGGAAGGGCTTAGAATCGAACCTGTCGTCTTGTCGATCGATCCGGAATGGACGGAGCGGACCTACGGAGTCAAGGCCGTACACCGGATGAAATTTAGTGAAGTAAGGGACGCTATCAAGAATAGCAGCGGCCTTATTAGCGGCGGGGGTAGCCTGCTGCAGGATGCGACAGGGGTAAAGACGATTCCCTATTATTTGGGTATCGTCAAGCTGGCGCAGTGGCTGCGGAAGCCGACCTTCGTCTATGCTCAAGGGATCGGGCCGGTGAATCGGAGAATGTTCCGCCCTTTAATCGCCTCGGTATATCGCCGCTGTGAGTACGTCTCTGTCCGCGATGTCGAATCATCGGCATTGCTGCGCGATATTGGCATTCCCAAGAACATGATCGAAGTCGTTCCCGATCCGGTCATGGGGTTATCTCTGCCTGGGGCAGATTCAAGGGAAGACAATGCAGTATCGGGCTTCGGTAGGGTAGCGGGAAGTGAAGAAGGAGCAGCCGCCTCCGGTAAGCGAGAACTTCCGGTTCTTGGCGTCTCCGTCCGTTTCTGGAATCCGCAGCGGACAGAGCTGATGAAGCTGGCTGAAGGCCTGGATGCGCTGCTAAGCAGAATGGCTCTGCACATTCGGTTCCTGCCGTTTCATTACCCAGGTGATGATGAAGCTTCCCGCTTCGTGATGAACATGTTAAGTCATGCCGGGGATCATGGCAGCGAAATCAGCATCGCGCCCCAGAGCGAGACTCCGCTGGAGATGCTGGAGGAAGTGAGCCGATGTGAATTGTTGATCGGGATGAGGCTTCATAGCCTCATCTATGCGGCTTCGCAAAATGTGCCGATGCTGGGCATCTCGTATGATCCCAAAATTGATCATTTCCTCGGCCGGCTTGGCAGTGTTCCTGTGGGGAGCAGCGCTGATCTCGATCATCGCATCGTAGCCGCCCAGAGCGAGCGGCTGCTGTCCGACCGGGAGGGCTGGCTCGCATCGCATGCGGCACAGCTTGAGGCATTACGGCGAGAGGCGCAGCTTCCGGCAAAACGAATCGTGGAATATTTACGAAAGTAAGGGAGAGCATTGGCGTGGAAGGCGATAACAACATCGTAACGATTTTTGGGATTCCTTTTTCCAAATGGGGGATGCAGGAGACCGTTCAATATTTGACCGGCGCGATATCCGCCCGCAAACCGCATCAAGTGATTACCGCAAACCCGATTATGGTGATGGCCGCTCTGGAGAATCCCTCCTATAAGCAAATGATGCAGCAAGCGGATCTGATTGTGCCCGACGGCTCGGGTGTGGTGTGGGCGTCGCGTGTCGGCGGCGATCCGGTCGCGGAACGGGTGGCGGGTTTTGACCTTCTGCATGAGCTGATGAAGGAAGGAGAGCGTCATCGCTGGAGAGTTTATTTGCTAGGGGCGAGCCCGGAAGTCGTGAAAGAGGCGGCGAACCGGCTCAAGATGCAATATCCGGGAACGGAAATTGTAGGCTATCGGGACGGATATTTCGGCCCGGAGCAGGATGATGAGGTTATAGAGGGAATTCGCAGAACCAGCCCGGATCTCCTGTTTGTTGCTCGCGGGGCGGATACACAGGAGCCATGGATCGCTAAACACAAGCAGCGTCTTGCCGTGCCTGTCATGATGGGCGTGGGCGGCAGCTTCGACGTCATATCCGGCCGGACCAAACGCGCCCCAAAGGTGTTCCAGAAGCTTCGGCTTGAATGGTTATACCGCCTGATAAAGGAGCCAACCCGGTTCCGTAGAATGCTTGCGCTGCCGAAATTCGCAGTACGCGTGCTGCGTGAGAGAGGAAATCTTACGAAATCGCGGTAAATAAGTGACTTTTGGAGGAATTAGGCGCAATATTGCTTTTTTACGGACTTGGTGATTTACTTTTAAACAGAGTATAATTCATTCCGGGTATAACAATTGGGGGTTGAATTTTACATGTGGCTAATATACATCATCGGGTTTGTTGTGTCGCTCGGCCTGGCGCTGGGTTTGACGCCGCTCGTCAAGAAGTTTGCTGTTAAGACGGGCACCGTGGACGTTCCTAATGCGCGGAAGGTGCATACGAAAGTCATGCCGAGATTGGGCGGACTGGGAATATATTTGGCATTTATCGTTGCTTTTTTTATCGTGTTCCCGTTTATTCCGGAAGCATTCTCCGTGCGTGAAGCGAACTTCGTTAAAGCGTTTTTGGTTGGCGGGACGATGATTCTGCTGCTTGGCGCGCTGGACGATCGCTTCGATCTGTCTGCCAAATTGAAGTTTCTTGTGCAAATTGCTACGGCGTGTGTTGTCGTATTCGGTTTTGATATCAAGCTGGAATTCGCCAATATTCCTTTTCATTCATATTCATCGGTAGAGAGCTGGATCGCTATCCCGTTCACCATTCTCTGGATCGTCGGCGTCACGAACGCCATTAATCTGATTGACGGCCTGGACGGCTTGGCGGCAGGGGTATCGGCGATTGCTATTGGCACGATTGCAGTCATGGCCTTTCTTATGGGGAATGATGTTGTGGCGCTGCTGTGCCTGCTTCTGCTTGGCAGCATTATCGGATTTCTGTATTTCAATTTTCACCCGGCCAAAATATTCATGGGTGATTCAGGTGCGCTCTTCTTGGGCTTTAGCCTGGCGCTGCTCTCGCTCCTCGGTTTTAAGCAGATTGCGATCGTATCGTTCTTGACGCCGCTCATCTTGATCGGCGTACCCTTATCAGATACGCTGTTTGCCATCGTGCGCCGCTGGGTGCAGAAGAAGCCAATTTTTTCACCGGATAAAGGCCATTTGCATCATTGTCTTCGCGAGCTTGGATTTTCCCATCGTCAGACGGTGCTGATCATCTACGGTATCGCGGCGTTCTTCGGGGTGCTGGCCATTATTCAATCGTCGGCAGCGATGTACAATGCGAACTGGGTTACGTTCGTCGTCATCTGCATCATGGTCTTCTTCCTGCAAATCGGCGCCGAGGTCATCGGGCTGATCGGCAAGACCAAGCGCCCGCTGCTTGATTTTTTTGCCCGTCTGCGTATGAAGGCCAATGCGGAACGCGGCTCGAAGTAATGAGGGAACTGCTATTTTTCGAGGCTTTTGGAATTGTATAACTGATAAACATTTTATGACTGGACAACCTGTGCACATGCAGAAGCATGGCAAGGTTGTCTTTTTTTTGTTCAATTGCTTATGTTCTCGGCAGACCTTCTATTGGTTCTTTCCAGGCTGAAAGAGTGGATAATTTGTAGAAATGAAAGAAAGTGTAAAATACTTTTTGCGTATCTTCTAAATATTTAAGGGTTTGGCACCGATAATTAAAATATGTGATGAATAGGGGCGATCCAGCACTATTTACAAATGCAAACCAAAGCAAAGGAGAGATTACTGCATGCAGCGCTTTAAAAAGTCATTCGTGTGGCTGGCCTTAATGTCTTTAATTATTGGACTTGTTCCAGTAGGCCTGACACAAACTGTGGAGGCGGCGACACCGCCATCCTACTTTATTCCAGATGACCTTAAGCTTCAAAGCACAAACTCGCTAGATTTGAACAGTACTGACCCGGTACTGGGATTAAGCAGACAAAGCGTCCGCGTTTCGTCTACTGAAAACTTTCTGGTAGATGGGACTTATAATCAGGTAAGCGCCGATCTGGAGGTAACAGTTCAGCAGCTGAACTCGACGTCTTCCGGCGGTTGGGCTCCTGACAGCACTCGGATCATCACGGACAGAATCACGGATAACGGGAATAATCGTTTCTCGGTTAATCTCCGCCTGTTCTCTGGCTACAACAAGGTTACATTCTCCGGGAGCCAGGGCAATAATAAACGTTCCGATACGTTCTATATTTTATATGACCGGGTTCCAACTTTGGTGAGTGCCAATGTCTTGTATCCGGGAGGCGGCTCCAGCCCGGTCAGCTTAAATGAAGATGCAAGAGCAGTCGTCTCTAACAGCCGGATTATCGTTAGAGGTAATTATGAAAATGCCACGAAAATCACACTTGATATTGGCGATGGCAACGGCGGTCAACAAGCGACGCTGATCGATAGCCAAAAGGAGTTTTTCTCCAGCTATATAGATCTTAAACCAGGCTTGAATACGCTAACGATTGCTGTTGAGAACGAGACGAGTAAA
Source organism: Paenibacillus woosongensis (assembly GCF_009725165.1). GTDB lineage: Bacteria > Bacillota > Bacilli > Paenibacillales > Paenibacillaceae > Fontibacillus > Fontibacillus woosongensis. The sequence goes on from NZ_WNZW01000010.1 coordinate 14,505, forward strand.
GTTACGGTGACCAGAGAGCTGTATTTCTTTGACGAGAATCAGCCTTTCGTAGAGCTCGGTCTGAAGCACTCGGCTTATGCCGACCCAATTGATCTATTGGGTCAAACTATCCCTTCGGTTGCCCAGGCACCGGATAGCGCGGCTCTGACCGGTCAAGTGCTGATTCCATATAAGTCTGTTCCGTTTGACGGAAACAATGAACTATTTGTGGAAGTAAACGGGACCGCCCCTGTTTCGCTGACGGCAACGGCTTCAGAGGATTTGATCATTCCGGGAGCTGATGGGCAGACGCCAACTTATCGCTTGGTCACATTTACGACGAACGGCGATTTTACGTTTGACGGCACCGGTCTGCAAAATATTGAAGTAGCGATTACTTACGGTCCTTCCCCGACGGACAGATATGAAGCGAGCAAACGGGCTTCCTTTAAATATCTGCCAGGGCAAATGACGATTAAAAACATGTATTTACTGGAAGGCTATGACGGCAATACTGCAAACTACGGCTTGGCTACCAAGAAGCCGCTTAACAATTCCCAGGTAAGTTCTTCTGAGTTCTACATCCTGGTCGAAAGCGATGCGCCGATTGGAAGCACGCCGGCATTGAAGGGAACCTATCTACCACTAAGCACGAGAGATGTCACTTTAACTTATGCAGCTCAACCAGGCGGATTGACGAACCAGGCTGTTTATAAGGTGTCAGGCTTCTCGAGCGGTACGCAGCAAGTACGCTTTTACTTTGATGGTTCTGTAGATGCTTACTACAACGCTTATATTTCCTATGTTTCAAGAAGCAGAATTTACGTGACAGATTTGCTTGACGGCCAGACAATTCAGCTGGATTCAAGCTCGTCTACAGGGAGAGTCATTTCGTTAAACGGCCAATATATCGGCTTTGGAAATGACGGGACATCTACGCATAACTTCTACAACCAGGTCTTTGTGAACGGCGTAGAACAGCTGCCGGGCAACCAAGGGAACTGGCTGAATGAAACTTCAGGTGCGTTTAAGCTTGATTTTAACGTAGATAATAATGGGCCGCTGTATTACGGTCAGAACACTATTGTGTTAAAAGGTAAAACGACGGGGGCGAATCCTACGGGAACTACGCCAACGGAAATTACAGAGACAATCCGCTTCTTTATTATCGATACGAACGTTTCTACGATAGAGAAGTTTATCCCTGTTGCCGCACCGGTGGTTAGCACGGATCGTCCTGTATTCTATGAGAATTTTGGCAGCAACAATTTAAGCAAAATTTTTGAGCAGGCTACAGACTTTACACCAACGGATGAAGGATTTGCCACGGGCAGAACGAGCTATGATCTAGTTCTTCATGGAGGCGGCGCTGAAAGAGTCGAGCTTTATAGCGGGTCGACGCTCATGTTCAGCTTTGATATTGATACGAATCAGGCTAACAATCACCATGTTGGTTCTACTTATGGCAGCAATGGCCTGATTTACGACTTCTCCGGGGACCAGAACAACTTTATTTTCCGGATCCGGGACATCAAGTTTGACAAGGATATTTCAGCAGCGCATATTTACAACCTGGATTTGATCAACAGAACAGGCTCACGCACATCACAAAAGCTGGAAGTGAAGCGTGAAGTATCTGCGTTCCGTATTCTGGCACCTCAACCTACCGTCGGCAATGATATTATCGTGAACCGCAACTTCGTTCGCTTTGATATCGAAGCAGAGGGCGCGACGAGCGTGAAAATCGGCAAGGAACAGGCGATGAAGCGCACGGATCTGCCAGCTGATGCAACTAGCCGCTTTGTCCTGGATTATGTCGGCCTGAAGAAGGATGGCTGGACCACGATTAAAATTGAGATTGATCGTAACGGTGTTAAGTCCAGTACGGACGTTAGAGTTTACTATGCAAGCGCCGTTGCCATAGACTCGCAATTCATGGCAGAGAAAGTAAGCAATAAATACAGTGTCTTTAATAAGAAATTGGAATTGTCTTTCCCTAAAGGAACCGTGCTGCAGAATGCTGTAGTACCTAAAAATACGGTTGTGAAGTTCTATCCAGACAACAAGCTGTTGTTCGGGATTGCAGATCCGACGGACGGCGTTGTCGAAAGAAGAAACGACTATGGTAACATTATCTTTGATCCGCTTAGCGGAGAAGATAGCGGATATCGCAAAATCGGCAAGCCTGATTATGAAGTCAGCTTGTTCAACATGAATGCAAACACATTCAACTTTATCAGAGTGTCCGACATTTATTGGATCAGCGGCGGAGTCGGCGAGCTTGGCAATTCACCTTCCATGAACGGATTGCCTCCATATTCCTCGTGGTATTCGTATCCATCCACGGATAGCCATGAACCGATCAGCTTTATGGGAGTAGATGCAACCCGCAGATTGAAGCCGTCTCAACGCGGTGAATTAACGCTGGCGTTTGATCCTAACGTAGTTGATGCTGCTGGTACGGCTATTACAGTGTTCCGTTTGACGGACGGCGGTGTATGGGAGAATATCGGCGGTGAAGTGGATACGAAGAAAGGAACCATCACCGTTCCATTTGATCAATTTGGTTACTATAAAGTCATGAAGCTGAGAAGCAGCTATAAAGACATCACCAACCATGGCTGGGCGCGTGAAGTGTTGAATGCCCTATACTCCAAAGGTATCATGATGAACAATGGACTACGTTCCGATTCGTTTGGTACAGACGATACGATCAAACGCGGCGAATTCGCCACACTGTTGGTCAAGGGATTGAATCTACCATTGAACTATGACGACAATCAAACGTTCTTTGACGTCGTTCCAGCGGCGAAGACCAATACGTGGTCCTATGCCTATATTGAAACAGCTGCAAGGGCTGGTATCATTTCTGGCCTTGGCGAAGGTTATTTCGGAGTAGACGAAGACCTGACTAGAGAGCAGGCGGCGATTATGATTGCCAGAGCGTTGAGACTGAAGCTTGATGCTAACGACACTAAGCTGCAATCCTCATTAGCGAAGACATTTATGGATTCGTCGCGGATCGATGTTTATGCCCGTCCAGCAGTGCAGGCTGTCTATAAAGCCAAGATTATGACGGGTACGCCGGTTACCGTTCCAGGACAGAAGAAGAGTTCGCTTAACTTCAATCCTAAGAGCCCGATGACCCGCGCAGAAGCAGGGAAGATTACGGTAGAGCTTCTTAAGAAGAGTACGAAGATTTTCCCTAAAAACTTAAGCTAGTTATTTGAAGAGCCTTGCCCGTGATGCGGGAAGGCTCTCTTTTTTCCAATTACAACATTTTGTAATTTGTTGGGGATTACGTTACAATAACAAATGAAGTAGTAGACATTTTAGCAAAAGGGTGAATATGGACAGATGAAACCGATCCTATCGAAGGCTCAGCTAGGCTATATGAAAGCAAAGACAAAATTCGAGGATAAATCGAAAGTTTTGGAGAAAAGAATCGAAGAAGCGGCTAAAGTCCAAGAGGTAACTCAGGAAGTGATGGAAACTCTAGTAGTAGAAACTGGATTCCATGAAGCATTCAACGCGCTGCGCGATGCTGAGAATGAGCTGATCGATTGGTCGCATATGACAATGAAGCATGAGAAGACCTACAAGGACAACAAGAAAGCAATTGAAGATATGTATGCGAAACTCAATACAGATCCTCAAATGCGTGCCCGGATTATCCAGCTGGCCATGAAGGTTAGATGATAACTTTATAATGGAATAATCTCTCTATTCTTAGAAGAATAAGGCGTCCAATTGGACGTCTTATTTGCGCTGTCACCGCATAGGCTAATGATAATGGGTATTGGAAAATGTTGCTTAATGACTGGGATAAACAGGTATGTTATACTAATTTCCGTCAGACGGTAAGATAAGAAATAAGTTGTAAATGAGGATAAGCTTAGAAAAGTAACAAAGTTGCAAATTATTTTTTAAAAGGGCGCAACTTTTTGAATTCTGCTGCGTTTAAGATGTAGAGCATTTACAATGATGACCAATTCATGCGACGAAATTAGACAACCAAGTTGTACCTTATGGGGAAACTTGTCTATCTATTAGAAAAATTAGCTTTACGGTTGCTGGTATACATTGTATAATGTCTAGGTAGGATTAGGTAACTCGTCTATTTCTATGTTTATTTGTTTGCTTCGTTTACAAGTTTCTGCGGTTAACCGCAGACCTAATTTATAGGAACTCGCTCAAGACTCTGGAAAGGAGGTGCAATGGCTAATGAGTAACACGAGCTATTCATTTAAAGAAAACTCTCATATGAAGGATATTCAAGGAGGAGAAAAAAAGGTTATGAAGAAAATTTTATCCGTAGCTTTGTCTACAGCAATGGCATTCTCCATGTTTGCTTCCGTAGCATTCGGTGCTGATGCAAAGCTGACTCCACAACAACAATTTGATGCTTTGAAAGCAGCTGGTATCGTAACTGGATATCCAGATGGAACAGCTGGCCTTGACAAAACAATTACTCGCGCTGAGTTGGCAACGATCATCGTTAAAGCGATCGATCTTGAGCCTGTTCCTGGCGTAGCTACTTACAAAGACCAAAACTACAGTGTTAACCACTGGGCAGCTAAGTACATCGAAGCAGCTACTGAAGCTGGCATTCTGACAGGTAAAGACGCTGTTAAACAACTGTTTGGACCGAACGACAACCTGACAGTTCAAGAATTGGCAGTAGTTCTGGTTAAAGCGTTGAAACTGGAAGTTCCAGCTGAAACTAACAACACTGCAACTGAGTGGGCTAAAGGCTATGTTCAAGCAGCTCTTGATAAAGGCCTGATCGAGTCCGGCATCAACTACCAAGCAAACGCAACTCGCGCTCAAGTAGTTGTAGCAGCTCATGCAATCTACGAAGCTAACCAAGTTCCTACAGTAGCTTCCTATGAAGTGTCTGAAGCTGGTAAAGTTGTTGAGTTCAAACTCTCCAACGACGAAGTTGTGAAAGTAACTTTGGACGAAGCTCTTGCGCCTAACAAAGAAACTGAAGTGAAATTCTCTCACAACGGTCATGACTACACTCACAAAGTAACTTATGTTACTACTGTGGCTCAAAAAGTTGATACTGTTAAAGCTGACAACTTGAAAGAAATCGTTGTTACTTTTGACGGTACTGTAGATAAAGCTTCTGCAGAACAAAAGAGCAATTATAAAATCAAAAATGTAGATGTAGATTCCGCTAAATTGTCCAGCGACAAAACTCAAGTAACATTGTTGTTGACACAATCTGGCAGAAGCCTTGAGAACAAAGACGAGACTACTCTTACAATCTCCAACGTGAAAAACGAAGATGGTACTGTAACGTTTGATACAGATGTTAAGTTCACTCCTGTAGACGTTACTGCACCGACTGTGAAAGAAGTTGTTGGACTAGGTACTAAAGCGTTCAAAATCGTATTTAGTGAGCCAGTTCAAGCAGCTGATGCAACACTTTCCAGCAACTACGAAATCGATGGCGGTACTATTGGTGGATCCGTAACTTATGTATACCCTAACACTGTCATTGTGAATGCAAGCCTGCCAGTTGGCGAGCACACAGTAGCTGTGAGCAACGTAAAAGATTACTCTGATCTGAGAATTGCTCCTGTTGACAACAAATTTGATGTTGCAGAAGATACTGCAGCACCTGAAATCGTATCTGTTGAAACAAATGATTTGGAAGAACTGACAATCAAATTCAACGAAACGATCAAAGACATTGAAGATATTTATGTAAATACTACTTCAAACGGTGCTACTAGCTATGACATCAAGGATGATGAGGTTAAAGTTTACCTTAAAGATCCTATGAACTACAATGAGAACACTGTTTATGTTAAAGGCGTTAGAGATTACAGCGATAACAAAGCTGATCGCGACGCTAAAGTAACTCCAACACTGGATACGATTCGTCCAACGATCATCAAAAACAAAGTCGAGAAGAAAGATGGCGACTATATCGTAACGTTGACATTCAGTGAAAAAGTAAGAGAAAATGATGCTAAAGATCTTGAGAACTATGTTCTCAAAAACAGCGATGGCAAAATTGCTGACATCGACTGGATCGATAGCAAAGGTCATCCAGAATTAGCTGTTGATACTGATAAGATTGAAACTGACAATCAAGTTAAAGTTAACCTGGGTAACGATCTTGGCGATAACAAAGAGTACACACTCGAAGTTTCTGGTATTGGTGACAGAGCATACGTGAAAAACACAATGCTTCCTCAATCCATCAAAATCAACACTGCCAACTTGGGTGATAACACACTTGAGCGTGCATGGTTGAGCGATAACGATAATTATCTGTATCTTCAATTCTCTACTGATCTTGCAACAAGCGGTACTGGAAGTGCTCTTATCGCTGACAAGTACGCTGTAGTTAAGAACAATAAGAGATACGTTTACGAAGGTAAAGTAAACATCTACAACTCTGATAGTGTTCGTCTTGATGCACGTGACTTTGCTGATGATATGAAAGCTGTTGTTAACGATACAGTTGAAGTTCATTATGTTGCTGACAAAGAAGGCAATATCATTAAAGATGGCAACGATTCTTCTGTACTGACTAAAAATATTGATGCTGCTGCAAGCCAATTCAATATTAAAGTTGGGGAATCCGAAGCTGTATCCACTGAAAAAGTTGAAGTTAAATTCGGCGCTAAAATCAATAGCTACAGCAGAACTGGCTTTAAAGTTAATGACCAAACTCCAAGCAGTGCAGAGTTGAGCAGTGACAAGAAGACGTTGATCCTGAAATTCACAGGTTCCAACAAACTTTCCGAAGCTGGTCCTTACTATCTAGATATTGCTGAAGGTGCTGCTTCTGATGTGTTTGGAAACAAAGTTCCTAAACACGAAAATGAACTGCTGAAAGACAAAATTGCTCCTAAGAAAAAGGACAGCTCAGTTGCTGTAGGTCCTGGTTCTGTAACAGATGCTGTGTACTTTGACTTCAACATGACTGAGGATATCAGAGTGAACCAAGGTGCTAAGTACTCCGCTGCATTTATCAATGATCTGTTCGAAGTTAAAGTTGGCGATACTAAGTACACTGTTCTAAGTGTATCTGCTAACGGATCTAAATTGCGCGTAGAGGTACAAGGACCATTCACTGCTGGTGAAAGAATCCGCATTGAATTCAAAGGTGGTAAAGGTGCTATCACAGACGATATCAACGATGGAAACAGCGTTGAAATCTTCACAGCTAACACTACTTATTAATAAGTAAAAAAAGCGAGCCTAATGGCTCGCTTTTTTTTATATCTTCAAGAAAGATTAAGATTTAATCAAATTATGCTGCATTTTGAATTTTTTCTTGAACTTTTTTTAATTTAATGCGTATATACTATATACGACTTTTTAATTAGGAGGTTTAATCTTGAATAGGACGAAGATGGTTGTAGCTTCACTGGCTGTAGCTGCCTTAATGACCCAGAGTGCCGCTGGAGCTGCAGATGCAGCAATGAATACGCAAAATAATAAGGCAGCCGCCGCGCAAGCTGTAAAGACACTAGGCAATTTAAGCGGAGTTAAAATTTCAGGTAAAAGTACTGTGAAATTAAGTAATGTGAATATTTTATCTCAAGGCGATGGGAACATACTGACGTATACCCTTACGTATCAGAATAATGACAGCAAGACTTTATCATTAATCGATTACTGGACGAAGGTAAAAACAAAATCTGGTACGGTATACAGTGTTAGTGTGGTAGGGGCGGATAAGGAGAAGAAGAAGGTTGTACCAGGATCTTCAGTTAACGTTACCTATACGACAAAAATAGCCAAGCATTTGAAGTATAGTGATCTAAATTTCCAAATCGTGAAATGGGATTTTAGTGTGGCAGGCTATGAGCAAGTATTAGGAAGCATAAACATTCCCTCTACATATGCTGTAGCTACTCCTGTGAATACAACAAGGAAGCTAACCTTAAATGAGTTTTCAGCAAATGCGAAAGTTATGTCTGTTAACGTTCTGGGATCCGGTGATTCTAACTATGTAAATATCGCATTGTATTTACAGAATACAGGTTCAAGTACTATAGACAACCCAAGCCTTAAATACGTTGTTCAGACACCTAGTGGAACTGCCTTTGCTGTAACACCGGATGCAGCCAGCACGAATATTAAGATTTATCCTCAAGAGAATAAGACGTTAAATTTGATCGCCAAGATTCCAAAAAACGTAAATTTGAATAATTTGCAGTTGCTGCTGGTTCAAAATGATGAGACAGCGAAAAGTGATATACCTGTAGCTTCTATGGGTCTTGGAACTAAACAGGGACAATCTTCTAAAACAGCAGCTAATAAAGAGAGATTGTTGAAAATTGATAGTACAAACATTGTAACAAAAGTAGTTAGTATTGCTAGAAATCAAAGCTTTGGGAAAAGTGACCTTTCAATTCAATTTTCTATTGCCAACAAGGGAGATAAGACGGTTACTATCCCTAATTATTCATTCGATGTTCAAGTTGGAGGGAAAACATACCCGCTTATTGCTAGTGGCTTAGAAGGTATGATCATAGAACCAAATGAGGAACAAATCATTTCCGTAGATGGGACCATACCGGTCATTGCGAATGAAGATCAGATCGATCTGGTTATGAAAACGCCAACGGGCAGCTCACAGGGATCGGGTGAAGAACCATCACCTTCGCAGGTGAATAGTTACCCAGTAGCAATTTATAATTTGCCAGACTACACGGAAATGCAGTATGCACAGGGTCAAGAACGCACTATTAAAAATAATGATGGTGTATTTGGCGTTACGCTTGATGCGATTCAAAAGCTTCCATGGAATGATGGCAACCTGCTCGCCACAAAAATTACAATTGTTAACAAGGGTACAAAAGCAGCTAAGCTGCCGGAATTTGCAGGAGCCTACAAAATGGATTTAACTGCTTTAAGCAGCACCGTCCATTTGGTAAATACGAATACCAGCCAAATTCTTGGGGCGGGTGAGAAGACAAGCGTATATGTAGTTGCTAATGTCCCAGCCAGCTTGAAGTTCTCTCAATTACAGGTACAATTGCTGCAAAAGACGGGTACCGATAAAACAAGCAACTGGATTATGTTCTCTAACTACGGCAATACGAGTGGCCTAAAACAAATTGCTGAAGGATCGTATTTCAATCTGGACACTGCAGGCAGAAAATCCGACCTGAAAACGCGGAAGACTTATTTGTATAAGGGCAGTACTAGCGATATTATCTATACCGAAGTAATTATGAGAAATCTGGAAAATAAACAAACCAACCTATCTCAGTTGGCAGGTTATTTCTTGACTGATGATGGACAATATTACAAAGCGGATGTAAATCAAGTCAAGCATGCGGTAGGACCAGAGTCGTCGAGCTTGGTCACATTCTCCGCAAAGGTGCCTAAAGGAACAACGGTTTCCAACTGGAACCTGGTTGTAGGTGAGAGTATCTCAGAGGATAAGTTCACGGAAGCTGAAGGCAAACCAACAGGATATGTTAATGCTTCCTCCATGGAATTGAATTTGGATAGTAGAAGTATTCAAGATACGCTCAAAGATGTCGAATTGTTCCCATACACTTTAACTATCAAGGAGATCGAAGGACGTACGAATTCTGCAGGCTTGGAAGTGAAGATGAAGTACGACCTGAAGCGCGATTTGACATACGATATGGGCGAATTCCAGCATAAATTTATTCTTGAAGTGACTGATTCCAGCGGGGCAAGATTTGAAAAAGAAATTGAGCTCGAGAAGGATTTCCTCGTAGGCAACAATCAGAACTTCTCATTTGTAATCAATGATCAAATTTTTGCTACGACAAGATCTGGAGCCTTCCAGTTCTCCATCTTTGATTCTTATCAAGGGGAGAAAACGAAGATTGCAACAAAGGCTGCATATTTTGTAAATGAAGATTTGTTTTAATACGGATAACAAGCAAAAGTCCCTCGTAGAGGGATTTTTGCTTGTTTCCATCCTTTAAACCTATTATGATGAAAGAGATTCATAGACAGGAAGATTCTGAAAAATGCAATTCCTAATTAGGAGGTTCATCATGAAGACTACATGGAAAGTGGCAGCCGCAGCCATGTTGATTGGTGGAGGAATATGGGCCGGTTCATTGTTGAATGAGAAGGTGGAAGGAGCCGGAGTGACGAATCAGCCAGGAACCGCTGATGATCCTGTTGTGACAAAAAGTTATGTAGATCAGCAAATTCAACAGGCCTTAAAGGGGGGAAGCAGCAATTCTTCCTCGCAGGGAAGCACTGATTCAAGCTCAAGTGCCCAAGCAGGGAACACAGCAGCATCTTCCTCGGATGAAGTTAAAATTGTCGAGGTCAAGCCTGGTCAGAAGCTAGTCGCTGCTGCAGGTGCAGAATTTGTGGTACGGGCGGGTAAAGCCGTTATTTACAGTGAAGATCAAAATGGCGTAGCAGACCTGACGGATGGGAAGGATATTACGAACGGTGGGATTGTCACGAACAATCATTTGTTATCTTTCCCAAGAGCGGGGCGTGGCATTCAGCATCAGGAGGGCCAGACTCATCCACTGACGGTTATGGTTCGCGGCGGTTATTCCATTCAGTAATGCTTGCATAGAATGGGTTATGGAGCATCCTTCCATGGAAGGATAGCACCGTAAGTAACAAACATTGAGATGGCTACCCCCTTGAAATTGAAGCATACTACTCCTGAAAGCAAGATAAATCAGGAGGTGTTTCGAATAATGGCGAGAAGCAATCGAAAGCTTATCCCGGAAAGCCATCAGGTATTACACCAATGGAAATATGAAATCGCGGCGGAATTCGGGCTGCCGGTCAGCAGCTCCGGAGGAGTGCTTGGTTCAGCCGATACAGAATTTGCAGGGGAGCTTGGCACAGGTGGAACAACTACCGGATATTCAAGCTATTGGGGCCATCTGACCTCCCGAGAGAATGGCTCTGTCGGCGGGGAAATCACAAAAAGACTAATTGCCCATGCCCAAAGGAACTTAGTGGAATAATTTTTCTTTAAAATTGTCTTTTTTTATTTTGACATGACCTGGCAAATGCGTTAATATGACTTTTAAGGATTGTCAAATCAACCTTTTCCGCTACGGAAAAGGTTCATTTTTTGCTGTTAGCTTAATTTTGGGAATCCTCACAATGTGGCAGGGTAGCCCATTCAAACTATGAAGCGCATTGTACAATATTTTTTAGTATTGGATACTTAGGCAAACGCCATACTATCCACATGGGGAGGCTGATTGATATGTCCATCAAAGGACGCCATTTGTTTACTTCTGAATCCGTTACTGAGGGTCATCCGGATAAGATTTGCGACCAGATCTCCGATGCAGTGCTTGACGCTTTTCTTAAAGAAGATCCTTATGCACGCGTTGCGTGTGAAGTGTCTGTAGCTACTGGTCTTGTACTTGTCATTGGCGAAATTAGTACCAAATCCGAATACGTGGATATTCCTGCGCTTGTGCGGAAGACAATTCGCGAAATTGGCTATACCCGTGCAAAATACGGCTTCGATTCCAATACATGTGCTGTATTGACATCGCTAAACGAGCAGTCTGCGGATATCGCTCAAGGTGTAAACGCAGCTCTGGAACACCGTGATCCGGCTCAAGTAGACAAAGAAACAGAAAATATTGGTGCTGGCGACCAAGGGCTGATGTTCGGTTTTGCAACGAATGAAACTCCTGAGTTCATGCCGCTGCCGATTGCATTGTCCCACCGTATTGCGCGCCGTTTGGCGGAAGTACGTAAAGATGGTACGCTGAGCTATCTTCGTCCTGACGGCAAAACCCAAGTGACAATCGAGTATGTAGATGGCAAAGCCCTTCGTGTAGATACCATTGTTGTATCCACTCAGCATGCCGAGGAAATTACGCTGGAGCAAATCCAGAAGGATATTAAAGAACATGTCATTCTGCCTGTCGTTCCTGCAGAGCTGCTCGATGAGCAAACGAAATATTTCATCAACCCTACAGGCCGTTTCGTGATTGGCGGACCGCAAGGTGACGCCGGGCTTACCGGACGTAAAATTATCGTAGATACGTATGGCGGCTATGCTCGCCATGGCGGCGGTGCTTTCTCGGGTAAGGATCCTACAAAAGTAGACCGTTCCGCAGCTTACGCAGCACGTTATGTTGCTAAGAATCTGGTAGCTGCCGGTCTGGCCGATAAGCTGGAAATTCAGCTCGCTTACGCGATTGGTGTTGCGACTCCTGTCTCCATCAACGTCGATACGTACGGAACAGGCAAAATTCCAGAAGAGAAGCTCGTTGAGCTCATCCGTGAGAACTTTGACCTTCGTCCTGCAGGTATTATTAATATGCTGGATCTACGCCGTCCAATTTACCGTCAGACAGCAGCTTACGGACATTTTGGCCGTACGGACCTTGATCTGCCATGGGAGCGTCTAGACAAAGCAGAGACGTTGAAAGCCCAAGCAGGTATTTAAGAACGAGAGTTATTCATAAACCACAGAACGGATATTCTGATTGCAATTATGCAATTCGAGTATCCGTTTTTTGTTTGTGTCGATAAATTTACGCTTTGTTCTAAACTTGGGGAGTTCATTTGCCGTTAATATACATAGGTGTGTATTTGGCAGCCGCGAGGAAGCGGTGTTATATACAGAATGATGGATCGGACGGAAAGGGGAACGTGAAAATGCAAAGAAGGATCTCGATTCTGATTATTGCAGTGTTGATGATGAACATGTTACTGGGAGCGACTGCAGGAGCTGTCGGCAATCATCGTCAAAGCTTAAGTGAACCGGTGGCAACGGCTTCTATGCCACTGAACACAGGAAATATGCTGCTCAGCAAAGGACTGCTGGCAGCGATTAGCAGCGCTCCGACAACCTATAGTCCTACAGGTACGGCAGTACCTGTAACTACAAAATTGGAAGTAAAGTTCGGCAATAACAAGGTGCGGACGAATGGCCAAAAAACGTTTACGATTTCTAGGCAAGTCTCTGGATATACTGAAAAAATGGACGTTACCGTAACTCAGGCAACTTATACGAATTCCATGATTTTAACACCGCCTACGAATTTGCAATATGGTAGCAAATACACCATTACAATTCCAGCAGGAACATTTATTGTCGGAGAAACTAGAGGTGTAAATTCATCAGCGATCAGCTGGTCTTTTACAACAGCGAATGCAGCGACAACAGCATTGACCGCAACTACGTTCAGTCCTGTAAACGGCAGTAATAGCGCCAACGTAAACACAAAGCCTGTTATCACATTTAATCGCAATGTGAACATCAATCGCAGCGTGACTAATGGGGGAATTACGCTTAAGAAGTCATCCAATAATGCTTCTGTACCCATTACGGTAACTGCTAGCGGAAACCAAGTAACGATCACTCCAAGCAGTTTATTGGAATCGGGCACGGGATACTACGTTGAAATTCCAAGCAATAGTATCTATGATGCCCAGAACTCTTCTATATATTATGCTGGCCTAACAGGCACGAATAGATGGTCATTTCAGACTGCAGGGGTAGACAAGACGGCGCCAGTCCTCCAGAAAGCTACAATGCAATCGAATACAACGATCAGGCTGTTGTACAATGAAAGACTGGATACTTCTTATAGTTTGTATACCTCCAGCTTTAAGGTGACCGTCAATGGTGAAGAGCGTCGTATAAGCAGCGCATACACCTCTGGGGACAGTGTATATGTATACTTAGAAACAGGAGTAGCTGTAGGGCAAAATATCCGTATTAGTTATACAAGTGGCAGTGTCCGGCCTATCCAAGACTTAGCTGGAAATGCAGCGGCAGCTTTTTCGGACAGAGAAGTTACGAATGGCATCGATTCCGTGCTGCCGAAGCCGGAAGAGGGCTATATATCGGGCAGCACATTGACGCTGCGTTTCAGTGAAAGTCTGAAGGATGTATCTACCCATGCTTATCAGCAATTTAAGGTAACTGCTGGTAATCAAACTAAAGGAATTAATAGAATCAGCAGAAGCGGAGCTTATGTATATTTATATTTAAGCAGCGGTGTATCGAATGGCGACGTTGTTCAAGTATCCTACACGCCGGGATCTTATCCGCTGCAGGACTACCGCGGTCAGAATATTGCTGCATTCAGTGATTATTTTGTCCGGAATTATAACGATAATAAAGCGCCGGAATTTACAAAAGTCGAGGGCTCCGGGTCCAAAATCATCATTACCTATAATGAAGCGTTGAGAAGCACAAGCATCCCGATGAAGAGCCAGTACTCTGTTTTGGTCAATAATTCCCCGGTATATGTGACAGGGATTGAGGTTGTGACTAACCAGGTTATTCTGACACTTGCTTCTTCTTTCTCCAAAGATCAGAATGTAACTTTATCCTATGTCTCGGCTTCAGGGGGAATTGCTGATTTGAACGGTAATCTTGCAGGCTATATTAACCTGCAACCTGTGAGTTATAACATGGTGGCGGAAGGTATCCGCTCCGCAGTCATTCGCGGCGATACAATTACTATCACCTACAATGTTCCATTGAGATCGGGCAGCTCTGCATCGGCCAATCAATTTAGCGTGAATGTGGATCAGTCGAATCGGACGGTTCAATCGGTGAGCATTAGCGGCGACACGATTACCCTTAAGTTAGGCACATCCGTGAACGCAGGCCAGGTAGTCGATCTCTCGTATATGCCGGGTTCTGCGCCGTTATATGACAGCAGCGGAAAAGCGCTGCAAGCCTATAGCCGCATTTCCGTACAGAATCTTACCGCTGGAAGCCCGGGCGCTTCCACAGGAAATGCTAGCTTGCCATCGTTTATGACGGTATTTCCATCGTCGGATTTTGATCTGAATGGATATTTGCTTAATTTGAATACCGCGCAGGTGCGGGAGGGCCTATCTTTAAACAAACAGCAGAACATCAGAAAATATAACATTGATGAAGCTAAATTGCAGGAAGCCTTTCAATTCCTCATTAATGGTAATGCCCTAAACAAGAAGCTAGTATTCGAGGTTCCTAATACGGACAAAGTGGCAGAGGTCTCTTGGCCATTAAGCGCAATCGTAAATATGTACGGTCTTGGCAAAACAGGATCCATAGCTGTTCGTCATCAAAATGTAATGTATGAGCTTCCGATCGAGAAAATACCGTATCCGGAAATCTCACGTTCCTTGCTCGTTAATAATTTAAATTCTGCGTATATTACGATTCAAATCGAGCCGATGGACAGAGTTCAGCTGCCGACGCAGAATTACAGCAATGGTGTGACGGTCACGCCAAATGGGGATCCGGTCCAAATAAGTGTATATGCCTATAATGGAACGTCTACTCAAGATGCAGTAGACGTCAGCCACTCAGGCCGTGTGCATTTCCGGGTAGTGAATCCAGGTGTGTCAAACCCAATTGCGGAGACGCAGATATCCCTTATTAAATATAATTTATCGTCGCGGAGTTCTTCTTTCGTTCCTGCAAAGGTGACGAATAGCGGCAACTATGTTATTTTCAATGGTAAAATAGGTGGAAATATCATCGTTGGCCCTGCTCTAGGGTACAGTTATTTCAGCGATACTAGGAACCATTGGGCTAGCGCGAACATCAATAACCTGGCCGGCAAGCTCATCATTGATGGCCGGCAAGGCAGCCAGTTCGAGCCGAATAGCAATATTACCCGGGCGGAATTTGCCGTCTTCATAGCTAAAGGCTTAGGGCTTGAAGGAGATGAAGCGAGCGCCCGTCGCTTCCCGGATGTTCCGACAGGCACGACAGGAGCTTATATCGGGGCAGCTACCAAAGCAGGCATCATTGCCGGAAACATGGACGGTACGTTTAAGCCGAACAGCCACATTACCCGAGAGCAGATGTCACTCATGCTAGTTCGTGCGATGGCTTATGCGGGACAAGATATTTCCTTAGACGGACTCACCTCCGCGCAACTGCTGGGCCGCTTTAAGGATAACGGCAAAATTCAATCCAAGGAAACCGTGGCCAAAGCGGTAAAGGAAGGAATTATCCAGGGGGTCTCCATTGACACCTTCCAGCCTCAGGGCAACGCTACTCGGGCTCAAGCTGCTGCAATGTTGAAACGAGTATTGGAGAAGTTGAATTATATATAGAGAAATGAGCCTAAGGCGAACGCCTTAGGCTCATTTATTAACCCTACAGAATGATTTGACGGTATCATGCAATGGTCTAATTAACTACTTCTTCATCAAAGCTCGCAGCTCCGTACATGCTTCCCTTAATGATTCTACCTGCTCTAAATATAGAACCAGAGCATCTAAGACCACATTGTTCTGTGATGACTCAAAAGATTCCTCCCGTATTTTCTTCAGAGCCTCGCCATAGCTCGCTTTCTCTGTGTCAGTTAGTATTGGGTTGTTACTAATACGGCTGTCTAACTCCTCGAACACCTCATGTAACCGGCGGGTTTCCCAAATAGCGTTCTTGACTTTGCAATTCTCTTTTTTGTCTAATGGAGAAAATTCGAACAGAGAAACATTGCGCATTTCAGGAGTGTTAAACCCTTCGACTAGAATGTGGATAACCTGACCGACATATATAGCAAGGCTTCGGCATTGTCGATCAGGGACATCCGAACCTATAAGCCGGAAATATTCCAATAAAATGCTGCCGGCGATAAAGATGATGTCCATAGCATGCTTCTCAATATCTTTTCCGTACGTATCCGTGATGCAATCTTCAAACCAAAGATAGAATTTCTCCTCTAAATCCGTCCATGCTTTTCGAATTTTCTCGTCGCCTGAATTTTTTAGCGCAGGCATGTTGAACATGTTGAACATCAATGTTTGAAAGTTATGATTCAGGACCACCTTCAAGTAAGTTGCCATAAGCTCAACAAGACGTTCGCTGGGAGTAAGCTCTAAGTTACGATACAGCTTGGTAACCTCTCTATCCAATGATTTGCTTAAATTGGAGATGCTCTCTAACAGCAATGTCTCTTTGCTGTCGAAATACTTATATAAAGAAGGCTTGGTCATCCCGCTTTCTTTGGCGATTTCATCAACTGTGGTCAATGCAAATCCTTTTTCGCCAAAAAGCCGCAAAGCATTTTGTAAAATAACTTCCTTTTTATCCTTATTCATTTAAGGGTTCCTTTCATTAAAGTAAGTAGCGGTGACCTCACCTGCAAATCTGTAAATTTGCAAGTGAGGCCGCCGATTACATGGAGACGCTATCTGTAGCTGTAGAGATAGATGGGTCTGGAGTCTGTCTGCGGTTACGCCGGTTGTCCTTCCAATTCGCGACTACCATGTATATGGAAGGCACGACGACCAGCGTTAGAACGGTCGAGAACATCAATCCAAATATAATGGTGAAAGCCATAGGTCTAAACAAGATGCTTCCTGTGATCGCCAATGGCAGCATTCCGAACATGGCCGTAAACGAAGTGAGTACGATAGGACGGAAACGAGCGCTTGCTGCGGAGATGACAGCTTCGTACAAACCGACTCCTTCCCGCCGCGCATCCTCAATAAACTCAAGGAAGACAATCCCGTTACGTACGACAATACCCGCTAGTGAAATGATCCCCATTATACTCATGAAGCCAATGGATGATCCAGAGACAAAGATTCCAATGATTCCGCCGGCGGCAGCCAGATATACCGTGGTCATAATAATAATCGGTGCCGATAGGGAGTAGAACTGGATCGTGATCATAATGAAGATTAAGAAAATGACGACGACGAACAGTATAGCCAAATCCCCGAATATATCCGCCTGATCTGAAGTTTCACCGCCAAATTCAATCGAATACCCATTTGGAATAACCATGTCATTCAAAATAGCGCGTACCTCGGCGTTTAGCTCAGATGCTGTTTTTCCAACCGCATTTGCTTCCACTGTGATCATACGTTCAAGGTTATAACGCTGAATTTTTTGCGTTGTAAATGCCGACTTCATTTCAGCTAGCTGTGCTAAAGGAACTTGGACCCCTTGTTTGTTGGTAATATAAATTTGCTGGAACAATTCGTTGGGACTTGCCCCTTGAGCCGAAGCTTGAAAATTGATATCGACGATTTGCTTGCCTGTATCAAAGTCACCGATGTCAAGCCCATCGCCCATGAGCCGCAGCGTTTGCGTCAGCGTGCTGTAATCGATCATATATTCGTCCATGGCCTGGTTGTTAACTTCAAATTCTAGCGTATAGCTCTGGTTTCCGAAATTGTCTTTGATTCCAGTGGCGCCGTCTAACTTGGAAATTCTCTCTTTTAATTGCTGTGACAGCTTTTGCAGCGTACCCAGATCTTCACCGGCAATCCGGACGGAAACCGCAGAACCTACGGGAATTCCGAGTCTAGGGACGTGGGTCGAAATTGTTGCGCCTGGGAATTGCTGCTTCAGCTCCGCTTCCCAAGCGGAGACGGTTGTATCTAATTTAAATAAACCCGGTTTGCCAATAACAGAAATCTGTCCGACAGAAGCTGAAGAGGCAAGGGCATTGGTAATGTCAGAATATAACTGGGGAGCCTTGCCGCCTACACCCACGCTGACAAACTCAGTTTCGGGCTGCTTCTCCACCCACTGGGATATATTGTTCACCATGCGCTGAGTCTCCTGGAAGGATGTACCTACAGGCATTTCTACATTAATGCTAACATGAGGATCCTCAGACTCAGGGAATAAATCTATCGGTGTGATCAAAGCTAAACTGAAGGAGGCTGTTCCGATTAAGAGGCCTATGCCTGCGTACAATTTAGGCTTTTTAAGTACTTTCGGGACCAGAGTGCCGGAATACCATGTGGTTAACGATTGAATTTGTTTGCCGAGCAAGCCTGCTGGCTTTGCCTCCTCTGAAGCAGGGTTATTCGGCTGATCTGTGACCTCTCCATCTGCAGCCCTGCTATTGGCTGCCCGTTGTCTGCGCCGGTTCTCATGCCACTGGCGGAAGATCGGTATGATGGTTAGCGACATAATCATGGAAGCAAACATGGAGCAGGAAATGACAATAGGGAGCGGCTTAATAAAGGAACCGATATCCCCGGTTAGAAATAGCAATGGTGCAAATGCAAAAATGGTCGATAGGGTGGCAGTCAGGATAGATACGGATACTTCCTTTGCGCCTTTGATTGAGGCGACTTCGGGACTTTCCCCCAGTACGCTTAATCTGCGTTCGATATTGTCGTTGACCACGACGGCATCGTCGACCAGAATCCCTAGTACAATAATCAAAGCTACGATAGAAATTTCATTGATCGTAATTCCTGTGAAAGGCATCGCGATCATGCCTATCGCTATGGAAATCGGTATGGCCGCAGCCACGATTAGCGACGTCATTAGATTAAGCCCTAATGTACAGACCAAAATAACAGCAGTAATGGCGACCAGCATCTCCTGAAGCAGCTCGCTGAACATTTTACTGACGACTTCCTTTTGACCAAAGGCCGGAGAAAAATGTGCGTTGCTGGGCAAGCTTCCCTTAAGCTCATCCAGCTTCTGAGAAATCAATTTATCCATGGTCAGCACGTCCGAACCGGTCTGTGCGGACACATTAATGGAGATGGCAGGCTGCCCGTTGTAATAAGCAAGATAGGCCGGCTTCATGTCCGCCAGCTGAACCTGACCGACATCTTTTAAATATACCGGAGATCCGGTCTGCGTTCTGCTAATGAGTACCTCATTCAGTTCTTCGGCATCAGCAATATCAGAGACGACCAAATCATAGCTGCGAGAGTCATAATCCAGCGAGCCGAGCGGTGTACGGTTATTCATATTGGTTACAGCTTGCACAACCTGCTCCCACGGAATGCCGTATTGCTCTAGTTTTTGGAGGTCGACCTTAATGCTCACTTCCTTTTCAGGAATACCTTCGATTTTTACATCTGCAACGCCGCTCACCTGGCGTAACTTATCCCGCCATTCAATCATGAGATCACTGAGAGCATACAATGTATCTGGATTATCGGCAGAGATTACATAGGAACCAATGAAGGAGGAGATCAGGTCGTCGTTAACAATAGGTTTATGAACGCCATTGGGCAAATCGGCGGTGGCATCCTCCACCTTTTTTCGCAATTGATCCCATGTGGCAGCTGCGTCTGCATCCGGATAAGCATATACCATAATGGAGGAAACGCCGCTTGAGCTGGTCGATTCAATCGTTTCGATCGTTTCAACCTGCTTGATCGTCTGTTCCAAAATTTTAGTAACCGACTGCTCTACCCGCTCTGGCGTAGCTCCCGGGAAAACAGTTATGACTGCAGCTTGCTTCAACACGACGTCAGGCATATCCTGACGGGGGAGTGTAGTCGCGCTAAAAATACCGAATATAATTAAAATGATAAATAATAAGAGGGTAATCTTTCTTTTTCGTATGGTATATTCGATCATTTTGCATTATCCTCCACGACCGTAATCGTGTCTCCGTCAAATAAGCGATCTGCCCCGATGCTGACAACGACATCACCCTCATGAAGCCCCGAGGCAATGCTCAAGCGGTTATCCTCGCTGATACGGGCACCTAATTCGACCACCGTTTTGACGGCTTTGCCATTGACATGTTTGAACACATAAGGTTCCTGACCGTTACTAACTACCGCTCCGGCTGGTACAAAAATACCTTCCTGCCCGGCGGAGGACAGGCCTACACGAACCACTTGTCCTGGAATCCAATCCTGCTTAGGATTAGGAACGCTCACTTCCACAGTTAATGTTCCTGTTCCTTGATTGGTTGCAGGGGAGACTCTTATGACAGTGCCTTGCCGTTTGCTTCCGTTCTGCTCAAGTGCAACCACTTGTCCTGGTTTCCACTGGTCAGCTTGCTCGCTTGGAACGGCAATCGGAACCATCAGTGTGTCGATCGTGCCGATGACAAAGGCTTCAGCTCCAGCGGGAGCCATTTGGCCAACGACCGCCCTTTTACTCAAAATAACGCCGTCTATCGGAGCGGTCAGTTTTGTTTTGCTTAATGCCAGTTGGGCTTGCTCCAGTTGGATCATGGCCTGGTCGTATGCCGCTTGTACTTGCATTTGTCCGCCTTTAGCTTGCTCTACGGCTGCCTCGGCTGCGCTTTTACCGGCTTTCGCCTGTTCAACACCAGCCTGGGCCGACTTGCGCTGCTCTGCAGTAGCGCCTTCGGTCAGCTCAGATAGCACTTGCTTGGCGTTCTCCAGTGATGTTTCGGCATCTTTAAGCTGCAGTTGAAATTTCTCATAATCATCCAGCGATATTAGTCCGGCAGAATAAAGATTCGCATAACGCTCTTCATCTGCCAGGAATTTGTCGTAGGCACTCTGCGCCATGGCGACTGCATTCTGAGTCTGAGCAAGCTTCTGGGCGGAGGCGCCTTTCTCCACGGCAGTAAGGTTGGCCTCGGCTGTATCCAGCTGCGCTTTGGCCACTTTGGCCTGAGCCTGTGCTGCTTCTACCCCCGCTTTGGCGGCGCTGAGCTGACCGGCGGCCTGAGCTACGCCGTTCTGTGCTTGCTTCAGCTGCAATTGCGCATTCTCATCATCAATGACAGCAAGGACATCCCCTGCCTTAATAGGATCGCCTGCTTCCACTAGCGTCTGTTCAATCTGTCCCGCAACTTGAAAGGAAATGCTTGCCTCCTGTTCGGGCTTCAGCGTTCCCGAGAAATTGTACTCTGCATTCAGAGGTTCTTTCTCAATAGTAATGACCTGTACGGCGGTTGCTACTTCTCCCGATGCCGTCCCGTTATCAGCTGAACCGCATGCTGCTGTAAACATCATCATTGAAATGGCTAAAAATAGAGCCGGCCAACGTCCTTTCATCCAGTTCCTCTCCTCCTAAGTTTATCCCCTAGTAAATTTTTTAACTTTAAAGTAACCCAGTCGTGGCGCGCTTGTCAAGCGAAGGTGCAAAAGTTGATTTCTCCATTTTCTGATGATATTATGGGAGCGATATGACTAGTCTGATTTGGGAGAGAGAGGTAATTTTTCTATGAAAAAAAGTCTATCGGCAATGATATCGTCACTGCTGTGTTTGAGTCTTTTATCAGCGGGGCCGGTAGCAGTCCATGCCGCCAGTACGGACGAAGACAACACGATTCGTACCGGGAAGGAAGCGACTCTCAAAGAGGTGTTAAAGGATTCCTTTATCGATTCGGGCACCCTAATGCCCATTAAGCGCCTGGATCTGGATAAGGTGTTGAAGTTATCGTTGGATCATTCGCTGAATTACAGACTATTAACATTAAAACTGACGGCTGTAAAATTAAATGAAGGAAGCCTTAAAGAACAGCAAAAAGAGCTCAATAATGCCAGCGGAGGGGCGGGAAGCTCCTATACATTACCGGAATCCATTGAGGAGATTCAGGAGAAATATGGCGAGATTCCGGAGGAGATGCTGCCATCCTTGTATCCGACGCTAGAAACTAATATGGTTGTGAATCAGTTATTGAATGGTGTTGGCAATATTGCCGATGCGATGAACAAACAATTGCAAGGGCAACGCGACCAGCTGATTCTTGCTTTAAAGCAGATTGAGATGGAGCAGGCCAATACAGTTCTTGATTTGGAGGAGGCTCGCATAGGAATTAAGCTGCAGGTGACTTCGCAGTATGCGGAACTGCTCTCGCTCGACAAACAACGGACTGTGGCCGAAGAGTACTTGGAGGTCCTGAAGGCCGACTTGAGAAAAGCCGAACTGCTGCAGGAGATGGGCATGACTTCGGCGGTCAAGGTTACTGAAGCGCAAAGGGAAATTCAAAAGCAGGAGCAGCAGCTGGATGGACTAAAAAACAAATATGAATTGGCGTTAGTCCAGTTCAGCTTTGACCTTGGCATCGTCTATGATCCCAATATCGAGCTGGCAGATCTGCCGGAGTTCACCCCGCAGCCGATCAGCCAATTGAAGCGGGAGCGTATATTGGAAAAATCATTTGAAATGAAGCGGCAATGGAACTCCATCATCTTGGCAAAACATCAAGAGAGTCATACCCGTACTACCAATGAGGACCAGGAAGATCTGCTGGAACTGAATGTGCGTATTGCAGAACAGCAGGCTGAGAAAACGCGGATCGAGCTTAACAAAAAAATTGATGAACTGTATAGTAATGCAGATTTAGCTTATAAGGCTTACGAAAATGCAGTAAACGATTATAATAACGCAAAGCAAGATAGTATACACATGACAAAGCGATTCGACAATGGATTAATCTCTCGTCATGATTATGACAAGTCAGCATTCATGTTGACGCAGCAGGAACTGGCGAAGGAGCTGGCTCGAATTCAGCTTTACGTAGTAGAGCGTTCCGTAGAGGCGCTTGAAGAAGGCTTCATTATGTAAGGACCCGTGTGGCAGGGGCACTTGACAGACCCGGCCATGAAAAACGTTCTTCCATTTTAAGAGATGGCAGGGCGTTTTTTTATGTTTATCAGTTAGCCCGCTAGACGTGGCAACCGCTATAATTGGCTATCCGCTAACCGTTGTTGTTAACCGCTCCGCAGGCATGCTGTTGTAATAACTAAGTTAGTGACTATCTAAAAATACATGTTTTGGTATACAAACTACTGTACGCCGCCGATTCGAAAATGATTCGCAATTAGCTGGATTTATTGGAGGATAGCTCGCAAAAATAGCTGGATTTTCTATATGTAAAGTTTGAACATTATCGCAGAGTATGTGATTGGCTGGAATTCTTGTAGTTAATATGAGTTGGATAAGGAAGCCAGTCCAAAAAACAATGCAGCAGATACACGAAACCCAGCTATTTTATCTAAGTCATGGTATAAGGCTAAAACAGATACGGGCAATCCATCTAAATCTAATTATTGCGATTATGGAAGTGAGCCAGACTGGTTCGATCCACGTTGTTCATAAGGCCCAGTAAGTTATAAGGGTTAGTAAGTTGTGGTCAATAAGTCATAGGAGTCAGTGAATCATCGGACTAAGTGAATCACAAGAATAGGTTAAGGGGCAGGTCAGCAAGTCATAGGAGTCGGGTTATAATAGTAGGTTACACGTGCGCAAGCTGATATCTTAAATCAGGTAAACATAAAGTCAATTTATTAAGTCCCAAGCGTTTCTATTGAGTTGATACTGATGTACGCGCAATCCTGCGCCGGAGTAAATAGGGCGAAGCCATCCTTTTTGAGTTAGTGAACGTAAAATCCGAATGGCCGTACGATGATCGATACAAAGATGATCTGCTACTTGCTTGGGGCGGATGGGCTGGATAGAACTTAGGCAAAGGCGAATAACTGCTGCTTCTTCCAAAGCGCTTGGTTTAAGAGGCTGTTGTTGTGTCAGGTAACGGTTGAAAAGCAACTGCAGCAAGTTGCGGCATATTTCGGGCCTGTTGGCAACGTCATCGTATGCTAGTGATATAACTCGGTAGCCCAGTGATTGCAAGTAAAGCTCGCGATTCAATTCATTACTGTATTTGGTCCGGTCCATCTCGGTAACATGCGCACCATAGCCTTTAATTTCAAGTATGAATCTTAAATGCCCTGGTAAGAAGGCGAAATCACCGAAGTAGGAGCGCCCGCGCCAATCTGGGACCTCGTACTCGGGATGAAGATGATCGAGGTTTCTATACAGGGGCCACCAGACATTTTTCAGAAAGAGTGTCTCTCCATGTCCGTGGCCTCTCTCAAGACGAGCTCTACGTTCTCCTTTACGGCGCAAAATATGATTGTTAATAAACTGCCTGTGGGCTTTTTCGAATTCCATGTTTACCTGCCTCCCGATCAAATTTGATGGATATTAGAACATACACTAAAGCATACAAAAACGTCCTGCCCACTTTTTAAGGGACAGGACGTTCTTCGTCATGTATATCACCATTATACGAATATGTATCGCATTTAGCTAGCGGTACAGATGTGGAATATATTATTTCCTGCAGGGGATGGGAGGCTTGTTAAAAAGGGGAGTGGATGGCATAGGGGCATAGCGGCATAGGGCGTACGGTACGGTATAACGGTACAACAGCATAACGGCATAATGGTATAATGGCATGATGGTATACGGTATGGTAACGGTAATTTAAATGGAATTCTTGCAATTAATTTAACTTAATTTCATGATAGGCTGAATTTAGCTGGATTTGGAGTATTTAAAACGGCTTACAAATGTAAAGGTTGCTGTTGTGATTGATTTAAGCACCGTGAATCCAATTAAATTCTCTTCATCGAGTATTTTCTTTAGAATAGATACAGTAAATCCAATTGTTATCATCTATAATAAGTTCCGCATCGCTTATTTCCGTTCATTCAGCAGCATGTGATGTTACAATTCCTCCCTATCACTCCAATCCGACTCATTCCAATCACTTCAACCTATTGCATTTCATAATTCTATTATAATTTATCCGTTCCTTTCATCCTACCCTGCTTCATTCTATGCCTACTCAATTCTGCCATTGTCATAGCCTCAAGCTACCACTGACATCAACTTGTCGCCCCTTCCCGCAAACCGATTGAACTAACCCATCGAACCAACCCATCGAACCAACCCCTCAACACCTACCCATCAATCCCCACCTACGTAGAACGACTCGCCCCATCACGGCACATTCCATTCCTCCTAATCGTCCCTGATTTCGTTCCATTTTATCAATCTTGTTACTTTTGCGTAACTTTTCCGTCTAAAAGTAGTCTATTATTTATGTACTAGATTCCCAGAATGGAAGAATAGGGATCGATTTTTGGCATAACGCATACAGATGGGAGAGTAATAAATTACAATGGTAGTTCGCAAAGACACGAAGTTGGTTCGGTTTGCTGTCAGAAACGGGAAGAAGCTTATTCTTGTTACGCTGGCCGGTATGATATGGATTCAGCCTGTGTGGAATGTTGGGACAGAGTGGTTTGGGCCTGCCTCAACGGCTCATGCGGCTTCAGAGCAGGCGGTGAAATTAAGTGAAGAATACATTACGTCTGGCGCCAAGCTATTAAAATATCAATATACGACTACGAGATCCGGCAAATCGGTGAAGGTGCTTGCCGATGTCATTCAAGTCGATTTGACAAATCCTTACGTCCATCTGGATGTCATGACAGGGAAGGGGGGGCAGGTAACGACCAGGCAGTCCGTTCAGGGAATGGCCAGAGAGACTGGCGCGGTAGCAGGCGTTAACGGTGATTTCTTCTCGACTACAGGGCAGGGCGTTGCGCTTGGCGGCGCGGTATCCCAGGGAACGGTCGTAACGAGCCCGTCGCAGCTGACGGGGATGTATGCCTTTGCCCTGCGGAATGACCGGACCCCGATTATCGACCGGTTTGAGTTCCAGGGAAGTGTGATGACTGACAGCGGTCTAACCTTTCCGCTATCCGGCATCAATCAGGAAGCGTACATCACAGAACCAGACAAGACCTACAGCCATGCTAATAAAATGTATATATATACAAGCGCCTGGAAGTCCGAAGATCGCCCTAAAGACAGTTCTACAACACCTACAGAGGTGCTCGTCCAAGGCGGCGTAGTACAGCAGATATCGATTAAAGCGCCTATACCAGGCACAGTGCCTTCGGATGGCTACATATTGCGGGCTCACGGCACGGCAGCCGATTTCGTGGCCGCCAACCTGTACGTGGGGCAGCAACTAGATACAAACTACCGGCTTCGTTCACTTAGCAGCGGTCAAGAGCTGAATCCGGCTGACCTGAAAATGATGATCGGGGGGCATACGCTGCTTGTAGACCAGGGAAAGCCATCCTCTTTCACGCGCTCCGTGACCAGCATTAGCGGCAGCAGCGCGGTTGCCCGCACAGCGATCGGCTATTCCCAGGATGGCAAATACGCCTATTTGATCGCTGCGGAGAAGAACAATAGCAGCTCCGGCATGACCCTGGCCGAACTGCAGAAGTTCATGGCTGCAATCGGTATATGGAAGGGACTCAACCTGGATGGCGGAGGCTCAACGACGATGGTCGATCGTCCACTAGCCGAGAATGAAGCGACCTTGACTTTCACAACGTCCAATGGAGACGGATCGCAGCGTGCGGTGGCCAACGGGCTGGGCATATATACAACAGCGCCCCAAGGAACGCTGAAGGGGCTTAAGGTCAGCGGAGCCTCCTCGCTTCTGATTGGACAGACGGCAGAATATTCACTGAAAGGGTATGACACTTACTATAACCCGGTGGACGCTTCGGGGATTCAGGCAACCTGGAAGGCGGATAACGGTAATATAAGCTGGACGGGAGCGGGCTTTAAGGGTGTGAAGCCCGGGACATCGCAAATTACAGCGGTTAGCGGTGATGCGAAGGCAAGCATGAAAGTGACTGTCCTAGGCGGCAGCGATTTGGATAGTCTCGCTTCAACGACAACCTATGCGCCGCTTGCGGCAGGTACTAGCGTGTCCGTACCAATGCAGGCCAAGCTGAAGGACGGGCGAAGCATAGAGGTGCCGGCTGAATCCTTGACCTGGGAGTTTAAAGGAATGAAGGCTGCGGTATCCGGCGGCGTACTGACGGTGCAATCCGTAAATGCAGGAGCTAAAGTGGCTTATGCTACGGCAAAATATGATGGATTCAGTTCGACGCCAATCGTTCTATCAACCGCGGAGGAGCAAATTTGGGAGAACTTTGAGAACACGGATTACCCGATTTCTTTTAAAGGACTTCCTTCCGAAGCTGCCGGAACGGCTATGGTTGTACAAGGAACGGGAGAACGCGAGAACTCCAAAATCCTTAAGCTTGACTATGACTTAACGAACGGGACAGGCAATAAATTTGCCTATGCGGAATTCAATGGAACTGCAGGAAGAGGCATTCCTGACGGCTCGACGGCAATGTCGGTAGATGTGCTGGGTGATTCCAGCCTGAATTGGCTGCGGGCAGAGTTTGCAAATCCCGATGGCAAGGCGGTGTACGTGGATTTGGCCAAACCGCTTAATTTCTCGGGCTGGAAGACACTGACGGTTGATCTGAGTGCAGCAGGCCTGAAGCCTTCGGCCAAGCTGAAACGGCTATACCTTGTTAACCTGGAGGAAGGACAGGACGAGCGTGCTTTAACCGGAAGCGTGTCTTTTGATAATATTAAATTTACTTCGCCTGTTATGGATGGAGATACCGGCCTCCCCAGCGCAAAAGTAGTTATGACTGTAGGCCAGAAATCTCTGACCGTTAACGGCAAGAAACAAGGCATCGACGTCGCTCCGCTGCTGCAAAACGATACGACATATGTACCGATTAGATATGTGCTCGATCATTTTGGCGGACAGTCGGAATGGAACGCTACGTCCAAGAAAGTTACCGTGCTGTCGGGCAGTAATGTCATGGAACTGACCGTAGGCAAGAAGGAATTTACAATGAACGGTACAAGAAAGCAATCGACGGTTTCACCGATTATTGTAGATGGAAGGACTTTGGTCCCATTGAGATTGGTGTCGGAAGCACTTGGTATCGATGTAAAATGGGAAAAGAAAACCAAATCCATTACCCTTGAATCATGATATGATTAAATATGGCATATATGGACACAAGGAAATGGAGAAGGTGTAATTGGACTTTCAAGCCGATGCTATAGATCGCGTCATTAAGAACGCTATAAGCGTTATGGAGAACAGCAAACTGCAAATGCTGGAAATATTAGATTCGGCACGAAATGAGCTGAAAACGCTGAATAACGAGCTTCAGCAGGTCATGAAGGAAACGGCGGAGACCGTGGAAAAAGTTGACCAGCTTGAGGTAAATTACCGGCGTTCCCGCATCCGGCTGACGGAAGTCAGCCGGGATTTCGTGCGCTATAAAGAAGAGGATATCAAGCAGGCTTACGAGAAGGCGACACAGCTGCAGCTCGACCTGCTTATTTACCGTGAAAAAGAAATGTATCTGAAGGCCCGGCGGGATGAATTGCAAAAGAGGGCTCGCAACGTGGATAAATCCGTCGAGCGGGCTGAGACCATCGGCACGCAGATGGGAGTTGTGTTAGAATACTTGTCAGGGGAGCTGGGACAAGTTACTCGGATTCTGGAATCTGCCAAAAACCGCCAGATCATCGGCTTGAAAATAATACTGGCCCAGGAAGAAGAGCGCAAGAGAATCTCCCGCGAGATACATGACGGTCCCGCGCAACTGCTCGCAAATCTAGTGCTTAGGACGGAAATTGTAGAAAGAATGCTAGCTAGGCAGGAATTTAAGATGGTCCAGGACGAAATAATAGATTTAAAGGGACAAGTGCGCTCCAGCTTGGAAGAAATGCGAAAAGTCATCTTTAATCTTAGACCGATGGCGCTGGATGATTTGGGGCTCATTCCGACATTGCGCAAATATGTGCATGACTATGAAGAGAAGACAAAAATCCGAACGACCTTTGAAACAAGGGGCAAGGAATACCGTCTTAGCTCGGCCATGGAGGCAGCAGTATTCAGATTAGTCCAGGAAGCGCTCACCAATGCGGCAAAACATGCCTTTCCAACGTATGTCATCGTAGAAATTACGTATCAAGCCCAGATGGTTAAAATTATGGTTCAAGATAACGGACTGGGGTTCAAGGTGGATCAGCTGGAGCTTAAGAACAAAGAGCACACCCATTTTGGATTAATTGGCATGCGGGAAAGGGTGGAATTGCTGGAAGGAAGAATGGAAATAGAATCAACGGCGAATTTGGGTACCAAAATCGTCATCCATATCCCGACAAACGCAGAGAAGAGGAAGGAGTTACAGGATGGATAATCTTATTTCTAACACTAGACAAACAATCAAAGTTCTCTTGGCTGATGATCATCAACTTTTTCGCGAGGGGCTTAAACGGATTTTAAACATGGAGGAAGATATCGAAGTTGTTGGCGAATGCGGCGACGGGTCCCAAGTTCTAGAAGCATGCCAGCAGTTATTTCCCGAAATCGTTTTGATGGACATTAATATGCCGCAATTGAACGGAGTGGACGCGACGGCAGAGCTTCGCGATGCCCTTCCTGAGGTGAAAGTAATTATTCTATCTATACATGATGACGAAAGTTATGTGTTTGAGACGCTTCGCAAAGGAGCTACTGGTTATTTGCTGAAGGATATGGAGGCGGAGTCGCTTGTTAACGCGATTCGTACCGTAGCTGAAGGCAATGCCTTTATTCACCCAAAGGTGACGGGCAAACTGATTCAGCAGCTGCGCCGGATGGAGTATTTAAGTGAGACCGGGGCAATTGCAGAAGATAGTGCCATCCGCGAAGCCGGGGTGAAATTTGTAGCCGGTGACGACAACCCGCTCACAAGACGTGAAGCAGAGGTTCTCCGTTTGATGGCGGAAGGCCGCAGCAATAAAATGATCGGCGAGCACCTGTTTATCAGTGAGAAGACGGTCAAGAACCATGTCAGCAGCATTTTGCAAAAGATGGATGTAGACGATCGGACGCAAGCCGTAATAAACGCGATCAAATTCGGTTGGGTAACTTTATAAAAGGAAGGATCTTGCTTATTCGTCGTAAAAGACATCAGCAAGGGTCTTTCGCGCTTATCAGTTTCCAATATTTACTTTAAATTGAAAAGTGAGGTCGCATCTGTTCTTTTTTGGACAAGGATACAATGCAGCAGTTAAGCCTGTACATACAGCTAGGCAGCATGATTCGAATGCGACGATGGATCTTAAGCATACGTCTTATCAGGGATATGTAATGAAAGCCCAGTAACCGACCTGCTTCCGGCGGCATATATTGTCGCATAGGGAGGTTGAGTCGCATGATTCCTTACATGGTCTGGATATTGTTTAGTTATGGCGTTGCCGGGGCGCTTGTGCATTTTTTTCACAGCAGGTATTTAAAGTATGAAACGAGCTCTCGAAAGCAGGTTCACTATATTCTAGTAGCTCATAATCATGAGAACCAGATGGAGTGGTATTTGCGGGCGCTTATGTGGTATAGCTGCTTGAGAGCACAGTCGCTCCGGGTTACGATACTGGACGATGGTTCACAGGATGATACGCTGGCGATCATTGAGCGAATGAAGTATGCCAATGAAATGAACCTGACCGTAGTTGGCGAGGCCGAAATCCAGGATGAACATGACATCATCCGGAGCCATACTCCTAACGATGGGGAGCAATTGAAATTCATCGATCTCCGGGTGCCGCACGAAGCGGCGAAAATACCATATGTTCAGGCATAGCTGCAGTCAATTGAATATGCTGGTGAAACGTAAGATGTGAAGCACACTCTTGGGCATGGCCGAGGGGTGTGCTTTTTTGCGTTTGGATTGGAACGGATAGGATAAGGTGCTGTTATAAGGTGTGTCCGACGCTAAAGTGGAAGGTTTTTGCAGCATTCGATACGGCGAATGAAGGTAGGGACTGGTTTGATTGATGAACTAATTGATGGTAACTGATGAACCAATTGCTGAACCGACTGTTGAACAAACTGATGAACAAACTAATAGCCGACCGACTGGTGAAATAACTGGATTTGTTACATTTAATAACTCCGTTCTTTAGCAAAATGAGTAATTAGCTGGATTTCCTGTATTTAAAAAGCGGTTGAAAGGGAGGTGAGTCCCAAAAACAATAATTTTGATGCATGAAATACAGTTAGTTCACCTAAGTTCTCGTATAAAAACGAACTAGATACATGAAATACATTTAATTCCGTTAGTAGTTGTACTAGAGCAACCCAGGTCATTTTGCTTAAGCGCCAAAGTATCGTGCAGCCTCTTCTTCAAAAGGTTCTTTTTCTGTTTTAGAAATAGCAGAATGTATTAAAGGCTAGTGATAGGCTGGGCTGGCCCGGGAAGGGCTTGCCGCAGCGCGGATTTTTTAAAAATCTTGGGACAAGGGTTGGTTTCACGGGTAGGACTGATCTCTTTCGTAAATGCTTCTATCCGTGGTTGTGTATTTTAATAGACGCAAGGTTGTCTTGAAATGAAGATTTGATGCTTACATAGCGAAAGGAGGGATCGGTTGAAAGTCTGTTTGTACGCAGTTAGATGCCCATCAGAATGGGAGGTGAAAGTCAGCCTGGATTTTGACATTGATCTGGCGTGGTGGACGCAGGATGGGCGGGTGAATGTGAGTTGGAGAGGCGTGGGGCGGAGCGGGATTGGTCAACAATACACAAGGTTGAAAGGCGGCTGGGAAAACGGCACGGAGTTAGCTGGACGGGCGCCTGGGGCCGGGGAGGCGAAGTTTATCCTGCTTCTGGCTGCTGAGCTGCCCTTGGGCTTGGCTGTAGGCCTGCGGGATGGATTTATGCACCATGCTCGTATGGATGAGTGGGGCGCGCGGGAGTGGAATGAATATTTGCAAGAAGAACTGGCCCGGCGATTTAAGGGTGAATTGGCGCGTGACAAGTTTTTTCTAGAAAGCTTAGGGCCAGCGCGGCTTATATGGACGAGGGAGAAGGGAATGACGCGAGAAGGACGAGCTATACAGAGGGAAATGGGAGAGAGAATAAGTCCGTGGGGAGAGCCGCAAGCGGAACAGGTAGGGAGGCCAACGGCCGAACAGGGTGCGCATTTCGATAGAGGTGGATTGGATAGATGCGGTTTGAAGTTGCGGGTGATCGCAGGGAGCGCGTCGCGGTTAGTAGACGCACTGGCGGGGCGGTCGCTGCTGGCCGCGGAGCTGCAGCAGCTCCTGGCGGAGCGCCTGCCGGAGCTGGCGCCGGCGTGGCGCTCCGCCGCCCAGTACGCGCACCTGCAGGGGCGCGTACAGCTCACCGCGGGCGTGGCCCCGGCCGCCGCCCGCCACAGCCGTGCCCCGCTGCGCGGCCGGGCACGGCCTCCCCGCTGCCGCCGCTGCGGCAGCGAAGCCTTTCGCTGCACGCCCTGCGGGTCGTGCGGCCTGAGCAGCTGCGCCTACTGCGAGGCCTGCCTCGCGCTGGGGCGCAGCCGCTCTTGTGCGCTGCTGCTTCGCGGCAGCGCCTGCGCCGTGCCGTCACCACCAAGCCCAATGGGCGGCGGTGACGGCACGGCAGGGCCCCCCACCGGGTCCTTGCTGGACCGGTGGGGGCTTAGCCCCGCGCAGCGCGCAGCTGCGGGGGAGGCGCTGCGCTTCCTGGCGGAGCCGCAGGAAGCGGGCGGGCGCGGCGGCATGCGGGTGCCGCTGCCGCGCAACGCTGCGCCGCATGGCGGCGGCCTTCCGGCCGGCAAGGCCGCGGCGCATGCGCGAATTCCGCGCTTTCTGCTCTGGGCCGTAACTGGAGCGGGAAAGACGGAAATGATTTTCCCCCTGATTCAATATGCGCTTGATCGCGGTGGGACGGTGCTGGTAGCTACTCCGAGGCGGGACGTTGTTCTGGAGCTGGCTCCCCGGATCGCAAAAGCCTTTCCCGATGAACCGGCGGCAGTTCTCTACGGAGGCAGCGTCCAGCGCTGGGAGCGGGCGCGGCTCTATCTGGCCACGACCCATCAGCTGCTAAGGTTCCAAGAGGCGTTCGATCTTGTCATTATTGACGAGCTGGATGCCTTTCCCTATCATAACGATCCCATGCTGGCTTTTGCGGCAGAGGCTTCCTGCAAACCCGGTGGGCGCTTCATCTATTTGTCGGCCACGCCCCCTTTATCTTTACAGCGCGAGATCCGCCAAGGGAGGCTGGCGCACGCAAAGGTTCCGGCAAGATTCCACGGTTATCCGCTGCCTGTGCCGCGGCGCGTCGCTATGAGCAGCGTAGCGGAGGCTGTACGGCGTCAGCGGCTGCCGGGCTCGCTGCTGCAGCCCTTAAACGAGTCGATTCTGCGAGGGGCGCAAATTTTTATGTTCGTATCGCGCATCCGGCATATTGATCCCTTTGTTGCTATGCTGCGGCGCAGGTTTTCTGCTCTTTCAATAGAGGGGACTTCCTCCCAGGATGAGCAGCGCTCCGATAAAGTGCTCAACTTCCGCTCGGGCGAAATTCGCATCCTCGTAACGACAACCATTCTGGAGCGGGGCGTGACCGTGCCGAAAAGCGATGTATATATTTTGGATGCCGACAGCGAGCTGTTTGACGAAGCCTCCCTCGTGCAAATGGCCGGTCGAGCCGGCCGTTCCAAAGATGACCCTGCGGGTATTGTCGTTTTTGCCTCCCCGGAGTGGACCAGGTCTCAGCATGGAGCCGTGAAGCAAATCAAAGCGATGAACAAAATCGCGCTTAAAAAAGGTTTCCTGCGGCAAGCTGATTCGAAGGCCGGCCAGCCAAGGTAGGGCTATCGAAATGAAACTTAGTTTGGACAGTCAGTAAAATTGGAGCCAAAGTAATGCGATGTTAAGGAAAGGAGGATGATTATGAGTATGAGTATGAAACTTGCTGGGAGTATAGCCGAGGACTCCTCTTGCTTATATTCAGAGCATCTTGGGCGATTGTTCTCAGGCATGCTGAAACCAATCCATCGATTGCTGAGCCAGGCAGGCAGCCTCTGTTTGGCTTGCGGCAGCAGGATATCCGCACAGATTCCCGGTTATCCCGAATTATGCCTGTCCTGCTATTCGAGCATCCCTTGGATTATGCAGCCCCGCTGCCTGGTTTGCGGGCGCCATGTCGGGTGTCCTGATTGCAGCCGGACGGGAGGAACGCCGCGTTGTTTTGTCATAAACCGCAGCAGTGTGGCGTATAACGCTTCGATGCGTCAATGGCTGGCTCAGTATAAATACCGCGGACATGAGGCCTATGGTGATGTTCTCGCGCGCATGATGGGACGAGCTGTAGAGCGAATGAAAAATGAGCTGGGATTTCAGAAATCTTTATTTGATGCGGTTACGTTTGTGCCTTTGAGTGAAGCAAGATGGGTGGAACGCGGTTTCAATCAGGCAGAACAGTTGGCTAGGGGAGCAGCTTTGACGAGGGGGCGTAACGGAAGCAGTCTGCCTTTGTTAAACTTGTTGACGCGTACCCGGCATACCGACAAGCAAAGCTTTAAGAGCAGACAGGAAAGGCTTGAAAATATG
Source organism: Paenibacillus woosongensis (assembly GCF_009725165.1). GTDB lineage: Bacteria > Bacillota > Bacilli > Paenibacillales > Paenibacillaceae > Fontibacillus > Fontibacillus woosongensis. The sequence goes on from NZ_WNZW01000010.1 coordinate 49,186, forward strand.
CAGGGTGTTTTTCAAGCTTTACCTGATGCCTCTGAACGGCTGGCGGCTGTAGCGGCGCGCTCTGACGGGGCTTTTTCTGAGCATGGCGAAACCATTCGTTTGCTGCTCGTGGATGATGTCTATACGACGGGGAGCACGATCAATGCCTGCGCTGCCGTACTGCAAAACATTTGCTCAGAGCTGGGGGGAAGCGGCGAAATTTACAGTTTGACCTGGGCAAGATCTTAAATATAGCAAAATTCAGTATTTTTGTAGGAAATTATGGACGAACACCCCTGAAATAAGGTAATCTATTTTAAACAGCTTTACGATTGGACAAGTAGGGGGAATGGTTATGAATTTGGGAAATTGTCCGCGCTGCGGCAAACTGTTCGCCAATAATTTTAGGGACATCTGTCCATCCTGCATCAAAGATATCGAGAAAGAGTATGAGAAATGTCTTGAATATTTGCGTCAAGAGAAACTGGCTACGATCCAGGAGGTTCATGAGGCGACAGGCGTCTCCGTCAAACAGATTACAAAGTTCATTAAAGAGGGACGAATCACTGTAGCCAATAACCCGAATATGATGTACCCTTGTGAGGTCTGCGGTGTGCTTATTCGTGAGAATAATATGTGTGATTCCTGCCGTACCCGTCTAACGCGTGATTTGACTGCCGCTGTCAGGGAAGAGGGCGGGGCTAGACAAGCTCATGATGATCGTAACCACAGCGGGGCTTATGGCGCAGTCGACAAATTCCGTAATCAATAATGCCAAAATAACCTATATTATTATTGAAATTCCTAAACTTCGCTATTAACAATGTTTAAACCTACGCCGATAAACTTAGTAAAGATTATCGGTTTTTTTTATTTGAAACGAGGTGAATGAATTTGAAAATCAATGAGACAGGTCGAATTAACGGGGTCAATCCGTATCAACGCAACGTTGAGAATCGGGATACTTCAGTAGATAAGAAGAAGCAAAGGGACCAGCTATCGATTTCTTCGGAGGCCAGAATCATGCTTGAAGAGCACAATCAAGTTCAAGACCCTAAGCGGATGGAGCGAATTGCTGAGTTAAAGAAGGCAGTATCCACGGGGACGTATCATGTTGAAGCCAACAAGCTAGCGGAGAAACTGGCGCCGTACTTCAAATCATTTGTTGATCCGGGGGATTCCAAGTGAGCGTACAGAACGTAATCGATGTTTTGCATCAGACGGATGAAATGTATCGGAAGATCATTGAACTTGGCAAGGAAAAGCAGCAGGCCATTATGGATAACGATATTGCTCTTTTGACAAAGCTGATGAACCAAGAGGCTCGTCTGCTCAAACAAACCGAGGAGCTTGACGAGCTGCGCGAACAAGCCGCACTGCAGTTTTTGCAGGAAAAGGGGATTCGTTCTCAGCTTAAATTAACGATTACCGAAATGACTCGTCTCGTATTCGATGTTACGGAGAAGCAGCAGCTGCTGGCCGCTCAGGCCCAGCTGTCGGATACGCTAAGAGAGCTGAAGCGCTTGAACGGGATAAACAAGGAACTGGTCGAACAGTCCTTAACATTCATAGATTACAGTCTCAATTTGTTTGTGAGCGAGCCGGAGGATGACATGATGTACCGCGATCCTTCGAAGCAGCATGCTGCGCAGAAGCCACGCAGTTTTTTTGATACGAGAGCCTAAAAGGATAGGAGTGAAATAACGAAATGAGATCTACTTTTCATACACTTGAAGTTGGTAAGCGAGGAGTCGTTGCCCAGCAAACAGCCTTGGCCACAACGGGACATAATATCACGAATGCTAACGCGCCGGGTTATTCTCGTCAAGTAGCCAAGATGGCAGCGGCAAGACCGATTGAATTTCCAGGGATGACCCGTTCGACGAACCCGAACCAGCTCGGGATGGGCGTCGAAGTTACTAGCATTAAACGGATTCGTGATTTCCTGCTGGATATCGAATATCGGAATCAAAACTCTGATTTGTCGACCTGGATTGTGAAGCAAGAGACGTTATCCAACGTTGAGGGTATTTTTAACGAACCTTCAGAGAATAGCATTGCCACGAGTATTTCGGAATTCTGGAATGCTTGGCAGCAGCTTAGCAAAAATCCGAGCAGCACCGACCTGTCTGCCAGAACGGTAGTTCAGCAGAAGGCGATCGCTCTTACAGAAACATTTAATCATATTGCCTCTCAGCTCAACACACTGCAAAACAACCTGACTCAGCGGATTGATGTCAAGGTGGCTGAAGTGAACAATACAGTGCAGCAAATTTCGGATTTAACGATTATGATTAACCGGGTGGAAGGGCTTGGCGATAACGCTAATGACTTGCGCGACCAAAGGGACTTGCTGATCGACCAGCTCTCTACGCTGGGGAACTTGCAAGTGATAGAGACCGATGACAACTACCAGGTCATTTTTGGCGATGTCATGGTCGTGGACGGTATTCAGCCGCCTACGGAGTTTGCTTTGGCTAACGTTAACGCTCTTACAAGAGGGGAAATTGCCGGTTATGTGGAATCCCGCGACGTTCATGTCCAGAACTATATTACTCAGATGAACGTGATGGCGAATACGCTTGCTACGGGAAAAATTGAAGTGACCTTGCCTGCGGGATCGATTTTGCCTCCGGGAGTTACCATTCCTGGTGCGGTGATGGATCCAACGAATCCAAGAAAGCTTGCTCAGGACACTAAGCATACTGTGGACGGCTTGAATGGATTGCACAAGCTGGGTTATACCCTTCAGGAGCCGGCGACGGCGGGCAAAGACTTTTTCGTTGCCGTAGGAGGGGGCGTAATTACAGCAGCCAATATCCGCATTAATCCTGAAATTGCCGATAACCTGGCTAATATTGCGGCTGCTATGCGAACGGAGCAGGTCACCCAGAATGGGGTTACTACAGAGAAAGTTCTGCAGGGGAATGGCGATCTGGCATTAATGATCGCTTCACTAGCTGAGGGCAAGTTTGATTATCGCGGCCAGAATGGCGCGATTACGAATGAAGGGACCTTCGCCGGCTACTTGCAATCGGTCATTGCCCAGCTAGGGACAGACTCAGATGATGCCTACCGGATGGTACAGAATGGCACCTTGTTGTCCGATCATGCGGATCGACTGCGTCAAGCGGTAAGCAGTGTCTCGCTGGATGAAGAAATGTCAGATATGATCAGGTTCCAGCATGCTTATAGCGCTTCTGCCCGCGTCATGACGACGATTGATGAAATGCTCGATAAATTGATTAACGGCACCGGGATTGTCGGTAGATAGGAGATGAGTACATGCGTATCACTCAGTCTATGATGAGTAGATCGATGATGAGCAATCTGCAAAATAACTTCAAACGACTGGACAAGCACCAGGAACAGCTGATGACGAACCGGCGGCTTAATCGTCCGTCCGATGACCCCGCTGGCGTTGCAAGTGCGCTGCAATACCGTGGCGAGATTAGCTCCACTACTCAATTTGAGGAAAATGTGGAAGATGCGAATTCGTGGATGCAATTTACCGACAGCGTCTTGATGGAGACAACGAATATCATTCAGCGGCTGGCCGAACTAGCTGTACAAGGAGGAACGGACACTGTTCCAGAGGACGCCAGAAACAATATTAAGCAAGAAGTAGATCAACTTTATGAACAGCTTGTTTCATTAGGCAACTCGCAATTTAAGGGGAAATACATTTTTAACGGGGAAAGGGTAAATGAAGCTCCTTATCCGAGTGACCCGGCAAATATGGCTTATAGTTTGGACGAAGGCGTGGTTCAATATCAAATCGGAGCAGGTATCTATGTACCGGTAAATATGCTAGGTGATAAAGTGTTTGGAGCCTACGGTGATAATACAGGATTATTTAAAGTGCTGGATGATTTTAAAAATGCTCTAAATGACACTAGTCCAGCGGGAACTGCTGCAATTCAAAATGCTATTCCAGCCCTGCAGGAGAATTTAGAAAGAGTGATTACTGCGCAGGCAGAGATTGGCGGCAAGCAAAATCGGCTGGAGTTCTCAATGAGCCGGTTGAATGATTTGAATCTGAATTATATATCCCTGCAGTCTTTAACAGAAGATGCGGATATGCCAGCAGTTATAACTGAGCTTAAGACTGCAGAAAGTATCTATCAAGCTTCGCTTGATACTATGGCACGCATTATTCGCCCAAGTTTGTTGGATTTCCTGCGATAGGAGGGGTTTGAATGCAAGTTCCTCGCATACAAATTCAACAGGGTTTTAGTAGGCTGGCCTTAGAAACAACGAAAGGTCAATGGAGTATTGAGCAGCCGAGGCCATCGTTAAATTTGCATCAAGAGCCGGGTAAATTAGAAATGGAGCGATCCAGGCCTACACTCGAAATTGATGCAAGGAAGGCCTGGTCCGCTTTAGGCAAAGCGAAGTTTGACGAATTTACTGATCGTGTATCTCAAAGTTCGTTAGAATCTTCCATGCAAAATGTCGCAGAGATTGCCCAAGCAGGCGACCGGATGATGGCTTTTCATCAACCCGGAAATGCATTTGCCGAAATCGCGAGACAAAATGCATTGAAAGATCGGCCGATTCAATTTATGGGGCCGCCGGACTACGATAACGTGGACGTTACATTTACTCCCGGATCTTTAAATATGAACTATTTGCCTGGCGGAGTAAGTGCAGATCCCGTTATTCGCAAGCCTGTAGTGGACTATTATCCTGGCAAAGTTAATCCGTATCTAATACAGAAAAATTTTATATTTATGACGGCAACGAACCGGCATTTGGATGAGGTTGTCTGATTAATCCAGTAAAATAGCTATAATGAAGGAATTTCATATAGCTATTTTTTTGAATTGAAGGAGGTATTCCTGTGATTGTACAAACAGCAAGATTTGGAAACATTGAAGTTTATCCTGATACTACATGGGATTTTTCCGTTCCGATTTTAGGGTTTGAAGAGTATAGAAGCTTTGTGGGCATTACACAAGAGGATAGCCCTTTTGAATTTATTCAGTCCCTGGAGGAGGGAAATTTAACTTTTGTATTAACCGACCCATTTGTGTTCTATCCGGAATATGAATTTACGCTGGAACAGCGTTGGCGCGATATTCTGCAAATTGAAAAGGAAGATGAGGTCATCGTTCGATCTGTAGTTACTGTAAGATCTCCTTCCGATATTACCTTAAACTTAAAGGCGCCGATCATTATGAATCCTAAATCGAGAAAAGCTGCTCAAATTATACTTGAACAGTCTGTGTATGAAACCCGACATCCGCTGAACAAAATTGAAGATCAGGAGGGACGCCATGCTGATACTGTCGAGAAATAAGGGACAGAAGATCATCATAAATAACAACATTGTCATCTCTGTGGTTGAAGTTAGCGGAGATCAGGTGAGGATCGGGATCGAAGCACCGGCTGATGTGAGCATTTACAGAGAAGAAATTTACGATGCTATCCAAGAACAGAATAAAGAAGCAGTCTTGCAATCTGATAATGTTCAAGAACTTCTTCGTAGTGTGGATCCCCGCAAGAAAAATTAAAAAAAATTATAAAAATATTGCGTTTACTATAAACAATAGCTAAAGTCGGCCGATATATATATCATGGGACAATCGTCATGGCATTGACGGCCGCAAACCATGACTGTCCACATACGGGTGAAGCATGGATGCTAATCACCAAAACATTCCAAGGAGGAAACTTATTATGCGTATTAACCACAATATCAGTTCTTACAACACTCAACGTCAATTGACGTTCAACAACACTCAACAAGGTAAATCCCTTGAGAAATTGTCTTCCGGCTACCGTATCAACCGTGCTGCTGATGATGCTGCTGGTCTGGCAATTTCCGAGAAAATGCGTAACCAAATCCGCGGCTTGGAGCAAGCATCCAAAAACGCATTGGACGGCATTTCCTTGATTCAAACTGCTGAGGGTGCATTGAATGAAACTCACGCTATGCTGCAACGTATGGCTGAGCTTTATGTACAAGGCGCGAACGAAGTGTTGACAACTACGGATGCTGCTAAAATTGACTCCGAAATTGCGCAATTGACAGCTCAAATCAATGACATTGCAACTCAAACTCAATTTAACACGAAGTCCCTGTTGAGTGCAGACGCAACTGTTGTTTTCCAAGTTGGAGCGAACGGTGGAGAAATAATCAACCTTAACTTGAAGGCTGCACTTGCGACTTCCTTGGATATCGCTGGTCTAACTGATTTGGGTACTACTGCTGCAGGTGCAATGAACACTACTGCTGCTGCAAACTTGGCTTCCGTCCAAGCAGCTATCAATACAGTTTCCCAAATTCGTTCTGATCTTGGTGCTGTTCAAAACCGTTTGGAACATACTATCAACAACCTGGGAACAACCTCTGAGAACCTTCAAGCTGCTGAATCTCGTATTCGTGACGTTGACATGGCGAAAGAAATGTCCGAATTCACGAAGAACAACATTCTTCAACAAGCTGCAACTGCTATGTTGGCTCAAGCTAACCAACAGCCACAAGGCGTTCTTCAATTGCTTCGTTAATTTCAACATTAAGCCGGCCGGGAAACCGGCCGGTTTTTTACTATAGCTTATTTTGTGAATAGGAGGAAATGTAGTGAGAGTTGATCCGAACTCTTCGTCTGCGTTCCTAATCTCTGGGTTGAAAGATATTACCTCCTCCACATACTTAAGTCAGTCAGAAACGGAGCAGAGCCAGAATAAGAGGAACTATACAGTCCCAGAACTTGCTGACAAGTTGAATAAAAGGCTAGTTGAAGCTGGAACTCACATTCAGGTGAAGCTGCATGAGAAGACAAATACGATTATGATACTTGTAGTAGCAGATGATACAGAGGAAATCGTTCGGGAAATACCAAAGGAAAAAATGCTTGATATGATGTATAACATGTGTGTTCAAGTTGGTGTATTTTTAGATGAAAAAATGTAGGGAGGAGGGCCAGAATGGCAGGGATAAATGGGCCTATAAGATTGACAGGTTTTAGCGGAATGCTAGACACCGATTCTCTAATTAAAGACCTGATGAGAGCAGAGCGAATGCCGCTTGATAATCTGTTGAGAAAAAAACAGATTACCCTATGGCAGCGTGAAGATTATCGTTCAATGAACACTGCTCTGTTGTCCTTCAGAACAGCAGTTAACGGTTTGCGTTTCGAGTCGAATTTTGAAACAGTAAAAGCAACATCTTCTAATGCTGGAGTTCTTGACATCTCAGCAGGAGGGGCGAATCCGAGCACAAGTACGGTATCAGTATCTAAATTGGCATCTTCTGCAACAATCGTAGGCAACAAAGTTACTCAGTCTGCTTCTGATCCTGTAACGACAGGTGGTGTGGTTACAATTACAGGAGCTAGCGGTTCTGCGGATATAACGATTACGGCTGGGACCTCTACGCTAGATTCGATTGTTAAAGATATTAACAATAACTCCAGTCAAACGGGTGTAAAAGCTAACTTTGATCGTGCAGCTGGTGTGTTGTATCTAAGTTCCACAACAACCGGTGCTTCTTCTAAAATAGAAATTACACCACAGGGCGGTTCTAACGCTCTTGCCCAAGTTTTTAATTTAGATTCGACCGAACTAAGCAAGACTGGTGAAGATGCACAGTTTACAGTCAATGGTAGTAATTTGATTACATCCAGTACAAATACGGTTACGATTAACGGGGTGCAGGTGACGCTGCGTGGAAGCGGCGAAGCAACAATTAGTGCGGTTACGGATCGTACTGGGATAACGGATAAAATCAAGAACTTTGTTGAAAAGTACAATGAGATTGTGGATTTGTTCTCAACTGCTGCTACTACGAAAAAAAATCGGGATTATAAACCTCTAACTTCCGAAGAAAAAAACAGCTTATCTGAGAGTGAAATTGAAGCTTGGGAGAAAAAAGCACGAGCTGGGACATTATATAATGACAGCTTGCTCACTGGTACTTTATCATCCCTGCGATCAGCACTAAATCTTCCTCTTGAAGGATCTGGTGATCAGCTGAAATTATTATCGCAGATCGGCATTACTGTGAAATCGGACTATAGAGAGAACGGTAAACTGGAAATTGATGAAGCAAAGCTCCAAGAGGCGATTAACACTCGCTTTGATGATGTCAAGCGGCTATTCACTCAAAGTTCCGATACCCCAGCGGACACGCCGGAGAACATGAAAAAAAGAAGGCAGGAACTTGGGTTTGCTGATCGTATTTATGAAGAGATCACAGCACAGCTTAGCAAGTTTACCAAGAAGATTGGTTCGGGTTCAATTGAGTCAATTGATGATAGTGTCCTTGGAAAGCAGCTAAAGGATATAAGGGATAAGGAATCTGACCTCGAGCGCAAGTTGAGAGAAATCGAAAATCGTTATTACAAGAGATTTACTGCAATGGAACAGGCTTTGCAAAAGATGAACTCCCAAAGTTCATGGCTTGCCTCACAATTAGGCGGATAATTTAGAAATTCCAAGCTCAGCTAATAGAACGACTATGGAGAGATTAAACATGCACAATGCACAGCAAATGCAATACTTGAAAGTTCAGGTTGAAACGGCTAGCCCGGGAGAATTGACTTTATTGTTGTATCAAGAGATTGTAAAGTCGATATTGAAAGCAAAACAACTTTACAACCAAGGTCAATATGAAGACATGAATATAGTATTGCATAAAGTCAGGAGCATTTTTAACGAATTGATCATCACATTAGACTTGAAATATGAAATTTCCCAAAATCTTAAGGACTTATACCTTTTTTACAACAACCATTTAGCTCAATTTATGATTAATAAGAATGTAGAGCTGCTAGATGATACTTTGGAATTTGCAAGGGATATGGTTGATACATGGAAGCAGGCTCTAAATATAGTGAAGACAGGGAGACTCGGCATAAATGAATAATTTATCTGCTGCAGATTACCTTATCAAACTATATGAAGAAATATTAAGAGAACCTACATTCGAAATGTATGAGGAGAAGTCTTTAGAGATAGAACAGTTCTTCTATAAACTTCAGCAAGAAACTAATTTAGATCGAGGGAAATTATTTAAAGTTAAGGAATTGCATGATCAGCTCATTAGTGTGATTTTATTAGAGAAGGAGAGCTTGGGAAAGCAGATAACTGACTTTGGCAAGAGAAAATACGTTTCTAATCAATACGGAAAAGTATCCAATCATGATAAAATGGATGCTTTTTTCGTAGATTATAAAAATTAATTAAGGAGGTTAGTGAATGAAAAAGTTATTACCCAAGATTCTGTACATTTGGTTGGCAGCTATGATTATTATGGTGCAAATACCATTTGGACAGGTATCAGCGGCAACATCGGAAGCTGTACAAGTAATTAAAACGGTTAACCCATCTGAAATCATTGAGGGTGGGGAGGTAGAAGTCAAGCTAGACGTCATAGGGTCAGGAGATGTGAATTTTGTTAAACCCAATGATATTATATTAATCATTGACCGTTCTGGTAGCATGGCATCAAGCTATGGACCCAATAATGGCGAAGATAAGATGAAGAATGCTAAAGATGCTGCTAAGGGATTTATAGATTTAGTCGATTTTAGCAAGCATAGAGTCGGAGTTGTTGACTTTGCAAGTAATATTAGTTTCAAGGACTTTTCAACAAATCCTGCAGAATTAAAACAGTATATTAACGGTATTCAGGCAAACGGAGGAACAGGTACAAGGGACGCCATTAGAAAGGCACAGCAAATGCTAGCAAATCATCGTGAGGATGCTCAGCCTGTAATCATTCTCATGACAGATGGAGAAGCTACTGAGCCTTCACCTAATGATTATGCGCGTCAAGTTGCGTTGGAACAGGCTAACCTGGCTAAATTAGAAGGTGTAGTATTTTATACGATTGCACTTTTGCTGCCTAGCGAGGATCCAACTGTAAGCGGACCAAACTTACTAATGAAAGAAATGGCCACGACTGCACACCACCATCACTTCGTTCTTGGCTCTGTTGGATTGGCTGAGATCTATGCAGCGATTGTTAATGAAATCGGGATTGCAAGTGCTTATGATGTTATAGTCAAGGATACTGTGGCTTCAGAGTTTGAGATTGTGCCTGATTCCTATTTAGATAACATACCACAACCGGTAGTAAATGGGAATACGCTTACTTTTAGTTTTAATGAACTGAAGGAGCAAACCCTTACATTAACTTACAAAATCCGTCATAAGGCTGGAAGTAAAGTTGGTAACGTTTCCGTCGGCGGTCCGAATATTGATGTAACTTATAAGGATTTTAGTGGCGCACCTCATCAATTTAATGTGCCCCATCCAACGGTTAAGGTTTCTTATCTTGCACCTGAAATCACATCGGTTGTAGAAGATAAGGGGCTTATTGGTGGTGGAGAAGTTGTAGAAATTAATGGGAAGAACTTTCTTCCAAACCCGAAGGTTTACTTTGGAAATACCTTAGCTAATACTGTTCAATTCGTTGATTCTACTAAGTTGATCGTTACGACTCCGAAAGCCACTCAAGGAAAAGTAGTTGTTAAGGTAACAAATACTGATGGGCAATCAGCGACATCGCAATATCAGTACATTGCTAACCCTGCAGTCACATCAATCCAACCAACAATCGGACCTTTGGAAGGACAAACCAAAGTTACTATTAACGGCAGCTATTTTCTGCCTGGAGCTACTGTGAAATTCGGTGAAGCTCAAGGGACTGTAGTGTCTGTAACACAGAATCAAATTGTTGTTAATACGCCTTCATCCAGCATTCCTCAATCTGTAGACGTTATAATCACAAATCCAGATGAGACATCAGTTACCGTTTCTGATGGTTTTACGTACGTGTTAGGTCCTGAGATTACGAGCGTCGCTCCTAATAAAGGGTTAACACTGGGTGGAGAAAATGTCACTTTAAATGGTAATCATTTCATTGACGGCGCGAAGGTTTATTTTAATAATACACTAGTTCCGTCAACACTGGTTTCGAACTCCGAAATTTCACTGACTACACCAAGTTGGCCAATAGCTGAGACAGTTAATGTTAAAGTAGTCAATCCAGATGGACAGGAAGTAACTTTAAACTCGGGTTATGAGTATGTATATCCAAAGCCTGTAATATTGAGCATTACTCCATCTGAAGGAGATGTTAGTGGGAATCTTCTGATTGATATTAAAGGGGAACACTTTTTAAATAATGCTAAAGTTTATTTTAATAATGTGCAACTCAGCAATGTTATCTTCTATAGTTCAAATCAACTAAAAGTAAGAACTCCTCAGTGGGATGACGCTGGATTAGTTGATGTTAAGGTTGTGAACCCAGATGGACAAGAAGATATAAAGACAGATGGCTTCACATATAATTTGCCGGCAGAACCTCAGATTCAAAGCATAAGTCCTATTGAAGGTCCTTTAAGTGGCGGTACGCAGGTTAAGGTTCTTGGTACAAATTTAAAATCCGACATTAATCTGTATTTGGGTGCTACTAAGGTTGCTATTCAATCTAATAACGGCACGGAATTAATATTTACTACACCTAAAGCTTCTACAGCAGGTAAGGTAGATGTTAAAATTGTAGATAAATATAATAGGGAATCTACTCTGCCAGAAGCATTCGAGTATTTAAGTCCACCTCCTGAGCCGGAACCTACCATTTTAAGTATTACACCTAATGAAGGAGAAATGGCAGGGGGGTACAATGCAGTAATTAAAGGTACAAATTTTGAGGGTAATTCGGTTGTATTTGTTAATAATATTGCTGCAACAACTACTTTCTACGGCAGTACAGAGTTGCGGATAAGAGTGCCCGCATCTACAACGAGCGGTGAGGTCGATGTGAAGGTGGTAAATGCCAGTGGCAAAGAAGCAGTTGCAACTCAAGCCTTTACATATTTGGCGCCTCCACCAAAGGCAGCTCCAGAAATTTCTTCAGTCACACCAAATGAGGGTGCGATGCAAGGCGGATATATCATTAAAGTACATGGAAGCAACCTTGATTCGACCGCAAAATTATATTTTGATAGTGTGCTGTTGAAATCGACATTTTATTCAAGCAGCGAGATCAGGGTAACGGTGCCAGTAACGCAAACGCCGGGAGCAGTAGATGTTAAAGTGGTCAATGCAGATGGACAAGAATTTATTTTGCCAGATGCATTTACCTACTTGGCACCTCCTCCACCTCCAGCACCAACTATTACTTCAGTAACACCAAATGAAGGGAATTTGGATGGCGGATATTATATTGTTGTAAAAGGAACTAATTATACAAATTCTTCAGTTGTGCAAATTGACGATGTACCTGTACAGACGATATTTTATTCCGCAAGCGAGCTTAGAGGCAGGGTTCCGGCATCTACGGTAGAGAAAACTGTTGATGTTAAAGTTGTTGATTCCGAAGGTCAATCAGCAACTGCCAATGCAGCATTCACTTATGTTGCGCCGCCGCCGCCGCCAGGTCCGACAATTGAATCGTTAAGTCCTAGCAGCGGAGTGATGACGGGAGGCTATTATAGCTTCGTAAATGGATCGAATTTTAATTCCAGCAGTAAAGTTTATATTAACGGTAAAGCTGCTAATACGGTTTATTACTCTCCACAACAACTTCGGGCTCTCGTTCCAGTTTCTGATATAGTCGGAGCTGTTGCAGTTAGAGTAGTTAATGGTGACGGCCAAGAGTTCTCTTTAGCAGATGGTTTCACTTATTTAGCTCCTCCGCCTCCATCTATAACGGAAATTAACCCAAATCATGGGGAGATGTCTGGAGGAAGTACTATTATAATTAAAGGTAATAACTTTAATGCTGGGTCTGTCGTGTATATTAATAATATTCCTGTTCAAACTACGTTCTATTCCGCAACAGAACTCAGAGCAAGAACACCAAAAGTGAATCAGCCTGGGCCTGTAGATGTGCAAGTCGTTAATGGCGATGGTCAAGAGACAACGGTTACGGGCGGATTTACGTATAATTCTCCACCACCAGCACCAGCACCTGTCATTACGACCATTACACCTAATACGGGTCAAATGGCTGGTGGATACTTCATAGTTATTAAGGGCGCGAACTTTGATGCTAACACTAAGGTGTCCATTAATAATGTAGAAGTACAGACGGTATTCTATAGCGTAAGTGAAGTGCGAGGAAGGGTACCAGCAGCTAGCGTTAGTGGTCCGGTTGATGTCAGAGTCGTCAACAAAGATGATCAATATGCTGAAGTGATAGGCGGCTTTACTTATGAAGCCCCACCAATGAAGCCGGCTCCAACAATTACGAGCGTTACTCCAAACACGGGCCCTGCTACTGGCGGTTCCTTTATATCAATTAAAGGTGCCAATTACGAGGCTGCTACCAAAGTATATATAAATAATATTAATGTTCAAACTATATTCTATTCCACTGGAGAGGTTAGAGCGAGAGTGCCTGCCGGTACGGCAGGATCGGTGGACATTAAGGTGGAAAATAGTGATGGTCAGTCTGTATTGTTAGTTAATGGATACACGTATCAATGATAGTATTAATAGAGTAGGCGTTATTCGCCTACTCTTTCTTTCTGGAGGATCAAATGGACAAGGTAGGGCTATCACTATGTATGATAGTGAAAAATGAATCTGAAAATATAGTTAAAGCTATCAAAACAGCACAGACTTTTGTTCAAGAAATCATTATTGTAGATACAGGATCAACTGATCAAACACCAGAATTAGCTCAAAGCTTGGGGGCAAAAGTCTTTAAGATAGAATGGAATGACCATTTCGGAGATATGAGAAACTATTCTATCCAAAAAGCGACACAACCATTTATTTTAGTTATGGATGCTGATGAATTAATAATTGATGGAGATATGTCATATCTCCAGGAATGCTGTCGCTTAATCTCGCAACAGCCTGGTGCGGCCGGAACGGTTATAATGACTAACGAAACAGTTCAGGGGGACGTATCAATAACATCGATTACCCGAATTTTTCCAAATGATCGTCGATATAAGTATGCTGGAAGAATTCACGAACAATTGATGTTTGTAGGAAGTCCAATTAAATCCACAATTAATACACAAATAGTAATTAGTCATACTGGATATAGTGATGCTTTAATTCAGGGGAAGAATAAGCTTGAGCGAAACATACAGCTCTTAAAGAAGGAGCTTCAGGTAAGCCCCGACCAAAGTTATATTTTGTTTCAAATTGGTAGAACATACTATGTAATGAAGGATTATGTACAGGCTGAGTATTTTTTAAGTAAATGTGTTGAAATCGAATTAAGCTCCTCACATAGGAGTTTCTTGGCTATTGCATTGTTAACATTAGGATATTGTTTCATTCATTTAAAGAAATTTAACGATTTTGTGCGTTGTTATAGAAAAGGTATTGAATATTACCCTGATTATACCGATTTATATTTTATGTACGGTGTAGGATTGATTGAATCAAGAAATATTAGTGCCTTCAAGGAAATCCCTGAAGCATTTAAAAAATGTATAGAGTTGGGTGATGCTTCCGACCTTAAATATGAGACAGTCAGAGGTGTAGGTTCATTTAAAGCTCACTTCAATTTAGGTCTTTACTATGAAATTATCGGAGATTCAACTAAGGCTGTTTATCACTATCAACAAAGTAGCGATTTTGGAAATGAGGAGGCTAAAAAACGGATAAGCCAGATATTAAAATAAGAAAGGAAGAACATCATGATAAGCAATCATACAATCTCATTATGCATGATCGTGAAAAATGAAGAAAGAAGTTTGGAAAGATGTCTCCAAAGTGTTCAAGGAAAAGTTGGAGAGATTATTATTGTCGATACGGGATCAACAGATCAAACCAAGGAAATTGCTAGAAGATATACGGATCGTATATATGACTTCGAGTGGATTGGCGATTTTTCAGCGGCGAGGAATTACGCATTGGAGTTTGCTTCCTCTGATTATATTCTTCATTTGGATGCGGATGAAACATTAGAAGATCCTAATAATGAACTGATGGGGAACTTAGATAAAGATTTTTATTACATTCGTATTAAAAATGATTTAGGAACAGGGTTGGTACTAACACACCAATTTGTAAGACTATTTAGGAATTCACCAGAAATCAGATATAAGGGAGCATTGCATGAGCAGGTTCAACTTGACCATAATATACACCAATATGGTTATTTGTCTACTCTAATACTCCATGACGGGTATAAGGACGATATAATTAAAAGTAAACAAAAGGCCCAAAGAAATGAGCATATTCTACTTGAAGAGATAAAAAATAACCCTACGGCATTTAACTACTATAATTTGGGGATGCAATACATTGTAGCAGGGCAATATAATGATGCACTAAATGCCTTAAAGAAATCATATACACTTGCCAATAATTATACTTTTTCGCAAAAAGTTGTTTTAGAGATCATGAAGTGTTTGCATGAATTAGGACGGTACCAAGAAGCTGTCAAAGTAAGTATGGATGCTGTTGAGCTTTATGAAAATATACCTGATTTTTGGTATCAATTAGGGCTTTCATATCTTGAGTGGGGAATGCTGAAGGATGCAGAGGATTCTTTCAATAAATGTCTTGAAATTGGAGAAGAAAAGAGCCAGGAGCTGCTCAATCATTATGATGGAACAGGTTCTTATTTAGCTCAAGGACAGCTGGCAAAAGTGAATTTAATGTTAGGAAATAACGAACAAGCCCTTGAGTATATTTTAAGCGCTGCAAAAGCGGCTCCGAATGTTACAGGTTTTTTTAATATATTCCTATCAATTCTACCAAACGCTAGCCCTAAAGAATTGCTTCAACATGTAATTCATATATGGCCATATCAAACAGAGAGGCATGCAAATTTAATTGCTACCCTCTATCAACAAAGGCATCCGTTATTAAATGAATTCATTACTTACCATAATCTTGATGTTGAGTATCCAATTTCGACATTACATTATATTTTTGAAAATAACTATGAGCGTGCACTTGCAGAACTAAATCAACAAAGTCAAAAGGGTACAGATCATTTTATTACTAACAATGTAATATTACTATCTTTCCTTCTAAATAATCCTAATTTAATATCAGAATTTAAGAACGATATTTCATTATCGGAGAAGGAAGCAAAGTGGTTCAAAAATATTATTTTAAAGAAGGTACCAACGCAAAGTATACATGTTAATAAAGCTTTGTTGATGATTTGGAAACAGCTCATATTGGATTTGATTCAACTACAAAAATATGAATTTATTGATCTATTAATTAGTGCGACTAAACAAGCAGAATTTAGGCTTATTATTTCTGAGTGTCTACAGCAATATGGATTTGATGAGCTGGCTCTTGAAGTACTCATAGAGTGTGATAATAGTCATGTTAATCGTCAGGTTTATATGACAGCTGCAAAGTCTTTAATTAAATTAGGTGCTGCTGAGGATGCATTGTTTTATTTGAGCAAGGCAGAAGGAGTTCACTTAGATTTTAATGTCTTATTTGAAAAATGGAGAATAGCATCAACTATTGACAAATTTGAAGAAATCAAAATTTTACAAAAAATGATTCAGAGCTACCCTGAATCTAGGTGGGCAAAGCGAACCTCAGGAGCAATTCTTGGCTAATAATTAATGGATGCCTCATAAGGCATGTGAGGGGTTAATATGATTCAAACACTTCGACAGAACGAGCTATTAGCTCGAAATAACCGATTGTCCTTAGCAAGACCTCAACATGTTTGCTTAGAAGATTCTGCGAAACGCTTATTAAAAGTTACTTACGTAATGACTCATGTGAGTATATGCGGCGGAGTTAAAGTTATTTTTGAACATGCAAACCGTTTAAAAGAACGGGGGTGGGATGTTGTTATAGTATCCCACTTTCCTAAGCCCGATTGGTATCCTATTCAAGTAGAATACAGACAAATTCCTTTTGGAATAGAATTAGCCCAAGGTGTTCCTATATGTGATGTCATTGTGGCAACCTACTGGGATCACATACAAGCATGTATCGAAACAGGAATTGCACCCGTTGTTTACTTTGAACAAGGTGATGAACATTTATTTCATATAGAGCGTTTGTCAGCAGAGATGCAGCTTTTTGTAAAAAAACAGATGCAGCTTCCGGCGTTCATCATGACTGTTTCACACCAGGCATCTTCTGCGTTGGAGGAGAATTTTGGTAGAAATTCTGTAGTCATCCCCAATGCAATCGATCATGGAACTTTTAAACAGAAGGATAATACTAGGGACAAAACTGAAGATCCGTATATATTAATGATGGGAAATGAAAATATTACCTTTAAGGGAATACCTAGAATCATTAGTGCTTTTAAAAGAGTAAAGAGTGCATATCCTAATTTGCGGCTTTATTGGATTAATCCTAAGCAACCAGATAATACGTGGCTAAATGCTGTTGATCAGGTATATGTTAATCCTCCTCAGACTCAGATTGCAGAGCTTTTTCAAAATGCGTTTATGTTTGTTTCAGCCTCCGAATTCGAATCCTTCTCGTTACCTGTGCTTGAAGCGATGGCCACGGGCTGCCCTGTTGTGTCAACGAAAAATGACGGTGTAATGGAATATGGAATAGATAGAGAAAATATAGTTTTTGCGGAAATAGGCAGTGAGGAAGACCTTGTAAAGAAGATTTTTTTACTGTTGGAGAATCCAGAACTTCGACAAATTATTACAAAAAATGGATTATCGGTATCGCAAAGGTATAATTGGGATGCCAGCATAACAAACTTAATGGATTATTTAACCCATGTCTCCGAGCATAAGTTAGTTCCGATCCAAGAAGCCGAAGATTGGATCATAAATATGGATGAACGTAACTTTATTCATTCAAATGATCTAATTAAATTCAAAAATGCATTGCTGTATGCTCCAGATGACTATATATATATTCCTGTTATTTATGATTGGGTAGAGCAGCATCCAATCGCCCGTTGGGAGCTTGCAGCTTCTCGAAAAACCCCAACAAACATGAGGTCATTACGAATTTACACACCATCTATTGGTTCTAATAAAACAGAATCTATGATACTAGGTGAGGGAATTCAGCATGTTATAGAGAAAAAATATGAAGAAGCCTTAAATTGCTTTATCCAAGAGTATGCGACTTTGCCAGAAGAATGGAAATCTGCATGCAGTAAGTGGATAATTCTTTGTTTAATTGAATTAGGCCGAGATAATGATGCGATTAAAGTTATTAAGGATGCATTAAATGCGTATGAGGGATTTACTGACGCTTATTACTTATACTTCCTACTATTAAACCTTCATAACATGGAGAATGAAGCTAGTAATATCCATGACGTTATTAATATGTTAGGAGATAGTATGGGGGAAAACGAATGGTTTTATGATCTTGAGACTAAATTAAGAAAATATACTTGCTGAGGGGTTGGCCTAAATGTTCGGAACATACATTGGTAATGATAAAATGCTTGTTAAACTTGCTTATAATGGATTTCTTACAATCTCATCGAAAGACTTAAGTCTTATGCCAACGTTGGTACTGACAGGAATGTTTGAAGTTCCACTAACCAAATACTTTTTAACTAATATAAAACCAGGCCAGACAGTAGTCGATGTAGGAACAAATGTTGGTTATTTCACTGTTTTGGCTTCGAAATTAGTAGGAAATCAGGGTAGTGTAATTGGTTTTGAGGCGAATCCTGAATTAGTTTTAAATGTAAAAGATAATCTTGCAATGAACTGGCTTACTGAAAACGTAAAAATTATTAATAAGGCGGTATATTCAAAGAATACAAAAATAAAATTTCATATTTCGGAGAAGTTTCATGGATATTCTTCAATACATGAAAAGCCTGAAGACGAAAATCTAATAGATTCCTATACAGCGAATGAGGTAACTGCGGTTTCATTAGATTCAGAGTTATACGATATCGAGCAAATCGACCTTCTTAAAATAGATATTGAAGGAGGCGAATACCAGGCATTTCAAGGAATGATGGGATTAATTGAGAAGAAAAAAATCAAAAAAATTACTTTTGAGTGGAATAAACCAATGCTTGGTGATGAGACTGAGTCGTTCTTAATGTTAATTAGCGATTTGCAGAACCGTCTGGGGGGGAGACTTTACTTGATAGACCAAGAAGGGAATCCAGTACCTACAACATTAAAGGAAATCTCAAGTGTTGATTTCTATCCATTTGCATTAATAGAGTTTTAACCCTGTTTCACCCCTCCCCTTCCAGGGTAATAAAAACTAAGCGCATTTCTGCCTCTGCTGGCTAAATGGGTCATTCCGCTTTTTGCGACAAGATTTTACAATAAATTAACAGTAAAACCTTTTCTTTTCCAATTGACACGATTTAAGCTGGAGTGGTATAGTCAGAAATGTGAGCTTGGTTCACACTCTTATTTGATAATGAAGGGAATGTTAGTGGATGCAAGGTAAAGTGAAATGGTTTAACGCAGAGAAGGGTTATGGCTTTATTGAGACTGAAGAAGGCGCGGACGTGTTCGTACACTTCTCGGCTATTCAATCCGAAGGCTTCAAAACGCTGGAAGAAGGACAATCTGTAGAGTTCGAGATCGTTGAAGGCGCTCGCGGACCGCAAGCGGCTAACGTAATCAAATTATAATCATCCGGCAGAGCCGACCTACATATAACGGTACGATGGTTAACAATTGAAGATTCGCTAGCATAGACCCGGGGCAACCCGGGTCTTTCACTTTTCCCGGCAAGCGTTTACATATAGCAGCATACTGATCAGCAGATTCAAGAAAAACGGCCAGGCATACTCAGCGGGCGCTGCACCAAATTGTCACAGAACTGCAAGACTAGCACTGGCGGCCTGCGCCATGGGCTTGGTCTTTTTTTAGGCTTTAATCCTGCGTTTACACTTTTTACATTGCCTTAACACCATGGTATAATAAAGGTGCAAAGCAAAGGAGGAGTGCCCTATGAATTTTAGTATTCGTGGACAGCAAATTGAAGTGACTGACGCACTGCGAGATTACGTAGACAAGAAGCTCAGTCGACTTGACAAGTACTTTGAAGCACCCCCTACCTCAGAAGGCTACGTCACGTTAAGTGTCGTACGCGGTTTGCATACGGTGGAGGTTACGATTCCTCTAACCGGCGTCGTGCTTCGCGCTGAGGATCGCAGTGATGACATGTATGCATCGATTGATGCAGTCGTGGACAAGCTCGAGCGCCAAATACGCAAGCATAAGACGAAGATCAATCGCAAGTTCCGTCAGGAAGGCAGTCTGAAGAGCCTGTTCGTTGAGAATGGCGGTTCTGTCGCCGTGGATGAAGCGGACAGCGATGATCTGGAAGTCGTCCGCACGAAGCGGTTTACAATGAAACCAATGGACGTAGAAGAAGCCATACTGCAGATGAATATGGTCGGCCATAATTTCTTTGTATTTTCCAACATCGATACGAAAGAACTAAACGTCGTCTATAAACGGAATGACGGGAAATATGGTTTGATCGAGCAGGATTAGTATAACGTATCCAATCACGACGATTGTATGAATGGCATGGTAATTCTTGCAATTGAACTTAGGGAAACGAGCCTTGTCCGCCCGCGGATGGGGCTCTTTTTAGATATTGGAATGCCGCAGGAAACGTGACGGCGCGTGTTGCGGCATGCCTTACAAACTGTTACAATTTAGGTAAATCATTTGTTTAGCCGTGAAAGGGGTTAACTATGCTAGGAATAGTGAAGAAGATATTTGGCGACACGAATGAACGTGATGTCAAACGTCTTATGAAGACGGTGGACTTAATCAATACATTAGAACCGAAATTTGAGGCGCTGTCGGACGAGCAGCTGCAGGGCAAAACGGCCGAGTTCCGCGAACGGATCGAGAAGGGCGAGACATTGGATGAACTTCTTCCCGAAGCGTTTGCGACGGTTAGAGAAGCTTCGCGCAGAACGCTGGGCATGCGCCATTTTGACGTACAGCTGATCGGGGGGATGGCCCTCCATGAAGGCCGCATCGCCGAGATGAAAACCGGTGAAGGTAAAACATTGGTAGGTACCTTGCCGGTTTATTTGAATGCGCTCCTGGGCAAAGGCGTTCATGTCGTTACGGTCAACGACTATCTGGCACAGCGCGACAGCGAGCAGATGGGACAGATCTATAATTTCCTCGGCATGACTGTCGGGGTGAACCTCACCGGGATGGAGCATGCGGACAAGCAAGAAGCTTACGCCTGCGACATTACCTACGGAACGAACAATGAGTTCGGGTTCGACTATTTGCGCGATAACATGGTTCTATACAAAGAGCAGATGGTTCAGCGTCCGCTTTACTTCTGTATCATTGACGAAGTGGACTCGATTCTGATCGACGAGGCGCGCACGCCGCTGATCATTTCTGGACAAGCTCAGAAATCGACGGAGCTGTATTACGCAGCAGACCGTTTTATTAAGAGGCTTGTGCCTGAAGAGGACTTTACGGTTGATATTAAAGTTAAAGCAGTATCCTTGACAGAGAAAGGGGTAGCCAAAGCCGAGAAGGCTTTTGGCATCGACAATCTCTATGACCATGCCCATGTCACGTTGAACCACCATATCGTTCAAGCGCTCAAGGCGAATGTTATTATGCGCCGCGACGTAGACTATGTCGTCACCGAAGACGAAGTCATGATCGTCGACGAGTTTACGGGCCGCTTGATGGCGGGACGCCGGTATAGCGAAGGGCTGCATCAGGCGATCGAAGCCAAGGAAGGCATCGAGGTACAGAACGAGAGCATGACGCTGGCGACGATTACGTTCCAGAACTATTTCCGTATGTACCGCAAACTGGCGGGAATGACCGGTACGGCGAAGACCGAGGAAGAAGAGTTCAAGAAGATCTACGGCCTCGAAGTGCTGCAGGTGCCGACAAACCGTCCAAACCGCCGGATCGATATGCCGGATGTCGTGTATAAGAGCGAGGAAGGCAAATTCAAGGCCGTCGTTGAGGAAATCGTAAAACGGCACAAAGAGAAGCAGCCAATTCTTGTCGGTACAGTATCGATTGAGAATTCCGAACGTCTCTCCGAAATGCTGAAGCGCAAAGGTGTCCAGCATAAAGTACTCAACGCGAAATACCATGAGGAAGAAGCGGAGATCATTTCACGCGCAGGGGAGCCGAACTCCGTGACCATCGCTACGAACATGGCGGGCCGCGGTACGGACATCCTGCTTGGCGAAGGGGTAGCCGAAGTCGGCGGTTTGCATATTATAGGTACCGAACGCCATGAATCGCGCCGGATCGATAACCAGCTTCGCGGACGTGCGGGCCGTCAGGGCGATCCGGGCTCCACGCAGTTCTACCTGTCGCTCGGCGATGAGCTGATGAAGCGCTTCGGTGCGGATAACGTGCTCAACATGATGGAGCGCCTTGGATTCGAAGAAGATCAGCCGATCGAGAGCAAGATGATTACGCGCGCCGTGGAATCCGCCCAGAAGCGGGTCGAAGGCAACAACTTCGATGTGCGCAAGATCGTCCTGCAATATGACGACGTTATGAACCAGCAGCGCGAAATCATCTATAAACAGCGCCGGGAGCTGCTCGAATCTGAGAACATCAAGCAAATCATTATCGATATGATCAAAGCGGTTATCGAGCGGGTGGTCGAAGCGCATACGGCCGACGAAATCCCAGAGAACTGGGAGCTGCAGGACGTAGCGGAGTATATGAACGCCAAAATGCTGGATGAAGGCGCGATTACGAAAGATGAGCTGTGGGGCAAAGAGCCCGAAGAAATGGTTGAATATATTTTCTCTAAAGTGATGACCAAATACGATACACGCGAGGAAGCGCTTGGACCAGAAATGGTTCGTGAATTTGAGAAGGTTATCGCGCTTCGTGCGGTGGACAGCAAGTGGATGGATCACATCGACGCCATGGATCAGCTTCGCCAAGGTATCCATTTGCGGGCATACGGCGGTACTGATCCGCTTCGCGAATATCAATTCGAGGGCTTTGAAATGTTCAACCAGATGGTAGCCAGCATCCAAGAAGAGGTTGCCACATACATTATGAAAGCACACGTTGAGAGCAATCAGGAGCGCCAGGCGGTTGTGGACGAGAGCAAAATCTCCACCAGCGGCGAGCCCGCGGAGAAACGTCCGGTTCAACGCGGCGACCAGATTGGACGCAACGATCCATGCCCATGCGGCAGCGGCAAGAAATACAAGCACTGCCACGGGCAGAACGCATAAAGTACGCAGAATGACTCTTGCAGCAGGCTAGAGCATCCTGAATCCTCAAGTACATTTGGGAAGGTGAATGAACAACGATGATCGACCCGAGCATTAAGCAGGATATGCGGGAAATCGCAAAGAAACTATCCAATCTTAGGGGGTCTCTTTGACTTAGATCTCAAGCATGAAATGATTGCCAACTACGAGGACAAGATGGCAGCCCCGGATTTCTGGGACGACAATGACAAAGCGCAAGGCATCATTGCCGAGCTGAATGCCATCAAATCCTCGGTAGACCAATACGAAGCGCTGCAGCGGGAGTATGATGATACGGCGTTGATGGCCGAACTCGCCGAGGAAGAGGGCGACGAAGAGCTTGCGGCCGATATCGGCGGCTCCGTTGAAGCGCTGCTGAAGAAGCTGGAGGATTTCGAGCTCCAGCTATTGCTCAACTCGCCGTACGATAAGATGAACGCTATTCTGGAGCTGCATCCTGGAGCGGGCGGCACCGAGTCACAGGACTGGGGCCAAATGCTGCTGCGAATGTATACCCGCTGGGCGGAGAAGCATGGCTTCAAGGTCGAGACGCTGGATTATCTTCCAGGTGACGAGGCGGGAATCAAAAGCGTTACGCTGCTGGTCAAAGGATACAACGCCTACGGCTACCTGAAGGCTGAGAAAGGGGTACACCGTTTGGTGCGAATTTCTCCGTTCGATTCTTCGGGGAGAAGGCATACCTCATTCGTATCCTGTGACGTCGTACCGGAAATTACGGAGGACGTGGATATCGAAATCCGGTCAGAGGATTTGAAGATCGATACGTACCGTGCAAGCGGGGCCGGCGGACAGCACATCAATACGACGGATTCCGCCGTACGGATTACTCACCTGCCGACAGGTATCGTGGTGACGTGTCAGAATGAACGTTCCCAGATCAAGAACAGAGAGCGGGCCATGACGATGCTCCGTTCCAAATTGGTCGAACGCAAGCTGGAGGAGCAGCAAAAGGAATTGGACGAAATCCGCGGCGAACAGTCGGATATCGCCTGGGGCAGCCAAATCCGATCCTATGTGTTCCATCCTTACAGTATGGTGAAGGATCACCGCACATCGGTAGAGTCCGGTAACGTAGGGGCCGTCATGGACGGGGAGCTTGATCCGTTTATCGATGGATATTTGCGCAGCCAAATCAAGACCGAGCCCAAAAACTAAGTTATAGATTGAGACAAGAATTCCTACACTAGCGTTAGCGTGTAGGAATTTTTTTGGAGCCAAATAAGGAGGATTACCGTGCCATCAAAGTCACGCAAACGCAGACCAGGGGACTATATCCCGCTAAGCGGCCCGTTCCGGCATGCGCTTGATACGTTCATGATCCTGATCGGGGCCTTCATCACCGCCATGGCCTTTAACCTGTTTCTCGTACCCGCTCATATTGCTTCTGGCGGCGTTTCCGGGCTGTCGATCATCGCTAAGTCGCTGTTTAATATTGAACCAGCATATACCCAGTGGATGCTGAATATCCCGTTATTTACTGCAGGATATTTACTGCTGGGAAGATATTATGCGCTCCGTTCGCTGCTGGGGACGGTATTCCTGCCGTTGTTTGTGTTATTGACCAAGGATTGGGCGGCACCTACGACGGATCCGCTTCTAGCCTCCTTGTATGGAGGGATCGGTGTCGGCTTGGGACTGGGTCTTGTTTTTCGGGGCCGGGGCTCTACTGGAGGGCTGTCCATCGCGGCGCATATTATTCAGAAATACAGCGGGCTAAGCCTATCCCTTTGCGTGGTGCTGATGGATGGGCTGGTCATAGTCCTGGCCGGCTTCGTCTTGTCGCCAGAGCGGGCGCTGTACGCCTTGATCGGGCTTTATATTACAGGGAAGTTCATCGACGTGGTGGAGCTAGGCTTCAATTATACGAAGGTGGCTTATATTATAGCCGATAAGACCGATGAGATTGCGGATGCCGTATTGCATCATTTGGACCGGGGGCTCACCAAGCTGTCCGCGCAGGGCGGCTACACTGGAGATGATCGGACGGTGCTCATGGTTGTGGTCGGGCAGAGTGAAGTGACAAGTCTGAAAACGCTAGTGCAGACAATCGAGCCGACGGCGTTTGTCATCATTACCAATGCCCATGAGGTGCTGGGGGAGGGATTCTCGCTGGGCCGGGGGAGCAAATATAATAAATCGAAGAATCCGGGGTAAGGCCTGGGTTCTTTTTTTGCATATTGCTTCAGTTATCCATTTGTGCGGAATAAATAATTATGCATGGCGGTTGTATTTATATAAGTATAATCGTATAATAATACATATTTTCTTTTCGGATCGCAAGTGAGCAGGGAACGTTTAGAAACATACCGAAAATAGGGAGAGGAAGAGAGGTTATGACGGTGTCTGGAGATGCAAGCAAAGTAAAGGTGGCTATTGTCGGTTCCACGGGGTATGGAGGTGTGGAGCTGATTCGTTTTTTATTGGGACATCCGCTGGCGGAGATCACCTCTGTCATTTCGGCATCAAGCGCCGGGGTACCGATTACGGATGGATTTCCGCATTTATCGGAAATCCTGGTTCAGGACCTGGACGGAGTAGACCCGGAGGAAATAGCCAAGAAGGCGGATTTCGTATTTACGGCAACACCGTCCGGAGTAAGCAGCAAGCTCGTGCCACAGTTGCTGGAGGCGGGGCTTAAGGTTATCGATCTATCTGGAGATTTTCGCATCAAGGATGGTTCGGTCTATGAGGCCTGGTACAAACACGATGCCCCGGATGCTGGCGTGCTGGAGCAAGCGGTATACGGGTTAAGCGAAATTAACGGCGACGATGTCGGCGGCTCGGGATTCATTTCAAATCCGGGATGCTACCCGACGGCTACGCTGTTGGGATTGATCCCGGCGCTAAGTGCAGGCTGGATTGATCCAGCGACAATTATTATTGACGCGAAGTCCGGGGTTTCCGGCGCCGGCCGCGGCACCAGCCTGATGACGCATTATGCGGAGATCAACGAGAATTTCAAGGCTTATAAAGTCAACAAGCATCAGCACATTCCAGAAATCGAGCAAAGTCTGTCGCAAATTGCGGGAGAGCAGGTGACCGTCACATTTACGACGCAGCTGGTGCCGATGACGCGGGGGATTATGTGTACGATGTACGCTCAGCTCAAGGGAGCTTATACCGATGAGGATTTAACCGAGCTGTATCGCCAGTATTATGAAGGCAGACCGTTCGTGCGGATTCGCGAGGCGGGCAAATGGCCGGCGACGAAGGAAGTATTCGGTTCGAACTATTGTGATATCGGCTTTGCCGCAGATCCTCGTACGGGAAGATTAACGATTATATCGGTTATCGATAACGTCGTAAAAGGTGCAGCAGGTCAGGCCATTCAGAATATGAATCTAATGATGGGTTGGGATGAGACGACGGGACTTAAGCTCAGTCCAGTTTATCCGTAATCGCGAGGGGAGAAAGCCATGGGAGAGGTTAGCAAGTTTACTGTAGTTACTGAGGGAACGGTTACGACGCCGCAGGGTTTCCGGGCAGGGGGACTGCATTGTGGCCTGAAAAAAACATCGCGCAACGATCTCGGCGCGATTGTGTGTGAAGTGCCTGCCGTAGCAGCAGCCGTGTATACATTAAATGTATTCCAGGCTGCGCCGCTTAAGGTGACGCGCGACAGCCTCGCCTCTAGCAGCCAGCGGCTGCGGGCGATCGTCGTGAACAGCGGCAACGCCAATGCCTGCACAGGCAAGCAGGGCGAGGACGATGCCTACGCGATGCGCGCAGCGGCGGCGGAAGCCTTCGGGCTGCGGCCGGAGGAAGTCGCCGTGGCGTCCACGGGCGTCATCGGCGAGCTGCTGCCGATGGAGCGCGTGAACGCCGGGATTCATGGACTTCCGGCAGTGGTAGCGTCGGGAGCCGACGGGGCGGAGGAATTCTGCCAAGCCATCCTGACCACGGACCTCGTGAAGAAAGAGGTATGCGTGAAGCTGAACGTGGATGGACGGGAGGTCAGCATCGCCGGAGCCGCCAAAGGCTCAGGCATGATTCACCCGAACATGGCGACTATGCTTGGCTTTGTCACGACCGACGCGGTTATCGATGCCGAAGCGCTGCAGGCGCTGCTCCGCAAGGTGACCGATGCCACCTTCAATATGATCACGGTCGACGGCGATACGAGCACGAACGACATGCTGCTTGCGATGGCGAGCGGGCTGGCGGGAAATGAGCCGCTGACACCGGAGCATCCGGCATGGGAGAGCTTTGCAGCTGGCTTCGGCTATGTGTGCGAGGTGCTCGCCAAGGCGATCGCCCGCGATGGCGAGGGAGCGTCACGGCTCGTCGAGGTGAACGTGGAAGGCGCGGTCAGCGATCTGTCGGCCCGGGCTATTGCGAAGACGATTATCGGCTCCAGCCTGGTGAAATCGGCTGTATTTGGCGCCGATGCGAACTGGGGCCGCATCATCGCGGCGGTAGGACGCGCTGGCGAGCCGGTGAACCCGGAGACGGTGGACATTTCGCTCGGCAGCATTCGTGTGCTGACAGGCTCCCGGCCGATTCCATTCGATGAGGACGAGGCGCTTGCTTATCTGCAGGGGGACACCGTGGTTATCCATGTCCACCTGCATAACGGCGAAGGCCAGGCTACGGCCTGGGGCTGCGATTTAACCTATGACTATGTACGGATAAATGCGGCATACCGCACTTAACTTCGGGTTTTTCGACACATAATGATACTTCATGAGAATCGGAGAGGGGTTTTGGAGCGATGAGAACAGCGCTGGATAACAGTAATACGGCAAGCAATCCGCTTGCGGCAAACGGAACGTTTGTAATGAAATGTGGAGGCAGCACGCTCGCAGAGCTTCCGGATTCCTTTTTCGAGGATCTGGTGAAGCTGCAGCAAAGCGGAGTGCAGCCGGTTATCGTCCACGGGGGCGGGCCGGCGATTTCCGACAATCTGAATAAGCTCGGCATTGAAACGAAGTTCGTGAACGGGCTGCGATATACGTCTGAGGAAGTGCTGGACGTCGTAGAGATGGTGCTGGCCGGAAGCATCAACAAAGGCATCGTGCGCCGTATTGGGCAATCCGGGGGCAAAGCGTTAGGTTTATCTGGCATAGACGGTCAACTGATCACCGCGCAGCCGGTAGCGGCTAGTGCAGAAGTCGGGCTTGTCGGCGACGTTACCAAAGTCGATGCCGCTCTGATCGAAGGCGTAATCCAGCTTGGATTTATGCCGATCATCGCGCCGCTTGGCGTGGATGCGGCGGGCCAGCGTTACAATATCAATGCGGACACGGCAGCCGGGGCGGTGGCGTCGGAGCTCGGCGTGGAGCGAATGATCGTCGTGACGGATGTGCCGGGCATTCTGAAGACCATCAACGGGGAAAAAAGAGTACTGCCGACCGTAACCGTGCAGGAAATCGAAGACATGATTCAGACCGGTGAAATTTACGGTGGCATGATCCCGAAAGTCCGGGCTGCGATTGCCTGTATCCATGGCAAGGTGCAGGAGGTCGTCATCGTGGACGGCAGTGAACCGGGGATCTTAAGCCGCGTTCTGTCCGGCGAGGAAATCGGGACGAAAATTGTGCGGATGCAGTAGCATGGCATTTTAGACTGCGTTATAGTTAATAGAGTGAAATGAAGAGATTTTATCCAAATGAGTAGGAGTGACAAGCGATGGCACAAAGTGATCTTAAAGAAGCAAAGGCATCCAAGGCGGCGGACGCGAAAGCAAAGAGCGCGCTGTTTCCAAGCTATGCCCGCTATCCGATCAGTCTCGTCAAAGGGCATGGCAGTTGGCTGTGGGATGACCAGGGAAATCGTTATCTCGACTTTATGAGCGGCCTTGCGGTCACGAATCTGGGGCATGCTCCCGAGAAGGTTACGGCCAAGGTCAAAGCTCAGCTGGATGAGCTATGGCATGTATCGAATCTGTTTCATATTCCACAGCAGGAGAAGGCTGCGCAGCTGCTGACGGAGGTCACTTGTGCCGATGTCGTGTTTTTCTGCAACAGCGGAGCGGAGGCGAACGAAGCAGCCATCAAGCTGGCGCGTCGCTATCATCAGAAGATCAAAGGAACCGGCCGTTATGAAGTGATCACATTCCAGCAATCGTTCCATGGACGGACGCTGGCGACGCTGACGGCTACGGGGCAGGATAAGGTGAAGGACGGCTTCCTGCCGCTGCCGGAAGGCTTCAAGACCGTACCGCTGCATGATATGGCCGCGCTAAAGGAAGCCATCGGGCCGAATACGGCGGCGGTCATGCTGGAGATGATTCAGGCCGAGGGCGGCGTATATCCGGTTGATCCTGAATTCGTTCAAGAGCTTGCCGCGCTGTGCAAAAAAGAAGGACTTCTGCTGATCGTAGACGAGGTGCAAACCGGCATGGGCCGTACGGGCAAATGGTTTGCGCACGAGCACTACGGCATTGAGCCGGATATCTTCACCTCCGCGAAAGGCATTGCGAGCGGACTGTCCGTCGGGGCAATGCTCGCCAAGGAATACCTGCGCGAAGCATTCACGCCGGGCAGCCATGCGACTACATTTGGCGGCAACCCGGTAGCGGCCGCGGCGGTCATCGCAACGATCGAGACGATGCTGGAGGACAGCATTCCGCAGCGCGCGGACGAGATGGGCAAATATTTGCACGAACGTCTTCAAGAGGCGTTCAAGGATGAACCGTTCGTGAAGGCTATCCGCGGCAAAGGCCTGCTGATCGGCATCGAATGCGCAGAGCCGGTAGCGGACCTGGTTACCGAAGGCCAGAAGCGGAAACTGCTGTTCGTCACTGCCGGTCCGAATGTCATTCGCCTGCTGCCGAACCTGAACGTGAGCCAGGAGGAAATCGATCAAGCCGTCGATACGCTGGCAGGGATCATTTCCGCTTATACATCCAAGGAGGAAGTGTAGTATGAGTCTAATAGAGGGAACGAAGAAGAATGCATTTAATCTGAAGGGCCGCGATTTCATCGAGCTCAGCGACTATACAACGGAAGAAATTCAATATTTGCTTGACCTCGCGATCGAGATTAAGGATAAGCAGAAGAAGGGCGAGGTCTACCATCCGCTAAAGGGGAAAACCGTCGGGCTTATTTTCGAGAAGTCTTCCACGCGGACGCGGGTATCCTTCGAGGTTGGCACCTACCAATTGGGCGGGCACGCCTTGTTCCTGAGCAAGAATGATATCCAGCTTGGCCGCGGCGAGACGATCGCCGATACGGCGGCCGTCATGTCGAGATATCTGGACGGTATTATGATCCGTACCTTTGGTCATGAGAATGTCGTCGATTTGGCTCGTTATTCGACCGTTCCGGTCATCAACGGGCTTAGCGACCTGGCGCATCCTTGCCAGGTGCTGGCGGATTTGCAGACCATTTATGAGCATAAAGGAACCCTCAAAGGCCTGAAGCTGGCCTACATCGGCGACGGCAACAATATGGCTCACTCCCTGATGATCGGCTGTGCAAAACTCGGGGTTCACATCTCCGTGGCGAGTCCGGAAGGCTACGAGCCGGATGCGCAAATTACGGAGCAAGCCCGGCATATCGCGAAGGAGACGGGAGCGGCTGTCGAGGTTGTCCGTGATCCGAAAGCGGCGGCAGCGCAGGCGGATGTCATTTACACAGACGTTTGGGCAAGCATGGGCTTCGAGGAAGAGCAGAAGGCGCGCGAGGCGGCGTTTGCTGCGTATCAGGTCAATGAAGAGCTGGCGCAGCATGCGAAGCCGGATTATTTGTTCATGCACTGCTTGCCGGCCCATCGCGGCGAGGAAGTGAGCGAAGGGGTTATCGACGGCAAGAACTCGATTATTTTTGATCAGGCCGAGAACCGTCTTCATGCCCAGAAAGCGCTGATGGCAGCGCTGATCGGTTCATAGATTTCAAATCGGAGCTATAAAAAGTAACAGGAGGATCATTTAATATGGCAAAAAATAAAATCGTGCTCGCCTACTCTGGCGGCTTGGATACATCGATCATTCTCAAATGGCTTAAGGAAACGTACGATGCCGAGATCATTGCTTTCACGGCGGATATCGGCCAGAAAGAGGAACTGGACGGCCTGGAAGCCAAAGCGCTGGCTACCGGGGCTTCCAAAGTATATATTGACGATCTGCGCGAGGAATTCGCCAAGGATTTCATCTACCCGATGTTCCAGGCTGGCGCAATGTACGAAGGGCAATATTTGCTCGGTACGAGCATCGCCCGCCCGCTGATCGCCAAACGCATGGTTGAAATCGCCCGTGCGGAAGGCGCTATGGCTATCGCCCATGGCGCTACAGGCAAAGGGAACGACCAGGTCAGATTCGAGCTGGCTGCTGCTGGTCTCGCTCCGGAAATTCAGGTGATCGCCCCTTGGCGCCTCAGCGAGTTCCGCGACCGCTTCCCGGGCCGCGCGGAAATGATTGCGTACGCCGAAGAGCACGGCATTCCGGTTACCGCCTCTGCCGCAAAATCCTATTCTATGGACCGCAACCTGCTGCACATCAGCTATGAGAGCGGCGTGCTCGAGGATCCTTGGTACGATGCGAGCGGCGAGGAGAGCAAGGATATGTACCTGCTCAGCGTATCCCCGGAGGATGCTCCGGATCAGCCGGAGTATTTGGAGCTGGAATTCGAGCAGGGCAACTGCGTCGGCTTGAATGGCCAGCGTCTTGACCCGCTTGGCGTGATGGAGAAGCTGAATGAGCTTGGCGGCAAGCACGGCATCGGCCGGGTAGACATGGTCGAGAACCGTTTCGTCGGCATGAAGAGCCGCGGCGTATATGAGACGCCGGGCGGTACGATTCTGTTTACAGCGCATCGCAAAATGGAATCCCTCACGATGGACCGCGAAGTAATGAATTTGCGCGACAGCCTGATTACCCGTTACAGCACGCTCGTATACAACGGTTTCTGGTTTGCGCCGGAACGTCTTGCACTGCAGGCGCTCGTGACGGAGAGCCAGAAGAACGTGACCGGAACTGTGCGCGTGAAGCTGTACAAAGGGAACATCATCGGGGCCGGCGTCAAGAGCCCGGTCAGCCTCTACAATCCCGACATCGCCACGATGGAGGCCGATCCGACCGAAGCTTACGATCAAGGGGATGCAACCGGCTTTATCCGCCTAAATGCGCTCCGCCTCAAAGTAAGCTCCGGCGTAGAGCAGAACAACAAGTAATTGAAGCTACGTTTGAAACAGATAAGGAGTGAATCAGGTGAGCAAGCTGTGGGGAGGCCGCTTTACGAAGCAGACCAACAAACTAGTTGAAGAATATACCGCATCCATCGGGTTCGACAAGGCGCTGGCGGAAGAGGATGTGCAGGGAAGCCTGGCGCATGTGACGATGCTGGCTAAGTGCGGAATCGTTCCTGAAGAGGATGCGGCGAGAATCAAGGAAGGATTGCAGTCCGTCCTTGAAAAAATCCGCCGCGGAGAGCTTGAGTATTCCGTCTCGGACGAGGATATTCATATGAATATCGAGAAGAATCTGATCGAGGAAATCGGACCGGTCGGCGGCAAGCTGCACACGGGCCGCAGCCGTAACGATCAGGTGGCCACGGATATGCACCTGTATTTGCGCAAGCGGGTCGTCGAATTCGTGGGGCTGCTGCATGACCTGCAGGAGGCCCTGATCGGGCAAGCGAAGGCCAATCTGGATACAATCGTACCAGGCTATACCCATTTGCAGCGGGCTCAGCCGATTCTGTTCGCTCATCATCTGCTTGCTTACGTCTCGATGTTCCAGCGGGACATCGAACGCCTGCAGGACAGCTACAAGCGGATTAACGTCCTGCCGCTCGGCGCGGGGGCTCTGGCGGGAACGACTTTCCCGATCGACCGCCATTTCGTGGCCGAGCAGCTGAATTTTGGCGGCGTCTACGAGAACAGCCTGGATGCAGTCAGCGACCGCGACTTCATCCTGGAGTTTCTGGCGGATGCATCGATCCTGATGATGCACTTGTCCCGTTTGAGCGAGGAATTGGTTATGTGGAGCAGCACCGAGTTCCGCTTTATTGAGCTGGACGATGCGTTCTGCACGGGCAGCAGCATCATGCCGCAAAAGAAGAACCCGGATGTGCCTGAGCTTGTGCGCGGGAAGACAGGCCGCGTCTACGGCAACCTGATGGGCCTGCTGACCGTCCTGAAGTCCCTGCCGCTCGCTTACAATAAGGACATGCAGGAAGACAAGGAAGGCATGTTCGATACGGTGGCAACGCTGCAGGGAGCGCTGCAATTGTTCGCTCCAATGATTGCTACAATGAAGGTGAACAAGGAGCAGATGCGCGAGGCCGTCAACAAAGACTTCTCCAATGCGACCGACATCGCCGATTTCCTGGCCAACAAGGGATTGCCGTTCCGTCAGGCTCACGAAGTGATCGGCAAGACGGTGCTGTATTGCATTCAGCACAATAAATATTTGCTGGATCTCTCCCTTGAGGAATTCCAGCAATTCTCGCCGCTGTTCGACGACAGCATTTACGAGGTGCTGCAGCCGGAGACGGTCGTTAATGCCCGTAACGTCTACGGCGGTACGGCGACCGGCCAGGTGAAGGCCGCGATTGGCCGGGCTGAGGAGAAATTGCAGGCGACCGGTCAATGGGTGCAGGAATATTTGGCTAAGAGCAAATAATAATGATGCATTTAAAGCATTTATGAAATGATCAAGAGCAGATTTTGCCCCTGGGGCAGGATCTGCTCTTTTTTACGACTAAATGGGGTTTACAAAGAAAATCAAATGAATTTACAGTAAATTATCATTTATTTTCATGAAAAGTATAAAAAAATATTGAATTTTGTCGAAATATAGATATATAGAATGATTGACTAAGGTCAATCATGACAGGGTATCTAGTCATTCCGAGCTATGATAGAACAAAAAAGGTATGTAACGTCCATTGAAGCAAAGAGTAATTAGGTGAGGAACGGGTATCTGCATAATGGATTTTGAGAGGAGACAACAATGAGAAAGATATGGTCCAACTTACGGCGAGTCATCGAGATCAACTCGCTGCGGAATCGTCTGCTGCTTGCATTCACGATTATGCTGGTCATTCCTAATATGGTGATTATGGGATCTAGTCTGACAAGCGCCAAGCATGAAATGGAATCTAAGATCGGGAATGCATCCAAAACGAGCGTCGAGCTGATGAATGAAGCGCTGAATGCTTATATAGAAGCGCAGGTACAGAACGTCGAGCAATTGGTCATGCAGATGAATTCCAAGCAAATCGATGAAGGATCGCCAGAGGTACAAGCGATGCTGGAGCTGTTCATGGCGAAGCATCCTGGGCTTGAGCTGCTTACCGTAGGCAACAATAACAAGGCTTTTATGAAGGCGCCAGACCCAGGCCCGCATGAATATGATCCCACAGATAGGGACTGGTACAAGGCCGCACTTGCCGATCCACAAAAGACAGTCATTATCGATCCTTTTAAGTCGTCGACCACAGGACATCATAATTTGTATATCAGCCGCGCTCTTCCAGATGGGCAGGGAGCTATGACCGTATCCTTTAACATGGAAGCCATCAACGAGTTCACCCGGAACGTGCAAATCGGCAGTGAAGGATTCGTATATATATTCGACCGCAGCAACAAGATTACATACCATCCGCAGTACGAGCCTGGCGATGATGCTGTAGGAGAGCATATTTCGAGAATTCAGGCCATGGATTCGGGATTTATCGATTACAAAAGCGAGCTGACGGGCAAGCCGCAGAGAGCTTACGTTCTGACGAACGAGCTGACGGGTCTTAAAATCGTCGGGGTTCTGGAAATTAGCGAATTCGATAAAGCGATTGTCCCGATTGTCTGGACATCTGTGATCGTGCTATGTATCGCGCTCATCGTTTCTGGCCTCGCGCTATTTCTGATTATTCGCAGCGTAACGCGTCCTATTGAGCAGCTGAACGCCTCCGCAAAGCGCGTGGGAGAAGGTTATCTCAATGAAGAAGTATCAATTAAGCGGAAGGATGAAGTCGGACAGCTCGCCGGGAACTATAACGAGATGGTCGCTTCGATTCGCGGAATGGTGATGGACGTCGCGGAAATCTCCAGCCAGCTTGCCGCTTCCAGCGAGGAGCTGACAGCCGGGACTGAGCAGAACGCAAAATCAGTCGAGCACGTCGTGGATCTGGTTCAGGTGTCCTCCGAGGGAGCCGAGAGACAGGCCAGCGTCTCGCTGGAGAGTGCCGATACGATGGAGGAAATGTCCCAAGGCATTTATAAAATCGCCGAAGCGTCGGGAGCGATTGTCGATTCCTCGTCCCAGACGGTTGAGGATGTGCGTTACGGCAGTGAAAAGGTAGAGCAGGTCGGCCTGCAAATGGAGGAAATCCGGCGTTCTACAGAGCAGTCAGCCGAGCTGATGCATAAGATGAACGAGCTTAGCGCCCATATTGCCGGGATGAGCTCAGCGATTTCGGATATCGCCGTCCAGACGAATCTGCTGGCGCTGAACGCGGCGATTGAAGCGGCGCGTGCTGGTGAGGATGGCCGCGGCTTCTCCGTCGTGGCGGGCGAAGTGAGGAAGCTGGCTGAACAGTCCAGGGAGACGGCGGAGCAAATCGGCGAGGATATCGTGCAAATGACGAGCTTGGTAGAGAAGGCCTATGCAGTCATGAACGGCGAGGTTGCAGATAACGTCAAACGCGGCATAAGCGTCACTACCGATGCGCAGAATGCGTTCCGGCAAATCGAGCAATCGACGCGTCATATTACGGAGCAGATTCACGATGTTTCTGCGATTACGCAGCAAATGTCAGCGAGTGCCGAGGAGATTGCCAATTCCGTGAAGCATATCTCGGAAACCTCGCAGCAGAGTCTCGACTCCTTCCAGAGCGTAACGGCCGCGACGCAGGAGCAGCTGGCCTCGATGGAGGAAATTTCGTCAGCCGCAGAGGGCTTGGCCCGTATGGCGGCGGATATGCAGACGAAGATCGAGCACTTCAAGGTCTAATCTCCTTATAGCAGCGCCCAGAGTATCTAATTGCACCCTTAGAATAATGTTGGGAGAACCATCCTGGTCCAACCAATGAAATTCTAGGGGTGCATTTTTTATGCGATGCTAGCTATAGGCTGGAAGATCAATGAGTCTCTTGTAAGAGGAGAATATGTATAGAAAGAGCTTTTTAGGATAAATAGATGAGTTACAAAATCCATTTTAATCGTCCAACTTATAATAAATGGATTAATAGTAGTTAGTTTCTGCGGTAAAGAAGGGGATGTAGATTTAAATGGATTTCATGTCTCTAAAAGAAGAGAAACTGCCAATAACGGTCTGGGTGCTTGATTGTAGGTGCATAAAATCCATCTAATCCCGGGAAACACTTGTCTAGAGCATCATTAGATGCATGAATTCCATTTAGTGCACGACACAGCATAGTGAACAACAGCACCTTATATACAATGAACTAAAGATGGGGAGCAGCAGCGTGCACTCTTTAGAATAGACATTGGAAACCAAACTGGTTTGTCCGGTGAATTCTGAGGGTGCGCTTTTCTTTTTGCAAAATTAGATATTCTGAAAATATTGAATGATTTTGAGCAATTGTCTCCTGTAGCTCTACGGGACTCTCCATCTATACTAAAAGTAAGAAAAGGAGAGTGAACACATGGAACGAACAACACCTTTAGCTAACGGGACGCCTGAGCGTAAAAAGCCATTTCTCAAGCGTTGGGACTCTCCCATTGCAGGATATCTGTTTATTTCCCCGTGGCTGATCGGGTTTTTGGCGTTGACGGCCTACCCGATGCTGTTGTCCCTATATTATTCCTTCACCAACTATACTTTAATGAAACCGATCGAATGGGTCGGTATGGAAAACTACAACCGCATCTTTACGGCAGACGAGAAATTCGTCCAATCGGTCAAAATCACGTTTTATTACGTTCTGGCTTCGGTGCCGCTGAAGCTCATTGCCGCGCTGCTTGTGGCCATGCTGCTGAATAAGGCGGTGCGCGGGATTTCAGTTTACCGGACGGCCATTTATTTTCCGTCCTTGATCGGGGGAAGTATCGCCGTTTCCCTGCTTTGGAAAAACATCTTTGGCGTGGACGGCTTCTTCAACAAAGTCCTGGGCGTTTTCGGCATTCCAGGCACAGGCTGGGTGACGAACCCGGATACGGCGCTCTGGTCGCTGATCGTATTGTCCGTATGGCAGTTCGGCTCTTCGATGGTTATTTTCCTCGCCGGTCTGAAGCAGATTCCGACTGATCTGTATGAAGCTTCCTCGGTGGATGGAGCGGGCAAGCTTAGACAGTTTTTCAATATTACGCTGCCGATGCTGTCGCCAACCTTGTACTTTAACCTGATTATGGGGGTCATTAACTCCTTCCAGGTGTTTACGCCAGCGTACGTCATTACGGCCGGAGGCCCAATGAACTCCACTTATGTGTATGCGCTTTACTTGTATGAGCGGGCGTTCAGCCGTTATCAGCTTGGATATTCCTCCTCCTTGGCCTGGATTATGCTGCTGATGATCGTTGTTGCCGCTGTAGCCATTAACGTGACATCGAAATACTGGGTGTTCTACGAATCCGACAGCCAAGGAGGGAAAAAGAGAAAATGACCCAATCAAAATGGAAAGGCTTAACTCGTCATGCAATGCTCATCATATTCAGTTTGATTATGGTCTACCCGGTCATTTGGTGGATCGGCGCTTCCTTGAAAAGCAACCAGGAGCTGAGCTCCCCGTCGCTTTTCCCGACCGTACCCCAATGGTCCAACTACGTTAAAGGCTGGCATTCGGTTCCCGGCTTTACGTTTACCGATTTCTATATCAATACCTTCTATTTGATTATCGCGGTGATTATCGTGACGGTCATTTCCAGTACACTGGTCGCTTTTGGATTCGCCAGACTGGACTTCCCGCTGCGGGGCTTCTGGTTCTCGCTGCTCATGCTCACGCTGATGCTGCCAGGACAGGTGCTTATTATTCCGCAGTATGCGATGTTCCACCAGTTCGGCTGGGTCAATACGTATTTGCCATTTATCGTACCCCACGCTTTAGCCGGGGGGGCAGGAGGAACCTTCTTCGTATTCCTGCTGATCCAATTCATTCGCGGTATTCCGCGGGAGCTGGATGAGTCGGCAAAAATCGATGGCTGTAACTGGTTCGGAATCTATTGGAGAATCATCATGCCGCTGATGAAGCCATCGATCGTTACCGTTATCATCTTCTGCTTCCTTTGGAACTGGGATGATTTCCTCGGTCACCTGCTGTACATTAACTCTGTAGATAAATACACGGTAGGCCTGGCTCTGCGGATGATCAACGACTCTCAGGGCGGCGCGGAATGGGGACAATTGCTAGCTATGTCGCTTGTGTCCATCCTGCCGGCAACGCTGCTGTTCAGCTCCGCTCAGAAGTACTTCGTAGAGGGCGTAGCTACGACTGGAATTAAAGGCTAGCCAGCAAGGAACATAATCGTTTACAATGAAAAAACATTGAGGCTTATACAGCTTCAATGTTTTTTTAGATGATGAACGCCTATGGAAAAGGGGACGTCCTTATGACTAATCCATTTAAAAGATACCGCATTGATCTTCTGTTCATCCTTTGCTTCGGCGGCCTGATCACGCTCGTGCTGGCCAGTACGGTATGGATCAGTTATGCCATCTCCTCCCGCGAGCTGGCCGAGAATACGTCTTATTACCAGAAACGGCTGCTGGAGGAGCTGAACAATGAAATTACGGGCAGGCTTACATCGATTGAGCAGGTCTCTCTGACGACTTCCAGAGATAACGATTTGCTTGCATTCCTGTCAGGCAAGGATGACATGTTCGACCGCTACCGCAGGTCGATGGGCATCAAGCAGGCACTGGCCCATCTGACCTATTCGATTCCGCAAATCCAAGCGATCGATTTGTTCCTGGAGCAGCCGCAATGGGGAGACCATCAGAGCTATATCCAGTTTCACCAGCTGGAAGCGGCGGAGGAGCAGCCCTGGTATGCCGCTCTGGAGAAGAACGACTTCGCCTGGTCAGAGGAACATCAGATTTCAACTTTTAAGGGAGAAGCGTCCGTGCTGAGCTTTTCACGGAAAATTTATTATAATACACGGTTTATGGGCATTCTGGTCGTTCATGTGAAGGCGGATTGGATCCGGAGCATGCTCGAGGGATACTCGCAGGATTCGAACCGCATCTTATTGGATAGGAACGGCAGGGAACTGCTCAGCATCGGGAAGTCCTTGCAGGAAGCCGGTCTGGTGGAGTCCGATCCGCGGTTTACGGGCGAGTCCGGCGTGTTCCGTCTTAATACGCAGCCGCACAGCGTCGAGAATCTCATCGTTTATTCCAAGGTGGCGGATTCCGACTGGATGATCGTTGAGATCACGCCATGGAAGCAAATTACGGCAGGCAGCGTGAAGCTGGCCGGGGCGATTATTTCTATCGGCATTGGCGCCTTGCTGCTGGCCTTCCTGCTGACGCTCTGGTTAAGCCGGCAATTTATGAAGCCGATGGCCCAGCTTGTCAAGGCGATGAAGACTTATGTCGTTGGCGGAGCGCAGCCGGAGCTCACGAGCGATTATACCAATGAATTCGGCGTGCTGTTTGCGGGATACCGCAGGCTGAATGAGCGGATTGAGGCGCTTTATTTGTCGCTTGCCGAGCGTTACGAGCAGCAGCGCAAGGCCGAAATTGAAGCGCTGCAGGCGAATATCAACCCGCATTTTCTCTATAATACGCTGGATCAGCTGAATTGGATGGCGATCGCGGAAGGCCAGGACAAGATGAGCCGTATCCTGGAGCTGATGGGCCGTATGTTCCGCATCGGCTTGTCTCATGGAGAAAGCTTCATTACGATTGGTGAAGAGCTTACGCACGTCGGTTGTTATTTGGAAATCCAGCAGTTAAGATGGGAGGACGGGCTAGAATACGAGGTGCATGTATCCCAAGAATTGCAGAAGCTATTTATTCCGAAGATGACGCTCCAGCCCTTTGTAGAAAATTCGATCATCCACGGGTTCAATTCCAGACAAAGCGGCAAAATCGTCATTCAAGTGACAGAAGAGGGCGAACACATCCGCATCGTCATCAAGGACGATGGAATCGGACTTTCCCATAATCATGATAAGGGGAATAACCGGCGCAAGGGCGGGTATGGCATACGGAACGTAAGGGAAAGATTCTCGGCTTATTTTGGCGAAGCCTTCGATATTGCGCTTGCCGACGGCGAGCATGGAGGGACGGTCGTATCGATTGTGTTCCCGCGGCTGGAGGAGGCGCCGGGCAAAAGTGAAAGATAATCGGACGATTTTATAATAAATTGTGCATCTCTCTTATATTCCAATCTACAAGGAATTGATAGGATAAAAAGTGACTACAATACATTTATCTTTTTAGGGGGTAAGTCAACATGATGAAATGGAAGCGATTGCAGATTGTTGCGGCATTGCTGGTATGTTCCTTGCTGCTGGCAGCTTGCGGCGGCAAAGGAGATAACACAGGAGCAACGGCTGGCAATACTCCGGCTGCATCCAATTCAGCTTCAGAGAAAGTAAAATTGCGGGTGATGTGGTGGGGATCCCAGCCACGCCACGAAGCTACGCTGAAAGCGCTAGAATTGTACACCGAGAAAAATCCGCACGTGACCTTCGAGCCTGAATACTCGGGGATGGACGGCTATCTCGATAAACTGTCTACTCAAGCGGCAGCGCACAACGAACCGGATATTTTCCAAATGGATCCGGGCTGGATTTCCGACTGGACGTCCCGCAACCAATTGGAAGCGCTGGATGGCAAAGTTAATCTGACTGACTTGACGCCAAGCCTTCTGCCGATTGGCCAAAAAGACGGCCAGCAATACGGCGTACCGCTCGGCTCTGTAGCATTCGGTATGATCTACGACAAGGCTGCTTTGGAAAAAATGGGCGTAGCTGCACCACAATACGGCTGGACGTGGGATGATTTCTTCGCCCTGGCGGAAGAAGTGAAGCCTAAGCTCGCTAAAGGCCAATATTTCACACTCGACTATGCCGGCAACTACTTCATGTTCAGCGCCTATCACTATGCTAAAGGCAAAGGCACGCTGATCACCGAAGACGGTAAATTCAACATCGACGAAGCGACATTCCTGGAGTGGACGAAGAAATTCGAACAGCTGCGCAACGACGGCCTGATCCCTCCAGCGGATTTGAACGCATCTGACAAAGAAATGGATCCGACAGCTGACCTGCTGGTTAACGGCAAAGTATTGTTCCGTTACTCTTTCTCCAACAACTACACGACTTGGGACAGCATGAAAGAAGGAGCATTCGATCTCATCTCTATGCCACGTGCTGAAGAAGCGGGCGGCTGGCTGAAGCCATCCATGTTCCTCAGCTTGTCTCCAAACTCGAAGCATAAGGAAGAAGCAGCGAAATTCATCGATTGGTTCATTAACGATCCAGAGGCAGGAACAATTCTTGGAACGGCTCGCGGCGTGCCTGCCAACGCGAAAATTGCAGAAAGCCTGATTCCGAACCTGCCGGAAGGCGAGAAAGTAGGCATGCAGCTGATCGACGCAACGACTCCGGACGGACAAACGTTTACGACGGGGCCGGAAGGCTGGGTTAACTTCATTGATAAAGATTTCCCGCTTGTGCGCGATGAGCTGAGCTTCGGCAGAACGACGCCAGAGAAAGCTTACGAGTCCTTGAAAAAAGCTGCGCAAGAATACGAGTAAACTTAATTTTAAATGCGTGTTTAAAAAGTAAGATTCGATGTCGCATGAGCTGCCTGATTTACTTCGTGATCAAAGAATGACTTTTTGAACAACCTCTAAAAAAAACGTCATGCCTGAGGGGCTTAACAGCTTATCAGGCATGACGTATTATCATCATTATAAGATTAGCAAATTGAACATCATGCGCAAACATCATGTTGCAAGAGGAGGGGCTCTACAGATGTGGAAGATTGGAATCATCGACGACGACCGTGCGGTGCTGCAGGGAATTCGGAGAGCGATACCTTGGGACGAGCTGAATGCAGAATGGGCGGGTGAGGCGCTGAACGGAGAAGAAGGGCTGGAGATGATTCGGTCGGCTTCACCCGATATTGTCATTACGGATTTGTATATGCCCGTGATGAACGGGCTAGACATGATCGAGCAGCTGCGGCAAACCGGGTATGCGGGCAAAGTCATCATCCTCAGCGGATATTCGGATTTTGAATATGCCCGTCAGGCTTTGCGTCTGAACGTAAGTGATTACCTATCCAAGCCGGTCAGCGTTCCTACCTTGAAGTCCGTACTGGGCCAGGCCATTGCCGATCTCGAGAAACAGGAAGAGAAGCGCATGAAGCAGGATGAATTGCTGCAGAAGCTGCGTCTTTACGAACCATTTGTCGAGAAGGAATGGGTTAAGTCGGCAGCGGCGGGCACCCTGCAGAACTCCCGTCTGGATACGGAGATTCCAACGCCCTATCGTCATTGGGCCGACTGCGATCATACCGTTCTCGGCATTGAATTGGTCCGTG
Source organism: Paenibacillus woosongensis (assembly GCF_009725165.1). GTDB lineage: Bacteria > Bacillota > Bacilli > Paenibacillales > Paenibacillaceae > Fontibacillus > Fontibacillus woosongensis. The sequence continues at coordinate 91,689 of NZ_WNZW01000010.1, forward strand.
ATCAGCGGGCAACGAAGCTGAGCTTGCCGGACTGGAGCCTCCTTCGATTTGCAATCAGCAACATTATTTGCGAGCTAACCCAGGAGGCCTTTGCCTCCTTTGAATATACCGATTTGCATACGAACCGCTCCGTCGTCATCATTCACAGCGACCGTACGGAGCCAGATGGGCAGCTGCGCCAGAGGCTGGAGCAGCTTGGCGTCCGCCTGATCGATTGCGTCCAGAGCTATTTGAAGCTGAAGCTCCGCATCGGAATTGGCGAGCGCAAGAGCAGCATCAGGGAGATCGGCAATTCGACGGAAGAGGCCTTCCGCGTCATTGATCTGAATCCCCAGCCCGCGGTTTCCGGTTATGATCTGTATGTCTTTGCGCAGGAACTGCACAGCGAAGGCACAGGAACGCCAATCCGGCCCGTGAAGCTGTATTTGGAGCTGGCCGGAGCCATCCGGACATCGCAGGAGAATCAGGCGCGTAAAATTATTTTGGATTACATGACGCGCTTGGAGAAAGAAGAAGGCATCACGAAATCATACGTCGGCATGCTGGCAGGCGAGCTATGGGGAATTATCGCCTTTGCTTTTTATGAAATGGGGACGGTGCTTGACGATATTTTCTCGAATGATTCCATCACTCGGGAAATCGCCGATTTGAAGCGCCCCTCCGAGCTGGCCGAATGGCTTAGCGCCAAGATCGGCATTGTGTTCAGCAGCCGCGAATGGGGCGGCAACGGCAAGCACCGGCAGGCTGTCGACTTCATGATGGAATATATCCACGAGCACTATGCCGAGGATATTACGCTGGCCGGGCTGGCGGATAAAGTGTATATTTCGCGCAACTACCTGTCGATGATTTTCAAGAATATTACGGGCGAGACGTTTAATAATTATTTGACAAGAGTACGGATCGAGAAGGCCCGGGAACTGTTGATGGAGAAAAAAGCATTGGTTTACGAAGTGGCGGAAATGGTCGGATACAAAAACGTTCCGTATTTCAGCACCGTGTTCAAGAAGATCACGGGGATGAACCCGACGGAAATCGTGAAATGAAGAAGAGGTGGCAAAATGAACAGCAATTATGATTTGGCATGGCTGCGGTACGGCGGAGCGTCCGTGGAACGTTCGGCAGCGATTCAGCTATTTGAAGGGTATTTGAGCAATATCGTGGCAGCGGGCGAAGGGTCCTCGCCGTTGTTCCGCACAGCGGTGCAAGAGTTGACGGAGGGTCTAGCCAAGCTGACAGGCAAGCAGCCTGCGGTAGAGCCGAATGCAGCCGCGGACCGCTTTGTGGCTCTAGGAACCATCGGCGGTGCCGGCAATCCTCTGCTTAACGATTCGGTGGAGGGAGCGGAGGCGGCTCGCCTAGGGGAAGAAGGGTATATCATTCGCAAGGCAGCCCGTGAAGGCAAGGATTATATTCTTATTGCCGGGGGATCGGATAAGGGGCTGCTTTACGGTGTATTTCATTTCCTGCGCCTGCTGCAGACGGCGGGTCAATCTCCCGATGGGCTGAATTTGGTCGAAGCGCCGAAGTATCAGCTGCGGATGGTCAACCAGTGGGATAATATGGACGGAAGCATTGAGCGCGGATATGCGGGCCAGTCGATATTTTATCAGGACAGCAAAATCGTCTCCGACCTGACTCGCGTACGGGAATATGCCAGATTGCTGGCCTCCGTTGGCATTAACGGTATCGCCATTAATAACGTGAACGTGCACGAGGTAGAAACGAAGCTGATTACGCCTGAGCTTCTGCCTGACGTTGCCCGGGTTGCTGATGTATTCCGCGAGTACGGCATTCGCCTCTATCTCAGCGTGAATTTTGCCGCGCCGATCGAGCTGGGCGGCACGTCCACGGCTGACCCGCTGGAGCCAGCGGTACAGGAATGGTGGAAGCAGCGGACAGCGGACATTTATCGTTATGTTGCCGATTTTGGCGGATTCCTGGTCAAAGCGGATTCGGAGAACCGCCCGGGGCCATTCACCTATGGACGGGATCATGCGGACGGAGCCAATATGCTGGCTGAAGCGCTGGAGCCTTACGGCGGGCTCGTATTGTGGAGATGCTTCGTCTACGATTGCCATCAGGACTGGCGGGATCGCAAAACCGACCGGGCCCGCGCGGCATACGACCATTTCAAGCCGCTTGACGGCAGATTCAAGGACAATGTCATTCTGCAAATCAAGAACGGCCCGATGGACTTCCAGGTTAGAGAGCCGGTATCGCCGTTGTTCGGAGCCATGAAGCAGACAAATCAGATGCTGGAGTTTCAAATCACCCAGGAATATACGGGACAGCAAAGGCATGTATGCTATTTGATTCCGCAGTGGAAAGAAGTGCTCGAATTCGACACCCTCTGCGAGGGAGAAGGCAGCAAGGTGAAGGATATCGTTGCCGGGCAGGTTCATCCGTATAAACATAGCGGGATTACAGCGGTATCCAGCATTGGCGATGATTATAACTGGACGGGCCATTATCTCGCCCAATCCAATCTGTATGGGTACGGCCGGCTGCTTTGGAATCCAGAGCTGAGCGCGGAGGAGATTGCTGAGGAATGGACGAGCATGACCTTTGGCGTGAACCAGGATGTGGCGAGTACGATCCTGGACATTCTGATGGAATCCTGGCCGACCTATGAGAGCTATACGTCCCCGCTGGGCGTGGGCTGGATGGTTGTGCCGCATTATCACTACGGACCTGACGTGGACGGCTACGAATATTCCAAGTGGGGAACGTACCATTTCGCGGACCGGGACGGCATCGGTGTAGACCGGACCCTGGCTACGGGTACGGGATATTCCCACCAATATGTTGGCGCTAATGCAGCATTGTATGATAGTCTGGAATCTTGTCCGGATGAGCTGCTGCTATTTTTCCACCATGTTCCTTATACCTATGTGCTGAAATCTGGCAAGACCGTTATTCAGCATATTTACGACACGCACTTTGCGGGAGTGGAGCAAGTGGAGAAGTGGATCGCACGCTGGGATGCTTTGGAATCCAAGCTGGATCCGCAGCGCTTCGCCCATGTGAAAGAGCGTTTGCTGGAGCAGCTTGAGAGCGCCAAGCACTGGCGGGATGTCATCAATACCTACTTCTACCGCAAATCGGGCATCAAGGACCAGCATAATAGAGTAATTTACTAGTAGTTGTTTTGGCACGAGATAAGAGGAAGTGTCATCCATGGAGAACCCTGAACCCCAACTTCGGTTGGAATTCGGGGTTCTTTGCGTTTTTATTTTACGGTTATCGCCTCATTTCGTATGATGGATGTAACCAAAGTGAGGTGGATGAAATTGGAGGAACGGTTAGCAAAGGATATAAGAATAAATGGGATGGGCCAGGTGCCAGGCGGCAATTATGGAAAAATCAATACCGATGGCGCCGCGACAATCCAAGGGGAAGTGAGATGCGCTTCGTTTACAGCGAACGGATCATTGAAGCTGACGAATTCGATATACGCAGAGCAGTTTCGCCTAAATGGAACGGGCCGTAGTTCGGGGACGATTGCCGGAGGGAAGCTGCGTGTGGATGGAACGATGAAGCTGGATGGCGATGTGAGCTTTAGCAGCATCAACATTAACGGGATGCTGCAGGCCAGGGGCGGAGCGGTTGGTGAACAAGCACATATCGACGGCGGGATGAAGCTGGACGGGTCGGCACAATACGAAACACTGAAGGTCCATGGCCTCCTCCAGGTCTGCGGGAGACTGCGCGCAAGAGAATTGGATATCGTGATGGCCGGAGCATGCCGTGCTAGTGAAATTAGAGGCGAGCGCATCAGCGTCCGCAAAAGGCTGGGGGCTAGCCGTGTGTTAGCCTGGCTGTCGTCTTCATTAGCACCCTGCTTAACAGCCGAGCTGATTGAGGGAGATGACATTGTGCTGGAGGCCACCAAAGCGGGGGTTGTCAGGGGAAATACGATACGGATCGGTCCGGGCTGCGAGATAGACCACGTGGAGTACAGGGTACATTACGAGGCAGATCCTGGTGCGTCGGTAGGCAGGGCAGGACAGGCGCCCTAAGGCGTTCCCGTCCGCTTAAACTATTTTTGCCTGACCGGAAATCATGCTGTGATATTTCGTTGATCGCCGTTATTCCGCTTCGATGTAGCCTTTGCGCCCGGCGGCGTATCCAAAGAGGATCGTCAGCAGGGACAGTGAGGTAATCGTTGCCAGCGGCACCGTCCAGTTGCCGCTTTGGTCGTGAATGAAGCCGAACAGGGTCGGGCCGACGGCGGCTAGCAGGTAGCCGAGGGATTGCGCCATGCCGGACAGTCCGGCCGCCTGATCTGCGGTTCGCGACCGCAGTGCGAAGAACAGGATGACAAGGCTGAAGGTGGTGCCGCAGCCAAGTCCGATAGCCATAATAAACAGCGGGGCCAAAGCCGGGGAACCGAGCCATACTCCGCCGAAGCCGAGCAGGAACAGCGCGGAAGAGCCGGCGGCTAGTCCTTTCTGGCTTTGCGTTCTTGAAGCGATGAGCGGCATCAGGAATGAGCCAGCCATACTGGCGATTTGCATCAGAGAGAGCATCCAGCCGGCTGTTCCGGGAGCCATCCCCTGCTCCTGGAGAATTTCCGGCAGCCATGAAATGCCTATGTAGAACATGATCGATTGAAAGCCCATAAAGATCGTTACTTGCCAGGCAATGGCCGATTTCCAGACGGCTCCCGTCTTGCGGTAGGAGCTCGCGCCTTTCGCTCTGCTCTTATCGCCGCTGCGGCGCAGCTGCGGAATCCAGGCCAATGCCGTCGCGGCCGACAGGATCACCCAGTAGACGAGAGCGCCTCTCCATCCGGCGTTCCGCGAGAGCGGGATGCTGATTCCTGAGGCGATGGCCGCCCAGCCATTCATGGATGAGGTGTACAGGCTGGTCATCAGGCCGATGCGATGGGGGAAATCGCGTTTGATCAAGCCGGGCAGCAGCACGTTGCAGACGGCAATCGCGCTGCCGATCAGTGCGGTGCCGAGAAACAGAGCCGGATTATTCGGCATGGAGCGCAGCAGGATTCCCGCGGTCATGATAATCATGCAGAAGAACATGGTGCGTTCCATACCGAACCGCCAGCCCAGCTTAGGAGCAGCAAGGGCGAAAATAGAAAAGGCGATCAGCGGCAGCGTGGTCAGCATTCCTGCTGCGGTATGACTCAGTCCCGTACCGCTCTGGATCTCGCCAATCAGCGAGCCCACACCGGTCAGAGGCGAACGCAGCGTCGCTGCCGTAAGCAGGATGGCTGCAATCAGCAGGGCCGCTGCACCAATCCGTCGTTCGGCCGGACGGTTGCCGGATTTGGGGGTTGCACCAGAGTTATAACTGGAGTCCGGGTCGGAGGAAGAGTGTGTGTCAGCTTCACTTGCTGATAATACAGGTGCGTCGTTTTTTGTTTTTGTCATAGCTGTAGTACTCCTCCTGATCAATGTTGCCGTGCTTATTAAAATTGGCTTAACCTTAACATATGAAAACTTTTACAAGCAATAGTCAAGTTAGGGAAAAAGCCTAATATATTTCCTCGTGGTAAAGTGAATCCCTTTGCGTTTAAAAGCTTGGCCCGTTTACGCCATCCTCCAGCAGGAGCTTTGGAGCCGTGCCGTGCGAGCCCGGCGTTGAGGGTGCCGGAGTGTTTCCCGTGTTTTCAGGTGCAATGGCGATGACGGTAGGCTGAGGCGGATAGGTATCCCGGGATAACTTGACTTTGCTTACGGGTTTGCCGGATATTTTTTTGATCCGGTAGGATTCGACAATATAGCCAGGTTTGCCTTCGATAATCTTTTCTTCAGTTCCGGGAGCAAGGGAGGGATTGGCAACGTATTTCGTAGGGGCGGGAATCGTCCGGGTAGTGAGGGATTCGACATCATAAGTGATGTCGCCCGGCGCATCGCCGAACAGCTTAACGGTCAACTGGTCGTCTTTCACCCGGGAATGAATGAGGAGGTGGCGCCCGGTCGTATTTTTGAAGCGGAAATTGATATATCCCCTCGCAAACGTGGCATCCAGACCTTTAGCAACGTAACTGACGGGCAGCGTGTGATTGCGTCTCTCTACGATATCCAATCCGGCCAGAATAACGGCATTGTAGAGTGTGCTGGACACTTGGCAAATGCCTCCTCCGACACCAGGAACGAGCCTGCCGCCAAAAATGACCGGGGCCTCCCGGAAGCCGTACTTGTCCTCCGCAGTCTTAATGACCTGCTCGTAATTAAAGGTTTCCCCCGGAGCCAATACCATTCCATCGATTGTGCGTGCTGCTGCTTCAATATTATGCCGCCGACCTTCCCCGCTTCCGTGCAGACCGGTCGTGAACTCGGTGATCTTCCGCTCGATGCCCTGCTGGTGCAGGCTCTCCAGGGTCACCTTGGGCCGGAGGGTGTAGAGCGGTACTTCAAGAACAGGCAGCCCCTGCTTGGCCTGGCGGGTTCTCTCATCGGGTATGCTCTCTTGGTGCAGAGCCTTCAGACTGCGCTGCTGAATCATGGCTCCAAAAGTAATCCAATCGATCCGGCTGACGGAGCGCTCTGGCAGATAAGTGATTTTGTCGGCTTGGGAAATGAGGCGCACGGCATCGGTAGGGCTGCCGAAACGGCTCTGCTCCCACTGTGGCGTAAACAGCCTGCGCAGTTTTTTTTCGTCCAAATTTACATGCAGTTCCCAGGGCTTGGGGAAATGCCACCTGGCCTTCGCCCGTTCCCATAGAGAACCTTCAAACAATCGGTCAAGCTCGTTGTAGAAATGGGAGGCGTCATATTGCACGCCAAGCTCTTTCCATGTTGAATTGACTTTGGTTTGCTGTACCGTAACGACAACCTTCTCTTGCTCCATTTTCAGGATCATTTCCTCTACCAAAGCCACGGCTTTGTCCCGTTTCAAACTGCCGATATCCAATCCATTTATCGAGACGCCGGGCGGCACGGTATCCCGGCTGGCATATACAAATATAGCTCCAAAGACAACAGACCACAGAAGCAGAACGCAAGAAAACAAAATAGTTACAAGGTGCAATCTCTTCATGCGCATCTCCTTTCCAATTCGAGAACATGGCAGCGTACAAACATATATATGATGAAATTCTGGAAACTTTCGGCCGTTCAGGGTACTCAAAAGGTAACATATTTGTTACAATAAAAAACGGGCTGATGAAATAACTCAGCTTTTAAAGGAATTGGCTGGAAAGTGTCGAAATGAAATACAGCAGCCTACAGACTAAGGAATCAAGGTTTAGGACGTGATGAATTGATAGAAATGCAGGATGTTTATAAGACCTATCCGAATGGAACTCACGCCCTTCGCGGCGTCTCGGTTCAGATAGACCGCAATGAATTCGTATATGTCGTCGGTCCCTCTGGTGCGGGGAAATCGACTTTCATGAAGCTCATATATCGCGAGGAAGTACCCACGAAAGGACAAATTTCCGTCAACGGCTTCAATATCGGCAGGCTGAAACAGCGGAAAATCCCTTATGTCCGCCGCAATATCGGCGTGATCTTCCAGGATTTCCGGCTGCTGCCCAAGCTGACCGCTTACGAGAACGTAGCCTTTGCGCTGGAAGTCATCGAAGCGCCGAAGAAAGTCATCAAGAAGCGTGTGATGGAAGTGCTTGATCTCGTCGGACTCAAGAACAAGGCAAACCGCGATCCGTCCCAGTTGTCGGGGGGAGAGCAGCAGCGTGTGGCCATCGCCAGGGCGATCGTCAACAATCCGTCCGTAATTATTGCGGACGAGCCTACCGGAAATCTAGACCCGGAGACTTCATGGGGGATTATGCAGCTGCTCGATGAGATCAATTTCAGGGGTACGACGATTGTGATGGCTACCCATAACAAAGAGATCGTGAACAGCATGCGGAAGCGGGTTATCGCTATCGAGCACGGGCAAATTGTTCGGGACGAACAGAGAGGGGAATATGGTTATGAGTTTTAACACCCTCCTTCGTCACTTTCGGGAAGGTTCGAAAAATGTTTTCCGCAACGGCTGGATGTCGGTAGCTTCCGTTACGTCCATCGTTGTGTCGTTATTTATTTTAGGTGTATTCATTTTATTAGTGCTTAACGTTAATGCGTTCGCGGATGATGCGGACAGCATGGTGCAAATCAAGACGTACCTGAATTCCAACGTCGATGACAGCATGCGGCAGAAGCTGCATAACGATATCGCGGCGATGGAGGAAGTGAGTAAGGTAACCTTCATATCCAAGGCGGAGGGGCTTAAGGACTTCCGTGAACAGCTCGGGGAAGAGGGCAAGGACCTGCTCGAGGGATATGACGAAAATACGAATCCAATTCCGGATACGCTGCAGGTGGAGGTCGTTGAACCGACGACGGTTCCGTTCGTCGCTTCCAAGATCGAGCAGCTCAACACGAAATATCCGGATGAACCGATATATAAAGTAAGATACGGGCAAGGAACGACGGAGAAGCTGTTCAAGATAACCCGCGCCGTTCGCAATATCGGCTTTGCCTTTGTTGCAGGCCTCGGCCTGATGGCCATGTTCCTGATTTCCAATACGATTCGCGTAACGATATTGGCCCGTCGCCGGGAAATCGGCATCATGAAGCTGGTGGGTGCGACGAATATGTTTATTCGTTGGCCGTTCTTTGTGGAGGGTGCGCTGATCGGACTGATTGGCTCGGTAATTACCGTCGGCGTTCTATTTTTCGGATACAACCAGCTGGCCATTTCGGTTAAAGAGGACATCACATTGGCTTTCCATCTCGTTTCGCTGGATGAGGTCGGATTCCAGATCGGGGTATTGTTGATCGGGCTGGGTCTGCTCATCGGAATATGGGGAAGCACAGTTTCTATACGCAGATTTCTTAAAGTGTAATTGAATTGATAGAAAAGCAGCGTTAAGAAGAATTGGACGACTACATCCGGGAATGGCAAGGGATCGGTGCTTTTCTTAAGCCAGAAATGATGAATGCAAGAACAAAATGAAGAAGGATGGGGAAGCGAAGTTGAAAAAGTGGATTTCCGTTGTAGTCGTTGTCGCTTTAGCCGTTATTATCTTCCAGCCTGACAATGGGTATGCTAAGAGCAAAACAATAAACCAAATCGATAAAGAGCTGAAGCAGTTGCAGGAGCAGGCGAAGAAGGCCAAGCAGCAGCAGGAAAAGGCCGCCCAGCAGAAGCAGGAAGCTCAGCATTACGTTAACAAGAACAAGAATTATCTCAATGAAGTTCTTAGACAGATGGATGTCGTGAGCGCGGAGCTGGCCAAAATCTCCTTGCAGATTCATGATACGGAAGAGAATCTCAGAGAGACAGCGGTCAAGCTGAGCGAGACGGAGACGCGGATTGAGGAGCGTTCTGGTCTGCTGGATTCCCGCGTACGTTTGATGTATACCGACGGGGCGGTATCGTATCTCGATGTGCTGCTGTCATCAACCAGCTTCACGGATTTCCTGGAGCGGGCCGACTCGCTGCAGGCGATCGCGAATCAGGACCAGCTCTTGCTTAAGGAGCATAAGCAGGACAAGCTGCTGATTGAAGAGCAGAAGGCTCAACTGGAGCAGGATTATGCGAAGGTCAAGCAGTTGTACGCGGATGCGGAAGCCCGCAGAAGCGAGCTGCAGCAGAAGGAAATCGAGAAGCAGCAGCTGATTGCGAAGTATCATGCCGAGATCGAGGAATCGGATGATATCAGCGAGGAGCAGGAGAAGCTTCTCGTAGAACTGGCCACGAAGCGCGCGGCTCTGGAGAAGGAGAAGAACAAGCTCAAGGCTGCGCAAGTGTATACTTATAAGAAGAGCTCCTCTTCCGGCTCCGGCGGATTTAAAGGAAACGGCGGCTCGATGGCGCTGCCGGTCAGCGGTGCGCGCTTGTCCTCCAACTATGGCACCCGGGTTCACCCCATCTCAGGACAGGTGAAGAAGCATACGGGAGTGGATCTTGCGGCTCCGCAAGGAACGGATATCCGGGCGGCTGAAGGCGGCGTGGTTATCGTTGCCGAGTGGTGGAGCGGCTATGGCAACACGGTGATCATTGATCACGGGGACAACGTCTGGACGCTGTACGGACATATCCGCAACGGCGGCATCAAGGTCGAGAAGGGCGATAAGGTCAAGCGCGGACAGAAGATTGCCGAGGTGGGCAGCACAGGAAACTCCACAGGACCGCATCTGCACTTTGAAGTGCGGATCAACGGGAGCCCTGTAGACCCATCCCCGTATTTGTAGCGGAATCGTTGGACATTTGTATCCAGCACTTATAAAATAGTATTATGCGTTTATAAACGGATACCGTCTATTCAGGACGAATATCCGTTTTTCCTTCTTTACTCGTTGTATATATTCCGTACAAGCTAAACATATACTATGATGGTTATTACAGGTGGGCTTCGGGTCGGCCGGATTAAACAGAGGCGGTGATTTTACTGATGTTCAAAGGACGCACAGTTACTTTACTCGTATTGGTCGCTATGGTGGTTAGTAGTCTTCTCACCGTGACTTTGACGGGCCAATGGAGCTTGGCTGGCTCGGGACAGCTGTCCAGTGGCTTGTTTGCGGATATCGGCGGACAGCCGAAGAGCGATATTAAGAAAATCGAGACGGCGCTTGATCTGGTAACTAAGAACTATGTGGAAAAAGTGGATCGCAGCAAGCTCGTGGATGGCGCCATCAATGGCATGATGAATGCGCTGGATGATCCCTTCTCTTCATATATGGCCGGGGCAACGGCTCAGCAATTTTCCGAACAAATCGAAGGATCCTTTACGGGAATCGGCGCGGAGGTATCGAGTGAGAACGGCAATGTCGTCGTCGTGTCGCCCATCAAGGGTTCTCCGGCGGAGAAGGCCGGCATCAAGCCAAAGGACATTTTGTTGTCGGTGAACGGCGAATCGTTTGAAGGTCTTACCCTGAATGAGGCCGTAGCCAAAATCCGCGGCCCTAAAGGAACGGAAGCCAAAATCAAAGTGAAGCGTGCCGGAGTAGCGGAAGCTCTGGAATTTACGATTGTACGCGCCGATATCGCTCTGGAAACGGTGTATGCCCGGATGGAGAAGGATCATGTCGGGGTTATTGAAATTACGGAGTTCTCAATGAATACGGCGAACCGCTTCAAGAAAGAACTGGAGGCATTGGAGCAGCAGGGGATGAAAGGTCTGGTCATCGACGTGCGGAATAATCCGGGCGGTGTGCTGCCGATCGTCATCGAAATGTCGGAGCTGTTTGTGCCAAAAGGCAAAGGAATCGTTCAGGTAGAAAATAAGAACGGGCGCCGTGACGCCACATTATCAGAAGGCTCAGGCAAACCTTATCCGATCGTCGTAGTAACGAATAAAGGCAGTGCCAGCGCTTCGGAGATTTTGGCGGGGGCGCTGCAGGAATCAGCGGGAGCGAAGCTGGTCGGGGAACCGACTTATGGCAAAGGTACTGTCCAGTCGAGCTACTCCCAGGAGATGGGCGACGGCAGCATGCTCAAAATCACAATTGCCAAGTGGCTGACACCAAACGGAGAGTGGATTCACAAGAAAGGAATCCAGCCGGATATCAGCGTATCCCAGCCGGATTACTTCTCGGTAGCTCCGATTAACAAAGAGAAGACTTTCAAATTCGATACGCTCGGCGAAGATGTGAAGAGCGCGCAAGTCATGCTCAAAGGTCTCGGGTACGATCCGGGCCGGGTAGATGGCTATTTTGACAAGAATACGGAGCGTGCGCTGAAGAAGTTCCAAAGCGACCAAGGAATACGCGCGGATGGCGAATTGGATGCCAAGACAGCTGAGAAGCTGGAGAGCAAGTTGATTGAGCTGATCCGCGATCCGAAGAATGATGCACAATTGAACCGTGCCCTGGAGGAAATCCGGAAGGAAATAACCCAAGCGGCGTCGAAACCATAAGAGGGCTGATTTCAGCCTTCTTTTTTCTTAGGATGGATTGTTGATGGGCCGTCAAGGTGATTGTCAGAGAACGTTAGGATGATTGCTGGAGACTGGCTCAATTAGCAGGGTGTTATGATGGGTCCTGAAGAGCAATAAATGGTAGGGACCTATGTTATTGCAGGAGCGTTAAAAGGTGGGGGCGGTATGATGGCTGCCACTGGAGCCGTTAGGACCTTGCTGATCAAAACTTTAGAATGACTGCTAGTGGAGTTAGGATACTTGATGGGGCAACTTTAGGGTGGTTGCCGGGGTAACTGTCAGGACGGTTGCTGGAGTAACTGTTATAATGGTTAGCTGGAGTAACTGTTAGAATTTAAGTGGATTTGTTGTATTTAAAAGCTGCACTTTAACGTTTAACGTATAATTAGCTGGATTTCCTGTACTTAAAATGTGCCTTGCAGGACAGTAAAGTAACAAACAGTGGTTTAGATACAGAAAATACAGCTATTTTTATCAAATCGGCGCAAAATGATAAAATAGACACAAGTAATACAGTTAAATCGCGAAGTAGAGCTGAGCTGAACTCAGCTGAGCAGATCTAAGTAGATCTAAGAAGATTTAAGTAGATCTAAGAAGATTAAAGTAGACCAAAGTAGACCAAAGTAGACCTAACAGACCTAACAGACCTAATAGACCTAAGTAGACCTAAGTAGACCTAAGTAGACCCGGGTAGTCATGAGCAGCCATGAGTAGTCATGAGTAATCTTGGAAAGTTATGAATGATTGATACTGAATGTCCTTTTGTAAAACGGATGGGAGCGTGAATACCTTTTGGATACCGTGCTTGAAGTTCTGTGGATGCTGGCTGAAGCGGCAGGGCAGCTTCTCTTGCAGCCGTTCTATTATATTGCGATTATTCTAATGATGCTTATTTATAGACGTCAGGTGCTGCTGGAGCGCAAGCTGTTTCATGTCAGGCTGCACAGTTGGGGCGTACAGACCTGGCGTACGGTTCTGGGAGGACTCTTGGCAGGACTCTTCGTTTCGCTTGTCTCGCTGTTTACCGGTATGACTTTAACGGTGGAAGGAATTATCTGCATTTGGGCTGTTACGCTGCTCCTCCTGTTATTCCGCGTCCGCTACTTATGTCTGGCTTATGCAGTGGGGCTGCTTGGCATAGCCCAGTTTATTATTAATTTGGCTCCGGGCTTGCAAGGCCAGGGATGGACTGCTGAGATATTGCGCGTGATCCGGGAGCTTAATATCCCGGCTCTTTTATGCCTGGTAGCCGTGCTGCATGTAGCTGAAGGGTTTCTGGTGCGCTGGCAGGGGGCATCCTTTGCGGGGCCGTTGTTTTTTGAAGGGAAGCGCGGCAAGCTGGTTGGCGGCTACCAATTGCAAAGCTTGTGGCCGGTTCCGCTGTTTCTGATGATACCGGCGCACACGACGGGGGCTATGCTGCCATGGACTCCGTTATTCGGCGGGGAAGCCTGGCAGGAAGGCTTTCAGTGGATTGCATTACCTATTATGATTGGCTTTTCGGAGGTAACTACGGGACTGCTGCCGCGGGCTAAAGCAAAGGTGTCTTCTGGCCGTTTGCTCGGCTATGGGACGATTATGCTGGTGTTGGCGCTGTTAAGCGCATGGTGGAGTCCGCTGACGATTGCCGCTGCGCTGGCGGCCATTCTTTTACATGAAGGACTGGTTTGGCTCAGCCGTTTCGAGGAGCAGAAGCGCAGTCCGCTGTTCGTCCATCCTGTTGACGGGCTCAGAGTGCTAGCGGTGCTGCCGGGAAGCCCTGCCGAGGAGCTTGGCATCCAGGCTGGCGAGACGATCATCAAGGTGAACGGCACTCCGGTGGCTACGAAAGAGGAGCTTCATGCCGGGCTGCGCATGAATCCCGCCTTCTGCAAGCTGGAGGTGCGCAACCTCGCGGGCGAGAGCAAGTTCCTGCAGCGCGCAATTTACGCAGGCGAGCACCATCAGCTGGGCGCCATTCTGGCGCCGGACGATCAAGCGCCTGTTGCTGTGCGGATGCGGCCGATCGCGCTTTTGCATCTGCTCCGCCCGCGCCGCGAGGGAGAGTCGTTCCGTGGCGGCGCTAGCCGATCTGCCGGAAGGCAAAGGGGCAAGAAGCTGGCGGACAAGCCGCAGCCGCCCCAGCAGGAGCTGGGGGCCGAGACGGAAGGCTAGCGTTTAGCCTAGCGGGAGCCGTGGACCTGCAGCGGGTTCGCTGAGTTTTCAGGGCTTATAGGCGGTGCAGGGTTTTCGGGCTTATCGGTTATGAGGCTTATATGACCTGTTGGGCTTATGAGGCTTGGCTTATCAGGTTAGTGGCTTGAAGAGCTTATCTGGTCTATAGACTGATAAGGCTTAGATAAGGCTTGTAGGGTTGTAGACTTGAAGACTGGATAGAAGCTGCAAAGGGCAGTTCAGAGGCATTCCTCTTGAACTGCCTTTTTTAGTGTGTGCGTTTTATGCGGGAAATGGATTGCTTGTCGATTTAACAGCTGGTATTTTCAATAAGTCTCGTCTTGGGGAAGATCAGGGTCGTTTGCAAGTTGCGAGTTCCAATAAAACTGCGAAAATACAGGATTTTATCTTATTGAGGTACATATTAGGCGAAAATGATGCAAAAGCGGCCCGGTCCCCTAAAAAAAGTGGAGTCTTTCACTCTAATAAACTAGTCTACTGATTATGACTAAATGGCCACGATGAGGTAACTAGATGTATTTCATGCAGTTAGTTCATCGATTTTGACCGTGTTAGAGGGAACTAACTGCAAAAACTGCATTTAGTTTTAAGCAATTTCGACGAGTTAGCTTTATTCGGGTAAACTAGCTGCATGTTTTACACTTAGCGCAAGTATTTTCTTTAAAAAAGCTTATCTAGCTGTATAAAATACATTTAGTTTAAAATTGACCGAGTAAAACCAAAGGGCTGGACGGCAGTCACCAACGCCCGGCAATTTTCTAACAAACCCCAATGCCAACAGCCGAAAGGCGGGATATCACGAGGATTGCCGAGAGTCGCTAGCTGTTTATTAGCTCGGTCGTTCTGTGCTTGCGTTGCTCGAGTTAGGATATAAACAAAAAAACGCACCGCGAGCAATATGATGTGCACGCGGTGCGAAGGAAAGTCATATGAAATGAACAAGCTAAGCTAACTATTGCTGTAGCTGGCGCAGCACAGTGATTTCGACGCGGCGATTTTTCTGGCGCCCGGCTTCGGTGGAGTTGTCGGCATCGGGACGGGTGTCCGCATATCCGGCATATTGAAACCCGTTCGGGTCGAGCTTCTCTGTGTCGACGAAATAGCGAAGCACGGACAAGGCTCTGGCTCCAGACAACTCCCAGTTATCCTTGTATTTCGAGGCATGGACGATCGGCAGATTGTCCGTGTGCCCTTCGATGCTGATGACCGTGTCAAGCGTGCCGAACAGGCTGGCGAGCTTGGCCAGCGTTTTGGCTGAGCCTTCCTTGAGTTCGGCTTTGCCTACGTCGAACAGGAAGCGATCGCTTAATGTGATGGAGATGCCCTTGGGCAGATCGGCTACCGTGATTTGATCCTCCAGTCCGTTATCTTTTATATAAGCTTCGATCATTTTCATTAAATTGAGCAGCTCCTCCTCCTGCTTGCGGAAGGCGAGCTCACGCTCTGTAAGCGGTCCTTGCGGGGATGCTCCCAGCGTCGGGTCGCTGCCTTGGTTTTGATCGGGGCCCTGAGCGTCCTTGCCGTTGTTTCCCTTCTGATTCGTACCGAGCTCTCCTTCGGATGGAGGGTTGCGATGCGTGAAGCGGTCGGCCGAGCCGAGAATCCCGCTGCCATTTTCCAGAACCGAGTCCCCGCTTTTGAACGTCTGCTGCAGTGAAGCGGTCACCTCTTCATATTTTTCAATATCAAGGCGGCTCATGGCATACATAATCACAAAGAAAATCAGCAGCAGTGTGATCAGGTCGGCATAAGTAATCAGCCAGCGGTCCTTGGTCTCTGCTCCTTCTCTTCGGCGTTGTCTGTTGTTGCGCTGCCTCATAGGTCATTCTCCATAAAGGAAGTTGATGATGAAGACCTGGACGAAGACGAAGCAGAAGCTGAAGGCGCAGAAGCTGGCAGGCCGTCGTTGATACCGGCCAAGAAGGACTCCATTTTCCGCCGTACGAGCAGCGGATGATCTCCATTTTGCACGGACAATACGCCTTCCAGGATCATTTCCATGCGGCTGATATCGTCTTCTCCGCGAGCTTTGATCTTGGAGGCGATCGGCAGGAAGATGAGGTTGGCGCTGGCGACCCCGTAAAGTGTAGCTGTAAAAGCCAAGGCGATCGAAGGGCCGAGTGCCGTAGGCTCCGTCAGACTGCCCAGGACATGGATGAGCCCCATGACCGTGCCAATGATCCCCATCGTCGGGGCATAACCGCCGGCGGATTCGAATATTTTGGCATAGCTTTCGTACTTCTGTTGTGTCGCATCCATTTCGTATTCCATAATCTGCTGCACCATTTCCCGGTCCGTGCCGTCCACGACAAGCTGAATCCCTTCGCGCAAATAGGCGTCGGAATGATCGATAATTTTCTTCTCCAGGGAGAGAACGCCTTCGCGTCTCGCCGTCATAGCCATATCGACGATGTCTTCAACCAGTTGCCCCGCGCTCGCGTTCGCGGATGTAAAAGCGAGCTTCAAAGCCCGGGGAATCGTCTTTAATCTGCGCAGAGGGAAGCTGATCATAACCGCGGCAAACGTGCCGCCGAAAACGATCAGAGCAGCCGTAAGCTGCATGAGGCCACCGACCTCCCCGCCCTCCCATAAAAATCCGCCGATCAAGGCGGCCAGTCCAATGATAATGCCGATAATTGTTGCGATATCCATAGATTTGTCGACAGCTCCTATCCTATACTTACCGATTGCATCCAGAGGATGAAAAAGGTATAATGACATGGGAACACCCATTCCTATTTTGCGTAATTGTGGAATTGGGAATTCGGGTTCTGAGAACATTTGGCTTGTCATTTACGTATTCTTTTCTTAAGTATATAGATTTGGGTTAATATTATAAGGAGGCTTTTGTCCTCCTTTTTGGAAATAATGAAGATATTTTCATTCCCTAGTATTTCATTTTAGACGATAAGGGTGATGTTGGACAATGAGTGATATTGTCTTTAGCAACAATAAATTCGAGATTGTTTCCGATTTCTCTCCCCAGGGCGACCAGCCGTCGGCTATCGACCAGCTGGTAGAGGGTGTTAAGCAAGGCAAGCGCCATCAGACGCTGCTCGGCGCGACGGGCACCGGGAAGACGTTCACGATTGCCCATACGATTGCCAGACTCGGTCGCCCGACGCTTGTGATCGCCCATAACAAGACACTGGCAGCTCAGCTTGCGAGCGAGTTCAAAGATTTTTTTCCGAACAACTCCGTAGATTACTTCGTTAGTTACTATGACTACTATCAGCCTGAAGCCTATATCCCATCCTCCGACACCTATATTGAAAAAGACTCCAGCATTAACGAAGAGATCGACAAGCTTAGACACTCGGCGACGAGCTCGCTGTTCGAACGGCGCGATGTCATCATCGTAGCCAGTGTGTCCTGCATATACGGTCTCGGTTCGCCAATGGAGTACCGCGATCTCGTGCTCTCTTTGCGGGTAGGCATGGAGCGGCCGCGCAATCAGATATTGAGCCGTCTGGTGGATATTCAGTATCAGCGGAACGATATCAACTTCGTGCGGGGCACGTTTCGGGTGCGCGGCGATGTCCTGGAGATCTTCCCGGCTTCCAAAGGGGAGCAGGCGGTGCGGGTCGAGTTCTTCGGCGATGAGATCGAGCGGATCACGGAAATCGACGTGCTGACCGGGGAATTGGTGGGGGAACGCGAGCATGTGGCTATTTTCCCGGCCTCTCACTTCGTTACCCAGGAAGAGACGATGCGCATTGCGATCCAGAATATCGAACGGGAATTGGAGGAGCAGCTCGAGCTGTTCCGCTCGCAGGGCAAGCTGCTGGAAGCGCAGCGCCTGGAGCAGCGTACGCGTTATGATATTGAAATGATGAAGGAAGTCGGTTTTTGCTCAGGGATCGAGAACTACTCCGGTCCGCTGACTTTCCGGGAGCGCGGGGCTACTCCATATACTTTGCTGGATTATTTTCCGGACGATTTGCTGATCGTGGTGGATGAGTCGCACGTTACCTTGCCGCAGATCAGGGCGATGTACAACGGTGACCAGGCGCGGAAAACGGTGCTTGTTGAGCATGGGTTCAGGCTGCCTTCGGCGCTGGATAACCGTCCGTTGAAATTCGAAGAGTTCGAGGAGAAGGCGAATCAGCTGATTTATGTGTCTGCGACGCCCGGCCCTTACGAGATTGAGCATACGGATAAAATGGTGGAGCAAATCATCCGCCCGACCGGGCTGCTTGACCCGATCATTGAGGTCCGTCCGACGAAGGGGCAAATCGACGATCTGATCGGCGAGATCCAGGATCGCCTGGAGAAGGACGAGCGGGTGCTGGTCACGACGCTTACGAAGAAGATGGCCGAGGATCTGACGGATTATTTAAAAGAAATCGGCATTAAGGTGCGCTACCTGCATTCTGACATCAAGACGCTGGAGCGGATGAGCATCCTGCGGGATCTGCGGCTGGGCACCTTCCATGTGCTTGTCGGCATCAACCTGCTGCGGGAAGGGCTCGACCTGCCTGAGGTGTCGCTGGTAGCGATACTGGATGCGGATAAGGAAGGCTTCCTGCGCTCGGAGCGCTCTTTGATCCAGACGATTGGCCGGGCTGCCCGGAACTCCGAGGGCCGTGTGCTCATGTACGCTGACCAGATTACGGAGTCGATGGACAAAGCGATCAAGGAGACGGAACGCCGCCGTGCGATTCAGATCGCCTATAATGAGAAGCATGGCATCACACCGCAGACGATTCGCAAGAAGGTGCGTGATGTCATCGAGGCGACGCGTGTGGCCGAGAGCAAGAGCGAGTACCTGGCCGACGTAGGCAAAGGCAAGATGTCCAAGCGCGATCGCGAGGCGATGATCGGACGCCTGGAGGCGGAGATGAAGGAAGCGGCGAAGAACCTGCAATTCGAACGCGCCGCAGAGCTGCGCGACGCTATTCTCGAGCTCAAGGCGGAGTAATATATTTTAAGCTAGTATCAAGGAGATGAAATCTATTGGCCATTGAGAATATAGTCATTAAAGGCGCCAGGGCGCACAATTTAAAAAATATAGATATTACGATTCCGCGCGACAAGTTCGTGGTGCTAACCGGGCTCAGCGGATCAGGAAAATCCTCATTGGCATTCGACACGATTTATGCGGAAGGACAGCGCCGCTATGTAGAATCCCTTTCCGCCTATGCGCGCCAATTTTTGGGGCAGATGGAGAAACCGGATGTGGATTCCATCGAAGGCTTGTCCCCGGCGATTTCAATCGACCAGAAGACGACGAGCCGGAACCCGCGCTCCACGGTAGGTACCGTGACGGAAATTTACGACTATTTGCGCTTATTATTCGCCAGGGTTGGACATCCCCATTGTCCCGAACACGGCATCGAAATTACCTCGCAAACCGTAGAGCAGATGGTGGACCGGATTATGCAATATCCGGAGAGAACGAGGCTGCAGATTTTGTCGCCCGTCATTTCTGGCAAGAAGGGCGAGCATAAAAGCTTGTTCACGGAAATCGCCAAGCAGGGCTTCGTACGGGTGCGAGTCGACGGTGAGCAGCGTGACCTGTCCGAAAATATTGAGCTGGAGAAAAATAAGAAGCATTCGATCGAGGTGATCGTGGACCGGATCGTCATTAAGGAGGACGTGCGAAGCAGGCTGGCGGATTCGATCGAGACGGCTCTGAAAATGTCTGGGGGACAGCTGCTCGTCGACATCATCGGCCAGGAGGAGCTGCGGTTCAGCTCGAATTTTGCCTGCCCGATCTGCGGTTTCAGCATTGAGGAGCTGTCTCCGCGGATGTTCTCCTTTAACAGTCCGTTCGGCGCCTGTCCGGAATGTGACGGGCTTGGGGCGAAGATGATTATTGACCCCGATCTGCTCATACCGAATCCGAACAAGAGCATTGAAGAAGGCGCGTTCGAGGCTTGGGCGGGAAGCACGTCGAACTATTATCCGCAATTTCTCAAATCAGTGTGCGAGCATTACGATATTCCGCAGGACGTGCCGGTCAGCGAGCTGAATAAGGAGCAGATGGATACGCTGCTCTACGGCACGGGCAGCACCAAAGTCCGTTTCCGTTATACGAACGACTTCGGCATGAGCAAGGACGCCTTTGTCACGTTTGAAGGAATCGTACACAATTTGGAGCGCCGTTACCGGGAGACGTCTTCCGAAGGCATTCGCGAGTTTATTGAGGAATTCATGGGCTCCAAGCCGTGCGGGACTTGCAAGGGACATCGTTTGAAGAAGGAGAGCCTGGCAGTAACGATCAATGAACGGAACATGGCTTATGTGACCAGTCTGTCGATTGGAGAGGCACGGGCTTTCTTTGATAATCTGAGCTTAAGCGAGAAAGAGACGACGATTGCCCATATGATTCTCAAGGAAATCAACAGCCGTCTCGGCTTCCTGGTCAATGTCGGCCTCGACTATTTGACAATGAGCCGCGCAGCGGGAACGTTGTCCGGAGGCGAAGCCCAGCGCATCAGACTTGCTACGCAGATCGGGTCGAGCCTGATGGGGGTACTTTATATTCTGGACGAGCCGAGCATCGGGCTGCATCAGAGAGACAACGACCGGCTCATTTCTACGTTGGCCCATATGCGCGATCTAGGCAACACGCTGATTGTCGTGGAGCATGACGAGGACACAATGATGGCTGCTGATTACATTATCGATATCGGCCCTGGCGCCGGCATGCATGGCGGACAGGTTGTCGCTCAAGGGACGCCGCAGGAGGTAATGGACGATCCGAACTCTCTGACCGGCCAATACTTGAGCGGCAAGAGGTTTATTCCGGTTAATACGGAGCGCCGGAAGCCGAACGGCCGCTGGTTGGAAATCAAGGGCGCCAAGGAGAATAATCTTAAGAATATTAACGTGAAATTCCCAATTGGTGTGTTCAGCGCCGTGACGGGTGTGTCTGGATCGGGGAAATCGACGCTCGTAAATGAAATTTTATATAAAACGCTCGCCCGCGATTTGAATCGCGCTAAGGTACGTCCGGGTCAATACCGGGAAATCAAAGGGCTGGAGCATGTCGAGAAGGTCGTTGATATTGACCAGTCGCCGATCGGCCGCACGCCGCGGTCGAACCCGGCAACGTATACAGGCGTATTTGATGATATTCGCGATCTGTTCTCCCAAACGACGGAAGCAAAGGTTCGCGGCTACAAGAAGGGGCGCTTCAGCTTCAACATTAAGGGAGGGCGCTGTGAGGCGTGCCGCGGAGACGGGATTATCAAGATCGAGATGCACTTCCTTCCGGATGTGTACGTGCCTTGTGAAGTATGTAAAGGAAAACGATACAATCGCGAGACGCTTGAAGTGAAGTACAAAGGCAAGAGCATTGCGGACGTGCTGGAAATGACGGTAGAAGTGGCAACGGACTTCTTCCAGAACATTCCGAAGATTCACCGCAAGCTGGAGACTCTGCTTGATGTTGGGCTTGGCTACATCAAGCTGGGCCAGCCGGCGACGACGCTGTCCGGCGGGGAAGCCCAGCGGGTGAAGCTGGCTTCCGAGCTGTATCGCCGGAGCACGGGCAAGACGATCTACATTTTGGACGAGCCGACGACCGGGCTGCATGTCGATGACATCGACCGCCTGCTCAAGGTGCTGCACCGGTTGGTTGATTCTGGCGAAACCGTGCTTGTGATCGAACATAATCTCGACGTGATCAAGACGGCGGATTATCTTATCGATCTAGGCCCCGAGGGGGGCAGCGGCGGCGGTACCATTATCGGCACAGGCACGCCGGAGGAGCTCGCCAAGAATGAGCAATCCTATACGGGGCGTTACCTGAAGCCGATCCTGGAGCGCGATACGAAGCGAACCCGGGAGCTGCAGCTTCAAGGCTGATCAGCGATAGCCGAAGAGATTGGCAGGAGTACAGCATAGAGTTATATGGAATAACCCTCTGAATCACTTTAAGTGGTTTAGGGGGCTTTTCTTTTGTCTAAACTGTGAAAGTCAAGGAAAGTGGTTACTTTAATTCAGTAAACCACGCCAAAATATTGTCTAAATTGTGACAAATTCATTTTTTATTTGCTGTTCCCCTTGCATCCAAACCCTGGGGAAGATAACATATAGGGAGATGTGTATATACGTGATTTTTAAGAAGGGGGTTACGGCATGCGACTGCTCGCAGAAGCGGCAGAGAATACATCAAACTTCAACGGGTTCGATATTTTTATGCTGCTGTTTACAGTAATTATTTTTATCGGCGTGGTTCGGCTGATGGTCGCTCGTCCGAAGAAGAATTTGTTTGCAATCGGTTTCGGCATCATAAGTTTGCTCGTTTTCCTGGCATCGGATGCTGTGATGATTAGCGGCTGGTTTAAATAAATACAAAATGAGCAGAAGACACTTTGTTTCGTTACGGGAACAGGGTGTTTTTTCAATTTCATGTGAGATGAGAATTATGGAAGTCGGTACCCGTGTGTTTGGCAAGTGGAAGGAAGCATTCGCAGGTTAGCGTTGTCCGTTAGTCTATAAATCCGTAAGTCCGTAAATCCGTAAATCCGTAAGTTCGTAAGTCCATAAATCCGTAAATCCGTAAATCCGTAAATCGGTAAGTTCGTAAGTCCATAAATCCGTAAATCCGTAAGTTCGTAAGTTCGTAAGTTCGTAAGTTCGTAAGTTCGTAAGTTCGTAAGTTCGTAAGTTCGTAAGTTCGTAAGTTCGTAAGTTCGTAAGTTCGTAAGTTTGTAAGTCCGTAAGTTCGTAAATCCGTAAGTTCGTAAGTCCGTAAGTCCGTAAGTCCGTAAGTCCGTTACCCCGTCGCCCGTCGCCCGTACCCCGTACCCCGTACCCCGTAGCCCAATACCCCGTTAACCTGTTACCTGGTAGCCCGTTCGCCTGATACCTCCGATACCCCGAGTCTAACGAATCTCATTCACGTTATTTGTACATATTTGCGTTGATTCTGAATCTAACGAATGTCAGCCACGCTATTTGCGGTTTAACTGCTGTTTGGAGCGGTAATAGACTGAAATAACGTTCCCTGGATTCGTTACATTTTGAAAGGGGTGACTTTTCTACAAATAGCGGTTGTGAGATTTGTTAGAAAATCTCGGCCTCGGTCTCAGTCTCACTGCTCAGTCACGTTGCTCGGTCTCGGGGTTTGCAGGTTCAGAATCACAGTTTGCCTGCCGCTTGTGATCAGCAGTAATAAGTAATTGTCGCTGACGAAATGGTGAACGATTCGTCTCGAGGTTTTAGAAATCATTGACCGACCGGCAGCCATTCCAGCCAATCGATGACGATAGTGCCGCTTATGACCTCTATTTTTAAATCGAACTCTCCGCTGGAGGATATCGTTTGCTGCCCCGCCGAGATGATGCTCCAATCTTGTGAGGACACGTTGATGGTCTGGTGCCTATAACGATCCGTATGCACAACGAGTTCAGCAATCTCGTCGATACCCTCGTGAGTACCCTTGTCAGCACTCTCGGTCAAGGCGCGCAGCTTGATTTGCAGCGTGTAAGCGGCGGGAGACTCACACAAGAACGGGTATGCGACCCAATCTCCCGCAGTAAGTGTCACGCAGAGGCGATGCTCTTCGTTCCATTCCTCTTCCGGCTTCAAATGATAATTTGGCGTACCATCCTGGGCCATGAGGAACCCGACGTGGATGCCGTCATCTGGACGAAATACGTTAGGCTGCTCCTTGGACGTTAAAGCTTGCAGGCCAGCTTGCTCTCTTTCGCTGTCAGCGGTGGCGCCCCAGCTAATGTTTTGGCCCCGATGACCATAATGCTCGGCAGGCATGCGAAGCGGCAGCTTACGCTGAACGGCTCGCAGCACGCCTGGGAGATAGTCGCAGTTGCCAAGCAGAATGTTGTCCAGGTATTCGTTAAGGATGGCTGCTGAAGCTGCTTGATCCGGTTTCTCGCCGCTGCCATCCACACAGTTCAAAATAAGATCCCAGTGATGTGGCCGGCGGATGGAGCAAGGGGAGTTAACTGTGTCGAGTTTTTTCCAGGTCCAGAAGTTCCATGAAATATGATGATCCTCATATAAACCAAAGGCTCCAGCATACCAGCCCAAGCTGTTCTCACCGCCTTCACCCATGTATATAGGCATGTTCAGCATTTCCCGCTTCTCTAAATAGGGGGCGATTCCTTCCTGGTCAGGACTGCTCCAGTACTTGTGGAATTGCAGCAAAAGATTGTCGTCGAACATATCTTCGGCGGTAAACATCGACCAGTCGGTTGCCTAATGGGCGCCTTCAATGATAATCATATGCTTGTCGTCGACCTCGCGGATCGCGGCGGTGATTTCCTTGTAGAGCGGCATGAGCTTGCCGTTATGCATGTTGAACCATTCCGGAAGCGGCTCGTTCAGCAGATCGTAGCCGCCGACGATCCATTCATCCTTATAACGGTCGGCTAGCATTCTCCACAGCTCGACGGTACGCCGCCAGTAATCCTCGTTAGTGAACAGCTCCGGCTGATCATGTTCGGAGTCGTCGATATTCGCTCCCGTTTGCCCGCCTGGTGCTCCGTGCAGATCAAGGATGACGTACAGGCTGTATTTTTTGCACCAGCCAATAAAACGATCGATTAAAGCGAGGGTATCCGGGTTGAATCTTACAGGATCGCCCTCCTCCAGCAGCCAGCGCGCATTGATTGGCAGTCGAATGGAGTTCAAGCCCTCCGCAGCGATTTGGCGCACGTCATCCTCGGTTATAAACCGTTCGCGAAACGTAACCCAAAATTCCTTGGCAACGGCTTCTCCGATCAAGTCCGTGATGAGCTTCTCGATTCGTCTTGGCCGATCGGCGTTGGTCGGCGGGAACTTCCACATATAACCTTCCGGCAGCAGCCAGTTTCCCAGCCCCACGCCGCGCAGCAGCAGCTCCTGCCCGTCTCCGTTCACAATTCGCTGGCCTTCGGCACGCAAGTAGCCTTTTACCCGTCCATCGTCTCTGTACATTGCTTGCTCACACCTTTCGGTTGAAGTTGAGGTAGTCAAAGTGGACATTCAGCCTTAATATAGTCCTAATTTTGCCGGTTTGGGTAGGTCTCGAATTTCGGGTACGATTTTTCGGGTGGAAGAGAAAAAGACTCCTGTATTCTACCGGAGCCAATGGTATAGACTATATTATTTTTATGTAAGCTAAGAATAAGGAAACCCATCGCATAGGATTTGTTCCTAACGATGGGTTATTTGATGCAATTTACTAATGTAACTGAGATGAACTATTAGGGTCAGGATTCAACTCTACGTTCCGTGCAGTGCTGAATTGCTCGTTATTTTACTGTCTGATGAGTATTGGGTAGGAATAAATAAAGTAAATGCAAAGCTAGCTGTCAAAAGAAGTAACAGGATTTTTTTCTTCATTCTCATAAACTCCTTTTACTATAGTTTTATATTTTAGCAAGGTTTCTTGGGATGCCATATCTCTATATCGTTCGAATAATCCCATACATTTAAGCATACACTTTTTGTTATTTATATAGGAGGATTTTTCAAGTCCTTTTAGCAAATTCACGAACCCCGCGGTGTAAATTTCCTTCTTAAGATAATAGTAAGCTAAATTGTGTAATAATAGAGACAAAAGGTTTTCGCTATAATGGTTTTTGTTGATATCAACAGTCTTGTCCTTATTCACATAAGCTGCAAGTTCAGACTCAAAATGCTTAAGAATATGATCTACATTGAAATGGTATTGATTAGCTGCTTCCATAATATTAAATAAAGCTGGGATAAGTTCATTTTGTTCTTTTTCGATATATGCAACGTACTCTGGGAGTACACTGGTATCACCACACATTAGCTTAATCACATATGTATTGGCCTTTGCCCATTCCAGAAAGACACCTTTCCAGTGCCGGGTGTTCTCATCATCTTCTTTAACCCAGCTAAAATCAGCATAGTAGGAGGTATAGTGTAGTGCCTGCTTATAATCTCTTCGTGCATCACAAACATCAGCGTGAAATAAGTTGGCCAATGCTATATATGTAAACAGCGGCCTGCTAGGTTTAGATTTTTCTTGAATCTTCACAGGTCGCGCCGTGAAGTATAAAGTTCTGGCCAAATAACCCAGTCTGTTTGCTATCATTTCTACTTTATCCCACTGGTGTAAAAAACGGTATACATTTCCTAAGTCTCTCAAAGCATCTAATTGAACAAGTTCATCCAATCTTTCTACATAGGGCTCGAACAGAATAGCTGCTTTATAATTATCCTCTTGATTGCTTCCCAAGCGGATTGAAAATAGTCGATATTGGCAGAAGGCGAGCCGTTCTGAATGCTGATGCTTCTCGCTTAGAGCCACATTTTCAAACAATAGTTCTGCTGCTTTGCGCTTGTTCTGCTGGTAAAGGTCTTCCGCTACATCGAATAGAAGGGGAGAGTACATCAGATTATCCATTAACAAGCTGATCACTTGCTTCATACAGTCCAATTTATCGAGATCTGCACAGCGGTATAAGAACGGCTTGAATCTTCGCCAGTTGGGAATGTTTTGGCTCAAATGGTCTTTAATATATTGCTCGTAAAAATATCCCTCAGGGTAATTCATGACCCTTGTAAGGCGGTCCAAATGATCTACTGTTAATGTTTTGTTTTTATTTAATATGGAACTCAGTGTGCCTGCGTTAATATTGGAGCTACTTGCTAATTTCCTTAGATTCATATTTTCCTGGTTCATGAAATCGACGATATGCTGGAGAACTGAAGATGTATAGCTCATGCAAATCATCCTTCTTCAGTATTTCTTGTCAAACTGTAAGTGTTTAGAAAATGGAAAGGCCCTTGTCTTCGAAATATGTCTTTTTATTCTTTGATTTCTAGTATATTACAAATATAAACAATATTTGATGATTGGTCAATTCTATTTAATAAGATGTTTATATTATGTCATAATTTGATCTCAAGCTATACGAAAGAAGTTCATCCTTTGGAAGGGATTAAAGCTAGAGTCTGCAGGGAATGTCTGATAAAATAAATAAGTTATCGTCGTTTCAATTTAAATTTAAGGGAAATCAATATACGAGGGCCGCTCGGCCGCTCGGGGAGGAATATATGAGCAGCACAACATTAACGCGGCAGGACGTGGAACTCTTGGCGCCGGCGGGCGATTGGGACTGTATGCGGGCCGCGGTGGCGAATGGGGCGGACGCGATTTTTTTTGGAGTCGAGAAATTCAACGCCAGAGCCCGGGCGAACAATTTTCGCATGGACGAGCTTCCGGAGATTATGGCCTTTTTGCACAGCTACGGGGTTAAGGGATTCCTGACTTTTAATATTCTCGTATTCGAGGATGAGCTGCGGGATGCGGCGGAGTTGATCGAGGCCTGCATCGATGCGGGCGTAGACGCGGTGATCGTGCAGGATTTGGGACTGGTCAAAATGATTCGCGAAATGTCGCCGGACTTTCCGATTCACGGCTCGACCCAGATGACGATTACTTCGCCGGAAGCAGTCGAGTTCACGAAGCCATGGAATATGGAACGTGTCGTGCTGGGCCGCGAGAACAATTTGAAGCAAATCCAGAAAATCGGAGAACAGGCAAAGCTGCCGATGGAAGTGTTTGTTCACGGGGCGCTTTGCGTATCGTATTCGGGACAATGCCTGACCTCGGAGATGTGGGGCGGGCGCTCCGCGAACCGGGGGGAATGCGCTCAGGCCTGCCGTCTCCCGTATGACCTGATCGTGGACGGGGAGCAGAAGCCGATGGGGGATGTGGCGTATTTATTGTCTCCCAAAGACCTGGCAGCGATTGATTTGATGCCGGAGCTGATCGAGGCGGGTGTGACGTCTTTTAAAATCGAAGGCCGCTTAAAAAGCCCGGAATACGTAGCTAACGTTGTGAGCAAATACCGCAAGGCGATTGACCGTTATTTTGACGGGGAGGATGCCCGGCCGTCGAAGGAAGAGGTTCGGGAGCTGCAGCAGAGCTTCTCGCGGGGCTTTACGCATGGATTCCTGGAGGGCACGAACAATAAGAAGCTCGTAGAGGGCACGTTTCCGAAGAGCCGGGGCGTGTATTTGGGCCGGGTGGAGCAGGTGCTGCGCGACGGCGTTGTCTGCCGCCTGGAGGCTCCTGTGAAGCGCGGAGACGGGATTGTCTTCGATGCCGGGGATCCGACGAAAAAAGAAGAAGGCGGACGTGTCTATGATTTGCGCCGCAAAGGTGTGAGGCTGGAAGGCGAAGCGGACGAGAAGTGGATCGTCGATATCATACCGGGACGCAATGACGTCGATCTGCGCAAGGTTCACGTCGGCGACCGCATTTGGAAGACGAGCGATCCCGCGCTGGATAAAAGACTGCGCCAGACGTTCGAGACGGACAAGCCATACCGGGTATTCCCGGTGCATGTCCGCGCTGCAGGGCGGGCTGGCGAGCCGCTGGCGACCTTCTGGACGGATGTGCAGAAGGGAACAACGGTGCGCGTCGACTCCGAGCTGCTGCTCGAGACGGCGCAAAAACGGCCGATGGACGGCGCCCTGCTCGAAGAGCAGTTCGGCCGTCTCGGCGGCACGCTGTTTCAGCTCGAGCAGCTGGATGCATCGCTGCATGGCGATGTGATCCTGCCGATGCGAGAGCTGAACAGCATCCGCCGGCGCGCAGTGGAGCTGCTCGCCGGCGAACGGCCAAAGCCGCCCGTTTACGTGAAACGGGCGGACGCCGCCACCGCCGCCACAGCTGTGCTGGGCGCGGCGGGCGCTGGCGCACCACGCGCAGCGGGTGCGCCTGAAGGCGGCGGCGCGGGCTTGGCCGCGCGCCGCGCCTTGCGCGGTGAAGCGGAGCTCACCGCGCTGTGCCGCAGCCTGCCGCAGGTGCAGGCTGCGCTGGAGGCTGGCGTAGGGATGATCTACGCCGACTTTGAATTCATCAAGCAGTTTCCGGCAGCGGTGGAAGCCGTTCGGGCTGCTGGCAAACGAATCGCGCTCGCGACGCCGCGCATCCATATGCCGGGCGAGAACGGCTACCATAACAACATCCTGCGGCTTGAGCCCGATGCGGTGCTGGTGCGCAACACCGGGGCGCTGTACTATTATTTGCGCCACCGGCAGGAGAATCCGGACTCGAAGCATCCGCAACTGATCGGCGACTTCTCGCTGAATATTGCCAACCACAAGACCGTGGAGCTGTTTCTGGAGACCGGCTGCGATATCGTTACGCCATCCTACGATCTCAACATCCAGCAGATGGTGGATTTGCTGGGCAACAGCCAGAGCCTGGCTGGTAATATGGAGATCGTCATTCACCAGCACTTGCCGATGTTCCATACGGAGCATTGCGTCTACTGCACCTTCCTGAGCGAGGGTACGGACTATACGAACTGCGGCCGCCCATGCGAGCAGCATAGAGCATCCCTGCAGGATCGTATCGGCATGTCCCATCCGGTTCGTGTTGATGAAGGCTGCCGCAATACGGTATATAATGCGATCGAGCAGTCGGGTGCGGAATATTTGCGGAACTTCCTGGAGCTTGGGGTACGGAGCTATCGTGTCGAATTCTTGGAGGAAACGCCGGAGAAGGTGCATGAGGTCATCCGTCTCTACACCCAAGCCCTACGCGGTGAAATTAGCGGCACCCAGGTATGGAAGACGCTCAAGGCGACGAACCAGCTCGGCGTGACGCGTGGACAGCTGATCAAGTAAGCTGGCTGAAGTTAACCATCCAACTACGTGAAGCGACGAATTGAATAAACCAACTAAAGTAAACTGGGCGGCTCAAGCCAAGTGCACGACGAAGGGCAAGCTAGCCGACCGATCTATAGGAAATAACTAACCAAAGCCCCTCTGACGCTTCGAAATTAAGCGGAGGAGGGGCTTTTAGAATTGATAAAAAGTAGAAATTTTGGAGCTTTCGTCTGTTCTTGTCGCTGGAACTTATTAAGCAAGTTCTGCAGTGATAAGGCCAGGTGTTCCCTGTGTGGGCTTATCCCACATGCACTTCGAAGGAGGCGACCGCCTGTCAGCGGTCTAACGAATCTTAGCCACGTTATTTGTACATATTTGCGATTATTTTGAATTTAACGGTTATCATCGACTCTATTTACGGTTTATCTGCTGTTTGGGGAAGTGAAGTGTAAAATAACGTTACCTGCAACCGTTACATTTACCCAAGGGCTTATTTTAACCAAATAATGATTGTGAGATTCGTTAGAGAGTCGCGGTCAGTCTCAAGATCAAGGTCACCATCAGGGTCTAAGCCTTGGTGTCGCATCTCCCTAGGAGTCACGTCTTGCTGTTGCGCCCCGGTGTCGTATCTCAGTGCTTCGTCTCAATGTCACATATCCGAGGTTTCACGTGTGTCTCACTTCGTGCCACAGTCTAGGTCCAGGTATCGCGTTTGCCTCGCCTCGTGCCACAGTTCTAGGTCAGATCTAGGCCCCTGCCTCACTTTAACTCTATGTCCTGCCCGGGTGCTTGCAAATTCGCTCTCATGCTTCACGACTTGCGCTCAGCAGCAAAGTCTTGCTACAAGATGGCGAAGTCTCTACCTTACGATGAGCGTCCCCAAACATCTACCACAATTATAGCGTGGCAATGATTTTACCTGCAGAAATGGCTGTGGTATAGTCGGCGGGCGTTCCGGTATGGTCATAACCCGTCGGCCAGAATATCGTAGCTTCCGGCGGAGAAGAATTCGCCGCCGACAACGTCGTCCAAGCGCCGCTGCTGTCCTTGTAGCTGAAGCAATCGCACACGACGGCGTCGTGGCGGGTCGTCCATTCTGGAAGCGGGTCAGGCACAATCTCGAATTTCTGATCACAAGTGGCAACAACAAGCCTGGCAGTGGTCAATGCACCGAAGGGTTCATCCTCAGCCAGGAAGGTCTTCACGACCTCGCCGGCAACCTTGAACTCCAGCTGGCCGTCGCAATTCAGGGATAGTTCGATCGGCACCACCGATCCTCCCTTTATCATCCACGGCCCCCCATCGTTGGCAAATCCGGTATTCCAGAACCAGTGCCAGTTGTCATTTGCTGCTTCTGCGGGTTTGGTGGATAGTCCGCATTCGTAATGGACATTTGCGCCAAAGACACCCAAGTAGAAGTTGATGAAGCCTACATTTTTCTCGAAAGTTGCACTCTTGGGCAGCTGAATGGTAGTTCTTAGCCCATACACACCCACATCCGTTGACCATCGCAGAACTTTTGCATACTCTTCCATAACTACAACCTCTTTTCGTATATTTTTTGGATAAAGGAGGACAAGCTGTCGCCATGCTGAGGTAGTATTGTCCTTTCATGAATTAAGGAAATTATAGAAGGCGTTTTACAACCGTCGTTTAGTACTTTCGAAGTTTTAGCGGGAGATACTTCTTTTTTATATGCATAAAAAGCCTTGATTATATCCAAAGGGGACTAAACTTGTTTTAGATTAAAAGATTTAACGGAGTTACACTTTGAAGATCCTCTTATTTATATAAACCAAATACAGAATCGATAATAATACAGTCAGATGGACCAGTAGATTTCCATGTCCAGATTAATTCTCACAAGTAATCAAATGTTTTAAAACGAAGATGGTGGTGTGATTTGATAAAATGAATTACATTATGCAACAAGAATAGAAAGTGGACATCCCCTTAATGCAAAAATAGATAATGGGTATAACAATGAAGGATGTTGAAGATGAGTGAACAAGGCAATGGTACAACGAAACGTTTAAACAAAGTCATAAAGTATGTTCAAGAACAAACCAAGTTACTTGAGGGGAATGCTAAAGAGTTAAACATTAATCCCGGTACATTACGAAACTGGGGTGAAAGTATCGAAAGACTGAGAATGAACCTGTTAACGAAGGCGATACTCTTCGCTAGTAATCTAGTAATCGATGAGCAACATCGTTAAATCGAAGAGCTGAAATCAAAGGAGCCTAATTGGCTCCTTCTTCAATATGTACTGCATATTTCATTTTTAGTTTTACAGCAAAATTACTAATATGATAAATAATAAATGATATAAAAATGGATGAACCTAGATAAACAAAGGGCATTAGAGGTAAATTGTAACGAGCATAAGCAAAGTAGTAGCTATTAATCACAGTAAAATAAAGTATAAACAAAAAAATGAAGAATATTTCAGAGCGTTTATTTTTCAGCGAAAAAAGGGAAATTAGAAGGCCAGAAAAACCAATCCCTAACGAAATTTTTTGAAAAAGTGCTACGAAATCACCCGTTATATTAAATATTGGAATCCAATAAAAGGTATCTTTCCAAAATAAGATGGGCTTAAGAAGTAGATAACTTTTGATCATTGAAGACGGGTTTGTTTCCCACCAAACTCTCATTCTCTCTTTGGCAAAGATCTCCTCGTATTTAAGTTCATAATAAGCATCTTGCACAGGCATGACTTCTTTAACCTTTATTATCACATCATCGTATGATTCGTTGTTCGGATATCCTTCGCCTTGAAATGTTCCAAGAAGTAATGGATCTCCCGAACTACCTGAAAGGGGTATGAAGTCATTGAAATGAATATAGTTTCTAATCCACCAAGGAGTTAATAGCAGGATTAAAGTTATAAAAGCTATGGCGGCATACCTGATCATTAATTTCCAAGGATATTTTTTTGTTAGGTAGTATATTAGCAAAACAAAAGGCATTAGGGCTACCGTGGGCCTTAAAAATAAACAAATAACATAGAATGCCAACAAGCAGTAAAAATGTCTTCTTAGTTTAAACTTTACATGTAACATAGAAAAATAAACAAAAAAGATAAAACATGCTGTAAATGGTGCCTCTGTCATAACGAGGTTGTCAGTAACAATGTGAGGCACAGAAAGCGAGAAGATCAGAGCTGATAGAAGGCCAGTCCAAACATTATGTAAATATTTACCAATAAGGTATATTCCGTAAATTGAAGCCATGCCAAATAACATCATAAAAGTTTTTGTTACGTATAAACCTAAATCAGCAGAACCAAAGACATAAAATATTGTAGCAAGAAAGATGGTAAAGCCTGGCATAATATGTACTGTAGGAGTTCCTTTTTGATGATAACTAAACACTCCGGTTTGTAACAGATCCTTTGCACTATTGATATATCCTTGATCATCACTATTAATGGTCATGCCAATACCGTATTTTGCCATGGTGTAATTTCTTAATATGAACGCAATGCCTAGCACTATATAGATAAGGTATTGATTTTTCCCTAACAACATCTTTATCTTCATTAAGCTAATCATCTCCTTAGAAACTAATAGTATCATAATATTAATCTAGCGTGGTGTTCTTATAATGTTGTTGAGAAGAACTATTTATAAAACTGGTAGATCAGACGAAGCAGAGTTGACATTATGCATATAGCTTGGGTTAAGTTTCATGAGATGATTGCGATAACCCGGGAGGTATGAGTATAATTTAGAGCAATTACTATTTTTAGAAGAAGGTGCTCGATATTATAAATCAGAGGATCATATTTGCAGATATATTGAAGATTATAGCCATCTTTGCAGTAATTAATATCCATGTATCTGGATCATTCTCTATAGCTAGTTTTACTACAACCAATATCACTAACTGGTGGTTGGATAATGTATTTAACGGGGCTTCGAGATGGGCGGTACCAATCTTTTTTATGGTATCAGGGATGCTGTTACTAGAACCGAAGAAAAATGATTCTCTAAAGGTATTTTTCACTAAAAGATTCAATAAAATTTTTATTCCGTTTATAGTCTGGGGTGTATTGTATGAATTAATTAAACCCAGGTATACGGGCGTTGACTTTACATTCAAAGAAATGATAAAGGATTTTTTAGGAGGGTCAATCTATACACACTTTTGGTTTATGTATGCAATTATCGTCATATATATTTTTGCACCAATTTTAAAATCATTTGTTGCAAAAGCTAGCAAAGAAACTTTGTTATACACTCTGGCCGTTTGGTTCGTATTCGTATCAATATTGCCCCAACTAGAGCATTTATTAAAATTTAATTTTGATTATAGCACGGACATATCTTTTATTTGTTCATACGCTGGTTACTTCCTCTTGGGGCATGTGTTATCCCAGTACGAGTTTACGAAACTTTTCAAATCTGTAGTTTATACAGGGGCTATAATTGGTTTGATATTTGCACCAATATCAACTTACTACCTCACCAAAAAGAACGATGGTAATTATGCAACCTTCTTCAGCAACAATTTGAGCCCTGATGTAATCTTAATTGCTGTATCCGTGTTTCTTCTTTTCAAGTCGATAAATTGGGATCGCGTATCTGGGAAAAAGCAGGAAGTATTTGTAAGAGGAATTGAGACATTGAGTAAAACTAGCTTCGGTATTTATTTGTTACACTTTATTGTTTTAAATGAGTTGGTACGAAGTGGAATAGGCGTTTTTAAAGTGGATGCTCCATCTATATTAAGAGTGCCTATTACTGATATTGCAGTATTTTCAATAAGTTTTGCAGTGATTTACCTGCTACAAAAGATTCCGTTAGTCAAAAAAATTGTTCCTTAAAGTAATACAGACCCCTGTTTTGAGACAGGGATCAAAACACCCTGCAAATTTACGAAGCCAGTCGTTGGAAATCCATCGGCGACTGGTTATCTAGTTTCGTTTGAAAGCGAATTAAAGCGATGTGGTCACGAACGGTCTGTACCACGATTGCAATCGTGGTAAACTGTTCAAGATAGAACGTTTCAGACTTTAGCGTAGAGTTCCATAGGGCATTTCGGCAGGCGTTCCTTTATGGAACATGCTCATGATAATGCCTTTTCATTTTATCGCAGTCCTATAAGCTTGAGCCCATATATATGGCTGCCTTCCGTTGCTGTGAAGCAGCATATTT
Organism: Paenibacillus woosongensis; assembly: GCF_009725165.1. GTDB lineage: Bacteria > Bacillota > Bacilli > Paenibacillales > Paenibacillaceae > Fontibacillus > Fontibacillus woosongensis. The sequence goes on from NZ_WNZW01000010.1 coordinate 126,435, forward strand.
ACCCGTTTGGAAGTTGATTCAGTGTATCCATAAGGAACCTGGGAAGCACCAACTGCTGCAATTTGGTCGTGTACATGCCCCCTTTTTGTGTATAATAGGCATATATTATTTCAGGTCTTTTATTAGAAAGGGACAAAGAAATATGAAAATCCGTAAAGCCATTATACCTGCGGCAGGATTAGGAACGCGGTTCTTGCCGGCGACCAAGGCGATGCCTAAGGAAATGCTTCCGATTGTGGATAAACCGACGATACAATATATCGTTGAGGAGGCAGTAGCCTCAGGAATTGAGGATATCATCATCGTAACGGGGAAAGGCAAGCGTGCGATCGAAGATCATTTCGATCACTCATTCGAACTTGAGTATAATCTACATGAGAAAGGCAAGTGGAAACTGCTTGAAGAGGTTCGTAAATCCTCCGAGATGGCGGACATCCATTATATTCGGCAGAAGGAGCCGAAGGGTCTGGGGCATGCGATCTGGTGCGCGAGAAAGTTCATTGGAGACGAACCGTTCGCCGTGCTGCTCGGGGATGATATCGTCGAATCAGAGAAGCCTTGCCTAAGACAAATGATTGAAGTATATAATGAGCAGAAATCATCTATCGTAGGCGTTCAGCCGGTGCCGTGGAGCGAAGTGTCGCGTTACGGCATCGTGGATGGCACGGAAATCGGAGATCGTGTTTACGTAGCTAATCAGCTTGTAGAGAAGCCGGAAATGGAAAAGTCTCCGTCCAATTTGGCTATTATGGGGAGATATATTTTAACCCCTGCCATCTTTGGCATACTGGAGGAGCAGCGTGTCGGCGTAGGCGGCGAAATTCAATTAACGGATGCGATATCCAGACTTAAAGAATATGAGCAAATCATTGCTTATAATTTTGAGGGAATCCGCCATGATGTGGGCGAGAAGCTAGGATTCATTGAAACGACGATACACTATGCCTTGCAGAGCGAAGAGTTGAGAGATCAACTGCTGGAGTACATGGCGCAGATCATCGACCGAAACCAACGAACAAAAACGGCCTCTCGTTAAACGAGAAGCCGTTTTTCTTATGCCTAGAATTGAAGCTTTGCGAGCTGAGTAATGGTTTCCTGCTCAGATGGGTTAATTTGAATCAATTGGTCGTAGACCGCTTGGTCATTCGCTCCGGTTTTCTGCAATGCAGCCAAATACCAGACAGCGATTTCTTGCATGGTTGAATCATGTAAGTCTCCCGTCAGGCCATTTTTCAGAACAGCAGCTGCCTGCTCCGGTTCATTCATCATAAACTGCATTTTACCGGCACTTAACGTCATCTGCGGTGTGATGTAGAACTCTCCGCCTTGGAATTGTCCCGGAGGGAGGGTTTTTAAATGCTCGACTCCCTCAACCACATGCTGGTAAGCATTTAGCCCGGTTTTGAAGTACTGCTCTTTTTCGGCGATATTGGCCTGGCCAAGTGCCTGATAACCGAGCTCATAGGATTGATAGATCAGTTGATCATACCAATTCATGTCCCAGGCATACTTGTCTGCGTTGTCTCTATATATAGCATACGCCTGCTCGTCTTCTCCTTTTAGCTGGTGCAGGGCGATAAGCTGGTTATAGATGTTTTTATTAAATGGTTCCTTTTTCAAAGCATTCGTTAGTAAATCATAGCTTGCCGTATAGAAGGTCTCATTCTGTGTCTGTTCATATCCTGCTTTCAGAAGCACGGACATATTTAGTACAGCATCAGGCTGGTGGGCACGTTTCTGAAGCGCACGATCCAGCGGTGCTTGGATCTCCTGGAAGTCGGAGCTTGTGCCCATGAGTTCTCGTCCTCTAGTTACTTCATCATTGGCTTGAATGTAGCGAATCGAGGTAAAGATGAGTACGAGTGAAGCAATGACCGCCACTGCGCTATACAACCCGCGAGCTGCGGATGGTTTCAAGGCTAGGCGCTTCACGGGCTCATTATCCATCGCTGCCGCCATGCCGGCCAATCCCAGGAATACGATAATACCGATATAAATGTAGCTCATATTGAAGTCCATCAAGCTGTGAATGAACAACGAGAATACGAGGATGAAGTAAATGAAATGAGATTCGCGCTGTTCTTCTGATGAACGGATATAACCTTTAATATATTTGTAGAAAATAAACAGAATGAAAGCCATAAATACCGCAAAGCCCAGAATCCCGACTTCCACTAAATACTGCATAACAAAGCTGTGTGCCTGCCGGCTGAGATAAGGGTTGTTCTGGTATTTTTCATATAGAGCAGCCCATGCACCACCGCCCGCACCGATGACAGGATAGTCCTTCATGACTTTAAGGGCATCTTTATAGAAGGTTAGACGCTCGAGCACACTGTGCTGCTGGAAGTTGATGTTCTCGAGGCGCTCGCCGATATTGCCTGGCAATAGATGCTTGGCATTTGTTCCAAGGAAAACTGCTGCAATAATGACAACCGCTACGATGGAGCCGATCGGCAGCCATAGGTTAGACAGCTTGCGCACAGACAAGCCGCTCAGGCGCTGTTCCAGCTTAGGAGCCAGGAAACGCTGGGTCAGCCAGGCAAGAGCTGCAACGATAACGGATGCGGCCAACACGTAACCCCAGCCTTTGGCTGGATCCTGGATGAGACCTTGGTGAAATTGCTGTCCTAACTCAGTTACAGGTTTAGCAATTAGCAGTGTGCCGATACCGGAAATCAAACAGTACAGAATCCAAAGAACCTGCTTTGCCGGTTTTAAGAATAGCAGAAGTACGATAAATACGACCGGAAGGAAAACTAAACCACCGCGTGATAGAGTCAGCAGGATGGAAAGCGCCATCGGTACGAGCATGAAGCCATGGATCGCTTGCTCATACCATTTCCGGGAACGCGTAATGGCGAACACCGCAACAAAGAAGAAAGCCATCAGGAAGGCGGCATATGTGTTCGGATATTGGAACACCGATGCCAGCCGTGGACCGTTAGCGTCAATCCAGACAGCCTGGTTATATTCTCCATTATATACCGTGCTCGAAAACCACCCGACGAGCGCTGACACGGTTCTGCCTTGGCCAAGCCAATTCAGCAAACCGAACATAACGATGATGTAAGCAGCAGTAATTGTCGTTATTTCGACAAAGCGGTTGCCTTGTTTATTTTGCAGCAAATATAGGCCTATAATAAATAGGATGGCGTACAGGCACTGGATAAGTACCATGTTCATTGCAAAATAGTGGGAAGCCGCTGATAGGAGCGAGAGCAGGTACGTGATAGGCACAAGCAGCACAAAAGCGGCTGTCCAACTGCGCTGATCGTCCAGTTTAATATTTTTGTAGTAAGCGGCAAGCCAGATCAGCAGCAGGAAGCTGCCGATAATGACAGACCAGTAGATGGGCTTCTCAAATTGTAGAATGAGGCCGTTGAATAAGCCGGCCTGAAAGGGCGCCCAAATCATTAGAAAAGCAATGCCAATCTTTAACAGCCATGCAGCAACCGATAATTTCTCTCCATTTCTCGACGCTGAGGCCTTTTTCCCGTATACTGGATTCGACAAGGTTACAATCTCCTTTGCTTGTAGATACGTCAATTATTTTAGCATACAAGAATTTTGGAGACCAGTGCGGTAGATTATCAAAATTTTAAATCTAGAAGGAGTTTTTGAACTTGGGTACTGTTAAATCAATATTAAGAAACCCTATTACTTTAGTAATAATGGTAGCCTTTTTAATTCATGTACTATTTTTAGTGAAAAACCCTGGGGATAACTTTTATTTTCCCCATCTATATTCGGAAGAATTGGTAAATAGATTTGGCCCAGGTATTGTACAGTACGGCTCATACGACGCCACCTTTTATGCTAAAGCGGCTGAACAACTTCTGTATGAGGGTATATTAGGGTATAATTCAGAACAACCTAATGCTTACGTTACACCAGGTTTGCCAATTTACTTGGCTTGCACCTTCGCGTTAGCTGATTTGGTTCACATAGACCATTCATTAATGGCTAAGATTTTTAATTTACTATTAAGTGTCGGTACAATATATATAGTTTATTTGATTTGCAAAGAAACATTTTCTAGGAGAATAGGGCTTATTGCTGCAGTTGTACATACCTTCTATTTTCCGATAATGCATTATTTTAGAACCTTGTTAACAGAGACACCATCCATGTTTTTTTTCTATCTGTCTGTATATTTATTTGTAATGTGCTTAAAAACCAACAAAAAATTCTTTCATATTATATTCGGTATTATTTTTTCTATCTCATTAATGATTAGGCCTAATCAGGCACCATTGATATTAATACCGATATATCTTGTAATAAAAAAATTCGGAGTAAAAGAAAGTTTTAAAATTGCATTGTTATGGTTAATAGGACCGCTGTTGATAATACTACCTTGGATTATAAGAAATGCTATTCAGCTAAACGAATTCGTATTATTTTCAACACAATCTAATCCGCTATTTGCTGGATCTAATCCATTTTTTCTAGAAGATTATAATTTGATGTTACAAAATTTGCAAAATTCAGGTATGAGTGAGTCGGAATATGCTATTTTACGAATAAAAGAGGGATTTAGATCTAATCCAATACTTTGGATAAACTGGTTTTTATTCGGCAAAACAATGTACTTATTTAATCACCCATCCGGTTGGTACAATTATATAACCAACTATGGTTATTTAACCCCATTGGTAAAAATTTATCATTTTTCCATCCTGTTTATTGGAGTGGGGATATCAATCATTTCAAAAAATAAAAAAGTAAGAATTATTTTTAGCTCACTTCTAGTTTATGTTGGTTTTTGTAATCTGTTTCTACCGAATGATCGGTATGGTTTTTTTATATATCCATTTTTAATCATATTATTTAGTTACGCTATAAATGCAGTAATCAATAAACTTCTACCACGCTTTTCTTCTAAGGTATCTGACGAAGCATCTGAGGTGAATAACGAAAATAATACTCAGAAGCCTAAAAGTACTATTGAATTATTAAAAAGTAGCCATTTAATTCAATTTAGTAAAGAAATAATTAAACAAAGAAATATCATTTTTGAGTTGGCGAAGAAAGACTTTAAATCTCGATACTTAGGGTCATATTTGGGGGTCTTTTGGGCTTTTATTCAACCAACACTTTTGGTGATTATATATTGGTTTGTGTTTCAGGTTGGCTTTAGATCAACGCCTATTGAGAATTTTCCATTTATTTTATGGTTGCTGGCGGGTATAATCCCTTGGTTTTATTTCTCGGACAGCTTAGCATCAGCGGTTAGTTCAATTGAACAAAATAGCTATCTAGTAAAGAAAGTTGTATTTAACGTCTTTTTTTTGCCAATTGTAAAAATAGTGACATCTATGATAGTACATTCAGTTTTCATAGTAATACTTTTTACAGTTTATTTTTCCTATGGTCAGCCAATCAGCATTTATCAATTCCAGATTATTTATTATTCGTTCGCGGTAACTTTATTTTTAACAGGTTTGTCCTGGATCGTTGCCTCGTTAAATGTTTTTCTTAAAGATATTAGTCAAATTGTCACTGTAGTCCTTCAATTCGGCTTTTGGCTTACTCCAATTTTCTGGACGTTCAGCCTAGTACCAAATAATTTACATTGGTTGTTTAAGCTTAATCCTATTTATTATATTGTAGAGGGATATAGGGATTCCTTTATTAATCAGGTATGGTTTTGGGAGCATCCTTACTTAACAATATATTTTTGGGTTTTAACAATCCTAATGTTGTTCGTTGGGGCAAAGTTATTTAAAAAGCTTAGTCCGCATTTTTCTGATGTATTGTAAGAGTAGGAGGCTTTTATGAGTATGGATCAGAGCATAATTAGGGTTACAAACTTATCAAAGACATATAAAATTTACGAACGGCCAGTTGATAGGCTTAAGGAATCGATAGGTCTAGGCAAAAAAACGTATCATGCCAACTTTCGTGCACTGGATAGTATTTCATTTTCTATTAATAAAGGGCTGACAATTGGTATTATTGGCAGAAATGGATCCGGAAAATCAACATTATTAAAGATACTATCAGGGGTTCTCAGCCATACTGAAGGTTCAGTTAATATAAATGGATCAGTAGCAGCTATCCTAGAGCTTGGTGCTGGATTTAATGTGGAATATACCGGGATAGAAAATATCTACTTAAATGGCACTATACTTGGGAAAACCAAAAATCAAATAGACGAACGTTTAAACGAGATTCTTGATTTTGCAGATATTGGGGATTTCATACATCAGCCTGTTAAAACATATTCAAGTGGAATGTTTGCAAGGTTAGCATTTGCTGTGGCGATAAATGTGGGTTCGGATATATTGATTGTGGATGAGGCGTTAGCAGTTGGGGATATGAAGTTCCAAGCTAAATGTTTCCGTAAGTTTGAGGAGTTAAAGGAGCGGGGAACAACTATTTTATTTGTGGGACACGATATTTCAAGCATAAGAAAATTTTGTGATAAAACGATGTGGCTCCATAATGGTAAACTATTGAAGTTTGGAGACACCCTGAATGTGACTGCGGAATATATGGAATTTATGAATTCTGATCAAACAGGTGCACTTCAAACGGTTAACAGTTCAGAGGTTGATCAGGTAAACGAATATATTGAGAATAACATGGAGCCTATTAATCGTTGGGGAAGCCAAGTGGGATTAATAACTAACGTTCTTTTAATAAATGAACTAGGCAAACAAATAAACACTATTCAATACGGAGAGACAGTACGGATTAAAGTTAACTTTAAGTTACCTAAAGATGCTAATTTAGAATGTTTTAGTGTGGCTATTTCTATAAAAAACACTATGGGGCTTGATTTAATTGTATTCACCACTCATGACGAGAATAAAGTAAACTTCAGCAGTAATGATCCTGAAAAAATTGAGTTAATATTTGAATTTGTTAATTACTTAACTGAAGGAGATTTTATTGTTGTTGCAGCTCTTGAAGATCGATCAACAGCTCAACCCGAATATTATGACTTTGTTGAAGGGGCTTGTTATTTTAAATCTCTTATTCAAACCCAACTATTCGGTATTGTACACCCACCATATCGCTTAAGCAAAAAGGAGGGGTTTAAGTGACTACAGAGAATAAAAAAATGATAAATAGTGAACAGTATTGGGAACATAGATTTAATACGGACTGGGAGGAAAACTCCGGCAGACAACAAACGTTATACTTTTGTCAATTAGCCGAATCTATGTTTCCTGATTGGTTTAATACTTTACTAATAGAAGGGGCATCAGTAGCAGATATTGGCTGTGCTGAAGGGGACTGTACACATTTTTTAGCTTCACGTTACCCTAAAAGCACTTTTACAGGTATTGATTTTTCAGAGACAGCAATTCGTAAAGCCAGAATGTATTATCCAGACCAATTATACCTTCAACAAAGCATTCAAGACATTGACTTGAAATTTGACATAGTATTTTCTTCTAATACATTGGAACATTTTAAGGAACCCTTTGAAATTTTAAAGCATTTATTTCGTATTTCAAATAAATATGTAGCTATACTAATACCATTTCAGGAGTACGAACGGTTTAAAGAACATTTTTATACGTTTGACTATCATGATTTTGATATTAATGTGGATAAATTCTCAATAGTGTTCGCTGAGGAGCATGATTGCGGTAGAAACCCTAACATTTACTGGGCTGGGAAGCAAATTCTGCTCATTTATGCTCACAAGGATATATTGCCTGCTCATAAATTGACTTTAAAAGATTACATTAATTCTTTATCTAGTAACTACAATACTATAAAACAAGAACTTGACAATATTAGGGATCAGGCGATGAAGCTTGAAGAACGTCATAATGAACAGGTATCAATTAGTACTAGTCAGCAGGAAACATTATTATTGCAAGCAAAGTTAGTAGAACAGCTTAATAAAGAAAAAGAAGAAGCTTATAAAGAAAAAGTTGAGCTCATTAAAGAAAAAAAACAGTTGATTGAGGAAACAAAGGAACTATATAAGGAAATTACTGAGCTAACTAAAAATAATGAGAAAGCTAAAGTGCAAGTAACAGAATTAATAAGCGAAAAGAAAACTCTTGAGCAAGAGATACAACAACTAAATTTAGTTATTGAAATTGCAGATAAAGACATAACGAAATTAAAAGAAGAGCAGGGTAAAATAAGTGAACTACTTAACGACTTTAAGTTGGCACTTTCCTTAAGGGATGAAGATGAAATATCAGTGACTAGAGAAATAAAACAACAAAAAAATCAAATAGAGTGGTTACTGTCAGAAAAATATAGAGCGGACATTGAGCTTCAAGCTATAAAGTCATCGACTCTATGGGCGTTCGGGGCTAAATACTACGCATTTAGAGACCGGACTCCATTGGTTAGGGACGTATTTAAAGCGTTGCGTATATGGAGGAGATATGGTTTTAAGTCTCTAGTTAAAAGAGCTTTGTTTAAAATGAAAAATACAAAAGAAAAAAAAGTTAATGGATCAGTTAATTCATTATTTGAGGAAATTCTTACAAAGTACAATTCGCATGAAATAGATGGTCTTACTATTATACCGTCAGCCTTTGAATTCAAGGAGTTGTATAACCAACGCACAATTAATTTAGCAAAATATCTATCAACCAACAACAAAGCAGTTTTCTTTGTAGTATGGCAATGGTCTAAAGAAGATAACGTTGCACACAACTTCCAAGAAGTTTACCCTAATGTTTATCAAATAGCATTATATGATTTTTTTGACAATATCAAGTTGCTGGATCACTTCAGCGGAATGCCCTATAAAAAGGCTGTACTGAACATACCTTCTAAGAATTGGGGTCAAATCATAATCGATTTAAAAACGAAGGGTTTTGAAGTAGTTTACGATATCATGGATGACTGGGAGGAATTTCACAAGGTTGGTCAAGCAGACTGGTTTCAAAAGGAGTTTGAGGAATTCTTTATCTTAAATGCCGAACGAGTATTTGCAGTATCGCAAGCACTCGTAAATAAGTTTAAGTATTTGAGGGAAGATATTATCTGCGTAGGTAATGGTTATTATACTAGTCTATTGGGTGAAGAAAACCGAGATATTTCATTAAGTAATTTAAGGGAGGATGGCAAGGTTGTATTAGGCTATTTTGGACATCTTACAGAGTCGTGGTTTGATTGGGAGCTCATTGAAAAAATTCTTCTGCAAGAAAACTATATAGTTGAAATAATCGGATATGGTGCTAAGGAAGAAACTATTGCTCGAATGAAAAAAAATCCGAATTTTAAATATATAGGGACAGTTAATCCTGGAGAGCTCCATAATTACGTAAAAAATTGGGATATAGGATTAATACCTTTTAAGGAATCCAGTTTATCAGTTGCAGTTGATCCAATTAAAGTTTATGAATATATTTACTTTGGGCTTAAAGTAATAGTTACCGGAATTCCTCACCTTCATAGTTATCCTAATGTATTCCTTTATGAACAAAATACCGATTCTATTGAACAATTAATTAAGAATGTGTATGAACAAGAGAGAAGTAAGGAACTGGATAAGCAGATAGACATTTTCTTGAAGAAAACCACTTGGGAAAATCGATTTGAAGAATTACTAGGTAATCCAACAAATTGTTACATGGAGATATATAATCATGAATCAAATTAGGATTTTAAATGTTTATAAGTGGGCAACAATGGGTGGAGTAGAACGGGTATTTTTAAATAGAGCACATGCTTTTAAAAATGCTGGGTTGAACGTTAAATATGATGTACACTTTCTATATGATAGTGGAGGAATTACCAGATTTCAAAATTATATAGAAAGTAATAATTTAGAAGATCATATTGAACTTGTTAGCCAACTTGAAGCGGATAAATATGATGTTATACTTTCTGTGGACACACCAGAAATCTTTGATTATACAAATAATTACAGCAAAGTTTTTTTAGAGTGCCATACGTCATATAAGGATAATCGCTCGTATATTCGTAGACTCCCTTATAATTTAGGTGGGATTATAGTTCCATCTAATTTTTTTGCCGAGGAGCTTAAAAAGGAGTTGCCGGGATATTTAAAAGATAAAATCTATAAATTATCTAACTTTACAGTAGAATCGACTCCTAGTCTAAAATTGAATAACTTAATTTACGGTAAAACCCCACTGCTGTATTTAGGACGCTTAGATAAATTGAAAAATATAGAAGAGATTTTGCAGATATTAGCAGACTATTTAGAGACTTTTGGTGATGATTTTATTCTTATATTAGCAGGTCCAATTATTGAACATGAAATAAGTTTGCAGGAATTATTAATTAAATATGACGTGGTAAATCGTGTAGTATATTTACCTCCAATAGACTTTGAATATGTTAATAAAATTTTTCAAATGATTGTTTTACACAAGGGGATATTTATTTCCTCTTCTAAATCGGAAACCTTTGGTTTATCTTGTGCAGAAGCAATTTATAACAACATACCTACTTTGCTTTCATCTATTACTGCTCATGAAGAATTAGTTAATAATGACTCCCGTTTTTTATATCGTCTCGGGAACATTAAAGAAGCCTCACAGAAACTTCACAGTATTCAGCAAAACTATTCTGAATATAAGCACCAGTTGAAAAAATTACAATATAACTTTTCAGATAAACAATTCTTAAAGGATTGGATATCTTTAATAGAAGGTGTTGTTAGTGTTTAAGAAGCTTAGAATTGCATATTTTATGCATGTCGATTGGAACTGGGCAAAACAACGACCTCATTTCATTTTTGAAGGTTTATCAGAGGTGTATGATGTTGATCTTTATTGTGTCAAGAGCTTTGGGAAGCATTCATTAACTTCTGCAAATAAACAAAAAGATCGATTAAGAAAAAACTATTTTTCCATCAACAAAATACCTTTATCCGGCAAATCGAAGGCTTTAAAATGGCTTGAACGATTATCAAATAGTAAATTATCGAAAGGAATGTTAGATAGATACGATATAATTTGGATAACATCGCCTGTGATGCTTCACTTTATACCAAATCATTGGCTTTCTGGTAGAACAGTTATATATGATTGTATGGATGATTATTTGTCATTTAATAGAAACAAAAGTAAGTTAAAAAAACACCAGTCATATGAAGAAGAATTGATCAAGGCATCTATACTAGTATTTGCATCATCAAGAACATTAAAGGATAGGATGCTAAAAAGATATTCTACCTACTTTAATAACGTTAATATTGAAGTTATCCAAAATGGAATTACAGAAAAATGGCTAGATTATAATTTTGAGCATTTTAAGAGAAACATGTCCTCTAAAAGCTATAATATAGTTTATTCTGGAACCATAGGTGATTGGATAGATTTTGACAGCCTGGTTTACTTACTTGAATCACAAGCTGAAATTAGTATTCAATTAATAGGACCTATTGATACAAAAATTGTTAAGCATCCTAGGCTTAACTATATAGGGCCAGTATCGCATGAAGAGCTCCCAAATTATTTGATTAACGCTGATGCATTTATAATGCCCTTTCAACTGACAGATTTGGTTCTGACGGTTGATCCAGTCAAGATGTACGAGTATATATCGTTTTCAAAACCTGTATTTTCAATATATTACCAAGAAACTAAAAAATTCGCTCCGTTTGTTAAGCTATATTCAACGAAAGAAGAATTACTTTCATATGTTACAGAAACCATGTGGCAAAACCATGATAAAGAAGACATTGACATTGAAACTAGAAGAGAATTTTTGAAAAACAACACTTGGGCAGAGAGGCTTAAATGTGTTATTACAAAAATAGAAGAATTATAAATAAATAAAATACCTTTATATGAGTAAGGTGAGAAAATGAAAAAAGTACTTATTATTGTACCTGCATATAATGAAGAAAGAAACATTACTAGCTTGATTAATGAAATAACAGATTATAAAAAAAATGAAGGAGGAATCGAAATTGATCTGTTAGTAATAAATGATTGTTCAAGCGACTCCACTTCTCTTCATTGTAGAGAAGAAGGTGTAAAGGTTATTGATTTACCATGTAATTTAGGTATTGGCGGTGCGGTACAGACTGGGTATAAGTATGCTAAAAGCAATAATTATGATATTGCTGTTCAAATCGATGGGGATGGACAACATGATCCATCCTATATAAAGGTACTTATTGAACCTATCATTCTTAATGAAGCGGATTTAGTGATAGGCTCAAGATATATTGAGTATAAAGGTTTTCAGTCTACTGTCCTAAGAAGAATGGGAATTCGTTTCTTTACGAGTCTGATCCTGTTATTAGGGCGAAAAAAAGTAACCGATGCAACATCGGGTTTCCGTGCCTGCAGTTGGGAATTAATTAATAAGTTTGCGGAAATTTATCCGAAAGATTATCCCGAACCTGAATCTATAATGAGTTGTTTAAGAGGAGGATTCAGGGTCAAAGAAGTCCCGGTGATTATGCGTGAAAGAAAAGAAGGGGTATCATCCATAAATATACACAGATCAATCTATTATATGTTTAAAGTATCCTTAGCCATTATTATCGACTGGTTAAGAAAAGATTCCTTAAAACAGGGAGCCTAGACATGATATCGTTTAAGTTACAAGTTATATTAGTTTGTTTATGTATTTTCTTTATTTTTCTTTTTATTAGAAGGGTTCAAATATATAAATTAGAGTTAAAATATGCACTGATATGGATGTTTACAATAATTGCATCTCTAATACTCGCGGTTTTTCCTAGTATTTTAAATTTTATTTCAATGCTGCTATATATTAAAGAACCGGTAAATGCGCTTTTTTTAGTGGGTATCGTATTTATATTAATTATCATTTACAGTTTGACATCTGCTCTATCGAAGGCATCTAATAATATCAAAGATTTATCGCAAGAGTTAGGCTTAGTTAAAGAAGAATTGGAGAGTCTAAAGAAAACATTAGACACAAAAAGTGACTGAATGATAGGACACTAGAAGGGGTGCTCAAATGAAAGCCATTATCCTTGCAGGAGGCACAGGCTCGCGCTTGTACCCATTAACTAAGGTAACCAATAAACATCTTCTGCCTGTTGGGAAGTATCCCATGATTTTTCATGCAATATATAAGTTAAAGCAGGCTGGGTTGGACGATATTCTTATTGTTACCGGAAGAGATCATATGGGGGATGTCGTCAACCTTCTTGGAAGTGGCCGGGACATTGGCGTGACCTTTACGTATAAAGTTCAAGATGAAGCAGGTGGAATTGCTCAGGCGCTCGAGTTGGCGGAGCAGTTTGTTGGTGAGGATCAAATGGTCGTTATATTAGGAGACAATGTATTTGCAGATAATATTAGGCCATACATAGACAAATTTCGCCAACAAGGACAGGGAGCAAAGATATTGCTCCAGGAAGTGCCAGACCCTCAACGATTTGGGGTAGCGGAACTAGAGGGAGACAGAATTATATCAATAGAAGAAAAACCGGATAAGCCCAAAAGTAAATATGCAGTGACCGGTATTTACATGTTTGATTATAATGTATTTAGTATTATCAAGACGCTTAAGCCATCCGAACGCGGTGAACTAGAGATTACAGACGTGAATAATAAGTACATCGAACGTGGCGAACTTACTTTTGACATTTTGCAGGGTTGGTGGTCGGATGCAGGGACTCATTCATCCTTAAGGAGAGCCAATGAACTAGCAAAGGATTTGGAATTTGACGAGGGATTTGGAAGGCAAGACTGAATAATGCACTTAATGGGAAAAAGGGCTGTCAGTTATTTCTATATAGTAAGGACTTATAATGAAAAAAAAACTTATTAATATAATTAAGAAATACCCAATAATTATTAACTTTATCCAATACGGTATAGTTGGCGTTATTGGTACAATAATCCATACTTCTGTATTGACTATATGCGTGGAGTTATTTAGTATTAGACCATTAATTTCAACAGTTATTGGCTTTTTATTTTCATTAATAACATCTTATATTTTAAATTCTTTTTGGACTTTTAAGAGCGCAAGTATGCAAAAAGGGAGTTTTCTCAAATATTTTATAACTTGTCTATTGGGCCTTATAATAAATATGGTTATTATGTATATTGTTGTTGATATAGCAAACAAATCATATTTATTTGCCCAATTTATTGCAGTAGTAATCGTACCAATTTTTAATTTTACTTTATCAAAATATTGGGTTTTTAACTCGATTAAAGTGAATAGTCTATAGGTGTTTCAGATAAAACATCTTTAGTTAGGAGGAATAAGCGTGTTATTAACTCCGTTAAAACTAAGAGGAGCAGCTTTACTTGAACCGGTGGTACATGGCGATCACCGGGGTTTTTTTATGGAAAGTTATAATGAACAGATTATGAAGCAGCTTGGAGTGAATTACAATTTCATCCAAGACAATCAATCCCTCTCAGCAGAACACGGTGTATTACGTGGCTTGCACTACCAGCTTAATCCCAAAGCCCAAACCAAGCTTATTCGTGTACTTTCTGGAGCTATCTACGATGTCATTCTTGATATTCGCCGAAGTTCCCCAACCTATGGCCAGTGGATCGGGGTTATTCTTAGCGAGTACAATAAGCGTCAACTCCTTGTTCCTAAAGGTTTTGCTCATGGGTTCTGTACCTTGGTGCCGAATACACAGGTTCTATACAAAGTGGATGAATATTATTCCCCGGAACATGACCGCGGCATACTATGGAATGATCCGGCTCTGAACATTGACTGGCCGGTTAGCGAACCATTACTATCCGATAAAGATCGGAATCACCCGACATTTGCGGATGCAGAAATGAACTTTGACTAGGAGGTCTCTTTATGAAATTGCTTGTTACAGGCGGTGCCGGATTTATCGGTAGCAACTTTGTACTATATATGCTTCAGCAGCATCCAGAATACAAGATTGTAAACGTGGACTCGCTGACTTATGCGGGTAATTTGGAAAATCTGAAATCGGTGGAGAGCAACCCGAACCATACATTTATTAAAGCTGATATTACGGATGCCAAGACCATGGATGAGCTCGTAAGTCAAGGTATTGACGTTATTGTGAATTTTGCAGCCGAATCACACGTGGATCGAAGTATTCTTGAACCGGACATTTTCGTAAAGACGAATGTGCTGGGGACCCAAGTGTTGTTGGATGCCGCCCGTAAGTATGAGATTTCAAAGTTTGTTCAAGTCTCTACAGATGAAGTGTACGGTACCCTTGGAGATACGGGATTTTTCACGGAGAAGACACCGCTTGAACCTAACAGTCCTTACTCTTCAAGTAAAGCAGGGGGGGACTTGCTTGTTCGTGCTTATCATGAGACATTTGGCCTTCCTGTTAATATAACACGTTGCTCTAACAACTACGGACCTTATCAATTTCCGGAAAAGCTTATTCCGCTGATGATCTCCAAAGCCTTGGCGGATGAATCGCTCCCGATTTATGGCGACGGATTGAATGTTCGGGACTGGTTATACGTTGAAGATCACTGCAGCGCTATTGACCTTGTGATTCATAAGGGGAAAAATGGCGAGGTTTACAATGTTGGTGGTCATAATGAGCGAACCAATATACAAATTGTTAAGACTATTTTAGAGCAATTGGGTAAGCCGGAGTCACTCATGACATTCGTTAAAGACCGTCCAGGACATGATCGCCGCTATGGTATTGACCCTACTAAGATTATGAGCGAGCTTGGTTGGAAGCCGAAACATAACTTTGAGACAGGAATTAAAGAGACGATTGCGTGGTACTTACAGAATAAAGAGTGGTGGACTCGTATTCAGTCAGGGGCATATCAGGAGTATTACGCTAAGCAATATGGCGAACGCCTCGGTGAGAAGGCATGAAGGTACTGGTAACCGGAGCAGGGGGGCAACTGGGGAAAGATGTTGTCACAGTGCTTCAAAATACGGGCCATGAAATCTTAGGATGTGATCGTCAGCAGCTGGACATAACAAATTTGGATCAGTGTTATTCTGTAGTGAACACATTTCATCCAGATGCTATTATTCATTGCGCGGCGTATACAGCAGTAGATGCAGCTGAATCAGATGTTGAGGGCGCATACTTGGTTAATGCGGCAGGTACCCGCAATTTGGTGCTGGCTGCAGAACAGATACAAGCAAAACTGGTATACATCAGTACAGATTATGTGTTCGACGGTAATGGGCAGCAGCCGTACCATGAATATGACAATACTAATCCACAAAGCATTTATGGCAAGTCTAAGCGTGCAGGTGAAGTATTAACCCAATCCTTATCGTCTAAATATTTCATTGTGAGGACTTCATGGCTATACGGTGTGCATGGTAATAACTTTGTTAAAACTATGCTTCGATTAGCTCAGGAGAAGCCCTTGTTGAAAGTGGTAAACGATCAAAAAGGCTCTCCTACTTACACAGTGGATTTAGCTCGGTTTATAGGACAGCTTATTGAAACAGAGAATTATGGAGTATACCATGCATCCAACAGCGGGTCATGTACTTGGTATGAGTTCACACAAGCGATTATTGACGAAGCGGCTAAAATTTTGGGAATCAAAATAGAAGCACAATTAGAGCCATGTACAACGGCTGAATTTCCAAGGCCAGCTCCGCGTCCTAAAAATTCAGCCATGGAGCATATTTCCATACGAGTAAACGGATTTCAAGAAATCCGACCTTGGCGTGAAGGTCTGCAATCCTTTTTGCAAGAATTGTCCTTAAAATAGTCAACAGAGTCACAAGCGTGCTAAAAGGCTCCTGTTCTATACACATGGAATAGGAGTTTTTGTTTATAATGGATATAAAAATGTGGAGGAACTGTGGTGTGATTCCTAAAATCCAAGTTTTGTTGTCTACTTATAATGGCGAACAATTTCTTAAGGAACAATTAGAGAGCTTACTAGCACAGCAGAATGTTGATTTAAACATACTTATTAGAGATGATGGTTCAAGAGATTCCACGGTAAGCATTATAGATGATTTTGTAAGGAAGTATCCTCAGGTTATTCAATTGTATGTTGGTGAGAATAAAGGAGCAAAAGCAAGCTTTTTTGACTTATTAGAGAATATAGCAAAGCAACCTACTGATTTTGACTTTGTAGCTTTCTGTGATCAGGACGATGTGTGGATGGGGGAAAAGTTAATATCTGCCGTTAAAACTCTTCAGAACGATAAGAATCGTGATACTATCCCGTTAATGTATTGTTCAACAACTCAAATGGTACAAAGTGATTTGCGAAAGTTGGCTGTTTGGCCCAGGCCTCCCCGCCAGCCAATTGGTATTTATAATGCTTTAGTAGAGAACATCGCAGTCGGATGTACGACAGTTCTTAATAGAGAGGCCGTGAGTTTGCTTGCAGCCAATATGCCGAATAATATTACCGATGTAATCATGCATGATTGGTGGGCTTACATTTGCGTGTCTTCAAGTGGAAAAGTCGTATTTGATGAGAATCCCCATATTTTATACCGTCAGCATGCAAATAACGCCCTTGGAGGCGGGACTGATCACTGGCTAATGAAATGGCTTAATCGACTCAAAAGATTTTCAAATGGTAAGAATCATTATATTATCAGCAATCAGGCCAGAGTATTTCTTGAGACTTTTCAAAGTAAGTTGCCTCCTGAGCAGATAAATATAATTAGACAATTGGCGGACGTGCCCCGAAAAAGAGTCCTCGAGCGTCTATTTTTCGCGTTACGTCAGCCCTTTTATCGCCAAAGTTCCACGGATAACCTGGTTTTGAAGGTTCTTATATTTCTCGGCAAGCTCTAAACTCTAAACCTCATCTGAACTCATCTTAGGATGGGTTCTTTTAGCCTTGGTAGATATTGTTAAGATGAAAAAACATTACCTTTATGATCTCTTAGTCCTATTATAATATTAAAATTTTATATTCAACTAAGCCTTTAGTATGTATAATAAGATAAACGCCCATAACGTTAGGCGTAGTTTTGTTTATCTAATCACAGGGGAGGAAGAAAGATTTGAAACAGCTTAGAAGAAAAAGCAACAAATTCCTGAGCCTGGTTCTCGGACTTTCATTGCTGGTTTCATCCGCAGTGGGATCGTTTGCTGCACCAGCACAGGCAAGCGCCGAGTCAGCAGCCAAGGCGAACAGCCTTCAGCAGCATTGGGCAGGAGCAGTCCTGAAAGAATGGCAGGACAAAGGATACATAAAGGGAGATGAGCAGGGCAACCTGCAGCCGGACGGGAAAGTAACCCGGGCTCAGCTGGCGGCATTGATCAACCGTTCATTTCAGCTGGAAGAGTCCAAGACGGTCTCTTACAGCGATGTTAAGGCAGAGGCTTGGTACTACAAGGATGTAGCCAAGGCAGCGGCCAAAGGTTACATGAAAGGTTATGAGGACGGAACCTTCAAGCCAGATGCTAAGGTTAGCCGACAAGAGCTGGCGGTTATTTTAACGTCATTGCTTGGGCTTAAACCTTCCGATGCCACCAACTCCTTCAAAGATACGGCGAATAGCCCGGCTTGGAGCAAAGGGGCGATCGGCGCTGTAGCGAACAGCGGACTTATGAAGGGGAATGACGGAAAATTCAATCCTCTTGCACCGGCAACCCGTGCCGAGGTTGTAAGCGTGCTGGATCGTGCGTTGAAGCAATCCGCCGCTCAAACTATCGTAACCTACGATAAAGCGGGAAGCTATGGGCCAAGCGCTGGAACCGAAACCGTTAAAGGTTCAGTACATATTACCACCGCGGATGTAACTTTGAACAATTTGATCATTGAAGGCGATTTGCTGCTGGGCGAAGGCATTGGAGAAGGGGACGTTACCCTGAACAATGTTACCGTCAAAGGTTCCGTGACCGTCGAGGGCGGCGGCAAGAATAGTATTCATGTCGTAGATTCCGTGCTGATTACGGTTATTGTCAATAAAAAAGACGGAAGCGTCCGTATTGTTGCCGAAGGCAACAGCGTAGTGTCACAGGTTACCCTGCAATCGGGCGCTATTCTCGAAGAAGCGGGACTGAGCGGATCGGGATTCCAGGATCTGATCCTCTCGGAGCAAATTCCGGCGGGAGCAGAAGTATCTCTCGCAGGTCAATTCGAGACAGTTGACGTGGTGGCGACTTCGCTAAATATCAACTTGACCTCGGGCTCCATCGGTGAGCTGTCCATTGGCGATCAAGCGGCGGGCAACAATATCCAAATCGGTGCTTCGGCGCTCATTTCCTCGCTGATCCTGAACGCAGCGACGAATGTGGGCGGACGAGGCTCGATCGGGCATGCTACAATCAATGCTCCCGGTTCAACCCTGGCACAGCGTCCGGGAATCATAAGCTACAATAACAATAGCTCCGCTAACATTGGCGGACAGTTATCCTCAGGCAGCACAGGGAATTCAAGTGGATCAGGTTCAAGTAACAGCGGCAATAACGGCGGCGGTTCGACTCAGCCTGAGCGCAATCATCTTATCGTAACGAACGGTAAAGTAAGCTTGAAGTTCATTAGTACAGTCTCTGGCCTGGAGCTTGCGGATTTGAATGTCGCTGCGACGGTTGCGGGGGATGCTGTCAGCTTGGAGAATGTTGCTTTCGATAGCTTGGCTAACGAGCTATCCTTTGATCCTTTATCGTTGGAAGAGCATTATGGCAAGCAATTGGTTGTAGAGGTAACTCCTCAAGAAGGAGTAACTAAATTTAGCGGGACATTAAGCGGAAGCGTGCGTCTTGAAGGCTTCGCCGGTACAATTGTTGATGTAGACGACCAGCCGGTGGCAGACATGACGATCAAATTCCGCAGAGGTCTTGCCAATACAAACGGCGCTGTAGCTGCTACAGTAGTTACCGATCAGAACGGACGGTATTTGGTCAACCTTCCTGCTGGCGTTTATACAGGTGAGTTGAACAAAGCTGGGTTTATTAAAGGATATGTTGTTGGAGTATCGGTTAGCGATACGTTCAACCAGAATGAGGATGCTACGGCAATTAAAGTGCCGGAATCTGGGGAGCTTCGCATTGTACTGACATGGGGCGAGAAGCCTCGGGATGAGGATTCCCACCTCATTGGCCCTACACCGGCCGGTGGCAATTTCCACACATGGTATGGAGACAAAGAACATCGCTTTAACGGCGAATTGTATGCGGATCTGGATCATGATGATGTCGATTCCTATGGTCCAGAGACAACAACTATTCGCAAAAGAGTCGATGGGATTTACACATTCTACGTGCACAACTATTCCCGAAACGGTTACGATGGCAAGGAAACCTTGCGCAAATCTACCGCGAAGGTAGAAGTTTACGATGCAACCGGCAATCCGCTGGCAACTTACCATATCCCTACGGGAGAAGGTACTGAGCTCTACTGGCATGTTTTCGATATGAAAATCGAAGGCACCAACATTGAGTTCATCGACAAAAACCTGCTTGTAGATACCGCCCCTAGCGGTTCTGTATCCGAGCCAAGCGCAGAATACGCGCTTCTGCAGCAGGAAAAGAATAAGCTGGCTTCAGTAACAACAGTTACTTATGATGTACAGTTGGATTCGGCATTGTCATTGACTGTTCCAGGGGAAGCTTTATTAGCAGACACGCAACTCAAAATCCTGAATGTGTCCCCGGTCTCCGTAACGGATGATGTCTACTTGGTGAAGAGCTTGGATGAAAGCGAGCTTCTCTTCGCTCAATACAACAATTCCGGCGAAACAGCAAGGTACAATGTCGAGGTCGAGTTAACCAGAGGAAGCCTTGCGATTACCGGATGGATTTCTGTTGCTGTGCCGACGTTGGATGTTTTGCTAAATGAAGCAAAAGATTCCGCAGAAGCTTTGGGCAGACCGGAACTTGCGGGCGAAATTCAAGCTGTTGAAGATGCGCTGGGCAACGGCGTCGACGAAATGGTCAAAATTGCGGCCCTGCAGTCTCTCCTCGATGCTCTAGCAAATCTGTAATTAGTCAATAAATTAGAAGAAGCGGCTTTCAACGGTGCAAACCTATGAAAAGGCCGCTTCTTTTTCCGTTTAATATAAAGTAACTCTATCTATATGTTATAATGTCGATAGATTACTATTTTTGTCAGGGGCGCGTTTTATAATGGACTTAAGCATCATCATCGTTAGTTACAATACCTGCCGCCTAACGCTCGATTGCCTGCAATCGGTGTTCGACTCCAGGACGGCTTATCAATATGAAGTTTTTGTAGTCGATAACGCTTCTTCGGACGATTCCGTAGAGGCGATTTCACGCGAGTTCCCGCAGGTGATTCTTATCGCCAATGAGGAGAATACCGGCTTCGCCAAAGCGAACAATCAGGCGATGGAGATCGCTAACGGCCGCTATGTGCTGCTGCTTAATTCGGACACGATCATTCAGCCGGAGACGCTGCAAACGATGATATCCCTCATGGATGAGCGGTCTGATCTTGGCGCAGCAGGCTGCAAAATCATTCTTCCCGACGGCTCGCTGGACAAAGCCTGCCGCCGGGGGTTCCCTACGCCATCGGCCTCGTTCTATTATGCGTTTGGCTTCTCCAGACTGTTTCCCAATACGCCGCGCTTCAATCAATACCAGTTAGGTTATCTCGATCCGGACGAGGCTTATCCGGTCGACTGCCTGATGGGGGCCTTCATGCTCGTGCGGCGAGAGGTCATTCAGCAAATCGGCGGCCTGGACGAGACCTTTTTTATGTATGGCGAGGATGTCGACTGGTGCTACCGGATCAAGGAAGCGGGCTGGGGCATTCAGTATGAGCCAGCTACATACATTGTTCACTATAAAGGAGCGAGCAGCCGCCGCAAGCCTTTTAAAATCATCTATGAATTCCACCGGGCGATGTGGGTATTCCACCGCAAGCATTATAAGCGCCATTATTCGTGGCTGACCAATGCCATCATTTACTTGGGGATCGCAGTAAAATTCATGCTGTCCTTAGCCAGCAACAAATTGAAGCCGGGCAAGCCGGCAACTCGGCCGCTGCCTGCGTCAGCCTCAACTCAGATGACCCAAGGAACCGACAGTAACATGGAGGTGAGACGATGATCCGGAAAAATCAGCGTTTTCTGACCCAGCTGTATATTTTGGCTGATTTCATGTTCGTCCAGCTCGCTTTTCTATTGGCTTGGTGGGTGAAGTTCGAGAGCGGCATTATTCCTTACGAG
The DNA here is from genome assembly GCF_009725165.1 of Paenibacillus woosongensis. Classification (GTDB taxonomy): domain Bacteria; phylum Bacillota; class Bacilli; order Paenibacillales; family Paenibacillaceae; genus Fontibacillus; species Fontibacillus woosongensis. The sequence continues at coordinate 148,443 of NZ_WNZW01000010.1, forward strand.
CAGCCGCTGCCTATGGAGATTTATGCATTCTGGAGCCTGGTTTACGGCGCCGTAACCATCCTGGTGGGCATCCTAATTTCCTTTTATTCGCCCAAACGCAAGAAACGGTTCGCCGATGAAGTGCTGAAGATCATTCAAGTGCATTTCACAAGCCTCGTTATCCTGCTCAGCTTGATGTTCTTCGTGAAGCAGGTCGACATTTCAAGGTACTATCTGGCAATTTATATGGGCTTTAATCTGCTGTTTATTATGCTATACCGTTATTTTCTAAAAAGATCGCTAAAACAGCTCCGCCGCAAGGGCTATAACAAGCAGTTCGTGCTCATTATCGGAGCGGGCTCGCTCGGCCGCAAATTCCATGACAACTTGAAGTTGTATCCGGAGCTCGGTTACGAAATCATCGGATTTCTTGACGACTATCAGCAGTGGCATCCCAATGAAAAGGGCAAATACAGCCCAATTCTCGGAACAGTCGATCAACTCGTAGAAATTCTGGAAAGCAAGCTCGTTGATGAAGTGGTGCTGGCTCTGCCGCTGGACGCGCATTCCAAATACGCGAGAATCATAGCCGCTTGCGAGAAGGCCGGCGTACGGGCGCTGATTATCCCCGACTTTTTTGACTATTTGCCGGCAAGGCCGTATTTCGACAATTTCGCGGGCATGCCGATGATCAACGTGCGCGACATCCCGCTTGATATGGCGGGGAACCGTCTAGTGAAGCGGGCCTTTGACATCGTATTTTCCATAGCGGCTATTATTATAACCTTGCCCGTGATGCTCTTCGTCGTGATCGGAATCAAGCTAACTTCGCCGGGCCCGGTTATTTTCAAACAAGAACGAGTCGGGCTGAATCGCCGGACCTTCCAAATGTATAAGTTCCGTTCGATGAACGTGCTGCCCGAAGGGGCCGTTGACACGGGCTGGACGACGGAGAACGATCCGCGGCGGACGAAGTTCGGGGCATTTATCCGCAAGACGAGTATCGACGAGCTGCCGCAGTTCTTCAACGTGCTTGCGGGGCATATGAGCGTCGTAGGACCCCGTCCGGAGCGGCCTTACTTTGTGGAGCAGTTCCGGGAGGAAGTGCCGAAATACATGGTGAAGCACCATGTCCGCCCGGGCATTACCGGTTGGGCGCAAACGCATGGGCTGCGCGGGGACACATCGATAGAAGAGCGGATTCAGCATGATATTTTCTATATCGAAAATTGGTCGATGCTGCTGGATATCAAAATCATTCTGCGGACGATCATTCACGGCTTCGTGAACAAAAATGCTTACTAGACCAAACTTCGTGAACCAAAGGATGTTGTTAGACGATGAGAAACAAGCTGTTATATAGTCTGCTGGTCGTCTGTGCGCTAGGAATCGTGCTGCTTGCGATATGGCAGCGGCCGGCAGAGCCATCATTCACCGGCTTCAAAGCTCACCGCATCATCGCCCATGCCATGGGCGGCATTGAAGACATGACCTACACGAATACACGAGACGCTTTTATAGCCAACTACGAGAAGGGTACCCGGGTGTTTGAAGTGGACCTGCTGCTGAGCAAGGATGATCAGTTGATTGCTCGTCATGAATGGGGACAATTTTTCACGAACATGCTCCGTCAGCAGGACGGGATCAGCGAGGAGCGGTCCGGGGCTGTTTGGTCGGCAGAGGAATTCAAACAGGCCAAAGTCGACGGAAGATACGAGCCGTTATTTTGGGACGATATCGTAGAACTGCTGGCCGAATATCCGGATATCTATATTGTGACAGATACGAAGCAGATTAAGCCTGAGGAAATCGACAGTATTTTTGCCAAAATCGTTGACAGTACGAAGCGCAAGGATCCGAACTTGTTGGAGCGCATCGTGCCGCAAATCTACAACCAGCCGATGCTGGGGCAGATCAAGCAATATTATCCTTTTGATTCCGTGATCTATACGCTCTATCAATCGCAGGACAGTGACCGGCAGGTGGTCAATTTTGCTAGGAGCAACGGAATCGCCGCAGTGACCGTGTCTGAGGGGCGTGTTAACGAGCAGTTGGTTAAATCCTTGAAGCGGGCTGGAATACCGACTTATGTCCATACAATCAATGATATGAAGCTGGTGTCCGACTATAAAAAAATGGGCGTCTATGGCTTCTACAGCGATTTTCTGGCTGGGGACCAAGCGGATTCTGCCTCATGATCTGTTCCCCTTTCATGCGAACATTGACACGGTATCCTTCGTCACTTAGACTAGGAATGAAACGACTATATTGCGATGGAACAGGCATCATGAATAATGGGAATTTAAGGTGGCGGGGCGTGTGGCAGGCCCCGTTTTTCGTGCCGATGTGGGAGGAATGGGATTGAAGCAAACGATATCGACCTGGCGACATGTGTTCAAAATAGACCCCGACCGCAATTTGGATGATGCGGCCCTGGAGGCGATCTGCCTGTCCGGTACCGACGCCGTCATGATCGGAGGCTCAAGCGGCGTTACCTATGATAATACGGTAGAGCTTCTATCGCGTGTCCGACAGTTCGAGGTTCCTTGCGTGCTGGAGGTATCCAGCCTGGAAGCGGTCGTTCCCGGCTTTGATTTATACATGATTCCGATGGTGCTGAATACGAAGCACCCCGATTGGCTGATCGGTCATCATGCGCGAGCCGCCCATAAATATAGCTATTTGATCCCTTGGGAGCAGTTGATTCCTGAGGGCTATATCATTTTGAACCCGGATTGCACCGCGGCAGCCGTCTCCGAGGCGAATGCAGCCCTGACGGAATCCGAGGCGGCGGCATATGCGGAAATCGCCGACAAACTGCTGCATCTGCCGATTGTTTATGTGGAATATAGCGGCATGTTCGGCAATCTGGATCTGGTCTCCGCCGTCCATCGCTCATTGAGCGGTTCGCAGCTGTTCTATGGCGGTGGGATCAAGGATGCCGGCACGGCGCGGCTGGCCGCTGGGGCCTGCGATACGATCGTGGTTGGCAATGCGCTGTACAGCGATCTGGAGCAGGCGCTGTTAACGGTGGCTGCGGTTAAGCCAAGACGAGTGTAGGCAGCTGTCTATATCTGCCCGGCGTTCTGAACTGAAGGAAAGGAGTATCTCTATGCAACCTGTGAACATACAAGATGCGATAACAAAACTAAATCCCGAGCAGCGCAAAGCCGTGGTAACGACCGAGGGACCGCTGCTCATTATGGCGGGGGCAGGCAGCGGTAAGACGCGGGTGCTTACGCATCGGATCGCTTATCTTATAGCTACGCGCAAAGCTCCGCCGTGGGCCATTCTGGCGATTACGTTTACCAACAAGGCGGCCCGGGAAATGCAGGAGCGCGTTTCTCAGCTGGTAGGACAAGAAGGCAAGGACATTTGGGTTTCGACCTTCCACTCGATGTGCGTTCGGATTTTGCGTCGGGATATTGAGCGGATTGGCTTTTCTTCGAGCTTCTCTATTCTCGATTCGACCGACCAGCTGTCCGTCATTCGCAATTGCATGAAGGATTTGAATATCGATACGAAGAAGTTTGAGCCAAAGGCTGTCCAAGCGATGATTAGCACCGCCAAGAACGAACTGATCACCCCTCAGCAGTATGAGCAGAAGATAGGGGACTACTTCGAGGGCATCGTGGCCAAAGTGTATACCATGTATCAGAAACGGCTGCGCCAGAACAATTCCCTGGATTTCGACGACCTGATCATGAAGACGATCGAACTGTTCAAGGAAGTACCCGATGTGCTCGACTTCTATCAGAAGAAATTTTCCTATATTCATGTCGATGAATATCAGGATACGAACCGGGCCCAATATATGCTCTGCAAGCTGCTGGCCAACAAGCATCACCGCATCTGCGTCGTGGGTGACAGCGACCAGTCCATCTACCGCTGGCGTGGAGCAGACATTACTAACATTCTCAACTTCGAAGAGGATTATCCTGAGGCAACAACCATTTTCCTGGAGCAGAACTATCGCTCTACCTCGAATATCCTCAATGCGGCCAATGCTGTCATTGCCTTGAATACGGGCCGCAAGCCCAAGAACCTGTGGACCGACAAAGGCGACGGCGACAAAATTAAAGTATATCGCGCAAGCTCCGAGCACGACGAAGGCTACTTCGTCACCTCGGAAATTCATAATAGCATCAAAAGAGGCAGAAGCTATCGGGACCATGCTATTTTGTACCGGACAAACGCGCAGTCCCGGGTGATCGAGGAAACGCTGATCAAATCGGATATTCCTTATCAAATTGTCGGCGGGATCAAGTTCTACGACCGCAAAGAGATCAAGGACTTACTCGCTTATTTGCGGCTGCTGTCCAATCCGGATGACGATATCAGCCTGACGCGAATTATCAATGTGCCCAAAAGGGGCATCGGCGATACAACCGTTGGCAAGCTGGCGGCTGCGGCTGCGGAGCGGGGAGTATCGATTTTCCGCCTGCTCTATACAGTGGACGACCTCGGATTTTCCGGACGGACGCGGAATGCGCTCGTCGAGTTCTATGACATGCTTGCTGCGCTGCATCAAATGGTCGAATATTTATCCGTGACCGAGCTGACGGAGAAGCTGCTGGAAATGACGCAGTACCGGCTGGAGCTGCAAAATGAGAATACGATCGAATCCCGCTCCCGGTTGGAGAATATCGATGAGTTCCTCTCCGTGACGATGGAGTTTGAGAAGAATAACGAAGACAAGACGCTTGTTGCCTTCCTGACCGATTTGGCGCTGATTTCCGATATCGATACGATGAACGATGAGGAGGAGGATCAGCCTGGAGACGCGGTTATCTTGATGACTATGCATAGCGCTAAGGGACTGGAGTTCCCTGTCGTCTTCATTATCGGCATGGAGGAAGGGGTCTTCCCGCACAGCCGTGCGTTTCAAGATAATGAAGAGCTGGAAGAGGAACGCCGTCTTGCTTATGTTGGCATAACGAGAGCGGAGGAGCGTTTGTTTCTCACCTGCGCGCAGATGCGCACGCTCTTTGGCCGGACAACGGCCAATGCTCCGTCCCGGTTCCTAGAGGAGATTCCAGAGGAGCTGAAGGAGGATACCGAAATGGCCCGCGACCGCTACCGGCGGGGCGCAGGGATTGGCGGGGCATACAGCGGCCGCGGATTCGGCGCAGGAGCAGGAAGCAACTTTGGCCACCGGTCTGCCGACCGGGGAGGGACACGAACGTCTGCGCCGACCTCGAGCGGCGTAACCGTGACCACCGGTGTTACCGGAGCCCAGACCGCGAAGAAGGCAGATTCTGCCGACTTCAATGCGGGCGATAAAGTGGCGCATGGCAAGTGGGGCATCGGGACGATCGTAGCGGTTAAAGGCACAGGGAATGATATGGAACTGCAAATTGCATTCCCTGCGCCGACTGGAGTGAAGCGGCTGCTTGCAGGCTTCGCACCGATCACGAAAGTGGAAGAGTAATCATATTTAGGAGGGTTGTCCGCATATGGATGCGATGCAAACGATGGAGCGGCTCGTCGAGCAATTGAATCAATACAACTATCATTACTATACCTTGGATCAGCCTCTGGTAAGCGATAAGGAATATGATGCCCTGTACGATCAGTTAACCGCGCTTGAAGCGGAGACGGGCATCGTTCTGCCCGATTCTCCGACGGGCCGGGTTGGCGGAGAGCTGCTGAAGGGCTTCGAGCCGCATCGTCATTTGGCTCCGCTGTGGAGCTTGGACAAAGCGCAAACGGAGGAGCATCTGATTAACTGGAATAATCGGGTAATTCGCCTGATCGACGATTATAACAGCAAATATCCGGACAATCCGCTTCCGTCGCCGACTTATGTCGTCGAGCTTAAATTCGACGGGCTGACGTTGAATCTGACGTATACGGACGGAAAGCTCGTGCAGGCTTCCACGCGGGGGAATGGCGTCGTCGGCGAAGGGATTCTAGCCCAGGTGAAGACGATTAAATCGGTGCCGCTGACGATTCCTTACCGCGAAGGGACGATCGAGGTTCAGGGCGAGGGCATCATGAATTTATCCGTCCTGGCCAAATACAATGAGACCGCCGCCGAGCCGCTCAAGAATGCCCGCAATGCCGCTGCTGGAGCGCTGCGGAATTTGAATCCGCGGACGACGGCTGAACGAAAGCTGAACGCGTATTTCTACAACGTCGGCTATTCCGACAATATTCAGTTTACGGACCATCGTCAGATGATGGACTTCCTGAAGGACAATCGTTTCAAAGTCAATACGTATATCGAATATTTCGATGATTTCACCCAGGTGATGAAGGCGCTGGGGCAAATTCAAGAGCGAAGGGATTCGCTCGATTATCTGATTGACGGAGCCGTCATTAAAGTCACGGACATGAGAACTCGCGAAGTGCTCGGTTATACGGATAAATTCCCGAGATGGGCGATTGCTTATAAATTTGAAGCCGAGGAAACAACGACGATTCTGGAGTCAGTATCCTGGAACGTCGGGCGAACCGGCAAAATTACGCCGCTCGCCAGGGTCGAGCCTGTGGAGCTCGCCGGCGTGACGGTACAGAACTGTACGCTGAACAATGTCGGGGACATTGAGCGCAAGAACCTGAAGTTTGCCCTGGGAACCCGGGTGTTCATCCGCCGCTCCAATGATGTCATCCCGGAAATTCTTGGCAAAGTGACCGATGAGCAGGATGGCGGGGAAATTGTGTTCCCGGATACTTGTCCGGCCTGCGGCTTCCCGCTGGAGCAGCGGGGAGCGCATCTATTCTGCAACAACCGCTTCGATTGCAAGCCGCAAATCGTCACCCGCATCACTCACTTTGCTTCCCGGGATGCAATGGATATCGAGACGCTTAGCGACAAGACGGCCGAGCAGCTATTCGAAGAGCTGGACATTCACGAGCCGGCGGATCTGTATGAGATTACTTTCGAGCAGCTTGTTAAGCTAGAGCGCTTCGGGGAGAAGAAGGCGAATAATTTGCTGGATGCGATCAACAAGAGCAAGGGGCGGGATTTGGCTTCCTTTCTGTATGCGCTTGGCATTCCGAATACCGGCAAATCGACCACAAAGGTGCTGGCCGATCATTTCCGCGATCTGAAAGCGATCATGTCAGCAACCGAGGAAGAACTGATGCAGCTCCCGGATATCGGAGGCATTGTCGCCGAGAGTATCGTTACCTTCTTTGCCGATCCATTCATGCAGGCGGGCATTCACAAGATGCTTGAGCTTGGCGTGGAGGCTAAAGCGCCGGAGGAGCGAAGCCCTGTGAAGGACTCCTTTTTCACAGGCAAAACGGTAGTGCTGACTGGGACGCTGCACCAGCTCAGCCGCGATGAGGCGACAGAGCGTCTTGAAGCTTTGGGCGCTAAGGTAACGGGAAGTGTATCGAAGAAGACCGATCTCGTCATCGCTGGCGAGAAAGCGGGCAGCAAGCTGACCAAGGCTAAGGATCTTGGCATCCCGGTTATCGAGGATGAGAATGAGTTCGTTCGGTTATTGACCGAGTAGAACGCAGGACATCATGCTGGATTGAATTAAGAAAGTGGGAATATCCCTCAGCAAGCAGCCGCTTGCTGGGGGTATTTTTTATATTTAAATATAGGCTCTAGCAGGCTTTATAAATTTTTCTCATATAAAAAGCTTCCAAAATGTAACCATGTTGCCATCAAATACGTTTATAATGGTGAACTAGAGAAAATACAAATTTTGGAGGTAAAAATGTCTATTAAAGGAATGAAGAAGGCGCTGTTCTTGATCATGTGCCTCGTGCTTGTGGCGGGATGTACTAGCAATCCCGGTTCCAAAGAGCCCGAGCAGCAAAGCTTGAGAGTAATGTTCTGGGATGAAAACTACTTTTTCCAACAATACGGCGATTTATTTACTATGCAGCACCCTAATATTGAGATCGAAGTTGTAAGCACTAATAATATCTATAGAGATATGGGTCCGGATGGGGATTATGATAAGGCTTTTAAGGATTTTATCGATAAGGAACAACCGGACGTGCTTATGGTAAGCATTGATCAGATGGAGACTTATATTTCCGAAGGCAAAATTCGTGAGCTAGATACTTTGATTGAGCGGGACAAATACAGTATCGATACGATTTACCCCGCATTGATCGAGCTTCTGAAGGAACGCGGGGATAATAAGATTTACGGTCTGACCCCGAATTTCTACGGTTCGGCGATTTTGTATAACGCGGATTTGTTTGCCAAGCATGGTGTGGAATTGCCGCGCGACGGCATGAGCTGGTACGACATTATTGAGTTGGCCAAGCAGTTTCCTACCGAGGGCGATGAGAAGACTCGAATATATGGCTTCGACAATAACTGGGGAATCAATATGACGCAGCTTGCCTCGATGATTTCCTCGTCTGAAGGAATTGAACAGATCGATACGAATTCCATGAAGCTTACGTTGAATACCGAATCGTGGAAAAAAATCTATCAGACCTCTCTTGATGCCATGAAATCCAATGTGTTTTATAATCCTGGAGAAGATGGCTTCAGAGGCGGTTCGATGGAGGAGTACTATCAAAGTCAGCCGTTTGTAATGGGAAGAGCCGCAATGACGACCGGCGACACGTATGTGCTTCGCAATTTGAAGGAAGCTGCGGATGCCTTGAAGGATTACAAGCCTTTTGAAATCGGCATCGTGGCAGGACCGGCATCATCTACTGACCCGGATAAATCCAGAAACATCGGCATAAGCGAAGTATTTGCCATTTCGGCAAATTCTCCGAATGCGGATGCTGCTTGGGAATTCATCAAATTCGTTAATGGTGACCAGTTCGCCAAGATTAAGTCGAGAAGCCTGAACAATGGATTGTTGTCCCGGATGGGATATACCGACGAATATAACGGCATCAGTCTTGAGGCTTATTATAAATTGAAGCCGCTGCCGACGGATTACTCGGGAATGAGAAAAATCCCTAACGGATTTTATGAGAAATTCCAGCCTCTGCTTGATACGGAGCTGAAGGCCGTTGAAGATAACACCAAATCCTTGGATGAAGCTTTGGCTAAGATTGAGGCCGAAGGCCAAGTCGCTTTGGATCAAGCGCTGAAGGAACAGGAAGAGAAGAAGAAAGAAGAGGAAGCCCAAGGCGGCTCCAGTGAAGGGTCTGCTGATGATTCCGCGGGAACCGCAGACTCCAGCGAAGGCTCTGACGGAGCGGAAGGCTCAGCGGAAAACAGCGCGAACGAAGGCTAACCCGAAGACTCTGACTCGAATAGGGAATTCCCTTATTTTTTAAACTCTTCGAGTGCTCTATAATTAACACAATCGAGAAGAGCGAGCAGGATTCGGTGTAAGGCGAACTATCCTAGAGCTCCCGCAGATTGGGAGAGAATGAGGCTGTCACAATGAATGCTGACGGAATGATCTGGTGAACCGGGCCGCTATGGAAGAACGGATGGGTGTATATGAAACGACTATTGTACGGCATCGTTATGCTTTGCTTTATGGACTTGTTTATACAGCTGCCTGTCATGGGACCGTTCGCCAAGAGCCTTGGCGCCGGGTCATTCATTATTGGTCTTGCCGTCGGATTGTATTCGCTGACCAATATGTTCGGAAATATTGCGGCAGGCTACTGGATTGACCGCTACGGAGCACGAAATATTTTACTGCTGGGATTTGTTCTGACGGCTGTCGTTATGATGCTATATCCTCTAGTTAGTCAGCCCTGGCATTTGATCATCGTACGTTTTGTTCATGGTTTGACTGGTGGACTCTTAGTGCCCAGCGCCTTTACTTTAATCTCGCATTTTGCTTCGACTCAGCAGCCGGGTAGAGCGATGGCTCTCTCCGGTGCGGCTGTCGGAGCGGCGGCGATTGTAGGCCCGGCTGTAGCCGGGATCACGAAGGCTAAGCTGGGCCTTCCTCCTTTATTTTGGGGGACGGCCACGCTGCTGATGCTTGGCGGTTTATTGGTGGGGGTGACGATCCCGGCGTCACAAGCGAAACGGATTACCCGGAGGCTTCAGCTCTCTCGTTCGGTGGAAGGGCTCGGGGCTATGCTTCGCAAGGGGCCGGTGCTGCAATCTTATATTGGAGCATTTTCGCTTATGTTTGCGATGGGGGCTTTAACCTATGCCTTGCCTCTGAAAGCGGATGAGCTTGGCTTCCCGGCACAAGCCTCAGGGCTGATGCTAAGCACGTTTGGCATAGTTGCGATCGTTGTATTCGTTATGCCAAGTAATCGCTGGTTTGATCGACTGTCTTCGCTCCTGCTGATGTTTTCTGGCGGGACAGTCATCATGCTGGCGCTGCTGCTGCTATCATTTTTTCATCAGCAGGCAGCCATGTTTGCTGTCATGGCTTTCTATGGGCTTGGATTTTCCTTGCTATTTCCGTCTTTGAATTCTTTACTAGTTAAGAATGTTAGCGAGGAATTCAAGGGAAGAGCATTCGGCTTGTTTTACGCGTTCTTCTCGCTTGGCGTCGTAGCAGGTTCCTCGGGAATAGGGGCTCTGACAGCGGATTATGATATTGCTCTGCGTATTGCGTCAGGATTCATATTGTTGGCAGGTAGTGTGGTTGCGCTGTTGAAATATGCGGAGTTCAAGGGAAAAGAGAGAAAAACTGCTTAAATCAATGGATATTTGAATTTCATAAATCACATCTGGTTAATCCTCTTGAAGTTAGGATTAGCCTTTTTTATTTGTCATATTAAACTAATCTAATCGTAGTACTGAGAGGTTGTCATGTATAGAAAAATCCATCGGAATAGCATACAGATTGTTAGCAAATGGTTTATCCCTATATTCTTACTCTCGCTGCTGCTAGTCTCCGCTTGTGGAAAAGAGCAAGGAAACCCGGATACTAACCAGAAGACAGCGATAAAGGTCATGTATTGGGATGAGACTTCGTATTTTAACAGTTTCGGCGATTTGTTTGCGATGAAGTATCCCCATATTGAGGTTGAGGTTGTGAGCACCTGGGAGCTTCAAAAAGGTGGGGATTCGAAGCAAGCGCTAGAGAAATTTATCGAGAGGGCTGCAGAATGAGCAGACTAGGAAACTGACCATCAACACGCCCTCATGGAGAAATATCTACCAACTCGCATTGGAGGGCTGGGCGTCGGGCACTATTTATAGTGAGGGGGACTTCCGTTCTCTAGGGGATGGGTTGATGGAGGACTATTATAGAAGGCAGCTTTTCTTAATGGGACGAATGGCGATGGTCGTCTCGTAAAGTGCAGGCTGCGGATTTATTTACCAGCCTAAAATACGAAAATAAATATTGCAATATGTCCTTGGACGTGATAAATTATTACTTGTCGCTCGAAACGAGCTAAATAAATTAGCGTCGAATACAGTTGACAACAGCGTGATGGTTTGATATAATATTTAATTGTTCGACAAAATTTGATTTAGAATCAATGATGGAGAACAGAAGGCAAGTTCTTTGAAAACTGAACAAATGGAACTCGTTATTTTTTAGATTCAATAATGAATCGTCAGATTCAAAATGAGCAAGTCAAACACCTTAGCTGAAAGAGATTTTACCTTCGGTAAAACTTCCTTTCACCTGGGATGAAAGATCCCGTCCATTGGATAAGTGATGCTTTCATCCTTTATTGGAGAGTTTGATCCTGGCTCAGGACGAACGCTGGCGGCGTGCCTAATACATGCAAGTC
>NZ_WNZW01000011.1 GCF_009725165.1 Paenibacillus woosongensis
CGGGATGGACGCACCGCTGGTGCACCAGTTGTTCCGCCAGGAGCATAGCTGGGTAGCTACGTGCGGATGGGATAAACGCTGAAAGCATCTAAGCGTGAAGCCCTCCTCAAGATGAGATTTCCCAATTAGTAAGACCCCTTGAAGACGACGAGGTTGATAGGCCTGAGGTGGAAGTGCAGCAATGTATGGAGCTGACAGGTACTAATCGGTCGAGGGCTTATCCAATTTTACCCCAAAAAGTGAAGCGGAGGCTTCGAAGAGTATACCGAATACTTTTCGGGGGCCCCGGTGAACCAAGTAAGGGCTAACACGCAAATGAAGTTTCGTATCCAGTTTTCAGGTGATCAAATCATCTGAATATGATAATGTTCCCTGATAGCTCAGTCGGTAGAGCACTCGACTGTTAATCGAGTTGTCACAGGTTCGAGTCCTGTTCGGGGAGCCATATGGAGAGGTGTCCGAGTTGGCCGAAGGAGCACGATTGGAAATCGTGTAGGCGTCACAAGCGTCTCGAGGGTTCGAATCCCTCTCTCTCCGCCATCATTTTCTTAGTATCATAGCAGTGTGTGATACATATGTGGCCCGTTGGTCAAGGGGTTAAGACACCTCCCTTTCACGGAGGTAACAGGGGTTCGAATCCCCTACGGGTCACCACTTAATTCATATGATTCGGTAGGGTTTAGAAGCCCTGTAAGATTTTAAGAAAAAGCTTGATTTCTAACCGGGTAATATGATACAATAGAAATTGTCTTTCCTCGGAGGCTTAGCTCAGCTGGGAGAGCATCTGCCTTACAAGCAGAGGGTCAGCGGTTCGATCCCGTTAGCCTCCACCATAATATAAATGACGCGGGGTGGAGCAGCTCGGTAGCTCGTCGGGCTCATAACCCGAAGGTCGCAGGTTCAAATCCTGTCCCCGCAATTGCAATATCTAGTGTGGAGCCGTGGTGTAGAGGCCTAACATGCCTGCCTGTCACGCAGGAGATCGCGGGTTCGAATCCCGTCGGCTCCGCCATTATAACCTCAAGCTAAGAGGTGAGAATCCGTAAGGGTTCACAAGCTTGCTCTGGAAACCGTCACTTTAATGAGCTGGTCGCAGCGGAATAGGTGAAGAGGATCCAATGAACTATTCCAATAAGGCTCGGTAGCTCAGTCGGTAGAGCAGAGGACTGAAAATCCTCGTGTCGGCGGTTCGATTCCGTCCCGAGCCACCATGATTCACCTGATAATTGAAAACGCCGGTGTAGCTCAATTGGTAGAGCAACTGACTTGTAATCAGTAGGTTGGGGGTTCAAGTCCTCTCGCCGGCACCACATGGAGGCTTAGCGAAGTGGCCAAACGCAGCAGACTGTAAATCTGTTCTCGTACGAGTTCGGTGGTTCGAATCCATCAGCCTCCACCAGTTTTACCATATAGGGGCATAGTTTAAAGGTAGAACAGCGGTCTCCAAAACCGTTAGTGTGGGTTCAATTCCTGCTGCCCCTGCCAGTTAAACAATAAAATATTTATATTATGGCGGTCGTGGCGAAGGGGTTAACGCACCGGATTGTGGCTCCGGCATTCGTGGGTTCAAGTCCCATCGATCGCCCCATTTTTATCTTAAAAATCATATATTGGGGATTAGCCAAGCGGTAAGGCAACGGACTTTGACTCCGTCATTCCATAGGTTCGAATCCTATATCCCCAGCCATATGTTGCGGACGTGGCTCAGCGGTAGAGCATCGCCTTGCCAAGGCGAGGGTCGCGGGTTCGATTCCCGTCGTCCGCTCCATTTTTATATACGGCGCCATAGCCAAGTGGTAAGGCACAGCTCTGCAAAAGCTTTATCCCCAGTTCGAGTCTGGGTGGCGCCTCCATTTAATTCCCTGCGGGAGTGGCGGAATCGGCAGACGCACAGGACTTAAAATCCTGCGGTAGGTGACTATCGTACCAGTTCAAGTCTGGTCTTCCGCACTTGTTAAGTGATGGATTTATAGTGTGCCGATGTGGTGGAATTGGCAGACACGCCGCACTCAAAATGCGGTGCCGAGAGGCTTGCCGGTTCGAGTCCGGCCATCGGTATTATCGATAAGAAGGTATATGAAATTGTTTCTAGGAGCAATTTCATAAACCTTCTTTTTTATGGCCAATATTCAGAGAAACGAAATTTGACAATAAGGATCGTTAGGTTTATTTTGGTAGGGAGACGATGGGCAAACGATCCAAATTAGAGGAGGCGTCATACGAAATGAATCACATTCAATCTATGGTCACCTTGTCCAATGGAAAACAAATGCCGTGGCTGGGCCTTGGTGTCTATAAGATGAGTGAAGGCCAGGAGGTCATCGCTTCTATAGAAGCTGCCATCCGCAATGGTTATAGAAGCATTGACACTGCTTCTTTATACCAGAATGAAGAAGGGGTAGGCCAAGCAATTAAAGCATCCGGCATTTCCCGCGAAGAACTGTTTATTACTACGAAGGTCTGGAACTCCGATCAAGGCTACGATAGTACGTTGAAGGCTTTTGACACGAGCATGAGCAAGCTTGGCCTCGATTATCTAGATCTCTATTTGATTCATTGGCCAGTCAAGGGCAAATATAAAGAAACGTGGAAAGCGCTTGAGCAGCTACATAAGGACGGGCGTGTTCACTCTATTGGTGTATCGAACTTCCAAATTCATCATTTGGAAGACCTGCTGGCAGACGCAGAGGTAAGACCGGTAGTCAATCAGGTGGAGCTGCATCCGCTGCTCAGCCAACTGGAATTGAGGGAATACTGCAAGTCACAAGGAATCCAAATCGAAGCCTGGTCCCCTCTTGCCCAGGGCAAGCTGCTGGACAACGAAGTACTGAAGGCTATCGGGGCAAAATACGGCAAATCAACGGCTCAGGTTATTATCCGGTGGGATTTGCAACATGGCATTGTAACCATTCCAAAATCATCTAATCCAGAACGGATTGTTGAAAATGCTATTGTATTTGATTTCGAATTGACTGCAGAGGAAATGAAACAAATTGATAGTCTGAATCAAGATCAGCGTGTTGGTCCTGATCCGGATAATTTCGATTTCTAATTCCGTTTAGCGGCATTTATAATGCTAGTAATAATAAAGAAGCGCCTTAAGTCCAATGGAAACTTAGGGCGCTTCTTCATGCCGTCAGAGAGGCAATGTGCTTCTTATTGTAAACTTCGAATGGATGCTGCCACAAAGAAATCTTAAGCACTTCCGTTTAGCAGAATCTGACGGATCTGCTGCTGATGCAGACGCTCGCCGATTACGACAACCAATGCGCCGGCAGTAAGGAGCAAATCCGGTCCAGGATTGATATGTTTAGAATGATTGCTCTCAACGACAGCAATGATCGTGGCGCTGGAGCGTTGACGAACGCGCAGCTCGCCGATCGTCTTGCCGATCGCTTTGTAGTGAGGTTCAAGTTTATACCATTCAATGATGAGATCGCCTAACGCGACTTCGATATTCTCTAATGGTGTGGGCTTGTAAGTAACTCCGCCAATAATGGCAGAAACATATCGGGCTTCCTCGTCAGTTAAAGATATTTTAGAGATGCTGTCGTCCGGGTTATCCGCTCCATAGTGATAAACTTCACGACGACCATCATCATGGATAGTAATAGTCAATTTCTCACCGCTGCGTGTTTCGATTTCGAATTTTTTGCCGATGCCTGGCAATTCGGTTTCTTTAAGATTCATTAGCTTCCGACCTCCAATATTAAGAAGTGTTATTTGTATAAGGTGTGTTTAATACAACCGCCGATCTTCCTTCACGAGCATGGGCGATAATTCTAGTTACTTATCATTTACATGTAAATCAAGCAGCATAAATGCTAGTAAATTTGATGGGTAACAGAAGGATTCGCTTCATGAATTGATAGAAAAATGGACGGAAATAGATCCCTGCCAAAGTAATTATACTACTGGCTGCGGCGGGGATGACTAACAGGTAAAACGGGGATAGATCGTTGCTAAGCTTGACATGTGCGGGCGTCAGAAGGGCTGCCTTGTTCTCCGATTTGCGGAGGGGCTGGTCAGCTTCAACGGCCGTCTGTTCGAAACTTGCCACATGTCCTGGATTTAGAGCAGGATGAGGAATAAAGAAAATCATGATTAGCGCAAAGACAGAGGCAGTAAACCATACCATCGTTTGCCGAATATGCATCATGATGCTTATCCCCTCTCTAAAATAGCTGCTAACCTTAAGGATAGCACACAATCCTTAGTATCTCAAAAGAATGATGATAAATTATTCGCCCAATTTCAAGGAAATCCTTCCGGATGAGAGAACGGTACGATCCGGATGTATTCCCGGGGCTGAAACACAGCTGGGTTTCTTAATCCGATATTTAATTGCTGGAAGTACAAGCGTGATTGCTCAAGGGACATGAGTGGCGACAGCTGGCGGGCAAGAAACGCGGCACTGCAAATAATTACGAGAAATATGGATGAGCAGACGAGGATTTGGCGGACCGGCATGGAAATCACTCTCCTTTACTATAGAAAGTGATTTCCTTAATGAGCTATATATATACAGTTAGATTCGTGTTTACAACCGCTCAAAAAAAGGATATACTTTTGGATGTGCTTCAATTGCACTACAGCCTTAACCACATATTTGTTTATCGGAGGAGCCTGCCAACTGCGGGCTCTTTTTGTGTTTTTTCAGGGATACCCTATTTATGTTCTGATTTAAATATGGCTAAGCTGATGAGACACAGGTTATATAGCACGAGTAAGGAGGAAGCATGTTGTCTATTTTGCACGCAGCAATCATTTTACCATTTATTCTGGCTGCAGGAATGCCTCTGCTGAAGAGACTGCCGGGAAAACCGCACCCGGGATGGGCCGTTATGTTAGCGCCTGCCGTACTCTTTGTTTACTTCCTGAGGCAGATCCCTATTGTTCAATCGGGTCACGATATCGTAGCCGCAGTCCCCTGGATCACCTCGCTTGGCATCGAGTTCAGCGTTCAGCTGGACGGGTTGTCATTGCTGTTCACTTTGCTAATTTCGGGGATCGGTACACTGGTCGTTTTCTATTCCATTTTTTATATGGATAAGGAAAAGGAGGCCGTTCATCGCTTCTACGTGTATTTGCTTCTATTTATGGGGGCTATGCTGGGGGTTGTCCTATCTGATAATCTGATCGTGCTTTACGGCTTCTGGGAATTGACGAGCATCTCTTCCTTTCTGCTTATCGCTTTCTGGCATCACCGGGAGCGTTCCAGATATGGGGCTTTCAAATCCATGCTCATTACCGTGTTCGGCGGTCTGGCGATGCTGGCCGGATTCGTGCTGGTCTATCTCATGACCGGTACGTTCTCGGTAAGAGAAATCCTTCAAAATACAGAGATCATCGCGGGGCATCCCCTAATGCTGCCTGCGCTGCTCCTCGTGCTCTTGGGGGCCTTTACAAAATCCGCTCAGTTCCCGTTCCATATTTGGCTGCCGGATGCGATGGAGGCACCGACGCCGGTGAGTGCCTATTTGCACTCGGCAACGATGGTCAAAGCCGGGTTATATCTGGTAGCGAGATTTACGCCGGTGTTCTCTGGACAAGCGGCCTGGTTCTGGCTCGTGTCGGGCGTAGGACTTATTACGCTGATCTTTGGTTCGTTCAAGGCGATCAAGCAAACCGATCTGAAGGCGATGCTGGCCTTCTCCACGATTAGCCAGCTGGGATTGATCATGGCTTTGCTGGGGCTCGGCTCGGCCTCGGGGTATTACACGGACGTCCAGCAGTCTTTGTTCTATTCCAAGGCGACTATGGCCGCCATATTCCATTTGATGAATCACGCGGTATTTAAGGGAGCGTTATTCATGGTTGTCGGGATCGTGGATCATGAGACGGGAACGAGAGATATCCGCAAGCTGGGCGGATTAATGTCTATCATGCCCGTAACGTTCACGGTCGCCGTCATAGGAGCGTTATCGATGGCGGGCATACCGCCGTTCGGGGGCTTTCTTAGTAAAGAAATGTTCTTTACGGCAGTTCTGAATGCCCGGGAAATGGGCATATGGAGCATGGATACCTGGAGCAGCCTGTTTCCTGTGATCGCTTGGGCTGCTAGCGTCTTTACCTTTGCTTACAGCATGGTACTGCTGGTCAGAACATTTGCCGGCAAATTCAAGCCGGAGCAGCTGAAACTGCAGCCGCATGAGGCTCCGGTTGGTATGCTTATACCGCCGGTGATCATGGCCGCGCTTGCGCTCGTGTTCGGCCTGTTCCCCGGATTGTTGTCGTACTCGCTCATCGAGCCTGCGATGGCAGCGGTTATGCCGGGCCTGCTTGGGCCGGGAGAGAAATTCCTCGTATCCATAGAATTCTGGCATGGCTGGACGCCGGAGGTATTCATGACACTGGGCGTTATCGGCGCAGGCATTCTGGTCTTTGTTCTGCAGCCTAAGGTCAAGGTATTGAATAGTCCTGGATCAGCCCGCTTCTCCTTAAACGGCGTGTATGATTCGGGCCTGCGGACGCTGGAGCGGTCGTCAAAGTGGTTGACGGATAAATATATGACCGGTTCTGTACGGCATTACTTGATTTATATTTTCACGTTTCTCGTAGTTGTACTTGGAGCCATTATGCTTGCATTTGACGGCTTCAACCTGGATAGCAGCAGCTACGCCCCGGTCACGGTATACGAGGCAGCTATTTTGCTTGCCCTCATTATAGCCGCGATCGCGGTGCCCTTTGCCAATTCACGTCTGCTGGCGATTATTTTGACAGGGGCCGTCGGTTACATGGTGTCCTTGTTCTTCGTCATATTCCGGGCCCCGGATCTGGCGCTTACCCAGCTCATCGTGGAGACGGTATCGGTCACGCTGTTCCTTCTGTGCTTCTATCATTTGCCGAAGCTTAAGAAAGAGCTGTCCGTCCTTAAATTCAAGCTTACGAATTTCCTGATTTCACTGGGAGTAGGGCTTATGGTTACCCTGATTGCACTCAGTGCATTAAGCGCCGGGAACAGCCACCCCTTCGAGTCAATATCGAAGTTCTTTTTAGAGGCAAGCTACAAACTGGCTGGCGGGAAAAATGTCGTCAATGTCATCCTCGTAGACTTCCGCGGATTCGATACGATGCTGGAAATTGTAGTGCTCGGCATCGCGTCGCTTGGCATCTATGCCATGATTCGCCTAAGTTTGGACGAGAAGCAGGAGCAGCTCTCTCCCCGCTCAGGCTCTAACAAGCAATTGAGAGGCGGGCTTGTACCGGTAAGAAGCAACGATGTCATTCTGCGGATGACATCAAGGGTTGCCATGTTTATTATCCTGACGTTCTCCTGGTATCTGTTCTTTGCCGGCCACAATAATCCGGGAGGCGGATTCATCGGCGGACTGATGACTTCGGCAGCGCTCGTGCTGCTTGCAATCGCCTATGGACAAGAGGTTATGCGCAGCATCGTTCCGCTTAATTTCCGGAAGGTCATGGCCACGGGCCTGCTTATCGCTTTTCTAACAGGGCTAGGCTCGCTATGGTTTGGCGTGCCGTTCCTGAGCCATGCATTCGGACATGAGTATTTGCCGATTCTCGGGGAGGTCGAGCTGGCTACGGCGGTCATTTTCGACCTGGGCGTGTATTTAACCGTCGTGGGGGTCACGATGACGATTATTCTTGAGATCGGGAGGGATCGGTAGTCATGGAATTAATGATGTCAATAGCCGTCGGCATCCTGTTCATGGTCGGAGTATATCTGATCCTTACCAGGAGCTTGCTGCGCATTATACTCGGGACGTCCCTGCTGACGCATGCGGTGCATTTGCTGTTGTTAACAATGGCCCGTTTGAAGAAGGGGGCGCCTCCGCTGCTTGGCGAGCAGGCCTCCGCCTATACGGATCCGGTTCCGGCGGCTCTTATATTAACATCTATAGTAATTAGCTTCGGAGTCACATCCTTCTTCTTTGTACTCGCCTACAAGGCGTACCAAAAACTGAAAACAGATGATATGGAGCAGCTAAGGGGGGACGAAGGTGAATAATTTACTCGTATTTCCGCTTATCATTCCTCTGCTGACTGCAGTTGCTCTTATTTTTGCCCATAGCCGGGTAATGCTGCAAAGATGGATCAATGCCGCAGGGGCAGTGCTGAATATTCTCGCGGCGATCCTCATCGTCCGAGAGGTTAGACTGAACGATATCCAGACTTTGTATATGGGAGGCTGGGCGCCGCCATACGGAATCGTATTTACGGCGGATATGCTGGCGGCGCTGCTCGTATTAACGACGACAGTGCTAAGTACGGCTTGCCTGTTCTATGCGTTCGGCAGCATCGGAAGAGAGAGGGAGCGGCATTATTTCCATCCGTTCTTCCAATTTCTGATCGTAGGGGTGAATGGTTCATTTCTGACGGGGGATTTGTTCAATCTGTTTGTCTGCTTTGAGGTGATGCTGATCGCTTCCTACGCCCTGATCGTGCTTGGAGGCACGAAACGGCAGCTGAGGGAGACGCTGAAATATATTCTGGTCAACATCGTGTCCTCCAGCTTCTTTGTAGCGGCGATCGCTTATCTATATGGTGTTACCGGTACACTAAACATGGCACATTTATCGCTTCGCATAGCCGAGGCGGGACAGGGCGGGATAATTAATGTTATCGCCGTGTTATTTCTCATCGTATTTGCGCTTAAAGCGGGCCTGTTCCTGTTCTTCTGGCTGCCGGGCTCATACAGCGCCCCGCCAACGGCGGTGAAGGCTTTGTTCGGCGCGCTGCTGACCAAGGTCGGCATTTATGCGATTGCCCGTACCTTCAGCCTCATATTCTATCACCAGCCGGAGCTTACCCATTCGCTAATCGGTTGGATGGCTGTGGCGACGATGATATTAGGCGGGATCGGTGCAGTCGCTTATTCCGATATCCACCGGATCATCAACTATAACGTTGTGATCGGGATCGGCTTTATTTCCTTCGGAATCGCCACGGCGACCAAGACATCTATGGATGGCGTCGTCTTCTATCTGATCCATGACATGATCGCCAAAGCGCTGCTGTTCCTGCTGGGGGGAATGCTCATCAAGGCCGCGGGCACCAGTGACTTGCGGCAAATGGGCGGGCTGATAAGACGTTATCCGCTACTGGGCTGGATGTTCTTTATCGTCACGCTAGCGATCATCGGCGTGCCGTCGCTCAGCGGCTTCACAGGCAAGCTGTTGATCGTCCAAGGCGGGTTTGCCTCTGGCCATTATTGGTGGACCGGGGTGGCGCTTGTGTCCAGCCTGATCATGCTCTATTCTCTGATGCGGATATTTATCGGGGCTTTCTTTGGCGGCGGGGAGCAGTCTGCAGCCATCCAGGAGCCAGTCCGGATCAAAGGGCTGCTATCTAGTGCAGCTGCATTGTTCGTCCTTATCCTTATGATCGGGATCGGCTCTGAGTGGGTATACTCTCTTGCGTCTCAGGCCGGGGATGTCTTAACGAACCCAGCAATTTATATCGATGCCGTGCTGAAGGAGTAGATGATATGGCGCTTCAAATTTTATTGAATTTTCTGATTGCCTTAGTGTGGATGTTCTTGAATAATAACTGGACGACCTCCGGGCTCATCGTTGGCTATATCGTGGGCTTGGTCATGATTGGTCTGTTCGGCCGCTTCTGGCCGCAGGGCTTCTATATGAAAAAAGTATGGGCGATCGTCAAGCTGCTTGTACTGTTTATTAAGGAGCTGTTCAAGTCCAGCTTCGTAGTCATTGGGCAGGTCCTCTCGCCTAAGCTGAACATCCGTCCGGGAATCTTCGCCTATACGACCGAGCTTAAGAGCGATTGGGAAGTTACGATACTGGCTAACCTCATTACGCTGACACCGGGAACACTAACGCTTGATGTATCCAGAGAAGGTTCTACCTTATATATCCATGCGATGGACATCGATGATGTCGATAAGCTCTGCAGCGATATTAGAAGCACGTTTGAAAAAGCAATCCTGGAGGTGACGAAATGATCGACGGGTTCTTGTTTGCAGCCCTCGTTATATTATCGTTGGCGATACTGGGGTGCTTGTACCGTTTGATGAAGGGGCCTTCCATGGCTGACCGCATTACGTCTCTGGATACGATCGGCATCAATCTGCTGGCCATGGTAGCCGTACTCTGCATGCTGATGAGGACGGAAGCATATTTCGAAATCATTCTTCTAATCGGTATTCTATCTTTCATTGGAACGACCGCCTTTGCCCGGTACATTGAGCGTGGTGTTGTCATTGAGCAGCGAGGTGATGATGATGATCGGTGAGCTTCTGATTGGCATGCTCGTATTGTTTGGGGCTGTAGTCAGTGCGTTAAGCGCCTTTGGGCTGATACGGCTTCCCGATGTATATTTACGGTCGCATGCGGCCACGAAAAGCACGACGCTCGGCGTATTATGCATATTGAGCGGGGCCTTCCTGTACTTCATGTTCTATCTGGATCATGTCAGCGCCAAGCTGCTGCTCGGTATCGTCTTCGTCTTCATTACCGCGCCGGTGGCAGGTCATCTGAACGGCAGGGCCGCTCATCGGACCGGAGTGCCTTTATGGAAGGGCAGCGTTAGGGACGACCTGAAAGAGGCCATGAGACGGGAGGAGCAGGGACGGCAGGTGCAGCAGGAAGAAGGAAGTAAGCAGGAGTAAGACTGGCTAAATTAAAAGCAAGGGTATTACTCAGCAAGAAGCAATAGCAACTACTGCATTAGCAACTGCAGGTGTAAATGTATAGATACTGCAGTACAATGGCGGTAATATACAGGAACAAACGAGCTGCACCAAGTCGGGTGACAGCAACTTCAAAGGGATTAACGATGTTCAGCCTGCCCCATCTCACCGGGCAGGCTGTTGCCATTTATCTAGAGGTGGAACACCGGGTGTTCATGGTCTTAAGACCACCTCGACTTAGGTCTAGGAAGAAAAACCGTCCGTAGTCCGTTTTGAAGAAACGCTTTTCCACCTACAATAAGGACATAAGGTTGATACTTACGAAAGGCGGTGACTAATAAATGAGAACAAATCGATCAAGCGGGTTCGCAATCGTACTTATTGTCCTGGGGGGATTGATCCTGCTGGGCAAGCTTACCCCGCTGCTGGGCAGTCTATTCGGATTGTTGTTCGCAGTAGCATTGATCGGTCTTGGTTACTACGGTATTCGCCGGGGCAACGCTTTTTTTGGATGGATCGTCCTCCTCTTTGGGATCATATCCTTAATGAACAAGCTGGCCTGGCTCATCGTACCGGCAATCGGGATCGGCCTGATCGTCTACGGCATTTATTCACTGAATGGAAGACGGCGGGGATATTGATCACATATATCGAATAATGATGAACCGATATGGTTAGGAGGGATGGGATGTCATGAGTGTATTTCGTCGAGTACGGGATATTACGGTAGCTAATTTAAATGAACGTTTGGAGCAATCTCAAGATCCGGTGCGGTTAATCGATCAATTCCTGATTGAGACCCGCCAGGAGATCGCTGAGGCAGAGAAGCTGCATCAGCAGTATGCGGGGCATACGAAGCAATTGAAGCAGCAGGTGGATCAGGCCAAGGTGATGCGCGACCGCAGGGAAGAGCAGGCGCTGCTAGCCCTTAAAGCGGAGGAGGAGCATCTAGCGAAGCTAGCTCTGCAGGAGAAGATGCTCTACGAAGAGAAGATCGAGCAGTACTCCGGACTGTACGCGCAAAGCCTCGAGTCTTTGCAGGAATTGGAAAGTCAACTGAACGAATTAAAAACGGAATATCAAGTGGTATACAGCAAACGGCAGTATTACTACGCAAGAATGGAGACGCTCCGTCTGCAGCAGCGTATGAACCAGCGGATGAGTGGGTACGGTACACAAGACGTGCCGAAAATGTTCCACCGCCTGGAAGACCGGGTATCCGATATGGAATGGGAAGCCCGCAGCTTGCGGGATCTGAGAAGATCAGGACAGGAATTCATGAACCAGGCCGGATCGGTTCTGCAATCGACTTTGGAACAGGAGCTCTCCCGTTTGAAGCAGAAGCTGAATAACAAAGGAGAGGAGTAATACCGATGGGAACTCTATACCGTTCCAGACGTGATCGTTGGTTCAGCGGCCTGATCGGCGGGCTTGGCGAGTATTTCAACATCAGTGTCACCGCGCTTCGGCTGCTGGCGATTATCAGTGTATTCATTACAGGCGGAACCACCATCGTGATTTATTTGATTGCAACGCTGGTCATTTCGAAGGAGCCGTATACTCCTCGCGATCCATACTACAATGGAGGCTGGCAAGGCGGCGGGCATCATAACCACGGGTACGGCAATCCGGGCAATCCGGGCAACGCGTACCGCGATCCTCAGTACGCCGACCCGCGTTACGGCGGGCCAAGCTACAGCGACCCGCGTTACCAGCAGCAATCAGCATTTAGCGGCAGCGCATCGAATTTGGATTCGATGATGGAAGATATTGAGAAGAAGGCGATGGAGAAAGAGCTGGAGGAACTTCGGAGAAAATTATCAAAATACGAGAATGAGAAGGGAGATAAATAACCATGGGAGTATTCAAAAGAATTAAAGACATTACGAAAGCATCCGTAAATGACATGCTTGATAAAGTAGAGGATCCAGTAGTGATGCTTAACCAGTACCTGCGCGACATGGAGACCGAAATCCGCGACGCTGAGGTAACGGTGGCGAAGCAAATGGCGAACGAGCGCAGAATGAAGCACCGTCTGGAAGAGGCGATCCGTATTTCCGCGCAAAGAGAGAGCCAAGCTGAGGCGGCGCTCAAAAATGGGCAGGAGGAAGTAGCCCGCAAGCTGCTGGAAGAGAAAATTATGTATGATCAGAAACAACTGGAGTTCAGTGATCTGCATGTCCAAGCGGAAGCTCAGGCTCAGGAACTCAAGCAGCAACTGCATGACATGAAGGATGAGTACTACAAGCTGCGCAACAAACGCAACGAGCTGGTCAGCCGTGCGCAAATGGCTAAAGCTAGAAAGCAAATGTCGCAAATCAATACGCTCAATACGATTGAGAGCGGCAGCGCGTCCCTAGGCTTCCACCGGATGGAAGAGAAAATCATGCAGCTTGAGGCAGAAGCTGAAGTAGCCGGAATCGGTTACCGCGGAGTCAGCAGCTCCGGTTCCTCGTACATCAGCCCTGCTGATGCCGAGAAGCAGGTCAAGGTGGATGAGCAGCTGGAGGCTCTGAAAGCTAAGCTGAACCCTTCGGCTAATCGGGCCGAAAGCAAGGAATAACAGCTACACGACTACAGGACATTGTGATATGCTATGTAATGGTTAAAGCCATGCGGTATGAATTTATATACTGTTATGGCTTTTCCACTTACATTCTCACATATGAACTGATCTGGAGGTGCGGCATGGATAGGCATAGAAGCTTATTGGCCATCGGATTGATCGGGCTGGGCATATTCATTATTTTCGGCCAGGGGCTGGGCTTTTTTACCATCGTCGCGATTGTGATATTAGGCTATGGCATTTATAAAATTCGTCTTGGTGACGACGTAAAAATCGGTTATATTTTACTGGCGATCGGCGGAGGCATGATTCTGCTGCATCATTTTATGTTCGTGGTCGCCATTGTCATGATTTCGCTCGGTTTGTATTATGCAAAGATGAAGAAGGTCATTCCGGCAAGAAACCATGTTCAGAAGCAAAACGTTACATCGAGCATTCACTGGGATCGCGACCCGTGGACGCTGCGGAATACAAGCATGTGGCATGTGCTTGGGGAAGTGAACATCGATCTGTCTCTTGCCATGGTAGAAGACCAGAATAATGTGCTTATGTTCCAGGGAATTGTCGGCGACATTGATTTGGTCGTATCCGAGGATTACGGCGTGGAGGTTGAAGCCTTCGCTCTCTTCGGGCAAATTGATTTAGATGATGAGAAGGAGACGGGAATGCTGAATCGCGTGTACTGGAAGTCTCCGAACTATGAGCAACGGGATCAAAAGGTGAAAATTATAATTTCCTACCTTGTGGGGAATGTCGATATACATTTGACTTAATTACAGGAGGATTGACCTGCCATGAGAAAGAAAAAGCCGTCCAACATGGTATCTCGCAGTATGCGGGATGGGATCCTCCTGTCTTTTGTGCTGCTTGCGGGAATCATTTATATTTTGTATACATACGGGTATTTCTTACCATCAACATCCTGGAAAACCGGCATTCAGGCCGGATTGACCTTATTTACACTGCTCCTTGTTATCGGGGCGGTGTACGGCTTCCTTCAGGGCTACCGCGCCAAACGAAGGATCGATTTGCTTCGTGATTCCTTGCTGCAATGGGAGAAGGGGAATCAGACAGGAATGGTTCCGAAGCTGGGTGAAGATGAGCTGGGCCGGCTTGGGGAGCAGCTGGAGAGGATTGGGAAACGCTGGGAGGAGCAGGTAACCTCCTTGCAGCGTTTGTCTACGCATAATGCTCAGCTAGCCGAGCAGGCGAGGGTATCGGCGATCGTCGAGGAGCGTCAGCGGCTGGCCCGCGAGCTCCATGATGCGGTCTCCCAGCAGCTGTTCGCGATATCGATGACGGCGACGGCGGTAGGCCGTACCTTGGAGAAGGATTTCGACAAGGCCCAGCGCCAGGTGGAACTGATCGAGGAAATGGCCTCGGTGGCCCAGTCGGAGATGAGAGCTCTGCTGCTGCACCTCCGACCGGTCTATCTGGAGGGCAAAGAGCTGTCTCAAGGGCTGCTGGAGCTGGTACGCGAGCTGAAGACGAAGGTTCCTATGGATTTAACGCTGGAAATCGATGAGGATTTGAAGCTCAGCAAGGGCATAGAGAATCACTTGTTCCGCATTATCCAGGAGGCCATGTCGAATACGCTGCGGCATGCCAAGGCCGATAAGATGGAGATACGCATTCATAGAAAGGCGGAGACGGTCAAGGTTATTCTCCGCGACAACGGAGTAGGCTTTGAGCTTGACGAGAAGAAGCAGGCTTCCTATGGCTTATCCACAATGCAGGAGCGCGTACACGAGATCGGCGGCTCGATTCAATTCATTACCGCCCCGGGTAAAGGGACGCGGATCGAAATTACCGTACCGTTAATGACCGAAGAGAGCGGAGAGGAGGAGTATCATGGAGATGGACAATGATATCAAAGTACTGCTGGTGGACGACCACGAAATGGTCAGGATCGGCCTGGCAGCCGTGCTCGGCACGGAAGAAGGCATTGAAGTGGTCGGCGAGGCCAGCAGTGGAGAGGAAGGCATCAGGCTCGCCCAGGAATACAAGCCGGACGTAGTACTGATGGATCTCGTCATGGAAGGAATGGACGGGATCGAGACGACGCGGCAGCTGCTTAAGCTCTATCCTGATTGCAAGGTTATCGTCCTGACGAGTTATCTCGACGATGAGAAAATGTACCCCGTCATCGAGGCGGGAGCGTTCAGCTATCTTCTAAAGACGTCGCGCGCTTCCGAAGTGGCCGACGCCATTCGTGCTGCGGCACGAGGTCAGTCTGTTCTCGAATCGCAGGTCGCTTCCAAAATGATGAACCGGTTCCGGCAGCCGAAGACCGAGACGCCGGCCCATGAGGAGCTTACAGAACGGGAGATGGACGTGCTGCGCTTGGTCGCCCAAGGGAAATCCAATCAGGATATCGCTGACGATCTAGTGATTGGCATTAAAACTGTGAAATTCCACGTCACGAATATTTTGGCCAAACTGGGTGTAGAAGACCGCACTCAAGCGGCTATCTATGCTTACAAAAACGGGCTGGCGGAATAGGCGCTAATTGTTGCTTTTCTAATGATATTTGATCTTGTAGGTGCTGGAATGCATCAGCTTCACATCTACGTCCGTATTTTCAAGCTGTAACGATGAGAAAAGATGATCCTCGCCTCCTGGGCCGGCGGTCATCTTTTTCCATTGTTTATTGAACCTTCGGTACAGAATGTCCTCTATCCCGTAAATATCGATTTTTTTTGCCTTGGCGGCATGAAAATTGTCAGTGATTTGTTGTTTAATTTGTGCGGCCGCGGCTTCCTTGATTTGGAGGGAAGTGGGCGCCGGATGTCCATTCACCTCGGAAACCGCAGCGGTTAGATTGATTTTTACGTTAAATTTAATTTCCCCTCCGTCCAAACGCACCCTCACCAATGGCTTCGATTTTAGAATATTGATTTGAGCCTGGCCTCCGTCTTTTGTGTTCAGCAGCAAAGGATATCTGTGCATGTTCTTGAAGGCCACCCATCTGGCTCCGCTCAGCAGGCCGTCATCCAGAAACCCCTTATTCTCACCCTTGGAAATAACGTAAGCCCCATCCAGCCTGACTAGCGAAATAGGCTTCTCCTTCGATGACCATACCTGATCCGTCAGCTTAATGGACGGGATTAATACGGTTGCAGCAGGCTCTCTAATCCCGTTCATCAGCTTAATAAGACGCAATGGCTCTATAGTGGAGAGCTGCTCATATACCTCCCGGGGATCCATCAATTCGGAGTTCAAGGCGGACTGATTCAATAGCGATACTCCAGATAAAATAGAAGGAATGTCCTGATCGGTTCCGTAGACCCAAGGCGTATAGCGCAGCTCGCTGGAGCGCAGGAGAGAGTTCAGGCACTCGCTCAGATTGCTGTTAAGCAGCGATTTGGAGAAGACGATGGCTTTCACATGAGTCCATAACGTCATCTGCTGCGAAGCCGGGTAGATGCTCATAAGAGCTTTCGAGATTGTCTCCCCTTTGCCGGTAGCAATCCATACTTGGGTCTCTTCCGTGTTAGCGGAGCTTTCCTGCTTGGAAATGTCGCCAAAGGCAAGAACCTGCGCATAGATCGTATATTCTCCTTTAACGTAATCAATGCCTAGCGCCGTAACGAAATTGACGCTCTGGGGTTCTTTGGCGTCCCAGCAGCCGGATAACAGGACGGCCATACAAGCGGCGATGAGGACAAACTTTCGTTTCACCGGCTATTCTCCTTTCGAAGTATTATCCCTAGGGTGAAATGTCTCTGGCCGCTGATTACTGCTGCCAGACGGCCTATTTATGATGGCTTGGACGATGTTCCTGTGGAACGGAGACAGCGGTGACAAATAGGGAACGCCGTATGATTCGAGATAGGCCAAATAAAAGACGAGACCGATAACACTGACCAAGAATCCGAACATGCCCAGGATGGAAGAAACAAACAGAATATACAAGCGAAATTGCGAAACCGTTCCTGTAAGTGATTGGTTCACAAGGGTGTAGGTCGCTACCATTGATATGGCAACCGCTACGATAATCGTCGGCGAGGTGATGCCCGCCCGAATCGCGGAATCGCCGATGATCAGTCCGCCGACAACGGTTACCGTCTGTCCCACAGTCTTGGGCAAACGCCGTCCGGCTTCATTGAAAATTTCAAACAAAAACAGCATGATGAAGGCCTCCATCTGAACGGGAAAGGGAAGGCCATGCCGTGAGTTGCTGATCGTTGCCAGCAGGGGAAGCGGTATCTGCTCCAAATTAAAGCTTGTGAGTGCGACATAAAACCCTGGCAGCAGCATGGAAATCAGCAGGCCAAAAACGCGGAGAATTTTCTGCATGGCTACAACGTAGCTGGAAGTATTCTCATCCTCTGGTGAGGTAAAAAGGGTGATGATCGACACGGGAGCAAGGATCGCCATTGGAATGCCGTCCACGATGACGGCAAATTTCCCCTTTAGCAGTGCATCAACGGCAAAATCAGGCCGCCCGGTGTAATCTGATAATGGGAAGAAGGCATTTTTTTTATTCGCTACGATACCCTCAATGTAAGATGTGCCTACAATCGCGTCGGTGTCTATTTTGCTTAAATTTGTACGAATTTCCTGTAGTATTCCTTCGTTAATAATGTCCTGAATATAAAAAAGGCCGATCTTATTCTCGCCGCGCCTCCCGGCAGTAAAATGCTCCACACAAAGGGAATGCGTCCGCAGGCGCTTGCGCAGCAGTCCCGTATTTGTAGTCAGTTCCTCGGTGAACCCGTCATGCGGTCCCTTGATGGAGGGTTCCGTCGTAGGCTCCTCGGGGGTGCGGGCCGGCGGGTCGGCAATGTCGAGACTGAAAAAGGCATTCTGCTTCTGAAAATAGATGATTAAGCTTCCGCTGTACACCTTCGCGGTTAGATCCCGCAGCAATGTATCTTTGGGCAGTAGGCTTAGAGGAAGATGGCGGTTACGCTCGATATTTTGGACTGTCGGTTCAGGGAATTCCTCAAATAGCGCTGTCAGGCCGGGCAGGGCAGTCTGATTCAGCTGCTTCGTGTCCGTTACGGCTTCGCAATATATGATGGTAACAGGCTGGTTTGCCTCTTTGTCCCCTCCTTCCAGGTCGTGAACGAGAACATCGGCCGATTTCGAGAAATATTCCCGCAAAAATGAAGTGTCGATACGCTCGGGTTCTCTCAGTGCCCGTGATGACGATGGATCAAGTATCATGTGCCGGATTCTCCTTTCTTGTGGGCTGAAATAAAGACGGCAAGGGCTAGCAGCAGGGTAACGATCAGAATGAGGCCTGTATTGAACGGAAACATGAACCGGATCATCAGATGTTGAAACTGGATATCCGTAAAGGTAGTAAGGCACAGCAGGGTCAACCCGACGGCGTAAAGTAACAGCAGTGCACTGCGCTGGTGCTTCTTGCTGATGTTCCATATGTCCGTCGCGATGAATAAAGCTACGGCAATACGGACAGTAACTCCGGCCAGCCATTGGTAGATCGAGAAAAAGTCGGTCTGGGAGACGTATTTTCCAAACCCAGCGATCCTCCACTGTTCATAGGCGGGATAACGCTGCAGGGACGCCTCGTGCGGATTGAATTCCGCGATGGAACCGGTGAGCGGGCCAAGTGTTAGACCGACAAGAATGAAGCCTACGATCACAAAGTGCTTGTTCGTCAAAGGTGCCTTTAAATAAGGCTGCAGAAACAGAAGAAAGAAAATTTCGAACAACCCTGTGCAGGCGTAAATTACTCCCTTGAGCGGGGGAGCCCAGCCATGCTCCAGAAGCGGCAGCAATTGGTGGTAATCTTTGTATTGGACATTAACGGTCGCTACATAAAATCCCAAAAGGACAACGAACGGCAGCAGGACGCCGGAGGCATAGGCCATGGAGTTTACTCCCAGCTGAGCGGCAATCAGGCAGATCAGCATTAACACGGCGGCCGTGATGATCATCGGCGTGTAGGGCAGGAACGTTACCTTCGTCCACATAATGGTGTCGAACAGAGCGAACCAGGCCGTGCCAAGAAAATAGGCGGCGGAAATCAATTTGAATGGAACGGACACCATTTTTCCGTAGCTGCCTTCAAGCCAGTCTGGCAAGGATTTACCTTTGGTACGGGCAGAAATATACGCAATCAGCAGGGTAAGCAGGGCAAATGGCACGATCGATAGAATGACGGAAAACCAGGCATCCCTCTTAGCGACCTGAAGCAGCGCGGGAATAATAAATACATGGTTCGTGATGCCGACCGTGAGCATGATGGTCATGATGGCTTGCAGAGCCGTAGGTTTCGGGGAATTCATTCGCATCAGCCTCCAGTCGGGTTAAGTGCGCTTAGTATTTTCCAGGCAGAGGAAGGATATGCAGACGTATAAAAGTCTCTCTATTTGGCGAATCTATTGATAGATTTGTAGCATGTTTGGGGAGAGATGATGCGTGAAAAATCGTTGGGGAATTCTCATGATGGCTATTGTGGCCGGAGCAATCATAATCAAATCGTTAAACACAGCCGGCACAGCCGCTATGGCGGATGCCGCTTATTCGGCCGAGGCTGCATCGTCCCGGACGCAGCTCAGACAACTGCTGGCTGCAAGCGAAGGTTTAATCCAGGGCAGCAGGCAGGCCACCGTAAAATGGCAAGGGGAATGGCATACGATGTTGTCCTTGGAGGAAGCGGGGGAACTGCTCGCTGATCGTTTGGGACTGGCGGATCGTTATACGGAAAAGGTGCATGGAAATCAGGTGTTTTACGCTGAGGGAGCTTCCGGAAGAGCGGAAGACATTATCCATGGCAAGCTGGCGTTAACGCTGCAGGAAGAAGGGAGCTATTATGTCATTCTGCGGTTGGAGAATAGAACGGACGAAAGCTTGCAGCGGCTGCCGGAGGCCGGGGAGTCCTGGGGAGAGGCGCTTCTCAGAGAGGGAGTACGCGCTAAATGGAATGCCGCCCTGCAGGGGGAAGCCGCTGGGGTTGTTAGTGCGCCGGAATGGCCAGATTCTTGGCAGGATGATACCGCCGGAGCAGGAGAGGCCAATCCTATGCCTGCCCTGGCTGCCTTTGCCAAGCTTGAGTCGCGGATGAAGGAGCAGTTGAAGCTGCGGGCGGAGGAGAGTTTTGCGGACGAGCGGACGGTTAGCAGATCTTATGCTGCGGAGGATTTGCCGATTAAGGCTCGAAGTGCCGGACAAGAGATCAGCCTGCAGCTTGCACTGCATTGGAATACAGAGTCGGAGCGTTATGACGTATCCATCGGTTCGCCGTTGTTGACTGTTGAATATTAATTGATCTTAGATAAATATTAGATGAATTTTCGATGAGCATAACTAAATTTGATATGAATTTGATGGCATCCTTGTAGTGAATATGCTAAAATATCATCACATGCTTTGATGCTGTATAAGGTTAAGGCATTGATGGGAGAATGAATAAATATACACTATATTACATAGAAAGAATGAGGAGCCATGACTGAAATACAAAATCTAGATTCAGTGAAGACACCAGGGGCGGTATATTTCATTTTTGGAGCAACCGGAGATTTAGCTCGGCGCAAGTTGTTTCCCGCAATATACTCGTTGTATCGCGAAGGGAAGCTCGGTGAAGATTTTGCGGTTATCGGCGTGGCGAGACGTCCCCGCTCAGGAGAAGAATTCCGTGATGATGTATATCGTTCCATTCAGGAATTTTGCCGTTATTCGGTCGAGGATGATGCGGAGTGGAGTCGTTTTGCAGAGCATTTTTCGTACAAATCACTCGACATTAACAATATAGACGGATACCGGGAGCTTTTGCAGCAGACTGAGGAAGTAGAGGCGCGCTTCGGCATCCCTGGCAATCGTCTGTTCTATCTGGCGCTTGCTCCGGAACTGTTCGGCAACGTATCCTTCAACTTGCAGAAGGGCGGCATGCTTGACAGCAGCGGATGGCATCGCCTTGTAATCGAGAAGCCGTTCGGCTACGATTTGATCTCTGCTCAGAAGCTGAACGAAGAGTTGAACCAAGTGTTCAAAGAGGAAGAGATCTACCGGATCGACCATTATCTCGGTAAAGAGATGGTACAGAATATCGAAGTGATCCGTTTTGCGAATGCATTCTTTGAGCCGCTTTGGAACAACAAGCATATTTCCAATATTCAAATTACGCTGAGCGAGACTGTCGGTGTCGAAGAGCGCGGCGGGTATTACGACAATGCCGGGGCGCTGCGGGATATGGGGCAGAACCACATGCTGCAGCTGCTTACGATGATTGCCATGGAGCCGCCAAGCCGACTGCTTGCTGAGGACATTCGCGATGAGAAGGTGAAGGTGCTTCGTTCGCTTCGCCCTTACGCATCGGCGCAGGAAGTGAAGGAAAACGTAGTGCGCGGACAATATGCCGAAGGCGAAAGCGGCGGCAAGACGCTGCCGGGCTATCGTCAGGAGGATAAGGTGGATCCGAACTCCAATACGGAGACGTATTTCGCAGCCAAAGTCTATGTGGACAATTTCCGCTGGGCTGGGGTTCCATTCTATATTCGCACGGGCAAACGCCTTCCAGTCAAGACGACAGAGGTCGTTGTCGAATTCAAGCAAATGCCTACCAATGTATACTTGGGCCAGAAGCACAAGCTTGAGCCGAACCTGCTCGTTATCCGCGTTAACCCGATGGAAGGGATCTATATCAAGATCAATGCGAAGAAACCGGGAACGGAATCGCAGATCAGCCCGCTGGCAATGGAGTTCTGTCAAAGCTGCCAGGTCGGCATCAACTCGCCTGAGGCTTACGAGCGACTGATCCATGATGCCGCTAACGGCGATTCGACCTACTTTACCCGCTGGGACGAAGTAGCTACCGCGTGGGCGTTTGTAGACCGCATCGCATCTGCCTGGGCACAGGAGTCCGGCGATATCAGCACCTATGCGGCAGGATCCTGGGGGCCGGAGGAAGCCGATCAGCTGCTTGCGCAGGATGGTTTCCACTGGTGGCCGGTTAACGGACAGGAAGAAGATAACGTCATCTGGATCAAAGGTTAACATAAAAGCCGTCTGTCAGCTTTAGGCTGATGGGCGGCTTCGTTTATTGACAAATGCAGGGTGTCTTGTTATTGTATAAAATAACAAAGTGATTATTCTCATATGAATAGTAAGAATTATAGTCGACCATTCGAATGGAGGCATTCCCGAAATAAGGGGATGCCTCCATTTTGTTTGGCCAGGAGGTGAATGGCATGCGGGAGAAGAGAGTGGATTTATCAGCGGACGTATTGGTTATTGGCGGCGGACCGGCTGGTGCCTGGGCGGCAATTACAGCAGCAAGGAAAGGAGCTCAGGTCGTTCTGGTCGATAAAGGGTATTGCGGTACGAGCGGGGCGACGGCCCCGTCAGGTACGGGCGTATGGTACGTCAGACCAGAGGCGGACGCCCGGGAAGAGGCGAAGCGCAGCCGTTACTTTTTGGGAGGGCAACTGGCCGACGCACAATGGATGAACCGCGTGCTTGATCAGACTTATGACAATATGGGCATGCTCGCCGAATGGGGATATCCTTTCCCTGAAAATGGGCAGGGACAGCAGCATCGGCGGGGATTGCAGGGCCCGGAGTATATGCGCTTAATGCGCAGGACGGTGAAACGGGCGGGAGTGAAAATATTGGATCACAGTCCCGCCCTTGAGCTGCTGGCCGATGAATACGGCGTGGGGGGAGCTGCAGGGGTCCGGACTCGAACTGGGCAGGCCTGGTCCGTTCGGGCTGCAGCTGTCGTCATTGCGACGGGAGGATGCGCCTTCTTGAGCAAAGCCCTAGGCTGCAACGTACTGACAGGAGACGGTTACCTGATGGCCGCGGAAGCCGGAGCAGAATTCTCGGGCATGGAGTTTTCCAATGCTTATGGGATTTCGCCTGCCTTTGCTTCTGTAACCAAGACGGCTTATTATCAGTACGCCTCGTTCTATTATGAGGACGGGTCGTTGGTCGAAGGAGCCGGATCAAAACAGGGGCGCTCCATCATCGCTCAGAATTTGCTGGCTGGCCGGCAGGTCTATGCGCGGCTTGATTTGGCGCCCGCGGAAATACGGCCGCTGCTGCGGGTGGGTCAGAGCAATTTTTTTCTGCCCTTTGACCGCTGCGGGATCGATCCGTTCCAGGATTTCTTTCCCGTCACGCTGCGCCTGGAGGGAACAGTCCGCGGAACCGGGGGCATTCATATCGTCGACGCATCATGCGCGACGAAGGTGCCCGGGCTGTATGCCGCCGGAGATGCGGCGACCAGGGAGCTTATATGCGGCGGGTTTACTGGCGGGGGCAGCCATAACGCTGCATGGGCGATGTCGTCGGGCAGCTTTGCGGGGGACGGCGCTGCGGAATATGCCCGGCGGCTGGGACCGCGTGCTGTCCAGCGACGGGTTAAGGGGTTGTCAGCCCTCTCGCTGCCGCTGGACAGCCGTGCCTCAGAGAGAAGAGGGCATACTCCGGAGCAGTATGCAAAGATGGTGCAGGAGGAGGTCATGCCTTATGACCGGAATCTTTTTCGCTCTGAGGCGGGGCTGCAGGCATCGCTTACACGGCTGGAACAGGTGTGGCAGACGCTCCGGAATGATCGGGCCGGATGGGACCGTGAAGGCGTGAAGCTGCGCGGGGCGGCGGCGATGGCGGCTACGGCCCGGTGGATGTACCAGTCCGCACTAGCCCGCCGTGAGTCGCGGGGGATGCATAGGCGCAAAGATTATCCCAGGGAGGATCAGACCCAGCACCACCGCCTGATCACCTGGGGATTGGATGAAATCAGCGTCAGGCCGGAGCCGATCGGCAAGGAGGCTGTGCTGCAATGATCGAGTTGATTAGCGAGAGCCGCTGTGTGAAATGCAATCTTTGTGTCAGCGTCTGCCCAACCGATGTCTTTGATCTAGGAGCTGACGGGACTCCGGTAATTGCCCGTCAGGACGATTGCCAGACCTGCTTCATGTGCGAGCTGTATTGTCCCGCTGATGCGATGTACGTATCGCCCTTTGCGGAGGGACGCGAGAAGGTGCGGGAAGCGGCGCTGGAGGAACGCGGGCTGCTTGGCGGCTACCGCGAGAAGGTCGGATGGGGCCCGGGGCGCAAGCCGGTGTCATCGCATGAATACATGCATCAATTGGCCGTTCGCGCTATTCCATAGACGCATTCATTAGAATCCTGCAAATTGAAAAGTAAAATAAATAGCCAAAGCCATAATGAGAGGAGAGTATCGAAGTATGAGTCATTCGGAACTAACAACCATACCTGTCTCAGCAAGTTCTATTAAGGAAGAGGCTCTGCTCCGCATAGCGGATCACGGAGCCGATCCGTTATTCATAAATCGCTGGTCATCCCGGGCATTTGCCGCCCGGCCGCTGCCTGAGCAAACGCTGCTTGCGATTCTGGAGGCTGCGCGTTGGGCACCTTCCTCGAATAATTTTCAACCGTGGCGGTTTATCGTAGCCAGGGAAGAGGGCCAGTTGAAACTGTTCCATGAGTTTATTGTTCCCGGTAATCTGGAGTGGGCGGCTCAGGCGCCTGTGCTTAT
Source organism: Paenibacillus woosongensis (assembly GCF_009725165.1). GTDB lineage: Bacteria > Bacillota > Bacilli > Paenibacillales > Paenibacillaceae > Fontibacillus > Fontibacillus woosongensis. The sequence goes on from NZ_WNZW01000011.1 coordinate 24,661, forward strand.
CCTTCTAATATCCTCCGTGCAAGAGGATGGTAAGCTGAATGGGGCGCATGCCTTCGACACAGGGGCGGCATGGGCAAGCCTCGCACTGCAGGCTTCCTTGCTAGGACTGAACACCCGGGCCATCGGCGGATATGATCGGGTAAAGGCAAGGGAGCTGCTAAGCATTCCGGCGAATTTTGAGCTTCATGCTGTAATTGCACTCGGATATCCGGGAAGCACGGAGCTTTTGCTGGATAAATTCAGGGAAAGGAATGTGCCGAGCGGCCGCCGTCCACTGCGGGAAAGCATCATTTGGGGAGATTTTTCTACCGAATCTCGAACGGCCAAGTGACCATATAGCGCCTGTAAGCATAAGCTAATACCGGGCAAGCACAAAAGCATCCTCGACATCTCCCAAGATGTGAGGGTGTTTTTGCGTACAAAGAGACAAAATATGTTACAATATACAACGTGAATTTGTGGAATGAGAGGACTAGTGATACATGAGCAAAGCATTGGGGCAAGTGCTGCAGGAGGAAGTGAATAAGCGGCGGACGTTCGCGATCATTTCCCACCCGGATGCCGGGAAAACCACATTAACCGAGAAATTATTGCTGTTCGGCGGCGCGATTCGTCTGGCAGGATCCGTTAAGGCTCGCAAGGCAAGCAAGCATGCGACAAGCGACTGGATGGAAATCGAGAAGCAGCGCGGAATTTCCGTCACTTCTTCCGTCATGCAGTTTGACTATAACGGCCATCGGATCAACATTCTGGATACGCCGGGCCACCAGGATTTCAGTGAGGACACCTACCGTACATTGACTGCTGCAGACGCAGCTGTCATGCTGATTGACGTGGCCAAGGGCGTCGAGGTACAGACGATCAAGCTGTTCCAGGTTTGCGCCAAGCGGGGCATTCCGATTTTTACCTTCATCAACAAACTGGACCGGGAAGGCCGGAGCCCGTTTGATCTGATGGAGGAGCTGGAGCAGGTGCTGGGTATCCGCTCTGTGCCGATGAACTGGCCAATCGGTTCGGGACGCGAGCTGTCGGGCATTTACGACCGGATGAACAATCAGGTTGAATTGTTCCAAGGGAATGATCATTCCCAGATCCAAGTAAAGAAGGTCGAGAATTACAATGACCCTGTGATTCGTGAATTGGCCGGTGAATACCTGCATGATCAGCTCTGCCAGGACTTGGAGCTCCTTGATGTAGCGGGTGATCCCTTTGATATGGAGAAAATCAGCCGCGGTGAGCTGACTCCGGTCTTCTTCGGCAGCGCCGTCAATAATTTCGGTGTCCAGACGTTCCTGGAAAACTTCCTGCGTCTTGCTCCAAAACCGGAGCCGCGCCATAGCTTGACCGGATTGGTCGAGCCGACGAACGAGAAGTTCTCCGGCTACGTGTTCAAAATCCAGGCGAACATGAACCCGGCGCACCGCGACCGCATCGCTTTCCTGCGCATCGTGTCGGGCAAATTCGAGCGAGGCATGTCGGTGAAGCATGTCCGGGCAGGCAAAGAGATCAAGCTGTCTCAGCCGCAGCAATTCCTGGCTCAGGATCGGGATATCGTCACCGAGGCTTATCCTGGCGATATTATCGGGCTGTTCGATCCCGGCATTTTCCGGATCGGCGATTCGCTCAGCCAAGGAAGAGAGATCGAATTTGATGAGCTGCCGACCTTCTCGCCGGAGATTTTTGCCAAAGTCACCGTAAAGAATGCTCTGAAGCATAAGCAGTATCAGAAGGGGATCGATCAGCTGACGGAAGAAGGGACCATTCAGGTGTTCACGACGGTAGGCTTCGAGGACATGCTGCTGGGTGTCGTAGGGCAGCTTCAGTTCGAGGTGTTCGAATACCGCATGAAGGCGGAATACGGCGTCGATGTGCAGCTGCAGCGGATGCCGTTCCAATTCGCGCGCTGGATTGTCGCGGACAAGGTGGATCCTTCGAAATTCCGGATTAATTCGACGCTGGTGACGGATAAGAAAGGCAATTATGTCGTCTTGTTTGAGAACGAGTACGCGATGAGAACTGCGATGGAGAAAAATCCGGATGCGAAGTTCCTGGAGACAGCGCCCTAAGGCAAAAACGAGCCGGAAAGGCTAATGCTATAAGCCGGGGCTAAGCATAGTTTGCTCCAGTACTATATAACAAAGAAGCCTCCTTACAGGTATCATAGGTAAGGAGGCTTCTTGTGCTGCGATGATGGCGGGCTATCCTTATTTCAATGGCTTCAGCTCGGCAGAAGCAAGCTCTCCGCTCAGGAGAGAGATCAATTCATCTTTCTTGGCGTCGTCGATATGCTTCCAGATGATCTCGAAAACGACGCCAAGGCCTGGAAGCGCAGTTTCCTGGGCATCGATCGAGCCCTCTACCATATCCCGCAGGCCTGCTTCGTTTTTGCCGTGCATTTTATGCACAACCGCTTGTCTAAGGTCAAGAGTAATTGGCATATCTATACCTCCTTGAAATAGTCATTGCCCGGTGTTAATGTTCCCGGCTCTTGCTCTGAAAATACAAGTTTGGGACGGGTTGTGGTATACTATTTCGCATAAATATGGACTCGGGTAGGTGGAAACATGGCACAATCCGCAAAAAAACAATACGCTGTCATCGGCATGGGTCGCTTTGGGCTCAGCGTGGCCAGCGCTTTAAGCAATATGGGCTTTGATGTCCTGGCGATCGACACCAACGAGCAGCGCACGCAGGCCGTATCCAATATCGTGACGCATGCCGTATCCGCAGACTCTACGGACGAAGAGGCGCTTCGCGCGCTGGGCATACGCAATTTCGATGTCGTGGTCGTGGCGATCGGCGAGAATATTCAAGCCAGCATTTTGACGACGCTGATCCTTAAAGACCTGGGAGGGCCAATCATTATCGTTAAAGCCCAGAATGAGCTGCACGGCAAGGTGTTGAATAAGATCGGTGCAGACAAGGTGATCTATCCGGAGCGGGATATGGGGCTTCGCCTGGCCCATCACTTGACCTCGCCGAACATCCTCGACTACATTGAGCTGTCGGACGAATACAGCATCGTTGATCTGCAGATCACGAAGGCGATGGTTGGCAAGAACCTGAAGGAGCTTGATATTCGGGCCAAGTTCGGCTGCAACGTCATGGCAATCAAGACGGGCAGCAAAATGAATATTTCGCCGGCGGCCAACGACCGGCTTGAAGAAGGCGACGTGCTTGTCATTGTCGGCGAGAAGAATGATTTGACGAAGCTTGAGCTGGCTTATTCGGAATCATAATCGAAGGGGTTGAACGACTGATGCAGCAAATTACTTCTCCGAACAATCCCCGCGTGAAGGAATGGGCTGGACTGCTTGAGAAGAAAAACCGGGATAAGCACCTGAAGTATGTAATTGAGGGCATTCATTTGGTGCAGGAAGCACTGAAGGCGCGAGCCGATCTGGAATGCGTATGCTATGAAATTGAGCGGGGGATCCCCGCCGAGCTGTCGGAGGCAGCTGCCGCCTCGCTGGATGTGGAGTGGATCGGTGTAACGGCGGCGATTATCGGCAAATGCACCGATGCAAAGACGCCGCAGCCGGTGTTCGCCATCGCCCGCAAACGCCGCGGCGAGCTCGAGTCCTTGCTGACAGAGGAACGCAGCCTCGTTGTCGTGCTGGACGGTGTGCAGGACCCCGGGAACGTCGGCACGATCATTCGCAGCGCGGATGCCGTTGGTGCGAACGGCGTGATCGTCGGCCTAGGCTGTGCGGATATATACAACCCGAAGGTCATTCGTTCAACAATGGGCTCCTTATTCCATTTGCCCGTCATTGAAGGTGACCTGGCCCACATTCTGCCCCAGGCCAAAGCCCGGGGGATCCGGCTGGCCGGAACGAGCTTGCAGGCGGCAGCGAGCTGCTACGCATATGACTTTACGGGGCCGGTATGGCTGCTGTTCGGCAGCGAAGCAAGAGGCCTGAGTGCGAACGTGCGTGAGCTGATGGACGACGGGCTGCTTATCCCGATGCGGGGGCAGGCGGAATCGTTGAACGTGGCCATGGCCGCTTCGGTGCTGCTGTTTGAAGCGCAGCGGCAGCGGTATTATAGACAATGAAATGCTTTCTGCATCATAAAAGGGCTGGGGCGTAGATGATCCCAGAGTAGGACGCCGGATTTACACCCTAACGTATGCTTATGTAAATTTCATACCAATAATAAAACGCCCAACCTCTATTGAAGCAGAGGTTGGGCGTTTTGCGGCAGATTATAGCTCGGGAAGATCCTGTGGATCATTCTTCTCATCTGGTCTTTCCAGCAATCCGCCGATGCCGTATTCGCTGACATTTTTGATAAACTGCAGAGCTTCAGCGCGCGTCAAGGCGCTTTTGCCTTCATAGCTGTCCACGCTTACGATATTCGGGTCTTTCCCCGTAGCGAGCCCGAAGGCAAGCACGTAGTGGATGGCATGATCGCCGCTGAAGTTGACGCCTTCCGTGGCGGTGACCAATTCGGCAACCTGCTCCCGGGAAATCGGTTGATTTCTAGATAAGAGCTCTTTGTAGCCGATGAGCGGATAATTTAGCTGCTTCGCCCGGTCATAATAAGCATCTGCCCAATGGCCTTGTTGGGCGGAGGTAACCAGCTCCGGCTCGAAAGCCCGCAGCAGCATAGCGAGGAATTCGGCTTCGCTTACCGTTTGATTCGGTTTGAATGTCCCGTCAGCGTACCCTTTGACCATTTCCTTGGAAACGGCCCATTGCACAGTCTCTTCATACCAGGAGCCCTTCTTAACGTCCGTGAAGGAAATCTGCTCTGCAGCATGAAGTGCTGACGGTAGGGCTGGTCCGAGAAGAGACAGGCTCATTGCAGATGTAATGATTAGTTTTATAAGTGTTCGAATTTTCATAGTTGCAAACCCCTATCTTGTTGTGAACTCTAAAATTAACGGGTTTTTCAGTTCAAAGCTGTCAGACGAACTTGGATCCGGCTTGCCTTTTACTGTCGTGTCCATAACGATGGTGTAGGTTTCTTTGGCAGCGAACTTGCCCTTCTTCGGCGTTACATGAATTCGATTGAACAGTATTTTGATCTCTACCGTATCGTGTACGGCTTCCCCTTTGCTGTTCAAGACGAAGATGTTCTCGCCAGGCTTTAGGGACGATGGATCAATGTATTTATAGTTTGCGCTTTTCATGGCCACTTGAAGACTGATGCCGATCGGTATAGTAGAACGAACCCCTAGTTTGGACGGCAGATCCTGAATGCTCAGCTCTTCCTTGAGGCGATTCAATTCCTGCCGGAACTCTTCGTGCTTCTCTTGGTCAGTCAGCCTTTGAACGGCCATTTTAGCCTGGACGAAGTCACTTATGGCAAGCGTCTGCTTGGCCTTATCTAGCGATGCTTTGGCTTCTTGAAGCTGGTTCTCTGCAGCTGCATCCGCTTTGTCCTGCTCCCCGACTTGTGCCGTATTTCCTGCCGGGGCAGGTGTTACGTTAACCGGAACCTGAATGATACCGCCTCCCGGTGCCGATGGTCCTCCTGACGCAGGAGGCGTCGAAGGTGCGGGATGATTTACGGCCGGAGCGGGTTGCGTCCTTGCCGTTAGCGAGGCTCCATCAGATACGTTGCCATGGGTGTCTACGGTCTTGACCACGATCTTATAGGCGGTGTCCGCAAGCAAACCGTTGAATTGGTATGATGAAGCTGCTGTATCCGTAATGTAATTATTGTTGATGTATAGCTTGACCTCGGCAAAATCGGGATCTGCCGGGTTGCTCCAACTGACCTGCAGCGATGAGTTAGTCGCTTTAACCAGCGCCAATTGAGTTACTTCTGCTGGAGCCGTCGTATCCGCTGCAGGCGGCTCATGACCAGGACCTGCTGGATCAGTAGCACCTGCAGCTAGGGTAGAGGCAGTAAGGCTCAAGCCGGATGAAATATTGCCAGCAAGGTCTGCTGTTCTTACCCCAAAGCGATAGCTTGTATTCGGGGTCAACCCTTCGAATTTATAAGATGTTCCTGCAGTCTCGTATACCTTGGTTCCGTTAAGGTAGAGATGGACTTTTGCAAAATCAGGTTCTGCAGGATTGGTCCAACCTAGCTTCACGTAGGTGGAGGACGTTGCAGTAACCATGAGATCTGATACTTCTGCCGGGGCAGCTGTATCCGGAATTTGAGGAATATTGTCTGTAATGACCGTAACTGTTTCCCCAGAAGATTCGTTTCCGCTCCAATCCGCCGATTTAACGGTAATTGAATAGGACGTGGTTGGCTGCAGTTGGGTCAAGGTAAACGTCTGGCCCGCTGCGCTGCCTGCATAAACGCCATTGGCATAGATGTTATTGGTTGCAAAGTCTGAATTCACCGGATTATTCCAAGCAATTGAAATCTCGGAATCCGTTTTTCCTAGGACTTGAAGATTCGTGACATTCGCAGGCGGGGTTTGATCAAGTGACCGATCGAAGGTCACCATACCGTAACCATATTCGATATCCCGTCCGGCAGCTCCCAGATCCATCGCATATTTTTTGATTTCCTCGCGAAGCTGTACGTTCGTCATTCCGGGATCTTTCTGTTTGAGCAGAGCGATCATGCCGGAAACATGCGGAGCGGCTTGCGATGTTCCGCTGGATAACGCATAAGCGGGAGCGCCGCCGCTGACATAAGTTGATAGGATGTCCACGCCAGGTGCTGCGATTTCAACTTCATCGCCGACTGAGGAGAAGGCGCCGCGCGCGTTATTGGCATCCACCGCCGCAACAGCAATTACGCTGTCATATTTAGCGGGATAATTGATTGTATAAGTACTTAAGGGAACAGGGACGATATTGCCGTTCGCATCTTCCGTCGTCTGGCTATTGCCTGCCGAACCGACGACGGCGATACCTTGTGCATTTGCTAGGTCTACCATATCTTTCAACAGCTCGGAATGCGTATCCGTTCCAAGAGAAAGGTTAATGATATCCATATGGTTTTGAATCGACCATTCGATGCCTTCAAGAACGTCCTGAAGCGTTCCCTCGCCATTCTGATCCATCGTTTTTACAGCATAGAGCTGGACGCCGGGCGCGATACCTACTGTTCCGCTGCCATTGCTTTTGGCGGCGATGATGCCTGCGACATGTGTGCCATGTCCGTTATCATCCGTGTAACTACTTGTGTAATCTACGGTCGATATCCCGCCGGCAATCGCTAGTTCAGGATGCGGATAGATCCCGGAATCAATGACGGCCACTTTAACGCCTGTGCCTGTATAGCCTGAGTTCCACATCAGGGTTGGCTTAACAGCCTGAAAGCCCCATCCGTTTTGCTCGGAGGGAATGGACGCTGCTTTGAATTCCCCGCCCGTAATCCGAAAGGTAATATTGCGCTCGATCAGTGCGATATTCGGATCGGCTGCCAATGCAGGCAGATTGTGGTTGCTTACCGTAGCAGCTACGGCAGGGATGGTGTCGAAATCATGAAGAATATCAATACTTTCATTGTATACCGTGTCCTTACCATCCTCGTTTTTATAAACGACAATGACCTCCTGCTGCATTCCGGACAGCGAGCCGTTGGCATTTGCCGCCCCAAGCCCTAGGGTCCCCAAATGGAGCAGCAGCAAAATGGCGAGAACAGATGCGATAATCTTGTTTGTCAGTCTGCTCATAGAGTGTAAATCTCTCCCTCTTATTTATCTGTTACTACTAAGAAGCAATTGAAGCAGAGCACCCCTTTCTGCCTGAATAATATCGGTTCAATCATTATATCGGCAGGTAGATGAACGTTTTTAATAGAATCAAAGACTTTAGACCTATGGAAAAACATGACTATTGGCCTTCCTCTCCTTATGGAGCTACCGCTGCAATTTCAGCAACAAAAATTCCCGTCCATCGCTCAAATCACTGTCTCTGCGCATAAATTTTATAAAGGGGTGGATACTATTCTGTAGCGCTAACTAAAAATTACAGGAGAGAAAACCCTAAATGGATAAACAAATTGAACAAGGTAATGATTACCATTATATTCCAGTCACTTCTGTAGGCAGTGGTGTTGGTGTGGAAGTAGCGCCAGATTTATATAGCTATACCATTCAAATTGTTAACATCGGTTTGGTTGGTCAGCGGGACTCGAAGGAATTTGTATTAATTGATACCGGAATGCCGGAATCAGCTGGTGAAATCATTGCTGTCACTGAAGAACGTTTTGGCGCAAACAGCCGTCCTAAGGCAATTATTTTAACGCATGGTCACTTTGATCATGTGGGAGCTGTAGTTGACCTGGTAAAACATTGGAATGTTCCTGTATACGCTCATGAGTTAGAGTTGCCGTTCTTGACAGGGCAAATGAGTTATCCAGAGCCGGATGCCACTGTAGAAGGCGGGGCGGTAGCCAAGATGTCTCCCTTCTTTCCGATTGAACCAGTCAATCTAGGGGATCAGGTCCAAGCCCTTCCTGCTGATGGAACTGTACCTCATTTGCCTGATTTTCGCTGGATTCATACCCCGGGCCATTCACCAGGACATGTGTCATTGTTCAGGGATAAGGATCGCTCCCTTATTGCAGGAGATGCCTTCGTAACAGTAAAACAGGATTCGCTGTATAAGGTGTTTACTCAAGAGGTAGAGATTAATGGCCCGCCAAGATATCTTACGACGGACTGGCCAGCGGCATGGGATTCAGTTAAGAAATTGGCGGCGTTAAACCCATCTGTGGCGATTTGCGGTCACGGAATGCCTGTGTCTGGCGAGCTATTGTCCAGAAATCTTGAAAAACTGGTGAAGCAGTTTGACCAAATTGCGATTCCTGATTACGGCAAATACGTAAATAAGCATTAGACAGCAAAGATAGATGGCGCTGAGGGCTGCAATGAAGCAGTCCTCTTTTATTGTGTTTAGCCTATTGCTTGGATGATTCCCTCAGCTCCTTGTAATATGTACGCCCAAAAAACAAGTTGGCAGCATACCTCCAGGGAGTATTTTATGATACCATATAACTACATTGAAAATATAAGGGGCGCGTTTCATACATCCTAATCATGAAGCCAGTAAGCAAAATTGCAACGGGTAATTTCATTGTTTAAATACCTAGTATAGGTATATGCGAGGTGATGATTTCACCGTCTGTATACAACTGGTAAACCTGGTTTAATGGATATTTAAACGGGGTATTATAATGGTGAATTCAGTTTGAAAAAAATAAATTTTAAAAAACCAACACCCTATTGAAATACCCTACGGGGGTATGGTAATATGTAAATGAAATTAGTTATACAATAAAAATTCATTTTTTGGAGGGAGAAACCATGGAACAAACAACACTCCATGTTAAAGGGATGTCCTGTGGACATTGTATCAACTCTATAGAAGGTAATGTCGGAAAATTGAACGGTGTGGAGTCCGTCAAAGTAAATTTGAATGAAGGAACTGTGGCCGTATCATTTGATCCTAAGGCTGTGTCCTTGAAGGAAATTAAAGAGGTAATTGACGAGCAGGGTTACGAAGTGGATGGAGCGCCTGTCTAAATAACTCTATAATCTGCGATAAGAGGCTGTGTATTCAAAGGGTAAATGGAATCCAAAAAATAAATCGTGCTGCCAAAGCACGATTTATTTTTGAAACTGATTCATAATAAAAATTAAAGGTTGTAAGCAGGGTTTGGCTCATACATGACCATAAAGGAGTGAAAAGCATGAGCGATAGCAAAGAGATCAATCTGCAGATTTCCGGCATGACCTGCGCGGCTTGTGCAGTAAGAATAGAGAAGGGTCTTAACAAGCTGGAGGGCGTAGAGGAGGCTAACGTGAATTTTGCCCTTGAAAAAACGAAAATCAAATATGACCCAAGTAAGACGGATGTAAGTAAGTTTCAACAAAAGGTTGAGTCATTAGGCTATAAAGTTGTGGCTGAAAAAGCAGAGTTTGATATATCCGGGATGACCTGCGCGGCATGTGCAGCTAGGATAGAGAAGCGGTTAAATAAACTGGATGGCGTTAACAAGGCGGCCGTAAACTTTGCCGTTGAAACAGCCCTTGTAGAATACAATCCAGATGAAGTATCCACTGCAGATATGATGGAGGCTATTAAAAAGCTGGGGTATTCTCTCATCCTGAAGGAGGAGAATGCTGAGAAAGGCGATCATAAGGAACGAGAAATCCTGCAGCAAAAGGGAAAGTTTATCTTTTCGGCTATTCTGGCCTTTCCGCTGCTATGGGCAATGGTAAGCCATTTTGAGTTTACTTCCTTCATCTGGCTGCCGGAGATGTTCATGAACCCTTGGGTGCAGTTAGCGCTTGCCACACCGGTACAGTTCATAGTGGGGGGACAATTCTATATCGGTGCCTATAAAGCCTTGAGAAATAAAAGCGCCAATATGGATGTGCTGGTGGCTCTCGGCACGTCTGCGGCTTATTTTTACAGTCTTTATTTGAGCTTTGCTTCCATCGGGTCGAACACCCATATGGTGGAGCTCTATTATGAAACAAGCGCCGTGCTCATCACTTTAATCATACTGGGGAAATTATTCGAAGCCAAGGCCAAGGGGCGGTCCTCTGAAGCCATCAAGAAACTAATGGGGCTGCAAGCCAAGACTGCCATAGTCTTTAGAGATGGCCAAGAAATAAGCATTCCCATTGAAGAAGTGCTGACCGGGGATATCGTATATGTTAAACCAGGCGAGAAGGTGCCTGTAGACGGCATTATTACTGAAGGCCGCTCCGCCCTGGACGAGTCGATGATCACCGGTGAAAGTATACCTGTCGATAAAACGATCGGCGACACGGTCATAGGCTCAACTATCAACAAAAACGGGTTTCTTAAAATCGAAGCAACAAAGGTTGGTAAGGATACAGCCTTGGCGCAGATCATAAAAGTAGTGGAGGAAGCCCAAGGTTCGAAGGCTCCGATCCAGCGTCTGGCCGATACGATTTCCGGAATATTTGTACCGATTGTCGTAGGCATAGCCATTGTCACTTTTATAATCTGGTATTTCTTTGCAACGCCCGGCAATTTTGCTGAATCCTTGGAGAAGTTCATTGCCGTTCTCGTTATTGCTTGTCCTTGTGCCTTGGGGTTAGCCACTCCAACGTCCATTATGGCCGGTTCAGGCCGGGCTGCGGAGTACGGAATCCTATTTAAAGGCGGCGAGCACCTCGAGACCGCTCATCGGATCGATACGATTATTTTGGATAAAACAGGAACGATTACAAACGGCAAGCCAACGCTGACCGATGTCATTCTGGCTAATGAGTACAATGAATCGGAATTCTTGCGGCTTGTCGGGGCAGCTGAAAAAGGCTCAGAGCACCCGCTTGCCGAGGCCATTGTTGAGGGAATTAAAGAGAAGGGAATTCCGCTTGGGTCCTCCGAAAGCTTCGAAGCCATCCCAGGGTTCGGTATTCGATCGCGGGTAGAAGGGAAAGATTTATTCATAGGAACGCGCAGGCTTATGAAGAAACACAACATTTCAATTCCAGATGCCCATTTATCCCGGATGGAGGACTTGGAGAAGCAAGGGAAGACGGCGATGCTAGTGGCGGTAGACAACGAGTTTGCCGGAATCGTAGCTGTCGCGGATACCGTGAAGGATACCTCCAAGGAGGCGATTGCCCGCCTGAAAAAATTGGGGCTGGATGTAGTCATGATTACAGGCGACAATACGCAGACAGCCAAGGCTATTGCCCATCAGGTCGGGATTGACCATGTGATCGCCGAAGTTCTGCCGGAAGGAAAGGCAGAGGAAGTGAAGAAGCTTCAGCAGGCCGGGAAAAAGGTGGCTATGGTAGGCGACGGCATCAATGATGCTCCTGCTCTGGCAACAGCCGATATCGGCATGGCTATCGGTACAGGAACAGATGTGGCGATGGAGGCAGCGGACATTACATTAATCCGCGGAGATTTGAACAGTATTGCCGATGCCATTTACATGAGTAAAATGACAATCCGGAATATTAAACAAAATCTGTTCTGGGCGCTCGCCTATAACAGCCTTGGGGTGCCGATTGCAGCACTAGGCTTCTTGGCTCCATGGGTTGCCGGGGCAGCCATGGCATTTAGCTCTGTATCTGTAGTTCTGAATGCCTTAAGATTGCAGCGGATCAAATTGATAGCTTAACAAGAAATGGGGGATAAGCCATGAAGCCAAAGACGGTTCTATACTGGACTCTTTCCGCCGTCCTGTATCTGGGGATAGTAATCGGAGGGTACAGCATTTATGCTAGCGCCAGCACTTCATCTAATACCCATGAGATGAATGAAGTATCCGGTCATTCCGACATAAACGATCATGAGCATTCGTCGAACGGAACAGGTGCGGTTAGTGAAGTAAAAGTAAATGTCGGTTATCAAGATCATGTCATTACGATTGATTTGAAAGATGCCAACAATAGAGCGCCGCAATTGGAAATCAGCCATGAGAAGGTGATGCATCTTATTGTTGTAAGCGCAGATCTGGAGGATTATTATCACCTGCATCCAGCCGATCAAGGAAACGGGGTATTCACACAGGAGGCTGATTTGAAGGATAATTTATACAAAGTCTTTGTAGACATTAGCCCCAAGGATCTAGCTTACCAGGTTAGCCCTGTAGAAATGCATGTAGGTGAGCGTACCCCGCTTCATGAAGGGAACCAGCTTCAAGCCGACACTGTAATGGAGAAAACGATTAACGATAAAACCGTCGAATTGAGGATCGATTCTCTAGCAGCCAATCACCCCACTACGCTGACCTTTGTGAGCAAGGACGGAAAACCGGATCCTTACCTGGGCGCTCTGGGACATGTTGTTATTCTCGACGAGAAAGGAGAGCAGTTTATCCACGTTCATCCAGCCTCTGCTGATGCAACAGTCTTTAACACGCAATTTAATCAGCCGGGCATCTATAAACTTTGGGCAGAGTTCAAATTTGGCGATCAGGTTAACGCCTACCCGTTCGTTATCCAAGTAAAATAACCCGTAACGGGAGAAGCCATATTTGAGGATAGATTAGAAAAACGCAAATGGCAGGAGCTGCTCGACCCCTGCCATTTGCGTTTTTTCTTTGCTTTTAATGCGGATGAGCATGCGCATGGGCATTTGGCGTATCCGCTTTGGTGGTGCAAAAAATGGAGTTTTCATGATTATGCTTTTCCGATTCGGCCTGCAAGGTCACGTGCCTAATCTCTTTATGCTCTAAAAGATGTTCAATTTTTTGCAAAATGGCTTCTGTCTCATAAATGGTCTTGTCTCCGTCGACCACGATATGGGCTGTAAGAGCATTCAGGCTGCTTGTAATTGACCAAATATGAACATCGTGAACTCCCTTTACTCCGTCTACCTGTTGAATAGTATCGGTAATCTCATTTAAATTTACATTTTGTGGCGTCCCTTCCATGAGGACATGCAAGGACGATTTAGTAACAAAGTATCCGCTTCGCAATACAAGGGCAGCTACGATCACACTAGCCAGCGGGTCCGCCCAGCCCCAGCCGAAGAAAATCATCAGCAAGGCCGCGGCAATGGCGCCAACTGAACCAAGCATATCGCTGATGACGTGTAAAAAGGCGCCGCGCATATTCAAGTTGTTCTCCGTGTCGCCTCCGCGCATCATAATCCACGCGACCAGTATGTTGATCAGCAAACCGATAATACTAATAATCAGCATACCTGTGGTGGCAACCTCTGGAGGATGACTAAAGCGCTGGATGGCTTCATAAAAAATATATACCGAAATGCCAATTAACGTTATGCCGTTAAGGGAGGCAGCCAAAATTTCGAAACGTCTATAACCGTACGTTTTTCCTGTGTTTACAGCCTTTTCTCCGAACCAGAAGGCCAATAAAGCAATGGCTAGAGCAATGGAATCGGATAGCATATGACCGGCATCGGAGAGCAAGGCTAAGCTATTGGTAACCATGCCGCCAACGGCCTCTACGATCATATAGAGGGTAATGATGAGGAATGAAAAAAACAGTGTTTTCTTATTATTGGTGTGAACATGGCTATGCCCAGCATCGTGACTGTGGCCGTGGTTATGGTGTTCAGACATATTCGACAGCTCCTTTCATGAATTAACATATGATCACTTGTTCATATGTTCTATTATCTTTATTAATATCATGTTCAAAAACGAATGTCAACCAAGTTTCTATTTTTGGAAGCAGAATATATAATAAGCCCTATAGGCGGTGATTGAATAAATGGACAAACCCGTTAAAACAATTAATAAATACGATGCGGCCTGCCCGGAAGAAGAGGCGAATCTGCAAACTCTGCGCACTTCTCTTATGGATCAGGAGACCTCTTCGGAGATGGCCAACTGGTTCAAGACCTTTAGTGACCCTACTCGTCTTCGTATTATGGATGCGCTGCTGAAAAAGGAATTATGCGTGCAGGATCTCACGGTTCTTCTCGACATGGGGCAATCGGCCATTTCCCACCAACTGAGAACACTCCGCAACATGCGAATTGTTAAGAGGCGGAAGGCAGGCAAGACGGTGTTTTATTCCCTGGACGATGAGCATATCGAGCAGATTTTTCTGCAAACGCTCCAGCATATTAAACACGGCTAGCTCATTTTTTCGGATGCACTGTGGGCATTCCTGTGAAAAGCTTGCTTTAACATATATGTAAAGTACAAAAGCTGCTGGATGCTGTTTCAGCAGTTTTTTATGCCTCGTTGAATACCCACCGGGGGTATGTTATTATTGTTAAATGAGAAGGAGGGAAAGGGTATGGAGAATTCGAATGTTAAGATAGCCATTAATGGCGGCATAGGATTCGGTTCAAAATTGAATGCAAAACAGCTGGCTGTTATTACCAAATACATGCATGAAAATGACGAATTAGAGTTAACCACTTTTCAGCAATTATATATTACGGTGCCTGAAAGCGATGTAGCGATGCTCAAGGAGGAGTTCGAGCAGGTTGGACTTGCGTGCTATCCTGTTGGAAACTTTGTAAAAAGCTTAAGGACCTGCAATTTTTGTAAAGGAGCCGAGGAAGAAGGCATGCCGGTAGCCGTCGAGCTGAATAGAAGATTGGCGGGCAGGCCAGTCCCTTTTACGCTTCGTCCGGCGTATACAGGCTGTCCTATTGGGTGCGGTGAGCCTTTAATTCATGATATAGGCGTAATGAAGGTCAGAGGCGGGTACAATCTTTATATTGGCGGCAAATCCAAGGGGGCAGATGCCAGGGGCGGTGTTTTGCTCTTGGAAGAGGCGACGCCAGAGGAGCTGTATGGTGCTGTTGAACAAATCATTGAAATCTATTCGGGGCAGGGTAAAAGAAGAGAGCCCTTTGCCAAGTTCGTGGACCGGTACGGATTTGAAAATATATGCCATGCAATCACAGGTTCAAGTCCCCAGTAATTGGGGACTTTTTACGCTGCGGTTTGAATTTTATTGAAGATGAGCATGGTACAATAAACGGGCAGACAGAGGTCCAATCATGACTTGGGGAAGTTTCTACGGAAAGATGGCTTTTCAAGCTGTTTGGGGTAATGATAAGTTTATAGACAGGTAGAAGGGAGTTACGTATTAAAATGTCAACCGATCATACTCAGAAGCAAATTACTGAAGCATTACACGTCAAGCCGAGCATCGATGTACAAGCGGAAATCCGCAGCCGGATCGACTTTTTAAAAGCTTATTGCAAAAAGGCCGGTGCGAAAGGTTATGTTCTAGGCATTAGCGGAGGCCAGGACTCCACACTGGCCGGCCGGCTGGCGCAATTGGCGGTAGAGGAGCTCCGTGCCGAGGGGTACGAGGCGACATTCTATGCGGTGCGCCTGCCTTATGGGGTGCAGAAGGATGAAGCCGACGCCGTGGCGGCCATGGAATTCATTCAGGCGGACCGGGAATTCGTCGTAAACATTCAGGAGCCTGTCTTGGCTTTGGCTAACGTGGTAGAACAGAGCACCGGCCAAAAATTATCCGATTTCAATAAAGGCAACGCCAAAGCACGCATGCGCATGATCGTCCAGTATGCGATCGGTGGAGAGACCGGCTGCCTGGTTGTAGGTACGGATCATGCCGCTGAATCGGTCACGGGCTTTTTTACGAAGTTCGGTGACGGGGGGGCTGACGTGCTGCCGCTGGCCGGACTGACCAAGGGGCAAGGACGCGAGCTTCTGATGGAGCTCAAGGCAGCTGAACAGCTCTATCTGAAAATACCGACGGCCGATCTGCTGGATGACAAACCTCTGCAATCCGACGAAACTGAGCTCGGCATCTCCTACGAGGTGCTGGATCAATATTTGACGGGAAATGCCGTTGATCCCCAAAACCAAGCAAGCATCGAGAAGCGGTATGCCGTTTCAAGGCATAAGCGGGAGCTGCCGGCCACGCCTTTCGATACGTGGTGGAAATAGGTGATGCAGCAAGAACACCCCTTTTTTATACGCAAAAAGCAGCAAATTGCTGTTCATCTCAATGAAGTGCAGCAGCAGGCGGTTCTGCATACGGAGGGCCCCTTGCTGCTGCTTGCTTCGCCTGGCTCGGGAAAGACGACGACGCTGCTGATGCGGATCGCTTACCTGATCGAGGAGAAGGGAGCACAGGCTTCGCGAATTAAGGCGATTACCTTCAGCCGGGCGTCGGCCGGGGATATGAAGGAGCGATATCAGCGATTTTGTCCGGAGCTGCCGCCCGTTGATTTTTCCACGATCCACAGCCTGGCTTTCGAAATTGTGCGCGAGTCCTTCCGAGTTCAGGGATTATCCTTCCGATTGATCGAGGGGCATGGGGCGAATCATCATATAGAACCGAGAGAGGCAGATGATCTGGCAGCTCCCTACTTGCATAAGAAATTGATATTGCGCGATATATTCAGGGCAGTCACGGGAGAGAACATCACAGATGACCAACTGGAAGAGTTAACGACATATATTAGCTATATTAAAAATAAAATGATCCCGGAGAACAAGCGGGGCGATGTGTCCTGCGGCGTGCGCCATGCGGAGCAAATCCTCAGCGAGTACGAAAAATATAAGATAATGCATCCAAGCGGCTTGCTCATCGATTTCGATGATATGCTGACGATGGCTAATGATATTCTCGACAAAGATGCGAGACTGCTTCGCAAATATCAGCGGCGCTATGATTACTTGCTCACAGACGAAAGTCAGGATACGTCGCTGGTGCAGCATGCGATCGTTGAAAAGCTGGTAAATGAACATCGGAACTTATGTGTGGTAGCGGATGACGACCAATCGATTTATAGCTGGCGTGGGGCCGAGCCGTCCTATTTGCTGGAATTTCAGCAGATGTATCCGGAGGCGCGGATTCTGTATATGGAGCAGAACTATCGTTCCTCAAAAAGTATTGTCGAGACAGCCAATCAATTTATCCAACGGAACAAAAGCCGTTATAACAAGCAAATGTTCACGCACAACGATGAAGGGCAGCCGATCTCTATCAAGCTCCTGCCCGACTATAAGCAGCAAACAAAGTATTTAGTCGAAGAGATTCGCAAGCTGGGCAATTTGGGCGAGGTAGCTGTACTTTACCGTAACAATGCTTCCTCTATTGATCTGATGAATCAATTTGACCGTGCAGGGATTCCGTTCTATATGCGTGATGCGGACAATCGTTTTTTTTCGCATTGGGTGGTGCAGGATATTCTCAATTTCATGAGGATGTCGTATACGGACCGGAGGCCAGATATACTGGAAGCCATTCATACAAAATTCAACGGCTACATTACAAAGCAGCAGATGGCTGCATTAAAGGATATAAACAACAATGAATCCGTATTTGATAATTTGTTGAATTACGTGCCATTGCGGGACTATCAGCAGAGGCAGCTGCCGCAGTGCAAGTGGATTTTTGAACAGATGAAAGGCATGCCGCCTTTAGAGGCGATAGATGTCATTCGGACGAAGTTGGGTTATGACAAGGCCCTTGATAAAATGTGCGAGCGTCTCGGCTTCCGGAAGGAATATTTGCTGGGCATCCTTAATTCGCTGGAGGAGATTGCGGATTCCTTGAACACAATGGAGGAGTTCGCGCAGCGCCTCAAGCATTTGGAGGCTTTGTTGAAGTCCTCCAAATCTAGAAAAGGTCAGCATGCCGTCACGTTTTCGACCTTCCACAGCGCCAAAGGCCTGGAATTCAAGCATGTATATATGATCGATCTGATTAACGGCATTATTCCATCCAAAGAGGATTTGAAGGGAGGCGACCGTAACGGCGCGCTGATGGAGGAAGCGGCCCGGCTGTTCTATGTCGGCATGACAAGAGCCAAGACGCAGCTTGAGCTGCTGACATATCAGCAAAGGGAAGGGGAGAAAGCGACGGAATCTGTGTTCCTTACCGAGGTTCGGACGATTCTGCATCCTCCGCGGCTTCAAGTGAGTCTGGACTCCGGGCGGCAAATAGCCAGCGGCGGGGCTGTTGTTGCGGCTCCCTCGATGAACGCGAATACAATCCGGTCGGCAGAAGAACTGTCCGCTGGAATGCAGGTTCTTCACCGGGCATTCGGGTCGGGAGAGGTGATCAGGGTATCCGGTTCTGCGGATCTGATCGAAATGCGGTTTGCTGCTGGAATCAAGCGGCTTTCCGTCCGGACATGCCTGGATATGGGCCTCCTTGAGCTTCTGGAGCCTATGGAGATTTCAGGGTAATGGAGAAGGTACAAACCGGGAGTTAGTCCTTCTTTTTCACGATAGTCCTGCATAAACTGGGTGGTGAAGCAATTGAGCGCTGCCTGGGGGGATAGAGAATGCGGATCAGAAGGGGATGGCACAGCCGAAGAAGAAGAGGAAAGCTCAGCAGGAGAAATATCTGGTTTATTGTTTTCGTCTTTTTGGTTACGGCCTTCGTGCTGTTTGGCCAATATGTGGAGCGTAATATGATCGGTCCCATCAAGCACCTGGCTCAGATCCGGGTGAAACAAATTGCCACTGAATCGATCAATGAGGCGATTACGGCCCAAGTGGCCAACCGGGAGCAAATCGATAACCTGATCGATTGGAAGACCGATTCCTCCGGCAAAATCACCGGTTTCATGCTGAATTACTCCGCGCATATGCAGATAACGTCTGATACGATTCAGACGGTTCGGGCTACGATTGATGATGTGTCTAGGCTATCGGAGCATATCCCATTAGGACAGGCGCTGGGAAGTCCCATTCTGGCCTCCTTCGGCCCCAACATCCCCATCCGCATTGAGCCGAAGGGCGACGTAAAGGTCGATCTGAACACGCGCCGCCAGGAGGCGGGAATCAATATGATTCTCGTGGAGGTATTCCTGCGGGTGCGGACGGAGCTGGCGGTCGTCGTTCCATTCGATATGGGAGCTCAGGCCGTGGAGACAGAGATCCCGGTATCCTACATGCTGGTAGTCGGTGATGTTCCGATGTATTACTATGACAGCAAAGGCAATCCTGTCGGCGAGAATGGCGTGAACGCGCCGAATATCGCTTTGCCTTCGATCCCCGAGCAGCCAGGAGCAAGTTCAGGCACGGAACCCGGGCATGAGTGATAGAAATAAAATATTAGGAAAATAAGGGTGACCCGTCAAGAGGCCCCCTTGTTGTTTTACTTCTTCACTCTTTCAGATTGTTCCCATTGCTTGAGCAGGGGAAAGGGGTTGAACGCCCATTCCCTCGTTCCTGTATCTTTATAGATGCCATAGTGAAGATGGGGCGGGAATCTTCCCTGTGTACCCGGAGGGCCGTAGCCGCTGCTGCCTACCCAGCCAAGCATCTGGCCAGGGCTGACCGTGTCGCCGATATTGATTTTCTTATCGAAGCCTTGTAAATGTGCGTAGTAATGGTAGCGATTGTTCAAGTCGCGAATTCCAATTCTCCAGCCTCCGTAAGGATTCCAGCCTTTGGTTTCGACGATGCCGTAACAAACGCTGCGAACGGGCACGCCATAGGAGGCGAACAGATCCGTCCCTTCGTGCGTGCGCAGTCCGCCCCAGCCGCGCCGGTCTCCCCACGTGTCCCGGTATGTATAGGTGCTGGTTACGGGAAGCGGAAAAGCGTTATCGGAAAGGTCGATGCGGTTAAAGGTTTTGTATATTTTAGCAAACTGGCGAATCCGCTCGACGGACGAATCGTTCTGGTAATAGCGCCAGAGGGCGATGCGGATATCGTCGTCGCTATAACCGAAGTGAAGCAAATATGCCGCCATTGTATATAGAGCATCCCGGTCGTTTTTGGGATCGGCTTTTGCGTCTGACGAAGCATCTTTGCCGATGCCGCCGAACAGGGCGATCGTTGCGGGATTGATATCATTGGGATTGGGATTTAAGGGACCCGCCCACACGGCTTCCTTAAAGCGGATTCGGATCATTCTATGGTTCATCTCCGCCTGCTGGCTGCGCGGAGTAATCGACCGCTCGTACTGATCGATCGCGGCCAGCCAGTGCCAAGGAATCTGCGTCAGCAAACCAATTTCTTCGTACAAGCTCCGTCTAAGCTCATAATCGTTTTTGGGGAGAGACGAGCCCGGCTTGCCGGGGGCTTCTGCCGCTGATGCGCCAAAACCGGGAATGTTCCATAATGACGTCAGTACTGTCACCCCAACGAGGCAAGGAATAATTCTGCTGACGAAGAGTAAACTCGACCTCAAGATGAGATCTCCTCCTTTAAAAATCCGTCGCCGATTCCCCATAGAGAAAACAGCGTTTTTTTAGGTTGGGATAAAAGATGTTTTTTTATTCCATTTGTCAATGAGGTTTTTCCAAAGGATTCATGGTATAATAATGGCGCTATAGCCTATTCCAAGAGAAGGAAGGTCTCTATTCTTGTCCAAACTAGCTAAAGAACCGAAACCGGATTGGATTCGAATCAAACTGACGACCGGCGATAATTATCAGGAAATCAAAGAGATGATGCGTTCCAAGACGCTGCACACGGTATGCGAAGAAGCGCGTTGTCCAAATATATATGAATGCTGGGCCAACCGTACGGCTACATTCATGATTCTTGGCGATATTTGCACGAGAGCCTGCCGCTTCTGCGCAGTCAATACCGGGCTGCCTACGGAGCTGGATTTGCAGGAGCCCGAGCGCGTTGCCGAGGCTGCGGAGAAGATGGGGCTGCGCCACTGCGTAGTTACCAGCGTCGCAAGGGATGACTTGAAGGACGGAGGGGCAGCTATCTTTGCGGAAACAGTCCGCGCTGTACGGAAGCGCATGCCGTTCTGCAGTGTAGAGGTGCTTATTCCCGACTTTTTAGGCGATGAGGATTCGCTGCGTATCGTCATGGACGCGAAGCCGGATATTTTGAACCATAACATTGAGACGGTCGAACGTCTTTCGGACCGTGTACGCGCTAAGGCTAAATACCGCCGTTCCCTGGAACTGCTCCGGCGTGCCAAGTCGATGCAGCCGGATATACCTACGAAGTCCAGCATTATGCTGGGGGTAGGCGAGGAATGGTCCGAGATTTTGCAGGCGATGGACGATTTGCGGGCCGTGGACTGCGATATTTTGACGATCGGTCAGTATTTGCAGCCTTCGCCGCAGCATTTGAATGTGGAGAAATACTACCGGCCGGAACAATTTGCCGAGCTGAAGGAAGAGGGCATGAAGCGCGGCTTCAGTCATGTGGAGTCCGGCCCGCTTGTACGCAGCTCTTATCATGCCCACGAGCAGGTTAAGTCGGCGAAGAGCCGTCAGGAAGTCGTTCCGGCAGAAATTTGAGGGCAAGGCAAGAGGGGGATACCGAATGATCCAAATCGGTGGCAGAACATACGAACTGATTCAGAATTACAAGAATGCTTGGGATGCCGAAGCCTTCAAGCAGAGGTACAGCGAAGTACTGGATCGGTACGATTACATTCTTGGGGACTGGGGTTACGAGAAGCTGAGGCTCAAAGGCTTTTTACGCGATAACCATCCCAAGGCGAACCGGGATACCGCTTTTTCGGGAATCACGGATTACATCAATGAGTACTGCAATTTCGGCTGCGCATATTTTGTACTTCAGAAGACAAAGGACGCAAGGGACAATAAGGAGCATAAGGAACACAAAGAGCCAAGAGAGCAGAAAGGGAGCTCCAAGGCATCCGCTTCCCCGAGTCCAGAGAATGTCTCTGAGCAAGTGTAGGACAGGCTCCTGCAGAGCAGCTGTATTAATTATTTACAACCCGACGATGAAAGACGTCCTTCGATAAATTCGAAAGGACGTCTTTTTTACTGCCGATATCGCGTAGCAGGGATCATCTTAATAACTGGATAAATTGCATGATATGCCGAGGGCTGCTACTTCATTTTTACCTTCAGCTTCAATAGTCCCTGCTGGTAGCTCCAATCGACATTAGGATAACTTTTCTTGAACATGCCAAGTTCGATAAAGGTTTCATCGTTAAGAATTTTGACGCTGCCTGCATCCCGTTTGAACTGCTGTTTTTTCCCCGAATCCTCGGTGATCGTCAGCACGCCGGGATTTGCGGTCCAGGATGCCTGGCCTTGAACAAGTGCAGCGAGTACGCGGGAGGATGCATAGACTTTGCTGCCGTCCTGTACCACGTCGAGATAGCCGCTGAAGGATATGTTGTTAATGCTCAGCTCCCAGGGATTTCCGCTGACTTCCATGTTAGTAAGACCGATTTGATGCATCGCTGTAATGAGCTGGGCGGTCTGATTAAGATTCACCTCTACGTCCGGCTCAAGGCCGATATAGTTGAAATCCTCGCGTTTTGGCGTTAAGTATTTCATAATTGTCATTTTCAGTGAGCCGCCGTTTGACAATGAGTAAATGTTTTGGATCCGCGCTTTGCCGTAAGTCTGGGTCCCTACGACCTTGGCGATGCCATTATCCCGCAGCGCTGCGGTCAAAATCTCCGAGGCGCTGGCCGTCCACTCGTTGGTTAAAATAACGACCGGCATGTTAAGGGAACTGCCGTCTGAAATTTTAATGGCCTCCAGGATGCCGTTTTGGCTCTCGATATACATAAGCACGCCGTCTTTGATAAAATGCTTGGCGATATTTTGCGCCGACTCCACGTATCCTCCTAAATTATCCCTGAGGTCCAGAACAAGAGATTTCATGCCTAACTTGCGCAGCTTGCTCAAATGCACAGCGAACTCTTCATCCGCTTGGTCAGAGAACGAAGATATGGCGATGTACCCGATATCTCCCGCCGATATCATGCGGCTGGAAACGGCCGGCAAAGCGAAGTGGGATCTTGCAATCTGAAAGGAGAGCTTGCTGCCGCTCCGGTTAATCGTGATGCTGGCCTTTGTATTCTCTTCGCCTTGAATGAGGTAAATATCATCCACGCTGGTCACGGGATACCCGTCTACGCTGGTAATGACATCCCCTTTGCGCACACCTGCTGCTTTCGCCGGAGAGCCGTCAAGCACCTCGGTGACGTAGAGATTGCCTTGGACATACCGGAGCAATACCCCGATGCCGACGTATTCCTGATTAAGATCATTCTCAAACTCCAGGAGTTCTTCCTCCGTGTAATAATCCGAATAAGGGTCTTCCAAAGTGTAGACCATGCCCCGTATAGCGTTTTCGATGAATTCTTCCCTTTGAACCCCCTCAAGGTTGTTGTCATTTAATAATTGTAGAACCTCTTGCAGCACCTCGAGGTCACTGGCCTCAGCCGCCTCAATCGCGCTGTTGTCTGCATATACCGCCGTAGGCAGGCAAAGCGCCAGGAGAAGGAGGGAGATTACAGCTGACTTGTACCATGATTTCAACATAATCATAAAAACGTCCTTTGCTATGTATTAACTGAAATATAACTCTATCATACAGGTAAAAAAAAGAAATTTATATAGGAAAACGGATGTTTCTGCAACATCCGTTTACAAGGTGCTATAGGCAGTACTTTATCCGAGGAAGGCGTTGCGGACGCGGTTCCAGAAGGGAAAAGGACGATAGCGTACGAAACTGACGCTCTGCTTAGCGACTTGGCAGCGAACGGAGATAAGGTCGCTAATCGGGTAATTAATATGATCCAGAGTAAGCAGCAAATTCTGTTCCTTCCGCGAATAAATGTCGCAATGATGATGCTTTGGCAGCACCAGGGAAGACCCGATCGTCCGGAAAACCCGGTTATTAATCGAGGCGATTTCGGAAATTTGCAGGGCTTTGATCGAGGGATGGATGATGGCTCCGCCCAGGCTCTTATTATAAGCCGTACTGCCGGAAGGCGTAGAGATGCAAAACCCGTCTCCCCGGAACATTTCGAACATTTGATCATTAATATCAACTTGGGCGACAATCGTGCCGTCCACGCCCTTCAAGGTGAATTCGTTCAGGCAAATATACGAGGAGGTCCCTGATTTCTTCTGAATCTCCAGCTCAATAAGCGGATAATGCACAATCCGGGGCTTGAGCAGGGATTCATCTTTGTGCCGGGTAATCATATCGACGAGCTCCGGAATTTCATTGGCTTGCCAATCAGCGAAAAAACCGAGGTGCCCGGTATGTACCCCCACAAACGAGATCGACGGTATACGGTCAATGAACGTATGGAAAGCGTGGAGCATCGTCCCGTCTCCTCCAATGGAAACGACGATGTCCGGTGACTCTGCATCCAACTGAAGACCTTGTTTTGCGGCCAATTGGTGGAATTTTTCGCTCAATTCAACCGACAATTGATCGCCACGGTCAAGAACGTAATATCTCAAGATGACAGGCTCCTTTGTAATAGATATCAGAAAGAATAACTTCGAAGCAAGTGCTTCCTGGTATCGCATGAAAAAAACTACCATTCGTAAAGATCATAATCAATTCTGGAGCAGAACACAACGTTCATTTCCTTGTTCTCCCTTCAGTTCGGGCAAGTATCCGATGAATGATTCGGGCGAGCAGAGATAAAATAAGAAGAACCGCTATCAATTTTAGAAAAATGACAAACGCGTCAGGAACGCTGCTCCATCCCGCCGACATTTCTTCTTCCGGCGAGATCAGCAGCATGGCTGCCGAGCCGGAGCCCATCATTGGAGTCCAGAGTAGCAGCAATAAGGATGCCGCCAGGATGCCGTGGATCAGGCGAGCGGCTAAAAAGGGGAGATAACGCAAATCCGCTCCGTTCAGAATACTGGCCACCTGAGCGTGGACGGACAATCCTCCCCAGGATAAAATGAATGCCGCCGCTGCGGCTTTATACATGAGCGGAACACCGGGCGGAGCCGCGGCTGCTTTGGCGCCGAGGGTTACCTCGAACATTCCCCCCACGAAGGGCTCGGCCAAATCGGCCGGCAGGCCGGCCATAACTAGCAAGGATTGAATGCCTGCATAAAGCAGGCTCATGATACCGGAAGCGGTGAGCAGCTTCAGGACGACCGAGAAGAAAACGACGAGACCGCCGACCACGGCCATCAGCTGCAGGGAGGAGGAGACAGCCTGCTTCAGCAGCTCGCCCAGGCTGCGCCCGTCATTTAACCGGGCCTCGTGCATCGCTTTAAGCGCGGAACGCAGGCTGAACTTTGCCGGGGAGGAGGACATTCTGCCGGACGGGGCGGAGCCTTGATCCGGTATCATATCTATGGCGTTTCCTTGAAGCAAGCGCTCTTCCCCGGTACCGTAAAACCTAAGCATGATGCCGAGAAGGAGGGCGCTTCCGTAATGGGCAAGCGCCAAAATGCCGGCCAGCTGGGAGCTGCCAAAGAAGCCGACCGAAACAGCCCCGATGAGAAAAATCGGGTCCGAGGAAGTGGTAAAGGCGACGAGCCTCTCCCCTTGCACGCGGCTAATGAGGCGCTGTTCACGAAGCTTGGTCGCCAGCTTGGCGCTGACCGGATAGCCGGAGGCAAAGCCCATGGCTGCCACAAAACCGCCGCTGCCGGGAATTCGAAACAATGGCTTCATAAGGGGATCTAATAATTTTCCTATAAAATGGACGATTCCGAACCCAAGCATCAGTTCTGAGATGACGAAGAAGGGAAACAGGGAAGGAAATAAAACCTCCCACCAAATAGCTAGCCCCGTCACCCCGGCTTCCCAGGAAACGGCGGGATAGTATACCATCAGGACGCCGAGCGACGTCATTGTCAATATAATGAGCGAAATGGCAATTCGCGCCAGGTTCATGAGTAACGCCTCCACTAAGTTCATAGTGGAAGTGTATGATTAGATTAGGACAAACAGCACAAAAAAAGCAAGAAAGCGATTACAATTTATACTGTATTTTTGAAAGAGATGTGTTAGAATAAAAATCACAGATGTACACGTCACGGGACAAAAATCTCTGATGGATGGAGTGTTGGCTATGAGTTTTGTAGCAGGTGTGCTTGTATGCGCCTTTGTGTATGTGATCCGTGCTTCTCGCGTCCATTCCAGTGAAGAGGATTGGCGAAGTTATTGACATAGAAGACAGGTTAATCCAGTGGTACGTAAGGGCTCCGGTAGGAGCTTTTATTTTTTTTTGCTATAATTAATAGGAGCACCAAAATACAATGTGGAAGTTGGAGAGGAATCCCGTGAATCCAAGTTTAAGCATTTATGATAACCTGGGCGGCGAGAAGGTCATCCGTCAGATTGTGGAGGCCTTTTATCCCAAAGTGAAGGCGAATCCTCTACTTGGGCCTTTGTTCCCAGAGGATATTAACCCCGTGATGGAGAAACAGTTTATGTTCCTGTCGCAATTTTTTGGGGGCCCATCCCTGTTCTCGGACGCCTATGGCCACCCGATGATGAGGGCGAGGCATCTTCCATTTCCGGTCACGCGCGAAAGGGCGGAGGCTTGGCTGGCATGCATGACGGAAGCGTTGGAAGAGGTCGGAATTGAGGAGGAATTAAAGGATTTTGTCATTAAACGGTTGTCTGGACCTGCTTTTCATTTCGTAAACACGCCTTAAGGATAAAGACGAGAGTGATGATATAACGTCTTACAACGGCGATGAAAGGAAGTAATCGTGTGGAACTGGAACCTCTTTACAAAATCAAGGTGACCTGCGCTTATTGCGAGAATGAATTTTCGACGTCGCGAGTCAGGCCCAGCCTGAAGCGGTCGATTCGGACGGATACCGACTTTTGCGGCTATTACCGTGATGAGAATCCCGATTATTATGTGGTGCGAGTGTGTCCATCTTGCGGCTTCGCTTCGACGGAGAACTCGAACGACCGCCTGACGGAACGGCAGCGCCGAGAATTCGAGCAGAATATTAGTAACCGGCTCGTAAAACGGAGCTACGGCGGAGCAAGGACCTGGGAACATGCCCTGGAGACCTACAAACTCGCCCTGCTCTGCGCGCAGACAATCGGCGAGAAGGAACGGATTATTGCGAGCTTGCTTCACCATATTGCCTGGCTGTACCGTTATCGAGAGGATCATGAACAGGAGCAGCGATTTTTGAAACATGCCTTGAGTTCTTACATAAAGGTATTCGAAAATGAAGGGATTAGCGGCAACGATGCGCGCCTCATGTATTTGATTGGTGAATTAAACCGCAGAATCGGGGCATATAATGAAGCTGTCAAATGGTTCTCGAAGGTGATCAACGATAAGAAAATCATCGATGCCTCAATGATTCGCGCCAGCCGCGAGCAATGGGCGCTGCTGCGGGAAGAAATGCTCAGCAAAGGGGAAGAGCTGACGGAAGAGATTACGGGGTAAGCCCGTTGAAGTGTTTTTTGATCTTAAGCTTATAGCACCGAACTACGGGGCCGTTCACGGGGAAAAGGGAACGGCCCCTTCTGCCCTTTGAAGGCTGCTGCTCACCTGCGCACGACCGTATCGGTCAGCAAGTAATCGGAGTCGCTGTCCAGCAGCGTCAGCTTGTTCTTGCAGCATGGAAAGACGAGCAGCTTCTTCTTTCCTTCGTGCACGTTTTGCACTTCACGAGGTTTCAGGGGGAGAAGGACGTTCTCTTGTCCACAAAAAGGGCATTTTGGCGCATATACATCGCCCATTAAGATGTCGTAAGGCAGAGCCCTTTCAAAAGGTATCATGAGGACGCACCCGAATCGTCCGAAGGTGAAGGCTTGCTCGTTTCCTCTTTGGCAAGCTCCGCGATTTTTTGCATTAAAATATGCTGCGGCATATGCATAAGGTGCTCGAGAGGCACCTTTAATTTTTCGGCTAGTTTAACGGCAGTTTCCGGTGAGACTTGCAGTGGTTTCAAATGATCCCCTCCTGTCGATCTGGTTTCTATATCATACACTTTTAATGCCGGTGGCATCAACATTGGCATAAGGAAAGGATGCGTAATATGGCAGAATTGACAAATCCGGTACAACAGACCTGGGAGCTAGATTCTATTTTTGCGGGAGGCTCTTCATCGGCAGACTTTGAGGCATTCCTGCAGCAACTTCAGAAGGATATCGCGGCGATGCACCAGGAACTGCAGCAGTTGGGCGCCCCAGGGAGCCTGGAAGAGGCAGCGGGTCTGGATCGTCTGATTGCCGGGCTGCAAAGCGCGGCAGGCAGAATCGGCGAAGCGAGCAGCTTCGTGGCCTGCCTAACGGCAGAGAACCAGCATGATAAGAAGGCTGTTCAGCTCTCCAGCAAAGTAACTACCTTGCGTGCCGCTTATGAGAACGCGATGACCTTGTTTCAAAATGTGCTGCGCAACACAGATGACGAGCTATGGGAGCTGTGGATGTCTCGCGAGGAGGTTGCCTCGATTTCGTTCGTGCTGAGCGAAAAGCGCGCCGCTGCTCGTGAGAAGCTCGCTCCGGAGCTGGAGAGCCTGGCATCCGATTTGGCGATCGACGGTTATCACGGCTGGGGACAGCATTACGACACTATCGTGTCGAAAGTGGCGGTTCCTTTCGAGGATGAAGACGGCAGGCAGATGTCCTTGTCTGTAGGCCAGGCGGCCAATAAACTGGGGGACAACAGCCGCGAGGTGCGGGAAGAGACGTTCAAAAACTGGGAAGAGGCCTGGGGCGAAGTCGCGGACTATTGCGCTGATACGCTCAATCGGCTGGCAGGTTTCCGCATTAAGCTATACGAAAAACGAGGCTGGAACGATATCCTGAAGGAGCCGCTGGACATCAACCGGATGTCCAAAGCGACGCTGGACATGATGTGGCAGGTCATTGAAGAGAATAAGCCCGTATTCGTGGCTTATTTGAACCGCAAGGCCAAGCTGATGGGATTAGAGCAGCTGTCCTGGAGCGATGTCGATGCGCCCCTCGGAGAGTCAACGGACAAAATCTCCTATGAGGCGGCCGCCGAGGAGATTGTGAAGCAGTTCCGCAATTTCAGCCCGAAGCTGGCGGATTTCTCTGCCGGGGCGTTCAACAAGCGCTGGATTGAAGCCGAGGATCGTCCAGGCAAGCGCCCAGGCGGGTTCTGTACGTCGCTTCCAGTCAGCGGACAGACGCGCATCTTCATGACCTTCGGGGGGACGGTATCCAACGTCTCTACGCTGGCGCATGAATTGGGTCACGCTTATCACCAGTATCTGATGGATGAATTGCCGCAATTCAATCAAGATTATGCGATGAACGTAGCGGAAACAGCTTCGACCTTTGCGGAAATGATCGTGGCGGATGCCCTTGTGAACAATGCGGCGGACGACAAACAGAAGCTGAGCCTGCTCGCCGACAAAATCAGCAGCAGTGTCAGCTTCTTCATGAACATCCATGCACGATTCTTGTTCGAGACGCGCTTCTATGAGAGGAGAAAGCAAGGAGAGCTTAGCGCCGGCGAGCTGTCAGCCTTAATGGAGGAAGCGCAGCGTGAAGCATACCACGGGGCGCTGGCCTCCTACCACCCTCACTTCTGGGCGTCCAAGCTGCATTTCTATATTACCGATGTGCCGTTCTATAACTTCCCTTACACGTTCGGTTACATGTTCAGTACCGGGCTGTATGCGAGAGCGCAGCGTGAGGGACAGAGCTTTGCAGCGAAATATGATGCTTTGCTTCAGGATACGGGACGCATGACTGTCGAAGAGCTGGCTAGCAAGCATCTTGGAGTCGATTTAACACAGCCGGACTTCTGGAGAGAGGCTATGGCCCCGGCTGTAGCTGACGTCAAGGCGTTCTTGGAACTGACAGAATAAGTAAAATCAGCGGGGCGGGGCTTTTGAACAGAAGCCCCGCTTTTTTGTTGAATTTCATAACTTTGTCGGAATCGTCAGAAATAAATAACCAAATGAATGGGTATAAGGAACTAGTTTATGCCAAGCTGATTTTACATGTTCATATTTTTCAGTGCAAAATATGTCACTGCCTTACCTGTTGAACCGAAATTTACATCAGGCGTAGGAATGCAAAATTGACTTTGCCGCCAAACGAGGAATAAGCGTGAAAACCCTGGAAAACAAAGGGAAGAAAGCTGTCGTAAAAGTGTGCAATTTGGCGAACAATTTAATTTATATTTGTTGAAAAAACTATAGATATAGTAATAAATAACCATTTTTGTTTTATATTGTTGATTGGCTAGTCATATTGGAATATAATGAGGCGTAAGCCCTAGATGGGGAATCATATGTGAAGGGAGGGTGGATATGCTGAAGACGGACCAGCTTTCACTTGCCAGGCAGGTTGACATGGTGTTTAAGGAGCTTGAAGAAGAATTATCCGGCATGACCTCGGGAACTGTTTTTATTCAAATTCGCAATAATGCCATTGGGAAATTCGGTATCCGCCATAATCCGATTGCAGGTCGTAACGGACAATTGTCTGAGGAGGATAGAGGATTAACAAATCAGCAGTTGAAATCGTTTAAAGCGATGGCCATTGAAGCCTTGAGGTTCAAACGTTACTGGACGCACGGGGAAATTAGCTATGAGTTTGCGCTGCGGCAGGATACGATTATTGTGGACGCTATTTTGGAGTCCAATTACAACATGGCGAATTTGATGATACAGCGCTATTCGAGAAAGGATCCGGCAAGTACATATCATGATATCTCATAACATGCCTGTGATAACGTGTGTAATCATACGCTTGAAACGATGGGAAAGGCAGGCGACCTGCTAAATTGCAGACCGCCTGCCTTTTTATCGGCGAATAGAACAAGCTAATTACTGGTTAGAACGACCCGACAATTGCTGTTCAGCGATTTGAACCAGACGTTTTGTAATATAACCTCCGAGAGACCCGGTCTCGCGGGAAGTATAGTTACCGTAGTAACCGTCTTGTGGAATTTGAACGCCCAGTTCTTGTGCAGCTTCATATTTCAGCTGTTGCAGAGCAGCGTTCGCTTGAGGAACGACAAGGTTGTTGGAACGGCTTCCGTTTGCCATGTTTGTCACCTCCTTTGCCTTTGTGAATTTAGTATGGATTTCGTGAGCTAAAATATGCAGTCTTGTTTCTAGCTATAGCTCTGGTAATTATTGCAACGCACAAAAAAGCAATTCTCCGCAGAGAATTGCTTGCTTGATTCCATAGACCCCATTCAAAGCTGCAGATAAAACTTAATTAGGTTCGGGCTGAACCATTTCTAACTGCAGGTTAAGATCCAGGCTTTGCCCGGGCTGAAGCTCGATGAGACCTGTATCTTCGTTCGGCAATCCCGAGTTAGGCGCATCCGGGAGCCAGGTATAAGGTTCGATGCACAGAAACTGATCGGCAGCTCCCTTCGTATACAGCACCCAATGCTTGAAATAAGCGGGGTCGGCTGAGTAGACCAAGCCATATCCATCGTCATGCATAAGCGTGGCACGGACAGGGTTGTCGCCGATCCTGAACATCGTATCGAAATCCATCCCCTGCAGCTTCAACCCACCGGTGAGCTCCTCAAGCTCGCCGAGCGGCTCGACTTCACCAGTTGCAATCAGTTCCTCGTCTAATTTATATTTCCCGGAGACGGGCAGCGTAATCGTCCACTTATCAGGCTGGCCATCCAATAAAAACCAGGTATGCAGGCCAAGCCCGAAAGGAGCCGGACGATCTCCCAAGTGGTGAATCCGGAACGTTTGCATAAGCTTCGCCCCTTGCAGGCGTAATGTCATTTCCAGCTTAAGCGGTACTGGGAACTGCCGAACCCAATTCGGGTCGTCTGAAGTGATGAATTCCGTAGTAATCGAACAGCCCTCATCGTCTTCTTCGATGTCGCTGACGCACCAGGCTTGCGTACGGTGAAGACCGTGAATATGGTTGTCATTGGCCGTATTGCGGTCAAATTGGTATTCCTGTCCGGCATAAGTAAATTGTCCCCTACGGATTCTTCCGGGCGGAATCAATAGAGGAATTCCGAAATGATACGGCTTTTGCAAATAGAAATCGAGTTCACTTTCGTCTGGGCGGCGAAGTACATCGCGTTGCTGGACATGATCCCATATGCGGATGACATTATTGCCAAGGCGGGGCAGCAGCGTGACATCAAGCTCACGGCTATGTAACGTATAAGTATCGTAACCGTTCCATTGCCCTTTGGTCACTTTTTTCATATCGATGCTCCTTTTCCCACAAATAATCGAATTCAAATAACTAGCCTTATCATAACACTTTTTCCTGGGGACGAGAAACGGAAGTTGACACGCAAGCCGTACGGCGAGTATCATTGGACATATAATTTTAACAATAGTCAACGCGATGACAGGGACAAGTAAGCGAAGCGGACTTCTTCCGCAGAAAGCCGGTGGGTGATGCGAACCGGCGGGGCTGCTTAGGCTGAATGGACCCTGGAGCGCCGAGCGTAAAAGACAGTTCAAATGATCCGTCCCAGTAAGCCGGCCGGCTATGCTCCACGTTACGGAGCTTCAAGGTCAAGACTCTGCTTGTCAGCGGTTAGCTGCTTACGGGGCTTGACGAATAAGGGTGGCACCACGGTCTCACGTCCCTTGCGGGCGTGGGGCTTTTTGTGTTTCTGCCTAATTTACCAAATATCGAGGAGGAAGTTATGGTGAAAAAAGTTCTTTCCGGCATTCAGCCCAGCGGAAAATTAACTCTTGGGAATTACATTGGCGCACTGAGAAACTTCGTAAAACTGCAGCATGAGCATTTGTGCAACTTCATGGTCGTCGATCTCCATGCGATTACGGTGCCTCAGGATCCGGCTGCTTTGCGGGAGCAGTCCGAGCAGGTGGCGGCCTTGTTCGTTGCGGCCGGTATTGATCCAGCTAAAGCAAATGTGTACATGCAGTCCCATGTCCTGCAGCACGCGCAGCTGGGGTGGATCCTGACTACGCTGACCGCCATGGGAGAACTGGAGCGGATGACTCAGTTCAAGGATAAGTCGGCGGGCAAGGAATCCGTCGGCGCGGGGCTGTTCGTGTATCCTTCTCTAATGGCAGCGGATATTCTCGTGTACAATGCTGACCTGGTCCCGGTAGGCGATGACCAGAAGCAGCATTTGGAGCTGACCCGCGATTTGGCGGGACGCTTCAATAGCAGGTTTGGAGAATACTTTACCATTCCGGAGCCGTATATTCCGGAGGTAGGAGCCCGAATTATGTCACTGGATGACGCTTCGAAGAAGATGAGCAAGAGCAATCCGAATCCGGGGAGCTATATTTCTCTTTTGGACTCGCCAGCCGAGATCCGCAAGAAGATTAGCCGGGCGACGACCGACTCGGGAAGCGAAGTGAGATTCGATCGGGAGAATAAGCCGGAGGTAAGCAATCTCATTTCGATTTACAGCCAGTGTGCTGAAATTCCGGTGGCTGAAGTCGAGCGCCTGTATGAAGGCAAAATGTACGGCGCCTTCAAGAAGGATCTGGCTGAAGTCGTAGTTGGCCTCATTGAACCGCTGCAGCAGCGATACCGTGAGATCAGGGAGACTGGAGAAATTTTCGATATTTTGAAGCAGGGAGCAGAGAGAGCATCGGAGATGGCGGAGCAGACGCTTTCAGACGTTCAGCGCATGATGGGGTTTATTACTAAATAAGCAACAAGCTAGGTGAAGGGCTAGGCGGAAAACAAGAGAACCCGGATGAAAATCCGGGTTTTCTTTGCTGTCGTCACGGAATTGTCATAATAACTTGATCATTATGTAACGATTGTCAGAGACTTCGATGTTTTGATATGATAAAGTTTATAGCAAGAGGGTATATTCAATAGAAATTTAATTGATCTTATATATATAAGCATAGGAGGAAGATATAACGCATGGAAAAACCACTAGGCTATACTGCTCCATCGGATTCCCCTGCGTTGTCCGTGAGACCAACTCCTCCGGGAGAAACGGCAACTTGGAAAGATTTCATAGCCTTAACGAAACCGGGGATTATCCGCTCTAACGTCATTGCGGTATTTGCCGGGTTTTGGCTGGCCTCTCAATGGGATTTGCAATATGGGAAATTAATCTGGACGATACTGGGAGCCGTTCTTGTAATGGCTTCATCTTGTGTGTTCAACAATTATTTCGACCGTGACTTCGACATGAAGATGGAGCGGACGAAGAAGCGGGCTTTGCCTACCGGCAAACTGTCGCCGCGGATCGTATTATGGTATGCGATCATTCTCGGCATATTTGGTTTAGCAGTGCTGTTCAGCTTCTCCGGCCTGCTCGCAGGATTGTTCGGCGCTGTAGGGATGTTCGTCTACGTCGTCGTGTACACGTTGTGGCTGAAGCGTACGTCGACCTGGAGCACCTCGATTGGTGCAATTTCAGGAGCAATGCCGCCGGTGATCGGCTATGTGGCCGTTACGGGCAAGGTGGATCTGGGAGCCTGGCTGTTGTTTGCGCTCCTGTTCTTGTGGCAGCCTCCGCACTTCTGGGCGCTCGGCATCCGCCGGGTCGAGGAATACCGGGCAGCCGGTTATCCGCTGCTTCCAGTCGTCAAAGGAATTCCAAGAACAAAGCTGCAGATGATTCCATATCTTGTTCTGCTGCTTCCAATACCTGTATTAATGTACGTTTACGGTTATACGGGGATCTGGTTTCTGATTATCGGAGAGGCGTTGTCCGTCATCTGGCTGTATATGGCGCTTAAAGGCATTCGTTCGCAGGATGATGATACCTGGGCCAAGAAAGTGTTCATCTTCTCCGTGAATTATTTGACGATCAGCTTGATCGTGATGATTCTAGACACCGTCCGGATCTAACCGGTTTGACAGCAAAGGAAATGATGGAGGCACTGTAATGACCTTGTTAAAAAAATATAAATGGACATGGATCATGCTGGCAATCTGCGTGATCCTGGCCGGATATTTGCTGTGGAGCTCCTTCGCTAAACCAAAGCTTCCGGTAATCGGCACCGTTGCTCCGTTCTCGTTGGAGAACGTGGACGGCAACAACGTGGCGCTTGAGGATACGAACGGGAAGGTAAGGCTGTTCTATTTCTTCTTCTCCAACTGTCCGGACGTATGCCCGGTTACGACCTTAAGGCTTTCCCAGGTGCAGGACGAACTGAAGGAGAAGGGATTGTTCGGCGAGGATGCGACGATCGTGTCGGTGACCTTTGATCCGGAGAGGGATACGAGGGAGCGGCTTAAGGAATTTGGCGATAAATTCAAGGCGGATTATTCCGGCTGGTATTTTTTACGGGGAGATCAGCAGCAGGTTATCGATTTGGCGATGAACTCATTTAAAATACTAGTGAACCAGGACAGGGACGGCAACTTTGTCCACATGGATCTAATAGGGCTTGTCGACCGCAAGGGGAACATTCGCGAAATGTTCCGTCCTGATGCTACCGCAGAGGAAATTGCGAGTGTCGTGGCGAGATTGGCGAAGGAATAAGGACTTATGCGAAGCCGGGCGGGGGATAGTTGATGTAATCCTCCAGCCCGGCTTTTTCTAATTGCGCGATCAGGTATTCTTCCGGCGTTCCTTCCACCCCGGCGTAGCCTCTTCTGGTATAAATATGCCCGGCATCGGGAAACGCATCGCGAAGTATTCCGCGAATTCGCTTGCCGGAGGAATCATTATCCATAAACAGGAATACCTCGTCATCTCTAATCTGCTTGCGAAGCGACTCCAATTTCAAGGAGTTCAAAGTGCCGAAAGTGCACAGAATCGTTATTTCCTCGCTGAGTATGCGCCGCAGCTTGCTCCGGTCGTTCTTTCCTTCAACAATGATGTAGATCGACAATAGGATCACCTCTGGCTGGATGTTATCGATAAGAATGGCGGATAGTATCAGATCCCCTCTAGTGTATACCGCAACAACAGATCATGCAAAACCGAACCAAAGCAAACGGCCTGCCAACGGCAGACCGCGATAGTGAAGCGCAATTGTTTTAGAACAGAGGAGCTCGCAGGATGATCACCAGTAAAATGTACAGTACAAGGATGACGCCCGTCGATGTCCAGAAACCGCCCGGTGCAATCGGTCCGGGTCCGCAAGCAGCGATATTGCCCATTTATTTCACCTCACTTTCGCCAACTGTCGGTGACTACACGTTATACTATGTGCATTCGTCGCCATTGCACTGTGCAGCAGCCTAAAGCTTGGAAAAGAAGCCATGGGAAACACGGGACCGGATCCGCCGAGCACCGCTGCCATTCGAAATTAGCGGAGGTTTGTAGGCGTGGGCAGCGGGGGAAGGCTTAGACCCTTTTTGCGCGCTGGCGGCACCAGGATAATGACGCTCATCAAGAGCAGGAAGGCGGCAAAATAGGGAGAAAACGAGCCGTGTATCGACCCGGCGGCAATGGGACCAACGAAGGAACCTACCGACATGGCGATCGATTGCAGGGAGAATACCGTTCCTAGCCTCTCTCCGCCGCTCAGATCAATGAACAGGGATGACATCGCAGGATATACAACGCCTTTGGCAATCCCGAGCGCGAATAGCGACATAGCGAGCGGAACGGTATCCAGGGCCGCAAGGGAGAAGAAAGACAGGGCGAGGCCCAATATTCCTAGATGTGTCCGCAAGTAGGGGGAGTAGTGGCTAAGAAACAGCATCGACAGTGTAACCAAGGCTCCCAGGCTGATGATCGAAAAATGGATGCCAGTATGCATAATCCCTT
Source organism: Paenibacillus woosongensis (assembly GCF_009725165.1). Classification (GTDB taxonomy): domain Bacteria; phylum Bacillota; class Bacilli; order Paenibacillales; family Paenibacillaceae; genus Fontibacillus; species Fontibacillus woosongensis. The sequence continues at coordinate 61,295 of NZ_WNZW01000011.1, forward strand.
CCGTGCCTCCGAGCTGCAGCGGGAGCTCGAAGAACAATATCCCCTGCGAACAGGAAACGGCGAAGGGCAATAAGAAATACCTGAAGGGAATCACCTGAAACACTGCGGGCCCGTGTTCGTTCTTGAGAACGGCCTCTGTGCTTCGAATGCCTGTAGGGCGGGGCTCATGAACCATGAATATGGCGATGATCCCCGTGACGATCAGCAGCCAGCCCAGTGACTGGAAGGTCATGGCGTAGCCGCTTTGCGCGACTAGAAAGGCGCCAGCTGCAGGGGAGACAACAGAGGCGAGTGTATGCACTACGCCATGTCCGGCCATCAGCTTGCCTTGGCCGACAGGATCTTTAGATAGCGAAGCGAGCAGAGCCAGACAGGCTGGAGACAAAAACGCCAGCACAAAACCGCTGATCGAGCGGAGAACAAGGAGCTGCCACGGCTCAGTAACCTGAGCCTGCAGCAGCAGAATGATTCCGGCGGAGATCAGGCTGAAGATCATGTAGCCTTTGCTCCCGTGTTTGTCGACCCCCTGTCCGGCAATCAGGTTGCCGGGCAGATGCGTGAGCGCGTAAATTCCCATCATCCAGCCGATGAACACGGGAGCAGCGCCTATGGAAAGGGCGAAGGGGGTTAGAATCGGGTATTGCGCATGCAAATCAAAGAAAGCGAGGAACAAAAAAAAGTAGAGCCAAAATGCCATTTTCATCATACCTTGCCTCCTGAGTAATTCCCTTATGCTCTACTTGTACGTTGCAGGGGACGAACTTATACCCTTTTAAATCACAGTCTGTCCGTAATCCTGGAATACTTGGAAATATAACGAGGGTTAGCTGACATCGCTTAGGCCGATCATGTATAATAACTTACACTGTGGAATCCTACAAATTTGAGATGAAACTAAGTGCGGCTTTGATACGTTTAATTAAGAGAAAATGAGACGGTAGAGGTGTAGAAATGATGGATGTACAGGTATGGACTGAATTTCTGAAGCAAAATTGGCTCGTGATTGTCATTGCGCTGGTCGTGTTGCTTCTCGTCGTAAATTTAGTAAAGACGGTTGTGAAGTGGGCGCTGGTTCTCGTTATTGCCGCTTTTATAGTTATTTACAGCGGCATTTCGCTGAAGGATATCGGGGATGCCGTTAGCACGGTAAAGGATCAGGCGGTGGAATACAGCAGAAATGAAGTGCTGAACGCGATGAAGAATGAAGCCAAGGACGCAAAATGGGTTCAGAACGGCGACGGAACCTTTACGATCACTACCCCAAACCTGGAAGTGACCGGGACGCTGGGAAAAGACAAGGTGAAGGTCGCGTTTCGCGGTGTCTCCCTAGGCGAATGGAAAATGAACGATACGCTTGAAGCCTTCGTCCAAGAGGCACAGAAACACGCAAAATAATATGACGACAGGGGGCGGACATGACGGAAATCTGGATAGACGGGTTGCGGGAATACAACATGATTTCCGCCTTGCTCATGCTCATTATGGCTATTTCAATACTGCAAGGCCTGCTGCGGGGGGCTTCCCGCTCGGCAGGCCGGCTTTTTACGCTTTTTAGCGGCGGGCTGCTGTCACTGCTCAGCTTGGTGTTCTCTGTTCCGTTTACGATGTGGATCGCTCCGAGGGTGCAGCAGTGGCTAAGCGGCTATGCCCCGCCTTTGCGGGAGCTGTCGAAATGGGAGCAGCTTTACTATACGTTAGTTACGGCGGTAAAGGATTTTCCGTTAATGCGCTTTGCCGTTGTATTCATACTCAGTTACTGGCTAATTCGTTCGATCATGGGGCTTGTCTGCGCCTTTGCATTCGGGAGCGATTCCTTATTCGGACGGATTGCTTCGGGCCGTGAAGGAACTGCATCGTGGCTCAGCCGCCTAGCGGGAGCTGGAATCGGCGGGGTCATAGGAGCTGCGCGCTGCCTGATGGTTATCGCAGTGTTGTTCATCCTGGTGACCTTGTTTCCGAACAGCAGCTTCAGCCGTTACGTTGAGGCCTCTCCCGTATACCAGCAGGGAGCCCGGACCGTTATCGAGCCTCTTACCGGTGAACTGATCAAGGACAAGCTTCCGGTATTTACCCGGGGAGTCGGGGAGGAGCTAGAGGGCATTCTGCAGCGGCGCTACGAGGTTATCGATGCAGAAATTCCCCGTGACATTGAACAGACTGCAGCCGCAATCACGGTAGGGGCAAGGAGCGACGAGGAGAAGGCGCGCCTGCTCTATGAATGGATCGGGACAAGAGTAGCCTATGATTACGATAAGGTCCGGGATTATGAGGAGAAGGGCATTTGGAACGAGCAGACGCCGCAAATGACCTATGACAGCAAGCGGGGAGTGTGCATCGATTATTCCCGGTTGTATGCGGTGATGGCCCGCTCGCTGGGGCTGCAGGTCAAAGTCGTAACGGGGCTTGGATACGACGGCCGCGGCGGCTATGGTCCTCATGCCTGGAATGAGGTATATCTGTCCGAGAAGGACGCATGGGTTCCGTTGGACGCGACCTGGGCAAGGAGTGGGGACTGGTTCAATCCGCCCGCATTTAACGATACCCATATCGCGGATAAAGTAATATAAGAGAGAAGTCCGGACCGGCCAGCACTTGAAATGACAGTAAGCCGGTATGCTACAATAAAGGTATCAACGTTCGAACATAAGAAAGCGAGATTTCGGCCATGAAAAAAGTGTATTCAGATGATCCGCGCGAGCAGGAAATAGAGCTGCAGCGTCATTTCAATATTCGCCTCAATTTGTTTTTTTTCAGCGCGTTTGCGATCTTTACGGTGATCATCGTCCGGCTGGCTATTCTGCAGTTTGTGGAAGGGCCGACGCTGGCCCAGCAGGGAACAGGCCTTAGAGTGAAGGATGTTCCGCTGCCGCCGACGCGGGGAACGATCTATGCGGCCGGCGGCGAGAAGCTGGCTTATTCTACGCCGGTGCAATCCCTGTATATTACGCTGCAGAAGGACTACAGCAAGAGCACGACCAAGGGGAAGGAGAACCGTCCTGAAGCCATAGCCCTAGCCGAGAAGCTTAAGGCGGCTTTCGATAAATACGGTGATCCGAATGCAACGCCGATGACGATTGATGACATCGTCGATGCTATGGATTTGGAATATCGGCGAGCCAACGGCTTTGCGCCCCGCCGGATCAAGATTGATCTGACGGACCAGGAGATCGCTTATTTCCTGGAGCGGAAGGATCAGTTCCCGGGACTCGATATCGTAGAGGAGAGCATTCGTCACTACGACGAGGACCGGGTTGCCGTCCAGACGATCGGCTATCTGCGGAAGTTCAGCTCTACGCTGGACGTATCCTGGTACGATTCGGTCCGGGAAACGATGGCCGCCGAGAACAAAGATCCCGGGCTGGAGTATACGGCGGAGGAATTTGTAGGCTTCGACGGATTGGAGATGCAGTACCAGCATGAGCTCCGCGGCAAGAACGGGTACAAGAGCGTTCCGATTGACCCGCGTAACATGGCGACGGGCATTCCGGAGCTGACCGCTCCACAGAAGGGTTATGATTTGCATACGACGATCAACAAGACCGTCCAGTTGACCGCCCAGCAGGCCATAACCGACCAGCTGAAGTGGCTGCACAGCAATCCGGTATCCGGCAGGCTGCACCCTAATGCAAAGACAGGTTATGCCGTAGCTATGGAGGTAGAGACTGGCAACATCATCGCGATGGCCAGCATGCCTGATTACGACTCGAACGTATGGAAGAGCGGCGGCGTGAGCGGCGAGGTTTGGAAGGAAATCGAGAATAGCTACAAGAACGGGACGATTACTCCGTTCGGTTCAGGCCGCTCGGGTCACAACTTCGAATCAACCATCCTGCTCGGCTCGACAATTAAGCCGCTATCTGTGCTGATTGGATTAAATGAAGGGTTGTTCACAACGAATACAACCTACAATGACAGAGGGATCGCCTATTTTGGGCGTAACGACTCCTCCAGAGTAAGAAACTCCGGAAGCCATGCTTATGGCTCGATGGACCCGTCTAGAGCCATTTATAAATCCTCGAATACCTTTATGGTTGATATGATCGGGAAGAGGCTGTACAACAAATACGGTGCTGAAGGAATCGACGTGTGGGATAAGTACATGAAGGATTTCGGACTTGGCGTATCAACCGGCATCGATTTGCCCTCCGAATATTTGGGCAAGCTCGAGTACAAGGATGAGAACGAGACGGCGCTGGCCAGACTGGTCTATGCTTCTTTTGGACAGCAGGGAAAATATACCGCCATGCAGCTGGCTCAATTCACGGCAACCCTGGCGAGCCGCGGCAAGCGGATGGAGCCGCATCTCGTCAGCAAAATTACTGATTCGGACGGCACTATCGTCAAGAATTTCGAGCCTAAGGTATTGAATGAAGTGAACTTCAAACAGGAGCACTGGAACGAAGTGATCAGCGGGATGAGGACGGATGTCTCCGCATTCAACGGCTTCCCTTATGATTTTGCCCGAAAGACGGGAACGTCAGAGCAGAGCTATCGTGGCAAAATGATCGATAATGGTGTATTTATCGCCTTTGCACCGCGGGAGAATCCTAAGCTCGCTGTAGCGGTTGTTGTCCCTGAGGGCGGGTTCGGCTCAATGAGCGCCGCGCCGATCGCGCGGAAAATCTTTGATGCTTATGATCAGGAATATGGGTTGGACGGCGTACCAAAGAAAGCGAAACAAACGGAAACGGAGCAGAATTCTTCTGTTAACCCGTGATTCTATGAAGATATGGCAGCTCAGTGAGAAAGATAGAGCGGCTTCCCGGCTATAAGCCAGGCGAAGCCGTTTTTTTATTTCTTTGGATTTTATTGTTCACTGCAAAGATATCTGGCTCTTTTCTCAACGGCCATGTTACAATTATTTCATATTATGAGATATTAATGAAAGTTGAGAGCGATGCGATGAAGAGGTTTTATTCGGAGGATGTCCTGGAGCAGGAGAGCAGGCTGCAGCGGCACTTTAATATTCGCCTGAATTTTTTCTTTTTTAGCACATTCCTGATTTTTACGGTGATAATCGTCCGTCTGGCTATTCTGCAATTTGTTGAGGGGCCATCATTGGCAGAGCAGGGAGTAGATTTGAAGCTGAAAGATGTTCCGCTTCCGCCGATTCGAGGGACGATCTACGCTGCCGGGGGGGAGAAGCTGGCTTATTCCATGTCGGTGCAATCTCTGTACATTACGCTGCAGAAAGATTATAGCCAGAGCACGGAGCGTGGGAAAGAGAATCGTCCTGAGGCCATAGAATTAGCGAAGAAGCTGAAGGCTGCCTTCGATGCGCATGGCGATGCAAACGAAGGAGCGCTCACGCTTGACGAAATTATCGATGCTATGGATTTGGAATATCGGAAGGCTAGCGGCTTCGAGCCCCGGCGGATCAAGATGGGGCTTACCTCAAGGGAAATCGCTTATTTTCTGGAGCGGAAGGATCAATTCCCAGGGATCGAAGTGCTGGAAGAGAGTGTCCGTTATTATGACCGGGATCGAGTGGCCGTTCAAACGGTCGGATACATGAGGAAGTACGCGAATGCGTCGACGAATTTGGACTTCTACAAGGAAATTAGAGCATCAGGTGATTCCAATCCGGCTTTGCAGTATACGGAGACCGAACATGTGGGATACAATGGGCTGGAGCTGTATTATCAAAACGAGCTGCGCGGCAAAAATGGCTTCAAGCAAATTGCTGTAAATTCACGAAACATGGTCAAGGGGATTCCAGAATGGACTGCACCCGAGAAGGGGTACGATCTGCATACGACCATTAACAAAAGTGTACAGCTGGCTGCCCAGCAGGCCATAACCGATCAGTTGAAATGGCTGCACAGCAACCGGGTCTCCGGCAAGCTGCACCCGGATGCCAAAACGGGATATGCGGTAGCCATGGAAGTGGAGACCGGGAATATTGTGGCGATGGCCAGCATGCCCGACTATGACGCAAACGTATGGCAGAGCGGCGGTATATCTGCCGAGGATTGGAAGCGGATCGAGAATAATTACCAGAACGGGACGATTACTCCCATCAGCTCGGGACGCTCTGGGCATACTTTTGACTCTACGGTATATTTAGGTTCGACGGTCAAGCCGTTGTCGGTCCTTATCGGGTTGAATGAGGGCCTGTTCTCGGCAAATGCTCAATACACTGATAAGGGGATCGTTTATTTCGGAAAAAACGATTCCTCCAGTGTCCGGAATTCCGGTCGTGCTGCCTACGGCCCGATGGATCCGTCCAAGGCGATATACAAATCCTCGAACGCTTTTATGGTCGATATGGTAGGCAAGAGGCTTTACGGAAAGTACAGGAGCGAAGGAATCGAAGTATGGGATGAATATATGAAAGAATTTGGCCTGGGTGTGTCGACCGGCATCGATTTGCCGAGAGAGTTCTATGGTATACTGGATTACCGGGACGAGGGGGAGAGCGTGTTGGCAAGGCTGGTCTATGCCTCTTTCGGCCAGCAGGCGAAATATACTCCTCTGCAATTAGCTCAGTATACTGCTACCTTGGCGAGCCGCGGCAAACGGATGGAACCGCACCTGGTCAGCAAAATTACCGATTCAAACGGCAATGTGGTTAAAGTATTCGAGCCGAGAGTACTGAATGAAGTGAACTTTAAGAAGGAGCACTGGGATAAGGTCATCGCTGGGATGAAGACGGATGTGTCAGCATTTAACGGCTTCCCGTTTGATTTTGCCCGTAAGACCGGAACCTCGGAGCAGGACTATAAGGGCCGTAAGATCGATAACGGGGTGTTCATCGCCTTTGCCCCCCGGGAGAAACCGAAGCTGGCCGTGGCCGTCGTCGTCCCGGAGGGCGGCTTCGGGTCGACGAGCGCCGCGCCGATTGCCCGCAAAATTTTTGAAGCATATGATTGGGAATACGGGCTGGACGGCGCGCCTAAGAAGCAGGGCCGGGAGGGATAGCCCGCGCCAAATCAGGCGTATAAGCCGGAGGGTGGAAGCAAGAGAAAATTTTTCTCTTGCTTTTTTGTATAGGTATGCCTTAAAATTTGCACTAGGGAAACTTTATTTTATAGGGCAAACAATTGAGGTAATGGGAAACATATGTTTCCCCGCTCAACAACACGAAATAATAAATTGCCGGGATATTTTGGGAGGGAATGGAATGGATCAGTTAAAAGTCAAGAAGGGTCCGCTGCAGCGCTTGAAAATGACGCTTAGCGTACTGGCATTGATCATAGTGGCAGCCTGCTCCAAAGTCGAGGGGGGGATGATTCATGCCACGCGGGGAGAAGAACAGAAGATTATTCAGGTTGTGGCGACAACGGGCATGATCGCTGACCTCGTTCAGCAAATTGGCGGTACGGAGGTTCAAGTCACGGCACTGATGCGTCCGGGGGTTGACCCGCATTTATTCAAGGCTTCTCAAGGAGATATCCAGAAGCTGGATAAGGCGAACATGGTGTTTTACGGAGGGCTGCATCTCGAAGGGAAAATGACGGAAATTTTGGAGAAGCTGGGACGGCACAAGTACACGGTTCCGGTCTCGAAGGATATTGATCAGGCTCTGCTTCGATCCGGGGCGGATATCAATGGCACGCAATTCGATCCGCATATTTGGTTTGACGTCAAGCTGTGGATTTCTGCAGCGGGGACGGTTCGGGACACGCTTGCCGCTTACGACCCGAATCATGCAGAGCTGTACCGGCAAAATGCCGAGGCGTACATCGAAGAGCTGAATGCCCTGGACGCCGAGATCAAGGACAAAATTAACGAAATCCCGGAATCCGGACGGGTGCTGGTTACCGCACATGATGCCTTCGGATATTTCGGGGACGCCTATGGCATGAAGGTTATGGGTTTGCAGGGCATTAGCACGGCAGCCGAATACGGCTCCAAGGATGTCAGCAATCTGCGGGATTATCTGGTCGAGAATAAAATCAAAGCCGTGTTCGTGGAATCGAGCGTTCCCCCTAAGGCAATGGAAGCGGTCATCGCCGGGGCGAAAGAGAAAGGGCATGCCGTCATCATCGGCGGCGAGCTGTACTCTGATTCGCTGGGCGAACCGGGTTCGGGTGCGGACACGTATATTACAATGGTTCGTCATAATGTTAACACCATTGTTGAAGCGTTGAAATAAAATGTAGGATGTCAGCGATTGCCTATGGAAATAAAGGAGCGATAGCAGATGAATTCATATCCGTTGGAAGTACAGCATTTAACGGTGGCTTATCAGAAGAAACCGGTTTTGCGCTCCGTATCTTTTCAAATTCCCTCCGGGAAGCTTATTGGGGTACTCGGGCCAAACGGGGCGGGGAAATCCACGCTGCTTAAGGCGGTGCTCGGCCTGATTCCGAAGGTGGACGGGGAAGTGAAAATTTATGGGAAGCCTTATGAAGAACAGCGCAAACTGGTCGGGTATGTTCCCCAGCGGGAGTCGGTGGATTGGGATTTTCCGACGAATGCGCTGGATGTCGTGATGATGGGGCGGTACGGCCACTTAGGCTGGTTCCGCCGTCCCGGGGCAGAGGAACGGAGGATTGCGTTGGACTGTCTAACCAAAGTCGGTATGGCCGACTTTGCCGACCGTCAAATCAGTCAGCTGTCCGGAGGCCAGCAGCAGAGGGTGTTTCTCGCCAGGGCCCTTGCTCAGAATGCTCAGCTGTATTTCATGGATGAGCCCTTTGCCGGAGTGGATGCGACGACGGAGAAGGCGATTATCGGGCTGCTTCACGAATTAAAGGAGCAGGGCAAAACCGTGTTGGTTGTCCACCACGACTTGGCTACGGTCAAGGAATATTTCGACCATGTTCTCCTGCTTAACGGAGAGCTGGTTGCGGAGGGGACTACCGAGGATACATTCACCCCGCAAAACTTGCAGAGAACGTACGGAGGGCGGATTGCCATGATCCAGGACTTCGCCGCCGTACCGATAGAGATGGAGTGATTAAGGATGCTGGTATCTATACTCGGATGGCTCAACGATCCGAATATGAGATGGATCCTGATGGGCTCCCTGCTGCTCGGTTTAGGCAGCGGAGTGATCGGTTCCTTTACGTTTCTTCGCAAACAGAGCCTGCTCGGAGATGCGCTTGCCCATGCAGCATTGCCAGGCATTTGCATCGCCTTCATGCTTAGCGGAGTGAAATCGGTGGGACTGTTCATGATTGGGGCAATCTTGTCAGGCATGCTGGCAACGTTCGGCATCCATTTCGTGACCCGATACTCCAGAATCAAGCAGGACGCCGCGTTAGGCATCGTTCTTACAGTCTTCTTCGGCATCGGAGTCGTCCTAATGACGAAAATTCAACATAGCGGAAACGGCAATCAGAGCGGTCTTGATAAGTACATGTTTGGGCAGGCCGCCTCGATGATGCTATCCGACGTTTACTTAATGGGGGCTGTCTCCCTTGCGCTCGTCTTGGTGTGTCTGCTGTTCTTCAAGGAATTCAAGCTGGTCAGCTTCGATCCCGGCTTTGCCCGGGGTATGGGACTGAAGGTTGGCTTGTATGAGCAGTTGCTGCTCCTGCTTACAGTTGTCGCCGTAGTCGTCGGCATTCAGGCGGTCGGTGTCGTACTCGTAGCTGCCTTGTTGATTACCCCTGCTGTAGCTGCGCGCTACTGGACCGATGCGCTTGGCGTCATGGTGATTCTAGCCGGTCTGTTTGGCGCCCTGTCAGGCGTTACGGGCACATTGATCAGCTCGACATTGTCCAATTTGCCGACAGGACCTGTAACGGTGCTTGCCGCAACAGCTTTATTCGCTGTATCGCTCGTATTTGCGCCGCGAAGAGGGGTGCTAGCGAAATGGATACGGCATCGGCGCACGCAAAAGGATGTGCGCGAAAGACTGGAAATTCATACGGCTACTGCGACGATTAGCCAGCATACGGCCGAAAAGGGGGCGGAATGATGTCCGATTTCTGGATTATTCTAACCGGGACGCTTGTTGCCGCCACCAGCGGCATTCTTGGCTGTTTTCTCGTATTGCGCAAAATGTCGCTGGTCGGCGATGCGATCAGCCACTCCGTGCTGCCGGGGATTGCCATCGCTTTTATGGTGGGCGGCTCCAGAGACTCGCTGCTCATGATGATCGGCGCGGCTGTGCTCGGCCTGATTACGGTATTTCTCATTCAGCTGCTGCAGCAGGGTGGGCTGCAGTCGGATGCCTCGATCGGCATTGTCTTCACGGCGCTGTTTGCCATCGGCGTCATATTGATTAGCCGCAACGCCGCGAATATCGATCTCGATCTGGATTGCGTCCTGTTTGGGGAAATTGCCTATGTACAATGGGATATTCTCATTATCAACGGCTACAACATGGGTCCTGCCGCCGTATGGTTTCTCGGCATAACCTTGTTTATTGTGCTGCTTGTGGTCGGCTTGTTCTATAAACAGTTCAAACTTTGTGCCTTCGACCCGGCGCTGGCCGCTGCTCTAGGTATCCCTGTCGTACTGTTCCATTATCTGCTCATGGGGCTCGTGTCGCTCTCTACGGTGGCTTCCTTTGAAAGCGTGGGCGCGATTCTCGTCGTCGGCATGCTGATCGTTCCGGCGTCGACGGCCTACCTGCTTACAGACCGTTTGAGCCGAATGCTGCTGTACAGCGTAATCATCGGTGCGCTTAGCTCGGCTGGAGGATATTATTTTGCCAAATGGCTCGATGCATCTATTGCCGGCTCCATGATTACCGTAGCGGGTCTGCTCTTCCTGCTGGCTTTCCTGTTCTCCCCGCTGCATGGCCTGGTTGCACGGCATAATAAACGGCGCCGTATGAAATCCATGACGGCATAAAGTCATAATAAGGCGTAACGGCCTGGCTTCAGAAGCTGCAATTCCGAATTTTGCGGAATGCGGCTTCTTTTGCTTTTTAAAAGTGTTGAATGTTGATCAAGGAGTAATGTAATGTATTAATAAATACTGTGGAGCAAAGGAGTTGTTGGCGCTTGCTGATCAAGCTGGACGTTGCGAATTACGATACAGCCAAAAAAATGATTGATATACAGATTCCTGCCTACAAGGTTGAAGCAGAGCTGATCGGTTATGACGGCATTCCTCAATTGCAGGATACCGTAGAAACGATGATGCAATGCCGGGAGAAGTTCGTCGGATATTTGCTGGGCGGGGAGCTTGTGGCCTTCATCTCTTATGAGGAGACGGAGCAAGAGGTCGAGATTTGCCGGCTGGTCGTGCATCCGTATCATTTCCGCAAGAAAATCGCCACCATTCTCGTTGAGCATATCGTGGAGACGATCTCGCAAGGCCGTTCGATTCGCGTAAATACGGGAGCACTGAATTTTCCTGCCAAGGGATTGTACCAAATGTTCGGCTTCCGGCAGGTTAAGGATATCGAGGTCGCCCCAGGAGTATTCATTACCGAGCTCAGGAGAAATTAGGCAAACCGTATGTCTTCGTGGGGATTATGGTAGAATGGCGTATATATAGAGAAAACATTGCATCTAGGATTGGAGGAGCAGTATTGAAGTACAAATTGCTAGCACTGGATATGGATGGAACCTTGCTGAACAGCAATCATGAGATTTCCCCGAAAACGGAGGAATGGCTGCGCAAAGCGATGGCCGCGGGCGTCCATGTATGCTTGTCGACGGGAAGAAGCTACGATGAAGCCGTCTCCTACGGTGAGCAGCTGGGACTCGATACCCCGATGATCACCGTCAACGGCAGCGAGGTGTGGCGAACGCCCCATGAGCTGTATCATCGTGAATTGTTCGACTATCGGCTGATTGGCCAAATGCATGAAATTGCCAGAAAGAAAGACGTTTACTTCTGGGCATATGCCGTAGAAGGCCTATATAGGGAAGATAATTGGGACCCGAGCCTGCTGGAGCGCAACCAGTGGCTCAAATTCGGTTATACGACGAACGACGATCAGCTTCGCCATGAGATTAACATGGAGCTGCAAAATTTAAGCGGGCTGGAAATCACCAACTCCTCCCCTTATAATCTTGAAATCAATCCAGAGGGGGTCAACAAAGCGAGCGGGGCTGAAATGGTCTGCAAGCTGCTTGGCCTGCAAATGTCGGAGGTCGTCGCGATCGGCGACAGCTTGAATGATCTGGCGGCCATTCAGGCCGCGGGTCTTGGCGTAGCTATGGGGAACGCGCAAATCGCGGTCAAGGAGAATGCCGACGTGGTTACGGCATCCAACGATGACGACGGAATTGCCTTGATCATTCGCGACTATATTTTAACGGAGGAGTGATCCGCCTTTGGATATACTCGGCTGGATTATTGTTATCGCGCTGTTCGTAACTGGGATGGCCGGGGCGGTGTTTCCCGTGCTTCCGGGCGTGCTGGCCATTTATGCGGCTTTTTTCGTCTATGGGTGGTTTTTCTCGTTCGAGGCATTGGGCCCGGTCTTCTGGATTGTCCAGACACTGATCGTTGTAGCTCTTCTCGTGGCGGATTACGCCGTCGGCGCCTGGGGCGTCAAGAAATACGGGGGCAGCAAGCTATCGGTCTGGCTTAGCACGATTGGAATTATAATCGGCCCGTTTGTCATTCCGGCGTTTGGGCTTATTCTAGGTCCGTTAATTGGAGCGATGATCGGGGAACTGATTAAGGGCGAAAGCCTGTCCAAGGCGTTTAAGGTTGGAATCGGCTCTGTCGTCGGCCTGCTCAGCAGCATGGCCGTGAAGATCGTGCTGCAGCTTGCGATGATTATCCTGTTCGTAATATGGATCGCATCTTTTTAGGGGGAAGGCTAGATTCTTGCCTAATCGAGTGGAAAGAAGGAAAAATCGTTGTCCAAGAAGGAATCATTTGTTAAAGGAACGTTGATTTTAGCTGGTGCCGCGCTGATCGCAAGGCTCCTTGGCCTATTTCAGCGCGTACCGTTAGAGCATATATTAGGAGACGTCGGGAACGCATCTTATGTCCTTGCTAACGGGATTTATTTTATGCTTTTGCCGCTCGCTACCGCGGGCCTGCCAAGTACGCTAAGCCGAATGGTCTCCGAACGCCATGCCCTTAACCGGCCAGCCGAGTCGGAGCGGATATATCAGGCGGCGCTCTGGTTTGCTGCTGTTACCGGCATTGTTATGTCTTTGCTGCTATATTTTGCCGCGCCTTATTATGCGGCGGTTTCCCGCGTGCCGGAGGCGGCTATCGCCATCAGGACGCTGGCGCCAGCCTTGCTGATTTTTCCACTAATTGCAATCATGCGCGGTTATCTGCAAGGGCGCAATATCATGATTGCGGGCGGCATATCTCAGGTCATTGAACAAATCGTACGCGTGGGCTCGGGAATTTCGCTGGCCTTTGTGCTGTACCATATGAACGCCAAGGGCGAGGAAATTGCCGCGGCGGCGACGTTTGGAGCTGTGCTTGGGGGCGTGGCTGCGCTGATCGTCATGCTGTATTTCAACGCAAAGACGAAGCGTCAGGACAAGAAGGACGGCTTGCTGCAGGCTAAGGATGATCCCAACCGGCTGCCTTTCTCCAAAATCTATTTGGAAATCTTCAAGCTGTCGATTCCGATCGTGCTGTCTTCGCTGACCGTGCCTGCGGTCAATTTCATTGACGGCTCGATTCTGAAACCGCTGCTCAGCCAGCATATCGGTTCGGAGCAGGCGACATATATTCTCGGTATCCTCGGAAACCGCGCCCAAATGATTGCGGGCATCCCGCCGATTCTGGCAATCGCGCTCAGCACGTCGCTGCTGCCGATCATTTCGGCTGCATTTGCCCGGAAGGACGAGGAGCATCTCCATCAGCAGGTCACGCTCGCGATGCGAGTGTCGGTATTGACGGGGATGCCTATGGTCATCGCGCTGACTACAGCGGCTTATTCCGTCAATGGGCTGCTGTTCAGTACACGTGACGGCAGCAGTATTATCGCGATGCTGACCTTCGGGACGATCTTTCAGATCACGATGATGATTAGCAATTCCATCCTCATCGGGGTCGACAAGGTGAACCTCTCTATGGTTCACGTTGGCATCGGCGTAACGGTGAAGCTGGCGCTCAGCTTGCTGCTTGCCCCGCTGCTGGGAATTTACGGCATCATCCTCGCAACGATTCTGTGCTTCCTGACGATTACGCTGCTGAACGTCAGAACGATGAAGAAAATCGTACCTTTCTCCATCATGGGCGGCCGCTGGACGGGCTTCCTGTTAACGGTCGCCCTGCTGTCCGGCGTCGGCTATGGCCTCAACCAGGCGGGGATTCACCTGGTATCTGTGCTGCCGGACCGTCTGGCCTTCTTCGTTACCTGCTGCATCGTCGGCTTGGCGGTCGTCGGCCTGTACCCGGTGCTGCTGGTCGTGCTCCGCGTTGTCCGGAAAGATGAGCTTGCAACTTATCCGGGGCCGCTGCGCAAGCTGCTGTCCCCGCTGATGCGTTTGCAGCGGGGCGGGCAGCCGAGCCAAGGCCAGTAATGCCGGTAATAGCGCTAATGCCGCTAATGCTGGAAGTGCCATTGATGGGCGCTAATCCGCCTTGATCGATTCGGCGGCATCGTGGGCGAGCGCGGTCTTTAGCACGCCCGTCCGGTGCTCGCGGCTGATGTCGCAGAGCAGCGGCGTCTGAGGCGCGCTGATGCCGTCCAGCGCGCTCGTGTCCTTGAGCCAATCCTCACGGGATATTGGCTCATAGGGCGTGTCGCCCCAAGCATCCAGGAGCTTGGGGCTGTAGAGACGCTCGCCGGGCGGCAGCGTCTCGCTCTCAAGAAGCTCTGACCCCTGCAAGGGCGTGGTCAGAGCTTCTTCTATATTGGCCGTGAAGATGTCCGGCCAATAATCCGCGCGCGAGCCGCTGTGCGGCACCGCTCGCGCGAAGGCCTCGGCGCCGCTGCGTACGGCGCCAAGGCCCATGAGCATCGCGTACAGGCTTTTGCCTAGCGCGATGCGGGCGGGGAGGCTGCCGAAGTCGGTGACGGTTCGGCCGGCCAGGCGGGTCACGCTCGTCCCCTCGCGAAGCGGGATGATCAGCTGGTTGAGGCCGGACAAACTATACAGATGGAAGTTTGATTTCTCGGTGACATGGCGCTGGTAGAAAGGGTGACGAATGACCCGCTGCTCGATATAGTTCTGCTCGTTGATGATCAGGCCGACGGTCAGCAGCGCGCTGCCCCGGTCAATCCAGAAGCGCTCCCAGAAAGGCCTCATGAACCGCGATACGCTGAAATACCGCAGCAGATGGAACTGGCTTGCGCCAAGTTCGCGGCTTTTCCGGTACAGCAGCAGCTGCGGGTAGGCATCTTGAAAAATAAGCGCATTGCTGCGCTCCAGAAACCGGTATGTGGCCCGCTTGCCTTCTTCACTTAGCATATCGGCGACCCGGCTCCCGCGCAGGTCGGTCATATTCCAGCCCGCGTTCCGGGATACGATATGGGCCAGAAAGGCCCAATGCAGCTCCGGGCAGGCCTCATAGCATTCCAGATATGCGGCGGTTCGCGTAATGTTGCTGATTCCGGCGCGGCTCGTAGCCGTCTGGATATCCTCGGCCAATTCCCGGTCGGCTCGGGTTAGTTCCTCGTCGTCCTGATTCCGGTAGGCCGCCCCCCGCTTCAGGAGTTCCTCAATCTCCCCGGAGACGGTGCGGGCGGCTGCTTCGTTCCAATCCAGCGGGAGAGGGTCCCCGCGGAGCTTGGTGGAGTTGGCGAAGTCCTCCGCTTTGCCGCGGATTGCATCTCTAACCGCAGAAGGCAGGTTCACCAGCAGCTGTGTAAGACGATTCTGCTTCATGTGAGTCCCTCGCTTTATTTTCACACGTTTTTATTACAAAGTATGGCCTAAAGATTTGACTTCCACTCTTCAATTTGATTGACTTAACTAGAGAACGATACACAGAAAGGAATGGTCCAAGTGAAACAAGTGGCATCCGCCGCAGAATTCAACGTCAGCATTCAATCCAGCAATTTGGTCGTCGCCGTGTTCAAAGCGGACTGGTGCGGTGATTGCAAGTTTATCGATCCGTTCATGCCGGAGGTCGAGGAGAAGTATGCGGATCGCTTGACCCTCATCGAAGTCGACGTAGACAAAGTGGGCGAAGTCAGCCAGGAGCAGAACATACTGGGCATTCCGAGCTTTGTGGCCTATGCCGATGGAAGAGAGCTGGTCAGATTCGTGAACAAGCTGCGGAAGTCGCGCGAGGAGATCGAGGATTTCCTGAACAAAGCGCTGGATGTGTATCACACGCTTCACGATACGCCCGAAAGAAAAGAGTAGGCGGCTGCGTAGTTTTCCATTCAAACAGCTGATCTCAATAACAAAAATCACATCGCCCTTCGAAATCACCGGGGGGCGATGTTTTATTTTTGAATATTTTGTCACAGTTTCACTATGTCGTCCCGTTCCTTATCGGTTATAATGAAGAATGATTTATTGGAAAACGAATAATTGATAAGAAACACTGTTCTTATTATCCTAAATTGCAGGTGAGAAACCTTTGAACACGAAGCAACTGAAATGGATCGCTTATATTTCCTGTTTTGTCATGTTTTTGGCTACTTTGGGGGGAAGCGTTGTCACCAAGACGGAATCGGGCCTTGGCTGCGGCAACGAGTGGCCGCTCTGCCATGGCAAATTCGTTCCGGCCCACACGGTAGCCTCATTGATCGAGTACTCGCACCGGGCGGTCAGCGGGGCTGCCGGCCTGCTTGCCGTCGCGGCGTTCGTGGCCTTCTGGAGGTACCGCAAGAACCGCAAAGACCTGCAGACCTATGCGCTGCTGGCTCTGATATTTGTAATGGTTCAGGCTTTTATGGGCGCGATGGCTGTCGTCTATCCGACGTCGTCGGCGGTCATGGCGCTGCATTTCGGCTTTTCGCTGATTGCCTTTGCCAGCTCGATCATGCTGGCGCTTGGCATCCGCGAGGATGAAGCCAGGCAGGGACGGGCTCCTTCGGCTCCGGCAGTCCGGGTGTCCAAGGCCTTCCGCAATCTCGTATGGGCGGCGACTGGTTATACTTATATCGTCGTATACATTGGCGCGTATGTGAGCCATACCGATTCCGCAGGCGGGTGTCTAGGATGGCCGCTTTGCAACGGTCAGCTGGTTCCAGAACTGACGGGCGGCGTGGCGATTGCCTTTATCCACCGGGTGGCCGCTGCACTGCTGATGATCCTCATTGCCATCATGGGGCATATTGCCTACTGGAAGCATCCCGGCAACGGCGAGGTGCGTGCTTTGGGATTGACTGCGACGATCCTTGCAGTCATTCAGATATTTACCGGGGCAGGCATCGTCTTTACGATGAACAATTATCACGTTTATTTGTTTACGTCGCTAGCGCATATCGTCGTGTTGGCTGCCTTGTTCGGAGTTCTGTCCTATTTATGCGTACGAACCTGGCAAATGAGCCGTTTGCATAGCGGGCAGGCGCAGGGGCAGAAACAGGAAACAGCGATCAAACCCGGTCAATCGTAAGCTGCGCAAGAAAGGTCGTATGAGTTGATTCAAACCACTAAAGCTATGATCTCATCCAGGAAGCGAGGAATGGATATGCTGCGCGCACTGCTTGGCGAACCACCCCGACAGAATGAAGGAATATTGGCGGATACGATGGAAGCCATGCACAAGACAATCAAGCTGCTTCGTAAAGAAATGGAGCTGCATCTAGATCCCTCGCATGATTTTCGCAAGCTGGAAATATGGATTTACGGCTTGGTTTCTTCTCTTGATGAGCTGGAGCAATGCAAATATGCGGCTAATTATTTTCGGCGGAAGGTTACCCATGATTATCTGGAAGATATGTCTCCCGCTGAGAAGAACGATTATGCCCGGTACGTGTATTTCTACAAGGATGGGTTCATTCGCGTATTCTCCATATTGGACAAGCTCGGAACGGTGCTGAACGAGCTGTTTGATCTGAAGACATCCAAAGTGAAGGCGCATTTCTCCTATTTCACAGTGTTGCGTCAATTCAGGTATTTGAAGGTGCATCCGGAGCTGGCGAACGACCTTTTTGCTATTAAGGACAAGCACAAGGAAGCGATGAGCGTGCTGCGCCGCCGCCGCAATACCGAAATCCACTATATGAACGCGGAAATGCAGGATGACTTGTGGCAGCGGCATCAGGGGCTGAACAACAAGCTCGAGCTAGAAGACCTCGACAAGAATCTGGACGATTTGGAGCATGGGTATAGGATGGTGTGCGAGACCTTGCATACGGTATTTGTTTACACGAACCAAAGATGGAAAAAAGTTAAACAGATTCAGCGCCTGGATATAAAGTAATTTCCTTTGACAAACGCAAGGAAAGAATCTATACTCTATTTCTAGAATAGTTTCAGAAAGATTCAATGATGTTCTTTCATAAAATTTCATATTTTCTTATCAAGAGAGGCGGAGGGAAAGGCCCGATGAAGCCCAGCAACCGATTTGCAAAGAAGTGTGGCATGGATACCGCAGCTTTCGGCAAATGTCATGGTGCTAATTCCTTCAAGATCGCAGGCGTTAAAGAGCGGGCGGTTTTGGTAGATGAGAAGGCATTGTCTTTACGTAAAGAGAGCCCTCGGAATCTGCAGGGCTCTTTATTTATATGATCGGCCAGTCGCGGAAGGGTTAATTTTATAAAGAGTCTATTTATGTGAACGGGGGGATACTAGCTTGATTGAACTCAAACAGCTCACTAAAACATACGGCAACAAAAAAAAAGCGACCACTGCTTTGTCCGGGCTGAACCTTACCGTGAAAAAGGGCGAAATATTCGGGGTCATCGGTCATTCCGGGGCCGGCAAAAGTACGCTCATCCGCTGCATTAATTTGCTGGAGCGGCCGACGGAGGGCGAGGTTTGGGTAGGCGGCGTAGAGCTGACCAAGCTGAAGCGGAGAGAGCTCCAGCAGCAGCGCCGGAAAATCGGGATGATTTTCCAGCATTTCAATCTGCTGTCCTCGGCGACCGTGTATGACAATATCGCATTTCCGCTGAGGCTGATGGGCGTTCCGAAGTTGCAAATAGCTGCTAAAGTGAACGAGCTTCTGGAGCTCGTCGGCCTGACTCCGCATCAGAAGAAATATCCTGCCCAGCTGTCTGGAGGCCAAAAGCAACGGGTAGGCATCGCCCGGGCGCTCGCCAGCGACCCTGACGTGCTGCTCTGCGACGAGGCGACGTCAGCCCTGGATCCGCAGACGACGGATTCAATCCTGAATCTGCTGCTGGAGATTAACCGCAAATTTCATCTGACCATTCTGCTGATCACACACGAGATGCATGTCATTCAGCGCATCTGCGACCGGGTTGCCGTCATTCATCAGGGCGGCATCGTTGAGGAGGGGCCGGTGACAGAAGTGTTCCTGAAGCCGCAGCATATGGTTACGCGCGAATTCATCAGCCGGGAGCTTGCCGGCGACGAAGGCTTTAGACAGACATCCTCGGTTCCGCTGCCAGCATGGGCGCGATTGGTCAGAATCACATTTCTGGGCGCCAAAACCTATGAATCCGTACTGTCTCAGGTCGTGCGGGAGACGGGGGTCAACTTCGCCATCCTGCAGGGCACGATTTCAACGATTAAGGATACGCCTTACGGTCAGCTGACGGTATCCTTCGAAGGAGACAATGCCAAGGTAGATGAGACGCTGGAACTGCTGCGGGAACGCGATCTTGATGTGGAGGTGATCGGCTAATGTCGAATTTGGATTTCTCCAAAGTGAACTGGGACGAGATGCGCGTGGCCACGGGCGATACGCTGCTTATGATGGGCTACGCGACCTTGTTTACCTTTCTGATCGGCCTGCCGCTCGGGATACTGCTGTACAGCTTCTCACGGTCCAACCATTGGTTTATCGGCCTGCTCTATAGAGTTCTGTCGCTTATCGTCAACATTCTCCGGTCGGTTCCGTTCGTCATCCTGATCGTGGCGCTTATTCCGCTGACCCGGGCTATCGTTGGAGTATCGATGGGCGTTCAGGGAACGATCCCTCCGCTGGTCATCGGAGCTGCTCCGTTCTTCGCACGTCTCGTTGAGACTGCGCTGCGTGAAGTTGACCGTGGCGTTATCGAAGCCTCCCAAGCGATGGGAGCCTCCCCGCTGCAGGTCATCCGCAAGGTGCTGCTGCCTGAGGCGCTTCCCGGCCTGATCGCCGGAATGACGATTACGGCGGTAACGCTTGTCTCCTACACGGCGATGTCCGGGATGGTCGGGGGCGGCGGACTTGGCGACCTGGCGATCCGGTACGGTTATTACCGCTACCAGATGGAGGTTATGATTGTATCGGTTGTCTTTATGGTCATTCTCGTGCAGCTGCTGCAAATGATTGGCGATCGTTTCGTTATTTATTTTACGCGGAAATAAGGAATTACAATATATATCGTGCTGCTTAAGATCTAGCACATCCTTATTCAAAAAAACATATTCATTAGGAGGGCATACTGCAATGAAAAAATGGACATTATCTTTCTTGACGCTGGCACTTGTTCTGGTACTTGCTGCTTGCGGAAATGCCAAAAACAATGGCAATGGTGCGGCAGAGGCTCCGCAGAACAACGCTGGAAACGCGGAGCAATCCGCACCGGCAGAACCGGTTAAACTGGTTGTGGGCGCTACTGTGCCGCATGCCGACATCCTGAAGTTCGTCGCTCCGAAATTGAAAGAGGAAGGCGTAGAACTGGAAGTCAAAGAATTTACGGATTATGTTCAACCGAACGTGCAAGTGTTCGAGAAACAGCTGGATGCAAACTACTTCCAGCATCAGCCGTACCTGGATGATCAAAACGAGAAAAACGGCATGGATTTGGTTCCTGTAGTAGGCATTCACGTGGAGCCGTTTGGCGCTTACTCCAAAAAGTATACATCCGCTGATGAAATTGCCGACGGAGCGAAGGTTGCTATTCCAAACGATGCTACAAACGGCGGACGCGCGCTCCTGTTGTTGGAGAAACAAGGTTTGATCAAGCTGAAGGAAGGCGCTGGCATTGCGGCAACGAAAGCGGACATCGTCGAGAACTCTAAAAATCTAGATATTAAAGAGCTTGATGCGGCTATGCTGCCTCGCCAATTGGATGAAGTAGACTTCGCTTTGATCAACACGAACTATGCGATCGAAGCAGGCCTGAACCCGGTTAGCGATTCCCTGTTCATCGAGGATAAGGAATCTCCTTACACCAACCTGCTGGTAGCACGTCCGGACAACAAGGATTCCGATGCGATCCAGAAGCTGGCGGCAGCTCTGACTTCGGATGATGTAAGAAAGTTCATTGAAGAGACGTATGAGGGAGCATTGGTTCCTGTATTCTAAATCGTCCTTTTGCACAATTTCCAAGCCCCGCCTCCCTTTATGGGGGGCGGGATTTTTTAGATGCTCCATATGATCCGGTATCGAATCTTACAGGATAAATGGATTTTTGGTATTTAAGCTCTGAAAACTGGCGCTAAATGTACATCTAAATGGATTGCTTATCATAAAAATGAATACAGAGGCAGGATGATACGAGTCAGTCTTTTTCCAATGCATGGTTTCCATTTAACTCTCTGAATATGGTTCTATGCGATAAAAAAATACAGAAGATCCAACTAAACCGTATCCCCATTTCCTTCTTCCTGCGCTCTTTCCTTTGTCTGAAGAAGCTGCTTTATGGTCTGAACCTTATTGTTTGTGGGAATGCTTCAAATCTTTTATACTTGATATATGTGTATGTAGGATGAGGAGGAGAAGGACATTGAAGGGAAAAGTCGCCCTGATTACCGGAAGCGCCAAAGGACTCGGAAGAAGGACGGCGCTGACGCTTGCGGAACAAGGATGTCATATCGCACTGAACTATGTACATAGCGAAGCTGAAGCATTTGACCTGAGACGGCAGATCGAAGGGCTGGGGGTATCCTGCATTGCAATAAAAGCCGATATTTCGAAGCGCGAAGAAATCGAGGCGTTGGCCAACGAAGTTGCGGCCAAGTTGGGAACCGTCGATATTCTCGTCAATAATGCAGGTCCGTTCATTCGGGAACGGCGTTTGTTTGCGGACTATACCCAGGCTGAAATATTGTCCATGATTGAAGGGAATCTGGTGGGAACCATGCTGCTGGATCATTTCGTACTGCAGGGAATGCGGAACAAGGGCTGGGGGCGAATCATTCATTTCGGCTTTGGACATGCGGCGGAGTCACGGGCCTGGCCGCATCGCGCAGTATATGCCGCGGCCAAAACGGGGCTCGTATCCTTTACGAAGACGCTTGCGGTAGAGGAGGCGCCATATGGGATTACCGTGAATATGGTCTGTCCAGGCGACATTCGCGGGGACAATAAAGAGATGTCGATCGAAGAAGCGCGCCAACTGCAGGACGGGGAAACGCCCTTGGGGCGCCCGGGCAGCGGCGAGGATATTTCCAGGGTTATCGCCTTCTTATGTCATAAAGATTCCGATTTCATTACGGGCAACATTATGGATATTTCCGGCGGACTCGATCCGATCCGGCCATGGATCAAGCCCACCTGACGATTACGGTCCTGGCGGACAGTTTCCGCCAAATAAAAGAAAACTCGGCCTTTCCGGGGATCCGGAGAAGCCGAGTTTCTTAAAATTATGGAAGCTGTATGTCAGCCGAGCCGACGACTCCATAATTGAATTCGAGTTTGTATCTGAAGGAGTTATTTGCGTTTAGAATACTTGGACGACCTCTTGTACGCCTTCCACTTCTTCAAACAGCGCGCGCTCGATACCCGCTTTCAGGGTGATGGTAGAGCTTGGGCAGCTGCCGCATGCGCCTACCAGCTTCAACTTAACGATGCCATCCTCAACATCGACGAGTTCAACGTCGCCACCGTCACGTTGCAGGAAGGGGCGAAGTTTATCCAGAACTTCCAATACTTCGTCATACAATTTATCTTGTACATTTTCGCTCATTGTTTTCAACTCCTTTCCTTTCTATATTATAGTACAAATAAGGTTAAAATTAAATGGTTCATAAAATGGGGGATGCCCAGATTGAAGATAATCCTAGAATTTTGCGCGAACAATGCCCATTTCGGAACGGATGAAATTATGAAAAGGCTAGAGCAGCATCCAGATTGCGAGGTTTACGAATACGGCTGCCTCACCGGCTGCGGCATGTGTTATATGACGCCTTATGCGTTGGTCAACGGTGAGACCGTGGAGGCCGAGACAGCCAGTGCTTTATATGATGCCATCATTCGCAGGATAGCTGACGTGAAATTGGATAATAACGGCTAGCCAATATGATGCCGGGACAACCAGAGAACGCCGCTCTTCAGAATACGCGGAACTCTTCCGGTTACTTGCCTTTTGCCCATCAATCCGAATCCAGCCTTTTTGCCCAGTGAACCAAGGGTGCCTTTCAGCTTCAGCTTCTGGAGCTTCGGCTGCTCGCCGCGCCATAACGCCGAGGCGATCTGGGCGATTTGCTGGCCTTGACCTTCGGCTGCTTGAGCGCTCGGAGCAAAAGGAAGGCTGGCGCAGTCGCCGCATACGTAGACCTCAGGATGCTCGGGAATTTGATAGTATTCGTTCAGCAATACCCGTCCCTGACGATCCTTGCCGACTTCCAGGTTTCGCACGAGGGCAGGGGGCTGGATCCCTGCCGTCCAAATGGTCACGTCGGAGGCTATCTCGCCGTCAGCATGATAGATGACCCCCTTTTCCAGTCCGGTTGTGGAAATGTTGGATAATGTCTCTACATCATGCTCCTCGAACCAATTGGTAACATAGCCCGACACTTTCGGCGGGAATGCCGACAGTACCCGCGCGCCGCGGTCGATGATGCTGATATTGAGATCCGGGCGGCTCTCCCTCAGCTCAGCGGCAATTTCCACTCCGCTGAGTCCTCCGCCTACCACGTTCACTTTACCGTAGGGCTTGATGTTGTTAAGCTGCAGGTAGGCTTCACGCACAGCGGAAAAGGACTGAATGCCATAGGAGTGCTCCTGTGCTCCAGGAATGCCATGATAATTATCGGTACAGCCGAGAGCGATAACGAGCTGATCATATTCCAGCGGATCGCCCTCTTCAAAATGAATGAAACGGCTGTCTAAATCAATCGAGCTAATTTCCCCGTATTTGATCTGTAATCCCGAGTAGCTCGGAAACGGTACGCGCAGCTCATAATCGGAAGCCGTTCCAGCGGCTAAAGCATAATACTCGGTCTTCAAGCTTTGAAACGGCATCCGGTCTACTAAAATGACTTGAACGTCGGAGGGAATAAATCCCTTGAACAGTTCATGAATAACGGCAGTTCCACCATAGCCTCCACCAAGAATAACGAATTGTTTCATCTCACCGATGTCCTTTCTATCCGGTTCTTCAGAGCGCTCGCTGTGTTGCATCGTGAAGCCTGAAGGCTGTCAGTGATGCTCTATTCGTAAATCTGAATCTCGTTATAGAAGGTGTCCCGTTCTACCGGAATGCGTCCGGCCCCTTGAATCAGCCAAATCAGCTCTTTGCGGGTCAGTCCTTCGGGAGTGAGTGCTCCCGCAGCATGGCTGATCCGTTCTTTAATGATCGTTCCGTGCACGTCCGACGCGCCGAAGGTTAGCGCGACTTGGGTCAGCTGTACACCGATGTTGATAAAATAAGCTTTGATGTGCTGAATATTATCAAGCATCAGCCTGCTGATCGCGATCGTCTTCAAATCCTCATAGGCCGAGTTGCGGCGGGTGATTCCGGCATTTTTGTTCCGCGGCTGCATCGATAGCGGGATGAAGACCATGAAGCCGTTCGTCTCATCCTGAAGATCGCGAATCTGCAGCATGTGGCGGATGCGGTCCTCGTGGGTCTCGATAGCTCCGTAGAGCATTGTCGTATGTGTCTTCATGCCAAGCTGGTGCGCCGTACGGTGAACATCGAGGTATTGGTCGACGTTCGCTTTATCGACTTTCATTTTTTCTCGGTATTGGTCGGACAAAATCTCCGCTCCTCCGCCAGTCAGGGACTGAAGTCCGGCCTTTTGCAGTTCGATTAATACTTCCCGTGTACTCAGGCCGCTGATTCGCGTGAAAAATTCAATTTCCGCTGCGGTATAAGCCTTGAGCGTTACTTCCGGGAAGCGCTCGTTCAGCGCTTTGAGAGAATCTACATAATATTGAAACGGCACATGATTGTTGTGGCCGCCAACGATATGGAATTCACGGATGCCCGGGTGGATGTGCTGCTCCACATAAGCGACCATCTCTTCGCCGGATAGTGTATAAGAGCCTTCCTCTCCTTGATCCTTGCGGAAATTACAAAAGGCGCAGTAGGATTCGCATACGTTCGTAAAGTACAAGCTCATATTTTCGATAAAATAGACTTTGCGGCCGTTTTTCCTTAGATTGACCTCGTTAGCTAACTGACCAATGGTCAACAAATCATCGCTTTCATATAAATATACCCCATCCTCCAGCGTCAGACGCTGTCCTTGCCGGACCTTCGCTACGATGTCCGCCATTTTGCTGTCGATATTCGGGCTGATTGCAATAGACATGAAATAATGACCTCCGTTTCCATAAGATGACTCCGGCGGCGCTGGCATAATCGGATGAGAAGAGTCCCGACCGCCGGCTTCGGCGCAGCTGGAGAGCATCCAATTAGACAGTATGTACCACCACCTCCCCTATTATAAACTTCCCATTGTAAGTGGGCAACAAAATGTAATAAAAATCACATATCTTGAGAGGGACGGTGATGTGGAGTATACTTTAATAAAGTAAGGATAAGGAGTGTGAAGACAGATGATTAACATTTCAGATAGCGCAATGGCCCGCATTAAGCAGATGCTGGAGCAGGAGGAGACACCGGATATGTTCCTTCGTCTTGGTGTGAATGAGGGCGGATGCAGCGGTTTCTCATATGGAATGGGCCTGGATGACCAGGAGAGCGAGGAAGATGTGCATATGGATGTTAACGGCCTGAAGGTCGTTGTGGATAAAGACAGCATCCGCTACTTGAACGGGCTGGAGATCGATTTCAAGGAATCCGGCATGAGCGGCGGCTTCACGATCCATAATCCGAATGCGATAGCTTCCTGCGGTTGCGGCCAGTCGTTCCGCATGCGGGACGAGGAAGGCAAACCGGAAGTTTGTGATTGATAGATAGGTTTAACTACTCTCATATATTGAATGCTCTAAAGGATTATCTTGGTGTCAGTAACCGGAAAAAGCCGCAGCAAGTGAAGCAAACAAACCGCATTCCTCAAGGAATGCGGTTTATTTGTGTTATTCCTGCTCTACCTTGCCTGCGCCTTGGGCGCCAGGAGCAGCTACGTTAACGGTTACCTCTACACCTGTTAGGTTCTCACCGGCATCGTCTTCCTCCTCATAAAGCTTGGAGCGCTGCTCAAACCATTGGAAGAGGTGGGTGCAGATGACCTTTAGCACAGCATAGCCAGGAACGGCAAGGATGACTCCAAGCACGCCGAACAGATTACCGGCCGTCAAGATCACGAAGATGATCGTGATCGGATGAACCCGCAGCGTTTTGCCCATAATTTGCGGGGAGATGAACTTCCCTTCAATCAGTTGGACCACGGTCCATACGATAATCAGCTTCAGAAGCATGAACGGGGATGTAACGATCGCGATAATCAAAGCAGGCGTTATCGCGATGGCCGGACCCAAATACGGAACGATGCTGGTAAAGGATGCGATAATGGCCAGCACCAGGGAATAATCAAGCCCGATAATGAGGAAGCCGATATACAGCAGAACCCCGATACAGAAGCTGACGATGATCTGCCCGCGAATGTAGGAGCTGATTTGCCCGTTCGCTTCCGTCATCACGCGATGGGTCTGCTCGCGGAGCTTCACTGGCACGAAGCGCAGGATATAGTTGGGCAGCTTCTTCCCGTCTTTCAGCAGATAGAACAGGATGAACGGCACTGTCACCAAGGTAAGCACGATGTCGACGACTGCACCGACAAACCCGCCGATACTGCTAAAGGCATTTTGCGCAATCGAGGACGCCCGCTCGGACAGCTTCTGGGCTACATCGGTCAGATTGAAGCCGGTGGACTGCTGAAATTGATGATAGAAATCGCTGCCGATAAGGGCTTCGAACTGAAGCTGCACTTCATAGCTGTATTTCGGGAAGTTTTGTATCAGGCCGTTCACCTGCTCTTGAACGAGCGGTATAACGGATATGATCACAATAGTAATTATCCCGATGATGAACAAATATAGCGCTACGATCGTATAGGCACGCGGAATGCCTTTGCGCTCCAGCCAATTTACGAGCGGATTCAGCAAGTAGAAGATCGCTCCCGTTAACAGCACGGGAATCAGTACGGTCTTCAGCAGCACAATCAGAGGTTTGAATACGAATGATATTTTGGTCAGAACGAAGATATTCAAACCAATCAGCAGCAGCACAAGCAAAAACAATACGAAGCGATTATTAATGAAAAACTTCTTGAACCGTTGATTCCAGCCTTCCGTACTACTCATGAAAAAATGGCCCCCCTGTCAGCAACCTAGTTGTTTCTATTATTAGTAATACGTATAAATAAAATTTGGTTTCAGCAAATTTCAAAAAAAAGATCCATGCCTCAGCCTTGGTAGAGCAAGAGCCGCATGAATCCACTTGTGCATGGAGCTTTAAATTAAAAAAATTGCCTCTTTACCATAACTATGATCATGGCTGCGGCGATGAGCGAAAACAAAATGGAGCCCCCGCCCAGCAATTTACGCGAGCTTTTGATAAATTTAATGCCTATGGCGAATACCGCAACAGTAATTGCAATGAGTACGAGTGACATCGCAATCATAGCAACCCAGTACAATACCCCGAACAGCGACGCGGTAAAATCCGTTTCCAAAACATGATCCTCCTTTTTCCATTCCGAAATAACACTGCACCAAAATTACTATACGTCAAAACCTGGATTTTGCAAAGAAAAACGGCTCTGATAAAACAGGCGACCGCTGTCGGACAATCATACAAGAACAACAGCCTTGTCCTGAATACGACTATAGTATAACGCCAATATAAACGCCAGAAAGGGGAGAGTGTCATGGCGGGAAGACAGTTGGCCGATAAATGGTTGAAAACCGAAGCACTGCTAAGAAACCCCGAGGTAGCGTTTCATGTGCCGCAGACCCGGATATATAGTGGAGAGGCTCTGCGGAGCGTGCTGCAGCAGTTCGGGATGGCGGTTATTAAACCGGTTCGCGGCGGCGGCGGATACGGTGTTATAAAGGTTACCCAAAAGGGTGGAATCTATGGTTTCACCTATATGTCTCAAAGCCGACATTTTAAAAGCTTTGACGCCATGTTTCAGGCGTTGAATAGAACTAGGGTTGGCCGAAAATATATCATTCAGCAGGGCATCCATCTCGCGAGAATCCAGGGAAGACCTATCGATTACCGGGTCAAGGTTGTCAAGCAGAACGGAAAGTGGGTATATCGCTCCATGCTGGGACGGCTTGCCCGTCCGGGGCTGTTCGTAACGAATCTGTCCAAAGGCGGCACTCAGCTTAGCGCGGGAGAAGGGTTGAGACGTTCTCTCGGCAATGTCTCCACCCGCAAAAAACGCGCAGAAATGCGTTCCTTGACCAATAAGTGCATTGCCATCATGGAGTCGGCTTTCCCTGGCGTTGGACAGCTGGGCTTTGATTATGGCATTGATACAAGCGGCAGGATTTGGATTTTTGAAGTTAACACTCGTCCACAATAACATTACAAAAATGTGTTTATTTGGGTAATGTTTTAGGTAAGTATTAATAGAGTGTTTATTTACAATTAAATTTTTTTTGACGAAAAAACGGGCTGTGTAACCTGTGAATAACTTTTATCCACATTACCCCAATATATAATTCAACTGTTTTAGACAATTACACACATGTTATTCACAGGATTTCCACAGCTGTTTGTGGATAACAGAACGCTTGTTCCACTCTTCATTTCTTGATATGATCTTTATATGAAATTAGGAAAAAAATAGAAGGGATGTGTTACCAATGGCGATGTTAACAGACGAAATGCTTCTCGAATCCTATCATATGGCTACAGAATTGCAGCTAGACATGGAGTTCATTGCTCTTCTGTTGGCAGAAATCCATAAGCGTAACCTGGAAATCAATCTAACAATAGTACATTAATCGACCAATCTTGTGGCACAGCGTTATCTTAAGGCGCTGGCCATGCGTTGACATGATAAATATAAGCTTCATGACAGTGCGGACACTGCACGACATGCTCACAGCCTTCGGGCTGGAGAGAGGAGATGACCGAGTTATATTGGTCGGCTGAGCCATAGGGACTGTAGGGACCAGTGTAGTCCTGCTTCCTTCCGGCATGCTCCAGCGTGCTGCCGCAGTCGGGACAAGCTGCTGTCAGTGGAGCTAATCCGTTGCATAACGGGCATATATAGGACAAAGGGTATCCCTCCTTTACGGCATGATGTCATCCGTATAGGTAAGATACCCTTTGTGGACCGTTGTTATGACTCTACAATTTCAAATTGCTGCTGTGACCTGGGGATAACTTCGCTTCCGGGTCGACGTAAACTTTGGCGTTATTTACAGCCGTAGGGGCTTCGCCGAATCCGACAGCAATCAAGTCAAGCTTGCCGGGATAGGTCGTAATGTCGCCAGCGGCAAATATGCCAGGGATCGAGGTTTCCATTCTGGAATCGACAACGATGGAATTAGATTCGATTTCAAGCCCCCACTCGGCGATTGGACCAAGCGCGGATACGAATCCAAAGTTGACGACGACATCGTCCACTTCGATCTCCTGCGTCTCTTTTGTTTTCGTATGAGCCAGAGTGACGCGTTCGATGTGTTCGTCTCCGTGCAATGCCACGATTTCGGTAGGGGTAATGACGCGAACTTTGGAATTCATCAGATTTTCTACACTGTGCTCATGCGCCCGGAATTTATCACGGCGATGGATAAGCGTAACCTGCTCTGCGATCGGTTCGAGCATGAGCGCCCAATCCACAGCGGAGTCCCCGCCGCCGCTAATGAGCACCTTGCGTCCGCGGAATCGGTTTAAATCGCTGACGAAATAGTGCAGGTTGGTCTGTTCGAAACGCGGAGCCTCTTCAAGCTCCAGACGACGCGGCTTGAACGCCCCGACGCCTGCCGTAATAATGATGGCCCGCGCGTAATGGACGTCTTTGTCTGTCGTAACGACAAAGTGGCGTTCATCTTTTTTCTCGATGCGCAGCACTGTCTCCCCTAGACGTACGTCTGGATTGAATAGCTTGAGCTGTTCATTCAGGTTGTTAACGAGCTCCTGGCCGGTTACTTTAGGAAAACCAGCGATATCGTAAATATATTTCTCAGGGTAGAGGGCGGCTACTTGTCCCCCAAGCTGAGGCATACTTTCGATTAATTTGACCGATGCTTTTCTCATGCCGCCGTAAAATGCGGCAAACATGCCTGCCGGACCTCCCCCGACGATAAGCAGGTCTGTAAATTCACTCCCGGAATTCAAGGATGACACTGGCAAACACCTCCAGATAGTATTCAAACATTCATAATGTCAATTCTACTTTATTATAAGCGTCCGCCTTACAGTTGCAAAGTGAACGCATTATGGCAGTTTTTTCAGCTCGATTTATGACTGAAAACCCGCTAAAACCGCGTAAAATAAGACTTGATCTTTTATAGAAAAGTGGATATCATTCAAATTGTGTGCGCACATAAATGTGACGAAATAGGTAACTATTATGATTAGGAACATTTTTTTTTTGATAAAACGGTGATAAAGGTTTAAAATTGATGTGACAAATGTCGCATTCCGCGTCGCGCATAAGTTATGGATAATTACCAGAGACTATATTTTTATGTGTTAATTTTCACATTTTCAGTTTTTGGTTTTATTTAAAATATAGAGTGTCCATACTGGAAGGAGAACAAACTCATGAGTACCATACCTAAAATTGTTATTCTTGGAGCAGGCTATGGCGGTATCCTGACGGCTCAGCGTTTGCAGAAAGAATTAAACTACAATGAAGCCGACGTAACGCTGGTCAACCGTCATGATTATCATTATTTCACGACGCATCTGCACATGCCTGCAGCAGGAACGGATTCGATCGAGAATACTCGCGTTCCGATCTCCAAGCTGATCGACGAGTTCAAAATCGATCTGGTGAAATCGAATGTTCAGGAAATTCGCATCGCGGACAAGAAGGTCGTGCTTCAAGACGGGACCCTGTCTTACGATTACCTGGTTATCGCGCTTGGCGGGGAGCCTGAATCTTTTGGTATTCCTGGACTTGGCGAATATGCAATGCCAATCCGCAGTATTAACTCGGTTCGCTTGATCCGTCAACATATCGAATACCAATTTGCACTGTACAAAACAGACGAAAGCCGTACAGACCGCTTGAACTTCGTAGTAGGCGGCGCGGGCTTCAGCGGCATCGAATTTGTTGCCGAGCTGGCCGACCGAGTGCCTGAATTGTGCAAAGCTTATGATGTAGATCCAAATCTGGTTAACGTATATAACGTAGAGGCAGCTCCTACGGCTCTTCCGGGCTTCGACCCTGAACTGGTGGAATATGCCATGGACGTACTGCGTAAGAAGGGTGTTCAGTTCAAAATCGGCGTAGCGATCAAAGAATGTACGCCAGACGGTGTTATTCTTGCTACTGGCGAAGAGATTAAAGCAGCGACCGTCGTGTGGACCGGGGGTATCCGCGGTAACCGCTTGATCGAGGCAGCCGGTTTCGAAACCGCTCGCGGCCGTGTGAAAATCGATGATTACCTGCGTGCGCCGGAGCACGACAATGTATTTATTATCGGAGACAACTCGCTGATGTTTAATCCGGAAGGCCGTCCTTACCCGCCAACGGCTCAAATTGCCATGCAGCAGGGCGTAACCTGCGCACAGAATGTCGTAGCTTCGATCCGCGGCAAAGAGCTGAAGAAATTCGTGTTCAGCAACAAAGGTACCGTTGCTTCCCTAGGTAAGGGCGAAGCCATCGCTTCCGCATTCGGCAAGAAATATAAAGGCTGGGTAGCAGCTCAATTGAAAAAAGCAGTGGACATGCGCTACCTCTTTACGATTGGCGGCATTCCGCTCGTTCTGAAGAAAGGCAGATTCCTGTAAAATGCGCCATTGCAGTGTTCAGGTGCGAGGTCTGTTGACGCGTGATGAGCTTGACAGGTACAATGCCTTGATGGAGGTCGGTTCTTATTTGGAGTCGCAGCAAAAATACGATCTGGCTTATCATGTGCAGAAGGAAGTCGACATTCTTATTCTTCCGGCAATCGAAAGATTGAAGGAGAAGGGTAGAGCCCGTGACCGTGCGACGGCGGAGTTTCTGGAATCGCTGCGGGACGCAGAGGAATAATCATTTCAAACATAAAGGGGTGTTCCAGCATTGCTGGAACACCCCTTCTTAGGTTTATCGCCTGAATTACAGCTTTAGCATTTCCTCGAAAAGCTGCTCATTCAGCAAATTGCCAACGTAGAATGAGCCGAACTCACCGAAACGGGCGCTAACTTCATCGAAGCGCATTTCGTAGACGAGTTTTTTGAACTGCAGAGCATCGTCGGAGAAAAGGGTGACTCCCCATTCCCAATCATCCAGTCCGACGGAACCGGTAATGATCTGCTTCACTTTTCCGGCATAGCTGCGGCCGATCAGACCATGGCTGCGCATCATCGCCCGGCGCTCATCCATCGACAGCATGTACCAGTTGTCACTTAGATCGCGTTTCTTATTCATCGGGTAGAAGCAGATATATTTTGATTTAGGCAGAATCGGCTGCAATCTCGCCATAACTTCCGGATTGGCTTTAGGGTCGCCGCCTCCGGATGCCAGGTAGTTGCTAAGCTCGACAACGCTGACGTATGAGTAGGCTTTGACTGTATACTCTGCAAAAGTCGTCTTGTTAAAGGCGTTCTCCAGCGCGTTAAGCTCTTCGAGCGTCTCGCGGAGATGCATGAATACAAAGTCAGCTTTTTGGCCTACAACAGAGTAAACTGCTGTGCTTCCGTTCTTGGATTGTTCCACGCTGCCCCATTCCTGCAAGAAAGCGTGAAGCTCCTCCAACGCGACAGCGCGCGTCTCATCGTCGGCCTCTCTCCAGGCCGTCCAGTTCATGGAGCGGAAATCGTGCAGGGCATACCAGCCCTCCAGGGTTAATGCTGCTTCATTCATTTATGATCACTCCTAAGGTTTCCTATAATTCCAAGTGTAGAATACATTGATCCTATTGTATCCTATGGCTGGCAAGGGGGCAAATCCATTCACAATCTATTCACGCAAAGTTCGTTGCTTCGCAACATCTTTTCTAGTAAACTTACTACTAGTGCAAAAAGATGTGATCTAGCTTATTGAGCTTGTTGAAGAAGGGTTGGGGAAACAATGGGTTGGCTAGTCGTATTCATATTGATGGTGTTATTTTTCGTGATGATGTTCGGTATCGGTTTCATTCTTAATATGCTGATGAAAACAACATGGTTTCCGGCCTATGTATTCATTATTGTCATTCTACCGATCGTGGTATACTCGCTATGGAACCATGAGCAGAACTTCTGGACTTACGTCGCCTCCTATCGCCTCGTTGATTATTTGACGGCGATCGCCGGACTGCTCGGCGCGATCCTGAGCGGCTGGACGATCCGCAAGCTGCGCCAAGGCGGGTACAAAATGTTCTAGCCGCCGCTTCTGACGGCAAGATGCAACGTCTTATAGAAAAGCCCCGGGCTTGTAGCCCGGAGCTTTGTTTTTATATCATGTTATTTCCACTCCGCGTTCCTGCCTTGACCTTGCTTCCACTTCTGAAACTCCAGAAATTCCTTGAACTCCTGCTTGCTGATCCCTGAGTCTATCGCTTCCTGTACAAGCAGAGACCACTCCGGATCGAGCAGATGGTCAGCGCGCTGATCTTCAAACAGCAGCATGGGAATCGTAACATTCAGCGCGAAAGCGACCTTCTCGATGAATTGAATGGAAGGATTGCCCTGTATGTTCCGTTCGACGTTGCTTAAGTAGGACTTGGCGACATCCGCTTTTTCGGCTAGCTCCGATAACGACATTTCCTGCTCCAGGCGGAATTTTTGAATGCGCTCTCCAATGTGTTCTGCCATAAGGACGACGCCTCTCTATCTTAATAGAAGATATTTCTAAAACTATTATAACAAAATGTGCAGCAACCGACAAAAACGGACGGCAAAAGGACACCCTGATCCGCGGATGACGGAAAAAGGTGTCCGGGACGGGGAAGTAGCGGACTATTTAGCCGTGCCGGTTCCTTGCCGCGCCTCAAAGGTCCATTTCAGCTGGAGGGCGTCTCCTTGGAACTGGTTTTGATCCTCGTTGTTATCCACAAATTCAAATTTGACGATGAGATTATCCGAGGTTCCGGCTTTTAGCCCGCCCCGTTCTTCGAACCACTCCTGCCATTTGTTATCTACCGCGTCCGGTGCCAGGGATTGCAGTTCGTAAAGCGTCGTTTCATATATGACGTCTTCCTGTTTGTCGAGATTGGTTAAGAACATCACCTTAATGTGTTTTCCGAAGTCGTCCGTATTTGCCGGGGCTCCCGCCATATTGGTCACACTGTAGGAAGTATGGAGAAGGACCTTCTCAATATCCAGCGTACCGTTGTTAAACAGCTTGAAGGTCCGGATCCCATAGTCGCCAGGCTTGATGTTGTCGAGGTTGATGACTACGGTGGGCTCCGCATTCAAGTCAAGCGTCCCTGAAGCGAAAGTCCCCGACGTTTCCACCGAATCGCTGAAGTAAGCGAACGTTCCTCCGCCAATCAATGCCAGACCTAAAGCGGCCGTTGCCATACCGAGACCTAATGTTTTCTTGATTCCCATAATCAAGCTCCTCCTTAAGGATAATTGATATATTGCGGCCTTATGACGGGCATAAGGACAACAACCGGGTAATTTAAAAATCTATTTTGGCGCATCGGCCCCTGAATCGGCTTGAACGCCGGAGCCTTGCTCAAGTTGGGATAGGGCCTTCCATATGGAGCAAGCGCCATAGAGAAGGAGTATCAACCCTGGAACGACAAGGAGGAGAAGGCTGCCGGCTTTGCTGCCGGCAAAGCGTAGCAAATACCCAGCGTACGGGATGGTGAATCCGGTATAAACGCCGACGATATTGGACGGGACAACGAGCGCGCTGTCGGGAGCATCATTGTTGTCTCCCTGGGTACGGTACATTATCTGGCCGCCAGCTTCGCTGCTTCTGACCTCGATGATCCTGTGGGTAATTAGCCGCTGTTCATCGGCCCGGTACGTGATGATATCCCCGGCCTGGAAAGGAATCCCCGTTCCAGCATGATGTGGAGAAATGGCGATGACTGATCCCGTTCGAATCGTGGGTTCCATCGAACCGGATAATACTGTTTTTAGCTGATATCCGTAGAAATTCGGCTCACCGCCAGTTATTCTGGACAACAGTACTGAACCGAGAACCGTCAGGCAAACCGCAGCGGTCAAGTAATAAACCGTTTGAGCAGCCAGCTTCCATAGCAGCCTCATTGATCCTTCCTCCATTCCGCCCTATTTTTCACTTTGTAATACCTCTTTACTGAGCGTCCTGCGTACTCCCCTCGGCGGGTTGACCTTCATTACTGAATTGTTCTTCCGTCAGGATTATTGGCGCTGCCGCGTCTTCAGCTTCTTTAGCTTCTTCTGCCTCCATCTCAGGACGATCCTCTTCTGAAGTTACGGGTTGTTCCTCGGCAGCTGCAAAGTTTCCCTCCTCTTGGACAGTCTTTTCGACATCCTGCAGACGATTCTCCTCAGCGGAAGCTTGGATCGCCGATAAGCGCGATTTCAGAATACGAAGCTCTGCCGTACTGTCCCGTAACTCGGCTTCCAGCGAGCGCTGCGAGGCTTCGTAGCATTGAAGCAGCTCCTGGCTTACCGCATCGCCGGTTGCTTCTCTGGGCATGGGATAGTAATCTTTCGCCGACCCCAGTTGATTTGTGAGCGAATTCGGGACGTTCTGAACCGCAATCCCGGCATCATATACTTGTCGCAAGTATTCGATGAGATCGGCTAAGGAAGCAGAGAGCTGGGGTGATAGCGGAGTATCCGAGTCAGAGAACAATTCTAGCTCCTTGAGCAAGCCCATCCCGGAGATCCGGGCACAGTTGGCCGGAATATCACTGATTAGCCGGATCATATGGTTCAAGGACGCGGATCCGGACGCAAGTTCATACTTAAGCTCGTGGAAGGAAGCGGCTGAGCTAGCAAGCCTGTCGTTCATTTCACTAATCTTTACCTGGAGGATGCTTATCTTCAGAGATGTATTCTCCGCAGCAGATTCAAGTTCAAAGAGACTTAATCGGCTTAAGAGGTCCAGTTCCGGTTCCAGATAGGTAGCGTCTGTTGCAGATGAATTGAGGACAGGTGCAGCCGTATCAGGTGTGTCCATAGCAGGTTCAAAAAAAGACGAGGGGGTCAAAAGTTGGAGCTGACTTGTGAGAGCGCTTGCATTCCGGAAATGAGCATGCATTTCGGAGAGCCCGTTCTCGATTACGCCGGGGAATACAGGGCAGGCCTGAACAGTAAAGGCAGTGTCGCTAAAGCTTGAAAACTCGCCATAGGTGGTACCGATTTGACCTGGGAGATAAAGTAGAAGCCCGGATAGCAGGAGGAGTGTTTTCAGTAACGGCTTTTGTCGCGGCTTCCTTCGCTTGCAAACCGTGGGAGCCTTAGTGCTGCGCAAAAGGGTTCCTCCTTTCCGGAAGATGGTTTCGCATCGTTTGTTCGTTATTAAGAACAACAATTGAACTCAATATAAACGGTTTAGAGCAAAATATAAACCTGCAAATACAGCCAAATGTTCTCTATAAAGAACATAATTATCATTATTGCTCCATCAAGCTTTTGATATCTTCAAATTTCTGGAATTGATAATTTAGGAGGCGATGGGTGATGAACAAGGCCGTGCAGGTTGCGGGATGCGGGGAAGTAGCCGAGCAAGAGTCTGCAGATTGGTTCAAATTGCTCGTGACGGCCAAGGAGGCGGGAATTCCGATTGAAGTGGTGCGTTCCTTCCTGCAGAGAAAGTCTCCTTCTGCGGCGGAGCAAGCCGCATTCCGCAAATTTATCGG
Source organism: Paenibacillus woosongensis (assembly GCF_009725165.1). GTDB lineage: Bacteria > Bacillota > Bacilli > Paenibacillales > Paenibacillaceae > Fontibacillus > Fontibacillus woosongensis. Next base: position 98,186 of record NZ_WNZW01000011.1, read on the forward strand.
CAGCGGAAGCATTCAGGAATAAGAGGAAGAAACACCGTCTGCCGTGCTGGGAGACTATGTTTTTCGGCGAAATTTGTAGGGTATTCCCGATTCAGGGAGAATGCTTTTGTGATAGAATAGAGAAAGTCTACACGTACGTGAGCTGGGAAGGAGCGAAGAAATCATGCGCATCAACAATATGCTGCACTTTACCGAGAACCACCGTTATTGCGTATACCGCGACTTCGGCCTCAGCGCTGTCGACGGCAGAATGCTTAGTCTGGTTTATCAGCCGATGGCTGGCGCGTTTGCCATCGGCTTTTACCGCCTGCTTGCCGAACGCGTCTCTTTGGAGCAGGTCGGATATTCCCCGATCGAGCAGCAGCGGGAGCTGTTTCTTACGCTGGGTCTTGAGCCGAGCGAGAAGGGGCGTAAATATTTAATTGAACAGGCATCAAAGCTGGAGGCGGTTGGGCTCCTGCAGACAAGTCGTTTGTACATACCGGAAAGGGATGACTACATTTACGAATACGAGCTGCAGGCCCCGCTTTCTCCTGCCGATTTTTTCCGTACCCAGCATTTGACCTTGCTGCTCCGCGACAAGATCGGCAAGTTCGCCGTCCTTGCGCTGCGGGAGCGAATGTTCTGCGAGGAGCCGCCTGAATGGACTGGAATGGCCTACAATAAAGAGAACATTTCAGTGCCTTTCTATGACATATTTGAACTGAACACGCATGCGATTGATTACGAGCTGGAACAGGCGATTGCCGAATCTTCCATGTCCAGGCAGCCCGGGGGTTTGCAGGGCGCTGAGGAAGAGGCGATCAATTATGCCGACATCATTATCCGTTTTCCGCGGGAATCAGCGAACCGGGCTTTTGTGGAGGGGCTGCGTTTCAATTCCGAAGGAATGGGAATCGCCAATTATGTCGCCCGCAAATATGAGCTTAGCGTGCAGGACCTATGCCGCCTGCTGGATGAGGATGGCGTATTCGGGCCTGACGGCAGCCTGCTGCTGGAAAGCCTGCAGCATAAAGCGAATCTTCATTTCAGGCAAGGCAAGCGGCGGAAGGACGAAAGAGAGGTCGCTTATGCCAAGGTCGTAGCTCTGCGCGCCTCCGAAACGGCTGCCGGCGAAGGGATGCCGGAGGAGGTTGCCGTTCAAATGGAGTATTACGTCGAAGTTCCTCCGCAGTTCCGCAGCAAGTGCGATATTCATCAGTACAATATGATGCTGCGCAATGAGCCGTATACCCGGCTGCTGAAGACGTTTTTCCCGGGCTCCGTGCCCGATAATCTGCTGGATATTTTCGAGAAAATCGATCTGAACTACAAGCTGCCCGGCGAAGTCATTAACGTGCTGATCCATTATTTGATGGAATTGCTGACTTCGGGCGGAGAGCAGCGGATCAACCGCAATTTCGTGGATGCGATCGCTGCAAATATGCTGCTTAAGCGCATCGATTCTTACGAGAAGGCCGTTCAATATATTCGCAATCAAGCGAAGATCCGTAAAGAGAAGAGCAGCGGGGCAGCGCCCCAGGCCGCGGCGGGAAGAAGCCGTGCTTACGGCAGAACAGGCGCGGCGAAGCCGGACATTCCGATCGTGGAGAGCTCGGCGAACGGGGAGGCAGTAACCGAAGAGGAATTTGCTGAGCTGCTCAGAATGGCTGAGCAAATGCAGGCCAGTAAACAAAATAAAGCAAGCAAATAAGGAAGTATGGATTAAGAAGCACGTCATAAGGAAGGTGAATGTTAGCTTATGGAATCACTCGGAGAACTGCTGACGCAGATGAAAAGCCCGGTGCTGCGCCGGCGTTCGGAGGAATTGACGGCGAAGCTGATGAGCGATCCGCTGGTGCTGGAGCTAAGAGCTCGTTATCCTGAGCTGAGGGACGAGCAGCTTACGCTAAATATGGCCAAGCTCTACCAATATGTGCGAAGTTCGCGTCACTGTGACAGCTGTCCGGGACTTGATCGCTGCCCGAATGATTTTCCCGGCCATTATACGAAGCTAACGGTTGATTCGCTCCACGGGGATGCTGCGATCAGCGACCGGCAAGTGCCCTGCAACCTGCAGATCCAGCGGGAACGGGAGCTCGCCATCAAGAAACGGATCCATAGCTTCTACGTAGATGAGCGGGCGCTGGAGGAAGGCTATAGCGAAGTAGAGATCATGACCAAGGATTTGGATCGGGCACCAGCGGTGGGCCGGGTATTCCAATACATCAATGAGGTGAAGGAGAACGGATTATCGCCTCGGGGGTTGTATTTGGAAGGCCATTTTGGGACAGGCAAGACATTCCTGATGTGTTATCTGCTGCATGAACTGGCCAAAGCGGGATATTCCGGGGTTATCGTCTATATGCCGGAATTCGTTGAAGATTTGAAGTCGATGTTCCAGGACAGCCAGAAACTGAAGGAAACCGTGGAAGTGATGAAGCAGGCTGACCTGCTCATTTTCGATGATATCGGCGCTGAGAATTTGAATCCCTGGGTCCGCGATCATGTGATGGGTTCGATTCTGAATTTCCGCATGAACCGGAAGCCGACCTTCTATACGTCGAATTACTCGCTCGGCGGTCTCGAGAAGCACCTTAGCTTTACGAGCAAGGAAGGGGAAGAACTTCATAAGGGACAACGTCTTATGGATCGTATCGCACCGTTCGTGGAGGTAGTTCCGGTTCGCGGCGTGAACAAGCGGGGACAGAAATAAGAAATATCAGGACAAAAAAATAGCAGGCCGGAGCTGTACGCTCGGTCTGCTATTCTTCATGCTGCAAAGGGTTCCTTATGTATAAGCTTGCCTAGGAGACCCGTGCTGCCGTTGATGATTCGCTCATCATTAGCTGGCTAGAAACTTAAAAATGACCATGCCGAAGAAAATAACGACCATGACCGTCAGCATGCCAAAAAAGCCATTCATCAGGTCAAACAAATCGTTACGCGGTTCTTCGTTAATGTGCTCCCGCGGGTCATTTACGTGCGTATTTGCGTCCATGGCGATGGGGCCTCCTCGAAAAATAATATTTATCAATGAAATACGTCATAGACAAAACGGTTTTGGGTTATTATTAGTATAACCAAACGTTCAACGATTTGTAAAGAACAAGCAGGGAGTACGATTTTTCATTTGCTATATATTTGTGGTATACTTTGAATGACGCTAATTTTTAGCGGCATTATTCAATATGTATGACACAAACCATGTTTAATGAACATGTTATACATGCCCTTAACATGAAGGAGGAGATTTATATGGCAATCGTTAACGTATCCGATCAAACTTTCAATAATGAAGTGGAAAGCACAGGAACCGTTCTGGTTGATTTCTGGGCTCCATGGTGCGGTCCTTGCAAAATGATCGCTCCTATTCTGGAAGATCTGGCAGCTGAAGTAGGCGATTCTGTCAAGATCGCTAAAGTCAATGTTGACGATAATCCAGAATCGGCTTCCCGCTTTGGCGTGATGAGCATTCCGACGCTTATCCTCTTCAAGGACGGACAACCGGTCGATAAAGTGGTCGGTTTGAACTCGAAAGACGCTCTGAAGAGCCTTATCGCTAAGCATCAGTAAGCTTTGGTGCAGGGATCGTGCTTTTTCACGCCTCCGGAATCTCCGGGGGCGTTTTCTATGTTATACCTTAGTGTAGTATCATGGGGAGAGGGGGGAACATGGGTATGGATGAACCGGTTAGAGGTCTTCAGGAATTAGATCAGGATAAAGAGAAGGCGCTGGAAAACATTCGCCACAAGCTGGCGCTGCTGCCAGACTTGCCCGGCTGCTATTTAATGAAGAACAGCAAGGGAACGATCATTTACGTGGGCAAAGCCAAGGTGCTTAAGAACCGAGTGCGGTCTTATTTTACAGGCAGCCATGACGGTAAAACCCAGCGGCTTGTCTCAGAAATCCGTGATTTTGAATATATCGTAACGGCCAGCAACATGGAAGCGTTGATTTTGGAATGTAATTTGATCAAACAGCATCATCCGCGTTATAACGTTCTGCTTAAGGATGACAAGACGTTTCCTTATTTGAAGATCACCAATGAACCTCACCCAAGGCTGGAGGTTACCCGGCGGGTGCTTAAGGATAAAGCAAAGTATTTCGGTCCTTATCCGAACGCATATGCGGCCCAACAGACGAAGAAGCTGCTGGACCGCATGTACCCGCTGCGCAAGTGTAACGTGATGCCTAAAGAGGTCTGCTTGTATTACCACATCGGCCAATGCATGGCGCCGTGCGTGGAGGAGGTGCCGCAGGAGAAATACGATGAAATTACGCAGGAAATCCAATCATTCCTGAGCGGTGGCCATGAAGAGATCAAAAAAGAGCTGCAGCGCAAAATGCAGGAAGCGGCCGAGGAGTTGTATTTCGAACGGGCCAAAGAGCTGCGCGACCAAATCATGAGCATCGATGCGCTGATGGAGAAGCAGAAAATTACGATGGCCGACGCCAAAGACCGCGACGTGTTCGGTTATGCTGTCGATAAAGGCTGGATGTGTGTGCAAATCTTATATATGCGCCAGGGAAAAATGATCGAACGGCATGCCTCGGCATTTCCTTTCTACGGCGAGGCTTACCAGGATTTTCTATCGTTTATAACGCAATATTATAGCGATAACCCGGCATTGCCCCAGGAGATCCTGCTTCCGGCGGAACCAGCCGGCAGTGAAACGGGAGAGGCCGGTTCAGAGGCGGAGGCCAAGGAAGGCGCGGACGCAATCAGCGGTGCGGCGGAGCTGCAGCAGTGGCTTGGCGTCAAGACGCTGGTGCCGCAGCGGGGGCTGAAGCGGCAAATGATCTCCATGGCCGAGGAGAATGCGCGGGTGTCCCTGGAGGAGAAGTTCCGGCTCATAGAGCGGAACGAGGAGCGCACCTCGAAGGCAGCTGAAAATTTAGGCGCTGCGATCGGATTAGAGTCGCTGTCGCGGATCGAGGCGTTCGACAACTCGAACATTCAAGGGACGAACCCGGTATCTGCCATGGTCGTATTCATTGATGGGAAGCCGGCGAAAAAAGAGTACCGGAAATACAAAGTCCGGACCGTAGAGGGCCCGGACGATTACGAGACGATGCGGGAAGTAATTCGCCGCCGCTATGAGCGGGTGCTCAAAGAGAATTTGCCGCGGCCGGACCTGATCGTCGTGGACGGCGGGAAGGGCCAAATCTCGGCAGCGGTTGACGTGCTGGAGAACGAGCTGGGCTTGTTCATTCCTGTGTGCGGACTCGTCAAGGATGATAAGCACAGAACCGCCCAGCTCATGGTGGGAGATCCGCCGGAGCCGGTGCATCTGCCTCGTGACAGTCAGGAGTTCTATCTCCTGCAGCGCATTCAGGAGGAGGTTCACCGCTTCGCGATTACGTTCCACCGCGAGCAGCGGGCCAAATCGATGGTGGCTTCGCGGCTGGACGCGATCCCGGGGATCGGAGAGAAGCGGCGCAAGCTGCTGCTGAAGCATTTCGGTTCGCTCAAAAAAATAAAAGAGGCCTCTGTCGAAGACTTTCGGCCTCTTTCGATCGGCGACAAGCTCGCCAATCAGATTATAAATGCCCTTCGGGATGAGGAGTCGTAAACTGCGGCTCCTCTTCTTTGCGTTGTATCGGCGGAATGCTCTCCGTCCGGCCCGGCGGGTTGAACAAATATATAACATAGGCTACGATCGCCGGCAGAGCGATGTAAACGATCCCTGCGGTCCAGTTCAGCACCCCGCCCATGAGCATGAGGCTGAGCGACATGAGGATGCTGTTAAAGATGACATGCGTGAACATGGCGGTAATATAGCCGTAACGCAGAAAAACAAAGCTGAACAACAGCCCTACAATCGTCAATTCAATCGGGCGCGAATAGACGGGGTAAATCGGATACAAGGAATGTCCGAACGACCAAATCATCGATGAGATCAAGCTGGCTACGAACGTGCTGCGGAATATTTTCTTCAGCATCGGGATGCCGAACAAGCGATAGACGGCTTCCTCGCCGATCCCTGCTACCCAGGCGAGCAAGGGGAACAGGACAGGATAGAGCATGTTGTAGGCCGACTGGGTGGCATCGGTCGTTGACCAGGTGCCGATCGTGTGTCTAAGAACAAAGAAGATGACCGATTGCGCCCCGAGCAGGATCAAAGCCCACAAATAGGCGCTTTGCATCGAGAACAGGACATGCTGCCCGTATCCTGGCTCCTTGGCTCTGGCCCATAAATTAAGCCCCTGCTTACGCCAGAGTCCGTCTCCTCCGATCAGGGAGAAGTAAATGGAGGCTGATATTATCAAAGTGAGTGCGCCCTGCACGATGAAGCCGAGGATCAGGACCTCTGTTCCGAGTCCGTCCTTCTCCAGCATCGGAAGCATATTAACCGCTCCGACCATCGTAAAAACAAAGTAAGCAGTGGACAGAACCAGGCCGCGCAGAAAAGAAGAGAACGGTCTGGTCTTCACGCTGTAGATGATCGCCAGAATGCCGAGCACGAAGGTGAATAGGGCGTAGCCAACCCAGGTGAACCAGTTGGCCAGCTTCTTTTGGCCTTTTACATAGTCCAGATGAGCGGCAGGAGGATCGAAATATGCTTCCATGGAGGACACGGTTCCGTCTTGGAAGCGAAATTCGATCAGCCCGCGGGATTGACCGGCTTCATTGCCCAGGATTTCGTAGATCAGACCTGATTCGTATTCGGCCCTCTCGATCTTCAGTTGAGCAGGATCGAAGTTAAATACTTTAAGATATGGAGCAGCCAGGCTTTCTTTGTCCTCGGGCGTCAAGTCTCCCTCTGTGACCTGCAGCCCCCTGCCGCCCAGGATGCCTTGCTTCTGGAGCAGTTCCCTGGTGGCGTTGCTGTAGGTTTCAATGCGTTCGAATCCGGCCACTCTGCCGCCATACATGTTAACGTCCACGGTTAAGGCGCTAAGGATGCCGTCTGGCTGCTCGAAGCGAACGCGAAATATCTCGAGCGGAAACTGTTCATCGTAATTTTGCATATAAGTTTTCATCAGGCCCTCTCGGGTTAAGTAACCATATATGTCCGATCGAGATTCGTATGTAACCAAAGCATCGTCCAATGTTACAGGCAGCTCCAGTGTCGAAGCGGCGAACCCGGCAGCGATTTCCTTCGCCTGCTGCTTTGTGATCGTCTTCTGAATTTGCTGCAATGAATCCGGCGTGGCCATCGGCAGAACCTGCAAGGCCAGAAAAATGAGGAAACCTACGGCGGCCAGCACCCGAAGCGTGGTGCGCTTCGGCGTTCGCCCTGGGGACGAAAAGTTGGATAACATTCAAAAACCCCTTTGCTCTAGTGTAGATGGATATCATTGTAAAGATATCATAAGCATGGAGCAATCGCCAGAATCGAACGAGCCAAGCGCAGAAAAGAGGCAATAATTCCGCAAAAATACAGCATCGCTCAGAGAATGAAGGATGGCAAGCTCCGTTTCAGGCAGCAAAGGTGATTTTCATGGTATTTCGGGTAAATCAAGCTTTGTGGTGGACGTTAATTAAGCTTATAATCCAATTCATAGAGATGGAATGAAAATGTGAAATGAAAGAATTGAAAAGAATATCGGCCGAATTTCCAATGGAAAACGGGGGAACCAATTTTTTGGGGTGAATTTCTCAGGCCCTGCACGGACGGGAAAGTCCGGCGCAGGAGGCGAATAGGGCTGCTCTGCAGGCCCGAACCCGTCAGCTAACCTCGTAGGCGTACTGCAGCAGGAACCATTACCGAAAGGGCTCTGGATTTCCAGTGCTTTTTTCTTTTGCCAAAGTGTCCATAATAAAGGGATATAAATGTTGAGAAACGCAGATCAAGGAAAGAGGAGGCGAGCACGTTGCCGTCCCAATGGTTTAAACTATCTCCACCGCGTATATTGGTGCTTGGTTTTGCGGCGATCATACTGACCGGAACGCTCCTGCTGATGACGCCGCTCGCCACCGCGACCGGGGAATCTCTTCCTTTCGTTGACGCGTTGTTTACGGCGACTTCGGCCACTTGCGTCACCGGGCTTGTCGTTCGCGATACGGGGACTTATTTTTCGACATTCGGCCAAATCGTAATTATGACGCTTATTCAGATCGGCGGACTCGGCTTCATGACGATGGCGACCCTCTTCTCCCTTGTGTTCAAACGGCGGATTTCGCTGCGGGACCGCCTTCTGCTGCAGGAGGCGATGAATCAGAATACGATGGAGGGCATCGTGCGCCTCATTCGCAAGGTACTGATGTATTCCCTGGTCATTGAAGTCAGCGCCGCCCTATTGTTTGCGATTCGCTGGGCGTTTGACATGCCGCTCGAGCGGGCCGTTTACTACGGAGTGTTTCATGCGGTATCGCTGTTCAATAACGCCGGCTTCGATTTGTTCGGAAATTTCCACAGCCTGACGGGGTATGTGGACGATCCGCTCATTAACTTCGTAGCGATATTCCTGATCGTATCGGGCGGGCTTGGTTTTATTGTGTTGTCCGAGCTCGCGGATTTCCGCCGCAGCCGCAAGCTGTCGCTGCATTCCAAAGTAGTTCTGTCCATGACCGGTTCGCTTATTATCATCGGGGCGCTCGTCATCTTTATATTCGAATTTACGAATGCCAAAACGATGGGATCTTTGGACTGGAGCGGGAAAATATGGGGTTCGTTCTTCCAGTCGGTCACGACGCGGACGGCGGGCGCGAATTCAGTGGATATCGGGACTCTTCGCCAGGCCACTCAATTCTTCATAATCATCCTGATGTTCATCGGCGCTTCCCCGGGCTCGACGGGCGGCGGGATCAAGACGACGACGTTCATGATTTTGGTTGGCGCGGTCATTTCTATGATTCGCGGACGCAATGATATGGTGCTCTTCCGCTATCGTTTGTCCCAGGAGCGGATTTTTAAGGCGGTCACGATTACGATGCTGGCGCTGTTTCTCGTCATAGCGGCGGCAATGATATTATCCACGACCGAGGAAGCGGGTTTTCTGAGCATTCTGTTCGAGACGACGTCCGCTTTTGCCACGGTCGGTTTATCGATGGGGCTGACCCTGGAATTGACCGATATCGGCAAAATTATTTTATGCTTCATGATGTTTACCGGCCGCCTGGGTCTCTTGACGCTGGCTTATGCGCTTGGTCCGAAAAAGGGTAAAGAATTATACCGTTATCCCGAAGGGAAAATGATTATAGGATAGGAGTTCGACCAATCAATGAAAATGCAGCAGTTTGTGGTGATTGGCTTGGGGCGCTTCGGCTCCAGCCTGGCGCTTGAGTTAATGGATCTGGGTTACGAGGTGCTTGGCGTCGACCTGAACGAAGAGCTGGTCAACGAAATGAGCGCTTATTTAACCCATGCCGTCGTGGCTGATGCTACGGATGAAGATATGCTGAAATCGCTGGGCATCCGTAATTTCGATTGCGGCATTGTGGCCATCGGCAGTGATATTCAGATGAGCATTCTGACGGCGATTCTGCTCAAGGATTTGGGCATCAAAACGGTCGTCGCAAAGGCGATTTCTGTCCTGCATGGCCGGGCGCTGGAGAAGCTTGGCGTGGACCGTGTTATTTTTCCAGAGAGGGATATGGGGGTTCGCGTGGCGCATCAGCTGGTGACGCCGAATTTGCTCGATTACATCGAGCTGTCGAAGGAGTACAGCATCGTTGAGCTGAGTGTGCCTGCATGCCTGGCCGGCAAAACGCTGGGCGAGATCAATCCGCGTGTGAATTACAGCTGCAGCATCGTTGCGATCCATAAACAGACGGGGGTCATTGTCGCCCCGACCGCGATGGATGTGCTGAATGCCGGAGATATTATGGTCATGATCGGTTCTAATGATAATATCGAGAGATTTGAAGCTGTCATTAACGAGGACGAGTGATGGATAAAATGGCAGAAGAAGCTGAGTCAGCCGGGAGGGCAGACACAGCTTCTTTTATATTTGGCTCTTATTTGGCGCGTTGTTCAGGAAGACTTCACATCAGCGCTTCGGTACAGCCACCAGCAGATGATGGCCGCGGCGATGGAAATGGCGATGGCGAAATGGGGAGGGAGAATATCTACCAGTGTTTTGGCCGTCGCATCGATGAGCGTGGGATTCTTCGTACGAAGAGCATCTAGACTCAGAATATAAACAACGATCAAGCCGACGCCCCAGAACAAACCAAACCGAAACATCAAGGTACTCGTCAGAAAAAACAGCATGGCCAGAAGGAAGAAGACTGCAGTCTGCGAATACCATAGCATGCCATATGAAGTGACGGCAGTGCCCGGATCGAAGGTGATCAGCGGGAGCAGCTGCCTTAGCGCCGCGATAAGGAGCGTCTGCGCAAGGGATACCGCTATGCTGAAGGCAGCGAAATAGATCAGGCTGCTCAAGTAGTACTGCTTGCGCGTCCAGCCCAAGCCCATTAGCAACGGGAAAGAGCTGGCGGCAGTAATATAAGCGGTCAGGAGGATGAAAATTGAAATTGCGGCAAAATTATTATTCATCACCAATGCGATTGCATTTTGGGGCTCATATATGCCGTATCCGGCAATCAGCCAAAAATCAAGGAACAGGACGATAGCTCCAAACCATAACAGCCGCTTGCGGTGATTATGCCAATGGAAGGTGAGCTGGGTACGTAACGTTCTCATGGATGGACACCTCCGATATTTGCCGTTCTTCGCGGCACCTGCGTCAGTTAATTACTGACATAACTAACCATGTAACTAATTACCCCGATTGTCAATCTATTTACCTCTTGATTTAGTCGGTTAGCGTCAAATGAATAGATATTTGATAGAATAAAGGGAAAATATGCCTTTATTTGATTTTGTCAAAAAGGAAGTGATCGAGGTGATCATCGCCACTAAGTTACATATTCCCCGGCCGCGAACGGCGCTTGTCACGCGCCACCGCCTCCTCCGTCGATTGCATGAAGGGTTGGATTGCGAGCTCACCTTGGTCACAGCGCCTGCCGGATACGGTAAAACCACCCTGCTTAGCGAGTGGGCAATGACGATTGAACATCCGAGCGCCTGGGTATCACTGGATCAGGGGGATAATGATCGAATGCGGTTCTGGCAGCCTGCGCCAAAATCAACATCGCAGTCCCGCCAAAAAGGTCCCATTGCCCTATGTAAAACGGCTGTGGCGGCTTATGGAAACAGGGCTGTCCAATAAAGAAATTGCACTCAAACTTCATGTTTCTCTCGCTACCGTAAAAACACATATTAACAACATCTACAGCAAGCTGCAGGTCAGAGGCAGATTGCAAGCGTTGGAATGTGCCAGAACACTCGATCTGTTCTAAGAAGCGAAGCGCGACATCATAGCGATTGCCCCGGGCCCGAATGCATTCCATTCGTTAGCCCTCACGATGCTGCTGCGAATAGCGGAGGTCAATAGTTAAGCTTAGCTCAAAACGGCTTAAGCCCTATGAAAAATACAGGGTTAAGCCGTTTGATCGTTCCTGGAAATATATTCATATTTTTATTCGATATTCGCTGGGTGTAATGAAGCCGATGTTGTGTATTCCCGTCACTCCAGCTCCAGGACATGGATCAGATTACCCTTGATATCATTAATCCACTCTTTGGTCTCTTGAGTCAGCTCCGAGCTGCTGCCGTAAATGAGGCAGGTCTCCCGGCGCGTTTGCTCCAGCTCTTTCATCGGCAGAGCTACCAGTTCATTGTCTTTCAGCAGCTGGGGCCTCAGATATGATTGCGGCAGCAGCGCAGCGGCCCGGCATGTCGGGAGGAGACGCACAATGGCTTCGAAGGAATCGATTTCCATGCGCACGTCCGGTATGATGCCGTAGCGTCCGAACAGGTCATCAATCAGCTTCCGGTACCAAGTCCCTTTGGAGAAAATGATCATAGGCAGGCCGTTCAAATCCTCCATGGCGGCCGGCTTTCCCCCGGCCAGGGCATGGTTCCGCGGAACGACCAGCTCCAGATGATCCTGAAACAGGGGGATGCATTTCAAGCCCTGCTCGGAAATCGACGAAGCGACGACGCCGAGATCAATTCTTTTGTCACGGACATAAGAGACGATTTCATGGGTTTTGCCGGTAACGAGCTTCACTTCGATGTCCGGCGATTTGTTCATCAGCGCGGTCACGAGCGGAGGGAGAGTTGTCTGAATCGTTGTCAGGCTCGCTCCAAGCGTGATGACCCTGCGTTCGGCTGTTTTAAAGCGGGAGACCGATTGCAGGAAATGCTGGTGGCGCTGGCGCTGCTCCATGGCGTAGATGTAAGCCTCTTGGCCGACGCGGGTCAGCTCAAGCCGCTTTCCCTTCCGTTCGAATAGCGCGACTCCCCATTCCTCCTCGAGCTTGGCTATTTTGCGCGACAGGGCCGGCTGCGATAAATTCAGCAGCTTTGAGGCTTTGTTTAAGCTGGACTGCTCGACAACCGTAGTGAAGACGAGTAAATCTTCCATCATAGGTAACATCCCTCCGATTGTTAGACGTATAGTCATATTGAAAAAGAATGATTTCTTAACTTGATCACCTTATTAATAGAAACTTTATGCTTGTAAATAGATATGCATAAATGTTATAACGATTAATACGTATATTGCAATTCCATTATAAGATAAAAAGGAGTAACATTAAAAGTGACACAAGATGTTCACATGTTATTAAAATCACATGTGAATATAGCCGTTTTGATGTGGAATATATCATATACTTTCCTGACGGCCGGTGTCGAACGATGTTATCGAATAGGGAACGATGGAAACGGAAAGGGGAACACGCACTTATGAAAGGGTTTTATTCCAGAAAGCTGCACTCGCTCCTGGGTGTTATTCCGCTAGGTTTTTTTATTCTGGAACACATGATTACGAACTTTACAGCCGTTGAAGGCGGAAGGCAGGGATTCATGGATGCCGTTGCATTACTGAACAGTCTGCCGCTTGTTATTGTTATCGAAGCGTTATTTATTTGGCTGCCGCTGCTGTATCATGGCGTATACGGCATGTATATCGCATTTCAGGCGAAGCCGAACAATGGCAGATTCCGCAATGAACGGAACCTGCGCTATTTGCTCCAGCGGATTAGCGGAGTTATTGTATTTGCGTTCGTAATCTGGCACGTTTGGGAGACTCGGGTACAAGTTGCATTGGGTAACGTGACGCATGAGGAGCTTGGTGCAGTGATGCACGGGATCGTTACGCAGCCGATCTTCTTCATTATTTATGTGATTAGTGTGATCGCGGCTTCGTTTCACTTTGCCAACGGCATGTGGTCTTTCCTCGTTAGCTGGGGAATTACGGTCGGCCCGCGTTCGCAGCGTGTTTCTTCGAACATTTTCATGGGGCTGTTCGTGATCGTGTCCGTGATGTTTATCTGGTCGCTGTTTGCATTCCGCAACGTGGAATTTGCTGCGGAAGGAACGGCTTTGCTGCAGACGCTGAAACCGTTTGTCGGCTAGGATTGATAAATTAAATGATGTAGTAACGCTTAACAAAACTAAGCGAATGCTTACGAAGCAAGATTTGTTACGTAGTTAATCCAAGAAGTAACGCTCAACAAAACTAAGCGAATGCTTACGAAGCAAGTTTTGTTACGTAGTTAATCCAAGAAGTAACGCTCAACAAAACTTTTAGGAGTTGAAACATATATGGCTAAACAAAGCATTATCGTCGTAGGCGGCGGGCTGGCGGGGCTCATGGCTACGATCAAAGCGGCGGAGGCCGGGATTCAGGTGCATTTGTTCTCCCTTGTTCCGGTCAAGCGTTCGCACTCCGTCTGCGCGCAGGGCGGAATTAACGGCGCTGTTAACACGAAGGGCGAAGGCGACTCCCCATGGGAGCATTTCGACGATACTGTATACGGCGGAGACTTCCTAGCGAATCAGCCGCCGGTTAAAGCGATGTGCGAGGCGGCTCCAGGCATCATCCATCTGATGGACCGGATGGGGGTTATGTTTAACCGTACACCGGAGGGCTTGCTGGATTTCCGCCGTTTCGGTGGAACGAAGCATCACCGCACGGCATTTGCTGGAGCGACGACAGGCCAGCAGCTGCTGTACGCGCTCGATGAGCAGGTGCGCCGCTATGAGGCGGCAGGCCTAGTAACGAAGTATGAGAGCTGGGAGTTCATGTCCGCGGTGCTGGACGACGAAGGCGTATGCCGCGGTATCGTGGCGCAGAACCTTCGCTCGATGGAGGTCGTTACCTTCGCTTCCGATGCTGTGATTTTGGCGACGGGCGGGCCGGGGATTATTTTCGGAAAAACGACAAACTCGGTAATCAACACAGGTACTGCGGCTAGCGCCGTGTACCAGCAAGGTGTGTACTACGCGAACGGGGAGTTCATTCAAATTCACCCGACGGCGATTCCAGGCGACGACAAGCTGCGCTTGATGTCGGAATCGGCTCGCGGCGAGGGCGGACGGATTTGGACTTACAAAGACGGCAAGCCCTGGTATTTCCTTGAGGAGAAATATCCGGCGTACGGCAACCTGGTACCTCGCGATATCGCTACCCGGGAAATATTCAATGTCTGCGTAGAGCAGAAGCTGGGCATTAACGGCGAGAACATGGTGTATCTCGATTTGTCCCACAAGGATCCGAAGGAGCTCGACATTAAGCTCGGCGGCATCATCGAGATTTACGAGAAGTTCATGGGCGATGACCCTCGTAAAATTCCGATGAAAATATTCCCGGCAGTCCATTATTCTATGGGCGGCATGTGGGTTGATTATAACCAGATGACGAATATTCCAGGCCTCTTCGCGGCTGGAGAGTGTGAGTATCAGTATCACGGAGCGAACCGCCTGGGAGCGAATTCGCTCGTCTCGGCTATTTATGGCGGCATGGTGGCCGGACCGAAGGCTGTTGAATATATCCGCGGCCTGAAGAAATCGGCGGAAGATCTTAGCCCAGCGATCTTTGAGAAGAATCGCAAGGAGCAAGAGAGCAAGTTTGAGGCTTTGCTGGCGATGGACGGCACAGAGAATGCTTATGTTATCCATAAAGAGCTCGGCGAGTGGATGACCGACAACATGACGGTTGTGCGCCATAACGATAAGCTCGAAGCGACGATTGGCAAAATCAAGGAACTGAAACAGCGCTACCAAAAAATCAACATTAACGATACGTCCCGCTGGAACAACGCCGGTGCCGCCTTTACCCGCCAGCTCTGGAACATGCTGGAACTCGCGGAAGCGATGACGCTGGGGGCATTGCTGCGCAACGAGAGCCGCGGGGCTCACTACAAACCGGAATTCCCGGATCGTAACGATGAAGAGTTCCTGAAGACGACGAAGGCAAAATGGACGCCGGAAGGACCGCAAATCTCATATGAAGAAGTGGATGTATCGCTGATTACACCGCGGATTCGCGACTATTCGAAGGATAAATAGGAGGGGAATGTCATGGCTACTGCGGAAACAACAGCCAAAAAGGTGAAGTTCATTATAACGCGCCAAGACAAGCCGGATTCGGCTCCCTATACGGAAGAGTTCGAGCTGAACTATCGTCCGGGCATGAACGTGATCAGCGCCCTGATGGAAATTCAGCGCAACCCGGTAAATCTGAATGGCAAGGACACGGCTCCAGTATGTTGGGATTCCAACTGTTTGGAGGAAGTATGCGGTGCTTGTTCGATGGTAATTAACGGCAAGCCGCGTCAGGCTTGTGCTGCTTTGATCGATAATTTGGAGCAGCCGATCCGGCTGGAGCCGATGAAGACGTTCCCGGTTGTCCGGGATTTGGTCATCGACCGCAGCCGCATGTTTAATGCGCTGAAGCGCGTCAAAGCTTGGATTCCAATCGACGGAACTTATGATTTGGGTCCAGGGCCGCGCATGGCGGAGAAGAAACGCCAATGGGCATACGAGCTGTCCAAGTGCATGACCTGTGGCGTCTGCTTGGAGGCCTGCCCGAACGTGAACGAGAAGACTGATTTTATCGGTCCGGCAGCGATCTCCCAGGTAAGGCTGTTCAATGCTCATCCAACGGGCGAAATGAACGCGGAAGAGCGTCTGGAGGCGCTGATGGGCGACGGCGGAATCGAGGGCTGCGGCAACTCGCAGAACTGCGTGCGCGCCTGCCCGAAAGGCATCCCGCTCACGACGTCTATCGCCGAAATGAACAAGGCGACGACCAAGCATATGTTCAAAAATTGGCTGGGCGTGTAAATCGTGAACAGCTCTTGCATCCGTGCCTAACAGAATCTAGAGAGGCCAGTTTTCCCCATGTAGTTTGGGAGAAAGCTGGCTTCTTTTTTTGGGAGGAGGTCGATAGGCTGCTGTTGAATGATAGAAGAATGCTATGTATGAGAAAGTGCAATAGCCAGATGGTTAAATCCCTTCCATGCCATATACTTGCATTACTGAAAAGATCCTTCGCAATAATGCTGTGAAATGATTCAATATATGGTTTTATAAGACTCCGGTTCAATTCAAGTTAAGGGGCCGTGTAAATAAATCAGTTCTTGTTAGCGCTTTATTTCTGGGATGGCGGCTTATTTACTTAGAATGGCTTAGAGTGTTGGTGGCGACCCTCCCCGAATATAAAAGGGTAATTTAAAAATCGGAATGTATTTTATACATCTAGTTAGGCGGCTTTATACAAAAATCATGCGTTAAATGCAAAACATGCAATTAGTTTGCCTGAATGGAGCGAAATTGCCAAAATAGCTTAAAACTAAATACAGGTTTTGCAGTTAGTTCCCTCAGAACTGGTTAGAACCTCTGAACTAACTGCATGAAATACATCTAGCTACCTGATCCCGGCATCCAGTCATCACCCAGCTTACTGATCTCGGCCAACCAGTCATAACCTAGCTACCGATCCGGGCCAACCAGTCAAAAACCTAGTACGGCCCCCGACCAACCAGTCATAACCTAGCCAGCTGATTCCGGCCAACCAGTCATAAATCTAGCTACCTTACCCTGGTCATCTAGGAACAGGCATATATCAGCAGTTTAATTATTGGAGAGATAGACTCCGGTTCAATTAAGGAGGCGTGAGGAAAATGCCGGTATACTGTCCTCATCAAATCTAACTTGATTTTGACATTGTCAAAATCGATTCGACCATACAAAAATAAGTGTTGCTTTTTCGAAAAAAAGCCCTATAATTAAATCCATACTTAACTTATAGGATTAATTTTAGTATTTGAGGGGGATCAATATGAAGAGGTCTTTTTTGGTAATTATATTGGCAGGATTGCTTGTGGGTCTGTTGGGCGGTTGCGCCGCGAACGATGGATCGCCGGCTAAGAGTGATACAATTCGGATTGGCCTTGCAGCACCGATTTCCGGTACGCAGGCACAATATGGACAGGCCTTCAAGAATGGCGCTGAATTGGCCGCAGCCCAAATCAACGATGCAGGTGGAATCGATGGCAAGAAGGTGGAGATCGTGGTTCAAGACGATAAGGGCGACTCCAATGAGGCTGTCAACGTAGCGAACAAATTCGTATCGGATAAGAGCATCCTGGCTGTCGTTGGCCACTTCAACAGCTCGGCTACACTGGCAACGGCACCTGTATACAATAAAAACAAAATTGTCGAAATTTCCCCGTCCTCCAGTGCGCCTGGCGTAACGAATGCGGGTGAATACACCTTCCGGGTAATTACGACGGATGCGTTCCAAGCCGACTATTTGGCAAGCTGGTCCAAGGAGCTTGGATACAGCAAGGTTGCTCTAATTTATGAACAATCTGACTTTGGCCTCGGACTACTGGACGTTTATCAAAAATCTGCTCCAGCCAACAATATCGAGGTTGTGGCGGCAGAAGCCTATAACCCTGGCGACAAGGATTTCAGCACAATCCTGACGAAGATTAAGGACAAGCAGCCAGAGGCCATCTTTATCGGCGGATTCTATAACGAGGCGGCTCTCATCTCGCAGCAGGCGAAGAAGCTCAATCTGAGCGTTGATTTTATCGGTGTTGACAGCCTCTATTCCGAAGCTCTGCTTGAGCTTGGCGGGGAATCCGTGGAAGGCTTCAAGCTGATCGGCTTCTTCTTCCCAGGCGGAGACAATGAGGAGGCAACGAAGTTTGCCGCGGATTATGAGGCGGCGTACAGCAGTCAGCCGGATACCTATGCAGCTTATTCCTATGTCGCAACTTCGGTGGTCATTGAGGCGATCAAGGAGAAGGGCGCAGACAGAGAGAGCATCAAGACCTACCTGGAAACCTTGAAGGATTACAAAGGAGCGACCGGTGTGCTGAGCTTTGACGAGAACGGCGACGTTGAGACGGTTCCTTCAAAACTGACGGTGCAAGGCGGAAAATTCGAACTTTATAAATAAGCGCTTCTGGAGCAGGACTGAATTTCAATCCTGCTCCCTGGCTTTGAAAGGATGTTACTATGCTCCTTCAACAACTAACCAACGGATTGACGATCGGGATGATTTACGCCCTGATTGCGCTCGGCTATACGATGGTCTACGGCATCCTAAAAATCGTGAACTTCGCGCACGGCGATATTTTCATGATGGGCAGTTTCCTGGGGCTTTTTTTCATGAAAGAACTGGAATTGCCGTTATATCTCGCATTTCTGCTGTCTGCGGTCGTGACCTCCGGGATCGGAATCCTGATTGAGCGGCTTGCTTACCGGCCGCTGCGGATGGCAGACCGGATCGTTCCCTTGATCAGCGCGCTGGGCGTATCCACGTTTCTGATCAGCTTGGCCCAAAAATTATGGGGGACGGAGATGCGTCCTTTTCCGACGGCATTTGGCAGCCGTACTTATACCTTGGGCAGCATTACGTTTTCCGAAATTCAAATTTTGATTCTGATTCTGTCTTTTATTCTGATGCTTGGCCTGCATCTGTTCGTCACAAAGACGAAGACCGGCACGGCGATGCGGGCGACCTCCATGAGCCTGACCAACGCGGCTTTGATGGGTATCAATACGAACCGGATGATCAGCCTAGCCTTCGGAATCGGCTCCGCGCTTGCCGCCTGTGCAGGCATCATGGTCGGTATTTACTATAACGCGGTATACCCGACGATGGGGTATATGGCAGGGATCAACGCCTTTACGGCGGCGGTACTCGGGGGAATCGGCAGCATTCCCGGAGCGATGTTAGGCGGCGTATTGCTCGGGCTGGTTGAGACGCTGGGCGGCGCTTATATTTCCACGCAGTACAAGAGTGTCATTTCGTTCGCAATCCTTATCATTGTGCTGCTGATCCGGCCGTCCGGCATTCTCGGCAAAAAAGATATCAACAAAGTGTAGGTGATGAGCTTGAGCTTAAGAAAAACAACGGCCGTAGGAGCGGCGGCTGCCGTGTTAATCGTTCTGCCTTTGGTGCTGCAGCAGGTCAACGATTACTGGATGCACATCGTGATCATGATCGGGATTTTCTCCATCCTGTCAATGAGCCTCAACGTCATTATCGGATATGCCGGACAGTTCGCGCTCGGACACGCTGCTTTCTATGGCATTGGCGCTTACTCCGCAGCCCTGCTCATGATACATTTTCAAGTTTCATTCTGGATCGCACTGCCTGCAGCCGCTGTGATTGCAGGATTTTTCGGCTTTTTGCTCGGAACTCCGGTCATTCGCCTGAGGGGGGACTATCTCGGGATCGTAACGCTCGGGTTTGGAGAAATCGTGCGGCTCATTTTCGTCAATTGGGTGGATGTGACGCGCGGGCCTATGGGCTTGCCGGGGATTCCTGCTCCGACTTTGTTCGGCTACACCTTTAGCGGCAAAATGGAGTTTTATTATTTGATTCTGGCGCTTGCGCTGCTGACCTTTTTCGTCATTCACCGCATCGTTCATTCCGGCGTCGGCCTCAGCCTAATGACCCTTCGCGAGGACGAGACGCTGGCGCAATCGATCGGAATTCGTCCGAATAAGTACAAGCTGCTCGCTTTTACAGTAGGAGCGTTTTTCGCCGGTATCGCCGGAGCGTTCTGGGCTTCCTATATTTCCTTCGTCAGCCCTGACGCCTTCCGCTATCTGGACTCAGTCAATATACTGGCGATGGTGATCCTGGGGGGATCAGCCAGTCTGCCGGGCTCCGTGCTCGGCGCAGTCATTCTCGTACTCGCTCCTGAGCTGCTGCGTTATATGAGCGACTATAGAATGATGCTGCTCGGACTCGCGATCGTCCTGATGATGATCTTTAAGCCGACCGGGTTCTGGGGAGAGAAGCACCGCAGGTATAATTTCTACGGCATGGTGCGGAAAGGTGAGGGCAAGTGATGGATAACGTACTGGAGCTGGAGAAGGTGTCGGTGAAATTCGGCGGGCTGGTTGCATTGAATAACGTGGATATGACGGTACGCCGGGGCGAGATTCTGTCGATCATTGGACCAAACGGGGCTGGTAAAACGACGCTGTTCAACCTGCTAACGGGCATCTATCAGCCGACCTCCGGCAGGATCATTTACAAGAGCCGGGTCATCAACAAGCTGAAGCCGTTCAAGCGGGTCGGCCTGGGGATTGCCCGAACCTTTCAGAATACGCGATTGCTGAAAAATATGACGGTGCTGGAAAATGTGCTTGTCGCGCATGCGGAGTGCAACGGGGAAGGCCTGCTGCAATCAATTTTTGCCCGGAGTTCTACGGCTAAGCGGCGTGCCGCCATCGTTGCGGAATGTACTCAGAAATTGGAAGTCGTAGGGTTGGCTCATAAGCTGGACGTCTTAGCCGGAAGCCTGCCGTACGGGGAACAGCGGCTGCTTGAAATTGCAAGGGCGCTCGCTACAGGCTGCGAGATTCTGCTGCTCGATGAACCGGCAGCGGGAATGAACGCAGCGGAAAAAGCCGAGCTCGTGAAGAAAATCCGGCAGCTCTCCAAGGAATTCAACATCGAGATCATCTTGATCGAACACGACATCGGCATGATCATGGATATTTCCGACCGCATTGTGGTCCTGAATTACGGTCAGAAGATCGCCGAGGGCAGCGCGGAGGAGATACAGAATAACCCTGATGTCATTCAGGCCTATTTGGGCGGGGAGGTCGAGGAGCTTTGACAAGCGGCAGCCAAGCTATTTTGGAAATACATGATTTAAGCGTAAATTACGGTGTAATCGCGGCTGTAAAACAAATGAATCTGCATATTCAGCCAGGGGAAATCGTGGCCTTGATCGGGACGAACGGCTCGGGAAAAACCTCGGCCCTCCGCAGCATCTCGGGTTTGAACAAGAGCATCCAGGGAGAAATCCGTTTTCAGGGACAGGAGATTACGAAGCTGGATCCCCATAAGATCGTGGAACGGGGCATTTCGCAGGTGCCTGAGGGCCGGGGAGTATTCCCTGATTTGACCGTGCTGGAAAATCTAAAACTCGGCGCCTATGTCCGGAACGACAAAACGGGGATTGCCGCAGATATTCAAGGCATGTTCGAGTTATTTCCGCGGCTGGAGGAGCGCAAGAAGCAGCTCGCCGGGACGATGAGCGGCGGGGAGCAGCAGATGCTGGCCATCGCCCGCGCTCTAATGGCGAGGCCGAAGCTGCTGCTGCTGGATGAGCCTTCCATGGGCCTTGCGCCGCTGATCGTGAAGGAAATCTTCGCGGCAATCCGCAAGGTGAACGAGGAAGGCGTATCCATATTGCTGGTGGAGCAGAATGCTACCATGGCGCTTGCGACCGCCCATCGCGGTTATGTAATGGAAACGGGCAGCATCGTCGTGGAAGGCGATGCTGCGGAGTTAAGGAATAACGACGTAGTCAAATCCGTCTATTTGGGCATCGGCTAGCAGTAAAATAGACAGAGTTCAAATTTTATAAATGGATTAATAGTAGTTAGTTTCTGCGATAAGGAAGGAAAAGTAAATTTAAATGGATTTCATGTCGTTAGAGAAAGGGGAATGGCCAATTATGGGCAGGATTCTTGATTTTAGGTGCATGAAATCCATCTAATCCCCTGACTCATTCGTATAGAGCCTAATTAGATGCATGAATTCCATTTCGTGTTCGATACAACTTATATAAGATTAACTATAAGACTATAGGAATATTAATACTAAATCTACATTCACTTTAATAGTCAACTTTTATAGTTAGATCATATTTCAATGATTTTAGTCTTGAAGCCAGCACAGATAGATTAATCAAGGAGGCGTCTGAAGATGAGCCAAGAAAAGCAGGACAAACTACAAGAGGAATCCCAGCAAAAGCTGAATCATGACGAAAGCCTGGAGCCGGTATCTCCTTATACGATCATGGCGAAATTGTTTGCCCACCTCTCCAAAGCGGTCGTTGACCGTTTCGGAGAAGAAGGGAAGGACGCGATCCGCGAGGGAGTACGCACGTTTGGCGAGGAACGTGGCCGGGATATTGCCCGCCGTGCGGCAGCTGCCGGACAGCCGAATGATATTCACAGCTATTTGCCGAACTATGATATGGGACGCAGCGATCTGTTCGAATATGAAACGGAATATCATCCGGTGGAAATCGAGCAGAACTTTACAAGATGCGCGTTCGGGGATCAGTGGAAAAAAGACGGCATGGAGGAGTACGGCATCCTCTACTGCCAGATGATCGACCCGGCCATCGCGAAGGGCTACAACCCTAATTTTGAAGTCGTGCACGATAAATATTTGCTTAAAGACGGACATTGCCATTTCAGGTTCCAGATGAAATCATCGGAGAAGGAGCCTGGGGGTGAGGAGAATGGAAATCAATAAAGATCGCCTGTGGGCGAGACTGATGGAGCTGGGGGAAATCGGAAAACAGTCTAGCGGGGGAGTCACCCGCTATTCTTTTACCCTCGATGAATCCCGTGCGAAGGAGCTCGTTATCGCCTATATGAAGGAGGCCGGGCTAGCCGTACGCGAGGATGCGGCCGGGAACATTATCGGCCGCCGGGAAGGGACAAACCCTGAAGCTGCCGTAGTCCTGACGGGGTCCCATATCGACACGGTTCCCGATGGCGGCATGTTTGATGGGGCGCTCGGCGTGCTCTCGGCGATCGAAGCGCTGCAGCGCATAGATGAGCTGGAAATCCGGAACGTTCACCCGATTGAAGTCATTGCTTTTACGGATGAAGAAGGCTCCAGGTTCGGATTCGGGATGATCGGCAGCCGGGCCGTGGCTGGAACGCTGAGGCAGGAGGATTTGGAGCAGCGGGATGAGCAGGCCGTTTCGATTGCTGATGCGATGCGGAGCGCGGGCCTTGCGCCTGAGCGCATAGGGGAAGCGGCAAAGCCCCCGCATGAAGTGAAGGCCTATGTAGAGCTGCATATTGAGCAGGGGCGGGTACTGGAAAACCTGAATAAGCCAGTGGGTCTTGTAACCGGCATCGCCGGGCCGCTTTGGCAGCAGTTCACCCTGAGTGGACAGGCAGGCCATGCCGGGGCGACCCCGATGCCTCTGCGGCGAGATCCAATGCAGGCAGCCGCGGAGATTCTAAATTACATTTACGCGGAAGCGAAAAAATACGAGAACGCGGTGGCTACGGTAGGGAAACTTAGGACTCTGCCAGGCGGAGTAAACGTCATTCCTGGCGAAGTGCAATTCTCGCTCGACTTGCGGGATATCGATGAAGCCGAGCGAGATCGGCTTGAGGCGAGTATTCGAGCCTACAGCCAGCAGGTATGCGAGAAGCTGGGAATCGAGCTGCGGATCGATTTGCTGCAAAGAGTCGCACCGGCTCCTAGCTCCCCTATGGTACAGGAGGCTGTAGCCCAGGCTGGCAAACTCGCCGGACTGTCAGAGCTGCCGCGATTAGTGAGCGGCGCTGGACATGACGGCATGCAGTTCAGTTCCCTATGGCCGCTGGGCATGATCTTCGTGCGCTCGCGTAACGGCATCAGCCATAATCCCGAGGAATGGAGCTCTTCCGAGGACTGTACGGCGGGAACGGAAGTGCTGTATCATACTTTGCTGCAGCTGGCAAACGAATGATAAAGGTTCGCGGATAGATCCTTTTGATATTGATAGATATAACTTCTCCTATTATGACTGCACCTCTATGTTAGATACGATCTGACATTGGAGGTGCAGTTTTTTTATGGCATTCATGGTCTACACATTTACACGTTGATAATTTTTCTTCAGACAGATAAAATATTATCATTCGATTTCATACTAAATTAGATCCCTCATTTGACCCATTCGTTCCAGATTACCGGAATCAAAGCTAGGGCAAAGGGGATTTTTTTGTGTTAAGACCTAGGATGATATGGGGGGACTACGATGAAATGGCTAAAAGGAAGCTTATTTAGAAAATTGCTGGCCGTCATGCTGTGCGTGGCGATTTTGCCATTCCTACTGGCGAGCGTGTTTGCTTACCGTACGATTTCAAGCTCTATGGAGCGGCAGGTGATTGATTTAAATCAGGATTCGATGGAGATTATTTCGAACAACCTCAAAATCTATTTCGAGGATTTGAATATGCTGACAGGCTCTTTTTATGTAGATCCCCAGCTTATGAAATATTTGCGTTCCACGGAAGTCTCTGCCCTTCAGAAGCTGTATATCTACAATAAAGTGAATACTATGTATATCAGCCGTCCTGAGTTTCATGGAGTTCAGTACATCAGCAGGACCAAAAATCTAACCTTCACCTCTTCGGACGTAGGCAACAATGAAATGAAAAAAATGCTTAACGATTATGATGAGATCGAGGGAGAGGCTACCGTCTACAGCGTGAAGAAATTGGGCGGCAAGAACATTTTATTGATCCAGAAAAATCTGGTCGATTACCCGGGGGCGACGATCCTCGGAACGTTAAATATTTATGTGAGCCTTAGTGAAATCGATAAAGTGATTCATACTCAGCGTTTGCAGGATAGCGCTTATTTTTTAATGATTAATGAACAGAAAGAATTTCTGTACAGTTCGCTTGAGCAAGCGACTGGGGTCGAGCCTATGCATAGCAAGATGGCGGGTATCAAGGGATCATTCGCAGGGGAAATGGATGGGAGCAAGGGCGTATTCATCTATTTGAACAATTCAAATAAAACTTTGCCTTTCACTCTGGTGAAATATGTATCCGATTCGGTCATCAATGCCCCTGCAAACAAAACGTTGAGCCAATCCATCGTAATCCTGCTGATCGCGATTATTTTCGTTATTATTTTTGCCGTCGCTTTGTCCTATTTCATTATTTTGCCGATTAAAAGATTGCTTCGCAATATGGTGCGCGTCGAACAGGGGAACTTTAATATCCAGAAGGAGAACCAGAGATTGGACGAGCTCGGTATTTTGGAGGATCGCTTCTATATCATGGTACGGAATCTGGATGATTTCATGAATAGGGAATATCGGTACAGGCTGGAGTTGTCTACAGCACAATTGAAAATGCTGCAGGCGCAAATTAACCCGCACTTTTTGTACAATACGATGCAGTATATCGGTACGGTTGCGTTAAAAGCGAAAGCTTATGAACTTAGTGATAAGATCGCTGAGCTAGGATCGATTCTGCGGTATAGCATGGATTTCCGCACCGACGTTGTTAAGCTGAGCATGGAAGTCAAGCATATCGAAGACTACATGTCCATTCAATTGGGGAGGTTCAAAAATAAATTAACCTATTCTATGACCTGTCATCCTGACGCTACGTCCATTGAAGTGCCGAAGATGCTGCTGCAGCCTTTAATTGAGAACAGCATTGTGCATGGGATCGAAAAGGGGCGCGGTTACGGAAGCATCCGGCTTGAAATAGATTTAACCCAAAACGAGGAAGCTGAAAAGCAGATCCTCCTAATTCGCGTAATCGACAACGGCAAGGGAATATCGGCTGAAAAAATTGAGGCGATCCGCAATGAGTATTTAGAGGATAAGCTGCATTACGGCGATAACGGAATCGGTTTAATTAACGTATTACAGCGGCTGCGGCTGCTATATGGCTCCGATTTCACATGGGATATGGCCAGCGTGCATTATGAGGCGACGATTATTTCATTAACCATCGCATTGGACAAGACAGGAGAAAGGAACGAACAGCAATGAGAGTTTTAATTGTCGATGATGAGGAGCATGTCAGGGAAGGAATCGACCTGGCGCTAGATTGGGAGCAATTCGATATTCAGGAGCGATTACAGGCTGAGAATGGCAGCCAGGCCTTGGAATTGATCCACCGGCATAAGCCGGAAATTGTATTTTGTGACATGAGCATGCCGGAGATGAACGGGATTCAACTGCTGGATCTCATTCACCGCGATTACCCGGACATACAGATTATCGTCGTTAGCGGATACGATGACTTTATCTATACCCAGGCCACGATTCGCGCTAAAGGCGTAGATTATATATTGAAGCCGTTTAAAAAACGGGATCTCGAACAAGCGCTGTCGCAGGCTGTTGCTTTATGCAAACAGAGAGAGAGCAGTTTGCGGGCCAAGCGGGATACAGGCTTCCTTGTACAGCAGGCTGATTTTGTCGTGATGGAACAGAAGATGTCCCAGCTGTTAAAAGGCGATGACGTATTCATGCCTGAATTGGATAATTACTGCCGTAAGCTCGGCATGTCGCCAAGCTGTATCAGAATATCCCTCATATTAATGAGGAATGGCTCCAGTCTGATGAAGCGGCGTTATGACGGGGATAGCGGATTGTTCTCCTTTGCGGTCAAGAATATAGCTGAAGAATCGTTAGAGGGGTATGGAAGCCATCTTCTATTCAATTTTGAGGAAGAAGTATGGGTATTGGTTACAGGAGAAACCCCGGGCAGCGAAATGACGAGCTCATTGAATTTCTATATCCATAAAATGACGGAGGCGTGGAATTCGACGATTGGACTCAAGACGTTCACGGGGATAAGCCGGCATGTTTCCGGTTTGCTCCAGATTCAGCAGCAGTATTGGAGCGCGAGGGCGGAGCTAATTCAGTCTCCGATTATTGCTGGACAGCGAGCTGGCCTTGAGAGACCCGTATTGTCCGATAGGGAATTACAGTTGAATATTGCTCTAGAAAATGGGGACAAGCAGCGGATCGAAGAGGTGATTCATGGATTTACGGACGAGCTTCAGCAGTGTGGGAATGTTACCCTGGCAGATCTTCAGCGCTATACCAAGGAAGCCAATTATATGATCGAGCGCGCCAGTCTTCAAATGAACAAGGATATTGAAGGCTTATCTCTTTCTATATGGATCAGCTATATCGAGGAATGGAGGATCAGGTGGGTTCAGCAGTGGTGGAGGTTGATTGAGGAATACGGGAATAACGGGTACGAAGGCAGGAGCATTCAACTTATACATGATTATATTGAACAGCATTTTCACGAGAATTTTTCCTTGAATGAGCTATCGGAGAAATTCCACTTCAGTCCGCAGCATATCGCGAGGAGATTTAAAGAGAAGTATAACATGACTGTCATCACCTATCAGACGGAATTGCGCATGCAGAAGGCCAAATCATTGCTTGAGCATACCGATCTGCCAGTAATAAAAATTTCGGAAATGGTCGGTTATCAGGATGAAAGCTATTTCAGCAAAGTGTTCCGCAGACAACATGGCTTACCCCCGTTAAAATATCGCAAGATGGTACGAGGTTCATAAAATACTAGTTTCGGCGAAGATCGTCTATGTTTCGACATCTAAGAAACTCATAGAATAAAGTTGTAGCAAACAACAACTTAGGGGGTATATAAAGATGCGCAAGGCTATATTAATGCTTCTCACCAGTGTTGTACTATTGTCCTTGATCAGTGGATGCGCTGGCGGAAGCAGCCCGAAAACCAATCAGGGAGCGGGGGCGGATTCCGAAAAAGTTACGATTAAAATTATGGATTTCAAGACGGAAATCACGGATAAAATCAAAGCGATGGCCGCCGATTACATGGCTGAAAATCCAAATGTCATTATTGAGGCTCAGGTTACCGGCAATTACGATACGCTGGTGAAAACCCGTTTTGCTGCTGGGGACGGCCCGGATATTTTCATGACGAGAGCTTATACGGACATTCAGGATTGGTCGGAAAGACTCGTTGATTTGTCCAATGAGCCATGGATGGATAAGGTTATTCCTTCGTCTGTACCGGGGATGGCCGTTGATGGCAAGAAGTTTGGCTTTCCGCTTGCGGTCGAAGGCTACGGCTTCATTTACAACAAGGATTTGTTCGCGCAAGCAGGCATCGATAAGCTGCCTACGACACTAACGGAATTGAAGGAAGTTAACGAGAAATTGAAGGCGGCAGGCATTTTATCTTACGCTGAAGGTTACAACTCGTTCTGGGTACTCGGCCAGCATTTGTTCAATCTTCCATTTGCTTATGAGCCGGATTCAGAAGGCATGATCGACAGAATGTATAAAGGCGAAGCTCAAATTGCCGATCTGCAAAATTTGGACGGATTCTTTGATGTCTTGGACATGACCGTTGATTACGGTAAAGGCACGGATACGATCGGTCTTAACTACGACAATCAAGTGTCCGAATTCGCCTCCGGCAAAACGGCTATGATCCAGCAAGGCGTATGGGCGATCGATTCAATCACGAAGATCAATCCAGATATGAACATCGGGATGTTCGCGATTCCTTTGAATGATAACCCAGAGGATACAAAGATGCCTGTAGGCGTATCTACTTATTATTCCATTAACAAGGATTCCAAGGCGATTGAGGAGAGCAAGAAGTTTTTGACCTGGCTGCACGAGAACGGCCAGAAGTATATTGTAGATTCTTATAAGATGATTCCTGCGTTCACGGACTTGGAAACGACGGCTGATCTAGGGCCTTTGGCGGAAGATCTCGACAAATATTTGAAGGATGAGAAGACGCTGATCTGGTCGTTCCAGCTGTGGCCATCCGGGATTGCAGAAGACTTCACAGTACCTCTGCAAGCCTATGTCGGCGAACAATATGACAAAGATCAAGCCATCATAGAACTTCAAAGCATCTGGGATCAAAAAGTCAGAAAATAGGAATGATTGGACATGGCGATTAAATCACGCGGATGGTTGATATACGCAGCTTTCGTTGCGCCAGCTATCCTGTTCTTCACATTGATTATTCTGATTCCATTCCTGAGAGCGATTATCTTCAGCTTTCAGGATTGGGATGGAATTAGCAGCAACATCAATTGGGTCGGGTGGAGCAACTATCAACAGCTGCTCCACGATGCCTCCTTCTGGAAGTCTTTTAAATTTACGGCTAAGTATGTTGCGGCGACTACGGTTCTGCTGAATGTTTTTGGACTGCTCCTTGCCCTTGGCCTGAACCGGGCGATCAAGCTCAGAAATTTGCTGCGGACGGTCTATTTCTTGCCTTATGTTATGGGCTCGGTCATTGTAGGCTTTATCTGGAAGTTTATTATTACGAATTTGTTCGCCCAAATCGGAGAGGCTACCGGCTGGTCTATGTTTCAAAAGAACTGGCTGAGCCTGCCTGATTATGCGTTCTGGTCCATTGTCATGGTTGCCGTATGGCAATCTGTGGGCTACTTCATGATCATCTATCTATCTGCCCTGCAGGGCGTACCGAAGGATTTGATAGAAGCTTCGGAAATTGACGGAGCGGGTTATTGGGGCAGAATGCGAAATGTCGTATTCCCGCTAATCAGACCAGCGATTACGATTAACCTATTCCTGGCAATTGCCAATGGCTTCAAAGGATTCGACTTGAACTACTCGTTGACGGGTGGAGGACCTTTCGGTACTACGCAATCATTGGCTTATCACATTTACACCGAAGGCTTCGGCAGAAATTTGTTCACCTATGCTTCTTCAAAGGCGGTTATATTCTTCCTTATTCTAGCTACCGTCACTATTGTTCAGTCTATCGTGCTGAAACGTAGGGAGGTAGAGATGTAATGAAGGCACGCGAGAAGAAACTGAATTGGATCATTTTCACAATCCTATTTGTAATTGCTATATTCGTTTTCTTTCCATTGTATGTCACGTTGGTGAACTCATTTAAATCCTATAATGAAGTTGTTTCATCGGTAGCTTCATTGCCAAACATATTGCGCTTTGATAATTTCAAGACGGTATGGAATCAATTGAATTTCGGCGGCGTGTTCATGAACTCATTAATCATCACGGTCGTTTCCGTAGTTGGGATATTATTGATTAGTGCGCCTGCCGCATATCAATTCGTACGGCGTCCCGGATGGGTGAGTACGGTACTGTTCATGCTGATTCTGTCATCCCTGGTTATCCCGTTCCAGTCATTGATGATTCCGTTGGTGAAGGTAGCCAGCGACCTGCACATGATGGACTCGATCATCGGGGTAATCATCATGTACTGGGGCTTCGGTATCCCCTTAGCATTGTTCCTGTATCACGGGTTCATCAAATCGATTCCTCGTGAGCTGGAGGAGGCCGCATTAATTGACGGCAACGGCATAGTTGGCGCATTCTTCCGCATTGTACTGCCGCTGCTTAAGCCGATTACGACAACGATTGCCATTCTGCATTCCTTATGGATCTGGAATGACTTCCTGCTTCCGTTGATTACGCTCAGCTCCAAGAAGAATCAGACGATTCCGCTTGCTTCGTCGGTGTATTTCGGGCAATACATGAATGAATGGCATTTGGCAATGGCCGCCCTGACGATGGCGTCGATCCCGGTCATTCTCTTCTTCATTATCATGCAGCGCAACATTATAGATGGAATCACTGCGGGCGCGGTTAAGGGTTAAGAAGCAGCTTGCACGGATCATTTGAATGATTGATGCCCGTATTTCCCTGTTTTCCGATGGGGAGACGGGCTTTTTGTCTACGTATTGGGACAACAAATTAAGATATACATTGCGATGCGGGAAAACAGCATCCGATTGGAGGAATTTAGCGTGGGAATGAAATATGATTTAGGAACTGGCGAGGAGAAAAACTGGATTGTGGCCGAATCCTCCTTCTCCAGCAATTTGCTGGGGAAAGCTGAAGCGATTATGTCTCTCGGCAACGGATATATGGGCTTGCGCAGCGCTGCGGAGGAGCCCTATGTCGGTGAAGTAAGGAACCTGTTCGTCGCCGGAACCTTTAATAAATCAGATGTTATGGAAGTATCGGAGCTGCCTAATGCCGCCGATGTGACCCGGATGAATATTTATATTGATGGTGAACGATTGGATGCATCCGTGCGGACGGAGGATTACGTCAGGGCACTGAACCTAAAGACTGCGGAGTTGAGAAGATCGTTTATTTGGACAACCTCCGCCGGGAAACAGGTGGCATTGAAGTTTAGAAGGTTTGTGTCGCTCGACAACCTGCACGTTATCGGCATGCAGATGGAGCTGGAGGCATTGAGCGATGACGTGCATGTGAGCGTAGAGAGCGGCGTGAACGCCCAAGTTTCCAACAGCGGGGCACAGCATTTCTTTGAAGGTGAGAAAAGGATCTACGACAAGAAGTATGTGGAGATGGTGGCGAGAACGAAAGAATCCCTTATCGACTTCATGTTTCATACGGTGCATCACGTTACTCTAGCGGGTTCGAAGCTGAATGATCCGTTTATGCGGATGGATCGCCGTTTGATTATGCTCAGCTATAAAGGTACCCTCGCGAAGGGGCAGAAATTCTCGCTTGAAAAATTGACGACCGTGCATACTTCCCGGGATAAAGCGTTCGACGGTTTGACGCTGAAGGAGATGCGCGATCGTGCCCTGTCAACTTTGAAGAAGTGCGCAGCCAAGGGTTATGAAGGTTTATTTGCACAGCATGTGCAAGCGTGGGAGCAGAAGGTGTGGAAGCAATACAAGCTTAACATTGAATCCGAAGACGTCTTTGACCTTCTGGCGGCGCGCTTTGCACTCTATCATTTGACTATTATGACTCCGGCCCATGATGAGCGGATGGGGATTGCTGCCAAGGGGCTTAGCGGCGAGGGCTATCAGGGTCACTCCTTCTGGGATACGGAGATGTTCATTCTTCCGTTCTTTATTTATTCCAATCCTGAGGTAGCCAGATCGCTCTTGATCTACCGTTATTTAGGGCTTGAAGGGGCGAGGAAGAAAGCGCGAAGCAATGGCTACGAAGGAGCTATGTACCCCTGGGAGGCTGCCTGGCCGAGCGACGGCGAGATGGCCCAGGAATGGGGGCGCGTGGATATCGTCACCGGGAAACAGACAAAAATCTGGACCGGTTTTATCGAGCAGCATATTACTGCCGATGTAGCATTTGCGGTATGGCAGTACTATAAAGTAACCGGCGATCAAGCTTTTATGGACGATTATGGATATGAAATTATTTTTGATACGGCCAGATTCTGGGGCAGCCGCCTGGAATGGGATGAAGACAGAGGACAGTATTGTATTAATGACGTGATCGGCCCTGATGAGTATAAAGAACATGTAGACAACAATGCGTTTACGAATTATTTTGCCCATTTCAACATGCAGCTCGCCATCAAGTACTATAGCCGTCTGAAGGAGAGCGATTCTGCCGTATTTCACCGTTTGAATGAAGCGCTGGATTTGGATCAGGCGATGGAAGCCTGGATGGAATGCATTGATAAAATCTATCTTCCGCAGCCGGGAGAGGATTTAGTTATCCCGCAGGATGATACTTACCTGACGAAGCGGATTATCGATTTGACAAAATATAAAAACCAGACGCATGTAAATACGATTTTCGAGGATTACAGCTTGGAGCAATTGAGTGATATCCAGGTATCCAAGCAGGCCGATTTGATGATCCTATTCTATTGGCTCGAAGACAAGTTTACGCATGATGTGAAGATTGCCAACTACAATTACTACGAGCCGAAGACGATCCATGACTCCTCCTTGAGCCTGTCCACGCATGCGATACTCGCCAATGACTTGGGCGATCGCCAGCTCGCTTACCGATTATTCAGGCAGGCTTGTGAGATCGATCTGGGGCCAGAAATGAAATCCTCCGATTTAGGGATGCATACGGCCTCCATCGGCGGCATCTGGCAGGTGATCGTGATGGGCTTTGCCGGAATGCGCATGCTGCATGGCGAATTAAGGATGGATCCGAAGCTGCCGGAGCATTGGAGCAAGCTGGAGTTCATGATCAATTGGCAAGGGCAGCGCTTAGAAGCGGAGATCACGAAGGATCGGCTAGTGATAGAGGCGATGGATCGCGTCCCGGTTGAGCTGGAAGTTTACGGGAAGGAATATCGCTTCAACGATGTGTTGACGATCAACCTGGCAGAAGCGAAAGGGGAGAGAGACTGACATGAAACTGCAGGCTGTTTTATTCGATCTGGATGGCGTCATTACCGATACCGCAGAATTTCACTATTTGGCATGGAAGCAAATGGCGGAGCCAATCGGAATCGAAATCGATCATGCTTTCAATGAGCGGCTCAAAGGGATTAGCCGCATGGAATCCTTGGAGCGGATACTGGCGCATGGAGGCAAGGAGCAGCAGTATACAATGGAGCAGAAGCAGCGATTAGCTGCAGACAAGAACAAGCATTACGTTTCACTGCTCACGCAGCTTACACCTGAGCATGTCTACCCGGGAATTCCTGAATTGCTTGACCAACTGGCGGAGCTTCAAATCCCCGCGGTGCTGACATCTGCGAGCAAGAATGCGCCGCAAATTTTAAGCGCTCTACGTCTTGATGAACGTTTCCATACGATTGTGGATCCAGACGGTATGCCCGGCAAGCCGGCACCCGATATCTTCTTGAAGGGAGCGGGGGCGGTTGGAGCGGACCCTGCGTACTGTATCGGGGTCGAGGATGCACAGGCAGGCGTCGAAGCGATTAAGGCGGCAGGGATGTTCGCGGTCGGGATCGGAGAGAAAGGGCTGCTTTGCGCCTCCGGTGCGGATATCGTGTTCGAGAGCACGGCCAAGTTGAATTTGACTGCATTGCTGAAAGCGGCAAAGCTGGATTAGCAGCAAGCGAAAATAAGCTGTATGGCTTATATAGCTTCCTCCCGCTATAACGGGAGGAAGCTGCGCAAAAAATAGTTAAACCATAGTAGAACCTCGTGAGAACCGTGCGGGGTTCTTTCTATTATCGGACTTTGATAGACCTTATGCTATTATTCAGCTCAGTCAAGTAGTGTTTTGACCGGGTACCCGAACTGGCTGGAAATCCCCCCCGCTGCAGCTAACAATTCCGCGAGGACTTGCTTCTCGTTCTCCTTGATTCGAGATAGCGAACCGATGATGCTGATCGTGCCGATCGTTTGCCCGGCGGCATCCTTTACGGGTGCGGCGATGCTGTAGGCGCCCGCCTCGATTTCCTCGTCTTCAATGCTGTACCCCTGCTCCCGGATTTGCTGCAGGTTATTCAGAAGCTTCCTTTTATCGGTAATCGTCTTCTCCGTCAGCTTGGTTAACTTGTAATTCTGCAAAAAGCTCTGCAGTTCGAGCTCTGGCATATGGGCCAAAAATATTTTGCCTGATGCAGAGGCGTGCATCGGCAGCTTGCTGCCGGCCCGCGAGCTAATGATGAAATAGTTATTCGGCGACTCTACCTTGTCCACACAAAATATCTGCTCGTGCTGATAGACATATAAATGAGAGGTCTCATGAAATTTCTTGGTCAGCTCTGTAAGATACGGATGGCCGATCTCCTTGAGGTCGAGGCTTTGCGACACTAGGTTGGCCTTCAAGAGAAATTCGAGGCCAAGCCGGTATTTGCCGTTGTTCGGATTTTTATCAATATATGAGTAGGCACAGAGCGTATTGATGAGACCATATACCGTGCTTATGTTCAAATTAAGCCTCTCGCTGATTTCGGTGAGCGACAGCTGAGTATGTAACGAATCAAAGCAATTCACAATATCAAGCGCCCGTTTCACAGATTGAATCAGACGGGGATTTTTCTCGTTCAACACTATAACCTCCAACTGTATTCCTGTTATTTTTATCTATATCCACTATGTTCAGGTCTTTATCTGACAATGTCAATAGGGGTTTGATATGCAGACCCTAGCAAACAACTAGGAGCAGTACAAACATGAACATAAGCTTGAAACGTATATTCTGCTATAAAACGGCCTTGGCCCGGATTCGTCCGGATCCAAGACCGTTTTGTTTTGCCTGTGTAAAGCGGCGCAATCCAGCAAGCTTCACTTAACTGCACCTTAATATAAAGATAATACCCAGTAAATAGAATGGATTTATAGTAAACGTATAGACGTCTAGACAAATAAAAAAGAAGGAGAACGATTTGAATCGGTTATTAACGAGCTCCAAGTATGTTTTAGCGGGTTTGATGCTGTTGTGGACGCTGTTTCCGATTTATTGGGTGACGGTCATTGCCACGCAAAATTCGTCGGATTTATTTTCTAAGGTGTCACTGCTGCCCAATTCCATCACAGTGCAGCATCTGGTGGGCATTTTTACAGAAGATCATTATGTGTTGCCGTTATTCAACAGCATGCTCATTACGGTGTGTTCCCTGCTGATTGTGTTGTTGTTCGGGGTGTCCAGTGCTTATGTATTGGGAGGAAGAACGTTTAAAGTCGCGTTTAAGAAAACGCTGCTCATATGGATTCTGCTGGTCAGAGTATTGCCGCCGATTACGTTTGCTCTGCCTCTCTACATATTAATGAATAACGTTGGTCTTCTGAGTACTAAGATCCCGATTATACTAGCCCATGTGCTGGTCAACATTCCTTTGGTGATTTGGTTTATGATAGGCTTCTTCGCGAACGTTCCCGATGAGATCGTAGAAAGTGCGCGGATCGATGGAGCCTCCGAATTCCAAATCTATACCAGGGTCGTGCTGCCGTTAGTGGTGCCAGGAATTGCCGCCGTGACGATATTATCGTTTATGGCCTCATGGAATGAATATTTGTATAGCGTTATTTTTATTCAAAGCCCTGGTGATTTTACGATTCCTCTGAAGCTGGCCACGTTAAATAGCGAACAGGAGTTGACGGAATGGGGCAAGGTTGCAAGCGGCGGCATCGTGTCTTTAATACCCGTGATATTGATCGCTATGTTAATGCAGAGATACTTGATGAGCGGTCTTACCGCGGGCGCAGTGAAAGAATAGGAGGATTACAATGAAAAAGAATGTCTTCATACTAATCAGTTTTGTTATAGTCGCGAGCATACTGGCAGGCTGCCAAAGCAAGGGGGCGGACAAGCTAGTCGTCGCTGCAAGGGGAGGCTCTCATGTGACGGCGATGGAAGCCGTGAAGGAGGCCTTCGAAAAGGAGCATAACGTGCAGGTCGAAATTATCGGGCTCGAGGCAGCGGATTTGAAGCAAAAAATATCGTTGGACGCAAAAAATAAAAACGGAGCCTACGATTTAATTATGGCAGACGACCCTTGGATGCCGGAATTCAGCGAAGCGGGCATTTTTGCTAATCTATCCAAACTGGGCGTTACCGAGGACGCCGATTTTGAAGCATCGTCTCTGGCCTTGGGCAAGCATCCGTATGGTGCAGGCGAGCT
The DNA here is from genome assembly GCF_009725165.1 of Paenibacillus woosongensis. Taxonomy (GTDB): domain Bacteria; phylum Bacillota; class Bacilli; order Paenibacillales; family Paenibacillaceae; genus Fontibacillus; species Fontibacillus woosongensis. Next base: position 134,311 of record NZ_WNZW01000011.1, read on the forward strand.
GTATGCTCTGCCTTTCTCGGGAAATGTCCAGTTGTTCTTCTATAATAAGCAGCTGCTCGATAAGCATAATTATGAAGTCCCTCAAAGCTGGGAAGAGGTGCTGAGTATGGCGAAAACGATCCATGAACAGGATGGAGTCGCCGGTTACGTGATTCGCGGGCAGCAGGGAAATCCGATCGTATCCGACTTTTTGCCGATTTTTTGGGCGTATGGCGGACAAGTATTCGATGACAATTGGAATGCGCAGATTGATTCCGAAGCAGGCAAAAAAGCATTAAACACATACATGGAGCTTCTCGCCGTTGGGGCGAATTATGAAACGACAGATATCGTCAGCTCGCTGGCGACGTCTCAGGCAGCGATGGCATTGGGATGGCCGTCGTGGTTTATTACGGGCGAAGAGGCTAGTGCTGAGTATTCGCCGGTTCCGGCTCAGGCTGCAGATGGCGCTGAAGCGTTCGCTACAGGAATGATCGGCAACTGGATGATGGGAGTAACGGCCAATTCGAAAACGCCTGAGCTGGCCGCCGAGTTCTTAACGTTCATTACAAGCTCTGAAGTTCAAAAACAAATGGTCGAGCATGGCGGGGTGCCAACAAGAAAAAGTGCGTATCTGGACAGTGAATTGTCCGCGAAATACAAGCATTTTCCGGTTCAATTGGAGGCGCTGGAGAACTCCGTGGCAAGACCGAGAACACCGCTTTGGTCACGCGTAGAAGAAGCGCTCGGCACGGAACTGTCCGCAGCGATTGCTGGCACGAAGACGGTGGAGGCCGCACTGTCCGCAGCGAATCAAGAGATCAATCAGATCATGAAATAAGGTTCATTCAAATGTGAAGGAGTGGAATGAACTTGCATAGCAAGCAGCGGTTTCAATGGGCCATGCTGGCCCCGGTTATTTTACTCTTAACTGGATTAACGGTTTTTCCAATCGGTTATACGATCCTGAACAGTTTTACCGATTATTATTATTTAGCCAGCGAATCCAAGCAGTTCATCGGATTTTCCAATTACATCAAGGTTATTCAGGATGAAGTGTTTCTTAAAGCGGTTTGGAACACGGTAAAGTTCATGGTGCTGGCCGTTACGGCTGAAATCGCATTGGGACTGGGAATGGCCGTGCTTGTCGAAAGCCTGAAAAGGGGCTTGAAAATACTTCGTATTTCGCTTCTCCTCCCGTCTTTGCTGCCGCCCGTGACCGTGGCGCTGATTTGGCAGATGATGCTTAGCAATCATAATGGCATCATCAATCATTTGCTGTCTTATTTCGGGAGAGGGCCCTTTAATTTCTTAATGGATATCCACACGGCCTTTTATGCTGTCTTGTTCATTGATATTTGGCAGTGGACGCCATTTGCATTCTTGTTGATCTATGCTGCGCTGCAGGCAGTGCCCAAGCTGCAGTATGACGCCGCCAAGGTGGACGGGGCAGGAAGAGGCCGCATATTTCTTCATATTACGCTGCCGAATATTATGCCAAGCCTGATGATGGTCATTTTGCTTCGCACGATCGATACCTTCAGACTGTTCGATAAAGTGAATATATTGACCGGCGGAGGGCCAGCCAATTCCACAACGACGATCACTCAGTATATTTACAGGCACGGTGTATATAATTTGCAAATCGGATATGGAGCTGCCGCTTCCATGATCATGGTTCTTTTGGTGCTGACGTTCTCGATATTTTATATTAAGCGGTCGATTGGAGGAAGCGGGCATGACATGCGTTATTGATTTTTTGAATGTTGGCTTCGGTGAGGCTGCAGTTGTACGAGTCGAGGACGGGCAGCGTTCCATCTGCCTTGTAGTGGATGCTGGCGATCTGAATTGCGATAAGCATGCGAGAAGATGCAGCCTGGGGCAGTATATTCGGGAATACGGGATAAACAAAATCGATGCGCTTATCTTGACTCATTTCCATAAGGATCATATCGGCGGGGTGCATGAAGTGCTGGGGCGTGTTCCTATAGGGGAAATTCTGCTTCATGTGCCTTTGCCGGCGCATCTGTCCAATAGTAGGCTGAACGATCATTCCACGCCGATCTTGGCCTCGCTATCTCTGTACATTTCTATCTTGCGACAAGCCGAGGAGCTTGGTATTCCCGTACGCCAGATCAGCGAACCATTTGTTCTGTCAGGCCTAGCGGCTGAGTTCAGGCTGCTTATGCCAAACCAGGCGAAGCTTCAGCGGCTCCAGGCTGAGCTGGAGAGCTTGGATGTGGAGGCGCTTAACCTGCAGGAGGAACGTTTAACGAGGATTGATCGTTTGCTCAACGATACCGCTCTGGCCGTGTTAATTCGTTACGACAATGAACATGCTGCGCTCTTGACTTCCGACGTTGGACTGGATTTCTGGGATCCGTACAAACCGGAGATCGAGAACATCTTTCTACTGCAAGCGCCGCATCATGGAGATTCGAGAAATATTTCCCGGGCATTGTTACACACCGTGTCGCCCCAGGTTATCGTGGTCAGCGCCGATGATGAGGGGACATATCAATTGCCGCATCCTGAATTTGAGGCCGTGGTACAAGAGCATTCGGAGGCTCGCATTTACTATACGGAGGAAGCCGGGAGCACGCATAGAATTATTCGCATGGACTTGAATGAGCGGACGATACACCTGATTAACTAAGAGATGGAATTCAGATCAGATCGAATAAGGGAAAAGTGATGGCATGAATTTGAACAACTTGATGATTGAGATGGAGGAGTGGGTGGAGCAAGCAGCGGCCCTCCAGCTGGATGCGCTGAACCGCAAGCATATGCAGGTACAGACCAAAGCGCATGATACGGATTTTGTTACGAATATTGATCTTCAATCAGAGAAAATCTTAATCGATTGCATATTGAAGCGTTATCCCGATCATAGCATATGGACCGAGGAAGGCGGCAAGCTCGGCCAGCAAAGCGAGTTTGTATGGGTCATTGATCCGATCGACGGCACGACGAACTTTATCCATGGTTTTCCGTTGTCATCGATTTCGATCGCCTTGCAGCATAATGGGATTACTCAACTGGGGATGGTCTATTCCCCGCCGCTTTCCATGAAGTTTCAGGCGGTTAGGGGGCAGGGCGCCTATTACAACGAGCGGCGTATTCAAGTGTCGCAGACGAAGGATTTAAAGAGCAGCTTGCTTACGACTGGCTTTCCCAGCTGCAGCCATGAGCCTATCATCAATCTGAAGTATTTTAGCAAAATGATGGGCAGGGTGTCGGGCATTCGCCGTACGGGCAGCGCTGCGCTTGATCTATGTTTTGTTGCGGCATCGTATTTTGACGGGTATTGGGAGTTCGATCTTAACGCTTGGGATTGGTGCGCGGGTGCATTGATCGTTGAAGAAGCGGGGGGGACGCTGTTCATGACGGAGGTGGACGGCCATCCGCTTTTGATCTGCGGCAATCCGGAAATAGCGGAGCTGCTCCAGTCCAGTTTGTTAGAAGAAGGATGAACTATACAGGAATCGGAGGCCATCGATTGGTTAGTTACCAGAATATTAAATTGGAAATTGAAAAAATGATCGACAGCAAACTGTGGAAAGTCGGGCAAAGGCTTCCGTCGGAGTATGAGCTGGCGAAGTATTTCAATGTAAGCCGGGAAACGCTTCGGGCGGCCATCAAGCTGCTGGAGCAAGAAGGGAAATTGCTTGTGAAGCACGGCGTGGGCACGTTTGTCATTAAACCGCTGCCGGTGATACCGAGCCGCTTGGAGTTCCTTCAAAGCATCGGAATGATGATTAAGCTGTCCGGCTTAACGGAGGAGAACAACAAGGAAATGATCGGGGAGGTGTCCTGCACCGAGGAATGGGCCAAGGCGCTGAACATTCAGGCCGGCGATCAAGTTGTGAAGCTGGAACGCATTCGTTATGCAGACGGAGAGGCCGTCACCTATTCCATCAACATCATGCCAAAAAAACTGGTAGGCGATGCCTTCGAACGTGTGGATTTTAACGGCTCGTTATTCCGTTTTCTTGAGGATGAATGCAGCATGGTGATCGCAAGAGCGGATACGGAATTGCTAGTTCCGTACAAAAAGGACAATCATGTGCAGCGACTGCAGGTCGATAAGGAGGAAGAAACGCCCGTTATTTTGCTGAAACAACTCCATTATGACGAGCAAAACAGAGAGGTACTGTACTCTTTCGATTATTTAAGGAACGATGTCTTTCATTTCTGGATCCGCAGGGAACGAAAATAATTCCGATTAAACGCCTTTCAAAAAAGGAGTGGTACATGTGATAAAACCGTATTCATCGACCATTAGACGGTTGACGGCCGCATTTAGCTGTATCATGTTGTTTTGCGTGATGACAACCGGCGTGAAAGCCAGCCCCGGATCGATCGATGCCAATCCGTATAAAGCCTTTCATGATACGTATGATGAGAGCGATCCGGATCAAAAATTCCTTGATGCGCTTGCATTGAAATTTTATAACGTTGAGCTGGATATTATGGTCGATACGGATCATAGCACGTATTCCGGAGCTCAGTATCCGGACTATCTGCAAGGACAAGTCAAGCTGTATGTCAAGCATGATGCCGCATCCTGGCCGAATACAAGGCATTTATATCAATATTTTGAAGACGTAGCTGAGCAGGTGGCGAGAAACAGAGGAAGTGTGCATGGCGACGGGAAGAGCATCATCATCAATCTAGATATGAAAACAGCTAATAGACCGGATTATTCTGAGGTATCCAGCTCTTTGCAAGCGATCTTTGAGCATTATGGCGATATGCTAAGCTACAGCCTGCTGGAGGATCATCAGAGCTTTAACGAAGGCGTAATTACAGTCTGTTTGTCCGGCGCGGAAGAGCTGAAAAATACGTATTATGATCACATCGCTTCTTCTACCAAGAAATTGTATGCTTTCAGGGATAAGGTATACAGCGTCACGGACAGCAGGTTCAGCAATGTAGCCGATTATTTTCCAAAGGAAGCGGATAACTATCATCGCTTTTATGCGGTGCATTGGAAGCATATCGAAAGCGGCTTTGACTTGCTGATGCCTGGAAACTGGTCGCACGAGGAAGAGAAACGGCTGGAAGAGATGATGGCTTTGGCTTCGCAAAAAGGGTACACGTTGCGGTTTTACAGTCTAAACGGCAATGAGGGAGCCTGGCATTATAAGTTTCCGAACGGGGACGGGGAAGCCGCGCAAAGATGGACTCAATTCGCATACGCCAACGATAAGCTCGGGACTCGACATTTTGTATCTACGGATTCTTATTTAGCGATGACCCGGCTTTATGATCATTTCCTCGTGCCGCTTCGCGATTACAATCATAGGGTCGAGAAGACTGGCGGAACGCAGAACGGACAGGATGCTTCCGTATCCATTACTGATGATGGACGAGTGATCGAGATTCATAAAGCAGAAGGAGTTTTTAACCATAATTTATGGTATTCGGTCGGTTCGATACAGCCTGATGGATACATACGATGGACAACGAATGAACGAATCAATCCGGGCGGCAGCAATAAAAACGGTATACAGCCGCATAGCGACGTAACCAAAATTAACAATCAATACGTTGTGCTTCAAGTCAATCAGACAGATGGCTCCGGTTCGGGTCTATGGGCAAACATCGGAAGGTTGGAACCCAACAATACGGTCACATGGATGACCAACGAGAAAATTGCTATCGGCGGTCAACATACGGAGGGCGAATGGCCGCATATCGCGCTGGATGGAAATAAAGTTGTTCTAAGCTATTCGAAAGGGGGCAAGCTGTTCTATCATACCGGGCTACTTCATCCAGCCGAGTACCGGATCGAATGGATGACGCAAGGAACGATAAATGATCAGAACGGGGAGCGCCCGGATGTAGACCTTCGCAATGGGAACATTATTGTCGTATATACTAGCGGCGGCAAGCTCCGCTATACTACGGGAAATTGGGCTGGCAGCGGGCAAGTGACGTGGAGTGTCAGCGGCAGCATGCAGGATCAAAGCGGCAGAACGCCAACAGTGGTGTTCCTTGGGGACGATAAGTTAATCGAATTGCATACGAGTGAAAACACGGGTTTGATTTGGTATAACATCGGTGAACTGCAATGGCCGAATATCCATTGGATTCATAACAATATCTGGGATTCCGGCACATCGTCCAATCCAAGTGTGGATTACAGTGCAGATAGCAACGTTCTCATCGATATACACAAAGCAGCCGCCAACGATGCATTATGGTACAACACCGGCAGGATCAACGATTAAATTTAATTTACAGGTACCCATGAATTTGGACAGGTCAAGCCAAGAAGCGCTTGACCTGTTCTATTGTTTCGGTCCATATTATAGACATTAACCGATCGCCTGAAAAATGAAAGAAAGGAAAATGCTGATGGACGTGACCGCTTTTTTTCGGGTAGAGGATGCCCCCGATTTCGGGTTGTATTCCATTTCCCATCTCGCAGCAATAGGATTGTTGCTATTGCTGGTAGCAGCGCTCTTTGCAGGGAGAAGGCATATTGGTTCCAGTGTGTTGGCTAGGAAGGCCATTCGCTATGGCTTGCTTGGCATACTGCTGCTATCTGAGATTGCCCTGAACTTATGGTATGTGCTTGAGAGACAGTGGGATATTAAGGATACCCTTCCGCTGGAGCTGTGCAGTGTGTCCCTGCTGCTGTCGATGGTAATGCTGCTGACGGGAAATCGGCTGCTGTACCAGATCCTGTTTTTCGCCGGAATCGGCGGGGCGCTGCAGGCATGGCTGACGCCGAGCTTGGACTTTGGGTATCCGCATTTTCGTTTTTTTCAATTTTTTATCGCGCACGGGGCAATCATTCTCGCTTCGCTATACATGACCTGGATCGAACGCTATCGGCCGACATGGAGATCCATTGCCTGGGCGATGCTGTTCCTGAATGTACTCGCTTTGGCCGTCGGTGCGCTAAACTATGCGATTGGTGCTAACTATATGTTCTTACGAAACAAGCCGGGCACGCCATCCATACTGGATCTGTTCGGGCCATATCCTTATTATTTGCTAGCCGAAGAGTTGATCGCGCTTACGATGTTTATAATGATGTATGGACTGTTCTTCTGGCTCCCTGACCTGAGAAGAAAAGCAGGAAGACAGCCAGCGAGCAGAGAGCTTACAAGATAGAGAACAGGTAGCAGTTCACATTAGTCAGTGTTAGCATGTTCACATCGAAGGAGGAAGCTATGTCATGCGGGAAGCAAATGAATCCACAGAGATCCAGGAGATTGCGGATCATTTGGATTTCGGGCTGAGCATCGTGTTCATCGGCTTTAATCCCAGCATCCGTTCCGGTCAGGTTGGCCACCATTACGCCAATCCGCGCAACAATTTCTGGCGTATTCTGCATAGCTCCGGTCTGACGCCAAGGCTGTATCAGGCCTCCGAAGACGGGGAACTGCTGAAGCTTGGGTACGGCTTCACGAATATCGTGGCCCGGCCGACGAAGGGGGCGGAGGATATTACCCGGGAAGAGTATGCGGAGGGCCGGACGATATTACGTGCGAAGCTGGAGAAATACCGTCCAGGCGTGGCGTGCTTTGTCGGCAAAGGCGTATATACGGAGTACAGCCGCAAGTCCCATGTGGAATGGGGATTTCAAGAGAATCCTGTCGTGGAAGGAATTCATGAATTCGTAGCCCCTTCCTCCAGCGGCCTGGTACGAATGCCGATGTCTGAAATCGTAGATATATATAAGAAGCTGAACGCGTTTGTTACCGGTATTTCAACCCCCGAATAACAACAAAACTTCTGCTATGGAAGTTTATGACAGACTATCATTTCCCTCGACTCTTTCATGGTGATATGTTATGATATAACCTTGATAACGTATTAACGAACTAAAGTATTTAGGTTGTACGGACTAGACGGGGAGGGTCAACATGAAGAGAAATAGATGGGTTGTACTAGGGGTAATTTTATCGATATTGATGGTTGCATTAGCAGGGTGTGCCGGCACTAACAGCAGTAGCGGCGGAGCCAAGGGTGACAAGCTGGTTATTGGAGTAGACGATAAATTCGCACCGATGGGATTCCGGGACGAGAAAAACGAATTGGTCGGCTTTGACATTGATTTCGCCAAGGCCGTTGGCGAGGAAATGGGCGTGGAAGTCACCTTCCAGCCCATTGACTGGAAAGCGAAGGAATCCGAGCTGAACAGCGGACGGATCGATCTGATCTGGAACGGCTACACGATCACCGAGGAGCGCAAAGGCAAAGTCCTGTTCACGAAGCCTTATTTGGAGAACAGCCAGATCATTATTACGCTAGCTGATTCTGATATCCATTCCATCAAGGATTTGGCTGGAAAAAATGTAGGTCTGCAATCTTTGTCCTCGGCAGCGGACGCGCTGAATGCCAATCCGATCCACTCCGAATTGAAGAGTGTTACCGAGTTCGCGGATAACGTGCTGGCTCTTACAGATTTGAAGACGAAGCGCCTTGATGCGGTAATCATTGATGAAGTTGTGGCCAGATACTACATGTCCAAGGATGAGGGAACTTTTAGACTGGTTGAGGAGACCCTTGCTCCAGAACAATATGGCATTGGCGTCAAGAAGGGCAACGAAGCTCTGCTGGAGAAGCTGCAGCAAGCGATCGACACGCTGAACTCCAACGGCAAAACCGCTGAAATTTCGACGAAATGGTTTGGCGAAGACAAGATTTTGAAATAACATTGGATTGAGAAAAGTCATCATACGATAACCGGATCGCTAGTTATCCGGTTTTTGTTTTTGGGGAGACGAATGATATGAGTATAAGTTACTTATGGGACATCACGATACCGATGCTGCAGGGGGCCAAAACGACGATTTTGCTGTTTTTACTGGTTATCCTGCTCTCGATTCCGCTGGGCTTCCTTGTTACGTTAATGATGAACAGCCGTGTGAAGCCGGTTAGCTGGCTGGCTCACGGTTATGTTTACATCATGCGCGGAACGCCGCTCTTGCTGCAGCTGCTGTTCTTCTGCTTCGGTCTGCCGATGCTCCCGTTCATTGGCGAATATCTCGTGCTGGATCGTTTTGCGGCGGCTGGGCTTGCTTTTATTCTCAACTATGCTGCTTACTTCGCGGAGATTTTCCGCGGAGGCTTACTGGCCGTGGATAAAGGGCAATACGAAGCAGCACAGGTGCTGGGCTTGAGCCGTTGGCAGACATTAACGCGGATTATTATGCCGCAAATGTTCCGGGTGGCGCTGCCTGCGGTATCGAATGAATCGATTACGCTCGTCAAGGATACAGCCTTGCTCTATGCGGTATCCGTTCCCGAATTGCTTCACTTCGCCTATACGGCGGTCAACCGCGATTTCACCATCGTTCCGTTCGTCGTTGCCGGGGTTGTCTACCTGCTTATGATATTAGGTCTTACCGTACTGTTCAAGACGCTTGAGCGAAAGTTCAAATTCGAGTAAAAGGACTGTCTAGCTATGGCAATCATTGAAGTTAACAATTTGAAAAAGGTATTCGGCCAGCTTGAGGTGCTAAAAAACATCTCCTTCAGCGTAAATCCGAGCGAAGTCGTAGCTGTTATCGGTCCTTCCGGCTCGGGAAAATCGACGATGCTGCGCAGCCTGGTTCATTTGGAAGAGGCGAACGGCGGCAGCATCCGGATCGGTGATCAATATCTCGTTCGCGACGGGGCCTATTCCAATGCCCAGCAGATTAAGGCGATGACCTCACGCATGGGTATGGTGTTTCAGCACTTCAACCTGTTTCCGCACCTGACGGTAAAGGGGAATTTGGAGTTGTCTCCGAAGCTGGTTAAAGGAGTATCTGCTGCCGAGGTATCCCGGATGAGCCGGGAGCTGCTCGACAAGGTCGGCCTGGCTGACAAGGCGGACGTCTACCCGTCTAGTCTCTCCGGGGGCCAGAAGCAGCGGGTAGCCATCGCCCGGGCTCTGATGATGAACCCGGAGATCCTGCTGTTCGATGAGCCGACCTCTGCCCTCGATCCCGAGCTGACGGGGGAAGTGCTGCAGGTCATGAAGCGCTTGGCCGGGGAGCAGATCACGATGATCGTCGTGACGCATGAAATGGGCTTTGCCCGGGAGGTCGCCGACCGTGTCCTGTTCATGGCGGATGGCGAAATCATCGAGTCCGGCACGCCGGAGCAAATTTTCGGAAATCCGCGGCATGAGCGGACGCAGGTGTTCCTGAACCGGGTACTAGCTTGATTAAATCGGTGAATGCCTTCGGATAATTGTATAGAGGGCTGTTCCTAAGTCATGGTTGCATGACTTAGGAACAGCCCTCTTTGTGTACACGCATAGCAAAGACAAATCCTATAATTAATTTGACTTATTCCAGCAAAGCTGCTGGTAAAGCAGGCATTCTATATTTATATCTACACTAAGATGCAAAAAATTAAGAAGCATACACTAGCTGCATACACAAAGGTGTATTTACTAGCTGCGAACACTAGCTGCATACACTAAGAGCGCACACTAAGAGCATAACTAAGGTGTATTTACTTAAATGCATACACTAAATGGAGTTCATGTATTTAATTATGCTTTTAAACGAATATTTCAACAAATAGATGGATTTTAGGCACTAAAATTAAGAATCTGGGCCATGATTGAGAGTTTCCTTCTACTAATGACATGAAATCCATCTAAATCTACGTTCTCTTCTTTATCGCAGAAAATAACTACTATAAATCCTTCTATATCAACTGTTCCTGCGACCACCGTAGCTCTCAGATGTTTGGATGACAAAGGTTCATACAAGAGGCGTGAATCCGCTCATAAGGCGATCACAAACTCATGCGTCCGAAGTAGCCTCCTAGCCCCGAAGAGCCTTCTAGCAGGAAGCAGCCTTCTAGCCCAAAGCAGCCTCCTATTAGAAAGTTTCCCGTTTCTTCGGAATTATGATTTCTTCTTTGCTGTATGGATCGCTTTATAGTATTTCCCCCGAGTTTTCATCACAATTCCCTCAAATTGATGCAGGAAAATATTATTGCACGTACTGGCTCGCTTTTAGATCTCCAGCTTGCTTCGATAATCCTTCGGAGTCAAGCCTTCCTGCTTCTTGAACACTTTGCTGAAATACTTGACATCGCGAAAGCCGACCATCTCGGCAACCTGCGCGATTTTCAAATGGGGATTATGCATGAGCTGCTTCGCTTTACCGATCCGGTAAGTGGCCAGATAGTCGGAGAAATTAATGCCGAATTCCTGCTTGAATTTGCGTGAAATGTACTCCCGGCTGACGAAAAAAGCACTGGCGATGTCCAGCAGGGACAAGTCGTCCATGTAGCGCTGCTCGACATATTTAACGATATCGTCGATCGTCCGCTTGTCCTTGGCTTGCCGTTCGTTAATCACCCGGGCCAGCTCGGTCATTAAGCTATAAGACCAGTCCCGCCAGGCAAACAGCGTAAAAGCATAACTGCCCGGGAATGGAGGCTGATTCTGCCGGTCGCTTTGCTCCAGCGCAGTGAGGGCATTCCCGGCGGAATCGCCCAATGTCTCCCGCAGAAGCTGGGCCCGAAACTGCATGGCCGCGGATGTCCAGTGCTGAAGCTGCTCCGGCGTAACGGTCCCGATCCGGCCAAACTCACCGGTCCATTTCTGGGCGGCGGCGGAAATTTGCCCGTCGTTTCCGCTAAGGACAGCCATCTTCCATTCCTCTCTAACCGAGCTGAAGGTGAACTGGCCGTGCCTTTCCGCCGGGTCCTCGCTTCCTGCTCCCAGCGAATGCACATAGACATTGCTCAGCAGCAGATTCCTCCTGGCCAGCGCCGATTTAGCTTCGGCATATTGCGCCGGAAGGCTATGCGGAAGCCGGCCGGCCGGGCCGATCCCAAAATGCATTTTCCGCTGCAAAGTATGGACGAATCCTTCGTTGATACGGGAAATCAGCTTCTGGATGTCGCAGGCCGGCTCCCAGGTCAGAATAATGATTTCCCAAGGAGCCCCCCAATATTTAAAGGCGATACCGGTGCGCTCCTTGGCCAGGAACTCATTGCAAATATTAATGATGGCAAAATGCATCAATTCGCTGTCATTGCCGAACCGCTGGATGAGCAGCGCGTCGCTGGCATCCAGCTGCAGCAGCGTTAGCTGCACGGTATCGGCCTCCATCGGAACGGCGCCCTCATTGCGGAGACGGCGAATGGAAGCCTCAGCGGCATTTTGGTCATCAATGAGTGAGGAGAGCAGTTTCTCCCCGTAAACCGGTTTGAATTCATTTAACTGGATATTTTGCCGCTGCATATCGATTCGTTCCCGTTCCTCTTCGCGCCATTCCGTCACCGCCTTATGAACCGCGGCATTGATGGCTTCCGCGTCAATCGGTTTAAGGATATAGTCGATTCCGCCGTGGCGGACGGTGTTGCGGACGAAATCGAAATCATTATGCCCGCTGACGACGATGAATTTAATGCTGCCGGCAAATTCGCTGATCCATTCCATCAGCTCCATGCCGTGACCGGAGGCCATCATCATGTCCATGATGACGAGTCCGGGCTTAGACTCGCGGATGAGTTCCATCGCTTCGCTGCCGCTTCCCGCTTCCATAATTTCATCGATGCCGTGGGCATCCCAATCCACGAGAAGACGGACAGCTTTACGGACTCTGGCTTCATCGTCTACAATAAGTGCTCTCATCTCTTATCACGCTCCGTTTCTGTTCTGGTCAGGAATGATCAGGGTAATTTGTACGCCGACCGGATCAAGATTGCTGATCGTCAGGGCGGCGCTGTCTCTATTGACAAGCTGCAGCCGGGCCAGAACGTTGGCTAGACCAATCGAAGGGCGGCTTGCCTCGTCCCCCTCATCCACGGGATGATGGATTCTGTCGGCGGATAAATCGCTCAGCTTCTGCTGCAGCTGCTTCAGTCTGCCTTCCGGAATTTGCGCTCCATTGTTCCGCACGACGATCTCGACCTGACCTTCGCTCAGTCTCCTTGCGGCCAGCGTTAATTCCCCGTCCGAAGCCGAACGGTCCAAACCGTGCTTAAAATAGTTCTCGACAACCGGCTGCAGAATCATTTTCGGCATAGGAAGATCAAGCAGCGAATCATCTACATCATATTGAAACTGAAAGCGGCTTTCAAAACGTTCCTTCTGCAGTTCGATATAGGCTTTGACATGTTCCAGCTCGTCCCGCAGGGTGACGTTTTTATCCTCGAAATGCATGCTGTAGTGCATCATCTTCGCAAGAGCCGACAGCAGCGCATAGATTCGCGGCATCTTCAGTTCCAGCGCCAGCGTGCCGATAATTTGCAGCGTATTGTTCAGAAAATGAGGGTTGATCTGCGCCTGCATTGCCCGCAATTGATTCGTTTTGTTGGCCAGCTCCAGCTTGTATTCGCGCAAAATCAGGTTGTTGATCGTGTCCATCATACTGCGGAAACGAAGCATGACCGCACCGATCTCATCATTGCTTGCCGGTTGAATATCCACATTCAAGTTACCAGATTGAATCTGGTTCATATATTTGCCGAGCTGCTTGATCGGGGCGGTAATTCGCACCGAGATAATGATGGTTGCCGCAGCGATGACGATCAATGAAACAGCGAGCAGCAGCAGGTTGATTCCGGCGGCATGGTTTGCTTCCCGGACCAAATAAGACACGGGGATCTGTTTAACGATCGTCCACTTCATGCCTTTCCCGGCAATTTTATTGTAAATAAATAGGCTGCCGTCCTGTTCGAAATTGCCGCTCGTTCGGCCTGAGGCGGAGATCACCCCCGAATACCAGCTATCCTGCAGCGGCTCGCCGAGCTTGCTCTGCTCATCGGCATAAATTAAATCCCCGTTCTCATCGACAATGAAAATTTTCTCCCGTTCTTTGTTATACAACTGGTCGACGATGTCGGTCAACGCTGTCAGGCTGACATCAATCGATAAATATCCGATAACCTCGCTTGAGGGTACATTTTCGATTCTTCGATGAAGCGTAAATACCGGCCGCGAAGGATAGCGCGGCTGCAAAGCCTTAAGTCCGTAAGTATGGCTCATATGGCTTTTTTGCACCCATACGGTAGGACGGTCTTCGGTCAGCACATCGGTATAAACGTCGGTGTTGTAATTGCGCTGCGGGGTGTTAAGCGTCACCAGCGTAGCTTTGCGGTTGCCGTTCTCATACAAATACACCTGGAAAATATCCGGAACTGACGTAGCGATATTGGATAACACAGCGTAAACGCGGGAATCGCTCTGCACATCCTCGTACCCGGCCTTGAGCTGATTGGAGATTGAAAATACATTGGAGGAGCTGCGGTTCAAATCCTCCACCAAATTGACGATATGTCTTCCGCCTTGGTACAGCAGCTTCGTATCTTCTTCAGCGACCCTTGTTCTGAGTGAATGGGCCGTATAGGAATAAGTAACAAACATCGTGGTCACGATCGGTATGACGGTAGCCAGGAGTAGAAAAATGATCAGTTTTGCGCGTATGCTGTTCCACTTCAATATTTTTTCCCCCGATCAATAAATTGCACCTGAGTGTTCACCTCTGTAGGTGTTTATCGTAGCCAATTCAAGTCATAATGACAATACACTAGTTTTTCGGTATAAAGAAAGGGGGCTGCGCCATGAGCAAGAGAAGATTGTCCGGATGGGGGCTGCAGTTGTTTTTTGTAGGACCGGTCCTGCTGTTCTTCACAGTCATCATGGTTATTCCGTTCTTCCTTGGCATGTACTACTCGCTGACGGACTGGAACGGCGTGGCGGGTACAGTCAATTGGGTGGGCTTGGCCAATTTCAAAACGATATTTACGAATGATCCTGATTTCTGGTCATCGTTCTGGTTTACTACCAGATTCACACTGGTCGGTATCGTTTTAACGAACGTGGTCGGATTTTTCCTCGCTTATTTTTTGACAAAGGCGTTGAAGCTGCGCAACATTTTGCGAACGATATTTTTCATGCCTAACGTCATCGGCGGGTTGCTTCTTGGATTTATTTGGCAGTTTATTTTTATCAAAGGCTTTAGCACAATGTATGATGTTACGGGCTGGTCGTTCTTCGGCCTTCCGTGGCTGGGAGATTCCGTTACCGGCTTCTGGGGGATTACGATTGTGTTCGTATGGCAAACCGCGGGTTACCTCATGGTCGTCTACATTTCCTCACTGACGAATGTGCCGACCGAGATTATGGAGGCTGCGGAAATCGATGGCGCCAATCGCTGGCAGATGCTGCGCAGCATCATTGTTCCGCTGATTATGCCAGCCGTTACGATTTGTTTATTCCTGGCGATATCCTGGGCTTTTAAAATGTTCGACCTTAACCTCTCGCTGACGAAAGGCGGGCCATTTAAATCTACAGAATCGGTCGCTATGAACGTTTATGCGGAAGCCTTCCAGAATAACCGGTACGGTCTGGGTACGGCGAAGGCCATGCTGTTCTTCGTAATCGTCGCGGTCATTACGATCGTTCAGGTGGCGCTGACGAAGAAGAAGGAGGTCGAGGCATAATGCAAAAAAGATATTCCGGCCGCCTGTTCGCAACGGAGATTATCATGGTTATCGTTGCTCTGCTCTTTCTATCTCCGTTCTATTTCCTGCTCGTCAACTCCGTCAAGACGTTTGGCGAGATTATGTCGAACTCGGCCAGCTGGCCGACGACGTTTCAATGGAGCAACTTTACAAAAGCATGGGAGCTGACGCGGTTTCCCCAAGCGTTTACCAATTCATTGGTCATCACCGTGATTAGCGTAGTCATTCTGGCTTTGTTGAGCGCTATGGGCGCTTATCGGATGGTTCGAGCCAACACCTTGTTCAACCGTCTGTTGTTCTTTCTGTTCATCGCCGCGATGGTGATCCCGTTCCAATCGATCATGATTCCGCTGATGAGAATCGTGAATGAATTGGGCGTCAACAATAGCAAGCTGGGTCTGATCATCACGTATCTCGGGCTGGGAGCCCCGATGTCGCTATTCCTGTTCCATGGATTCGTCAAATCGATTCCCCTGGAAATCGAGGAAGCTGCAACTGTAGACGGCTGTACTTCAATAGGCGTATTTTTCCGAATGGTACTTCCGATGCTCCGGCCAATGATTATGACGGTCGTTGTCCTGAACTGCTTGTGGATCTGGAACGACTATCTCCTCCCGTCGCTGATCCTGCAGCGGCCGCATATGCGGACCATCCCGCTGGCTACCTTCTCCTTCTTTGGGGAATATACCAAGCAATGGGATATCGCGCTGCCGGCGCTCGTGCTGGGGATCACGCCAATCATTGCTTTCTTCTTAATGCTCCAACGCTACATTGTTGAGGGAATCGCAGCAGGATCAGTTAAAGGCTAAGTAGCAGATCCTCTGTTCCAAATATTTATTAAGTCTAGAATCAAGGGGGAACATGGCAATGAAGATGAAAAAATACGTTGTCTTACTATCCGCGCTCATGATTTTGTCCGTCATTCTGTCGGCATGCGGCGGAAGCAGCAATCCTGCTAACAATGGCAGTGCCGGCAGCAGCGAAGGCAGCGGCAAACAGGAGCAAAAAACGGTTACCATTTTCCAATTTAAAACGGAAATCGTAGAAGGACTCAATGAACTAAAGGTAGAATTTGAAAAAGAGTATCCGAACATCAAGCTGGACATCCAGACAGTTGGCGGCGGTGCAGACTATGATGCGGCCCTGAAGACGAAATTCGCTTCCGGCGACGCTCCGGATATTTTCTCCAACAACGGTTATTCGAAACTAGATATGTGGCAGGACAAGGTTGAGGATTTGTCTGACCAGCCATGGGTACAGGATCTGGTTCCGCTGGCTGCCGAGCCGATTACGAAGGATGGCAAAGTCTACGGCATGCCGCTGGCTCTCGAAGGTTTTGGCTATATCTATAACAAGGATTTGTTCCAGCAAGTCGGGATTACTGTTCCGCCAAGAACGTATACCGAGCTTGAGGATGCAGCTAAGAAATTGAAAGCGGCGGGTATTACGCCGTTTGCCAACGCTTATCAGGAATGGTGGCTCGTCGGCAGCCAAGGCATCAGCGTGGCTTTCGCGAACCAAGACGATATCGATGGCTTCATCAATGGACTTAACCAAGGCACAGCTTCTATCGTAGGCAATGAGAAGTTCGAGAATTGGGCGCGCCTGATGCAGCTTACCGTGGACTATGGCAACAAGAACCCGCTGACTACAGACTATAATACACAAGTGACCATGTTCGCCAATGGCGAAGCAGCGATGATGCAAGAAGGCAACTGGGCACAAACGATGATCGACGGAATTACTCCGAACATGAACATTGGCGTTCTGCCGATGCCGGTGAGCGATAACGCGGAGCAAACAGGCAAAGTAACGATCGGGGTGCCTGTAAACCTGGTGGTCAATAAGGATTCCGATGCCAAAGAAGAAGCGAAAATCTTCTTGAACTGGCTCGTGACCTCTGATATCGGTAAAGAATACATCGTGAAGAAGTTCAAATTTATCCCGACGATGAAGACGATCCAATCGACGCCAGAGGATATGGGCGCGATCGCGGCAGATCTGTGGAACTATATCGAAGAAGATAAAATCATTCTGCATCAGGCCGGTAAATACCCGGATGGCGTAGCCCAAGAGTTCGGCAGCGTGATCCAGCAATTCATCGCCGGAAAGAGCGACATCAAGACCTGGACGGAGAACATGCAGGCGGCTTGGGATAAATTGAAATAACAAAGGTAGCCTGAGAATCAGGCCAGACCACAGGAAAGTGAAATAGGCTGCTTCTGAGACTTGTCGATAAGGATGAGCGAAGGAGCAGCCTATTTGCTTAGACCGCGCTCAAATCAAGACCAAATCAAGACCAATTCACGATCAATTCAGGGTCAAAGGAGTCATTGCCATGAACAAATATGCGAATCACGTGCAAGTCGGCGTCGTTTATTATCCGGAGCATTGGGATCGGTCCCTGTGGGAGCAGGATGTGCAGCTCATGAAGGTGACGGGCGTGCGGGTCGTCCGGCTGGCGGAGTTCGCCTGGAGCCGGATGGAGAGCAGCTCCGGGACGTATCATTTCGAATGGCTTGATCAGGCGGTGGATCTGTTCCATAAATACGATATCCGCGTTGTTCTATGTACGCCGACCAATACGCCGCCCCGCTGGCTGACCGAGCTGAGGCCGGATGTCCTGCCAAGAAATGCGGACGGGAGCATGACTTATCCGGGCGTCAGGGGCCACCGCTGCTATAACAGCAAATCGCTGCGAGTCTACGGCTCGCGGATCATCGAAGAGATGACGCAGCGTTATGGCCGTCATCCGGCGGTTATTGGCTGGCAGACGGATAATGAATACTGGGTGATCGATTGCCATTGCGATGCCTGCAATGATAAGTTCCGGGAATGGGTCAAGCGGAAATACGGCACGCTCGAAGCGGTTAACCGCGAATGGGGTACGGTCGTCTGGAGCGGAGAATACAGCGACTGGTCGCAGGTCGGCGTGCCATACGGAGGCTCCAGGCATCAGAATCCGTCCTATCTGCTGGACTTTGCCCGGTTTCAGTGGGATTCCATAGAGGAATTCCAGCGGAGTCAGACGGATATTATTCGCAGAAACTGCCCAGGCCATTTCGTGACTCACAATTTTCATACGTATCCGCAGAGGCTGAATCTGTACCAGACCGGCACCGATCTGGACTTCGCTTCCTTCGATTATTATCCGAACACCGCGCCGGACAAGCAGTCGACCGGACCGTACAGCGGAGCGCTGGCCCTTGATGTCACACGCGGGATCAAGCGGCGGAATTTCTGGATCATGGAGCAGCTGAGCGGTTCGCCGGGCTGCTGGTTTCCGACGTGGCGGGCGCCGTATCCGGGATTTATCCGGGCATTCTCCTGGCAGGCGATTGCCAAAGGCGCCGACACGGTTCTGCACTTCCGGTGGCGCACGGCGGCCATGGGAGCTGAGCAGTTCTGGCACGGTCTCATCGATCCCAGCAATGTTCCCGGGCGGAGGTACTCCGAGTTTGCAGAGCTTTGCGGAGAGGTCAACGCCTTATCCGCCAAACTGCAGGGCACCGCTCCACAGCATGAAGCAGCAATCCTGCTGTCCCATGAACAGCTTGAAGCGCTCCGCATCCAGCCACAGGCCGAAGGCATGGATTATTATGAGAACGTGAAGGATTATCACCGTGCACTGACGAAGCTGGGAATCGGCTGCGATGTCATCGAATGGACCCAGCCTGTGGACGGCTATAAAATCGTGATTGCCCCTAGCTTTTATCTGCTGAGCGAGAAGGCAGCCGCTGCACTGGAGCGTTTTGCCGCCGCAGGCGGAACAGTGATCATTACAAGCCGCTCGGGTGTAAAGCATATGAACAATCAAGCGGTCATGCTGCCGCTGCCCGGATTGCTCGCGAACTGCACGGGAGTCCAAGTGGAGGAGTACGATCCGATCGGGCTGGATATGCACCGGGTCGTTAATAGCGAAGGGCGCTCGTTCTCCTGCTCGCAGTGGTGCGATATTCTAAGTCTGCATGGCGCGGAAGCGATCGCCTGGTATGACGAGGATTTCTATAGCGGCGTGCCGGCTGCAACGGTGAATTCCTTCGGCGGGGGGCGCGTGTATTATCTGGGTACGCATTTTGAGGAAGCTTATTTGCTGGAACTGTTCGAAAAGGAAGCGAAGGCGCATGGCATGCTGAGGTTTCCGGGTCTGCCGGAGGGTGTGCAAATCGCGATGCGCAGCGGAGAATCCGCGGATTATCTGTTCGTGATGAACCTGAGCCGTCAGCCGCATCAAGTGACATTGCCGGCGTCATATCACAGTGTCCTCTACGGCAAGAACCGACAGAAAACGCTAAGCATGGAGCCTTACGGCGTCGATATTTTGGAACTGCCGCATTAGCTGAAGAGAATCATACCTTAATCTTGATTTATTCGCCTTTACGGCGGCCTGGGGTTTATCTAGTATAAGTTACAGACTGATCGATATATGATCGAAGAGGCAGCAATATATTTTAAATACAAATTTAAATCTATTAACTTGGCAGGGGGAATTCACGTTGACCATCATACAATTTCCGGAAAACTTCGTCTGGGGCGTATCCACCTCGGCTTATCAAATTGAAGGTTCCTTGGATAAGGACGGGCGCGGCCCGAGCATTTGGGACGTCATGGCGGCAACGCCAGGCAAGATCTATCAAGGCGATGATGCAAGCATCGCCTGCGACAGCTATAACCGCTACGAGGAAGACATCCAGCTCATGAAAGAGCTGGGCGTTAAAGCTTACCGCTTCTCGGTATCATGGCCGCGCATTTACCCGAATGGCTTTGGTGAAGTGAATCGCCAAGGCATTGAGCATTACAAGCGTATGGTGACCAAGCTGCTCGAGAATGGAATCGAGCCGTTCTGCACGCTCTATCACTGGGAGCTGCCGCAGGCGCTGCAGGAGAAGGGCGGCTGGGAGAACCGGGAGACCATCGATGCCTTCGTCATGTTCGCTGAAACGATGTTCCGCGAGTTCGACGGACTCATCAAGCATTGGATGACCTTCAATGAGCCTTGGTGCACCGCAATTAACGGTCATTTGCTTGGCAGACATGCGCCATGCATTATGAATTGGCAGTCAGCGATCCAAGTCGGGCACCACTTGCTTGTAGCGCATGGCAAGACGGTAGCGAAGTTCCGCGAGCTCGGAACAGCGGGCGAGATCGGTTATGCGCCGGATATTTACTGGTATGAGCCATTCTCCCGCAAAGAGGAGGATATCGACGCAGCATACCGGGCATTTTCCATTTACACCTGGTATGTAACTCCGGTATTTACAGGCAAATACCCGGAGGAAATGGCCGCTTGGATCAAGACGAAGGGGGCTGAACCCGTCATTGAACCGGGCGACATGGAGATCATTTCGCAAAAAATAGATTTCCTTGGCCTGAACTTCTATGGCGGCAATATTGTACGCCATAAGGAAGGCAACAATTACCTAGATCTGGAGCATGTTGATATAGGCTACGACAAATCGGATAAGGGCTGGTTTATTTTCCCGGAAGGCCTGTATTTAACCTTGAGCTGGCTGACCGAGCAGTTTGGTCCAATCCCGATTTATATTACCGAGAACGGCGCCTGCTACAATGATGAAGTGGTGGATGGAAAAGTCAACGACGTCCGCCGCATCAAATTCCTGGAGAGCCATGTGGCTGAGCTGGGCCGTGCAATCGAATCCGGCGTAAATTTAAAAGGGTATCTCACCTGGTCGCTGATGGATAACTTCGAATGGGCGTTCGGATATTCCTGCCGCTTCGGCTTGATCCATGTCGATTACAGAACACAGGTGCGCACACCGAAAGAGAGTTATTACTGGTACCAGAAGCTGATCCGCAAAAACTGGCTTGAGCTGGAGAGCCGCTAAATTATACGAAGAATTCATAATAATCTCTGAGCAAGCCCGCCCTTGGTATGAAGGGGCGGGCTTTTGTCTGATTTACTTTAAAATGAATTGGTTTATAATAGTTTGAAGATTTAGCGATCGAGGTGACATCATGAGGAGATGGTTGTGGCTCCCGCTGGCGCTGGTCATTGTGATGCTGGCAGGCTGCGGGGGAAGCAAGAAGTATACGATGGAGCACGTAGATGTGCTGGCGAAGATTATGCCGGACGGCGATCTGTTCGTCCAAGAGCTGTTTACCTACCGGTTCGAGGGCAGCTGGAACGGCATGACGCGGTATGTTGATCCCAAAGGGCATGAGGGGATCGAGTTTTTTGAAGCATATATTCCGCCGGAGGGACAGCATTTCAAAGACTTTACATATGACGAATTACAGCGGCTTGCTGTAGATTTTAATAAAGATAACGATACTTACTTTATACATACGCCTACCACGGATGAGACGAAGCGGGTCTATTACCGTTACCGGATCAAGGGGGCTGCTGTCCGCTATGCGGACACGGGCGAATTGGCGTGGAGCTTCTTTAAGAACAACAATAACGACATCCGGAATGTGACGATCGAATTGCAGCTTGGAGAGCCGCTTGATGAGGAGCGCATCCACTATTTCCTGCATGACCGGACGGGCGGCCAAGTTTCGCTGAAATCGGGCGGAAATGGGGAGCCATCCTATCTTCATTACTATAATCCGCTTCTTGATCAGTACGGAACGGCCCGCTTAAGAGTGCTCTTTCCGGCGGAATGGATCGGCGAACAGGCGGTGCGAGCGGAGTCGCTTCCTCTGGAGGCGGCTTTGACGGAGGAATGGGAACGTGAGCAGCGATTGGACAAGCGGACGGAGCAACTAGCCATCGCTGACGGCGTGCTGGAGCTGCTGGCATATGGAGCCCTTCTTGTGCTGGGGCTGCAAATATTGCCCTTCCGAAGAGTTGCTGGATTGCTTCTGCGAAGAAGAATACCTCCCGGCAAGCTGGAGGATATCGATCCGTTGCTGGCGGTATATATTTATCGTAAAGGCCGTCTGAAAATCCGGGATATTTTTGCCGGCGTATTCTCGCTGCGGCACCAAGGGCTTGTGGCAATGGAGGAAAGGCAGGCCCCAAGGCGGCTGCTGGAAGACAAGAAGGCGCCTGACATCCTGCCAGAGTTCGTCTTTACGGGAAGGCGCTCCTCCTTAAACGAAACGGAAAGGTTTTTCCTGGATAAGTTCTTCTATGGGAAAAAGCTGGAAACCGAGCGGTTTACCGGCCCTACGCGGAAGGAGAAGAAGGATGCCAACGAGTTGAAGCGGTATCGACGCCTATCCGAGCGCCTTCACGCCGATTTTAACAAATGGCGGGTGCTGCTGGATCACAGGGAGGATTATCATGCGTATGTTTACCCAAATCGGTTCCAGCGGACCATGAAGCCGGCTATGATCCTTATTCATTTCCTGACGATCCTTGTCCTGTTTGTCATCGATGTCTCGAAATCCACAAGTATCTTCTGGGCGGTTCTGGTTCTTGGAACGCTGGCCGGATTTGCGCTTGCTTATCCGAAGAAAAGATGGCTCTCTGGATTATATTACTTCGGCTGCTTCGCAGCGGCGGGATTTCTGCATGACAGCTCTGCCACAGGCACGTATGCCGTGCTGATCGTCATTACATTTATACTCTCGCTCATTCTGCGCCCTTATACTTTGACGCTGGAGGGCTGGAAGCTTCACGCTGGTCTTCGTTATTGGCGCAGGCGGCTGAAACGGGGAAAGTGGTATTCGAAAGGGGCTCTCCGCTACGATACGGAATCCGGTCTCAGACTCGCTGAATTCGCGATCGTACTGGATGCAGGGCCACAGCTCCTGAAGGCGATGAAGCGCCGCTCCGGCGACGAAGCATTGCAATCGGTCGCGTCGCGGATCAGTCAGTCTGCGGTGGAGGGCCTGGTCTATTCCCAGAAGGCCATTGCTTATATGCCTCCGGATTCTTCCTCCGGGAGCAGCGGCGGCTTCTCCGGCGGCGGAGGCGGAGGCGGAGGCGGGGACGGCGGGGGAACCGGAGCTTTCTAGGAAAGCGATGGCGACATACTCATCAGCAGCATATGGTCTATGCGCTGCCAGTGGAAGATGACCGGCCGCAGCTTCGTCCTCATCCAAGCAGGGAATCGCGAGCTGGTACGCGATTTGCAGAACGATGGCGGAATCGTGTAACGCTTCCTGCTTAGGCCCTTCCATTCGACAGCGTTTCATTAAATAAGAGGCGTAATCGAGCAGCTGTGGGGCTGAGGAGTTTGGAAGCTCAGGTGCTCTATAGCTGAGTAATTAAGGGCAAATAGCATGGTGCAGTTGTGGAATCGGGTAACTGAATGCTAAAAAGCTGGATAACCCTGTTTCCGAGAGGTTTGATGTACCGAAAGGTTGGGTAACTGCGTGGTGCCGAGGGGTTAGGAAGCTGCTAACGGACATGAGATCAGCTATTGTGGTGATACTCCTTTTTTACAACTGCTAACGGACAGAGAAGCCTTTAATGAGAGTCAATCATCTCATTTTCGCTCCATATTAGCGATATAGAGAACCCTCTGTCCGTTAGTTTCGATTTTGCAGGTATTTTCGGCGAATAGCGGAACCAAGGGACCTCTGTCAAGAAAGTGGACACTCATGCGACAGATTTTCTGTTAAATTGTTCAGCAAAACGAACAGGTGAAAGATAGCCAAGTGCACCATGCATTCGCTTGCGGTTGTAATAAAATTCAATATA
>NZ_WNZW01000012.1 GCF_009725165.1 Paenibacillus woosongensis
TATATTGAATTTTATTACAACCGCAAGCGAATGCATGGTGCACTTGGCTATCTTTCACCTGTTCGTTTTGCTGAACAATTTAACAGAAAATCTGTCGCATGAGTGTCCACTTTCTTGACAGAGGTCCAGTAGGTCCGTAAGCAACATTTCCGCAAGCTACTACTTTCCATAAGCAACAGCTTGTTGTCTGTTTGGATCCACAAACTCCATCTTCATCTCTAGACTCCCTCCTACCTCCTACATCCTCCTCTTCCACTGAAGCCTGTCCCTTTACCATGCCCCCGCCGCACTTCCATTACTTCTGTCTACTTCTAGATTCGCCTTTCATCAACTAGTTCCGTCAAAAAAACCTCCCCAACCCCACGCCGGTCGAACTGAGCTGTCCTCGAAAGGGCTGAAATCGGGAAGGCGAGTTTGCATGCACAACGATCTACCGCTCGCGCACGAGCTTGCGCTCGATATAGACGACAAGCTGGTACATGGCAGTGGCTACGAGGGCGATAATAACGAGACTGGACAGCACCAGCGTGAAATTGAATACTTGAAAGCCGTAGACGATCAAATAGCCCAGGCCTATTTTGGCGACCAGAAACTCGCCGACGATTACGCCTACCCAGGCCATGCCGACGTTCACTTTCAGCGTGGAGACAATCGTCGGAAACGAGGCGGGCAATATCGCTTTGCGGAACACATCCTGGCGGCTGCCGCCGAAGGTGCGTATCACTTTCGTATAGTTGGCATCGACTTCGTTGAAGCTCGTGTATACGACAAGCGTAGTAACAATGACCGTTATGGACAAGGTCGTGACGACGATCGCGGTAAATCCGGCACCGAACAACACGATGAAAATCGGGCCTAAGGCGACCTTCGGCATACTGTTGAAGACGACCATATAGGGATCAAGCACTTTGGACAGAAACGGCGACCACCAGATGACTACGGCAAGCAGCGTCCCGATCAGCGTGCCTAGCAGGAAGCCGACCACGGTCTCGGATACCGTCATCGCAAGATGCGGCCAGAGCTCCCCGCTGACGATGTCTTTCAAGATTTGCTGCCCCACCTTGGAGGGATAACTGAAAATCAGCACATCGATCCACTTCAGCTGCCCAGCTATTTCCCATAGGAGTATGCACAGCAGCAATATGCTGGCCTGAACAGCAAATACGCTCTGTTTCATTCTTCGTTTGGCCTGCAGATGCTGCTGCCATTTCTGCGCCAGCCAAGTCTGCGAATCCACACTATCACGGTTATGGCGATCCTGGTCGGTAAGATAGCCTAAGCGTTTCTCCCTACTCATCAGCTTCACTCCCTTCTTTCGGACGCTTCAAGTTCTCCCCAAATTTCATGGAACAGTGCATTGAATCCCGGCTCCTCCCGCGCATAAAACGGCAGTGCCTCGCGTATATTCTTTGGCACTTCAAACACACTGCGGATTCTGCCCGGCCTGGAGCCCAGCACGATAACCCGGTCGCTCACTGCAATCGCTTCGGATAAATCATGCGTTACGAGGATGCCGGTTTTTCTTCGCTGCTTGAGCGTATCGACTACGAGATCCTCCAGCTGAAGCTTCGTCTGGTAATCGAGCGCGGAGAAGGGTTCATCCAGCAGCAGCAAGTCCGGGTTCGTCGCCAGCGTTCTGGCCAGCGCCACCCGCTGCCTCATCCCCCCGGACAACTGATGCGGATAGAGGCGGGCTGTCCCGGACAGTCCCATCCCCTCCAGCAGCTCCTCGGCCAGTTCCGCGCTTTGCTTGGTGAGGCGATTCGTTAATTCAAGACCGAGCAGGACATTATCGACAATACTCCGCCACGGAAACAGATAATCCTGCTGAAGCATATAGCCTACCTCGGGCGTAGACCCGGTTACAGGCTTGCCATGGAGCAGCACCAGCCCTCTGGAAGGGGGTATCAGTCCGGCTATAAGAGACAGCAGCGTCGTTTTGCCACAGCCGCTCGGACCGACCAAGCTGATCAATTCCCCGTCCTCCACGGACAGATTCATATCCTGGAGTGCCAGCGTCGCTGCATGATCCGTTACGTAGGCAAGATCAACATCCTTCAGTTGAATGACAGGCACCATGCGATTGATCACCTTCCTCTCCTCATGGCGATGGGGATGCCTGAACAGCAGCTTCGGCATATTTGTTGTCCACCAGTTCAGCCACGGATACCCGTTTTTTTAATTCTCCCGCCCCTTCCATGACGTCCAGCAGATTATTCCATGCCTCCTCGGCGATGGCCGGCGATTCCGCATAGGAGCCCTGCTCCAGATAACGCTTTACAGAACTCTCGAGAATATCCAGACCGGTATCTTTGAAATAAGGCGATATCACCTCGGCCGTTTCCGCTGGCGTATGCTCCTGCACCCATTTTTGCGCCTTATGGACCGCGTTCGTGAACTTCTGGACGATCTCGTCATTTTTCTTCAAGTAGCTCTGCTTTGTCATGAATACGGTATAAGGCAGCCGCCCGCTCTCCGTACCAAAGGAAGCGATGACATGGCCCTTCCCCTCCCGCTCGAAAATTGAGGCCTGCGGCTCGAAAAGCTGGACAAACTGCCCTGTTCCAGAGGCGTAGGCGGCAGCGATATTGGCGAAATCGACGTTCTGGATCAGCTCCAAATCACTTTGAGGATCAATGCCATGCTTGCGCAGCGTGAATTCTCCGGCCATCTGCGGCATTCCGCCCTTGCGCTGCCCAAGAAATACCGACCCCTGGAGCTGTGACCAGTCAAAATCGTCCATCGGCTCTCTGGATACTAGAAAAGTGCCATCCGTCTGTGTCAGCTGTGCAAAGTTGATCACCGGATCTTCCGCCCCCTGCTGATAGACATATATTGAGGTTTCAGCTCCGACCAGCGCCACATCAATCGCACCAGACAACAGCGCCGTCATCGTCTTATCGCCCCCGGCTGTCGTCTGCAGCTCCACGTTCAATCCTTCCTCTTTGAAAAAACCTTTCTCCAAAGCAACATACTGCGGCGCATAAAATACAGAGCGCGTCACTTCTCCGATCCTTACTTTATGCGTCTGTCCGTTCCCTCCGCAGCCGCCAAGCAGCGCAAGGAAGATGAATAGCGGCGCAATCCAGCCTGCGGCACAACGTATAACCCTCATATCCGTCACCTCTTTCTTATTGAAGCTTTTATTAAAGAATATGCGCATGCCCTTGATTTGGTTATGACATGCACAAAGAGGCCGCCGCTAACGATATGTCGTATATCCTTAGCGACGGCCCTGGTTTGGAGATTAAAGCCTATGCGGCTTCCATTCTGTATTCTATTGTTTCCATGGATATAGGGTTGGTCAATTGATTGATCTAGTAGTCATTGCAGCCCGTAGATCGCTTTGTACTTCTGCTCTAAATAATCGGCCAAATAATCCGGATTCAAATCCTCGCCGGTGACCCGTTTGATGATTTCCGCCGGTTTTTCGCTTTTTCCATATTTATAAATTTGCTCGGTCAGCCACTCCTTGATCGGAGCGAAGTTCCCTTCAGCGATCAGCTCGTCGAAGTTCGGCAGTTGTTTGCGCATCGTATGGACGATTTGCGCCGCATACATATTGCCCAGCGCATAGGAAGGGAAATAACCGAAGCTGCCGCCGGACCAATGCACATCCTGCAGCACGCCAAGACTGTCATTCGGCGGCGTAAGCCCAAGATAAGCCTGGTATTTCTCGTTCCACACCTTCGGCAGATCATTGACCGACAAGCCCTCATTGAACAGCTGCTTCTCGATTTCATAACGGATAATGATATGCAGGTTATAGGTCAGCTCATCCGCCTGGATGCGGATTAACGAGTTCTCGACCCGGTTAATCGCCTTGTAAAATTCATCTACCGTAACGTCCTTTAGCTGCTCTGGAAAATGCTGCTGCAGATCGCCGTAGTATCGTGTCCAGAACTCCCGGCTCCGGCCGATGAAGTTCTCCCACAGCCGGGACTGGGATTCATGAATTCCCATGGACGCCCCTTCCCCAAGCGGGGTTCCCGCAAGGCCAGAATCCACATTCTGCTCGTACAGAGCATGCCCGCCCTCATGCAGGGAGCTGAACAAGGCAAAGGTCACGTCATCCTGCATATAGCTGGTCGTAATCCGGACGTCTCCCTGATTTAAAGTAATCTCGAATGGATGCACGCTCTCGTCCACGCGGCCGGCTTCGAAATCATAACCAATTTGCTCCAGCATGAACATGCCAAATTTCTCCTGCTGAGCCTTATCGAACAATTGATTCATAAAAGGAGCCTGCGGCTGGCTGGACGCCCCGTTGATCGCTTCCACCAACGGCACAAGACGATCCCTTAACTGGCCGAACACTTGATCCAGCTTCTCTACCGTCAAATCCGGTTCATACAGATGGAGCAGCGTATCATAACGCGTCGCCTTCGGCCCCCAATAATCGATAAATTCACTCGTCTTCTCTACGATCTGCCCCAAATAAGGCTCGAACCCGGCGTAATCGCCGTTTTCTTTGAAATCCTCCCATAGCGTCTCCGCTAAAGCGGTAAGCTCGGTGTATTCCTGATATTTATGAGGCGGAATCTTCACGCTGCGGTCGTATTCCTCCTGGGTGACCGTAATGATCCGCTGTTTTATTTCGTCAAGCTCGCTAAATACGGCCGGGGAATTCAATTCTGCGAGCATTTTTCCCATTTCCTCCGATGTCTGAAGCTTGAAAGCTTCCGTCATCAGCACGCCGATCGCCTCGGAACGGCCCTGTGCCCCTTTCTTCGGCGCACCGGTGCGAAGATCCCAATGCATCAGCGCTACAGCTTCATGATAGCTTTTGATTTTGTGGAGTAGTGCTTGAAATTGTTCCCAAGTTGAAGCGGTTGTCTGAGTCATATTGTTTCCCACCTCTATCCAGAAATTTAACTTCTCCTCTTGATGATACTTTTTACAAACCGTATAATCAAATTTTGAAACCATGTTTTTTGTGATGATTCCGATACGAATGATCTCGTTAGTCGCAACCTAAGTAAAGGAGCTTTCCCATGAAATTGACTCTGGATTTCACAGCAGACCGCATCATTCACGAGTTGCTAGGCAAACGGCCAGGCCATTTGCGCCTCGTTTATGACATGGAGGACTGCGGATGCGGAATGAGCGGCATCCCGGGACTGGAGCTCGTCAGCGAGCCGGGTCCGCAAGATATCAAAGTGGAATGCGATTCGTATCCCATTTGGATAAACCGTCAGCAAGCCATTTTTTTTGAGGAAAAATTGTTCCTTCAGGGAGATCAGTCCAGCAGAACCTTCCGTTTAGAAGGCGTCTCCCAGCTGTACAAAGCGAATATGCGTCTTGCCGATCGTCGTGAGGAAGCAAATCAGAATTAGATAACAGCAATTAAGGAGGTAACAACTATGAGTCAAATTGAAACAATCATGGAGCATAACAAGAAATTCGTCCAGGACAAGGAATACGAAGCGTACATCACGGACAAGTTCCCGGACAAGAAAATCGCCATCGTCACCTGCATGGATACACGCCTAGTCGAGCTGCTGCCTAAAGCCATGAACCTGCGGAACGGCGACGCGAAAATCATCAAAAATGCCGGCGCTGTCATTTCCCAGCCTTTCGGATCCGTTATGCGGAGTCTGCTGGTCGCCATTTATGAGCTTCAAGCGGAGGAAGTATTCATCGTCGGTCACACCGGCTGCGGTATGGCTTCATTGAACTCGGAGCATATGATCGGCGAAATCAAGCAACGCGGAATTTCCGACGACGTGCTGAACACCCTGGAGAACTCCGGAATTAAGCTGAGAAAATGGCTGCGCGGCTTCAGCAACGAAAAAGAAGGCGTCACCCATACCGTCGAAATCGTGAAAAAACACCCGCTGCTGCCGCCAAACATCCCGGTTCACGGCCTGCTGATCGATTCCACGACCGGTGAGCTGGAGATCGTGGTTAACGGAAGTGAAGAAAACAGCCATTCATAATCTAGCATTTCTATAACTACCGTGAATAATTATTCCTATTAATGCATATTTATAAATGAGCTGTCGGCCTCGAACCGGCGGCTTATTTTCTTGTTCGCTTGAATGTGAAACGTATCACTTTGTTAAAAATCCTTCATAATGTGTTCATATTGCGTTCATTTAACCGTGCTATACTCTCCGTAAAGTTAGAACGAACTACTTTTAAAGGAGACTTCATCATGAAAAAATTGTATTATACGTCCTTCTTCTACGCCATTCTCGGCCTGCTTGCCGGCGTAGCCTATCGCGAAATCACCAAGCATAGCGACTTCACCGGGCAGACCGTTCTCGTGGCCCTTCATACGCATATTTTGGTGCTGGGCTTCCTCTTCTTCACCGTCGCCCTGATCCTGGCCAAGCTGTTCCAGGTGCATGAAGCAAAATCATTCGGAGCCTGGTATATCGTGTACAACCTCGGGCTTATTATTTCCATCGCCGCCATGGCTGTTCGCGGCATGCTGCAAATCAACGGCACCGACATCAGCTTCCTGCCGCACATCGCCGGACTCGGCCACACGATTCTGGGCGCAGGCATCATCTGGCTGCTGCTCCTGTTGCGGAAGAGAATTCAATAGATTTGGAACAAGCGGTTGCTGAATCAGCAGCCGCTTGTTTTTGGATTTTTATTCAAAAGTTCCAAACATCTGCGTTATAACTGAAGACTGAACAAAGTAGATCGATTTCTCTCTTTTAACTATGAAGTGCTGGTGATACGATAACATTATGATTTCAACGAAAATAAGGATGTAGGAGACTTCACTTCACATGATAAAACTGAATAAAAAAGTTGGACAAGATGTGCGTATCGCTAGATCTTTAAGAAAAGGAATGATCGTCGAGTTAAGACCAAGTCAAGATCATATTGGAACCGATGTTTATTATGATTCGGCATACATAGGGTATATTCATCGTCATTATGAGGCTCCCTTTGCAAAAATTGTTGCTACTGAAAAATTAGTTACAACCTATGGTTTTGAATTCGAACTGATCCATAAAACTGCAGATCAGTTAAAAGAGGACGAGGAAAAATTGAAGCAGCTCTCTCAAAAATGGCAAGAGGAAAGAGAGCAGAAAAAACGTAATATTGCCGCTCGAAAAGATGAGATGCTCATACATTCACGCAGCTTCTATACCATTTTACAAAGATGCCTCTTTGCTATTGATAATGGCGCCGGCCCTTCCCTAGTTAGTGGTTTCTTTGGGAAGTCTGAAACAACAGCTCAGTATTACCAAAGATTTCTCCAAGGGTTACTTGATTCAGAAATATCAAATAGTGCAAGGGATGAAAACCTCCTACAATTATCAGAATTGAATAAAAGAGGAGAGTTATATCCCCGGATTTTACAACACAGAGAAAAACTAATGGAGCAACAAAGAAATCGGAAACCTATTCCGATTTATTGTTGGAAATGTAAATCAGGTACGGTTGAACGAAATAAGACTTGTTTCTTTTGTACTTGGGGAAAATGCACCTCATGTGGGGCATGTAAACCTACTTGTATCAAAGAGGGTATATTTTAAAGCAGGGATTCACTAACCATTATTATGGATTGAACATAGAGTGCGGAATGCACTCCAGGCATCGATTTACATATAAAAAGCCTGTTTAATTACAAACAGGTCTCTCAGCAAGTGACTCTCCAGGGCTGTTTCGTCAGCCCTTTAGCCCTTTTCATCCAATACTTCGATCATCATCATTGCGCCGATTTAAAAGCCATGGACAAATGACGCTGTGGAATGCATAGAGTAAGTCTTCCCATATAAATCGATGATGCCTTCAATGAATCTAAAGTCATTTTCGGAGAATCTCTTCTGACATTCCTCCATGAGATCAGAGGTTTGCTTCGTAAGCTTGCGGTATTCGGGATCTTGTGGATTTATGTACGCGTCTGGCTGCAGCGATCCATTATAGATTTTTTCTATAATGCTATCCATTGACGTTACATCCTTTCACTGACAATTTGGTTGTTAAACATCAATTACATATTTTACAACAACGAACCAGCATTCAGCCCAAAATATACGATATTCGTATAAAGTAGAATTGATAATCTTTAATGAACTATATAATATGCAGCCAAACTGATAACCGATATTATATACCCTTCTAGGAGGGACAACTATTAAATGCTTACTTAATGTTTTGACAAAAACTTAAATCTCGGCAAAAAATAACAGGTCAATCATGGTGGTATAAAACCATAATTACCTGTTCAAAGTTAGCTTATTATTAAGAATGAATATGTAATAAAAATATTAGGTTATTCACTAAACAGCAACATCTTGGTTCATAATATATGATGAATTTACTTCCCTCTTATTTGAAGATCATTTAATTTTACCCATGAGTTCAGTTATCATATAGATGTGCTCCTTGAATTTCACTCTCTTTAAATTTTCAACTTTCTCTGCTCCTCCTAACGCAAGAAGAGGAACATAACCAAAACATTCGTCAAAAGCAGGTATTTCATATTTTTTTATCGCATCTGGATAAGGAGACCAATCAAGTGCATTTTCCAAGTAATAAGCATCAAATATATCGGTAAAAAAGAACTTGAAATTCTTTGCAACTACGTTTACATCATGTTTCCGATAATTAAGCGACAATAAATAATCATCTTCCCAAACCAAAATATCACCCATAGCTGTAGTGAATAATGGAGTAGCCAATTCATGCCTATTATATGTATCTTTTATTATTTCTTGAAAATAGTCCGGATTCACAACCCTGAGATATCCATTATTAATACTACCAAATCCGTGACCTTCCCATATTTCAACTACCTTCGTGGGTATATCATTCTTGTATTTTTCAATAACGCTTAGGGGGGCAATTTCTTCAACAATAAAATCATCCATAATTTTTGACATTTTCGCTTCTTCCTTTAATAAATTTATTTCATAAGTATTATTAATTTTATTACTACACCATATATATAATAAATTAATTTATTTAGCTTTATCGTTTCTAATCTATCTATAAACTGGTGAATCGATGATAAAGTTCAGGGCTTTACCGCCCCCAGTATACCCTTATTTCTTCAAACGACGTCATACTCTCACTCATACCCTCGGGACTTTCTGCTCCAATTATTTCAATTTCATCTTTTGACAAAGTGATTTTTCCATAAGGTTTATTTACTTTTCTTTCATATAAAGACTTTAATAAATTTACTTGATCCTGTGTCATATCATAATACTCCCGCCAAGATTCAATTGCATACTCAATCTCCATGAACTGCCTTTCTAATAAATATGCACCACACTGTATCATTCTTACGATATTATCAACTGAAGTAATAGAATCGTTATCACCCCAAAATGCAGTAGTGATTGACGGTGAAATCGTGCCATCCTCATCTTCATCAAGCAGATATTCGAGAGTTTCATTTATAGCCAATTCAAAAACATCTTTAGGGGCACCAGTAAAAAAATCTAAAGCTGTAGGAATATCCGTTCGAGTATAGTTCTCATTTCGAAAAGCACCAACAATATAATTGGCTTTAAATGTAATTGTTCCTCTTCCTCCCGAACCATCAATAACACTATAGTTATCACCATCCCAAGAATGTTCATATGCTAGCTCAGGGTAATGAGCAACCATTATTGCATGTGCTATCGACGCAAGTATACAACCTTTCCATAAGTTCCTTATAGTTAATTGACTGTTTATTGACACAGGCTTCATTTTTTCTCCTTTAGGTTTTGTTGGTGATGTATTTTCTTGTTTGCTAGGTTTAATAATTAATATAATAATTCGGGTCTTGATCCATTTTCACTATAAAATCTTCAATTGAATCAGCTATTTTTTTGTCAAAATAATATAATGGGCACTGTCCATTTGAGTTTTCTTGCCCCAGATCAATACGATAAAGTCGTCGGAAGATACCTCGAAAAACACCATTTTACGAGGGTCATTATAATCCTCTCTTCTAGGGTCATTGTCGTAATCATTTATTCCTTTAACAAAATCCGCTATTTCAATAGCTGATATAACACGGTTTACTTTACTACCTACCCCAATACCAAAAAATCCATAGCCTATATTTTCATAAAAGGATTATAGTTCGAGCGGTAATCTTCTTCCTAAAATCTCCTCAGTTTCTTCTATCTCACCTTCATCAATACTAAAAAATGCATGTTTGTTCTCCCAGACAACATCATCTTCAGGATCATCAAAAATATACTGTTTTAAATAATCAAACATTTTTTCTACCATCCTTCCATTAAATATTTGTAGAGTGAATAATTTGAACCTTATATGGTATGGGCTATGTATGCTATTTCTCAAATGTTAGATCATTCTGTATTGCTTGCCCTATTTTTAGAAATCAAAAAGCCTTCGTATTCACTGTTATTAACTTCATCTTCGAACCCCTTTATGATATTTAATTGATGAATATTCTTTGGAATAGTCAATGCTTCTTTCCTGTCTTGAAAGCCTCGATGTTACGTTTCACAACCTTTGCCGCGATCGCTATCGTCCGCAAACAGTATTACCACCTCTGCGGACAATACCGGATCTCAGCAGAATTGAACTTCTAAAAAACAACTCTCATTTTTGGGAGTTAAAAATAAACCTTGGTTAAGTAACATATACTCAAGCAAGTTTTATTTCACTATTAGTATAATAAATTACTCAATTTAAACTTGATATCCGTAAAAATACTTTTGTCCTTTTACCCAGTTTTTCTCTGATAGCGTCTCGACATAGATAATGAAATCGCTGTAGTTATCTGCGTTTATTACCGTCCAATAATCGCCAGGAACTTTTATTCCAGACCAAATGGACAATAAAGACGGAACTAATTCCATTTCTAAAGGTTCTTCTGAGTTAGCGGCAGTCATAACTCTTTCTATTAATTTTTTTGCTAGATCGCCGGGAAAAGCCAATTTCTGATCATAATAATACATTTCTGAATCACATCCACTACTGTAATCCAAATAATATTGACCAATCTCTTCCACACTTGCATCATTGCCTAACTGTTCTTCAAAGTTAATAAATGCATCAATAGAATCCCTTATGATGATCGAAGTATCATTAATTTCATCCCAATCTTCAAGTAAGGCTAGTAGATAGGGTACTACATCTATAGATAAGGTCGTAACTGCTGCTGAAGCAAAAGTATTAACCGTATCTTCTGTCGCCCCTTCTAAAAATCTAAAATTATTCGAGTCTCTTAAATCTTCATGCGTACATACTGAACAAAATACCCGAATACAAAGATTTAATACTGCCTCATCTTGAGTCTGGTTTAATAATTGCAATAAAAGTGGTTTTTGTGTAAAATCCCCCAACTTAAAAAGTTCTATGAGTCCAAATATAATGTCTTGTTCCGTCTTTGCACTTTTGATGTTTTCTTTAATAATCGGAATGGTTGAATGTGAAATCTCGCCGTACCAAATACTGTTCATAAGAATTGTATAATTGCTCATTTCAATTGACATTTCCTCTTCATTTGTATTTTTACGGGTAACTGGCTATCACTTGGCGTAAACTTATAGTTTCTATTGTTGATTTACAAATAATCATGTATAAACTCAGTAAAACTTTTAGCAATTAAAGCTCATATTTTTGTATCAAGGCAAATAATCCTCTTCATCAATGTCCTCCATGTCTAATCAAGAAAATCGCTCCCTTGCTCTGGTTAATCATTTGTCAATTGGGAAATTAGGCTTCAATGATTAAAATCTTCCAAATTCCCCATATACTTTATCGGATATTCTGTTCTATCTCGTAAGTTAAGTTGGAAATCCAAATATAAAAAGCGGCCATCTATATAATCTAGATGACCGCCGAAATGAAAACTTAATCATATTTGTTTTAAAATGATTTCCCTAAAACCATTATCAAATTTGGCTCCTTCTATGTTAGCGCCCTTCCAAATAACACCATTCAGGTCTGCATTAGTGAAGTCAGCATCGTGAAAATTACCATTAGTTAAATTTGCACCTGACAAGTTTGCATCAGTAAAATTCGCTTTCATAGCTTGAACATCAGATAAATCAGCGTCAATAAAGTCAGATCCCGAAAAGTCTCCATCTAAGGGATTTGCATCATTAAGGATAGCTTTATCAAAAAAAGCTTCAACTGCACTTATTCCCGTTAGATTCGCATTCCGAAATGTAGCCTCAATTAGAGTCGTTCCTGATAGATTACCATGAGAAAACTCGACCTCATCAAAACAAGTTTCTATACAGGTACTAACTCGGATCTCTGCATGTTTCATCTGTGCTTTACGAAGATTCGCCTCACTAAAGACACAGTCCGCAATATCCGCTTCTTCCAAATTACAGCTTTCAAGATTGGCCTTATCAAATTCACAATCGCGAAATGAAACATTTAACATGGTTGCTGCTCTAAAATTTGTTTTATGAGCCATGATGCGATCCGCTTTAAGACTGGATAAGTCTGTAAATGAGAGATCAAGACCGCCCATTTCTATATAATCTAATATTTCCTCATCTATTCTAGCTTGATTAATGAGTCCCATTATTTTATCTATTTCATTCGAATGCTCCTCCATATATGACACCTACCTTTTGTATAAATTAACTTTTTAAATAATCTTCCCATGCTTGATTAGGACTGAATGATACACCCATCCGATCTTCATCAAAACTTGGAATTGCAAACGCTTTGGAGCTGCAGAAATAATCCATCACCTTAAGCCAGATATCCAATACTTCTTCGACATCTGCTTCCCATGGTTCTTCCAATAAATCTATACAAATACCACCCCATTCTAATTCCGTGACTATTGCTGGTGTTCGTTTTAAAAATCTCTACCCAACATTTCTAAAACGTGACCTCCAAAATATGTTCGCATACCTAAGCCCAGCGGACCATTAGGAAGAAATCTAACGGGTATAGGCTGCGCGCTTATATTCATCCATACAAGATCACGCTCTCGTTCATTATTCCATGGGTATTTTGCTGGCCAAAATATATGTGTGCTCCCGAAACGAGGTCTTACAATATTGGCCAATTGATTAGATAATTCAAAAAATTGTGACCAATATTTCCGGGACATAGTTTTATCAAACTTTAAACTGAGATATGATCTTGGATCAGCTTGTACATCTACATAACCCGTGTATTTAATAGATTTATTTCGATGAAGGTAGAGTTCTGATACTTTTCCATCGCTTACCCTTTTTATAGCTTCAGTTCGACAATAATCTAATTTTATTAGTTCACTGTCTCCCCACTCTATTGGTACAAATTTCTCATCCGATTCAAATACATCCAGGTATTGATTTATTAACTCCTCACTATCTAATGAGACGGTTGGGTACATTGATATTCCGAACAAAGTCGGTACTAATTTTTCTGCCAACTTCTTCACTCCTTTGCATATTACAACTTCTACCATCCTAAATAATCTAAACGCACATAAACTGTATCGTTAACTGGGTGTTACCAAATATTCCGAAAACATCATCGAGCTAAATTACATAAAGCGGTAATAATACTTACTCTAAATAGTTGGACAGTGGCACCTTTGATGAATTAATCATCTTATGATTACGAAGATAACAAAAACAGATCAATCATGGTGATCTACAGCCATAATTGACCTGCTCAATTTAAGGAAAATACATTACTACGGAATAAGACTAACATCTGATGTAATTAATTACTAAAAGAAAAACTGTTCACCGGATATTACATGGATTATGTTTATTATTATATT
Source organism: Paenibacillus woosongensis (assembly GCF_009725165.1). Classification (GTDB taxonomy): domain Bacteria; phylum Bacillota; class Bacilli; order Paenibacillales; family Paenibacillaceae; genus Fontibacillus; species Fontibacillus woosongensis. Next base: position 13,679 of record NZ_WNZW01000012.1, read on the forward strand.
AATGAGGCTAAGTCAGCATTTGGCTTCTTTCCTAATTTTCTTTTATTCGTCTTCCTCAATTAAAATATCATCCATTCTCTCTCTATCTTCTGCTATTTGTCGTGACATTTCAAAACTGTTCATAAAATGTTCAAGAGGTAACTCCTCTTTGTAGTCTTCATCCTGTTCAAAAAGTTTAAAATTCGCATTATATTTAATTAGATCTTCGACAATATCTTTCATTTTTTCCATCTCAACATTATTAACGAAATTAACTTCCATAAGGGGTTTGTCATTACTAATACGGTCCCTAATTTCTGATATACCCAAACCTGTATGTTTCTTAATTATCATTAGCAAATTACTATTACTTATAGATTGCAGTGTCATAAATATTCTTGTCAATTGAGTTCCTCCTTCTATATCTTTTAAATCCGAAATTAAAATTCCTCTGGGAATGAAGGATTATAGGGTTTACCGGGTAGACTTCTTCTATATGAATTCCCATGCCAACGAGTAAAATGTTCCCTTACTGTAGCAGGATAAATAATCTCTCCTCTATTTGCAAGGTGAGGATACTTTGAAACACTGTAGGCATGATGTCCAGTAATTGGCTTTCCTCCAAAAGTAGGAACTTTATTGCTTAATATTGCTTCTCTTTGTTCCTGGGACCAATTTCTGGTTGTCGCTTCCCCCATTTTAATCCTTCTCTTCTCTTGTTGCCAAAATTCCTTAACACCTGCATCCCTTCGACTCGCAAGCCGCTTATTCCATTCAAGCCTTTTCCATTCTTCTTTAGTTATAGTACGGTTGTTTACCTTATCTTCTAATTTCTTTTTTGTTTTAGATCCTAATTGCTTATACGGACTAGATTTAGGCGTTAAATCAAGTCCTGCCTTTTTTGCCCTTTCGTCAATTAGATTGTTCGTCCCCCCATTACTTCCCCCACGCTTCCCAAAGCCACCATTACCCCCACTGGTAAAGCCAAGATTGCGGTTAAGGCCAGTAGTGCCCTTCCCCCGCCCCTTGTTCGTAGCGATAGATACCCAGGTGAGCGCGGCACGCATCTTGTCTCCGCCGATCTGCTCGATGAAGTCGCCGATGAATTCGATCCGGCCGCCTGCTTCCATAGCGGCTTCTATCGCCAGGCTGCGGGTATATTGCATGGCGACGTGCTGGCTGACGCTAGCCGATGTGCTTACGGCGTGGGCGAGCCTTGGATGGCTGACTGACAAGCGCTGCATGGCATTTTTGATCTTCCCGAGCTGTTCGCCCAGCCCCAGGTTGTTGCCCAGCTTCCGGGCTGACGTCCATACCTTGCCGAGGTCCTGCCTCATCGCGTTCGGCGCCATGCTGGCCGTCTTCTTCACCGCCTGGAAGGCGTCCACCGCCCGGTCTACGCCCTTCATCAGCTTCTGCCCAGTCTTGAACGCTTCGACGCCGCGCTTGACGAACTTCGCCCCAGTCGCCGCCCATCCGGCAAATGGAATGGCCGCCGCTGCGGACAATGCCGCATTCGCATAGTCGCCGCGAGCCAGATAGATCCCTGCATTCACGAGGTCGGCGATCTCTCCTAGCCCCGGGATCAGGCCCGCGACATCCAGACCGACCTGAACCACATCCAGCGCTTTCTCCCAGAAGCTCTTCTTCTTCTCAGGCGGCTCTACTTCGGATACAAAAGGCGCCTCCGGTTCCGGCTCCAAATCTTCGACGTATACCGGACACTTCTGCAGCCCCTCCAGAACGATTTCCGTCCCCTGGATGTCCGTATCTCCGTCCATGACGATGCTGCTGTCGCCGCACACCAGATAGATCCCAGTCTCCGCTTCGATCTTTATTTCCTTCTCCGAAGCAAGCTCCAAATCCTTCTTGCTCGCCATGATTATTCCAGAGTCGCTCTGAATCAGCACGCCCGCTTCGTCCTCCAAGGAGATAAACAGGCTTCCTTCCGTGGCGGTTAGCGTTAGCTCGCTGCCCCCGAACTTCATTTCTTTGCCGTAGTTGGTTCCCCAATACTTGACGCTGGGGTCTTCCATCTTCGGCGAAGGCTGGCCCCCTCGGCGGATGGAGCTCATCGCGATCGCTTCTTCCTCCCGCGGGCTTGGAAAATACACCTGCACCGAATCTCCCTGCTGCGGCATGCAATAGAAACCGCTATTGCCCTCGGCGGTATAAATCGAAGAATAGGGCAGCCAGCTTGCCTCCTCCTTCACCTGCTTCCCATCCACATCCATATGGACGCGTACCTGGTCCTTCTGGACATCGATGATTTTCCCTTCCAGCGAGGCTCCCGCCAGCGGCGTATTGAGAATTTTGTTCTGCCGGATGCCTCTCTCCGGGCTAAGTATGTATTGATGCCGCAGCTCTCCTCCTGTAAATCGCGTGACCGCAGAGAAGATGACCAGCTCCTGTCCCGCGAATGCTAGGATATCTCCTAATGGATACCAGTTCACCAGGTCTACCGCATAGCGGGTAAAATCATACGGATGCAAATCCGCAGCTCCGTCGCCGCGCGCCTCTTCGAGAGCGCTTAGATCACGCTGAATTGTATAAGGGGTATCTTCCGGCAGCGGGTGAAGCCGGCCCACAGGGAGCCCCATCCACAGCTTCGGAGCCGCGGCCGCAGATTCCGCAATGACGACAGCCCCAAACCGCGAAGCTACCCTCTTCAGAAATTGCCAGTCGGTCTCTTTATACTGCAGCGTAAACTGGCCGATACGCTGATGGCTCATGGCGTTATCAATAAAATCCGATCCAGGGTAAGCCGCTAGGACCGACTCTACTAATTCGCTGCATTTCATCTCCCGATTTTGGTAAGAACGGGTTCTGGCTTGAACATCCATCAGGGCCGAGCAGGAAACAGCCGTCAACTCGACATAGTATATGCCCCGCACAACGCGAACCGCGATCGTGTCCAGAATCCCCTGGAACAGAGTACGCTTGGTCTTTCCCTGCTCGTCCGTTTCTTCCAACGAGATCGGGTCCTGACTTCTAGCCTCTTGAATATAACGATCCTTGTCTTCCTCCGGCACAATCCCGGTTAACCACAGCCTGGCGTGCTCACCTACGTTCCGCTCTAGTCGCAGCTCGCTAATTTGTTGTATGCGGTAAGGCCACACGAGCCGCACTTGGCCATATCCTGCTGCTGCCTGTGTCGACTCTGCTTGCACATCATTACCTCCTGTCTGTCGCTAAATGATTCGTACAGCTGGTATTCATTTTCCAAAATAGATCCGTCTCCCTCTTCGTCCCTGACTCACCCCACCGACGTTCCATCGAGCTCCTGGCCGTCGTCCTCAATCTGAATAAGTCCGCCGTGGATGCAAAAGGTCGTGCAGTTGCTGAGCAGCGCTGGCTCTCCTTCAATCAGAACATCCTCTTTGCCCCCGGCCCATCTCTCTGTAATGACGGGAACGCAAGGCGCTTTCTGCAAACCTTCGATATCCATCTCCCCGTTCTGCACCGCCGGATTCAGCATGCTGAAGCAGTTGCCAAAAGGGATGATATTCACCATAGGCTCATAATCCGCAACATTCATTTGCGCTTTCTCCTTCAAATGCACGCCATGACAGAGCGGCGTCTTTAGCCGATTCAACTGCGTACCGCAGCTGCAGCTTAAGATCGCACCGGCCACGACATAGCTTTTCTGTTCTTCGCCTGCTGTTTCATTGGTGGAATATGCACCGACAATTTCCATCTTCGAACAACCTCCTCGTTCAGGTTCACTCTAAATTTCTCAACTGCCGTAAGCAGCTTCGCTGCTTCCAGTCCCCGCCCGCTCAACGCGCGTTAACCGGATTCCGTCAAAATCTCTGCGCAATAGGCTTTCCGCCAGCGCCAGATGAACCAAAATCTGTGTCTCCGCAATACCGGCCACTTGGAACAGCATCCATGAATTTAGCTGCTCTCCCTCTACCACGAGACGACGAAGCGCCCCATCCGGCCGAAACTCGCTCTCCGCAGACAAACAGCCAACCCGCGGCGGGATCATCAGCCAGTACGTCTGGCTATGCTTGCGCCGAAGATCCAGCAAACGCACCGCGAAGAACTTCATCCGCGGACAGAATTTCTCGACTAATAGCTTCAGCCGGGTCGATAACAAGGGCAGCGGATGCTCCAAATAATCCGGGTATTGCACCCGCTCGGCGTCCTGGATCGCAAATTGCAAGCTGACTTCATGGAGCGCATGACAGCCTTCCTCCGTCAGCATTTCTTTGGTGATCTCCGCAAAAACGCCCACAGGAACAGCCGGGTCATGCACACGCTCGTCCACGCTCAGCTTGAACAAATCAAGCTCCATCGAGATTCACCTCTCCCTCGGCTTCGGTAAAATAAGCAAGCAAGGCTCGCCGCGCAGCCTGGGTACTGGTACCGGCAATGCTCTCATCGATGAGCGCTCCGTCCAGGTTGGCACCGGTAAAATCAGCGTCCGTTAATACCGCATTCGTAAAATCAGCACCCTGAACATTGGCTCCAATAAAGCTCGCACCAGTCAGATTCGCGCCGATAAACCGGGCACCGCGCAGATTCGCACTCGTGAAATCGGCCTCGGATAAATCCGCCCCGGCAAAATTCACGCCAATGAACCCGGGAATGTCCCATTCCTCCGTGCCTGCCGTACCGCTCATCCCTTCAACGAATCTGAAATCCGCCCCTTGCAGGCCGCAATACTCAAAGCTGGCTTCATGCAAGAAAGATCCTGAGAAGTTCGCGCCTGCAAGCATGCATCTCTCAAAGCGCGTGCCGACCAGCATGCATTCCGCCAGCTGGCTGTCCTTCAACCGCGTATCCTCGAACCGTGCGTAGCGAAAATCCAATGCGCTGTAATCCCCGTCAGCCAAATCCAGCTTGCGGTATACCTCGTAAGCGTATTCGGCCTCTTTTCCCGCCTCAAGCCATTCCTTCACCTCTGCGCTGTCCAAATTCCGCTCGTCCAGCTTATAGACGACCTCGCTGTGATCCAAATACTCGCCTACGCGGATTTCGACCACCGCCTCCTTATCAAGCTGGAGGAATTCCTCCAGCCGCACAGCTTCAGGCATCGCCTGGCGAATTAACGCAACGACATAGCCATGAACATAGGCGGCTTCATGCCGCATTTCCCGCTCCACATCCATCTCGCTAATCTGTCCCGCATATTCCCGCCGTCTGGACATGACCGCTTCCTTCCACTTCTCCAGCGGCAGGTAAGCCCATTTGGCTTCATAACCGCATCTGACAGGCTGGGGATCCATAAACCAGTTCTCATCCTGCGCTTCCCCTAAATACGTCATCTTTCCGCTCTGCATCGCTGTCCGCAGCATCGAATAGGTCAAATAGCCGATCCGTCCCTTCTTCCCCGCAGCCTGAAGCTCCAGCAGCTGCCGACACCAGGCCCGAAACGAAGCGATGAACTCCCTGATCAGCTCCGGACGCCAGCCTTGATAAGTCTGTTCCAGCTGCTCGAGCATGATCTGCCGCTGCGGACGAATCACCTCGTCGCGAAAATGAGCCAGCGCACTTTCATTCCTCAACTTGATCGCTCCTTTCTTGTCCTTCCTGAACCGGAGAACCAGGATTAGTTCGTCTTCAGCTCCAGTCCCGAGATCACCGTGCGGCCGTCCATTTCGATGGTGCTCGTCTCGTTGCTCGTCAGCGTAATTTTCTCCTTGGCCGAAATAGTAATATTCTGCTCGGCATTCATCAAAATGTCCTCCTTCGCAACCAGCTTGATTTCCTTGCTGCTGGATATTTCGATGCCGCCGCTCTCGCTTAGACGGATAAATATCTCGCCGTCCTTTCCTGTAATGACCACTTCCTCCGGCGTCATCATCAGCTCCTTGCCAGCGGCTGTCCGGAAATATTTATGATCGGGGTTGCCCAGCTTGTTCGTCTCGCCTTCGTCGGAATTTTGCCGCACCGAGCTGCTGGCCACGCCCTCCTCCTCCCGGTTGCCGGGAAAATAGACGCGCACATGGTCGCCGACCTCAGGCATGCAATACCAGCCGCTGTTCCCCTCGGCCGTATATACCGAGGCATACGGAAAGCAATGCGCATCGCTGGCCTGCTGGACATCGTCGATGGCGAGGTGAACTTTGACCGTGTCCTTCTGTACAGCAATGACTTGTCCCTGAATGGAGACGCCGATAATTTGATCATTGTAAAAAGGATTCGGCCGCAGCCCCTCCCGGGAGCTTAAAGTATAGCGGTGGGTCAGCTGACCTTGCTTCATTTCGGTCCATGCCTCAATGACATACAGCAAGGACCCTTTGAATTGAACAGTATCCCCAAGCTGGAACACCCGCTCCGACTCTACTTCGTAATAGATATAGTCGTTCTCCTGGACCTTGGCGCTTGTGTTCTGCGTCGTATGGCGATACGGGTCCATCCGCTTCGTGATTTGATAGTGGCTCTCCTTAATCGCTCCTTTGATGCTGCCATCCGGCAAGCCAAAGAAAAATTTAGGCTCATCAAAGACGACCGAAGGAATCAGCACGGTGCGCAGCCGCGAGGCCAGCCGGGTCAGGAACTGCCAATCCGTCTCCAGGTACTGCATCGTGAACCGCCCGATTGCCCCGCCTCCGGTCGCCTCGTCGATAATGTCAATGCCCGGGTAAGGCGCTTTGACCACATTCAGCAGGTCGGGATACGTCATGCTTTTGTTCTGGAAGGAACGGCTTCTTTTTTTCACATCCAGCTCAAAGGTATGCGACACCGCTTCGACTTCCAAATGATATACGCCCCGGACGGCCTTCACGGCAATGTTCCGCACGATGCCGCAGAATAGCGGGGACAGTGTGCCCTGCTCGTTGCGCTGGCTGATCTTTACGGTGGTTCTGGCATCGCACATGAGCACATAGCTGTCCTTTACCTCCTCAGACACGATGCCCGTAAATTTCAAACAAGCGTGATCATTCACTTTCTTCGCAATCGTCAGCTCGAGCAAATTCACCAGCTCAAACGGGCTGACGACCAGACTGTCGTAAGTAAGAGCGGCCTCTGTCATACTTCCGCACCTCCCTGTCCCGATTCCCTGAGGTCAGAAGGTGCATCTTTGTCCGTCATACGCAGCGATGCCATGATGCTCTTAGCTACCGGCCTCCAATCGTTCATCTCTTGATCCAGACAATTGAAGGTGCACATGAGCGCCCGGCCCTCGAGCGAAAGGAAAAACATGAAGTTATAAATGCTTCCATTCATCACCGGCGTGACGAACTCGCAATAACCGACGGCTGCATTAGGCGACTGAACTACGCCGTCTCCGTACCATTTGAGAATTTTTTGCGTTCGGCGGAGAATCTGCGTGATGCCTTGCGTGAATTCCTCAATTTCCCTGCCCCGCACCGGAGTTGCAGTATGATTGAAGGCGACATTAATCGTGCTAAGCGCGTTGGTGTAGATCAGCTGGGGTCTGCGCTCTGACGGGTACTTCAAAGCTGCCATTTGCGGGGTCATCGGCTTGAACATGCTGGGCATCACCAAAGACAACTGATCCTCGAACAAAGCGTACCGCTGAAAAGACAGCGTCTCCCGCCCTACCTGTACAAACGGCTGATCCAGCTTCACCTCGGCAAAATCCTGCCACGTCTTCCCGGCCGCCGCATTCTCCTGCGTCTGCTGGGCTTGCTGCCTCTGCAGCATGGCGATCATCGTTTCATCCAAATGCTTCACAAATCTTCGCTCCTTCCGAATTTGAAAATTTTGAGACTTTCTATTGTTATCGGAAGAAATCGTTATTTATTTGAATATTTTCCCTTAAAAGATTGTATTTTGGATAACATTCGCCCGATGCTCTATCGGCCCTCACTGAAATGACAAAGAGACTACCGCATTTACAGCTGCAAATAGTCTCTTGATAGGGAGTCGATAGGATTTGATAGGATTTGATAGGATTTGATGGGAAGTGATGGGCGAATCACCGTCGGTCTGCTCTCGGGAACGGACACCAGATGCGCTATTTGCACCATTTCTCCTTTTTTCACGAGCTAGCGGACACAGATGAACTTATTTGCTCAAAAAGCACCTGCTTCCAGCCCCATCTGATGGAATAGCGGTACTACGGTCCGTTAGTCTCGCTTGTTATGGCTTTTTTCGGAAATAACGGAACCACGGTCCGTAAGCAGATAGTCAGCGTGAAATGAGAAGCACCCGAGCAAAAAAAACACGACCTCTTAGTCTCAGACTAAGCCGGTCATGTCCTGTTACGGTTAGCGGGAAAGCCGCCTCTCTTCTATCATTTGCGTAGATTCGCTTCTAAATGCCTCCAGATTATGTTCGACAAGGGTAACCTGGGTATCATCCAGCAGAATATAGGCCGGAATTTGGCGGATGTCCACTTCATCGCGAATTTGCTTGCCCTCACCCGAGTCTATGGTTAATACCCCTACTTTATTGAAATAGCCAGGGTACTCGCGTACCATCTCATTGAGTATGTAAGTTTGGTTGATATAGTCGGTCTCCTCCGCCAGGATCAGCAGCGAAAAGGCGTAGTTGTCCTGCGACAAATACGGACCGAAGACATCCTGGTCTTTCCTGTCGTTTGAGCCGAGCAATCCAGAAATGATCATGAGCAGTACAATGACGAGCCCCGCCTTAAAAATACGCGCTGATTTCCCCGTTTGCATTCTCAATTCAGGCAATCTCCTTTTTTCCAAAATACGTCAAGTCGTACATATTGTATCATCAACCCGCCAAAAAGAAGACACCGAGATCAAAATCTCGGCGTCTTCGCCCACGGTGAAGCCTTGCTCCATCAATGAATAAGATTCAACTAACTCTACGCTATTGCTTTACTTTTACTAATCGAGCTTTACCTCCACCTGTTGCGTTCTATCCTCATGAATGATGTTTTACCTCAATCTATGGTGTTTATCTCCCTTAGTCGGCCTATCCCCTCTCCGCTTATGGTGAAGGATTAAAGTTTTGCAGTCCATATCCATAGGGGAAAAGAGGATCACCAAAGTCGGTTGGCACCGGCTGGTTATTGTTAATGTAGCTGCGAATTTGGGCGCGTTCGGCTTCGGTTGCTCCGAGGTCGTAAGGCAGATCCCATTTCTCCAGCTGGTTGTTCACGTGATCCGTTCCGATTTGATCGACGGAGCGCGGAAGCTGGAACGGGAGCATTCCTGTTGGCAAATAGTCGCCAAACAACAGCTCCGAGGTCGCCGTGCCCCCGCCGTTCCCCGGGCGGTATACAACGACAACAGCTGCACATTTGTCGAGAATATCCGTCAAGACATAAGGTCTTGGCATGACGACGACAGCGATGACCGGAATGCCGCGGCTGTGGAATTTATCGATTTCGGCGATTTGGTCCGCAGGGATGGTTGGCTGCTTATCCGGCCATTCCGTGCCGTGGGTATAGCTCTTTTCCCCGATCACAACGATGGCTGTTTTCGCCTGCGCCGCATCATTCAGCACGACATTGACGCCCGTCCCCGCCCGGTCTTTGATTCCCTGGTAGTAAGATTTGGCCTGAGGATTGTCATGATAGATCGACTGCCAAATCACGTTGGCGATGTTATCCGTCGCCATATCATCACTTGTTGCCCGCGGTCCTGCTACGACAAGGGTATCTCCGTTATTTACCTTCAACGGAAGAACACCGTTGTTCTTGAGCAGGGTCAGCGATTGACGAGCTGCTTCATTGACAATGTTGTTGCTCTCGGCACTGTGCCAGATCGTCGTCGGGTAATCCGGGTCGCCGTATGGATTCTCGAACAGACCCAGCTTGAATTTCAGCTCCAGCACTCTGCGTGCCGCTTCATCGATTCGCGACATTCCTACTGCATTGACTAGCGTGTTGAAATCCGTGCCCGAAGCCACGGCACCGCCCATGACGTCACTGCCTGCGCGGATGCTTCGTACGGAAATGTCGGTGGCTGAGGCCAGCCAATCCGTCATGACTACCCCCTGGAAGCCGATGACATTCCGCAAATAGTCCAGGGTCGGCTTGCTGACGCCCGCCCCTTCGCTATTCGGGTCAAGGAAAGGCGCTGAGCCATAACCCGGCATCACCGTTCCCGGGTTCGCATCCATCGCGGCATACCATGGCTTCATATGCCATTTGACCGTTGTGCTATCATAGACTACCGTCTGCTCCCCGCCCGCGCCTTGGCTTGGCCAGTGCTTGACGGTAATCATGATCGATTTCGGGTTTACCTCCGGTCCGCCCTGCATGCCGGCGATCATTGCGCGCATCATTGCCGCGGAATAGTCGGCATTCTCCCCCGTTCCTTCCTGAACGCGAGGATAGAGAACCTTCGTGTTCACTTCGGCGACCGGAGACAGCGTTCCCGTGAAGCCCCAAGCCTTTTGCTCGCGGCGCTGCAGGTCGCCAGCCTGCCAGGCGAGGTCGAGATTTCGGGTAGCTGCAAGGCCAAGCCCGGTCGGGAAAACCGTCTTCCAGCCATGGATTTTATCTCCGGTAAAAGCAATTGGAATCCCCAGACGCTGCGTACGCGAGACTTTGATCTGCGCGTCCGTCATGAAATTGGTCGTACCGTATGAGAACACATATCCTGCTTTTTCATTCAGTCCATCAAGCGATTCCGGCGAGAAAAACAGCTGATTGATTTTCTCCTCCGTCGTCATCCGCGACATTAAATCGTCCAAGCGTACGGAGATCGGGTTGCGCCAATCCTCGTAAGGTTCGATGGTGCCATTTTTGTTCAAATCCCGGCTGCCGTTAATGATATTTACGCCGTCATCCACTTGCTCAATATACGGAAGATACACGCTGAACTGCCCGATGTCGGACTGGCTCTTATTGCCGCTGCCATCCACGGCAACGACGTACCATTTATATGTCCAGCGGTCTACAAGAGATGGCGCATTCACCTGAGTACCCGTCACTTCGGCTACTTTCGTATACCGATCAAGCAAATTCCCGGAAGCATTCCAATCATAGTCGTTCCTGGTCAGGTTCACCCAGACTTCGTATTTTACCGCTCCAGCCTTGGGCTCCCAGGTCAAAGTCGGCGTGCGGGTCGTTGTCACCATTTGGCCGTTCACTGGCGATACCACCTTGAACGCCGTAATGGTGTAAGTACCTGTTGCGACCTCCGAGTCGGTCATATCAGGCTTGACAGCGATCGCTTTGATCGTAGTTGTAACTGGAACCTGAATCGGTCCGGTATAGGTTGCGGAAGCCTGGGTCGGCGTGGAGCCGTCCGTCGTATATTTAATTGCCGCTCCCGCCGTGGCGCTTGTCAGCGTCACGCTTTGCGCTGATGTGTAAGTGCCTGGAGCTGGAGTAAACACAGGGGCAGATGCTTTGGGCGGCAAAGGCGTCGTTTGGCCAAATACTTCGAATTCCCACAGCGAATAGCCGTAATCGGTAGTCCGCTCCGTCCCATGCATCCGTACATATCTGGCGGTTACCGGATCAAAGGTAATGTCTTCGGTATTTCCCGTTCCGTAGGCTTGGGTGTATGCATCCGTCCAGTCGGAGGCATCCGTGGAGACCTGGATTTTATACGCCCTGGCGCTGGCTGTCTCCCAATGCAGCCTGACCCCGGTCACCGTATGATTCGTGCCGAGATCCACGTAAATCCACTGGGGATCGCTGAATTCCGACTCCCAGCGCGTCCCGCTGTTGCCGTCAAATGCAGCGTCCGCCGCATTCCCGCCGATACTGCTGGATGCCATCGCTGGCTTATTCAGCGCCAAATTGCTTGCACCAGAATCGGAGCCTATCGTATATGTCGCGGAAGCCACCGCTGAATCGGTCATACCTGCCTTGGTGGCAATCGCTTTGATCGTCGCCGTAGCTGTCACGGAAATCGGTCCGGTATACGTTGGTGAAGCTGAGGTAGGTGTTGAACCGTCGGTCGTATACTTAATGGCAGCTCCTGGGGTCGCACTCGTTATCGTTACATTTTGTGCCGTTGCATAAGTTCCCCCGTTCGGTGTGAATACGGGCACCGCTACAACCGCCTGATCTACAATATCCACTTGGATGCTCGAACCTAAATGCACCGTAAAGGTCAGCGGATTTCCCTGCAGCGGATTGCCGTTCTGATCGGTTGTTTTGAACAGCACCTGCTTCTGTTCCACCATGTAGTTCACACCCAAGGTTACCGTTGTTCCCGCGTTATATTTCAGGGTGTGATTGACGCTCGTATTTTGCGTTTTTAATGTGGTCACCTGATTCAAATCCGCTGGGCTAAGTCCCATCTCCAAGTACTGGGCATAGGGGCCTGTCACCGGGATGCTGACCTCTCCTTGTTCGGTGCTGGAGCTGAAGTTCAGCCAATTTAAATTCCAGCCATTGGTCACGGCATACACTCTCAGCGTCTGGCTGCCCGCAGGGAGCTGAACGCTTGCCGACACCGTCTCCCAGTTCTGCCAGCCGCCCGTATTCGGAACGGTTAACGTGGCCAGCACCTGTCCGGCCTTCTGGAGCTGCAGCTGGGTTCCATCATAGGGGCTGGAAACACTAAATTCGACTAAATAGGTTCCGGCGTTTTCCACATTGACGCTGTAATCCATCCAGTCCCCGCCGTCCACATAAGCGATATGAAATCCGCCTTCGGAGCTCTCTTCCAGCTCGATCCCGCTCATGTCCATGAAATCCTCGGCTTCAATCCGCCCCGGGTCTCCCGGAGCCGCCTCAGACGGCGTAATTATCGCAGAAAAGTTAAAGAGCAAGGATAGGCTCAATAGCAGTAATAACAGTTTTTTTCTAATCATAATTAGGCCTCCCATGAGAATTCATTCTATTTAGAGTACTGCAATTCATTGTTTCCAAAGCAACCGATACCGGTTTCGCAAGTCCATTTGGTAATGGATAAAATCTTCAGCTTCATCAACGATCATTCCCTTCATTTATAAATATGAAGATTAAAGATTCGTCTGCATCACCTTAATTTCGTTATAAATCAAATCGAGACCAACAAATTTACCCATCAATGATAAATAAAGTGATATAATCTATCAGGCAATCAAATGAACCACCTCCTTATATATATATCGTCCAGAACTCCATATATTTGAATATTATGAATATTAAGTAATTAAATGAGCAAAAAAATTTAGCGATCTATGATCAAGGCGACCTGATCCCCATTGGTATCCCTCGTTATTATGGAATCAGGCCGCCCCATGGCCTTAAGCTCTCTTCCTCCGTGTCATCACATCAAATACGACAGCAATCGCCAGCACGGCTCCGCGAATCATATATTGATAGGAAATGCCGACGCCAAGCAGGTTCATGCCGCTGGATAGCGAAGCCATAACGATGGCGCCGATGATCGAGCCCGTGACCTTCCCTACGCCCCCGGCCGCCGATACGCCGCCGACGTAAGCCGCCGCAATCGCATCAAGCTCGAACAGCGTACCCGCCGTTGTCGTCGCCGACTGAAGGCGGGCTGTAAACAAAATGCCCGATAACGCGGACAGCATTCCCATGGAACCGAAAACGATGTACGTAATCTTTTTGACGCTAATGCCGCTTAAGTTCGCTGCCTCCGGATTACTGCCGACGGCATAGATATGACGTCCGAGCACCGTTTTAGTCGTTAAAAAATGATAGACCGCGACCACCAGCAGCATAATGATGACCGTCCAAGAGAATCCGTTGTAACCGGCCAGGATCCAGGTGATATAAGCGATAATCGCAGAAATGAACACCACCTTGATCGTAAACATCGGTCCCGAAATAACTTCGAAATGGTATTTGAGCTTATTCCGGCGCTTGGAGATTTCACTATAAATATAGAACGCAATGAAGAGCAGTCCCAAGATTAGCGAGAACAAATTCAATCCGTTCACATAGGCAATCGCAGGTACAAACCCGTTGCCGATCGCGTTGAACTGCTCATCCTTGATGATGATCGTTCCGCTCTTCTCCGTGACCCGCAGCAGCGCGCCCCGGAAAATCAGCATGCCCGCCAGAGAGGCCACAAACGAGGGAATGCCGATTTGCGCCACGAGAAAGCCGTTGAACAAGCCTACGACAATACCCAACCCCAAAATGATAGGAATTGTGAGATAGTAGGGGATTCCCATCTGGGTTAGCAAAATAGCGGCAATTGCCCCTAGAAAGCCCGCCGCAAAGCCCACAGATAAATCAATATGCCTGATGACAATAACTAGCGTCATTCCCACCGCCAATACGGCGATGTAGCCAGTGGCATCCATCAGATTGCTGATATTGCGGGACGACATGAACAGTCCGTCCGTCAGAATCGAAAACGTCAGCATGATGATAATCAAAGCGATGTACATCCCATAGTCCCGTATGTTCGCCTTTACCAACGATCTTGCTTCGCCTAATAATTTCACCGGTCTTCCTCCTATTACGTGGCAAGCTTCATGATTTTTTCTTGGTCCGCTTCTTCAATGGGCAGCTCGCCCTTAATTCTTCCTTCGGCCATGACATAAATCCGGTCGCTCATGCCCAATATTTCGGTCAGCTCGGAGGAGATCATGAGGATGCTCAGCCCCTGGCTGATCAGCTTGTTCATGATCGTGTAGATCTCGAACTTGGCGCCCACGTCGATGCCGCGCGTCGGTTCATCAAGGATCAGCAGGCTCGGCTGCACGAACAGCCATTTGCCCAGCGATACCTTCTGCTGATTGCCGCCGCTTAAGTTTCCGACCAGTTGCTCGACAGATGGGGCTTTAATATTGAGAGACTGCTTATAGCTGCCAGCGATTTTTACTTCCTCATTGTTGTTAATAACACCACGGTCGGAGATGGAATGTACATTCGCTGCGGAGATATTCTGTTTGATGTCCTGAAGCAGAAACAACCCGTCCCCTTTGCGATCCTCTGTCACGTAAGCTATGCCCGCTTTAATCGCATCCTTCGGATGGCGGAACACGGTTTTAGCTCCTTTTACCCACAGCTCGCCTTGCAGCTTATAAGCTTTCGGGTTGCCGAATATGCTCTGCGCCAGCTCCGTCCGCCCCGAGCCCATCAAACCGGCGATGCCGACGATTTCCCCTTTGCGTATATGAAGATCAACCTCCTTCACGACTTCGCGACCGAGATTCGGATCATACGCCGTCCAGCCGCGTACTTCGAGAATACGGCTGCCAAATTGCTTATCCGTTCTTTTCGGATAAATATCGTCGATTTCCCGGCCGACCATGCTCTTAATGATCACGTTCTCCGAAATTTCGTTCTTGGACGCATCCAGGGTGACGATCGTCTGCCCATCGCGCAGTACGGTGACCTGATCCGCGATCTCAATGACCTCCTTCAGCTTGTGAGAGATCATGATACAGGTGATCCCTTGCTCCTTCAATTCACGCAGCAGCTTGAGCAGGTTATCACTGTCATTTTCATTGAGCGCCGCGGTCGGTTCATCCAATATAAGCAGCTTCACATCTTTGCTCAGCGCCTTTGCGATTTCGACCAGCTGCTGCTTGCCCACGCCTAAGTCCTTGATCAGTGTCTCCGGGTTTACGTTCAGCTTCACCTTGCGAAGCATTTCCTTTGCTCGAACAATCGTCCGGTTCCAGTCCACGACCCCTCTTCGTTCTACCTCATTGCCGGCAAAAATATTTTCATAAACCGTCAGATCCGGGAACAGCGCCAGCTCCTGATAAATGATCGCGATACCGGCTCTCACACTGTCGTTAATATTGGCGTACTTCTGTACCTGTCCTTCAAAGACAATATCCCCGGAATACGTACCGTACGGATATACCCCGCTTAGCACCTTCATCAGTGTCGACTTGCCGGCGCCGTTCTCGCCGATGAGACAGTGGATCTCACCTTGGCGCACTTTAAAATTCACGCTGCTCAGCGCCTTTACACCCGTAAACTCCTTGGAGATGCCGTTCATCTCCAGCAAGTATTCGCTCATCGCATCCGCACTCCTTACACAGGACTGATAGAATTTCAACTACTTACAGCATGAGGAATAGTGATAGACACGTCTATCACTATTCCTTCTTGGCTATAGTTAATGAAGAATTATAGTCCCGTAAATTCTTTGGCTTCATAATACTTCGAATCAATGAGCTCGGTCTGCACATTGTCTTTGTCAACGACGATGACGTCGGTTTGCTTGGCGTTCACATCGATTGTGCCGTTGTTATAAGATCCGGTTGTATCCGGCGATCCGCCGTCCAGAAGCGTTACGGCCATGCCCATCGCGTCTTTGACCAGCGTACGGACATCCTTGAATACCGTCATCGATTGCTTGCCGTCGATAATGTACTGGATCGATGCTTTTTCCGCATCCTGACCCGTGACCACAAAACTCGTGATTGCGCTATCCGAAGCAAATACGTCTGCAATTGAACGGGCCGTACCGTCGTTTGGAGCCAGAATAACCACATCTCCCTTATCCCCGGCGGCTGCCGCAGTTAGATGGGTTTGCGCTTTGTTCTTGGCTTCGTTCGGATCCCAATTCGTCGTGACCTGGCCGATGATCTTACTCATCTGGTCGCGGGATAGCTCCGCTGTGCTCTGGAGGGTAGCGGCTTCGCTGGAGTTGGCGATTTTGAACGTGCCGTCCGCCACCTTAGGCTGCAGCACCTCCCATGCCCCCTGGAAGAACAGGAAAGCATTGTTGTCGGAAGCAGCTCCTGCGTAGAGGTACAGCGGTTGACCGCTGCCGGCCGCGTGATCGACCAAGTATTGAGCCTGCGCCTTGCCAACGGCGACACTATCGAACGTGACATAGTAATCTACCGCATCCGTGTTCGTGATCAGACGGTCATAGGAGATGACTTTAACGCCCGCTTTCTTGGCCGCTTCCACCGCAGCAGCGGCTGCGTCCCCGTCCTGCGGGCAAATGATCAGCACTTTAATGCCTTTGGCGATCAAGGAGTCTACATTTTCTTTCTCTTTCGCAGACGATCCTTGGCTGAATAGAATCTCCGTCGAATAATTTGTGCCCTTCAGAGCATCCTTGAATCTTTGCTCATCCTGCACCCATCTGGGCTCATCCTTGGTCGGCAGCACAATCCCTACATCGACCTTGCCCCCGCCTTGGTTACAAGCCGCAACCAATACGGTAAGCATGATTGAGACCAGCAGGAGTGCAATCGTTCTCATCGTTCTTTTCAAACCCATTCCCCTCTCTTGATTTGGTTGATCCTTCCAATTACATCTTTGAGCATATACTTGATTCACTACCTAGACAATGAGGTGTTTTCAAGGTTTATTCCTTAATTTCCACTCCTTGACAAAAGAAGTTTTGTATGTTTTGAAGGGGAAATGGAGAAGAGCTGTCTGCAAGGTATGAAGACCTTGCAGACAGCTCTTTCGTGGTTGGTGATGTAATTAATATTTAATGTAAAAGGTAAGCCTCCATCAATTTCAAATATACATCAATATTAACGAATTTCTCATTAGTGACAGGTACGTGTGGGTCAATAAACAACTATACCCAATATTTATAAAGATAAGTTTTTCTCCTGATGGAATGTCTTTTGGGCAATTAATCTTGTGAAGTAACGGAAGCAAGTTCCCAAAAATATAAATACATAAAATCAATTTCCGGACTAGGTATATAATCCAAAACAAATGTTGCATACCCATTTCCTAAATTTGTAGTCACCCAACCATCTAGAGAGTTACTAAATTCTCCATAACGCAAATAATATCCAAAACACTCCAGTTCTTCCGCACCCATAGCTTGAAAACCTAGATATGATTTAATTCTATCCCTAACGTATTTAATAAAGTATTCTTCACCTCTGTTAATAGAGCTTATTTTATTAAGGATATGCTCTAAACTAAATATATCAATAACCCAAGGATAAGCTTGTTCATCATCTTCAAATTTAAGATACATATTCACACGATTAGATAGATTTAAGTAATTATTAATAGTTACACAAACCATAGTCACTTTTTTATAATCATACTTATTTAAATCCAGTATTATCTTACGGAGGTCCTTCTTATCACTGTCGTAATACCTACACATTTTATTTCTAATATTATTTTTAACCCTTAATCCTTGCTTATAAGCTTTTTGAATAACTCTGTTAAAGTTTTGCTGCATTCTTTTTTGAGATTTATTGGAATCCCTAAATGGCTCTTTTAACAATTCCGATTTGCACTCAAAACATAATATATATTCTCCATAAAGAACAATAATATCTTGTTCCGCACCATTTTCATCGAACAAATTACAGTATACATTCTCTTCTCCAAAAAAGTTTATCAGTAGCATAGTTGTATAATCTTCAACAAAATCATCTTTCCTACCAACCATTTCTTCATGTTCTAATATAAAATTCCAGAACTCATCAAGTACAAAATTTGAACGGGGGAAAAATATTCTTTCATTATGACAAATCCCTATGGAGAACTCTTCTTTATAATATTTATCAGTCGGATAACTTACATTTATCTCTTCTACATTTTTTAACACTGGAAAAAATCTAGTAATAAACTCTTTATCCCTAACTCCAAACCTTCTTAGAATATGTGAAAACTGTTTCATGGAGAAGCTAGTCAAAAAACTCTCAAATTTATATTTTTCTTTTTCGTATAATAGGTCATTAAGTCGGCTTTTTTGACAAGTTTGATATATAAAATCATATAGAATGCAAATTAATAGACCTTTTTCTATTTCAAGAGTTGTAAGATTATCTTTTATAAAAATTTTATCAATAGCCTTACTGTTGATTTCTAAAGCAAACATGTATTGGAACCAAGCGGTATTGGGATAATCAAAATGATAATTAATAAAATTTTGGGAATGAAAATTCCGTAAAGACATATGAACGTCTTCCAGCCCTTCTTTCTGATTAAACTGTTCCATGCAGTAATAGTTTACTATTTTAATGAACTTTTCCCTCAACCACTCTAACTCGTTAGGTCTATTCTTAATCTTCATATTACTATTAATAGCTGAATTCTTTTTATATAAATAAAATAATCTATTTACCAGTTTGGGAGAAACCCGCTTCATTCTATTTTCAAAGGCATATCTTGTGTTATCCATAATCAAACTATTTATCAACCAAAAAACCTCGGATGGTCTATACTGTCGAAATCTACTAATAATTTCTTTTATTTCATATTCAATATCATAATTCTCAAGTTCAAAAAACTCTTCAAATAACTTTCTTTTATTCTCCATTCGATTCTCCGGCTTTCATACAGTTTTTTATTTGATAATATAGTTCCTGATCATACAAACTATATCGGATAATTTACTAAAACTTAACAGTAAAATCGTATGATTTTTATATATAGCAAACTGTCAGCTCCACCCGATCCCCTTCCCGATCATAAGGCGGAAATGGATATATGTACTTGCTCCGGGCAGCGATAACCTGATCCAAAATGCAACAGCTACCAACGCTAGACACAGCTTCACTTTGTCGAGCATAGACGAGCGGAAACGTCTTTCATAACAGCACATCAAAATATGGGAAGCAGTCCGATACCGAATTATACGAAATATACGATCGATAACATCCCGGTTACTAACAGCCAAATCGAAATCGGCATTTGGACGGATGCGAACGCTAATATCTGGGCCGGCTTTTGACAATTTTGAACTAATAAGTAAATAGCTGCTCGCTCCTCCCCTTCCCAAATTAGGAATGCCTGCCACTGGAATGTTATAATTGATGAGATCAAGATTCCATTCAGTTCCATTTCACGGAAGGAGGAGCATTGATGAACACAAAGCAATTTGAGCAAATCCATAAGGGAAAGGGTTTTATAGCAGCCCTGGATCAAAGCGGCGGAAGTACTCCAAAGGCTCTGCTACAGTATGGGATTCATGAAAGCAGCTACTCCAGCGAAGAAGAGATGTATGATTTGGTTCACGAGATGAGAACGCGTATTATCAAGAGCAGTGCGTTTGACTCCCGGTACATTTTAGGGGCCATTCTATTTGAGAATACGATGGACCGGTTGATCGACGGGAAGCATACGGCCGATTATCTATGGGAGGAAAAAGGCATTGTGCCTCTTCTAAAGGTCGATAAAGGTCTCGCCGAGCTGGAAGACGGAGTTCAGTTGATGAAGCCCATCCCGGATTTAGACGAGCTGCTGGAGCGGGCGGTCAAACGCAACATTTTTGGAACGAAAATGCGTTCGATCATCAAGGAAGCCAATTCTGCAGGAATCAAAAAAGTCGTTGAACAGCAGTTTGCCATCGGCAAGCAAATCATAGATAAGGGACTGGTTCCGATTATTGAACCGGAAGTCGATATTCACAGTGCGGACAAGAGCGCTTCGGAAGCCATTTTAAAGGATGAAATTTCCACTCAATTGTCTGCCCTGGATCAAAACGCAAAGGTTATGCTTAAGCTTTCGATTCCAACGGAGGATAATTTCTACAGCGACTTCATGGAGGATCCGCACGTTGTGCGCATTGTGGCTTTGTCGGGCGGTTATACGCAAGCGGAAGCCAATGACAGACTGGCGCGCAATCATGGATTGATCGCCAGCTTCTCCCGGGCTCTTGCCGAGGGACTTACCGCTGGGCAATCAGATGATGAATTCAATGCTATGCTGTCCAAATCCATACAAGAGATTTATGAAGCCTCCATCAAATAAAAGGAACGAGTTAACGCCCCCAAGCTTCTATTAAAGCTTGGGGGCGTTGCTTGTAGATGGACAAGTTATACCGCCATTGATTTAGGTTGAAGCACATCAATCCGGAATAAATGGGAAAAATAGTGCTGACTTTAAAGCTAAATATGGAGAGTAACCAGATGGCATCTAAATGGATCGACTTTATCAAATACAAAGGGATGGTTTGGAAACCACCATTAGCTGCAGCACTGTCCTGGGCGATCGCGGAATGGGCTGGGTCTAAGCATCCTTACTTAGCTCCTCTGACGGTCATTTTGTCGATTCAATTAACCGTGGACAAGTCCGTGCAATTTGCATGGCAGCGGGTCATCGGCACCGTCGCTGGCGTCCTTTTTACTGCAGCTATAGCGCCATATCTTAGTTTGAACGCTTGGAGCATCGGACTGCTTCTTCTTGTTGGCGCCTTGATCGTAACAGGGCTGAAATTGGAGCATGACCTCTTAATCCAAGTTGCGCTCAGCATTTTATTAGTGCTGTACTTTCACAACAAAATGCCCAGCTATCCCCTTGATCGAATCCGCGATACGGTAATCGGCGCGATCGTTGCCTTACTCATCCAGATATTCATCTTCCCCCCTGATTCCGTAAACAAAGCGCAAACCAAGATCAGACAATTCGCGGGCCATCTATCCGATCATTACATGAACGCTGCAATTTGGGTTAATGCAGGCTCCCCTTCAAACGAAGCCAATACATTGCAAACCGAATTGCAATCCCTATTCCAGGAGCTTCATCAAACGACAATCGAGCTGAACAAAGCGGAGCAAAGCTTGCGATTCAATCCGCTAGGCCGCAAAAAACGCGTTGCCTTAAAAAAATTAAACCGGCAGATGGAGCAGCTCCGGTCAGGGTTTGCCAATCTTGCCGACATGATCCGAATATTCGCGAACTGGTCCTACAGCGACAAATTTGCGGAAGAGGATCAACGGATGTGGGCTGCGCATATGAACGTATTAGCGAAGCTAATTAAGGATTGGAGAAGTACATTCGATGATCCGGCGGCCTGCAGCTTGGTTAACGTTGAAGCGATCCTACAAATAAAGGCGCCTGCCCATATGGAAAATTATCAGTACCCGATCGCGTTATATACAAACGCCCAACAAGTCGTTCAGGATTTCCGTCTTGCAGCGACTTTATCCAGCAAAGCCCGATAATCTTCAGCGTCATCTACATCCATGAACAGATCTGCGATGAGAAAATCGAGGCAAATTCCCGTCCCTTCCCTACGGATAAGATGGCAAGCTCCCCGGTCGCCTTGCAGCTCCAGAAGCTGCGGGAACATTTGCTGAGCAAAAATAACAGGTGGTCTAGGGAGTCCCTCATAACTCGCGGCCGTGAAACCAACGCTGCTGTTGGCTTGTTGCTCTGCTTGAAAATAGGCAAGCAGTTCATTAATCATCGCATTCGTAATTAAAGGCTGATCCGCCAGCAATACCATCGCGGCTGCCGCTCCCATCGCGAGCGCGGCCTTTACGCCGCAACGAAGAGAATACGCTTGGCCCAAACGGGCTTCCGGGCAGTAAATGGAAGACCATTTCCGTTTGACCGGGGCCCGGTATAAGGCATCATCCATCCAATCCCCCGCAGCGTCGTTTCGGATGACCACAACATAATCCAATTTAGAGTTTAGAGCGGCGGCCAGCGCATAATTCCCCAATTTCATAGATCCGAGTGGAAGCTGAAGTTTATCCGAACCCATTCGGGTGCTTTGCCCTGCCGCCAAATAGATGCCAACGATTGGATTCTCCCTCACCGGGAATCACTACTAAGCTTTCTTTTTCTTCTATACGTATAGATGATCTCTGCGAGAATGCTCACTGCGATTTCCTCCGGCCCCTCTGCACCAATCGCAAGTCCTACCGGGGAATGGACTTTCATCTGCACCGGTTCGTCTCGCAACAAGCGCTCCGTTCTAGTTTTCGATCCCAGGATACCGAGGTAACCCAGCTGCCGTTCAGACAGCAACCGAATCAACTGCTGATCCCTCCTGAAATTATGCGTCATCACGACAGCGTAATCGTCGGTTGTGACATGAATCAGCTCCATCGTTTCCTTAGGAAAACCAATGATTATGGATTCGGCATCCGGAAAATAACGCCGCTCGCAATAATCGGGCCTCCAGTCAGAGACGGTGACGGAAAAACCAGTTTTTGCGGCAATAGCGGCTAGCGGTCTGGCGTCTGGCCCGGCACCAAACAGAATCAGCCGCGGTTTGGGATAATAGGTATGGACAAATACATCCGATTGCAGAGCTGCCACGAACTCCATTCCGCTGCTCGGCGATTCCCCAGACGGCGACCATTCCAGCAGCGATGGCGGAATTTCTCCCCTCCACTCCCCGAACAGATGCTGATCCCTGGTCAGGAATCCATAATCGATCACCGAGCCATTCGCGTCAAACCTTTTCACAAGTTTGACTTCGGAGCGAACCTCCAAATATTGTTTTAAAGTGCCTAAATGCGCTGCCAGTACATCATTGACCGGTTCCAGTGCTACATGAACAACACCGCCGCAGCCCGTTTCTTCCCCCCAGGACAGCGGGTCCGAGGATTGCATATCGAACGCGAAGCTGCGTGAAGCCCCTGAGGCCAGAATATCCGGCACGCTGTGCGCCAGAGCAGCTTCCAGACAGCCTGCACTGAGCACCCCGATTTGCGAACCGTCTTCAAGAAACAGCATGGAGGTTCCTTCTTTGCGATACGCACTTCCTTCCACACGAATAATCGTCGCAAGTACCCCTTTTAAACCGGTCTGCTGAATCGTTTCCACAATACGGTGAATTTCTTCCAAACCTGCCCCTCCTCAGCTCCAGAGCTTATAGGTTCCTTCCTTTATCCGTATGAGATGTAAAAACATCCTTAACGGCGCGATGAATTTCTTCATAGGAGGTACACCTGCATATGTTGGATTCCAGCCATACTCGAACAGTTTCTTCATTGGCATGGGGATGGGCATGCCGCAGCCCTTCACAGTTCATGATAAATCCAGGGGTACAGTAACCGCATTGAAAGGCCTGGTTTTCAGCAAAAGCACGCTGTACGTCAGTGCCTATTAGCCCCTCGATTGTTGTAATTTGCTTCCCCCGGGCCTCCACAGTGAGCATTAGGCATGATTTCATGGGCAGGCCATCTACTAGAATCGTGCACGCGCCGCAGTCTCCGTTATTGCAGCCAGGCTTGCATCCTGTGAGCCCGAGATGATCGCGAAGCGTATACAGCAGGGTCTCGGCAGCCCTCACCCGGACCGTTCGCTGTTCCCCATTCACCTGCAATTCGACTCGATGATGATCGGTATCGAAGGAGGACATCCTTTCACCTTCTTTCCAGTCTATGTACCGCATCAGCCATCGTTTGCTTCAATACAAATTCCCGGTACGCGGGTGAACCCTCCACATTATCCAGTAATGGTGCAGGAAGATGGCCGATGGCCAGTTCAATTCTTTCTGCAAGCGGTAAGGATGAATCGTTCAGCGCCTCATCGATTTCCGCGGACCGAAAAGGGAATGCGCACACACCGCTGTAGGCGGTGCGAATCTCATGATTTATCCTAAGCGCAGCTAATGTAACGAGCGGGTAGCCGACTTGGCCAATCTCCCGCTTTTTGAAATACGCAAATGGCAGTGATATATAGTCGCGGTCGATTTGAATTTGCACAATAAACTCTCCGCCCGCAAGCCTTATTTGTTGGTTGAAGACCTGATGAATAGATGCCACTCTGATCCCGTGAGTTCCTGCTATAACCATCCGGCTATTTGCTAACAGCAGGGGAAGAACCGCCTCCCGATAATGAATTTTGCCGCTAATGTTGCCTCCGAGCGTGATTTTATTCCGGGCGGTCTGGTCAGCGACTCCCTCTGCCGTTGCACTGAGCAGCGGAAACGGGTTGGCTTCGGACAAAGCCGATAATGTCACGCACGCACCAATAACCAGCATATCCTTCTGCATCGTGAGTACGTTGCACTCTGGAATGGACTTCAAATCGATAACAGCTCCCGTTTGAATAGAGTTGGCCCGGGCAAAGGTAATGATTTCCGTCCCTCCAGCATAATACAGAGGCCTTTTCCCTTGTTCGTGCAGATGCTGATATAAATCTACAGCCATCTGAATGGTAGTAGGATGGTAGTATTCAAAATCAAACGGAATCATGAATCGTCCTCCAAATCATCTCCGGCGTCAGGGGCAGCTGATTAAGCTCTACGCCGGCAGCTGCTGACAAGCTGTTCGCCAATGCCGCAGGCATGCCAATCAAGCCATGCTCACCGATTCCGCGCAGTCCATATGGTGCTTCCAGATGAGGTGTCTCGACGAAATCCACGATATACTCGGGCTGTTCTCCATAGCGAATGAGCTTGTAAGTTCGAAATTGGCGATTCAATATGGCCCCGTTTGGGTTGAAGCGAAATGCCTCCCGGCTGGCAAGGCTTAACCCCATACTCATGCCGCCCGTAACCTGAGCACGGGCAAAACCCGGGTTAATGACCCGGCCGGCATCGATGACCGTTGCTGCTTTAACGATTCTGTAGGTGTAATCTCTTGTATTGAACTCCACTTCAACGGCCTGTGCGCCTACCGTCCATTCCGGTCCAGGATTCCCCCTGCCTGTTACAGGATCCAAAAAGGTTAAATGTCGCATCGTGTAGCTTCCGCGTCCGATAACCTGGCTTCCGATCGTGTTGCCGTTCGGGAAGGTGTATCCGTTGGCGATTTGTTCGAGAGCTACCCCCGTCTCAGGGCGGGTTTTACGGAAGACTCTCCCTCCGCCGATATCCAGATCTGCCGGCGGACATTGAAGTACGATAGAAGCCAGGTTTTTTAACTGCATGATTGCATCGTCAGCGGCCTGCAGAATCGCATTCCCCACCAAAAAGGTGCTCCGGCTAGCGACCGTCTTCCATAGCTCGGGGTCTTTATCGGTATCTATATCCATACGAATCTCTATCTTCCGATCATCCATACGGAATCGTTCCGCCAGTATTTGAGTAAGGGCCGTCCTAGTGCCTTGACCAACTTCCACGGCACCGCATAGCAGATGAATGCTTCCGTCCGGATTAAATTTGATCATAGCCCCCGCCCCGGCATTGGTTGGCGTATTTGAGTTTTTCCAGAAGCAGCATATCCCTTTAGCTTTAACGAGATGGCCGTTTGCTTCGATTTGTGGACGGTCATTCCAATGGATCAGCGTTTTCAATTTGGCAATGCATGCTGGTAAATCACCGATATTGCTGCTATTCAGCTTCGTTTGCGTCGGGGTTGTATCTCCCGGTCCAATGGCATTCATATAACGAAGCTCTAGAGGATCCATATTTAACCGGTCTGCCATCATATTCATAGCCCTTTCCATAGCAAACGTCAGCTCCGGATGTCCGAAGCCGCGAAAGGAAGTGGAATAGGGATGATTTGTATATATACATAAGGAATCACATTGGACGTTATCGATGCGGTAAGGCCCTGTGCAATCGGTAGCTCCGGCACGGCTCATAATCGGCCCCCGGTCCGAATAGGCCCCGCCGTCAAACAGATGCAGAATTTCTACGGCCATGATTTTCCCTTCCCGGGTGCAGCCAAGCTTGATTGTCGATTCCAATCCGATATGAACCGGGGAGGAGACCATATCCAGCTCCCTGGAATTTGCAAGTTTGACAGCTCTTCCGCCAACGGCAAGCGAAGCCAAATAAGCGAGATATTCTAACTGAACTGCCGATTTGCCGCCATAGCTTCCTCCTACCAGCGGAGTGTGAACGGTGACTTCGTGAAGCGGAATATGAAAGTAGCGGCTAATATCCTTTTGGATTACATAAGGGGATTGCGAAGCGGAATGGATGCTGACTTTGCCGCCGGGCTTAATTTCTGCTATACTGCATCGCACTTCCATCGCGGCGTGATCCGATTGAGGCAATCGGACCTGAACCGTAACGATATGATCACTATTCCTCCAACCTTCCTCCATATTCCCTTTGCGGATTCTTGTCCGGTTCGCAATATTCGTGCCCGGCTCCGGGTAGACCTGTTCGCTTCTTTCATATGTCGCCAGATGCTCATGAAGGAGCGGTGCGCCGACCTGCAAAGCTTCGCTTGGACTAAAAACAGCAGGCAAAACCTCATAATCCACTTGAATTTGAAGCGCAGCCATCTCGGCAGTGTACTCTTCTTCCGCGACCACCAGAGCAACAGGCTCGCCAAAATATCTTACTTTGTCCATTGCGAGAGGCGGCCGGTCTGCCAAAGGGGACCCAGTCAATACCGGGTAATATTCACCGGTTATGACGGCTTTTACACCTGGTATCCTCCAGACTTTCGACGTATCTATCGATTTAATTTTCGCGTGGGCATGGGGGCTAACGGCTATTTTGGCATGCAAAAGCCCCGGTCTCAAAAAATCATTAACATAGCGGGCTGCCCCGGTAATCTTCTCGCCTGTTTCCCTTCTGGGAACGCTTGTTCCAAACGAATGCCCGATCTTCGCCCCCTCCTTTTGCAAATCAATCTTCCTAATGTATATGTACAGTTACGCTTATTATTGTTATATAAGTACATAGCGGAACAAATGCTCAGGTATCGCTGTCGAATCACCTCATTGATGCAACCTTAGGTTCTCTTCTTGCGTAACATAATTATTACAGGCTCAGAAAGAGAGAGATATCTCATGAACAATTCGGTTTCACTCAGACGAATAAAGGTCTCCACCCTGTTAGCGATCGCTGGCATCCTGCTCTTTTTCATGTTAGTCGTTCCTTTTTTCTATTCCTATTTCAGCCAATCCGTATTCTATTTCGAGCAGTATAAGTATAAACAAGCCCACGAGCAAGATCATATTACCGAATATCGCAGCTTGTCCGGGCCCCTAATCAAAGTACATCAGGAAGGCATTAATCGTAAAGTCGTTATCAATAATGAAAAGTATGCCATTCGTAAGGTAGGGGATCCGTTTAATATCAAGTATGAAGTGGCTTATCCAAACGGGAAGCTGTTCGAGGTCAATGACCATGGCGGTCTGCTTGTGAGTTACGATGAGAACGGAGATTGGTTTGTCCCCATAACCGCATTTGACTCCAACGGACAAAAAATTTTGCCAAAAGGCGAAGTTGAACTCCTTAATCCCAGCGGGCTCGTCACCGCTGCTTATTCGGAATACCACGATAAGCAAGGCGAGCCGGTCTTCTTTGTTTTTTCCATCCTCTTGTTGATTTACGGATGGTGCGGATATCGATATGAGAAGTTTCAGAACTTCCTTTTCAAAATGTCGTTCTACTGGCTTTGGGTCAAAGAGGCTGAACCAAGTGATTTCCATTATTTCATGTGTAAAGTGGGCGGAATAATTGTTATGATTCTGTCTGTCGTCTCATTCTTTAAATCCCTATAACAATAGCCGGGTCAATTCGACCCGGCTGCTCATTTTCATCTGCATCTGCTCAAAATGCGATTACCATAATCGGAGAACGCTTCTCCTTCATCCATTGCGCCAAAATATCGGATTCATCAGATACGCTCCCTTCTCGGAAACAGCCAAATGGCCAAGCCGGCTGCAGCCAAAGCGAAAGTGCCCAGCTTGATCAGCGGTAGGGTCAGGCTTGAATTTCCCGGCTAATTTGAGCGCGTTCTTCCTGCCGGGCCAGTTCCTCATCGGAAGCGACGCGCCGCTGCATTTTGCGGTATTCGCTTAGCAAGGCTTCGTTTCGCGCCTCCGCCTCCTCTCCCCGCTTCCAGCTCATGCGAAAGACAATCAGCCCCGCCGCAAGCATAACCGCATACAAAGCAATATAGACGGGAGGCAAAGATGGATATTGTGCCGCTGAAGGAGCCATGGCGCTTAGAACCATTACAACGCCTGCAGACCAGGCATGTGCCTGCGGCAGTCTGAAAACAGCCTTCCCTGCCAGCAGGGTGAACACTAGGATCATGTAAGGATTAGCTGTGCCTGAAGACTCTGGCCATAACACGATACTTGCTGCAATTGATGCTGCGCTCAGATTGATCGTCAGCAGGAGCGGTTTCGCCGCATTCGAAGCTGCTTCCATAAGGGCGCAAACCCATGCCGCGCCTAACAAAGCCAACCAAATCCAATATGTACGCATAAACTGCTCCTAATTTAAACAGAAGATGAAATATAAACGAAGCACAGCAAAAAAGGGCTTGCCATCAAGCCCCTTTCTGTCGCTGCCCCTGCTTCTTTGCTATCTTCATTTCACAAAGTTAAACAATCTATATTTGTTCTCACGTGCCACAGTAGGTTCGATACGGGCGCTGTGATGGCTCCGGCAGCTTACAATATTCCGCCTGCTCTTCCGTATGCGCAAAAGGATCCGCAAGTGCGCCGAGCAGCCGCTCCATCACACTGTAATCTCCGTCCTTCTCTGCGGCTTCAAGCGCCTCTTCCACCCGATGATTACGCGGGATGACCGCAGGATTGCTGCTGCGCATAAGCTGCTGCGAAGCTTCCTGCGTTTCCTCCTGCCTCCCTAGGCGTTCCCTCCACTGCTGAAGCCATGGCTCGAACGCCTCGTCCTCAACCAAGGTTATGTCCTGCCACCGTTCAAAGGTTAATGCAAGGAACGTATTCGTGTAGTCTGCGCGGTGTTTGTGCATCAGCTTAAGAAGCTCCTTAATGAGCGTTTCATCCTCCGGCTCCGCATTAAACAGCCCGAGCTTCGCCCGCATCCCTGCCAGCCAGTAGCCGTGAAACTGTTCGGTGAATCCGGCAATAGCCTCTTCCGCCAGCTTAAGCGCCTGCTCCTCGTCTTCATGCAACAGCAGGAGCAGGGCTTCCGCGAATCTCGCCAGGTTCCATGCGCCGATATAGGGCTGATTACCATAGGCATAGCGGCCCTGACTGTCGATAGAGCTGAAGACGGTCGCCGGATCATACGCATCCATGAAGGCGCATGGCCCATAGTCAATCGTCTCTCCGCTGATCGTCATGTTATCGGTATTCATCACCCCGTGAATGAAACCAACCAGCTGCCACCTCGCGATCAGCTCAGCCTGGCGGCGAATAACCTGCCGAAGCAGAGCCAGATAGCGATTCCCTCCTGCCGCCGTATCCTCTTCCGCGTCGGGATAATGCCTCTCTAACGCATAATCGGCCAGCGCACGCAGCTCCTCGCCCTCTCCCCGCTGCGCGGCATATTGAAACGTGCCGACGCGCAAATGGCTGGACGCGATGCGGGTCAATATCGCGCCGGTCTGCTCCGACTCGCGCATGACGGTCTGTCCCGTCGTTACCACCGCGAGGCTGCGTGTCGTCGGGATGCCAAGCGCATGCATCGCTTCGCTGATAATGTACTCGCGCAGCATGGGGCCAAGCACCGCGCGGCCGTCTCCGCCACGGGAATATGGCGTCCGGCCCGAGCCTTTCAGCTGAATATCCACCCGCCGCCCTTGCGGCGTGATCTGTTCGCCGATTAGCACAGCCCGGCCGTCGCCCAGCATCGTGAAATAGCCGAATTGATGCCCGGCATAAGCCTGAGCGAGTGGCAAAGCTCCTTCGGGTATCTCATTGCCGGCGAACACGGCCGCACCTTCGCTGCCTTGCAGCAATTGGGCATTCAACCCAAGTGATGCCGCAAGCGGTTCGTTAAACACGGCCAGTTCAGGTTCGCGCACGGGCACCGGTTTTTGCAAGGTATAAAATATTTCAGGAAGCCGAGCGTAGCTGTTATCAAATTTCCATCCTGCTTCTGTAATTGTTGTTTTATTCTCTGTCATCGTATCTCCACTTTTCACGTTAGTTGTTGTATTCTAGCCGCTGCGGATAAGAAGGATTACCCGTATAGTATGCTCTGTAAATCCTTGCTTCATTATTTATATCTTACTTCAAGAGCATCCAAAAGAACACGATATTCCGCATCTTCTGTTGAAATATACTAATACATTATCGTCCAGCAATTACCAAACTGTTATATTATCGACCGAAATAAAAACAAGCCCTTGCGGGCTTGTTAATTCTGCTCAGTCACTGAATTCAACAACTGCTCTCGCTGTATATGAGCAGCAAAGTACCGCTGAATCACATCCGCGCCCCGCTGGCTTCCCCCGCCATGATGCAGGATCGACTGCATGGAGCGTACGCTTTCGCGAATTGCTGAATCCGCGAGAATCTCCTCGGCCTTCGCGAGAAGAAGGTCTGGCGTAATCGGTTGTAATTCCAGCTTTCTGCCTAGGTTCAGCTCCTCGGCCCGGGCGGCTACAAGCGGTTGATCGGAGCTTTGCGGCACCATCAGAAGGGGAACACCATACCACAGCGACTCCATGACCGAGTTCATTCCGCCATGGGAGATGAACAGCTCGGCATGCTGCAGCACTGTTAATTGAGGAACAAATGGATAGACGAGAAAATTATCAGGAACCTGCTGTGGCCGCGTCTGGGAGACCATAACTACTTTCCAGCGGCTGCCCGCAAAAGCTTCCATGCAAAGTTCATAAAATTGAGGATTATTAATAATGCTGCCAAGCGAAATATAGATCGTGGGATGCGCGGCAATCTCTTCGAGCGGAAAGTCATGATCCGCCTCCCTGTCCACGATTGTCGGGCCGATAAATTCAAACCCTTCTCCTAAATACGCCGAGTCCGGCTGGAATTTCCTTGGAATCGGAGCGAGCATAAGCGGTTCCCGCTTCAGGAACATATTCGTGATGATTTCCGGGATATCTCCGTCAAACAAACGGGAAAAATAGTCGAATACCGGAGAGTCGGCCGTAACGGCAATCCCTGAGAAGAACAGCGCTCTCGGCAGTTCAAGCCGCTCCGCCACTGCGCGTCCCCACAGACACATCGGATCGCATACGACGCCGTCAGCCCGCTCCTGCTGCACCTGCTCCAGCAGCTCGGAAGCTAACGCTACATGCCGGTTCAGATTATCTACATAAAAATCCGCATTTCGAAGTGAAGCCGCCAAAGGCTTCTTATCCAGTTCCTCCATGAAGAAGCCGAATTCCCGGCCAACGAGGCGAAGCTCGGCACCAATGCCCTCCAATTTTCCCGCAAACTCCTCTGTGGTGTAATACACGATCTGCTCCCCGCGGCGAACGAGCTCCTCCGCTACAGATAATGTAGGATTAATGTGGCCATGATACGGCAGCATGAAGAACAACAGCTTCATTCCTGATCCTTCTCCTCTCCAAATTAG
Source organism: Paenibacillus woosongensis (assembly GCF_009725165.1). GTDB lineage: Bacteria > Bacillota > Bacilli > Paenibacillales > Paenibacillaceae > Fontibacillus > Fontibacillus woosongensis. Next base: position 45,289 of record NZ_WNZW01000012.1, read on the forward strand.
CTTTTATCTTTATAAACCAATGGTATGCAGTAAAAGTTGTATTTTTCATGTTATTTTTCCTCAATTTGGGTTTTGCACATTAAAAACCCTCACAGCCTTATGAACAAGCTGCAAGGGGTGATGAGCTTTAAGCATTCGCTTTTCTTTTTCTCAATAAGAGTGACAGCGGTACGGCAAAAATAAGAACGGCAGTTGCTGCAAGAAACGTATCGTTAGAGCCATAAAGAAAAGCGGCCTGTTTCAAGGCTTCGCCGACTTTCTCTCCGCGGAGCTCCGCAAGATGAGCTCCTGTTCTGACCGCCAGAATCGAGCTGAATATGGCTATGGCGAGCGCCGCAACAGCTTGGCGCAGCCAGTTCGAGATCGATGTCGCCGAACCGACATGCTCTGCCGGAATATGGCTCATGGAAATATTCGTCACCGGAGAAGTTGCGAGGCCTACCCCGATGTAACGCAGAATCATCCAAATCATCACGTATCCGATGGAGGAGTGCATTGTAAGCCGGCTGAATTCCCAAGAAGCAATGCAGAGCAGCAGGACTCCGGCCAATACGAACCATACCGGGTCGAATTTACCGTACAGCTTGCCCGTAGCCATCGTCACCAGAATCATAATAATCGCCCCAGGGAGCATGATTAGCCCGCTGGTGAAGGAGGAAGCTCCCTGTGCTTCCTCCAGGAATAAGGGAATGAGAAACACGCTGGAATACAGTCCAACCGATATGAGACAATTCAACATCGTGCCCATCGCATATTTCGGATATTGAAATACGCGGATGTTCAGCAGCGGCTCCTTCACGGTCAGCTCCCTCCAAATGAAGGCGGCAATGCCAGCAAGGCCTGCCAGCAATAAAGCGAGAGACGGAGCCGAGAACCATCCGAGATCGCTTCCTTTGGTAAAATACATCAGCAGAGAGACATTTCCAACCACCACTGTGATCAAACCCCAGGCATCCAAGGTTACGCCAGCCGAACCCTTGCGGTCAGGCAGGCAAAGCGCAGCGCTCAGAATAGCTATGATGCCTACAGGCACATTCGCATAAAACAACGCCTCCCATCCCCAAGCATTGGTCATTAAACCACCCAAAGTTGGCCCAATGGCCGGAGCGACCATGACCGATACCGTCCAGAGGCTGATCGCCATCGACTGCTTTTCCTTCGGTACGGATTGATAAATAATCGTCATTGTGGAAATTTGAATCATTCCTGCGCAGAGGCCTTGGATCACCCGGAATGCGATCAGCGACCCGATATTCCATGAAATGCCGCATAGCGTGGAGGCAATCGTCAAACCGATCAATGCGGCGAGGTACAGTTTTTTGTAGCCTGCCTTGGCTCCCAAAAAGCCAACCACGGGGGCAATCGTACCGATCGCCAGCATAAAACCCGTGACGATCCATTGCACGGAATTAATATTCGTATGCAAATCCTTCATGATTGAAGGTAGGGCAATATTCACGGTGCCCGAATTCACGAAGGCCAGAAAGTTCCCTAAAAATACGGCCAACATAATAAAGGCAAATCCATCCTTCTGTTTTTTGCTCTGTGCCAACAATTACATCTCCTCACAATAATCATCCTCATTAATATAGATATAATCGTAAGTGATGTAAAATTATTGTTTTTAATGTTAACATAAGGATATCTAATATAAGAGGAGCGTTACGAATATGAACCTTGAGCAAATGGAATACATCAAGGCCATTGTGCACGCCAAGTCCATCTCCGTTGCCGCAGAGCATCTTCACGTGTCCCAGTCTGCCGTCAGCCAGTCGATTGCAGCGCTGGAGCAGGAGCTCGGCCTTCGTTTATTCCAAAGATCCAGGTTAGGCACCACCCCTACGGAGGAAGGACGAAGCATTATCAATAAAGCGTTGATCATCGTCGATACGATGCAGCGCATCAAGGAGGATGCCCAAGCGATCACCTCCTCTTTTACCGGAGAGCTGAAGATCGCCGCCATCTCAAGCCTCATGACTTTTTTACCGCGGGTCCTGTCCAGGTTTAAGAAGGATTTTCCCCTGATGAAAGTGACGATCATCGAAATGGAGAGCAAGAAGATTATCCCCCGCATCAAACAGCACACGGTGGATATAGGTTATATCACGATCCCGAAATCGCAGGAACAGTCCTTGCCCGAACATATCCTCTTCAAGAAACTGGACTACGATGCGCATATTAAAGTGATTGTCCCCCAGGACTCGCCATTTGCGTTCCAGAGCTCGCTCAGGCTTCAGGATTTGGCGGATTACCCGATTGTGATGTATGCGAGCCAATTTTGGGAGAACTTCAGTCATTCTTATGCAGAAAAATACGGTCCCTTAAACATTCTATTCTACAGCTCCAATTCAGAAGTCATTAAGAAGACGGTTGCCGAGGGGCTTGCTATCAGCTTGTTATCCGGCTACAGCTTAAATGATGATCCCTACGTGGAGAGCGGCCGCATCATCCCTGTGCATTTGAGCGACAATCAAGTCGTCTCCGACCTCTATTTCGGCTGCCTGGTATCCGAGCAGAATCCCCGTTATGCCGTCATTCAAAGACTGCTGGATGATTATATGCTCCTCAAATAACCCTGCAAGATCCGTGCAGGAAATGTCGGGAAAGCCATCTCCCATAACTGCTAAAGTAGTGATCAAGGAGGTCATCATATGGATTTGCTTAAAAGCATGAATGACGCCATGAAGTACATCGAAGAGCATCTGGCCGAAGATATCGACTTTAAAGAAGTCGCAAAGCGAGCAGCCTGCTCGGAATATCATTTCAAGCGAATGTTCTCCTTCCTTGCAGGCATTCCGTTGTCGGAATACATTCGCCGCAGAAGGCTCACTTCCGCAGCATTCGAGCTTCGAGACGGCGAGGCAAAGGTGATCGATGTGGCGTTGAAATACGGGTACAGCTCACCGGATGCTTTTACACGCGCTTTTCAGAGCCTGCATGGCATCACGCCGTCTGAAGCAAGGCTGAACGGCCATGCTCTCAAAGCTTATCCGCGCATGACCTTCCAACTAACCATTCAAGGAGGAAGCGAAATGAACTACCGTATAGTAGACAAGGAGGCTTTTAGCATTGTTGGCCTGATGAAACGCGTCCCGATCGTATTCCAAGGTGTCAATCCGGAAATCGCGTCCATGTGGGAAAGCCTGGATGCAGGATTGATCGGGCAGCTGAAAGCCCTGTCCAACATAGAGCCAGGGGGGCTGATCAGCGCATCTGTGAACTTCTCGGAGGGAAGGATGGAGGAAAGAGGAGAACTGGATCACTACATCGGCGTGGCTACGACCCAGGCTTGTCCGGATCATATGGCACAGCTGGTAGTCCCGGCCTCGACATGGGCGGTGTTCGAAGCGGTCGGGCCATTTCCAGATACGCTTCAGCAGGTATGGGGCCGCATATATTCGGAGTGGTTCCCCTCGTCAAGCTATGAGCTCGCCCCAGGTCCGGAAATTTTGTGGAACGAAAGTAAAGACGTTTCATCGCAGGCGTACAGAAGCGAAATATGGATTCCTGTATTGAAAAAGCAGCTGCATAAATAATTGCCCGTGAGACTTCGACCCCTATGCACCCATTTCTAGTAGTTTTAACTTATCTAACTGGATTTATAGTAGTTAGATTCTGCGGTAATGATAGGAACGTAGATTTAAATGGATTTCATGTTGTTAGAGAATGAGGATGAACAATATTAAGTTGGATTCTTGATTTTAGGTGCATAGGATCCATCTAATCCCTCAAAAGTATGCGTTTGAGCATAGTTAGATACATGAATTCCATTTAGTGTACGGCAGGTTAGTGTAGGGACTGCTTAGTACCCCATAGCTTTGTACCCCATAGCTTTGTACCCCATAGCTTTGTAGCCGACAGGTTAATGCAGCACAGTTAGCGCCCGATTGCTTAGTGTACGACAGCGTTGTGCCCGACAGTTTGGTGTACGACAGCTCATATTAGGAAGAGCTAATGAATGGACGCAGGCAAGGGAGGCAATGGATTCAGCCAAAATGGAAAGCGTTCAGAAAGATAGGGGCTATCCCGCAAGTCATCTTGATAACTTGTGGGGCAGCCCCTTGTTCAATACATCCACACTTCGAAAATCTTATCTCCTAACATGTTGGCACTTAATCGATATACCCTTTATCCTTCAAAGCCTCATAGGCCGCGCTCTCTTGCTCTTCTTTGATTTGGTATTCCAGGGTTCCTTCGACGATTTTGGCGCAGCGTCCGCCAAAAGGCTTCAGGGACTCTTTGATTTCCTTCAAATCGGCCGTTTCCCGCAATGGATAACTAACTTTCATGCGTAATCCACCTCCTATAGTAGGGATAACAAAATAAGAGGGGCTGCGCTATGAGATGGATCACATGGCATTACTTTAAGTTGTTGATCGGAAACGGCTCAAGCGGATCTGCCGGGGTAAATTGCAATATTTGCGAGTAAAAATACAGCTCCGCCTCCAAGGACTTTTTAATGTTTGCCGCTATGCGAAAGCCATGCTGCTCATGAGGATAATAGAAGGCGGCCACGGGAACTCCGCGCTGAGTCAGGGACGCCACGATCCCTTCCGTTTGCTCCGGCGGGACGATGGGATCCTCGAGACCTTGAAAAAAGATGGCCGGATTCGTAATTCGTTCGGCATGATAAGCCGGCGATCGTTCCCGGTACAGCTCCGCCTGTTCGGGATACAACCCGATCAGCCTAAACGGATACTTGGCTTCCAGCTTATCGCTGTTCACCACAATCTTCTCTAAATCGGAGACGCCGTAGTAGCTGGCCCCCGCCCGGCAAATTGTCGAGAAAGCCAGCAAACACAGCGTCGTAAAACCGCCTGCGCTGCCGCCGCGGGCCAAAATCCGCTCGCCGTCGATCTCTCCCCTCTCCTCCAGAAACTTAGCCGCGCTGATGCAATCCTCTTTATCGTAAATGCCCCAATTCCCATATAAGGACAGCCGATAATTACGCCCATAGCCCGTGCTCCCCCGATAATTCACATCAACAACGGCGAAGCCGCGACTCGTGAAATATTGAATCTCCAAGTCAAGCGCGGTGGAGGCTGCCGACGTAGGTCCTCCATGACTCTTGATTATAAGCGGGGGCTTCTCTTGCACTGGGATGCCAAAATCCAAATTATGCGGCGGATAATAGAAGGCATATGCCGGTTCGTTCCCGCTCGTCACAAAGGTGATCGGTTCAGGCTTTGAGACATAAGGAAGTAAATTCTCATAGTTCGTCAAAGATGATTTAATCACCGTCTCCTGCATTGTCTCCAGCGAGAGCTTGACGACGGATAAGGGCGTATCATGAGCGCCTCCCAGAAAAGCAACGAAATTCGTCCCTGCGCGCAAATGGCTGATTTCCGTGTATCGCGAAGGAATATCCGTGAGCTTATTGCTGTGCACATCAATAATGGCAAGCCTCCACGCCCCCTGTTCCACATATGAGCAGATAATCCGGCCATCCGGGATGAAATCATATTGAGCCATACGCAAGGTCCATTGAGGCGCGCCGAAGTCTTCCTCTTTCTGGTAAACAACGGACGTCTTATCGCCGTCCCAGCGGTAAAGATTCCACCAATTCGTACGATCCGAAATGAAGAACAGCTCTCCCTGCGGTGACCATTCAGGCTGAAAAATCGCTTCCTCGGTACCGCCCGCAATTTGCGCTGCATTGCATAGCGTACCATCGCCGTTAACATCAGCCACCCAGAGCTCGCTGCCATCCCACGGCATGCTCGGGTAATTCCATGTGAGCCAGCATAAGCGTTTGCCATCGGGCGATAAGCGCGGGGCTGCGTAGAAATCGTTGCCGTAAGCCAGCATTTCTTGCTGGCCGCTAACCGGGTCGATGGATACGAGCGACTGCATGCCCTGGCCATGAAGGGTCAGCTGCCCGTCCTCCCGAACGCTGATCAGGCGGCCCCGCTGCTGATCGTAGACGCCGTCGGCATAACAGACGGACAGCGTATCCGTTAGCGGCTCAGGCGTGCTTCCCTCCTTCTGGCGGAACAGGCGCTGATCATGATGTCTAGCATAGGGCGACTCTTCTGAGCTGGCTACGAAATTAGAGAAGTAGACCGACCCTCCCGAGAGCGTAAAAGATCCGCCCCCGTACGAGTTAACTAGCGTTCGGGCGCTGTACCCCAGCGGAGTAACGTCGGACATCTTTCCGTCCTCATCAGCCCTGACGATGACATATCGCCCCTGCTCCGTCGGTCTGGATTCGACCCAATAAATGATATCTTGATCGACAAGAATCTCTTGAAAGGAAATTCGGCTCTGAGCGATATCCTGTGCCGTAATCGGCGATTTCCAGCTGCCGCAAGGTGACAATGCAGGCTTTGCCATGACTTAAAACACCTCCCTCAATAATCCGAATCTACAGATTAACTTTAATATTCTCTATCGCTTTAAACACTGTCTCGCGCAACGCTTCAATCAAGACAGGAATGAAATTGCCTTCCGCCGTGTCGGTCAGGAACGGACTCATCGTCGTAGACAGCAGGAAATTGACTGGTTCATCGTCTCCGCCGCTTAACCCTAGCCGCTGCTTATAAGCATCCACGAAGCCATGACCGTATGTGCTCGGATCAAACGCCGACTGCGTAATGAACATTGGCGTAGCGCCGACTTCATGTCGGTCCGGGGACAAGCTGAGCATTTTAAAGATTTCAAGGTTCAGCCGGTTCATGAGGACAACATCGGTATTCAGGCCTTCTGCCGTCTTCAGATTGAAGGTATACGGTACGATAGACTGGTCAGAGCCGAGCTGGCGGAACAGCTCCATCGTTTGCTTGTTATTGATAATTTCGTCATTCGTTTTATCGACGATGAATTCCTTGATGTAGGCCAGCTGTTCCTTGATTTCCTCCGCCGTTCCTCCCTCCCGTTCTGCCGGAATCCGGTGAAACGGAACGACGATAAAGGGATCATCCTCACGTGTCATCGTCAAAATGGCGGCATATAAGCGCTTGCTGTTAAACAATGTTTTGCCGAGCAGCTTGCCATACCCGCTCTGATCGGTGCGAATGACCCGGTGACTGAGGTACACGCCAGCGGCCGCTGCACCCGGCTTCGAGCCTTCAATGCCGTAAATGCCAACCGTCGGATCAATGCCCCCGTGATAAACTACCGGAGCCTGGAAGCTGACGATGTCGCGCATCGATGAATTGCGGTAACATAAGCCGCCAGCAGGGTAAGGAATGTATCCCGCCTTATGCGGGTCAATCGTAATCGAATCCGCGTCTTGTAATGCTTCATACTGCGCGGTGACGTATTCGTTCATTGTCATGGCTGGCGTATAAGGGCGTTTGCCGGCCATCAGCAGGGTTTTATGAGTATCGTCCCTTAGAATAGAAGCGAAGTAGCCGCCCCAGGCGGCATCCGCGTGGATGACAAATTCCAGACCCCGCTCGCGGTATTCCTCGCGCAATTGGATCACATCCGCAATCGGGTCAACAGCACTCTCTTCGGTACTGCCTATGACGCAGACGGTCATCAGTACCGGCTGCCTGATCGCCAGGCATTGATCCAGCCGTTGGCGCAGCTCGCTGATTTCCATGCGTGCGTCCATATTAACAGGCACAGGAATAATGCTGCTGGCTCCAATACCAAGCACTGCCGCAGATTTCGGCCACGAATAGTGCATCGTCGATGTCACGAGGATGGCCGCCGGCTCCATCACATCGATTAAATATTTGCGCGAGAATTCTTCGAAACCCAGCGTTTGCAGCGTATATTTGCTCAACGCCGTGTTGACGGTCTCGGCCTCGTCCCTGCCTGTGGTTTGGCTCAATAATTCTGCGATTCGGCCCGGGATAGCGAGTACGTCGTCCATTTTCAAATTTAATAACGTCCATGTATCAAGCTCCGTCAGCACTCCGTGTTGACCGTTCAGCAAGGGGACGGATATTTGGCGCGCCGCTGCCAACTCCGCCTCGTTCTTCAGCGCCTCGGCAGCCGAAACGGCGTAATATTTCAAATTTCTCGCCGCCCACATCGCTTCCAAGTTAGCGACCGAGCCGTCACAGGTAATATGGCCCCATGGCCTAATCGCCCCCTGCTCGATTTCTTCATCGGTGGGAATGGTGTACCCCAGCATTTCGCACAGGTCGTCCCCCGTAACCATTTCCAGCACCGTAGTCACGGGCGAGGATTCCGCGGCGACATTATTCTGGTTATACAGCATGGCCGCGAAATACCCGAGCAGCCCCGGCATCGTCAGGTCCCAGTTCATATGGGCCTGATAACGGTAGCTATAGAAAGGGACCGATCCGCTCAGCTGCTCCAGCAGCTTGCTGTAGTTCTCGGTCAGTACGTCTACGCTGTTCTTAAATGAAGACGATTGTTTGATTTCGTCTGTAATATATACGGGGTCGTCTGGAAAATACTCGCGGCGGTCGCTGCTAATCTGCTTCACAGCCTGCTGGATCAAGCCGCTGAACAATTCCTCGTTCTCGGCCTTTGGGCCGATAAACCAGCTTTCTAGCGAGGAACTGCCAGGTCCCTCCAAATCCAATCTTGCTTGCTCGTCCTGCGCTTCCAAGTGCTGCTCCAAACGCTCTGCAAAGAGTCTTGCGGCGAGCTTTGCCTTTTTACCCATCTTGCTTCACTCCATTCTCTTCAATATTTACATGCCGTGATTGATCTCTTCGTCGTCAAACCAGATGCTTTTGCCGATGCGGATCGAATACAGCGGAGTCTGCCCCTGGAATTGCACTTGATATTCCGGAGCGGTCAAAGGATTTTCTGCAAAGGGGGTGTTACCAAGAATGTGAGGAAAATTAACCAGGCTGCCGATTTCCAGCAGCTCAGGATGAAGCCAGTCCGGTGCCTCGGCAAGCTCCAAAATATGATGAAAGTCAGGAGCGATCGAAAGGTAATGGGAAATGTAAGCATTCTTGCCTTGTCCAAATAGAATATAGGTCAGGCTCTGGGGGTAATCGATATTTTCGGCAAAATGCCGGAAATGAACGACTCTTTCAATCGTGACGGTAACATTATGAATGAGAGGAATGTCCTTGGCCGGATCTTGCGGCACACCGCAGAACACATCGGCGGCAAAAGAAGTGATGTGGCCCAGCTCAATTTGCGGCAGCGTAAATAAATTCGTCTGCACGTTTCCAAGGATAAATGCTTTGTCAGGGTTTTGACGGCTAGCTTCAATGTAGGTATTCATAGCATCGGGAGGGAGACTTGCTTTGAGGATCACTTGATATCTGTGGTTTTCCATATGAAACATAGGCAAATGGTCGAGAAAGAGCTCCTCTGTTCCCATCATGACGAACCCATGAAGATCTGGAATATTCTCGGGTGACTGCTCATGGTCGTGTGTACCGTGGATTGCAGTCCGGTAGAACATTACATGAATTACCTCCTCCAAATATGAAGATATATTGTAATTTAATACCATAGTATCTATTGTAATCCATCAGGCCTATTATGCCTACTATTTTTTCCAATGAATTAATGCCGCATAGAAAAAGCCCTCCAGACCCGTATCCTTGGTCGGAAGGCCTTACGATTCTAAGTGAAGTATTCCAGCTTCGCCTTAGGAAAAAACTTCTCCATGTAGCCCTGAAGATGAGTTCTCAAATCCTCTTCCTCTTCTTTAGGATAAATATACTTGCCAATGCCGTATTTGCCCCACTTGTATCTTCGTTTTTCTTCGTCCAGTTCGAGCTTGGTCATCGGGTAATTTTTCTCAATAACCCGCTTCGCCGGCTTGGTAAACCGATGCTGAATGAATTCGAAGGTGATATCCTCCCTTGCATCCTCCGGCAATTCGGCATCCAGACGTTCAAACATATGGTAGTAGCCTTCCTCCCAGCCTTCATGCAAATAGATTGGAGCTACGATAAAGCCAAGCGGATATCCGGCTCTTGCCACTTTGCCTGCCGCCTCGATTCTTTGCGCCAGCGGCGATGTTCCAGGTTCAAAATTGTTAATGACATAGTCGGCGTTCACACTGAAGCGAAAGCGCGTTTTGCCGTTATGCTTCGCATCAAGCAGGTGATCCACATGATGGAACTTCGTCACGAACCTCAGCTTCCCGTATTCGGATTCGCCGAAATGCTCTATAGCCCGTTTGAGGGTATGCGTCAGATGATCGATGCCGACGATGTCGGAAGTGCAGGAGGCTTCGAACCGGGTCGGCTCCGGCGCACGTTCTGCCATGTATTTGTCCGCAGCCTCCAAAATCTCTTCCACATTGACATAGGTGCGGATGTAGGGCTTGCTGCCCATTGTCGTCTGCAAATAACAGTAATGGCAATGCCCCATACAGCCTGTAGCAAAAGGGATTGCGTACTCTGCTGAAGGCTTAGACGTATCGAACTTCAGCGTTTTGCGGATGCCAACGACTAGCGTAGACTTCGCCACCCGATACCTTTGAAAGTCATTGTCTCCCGGCAGGTTCCTGACTTGATTATGGGATGTCGTATAGCGGATTTCGACGTCCATGTTGGCGAATTTGTCATACAGCTCTTTACCGAGCGGATACTCCAAGGCATCGGGCTCGAAATAGACGAGCTTCGGCGTAAACGGCTTGATCATTCGAAGCTCCCTTCCGAAGCAGTCCCGAAATAATACCGATAAGCCTGCTCCGCTTCCTCTTCCGTAGCATATACGGCCATTTCCTGAGTTAAGGGATAGTAGGTTTCATACAGGAACATCGCCAGCTCCTGCGGATTATCCGGGTTATTGACGACCGCAGCCTGCTGAATATGGGTCACATCCTGTGTGTGCGGGTTGCGATAGAAAACATAGACGATATCTCCGGGCTTATAGGCTTCAGACTGATAATTGGTTTCCATGCCATCCCCTTCTTTTCTATAGAGTAATCAGAACTAATCCGAGTTGTTGTTAAAATATTCCCGCGAGTCCTGAATTTTATGTACCGGCAACACAATCAGCAAAAAAGAAGGCGCCCATGTCTTCTTGACCTGGACACCTTCTTGAGAAAGGATAAAACTTTTTAAATCGGCTCTGTACTTATCTTCATGAGACTCACTGAGGAGGCGTGTCACCAAGCAGCTTCCATGGTCCATGCTGTCCTGTCGTGCCTGGCTCTTGGCCTTGCGTCCACCACAGCGCTTCCCAGAATTGTCCGTTATGGAATACAACATCACCCGTATTGTAGATGCGGATCGTATTCCAGACCAGATATTCGCCGAAACGGTTCGGATCGCCAGGGAATCCTGGCTGTGGAGTCGCCGGCGCGTTTGGATTAATGCTCAAATTGACGTCCATCACTTGATAGAAGGCATTTGGCGTATCCGCGATATCCCAAACAGCGACGATAACGTAATAGCCTTCGCGGTCGTTCGGAATGAAGCAATCATTATAGACATCGTTCGGCGGAATGGCTCCATCGTCGATGTATCTGCAGAACAGCTCCAGATCCGAGCGCTTCAGCGGCTGGTTCGGATCCCAGCCTTTCTTGGTAATATAATAATCCCAAGTATTGGTGCTGTGGTTCGCAACGATTTTCCAGTGGAACGTATGCTCCCCGCCCTTCATATTCACTTTCTTCCAACGTGTGGATGATTGCTCATCGAGCTCCAGAAAAATTCCTGCGCTGGCGATCTTGCCGTCAGGTACGCCGAATTCAGGGAAATCCCCTCGTCCCTCGATACTGAATGGCTCATAAATAATTCTGCCACAGTTCACGTTCTCACCCTTCGCGCACAAATCGGCACGGCTATCGACTACATGTCCATGTGCGGAAGCGCTATCAGCAAACAGCGTGGAGCAGGCCAGCATGACCAGCATCGTCCCTGCAGCGACCAGGAACATTTTAATTTTCGAATATTTACGGTCTATGATAACTTCAGCTGTCATTTCATCTTCCTCCTTTAAATTTGAATAGAATAGGATTGCATCATACCAACACTCATAGGCTACTATTTTCCTAGACCACCTCTTTCCAAGCATCATTTGCTGGTTCCCACGCTTGACAAGAAACGGCGTTCCTCCTTTCTTCAAGCTTTTATTATCAAGTCCTGAAGAGAGTTGTCGAATTCCTTGAGGTCGCGGTTCAGGAATTGATGACAGAGATTAAATAATAAAGCGTAGAATACTAGTGCGATCGTTGAAGGAGATAAATAGCGAGGAATGATTTGACAAATGGAATATTATGGTTTTATTTAATTCATATTAAATTAAAATACTATATTTGTCAATTTTATGACAAAAATAGAAATAGAAAACTAATTTCATATAAAAAAAGCACCTTACGGTGCTTGAAATTAAGAATTATAGGGATTGCGGACATATTCCCTGCTGAAGCTGCCAAGATTGCCGAAATAAATCGAGATTAGCTTGGCCGGATCGGTGGCTAATTCCCCGCCTTTCAACTGGCCGCCATCATCCTTGTCGTCCCACGCCCAGGGAGCATTAGCGCCTCCTGTGCCGTTATTGCCGTTGAACGCTCCCCAGCTGGAAAAGGTTTTCGGATCAAACCTGTGGTCCCACATCCCGTTAGGCGCAAATATATCTACGAGCTTATATTTTACATCACGGTCATTGCCTCCCTTCGGCACGCCGGCAACGTCTCTGCTCGGATAATAATAGATTACGTCGGTATTCGCATAGCTGGTTCCATCCCAAGCCTTAATGCCATGGCCTTTAGCTTCCTGGAACGTTACCGGATGATTCATTCCGTCATAATTAAGGTAGCGTACTGCTCCATCAATCGTCTCCTGGCCGTTCGTGTACGTGCTGTCGCTGGGTTTGAAAGAGTAGAAATCCTTATGGAATACCGTTACCATCGCCTCCAGCCGGCCATATTCCGTGCCATCCTTGCGAACGACCGTCAAAACGCCCTCCAAATCATTCTCATGCTCATCGAGGCCGAAGAAGGGAAAATCCGTCCAATCGCGAGGATGATAAAAGGCATATAAAATAAACCAATGCGTCGTGGTTTCCACGATTGAATAATACGCTGTGCCTTTGAGACGTCCGGGATCTACGGATTGATTCTCCCAATTGTTCGAAGTGTCCCAATCCCCATCAAAATCGATGGCCGTTATATAATCTGCGTCATAATCGCTGCTGTCCGTATCTTGAATGTGTACGGGCGCCCAGCGGTAAGCCAAATCCAAATCGCTCGCCGCTGAAGCGCTTCCGGCTGGAACTGCCGTGTTCGTGAGCAGGAGCGCAAACATCAAGACAACGAACATTACCGCCCTGCCCCGCTTTCCCCGCTCAAGCTTCTCCTTATCCGTCCGAGAGTATGGATAATCATGATGAACCTGGATCATTTCGTTCATGTGGATCTGTCCTCCTATCTTTTATCTTAATTGGGTGCCTTCACACAAAGAATACTACACCATTTATGTTAAATAAATACAATTAACTTATTTACTCTGATGGCTGTTTCCGTAATAATTTCAGTCAATGATCCCTGACTCTGTAAACTAGTAAAAGAAAGAAAGATGGATATGCTTAGGCTTAGACCCATACTTATGTCTAAGCTTAAGCACCAACCCTGGACTAACCGGAATACCGGCTCAAAACCGAAATCAATGCTTGACCCGAGGGCAGATGCGAGTGCGTGCGTAAAAGCTGGAGATAATCTAATGGTTGTGAGCGACGTTATGTAGGTTAACATTAGCATTCACAAAATGTAACGGTTGCCAGCGAACCTATTTCCCATTTTTTTGTACACTGCAGGGCTGTCTCGACCGAATAAGCGCGCATACAACCGTTAGAAAAGAAACCTTCGTTTTTAGGGCCGATTAAACGCTATGACAACCGTTAGCGTGGCTTTACTCCAAACAGGTCGCCGTTCGAGGCTAACCCTTTGGTTAAGCGCCGATATCTAGGTTGGGCCGGAACTCCTCCAACTTATCTCTTGTTATTCGCAAGCTGATGTTTTATATTGACATAATAGTAGGTCAAAAAAAAGAGGTGAACGGCGGGATGACTCCACGCACGAAGGAACAAAATGAAGAGATCCGGCTGCGGCGTCTGGTGCAAATCCGCAAAGCCGCTGCCGATGTGTTTCTGTGTAAAGGGCCTTTACTGGAAATCCGCGATGTGGCCGCACAGGCGGGACTCGGCTATGGTACGGTATACCATTATTACAGCAATAAGGGCGATCTGCTCCACGATCTGCTATTGGATGCTTTGGAGCGGGCCGGGGGATGGCTAGAAGCTCCACTGAAGGATCCGGCGGGCAGGCATTTCGGCTTGGCTGCTGCCGCAGACACCGGGAACTCGGCTGCCGTGGATTCCCGAAGCGGAGACCGCGAAACGGACGCTGCCGCAGAGCTTAGCCCCGTCGCCGCCGCCGTCGTGCGGCTGCTGCAGCTTTGGGCGGAGGACCACGCCCTGTACCTGCTGTATAAGCTGGCCGGCGAGGGCTTTGCCTCGCTGCATGAAGCGCGATCGGCTCCGCTCTCGGCCGCCTTTCGCCGGGAGGTGCTCGCACCGCTGGCGGCGCTACTGGAAAGCGGGCGTGCGGCGGACAGGGCTGCCGCTTCGCACGGAAACGCAGCTGAGCCGCCGTATCGGCTACAGCGCGCGGAAATGCTGCTGGCCGCCTTGGTCGGCTGCGCCTCGCTTTCGTTTCGCCGCGGAAAGCTGCACGAGGAGGCCAGAGATATCGCCCAGTTTCTAAAATTATAGAATTGAGAAGGAGCGAGCAAACAAAAGATGATCATTTTAAAATCAACTAGAGAAATCGAAGAGATGAAGCAGGCAGGCCAAATCGTTGCAGACTGCCACCGCGAGGTGGCCAAACTGATCGAGCCTGGAATCACCACCCGGGAAATCAATGACTTTGTGGCCAGACACATCACCAAGCTGGGCGGCAAGCAGTTTACGAAAGGGTACAACGGATTCCCTGCCGAAACCTGCACTTCGGTCAACGATGTGGTGGCCCACGGCATTCCTTCGAACCGGGCGCTTATGGACGGAGACTTGCTGAAGCTCGACATCGTTGCGGAATACGGCGGATGGTTCGGCGATTCGTGCTGGAGCTATGCGGTAGGCAAAATCCGGCCGGAGGCGCAAAAATTAATGAAGGTGACAAAGGAATGCTTGGATCTGGGAATCGCCCGGGCGCTCCCCGGGGGCCGGCTCGGCGACATAACGTCAGCGATTCAACAGCATGCGGAAGCGAACGGGTTTTCGGTCGTGCGTGATCTGCTGGCGCACGGGATAGGGCGGAGCCTGCATGAGGAGCCGAACTACGAGCATATCGGCGTAGCCGGCAAAGGCATTCGGTTAAAGGAAGGCATGGTGTTTACGATTGAACCGATGCTCAACGAAGGTACATTTCGTATTACGATCGACGACGACCAGTGGACAGCGAGAACGGCCGACGGCAAGCTGACTGCGCAATATGAGCATACGATCGCAGTCACGCCGGACGGACCGCTGATTTTAACAGCCCAGTAAAAATCGAGACGAACGGACGGGAATGCGTCTAACTTTACCGATTTACGAAAAACCGCCTTTCCGGGAAAAAGTAAAACACTTCCTTCATAGCCGTTGCCAGCCATAAAGGAAGTGCATCTTTTCTTACCTGACATGTGTATCAAACGGGTTCAGGAGGAGCCTTGTCCGCTACAACCGTAAGGACGATACCATGCTCCAGCAGCGCCTTTAATGCACAGAGCACCATTGTAAATCCGCCCATCGAGTCAAGGGCATCCTGTACAGCCTGGTCCCCGTCACCCTTAAATCCAGAGTTCGTAACACTAACATAGGTTTCGCTATCGCTGAACGGCGTAAAAACCCATTCCACGGAATTGATGTCGGGCGGCGACCAATTCAGCAAAATACGGCGGTTTATTTCGATTTCCAGCACGTCCACATCTGTCCCGACGCCGTACATCTCCCATTCCCAGCGGATACGCTTGCCGGCCTCCAGCCTTCCGCTGCTCTTCGTAAACCAGAATTTTGTTGTGATCGAAGGATCGGCTATTGCCTCAAATACCTCCTCTACCGGACGGCGAATCAACATCCCCGTTCGAACCACAGGTTCCCCTTCCCTATGCATGATTATGCTCCTCCCTTCGGCATTAAAGTGCTTATATCCAGCCTCCCCGATCCCGTGGGCTGCCATACAGTGCACCCCAGCCAGTTCGGCAGTTAAGCCCAAAATTCCCGCAGCGCCGCTTCGAGTTCGCTTTGTTCATCCGCCTCTACCCAGCTGCCGGGAATAAGGAGATAGCGGCAGGCGCTGCTCTGCAAATAGCTATAGATGATTTGTACGGCATAGATATCTTCCCGGGTTACCTCGGCAGCATCGGGTTCCGTATCTTTCGTGAAATAGCTCAGAATCAAGGCTTTGGCTCTCTGTTGCAGCGATTCGATATCCGCTCTAGAAGCCACAGAGCACCGCTCACTGTGCAGCACAACGTTCCCCTTAATTAGAAATAGCTTTATCGTATCTTTGTCTAAATGCTCGTAGACAACGATGCTGTGATTCTCTGCCGCGAACGCGATCACTTCCCGTTTGCTTAAGAGCAAATTCACCGCCTCCATGCCGTCCCTGTACTTTGCAGCCTGCTCAAAATCGAAACGTTCGGCGGCCTCCGCCATTTTACGCTCCATTTCATCATATAAACTTCGATCATTCCCTTGAAGCAGGCCAATGAACCGATCCATGACTTCATCGAATCGCCGGGCATTTGCGCCGCCAAGGCATTTGCCGAGACAGAGGCCAAGCGAATAGTTCAAGCATGGAGTATTTGCCGATGCAGCTGCTGGCCTATGATTGCAGGCGATTTTGCAGCATTCCTCAATTTTTGCCACCGCCTGTTCAAGGCTATTTCTGCTGGCTGTATAAGGACCAAAAAAACGAGACCGGTCTTGACCGCCTTCATCCAGCGTATCTGTAATTTCCAGCCACCGCCAATCGCGTTTTTGCCGCAATACGATGTAACTGTAACCTAGCGGATTTTTCATCTTCCGATTATACATCGGCTTAATATCCTGAATGAGCCTGCATTCCAGCATAAACGCTTCAAACTCCGTATCGGTAACGATGTGCTCCAGGTCTTTGACATGGTGAACCAGTTTTTTCACTTTGGGGGAGTGCGATTTATTGTTGTAAAAATATGATTGAACTCTTTTCTTCAGACTTTTGGATTTGCCAACGTAAATGACCGTTCCCCGCGAATCTCTCATGAGATATACGCCCGGCGACAGCGGGAGCTCCTGTATTATTGTTTTCATTTGAGTGCATGATCCTCTCAACGAATCTATCAAATATGGCGAATTCCGCTCAACTTAAAGATACCATACGCACACCAAGAAGCACCACATTCACCGCCGGATCGGAGCTTGACGAACGTGATGCTTTTATATAAAAAAGCTATAATCTGGATTAACCCCTTTCCGAATAGGGCTGATTGGCTATCATTGCCCCGTAGCCGACTGGCGGCCCCAAAATCACGGATTCCCGAATGGGCGCAACGGCTCGTGCATAATCCTCTGCACGAATGCCATAGGCACGCTGCGCCACCTCTGCCGGCAGGAAACGCAGAAAATCCGAGCCATACACAATATCCGGCGTAGGCTGATCGAAAATCGTAAGCAGGTGGGCATGATCGCTTTCCGCGATAATCCAGTGAAACCAGCCTTTGGGTAACATACAGACTTGCCCGGGCTTTAAATGGTAGGAAATCAATCTTTGCGTAAATGGATCAAACACGGAGGTAATTACCTCTCCATGGATAACATATACCAGTTCGTTGACATTTGTATGCCAATGCGGCTGGATAATGATGCCTTTCGTTAAATGTACATTGAAAAATCCGGTTTTTATCGCAGGAAGCTGTTCCCCGAATACTTGGGTAATATAATTATGCGGATCGCGCTGATAGTTCAGCACCTGATTGGAATCCGCCGCCAGGCGCAAATTCGGATCTTGCAGAACGGGATCGATCATCATAGCATCCTCCTTGAATGGGTAAACGTCTATTCAACATATGCCCAGGATGCTCGATTTGCTACAGATGCGCCATGTACGATCTGAGACATAAAAAGGGCGCCTTCACGGCACCCAAGCTGTACACAGATAATTATTTATCGTCATTGTCTTGCTCATCATCGTCATCATCTTTATCGTCGCTGTCGATCTCGAGCTTCAATTGCTTCCCGCTGGAGAATTTAATTTTGAGCTCCAGCTCTTTGATTTGATCCTTGTTGATATCCAGCGCTGTCATCAGCTTCTCTGCGGCTTCCCTGCTGCTCATGCTGTCCGTTAAGCCAGCTTCGCCAAGAACCTTCTCTACATACTGCACGGCTTGCTGGCCTTTGAGCTTTTCCTTGTCTTTTTTGGCGCTGATTTCGACCTCGGCCTGGGCAGCTCCCTTTTTCTGCTTGTATTCCAGCTGTACTTTTTGCTTCCCTGTCAGCTCGGCCTCAAATTCGAATTCCTCAATCCCGCCTGCGTTTTGTTCCGGCCTCGGCTTTACTTCGGTTTTCTTATCCTTTTCCTTATCTTTTTCCTTTTCCTTTTCCTTAGAAACGGTTTCTTTCGCAGGTACAAGCTCAGCCTCCACCACATTGCCATCTTTTACGATCAATTTCACGGTATCGTTGACGGCAATTTGTTTGGCCAAAATAAGCTTATTGTAGCTCTTCACAGGCAGCTCAGAGGAAATTCCGTAAGATAACAATTGTTTGTTTACGGTCTCGATTTTGATTTTCCCCTGAACGGAGTTATTGCTGCTGTCCGCTGCTCCAGCCGAAAATTGAATTTCCTTTACCGTACCGCTTACGGAGATCGCTCCTTGATTCTGGAGCAGTCCTTCATTGGTCCGATCCAGCAGTGCCGCCATCTCCGCACGTGTCACGTTCTTATTTGGCTTGAATGTACCATCCGGATACCCGCTCACAATCCCTTGGGCAACGGCAACATTCACGTAGCCGACAGCGCCTGCGGGAATCGCCTTCGCATCTTTAAAATCAGGAATCTTCGTCATTTGACTTAGAGCTTCCTCTTCAAGCCCCAAAGATTTGACCAGCAGGCTCGATACCCATACGCGGCTAGCCGGCTTGTCCGGCAGAATTTTGTCCTCCGCCGCATCAAACAGTCCCTGCTCCAGCGCTACGATGACATAACCTTTGGCCCAGGAGTATCGCTTATCCAACTGATCTGCATCTTTGAAATGAAGCTGAGTTTCGCTGGATTTCGATTTGGCATCGCCATCGAGTCCCATCAAACGGACGGCCGTAACGATTGCTTCGACGCGGGTGACTGGCTGGTTCGGACGGAAGGAGCCGTCCTCGAAGCCCTGCAATACTTTTTTCGATTGCATTTTCGTTATGTATCCCGCAGCCCATTCCGCTTCTTGAATATCTTTAAATTCCCGCGCCATAATTTGGCCAGATTGTCCGAAGATAAGAAATCCGGCTAACAGCAAGCAAAGCAAACCCTTTAAATTTTTCATGAAGTCCTTCCTCTCGATTAATGATGATCTCAAAGCCCTACATCTGTTATTACGGAGGCAGGTGTCTTTTTATGGGGGGCGCTTCAAATAAACTTAATCAACATCGTCATCATCGTCATTATTTTTATCGTTCTTCTTGCCGGACTGGGCCGGCTTATTTGCTTGTTGCGGCTTGTTTGCCTGTTGCGGCTTTTCCCCTTGCCCCTTCGCATTACCGTTGTATTTGTCATTATTTTTTTCGTTGTCTTTGTCCTTGTTCTTATCTTGCGCCTCTGCCTTCTTATTTGCTTTCTCCTGTTCCTTCCTCTCCTGTTCCTGCTTTTTTTCCTCTGCCTTTATCTGAGCCTTCAGCGGATTTTCGAGTTGGAACTTGAGTGTGCCGCCATTCGAGTATTCCGCCTCGAATTGCAGTTCGAGCCATCCATCCTCTTCGATCTTCAGCGCTGATAGCAGCAGGTTTTGCACGGCCTTTCGGTCGCTCTGCTCATTCAAGTCCAATTGCTTAATAAGATTCTCGGCAAAGCTAACGGCTTGCGGACCCTGCTGCTTCTCCTGGTTCTGCTTCACTTTTCTTTCGAGCTTTGCTTCTGGCTTGCCATCCTTAGTCTTATAGTCGAGCTTGACCTTTCCATCTGCGGCCAGCTTGATCTCCAGATTCAACTTCTGGACTATATCTTGTGAACCAGCCTGCGGCGATTTGCCCGTCTTCTCAGCGGCAGGCTCTTCCTGAGCTTGAACGGCAGATGTACCTGGCTGCTGTTGTACAGAAGCAACGGAATTACGTTCATCCGCCCCTTGTGCCCTTCTGCTGTCCTCGGGGATCTCGCCATTCCCTGCCGCTTCGCTCTGAACGCGATTAGCGGAGGAATCTTCCTCCAGAATAGGCTCCTGCTGAACGCTCGTCTGCCGCGCAGGCGGTTCAGCAACAGCCTTGCTATCTTCGTTTGAATCCTTCACTTGCTGGTCTAATGCTGCAATATGCTCCGTCTTTGGCCCCTCATCAAACAAATCCAGCGGATCGACCCCTGCCTCTTGAAGCGAGCTCAATATGGACTGGCTCCGCAGCTGCTCCGCGCTTAGCGGAATGCCCTTTTCTGCCGCCCGCTCCTTCACGATATATTTGTTCAGTGAGAGCTGTTCTTGCTGCGCCTTCTCCCGCTGCTGCTCGTTTAACGCAAACACTTCAACATAATAGCTCTTGTCCTGAACGGTAATTTTATGCGGATCAATCGCATATGCGGCTTCTCCAACACCGACAATCGACAGCCAAATCCATTTTTTCCCCGATTCAGGATCCAGGTAACCCTGCTGCTCTGCCTGGGCAAAAATCATTTGCAGCGCCTCGTACACATCCTCGTTCTCCAGCTCCTTCCCAGACAGCAGGAGCATGGCGTCCTCATTCAGCAGGTTCACCTGATCGACCCGCCCATGCTTATTAACAACCAGTTCCAGACCCGGATTGATGTCAACAGCTACGAACGTAACGGGCTGCTTAGCACCCTGCAAGTAGTTGAATATAAACACAGCACCCAGCAGCAGAATCAACGATGCAGCATATATCCACTGCTTTTTCAAAAAGCGCATATACCTGTTCCCATGTGCCGGCGCCGCCATTACAGGAACGGAGATTTTCTCCCCCAAGCCCGGCATGACCGGCGGATGCGGCAGGTTCCGGAAAGTCCCGTCCTCACAGAGGACAACGATACAATGTTCTGTTATTTTCATTACGGTTCCTTGCATCATGATCACTCCCCTACATCCGCAAATGAAACGGTACTGCGAATCCGCTCAAATTCCTCGCTGGAATAAATGAGAACAAGCGCGATCAAATACTTGCGGTTTCTTTCTAATGTTTTACGGCTTACCTTAAAAAAATCAAGCATCTCCTTCATCGGCAGACGCTTTGTTGTATGTAAAATTTCGACCCAATCCGCATGCCCGCTAAAAAGCTTGGCCATCTGAATAAATTGCTGGCGGGAATCCCGGTGTTTGGGAGAATAATCCTCTAATTCCTCTAAGGATACACCGTATTCCTGCAGCGTTTCATCATAGAGCATAAGCTCCTGCGCCAATTCGAACGCCGTCTGCTCCCGCTCGTAGGCTTCCATGGCGCTGGCGATTTCCAGTGCGGTTTGCGCGAATTCATCCTGAACATGGTCGTAAATGACACTCTCAGAGCGCAAGATGGTTCCTTGTTTGCGAAATTCATCCACAAGACGATTGCGAATCAGCATAAAAGCGAAATTATCAAATGATTTGCCCAGTGTTTCGTTATAACGATCAATCGCTTCGTTAAAAGCGATCAGACCCACGCTTGACTCGTCATGGTTCCACCCGATTTGCCGCTTGCAGACATGCGAAACCGTGCGAAGGATAAATGGACGATAATGCTCAATCAGCATATTCCTTTCTGCTGTGCTGCCCTCTTCCTGGACTTTCTTCAGTATCTGTTCTAGTGGCCTGTCCATCAATGGTCATCACTTCCTATTACGTGTATATCATAGCTGTTTATGGGGGTGCTCCAAAACCAATATAAGATATATATCGTGATAAGAGCCCTGGTTCATGAGCTTGGATATGTAAAAAAAAGCCCCACGTCATAGTGAGGCCCTTTAAACTTGAATGTAACGCACAAGGCTTTCCTTAATCCATTCGCCATGGCGTTCCAGCTGCCGAAGCCCTGCCGAAGTGGAGCGAATCTGCTCACGCAGCACCTCTGGACCGTCGGTCCCCTGCAGAAACCGGCTCATAAAATGCAGAAACACATCGATTTGACGCAGCCGCAACAGCACCGGGACAGCCTCGAGCTCTTCCCCTGTAAGGCGGACCCTACTGCCAAACCCCTGACAGAACCGGTTGACAGCCTCACGGTCTTTGTCCTCGCCCTGGCCGAGCAGCCCTGAAATGATGACAGCCGGCTCCATCGCCCGGACATCCTTCGTGCAGAACTCGAAATCGAGCAATGCGGTTACCTGCGCCGGATCATCCTCACTTACGAGCAGATTGGAATAGTTGAGATCTCCGTGGATGAGCTGCTGCGGCAGCTTCTCCAGTCCATCCAGTCTCTCAAGCACGCCCTGATAGGCTAGTCCCAGCTCCCCGAGCGGTTCCCGCAAATCCATATATGGCGGAGGCGGCTGCTGGCAAAACTCCAGCACGGCTTCGCGGGTGCATATCGGATAAGACTGGGGCAGTTCATAATACGGCCTGTAAGACGGCTGCATTCCCGGGTCAATTTCCGCCAATCGCGATAGTATTTCTCCAGCTGCTTCTCCAAACGATTGGGCCGCTGTACTCTCATCTCCTTGCAGCCTTGTTCCTTCTATGTACTCAAACATGCATGCATATCGTTCTGTTCCGTCTTCCAGCCGAACCGTCGTTTCTCCGGAATTCGTCCGAACGGGACGCGGAACCTGGTAATTCAATGTGCGCTCGTCGTTCAGCGCTTGCAGCACTATATGCTCGAACCGGATCTTCTCTAAATCCTGGTGGGTTTCATAGATCCGCAGGACACTGCGGCGCGACCTGCCTTCGACAAAGTAAGTCGTATTATTCCAGCCGCTGGCTCCCTGCTGTATCCTCCCGTTATATTCCGGCGGATACTTTTCTAGTATCAATCTCAGCATATCTCTTTCCTTTCCTCCATAGCTCAACCAGCTTACTTGATTAAGAGTTGTATAATCTCCTAAAAGATTATACATTATTGTATCCCCTCTATGTTCATTGAATCATGAGCCTTCATGATTTTTGTCCTTCTAAAACACCAAGAAACCCCGCAGCGTCCTACCATAGTGCTACCGGGTTTCTTGATTTGCATCGTATGCGTTTAAGTTTTGCATTGCTTCGATTTCCCAACCTTCTTGCATGACAACTAGAAATTTACTGGTACCATGCTTAATTATTTGAGCAATTCTTCTGGTGTTTCGCCTTGATAAATGTACAGGAAGCTAGCCGTAGAAACAACAAATGCAGCGAAGAGAGACAACATGGAAGCACTGGCATAGGCTACTTTTTTCATCATTCTCACCTCCTTAGTTTGATTAACAGCATCGACTGGGCAGCAAAGGAAAGGCTAAGTACGGGTGACATGATTAGAAAATTGGAGCATACAATCAGCACAGATATCCATTTGAGCAAAGGATAATATTGAACAGGAATACGCGTCTGCTGCTGTATTCTGGATGGGGCAAAAAGGAGGCAAAGCATCGCAGCGATCACATTAAGGATCACCATATAGAAAGCGCTGAGCTCGATGAGGGACAGCATGGTAAATAACGCAGTAGTTGCAAGCACACATTTCATGCCGGAATTCAGATGGATTCCGCCCGAAACCTGGCGAAGAAGAGCAAATGACACAAGAATAATCAATACTTCATGCGTCCTGCCGGTAAAAGCCGACAGCAGCAGCGTCAAAGTGATGATCAGCACAGCATTCAAGAGCAGGGCGATGGAATACCGCAGAACGGCAATTGAGGCCGGATGATCGGGAGCGGTTCGCTTGATTTGCACAGCAATTCGATTAGCCATCATATTGATCATGATCCTTCTTCTCCTTCCTGACCGCATAATATAGAAAAAAGGAGAGCGTAATCGAGAAGAATAATAGATTAGACCATATCTCATTCCGGTAAAGGATAATCGTAAAGAAAATAAGCACCATGAAGATGGTAGAGCTGACGATCAAATCCTCCCGCTTGAACCTGACTTTCTCGAAGTTCCAGGTAAATCCGATGCCAAGCCTGTAGAGCAGCCAGGACACAAGCCCGATTGTAATCGCGCTGGAGGTCTGCAACGCATAACCATAAATTTGAACGCTTTGCGATTCAATAATGGAGTCGAAGACGATACTCACAATCATCGTCTGCAGCAAACTGAATGCCGTATAACCGGTAAGCGTAATAACAGCGGCCCCAACCAAGGGCTCTTTCACCACGGTGGCTACAAAAAATATGAACAACATAATATTGGTAATCGGCGCTAAATAATAGAGGGAAAGCTCGCTGCGCAGTAAGTAGCTTTGCAGCGACATCAGCAGAATAACAAACAAAGCCTGCCAAACATATGGGAGCGGATTGATTTTGAAGATGGTCATCATAAGCGCGAATATGCCTAGACCCTCGATCGTTGAGAAAGCCATAAAAGCGAAGGATTCCATAAACCGAGATCACCCTTTAGCGATAAACACTTTCCTAATTCATTTGATAGTCGGTCGCCTTCTGGACCTCACTCAACTCTCTGGAAACCAAATAATATCTTTGGGAAATTATGGTCTATCGAGTTAATAAAAATATACGATATCAACATCTATTTTTCAAGTTTATTTTGCTAGAATACACAGATTTGAGCCGTTATACCCGGAGCTGTACTTTTTGTCCTAGTCCCACCGCTCCTATATTATCCATAACTTTTTAACCTTGACGTAATCGTATATCAGCTTATTAAATGAGGATATTATGATATGCTAGATTAAGAATTAAGCGAACTATGTCGAAATAGGATGGTAAACATGCCCAAGCGAAAATTAATTTTCATTTCTCTTATATTTTTGTTCATGCTGACGGGCTGCCGCGTCCTATGGCTGCATTTCTTTGCAACGCCGCCTCACCCGGTCCCTGTTCATGGAGAGCTCGATTTGAGGAACTGGGATCCAATTACAGATCATTCGATCATCGTAGACGGCCAGTGGGAGTTTTATCCGAACATGTTTCTGATCCAGAATAACGATCTCCCTCAGTCAATAGCCGCAGAACCCGAATACATACAAGTTCCCGTAAGCTGGCGTATGCCAGCGATGACGGGCGATAATCCGAACATAGGCTTCGGCACGTACCGGCTGCGGATTCACGTCGATCCGGACAAAGGCCGCTCCTTCGGCTTCCATATTCCCAGCATTTCGAGCTCTTCCGAAGTGTATGTCAACGGCCAGCGGGTTGGCCAATCCGGACAGCCAGCCGACCGCAAACAGGCCTACAAGCCGCTCGATATTCCTTATACCGCATACTATAACCTGGAAAACGGAGCCTTACTTGATCTCGTCATTCAGGTGGCGAACTTTGACGATACAACGAAGGGCGGCATCGTCCGCTCCATACAGTTTGGACTGGAAAATGTCCTGGACCGGGATAAGCTCTTTGCCGCCGATATGGTCCGTTTCGCCTGCGTCGCTTACATGATCCATGCGTTGTATGGGGTAGTGTTGTATTTCGTCGGCAACCGGGACAAGCGCCTTCTCTACTTTTCTGGAATGATCACTTGCATCGTGCTTGGAACGTTGGTTGATGGCGAGCGACTGCTGTTTGCATGGATTCCTTTCAACTATGAATGGAGTATTAAAATACTGTTTCTAACCATGATCTCCGGCGGTTTTTTCCTGCTGCAATCGATTCGTTTCCGGCTGCCTTATTGGCTGAGAACGACAGGCTCTCTTATTTATATCATCGCCTGCATCGCCGTTTATATCTCCATATTGCTGCTGCCTGCCTCCACAATTTTCATGCTGCGTGGGGTCTATATTGTAACCATGTTCATCCCCTGCCTGCTGGCTCCCGTGGTGCTGTTCAGGTCCACGCTCAGCAGCAGCCGGGATAATATCTTTCTGCTGCTTGCTGCCATTGCGTCGATCAACAGCCTGATCTGGCTGTTTGTCTTGTATTTCCTTCGTGTGCATATGGTTTCGTACCCGTTCGATTTGATAATTGCCACGATTTGTTTTGCATCTTACTGGTTCAAGCGTTATTTTCAAATGATGGACGAATCCCGGAAGCTGGCCACGAAGCTGCAAAGAGCCGACAAGCAAAAGGACGATTTCCTGACCACGGTCGCTCATGAGCTGCGCAATCCGCTGCATGGCATCCTGAACATCTCGCAGTCCGTCTCCGACAGGGAAAAGGATACCATGGGATTAAAAAGCGCGAAAGATCTGGAGCTGCTGGAAACGATCGGGCGGCGCATGTCCTTCATGATTAATGATCTGCTGGACCTGGCACGGATCAAGGAGAACCGTATTACTCTGCAGCAGTCGCATGTCTCGCTTCATAGCGTGGCCGCCACGGTCATTGATATGCTGCAATTTTTGACCCAGGGGAAGCCGCTTCGCTTGAGCAACCAGGTTCAGCCAAGTTTCCCCCTCGTCATCGCCGACGAGAACCGCCTGATTCAAATTCTGATCAACCTGCTGCATAATGCCGTGAAATATTCATATGCCGGCGAAGTAGCTGTCGAAGCCCGGGCGGAGAATGGCTGGGCCATCATTTCCGTTCGCGACGCCGGCATCGGCATGAATGCCGATGTGCTCGAAAGAATTTTCGAGCCTTATGAGCAAGCCGCCCATCCTGTGGCTGGAGGCGGTTTTGGACTCGGGCTAAGCATTTGCAAGCAGCTTGTCGAAATGCATGGCGGAACGATGAAAGCCAGCTCGCAGCCAAATAAAGGCTCCGTGTTCACCTTCACCTTAAAGCTCGCTGTCTCTTCCGGGCAGCAGAGCGGATCGGCTGACCAGGATCATACGAAGCAGGAATTATGGGGACAAGATCAACGTGGTGCGTTGGAAAGCGCTGCAACTGGATTCGAGCAAATGGCCGCTGCTAGCGTA
Source organism: Paenibacillus woosongensis (assembly GCF_009725165.1). Classification (GTDB taxonomy): domain Bacteria; phylum Bacillota; class Bacilli; order Paenibacillales; family Paenibacillaceae; genus Fontibacillus; species Fontibacillus woosongensis. Next base: position 72,277 of record NZ_WNZW01000012.1, read on the forward strand.
CCGGCCTCCGCGCTTTCGCATCCGTCACATCCTCAGCCCTCCCCGCTGCCCGGCCTTAGCCTGGTGCTCGCTGTCGATGACGACCCTGTCAATTTAAAGGTGCTGGAGAGCATTTTTGCGGCCGAGCCTTATGAGATAGTCACGGCTACCAGCGGCAAGGAAGCGCTAGCTCTGCTTGATCAACGCAGCTATGATTTAGTAATTAGTGATGTGATGATGCCAAGCATGTCCGGGTATGAGCTGACCGCCCGGATTCGGTCGCGCTATTCCGTCTCCGAGCTGCCCGTACTACTGCTGACGGCATGCAGCAGAGACGAAGATATCGAAGCCGGATTCCGGGCCGGGGCCAACGATTACGTGACCAAGCCGATGAAAGCGGCCGAGCTGAAATCGCGGGTCAAATCACTAACAAAACTAAAGCGCTCCGTAAACGAACGGCTGCGAATGGAGGCGGCCTGGCTACAGGCGCAAATCAAGCCCCATTTCATCTTGAATACATTCACGGCGATTGCCGAGCTCAGCAAAGTGGATCCCGACCGCATGGACGCCTTGGTAGAGGAGCTGAATAATTACATTCGGCTCAGCATCGATTTCCAGAACTCCGATCAGTCCGCTCCCCTGGAGCATGAGCTCAGCCTGGTGCAGTCGTACTTGTATATTAAGAAGGAACGCTTCGGCGACCGGCTGCAGGTCGTCTGGAATGTCGAGGATGCTATTCAAGTCCAAATACCGCCGCTTACGATCCAGCCCCTCGTCGAAAATGCGGTCATCCACGGCATCCTTAGCCGTGCCTCAGGCGGGGAAGTGACCATTTCCATCACACAAAGCGGGCATGAGGTCAAAGTGAGTGTATCGGATAATGGGATCGGCATCGAAGAGGCGAAGCTTGCGCATATTCTCCATCGGCAGGCCGATGCCCGTACAGGGATCGGCCTCCACAATACGGACAGACGGCTCAAGCAGTTTTACGGAAGCGGGTTAAAGATCGATAGCAAGCTGGGCGAAGGGACGACGGTTTCTTTTTCGATCGCGGAATCGCATGCCGGGAAGACGTCCTATTAAACAAGGCCGTGAACCGAAATTCGGTTCACGGCCTTGCTGTTTCTAATCCCAAATTGATTATTGTGCCGGTCTACTCCTTCACACGGGTGACGCTTTTGCGGCCGTCGATGCTGACGGGAACCTCCCCGTCCACGGTCACCCTGCGCACGACCCGGTGCTGATCACCGTAGTCATTGATCGCATAATGCTGGGTCGCGCGGTTATCCCAGATCACGACGTCCCCGACGGACCAGCGCCAGCGCACTGTATTTTCCAGGCGGGTCACATGGCTCTGCAGCAAGTTGATGATCGCCTGGGAGTCCGCCGAGGACAGGCCGACGATTTTTTTAGCGAAATGGCCCAGAATCAGCGAACGCTCCCCCGTCTCCGGATGGACATGCACGACTGGATGCTCCGTCTCGAATAATGTGGACGCAAACACCTTCTTATGATGCTCGATCGCTTCCTTTGAGACATTCTCACGCTGGGCGGCATAGTCATATTCATTGGAATGAACGGCCCACAGGCGGTCGGCAAGATTGCGCAAGTTCTCGGGCAGATGCTCATAGGCTGCGGCCGTATTCGCCCATATGGTATCACCGCCGGCAGCCGGAACGACGACAGCACGCAGAATGGAAGCCTTCGGATACGCATCCACGAATGTGACGTCCGTATGCCAGGAATTCGCCCGTCCGCCATGCTGTGAATCGAGCTCCAGCACATAGTCCGTTCCCTGCTTGATCGGTACCGTCGGATGAGCCACCGCCTCTCCGAACAAGCCCGTCAGCGCTTCCTGGCCCGCATCGTCGAGATGCTGCTGCCCGCGGAAGAAGATCACTTTGTAGCTAAGCAGCGCTTTACGGATCGCCGCAGCTGTGGCCTGATTCAAATCCGGGGACAATTTAACACCGCGAATCTCTGCGCCGATCCGGCCTGCTACCGGCACGACCTCCACTGTTGTTCCTTCAATCGCTTGGCTTTTACCTACCGTACTCATTGGGCATTCCCTCCATTAGATTATTGGATGATTCCATTCCTTCAAACCCCGCGATGTTGCAGCACAGAACATCAATGCATCGCTTCACCTTCCCTAGCAGCCCGCGAGCCGGGATACGAGCGGCCTAGCGGCATAGGGATTGACGGGCCGCTTAAGCCCGTAATGCTCCCGCAAGGTGCGGCCCGCATATTCGGTGCGGAACAGCCCGCGCCGCTGCAGCTCCGGGACGACCTGAGCGGCAAAATCCTCCAAACCGCCGGGCAAATACGGCGGCATCACATTAAAGCCATCACTCCCTCCCTGGGTGAACCATTCCTCCAGCTGATCCGCGACTTGCACCGCAGTTCCGGCGAAGGTGCGATGTCCGCGCCCGCCTGCTAGGCGATGGATCAATTGCCGGATCGTGAGATTGTCCCGTCTGGCCAAATCGACCACAAGCTGAAACCGGCTCTTGTTCCCGTTAATCGCCTCTATATTCGGCAGCTCAGGCAGCGGCCCGTCGAGCGGAAGCCCCGACAAATCCACCTTCAGCATGCTGGATAACTGATTCAAGCCATATGCAGGAATCGTCAACTCATTGAGCTCCTGCTCCTTCTCCTTGGCTTCCGACTCTGTTGCGCCGATGATCGTGCAAATGCCCGGCAGTATTTTCAGCTCGTCGGGATGCCGTCCATATTTGGCCAGCCTGGATTTGACATCGCTATAGAAGCTCTGCGCTTCCTCCAGCGTCTGCTGGGCGGTAAAGATCGCCTCCGAATGCTCGGCGGCAAATTCCTTGCCATCCTCGGAGGAACCCGCCTGCACCAGCACCGGGTACCCTTGCGGACTTCTTGGCACATTCAGCGGCCCCTTCACTCTGAAATGCGGTCCGGCATGGTTTAGTGCATGCACCTTCGCGCTGTCCGTAAATTGACCAGTGTCACGGTCGATGATGATCGCGTCCTCTTCGAAGCTGTCCCACAAGCCCTTCGCTACCTCCAGAAACTCTCTTGCCCGTTCATAACGTTTACGGTGCTCCAGATGACCCTCGCGTCCGAAATTGCCCGCTTCGATTTCATTACCCGACGTAACGATATTCCAGCCCGCGCGTCCCTGGCTGATATGATCCAGCGACGCAAACTTGCGCGCGACGTGGAACGGTTCGTTATACGTGGTCGACACGGTGCCGATAAGACCGATCCGTTCAGTGACCGCCGCCAGCGCTGAGAGCAGCGTAAACGGCTCAAGACCGAAGGAGGACACGCCGTGCTGCACATTTTTGCCAACGGCCAGAATATCGGCCAGAAATAACGAATCGAACTTCGCCTGCTCGGCGATCTCGGCCAGCCGCTGGAAATAACGGATGTCCGTAATTCTTTCCGCCTGTGTATCCGTACGCCTCCAGGCCGCTTCATGATGGCCCGCGTTCATAAGAAACACGTTCAGATTCATTTGCCGCTTGGTTTTCCCCATATTCTTCATCCTTTCATCGCTTCTCTTCACTTCATCTTTTATTCGCTATACGTTTGCTTCCAGGATGTCAGCTTCCGCTCCAGATGCACGAGCAGATAATTTACGATCAGGCCGATGACCGAAATCGTCAGAATGCCCGCATACATTTGCGGAATCTGGAAGCTGAACTGCGTATACTGCACCAGATAGCCGAGCCCGGATTTTGCGCCGACCATTTCCGCCGCCACCAGCACGAGAATTGAGCTCGCCCCCGCCTGGCGGATGCCGACGAAGATCGTAGGTACCGATGCGGGAAGGATGACCTTGCGGAACAAGTTTACCGGTGATAAACCCATGGAGCGCGCCGACTTGATCAGCAGGGGATCGACGTTCCGGACTCCGCTAATCGTGTTCAGCAGCAGCGGAAAGGCGCAGGCGTAGAAGACGATGGCGATTTTCGACGTTTCTCCGAGCCCGAGCAGCAGAATGAAGACGGGAAGAATCGCCAGCGCCGGCGTGTTGCGGAACATTTCCAGCAGCGGATTTAGAAATTCGGCCACCCCTTTCCACCAGCCGATGGCCAGGCCAAGCGGTATGCTGACAGCAACCGCCAGGAAGAATCCGCCGACCGACCGCAGCAAGCTGGCTAGTAAATGATCGGCAAGATCGCCCGAGAGCAGCAGCTGCCACCAGGCCGAGACCACTGTGCTTAATGGCGGCAGAAAGGTCACATTGACGACGCCCAGACGCGGCGCTAATTCCCACAGCAGCAGAAAAGCGAAGATTGCAATGGAAGATTTAATCCCGCGGTACAACTTACTAGCCGACCGTTTGACCAGACTCAACCTGCGCCCCGGCGCCCTCTGCTCCGCCTCGAAGCGAACCAACGCTTCTCCTGTGCTAGAACCTGCCATTTCAAGCCCCTCCTTTGTTTTTTAATTTGTGCTGCTCATAATGAAGACTGCTCGATTTCTCCTGCTCCTGCGCACGCTGCACCTCATCCTTCAGCAAATCCCAAATATGATGGCGCAGCTTGACGAATTCGGGGTGAGCCCGTAAGTCCTCCTCCGAGGATCGGCCCTGGAAGGGCACCTCGATCACTTCCTTGATCCGTCCCGGCCGCGAGCTCATCACCGCCACCCTCTGCCCGAGATAGACCGCCTCCTCAATCCCGTGGGTAATGAAAATTATCGTCTTCTTCGTCGCCTCCCAAATGCGCAGCAGCTCGCTTTGCAGCGTCTCCCGGGTTTGCGCGTCCAGCGCGGCAAACGGTTCATCCATCAGCAGCACCTCGGGATCGTATGCGAGGCTTCTCGCAATCGCGATCCGCTGTTTCATGCCTCCCGACAGCTCATGCGGGTAGCGATTCTCGAAGCCGGATAAGCCGACGAGCTGGATATACTCCAGCGCCGCTTCCCGCCGCTCTTTTTTGCCGATACCCTTCGCTTCCAGACCGAACTCCACATTGGCCAGCGCCGTCTTCCAGGGGAATAATGCATATTGCTGAAAAACGATCCCCCGGTCCAGATCTGGCCCGGCAATGGCCTTGCCGTCCAGCAGAATCTGTCCGCTGCTTGGCTTCGTGATTCCGGCCAGCAGATCGAGCAGCGTCGATTTCCCGCAGCCGCTCGGCCCAACGATGACCATGAATTCTCCCTGCTTCACCTCCAGATGAATGTCCTGCAGCGCGGAGACCGGCTGCCATGATTCCTGAAGATGCCCCAGATTCCGCTGAATCCGAAAAGACTTATGCACGTGCTGGATGCTAATTTTTGCCGTTGTCATTGGCCAGCTCCCCTCCATCCCGGTATGGATTGAATTCATTCGTATAGATTCGTCTTCCGTCAACCTCGCCTTCCCCGATCGTGCCATCCTGAACCAGCCAGTTGACCCAGGTCTCGAATTCCTCAGGGGCGATGAGTCCACCGGTGCCCGCCACCCCGGTACTCTTCCAGTATTTAATGCTGCTGTCATCCTCTTTCCTTCCGCGTTCCTTAATGATCTTCGCGTAGCGGGCTCTAACTTCATCCGGCGGCGTCGTCCTGGCCCACTCGATCGCCTTGGCCGTCGCCTCGACGAACTTGCGCGTCGCCTGCGGATTGTCCTGGATGAACTTGTTCGTTAACACATAGCTCCCTGCGCTGAAAACACCGAATAAATCCTTATCCGTAAATAGCGGCCTGATCCCGCCCCGCTCAAGCGCTTTATCCCGAAGCACCCCGCCTAGGGTGGCGACATCCACCTGGCTTGCCCGGAGTGTCTGCTCCCCGGTCACCGGCGGCACGACGACGAGCGTCACCTGCTCGATCTCCGCCTCGGTCAGCCCCTCCCGGCGCAAATATTCCTTGATGACAAATTCATGATGCGCTCCGAGCGTATTCACCGCGATTTTCTTCCCGATCAAATCCTTCGCCGATTGAATCGGGCTGTCGTCCAGCACATAATAGCCGGACCATGTATTGTCATCGACGCCGTAATAGGAGATCACAGGCGTAATCGGCGCTTTGGCTGCAATCAGCTTCACAATGGCTCCGTTAAACGCCCCGCCAAAGTCGGTATCCCCCGTGACCACCGCTTGAATGTCCTGTGGCCCGCTAATGGTCGTGCCAATGAATTTCAGCTTGAGCGGAGCCAAATATCCCAGATCCTCAGCCAGCTCTGGAAAAGTCACGGCGCCCACACTGCCCTGATAGCGCAGCTCGGTTACCTCCAAGTCGCCCGGAGCTGCCGTGTGTGCCGCTGACGTCGCTTTATCGCCGCACCCTGCAATCAGAACAGCCGCGAGCAGCCAAGCCGCAACCAAGCTTACCGGTTTAAGAAGTGAACGATCCATAAATGACAACCCCCTTCAATTCTTGGTGATCATGCGAATCAGACATGTTGCAGCCGCCATTTTTAGCTGATGAGTGAAAAAAAAGAGACGCACCCATCTGCTGATGGCGGTCTCTCCGGTGGTCCGGTCGATGGATTTATGGTTAAATCCCTATCTGATTACTAAGATTTATTGAACATACTACCCTCCCCCTGGCCTGGTGTCAACCATTTTTTCACAAAAATTTCATGGTTTTCAGCGCTTTTCGGTGCATTAATGAAGCTAATTCCTCGCATTGACAGCCCCTGCACGAACTGCTACGATAAGACTCAATTTAAGAACATTTCGTAAGTTATTTCGTAAGTTTTCGACCGGACGTCCGGAGACATCGGCTGCACGCATTGGCAGCCCGTGTCTCTTTTTTTATTTGTTATAGCCCTCCCTCGTTTAAAACATGGATAGCAAGGAGTGATTGCATTGCGACAGAAACCTGTGCTCTACGTCCTCATCCTCGGCTCATTCACCTCCGTCTATAACACCTGCTCGATGAACGTCGGCCTGCCGGCCTTTATCGATATTTTCGATTCCGATCTGGCGACGGTTCAATGGCTCATGACCGGCTTCACTTTAGCAACTGGTGTGATCATTCCGCTAAGCGGCTATTTGGGCGACCGGTTCAGCCATAAGCAAGTATTCCTGTATTCGATCGCCGGATTGATGGCCAGCTCGGCCCTATGCGCAGTCTCTTGGAGCATTTACAGCCTGATTGCGTTCCGCATTCTGCAGGGCGTCTTTTGCGGGATCATTCAACCGGTGACGCTGACGATTATTTTTCAGGCCATTCCGAAGCAGCAGCGCAACGTCGCCCTTAGTTTCTGGTCAGCCTCCAGCATTCTCGGCCCGGCGCTGGCGCCCACGATCAGCGGCTGGCTGCTCGGGCATAACTGGCACTTGATGTTTCTTGTCCTCGTCCCGGTAAGCATCCTCACCTTATGGATGGGCATGAAATGGATTCCCCGCGACCCGCCTTTCGCTTCGGGCCCGCTGGATCGCCTGGGACTAATGTATGCCGTATGCGGAAGCCTGGCTCTGCTGCTCTATTTCAGCAACATTCATCAGTGGGGCCTCTGGTCCTACCGCTCCGCCTTCATGCTGATCCTTGGCCTTGCCTCTTCCCTGTTATTTGTCCGGCACGAACTGCGGATCAAAGCGCCGCTGCTGCATCTGCGTCTTTTTCGAAGCCGCATCTTTATGTCGAGCATCCTGGTCTCTGCCATTCTGATCATCGGGCTGTACTCGGGCATTTATTTTGTCCCGCTGTATTTACAGGAAATCCACCGGATGTCCCCCTTTGAAGTCGGACTGCTGCTGCTCCTGCCCTCCCTGAGCTCAGGCGCGGCGACACTGCTCGCCGGTGCCTTGTACCCGCGGATCGGTGCGTTCCGTCTGGTCATTGCCGGGGCTGTTCTCATCGTTCTTGCCTCCTGGCAATTCAGCTTTCTGGCGCTCGATACGAACCTGGCCTACGTCGCATTCTGGATGGCGGTTCGCTACATCGGCATCGGCCTGTCGATGACCCCGGCAATGAATGCGGGGATGCATGCCGCCGCGGCGGAATGGTATAGCCACGCATCGGCGTTAATTAACTGGCTGCGGCAAATTTTCGGCGCTCTAGCCCTGGGCTGTTCACCTCGCTGTTCTATGCGCGTCAGAACCTCCATATTACCGTGCTGCAGCAATCGGCCGCCACCCCCAGTGCTGAGTGGATTCGCCTGTCCGCCTACACTTTAGGCATCGACGACTCCTTTGTTGTTGCGGCCCTGCTGGTGCTGCTCAGCTTGCCCCTAGCCCTGCTGCTCCGCGAGCGGCGTCGAGATAAGGAGGGGCGGGAAAGTAGAGAGGAACCAACCCTTACCACTCCGGCTCAGACCCGGGTGTAGGCCCGTCTGATGGCGATCTGTCCACATTAAAAAAGACACCCTCGTTCTGATGAGGATGTCCTTCTTGCCTTCCTACCTTATGGATTCGGCAGCTCAATTCGGACCGTATGCTGCTCCTTGGCCCAGTTTACCTTGGCTCCCAGCGCCTCGGCGATGAAACGCAGCGGCACCATCGTCGTATAGTTTTCGTTGAACGGCTTAAGGTCGTCTGAGATTTGCTTCCCGTTGATCGTCGTGTTCAGCGTATATAGATTAATAACGACATTCATGCTTCCTTTGCTGACGTGAACGGTATTCGTTTGATTCATCCAGGTGACCTTAGCCCCCAAATGCTCAAAAACACCGCGCAGCGGTACATAGCTCACATTGTTAACAAGCGCCGGTGGATAAGTGAAATCTAGCTTGTCTCCGTTGATCTCAACGTGAATGGAATCCTCGACGAGCTGCGGCTTGGACGGCTTGCTTGACCCGCCGTAATAATTCCATTTCATCACCGTGCCGTCTCTCAGCAGCGCATACTGCTCCCGCATGCTCGTATTTGCCAGATCAATTGCATTTGTGATGCCTTCAACCTGAACAGCTGTATACTCGTTCTCATCCATAAAGCTGTCCCAAACCCATACTGTGCCATCCTGCTTAATGCTGCTAAACGTCGAGAAGCTGCCCCCTTCCAATCGCGTAAGTTGGTCAGCATGCTTCACTTTTGTGGGACTTAATAAATCGCCCGCTGTAGGGTATGTTTTAGAGCTTTTCCATATGGCAACCGTCCCATCTTCCAGCAGTGCTGCTGCCTTCTGGCTTCCTGTCGCAACAGCTGTTGCCTTACCCATCGCATCGCCTTGTACTGCAGTCGGTTCCCATTGGCGATCAGGATTCATGTCCGTCACAGCCGTTCCGGTGATCCAGACCTGACCATCCTTGTCTAGGGCACTGGCTGTCAAATGACCTGTAGCAATGGCCTGAATGACAGGGATCCCCTCCAGCTTCGCAGGTACAGGCGACGGTGTATGTACACTGTTCTTTCTTCCCCACTGCCAGACCGTCCCATCCGCACCAAGCGCCAAACTCTGACTACCGTTCGCTGAAATAGCGACAATATTGTCCAAACCTGTAACTTGAACCGGTTCAAGAACAGGTTGATACGAGGTCGTACCAATGCCAAGCTGTCCATCGCTATTATCTCCGGTGGCCCACACCGTGCCATCTTTTCGCAATATCAGCGTATGCATGTGCCCGCCTGCGATATCCTTCACCTTGTCAATATGCATCCGTACCGGAGTCTTGACCGGAACCATCGATCCGTTTCCCAGCAATCCCCGGTCTCTCATTCCTCCCCATGCCCAAGCGGTTCCGTCCTTCTTAATCGCATATACGGCATAGTCCCCTGCTGAGATCGCCACGACATCGGATAACCATTTGCCTTTCTGACTCGGCATCTGCTCCGTTTGGGCTGCTTGAGCAGTAAGAGGCATAAGCATGGACAGAGACAACAGTATTCCCGCGAGCGCTGCTCGGCCGCGTCCAAATTTTCCGCGCTTAATATTCATTGAATCTCTCCTCACCACTTACAAAAATTTCTTGCTATGAGAAATATGACGCGGACTGCTGCTAAAAAGTTTCTGCACAACCTATGAGGCCGTCCCAAAAGCAATCTTTGGAACACCATCACCAGCAAAACATTTTGCGAACGGCCGGCTGCCCTTGATCCTTGATGTGACCAATCACACTCTCCACATCCTCTTTACGCCGAGCATGAATCGCCGATTTCACGTTCTAAATGGATTTATAGTTGTTAGTTTCTACAGCAAGGAAAGAAAAGCTGATTTAAATGGAGTTCATGTCGTTAGAAGAAGGGAATTGTCCATTATAGGCTGGGTTCTTGATTCTAGCTGCATCAAATCCATCTACTCCCCTGAAACATTCGTTTAGAGCATAATTAGATACATGAATTCCATTTAGTGTTCGAGTTCTAGAGCTGATAAAAGATAGCTAAAGAACCGGATGCAGGCAAGGAGAATGTGATTCCGACTAAGACGGACAACCTTCTAAAAAGAGAGGCGTCCCTCCGTCATCTAATGACTTCTGGGACAGTCCCTTGCCGTGGTTGCAGTGGTGGCAGCGGTTGTATCGCTTTCGTGTATCATAGTATGTATCGGTTTATGTATTTTAGGCAAATAGTCCGTTCTTTCTCAACGAACTTCCTAAGATCAAGCTACTCCTTCCCGTTCCATACCTCGATCATCATGGAAGCCCCCAGCTTAAAGCCCTGGACAAAGGTCTCCATATTGTGAATCGAATTCGACTCCCCTTGTAGATCCAGCATCGCTTCAAGCTGCCTGAAATCCTCCTCCGACAGCTTCTGCCTCCACATCTGCATCATCTCCGATATTTCGCGGTTTAACGCACGATATTTGGGATCATTGGAAACGATCTGCTCGCCCGGGTACAGCTTTCCGTAATAGAGATCTTCCAAGAAGCTTTTCACTTGGCTGCCTCCTTTCTATTACATTACATTATATTACAAAATCGTCCAGAATGAGGGGTTATAGCGAAGCTATCGCTAACAAAGATTTCAATAAACAAAAGCCGCTATTCAGCGACTTAGTTTGTATAGAAAATATTGATTTTAAGAAACATTTTCTGCGGCAGCTCGTTCGGATATATGACAATACAAACATATGTTCCTAGGAGTAATATACCAAAAAATTCATATTACCACAACACTTAAAATCTAATTTAAAATTCAACATAATTTATTTCCATTCCGCCAAATGCTACAATAAGGAAGTCAAGCATCATCCTAATCCAATAAGGAGTGTGGCAAATGGCTGTTGATGTGTATTTCAATTTTAACGGGAACTGCCGCGAAGCTGTAGAATTCTACGCCGATGTATTTAACACCGGAGCACCGCATATCATGACCTTTGCAGAAGCGCCGCCGAATCCGGAGTACAAACTTCCCGATGAAGCAAAGGATCTAGTCATGCACGCACGCATCAACATCAAAGGAAGCAACGTAATGTTCTCCGACGTATTTCCGGGAATGCCTTACGTGCAGGGCAACAACATCACCCTAGCCTTCATCAGCGATGATCTCGAAGAGGTCAAGTCCGTATTCCATAAGCTGAAGGAAGGCGGCACGGTGCGCATGGAGCTGCAGGAGACGTTCTGGAGCAAATGCTATGGCAGCGTCAAGGACAAGTTCGGCACCGAGTGGCAGATCAGCCACGACAGCGGCGAAAGTGCCATGTAACGATGGACTGATCGAGCGAACAAGCTCATCTCACAAATACTCCACCAACAAGCAAACATCCCATCACACAGCCTAGTGTAATGGGATGTTTTATTGTAACCGCAAGTACAGCCAATGCGATTACCAAATATTCGATTTCTTCACCCTTTGGTCCAGGAATGCAAAGTCATCGTCACGCAGCGGCTCGACGGTACCTTTCTGGTACCCCTTACCCTTCGTGGAGAAGAAGTCATGCGTGCTTGTCTCCGTACGGATTCCGTTCAGCACGACCGGATTGATCTCTTCCTCTTCAAAAGCCGGCTCAATACCCAGATTCATTAACGCTTTGTTTGCGTTGTAACGGATATATTTCTTGACTTCATGGGTCAAGCCGATCGGATCATATAACTCTTCGGTATATGCCAGCTCGTTCTTGTACAGATCCATCAGCAGGTCGTTCACGAACTTCTCGGCGAATTCCTGCTCCTCTGCGCTCAATTGCTGGAATACCTCCTGAGCTAGCAGGCCAACGAATACGCCATGCACGCTCTCGTCGCGGATGATCAGCTTGATGATCTCCCCGCTCGCCACCATTTTCCCTTGTCCCGCCAAATATAACGGATAGAAGAACCCCGAGTAGAACAGGAAGCTCTCCAGGAACACCGAGGCAACCATGGCCTGATACAGGCTCAGCAGTTCGCCCTGCTTGATATCCCGGTAATAGGAATCAATTCGGTGCGTCTTGTACTGCAAATATTTATTGCTGCGTACCCACTGGAAGGTTTCGCTGATCATCTCGCTGCTGGCCACGGTTGTAAAAATCGTGCTGTAGCTCTTCGCATGGATTTCCTCCATCGCCGCCTGGAAAATCAGGATCGCCTTCTTCTGCTTCCCTTCCACATGCTGCGCAATCAGCGGCATGCCGACGTTCCCCTGCTCTGTGTCGAGCAGCGTCAAGCCGCCCAGCACTTTCATGAATGTATTCTTCTCTGCGCTGCTCAGCTCGGTCCAGGACTTCAGGTCCTTGGATACCGGAATTTCCGTGTCCAGCCAAAATTGCGACGTATTCTGCGTCCACAGCATTTCCGTATAATCCGCTTCCGGCGCGTTCCAGTTTACCGCTTCGAACTTCGTCATTATTCGTTATCCTCCTAGCTGCATTGCTATCAGGCCACAATGCCAATGCTGCACCATTTTCTCCGTTCAATTGCTGCATTTCTCGCATCCACGCAGCCTGCTCCATTAAATAACGCAGCTGATGCACTCTTCGATCGTTCTTTTTCTCGTGCGAGTGTAGTAGAGGGTCTTCAGCCCTTTTTTCTGCGCATAAATATAGTATTTCGCCAAGTCTCTTGTCGTCAGGTTATCCTTCACGTACAGAATTGTGGAAATCGCCTGGTCGATATGCACCTGTACTTCGGCTACGAGATCGATCAGGTTGAACATATCCATATCGTAAGCTTCTTTATAGAAGAAGTAATTGCTTTCGTTCAGGAATGGCATCGGGTAGATCGTCTTGGAATCGCCGTATTCCCGCTCTTCAATGCGCTGCGTAATCGGGGCAATTGAAGCCGTCGACGACTGCAGATAAGAAATCGAGCCCGTCGGCGCAATCGCCAGGCGATAAGCATGGTACAGCCCGTGCTTCATCGTATCTTCCTTCAGCCGCAGCCAGTCCTCGCGGGTTGGAATATGATGGCCGGCGAACAATGCCTTCACCTTATCGGTGCGCGGAGAGTAGTCATTGTCCTCATAACGCTTGAAATAAGCTCCGCTTGCGTATTCGCTCTGCTCGAAGTCCTTGAACGTCACTTGTCTCTCCCGGGCGATCATCATCGAGCGCTCGATCGAATAGTAGTTCAGCATCATAAAGAACGTACGCGCAAAATCAATCGCTTCCTTGGATTCGTAAGGAATATGGTTCAGCGCCAAAAATCCATGCAAATTCATCGCCCCAAGGCCGACGGAATGCAGCTCCCGATTCGCTTTGGCTACGGAAGGCACAATCTCCAGTTCGGTGCGGTCGCTGACCTCGGTCAGAGCGTCCATGGCCAGGTGAACCGTCTCGCGCATCCGCTGGTTCTTCATCACGTTGACGATGTTCAGCGAGCCCAGGTTACAGGAAATGTCGCGCTGGATGACATCCTCCTGGTTATAGTCGTTGATCGTCGACACTTCGCTCAGCTGCGCGATCTCGCTGCACAGATTGGAGAACTTCACGCGCCCGATATTCTTGAGGGCATGCTGTTCGTTCGTGTTATCCACGTACATAATGTACGGATAACCCGACTCCATTTGTGTTTGTGCGATTTTGATGATCAGATCGCGCGCCACGATTTTTTTCTTGCGGACCTTCGGGTTGTTTACGAGCTCATCGTACATCGCCGTCAAATCCATATCGTCCAGGTGGACGCCGTATTCCTGGTAGACGGTATGCGGATAGAACAGATACATATCCTTGTCCTGCTCCACAAGCTCAAAGAACTTGTTCGGCGCCACAACGCCAAGGGACAATGTTTTGATGCGGATTTTCTCGTCGCTGTTGATCTTCTTCGTATCCAGAAACTCATGAATGTCCGCATGGAACAAATTGAGATAGACGACCCCGCTGCCGTCCCGCTGGCCCAATTGATTCGCGTAAGAGAACGCATCCTCGAACAGCTTCATCACGGGCAGCACGCCGCTCGCTTTGCCGTCCAGGCCTTTGATTTGCTCGCCGGCTGCGCGGATTTTGCTGAGATTCAGGCTGACGCCGCCGCCGATTTTGCTAAGCTGGAGCGCGGAATTGATTGCAAACCCGATCGCGTTCATCGAGTCATCGACCTCCAGCAGGAAGCAGCTGACCAGTTCCCCGCGGCGCTTCTTGCCCGCATTCAGGAACGTTGGCGTTGCTGGCTGATACTCCTGGGAGATCAGGACATCTGCATATTCCCCGGCTTTCTTGATGTCGCCGTCGCCGAGAAACAGCGCCGTTACGGCGATGCGATCCTCATAACGTTCCAGGAACTTTGAGCCGTCATTCGTTTTCATCGCATAGTTATTATAAAATTTAAATGCGCTCATAAAGGAAGGGAAACGGAACTTGCGCGCATAGAGATCCTCGTACAGCTTCTTCACATCGGCGAATTCGTATTTTGCAAACAGCTCCGCCTCGTAGTAGTCATGCTCGATCAGATAGTCGATTTTCTCCTTTAGGTCGTGGAAGAACACCGTATTCTGATTCACATAATCGACGAAATAGCTGCGGGCTGCCTCCAGATCCTTATGGAACTGGAACTGCCCGTTCTTTTGCACCATGATTTCATTGTTAAGCTGTATCCAATTGGGAATTTGCGTTTGTGAAACGGGTTGAGTTGGCATGAGTGTAGTCAATTTGCTTAACCTCCTGTATAAATCTCTCGACATCCTTCTTGGTGCCGCTAAGCTCGAATTTCATCAATAAAGGGACCGAGTACATCTGTGCAACCTGATCCCCGGCCAGTCCGTAGCGAACGCCCCAGTTCGTATTGCCGCTTGCGGCAACGCCCTGCAGCAGCTCTCCGTTGTCCTCAAGAAATTTCAGGGTCGATTGAGGAACCTGGCCGAAGCCTGTCGTATATGTAATGAGTACAAATGGCCGATCAACGACCAAGCCGTCTCGAATCTGGACATGCTCTACATCCAGCTTGCTGACAAATCGTTTGACGTTACCCGTCTTCGAATCATAAACCACAAGCATTGCTTTTCCCTCCCGTAAAGAAATAGCCCACCCGCAGGAGATGAGCCATCGGCAGCATCATTCAAATTGGAGTAATTCCTAATCCTCCAAGCACCACACTATATATGGTGTGCATAGTCCGACGTTAATACAAAATATAGTGCGTGTTTGTAATATACCTGTTTTCCCAAAATTAATCAAGGGCTATTTCTCCAATAAAAAAAGCTGTGACCTCCCGCTTGTTTCTCCCGGGCAAGCCACAGCTTCTGCGATTCAACCTTTAACTTTTGACAGCAAATAGAGAAAATACGGGGCCCCAATAACGGCCACAACGATGCCTGTTGGAATCTCCGTAGGCTGCATCAGCCAGCGCCCGATCGTATCGGCAACGATGACGAGCAGCGCACCGGTCATAGCCGATGCCGGCAGCAGCAGCTCATGCTTCGGTCCGACAAGCCGCCTCGCCAAATGGGGCGCGATCAGGCCGACGAAGCCGATACCGCCGCTAACCGCAACGGACGAGCCAGCCAGTCCAACCGCTACCGCTAACAGCAGCAGCCGCTCCTTCTCCACCGGTATGCCAAGCCCTGTCGCCGAGTTCTCTCCCAGGTTCAGAATGTTCATCACCCGGGCTTTGTAGAACGCCAACGGAAGCAGCACGACGATCCATGGCAGCAGTGCAAGCACGAATTTCCAATTGGAGCCCCAAATGCTGCCCGCCAGCCACGTCGCCATAAACTGATACTTCTGCGGATCAAGCTTCAGCGTCAGCACGATCATCGCCGAGCTGATACCAGCCGCTACGCCAATCCCGGTAAGAATGAGCCTTGTCGGCGACACGCCTTCATTCCGCTTATACGACAGCGCGTAGATGAGCGCAGCGGTCAACCCCGCACCGAGAAGCGCAAGCAGCGGAAGCAGAAATATGGAACGAAACGATGTCGTTGGAAAAAAGGAAACATAAAGCATCACCATCAGCCCGGCGCCAGCGTTGATGCCAAGGATGCCCGGATCCGCCAGCGGATTGCGGGATATCCCCTGCAGGATGCAGCCTGAGACGGCCAGCCCAGCGCCGATGAGCACGGAAATGACGATGCGCGGGAGCCGGAAGTCGAACAAGATCAGCGATTGCTTATCCGTTCCCATGCCGAACAGCGTCTTGAGCACGTCAAGCGGCGACAGCCGGATGAATCCTGTGTTCATACTCACAATAAAAGCACAGACGATCAGAATGCCCAAAATCGCCACCACTAAGATGCCGCGCTGCGTTCTGCGTTTGCCAGAAGCCTGAGATAATCCCTGTATTGGTTCCATCTATAACTCCCTCCTCTCTTTGCGTGCGAGATAGAGGAAGAAGGGCACGCCGATTAACGCGATAAGGGCGCCCAGCGGTGTTTCCGCCGGGGCATTGATCATTCTTGCCGCGAGATCGGCAAAGACAACCAGCAGGCTCCCAAGGATGGCCGAGCAAGGGATGATGGTCCGATAATCGACGCCAACCAGGAACCGGGTCAAATGGGGGATAATCAGCCCGATAAAACCGACAGAGCCGACGACGGCCACCGACGAGCCCGCCAGGATGAGCACGATGACCGTCCCTGCCAGCTTGACCAGCCCTGTCCGCTGCCCGAGACCCACGGCCACCTCTTCCCCAAGGCTTAGCATCGTAATCGAACGCGACAGCATCATCGCGCCGAGCAGCGCGCCTCCGATCCAGGGAAGCATGATTTTCAATTGAAACCATTTTGTTCCGGCCACACCGCCCGCGTACCAGAAGGCCAGGTCCTGGCCAACCCGGAAATACAGCGCAACGCCTTCGCTCAGAGCTACCAGCAAAGCGCTGACCGCTGCCCCAGCCAACACAAGACGCACGGGAGTGACCCCTCCCTTGGCCAGCGAACTGATTCCAAAGACCAATCCGGCGCCCGCTCCCGCGCCCAGGAAGGAATATAAAATGAGCATACCAAACGATAGCCCCGGAAAAAAAGCAAAGCATATAGCCAGGGCAAAGCCTGCGCCTGAATTAAGGCCGAGCAGCCCGGAATCCGCCATCGGATTGCGGGTCATTCCCTGCATCAACGCGCCGGCAACGGCGAAGCCTGCACCGACCAAGACTCCGCCAAGTACACGGGGCAGGCGGATTTCCTGAATGATTTGATGCTGCGTCAGCTCTGGATTGTAGCGGAAAACCGCTTCCCATACAGTCGCGAAATCAATATCCGCTGCGCCGAAAGATACCGACAGCATAATTCCAAATATAAGAGCGAATATCCCCCCGAACAGGATCAAAGAGACGACTAGCGGCCTTGTCCGCTTCTTTGGTATGTGCAGATTTCTCTCCGTCTGCGTAGTTTCTAACATTTCCGTCATAAGAAGCTCTCCCGCTCTCCCTTCGTGCTTGAACCGCAAGCGGTCCGCACGCCTGACATCATCATATGTACATTCACTAAGCTGATGCTGCAAGCATACAAAATATATTCCTCCCATAATTCACCAATGATACTGATAATCGTTCTCATTATATGTCTTGCGACAATACTCGTCAAGTTATCCGTGATTTTGAATCGTTACCATCGTTTGTCCCCCGCTGCTTTCGATCCCGAAATCCCAACCCATCATGGCCGCCCGATCCCGCATGATTTTGATGCCATAGCTATGGCTGCCCGGATTGCCGTTCATGTCGAAGCCTACCCCGTTGTCGGTGACGGAGCACTGCCATCCCCCGTCTATGACATGGCCTTCAATATGCACCTCCTTCGCCTTCGCATGCTTATGGATGTTAAGGAGCGATTCGCGGATCAATGCAAGCAGCTCAATCTTATCCCGCAACGATAGCCGTTCCTCCGGAATGCTCCAGCTTATTTTAAAGCGCAAATCCGAATCTCTCTGAAGCTCCTGGATCAAGCTGTCGATTCCCTGCATCCAGGAGATGGAGTCCGGCGCGGCAGGATGGCGTAAATTCGCAATCGCTTCGCGAACATAGGTATTCGTACGATGAATATTATTTTTCAGCTTCTCAAAAGTAACCTGATCACTCACCTGAGCCTTCTCCACTTTGCTTACTTGAGCATTTAAGAGGAACAAAGACTGTGCTATTCCGTCATGGATCTCGCGGGCGATCTTCTCCCGTTCTTCCAAGGCCGCCTTAAGCTCCTTTGCCTCGTTCAGCTCCTTCTGGATTTGCTCCATCATCTTGAACAGCTGGGTCAGCAATAATACTGATACCAGAAATACGATCACCGGGGACAACCAGTTCCCCAGTTCCATCGATATAACAGACAGTAAATATTCATGCCGTACAAACTCCCAAATCCCGATCGTTATCGTAGGTGTGGCCAGGATTAACCATTTGATTTGCTGATAGGACATTCTCATATATGCCTCCAATCTAGCCTGATGATCCCTGTCCTTTCAGGCTCTTGCTATCCATCATCGTTCACTTCCTTAATTATAATAACAGTTTGCAAGGGCAATGCGGAATAAAAAATCAGCGTTAAGCAAATCTTTATATTACCTGCAGATTCCAAAAAGGAGGAGCCAAGCCTATGTCATTATGGTTAAGACTGCTGCGGAGACAACGCAAAAACAACAGCTCCGTTCAACTCCCAAAGCATGTACACAAGGCATTACCTGCAAATTTGACTTCAGATAGCGAAGTTTCTCCTTCCAGCAGCGTAGAGCAGCGGGATGACCGCGTCCCATGGATGAAGCAGCAGCTTGAGAATTGTTCGGATATCGTCTTTCGCCAATTCAAAATTAAAACAGGCGATCGTTGTACCTTGGTCTACTTGAGAAGCACGGCAGACCAGACGACGATTCAAGAGGTTATTCTCCGCAGCCTGCTGGATTATAGCGGATCAGAGGACAGCGACCTGATTCGGTACCTGTTTGACGACCAAGCGATATCCGTCTCCGAAATCAAAATTGTCACGGAGACCAACGAGGCTATTACGACCGTCCTTAGCTTCGGAGTGGTCCTCATGATTGAGGGAGAGCCCCGAATCATGACTTTCCCTTCCGTATCTGCCTTAACTACACGGGCGATCGAAGAAGCGCCGAACGAATCGGTCATCCGCGGACCGAGGGAATCCTTTAATGAGAGTCTGGATATGAATCTATCGCTGCTGCGGAGAAGATTGAAGAGCAGAAATTTTAAGATGGAAGAGCATAGCCTCGGCACCAAGACGAAAACGAGATTCGTCATCGCCTATATTGAAGGAATCTGCAAGCCAGAGCTGATTCAGGAACTCAAGCGAAGACTGTCATATCTCGATATTGATGCAGTTTTAGGATCCTCGACCTTCGAGGAGACCATCGAGGACTCGCCCTACTCCCCATTTCCGCAGGTTGAATATACGGAGCGGCCTGATATCGTCAGCGCATCGCTGCTGGAGGGACGTATAGCGATTATCGTCGACGGGACTCCCTCCGCGATTCTTGCTCCGGTCACACTAACTATGCTGATGCAGACTTCGGAGGATTATTTTCAGCGATATATCGCCGCCACCTGGATTCGCTGGATCCGTTTCTTGTTTCTTTTTGCTTCCCTGCTGCTGCCGTCTTTGTACATTGCCATTACTACGTTTCACCCGGAAATGATTCCTTTCAAGCTGTTGATGACTGTCGCTGCGGCAAGAGAAATCGTGCCCTTTCCCGCCTTTGTCGAAGCGTTCATTATGGAGCTGTCCTTCGAAGCGCTGCGGGAAGCCTCCATTCGCATTCCGAAATCGATCGGACAGGCTGTGTCGATTATTGGCGCGCTGATCATAGGTACGGCCGCAGTGCAAGCAGGGATCGTCTCGGCAGCCATGGTTATCATTGTCTCGCTGACCGGAATTGCTTCCTTTATTATTCCGCACTTCGACCTTGGATTGACGATCAGGCTGCTCCGCTTCCCGATCATGGCCTTAGCCTCGATGCTAGGCTTGTTCGGCATTACCTGCGGGCTGATCATTATTTATATCCATCTGCTTAACCTCAAATCATTCGGATTACCTTATTTGTACCCGCTCACGCCATTAGCCAAAGCGGATTTGAACGATACATTATACCGCGCCCCATGGTGGGCGATGCAGCAACGCCCTGTAGCACTAACCCCTAATGAACAACGCCAGAAGAAAAATCCCCGCGGCTGGGTGAAACAAAAGGAGGAGTGAGCCTTGTACAAGCTGAGAACCAGACTGTTTCTTGTCATACTATCCATGATTATCGTGTTGACTACAAGCGGCTGCTGGTCCTCGGTAGAGCTCAATGACCGGGCGTTCGTTAGTCTGATACTGGTTGATCTGACGGATGATGGAGATTTCGAACTGACTCTCGGCTTCCCCCTCCCGAACCGCATGATTCCCGGAGAAGTCGGCGGGTCTGGCGGCTCTAGCAGGGAACCTTTCGCCTATGTTACAAAAACAGGGCCAACGCTGCCGCAGGCCTTGCAAGACATTCAAAACGATTTATCAAGGAGAATTACCTTTGGGCAAACGCGGTTACTCGTTATCGGTAGCACGCTGGCGAAGCATGGCCTCGATCCGGTATTGGAATTTATCAGCCGGCGTATCAACTTCCATATTAGCGCCAATCTATTCGTAACTCCGGGAAAAGTGCTGGAACTGGTGGAAACCCCAACGACATTCGAGCGCTTCGTCTCAGTCATTCTAACTTCCTATATTACCCATCGGATGACCATCGATGCTACACTTAGGGACGTTCTTCTTGCCAGATATGGCTCGGGGGATATTCTTATCCCTACGCTGTCTTTCAGTAAAGCCCCAGAAACAATAGCCAAAAAGGAGAAAAGCCAAATCTGGCTCGGCGTTGACGGAGCGGCTATGTTTGTAAAAGGAAAAATGATCGGCCAGCAGTTAAATAAGGTAGAGATGCAAACCTCCTTATTGCTCTATTCCAACATCCGTGAAATGACGATCCGCGTAGAGTCGCCTACCGATGGGAAGGAGATCACTTTCAACGTGGAAGACATCACCACGAAGTTTAAAGCAAAAGTCAGGGATGATACACCCGGGATCCGCTTGGAAACCAGAGGAACAGCATCGGTCCAGGCCTCCGACTCCAAGCTTGATCTTCAGAACGATGAACAGTTGATGTTGCTGCAAAAAGAGCTGGACCGGGAAATTAAAAGCCGGATCATGCAGCTGATTAACAAGACGCGCACCGCCAAAGCTGATGTTTTCCAATTGGGAAATTATATTAAATGGAAGCATCCTGACATTTGGGATAAATATCAATCGAACTGGAATGAATTTTACGCCAAAGGGCTGGACATCGAAGCTGCAGTAAAAATTAGAATTCGCGGAACCGGTGAAGCCTTTCGGTCAATCAGAACGGAATGGGGAGAAGGCACATGATTGTGACTGCCCTAGTTTTTGTTCTAATTGCGCTGTATGAATGGTTCGATTGGCGCAAGCGTCATGATGGCACGGCCAAGCTATGGCGGCTTATCACGATAATGGCCATATTGCTCATTTTGCTGGAGGTTTATTTCCTTGTTAAGGATTACTGGAATTTTGAAGAAGCCCTGCACAGGCTATACCGTTTTTTGGGCCAATGGCTCTAACATGCCGCATGCATCTCGGGAGGAAACAATAAATGGATAAGATTACCAGATTACAAATATTTTCTATGTATAATCTGTATATTTTTACGGTGACTATCGCCTTCTTATCGGGCTTGTACATCCAGAACAGCCACTACTCCACACCGGTAAGCATCATTATTGGAGGCTTGGTCAGCATCCCTTTTCTGTATCCTGCCTACAGAGTCACCGTAATTCGTCCTAACGAGACGATCATCCAATACGGCAGCAGTATTGTGGGCAAAGTGCCGCATGCTTTTTTTATTCTGGTGATTGCTGTTATGAATCTGCTCCTCGCCGCGCTCAATCTTCGCGAACTAGAGGATTTTCTCATTCAGGTTTATTTGCCAGGAACTCCATCATGGCTGATCGCTCTGATGTTCGGGTCCTGCGTGGCCTATTGCGTACGTTCCGGAGTCACGACTATTTTCCGGGCAGCTCTGGGCATTTTTGTTATTAGTATTCTAGGTTTTGTCGGCACTCCATTCATGGTGACGCAAGCCATGCGCATTGAAGTGCTTCCCGCTCTGATTAACCAATTGGATCTAAAAGAGGTCGGCACGACCGTTTACGATTGCGTCACGATTTTTGGGGAGTTTGCTTTCCTGTTTCTGATTATGCCTTACATTAAGACACCTAAAAAGGTCTATCGGACAGTGGCTCTTACCATCCTGTCTTCGACCGTTATTATTCTGTCTCACATTATCCCGATCCTGATGATTCTAGGTCCGCAGCTAGCGGCTAATCTGACTTATCCCGACCTGGATCTCGTTCGTTCCCTGCGTACCGGGTCATTTGTGGAAACATTGGACCCTATTTTAATCATCCTGTGGCTGACCAGTCTGTTTATTAAGGTCTCTTTTATGATATTCATCGCCGTCTATGCCATATCCCTGCTAGTGAAACTGCCGGATCACAAACCGCTCGCCCTTTCGTTTACAGCCTTTTCCTGCATTCTATCCATGCTGATCGTTCGCTCCCAAATCGAATTAAATTACTTGCTGCTTGAGGGGCTGCCCCCGCTGCTCATCTTTATTGAATTTGTGATTCCAGTGATCTACTGGACCGCCAACGGAATAAAATCCCGCAAAAATAAAACGAAAAATGCTTAAGCATTTCGCTTAAGCACTTCTCATCCAATAAAATTTGCATAAACCTACCGGCTAGTTCGCCCACTCTATCCAGTACTCGCCAATCGGTGTCATGACCAAATACCAGTCATCCCACTTTTTGCTGGCCTGAACCATCATCGGAGCAAGTCTGCCCTTCTCTGCCGTCCGGTCGAATGGCTGTTCATAAAAGACGGTATCCTGTTTAAGTTCTATGCTGGCATCCACTTCGGCAGCCGTACCGAGCCGCGGATGAGGTTCATAAATCCATCCCATACCTTCACCGGTTTGGATTTTGTACCAGTTGCCTGCCTTCGCCGCTGCTTGCAAGGTTTGCGGACTTAAACGGGTTGTTGCCTTAGACAGAAAATTCGGCTCGCTGTATACGTCCCGCGCCTCGGTTAGGGTCAAAGTCCCCTCTTCCAGCGGCTGCTCGGCCCGGTTGCAATTGCGGCTCAGCCACAGTCTATAGCCTTCGTCCGCAAGCCATATGCCGATCCCTTTATTTCGCTTCCATTCCTCGGCAAATGCGGACAGCGGCAGATGCGCTTCGCCTGTCTTAATGCCGATTTCCGGCGTGAAAGCGGGACGCCCGAATGTCGTGATGAACCAATCCGTGTACCCTCCGCCGGAAGGATTACTCGTCGGCTGGACCAGGCTGTATCCAGTCTTGGCAGCAAAGCTGTGGGCCAGCTTCCGGTCGCGCGCCAGGTTGGCCGGAGCTGTCTTGTAGTTCCAATACAGAATCCGCCCCGCTGAATGGTAGGAAATGGCAATTTCCGGCTGAATCTCATAAGTGAAATTTACGAGACTTTGATTCTCCGTCGTTTGCAGCGGCTTGGCCCCTTTGTAATTCATCCAGTTCGGCCCAGCCGCGTTGTTATGTATCGTACTCCAGTCTGCGGGATACTGGCGGTTCAAATCTACGCCTTGGGCATTGGCTTTCCAGCGCGTAAAATCTTTGCTGCCCTGGTTCATCTGCAGCAGCGCATTCCTCGATTTCTCCGGAAAAGCCGTAAGCCCGGATTGCTGAAGCGTAACCCCATCCGGATTGACCATGGGCACAAACCAGATTGTCGTTTCGTTCAGCACCTTCCTCGCATCATAGCCGTCGATCGCCGTTCCTGCCCTGTAAGCTTTGGCATATTGCTCGATCATCTGCAAATTTATCGTCGTCGTTAGCCATTCCCTGGCGTGATGCGATCCGTTTATGAAAATGGCCGCTTCACCCTGACCCAATTTCACCGCCCAAATCTCCCGGCCGTGCGGCGTTGTGCCGATTGACTTATATTCGATGGTCTCCGGATAACGCTCCGCCAAATCGGCAATATGCGAGGTCATCCTCTCATAGCTCATAACTGTGTCACTTCGCACGATATCCCCGCTGCTTGCAGACGTAAAAGAACTTAACATCGCCAACGACAGCATGGCAGCGAGGATGGGCAGCCAAAACTTGGCGTTATGCCAGCTGTTCACGGTGCTGATGCGCCTGCTGCTCTTGTTGGTGTTGCTAGTTTTGAAGAGGCTGATGTCGGCGTTACTAGTGCTGACACTGCTAGTATTAGCGCCATAAGGGCCAGTGCTGCTAGTGTTGACGCCGAATGCACCTATACTGCAGCCTTTGTTACTAGTATCTGTGCTGTTGCTAGTGTTTGTGCTTATACTAGTGCTTTTACTAATGTTTTTGGTGTTACTATAGCTCGTGCTGTTTCTAGTCACTTGATTTCCTCCGCATGATGTTTTGGTTCTTTCGACCTACTACGGAGGATATAAGAAATCTAGCAATCTGGCAATACAAATTTTGATAATTGCTATATTAGGAACCAACATGCCTCTTGTATTTACTTCGCATCCAGTTGCCATAACTGGTGAGGGCCGCTTACGATCCGGTCTCTTGAAGCCTCCCCGTGGAATGACATCGGCAAGTAACCTGTACCCATATACATTTTCTTCACCTTCCAGAAGCTCATGTAACACGCAAGTACCCATACACGGATCATTTTAAAACGGAATGTATTTTATACAGCTAGTTAAGCTCTTTTTGTCAGAAAAACATGTGCTAAATGTATAACATGCAATTAGTTTGCCTGCTAAGAGCCTGTTCGCCGAAATAGCTTAAAACTAAATGCAGGTTTTGCAGTTAGTTCTCCTCGACAGAGCCAAAACCGATAAACTAACTGCATGAAATACATCTAGTTAACTAACTCGCGACCATCTAGCAACAGTTAGAAATCTGTAACCTGAACGTCCAGGTACAGTAACTAAACCAGAGTTAAATTTATGAAGGGAAAGACTCCAGTTCCATGAAGGGGCCGTGAGGCTGTTACATCATTCTCTCGACCCTCTTGGCGGCTGATTGGTATTTCCGCACGATTGCCGTATTCCGTAACACGCATTCACTCTTATCTGCGCGCATTTTTCGCTAAAATGAAAAACCGCCAAGCCTCAGCTTGACGGTCCATGTACTTCCTTCCGTATAATCAGCAACAGCTTACTGATTTTGACTCACAAAGGATTGAATATCGATAAACGGAGTAGCTCCGCCACTCACTGCAGGCAGACGTCCATCCCACTTCTCGAGAGCCTTCTCCTGCACTTCGATTTGCTTCAGTTGTACCAGTTCTGGCGTAACCTCCTGCTTCTTCAGCTTGAGGGACTCGGCCTCAGCTTGAGCCTGGGCGATCTTTTGCTTCGCTTCGATTTCAATCCGCTTTAAATCGTTCTCCGCCTTCAGCGCCTGCTGCTGAGCGACCTGCTTCGCTTCAATCGAATTGTCGAACGCTTCGGAGAACTTGAAGTTCACAATATTGATTTCATTTACAATCAAATCGTATTTAGCCATCCTTGCCGTCAAATGCTCGCTGATCTCTCCGGCTACGATATCACGCTTTGCGATCAAGTCCTCAGCGGGGTACCGTGCGGTAACCTCCTTGACGACTTCCTGCACCGCCGGGTTAATGATGACCGAATCATAAGCTCCCCCAACATTATTCATCAAATTGTAGGCCGACTCTTTATTGACGGAATAGTTGACGACGACATGCGTCGATACCGGCTGCAAATCCTTGGACGATGCGGTCGTATCCGTTTCCGTCTTCGTTACCTGGGTATTTACCTGAATCACCGTCTGAATGAAAGGAATCTTCAAATGAATGCCGGGCGACAAAATATTGTCGTTGAGTTTTCCAAAAGTTTTATACAACCCAACATGGCCGTACTGCACCTGCGTCACACTGTTCATCCCTACAAATGCCAAAATCACGATCACTGCGATTGCAGCTATCCCTTTGTATCCCGTGTTTTTCCTTGGTTTGTTAGGTACTGCTTCCATGATAGATCCCCTCCACATTATGTGTATCGCTCGCCGGCTGTCTTGGCGCCGTTAATGGATAATACGCATCACCAGGCAAAAGGTAACAAAACTCCCTTCAAAAATATCTGAACGTAAACAAGAATTGGTTATCATTGTCCAGACTTTGAATCGGAAGGCCCCGTAAACGTGGAGATAGCACAAGAAACGGCCTTAGGAACGAATAAGTATTTGTTTTAGTCACAAGGGACCGTGAAGTGCAATTCTATCCCTCAAAAACGTGGTAATATAATAAGTTAATAAAATAATAAATATGGGAGAGAGAAAGAATGAAACGAAAACTGATTCTTTTATTATCCATGCTTATTTTTTCAATCGTTTTATGGCCAACACAAACTCAATCTGCTGCACAGGAAATTACAGTTATTATCCATGGAGAGAAGCAACAATATGATCAACCACCCGTTTTATATCAAGGAAGAACATTAGTCCCGTTGCGCGGCATTTTTGAAACATTAGGTGCTAGAGTGAATTGGAACCAGGTAGAGAAAAAAGTGACCGCTACAAAAGACAATCAAATGATTGAACTAATTATTGGTTCTAATCATGCTAAAATCAATGATCAGCTGCACAAATTAGACGTGGAAGCAAAAACGATCAAGAATCGTACAATGGTTCCATTGCGATTTATTGGAGAAGCATTAGGAGAAGACGTTCAGTGGGAACCATCCACAAAAACGGTATTTATCGGTGGGAAAATTGAAATACAACCTAATCAGCCGAGCAGCGTGCTTGCGGAAGTACAGAGTATTTATGAAAATACTGGTGCTAAATTTGAAGGAGATATTAACGAATATTTTGCCGGAGGTAACGGCATTAACCAAGCTTATGTTAATAATATATTAGTTGTTTTCAATTCTGGCAGTTTCGATAATTTTACTGTTGCCGCAGAGGTTGCTAATAAATTAGGTGGAAGTGGGGATGTCAATCAGACAGCTGCTGCTATTGATAAAATTTTTAATGGTGAAGCTGTAGGAGCGATTACCGTAGGTAATATAACAATAACCTCTGGCGGAAGAAGCGTCCATCTAAGCTGGTGAATGAGTTAAGATTGTGAGGGTCTACAAATAAACTATGAGGTGCTTTAGTTTAGTTAAATAAGACTATACAATGAAATAGAACTTCCAAATAATAATGGAAGTTCTATTTTTCAATTACTTCACATGAAACTTTTACTTTCTAGAAAGCCAGGCGCGGTCATTTCTCCAAGTGACATCGACCGGCAGTTCGAAGAAGTCTGACAAGGTATCCCCGCGGAACAGCTCCTTCGTATTACCCTGCATGAACACTTCACCGCGCCGGAGAAGCAGCGTCTTGGCAAAGGCCGGAACGATCTCCTCCGTATGGTGAGTAACATAGATCATATGCGGAGCGTCGGGCTGTACCGCCAGCTCCTGAATGCTGTCCAGCAGCCCTTCCTTCGAGATGAAATCGAGGCCGTTCGCAGCTTCATCCAAAATCAGCAGTTTGGGTTCTGCCATCAATGCCCGTGCAATGAGCAGCTTTTGCTGCTCGCCCTGGGAGCAGGTCTGATATGTGCGATCCAGCAAATGGCCGCATCTTAACTGATGCATCAATGCCTCCGCCCGGTCAAAATCCTCGCTGGACGGCTTTTCATACAACCCGATCGATGCAAATTTCCCGCTCACAACCAGATCCTGCACCTTCTCGGATGCATGAATTCTTTGCTGCAGAGAAGAGCTGACCCACCCGATCGATTTACGCATTTCCCTGACGTCCACTTCGCCATATTTATGCCCCAGTACGGAAATCGTGCCCGTTGTCGGCCAAATGTACCCGTTGATCATATTAAGCAATGTCGTTTTACCCGACCCGTTCAGCCCAAACAAAGCCCAATTCTCGCCAGGCGCGACCTGCCAGTCTATCCCGTCCAGCACAACTTTGCCGTCCCGCCGCCATGTTACATTCTGCATCTCAATCACTTGACTAAAACCCTCCGACCGGTTCGAATCACTCATCTACAACGCCTCCCTGACTTAACTGGTTTCCGTTCTGTCCCTATTCTTAATGATGGGCTTAGATTGCTGCCCTATAATATTTACAAAGCTAACTCGCTGGAATAAACTTGTCAAGCCAGGAATGTGCATGGAATGTCCTCATTTTGAGCGAAGGATGGTGATATAGACGATGACAAATGTGAAAATATCGGGGCTAGTCGTTCATATATTTAACGGTTACAGAGCTCGGTTCTAAGCTTTACAACCCGACGAGACTTCGGTGTATTTTGATGACGATTTTGCGAATGCAGCTCTCTCTGTGCACGTGGCCGCATGGGCGATGCAAATCCGTTGGAAAGAAAACGGCGAATAGTCCCGGCTCCATGATCAAGTCACTGCCTTCATCCTGTCCCGCCCTCCGTTCTCTCCGCTGAACAGCTTCGAATTCCTTTTCCGCTTCGGATTCATAGTATTGTATATCGTCTTCGCTTAAGCGGTTCAGGCTAATTTTCAGCCGGTCATCGTATCTTTTCCAGCCAATCCGTTCCGTACCGCTCACCAAATACTGAATATCTATATAGCTGTAGTGAGATTCGTACTGCTGACCGCTAACCGGCTGTGTCGTATATTCCTGAACAATAGCAAACATCTTTCCGCTTTCCAGTTCATATCTGCCTGGCGAAGCATTCTCTAGCTGATGCAGCTTAATGTATTCCAGCCCTCTTCGCACAGCGGAAGGGTATAAATGCTTCTCTTGATCCAGGTTTCTGATATCCCCCAGCATCATGGCTGTTCCTTCCTTTCCCGGATGCGGTTCTTCAAACGCTTGCTGTCATTTTGTCTTCAAGGAGTCAGGAAGAGGTCATGGCCTTTTTTTTTGCAGCTGCTTTAACCTAGTCATAACTTCATTGCCGCCTCGGCCAAAATAATCATGCAGCCGACGATACTCCCTATAGAGCTCATCATACATAGCCTGATGCACGGCAGTTGGTGTATAGCTCTTCTCCTGGAGGTGAGCCATATGCCTGGCCGCCTCCTCGATGGTGTCGTAGCCGCCGCGCAGGGAACCTGCTGCTACCGCTCCAAACATCGCGGCTCCCAGCGCCGGAGTCTGTGTTGAAGCGGCGATTTTGATCTCCCGGCCTGTGATATCCGCATACAGCTGCATTAGCAGCTTGTTTCTCTGCGGCAGGCCGCCGCAGGCGTACAACTCCTTCACCTCAACCCCGGCAGCTTCGAAAGCCTCAATAATATGGCGAGTGCCGAATGCTGTTGCTTCCAGTAATGCACGGTATATTTCCTCGGGTCTCGTCTGCAGCGTCAGCCCGGCAATCATGCCGCTCAGCTCGGAATTGACCAGATTTGAACGATTCCCGTTCCACCAATCGAGCGCGATTAACCCGCTCTCGCCAGGCAGCAGCTTAGCCGCTCCCGCCTCCAGCCATTCATGAACAGAGACGCCCGCCTGCCCGGCTTCCCTTTCTACATAAGCAGGCACGGCCTGCTTCACATACCATCCAAACATGTCTCCAACGGCAGGCTGTCCCGCTTCATATGCATACAACCCAGGTATAATACCGTCCTCTACGACACCGCAAATGCCTTCCACTTGAATTTCCTGTTCACTTAGCAGCAAATGACATAACGAGGTTCCCATCGATAGCACCATATCCCCAGGTGATGTCGCGCCGGCGCCGGGCACAGCCGCATGAGCGTCAATGATGCCCGGCGCCACGGCGATGCCTGGGCGCAAGCCCATCATTGCAGCCGCCTCTTCCGTAAGCACGCCCGCAGACTCGCTTAGTGTCACGATATCTCCCCGGAGCTTCGTCTCGGCGAAGGCGGCAAACCGCGAATCCAGATGTTGATAGAAATCCCGCTGCGGATATCCCTCTTGCCGATGCCAAAGCGACTTATAACCCGCGCAGCCGCTATTGCGCTTCAACATCCCGGTCATCACAAATACGATCCAATCCGCAGCCTCCACGAAGCGATCTGCCGCATCATAAATATCCGGGCGTTCCCGCAGCACCTGCAGAGCCTTCGCCGTCATCCATTCCGAGGACACCTTGCCGCCATACCGTCCAATGAAGCTCTCTGCCCGCGCAGCGGCAAGTTCATTGATCAGATCGGCCTCCTGCTGGGCCGCATGGTGCTTCCACAGCTTCACATAGGCATGCGGCTCATGACGGTACTCCTCGGCATAACATAACGGATTGCCTTCTTGATCTATGGGAAGTATGGTGCTGGAAGTAAAATCAACCCCGATGCCAATGATCTGCTCCGGCAAGGCGCCGGAAATCCTTAATACTTCCGGAACGGAGTGCCGCAGCACTTCCACGTAATCCCGAGGATGCTGCAGCGCCCACTCCGCGCCCAGCTTGACTCCAGTTCCCGCAAGCTCGACATCCATAACCCCGTGAGGATAAGGCGTCACATGCCAGGCAACCTCCCGGCCGTCGCGGACATCCACAAGCACAACACGTCCCGATTCGGTGCCATAATCGATTCCAAGAACATAGCGAACATCCATATTCATGCTTCTTGCCTCCTTCTCTCTTGCTCCTCTTTCATTTCTCCCATCTCCCCCGCTGGCGATTATTTATATAGAGGACCAAAGGCGGCACACGCCCGGTAATCCGCTCCGGTCGCATCGTCTGCGCCGAAAGCTGACCATACGCTTGGCCGGAAAATATCCTCTTCAGGCACATTGTGCATATTTACCGGAATACGCAGCATCGAAGCAAGCGTAATCAGTTGGGAGCCAATATGGCCGTAACTGACTGCGCAGTGGTTGGAGCCCCAATGGTTCATGACCGAATAAACATCCTTGAATGCCCCCGATCCAGTCAATCTCGGCACGAACCATGTCGTCGGCCATGTCGGATCAGACCGGCGGTCCAGCACGTCATGCACATCCTCCGGCAATTCCACAGAATACCCCTCGGCAATTTGCAGCACCGGGCCGATGCCATGGATCAGGTTGATCCGAGCCATTGTCAGCGGCATACCGCCCCGTGTCGTAAAATCCGTGGAAAATCCGCCCGACGGGAAGAAATCCTTGGCCGGGCACCAGGCTACCGCATCCAGACACTTCTGGGCTTCCTCCTCGCTGATTTCCCAGAACGGCTTCATAGCCGGCTGACCGTTCAGCGACTGCTGGCCTGTGCCATCCAGGGAAGCCGGGCCCGAATTAATCAGGTGGATCACTCCGCCTGCTGCCTGTCCTTCCAGCTTCTTGCCGGTCACCCGCTCGACGGCTTCCGGGCTCCAGTACGTACGCACATCGGCAAAAATTTGCGCGGCATTTGTCAGCTGATGCCCGAGCAGCATGGTGATCGCGTTCAAATTGTCATTCTCCGTGGCCAGCATAAACGGCTCGCGAATGCCGTTCCAATCAAAGGAGCTGCTCAGAATAGCTTCCATAAAGTCACCGGTCGGCAAATGATCCGTCCACGCTCGCTGTCCCTGAAATCCTGCGGCAATGGCATTCCGCCCTTCTGCTTCTTCGCCGTAGCCCATTTCCGCCAGCTTCGGATTGCCGACCATGAGGTCGCGGGCTATGAGCGCCATTTTGACTACCGTCTCCCAATCCTGCGCCTTCTGCCCTGCAGATCTTTGGCGCTCCGGCGGGTTAACGTCCTCCCCTTCCTTGCAGTGCTTCTTCGTCCACTCCAGCGCGCGCTTATATTCTTCCTTATCGTAAATCCCCCGCTCCATCCGCCGGATAAACTCAGTCATATCCACATATTCATTGCGCATGCCAAGATAGTTTTGGAAGAAGCCTTCGTCCACAATACAGCCGGCAATCCCCATTGACACCGTTCCCATCGACAAATAGGATTTGCCGCGAATCGTCGCTACAGCAAGCCCGGCCTTGGCAAAATTCAGCAATTTACCCTGTACGTCCTCTGGGATGGTATCATCGCCAATATCCTGCACATCCCGTCCATAAATGCTGAACGTAGGCAATCCCTTCTGGTTGTGGGCCGCAAGCGCGGCCGCCAAATAGACCGCTCCTGGACGCTCCGTTCCGTTAAAGCCCCATATCGCCTTCGGCATCCACGGATCGGTATCGATCGTCTCCAGCGGATAGCACCAGGACGGAGTTACCGTAATCGTTACGCCCACGCCTTCCCGGCGGAATTTCTCGGCCGTGCTGGCCGCTTCCCGCACCCCGCCAATCGTCGTATCCGCTACTACGCATTCCACAGGCAAACCATTAGCATGGCGGAGATTGTCCGATAGAAAGCGGGCGCAAGCGAGAGCCAGATTCATCGTCGGCTCCTCCAGTGATTCGCGGATCCCGCCGCGCCGTCCATCAATGACCGGACGAATGCCTATTTTGGGCATAGCGCCCTCCAAACGGTTTACAATCATTGGTGTACTCATGATCATTCCTCCTGTTATATAATGAATTGCCCGGACAACTGCTTGGACAATTGATGCAGCTGGCGGATTTCTAAACGGTTCGTTGCCGTAAAGTCCCGATGGTTCTTCACCCGGCAGTAATAGTTATCAAAGACGCCTTCCAGCATTAAATAGTACTTGGCGTTGACCGGGTATAATTGCCTTTCGATTAGAGAGGTCATACTGAGGAGATTCGTGAGCGTCTCCGCCCGCTTCGGCTCATTCTCCCAATTTTTCAGCAGCCATACGTATAAGTCCGGATGGAAGTTCGCCATCACCCCGCTATACCCTGCGATGCCAAGCCGAAGCGTCTCCAGCAGCGTCGCTGAATTCGCATTATATATTTTCAAAGAGCTGTCCTGTACGGCTTCGAGCTTCTGCCGAATATTATCCGTATCACAGCTAGTATCTTTCAGAAAGTGGAATCTCCCCGTGCTTGCGCACCATTGCAGCAGCTCGGGTGAAATAATTCTTTTGTAGGGAAATGGACACTCATAAAAACTTAGCGGAATATCTTCCGGCAGCCTGCTGAGCAGCTTCTCTAAGTTGGCCTTCCATACCTCATCCGGCTCATCCTCGTTCGCCAATCGGTTCGTGATCAGCACAAGAGCATCGATCCCGGTTGCAGCCATGGCCGTCAGTTCCTTAACCTGGTCGTCAAAATCATCGGAAATATGGCCTGAAGCTATAACAGGCACGCGTCCGGCTGCTTTTTCTTTAATAAAAGAGGCCAGCTTCACTCTCTCTTGCAAACTTAAGTGAAACATTTCACTCGATTGGCAAACTGCAAACAGACCGTCTACACCATGCCGGATATACCATTCAACCGCCCGCTCCTGGGCAACGAAGTCGATTTCTCCGTTCTCCTTGAACGGCGTAACCATGGTTGGCCATACACCGTCCGGTATATGTGATTGTAATTGATTCAACATCTATGTCCCTCCACGCACGTAGTCAATAACAACAATTCCTATCCGCTGCTCCACTGCTAAACACTGCTATTTCCCGCTGTGAAATTTGTACCATAGTTTACAGCAATAACCGTATTACTTCGCCCTTCTGCTAAACTTTCTAAAGGCAATATTGACTCTGTTCCAGGTATAAGTCAGGTAGAGCTGGTCTCCATACGCAAGAACTGCCGGATAGGAAAACTCCCCCTCGCCGTCTTCCAGCATAGCCTCTTGGGTCCAGGTCAGCCCATTATCCGTGGACGCCATCAATACAAGCGGCGTGCGCGGTCCCCAATTGACGCCGACAGGATTGCAGCAAAGCACCAGGGTTCCATCCTCCATGCGGACAACATCCATCCCGCTGTTATTATTCGGAACGCTCGTTGGATACGCCGCGCTCCAATGGACGCCGCCGTCCTGCGAATCACTGCGGTGAATGAATCCTTCCGAGCTTCTCATCAGCATATGAACCTGGCCAGGCTCGGACTCCCATACCGATGGCTGAATAACCCCCCGGCCGTAAAATGACTGCTCCGACACCGGAATATCGCTCTTTACCGCTTGGATGTCACTCCGTTGAATACCAGCGATGCCGATCTCCTCGCTCCGCTGCCAGGTCAAGCCCTGATCCTGCGAGCGATCAGCGAACGAAGTCCAGATTCCGTCCTCGGCAGAAGCCGGAGCGACCCAAGTGCCGTCCGCGAGAACGATCACCTTATTGCGAACTGGGCCTCTGCCTCCCCGGTCACCAGGAACGAGCTCACTCGCCGCCGACCAGGTTCTCCCCTCATCCTTGGAGATTTTATAGAGCGTTCGCCATTCCTTAATCCATCGGCCGATTTTATAGAATAGCATCAGCTCGCCGCCCGGAAGATTCATAAGTACCGGATTCCAGCAGGGCTCCTCTACTCCCGCCGCTATTTGCAGCGGCCGCGACCAGCTCCCGCCTGTCTTGCGGGAGCACCAGATTGCACTGTCATCCGCGCCTTCCTTGCTCCCCGCAAACCAGACGGCGAGGATATCGCCGCCAGGCAGCACCGCCAAATGTGAAGCATGACAGCTGGCAAACGGTTTGTCCGTTCCCATGATCAATTCATTCGTGATCTCATTGAACATGTCCGTAATTCCCTCCTGAGAAATCAACTTGCCGCATTTGCGGCCTGGTTGACTAGCCTTTGATCCCGGAATTTGTAATTCCCTCTACGAAATAACGCTGTAAAGACAAGAACACGATAACAGACGGTATGATGGCCATACAGGCCGCGGCAAGCGAAGTGCCATACTGGAATTGCGCGGTGGAATTCGCTCCGCCCATAAACTGCGCAATCCCTACCGTCAATGGCTTCAAGGCATTCGCGCGAATCGCGATCATCGGCCACAGGAAGTTGTTCCAGTTCGAGATGAACATCAGAATCGTGACCGTGGACACAGCTGGCTTCGTTAAAGGCAGCATCACCTTCCAGAAGATCCCGAAATCCTTGCAGCCGTCGATTCTCGCGGCTTCCTCCAGCTCATTAGGGATTCCTTTGAAGAAGCTGGTCAAGATGTACACGCTGATGACGTTCGCGCCAGCAACCAGAATGAGCGCGGCAAATGTATTCAGCAGCTTCAATTCAGAAACGAGCAGGAATAACGGAACGATGTAGGCCTGAATCGGAATAAGCAGCATGGAGACGATGAGCGTAAAAATCACCTTTTTCCCCTTGAAGTTAAGCCGCCCAAACGCATAAGCTGCAGGCGTCGTCAACGCGAGCACAAACAACGTCGACAATACGGTAATGATCAAACTGTTCATCATCCAGCCGGTGTACGGATACTGGGCCAGCACGGATTTATAATTGATGAGCGTGAAATCGGCGATCCATTTCGGCGGATAGTTCATAATTTCCGCTTCCGGCTTCAGCGAAGAAACGACTGACCATAGCAAGGGAAACAGGAATATGACACCGATAAACGCCATGACAATGTAGATCAAAGTGTTTTTTAATT
Organism: Paenibacillus woosongensis; assembly: GCF_009725165.1. GTDB lineage: Bacteria > Bacillota > Bacilli > Paenibacillales > Paenibacillaceae > Fontibacillus > Fontibacillus woosongensis. The sequence continues at coordinate 107,799 of NZ_WNZW01000012.1, forward strand.
TCATGCCGTGAGCCTCCCCTAGTCATCCAGCTTCAGCAATCTGGATTGAATTTGCACAAATACGATTAAAATGACCAATGTCGCGATGCCAAGCACAGAGCCGTAGCCGAGATTGTAGTTCTGGAATGCGGTTCCGTATAAATATTGCACCAATGTGAGCGTAGCCGTTCCCGGACCGCCGTTCGTCATGACGAATATTTGGTCAAATATTTGAATCGTATTCACGAGGGTAAGTGTGATCACCATCGAGGTAATCGGCTTCAGCATCGGCAAGGTAATCCTCATGAATGCCTGTGTGCCCGTGGCCCCGTCAATTTTGGCCGCCTCGTACAAATCCGCGGAAATATCCTGCAGACCGGCAAGATATAGAATCATGTTGTAGCCGAGGTACGACCATACAGTAACAAGGGCAATTGAGAATAACGCCCACTTCTCACTCGTCAGCCATTCAATCGGCCCAAGGCCAACCAGCTTCAAATAGTAGTTGAGAATCCCGAAGTTGTTATCGTACAGCCAGTTCCAAATGATACCGACGACGGCCGGGATCAACACGTAGGGAATGATTGAAATCGTTCTTACAGCGTTGCGGAAGCGCAGCTTCTGGTTCAACAGCACGGCCATCAGGAGGCTGAACACAATCAGCGGCGGCAATGTCAATACGAGAAACAGCAGTGTATTTTTCAGAGAGACCCAAAATATCGGATCATTGAACAGCTTCTTGAAGTTGGCTAATCCGGCAAACTCGGCGTCGCCGACGATATTCCATTTCATAAAGCCGATGAACAGCCCTGCTATACTCGGTCCAAAGCGAAAGACAAGGAATACGAGCAGATAAGGCAGCAAGAACAGCGCCGCGACTTTTCCTTGTGATTTCATGAAGTCGTCAACCTTTCTACCACTATGGTGATATTACTAGTCTTAATAGAGTGGTACATGAAACCGATACGGCAAGGATCCCTGCGTGCGGTGCCTGGCATCTTACAATGGTGGTCAATCAACCATGCGCAATTTTCTTCTGACCAGCCGTATCGGTTCATTTTTGTGTCAATTTCAGTGGCTGCTCGCGAGCAACAGATGCTACTCTTGCAGCAGACTGTCCATATCTTTCTTTAACTGCTTGGCGATATCATGTGGATCCTTGTTGTTCAGAATAGCGTCCTGAGCGGCTGTCAATATCGGGCTCGGAGCTGTACTGGAGAAGATTTGCGCCGCCTTCGGATGCGATGGAAGCAGAACGCTGCTGTCTAAGCTGTTAATGAACGCTTCCCGGCCTTCCATGCTCTGAGCGGTTTGCATGCCGACGTTGCTTGATGGAAGCTGCCCGGATTTCGCCCATTCGCCGGAGTTATTGTCCAGCCATTTAACGAATTCGATCGCTGCTTTGGCCTTATCGGAATCATTGTTTTTCTTCAGTGGGAAAGTAAGGATTTCTGCAGCTCCCCAAGCAGCCGGTTTATCAAACACTTTAGGATAAGGAGCGCTTGCCCATTGGATATTGGATTCCTCCAGCTTCGGCATTTGCCATGGTCCGTCCACGAACATCGCTACTTTGCCGCCCATGAAATCATCGACCGGGGATTTCTCGCCTTTAGGCACGACTTTGTATTTAAATACAAGGTCTTGCAGGAAGGCAATCGCCTTCGCCATCTTCTCTTCATCCAATTCAACCGCTTTCATATCTTCGGTAAACGGGTTATGGTCTTGCTGATTCAATAGAGCATAGATTTGATAGAATACATGGTGGTTCATAGAGAAACCAAGTCCGTATTGCACGATATTGTTCGCGTCGAAGCCTGCTTCGTCGGCACGCTTGCCTTTGTTGTCGACCGTCAGCTTCTGGGCTGTCGCGATCAGCTCTTCGCCGGTCATCGGGGGCTGCGTTATTCCCGCTTCATTATAAAGATCCTTGTTATAGTAAAGTCCGTGCATATGAACGTCTAACGGAACCGCATATTGCTCGCCTTTATAGAAAGTTCCGCCCCAGGCAAAGGAAGAATAATTTCCCGTCTCCATGCCGACGTTGGCGATCGGCGCGTTGTCCAGGACGCCCATCTCAACGAACTGTCCCAGCTCAAATGGATGCATGACCAATACGTCCGGCGGATTCCCGCCTTTCATTTCCGTCAAAAACTTGGTGAACAGCGGAGTCCATTGCAGGGAAGTAAATTCAACATGAATGCCGCTTTGTTCCTGATTGAACTTGTTAACTAGTCCTTCCATCGTGTTGAGGTCAGGTCCTGTCCATCCGCCCCAGAAATCAATATTCACAACCTTACCGCTGCCGCCGTCATTTGCCGAGGCCGGTGAGTTCGTCGCTTGTGGTTTGGGGTCGGCCGCACAACCTGCCAACGGTAAAGCCAACAACATTACAGTAAGAAAACTTGCAAGCCATCTCTTTGTTCTCATGTACATCCCCCTCTAAGGATTCTCAAGATTAATGAAGATTTGCCTGTCAAACTATAAGTGTAAGCGCTTTCTTTAATGCGGTTCAGATTTAACGCTCACCCCCTTTCAGGTTGTGAATTATAGAGTAATGCCTTATATTTGGTGCTAACCAGGGAGAAGACGATTTGCCGCTCCTCCCGGTTAGACGTATAACCAAGCTGATGTACCGCCGGTTCTCACCGGGTTACTCTCCGCAGGATTTGCGGGTCACGATATGCGTATCGAACATTTTATGAACCTTCACATTCGTTTTGTACAGCATCATATCCGTCAGCATTCTCAAGCTCTCTTTCGCCATCTCTTCTACCGGCAAATGAACTGTAGATAATGTAGGTATAGTATAATTGGTTACTTCGTCGTTATCATGGCCAATGATTTCCATGTCCTCCGGCACTTTGATGTCGATTTCATTCAGTGCCTTGAGTGCGCCTACAGCCATCTGATCGCTAATCGCAAATACACCTGTCGGCATGAAGCCGGATTGCTCCTTCATTCTCATCACCGCTTCATACCCGCCCTGCTCTGAGAAGTCTTCATACATCAAATGCTCTTCATCGATTTCCAATCCTAGCTTGGCCGCCTTATCCAAAAATCCTTCTCTGCGCAGCATGATTGCCTTGGAGGAAACGTCAGGGATAATCAGTCCCACCTTTTTGTGGTTCCGCTTATACAACCTCTCCGCAACCATCTCGCCGCTTCTGCGGCTATCGACATTTACGGATGAATATTTGCTGGATTCGCGTTGGTGCAGCACGATCGGAACGTTCAAATCAGCCTGCTCAAGGAACTCGTCATCCTCCTCCGTGGAGTTCGCAATGATCGCCCCGTTAAACCGGGTTCCTGTTACTAAGCTTCTCACCTCATTCAACTTGGTGCCAACGTATGGCTGGATCAATAGCTCGTACTCATCCTCCAGCTCGTTAAGGGCGTGCTGAAAGCCTTTCAGGTACCGGCCGACAAGCGCTGTCCGCGTATCCAGCGTCCAGAACAGGGCGATGATCGGCAGCACCGTTTCCCCTCCGCTCCGCAATCGTCTCGCCGAAATATTCGGCTGATAGTTAAGCTCTCGGGCAGCTTCTAATATTTTCGCTTGCGTTGCGGCGGATATCCGGTACTTGTCCCCTTTGCCATTCAACACCATGGAGGCCGTGCCTTGCGATACTTTAGCAAGTTGGGCTATTTCCTTAATGCTTGCCATGCTTATAACACCTCATCATTTTCTTCATATTGGCAAAATATCCTAATCCATTGTATAGGTTCAAACGAGATTAAATCAATTAATTAACACACCATTCAGGATCATGCACTGCTAATACGTTTTGCTAAAACGTTTTGCTAATACGTTTTTATTGTATTTTAAAAGCGCTTACACGTCAACAGGAATTTTTAAATTTTATTGAAATATTTTTTTGACACAACTTTCAGACTGCTATTTCTTTAATTGGTAGCATGGAGATGGAATAATGAGGTACAATAACATCCGTAGGTTTACAAGCGTAAGCAGCGCCATATGAAACGGCCTGTCCGTTTTCATTTGATAGGATGCCTCTAGAGGATATTGGAAGGATGGATGAACTCATGCATGTAGCAAACAAGTGGGAAGATTACGAGATCATTGACGCCGGGGGCGGAGAGAAACTGGAACGCTGGGGGGACATCATTTTACGCCGCCCTGATCCGCAGATCATCTGGCCGATTCATCACGAATCACAACAGTGGAGAAATGTACATGGCCATTACCACCGCAGCTCCTCGGGCGGCGGGCAATGGGAGATGAAGAAGCAAATCCCGGAGCGGTGGACAATATCGTACGAGCAGCTTAAGTTTTACATTCGGCCTACGAACTTCAAGCATACGGGTCTATTCCCAGAGCAGGCGGCAAACTGGAGCTGGATGATGGACAAAATTCAGCGCGCCGGACGGCCAATTCAGGTGCTTAACCTGTTTGCCTACACGGGAGGCGCTACGGTTGCAGCTGCTTCCGCAGGCGCATCCGTTGTGCATGTTGACGCGGCTAAAGGCATGGTGCAGTGGGCTAAAGAGAACGCCGCCCTATCCGGTCTTAGTGAACGGCCAATCCGTTATATTACGGATGACGTATTCAAATTCGTCCAGCGTGAACAGCGGCGCGGAAATCGCTATGACGCCATCATCATGGACCCTCCTTCCTATGGACGGGGGCCTGGCGGCGAGATGTGGAAGCTAGAGACCAGCTTGTATCCGTTCGTGGAGTCGTGTTTGTCCATTCTGTCGGACAACCCTCTCTTCTTCTTGATCAATTCCTATACGACAGGCATCTCGCCAACCGTGCTTCATAACATTCTGTCGATGACTGTCAAGAAGCGCTACGGGGGAAGTATTTCCGCCGGCGAAATCGGGCTGCCTATTACGAATTCGGGACTGAACCTTCCTTGCGGGATCCTTGGCCGCTGGGAGGATTAACCGATGACTACAAAGAACAACAACGAGGGCCGGAATATGATGGAGTCGGACTTCGATATTTTATACGAAGATAACCATCTGCTGGGGATCGTCAAACCGGTTAACATCCCGACCCAAGGGGATGCCAGCGGCGATCCTGACCTGCTGTCCTTGCTGAAGGAGGATATCAAGGAACGTTATCAGAAGCCAGGCAATGTATATTTAGGGCTCGTCCATCGCTTGGATCGGCCCGTCGGCGGCGCAATGATTTTTGCGAAGACGTCAAAGGCCGCCTCCCGGTTATCGGAGTCCGTCCGCAGCCGCAGCTTCGACAAGACGTACCTTGCCATCGTGCACGGCACGCCTCTAAAGCAGCAAGGACGTCTAACGAATACACTGCTGAAAAATGAGCGTACGAATACCGTGTCGGTCGTCACGAAGGGAACGTCTGGCGGCAAAGAGGCCATTCTTGATTATGAGGTCATTGGGACAGCTGCAGGCGACAATCTGACGCTGATTAGGGTTACCCTGCTCACCGGACGCCCCCATCAGATTCGGGTACAGCTCAGCCATATCGGCTGCCCGCTGTACGGCGACCAGAAGTATGGCCAGGCCTTCAACAAGCCGGGCCAGCAGATCGCTCTGTGGTCACTGTATGTCGGCTTCCCGCATCCGGTATCGAAGGAGCAGATTCATATTACCTCCCTGCCGCCGGATGAAGCTCCTTGGAGCCTGTGGAACAGGCAAACCTACGAGGAGCTGGCGCGGCTGCTCTGATTTTCATCATGAAATAAACTATCAAGTAGACGGAAGCATCAATGCGCACGTCTACTTGCACCCCTTCACACGCTGATCCGATACGGCAATTCCTAAAAATCCTATTCACCATCGAAGCAAGTTCAAGAGTTTGCTTGTAGAAAGAAACCACATGGAGTTATTACACTCGCATGTGGTTAATAAGATTAAACCTATTCAAATGTTATTCCACCATTTGCATAATGCTCATCTAAAAAGATATCTATCTTCTTAATCTGATAATAACACAGCAAGTTATCATCACTCTGTTCATGCAATACAATTTTCACTAACTTTTCCTTTACTCTACTAGTTGGTTGAAAAGTGCTGTATGAAACCTTCTTCAACTTCCAACCTTTAGTTACAATTAGATTGTGATTCTTCCAATCAAACCCATCTAGGTTGATTTCATCAAAATGTATAGCATCATCAGGAGACTTTAGAATTCGCACCAGCATGCCTCTCTCCCGATCTCCTTTAACTGATCCCAATTCTTTACTGTATTTTTTGTGATTTCAACACAAAAAGCGTACTTATGATTAAAAGACAACAAAAGCCCAACAACATCATCCATTTTAATCTCATAATATCTCCTTAAAAAGTTGATCCCCAGATTTTCTTTCCTTGCCCATTTTTCTTATAGTGTTCTACCTTTCTATATGAGTAATGGTATTTACCAACTTTAGAATATTTAATTACCCTTCTATTTACCCCTTTGGGTAGGTGAGATTTAAAATAATCTTGATTATTTGCAAGCTAATTCCTTATTTTTACCCAATAGTTATATATTGTATGCGCTTAGCACATCACGACGAATTTTATGATATTTTCGTAAAATTAGGGATTCGAGTTAGAGAGTAGCTACCTTGCTAGCCCCCTCTAATTCGGATGTGAACTCGCGTATATTCCCTCAGGTTACCACAACGTGACCATCTACCTCGGACTAGACTAACAACAGATGCTTGCCATCCCCTAAATAATTGGCTTGGTCGGGTCAAATAATAATCTTCAGTTGACCTAGAGATAGCGTCCCAATCTCCTCCTGCTAGAAAAGCTAATTCATAACTTAAGTATAAGAAGGAAGGCTGCTCGATCCGGCATAGGATTATCGTGCAATATTTTTACTAGCCCTATATAAAACAACAAAAACGTGTGACCCTTCGGATAGAGGATCACACGTCTCTAAGAAATTACCTACTTCATTCCTGAAATTTTACCCATTAAATAAACAAGCAGCTGCTGATTATGCGTAGAAATGCGGCTGAGCACACCGTCCAAATAGGCGTGACGGATCGAAATTCCCCGGTCGGCCTCCGTCTTGCCTTTCTCCGTAATCGATATCCAGACGATCCGCCGGTCTTCCTCGTCCCGGTCGCGGCGAATCAGCTCTGCCTTCTCCATCCGGTCCAGAAGCATCGTTACCGCGGCCGGGGTCGTTGCTAGAAACGGAATCAGATCCGACGGCTTCAACTGGCCATTCTGCTCTAATACTTCAAGCACCGACAATTGGGATGTGGTTAAGGTTGGCGCAAGCTCCTCTTCCAAATGATTCTGATAGTCTTTTACGATTTTGTTAAGTAACTTTCCGAATTCTTCCGTATGCATCATATCCCCCCTATCTCTGCCTGACTCAATGATTTATGAATAATGATTCGTTGGTTTTGTCCTATGTAAAGATGATGAGTTCGACGATAGAAGCCATAACATACACTACAATAAACGTTTTCTTAACACCTTTAATTAAATTCGCCGTCCTTCGCTCAAAATCCTCCTTATTCCAAAAAAATCCATCCGTTTGAGTTATTGCAAAAAACCAGCCGACTGCTCGGCTGGCTCAAAACTTCTAACGGAATTACAGCTATGGATTATTTAATCGGATATCTCCAGCCAAGCGGATCATCAAGTTGACCGCGCTGAATGCCCGTGATCGTGTCATACAGCTTCTTGGACAACTCGCCGGTTTTGCCTTCGGCAATGTTCAGCTCAAGCTCCCCCCATTTCATGCTGCCGATCGGCGAAATGACAGCGGCCGTACCCGTTCCAAAGGCTTCTTCAAGCCATCCCTTCTGATGCGCCTCGGCCAGCTCCTCCATTGCAACTTTGCGTTCGCTCACCGGAACTCCCCATGATTTCAGCAGCGCGATAACGGAATCTCGCGTTACCCCGGCCAAGATGCTTCCTGACAACTCGGGTGTAATAACTTCACCGTTCACCTTGAAGAAGACGTTCATGCTGCCGACTTCCTCAACATATTTGCTCTCTGCTCCATCCAGCCAGAGCACCTGCGAATAGCCCGACTTCTTCGCATCCTCCTGAGCTTTGATGCTAGCCGCGTAGTTGCTTGCCGTTTTTGCAGCACCGGTTCCGCCGCGGAAAGCCCGAACATAACGCTGTTCTACGTGAATGCTGACCGGATGGATACCCTCGGGATAATAGGAACCAACCGGTGAAAGAATGACCAGCAGCTTATATGTGTGCGAAGCCCGTACGCCGAGACACGGCTCAGTAGCAATGATAAACGGACGAATATATAAGGCGTTCTCTTCTCCCGACGGAATCCATGATGCATCGACTTTTATAAGCTCCGTGATCCCCTGCAGCAGCGTAGAAGGCTCTACCTGTGGAATGCTTAACCGCTCGCAGGAGTCGTTCAGCCGCTTCAGGTTCATATCCGGCCGGAACAGCACCAATTCCCCGGCAGCCGTCCGATATGCTTTCATCCCTTCGAATACTTCCTGCCCGTAATGGAACACCATCGCCGAAGGATCAAGGGCAATCGGACCATAAGGGACGATTTTCAGATCATGCCAACCCGCCTCAAGCGAATATTCCATCGTCAGCATATGGTCGCTGAAATATTGCCCAAAGCCCAGGGCCCCCGGGTCCGGCTTCTGCTTCAAATTCTGACTTAATTCAATGTTCAAGCTCCCCATTACTACACGTCCTCTCGATTATTAACTCTATCTTTACTATAGCGCTCATTCAATCATTGATCAATAATATGATATCGATCATTATCATAGTTCGTATCTATAACGCGCAAGCTTCACACCCGTTACATGTAAACTAAATGACCACTGACCTCTATGTTTGTGGGCTTTTGCATTTTTGGTTTATAATTTTCACAAGAGCTTCGTCATTTTAATCGGGGGGCCTGCCTTATGTGTGGACGTTTTACTATCACAGTTCCTTATGAAGAACTATTGCTGCGCTATTATATTGATGAAGATACAAACACAAACTATGAACCTTCCTATAACGCAGCTCCTATGCAATACATCCCGGCAGTAGTCAAAGGCAGTAACGGGAACCGGTTGGGGAGCCTTCGCTGGGGGTTAGTCCCGTCCTGGGCTAAAGATGATAAAATCGCCAGCAAAATGATTAACGCAAGAGCTGAAACAATTACCGAAAAACCTTCATTTAATCGATTGATTACGTCCCGCCGCTGTATTATCCCTGCTGATGGTTTTTACGAATGGCAGCAGCGGGCAAAATCAAAGCAGCCGTTTCGAATCACATTGAAGGACGAGGGGATTTTCTCTTTCGCAGGGCTTTACGATATTTGGATGGACCCAAGCGGAAACAAACTGGCGACCTGCACCATCATCACTACTGCGCCGAATCGTCTAATGGCCGATATTCATAACAGAATGCCGGTTATTCTCCAAAAGGAAGATGAAGCAGAATGGCTTGACAGGGATCATGCAGATGTACCGGCACTTATACAATTGTTGAGGCCGTATGACTCCAATGAAATGAGGGCCTATCCAGTATCGTCTGAAGTAGGCAACGTAAGGAATAATGATACTAAGCTGCTGGAAGAAGTAAAGCCTGCCGATCTTCTATAAGCAAGTGCACTGTATCTCTAAACCATGACCAACAATCCAGGAGGTCCAATAACTAATACATTTGTCGCCTGTCCCAGGTGAGTTCAACCGTAAGCACCCTCGTGTACTGCACCACGAAGTAAACAAGCAAGAAATCCTCGGCGACCCTTGATATATATATATACGATTTTTAAATAATATGTTCTACTATAATCATAGGTTATATCTATGGAAGAAGGGATAACTTGGAACACCGTCTGCTAGAATACTTTATCGCCGTGAGCGAGGAACTGCATTTCACGAAAGCCGCGGACAATCTGGGGATTTCCCAGCCGACGCTCAGTCACCAAATCCGCTTGCTGGAAGAGCAGTTGGGCACGCCGCTGTTCCACCGGTCGGGCAAGAAAATTCATTTGACCCAGGCCGGAACGGTTCTGCTGGAGCATGCCCGCCGGGTGTTTCACGAACTGGAGCAGGCGAAGCTGGTCATCGGCGAATTGACCGGGCTGCGGCGAGGCCGATTAAGAATCGGCTGCTCGGGCAATCATTTGCTGATTCAGTCCATCATTTCCTTTCATCGCCAGTTTCCCGGCATCGAGCTATCCATCGTCGAACTGGCGACCGAAGAAACCCGCGAACGGCTGCTCACCAACAAGCTGGATCTCGGGGTCGTATTTCTGCCGCTGAAGGACGAGCAGCTCATCAGTCTTCCTCTGTATAAAGAGGAACTCGTCGTCATCGTTCCCCAGGATCATCCGTTTGCGGAATCGAGCGGCATTGAACTGCGAGAGCTGGCCCTGTCGCCTCTCGTCTTGTTTCCTCCAAAGTTTCTGGCCCGGCAAATGCTGGATGCGTCCTGTGCTGAAATTGGCATTCAGCTCAGTCCTGTTATCGAGTTGTCCACGATGGAATCCCAGTGCCAAATGGTTGCTCATCACGTAGGCTTGAGCGTCGTGCCCAAATCCTACACCGCAACGCTTCGGGACCCGCGCCTTGTCAGTGTCCCCATCGCCGAACCTGCCCCCTACCGCAGTGTTGGCATCGTGTACCGCAAAGATACATACATGGATACAGCCATACAGGCTTTTATCGAGCACTTATCCTCCAATTTGCAAACGGACTAACGAGTATTTTCCTTTACCCCACACAGTCAAAAGGCTCTCCTCCATGCACAATCATCATGGAGGAGAGCCTGTTTGGCTTGCTGTTATGCTATTTGGCCTGCGCCTCTTCGCCGCGCTGCGGCACAATCAGTAAATCGATAATTTCGTCCCCTTTGCCTACAGAGGCTAGTGCCTTCCCGATCGATTTGCGATCGGCCAGCGGGGCCGCTTCCGAATTAAACCCATATGACTCGCCCTGCTTCGTCATAGCTACGATGTCCAGCGCTTCCTTGCAATGGAAGCCGCCCGCAATGCGGCTGCCGTTCGGCTTCACGCGCTTGCCTTCCTTGAACTCGAACGTCTGCACGCCGCGTCCGCCGCGGCTTTGCATCGGATAATCCAGCAGCAGGCTGCGCTTGCCGTAACCCAGGTCAGAGACGACCAGGATTTCTCCTTCTTCGCCTTCCACCCAAAGTGCGGCTACCACCTCGTCGCCGTCCTTCAGGCCAATGCCTTTAACACCAGAAGCAACGCGTCCCATCGGGTTGACTTCATTTTCGGCAAAGCGAATCGCCATGCCATCCTTCGTGAGCAGCAGGATTTCGGCCGTGTTCCGGCTGAGCTGCACCTGAATGATTTCATCCCCATCCGCAACCTTCGCAGCGGCGACGGCGCCGGAGCGCTTCGTCTCGTAGTCCTTCAGCAGCGTGCGTTTTACCTGTCCGCGTTTCGTCACGAATACGAGGCTTGTATCCGGCTCTTCAAAGGTTTTGATCGGGATAACACTAACGATGTGGTCTTCCTTGGCCATGGCGATAACATTGACGATCGCCGTTCCGTTATCCTTCCACTTGAACTCGGGAATTTGATGCACAGGCAGCACGAAGTATTGCCCCCGCTGCGTAAAGATCAGCACATTTTGCAGCGTATCCACATCAAGGATATGCTTAATGTAATCGCCGTCCTTCACACCCGAGCCGTCCAGCTCGCCGCCGGAGCGGGTAAAGGAAAGCATGCTCGTACGCTTGATATAACCTTCATTAGACAGCGTAACAAGCACATCTTCCTGAGCGACCATGACTTCAAGGTTAACCTTGATTTCCTCAACCTCGCCCTGAATTTCCGAGCGGCGGTCCACGCCGTATTTCTCCCGGATTTCCAATAGTTCTTTCTTAATAACCGCAATCAGCTTCTTGTCGCTCTCCAGAATTCCCCGCAGCGTGGCAATTTTCTTGTTCAGCTCGTTTAATTCTTTCTCTAACGACGTAATTTCCAAATTCGTCAAGCGGTACAATTGCAAAGTAAGGATCGCGTCAGCCTGCCGCTCGGTAAATCCGAACATCCATTGCAGATTGTTCTGAGCATCCTGACGGTTCTTGGAAGCCTTGATCGCGGCAATGACCTCGTCAAGAATATTCAGCGCTTTGACCAGGCCCTCGACAACATGGGCCCGATCCTCCGCCTTCTCCAGCTCGTACTGCGTTCTGAATGTCACGACCTCGCGCTGGTGGGCGATATAAGCTTCAAGGATCGGCTTCAAGCCGAGCTGGCGCGGCGCCTTGTTGACGATCGCCACCATGTTGAAGTTATAGGTTACCTGCAAATCGGTTTTCTTCAGCAAATACGCCAAAATCCCCTGGGCATCCGCATCCTTCCGCAGCTCTACGACAATCCGCAGCCCTTCGCGGCCGCTCTCGTCGCGAACTTCGGCGATCCCGTCCACCTTCTTCTCCAGGCGGATATTCTCCATTGCGGTAACCAAGCGAGACTTAACAACCTGGTATGGAATTTCCGTAATCACGATCTGCTGCTTCCCGCCGCGCAGTGACTCAATTTCCGTCTTCGCGCGGATATAGATGCGGCCTCGCCCAGTCTCGTAGGCATCCTTGATGCCTTCTTCACCCATGATGATGCCGTGGGTCGGAAAGTCCGGCCCCTTCACATAGGCGCGGATTTCTTCCAGGCTCATGCTTGGCTTCTCCATGACCGCAATACACGCATCAATGACTTCGCGCAGATTATGCGGCGGAATTTCAGTAGCGAAGCCTGCGGAAATTCCGCTGACGCCGTTGACTAGCAGATTCGGATACCGCGATGGAAGCACGACAGGCTCCATCGCGGTATTGTCGAAATTGTCCTTGAACGGAACTGTCCGCTTATCGATGTCACGCAGCAGCTCCATGGCGATCGGCGACAATCTTGCCTCGGTATAACGCATCGCCGCTGCCGGGTCATCGTCCTGCGAGCCCCAATTCCCATGGCCATCTATCAGCACATGCCCCATTTTCCAAGGCTGGGCCATGCGCACCATTCCCTCGTAAATCGAAGAGTCGCCGTGCGGATGGTAATTCCCCATTACGTCTCCGACTGTCTTGGCGGATTTGCGATACGGCTTGTCCGGAGTGTTCCCCGAATCGTACATGGCGTATAGAATCCGTCTTTGAACAGGCTTCAGGCCGTCGCGCACATCGGGAATAGCGCGATCCTGAATGATATATTTGGAATACCGGCCAAACCGGTCGCCAACGACTTCCTCCAAATAGGCCGGCAAAAAGTTCTCCATTAAACTCAAATCAAGTCACCCTCTATTCCTCATACTCCGTGAAATCTACATTTTCGACGATCCAGCGCTTCCGTGGATCAACCTTATCGCCCATTAACGTGGACACGCGGCGCTCCGCCTTTGTAGCGTCCTCGATCTGCACCTGGAGCAGCGTCCGTGTCTCCGGATTCATCGTCGTTTCCCACAGCTGATCCGGGTTCATTTCTCCGAGTCCTTTATAACGCTGCAGTTCGAAATTTTTGCCGAATTCCTTTAAATAATTTTGCAGCTGCTCGTCAGTCCACGCATATCTAACCGTCTCAAGCTTGCCGGATTTGCGCGTAATTTTGTATAGCGGAGGCTGGGCAATATACACCCGTCCCGCATCGATCAGCGGCTTCATATAGCGGTAGAAGAAGGTCAGCAGCAGCACCTGGATGTGCGCGCCGTCCGTGTCCGCGTCCGTCATAATGATGATCTTGGAATAATTGCTGTCCTCCAGCGCAAATTCCGTGCCGATGCCGGCGCCAATCGCCGAGATAATGTACCGGTACTCATCGTTCTTTAATATATCCGCGAGCTTTGCCTTTTCCGGGTTCATCGGCTTTCCTTTTAGCGGCAGAATCGCCTGGGTCTTTGAATCCCGGCCCTGCTTGGCGGAGCCGCCAGCGGAGTCGCCCTCCACGATGAACAGCTCGTTGCGCGTGAAATCCTTCGATTGAGCAGGAGTAAGCTTGCCGCCGAGGTTGGAGCTCTCGCTGCGCTTCTTGCCTGTGCGCATTTCATCCCTTGCTTTGCGGGCTGCTTCGCGGGCCCTGGATGCCTGCACAGCCTTTTTGATCAGCAGCTGAGCCACCTGCGGGTTCTCTTCCAGAAACAGCGCCATATTCTCGGAGACGACAGCATCCACTGTGCTTCTAGCCGAGGCGCTGCCGAGCTGATCTTTCGTTTGACCGACGAACTCGACTTCAGCCATCTTGACACTGATAACCGCCATCATGCCCTCGCGCAGATCCGTTCCTTCCAGGTTCTTATCCTTCTCCTTCAGGAGGCCGTTCTTGCGGGCGTAATCATTCATGACCCGCGTATACGCGGTCTTGAAGCCTGTCTCATGCGTTCCTCCCCCGCGGGTCGGAATTGAGTTAACGAAGGAAGCCAGCGTCTCGGTATACCCTGCGTTATATTGCAAAGCAACCTCAACCTCGACGTCCTCCTTCTCCGCATAGAAATGAATGACGTCGTGCAGCACTTCCTTGCCTTCGTTCAGGAACTGGACGAACTGGCTTGCTCCGCCCTCGTAATAAAACTCATCTGCCCGATCGGAGCGCTCGTCCTTCAGCGTAACCTTGAGCCCGGAATTCAGAAAGGCAATTTCCTGCAGGCGCTCGGCCAGCGTATCGTAATTCAGCCCGATTCCGTTCGGAAATACGCGAATATCCGGTTTAAAAGTCACTTTCGTACCAGTCCGGTTCGTATTGCCGATGATCTCCAGTCCGCTAACAGGCTCCCCGACATGCTCCTTTCCCTTCTTATCGACCCAGTATTCGAAGCGCTGGCGGTGGATTTTGCCGTCCCGGTAAATTTCGACCTCCAGCCACTCGGACAGCGCGTTCGTCACCGAAGCGCCAACGCCGTGCAGGCCGCCTGACTTCTTGTAGCCCGAACCGCCGAATTTGCCCCCCGCGTGCAGAATCGTGAACACGACCTGCGGCGTTGGAATTCCGGTCTTGTGAATGCTCGTGGGTATGCCCCGCCCGTTATCGAATACGGTTACCGATCCGTCCTTGTTCAATGAGATATCGATCTTAGAGCAATACTTCGCCAAATGCTCGTCTACAGCGTTATCCACGATCTCCCATACTAAATGATGTAATCCCGACGAGCTCGTACTGCCGATATACATACCTGGCCGTTTACGTACCGCGACAAGCCCTTCGAGCACTTGAATGTCGTCAGCGTCGTATCCTGAAGCCGCCGTACCGACCGCTGGCTGGACGGCGTCTTCAAACAAATCGATTTGATCGGCCATTCATGCTCCCCCTTTTATGCTTCTTTATGTAGACATTTGACTTACAAATGCAAACAGATGTTTTGGTTTCCTTGTCCATTTTAATTCAATATATCCTGTTTCGTAAAGACAAGGAATGAAACAACGAGCGATCCAAGGCCCCAAACAGCCAGCACGCCCAATGAAAAACCTAGTGTCATTCCTTCGATCGGCGCGGGCGTTCCCGCCAAATATTGCGTCAGACCCAAATTGACCATAAACAAATATTTTGCGCTCGTCCAGGCCGATGCCAAATTCGTCAGGATATTGCCTGCAATCAAGGCCGCCATCATAATGACGATGCTTGCCGCTGTGCTTCGCACAAGCACGGATACCATAAAGGCGAGCATAGCCACAACCGAACTGACGAACCAGATCAGCCCCATTTGCATCAATATATACTTCCACTGTGGAACAGCGTGTACTCCTGTTATATCGACATCTGCGCCCTGAAGTTTAAATCCGGTAAAGACAGGCAAATTAAACCCTTTATACCCGAAAAATAGTCCCGATATCAAATAACATATGATAAACGTGGACACGACGATCAGCGACACGAACATGAGCAAAGTGATCAGCTTGCTCAGCAGCACCTTCCAGCGCCTGACCGGCCGGGTCAGCAGCATTTTAATCGTCCCGCTCGTACGTTCCGAAGAGACGATATCCGACCCGATGCCCATAATAAGCAGCGGAATGAACAATGTCGCCGCATTATCAAGAAACTCCTTTGTAAAGGCGACGGCTCCAGGCTGCCGGGGATTCACGTCGTGCTCCAAATAATATTTCATCTGCTGAATATAAATGAGACGGTATTTCTTCCATTCCTCCGGCACACGGTCGCTTCCCAGGGAATTCTGATTGTCCGTAATCGCCTGCTGCACTTCCCTGCGCCAATCCGTGCCGAATTTGCTCCGCTTATCCTCTGCCGCCCGCAATTGCGCATAAGAGAATATCGGGACAAGCACGAGCAGTACCAGCAGGATGACGTAGAAGCGCTTCTTCTTAATCATCTTGATCGTTTCATTCTTCACCAATGCCATCATACTATTCAATGCTCTCACCTTCCGTCAATTCAAGGAACAGCTGCTCCAGCGTAGGATTGATCTTCTGTACGGCATGTACCTGAATTTCTTCCGCAACCAGCCGGGGCATTAGCGCTGGGACCTCTTCTGGCAGCATTTGCGTTACGATAGCCTGCTCGCTCATCCCGGCTAGAATTGTATCGTCCAGCACTTGGTCGGGATCGGGAATGATCGTGATCCCGGCGGCAGACAACAGCTCCAAGCCGCGCTCGCGGGGGGACAGCTCCCAAATCACATAATTCGAATTTTTCGAGATCATCTCCTCCACGGCACCCACCGCCAGCACGCGCCCTCGGCTGATGATCGCTACGCGGTCGCACAATAATTGAATTTCGCTGAGCAAATGGCTGGACACGAATACGGCTAAGCCTTCCTCGGCCAGCCGGCGAATGAATATCCGCAGCTCCTTGATTCCTTTGGGATCGAGTCCGTTCGTCGGCTCATCAAGAATTAACAACTTGGGGCGCCCAAGCAGTGCCTGAGCGATGCCAAGCCGCTGGCGCATGCCCAGAGAGTAGGTCTTGACCTTATCGTGGATACGCTGGTCTAGGCCGACAACCTCTACGACTTCGGCGATTCGCTGCTCGCCTATGCCGGGCATCATTCTTGCGAAATGCTGCAAGTTCTCCCAGCCCGTCAAATAAGGATATACTTCAGGATTTTCCACGATTGAACCGACGTAGGCAAGCGCCTGCTCCGGCTGCTTTCTGACGTCGAATCCGCAAATCCTCACCTTGCCCTCCGTCGGGCGGATCAAATCAACAAGCATCCGGATCGTCGTCGTCTTTCCCGCGCCATTCGGACCCAGAAAGCCGAATACCTCGCCCTCCTGCACCTCAAACGTCACATCCTGCACGATCCACTTTCGGCCGATCCGCTTCCTTAAATGCTCAACGCTGAGCACCATCTGCCTCTGCTTACCGCCATGCACATCCGCCCCTGATCCGCCATCCGGTGCAGGACGCCGCTTCGTTCCTGCGTTCATAAATTCCACCCCTTAATACTGTATCTGCACCTGCAGGCAGCACCGATTCCGGTCATCATTTAACCCCTTGCAGGATCCGTTCCGCAATGATCTGATATCCGGCGCCGTTCGGATGAAAATGATCGCTCGCCAAATATTTTTGCGAATTATATGTAAACAGGTCAAACGTCGGCACGATCAGAGTACGTTCGCGCTTGCGCAATGTGTCCGCCGCAATATGATTCCACCGCGAAACGGCCTCGTCGCCAATTTCCCGCATTCCCGGCAGATCGGAGAACGGATTGTACAAGCTGACATAAACAAGCTGCGCCTGAGAATTAATCTCCAGAATACTGTCTGCAATGATCCCGAGTCGCTCCGATGCCTGCGTCACCGATTGCTCAAGCTCCGCTTCCGTAGGCAGCCTTCCTCCTGACTGCAGACTTTCCGCCCCTTTAAACAGATCGTTCCCTCCGACCGACATGACGATGATATCGGCTTGGCTAAGCGAATATTGTACTCCTTTCTCTTTCAGCAATTCAGCCAGCCCTTCTGTCGTCAGACCGTTAATGCCGAGATTGTTGACCAGCTTTGAATCCCTTCCCCCGTTCTTCACCAGTTCGACGAAGCGTCTTGCGAACCCTTTGCCGCTATCGTCTCCCGTTCCTTTGGAGAGCGAATCCCCAATGGCCGTGACGTTCAGAACATTCGATGGTTCGGGCGGAACGCCCGGCTCTTCACCTGGCTGTTCGGTTATGCCCTGATTGAGCCCGATCCCGTTTCCTGCGGTTCCGGGCATAATCACGTCACTGACTGCATATAGAAATCCGGCAATGAGCAATACGGTGGACAACAGCGATATGACTCCGGTCGTCCGCCAAATCCGTGATGTGGATTTCATTGTGTTTCTTGTCCTCCTGTGCCATTATTTCCTTTTCCTTCGATCATTAATAACTTTTCCAGCTAATAACTAACATAAAACTTCTTCCTTCAATAAGCAAATTCAGTTTCCAAAATAACCAGTAAAAAACTAAACTAAAAAACTGGATTTTCAAAAAAGACAGGAGTATAATACTTTGTACAGGCAACAACGAGGGTTATTAGCTTAGCTGGTAGAGCAGCCGACTCTTAATCGGCAGGTCGCAGGTTCGACCCCTGCATAACCCATATTTAGGCTGAATAAGAGCTGTTTTCGCATATTGCATATGCGGGAACAGCTCTTTTGTCATCTCATTTGTAATAAATCCTGGCTAAAAAAAATTTACCCGGCAAGCCGAGCTGCCAGGTAAATCCTTATTGCTTATGACTATTTGCCGATGAATTCCTGAACCCAGTGACCGTTATAATAGCCAACGCCAATTAAAGTATACTTCGGGTTCAGAATATTCGCCTTGTGCCCAGGGCTGTCCATCCAGGCGGCTACGACCTCGGCCGGCGTTTTTTGTCCCTTGGCAATGTTCTCGCCTGCGTACAGATAGGTGATTTTGTAGGCATCCATCATATCAAACGGCGAACCGTATTTCGGCGAGGTGTGGCTGAAATATTTGTTTTTGTACATATCGATCGCTTTATCCTTAGCCATTTTGGTTAAGTTCGTATGCACAACTAGCGGCTTCAGTCCCGCATTCTTCCGTTCCACATTCACTAATGCAACTACCTTGGCCGCATTTTCGGCCTGAATTTTCGCATATAAGGCCGCCGTCTGCTGGGCGGATGACTTGGACGTCGAGGACGTGGCCGCATAGACCGCGCCACTGCCAGACCCCGGCAGTCCCGGAACCGAAGCCAGCGATGCCGTCAAGCCGAGCAGCATAGCCCCTGACAGGATTGCTTTTGCCTTCGATTTGTTCATGCTGTATATCCTCCTTCAGACTCCTTACATTCTTTGGAGTATCTTGTCATATTCTAACATGACTTTTGAAGCGCCGCATGAGCAATTTATGGGAAAGCTCTTCCAAGTTTCTCGGGTCAGGCTTACGGACACAGAAGCCTTTATTATCGGCAAACGGCGCAAAGAGATAGCTTATTTCCATGTCCTAACGGAACCATTGTCCGATAGAGTTCCTATTCCTGTCCTGTTCCTGTCCTGTTCCTGTCCTGCTCCTGTCCTGCTCCTGTCCTGCTCCTGTCCTGCTCCAGCCCCCGCTGGCCACCAGTCAATCCCAGCAATCACAGGCTAAGCCGTACTTATTACTTCTTCGCGGCATATTTCCGCATATCGAAAGCAACCGCTGCAACGATGATCGCGCCTTTAATGATTTGCTGCCAATAAGGACCGACACCGATAAACGTCAAACCATAGTTGATAACCGTAAATATAAGTACCCCGGCCATAACGCCTTGAACCTTGCCAATCCCGCCGGTCGTCGACACGCCGCCAACGACGCAAGCGGCGATGGCGTCAAGTTCGTACATGTTGCCGTAGTTGTTCGTTGCGCCGCCCGTGCGGGCAGCTTCAAGCACCCCAGCCAGGCCGTACAATGCCCCTGCAATCGAATAAATAATGATCAGGTTTCTGGACACATTAATGCCCGATACCTTCGCGGCCTGTTCATTGCCGCCGATCGCATACATATTTTTGCCGAGTCTCGTTTTGTTGAACATGACCCAGACGATGAAGCATACAAAAATGGCGATGATAACAATATTAGGAATGGAGATTGGCCCAATACCGATGCTTCCGGAGCCCATTTTCGTAAAGTCGTCGCGCAGCCCCCCGATCGGCTGGGAATTATTCGGATCCATATCGAAATACAAAGAGTTGATGCCGTAAATGGCAACCATCGAACCTAGCGTGGCGATAAACGGCGGCACCTTGAATTTCGATACGATGATTCCGTTGATCATCCCGAACACTAGTCCGACAGCAATTGCCAGCAGAATCGGAACGAACAGCGGCAGTTCCGACAAATTCGGAAAGAAACGCCGCGGATAATCCTGCATCTGCAGCATGGACGCCGAGATGACCGCCGTCAAACCGACCATCCGCCCAGCGGACAAGTCCGTGCCGCCGGTAATCAGAATAAACGCCACTCCAAGGGCGATAATAACCCGCGTGGATGACTGCACTAGAATATCGCGGAGCGAGCTGATTCCAATAAAATTGGGATCATATACAGTAATGCCGATAATCAATACGGCCAGTACGATATAAATCGCATATTCGGATACGAACCCTTGCATTTTTTTCACATTCATGATCGTCTCTCCTTCTTCTCAAGCCTTAATGCTGGGCGGCCAAAGTCATAATCTCTTTCTCCGTTGCTTTGTCTCCGTCCACGATGCCGGTAATCCGTCCTTCGGACATGACCATAATCCGGTCAGACATGCCAAGCAGCTCGGGCATTTCAGAGGAGATCATGATGATGCTCTTTCCTTGCTCCGCCAGCTCGGCGATGATCGAATAAATCTCGAATTTGGCGCCTACGTCGATTCCCCGCGTAGGTTCATCGAGCAGCAGGATTTCCGGCTCCGTAAGCAGCCATCTGGCCAGCAGCACCTTCTGCTGATTGCCGCCCGACAAGTTCATGATCAGCGTCTTATGCGTCGGTGTCTTCGTGCGCAGCTTCTCCACCATCGAGTTGACCTCGCGCTTTTTCTTCTTCTCATCAAGCAGCCCGTACGGCTTCACGTACCGCCTCATATTGGCAATGGCTCCGTTCTCATGCACCGATAATACCGAGAAGATGCCTGTGGTGCGCCGTTCCTCCGTCAGCAAGGCGAGTCCTAGCTTCTTGGCATCGCTGGAATTACGGATGTTCACGGCTTTGCCGTTGATTTCGATCGTGCCGGAGGCGATTTTGCGCAGGCCAAATAATGCCTCGACGAGTTCGGTGCGCTGCGCGCCCACGAGGCCGCCTATGCCGAGGATCTCTCCTCTTCGCAGCTCAAAAGAAATATGTTTGAACGACTTCGGATCCGGGGAGGTCAGGTTATCTACTTTCAGAATGACTCCGTCCGGGTGATTATGGCGGTCAGGAAAGCGCTGAGTCAGATCCCGTCCAACCATCTTGGAAATGATCAGGTCCGTCGTCATCTCTGCTGCCGGCCATGTTCCGATTTTTTGCCCGTCGCGCATAATGGTGACATCGTCCGATATACGCAAAATTTCTTCCATCTTGTGCGAAATATATATGATTGCTACGCCGCGTTTTTTCAAATCGTTAATGATCCGGAACAAATGCTCCACTTCCACGCTAGTCAGCGAGGAGGTCGGTTCGTCCATAACGATGATTTTCGAGTTGAAAGAAACCGCCTTCGCAATTTCAATCGATTGTATTTTCGAGACCGATAATTTCCCGACCAAAATGTCGGGTTCTATGGGAATATCGAGCTCTTTAAACAGCTCCTGCGTATCCCGGTACATTTTGCGGTGGTCGACCATTTTGAACGGTCCTATTCCGCGCATCGGGAATCGGCCTAGCCATATATTTTCCATCACATTACGGTATGGCACAGGATGCAGCTCCTGATGAATCATGGAGACGCCTAGCGCCAGCGCATCCCGGGAATTGTTGATTTCCGCCTTCATGCCTTGAATGTATATCTCGCCGCCGTCCGGACGGTAAATGCCGAACAGGCACTTCATCAGCGTCGATTTGCCCGCTCCATTTTCGCCCATCAGGGCATGAACAGTGCCCGGCCTCACCTGAAGAGTCACTCCGTCAAGCGCTTTGACGCCCGGAAACTCCTTCATAATATTTTTCATTTCGAGCATATATGGTTGTTCAGACATCGTATACGCCTCCTGATTGAATTGTCGCCATATAGAGGCACAGCAAGCTTATCCCCCAATAATTCGTTCCTATCTGATCTGACTCTTGAAAAAAGGAAGGCTCGCTACCGAAAGGCATCGAACCTCCCTTCCTCTCTATTGCTGAAAAGACCTGCTGCTTCTGTGACTTACTTAAACTCGGCTGCGTTTTCCTTCGTTACCTTCTGGTAAGGGATCCAGATGTATTGATTATCGGAAATTTCAAAACCTACGCTTTCGGTAGTAATTTCATCGCCCTTGGCCAGCATGGCAGCAAGCGTAACCGCAGCTTTACCCTGGTTCTGCGCATCATTCAGCACCGTGCCAAGCATCGTTCCTTGCTCAAGTGCCTGCAGTGCCGGTGCCGTAGCATCTACGCCTACAACCGGAATGTATTTGTCTCCCGTAAAGTAGCCGGCCGCTTTAAGCGCTTCGATGGCCCCCAGGGCCATATCATCGTTGTTAGCCAGTACAGCTTCGATTTTATCGCCGTTGGCCGCAAGGAACGCCGCCATTTTCTCCTGGCCTTTTACCCGGTCCCACATCGCCGTATCCTCATTCACTTTTTCAACTTTGATGCCAGCGTCCTCGATGGCCTGAACAGAATACTGAGTGCGCAGCTCGGCATCCTGGTGTCCTGGCTCGCCCTTCAGCATGACGTATTGCAGCACGCCGTCTCCGTTCTTGTCAGCTTCGGGATGGGCTTTCCAATAATCGGCGATAATCTGGCCGGATAATGTGCCGGACTCTTCCGCTCTTGCCCCAACGTAATAGACCTTGTCCCATTTCTTCATGTCTTCAGGCAGCGGCTCGCGGTTCAGGAACACGACAGGCGTGTCTTTGGCCTTTGCTTTGTCAATAATGACACCGGCAGCAGTACGGTCCACCGGATTGATGACCAGTGCATTTGTCTTCTTCGTGAGGAATAAGTCAACTTTGTCGTTTTGAGTTGGCTGAGAATTCTGGCTGTCCACGATCTCCAGCTTGGCGATCCCTTCCCCGTTCTGCCGGATCGAGTTGCGCACTCCGGTCATGAAGGTATCGTCGAATTTGTAGATGGCCACGCCGACGCTCGGCGTCGAGCCTGCGCCCGAACCTTCCTGATTACCGCCGTTGGAGCAGCCAGCCAGCGCTGTACCAAGAAGAGCGGCAGCCAGCATAGCAGAAGCAATTTTCTTCATCATTTTGACCTCCTGAAATCAATTTCGTTTTCTTTATCTTTGTGGATACGATTACATTATGCCGGGCTCTTCCAAGAAAGCGAATCTAAAATTCTGAGATGTTCTATGAAAATTCTGATCAAATGCTCAACTCATTCATATTTCACAACAAATCGCTAACAAAAAAAGCCCCGTCCCTGAAGCGGAAACGAAGCTATGGGCACACACGCTATATGTGATTAATCACTGCACAAACGGGAACAGCAGCTTCTGATGCTCCGGCCAGAGCATATTGTCCAAATCGATCAGCTTCGTATCGGTCGGTATCCGATCCTCCAGCTTCTCGCCCCGGGCGGCTTGAACGGCGGCAGCCACGGCCAGGTAACCGTTGTTGAACGGATTCTGGACGACCATCGCCTGCACCTTTTCCTCCTGCATCAGCTCCAGCATCTCTGGCGGATTGTCGAAGGTGATCATCTTGACGACTCCGCCGTAGCCGAGGTCGCTGACCGCTCTTCCGGCCCCGATCGAAGATTCGGCACTTAAGGAGACCAGCCCGTCTATTCCGGGGTATTTGGCCAGCATCTCCTTCGTCAGCCTGTACGCAAGCTCTTCATCGGAGCCGCAATATTGAATATCAACGACCTCGATCCCCGGAAAGCGAGCTACGTAATCCAGGAACCCTTCCTCCCGCTGGTCGGCGTTCCGCGCCCCTTTCACAAAATTTACGATACCCACCTGGCTGTTCTTTCCGATCAGCTGCACCAGGCGCTCGGCAGCTTTCTGTCCCGCTTCGTAGTTATTGGTGCCCACATACGTTTTGACTTTCGTGGAAGCTACTTCCGAGTCCATAGAAATCACGGGAATATCATAATAGGAGGAACGGTCGGTCACTTGGCCGAGTGCTTCATAATCACTGGCCGACAATATAATGGCGTCTGGACGGCGGGCGATAGATTCCTCCATCAGTGCGATTTGATCCCTGTAGTCGTTCTCGTTGCTAGGCGCCATATAATTGAGCTGAACATTATACTCCTTCGCGGCCACTTCGGCTCCCATACGGATCGTTCGCCAATAATCTCCGCGATCCAGCTTGACAATCATGTCGATGACCATCACGTTGCGTTCATGCTGCGGAGTTACGGAAGAGGTGCAGGATACCAGCAGAGCCATCGCAAACAGCAGCGGTACAGTCCGAAATGCCTGCCGCATGCGGCGGAGTTTGCTGGGCGGTATGCCTGAACGGCCTCGGTGAACGGCCTGATCCAAATCACGCACCTTGCAGTCATCAACTCTGAACGCTTGTTGTGTCGGCATCCTTCTCATGTCCTCTCCCTCCTCTGTACGCTTTCCACCTTGACGACGGGTATCGTAATTGTGACGGCCGTTCCTTCCTCCAGCTCACTCTCGAAATGCAGCCCGTAAGCGGCCCCGTAATACAAGGCGATCCGCTCCTGCACATTCCGTACCCCTACGCCGGACCCGGGGCCGCTCTCGCTTCGCGCATCCCCTGCCCGTACTTTTGCCAGCCTGTCTGGACTCATTCCTACGCCGTTATCCTTGATTTGCAGCCGTAATTGCTCGTTCTCATAAGTGACATAGATCCCAATGAATCCTTCTTCTGCCAGCTGCTCGATACCGTGATGAATCGCGTTTTCCACAAGCGGCTGTAAGATCAGCTTCAGCGTCAGGCAATCGAGCGCCGCTTCCTCGCATTTGATTTCATACCGGAATTTATTCTTGAAGCGGATCGTCTGAATAATTAAATAATTCCTGACATGCTCCAGCTCTTCCTCAACGGAAATGATATGGCTCCCCTTGCTCAAACTAATCCGGAAAAAGCGCGACAACGACGTTATTGTCGTCACAACCTCCTCGTTGCGTCCCATCTCGGCCAGACGGGTAACCGAGTTCAATGTGTTGTATAGAAAATGCGGATTAATCTGCGATTGCAGTACGTCGAGCTCGCTTTTTCGCTTGGCTTCCTGCTCCTCAATAATTTGATCCATCAGTTCGCGAATACGCCTCAGCATCAAGTTGAACCGCTTAGATAACTGTTCCACCTCGTATACCCCGCCTACATGAACAGCCGTACGGAAATTACCTTTCTCAACCTTTTTGACGGACCGCTCCAACCTGCGGATCGGCTGCGAAATTTTGGCGGAGACGTAAATCGATAACATCAGTACAATTACAATCACGCAGAGCAGGAACCATACGATAAAATCACGCAGCTCCTGCTTCGTAGTCAAAAACTCCTCTACATAAGCGACCCCGACGATTTTCCATCCGATCGGCTCTACCGTCTGAATCAGAATAATGCGCTGCTCCCCTTCCGAATCGTCCAAATAGCTTCCGAAGCTGTAATTGAGGACCGGCTCCAGATTCTCATATTTCAGCCCGGCGTAAATCAGCTGCTGCTGGGGATGATACACTATATTCCCCGCCGCATCGATAATGTAGACATAGCCCTGTTTGCCCAACATCACGCTTTTGCTGAGCTCGTCTATCGTTCGGAAATTAACATCAATCACAAGTACGCCTTCATGGAGCTCGTCCCCGTTGTAATACTGAATCACTTTGCTCATCGAGACGACCCACCGGTACTGCCACTTGAACAAATTTTGAATATGGGGCGGCGTAAACTGCAGCTTTCCTGGATTTTTCTTAGCCATCTCAAACCAGGACTGCTCCGTCAGCTGCGTGTTTTGCCGCATCGGAATGGCTGGCACATTGCGGATGAGCTCCCCCTCCGTCGAGAACAGCGCAATCGAAACGAGATCCTCGCGTGTGCCCAGAATCGTTCCCAGCTGCTCCTCCAGCTTTGCGTCGCTCCATGTGCTGCCTTCGTTGATTTTCTCCTCCGCAACCTCAAATATATCCTCCATCCCGTTTACGTAGAGCTCCAAATTCGCATTGACCTGCTCGATAATTTGATTGAGGTTCAAATACGTGTTCTGTTCGGAAGCTTTGGAGAAGCGGTCAAACAGCATGTAACTGACCAGGATAACAACAAATACCGTAATCGAAATCGTAGATAAGGTGATAATCGTCTGAATGTTTCGCAGATGGAACTGCTTAAGGAACGAGCTTGCATGCCTCAGCCAGTTCATGTCCGTCCCGTCCCGTTACGATATTCCTTCGGCGAAATCCCGAATTTCTTGCGGAAGCAGAAGCTGAAATAATTCGGATCGGTGAAGCCTACCCTTTCAGCGATTTCAAACGCTTTCAATTCCGTGCTTCGCAGTAAATATTGCGCAGCCTCCATACGGATGCCCAGCAAATAATTCACGAAGGTCATTTTCATTTCCCGCTTAAAAATATTACTGAAATAACCTGTGCTGATATGCAAATGACGGCACACTTTATTAATAGACATATCGCTATCATGGAAATTGCCCTCTATGTATGCCTTCGCCTCGGCCACCAGCTGGCTGTAGCTGGACTGCCGATCCGAGGCGATCGAGCTCCTCAGTTTGGCGCAAATGCCGTTAAACCATGTCTTCGCTTCGCTCGCATGGTTGATTTTTGCGAAATGCCCCAGCAATGCCCCTTCATTCCCGAACAACTGATCCAAATTGACCCCGGACTCTTTAGCGACCCGAATGACTGTCGTCAGCATTTCCAGCAGATGAACCTGAAAATCCTCATAAGACACCTTGCTGTCCACCATGACCGAAAACAGCTCATCCAGCAAATCCTGCAATTCCAAATCGCTTCCGACCTTCAGGCAGCGGGTCAGCTCCTTCTCGCGGGTGTCGTCGTATATAAACGGAATGCTCTGGCGCGACTCGACGTCATGAATCCAGATCACCTTGTTATGCCCGAGGATAAGCCGGTAATCCAGCGCCTGCTGGGCATCCTCGTAGGATATCGTCAGATCACTCAAATTCCGTACAACAGAGCCGCCACCCGCCGTGACGCTCAGCTTGAGATAGCGAGTGACGCTGAAGCGGATTTCTTCGAGTATTTCAAGCGTGCGTGCGGAAATATGCTCCTTATCGTTATCCGGACATATAGTTAACAGTACAACGACATCATGATGAATGAAGGCCCGCCCGTACCGTTCCCGCTCCATAATTTCATTGGCGATATTCAGCACAGCGAACAGCTGCAGCTGATTGTCCTTCATGTCCCGTAAGGAAAGGGCCCTAGCGGCCGATGAACCTCCACTGCCTCCTTCCTCTTCCTCCGGCAATACGAGTGTATCGACGCTAATCACCGATACCATGTAGCCGCCCCCGTCCAGATCCAGCTCGTAATTGCGGCTCTTCTCCCGGATTTCCGCATCCGGCAGGCGGCGGGATACAAGCGAGGAGAGAAATAAACTTTGCAGCACCGGCAAGCTCTGGCGGTAATGCGCGGTCAAGGATTGGACATTCTCCCGCTCGGCCAGCTCCTCATCGATATTGCGCTTTACTTTTCGCAGCACCTCGGCCAATTCTCCGGAGGAAAACGGCTTTAGGAGGTATTCGTCGATTTGCAGGCGGATCGCCTGCTGAGCATACTCAAACTCCTCGAAACCGGTCAGGATGATGATTTTAGTCGAAGGATAGTGGGTTCGGATCCAGTCGGACAGCTGCAAGCCGCTCATGAACGGCATTTGAATGTCAGTGACGACGACATCAGGGACGTGTTTATCGATGAGCTCAGCCGCTTCCTTCCCGTTCTCCGCCGTATCCATGACCATGAAGCCCAGGCCTGCCCAATCGATCTGCTCGGCCAGCCCTTCCCGCACATCCGCTTCATCATCCGCCAAAATTAACTTATACATGGAAATCACCCTTCTACTTGCAACAATATAAACGATGTATGTATTCCTAGATTTCCACCCGATTTTATAATATCGCCCACCAAATGTAAACTATAGGGCCACGACCATAGTCTAGTATTATTTGCGGCTTTAGACGGTTTTGCTATTCCCCCAATTGGCATACCATGGTAATATCAATTATTGGTAGTACATAACCTATAAATTTTAATGGCGGTTGAAAAAATATGAACAATGATACACAAATTTATATTCTGCTGAGCAATCCGCGGACCATCGTCACGAAATTAATCGGTTTGTACACTAGAGCGAAATACAACCATGCTTCGATTGCATTTGATTCCGAACTTCGCGAAGTGTACAGCTTCGGCCGCAAGCATCCGCTTATTCCCGTTTTCGGCGGATTCGTTAAGGAGAACATTCACTCCGGCGTTTTCGAGAAAG
Organism: Paenibacillus woosongensis; assembly: GCF_009725165.1. Lineage (GTDB taxonomy): Bacteria > Bacillota > Bacilli > Paenibacillales > Paenibacillaceae > Fontibacillus > Fontibacillus woosongensis. The sequence continues at coordinate 136,153 of NZ_WNZW01000012.1, forward strand.
CGACATGCGCTGTCTACAGCTGCCGTGTTAATAAAACTACATATGAAAGAATGCGCAGCTACGTCCGGCAATTCGAAGAGAACGATGAGCTTTACAGTTATAATTTCCTCGGCATCCTCGGCATTATCCTCAATATGGAGCTCGGTGGAGAGAACTCCTATTTTTGCTCCCAATTCGTCAGCACCGTCTTCCAGCAAGGCGGGGTACATCTGGTAAATAAGTCAGCTGCTCTCACGACTCCCGCTGATTTGGAATCCTGCTCGCATCTCGAGCTCATATTCCGCGGGAGACTGGATACGTACCGTCAGCTTTGCCGCTATCGTCGAAGCAGTAATGTCCAGCAGCAGCAGCAGCCATCCTTCGTCATGTAGCAGCTCCGCATCAATTCGCTCCAGGATTTGAATGAAACAGCAAAGAACCTCGCCTAAGGCGAGGTTCTTTGCTGTTTCCGCTATATTCTTAGGTCCGATATCTAGCGCCTCTATCGCTTAGGCATCTAAAGATTTGCTTAGACGGTAGCCTCGGCAAATAAAGCCCACATGCTCATAAAAGGTCTTCGCCAGCATATGGCGCTCCCCGCCCGCAGACAATACCAGCTGCAGGCTCCCCTGCTCCTTAGCCCAAGCTTCAGCCGCCTCCACGAGCTGACGGCCGATTCCGGTGCCCCGGTGCTGCTCATCCACAACCATTGCCGTAATCTGCGTTACCGGATTGCTCATGTCATGCGTCTGATGCTGTTTCAAAAAGGTTGTACCCACAAGCTTGCCATCTAATTCGGCGACGAAGCTGCATAAGAGCGGATGCTCCTCCAGCATGCTAAGGCGCTCCTTAAGCACGCTTGGCGTCGTCGGATATTTCAGCTGGCGCATTAAGGGCAGCATCTGATCCACGTCCCCGGAACAACTTCTGCGAATGACTAAAGCCGGTGCCAACACCATACTACTCATTGACCTTTACCACCTTTAATGAGCTAGCCGCTTGTTTAGCGCGGCTGCGAGCTGTTTCAACATTTTCTGCTCCACTGAGAGCAACGGCCATCCGTCTTCCCTGCTTGCTAAGCGGCTTGCCAAATACGCGGACTTGCGTTCTTGGCACGCCCAGCGCCTCCTCCATGCCTGTGATCGTGAAGTCATCACCTTCCAGTTCGCTCTTGAGCGTCGCGGAAGCTCCGGGCGTCAGCAATCCGACGGAAGGAATCGGAAAGCCCAGAATGGCCCGCACATGCAGGGCGAACTCTGATAAATCCTGGGTAATCATCGTTACCATCCCGGTATCATGCGGCCTCGGAGATACTTCGCTAAATATTGCCCGATCATCCGTCAGGAATAATTCGACGCCGAACACGCCATAGCCGCCCAGGGCATCCGTTACTTTACGGGCGATCTCCTGCGCTTCGGTCAGCTGCGCTGCGCTCATAGCATGAGGCTGCCACGATTCGACGTAATCCCCATCCTGCTGAACGTGCCCGATTGGAGGGCAGAACACCGTTCCCGAGGCAGCCCGAACAGTCAACAACGTAATCTCGCTAGTAAAAGGGATAAAAGCTTCAACAATAACCCGCGTTTGCTTCGCGCGGGCGCCATCCAGCGCAGTCTGCCAGCAATGCGGAACGTCTCCAGGCTCCCGGCATACGCTCTGGCCCTTGCCGGATGAGCTCATTAGCGGCTTAACAACACAGGGATAGCCTACTTCGGCAGCGGCCGCTTCCAGTTCCTCCAGGCTGCTGGCGAACCGGTAATCCGCCGTCGGCAGGCCCAGCTCTTCCGCAGCAAGCCGCCGAATGCCTTCCCGGTCCATCGTCAGCCTTGCCGCTGCAGCGGTCGGAATGACCTTATAGCCTTCGCGCTCCAGCTCGACAAGAACATCCGTCGCAATGGCTTCAATTTCTGGAACAATGAGATCCGGCGAGACGCTGGTGATCAAGGATCGCAGCGCTGCGCCGTCCAGCATATCCATGACATGGGACTCATGCGCGACTCCCATTGCGGGCGCGTGCTCGTAACGGTCGACAGCGATGCATCTGACGCCGAGCCGCTGAGCTTCGATGACTACTTCTTTGCCCAATTCCCCACTGCCAAGCAGCATGATGCTCTTGGCATGCTCTGATTGAGGAGCACCCCACATGACTACAGATATCCCCCTTGAATGATGAGTTAATTCGTCTTCATCTATTTTCGGGTTTTATGAGAAATAAAGCAATAGTTCGACATTAAAATGTGATTAAAATCTTCAGAAAACTACAAAAAACGAAACTGGGCTTCGACAAGTCCGCTGTAAATTCCCTTTTGTTCCATTAATTGCTGATGAGAGCCCTGCTCCTTGATCTCCCCGTGATCCAAGACGACGATATTATCGGCATTGCGAATCGTCGACAGCCGGTGAGCAACGATAAAGGAGGTTCTCCCTTTCAACAGTACCTTGAGCGCATCCTGGATTTTCAGCTCGGTTTCCGTATCGATGCTTGCCGTCGCTTCATCGAGAATCAGAATACGGGGGTTGGCCAACAGCGCCCGCGCGAACGACAGCAGCTGGCGCTGCCCCATCGACAAGGCATTTCCGCGTTCTTCCACCTCAGTATCATAGCCCCCCGGAAGCTTCATGATGAAATCATGCGCATCCACCGCTTTTGCCGCCGCTTCGACTTCCTCATCGGTCGCATCGAGGCGTCCGAAGCGAATATTATCGCGAATGCTGCCGGAGAAAATAAATGTATCCTGAAGCACGATCCCGATTTGGCTTCTGAGGCTTTGGACCGTAACGTCCCTAATATCGTGGCCGTCGATGCGCACCGCACCTTCTGTCGTATCGTAGAACCGGCTGAGCAGGTTGATAATCGTGCTTTTTCCTGAGCCAGTATGTCCGACAAGAGCTATCGATTGGCCCGAACGCACATTTAAGGAAATTCCTTTCAGTGCTTGACGGCCCTTCTCATATTCAAATATGACGTTCTTGAACTCAATATTCCCTTCGATCGGCGGAAGCGGCTTCGCTCCCGGCTTATCCGCAATACTCGGCTCCTCGTCGATAAATTCAAAGATGCGTTCGGAGGATGCCATGGCGACGAGCAGCTGATTATACATCATGCCAAGCCGGTTGATCGGATCCCAGAAGTTCCCAACATAGTTGCTGAACGCCACCAGCAGCCCGATGGTCAGCTGTCCTGACTGGATCATGTACGCCCCGAGCATAAACAAGATGAAAGTTCCCAACCCGCCGGTGATTTCAATAATAGGGCCGAACATCTGGTTCATCGCCGACGCCTTATCCCACGACTTCCTGCTGTCCATGTTCATCATATCGAAGTAGCGCATGTTCTCTTGCTCCTGCGTGTACGCCTGAGTAACACGAATGCCCTGAATCGATTCGTTCAGATGGGAATTGATCCGTGAATTTCGCATCCGCACCTCCTGCCAGGCAATCCGGATTTTCTGCCTCAGCTTTGTCGATACGAAGAACATGATCGGTACGGTGATCATGACCGCCAGCCCGAGCTGCCAGTTGATCAGCAGCAGAATGACGACGATCCCCGCCAGCTGCACGCAGTCAATCATCAGGTTGACCACGCCGTTCGTAAATAGATCCTGCAGCGAGTTCACATCGTTCGTAACCCGAACGAGTACGGAGCCTGCCGGCCGCTTGTCAAAGAAATTGAACGATAGCTTCTGAATATGCTTGAACAGATCCGAGCGCAAATCGTAAATGACTCTCTGCCCGATGATATTCGTATATTTAATGCGCAGTCTGCTGGATACCCACTGCACGATGTATAACGCAACGATGATTCCGGTCAGAACATAGAGCAGTTTTAGACTCGGGCTCCCGGCTTCCGGGGCGATCGCCTTGTCGATCGCAATACTCGTCAAATACGGTACGGTGAGCTTGGTGATGGTTCCCAGCACCGTCATCAGCAACACGAGCGGCAGCATCTGCCTCGCATAAGGCTTCATGTAAGCGAACAAGCGCCTGAACTGCTTCCAGTCAAATGCCTTGTCGATCAGTTCGTCGTCCTGATAGACGAAGCGGTCCTCGATCCGCGTCTTCTGTTTCTTTCCTTTGAACGCCTGATTGCTGCGGGTTTCCGTATGCACGCTACATCACCTTCCCTTCATGGCCCTGGTTAGCCCTGGACAAGTGGTCCGCATATTGGATATGGTACACGTCCTGATACGGCCCTGGAATTGCGATTAGCTCCTCATGGCTGCCGCGCTGAACGATCCGACCTTCATCGAGAACGAGGATTTCATCCGCATGGCGAAGCGACGAAATACGGTGGGCGATAATGAAGGTAGTCCGGCCCTGCATCACTTCCTGGAAGCCTGACTGGATTTCATGCTCGGTCTCCATATCCACGGCGCTCGTCGCGTCGTCGAGAATCAGAATGCGCGGATTTTTGAGCAGCGCCCGCGCGATGGCAATCCGCTGCTTCTGTCCGCCGGACAGCCCCATGCCCCGCTCGCCGACTACAGTATCATAGCCATCCGGCAGCTCCATGATGAAATCATGGGCTTTGGCCAGCTTGGCGGCATGAATGATCTCCTCCATCGAAACCTGCGTCATCCCGTAAGCGATATTGTTGCGAATCGTGGAAGAGAACAGGAATGTCTCCTGAAAGACGGTTGCGATCCCGCTCCGCAGGCTCTTAATGCGTATATCCCTAATGTCTCTTCCGTCCAGGCGGATGCTTCCCTCGTTCACATTGTAGGCGCGCATCAGCAGCTGAATGATCGTCGATTTCCCCGAGCCGGTTCCGCCGAGGAACCCGATGACCGAGCCCGGCTCAGCCGTAAAATGGATATCGGTAACCGCGGGCATCTTGTTGCCGTAAGCAAATGTAACATGGTCGAATTCCACTTTGCCCTTCACGTTCTCCAGATCCAAGTCTACTGCGCCAGCTTCATCCTTCACATCTACGTTCTGGTTCAATATTTCCAGCACCCGCTCTCCTGAAGCCTTGGACTGGGTGTAGTTGTTAATATGGAAGCCAAGCCCCCACATCGGTCCAATGATGAACCAGATCAAGCTGAAGAAGGCAACCAAGTCTCCGAGCGTCAGCTGCTCCTTGATGACAAGCGTTCCCCCTACGGCCAGCAGGACAGCTACGCTGATCGAGGCTAACAGCTCCATGACAGGAAAAAATCTGCTCCACAGCATCGAGGCAAAAATCTGATTATCCTTGTAACGCTCATTCCGATGCGAGAATTTCTCCATCTCGTAAGGTTCGCGCGCAAAGGACTTAACCGTCCGCACCCCGGTTACGTTCTCCTGAACCGCCGTCGTCAGCGAGCTCAGGGCGAGGCGCATTTCCTGGAAGGCAGGGTGGATTTTCGATTCGAATTTTAGAGCCACCGCAGCCAGAAAAGGAATGGTTATCATCGTGACTAGCGTCAGCTGCCAATGAATCGACATCATCATGGCCGCACCGAAAATGACCATGAGCACCAGATTGAGCAGCTGTGCAAACCCGAAGCCAACGAAGTTGCGAATGGCCTCCAAATCCCCCGTCAGCCGGGACATCAGGTCACCGGTTTTTGCTCTATCATAATAGCGGAACGACAGGAATTGCAGCTTCTCGTAACAGGCATTCCGCAGCCGGTAAGCGAGATAGTTGCCCAGTCTTCCGCCGAAAAATCCATGTAAAAACTGCAAAAATGCTTTGATGATCACGACGCCGAGCGCTGTCAGGGCAATCCACAGCACCCCGTCATATTGTGCTGGACGAATTACGTCGTCAATCAGTTTTCTGAGCAGCATAGGATATATGAGCCCAAAACCCGTTGCTGCCGCCAGGCATAGAATCGACATTATCAAATAGGATCGTCGTTCCCGGTAATACCCTCTTAATTGCCTTAGTACTTCCATGTCGTTCCCTCCCAGTAACGCATGTCATCGATGGCTTGCAACATCTGGAATTTGCCCCTCTTCGCGACTGCCGCGTTACTTTTCAGTTATGTTGTTTTTGGAATTTAGATCAAAGCAATGCCTGATGAAGTGCATGAAGACGCTGCGGTACGGCCTTCCACGATTCATCTGAATCCGTGGCTGAAGGCATGCCGGAAACGCTGCTCTCCCATTCTTCCCACTGCGCTTCGAGCGACGCTGCGATCGCCGCAAATCTCGCCGAAGTCTCCTGCGCGTAAAATTCGATCAGATCGCGGCCAAAGCGCTGCACCGCCTCTTTGATACTATCGCTGAGCGGCTCCTCCAGAGCGTCGCGCAATCTTTGCTTACCCCCTCCTTCAAAGAAAGTTTTTGGATTTTTGAAATAACTCCAATATGAAACTGCCTTAATGCCTTGCTCCAGGCTTCCCTCGGAAACGCTTGGAGTCAGCCAGGCAGAGGTTGCATAAATCGACAGCGCCGGCAGTGCCGGAATTTCGTGCTGCAGCCTTACGAGCCAAGCCTCGGCTTCCTTCGCCAGCAGCGACTCGCATTTCTTTTCCAGCCGCAGGGAGGTCGCCTGAACTTCGCGCTCAAGCTCTATGCTTAGCTGAGCCAGCCAGCCCTTGACTGAAGCCGCGAATTTCCGCTTCATATCCCCTCCGTCATCCTGGAGAAGCGAAGGGTGGAAATATTCATGGTACAAATCACCGGCTAGAAACTGCAGCCTTCTGCGCACATGGAACAGCAGTTCTCCGGTTTCCTGCGCGATTTCGGCCTCTTTATCGCTGTTTGCCAGCAATTGAAGCTCTTCTAAGAAACGCTTGCGGTCCAGCGATAACTGAACCTTAAGCTGCTCGCGTTCCTCCTCGCTTTTGGCCAGCGTCTCGCTCCACTGCTCCGCCCGCGCTATGAACTGCTGCAGCTCATGGCGGGCCGCCCCTACGGCGAGACCCGCCAAGTCCTCGCTTATAAAGCGAAGGAACGGGGCCTCGAACCGGGCGAAGCCCGAACTTTCGAGCTTCGCCGCATCCGCGCTGCGCTTCGCGTCCAGCGCAGCGATGCTGGACACAGGATAAATTTGCGGAGCCTCTATGCCTGCGGCCCGCAGTCCTCCCTCCACGTGTTCTACTACGCTCGCCAGCTCGCCCGGCGTTGACGCCAAATCCGCCGCGTTAACGATGAAGAACATTTTATCGAGCGCAAAGCTGCCCTTCACCCGCCCCAGGTGGCCTAAAAACTGGCGATCCGCACGGGAGAAGGCATGGTTGTAGTAGGTAACGTACAGCAATGCATCGCTATTTTTCATATATTCAAAGGTGACTCCCGTATGCCGGGCATGAATGGAATCCGCCCCTGGAGTATCCACGATCACAATCCCCTGCTCGGTGAGCGGACAGGAGTAATACAGGTCAATGCCCGCTACGAAGCAGGCGCGGCTCTCCTCCGCCACATACTCTGCGAATTGTTCCAGTCCCGTGACCTCACGGCTGCCGAGTTTTGCAGCGTTGTGCTCCCAGCCGATCGCCGCCGCTTTCAGGAAGCTGAAGTGAGCCCTCCCGGAAGGCGGCACGTCCGGAGCCTTCAGTTTATTCACTTCGGCTCTCCAGCTTCCTTCTTTCCACGCTCCGAGCTGCAGCGCCTCGAAGGAATATGCCAGATCCTCGCGCATGGCTTCCAGAGACTTGAAGGTGATGGCCGCCTGGCCATGCTTCATGTCCCCTTCGGGCGCAAGGATGCGGTTAATCGCCGCGGTCGTCGGATGCGGCGATACCGGCAGTACCTGAGCGCCGAGCAGCGCGTTCGCGAAGGAGGATTTGCCAGCGCTGAACGCCCCAAACAGCGCGACCGTAAAGCGGCCGCCGCGAAGACCGTCCGCGCGGGCGCGCAGCTCCCTTACCCCCGACCCGAAGGCGGGGTAAGGGGCCAGCGCCTCAGCGGCGGCGCTCAGCACCGCGGCCGCTTCGCCCAGCCGCTGCCGCCCGCTTATCGCGGCAGCGGCTGCAGCGGCTGCGCCAGCGCTGTCGCTGGCGCTCGCGGGCACTGCGGCCGCCAGCGGCGCCATGGC
>NZ_WNZW01000013.1 GCF_009725165.1 Paenibacillus woosongensis
CGCTTTGTTTGCTGTACGCTTTTTTCTTGCTTGAACCAAAAAACAAACGGCACAGGGCTTTTCCTATGCCGTTTTGCATTTCAGTTTTACTCCCGGTCTTGTCTTTGATCTTATCTTAATGACATTGCCCTCACGGGCACCCTTCTTCTTCTGTTGTCATCTATGCTACGCGCCGGCTCCCTCTAGCGGAATCAACTCCTGCTTCACGAGCTTCACGCGCGATATTCTCTTGTTGTCGGTTTGTTCCACTACGTAAATATAACCATCATTCTCGACAGATTGCCCGACCTGTGGCGGCAGCACCTGGATTCTTGAATATAACCAGCCGCCGATCGTATCGTAATCATCCGAATCCAACTCTAGTCCGAACCGGTCGTTTACCGCTTCAATCAGCATAAGCCCATCGATAGAATAGGTATCCTCGCCAATTTGCTCGATCCCGGGACGTTCCTCATCAAATTCATCCTGGATTTCACCGACGATTTCCTCGACGATATCCTCCAGCGTGACAAGTCCGGACGTACCGCCATATTCGTCAATCAGTATCGCAATTTGCGTCTTGTTCCGCTGCATGCGCTTCATCAAGTCGCTGATGTGGGTGGATTCGGGCACAGCCATAATTGGACGAAGCAGGTCTAAGTAATTCGCCGAGTTCGAACGTATCAAATCTTTTATATGAATAAAGCCGATCACGTGATCCTTGTCGTTGGCACATACCGGATAACGTGTACGTGTTCCCTCTAAAGCGATTTCCAAATTTTCATGCAAGGTGTTCTGGGTATATAGACAGATCATTTCGGTACGAGGTATCATAATTTCTTTTGCCGTTGTATCCGCAAATTCAAAAATGTTATCCACGAGGGACATTTCGGTACTATCGATCAGGCCGCTCTCGCTGCTCTCCTTCATCATTACTCTGATTTCTTCCTCAGTATGAGCTGAATCATACTGCTCCTTAAGCGGCTCGATGCCGAATATTTTCAGCAGGCCGGATGACAAGCCGTTCAGTACCCAAATCATCGGAAACATCAATCGGTAGAACACTTTCATGGGGCCTGCCGACAGCAGGGTTACCCTCTCCGCATTGCGGACGGCAACCGTCTTCGGTGCCAGTTCCCCAAGAACGATATGCAGCACAGCGATAAGCAAAAATGCCGTTGCCAGTGAAATGGTGTATGCGGCCTTGCTCCCTATCCCCGTGAGCTGAAAAATCGGATTCAGCAGACGCGCTACAACCGGCTCACCAAGCCATCCTAGACCAAGAGAGCTAAGCGTAATTCCCAGCTGGCATGCAGACAAATAACCGTCCAGACGGCTCATGAGTCCCTTTGCCGTGATGGCGCTCTTCTTCCCCTCCTCAATCAAGGCATCGATTCGGCCTGCGCGAACTTTCACAATCGCAAATTCAGCCGAGACGAAAAATCCGTTAAGCAGAACTAACATAATCATAAGTCCCACGTGGTAAATACTCGGTAAAGGGTCAGTCAATACGATTCCTATTCCCGCCGTACAAAAAGCGGAGAACAGGTGCACCTCCTTCGCGGTTTGAATTAATTTGACTGTGAACAGGTTCATGACCTTTTACATCTAATTATATTATTATACACTACACAGTCAAACGGCACGGTATGACAACAGACAAGAGTAAAGGGCCAATTTATTTTGTTTTCCACATAAAGTTGCGGCTGGTACAGCAATACCTAGCTTTTACTGGCTTTTCCTATCGATTTGATGCCAATTCCCATATGAATGAACATAAATAGATCACAGAATGAAACAAGGCTGCCCGATAGGGCAACCTTGTTTTGCGTTCGCTGCGAATCGGAAATAAGAGCCCGCTATCTTGACGTCTGCGGATTTCCGATCGTTCCCGGATATTGATAATACAGCGGCTCAGCAAAAGTAGCGTAGTCCAAATTCACCATGAGCAGTACTGTACGTACTCCCGTTGCAGGATCACTGATAATGATATGGTCGCGGCCTGCCGCTTCAAGGACGCCTTTGAATATTTTCGCGTTCCATTCTGAGTTGTTCTCATAAGTCATGTAAAATGTGCCCACCTTGCCCAGGTTCAAGCGGAAAATGTTCTCGATATAGGATTGCTCAAATTGTGGAGTTGCCGTTGGCACGACCGTACCCGTCGGCGTCATCGGACTGCCGCTTGGCACCTGCGGCGGATACGGCATCTGCATTCCCCCTCCCCCTTGCGTTTGCATTGGCACTTGCTGTTGGGGAGAATAAGTGCTGCCCCCGGCGAAAGCTCCTGACGGGCTGTTGCCGATCTTATAGGTGACCGGCCGGTAATTTGGATTGAACATGGAAATATACCTCCTTAATTTCTTGTTTGTGAAGGGAGACAGCTCCCGTTAAAATACAGAAGGACAATTCTCAACGGTTGGGGAGAAGAAGCAATGAGACTTGAATCGTCCTGTATTCTGCTGGTTGTACCAGGTACCCGGGCATTCGCCTTCCGGTCTAAAGAACCACAAAGCATTGCTCGCAGGCCATGTGCGCTCGCCGTTAATCACCCTTCTGGCCATGCGGATGTCGGAATCGCGGGCTCTTTGATAGAAGTAGCCTTTTTGTGTGGCCTCGAACCCTCCGGGCGACTGAAACACCATTTGGTTCATGGTTCGTATATCCCTGAAATCAAGGCAATTGCCGAGTATCCGGTTAACCCCGACGTTGCCGACCATCAACATGCCTAGTTCGCCTTCCCCTTCTGCTTCCGCACGCATCAGACGGGCCAGCAGTCTGACATCCTCGGAGTTTGCTTTTATGACAGCCAAGTGGCCTTCCTCCTTCGATCTCTTATGAACGATATATCCTATGTGCATACGCCCATATTTGTGCCTATTTTTTTGATGTTTGCTGCCATGTCAATCCGGTATAGCTAAGGTTTGCGATGAATGCGATTTCATTTTTGAACAAATCGTGTCTATTTCTATGGACGCGCTTACATGAATAGCATATACTAATAATGAATCCATGCTTCGAACATACGTAGTCGGAGCAGAATGTTGCGAGAAGCGCTTAAGCTGTGCTTCACAAAACGAATGGGAGGTACGACTAATGAGAATCGCGATTGTTGGCGGTGGACTTTCAGGGTTAACGGCCGCTGCTTATCTGTCCGACAGTCCGGGTATACAGGGAACAGTGTTCGAGCGTAGCCCACAGTTGGGCGGTAGAGCCTTTACTTATGAGAAATCAGGTTTCACGCTAAATTATGGAGCACATGCGGTTTACGGCATCGACAGACATACGCTGTTGGATATGGAGAATGAGCTGAACCTCCGTTTTAACAGCAAGCAGGTAGACAAACGGAATGTTGTATATGCCAAGCATGGACAACTCACTCCCGCTCCGCTTGATTTCGTAAATATTATGAAGACTGGCGTACTTACGACGATGGAGAAAATTCGTTTCGTTGCAGAAGTCGCTGCGGTCATCACTAATATTCATCAATTGAAGAATTATCCGACGTTAGGCGAATATTTGAATAAATCTAACGCTTCCCCTGACGTCAAAGAACTGTGGGAACATCTAGTCAGTTCCAATTTCTTCATCACTCCGGAAGAAGCGAGACGCGTATCCGGCGAAGTGATCGCCGAATACTACCATAACCTGTTCCTCTCGCACAAGCCGGTAAACTACATCCTCGGCAGCTGGTCAACGATTACGAATCAGCTGGTGGATAAGATTTCCCAGAACAAGGATTGGGAAATTGCCGTTAAGGAGCCGGTTGAATCGATTACGATGGAAAATGACAAATTCATACTGAACACCAAAACTCGCGAATCATTAGTTTTTGATCAGGTCATTTTCGCTATGCCAGTACAGCAGGTCGCTAAATTACTGGAATCGACACCTTGGGGCCAGTCCCTTGAACCTTTCAAAAATAATACATCAACAGAAGTGCTGGTATACGACGTCGGATTCTCCAAGATCATCAATCGTCCCTTCCACTATATCAGCGATATGAACAACAAGCTGTTCATCAGCGACGTCTCGGCGACGGATCATACCGTTGTTCCCGAAGGCGGCCAGCTTCTGCAGGGCATCGCCTACTTGAATGATGACTTTGCAGATGAAGAACAGAAGAAGCAATATCTGGAGAGCAAGACCTTGCAGATGGAAGCGCTCTTTGATACTTACTACCCGGGCTGGCGCGACAATACGGCGGTCAAGCGCGTATCAAAGAAGGCAATGGTCGCCAGCGTCAAGAACATCCATTCAAATAGGCTGCTGCCCAATAGGCTGGATCAGGTTCCCTTCTATTTCTGCGGGGATGGCTGCGAAGGCAAGGGAGAGCTGGCTGAACGCGCCTTCTCAAGCGGGCGCAAGGTGGCACAGGATATTCTGGCCAATACGGCCAGCATTAAAGCGCTATCTTATTCATGACAGTCAAATAGCAAGAGAGCTGCCCGGCCTGGACAGCTCTCTTATTGTTATTTGTAAGGCGCCTCAACGGCAGCCTGCTTGGAACAATTCAATAATTTCTCCTCAAGTCACGATAACCATCATCCATATTCCGGGACGATTTGCCTAAACGTTCGAATCCCAGGTAGCGATTTCCTTGAAAAGACAGCTTTCCTTGATCCCCTTCCGCACATTGTCCATACTCCAATCCACTTACCGGAAATTCCAGCCGGTCCCCACTTTCTACCTCAAATGTGATGAAGTACTTGCTATCCATCTGGCTTACTGCCGTATCCGTGTTATGGCGATGAGAAACCTCCGTACGTTTGCCCACGATAATTGTTGAGACAATGAGCAGCGGCTGTTTGGAGTTGTTCGCGTACCTTAGTATTCCCCGGCCAACAGAAATGAGAATGATCCCTAGGATGATAATGAAGAAAATAGGAAGCGCAGTGTTCATGACGCCGAACATTTCCACCCATGATTGCATCCTTCTCCCTCCTCGCATTCATGCCGGTAGTAGAACAATGTTAATGGTTCTTTGGTCGTCCCTGTACTTCTCTTCTATGTATATGCCTTGGACAGTGAAACTTGTCATAGGCCCGTGATAAATTCCTGGGTCTAAAACAACAATAACCTCCGGTTCCTGAGCCTTGAACCGAAGGTTATGCTGATCGTGCCCTTACTATAGAGCGGAAACTATGCATAATAGAATTGCAGCAATTGACGAGTTTCTTCTGCTCCGGCCGCTTCTGCTTCCGGCTCAAACCATCCATTTTCAGCCCAGCAGGCTTTGCAGGCTTCTTCTGTCGTACACAAATGCGCATCCTCGCAATGGTAACAAAATTGCAGCAGGTTGCGGGTTACTTGATCTTGATCGGTTTTCATCTTAATCACTCCTATTGTTTAAGCTCTTAAGCTGTCAAGCATTGTTCTTCCTGAGTTAAATATATCACACACCCCCTCCTTGTTAATGTGATTATTTTCACAATAATATGTATAATTATTTTTTGTGAAATAAAGCCATTTATTCCGCTGATACAGGAATAAATGGCTGCTGATTAAGCTATAATACACGCCAGCTGACGCCTCCGTCGAGGGTTTGAAGCAATAATGACCGTTTCTGATTGCTTTGCGCTACGAGCAGCCAACCGACTTCAGCTGTCGAGAATCTCAGTTTGACAATCTCCGGATAATCCGTCAGGATCTTCGTCAATACTTTGCTTTCCGGCAGCAGCGTCCATGTCTTGCCCTGATCCAGAGTGTGATACACCTTGGAGTCCCGCAGGAGCCACCCTTCCTCGCTGCTTATAAAAGCAGGAGCTAAAGACTCGTTTAATCCGTCCTGCCAAAACGAATTAAATGGAGCCAGATTCCACGTATCCCCATTGTCTGGCGTGAAATAGCCATTGAATTTTGTACTCTTCTCTTTCACACAGCCGATCGGTATCCAGCCGTTTAACGGTTCTGAAGAGAAAAATGGCTCTGAAGAAAGAAATGGTTCTGTAGAAAAGAATTGCAGCTCCCCTGCCACAAATTTCTCACAGGATTTGTATTTAGCTGTAGAGAAGAAATCCTTGACCTCGGACCAGCTGATTCCGCCGTTATCCGTCGTGTACAGCTTGGGAATGCCTGAGCTGATCATACTAACATAGCCATGCATCCGGTCCCGGAACACCATGGAAAGCTCGCTTCCGGAGCTAGGAAGCAGATGTTCGAGAGCGGCATCCGAAGAAGAGAGACTGCCCATGATTTTGGACCATGTCGCTCCCCCGTCTTCCGTTTGGTACAGTGTCTTTTCTTCCTTTTCCGGGTAAGATTTCGCCGCTAATATCCAGCCATGTGAATCGTCCGTGAAATAAATTGCAGCAACCTGCTCCGATCCCGGAAGAGCTGCGATTTTCCAGGTAGCTCCCCCGTCACGGGTACGCAGCACAATCGCATCGCTTGAGCCGACAGGATTGCGAACGATCCAGCCATATGTTTCGTTATAAAAGAAAATATCACGATTGTATTTAGGATGATACGGAAATTGCACGGAAGCGGCCGGTGATATGCTCGTCCAGGTTTTGCCGCTATTCTGCGTAAGATACAGGCGCAGCTCACTGCGAGTCGCCCCCCAGGCAATGCCCGAATTCTCGCTAAGCAGATGGAAGTCAGTCAGCCTCGTCTGAATTTGATACTGCTTCCCGTCTTTTGTATTGGCGGCTGTCTGCTCCGTTAGTACCTGGGGATTCTCAATCGTAATGACTTGCCCTTCCTCAACGGATTCATCCTGAACCGGACTTACTGTCTCGCCTTGCTGGGAGGAACATGCTGTCAGAAGCAGGCAAAAAATCAGCAGCGCTCCGGTTAATTTATACCATAAACTCAACTATCAGCACCTCGCTTACCAGGATCAAGCTGCATTTCATATTATATCATAAGATAAAAATCATAGATTAATAGCTTCCAATAAGGAAATTACAAGCGGGAATCCCCAGCAAAATTGACGGAGAAATGCTGCTCCGGCTTATATACGGCAAAAGCATAACCCTTATCTGTTAAATACTGAATGATTTCCGGCAAGATTTCGACCGTCTGCGCTTTCTCATGCATCAAAATGACCTCTACGTCCCGATGCGTCTGGCGCTTGACTTCTTGCATGATTTTATCCGGCTTTCCCGTGTATTTCCAATCTTTGGAGTCTATCGTCCAATCCCACATTTTAAAGCCTGCCTTCACGATATCGTTGCGAAACTCCTTGCCAATCTGCGGTTTGCTGCCGTAGGGCGCGCGAATGAGCCAAGGAGCTGTTCCAGTTATATCCTCAACCATGCCCTGTGCCTTCTTGAATTCCTTGAGGAAATTAGCAGAGCTGCCGCTGTTGTACAATATCTTTTTGTTATGGGTCATGCTATGTAAACCGATGTAGTTTCCCTGTTCAGATGCGGCTTTAATGGAACCCTCATAACCTTTAATCTGGTTGCCGATGACAAAAAACGTAGCATGAATACCATGTTCGTTCAGTATGGATACAATATCGTCAGTATACTTGCTTGGACCGTCATCAAAGGTCAGGTAAGCCACCTTAGGTTGGGCAGCTTTGGGCGGGTTAGTCGGCTCATTAGTGCCGGCTGGTGAATCTTTGCTATTCTGCGGTTCATGGTTATTCTTCGAGGGCTGCGTGGATTCAGAATCAGGCTCGCTTTCCGCGGGAATTTTGTCTGGAAGCTGGGCTTTCTCGTTGCCTCCGGCTAATTTAGGGATAATAACTGAAGCACTGTTCGTTTTAACAGTTTTGAAATTGATGTGCGATATCCCTACGATTGCGGACATAATTAAAGCCACAGAGGATAATACTAATGCCAATAAAATAATAGGCTGTCTGAATTTTTTGCGCGGCCTTTTGCGAATTTTTTTTCTAGTTTCCATCTGGTTGTTATTCGACATCATCATGCTTATCACCATTTCCCTCTCTCCATGTGTATTACTAGGATAATATAAAAAGAGGGGTTACGTCCTTACAGAAAGGTTACCCTCTGGTTACAAAGTTCTCATTTAGAATCTGTGAAAAAACTCAAAAATTAGCAAAAGCCCGACGTATTCCATGTTGAAGTCCGCAGCGGTAAAGCTCAAATTTTAGCCTTTAAAACTTAAGCTACATGCTTTTAATTTGAAATGATTCATGTACAATGAAATTAGGTGAATACATATTCGTCATATATTTAGAAGGAGATGAAACATTGACAACACAATTGCGATCTAGCCGAGTTGTTATTATTGGAACAGGTGCTGTAGGAGCGACCACGGCTTATACATTGCTCCTTCGCGAGAGGGTATCCGAGCTGGTGCTTATCGACGCCAACAAAGACAGAGCCATTGGAGAAGCCCTGGATATGAATCATGGCCTCCCTTTTACCGGCGGCGTCAAGCTGTGGGCGGGCGATTACAGCGATTGCAAAGATGCTGATATCATCATCATCGCGGCCGGAGCCTCCCAAGCGCCTGGCGAGACGCGGATTGACCTGCTTAAGCGCAATGCGGGAATTTTCGACAGCATTATCAAGAATATCGTAAAATACAATAACCACGGAATCATTCTCGTTGCAACGAATCCTGTGGACATTCTGTCTTACGTATCCCTTAAGAAAAGCGGCTTCCCATCCAACCGCGTTATCGGTTCCGGAACGCTTCTGGACAGTGCACGCTTCCGTTATTTGATCGGCCAGAACAAGAAAATCAATCCGCGCAGTATTCATGCGCATATTATCGGCGAGCACGGCGACACGGAGGTTCCGCTCTGGAGCCTGGCCAACGTCGCAGGCATCGATCTGGAATTCTCAGAGGAAGAACGCACAAACATTTTTAACAGCACCAAAAATGCAGCCTATGAAATCATCAATGCCAAAGGTGCTACCTTCTATGCTATTGCGCTCGCACTGGATCGGATCGTCACTTCCATTCTTCAGGACGATGGCTCCGTGCTTAATGTCTCTACCCTGTTGAGCAACTATAACGGGGTGTCCGACGTATACCTGGGGGTGCCAAGTATCGTTGACCGTACAGGGGTGCGTGAAGTGCTTGACTTGAAGCTCAGCGGAGAGGAACTGGAGAAATTCCAGCATTCCGCAAATAAGCTAAAATCCGAAATCGAAAAATTGGAGTTATAAGCGACAAACCTGGGGTTCTTTCGACCTCAGGTTTGTTTGCGCATTAAGGCTTTGTCAGATCAGAAACAAATGTTGTGCCAAGACTCGCATATACAGCGTTCACACAGTTGGCTAAACGGACAAGGTCACCGCCTATGAGCGTTTCGGTATTTCTCGCCGAAACAGGTTTTCATTTTAGGTAGCAAGTCATCTCTGCCAAGGACGGGAACACGATTGGTTCTCCCTCGCCTATCTTCTAGCAAACTCTTCATTATGGGTGAGAACATCAACATCATCGACATCATCGACATTCTAGCCACAGGCCTTTAGTTAATATTATTAATTATTTCGTCTGTGGCCAGACGGTTGAGTCTACCCAACGACTGCTGCTGGAAGATGTTGGGTTTCCGCTGATAGGTGTTGCTGATAGGTGTTGCTGGCAGGTGATGTTACGATTGATGCTGACGGGTGTTATTACCTATCGATTGTTACAACCTAACGATTACCGCCAGATCGTTGGTAGTTGACGATACTTACGACTGCGCTTGATTTGTTGATGTAACCTATCACTTAATGTTGACACTAGACGTTACCTAACGGTCGATGCTGGCTGTTGATGTTCCCCTAACGATTGTCGTATGACGGTTCATACTACTTAACGGTTGCTATCGCTGTTATTCCGCGGATGCATCACGGTCTTGAGAATCTAACGGTTGTATATGCCGCTATTTTAGCAATTATTTATTGCTGCGACGATTTCGGCGTGAATAACGTGAATAACAACCACTAGAATTCCTAAGAGCTCATTTTCAACTGAATAACGAATATGGCAACCATTAGAATTCTTGCTTCTCTCAACGAAAAGAATGGTACCTCAAATTTCTGCTAGCCACAGCAAGCAAATGCTTGGCAACAGAGAACGAGAATAACTTTTTGCGCGACGCTCAGACAGAGCCAGGAAGCTGCATATTCGCGAGCTTCGAATATCCGCACCAATCAGCATACATACCATATCTACTTTTTCTGCTACTCTTTTTCTGCCGTCAAGTCAAACCTAACGTCAAATCTATCGTTAAATTAATTTCGAATACATCAAGATGTGACTTAGTTATTCTTGTTTAATTAACGTCATTAATAATAAAATTAATTAATCACATTAATCATATGGATTAGAACGGAACATCGTCATCGCTTGGGTCAGCCCTCTTCTCGGCAATCCGCTTCGGCTACGACCTCAAACGGCTCCGGCTGCATCAGTTCCACTGGAGAGAAGGCTTTATCGAACACAAATGAATCCCTCTCTAATGTAACGGCGTAACGGCCGTTCAGCTGTGCAATATGGATTTGGTCGGCAAATTCGGCGAGACGTCCTTTGACAAGCGTATCCCCGATTCTGAATTTAAGCTCGATTTCCGGTTTAATTTCCACAATGCGCTCGGCAGCCTCCGCGACCTGCTCAGGCTCCCATTTTGCCTGAATGGACTTCATATTTCGTGTACTGATCGCCATTTCCACCTGACTGGTCAGGCTGCATTCATCGGATATTCTGGCGATTTTTTGCTCGAAGTCGCATTTTAATACGAAGATGTACGGATCATCGGAATATTTCGGCAAAGTTGCCTGTACAACAATTAACGCCCCGCCCCGAACCGAGCTTGTATCCAAATAGCTGCGGACGAGGTCGTCGCAGGAGTTCTTGAAATCCTCTTTATTATCGGCCCCGCGCAACCGGGCGAACATATCGGACTGCTATCGAGTTCATAACCTGGCTCGACGATGAACCGGCCTATTTTGGTTGGAGCATGCTCCGCTGCCGGATTCTTTTCGACCTTCCGTTTGGCGATCCGTGCAAATTCTCCGTCGAGAAAGGATTTGATTTCACTATCGATGTATTCGTAGCCGTCTGATGCCCCTTCTTCATCTGCGTCGATTTCGATGGCATCCATTTATTATAGCATGAGGCCGCATTCTTAAGATTAGAATATAATCTTTGCTGCCTTCGCTGTTTCAACTGCGCTTTTTACTTGAATGAATTTACTAGAGCGAGCTGCATGTTGAATAATATATAAAAGTGACTAGGAAGCGCAATGAATTAGTTTCCCTATTATGAATTTTTCATATAGTGTGTTTTTCATTATAATGCCGTAATGCTGGCAAATTCAAGCTATTTATTACTTATTTCTTCGTTTTCTCGTTCTCGTTTTCGTTTTCTCGTTGCGCCCTCCTTCGCCAGTGTGCGACTGGTTTATGCTACAATAGAATCAACATTGTTGGATTCGGAGGTACAGCCCTTATGAATATACAAAAAGCGATAGATCGGAAAAAGCTGGATGAAAAAGTTGTTCATATGCCCTGGTTCGTCCAGCAATTCATTGATTACAAGCTCCCGGATCTTTCCCCCTCGACCTTGCTGGAGTACATTCGCGACTATGAAGCGTTCTTTAACTGGCTTCGCGCCGAAGGCCTCTCTCCCGCAGCATCGAACGCCGAAGTAACGCTGCTCGATTTGGAGACGTTGCGGATGGACAGTATCGTAGGCTTCCGCCTTCATTTGACGACGCGAGTGGAAGGCAACAACTCCAAAATTACCATATCACGCAAAATGTCGTCCCTACGCTCCCTCTTCCATTATTTAAGCCAAATCGCCGAGGATGAGGAGTTTTATCCCCTACTAAAGCGCAATATCATGGCTAAAGTCGAGATTAAACGGATACATAAGCCCAAGGATACGGCGGCCAAGCTGAAAGGAAAGCTGCTTGAAGAGGACGAACTGCTGGAATTCATCGGATATATACGCGAAGGCTACGGAGCCGATGTGCAAAATAACAAGCAGGCGCTATATGCTCACGAGCTTAATAAAGAACGGGACGCCTGCATCGCGAGCCTGATCCTCAATTCGGGCCTGCGCGTATCCGAGGTCGTCAATTTGAACATCGACGATCTCGATATAACCAATAAAATCATTTATGTATATCGAAAAGGAAACAATGACGAGACCTTTAAAACGCCGGTATACTTCCGCGAGCAATCCAAGGACGAGCTGACCGAATATTTAGAGCTGCGCCAAGCGCGCTATAATACACCCAAACGGGAAAAGGCTCTGTTCGTCGCCCTTCCGAACGGCCAGAAGGACGGCAAACGGATGACGAAGCGGGCGATCCAGGCTATGATCATCAAATACGCTAAACGATTCGGCAAACCTTATTTAACAGTTCACAAGCTGCGCCACTCATTCGCGACCGATTACTACTTGCAAAATGATATTTACAAAACCAAGGAGCAGCTTGGGCATGCCTCAACTGAGACAACGGAAGTATATGCCCACCTTACCGATAAAACGATGTCCGAAGCCATCGAGCGGCGGGCAAGCTCCGACTCCTAACCGATATATCCTTGTGCATATGAAATCCCCCTCTGGATCGCCCAGAGGGGGATTTCTCGTCAATGATTCAATGATAATACCGATACGATGATTAGCTTAGCCAATTCTTCAACGTCATCAATATGGTAACACGGAAGATCGGAGCCAGCCAACACGCCGCCTGTACCATTGTTATCCAAGCAGTTTCCGGCGTCCTGCCTGAACACGGCGGCGCGTATTTCCGTCAACTCCTCCAGCAGCGGAAGGTCCTCCCGACTGCGGATCAACACAATTTTGGGATAATCCTCCTGTTTGAAACCCTCTACAATAGTCAGATCATAGGCTTCGAAATGATTGATCAGGCCGCTGAGCACCGTTTCCCGTTCTTCTATGATCGCAGTGCGCCAGGGAGAAGTAATGGCCGTCGCCACCGCTCCAGCCCGGCGGTGGCGAAACGTGTCGGTGCTCTCGCGGTCCGCTTCAAATCCATGAATGTCATGCTTAATGACGGCGACCCTCAAATTCATGGCATTGAAAATTTCCAGCAGCTTGCCGATCAACGTCGTTTTGCCGCTGTTTTTATACCCGACAATTTGGATAACCGGCATATATGCCCCTCCCTTTCTTTGTATTACTGTTCTAGTACTCAGCCCCGGCTTCCTCTGGGCAGCACGAGCACATCGACGAGTTGTCCCGCCTGCACTCCTTGATTCGTAGGAGGTATAACGATGAGCACATCGCTGTCCTTGATCGTGATCATGACGCTCGATTCATCCAGCGATGCCGGATAGACAACAATCCGTCCATTCTCGAACGCCAGGCTGCCTCGGACAAACCGGGTAAAATTGTTCACCTTTGCATAATTCCTGCCTAGCACCGCTTGAATTTTTGGTAGAAACGGCTCGCGAACGCCCAGCATCGCCCCGATAAACGGACGGACGAACAATTCACAGCCGACGAAGCATGCTCCGGGATTCCCGGAGAGGGCAAACAACAGCTTCCCCTCTTTTACGGCTGCGGTAGTGACGCTCCCCGGACGCATCGTCACCTTGTTGAACAGCATCTCCAGCGACTGCTCCCGCACTAGTTCGGCCATGATATCATAGTCGCCAACAGAGACGCCCCCGGTCGTAATGACGATGTCATATTCGGCAAAAGCCTCCTTTACGCGCTGCCGTGCCACCGAGAGATCGTCCTCAATCGCTTCAAGCATATAGGGTTCGCCCCCGGCCTCCCGAATTTGATGGACAAGCATATATGTGTTGCTGTTGCGGATTCTGCCGTCCTGCAGCGGCTCATCGATGGCAAGCAGCTCCGAACCGGTGGAGAAAACGGCTACTCGCGGCTTTCTCGCTACAGGAACCTGGTGAATGCCGAACGTTGCCAGCACCGATACTTCGCCCGGCCCGATGCGCCGCCCCTTCTCCATGATTAAATCGCCTTCGGCAAGCTCGAAACCTGCCGGTGTAATGTTTTTGCCCGGCTCGATCTCCCGCTTGATGAGAATATACCTTTTTCCGTCCTGTTCAGTGGCTTCAGTCATCTCGAGCATAATGACGGCATCCGCTTCGTCCGGCACCTTCGCTCCGGTCATAATTCTGGAGGCTGTTCCAAGGGCAACGCTTGCCGAAGGTAGCGATCCGCAGGGAATTTCGTCAATGACCTCCAATTTAACGGGCTGGGCGCTATGGCATCCTATCGTATCCAAGCTATGTATGGCATAACCATCCATCCCCGATCGGCGGAAATGAGGAAAAGGATGCGGGGCTTGTACATCGCTGGCTAGAACGCGGTGACCAGCCTCCAATATCGGAACAAGCTCGCTTTCGGCCGGCCGGACATGGGCCAGCACCTTAGCTTGGGCCTCTTCAACCGATACGGCGCTGCGCCGAAATTTATCTTCATTTATCTTCCCTTGCACCAATGCAAATCCTCCATTCTCCCTATCCTGCAAATAAGTTTACGCTATCCATGTTATCCCCTATATCACTTGAAAAGCAATGTTTGGATGAAAAATAGGAGCTACCTTGCAAGGTCCGCTCCTATTCATTACCCTGATTTGATTGATGTTCAAACCTGGTACCTACCTGCCGGAGCAAGTATTCTTCCATGAGACGGGATACATGCCCGCTAATCGCACTAATCTCCTCGCGGCTAAGCTGATCATAATGAATGCCCATGACGACCGTGACCGTTCGGCTTAGCATTTCGGCGGCCCGCATAGCCAGTCCTTCGCTTAATACATGTTCCTTATGGCCAGGCACAGCGCAAGTCTGGACATGCATCTGCCCTTCGTTCAAGTAGGCGGTCGACGACGCTCCGATATGCCGCTCTCCCCCGGAAACAATGAGCAGAATATCCTTGCCAATAGCTATCTCTTGCAGAGCAATATCCGCAAATCGATCCATTTAAACAATCCCTCGAATCTCATCCAATGACGAGATCCCTTCTCGCTCCATAAAAGCTTGCAGCCCGTCAACCAACTGCTCCCCTGCCCGCAAATGGACGAAATTGTGAGTCCCTACCTGAACGACCGCTGCACCTGCCATAATATACTCCACAATATCCTCAGCGCACTGTATACCACCCATCCCGGCTATGGGAAGGGTGACCGCTTTGCTCACCTGATGCACCATACGCAGTGCAATCGGCTTAATTGCCGGGCCCGATAGACCAGCGTACAGATTGTCAAACACGCTGCGCCGCTTATATATATCAATCTTCATGGCAGAAAAGGTATTAACTAGGGAGACAGCATCCGCCCCTTCCTCCTCGCACATCACCGCCATTTGCACGATATCCTCGGCATTTGGAGACAGCTTGACCATTAATGGCAGCGTCGTCGCCTGGCGGATTTCCCTGACAACCTCGCGGGCAACCGCCGTCTTAATACCGTAAGCCATACCGCCTGCTTTGACGTTCGGACAGGATATATTAAGCTCAATCATATCAACCGCCTGATTTCCGGACACCCTGCGGCGGAGTGCATCCTCCTCGATCAGCCGTGCTCCTTCTACATACTCCTCCAGCGTATTCCCGCCCAGATTAGCGATTCTCGCAAGCTTCAAGCCTGCCCAGTACTCACATTCCTCGCACAGAAATGACGCTACGCCCGGATTCTCCAAACCTACGCTGTTCAGCATGCCGGAAGGCGTCTCGAATACGCGCATTCCGTGGTTGCCTTCCTTTGGATGCAGGGTCAATCCTTTACCGGAGATGCCGCCCAATCGGTTAATATCGTACAACGAGCCGTATTCCCGGCCGAAACCGAATGTTCCTGAAGCCATAACGACCGGATTTTTAAAATGTACGCCCGCGATGCTGCACGACAAATCAATCATTCGAATACTACCTCCTCCGCCAAAAATACCGGTCCGTCCGCGCAGACCCTACGCCGTTGATCCCGGCATTTTACGCTGCACACGAGACAAGCCCCTATGCCGCACGCCATGCGGTTTTCCAGCGATACGTACACTTTGGCCGCATTGGCGGATTCCTGCTTTCTGCGCTGCACAGCCTGGAGCATCGGCTCCGGCCCGCAAGCAATAATGGTATCGTAAGCGTTAAAATCGACCTTATTCAGCACAATACCGCCCACATCCACTATTACGTTACCGGTCGTCGCCGCTTCGAATTGCTGCACCAAGTAAGCCTCCCGGCTAAATCCCAAATACACGTCCGCAGCAGAATACTCGCAAAGCGCGTAGAACAACGGAGCTGCGCCGATCCCACCCCCGACCAGAGCGATTTTTTCTTCAGCCGGCACTTCCGGGAATCCATTTCCAAACGGGCCTTCCAATTGAAGCTCATCGCCAGGCCGTAAAGCGCTGAGAAGCTTCGTGCCTTCCCCCGCCAGCTGATATAGAAACTCGATGCCTCCCTCGTCCCGGTCAAAGATGCTGAGCGGCCTGGAGAGCAGTGGATACTTATCCCAAGCCCGAACCATATAGAACTGGCCCATCCGTCCCGTATATGATCCTGCTGCTTTTAACCTGAATATGTTCGGGGCTACTTCTACATTTGTCATCACAACCGCCATGCCTCTCACCTCACTACAAATAAGCATTCTACTGCTTCACTGCTTTATCTAAAGATGCTATTTTTGCGCGGGCAAGTCTGTGACAAATAGCACACCCTTGCAGAAGAGGTCATATTTATGTCGAGTTTTGGGCATACCAGTAAATAACCATTCAGCGATCAAAGGAGAAGGTATCCATGTCCAAACTCTTCAAAGCGCCGGTCGCATGGCTATTATGCCTGGCGCTAGTTACGGGAATGGCCCCCGCGCCTGCCGAACCCGTGTCAAACCCGGAACCCACCTCCTCCAAACAAGCCGTGAAGGCTGAAACTAAGCCAATGACGCTGGGAGAGCTCCGGCGGAAATACTCGGAAACGTTCAAGTTCAGCGGTCCTGAGGTCAAGCAGGTCGCCCTGACCTTCGATGATGTTCCCGATCCCCGCTTCACCCCTAAAGTGTTGGATATACTGAAGAAACACGGCGTCAAAGCCACTTTCTTCGTCGTAGGCAGCCGGGCGAAGAAGCATCCGGAGCTGCTGCGAAGAATTCACCTTGAAGGGCATATCATCGGCAACCATTCCTACAGCCACCCTTTGTTTAAGAAACAATCCGTCCAGGAATTCAAAAACGAAATTGAGCGCACCGAGAAAGTGATCGAACGGATTATCGGTTACAAACCTCGCCTCATTCGTCCCCCCTACGGAGAAATTAACGAGGAGCAGCTTAAATGGGCCAAGCGGCGAGGCTACAAAATCATTAACTGGAACGTCGATTCCCTCGATTGGAAAGCGCTAAGCAAAGAGAAGGTCAAGCGTAACGTGCTGAGCGCCGTCGGTCCGGGATCCATCGTGCTGCAGCATGCCGGAGGCGGTACGGGTTCCAATTTGACGGGAACTATCGAGGCTCTGCCCGATATTATTAAGGTGCTGCGGAATCGCGGCTATCGCTTCGTAACGATTCCCGAGCTGCTATCTTATAACAAAGCACTATAACCAGCACCAGCTTGCAGGCAAAAAAGGACATCCCTGCAGATCCCCAGATCTCGCAGTGGACGTCCCTTTTTTAAGATAATCTAATCATAGCTTAAATTCATACTAATCCAAAACATATAGCGTGACATCCTGAAAACCAAACTCGTTAACTTTCTGCGGGCTCGCCGGAATAAAGATGTCGATGCGGTTTCCTTTGATCGCGCCGCCCTGGTCAGTCGCTGTGGCGACGAAGGCGTTCTTCGGCAGATCAGGATGGCTGTGTCCGGTGACCAGCACTTTGGTGCCCATCGGAATGACGTTTGGATCAACGGCGATCGTTCCAAGCTTCAAAGGATTGCCATAATAGTCGACAGGGCCCCATTTCCCGTTTTCGCTGGCAGCCGCAGAGTAAGCTGTCGCTTTGACCTTTACTGTGGATTTGTAGTTAAACGATTTACCCCAGGCCTGTACGACCCGGTCCGCCGTTAGTACTTTTAGCGTAGAGAGCGGTTGAACCTCAGTTTCTGTGGCGGTAAGCGCCTGCATGTTTTGTCCCGGTATCGTGATTTTTAAACCTTCGTAAATATTCGTAGCTTCTATGCTCGGATTCGCTTTCATCAGCTTGTCCAAATTGACTCCGTACTGCTTGGCGAGAAAATAGAAGGTGTCTCCATTCTTTGCCGTATGTACTGAATCCGCATATGCTGGCACGGCCTGCAGTGCACCTAACAACCCTGCCGCAATCATGGCTGACTTAATTCCCATCCCCAATTTGCGAAGACCTTTACGTTGTTTAAACATGATGCTCCTCCTTTAACTTGGCCTGCGGAGTTAGTTGTCGGATTCGGAAAAAAGGATAGCTCCCGGCGCCGGATCATCAGCGCTTCACCCCAAGACATACCATGCTGTCACCTTGTACTAGCATTGCTTGTCATAAGTCGTCCCCCGTACCTGCCTTGGCAGTGTTTCGGCCGTAATGAATATATCACAATTTTGTAACCTATGGACCATGCAAATGTTACCAATGGTATTAAAACCAGTATTTATCAAGAAAAAACAATGATGAAAACCGTGACAAAAATTTAAATTATTGGAGGTAACACCAAAAAGGCATGACCCTTGGTCATGCCTTTGCAATGCTATTTTCTAATTACCAATTACAAAACTTTGCTTAAAAAATCCTGCGTCCGCTGATTCTGCGGCGAACCGAACACCTGCTGCGGGCTGCCCTGCTCGATAATAACGCCTTGATCCATAAACAAGATGCGGTCGCCGACCTCGCGGGCGAAGCCCATTTCATGCGTGACGATAACCATCGTCATCCCGCCTGTAGCCAGCTCCTTCATGACTTCCAGAACCTCGCCCACCATCTCGGGATCGAGTGCGGACGTCGGCTCGTCAAACAGCATCACATGCGGCTCCATCGCCAGGGCGCGAGCGATGGCGATGCGCTGCTTCTGTCCTCCTGACAGTTGGGAAGGGTAAGCCCCGCTCTTCTCCTCCAGACCCACTTTGCGCAGCAACTGAAGCGCGAAGGCCTCTGCGTCCTGCTTCGCCTGTTTTTTCACCTGGAGCGGAGCCATCATAATATTCTCAAGCACCGTTTTGTGTGGAAAAAGGTTAAAATGCTGAAATACCATTCCCATTTTCTCACGGGTTTTGTTGATATTATGATTCTTGCCGGTAATAAGCTCTCCTTCGAAATGGATTTCGCCGCTGGACGGCTCCTCTAACCGGTTCAGACAGCGCAGGAAGGTGCTTTTTCCCGATCCGCTCGGCCCGATAACGACGACGACCTCTCCGCGGTTGATTTCCAGGTCAATGCCTTTTAAAATATGCAGCTGGCCGAATTTTTTATGCAAATTCTTAACGGTTATCACTAGCCTGCAGCCTCCTTTCAAAACGGCCCAAAATACGGGAAAGCGTAAATGTGACGATAAAATACATCACGGCAACAATCAGGAACGGCATCATGCCGTTATACGTAATCCCTTGAACGGCGCCCGCCTGGAACATTATTTCGGTCACCCCGATAAAGGAAACAATCGACGATTCCTTGACGATAACGACGAACTCGTTGCCAATCGCCGGCAGCACGTTTTTGATCGCCTGCGGAATAATAATGAAACGCATCGTTTGACCCTGCGTCATCCCGAGCGAACGCGCCGCTTCGCTTTGACCGCGATCCACGCCCTGAATGCCCGCGCGGAATATTTCCGCTAAATAAGCCGAGCTGTTAATGGACAACGTAATCGCCCCCGATTCAATCGGATCAAAATTGATATCAAACATGTAAGATAAGCCGTAGTGAATGATCATCAGCTGTACTAGCATCGGCGTTCCGCGCAGAAACTCAACCCAGGCATGTCCGATAAAGCGTACGATTCCCCATGGCGACATCCGGATC
The DNA here is from genome assembly GCF_009725165.1 of Paenibacillus woosongensis. Classification (GTDB taxonomy): domain Bacteria; phylum Bacillota; class Bacilli; order Paenibacillales; family Paenibacillaceae; genus Fontibacillus; species Fontibacillus woosongensis. The sequence goes on from NZ_WNZW01000013.1 coordinate 19,808, forward strand.
AAAGCGACAAACAATCCAAGAATGAACCCGAACAAAACGCCTAACGCGGCAAGCCATAACGTGTACTGCAGTCCGGTTAGAAAATAACTGCGGTATTCCCAAAACATCGTTGCAAAATCAGTAAAAAAGTTCATAAGCCTATCATACCTCCAATTACAGCGCCCGTTTCGTTAAAAACAGAAAAATAGCGAATTTTCTCCGCTATTTTCTGCCAGGTTGTCTTATCATCGCATGACCAAAGCCAAGTTATCTAATGGACAGATCGCTGGCTTCTTGTACAAATTTCTCAATGCTGCCGTCCTGGATCAGGCGATCCAATGTGGCATTCACTTGATCCAGCAGCTCCTTGTTGCCCTTCTTAATGCCTACGACGTAACCTTCATCCTCTGTTACAGGCTCCGCATCGGTAATGACGATGCCGTCTACATTCTTCACGAACGATTCGGCAACAGGGCCCTCGATAATAGCCACATCAACACGCCCCGAGTTCAGCTGCATGATGATGTCAGAAATCTTCGCCAGAGAGGTCAGCTTAGCACCAGGAATTTCTTTAGCGATGTCCTCCTGGATTGAGCTCTTCTGAACGCCGATCTTAAGGCCTTCCAGCGATTCAAGCGTGGAATATTTATCTTTGTCCGCTTCGCGGGCAACGACTGCCTGTTTGGCGTTGTAGTAGATTTGCGACATTTCGATTTCTTTCGCACGCTCAGGCGTCGGGCTCAATCCGGAAATGACGATGTCCACCCGGCCGCTGCCCAGCTCATTGAGCAGGGATGAGAACACCATATCCTTGATTTCGAGCTCTGCACCCATATCCTTGGCGATTTCTTTAGCAATTTCCACGTCGAATCCGACGATCTCGTCTTCCCCTTTGTCATTCTTGATATGGAACTCATATGGCGGGAAATCGGCGCTCAATCCGAGAACCAGCTTCTTCGCTGCCGGCGTGGCAGATCCTTGCGAGCTGTCCTTGGTTTCTTTGGCTTGTCCACAAGCTGCCAGTACAGTCGTAAGCAACAGTACCGCCATCAATAATGTACCCCATTTTTTCATGTCTCTCTCTCCTTGCTAAGTTATGAAAATTAATCATCGTCTCATGATTTCACTGGGCTAATTATAGATCATTATGCATATATATGCAAAAGAAATTTTCGACATTTTTCTTTCATCCTTTCTTCATCTATTATACCCGCGGTCAATTGCTCTTTTTCATGTTATTTAGATCACTCCCCGATTAGAACCTATATGATTACCATTAAAATCCACTCTCCGAACCCTCGTGATTCATTCTTTTATCAACAACAATGAACTTTATCACAGCATCGCGTTACCTGAATCAATGATTTTATACATTATAAAACGCAGCTCATGGCCTCCTCTTATTCAGGGAATAATGGTTCATACCAAGGGAGAGCTGGTTATTAATTAGCTGTAGCAGATGTTAAGGAGGTGGCCGCATGCTGCTTGAAGCTTTGTACCACGTGCCTCGCGATAAATGGGCTTATGCTTACAATCCGACAACGATTCATTTGCGTGTGCGCACCAAAAGAGATGATATAGAGCAAGTATTTGCCATGACCGGGGACAAGTACGACTGGCAGAGGACTTATCAGGAATTGGCCATGGAAAAAGCGGCCCATGACGCGATGTTTGATTACTGGGAAATCGCTGTGAAGCCGAATTACAAACGGCTCTCCTACGCCTTTAAACTGGTTGCCGGCAGCGAAACAGTTTATATGCAGGACAGCGGGATCGGACACGAGCCGCCTACTCCGCCGGGCGAGTTGTACGAATTTCCTTATATTCATGAGATTGACGTTTTTAAAGTGCCGGAATGGGCCAAAGAGGCTGTGTTTTATCAAATAATGCCTGAGCGCTTTGCGAATGGCGACCCGTCTAACGATCCTAAGCCAATCGAACCCTGGGGAGGAACGCCAAAGATCGACAATTTTTTCGGGGGCGATCTGCAAGGTGTTCTGGATCATCTGGACGATTTAGTCGACCTTGGCATTAACGCTATTTATTTTACACCGCTTTTCACCTCCCCCTCTAATCACAAATACGATACGGTCGATTATAAGAGTGTCGATCCTCATTTTGGGGACAACGCGCTGTTAAAGCGGCTAGTCGCGGCTTGCCATGAAAAAGGGATCCGAGTTGTGCTCGACGCCGTATTCAACCATTGCAGCGAGCAGTTTCCTCCTTTTCAGGATGTGCTGAAGCATGGGCAGGATTCTAAGTATATTGACTGGTTCCATATTAATGAATTCCCAGTGTCCATTAAGAACGGTATTCCAACTTACGATACGTTCGGATTTTTTGGCAATATGCCGAAATTCAACACTGCGAATCCTGAAGTGAAGGAATATTTGCTTGGCGTAGCGGAATATTGGATCAAAGAAATCAATCTTGACGGGTGGCGCCTTGACGTCGCCAATGAAATTGACCATCATTTCTGGCGCGATTTCAGGAAAGTCGTCAAAACGGCCAATCCGGATGCTTATATTATCGGAGAGGTCTGGAGCGATTCCCTCAACTGGCTGCTCGGGGATCAATTCGATTCCGTCATGAACTATCCCTTCGCTGACAAAGTGCTAACCTTCTTTAACGGAGGCATGGACGGATACAGCTTCTCCAATGAGATGGGCTCGCTCATCATGCGTTATCCGCAGCAAACCAATGAGGTTATTTTCAACATGCTGTGCAGCCATGATACGCCTAGGCTGCTGACCAGCGTAGGACATGACAAGCGTAAGCTGAAGCTATGCGTCGTCTTTCTTTTCACCTATATGGGAACACCATGCATTTTCTACGGCGATGAAGTCGGTATATCGGGAAATGGCGATCCCGATTGCCGCAAATGTATGGTCTGGGATCCCCATAAACAGGATCGCGAGCTGTATGATTTCTATAAACTGATGATCGCTCTGCGTAAGAAGCACGCCGCCTTGCGCCAAGGCCGCTTCCGCTTCCTGCATGCGGACATTCATGATCCATGCATCATTTACGAGCGGCTCGACGACAAGGTCCATTTTACGATCTGGATGAACAATACCGGTAAGAAGCGTACGCTGTCGCATCCGATGGACACGAACGACTGGTATGATGCTTTGACAGGCGAACGCGTGATGCCGGATAAAGGCATCATGAATATCAGCCTTGATCCGTACGGATACCGCATACTATGCCGTAAGCTGAACTAGCTGGCTTGATCTGCGGGAACTACAAATCCCCCAACTCCTCGGGTTGAATCGAAGGATTGGGGGATTTGTAGTTGTTCAAGCATCTCTCGCAACTCGTTCATAGATATCGATATATTGTTTGGCCGACACCGCCCAGCTGTAATCTCCAGCAAAGGCATTGCGAAGCAGCTGTTTCCAGTGATCTTGCTGATGATAAAATTCGATTGCCCGGCGCAATGTGTACAGCAGGTCGTGGGCATTGAAATTCGCAAACGTGAATCCGTTCCCTTCTCCGGTCGCCTCGTTGTAGGACTTTACCGTATCGTTCAACCCTCCGGTTTCACGGACGACCGGGATACTGCCATAACGCAGTGCCAGCAGCTGGCTAATTCCGCAGGGCTCGAATTTGGAGGGCATCAGGAACAGGTCGCTGCCTGCATATATTTTCCGGGACAATGCGTCACTGAACAGTAATTGCGCCGACAGCTTTGCAGGGTGACGATGCGCCGCTTCTCTGAACCAATCCTCATACGCCCTGTCGCCTGTACCAAGAATGACGAATTGAATATCGTCAGAGGCCAGCCACTCATCCAAAATGCGGATGACCAGATCAAGCCCTTTTGGCTCAACAAGCCGTGTAACCATCGCTACGAGAGGCGTCCTGGCGGATACAGGCAGGCCCAACTCCTCCTGCAAAGCCTCCTTATTCTCCTGCTTCTTCTTTGCGCTTGACTTGTACCGGACGGCCAGTACCTCGTCTGTCGCCGGGTTGTACAGCTTCGTATCCACGCCGTTGACAATTCCCGACAATCGGTCCCCGAGGGAACGCAGCAGTCCGTCCAACCCGTAACCGTAATACGGTGTCTTGATCTCCTCCGCATAAGTCGGGCTTACTGTTGTAACATGATCTGAAAACACCAAGCCTGCTTTCATAAAACTTACAGCACCGTTATATTCGACGCCCTCCGGCGTATAATAAGTGTGCGGCAAGCTCAGCAGGTCACCAAGCACCTCGTCAGGAAATAGCCCTTGATACAGCAGATTGTGAATGGTAAATACGGTACGAATGCCAGCGTAATTAGGGTGATGGCGGAAGTGTTCCTGCAGTAATAGGGGAATCATCGCGGTGTGCCAATCATGACAGTGCAGTACGTCTGGCCAGAAATCGATCGCAGGCAGAATCTCCAGCACAGCCCGGTTCAAAAATGCAAATCTCTCCCCGTCGTCCCAGTAGCCGTACACCCCTTCCCTGCCAAAGTAGTATTCGTTATCGATAAAATATACCGGGATTTCCTCCCAAGCCAAATACTCGATCCCACCGTACTGCCGACGCCAGCCAACCGGAACTTCAACCGCCCCCCAGTGTTCAAGGAGGTCACTGTAAGCAGCGGACATATCCCGGTACTTCGGCAGCACGATTCGGACATCGTGTCCGGCCTCGTGCAGCGCTTTCGGCAATGCTCCAATGACATCGGCCAGGCCACCCGTTTTGATGAACGGCGCAACTTCCGCCGCGGCGAACAGAATTTTCATTTTTTCTTCGTCCTCCTCTTCGCTGAAGCAGTTTGTCGCTTCAACGTCTTCTTCCAAATCGTCATACTCAGGGGAGCTATATCCATGACTACGCTATGGGACTGCTCATGCCAAGGTATTTTAACAGAGGCCAAGGAGGTTTTTATCATTGTCCCGTTACCGCCGTAGGCCAAATCGTCACTGTTGAATATCAGCGTATATTCTCCATGTTTTGGCACGCCTACACGGTAGTCCGTTCGTGGGACTGCCTGAAAATTAATGATCACAAGCAGCGTGTCTCCCGCTTTCTTGCCCTTACGCAAGAAGCAAATCACGCTTTGAGCGGCATCATGCGGGTTAATCCACTGATAGCCGTCGAAAGAATGATCCAGTTCCCACAGCGCCCTCTCCTGCAAATACAGCCTGTTCAAAGCAGCCGTGTATTCCAGCATGCACCGATGCGAATCATAATCCAGAAGGAACCAGTCCAACTGGTCCTGATCCTTCCATTCAATGAATTGGCCAAACTCACCGCCCATGAATTGCAGCTTCTTCCCGGGTGAAGTAAGCTGATACCCGCGCAGCAGCCGCAGCCCGGCAAACTTCTCTTCGTAGCTGCCCGGATTTTTGTCCAGCAAAGATTTTTTTCCATGAACCACTTCATCATGTGATAAAGGCAAAATGAAATTTTCCGAATAAGCGTAGCAGATCGGAAAGGTCAGTAAATTGTGATAGCTAGGCCGCTGCTGAAAATGTTTCTCGACATATTCGAGCGTATCGTTCATCCAGCCCATATTCCACTTGTAGTTGAATCCGAGCCCTCCATCCTCGATCGGCGCAGTCACAAGCGGCCATGCGCTGGATTCCTCTGCCATCATTAATGCATGAGGATAATATTGGAATACAGTACGGTTGAGCTGCCGCAGAAAGGAAATCGCCTCGACATTCTCAATGCCTCCCTGATCGTTCAGCCGGTACTGACCAGCCTGCTTCTCGAAATCGAGACGAATCATGCTGGTGACCGCATCAACGCGAAGACCGTCAAAGTGGTAAACATCCATCCAATACAGAGCATTGGAAATGAGGAAGGAACGTATTTCCGGCTTCGAGAAATCAAAGCTGAGCGTTCCCCAGCCCGGCTTCTCAGCCATTAGCGGATCACCGTATTCGTACAGCGGTGTCCCGTCGAACATACGCAGCCCGTGAGCATCCTTTGTGAAATGTCCTGGCACCCAATCCAGCAGTACCCCGATGTCCGCCTGATGGCAGCGATCAACGAAATACATGAGATCCTCGGGCTCGCCATATCTGCTTGTAGGCGCAAAATAACCAGTAGCCTGGTAACCCCAGGACAAATCGTAAGGATGCTCGGCGAGCGGCATGATTTCAATATGGGTGTAGCCCATATCTACGACATAAGGAATTAACTCGTCAGCCATCTCCCGATAAGTGAAAAAATCGCCGCCGGGTTTTTGCCTCCACGTGCCGAAATGCACCTCATAAATGTTTAGAGGTCTCTGAAACGGCACTCTGTTCTTGCTTCTCCACTTTCCGTCATTCCATTTATAGCCTGACAATGACCGCACAATGGATGCCGTCGCCGGTCTGACCTCCGCATGAAAGGCATATGGATCGGCTTTGAGGAAAGTATCGCCGTTCGGTCCTGTTATTTCATACTTGTAAAAAGTTCCTTCTTCAACACCAGGGAAAAAGCGAGTCCAAATTCCCGAATCGGGTATCTTATATAATAAATCGTTCTGCCCACTCCATTCATTCCAGTCCGACGCAAGGCCAACACGAATCGCATGGGGTGCCCACACGGTAAATCTGACTCCTGTACGGCCGTCCTCAACCGCCCGGTGCGCACCGAACGTGAAATAACTGCGATACAGCGTACCTTCATGAAACAAGTAAATATCGCTTGCTGAAATGGCTTGCTTGGACGATCGCTCTGACAATAACAAGGAATGATCACCTGCTTTTCTAAATGTTCCAACAACTAATTTACCCATTTATTTCCGGACTGAATAACGAATTTATGGTTTGAAAAATAAAATGTAACTTTTCATCTATTTTATCTTCTGATCGTTTCAAGGGCTGCACATCTCGTTTATGTAAGTACTACATTGAAAATCCACAGGGAGGGAAAACGACATGAACAAAAAGGATTGCATTGCCATGCTGTTGGCCGGAGGAGAAGGCCGGAGATTATCTCCTCTCACGTCCAAACAGGCTAAACCGGCAGTGCCATTTGGCAGCAAATACCGTATTATCGATTTTCCTCTCAGCAATTGCGTAAACTCAGGAATCGATACCATCGGTGTTCTGACACAATATGAAGCAGAATCACTCCACCAGCATATCGGAGACGGCGAGGCATGGGGTTTGCCCAGAACGGAGAATGGCGGGATCGCTTTGCTCCCTTCTTATGGCACGGACAATACCGGAAACAATGAATATGTAGGCACCGCCGATGCCATTTATAAAAACATCGAGTACGTGGACCGCTATTCGCCCGACAACGTCCTTATTTTGTCTGGTGATCATATTTATCACATGGATTATCGCGAAATGCTGAAATCCCATATCAAGCAAGGAGCTTTGGCGACCATTTCCGTTATGCCGGTACCTTGGGAGGAAGCCCATCGTTTTGGCGTCATGTCCATCGACAAACAGCAGCGCATTACAGAATTCGCCGAAAAGCCGGAGCAACCCGTAAGCAACCTGGCCTCCATGGGTATTTACCTGTTCAAGTGGGATTTCCTGAAGCAGCATTTGATCGAGGATGCGAATGATCCGCATTCCAGCCATGATTTCGGCAAAGATGTCATCCCTAAAATGCTTGCCGGTTCCATGCCGCTGCATGCCTATGAATTTAAAGGGTACTGGCGCGACGTCGGTACTGTCCAAAGTCTATGGGACGCTCACATGGACCTGCTGAGCGGCAGGGACTGGATATTTCCGAATGAGCAATGGCCGATGTATACGCGCGAAATGCGAACGAAGCTGGGTTCTGTCAAAACCCGCAGCGCCGAAATTAAAGCATCCATGGTTCACGATTGCTGCACCCTCGAAGGCTGTGCTGAACGTTCGGTCATTTTCGGCGGATCGATCATTGGCCGCCATACTAAGATCAAGGACAGTATCGTCATGCCGAACGTAGAAATCGGCCGCAATGTGCTCATTGAGCGAGCGATCATCGGCGAAGGTGCCGTCATCAAGGATGGAGCGGTCATTAAGGGTACCGCACACGAAATCATCGTGATTGGTCCTAACGAGACAGTGCTGGCAAAACCTGCCGTCCGTACCCAGCCTTCCCGCTTACTCAAGGAAGTATACGACAATACGGCTCGCTTGCGGGCAGAAGGACTATCATCTTAAGAAGCTTTGTCCAATTCCATATTCTATGTATATAACAAAGAGCGGATCCTCATGATCCGCTCTTCAACATTACCGCAAATTTAAATTCATTTCATACAGGTTATAACCCCTGCCCTGCTTCTTGCCCGTGCCTTTATGAGCGAATCCCATGCCGGCGTACATGCGGTTAAGCTTTGCATTGCCGTCCCAGCAGTCCAAGCGTAGTGCTCTTCTCCCGAGCTCCTTCGTTCGCTTGGCCGCCCATTCAATCATCGCTCCCCCTAACTGCTTACCCCGCCAGGAAGAGCGGACCGTTAACCGGTGCAGATAGCTGCAGCCTTCTTCATTAAGCGGCCCCCAATACTCGGGATCGCTGCTCTGCAGTGTAAACATCCCGACAGCCTGATCCCCACGTATAAGCAGGTAAACTTCACGTTCGGCAAAATACCGATCAATCTCCGCTGCCGTAAATTGTTGCGGATTCCATTGCTGCACGCCAAGGCTTGCCATCCACTCCGCCGCTTCGATCAGCATCTCGCGGACGGTATCCTTGTCCTGTGCATCGGCAAGCGCAATCGCAAACGATCCGTGCGGTGTAGTGATCTCTTCCCATAAATTATGCATCCTCGTTCATCCCATCTTGACCCAATTGTTCGTTCCCAGTTAACAGATCCGAAGTTTGCGGCGCTTCTGCGCCTTCCGCTCCAGTGCCTGCTTCCCCTACCATTTCCAGCAGAGGCAGCGTAACGGATACGGTGGTCCCTGCACCGAGCTCGCTATGGATTTGCATTTCACCTTTATGCAGTTCGACAATCTGCTTACTGATGGCCAGCCCGAGCCCCGTGCCGCCCCGGTTATGATTAACTTGGAAGAAGCGGTCGCTCACTTTGCCTAGATGCTCTTCGCTAATCCCGATTCCGCTGTCGATCACTTGCACTAGAGCCGTACTGTTATCCTTTAAAGTGATGACGAGATGAATCCAGCTGTTCTCATTTGAAAATTTAACCGCATTATCCACCAGATTCAAAAATACCTGCTTCAGACGGTTGCCATCTCCAACCACGATCACAGGACGCTCCGCGCGATCATCCAGCTTCAGCTGGATCTGCTTCTGCTCGGCCTTAGCCCATACGTTAAGCATCGTCTCCTGCAGCAGCTCCTTCAGGTTCACCTTGCCGATGACTAGCTTCATCTCATTTTGCTGGAGCTTGGAGAAGTCGAGCATTTCCTCGACAAGGCCGATCAGCCGCTCCGTCTCTTTGGAAATAATCTGCATCCCGATCTTCGTTTCTTCCGGGTCGAAGCCGCCGGAGGTTAATGTTTCACTCCAGCCTTTGATACCAGTCAGCGGCGTTCGCAGCTCATGGGAAATCGACGAGATGAAATCATCCTTGATCTGGTTGCTGCGGACAATCTCCTCGGCCATATAGTTCAAGGTTGCCGCCAGCTCTCCGAGCTCATATTTATAATTCCCTTTAATCCGCGCATCAAATTTTCCCTTAGCCATCTGCGCGGAAACAGCTCTGATATTATTAATCGGTTTGACGATCGAGTTGGCGAGACCGATGCTGAACAGCGTCACCAGAGCCAGTACGGCCGAACCTACGCCCACGGAGAGCAGCGTCATGTTCATCAGCTTGGCATTGACGTCCTCCAGGGAAGTAACATATCTGACAATATAGCGGTTCTCACCACGGACCTGCAGTGGGGTTGATACGGCCATGACCCATTCTCCGGTTGCCTGCCGTCCTACCCATTTGCCAACGCCCCCGGCAAGGGCCTGCGGCACGTCGCTTGTCTGAATGGGTTTGTCCGCCTGAAACTGCGTGCTGCTGGCCTTCACCTCGCCCTTGCGGCCTAAGACCATCAGTTCCGTATTATCCAGCTCGAACGTACGGAGAATCTCCGTGAAATAATCCGGATCCCTCTCCGCATAGAGCTTCACAAATCTCTGGAAATAATCCGTTGTCCTTGTAGCATGGTTGGACATATGGTTCTCAATCGTTTGGTAGTAATATGTCCGTAAGGCGAAGGCAAATATGACTTCAACCATAAACAAGGTTACAAATACTACGATGAAATAATGCAGGACGATTTGGCGCCCGATCCCTTTTTTGATCATTGCCCCTCGCCCTTCCACTTATAACCGTGTCCCCATACGGTTTGCAGGAAGGCCGGTTCGGAAGGGTTGTTTTCGATTTTTTGACGCAGTCTGCGAATATTTACGTCAACAATTTTGGGATCGCCCATATATTCCTTGCCCCAGACATGGTCCAACAGCAGATCGCGGCTCAGCGGCGTGTTCTCCTTCTCCAGAAAATACTGAATAAGTGAAAACTCAGTTGGTGTAAGCTCGATAAGCTGTCCGTTTTTCTTGAACTGCTTGCTGATCAAATCGAGTGTGAATGGCCCAGAGGTAAAGGATACCTTTGCGCTGCTCTCCCTGTACACATTCACACGTCTCAGTAAGGACTGGATGCGGGCAATGAGTTCAGTCGGACTAAACGGCTTGCTGATGTGGTCGTCCGCTCCGACGGAGAGAGCATATACCTTATCCTGCTCCTGCACCTTGGCCGTTAGAAAAATGATGCCGATCCGTTCATTCGATTCCCGGATTTTGCGGCATACCTCGAAACCGTCGATTCCCGGCACCATAACGTCCAGCAAAGCGATATCGATGTCCGGAATGCTGTTATACCGGTCCAATGCCTCATTGCCGTCCGCCGCCTCGATTACTTCAAAGCCATTGCGCTTCAGGTTGATCACGATAAAGCTGCGGATGGATTCTTCGTCTTCCAAGATTAACACTTTGCTCAACTTTGCCTTCCTCCCTTTTGATTGCATTAAGCGATTAGCGCTTAATTTCTTTCTCGCCTTTATTCACTCTTAAATCGGTATGGCTAAGGAAACCGATCACTTTATCGTTGTCGCGCGCTAGCAATTCCCAGTCTTCCTTGACCTGCTCCCACTCCGCTAAAGAGAAGAAGCGGATTTCCGCCAGTGTCGCGTTCGTATCGATATCGATGAAATTGATATGTTCATCCTTGATGGATTTAATATCGATTGTTACTTTACCCCACCATTCCTTCGGAAGATTGAAATAGAACCTGCCTTCCAAATCCATATATTGCTGCATGACAAAAGTCAAACCATTGCTCGGATCCCATCGATAATACGAGAACAGCCAAGGAATATCGTCAAAAGCGATGTATTCCCAGCCTCTCGGGGTTTCCAGCATACCGATTTCCAGAATACCGTCATCATTGACATCAGCGCTCATGATCTGGTAATCCTTCAGCGTCGCGCTCTGGTCGGGTATGAGATCTACAAGCTGACCGTCTTCCATCACTATAATGATGGAATATCCGGAATGCTCGCCTGATATAGCGTCAAGAATTATTCCGCGCTTATCCGGCGTAATGTTGCCATGAACAACGTTGTAATAACCGCTTACCGCATCTTCGAGCTGCAGCTTAGCCAACTCCTGAAATGATTGATCATATTGATAAGTCGTTATCGTTGTATATTGATCCTTCCTGAGCGATATAACTGTAATATCAAGCTGGCCGTCATCATTCAGATCATCGATGATGAAATAGTTATATGGAAGCTCCAAAATCCGCTCCACCGAGCTTCCCGTATAGGAATAGACGATTAAGCCTTTCTGGGTTTGCTTCTCCCCGCTCGAGAATCCGGCAACGATATTAATTTCACCGTTCCCGGTCACTTCCTTGAGTTCAAAAGATTCAAGCACCTGGCCTTCTCCATCGAATCTGACCTTTGGTATCCACGTATTGTCCCGGTTTTCCAGAATCAGGCCATGAACCTTGACCTTCTCCATCGGGGTCTCGTAGAAAACCACCGCTTCCATGATGCCGTCCTTGTTGAGGTCGACCACCCGGATTGAGCTAATGTCCGCCGCATCGCGAGGGCGAATGACCGCGCCCTTGAGTTGGGCGTTGATGACGCTTCTCAGCGTCTCCTTATCAGAGCTAAGCTCGGGCGTTTTCATCAGCAGCTTCGGATCCATCATAAAGTTGCATCCGCTAAGCACAAGCAGCAGCAATGCGCTTCCCAGAAGGGGAAGCCATCTGGTTAAATTCAATCGTATCACTCTCTTCATGCTAAGTCGATTTGCCGCTTCTCTTCGCCGGTTAGACGTCTTCCCTTCACGTCTAGCTGGAGCTGCCCGTCGTAAATGCCCCAAATTCTCGTGCAGTACCGCTCCGCCAGCTCGATCGGCAGCGCCGCGATGACCGTCTTTCCCTGTTCGGTGCATAAACTTTTGAGCGTAGCCATGACTTTGTCCGCAGAGTGCGGGTCCAGTCCGATAACCGGCTCATCCGCGGCAATAAAGCCCGCGCCGTGCACCAGCGCCCGGCAAATCGCCACGCGCTGCCGTTCACCCCCGCTTAAATTGCCTGCTTTGAGATGCGCTTTGTCCAGCAAGCCGAATTTCTCCAGCTCGTCCATCGCGCCCATATAATCGTCCGAGCGTACCATGCCTGTCAGCCGCCTTAGCAGCGATGTCTGCCCGGCTTGGCCGATCAGCACGTTTTTCAGCGCGGTTTTCTCGGGGTTAAGTGTAGGATTCTGTTCCAAGTATGCGCATTTAGAACGAAATTTTCCCGCTCCCTTGCCGCCGCCGCGAATGACTGATTTGCCATCCCAGGTATAATCTCCATCATTCCAGCTTTCCCGCAGGGCGAGGCATTGCAGCAAAATGCTCTTGCCGCTTCCGCTCGGCCCGACGACTCCGATCATTTCTCCCGCTTCAAACTCGGCGCTAATCCCGTGCAGTACTTCTTTGGTATTGCCTTCTACCGATTTCTTGAGGTTGTTCACCTTAAACATGTCGATTCTCCTTTGGTCAATGCTTCTCTTCCTTTAGTTTATTGGAAATAGCTCTGAAAATCCATTACACCATGTTCATAATTTATGATTTATTCCCAGCTTCCGGCCGAAACAGCAAACCCGCCACCGAAAATGTCAAATAAAACAAACCGAGAATCACGAACAGCAAGCCGGCCGAGCCGAAATGCATGGCAGCTCCGCCCAAATTCGGACCCGCGATGCTGCCGATATTAAAATGAATGGAAGCGATGACGTTGGCCGCAGGAAGCAGATGCCGCGGCAAAATATCGGCTGCATAGGCCAAGCCAAGCGAGAAAAATGAACCGACCAGGCCGCCGGTAAGCATGAAGATCATCAGAAGTCCAAAATAATCGCTTCCTATTATAGGAACGATAAGGAATAGCAGACCCCCTAGACTTCCCGCAATCATAAGAATTATTTTACGTCCGTACCGATCGCTTAAGTAGCCCAGCGGCAGCTGCAGAATCAGTCCGCCGATACCGAAAAACGGCAATAATGTAGCTATTTCGCCTGCGGTCAGCCCCGTGCGCAGCCCATAAATCGGAAAGTTGCTATTCATCGCAGCCTCCATATAGCCATAGAGCACCGACGGAATTAACGCAAACCAGGCCAAACGGTATATTCGCAGCGTTTTTCGTGAGCCGGTGGCCTTCCCTTTTCCCTCGTCCAGTTTGTCAGGCATGGTATCCGGCATTTGCAGATACACAAGCAAGGCAACCAAAGCGAACAGAATGGCTAGCAGCAGGAACGGGACAAGCTGCCCGTAAGGCAGCAGCCGGATGGCCAGCGGTCCGATAGAAAAACCAATGCCGTAAGACATCCCATAGATGGAAATATTTCTCCCCCGCTGATTCGGAGGCGTGATAAGCATCATCCAGAGCTGGGATGCAAAATGCAGCGCGTTGTCGCCTATGCCCACCAGCAGGCGGAGGATAAACCAGATTTCGAGATTCGAGATCAGCGGAAATAGCGGAAGTGCCACCATAACCAGCACCATTCCCCCAAGGATCAGCTTCTTGAAACCAATCCTATCCAGCACCTTTACCGCGACAAGAGACATCCCGAAAGAACCGATATAAAGGGCGGCCGCATGCAAGCCGTTCACGGAGGAGGAGATCCCCCGCTCTTCCATAAATATGGATAGAACAGGAAGAAGCAAGCCCTGGCTTAGTCCAGCAGCAATGATGACTAAGATAAGAATAAATACTGGTGAAAACAAGCGTTTGTGATGATATTCCATAGATGTAATTTTACTCCTTCGCTAAAAAGAAAGAAAATCGTCAACAGATGACGACTTTCCACAATCATTTGTAGGTTATAATTCAAATCAGGCATTCCACCCACAGCTTATAACAATAAACATTATAGTAGACAATCTCATAGCAAACAAGCCATAATGGATATGGATGTAAAGATGTCAGGGAGGTTTCTTGTCATGACATACAATGTCAAAGTTGACGTTTCTCCAATATATGAGCTCATCAGCAGCTTCATAGTATTTACGACCCGCAAATGGGTGAATAATCTGGATGTAGGACTGGAGTGGCTGGATGATGTCGGCTCCCGCTTTAACCTGGATACACAGCAGGCTTTCGCCGCTGCCGCGAAGTTCCCTTTTTCCGATTACGATGTGCTGTATGCCTTGGCGATGGATCGTTCCAGCCATAGCATCGACGCCTTTCTGGACGACCTGGAGCATGCCGCAAATGATACCCTTTACCATAGTATTAAATCCTATATTCCCGATATGAACACTCAAGAAGTCGAGCGTATTCGCAGCAGTTATGTCCCGCTGCTTCGGAAATGGAATGATTTGTACTTTATCGATGTCGCTCCGCAATATACGCCTCTTTTAGAAGAGGATGCGGCCGAGAAATCCACCTTATTGCATAAAATGGACCCTGAGGCCCTCGTAGAATACGCCTCAGGCGGAATCGTTCTTGAAGCGGGACTGCCAAGTAAACAGGTTGTGCTTGTCCCATCCATACATTTCCGACCCATCAACACCTATTGCTTCTATAACGGTGCGCTGCTAATCCAATATCCGATCGATATTCCTGAGCTAGACGAAGACGAACCGCCGACATGTCTGCTGCGGCTAACACGTGCACTAGCCAATCCAGAACGCCTTCGCCTGCTGCGTTATGTCGCTAATGAACCGAAATCACTGCAGGAAATGGTCAGTAACCTGCACGAATCCGAAGACAAGCTGATGCATCATCTGATGCGCCTGCGCGTGGCTGGCTTGCTTCGCGTACATCTCGTCGACGTCGATACGGAGAAATTCAGCATCAGGCCGGATGGGGCAGCTGAGCTGCAAATGTTTTTGGAATCCTATATCCGGTTATAGTAATATTGTTTCCCGCTGTACAAAGGAGTGACCTGTTTTGAATGATACACTGCGCCAACAAATCATTTTTGATCTGGATGACACACTGATTTACTGCAATAAATATTTCGATCAAATTCTGGAGAGATTCGCTGACCAGCTGTTGGAATGGTTTGGGGCAGAGCGGCTTACGGCACCTGAAATCCTTGCCAAACAAACAGAAATCGACGTTGCCGGAGTCAAGAAGCTGGGCTTCGTTAGCAGCCACTTTGCGGAATCGCTCGTGGACACGTATCGTTATTTCAGCTCATTAATCGGACGTGAAGCCAACCTGATTGAGGAGGAGCATCTATCTCAGCTTGGCATGAGCGTATACGACCAGGAAGTAGAGCCCTACCCCGGCATGGTGGAAACGCTCAATTTGCTGAGCGAGCAAGGCCATGAGCTGAACTTATATACGGGCGGTGACGAATCGATCCAGCAGCGCAAAATCGAACGGATGAAGCTGTCCTCGTATTTTGGCGACCGAATCTACATCCGCACGCATAAAAATGCCGAGGCGCTGGAGGAAATTTTACGATCGCGGCACTTCAACCGCAGACGCACCTGGATGATTGGCAACAGCCTGCGCACGGATATTGCCCCGGCGGTAGCCGCGGGAATTAACTCGATCTATATCAAGCATCCCACGGAATGGTCCTATAATCTGGTTGATATCAAGCAGCCTGCAGATACGTCGATGTACACGATATCCTCCTTGGAGCAAGTACCCGGCATTATCGCCGAAAGCCTGGCGATGACGATCCGGAACAGCGCCAGGTAAATTGCATCAGGTTTCAAACCGATTTTTAAAGACAGAAATAAGGTTGCCTATTTCAGGCAACCTTATTTCATTTTTGCGTTTAATGATAAATGTTTGCAGACTATTCTTCGGCCCGCTGCAAATCCAGTTTCCCGCTCATGGAATCGGCGAGCACGATCCGCGCCTTAAAATCGCCTTCGGGCTGCTTGAAGGTCAGCAGCTGCGTCTGGCCTTTGCCGACCAATGATGTCAGCATATTCACGGAAATATTCTTGCCTGCGTATTCCTTCCAAATGACAAATCCGCAGCCTTGTTTATAATGCGTGCAGCCATACCCTTTGCGCCCTTCGATAAGCTGGCCGCCGCAGCCCTCCCGGGGGCAGGGCGCAAGCGGCTGCAATGAGCCGGGCGCGGAGCCGCTTACGCGTTTTTTCCCTGCCGTATCCGGTTTTTGGGGCTCGTTTCCTCCGCTCTGCTCTGAACCATACGCTTTGCGCTGGGACGTGCCCTTCGCTTTCAGGCCTTTCCCGCGTCCGCCCTTCCGTTCTTCCTCCTTGATCTCGAATAAGGAAGCATCCGCTTTTGGCTGGACCCGGACTTTATCGATGATCGACAACGTGAAGCGCTTGACGTTCTCCATGAACTTCTCTCTGGCCGCCTCACCCTTCGAAATTTGATACAGCCTGCGCTCCCACTGCCCGGTCATCTCCGGCGAGGTCAGCAGCTCAATGCCAGCATGGCGAATGAGCTCGATGGCCGTCCTTCCTTTTTGGGTTACGGTAATCCGCTTACCCTGCATCGTAATGTAACCGACGTTTTTGAGGCGCTCAATCGTCGCGGCCCGTGTAGCCGGCGTGCCAAGCCCTGCGTCTTTCATCGCGTCCCGCAGCTCCTCGTTCTCAAGCTGCTTCCCGGCGCTCTCCATCGCTTTCAGCAGCGTCCCCTCCGTATAAGCCTTTGGCGGCTGGGTAGCCTTCTCCTTCGCCTGCGCATCCAGGCACTGGACAGGCTTATCTTTCTCGACGTGGAACGGTTCGCTGACCAGTTCTTCCTGCTCCTCTTCCTCATCCTTCTTCTTCCCGCGGCTGCCAGCCCGCGGATCTTCTGGCTGACATACTTTCCAGCCCAAGGACAGCAGTTCTTTCACGTTCGTCTTGAAGGTTTCGCCGGCAACCTCGGTGAGCACGGTATGCTGCTTGTACTCCGCAGGCGGGTAGAAATGCGAGAGAAAGCGGCGAATCACCAGATCGTACACATTCTGCTCTTCCTTGCTGAGCGTCCCGGCCCGCCGAAGCGTCGGCAGGATCGCATGGTGATCCTCGACCCGCGCCGGGTTGCAGACCGATTTATTGCCCACGTGCACAAGCCTAGGATTCGCACCCTCCACCAGCTGCTGGTACGGGCCGGATTTGAGCATATGAAGTGCTTTATGCATCCCGTCGATATTTTGCTCTGTCACATAATTAGAATTCGTCCGGGGATAAGAGATCACTTTATGCCGTTCATAGAGCGCCTGCGCTAGATCCAGGGTCTTCTTGGCCGAATAGCCGTATTTGGCGTTCGCGTCACGCTGCAGCAGTGTCAAATCATACAGTTTGAACGGATATTCCTTCGTGTCCTTGACCTCGTACTCGCTAATCCGGCCTTCCTTGCCCCGCACTTTATCCGCGATAGCTGCCGCCTTCTCCGCATCTGTTAGACGATCACCCTGCCAGGTCCCCGTATACTTGCGGCCAAGCTGCTCCAGCTCCGCCTTTATTTCATAATAGGTCAGCGAATCAAAGCTCTCGATTTCCTTTTGCCGATCGTAAATAAGCGCCAACACGGGAGTTTGTACCCGGCCGACGGACAGCAGCGTACGATGCTTGGTCGTAAAAGCGCGCGACGCGTTCATGCCGATTAGCCAGTCCGCTTCGCTTCGCGCTCTCGCCGCCTGCGTCAAATTCTCGAATTCCGCCTCCTCATGCAAGGAATCGAAGCCCTTCTGGATACTCTCCGCCGTCAAATCGGAAATCCACAGCCGCTTAACGGGCTGCGTCAGCTTCAACTGCTGTTGGATCAAAGCGAATATGTACTGGCCTTCCCTCCCGGCGTCGCAGGCATTGACGATGCAATTGCAGCGCTTGGCTACTTCGCCGATGGTCTTCAGTTGATCCTTCGTTCTCGGATTAGGCACGATCTTGAATCGATCGGGCAGGATCGGCAAATCGCCGAAGTTCCAGCGCTTATATTTCTCATCGTAAGCGTCCGGCTCCGCCAGACCCAGTAAATGGCCGATCGCCCAAGTGATGATGTAATGCTCGCCTTCCAAATACGATCGATTATTTTTCGCTCTCGGTTCGATGACGGCAGCGATCGTTCGACCCATGTCCGGTTTCTCTGCGATTACGAGCGTTTTCATCGGTTAAGCCGCCTTTCTATCACAATTACGTCTTCATTTCCTCTCTTATAGCCAAAACAAAGAGCTGCGCTCCGCGCAGCTCCGATGCACACTCTATTATATCATATTTTAGAAGATTGCTGTTTTAAATTCTATTCTTTAGCCCTTGCGCCGTTCATAGATCATAAAGCGGTGATCATATAAATTTTTCTCATCCCGAATACCAGGGATCTCTTCGGCTAAGGCAAACTCCGACCAGTCCAGCGGAGGAAAATGGACGTCTCCTTCAAATGCTGCGTCGATCCGGGTAACGAACAAACGGTCGGCATACGGAATAAACTGCCCGTATACGCTGCCCCCGCCGATAATCATCAGATCAGCGTCCTTCGCAATTTCAAGAACCTCGTCTACCGAATGCAGTACTTCGGCGCCCTCAGCTTCATATGAACGGTCACCCGTCAGTACGATATTCCGCCGTCCAGGAAGCGGCCTGACTCTTAAGGACTCCCATGTTTTTCGGCCCATGACGACCGTCCTGCCCTTGGTCTTCTGTTTAAAGAAGTTCATGTCGTTTGGCAATCTCCAGGGCAAATCATTGCCCTTACCTACCAAGCCATTGCGATCCATGGCCCAAATTAGCGAAATGCCCATATAGCATACCCCTTTTCTCCCCTATTAAACTGCGGCTGCTATACGGCTACCGTTGCTTTGATCGCCGGATGATGCTGATAGCCAACGAACTCGAAATCTTCATATACGTAATCAAAGATCGAATCCGGCTTGCGTTTGATCACCAGTTTTGGCAGCTCATAAGGCTCTCGTGTCAACTGCGTCTTCACCTGCTCCAAATGATTGCTATAGATGTGGACGTCCCCGCCGGACCAGATGAATTCGCCAACCTCCAGCCCGCATTGCTGCGCCACCATATGGGTCAAGAGCGCATAGCTGGCAATATTGAATGGCAGACCGAGGAATGTATCGACGGACCGCATCGTCAGCATGCACGACAGCTTCCCGTCCGCGACATAAAATTGAAACACGAAATGACATGGCGGCAGCTTCATGTTGTCGACCTCCGCCACATTCCAGGCGCTGACGAGATGGCGGCGTGAATCGGGATTGTTCTTGATCGCTTCGATTACGTTGGCAATCTGATCGATCTTTCTGCCGTCCGGCGCTTCCCAGGACCGCCACTGCGAGCCGTACACCGGGCCAAGGTCGCCATTCTCGTCCGCCCATTCATCCCAAATACGAACGCCATTTTCTTTTAGATAAGCTATATTCGTGTCCCCTTTAAGGAACCATAGCAGTTCATGAATAACCGACTTCAAATGGATTCGCTTCGTTGTGACAAGCGGAAATCCCTGACTCAGATCAAAGCGAAGCTGGCGGCCGAATACGGACAGCGTGCCCGTGCCCGTGCGGTCTTCCTTGACCGTTCCGTTATCCAGCACATCCTGCAGTAAATCTAAATATGCTCTCATGTATCGCACCCCGTACTATAGTCTATTATCAAATTCTAAATCATTATAGCAAAGTGTTCCGCAGATTGGGAGCGTAGACTCAATTTAAGATACGCCAATTGCTGTATTACTTCGCGCGAACGCCCTCGTCATAATAGGCTACCTCGGCGCCTCGTCGCACAATATCCCTAAGCTTCTCCTTGTAATAGGGCATCAGCTCATCGGCGCGCTCTACATCGATCCATTCGATGGCTGCAATTTCATCCGGCCTGACAATCTCCATCCGCCCTCCGGTAATCCGCCCGCGGAAAGTCACGAAGACGACATGCTGCCCAAGCTCCGTAAACAAGCCTTCATTGACTGCCACTACGCCGCCGATTTCCACGTCCAGTCCGGTCTCCTCCTTCGCTTCGCGGATCGCTGCCGTTTCCAGCGTCTCTCCATGCTCTACCGAGCCTCCCGGAAGGGTCCATGCATCCCTGCTATTGTTTTTGACCATCAGGATTTTCGTCTCGTCTTCATTAAGCAGCAGCGTATATACGACATCAACACGTCTCATATGAACTTACTTCCTTTCCCCTTACATTAAGATGAACGAATCATTCTAACCGCAAAATACAGAATCAATACGCCTACAGCGCCGTCCAGTATTTGAAGCAGCGTCTTGGGCAGAAATTGCCCGATAATGCTGCCGCCCAAGGCGACAAACAGGAGGAAAACCAGCGTCGACAATACCGTTCCTAACCCAAAAGCATAAATTCCAGCTTTGCTTAAACCGCCTTCGGCAATTTTGGCTGTAAACAATCCCGCCCAGAATACAATCGTTAGCGGATTGGAGGCTGTAAGCAGAAGACTGGACAGAAAAGGCCTGTCCACCTCAGCGACACTCGATATGCGAAAATGGGACAGCAGCTCTATGCCAAAGGCCGATAATACCAGGTTCATCCCAAGTGCAAACAGCACGGCAAAGCCGAATATGCGCAATCCCCGGTTAACCTTAGGCCGCTCCATTAAGGAAGCTACGCCAAAGATAGCCAGCAGGATGAACATCGCATCGACGAAGGTGACGGCCGCCACCCCGGCCGCTGCTTCCAGCAGCCCTTGCTTGCTCGCCACATTAAAAATATATATACATACAGGGCCAACAGCCAGCTGCAAAATCATCCCGAACCTGAACCCTCTTAAAACAACCATCATTGCAGTTTCCCCCGGCACCAGAATGCAGCATCAATTAAGCATCTTTGCAAGCGTTGACGATTAATCGGTGATCCAAGTGAGCAAAGGCCAGTCCTGCAGCCAGTTTTTCCTGCGAACCCTCTCCAAATAGTATAGCTGATCCGTAAAAAGAGGACTTCGCCGCACCACCATGCACAGCAAATCGTCCAAACCATAAGGAGCACACAGCTCCAATTCATCTTGATCTGTCAAACGAACTCCAATAGCCGTGGCGGTCTCCGGCCACCTGCTCATCGCATCCGCCGTTGACGTATAGGGCAGAGCTCTGTTGCGGATATGCATGCGCGCCTGATTTTTCACCGACCATCGCGGATTGCCGCTCTCTTCGATCAACCGTGATTGCAGCGCTTCATCCCGCTCTGCACTGCAAAGCCGTGGATCGAAATAAATCACATCAATATCCTCATGGCGAAGGCGAGCCTCATAACCATGCAAACAATCCCATATGTAACCCCGAATATACCCGGCAGCAATATAACAGTCAGGCAATCCCAGACTCCTAACGGTGCGCAGATCCTGCATCAACGGCTCGCAATCCCTAATTAGCCGCTTTACACGCTCTTCGTCCCGAACGCCTGCCTCGGGGCACAGCAGCTCGTTCAACTTATTCATTTCGACGAAGTCCCGCCAAGAGCTTCTCCCACTCGTCCAAGGAGAGTTTATCTGTGATATGCTTCAATTCAGCTGGCACCTCAATATAACACATCAGCTCAAGACTATTGCCGTCCGGATCATTGAAATAAACCGAAGCATTGCCTTGGTTCGGCCGTACAAAAGGCTGCACCGTGCTTCTGCTCCCAAATGGAACAGCCTCGACTTCGATCGATGCGAGCCAATCCAGGGATCGTTTCAAATCGTCATATGCCACGCGGAACGCAATATGCCGTAAGGACGGATGGTACGGAGTTTCATGCTCCGAGCCTTCCCACAGTCCGAGCCAACTGAGACCTTCCTCGATCCAATAAAATGCCGTATCCTCATCCCGCCAGGCTAATTTTAGTCCCAATTTGCTGTAGAAGGCCATTGAAGCCTCTAGATTTTTAACCGGCAAATGCGCCTCATACAGACCTTGAATCATTCCCATCCCTCCATAAAGCAGCAATATCCATTGCATTCATTGCAAAGACCGCCACTTATGTAATTACATTATATTGTAAAGCAATTGACCACTAATTTAAATGACAAAAAAAGCACTTTCCAGTGCTTACAAGTCATAGGACATGCCTGTTTCCCTGCTACGGTTTGCGGCTTCCAAGAAGCTGATTACTGCAAGGGTTTCCTTCGGAGCTACCGGAGATATTCCCTTGCGAAAAAAATGAGCGACCTGCTCCAGCAGACTCTCATAATACGGCTTGCCTCCAGGGTGAATACCCACATGATCACTGCCGCGTTCTCTGTGAATGACGGCACCAAAGCAGCCGCCCTGCCGCCTGCCCCGTACGACGCCAATCCGGCCATCCGCCCAGGTCCCCGTCATCACCTCATGACCCCCGCTGCAA
Source organism: Paenibacillus woosongensis (assembly GCF_009725165.1). Taxonomy (GTDB): domain Bacteria; phylum Bacillota; class Bacilli; order Paenibacillales; family Paenibacillaceae; genus Fontibacillus; species Fontibacillus woosongensis. The sequence goes on from NZ_WNZW01000013.1 coordinate 42,446, forward strand.
AGCGTATGAACTTGGCGACTGCTATGCCCCATAATCGCGAACAGCATCTCTGCCGCGTGAATGCCATACCAGAAATAATCCGCCTGGCCATGCACGAATGGCATCGGCCCGTACACATCCGCCCCGATAATATCACCGTGGCCAACACGCTCCAGCGCGTCTGTCAGAGCTGAAGCATAACGAAGCGACGAGGCACTCATGATCGGCACGCTATAACGTTCGGCAAGTGCGACAATGGCCAGCGCATCAGCAAAACATGTGGCAAAGGGTTTATCAATAAATACCGGTTTCCCGTAAGGAGCCACTTTACTGAACTGCTCCAGATGCGTGCTGCCGTCAACCGACTCGATCATGATCACATCCGCCGCCTCCGCAACAGCTTCGATGCTGCTAAGCATGGGTACGCCATATTCGCGAATTAGTTCGTTCTTATACCGGTCCACACGGCTGTAGCTTAATTCCATGCGCGAGGAGCCGCCAGGATAGGCGCAGCCAATCGTTATGCCGCGCAGGCAGGAAGCATCCGCAGCCTGATGGCGATGCAGCAGCGCCGCAAAAATGCTGACATGCGAAGTATCTAGACCAATCATCCCAATCTGAAGAGGGCGCTCCAGCTTGATCACCACGCTTTCAGATAATTTTGAGCCTTTTACTGTTTTATTTTATGAGTCATTGGAGCCTTTTTTACCTGTTGCGGTGCATTGAAGAGCAAAGAACAATAAGCCAGCGCAAAAAAGAGCGCTTTCGCACTCTTCTTACTGAACTTCTGCCGTTGTCATTTTGCTTGAAAAGAAACTCCGTCAAACACAAATGTATTCATTGTCGTTGCCGGGGCTCCCTGAATGGTCTCGGCGTCATCCTCCAGCAAACTTAACGTCCTCCAAAAGTAAAGAACATCGTCTTGGATATGGTACCCTGCCACAGTGAGCGAATAAGAATCCGGTATCATCGCATTCATTTCCATCGTAATGCCCTTCCAGGCTTCTATAACCCGTCCTTCCTCCATGTACCAGAGGTGGGCTATTTCAACGTCCAGTCCAGTGCCTCCGGTTCGCTCCACGGTCTCGTACAGCAGCTTATCGCCTACTTGAACAGGCGATCCCGGCTTTAAGGTCTCTACCTTCCAAGGGCTCTCGAAAATCAGTCGATAATTCTCCTCTGCATCCCGATTAAAAATAAAATAATGGCCAAGATGCACTCCCCCGTCGATCGCAGCTACTACTTCTGCTTCCCCATCCCCATCGAGATCGATCAGTTCGTAGGACAAGCCCTCCACATAATAATTGTCTTCTTTCCCTTGTTCAACAATCCAGTCTGTTACCTGCTGTTTCGTAATTCCATCGTCTCCCCGACCATTGCCCGCTCTCTCCGAATCGGTTACGATATCTATTCTATCGCTTTGCTTGTTCCAGTTCACTGTATAACCTAGTTCTTTGGCTAGAGAAAGAAGCGGGGCGTAAACTTCCCCGTCAGCTACTTCAAACCGGGACTTTAGTTGCTGTCCATCCAACGTTACGATTAACGGATGATCCGCTTCCACCGGAGGGGTTACCGTTATGCCAATTACCAACAAAGCTGCAACAGCTAAGGATCTGGCCTTGTCCTTATACTGCATCCATCCGTCCTTCCCTTCTCCGCAAGCGATTTCATATTAACATACAAGCTTTGTAAACTATAGTTACATCTTACCATTAATCTAACAGCTCTTGGTATATTTTTTGTAATTCTTTTTATTTGAATAGAACTAATGAATTAGCGCTATTAATAGCATCAAGAATCCTACGACTATCATAAATAAAAACGATAGCTTATCCTTGAACTTAAACCCGTTAAAGTACGGAAACACCTTCGTTATAAGAGCCAGAAACAAGGTGGTTAACCCTGCGCTTATCCCAAAATAAACAGTGCTCTTAGTCAAATTAAAACCAGCAAATTAACTGAAACATATAGAATTAGCGTAATCATTTTTCTAAAAATGATTGGCATTATACCTCCTCATCATCCGAATCGCCCATACAAGTGAATTTTACCAGACAAACTCTTATTTTGTAATCATTTCCTTTGTGATAAAAAAAGAGCTGCCCGCAGGTTTATATAAACCTGCAGTAGCAGCTCATCCATATGCTTAGGAGTTTGTGTAACTCTTAGGAGTTACGTGAAATTAACGGGAAATAATGTGGATCGGTTTGCCTTCGACAACCTCAGCCGCTTCCATCGCGATTTCGCCCAGTGTTGGGTGAGCGTGGATCGTCAGGGAGATATCTTCAAGCGTCGCGCCCATTTCAATCGCCAGCGCAATTTCAGTAATGAGGTTGGATGCTTCAATACCAACGATCTGCGCGCCGATGACAAGGTCGTTCTCCGCGTTGGCGACAAGCTTCATGAAGCCCTCAGGATGATTCAAGGAAACCGCACGGCCATTTCCGGCAAACGGGAATTTACCAGATTTGACTTTAATGCCCTTCTCCTTGGCTTCCTTCTCGGTCATACCTACGCTAGAGCATTCTGGATCGGTGAAAACAACAGCAGGGATCGCTTTGTAGTCCACAACTGAAGGCAGTCCTGCGATAGCTTCAGCCGCCACTTTACCTTCGTAAGAAGCTTTGTGAGCGAGTGCCAGACCTGGTACGATATCGCCGATCGCGAAGATTTTCGGATTGGATGTGCGTCCTTGATGGTCAACTTTAACGAGGCCGCGATCGTCCAGCTCAACGCCTGCCAGATCAAGACCAAGCTCGCCATCTGTGTTTGGACGGCGTCCTACGGTAACAAGCAAGTAATCCGCCGTAATTTCTTTACTTTCACCGTTCACGGTGTATTTAATCGTAACATCTTTATCCGTCTGAACTGCACTTTCTGCTTTGGCGTTGGTTACGATCTCGATACCTGTTTTCTCCATGCTCTTCGCCACAAGACGAGTCATGTCCTTGTCAAAACCAGGAAGAACCGTGTCAAGTCCTTCAATAATCGTTACTTTAGTTCCGAATTTGGACATCATTTGTCCAAGCTCAGCACCGATATATCCACCGCCGATAACAACTAGGCTTCCAGGAAGTTCTTGGAGCTCCAGCGCTTCTGTAGAAGATAGGATGCGTCCGCCGAACGGGAATGGCTTCAGTTCGATTGGACGGGAACCCGTTGCCAAGATGCAATGTTTGAAACGGTAACGAGGTGCTTCATAATCGTTAAAGACGCGAGCTTCGTTCTCATTAATGAACATCACTTCGCCATTAAATACTTCAACTTTGTTGCCTTTCAGCAAACCGCCAACACCTTGGGTCATTTGCTTAACAACGCCGTTTTTGAATTCCTGTGTTTTCGAGAAATCCACTTTTACGTTTTCCACAGAAACACCGAATACATCTGCATGTTTTGCGGACTCATATTGGTGTGCAGCGGAGATCAAAGCTTTAGAAGGAATACATCCGCGGTTCAAGCACACGCCGCCGAGTTCCGATTTATCTACAATCAGTACCTTTTGTCCGAGCTGGGCAGCGCGAATGGCTGCCACGTATCCGCCGGGACCTGCACCGACTACCAGTGTATCAATATCAAGAGAAGCGTCTCCTACGACCATGTTGTTATACCTCCATTACGAGCAGCTCAGGGTTGGAGAGCAGCTCTTTGATATAGTTCATGAAGTATTGAGCAGTAGCACCATCGATTAGACGATGGTCAAAGCTGAGGGACAGGGCCATAACCGGAGCTACGACAACTTCCCCGTTCTTCACAACCGGCTTCTCGCTAATACGGCCAGTTCCGAGAATAGCTACCTCAGGGTAGTTGATGATCGGAGTAAAGAACATACCGCCGGCAGAGCCGATGTTCGTAATCGAAATCGTGCTGCCTCTCATTTCGTTAGGGGACAATTTGCCTTCGCGTCCGCGAGCAGCCAAATCGCGAATCGCGTCTGCGATCATCCAGATGCTCTTGCGGTCCGCATCCTTGATCACCGGAACGATCAGACCGTTGTCCGTATCGGTTGCAATACCGATATCGTAATGCTTTTTGTATACAATTTCGTTGTTCTCTTCGTCGATCGAAGCGTTAAGCGCTGGGAATTGACGAGCAGCTGCAACAAGCGCTTTGACGATAAACGGAAGATAAGTCACTTTCGTGCCTTTCTTCTCGGCGATCGGTTTCATACGCGTACGGAACGCTACCAGCTCGGTTACGTCAACTTCGTCCATGATTGTAACGTGAGGAGCTGTGTACGCGGATTTAACCATCGCATTGGAGATCGCTTTGCGGATGCCTTTGAACGGTACGCGCTCTTCTTCGGCGCTTACGCTGACCGCTGCCGGAGCTGCTGCTGCTGGAGCCGCTTCTGCTGCTTTCGCGCTCTCTTGTGCTGCAGCCGGTGTTCCGCCGCCGCTCAGGAATGCTTCCACGTCTTCGCGTGTAATTTTGCCTGCTTTGCCGGAGCCTTGAACCTGGTTCAAATCTACGCCTTTCTCGCGAGCGAATTTACGTACGCTAGGCGTAGCCAGGATTTCGCGGTTTGGTGCCGCTGGAGCAGCAGCGCTGTCCTTGCCAGCCGCCGGATTCTCGGTTGCCGGAGAATCTTTCGTATCCGCTCCGCCTTGTGCTGCATCGGCTTCTTGAGCGCTATGCTCTTCTGCTGCGCCCTCTTGCTCTGGAATGTCGCCTTCAGCGTCGATAACAGCGACGACTTGACCTACGCGGAACACGGCGCCGTCCGTACCGAACACCTCTTGCACCGTACCATTTACCGGACAAGGAACCTCAACGACCGCCTTGTCGTTTTGCACTTCCATAATAATATCGTCGTCGGTTACTTTATCGCCGACTTTGATATGCATTTTAATAATTTCGCCTTCGTGAAGCCCCTCGCCAAGCTCAGGGAAACGATATTCAAATTTAGCCACCTGGAAGACCTCCTAGTTCATTAAGATTAAAATTCGAGTACTTTATTCACTCCTGCAATAATCGTAGCCGGAGACGGAAGCCATTGATCTTCGATTTGCGCGAACGGATAGACAGTATCCGGCGGAGCAACACGAAGAACCGGCGCTTCCAAGTGAAGGATCGCTTTCTCGTTAATTTGAGCGATAACCTCTGCAGCGATACCTGCAGATTTTTGCGCTTCTTGAACGATAATAGCGCGGTTTGTTTTCTTCACCGATTCAATAACGGTGTCAATGTCAAGAGGCACGAGCGTACGGAGGTCGATTACCTCTGCCTTAATGCCGTTCTTCTCAAGCTCCTCTGCCGCTTTAACCGCCGTATGAACCATTAGGCCGTAAGCGACGATCGTTACGTCAGAGCCCTCGCGAACGACTTTCGCTTTGCCGATCTCAACAGTATACTCGCCTTCTGGCACTTCTTCACGGTAAGCATGATACAGGTTCAAGTGCTCCATGAAGAAAACTGGGTCATTGTCGCGGATAGCAGAAATCATCAAACCTTTAGCGTCGTAAGGGTTGGATGGAATCACTAATTTAATACCCGGAGTTTGCGCGATCAAACCTTCCAATGCGTCTGTATGCAGCTCAGCTGCTTTAACGCCCCCGCCGAACGGAGTACGGAATACGATCGGCGCGTTGTAGCGGCCGCCGGAACGGTAACGCATACGGGCTGCCTGAACAACGATTTGATCGAGCGCTTCAAAGATAAAACCTACGAACTGGATTTCAGCAATCGGACGGAATCCTTGGATCCCCAAACCTACTGCCATACCGCCAATTGCGGATTCTGCGAGCGGCGTATCGAATACGCGCTCTTCACCGAACTGTTTTTGCAAGCCTTCCGTAGCACGGAATACGCCACCGACATTTCCGACGTCTTCCCCGAAGATCAGAACGTTAGGGTCACGTTCTAATTCCACGCGCATCGCATCACGAATCGCTTCTTTTAAATTCATTTGTGCCATTAGATTCATATCCTCCTCATTAAGAAACAATCAGACTTTTACTGCCAAGCATTCATTAATGCTCTTTGGTCCTGCTTATCGTCCTTACTGGAATTCTGCTTTTTGCTCTTCCAGATGTTTAGGCGTCGTTTCAAACATGCTATCGATCAGACCAGGAATGGTCATTTTTTCGGTTTGCTCAGCTTTTTTGATTTGCTCGTTAACCGTAGCTTTGGCTTCTTCCTTCACGCGAGCGGTATCTTCTTCTGTCCAAAGGCCTTTCTTCTCCAGGTATTTGGCAAGACGTGCGATTGGATCCTTCTCGCTCCACTCACCTTCTTCTTCTTTCGTGCGGTACTTGGAAGTATCGTCGGACAAGGAGTGTGGACGGAAACGGTAAGTAACGGCTTCGATCAATGTAGCACCTTCACCATTGCGGGCGCGCTCTGCTGCTTCTTGAACAGCGCTGATGACGGCAAACACGTCCATACCGTCGATTTTCACGCCGCGGATCCCTGCTGCAACCGCTTTGTGAGCGATCGATAGAGCTGCGGTTTGTTTGGAGAACGGAGTTGTGATCGCATATCCGTTGTTTTGCACAAAGAAAATAACCGGCAGTTTATAAACTCCAGCAAAGTTGAGTGCTTCGTAGAAATCGCCCTCGGAGGATCCCCCGTCACCTGTGTATGTGATAGCGACTTGCTGCTGCTTCTTCAATTTGTATCCCATAGCGATACCCATGGCATGAAGCACTTGGGCGCCGATAATGATTTGTGGCATAAGTACGTTGACGCCTTCCGGAATTTGACCGCCGTGCTGATGTCCGCGGGAATACAGGAATGCTTGATACAGCGGAAGACCATGCCATACGAGCTGCGGCATATCACGGTAGCCCGGGCAAATGAAGTCGTCCTTGTTCAGAGCGAACTCGCTTCCCACCATCGTAGCTTCTTGGCCAGATACAGGCGCATAGAATCCAAGACGGCCTTGACGGCCCAGGTTGATGGCTCTTTCATCCCATGTACGGGTAAATACCATGCGGTACATTAACTCTTTCAATTGATCATCACTTAAATTAGGAACTTTATCTTTGTTAACGATTTCACCGTCCGGGGATAGCACGGACAAAGCTTCGACTTCCTCAGTGTATACTTCGTAAGGAACCCTGCTCTTGTTCTTGCTCATTTTCTTCACCTCGACAAAAAATTTGATTATCATGTGCTGCTGTTATAGAATTATTATACATCTGTTCCACTCAATAAGTCAAAGATATTCCGGTAATTTGTACTTTATACTTATCTTTGTATGTATAACAGCGTATCATTTTTACTATAACAGAAGCCAGATTTAAAACCAGTGAATGGAACACTTACTCTAACGGTTATCTTAACTTATCAGCCATTTAAAAGCAAAATGCAAAGACGGGAGCGTGTTGTATTATGACGGATTCGCGCTATTTAAAACGAACGATCGTCAAGGAAGAAATCGACAGCAAATACTTGGGCGAGAAGCGGTCGCTGCGGATTTATTTGCCTCCGGGCTATAATGAAATCCTCAGTTATCCTGTCGTATATTGTCAGGACGGAGAAGAATTTTTCAATTACGGCCGAATCGCTACTCATGCGAACCGCCTCATCCTGGATGAAGGGCTCGACCCGTTCATCATTGTTGGCGTCGAGGTTGATACATCGGTGCGTACCGAGGAGTATGCTCCTTTCGGCAACCGCTTCGACGCTTATATTTCCTGCTTCACTGAAGAAATTATTCCCTACGTTGAGAGCAAATATCCGGTTCGCCGCGATGCTGACGAACGTATTTTGGCCGGAGATTCGCTAGGCGGCACCATTTCGCTGCATATCGCTATGAAAAAACCTGAGCTGTTTTCCAAAGTGATCAGCTTGTCCGGCGCGTTTTACGAAAAAACCCAGCAGCTGGTAGCCGAAGAATCTGACTTGTCCTTCCTTTCCTTATATATGATCGTCGGCCTGCAGGAGGACAATTACACGACAGATACAGGAACGTATAATTTTGTGGAGCTGAACCGGGCGACCAAATCGCTCCTGGAAGAGCGCGGCGCCCAAATCCGGTACCTTGAAAAAGACGGTAAGCATTTATGGGGTTTCTGGCAGAACGAGCTGCCTGATGCGCTCCTGCATTTTTTGAAATAGTGCGTGCAGTCATCAAAAAATAAGCTGCCTCCAGAGCGTGGTGGCGCTTTCAAATCAACTTGATTTAAAGAGAAGCCGCTGCGGCTTCTCTTTTTGCTTCTTATATAATACACGCACTAGAATCATTGTAGTCTGACCTGGTAAAATTGTGCAAGCCTTAAATCTGTTTTATACTGGAGTTGGGGCATGTTCCGCAAAATGAAAGGAAGTAGAGATATGACTGAGAAAAGAGTGCTCATTTTTGCAGGCGGCAATATGAATCCTGTATTTTTGGAGGAGATCAGGCAGAATGATCTGGTTATAGGCGCAGATCGCGGTGCATTATTTCTCGTAGAGCATGGTATCCACCCTCATATCTCCGTCGGAGATTTTGATTCCATTACACCGGAGGAGCTGGAGAAGGTTAAATGTGCCAGCGGCAAAATCATTACATGTGATCCAATAAATAAAGATTTGACGGATACCGAGCTGGCCTATGTGACCGCTATGGATAATGAAGCCACAGAAATCATCATGATGGGCGTGACTGGTTCAAGAATGGATCATACGCTAGCCAACATTCAAATCATGCTCAGAGGTTTGCAGCACCAGGTCCAAAGCGCGATTTACGACACCCACAACTATATTACGCTCACCGGATCTACCATCACCATCCAGGAGCGCGGCTTCACTTACGCATCTTTGGTTCCTCTTACGCCGGAAGTGACCGGGATAACACTGGACGGGTTCATGTATCCCCTAGACAATGCAACGCTTCGGATGGGGCAGTCGCTTGGGATCAGCAATCGCCTTATCGGTCAGGAAGGAACCATCCGGATCGAGAGCGGTCTGCTTTTAATCATCCAAAGCCGGGATTAACCACAAAATTTAAGACAAAATTGTAACTTCTAGTTACACACGAAGGAAACCTTGATGCTTCAAGGTTTCTTTGCTTTTCTCAGTATGGATTCACTCTATATTCTTAATTTTTTGTAAACTTTAATGGTATTTTAATAAACGCCTTCAAAGCTATGGGAGACAGCGCGCTCCGCAATTCTACCAAAATATAGCTGGTATCAAACCTGTTATACTTCAAATCGAGCCGGTCAAAACAAAAACTTTGGAGGTACACAACAACATGAAATTGCACACTATATCCCAAAAAGTATTGACGGTAGGTATCGTTTCAGCTATTGGCTTTGGAACTTTGCTTGCAAGCGGAGGCGGTACGGCACAAGCGGCTGCTGCTCCTCAAAGCGCAGAAAGCGTTGCTGTTTCTAAGGGAACTCAAGTCGTTAATTTCGGAAAAAAATATATGGGCACACCTTATAAATTCGGTGCATCGACTTCAACAACAAGAGTATTCGACTGTTCTTCATTTATGAAACATATTTTTAAGCAATATGGAGTTAACCTGCCACGTACATCCGCTGCCCAATCTAAAGTAGGTAAAGCGGTATCCAAATCGAACCTGCGTCCGGGCGATATGGTCTTCTTCTCCAGCGGCAGCCGTTCGACAGGAAAAAATATTACACACGTGGCCGTATATATGGGCAACGGTAAGATTCTGCACACTTACGGTAAACCTGGGGTAACGATCTCTGATTTGAACTCCGGAACATGGAAAAGAACTTACATCAAAGCTCGTCGCGTGCTGTAGTTTGTATCAATCCGACTACGTCCGAATGTTAGCATCAGCAGATGCTTACGATATTGCAATGGGACTGTATAACTGACACTTGATCTTCTATCATCTTGCAAAAGAGGCTTCCCGGCAGGCATTTCTGCCAAGGGGGCCTCTTTGTTCATCAATGCATCATATAACCGGTTCCCCGGACAGTATGGATAATCTTTCGAGCGCGCCCGCGGTCGATTTTTTTGCGTAAATGGCGGACATACACGTCTACGACATTCGTACCGGTCGCAAAGTCATACCCCCATACCTCCTGTAAAATATCATCACGATGGCACACGGTATTGGCATGCTTCGCGAGATAAACGAGCAAATCATATTCCTTCGGGGTCAGCTTGATGATTTCCCCTTCCCGGAATACTTTGCGGCTTTTTGGCTCAATACGCAAATCCTCGAAAATGATCTCGCTTGGTTGGCCGTCGTTTAATCTCATGAACAGCCTGACCCAATGCTCCATACGTACGGACAGCTCTTCGAAAGGGACGCTGCCGTCTACGACGTCGCTCGCCCCGGCTGCGAATGCCTCGACAAGCTGCTCCGTACTTCGTTCAAGAAGCACGGCTACGACGGGAAATGATAACACGCCTTCATGAGCTTTAAGCAGAGCCATGGCATCGACGTCCGATACCCCTTTTTCAACCAGCATAATGTCTGGCTTCTGTTTAAGCAGTTCTTCCTTCGTCACATCTTTGTTGCGGAACCAAGTGACGTCATGTCCCGCTTCCTTCAGCTGCCGGTACAAACGGCTGCTCTCCCGGGAGTCCCCTCCTGCCGATAATATATGAACTTCCATACGATTCGCCGCCCACCTTCTGCTCCACATCCCGAATTTATTAATTAAGATGGACAAAATGCAAACAAACCATTCCCTAATTTAACGGAAATGGTTTGCTGCTTCTATCTTACTTTAGCCGAAGTACCTGTCATAAAGCACTTTGGCTTCTACAGTATCCTTCGTTCCATGGACCAATGCCCGCCCGTCCTTAAATAATACCAGCCGGCGCTCTCCAATCGTAAAGGATAGCAGAAACTTATTGAATTCTGCCGTCCCTTCCCCAAGACGCATCAAGGCTTTGGCCGTCTCCTCCAAATTCCATTCCCGCGGTTTAGCCGGACGAATTTGGACAGTATCCCTGCCGCAGAGTACTTCGGTCTTTCGCGAGCCCGAATGGGACAAATAGGGATATGCCGGTTGCGAGCCGCAGGACGGACAGTCCGGCTTCCGGGCCGCATCCATCTTGAGCGCTGCCTGCTCATTGCGCCATAAGTCAAAGGTCAGCAGCGTTCCTCGAAGATGCTCGGTCTGTCCCGTGAGCAGCTTCAGCGCTTCTGTTGTCTGATGGGCAACAACCGTCTGAACCGCAGGCGGAATAATCCCTGCTGTATCACAAGTGTCTCCGCCAAGCGGAATCGAGCCCAGCAGACAGTTCAAACAGGCGGTCTTCCCTGGCAATATCGTATACGTTATGCCATAGCTCCCTACGCAGGCACCGTAAATCCAAGGAATGCCCTTCTTCTGGGAAATGTCGTTAATTACCATTCTCGTGTCAAAATTATCGGTAGCATCCAGTATAAGCTGGATTCCCGGCAATAAGGAGCTTATTTCAGCATAGGTTACATCCATGACATGAGCTTCAATGGTCACTTCGCTGTTAATCGCTTGCAGCCGCTTCTGGGCAGCGATTGCCTTAGGCAGCCGGAGCTCGGCATCTTCTTCCGCGAACAGCTGCTGTCTTTGCAAATTGCTCCATTCCACGTAATCCCGGTCTGCTATGACTACACGCCCAACGCCAGCCCGTACGAGCGTTTCCGCAATGCCTGTGCCCAGCGCTCCAGCGCCTACGATAAGAATAGCGCTTTCCGACAGCTTGCGCTGCCCTTCCGGACCGATCATCGCAAAACGTTCCTGCCTGGAATACCGGTCCGTCCGGTCTCTTGTCTCCGCGGACAATACTGCTGCCGAGGTTTCAGATCGATTGCCTTGCATACCCGCTCCCGCTCCTTTTCATCAGAAAACTATGAGTACCCGCTGCACAATGGCCTTATTTCGTGGACCACTGCTCGACGTCCCAAACCTTCGTTACCCAATCTTCGTAGAAGTCGGGTTCATGAGATACGAGCAGCACCGTCCCCTTGAACTCCTTCAGCGCACGCTTCAGTTCCTCCTTGGCCGCTACATCCAAATGGTTCGTCGGCTCGTCGAACAATATCCAGTTTGTCTCGCGCATCATCAGCTTACACAACCGCACCTTGGCTTGCTCGCCACCGCTCAGCGCTTTGAGCTGGCGGGTGATGTGATCATTCTTCAGGCCGCAGCGCGCCAAATGCGCCCGTACTTCATGCTGGTTCAGATGCGGGAATTCATTCCATACATCATCGATCGGCGTGCCATTTCCTGGGCGAACCTCTTGCTCGAAATAAGCCGGAAACAGGAAGTCCCCCTGATACGTTTTGCCGCTAATCGGCGGAATTTTGCCAAGAATCGTCTTTAGCAGCGTAGATTTGCCGACGCCGTTGCACCCGACGATTGCGATTTTCTCGCCACGTTCAATCGTCATCGACATTTTAGGCAGCAGTGCATGCGTATAGCCGATTTCAAAGTCGATGCCTTCGAATACCGTCTTTCCGCTCGCTCTCGACTCTTTAAAGCCGAAAACCGGCTTAGCGGCCTCCTCGGGCTTATCGATCCGCTCCAGACGATCCAGCTGCTTCTCCCGGCTCTTCGCCCGGCCGGAAGTGGAATATCGCGCTTTGTTGCGTTGTATGAAATCTTCCTGCTTCTTGATAAACTCCTGCTGTTTCTCGTAAGCCTCAATATGCTGGTTTTTGTTGATGTCGGCCATTTCCAGGAACTTCTCATAATTCGCCGAATAACGCGTCAATTTGGCAAATTCCAAATGATAAATGACGCTGACGACTTTATTCATGAACTCGGTATCATGCGAAATGAGAATAAAAGCGTACGGATAGTTCTGCAAATAGTTCGTAAGCCATTGGATATGCTCCACATCCAAATAGTTGGTCGGCTCGTCAAGCAGCAGGACGTTCGGCTTCTCCAGCAGCAGCTTAGCCAGAAGCACCTTCGTACGCTGTCCACCGCTCAGAGTCGAGACATCACGGTCAAGGCCGATCGCGGACAATCCTAGCCCGTTCGCCATTTCCTCAACCTTCACGTCGATCAAATAGAAATCGCCGATATCCAGCTGCTCCTGAATTTCGCCCATCTGCTCCAGCAGCAGCTCTAGCTCCTCGGGAGAGGCATCGGCCATTTTTTCCGTAATCTCCATCATTTCCTTCTCCAGCTCCAACAGCGGAAGAAATGCATCCTTCAATATATCTCGAACCGTCTTGCCAGGTGTCAGCTTCGTATGCTGATCGAGGTATCCGTACCGTACCTTCGGCGTCCATTCGACCTTGCCTTCATCCTTCAGGATCTGTCCAGTCAAAATATTCATTAATGTGGACTTGCCTACGCCGTTTGCCCCAACCAGGCCGACATGCTCACCGGCCAACAAGCGAAATGAGACATTCTTAAACAAAGTACGGTCCCCGAAATTGTGGGAGACGTTCTCTACAGTTAATAAACTCATATTAGCAACCCTTACTCCTTCTATATGACATTCAAGAACCTATTTTAGCATAAGTGGGAGAAGGTCTGAAACAGTTTTTATTTAAGCGTCAGCGGCAAGTATTCTCAAAATATCCCTTAGCCGCCGCATCCCTGCGGTTCGTGAATGCTTGTTCAACACGGTAGCGGGGCGGGCAGCCTTCCCGAAAGAAGTAATGAAGACCCGTCTTTTCATCGATGCCTCCAACCAGCAGCTTGCTTTGCAATAGCCGTCCACCGCCAAAGGCATAATTATTATAATAACGATCACCCACCGGAATGCCCTGCACAAATACAATGACACCGGTATCATTGAGCGTATTCGTCCAGTCCTCCTGGGACAAGGCCGGTAATGTAAAAAAATAATTTACTCCGATCCGTGCTGCGTATTCGTTATGACGATTCATGTATCCTGCTAAGTCCTCCTCAATGGTTCGCACAATCGTCGCTCGCCTGACTTGTTCAAACGCTTCAGCGTCCTGCAGCAATGGTATGTCCGTTGCAAAGCTGAGCTCGCTTTGTCTCCCTCTTAGCCACTCGCCCGATCTGCTCTCATATGCCGTTACCTGATTATCCAGCGTAAATGCAATACTGTTGCCGGATTGATCCGTGTATACATACGGTTTTTTCGGCCTCCAGCGATGCATTAATTCAGACTCACCCGTCCCGGCCTCCTTGCTCTCATGCACGGCATATATAGAAAATCCGTCATATTCAATGACCGCAATTACCGGTATATAAGCCAGCATTGCCCTTTGGGCAATCGGGTCATTCTCAATACCTAAATGAATTGACAATGTCTCGATGAACGCAGAGAGGGCTTCCTCCTTATCCGTTCTCATAAATTTCGCCGAACCATATCCGGTTTCGTAATGCTGAAGCTCATTTAGATTGAGCGCATGAGCAGCATCCTGGACAGCCGTGCGGAGAGCCGAGGTATAACGCAGCTGAAGCCCGTGAGCCTCCCTTAGGTCCCCTGTATGCAGATGAAGAACCCATAGATAGGGCGAAGCAATCAGCACGAAAATCATCGCCCAATCAGTAATCTTCATTGAGCACCATCCCCCCGTAACTCATGGAATTCCATCCGCCGGGGTTTGCAGCCCCATATAAAAAATCATTCAGCACCGTCATCGGCGTTCGCTCCAAACCGGTAATGGTTACCGTGAAATAATCGCCAATTTCCATTTCATACCTGGGGCGCCCGCTTGCGCCGGCTGGAGCTTGCTCAGGAAAAAGCAGCGGCAATATGTCATGGTCATAATAATCTTCATAATGAATGCTGTATCGGTCTAGAAAGGAACTAGAATCGGACGGATCGCTGTATTCCGGATGATATTTTTTGTGACGGTGCACCAGTTCAATCTTGTATACGCCTCCTGCGGCACCAAGCTCATGGACAAAATCCCTGTACATCGATGCCGATAAATATCCTTTATTTCGGACTGCGTCAGCAAACCGAACCAACGTGTTGTATGCCGCAAGCGCCCGATAATCCTCCTCCCGTTGTGCCGATTGAACAGCCGGAATCAAATACAGTAAGACGACAGCCAATATCGCTGCAGAAATTTTAGATAAAGCGTTTGACATCGTTCAGCCCCTTTATTTCTTTTGAAAAGCTATTTTTTGCGCGCGGCCTGCGAAGTCGTAATCAATCAGCACATGATAGCTCTCCTTTAAGTCCAGGAGGGCTGCTGCTTTCATTACAGCCGCATCCTGCAAAGAATAATCATCGCTGCCCGCTTCATTCAAATCCGCCATCCTCCCGTCTATTTCAACGACAACGCCTTGTCTGGCCAGTTCTCCCAAGCTGTGCATGATTTCAGCTCCGCTGTACCGCTCAGCCTGCACTTCAATACCGATCGCAGTATGGATACTGTCCTTTTGACCTTGTGTAAAAGGGATTAATCGGTTCAAGACGTCCTGTTCCAGCCGGGACTGATCTACTGCAAGCCACAAAGCGCTAAGACACGCCATACAACCAATGAGGAGCCATAGGAAGCTTTTCAGCGTATTATTCATGTCATTATTAAGGGGATGCGAGCACAGTCGTCTGCGTAAAAATAATTCCTCTCACAACATTCGAATTATCTTTAACTACTTTCGCTTTGAACTTGCCGCTCGGATTTACATATTCATCCAGTATTTCATTCCAAGAATTGTTGATGTTACCGACCTTATCGCTAATGACAGCTCCGAAATCTTCAATCGGAACATGGTTGCCCACACGAAGCATATTGCCGTACCACTGGCCATTCTGATTTTTTCCGGTCTTCACCTGGATTCCGAATTGCTCCCGGTCCTTGAATTTTCTGAGTGCATTCGTTACCTGTGATCCGCTGACGGTCGTATCATCGTAAACCGTAAACGAGGCCTGCGACAGTTCGGTCTGGATATCCGAGAAATTGTTCTGCGCCGTTTTGGTGGCCTCTTGCGCGGATACGAACAAAATAACCACAATTGTAATAAGCGCAATCGTCAGGAAAATGCCGGCAGCAACCTTTAATGCGGATGAAGCGTTATTCATTTCTTTATCCCTCCAAATCGTTATAATTTCTGAATATGTTCGAAATACAAATCCATCTGTTTGAAGCTCATCCATATGAGCGGGATGACCAAATAAGCGAATACGAGGCTATACATAGGCGTAAAGCCAATCATTCGGCCGAGTTCTGCCCGGGTATCCAGCGATTTCTCGTAATCGAAGCGCCTGCGCTCGAATTGAAACGACATCTCATGCTCCAGATCATCAAATGCCTTAGCAATGGTAATTTTCTCTGCGGCAAGCAGCAGCTTGTCCACAAATCGTCTGAACTCTGCGAGAGCAACTTCTGCTTTCATTTCTTGTAGAGCCGTTTCTCCGCCCTGACTGTAGTTGAGCAGGCATTTTTCTAACGGAGCTTTGAAAATGACGGCATATACATAGAGCCATTCCAAAATTTCCTCCACTGAAATCCGCTCCAGTTCTTTAAAAATTCCCACCATCGTCATGAATTGATAGACTTCCTGGAGCATATCCGAAAGCCTCATTTTGCGCTGGAACAACAGCAGCCAAAGCGGTATCGCGAATGACAAACAGCCCGCGGCCAAAGCGGCAGCAACCTCCCACCATTTTAAATACTCCCGGTCAAGCCTGTTGAGCTTATCTACGATCCGGACCGCCATGGCGGTCAACTCGTCTTGGCTTAGCGTTTGCCCATGGGCTGCGACGGCTGCCTCAGCGGATTTCAAAACGGCATCATAACCAGCCTGGGAAGACATATTCATCTCATCCATCGCCGTTTTCTCCAAGGCAGCGAGCCTCTCGGCCCCTTCCTTTTCCTGAGGCGTCATCGCGCCGAAGAATATTGTGCTCTGCGGCGGCTCCCTGAGGATTTGCTGATAAGTGACCACGTGCAGTGCAATGCAGAGAGCAATTGTCGATATGAAACCTACCAGAAAGAGACCGACCCTCCTTAGTTGAAACCATTCGACTCTCATTTGCAGATTGCTGTCCTTGAACAATTGCGTAAGCCGATAGTATGAAAACGAAGATCGAGGCGGAACGAACCACTGGACGGCGCTTCTTACCCAGCGGATTTTGTAAATCCTGGCCTCCCAGCATATTTTACTTCCGGAAGCCCGGTATGCTGTATCTTCTTCATTTTTTAATTTTTGCAGCAAAATATAGGAAATCAGTATGATCAAAAAAATGAGAATCTTGAGCACAATCCCAGCTTTGCTTAAATAAAAATGATCCATGAGCGGGAAGTTCCGCCTGGCCCACATCTCGATCGGTTTTGTAAAAAATATAGGCGCAAGGGCGATAACATGCAGCCCCTTCAGCAAGTAGTCCAGTTTAGTGCGGCGAATAAGTTCGAGTTGAATTTCTTGCGTCAGGCTGGCTACCGCCCGTAAAAACACCGAACCCTCCTTCGGGGTCTTGTCGCCGAATTCCATAACCAAGCTGGATATTCCCGCAAAGGCCTTTAAGAACCTGCTGGGCGCTGTCTCGAAATATTGCTCCAGCGCTTCCTTCTGCTTAGGTGCAGTCAAGGCCTCATGGATGCGATAGGCCTGGGCACCGATCTCCTCACCGAGCCCTTCCGCAGCTTCGTCGATCGCATCGGTAATCATGCCGTGACGATGGTAGGCATGGCGCACTGCTGCAAAAAACTCCAGCATTTGCTCCAGCAGCTTGCGTTCAAGGCGATTTACGAAACCGTCCAGGACCAGTCCCTGTAAAACCGCAGCCGTAATTAATAGCGTCACGAAAAATATGATGTTCGGATTCATCCAGGTCAGTAAGGTAATGCCCGGGCCGAAAGTAAGCAGGAGCGCATAAACAAGCATCATCGTTCTCCTGCGCAGCTCAAATTCGGCATACGTATGCATCAGCGACAATTTCCCGCGTACCTTGCGGACATAATAGCGCAGGGGAGGCACTCTTAGAAATATGGCATAAGATCTCAGCAGAAAAGCGGTGATATGCTTGCGAACATAAGCCGCTATACTCTGACTGCTATCCGTAAGAGATTCGAGACTGGAGATACGCCTAGAAGCCGCCCATAAGCCGATGCATAACAGCACAGAGATAATTAAAATCCACATTAATACTGTTCTAAGCTCCAATCTCTTCCCTCCAGTAACGATCCAGAAAACGCGCAAAAGCCGCACTGTCCTCTGCCGTCATTTCTCCCGCCATTTCCTGTCTCATGCTCAGAGAGATTGGCTCAACAGGGATATATGCTCCGTCCCGGTATTCCAGCACCACCCTTTCACGGTAACCTTGATCCTGGCGGTCGCACTCCGTTATTTTTTCAATATACCGCGTGCCGGACATATCCTTCCGCAAATGGACATCGAAATCAATTACGCTGACGACTTGCCGTTCCGCAATCTGTTCATCACGAAACAATCCTGTCTTAAGCAAAGAATTACGCAGCGATTCGATCAGATCGCGGAACGTTTTGGCATGATGGGTAAACAGGGTGAACAGGCTGGCCACCTGG
Organism: Paenibacillus woosongensis; assembly: GCF_009725165.1. Taxonomy (GTDB): domain Bacteria; phylum Bacillota; class Bacilli; order Paenibacillales; family Paenibacillaceae; genus Fontibacillus; species Fontibacillus woosongensis. The sequence continues at coordinate 60,756 of NZ_WNZW01000013.1, forward strand.
GCCATCTGAATCATCCAGGACGCTACATCATCGGTGGCCACTTCGCCGAGTATATTCACGGTGCCGTCCGTCTTCTTCTGCAAATCCAGCCCGGCCTGCCCCGACACATACTCCGTCTCCCGGAACGTCAATATATTTCTATTGCTGTACAGCTTGCGCAAGTTCAGTTCAAAGGACATTTCTTGAACCCTTAAAGTATAGATGGGATAAATGTGCTTCACCAAGGCCATTAGGAGCGTCGTTTTGCCGGAACCCTGGGAGCCGGTAATCGACGTAATCCGGCTGCCTTTCATCAGATACTTGAGCAAGCCTATCGGCAATTCAGCACCTTCCCCGACAATAAGCTGCTCCAGCGCTGCGCTGCGCAAGTCGAATTTCCGAACGAAAAAGGCCCACGATTCGGCAAAAGGCGGCCGAACGACGACAACCCGGGAGCCATCCTTCATTTCATTGACCTTATATCCGTTAGCCTCGGTTAGCTGTCCAGGTAAATTGTATTTATATATGTTCTGGCAAACCCGCTTGAGTTCCGCCTCTTCCCCGAAACTAAGGAAGGACAGACGAATACTTTTGCCCATGTAATAAATCCAGACGCTCTCCCATATCCGTGGTTTTGCATGACCGTCTTCATCGCCCGTTTTTTCGCGGCTTTCCCAGCCAAACTGGGGGAGGGATCGCACGGAATCCCAGTCATCATCCATAGCAGCAATGCCGTTCACTCCCCCGCTAAACCCGTCAATCCGCTGCTCCTTAATCTCGTCTACCACCGAAAACCCTTTATACTGCTGATAGACGCGCTGTACGAGAATATCCAGCTTCTCCCGAAAGGCAAGCTCCCGGTATTCGGCATAAAATACCTCGTCGATATCCCCGCTGTTAATATCGTAATAGGCAGCGCCATCATGCCCGTTCGCCCGCTTGGGCTCATCAAGCCGATAGGTCTCGATCAGCATCGCCAAAGCCTCGTCGCCGAAGCGCTGAGCATACAAATACAAGACAATTTCGAAGCGGTCCCGGGCCGTCAGCCGTTCGCGATGGTGGAAAGGGATATACTTGCCGATCGTCTGCTCATTGACGCCGCAGCCCTTGATCAGCAAATCCTTAATATAGGATTTCACGTACCTTTTATCACCGCGGTCGCCCCAGGTGCAGCCCCGAAGCGCTTTTCGAAGCTCAGCACGGCTTTTTAACTTACGCTGCCAGGCGTCCTCGCTCATGCCCCAATCATTCAGTTGAGCCCTGCTCAATTCATGAAGCTGTTTCTTTACATAGGTTACAAGTGTGTCTATTGGAGCGGACTCTTCATGAAATGCCGGTTGGGCGGGGGGCTTCTCGGCGGAGCGGGCTTTGATCCAAACGTAGGCGATACCCAACAGCAGGACGCATAATATACCGAGCAAGTTGGCAAATTGGGTCACTGGTCATGCTCCTTTCACTTTGCTGTCCAGCGCGGTATCGCTGGCCCGCTCCTTCGATGAAAGCGCTAGGCGAACGAGCTCTTTACAGCTAAATAAAAATTGCTCTCGCTCATACCCGCGCCCCTTCAACAATCTGTACCGCCGGAAAAAGGCGATGATATCCTGGCCGTTCCACGCATCGCTAAACTCGGTATGATACGGAATACCGATCATCGGCACCTCGCAGTTATAACGGCGCTTAATATTTTGCAGGCTCCATTTCGAAGCGGCGTCATACTGGTGGATGACAATAGCTTGGGGCTTCTCGCTGTCCGTCCGCTCCATGCTGCCGTTCATTTCAAAAAAAGTATCCAGTTCGACCCGATTTTGGCGAAGTACCGCAACAAGCGTATCTTCACTGCGAGACAGCCAATTGTTCTGTACAAGAGCATGGACGCCGGATAACTGCATAACAATGATGTCATAGTATCGTTCGGCGATACTGAGGATCGCTCCCAGTTCAGCAGTAAGAAGCATCTCACTCGCACCGGCGTCTACCGGATTAAGGCCATTAACCATGTCGAGCCGTCCCGGCAAAAGCGGATAAGTGTAATCCTTCATGTCCGCCTGAAGCAATCGCCCGCTTTCGGCAAGGCGGATCAGCGCCTCCATGCCATGATCCTGAACGGGCATGCCCAGCTCGCCATCCATCTCCTTATCTCGCAATGCAAATCCTTCCTCTATGCCTGTACCGTCAACTCCGCAATTCATGAGCAGCAGATGATATTTCTCGTGCAGGCCCCCTTGCACTCCAAAGGCCGCAGCGACCTCTGCCGAGCCGCCATATCCCATGTCCCAAAAAACGACTTTACTCATGCCTGCCTCCTTTCCGCTTTGCGCAGCGCTTTTTGTACCGTTCTGAATTCCCATCCGGCCAATTGGCTTATCAAATCGGTAATCGCCCTTTTATAAGCACGGGTAATCCGGTTCATGCGCAAGGTTTGGGAATGCTCATTCTCCGTTTGCACGGCAACATTGATTTCATCAAAGGGGATTCGAATATTCGCTTCCATCCAGTCGATAGGCAGCTGCTCCATCAGGGTCATTACATATCGCTCATCAACATAAGTGTCCATCGCCCGCGTAAACACAGGGCGTACTTTCATCCCGCTAAGCTGCGGCCATCTCTCGAATAATCGGCTGAAAAATTCGCAGCTTCCAGCGATTTCATAACGGTCATAGCTTGCAACCCAGACCACTTGCCCTGCCTCGCTCCACAGATGCCTGCCCGCCGGAATCGAGTGATTAACATCATACAGGCAGTAATCATAAGTTTCCCAGCTCTGCGGCTCCTCCATTTCGGATCCGGCCCGCACGAAGTCAAACCCGTTAAACTCGATAATTTCCTTCCCTCCTGAAATTCCGCCGATCACATAACGGTATTTCCCACGATCAGTGGCATCGATCAGAAGCACTCGATGTCCTGAAGAGGCCAACACCTTGCATATGTAAAGCAGCAAATCTCGTTTATCCGCAGCGCCCGCAAATATCCAACGTACCACCACAATCAGCTCCTTATCACGTATTAGGCACCATCTCGAAACTGTCGCCGGAAGACGCTGCCTCTGCGTTTCGATCGGCGTGGCGCCCTGCGAATTCCGCTGCATTCTGGGGCGACAAGACGGACAGCTCAGCCTCCAATATTTTCCTTGTGGAATGAGATAAAGCATGCTCGGCCCGTGAAACAATATTAGGGTCTTTCTTAATTAGCTCCAGGACGGCCTTGTTTGCCGGGTAAGTCGGGATGGCCTTTGCCTGCAGCTGCGGCTCCACGTATGCAAGCGCGTATATTGAAGCCTTGTGCAAATACGCATCAACAATCGCACTGGAAAGGGACAATATTTCCATTTCATTCAGTGTTACCGTCACCAAGCCCCCGTTCAACTGCTCAATTTTCTTCTTGGACAGCAGAATATAGTCTTGTCCAGTCGGAAATTGAATGCGCACGTCTACGACGTCATGCTTCTGAAGCGCGGCCGGAAGCTGGACAAAGCCCATCTCCCTCCAGCGCAGATCATGGGGCGTCGGCTCGTCCGCGTACAATAACCCGGGTGTTAGCAGCGTCTGTGACGTCAAGGCAATCTTAACGCTTTTTCCGGCGATTTCTTCTTTAGACTTCATGAAATTGGCCGGCACGCTGTCTGCGGGAAGCTCCACTCTTCTTAAGTCCTCAGAATGGATAGGATGTCCTGCGGAGATGTCCCGGGCAAGCACCCATCCGGATACCGACCGGCGTTCTTTCTCCTCTTGAAGCTTCTGAATTTTGCTTTCATACTCTTGAACAAGTGAAGTTCTAATGTAATGAACCTGCCTCGCTTGATATATGGCATAACCGGCAAACAGGAGACCAACAATTCCTGCTCCAGCTAATCCGGCAATCATTAACTGCTTTGTCCGCTGCCTCAGTCTGGACATCTAGTTACCGCTTCCTTTCCAACGTTTTCTCCTAAAGCCAAAGCCCGTCACTTCTACCCGAGAACTCTTCACTGCCTCGGGATAACATATTTTCATCAATTCGCCCACCATCGCCTGACCTGGCTCAAATGGATCGCTCTCCTCAGCGATCTCATACACCCGATCGGTGCCTAAATGCTTGCGAAGCCGGCGCTGCGCCCCCCTCCCGCCCAAGGGAATGAAGCAGACCAATTTGCGCCGAATAGCTTCGCCAACCCGTAGCCCGAAGCTTACCGCCTCCTCCTCCCGCCATTCAGCCCCGGAAACGACGAGGATCGGCAAATCAGCTCGCGAGAATTCCTCAATCAATTCCTTTCGTCCGGTTGAACCAAGATCGCAGATCACGAACTCATATCCTTCAGCAAGCAGTTCGATCCACTCAGCTCGTGACGGATGACGGACATAGTCGACCGCATGAATTCGAAACCGCCGCGGCACAGAAGCATGATCCGCCCTCGATTTCGCCCGTCCTGTAACCGCCTGGGCAAGCTGTGTAAAGGCTGCTGCGCCCGCCTCCATCTCAACGACAGCCACACGCTTGGAGTATCGGGTTAACGCATGTGCGATCATTATTGTCGTGTGTGTAACCCCAATTCCCGGACTCGCGCCCAATACTGCAATCACGCTGCAGCGTTGTGGGCGCCCCGCCTGCTCGTATTCTCTCCTCCCCGCAATCAGTGATAACGCCCGGCTAGTCTCTATCGCCGATGGGTACCTGTCCTGGGGTTCGGCCTGCAGCAGGCGCTGCAAAACAGGAAGCAATCGCGCATAACCATTTCTGCGAATTACGCTTGCCGCCTCCTCGGACCAAACACTGTGTGCTCCCCCCGTTCCGAGGTAAAGGAGAACCGCTCCTAAGGAATATAGATCCGTCCGGCAATCGCTTTGCCTGCCCCCATACTGCTCTGGGGCCGCAAAGCCTGCCGAACCGATTAACACCGTATCCTCCGCCTGATCCTCCTTGTATCTCCGGGCAATTCCAAAATCGATAAACCTAATTTCCCCATGCTGGTCCACAAGCAGATTGGCAGGCTTCAAATCCCGGTGGATGATCGGCGGCTCATGACTGTGCAAATATTGGAGACCTTCGCAAATTTGCTGACCGATGGATATTAATGAAGGCAGGGTCAAATCACTTCCTTGCCTTTCCGCGTAGCGGTCTAGATGCTCTCCTTCTACATAGTCCATAATCATGTACAAGTGCCCCGTTTCGGACGGTCTAGAGATGTCAATGATTCTTGGTAATCTAGGATGATCCAATGCAATTAGCAGCGCTGCCTCCTCTTCCAAAGAAATATTGAAATGCGCCGCTGCGGCAACTACCTTCATCGCCCATGCTTTGCCAGGCAGCTTCAGATCAGATACCAAATAGACCCGGCTCATGCCGCCTGCTCCAATCATGCGTTCAATTCTATATCTGTCTGCAATGATTTCGCCGTCGGCCAGCACCTCGATCAATGGCAAGTGAAAACCTCCTTCCACGCACAAAAAAAGAGAAAGCATCCATGCTGATGCCCGGTCTCGCCGAGCATAATCATGGGATACTTTCCCTTCATTGGCATTTTGTATAATTTTGGAATCAGTATACGTGATCGAACGGCGTTTTGTAAAGTCCCTTTTTGCCGCTCTTTTAATTAATGTTATTAATATTTAATCATATATAGTGTTATTTCGTCCCGATTATGGAACAACTGTTTCGCCCTTTGTACCTGCAGGCGACACTCCTGAAACATACCGATCACCTCTTGAATAAGAGCCATTGGCTTCTTGCTCAGCAGCTTGACCGTAACGATGGCCGTTCCGCCGGGCGCCAATGTATACAGTAAATCGCTAACCAGCTTCGCCGTCAGCTTTGGGCTCCAGCTCATATCGCAGACCAGCAAATCGAACTGATGCTCCCGAAGCTTCACTTCGCCGGCATTTTTTCTAAGTATGGTTAAATTCGGAGCATTCAGAAGCGATGGGTGCATTTTGGCTGGATCCACCGCCGTCACGCAAAGTCCCCGCTCTAGCAGAAATGAAGTCCAGCCCCCGGGAGCGGCTCCGATATCCAGCGCCTCGCGAAATGCTGTAAAATCAACGCCGAAGACCAGCTCCGCCTCAAGCAGCTTGAATTTCGCCCGCGATATCTGCCCTTCCTCCCGCTGAAAGCGCACAGCACCGCCGTTCCAGTCTGAAATATTATCAGCCGGTCGCGATATTCCGGCATAGAGTGACTCTTTCCCTACGAATACCGAGAGGATATATTCCGCATCGCGAACGACGAAGTCTGCGTTCAAACCGCTTAATTTGCCTTGGATCAGATCTTTTAGCTCTGCTGCGGGACCGCTCCAAAGCGAATTCTCAGTTTTCCTAGGCTGTACAGCAATTTTTGCCGCATTTCTGAGCCGCTGGTCGGAAAGCGCCTTTGCCGCCAGCTTCTCTATTCCCTCCGCAAACTCATCTTGTCCGAGTCCGCTCCATTCCCAATCGATTTGGAATAAATGTCTCAGAAACACAGGCGGCCTTTCTGAAGTCGCAGCAATCACTCGGTCTGCCGGTTCCTGCAGCGTTACGCGAAGCACTTCTCCTGGTATCAGTACGGTACTTTTCACCGCACCGAATAATCGGCGAAGCTCCTCTTGTGCATACGGCGCAAAGCCGTGATTGGCTGTACAGATCCACTGGCTCTCCGCGCTTGTCGCCTCACCTGATCCGCTCAATGAAATATCTTGATTACTCAACGTAAAACCCCCAGAAGTAATGGCCGCCATCCAGCACGGCCTTAAAGTGAACTCATCTATTTGCGGGCGCTTCTTCTAGCCATGCTCTCGATTTCATCCAGGCGTTCAAATGGAATCGGCCCATTATGCAAAATAACGCCCTCCGGCTTGTTCTGGTACAAAATTTCGTACATGCTTTTTTTTCCGGCCATACTTGATGTATGCAAGAATATTTCTCTAGGATACAATCCTTCCCGCGCGATGGCCGCTGCTACCTCGGCCCCCGTCTTCTCGCCCGGCCCCATATCGTAATCCAGCGACAGGATGTCGACTTCGGAAATCCGCAGAAGCTCTATGCACTCATCGACGGTCCTAACCAACGTAAATCCTGAGGGACAACGCCGCAAATCATCCATATACACATGAATCAATGTTCTTCGTCCTTTCCCGCGGAATTTCAGCACCAGGCTTTCACCCACCGCCTAACCCGTTCCATATCTTCTCTATAGGTCCCATCTTCGCCTTTCTCACTCTCGAAAATCCATGGTATTCCCCGCACCTGATCGAGTTGCAAAAGCTTGCGGAAGCCCCCTTCGCCAATGTAACCCGACCCAACCCGGGCATGCCGGTCTTTTCGTGAGTGTGCTGGATATTTGGAATCATTGAGATGGATTACGGTTAATCCGCTCCAATAATCCAATTCGGCCGCTTTGCGGGCAAAGATATCGTCAGCTTCCCCGACCCACATTCCCGAAGCGAAGGCATGGCAGGTATCGAGGCAAAAGCCGATGTGCTCCGGCGATTGGCACAGCTTACGGATCTGAACCAGCTCCTCCAAGGTCATGCCCATGTCCCCATGGTCCCCGGCCTGATTCTCAATAAGCAGCTTAGCATTGCCTTCCCAGCCGGACAGCACCTTATTTATACATTGTATAATATTTTGATAACCTTGTAAGGGGTTTCCAGTCTTAAATGTGCCAAAATGAACAATTATTCCCATAGATCCGCATGCTTCTGCAATTTCAAGATCATTCCGCAGCGAGTGAACGGTTCTTGCAAACTGCTCAGGCGCTGCATGCAAATCGACCGCCAAATTGCTCGGATAGGGAGTATGGGCCACGGACAGTATTTCGTATTGTTCGCACAGCTTGCGGCAGCGCTCGGCATCCTGGCGGTCAAAATCTTTCACCGACAAGCTTCTCGGATTTTTTGGAAAATACTGAAACGCGCCTGCACCGGACGAAATCGCGAGTTGTGCGGCTCCCGCATATCCGCTGCGGATGCTGAGATGCCCGCCGACGATTGGCTTCTTAGCGGTCATGCTGACAGCCCGGGCTGTAGAAAACCTTTTTGCCGGCAATTTCGGCTTTGACGATTTCGTCCCCGCAGCGGTAGCATTTTTCCCCTTCCCGGTCATACACCTGGCATAAATCATTGAAACCGCCTGTAAGCTTGTCATCTTTTGTTAACGGAAGCTCCATATAGCCCCCGGCTTCGGTAGCGTGGATCAGAACGTCGCGAACCGCCTGATATAGCGCAGACAAATCGTCCTCGCTCATATTTTGCAGCTTGGCGGATGGCCGCAACCCGGCCGCGTAGGCGATCTCATCGGCATAGCAGTTGCCGATCCCGGCAACGATTTCCTGATTTACGAGCGCGGTCTTCAGGCTGCCCCGTCGCTTGCTGAAAATCGCTTTGAACTTCCCTTCGTTCATTTTCCGGTCGAGCAGTTCCGGGCCCAAACCCGACAGCAGCTCCTCCGCTTCCTTTGCGGTATGCAAATGCAAATAACCTAGTCTAAGGCCGATAAAATACAGCACCATGCCACCTTCGAACGAAATCTCGACTTGCGTGCTGCGGCTAGGCTGGTCCTCCGAACTGCCCAAGTACAAAAGTCCGCCAAGCATCAAATGAAGCAAGAGACGGCGGCCGTTGTCCAAATGAAACAGCAAATGTTTGCCGCGCCGCTCAATAAATATAACTTGTCTGCCCAGCAAAGCATTCGTAAAGGCTTCAGGCTCCAGATTTACCGACTTCTCCCGGTGAATTGCGATTCTTGTTATAGGCAAATCCAAAATATGCTTGGATAGCTGAATTCGATAATTATCCATTTCCGGCAGTTCCGGCATTGTCATCTTTCCCTTCTCTATCTCATTAAACCTATCTTGTTGATTCCAGCGAACTGACGACCAGAGACTGAACATCGGCCAAGCTGTCGCAAATTTGGTCCGGCCTCACTCCGGTTTTTGCTTGAAGCTCAGACAAATTGCCGCGGGTCGTCACCCCGGTCAACGCCAGTATGGTGCCGCAGCCCGCATGGGCTCCAGCTGAGATGTCCGTATACATATTATCGCCAATTACCGCGGTCTCATCAGGACGTACGCCCAAACGGTCCATGGCATGCTTCATCATAATTTCCGACGGTTTCCCAATGGTGACCGGCTGTGCGCCAGAAGCCGCTACGATTGCTGCGGAGATGGTCCCTGCACCCGGCATTAGGCCATCCTGACCCGGCAGCAGCAGATCCGGGTTCGTCAGCACATATTTCGCCCCGCCTGCAATCCACCTAGAGGCTTGAGCCAGCTTCTCATAGGTAAAAGAGCGATCAATGCCCTGCACCACATATTCAGGCTGCTCCGAATCAATGGTCAACCCAGCCAACTTCAACGCTTCGATCAATCCATGCTCCCCAATCGGCGCTACCCTAGCCCCAGGCTGCAGGCCTGCAATATACTCAGCAGCAGCAACAGCCGACGTGCATACATCCTCCGTCTCGGCGGGTATGCCCATTTGGCGTAAATGCTCTGCTACGTCAGCGGGCGTACGCGAGGAGTTATTGGTTACGAATAAATAAGGAATTTCATTATACTTCATTGCATTAATTAGTTGGTCAGCTCCGGGAATCATGCGATTTCCATGATACATCGTGCCGTCCAGATCAATCAGATATGCTCTCCAGTTCGTCAACGCTCCCACTCCTTCTTCCGCACTTGATCAACGTATTTCTCTACGCGAAGCGCGTCGGCAAGCGTAGGCGCCAGCCCTGCAAATTCATCATCTCCGGCAAGTCTCATCATGAAATGATACAGCGCGGCAAAATGGGAATCGACGAATACGCCCATCGTGGCCTTAGCGTCAGGGAGAAGTTTTAGGCCTGCAGGCTCAGGCATGTGGGTGAGCGCACCTCGAAGCAGGTGAACCTGCGGGATAACATCCTTTTCCAAATCCATAACGATGCTTCCTTCGGTACCGACAATCTGAACCGCAAAGGCATCGCTTCCCCATGCTATGCGCGATACCTCCACCATACCACGGACACCCGTAACCGTCTCAAAATTTATCGCCGCCCAATCATCGACTTGAATAGCCACTTTGCGTTCGTCCCCGGACTGAGCGGGGCGTTCGCTTACGAAAGTCTCAGTTGTGCCGCCGATCTGCGCCAAATCGCCAAACCAGTGGCAAATGAGATCAAGCGCATGCACTCCAATATCAGTAATGGCCCCGCCGCCGGACAGTTCGCTGCTGACCCGCCAGCTGAAAGGGCGTTCCTGATCCAGATAGCCGGAGCGAAGATAAGATATTTTACATTGCAGCACCTGGCCGATGCTCTGCTGCCGCAGCAGCTCGGAAGTCCGCTGAACGGCCGGGTGATAGCGGAACATCAGCGCAACCTGTGCCGTTAAATGCTTGGGATATTGGTCCGCCGCTTGCACGGATTCATAATAATTATCGGCAATCGGCTTCTCGCAGTAAAGTGCTTTGCCCGCAGCGCCAGCCACCCGAATACTCTCGGGATGCAGGGCATTTGGAGTACATACGCTGACTGCAGCCACCGATTCCCGGCTAACCGCTTCCTCGATGTCATCCGTTATGTGCGCAAAACCCATGGCTAAGGCTTGCTCTGTATGTAAATCCGGTCTCCGTGTCACTAATGTGTCCAGCACCGGCACAAATGGAGTTTTCTTAAGAACTGGCAGTGTCCGCAGCGCAACGATATGCGTCTTCGCGATTGTACCAAAGCCATGCAGAACAAAAGGAATTTTCTTCAATCCGCACCCTCCCGTAATGTTTGCTTCTATTTATTCTACATAGAAAAACAAAGCGGAAGCAAATTTCCCGCCTATTTTGTATGCTCATTCCGTAAATTAGAACCGCATCAAGTCGAAAGGGATCGAAGCGGGGGCCTGCCCTCGCCGTGTCCTTAGCAAACTTTGAAGCGGCCTGTCATTTCCTGCGCTTTCCCGGAAAATATTTATGAGCCTGATGTCCGTTCTATCCCATACAATACGTGCTCTCTAGCGATTACGGCTTCCGGGAATATTTCCTGCGCCTCGCGTTCAAGCTGCATGATTTGATCCTCGTATTTATAACGCGAGCTCAGGTGCGTCAGGAACAAGCGCTTGGCGCCCGCTTCACGGGCCGCTTCCGCGGCCTGGCGGGCCGTGCTGTGAAAATAAGTATGCGCCGTATCCTTCATCTCATGAAGAAACGTCGACTCGTGAACCAGGACATCCGCATCTCGTGCTAGAGGCAGTATGGCTCCGCATGGACGGGTGTCTCCTAGAATTGTGATGATTCTTCCTTTCTTCGGTTTGCCCTGTACTTCGGAGGCGTGGAGGATCCGCCCGTCTGGAGCTTCAACGCTCTCGCCGCGCTTTAATTTGCCATAAAGCGGTCCTGGACGGATGCCGTAGCTCTCCATTGTGGCAGTGTCGAGCTTGCCGGGCAAATCCTTCTCCATAATGCGATAACCGTAGCTGGCTACCCGGTGCTCCAGCAATGAGGCTTCTACCCTGAACGAATCATCCTCGAACAGAACTCCTCCGTCATGCTCGACAATATCGAGGCTGTAGCTGATGTGCGACTCGCTCAGCTCCAGGCTGGTATGAATATATTGCCTTAGCCCTCGCGGTCCGTAAATCGTCAAAGGATCCTCACCGCCCTGATAAGCGCGGCTGGAGATCAGCCCCGGCAGACCAAATAAATGGTCCCCATGCAGATGTGTGATGAAGATCTTCTCCAGTTTGCTGAGTTTGAGAGGAGAACGAAGAATTTGATGCTGCGTTCCTTCTCCGCAATCAAACAGCCAGAAGGACCGGCGCTCTTCAAGCATGCGAAGGGCGACCGATGTCACGTTACGCTCCAAAGATGGAACGCCTGCATTAGTTCCCAAAAAGTAAAGCTCCATTCTTCTCTCTCCTTTGAGCTGTAGGTGTAGTTGCCAATTCTATGGTCAAAACCCTCCGGGGTACGGAGGGTTTTGCGAAGTATTACTAGGCTTTGTCGACGTTGAAATACTGGGCCTGCGGATGTGCAAATACCATGGCAGATACCGATGCTTCCGGCTCCATCATGAAACCTTCCGTCAGCTCTACTCCGATATCCTCCGGCTTCATCAGCTGGAATAAAGGACCTTGATATTCGAGGTCAGGGCAAGCCGGATAACCGAACGATACCCGGATACCCTGGTAACGTGCACCGAGACGCTGCTTCATCGTCATATCCTGCGGATCAGGGAAGCCCCACGTGTCGCGCATCATATGATGAACCCGTTCAGCAAGCCCTTCGGCTACCTCCAGAGCAACGGACTGCAGCGCATGAGAGCGGAGGTAATCCCCCTGCTCCTTCAGCTTCTCGGAACGGTCGCGAATGCCTTGCCCGGCGCTAACGACGAGGAAGCCCACATAATCCATGATGCCGCTGTCGACGGATTTCAGAAAATCAGACAGACAGAGGTACGGCTCAACGCGCTGACGCGGGAAGTCAAATCTCTGCAGCACCTTCGTATGATCCTGCGGATCATAGATGATGATTTCGTTTCCGGACGATTGCGCTGGGAAGAATTGATACATCGCCTGAGCCTGGATGATCCCGTCGGTGACTGCTTCGTACAGAATTTGATCGACGGTTTCCTTCAGCTGAACCGCTTTGGAATCTTCTTTAGCTAGCAGCTGCTCGACGGAGCCGCGTAATCCCAAATGATGTCCCAGCAGCATTTGCATATTGATATAAGGAATGATATGGCTTATCGGATAATTGCGCAGGATATGGCGTTCCAGATCCGGCGGTGTGAAAACCGGGACATCGGTCGAGATGTTGGATCTTTGAACACGCGTCAGCTGCGGCAGTTCCTTGACCGCAACGGCAACGCTGCCCTCAGCTTCCTTCTCGGCCTCCATTTCCAGGCGCATTTCTTCTCTTTTGACCGGATCCATAAGTTTGTTGGCTAAGTCGAGGCCATCCATCGCGTCCTTGGCGTAAATGACCATGCCGTCATACTCCGGGCGAATCCGCGTCTTCGTGAATTTCCGGGTCAATGCGGCACCACCAACTAGAATCGGCACCTCGATCCCTGCGTTGCGCAGGTCCTGAGCAGTTAATACCATTTGCTGAGCGGACTTCACAAGCAATCCGGAAAGGCCGATCGCATCCGGCTTCTCTTCACGATAAGCTTCAATAATACGCTCCGGTGGTACTTTTATACCCAAATTAATGATTTGGTAACCATTGTTGGACAAAATGATCTCAACCAGATTCTTACCGATATCATGAACGTCTCCCTTTACGGTAGCAAGCAGGATTTTACCCTTCACCGAGGATTCGTTCTTCTCCATAAACGGTTCCAGGAAAGCGACCGAGGCCTTCATCACCTCAGCGCTTTGCAGCACCTCCGCAACGATCAGCTCGTTGTTGTTGAACAGACGGCCAACCTCTTCCATCCCCGCCATCAGCGGTCCGTTGATAACCTCCAGCGGGCTGTATTTCTTCAGAGCTTCCTCCAGATCAGGGATCAACCCTTCCTTGCTGCCTTCCACGACGTAATTGGCAAGCCGCTCTTCCAGCGTCAAATTGTCGGCTTTGGCTTTTTTCTCAACCTTCTTGTCCCGGAATGCAGCCACAAAGGCTGCTAGCGTCTCGTCGCTCGTGTTGAAAATGAGCTCCTCCGCCAGTTTCCGGTCTTCCTCGGAAATCGAAGCATAACGCTCCAGCTTCTCCGTATTGACGATCGCATAATCGAGACCGGCTTTCGTACAGTGGTACAGGTAAACGGAGTTGAGCACCTCGCGGCCGGCGTCTGGCAATCCAAAGGAAATGTTGCTCAGACCAAGAATCGTTTTCGCTCTCGGAAATTTCTCCTTGATCATTCGAATGCCTTCAATCGTCTCCACAGCAGAGCCGATGTATTGAGGATCTCCCGAGCCTACCGGGAACATATTCGGGTCAAAAATAATATCCTCCGGCTGCATTCCGTATTTATTCACAAGCAAATCGTAGGCGCGCGAAGCAACCTCCATCTTCGCTTCACGGGATACGGCCTGTCCACGCTCGTCAATGAGAATACAGACGACAGCCGCGCCATAACGGTGAATAAGCGGAACAATCTGCTGGAATTTCGTCTCGCCGTCTTCAAGGTTAATAGAGTTAATTATCGCTTTACCTTGGGAATATTTAAGCGCCAGTTCAATAATATGATCATAGGTAGAATCGATCATGATCGGTGCTTTGATTTTCTTCGTGACCATCGGATAAAAATTCTTAACAGCATAGGCCTCATCGATATCCGTATCCTGCAGGTTAATATCGATAACCATTGCGCCGCCCTTCACCTGAGAACGGGCAATTTCCGAAGCCTCATCGAACTTCTCTTCCTTGATCAGTCGCTTGAACTTCCGGGATCCGGAAATATTCGTCCGTTCGCCGATCATAATCGGCCGGTTGTCTTCCTCAAGATATACAGCCTCTACTCCGGACACGGCTGCGGGATGCTTGCCGTTCATTTCCCTTGGAGCATACTGGCTCATCGTCTTCACAAGCGCAGCGATATGATCCGGCGTCGTTCCACAGCAGCCTCCGGCAATATTCAGCCAACCCTGCTCCGCGAAGGCGCCCATCTTCATCGCCAGCGATTCCGGCGATTCATGGTATTTACCGTTCTCATCCGGCAGCCCTGCGTTCGGATAGCAGCTCACCCCAACACTCGACATATCGGATAAAGTTCGGATGTGATCCCGCATGAATTCCGGCCCTGTAGCGCAGTTAAGACCAAAGGAAATCGGCTTCAAATGCTCCAGCGAAACGTAGAACGCCTCAATGTTCTGTCCGGCCAGCGTCGTGCCCATCGGCTCGATCGTACCTGAAATCATAAGCGGCAGCTTCTTGCCCGCAGCTTCGTAGGCGCGGGAAATACCGATGCTGCCCGCCTTGACGTTCAGCGTATCCTGCGACGTCTCCAGCAGCAGGGCATCCACTCCCGCCTCAACCAGCGCGAGCGCCTGCTCTTCATAGCTGGCGATCAATTCGTCAAAGGTAACTCCACCAGTAACCGATAACGTCTTCGTCGTCGGACCGAGCGCTCCCACCACGTATCTCGGATGTTCAGGCGTGCTGTATTTCTCAGCAGCGGCGATCGCCAGACGCGCAGCCGCCAGATTGATTTCGCGGGCTTTGTCTTGTATATCATATTCGGCTAGTACGACGGACGTCGCACCGAACGTATTCGTCGATATTAAATCTGCTCCGGCTTCCAAGTACTTCTCGTGAATCCCCTGGATCACGTCAGGACGGGTGAGCACGAGCATTTCATTACAGCCGTCCAGCTCTTCGCCTCCGAAATCGGCCGGCGATAAATCCTCCTGCTGAATCATCGTACCCATGGCACCGTCGAGGATCAATATTCGTTCTTTCATTCTGGACTCCATGCTAGGCTTACTCATGATCTAAATCCCCCCCACAAAACATTAACATTTAGTTTAACAGAACAAAGCGCTAAAGAAAAGGTGCTAACCAATTTACTTGAGTCTGCAAACCCTTTTACGGACTAAGTTCAAGCAGCTCGGACCCAACTGAATTTAAGTGTCGACAACCCGGGGACGTATCGGATATAATTCAATCATATCCATAAGAAAGCGGGGTAATCCTATGGCGGAAATCAGAATAAGAAACACGAACGAAATTATTTCCGGAGACAATAATGTTCGGGAATTCCTAAATCAATATGAAGTAATTTATGAGCACTGGGATGTGAGCAAGCTGCCTGACGGGCTCCAAAACAATTTCAACTTGTCTGACGAACAAAAAAGCGAAATTCTGAACACCTTTGATGCAGAAATTCAAGACCTGGTCGCACGCCGCGGTTACCGGACATGGGATGTCATCACACTCAGCGAAGCGACACCGAACATTGAGGAACTGCTCGCCAAATTCGAGCAGGTTCACACGCACACAGAAGATGAAATTCGCGTCATTGTTGCCGGCGCAGGAACATTTATCATTAAAGGCGATGAAGATACAGGTTATTTCGACGTGAACCTCGTGCCTGGAGATCTTATCTCCGTACCGGAGAATACAGCCCATTTCTTCACCTTAACAGACGAACGCAAGGTCGTGGCTGTCCGCCTCTTCGTCGAAGAGAATGGCTGGATCGCTCACCCTTATGATGATCCTACATTCAAAAAGGCATAAGCCCAATTCTCATGAGTGCAAAAAAAGCTGCTTTCGATACCCTATGGGACACCGGAAGCAGCTTTTGCTTATTATTTAAAAATGACTAATTCGCAGCAATAATATCATGAAGCTCGGATAAGTGCTTAATCTCATAAGTCGGAACGATTTGTTCGTCACGCGTATGGCCTACACGGTTAATCCATACTGCAGTCATGCCTACGCCAAGCGAACCAATAATGTCTGTAGTCAGCTTGTCCCCGACCATGATGGCCTCGTTCGCTTCAACTCCTAGCCGCTCCAGGGCATGCCGGAATATGGTAGAATCCGGTTTTCCCTTGCCGAATGCACCGGAAATAATAATTTCGTCAAAAAATGGCGCAAGCTCCGGAACCCCATCCAGCTTCTCCTGCTGCAGTGCCGGACAGCCATTGGTCAATAGAAGCAGCTTGACTTTGCCTTTCAGCTCCTTCAAGACCTGGAACGTCTCCTCGTACACATGCGGACGGGAACGTCTTTCCTTGCCGAACTGCTCGGCAAGCTCCGCAGCTAGCTCCTCGTTGTCTACGCCTAAAGCAAGCAAGCCGCGGCGCCAGGATTCCTTACGATACACAGGAGCCAGCTGCTCCAGCTTGCGGAATTCAGGCTGCTCTCCCGCCGAGAAATGAGCCCATAGCCCCTCAAACGGATTGATCCCAATCATTTTGGTAAACGGAAAAGTCTCATACGATTCATACAGGGCTCTAGCCTCTTTGCGTACGGCCTCCTCCAGCTTCGCCGGATCGGTGCCAGCCGCTCTTTGAGCCTGCAAACAGGTTTCCGAAAAAGCCTCACTTACGCTGCGCTCGTCCCATAGCAAGGTATCATCTAAATCGAAACAAACTGCTTTGATTGTCATTCGCTCTCTTATCCTCTCTTCTCCCGATAAATTGTTTATTCTTTAACGAAATCCACTTTATGCGTTTTCGCAAAAGTCTCTAGCCGTTCTGCCATTGCTGGCGTATTGAACATATTTCGTTTACGGTAGAACACCCAGTTCTGTCCGCCCGCTTTCGGCGTAATAGTAATTTTATGTGGAGTCGCTGTGATTTTGCTAATTTGTCCCGCTTCCAGCATCCGATCCCGATTAAACTTGGCCGTGAACAAATAATTTTTGTTGATCCGCAAATAAGGCTTGTTGAGGAACAATGCTATGGCCAAAATGACGTAAAGGACGATCGTTAGCCAGAACATCGTTGTGCTTACCTCAGCACTGCCGCCTGCCAGCGCAACGCCAGCATACAAGCCAGCCAGCAAAATGAGCAGTAACGGAAGGATGATTTTTCTGCCTTTAAAAATATCCCCGTCTCCCCGCGCGCCCATCCTGCTGCCTGTGCCGGATCGCACGGCCTTATTGCCCTGCGGGTTCTTCCCTTTCTTGTTTAATTTCATCTGATTGCGTTCTACTTTTCTGTCAAATGAAGCCATCCATTTTCCTCCTAGATGATTTAAATATTTCTACTAAATTTGTTCAGGAACCGGGTTGGATATTCATCAGGCAACGCGCTTGCTTCATCCAGGCGATGACGCAGCTCCAGCGGCAGCCTCCAGCCAACCGAGCCCATATTTTCCTCGAATTGTGCGAAAGTGCTTGCGCCGAAAATAGGAGACGTGATACAAGGCTGCTCCAGCAGCCAATTCAGGGAGACCTGCGCTGGGGTTTTGCCCGTTTCTTCCGCCACAGCCAATACGGCATCTAGAATCGCGAAGTTCTTATCCTCTGCGCGGTACTGCCAGCTGCTTTCCCCTGTTTTGGCGGTTCCCAGGCGGCCTTCGCTCGGCGTTTCGCCCTGGCGGTATTTACCGGTCAAGAATCCGCCGCCAAGCGGTGCCCACGGAATGATGCCGACCTTCTCTTCGGCGCATAAGGAGACCAGCTCACGGTCCGCTTCTCTGTTCACCAGGCTGTACTGCTGCTGTAAAGAAATATAGCGGGAGTACCCTCTGAAATCGCTAATGCCCAGGCTTTTCATTAATTGCCATGATAAATAATTCGAACAGCCTATGTAACGAACTTTGCCGGAGGTCACCAGATCATCCAGAGCTCTCAGCGTCTCCTCAACTGGCGTATCCGCATCCCAGACATGAATTTGATAGAGATCGATGTAATCCGTGCCCAGTCTTCTCAGACTGGCATCCACCCCGTCCATGATCCGTTTGCGCGACGCACCGAACCCGTTGACGTCCGGCGATGTGCGCATCCGTACCTTGGTGGCGAGGATGACCTCTGAACGGCGATCTTTAATGTACTTGCCGACGATTTCCTCGGAGCGCCCTTCCGTATACACATCGGCCGTATCGATGAAATTGCCGCCCTGATCAAGAAAGGTGGCGATCATCCGAGCCGATTCCGCTTCATCGGTCTGGCCGCCGAAGGTCATGCTTCCCAAACATAACCGTGATACAGCCAAACCGCTTTTGCCAAGATATGCGTATTCCATACATTTGAACCTCCCTACTCATATGTAAAAGCCGGACCTATAGGCCGGCCTTATTTATCCACCACTTCGATTGATTCCAGCTGCTGACGGAAATTTCTTCTTATGTTCTGAAGGTACGTCTCCCGGAGCTGAGCGCGTTCCAGCATTTCATCTTCGGTTAGTCCTTCAGCCTTATTCTTGCGCGCCAATTCATTAATACGCCGTACCATTGCATCTATATCCATAGTTTCCTCCTGCACATAAATTCATGAATTCCCTTTAACATTGACATGACTGATAAAGGTTGTCAAGATACCGGACTTTGAAGAACTCAGCTATTGAATCAGAGCTGCAAACGAGATGTTCTCCACGATAATCGGCGCCCCGGCCAATATAGTATCTCCTTCAAGAATAAGTGTTAAATCCGCCGTAGTCAAACGGTACAAGCTGCGCTCCTGCATGACTCCATTAATGTATAAATTTGAATATCCGTTCATCCCCATCCCTTGGAACTCTGAAGCCAAGCTGCCGTTATCATCTGTAAACCAGGCGGCCGGAATGCGGACAGTACCTGTCAATTCCTCGGGAGGAAAATAAAAATAACGAAAGTCGCTTGGCAGGATCGTTATTCCAGGAACTTCGCCTGGAGTACCTTGTAGGCCTTGCGGACCTTCAGAACCTTGTGACCCTGGTGGGCCTTGAGGGCCTTGTGGGCCTTGGAGGCCTGATATGCCTCGGTCGCCTTGAGCGCCCGGAAATCCCGCTGGCCCAATGGCGCCCGGTGAACCTCGCAGTCCCGACTCTCCCTGCGGACCAGGCACTCCCGTGGCCCCCTCTTTACCCGGAAGACCTGGCGCGCCATTCCCACTCATCGGCCCACTCGGCGAGCAGGATGCCCCCCGTTCTACTTGCGGCTCCTGCCCGATGATCCATTGGATGATCCTTCTTCCACTCTGCCTTGGACATAATCGCTGATTTCTCCGTATGGAACGCTTACGGCATTTTTTCTTCTTTCTTACTAAAATTTTTCTTCTTTTATTGCAGCCTTGTCTAATCAACTCTTTCATTCCAGTATTTCTATTGTCGCTTTACCATTCCTTTTATGCTTGGCCGCAGTTGTAGACATGATGAACACCTTCCGCGTTTGAGTAATTGTATATCATATGTCTCTGTAAATATAGAGGAATAGACTTCTATCCACGCCGCATAACGTTTAATGCCATATTTTTATGCAGACGTTAATCGCCGTTTCCCCCCTCTGCAAGCTTTCATTCTATATATTGGATCGATAGCAGGCAGCTTCTGCATTCGATAACCAACTTCACTCCTACAATAAAGGAGGTGAACATATGCCTGTCATTAAACCGGTATTTACAGCCACCGCCTCCGCGCCGGTTGCCTCCGGGGGAGTAATTACAACGACCATTAATCCCGTTACAACCCGCTACTTCGCTGCTATCACTACCGACATGATTGGAGCCACTGAAACAACGATTCTCGCAGCCAGTTTTACGGACGACGAGGACGCTCCTATTACGGATCTGCCGACAATTACAGCTGCTAACGACTATTTCAACGTCTATATCAACGGAGTTCTGCAGCAAAACTCCTTATCTACGCTTACGACGGCAAGCTTGGTGCTTGCCACTACAGATCTCCTCATCGGAACGCCCGTAACGCTGGAGGTGGCCAGCTTTGCTGGAGCCGCGTCTGATTTAACGACCCCGCCAACCATCTCTGCGCCCGACATTACAATTAATACGTAACTAACACAAAGAAGGAACCGCAAATGAGACTTGCGGCTCCTTCTTTGGCTTAAAGCATATTTAAAACATGAATCGATATTTATGAATAGCTGAACCTAAACTCATTTCGTTGGCAGGACGAGGATATCCCCTGGCTGAATATTGCTTCCGGCCAAGCCATTTGCCCGCTGAATCGCCGTAACATATACCCTCGTATCCATGTTGCCTGGCTTATGAGCTGCGGCAATCTTCCACAGGGAGTCGCCCCGCTTGACCACAACGGACTCTGATTCTGCAACATCATGGTCAGGTGATGAGGCTACCGCCGACGCCATTCCAGCCCAGGCAATAACTACGAACAGAATAAACACCAACAACTTAAACAAAGTCATTCTAGCAAATATATTCGAAATGGAGTTAGCAAATGCTTCATTCAATCTGGCTGCACCCTTCCGCAGCGCCCCTTCATTGCGCGAATCAGCCTTACGATCATAAATGCTCTGATATGTACTGTATCTCAACATAATATTATCACTCCAAACAGATGTTCTTATGAATTGAATCCATAATAACACGAACATTTGTTTGATTCAATAGTTTTTTAGAACAATTGTTCCCCTTTTTTTTCGACACTGATCTTTAAGTATATTTAGATATATTTCCTCATAGTATTTGCCGTATTCCAATTCTGCCATACATTATTTAGAACTTATGTTTGTACGAACGGAAGTTCTATGTTATAATTTTTCCAAACGTTACTAAATGGGGTTGATGGATTATGTCGAAGGTTTCTAGCCGTCAGCAAGCTATTCTTGAATTTATTCGCTCTGAAGTAAGATTGAAAGGTTATCCGCCCTCCGTGCGCGAAATCGGCGAAGCTGTAGGACTAGCTTCCAGTTCCACAGTACACGGTCATTTGGATCGGCTAGAGAAGAAAGGCTTTATCCGGCGTGATCCAACGAAGCCAAGAGCGATCGAGTTGCTGGGGCAGGACGATGCGGAAGGCATCGGTCAGTTTGCCCATTCCGTGGCCCGTGTGCCTGTCATCGGCAAAGTCACTGCCGGTGTTCCTATAACGGCTACCGAGAATATCGAGGATTATTTCCCGCTTCCGCAGCATTATGCCGGAGAAGGCGAAATCTTTATGTTGTCTGTCGTTGGCAACAGTATGATCGAGGCAGGAATCCATAGCGGAGACTATGTTATCGTACGGAAACAGCAAACAGCCAATAATGGAGAAATCGTCGTCGCAATGACGGAGGATGACGAGGCGACGGTCAAGACATTCTACAAGGAGAAGGATCATATTCGCCTTCAGCCTGAGAATTCGACGATGGAGCCGCTTCGTTTGACCCATGTGACTATATTGGGCAAAGTCATCGGCCTGTTCCGTGATCTGCACTAGCAATCAAAGAAAGAGCTACCGCGAGGGTATGCTCTTTCTTTTTAATGATGTTGCTATCCATGCATTATATCGGATATAGCTCCTGCTCATCCCCGATGTCCTTCCTGCAATTTTTACATAAACCGGCAACATGGCCGAAGTCATTCGAATAAAACACCAGCTTCTTCGCTTGGTTGCACCGGGAGCATTTCTGGTTGCGCGTAGTGGTCATATCCGAGCTTTTACTGGAGATACGCTTCTTAGGCAAGTAAATGACATTGCTCTGAAGCTCCGCAGCCCGCTTCTTCTTAACCATTGCAGCCGCTATGCCAAGGACAGCCAAAATGAGGATTAACAGCATTAACCCCATCATCACTATTTCCCTTATTCCCATGAAGTCTCTCCCCTTCGTTCAACGATTTATCCATACGTAACCCTGCTTGTTCTGCCTGATGCTGCTGTTATCCCGATCATAGCTGAGATGAATAGCTGCTGTAAACAGCAGTAAGCCCCGGAGCATAAGCCCCAGGACCGCTGATTGACCGCGATGCGTCAACGCAGAATACCCCATGCCCACTTCCTTTAGGGAAGCATGGCTGCACCCTCCCTTAACGCATCAATGCGCTTTTTCATCCGCAAAGCTGCCGCCTGTTACATCAGACACTGTTTCAACTGCAATGAAGGCCTTGGGATCAATTTCACGAACGACCGTCTTCAGCATGGACAACTCAAGCCGGCTGACTACACAGTAAATCACTTGAGTTTCCTCTTTACTGATTCCGCCTCTCGCGTACAGATAAGTTGTGCTTCTCCCGAGGCTATTCATAATAGCTTCCGCTACTTCTTCATATTGCCTCGTGATGACCGTTACCGATTTGGATTCATCAAGACCCTGCACGATAATATCCATGACCTTGGAGGCGATATAATAAGTGAAAATCGAATACATCGCCGAATCCCAACCGAGCAGGAAGCCGGCCACGATAAAAATAACGATATTGATAATAAGAATGATCTGCCCTACGGAAACATTGACTTTTTTCGAGATCAAGATAGCTACGATTTCCGCACCATCCGTCGTTCCCCCCAGCCTTAATACCAGACCGACGCCCAGACCGAGTAACAGCGCACCAAATAGAACGGCCAGCAATTTGTCATTCGTAAAAGCCTCCACATGATGTAAATAACCCGTCGTTAAAGAAAGTACCGCGATACCGTACAGCGAAGCAAATGCGAATTTCTTCCCGACCTGTCTATAGCCGATAAATAGAAAAGGCAGATTGATCACGAACAGGAAAATACCTAACGGAATATTCGTAATGTTCGTCAGCATAAGCGAAATCCCGGTAATTCCGCCATCAATAATTGCATTCGGTACAAGGAATAGCTCAAGCGCAACTCCGGCGATGATCGCCCCTATGGTAATAAAAAAGATCTTTGAAATAAGTTCAACTGGCTTGCTTAAATTCTCCTTTCTCCTGTTTGTCTTTCCGATGCTTGGCTTGGTTTCTGCCATCTTTTCAACCCTTTCAGTAAAATTTACATATAAATAATTTAATGAAAAGTAATATGAAAATCAAATGGATGATAAAAGACCCCAGATTTCTCCTTAACAGGAGAGACCTAAGGTCTTGATCTACAATATATTCAATTAGCTTAAATCTACTTATTTAACACCCTTGCGGCGGTTGGAAATGTCCAGCCAGACGGCGAAGACGAGGATGGAACCCTTGACCACATACTGCCAGAACGATTCAAGTCCCATCAGCGACATGCCGTTGTCCAGCGAGGTCATAACCAGGGCGCCGATCAGCGCGCCGATGACAGTCCCCGCGCCGCCCATCAGCGAGGTGCCGCCGATAACGCAAGCGGCAATCGCGTCCATCTCGGCCATCGTTCCCGCGGTGATCGTCGCTGAGGCTAGGCGGGACGTTAAGACGATAGCGGCGATCGAGCTGAGCAAACCGCTGAGCAGGAAAATCATCATCGTCTTCCGGTGGATATTAATCCCCGATAGGCGGGCCGCCTCCTTGTTTCCGCCAATCGCGTAAATATGGCGTCCAAACGTCGTCTTCGTAGACAAGAAATAGAAGATAACGGCCAGCGCGATGACAAAGATAATCGGGAACGGAATGCCCTTGTAGTTGTTCATGATCAGGACAAAGGAGACAATTATCAAAGAGACTACGGCTACTTTAATAATATCCACGCCAAGCGGGGCTACCTCAAAGCCATACTTCTGGCGGGAGCGGCGCTTTTTAAAGGCACTCCACACGAACAATCCAATAGCGATCGCTGCGATAACAATCCCGAATCCTCTGGCAAAATATGCATTGCCCAGCATCGCCAGCACCGGATCGGATACCGGAATCGTCATCGATTCCGTAACACCCATCAGAACGCCGCGGAACACCATCATCCCGCCGAGCGTTACGATAAAAGCAGGAATCATTTTATAGGCGACGAGCCAGCCTTGCACCAGCCCGAGCACAGCCCCGGCTGCCAATGTGCCGACGATGACGATGATAGGCGGAAGCCCCATCCAGTTGCTCAAAATGGCGGCAATCCCCCCTGTCAGGCCGACAATTGACCCGACCGACAGGTCGATATGACCCGCGACAATGACCAGCACCATGCCGATAGCTAGAATCGATGTGACTGACATTTGTGTAAACAGGTTAGAAAGATTGCGTGCGGTCAAAAAAGTAGGATCCAATATTCCGAACAGGACCCAAATTAGTACGAGCGCTCCAACCATCGTATAAGCGCGTACGTCCATTTTGCCGAATAGGCTGCCCCAGAGCGACGTTTTCGCTGCGGGAGCTTCCTGCTTTTGAAGTTCATTTTGTAGCATAGTTATTTCCCTCCCGTTGCGGCTTGCATAATATTTTCTTGCGTCGCTTCACGCCAATCGAACTCGCGTACGAATTCCCCTTCGCTCATAACCAGAATCCGGTCGCTCATGCCCAGAACCTCCGGAAGCTCCGAGGAAATCATAATAATGGCTACGCCTTGCTCAACAAGCTGATTCATTAAATGATATATTTCGTACTTCGCTCCAACGTCAATCCCCCGGGTCGGCTCATCCATGATGAGGATTTTCGGATCGGACATCAGCCATTTGCCGATGACGACCTTCTGTTGATTCCCTCCAGAGAGCGTACCTACGGCCGTTTCGAGCGAAGCTGTTTTCGTCTTTAAATCCTGCACATACCGAAGGCCCCATCTAATTTCTTCATTCTCGTTAATGACTCCAAGCTTTGACACTTTGCTCATCGTTGCCATCGTCGTATTCGTCTTCACGTCCATATTCATTACGAGTCCCTGACGCTTGCGGTCCTCGCTAACCAAAGCAAAACCCGCCTCGATTGCATCGGTCACCGACCGGATGCGCACCGGCTTGCCTTCGATCAGTACTTCTCCTGTAGCGCGCCCTTCATAGGCGCCAAATAAGCTGCTTACCAGTTCGGTACGCCCGGCCCCCATCAATCCGGCGATTCCTAAAATTTCTCCCTTGCGTAAAGTGAAATTTACATCCTCAATCACTTTTTGGTCCCGTTTCTCGGGATGCCATACATTATAGTTCTTAACCTCAAGCACAATCTCCCCAGGCGTATGCTCCACCCTTGGATAACGCTCCGTCAGCTCGCGGCCGACCATAAGCGACACAACCTGGTCATCGTTCGTTTCATGGCGGTCCAGCGTCGTTACTGTCTGCCCGTCGCGCAGCACCGTGATCGAATCCGCCAACTCGAACACCTCCGGCATTTTGTGCGAGATATAAATGCAGGAAACCCCTTCGCTGCGGAGCTGATTCAGAATATTCATCAAAATGGCGACTTCGCTTTCTGTCAATGCAGCCGTCGGTTCATCCAGGATCAGAATTTGCGCATGCTTGGACAGCGCTTTGGCGATTTCTACGAGCTGCTGCTGGCCGATGCCCAGGCTGCCGATTTTCGTGTTCGGCGAAATGTTCAGCCCTACTCTTTTCAACCAGAGGGCAGCATTATGATACAGCTCATCCCAGCGGATAACCCCGTGCCTTTGCGGCTCCGCCCCGAGAAAAATATTCTCGCCCACCGTCATATCCTTCACGAGCGCCAGCTCCTGGTGAATAATCGTAATGCCCGCCTTCTCCGCATCTACAATGTTGTGAAACTCCTTCTTCTCCCCGCCGATGAGCAGATCCCCGCTATAGGTTCCCGCCGGATACAGACCGCTCAGCACCTTCATCAGTGTTGACTTGCCCGCCCCGTTCTCGCCGCACAAGGCATGAATTTCGCCTTTCCGCAGCTTGAAGTTCACCTGATCCAGCGCCTTGACGCCCGGAAACTCTTTGCTGATGTTCACCATCTCTAACACGTACATAGGCTCTATCTCCTTCTAACGCCGAGTTATCGTAAAGGGAGGGGACAGCTGAAGCCTTTTGCAATTTCAGCTCGAACTTCAACTGCCCGCTTATCCCTTGCCGGATTCACTTAGCTAAAGCTTACTGCTGCGGCCATTGATCTTTAGGAACGTTCTTGTAGACATCCTCCAGCTTGTGGAAGCCGTCCTCGATGAGAATAGAGAGCTCATCCTTGCTAACCGGAATCGGATCGAGCAATACAGACGGCACATCGAATTTGCCGTTGTAAACGGACGTGTCCGTGGCAATGTCTTCACCTTTTGCAGCTGCCACGGCCATTTCGGCCGCTTTTGTGGCGATCGATTTAATCGGCTTATACACGGTCATCTGCTGCGTGCCTTCCGCAATCCGCTGCACTGCGGCCAAATCCGCATCCTGTCCGGATACCGGAATTTTGCCAGCCATGCCTTGAGCGGTCAGGGCCTGTATAGCTCCGCCTGCCGTACCGTCATTCGCTGCTACAACGCCCTGTACGTCGTTCTTCACGGCGGTCAGCGCATTTTCCATGTTCTTCAAGGCTTCTTCCGGCTTCCAGTCTTTGGAGAACTGGTCATATACGATTTTGATGTCGCCTTTCTCTTCCAGCGGCTTCAAAATGTTCATAGCCCCCGTCTTGAACATATGCGCGTTGTTATCCGTATCAGCTCCGCCGATGTAGACGATGTTCCCTTTCGGCGCTTGGTCGATGACCGCCTGGGCCTGAAGCTCCCCGACCCGGACGTTGTCAAAAGAAATATAATAGTCCACTTCCGCATTGTTGATCAGGCGGTCGTACGCGATAACCTTGATGCCTTCTTTATGCGCCTTCTCCACGATCGGCGCGGTCGCTTCCGCATTGTGCGCGATAACGACAAGGACGTCTACGCCCTGCGAAATCAGCTGCTCTGCCTGGCTAAGCTGCGTAGCATCATCGCCGTTAGCAGCCAGCACCTTCACATCCCCGCCGAGCTCCTTCACCTTGGCCGAGAAAATATCCCGGTCCTTCTGCCAGCGTTCCTCCTTCAGCGTATCCATCGACAGCCCAATGACGATCTTGCCGTCGTCTTTGCCTGCGGCTGCATTTCCTGTTCCTGTGTTGTTCTTCGTATTCGCGCTGCCGTCCGACACCACGCCGCAGCCTGCCAATGAAGATGCCAGCAACAATGCAGCTAAGCTTAACCGTAACAAATGACCGTATTTTCTCACTCTTTCTTCGCCCCTTTTCATCGTATAAATATTTGATTGCGCTTACATTTAAATCTTAGCACCGGATATGAAGCTGCGGGCGGGCAATTACCTGCATTTGTTTGCTCTCCACCTTCAATGGATTGCGGCCTAATGTAATCATTTTCATGGATAGCGCTTTCATAGCACAATTTTGTTCTATACAACAAAAAAGTCCTTGTCGGTTAACAAGGACTTGGCTTCTCCAGCTGCTGACGATACTCAGTAGGTGTCATTCCCGTCGTCTTCTTAAAGACACGGCTGAAATAGTTCGGATCATTATAACCTACCTCAAAACAAATCTCCTTCAAGCTGAGGCGCTGTTCTCCGATCAGTCTTTTGGCCTCTTCCATACGCAGCCGTGTTACATAATCAATGAAGTTCTCACCGGTATGCTGCTTGAATAATTTGCTGAAATAATACGGGCTTAGATTGACGTATTCAGCACTCTGCTCCATCGAAATGTCTTCTTTGTACTTCTGGCCGATATAGAGCAGCGCCCGCTGCAGCACATGGGAACGGCCGCGTTCCTTTTCCTCCTTTAGGCCATCGATGAACGTATCCAGCCACAGCTGCGCGCCCTGCCTTAATGTTTCCCGGTCCTCTATGGCGCTTAACGAACTGATTAATTCTGCCCCATCCCCAGCATGCGTGCCCCGGCTTAAATATAGAAGCAATCCAATCACCTCTCCCCGCAGACGCGGCAAATGGGCAGGCTCGCTCTCCACCAGCCGTTCCCAGAACAGGGCAAACCGGTTCGCCGCCTCCAGTTTATCCTGCCGCAGCAGCGCATCCAGCAGCTTCTTCTCTTCGTCAAGCGTAATAACCCTCTGTCCCGAGCTTTGCGCAATATCATCATAATGCCGGACACTGACGAGATCATGATCATCCGCGCATACGCGGACGGCTTCCCGGTACGACCGGCTCATCCCGTCCCAGCCTTCACGGAATGAACCAATGCCGACGGACACGGTGAGATGGAATCGTTCCTCGATGAGGTTCTTTACCCGTTCGCCCCACTCGAGTGATTTCACGCGCTGGGAATACCCCGGCTGACCAGGAGGCAAAGGGATGAATAACGCCATCTGATGCCCGACCACAGGACTGACAAGGCAGGAGAGATTGGGCTTGGCGAACTGCTTGACGGCTTCGTAGACTTCTTTTTTGACGAGCTGGAACCCTTCCCAATCTTTGGCGGCATGCCGGGCAAAAGACAACACCATCGCATACCCCTTCTGCCACTGCAAATTCAATAAATGGGCCAGCTGCTCCACCTCGATCTCCTGCACGCATTCCAGCATCAGCATGAGTGACAGCTCATTCTCCGCCAGCGGCAGCAGCTGAGACAGCTTCTCCTGCATTTCCAGCCGCTCATCCCTCTCCCGCCGCGCTTCTTCCGTCTCCGCGATCAGCGTCTTCAGCACCTCGAGCACCTCCTCCCGCTTGGCCGGTTTGAGCAGGTAGTCCCGTACCCCCAATGCCAGGCTCTCCTTGGCATAGGTGAAGTAATCATGAGCCGTAATCATCACGATCCTTGTCGCCGGATACTTCCCCAGTATTTCCCGCACCGCCTCGAGCCCTTGAATCCCAGGCATTTTGATATCCATAAAGATAAAATCTGGCCGCGCCTCCTCCGCGAGTTGAATGGCCCGTCTGCCGTTCTCCGCATGGAGAAACGTGAAGGTATCCGGCAGCATATGCCGGATCATCAGCTCCAGCCCCTCGCGTTCGAGAGCTTCATCATCCGCAATAAGCAAGGTGTACATGGCTATCCCCCCATATAGAAATCCAATCATTTAAGCCGCCGTACGAAACGGCAGGGCAAAGAGCACGGCAGTACCCGCCCCCTCTGCGCTGTCAATCTCAATCCGCTCCTGCCCGTCGAAGAATAAATGCAATCTTTTGAACACATTATGCGTACCCAGTCCGGTAGATTGTCCTTTTCTGCCGCCATAACGCGGCGCTTCCTCGCGAATCGACTGGAGCAGCATTTGCGCCGTCTCTTCGCTCATTCCGATGCCGTTGTCGCGAATTTCGATTTCCACGCTGTCTTCCGTATAACTAATGCCGAGTTTCAGCATCGCGCCCGCCTCCATCTGCTCGATACCGTGCACGAATGCGTTTTCAAGAATCGGCTGCAGCGTCAGACATGGGATCATGCAGTCCAGCGCCCGTTCGTCAATGTCCATTACAAATTCGATCCGGTCGCGGAACCTCGCCTTCTGGATATTGATATATTCGGTCACATGCTCCACCTCTTCACGGAGCGGAACCGCCTGATCCAGCTTCTGTAAATTGTATCGCAGCAGACGCGAGACGGAAACAGCAAGATCGCTCGTCCGAGTGGCCCCTTCGATGTAGGCGAGCTTGGAAATCGAGTTCAGTGTATTGAACAGAAAATGCGGATTAATTTGGCTTTGCAGCGTTTTCAGCTCCAGTTCCTTGACCAGGCGGTCTTTCTCCAAACTGTCCATATTTTCCGCCATCAGCCGCTGTATGTTATCGATCATACCGTTAAAGGCGCGGCAGAGAATGCTGATTTCATCATGGCTGTCGCTTTCCGGCGCCTTCGTATCCATCCGTCCCTTCGAAATCTGCTTCGCGGTAGCCACAAGGCGGCGGATCGGCTCCGTAATGCTCTTCGACAGCCAAAGGGCGAGCAGAATACTGAGCGCCCCCATGGTGATTACGAGCAAAATGCCCAGCGTATTCAACCGCTCCGACGTAAACATCATCTCCTGATAGATCGGCTTGTACTGCTCCAGTTCAAGGTCGACAAGCGCCTGGGCTTCCTCGCGAATGAAGCGCTCTGTTCTCTCCGCTTCTATATACTGCCCCGCCATTGTGCCCGAATCCTGATCATCGATTCCAGCGATCATCCCTTCCGCCTGCTCGATAAACGTATCGATAATATTACGGTAATTGACCAGCGGCAGATCGCTGGGACCGATGGTAGCCAGGCTGTCCAGCTCTGCTCGCAGCATTTTTACGTTGTTGAGATGCTTGATAACCTCCGGCATGCTTTCCGCATCCATTTGCATAATGTAGCGGTTCATCGACCGCATATTTTCCCCGACCTCATACGAAACTTCTTTATATAACAGAATTCGGTTCATCATGAGATGATAGCTTTCCTGCACCGTCTTGCCGCTCTCGAATAGGAAATAAGAAACAGAGCTCAGCAGAAGCACCAGCAGCGGAATAACAGTAAACAGCTTCTTGCGGATCGTCATAAGCTCTCTCCCTCCTGCACGTTGCTGCGATCCAGCACCTTAACCTCGGTATAATATGCGGGAAGCAGCTGCTTTCCCTGGAAATGGTCATATAGCAGCTTTACCGCCATCCCGCCCATCAAGTAGGGCTGCTGAGCCACCGTCGCTTGAATCCCTCCGCTGCGAATCGCAGCCAGCGTCTCCTTCTGATTGTCAAAGCCGATAATCGTCAGATCATCGCGCTTCAAGCTCTTGGCCGCTTGCAGCATCCCTAACGCATCCGTGGCGCTGGTGCCAACCATGATGCCGATTTCCGGATGCTCCCGCAGCATCTCTGACGCCTGTTGAATCGCCTCCATATGCGAAATGTTAGAGCTGCGCACAGCGACAATCTCCAGCCCGCCGTACTGCTCCACAACCTGCTTCAGTCCATCCAAGCGCTGCAGCTGGCTCTCGGCAAGTTCGCTGCCGATAATGACGCCGATTTTGCCGGATCCGCCGGTTCTTTCAACGACCAAGCGTCCCAAGCTCTCCCCTGCGGCCAAATTGTCCGTACCTACGTAGGCCAGCCGGTTGCTATCCGGCGCATCCGTATCAATCGTAACGACTGGAATGCCTCGCGCCACCGCCTTATCAATTAGCGGTGTAAACTTCTCCTCGTTCAGACCCTGCACAATAATCGCATCCACGCGGGCGGCAATCGCTTTTTCCAGCAAATTCAGCTGCTCGTCCATGTTGTTGCGAACCGCTCCGACAAATTCGATATCGATCCCATACTCCTCCGCCGCTTGCTGCGCCCCCTTCTCTACCATTTCCCAATAAGGATGATAACGTTCCTGCTCGATGAGCACGATATGATATCGCTGCGTCCCATTCCCCTCATGCCCCTGTAATTCCCTCACAATGCTGCTCATTTTCCCGGAATGATGCGCGAAGCCGATAAACAGATATGTAAGTAAGCCAATCAAGACCGTCGCGGCGGCCAGCCATTTTTTGTCCATCCCCATCACCTCAATGACTATCCTACCTGCAAGTGTAAGCGCTGGCAATGGGGTGTTTTCCGTCACTTTGTATCTGGACCGTGTCCACCTCCCCTATCCTTCACCTTTAGCACATTTATCGATAAGTAGCCACTAGATAGATTCATTCTCCTTACAAACTACATATTTTGTTACATCACGAAAGGAGCTGATCCTATGAAAATCTCAGAAGCCCTGTGTAAACGCTTAGCCAATATCCCTGGCGGAACAGGCATGTCTAATGGCAAAAGCTGCTCGATCATGATTGAAAGAAAATTAAACGCAAAAATCCTGGGAAGAAGATATGAAACCGAATACGAAGTGACGATTCAATCACTACAAAACGGAACGACTCTTAACACTGGGGAAATTACACTACTACAGTCCGAGGTTCAGCGCTTTATTAATGCGGTTCGAAAACGAAATATCAAAGTAACTGCAATTCATAACCATTGGTTATTTGAAAAGCCTAGACTGATTTATCTGCATATTGAATCTGTTGAAAATCCCATCGTGTTTGCCAGAAAATTAAGAGCCGCTTTAAACGTTCTTAAAAAATAGGTTCGACTAGTCCAGTCAGAAAAACCCCCTAGCTCCCACAGCGCCAGGGGATTCTTTATTCATACAGCCAGTGCGCAGGCTGCGCCTGCAAGCTGGGTCCGGATTGCGGACGCTCCGACAAATTCAATATTGAAATCGATATACCGATACGATTGGATATTGCTTCGTTCCACTCCCCTCATGTCCCTGTAACTCTTTCTCAATGATGCTTTTGAAGTTGAGCTATGCTTCTTCATTGTTTTTGGCATCCTGCTTTTTAATTTGATCACCAAGCTTCCCAAGCAGGGTAATCAGGACGTACAGGAATAACGCTAGTAAAACCTCCGTCTGAATATTGCCGATTTCCACGCCGTCTATCCATTGATCAATCATATAGAGCATCACACCAAAAATAATAATCAGCAGAATTTCCTGCACTACACGCGCTGCCCATACGGGCCGATCCCCGAACAAATGCCTCCGCAGGCTGTCCAGCATCGTTCCGATGATGCCCAGGAAACCAATCCCCAGCAACAATAATCCTATAAAGGCAAACGCCGATCCAATCGAAGAAATGCGGAGCTGAATAAAATGGAAGCTTTGCAGCGTATAGACTGCGAATACTAGAATAGAGATCAAAACAAGGAGAATTCCCGCCAACACGAGCCATAATAACGTGCGTTCTCCCATGCTGTTTTTGCTCAAGACTTCAGACACCTCCATCATCGTTAATCTATGGTCTTCCGGTAGTTCTGCTGGAAATATTGGTATTCAAGCTGGAGGAGCATCTAGTCTTTCTTTTTATAGTAACCCAGAGCCCAAATCAAAATCCACTCGAAGATATGATAGAAGACGGATACAGATAAGGCAGCCCATATGCTCTCTATAAATACCCCTTTGAACAAACCCGCAAGCCAATAAATAATAATACTATCTGCAATAATTGTTATCGCATTTTTTGTATAAACAGATATTTGTCTATTCAAAATATATCTCATTACCGCAACTATAAGTGGATTAATCAAAGTCTCGAATATAAGAAAGCCAACGAGGATGTAAATAGAAAACACAAGCAAATCAGGATATTGCTCATAGTCCATTATGCTGCTTATTTCCGATAAGGAGTAAAAGTATAGACTGTACAAGAAAGCAAAGCCAATGATTGGTGCTAGAATAAGTAAGGCCAGTAACGGTACAAGCCATAGCTTTACTTGCCAAGGCGCAGGCTCTTCATGGTCTCGGCGATCCAAATATTTAATGATCTCGTTCAGGATACAGCATAGCGCTAAGAATAAAATTGCAACAAACAGAAGATTAGTGATTTTAATTTACCCCCCCTTATAATAAGATGCATTTGTTATAAATATACAATATATACTTACGTATCCAATCGCAAAAATTAAGGGGCATTGTCCGCAAAAGTTAAATGTATTTAATACAACTAGTTAAGCTATTTTATAAAAAATACATTAGCTAAATGCAAAACATGCAGCTAGTTTTCCTGAATGGAGCTCATTCGTCGAGATAGCTTAAATCTAAATGTAAGTTTTGCAGTTAGTTCCCTCGCACACGACCAAAACCGATGAACTAACTGCATAAAATACATCTAATTACCCTCGCCCAACCATATAAGCCCCTTACTAACATTGCTATGGCTTATGTAGCAGTTATCATATTTAAATTTTTCAAGACAACCCCTCTAATTTATAGTTATTTTAAGGATTATTATACTTCTAATACCATTATGTAAATATAACAACATATAAATATGGGAAAATGCCCCGGTACCCCCTGAATCAAAAAATCCCCCAGCGCCGGATAGCGCTAGGGGAATCCTCATTTAATTAATACAACGTCATATAGTGGTCGCGTTCCCACTCGTGAACTTGAGTGCGGTACATATCCCACTCGATCTCTTTCAATTCATACAGATGAGTGCGGGCATGCTCGCCAAGCGCATCGCAAATGACTTCGCTCTTGATCATTTCGTTCAGCGCTTCTTTCAGATCGGACGGCAGGCTTGGAATGCCTTCCTCAATCAGCTCTTCCTCAGACATCACATAGATGTTGCGGTCAACTGGCGCAACAAGCGGCAGTTCGTTCTTGATGCCGTCGAGGCCGGCTCGCAGCATAACAGCCAGTGCCAGGTATGGGTTGGCAGCAGGGTCCGGGTTACGAACTTCAACGCGTGTGCTCAATCCGCGAGACGCCGGGATACGGATCATCGGGCTGCGGTTGCTGGAAGACCAAGCCACATAGCAAGGCGCTTCGTAGCCTGGAACGAGACGCTTATAGGAGTTAACAGTTGGGTTCGTTACCGCAGCGAATGCGCGGGCATGCTGCAAAATACCGGCCATGTAATGACGAGCGTCTTTACTAAGGCCTAGGCTGTCGCTTTCATCATAGAACGCGTTGACGTTCCCTCTAAATAAGGATTGGTGACAGTGCATACCGGAGCCGCTTACGCCGTACAGCGGTTTAGGCATGAATGTCGCATGCAAGCCGTGTTGACGGGCAATTGTCTTCACAACGAGCTTGAATGTTTGAATTTGGTCAGCCGCCTTGATGGCGTCTGCATATTTGAAGTCAATTTCATGTTGACCTGGAGCAACTTCATGGTGGGATGCTTCAATTTCGAAGCCCATTTCTTCGAGGGTGAGGACGATTTCACGACGGCAGTTCTCCCCAAGATCCGTTGGAGCAAGGTCGAAATAACCGCCTTGGTCATTCAGCTCCATCGTCGGGTTGCCTTTTTCATCGGTTTTGAAGAGGAAAAATTCAGGCTCAGGACCTACGTTCATAGCGGTATATCCCATCGCTTCCGCTTCCTTCAGCGCACGCTTCAGAATGTTGCGCGGGTCTCCGGAGAATGGTGTGCCATCCGTCATGTATACATCACAGATTAGCCGTGCCACACGATCCTCGGCCACCCATGGGAAAATAACCCACGTGTCCAGATCCGGGTACAGGTACATATCGGACTCCTCGATACGAACATATCCTTCAATGGAAGATCCGTCGAACATCATTTTGTTATCAAGCGCTTTTTCCAATTGACTGACAGGAATTTCTACGTTCTTGATCGTTCCGAGCAAATCAGTAAATTGCAAACGGATAAATCGCACGTTCTCTTCTTTGGCAATGCGTAAAATGTCTTCTTTGGAATAACTCAAGATCTCTCTCTCCTATCGATTTTCTAGATTTTGAAAAAGCGGGATAACTCTCCTTGGATCAGAGAAACCTGACCCCGTCTGTTCCCAGTTACCAGCTCCTGCTTCAGCCGGCGATAAAGCTCTGAATCCGTCAGTTCCTTCCGTTTCTCTTCGGTATCCTCCGTCATGACCGTCGTCTCCGGAGATTCCTTGACTACGGGTGCCATGACCTGTTTAATTCCCGCTATATTGGCGCCCCGTTCAATCAATTTCTTAATTTCCAGCAATCGTTCCACATCGTTGTACGAGAAAAGACGCTGGTTCCCCGAGGTACGGGCCGGCATGATCAACTGATGCTGCTCATAGTAACGAATCTGCCGTGCCGTCAAATCAGTAAGCTGCATGACGATACCGATCGGAAACAAAGCCATGTTTCTGCGAATTTCCTCACTCACCGCTCTCAACCTTCCGCATATATTTCACGAAAATATTCTATGTCAGATAACCTGACATGTCAACAAGCATGTAAGGTATTTTATAGATTTTCACTAGATTTCTCTAGATGATCCATTCATAGCTTTCAGTCGAGCTGGGCACTTTCAAAAAAAACGACCGCAAATTGCGGTCAATTTTTCCTTAACAAGTACATTGTCTTATAACAAATCCCGATCCTTCATCGTTTGCAGCGCCGTCAATAGACCGAACTTCACGTGCGAATAAGTGAGTCCTCCCTGCATATAGGCGATATAAGGCTCCCGCACAGGCGCATCAGCCGATAATTCCAGGCTGCCCCCCTGTATAAAGGTGCCTGCGGCCATAATGACCGGATGCTCGTAGCCCGGCATGTCCCAGGCTTCAGGCACGACGTATCCGTCCACGGCGGCGGCGCGCTGAATTCCTTGCACAAATGCAATCAAATGCTCAGGCCCGCTGAAGGAGATGGCTTGAATCAAATCAGTCCGGGTATCGTTCCAGCTGGGACGGCTCTCAAAACCAGCACGCTCGAACACGGCAGCGGCGAGAATGCTGCCCTTGATCGCCTGTCCCACCGTCGTAGGAGCAAGGAACAGTCCCTGGTAGATGCCTCTCGTCGTCCCCAGCATGGCTCCGACCTCCGCGCCGATGCCCGGCGCCGTCAAACGATAGGCAGCGAGCTCCACCAAATTCGTGCGGCCGCAAATATAACCTCCCGTCTCCGCCAAGCCGCCGCCTGGATTTTTGATTAAAGACCCCGCCATCAGGTCGACCCCGACCTGCGTTGGTTCCAGCTCTTCGGCAAATTCGCCGTAGCAGTTATCGACGAAGACGATACAGTCCGGCTTGATTTCCTTCACCTGGCGAACCATTTCACCAATCTGGGCTACCGTAAAGGAATTGCGCCAGTCATAGCCGCGGGACCGCTGAATTCCGATCACTTTCGTCCGTTCGGTCACCTTCGCGCGCACGCTCTCCCAATCTATCTCTCCGTTCTCTAGCAATGCCACCTCGTCATAGCCAATGCCAAAGTCCTGCAGCGACCCTGTTCCATCCCCTGGATGACCGATCACTTTATGCAGGGTATCATACGGCGTGCCCGAGATGTAGAGCAGTTCATCGCCAGGTCTAAGCACACCAAAAAGCGCCGTAGCGATCGTATGCGTGCCCGACGCAAAATGCGGACGCACCAGTGCCGCCTCGGCGCCGAAAACATCGGCATACACAAGATCAAGCACTTCACGCCCGCGATCATTATAACCATAGCCTGTGGAGCCGGCGAAATGATAATCACTAACCTGATGCCGCTGGAACGCTTCGATCACCTTCCATTGGTTCCGGTCAACGATGCGATCGATCACCTTAAACTGGCTAGCAACCTGCTGCTCTGCTTCTTCCAGCCATGCTACGATTTCTTCTGCAAAAACTGCCATAATGTCAAAACTCTCCTCTGCCCATGCTATCTATTTTATTTTCCGGCCACAGCCGATAATGTTATGTGCCATGCTCCATTCGGTAAGGCACCAGCGCCGAGCCGTATTTCTCATAATCCTTCTGGTTAAGGATGACACGGTAGACAATGACGTCTTCCTCAATGCTTCTGTCGATCACATTCCCTACGCGATATAGTAAGGAAGCAAGATCTCCGCGCTGCGCAGGAATGCGGAACGTAAAAGTCCCTCCGTACAAATGCTGCTGTACCGCTTCCCGGATACGCAGCAGATCGCCTTCATCGAAGGCGCTCACTTTGAGGTATCCCTTTCCGGACGGAAGCATTTCCAGCCGTTCCGGCGAACACATATCCTTCTTGTTGAACAACACGAGCTGCGGCGTGCTTCCCGCGCCGAGCTGCTCCAGAATCCGCTGCACGATTTCCATCTGATCCTCCCGCATCGGCGATGAGGCGTCGACGACATGTAAAATGAGGTCCGCTTCGTTCGCTTCCTCTAGTGTGGCCCGGAAGGCGGCAACCAGATCATGCGGCAAATTCTGAATAAAGCCAACCGTATCGGTGATAATGACCTCTTTGCCGCTCGGCAGCTCTAGTGAACGGGTAGTCGGATCAAGCGTGGCGAACAGCTGATTCTCAATATATACGTCCGCCGCAGTCAACGCTTTGAGCAGCGTCGATTTGCCGGCGTTCGTGTAACCCACCAATGCCAAATGAACAACGCCCGTCTCCTTGCGCCGTTCCCGGTGCAGCTTGCGGTGGCGGGTCACTTCCTCCAACTGCCGCTTCAGCTCTCCAATACGCCGCCGGATGTGCCGGCGGTCCGTCTCCAGCTTGCTCTCGCCCGGACCGCGAGTGCCGATTCCGCCGCCCAGCCTGGACAAATTTTTGCCATGGCCGGACAGGCGCGGCAGCAAATAGGTGAGCTGAGCCAGCTCCACCTGAATGATCCCTTCCCGCGTCTTTGCGCGCTGGGCAAAAATATCCAAAATCAGCTGCGTCCGGTCAATAATCTTTACATCGAGAATATCCTCGAGATTCCGTACCTGAGCCCCCGACAGCTCCTGGTCGAAGATGACGGTATTCACATTATAATCATGGATTGCCTCGTGCAGCTCATCAACTTTCCCTTTGCCGATAAACCATTTCGGGTCGGGCTTATCCCGGTTTTGGACGAGGGTATCTGCCACCTCGACCCCTGCGGTCAGAGCCAGCTGTACCAGCTCATCCATGGAATAGGCGGGGTCGACCCCGCCGTTCTTCACTTCCTGCGTAGTCAGGCTGACCAGAATCGCCCGGTCAGGTAATTCCGTATTCGTCTCGTACAGCGAATTCGTCATTCATCTTTGCTCCTTATAGGCGCCGTTCTTCCTTCAGATCCAGCTTCAAATCCTCCTGCCGCAGCGTCATTAATTCCAGTTTGCCGGGCGATCCGCCGCTGTACTGCGTTAACAGGCGGACCGCCTGGCTGCGAATCGAACGTTCAATGACGTTGCGGACGTATCTGGCATTGCTAAAGGCATGCTCGCCCTCACACTTTTCCCGCAGCAGATGCTGCTTTAATTTGAGTATCGCCTGCGGCATCAGAATATAGTCCCTTTCCTTTGCCATGCCTTCCGAAATTTGAATCAATTGATCGACGGTATAATCCGGAAAATCGATCACAATCGGGAAACGCGAGGGCATCCCCGGATTGCATTGCAAAAAAAAGTCCATTTCATCCGAGTAACCGGCCAGGATAAGGATAAACTGGTTTTTCTGATCCTCCATCGATTTAACCAGCGTGTCGATCGCTTCCTTGCCGAAGTCCTTCTCGCCTCCGCGCGCAAGGCTGTACGCTTCATCGATAAACAGTATGCCGCCCAGCGCTTTCTTGACGAGGTCTCTTGTCTTCTGTGCTGTGTGACCGATATACTCTCCTACAAGGTCCGCACGCTCTACCTCGATCAAATGGCCTTTGCTCAGGACACCAAGCCGCTGAAACATCTTCGCAACGATTCTGGCAACCGTTGTTTTGCCTGTGCCCGGATTTCCCTTGAACACCATATGATAGACTTGCGGGTTCGACAGCAACCCTGCTTCTGAGCGCATATCCGTAATTTGCAGCAGTGCATATATTTCATACATTAAGTCCTTAATGTGATTAAGTCCTATGAGTTGGTCTAATTCCTTTTGTATTTCTGCGAACGCACCTTGCTGAGGGATCGCTTTGGCCGTTGACTGGTGCTCAGCCTCCGCTAGGCTCTGCGTAACGACGGGGGGTTCGGGGTTTCGGAGAATTACATTGATCTGTCTGGAAGGCCTCTCTTCGGAAGATCCGCTTCTGGCCATAACATGCCCTGGCATCGTAGAATCACCTCTTCGTATAAGGGGTAGGATCACTCTTTTCCTCCAGTGTATTCTCTCTTCCGACCCATTATTAGAAGACTATAAATCCAGACCTACCGCAAGAGCGGCCTGATCCAGCTTCCACTTCGTGTACGCAAGCACTTCGCGAAGCGTATTCGGAATCGGCTTCAGCACATTCGACTTCGTCAGGGACAGCTTTGGATGCTGATAATTCAAGGCATTGGCGATTTCAAGGGAGCGATTCCCGTGAAATGTATGCGTCATGATGAGCGCGGAGACAAGCCCATGCTCCTTCATTATTTCTTGACTGAATTTCAAATTCTCATACGTGCTGGTTGCCTCATTCTCTAGCAGCATAGCTTCCCGAGGCACGCCATGTGCGGCCAAATAATTCGCCATGCCTTCGGCCTCGGTATACTTGTAGCCCTCCTGATCCAAGCCTCCCGTAAGGAGAAACATCTTGAACTTGCCGGCCTCGTACTGCTTAAGGCTATGGCGAAGCCGCTCTTCAAGTCCCGGGCTTGGCCGATCTCCCCACATGGCAGCCCCAAGGACAATGCCGACATCCGCCGGGGGCGTATCCATGGTCGCAAGAGCGGGACTGCGTTCGACACTGCCGATTTGTGCCAGCACGTATAGGAACCAGCAAACGCATAACACGGCGAACACGATTCCCCACCGAAGCAGCCGAATATACAGCGGGCGCCGTTTGCGCCTGTCCTGTATGCCTAAATATGAACGACTTCTTGTCTTTCTCCCAAAACGAATCATCTTAACCTCCAGAACGGAACGGCTCGGAATCCATAAAGCCGCTGCGGAAATGCTCAAGGGACATTTCAAAATAAGGGAACTGATGCCGGTTGATTGCATCCAGCACTTCCCGAGCCGTCTCCATCGCCATATCATAATCCTTCACCGTAATATGGCCCTTGGTCAGCGCTTCATCCAGCTCGTCCTCGTCCATCAGGAATACTTCCCCATTCTTCAGCACAACGATGTCCAAATACAGGTCATCAAACCAGGGGACGCCTTGATCGGTAATGCCTTGATTTTTGCAAACGTCAATGTACCACTCGACAATTTCGCCCTTGTCATCGAACATCGCCGTGACGACATAGCGGCATCCTTTCGGATAATATTGGAGCCAGGTGTAGCCTTTATCCGCAATGCGAAAGGTATGGCCCCCGTAAGTCTTCCACAAGGGATCTCGCAGCGCAAAAATTGTGTACAACGTCACATAGCCGGTAAACCTGTCGCTTTCCACATACTTGGATTTAAATTGACGCTGGGTAATGCGTCGCCAGTTCGCTCGGTCTCCAAATTTTCGCTTCATGGTATAAACCCTTTCAACACAATGTAATCTCAGCTTACCATATTTGAAACAGAGTCACAAAACTGAAATTATACAATTAAGCAATATTAAACGTTTCGTTCCGCCAAGCAGCAAAAACACCGGCAGTCTTGTTACTAAGACTGCCGGTGTTATCTATATTGCCTCTAATATGGCCTCTAGCCTTGCCTTAACCTTCTGTGTTCAACCCTGCAGCAGGATCAGCGAACGGATCAACTAAGCCGCCGTCCTCCGGCGGAGGCGTAATCGCGCCATCGCTGCCGGATTCGGCACCGCCGGAGCCGTCGGTTCCTCCGGAATTACCGCTTCCGTCCCCGGTTCCGCCTTGACCAGGTATCGCACCTGAGCCGCCGTTAGAACCATTGCCATTGCCATTGCCATGACCATGGCCGTTTCCGTTTCCGTTGCCCTGGCCATTTCCATTACCTTGGCCGTTTCCGTTGCCCTGGCCTGGTATCTCTTGGCCGTCTCCACCCTGGCCTCCCTCGGGAGCGCCGCCGTTCTGGCCATCATCCGGCGGAAATGGAATCTGCTCTTCCTGCCCTGGGTCGATATCGTCCATCGGTTCCCCTCCGGAAATATCGATTGTTACCTTATTAGACGGGCCGCTCTCAGCGTCATTTACCGGATCGTACGCAGTAACGTAATACTCATAGCTCGTTCCCGGCACGACGCTCAAATCCTCGATCGATGCCGTAGCTGCATCCAAATAATAGGTGAATTCGGATTCCGAGGCTTCCTTGCGGTAAATACGGTAGACAGCACCTTCCTGTTCAACACCGTTCCAATTCAAGGATACCGTCTGCGTATCCTCGCTATAGGAAGCCGTTAGGCCGCTCGGCGTATCAAGCTGATCCTCAGGCGGCTTCGTCTCCTGCAAGTTCTTCGGCACAGGGAAGTCTTTGACTGG
Source organism: Paenibacillus woosongensis (assembly GCF_009725165.1). Classification (GTDB taxonomy): domain Bacteria; phylum Bacillota; class Bacilli; order Paenibacillales; family Paenibacillaceae; genus Fontibacillus; species Fontibacillus woosongensis. The sequence goes on from NZ_WNZW01000013.1 coordinate 102,466, forward strand.
AACGCCTTCCAGCGCTTCCTTCATCACGGCCGCGAACAGCGCTGCGGTCTGCCCGCTGCTTCCATTCAGCAAGTGGTCCTTATCCGGATTGTCGTAACCCATCCAGACCGCTCCCGTCCATTCCGGCGTATAACCGACGAACCAGACGTCGCGGTTCTTGCTGCTTTTCAGGTTTTTGATGCCATGCTGCGTCGTTCCCGTTTTACCGGCAACCGGCCGGTTAAGGCGGGCTTTCTTCCCCGTTCCCTCGTTAACGACATCCTGCAGCAGCTCCGTCATCTGATACGCGGTCTGCTCCTTAAGCACCTGTTTCTGCTTCGGCGCGTCCGCTTTGTGAACCTCTTTGCCGCTATGATCGACAATAGACTTGATCGAGTACGGCTCGTTATATTTCCCCTGGTTCGCGAAAACGCTGAAGGCCGCGGCCATTTCCAGGGTATTCGTTCCATGCGTCAACCCGCCAAGCGCAACCGCCAGGTTGCGGTCATCCTTATCCATGGTGATGCCCATTTCCGTCGCATATTTCACGCCGGTAGAGACGCCCACCTCATTGAGCAGCCATACCGCAGGAATATTGATCGATTTCGTTAATGCGGTTCTAAAGCTTATCGTCTTGGAATATGACCCGCCTAGGTTGTTAGGGCAATAGTTGCCGAAACACTGCTTCTCATTGCTGACCATCGAATCGGGAGTAAACTTCCCGGTATCCAGCGCCGGCGCAAAAGAAACGATCGGCTTAAACGTTGAGCCCGGCTGCCTCCGGCTATCGAGACGGCTGAAGCCCTTCCGCTGGTAATCGCGTCCGCCAAGCAGCGCAACCAGACTTCCGTTCTCATGGTTCATAATGACCATTGAGGCCTGAACCTGCTGGTCATCCTTGCTTTTCTCGAAGAAATCGTCGTTCTCAAACGCCTTCTCCAGCGCCTTCTGCGCCTTCATATCCATCGTGGTGTAGATTTTATAACCGCCGCGGTTAAGCTGGTCTTCGGTCATACCCCACTTGTCCTCGGCTTCATCCAGGACATAATCCTTGAAGGCCTCGAAGCTTTGGCCTTTTGTCGGAGGCACATAGTCGTACACGACCGCTTTAGCTTCCTCCATCTCTGCTTGGGTAATGTATCCCTGCTCATACATCAGCTGGAGAACAACCGCCCGGCGCTGCATCGACAGCTCCGGATTACGTAGCGGATTGTATTTGGACGGCCCTTTCGGCATCGCCGCCAAGGTGGCCATCTCCCACAATTTCAGGTCGTTCAGGTCGCTCTTGCCGAAATAGCGGATCGATGCAGCCTTAATGCCGTACACCGTACCGCCGAAGTTAATCCGGTTCAGGTACAAGGTAATGATCTCATCCTTGGTGTTGTTGCGCTCCAGCGCCATCGCGATCGATACTTCCGTCGCTTTCCGGAAGAATGTTTTGTCGAAGTCCAGGAAAATATTTTTTGCAAGCTGCTGGGTAATCGTACTGCCGCCCTCAACCAGCTTACGAGCGACGATATCCTTAACGGCGGCCCGGCCGATCGCCCACAGGTCGACACCGTTATGCTCGTAGAATCGTTTGTCCTCCGTCGCAATGAATGCGTCCTTTAGCATTTTCGGTATTTGCTCGGACGTGACGGGCTCGCTTTTTTCCAGCGACAATTCACCCATCAAGTTGCCGTTGCGGTCGTAGACCTTCGACGTCTCGTATACCGTCAGCTTCTCTCTGTTCTCGGCTAGTATTTTCTCGCCGTTAATCGTAATGTACAGGTAACCCGCAATGGCGCAAAATATAGCTAACGCGATCGTAAAAAACGAAGTCCACAATATCTTTTTAGCCGTCAGCTTCTTCTTTTTCTTGGCTTTCGGCTTCGCCGCTTTCGAATCCGGCCTGGTGCTTCTTTCCAATCTGGAAGGTCTCTTCGTAGACATGGTTATCTCTGACTCCCTTCTTGCCAGTGTCACATTGTACGGGAAAGAAAAGAACAACCTTGTATCAGGTTGCTCCGCTCCATTTCCTATACCATTAAACGTAACAGTTTTAAAAAAGTTTCAACGGGCTTAAGCTTCGCTTTGATTTTCCTGCATTAGCGAAACGTTGCGCTGCGGCTGAAACGTCGAAATCGCATGCTTGTACACCATCTGCTGGCGTCCGTCGCTATCGATAACGATGGTGAAATTATCAAATGCTCTAATCGTCCCTCTAATCTGAAACCCGTTGGTCAAGAAGACGGTAACAGGGATGCTCTCTTTACGCAATTGGTTCAAGAACGTATCTTGGATATTAATGGACTTGTTCATTAGCCGTACCCCCAATAGAAATCATTAGTGTTTTGAATTATATTCAAGATCAGTGGGAAACTTTCCTGCTATTATAGCATGAGCGGCATTTAAATTCCCGGAAAAATTTTGGCCGTCGCCCACGTCGATCCACGAAATGTCCTTCATCCGCCGAAACCAAGAGAGCTGACGCTTGGCGAACCGCCGGGTATCCCTCTTTAATTTCTCTATCGCTTCATGAAGGGGCACACCATCCTGAAGATGTTCAGCCATCTCCTTATAGCCGAGTCCCTGCATGGATACCATATCCCGGTTATATCCTTTATCCAGCAGTCCCTTTACCTCATCTACCAGTCCGTTAGCGATCATTTCGTCGATTCGCTGTTCAATACGGTTATAAAGCATTTGACGGTCCATTGTCAAACCGATTAAGCACAATTCATATGGCGACTGCTTACTCTGGCCCTCCAATTGTGACGATAATGTCTCCCCCGTCAGATGATAAATCTCGAGCGCCCGTACGACCCGGCGCACGTCATTCGGGTGCAGCCTGGCCGCAGAATCAGGGTCAATGAGGGCTAACTTCCGGTGCAGCGCCTCAACGCCCTCTTCCTCGGCCATGCGTTTATGCGATTCTCGGAATGCCTCATCCATTCCCGCTTCCGTAAATTGATATTCATAGCAGACCGATTCGACATATAAGCCTGTGCCTCCGACAATAAACGGCAGCTTGTTCCGGTCATGGATTTCCGTAATCAGTTGCTTGCTCCATTCCTGGAACTGGGCGACCGAAAACGGCTCATCCGGCTCCAAAATGTCGATGAGATGATGGGGGATTCCCTGTGTCTCCTCCGGGGTGATTTTTGCCGTACCGATATCCATACCCCGGTAGACCTGCATCGAATCGCCGGAAATAATTTCGCAGGAGAAAGCCTTGGCAATCTCGATGCTTAGTTTCGTCTTGCCTACGGCTGTCGGTCCGACAAGGACGAGCAGCCTGGGTTTATGTTGCCTGTTCAAAGGGTAATCACTCCGTACGTTATTTTGGACCGGACGCGCCCCGAGACGCGAAAGCCTAGTCTTTCAAATTCGCCGCTGCCGATTTTCTCTTTCAAAATGACCGTCCTTCGGGCGACGCGGCAGGCTTCGAATATAGCCGCCTCCTCCAGGCAGCTGTTATTGGCGAACGCGCGCAGCGGCGAAATGGAGGAGGACTCCAGTACCGGATCGCGGAACATCGGGTCGAAATAGACGACGTCCGCGCTCTTATCCGGCATTTGTTCAAGGAGCCCCAGATGATGGCCATGCCTTGGCTCAATGCGCCGCAAAGCTTCGTCAAAAGGCTGCAGCCCGGACTCATAATAAGCCAATCCTTCGCTAAGCAGCGCCCACAGCGGCAGTGAATCTTCCATCGCAATCACCTTGCCTTCAGGCCCCGCGCCAAGCGAGAACATAATAGAATCCGAACCGAGCCCAGCCGTGCAATCGATAATCGTGTCGCCCGGCCGGACGCCCGCTGCTTCCAGCATCGTGTCTTTCTCGCCTTTTAACAGCCGCTTCGCCCGCACGAACGACATGCTTGGATGAAAGGCCATCGGCCGCTCGCCCGGGCGATGCAGCCGCGCTCCTCCTTCGAGTACGACGAGGATATCCTCGCCGGGATACAGTTCGGTCAGCCGCTTCATCGATGCCCGGTTCCTTGGGGCAAAACGGCAGCCGGCCTTGCCTGCAAGGGTGGCTGCACGCTCCACGGCGGCCGGCGCATTGTGCTCTCGGGTCGTAATTATCAATTTTTTTCCTCCGATCACATGACTCGTTTGAACAGCTTCTCCAAATCGTAGGTCGAGAAGCTGACCACAATCGGCCTTCCATGCGGACAGGTATACGGCTGCTTGCAGGCCGCCAGCCTCTGAATAAGTGTTGTCGCTTCCTCTGGCGTAAGCTTCTGGTTCGCCTTGATCGATGCCTTGCAGGAGACAAGAATCGAAGACTTCTCCCGCAGCTTCGCCAGGTCGATCTGCCGTTCCTGCAGCACCCATTCGGCCATTTCTTCGATGATGGCCGCCTCCTCCCCCGAAGGGAACCAGTAGGGATGGGAGACAACGCGGAACGTGCCGCCGCCAAAATGCTCAAGAATGACCCCAGCGCTCTCGAACCAGTTCAGCCGTTCCTTGAGCTTCTCGCTTTCCGCCGACGTAAATTCCAGCGTGATCGGAATGAGCAGCTCCTGAGAAGCGTCCGCCGGGTGACCGAATTTCTCATAGAAATATTCATAATTGACGCGCTCATGAGCGGCGTGCTGATCAATGAGATACAGCCCGTCCTCGTTCTGCGCGATCAGGTACGTTCCGTGGTGCTGCCCGATCAGGGTCAGCTCCGGGAAGGCCGGAAGCTCCGGCGCCGCCTCTGGCGAGCCGTACAGCGCTTCCGGCATGCGGCCGCCCGTCTGCGGGGCGGTATAACCGCTGCCGCCGATATATGCGGCAGCTCCCCCGCGCTGCGGCTGCGGCGCTGGCCGCGCAGCCGCGTCATTCCCCGGCCCGCCACCACGGCCGGGAGAGGCGCCTGCCCCGCCGCCGTAGGGCGGGGCGGCTTCGCGCAGCGCGGCGGAGCCTGCGGCCGTCTCTTGACGGCCGAGGCTGTACGCGCTGCCAGGGCGCTCAGCGCCGCTGGCGGGGCGTTGGTGGCGGGCTTCGCCACCAACGCTGTCCGTGCGGCGCTCCGCGCCCGCCGCAGGCGCAGGCTCCGCTGCTGCGGGGCCTGGCGCTGGGGCGTGCCCCGCGGCTGCGGAGCCGTGCGGGGGCAGCCCGGCGCTTGCGGCGTCTGTGCGCGCCGCCGGGAAGTGGAACTGCTCTTGAATAACCGAGCGGTTCGCGCCCTTGCCGATGGTCTGCTTCACGACCTGCGGGATCAGCACCTGGCCTTGCAGCAGCCGGCGGATGCTCTCCTCAACGAACGCGTTCAGCTCAGCTTCCTTGCTGAACCTAACCTCGAGCTTGGACGGATGCACGTTCACATCGACCAGGGAAGGGTGCATCTCCAATTGGAGTACGACCAGCGGATAGCGATTGATCGGCAGCAGTGTATGATAAGCCCGCAGAATGGCCTGATACAATCCCTGGTTGCGAATATACCTGCCGTTCACGATCGTGGATATGCCGCTGCGGTTTGATCGGGTCAGATCGGGCCGCCCGACGAAGCCGCTTATTTTGTAATCCAGATTGTCCGCTGCGATCGGAACCATGGCCCGCGAAGCATTGATCCCGTAAATTGACGCGATCACCTGCAGAAGGTCGCCATTGCCTTGAGTTTGCAGCAGTGTATTGCCGTTATGGCGAAGCGTGATGGCGATCTCAGGGTGTGCCAGCGCCTGGCGGTACATGACATCGGAAATATGCCCGAGCTCCGTCTGAATCGTCTTCATGTACTTTAATCTGGCCGGCGTATTATAGAACAGCTCCTTAATCGTAATATCCGTGCCTTGCGGTGCTGCCGTTTCCTCGTTCTGCTTCAGGGAGCCGCCTTCGATCACGATGACCCGGCCAAGGCCGCTGTCATTGCTGCTCGTCACTAGCTGCACTTTGGCGACGGCTGCGATACTCGGCAGCGCCTCGCCGCGGAACCCGAGGCTGCGGATTTGGAACAAATCGCGCCCGGAAAGCAGCTTGCTCGTCGCATGGCGATAGAACGCCTTCTCGCAATCCTCCGCTTCGATCCCTGAGCCGTTATCCGTGACCCGGATCAACTGCAGCCCGCCTTCTTCGACCTGAACGTCAATCTTGCGGGCTCCCGCGTCAACTGCGTTTTCGACCAGCTCCTTGACGACAGAAGACGGGCGCTCCACGACTTCCCCAGCGGCAATCTGGTTGGCGATATGCTCGTCCAGTACAACAATATGGGCCATCAACACTCACCTCTTCCTGCACTTTCCTGGAATTATTATGAATATAAGCCGAACTAGCGATCCTTTTCGAATTTCGTGGATGCTCTCCCTTGCTAGTAAGGGTCTAGTTCGCTAAATATTAGCTGATGTACATTAATACTCCGTAAGCCATGATACGTGCACTAAGTTACCGTAACTAGGATACAAATCCCAAATGTCAGATTTTAAATGGAACTCATGCATCTAATTAGGCTCTAAACGATTGTTTTAGGAAAATAGATGGATTTTATACACCTAAAATCATACATCCAGCCCGTCATTGGCAATTTCCCTGCTTCTAACGACATGAAATCCATTTAAATCTATGTTCCCTTTTTTACCGCAGAAACTAACCGCTATAAATCCATTTATTATAAGTTACACGATAAAAATGAATGGGAGGCAAGGGTCTAAGTTGTCCTACGACCGCTATTGTCCTAGATTCCCTGGATGAAATAGGTTCAAGGGATGTTTTCCTTGCCTTCGTCCCATTCTTGATTTCACCTTACATAGATTATAAATTTTTAGCCTTCATCTTCAAATCATTGACTAGCTGCATCGCCTGAAGCGGGGTCATATTCAGCAGATCCGCATTCTTCACCATATTAAGTATGCTGCGCACCTTCGCGTCTTCCTCAGAAGATCTTGCTTTTGCGATCGGCAATTCGTCTCCAAAAATAGAGAGCTGCACGACTTCCGCATTTCCCGGAGTCTCGTCTGGCGCTAAGGAGGATGCCTCCTTCGGGCCCTCGAGCTCTTCAGCGGCCGTTGACTGATGCGGTTCCTGCGGCCTCTCGACTCCGCCAGCGACCGTTGACTTACCTGGTTCCTGCGGCGACGCTGCGCTCCAAGCCTGGTTTGCGGTTTCCGCCACAGCTTCCTTCACAGTTTCCGTCCCTGTTTGATGCAGAACTCCGCCGCCAGCCAGTGTCTCGGCACCAGCCTCGCTTTCCTCTAGCACACGCAGCCCTGCTGCCGCATCATGTGAGCCAGCCTGTGCAAGTCCGCCTATAAGATTAGCCGATTGTACAGCGATTCCTGAGGCTCGTCCATCCGCAGCTTCTGCTGACTGCTGGACGGCCTGCCCGCTTCGGCGCTCTGTGCTGCCGGAAGCGACCTCGGCTGCCGCCTGCTCGAAGCCCTGCAGCAGTCCATACGCACGGTCGATTATTCCGCCCGGCAGTCCGGCCAATCTGGCGCAGTAAATACCGTAGCTTGAATCCGCCGCGCCCGGAATGAGCTTCCGCAGAAAGTGCACCTTGTCTCCGCTCTCCTGTACAGCCATCGAATAATTGCTAAGGCCGGACAGGCTGGATTCCAGATGGGCCAGCTCATGGAAATGCGTGGATACGAGCGCCTTGCAGCCTATATGATCATGGACGTATTCGATAACCGCCTGTGCGATGGCCATACCTTCGCTTGTCGACGTTCCGCGTCCGAGCTCATCGATGATGATCAAACTGCGCGAGGTGGCTTTCTCCGTCATGACCTGAATGTCGGCCATTTCGACCATGAAGGTGCTTTGTCCGCCAATCAAATCGTCGGCCGCGCCGATACGCGTAAAAATCCGGTCTATCATCGGAATTTCCGCCGACGCGGCAGGCACGAAGCTGCCGATTTGCGCCATGATCGATATAAGCGCCACCTGGCGCATGTAGGTGCTTTTTCCGGCCATATTCGGCCCCGTAATGAGCAGAATGCTCGCTTCTTCCTGCTGCAGCTTCGTGCTGTTGGCTATGAATGCGGCATCGCTCATGACCGATTCCACGACCGGATGCCGTCCCTGCTCGATGACCATATCATAGCCGTCCGTCAGCACAGGCTTCACAAATCCGCTATCCGCAGCCACCGCGGCAAGGGAGCGGTACACATCGATCACGGCCAACTGCTCGGCCAGACGCTGCAGACGGGTGATCTCCCCGCTGATCCGCTCGCGCAGCTCGGTGAACAAAGCGTATTCCAGGTCGACCATTTTCTCCTCAGCCTCGAGAATCAGCGTCTCCTTCTCCTTCAGCTCCGGCGTCACGAACCGTTCCGCATTCGCCAGCGTCTGCTTCCGCTCGTACCTTCCTTCCGGCAGCAGGGATAAATTTGCTTTTGTCACTTCAATATAGTAGCCAAACACTTTGTTGTAGCCGATCTTCAGTGATTTGATGCCGGTAGCCTGGCGTTCGGCGGCTTCCAGCTCGGCAATCCAGCGTTTGCCGTTCGTGCCCGCTTCCCGCAGCTCGTCGAGGCGCTCGTGGTAGCCTTTTTTGATGATGCCTCCGTCACGGACGGATACGGGCGGCTCGTCCGCAATCGCAGCCTCGATCTGCTCCGCCAGATCCACGCACTCATCCATCTCTGCTGCAACCCGGGCAAGCGCCGTTGAAGCCGAAGCCTGGCACAGCGCCTTGATTGCCGGCACCTGGCGCAAGGACTGCTTCAGGGCGATAAGATCGCGCCCGTTGGCACTGCCAAAGGCGATCCGGCCTACGAGCCGTTCCAGATCATAGATTTGCTTTAAAGCTTCCTTCAAATCCTCCCTCAGTATAAAAGACCCGTACAGGTGATCGACCGCCTCCAGCCGCTCCTCGATCAGGCTGCGGTGCAGCAGCGGCTTATCGATCCAGCGCCGCAGCATTCTCGCCCCCATCGACGTCTCTGTCCGGTCCAGCAGCCACAGCAGCGAACCGCGCTTGGAGCGTTCACGCACGGTTTCGACCAGCTCCAGATTGCGGCGGGTAAACGGATCAAGAATCATGAAGTTCTCCGGCTCATATGCCGAGATCTTTGTCAGCTGCCCGAGGGAGCGCTTCTGCGTCTCGCTTAAATAGCCGACCAGCAGCGCCACACAGTCGCGGCGTTCCGGCTCTAGCCGTACCCAAGCCGCCTCTCCGAACTGCTTGCGGCCGAGCTCGTCCTTCGCTTTATCCCACGGTGTATATACGATCGGCTTGCCGATAGGACTGCTGGACTCGCGCAGCCAATCCAGCAGCGCGCTGTCCCCGATAATTTCGGACGGATCATACAGCCCAACCTCGTCCCGCAGCCATTCTTTGCTGGCCGGAGCAGAGCTGGCGTACAGTTCTCCGGTAGACAGGTCGCAGGAGGCTATAGCCATCATGCCCTGCCGCTCCGTTATGCATAAAATATAGTTATTCGCCTTCTCGCCGACCGTTTTCCCTTCCATGACCGTACCCGGCGTAACGACCCGCACGATTTCCCGGCGTACCACGCCTTTGGCTTCTGCAGGGTCCTCGGTTTGTTCACAGATCGCAACCTTGTACCCTTTCTCAATCAGCCGGTGAATGTAATTCTCGGCAGAATGGTAAGGAACGCCGCACATCGGAATTTTCTCGTCGGTTCCTCCTGCTCTGGCCGTTAACGTAATTTCCAGTTCTTTTGCAGCCAGTATCGCATCGTCAAAAAACATTTCATAAAAATCGCCCAGCCGGAAAAAAAGAAACGCATCCTGCGCCTGGGCTTTTACACTTAAATATTGTTGAATCATCGGCGTATAGGTTGCCATGATCATCCTCCATGCCCATTTCGTAGACTTCTATTATATCAAAAGCGCCCTCCGCTTACGAATGGTTTTCCAATTTCCAAGACCTGCGAATATCCACCGTCTCGTCCCAGGTTCGCCCAGAGCATGCCGCCTCCATGAACGGCGTGATATAACCCTCATATCGGGGGTAATCCGCCAGCTTTTTGAGATCGTCATGCAGCTGTGGCAGCACCTCCCGCAGGCGCTCCTGATTCCCTTGGTAAAAAGCGGCATGCAGCCCTTCGTCGTGCAGCGGCCTGCGGGGCAGCTGGCCCGCATTCCCGGCGATCAGCGCGGCAATCGCGACGACGCCCTTCGTTACCACAGGTGAGATCAGGAAGCTGGGCAACGTCCGATATTCGAACCCTCCATGCGGCTGCAAACGAAAATCCCCTAAATAACCGTAAAGCGGACGCCGCCCGAAGCTCCGGCGATCCTCCATGGCAGCGACAGGCAGCGCCAGATAGTTATCCAGCACCTGCAGCAGCTGGAAGGTCAGAGGAATGCCGCTGAAGTGGATGTGCCCGCCTAAAGGAAACCCCCGCTGCGGCATTCCCCCGGCTTGCCACAACAGCTTTTTATCCTCGATGGAGCGATAAGCGACCCGGAAGGCGTGCAGCAATTGCACGAGTACCTCGCGGGGTTCGCCGGCAGGCTGGGGCCGCAGCTCCACAAGCGGAAAGCGGCGCTCCCCCCGGTACCTCAACGAGTCGCATCCCGCCTCGCCAGAGAACCCTAAATACCGGGAAGCCGGAACCACTTTGCCGGTCGCCCGGTTAAAGAGCAGAAATTCTGGATCCATCCCCAGGAGTAACGCCGGGCCGCTTTCTTTTGCAGCGCCTTGATGCTTCCGCAGCTCCTCCGCTGTTTCCCACATCGCATTGGCAGCAAGCATAACCCGTTCCTCCGTGCGGTAATCTGGACTTGCTGTCACCTGCTCGACCGTAAATCTCCCATCCTCGCCAGCCTGGAGCGTCACTTCTCCCATTTCCAGCTGCAAAGCATAAAGCGCCCGGATAGCGGTTTTCTCCAGGCGGCGTTCCAATAGTGTGCGGCGTCCTTCCTCTCCTTGCGGCAGCGGACGGCGGGTTCCCCCGACGCCTAGCTCAGCCATGTAAGTCGCTTTTAAGTGAAAGACCTGAACGACGAAGCGGCGTAGCAGTCTGCGATTGCTGCGTGTGAGCTGAGGTTCCACTCCGTCAGAAGCGAGGACAGCGTTCAACCCGCTTATGCTTAAGCGCTTCTGCCGTTTCGCGATCGGGCTTGCGAGAAATTCGCCCAAGTGACCGTTGATCGTATGAAAGCTATTGTTCCCGTCTTGCACCTGTGGATTTTTTTCAGAGAACCTGATTTCTATCCATTCCAGTGAACCTGACAGTGGGCGCCTCGATACGCTTACTGGCCTTATGCCGCTGTCCACCTTATCCGTTTCGGACTGTGACAGCGCCTTTATTTCATCAAGCAGCTTCTGCGCAGATGCTCCGCGGATGATCTGAATCCGCGTTCCGATCGGGCGAAGTCCTTCCATTTTCTCGTCCCCTCCTCTGCCGGCGTTGATTGGTATATATTTTTTGTTTTTTATACAAAAAGAGGGCAGCCGCCCTCGACGACGCCGCCCCTGCCGCATATATTAGATTATCTTCACCTAGCGCGTGTCCTCCCGAAGCTACAGCTCGTCGTCGAGGAGATCCGGATCCAGATCTTCGTAATCCCCCGGATCGGAACCAAAATCGAACTCCTTGTCTTCGTAACCGCCGCCCGGCACAACGAGGACATTGATCTTCGTTTCAGCAATAAGCTCGACGGCGAACTCCCGCTCTACACGGATGGATACACGGCCATCCCCAGATACGCCGGCTTCAACGGTGCTCGGTTCCTGCGTTGCCTCCGCGGATACTTCCACCGTTGAAGAGCGGTGCCTGGAGTCAACATAACTCAGTGGCACATGCTCTACATAGGAAATCGTCTCTTTGGCTACCTCGGTCTGGGAATTTTTGCTGAAGGAATACCAGATGTTCACATCGTAACTACCAATAACTTCGATTCCGTCGCCTGCGGAGACCGCCTCATACTGGTGGTTTATAATCCACGCGCCAAGTATGCTGGTCGGTTTATGAGGCGGAGTCACGGTATGGGTTACGGTAGAGAACTTACGACCTTTGCCGCAGATCGCTTTCGTTATAATCTCTCTACTTTGATATTTCGATGACATGTTCGAACCTCCTCCATACATCATTCACTACAATTGTATGCAGGACATAGGCGAATGTTGATTGGACGAAGTAAAATAATAAGAAAAACGTCAATCGAAGCACCTTCTAGGGAGACAGACCGCTTTTAAAGGTAGTTTTTCTTGCGATATAAGGATGATGAACCCAGGATGCTTAGACTTCTTATATCTAAAGAAAAACGTCAATCGAAGCACCTTCTAGGGAGACAGACCGCTCGCTTACCATAGGAACATAAGCCCCAGCGCAGACTCTTATAACTTGGATATCGTGGGAACTTTATCTTTTTTAGCAATTTCCAGATACATCGCCAGCTCGCGGCAGATTTGCAGTACAGCGGAGCGAATTTCGAATTCCTCTCTTGTGGAGGGCAGCTCCATTTTTTTGAATTCCTGTTCCCACTCTGCAAGCATAGCCTCCGTTCGGCCCGTATACTCCTCTTTGGTCACATCCAGGCTCAATCGCTCGAACAGCAGGGCGGCGATATCCGTTTGCGGCATCCGCTGAAACACCTGTGCAATGAGCTCTAGCATCGATTCGATCCGCTCCAGCTGCTGCTTGCGCATGTAGAAGTACACACTCCACGATTCATCGGGCGAAACAAGCTGGTTCTCCAGCGCGCGCTTGGCTCTGGCGAGCCCGTCCTTGATTAGAGCGGCGGCCTCAATCAATTCTTTGCCGTCCCACACATGCTGCGGATGATGAAGTGTCAGGGCAATGTGGCTAAATATTTCCGCGAACAGCTCGTCGATTTTATGGCGAATTTCACTTAATTTATGCTGTTCATTCGGCATGTAGATGAGATTCACAGCCATCGCCGAACCCAGTCCGATCAATAGCAGCTCGACTTGCGTCAGCATCACATGCAAACTCAGCTCCTCCCCGCCAAAAACGCGAAATACGACAACGGAGCTCGTTACGATTCCTTCCTTGAAATGCGCGCGCGACATGAGCGGGAAGGCAATCAATATGTACAGGACAAGCACCCAAATATGGAAGCCCAGGATAAAAAACAAGCCGAACGCGAGCAGCAGCCCCATAACCGAAGCGAAAAAACGGGAAGACACCGTTAGCAAGCTCCGCTTACGCGTCACATCCACACCTAAAATTGCTAGCAGCCCTGCCGATAGCGCCCCTTGAATATTAAACGCATCTGCGATAATAATAGCGATTAGCGTTGCAATCGCCGTTTTTATGACTCGAAACCCCATGCCATCACCCTTTTTTAGAACAATGATTAGTTTAAAAAAATACATTCACTTGATTATGCTGCCATTAGGCTTTTTATTAGTATCGTACTAGGTTTGCAGCAACGGCACAGTGACAATTCTGATGGCAAACACGGCTTAAGCCCTCAGTATCTGAATCCTAACCGCTCACTCGTTCCGGCAGTTCCTGTGTTGTTTGTTGTCAACGTCGCTGGAGTTACTATGCTTGGCTGGGTTAGCGGACCCAGAAGCCCTTATTTACAGAAAAAGAGTGCAGTTCCGTTCCCTTACGGACACAGAAGCCCTTATCCCGCTACTTTTGCTCTATTTCGGGCTCGTTTTCTTGAAATAGCTTCTCCTGTGTCCGTTACTACTATATTTTACCCCATTTTGCACAAATAGCGGAACGTATGCGCTAGAATAAAAAGTGGACACCAGTTAACGGACTGGAGATAATGAGACCAACGGAGGTGTGTCCACATGGGCGATCAAAGACAACGGTATAACGAAGAGTTCAAAAAACAAACGGTACGGTTCATCC
>NZ_WNZW01000014.1 GCF_009725165.1 Paenibacillus woosongensis
TCAAGTTATAGTCCTGTTTCTTTGCAATTCGCTGCGCCACATCCTTAGTTAATTCATCGGACCAGTTCAGCTCTGTTTGTACTTCTAAGGTTAACCGATGGGTGTCCACATATTCCTCAGGAAAATACCTAGGAGGTTCCCAGCGCCTTCTCACATCCTCAGGAACCTGATGGTAGGCTTGGAACATGTTGTTCGACTCTCTCAACACGTTGTAAACAAGATCTAATGGGCTGGACGAATACAGCATCTGGCGAGCACTCGTTACCATCTTGCCTAAAATCCACTGGGTGTAGTAAGCCTGTCTTTCCTCTTCGTACATTCGCTGGTCGATCAATCCCTGTAGGAGCAGGCCTGCTAGTTGCTTTAGCGGATGAAAAGGGTTATTAGCAGGCACATCACGCGCCTTCCCGTCACTTCTCACAGGAACCCCTGCCGTTGCCAGCAGCGCCACGCCTACAGCCTTATTCACAGGCCCCCCTAGCGCACCTATTAAAATTCCCGCCATCGCTGGAATCGAACCCACGAGCTTCGACTCTGTAGCCAGCATGCTATTGGCCGCGGCTTCAACAGCCGGACTCGTAATTTTGGCTGTAGGAGAATTTCCACTACCCGATGAAGTATGGGATGCGGCAGATGATTTGGCTGCCTCATACTCCTGTACGCTGATTAGCTCAGGCTCTGGTACAGGCGGCAGGTCGGTGACAAAGACCGGGGCTTTCACCGTCCCTTCCTGCTCGATCACCGGAGCTTTGAGGTCTGTTTCACCATCCAGCACCATGCTGCTGGCTCCGCCTTTGAGATACAGCGCTGTGCCGGCTTGTAGTGATAGTCCCTTCCCTGCCTCCAGTTTAATGTCGCCGCCTTGAATTTGCACATTCCCCGGACTGCTGATGGTAACGCCGTTAGTCTCATGAAGCGTAATAGACAGCTTCCCTGAAGAGTGCAGCGACAGCTCTTGCCCGGACAGCTCTACAACGCTTCCCTTCGCATGCTGCCAGACCTTGCCGTCAGGTTGTCCATGCGTACGCTTTTGACGTAATGCATCGGTGACATAGGCGTCCTGCTCACGGTTTGTGGGCAGATACAGCTCCACCTGATCCCCGATTTCCGGCATATTATACCACCCGCTGTGGGCTTCCGCCACATAACGGGTAGCTACGGGAAACCAGCTGGCGGCAGGATGCTGCTCGGGGTCAATCTTGAGTTGAAGCTGTAAACGATCCTGTTCTATATGCAGCACCTTTCCTAGTAGTGAAACCCCTGTAATCTGCTCATTCTCAACCCGCGCATAGCGAATTTCCTGTTCGGGTTGAAGATCATATCGCGTACGCAGCATTCCATCTTCTAAACGTGTCACGGCCCGAACCACGATAAGTTCTTTACCTTGTCCAATGGGGAGTTCAATCACATCCCCTAAGGCATAGTACTCCAAGCTTTCAATCGTATAAGTGACGTACGAACCAGACCGCTCCCCCGGATTCCCGGCAGACAGCTCATGAAACGTTTTCCGCACCCGGTAGAATACATCCCGTTCCAGCTTATGCATTTTGCCTGTCGGCAGCCCAAAAAAGATTTTGGGCGATGCTGCCGTCACTTCAGGCACGAGCACCGATCCGAATCGGGAGGCAAGGCGCTTTAAAAACGCCCAATCCGTCTCCTGATATTGCAGCAGGAAAGTTTCCAGTTTGGCGCCGTCCGTGACGGTATCAATCGCATCCCCGTACTTATACTTCCGCACCATTGCCGTGACCAAATCATCATAAGTGCGCTGCGGCTCTTGATAAGAACGATTCTTTAATTTCAGATCCAATTGATAGGAATGCGAGGCAGCCTCCAGCTCAAAAGTATAGACTCCCCTTATACAGTGTATGGATAGGCGGGTGGTCATCCCGTGGAATAACCTTCTTACCGTTTGCCCCTGCTCGTCCAGCTGGCGAATAACGATAGGTTCCTGATCCATCGTTTGCCCGATCCATGCAGCCTCTTGTTCTTCGGGAAGAATGCCGGTCATCTGTAAATATGCGTGTTCATTGATCGCTCTATGAATATGTAACTGCTGAATATGCTGCGGCTGAAAGGGACCGTCTAAACGTATGCTTTCATAACCGATCCCCTCTATATGTAAACCCAAGGTCGTACTTCCTCCCTCCTGATTCGGTCACGGCTCTTGCCGTTAGTCCAGCTCCTGGCCGTCATCTTCTATGCGAATATGTCCGCAATATAAGCAGTGGTGCGTGCAGTCCTGCGTCAGAGCCGGCTGGCCCTCGATCAGCATATCGCTTTTCCCATTCAGCCATGGCATCGTAAGAACAGGGACGCACGGAGCCTTCTTCACCCCGTAAATATCAACCATTTCACTGGTCTGCACAGCAGGATTAAGAGGGCTGAAGCAGTTGCCAAAGGACGGAATGTTCTCTCCGGGCACGTAATCTGCGATATTCATCATGGCTTTATTTTTGACGTATACCCCATGGCTGAAAGGACGCTTTAACCGGGTAGGCTGAGTGCCATAGCTGCAGCTCAAAATCGCACCGGCTACGACATAGCTTTTGGCCCCGCCCCCTCCTGGCTGCACCTGCGCATGCTCTACCTTTGCTTCCTTCATGAACCTGTTCCCTCCTTGCTTTCCGTCTCTACTCTTTCAAGTCTAATCCCTATAAATGGACGACGCAGCAGGCTCTCTGCCAACGCCAGATTGATAAAAATGTAAGGCTCCATCAAACCCGCTATTTGGAAAATAGGAGACATGGCCTTCCCGTGCTGCAGTACCAAATGCTTCAATGTACGATCGGGATACCGTTCGGTGCTATCAGACAAGCATTCCTCCTTAGGAGGGCGAAGCACCCAGTACACCTCTTGCCTGGCTACCTTAAAATCTGTAAGTATGGCTGCTCTCCATTCCATGCCAGGCCTGTATTTCTCCAATAACGCCTTCATGCGATTGGATACCAGCGGCACGGGATATTCCAGAAAGTCTGGAAACACGGATTGCGAATGAAGCTGTATTGCTAAAAACAAAGGCGCATCTTCCTCTTGAGCAAGAGTCATCTGCATGCCGCTCTTCATGGATAATGAGGACAGCGGCACTGGTTCAATCCGATGCTTGGTCCGGTCATCCATTCTTAGCCGATAATATCTCACGTAAGTTGCCTCCTAACTTCACGGAGCTGTTCCTCCGTCATATTCACACCCCGCAAATTGGCGCCTGTAAAATCAGTTCCACTCAACCGCGCGCCATCAAAAGACACGTCTGTCAGATCTGCTCCAGCAAAACTGGCACCTGTCAGATCGGCATTCTCGAAGCAAGCCGCCGCTAGATCCGCATTGATAAATGAAGCCTGCTGCAGCAGGGTATCCCGGAATACCGCACCTTGAAGCTGAGCTGCTCTAAAAGAAGCTCCCTGCAGATCCGCCCCCGTAAAATTCACCCCGCTAAATCCTAATGGCTCCCACTCCAGCCATGAATCTGAATCGCTTACGCTACCC
Organism: Paenibacillus woosongensis; assembly: GCF_009725165.1. Taxonomy (GTDB): domain Bacteria; phylum Bacillota; class Bacilli; order Paenibacillales; family Paenibacillaceae; genus Fontibacillus; species Fontibacillus woosongensis. The sequence goes on from NZ_WNZW01000014.1 coordinate 3,487, forward strand.
ATTACCCTGTCCAACAGAGCATTCCTTAGGGAGCAGCCGCTAAAATCAGCTCCATAGATCAGGCTGAAGGTAAAGTCAGCCCGTTGAAGCAAGCTATCCTGCCAATCAGTACCCACCAACACGCAATACTGCAAACGGCTATTCTCCATCTGCATGCTGCGGAAAGCCGTATAGCGAAAATCCAAGCGGCTGTAGTCCCCCTCCGATAGGTCAAGCTCCGTCAAGGCTTCATAGCCGTACTGCTGCGCTTCCTTTAATTCCAGCCATGCTTTAACCTCTTGAACATCCCGCTTCCGGCGATCTTCTTTGTATACGGAGACGCTTTGATCCAAATACTCTCCGGCCCGAATCTCAAATGTCTCTGCACGATCCAGCGCTTGGAACTCGGGAGTACGCACCGCTCGCTTCATCGCCAGACGAAGCATATTTACCATAAATGCATGGAGTTCTGCCGCCGCGTCCAGCATGATCTGCTCTATTCCGACCTCTGAAGGCTGCTCCACGGCTTCGGCATGGCGCTGCTGCTGTAGATCACTCCAATAGGAGAAGGCCCAGCTTATCTCCCACTCAAATTGCATGGGGTTCGCATCAAATACCCAATACTCATCGGCGGCCTCGACTAGATAGACCGGATGCTGCTCCAGCCACGATGTTCGCAGCATAGAGTAAGTGATGTAGCTTATGCTGCCTTTTTGTCCCTGAACCTGCTTTTGACGAATGTCGCGGCAATATTCTCTAAATTTCTGTACACATTCCTCAATACGTTGTTCTAACGTAGCCTTAAGCATCTCCGCCCAATCTTTACGACTAAAGAGCCTTGCCTCATTAAAATTTACCTGCTGCTCCGGATCCTCCAAAGGCTTGTCCATTTCGTTTACACCACCTGGTACGCTTATGCTAATTAGATTTCACTTCGCTGCCCTTCATCTTGGCTGAACCGCTAAGTTCAATAGAACTGCCGTTGCAATCCATACGCAGCTCGCTGCCTGCGGAGAGTGACATCGTTGTCCCAGCCGTCAGGCTTAGATCTCCCCCCGCCGAGATACTTACGGCATTGTTGCTTACAATATGTATGCCATCCTTATCGTTCAGCTTGATATAAATAGCCCCTTCTTTCCCCGTAATGACCAGTTCATCGGGTCCCAGGCAAATTTCTTTGCCATGAGGGGTTCGCCATATTTTCCTCTGAGGATCCAAAATTTTATTATGAGCGCTTCCTTGCGTATTTCGTCTGACTGCACTCCCAGCAATTCCATCTTCTTCTCGGCTGCCCGGAAAATATAGTGAAACGGGATCGCCAACTTCAGGCATCACATACCACCCCGTATGTCCCTCAGCACTATAAGCCGTAGAGTAATTGAACCAGTATGCCTCATCTACCTTCTGCTGCTCATCGCAGTCCAAATGAATGCGCACCTGATCCTGGCGCACGTCGACAACGACACCACTTAACGATGCGCCGGCTAGTTTTTCCTGATAGTAGCTTTTTTGCCGGAAGCCTTGATAGGATCCCAATACATATTGGTGTCTCAACTGGCCTTGTCTCATTTCGGTATAAGCTTCCATCACAAACAGGCTGTGCCCTTGAAAGTTCAACTGCGCTCCTAAATCCAGCACCTCATCCGTCTCCACTTCATAAAAAATGAAGTCGTTCTCCGTCAGCCTGGCCTGGTCATTCTCCTGGAAATAACGAAAAGGCAGCATTTGCTTGCGTACGGTGTAACGGCTATGATCCAGCACCACATGTGCAGGAATATCCTCGATGCCAAAATAAAACTTCGGACTATCAAAACGGGCGGCGGGCATCAAGCTTGTATGATAGCGGGATGCCAACCGTCTTAAGAAAGCCCAATCCGTCTCTTGGTACTGGATGGCAATACGCCCGATCTTGGCCCCGTCAGTAGCCCCGTCAATCACATCAAGCCCCTCGTAATCCTCGCCAATCTGTTCCAGTAATTGAGGAATCGTCATATTAATATTCTGAAAAGAGCGTGTGCGCTGCTTGATGTCCATTCGGTAGGTATGCGAGATAGCCTCTACCTCCAAATAGTAGACATCACGTACAACTTTCACCTCAACCGAGAGCGCAATCCCGCTAAATAATGGCGTGGTGCCGCCTGCCTCATCCATTTGACTTACTTCAATGACCGTATAGCTGTGCGTTGTTTCTACGCAGCTGTCCCGCATATCTTCCGGAATCACGCCTGTAAAATACAGCCGGGTATGCTCATTTATTTTCTTCGTTAAGGTGAGCTGTTCCAGGTTAATTCTCTCAAATGGCTGAATTAGAATGTTATCGTATCCCAGACTCATCTTGAAGCATCTCCTTCCTTGTGCAGCAGCTCGGAGGAATCAGAGACATCTCTAAGCGACTGGACTATAAATTTAGCTGCAGGCAGCCATGCTTCCCTATCGGATTCCATACAGTTGAAAGCACCGATGATCACGTATCCTCCCAAAATAAACAACAGCATTTCGTTATATAGGTTCCCGTCCACCCCTGCTGTTACAAAGCGAATACATCCTATAGAAAGACCGGATGGATTAACGCTCAACTCAGCCCCTATCCAATTGCGGATGGGTTGTACAGATCGCAGCACATCTGCCAATCGCTCCATAAAATCAGGAAGCTCCTCCAGCTCCAAAGCCGTGTCTGTCGGATTAAAGGTCATATTGATGGTCCCTGCAGAAGAAGTGTAAATAACCTTCGGGCGATGCTCCGAAGGATATTTGAATTTAGCTTGCTCCAGGGGCATAAGATGAAAGGATTTCGGAATTTTCACCTCGATTTTTCCATCCAGTACGGTCACAGTGGCGAAAGTTATAACCTCATCTTCGATGCGCAGCACCATATTCTTGTCCGCCACTAAGCTAACTTGCTCTGAATCTGTTAATTGAGATTGGCTCGTTTTTGCCTCATTTTGCTTATGTATTAATTCCTGTTTCATGCTAAGAATCTGTTCATCTAAGTACTTCATCGTATGCAGTCTCTTCTTCCTCCGAATCTTATTTTTGTAAATGTAACCCATCCATACCTATATTTCGGACATAGGCTCAAAAAAGTTAACCCATCCCCCTGCATATTCCCTTATTTCACCAGAAAGCATCTACCCGACGATTTGCCGCAAAAAAAATCACCCTGACCCCAGGCTTTCGCCTTTGGATCAGAGTGATTCTCATTTCTAAATAAATCTAGCTCTTTATTAAACTCAAACTTGCCTATTCGCTTATTGATATCCCCAGATCATCGTAAACAGTGTACCGAAAATCGTCACCAGACCTACGAACAGCGCGTACGCGATATTCGTATAAAGTGATGTCTTCGTACCTGTCTCGCCGATGTGCATGAAGACGAACAGCTGAACTGACATTTGAATGATCGCACAAACGAGCAGAACCGTCATTTGCATCCCGTAGGACATATCGAAGAACAGAACGGTCAGTGCAACGATCGAAAGGATCAGCGAAGAGACATATCCCATGACGTGTTGAAGCGGGAACAGTTTTTTCATGTCACATCAATCCTTTCAGGTATACAAAGCTGAAGATGAAAATCCAGACGACATCCAGGAAGTGCCAGTACAGCGAGAAGATGAACGACTTGTTCGCCGTATCCGGCGTGAAGCCTTCACGTTTCATTTGCAGCATCAATCCGCCGCCCCACACCAATCCAAGCGTAACGTGCGCCCCGTGGAGGCCCAGCAGCGTGAATAAGCTGGACAGGAACGCGTTCGTTTGCAGTGTCGCGCCTTCGCCTACATACGTAACGAATTCATAAATCTCGACGCCCAGGAATCCTAGGCCAAGCAATAAAGTAACTGCAAAAAATCCTAATGTCGCTTTCATCAAGCCTTGCCGCATACTGTTGATCGCCAGACCGATCGTGAAGCTGCTCGTCAGAAGCAGGAAGGTCTCGATAAGCACCGGTCCGATTTCAAAAATCTCTTTCGCCGTAGGACCGTTGCCGGTCCGGTTCCACAAGGTGAAATATACGGCGAAGAGCGTGGAGAACATGACGATCTCTGCTCCGAGAAATACCCAGAAGCCGAAGATGCGGTTTTTGTTTTCTTCCGTACTATATTCCAGCGGTACTGAATGATCTATTTTCATACCTGTTCACCCCGCAATCGTTGTTCGGTCGCCACAACTTCCTTCGCAGGAATATAATGTCCGTGATCGCGTTCAAAGGATCTGATGATCATCATAACGAAGATGCCTATGGCTCCAATCACAGCCCCTACCCACCAGTTAAATACCATGAAGAATCCGAAGATCATAAAGATCACACCCAGAATAAACGGCTGGCCACTGTTGTTAGGCATATGAATGTCGCTATATTCCTCAGTATACAGAGGTTTGCCGGACTTCTTCGCAAACCAGAATGCATCGCGGCCTTCAATGTCAGGCATGCGCGCAAAGTTGTAGTGAGGAATCGGGCTTGGCGTGCTCCACTCCAAGGTCCGTGCATTCCACGGATCGCCGCTCGTCTCTCTAGGCGCATAGCGGAAGCTCCAATAAATGTTGTAGACGAGTACCGCAAAGCCGACGGCCAGACCGATCGAGCCTATCGAAGCAATCAGGTTCAGCGGACCGAATCCGGTCTCTGCGGAGTAAGTGTACATCCGCCGCGTCATCCCATTCAATCCAAGGGCGAAGAGCGGCAGGAACGTTACGTTGAAGCTGATTACAATAATCCAGAAAGCCAGTTTGCCTTGCTTGTCGTTCAGGCGGAAGCCGAACAGTTTCGGGAACCAGTAGTACATTCCCGCCAGAACCCCAAAGACTGTTCCCGGAATCAATACGTAGTGGAAGTGGGCTACCAGGAACATCGTGTTGTGGTACTGGTAATCCGCACTTGCCATGGCCAGCATAACGCCGGTCACGCCGCCAATCGTAAAGATCGGTATAAAGCCAAGAGCATACAGCATTGGCGTCGTAAATTCGATGCGTCCTTTATGCATCGTAAAGAGCCAGTTAAAGATTTTGATCCCGGTCGGAATGGCAATCGCCATCGTCGTCACGGAGAAGACACCGTTAACCATCGCGCCGTGTCCCATCGTATAGAAGTGGTGAGCCCACACGACAAAAGACAGGAGCGAGATGATGACCATACTGAACACCATTGATTTGTAACCGTACAGGTTTTTGCGTGAAAATGTTGATATAACTTCACTAAAGATACCGAATGCGGGCAGAATAACAATGTATACCTCTGGATGCCCCCATACCCAGAACAAGTTGGCCCAGAGCATATCCATCCCGCCATTGGCCATGGTGAAGAACTGTGAGCCGAACTGCCGGTCCAGCATCATCAGCAGCAGCGCGATCGTCAATACCGGGAACGCGAATACGATGATGACGGAAGTAACCAGAATCGACCATGTGAACATCGGCATACGCATCAGCGTCATGCCAGGCGCGCGCATTTTGAGAATGGTCACGATGAAGTTCACCCCGGTCATGAGCGTACCCAGTCCGGAAATCTGCAGTGCAATGGAGTAATAGTTATTGCCTACCGTCGGGCTGAACTCGATGCTCGACAGTGGGAAGTAAGCCGTCCATCCGGCATCCGGCGATCCGCCGATGACGAACGAAATGTTGAACAGCATCGCTCCGGCGAAGAACAGCCAGAAGCTGACAGCGTTCAGGCGCGGGAACGCTACGTCCCGTGCCCCGATTTGCAAAGGGACGACGACGTTCATCAAGCCGATAATAAACGGCATTGCCATGAAGAGGATCATGATGACCCCGTGCGTCGTAAATATTTCGTTATAGTGCTGGCTGTCCAGTAATCCATTCTCTGGGACAGCAAGCTGCGCACGCATCAGGAGGCCGTCTACGCCGCCCCGAAATAGCATGATGAGTGCAGAAATGATATACATAATACCGATTTTTTTATGATCAACGGTTGTTAACCATTCACGCCACAGATAGCCCCATTTTTTAAAATAGGTGAGCCCGACAACAATCGCAATAGACACAATAACAATACTGACCATCGCGCCATAAATCATCGGTTCGCCTGTGACGAAAAATTCGTCCCATTTCATTTAGCTTACTCCTTTCCAGTTCTAGTTGCCTTGCGAGCGTCCTGCTCTTCTAACCTGATTAATGATTGTGCCCGGAGTGTTCCGTCTCTCCGCCTCCGCTGTTCTCTGCACCGGGTTGATCGATTTGGAACTGATCGAGCTCGGATTTCGCGGCAGAGTCGCCGTGATTATGCCCAGCGTGCTCGCCCTCAGGCGGCGGTAAGAACGTCAGGTGCGTGGAGGAGTAGGTTTTTCTGCCGACAAATTTCGTGTCCAGCAGGGTTTGGAATTCGTCCGGCGTCAATTCGGAAGCCGTGTTTTTTACTTCATCCACCCATTTGTCGTATTCCTGCTGATTCATCGCCAGCACTTCGAATTCCATGTGAGCAAAGCCTTCGCCGGAGAAGTTCGCATTCTTGCCGACAAAAGAGCCTTCATGCTCGGCAACGAGGTTCAGCTTCGTAACCATGTCGCTCATCGCATATTTCTGTCCGCCGAGCTGCGGCACCCAGAAGCTTGTAATCGGTCCGTACGCATATAGGCGGAACTCGACAGGACGATGGGTTGGGATATTTACGTAGTTTACCGTTTCGATTCCTTCTTCCGGATAGCTGAAGTGCCATTTCCAGTTGGAGGAAGCCGCGTAAATAATCATCGGTTTTTGATCTTGATAATCCTTAGGTACTGCCTCGACCGCATTCGTACTGCGAATCGTAACCACCGAAAGAATGATAACGATAATTAACGGGAATGCCGTCCAGGTAATTTCTAGCCAGGTCTTTCCTTCGTCATGCGGCGGTTCGTAGTCCGGAGCAGCTTTGGAAGCCCGATATTTGGTCAGCATGTAAACGTAAAGCACATAAACGACGAGCAGTATAAACGCCATCGTGATGATGGAGAAAATAATGACGTCGGATTGAGTCTTGGCCACAGGTCCTTTCGGGTCCAATACCTTCAAAGTATTGCAGCCGGACAGGAAGACAAGCAGCGCTGAAAATGCGATTAACAGCAGCCCTCTTCTTTTCATAGATTCCGTTACCCCTTTCTAAGCAGTAAGTTACACGATGTGATACAGGTTGATAAGCTGTCACGTGAACTTAAGTATTACAACTAATAACAATGTTAGGATTCGTTAAAAACAAAAACAAACCATAGAGAAAGGCAATTATGTAATATATTTACATTTGAATGCCTGTACACTGCTTACCTCCCCACCCCAAAAGTCGAAATTCAGCCGTATTTGCTCAAAAAAAGCCAAATTCGGCGATTTTGATAATTGTTCACAATGAACGTCCGGAGCACCCGAGTTCGCAGAATTGTCATAATAGGCCACAGACTTTGTAATTAAAATCACATACATTTGAACCTTCTTGGGCGCCTCCCACTGTGAGAAAGCTTGCTAAATTGCTAAATCTGCGGGCTATTCCGCAGGCAATTTAGGTCGCGTCAGAATGAGCCTTCAGGGGTTGTGCGGGTGGAAAATGAGTGGGTATTGGAGGTGGGGAGGTGAAGATGTGAAAGGTGAGGCAGGGATGTGTGCGTGAGGATGTGTGCGTGAGGATGTGTGCGTGAGGATGTGAGAGGTGGGTGATCAGGTTCGCCAATTGTAGATGGAGCTCAGGGTTAGCTCGCCTGGCATAATAAGTGGCTTTGAGAAGTCGTAGATTGTTTAATACAAAGAGTTGGTACGGGGTTAAAGTTGCTGGAACGGCGCATATAGTCACTACGAGGGGGAGATGGCTGGACGGCGCACAATGGTACTTCGGGGGTAGGTGGCTGGGGCGACGCACAATGGCACTTCGGGGGTAGGTGGCTGGGGCGACGCACAATGGCACTTCGAGGGTAGGTTGCTTACGGACATCAGGTCCGCTATTTCGCGCTTTACTCGATAATTCTTATTCTTACGGACACAGAAGGCGTTATTTGCCCCTAAATGCCTCTTTTCAGTCGCTTATAGGGGCAATAGCGGAACTAGGGTCCGTTAGCACAACAATTTCAGCGTTTTTGGACAAATAGCGGAACCCCGGTCCGTTAGCCATTCCACTCTGCCCTACTCGCTCAACTCCACCCTACCTATTCCGCTCTCCCCTACCCCGCTCCGCTCTACTCTACCCTACTCCAATCCACCTACTCCGCTCCACTCTACTCCGCTCCATTCCACTCCACCCTACTCATCCCTACTCCAATCCGCCCGCCCCCTCCGCTCCCCCTTCCAACCCGTATTCGCCTGCACCTTCACGTTTTACTTAGCAACCATAGAATACTGCTGGCACCAAGCGCGCGCGCTGCCATAGCCCAACAAATAAAAAGCCGCCCGGGAGATCCACTCTCCCAGGCAGCCACAAAGGAAACAGCCTTACAGCAATTCTTTGCGAAGCTGTTCCGGCGATTTAGGCGACAGCAGGCCAAACGGAATGTCAAATACCGTTCTTGCCCCGGACTCGCCAGCTTGGGACAGCTTGTAAGCTGCGCGCGCGTAAGCTACAAGCACGCTTGCCGTAAATTCGGGATTGCTGTCGAGCTTCAACCCGAATTCGATAATTTGCGTGTTGTTCTCTCCCGTGCGGCCGCTTCTCAGCACGTTGCCGCCGTGCGGCATAGCAGAGTGGTTCGCCTTCAGCTCTTCTTCGCTGATGAAATGCACCGTCGTATCATAATCCGCAAAATAGTTCGGCATTTCCTTGATTTCACGTTCGATCCGTGCGAGATCGGCACCCTCTTCAGCAACTACATAGCATTCCCGAGCATGCTTCTCTCTTGTGGACAGCTCCGGGTTTTCCCCTTTGCGCACACGGTCTACAGCGGACTCCACCGGAATCGTATACTGCACGCCGCCCTTCACACCGTCAACGCGGCGAATCGCGTCGGAGTGGCCCTGGCTAACGCCTTTGCCCCAGAAGGTATACTCATTGCCCTCAGGAAGAATAGCTTGTCCAAGCAAGCGGTTCAAAGAGAACAAGCCTGGATCCCAGCCGGTCGAGATCACGCTCACATTTCCCCCTTGAGAAGCCGATGCGTTAACTTTGTCGAAATACTCAGGTATTTTCGCATGTGTGTCGAAGCTGTCCACCGTATTGAACATAGCGGCCAGTTCAGGCCCTTGCTGCGGAAGATCCGTGGCCGAACCTCCACAAAGAATCAACACGTCGATATCGCCCTTATACTTCTCCAACTCGGAAATATGCACGACGCCGCTGGCTGCCGCTACCTCATCCGGGTTTCTTCTCGAAAAAATTGCGCGGAGCTCTAGATCCGGATTTTGCTTGATTGCCTTTTCCACGCCGCGTCCTAAATTCCCATAACCTACGATACCCACTTTGATGTTCGATGCCACTTTACGTATCCTCCTTCAAAATTAGATCGTAATTATTTTATCTTACTATGGGTCATTTTTAAATCTTTAGCCTCATAAGTTAGGCATTACTTCACCCGTTATAACGGCCCTCGTCCAAAAAATTTCACAAAAATGTCAATTTTTCCGTTTTTAGTCCTCTAATATAGCCCGATAAGGTCATATTCTCCCCAAAAAAATAGCTGTAAAATGAAGTGCATTGTGAAATATGTTATTGCAATTTAGTAAAAAGGAGTGATCCCTGCATTGAAAAAACGGCACGCAACCAAGGCGCTAATTGCACTCACGCTCTACTGCCTTCTGTTCTCCCTTCCTTCATCCGTATCCGCCCATGCCTATATTGTAGCATCCTCTCCTGGAGAGAACGAAGTGCTCGAGGAAGCTCCCGCCCAGGTCAGCATTACCTTTAACGAGCCGATCGAACAGGCGTTTCACTCGATTCAAGTCACCGATTCATCCGGCCAGCAAGCCACCGCAGGAGAATCCCGGATGGATGACGCCCATTCAGCCAGATTAATCGCGGATCTGAAGCCTGAGCTGCCGGACGGGATTTATACCGTAAATTACAAAGTGCTGTCCAGCGATGGCCATACGGTTACCGGAACATTCCCTTTTATCATCGGGGATGCCGCAGCAGCCGCCCACAATCCTGCAGATGCGAATCAACCCGGCAGCAGCCAAGGACAGGATTGGCCCAAGCTTAGCCTCCTTCTTCTTCGCTGGCTCCAATATAGCGGCTTAGCCATATATATAGGCGTGCTTCTCTTTCATTTGCTGCTCTTGCCGCAACGCAGATCCATTGCTGAATCTGCTGCCCGACGACTCCAGAATCATCCTTATGCTTTGGCAAAGTCGCCGGTGTGGCAGCGAAGCAAACAGCTTCTCATTCTATCTCTCCTCCTAGCTGCAGCCGGAATCGGGCTGAGCCTGCCGCAGCAGGCGGCGAGCGATGCCGGAGTTCCGTGGAGCCAAGCTTGGAACCCGGCATGGATCAAGGACACACTCAGCCTTACTTCATTCGGTAAGGCCTGGACTGCCGAAATGATACTGCTGCTCATGCTGGCCGGACTGACCGCCGCACTTATTATTTTTACGAAAAAACAAAGCCGCTTGGCAGCGGACCTGACCGCGGCGGCCGCACTCTTGACCACTCTTGGCATTCTGCTCGCCAAATCGTTTATCGGCCATGCCGCGGCCGCGAGCGGAAGAAGTATGGCCATTGCCATGAACTTCCTGCACCAGGCTTCCTCCTTCCTATGGCTGGGAGGGCTGCTCTCGCTCGCTTTACTGCTGCCTGCTGCCGCAGAAGCAACGCGGAGCTCATCCGGCTCCAGGAGTCAATTATATTGGGAGGCCATCCGCCGCTTCTCTATTCTCGCTGCAGGCTGCGTTGCTATACTGCTCTGTTCAGGGGTCTACGCAGGTATGCTCCATATACCTACATGGTATGCGCTGCTGCACAGTAATTACGGGCTCATCCTCCTTGCTAAGAGCGGACTGACGCTGGTTATGCTGGCTCTTGGCCTTTCCGCGTTCATGCGCGGCCGCAGGCGGACCCGGCCCTTGGGCCGTGGGGTGTGGATCGAATTCGTGACCGGATTGATCGTGCTCGTTCTGGCTGCAATTTTATCGAATATGCCGACGGCTCTGTCCAGCCCGGGTCCGATTCAGTTGAAAGCCGTGACCGCGGACGGCTACCACATCTCTGTACAAGTATCGCCGAATACCGTCGGCGAGAACCGTATTGAGGTGACCGCCCTGGATCGCGAGCAGAAACCGCTAAACGGCATCGAGCAAATAACACTGACGCTAACCTCCCTCGACATGGACATGGGAACGATCGAACTCGCAATCCCAGGGAGAAGCGATTCCATCCCGCTAAACGGAAATGCGATCGTAACGAGGGGCGGCAGCTGGAGGCTTCAGGTTCATATTCTGCTGTCCTCACTGGACTCAGTCGATAGCAGCTTCACCTTTCAAGTCGGCAACAAGTGATTTATAACTTCACTATAAATAAAAATTTGCAAAGGAGATTTTTAGCGTTATGAAACAAAAAATTCAATCCTTGTCCGCCATGCTTACAAAAGCAATAGCTCTGGCTCCAGCCATGGCCGCATCCCTGCTGCTGTTTGCCAGCCTCGCCAGCGCGCACGTCACCGTCAAACCGGGCACCACAGCTCCCGGTGCCTGGGAGACCTACACGATCAAAGTTCCCGTTGAGAAAGACATTCCTACGGTCAAAGTGTCCCTGAAAATTCCCGAAGGCCTAGATTTCAAGCAATACCGCGCCATTCCGGACTGGAAGGTAGAGCTAACGAAAGACAGCTCGGATAAAGTTACTGTCGTCACCTGGACGTCAGAGGGCGAGGGCATTAAGCCTGGCGAGTTCCAGCAGTTCGATTTCGTCGCCAAAAATCCAGACAGCGATGCCGAGCTGGCATGGGATGCTTACCAATACTATAGCGATGGCAGCATTGTCGAGTGGACAGGGGATGATGGCAGCGAGAAGCCGCATTCCATCACCGCAGTCTCTTCAAGCCCAGATGCGGGTTCCGCCGCGGACAGCGCAAGCCACTCGCACAGCCATGATCACGACCAGGATCAAGCCACCAGCAGCGACGCCGGGCAAGCAGAAAATGCCGCTGAAAATACAGCGGCACACAGCAGCACCAACGCTGCCGAGACTAGCGCTGCACCTGTGTCGGAAGCTGCAGAAAGCGCAAGCTCTGCAAACATATGGACTATCGTGCTGGCGTCGGCCGCCCTGTTGATCTCGTTAATTGCCTTAGGCCTTGCGATTAGCGGCAGGAAGAAATCCGCCTAAATCTCTAGATGCCAAAAACTCAAAAAAACTCGGAGCTTACGTCATATGACGCTAGCGCCGAGTTTTTCATGTCCTAAAAGCTATTGAATTGCCGAAGGAGCCTGATCGATGGCTCCCGTACCTGCGGAGCGGTTGTCGTTCCTTGCGCCAATCAAGCAGAGCGCGGCCAGCAGCATCCCGAGCGAAGCGCTTGCGAATAGCGCCGGATATCCGAACATATCGATGATCCAGCCGAGCACAGGCGGGGAGCTGATGGCTGCAAGCGAGGAAACGAAGTAATAAATCCCGGTTCGGGTACCGATGCTCTCCTCCCGCCCCGTCGCAACGATCCACGGGTACGAGTTAATGTTGATACAGGCCCAGAACAACCCGCCGACGACCAGCAGCACACGAAGGAGCAGCACAGACTTTACGAAGACGAGCGAGCCGAAAATGACGAACAAGCCCAGCACGCCAAGCGCAATGATTCTCTTCTTGCCGTATTTGGCGCCAAGCCATCCGCTGGGCAGCGCAAATGCCAGAAATGCCAGGGAGAAGAACGTTAGCGAGAAGGCCGCGTCGTTGTCGCTCATGCCGATATATTTTGTCCCATAGAGCGTAAACAGCGCTTCCACCCCTTGATAAGCAACGAACCAGAAAAAGATAGCTCCTAAAATAAACAACGTCGTGCGGTCGAACTGGTCTTTGATTCGTATCGGACTGCGGGTCTCCCTCTCGGTCTGGAACGGATTACTGCTGCCGTCGCCATAACCTGTCAGAACTATGGGCTCCTTAATGAAGCTCTTCAGGATGACTAGAGAAAACAGCATAACCAGCCCGGCACATAGAAACGGTAAATACGGAGCCTGCTTGTATAGCGGCGCGCCAAGGCCAAAAGCTAGAATCGAGCCGAGACCGCCCATGAAATTAATAATTCCATTCGCTTTGGTGCGACTGTTCTCCGGCGTAATGTCCGGCATGAGCGCCACCGTAGGTGAACGGAAGATGCTCATGGATAGGTTCATCAGCACCATAAACAGCACCAAAGCCACAAAACCGGTATGTAGCGGGATCAACGTGGCAAACAAGGCTCCAAGCGGCATGCCGATCAGTAAATAAGGCATCCGCCTCCCATATTTGCTGCGCGTCTTGTCGCTTCGGTGGCCAATCCACGGCTGCAGGAACATGGCAAAATAATTATCGATCGTCATCATGAACCCGATCATGGCAGCGCTTTTTAAATAGTTGGCCAAGAAAAGCGGCACAAACGCATTATACAGCGCCCACGTCATGCTGATGCTGAGGAAGCCGAGACCGAGCAGCCACGTTTTTCTCATCCCATTAACCCCCTTCAGCCGTCAGAAGCTCGGCCAGACGGTCGGGATAATCCGTAATGATCCCGCCAACGCCTGCACGGATCAACGCCTGCATCTCGGACTTCTCATTAACCGTGAACGGATGATACGGTATACCCTGCTCCGAAGCGGCGGCGACAAACTCGGGAATGACAGCGTACTGAAAGGCGTGCAAGGCGTCCGCACCGATGCGCTTCGCATAATTCCATGGCTCGTACAGCCCCTCCATATACAAAATCCCCGTGCGAATTTCTGGAGCGATCCGCTTGCACTCCACAAGCGAATAGTGATTGAAGCTGGAAATTATCACGCGATCGGACAATCCGAAACGGCGAACCATGTCTATTACATTACTCTCAAGTTCTGGATATTGGACAACCCCATTTTTCAGTTCCAAATTAATGATCGTGTCGCGCGGCTCAACAAGCTCGAGCAGCTGCTCCAGTGTCGGGATTCTCTCTCCGCAGTAATCTTCGTGAAACCACGACCCCGCCTCCTTCGTTGACAGCTCCGCCAGCGTGACATCCTTGACCCACTCCGGAGAACCTGCCGTGCGATACAGCGTCTCGTCGTGAATCAGCACCGGATGCCCGTCCTTCGTCATTTGCACATCCGTCTCGATCCCAGTCGCCCCTAGCTCCAATGCACGTTTGAATGCGATCATCGTATTCTCGGGACAATGGCCCGCCGCACCCCGATGCGCAAAATTAATCACTTTGGTCATGTTATACCCGTCCTCCCTGCGTTCTCCCTGTTATGCATGCACTTGCCTCTTGTAAGCTTCTATTCTGTGTACTTTCACAAAATATAATTAACCATACGCTTATCATAATCCTGCAATGTTAAAACTGTATAATGCGCGAATTCCACTCGGCCGAATTTCAGAACGCCAAGCACCGCGCGTCGGGAGCCTCGCACGGTGCTAAAAACCTTCGGCCCAAGCGCTTCTACCCCGCTGAAGCCCAATTTACAAGAGTTAAACCCATGATCTTTTGCTTTCCTTTAACAACCGGCCTCTTTCTTCAATTCGCGGTTTAACCATTGCGCCTCCGCAAGCGCTCGTGAATCGCCTTTAATATCGCCAGGCCGGCTGGCTTTACCGATGACATAGCCTTCCAGCGGCATGCCCACGAAATCGAAAGTGTATTTAAGCATCTGAATGAGCGGCAGCGCCTTGATCCGCGGATTGTCTCCCCCCACGACGATAACATAGGCCTTCTTCTTCGCCATGACTTCTTTGAAATTATACCGGGTGTCGCGAAGGCTCTGCGACCAGCGGTCGATGAAGTTTTTTAATATCCCTGAAGGTCCATACCAATACACCGGTGTAGTGAACACGAGAATATCGTGCGCCAGCACCTCTTGAACGATACCGTCATAATCGTCGTCAACGGGGTCGAATCCGCCCTCCTCATGCCTCTGGTCATGAATCGGCCTTATCGTTTTTCCCCGCAGATAAATATCCGTCCGCTCCAGCCCATCCAGCACAATCTCCGTCAGCGCCTCCGTATTGCCCTCTTCTCTCGTACTTCCATGCAGAACTGCGATCCTCATGCGGTCCACTCCTTCGCTTATATGTTTGTTGCTGCTTGCCCCCCACCTTCTGGCGAGGAGCCAACCCGACTATGGTCGGGGTCAAAAACCGTCCCCAGCCGGTTATGCCCCTCCCAAAAAATCGATAAAATAAAGTCATAAACAACGGATTGCATCATCCCGATGACAATATATGAAAGTGAGTGAAGTATGATGAAGAAATTGTACCGTTCGAGAACCGATAAGCAAATTTCCGGTCTGTGCGGAGGTATTGCCCGCTATTTCAACATAGATTCGACCGTAGTTCGTCTAATTGCCCTGATCGCAGCGATTTGCAGCTTCGGCACCGTCGTGGCCATCTACCTTATCGCCAGCCTGATCGTTCCTAAAGAACCTGCCGGCCTGCACTACGATTACAACGATTACGGTTATGATGAGCATTACTCGAAATTCTAATATTTTTTAACCAATGATTTAAGCTGTTAAAAATATACAATAAAAAGGAGTTCTGAACATGAGCATATTGAACAGACTATCCAACTTGACGAAAGCAACGATTCACGAGGTACTGAACAAACTGGAGGATCCGATCCTGATGACAGGACAGTACTTAAGAAACCTGGAAGAGGATATTGCCGCAAAAGAGAATTTACTGCGTGAGCGCAAAACTGCCGCTAAAGTGAGTGAGCAGAAGAGCCTTGAAGCCGCGCGTAATGCCCAGCTGCAGGAAGAAAAGGCGCTGGAAGCATTAACTGCCGGTAATGAAGAAGCTGCCCGCCGCGCTGCCGTAGCCAAAATCCATTATCAAGACGAGGCTGAGCAACTCGCGGCTAACGCCAAGCAGGCCGAGAGCCAAGTGTTCGAATTGGAGCTGCGTTTGAAGGAAGCAAAGGAAGAGCTGGCCCGCTTAAAAGAAAAACGCAAAGAACTGGCAGAACGCGCACGCAAGGTGGAGCAATCCAGCAGTGCGGAAAGCCCGAATTTCAGCTACGGCACCTTTAGCGGAGCAGCAGCAAAAGGCTTCGAGCGCATGGAGGAGAAAATTTCCGAATGGGAGGCCGCCATGGCAAAATCCGGCTATAGCCCCTTCTCCGCAGACACAGCTAACCCTGACAATGACCCGGCTGTAAGCGAGGAGCTGCAGCGTTTGAAGGATCAGCTGTCCTCTGATAAAAACAAATAATCGCTCCAATCGCATCAACAAGCAAAAAAGCCCCTTTGAGTTCATTAGACTAAGCTAATAAAGAGGATATATGTTCAATACATGAGCATATATCCTCTTTTCTCGCCTAATTGTCGGCATATTCATAAATTTGATATGATAAATGGGATGTTAATGAAAGGAGCATTAGATATGTGCTGCTCATGTTGCCCAGTAGTAGATATGCAAAATTCCCTTTAAATTTCTAAAATAATTGGGAGGTTATTTTGTATATGCTATTCCAGGAAAAATTAATTAATGTAGTTAAAGAAAAGTGTGAGAGTGATCCTCGTATTTCTGCGTGTATGATGTATGGATCGTTTACAAAAGGTGAAGGGGACAAATACTCGGATGTTGAGTTCTATGTCTATTTAAAAAGTACGGAGATTGGGCAGTTTGAGTCTTCTGACTGGATGAAAGATATTGCCCCTTATGATCTACTCTTTTTTAATGAATTTGGAACTGAGGTTGTCGTGTTTTCCAATTTAATTAGAGGGGAGTTTCATTTCCAGCCTGAATCTGAGATTGAAGTTATTAAGACATTTAAAGAGACAGGTGTGTTCCCTGACACGGAATCCATGTTTATTTATGATACTACAGGCAAATTAAAAGCATGTTTAGATGATCTAAAGGGTGACGGGCCAGAGAGAATGACAAATGAAAATGTCAATTTTGCTTTTAATAACTTTGTAAATGCATGGATCATGGGCACCAATGTTTTAAAAAGAGGGGAAACAGCACGTTCGCTGGAATGCCTGACATATGTTCAAAAGTACGTTTTACAATTAATCAGGATTCGCGAAAAGAACGTAGAGCGCTGGCTTAACGCTACAAAAAACTTAGAAGCTGATCTTTCAGAAAAGGCGTATGGAGAGTATGCTTCAATGACCTCAAGGTTAGATAAAGAAGATTTATATCATGCCTACGCGAATGCACTGCATGTAGTTGAAGAGTTAGTCCTTATCCTTGCTGATAATTATCAATTTGATATTAATGTAATGTTCTTAAAAAAATTACATTCTCATTTGCGGAATGACCGGTTGCCCTTAATGTGACTAACGCTCCCTACCTATTTACGCCGAGCTGAATCGGCCAAGCATGAATCGCGGATTTTCTCGTTGTAAATGGATTTATGGTAGTTAGATTCTGCGGCAACGAAAGGAAAGTAAATTTAAATGGATATCATGTCGTTAGAAGAAGGGAACTGTCCATCGTAGGCCGGATTCTTGATTTTAAGTGCATAAAATCCATCTAATTCCCTGAAACATTCGTTTAGAGCATAATTAGATACATGAATTCCATTTAGTTTGCGGCAGCTTAGTCTTTGGCAGCTTAATGTTCGGAAGCTTAGTGTTCGACAGCTTAACGTTCGAGTCCGTAAGCTTATATAAGATAAGCTATAGAACGGGATACAGGCAAGGAGAAATGGATTCCAGTGAAACGCACAGCTTTCTAAAAAAAGGGGCGCCCCTCCGTCATCTATGATGACTCTGGGACAGCCCCTTCCCTTATAATTTAGGCAACGATTATTTCTTGCCTTCTTTGTTCTTGAACATTTCGCCGATCGCGCCAATGCTGCCCAGCGTTTCGATCGCATTCGAAGGAATGAACACTTTGTTCGCAGGTCCTTTGGACACTTCGGTTAATGCCTCGAAGGAACGGTATGCAAGCACCTGCTCATCCAGGCCAGCTTCACGCAGCATCTGTATTCTGGACTTCTCGGCTGCGGCAACCGCTTCAATCGCCTTGGCTTCCCCGAGTGCTTCCAGCTCTTGAGCTTGACGGAAACCTTCCGCTTCGCGGATACGCGCTTCCTTGTCACCCTCGGCTTTGAGGATCTTACTTTGCTTATCCCCTTCAGCGCGAAGAATCATGTCTTGCTTCGCCGCTTCCGCCTCGAGAACAATCGCACGCTTGTTCCGCTCAGCCTTCATTTGCTTATCCATCGCATCCTGAATATCCAGCGGAGGCTTAATATCGATAACCTCTACGCGTTCGATGCGCACGCCCCACTTCTCGGTTGCTTCGTCAAGGGCAATCCGGATATCCGAGGAGATCTTCTCCCGTCCAGACAGCGTCTCGTCGAGCTCCATCTTACCGATGATTTGACGCATCGTTGCCGTCGTGATGTTGCGCACGCCGTATACATAATCAGAAATGCCGTACGTCGCTTGCTCCGGTCCGACGACCTGATAGAAAATGATCGTATCGATTTGTACCTGTACGTTGTCTTTCGTAATCACGGTTTGCGGAGGCACGTTGGCCTGTTGGATCCGCAGGTCGTGATAGATCCGAACATGGTCGATGACCGGGATCAGAATGTTGAGACCCGGCGTCAGCAAGCGGTGGAATCTACCGAGCCGCTCCACGACTCCCACGCGTTGTTGAGGCACGATTTTGACTGTAAGTGAAATAAAGACAAATACGACGACGGCAATAACTACAATAATCGCCCATTCCATTAAATGAATTCCTCCCATCGTTCTACTTCAATTATGCTGCTTCCGCGTTTCATTACCCGTACCAGCTCATCCTTGCCAATCTGCTGTGTAGATGTGGCGCTCCACGTATCTCCACCGATTTTTACGATGCCATATTGGCCCGGTTCAATCGCTTCCACCACGACTCCCTGTTTCCCCACAAGTTCCGTACCGGCATCCTCATAACCTTTGGACGCCCGCAGTCTCTTCGCCAGCGGTTTCGTAAATGCCGTCAGCACGAGGGCGATAACACAGCCTGTGATGACCTGGAGCAAGAAAGCATCCGGGGCAATCCAGGCAACCAAAGCAGCCGCCCCCGCCCCGACACTTATCCAAAGGAGATAAAAGGTCAAGGTCATCATTTCAAGCACTAACAATATTCCGGCGGCAATCAGCCAAATAACCCATGCATGCATCTACCGATACACCACCTTTCCGCAATGATAATATTATATACGGCGTTCCAGGCAAAAAGTATCAAGAATTAAAACCCTATTGTGCAAATACTTAGCAAGCAATAAGATAACGTTCTCTCCATTTACCCTTATTTTCAAGAATACCAAAATCAAGCCGATTTCACAGTTAATTTCTTCCTGTTTCTCTTTGGCTTGTTCATAAAAAAACAGCCTGAGGAGATTATCCCCAGGCTGCCTTATCTAAATTCAATAATTCTTATCCAGTCAAGCCATTATGCTTGGGCAACATCAATATCGACATTGCGTTTGAAGACCTCCAGATCGTTCTCGCCAAGCACTTTGCCGGTAATGACGCCGGCCGCAATGGAGTCATTCACGTTCAGCGCCGTGCGTCCCATGTCGATCAGCGGTTCGACGGAGATCAGAAGCCCAGCCAGAGCCACCGGCAGGTTCATCGTCGACAGGACGATCAAGGATGCGAAGGTCGCCCCACCGCCAACGCCTGCTACACCGAAGGAACTGATCATAACGACAAGGATCAGCGTAAGAATGAAATCCCAGCTTGCCGGATTAATGCCTACCGTTGGTGCGATCATAACGGCCAGCATGGCCGGATAAATGCCGGCGCAGCCGTTCTGGCCAATCGTCGCCCCGAAGGAAGCCGACAGGTTGGCAATGCCGTCAGGCACGCCCAGCCGCTTCGTTTGCGTCTCGACGTTCAAAGGAATCGTCGCCGCGCTCGAACGCGAAGTAAAGGCGAACACGAGCGTTGGCAGTACTTTTCTAACATATTGCACCGGATTGTATCCGAAGATAGCGAGCAGGATAAGATGAATGATGAACATAACGATCAGAGCCACATAAGATGCTCCGACGAATTTAATCAGCTTCAGAATCTCCTGTGGATTCGTCGTAGCTACTGTATTCGTAATGAGTGCCAGGATCCCATAAGGCGTCAGCCTGAGTACCAGCGTAACAATGCGCATGACGACGGCATACACTGCATCCACCATCTTGCGGAACATCTCCGCTTGCTCCGGTTTCTTCCGGTCCAGCCCCAACACCGCCACTCCGATAAACGCTGAGAAAATAACGACCGCAAGCGTAGATGTACTGCGTGCTCCCGTCATGTCGGCAAAAGGATTTTTCGGAATGAAATCGAGAATTTGCTGTGGAATCGTCTTGTCCGCCACATCCCCAAGACGCTGCTCCAGCTTCGCGCCTTGTTCAATTTCACGGTCTCCCGCCGGAATCTCCAGCGCCTTCAAATCGAAGCTGAGTGTAGTAACGATACTGACCGATGCGGCGATCGCCGTCGTGATCAGCAATACGGCGATAATCAGTCCGCTGATTTTGCCGAGATTCTGCTTCCCCTTCAGCTTCATAATGGCGGAAATGATCGATACCATGATCAGCGGAATAACGACCATTTGCAGCAGACCGACGTATCCGCGGCCAACAATATTGAACCAGTCTGCCGATTTGCCGATGACCGGGGAACCGGATGGAAAGATCAACTGCAGCGCAACACCGAACAGAATGCCCAGCCCCAGCCCGGTGAACACCCGTTTTGTGAAAGAGATATGTTTCTTCTGCATCCAGAAGAGAAGACCTAGCAATACGAGCATAACCGCTATATTAAGTATGATTTGCAAAGTTTCCATGGTTAAACTCCCCTTTTCACTTAATATTTGACCACTGGTTGTCAGTATTAAGTTTCATTTACAGACGTAATATTATCATAAACTCAACTAAATGGGTAGGATTAATTTATTATAAAATTACAGTCTATTTTCTCTCATATTTCCTTTGTGGAACAAGCCATATCCCCCACTTATTCCCTCCTCTGTAAAGCGATTATTGCGCAACCAATTCACGGTTAATATCTCATGGAGGGACTGGTCCGATTCAAGAAATAATTGGGAATGGCATCCATTTCATTGAAGGGCCGTGCCTTTCCAACGTTTTAACCAGTCCGGAAGAGCCTGACACATCATTATATGCGAAGCCCATTCGAATCATCTCAACAGCCCCGTACTCGCTTATTCTTTCAGCAAAAAGGCCAGGCAACGAATTGCCTGACCTGATACAACAAAACGGTAATTGGACCGCTACATAGAATCTATCTGAAAAGAACTCAGCGATTGTTTCAGCGTTTCCGATAACCCCTCTAACCGATTGGACAGCTCGACGAGTTCCTCGCTGATTTTGAACTGCTCCGAGGACATGGACGCGACCTCTTCCGTAGATGCTGTCGTTTGCTGAACGACAGAGCTTACGCTGGCAATGAATTCGGACAGCACCTGCTGAGATGACCTTAGCTCATGCACGGAGGCTGAAGAACTCTGGATATCGGTCACGAACCGCTCCATTTCCTGCGCTACATCCAGAAAAATCGACGAGGCATCCTTCACCGACAGCAGCTGCTCACCAAACATGGGGGTCACCTGCATCAAGACGTTGACCGTATTCTCAATCGCTGTCTGAATTTCCTCCGTCATAGCCGACACGGTCTGAATGGCTTCATTGGACTCTGCCGCCAGCTTGCGGATTTCCTCGGCGATGACCACGAAGCCCTTGCCTGCCGCACCAGCTCTGGAAGCTTCAATGGATGCGTTCAGGGAGAGAATGTTTGTCTGCTTCGTCATTTCCACCATCGGCGCAAGTATGCTCCGGATCGAATGGGTGCTCTGGCTCAGCTTCGCAGAATTCTCTTCGATCAGCCCGGTCATTCGGGTGACCGATTCCGTCTTTTCGACGAGATTGTCCATATATTCCCGACCCTTTCGGCTGACTTCGCTGACTCTTCCGGCGGATGCGTCCATGGACGCGTTCAGGCTCATGACGTAATCCATCTGCTGCCCGATTTCGCCGGCAATATCCACCCCCTTCTCGGCCTCCACCGCCAAATTCGCTGCACCGGCAGCGATCTCTCCCGTAGCCGAAGCGATTTCTCCGGCAAATTGGGATGTATCCCTTGAAGCCTTTGCCAAGTGTTCCGCATTGATTAAAAGCTCTTCCGCAGACGTATTCGTCCGTTCGACCAGCAGTGAAATTTGCTCCAGCATCCTATTGAAGCTCTGTCCCAGCTGACCGATTTCGCCCCGGCTCTTGAAGTTCGTCCGTACCCGCAGGTTGCCCCGCTCCCCTTCCTCCATTAAACGGCACAGCTTCATGAGCGGTTTGCCGACCATCCGGAACAAATAATACCCGATAGCCAAAGCAACCAATACGGCAAAGCATAAAACAAACACCATCACCCAGATCAGCTTGTCCGCTGCACTGAGAAAGTCGCTTTCCGGGGCGTACCCGACGATACGCCAATCCACGGATTGGAGCTGCCTGTACACCACCAGCTGCTTAACTCCGTTAGCATCCTCCATTGTAAAGGAGGCCTCCCCGATCTGCAGCTGCCGTTCATCCAGGCCGACATCGGATGTTGTCTCGATGAGCTCCGGATCCGCTGCATGAACGATAACGTTGTCGGCGGTTAGAATGCGGACCTCGCCGGAGCGGCCCATTTTTAAATTGGAAAGGGTATGCCTCAAGGCCTCATCTTTAATTTCAATGAGCAGTATGTATTCCGCCTCCGGGTGCTTCAAGTTTTGCAGCATCCTCCCCATCGTCACCGACGGCTTCGCGAAAGTCTCGAAGAAGCCCTGTTTCTGTCCGGGAATCCATAGCGGCTTTCCTTGCGCATCCTGTATCGCCTTAATCTTTGTCTGCACCGCATCCTCGTTGCTCGGTGGACTGGCGCCTGAGCTGGCATATGTATTCGAGAAATCCCCCGGCGAAATCAGCCTGATGCCTACCAGGCGTTCGTCCGATCCCCGCATGGCGTCCAGCTTATTGCGAATCCGCGTCTCCGCCTCGGTCTTCCTGACAATGTCAACATTCTGATTGGTGACGGTCTCCAAATCCGCCCGCAGCACTTGGTCGACGGCAAGCTGCCGCGAGATCGCTTCATACTCCGCAAATAAAAAGTCCAGCTTGTCCGCTGCCTGCTCGATCGCTTGCGACGACGCGAGCCCTACTTGCCCCCGGATAATCTGTTTAGACATTAGATAAGAACTAATGCCAAGCACGGCGGATACAATCACAACTGCAGCAAATACAACGATAAATATTTTCACGCCTACCGACTCAAGCTGAATCCGGCCCCCACGCTTCATGATGTTGTCACCCTTTCATAAAGAACACACTTCGAAAACTCATATCCATTCGGATTCTCAAAAAAGGTATAGTCTCCAAATAAACGAGTCTATACCTTCTGTCTGATATATATGCTATTCTCGCACCGTAACGGCAGCATCAGCCTTTGCTGGCCCCTGAAGTAAGTCCGTCCACAAGCAGCCGCTGCATGAACATGAACAGAATCGTAATCGGCACGGCAATGAGCACCGCTCCGGCAGCGAACATAGTAAAGTTCGAGTTCTGATTGGCCTGAACCATATCCCACATCCCGACGGCGACCGTCCATTTATCCTTGCTCCGCAATATCAGTCTGGCAAAAATAAAGTCCACCCATGGACCGACAAACTGCAGCAGGGCCATATAAGTCAAAATCGGCTTGGAAAGCGGCAGGATAATCGATGTAAATATCCGGAAGTTGCTTGCACCATCAATCCGGGCGGCCTCATCAAGCGAACGCGGAATGGTGTCGAAGAAGCCCTTGGCAATCAGCGTCATCCCTAGCGGAGCCCCTGCCGCATATACCAGAATCAGAGCCAGATGCGTATCGAGCAGCTGCATTTCCTTCAGCAGCAGAAAAATGGCAATCATGCTCATAAAGCCCGGGAACATCCCGAGTACCAAAATAACGGATAGCGCATTTTGCCGCCCTTTAAAACGAAAGCGCGATACGGCATAGCTCGTTAGCAGCGTCAGCGTTACACCGAGCAGCATGGAGAATACGGATACCTTCAGCGTATTCATGTACCATTGCGGGAACAGAATCGTCCTGGAGTTGAATAACTCAACATAATGCTTCAGGGTAAGGGTCTCTGGCAGCAAGGTTTTGCTGTAGAGCGATGTCCCTGGACGCAGCGAGCCGAACACGATCCAGAGGGCGGGATAAATGGCGCAGATGGCCAGGATCGCCAGCGTGATATAACTAGCCGTCAATCGTATGTAATTACGTATTTTACGCCTGCTCATTGGATCATGTCCTCCTCTTTAAACGATTTCGTTCTGCGATAGTTATAGATCGAAAATGAGGCGATGATCAGGAATATGATAATGCCGACTGCGGAAGCCATATTGTATCTGTTCTGGTTCAAAGTCAATTTATAGAGCCAGGTAACGAGCAAATCGGTAGCACCCGCATATTGGTAATCCCCTTTGACCGGATCTCCTCCCGTTAGCAGGAAAATCATATTAAAGTTATTGATGTTTCCGGCAAACTGCGCAATCAGTGTGGGAGCCGTCGTAAACAGGATCATCGGCAAAGTGATGATGCGGAATTTTTGATAACCGCTCGCACCATCCACCTCGGCGGCTTCGTACATATCGCGCGGGATCGTTGTCAGCACGCCCATGATCAAGAGCATCGATACCGGAATACCGACCCACATATTGACAATGATCACTGTTACCTTAGCCCAGAACGGGTCCGTAAGCCATGGCAATCCGGATAGTCCGAAATAACCGAGATACTGATTAATCGGGCCGAACTCGCCGTTAAACATGTTTCTCATCACCAGCAGTGAAATCAGCTGCGGAATCGCGTACGGCAGGATCAGAATCGTTCTCCAGAAGCCTTTGAAACGAATGCCCTTCTGATTAATCAGGAGTGCAACAAGCAGGCCGCCGAAATAAGTCGTCACCGTGGATAAAATCGCCCAGATGATCGTCCAGGTCAGCACGCCGTAAAAGGTATGGCTCCAGGTTTTGAGGGCAAGCAGGTTTTTGAACGTTTCGAAGCCTACCCAATCGACCAACTTCCCTGGCGGTATGTGGTTTGGCGCGGAATAGTTCGTAAAGGCGATCATGACCATGAAGATGATCGGCATGATCGTGAAGAACAGTATACCCATTGCGGGAATACTCAGGAACGCCTGCGCAAATTTATAATCGAGAACATAACGGACCGATTGCCGGAAGTTATGAACCGGTCTGCCTTCATCGCGCTGCGCGCCTATCTTTCTCGCGTCCCGAATGTTGAAGTAATATACGACGAGGAATACGATGAGATACAGAAGCGTAATCAAGCTTTGAATCAATATAAAGATGGAGTGATCATATTGCCCGGGCTGCATATTTGCAGCGGTTCGCGGCGTTTCGCCCAGAGTGACGATTCCCCAAAACGCATATCCCAGGTTAAGGATAAAATACATGACGGACGCAGCTTCGAACGCCATCATTAGCGCGCCCTTCATATATTGTTTGTTATAGATTTGGCCAAGGCCCATCAAGAGTGACGACAGTACTGTTGCCCGTGTGCGGTGTCGGCTCATTTCTCCTCCTTCTCCTCTCCCTTGATCATCAAAGGAATTACCCGCCGCAGACCGCGACGGGTGAATTCATTTCCGTTGTAGGCCCTGTAATTACTCCGCAGCCAGTCCGTTGTTCAGATCTTTGATTTGCGTGATCGCTTTCTCCATGGCAGCCTTAGGGTCGGTTTTATTGTCCCAAATGTCGGCCATGGCGGCATTTACAGGCGCCCATACGTTGGCCATTTCCGGAATGGAAGGCATCGGCTCCGAGTTTTTAGCCTGCTCGGCGAAACCGGATACGATCGGATCGTTCTTGATTTGGTCGGTCTCCAGCGCTTCCAGATTCGTAGGCACCGAGCCGATCTTCTCATTCAGCAGCAGCTGAGCTTCTTTGGTCGTTGCAAACTGCGCGTACAATTTAGCCGCATTCGGATATTTCGCAAAGGAGCTTACGGTGTAGATTTTAATGCCCGAGAAGGTAATTGCCGGTTTGCCATTCACTGTAGGTACCGGAGCAATCGCCAGGTTGTCGCCAAGAGCATCTTTGTAACCGGCAACCTCCCATGGCCCGTTGATATCCATGGCTACATCGCCTGCACCGAACAGGCCGCGTTTGATATCCGGGTTAATGTCTCCGCTCTTGATCGGCAATATTTCGGCCAGGCTTTGATACACCTTCATACTCTCGGCTACGCCTTCATGGGCAAGGCCAATATCGTCCTTATTCGTGCCGTTGTCGCCATAGAGGTAACCGCCTCCGCTAGCGATAAACGGATAGTTGAAGTACATATTTCCAGCTTCCCACATCAGGGCATATTTCTTTTTGGATTTATCCGTGAACGTTTTGCCGAATTCAATCAAATCCTCAAAGGACTTTGGCGCTTCAGGAACGAGTGATTTATTGTAGAAAAGAGCTGTCGTTTCAGCCGCTCTCGGATAACCGTAAAGCGTTCCCTCGAAGGTAGCGCCGATAATCGAAGCTTCGGTATTGTTCTTCTTCGTCTCCTCTGCAAAGACGTCATTGGCCAGAATCAATCCCGATGCCGCAGCGTTCCCCAGATGGTCATGCGGAATGATGATCACGTCCGCACCTAATCCCGAAGGTCCGTCCGTCGTTAATTTACCCACTTGATCAGTAGTGGCTACTTCTTCAATTTTCACCTTAACGCCGTACTTCTCCTCGAACTGTCTGGCGATTTCCTCAGTAAAGGGAACCTCTTCTCTACTCTCCCAAACCAGGAGCTCCGCCCCTTCCTCCGGCACCAGGTCTCCGTCCTGTACCGCGGTATTATTTTCTTTGTTATTTACTGCATTTGACGGCGCCGGAGTATTCGGGCCTTCACCCCCGCCAGTATTGCTCTTAGTGCCGCAGGCGGTCATGGAAGCTGTCAGAGTCAGTACAGCGACCAGCAGCAGCGCTTTTCTAAATGACCTTTTGAAATTCATAAAGCTAACCCCTCCTAAAAATTATTACGCTTACAAATGCGGAAATTGCGCAAACGATTTCAAAAAATGCGATCATCCTGGTTGTTTGGTATGTATAATTTTGAAATCCTGACCAAATCCCCACCTAGAAAGCGCTTTATCCTCGCCCACATCATACAACACATCAATTCTCATGTAAAAACGTTTGCACTTGTCGTTTATGTCATATAACCTTCTATTTAATCTAAATAACTTCCAATATCTCGCGTTTTCACATTAAATCTTAAAATTATCCAACTTGTCCGGAGCTGCATCCTGGCCTGGTTAGTCTATAAATCTATGTATATTGCGGTTTCTTGGGTTTATTACGCGTTATAATCAGCAGAATTGTTTTCTAAATTTTAGGCGTTGATTTTCCGACTTGTGCAATGGTTTGAACAATGCTATAATCCACCATGAATGCGGTTAACTCTTTGCTGGTGCTGCATTTTACGCATACAAACTGAAGGCGCTGTTATCGTTAAGGTACATCCTCGGCTGCTGCTTGTTAGCCTTGATGTGCCTTTTTTACCTGCTCCGCCTTCACGTTACTCATCCATAAACCAGCTTGATAGGAGAGTCATCCGCCTGCGAGTATAGAATTGCCGTATTTCGATCCATACTTAAGCCAATCATTCCGTGCGATTTCTGTACTCATATCACTCATTGTTTAGGAGGAATCTTGCATGCTGCTCGAAGCTGTCTATCACCGTCCCAAACTGAACTGGTCCTATGCCTACGATCGGGAGACGATCCACCTTCGCCTCCGGGCCAAAAAAGATGACCTTACCCATGTCTATGCCTTTACCGGCGACAAATACATATGGGATCAAAGCAAAGAATTGATTCCGATGTCCAAAATGGCCTCCGACGAGTTGTTCGACTACTGGGCTTGCGTCGTAAAGCCGCCATACCGCCGATTGAAATACGGGTTCCTGCTGCAAAAGGGCGAGGAGCAAATCTGGATGACAGAAAGCGAGTTCTCGCAGGAGCGTCCGGCCGTTCCGGATCGGCTGTTCGATTACCCTTACATCAATCCGGCGGATATATTTACCGTACCGGAATGGGTGAAGGACGCGGTGTTCTATCAAATTTTTCCCGAGCGCTTCGCCAATGGCGATCCCAGCTTGGATCCGGCTAATGTCCTGCCTTGGGGCGGCAAGCCGGAGCGGCATAATTTTTTTGGCGGCGATCTGCAGGGGGTCATCGATCACCTCGATCATTTAAGCGAACTGGGGATTAACGCCATTTATTTCACGCCTATTTTTGAGGCGACCACCAACCATAAATACGATACGGCTGATTACATGAAGGTCGATCCCCATTTCGGGGATGCGGAGACGCTGAAGAAGCTTGTCAAGGCATGCCATGAGCGGGGTATTCGCGTCCTGCTTGACGCGGTCTTCAATCATTCGGGGAAGACGTTTGCCCCTTTCGTCGATGTCCTGGAGAATGGCGAGCAATCCCGCTACAAGGATTGGTTCGTCGTCCGCGAATTCCCGCTGCAGGTTAAGGATGGGATTCCGACCTACGATACGTTTTCCTTTGAGCCGCATATGCCGAAGCTGAATACGGAGAACCCCGAGGTGAAGGAATATTTGCTGGGCGTTGCAGAGTACTGGATCAAGGAGGTCGGGATCGACGGCTGGCGTCTGGATGTCGCTAATGAGGTCGATCACCAGTTCTGGCGGGATTTCAGAAAGGTTGTGAAAAAAGCCAACCCGGACGCGTACATTCTCGGCGAAATTTGGCATGAATCGTCCGGTTGGCTGCAGGGCGACCAATTCGACGCCGTCATGAACTATCCGTTCACCGAGGCGGTGCTGGACTTCATCGTCCGCCGTTCCTTGGACTCGGCTGGATATGCGAATGCGATCGGCAAGCAGTTGTCCCGCTACCCGCAGCAGGCAAGCGAGGTGGCCTTCAACCTGCTGGACAGCCACGACACGCCGCGCCTTCTCACCCTCTGCGAGGGCAACAAGGACCTGATGAAGCTGGCCGCGATTTTACTGTTCACATACAGCGGTACGCCGTGCATCTACTATGGCGACGAGATCGGCCTCGACGGCGACCAGGATCCCGACTGCCGCAAATGCATGGAATGGGACCCTGCCAAGCAGGATCGCAATCTGTTCGCCTTCTACCAGAAGCTCATTGCCATTCGGAAGGATCTGCCAGCGCTTCGCACCGGCTCCATCCACTTCCGCGTTGCGGAAGCAAAGGGAAGCAAGCTGGCCTATGAGCGCCGCCTAGGCGAGCAATCGGTGCTCGTGCTGCTGAACAACGACAGCGTCGGCCAGACGATCGAGGTCGAAGCCGCTGGCGAGGCATGGGTCGACGCCTTTGACGGCCGCGAGTGGCCGGTGCAGCACGGCACGCTCTCCGTCAAGCTGCCAGCCTACGGCTATGCGATCTTGACGAGAGCGTAGCAGGCGCGCATCGCCCAGCGGGGCCGCAGCGCTGGCGCTGGCGGCGGCGGTGGCGCTGGCGGGCGTGCCCGCGGGGGCGCTAGCCGTGGAGGCCGCGCGGCGGCGAGCGTGGCGGCGTGGCACCGCCTGTGGCAGTCGGTCGAGATGCACGCTTTGACTTTAACGGACCGAGGTTCCGCTATTTGCAATATATTACCCCTTTTTTGATGTTAACGGACCTAAAAGCCCTTATTGGGCTTTTTTTCATGCCTTTGGCCGCCTTTTCACTACAATAGCGGAACGAGGGTCCGTTAACCTTTCAAAAAACCACGTTTCAGGCAAAATAACGGCTTCTCGGTCCGTAAAGAAATACAACCAAACTCTCCAGGGGAAGCTTATGCCCGGGTGAAACTTTGAGTTGAGGAACAATGGTACAGTGAAGTGACATAGCATACCATTGAGTAACATTTGGTGCGGGATAGTGACTTGTCATACACTGAGTAACATTTGGTGCGGGATAGTGACTTGTCATACACTGAGTAACATTTGGTGCGGGATAGTGACTTGTCATACACTGAGTAACATTTAGTACGGGGAGTAACTTGTCATACACTGAGTAACATTAGTACGAGGAGTAACTTGTCATACACTGAGTAACATTTAGTACGGGGAGTAACTTGTCATACACTGAGTAACATTTAGTACGGGGAGTAACTTGGCGTACATTGGGTAACATTTGGCGTGGTGTAGTGACTTGGCATACGATGAGTAACATTTGGTGTGGTGTAGTGACTTGGCATACGATGAGTAACATTTGGTGTGGTGTAGTGACTTGGCATACGATAAGTAACATTTGGTGTGGTGTAGTGACTTGGCATACGATGAGTAACATTTGGTGTGGTGTAGTGACTTGGCATACGATGAGTAACATTTGGTGTGGTGTAGTGACTTGGCATACGATGAGTAACCTTTGGTGTGGTGTAGTAATTTCCATAAATATAGAAAAGACCCTTGAGCAGAACAATCCACTCCAAGGGTCTCTTGCATTACTTTTAATATTGCTGCAGCAGCTTCCATATCACCTGTGCGCTTTCCGCACGGGTTAACTGTTCCTTCGGTGCAAAAAGACCGTTCCCCTTGCCATTCAGCATACCCAAAGCTGCTGCTTCCAGAACTGCCTGCTGCGCCCAAGGAGCAACGCTATTGCTGTCCTTGATTGCAGCCTCTACTGAGCGGGGAGATTCCCCGGCCTTATCGTGCCCCTCTCCAGTGCTATTGTTCATATCAGCGGCACTAGAGTCCTCGGTGCCGTATTCGTTGCGCCCGCCCTTGACATCGTTCATCACGTCGTAGGTTCTAATGAGCATTACGGCCATTTCCTCGCGGGTAATAACGTCGTCGCCGCCAAACGTGCCGTCCGCGCGGCCCTTAATGATACCTGCTGCACTAGCCATCGCAACTGCATCTGCATACCATGCGGAGGCGGAAACGTCACGATAACTCATGTTAGCGGTAGGGTCCAATTCATGCGGCGTCAGCGTGGCTTCAACTCCAGACGACTGCTTCTGCTCCAGTTCTAGCTGCTGTCCACGCCGCTGCTCTGGGTGAATTTGCTGTTGCTCCTGCTGCATTTGCCCTTGCCCTTGCTCCTGCTCCTGCCCTTGTCCTGGCCCTGATCTTTGCCGCTCAAGCTGTTCCGCCTCGAGCTGCTGCTCCGATGCCAACGCTCTAGTCAGCATTGCGGTAAATTCCGCTCGCGTTACGCTCTTTGAGGGTGCGAACGCATCCTCCGACACACCCATGACAATCTGCCGGGCGGCCAGCTGCTTGACTGCATCATTAGCCCAATGCTCCGGGAGAACGTCGCTGAACGTTTTGTTATAGCTTACGAGCGCAAGCTTCCCAAGTGCATTAAGCTCAGCCGACAATCCTGTCCCCGACCTGCGGGCTCCTGCATACTGGAGCAGACCGTTATCCGCAAAACGGTAAATGCCCAATACTCCGTGCAGTCCTGATATGGAGCCGACTGATCCATCATCCGTATTAAAGTGGATATGCAGCGGGGCGGTGAACCTATCGAGAGCCAGCATTTTCCCGTCCCCTGTCACAACAAACAGCTCCACTTCATACACTTTTCCTTGTACCTTCAGAACAACACTTTCTCGCCCTATCTGGGCGGTTGCCAGCAGTCTCTGCCCTTCCTCATCCGCTAAAGGCTGGAACGAGATTACGATTTGGGCACCATCCAAAATACGATCCAAATCACCATTCAAAGTACCATTCACAGCTCCATTCACAGCGCTTACCAAAGAACCATCCGCTGCCACATTCGCTGCATCATTCTGATTGCCTGCCGAAATCAAATCGATCAGCTGCTTCACGACAGAGGCTGGCACGTCTAGCGTGAACGGTTCCGTCTTAAATCTCAGCGCGTTGCTGCCGTCTAGCGCGGTGGCGTTTGCGGGCAGCCGGATTATGCGTTTGCCCGGTTCGGCTTCAATCGTGACTACACCCTTCTCCGCAACCGGATCACTTACAAACTGCACGTCCGCAGGCTGGCCTGCACTATCTTGGCTACCCTTGTCGTTATGGGCACCATCTCCTGCTCCACTCCCGCTGCTGCCGCTGCTGCCCGGCGTCGAAGGAGATGGCCCAGAGCCAGGATCCCCGTTTCCAGGCTCTTGCGGCTTTCCTTTGTCTGGAGCAGACAGCACAATGGTTCCGCCCTGATCCTTGCCAGGAATGACCACGGACACTTTGCCGCCATTTGCCACCTTATACTTGGCCTGGCTGTATTCATCCGTTAGTGTCGTTCCTGCGGCAAAAGGAACCTTAAACTCGGCCGCAGCCTCCTCTGCTCTCGTATTCAACCCCACAATCACTGCCTCTTCTCCAAGCGTCCTGGAGAATACAACATACCCGCTTGCATCCGATCCGCCGAGCTTCGTCCGTGTTCCTTTGGAGAACACCTTCGAATGCTTCGCGCGAATTTGCAGCAGCTTCGTGTAGTGAGTGTGGATATCCATCGCCGCGGCATCAAGGCCGTCTATTTTTCCCCAAGGCATGTCATCCCGATTGTCGTTAAACTCGCCAAGATCCATGTCGCCCGCCGTTCCGCCCGATTGCCCCAATTCCTCACCGTAGTAGATTACCGGCTGGCCCTTGCTTGTCATCTGCAGCGCTGCCGCCACCTTCAGCTTGCCGATGTCGCCGTCCACATAATGCGACAGGAACCCGCTCTCATCGTGGCTGCTCAAAAATTGCCCAAACGTCTTGTCGCTCGTCAGCAATCCGTTCCGCAGCTGCAAGTAAGATTCCACGCTGTCGATCTGGCCGTTCACGAAATCTCTAGCCTTGTCTTTAAATTGAAAATCCAATAATGAATCCATCATGCCGTTCCCCAAAAATCCACCGGTATTGCCCGGGGATGCCCCGAAATATTCGCCGATCAGTTTGAAATCGGGCTTAGTCTTCGTCAGCTCATTCTTGAAAGCCATCCATGTCGTCTCATCGACATGCTTCACCGTATCCACGCGAAAATAGTCAATCGTGTCGCCGCGATCAGTACGCGCCTTGCTAAGCCAATCGACCTGCCATTCGATCAGCTTATTCCTGACCTCGGCTTCCTCTGTCTTAAAGTCCGGCAGGCCGGCGAGTTCGCCGCGAACCGTGTCCGTTCCGCCGTCGCGCAGCATGCCCGCGAAGCGCTCCTGATCCTCCGCCGTCGGATAACCCGGAACTCCTGCGCCCTGATCCCCTTGCTTCATGCCGTAACCGGCATGGTTCAGCACCACGTCGACCATGATTTTCATGCCGCGGTCATGAGCCTTGTCAATCAACTCCTTGAAATCGTCGATATCGCCAAGATGCTCATCCATCGTCTCGAAGTTTTTGGCCCAATAACCGTGATAGCCGAATTGCGGCCCATCTTTACCGTAGCGGACATCAAAATCGATGTTATCCACGATTGGCGTAATCCAGATCGTATTGATCCCCAGCTTCTCCAGGTAATCGAGCTTTTCAATAATACCCCGGATATCTCCGCCATGATAGGCTTCCGGTTGAGACGGGTCATAGCTTCCTGGAATATGATTCGGGTTATCATTGCTTGGGTCGCCGTTATAGAAGCGGTCCGTCAGGAGAAAATAAATCCTCGCCTCATCCCAATCGAAATCCAGCGGCGAGCTCCCCGTTCTCGCTTTCACTGTAATTTCTACTTGACCCTGATGCTTGTTGCCATATTCATCAATGACCGTAAGCCCGATTGTCTTAGTACCAGCTGCTATATGATCGGCCACGGAGATCGTCCGTTCGAGCAGCAGCGGGTCAATGGCTTCTTTCGCCCCGCCTCCAAGCTGCCGCAAATCCGCATAGGCTTCTCGCAGCTTGACGCCTTCATCCCCGGTTACCTTCAGCGTCAACACAGCATTTTCATGGTAAGCGATGGCTTCGTTCAAGCTGGCCGGGAATATCCCTGCCTGAATATCCAGCTCCGGCTTCAGGAACTCGATGACAGAACGGCCGCCTTCACGCTGCGGGTTTTTGTCATCCACAACAATGGTGTCCCGGCCATTGCGCGTGACCGTGAAATTGTAATAATATTTGCCCTGCTCCACATTTTTCAGCGTATAGACAAAATATTCATTTTTCGGATCATAGACCATCTCATAGCTTTGGACATCATGGGTACCATGCCCCAAAGACACATTCAGCTTCACGGCGGATATCGTGTGCATGGCATCCTGCCGATACAGATCGTCATCCCGGTAATAGAAAATAATGTTCCCTTCGTTCAACGCCGGCCCGCTCACCTCCGGCACGATTTCAATCTCCATGACCATACTCTGCACATTCACCTTCACGAAGGTCTGTCCGGTTCCGAGCGGAATGCTCCGGTCATCGGGAATATCCTGCTTCGCCGTGCTCCAGTCCGTGCCTTTGCGGACAACAAATCCGACAGAGCCGCTGTCCGGCGCGGTCTCGATATTCGCGACTGCAACGCCGTCCCGGACCGTGAAGTTCACCTGACCGTCGCTCACACCGCCGGTTCCCCAAATCCACAGGTTCCAGTCCGCATAATTCTGATCGGGGCGTGTATAACGGAGCTGTACCGTTTTCTTTTCAAAAGGCAGAACTTTGATTTGCTTCTCAGCCTGAAGTCCGCCGATCCGCGCGGTGATCGTAACGACTCCCGGTTTCAGCCCCTTGACTTCCCCGGTCCCGCTTACGGTTGCGACGGACGTATCCGAGCTGCTCCAAGCTAAGGTCTTGCCTTTCAAAATCTGGCCAAATTGATCCAACAGCGTCGCGTTTACAACCGTTGATTGGGTAGCATAAACCTCGCCCGCCCCAGCTAATGTCAGTGCTGTAGGCTGCAATATGCCAACCTGCACCGTCGCGGCAGCCTGAATCTGGCCGATCGCGGCGGTAATCGTTGCCGTCCCCTCCGCCTTGGCGCTAATCAGACCTCTGTCGCTCACGGTGGCTATCTTGTTATCCGAGGTGCTCCAGACGAGGCCTGCCCCGGCCATGGGGTTGCCCTTCTGGTCGCGGACGATGGCCGTCAGCGAGCGGTTCATGCCTGGTTCCAACCCTAAGGCAGCAGGAGTCAGCTCAATTTTGCTCACCTCCGGCGTGTACAGCGTCTCTTCGTCGTACAGCACCATCATCGACAATCCGGCAACCTGGACGCTGCCGCTTACAGGAGCCCCCAGTTTTGCCGTTCCTGCAGAGCGGTCATCGACAACGATGTTCCAGGCTGACCCGCCGGGAAGCTTGACGGTCTGTGCCGTTTTGTTGGCATTGTAAATGACGATGATGTTGTTCCAGGTGTCACCGTTTGCATGATCCTTCAATTGAAACGACACGATGCTGCCATCGCTTTTCGTCACCTGCAAATGCTTTGCAATGGCTTCCTTCGAGTTCATCCGGAAGGCCGGATGGCTCTTCCGCAGCTCGATCAAGCCCTGATAGTAATCAAATACCCGGCTGAAGTTATCCTTGTTGTCCCAGCGGATCTGATTGACCGTATCCGGACTCCGGTAGCTGTTATGATCCCCGTACTTGGAGCGCAGCAGCTCATCGCCCGCATGCAGGAACGGCACCCCCTGCGAGGTAAGCACAATTCCGTTTGCCAGCAGCGAACGTCTTACCGTCTCGTTGTCGAACACGTTCTCTCCCGTGCCGACATACTTATGCGGCTGCGCAGCGGCTACCGCGTCCTCAACGCTGCCTCCGCCCTCCAGCACGCCGTCTCGAATACTCAGCATGCCCAGCTCGGTGTCCAACCCCTGTGTTCTGACGATTTTGTCCCACAGATTCAAATTGTCATGAGCGGTAACGTAATTGATCGCTTCCGAAGGCTTAGCAGCAAAAGAATCCGTCGCTCCCTTAACTCCGGTGACAACGGCGGCCTCCTGGCCGGGCTCGCCCGTAGCGAAGCCTTTGCCCGTGCCGTCGCTATCCCCTTTGATCGCGCCGCGGACATCATCGTTAAACACCGCAAAGCCTTGATTTCGCTGCGAGCCCTTAATCGTCTTCAAGCTCTGCGGCAGCGGCGTGGGCCCCATATCCCATGGCTCTCCGTACACGATCAGGCTGGGGTCGACCTCCTGATGCAGCTGGCTTGTCACGTCCTTCATCGTATCGATATCGATCAGCCCCATAAGATCGAACCGGAAGCCGTCTACGGCGTACTCCTCGGCCCAATATTTCACGGACTCGCGAATATATTTGCTGACCATCGGGCGCTCCGAGGCAATTTCATTGCCTACTCCCGTGGCATTGGAATACGTCCCAGCGTCCGCCGTCCGATAATAATAGCCTGGGACGATTTTGTTGAAAGGACCGTCTTCAATGGAGAAGGTATGGTTGTATACAACGTCCATCACGACCCCGATGCCTTCGTCATGCAGACTCTGCACCATCTCCTTGAACTCTCGAATTCTCGCCGCAGGATCGCTGGGATCGCTAGAATAAGCTCCTTCGGGGACGTTATAGTTTTGCGGATCGTAGCCCCAATTGTATTTCGGAGCATCGGAGGACGGATCGTCCACCGCCAGCTCGTTCACTGTCTTGAAGTCATAAGCCGGCAGCAGATGTACATGCGTGACTCCAAGCGCTTTTAAGTGATCGGTCCCCGTGGGAAGCCCCTGGGAGGTCTTCGCTCCTCTCTCCGTAAAAGCTTTGTATTTCCCCTTATGCGTCATTCCCGAATCCGGACTGATCGAGAAATCGCGAATATGCAGCTCATACAGCACCGCATCGACAGGCTCCACCAGCTGCGGCTTCTTCTCTGGCGTCCATCCCGCAGGGTTCGTATCTTGAAGATCAATGATGGCGCTGCGCTGCCCGTTCGCTGACACGGCCACCGCATACGGATCTACCGCATAATTGACCGTTCCATCCGCAAACTCGACCTTGTACATATAAAATAGCCCCTTCAAATCGCCGGACAGCGAGCCCGACCAGACGCCGTTTGCTGAACGGTTTAGCAAGTGCTCCGACCCGCCCGCATGATCGGTGACAAGGCCGTTCCCGTCATAATCACCAGCGCCGCTGTACAGCGATACGCTGACTTTGGCTGCGGTAGGCGCCCATACCTTGAACGTGCTGCCTGATTGCGTGTAGGTTAACCCAAGGTCGTCTCCGTCGTAGTAGAACGAGGGATCGTCCAGAATTTTGCGCATCGTCACCAAAGTTGGTGCTAAGTGCGCCGTCTCTAGTGTATATTGATGCGTTACGTCGAATTCCTGCGGATCGTTCAATGTAATTTTAAGCTTACGGCCGTTTAGCTTAGCGGCGCTTACGGACAGCTTACGGCTGCCATTCGTAATATCCGTCAGCTGAACCGTACTCAGATCCGCCTCGGCTATTGTGCTGCTGGCTTCAGCAATCAATGTATCCAGGCTATCGGCCATAACGGCACTGAACTTCGGCGATGTATCCGGCTTGGCGAAATACACCTTCGGGTCGTTCTCCACCATATACACATCAACCGCGGTCTGGCCGGCAGGCATTTCCACCTTGCGGTCCATCTCCTGCGCGCTCCAGTCATTGCCCGGTATGCTCAACCGCGTCAGGACGCCGATTTTTGGAGAGACAGAAGAATACGTTCCGACCGCAAATCCGTCAGCATCCACGCCTGTAAATGGATAACCGCTGCCATCCTTCCCCTCCGGCCAAATCCACATATTCCAGTCGTTTTGCTTGCCGTCGTAACGGAAGTAATGCAAGTTGAAGGTGTACAGCCCAGAAGCTACAGTAACCTCCTTCTCGCTGCGGCTTCCCGCATGCTCGGCAACAATCGTAAAACTAGTCCCCGCCGCATCGTCCGCGATGACCAGCCTGCTCCCGGAAATCGAGATCCCGGCCAATCCGCTCTCTTTCAAGGACCATTGCGGGGACACGTGTTCCGTTGTCCCATCGGGCTGGACAAGCGCAGCCTTCAGCTCCAGGGAGCTTCCCTTGGCGACGGTATCCGGTACCCCGATTTGAATGCCGGGAACATGAACAACAGAATTGCCGTCAAGCTGGAGAGGATTTAGCGGATCGGCAAAATTATCCGCCCACTGCAGGCGGCTCGAATTGAATTTATAAGAATACGAGCCTGGCGCCAAGGCCATCGTGGCCGAGAATACCCCTGCCCCATCCAGCGTCATGGCCTCACTCTGCTCCGGGGACCAGCCGTTCATCGATCCGATGACATACAGCTCGTTTCCTGTATAGGTATTGTTATTAAAGGTCACGCTTCCGTCCCCGTTAATGACTGGGCTGGCCACAATCCGATCGACAACCTTCAGGTCAAGTTGAGTTATGATATCCTCATACACGGCCGATATGACCGTGCTCGCTCCAGCCGCCGCGTGATCGGCAACCTGCACTTTGCCGCCGGCAACCGAAATCTCACCCGGCTGGCTGGACGACCAGACAGCATAGTCCGTGAAATCCAGTGGTGTGCCATCCGCGAGAATTCTAACCGCCCGCAGGTCAAGGGATTGCCCTGTGACCACTTCTTTTCCAGGCGGATGCCCTGCATAATCCCGAACGCTTAAGCTGTGAATGGCAGAATTTACGCTGATCCTGGAGACGTTGCGAGGATCGGCGTAGGAAGCATTCCAATCTCCATCTGCAGTTGAAAATTTATATTCGACGACACCTTTATTCGCGAT
The DNA here is from genome assembly GCF_009725165.1 of Paenibacillus woosongensis. Lineage (GTDB taxonomy): Bacteria > Bacillota > Bacilli > Paenibacillales > Paenibacillaceae > Fontibacillus > Fontibacillus woosongensis. Next base: position 42,132 of record NZ_WNZW01000014.1, read on the forward strand.
AAAATCCGTTTTCGGGATAGTGTATGAATACACATTCATTCGGGTTCCATTCTCGGTGTAAGAGCTTACTGCCGTCATTTCTATAAAATGAGCCCAACCCGATGCGGCAAAGTTCCCCACCACGTACAGCTTGCCCGCTTCCGTGATTCCGGTTATGGTTACAGCCCCGTCCGGATGGAACATCAAGCTTGGCTCCTGGTTTTGTACTCCTTGCTGTGAGGCCGTCCATAACTGCGAATTAGCTTGACCGGACGCTTGACTCATTCCAAGCAGGTTAACCAACATCAGCACGGCAAGGCTTAATGCAACGATACGAAATGACCTTTTATAATCCATAAGCAATAGACTCCTTTCCCTGACCATAGAAATTTGTGAACCAGATGATTGCCTCGAAGCTTCAGCTGGATGAACGCCCCCTTTCCACGCCATGTCTCACACCGCTATCCAAAATTTCAATGCGCAAACGTTACCATGAACGATCGGAAATTTCCTGTATGGCTCCCGAGTTTTATGTAAGCGCTATATCTGCAATAACAATATAACTTAAGCGTTTAACTTAATTAAAACGTTTGCATAAGTGGTTTTCTACAGTATTTATGTGCTTTTCTTGATTTTTCTCCGATTTTCTTTAATTTCCCTTCATATTCAAATCCAGCACTTCTTTTATCCGGATTTCTGAAAAACAGAACTTTTTTAATAAATATGCCGCTGAACATGGTATTTTGTCGGGGATTATCTATTTACTTTCACTAGCCTTTAGATTAAGATTACAGTGTAAAGCAAACGGTTCCACAGGAGGTCATTATGGCTGTAACCATTAAAGACGTTGCAAGAAAGGCCGGAGTATCTCCCTCCACCGTGTCCCGGGTGCTGTCCAATCATCCAAGAATCAGCACGGAGACTTCCCAGAAAGTAAGAGCCATTATGGAGCAGCTTGGCTACCATCCCAACATTATGGCGAAGAGTCTGGTATCGAAGACAACGAACAGCATATGCATCATGCTTCCGAAATCGGCTGAAGAATTGTTCTCGAATTATTTCTTTATGGAATTGATCCGCGGCATCGTCACCCAGGCAAGCCGTTTGGGATATGATGTACTCATCAGCTCGGGAGCCAATGAGAAGGAGGAAGTCGAAGGCGTCTCCAGATTGCTTAACGGACGCAGAGTCGATGGGGTCATTCTGCTCTACTCCAGAACGGACGATCCGGTCATCGATTTCCTGGAAGAGCATGGCCATCCCTTCGTCCTCATCGGGCGGAGCGACAAATATCCCGACATTCTGTCCGTAGACACCGACAACGTTCAAGCATCCTATGATGCAACGAAGCACCTGATTTCGCTTGGACATGAACGGATCGGCTTTGTCAGCGGCCCGCCGGAGCTTGTCGTCTCGAAGGATCGGCTGAAAGGCTATATGAAAGCCCTTGCTGACGCTGGACTGGAATCCCGCCCTGAATGGATCGTTGAAGGAGAATTTCTGCAGGAAAGCGGCTACCGGGCCATGTCGTTCTTCATGAATCTTCCGAATCGGCCGACTGCCCTCGTCTTGATCGATGATGTCGTCGCCTTCGGTATTTTGCGCGGCCTGCATGAGCTTAATTATAAAGTGCCCGAAGATTTGTGCCTGGTGAGCTTTAACAATATACCTTTGTCCGAATTATCGACCCCGCCGCTGAGCAGTGTGGATATCGGCATCTACAACTTGGGATATACCGCTTCCCAGATACTGATCCAGTCGATCAAGAATAATCAGGACGCCTCCTACCAGAAGCGTCAGATCATTCCGCATCGATTGATGATCCGTGAATCATCCATCCATTCCGTCCGCCCGTAAGCGGGGAATGATGAAGAAATAATTGAAGCCCTGCTGCTTCATTTATTTTTTAATCTTTTGTTCAAACGTTTGCGCTAAAGGAGGAGAGGTTGTGACCTCAATCAAAGCATGTCTTTTCGACCTGGACGGCGTCCTCGTCGATACTGCCAAGTACCATTATCTGGCCTGGAAACGGCTCGCGGAAGAGCTCGGATTCACGTTCACCGAACAGGATAACGAGAAACTGAAGGGCGTCAGCCGTATGGCATCCCTGGACATTCTGCTCAGCGTTGGCGGCCTGCAGTTCGATAACGCCAAAAAATACGAGCTTGCCGAGCGGAAAAATAACTGGTACTTCGAATCCATTTCCAAAATGGATCATACGGAAATATTGCCAGGGGCGCTGAATTTTCTTAAAGCCTGCCGGGAGAACGGGCTGAAGACGGCGCTCGGGTCGGCCAGCAAGAATGCCATGACCATTCTTGACAATACCGGCCTTACCCCGTATTTCGATGCAATCATCGATGGAACACGCACGACGAATGCCAAACCCGATCCGGAGGTATTCCTGCTTGGAGCGGCAGCCCTCTCCGTCCCGCCGGAGCAATGCATTGTCTTTGAAGATGCCGAAGCCGGGGTGGAAGCAGCGCATCGGGCCGGGATGAGCTGCGTTGGCATAGGCTCGCCCGCAACGCTGGGCCAGGCCGAGCTGGTCGTATCTTCGCTGCAGGAAATGACGATAGAACGCCTTAAGGAGCTGAGCCTCGCCCGTTAGATCAGCCTGCTTCAGCCGCCTTACTCGTCCGTATGTAAGTGTAATTGTTACTTCATCATATGATTAAAGGAGTCTGGTTATCGTGAGACAATATCTTAAAATCAATGAATGGTCGATTATCGAGGAGTCCTTCGATCCATCAACGCATGAAATATCCGAAAGCATATTCAGCATCGGCAACGGATTTATGGGCCAACGCGCCAACTTCGAAGAGAAATACAGCGGCTCATCCCTGCAAGGCAGCTACATGGCCGGGGTCTATTACCCGGACAAGACGCGTGTCGGCTGGTGGAAAAACGGATATCCCGAATATTTTGCCAAAGTGCTGAACAGCACGAACTGGATCGGAATCAACGTATTCCTGGATGGCACTGAGCTTGACCTTGCCCATTGCAAAGTCAGCGGCTTCGTTCGCGAGTTGAACATGAAGGAAGGCACCTTATCCCGCCGCTTCAAAGCGGAGCTTGAGGATGGCAAGCAAGTTCAGGTAGAGGCGCTGCGTTTTGTCAGCATGGCCCGCCATGAGATCGGAGCGATTCGCTATACGATTACACCGCTGAACTTTAGCGGTACGATCCGCCTAGTACCTTACCTCGATGGGGATGTGCAGAATAAGGACTCGAACTACGACGAGAAATTCTGGCTGGAAGTAGAAAAAGCGGCGGCAGCGGACATTTCCTACCTGACGCTAAAGACGAAGAAGCTCGATTTCCATGTCACCTCGGTGATGGCATTTGATGTTTTCAAAGACGGAAACAAGCTGGAATTCGCCCCGTCCCTGAAGGAACGCGAGAAATTCGTTTCCAGTGAAGTGGCCGTCGAGGCAGCCGCTGGTGAACAGATCACTTTGTACAAATATGTAGCTAACGTTACTTCCCGCAACCATGGTCTAGGCCAGCTGGTAGAGGCCGGTACGAAATCGCTGACCGCGGCCAAGGAAGCCGGGTTCGACACGCTGCTTCGCGAACAGGTCGATACCTGGGCCGCGAAATGGAGCGAAAGCGACATTATTATCGAAGGCGACGAGTCCGCGCAGCAGGCGATTCGCTTCAATATTTTCCAATTGAATCAGACCTATACCGGCGATGACGACCGTCTGAATATAGGGCCTAAGGGCTTTACAGGTGAAAAATACGGCGGCAGCACCTATTGGGATACGGAAGCCTACTGCCTGCCGTTCTACCTCAGCACGGCGGATTCCAGCATTGCCCGCAACCTGCTCATCTACCGCTACAAGCATCTGGAGAAGGCGAAGGAGAACGCCCGCAAGCTTGGCTTTGCCAAAGGCGCCCTCTATCCGATGGTAACGATGAACGGCGAGGAATGTCATAACGAGTGGGAAATTACGTTCGAGGAAATCCACCGCAACGGAGCAATCGCGTACGCGATTTACAACTATGTCAACTATACCGGGGATAAATCGTATCTCGGCCAATACGGTCTTGAGGTGCTCGTGGAAATTTCCCGCTTCTGGGAAGAGCGCGTCAATTTCTCCAAGGACAAGGGCAAGTATGTCATGCTCGGCGTCACGGGGCCAAACGAGTACGAGAACAACGTCAACAACAACTGGTACACGAATCGGATTGCTGTCTGGACGCTGGAATATACCCAGGAAGTTATGAACTATCTGAAGGAGCATGAACAGGCCCGTTATGCAGAGCTTGTCGGCAAGCTGGAGCTGAAGGACGAGGAGATCGCCAAGTGGAACGAAATTATCGATAATATGTACTATCCATACGATGAGGAGCGCGGCGTCTTCCTGCAGCAGGACGGCTTCCTCGACAAGGAGATTATCCCGGTCAAAGACCTGAAGCCAGAGGACCTGCCGCTGAACCAGAACTGGTCCTGGGACCGGATTCTCCGCTCCTGCTTCATCAAACAGGCCGACGTGCTGCAGGGGATTTACTTCCTGGGCGACCAGTTCGACCTGGAAACCAAAAAACGAAATTTCGATTTCTATGAACCGCTGACCGTGCACGAGTCTTCCCTGTCGCCATGCCTGCATGCCATCATCGCTTGCGAGCTGGGCTACCAGGAGAAGGCGTACGAGATGTACCTGCGCACCGCGCGCCTGGATCTCGATAATTACAATAACGACACCGAGGACGGCCTGCACATCACGAGCATGGCTGGCACATGGATGTCCGTCGTTCAAGGCTTCGGCGGCTTGAAGGTAAAAGACGGAGCGCTGCAGCTGCATCCATTCGTCCCTTCCCATTGGACCGCCTTCTCGTTCAAGGTCATGTTCCGGGGAGCCCGCCTGAACGTCAGCGTAACCGAAGACAGCATCACGGTCACCAACGAAACCGAGACGCCGGCAGCGATCGTCATTTACGACCGGAGCTACACGATCGGCGGCCTGGGCGAAGTCCAGTATGCAAGATCGTCTGTGAGAGTTTAAGCTATCATGAAGCCAAAAAGCGTCCCCTCAGCCATAGCGGCTAGGGACGCTTTTTTCGTGTTTGTGCGCGTGTAGATGCGCAGGATTCAAGACTAGCTATTCCCCGCCGCAGCTCTTTCATTGCCTCCAAAGCGGCTTAAACGAGTTCCTTCCACTTTTTCTCCAGCACCTGCGGCTGGTAGGATTCCATCAACTGCAATAATTCGGCAGGATCCGGGGAGATATTAATCAAACTCAGGTGAGAAGAATTGGAGAAGCCCTCTTGAATGCTGTGCTCGACCATTTGAAGCAGCGGGTCGTAGAAGCCGCGAACATTCAGGAGGCCAACCGGCTTCTTATGGATGCCGATTTGGGACCAGCACAGCACCTCGAACAATTCCTCGTAGGTTCCAAAACCGCCGGGCAGCGCAATGAAGCCGTCGGCCAGCTCCCCCATTTTTGCTTTTCGGGCATGCATGCCGTCCACTTCAATCAGCTCAGTCAGTTCCCGATGCACCATCTCGCCTGCAAACAATCCCGATGGCATGACACCGATCACCTCTCCGCCGGCAGCCATTGCCGCATTGGCCGCTTCTCCCATCAGCCCGATCCTCGATCCGCCATACACCAGACGGTACTGCTGCTCGGCCAAATGGCGCCCCAGTTGTCCAGCAGCCTGCTTATAGTCTTCATGCGCACCTAAATTCGAGCCTGCAAAGACACAGATCGTATTCATCCCATCATCTCCTAATTTCTGAATGTGCAATTTATATGAATTGCAGTCATCTTTATTACTATATTTTGCACAACAATTATTTTCAATATGATGCCGGGTTGATAACGGACTGTTAATGTTTGTTTCATTCATTCAGCACTTTGATTGCTGGGCCGGTGGTTTGTTAGAGATTGTTTGAGATTGCTATATTGTTGATGGGTGGCGGCCATCCAGCTCCTGGTTTAGTTTTACTAGGCCATTTAAAAACTAAATGTATTTTATACAGCTAGTTAAGCTTTTTTATCAAAAAATCATGCGCTAAATGTAATACATGCAGTTAGTTTGCCTGAATGGAGCGAATTCGCCGAAATAGCCTAAAACTAAATGTAGGTTTTGCAGTTAGTTCCCTCTAACAAGGCTAAAACCGATGAACTAACTGCATGAATTACATCTAGTTACCAGCTGATCCTTGCCATCTAGGAACCGCCATAATTCAGCCGTCTAATCTACTTGGAAGGAAAAATTCCAGTTCAACTAAGATGCCGTAAGGAAAGTGCAGTATTTCCTCGTACTTCTTCAAAAATGACTGGATACCGGGAATTTCCCCTGCACTTTCGCATTCAATGGACATCAGCATCTATAAAGAGAAGGTATTCCTGCATTATTGCAATCTTTCTTAGCCAAAGAAGCTTTCGACGACGCTTTACCTGCTTTACCTGCTTTACCCATCATTACTCCGCAACCGTAAGGACAACCATGCCGAGGCCATGCACCTCTAATCGTTGGCCCTCCAGCGCGGCGATATGCTCGCCTCCGAAGCGGATCGTCCATTTCCCGAGCTCAGGCAAATTAAAAAGAAGGGATTCCTCCATGCCCTTGTACAGCACATAAATATGCTTGGCAGCATCTCCGCCCGCATGATTGCGCAGCGTATAGGCTACGCAATGCTCCGGCGCCGGCTCAAAATGCAAATGCTCGCGAATTTGATCCGCACTACGCAGACGAAACGCCGGGTGGCTCTTGCGCAGGGCAATCAGCTCCCTCATATAGGCTACGTCATTTTGCCGTGCGGCGCAGCGTTCCCAATCCAGCCAGTTCACCTCGATCGGGGATTTGTAGCTGTTCTCTTCCCCGTCCTTCGTTCTCATGAATTCCTGCCCTGCATGCAGGAATGGAATGCCTTGGCTCGTCAGGATCATTGCCGAAGCCAGCCGATGCATGCCACGGTGGCGCTCTTCGGGCTCGCCTACGGCCGAGAGGACGATTTTATCCCATAAGGTATGGTTATCATGACATTCGACGTAATTTACGGATTGGCCCGGCTCATTCGCAAAATTGCGGATATCCCTGTCATAGTCAACGGCACCGACGATTCCCTCCCGAATGAGTCCTTCGTAGCCGGCACCGCCGCTGACAAAACCTTTCTGGTCAGCATAGAAAATGCTTCCCTTGATTGCATCGCGGTAATCATCGTTGAAGTGCCCGATTCCCGGGAGCTTGGCGGCATTGTTCTGATGAGCCCTGTGCTCATCCGGCAGCACCGTGTCCATCACCCAGCCCTCCCCGATCGTGATGATCGCAGGATCGAGCTCATCCAGGCGCCTCCGAATTTCGTTCATCGTCTCGATGTCCATCAACCCCATGAGATCGAACCGGAAGCCGTCCATATGATACTCCTTCGCCCAGTACAGTACCGAATCAACGATGAATTTCCGCATCATCGGCCGTTCCGAAGCGCATTCGTTACCGCAGAACGAGCCGTCCGACAGCGTGCCATCCTCCTTGTAGCGCAAATAGTATCCCGGCACAAGCTTGGTGAAATTGATCAAGTACCAATCGTAGACATGATTGTAGACGACATCCATAATGACCCGGAGCCCGCGCTCATGCAGGGCTTGAATGGTCCGCTTCAGCTCGGTTATGCGCAAACCCGGCACATAGGGATCGGTAGCATAAGAGCCCTCGGGCACGTTGTAGTTCTTAGGGTCGTATCCCCAATTGTACTGCGGCTGGTCGAGCCTCGTCTCGTCCACACTTTCGGTGGCATAATCATAGACAGGCAGAAGCTGAACATGTGTCACGCCAAGCGCAGCAATATGATCCAGGCCTGTCAAAATGCCATTCGGCCCCCGTGTCCCGCTCTCCGCAAGTCCAAGGAATTTTCCTTTATGCGCAATCCCGCTGTGAGGATGACTGGACAGATCCTTGACATGCAGCTCGTAAATCACCGCATCGACCGCAGCCTCGAAAGGCGGTTTACGGTCATCTTCCCACCGTTCCGGGTCTGTGCGCTGCAAATCCATGACCACCGCCCGGTCCCCGTTTACACCAACGGCCTTGGCATATGGATCAGCCGCTTCGTTCCAATCCTGCCCGACCTTGACGCGGTACGTATAGTAACGCCCCAGATAATCCCCCTGCGCGGCCAGCAGCCAGGTGCCCTGAATATCGCGCTTCATAGGGAGGACCTGCACGGGCTTCTCCTCATTCCATGACTCATAGAAAACGACCTCCGCCTCCGAAGCCGTCGGTGCCCATAACCGGAACCTGGTCTCCTTCGACGTGTACACGGCACCCAGGTCATCCCCGCCGTAATAGAACTTTTCATCAAACCGTTTATCGAAGACGGATATTCCTTCAGTTACCGCAAGATCGCCATAATCGACAACTACGTCATGCTCCCGTTGTACCGCCAATTGATTCACTCCAATCGCGAAATATCGTGTGCAAACTTAAGCGCTTAAGTGGCTGTTTGAGCGGGATTATATCACCGATCATTTACGAGTGTCAATCCGCTGTTGAATTCGCTAATTCAGGAGGTAAATATCTATAATCTTCAATTTCATCATATTCCTTGCGCAGCAGCTTCTCCATAACGGCAATCGACATTTGGGCTTTAACCCCGTTATCGAACACGATGCGCCGCACTCCGCTTGGCAGCAAATACTCCGCCCCCGCATTGGCAAGCACGATCATATCCTCAGCCCTCATATAGGGCGCTGCCATGACCGCCAATAACTCATTTGCAAAAATCCCCGGCAACCCTCGGCGGGCAAGAACGTACTGCTCCAATCCTTCCCGCGTATCCATCTGATATACATGATCCAGGCGAAATGTTTCCGTTAAGGACTGTTCCATTCCGGAATTATTAAACTTCCCTGTCACGAGGAAAGGCTCCGGGAGTCCGCCGAGCATTTCCCTGACCAGCCGGATCGCGGATCGATAATCAGGGACTACCTTCCGGAACAGCGTATCCTCGATATAGCTGTCGATAACGATAATTGGCACGGTAAATTTACGTGAAATGTTGAAAAAATGCTCTTCCGGCACATCGATCAGGAATAATGCATCGAGTGTTCTTTTTAGAATAATGTCCAGTTCTACCTGAGCGCTATCCGTACCTGCCACGATCACGTCATAGCCCCGCTCATTGAGCAGTTCCTGCAGCCGCATCGTCAAATCGTGATACCTGCTCTTGCGCCACGGCTGATTATCGTTATCTTTAAGCGTAACGATGGCGACGAGCTTGGAGGACGTATTCCCGACCAGGCTGCGAGCGGCCATGTTGGGAACATATTGAAGCTGCTGGGCAATGGCGAGAATCCGCTGCCGGGTTTCCTCGCTTATTTTTTGCCTCGTATTGTTGTTGAGCACATAGGAAACCGTGGCCAAGGAGACCTTGGCCGCCTCGGCGATATCCTTCATCGTTACCTTGTTCATTTCTCGTTCCCCCACCAGATTACTGTTGGCTGTTGTTTATAATTCCTATCATATCCGAATGACGCACCAGGCACAAAGCGGGAAGAAACCGCCTACCGGCGGATGGAAAATAAAGGCAGCCCTTAGCAGGGCTGCCCATTGCTTGCCAAATTCAGCTTCAAGTTCACGTATGTTCATGTGTATTCACTGAAATCTTCACGTATGAACGTTACGCCGCATGCAGTGCAGTATGGCCAAGCAAACGATCGAACCATACTGACCGATGCGCGGCAACCACCAGCTCGTTGAGCGGAAGGATTCCCGCCTGAGGGAGCGGCTGCGCACTTACGTTAGCGATCGTTACCGTCTTCGTGAGTACGTTGGCGCTATCCTGCTTCAAGCGCAGGTTCGCAGCACCCGCCTGGTTCGGTTTAAGCTGGACGATCAGGTCCTTCGAAGCCTTGCCCTGCGCATTGGCCGTCAGGGAAAAGCTCGGGCTGTACCCGTAAGCGGACCACGAGCCATCGCTATTTTTGAACCGGGCGATCTGCTCGCCGCCGCTAAGATATATTCCAACCGCAAGACCGGTTACCGTCTGCCCCGGGTTCAGGCCATCGGCGGTCAAGCGGATTGTAAATTCCTGCGCGCTCGGCAGCTGGGATTGGTGGACGAAGGCATATACCGGCTCGGCCGCTGGCGGCTGCGAAGAGCCGTAAGAACCCGGCTTGAAGGTGGATGGATCATACCACTTGTAGCCCGCGGCCGGCGCGGACCAAGGCTCTGACATCGGTTCCGTCGAAGCCGCTGGCATCTCGTCCGCGCGCAGCACTGTCGGCGTATCGAGCACAAGTCCGGATACTTCGCTTAGGGAAGTGTAGTTTTCCTTATGGGCGAGCCATTTCACGGTCTGGACGAGAAACAGTCCGTCATCCACTTCCTTGAAGCCGTCATACGTTGTCTTCTTTGCTCCATTTTCCTCGCGGACGTATTTTGGCGTAGCATCCTCAACGGGCGAGGAATCGCCGATGAACGCCGCTTTGCCAAGTCCAATTTTGGCGATAGCCGCATACGGTCCTTCGGCCCGGCCGCCGCCGTTATAGACGCCGCTGTCCACGGCGCTTCCCCACTTCGGCACACCGGTCGGAACGTATACGATACCCTTGGCCTTCGCGGGATCAATAATCGCCAGCGTTGAACCGGCATGCATGGCGACTGCGCTTACGCCCGATGTAATCCCGAACGACTGGGACGGAGCGACAATATCAGTCGCATTCACGTCGCCAAGCGCATTATAGCGGAAGCGCACGCCAAAATGATTGGCAAGCCAGTCCGAACTTGTTACGTTCTGCATCGCCGGGGAGGACGCTTCTTCCGCGCTCATACCCTTGGCCGGCAGCCCGTAGGCGCCGCGGCGATAGCCGTTGAATACCTCGGAGGAATCCCAGCGGTTCTTGTTGCGGTCGGCATTGTAGTGGTCTGCGATGAAGAACACGGCGCCTCCACCTTGAACGTACTGAACGATCGCATCCTGCTCAGCGCTCTTGAAAGGGATATTCGCTTCGGGAATGACGAAGACGTCATAATCTTTAAGACGGTTGTACGTAATGGCGGGAGTATCGAATCGATGAGGGGTCGTGCGCTCCAGCGACTCTACTGCAAACCCTGCTCCACGCAGCCCATCGGCAAAATCGGAGAACGCCCCGTCGATAATCCAATCGGCTGCCCCTGCCGTCTGGGCGTGAGCGTTGTCGAAGAGCACTCTTTTGCCCGTGCCGTCCGGCAGTGACGGGTTTGCTCCGCCCCCAGGCTGACCTGGCTGTCCTTCGCCTGGATTTGGCTGCCCTTCAGCATCCGCCAGCTGAATTGCGGACACGCTCTTAAGCCCGGCGAAGTTGTTATAAGCTGCAAGAGTACCCGTTACATTTACGCGTTGCCCGATCAGTCCCGGATTGCTCTGCAGCCCGAACTGGTCTCTGAGGCCGGCGGGAATTTGCACATCGATCAGCTTCGCCGAACTGCGCTCAGCCGGACTATCGGCAATCAAAAAATTGTAGTCATTCGCGAAAGGACCCTGGAACTTCGTTGTCAGCGAGCCGGTAGCATGTCCAACAATATAGCCGGAGACCTGTACAGATTCCCCGTTATTTCCTTTAGCAATCGCGTCAGCTACAGCAAGAGGCACAGCTGCTGCTTGAATATCAGCGCTAACAGTGTCTGCCGCATTCCAAGCGCTTGTCTCCTGGCTGGCCTGAAGCAGAATTTCCTGTGCGTTTTCTTGTGCGCTTGCTCCTGCAAACGGAGCTAAGCCCACCAGCATGGTTGCCGCAATCGCACCTGTCACTATCCGATTCAGCCACTTTCTTGCCCATTTCTTCCTCATCCGTAATCGATTCCTCCTTCACCTTCATTTCTTGGATTACATTTCCATCTTACATACGAAGGAATTCCTCACAATGGGTTTATTGTAAAGTTATTGTAAAATATCGCTGTTAGCCAACTTGTGGCTAAATTGTGTCATATATTAGCTTTCCAGTTGAGCATGCTATATAATTAATAGTATTTCATATATTTTATTTCATGAAGGAGTAGATGAATCGAATGGATAGTGACAGGCTTTTGGTACTAAACTTGGTGCTGGTCGCCATACTAATCGGGTTTACAGCGTTTTTCGTAGCCGTGGAGTTTGCCATCGTACGGGTACGGGCAAGTCGGGTGGATCAAATGATAGCCGAAGGAAGCAAGAATGCTCTCTCGGTCAAACAAGTGACTAGCAATCTGGATGGTTACTTGTCGGCTTGCCAATTGGGAATTACGATTACAGCGCTCGGACTTGGCTGGTTAGGGGAACCGACAGTGGAGAAAATACTTCACCCGCTGTTCCATAGTTTAAATGTACCTGAAGCAGTAAGCAGCGTTATTTCATTTATCATCGCTTTTGCCGTAATTACTTATCTTCACGTTGTTGTGGGGGAATTGGCTCCAAAGACGATTGCCATCCGCAGAGCAGAGCAGGTTGCTTTGATTACAGCAAAACCACTGATTATATTCACTAAGATTATGCACCCTTTCATTTGGGCGCTCAACGGATCTGCGCTTCAGCTTGTACGCCTTTTTGGAATCAAGCCTGCCAGCGAGCATGAAGAAGCTCACTCCGAGGAAGAACTGCAGATCATCATTAACGAAAGCTTCGAGAGCGGTAAAATCAATCAAAGCGAATACGGGTACGTGAACCGGATTTTTGCTTTTGATAATATGTTAGCCAAAGAAATTATGGTTCCGCGCACCGATATGGTGTGCTTATATACAGACAAGACCCGGGAAGAGAACCTGGGGATCATCAAAGAGCAGCAGTATACCCGCTTTCCTGTTGTCGAGGGGCATAAGGATAATATCGTGGGTATCATCAATACGAAGCAATTCTTTCTATCGTATGAGGATAACCCGAACCTGGAAATCTCCTCAATTCTACAGCCGGTTATGGCGGTATCCGAGGTAACGCCGGTGAATGAGCTGTTAAAAAGAATGCAGCATGAAGGTACCCATATCGCGATATTAATCGATGAATACGGCGGCACAGCCGGGCTGATCACCATCGAGGACATTCTCGAGGAAATCGTCGGAGAAATCCGCGACGAGTTCGATAAGGAAGAAGAACAGCCGATTGTCCATCTGGATGAATACCATGTGGTCGTTGACGGCAAGGTAACGATTAATCAGATTAACGACATCATGCTGACCGAGCTGAATACCGAGGATGTCGATACGATCGGCGGCTGGTTATACGGGATGAATCCGGAAATGAATGAAGACGACACGTTCGAGCACCAGGGGCTGATCTTCAAGCTGCTGGAGAAAGAGCCGCACCGCTTCAGAAAGCTGGAAATCATCAAGCAGGCCCCCGAGCCTCAGGAAATCGAAGAGTAAGAAAAAGAACCTCAATCCCGAGAGAAGCCTTTCGGAGATTGAGGTTCTTTCATGTTTGCAAATGAGCAGAAGGGGGATGCCTTTCCTCCCTCACCTACTCTTCATCGCCGATCCAGACGGTTTTGCTGCGGAAATCATCTCTTTTCCCTTTCAGCTCGCCCATATCGGAAACGCCGAGATAAATGAAACCCAGCATTTTATCCTGCTCACGGAGACCAAAGGCTTCGTTCACGATGCTGTGGTAACAAGGTTCGCCGGTTCTCCATACCGCTCCCAGCCCTAAACTGTGCGCCGCGAGCAGCATGTTCTGTATTGCGGCAAATACGGCTCCGTATTCCTCCAGCTCGATCACGCCCGGCTTATCGGTGGGAGTTACGGCTGCGGCAATGATGACAGGGGCGCGAAAGGCCTTGGCAAAAGCTTTACCCAACGCCTCCTGCGATTCGGGCGAATCGGGATTCTTCATGCCCTCCCGCATGATGTCGGCCAGCGCCTGACCCAGCTGCTCCCGGCCCTTGCCTCTGAGCACGAAAAATTTCCAAGGCTCGGTATGTCTATGATTTGGCGCCCAGACTCCAGCCTCTAAAATTTGCTCGATCGTCTCTACAGGAATTTTGTCCTGCTTAACCTTTCCAATACTTCTTCTCGTATGAATAGCCTCTATTACGTCCATTGCTCGTTTCCCTCCTCCTTTTAATTTCCATTCTAACATTGTAGAGCGCCAGGGAACATCTTTACGCCTCGCTCCTATATAAAAATCTATCCATTCTCGCAAATGCCCGTATAATAGATTGTTGTGGAACTACGCTTAACGAAGCTAGCGACTCTAGCCATACCTGCCACCATGACACATCTTAGAAGGGAGTTAAATACATGTCTGGCCGTCAACGTGCCGGGGGAGCCTATGAAATCTTCTTTATCCTCGGCATCATTGCTATCTCTTTCTCGGCCATCTTTATTCGCTGGTCGAATGCGGAGGCATCCGTTGTCGCGATGTACCGCTTGTTCATTACCAATTTAATCCTGCTGCCTTTCGCCTGGCGACACAGGCATGAAATGCTGCGGCTAAAGCCGAAACAATGGGGACTGCTTGCCGCTTCGGGACTGCTGCTAGGAATTCATTTTCTGCTGTGGATGAATTCGCTGCGGTATACCAGCGTGGCAAGCTCTACGGTTATCCTTACGCTGCAGCCCGTGCTCGTCATGCTCGGCTCCATCTGGCTGTTCAAGGAGAGAATCAACCGAATGATGCTGCTCGGCATGGGCATAGCGGTCGTCGGCTCCATCCTCATTGGCTCGGGCGACCTCCGTCTGTCGGGATCAGCCCTGTACGGGGATATTCTCTCGCTGCTGGGCACGCTGGCGATCTCCGTTAATATGCTGGTCGGCCAGCACTTGCGCAAGGATCTGGCTGCCCTGCCGTATAATTTCTGGATGTTCATCATGGCCGCTTGTTCCTTGGGCTGCTACAACCTTGCAATGGGTTATCCATTTACCGGTTATCCTATGAAAGAGTGGGGAATATTCTTCCTATTATCCGTCGTGTCCACCCTGTTTGGCCACTACCTGTTTAACTGGCTGCTGAAGTATATGAATGCCACCACGGTTTCCATGGCTATTCTTGGCGAACCAATCTGCGCCTCCCTGCTCGCTCTGGTGCTCCTGGGTGAAATACTGACAGGATTGCGGTTATTTTCCGGATTGATAATCATAGCGGGCGTCTGGGTCTTCATGCGGCATCGGGAAGTAAGGTGACATAACCACGCTAGCGAGGCGCCGCCAAATTGAACATTCACATCTCATCCGTATCTAAAAACGTCCAGGTTCTAGCACACTCGCTTTTAAGACCGGGACGCATGTTTTGGTGTAAAAGACCCTGCTATTCATTTCTTGCGCTTCCTTAATCTAATCAGCCTCGTTCGCAGCATGTAGTAGGCCATTGCCATGAGCAATAAACCGCCTATTTCCAAAACCAGGGTTATTCCGTCCGTGCGAGCTATGGTTCCAAATGCCACCTGCTGCTGTAAATGCTCTACTGATGCATAGTTATTAATAACATCTGGGACGTAATTTCTGGTCAACAGCGCCCCTTGCACGACCTGAAAGCCGACCACACCTGCCAAGATGAGGACGACAAAAATTATAGATTCAATGAGCGCCCGCTTGTTTAGCTTATTTAGGTTGTTTCGCTTGTTTAAGTCCATTTTCTGCTCCTTGTTCCATTCCTTTCTCATAAGATAATACAACTTATTCCGCCTCGATTTTTACTACTTTAGTCCAGCCCAAATCCTGTCCAAATATTCCTTTCTCTTTATGAACATATACCAGGCACATATCTTCAAGAGAATTAAAATTATCATTTGCTTCAAAATACATTTTTAATTTGTGTTTCCCTTGTTCTGGAGGACTCCAAAACCCGATAAAATCCAAGTAACCATTATCATAATTCATCTGAGAAATATTGTGCTTATGCAGCGCATCTGCAACCTTTACCTCGTCGTCCCCTGCACTTCCTATACTGCTCGGTCTAAAAAAGCCCTCATCCTCTTTAGCATCGAAAGACATAGAATGCAATCCTGAAATATATGGGTATATCATATGCTGACTGTACTTTCTTTTGTCGATATAAACCTCAAGCAAATAATCTTTGTAGTCCATGTTCGGGTTAGAATTGGGCTTTAATACAGCCTCGATAAAGATATCTTCCGGAACTGTTTCATTTTTATCCCATTCTATAAAATACCATCTTCTCAACACTTCACCTACCCTCTGTACAGCTCAACCATTGCCTCTGCTTCTAATAATACTCGATCACGCAGCTCCAGTGGCTCCATTACCCTGGCAAGCGATCCATAGCCAAGCAGAATTTCACATGCCGACTCCAGCGTATTGAACTCAGCAGCCGCTTCGATCCATCCTTGTTCTGCGGGCATCATATGGATTAGCTTGAGATATCGCTGCTGGGCTAGGCGCGGTAAAGCTGCTTCCTGAAATCTGAGCCGGGCGGGATAACGCGGAAGATTCGCTTTGAACTCTTCTGTTGAGCGCTCCCAATATAGTGCCAGGTCAAAAGAATCGGGACGCTGAAAAGATTTCTCCAGCACTTGGGCATTCCTGATCCGGGAGATTCGGTAAGTGCGCATTTCCCCTTCCACCCTGGCTACAAGATACCAGATACTGCTCTTGGCGACCAGCCCCAGCGGCTCGGCGATGCGCTCCACGGCCGAATCTTCCCGCCGGTAATCGAAGCGGAGCATGCGGTCCTGCCAGACCGCTTCCTGAATCGTCGGCAAATCGGGCAGCCGATCGGCGGACTGATGCCAGCCGGCACCGTCGATATGAATGCGCTGACGCACTCTTTCGGCTTCGCCTCGAAGCCGTTCGGGAAATGCAGCCAGCATTTTCTGAAAAGCATGCTCAAACACGCCTCCAAGTCCCAGGTCTCCTAAGAGTGAAGATGAATGAGCCAGGAGCAGCGCCTGCATCTCTTCGGGCTTCATTCCCGTCAGATCAGTGCGGTAGCCCTCCGACAATACCCAGCCCCCGCTTGTTCCCCGTTCCGCATACACCGGAATTCCCGAGGCGCTTAGGGCCTCCATATCGCGGTGTATTGTCCGCTCGGATACCTCCAGCCTAGCCGCCAGTTCCCGCGTCGTGAGCCGTCCGTGATTTTGCAATAGCAGCAATATTGAAATGAGCCGATCCGCCCGCAAGCTGATTTCCTCCTTTGTACGTTTCCCTAGTTGCACTAGGATTCATTGTAGCATGGATATATGACATGAAGTGTCATATATCGCGCCGCACGAAGCTCACAGCGCGCGGTGGCCGGCGTCACATGACGTGGTCAACCACATAACGCAAGAAGCGGCCACAGGTACAGGTATTCGTGTCCCAATTGATGAGCCTGCCCAGCCAAAATAGGATTCTAACGGACACACAGGGCGCTATTCCGTCTTTTTGACTAAATTTAATATGCGAACGGACCCTGGTTCCGCTACTCGTTCTATATAAGCATGGTTTGCCCCACTTTTCACCCAATAGCGGAACTACGGTCCGTTGGCTTAGAAATTTGCGCCTATTTGGAGAAATAGCGGATCTAGGGTCCGCTAGATTGCCGGGAATCTAAAGTCACAGGAAGTAATCCGTCGTGTGCTTGAAATCAACAGGTACTTAAATCAACAGGCGCTTGGATCAACAATGTCCTTGGGTAACAGGTAATTAAATCAACAGTGCGCTCGGATCAACAGTGCTTGGATGAATGGGCAGGATGAATGGGCCTGGACACAGTGGACTTGCAGGACATTGTACACTTCACCTGCAGTGTGCATGGTCAGACATCACGCTTAACCTACGGCGTACTTAGCCAGCAGCGTGCCGGCCCAACAATATACTTGGCCTAACACCATGCTTGAACCTTCAGTGCATTTGCTCGACAAATGAGCTTGGATTGAGCGTCCATAAGTCAACATACCAAATGGATCGGCGATCCACTTGATCTATGGCCTGCTCAATCCCCACACCAACCTTACTGCCGTAGGAAGAGGCTCCTTTCACGTACACAAAGCTGAGAAAGACGCTGCCCTACACGTACAAAGCTACCGAAGGAACGGCGCTCCTACAAGCACACAACGCTACAGAAGGAACGCCGCTCCCTACAAGTACACAACGCTACCGAAGGAAGGCGCTGCCCTTCACATACACAAACCGCTCGCCGCGAGCCATGACATGGCATTTTTGCTCAGGGAAGTGCTCATAGAGATAGTCCACGAAGTAGCCGGGCTTCTCCGCATTCCCCGCAAACACATCATAATGCAGCGGAATAACCGTCTCCGCACCGATACGAACCGCGAACTCGGCCGCTTCCCTATAGTTCATGTTGCCGACAATTTCCCGCTCTCTGCGGAAATAATCAGCTCCATTAATCGGAAGTAGGGCAAGATCCGGCTGTATAGCGCTCATTCGCTCGACCAATTCAGGGAACAGCACCGTGTCCCCGGCATGATACAGCGTGACTCCATTCAACTCGATAACATACCCCACATAACGGGGCTTCCCTTCTGCATCCTTGTCCAGCTCTTCGTGGGCTGCGGGAATAGTCGTTATTTTGATTTTAGAGAATAGCTCGGCTGGTCGGCTATCATCCGCCTCTAAAATCTGTGATGCCCCTACGCCCATGTCGAGCAAATCCGATTTGCAGCAGGCCGGAGCCATGATGATCGCCTCTTTATTTTGCCGGTGAAAAACAGGCAGCGTGCCTGCATCCATATGATCTACGTGCTCATGCGTAATCAAGCAAAGGTCAGCCCCGATAATATCCTCAGGGATGATCGGCGCAGGGTAAGTACGAGGTAAATCCAGGTGATCCGATACATAAGGATCGACATAGACCGTTACTCCGTCACCCTTGATAATTACGCTCTCTTGCCCAAGAAACCATACCGCCAGCGTCCCGAAGGGGACCTCGGTGCGGTTGACCTCTTGAATCAATGTTGCTCCTCGTCTGTGATGCTTAGCCATAATTAATCCTCCTGTCGATCTGATGATTGTCCGTGAACAAAGGCGGACGCTTCGCTTCTCCAGAACATGTCACACTCTGGCCAGTCACTGCTGCTTCTTTAGTTCAACTTATATATAGTATAAACCAGACAGCTGTCTGCCAGGTTCATCTGAAGTAAATGGAGCGCTGCCCGGCACTTATTGCAGGGCGACCGTATCGCCTTCCTTCAAGCCTTCCAACACCTCGGTTTTATCCGTTGTCTCCAGGCCTGTCTTGATATCTCTGCGTTCGTATTGACCCGATCCTTTATCCAGCATGACATAGGCGGAGGTCTGATCGCGCATGACGGCGATCGACGGAAGAGCCAACACATTTTCCTTGCGGCTAGTCTCGATGTCGCCGGTGAGCGACAGCCCGGCAATCAGGTACTCGCTTGGTTCAAGAGAGATGGTGACCTCGAATTGCGCCGCTTTATTCAAGCTGTCCTGGTCGGTTCCCGTCTTGGCAAATTTGGAGACATGCTTCACAGTTCCGGTCAACGGCACATCCTTCATCGCGCTCATTGTCACTTTCACATTCATATCCGGCTTGATCCGGAATACATCCTGCTCCCCGACGAGGGCGGTAAATTGCAGCTTGTTCAGATCGACAATCTTGCCAATATATTGATTGTCGCTAAGCGCTTGCGGCTTCTTCGCTTCCGAATCGAACAAGAAGATGCCTGCAGCCGGAGCGCGGAATTCGGAATCCTGCAGCTTCAGCTTTTTCTGCTGCAGCTCCTGACGCTGAATTGAAATGCGCACGTCCTCCAGCTCCTTCGACAGCCGCGCACTCTCCCGGTTGGCGAGCAATTTTTTGCGGTTCTCATCGGTCAGTTCGGCTCCTGCCGTCTCGGTGTCGAACTCTGCGACAAAAGACTGCAGTTGGGTTTCCAGCTCGGCTTTGCGAAGCTCCGCTTCCTCACGTGTAATCTGGTTCTGCAGATCGGTCTGATCCAGCCTGAACAGCACATCGTCTTTTTTGACCTGCTGGCCGTCCTCGATCTTCCATTCCGTTACTTTGGAGCTGAACGGAGCATAGACCGGCGTCTCCTGCTCATACAGCGATTTTCCCTTGACCCGTATCGTGTGAACCAGCGTCTCTTTCGTTGCCTGGAATGTGATGGCTTGGGGCTCCATTCCCGGATCGGCGACCTGGGCAGGCTTCGACATGGAATACAGCAAATAGCTGATTCCGGCAAGAATGATGGCGATAATAATCCATTTTATTTTTTTCTTCACTTTCCCTGCTCTCCTTCTCTCATACCACTTGGAATTGGCAGCGGCGAGGCCGTGTACGACTCTGTATGCAGCCCCGCGTCCCTCGGTTGCACCGTCTTGGCGGAGCATCTTGTGCCATGCGGAACGGATATTGACTCTTTAATCCCGCTTGATCGCGGTTAAAGCATCCGTCCGCGATGCGCTGACCGCCGGATAAATGCCCGATATAATGCCTGTCATGATCGCAAAGGCCAACCCGACCGGAATGGCTGTATACGGGATAAAAATCGATATATCCGACTCCCCGCTATTCAATGACAAAATGAGTGCGTTGATTCCCCATACGATCCAGTAGGAAAACATAATGCCCAGCAGCCCTCCCAGGAAGCCGAGCAAGGCTGCTTCAACAATGAACATATTGCGGATCTGGGACAGGTTGGCCCCCAGTACCTTCATAATGCCGATCTGCCGGCGGCGCTGATAGGTAGACATCGTCATGGCGACAATAATGGAGATCGAGGCGATGATCAAAATAAAGACGCCCGCACCGATCGCAATCGCCTTGAACACGGCGAATTGCTCCTCCAGCTGCTCTTTCTGCAGCAGATTCGACTGTGTCGATACGGTAAGCCGCTGCAGCTGCTCCTCGACCTGCTTTACGTTCTGCTCCGCGTCTACCTTCACTTTAACCGAGTTATATGTAGGTGTGCTGCTTTGCACCGAGGAAGGCATCAGCTCTTTTCGCAGCTGCTCGGCCGTTTCGATTGAGATGTAAATCTTGCTGTCCTGGGCGATGGAAATATCGCTGCGGCCCTTGGGTTTCTTCAGCACGCCAATGACCTGCAAGGGAGCGCTCGTTAGCTGTTTGCCATTTTCATCATACTTCACGAGCTGAATTTGCGTCTGGTACATGGCTGTCGGTATGACCATCATATTGCGGTATTGCTCCTGTGAGCTTCGATCATATCCTGAACGTTCCATTGCTTCATACAGTTTGTTTCTAGTCTCCTCATCCATCAAGCCCATCGTGGCCCCGTAACTGAGCACAACTGAATTGATATCAACGCTGTCGGCCTTACCCTGCGCGAAGGTCTCGCCAAAGTCCTTGAGCCGGGTCAGATCCGTAGCGACCACTTCGACGTAGCCCTCCTTGCTGTCCGCTGTCGTCATTGCCAAATGATCGAATGTCTGATATGGCGCGACAGCCGTTACATGCTTCATGTTGCGCATAACCTCGAGCTTCTGATCCGTCAGCAGCCCGCGGTTATTCGCCTCTTCGCTAGCCTGGTCGGGGTTGTCCTGGCCCGGCATGGCGCCGGAATTGGGCATGACCGTAATCTCATCCATCTTCAGAAAGCTGTTCAGCTCGGATTCGACGATCTGTTGTGTCGATTCGCCGATGCTCATCGCCAATATAATTGCGGCACAGCCTATGGACAAGCCGGCTGCGCACAGCATGGTCACGACTTTGCGCCGTCGCACCTGATCCCAAGACAGCCTTGTCAGATCGCTGATTCTCAAGCTTGTACCCCCTCTGCTTCCGCTTGCGGATCTACAGCCGGCTGTGATGTCTGGAGCTGCCCGTCCCGCAGCGTAATAATTTTCTGTGTTTGCTGCGCCACCTCGCGCTCATGCGTGACAATAATAAAGGTGGTGTTCATCGTCTGGTTAAGCCGCTTGAGGATCGCCAAAATTTCTTCCTCCGTCTTCGTATCCAGATTCCCGGTCGGCTCGTCGGCGAAGATGACCGAAGGCTCGGTAATCAGCGACCGAGCAATGCTGACCCGCTGCTGCTGTCCGCCCGACAGCTGGGACGGGAACAGTTCGGCCTTGTCCGGGATGCCGACCTGCTCGAGCAGCTGCAGCGCTTTTTGCTTGCGGACGGAGGGGCGGGTAGATTGAAAGACAAGCGGCATCTCAATATTTTCACGCACCGTCAAATTCGGCAGCAGCTCATAAGCTTGAAATATAAAACCGATATGCTCGCGACGGAACTCGGCCAGCTTGTTCTCGTTCATCTTCACAATGTTATGATCGGCGATATATATTTCGCCTTCGGTCGGCTTCATCAGCCCCGCCATCAGATTGAGCAGGGTCGACTTTCCTGAGCCCGAGCTGCCCAGCAGCGCAATCATCTCGCCCTTGCGGACATGAAAATTGATGTTCTGCAGAACAAGCGTGGTCTCGCCGCCATTCTTGAAAGCATGGGACAAGCCCTCTACACGAAGCAAGTTCTCCACTCCTTTTATATGAATCTCTCAAGCGTAAACGGCTGACGCCGCCCATGGACGGCACAACTACGTTTCGCATAGAAATATAAGCCTTGTATAAGGGTGAAGCTTATAAATTCTTATATCTCAATAAATAGACGATGCATCCGGTGTCTGCCCCTGCATGTTATACGATAAAATTTCCGCAAGATGCCAGTCTAGTTGCCGCACTGTCCATTTTACCAGAAAAAGGCATGCGCCGGATCGACAAATATCACTTTTCTGAATCAACGAGGGCAGATTGATGCTGCGACTAACTGGATTTCTAACATTTACAAATGAACGATTATAGGTGTTGAATCTTCAATAATCTTCACTCTTCTTCAGCGCAAATGATATCGACTGCTCCACAAAATCCAGAACCTCAGGCGACACAGGATACAGCCCGGTTTCCTCAGCAGGCCGCTTGCGCACTTCCCAGAACCGGTCCATCAGCTCGGCGTCTCCCCCAAAGGTTTCATCCGAAAGCTCGATCAGCTCGCACGCCAGCGCGTAAGCTTCCTCCGAATCCGGAGAAATGGCATGCTTCACGCAATGCTCGATCCGCCGAAGCAGCGATACGTACTGCTGGGTGGCGCGATCTCCGCTCTCCAAAGCGGGCAAAGCCTTTCGCAGAAACTCCCGCTCCTCCTCAGCAAAGTAATCGACCCATTTCTTCGTGCCAGCCTGTGCGTTCTGAACGAGAGCGGTGACTCGCTCCCAAGGGAGAGCCCCTTCCAGGTCCAGCATATTAATGAGCGAAGCTGTATTCGCAATGCTGGCCTGCATAGCAGCAAGCTCCTCCTGCAAATGATGGTGATGGGCGATCAGGATGTCCCGCAGGGAAAGCTGGCCGAGCACCTTCTGAATGTCCTCCAGCGAAAGGGACAGCGATTTGAGCAGCATGATTTTTTCGAGAATAAACAAATCTTCTTCGGAATAGTAACGGCGGCCGTTATCCTGTCTCAGGCTTGGCGTCAGCAGCCCGATCTGATCATAGTAGCGCAGCGTGCGTACCGAGATATTCCGCAATTTGGATACTTGTCCGGTCGTCCATCTAGTCATTGCCTGCCTCCTGCAAAAAAAGCTTGAAAGTTACGTTACGTCACCTTTTATAATGCAAATTATATCACAGGAAGAGACTGGAAGGGATTATTCTATGAACAGAATGACTGGATGGAAAACAAACGATGCATGGTCCTGGAGAGAATTCGTGTTTCTCCTGCTGCTTGAATTCGTCTTCGTGATGGCTGTGGTGAAATACGGTGCACAGAGCTTGTATTTGTCCTGGCTGGGCAACCCGCTATATTCAGGTATGCTTACCGGACTGACAATCGCGATCGTGCTGCTGGCAGGCTTATACTATATTGCCCTGCGTCCGCAACGATTAACATGGGCGGAGATTGGACTCCGCAGGTTCCCGGCGAAGGATTGGGGGCGGATTCTCATTTGGATTCTGGCCCTTGTCGTACTCAGCGCAGCAGCGATGCTCTTAACCAGCTTGTTTGGAAATACGATGAATAATAGTAAAATGGAAAGCCTTCACCAGAATGTCACCTGGTTCACTGTACTCCTCGCAGTGATTTCTGCAGGGGTGATCTCCCCTTGGTATGAAGAGCTGTTCTACCGGGGCTTCATGTATCGCTGGCTGCGAACAAGGGTGGGGACGGGATGGGCAATTATCGTTAGTTCGCTAATCTTTACAGCCGCGCATTATCCGACCTTGAACGCGATGCCAGCCAATTTCGTTGCAGGCGTCATTCTAGCTTGGACATATGAAAGGACAGGCTCTATCGTTCCCGCCATGATTGTCCACGGGGTAACCAATACAGCCGCCGTACTGCTTACCGCTATGGGGTAGCGCGCTGGCCATTAGTGAAACATGAAAGTCTATAGACGACAGTCCCGCGCGAAGCGTAAACAAAAAAGGCCGGGAGGGACCATACGAAATGATCCATTCCCCGCCTTTGACAGCTAATGCTTCACTATCATGAATCAAAGCCCCAGCAGCTTGGATAATACCACCGCGATTTCGGCACGAGTGATGCTGTCCTTCGGCTTGATCGTGCCGTCGGGATAGCCGTGCAGCATTTGCGCTTCATGCAGCGCGGCGAGCGCTTCTTTTGCCCATGCGGAAATTTCATCCTGGTCTGCAAAAGCCGCTTCATTGATGCTACTGCGTCCTGGTGCATCCAAGCTGAGGCTATTTGCAACCAGGCTATCCTTCTGGACTTGCCCGACCCGATAGAGAATCGCAAATGCTTCCTCCCTCGTAATGGCCTGCTGCGGCTTCAGCGTACCGTCTGCATAGCCTTGGACAATGCCTTGCTTATGCACAGCGCTCACATATTTACTATACCAAGCGTCGGCTGGAACATCCTTGAATACAGATTCCCCTTGCGCTTCTTCCAAACCAAGCATTCGCGAAATGACCGTCATAAATTCAGCCCGGCTTATCGGTTGATTTGGTTTAAATGTACCATCTGGGTAGCCGTGCATAAACCGCTTTTCCGTCAGCCGCTGAATGGCACTCGACGCCCAATGGCTCTGCACATCCTTGAATGGGCTGTTGCCCGCTGGCTGCTGCGGTTCATGATCCGGCTTCGGTCCGGTGCCTGGTACTTTACCTGGGGATTGCCCGGATTCCGAATCCAGTTCAGGATTAGGCGCTTTACCATCATCCTTGCCTGGATTTGCCGTCCCGCCGGGCGAAGCACCTCCGCTTCCGCCGCCAGAGCTGCCGCCGCCGTTTCCGCCTCCACCGCTGGAAGGACGTCTCACGATGATTTCACTAACCGCCATATGCCCGCCATCGACGGTCGTTACCGTCACATAGGCGGCGCCTTCCTTCACTGCCGTAATGGTGCCATCCGTACTGACTGTGACGATCGTCTCATCACTGCTCGACCAAACCACCGTATGATCAGCGGCATCGACCGGCGCAATCGCGGCCGTTAAGCGCACCCGCTCGCCTATAACTGCCTCCGCTTTTGCCGGGCTCAGCGTCACACCCGTCACTTTAATATCCGTGCCAGGTTGTTCAACGCCCGGCACCTGCTGCCGGATCCGCTCGTATTCCGACTGTGTAATCGGAATAACGGTGCCATGCCGCGGACTGGAGGGCAGCGAATACGACGCCGGCATCGTCCAAATACCGGATTCCAAATCCGTGGTCTCCAGCGGAACGTAACCGCGCTGTGCGAATTCGTCCAGGAAGAGATACCACTTGTTCTCGGTATTGGATTTAAATATCGTTGGCCCCTCGGTATGGCCTATCGTCCCTTTACCCACACCTTCGCGGATCAAGCGGAAGTCCGGATCGAATACTGAATTCCCGACCTCCTGGAAAATATATTTGCCGTTCGGAGCTGACGCGGAATTGCCCCGCTCATCCTTAGTGAAGCGGTAGATGTTCCCACCCTGCTCAATCATCGTCGTATCTATGATCGAATAACCGTAATCCATGTAAATTTCAGGCTTTGTAAAGGTATAGAAGTCTCTCGTTTTCGCATAAACCATACGTTGATGGGTCGCGCCATTCTTGCGCTGCTCCTCATCGTCGTACAGCTTCGAAGCCCAGAACACCACGTATTCACCGGTCGTACGGTCATAAATCACTTCCGGCGCCCATGTATTGCCCGCCTCCGGAGGTGAGACTTCTACCATACGCTGCTCCGACCAATGGACCAAATCCCGCGATTCCCATACCATAATCGATCGGCTGCCTGCCGTTTGCGAGCGGTGCCAGTCGCCGTTGCCATAAATCCTCAGGTCGGTCGCAATCAGATAAAATTTATCTCCTTCAGGAGAACGGATGATGAACGGATCGCGGAGCCCTTTTTCGCCCAAATTGGAGATCAGCGCCGGATTCCCATTATTCAGCTCTCTCCAATGCAGCGGATCGTTGCCTTCGCTGAGCGCAAAGTAAATCTGCTCCCCGTTTGCTTTGCCCTCGCCTGTAAAATAAGTAAATACATAAGCGGCGTAATCTTCTTGGGCCGGCATTTCCCTGACTACCGTGAGGAACGCCTTCGTCAGCTCCTCCTGATTGAGCGTGATCCTTGCAGTCAGCTTCACGGCGGCATCACCGCTGCCATGCGCCGGACGGGTCACTTCGCCGGTCGGCGTTACCATTCCCGGATGCTCGGAAACCCATGTAATCGTTGAACCGTTCGCGCCTGCGGTCGGCAAGGTCAAATGACCTCTGACATCGTTAATGTTATGAACTTTTAACGCCTCCGCGTCTGCCCGCACCGCCTCTGCGTCCGAGGATTTGCTCACAACCGTAACCGTAAATCTCTTGGTGAGCGAATACGGCCCGTCGGACAGCGTAGCGATCAAGTCGACGGTCTGGCTGCCCTGTTCATGCGCCGGTCTGATGACTTCGCCTTGATTTGTGATCAAGGCTTCGTTTTGCGATTTCCAGGTGACTTTAGCGCCGAACTCTCCTTTTTCCGGAAAAGACAGGTTCGTCATAATTTGATCCTTACTGATGTTCTTATTCAAAAAATGATTGTAGTCCAACCGTTCGGCTGCCTGCTGCAAAGTTAATTCGCGGATTCCCGCCGCTTTCGCCTTCACCTCTTCCTGCAGAGCCCTGACCTCCGCAGCTGTCAACGCACCGTCATAGATTCTGAAGTCGGCAATCATGCCGCCGAAATACGGGTCGGCCGCGTAGAACGATCTGCCAACGTAACCGCTGCGTCCGGATCCATTGTCGATCTGGGCCAATGTGTATCCCTTCGTAGAGTCCGTTGCGACCTCCACCCCGTCAATATACAGCGTTAACGTCCCGTCGGCTCCCGACATCACCGCCGTCACCAGCTTCCACTCGTCCGCCTTCAGCGAGCCCGTGGCCGCGTTGGCCCCCGCTTCATTACTCCAGCTTGTAATCCCTAATCCAAGCCTCGCCGAACCGTCGCCGGAATTGCGCTTCGGAGTCACGAACAAGTATTTGTTGCTGTCCTGCCCCAGCGCAAAAATCCATTCCGCCGATTGCCCGCCTTTCCATTGCACCAGGGAAGATACCGTAATATCGGTCAACCCCTTGAGGACGCCCGGCGGTATTTCTACATAGGAGCTGGTGCTTCCGCCCGTAAAGTTCAGGGCCCCCGCGCCCGCATTGTGAAGCCATTCCGACTGCTGCGGGTTCACCCAGGTGCCGTCAAAACGCCCTGCCTGATCCTTCACCGTTGTCCCTTCGATCCGGCTCATATCGTAGTGTAATATTTTCTCTGCGTTCGAAGGCTGCTCTGCCGGTTCATCCACCGCTTCGCTGGCCAAGGCCGTTATTTCCGCTGCGGTCAGAGCCCGGTTGTAAATTCTGAAGTCATCGAATTTGCCGTCAAACAACGGATGAGCTCCGCTTCTCGATTTGCCGATATAGTTCATCGTCGTCTCCAGCAGCATTCTCGGCTCGACGTTATAGGTGGAGCTTCTTGCCGCCTCGACTCCGTCCACGTACAGTACCGCATCAAAACCCTCGATGGTTACGGCCACATGGTGCCATGCGCCTGCGGTTATGCGAGGAGCTTGTAAGGCATATTTATAATTCGCTCCCAGCGCAGCGGACTCGCCCGCAAATTTCTCCGTAAACGGAGTAATGACCGCAAATTCCAAATTGCCGCTATCCCCCTGGGTGCTTAAATACATCGTATTTCGATTCACCGCCCGGCCTGTTTCCGAAGCAAAATCAAAAATCCGCTGATTGGCCTGATTTTTACCTGCCTTTACCCAGGCCGAAAGCGTCGCCTGCTCCAGGTTCAGATCTTGAATCAGATTGTCTGGAAGCCGGACGTAACCCGTGCGGCCGTCAAGCTGAACAGCCCCGCCTGCTCCGCCGACGACATCCTGCGTCACAACTGCCGCCCCGCCTACCAGCTC
Source organism: Paenibacillus woosongensis (assembly GCF_009725165.1). GTDB lineage: Bacteria > Bacillota > Bacilli > Paenibacillales > Paenibacillaceae > Fontibacillus > Fontibacillus woosongensis. Next base: position 70,328 of record NZ_WNZW01000014.1, read on the forward strand.
GGCATCATGACCGCCCCCGGATACGTCCTTGACCGTCTTACCGGAAATGTCGGCCGGGTCGAAGGTATAATGAACCACCGGCTGGTCGGCAGGCGCTGGACCGGGAATCCTGTACGCCGCTTGCAGCGCGTCATATTCAGCCCGCGTTATCGGGATTACCGTCCCGTGGCGAGGGCCCGGCGGCAGCGCATAATCCGAGCTGGGGAGGAGATTATTCTTGAACTGGTTCCCGTCCTCCAGATCGGTAGACACGCGGACATGGTACGGCCAAGAATCGAGGAATAAGTACCATTTGTCCTCGCGAATATCTTTGAACACCGTCTGGCCCTCATTGTTGCCAGCATGCCCGATGAGCCCCTGATTGCCGCTTCTCGTCCCGGCGATCGGCTCGAATTGGTAGCCGTTCAGCTCAGGCGCTACGCCATCGCGGTCGTAGAAAATATGCGGCGCCTTCTCGTAATACACTTTGTAGCCGACCTCGGATTTCGTGAACCGGTACAGCGTACCGTTATGCTCGATGAAGGTCGTATCGATCGTTGGAAAGCCTTCGTCGATATACACCTTCGGCTCGGAGAAGGAATGGAAATCCCGGGTCGTTGCATAGTACATGACGTTATACTGCCCCGCCGGCCGCCCGTTAGGATATTTGCCGTAGGTATCCTCCACTTTCATGGAAGAGGCCCAGAACACGACATAATCCCCTGTATTTTTATCGTAAAAAGCTTCCGGCGCCCAGGTGTTGCCGCCCTTTTTCGGAGCAACCTCGACCATTCGCTGCTCGCTCCAGTTGACGAGATCGTCCGATTCCCACACCATCATGTAGTGGCTGCCGGTGATTTGCGCCTGATCGAAATTGGTGCTCTCGCCCATTTTCAAATCTGTCGCCAGCATGTAGAATTTATCCCCTTCCGGCGAGCGGATGACAAACGGATCCCGGAGCCCCTTCTCCCCCATCGTCGATTGAAGGATGGACTGCCCGTTGTTCAGCGAACGCCATTTTAAAGGATCCTCAGCGACAGCAAAGGAGATCTCCTCGCCGCCTTCATATTCTCCTGTGAAATAAGAGAAGAAATAGGCGTCATAGTCTACCGGCCCGACGGCCTTCTTCACCGTTAAATCGAAGGTTCTTGATGCGCTCTCCCCTCCCTGGCTTACCGTTGCCGTTAATGATACAGCGGTATCTGCCGCGGGACGGTCAACTCTGCCTAGCTGGGTCGCATCGCCGGACGCGGACGCTTCCGCAGTGCCTTTAATAATATGCGGATGGCTGGATATCCACGTAATATCGGAGCCTTGTTCGCCCGTTACAGGCAGCCTGATATTTCCTTTAATATTGTGCATATTGACGACTTCCAGGCTGGCCGCATCGAGCGCGACCTTCTGCACAGGCGTGTATTCCTGCAGCACCTTGACCGTAAACGTCTTGTGTGCGGTTAAGCCTTCATAGGCAATTGCAGCCGTCAGCTGCACCTCCTGATCTCCCGCATGTATCGCCGGACGGGTTACCGTACCATCAGGAGCAATGACACCTGGATGATCGGAGCTCCAGGCGATATTCACGCCATGCTTGCCTTTAGATGGCAAGGCCAAGCTTCTAGTCACCGCATCGATCCCGGCATCACCGGCGCCCAAATAATCGGCGATATTCAGCGAAGCATAGGCATCGCCCACGACCAACTCTCGAATCGCAGCCATGCGGCCCGCCGCTTCCGTGTACAAACCGGCTACTTCTTGATCGGTCAGTGCTCCGCCGTATACCCGGAAATCGCCGATCCGCCCTTTAAATAAGCTGTCCGCTTTAAAAATCGATTTGCCGATAAAGCCGGAAAATGCGGCATTCGGGTCGATAATCTCCGAGAGCTTGATTCCCTTGGCCGATCCCGATGCGACCTTCACGCCGTCCACATATAGAACAATCGTATTCGCGGCTTCCGAGAACACGGTCGTAACCAGCTTCCATGCGCCGGGCTGCAAGCGAGGCGCTCCCTTGATCAGCGCTTCGTTCCGCCAGCCGGCTTTGGAAATCCCCGCTGCAGCGGTGTTATCACTGCCATGGCGCGGCGTGGCAAAAAAATATTTATTGCCGTATTCCGCGTCATCCGTCACGGTCCCTAATCCGAAAATCCAGCGGTTCGTCCCGTCATCATCCCAGTTGACCAATGCGGATACGGTCACGGCATCCAGTCCGCTTAACAAGTCCGAGCCGTCGCTCCCCTTTGGAATCTCAATAAATCCGCTGTTCGATGCCGAGCTTCCGCCGTTGAAAGCGGCAAATCCAGCTTCATGGTTGGAGACGAGCTGGCCGTTCTGCGGATTCCTAAATAGCCCGTCAAAGGTGACGGCGCTTCCCGACACGTCTTGGAGAATCGTGTCACTGCCGGACGAACGCGTCGTCTTCATATCATAATGCAGAATTGGCTGCGCACTTGCAGACGCGGGCGGCTGAGTTCCTTCGATAAGCTGAATTTTTGCCGCGGCCTCCGCATTTAATTGTGCAATTTCGGAAGCGCCGAGCGCCTCGTTGTAAATGCGGAAATCGGCTATTTTTCCGCCAAAGTAAGGATCATTCGCCGTATCTGCATAAAACGATTTGCCGATAAAGCCGCTGATGCCCCCAGCAGAATTGATATCCGCCAGGGTAATGCCATTCGTCGAGCCTACGGCGGCCTGGACTTCGTCAATGTACAATGTCAGCGTACCGTTCGTTCCCGACACTACGGCAGTAACGAGCTTCCAGCCGTCCGCTGCAAGCGTTCCGGTTCTCGCGGAGCTTTCATTCCTCCAGCCGTCAGTGGCGATGCCGAGCCGGGCACTGCTGTCGGAATTGTACTTCGGCGTAACGTATATATATTTGCTGCTGTCCTGGCCAAGCGCAAACAACCATTCAGCGGGATGATTGCCATTCCAGTTCACAAGCGTTGAGACGGTCAGATCCGTCAGCCCGTTCAGCACTCCCCCCGGGATGGAGATATAAGACTGTGCCGTGGTTCCCCCTGCAAAATCGATATACCCGTAACCAGCCTCTTGCACGAGCCGGGCCTGCTGTGGATTGATCCACTCACCATGGTAGACACTGGTCGTCACGCTGCTGATGACCGTGCTTCCGGAGACATTTTTCATGTCATAATGCAAAATCAGCTTATCCTGGGTTCCTTGGCTCAAGCTGCCTGCCGCAGCAGCTGCCCGAGGGGATACGCCCGGAATGCTCATCCAAATCATGAGCAATGATAGAAACAACGGAAAAACTCCCTTTCTGGTCATCCTTTAGCCTCCTCAATCCCAAATGCAGTGATGTAATCGCTTACAAAAAAAGTATACCGAGCAGGGCTCGGAACTTGAATGGAATTGCTTGCGGAGAAGATACATTATATTTTTCATATGGAGGAAACAGGATGATTGCTGTTTTTCTAAAGCTGGTTTTTTTGCCCGCAAGCTTTGTTTTCTTTGTTACAGGGATTATCGCGGAGCCCTTCTCATGAACCTGTCGTGATCCCGTATAAAATGAAACTGCTCGTACAGCTCATGGGCATCCCGAGTGCCGAGCAGTCCCATCAGATTCCGAAACCGTTCCGACTCCGTGATGGCTTCGACTAGTTTCTTGCCGAGCCCCTGCCCTCTGTAATCCTCGTCTATAAACACGTCGCACAACCAGTACATGGTGGCATCGTCTGTGACTACCCGGGCAAACCCCACCTGTACCGATCCCTTATAAATGCCGAAGCATACCGAATTGTCGATGGACTTCTCAATCCTGTCTGCCGACCTCTGATTCGCCCAATAACTTCTTGCTAAATAGCCTTTGATCACGTTTATGTCCAGCCGTTCTTTATGATCCGATATTAAAAATTCATTATAATAGATTTCCAATCGAGATCTCTCCTTTTTTTGCCGAAGACAGGTTTCTTAAAGTTCAGCGTGCGTGTAGTGGACAAGCTCTCCAGCAGGATATTCGTTCTCGATGATTTTCAACAAATACCTGCCGAGCTCTTCCGCCGGCTGAACCTGGCCTGACTCGTAAGCCTGTTTGAAATACTTAACCATCCCGAAGTCCTCCTCATCTTTCCCCCGGGCAGCCGCTTGCAGCTGTGTTTCCACCATTCCCGGGTCTACGGCAATGATCTCCACGGGGCGAGGCTGATTCGCTTGCTCCGCTCCAACGCACTGAGTGAACATATTGATCCCGGCTTTAGCCGTACAATACGCGCTCATACCCGGTGCGGGGTACGTTCCTGAACCGGAAGTGATGTTGATGATTTTTCTTCTGATGTCTATGTATTCGGTATAGCGGATAAAGCTGGAGGTTGCGACCATCGGGGCAGCCAGGCTGACTTGCAGATGCTGTTGGATTTCCTGGGCGGTACAGCGTTCGATTGGCTTTAACGGCTCTAGCATGGCCGCATTATTAATCAGGCAAAATATTTCCGAGTCAACTATATTCACTTCATGAACAATCTCTTTAAGCAGGACATCGACTCCCATGATGTCGCTTAAATCAAAGCTTCGATGGGTATAATTGCTATAACCCCGCAGGCGTTCCGAGTTTCCACGCGCGATGCCGATTACCTGGTGTCCGAGATCAAGCAGCATTCCTGCCAGCTGCTCGCCGATCCCTTTAGATGTTCCCGTAATAATAAAATGACCTCTAGCCATACAGCACCTCCATGATCCATTTATTTATCCCTATCTTATCAGTAAGCCCATGTTTTGGAAAATGAAAAGAGGCCTCCCCATCCGGAACAGCCTCTTTTTTACGCTTCGATTATTTCAATAATGGATCAAGTATAATGCCATCCACATCTTGCATCTTAAACTGAAGCATCGCTGCCATGGTAGGAGCCATATCTACCAAATTGGCTTGGTCGATGACGACACCCTGCTTCACGCTTGGGCCGCAAGCAATGAATGTCGTTTGCTGCTCCTTATAAGGCAATCCTCCGTGCGAAGCTTTGGCCGTCTTATAGTCACCGACTCTCGTTTCCGAGAATGCATCGTCGCCCGATAGAGTATTCCCGAACGAGATGGCTGCTTCACCTTCAATCACGAATTCAAAGGGTCCCGTTAATTTATATTGTTCGCGAACCTCTTCCTTCGTAAATACATGGCCTAGTCCGTATTTGGGATCCGCTTTAACGGAAAGGAGGAATTCATGGACCTTCTGCTTCATTTTTTCATCGGACGGATCTTTAAGGCTGATCCATGCCGACATGCCGACAGAATGGCAATAGGCGTCATAGTCGATCAATTGATCGTTCTCATCCACGGAAATGAATCCGGCTTGCTTCAATAGAATATTGAAGTTCAATACGTGATCGATATCCGTTTGACCGTGGTCGCCCAGAATGACGAAATCGGTATTCTCAAAGTCGCCGTGCTTTCTAATCTGTTCAACCAAAACTCCGAATTCCGCATCATGCTTGTGCAGCTGCTCGATGACATGACCGTTCATGACGCCGTATCGATGACGCACGGTATCGAGATCGCACATTTTGACCAGCATGACATCCGGCTGACGATAATCTTTAATAATTTCCGTAGCCAAACCCATCGTGTACCGATCCAGGCTGCGGTCTTCACCAATCAAATGATGTCCGTACCTAGGAAAATAGCGTTCCACCAGCTCCGCTGTGGCCGTGCTCTCAAAAAACTGCTCCGGGTTAGGGCCATTATAGCCAATCGGCACAATCATCGGCATGTTCAAATCATAATCAGCCCCGCCCGATACAGGCCAGCTTAAAGAGCAGGTCGAAAATCCATTTTCTTTGGCGTAATCCAACAAAGTCTTCGACTGAACATCTTGCCTCATGTTGTACCACGGGGCATTCTGGTCGCCGGCTTTGACGATTTCATTGTGGGGAATGCCGTGCTTCTCGACATAGTTTCCTGTAACAATGGAGCAGTGGCATGGGTAAGTAACGGAAGGATAAATAGAATGCATATGAGTTACCCAAGAACCTTGCTCAAACATGAATTTAAAGTTCGGCATCGTTCTCATCAATTCAATATCCATGGAACACAGCGCATCCAGGCAAAAGACAAACAGTTTTTTCTTCGTCATGGCAATTCCTTTCTGTGTATCATTCACACCCGCTTCTGCTCCTCCATTTTCACGACGATCACTTTCTGTATCATTTCGCGCAGCTTCTCCAGAAAGGGGAGCGAAATACCATCGTCGGTAATAAGCACGCTGATTCTTTTGACTTCCATTCCGAATAAGAAGGCGCTCTGGTTCATTTTTGAAGAATCAGCCAATAATATGAGCTGACGAGCTTGGTCTGAAAGCCTCTGAGCTACACTCTGCGGCTCCACCTTAGAGAAATACAAGCCTTGCTGCATAACCCCAGCGCATGAAAACATAGCTTTATCGAAACGATACTGCTTCAGCTCTTGATGAAGCCTATGCCCTGACGTCAATCCGCTCTGATCCACCTCGCCGCCTACCATAAACACTTGGGATCGGCTATTCTTCTGTACCAGGTTAAAGGCAACCATAATCGAATTCGTCCCGATGACTAATTCTTTGTCCGCAGGGATTAGCCGAGAGACGGCCAGTCCCGTCGTATTCCCGTCCAAAAAAACGCTGTCGCCGTCCTCTAAGAGATGAATCGCCTCTCTGGCGATCGCCTCTTTCTGCTCGAGATTATAATTAATACGCTGCGTATATGGCATTTCCCATGTTGTTTTTTCCCTTCGCTCAGCGCCGCCATAATTTCTGCGAACCAGTCCTTTTTCATGCAAAATGCGCAAATCCCTGCGGATCGTTTCGACGGACAATTGATACTGATCCACTAAATTCTCGACAAGAACGCTGCCGTTGCGGCGGACTTCCTCCAAAATTTCGTTCCGTCTCCTTCTAGAATTCATGGGAATCACTCCTTTTAGAGCGATCTTATTTGTGCTCTTCCAGCAGCTTTGTCGCTTCTGCCTGAAGACTCTTCAGTGAGTCTGCTGGCGAGACTTTGTTCGAGTAAACATTCATAATCGCCGTATTCACCGCGTCCTGGATCATGCTTCCGGCAGCCGTAGCGACAGGAGCTTTCCCGTGAGGAAACACCTCTTTGAAGGCTTGTTCCTTTTGAGGATTGGCCTCGTAATCCTGCTTCAATACGTCGACATCCTGGGAAGACAGAGTAGCCGGGAAGTAACCGGTTTTGGCTCCATAGATCGCTTGCCCTTCCGGACCTGCAAAATATTTCAAGAATAACCAGCCAGCAAGCTCCTGCTCAGGCTTGGTCTTGAACAGTACCTGATTTCCGCCGCCAATATTCGTTGTTGGGTTGCTTGGGTCCCCTTGCGGGATAATTGTGATTCCCCACCCGAACTTATCGCCAATCAATTCCAGCTTGGAGGTCGTTCTGGCCGTTGTGCCAATTTCCATGGCGGCGCGGCCATTCGTGAATTCTTGCTCCGTATCCTCGGCGACCAGGATGGCCTTCTGATCGAGCAGGTTCTTATATACGGTCAGCAGCTCCACGGCTTGGGGATTATCGAAATTGACGCCGGACAGATCAGGACTAATCGGATCGATTCCATATGTGCTCAATGAGGTCATGAAGTTAAAACCATGGGAACCATATCCTGTGCCATTGCCGATGACAAGCGCTGGAACGCCGGTTTTCTTATAGATGTCGAGGGCCTGCTGCTCGAACTCTTTCCATGATTTGGCCGGAGCATCATAACCCGCTTGTTTAAGAATGTCGGTGTTATAGTAGATCCCGGTTGAGCTGTTGCCGTGAGGCCAGCTCATCGTCTTGCCTTCATAGGCCGGAATGCGTTGACGATCCAAGACCGCTGGGAGAATGTCATCGATTTCCGTTTGCGTTAATCCGTACTGAGGATCGTTGATGTAGGTGTCCAGCGGGACGATCTGGTCCGCTTTCATATATTGCAGCACATCGCCCTCGTTGGCCATGGCTACCGCTGGCAGCCCGCCTCCTTGGAGCGCGGCTCGCAGCTTCTGGTTCAACTCCGTATAAGAACCCTGAAAGACTTCATTAACGATGATTTTTCCTTCATACTCTTTATTAAATTGCGCAACGATTTCTTTGACCGCATCCCCGTAAATGCTAGCTTGAATATGCCAGAAATCAATTTTTACCGGCCCGTTCTTGCCCAGCTCAATGTCATTGCCTGCCGGCTTTTCCGCCGAACTCGCATTGGCACCAGCAGCGCTGGAACCTTCTGAGCTTGTATTGCTTGCTTGACTCCCTCCGCAAGCTACCGTAACTATGGACATCACAAGAATAACCGCCACTACAGATAAAAATCTTTGAATCGTATGATTGAACGGCATGTTCTCTACTCCTCCTATTTGTGGGCTAACAGCTTGTCTATTTGAACCGTTTCTCCGTAAACCGGATAAAAACGGGGGATGCTTCTGCTATCGAATAATGTCGGATGAACGCTGTGAAGCGGAATCACAACCTTCGGCTGGATCCTTGCCGTCAAATCGCTGATTTCTTGCGGAGCGGCATGGCCGCCTGTCGCGAAATAATGATATTGAACGCCGAATTCTGTTAGCCAGCGGTGCAGCGTCTCATCATTCGCTGTTAGCGGATTGCCGTCGGCATGGACGTAATGCGAGATCTGCGAACGATCGCCCAGACATTCCAGTTCAGCCATCAGCGGCAGCTGATTATACGGAAGGTACACACAGTATTGCGCCTTGTTGGCAGTAACTTCGGATAGCGAAATCGTCTTATACGGCAGAACAATACTGCTGTCTACGGATAGCGAGTTCAGCGTCGGCAATACGCGAATTACCTCTTCAGCCAGCGTCAACGCCGCATTCCCTGCCAATGCCGCAATGCCGATGCGAGTGGCCTCATACCACAGCACAGCCGTGCTTGCATCCATAACAAGCGTACGCCCAGCCTCCTTGGTTGCAAGAATGAAATCGGCGACCCGCTCCACATTCCTCCCTAGAATATTAACGTAGACGAGGCCCGCTGCCTGTTCGATTACGTCCCGGTAGCGAACGGCAACATCCGTCTCAAGCCGATCCTCAGGCTGGCGGAACAAGGTGTTCGGACGCAGCCGCGTGCCTTCAGTAATCAATACTTCAACCCCTTCATTCCGGCACAGCTCGATAAAGCGATCCATACGGTGCGAATGTCTGCCATGGCGGCGCCAATCCGCTGTGAAGCCGATCTTCGTTCCGGAAGCGGTCTTCAAGATGAACCCCGAACAACCCGGCGTATCATGATCCACCTCGATGATGGTAAGCCGCACTTTTCCTTCCTCGTCCAGCGCAATCTCTTGAAGATCTTCCAGCGGAATGATGCGGCCCTTCGTATCTCCGTACTCGCCTGAAGCGACGACAGCCCGATACACGGCATAAGCATCTTTGCTCATATAGATGGGTGTGTCCTCCGCAATATAAGGCAGAAGCGCCATATGGTCTTGATGGATATGGCTGATGAATACCTTCAGATTGGGATATTGCGGCAGCTCTTGACGTTTCCATATTTCCTGGAGCTGCTCCATCGTCAGACCCTCCATCGCCTCCGGAGAATATAAATTAAGCAGGGGCGGAGTCGAACGGGTCAGCATATAGTGGCGCGCTCCTAGAGGAGGCTTCGTCTTCACATATTCATTGAACAATCCGCCCATGGGAAGTCCCAGGTCGAACACGAATCCCAACTCCTTATAGCCATATACGATTTGAACGCCGCCTATCGTGTTCATGCCGCTGTAAAACGTGATTTGATCCTGATCGTTCAAGGGTAATGCCTCCTTTATTTTTATGGATGAACTGCCAAGCGTTCCTCCAATTTCACTAGAAAATCCTCCAGGTCATCCAACGTACGAAGCCGAAGATCCCATTTCTCCTTATCAAAGGTTTCGTACGGCGATATCCATATCGTGCGGCCCCCCATTTTCTTAACTGGATACAGATCGTTCCAGGCATTATCGCCAATGGAAACGATTTGGTCTGGGAAAATCCCGTTCCCGTTGATGTATTCCTGCAGATAGTCAGCTAATCCTTGGGGCTTGTTCCCGCCATAGATGACCGCATCGAAAACATTGTCCAGACCAAGCCTTTCGACAAAATCCTGAGCAGCCTCTTTGGGGGAGTTGGTCATCAGCAGTTTATGGCGAACCGACTTTAACCCTCGCAGCGCTGCAGCTACTCCATCGTGAGGCTTGACGCAATTTAATGTCGAAATCATATCGCGGCGAATGCTCATAAAGGCTTGCGTTCGTACGGAAGCCGGCACATCGGCATAGTCGGCTATGGCGCCCACAACTCCCCAAGCATCTCCGATATATTGGATATCGCGAATGATATCCAAGGAGGCGCCCGATGGTTCTATCTTTTTTCCTTCCCAGTCATATAAGCCAGCTATTTCTCCATTACGGTACTCTACGCCTGACTTAAGGGATCTACTGAAGAAATGGCCGATCTTTAGCGTATGCTTGCCGGCCAGAATCGACTCAGCCTCACGCTGCCACATCGACACACCGGAATTGCCGCCATGGCCTTGAAACAAATAAGATAGATAAGGTTCGATGAAGCTCTCATCCTGATATAAGGTGCCGTCCATATCCAGCACAAGTACTTGAATATTGTTTATCCATTCCACCGCTGTCGTCTCCTCTTCTGTTCAGCCTTTGATTCCTGAAGCCGCAATCCCCGAATGAAACCACTTCTGAGCTGCAAAGTATAGCAATACGATCGGCAATACGGTAAACGTCGCGGCAGCCATCAATTGATGATAATTCGATCCGTTCTCACTGACGAAGTAGAGCAATCCCACCTGCAGCGGGCGAATCGCTTCCGTAGAAGTAATGATCAGCGGCCAGGATACAGCATTCCATTTGCCGATGAAGCTCAGCAAGCCTGCGGTAATTAAGCTGGAGCTCGAGAGCGGCAGAAGGACGGAATACAAATAGCGAAAGCTGGACATTCCATCGACCTGCGAAGCTTCCCAGTAGTCTTTCGGGACAGACAGAAAGGCTTGCCTTAGCAAGAATATAGAGAACGCATCCGCCAAGAAAGGCACCATGATTCCCATATAACTGTCATAGAAGCCCTTTCCACCCGTGCCCATCCAATCATTGCCGCCCGCAAACGGAATATGCCGCAGCGTAACGAAATTCGGAACTAAAGTGATATCGTAGGGAATCATCATCGTCGCTACAACGAGCATGAAGATGAGTCCTCTGCCTTTGAATGAGAAATGCGAAATAGAATAGGCAATCGGAATGCATATGATCAGTTGAAGCGCCGTCCCCAAAACAGCAACGATGATCGTATTCCAGAAGTACCGGCCGAAGGTGGACTCCGGCTTCATCCAAGCCGCTTCATAATTGCTGAACATCAGCTCCTTCGGAAAAAAGACCGGCGGCATCATATTAATCTCCTCTGCGCTCTTTAGCGAGGTTAGAATCATCCATACGAACGGAAACAGCGCAAGCGCAGCTATGGCCAGGACAATGATCGTAACGACTGTCCAGGAGATCCGGTAATAGAGCCGGGCGTAATTGAACCGTTCAACTTTCATCATGCTGCCCTCCTTATTAGCGCAGGTAATGCACTCTTTTCTCCCCGTATTTGTATTGAATCCAAGTCAGCGATAATATGATGACGAACAGGAACATCGATACCGCCGAGGCATAGCCGACCTGGCCATGCACATAGAAGGCTCTAAAAATATATAGCGGCAAAGACATCGTTGTACCAAGCGGACCGCCATCCCCGCCGCTAATGACGTAAAAGGCGTTAAACGCTTCGAAAGATCCGATTACCGATATGATCGAAAGGAGGAACACCATCGGAGACAATAGCGGCCATGTGACATGGCGCATGATTTTTAGCGTTCCGGCGCCGTCGATGTTGGCGGCCTCGTACAATTCCGGCGAGACGTTGCTCATGCCGGCCAGAAAGATGACGATATTGAACCCCACGCTCGCCCATATCGTAAACAGCATAATGACGATCAGTGCATAAGACGGCCCGGCAAAACCCGTCGGAATATAGGCCGGCCATTGTCCCCCGAACATCCGGGCGATGTGAACCAGTATTGGGTCTGGATCCGACAGCCAGTTCTGCGGCTGTAATCCAACGCGCTCCAAACCGGCATTCGCAATGCCGACATTCGAATGGAAAATCCATTTGAACACAAATCCAGCGGCGACCTGAGAAGTTATATAGGGAATGAAGAAAATCGTCCGCAATATGCCCCTGCCTTTGATTTTTTGAAACAAATAAAAAGCTAATAGAAAGGACAGGAATATAGATATCGGGATCGTTCCTATTGCGTAATAGACTGTGACCATCAAGCTGTTGCCTACCGGACCAAGCTGCCATCCCAGCAGCATATCCTTATATATCAGACCTTCGGTGAAGATCTTGGAAAAATTGCTCAGGCCAATGAACTTCTCCGGTACGAATCCCCATTTCCATAAGCTGATCCAAGCCCCGAATACAAGCGGCCAAAAACGAAAGATGAATAACAGCAGCAAGGCCGGCAGCGCGTAAGCGATTCCGATCCATGCTTGCCTTCGCGTAAATTTAGATGTTTTTTGCTTGGTCGCAATCTGCTGCCTCATTTGCTTTATGCTCGATACCAATTCCATTGGCTTCCCTCCTTCTAGAATTAGTATAGGGGGCGAGTATGCGTAGAATATTAGGTTCAAATTAATTGTCTGTTTAATTGATGTCGTGTTTTAATCTTTATTTGTCGTTCCGATAATAAAGCGGTAATTTACCCCGGAGAAAACAGTAAACTACTTCAACGGTCATATCACAGCAACACAAAAATGACGCCGGTAAGTACCGGCGCCAGATGCTATGCGGATTCACTCCAATCCTATTAAAGTTTCACTCTCCCCCCATTTTCAACTAGCCACTCCCCCGTCTCCCAGTCGTTAAGCTCTGCCGTTTTCGGCTGTCGCCTGTCGATTGATGATACCGATGATACCTAACGATTTACGATTACCACCTGGCAGTTTGACGTTATCTAACGATTGCTATCGATGTTATTTCGCGGAGTATTCACTTGGTTGATATCTAACGGTTGTATATGCGGCTATTCTAACACTTTTTAAATGTTGCGACGATTTCGGCTTGAATAACGTGGATTACAACCGTTAAAATTCCTTAGCGCTCTTTTTCGACGGATTAACGACTGTGGCAACCGTTAGAGTTCCTTGCTTCCTAGTTATCATATATTTCAAAAAAAGTGCTTCCAAGCTTCGTAAAACTCTGCTACGGATGAGTACCGCTGCTGCCGATCCGGCTCAACAGCCTTCAAGGATACCTCGTACAGCTCTGGGCTAGCCTCCCATTTCGAAAAGTCTCGATTCAGCCCTCCGCCAAGCAGCACAAAAGCCGTGGCCCCCATGTTGAACACGTTGGTTATTCCATCGATCGCAGCCCCCTTTTCAAATTCCTCCGGGGACATAAATCTGGCAGACCCCCACATCCTGCCCATGTGATTGGTAAAGGGCCCTTTCCGATAAAAGTCAATGTCACAGATCCTAGTAGAGTCTGACTCGAAATCATACATGATGCTGCCGTCATAAAAATCAACGGCCACGTATCCCTTCTGCTCAACGGCAGCATGAAAGGCATAAATCTCATCCAAGGAAGCCAACCGCCGATCCACTGGTAGCTGTCTATATCGGTAAAACGGCGATGCAGGATCCGTGTACTTCGCCGGAGGCGGGAAGGACCAATGCGGATGAAGGTTCTCTCCCTCAATCCAATCAAACACAGCCGCATATCCATCTTTCGTGGCGAAATGGTTCACTAGGTTAATCAAACTTCGGTGCGTCAAATCTGCATAGACAGTCATCGCCTGCTGCAGCCGCTGAACGGCCTCCATAATATCCCCCTGATAATGCACCGTTTCTGCCCCGGCATACTTCACAAAAAGTTTGCGGCCATCTTCCTGCCTAACCCCAAATGAAATGTTGCCGGAATCCTGCTCGTGAAATACTGCGAACACCTCTCCCATGCTGTCCAGCCAAGAGAAATCATGAGAGGTTCGTAACGGGAAGGACTTGCTTTGAAGACGAATGGTTACCGTCACTGAATTCCCCCTATAACAAAATCGACTTGCTCCCAGATTAACGCTTCTCACCCAGGTATAACGAATCTCAGACACTCTATTTGCCGTTTATCTTCCGTTTGGAGCAGTAAAGGACGAAATAACGTTACCCAGCTTCGTTACATTTTGCCTGAGGTTATTTTTATTCAAATAGCGATCGTGAGATTCGTTAACTAACCTGTATTTGTTGCAGTTAAAATTAGACTTTCCACTTCAGGAGCTATGACTAACTGGATTTCTTACATTTAAAATGAACGATTATAGGTTTTGAAGGTGAAATAGGAGGTTTTAGATGGATGAAATACATCTAGTTCGAAAAACTATTCCCGTTGAACTAAATTAAATGCATGAAATACAGTTAGCTTCCCCTTTATCCCTACTCCAACGATTGTTCCATAATTATACAGCTGCCTGCACAAAGTATTGAAGCGTACTATTTAATTTAAAACGAATTCCACCACTAGCCAAAAACAAAGCGGACAACGAGATGAACATGAACAGCGTGAGCACGTAATAGCTATAGCATCTGATGAATCTGGCTCCATCCTCATGGCAATTCGGCAGGACGCTCGAGCAGAAACAAGACGCCTAATACAAATCGATGAGAATGCTGATCTGAGGTGTAATGACAAAGCTGCTGACCTAACCGGCCTGAAGCGCGGTGAATTATGTTAGATGGAGCGAGAATATACCAACGCTCCCCCCCGATCCCATGATCAACAGATGTTGGCCTGAAGGAGAAAATCCAGCATGAAATCCGAAAATAGAAAATTCCCGATCATTACAAGGATTTTTAAAGAGGTTCATGTTCTGCTCCTTGTTTAGCGGTTGTTTTACAATGCAGGTACTTCTCCGAAACGCTCTCCCTGCCCATATTCGTTATTCCAAACGGGACATGAACAGATGGCACAATTCTGGCAACACCCTCGATGTGACCAACCTGATCATCAAAGAATATATGGGGTTTAAATATTCGCAATACTCTGCCTTTATCGATTCCGCCTAGAAAAAAAGCTTCGTCCACTCTAATATCCAAATTTCTCAGCGTCGTAATCACTCTCTCATGAGCAGGGGCATTCCTAGCCGTGGCAATCGCGATTCTTATTCGAGGCTTGTCTTTCACGTTAGTTGGATACTTCTCTAAAATTCTTTTTTGCAATTTGGATATCTCTTGAAAAAACTTCAACAACGGCCCCGGAGGAAGCGACTCCCCGGCATTTAATCGTTCGTGATCATGGAACAATGCCAATTGTCCGCCCTGTTGGAAGACAGATTCCGCTGAATCATCAGCGATAACTCCATCAAAATCAAATGCGATCCTAAGCTCCCGATCCTCGTCATTGTCAATATAGTCCGTTGGATAAATGCAGCCTGCCGGAAACCCACGTTCGACCGCTTCCTTTACATCATCAGGATTCCCTGACAAGAAAATCGACGCATTGAAGGCCTCCATGTATTCAAAAGGATTACTGCCTGCGATGAATACTGCTCGGCTAATAGGGAGCTGGTAATGTTCTATCGATTTAAATACGCGAAGCCCGGTATCCGGATCATTACGGGACAGCAATACGACCTCGACCGGCTGATCCTCTGGTTCATCTGTATTGATGCTAAGCAGTCTTTTGATTAGAGGATATGCGACTCCTGTTTCAAGAACGACTTGCTCATTTTCCCGCTGATATTTTCTATAGGCATCTTCTCCGTGTTCCTGAAATACGCGATCCGATTCGCTTAAATCAAACAACGCGCTCGAAGCGACTGCAATTACAAACTTGTCCTCAATATTATAGGGCATGATTCTATCCTTTCTTTCTTGCTAGCTAAAACAAGTACACACCATGATGATGTTCCCGTCAGGATCTTTGAATGAAAATTCCGCCAGGTCGGGAAAGGTCTGAATTTCAGTAACGATTTCCGCGCCTAAACTCTGTACATGCTGATAGGCCTCATGAATATTTTCACAGCTTAAATTAAATAAAGGCTGATTGGATGGCGTAAATTGATATATCTCGTCCAAACAATGATTGTCCAGCGTCAAACCTGGACGCCCTTCCCCCATAGGCAAAGTATAAATCGGGCCTGGAAATTCCCCAACCTCGACTTCTAGACTCAGAAGCTTGCTGTACCACTGAGCGGCCCTCTTTAAATCGCTTACATGAATAAAGATCGTATCTACGCGGTTATGTATTGGATTAGCCATAGCTTTACCTCCATTTTCTATGTAATTGTCTTCAATCTTGCTTTGATCTCTAGTAATAATGCATTTTTCTCTTCATCAGGTATCCCATCCGAAAGTCTCGCGGCAGCTACCGGCAGTATCCATGGATCTACCTCGGCATAATCTTTGTTCGCCAGCTTCAAGTAATGCCTGACATATTCATTTTTGATGCGTTTTCTAAAGAAATTGATAAGGAGGCCTTTCGTTTTGGGAGTCCCTTCTGGCAATGTGCCATAAGTCAACAGAAGTACGGACCTGGCGAGGTCGCCCAGCGGGTGGCCAGCCATTCCAGTCATCCAATCAATTACGCAGCTATTATTTGGATCCGTTACTAACACATTGTCGGGATGATAATCTCCGTGGCAGAGCTTATGATCCTCGGGCAAGCCTTGCAGTTGATGAATAATCTTCGACTTTTCGGCATCGGTTAGGAGCGGAGCAGATTGAATATTATGAGCGAGTATCTCTTTATGATTCCTGCTCAAATCCGCAACGGAATGGACATGCACATGATGATGGAGGGCGGCTAACGTCCTTGAAAACCGCCTGATCCGCAGAGGTCTCCGTGTCATCAAATGAAGCAGAGAGGTACCTGGAACCCGTTCAAAAATAATCCCCAGCCTTCCGTCCCTCTCGATCATTTCAAAGGCCCTCGGGACATTGATGCCCAGGTCATGCACATACTGGCTAACCTCATACTCCTCATGAATCGCTTCAATCGGAAAGCCCTTCTTATAAAGCTTGAGAACCTTGTTATCACCGGCAACGAATATATCTGCTGTTCTTCCCTGGCCCACCTGCTCCAACAACGATCACCTCCATATACCAAATTAACCTTCCATCATCACAAAAACGCCCCAGCCTTAAGATCGCTCTTATCTTAGGCTGAGGCGTTGTTACGCGAGCTTCTTTCCACGATTATACATCCGATCCTTCCATGGCGATAGCCCTGATATGCGTAAAGACATAAGCATAGAAATTTCTGATTTAAAGATTACTATAGCACTTTAAAGATATAAATACCAAAAAGTGGTTCCCCGTTTCCGAAATTCAAATAATTGCGATTTGAGTAGAGTTTATATATCACGAAAAACTTATTGCCTTTCGCCCGTTAGTCTTTCCCTAGTATCCGTCTCGTTTCCTTCAAGTCGCTTGGTCAATGTCTTTCTCCAGTTGTCCGAGAGTTCCTCGACTTCAAGAATCTTGGCTATTCCTTCAAGATTATTCTTTTCGCGATGCATGATCTTGTTGGCGTAAGATACCGTAATTGCTTTCGGATGTCTGTCGATCAAATGCAGCCCATCCAGCCTCGATACGAGTCCTTCCTGGAGCACGCGGAAATAAAAGCCGGTATACCCGGTTTCCTGTACTTTTAACGGCATGTCAGGGGCCCCGTATTTTACGGATAGTTTAAAACAAGGCTGCCTTGGCTGGCTTACCTGCACCACCGCTTCTCCCAGCTGAAAAATATCGCCAATGCAAATCTCGGTCTCCAGCAAACCCCGCGTTGTTAAATTTTCGCCGAATGCACTGTATTCTAATGCCCGGCCCAATTCCTTCTCCCAAAAGGGATAATGCTCGTAAGGGTACACACAAACGGCCTTCTCCCTACCTCCGTGGTGAACAAGATCTGCCTGACCATCCCCCTCGAAGTTGAGCCAGGACAGGAACAGCGGCTCATCACTTGGCCTCTTGAAGATGCCTGTCGAAATTTCCTTATTGTTAAATTGCACCTGTATCGGCTTGCCTACATTGATGGATATAATTTCACCCTGCCCCACGAGGGATCACTTCCGTTTCCGACTTTGAATTCAAGAATTAACTGTCTCTTATCTATTATATACCACGTTCCTGCATGCGGTCTCCTGCCTCTAGCTTCGAGATTTCTAAACCTTTCATCGGGGCTCCCAGGTTTTTGGATATTTCTGCAATCCGCTTAAAATCGGTATAATTCGTCGTTGCCTCCACAATGGCCCGGGCAAATTTCTCCGGCTGCTCCGATTTGAAAATTCCCGATCCAACAAACACGCCGTCGGCCCCTAATGTCATCATTAAAGCCGCATCAGCGGGAGTAGCCACCCCTCCGGCAGCAAAGTTAACGACCGGTAATCTTCCCGTATCCCTGATCTGCAGCAATAATTCATAAGGTGCGCTGAGCTGCTTGGCCTCTACCATGAGCTCATCCTTGCTCATTCCCTGCACTTTACGTATTTGCCCAAGCATCATGCGCATATGGCGTACTGCCTCGACAATATTCCCCGTTCCCGGCTCCCCTTTGGTGCGAATCATCGATGCCCCCTCTCCGATGCGGCGCAAGGCCTCTCCCAAATCCCTGGCCCCGCATACGAATGGGATCGTAAACTCATTTTTGTCGATATGAAAAATATCATCGGCGGGCGTTAACACTTCACTTTCGTCAATATAGTCCACGCCCAGGGCTTCAAGTACTCTCGCTTCTACATAGTGACCGATGCGCGCCTTCGCCATCACGGGGATAGACACAGCCCTCATCACCTGCTCGACAACAACCGGATCGGCCATGCGTGCAACTCCGCCTGCCGCACGGATGTCTGCCGGCACTCTTTCCAGCGCCATCACGGCAGTAGCTCCAGCTGCTTCCGCAATTTTGGCCTGCTCAGCATTCATCACGTCCATGATGACGCCGCCTTTTTGCATTTCCGCCATTCCCCGTTTGACTCGGTTCGTCCCTGTTTCCATCTCTCATTCCTCCATGTTTTCAAGTTTCTAAACTTATTTAGTTCACCAGTGCACAGCCATGCCACGCACCCAAATTGAAACCCCGACAATGAAGGCCGAAATTTCAGATTAGCAAATTTATTTTCTATCCAAAGCGCTGTTGAAAGTCCGCCATGAAATCTGCCAACGCTTTGCACTGCTCATACGTAACAGCATTATAGAGAGAAGCCCGCAAATGCCCGGCATCCCGATGGCCCTTTAATCCCACAAAGCCGTTCTGTTGCGCTTCTTGTAAAAATTGCAGTTCCAATTCATCATTCATCACGCGAAACGTCGCATTCATCAGCGAACGACTGTCCTTATGTGCCAGCCCGCTATAAAAACCACCACTTTGGTCGATCGTGCTATACAACAAGTCGGCTTTAAGCCGGTTGCGCTGTTCCATGCCTTTTGCTCCGCCGTTATTCCGAATCCATTTCAGCACAAGATTAACTATGTACACGGCAAATACAGGCGGTGTGTTATACAGCGAGCCGCTGTTCGCATGAATCCGATAATTCATAATATCTGGGATATGTGCAGGAATTCTGCTCAGCAGCTCACGCTCAGCGATCACAACAGTAACCCCAGAGGGGCCTAGGTTCTTCTGAGCACCGGCATAGATAAATGCAAAGTTAGATACATCAACCGGACGAGACAAAATATCACTGGACATATCTGCAATCAGCGGAACTTCCCCTGTATCGGCGAAGCTATGGTATTGGGTTCCCGCTATCGTTTCATTGGAAGTAAGGTGAACATAGGCTGTTTCAGGATGAAGATTTATTCTATGCAAATCTGGAAGCTTCGTAAAATGATCCGCCTCCGAGCTTGCCGCAATTGCCGTATCACCTATTTTTCTCGCCTCCGCTATGGCCTTGCCCGACCACGTCCCGCTGTGGATGTAGCTTGCCACACGCCCGGCTGGCAAGAAATTTATCGGCACCATGGCAAACTGCATGCTTGCCCCTCCCTGCACAAACATCACTTCATAACCCGAGGGAATGTGAAGAAGCTCTTGTAGCAGTTGTTGGGTTTCGTCGTTAATTTGTTCATATTCCTTGCTCCTATGCGAAATTTCCAGAACAGATAGACCGGTGCCCTGCAGGTCAAGGAGTTCCTCCTGTGCTTGATGCATCACTTCCCCAGGCAATCCTGCGGGCCCAGCGTTAAAGTTATAGACTTGTTTCATCTCCATTCTCCTTTTAATGTATAGATATTTCATATCGTTTATCTTAAAATAATAGTAATAACCTATTATTATTTGTAAATAGGCTTTTCAAGGAGGAAGATTCATGGAACTCAGGCAATTGGAGTATTTCATGGCCGTATGCCACGAGCTGCATTTTACCCGCGCCGCGGAGAAGCTGGGTATCGCCCAACCCTCGCTAAGCCAGCAAATTCGTTTACTGGAGCACGAAATCGGCACGCCCCTGTTCGATCGCATCGGTAAGAAAACCGTCATTACCGAAGCGGGCAAAACCTTGCTGCACCATAGCTACAATGTGTTTCATGAACTATCCCAGGCACGTGCCGCGATCAGCGAAATCCAAGGATTGAAAAGAGGTACATTGAAAATCGGCGCGCTGCTGACAGTAGTCAATTACTTGCTCCCCCCAACCGTGATCGGCTTCCACCGCAGCTATCCTAACGTCGAGCTGTCTGTGCTCGGTCTGCGAACTGGAGATATTTACAACGGACTACTGGAAAATGAACTCGATTTGGGCATTGTATATTTACCGATGGAGCATGATGATCTGGAGACCATCCCCCTCTTTAAAGAAAATCTTGCCCTTGCCGTGCCTGTAGATCATCCCATTGCTCAGAGGTCTTTCGTGACGCTTGATATTCTTAAAGAGACGCCAAGTGTATTATTGCCAAACTCATATTTTCTGCGCCAGCTCATTAATGAGCAATGCCGCGCCCTTGCCTTCGCGCCGCAGCCCGTTATGGAAATGACAACGATGGAGTCGATCATTAATATGGTCGTTCAAGGCCTCGGCGTCACAATTCTACCGAAAGGTTACCTCGACTACATAGGAAATCCGCATATTCAAACAATTCCGATTCAGAACCCGGTTCCTACGACACAAATCGGGGTCGTCTATCGGAAAAATAAATATTTATGCGCGGCCAGCCGGGTGTTTATGGAGCAATTGATTACTACGATTAAAAGCAAACATATGGATTAATGCCTCTCCAGAACGGTGGTGACAATGTCCACGGCCTGGTCAATTTCTTCCTTTGAAATATATAAGCTAGGCATAAAACGAATCACGTGAGTACCTGCTGACAATACCAATAGTCCCTGCAGCAGCAGCTCCTGAATGACGGGGGCAATCGGTTCGCGGCATTCAATGCCGATCAACAGACCGAGGCCCCTTACGGATTGAACGATAGAATAAGACTGAAGCTGCTCCTGCAGCCTTTGCAAAGCATATGCGCCCATCTGTTCCGCTCGTTCACATAATCGTTCCTCGAGTATCGTCTCCAGCGTAGCCAGGCCAGCCGCCGCCGCAAGCGGGGCGCCTCCGAATGTCGACGCATGGCTTCCTGGGGAGAAAGCGTCGCGAAGCTTCTTCTTCCCCATCATTGCTCCGATAGGAAATCCGCTGGCCAGCCCTTTGGCAAGCGTGATGATATCCGGTTCGATGTCATAATGCTCGTAAGCAAACAGCTTCCCCGTTCGCCCCATCCCCGTCTGCACCTCATCGATCATAAGCAGCAGCCCTCGCTCCTTGCATAGAACGGAGAGCCGAGTCACAAACTCGGGATCCGCGGCATAGACGCCACCTTCTCCCTGTACCAGTTCAAGCATGATCGCCGCGGTTCGCTCCGTGATCCTATCTTCTACCGATTGAATATCGTTATATCTTGCATAGGCAAATCCCTCCGGCAGCGGAAAAAATCCATCCTTGACCTTATCCTGCCCCGTCGCGGTCAATGTGGCCATCGTGCGCCCGTGAAAGGATTTTTCGAACGTGATGATTTCGTATCTGCCATTGCCAAGCACCCGCTGGTGATATCTTCTGGCACATTTGATTGCAGCCTCATTGGCTTCTGCCCCGCTATTGCAAAAGAAGACGAGATCCGCACAGCTGTGAGCGGTAAGCATTTGTGCCAGCTTCTGCTGGTTCGGAATATGGAACAGGTTGGATACATGCCACACTTGTTCAAGCTGTTCCTGTATTCTTCGTTTTATTTTTAAGGGCACATGTCCCAAATTACATACCGCAATTCCTGACATAAAGTCCAAATATTCTTTGCCTTGGTCATCCCAAAGCCGGCTTCCATTCCCTTTGATCAGCGAAACGGGGTATTTCGTGTAGGCCGGAAACAGAACGCCGTTGTCAATAGGCTCTGGCATATTCAAACCGCATCACTCCTTGATCGCTTGTAATGCCTCGAAATGGGCTTTGATCGTAGCCTCGATATCCTCATCCGAATGCGCAGCCGATACGAACATGACTTCATAGGGGGTAGGCGCTGTCAAAATGCCACGATCCAGCATCGCTGCATAGTACTGTTTAAACAGCCGCATATTCGAACGTTGAGCTGTCTCATAATCCACGACATCATGTTCCGTAAAAAAAGCAGACAGCATCGAGCCTACCCTGTTGATCTTGAGGGGAATCCCTGCCATTTTGGCATTTCGTATAAAACCTTCCGCCAGCCGAGCCGCTTTTCTTTCCAACTCCTCATAGAATCCAGGCTGCCCAAGCAATTGCAAAGTTGTATATCCAGCCGCCATGGCGAGTGGATTACCCGATAACGTTCCGGCTTGATAGATGGGCCCGGCAGGAGCCATCTGCTGCATAATTTCATGCTTGCCGCCATAAGCGCCTACCGGGAGACCTCCGCCAATCACTTTTCCAAGGCAGGTAAGATCCGGCTCGATTCCGTACAGCCCTTGCGCCCCCTGATAGCTTACGCGGAATCCCGACATGACCTCATCGAAGATCAGCAGGCTGCCGTACTGTGCGGTAATCTCCCTTAACCCTTGAAGGAAACCGGGCAAAGGCGGCACAACCCCCATATTCCCGGCCACTGGCTCAACGATGACCGCAGCGATTTGTTCGCCAAATTGCTCGAATGCATGACGAATGCTAGCGATACTGTTATAAGGCATTGTAATTGTACTTGCGGCGACACCTTCAGGAATTCCCGGGCTATCCGGCAAGCCGAAGGTCGCCACCCCTGAGCCGGATTTAATGAGCAAAGCATCGGCATGCCCGTGGTAGCCTCCTTGAAACTTCACAATTTTGTTCCGCTTCGTATATCCTCTGGCTAAGCGCAGGGCACTCATTGTAGCTTCCGTGCCGGAGTTCACCATGCGCACCATCTCCATAGACGAAACGCTTCCCGTGATGAGCTTGGCCATTTTCGTTTCAATTTCTGTGGGCAAGCCAAAGCTTGTTCCTTGAGCCGCCGCTTTTCCTATCGCCTCGACAACCTCCGGATGAGCATGCCCCAGGATTAACGGCCCCCATGAGCCGATATAATCTATGAACTCATTTCCATCGATATCGAACACGTGCGAGCCTTGTCCGCCTGCGATGAACACAGGGGGCAAGCCGACTGATGAAAAGGCGCGAACCGGGCTGTTTACCCCTCCAGGGATCACGCTCCTGGCCTCAGCGAAGGCTGCTCTGGAGTATGAATCCTTCCTTCTGATGCTGGATGTCATCGCTGCTCCTCCTTCAGCTCATTGTTGTCTCATATAAAGAGAACCGCGCGGTAATTTCCTGTACCTTGCCCTTCAATTGCTCGCGAACCGCCGAATGATGCGGATGCTTCAAAGCGGTCGCAATGATACCGGCAATCTCCTTCATTTCCTCCGGACCCATGCCTCTTGTTGTAGCCGCAGGAGTTCCGAGCCGAATCCCGCTCGTGACAAGCGGGCTTGTAGGATCAAAAGGAATAGTGTTCTTATTGACGGTAATTCCAATTTCATCCAAAAGTTGCTGGGCCTCTTTGCCGGTCAGCTCAATATTCCGAAGATCCAGAAGAATGAGATGATTGTCCGTTCCTCCGGAAACGGCGTGCAGGCCTTCTGCCATTAAAGCCTCCGCCAATATTTTAGCGTTCTGCAAGACTCGTTCCATGTATGTTCTGAACTCAGCTCCGGCATTTTCCTCGAAAGCGACAGCCTTAGCGGCAATCATATGCATCAGCGGGCCGCCCTGCGTCGTTGGAAAGACTGCTTTATCAATGGCCTGCGCCCACGATTCCTTGCATAAAATCACCCCGCCTCTCGGCCCGCGCAGCGTCTTATGGGTGGTCGTTGTCACAAAATGGGCGTGGGGCACGGGATTCGGATGCAAGCCTGCTGCAACGATCCCCGCAATGTGAGCCATGTCTACAAGGAACAGCGCGCCTACTTCTTCAGCAATCTGGGCAAAAGGCTCGAAATCAATTGTACGCGGATAGGCGCTTGCCCCTACGACAATCATGCGCGGCTTGTGTTTATGCGCCAGCTTTCGCACCTCATCAAAATCAATGCGAGAGGTCTGAGCATTAACTCCATATGGAATGAAATTGTATAATTTACCAGAAGCATTTACGGGACTTCCATGCGTCAAGTGGCCGCCATGCGACAGATTCATGCCAAGAATCGTATCCCCGGCGTTTACAGCGGCAAAATAAACGGCCATATTGGCCTGTGCTCCCGAATGGGGCTGCACGTTGGCATGCTCTGCCCCGAACAGCTCCTTCACTCTTTGCCTGGCCAAATCCTCTACCCTGTCCACGTACTGACATCCGCCGTAAAATCTTTTTCCAGGGTAGCCTTCCGCATATTTATTGGTTAAAACAGTGCCCATCGCCCCCATCACCGCTTCACTGACAAAATTCTCCGAAGCAATCAGTTCAATTTTGTCACGCTGTCGTTCCAGTTCCTGCTGAATCGCTTTGGCTATAGCCGGATCTTGTTTGCTCAAGTGTTCCATTCCCTATTCCTCCCTTTAAAAAATGGCCTTCACTTCGACCACAACTTTAACGTTTTGCACCGTCAAATCCTCGGGGCCCTTTACAGGAAGACCGACCTTCAAATGCTCCAGAATGTAACGGATATGCTGCTGTGCAATCACTTCCCCCGGCAGCAAAATAGGAATGCCCGGAGGATAAATATAGATGGACTCTGCAATGATGCGACCAGCGGACTGGCCGAGCGGTATAAGCTCGACATCCCCGTAAAAAGCGTCTCTCGGCGTTAAGGCCAGCTGCGGAATCTCGGGTAATTTTACATACAGAGCTTGAAGATCCGCTTGTTGCTTGTAGTGCTCGTTAGCGAGCTCGGCTAAAGCGTTCAGTAGGCAGTCTATGGTTTCTTTCGAGTCGCCCGGCGTGATTAAGCACAGGATATTGTATAAATCGCTCAGCTCCACTTCAATGTTGTAATGATCTCGCAGCCAATGCTCCGCATCATATCCGGTCATTCCAAGCTCCCGAACATGCACCGTAAGCTTGGTAGGATCGAAATCAAACGCCGCATCCGTCCACAAAATCTCTCTCCCGAAGGAAGACAGGCCGGGAATTTCATTGATTTGGCTTCTGGCGTACTCCGCCAAACGAATCGCTTTGTCCGACATTTCGCGGCCTTGCAGGGCGAGCTGCTTGCGCGCCGCATCCAAGGAAGCCAACAGAATATACGAAGTGGAGGTCGTTGTCAGCATACTGAACATCGCCTGCACTTTTTCCAGTTGAACAATGCCCTTCTTGATATGGAGAAGCGAACTCTGGGTCAATGATCCGCCAAGCTTGTGCATGCTTGTCGCCGCCAAATCTGCGCCGGCCTGCATCGCCGACAGCGGGAGCTTGTCGTGAAAATGCAGCAGCGATCCATGCGCCTCGTCGACTAGTACGGGTATTCCATAATGGTGGGCCAGATCAACGATCGCCTTTAAATTCGTGCATACCCCAAAATACGTCGGATTGATCACCAGTACGGCCTTGGCATCCGGATGCCTTTCGATCGCTTTCTTGACTGAGCGAACGGAAATGCCGTGATCGATGCCCCAATCTGCATCCCGCTCCGGGGTAACGAAGATCGGCTTGGCTCCCGCAAAAATAATCGCCGATAAAATCGACTTATGCAGGTTGCGCGGCACGATAATTTTATCGCCCGGGCCGCAAACCGACATGATCATCGTCATAATCGCGGTACTTGTACCCTGCACGGAAAACAAAGAGTAATCCGCACCAAAAGCATACGCAGCCAAGCGCTGTGCTTCATCAATTACACCGGTGGGCTGGTGCAAATCATCCAGAGGCGCAATATTGATCAGATCAATGGACAAGGCATTGTCGCCCAAGAAGGTTTTGAACCCGTTTTCCATGCCCTCGCCTTTTTTGTGGCCGGGTATATGGAACGGAATTGGATTGCGCTTGGCATGCTCGGTTAAAGCAGTAAATAAGGGGGTACGGTGATGAACCATAATTCTTGTTCAATTCCTTTCAGGAGACGGTATCCGTATTTCGCTCTAGTATAGGGCGCAGGAATTGATTGTTCAATTCAATAATTTATATCATTTCGATAGGGTATTCCTATGATTAAGAAGGAGTGAAGTCCTGTAAAAGGCAGGAGGAAAGCGAAGCTCGGCCTGTTTCTTTTAGACTTCGATGGAAGGAGTATGTTCGGGGCATTCTTGGAGAGAGCCTTCGTGGGTAAGATATTTTTGGATAAGCCCGCAATAATGAGGTGCTTCGGCATAACCGGCATTCGGATGAAAATGTACACAGCCCAAGCAGGGTTCAGCAACCACAAGCTGGCCGCGTTGTTGCATGGCTGAAATGATAGCGCCGAGTCCTAGCTCGAAATCCGCCAAAGCTTCATCCGATATAGAACAGAGCGCTTCTTCCAGGGAGTGCCCCCAATGGTTCAGCTGCGAAACGATGACCTTGCCTTCTGCAGTCAAATTGAGCAAGGTCACTCGGCGATCCTCGGGCTTTTGTGCTTTGGTCACCAGCCCTTTTCTGAGCAATCCATTGATGATCTTCACCGCAGTTACATGGGTCGTACCGATGGCATCTGCAAAGTTGCCCACGGTAGCTACATCGCTTCGGGTATATGCCGCAAACAGCAGCGCTTGAATCTGTACGGGCGACAATCCCAGCGCATCACTTTCTGCCTGCGTCACCTTTTTGATGGCCTGCGACATCCGGAAAAGAGCCATGCTAACGCGGGCTGAACGATTGTCTTTGCGGTGCTGGGGATCAAATATCATAGCTATTCGTACCTTCCATGTTCATTCTCGTATCCATTTTACATGCAAACATGGTTAGATAAAAGCTGATATGTAAAAGGAAAAGGCGCCTAAGCAGGCACCTCCTTTTTTTGCACATTAACCTTTTTTGACATCCTCCAGGCTCGCGCCATAGTTGATGTGATACACATTTCCGTCAATCACCAAAGCAGGAACGGATTGAACCCCGGCACTCTCCGCTTCTTCAATGCGATTCCGAACCGTACCCAGATGTACGATCTCCGTAGTGATTTTAGATTCGTCAAGATACCTGAGCACAACCTGCTCCGCATCCACGCAAATCGGACAACCCGCATGATAAAAAACCGCTTGTGACATTACGATCATCTCCTCTGAAATTATGTAGCCTTGCTACTTAGTTACAGTATAGGAGCGAACGTAATCTATGATCAATTACAGATTTCTTATGGTTATGATAGGTAATTGTGATGGTTTCAACCGACCTCCGGAATTCATTTAACTGTGTCCTACTCCAAGGAGTCTTTC
Organism: Paenibacillus woosongensis; assembly: GCF_009725165.1. Classification (GTDB taxonomy): domain Bacteria; phylum Bacillota; class Bacilli; order Paenibacillales; family Paenibacillaceae; genus Fontibacillus; species Fontibacillus woosongensis. The sequence goes on from NZ_WNZW01000014.1 coordinate 98,086, forward strand.
AAAGCTGATTGTCTGCATCCATTAATGCAGCCGCTCAGCTAGTCATTTTCCCCTTAAAAAAGCGATATAATCCGTCATTATTCCACGATGCCCTAAGTATCTTAGAATTGTAGTAATATTCCCCCTGTGATAGGTTCCGTGGTTTACGACATGTTGAATGATCTCTGATATCGAATTTTGGAACTCTTGGCCCATGGTATTTCTATAAGTCACCCTCTTCTCGAAATCGCTGATCGTGGTCAAATGTTGGCGAATCCGCGACTGCAGACCGGTTATGTGTTTGCTCGCTTGCTCGATATTGCTGAATGCTTTTGCCGCTAGGGATGGAGGTTCTTCTTCCTTGATCCGGGCAAGCCAGACTTCGTCGGCCGAAGCAAGATGCCCCAAGACTTCTGCCATCGATTTGAAGCCCAGATTCACTTCTGTTAGGAATAATTCCTCCGGCAGCGTGCGAAGATGCTGAATCACTCTCTCGTTCGCCCAAATGTTGTAATCGTACCCCTGAACAATTTGTCCGCTCATCGTGATCTCTCCTAACTAATTTTCCAGCTCGAATTGTCCGTGCCAACAAATTCATATTACTGTTATTGATGCAGCTTCTTATATGAGTTGCTTATTTCCGTATTAGGCCCCGTATGCCTCAGCACCGCATATTTCTGTCCGGGGACTACGATGGAGACCATGCCGGCAGGAACTTCCTTCATTTCATCCACCTCAACACAGACCCAGTAGCCATCCTCCTCCTCGGAAAAATCCCCAGCTACGAAAGCCCCGATCAGTCTAGCGGGATTAACTACTTCTTCGATCTCGCCTAGTCTTTCTCTGAGCTGTACCGCAGCTCTGGGAATCTCGCTGACATACTGATCACTTGGGCATACTACGCGTATTCCTACCAGCTTCTTCGCATTCAGTTCGACTATCTTCACGCGGCTCTCCCCTCCTTATAAAACACGAACACCCCGGCCTAAGAACGCTCTTGCAGGTCGGGGTGCGGGTTCGCTGTATTTATTCTACAATTATACATTTAACATCCAATGAGCGATAGTCCTAAGGAATTTGTGGATAGTTTATGCCCAATATGATACTATGACAATATATTACAGATTGGAGGGTCACGTGTGCTAATTTATTCCCGATTGAGAAAGCAATGCAAATAATTGCAACTGCTGATTCTGCTCTGTCTCATGCAGAGTAATCGGGATAAGTCTGCCTTTTTTACGTGAGTCCGCCTTCCGTAATAGTTGCTCTCTATGGAGTGCTTCTTTTGTCGCACCCAATCACGTCATTGCTTCTGCGCGGGCGTTGAAGCGTTAAGGCATATCTATATTCGATTACGGCTGCACGGACATCAGGATGTCTGTGTTTTTTATTTTCTGCCAAAAAAGGAGAATGCCTTTATGACAAAACAATATTCAAACGATCAGCAACATATCATTCATGAGCTCATTAGCCAGGCGGAGCGAAACGGTTTGCGCTTAAACTCCGATCATGTCGAAATCAATGAGTCCGGGTTGGACTTCCTCGTTGCATTTGCCAAGGATCAGCAAGGAGAGAAGTGGGTGCTTCGAAAGCCTAGACGCAAAGACGTATGGGAGCGAGCGGAAAATGAGCGAAAGGTGCTGCAGGTCGTCGGTCAGCATCTGCCCGTTGAGGTGCCGGACTGGCGCATTTTCACGCCCGGGCTTATCGCATATCCATTGCTGAACGGGCATCCCATTGCTACGGTTGACCCTGCTGGCGGCGGTTATGCCTGGAGATTCCCTCAGGATTCATTAACCGATGAATTCTTTGATTCTCTGGCAAGGGCAATAGCGGCCTTGCATAATATCGAACACAGCGAAGCTGTCCAGGGTGGCGTTCGTTACAAAACTCCGCAGGAAACGCGGGAATCTTTTGCCGCAAACATCGAAGAAGTAAAACAAACCTTCACCATCCCTGCCAAGCTGTACGACCGTTGGACGGAATGGCTCTCTACCGATTCCTACTGGCCTGATCATTCCGTGCTTCACCACGGCGATTTGCATCCGCCTCATATCATTGTGGACGATCATCAGCGGGTTACGGGCTTAATTGATTGGACGGAAGCTGAGATTGCCGACCCCGGCAAAGATTTTGTCATTCTGTATGCCCTGTTTGGCCGGGAGGGATTGCGGGATCTGCTGGCCCGCTATGAAACAGCAGGGGGCAAAACCTGGCCCCGCATGCATGAGCACATCGCCGAGCAATGGGCGGCTTACCCGGCTATCGTTGCCAAGTTCGCGCTGATCACAGGGAAAGAGGCCGATATGGAAATGGCCCGAGGTATGATGGCTAACTGGAACGCGGATTAATTAATTGCCCTTCATTCTCCGCGTAAAAAACCGTTCAAGACAAAATACCGTCTTCCCACGGAAGACGGTATTTATATTAGCCTGGATTCACTCCCCCCCCCCCCCCGCCAGGACGTCCCTTTTCATGAATGTAAATGTCCAGCGCCTTAATTCCACGGCGAGCGAGCTTAATAAATAAAATTATGCAGTAAACACTTAACCCGATTAATACTAAATAAACAAGAAAAATCAGAACTGGGAAAATGCTAAATAGACCAATACCCGCAGCAGTATCCATAGATATCTTCTCCTTGCATGCTTTATTGGCTCCTACCCAGCAAAAAGCCCCAGCCTTAAGATTGCTCTAATCTAAGGCTGGGGCGATCGTTGTCGGAGCATGTTCCATAATTATACATTATCTTAATAGTTTACTTATTCTTGGTCAACTAACATTATCACTCCCAGTAAGACGGACCCTGGCCCTTTAGCCGAGCCAAGCCCTCCACAAAGAAGAAGTCACCGTAGATTAATGGAACATCAATATTGGTTCCCTGTGGGTAGTTGCTCGTACCATGCAGCAGCAGCCCTTCCTCGTCAGGGAGATCCCAGGTTCCATATTTTTCGTACAAGGACTTCAAAATCCGTATGCCGCCTGCACGGTAAACATCTGCATCCCCGCCCTCGCTCTTATCCGCGAGCAGCAGAAGGCCGCTCGCCGCACAGGAACCGGCGGAACTATCACGCAAATCGCGCAGCTCGTCAGGAGCCCGGAAATCCCAAGCTGGCACGCTGTCTTCCGGCAGTCTGCTGAGGAAGAAGTTCGCCACACGCTTGGCAGCCTGATAATAATCTTCCTTGCCGGTATGATGATACGCCAGAGTCAGGCCATAAATAGCCCAAGCGGCCCCCCGCGACCAGGCGGATTCCGGGGCATATCCCTGGCCGCCCAGCCCTTCCAGCATTTCACCCGTATGCGGATCAAAATTGACGATATGATACACTGAGCCGTCCGCCCGAATGAAATGCTTCAGCACAGTGTCCGTATGCGCCTCGGCAATATGGGCATAGCGAGGATCGCCGCTGACATGGGAAGCCCAGAACAGGAGCGGCATATTCATGCAGCAGTCGATGATCGCGACCCCCTCGTTGCGCTCTCCTTCTGTCCAGGGATTCCATGCCCGAATATATTGCCCCTTCAAATTAAAGCGGGCGGCAAGATAGTTCGCAGCCTTCAGAGCCCTGACCCGCGAAGCCTCATTCCCATGCAGCTTGTAGTTGGCCACGCTGGTCAGAGTCCACATAAATCCCAAATCATGATCCAGCCTCTCGAACCCATCCAGCACTTCATCCAACTTCACCTCGCATTCCTCAGCCAGCGCCTTCAGCTGTTCCTGTCCGCTCTCCTGATAAAGAAGCCAAAGCATTCCCGGCCAGAAGCCGGCTGTCCACCAGTTCGGCGCCTCCAATTGGTAGACCCCATTTTGGCTTGCATGCGGGAACCCCGACCCGATTCTGGCCGTGTTATGCAGTGTTTTTTCGAGCGATTTATTCCAAGCCTCATTCACCCAGCTTAGCTCAGTGCTCATCAGAATCTCCCCTCTCCTAATATGATTAAATGTTCATTGTATGAACCGAAATAGGAAGCAAAGCTCAAGCTGCTCCTGCGGCTGTAATACGTGAAAATCCAGCGCATACCAGACCTGATCCTTCCCGAAATGATCCCGATAAGTTCGTTCCGTTACCTCTGCCCGAAGCTGCCTGTCGTCATACACCAGCTCCAGAGTAAGATTGCCTCGAACAAGCAGCAGACGGCCCTGCTCCAAAGGCACTTCAGGCTGAATCAGCGTAACAAAGCGTTCTACTAACGTATCCGGCATTTTCGAAAAAGAGAATTTATCCCGCAGCTCCAGTCTCGGCAGCTCTTCTTTGCGCCACAGCCAGGAGCGCGTAAAAGACTGCAGCTCCTGACTGTCGTAGGCTCTCGACAGCTCTACGGTCATCCGGCTTTCCGACGCGCCGCTCGCCTGCTCCAGTACGGATGCCCGTCTATCGCTTCCCTCCGCCTGCAGGCAGCCGTTGATAATGGGAACGGAATGACCCTGTGAGCCGTTGCAATCATACGTATAGCGGGCCGAGCCAAAATAGTCTTTCGTGTATTCCCCGCAGCCAAGGTCGGATAAGAAAAACTCTCCGTCTCCCGCCAGCATGAACTGGCCAAGATCGTTATGGTTATGCGGCTCATCATTATGCCCTCCCTTAGCTGCAAAGCCGAAGACACCCTCCGGCGACACAATACGCGAGATCAGCCAGCCTGCATCCTCTAACAGGAATTCGCCGGGCTCCCAGTCCGGTGCATTCCCCGCCATTGCACGCCAGAGCAGATTCCGCAGCGCAGGGGCCCATCTGCTGCAATGGTCCTCGCGGTAATCCGCCCGCAGGCGTGAGGCAGGCGATGGAAGACTATCATATATACTGGAAATATAGCGCGAGAGCCCAATATGCACGCTTGCGTAAGGTAATGTGTCGGAAAAGTTGACTACTGTACTGCCGCCCAGGAAGCATTTCTGCTGGAAGCCGGCAATCGCCTTAACCTTCTCCTGCGCAAACCAATCCAGCTCGCCACCGCTCCGCTTGTATAGCAGATCAGCGTAGTATACAAAGTAGCCAAAACCATAATTCCAATAACCAAGCCCTTCCAGGCAGGCGCCGTCTTCTCCAAACCCTTTCAGATAACAGGTCATGCTATGCTGCGTCTTCTCCAAAATCTCTCCCAGCAGTTCACGATCCTGATCTTTATCCAGAAGCAGAAGAGCGGCTGAGCCGATCGACCCGGCGCATACCGCCGACCAATTATGCTCTGCCTCTTCCCACTCATAGGGGCCCTTCTTGAGGAAGGGCTCAAAGAGTCGCACGTGTACGATCTCGGCGATATGCGTCTTCAGCAGTTCTGGCAGCCTGTCGCCTAGCAGCAGCCGCAGTTCTGTCAGCGTAAAGCCCGTTTCGGCGGCGAACAGATCAATCGTCTCCCCAAGCGGCCGCTCCGGGCTGACATGCGCCGGCAGGCACCAGGTCACTTCACTGCATATGGCCCAGATCGCCTCCAGCAGCTCCGTATAGTACTCCTCGCACTCCGGTTCAAGCAGAGATAGAAGGGCGATTGTATTCAGCCGTCTTCTACGTTCAAAATAAACCCGTTCATATTCCAGCCTGGAGCCTGTCTGAGCAAACTGGGAGAAGAGTGAAAAGGTTAGACCTGGCGGTGTCTGCCCCTGCAGCCTTTCCCCTTCCGCCTTGATCTCGGCTAGATCGGCAGCATACTCCCCGCCGCTTCGTACATTTCGCCAAAATAGCGAGGCATCGCCGTCCGGGTAGTACAAATGCGGGCCAGTTGGGGACATCCTGCTAATAATTTCTGACATCTCTGGAACCTTTGTAATTCCAGAAGCCTCTGAGGTATCTACAGCCCTTGGATCCTTTGCCTTCTGTATGAGGTTAGGGTTTTTAGGGGCTTTGGCGGCTTGAGTGTTTTGGGCAGTGTTAGGGTTCCTCACAGTCTTCTGATTCTTCTGAATCTTCTGATTCTTCTGGCTCATCGAGTTCTTCGCGGTCTCCTTGTTCTTCGAGTTCTTCGGGTTCTTCGCGCTCCTCGTAATCTCTGCGTTCCCTGGGCCTTCTCCCTCTCCCGGTAATGATTTGGTTACTTTCTCATCCGCTTCCTTCATCGCTTTTCCTTTCCGTCATACGGATTTAAGAGCTACTTTAAAGTTGCGTGCACTAAACTGTCGTACTAAGGTGGCTATGTCAAACACTACGATGCTTATACTAAGCTGTGCCGTCCGCCAAAATGCTTATACTAGGATGTTCCGTCTACCAAAGTACCTTATATAAAAACGACGGCGCCATCGATTCATACTAAGCTGTGCAGAACGAACACTAAATGGATTTCATGTATCTAATTATGCTCTAAACGAATGTTTCAGGGGATTAGATGGATTTTATGCATCTAAAACCAAGTATCCAGCCCGTAATGACCCATCTCCCTGCTTCTAATGACATGAAATACATTTAAAGCTTCTTTCAATTCCTTTACGCAGAAACTAACTGTTAAAAATCCATCTAAATTTTTTCATCCTTTATAGCGCCATAGAATCCTTTTCACCCAAACATTGCAGTCTAGACGCTGCGGTATCCTCAAGTACGAGGTATTATGATCTCTTCCCCTCGGCAGCTCTGAATGGTTATAGCCTCTTCCTCAATCGTAACGTTCAGCCCGATATCCGGAAGGTCATCCAAGCTTACATCCGCCGAACCGCTAGAGTCGCCCGCCGGACCCGGCTCCCGCGCAGCCCCCGTCTGCCCCGGCTCGCCATACACCGCTGACACGAGCCAATGCACCCCCGGCGCCAGCGAAGCGGTCAGCGTCGGGATCACCGTGCGCGGACGCAGCACATTCGTGTTGGCGTTTGGCCACACCAGCCCCGCCGACTCATAACCAAGCAGGCCGCGCACACCGCTAACGCCCCAAGGGCTGGCGGCAACGGCCTCATTTGCCCCCACGCGCTGCATCGGCGTCGCTTCGATGCCGAGGGCATACCCGCCCTCGGCCGCATCCAGGCTGCGCGATGTCTCGATCCGGTGAATCCGGATATGCCAAGGAAGTCCAGCTACGAGCCAGGTGCTGACCTCTACATCGGCCCAAGGCCTCCACACGGCATGGAGCACGTTGTCCTGGATCATTGTCTCCGTGTTGCGGCGTCTGACCCGGTACAGGTTGTCCCCGGCTTCGCTCAAGGCCAGCATGGAATCAAATGCTCCTTGGGACAGTCCCCACTCCGAACGCGGAACGCTGAACCCAAACCAGGTGGAATACACGAACTTCTCGTATTTGGCCGAGGTATGGGTATGTTCGTTCGTGCCCCGGTGGCCGCTGTTAAAGGCCGCCACATGCCCAGCACCCTCGTCCCGAACCAGCACGAGGTGCGCCGGCTTCTGAACAGACAGCCCATCCGCCTCCGGCAGCGGCAGCTCCTCAGCCGCCCAGAAAGGATGGTCGGCAGGCAGAGCCAGCGGCAGAAAAGCCTTAAACGCCCAATACGGCGAACCCGGTGAATTGTAGTTCTCCGCCATCACGAGGTTTGGATAAGCGTAGCCTATCGTCAGGATACCGCCCGCATCCACTATCCTCTGGCTAAACCACCAGCGCAAATTCCGCAGCAGGAGCCCCTTCAGCACACCCATCGGCAGGCCATCCGCCCCGGCAAATGCCATCGCTCCCCAGAAGGCCGATTGCGAGAAACGATAGGTCAGGCTCCGCCCATATGGAATCGCCGAACCGTCCGTGGAGAACCAGGCCAGGAAGTTCGCAGCAAACTCATTCGCACGCTGCTTGAACCTATGAGAGCGCTCGGGGTCTTCCTGCTCCATCAGCTTGGCGTAAAGCAGACCATAGTAATGAAAGGCAAACGGCACATAATAATCGCAATGCCCCTCCTCCCCGTCGCTATACCAGCCATCCTCCAAATAGAAGGCGTCCAGCCGATCCAAGTTCTTCTCCAACTGCCCGGCGTCATACGGCAGTCCCGCTTTGCGGAAGCCGATGTTTACGAGCACGTTAAAGAACAGCCAGTTGCAGTCGTGACAAGGATGCGAGTTCATTTGATTCAGCCAGGCATAGAGATTATTTCTTGCCTCCACATCAAGTGGCTCCCAAATTCTGTCCGGGATTAGGGCCAGCGCGTAGCCAAACGCAGCCATCTCGACCAGCCGCTGATCATAATCGTCAACCTTGCCCCAGTACTCTTCATGTTCCGGGTTCGTCCCGTTCCTAATGCCTTCAAGGACGGTATCCCATAATTCGTACGAACCCCCGCCGGCGAGCAGCGGGACCAGCCCCCATAACACCCGGGAGAAGCCCTCCATCCCGGCCACCGCAGCCGGATAGCTCGCCCCGGTTGCACCGATCTCCAGCCTGGACATTCCCTTGCTATAGTAAGGCTGAAGCGGCGCAAGCAGCTGCTGCAGGGCGGCGGCCAGATCACCGTGCGTCTTCAGCGGATTATCCGCCAGCTTTTTATATCCATGAAAGATGTTTCCCATCACAATCTTCCCCTTCGTCCGCTGGTAGTTGTTTATATTTCGCATGCATCCGCTTGTACTCACTTGGCGACGCTTGAATCTGCTTAGAATCACATCATCCTTTTATGCCCGAAGAGGCGACCCCCTGCACGAAATATTTCTGCAGCCCCAGGAACACCACCAGCACCGGAATGATGGACACGACGCTCGCGGCCATAATCAGGCCGTACTCCGCCGAATACTGGGAGATGAACATCCGCAGACCGATCTGAATTGTCTTCAGCTCGGTTTTGGTCAAATAAATCATCGGCCCCAGGAAGTCATTCCACGTCGATACAAAGGTGAAAATCGTCAAGGTCGACAAAGCCGGCTTCGATAGCGGCAGCATGATCCGCGCCCAAATGCCATATTCGCTAAGGCCATCGATCCGGGCCGCTTCGCACAGCTCATCCGGGATGCTCTGGTAGAACTGCCGCATCAGGAAGACGCCGAAGGCGGAGAACGCCTGAAGCAGGATGATCGCAAGATGGGTATTGTTCAGCCCCATCGAGCGCATCATGATGAACTGCGGCACCATGTAAGCCTGCCAAGGGATCGCGATCGTGGCGATGTACCCGAGGAACAGCGTTTTTTTGCCGGTAAAATTCAGCTTCGAGAAGGCATAGGCTGCAAAGCTTGAAGTCAGGATCTGCAGCGCCGTGACGATAATCGACAGCTTGGCGGTATTGTAAATAAACGTGCCTAGCGGAATCCGCGTCCAGATTTCCTTATAGTTGCTCCAGCGCGGCAGCTCCGGAATCCACTGCATCGGGAAGGTGAACACGTCCTTGTTCAGCTTGAGCGAGGATGAGAGCATCCACAAGTACGGTACAAGCATGCACAGCACGACGACGATCAGCACGGCATAGGCCAACGCTTTGGCAGCGATTTGAATTCCTTTATTTGCTCCTACCATATCCGTAAGTCCCCCTATTGTCCATACTTCTTCTCGCCCTGGAACTGAACCAGCGTAATGCCGAGGACGAGCAGGAATAATACGATCGCCATCGCGCTGGCATAGCCATAATCCAAGGAGCGGAAGGCCGTGTTGTAAATTTGATAGACGAGCACCCTGGTCGAGTCGTTCAGCTGATTATCCGCGCCGGCAAACAGGTTGATGAAAATATCGTAGACCTTAAACGAGTTAATGATCAGAATCATCAGCACAAAGAATGTCGTAGGCGCAAGCTGCGGAATCGTAACGTTGCGGAATCTTTGCCAGGCGTTCGCGCCGTCGAGCTCGGCGGCTTCGTACAATTCGGGATTCACACCCTGAAGCCCGGCCAAATATATCACCATGTAATACCCCATGTTCTTCCACACGGTGAACAGCACGACCGTGAACATGGCCCAATCTTTATCCGCGGCCCACCGCGGGAGATCCTCGATCGGAACGCCGGTCAGCGCATGGAGAATGTTATTAACAGGCCCCATCGTCGGGCTGAAAATAAAGTTCCATACGGCAGCCACCGCCACAAGCGAAGCCACATACGGGAAAAAGAACACCGTCCGCATGAAGTTGCGCCCAAATATTTTCTGATTGAGCAAAATGGCGAGACCCAGCGCGCACACCATCGTCAGCGGCACGACGCCCACCGTATAAATCACCGTATTCCATAACGATTTATGAAAGGTCGGATCCTTCCAGAGACGAATAAAGTTGTTCATGCCAACGTATTCCATCGGGTTAGCGCCATCCCATTTCACGAAGGCAAGGATGAGAGCAAAGACCATCGGCACCAGCGTAAAAATGGCAAAGCCGATAAAATTGGGGGCGATAAAACTGTATGCCACCAGATGATCCTTCGCTCTTTTTTTCAGACCGCTTTTTTTCGCCGTATGGTTTCGTATCACGGTTTCGTTCTGCATAACATCGCTCCTCCTCCTAACCTGCTAGCTGTCTAATGATTTGGCAAAGGGCAGGCCATTAGCCCGCCCTCTGGTATTCATGTGTCTATTCTGCATATTCTTAATTGTTCAAAATAAGCTGTACGCGCGTGTTCATATCCGCCAGGCCTTTGTCGATCGTCGCATTTTTGGTCATGATGCTGTCATGCGCCTCGTTCAGAATAACCTCAATGTCCGCACTCTTCTCATGCAGCGGCATTTCCAAATATGTCTTCGCCGTCGTCAGCGCTTCTTTGCTGCCCTCATCCGCAGGAAATCCCTCAACAGAAGCGATGGAATTGACGACTTCATCGTTTTTGATCGCTGGAATGGTGCCTGTAGCGGCAATCACCGCTGCGCCTTCTTCGCCTGTGACGAATTTCATGAAGTCCAGCGCAGCTTCCTTATTAGCTGACTTCTTGTTCACCGCCAGCGAAGTAATCGTACCCAGCGTAGTGCCTGGTTCCACTCCTTCCGGATGCGGATATTTCACGATGCCCCAGTTCGTCGCCTGCGACTCACCGCTCTTGACCTTCTCGATTTGCGTCGCAATAAACCAGCTGCCCATATTCATCATGGCAACAGAGTTGTTGTAGAATACACCGGAGTAGTGTGTGCTGGAGGTCTTCAGAGTCGCGTAATCCATAACGATTCCGTCCTCCTGCTGCTTGAGAATGCGCTCATAGGTTGGCTTCAGGAAGTCATATTCGCCGTCAACGACAGTGTGCTGGCCATCCAGAATGCCGAACAGCTGCACTGCGCTGCGCCATGTATGATAATGGGCGCCGTATACTTTATTAGAGCCGCTGCCTGACGTCATTTTTCGCGCCAGCTCGTCGTACTGCTCCAGGGTCATATCATTAGTCGGATATGGAACACCCGCCTGATCAAAAAGATCCTTGTTGTAATAAATCAGCCAGAAGTCGCTGCGGAAAGGAAGCGCATATACTTCATCATTCATTTGAATTTGCTCCACTGTTCCGCCATACAGGGATACGTCGATGCCTTGCTCGCTCATGTACTTTTTCAGCGGCTCCAAATGGTTCTGCTTCACGAGGTTGGCATATCCCGGGATATCCTTCACCGTAAGAATATCGAGATCCGCTCCGCCGGAGAGCTGCGTGCTGAGCATGGTCATGTAGTCGGTCGAACCCAGATCGACGTACTCGATGGTCACGTTCGGATTTTTTGCCTTGTAAGCATCAATCAACGGCTGGTAATAAGCGGTCGCTTCCCAATCCCACAAGGCCCATTTCAGTGTGACGGGATTTGCGGACGACTCATTGGCAGCGTTTCCATTATTGTTTGTAGCTGGCGGCTCGGTCACGTTGGCGTTTTTGCCTCCGTTATTCCCGGAGCAGCCGGCAAGCATGCTGAGCAATAGTACAGCAGCCAGAGTGATCCCTAACCATTTTCGCATTCTCATGTTTTAGTCCCCTTTTCCTCTGGTTTAAGATGCCGGATTCGGCATTTCGAAGCTCTATATTTATCCTAGTGGATTTTAAAATGAAAGGGCATACATTTTTTATCACAGTTCATTCACTTTTCTGTTCACTTCTTTTCATGAAGCGCAGAAAGCTGTAAAATTCTCATAAAAACCTGTAAAAATCGTTGTTCCTGTCCGGCCTGCTCTGTCTGCAAACTTGTGTTCATGTTATGGTAATGTTACCAACTCGATTTGAAAGCGCTTTATATTTGTGCAGAAAAGAGGTGGCTTCTACGAAACGAAAGGCAACCATCAAAAGCCGGATCATCCTGATCATGACGGTATTCGCCCTGCTGATCGCGACTCTGCTGTCTTTTTTCAGCTATGAGCTTATTTCCTATTTTCAGAGGAAAACGACAATCCAGGCCACCGAATTCAATTTGCAGCTCGTATCCCATATCATTGAGCAGGATCTGATGAACCTGTCGGTTCTGGCAATGACCTGCAGCACCAATTCTTCGACAAATCGCATGTTAAATGATTATTTCAATGCGGACCAGCCGAGCTCCATGGAGGCGATTCATGTCTTTACCTCGCTGCAGGATGATTTCCGGATGAACCGCTCCAACGGGTATGTGCGCCGGCTGATCGTGACGGATAATCAGGATAAATTTTTTCAGGTGGACAACTCGGTCAGCACTTCGGTTCCTTTAACCATTCATAACATTAATCAGCTGCCAGGCCTGACTGCGGATGCGACTGAGGAGTGGGCGCGGGTCATTCAGGATCCGCTGTCCCTGACCAAGACCATCCCCTTCGTGATGCCGATTTACGGGGACAATGCCAACCGGATCGGAACCGTATACCTGCTGGCCAACACCTCCGTCATTACCGACAAGCTGAAGGGCTATGGCCTGCCTGCGGAATCCAAGCTGCTGTTAACGCTGGGTGCGCAGCAATATGAAATTCAGGGGGATCAGATTCTGCCCCTTTCGGCGGAATATAAGGCGACCCCCTATGAGGAGGAGACGTCCAGCGGCAGCGTTACGTCCCTGTCCTGGCTGGAGATGAGCGAAGGAGAGAAGCTGATTTCCGTGTCATATCCGGTGCGCAAGGGGGTGACGCTCTCCCAGACGCTGTCGGAGAAGCAGTTTGCTCCACAGTTCAATCTTTGGCTGCTGCTTATGCTCGGCGTCTGTGTGCTCGTGATTGCCTCGAGCGGTGTCATTACGATCTATTTGACCAAGACGATCAGCCTGCCTGTCGAGAAGCTCAAGAAGCGTATCGACAAAATCGCCCAAGGCAACTTCCTCATCGACCGGAACATGGAATGGAATAGCGAGCTCGGCGATGTAGGACGCGGGATCAACCGCTTGTCCCAGGACATTCTTACTCTGATGGAGACACGGGTTGCAGACGAGAAGCAGCGGCAGGAGCTGGAGTACCGGATGCTGCAGAGCCAGATTAACCCGCATTTCCTGTACAACACGCTGAATTCGATCAAATGGATGGCGACGATCCAGAATGCAACAGGCATTGCGGAGATGACTACCTCGCTGTCGCGTCTGCTGCGAAGTATTGCCAAGGATGGACGCAAGCTGGTGCCGCTGCAGGAGGAGTTAAGTCTGCTGGATGATTATTTTCTCATCCAAAAATACCGCTATGGCAGCAACATTACGATGGAAACGGCTGTCCATGACGAACAGCTGCTGAAGGGGCTTATTCCAAGGTTCACCCTGCAGCCTCTGGCGGAGAACGCAATATTTCACGGTATTGAGCCGAGGGGCCATGGGCACCTTAGGCTGGGCATTGAACGCAGCGGATGGAACGATATTCGGATTACCCTGGAGGATAACGGAATCGGGATCAGCGAAGAGCAAATTGCGGAGATTCTGGCTCCGGGGAAGCAGGGGCCGCATCAAGAGCCCGCCGCGAAGGGGCTGCTGGAGGGGATGGGGCTGCGCAATGTCAATGACCGGCTGAAGCTCACCTTCGGGGAGCAATACGGATTGTCGATCGAGAGCGTGCAGGATCAATATACGAAGATGTTTATTCTGCTGCCTTACCGAACCACGGAATGATAGCACGAGTGTTAGAGCAGAACAATGGGTCTATCAATGGAGCGATAAGGTGTTAAAGTCCCTCCCCCTTCTGGAAACATCTTTGAAAGCATCTTTGAAAGCAAACTTGTAAGGAAGTGATTGCATTGATCAAATTGCTGATTGCCGATGATGAAGCCCTGGTATGCATTGGCCTGCAGTCCATGCTGAAATGGGAGCAGTACGGGATCGAAGTGGTTGGGGTCGCCTATAATGGGGGACAGGCCGAGGAAATGATTGAATCCTGCCGGCCGGATATCGTAATTACCGATATTAAAATGCCGGTCAAAACCGGACTGCAGGTCGCCGAGTCGGTTCGCCGCAAATACGGGCGTGTTCCGCTTTTCATTATTCTGACCAGCTATGAAGAGTTTGAGTATGCGCGCACAGCCATCGAGATGCAGGCGGTGGATTATCTGGTGAAGCTGGAGCTGACGCCCGAGGCGCTGGAGACCGCAATCAGGAAGGCAATGAAGCGGTTAGAGGAGCATAATACGGTGGAAAGCTACCCAGAGCTGATCCACCGCAGCAACTTGCACGAGCTGCGCGAGAAGTTCTTCGTCCGGCTGTTCAACAACCTGTTCGAGAACAAGAACCAGTACCTGCTGCAAAAAGAAGATCTGGAACTGGAGCTGTCCGCCCCCGCCTACGTTGTTTGCACCTGCCGCATTATGGCGCCGGATACCGTTCCGCCGAGCGGCGACAAGCTGGTCACTCTATGCACCAGTACGGTGAAGATGGCGAGAGACCGGCTGACTCCGATCAGGCCCTGTTATGTAACCAGCCTCGATTTGCGTAATTTTGCCATCATTCTGCCGGTTGATGACGCTCATTCGCTGGATTGGATGCCTGACATAGAGCGGCTGCTCTCGGATATGGCCCAGGCGCTGCATAATTATTTCAACGTGAGGATTATGGGCGGCATCGGCCACGCGGTGGATGATCCGTACTTGATCCATGAGAGCTATCTGGCTGCCCGCCGTGCTTTACCAGCGGCGTTGGCGCAGCAGGCCTTTGTTTTTTATGCAGATGCAGATCATAAACAAAGCTCTGACCTGAAGCAGCCTCTCTTCGATTATTCGGCTTCCCGCTCGGAAATCCGCCGGGCGTTCGAGGAGATGGATACCGATGCGCTCCACAGCATGATTACCAGTATGATCGAAGCCTTCGACGGGCGGCCTGATCTCCTCGTTGCGGCGACCGATGCTGCCTGCAGCGTACTCTATATGGCCACCTCCCTGCTCGCCGATGGGGAAAATCTAGTGGAGCAGATCTTCGAACACGAGCCGGAAGGATACCGGACCATCTATCAGCAGAGCTCCATCGACGGCGTAATTGGCTGGCTCGTGCAATTCCGGGACGGATGCTGCGAGCTTCTCTCCTCCAGGAAGCAGAGCTACAAGGAGCAGGTTATCCGGCATGTCCAGGATTACATCAAACGCAACCTTGACAGCAAGCTGTCCTTGAACCAGGTCGCGGATATTTTCAACTTCAGCCCCAATTATTTAAGCCATCTGTTCTCCAGGACGGCTAAAGTCAATTTCGTCAAATACGTCACCGACACCAAAATCGCAGCGGCCAAAGAAATGATGCTGCGCGGCGAAGGGCGGATCAATGAAATTTCCCACAAGCTCGGCTACGACAGCGCCTTCTATTTCAGCAAAGTGTTCAAGAAGGTCGAGGGCATCTCCCCCCGCGAATTTATACAGCGGGTAGAGTCGAGGTGATGGGATACATTGAATGGTTACAATGGGTGTAGTGTAAGTATTTAAATGCTTACCTGCATCCCATTCTTTAGCTCATTTATTTAAGCTGCATCTAGGCTAGGCTGTCGTACCCTAAATGGAGTTCATGTACCTAATTACTGCCTAAACGAATGATTTCGGGGACTAGATGGATTTTACGCAACTAATATCAACTATCCCCGCTCATATTGTCCATTTCTCTTCTTATAACAACATGAAATACATTTAAATCTCCTTTCCCCTCTTTACCGCTGAAACTTACTGCTATAAATCCAGTTAATTCAGGTTGAACGGTTGGATCAATCGATGAGTGGGCGGCGTAGAATTTGGCAATATTTAAACTGGATTGATGTTAACCTTGTTTTTGTACAGTCATATAACTCTTCTTGGGAAATTATCGGCGAAATTAAGATACTGGACCGTTCCTTAAATCTAGAATAAATAGAACCCACCGTTGGCGCTAACCTGAAGTGACCCCGAAAAGTTAGACAGTTATTAATTTATTAAGCGAAACTCTGGGAATTAGTTCGGTACTGGATCGGGCTCATTCCCTTTAGTTTTGCCTTGATACGCTTGTGATTGTAGTACTCGAT
>NZ_WNZW01000015.1 GCF_009725165.1 Paenibacillus woosongensis
TCGCCACACACTTCCATCCATTTGTCAAGTCCTTTTTTCTTTTGCATGCAAAAAAAGAGCGGGCTATCTTTTCGATAACCTGCTCTTTTCACGATATTTGGATCTGCGCCCTAACTTAATGACATTGCCCTTACCGGGAGCCTTTTCGTATTTCCTTGCTAAGCTAGTGATTGGTTTCTAGCCGTATTAAGGTTTAGGATGACTTTCTGGAGGACGAATTGCTGATAGGCCAGGTGGAGAGAGCCTGCTCAGCAACAGCCTCTAGCATATTGCGACTGAAGCCGGCCTTGGCTTGAACGGCCATACCGTGGAGCACGGCCATTACGAATGCAGCTAGCACAGCACAGTTCGCGGTTTCCGGCAGATCTCCCTCCTGCTTTGCCCGCTCGAAACGATCACGCAGCGAAGCCTCTCCTTTCGCACGCGCATCGATCAGTGCACGTCGAATAGGTTCGGCATCATCCGAGCCAGCCAAGCCACCGTGGACATATAGACACCCCTTGTGATCCGGGTAACGAGTTTGCAATTCGGCCGAACCGCGAAAAATGTGTGCGACCACCTCCCGCGAGGTCGGCAGCTCCAGCGCCGCCAGGAAGAAATCATGATAGCGCTCGTAATAGCGTTCAATAACTCGGAGGAACAACGCCTCCTTGTTCCCAAACGCCGAGTAGAGCGCGGGGCGTTCGACACCCGTGGCCTGCGTCAGGTCAGTGTACGACGCGCCCTCGTAGCCTTTGCGCCAAAACACGCAAAGTGCTGCGTCCAATGCCTGATCCACATCGAATTCGCGATTACGTCCCATCAGTCAGATCACCTCAACTTTTTTATAACGGTCGATATTAAAACGGTTCTTATCCAATTTTCATTTCATACTTCACGTTATCATAACATACGTTACAGAATGCTGCCAATCCATCGGTCTAGTACCTGCCTATAGCGTACGATTAGCAAAATACTCGGCCGTCTAGATCTGGTGCTACTGTCAGGCGCCATACCCGGCCTGCGCTGATGGCCTATCTTGCCAGAGTGCCGTTGCATCATCCTGACCTGACGCCTCCTGACGCCCTTGCCATGGAACGAATGACAGTGTGCACAGAAATGTATAACAGCACATAAAATAATGATCGTTATGGTATTGACAATTTGAACCAATTTATATAATATCATTTAACATAACGACCGTTATGATATTTTGCTTTCGCAGACATCTAGAACGTACTAAGCGTTTTTTTCATTCTTTTTATTCAAAAATCACTAAGGAGGTACTTTTTATGTAGAAATCATTTATGGGCTAAGTGAATATTTATTTACAATATGAGGGCGCCAGCCAAGTAACTTTAAATCCGTATTGGTAAGTGTTTGCCAGAATATCATTTAAATTCTCTTATAAGGAGTAGATCATATGTCGACAAATGAAGGAAGATTCAGTGGTAAGGTTGCTTTGATTACAGGGGCAAGTCGTGGGATGGGGGCTGAAATTGCCAAAAAAATAGCTGCAGGCGGAGCGGAATTTATAGGTGTTCATTACGCCAGTAATAAGGATGCTGCTTTAAAAGTTGTTGAAGAGATTAAGGCGCTGGGCTCAAAGGCTGCGGCTCTGGAGGCAGAGTTAACCACTGGTATTTCTGGTGTAAAAAAGCTTTGGGCTGCATTTGAAGATGTTGTTCGTTCGGAAATTGGATCTGTGCAATTGGACATCTTAATCAATAACGCAGGTATTGCACCGTCCATTCCTTTTGAAGAAACTTCAATTGAAACGTTCGAAGATGTCATTAATGTTAATCTTAAAGCTCCATACTTTCTTACTCAAGCAGCTAGCCCGTTTATACGAAACGGTGGACGAATCATTAACATTTCTACTGGCTTTACTCGTGTTGCCGGTCCAGCGCATTCCATTTATTCGGCTTCCAAGGGAGCCATTGAGACACTTACTTTGGCGTTAGCTCCACTGTTTGCATCAAAAGGTATTACTGTTAACGCAGTAAGGCCGGGAATTACGGCTACTGATATGAACAAGGACTGGCTCGCTAACCCAGAAGCCCATGCTGAAGCAGCTTCAATGTCTGCTTTCGGAAGAGTTGGCACCACTAAGGACGTTGCTGATGTAGTTGCATTTCTAGCATCTGAGGAGGCGCGATGGATCACGGGGCAATTTATTGATGCTACCGGAGGAGCTAGGCTATAAGCATGCTTTTTGTGCGAGTTCGCCCACTTTGCCATTTCGTAAAATTTCTATTCAATTTAAGAAAGGACAGGGTCATCCGCCCTGTCCTTTCTTAAATTGATGAGGATAAACCCGTAATGAGTTTATGTTTTGACCGGGGTTTACAGATCGACTCTCCAGTTGCCCATCATCTTGGCGACTTCCGGATCGCGGTACGATAAGAAGAGACTTTCCCGTGTATCGAGGGTCGAAATTTGTTCCATATCGTCCGCAGTTAGCTCAAAATCGAAAATGTCGAAGTTTTCGACGATCCGTTCTTTGCGCACCGATTTTGGAATAACAACGACTTCACGCTGAACAAGCCAGCGCAACACGATCTGGGCGACGGATTTGTTGTGTTTTTCAGCAATCGAGGTCAGCACTTCGTTGCCAAACATGTTGCCCCGTCCTTCAGCGAACGGCGCCCACGACTGATGTTGAACTCCCTGCTCTTTCAAAAAAGCGGTGGTCTCCGTTTGCTGGTACAACGGGTGCGTTTCGATCTGGTTGACGGCAGGCACGATTTCGTTATGCACGATGAGGTCCATCAGACGGTCGGGCAGGAAGTTGCTGACACCAATCGCCTTGATCTTGCCTTCGCGGTACAGTTCTTCCATCGCGCGCCAAGCGCCGTAGTAATCGCCGAACGGTTGGTGAATCAGGTATAGATCGAGATAGTCGAGCTGCAGCTTCTTCAGGGATTTGGCAAACGCCAGCTTGGCACTCTCGTAGCTGGCATCCTGAACCCAGAGCTTGGTCGTGATGAACAGTTCGTCACGCGGTACGCCGCTGCGCTTAATTGCGCGTCCGACTGCTTCCTCATTCAAATAACCGGCGGCGGTGTCGATCAGGCGGTAACCGGCCATCAGTGCTTCATATACGGCGTTTTCGCATTCTTCAGCGTCGGGAACTTGGTAGACACCGAAGCCGATGATCGGCATTTTCACTCCATTGTTCAAGGTTACGGTTTGCATGATAATTCCTCCTATTGTTCAAATGTTAACAGCAAACGGCCGCGAATCCCGGGGGATCGACACTGCAGAAGGGGGGATTCCGCTTGAAGCCGTTTTGCATTACAATCAGCTTAGAACCTTCGTGTTACACGAAGTCAAGCCATGTTCAATAAATATTTTCCAAGGAGGATTTCACATGCATACGGTCAAAGAAGCTGCCCAGATCACGGGACTTACCGAGCACGCCGTGCGCTTTTACACGGATAAAGGCCTGGTGCCAAGCGTACAGCGCAATGAGAATAATATCCGGATGTTCGATGAAGAATCGATCAACTGGCTGCATGGCGTCAAATGTCTCAAGCAATCCGGGATGCCGATTGAGGTCATTAAAAAGTACGTCGATTTATGCCTCGAAGGGGATGCGACCATACCGCAACGCTACACACTCATGATGGAGCATAAAGAAGCAGCACTCGCCAAGCTCGAAGAAGCCAAACGGCACGTTGCCCACTTGGAGGAAAAAACTGATCTATATCAGGCTATTCTTGAGCACCGCTCCCCGGACACGACCAATCCCGGCAACTGGGACAAAATTCAGCATATGCATAGTGACGTATTTTACTCGTCCTCTGTTCGTAAGGCATGAGCCATTTTGGCTAACCCCTTTTTATTGACTCGACACCAGGTGGTGTCCTATAATAAATTAGACACCAAACAGTGTCTTTTTTTAAAATACTACATGAGGAAATTTGGTGGATTACGATGAACCAAGCTGTACAATTACGGGATGTATTTGACGCGATTGCAGATCCGACAAGGCGCAGGCTGATTCATCTGTTATCCGATGCAGATGAGCTACCTTTACATGAGATCACACCGCATTTTTCAATGGGTCGTACGGCGGTCTCCAAACATTTGACTATCCTTAAGGAGGCCAGTCTGGTGCATGATCGTAGAGTTGGCAGGGAAACGCGGTATAAGTTAAACGCATCTCCACTCAAGGAGGTTGAGGACTGGGTTGCTTTCTACAGGAAGTATTGGTCTAACAATATGATGCGATTAGGCCAGCTATTAGAGGAGGATGAAGAATGAGTTTATCACTAAATATGGATTTTCAGTTTACGACATCAGTTGAAAAGCTGTGGGCTGCCTTAACGGATTCAAGCAAGTTAGCCAAATGGATTGCGGATAATGATTTTGAGCCTGTTGTCGGACATCGCTTTCAGTTCCGCCATGAACCGAACGAGTATTGGGATGGAATCGTAGACAGCGAAGTGCTTCTCGTGGATGAACCGAACCTATTGTCCTTTACTTGGGCAGTCGGGGAAGAGAGACATACGGTTACGTTGACGATTCAGGATTTGGGGGATGGGAAGGTGAACCTGCATCTTGAACAAACCGGAATTACCAATGAACAAGGATTTGCAGGCGCTAAATATGGTTGGATGGCCTGGATCGACAAACTTGTAAACGTGTTGTTGTTGGAACAATAAATAACCGGACGAGAACAGCAAGATTGGCGGGTGCGTTGTAGAAGGAGATGAGATAGTGAGTTTTTTTCAAGATCATTTAATACCGTTTTTCCAAAAGAGAGAGATGAAGTTTATAGAAAGCTACAAGGAATCAGATGAAGTAAATACGTTTGTGTTCGAAAAAGAGAAAGACTTAACCTGGAAAGCGGGGCAATACGGTTTGTTTAGCATTACACATAAGTCCGTAAAAAATGGTACGCGCCCTTTCAGCGTGTCATCCGCTCCAACTGAGAATGCGGTTAGAATCACAACGCTTATTGGTAAACAGCCGAGTGAGTTTAAGAAAGCACTGCTGGAATTAACACCAGGTATGAAAGTCACGATGCGCGGGCCAGTAGGCCCCTTTTATCTCAAAGATGAAAACCCGGCACTCTTCATTGTCGGCGGGATCGGCATTACCCCGTTTCGCTCGATCCTCAAGCAAATCGATTCAACACCGAAGGAAGTCGGAAAACCCGTCCATCTTCTTTATATGAATGGGAATAGGGAATACCTGTTTAAGGGTGAACTTGACGAAATGGCTAATCGTACTTCGATAAGTTTAACCTACCTAGATTCGAGGGACGAGTTACATCAGGAGATAAATAAGTTCAGCTCCTTATATAAGAATAGCGGCAAATATTATATTGCAGGACCAAAGTCTATGGTTGAGGCGGTTTCCAACTACTTACTAAACAATCAAGTTTCCAAACAGAATATCAAGAAGGATGCCTTTTTCGGGTATTAGTGTGTTGACGAGGAGGGATAGTATGGAAGTGTTTGCGGAATTTTTAGATCATATTGAAAACCCGCAGCATCGAGAGCGTATGGAAGATGTTTTATCTTGGGTGATGAAGAAGTTCCCAAATTTATCGCCTACGCTGAAGTGGAATCAACCTGTGTTTACAGACCATAGAACATACATTATCGGCTTTAGTTTATCCAAAAAACATATGGCGGTTTCCCCAGAGCAAGCGGGGATGGCTCGTTTTTCTGATGAGATATCGAAGGTTGGGTATGATCAAACAAAGGAGATCGTGCGTATCCCGTGGGATCGCCCTGTTGAATACTCATTACTTGAAAAGATGATCGAGTTTAATATGATGGATAAGGCAACTTGTACAACCTTCTGGCGGTAATAGATAAGTTATATCCTAGACAAAATGAGAAGAACGGGCTAACCGCAGTGGTTGGCCCATTTTTTTTGAAAATTTGCCGTCACAGACAGCACGGTGAACGTATCATAAATGAAGCAAAAACATCATTTATGAGTCCTGATATAATTCATTAGGATACGAATGCACATTCCAGAATTTGAGAGCAAAAGTAGTAGAGACATAGTATAATATAGGAAAATAGAATGAATAGTAGGCCCCAGGAGGGATAACGGGAAGCATGAGAATCTACCGAAAAGGCATGGTGAAAACACTCAATGGTGTGGTAAAAGCGCTCAAATTTATTTTTCCTGAGTATCAGCTTGTTGAATTGGTTCGGGAAAAAGGATTTATCGCCAAAAAAGAAGATCCTCCAGCTCCATCGAGGCAAGAGCAGCCGATGCCACAGTATAATACAGGATCGCGAGCCAGAAGTGCGGGCCCGAGCAATTCGGCGCAGACTGCTGCGGGTCAGAGCACTTTTTCGTCGACTACCCGTTCTGCTCAGACTCGAGCATATACGTCGCAGGGAGAAGGCCGGAATGATGCACAGAGCGCTTTATCTCCCAAGCAATTGGATCAACTTTTCCGAGAAGTGGAGAAGAACATTAATAGTCAAGTAATCGGACAGCCGTTCTTCATAAAAGATTTGGTTGCGGGATATAAACAGGGATATATGAATGGACGTCAGATTAAGAAGCCAAGAAATGTGATTCTGCTGGCTGGAGCTCCCGGAACGGGTAAGAAAACAGCCTTGGAATGCCTAGTTCGAGAGATGCATGCATATCGGCTAACCTCTAGACCCCACTTTTCCGAAATTGATTTGCAGCGATATGAGGCGGATGAAATATCCGGTAATTTTATTATTGATATGGTGGAGGCTTTCCAATACTCTGAGGGAACGGTGTTATTTAAGGGGATAAAAGGGGCTGAGCAGGCTATTATTAGCTTGGTCGCTAAGCTTGCCGCGGAAGGCAGCTTCCGAACCAAAGAAGGGTTGAGCATAATCGCCGACGATTTTTTCATCATCTTCTATATCGATGAACATGCAGAGAGAGGAAGTGAATTTGGCCAAGTTCCGTCCGGGCTGGCAAATCACCTCCCGATTTCGATCTTGCAAAGCATTCTTGCCGCGGCTATCTCTTCACCATTAGAGTGGGAGACGATGCGGCGAATCGCAGAGACCTTGCTTGGGAAAGCGGTAGACGATCTGTCAAGGGATATGCAGACAAGTATCGTTGTTCATCCTTCCACGTATGAGGCGTTAGCCGATATAGCCGCAACAAACAAAACATTTGGCGAGGCAGTGCAGCACTGGATCGATAAGGAGCTTACTGTCGTATTGTCCGGCCTGCGGGCCCGTAATGAGATTCGTAGCAATGAGCGTGTGCGTATTCGTTTCAAGAACGATTCTTTTTATGTGGAGTCGAACTCTCTTGAAGTCCCGATCAAAGCACTATCTTTCGTTCGTCAGGAGTCAATTGACGATGTCCTGGAAGAGTTAAATGCGTTAACGGGCCTAGAACCTGTGAAAAAGTTTGTCTATGAGCTCATGGAAATGGTTCAGGTGAATAAGCTGAGGGCTAGGGCAGGCGAAGGCTCTGTGCCGATGTCGCTTCATATGGTGTTTACCGGGAACCCCGGAACGGGCAAGACGACGGTCGCCCGCTTAATCGGCCGCATTCTGAAGGCGCTAGGATTGCTGCCACAAGGTCAGTTAATCGAAGTGGCGAGGCAGGACCTTGTGGGACAATATGTGGGCTCTACCGCCCCAAAAACGATGGCAAAAGTCAATGAGGCCTTGGGAGGCGTATTGTTTATCGACGAAGCCTATACACTCGCTCGTCATGATAACGACACGTACGGCACTGAAGCAATCGACACAATCGTTAAGGCGATGGAGGATCATCGAGATGATTTGGTTGTTGTGCTGGCAGGGTATACCCAGGAGATGGAGACCTTTTTGCGATCGAATCCAGGTTTGCGTTCAAGATTTCCGTTCATCGTGGAGTTCCCGGACTACAAGGCGGAAGATATGCTGGAAATTATGATTCAAATCGTGGACAAGAATGGTTTCCGCATAGATTCGGATGCGTATGAGGGTTTGATCGAGCTGTTCGATCAACGGCAAATCCCTGGCCGCAATGACAGCGGTAACGGCCGACTTGTTCGCAATCTGTTCGAGGAGGCTGTCCGCAAACAAGCTGCTCGGCTTAGAGGGCTAATGTCAGACGCAATTGCAGATACAGATTTGCAATTATTGATAGGTGCAGATTTCGGAATCGGTGAGAAAGAAGCATTTAACATCGAGAATCAACTGGCTGGGATTGTCGGGTTGGAGAAGGTCAAACTATTCGTCCGAACGTTGGAGAAACAGCTTATTGTTGATCGAAGGCGGAAGGAAGCCGGGATTCATGTCGATACTGGGCAGACTCTCAATATGATTTTTTCGGGTAATCCCGGTACGGGTAAGACGACGATGGCGCGGCTGGTGGCAGAGATGCTCCGATCCATGGGTTATTTGAAAAAAGGACATCTGGTAGAAGTCGGGCGATCCGATTTGGTAGCGGAGTACGCCGGCCAGACAGCCAACAAGACCAAGCTGGTTGTCGAATCTGCTCTTGGCGGCGTGCTCTTTATCGATGAAGCCTATTCGCTTGCGCAGGATGGTGCGCAGGGCGGGGGCTTCGGGAAGGAAGCCATCGATTCGTTGGTTCGTCTTATCGAGATTCATAAAGACAATTTGGTTGTCATTTTGGCGGGATATACAGAAGATATGCAGCGGTTTGTTCAGGTCAATCCGGGGCTGTCCTCACGCTTCCCGCTACAGATCGAATTCCCTGACTACACGGCTGAGGAAATGCAGCAAATTGCCTTGATCATGGCGAAGGCACGAGGGTTTACCTTGGCTTCGGATGTGCCAGGCTTGCTCGAATCCTATTTTAATGAGAAACAAATTCCGGGTAGAAAGGACGGAGGCAATGGCCGACTCGTCCGCAATACGCTGGAAGGGGCGATACGCAAGCAAGCGGAGCGATTGGCCGATCACCCTGATATTGCGGCCGATCAGTTAAATGAGCTGAATCTGGAGGATTTTGGGCTGTCGACATATGTAGATCTTGCGGCGAAGCGGGCGAATGCGCTTGGAGCGCTTGATGCCATTGTCGGTCTGGCCTCTGTTAAGGAATTTGTGAGAAGCCTATCGGCACAAATTGAGGTGGCTAAGCGCCGTCAGGAGATGGGACTGCCCAAGGCTTCCGCTCAAGCCCTCCATATGGTGTTTAAAGGAAACCCGGGTACCGGAAAAACAACGATTGCCCGTATTTTGGCCCAACGATTTAAAGAACTAGGCGTGGTCAAGGCCGATACGCTGGTAGAAACTGATCGGTCCGGCCTGGTTGCCGGTTATGTAGGGCAAACTGCGCTCAAGACGAAAGAGGTTATCGAACGCGCTCTTGGCGGGATCTTGTTTGTGGATGAGGCTTATGCCTTGGCGGAAGGGGATCAATTCGGGCAGGAAGCGATCGATACGCTTGTCAAAGCGATGGATGATTACCGGGACAGGCTCATCGTTATATTGGCCGGCTACGACGAAGATATGGAGCGCTTCTTGAACCGTAATGCGGGACTCCGCTCGAGATTTCCCAATATCATTACATTCCCCGATTATACAGCCGAGGAAATGCTGCAAATCGCGCATTTGCAAGTGAAATCGCAAGGATATGTGATCGGCCGGGAGGCTGAAGGCACGCTGCTCTCCATTTTAGAGACCTATGAAGGAGATATGACCGCAGGCAATGGACGGCTCGTACGAAATTTGGTCGAGAAAGCGATTCGAGCCCACGCCTTGCGTATGAGCAAGAAAGCCAATGCTACAGCCGAGGAATTATCCACTTTGGCGCCTGGAGATTTTCAAGAACAGATGGAGGTGATATGATGAGAGTCCTAAAATGGCTGCTCGCCCTTACTTTTTATCATCCAGTAATGCTCACTGTCATTATCGCTATGCCTTTCCTTCCTTTCATGATATACGATGATATAAAGATTATTCTAATTAACGAGATTCCGGTAGAAAGCGGCAGCATGATCGTAATAGGATTATTGGGCTTTTTTGTATATTTAGCCACGAGGGTCCAATTTTTAGGTATTCCCTATCGTAAAATAACGGTATTGCTTCCTTTCCTGCACATGATCATCTATACCAGCTTCGCTCTTTCGGCAGGGGTCACGATTCTTAACAAATGGGCTGACGAAGGACTTTATTCCAAAGGATGGGCCATTATGCTTATGCTGCTTGCGATTGTGGCAATCCGATTGTGCATGTCGCTGCTGTACTGGAAATACCCGATTGTTCGGCGGGAGAACCAATATATGGAATAGTGGAGGAAGGAAATTGGCAAATTACAGACAAAACAAGCAAAGGCCGAAGTCACACGCTACAAACCAATATGAGTCTCGACAAACGGAAAATGACGATGTTCCATTAGAATATACAGAGTCATCCGTCAACCGCAGGTCATCTTCTACAGAAAAAAAGAAAAATAAGCATCGATTATGGATCGGGATTACGGTGTTGATCGCGTTTGGGATGGGCATATATTTTCAGGGTTCAACTAGCACTATAAAGGATGTTCAGTCGGATGGGATCGGTAAAGGGATGCAGGCCGGTGTCCTTTTAGTTTCATCAGATGATTTGGCGGACCTCGCAGCCAGAGACTTCAAGATTGAGATGAAGGAAAATACGACGACAAGCCGCATGCTGATCTGGGACTTCGCCGCGGAAGACGGGGATGTCGTTACGGTGAAAGTGGACGGCAATATCCTGCAAACGGACATAAATATTATGAATAACCCGGTGGCAGTTGATATTCCAGTTCCAAGTGTGGTAGAAATTATAGGTGTCAAGGATGGCGGAGGCGGGATTACATACGGAGTTAAGTTCCCGGGGGCCGTTCATAACAGCGCTTATTTCAATGCGGCGCCGGTAGGCTCCTCTAATGCCTATACGATAACTGTACAGTAAGACAACCGATTTGATCGACAAGTGAACAGTTATGCCGAATTACAACCATTGCTGACTTTCATGTCATCAATGGTTGTTTTTATAAGCATATCATTATTCGCCGATAGCCCCGGGAGATGTATTCGACGTGCTTGGCCTAGTCAAAGCCATGGCCGGTACTGATGCGGTAGTCAGCTGCATAGGTCCACACCCAGCAGCATCTCTCCATTCGTGCACAGATGTCACCACGGAACTACTCCATTTTCATCAAAGAACCCGCCTGTTGGACCATCATCATCTAGAGTAGCAAGCTGAATGATTATTTTGGCGCCATCCTGCCCTGTACGATTCCCCATATAATTGCTAAGTGCGCTGCTAACCAATCCCGGATGTGCAGCATTCACCTTAATTCCAGTATCGCGTAGTTCATCTGCAAATAACACTGTTGCACCGTTCAGGGCAAGTTTAGATGTGCAATATGCAAAAGGTTTTGGGTATTTATTTTCAACATCTGTCATAAATTCAAAGCTGCCTGCCTGACTAGATGTATTTACGATACGTCCCGACTTTGAATTCCGTAACAATGGAAGTGCCAGTTGCGTAAGACGAACAGATCCTAGAAAGTTCGTGGAAAATACCGCCTTCACTTCATCAATAGAAACCGTAGATGCCGAAAAATCTTTAAAATCAGAACTTGCGGAGGCTATCCCGGCATTATTAATTAGTACATCAAGTTTTCCGTGCTCCTGTTCGATTTTCTTGATTGCCAGCACCATTGAGTTCTCGTCTAATACGTCCAATTGTATAAAGCGAACATCTCCGTCAACTTTAAGCTCTTCAGCCCCTTTAGTTCCATTCGCTTCATCGCGGCTTCCTAAATATACAATCATGCCCAACTTTGCAAGTTCCCGAACAACCTCAAAACCAATTGACTTATTAGCTCCACTGACAAGCGCAACTTTCTTATCCATATAATTGACTCCTTCATATGTGTGATAATCCAACATGTGTATGATAACCACCATCTGTTGCGTTTTTGCTATGTCTGCATCATAATGTTTTGTATATAGAAATTCAACCATCAAACGAGGGGTAATGTGCAAGATAATCAACAAATAACCTTATTACTGTTGGAAATTGGAGTGGTTTTATGAACAAAGAAGACCGCAGAGTGCGCAAGACCAAAAATGCGCTGATAAACAGTCTAATGAAGTTGCTAGACGAGAAAAGTATTAAAAGTGTAACTGTAACAGACATTTGTGATGGCGCTGATGTAAACAGAAGCACATTTTACCAATATTACAGCAACCCTTTTGATATGTTAGAGCAGATTGAGGCAGAGATATATAGAGACTTCGTTAACGAGTGGGAAAAGCAAGGATCTTATGAAGAAAAAATGCCAGTATCGACATGGTTAGAATTAATCTATTTAAATCGAGGTTATAGCAAGCTGATTTTTGGAGAAAACGGCTATTCAGACATTCTAATTCAATTACTTAGTAGATCGGATCATGAGTTTCAGGAACAAATAAAAACCCTAAATCCTAAGTTGGATCATAAAGATATTGAGTATATAAGTGATTATTGCACTTATGGCACTGTAGCCATAATTACCAAATGGGCAAATGGAGGATTTAAAGAATCAATAGAGCATATTGCAGAGATGATATCGATGTTAAACGGGAATGCACTTAGAACTTTTCCTTAAGGAAGGTGCAATCATTTAAAACAAGACGATAGAATAAAGAGACAATAGGTGAAAAAGAGCTGCGTTAGTCAGCTCTTTTTATTGTTCTGCCGATATTGAAGTATTTTGTCGACTTACAAAGGATTATGTAAAATAGTGTCGAATATATCGAGCAACAACTATAGTTGTCAACTTGGAGGGATGCTCATGGACAGACTTGATTCGGTGTTTTTGGAAAGAAATAAGCTGCTTACAAATGTATTATGGGGAATTAATGTTATTTTTACGATTTTCCTTGTGTCAACAGGAAACTATGAAAGTATTTGGATTTTAGGTGTTGGCGCATTGTTTGCTGCTTCCCTTACCGTTCTCAATCGACTTCGAAAATGGATAAGGTTAACGCCATATCTGTTCGGCGGGCTCATGGTTCTCCTGCTTATTTTTGCCGTATATGACGTTCAGAAACCTGTATTAGATGTGTATTTTCTTCTTTCTGCTTTCCTGCTTATTTATCCCAGC
The DNA here is from genome assembly GCF_009725165.1 of Paenibacillus woosongensis. Lineage (GTDB taxonomy): Bacteria > Bacillota > Bacilli > Paenibacillales > Paenibacillaceae > Fontibacillus > Fontibacillus woosongensis. The sequence goes on from NZ_WNZW01000015.1 coordinate 13,030, forward strand.
TATAAACCGATCATGCTGTTCAGCATAGTGAATCTGGTTGGTCTCAACGCCAAAGTATGGTTAGGGGGCGGGGATGTATCCGCTATGATGTCCTCGAATATTATGTTGATTTTTTATGGAATCATGACAATCGTGGCAGCCAGATTGAACGAGCGGCTATTTGTCGGGGCTGAACAGCGCAGCCGTGAGGCCATGCAGGCCAAATCGATAGCAGATTCATTACTGCAAGAGCTAAAGCATTCCATCCAAGTATTGAATGAATTTTATCGGAATCTCAAGCATCATGTCGATCACTCGGGCCAATTAACGAAGGAAATAACAATCGGTTTCTCGGAGGTTGCGAAGGGCATTGAATCCCAAGCTGTAAGTATTACTGATATTTCAGATACGATTCAAGAATCCCATCGGGATGTTCAAATGATGACGGATAGTTCAGAGGCCATGAAACGGCTTTCTGACCAAACGGTTGAAGCGACGGTAATGGGGAATGAACAAGTACATAAGCTAAACGATCAGATTTCTCAGGTGAACGATATATTCCAGGATATCATTGTGGAAGTGAAGGAATTAAACGAGAAGATTATGAAGATTGACGAGATGTCCAATACCATTGGAGAAATTGCCAATCAAACCAACTTGCTGGCGCTGAATGCAGCGATCGAAGCAGCCCGGGCCGGAGAACATGGACAAGGATTTGCGGTCGTTTCTACGGAAGTTAGAAAATTGGCCGAGCACTCACGTCTGTCAACCGAGAGCATTTCGAATATTATTAAAGAAATCGATGTAGGCACGAAGGCGCTAACCGAAAAGGTCGCCATAGGGAATGCGGCAGTAAGCGAAAGCATGATATCCTCCTCGGAATCGGAACAAGTATTCCATCGTATTGCGATGGATGCGCGTGAGGTTTCGGCGCAGGCATCCGAGGTAGAAGAGAAGTCCAAATCATTCCGGGCTTCATCCAATTCCATCGTCACTGAAGTTGCCTCCATTTCAAGTGTGACCGAGCAATCTACAGCGGCTGTACAGCAAATCATGGCCAGCATGGATGATCAACGAGCAATGGTTGAGGAAATCGTTAAAAGTTTCAATGAGCTGGAAATGCTTATAGGTAAACTTACGGAATTTACGGAATGACGCACAAGAACCGTATCGGCGAACGATACGGTTTTTGTTGCTTACTGTAGCTGAACTGAATCAAGCGAGATCAAGAAGGGCCACTCCGTAAAAAAGGATGGCCCTAAAACTTTCCGTTGCAGGCAGCACGGTGAACCGGAACATAAGTAGGGTCAGCTTTTTAGGGTGAATTTTCTATTATAGGGGTGGAATCATCGAGAACAACATCGATACAAATTTTGCACCAAAACGATTTTTGTTCGAAAAAACACACAGAATTGTTATTCTTTTTTTAATTTAAGCAATTATGCATGAATTTTCATATAAAACCATAGAATCAGACGTTTGAAGGATAATCTAGTATGATTTTTCAAGTATATTATACGGCTGCCTTCGTCACGTTCCGGATTTTACATTTTAGAAATATTTTATTATTCCTTTCGAGGGACTTTAGACTCCTCCTCTAAACTAAGGTTGTAGGCACGAAAGAGAAGCCATACAACCTTAAAGGAGCGAGTTGGAAATGAAAAAGAAAAGCAAAGTATTGATGATCGGTGCATCGTTGGCTGCAGTAAGTATGTTTTCGGTGGCGGCATTTGCCTCCACGCCGGAGATAGATGGTTACAAGGCCTTCAAAGAGGTGCTGAAAGCGAACCAGATGTCGGAGCAAACGATTGAGAGTGCAACGGTGAACGGGAACTTCGCGGTTACGCTGAATGGCGAGACGGTGCTGGCGGCAGACGGCTTGACGAAGTTCAAGGCAGCGGAAGATAAGCATAGCGTAAGCAGCGACTTTGACTTCACCCTCAAGGGCGTTGAACGCAGCGGCAGCATGTATAGCAGTGGCGATGACACGGCCTATCTCGTAGACCGGACGCACGGTTTGGACTATCAGGTGATTAACCTGGACGATGAGCATGCCGGGAAGCACCATGAATGGAAGGAAGAGGGGGACTTCGATCATCGTCCGATGAATAAAGCAGAGGAAGCGCTTCTCGATTTCATAGTTGGCGACCTCAAGGATAATTTCAGTGTAGTGAATCATGCGGATCGTTCAAAGACGATTACGGTCGACGTTAGCAAAGAGGAGGTTCCACTTGTGATCCGTTTGTTGATGGACGTGGCATCGGCCGACGACAAAAGGGAACACTCGAAAGCTTCGGAAGTGCCGTCAGAGTGGGGGAGGCTAAAACAGATTCCTTTCTTCCAGGGTTTTGAAGCGGCAAATCTTGAGGAGCTGCTGCCGGAGCTGACAGAGGAGGTCGCAATTGAGCATTTGCGTCTGCAACTGACGGTCGATGCGGACAACAGGCTGCAAGGGGTGCAAGGCAAGCTTGAGGTGAGCGGCAAGGACAAAGCGGGCGTCACCCATCGCGTGAAGATGGAAGGCGAAGGCGGCATCAGCGGCATCAACGCCACAACGCCTGATGTGTATCATCCTGCTGGCAAGTCCATAGAGATCATTGACGCCGAAGCGTTCGAAGGCCGCAGCTAATAGCTCATTTCGGGGAGGATCTAACTTATGTTTGAAGTCTGCGATCTTACAAAGGTCTACCCCGGCGGCCGAGGCATCCAGGGGCTTAACCTCACCGTACATCCCGGTGAGGTTGCAGCCTTGCTGGGCCCGAACGGCGCCGGGAAGACGACAGCGCTGCAGGCGATGGCCGGCTGGGTCACAGCCGACCGCGGGGAAGCACGCTGGAACGGCATCTCCGTCGCGGAGCGGCCTGATCTGACGAAACTGCACATGGGCCTGATGATTGGCGAGCCGGCCCCTTACGGCTATTTTACAGGAAGCGACTATCTGAATCTGTACTCCAAGCTGTATCCAGGTATCGACGAAGCGCGGATCGAAGAGACGCTGGAACTCGTAGGCATGACCAGGCACCACAAGATCAAGATCAAGAAGTATTCCACCGGCATGAAGCAGCGGATCGAGCTTGCCAGCGCGCTGCTCCATCGGCCGAAGCTCCTGATGCTGGATGAGCCGTTCTCGGGCATGGACATCGAGGGACGCCGGGAGATGACGGCCATGCTTCGAGGCCTTGTAACGGAGACGGGGATGAGTGTTGTCATCTCTTCTCATCAGGTACACGAAATCGAAGATTGGATTACACATGCTTGTATTATTTATGAGGGAAAACAGGTCGGTAGCTCAAGCATTGCCCAGATTCGAGAGTCGTTCGCCAGCGTTGAGGACTACTATTTGTACTGTACAGCCAAGGAAAGGGGCGGAGCCGCATGATGGCATCCATTATTTATCTCACTGGAGAAGAGCTGCGCAAGCTGTTCCGTGGAGGCAAGCTGAAGGTGCTGCTGACGCTCTCCTTCCTCATCGGTGTGATCTTCGTCTTGATTGGCGAACGCGTCGGACTGAGCGGGAACCTGCCGGTGACCGCGCTGGAGCTGCTGCTTGCAGTCGTTCTGCCCTTGTTCATGGTTTCGCTTGGCAGCGACCTCATGGCGGGCGAATTTAAGAATGGCACCATCAAGAATGCGCTGAAGCTTCCAGTCAGCAGGGGGACCCTTTTTATGGGAAAAACACTTGCAGGATGGACGGCGGGCGGCTTGATTGTCCTAAGTGTGTTCATCCCCACGTTTTTCGGAAACATCGTGCTTAGGGGCATGTCTGCCCTGTCCACGCTTGGGGTGACTATGGCCGAGGTCGTCGGCGCGATCCTCTTCTGCGGCTTGTTAGTGGTGCTGGCAAACAGTGTGTCCTTGTGGACGGGGAGCGGCGGGGTCGGAATGGTCGTCGGCATTGTGTTGTGGATGACGATGGGTGTCGTTGGTTTTTTCCAGCCGCAGTTGAACCGGTTCTTCCTAACGGACTTCGCGGATTGGTTGCATCCGCTCCTGTATAGAGGCGATTTCGGACCGTCTGTAACGGCGTTGCTATTTATGACAGCTTACTATATTATGGGCATTATTACGGGCTTGCTAGCCTTTCAAAAGAAAGAAGTCTAACTCATGTCCATTCGGCTTAAGCTTATTTTAACGTATATTATCGGCATCATCCTGACTGCAGTAATCGTTACGGCGACTGGGATTGGTGTCGTCACGGCCTTCCTTTCTTATTTCGCGAACAGTATTGTAAAGGAACAGACTGCAGAGGACGCGATCCATCGAGGCATTGATCTGTTCGTAGACCTGCGTTATGCGGAGCGGTATATGCCAGAAGAGCTGGCGTCCCCCTCGTTCGCTGAACAAATTGGAGATCGGCTGGAGCCGTTCGGGGGCTTCGTTGTTGTTCAGCAGGGAGACCAATGGGCAAGCTATGGTAAATTGAGAGAAGGGGAAGCGTTCCTGGCGCAGATGCAGAAGAACATTTCAACTTCTGGGAAGCATGCGGACGAGGCGTTCGTGATGACTGAGTGGGAGGGCCGCAAATTGCTCTCCGTGCGCTACGATTTTCCTGGAATGGACGATCCCTTATCGTATTATCTCATCGCCAATGTGACGGAGACGGGGACCAAGGACAACCAATTCCACATCTTCGTATTTCTAGTCATTGCGGTTATATTCGGTATCATCCTGGTTCCGTTGATCTGGATCACGACGAAGGATATCGTACGGCCGCTGCGGCAGCTCGAGCAGGGCTCCCGCCGTATCGCGGAAGGGGATCTGAACTTCAGTCTGCACTCGGAGGTTCGCAATGAGGTGGGCAGCGTCATTCGCTCGTACGAGAAGATGCGCAGTGAGCTGCAGCGGGCGATCGGCGCCCAGTTGGCGATGGAAGAGAGCCGCAAACAGCTGATTTCGAATATTTCGCATGATTTGAAGACGCCGCTGACCTCGATTAAAGGATATGTTGAGGGAATTCGGGAAGGTGTAGCGAATGATCCGGAGAAGCTTAGAAAGTATATCGACGTCATTCATTCGAAGACGCTCGACATGGACCGAATGATTGACGACCTGTTCCTGTACTCCAAGCTGGATCAGGAACAGGAGAGGTTCGACTTCGAAGCGGTGCCGCTCCAGGAGTTCTATCGGCAAACGATAAATGAGCTGTGTATGGAGTACGAGAGCGCCGGCGTTCGTCTGACGGGCGATTACGAAGCAGGGGCGGACGCTGTCGCGACGATGGATGCCCAGAAGATCAAGCGCGTCATCCTCAACATTGTCGGTAATTCGGTGAAATTTATGGATAAACAGAATCCAACGATCCACGTTCATTTCGGCCAGCAAGCGGGGGAATGGGTTATTGCGGTGACTGACAACGGACCCGGGATGGATCCGAGCGAGCTGGAGCAAATCTTTGACCGTTTCTACCGCGGGGATGTAAACCGGAATCAGAACGCGGCTGGCACGGGGTTGGGCCTGGCGATCGCGAAGCAGATTGTCCGGCGCCATGGTGGAATGATTTATGCAAAAAGCGAGCCGGGGCGGTTCATGACTGTGATGTTTACCATCCCGATGGTTCAGAATAGAACGTGACTGGAGTGTGTGAGATGTCGAAGCGGAAGGTGTTAATCGTCGAGGATGACCTAGCGATCGCGGAGTTGGAGCGGGACTACCTCGAAGTTCATGGTTATGAGGTTACCCTTCGGGCAGACGGCAACGAGGCGCTCAAGGAAGCGCTGGAGCAAGAATACGACCTGATTATTCTGGACGTCATGCTGCCTGGTATGGACGGCTTTGATCTGTTGCGGCGGATCCGGGAAACGAAGTTTATTCCGGTACTGATGGTCTCCGCCCGCAAGGAGGATATCGACAAAATCAGGGGATTGGGGTTAGGCGCGGATGATTACGTGACCAAGCCGTTCAGCCCCTCCGAGCTTGTTGCGCGGGTGCGGGCACATCTCGAACGGTATGACCGTTTGACAGGGGTTGCGGCTGGCGCCGGTGCTCCGCCGGTCCGGAAGCCGCGCGAGCTGAACATCCACGGACTTGTGATTCAGGTCGATGCCAGGCGGGTGACGCTGCATGGGAAGGAAGTCTCGCTCACGGCAAAAGAGTTTGATCTGCTGCTCTTCCTCGCAGAAAACCCGGATCGGGTATACTCCAAGGATGCGCTGCTGGATAAGGTTTGGGGGATCGAGAACTTCGGCGATTCCGCCACGGTCACGGTTCATGTCGGAAAGATTCGTGACAAGATCCAGAAAGACCCGTCGCAGCACCAGTTTATCGAGACGGTATGGGGCGCGGGATACCGGTTTAAGGTTTAATGTGGTGGGAGGTAAAGACGTTTCAAAGAGACTGTAATGATAAGGGATGGAAAGATGAGGTCCGGTTAGCTTTGTTTTGTAGCTAATGAGGACCTTTTTACTATTCGAAACTATGCGCCCCGTCCTTTCAGAAGCAAATCTTTCTTAATTGGTCCTGATGCTCCACCGGCTGGTACCGGTGCAAGCTGCAATGAGCGGATCACAATAGTCACTCCTCAGCTAAGAGGTTATTCTGCGAATCTCTCTTCTGAAAAAATATTCATTTTTGAAAATAGTTCCTCGTGATCGATAGGCACGTTGCTATCAATCCACCAAGTGACCACACCAAGCACGGCTCCGATGTAGGCCTCTATTTTGATTTGCATGTCGACGGAAATTTCATCCATCGAGTTATGCTGGGCCAAGTATTCTTTGATGCCCCTCCCCATTTCTTTTCGCAACAGACTCCTCAAGGAATCCCTCTCTTCCGCTAGAAGAATGGAAAACAATTTCTTATGTTTCTTGGCCAAAGAGAATAATTCCCGGAAATTTTCGGATGGAGAAAAGGAGGCATCAACAAAGCCCTTAAATTCTTCCTCCGCAATTTGTTTCATCGCACGTGAAAGCAAATCGAATTTATCCTGAAAATGTGTGTAGAACGTAGTTCGATGTACCATCGCCAGATCACAGATCTGCTTCACTGTGATATTCTCAAACGGGTGTTTGTCCATTAACTCTAACAGAGCAGTGTATAAAAGCTTACGCGTTCTTTTAACTCGAAGGTCTTCGGTTGTTTTACGGTCCATGACAGATTCCTCTCCCTGTATCGTTTCTCGACATATCCCTGATTTTATCGGTTGTGGTAATTAATTATACATTATACTATTTATTCTACAAATACACTTTAAATATACATGTGTATAATTAAGGAGTGGATATTAATGGCCAATTTAAGTACAGAATGTCAGCTCACTGAACTTGAACAGCAATTGCTAGACCGGGCAGCCGAGTTAGTTCCCTATCTGCAGAAGTTCGGTACGATGATTGATGAAGAACGGCATATTCCTGAAGAAGTGATTCAAAAAATTTCAGATGCGGGGCTGTTTAAGCTGGGCACACCGAAAGAGTACGGGGGTCATGAGGTTGGTATTCGCGCCATGGTCGAGATTGTATCCGAGGTGGCCAAGGGGAATGGTTCTGTTGGCTGGGTCGTTCAAATCATCAACGGAAATAACTATAATGCAGCACTATCCTTACCTCCGGTCGTATTAGATTCGATCTATAACCCGGTAGAGGAGATCCGCTTTTGTTCTGTGTTGCTGGCACAAAAAACGGTCTTGAAGAAAGTAGACGGAGGATATTTGGTAGAGGAAGGATTGTGGAGGTTCGGTTCAGGTTCAAAGCATGCCACACATGCCTTGTTGAACTTGAAGGACGTAAAGTCCATGCAAGAAAGCAAAGCTGTTGAGATGATGCTGGCCGTTGTGCCGATGAGTGAAGTGACGATTGTTGATGATTGGTATACGATGAGTTTAAAAGGATCCGCAAGCAATAGTCTGAAAATCAAAAATGTGTTCATCCCCGACAAATATGTCGTTACCCATCAGGAAGGTTCGCTGCCTGCCCAGTTGCAGGGGCGTGACAGATACAGGCCTTACGGTCAGCTTATTATCAGTATCACAACAGGAATAAGCGCAATTCTCGGACTCGCCAGGGGGGCTGTCGAGTATTTTGTTGAACGAGCACCTCATAAGGGAATTTCGATGACGGTTCATACTTCTCAAGCGGCAGTGGGTCATATTCAATATAAAGTAGGACTTGCGGCGATGAAGGTCGAATCCGCTCATCTTCATATCAGTCGAACGATTAACCATTTGGAGCGTCACGTGCAAAACACAGAACCGTTTAGTTTAAGGGAAATGGCACAGCTGCAGACAGATATGACCTATGCAGCCATGTTGTGCTGGGAAGCCGTAGATCTGCTAATGGCAGAGAGCGGAGGGAGTGTGATTGCCGACTCCAATCGCTTGTCCCAAATATTCCGGGACATTCGAGGTGGTTCCAATCATGCGCTGACTACCGCATCGACTGGACTAGAACTATACGGAAGAATACTAATGGGTTTGCCTCCACAGCATCTCATGACAATAGGTGCAGCATCTGTTTTAAATGGGGCAAGGGGGAGGGTCACATGACTCTTTCACCCTCTCTCCGTAAGCTTGTACTCGCTATACATGTAATTACTACCATGGGATGGCTCGGCTCTGCAGCCGCTTATATCCCCCTAGCCGCCTATCTCCTAAACAATCAAGATGCCGATACGATACGATCTGCTATTCAAATGATGTCCATGGTTGTTAATTTTATTGTGGTCCCTGTGGCTTTTGCCTCGCTGCTCACCGGAGTTGCGTTATCCCTTGGCACCAGGTGGGGATTGTTCCGTCATTATTGGATCTCTTTTAAGCTTTTGTTTACTGTAATAGCCCTGTTTATGTTGGTCGCATACTTAGTAGAGCTCAACCATGCAGCTTCCATAGCATCAAAAAGTACATTGTCGAGCACCGACCTAAGTATTTTGAAGGATTCCATTCACATCGTACACCCAAGTGGAGGGCTGTTAGTCGTGCTTGTGGCAACAATCTTGTCGGTATACAAACCAAAAGGTATGACTAAGTATGGATGGCGTAAGCAGCAGGAAATTAAAAACAGTACCGAGCGTTATACAACACCAGTCTGGATCAAAATTCTGGGGTCCGCGGTAATCCTTTTGCTTCTGCTAATCGTTGCTTTAATCCTTTTCAATTAGAATCTATTAGATAAGCGGTAAAAACGATCTGTAAGGCAGACGTCACAAGAGCGGAAGTCAAGATCAGGGTACAACCATTGTCGATAAAGTCGGGTCTGGGTTGAAATATAGTAAAGCATGAGAAATTTTCAAAACGGGGTGACGGCGTGGTGAAAGAGGGAACAGACCATTATTCAGAAATCGACGAAGTCATTGCCTATATTCAAGCATATTGACGAACCGCTTCAACTTTCGCATCTGGCCGACATTGCGTTATACAGCCCATATCATTTTACGCGCATCTTCAAAGAGAAGATCGGGCTTCCGCCCTTGTATTATGTCTCGGCTCTCCGATTGCAGAAGGCCAAAGACCTGCTGCTGCAGACGGCTTGACCATTCGCGATATCGGATTAGATCGGGCAGCGATCCCCGAAGGGCTCCCATTATACGGACGCTGCTTCCTTCATTGGGGCGCTTCCGTTTTGTGGATGTCAGGCCTGGCACTTATTATTTGATGGCAACGTCTGTCTCTTGGGAGATGCAGACGAAGGATTTCCTGCTGCCGCATGCTACCTTGCGTACCCGATCGCACGCGCCGATTGTCGTTCAACCTCATACACCTGTACATTACCAGGAAGTCATGCTTCATCCTGCCCGGCAAGATGATCCCCCGATTCTTGTATCTTTGCCGTTGCTTATGCAGAACTTTCTCAATCTAAAGAATCAATCCTGGTAGCGGAAGTAGAGTCTATGGTCTGGAAAATATAAAAAGGTCAGCCTAATGGCCAACCAGTGTAATAGGGGAGTGGACGCGCGATCTGTCTAGCTCGGTTTAACCTCGTTGGAAATCATCCACAGCACGCCGAATTTGTCCTCAAGCTGTCCGTGCAGGGCGCCCCAGAAAGCAGGTTCTAAGGGGTACTTCACCTTGCCGCCTTCCGCAAGCTTCGCGAAGGCTTCGCGAGCTTCGTCCTCCGTTGCGAATTCCAGTGACAAGTTGATATTGTTCCTGCAATGAATCGGTTCGAAGGAGTCAGACATGTAGAGATTAACTCCGCCCGCCACAAGGCTCAGGTGAACGACCTTGTCCTTGATGGCGTCATTTGAATCGGGCAGCTGTCCGTATGTCATGATGGAGAGAACCTCTCCTCCTAGCGCATTCGTGTAAAACTCAGCTTGTGATCTTGCATCCTCGGATAAAATGTAGGTTGTGTGTTTAGCCATTGTTCGTACATCCTTTCTTCGTCATATTTGAATTTTTATAAACTCAGTATAGCATTCGATCCACAAGTGGATTTCTTCTGAATTGCTACGATTTCGCATCTGGTCATTCGGTTAAATTTCAATACGACGACGAAGTAAGTTAGATGCAAGAATAAATTAGGGGGCGTAGAGGAATTTGGTAAGGTGGTAGCGATGTCCATGTCAAACTTCCGATCGGTAACAAGTTGATTATTTGCCGGGAATAGATAATTTAACGCAAGCTTCTGAACGATAAGGGACGTTTGACTTTAGAAATGAATGATGACGTTCCCTTTTTTACGTTCGGTCTCTACATATTCGTGGGCATCCGCCAGACGCTCCAAAGGATATCGACGATCAATCACGGCATTCAGTGTTCCATGGTTGGCGAGTTCCATGAGAAACGTCAAATTCGTTTTATTTTGCATAAGCCCGGCTGTTGCAAAAACAGCCTTTTTGCCTTTAAACAGAGATGTCCACATCATTTGCAGGAGGATAGACAAACTGGGTGCGGTCGTCAGATAAATTCCCTTGGCCGTAAGCGCGCGCTTGCATGCCGAGAAGGAACATTTGCCTACAGCATCAAAAACGACATCATAGACTTTGTCCGCCTTCGTGAAATCTTCCTGGGTATAATCAATAACAAAATCTGCCCCTGCTTTTCTTACCAGACTTTCGTTGCCGCCAGAGCAAACACCGGTTACTTCAGCGCCATAGTATTTGGCCAATTGCACCGCATAGATGCCTACGGCCCCTGAGGCGCCATTAATTAGTACTTTCTGTCCTCCCCGCAATTTCGCCTTATCCCTTAGAAACGTCAATGCTGTGGCTCCTCCGTCACAGACGGCGACAGCTTCTTCGAAGGTGAGGGTGTCCGGTATAACCGCAAGAGGGCTTTCTTCGGAAAGACACTTGTATTCGGCGTAAGCACCGAAGGTTTTAACGCTCATCCCCAAGACGCGGTCCCCTGGCTTAAAATGCTGTATTTCCTTGCCGACGGCATCGATCACTCCCGCTAGCTCGCATCCTCCAATGGCATATTTCGGCCTGGACCATCCATAAATCAATTTAATCATCGACGGATCGCCCTTGCGAAAAGCGCAATCCGACGGCCCTACTGACACTGCCTGGATACGTATGCGAATTTCTTTGTCTCCAGGCGACGGTTCTGCGACTTCTTGCAGATTAATAACTTCCGGTGGACCATACGAGTTTTGAACCATTGCTTTCATGGGTGTTCCCTCCTACCGGTAATTTTAAATGCTCCTTTGCATCGGCCCTTTACAATAAGCCCCAACCGTTAGAATATGAATAAGAGAAGAAACGGAAGAGAAGGAGCTGAAGGGCACTGGCAATGAAAGATATTTTATATAAATACATATCGAGGTGGACTTCCCTTAACGAGGAAGATCAGCAAGCCATAATGAACGAAATTTGTACGGAGGAATTTTCAAAAGGAACCGTTATCTTCCATCAAGGAGATATTCCTACAGCATGCTATTTCATCTTGAAAGGCTGCGTAAGGCAGTATTCGCTCGATGAAGAGGGTAGAGAGGTTACGTCCAATTTTTACACCGAGGAGCAAGCCATCGCGATTTTCAATTATCACAAACCTGACAAGTCTTCCGATTACACTTTCGTGTGTGTAGAAGATTCGGTCATGGTCGTTGGCGATCTGGATAAGGAACAGGACATGTATGACAAGCATCCTCAGTTAGAATTAATGACTCGAAGGATGATAGAGGAGAACTTCAGTGAGGTTCAAGAGGAATTCGCTGCTTTTATCGCTTCTTCGCCTGAAGAACGCTTCAAGACACTTCTAATGAAACGCCCTTCGCTGATCGACCGGGTACCCCAACATCAACTGGCTAGTTATCTCGGCATTACGCCGGAGTCACTAAGCAGAATTAAGAAGAGAATCCTTGGAATATCCATGAAAACACCCCCTAAGTTCAAGTAATGACTACATTGTAACTAGGGGGCTGGTTTCGTGCATTGACTTAAGTCAAGAGATGAGCCAGGAGGTTGATTATAGTTAAAGTTTCCCTGGAATTCAGCGGCAAAAGATTGTTGAGGCGTCTCTAACACTGTGACTCGGAATTACAGAATTGCCATCTACTTAAAAAATGCAGGTAAGTCGATTTTTCCTTCTTAGATTCGTCGCATAACACTTACATTCAATCGGAGGACGCGAGAACACAGGCTGCATTCTATGCGCAAGCATTAGGAGGGGAAATCCGTTCGATTATGACTTACGGCAAGTTCCCGGAACGCCGGAAGCGAACAAGGATAACGTGATGCATTTGGTACTGTCTGTAGCCGGTGAGAATATACTGTTCCTTGCTGACTTCGCCTTAAAGAGATACGCTGTGTTGTTTTACAGAGTTCTTGATTACTCCAGTGAGGACACATTATTGATTGCTTTTACCCGTTCGTAACGCTACTTGAAGAAAGACTGCCCATGCGAGGCAGTCTTACCGTAAACGATCACTTTTAGGGTTTCGTTTCTCGATTTACATCGTAATCGATCGGGTATATTTGGAAAGTAGTTACATTTAAGTGCATTAGTTTCAAAAAATGAACTATGGAGTGGTTGTGATGATGGATCATATACCTGTCCGGCCGTTAAACCGATTCTGGAGCATGGCGCACATTTACAGATAGAGACGAATGAGATTTGAAGAAGAAGAGTCACTATTTATGGATTTGATTTCTTTCCAGCAGGGCCCATAATTCCCGAGCCAATTGGTTGGCAGGGACAGGCATTTTATTAAGGATCCACCACTCCACGATGCCTACGATCGCTGAAGCCATGAATTGAACGAGAATATCCTTGTTCATCCCTTTATTGATGCCGCTCATATTCACCTGTTCTTGTATACCCTTCACCATGAATTGGTGCATGCGATCCCGAAAGGAAGGCATCCCCTCATTATTCAACATCGAGGTATAGAACTGGTAATGATCTTCCAAATATTCCGTGGTCGCAAGAATGGAATCGAATGTAGGGAAATGTGTTGGGTCGTGCCCCTGTAATGCACAGATCCGCAGTAGTTCGGCAAATTGTTCCTCAATGCATTTGTCTAGCAGTTGAAACTTATCTAAGTAATGCAAATAGAACGTGCCCCGGTTCAGGTTGGCCCTTTCCGATATGAGATGAACGGTAATATCTTTGAAGTCTTTTTCAGCCATGAGCTCGAAAAAGGCCTTTTTTATGGCTTCCCGCGATTTTAAGATTCGGCGATCCACGGTCATCGTTACTACCTCCTATATAAAATGAACATTTATGAAAATCATGTTGATTAGTGAACAATCCAAGCATGATTAACGATTGAACTCTTCCAGATCAAGACTTACAATTTTATTGTATTAGACGAGTGTTAATTAATCAACGTATGTTCATAAATTGGGAGGTAAGAAGTATGAGAGCGATAACGATTCATGGATACGGGGATCCAGATGTGCTAGAAGAACAGGAAGTGACCGAACCCGCCTTTAACGACAACCAAGTTCTTGTGGAGGTAGTTGCGACTTCCGTTAATCCTGTCGATAGCAACATCCGGGCAGGTCTGGTGCAGGAGGTTTTTCCGGTACATCAATTTCCTCATATTCTAGGACTGGATCTTGCAGGTGTGGTTAAGGAAGTGGGAGCGGCGGTAAAACATGTGAAGCGAGGAGACCGAGTATTCGGCTTGGGGAGTTCAGGAACCTATGCTGAATATGCGGTTGCCGAAGGAACCCAAATCGCAAAACTGTCTTCTAACCTATCATTTAATGAAGCGGGAGCGTTGCCTGCCGTTGCCTTAACCGCTTGGCATTCATTGTTCCGTTATGGGGAGTTGAAGGAAGGCGAACGTGTGCTCATCCATGGCGGGGCAGGCGGTGTTGGGCATATAGCAATTCAAATGGCCAAGTTAACGGGTGCCCATGTTATTGCAACAGCAAGCTCAAGAAATCATGAATTTATTCGCCAACTAGGAGCGGATGAAGTCATCGATTATACGGCCGTTGACTTCTCTGCGGTCGTCAGGGACGTGGATATGGTGCTTGATTTCATTGTTGGTCTGGAGCAAGAGAGAAATTGCAAAGTACTGAAGAAAGGCGGTAGGGTGGTTTCAATTGTAACTCCAGACATTGCCGACATCACACGAGCATATGATGTGAATGGTAAATTTGTCATTGTCGATCCGAAGCGTGAAGAACTGGAACAGATCCATGAGTGGATGCAGGATCAAAGGCTAAAGGTCCACATCAGCGACATATTCCCTCTGAGTGAGGCAGCTCTGCGCATGGCGCATACTCAAATTGAAACCAAGCATACCAGGGGAAAATTAGGGATACAAATTCGGGAATAAGGCGAGCTGTTATACCAAAAGAGGAAGCAGACTCAAGGGTGTTGGTTTTTTGCCCCCCACTCACATAGGCCTTCCAAAATAGGCAGCAGTGTTTTCGCTTTCTCTGTGAGACGGTACTCGACTTTTGGAGGAATTTGCGGATATTCTTTCCGCTCAACCATGCCATCTCTCTCTAATTCTTTGAGTTGTGAACTCAGTATTTTATAAGTAATAGCCCCAATCTGTCTCTTCAGATCATTAAAACGAACCGGTTCGTTTTCTGCCAAAAGGTAAATAATCACCATCTTCCATTTTCCGCCAATAACTGATAATGTATATCCGAACGGAGTATCTTGAATATCTTTAACTTTACCTTTGTATTGAGCCATACCCATGTTTACACTATCCTTTCTGGTAGTATCTATCCATAAAGTGCGTACTACTTTTTTAGTTGTCTCCATTTTATACTAATCGTACTTTAAGCTAAAGGAGTGTACAAAATAATGATGGCTAGAACTTATAATCACGGTGTTGCATGGGAAGAAGGCAGCGGCATTTCCCAAGGTTATTCCGTCAACGGCACGATTTACATTTCGTGACAATTCTCCCACGATAATGCAGAGCACATTGATCGGCGCAGGAGATATCGAGGCGCAGACTAGGCAGACGCTAGAGAATCTTGATCGTGTACTGGCAGGATTTGGTGCTACAAAGTCTAACCTCGCTTATGTTGAGATCTATCTGACCAATGTGGAAGAACATTTTGAGCCTTGCATCCAGCTGTTTAAAGAATATATGGGGCAGCATCGGCCTGCCGGCAGTCTCATTGGCGTGACAACGTTGGCTTTCCCTGAGCAACTGATTGAAATCAGTGCCGTCGCCCACATGGACTGATAATAATGATGCCGAAACATTCAACATGTCGCACCAAGTGCTAGAAAAGAGGTCTATATAATTGTAGGAAAAGCTCGAACCGCAACGATTATCGGACTAACTGCTTATACCGCACTTATGTTATATTTTCTGTATTTCGGCTTTGACCGGATCAATAGCATCCACGATGGGGCGAATAGGTATAATCTGATCCCGGACGGTATTTCACTATCTTTACCAACGGGTAACGTGACCTGGTTTTGGTTTTATAACTTTGCGAATTTTGCGGCGTTCCTGCCCTATGGGATGTTCGTTCCGCGGGTGGCATCGGTCCGGTTTCTCCGGTTCTTAGGGTTGTTTCTCGTTACGATCTCGATTCTTGAAGCATTGCAATGGGCGACCGGGCTGGGAAGCTTCGATATTGACGACATTCTCACAAATGTGCTAGGGGGTGTCGTTGGGTATATGGCGCAGAGATGGGTGCCTCGCACGAAGGATACCTTGAAGGGAATAGGGATGATCTTCGCCGCGGCGGCTCTGTTCTCGCTCGGAACGATCATTGCAGTCCAGGGGATAAATCATTGGATTGCGAAGGCAACAAGCGTCGAGGCAGGCAGAGAGGTCGGGATCGACAGTCTTCCGGTAAAGGAAGGTTTGATCTCCTGGGACCCCAGCCCCGCTGGATTTGAAGTCGGGGGCCATCAAATGGAGCCTCAGGTGAATTTGTTGAGCAGAGAGAACCCGGGATCAACGAGTGTAACGTACGCGTTGGATGGGAAGTATTTGACCTTCTCTGGCAACATGGGCGTTCCGGACGCCATCCCTCAGGGTGAAAGTACGGTGATCATCGCCTTGGACGGCGAGGTCAGCGAGAGGATCGTCAGCAGCGAAAACGCCAGTTATTTTGAAATGGACGTGTATGGGGCGAAAGAGCTTACCATAACGATTAGGAATGAAAACGATAAGCCGAATACGAATGTCGTGCTATGGGATATGATTCTCACAGAAATAAAGAATCGATAACGAGATTAACCTTATTATAAGTTACGCTATTAGTTGCTAAGCGAAGAAGGCAGTGATTTATACAGCCGTTAGACTTCAATTTCGTAGTAAAAATTCACGTTGGTAAATTGCCTGAATCCTTTCCAAAACGTGTTGCGCTTCGCCTGCGGAGATGAGCTTTTTCTCCGGACCGGCCAGAGTGGGCAAGTCTCCGAACTCCGTAGGGTAAGCCCGCAGGTGGAGTATACGGAACGATAGTTGCATTACTACCGGTAAATCGTGGGGGATTACGGCGGAATCATAGAGAACAACATCGATACGAATTTTGCGTTATCAGCGATTCTGTTTGAAAATTCATACTGAATCGTTATTTTTTTGTCAATTTGAGCAAATGTGTATGAATTTTCATATAGAAACCATAGAGTAAACGTTTGAAGGGCAATTTAGTATGATTTTTCGAGTATATTATACGGGCACTTGATTGAATTAACGTAGTCGTCGTAAGGATGGATGCGCATGAATACCTGGCTCAGAAAAATCCACTTCTTCTACATACTCGTTGCTGCAGCCGCAGTTCCATTTTTCAGTCGTACGATATTCGTAGCACCTGTGTTCTGAATCACTTCATCGAAACGATGACGACCTAGTGGGCAGATTGCGCGAAGGTGGACAGGATCGAACAATACCCCTTAGTACTAACGGTTGCCATGGCTGTTAATCGGCCGATTTTTCACTTTTTAAGAATCTAACGGTTGTAGATGCTGCTATTTTAACGTTTTTAATATGTTGAATTGAATTCGGCACATATAACGTGGATTCCAACTGTTAGAACATCGATGTGTTCGTTTTCACCAGATTAACAGCTGTGGCAACCGTTAGAAATTTGGAAAGGTGCGCAGGCTTTTCGAACCGTCTTCGTGAAACCAGTGAGGGAAGTGGACTAGATTTAGATTCAACCGTAAGCCATTTAATGCGCTTCGACTCCCGGTTGGCTATAAATATCCCTAAGTTTATTTGAGAGAGATGTATAGATGCGGTATGAAATGACTGTGCTGCTGGAGTATTCATCGTAAAGGCGCCGAGAGATGACTTATTGTATGCTTACCTGTATTAAATTGGAGAACCGTACCCGCGTAAGCCAGAGACTTATTCCAAATGAAAAGTATTATTTTACGAAGGCCACATCACAAAATAACTTGGTTGATACGGTAATCGTTTTGTAAAAACGCTTTATTATATTTAAAGTTTCCCTAGAATTTGGTGGAGTCCTTAACTAAAATATGGAGAAGTAGCTTAGAGGAGGATGTTTCAATGCTAAATAAGGTGATTATCATTCAATGCGGGAAGTCGTTGTGAAATATTTGACTGGAGGAGATATTTATAAATCATTGCGAAGTTGTTAAAATCAGTGATGCCTATTTACTTTCATTAGTAACAGAGCTGTACGGATTGGAAGGTTATGAATTTCAGCTGATACCGGCACATGACGGAGGACGGAACGTCGTATATACCTGTGAGAAAGAGGGTGACGACGCAATACTCCGAATTGCTTTCTTGCCTGACAGGAGCCGGGGGGATTTTCTGGCCGAAGTGGAATATGTCAGGTATTTGTTCGAGCATGGCGGAAGTGTCTCGGATGTTGTCAGCTCTCGGAAGGGGAATTTGCTGGAAGAGATCACCCATAATAATCATACCTTCTTTATCTGTCTGTTTAAGAAAGCAAGGGGAAAATTGCTCGTAGAAAATCATTATCAGTATCGGGAAGGCGTTCCAATTACCGAGTATTACTACAATTGTGGTAAAGTCCTGGGGAAACTGCATCAGATATCGAAAGGATACCAACCTGTTCATCGCCGGTCTAGTTTTTTTGACAAGTACAATGCTGACTATATCGAGAAACTGATCCCCGGCTCGCTACCATTGCTGAAGGAGAAGCTGTTAGAGCTCCTAGAAGCCTTAGATGGGTTGGACAGGAACCTCGAATCCTTTGGTATGGTCCATTTTGATTACAACGATGGGAATTATTCGATAGATTTTGATACAGGTCAGATAATGGTATACGATTTCGATAATTCATGTTACTGCTGGTATATGTTTGACCTAGCGGGTCTTTGGACACACGGAGTGGGCTGGATACAATTTGAACCAGATGCCGATAAACGAAAAAAGTTCATGGATGATTATTTTGAAACCGTCCTTGCGGGATACAGAACTGAGACAAGTATCGAGTGTTCAATGCTAGAAAAATTACCCCTATTTATCCAAGTATCCCTTATGGAGAGTATTAACGATGCGTTCGAGGTTATGCGGAACAATGGCGAAGAGCCGGAGTGTGATGAAGACTTGTCATATCGCATAAAATGCCTGGAAGATGATATTCCCTACATGGGTTTTTTCCATGAAATTTACTCGTGTGAAGAACCCTTTGAGTATGAGGTACGGACGATTTAGTTTTATAAAAAGGCCATCCTGAAACAGGATGGCCTTAAAATTTGCTGTTACAGCCTTGGGGAGGGGGAACCGTACCATAAGGAATGGAAAGTTTTTGCTGCGGGCGGGCATAATAGATCCATGGTGTGTGATAGGAAGGAGCTATATGACAAGTGATGGATCATCCCTTTGTAATCTTACCTGAAGAACAAGCGCCCAAAGGTATAGAGCACTGTGAATTGTGCGAACTATCCAAGCAGCGGAATCGTCTCATCTGGGGTGAAGGAAATCCGAGAGCTTCGCTTATGATGATTCTGGATAATCCCGGAGCCCGGGAGGATCGGCAAGGAAATTCATTTCTGTGTGGTACCCGAGAAACGCTCCAACTCGGCATGAGAGAGGCAGGGATAGAAGTAAATGAGGTTTATGTCACCTATTTGCTAAAACGCCGACCGATGCGTGCCTATAATAAGCCTGACACTAGAGCCGCGTGTCTTCCTCATTTAGAGATGCAGATCTTTCAGAAGCAGCCGCTTGTACTATTTGGATTTGGAAATGTCGTGGTGGAAGGCTTATTCCCGGATAAGGAGAGTGCCAGTGTTAAGGAATTACGAGGCAGTTGGCAGGAGTTTCAGGGTACGCCTATCAGCTTCACCTATCACCCGCTGGCAGTAAGAAGACGACCCAATCTACTAAGGTTCTTCGTAGAAGATTTAAAGGCTTTGAAGGAGAAGTGGAATGAGATTCAACACGTCCGGAAAACCAGCACATAAAATTAAACAAAGATTAAACTTGAGTGCGCCTTAAAGCGAACCTAAGGATGTTAAGATTGCGGTTGAGGTGATGAAAATGAACGTTAAAAAACGGAACTGGGCAGGGTATATGGCGTTCATCTGCGGGTTATTATATGCACTTCCGCACTTTTGGTGGGGTTTGGGAATTTCTTTTGGCTTCCCGGGAAATTTTGCAAAGGTGCCAGACGAATTATTAACACGACTCATTGGTTATTGGTTTATGGGAGGATTTAGATTTGGACTGTAATTCGATGTTTGATGGTAGCTTGAAACGTCTAGAGCAAAAACCATCCCACATTGAGGAAGCAAGATCATTTGATGATATGTATATTGTTTATACTAGTCGATGAAAACAGTATTTCATTTAAAAAGAGAAATGTAGCTGAATTAGAGAGTAGATTCGATTATTAAATTAGAAAAATAAGAGAGAGCCTCTATAAGCTCTCTCAGATGAAATATTTATATTATTTAATCCAAACTGTCCACCAATGTGTATCTGTAGTCAAATTGTCATCAATGAATGAAAAATAATAGGTGGAGCCTTGGTATTGAATACTGGTTCCATTAAAATCGCTTCTTTTATAATCTTTTTTTGGATAAGGAATGCCAACCGCGTTACATGTTGGGCAGTAACCGCCTAACTGTACCACTCCTTTGGTACTGCTATTTTGTGTGGTTGCCTGTTCAGCAGATACAGGGATGACTAACAGAGAAGCAGTAAGAATAGTTGCAGAAATAGCTGAGAAGATTTTTTTCATAGAATCATCTCCTTATATTTTAATTCAATGGTTATATTACCATAATACCAATATAGAGTAAATAAAACTATTTATTAACAAATAAACCAAGGAGACTATTATGGAACAAGAGCAATTTGTTCATATTTATGACCAGAGAGAAATAATTTGCTCAGAAACAGGAAAAAAAGAAGTTGCTGAAATGTGTGAAGATGAGGGTGGATATATGTGGGAACAATGTACTGGATGTGGTTGTCATACATGGTTGTAAAAGTAGAAAATAAGATGAAATTTTTCATTATTCCGGCAGTTGTTATCATATATGGGTATAGCTGCTTTTAGTTTAGCGTTTTCTTCTATTGATCCAAAAATTAAGGCTATCGGAATTTTAATAGGTTTGACATTTGTCTATATCACAATAATGATCAATATGTATTTTTCAATTATCAATGCCAGAAACAGATAAAAAAGAATTAAAACGGTTTTATCTGTTTTCTCCTTCTCGGTCTGCATGGGTTTCTCGTTCAACGAACAATCATTATTCGGCCATTAATACGGCTGAAAAGCTGGGTTTTGTAAATGGGGGTGAAACAGGTGAGCGACTATCTTACAGAACAAATTGAGAGATGGCGATCGGACGTGTCGTTTCCGCTCCCTCTTTTGCAGAACAGGATGCAAGCCCGATGGCGGCATGGGGATATGTGTGGTATGCACTGTTCCTTGTCTGGGGAATTTCGCTTGGCTTTGCTGCCTATTTCGATGTAAAATCCAAATCACTTAGACTTCGTGGATAGATAGGATTATACAACGTTATACCTAAAAGAGGTGAATGTCTTGAGGCATTCGCTAAAAATGGGGTGGTACCATGTGAGCCGCTCTCGTCCCTTTAAGGATGAGGGTTTTTTGTTGTCCAAAATGAGGGGGAAATCTCCTACCCCAGAACGAAGAAGCTGGTGAGATTATATGGGTATATTGTAGAAATTTGGTACATTCATCCTATGTAATAATATTCCATATTAAGATATATTTATATGCAAACGATGCCTGGGGCCACAACGTAAGGGGGTGGTGACACATTCCATATTTAACTCGATGGCTCAAATGGAGATTGTATATTCGTTGGAGGAACGAGTGGAAAAGCAGAGCACGGTTATTCTTCCTGATGCTCCTATGGGAACTCATTAAAATGGTTGCCTACTTTTGGGGAACCGCATTCCTGACAAGCAAATATATGAACCCGAATGAAGGCGGCATCGATCATCTGCATTTGATATGGGCGATAGTTAGTTTCCTAATGATCGCGGTCTCCACTTTGAGCGGGATTAAATCGGCAAAGTGGGAACTCAATACGCAAGATGACTTCTTATTGCAGAATGTGTGGTTCTCAGAGCAGATCAAACATTTGCTCCTTCGCCTTGAGCATATTCTATGGGATGCCAAACAGTGGATTTCATTCTTGCTTCCGGTACTGGCCGCCATTGTATGGACAACGCGCATTCCACCTCTCCATGCCATTTGGATTCTTGCCTTGTCGTTTCTGGTATTTACAATTCTCACTCAGGGAATTGCAGCGTTATATTCCGGAATCCTTAAGACAAGAGACCGGAGTCGGGCTGCACTCGTTGGAACGATGGCCGGGGCAATCATCGCCCGAACGGTTATCGTGGCGCTCTGCACCATAGCTGGAAGAATCGCGGCTCCATGGGTAAATACCTTCCCTCTCATTCAGAGAGAATTGGATGTGCAAGCTTTGGAGACATGGCAGCGGGAAGGCTCGAAACTGTTCATGGAGGAAGTTCAGCATGTTTTGCGCTTTCTGCTGGAAAGTTGGTGGCCTCATGTTGCATTGGCCGATCTGTTTATGCTCCAAGCATCCGGTTGGCTGATTCTTTGGGCGATTGTATTCGGCGGTGCTATTACTGGGACAAGACTAAACGCTTTCTCACGCCGAAATCGGCAAATAGCATTCAACAAAATATTGGAAACCTTGTATGGAAAGTTGCATTCGATTGTACCGGCGAAGGACGCAGGATTGTTATCCGCGCGAATCAAAGTACTTTGCCGTAGCAGTTATACTCTTAGAAATCTCCAGGCTCTATTCGGCGGCATAGGATTCTGGATCCTGATCGGCATATTCTCCGGGATGCTGAGCAGAGTCAATGTTGACAAGATTGAATACGCTGTCTTGAGCTTTATGTCGTTCATGATTATGTACTTCTTATCGTTCGAGTTATATAGCTCTCTATCAGGCAAGATTTCACTAGAAGCAAGCGGCGAACGTATCATCCTTGACCTCATGGCAGAGAGAACGCTCTGGAATGAATTGCAGCAGCAGTGGAGCATTCACAAGCTGCTCGCTTGGCCCATCTTTGCATTTGGACAGTTGGTGGTTATTTTGCTATCGGGGAAGTTCTCGATACTACTCCTGCTGCTCCTGCCGGTCCAGGCCATCTATGTTTGGTGCTTTACGTTAATCTGCCATATTCCTAGTGTAATCCACCCAAGATTTGATTATTTGAACCCGGAACAAATTCAAGATTATCCCGAAAAGGAAGTTATCAGGGGGATCACGCACTATATTGTACTCGGGGTCATTCTCCCTGTCGCGCTGTTGCCGTTAATCCTATACATGGCGGACTATATTGAGTTCTCCTGGTTCGTCAGCCTGCAATACATCGTAATTCCCGGTCTTATGTTCGGAGTTGCGGCAATTGGTTTGCGTTTGATGAAGGCCAAATTGCACCGTTGGATTGACATCAACGATCTTCATTTGAAGTAGGCGGTGATTTTCATAGCAACAATTTTATCCTTATCCAAGATTTCCAAACGGGCGGAGGAGAAGATCATACTTTCGGATGTTAGCTTCGATATCCTCCCCGGGTCGATTATTGGTTTCTTAGGTCCGAATGGAGCAGGGAAGACTACTACGTTGAAGATTGCTGCGGGTCTTGTAAAGCCAACCTCCGGGGAGGTTCTCGTTAGGGGCGTTTCCTTAACCGAACAAAGAAAAGTCGCGAAGCAAATGATGACGTTCATTCCCGATAACCCGTTATTATACGATGAATTAACCGGCAAAGAGTACATTCGCTTCTTTATGGACTTGTTCGCGGTGGATGTTCCTGCCAAGAAGGTGGAGGACGAGATCGAACGTTTCCGATTTCAAACGGAGTACAATAAGCAGATACTCCACTACTCGTTAGGAAACCGCAAGAAACTCGCATTGCTATGCGCAATGCTGCGGCGCTCCCCACTCCTGCTGCTGGACGAGTATATCTCGGGCTTAGATCCTGTGAACTCTATCCTTATTCGGGAGATATTACGCGAATACGTAAAGGGCGGGAACTCGATTCTTCTCTCTACGCATCAGTTGGATATTGTAAAGTCGTTCTGCGATGGGGCGATTTTTATAAACGAAGGAAGTATTGTGGACCGGCGAACGCTGCCCGAGATTTTGCAAGACAACGATTCGATCGAATCGTACTTCTTGTCCCAGCTACAATCGAGCGAGACTGCGCAAAAAGGAATTAGGTGAATATGAAACCATCAAAAAATCTTATGCGCATCATGGTTATTTTGTTCGGAGCCCCTCCGCTTCTGTATCATTTGTACTTTGGGAACTGGCTTCTAACGGCTGTTGTTACGGTAAGTCTTGGCATGATGCTTGTCTTAATCGGTTTCAAAAAGTGAAGCGAGCCCTTGTACGAAACTAGGGCTGCTGGAAAGGAGGTGATAAATTATGCTGGAGCTTATCATTGCTGATTTGACTGCATACACAGGCATTTCCACAGCCTGGGCTACGGTCATCGTCAACGCGATTAATGTTGGTTCTACGGTCATTGCCCTTGCATCCATTTTTGCAAGCGCAGGTCTTAGTGCAGGTCTCATTCTAGTTGTAAAAGAGTTCGTCAAGAAGAACGGTACCAAGGCAGCTATCGCCTGGTAAATACGTTAGCTTTCATCTATGGGATAAGGGGTGCCACCCTTATCCCATTCACCTAAATTAAGGGATGGAAATATATGCGAAATTACCTTCACCGCAATCGGTGGTTTCTTTTGGCTTCGGCAGGCTGGCTTCTATTTTCGTATTTCGCCGGATGGGCTTTCGTAAGTGGAATGTCTAACGAGATTGGGCCTTCCTCTGTGGTCTCCCGGCAAATCGATCATCTGGACAATAGCGTGCTCCCTATATTGTACCAAAACTTGTTTACAAGCGCTTTGTTGATTTCTGGCTTGTTTTCCTTGTCACTCCCGACGATCATCATCCTATTTCTTAACGGGTTCTGGTTTGGGGCAAGCTTGACCAGCCGTTATATGGACGGAGTTTCCGCGTTCGAGCTAGCTCTGAAGATCGTCCCGCACGGCATATTTGAAATCCCGGCATTAATTATTGCCGGATTCGTAGGATTTCAAGGGATTACCTTCTATATTCATAAGCACCGTCCATGGGTGTATTACCTTAAGAGCATCCTTGTGATGTGCTCACTGTTAATCTGTGCGGCGCTTGTGGAAGGATTGATCACATCAAAGTTATAAAAATGGAGGTGAAGTTCCAATGGAGAACGGTCAATTAGTTGTTGTGAATACGAATCAGAAGCAGACGAAGCTCTCTCATCTCCTTACGATTCTTTATGCACCTACGAATACTTTTCGTGCGCTTGGTCAGTCTCCGAAGCTTAGATGGCTAATTTTTATTCTGTTGACAGCCCATATCGGGATCACGTTTTTCGTTTCCGAAGGCTTACTAGAGACTAGCGAAATGCAAGGGCTTCTGAATCAAAATGATGTGCAAATGCCAGCGGCCGTGTTAAATTTGATTAAGTTTTTGATTGTTTTGTTCTCATCGCTATGGTATTTTTTTATGCTGTTTATCGTGTACTTATTACAACTTGCGGTGGTCAAATTTATGAAGCTGCCACTCGGAGGAAAGGCGCTTGGCGCAATCATCCTGTTATCCCAAGTTCCTCAAATCATCGGAAAAATCCTGCAATTTCCCTTCTTTAACCCAGACCAGCTCCAGAACGAGGAAGCGCAAATTGCTATCGGCAGCCTTGGCCTCCTTGTATCGCAATTCACGACAGACGGCACGCTTATTCGATTGGCTGCGAATGTGAATATTTTCGAAATATGGAGCTATGCATTAATCGGATTAGGCATCTCTGTAGCCACAGCATGTTCCATCAAGAAGGGATTCCTAGCCTCCTTTGTCATCTGGGCTCTTGTATTCGTTCTGAACACGGCAGTCATTTTCCTGCTGCCTCGATAATCCGTGGTGAATCGAAATGAAAATAAAATGGATACTCGCATCGGCAATCATACTTTTTTTGCTAATCAATACTTACTTAATCATAACCCGGGAAGCTCCGCGTAATACGATTATTTCCAATAATAACATTTTTACTGTTTCCAGCCAATCCCTTTCAGAGACGACATTGATTTCAGGCGTTTTTGAATATGAGGAGGAGGAGCTAATTTACGTTGACAAGACGTTGGGGGAAATCCAGAACATCCTTGTCTCGGAAGGACAATCCGTTAAGATCGGTACCCCCCTATTCGAATATAACAGCGAATCAATTGCGAAACAAAAGAGACAGATTGAGCTAGAGAGGAGACGACTACATCTGCAAACCGAGATGAACCGTCGTCAGATTTCTGAAATGGAAGCACAGTTCAAGGAGGAGGTTATAGCGAAAGGACCTGACGAGGCAAAAAGCTATAACATTGGCCAGCTTCAGGATCTGCAATTGCAGGTGGAACTCTCAGAGGTTGAACTGAAAACGTTAGAGATGGATCTGGAAGAACTGGATGCGAAGGAATCGTCCCTGCTCGTAAAAAGTTCGATTGACGGCACCGTTAGGGCCGTGAACGCTCACCCACGCTCATCCGACGCTCCCCCAGTCGTACATATCACCTCAGATAGTTACGTCATACGCGGTACGATTAACGAATTCGATTCCGTTCGCGTTCGTCCCGGCCAATCCGTATGGATCAAGTCGAAGGCTCTGCCGGATCACAAATGGAATGGAAAGCTGCAGCATATCGGAAGCATCCCAAACAAGCCGGAGAGCGGCGAATCAGGAACAATCTCAAAATACCCCTTTATCGTAACTTTGGAGGAGCCGAACTCCTCTTTATTACCCGGGTACCATGTGTATATTGGGATTGAGGAGACCGGGCTGCAACAGCCTCTTTCAATTCCAAGCTCCGCAATCGTCCGGAAAGAAGACAAGACTCATGTCTACGTCCTGGAAGGTGATAGCATAAGATTGCGAGAGGTGACAACAGGAAATGTTAATGGAGAGCATATCGATATCGTCGACGGCATACTTGAAGGCGATCGTATCCTTCTCGAGCCCTCCAATCATTGGGACGAAGAAGAGGAAGTTGAGATTCATGATTAATTTCCACAATGTCAGCAAAATTTATCATGTCGACGAGCGGCACTTCCATGTCCTCAAGGATGTCAGCTTTTCAATTGGCAAGGGCGAATTCGTAGCGATCATGGGAATGTCAGGTTCAGGAAAATCAACATTACTGCATTTGATGGGGTTATTGGATAAACCGACATCGGGAACTTACAAGTTAAACCAGATTGATGTTCAACAGTATACCGATAAGCAACGCGCGAAGCTCCGGAACGCACATATCGGATTTGTATTCCAGCAGTTTCACTTGCTTCCCCGGCTTACGGCATTCCAGAATATCGAGCTCCCGCTTATCTACAGAGGCGATTCTGCTTCTTCGCGGGCGCGGATAGTAACCAAAGCGCTGGAAGCCGTCGGACTGATCGAACGGAAGGACCATTATCCTAACCAATTATCCGGCGGCCAGAAGCAACGAATTGCCATCGCTAGGGCAATGGTTACGGAACCGTACCTGGTGTTAGCGGACGAACCGACGGGGGCGTTGGATACCAAGACTGGAGAACAAATTATGGATTTGTTTCGGGTCATGAACGATGTCGGGACATCGGTTATCGTCGTGACACACGAACTGGCCATCGCGGAATGCGCAGATCGCATTTTGGTCATTAGAGACGGAGCATTGGTTGAAGATCGGGGGTTACGCTAATGGTCTGGGAATGTATCAAAATGGCTTATTCCTCCCTGCTGGCTCACAAGCTTCGCTCTTTACTCACCATGCTTGGCATTATGATTGGTGTCGGTTCAGTTATTACGATCGTATCCCTTGGTCAAAGTGGAGATGCCGCATTAAAGAAGCAGTTTGCAGGCAGCAAGAATAACACATTGGAAATTATGCATATGAACACGGATGCTGTCGTCGGCGCTGCCGCCTCCGCTACAATATCCCCGTTCACCGAAGCAGATGTCTTCGAGCTTGAGCGAATCGAATCCATCGTCAAGGTCACTCCGACTAGCTCCGCGATGTCCTCAGTCACGGCAGGGGATACCATCAAGCAGATGCAGATCATCGGCGTCTCGGAACAATTCGAGGAGCTTCAATCCATCGAGATCGTCGCCGGGAGAACTATGACCGACAATGAATTGCGGGGCGGCCTGAAAGCGGCATTAATCAGCGAGGAAGCAGCGCGCTCTTTCGGGCAGGAGAAAAATCCCGTCGGCGAAATCATTGAAATAGAAGGAATTCCATTCTTTATTATCGGTATGTTCGCGTCTAAACAAAACGGGCTGGCGGAGTTAAGTAAAGAGAGCCTCCTCGTGCCGCAAACCGTATGGCCTTCATTGTTCGGTAACGGAGACTATCAATCTTTGATTATCCAAGTCTCGGACCTGTCTCTGTTGGAAGAGACCGGCCAGAAAGCCTTGGATTATTTTACGCAGAAGGCGGCCAGTACAGGGCTGCCTGGCGAGTATTACGTATTAAATATGGAGCAGATCAAAGAGGCGCTTTCTTCCATTACAACGATCATGACGGCCATCATCGGCGGAATTGCCGCTATTTCTCTATTTATCGGAGGGATCGGGGTGATGAATATTATGCTAGTCTCCGTTACAGAACGGACAAGGGAGATCGGCATCCGCAAAGCGCTAGGGGCGACCCGAGGCATGGTGTTGGCGCAATTTCTCACTGAATCTGCTGCGCTTACGACCATTGGCGGAATGATTGGCGTGGGGCTTGGATTAGGCGGAGCATATACCGTCGCGATGATCAGTAATATGCCCCCGGTTGTCTCGTGGCAGGTGATCCTCCTCGGCGTTCTCTTCTCCATGAGCATCGGCATATTCTTTGGCCTGCTTCCCGCCTACCAAGCGGCGAAGTGGGAACCGGTGGATTCCTTGCGTTACGAGTAATTACTTCCGGTAATCAGCTATTCTTGATTCAAGCAGCCATTCGAACAAACTGTTGCGCGGCGGATACTTAAGGTATCCGCTTTTTTGTGTAGCGGCGTGATGAATCCATCCCCAAACGAAGGATGATCACCGAACGTTCCTGTGTTAAACTATGACAAAATGCACACTATTTCCCCCGTCCAAAGGAGGTTTAATATGACCGAGACGGCGTTGGACCTGCAATTACTAGAGAGCTTGAAGCCGGGGCTAACATCGTATTGCTACCGAATGTTGGGTTCTATCGAGGACGCAAACGATGCAGTCCAGGAAACCTACATCCGTGTTTGGCAAAGCTGGGATTCATTCAGGCAGGAGTCGTCCCACAAAACATGGATTTATCGAATTGCCTCCAATTTGTGCCTGGACAAACTGAGACAAGCCAAACGCCGTACCCTGCCCGTTGATCTGTCCGATCCGGCGGTCACCATCGTCGAACCGCGCGAAACGCTGCCCGACTCTTCATGGATATGGCTTGCTCCTGACTTTGGAGAGAATCCCGAAGATGTGCTTATTCGCAAAGATACCCTGCAGATCTGCTTCATCGCACTTTTACAAACCTTACCGCCGCGCCAACGTGCCGTTCTTATATTAAAGGATGTTTTCGACTGGTCCTCCAAACAGATCGCAGAAACCTTGGGGATGTCGCCGGCGGCCGTGAATAGCGCTTTGCAAAGAGCCAGGGAGACGATGAGCCGTACCCGGCTCCGTTCCGACGAGCTCAGCCGGATGGATAATGAACCTGATCGTGAGCTGCTGTCACGGTATGTGGATGCCTTCGAACAATTTGATATCGATGCGCTGGTCGCACTATTTCATGAGGAGGGCTGTTTGTCCATGCCGCCTTTTGCCATGTGGGTGCGAGGGAAGGATGATTTGTGCAAGTTTTTCTCATTGACTCGCTGGCATTGCGAGGGCTCCCGCTTTATACCGGTTACGGTGAACGGCGGATATCCTGCTTTTGCGCAGTATATACCGAGCCTTGAAGCATCATCTGTGCTCACCCCTTGGGGAATTCACGTGATTGAAGTCAGAGACCGGAAAATACTCCATGTCCAAATTTTTATTAACGCCAAATTATTTTCCCGATTTGGGCTGCCGGAGCAAATTCACCGATGAATTTTGAATCCGAATGACGTCTATATCATTGAGAAACAATAAGCAAAAGTGAGGTGTCTTTTAAAATGGGAACAAATAATCCGACAAAGATAACTGTTCAGACAGTTGTTCAAGCGCCTATTGAAAAGGTATGGAGCTGTTGGACAGGGCCGGAGCATATTACGAAGTGGAATCAAGCTTCCGAGGATTGGCATGCGCCGAGGGCAGAGAATGATCTGCGGGCTGGCGGCAAGTTTATGACCCGAATGGAAGCGAAGGATGGCAGCATGGGGTTTGATTTTGCTGGAGTATATGACGAAGTGAAGCTGCATGAATTGATCTCATATACGATGGCAGATGGGAGAAGGGTCGAGATCATCTTCACGGATCAAGGAGACGAAACGAAGGTCGTTGAAACGTTTGACGCAGATAGTACGGCTCCAGCTGAGCATCAGCAGGCTGGCTGGCAAGCGATTATGGACAATTTCAAAAAGTACACGGAACAATTCTAGCATAACTCTTGGTGCCCAATTTGGCGCTTATGTTGTGGTCAAACTCCTGAAGTAGTGCGCTGCCTGAAGGGGACTTTTGCTTGCGCAGCAAAAGTCCTCTTCGCCGTTATGTCGGAAGGCGTCAGTTCATACAAAAACCCCCTCGGATGGGGTGACAGGCCAATTTTACAAATGGGAATTGACGGCTTCAATTCCAGTGTTTATAATGAGTGAAAATTCATTCATTAAAAGAGGTTAGTCATATGCCGCGTACCAAGGGACAGTTTGAAGAAATGCGTAATGCCACTAGAGAAAAAATCCAATCAGCCGCGATTCAGCTATTTGCTACTCGAGGTTTCGGGTCGACCAACGTTCAAGATATCGCGGATACAGCAGGCATTAGTGTAGGGCTGCTATATCGCCATTTCAAAACGAAGGATCAGTTATTTAACGAGCTGGTTGCTTTCGCGATTGAAGGATTGAAGCGAAATATTGCGCTCTTCGAGTCCGATCAATCTCCTACAAAGTTATTGACACAATTTGTCGATGAAGTCTACACCGACATGATCAACGGGGAAGAACTGGCTCATCTGCTGATCCTTATCAATCAATCGCTATTAGCCGGGACTGCCACAGACTCCAAACAGCATGAGGAGATCCTCCAGATAAACATCACGTTGCTGGATTCAACGGCACAGCTCATTCGAAGGGGCCAGCAGCTTGGGGAGTTCAGGTCGGGTGATGCGAAGGAGATGGCCCTCCTTTTTTACGGATCTATACAGGGGTTAGCTCAGATCAAGATATTGCTAAAAAGCAGCTTTGTTATGCCCTCGCCGTCAACTCTCACCGCATTTCTATTGAAGGAAAGGATGTGAACTTGTTATGATCAACGTGGTTCGAGCCGATCTGGCTGATTCGGACGTAAGAAGGGGGATTTCTGAAATATTTGCAGAGGGATTTGCACAATGGCTTGTTTTTTTCTCTAAGGATCCGGATAGAATTGCTGCAGCGTTCGCCCATATGTTCGTCTTGGATCAATTTTACGTGGCTTTATACCGGGGGCAAGTGGCCGGCATGGCTGCATGTACGGATGGGGCTTCACTTTCAGTTAAACTGGATAAGAAGGAGCTTCGTAAATATTTAGGGTATTTTAAAGGCACTTTGGCAGGTATTTTTCTGAAAAAAGAATTTGAAAGGACCGTTCATCTTTCGCCGAGCACAGGCTCCATTGAATTTGTAGGGACGGCCGTAGAATTCAGGGGGCAAGGTGTTGCCTCCCAACTGATTCGTCATATCCTCGAGCACACCCCTTATGAAACTTATTTGATTGAAGAAGTAGCGGATACTAATATTCCAGCCATGAAACTATATAGCAAATTAGGCTTTAAAGAGTACAGACGCAAGCAACTCCCCATTAAAATAGCAAGGAAAATCGGAGTCAATTACATGGTATCCTTGAAGTTATGTTTATGAATACCGATTTCGTTTATTCTCTCTCTACTCCGAAAGGACTTTCCGAAAAGCTACAAAATCAAGCTAAAATCCAGCGTGAGAGAGTATTTGCCCATCAAGGGGCTAGCCAAATCGGACACGCACCGTTTCTTTGCGAATGCGCTGGCTTATTACGAGCTGCATCCGTTATTGGAGGAGTACGCTCGTGAGGCGATGGTCGAATTTGAATGGTATGAAGATACGGAAGACGAAAAAAGCGTTATGCCAAGCAGTTATACGGTGTTCGGGCTAGGGCTTTCGTCAGAGCGATATTTTCCGCTTGTTGAAGCTTACATGGACCTTGTGGATGATGAGCATCAGCTGATGCATGACAAGTTCACAGCTGTTTTTGCCGACACCTATGGCATAACGGAACGCTCGACTCCTACCTTGACTTTCTGCCTGCTGCGCTCCCACGATTCGCTAAAGCTGAAGATTCAGCCAGAGCTGGAAACCGAAGACAAGCTGTCGCTATTCGTGCAGCATATAGAGACTCTGTCGGATGGCGAGGCTGAGCGGGTACTGTACCCGATCTGGGGCAAGGCGGAGAAGCTGGCGGCAATGGCTCGCAAGGCGCAGGAACCGCGCAAGGATCTGCTGCTTCGTCTGCTAAAGGCGACAGGTATAGCCTGTCGGCGGTTCGTTGAAAGCTGCATTATAAGTATGTTATTAAGGGATAAAGCGACAAAGCGGCAAAGCAATGACCTCTGCTTAATAGAAAGTAGGGGAAGAACATGTACATATGTCTTAAGAGCGGCTCATCCAGAAGGAAAAATTAATTATAGACTTGTTGGATTTTGGGCACTACACTAGGTAAAGCGACAGAGAAAAAATAGGGTAGGAGCTTGTTAAAAGTGACATTAACCGATCGTGTTCCATCATGGAAGAAACTTAGTCTTTTTGCTGTAACTTGGCCGATTCTCATCGATTCCGTGCTGCGGATGATGCTGGGCACAGTGGACGTGTTCATGTTAAGCCGTATCTCCGATAAGGTAACCGGGGCCGTAGGTTTAGCCAACGAAATTATTTATTTCTGCATTCTGATGTTCGGCTTTGTCGGTATCGGCACTAGCGTCGCGGTTGCCCAGTATATCGGCGCCGGGCGGGAGAGAGAGGCGGGCCGCATTTCGGCCAATGCCATTACGTTAAATCTGATATTCGGGGTGCTCGTCAGCCTGGTTCTGTTTCTGTATGGAGAGCCTATTTTGCATTTGATGAAGTTAAATCCCGAGCAAATCGGAATTGCGAGTCATTATTTAAAAATCATTGGCGGTTTTATCTGGATCGAGGCGCTTTCTTATGCGGTTTCGTCAGTGATCCGTTCGACCGGACACACCAAAAGCGTGATGTTTGTCACCCTGGGTGTCAATCTCGTACACGTTGCAGGAAACTATCTGCTTATTTTCGGGAACTTCGGCTTTCCAGAGCTAGGCGTGACGGGAGCGGCCATATCCACGGTCGTTAGCCGCTTGCTCGGCATTATCGTTCTGTTTATCATTCTATATCGCCGGAGTCCTGCACCAATTCATGCTAAAGATTACGTGGTCTGGAACGGCACCTATGTCAAACAGATTCTGCACGTCGGATTGCCCGCGGCGGGCGAGCATCTCGCCTGGCAGTCTCAGTACCTCATGATCATCAGTTTCGTCAATATGATCGGCATCACTGCGCTAAATACCCATGTTTACGTCATGAACATCTCGAACTATTTTATGGCGCTTGCTCTGGCGATCGGAGCAGGTACGGAAATTATTGTCGGACAAATGGTCGGGGCAGGGGAAATGAAAGAGGCCTACAAGCGACTCATGAGAAGCGTGAGGATCAGCTTTGGGTTAACTCTAGGGATTGTCGGTATTGCATCGCTGTTCCGGCATGACCTGATCGGCATATTCACGAAAGACCCTGAGATCATTGCCGCCGGAGCGGGTATTTTTCTCCTTTCCATTATTCTCGAACCCGGCCGGACGTTCAATATGGTCATCATCAATTCGCTGCGGGCTGCCGGGGATGCGCGCTTTCCCGTATTGATGGGCGTGCTCTCGATGTGGGGAGTCTCGGTGCCGCTTGCGTATGCCTTGGGCGTTCATTTCGGTATGGGGCTGCTTGGGATATGGATCGCTTTCACGGTAGATGAATGGCTGCGCGGCATGATCATGCTGCTTCGCTGGAGAAGCCGGGCCTGGGAGAAGAAGGCGCTCGTGAAGCCTGTTTCTGCCCCGGATAATGGCATGGGGGCGCAGGCTTGAACCGTATTTTATCAGAGTACTTTCGCAAGAAGCCGCTTCTCAATAGAAGTGGCTTTTTGAATTTTGATGTGCCTGTTCTAGTTGTGTACTCACCAAACCAGCCACGGGGATCGTCGCAGGTGCGGCGAAGAGGGCTTGTGCTCATCCTGCATTCGCACAAGCGGGCAGCCCGCGCCTGGCGTACAATGAACCATAACCAGTGAGCGAGGTGAAACTTCCATGGCACAATCCAAAGAGGTGCTCGGGCGGGCCAAATATTTACAGGGTCAGCCGGTATGCATCACTCTGCATAGTGGTAAGACCTACGTTGGCTACATTACTGACGTCGATAGCAGCGGCTTGACGCTGGCCAGCGCCGGAGCTCAGCCGAGCACCTCATCCAGGAAGCAAGGCTCCCGGCCTAAGCAGCGCAGAGCTGGCTCCCATGCCTCGATCAATCGTTCCCGCAGCCGGCGAAGCGGTGCGCGCAAGCCCTCCGCGCGTTCCCGCTCACGCAAGCCGGACGCCCGGATATCGGCTTTTCTGCCGATTTTAGGCTCGCTGTTCGGGGGATTAGGCGGCACCGGCGCTGCTGCGGGAGCGCTCGGCGGTGCGCTGGGCAGCGGCATGAAGCTGTTCGGCATGATCCAGCGATTTATCCCGGTCGTGAAGTTAGGATACGGCATGATCAAATCCATACGCCCATTTCTGGGCGCTGTTCAAGGCTTGATGAAGCCGTCCGAAGCTGCCGCGACAGAAGGCGAATCACTGTAACCGTAAGAAGAACAGCCCTTTTGGACGGCTCCAGGGGGCTCTTTGTAATCGGCGGGGGTGCGGTTGAACAAATCCATTAAAATAATGAGAGCCAGGAGAGCCATGGGGACAGGTTCCTTGGCTTTCTTGCTTCAGGGGCTTAGGCAGGTAAGGGGGGCTGCCCCTCAGTCTTTCAACGTAGGTCAAACCGAAATAACAACTTTCCCTTTCGCATGGCCTTCTTCCAAATATCGAAAAGCTTGTTGAATATCGTGAAGCGGATAGCTCGCATCAATTACAGGTTTGACTTTGCCTTCTTCAATCCACTTCTTTAGTTCCTCTAAATCGGTTTGATTAGCCCTCTGCAACAGAGTTGTCATTTTCTTATTCCCTGTCATGGAGAGCCATGGTGCAAAAAACATCGCTTCGTTTAACTGCTTATCAGATCCTCCAACCATCACGTATCTTCCGTTCGGACGTAACGCACGTTTATAGACAGATAGTGGATAATAGCCGTTCACCGCAATAATTAAGTCATACTGTTCTTCGTGATCGGTAATATCCTCCTGAGTGTAATCAATGACCTCATCTGCCCCTAGTGAATGCGCCAATTCTACGTTTCTTGTACTGCATATCGCAGTAACAAAGGCACCATAGGCTTTGGCAATTTGTACGGCGAACGTTCCAACACCGCCTGACGCTCCGCTAATAAGGACTTTGTCTCCTCGCTTGATGTTTCCTTTCTTTAGCCCCTGTAATCCCGTTAACCCTGCCATCGGAACGGCAGCAGCTTCCTCAAAAGAAAGATTTCTGGGTTTTAAAACGATCCCAGTTTCAGGAACAGTTACATATTCAGCAAAAGCTCCCCAGCCAAAGGCCGACATATCACCATACACTTCATCCCCAGCTTTGAAATGCTGGACATCCTTTCCGACTGCCTCAACTACTCCAGCCATATCCCCACCTTGCACTGCGAATTTGGGCTTTGTTAAACCAAATGCTAAACGTGCTAGAAATGGTTTGCCTCGCAGTAAGACTATGTTTCCTTTGTTTAACGATGTAGCGCGTACTTTGATAAGCACTTGATTCGCTAAGGCGGTTGGTTTCTCAACATTCTTTAACTGAAGCACTTCTGGTGGACCATATTGAGCCTGAACAATTGCTTTCATCCATATTCCCCCAATACGAAAGGCTACCAAGATGGTGAATAATCTTCTTTTTCAAGGGATAAAATCGTATGATGTGTCACACCCACCTCGTCTGCTAATGTTGCTGGGTAATTTTCATTATAATTAAACCCTCACAAGCAAGAATATATTGATGTGATCTTCCTGAAGATATCCGAGGTTGATGGCTAGAGCCGGCATATTTAAGCGATTGTTTCACTATAGTCCCCAATCGGACTGTAAAATCTTCTTAAGCTGAGTTGCTTGTTCAACCCCGATCGTTTTGATGATTTTTGCCTCAAGTGTTGCTTTGATGACCTCTCTTTTTTCAAAACATTCTTCGCCCAATTTTGTTAATCGTATGCATTTATCTTTATTGTTATGTTGTGCCTTGCTAATTTCAACTAATCCCTTGGATTCCAGATTTTTAATGAATTTATGAGTGGCCTGCCGGGAAATGCCTGCCTGTTTCGTTACATAGGATATCGTTGGCTGCTTCTTGTAGATTCTTGCCATAATAAACCATTCCGAATTAGATATATATAACTCATGACTATCATTCCACAACTGGCTATTTAAGTTGCGGAGTAGGACATGGCGCTCGCTAATCAAGTCTATCAAGTCAAAGTTCTGTGATTCTGAACCCAATCTATTCATTCCTTTCAATATAATTCTCATCCAATATACAAAAGCGTTTGTTCATCGTCAACTAAGATGACAATATGGTATAATAGAATTATATTGTCATCTTAGTTGACGATCGCGAGGGGGCGACTGCATTGTTTGAAGTGGGTGAATTGATTATATATTCAGGACATGGCATATGCCGAATCGATAGTATAAGTGAAAAAGAAATTTCAGGCGTATCAAGGTATTATTATGATTTACATCCGCTGCATGCTGCTAGTTTAAAAATCAGTATTCCAGTAGATAACAAGTCCATACTTATGTTAGATCTTATTAAAAGGGATGAAGCAGAGAAAATTATTCAATCCTTTAAATTGCCAGGTATTCATTGGATAGAAAAAAATACGGAACGGAATCATACCTATTCCAAAATCGTTAATACAGGTAATAGGGAGGAAATTGCAAAAATTATTAATACTCTAATGCGACAAAAGCTAAAGGTTGAACTAAACAATAAAAAGTTTAGCCAACAAGATCAGAATTTGCTAATCTCCACTCAGCAGATTTTGTTTCATGAGATTGCAATTTCATTGGAAACTAGCTACGAGGCCATATTGGACGAGGTTAATCATATCATTCAAGCTGACTTCGACGGCGAGAATAAACCTGAACCTAGTTATCCGGGTTCATTAGATAGTCAATGATTTAGCTGATCGAGTGTTAAACAAAAATACCATCTCTTAAGCACGAACGACCTTAACCCAGATCGTTCGTGCTTATTCTTTGTTCTTAAAAACTAGCTCCAATGGCTGGAAAGCATACTCTCCGTTGCGAATGATCTAACCCTTTGTAAGCTCCTGTACATAATCCAGAATCAACACGCGCCCTAAATCTTCCTCTCGTTCCCATCTTTAGTATGTGTGATTTTATACTATAAAGAAGAGAGCAACACGTAGTGACAGGCACTTGTGTTGCTCTCTGTTTTCTAAGCATTAAGCTTCTTAACGACAGGGATCCAAATTTCCATCTCATACATGTTGTTGCCTCGATCGTAAGTCATTTCAAATTCGTGTCCGTTTGCGAATTCGTAATTAGAGCTTGGGAACCATTCCCCCCAAATTCTTCTCCACAAATCATGAATCCCGCTCTGTCCGTCAGGGTAGAGGCCAGTTGAGAAGATCGCATAAGTTTGTAGGGGGATTTGAAGTTGTTCAAACCCCTCGGGCAGGCCACTTTGGGGTAGGAAGTAACCGATCATGTAGGAGAATTTCTCACCCTGGCTATTATATAATACCCCGTGGAGCTGGCATTCTCCCAAGCCTGCGGCGGCACGGATACGATCTATAGTTCCGTCGGATACACACTTGGTCCAAAATTTAGGGATTTCACTAAACGGTTGCTCTAAGAAATCTTTATTGGCATTGATTACAGTAGAAATGCCGAACATGTCAAAAGCTTGTTTATCCTCGATTTTATAGTTCATCTCCACATCTCCTCGAATCGAAATATGAAAGGATAACCGGGGATAGGCCTTGAGTTCAATGCCTTTGTCACGCGCAGAACTAGGCATCACTCCGTGTAATTTTTTGAACGCTCTGGAAAATGCCTCGGGCGATTCGTAACCATATTTCAAAGCGATGTCGATTACTTTTGCATTGCTTTGTTGCAGCTCGAATGCGGCAAGGGTCAGCCTCCTGCGGCGAATATACTCCGAAAGTGGCAAGCCAGTTATAAACGAAAACATGCGTTGAAAATGATAAGTGGAGCAACAGGCGATTCTAGCTACTTGTTCGTATTCAATTTCTTCAGATAAATGTGTTTCGACATATTCCATTGCGCTATTCATGCGGCTCAGCCAATCCATCCAGATCCTCCTTTCAAAGCTTACTATAAGGGATGTTAGAGGATAGCACCTTGCAATCCGTGCACAGAAATATCATGTTCAATAGTGATGATACAAAATCCTCTTTTGCAGGCCTGAATTAATATCTCTTTTACAACACCAATCTCCTTCCTCAGACGGAGGTCATTTCCATCTGGAGCCAGTTCAAGAAACGAATATACAAAAATACAATGAAGGTAACAATGGCATCACCTTTTTAATTTCGTTCGGAGAGGATGGTTGTGAGGTGGACAAAATTATTGAAGTACGAGGCATCAGCAAAGCGTACGGAAGAAGAAAAATGAAAGAGAAAATCCATGCGGTCCGCGATGTTTCTTTCACTGTGAACCGTGGTGAGGTTGTCGGCTTATTAGGACCCAATGGGGCTGGGAAGACATCAACGATCAAGATGCTCTGTGGTTTGTTGGAATCGGATGCGGGTTCTATCTCCATTAATGGTCTAGATATCAGCAAGAAGAGGCTTAGAGCTCTAGAGCATATTAGTGCTGTATTAGAGGGGAACCGTAATTTATATTGGCGCCTTACCGTTCGGGAGAACCTGGAGTATTTTGCGGGTAACCGCGGTTATTCTCGGAAGCAGGTTGCCGATCAAGCGGATAAATTATTAGAGCAATTCAACCTGAAGGACAAGGAGAATGAGCTGGTCAATGGATTATCTCGAGGGATGCAACAAAAATTGGCCATCGCAGTAGCCCTATTAGCGAATACGGATGTCATCTTGCTGGATGAGCCAACTCTCGGCCTAGATGTTGAGGTTAGTTATGAATTGCGTGAAATTCTAAAGACAATCGTTAAGGAAGAACAACGTACGATTATCATTAGCTCCCATGATATGCCCGTCGTTCAGGAGCTATGTGATCGGGCCATTATTATCAATAAAGGTGGAGTGGTCATCGATGACAGGGTGGAGAATTTGCTTAAGCTATTTGAAACCAGAGCGTATTCGATTAAGCTGGGTCAGCAGTTAAGCTTGGAACAGGAGAGTAAGCTGTGCAGCCGATTCCCTTTAAGTATATATAAAGCAAGTCTCCATGAGAGCATCGTGGAAGTTAATTTAGAGCACAGTCAGGACATCTACGAGTTGTTTGATCTTCTAAAAGAGGAAGGTACCATTGTGGAAAGTATTGACCGTATAACTATCGACTTCGAGCAAGTGTTTATTCAGATTGTAAAGGGAGGGAAGAACCATGAAATGGCTACACTTATTGAGTGCTAATTTTCGTAAGGAATATATCGAACTGAAACGCTATTTGCCGAATACCCTTGCGTTGGTTTTCACTTTTTATATTATTTTTTTGGCTGCATTCTTTGGAATTATGTTCATCGGTGATCCAGCAAGCTTTGATGCGAATGTGCAATATTCGATTGTAAGTGTAGCCTTCTGGAGCTTAACGATGATGACGATGAATTTCATTGGTTATTCGGTGGTCACAGAGGCCACGCGCGGAACGTTAGAACAGATATATATGTCTCCAATGGGGGTATGGAAAATCATGCTTACACGCATCATCGGGCAATTTGGCCTACAGTCGGTTATTATGGTCATCTTGCTGTTTGCTGCGATGCTTACCTCTGGACAGTGGTTAAATCTTAATCCCATGACGACAATTCCAATTATTGCAATTACAATGATAAGTATGGTGGGTGTCAGCTTCATGATTGCTGGCCTGGCTGTTATCGTGAAACAAATTGAGGCATTTCTGCAAATTTTCCAATTTGTATTGATGGGGCTTGTCTTTGTTCCGTTAACAGTAGCTCCGTTTCTAGCGTTTGCCCCGTTCGTCAAAGGAGTGAATATGGTAAGAACGGTGATGATGGAGGATCTGACGTTGACACAGCTGCCATTGGCAGACTATGCGGTCTTAATCTTGAACTCGCTGGTCTATCTAATTGTGGGGCTCGTTGTATTTCATCGCTGCGAAAAAACAGCCATGAAGAAAGGTCTGCTGGGACAATACTAACACTCGTCTTAGTTTTTGTATTAGGGTAGATTGGAGAGATAGGAATGGCAAATACGGATAAGTATGAAATGATGGCTGACGTGTATGATACTCTTTAAAATGGAAAGGACCCCTCCAAAGGGGTCTTGGTTTTAGTCACGAATATGATGTAATCGGGTTGCAGCAGCAAAGCTCAAATGGTTCGGAAATGACTTTGCAAAGGAGGCAATTTACGCATTTGCGTAAGGCAGTTGAATCGTAAAACGTGTCCCTTGATTCTCCTGACTCTCCACCTTAATTGTTCCCTGATGGGATCTTACATATTGCTTGGCAATTGCAAGCCCCAGGCCGCTACCTCCGCGCGCTCTCGAACGAGCGTCATCGGTACGGTAGAAGCGATCGAATAGATGCGGCAAATGTTCGGCAGCTATACCGATCCCGGTATCCTCCACGATAATATTCAGCCATTGATCGTCTGTATTGAGCACGCGTATCCATATAGTTCCCTGATTTGGTGTATAGCGAATGGCATTGGTAAGCAAATTCAACAACACCTGTCGGATTCGATTAGGATCTACAAGCAGGTTTGTTTGTTGTGTTAAGACCTCCAGATGAATCGCAATATTCTTTTCATCTGCAAGAGGCTCTAAGACAGCGCACAGCTGCTGTGCCAAATCTGCCATATCCGTCTCCACTTTGTTTATATGGAGCTGCCCTGCTTCCGCCAGGGATAATGTTCTTAATTCCTCGACTAACCGATTCAGACGAATGAGCTCATCTTGCAGCGGCAGCAGCATCTCCGGGGGGACAGGCTGACCTCGCTGCTGCAGTTCATCCATCTTCCCTCCAATAATGGTGAGAGGTGTTCTAAGCTCATGAGCGATATCCGCACTCATATTCCTGCGTAGTTTCTCCGCTTTTTGCAGTTCTGCCGACATCAAATTGAATGCGCTGGCTATTTGCCCATATTCATCCTGAACTTTCACATCGGCTTGTATGCCAAGCTCTCCTTGACCTAGCCGCTCAATGGATGGTAGAAGCTTCTTCAGCGGGGATGCAAGCCACTTCGATAATTGATAAGCAATAATAAGTGCAACCAATAGAAGCAACAAACCGCTAACGCTTATGACAATAACAACGGATATCGGAATGCCGATCAAGATTTTATTAAAACTTGCGATCTCCGGGTCGTAGTAATAAAAATAGCCGGCGGATTTTCCTTGAACAAGAATGGTATGCTTGACCCCAAGACGGGTTACTAATTTCATTGGCGAATCGCCCTGCTGCAGGATCACCTGATGATGATTGTCCATCACGAGGACGGAGGAGCTCTTCTGATGAACGGACAGCCGCAGATCAGACTGTTCGATTTCCTCCCATGATTGATTGTGGCGCAAATAATAATTCTCTAGTTCCGAGGCAATGAGAGACACCTCACTGCCTCTTGCTTCCTGGATGACGGCTTCAATGGAGCGGGACACAATCAAGTGTGTCAGCAGTACAAAAATGATGCTGATCCCTACAATAGCCGAAGCCATAGTCAGAAATATTTTTAGATGAAATCTCACTATACGCCTCCGAATCGATAACCGAATCCATACACGGTTTGGATGTATTTTGGGTTTGTTATATCATCCTCAATCTTTTTCCGCAACCGGCTAATATGGGCGTCCACTGTTCGTTCCACATTGATGAAATCATCGTCCAACGCCGCATTCAATAATTGAAGCCGACTGTATACAATACCGGGTTTGGCGGCTAGCGTCAGCAAGAGCTTGAATTCAGTGGGTGTCATTTCTACCTCGACCCCTTGCTTCCACACTCGATACTGTGAAGCGGATATGATCAAATCTCCTCTGACCAAATGGTCTTCCGCTGACGGACTGTCGTTTAATCTGCGAATAACTGCGCGAATGCGTGCTAATAACTCCCTTAAAGAAAACGGTTTGATAATGTAATCATCCGCCCCCGATTCGAGACCTATGATCTTGTCAATCTCATCCGACTTGGCCGTAACCATAATAATGCCAACCTTGCTGTTCTTCCGCAATTCACGGCACACGTCAAGACCGTTCATCCCGGGCATCATCCAATCGAGTACGATTACTGCCGGCTTCGTCTGCTTTGCTATGGCAAGAGCCTCTATTCCTGTATGTGCGGTTGTGATATGGTAGCCCTCTCCTTGTAAAAAGGAGCTTATGAATTCAAGTACCTTCTCCTCATCATCCACCAATAAAATATGCTCAGCCATAATCTCAACTCCCCCATATTAGTATACCCTGAGTGTTCAGCAACTCCTTAAAAATTATAGTAATCGAATAAGTTCGCAATAAGATTGCAACATTTCTTCGTTATAGTGGGTTCAACCGATCCTAATTCATTTAAACGGAGTGATAGAAATGAGTACCAAAGATATTATGAAGGAAAACAAGCTTTTGATCATAGGGTTAGGCGCGTTGGCGCTTGTCAGGCCTGTAATGAAAATGACTGGGGTCATGGACTTGATTGGTCAGCAATTCGGCAGCATTCTGATGACTGTCCTGATCTCCTTGGTTTGGCTTGTTATCGTATTGGTGAAGCGGGTTACTCACCCTGTCGGCATTCTGATTGGCGCGGGCCTGAGCTATGCGCTGTTCGCCATTCTTCTGAGCGGGATTGTCTCCCCCATTCTCACTGGGAAACTGCAAGGCCCGTTGACGAACCCCTTTGCCATTGTTAGTGTCTTTGTGACAAATGCGGTATGGGGCTTCATCGTAGGCATTATCGCTAAAGCTTTTAGCCGGGGGACACAA
Source organism: Paenibacillus woosongensis (assembly GCF_009725165.1). Taxonomy (GTDB): domain Bacteria; phylum Bacillota; class Bacilli; order Paenibacillales; family Paenibacillaceae; genus Fontibacillus; species Fontibacillus woosongensis. The sequence continues at coordinate 56,279 of NZ_WNZW01000015.1, forward strand.
GATCAGCATACGTAGACCGGTCTTGATAGGCTGCGTAACAGATATGTGTGACTAACGAATTCCATTTGGTAAGCGCTCAGCCACAACAAGAAGGATTAGATAATAACAAGAAAACCAAGCCCTGATGCTCAGGAGCTTGGTTTTTTACGCAATATCGGGTATATTCGTAACCCTATTTTTGGAGCCACGATAAAAATATAATACTACAAAGGTAAATATAAGTCTATATTTTTCTTCCAATTTCTCTATACTTTGGAGTGAAATCAAGGGAAAAGAGGGATAAGGATGGCCGTGAATCAAACGGAAGCGGAAGAAAGGGCATATCTAAGCACAATGGTGTCCAGGCTGCAAAAAGCGATTGAACGCTTGGAAAACAAAATAAGCACAACCCGTCATGAAGTTATTGAAGCAAAAAAGTACGTCTGGGATCACATGGCTGGACTTGATCCGGCGGAAAGAGCGGCCAACCGGGTCGACATTTCGCTCGCTATCGATCATGGGGAAAAGGCTGTCGATAAACAGAGAAAACTCAGAAAATTAGTGGAAGCCCCTTACTTCGGAAGAGTGGATTTCATTCCCGACGGACACGCGAAGGGAGACGCTTACTATATTGGGGTACACGCCTTCAACGAAGAAGACAGCCAGGAGAATCTAATTTATGATTGGCGCTCCCCCGTCGCCAGTATGTTTTACGATTATAGTGCCGGGAGAGCCGATTATTCGGCACCTGCAGGACTAGTCGAAGGGGAGATCAGTTTAAAACGGCAGTTTAAGATTAAAGGCCAGGTCATGGAATACATGATTGAAAGCTCCATGAATATCAGTGACGAGGTGCTGCAAAAGGAACTGAGCCAAACGTCAGACGAAAAAATGAAAAACATTGTCGCGACAATTCAGAAGGAACAAAACGTCATTATCCGAAATGAGCATTCCCACGAGCTGATCATTCAAGGTGTTGCCGGATCGGGAAAAACCTCGGTCGCGTTGCACCGCATCGCCTTTTTACTGTACAGGTTTAAAGGAACGCTAACGTCTCAAAACATTCTGATCATTTCGCCGAACAAAGTTTTTTCCAACTATATTTCCAACGTCCTGCCGGAGCTAGGGGAAGAAACCATATTACAAATCGGCATTGAGGAGTTGGCTGAGAGGCAGCTGAAGAACGTCTGCAAATTCCAGACCTTCAACGAGCAGGTGACGGAGCTGACCGATTCGCGGAATGAAGCCTTGATTGGGCGCATCAGGTACAAAGCGAGCATGGACTTTGTGCGTGAATTGGAGCGCTTTGCTGCGCATATTCGCGACAATGATTTTATACCTGCCGACTTGATCATCGATAACGTGAGAATTGCCAAAGCAGATATTTTAAGCGCGTACAAGGCTTCCGGAAACATGCCGATTAAACAGAAGCTGGAGAAAACAGCCTTGGTCATAGCAGGAGCCGCAAGGGATGAGGATGGTAATAGGATTAAGCCGGCCACTGCTAATAAAATCAAAACGGCTGTCAAAAGGATGTTTAAATCCCTGAATCTCCTTGCAATTTATAAGGATTTTTATCATTTTATTGGCCAGCCAGAATTGTTCAAGCTGAAAAAAACAAGGATGCTGGAGTTTTCCGATGTTTTTCCACTTGTATATTTGCAGATTCTTGTAGAAGGAGTGAACAGTTTCGATGCTGTAAAACATTTATTGGTGGATGAAATGCAGGACTATACCCCCGTTCAATACGCCGTAATATCCCGCCTGTTCACCTGCAAGAAGACGATTCTGGGGGACAGCGGCCAATCCGTCAATCCCTACTCCTCATCATCAATCACCGAAATTCAGAAGGTTTTTCCCGAAGCGGATACAGTTGAACTAGTAAAGAGCTACCGCTCGACGATTGAAATTATCAATTTCGCCCGACAAATCAACCCGAACAGCAGGATCGTTCCGATTGAACGCCATGGCCTTCATCCCCGGATCAAAAAATCCGAAAGTTGGGCCGGCGAATTGACGGATATGAAGCAAGCGATCATGGAATTTCTGAATTCTGATCATCGCTCGTTAGGCATCGTTTGCAAGACGCAGGCTCAAGCTGAGCAGGTACATCAAGAAATCAAGGAAATTCACAGGGATATCCATCTGCTCAATTTCAGCAGCGAGCAATTCTATGAGGGAATTATGGTAACTTCATGTCATATGGCAAAAGGCTTGGAGTTCGACCATGTAATCGTGCCATTGGTTGACGGTTCGAATTATAAGACGGATATGGACAGAAGCCTGCTGTATATTGCGTGCACAAGAGCCATGCATGCATTGACGTTAACCTTCCATGGAGAACAATCGTCGTTTATGCCGAATACGAACCATCAAGTCGGCTAGCCCGGTATCCCCTCTGTCATTTGAAGCAAAGAAGCTGCTCCCGACTTTGGAGCAGCTTTTCTTATTTACTCCGAAGATTCATCTCCAATTGCTTACTTGGTTTGTTTTACCGGAAAAATTGTTGCCGGACCGATGAATTTACGAAAGTTCATTCGTCCAATAGAATAGCAAGAAAATTTCTGAGTGAATGGAGAATGAACTATGAGGGATCGAATATTTATTTGGGTGGAAATTCCCGTGTCTGACATGGGACGGGCGAAAGCCTTTTATGAGCGGATTCTAGCAACGGAGATGAAATCGATGCACATGGGGGATGAAGAATACGCTTTTTTCCCGGTTAAGGAAGAGCAGAATGGAGGGATCCTGGTCAATGGGCCGCGTCATACGCCTTCTCCTGATGGCGTTACGGTCTATATTGATGGGAGTCCTAACCTGGATATTATTCTTTCGAGGGTTTCCGAAGCGGGGGGACAAGTGATTATGGATAAAACCTATTTAGGTGATCACGCAGGGTATGTAGGTATGTTTTTAGACAGCGAAGGAAACCGCATTGGCCTTCAACATCTATAAACTTATATTTCAACTTGAATAAGAAAGTAGACGTAATTATGAACACAACGCAGTCAAAAGACGGCACAACCTTAGCCTATGATGTCTATGGCAGCGGTCCGGCGCTCATTTACATCACGGGAGCTTCCTGTTACCGCTCTTTTAAGCCGGTCGTGCATGATGCCAAAGTATTGGCCACATCCTTTACGGTCTACAATTACGATCGACGCGGACGCGGTGATAGCGGGAATACGCTGCCTTATTCGCTGGAGCGTGAAATCGAAGATATTGAAGCCATGATCGATGTAGCAGGCGGCACCGCGTATGTGTACGGCCATTCTTCGGGTGCCGTGTTGGCGCTCGAGGCTGCCCTTCGGCTGGGCGGGAAAGTACGAAAGGTAGCGATGTACGATGCGTCATATGTGCATGACGAGAAGGAAAAGGTCGAATATCATCAATTAAGTCAGACTGTACATAAGCTTCTCGACGACGGCAATAACGCAGAAGCCATGCAGACCTTTCTGAAGGGGATTGGGATGCCGCGAGTGTTCGTCTGGCTGCTGCCGCTGCTTTCGGGTTTTTTTAGATAGGGCAGGCTGGAGAAGGCACCTAGGCTGGTGCCTTTTAGCTTGCCGTTAGAGACAGCTCGAGAAATCGTATCATAGTTTTTGTGTTTTGTCGCTAGGCTTGAACGTTAAGCCCTGGGAGTGCAAAGCATCCCTAAGTATTGGCATTGAACGCGGCCCTATACCGTGCAGCTGCAATATCTCGCGTTCGGTATAGGCCGATAGCTTTTGTAAAGTGGTGATCCCGTGGTGCTGTAATGCCCGTCTGGCAGGATTCGATAGAAGCGAAAGGAATCCAGTGTCGGGTTTCATGTCTTGTTCACAAACCGGACAGGTTGGACAGTCACTGCTTTTGTAGTATTGGTGACCTTGATCGCAAGTTCTTAATGTTTCTTGTGAAGGTGCCATCGTGGAAATCCTCCTCCATATCTCATATCGGTAAATAGATCGTAAACACCGAGCCCTCACCCACCACGCTCTCTACCTCAACCCAGCCTCGATGGGCAAGGATGTTTTGCTGCGCAATTGCAAGCCCCAAGCCGCTTCGGCCGCTGGGACGAGCCCTGGAAGGGTCCGCCCTATAGAATCGGTTGAAGATATGAGGGATCTCCTCTTCGGATATGCATAGGGCTGCGTTCCCCAACAAATGAGGAACGGTTTTATTTTTGCGCCTAGGGTCCAGACATTTATAATTGTAATATATATCCTACGGATACACTATTAGGAGGGCGGCATGTAATTTCAGCCAATATATTATGATGGGCAATTAGTGGCTAGGCAGCTGAAGCAAGATGTGCATTACAATTTCGACGAGTTCCAGCGGAACGTTTACTTGAATGAAGCGGGCTCGGCGAAAGCAGAAGGGCTGCTGGGATGCGGCAATTTGTACGATTGCCATAATAGTCATTTTGTTAATCATCATTAAATTGCGCGCAGCATGCGGAATCGTTATTGAAAAAAGACGTCGATTACATCGTCCGGGACGGTAAAATCGAGCTGATCGACAAATATACTGGCCGCGTGGCGGAGAACAAGTATTTGCCGGAGGGGCTGCAATCCGCGCTTGCGGTCAAAGAAGGGCTGCAACTGAAGGGCGGAGGGAAAATTCTCGGTACGATTACCCTGAGTTGTTGCTTCGCTTCGGCATTCATAAAGCCTTTCGCGCTCCTAGGCAGGATGAGGCACTCGAAGTTCCGGTGCTCCGTGGAAAAACTGAGCATATTCAGCGCGTTATTATGGGTCAAAACTTCCATATCCGCAAGGAACTGAACTGTTATGCAGATATGGTGGAGGATCAGCGGCGTATTCTATACGAGGAGCGGCTGGGAATTTTGAAAGGCGAGAAGCCGATGAGCCCTTCGGAGCAGCGGGTACGGCTTTTTTATATCGACCAGTTCTGGGCTGACATCTGGCTTACGTTTCTTACATTCGCGAAGGCATCCACTTGGAGAGCCTGGCCAGCCGCAATCCGATCGACGAATTTCATGAGCAAATCATCCAATCCTACGAGCAGATTCTGGCAAAAATAAATATGGAGTCGGCGAATATGCTTGTAAGGCTTGGAGGCTCGAATGATCCGGCGCAGTGGGAAAAGTTCGGGCTGAAGAGCCCTACTTCCACGCGGACTTATATTATCAACGATCAATACATCCAGAATAGTCGCAGTTCATGGACTACAATGATCGTATTGGCTTATTACCTTCGCAGTTTTTGAGTCCGATGTTCGGGTGGTCAAAATTTTGTGCAGGCCGAATACGAGTTCTAAATGAAGGAGGACAAGCATCGGTGTCTGATTGCCGCCTGGATTTCGAGAACGCTATCAATACGAATTTTGCACCAAAATGATTCTGTTCGAAAATTCATACTGAATCGTTATGTTTTTGCCAATTTGAGCAATTGTGTATGAATTTTCATATAGAAATCATAGAATTAAACGTTTGAAGGATAATTTGTATGATTTTTCGACTACAGTATACAAAAAATCGCTTGAAATAACGTAGTAAAGGATCGATTCATTCATCGTAAAGGGAATAATTGAGGCTGATCGAGCAGTATTTTACATTAATCCTTGATGCGACTTTATGTTTATTCTATAATCCAAAATATGGAGATGGGGGAAAGGGGACTCGCAGGCTAATGTGGACATCCTTGTAATGGTCTGATTGAATCTGATCGCATGAATCCGGTAATGGCAAGGGCCATTGCTCTCGTTCATCATGCCGATCTTCAACCATTTCAAGGAACGCGAGCAACCGTTCGAACTACCTGTTGCGCGGATACTTGAGGTATCCGTTTTTTTGTTTAACGGCGGGATGAATCCATCTCCAAGGGCGCTCTCGTCTCCACTTAACGGGAGGTATATCGAAAATGACCAAATTACAACATAAAATTGCCATCGTCACGGGGGCGAGTCGTCCAGGCAGTATTGGGGCTGCAATTTGCCGGGCATTGGCTAACGATGGTGCCAGCCTGTTCTTTACACATTTGTATGATTACGATAAAGAATTTTATCCACAGGATGCTGATGAGAATTGGCCTGATTCTTTGGCGGGAGAACTGCGGCAATTGGGCGTTCAAGCTGCACATATGAAGTTGGATCTCGCCGTACCAGGTTCCGCGTCTCATTTGTTGGAGGAGGTCCGGAAAAGGGTTGGTCTTCCCACGATCCTCGTCAATAATGCGACATATAGTGTTGATGCTGATTTCCGCCAACTAACCGATTCTATTATCGACGCGCACTGTGCTGTAAACATGAGGGGGACCTTCATGTTATCCGCTGAATTCGCCCGCATGCTCGAGGCCGAGAACAAAGCTCGTTCCTCGAATGGCGCACTCGGCGGCCGGATCATCAACCTCACTTCCGGCCAAGGGAAGGGCCCTATGCCTGGCAATCTTGCCTATGCGGCTACAAAAGGGGCCATCTCCGTGTTCACCGAATCCCTGGCCGCAGAGCTGGCACCGCTCCACATTACGGTCAACGCGGTCGATCCGGGTCCTACCGACACCGGCTGGATGTCCGAAGAGGTGAGGAATGTACTGCTGCCGCAATTTCCGATGGGCCGGATCGGTCTTCCGGAAGATGCGGCCCGGCTGATCGCTTTTCTGGCAAGCGACGATGCCCAATGGATTACCGGCCAAATCATTCATTCCAGAGGCGGTTTCTAAAAGAGTAGGTTCTTCAAGGGTAATCGAGACGAATACGAGCGAACGCTCGATTCATTCTGCGCTGAAAATGTTGAGACGAAGCGTTGACCACGTGTTGACTTCGGACAATAAAAAATACATCGCTAGGAAGTACAGGCCCCATGACGATGTATTCAAGGTTAAGTGACATTGAGTTAAATCTGTTTCCCTGGAATCTGATTAAATATATCCTGTCCGCTATAGTGATGATGAAGGTAGCACGTATTTATCGGCTGATCGCATAATGCAGTTGAACGACGCCGCCGCCAAGAGGTCTGTTAGTCCAGCAATTGTACAGGCGCCAGATTAAAAATCATTTCGTCTACAAGCCCTTGTTCTAGAAACGAGTTGTATCTCTGCACCACCGCTGATAAGAGCAGTTTGATGCCCCCTTTGCTTAAGATAGTTCAAGGCTTCTTGAGGCGACTTTACCACCGTTATGCCAGGGATGGTGCCGATGTTCTTCGACATAACCACGATGTCTAGCCCTGCAAAAGGGCCGCCCGAGCTTGACTGTTCCTCTTGGGACATTCTGCTTGGGTCCGTCATTTCCTCAAACGTCCTGCGTCCGACGATGAAATTACCTGCAGCATTTGCTTGTGCTGCGAAGTTGTCCAATGATTCCTTTTTTGGCGGGTTATCGGTGCTGGTCTGTGCGTAATTGCCGTTTGCGGTTAGAGTTGCCCATAAGATGGTTTTCATTAATTTATCCTCCTCAGGATCGATTTAGCGGAATGGTAGCTTTGCGGAAAGTGACGAACGATATGGACTAGAAAGATCACGAAATGATGGAATAGCATTTTTAGAAAGGGCCATCCGCAGAGGATGGCCCTAAAACTTGGTTATGATATCTGTACATAGCGACTATCGGGTTATCATAACGCCATTATAAAAGTTGTTCAATTACCCCAAGTTCACGTTGCGAGCTCCAGTGGCAAGAAAGCATATTCCCCGTTACGAATGATTTTGCCTTTGCTTATGGAAATTGGCTTATTGAATATGGGGCCATCAATGACGGCCGTATGGAACTCTCCACCTTCTCCGCAGGGGTCGATCCTGCGCGCTTCGAGCTCCTTCACATAATCTAGAGTCAGCACGCGCCCTAGATCTTCCTCTTTCATGCCTAACGATACATTCACTGTAACGATCACTGTAACGAATCCAAGATGAATGAATTTTTCAACAACGTCTCGATGATTCATTTCCCATAGAGGCATGCCTAGCTTTAATCCAGCATTTTTTGTCACCTTGTCGTGCCAGCACCCGTGGGCAGGCATATCCAGATCGCCGGTTACTAATGCCTCTGCTCCCTGACTTTTAGCGTTTATCAGCAGGCGCATAAAATTCTCTTCGTAATCTGCCCAGCTTGAGGCTGCGGTATATAGAGGCAGGCCCATGGACTCCGCTTGAGCCTGCAAGAACGCTGGAGGCAGGCCATGGGACCGGGAGCGGTACCCTTCTTCTTCTAACATTACGATAAGTCCAATGGCTTCTCCAACCTGCATCGCTTTGTACAAGGCTAGTGTGCTGTCCTTTCCGCCGCTAAAGGAAGCGATAAATTTATGTCCATCTGCGCCAGTTTTCCAATTGAAAGCTTCGGTCATTCCTCTCGTTCTCCTTTAAAACTTGTTTAATTTGCAAACCTTTTTCTTAAGTTAGTATATATCTTTTAACAACCAATCTAATATATACTTTGCTGTAATTATATGAAGAGAGCATATACTGGATAAAAAAACAGCAGCGGAAAGGAAGCCACTATGGAATTCACGATATCTCAAGAGATTTTGAAAAATGTAACCGCTTCAAATGGCGGAGCATCCATGTCAGACGCGTTATTTTACCGGGAAGAGGAAGCTTTTAGCGGCGTGAATAAGATTGCCCGCAAGGTGATGCACGACGTAGAACTGGTATTTGGTTATGCACCGCAAGCCACCACAGACAGAAGTCAGCTGGGGAAGAATGCTATTGTGTATGGAACCGCGGGCCACAGTCCGATGCTGCTCGAGCTGGAAGAGAAACAGCTGATTAATTTGTCAGAAATCCAGGGAAAGAGGGAAGTGTTTTTATTCCAGGTCGTTGAGCGTCCCTTTGAAGGTGTCGAAAAGGCCCTGGTCATCGCAGGCAGTGATAAACGCGGTACGATCTACGGTCTGTTTCATCTGTCGGAGCGGCTTGGGGTTTCTCCGTTGGTGGACTGGGCGAATGTGAAGCCGCAGCACAAAGCATCTTTTAATTTGGCTGCGGATTTGAAATATATCTCTAAGGAGCCCTCTGTTCGTTTTCGCGGCTTTTTTATCAATGATGAATGGCCGGCGTTTGGGAATTGGACCATGAAAAATTTCGGCGGGTTTAATGTGGAAATGTATGAGCATGTGTTTGAATTGCTGCTCAGATTGAAGGGGAATTATCTCTGGCCTGCGATGTGGTCAGCTCGTTTCTATGATGACGGCCCGGGCCTGGCTAATGCGGAATTGGCGGATGAATATGGCGTCGTCATGGGGGCTTCCCATCATGAGCCTTGCTTGCGGTATGGAGAGGAATATAAATATCTCCGCGGAAAGGACTCAATTTATGGGGATGCGTGGAATTTCATCACGAACCGGGAAGGGATCACAAAATTCTGGGAAGACGGCCTGAAGCGGAGCGGCAAATATGAGAGCGTGATTACGGTCGGGATGCGGGGCGAGGCGGATACGGCCATCATGGGTAAAGAAGCTACGCTGGCGGACAATATCCAGCTGCTGCGAGAGGTATTGCAGACCCAAAATCGGTTGATTCAGGAACAGGTCCATCCTAACCTTTCCGAAGTACCAAGAATGCTGGCTTTATATAAAGAAGTGGAGCCGTTCTTTTATGGCGATGAAACAACGGCAGGATTGATCAACTCCGAGGAACTCACGGACGTCATTCTGATGCTTTGCGACGATAACCACGGCAATTTAAGGACCCTGCCAACGGAAGAAATGCGCAGCCACAGGGGCGGTTATGGGATGTATTATCATTTTGATTACCATGGCGGTCCGATTTCATATGAATGGATCAACAGTTCTTACCTTCCGAAAATATGGGAGCAAATGACGATGGCGTATGACTTTGGTGTCCGCGATCTTTGGATCGTCAATGTGGGCGATATTGCAACTCAGGAATTCCCGTTATCTTATTTCCTGGACATGGCCTATGACTTTGAAACGTGGGGAACGCAAGCTATCAACAAGACGGATCTCTATACGAAGCAATGGATTCGGAGGCAGTTTGCCGGCGTGTTCCATGAGGAAGAGATGGAGAAGGTCTTTGAGCTGCTGACAGGCTATACCCGGATTGCCCATAAGCGCAGACCCGAACATATGAATTCAAATGTCTATCACCCGGTAAATTATAAGGAAGCGGATGATTTGCTGCATCAAATCGATCACCTGTTGGATCTGGCGAATGAACTGGTTGAGACGGTGGATGAAGCGGATTTGCCGGTTTATTTTGCGCTAGTCTATTATCCGGCTGTCGGGAATCTCAATCTGCAAAAAATGTGGCTGCTCACCGGTAAGAATCATTACAAAGCCAAGCTCGGGGAAATAGAAGCCAACAAGCTTGCGGAGCGGATTCGAGAATGTATGAATAGAGATCGGGAGCTTGTGAAGCAATTCCATACGATAGATCATGGCAGATGGTACGGCATGGGGCTCTCCGAGCATATCGGCTTTACGCAATGGAATGAAGACGAAGCCCACAATCCGATTCTCATGCATGTTTTGCCTGCAAATAAACCTAGATTATTGGTCACTGTAGATGGAACGACGCAGCGCAGTGAAGGAAGCGCATGGCATATCAATAAATTAGTTATGAATGACTTTCTGCAGCCGGATGTGGAGGAAGCTTCCTTTACGATTTCCAGTATTAGCGATCTGCCTGCGGAGTATAGGATTATCTGCAATCATCCGTGGCTGACATGTTCAAGCCTGAGCGGAAGCCTGGACGGTAAAGAGAAAACTACGGAAATCATTCATGTGAAAATAGACCGCAGCGCGATGAAGGGCGAGACCGAAGGCCATATTGTTATTGAAATGCCGGTAGGGACCTGTACAATAATGGTAAACGTGTCTAACCTTGATTTTAATGAGCTGCCTAACATGACCTTCATAGAAACGAACGGGTACATTTCCATAGAAGCTGAACATTATGCTCTGAACAAGGAAGCCGTCAAGGAGAATGGGGAAGCTAGCAGATTTGAAGTGATACACGGGTATGGCAAGACCTTATCCGCGGTGAAGGCCTTTCCGACAACAGAATACTTTACGGCCGGTGAAGACGCCCCTTATCTGGAATATCATTTCTGGGTACAGGAAGGCGGAGCGTATGAGATAGAGCTCTATATGCAGCCGTCTAATCCAGTGACAAATGAAGGGACATTATTATGCGGGATCCAGGCCAACGAGGAAGAGATCAACGTAGTCAATACACTTCCTGAGGGCTATCGGGTGGATGACAGGAATTGGGCTGCAGGTGTGCTTGATCACATTCGCAGGTACAGATCGGGAATCCGCTGCCGGGAAGGATTAAATACATTAAGGATTTTTGCCGTATGTCCGGCTTTTGTATTAGAGAAACTGGTCATTTATCCGGTAGGCAAGGAACCTGCAGACAGCTATCTGGGACCTGCAGAAACCTACTATGTGGGTAGAGAACGCAAGCTGTAGTTGCAACATAACTCTTTTAGGCGGTGAAATGATGAATTTGCAGGAAGCAGTATCGATATCGAAGCGGATTCGCGCCAATGTCAGCCAAGTGATCGTGGGGAAGGAAGAAGTGATTGAACTGTTGCTGGCTTCCTTGTTCGGCAACGGACATGTGCTGCTGGAGGATGTGCCTGGGACGGGCAAAACGCTGATGGCCAAGGCTCTGGCCCGTTCACTGGACGGACAGTTTAAGAGAATCCAATTTACCCCTGATTTATTGCCCTCTGATCTGAGCGGAATCAATTTCTATAACCAGAAGACAAGTGAGTTCGAGTTCAGGCCAGGCCCTGTGTTCACTCAGGTGTTGCTGGCCGATGAGATTAACCGGGCCACGCCGCGGACCCAGTCCAGTCTATTGGAATGCATGGAGGAACGGCAGGTGACGATAGACGGCGTGACCCATGAGCTGGCCAGACCGTTCTTCGTTATGGCAACTCAGAATCCGATCGATAACCAGGGAACGTTCCCGCTCCCTGAAGCTCAGCTTGACCGCTTCCTGATGCGTATTGAGGTTGGTTATCCATCGCTTGAGGAGGGCGTAGACATTCTGCAGCGGTTCCAGGTACAAAGCCCGCTGCAGGAGTTAGGCCCTGTAGCTGCTGGTGTGGAAGTTGCTGCTGTACAGCGGTTTGTGGCTGGAATCAGCGTATCCAGGGATTTGCTGGAGTACATGGTTCGTCTTACTGAGGCGACCCGGCGGCATCCTGATGTGCGGCTGGGCGCTAGTCCACGGGCGAGCAGTGCTTTGCTGCGTGCCTCGCAGGGAATCGCTCTGCTTCAAGGGCGCGATTATGTAACGCCGGATGATATCAAGCGGGTTGCCGAGCCGGTGCTGGCCCATCGCCTGCTGGTGCGCCGCGGACTCCGCCCTGATGATCAACAAGGAGATGCTGTAGTGCGTCAAGTGCTCAGTGAAGTGGAGGTCCCTGCTGAGGATGTACGGGCAGGAAGAAGGAAGTAGGTGGAGACGTGCAATTAACCTGGTTGATGATAAGCGCTTGCATTCTGATCGGAGTGCTGTCGCTCGTGTATCAGCGAGGGGCGATGAGAGGGCTGACTTATACCCGTTACTTCACGAAGGATGCGGTCTTCGAAGGGGATACGGTCGAAATGGTGGAGGTGATCTCCAATGCGAAATGGCTGCCGCTCCCCTGGCTGCGATTGGAGTCAAGCATCCAGACCGGACTCCGGTTCGGTGACCAGGCTAACCTGGATATATACACCGGTGATATTTATCAAAATCATATCAGTCTGTTCTATCTTCGTCCTTATCGCCGGATTAAGAGACATCATCAGGTGATGTGCGCACGGCGCGGCCTCTTCCGCCTCGATTCGGCTACGCTGACGACAGGCGATCCGTTAGGGCTGATCTCCAGGGCTCATAAATTTCCGCTTCATCTGGAGCTGCTGGTATATCCGCAAATCTTGGCTTTGCAGGAACTGCCGCTGCCGAATCATAGCTGGATTGGGGAGCTGGCGGTGCAGCGCTGGATTGTGGAGGACCCGTTCTTGACCTCGGGGATCCGCGAATACCGTCCCGGAGATGCGATGGGATCGATCAACTGGAAGGCAACTGCTCGCACGGGAACTATGCAGGTTCATAAGCGCGACTATACGGCCGATCATCGGTTAGTCATCTGTCTCAATCTGGAGGATAGCGATACGATGTGGCGCAATATTAATGATCCGGAGCGGATTGAGCTGGGGATCAGGTACGCGGCTACCGTTGCTGATCAGGCGCTGCGCAGCGGGATTGAGACAGGCTTCATCTGCAATGGACATCTGATCGATGGACCAAGACAATCTGTCCGTATCGGCCCCTCCGCTGCTGCGGACCAGTTTGAGCTCTTGCTGACGACCTTGGCCAGACTGGTTCTCGACCGAACGGTCTCCATGCCGACTTTGCTCGAAGAGGTGCTGAGTGAGGAGCCCGTAGATACAGATTATTTACTTATAACCTGCCATCAGGGGGAGAAGCTGAGCAAGGCAGCCGATCAACTGCTGCGGCGGGGGAACGGAATGGAATGGATGATTATTCCCGAAATCGAACCTGTGTTTTAATTAAGCTGTTATGCCATGCTTTGTAGAGCACTCACTAAAAGTCATAGGATGATGGCGCTGGAGGGCATTCTTAATGGGAAATAAGGGTAGCCATTACTTAATAAGAACATTGAAACTATGCTTGTCCTGCCTTGGCGAGTTAGTGGTGCTGATTCCGCTCTATCTTGCTGCAGTTATCCTGCTGAGCCCGCGTTTTTTACCTTTGGGCTGGATGGTAATCCTGCCGTTTATTTCTTTGCTCGGCGCAGCTATTTACAGTTATGTGCCGGTCTTGTGGAAAAAGCTTGGGAGCGCCGTCCTGATCGGCATTGTTTACGCCGCTATTTTCATAGGAGCTGGAGCAGGGGGGCTGGCCTCCTTGATCGGTCTCGGCGCGGCGTTGTTTGCGCTGCAAGGGATGACGGCTGCCTCGCGGGTAGGGGAAGCCAGGCTGTACTGGTTTGGGACTGCGTTATATTTTGTCGCTGGAATTGCTTATTCAAGAATTACTCTGCTGCGTGGAGAGCTTGGTCTGATTACCTGGCTGGGTGCGGCCTGCCTGGGGATCGCGCTGTTCGTGACAAATTATGAATACTTGCGTTATACAACGTTGTCTAATAAATCAGTGTCTCCGCTGCCGAGGGGATTGCGCCGGCATAATACCGTTTTTATCGTCATTATTTTGGGGCTTATTGTTCTGCTTGCAGCGGGAGTCGGGCGTTGGATCGGCCATATGCTGCTGGAAATCATCAGACATATCGTCGCCTGGCTTACGCGTTCATCCGGGGAACCGAAGGCGCCGCAACCGGAAGAACATCAGGAGCCGCCGATGATGTTTATTCCGGAGGGAGTACCCAAGCCCGGTCTGTTATCGCAGATTCTGGATATTCTTTTCTATGTGATCGGCGGTGCTGTGGTTGCGGCCATAGTCGTATTTGTACTTCACTGGTTGTATAAAAACGCAGGGGGCTTCTGGAAGCGCAGTATTGACCGCCTGGTGGCGCTGCTGCGCCGGCAGGACCGGGCTGGTGAAAGCGCGGGCTATCGTGACGAGGAGAGTTCGATTTTCTCATGGGAGGAGAAGCGGCAGAAATGGGGCCAATGGAGGGGCGCTCTTGCCCGGTTCGGCAAGCGCCAGGAGCGATATGAGGATATGCGCAGCAATCAAGAGAGAGTACGCTTTTTGTATCGGCGTTTACTCTTAACCAGACTCCATGAAGGCACCGAATGGAAGCCTGGGCTTACTCCGTTGGAAATAGCCCGGGATCTGCAGCTCCATGACGATAAGAAGAAGGGTCAGAGAGCGAAGCCTGGACAGGATACCCACGAATCTGCCATAGAGCCGTTAATCAAGCTGTATTACCGGGTTAGATACGGTGGACAGGAGCCTGATGATGAAGAGGTAGCTGATATAAGACGGAAGTTGAGTCAGAAGTAAAAAAGGTGTCTGTACGTAAAATTGGAGCGTTCGCGAAGCTGGGCGGCGTGACGGTGAAGACATTGCGCCATTATGATGAACTCGGCTTACTAAAGCCAGCCTAGGTGGAGGATTTCGACAGGCTGGTTGCCGTCAACATCAAAGCGCCGTTTTCCTCGTCCAGCAATCGCTGGAACGCTTGAGGGACGGCGCCTACAATTTAACGAACGGCATTAGTAGAAATTACATAATAATGAAACTCAGAAGATACCTCAAACCCTATCGAATGATAGAGGTTTAACGCACGTCTATTGTCAGTTACTACCCCCAGGCGAATTGTCGAACACTTCTGCTCCAATAATAGTTTAACTATCCCATTAAGAATTTTACGGCCATATCCTTTGCCTTGGTGCAGCGGAAGCACACATAAGTCGTGAATAACAGCAGTATCCCTACTCACGTAATTGACCCTGATCATCCCAATTGGGTCCAGGTTGTTCAGAGCGATGTAACTAACTCGTTCAGGTTCCCTTGTACGAGCAAAATAATTCCTAGTCCAGGTCTCCGAATCGCCAAAGGCTTGTGAAGAACAGATAATCATAAATTCTAAATCTTGATCTTCCGCTAATCTTAAGATGAAGGACGAGTGCTTTGATGCGTCTGCCTGGAATTGTTTTAGATTCATCGAAAACCATCCCGTTAATATTGGCTTCAGTCCCGTCGGAAGTATACCAACTAAAAAAGCCAATTAATCGATTACCGCAAAGACAAAGATATGCCTCATCTCCGCCTACAGCTTTAAGACTGTCTATACCCACCCTTAAAGTTGACCTATCGTTTATTTTGCAAATTTGTTCTAAGCTTCGAATTCGATCAATCTGATCATTGGAGTAATCTTTCATTTTAATTATTTGATATTCTTGCATGTTGTGGTTACCCTCATAAGAAGGAAACACGCGGTTTATGGACGAGTAGGCGTTATCCTTCTATAATCTGTCCTTTTATTTATGGTTACCATTGAAACCGCCTCCTCGATCATGGATGAACTCTATTTTTCACTAATTAACGATAAAGGTCAATGTTTACGAAATCGATTTTATTCATGGATCTATCAATAGTTAAAAGCGTGATTTAAATATACTGAGAGCGTAATCAATGAAAGGGTTATCCATAGTGAAACAACCAGATCATGTTGAGGAGAATTCGAAAGGAATGGAACATACAATGGCAAAAAAGTTTGTGTTGGCTCCCGATTCTTTTAAAGAAAGCATGACAGCGAAGGAAGTTTGCGAGGCGATGGAAATGGGGATCAAAAGAGCTATTCCTGATGCGGAATGTATTCATGTGCCGATGGCTGATGGCGGGGAAGGCACCGTGCAATCTTTGGTTAATGCTACTGGCGGTAAATTGATCCAAAAAGAAGTGACTGGTCCTTTGGGTACAAAGGTCGTTGCCCACTATGGTATTCTGGGTGACGGAAAAACAGGCGTTATTGAAATGGCATCGGCCAGCGGCATTCATCATGTAACCAAGGAAAGCAGAAATCCTCTGATTACAACGACCTATGGGACAGGTGAATTAATAAAGGATTGTATTGAAAGAGGCATAACAGATATCATCCTGGGCATAGGCGGAAGCGCTACGAATGATGCAGGCACAGGAATGGCTGCGGCGCTGGGGTATAAGTTCCTGAATAAGCAGGGAGAAGAGCTATTGTTTGGCGGGGGATATCTCGATGGCCTGGACAGGATTGATGCTGCGGGTGTACTCCCGGAATTGAAGTGTATAAATATTGTTGTGGCCTCGGATGTCACTAATCCATTGTGCGGAGAGCGCGGGGCGTCGGTCGTTTTTGGCCCGCAGAAGGGCGCTACGCCTGAAATGGTGCAAATTCTGGATCGAAACTTAAGGCACTTCAGTGAAATCGTGAAGCAGGAGCTGGGAATTGATATTGTAGATGTGCCTGGGGCAGGGGGAGCAGGTGGTCTTGGCGGAGGATTATTGGCTTTCACGAATTCGACCATGCAAAAAGGGATTGATATCGTAGTCGAAAAAACAAATTTAAAAGAGGAACTGCAAAATGCCGATTACTGCTTTACAGGTGAAGGCGGTATCGACTTTCAAACGAAATTTGGTAAAACGCCATTTGGTGTTGCGCAAGCCGCCAAAAGTGTTAACAGCAACATCAAAGTCATCGCAATGGCTGGACATATAGGCCAGGATGTGGAGTCTTTGTACGATGAAGGATTTGATGCCATCTTTGGAATTGTGCCTGGCGCAGCGGATCTTGAATCCTTGCTGGCTAGCGGCAAAGAGAATATTGCGCGCACATCTGAAAGTATTGCCAGATTGTTAAAATAAAAAGCAGACAGGTTGTCCCAACATGAGGCACCCTGATGATTTGAGGAATTAAATCATGGTACTGAAAAGTGAATCAGAATGAATGATACGGCTTTCGGGCATGTTAGGAAAAAGGCATAAGGAGTGTTCGTCGAAATGGCAAGAAGAAGGAAATATGTCGTGCCAGGAGCGGAAGAAGGCATGCAGGCTTTTAAAGCAGACGTGATGAGGCGCGAGGGATATACTGTGGACCCCAACCGGCCGGACGATGTCAAATATGAGGTAGCGGAGGAATTAGGGGTTCCTTTACAGCCTGGTGGAAATGGTGATCTGACGACGGAATCGGTCGGCCAGGTTGGCGGTAAAATTGGCGGATCCATGGTCCGGGAAATGGTTCGGCTTGCGGAGCAGCAGCTGGCGAAAAAGAATCAGCAGATTAATGAGTAACCTCGAATGGATGCTAAAGATACTCTAGTTTAGGATATATAAGACTGCCCCTGTAAATAACACAGCGATTATGGATAGGGTGAGGGCAACAAACTTAAAGAATTTCATCTGACACCTCAACATAATGTTTATTTATTACAAACAGTCCAATTCACATTAAATCTTATCATTAGGATATCCATTGTTCAATGTAAAGACACATTAGATGGGTTAGGGAACGCAAGTAGGACATCCGTTAAGGATGTCCTTAAAATTTGCCATTCCGCAGCAGGCGTGTTAATCATCATTTTCAGGAGAATATTCATCATTAACATGATATCGTCCTTTGGGTATTACCAAAGGCGAGCCTGAAACGGGGTCTTTGATCACCGTGCAATCCAGTCCAAAAATGTCTTTAACTAAAGTGCTTGTAATTACCTTGGATGGTTCACCCTCTGCCATAAGCTTTCCTTCTTGAAGCGCAAAAATATAGTCTGCATACCGGGCGGACAAGTTGATATCATGAAGAACCATAACAATCGTTGTTCCGTATTTCCGGTTAAGGTCTGTGAGCAGGTCAAGAATCTCGACTTGATAGGTGATGTCTAGAAAGGTTGTCGGTTCATCGAGAAATAAAATGTCGGTTTGCTGCGCCAGAGCCATGGCAATCCATACGCGCTGCCTTTGACCGCCTGACAGCTCGTCAATATGGTGATTGGCAAGCTCCGTTATGTCCATAATCCTCATTGCTTCGGCAACGGCCTCGGCATCCTTTTTGGTCCATCCGGTGTGCCAGGATTGGTGCGGAAACCTTCCCCGGCCCACCAGATCCGCGACTGAAATGCCCTCCGGGACGATGGGGGACTGCGGCAGCAGCCCTATGACCCTGGCCAATTTCTTGGGCGGAATTTTGCCGATGGGCCTGCCGTCCAGCGTGATGCTGCCGGATACAGGCTTGATCAATCTCGCCAATGTTTTCAGAAGCGTGGACTTTCCGCAGCCATTTGCTCCAATAATGACGCTGATTTGTTGGCTAGGAATACCAAGGCTTACTCCGTGGATCACGGCTTTATGATCATAGCCCGCTACGACTTCTTCCGCTTGAAAAATATGTGTCGGTTTCATTATAATTCTCCCTTTCGATTCATTCGGATGAGCAAGAAGATCAAATACGGCGCCCCAAGTAACCCGGTGATGATACCCACAGGGAATCTGTACTCAAAAGCAAATTGACCGATCAGATCTGCCGCCAAAACCAAATTAATACCAACCAGGCCGGCCGGAATGACGTTGGAGAAGCCGACGCCGACCAGTCTTTTTGCGATCGGCCCCGAAAGGAAGGAGACAAAGGCTATTGGACCCGTGGTCGCGGTAGCCATCGCAATCATGCAGACGGAGCTCACAATGAGAGCGATTCTTGTCTTGTCGGTATCTACACCGAGAGAAGAAGCCGATTGCTCTCCTAGCTCCAATATATCCAGATGTTTTCCCAGCACAATAATGATAGGTGCAGCAATAATAACCGTAATGACAAGAGGCGGGAGCTCGTGCATTTGAGAGCCATTCAGACTGCCGGTGAGCCACCTCAGTGCTGCGGGAATATCCTGTTGCGCGCTAACGAGCAGAAGATAGGATATCACTGCGTCAAGCATGGCCTGGATGCCTATTCCGACCAGGATCAATCGCCCGACCGAAAAGGATTTTCCTCTGGATAACATATAAATGAGTAGGACGGTAGCAAGCCCGGCAATGACGGAGGCTGCGGAAACGACAGCTCTGCTTGTATGAAGCACGATGATGCAAAAAACAGCCGCCGCGCTTGAGCCGGAAGTAATCCCGATGACATTCGGATTCGCAAGGGGATTGCGCAGCATGGTCTGGAATGTATACCCGGCAATGCCGAAGGCAAATCCGGCAAAAAGACCTGCCAGCATTCTCGGCAAACGAATCGAATTCACCGCAAAAGACACGCCTTTGAGGTGTTCTCCCGAAAGTGCCCGAATGACATCTTGCACCGGATAAATGGTGCTCCCCAGTAACAGCATAGCGCAGCAAAGCATGCCCGCAAGTACAGCAAGAAGGCTAGTGACAAGAATCCAACGGCGGCGTCTTTGACGTCTGCCTGCCATAATAAATTCGATCGATTGATTTCTCATAATGAACGCACTTTCGATTTCATCGCTAGAATGATGAGTATTGGAGCTCCTATGAACGCGGTTACGACGCCGACCTCAAGCTCTCCGGGACTGCCGATGAGCCTGCCGCATACATCAGATATCGTTAAAATAATGGCTCCCGAAATCGCTGACATCGGGATAACAAACCGCAAGTCAGGGCCGAGAATCAGGCGGATGGCGTGAGTGGCCAACAGCCCGACAAAACCAATAGGGCCTGCCAGCGCGGTCGTAGCACCGCACAAGAGAACCCCTGCAAGAGCCGCAACAAGCCTCAGCAATCCTGTACGAACGCCTTGGCCGGTTGCAACTTCGTCTCCCAGTGCCAGCGCATTCAATGCTGGGGCCGTAATTATAGCTGTCAATATGCCAACAATCAGAAACGGGGCGAAGGTAGCAATCCCGCTCCAGGTTGCGGAACCAACGCTTCCTACTTGCCAAAACCTGAATTGATCCATGACATAAGAGCGTGGAATCATGATAGCTGTGACCAGAGAGGAAAGAGCGGCGCTTGTGGCGGCTCCCGCCAGTACAAGCTTAATGGGCGTGGCGCCGCCACGCCCCATCGAGCCGATTCCGAATACGAAAACTGCCGTAGTGGCAGCCCCGGCTAAAGCCAGCCAAATATATTGATTAGCGGTGCTAATGTTCAAAAATGCAATTCCGCAAACTACAAACAAGGATGCGCCTGTATTGACTCCGAGTATACTCGGGTCGGCAATCGGGTTGCGTGTGACCGATTGCATTAACGCCCCGGAAATTCCCAGTGCCGCACCGCCAAACAAGCTGAATACGGTTCGGGAAATTCGCTTGCGAACGACGTTTGCCCCGTAGGAATCGACGTCTCGGTGGAATAAACCGTCGATCAGTTCATGGAAGCTGATCAGCCGAGAGCCCAAGACCAGAGAGGCAATCACGCAAACCCCCAGCAGGATAAAACAAATTACCAGAACCATCCTGAAGTTTCTCGGGGTATGCGAGTCTGAGTGTTGCTTTTTTGGAATCGCAGAACTATTCATTGATTTTACGGATAGCTTCATCGATTAACCCGAGATATTCATCAATGGTATAAGCAATTGAAAGTGGATTGGGGTTTCCGGAAGCTGCCAGAGGTGTACCGTCGCCGATAAACACGACAGAGCCTCTTTCGATCGCCGGAATTTTACCCAGCAGGGGATCTGCCTTCACGGCATTATACAAGTCTTCGCCGCCATACCCGATCAAAATATCCGCATCGTTAAGCATATCTGCATTCTCGGCGCTTAAATTCATGGAGTAGCTGGTTGGATCCGCAATCTGCTCCGTAACACTTTCAGGATAGACCAGTCCTAATTCCTCCAGAAAAGAGCCGCGAGGGTCTGCAGGCGTATAAATATGTAGTTTGGACATGTCTTTGGCCGAAAAGTTGACCCAGACTACTTTTTTGCCTTGGATCTGAGGATGCTCACCGGCCTTTTCCTTGATCAGTTTCTCCGTGTCCTTAATGAGCTGTTCGCCTTCCGCTTTCATGCCCATGCCTGTTGCATTCAGCAGGACTTGTTCACGCCAAGTGGTTAACCAAGGAGTGGTCGGATAGGCCACCACCGGAGCAATTTGGCTAAGAATATCATAGTCTTCCTGCGTAATACCGGAGTAAGCTGCAAGAATGACATCCGGTTCTGCGTCTGAAATCGCTTCAAAGTCAAGGCCGTCCGTATCTTGGAACACATTCGGGTCGTTTACGCCAAGTTCCTTGAGCTTTTCTGCTGTCCAAGGCAGCAGTCCGCTGTCATCCTGAACACCATAATTCGCAGCCGAGAAGCCTACAGGTACAACGCCAAGAGCGAGAACAACATCATGATTCGCCCATTGAATGGTAGCGACTCGTTCAGGCTTGCTGTCGATGGTGGTTTCTCCAAAAGCATGCTTGATTACGATCGGATATTCAGCATTTGTCTCCTGGGCAGCAGGGGCTTCCGTATTAGGCGTTTCGGTATTTACTGAAGTACCCTCGCTTGGTGTTGAGCTGGATTGCTGGCTCGAACAACCCACCAGAGCTAGTACAAGACCCAGTGAGATAAGTAGTGGTTTGAATGAGAATCCTCGTTTTGAATTCATGCAAGTACCCTTCCTTTATAAAAAATGTAATTGTGACCCGATATTATGATAATGATTATCATTGTCAATAAATATATATCCGCATTGGCAGGTTGTCAAGAAAATTTTGGCATCTGGACATCCTAGCAGGAACAACCCTCCCGGTTGTTGAATATATTCGAAATCGAGTAATGAACAACAGGCGCATGCCAGGACGCCTTAACCGCAGGAGGAGAACATCATGAAAACGGTCACTGTTCAAAAACTGAAGGAAGCCTTCCATCTGGAAGTGCTTGCGGGAGACAGCCATACGGACCGTGTGATTACCCGTCCACGGACGCATAGACCTGGGCTGGAGTTTGTCGGGTATTTTGATTTTTTCCCTATGAACCGGGTGCAGGTGCTCGGCCGCAAGGAAATTAACTATTTATTGACCTTAACCGTTGAGGAACGCAAGCTGCATATTGGAAACGTCGTCAAATATCATCCGCCATGCTTCATTGTGACTTCAGGGCAGCAGGAGATCCCCTATCTAATCTTGTTCTGCGAACAAGAAGGTATCCCACTGCTGCGGACAACGGAGACGACAACGGAATTTATCGCCAAGCTGGACAGCTATCTGATTAAGGCGCTTGCGCCTGAAATATCGATCCATGGCGTGTGTGTAAATGTATCGGGTATAGGCGTTCTTCTTCGGGGCAAGTCGGGAATTGGCAAGAGCGAAACAGCGCATACGCTCATTCGGAGAGGCCACCGGTTCGTGGCCGATGATATTGTAGTGCTTAAGAAGCTCGGCCCTGCAACTCTTCTCGGTACGCATAATGAGACCACGCGTGAGTTCCTCGCGCTGCGCAGTGTTGGACTGATTAATGTTGTAAGGCAGTATGGACGCAGGGCCTTTCAGGACGAGACGCGGATCGTACTGGACATCGAGCTGGCCCCATGGGAGGAAAATTCTTTGAACAACGAACTGGAAGTAGAACCTCAGTTCACGGAATACCTAGGCGTTAAGATACCGCATATTGAAGTCCAGCTTCAACCAGGGCGTGATGTCGCTGGTCTGATCGAGGCCGCAGCGAACAACTGGTATCTCAAGCAGCTTGGCTACAGCGCCGCCGAGGAGTTCATGAAGCGGATTGAGAACGAGATGCAGGAATGACTCTGAACTTTGGAACGGGAGTCGAAATAAATAGATTGAGATAAATAGAATCCTTCTTCTAATAAGAGGGATTCTATTTTATTTTGTCGAATTATGAAGGGTTGCGTAGAAGAACATCAAGAGTTTAAGGGGAGATTGCTGTGGGAAAAAATCGTTGGTTAAAGATAGCTGGTGTCGTAGGCATTGCGGCAGCAGTATGGATCGGAGTGCCTAAGGGGATTTGGGCTGCCCCGTCGATGTTTGCGGATGTGCCTAGCTCGCATTGGGCCTATGAGAAAATAATGTGGTCGAAGGGTCAGGGGATAGCGAGTGGTTATCCGGATGGATCATTTAAGCCCTCCAAATCAGTTACTGAGGCTGAATTTTTAGTTATGCTTTTGCGTACATACCCTGAACTGCAAATAGAAGCTGCAAAGGCGGGCGAGATATGGCATGCGCCTTACTATAGGTTGGCTAAAGAGTTGAATTTACAGGTAAAACAGCAGCCCCACGTGTCAATTACACGCGGACATGCAGCACAATTGATGACAGGGATGATGGGTACAACCTTAACGGTGACAGAAGCCGTCCAATTTATGTTAGACGAGGGTTTAGCTGAAGGTAAGAATGGATCAGGCGTTGAGGGATTTGCTCCGAATGACACTTTAACTCGTGCAGAAGCGCAGACCTTCTTCTTTCGCTTGAAACAGGGGGAACGGGTAGAGGATGGCTCTGCTAAAGAGGATGAAAACGTAATTAAGCAGGAGACACTGGCGCCATCAGCCATCGATCTTCAAGGCGTACAAATCGGCGATTCCGAAGCTGACGTCATTGCGGCGTTAGGGCAGCCGAATCGTAAAGATAATATAAGCGGTGATATGACATGGTATATCTACAACCGGGACTTGAAGAAATATGCTCAAGTCGGAATTATGAATCAAGAGGTTGTTGCCTTATTTTCTAACGGGGCAGGCTGGCGCTTTGGCGGCGAGGATAAGGGAACAGGACTTGCCGATTTGAGATCTAGAGCGGACAAACTATGGGGAGAAAGTGTAGGCAGCTCTTATAATGTCGTCTACTATCAAATGGATGACATTGAAATAACGCTGTTCACAGATGATCATGAGAATGGGCGAGTTGATGGGGTATTTGTAACCAATAATAGCAATTTCGATTATGTGTACAATATTAACGTTACTGAGGATACATTAAAGGCATATGAGCTTCAAGTGTTTGACTTGACGAATACCTTCCGTGTAAGCAAAGGCTTAAAGCCTCTAACCTGGAATGAGAAGGCTGCTGTTGCCGCTCGCCTGCATAGCGAGGATATGGGGGTACGGGATTTTTTTGCCCATACTAATCCTGATGGCAAATCACCTGGTGACCGAATGGCCGCCCAAGGCCTAACCAAATTTAAGGCAACAGGTGAGAATATTGCAGGCGGTCATATAAATGCAATCGATGCTCATTACAGCTGGCTAAATTCGTCCGGACATCGGAATAATATGCTGACTAGTGGCTATACAACGCTTGGAGTTGGAGTTAAATTCATAAATGAGGTTCCATACTATACCCAAAATTTCTACACGCCGCTGTAATTATGCCAGCTTGTTCACCAATGAATAATTCCGGGACAATTCCCAATACTATGCCTGATAATTATGATTTCAATGGCAGAAGGGATGGTACATCATTGGCTAAGCATTCAGACACAAGCTGGAAACAGGATCACCCGAGCACGCTGCTGAGCAACTCTGTTCAAAAGGCGGATCGTTCAGTGAGGCAAGCGATGTCGCACCCAGGGGAGCCTACGGTTGAGCATGCGGTTAATTCAATATCTCACGCAGAAAATGCACTCTTCAATGCAGAGCAGCACAATGAACATATGGATACCGTTCAGCAATATAAAGAAAGATTAGAGCTGGCGAAGGAGCATTTGCAAGAGGTGCAAGAGATTGTAGAGGATCAGGGCTAGCTAGCCCTATGAGACCATAACTGAGAATATAACCCCGTAGGTTCTTATACAACTACGGGGTTATTTGCTGTTCGGGCCCTGAGTTTACCCATTCATCTAAGACATCCATCCCCTTTAACCGCAAAAGCCATGTTTGTTCCATAATATCCAGCATGCTGCGGCTTCTTGGGTGATCAGGGAACCGGGTAATATGCCAAGCTTCCCGAGGTAACCGGTACAAGGCAGAAATCAATTTTCGCTCGATGCGGTTTAGTACCCTACGAACACTTAGAGCCTTTGACAGCTGCTATCGTAATGCCAGCCCCAGCCCGTGAAGAACATTCCAGCATAGATGAATCGGCAGAGGACATTGCATTCCAAAGGAAGTACCTGGCGATGGAGTCGTCCAGGGCATATAACGCTTTTGCTTTTTCGGCCGAATCAAAGGGCATATCTATAGACAGCAGCGCCATTTCTTGCCCATGTCTGGTTATCAAGGCTGTAAGCTGTGATGATGACGACCGCCGGGGCAGATTGACAGCGGAGCATCTCCGCGCTGAATACAAGGGTCTTTGGAATACAACGCATACCGGCGTGCTTATAGGGCAGAGGTACATGGAATCGGCAGCTGACATTGTGGGCTGGTTGAAAGGACTTCAGAACAACATCATGAGTAAATTAGGCGACTAGAATAATATGAACTAAGGCGACCTTCTGGGTCGCCTTAGTTCATATTCAGTTCATAAAACCTCTTTATCATCCGAATGTATTCAGCAATACACACAGGAAAGGGAGGATTCGCATTGAGTAATCATCAAGTTAAGAAACCCTTGGCAGTTAAGGGCGATTGGGCCGTTGAAGCGCAAGGATTAGTTAAAAACTTTGGCGGCAATCGTGCGGTGGACAGGGTAGATCTGAAAGTTCCCGCTGGTTCCATTTATGGGGTGCTCGGCCCAAATGGGGCAGGGAAGACGACCACAATCAGAATGTTAGCGACATTACTGCGGCCGGACGAAGGTTCGGCACGGATTTTCGGATACGATGTTGTGAAGGAGGCGCAAATTGTGCGCCAGTTGGTTGGAGTGACTGGTCAATATGCCTCGGTAGATGAGTCTCTCAGTGCTACTGAGAACCTGATCATCTTCTCCCAATTATTAGGGCTCAGCCGTTCTGAGGCAAAGCGAAAGGCAGCAGAGCTGCTAGAGGAATTTAGTTTAACGGAAGCCGCAAGGCGTCCCTTAAAAAATTTCTCAGGCGGGATGCGCCGCAGGCTGGATTTGGCAGCAAGCCTTATTGCACAGCCGCCGCTGATTTTTTTAGATGAACCGACTACGGGGCTGGATCCGCGAACACGCAATCAGATGTGGGAAACGATCCGCCGGCTGGTAGAGGTGGGCTCAACTGTACTGTTAACCACACAATATCTGCAAGAAGCAGATGAACTGGCTGACCGGATTGCGGTGATCGATCATGGTCGTGTTGTTGCCGAGGGAACCGTAAATGAACTAAAGGCCTCCATAGGCACCTCATCCTTGCATTTAAGCATTATAAATCCGCAGGACATTCCAGAGGCTCGGCAAAGGATTGACCGAATTCTAGAGGTAAGGTCATCGGTCTCATCGGAAGGCGGAAGGATTGTTGCCCCGATGGGGGATGCCGACCGAGTCACTGATCTGCTGATCGCCCTTCGCGAAGCGGGAATCCAATTAGCAGAGTTAAGCGTACAGAAACCTACTCTGGATGAAGTCTTTTTAACGATTACGGGTCAGGTTGATAAGGAGAATGCAGCAATGGCTGCAAATCAATCGGAAAAAGAAAGCGAGGTAAGCTTATGAGAAATACTCCAATAACCCCAGTTGCCGCACGTCAATTACGTAACAGAACCAGCTTCGGCCAAGCTGTAAGAAATTCCTTAATCATGGCTTACCGGGGACTTTTAAAAATTCGGCGCACCCCCGAGCAATTGTTTGATGTTACGCTTCAACCCATTATCTTCACCTTGATGTTCACTTACATTTTTGGCGGAGCTATTTCAGGAAATGTACTAAGCTATTTGCCGGTTATTATTCCTGGAATCCTTGTGCAGACTGTGATCACAACCTCCGTTGTCACCGGCGTTCAATTGCGTGAGGATATGGATAAAGGTGTATTCGACCGATTTAAGTCACTGCCTATTGCCCGAATTGCCCCGTTAGCGGGCGCTCTTTTGGCGGATACCATCCGGTATACCATTGCGACTGTGCTTACCTTTACTATGGGCTATATCATGGGCTATCGGCCTGAGGGAGGATTAGGGAGTGTTGCCATTGCCGCACTACTCGTTATTGCGTGTGCTTGGGCAATCAGTTGGATTTTTGCTTTCTTTGGCGTGATTGCGCGTACTGCATCAAGCGTTCAGGGCATTTCGATGATTGTACTGTTCCCGCTCACCTTTGTCTCCAATGCTTTTGTGCCGGCTGAGACGATGCCTGGCTGGCTGCAATGGTTTGTAAAGATTAATCCGATCTCGCACCTCGTTACGGCCATCCGGGAGCTTACCAACTCGGGAGCCGCCAGTTCGGATGTGACGATCTCTCTCATGGGCGCCGTGGTTATTGTGGCCATCTTCGCACCGCTCACCGTACGTGCCTATATGCGCCAGACTTAGCTGAAAGGCTTTGACAGCAAATGCCAACGGGGGATACTCTTAATTTAAATCATAAATGAGGAATGAATACCGTGACAACGATATTAATCGTAGATGATGATCCTCACATCCGTGAATTGATTCGCGTTCTTCTTTCCAGAGAAGGCTTATCGGCTCTGGAAGCAGCGGATGGAGAGGCAGCATTATCCTTGCTCGACAAGGACAAAGTCGATCTTATTATTCTTGATATCATGATGCCCAATATGGACGGCTGGACATTTTGCCGTGAAATACGAACCTATTACTCCAGTATACTGCCCATTTTAATGTTAACGGCGAAAGGAGAGACAGCTCAGAAAGTGAAAGGGTTTGATCTCGGAACGGATGATTATATGGTTAAACCCTTTGCTCCGGCTGAGCTCGTTGCTCGGGTTAAAGCATTACTCAAGCGCCATAAAATTACCGTATCCAATCGGATTGAACTCGGGGATGTCTTGATTGACCGTGCTTCCTATAGAATTTTTATGGGGAGCAAGGAGCAGACCTTACCACTGAAAGAATTTGAGCTGCTGTTTAAGCTGGCAACACATCCGCAGCAAACTTTTTCAAGGGAGCAATTGATTGAGGATATTTGGGGATTTGACTATGAGGGGGATGAGCGAACGGTTGATGTTCACATCAAGCGATTGCGGCAACGTTTCTCTTACGAAGATTGCCCCTTTAAAATTACAACAATCCGTGGACTCGGTTATCGTCTGGAGGTCACCCCTTGAAGCTGCTGGAAATAATAAAGCGAATTTCGGGTTTTTTGGCACTCATATTAACCTTGCTGTTATTTTGGTCCTGTGCCTACTTGGTTACATCTTGGCTGTTTGATAGGATTCACTATGTTCCTGACGACTATGTCAGGCAGCTAATTAACTCGTTATTGGGATTTTTTCTATTTGGCTCTTGCATGGCTATTGTAGCGAATATCAAATGGGTAAAAAGCCGGCAAGAACAATTTTTGCATCCGATCATTCAGGCCATGAAAATGATGGCTGAAGGAAACTTTAATATCGATCTTTCATATTATAGAAATCAACACCAGGGACGAGGTCACCCCTATTCCAGAATTGTTGAGAGTATTAGGGATATGGCAGGCAAACTCAGTGCAATGGAGGAAATGCGGCAAGAATTTATTTCAAATGTCTCGCATGAAATCCAGTCTCCGCTAACTTCGATCAGTGGGTTTGCCCATGCCTTAAAGAACGAGGAGTTAGGTCCTGAGGAACGTAAGCATTACTTAGAAATTATAGAAATGGAAAGCAGCAGGCTTTCAAAGTTAAGTGAAAATTTACTGAAGCTCACCTCGCTAGAGTCTGATAAATTCCTTTTTGACCAACAAAACTATCGATTAGACCGCCAGCTTCGCCGAAGCATTCTTGCCATTGAACCGCAATGGGCTGAGAAGCAGATCAATATGGATATCGCTCTTGAGGAATTAAATGTCACTGCCAATAAGGATCTGATGGAACAAGTATGGATGAACCTGCTCCATAACAGTATTAAATTCACACCAAGAGAAGGAATCATCAGGGTTGAAGCGTTGAAATCGTCCGATAACCTTCTCATTGTAAAAATTCAAGATACGGGTATCGGCATGGAAAAAGAAGCTTTGATGCACATATTTGAGAGATTCTATAAAGCAGACCCATCAAGGAACCGCAATTTCGGGGGCAGTGGCCTAGGTCTTTCCATCGTCAAAAAAATAATTGATTTGCATAACGGCTTGATCCAAGTGCAAAGTGAGCCGGGAGAAGGAACCGTGGTGACCATAACTTTAAGGCCAACTATCGATTAAAATTATCATATTTATACTAAATAAATATTTTAATCTATCAGTATTATTGATACACTAAGATCAGGTAAAGAAATTATAAAAATCGATCCAGAAAAGGTGTGTGACTAGTTTCCGTACTGGCAAGCGGAACGCCTGCGCAGGAGCGCCTACATCCTTTCTGCAAATCTTAGGGTATAAGGACGGTAAAAATGAGTAACAGACAAACAAGTACAGATGTTATCTTAATTGGTGCCGGGATTATGAGTGCAACTTTGGGGACACTGCTGAAGGAATTAGTACCGGACTGGGAAATTACAGTGTTTGAGAAGCTTGCCAATGCAGGAGAGGAAAGCTCTAACGAATGGAATAATGCGGGGACAGGGCATGCGGCGCTGTGCGAGCTTAACTACACCACCGAAAGACCGGACGGATCTGTAGATATTAGCAAAGCTATCAAAATTAATGAACAGTTTCAAGTGTCCATGCAGTTTTGGTCTTACCTTGTAAACAGCAATCTGATCCGCAATCCGCGGGACTTTATCGCCCCGATCCCTCATATGAGTTTTGTGCAGGGGGAGAAGGATGTCTCGTTTTTGAAGAAGCGTTTTAAAGCGCTATCAACCAATCCTCTGTTTCGGGAGATGGAGTTCTCCGATGATCCTGAGAAATTGATGGAATGGATCCCGTTAATGATGAAGGACCGTCCAGTCAGCGACCCTATAGCGGCGACAAGAATCGAGTCGGGGACGGATGTCAATTTTGGGGCTTTAACGCGCATATTGTTCGGGCACCTAAAGAGTCAGGGCGTTGATATAAAATATAAACATGGCGTAGACAATATTAAGCGTACTAGCGACGGCTTGTGGGAACTGAAGGTACGGAATGCCGATACCGGCAGCGTCGAGTACCATGCTGCGAAGTTTGTCTTTATTGGCGGCGGGGGAGGAAGCCTGCATCTGCTACAGAAAACCGGCATTCCGGAAAGTAAACATATCGGAGGGTTCCCGGTAAGCGGACTATTTATGGTATGTAACGATCCGGATGTGGTCGAGCAGCATCATGCCAAGGTATACGGCAAGGCTAAGGTGGGCGCTCCTCCTATGTCCGTTCCGCATCTGGATACAAGATTTATCGACAATAAAAAATCGTTGTTGTTTGGACCGTTTGCCGGCTTCTCGCCGAAATTCTTGAAATCCGGCTCCATGTTCGATTTGATTACGTCCGTAAAGCCGAATAATCTCGTAACGATGCTGGCAGCCGGGGTAAAGAACGTTCCACTGACAAAATACCTGATTCAGCAAGTGATGTTATCCAAAGAAAAACGCATGGAAGAACTTCGGGAATTTATCCCGAATGCGAGAAGCGAGGATTGGGATTTGCTGATAGCTGGTCAACGTGTGCAAGTTATCAAGGATACGGATGCCGGCAAAGGAACGCTGCAATTTGGCACTGAAGTAATCAGCGCAGCCGACGGCTCGATCGCTGCATTGCTTGGCGCTTCTCCGGGTGCCTCAACCGCGGTTTCCGTCATGCTTGAGGTAATCAGCAAGTGCTTCCCGCAATATATGGAGGCCTGGGAGCCGAAGATCAAAGAGATGATTCCTTCTTATGGCGTATCATTACTGCAAAACCCTGCACTTATCCAGGAAGTTCACGCTCTAACATCACAGACGCTCGCCCTAAGCGAGAAAGTCCCTATATACAATTAGTATCATTTAACCCGGAACCTTTGATCTGCATTTGAATCAAGGGTTCTTTTTCATGCCACTGAAAGTTGTATCGGGGGAATCCGTTATGGGTAAACTGCAAAATGGCAGGACATCCGGAAGCAGTATAGCGAAGGAGGCAATCCAAATATGAGTAAATTTGAGGGCAAAGTAGTATTGATTACGGGCGCTGTAGGCGGGATTGGAAAGGCAACGGCAAAAAAATTGGCAGAGCAGGGAGCTAAGCTTGTTTTGGTCGACTTGAATGTAGAGGCAGTCCAGCAAGTCATTTCAGAATTAGGCCTCGATGATTCAAGGGCCCTTGCCCTTAAGGCCAATGTCGCGAATGAAGAAGAGGTCAAAGCCTATGTCGATGCAGCCGTTGAGAAGTTTGGCAAAATTGATGGCTTCTTTAACAATGCAGGAATAGAAGGGATTACTGCCAATGTAGAGGATTATCCGACAGACACCTTTGAAATGGTCCTTAACGTCAATGTCAAGGGCGCGTTCCTTGGGCTTAAATACGTTGTTCCTGTGATGAAGAAGCAAGGGTACGGCAGTATCGTCAATACCTCCTCAGGCGCAGGGCTAATCGGCTCTCCCGGCTTTGTTGGCTACAACAGCTCCAAGCATGCAGTGATTGGGATGACCAGAGTGGTGGCGCTAGAAGCAGCCCCCTTCGGTGTAAGGGTGAATGCGGTAGCACCCGGGGTAATCAATACCCGCATGATGCGCCAAATTGAGAAGAATACGGTTCCTGAGGACGCCGAAGGTGCAAGACAAGCATTTAGTTCCGCAGTACCTATGGGAAGATACGGAGAGGCGGATGAAGTAGCAAATGTAGCGGTCTTCCTGTTATCTGATGATGCCTCTTATGTAGCCCAGTCCATCTACACGGTGGATGGCGGCCAAATTAATCAGTAGAAAGAAGAAATATGTAGAAACGATTACACTTGAGGCAGCCAAAGGGCTAGGTTGGCTGCCCCATTATTCTGTGGTAAAAAATATTTGCCCAAAAGAAGATAGAAACGAGTGGTACTTGCATTTTGGGATAGCCCCTCGAACAGGTTGATGGTGACCAATCACGCTATCCACCTCCCCTTTTGCCGAGCATGAATCGCGGACTTCTCGATCTAAATGGATTTATAGTAGTTAGTTTCTGTGGCAAAGAACGGAAAGCGGATTTAAATGGATTTCATGGCGTTAGAAGAAGGGGATTAATCCATCATGGGCGGGAATCTTAATTTTAGGTGCATCTAATCCAGCTAATCTATTGAACCACTCGTTTGGAGCAAAATTAGATACATGATTTCCATTTAGTGTTCGAGTTCAAATGTTCGATAGCTTATATAAGATGAGTCAAAGAATGGGGTTCAGGCAAGGGAGAAATGGATTCCGCAAAATTGATTCTGCAGAAACGGATAACTTAGCTTCTAAAAAAGGGGCGCCCCACAGCCATCTATGATGACTTCTGGGACAACCCCCTTGACTTTAGCGTTAGAAGACTATTTACTTTGTAAAGTTGTCGAAATAGCCTTGGATAAAGACGATCGGCGTGCCTTTATCTCCGCTTCCCGAAGTCAAATCAGACAAGGAGCCGATAAGGTCAGTCAGCCTTCTAGGCGTGGTGCCTTGGGCTTCCATCGATCCCACGA
The DNA here is from genome assembly GCF_009725165.1 of Paenibacillus woosongensis. GTDB lineage: Bacteria > Bacillota > Bacilli > Paenibacillales > Paenibacillaceae > Fontibacillus > Fontibacillus woosongensis. Next base: position 89,045 of record NZ_WNZW01000015.1, read on the forward strand.
GATCGTCACCTTTATTGCTGATGTACTCGGAAATCGCTTGTTTAAGCTCGTCACCGCTTAATTCCGCAAAATTATTATCCGCAAGATATTTCAGCTTGATTTCATTTGGTGTTCCTTCAAGCCCAGAAGTGTACGCAGGCGATACAACCGGGTCGGCGAGCTCCCATATTTTGCCCACAGGATCCTTAAATGCACCGTCTCCATAAATCATGACTTCCACATTTTTACCCGTCTTTTCTTTGAAAATTTGCTGGATTTTATCGACGGTTTGCTGGCAGTTGCGCGGGAAAAGCTTGATTTCGTCCTCTGTAGACTTATTCGATCCCAGAAGACCATAATGTTCATTATACCCGCTTTGATCAATGGATTCCGCCAGGATGTTATCCAGGCTGTAGATTTTCTCTCCACCGCCCGCCTTCAGGATTCTTGCCGTTCTGATCCGAGAATGGATATCGCAGGTCAGAACATGTTTGGTATAGTTGAGGATCGTTTTTGGGTTATTGGAGAAAATAACCTCGCATTCCGTTCCCTGTTCTTCCACTAATGTTTTATAGTAATCAATGTAATCGATGCCTGTAAACGTATGCTTTTTATAGCCAAAGAGCTCGCGGAATTGGGCTTCCGTCAGCACATCCGTCCAAGGATTAACGCCTTTTTCATCGAGCATGTCGAGATCCACCAAGTGGTTGCCGACCTCATCGGAAGGATAGCTAAGCATGAGTACGATCTTTTTAACGCCTTTGGCAATACCGCGAAGGCAGACGGCAAACCGATTGCGGCTTAGAATCGGGAAGATCACGCCAACCGTTTCGTCACCGAACTTAGCATGAACATCTTTGGCGATATGATCCACTGTCGCATAATTGCCCTGGGCACGGGCGACGATGGACTCCGTAATGGACACAATATCTTTATCCCGGATTTGAAAGCCTTCTACTTCGGCAGCTTTTAACACGCTGTCTACCACGATATCTTCTATGTGATCCCCTCGTTTGATGATCGGGCAACGAAGGCCTCTAGCAACAGTTCCAACGACTCTTTCCAAATTACATTCAGCTCCTTAGGATGATAAAGTCTGATTTACATTATCTAACCATCTACTTGTAATATACATCAGTCTAGTGGTATAAGTTAAATTAATATATCGAATAGAGGGTATAAGAGGTGTTTATGTGATAAGCAAGCTGGATCTCTACAAAATTTTTAGCAAGGTTGCGAAATGCAATAGCTTTTCCAAAGCAGCCAAAGAAATGTATATGACGCAGCCGGCGGTTAGCCAGGCGATCATGCAATTGGAGAAGGATTTGAACACGCGGCTTTTTAATCGAACGCCCAAAGGGGCATCATTGACCAATGAGGGCAGCCTTCTGTTTGAATACGTAAATTCGGCCATGAATCTGCTGCAAACAGGTGAAGAGAAGATATTGGAATTTCAAAACCTGACGGCCGGCGAATTGAAAATCGGCGTAGGAGATACAATATCCAGATACTTTTTGCTTCCCTACTTGGAAGCATTCCACAATAAATATCCCAATATTAAATTTACTATTGTGAATGGTACAACTTTAGAACTCTGTTCGACTCTAAAATCGGGCGAAGTGGATATATCCATTTGCAACCTCCCCATTGAGGATTCCACATTAGAAGTGCGGCATTGCATTGATATCCAGGATACGTTTGTTTATGGGGAGAGATTTGCGGAAGTTTTATCGCAGCCGGTCAGCCTTCATGAATTGGTGAAGCTGCCGCTCATATTTCTAGAAACGAAATCGAATTCCCGAAAATATGTGGAAGACTACATGATCTCTAAAGGGATCAAAATTGCACCAGAGTTTGAATTGGGCTCGCACGATTTATTGCTGGAGTTTGCCAGAATTAATCTTGGAATCGCGTGCGTGACGAAAGAGTTCTCCCAGGAATATTTATCAAAAGGATGGCTGTCCGAGGTTCAATTGCTAGAGGGAATTCCAAGGAGAAGCATAGGCGTTTGCAATATAAAAAGCGTGCCATTGTCCCCGGCGGCAACAAAGTTCGTAGAGCTTCTTGAAAATAAATAAGCTGTTCATTCCTTCGGGAACGGACAGCTTATTATCTATTTTCGAAAAAAACTAATGAATAATATTTTATACCATGATAGCATCCAAAATGTAGAAAAAAGCGCATAAGAAAGGAAGATCAAGCGATGGATGTTAGAGTCGAGACTCTCCCCAGTTATCGCCTGGCGTATGTGCGGCAAATTGGCCCTTATGGTCCTGCCAATGTTCAGGCCATGGAAGAGCTAAAAAGTTGGGCAAGGGAGAAAGGACTACTCACTGAATCAGCTGTATTATTCGGAATTCCACAAGACAATCCTCAAATCACGCCTCCTGAGCAATGCAGATATGATGCATGTATTACCATTACAGAAGAGGAGCAAATGGATGATTTCGTCTGCGAAAGTAAACTTGACGGCGGGGATTATGCGGTGTTTAGAATCAAACATACAGCAGAGGATATTCAAAGAGCATGGGCAGAAATTGTTCCAGCCATACACCGCATGGGGCTTCAACTAGACAACAAGCCGATTCTAGAAAAATACACTGGCGATTTGGTTAATGATCATTTTTGCGAAATATGTGTGCCTATAAAAAAGGAGCTCCAGTTCTTGTAGAATGGCTCTCCTTAATTATCCTTATTTACAGTATAGGGATCTGTATTCATCCTCTAGAATACTCATGAGAATGGAGTCATAATACTGATGGTTGTAAAATAAGGCTTCTCGCTGAACCCCTTCTTTCTTGAAGCCTATACTTTCATAGACCTGCATGGCACGCTCATTGTAAGAGAACACGTTTAGCTCAATCCGGTGAAGGTTGAGGATACCGAAGCCGTAATCCAGCATAAGACGGATGGCTTCGGTACCGTAGCCTTTTCCTTGATTACTGCTGTCAGGGATAGCGATGCGGATGTTGGCATTGCGATTGATCGTATCTATGTCTTGAATCGCAATATCTCCAATGGGAGTATCGTCACTAACGGCGGCAATGACCAGCAGTACGGACGAGCTGTCCTGGGCTTTTCCTTCGATGTAGCGGGCAATTTGATCCTGGGTATAGTGCTTCTGTGTCCCAGTGAGTTTCCTTGTCTCATGATGGTACAGCGTAATGAAGTACCAATTGGCATCAGATACCTCGATCGGCCGTAAATATACTTTTTTTCCTTCGAGAAAGCGTACGGGTTTCATGGTTCATATCTCCTTCGTTTTGACTCTACCTCAATTTACCACCAATCTGTATACTTACAAATATACAGATTGTATTATTTTTAGAGGACAGGAGGGGCAAATGAAAAACAGAACGGAAGCGGCGCCTTTTTCTAAATCCCCCGTTTATTTGACTGTTTATGAAGCCATCAAGCAGGATATTGTAGCAGGGAGGCTTCATGCGAATGATCGCCTGCTCTCTATCAGGGAACAAGCCAGGCAGCTATGTATTAGCACGACTCCTGTAGAAGCTGCTTACCAGCAGCTGATTGCGGAGGGGTTCATTGAGAGCCGCCCCAGACAAGGGTTCTATGTTGCCGCTCTGCCCGATTCGTATGGAAGGTTTACAATGTCTGACCCTAATACCGCTTCCAGAATTCCTGAGAAGGATCACTCTACAGGAGAGGCGTATGCCTATGATTTTCATCTGGCTAAAAACGACTTTGCAGGCTTTCCGATTTCCCATTGGAAAAGGCTCCTGATGCAGACGCTTCGAGAGGAATATGAGGAGCTGCTCTTCTACGGAGATCCGCAAGGCGAGGCTGGATTGCGCGAGGAGCTTGCCGCTTACCTGTTCCGGATTCGCGGTGTCGTGTGCCGCAAGGAGCAGATTGTCATTGGCGCGGAGCAGCATCTGCTTCTCCATTATCTGGCCATCCTTCTTAAGGGGATTTCCCCGGCTATAGCTGTAGAAGACCCGTGCTATCCGTTGATTGCCTGTGCGTTCCAGGCTGAGGGTTTTACTGTCTTGACCGCAACGGAAGCAGACAAGGGGATAGATATTTCCCGTTTGCTGCAGGCATCCGCTCGGATCGTGGCCGTCGCTCCTTCCCATCAGTTTCCCGGGGGCAGGGTAATGCCGTTTAACGAAAGAATGGAATTGCTGAAGTGGGCCAAGGAGCAGGAGGGCTATATTATAGAGGACGATTACGGCGGAGAACTTCGCTATGTAGGACAGCCGGTACCTGCGCTCCAAGGCTTGGCGCCTGATGCGAATGTAATCTATGTAGGGGGGTTCTCCCAAATACTTGCCCCTGATATGTGTATCCATTACATGGTGCTTCCTGAATCGTTACTGGCTCCCTATATGCAATTGAGAAGAGGACTGCTGTTTGAGCAATCTTCTTCCCGGGTGTATCAGCGCACGCTGGAGAAGCTTATGAAGCAGGGGTATTTCGAGAGGCATGTTCGTAAAATGAGAAGTCTTTACCGCAAAAAGAACCAGGAGCTCGCCGAGGCCCTTCAAATACAGTTTCACGATTGCGGGAAGGTCCTTAATCCGCATGCCGGATTTCACCTGATTTTGGCGCTCGACGCCAAAGCTTCTGAGCAGGAAATGATTCAAGCGGCGAAGTCCGGCGGCATCCGTGTGGCATCGGCATCCGCTTTCTATTCGGATCAGGCTGCTTGTGAACGTGAGAAGAGGAAATGGTTTCTGATCGGCTTCGGAGGAATTGCAGGGCAGCATATAGAGGAAGGGGCAGCCCAGCTGAGGCGGCTGTGGGAGCCTTACCTTCAGGTTTGATCCCCTATTTGGGCGATGATGATTCGATATTCCCTTTCACTTAAGAAACGACCATCCCTTATGAGCAGGGGTGGTCGTTCTCTAGCGAAGTTTCGTTCATTTTCAGATCTTTATGATTGAGTATGATGATAAGCTCTTTATTCTGATAATTTTGTCTGCTGTAGTTACGCAGAAGCGTGTCCATGCAGTATTGCCGCTTGGTACAGGTAATGATGGAAACGGCGCTTAGCTGGCGGGGGATATCCAGTTTGGCCATTATGGAGCATCCTTTGGCTTGCGCTGCACGAACTTCTTGTAATTTTGGACATTGGGGACTCTTTTATGGTGAGAGAGAAGCTTTTTATCGCTGATGACCCAGGTATGGCCGGCCGAATTTTTTCGGCGTATGGCGACAAAATTATATCTTCCTGCGGAGTAGACCTTGTACCCCAGCTTTTTGCTCCTGAGGCAAAAAAGATCGTCCTCCCCTACGTTTTGATGGGGAAACCGCACCTTGTTCAACACGTTCCTTTTCATGAACAGCGTAGCGCCGGGAAGTTTAGTGACCGGTCTATTCTCATCCTGGTGAAAACGCAGAATCAAAGTTTTAGCACCGTTTAAGTACATATAGTGGGCACGTTTGCCTACAACATCCGCATTCGCTCTTTGCAATGCCTGCAGGCTGTCTTTTAAATAGTAGGGTGCGTAATAGTCGTCATCATCGAATTTGGCGATGTAGCTGTACTTTGTTTTACTGAATGCATAATTTAGACAAGCACCGAGAGATTCGCGGCCTGCCATGCGGTAAACGCGGATGCTCGGGTTTTTCTTGGCTAAACGCTGAAATGGCTCAAGCGGTATACTATCGTTGTTTACAATAATGATGAGTTCCTTTTTCGGATGGCGCTGCCGAATGTAATTTTGAAACAGGTTGTTTATAAAGTTGTGGCGCTTTGTGCAGGTAATGATGGAAACCCCCTGCTGCTTTGCCTCGTTCCTCTGTCCAGATCCCATTACATCGCTCCTCCTATCCGTGATGATGAATAGCAACTTACTCTACATTATGTACGCGGATTAGAAGAGCAACGGCATATCCACCAAAGAGTGGATATCCTATTAAAAATAGGGGAGTATCTGAGTTAATGGTCAAACGCCGCAGGAGAGGCGGCTTTACTTCCTAAATGACAATGCGGTATCCTCTTTTAAGATCCATCAGGAAAGGAGTTACTCGCTTTGGGTGACCAGCATTTTAAAGAAACGGTGGAGCTGACCTTGAAGGTGATCGGCGGGAAGTGGAAGCCCGTGATCCTCTGTCATCTGACGGAAGGCACGCACCGCTTTGGAGAATTGAGACGGGAAATGCCGCAAATTACGCAAAAGATGTTGACGCAGCAGCTGCGTGAATTAGAGGAAGACGCCATCATCAACCGGAAAGTGTATGACCAGGTTCCGCCCAAGGTAGAGTATTCTTTGACCGAATACGGGCTAACGGTGAAAGAGCTGCTAAACGTCATGTCGCAGTGGGGAGAGAGGCATTTAGAGAAGGAAAAAGAGCTGCGAGAATCGGACTAAACGGGCTTGGCATAGTTACCAAATGGGTACTAGTTACACGAAAGTGCGTACTTTTATTTATGGGTGAAAGGCTTAGAATAAGGGGTGTCGTATTACAACATACCCTTAAAGGAGCAATCATAAATGAAATTACAACTAGCCTTGGACCTGGTCGGTATTCCAGGGGCCATCGAAGTCGTCAAGCAAGTGGAGCAGTATGTAGATATAGTGGAGATCGGAACCCCGATCATTATCAATGAAGGCCTGCATGCGGTAAAGGCGTTGAAAGAGGCTTTTCCTAACGTCACTGTGCTTGCCGATTTGAAAATCATGGACGCAGCCGGTTATGAAGTGATGAAGGCTGCTGAGGCGGGAGCAGATATTGTAACGATCCTTGGCGTAGCCGAGGATGCGAGTATCCAGGGAGCGGTGGCAGAGGCGAAAAAGCAGGGCAAGCAGATCCTGGTCGACATGATCGCCGTAAAAAACCTGGCGGAGCGGACAGCGCAAATTGATGCCTTTGGCGTAGATTATATTTGCGTCCATACGGGGTATGACCTTCAAGCGGAAGGACAGAACTCCTTCGAGGATCTTCGCACGATCAAATCCGTCGTCAAAAATGCCAAGGTTGCTGTTGCCGGCGGCATTAAGCTGGCTACATTGCCAGAAGTCATAGCCGTTAAGCCTGACTTGGTCATTGTAGGCGGAGGAATTACCGGACAAGACGACATAGCCGCCGCAGCTGCCGAGATGCAGAAATTGATCCGGCAGGGTTAGTGGCGAATATGGACAGCAATGCTAGTAGTCATCGTCATCTAGCCGCGATCATGTCCGAATTGGACCAGGCCGCGAATGAAATCGCTGCGGAGCAGCTGGACCAGTTGATCGATGCCATCCTATCGGCGGGACGCATTTTTGTAGCCGGGGCAGGCCGTTCCGGGCTCATGATGCGGGCCTTCGCCATGCGGCTGATGCATCTTGGATTAGAGGTGTATGTCGTGGGAGAGACAGTTACCCGGAGCTTGGGTAAGGACGATCTGCTCTTGATCGGCTCAGGCTCGGGTGAGACGCGATCGCTTGTGCCTATGGCAGAAAAGGCGCGAGGCCTAGAAGCTGCGGTAGGAGCGCTGACGCTCTCTCCAGATTCAACCCTTGGCCGACTGGCAGACTTCGTGGTGAAGCTGCCTGGGGCGCCGAAGGACCAAGCCGACAATGCAGAAACCAATGCAGCAGAAACAGTCACGGTTCAGCCGATGGGTTCATTATTTGAACAGCTGTTGCTGCTGGCATGCGATGCCGTTATTTTGGCGCTGATGGACAGGCGGGAGCTTAGCGGCCGCGCGATGTACGGGAATCATGCTAACTTGGAATAGTCATAAACAGAATAAAGGCAGTCCCTTACACGTCAGGTAGAGGACTGTCTTTCCTGTTTGGAGGTCAATAATTTTGCTAAGCGGAGGTGCTACAGCCATTCGCCTTTTGCCACGAGGAATACCCGGCCGCCGACATTGATGTCGTAAGTATCACCACTCTTAGAGGCATCTATGTGCAGAAGGGAAGGACGCCCCGTGGCGTATCCCTGCTCGATTCGAAGCTGAATTACACTCTTTTGCAAAAATTCATGCTCTAACAGGTAACCTGCCAGATTCCCGATGGCACTGCCGGTAGCGGGATCTTCATAATACCCTGGGTCATTAACGAATACCCGCACATGCAAATCATTTTGCTCATGAAGGGTCTCCTCGGAGAACACGAGGAGATTCGCATCTGCTATATTTTCGAGGAAGGCTTTAAACTTCCCAGGGGCAATCTCGCATTTTCGCACGGCATCCAGAGTCTTTAAAGGGACAATGACAGATGGAAACCCTGTTGAAGATACATGGATAGGGTAGGCGGTCTGGATGTCCTCGACAGGAATTTGGAGTATCTCTGCGATCACGGCAGGGGCGATAGCCTTCCCGAATACAGGCTGCTGCTGCTTCATCCATAACTCGTTATCCGATTCTTCGGCAAAGGAGACGGGGATTTGGCCCACGCCAAGATTCAAGAGCATATGTCTGCTCTTATTCGGATCAAGCTGATGATGAATGACGAAGGCCGTTCCAAGCGAAGGATGTCCCGCAAAGGGAATCTCCACGTTGGGGGTAAAAATACGCACAGGGTATCCCCCGTCCTTCTGTTTCCCCGACATGATGAAGGTTGTCTCCGAGAAGTTGATCTCTTTGGCGATCTGCTGCATCTCTTCCGTGGTCAGTTCCCGGTCCGGCAGCAGTACGGCGAGCGGGTTGCCTTGATATTTTTGTTCCGCAAATACATCAACGATATAGAATTCCATAGCAAGCAACTCCTTGGCTTCAAAGTGAGGTTGAACGTTCAACAGGCTACATGAAATCAAAAAAGTAACGAATAACGTGGAAAATAACCGGCGAAGTATAAGCCAGACTATCAACCCGGCTGAGGTAGCTTTCTTTAAGCGCATCGAACTTGTTGTCGTCGCCGATGAGCAAATCCCGCTTCAGCACGGAAACCGTCAGGCTGCCGAAGAACCCGCTCAAGCTGATCAGCATGCCGCAAAATATTCCGAACATGGAACCAAGCGGCGTCAGGTAGGGGTGGATCAAATAGGCCGCTGCGGTCGTCACCAGGAACGCAAAGGCGAATCCTTCCCAGGTCAGATAGGGATTGGCCGTCGGAACGACTTTGCGTTTGCCGAAATAAAGCGATGCCACATGATGGGCGACGTCATTCAGTTGGGTCAGCACGACCAGGAACAACACAAGCCCTGCGCCATACTCCGGAGTGGCAAACTGGAAGTATGCGAGGTGGCTAAGCCCGAATACCATCAGCATGAGTCCCCACTGGGTGGAGCTGACGCTGCGCAGGAAGCCGACCGTTCCCTTATTGATCAGCCGCGGGAGCGGCAGGAACAGAAATACATAGATCGGAATAAAGATGATGAACATCCCGTACCATTCAATATAGATCCAGTAGAACTGCACTGGAATGGACAAGTAAGCCCAAAGATACAATCTGCGGTCGGCTTTTCTGGAGCGGATCATGGAGAAATACTCCTTCAGCGCGAAGAAGGTAAGCACCATGAGGGACAGCAGCGAAACGACCGGATTAAATAGAGTGGCCAGACAAAAAATAACGAACATGCCCCACCAGGTCTTGATTTTGGAGCCGATGGCGGCGTAATCTTTGTCCGGTTGTATTTTGTTCAGGACATAATAGATAACCTGTATGACTAATAATGCAGTGAAAATCAGGGTTAAAGTTATGAGCGAGCTATTCATTGCCCTTCACCATCCACCTTGTCATGACGTAAGACCCACCAGGGGCGATCATATGTTATTATGAAGGAACAACTCACTTTTGATAAGGGGAATTTCGTAAATGGCAGATGATCGTTCGGTTTTTATTTTGCTTACGAATACCGGGACGCTTTTTACGAGGATGATCAAGGGGTATACGAGAGCCCCGTACAATCATGCATCTATATCCTTTAACCGGGAGCTGTCCGAGCTGTACAGCTTTGGGCGAAAGAGCCCGAATAATCCGCTCAATGGGGGATTCGTGAAGGAGGATATCAAAACGGGCACGTTCAGCAAGTATCCAAATACGACGTGCGTTCTTTATGAGCTCAAGGTATCCGAGCGTGAAGTCGAGAAAATGAAGCGGGTCCTGCATATTTTCATCCGCAGCCGCAATAAGTATTTATATAACATTCTGGGCGTGGTCGGCATCGCGCTAAAGGAGCCTGTTGAATTCAGCAACTCTTATTTCTGCTCGCAATTCGTTGCGGAAATTCTGGACAGGTCCGGCATTAAGCTGTGGAATAAGCTGCCGGCGCTCGTAACACCGGACGATTTTCGGCAGAGCGACCGATTGCAGCTGATTTACGAAGGAAAGCTAAGCAATTATGAACCGGAATGCCGTGAAGATTAATGGCGGCGACCGGCATAGCTCGAATCTGGCCGGAATATCTGTGAATTGGATGGATTTGATTGGATAAGCCGCTGATTGCAGCGGCTTATTTTGCGTTCTATAGACGGGTATTCTTTAGAGTATTTGGGGATGTATGATTTGAGCGTGCATGTTTTGAGGAATAAGAGTAAACTGTAATTTTAGGTGTAACAAAAGAGCTTGAGCATTGGAAGGAGTCAGAAAATGTCGCAGGAGAGGGTACAAGCTAACGAGCATGAATTAGAACAGGGGACACTGCACAAGAAACTGCGGCCTCGTCATATTACCTTTATGGCTATGGGCGGCGTTATTGGCACGGGAATATTCAAGGGGAGCTACGAGACGATCAGTATAGCGGGTCCGGGCATCGTCATTTCATATATTTTGGCAGGCTTGCTGCTGCTCATCGTAATGGGAGCCATTGCTGAAATGGCGATGGTGTATCCAAACCGCAACATGAAGGACTTTATTCGGGAGGCGTTCGGTGAGCGGTTATCATTTATTATTGGCTGGCTCTACTGCTTCATGTGGCTGACGGTATGTGTGATAGAGGTGCTTGCCGCAGGCAGCTTCTTGCAATACTGGCTTCCGGATGCCCCGTTATGGCTGTTGACCTTGGGGTGCGCGGCGCTGGTTCTGGGGATAAATATGCTGAGTGTCAGCGGTTTTGGGGAAGCAGAGTTTTGGCTGGCAGGCATTAAGATTGGCATGATCATCGTATTTATTGTGCTGGGCGTATTGATTTTGTCCGGCGTATGGTCTGTGGAAGGCACGGGGGGATTGCATAATCTGGTGGATTACGGCGGCTTTCTGCCAAACGGCTGGACGGCGATTGTTGCTGCCCTGCTGGTGGTAATGTTCTCCTATGGAGGCTCGGAGCTGATCGGGCTGACCTTGACTGAAACACAAGACGTGGACAAAGTACTGCCCAAGGTAGTAAAAAGTTTTATTCTGCGGGTCATTCTATTCTATACACTGCCGATTCTCGTGATTTGCAGCCTGATTCCCTGGAATCAGCTGAACAGCGAAAGCAGCCCCTTCGTACAGGTGCTGGCCAGCACGGGGATGCAAGGATCAGCGCACGTGATGAATTTTATTCTCGTAACGGCGGTATTGTCTGCAGCCAACTCGGGGATTTACGGTGCCACCCGGATGCTCCATTCGATGGCGGCTAGCGGCGAAGCATCGCCATACTTGGCCCGCACGACGAAACGGGGAGTGCCGATGAACAGCCTGAAGCTGTGTGCGGCGGTATTAATCGGGGGCGCTATTCTGGCTTATCTCTTTCAGGACGGACTATTCCGCTTCCTTATGGCGGTGCCGGGGTTTGTCGTGCTGCTGGTGTGGATAAGCATTTGCTTGTCCCAACTGAAGCTGCGCCGCAGCTATCCAGTGCAGCCGAGCTTTCGCGTGTGGGGGTTTCCCTACATTACGATCCTGGCCGTAGTGAGCCTGACGGTGATTGCCGTACTGTTTCTTTTTGATCGTCAAAATATGCTTAGTATCGGGGTTTGCCTGGCGTTCCTTCTATTTTTGTATCTTTGGTCGCTGGTCAAATTCAAGAAGGCGCAGCGGTAGGTGACGATGGAGCGTGAAAAATAGCGTGAAAAATGATGGCTGTTCTTCGACTAAACTCGGAGGACGGTCATTTTTTGCATGGGGTGCTATATTCTGGTATTGACAAGGAAAAGAAGCTGATGTAAATTTGACCCATAAACACGTGTTCACAGAGGAGCATATGGAGAAAGACGGATTATCATTAGTATTGAAATTAGAGGGAGAAGGAGGACAAGGACGCATGCACATGGAGGAGCAAGGCAGCATAGCTGTGAATCAGCTAGGCTACCGCAGCACAGACGCAAAGATTGCCATGATTGCAGGAGAGGGAGGCCGCTTTCGGCTTGTCGATCATGCCAGCGGCGCAGTGGTTTGGCAGGGGGACACGATGTCTGCGGTTGACGATCAGGCTAGCGGAATTAAGGTGAGCCGGGGTGATTTCTCCGTTTGGAGTCAGCCGGGTGCGTATCGGATTGAGGCAGGAGAGGGACACAGCTCGTACCCGTTTGTGATCTCGGACGCCGTTTATGAGGAAGCTCATCAGGCACTTTTGAAAGCGTTCTATTTCTTTCGCTGCGGCATGGAGCTGGAAGAGAAATATGCAGGCCCGTGGAAGCATGCGGCATGTCACCTCACGCCTGCCCTTGTTTACGGGGAGGAACCACGGAGAATTGACGCCTGGGGAGGGTGGCATGATGCCGGGGATTACGGCAAATACGTGGTGCCTGGCGCTAAGGCGGTAGCGGATCTGCTGCTAGCTTATGAATGCTATCCCCAAGCCTTTGAAGGGGCCTTGCCGCTGCCGGAGAGCGATGGCGTAATGCCGGATGTACTGCACGAATGCCGGTATGAGCTGGAATGGTTGCTTCGCATGCAGGAGGGTGAGAGCGGCGGCGCCTATCATAAACTCACGACGTTGCAGTTTCCGGGCCCGGATGTCATGCCGGAAGCAGATACGGCGGAGCTGTACATATCGCCGATATCCGCTACGGCGACGGGATGCTTTGCCGGCGTTATGGCCATGGCGGCGCGGGTTTACGCTCCGCATGACGCCGCCTTTGCCGCATCCTGCCTCAAGGCCGCAGAGCAGGCCTGGGCATGGCTGGAGCGCCATTGCAAATATCCAGGGTTCCGCAATCCGGCTGAGGTCTTCACCGGGGAATATGGCGACGAGCAGGATCTGGATGAACGCTACTGGGCAGCGGCCGAATTGTACCGCACTACCGGAGAGGCGCGTTATCATGAGGCCTTCAGGGGGCTCGCCGGACAGGATGCGTTTGATAAATACGAGCTGGGCTGGGCAGACATGGGCGGATACGGCACGATTTCCTATCTGTTGTCGGAGCGGGAGAATGAGCCCCAATTAGCGGCACGTCTATTGGCTGGTTTGCAGCAGCGGGCCGATGAGCTTGCGGCGGTAAGCCGCGAGGACGGGTTCGGTATTTCGCTTAGACCGGAGCAGTATATTTGGGGCAGCAACATGCTGGTAATGAATCATGCCATGCTGCTGCTAATTGCGGACCGTCTGTTAGGCTCCCAAACGTATGAGCGCTGCGCGCTCGAGCACGTTCATTACTTGTTTGGAGCAAATGTGGTGGGCATAAGCTATGTTACCGGACTTGGCAGCCGGCCGATCCTGCATCCGCATCATCGTCCTTCCGAAGGAGACGGTATAGAAGCGCCTGTTCCCGGGTTAGTGTCGGGCGGCCCAAACTATGGCAAACAGGATGAGTATGCACGCGAGCATTTGGCGGACAAAGCGCCGGCCGCCTCCTTTGCCGATGTCATGGAGAGCTATGCTACCAATGAGGTTACGATCTATTGGAATTCTCCTGCAGTATTCGTATTGTCCCATTTTGTATAAAAGTAAAGCAAGCAAAAGAGCCCCGCCTACAGTGGGGCTTAATATGCCGCTATCTCTATGTACATGCAAATGCAAATGTTTATTGACATGGCATGAAGACTGAGGTAAATTGCTTGTAAACACGTGTTCACAATCCAGTATTGGTATCTGCGGGCATGTGTTAAGTGGAGGGACGTATGAGGAAGAATGAAATCAATAGTATTGAAATCGCCCGAATTGCAGGCGTGTCCCGAAGTACGGTAAGCAGGGTCATCAACAATTATCCGAATGTGCCGCAGGCAACGCGCGATAAGGTGATGCAGGTTATCGAGCAGTACAAGTATTCCCCGAATTTTTCGGCACGGATTATGTCTGGAATGAAGACTCGCACCATCGGTCTGTTTCTGATTTCGCCGGAAGAAGTATTTCACGATTCGCTCACGAACTCACTAATAACAGGCTTCATTGAAAGCGCATCCAACCAGGGCTATTATGTGCTAACCCATATTATAAGAAACACGAGGGACAGCGAGGTGCTGCGCAAAGTCAAGGAAACCTTCTACCAGCAGCGGATCGACGGCGGGGTCTTTATCGGGGCTGCGAATCATGAACCGTTGATTGAAGAGCTTATTGCCGAAGGTTATGTGGTCGGCATCATTGACCAGCATATCGAAGGGCGGAATGAGCCCAATCGGGTGATATGCAATTTCGGCAATGATCAGGGCATGAAGCAAGGCGTCGATTATCTTGCAAGCCTGAACCACCGCAGGATCGGGTTCATTGCTGGAGACCCGCTGCGCTGCTCGGGGCCCGAGAAGCTGGAGGGATTCAAGGCTGCTATGCGTTCTCACGGACTTGAGGTGAATCCAGAGTGGATCATACCGGCTGATTTTAGTGAGAAAAGCGGATATAACTCCGTGAAGCAGTGGTTAGGCCATGTCAAAGAGCTGCCTACAGCGATATTTGCCTGTAACGACAGTGTCGCCTTTGGCGCTTTGGCGGCCATACAGGAAGCGGGTCTCAGTGTACCGGAGGATATATCCTTAATGGGCTTTGATGATCACCTGCTTAGCTCGCGGATTCAGCCGGCACTCACGTCGATTCATGTTGATTTTGCCGAAATGGTGGATACGCTGGCCAGCAGGCTCATCAAGACGATCGAAGATCCGGACAAGGAATTCAAGAAATATGTGGGCAAGACGGGGTTGGTCATTAGGGAATCCTGTAGGGCGATCTAAAGGCGGCAATACATGCTAACCCCCATATAGACCCATCGAAAAGGAGCATAATCCCATGGAAAAAGGATTCTTAGGAACAAACGTCATTACGCAGATCGGCATCATTGTACGCGACATCGACAAAGTATCCCAGAGTTATGCGAATTTCTTCGGAATAGAGAAGCCGAAGTGGTTCTGGACGGACCCTGTTGATGTCGCTCGAACCGAATTTAAGGGAGCGTCTTCGGAGGCCCGCGCTAAGCTCGCTTTCCTCGACTGCGGGCAGCTGCAGGTGGAACTGATTGAACCGGACGAGCATCCTTCAACGTGGCGGGAGTTCCTGGACGAGCATGGCGAAGGTGTGCACCATATCGCCTTTGTCATCAAAGGGATGAAGGAGAAAATCGCAGTCTTGGAGGCGAATCAGATGCCGCTGATTCAAAGAGGCGAGTACACGGGCGGCCGTTATGCGTATATGGATACGTTCAAGGAATTGAAGGTAATGGTGGAACTGCTTGAGAACGATAACTAACAGACAGATTGCTGAAGAAGGTGGCGAGCGGGGATGAATATTCTAATTACGGGCGCGGGCAAAGGGCTGGGTTTGTCTACGGTCAGCGAAGCGCTTAAAGGCGGGCATCGCGTCATTGCGGGTATTCGGAATTTGCAGCAGAGCCAGGAGCAGTTCGAGGCCATGCGGCGGGAGCATCCTGGACAGCTGGAGCTGATTCAGCTGGACGTGAATGTAGAAAGCGAAATTAATGCAGCGAAGAACGCCGTTGAACGACAGTGGGGCACGGTGGATGTGCTGATTAACAATGCGGGGCTTCTTATCGCCCGCGATAAGAAGCTGGAAGAGCTTGATATGTCAGAGGTGGAGCGCTCGATGATGACCAACCTTTACGGGCCGATGAAAATGGTCAAGCACTTCCTGCCGCTGCTTCGCCGCAGTGAGAGGCCTTGCATTATCAATATTAGCTCGGAGGCGGGATGCTTTACGGCGGCTTATGGCCGGGATTATCCGTATGCGCTGTCTAAGAGCGCGCTGTCGTTCTTCTCGGCGCAGCTGCGCAAGGAGCTTGCGCCTCAAGGCTTCGCCGTGTATAACGTCCACCCGGGGTGGATTCGAACGCCGATGGGGGGAGAGCAAGCGCCAGGAGATCCTAGGGATACGGCCATTGGCCTGCTGAATCTGGCCGAGAGGAAGGTTGTGCCTGCGCAAGAGAGCTGGATGATTACTCATAAAGGAGAGCCTATGCCGTATTAAGCAGGGCGGATCGGAGATGATGACGGATGAAGCGTATACTCGTAGTCGTTGGCGATTATTATCATGATGGAGAACTGGCCAGGCAATCTTGGGAGCGGGTTATCGAGCCTTTTACGAGTAAGGCTCAAGCTCAGGTCACGTATGCGGGTGTCGAGCAGTTGGAGCAAGAATTGGTCAAATCGCCCGATTTAGTTGTTTTGTTTGCCGGAAATTACATCGATCCGGAAGCGGAGCAGGTGAAGTACTGGATGACAGAACAGGCGGCCGGGCAGATTGAGAAATATGTGGCTGGCGGGGGAGCATGGCTGGCATGGCATTCGGGACTGGCATCTTATCCGGAAGACGGGGAATATGTGAGAATGCTTCGCGGCCGCTTCCTTATGCATCCAGAGCCCAGCGTTGTGACTTATACGCCGCTGGCCGGAACGGAGCTGGGCGACTTAGGAGAAGCCTTCAGCTTCCTGGACGAGCATTATTTTGTCGACTGTAAGGAGGAAGAGACGAATATATTTATGCGCTCGTCCTCTAAGGACGGGGAAGCTGTGGCCGGCTGGTATCACAGCTACGGGTCTGGCCGTGTCGGCTGCATCACGCCGGCTCATTTATCCGATGGCCTGCTGATGCCGTGGTTTATTAAGTTGATGAGAAGCCTGGTTGCCTGGTGCGCCAGGCTCTGATTGGAGAGGGAATATCGCCCGTATAGGGTGGTGTTCCTCTTTGCTTTATGTACTGCTGAAATGCGATACTTTAGAGAATGAGCATCGTTTTATTCAGTGAGGAGGGTTCCCATGAAATATGCAACAATACCGCATACCGAGCTGCATGCTTCCCGGATATGCTTCGGAACGGCAACGATCGGCGGTGCGATTGGCGAGGCCGATTCTTTTGCTCTGATGGACGCTTATTGCGGCCTCGGGGGTAATTTTATTGACACGGCGAGCGTGTACTCCGATTGGGAAAGCGAAGTAAAGAGCGTTAGCGAGAAGACGATTGGCAAATGGCTGAAGAGCAGGGGAAACCGGGACAAGATTATCCTTGCCACCAAGGGAGGGCATCCGCCTTTCGACAATCTCTTGGCAAGCAGGCTCTCGCCAGAAGATATTTCGTTTGATTTGGAGAAGAGCTTGACCCATCTGGGAACCGATGTAATCGATTTATATTGGCTGCATCGCGATGATCCCTCCCGCCCGGTTGAGGAAATTATCGATTCCCTGCATGCGCACGTTCAGGCGGGGAGTATTCGTTACTATGCTTGCTCCAATTGGACAACCGAGCGGATCGAGGCGGCTAGGCAGTATGCTGTCTCTACGGGAAAACAGCCCTTTGTAGCCAATCAGATGCAGTGGAGCTTGGCTGAGGTGAACCCGGGGAGCGTGGCGGATCCAACCACTGTCCAGATGGATGGGCAGATGATGGATTATCATATTAGGACAGGGCTCGCGGCTATTCCGTATACGTCTCAGGCACAGGGATTTTTCAGCGGAAAATTCCGTCCTGAGGATCGTTCCAAGCCCAGTGTCGCCGACATGTTCTATAATGAAGCCAATTTTGCGCGTCTGAGCAGGGTTCAGGAGCTTGCCGGGCAGCTTGGCCGCTCTGGGACTGAAATAGCGCTTGCGTATTTGACGTCGCAGCCGTTTGCCACGTTTCCGATTGTCGGCTGCCGCACCAGGCAGCAGCTGGAGGAAAGCGTAAGCGCGGGCGATCTTCAGCTCGATGCGAGTACGGTTCGTTATTTGCACGGCGGGGATTAAACAGAACAGGCGGGCAATGGGAAGGTAAGGAATATATTACGGAATAGAACAGTTCTGCCGAGTACTCTCTAAAGAAAGACCACCCGAAATGAACTGCACCCCTAATGTTAGACACCATCTAACATATTGGGGGTGCAGTTTTTGTATGGCTAAATTTAATGCCGATGAAAAATTAAAAGCGGTCTTACGTTATTGTGAAAGTTCAGAAAGCTTGAA
>NZ_WNZW01000016.1 GCF_009725165.1 Paenibacillus woosongensis
TCGCCACACACTTCCATCCATTTGTCAAGTCCTTTTTTCTTTTGCATGCAAAAAAAGAGCGGGCTATCTTTTCGATAACCTGCTCTTTTCACGATATTTGGATCTGCGCCCTAACTTAATGACATTGCCCCTGCGGGGCATCCTTTTCCCACCGGAGAATTGGATGTCTTTTTTTTATTTTTGCGGCGATGACGGTGTATAATGAGATAAGCAAAACAGAATGGATTTTCGCTTAAGCTATCTTTGGTTTACATAACTATAATTACGTTAATTTATTGGAGGACTGCGTATGAATGCACATGAAATCGATTTTGAAATTTACGGCAACGAAATGCAGTGCGTCGAAATTCAGCTGGATCAGGGGGAGAGCGTAGTCGCTGAAGCAGGAAGCTTCATGATGATGGATCAGGACATTCGGATGGAGACGATTTTTGGTGATGGCAGCAGCAGCGGCGGCGGGTTGGTCGGCAAGCTGATGGGAGCGGGCAAACGGCTTCTAACCGGAGAAGGCTTGTTCATGACCGTGTTTACGAACGAGGGCTATAACAGACAAAGCGTGACCTTCGCATCTCCCTATCCGGGCAAAATTATTCCGCTCGATCTTCAGATGCTCGGCGGGAGAATTATTTGCCAAAAGGATTCCTTCCTGTGTGCTGCCAAGGGCGTATCGGTAGGTATTGAGTTTCAGCGCCGGCTCGGCACTGGCTTTTTCGGGGGCGAGGGCTTTATTATGCAAAAAATTGAGGGAGACGGGCTGGCGTTCGTTCACTCCGGCGGTCTCGTCCTGGAGAAAAACCTCGCGCCGGGCGAAGTGCTTCGCCTCGACACAGGCTGTCTGGTTGCGATGACGGCCGGAGTCGATTATAACATCGAGTTCGTGAAGGGAGTCAAGTCAGCCTTGTTTGGCGGGGAAGGGCTATTCTTTGCCACGCTGCGCGGACCGGGCAAAGTGTGGGTGCAGTCCTTGCCGTTCAGCCGTATGGCCGATCGCGTGCTATCGGCGGCCCGCTACTCGGGACGTAAGGATGAAGGCAGTATTTTAGGCGGGCTGGGCAATTTATTTGAAGGAAGATGAAGCAAATTAGACTCAGGCCTCCTATTGACAATCCGCCACTAGTGTAACTACACTTGTTACAGTATAGGCGGGAGGGATATGTATGACGATCAGTTCACGATTCGCCGTCGCTATTCATATATTGACCGTGCTGGAAACGAACCGGGGAGGCGTGAATACGTCCGAGTATATTTCGGACAGCGTGAACACCAACCCGGTCGTAATTCGGCGCATTACAGGGATGCTAAGCAAAGCAGGCCTCGTAGAAGCAAGGCCGGGCGTTGCCGGCTCGAAGCTGGCAAAGGAAGCAACCGATATTACGCTGCTGGACATTTACCAGGCTGTCCATGCTGTGGATGAGAATGGCCTGTTCGCGGTTCATGACAAGACGAACGATAATTGTCCGGTAGGACGCAACATCCAGTCGACGATTGAACCTGTTTTTGCTGAAGCTCAGAAGGCGATGGAGAGCACCCTTCAGAAGGTTACATTGCAGGATATCGTGCGCGATTTGGAGAGCAAGCCATAACCGTCTTGTTAGAAGCTCGAAAAGCCGATTCCCTCGCAAGAGAGAGTCGGCTTTTTGACGGGCAGGCATTGGCTTAAGCTTCCTGCTTTTCGATTTTGGCGACGTTGTTGAGCTTATGCCGTACGGGATGCTTGGCCAGTTTTTTGGCCACGATTTTAGCCTCAAAGGTAATGGTATCTCCAATGTCTAGTCCGGTCTTTTTCATGGTTGCGCTATGGCTTGACCAAGCGTCCCCGATTTCGATTTCAGGCTCGATGACAGCCGCATTCTCATAGATGACGACCTCATCATCGTTATCGGAGAAGTGATTGGGGATGGTTGTAAACTCCTTGACGGTAGCCATCATTTTCACTTTGCCCTCCGGAAGCTCCAGTTTGGTTTTTTTGGCTTTTTTACTGCTGGCTTTAGGGGTCTCTTCAGCAGCAGCTGGCAATTTGTCGTTCGTATTGTCGGCTGGGATCGCTTTCTCCTTCGCTGGAGCGGCGGCAGCTTCATTCTTAGCTTCATGTTCCGATTCCGCTGCCTTAGACGAATCTGTTTCATTGGCCTTATTGTCCGGTGCTTCCGCCGCGTCACCTGCTTTGACCCCATAACTGGCGGCCTGCATTTCCTTCAGGTAGGAAGGGTGGATACAATGCTTCTGATGGTTCGCCAACTCGATGACAGCCGTAATATGATCGACATAGCCGATAATGCTGCATGCTTCATTTAATCCATGGCCTTTATAGTAGAAAATTTTGATCTTAGCCGCTCTGTCGGATAACAGGCCCCATTCCTTGCACTTATCGATGAGGTCTGCTTCGTCCGAGAAGGCCGTATACGTATCCGGTTCGATCAGAAACGAATGCACCATATATTTTCTCCGCCTTTATTGTTTATTCCATCCTATTTTATCATGTTTTGCTCCAATTAGCGGCATGCTCAGTACAGGAATCTCCATAAGTAGAACGTCGCATATGCTTCCCAATTGGTCCACGCCGCGGCCAGTGTGCGGATTTCCTGCTTTGCCGGCTTGCGGTCGCTGCCCGTTAAATGCTTAATGGCGTTATGCAGACCGACATCATCGATTGGAAAAGCCGAAGGCATCCGCAAACAACGCATCATTACATAATTAGCGGTCCACGGCCCGATGCCGCGAATGGAAACAAGCATCTGCTCCGCCGCCTTTAAACTGCTGGCATTCAGCAGCTTGTCTTTCGTCAATTCTCCTTCGGCAATTAGCCGGGCTGCACCGATAAGGTACTCGCATTTTTTGACGGTCATTCGCAGCCCGCTTAAATCTTCAACCGTTAACACGGCTATGTCGGCTGCGGAAGGGAAGAGCCAATACTGCTCTCTATCAACAACTACTTGTTTGCCAAAACGCTCAACAAGCCGTCTTTTCAATGTATATGCATAACCCAGACTGATCTGCTGTCCGAGAATCCCCCAGCTTACCGCTTCGAACAGATCGGGGATGCCGATCATACGAAGTCCATAAAAAGAAGAGACCGCTTGCGTCAGCAGCCGATCCTCCCTGGCCATCTCATAAAAAGGAAGAAGATCCCGATCCATGTCGAACCATTCTCTGACGTATTTCGCGACTTCCGATTGCAGCGATGGACTGATGAGCGCAGTACCGGCTTTAATAGTTACCTTCAGCGACTTATCACCATTATCGCTGACCTCTATGATCGGTGTATGCTGACCGATCGCTAATGCTCTGCTAATCCGGCCATGGCGGATCTGATATAGGCATTCATTGGGCGATCTTAATAAGTAAGCCAAATTTTGCGCAAAGCTAAATGGTTCGGGAACGTCTATCAACAGGTTCATCTCTGTGCTTGTATCCATAGTTATTCCTCCATTCCGGCTGTTTAGAGCACATTCTAGTTGTAACATGAAAGTTGGTTTAGCAGTTTCGATATCTTGCTTTTACATTCGGAAATACGTTCAATTCGGCGAATCTGGAGTTATACTTGTTTATGGAGGCGAAGCAAGCTATGAGAAAACAAGGCCAACCGTTAACCGAAGAGTTATGGCAAGCGATCGTAGGGAATAATGCGACTTACGACAACCGATTTATTTACGCTGTGCAATCGACGGGGATTTTCTGCCGGCCTTCCTGCAAATCCCGCCCGCCGAAGAGGGGGCATGTCCGAATATTTGCCAATGCGGAGGAGGCTTTATCCGCGAATTTTCGCCCCTGCAAAAGATGCAAGCCTGCTCATGGCCAGCTTCCAGACGCTGAATGGGTGGAGCAGATTACGGGGTATATGGACGTCCATTACCGGGAGAAGCTCACACTGGATATTTTAGCTGAAATGTGCCATGGCAGCCCATATCATCTGCATCGCACCTTTAAGCGAATTAAAGGGGTGACGCCAGCTTTGTATCTGCAGCAAAGGAGATTGAACACGGCGACAAAATATTTGCGCACAACCGACAAAGCGATCTCTGAAATCGCCGAGACTGTTGGTATCGGCAGCACTTCTTATTTTATCACCCTTTTTAAAAAAGCGACGGGACAGACCCCGTCAGAATACCGCGAATGCGTGAATAGAACAGGAGGTACCTTATCATGACAGCGTTAACGGAAACCCCATTGTACTGGTCATTGCTGCAGATGGATCATTGGAGCATTCATATTGCCGCAACGCCCCGGGGATTGTGCTATGTCGGTTCTCATAACCAGCCGTTTGCGGAGCTGTCGGCTTGGGCAAACCGGAGATTCCCAGGCAGCGGCTTGAGGGAGGACGAAGCGAGAATGCGTCCCTATGCGGAAGAATTAAGTCAATATTTACGAGGAGAGCTTGAGTGCTTCAACCTTTCATTGGACGCTCCCGGGACCGGGTTTCAACGGATGGTCTGGCAAGCGCTCGCCGAAATCCCTTATGGCTGTACAGAATCTTATACAGGTATTGCCCGCAAAATCTCTAAACCATCTGCTGTACGGGCCGTTGGGGCCGCGATTGGGGCAAATCCGTTATTGATCGTCATTCCGTGCCACCGCGTTATAGGCAGAAATGGGGCCCTTACGGGGTATCGCGGCGGGCTGGACATGAAGGCGCGTTTAATCGAACTGGAACAGGACTATGGAAAAAGACAGGAGCCATTTATGAGGCTTTAAAATTTTTGAGCCGGTCAGCTTCGCACCGCGAGAAAGTATGTTAAAATGTTATAGAAAAACCCAAAACAAGTTTTCTATAAAATAACAAATATGTAAATATGATACAAAAGTCCTATTGATTTGTAATACATCCTCCACTAATCTGTGATTGAGAGAAAGTGTTCACAATTTTGTTAAAAATTGCAGACGTGTGCATAAACTCTCCACACCATATCGGGAGGATGATTTGTATGAAGAAGAAAGTTAGTTTTTTTCTCGCTCTATCGTTAGTGATGACACTATTCGGTGCGCTCCATGCATCCGCGGCGTCCATTACGGTAGACTCTACAATTATCGTTAAGGCAGGAACAACGTTTGACGGCAAAGGCCAAACTTATGTTGCCAACCCGAAAACTTTAGGCGACGGCAGCCAGGCTGAGAACCAGAAGCCGATATTCCGCCTGGAGGCGAACGCCACGCTGACGAACGTCATTATCGGGGCGCCAGGCGCTGACGGAGTTCACTGTTACGGAAACTGCAACATCAATAACGTAACATGGGCGGATGTAGGTGAAGATGCACTTACTCTCAAATCTTCTGGAACCGTTAACATTAATGGTGGAGGCGCTTACAAAGCGTACGACAAAGTATTTCAAATGAATGCGGCTGGTACGATCAACATTAAGAACTTCAAAGCGAACGATATCGGCAAGCTTGTGCGGCAAAATGGCGGCACCTCTTTCAAAGTTGTAATGAACGTGGACAACTGCGACATTTCCAAGGTTAAAGATTCGATTCTGCGTACAGACAGCAGCACATCAACCGGGAAAATCACGAATACGAGATATTCTAGTGTTCCTACCTTATTTAAAGGCTTCGCATCCGGCAACACAAGCCAGTCTGGAAATACGCAATATTAATAGTTTAGCCTGTTACGGCCTGCGAATGACATGCACGTGTTGTCATTTGCAGGTCTTTTATATATTTTAAAAATATTAGTGTTGACCTTCTCGTTACGTAAAGGTGTACAGTGATGTTGTCAGGAGGTGATCCCATGGAATATACCATACAGAAGCTAGCCCGGCTAGCCGGAGTCAGCACGAGAACGCTTCGCTATTATGACGAGATTGATATTCTTAAGCCGGCAAGAATCAACTCGTCCGGTTACCGCATCTACGGCCAAGCTGAAGTAGATCTGCTGCAGCAAATTTTGTTCTACCGCGAGTTAGGCATTTCACTGGAGCAGATCAAAGCGATCATCACCTCGCCCAGTTTCAACAGCGTTTTGGCGCTTAAACAGCACCGGGAACAGCTCCTTGACAAAAGAAAGCAATTGGATGTCCTGATTGGAAATGTGGATAAGACGATTGCTATGCATGAAGGGAGAACAAGCATGACGAATAAAGAGAAATTTGAAGGGTTCAAACAGCAATTGATCGACGATAACGAGCAGAAATACGGCAGGGAAATCCGGGAAAAATACGGGGAAGAAAAGGTTGACCAGTCCAACTTGAAATTGCGCGGAATGACGGAGGAGCAATACGAAAAAATGACGCACTTAGAAGAAGAGTTCAAGCGAACGTTGGCCGAGGCATATAGAACCGGCGATCCAGCTAGCGAAATTGCTCAGCGGGCGGCGGATCTGCACAAGCAGTGGCTGTGCTATTCTTGGAATGAATACAGCGCAGAAGCTCATGCCGGGCTGGCGCAGATGTACGTAGACGATGAGCGGTTCACCGCTTATTATGATGCAGAACAGTCCGGTACGGCACAGTTCCTTCGCGATGCAATTCTCATTTATACGGGAATTTGATTCATCCCTGCGGGGAGCGGGTATTAATGAACAAGTGGGAAGTGGCTATAATCAATGAACAGACGGAACGGCAGAATCCTGTATTCCGAAAGGTAGTTGATTTACCATGTACTCTCTCAAAAGGAAGAGAAAATCGATATTGCGTCGATTGTTCTCTGGTAAGGCACCCTAGCTATTGGAAGGCGGCTGCGCCATAAATGGTAACCCCATAGGGGGAGCGCCATGATGGGTTGCGCCATAAATTGAATATGACTTGAAGCTACCGCTTCCCACGTTTAAAGACTCTGTGCCCTTGGCACGGGGTCTTTTTTGCTTCAGCGGGCGGCGGGTTTGCAATTATTAGTTTTCCTAATCAAAGATATAAGATCATTCTAATTGACCACCTGCACACGCTATGATAAGTTTTATTAAATGATAAATTAGATAGTAACACTAGGAATTAACTCAAATTCTATGTATGCTGCGTGAGGTGGATATTGTTGGAACTACAAGTGAGTAACAGCCCATTTAGTCAAGAGCAGGCGGAGCTGCTCAATCGTCTTCTTCCTACGCTAAACGATCATCAGCGTATTTGGCTAAGCGGATATTTGATCGCATTGCAGGGAGCCGGTGCGCCTACCGCTGCAGCTACCCTCGTTCAGGCAGTTGCGGCCGCAGAACCGGCCATTTCCAAGGAAGTGACCGTGCTCTACGGCTCGCAGACGGGGAACAGTCATAATCTGGCTGGAAAGCTGTCGAAGAAGCTGGAGGAACAGAGCTTCCAGGTCACTATGGCGTCGATGAGCGATTTCAAGCCGAATACACTGAAGAAAATTGAGAACCTGTTTATTGTCGTAAGTACACATGGCGAGGGAGAACCGCCGGACAGCGCTATCGCCTTCTATGAATTCCTTCATAGCAAGCGGGCTCCGAAGCTTGAAGGACTACGTTATTCCGTCCTTGCGCTTGGAGATACATCCTATGAGTTCTTCTGCCAGACAGGGAAAGATTTCGATAAACGCCTGGAGGAGCTTGGCGGCGAACGGATATCTCCGCGTGTGGATTGCGATGTTGATTTCGATGAATCCGCCGCAGAATGGATGGGGAATGTCCTCGAAGCGCTCGGCAAACTAGCGTCATCCGGTGTTTCGGTTAGCAGTACAGCTCCTGCGGCCGCAGGCAGCGGCACGGAGTCCGAATTTTCGAGAAGCAACCCGTTCTCTGCGGAAGTGCTGGAGAATCTGAATCTGAACGGCCGCGGCTCGGATCGGGAGACTCGTCATATCGAGCTATCGCTGGAAGGCTCGAACCTTCAGTATGAACCGGGAGACAGCCTGGGCATTTATCCGGAGAATCATCCGCAACTGGTCGAGGATCTGATCACGGCTATGGGCTGGAAGGGCGAGGAAACGATCACCGTAAATAAGAACGGAGAACAGCGGACCCTTCGGGATGCCCTGCGTCGCTATTATGAAATTACGGTATTGACTAAACCCCTGCTGGAGCAAGCTGCGCAGCTAAGCGCGAGCGGAGAGCTGAAGCAGCTGTTTGAAGCCGGGCGCGAACAGGAGCTGCGGGCCTATCTGGCTGAACGCGATCTGCTCGATCTGGTTACGGATTACTCTTTTGCGGGGGTAAGCGCCAGCCAGTTCGTGTCGATTCTGCGGAAAATTCCTGCGCGCCTGTACTCCATTGCCAGCAGCCCCAACGCATATCCGGACGAGGTGCATCTCACCGTTCGCACCGTCCGTTATGAAGCGCATGGCCGCAACCGTTACGGGGTCTGTTCGGTTCAGCTAGCAGAGCGGGTAGAGCCGGGGGATACTTTGCCGGTATTCGTTCAGCATAATCCGAGCTTTAAGCTGCCGGAGAATCCCGACACTCCGATTATTATGATCGGGCCAGGAACGGGAGTTGCGCCTTTCCGAGCTTTTCTAGGCGAACGGGAAGAGACGGGGGCGGAAGGAAAGTCATGGCTGTTTTATGGGGATCAGCATTTTTCAACGGACTTCCTGTATCAGGTGGAGTGGCAGCGCTGGCTTAAAGATGGCGTGCTGACCCGCATGGATGTTGCGTTCTCCCGGGATACCGACAAGAAGGTCTACGTTCAGCACCGGATGCTCGAGAAGAGCAAAGAGCTCTACAAGTGGCTGCAGGAAGGCGCGGTAGTGTATGTATGCGGGGACGAGAAGAAGATGGCCCATGACGTGCATGCCGCCTTGGCTGCTATTCTTGAACAAGAGGGCGGTCTTAGCCCGGAGGAAGCTGCAGAGTATTTGACGCAGATGCAGCAGGAGAAACGTTATCAACGGGATGTATATTAAGCGGGGAATCCTGGAGATTACGAGAGGAGAATTGCCAATATGTCAGACAACAATTTATTGTCGCCGAACAGTGCGCCGCATAGCGACGTTGAAGATATTAAGATAAGAAGTAATTATTTGCGCGGAAGCCTGGAAGAGACGCTCCTGGATCCGATAACCGGATCCATACCGGAGGATGATAACCGGCTGATGAAATTCCATGGCAGCTATATGCAGGACGATCGGGATTTGCGGAACGAGCGTCAGAAGCAGAAGCTGGAGCCGGCCTATCAATTCATGCTGCGGGTGCGTGCCGCAGGCGGCGTCGTAACGCCGGAGCAATGGCTCATGATGGACAGCGTATCGCAGAAGTACGCAAATGGAACGATTCGGTTGACGACGCGGCAATCGTTCCAGCTTCATGGGGTCATCAAGTGGAACTTGAAGAAGACCATCCAGGAAGTAAATGAAGCCATGCTGAGCACCTTGGCCGCTTGCGGTGATGTGAACCGTAACGTGATGTGCAACCCGAATCCGTACCAATCGGAAATCCATTCCGAGGTATATCATTGGGCCAGCAAAGTAAGCGACCACCTTGATCCGCAAACAAAGGCGTACCATGAGATTTGGCTGGACGGCGAGAAGGTTATCGACAGCAATGATCAAGCCGAGCAGGAGCCTATCTATGGACGCGTCTATTTGCCGCGGAAGTTCAAAATCGGCTTAGCCGTCCCGCCGTCGAATGATGTCGACGTTTTCTCGCAGGATTTGGGGTTCATTGCAATAGTTGAGAACGGACAGCTAAAAGGCTTCAATGTTACGGTGGGCGGCGGTATGGGAATGACCCACGGTGATGTGAAAACTTATCCGCAGGTATCCAAAGTAATCGGCTTCTGCTTGCCGGAGCAAATCATCGATGTGGCGGAGAAGACCGTCACGATACAGCGAGACTACGGAGACCGTTCCGTCCGGAAGCATGCGCGTTTCAAATATACGATTGATGACCGAGGTATCGATTGGTTCGTTCAGGAACTGACAAATCGCCTGGGATGGAGCCTGCAGGAAGCAAAGCCTTTTCACTTCGAGCATAACGGCGATCGTTACGGATGGGTGAAGGGCAGTAACAACAAATGGCATTTTACGCTATTTATTCAGAACGGCAGAATCAAGGATGAAGCGGATTACAAGCTGATGACGGGCCTGAGGGAAATCGCCAAGGTCCATACCGGGGATTTCCGGCTTACGCCGAACCAGAACCTGATCATCGCTAATGTCAGCAGCCAGAAAAAGAAAAAAATCGAAGGCTTGATTCAGCAGTATGGACTTACCGACGGCCTGCATTATTCTGCGCTGCGGAGAAACTCCATGGCCTGTGTGGCATTCCCGACCTGCGGCCTCGCCATGGCTGAGTCAGAGCGTTATTTGCCGACATTGCTCGACAAGATCGAGCCTATGCTGGAGGAGTCCGGTTTGCAGGAAGAAGATATCGTCATTCGGATGACTGGCTGCCCGAACGGCTGCGCCAGACCGATGCTCGCTGAAATCGCCTTTATCGGCAAAGCGCCAGGCAAGTACAATATGTATCTTGGCGGGGGGTTCTCTGGGAACCGCTTGAATAAATTGTACAAAGAAAATATCGGCGAGGCTGAAATTCTGGAGTCCTTGCAGCCAATCATTACTCATTACTCCAAAGATCGCCAAGAAGGCGAGCATTTCGGTGATTTCGTCATTCGCGCCGGTTACGTTCAGGAAGTCACCGACGGCCAGAATTTCCACGCTTAAAATCAAGCCGAGTCAAGCATAGCGTCTCACTGCCAAGTGAGGCGCTATTTGTTTTTTTGTCTTAAAAAGTTAATTATTGACATGAAAAAAATATTATGTCATTATTGTGTCAATATTGAATCTATTAAATGAAAATCGAATAGTAGGGGGCCGATTTATGAAAATCAAAGATATGATGTATGTGGCTTTATTTGCCGCAGTCATGGCTGTTTTAGGTTTATTGCCTCCTATTCCGCTCCCGTTCATCCCCGTGCCGATTACAGTTCAAACGTTGGGAGTCATGTTGGCCGGAAGTATTTTAGGCGCTAGATTAGGAGGTTTAAGTCTGCTTATCTTCGCAATCATCGTCCTCGCAGGAGCGCCTCTACTGTCCGGTGGAAGAGGAGGCTTGTCCGTTCTGGCCAGTCCAACCGGAGGTTACTTCTTAAGCTGGCCGATCGCTGCATTTTTGATTGGATACATGGTGCAGCGGATGGGTGCACGCATCAACCTCTGGAAATTGATATTAATCAATGTGGTTGGCGGAATCCTAATCATTTATGCCGTCGGCATCCCTTACATGTCCTTCATGACGGATGTACCGCTTGGGAAAGCCATTATTGGCAATATCACCTTTATCCCTGGCGATCTGCTCAAGGTCGTGGTATCTTCACTGATTGCGATCAGAATGCTGAAGGTAAGTCCAGTTATGCTCCGCCAGGCGAACAGCCGCTCACACAAAGCTTAAATCTCCTACCATTGCGAATACGTAAGGTTTGCCTCCACTTGGCAAACCTTTTTTCAACCAAACAATTCCATTGCTGCTGCATTACTAACATCATATGGAGGTCATGCCATGATCTATTTTTCGGGCGTCTCATTCCAGTATCCCCAGCAGGACTGCGTTCTGAGTGATATATCCTTTACTATTTCACCCGGCGAATATGTGATTATCGCAGGAACAAACGGCACTGGGAAATCCACGGCAGCCAAGCTGATCAACGGGCTGCTGCTGCCTACGGAGGGCGAGGTGCGATATATGGAGTACCGGACCAGCAATGAACGGGAGCTGGGAACGATACGACAAAAAATCGGGATGGTCTTCCAGAATCCCGAAAATCAAATCGTTGCTTCTACCGTGTATGAAGATGTTGCTTTTGGCCTGCAGAATCTCTGCTTGGCCCCAGAAGAGATTGCCACGAAGGTGAGGCTCGTATTGGAACTCGTAGGTATGCTGGAATACATCCACGCTGATGTCGATTCTTTATCAGGCGGTCAGAAACAGAGAATAGCGATTGCCGGCATTCTGGCTGTAGAGCCGGATGTAATTATATTCGACGAGTCGACTTCGATGCTTGATCCGGAAGGCAAACAGCAGGTGCTGGGTCTGATCAGGGAACTGAACCGGAAGGGGATCACAATCATTTCAATCACCCATGATATGGAGGAACTGGCCGAGGCGTCTAGACTGATCGTGCTGGATCAGGGATGTATCCGGTACGACGGTCTGCCGGGCAAGCTGTTCGAGGAGGGCTATCTGTCGATTCCCGGCTTGGCTGCTCCTTTCGCTGTAAACGTAAGAGATGCTTTGCGAAGCAAAGGAATTCCGCTCCCGCGCAACCTATTTAGTATGGAAGATTTGGTGGATGGATTATGGAAATTACATTAAATGACGTATTTTACTCCTATAACGCTGGAACGCCGCTCGAGAACGAAGTGCTGCGCGGACTCAATTTGAAGCTGGACAGCAATAAAATTACCGCTGTCGTAGGAAGGACGGGCTCTGGCAAATCTACCTTCGTCCAACATCTTAATGGACTGCTGTACCCGACGAGGGGAAGCGTCCATGTTGGCGACGCCATCATCAAGAGCGGCAGCAAAAGGAAGCCCGTTCTCTTTGACAAAGTGGGCATCGTATTTCAAATGCCGGAGCACCAGCTGTTTGAGGAGACCGTTCTAAAGGATGTTTCCTTTGGTCCCCGTCAGTTAGGCTGGCCGCAGGATCTGATCCGAGCCAAGGCGCTGGAGGCGCTTAGGCTGGTCGGTCTGGACGAATCTTTCGGAGAGCGGTCGCCATTTGAGCTAAGCGGCGGGGAGAAGAGGAGAGCTGCGATTGCCGGAGTGCTGGTGATGGAGCCTTCCGTGCTTATTCTGGACGAGCCTACGGTTGGTTTGGATTCCGAGGGCAAACAGTCGCTTATGGAGCTGTTTCTAAGCTGGCGCAAGGAGAAGCAGCGTACGCTTGTCATTGTAACCCATGATATGGACCTACTGGCCGAGTACGCTGAAGATGTCATCGTTTTCGAAAGTGGTAAAGTCAAACTCAAAACAGATCCGCTTACGCTTTTTACGTATTATCGAAAGGAAATTGAGGCGTTAGGATTAAAGCTCCCGCTGGCGCTGTCCCTCGTCGAGCAATTAAACGCCAAGCTGTACACCCCTATAACGGTTGAGTCCGTGAAGAAGGAAGCGATTCTGGCGCAGCTCGCCGATCATTTCCTTATCCCCAGCGGAAAAGGAGGGGTCTGAAGCATGGCCTTGACCCAGCATCTGATATTTGGCCAATACATTGATAAGAAATCGCTGGTCCATGAGCTCGATCCGCGAACGAAGCTGTTGATCGTCATGGCCTTCATGATTTCGGCGCTGCTCCTCACGACGCTTGTCTCTTATGTTCTGCTGGCGCTAATGGTCGCGGCGGCCATTGCCATTTCCAAAATACCGCTCACCTACATCATCAGGGGATTAAAGCCGGTATGGCTGATTGTGATCATTACGTCGGTCTTTCACATTTTCTTAACGCAGGGCGGAGAGGTGCTGTTTCAACTTGGCTCTGTGTCCATCTATGAGCAAGGCGTACTTAAGGCGATTGCGATTGCTGTACGCATCATTTTACTGTTAGCCATGGCCACCTTGCTGACCTTAACGACGAAGCTGAGCGATTTGACCAGCGCCATTGAAACACTGCTGTCACCGCTGCGCAGAATAGGAGTGCCGACACAGGAAATCGCCATGATGATGACTTTAACGATCCGCTTTATTCCGATTCTTCTGCAGGAAACCGACAAAATTATGAAAGCCCAAAGAGCCAGGGGCGTTGATTTTGCCTCCGGCAACATAGTCAAAAGATTGCTGAACTTTATCCCGATTATTGTACCCGTCCTGATGCTGGCGTTCCAGAAAGCCGAAAGTGCCTCCCAGGCAATCGAAGCCCGGGGTTACCAGCCAGGAATGCAGCGCACACAGCTAAGAACGCTTGCTCTGAAAGCCATCGACTTCAAATCGCTGCTTGTGTCGGGACTATTCATGTCCGTGCTGATCGCACTCAGAATGTGAGGAGGAACGATGCGTATATATCCATGCACTCTTGAAGAGTACCGCGACCTTATTGCCGTATCCCTTGGCCGGAAACCTCCGGATGTTTGGTTGAAGAATGCAGCCTATCTCAACGTATACACGGGACAAGTCGAAAGGGGTCATATTTACGTTTCCGGCAACCGGATCGCCTACGTCGGAGACAAGGAATTTGCGGCATCGCCAAATACGCAAATCATTGAACTGGAGCAGAGGCAAATCGTCGTTCCCGGTTATATTGAGCCCCATGCGCATCCCTGTCAAATGTACAACCCGTTCACTTGGGGCGTTAGCCAGCTCCGTCAAGGGGCCGTATTATCGATTAACGATAATTTGTCCCTGCTTATGCTCCTTGGCGAACGGGCGATCTCGTTTATTGAAGAATTAGACCGGATCAGCAGCCATATGTTTTTGTGGTGGTGCAATTTTGATCAAGTACAGGCTGGCGACCGGCATTTGCTCAAAACGTGGCTTGCTCATCCGCTTGTCATTCAAGGCGGTGAATTTACGGAATGGTTTCAGCTTCTTCAGGGCGATGAGGAGCTGCTGGAACGGCTGTATCTGTTAAAGAGCGCGCGTTTGCGAGTAGAAGGTCATCTGCCGGGCGTCTCCTATGAAAAAATCAGCGGGATCGCGGCGGCGGGTATCGGGGCGGATCACGAGTCCCTAAATGCCGAGGATGTGCTAAAGAGATTGAAGCTCGGACTGTACGCCAGCCTGAGATACTCTTCTATACGCCCGGATCTGCCGGATATTTTGGCTGGACTGGCCGGAGATCCGCGTTTTAATTTAAACCGCGTTATGCTTACGAGCGACGGCCCTTCGCCGCATTTTACGGAGGAGCACAGCATTCCCGCCATGATCAAGCTGTGCATGGAAGCCGGCTTATCCGCCGTAGAAGCTTACAGGCTGGCTACCCTGAATCCGGCGACGTACTATGGGCTCTATGAAGATCTGGGCGGCATTGCCCCCGGCAGGCTTGCCAGCTTCAACGTACTGGATTCGCTGAACGAGCCGGCTCCGCTCCATGTTATGCAGCAGGGGACATGGCGCATCTGGAACCGGGAAGACATGCAGCCAGCCGATGAAGCTGCTATCGCAAGCTGGCTGCATACCTATTTCCGGCCCCCAAGAGTGCCAGCCGAGCTGGTCCCGGAACAGATCCGTGAACAAGGCAGCACAGGTATTGAGCTTGTCAACGATGTCATTACGAAGCCATACGAATTTATTGCTGGTGAACCGCTAGAGGACGAGGAGAGCTTCATTACGCTGCTTGACTCTAAAGGGAATTGGACGCTTCATACCCGTATAAAAGGCTTTGCTTCTGGGGTTACGGCGCTGGCCAGCACTTATAGCGCTTCAGGTGATACTTTGCTGATCGGCAGGAGTGAAAAGGGGATATGCGACATATTGCAGGAGCTGAACGAGCGTGGCGATGGGATACTGGTTTATTTCATCAACGGGGAGAAGCTGCATATCCCCCTTCCGTTAGGCGGCACAATGAGCGCCGGGAACATGAAAGAGATCAGCGAATCCCTTGGTCTTTTTGCATTTCGGATGAAGCAACACGGCTATCGGTTTCGCGATCCCGCCTATACGCTGCTTTTTCTGACCGCTTCCCATCTGCCTAATATACGCATGTCTGCGAAGGGACTGTATCTGGTTAAGAACGGACATGTGATTGCCAGTCCTGTTCGTCTGGATACCCGTTAGATGTCATTACCAAACATTCTGCAGAGAAGGTGATCCTTATGCTGATTACGGAGGCCGTTCAAACACACGCCGCCAGACAACCGGAGAAAACCGCGCTCGTCGTCGATCACCGCCGGTTGACATACCAGGAGCTTGACAAGGCCATTAACGAGGCGGCTTGCGAACTTATGGCCTTTGAGAATAGCTTTAATGAAGCTGGGCATACGCTCGTCGGTTTCTTGCTGCATAACAGCGTGGAGTTCGTGCAATATTTTTTGGCTGCGGCAAAGCTCGGGATATGCTCAGCGCTATTCGATCCGAAATGGGCCGATGCAAATATCGAGGCGATTTTAGAGGAGTGCAGGCCTGCTATTTTGGTTGTTGGCATCGATTTGCTGCCTCGCTTGGCCAGTGTTCCTGATACGACGAAGCTGATCGTCATTGACAGCGATTCCGCAGTGCAGGAGGAAATAAGGGGCCATAGCCGCGAAGGCAATACGGCTCCAGCCAGAGCTGGTTTTGCCGGACACCGATTTCCCCGCAATTCAACTCCAGACAGCATATTCTATATGGGGTTTACTTCAGGAACCACTGGAATGCCGAAAGGCTTCCTTCGTGCTCAGCATTCATGGCTGGAGAGCTTCGCTCAGGCCAAGGAGGCATTTGGCTTAAGCGAAGCCGACCATGTTCTTGGTACCGGGCCGCTCGTACACTCTTTGACGATTTATGCGGCGATTCAAACCTTGTATCTTGGCGGAACCTTCTATCTCCCGCGAAGATTCAAGGCCGCGCCAGCGCTGGCTATGCTGGAAGCCTGTCCCATTACCCATATTTATCTCGTTCCAACGATATTCGAAGCGCTGTACTATGAAGCGATCTCGCAAACCCCTGTTTTTGCTGCGCCGCAGGTAAAATCATTAATCACGACGGGAGACAAGTGGACACCGGAATCGAAGGTGAAGGCAGGGGAGGTCTTTCCTCAGGCAGGCATTTACGAATTCTATGGCGCTTCCGAGCTCAGCTTCGTCACGGTGCTGGATCCGGCAGGCAACGAAGCTAGACCGGACTCGATCGGCAAGCCGTTTAACGGAGTGGAGGTGTCCTTGCGCAAGCCTGACGGTACAGAAGCAGGGGCAGGTGAAGTGGGACAGATTTTTATCAGAAGCGGCATGATTTTCTCCGGCTACTTCAATCATGCTGACGAAACGAAGCAGGTTATCCATGGAGAGTGGGCAACGGTAGGAGATCTGGCGATGAGGGACTCAGAAGGCTTCCTCTATATGGTGGGCAGAAGCAACAATATGATCATCAGCGGTGGGCTTAACATTTATCCCGAAGAAATCGAGAAAATTTTGCTGTCGTTAGAGGAAATCGAGGAGGCCATTGTAGCTGGATTGCCTGACGCCTACTGGGGGCAAAAGGTCGTGGCTCTCGTGAAAGCAAAACAGG
This sequence comes from Paenibacillus woosongensis, assembly GCF_009725165.1. Taxonomy (GTDB): domain Bacteria; phylum Bacillota; class Bacilli; order Paenibacillales; family Paenibacillaceae; genus Fontibacillus; species Fontibacillus woosongensis. The sequence continues at coordinate 17,023 of NZ_WNZW01000016.1, forward strand.
ACGCGGTGATCAGCGATCAGGATATTATGGCGCACTGCCGCAAACGGCTGGCCAGCTATAAATGCCCGAAGGAAATTTTGCGGGTCGAATCTTTCCCTTACACGAACAGCGGCAAAATATCGCGCGCGTCCATCCATGATTGGCTGGCCGGAAGGGTGGTGTGAGTATGTCCATTCCTGTGATTGTAGCTGCCAAACGAACGGCCATCGGCAAATATGGAGGAATGTTCAGGGAGATTCCACCCGAGTTGCTCGCCGCAGAGGTCATTCGAGCTATTCTGGGCGAAACCTCCGTGAACCCTGGGGATATCGATGACGTAATCCTCGGCAATGCAGTTGGCCCTGGCGGCAATATCGCCAGATTGTCCGCTTTAACCGCCGGACTGCCGGTGGAGGTACCAGGAGTTACGGTCGATCGTCAATGTGGCTCGGGTCTCGAAGCGATCCATTTGGCGGCGCGGCTGATTCAGGCTGGAGCGGGCGAGATCTATTTGGCGGGCGGTGTGGAGAGCACAAGCCGAGCGCCGTGGAAGATCGAGAAGCCTCTTTCTTTATATGGCCGAGGATTTCCAGTTATTATGGGCCGCGCAAGGTTCTCTCCTGATTTTATCGGCGATCCGGATATGGGCAAGGCCGCGAATAATGTTGCTAACAAATATGGGATCACCAGGGAGCAGCAGGATTTATTTGCGCTTCATAGCCAAAACAAGGCCGTAGACTCGATCCGCAGCGGGCGCTTTCAAGGTGAAATCGTGCCGGTCTCCATTACGGCAGAGCGTGAAGCAATCATCATCGATACGGATGAATGTCCGCGCCCGGGCACAACGCTCGAGAAGCTCGCGGCTCTGCCGCCCGCATTCGATGCCGACGGCACGGTAACCGCGGGCAATGCTTGCCCGGTCAATGACGGTGCAGCGATCGTCCTGTTGATGTCACTCAAGATGGCCCGCTCATTAGGCTTGCAGCCTGTCATGCAGTTCGTCGATTCGGCCGCAGCTGGCGTTGATCCGAATTATTTAGGAATCGGTCCGGTACCCGCAGTAAGCAAGCTGCTCGCAAGAAACAGCCTGACGGTAGGTGATCTCGATATCGTGGAATTCAATGAAGCTTTTGCCTCGCAGGTGCTGGCCTCTTTACAGCAGCTGAGCATACCGGAGGATATCGTCAATGTCGGCGGCGGGGCTATTGCGCTGGGCCATCCTTACGGAGCCTCCGGCGCCATTCTCGTCACACGCCTGTTCAGCGAAATGCGGAGCATGGACGCTGCAAGGGGCGTGACGACGCTTGGTATCGGCGGCGGACTGGGGCTCGCGACGTTATGGGAGAAATGCGTATAAAAAGGAGGCAACTGCATGCACCTTAATCAGCAAACTGCAGTAATAACCGGCTCCACCCGCGGTATCGGCCGAGCGATCGCCCATAGAATGGCACAAGAAGGTGCCCGGGTGGTCGTCAACGGTACCGATGCAAGCCGTGTTAACGCAGTTGTTGAGGAAATTCGCCAAAACGGCGGCGTCGCCATTGGCATCGCCGAACCAGTCCATACGATGGAGGGCGGAGCCCGGATCATCTCCGCGGCGACGGCGGAGTTCGGCCAGGTGGATATTCTGGTGAACAACGCTGGAATTATCCGCGATAAAATGGCGCACAAGCTTGGCGAAGAAGATTGGGACGCTGTGATCAGCATTCATTTGAAAGGAGCCTTCTCCTGCATTCGGGCCGCGCTGCCGGGCATGAGGGAGAGGAGACAGGGCTGTATCATCAATATGACCTCAACAGCGGGCTTAACCGGAACAGCGGGTCAGCTCAATTACAGCGCGGCTAAAGCCGGCTTGCTCGGCATGACGTGGACGCTGGCACTGGAGCTCCGGCATTACGGAATCAGCGTCAATGCCATCGCTCCGGCGGCCTTGACGGACATGACTGCTCCGTATATCGAGCGGGCGAGACGGGATGCAGAGGCTGCGGGCCAAAACCTCCCCGATTACTGGCGGGTCGGAACGCCCGAAGAGGCTGCCGAGCTGGCGGTGGCGCTAAGCCTGCCGCAGACCCGGGGAATTAGCGGTGAAATATTCTCCGTTAACGGCGGCGATATCGGATTATGGGCACGACCCAAGCATGAGTTGCTGACCTCGCGTACATCGGGAAATTGGAAGGCCAGCGAAATTGCCGCCGAATTATTGACCAAATCGCCGAATTGATCGAGCTATGGGGGAATGCCTTGTTGAAAAAGAAAAGAATATTTATCGGCATGATGGCCGGAATGGGCAGGGTCAACCGCTGCTTGCCCATCGCACTCAAGCTTCGGGACATGGGGCATGAGGTCGCTTTTACGATTTGGGGAAATGCGGGCGCAGCCATGGAGGAGCTCGGCTTTGAAGCTATCCCGATTCCGCCTATTCCGGAGCCGAAGGGCCAAACATTCGATCCCGATTTTGCGGATTTCAATCAATTTCTGGCGATGATGGGTTATGCCGACCCGGTATATATGAAGAACGAGCTTGAATCCAGGCTGGGTGTAACGTCGGCCTTCAAGCCGGATCTCGTGCTCACAGATTCCAGTTTATCGGCGGCTTTCATTGCCCGCAAGCTTGGAATTCCGCTTGTTTCCATCCACCAGTCCTGCTCCCTTCCCGGAGGCGTGCCATTTAACCCAGAGGCAGCAGCAGAACCGATAGATGACGGCGCCGGTAATGCCAATGATGCCGGTAATGCCGGTAATACTGTCACTGTGGCGCTAAACGAGACGCTTGCTTTGCACAGACTGGAACAGAGCGACAATGTCTTGACCTTCTTGGCCGGCGATTTAGCAATTGTGCCAAGCATCCCAGAATTTGATCCCGTAGATCCAAGGGCCCTTTCAATCCCCCTGGAATATGTTGGTCCGATCGTCTGGAGGGATGACAGCGTGGCAGGTCTGCCGCCGTCCTGGTTGGCCGAGGAGCGGAGCGTGGCCGGGAAGAGACGCGTATTCGTGTATACGAGCAGGCTCGTGGAATGGGGTGTCGAGAGCGGTGGACATATTTTCAGGGAAGTGGTCCATGCGCTGGGTAATACGTCTACGGAAATACTAATCGCTACGGGCTTTAATCCGCTGGAAGGGGATCGGGGGAAAATTCCTCCGAATGTGAGCTTTGCGACTTACGTATCCGGGGTGATGGCGGCAGAGCGAAGCGATATTATGATACACCACGGCGGGCACGGGAGCTGCATGACGACGCTATTGACAGGCACACCTTCATTGATGATTCCTACCTGGGCGGAAAGGGAGTTCAACGCTAGGCAGCTGCACCATATTGGCGGCGGCCGTATGATCCGCCCTAACGAAATGACGGGGCAGCGGCTGGCGGAAACCGTGGATACGATGCTCGGCGGGGGTGCTTTGGAGCAGGCGCAAACATTACGGGACAGCATTGCTTCCCGTCATTACGGAGGCGCAGAGCGCGCTGCCGCCTTAATTAACGGACTGCTGTAGGCGTTGCGCATAGATTGACTAATAAAAGGAGCTAACGGCTTTGCCCTATCAATTTCGGCCACGATGCAATGCATGTTCCCGGGCTGCGGGCCGAGAAAGGAGAATTCTATGAAGGCTAGCATTGTCATACTGGCCTATAATCAGAAAGAAATTATCGAAGCCTGCCTGACTTCCCTATCCCGTCAATATCTGCAGGAGGGGGATGGCTTCGAGGTCATACTCGTCGATAACGGATCAACGGATGGCACAGGAGAAATGATTCATCAATTAGCGGTAAATTACCCGCTAACTTATAAATACATCCCGGACACGGCGGAATCGAGCAGAGCTGTTTCCCGTAATCAGGGCATTGTAAGCTCAAGCGGTGATATCGTTATTTTTCTGGATGGGGATCAAATTCCCGGACCGGGGTTCGTCGCCGAGCATTTGCGCGTTCATAAATTTGCGGAGGACAAGCTTGTCATCGGCTTTAGAAGATATTTGGAGCAAGGAGCGATCGCTGGGGGGCGAGGAAAAGCGCTTTTTGAAGCAGGCAGCTTGCCGCCCTTTGAGGAAGATGAACGGTTTTGGCTGATGGAGCGGTTCTCCGAGAATGCCGGAGCGCTTCGTACGGCCTGGCATCTGTTCTTCAGCTGCAATATATCGGTCAGAAGAGAGAGACTGATCGGAGCCGGCATGTTTAATGACGGTTTCGTGGGCTGGGGACTGGAGGACAGCGAGCTCGGCTACAGGCTGGAGCAGGGAGGCGGTTCGTTTATTTTCAACAAGAGCGCGCTTGCCTATCATGTCCATCATCCTTCCGAATTCAATGAGGCCCGTTACGCTGGCTGGCTGGCGAATTTGCAGCATTTCATCTCCCGCCACCCGTCCTTTGAAGTAGAAGCGCAAAAAATCCTGGCGGAATTTTTCAATCCGCAAATCAGAATTTCCTGGTGGGACTGCTACGTAAGGTTCGAGAATGTCGTCCGGGCCTATCAAGGGTATGAAGGGAGCCGTTATCCCGTCAGCATTATCGTGGTTTATAAGCATAGCACCGAAGCGGTCAATGCGATTACTTCCGAGGCAGCAGGCAGGGAAGTCGCTGTGATCGATCAAACCGCATTATCCGATCTCGATCTTATCTGCCAGTCGATCAGGCAAGCTTACGATGTACTTTACTATAAACACCCTACCGAGAGGCAGCTTGTCGAGCTGTACCGCATATTTGCAGCCAGAGGAATTTGGAGGCAGCAGGTGTTCGACTGAGTTGGGATCGCTTTAATATCAGGTCATAATCGGATCATATTCATAAGGAGTTGAAAGGAAGCATGAATTTTGAACTGACCGAAGAGCAGAAGCACATTCAACGCACCGTACGCCAATTTGTTGCCGATGAGCTCATTCCTTTAGAACGCCAGCTGCTTCTCAACGAGCGAGAGGGCAGGCAGGGGATCAGCCGGGAGCAGCTCAGAACGCTTCAGAACAAAGCTAGAGACCTCGGGCTTTGGGGCATAGAAACGCCGCAAAGATACGGGGGAGCTAATCTGGGTACGATCACAAGCGCCATCGTAAAAATGGAGCTGGGCCGCACCTGCGTTCCTTTTGTACTGGGCGGGGAGGCTGATAACATCCTGTTCATGTGCAATGAGAAGCAGATGGAACGGTATTTGTACCCGGTCATTGCCGGGGAAAGGCAGTCCTGCTTTGCGCTTACCGAACGGGCAGCCGGGTCGGATGCAAGCAATATCCAAATGTCGGCCAAGCGGACGGTTGGCGGATGGATTTTGAATGGCGAGAAGGCTTTTATTACGAATGGAAACGAGGCGGATTTCGCCATTGTCTTTGCCGTGACCAATCCATCAACCGGCAAGAACAAAGGTATTACCTGTTTTCTTGTCGACCGGGAAATGGGCTGGACGTCGGAACCGATTCTGACGATGGGCGGAGATAAAAGCCCCTCCTTGCTGACGTTTGACCATGTGCTCGTTCCCGATGAGAATGTGCTCGGCGAAGTGGATCACGGGCTCACGATGGCAATGCAGTGGATCAGCAGAGGACGCTGGGTCGTTCCGGCCATTGCGGTCGGGGCGTCGGAGAGGCTGCTGCAGATGGCGATCGATTATGCGAACGAAAGGGTGACCTTCGGCGAAACACTGGCTTCCAGGCAGAGTATTCAATGGATGATTGCCGATTCCGCGGTTGAGGTCGAGGCGCTGAAATGGCTTGTCCTGCATACGGCATGGCGGGTGGAAAAACAGCTTGATGCGCGTCATCATGCCTCCATGTCGAAGTTGTACGGTGCGGGCGTCGCCAACCAAGTCGTTGACAGGGTGCTGCAAATTTACGGCGGCATGGGTTATTCCAAAGATCTGCCGATCGAGCGCTGGTACCGGGAGATGAGAGTATGGCGCATCTATGAGGGAACGGATGAAATTCAGCGGCTCATTATTGCGCGAAACCTGCTGAAAGGAAATGTGAAGATCGGTCATTGGGATTAGGCGAGTACATAATCGGCCGAACCGCTGTATGCCAATATGCGCTGCGATTGACCACTCGTAAAAGGAGCGTCCGCATAAGATTCAGAACACGATGAATCAGGCTCAGGCCGAACGATAGAAACCTCCAGGAGGCAATGGATAACCGGATTATTTTGGGCTTCTGCTTCATTGAGAATATCACCGTCGATGATAGTCTCTTTGTCCCCAGGCTGAGAGGGGACTACGGACTGAACAATAACCTTGGCGAACACGGTGTCCCCTTCTACAATAGGCATGCGAAAGCGGCATTCCAAATTCCTGAGCGTCATAGGCGCGGTTTGCAGCTCCTGCAGCAGATTTCCGACCATGCCTAATACGAGCATGCCATGAGCCACCCGGCCGGGCAGCCCGAATTCTACTGCCTTCTGGGCATCCAAATGGATGGCATTGTAATCGCCGGAAGCTGCGGCATAAGCGACAAGCATGTCCCCGGTTATCGTGCCGAGGCAGGCATCGATCAGTATGGTTCCCGGAATGAGAGAGCTCTCCTTATCCCATAGGCCGTACAGCGCGGAAGGTAAAGTATGCCGGGCAATCCTAGGGGTAGCTGGGTTGGTATGCGATTGGGGCCGCGGCTGTGGTTTTGGCTGATCCAGCAGAAGAAGGGTGGTATTCGCCTGCAATATGAGTTCCTCATGCGCATTCCTGACATCCATCACGCAATCCAGCAATTGCATTGGTCCTTGGGAACCTTCCGTTTCCCGTATGCTTGCCAGGTGAATTTGCCAGATAATCTCCTCATTATAGGGAAGAACCCGATAATACTGCAGCGTCTGCTGGCCGTGAATGATAGTTTTGCCGCCTTGATCGTCTGGCAGCCAGGGAAGCTCTACGTTCTGCCACAGCGTAATAGGATACGTCAGAGGAACGATGGTAACACTAGAACGAAAGGCTGCGGGAAAGCCCTGCAGAAACGCACCGGTTCGTTCCTTGGTAATGATTGTGCGCTGCGGCGGTACTGAAGTTAGCTGCCATTGATCCATCATCGAGACTCCTCCATTCAAACAATAAAATGCGCGATACAAATGTATATTCCATAAAATTCCTCCCCTTTAATATAGCCGATCATTTCAAGCTGCTGCAATAAATAACGTCCAAACCTGATTCTACGATGAATCGGGTTTATTTTGTTTCCCTATAAAATCAAGTAAAAATACAGACAAGCCCAGCTGAAACACAAAAACAAAATAAAACCAATTACTAAATAAACAAAAACAGATATAAAAAAAGAAATAATTATGTATTATTGTTGACTTTTATGGTATTTTGGGATTAGGATGATGTCATACCTTATTTTATTAAGGAGATGGGTATGGAATGAAGAACTACATTGCCGTAGATATCGGCGCCTCGAGCGGCCGCCTGGTGAGGGGAACCCTTCATCAGCAGGAGCGGAGGATCGAACTGCAGGAAATTCATCGCTTCAGCAATGCTTTTACCGAAACAGAAGGGCATGATTACTGGGACATCGATTACTTATTTGCGGAAATTATCAAGGGATTGCAGCAAGCCAAGAAGGAGGGGATTGAAGCCTGTACGCTTGGAATCGATACGTGGGCTGTCGATTATGTACTTCTTGACGATAATGGAAAGCGCATTCATGATGTGTACGCTTACCGGGACGGCAGGACAAAGGACGCCCCGGATCGTCTGCACCGAACGATTAGCAGAGCCGAGGTGTACAGCAGGACAGGAATACAAGAGCTGCCGTTCAACACGTTGTACCAGCTCTATGTTCATGAAGACGATCAGCTCTCCCAAGCCGCCAAAATCATAATGGTACCGGACTATCTATATTACCGCTTAACCGGCAAGCTCATAAACGAAGTGACGAACGCCTCGACCATGCAGCTTCTGAATTTGGCAGAGAGAGATTTTGACAGTAAACTGCTCGGGCTGTTGGGATTGCGCCGCGAACAATTCGCGAAGCTTACGGAGCCGGGCGTGAAGCTGGGAAGAATCTCACCTGAGCTGCAGCGGCAGTACGATTTGCCCGAGTGCGAGCTCATCGTTGCTCCAACCCATGATACGGCCTCGGCCGTTGCGGGGGTTCCGGCTCAGCCGCATACGTCCTGGGCATATATCAGCAGCGGGACATGGTCTTTGCTGGGTGTGGAGCGCAGCACCCCGCTGAACACGGCCGAGGCAATGAACGCCAATTATACGAATGAGTGGGGCGTTTATGGCACGTATCGTTTCCTCAAAAATATTATGGGACTCTGGATGATCCAGGAGGTGCGCCGCGAGACGCAGAACGCTTACAGCTTTGCCGCGCTGGCGGAGCTGGCGATGCGGGAAAAGCCGTTTCAGCACTTGGTTCCGTGCAATGACCAGCGATTCTTAAACCCCCGCAGCATGACGGAGGAAATCCGGGCTTGCTGCCGGGAGACGGGGCAGCCCGAGCCGGATACGATCGGCAAGCTGGCGCGCTGTATCTTTGACAGCCTGGCACTGACCTACAAAGACAGCATCCAGGAGCTGCAGAGACTGACGGATCAGCGAATCGATACGCTGCATATTGTCGGCGGCGGAGCCAATAATGAGCTGCTCTGCCAGTTAACCGCAGATATGGCGGAAATCGAGGTTATAGCGGGGCCATCGGAGGCGACCGCTCTAGGTAACATCGCTGTCCAGATGATCAGCTCGGGACAATTGCAGGGAATGGAAGAGGCCCGGGGGATCATCGGTAATTCGGTTCCGTTAAAGCGATACGAGCCACGGCCTATTCATGAAGAAGAAATGGATGCTGCCGGCGCGCGCTGGGAGCAAATCAAAGCGAGATTGGTTCAGCCCCGCTGAAAATATATCAATACTATTATATCAATACTATAATCGCTATTATCTTAAACAATCGGAGGTTATCACATGGTACAAAATTTATGGGATTCTTCTAAAGCATCCGCACTGCAGGGAGGACTCGACCAACTCGTTTACCGCTCCAATCTCATAGGCTCAGACCGCCGGGTGTGCAACTGGGGCGGCGGAAATACTTCAAGCAAGACCGTAATCAAGGATTTTAGAGGCCGTGACGTTGAAGTGATGTACGTCAAGGGGAGCGGTTCGGATCTTGCGACGATGAAGCAGGGAAATTTCACCGGCCTGCGTATGGAAGACATCCAGCCGTTATTCGAGCGCGAAGAAATGTCTGATGAAGACATGGTCGCCTACTTGGCAAATTGCATGATCGATTCCAAACATCCGCGCGCTTCCATCGAAACACTGCTGCATGCTTTTCTGCCGTTCAATCATGTAGATCATACGCATCCGGACGCGATTATCAGCCTGTGCTGCGCAGATAACGGCAAAGAGATTGCGAAGGAAATTTTCGGAAACCGCTTCGTTTGGGTCCCGTACATCCGGCCGGGATTCACGCTGTCGAAAATGATTGCCCAGGGCGTTCTTGATAACCCTAAGGCCGAGCTTGTATTAATGGAGAAGCATGGGCTGGTAACCTGGGGCGATAGCTCTGAAGCCTGCTATGCCAAGACGATCGAAATCATCAATGAAGCCGAGCGCTACATCGAGTCCCGCGTTAATGAGGCCACTTTGTTCGGGGGCTTGGTTCATCAGCCGCTGCCAAGCGAAGAGCGCAAGAGCATCGTCGCAAAGCTAATGCCTTCGATTCGCGGAGCGGTCAGCGACGGCAAGAAAATGATCCTGACCTTCGACGATGAAGATGATGTGCTTGCCTTTGTCGGCAGCAGGGATTCGGCCCAGCTGTCCCAGGTGGGGGCGGCCTGCCCGGATCATCTCGTGCACACGAAGGTTGTACCGCTCTTTATCGACTGGACGCCGGATGCAAGCGATGTCGAAGGGCTGCGCAGGAAGCTGATTGAAGGTATCGCTGATTACAAGCAGCAGTACAAGGCCTATTTCGAGCGGAACAAGAATGAGGGCGATGTCATGTTCGAAGCAGCTCCGCGGGTTATTCTCATACCGGGACTTGGAATGATCAACACCGGCAAGAGCTGGGCCAATTCCCGAGTCAGCGCGGCCTTATACCATCGCGCGATCGCAGTTATGCGCGGTGCGACGACGCTCGGCAAGTTCGTCTCGCTCAGCGAGAACGAGTCATATAACGTAGAATATTGGCCGCTTGAGCTGTATAAGCTGTCCCTGGCCCCGGCCGAGGCGGAATTCTCCCGTAAGGTAGCATTCATTACGGGCGGAGCAGGCGGCATCGGCAGCGCGACGGCATGGCGCCTCGTTAGCGAAGGAGCGCATGTGGTGCTGGCGGATCTGAACTTGGAAGGCGCGCAGCAGGTGGCCGTGGAAATAAACGGGAAGTTCGGCGATAACGTCGCTTTGGCCGTAAAAATGGACGTCACCAATGAGGACATGGTGCGCGCCGCATACGAGCAGGCAGCCCTGCATTATGGAGGCGTTGACATCATCGTCAACAACGCGGGACTGGCGACTTCGAGTCCTTTTGACGAGACCTCGCTGCAGGAATGGAATCTGAACATGAACGTGCTGGGAACCGGTTATTTTCTCGTGGCGAGAGAAGCCTTCAAGCTGATGAAGGAACAGGCTCTTGGCGGCAGCATGGTGTTTGTAGGCTCCAAAAATTCGATCTATGCCGGTAAAAACGCCTCAGCCTACAGCTCGGTGAAGGCGCTGGAAGCTCACCTGGCCCGCTGCATCGCCGCAGAGGGTGGTAAATACGGCATCCGCGTGAACACGATTCTTCCAGATGCCATCCTGCAGGGTTCGGCCATTTGGAACTCGAATTGGCGCAATGAGCGGGCCGCGGCTTACGGGATAGAGCCGGATCAGCTGGAGGAGCATTACCGCAAGCGCACAACACTGTTAGTCAATATTTACCCGCAGGACGTAGCCGAAGGGATTGCCTTTTTCGCCTCCTCCAAGGCGGATAAGACTACGGGCTGCATGCTGACGATCGATGGGGGAGTACCGGCAGCATTTACGCGTTGAGGGTACATGGTGCAACATCTTAATATTAGGGAAACATCGCCTATTTTTTCATAAGTGATTCGCAGAATTGAATTCTCATGGGATGAAGAGGAGGACTTGTCGATGTCGGATAAAACGTATATGTTATTTGAAGAGCAGCAGAAGCTGCGGGGGATCGATTTGGAGCAGGTAAAGACCAGGCTGAAGAAGCTGAAAATCGAAACGCCATCTTGGGGTTACGGGGATTCTGGAACGCGTTTTAAAGTGTTCCAGAAGGTTGGCGTACCGCGAAATCCGTTCGAGAAATTTGAAGATGCCGCCATCGTGCACCGCCTCACGGGGCTATGTCCTTCTGTGGCGATCCATATTCCGTGGGATCACGTCGATGATTACGGGAAACTAAGAAGCCATGCCGAGGGGCTTGGACTCTCGATCGGGGCTGTTAACCCGAATCTGTTTCAGGACGACGATTATATGCTGGGCAGCGTCACGAACAGTGATCCGGCTATTCGCCGCAAAGCGGCAAATCATTTGCTGGAATGCGTGGATATTGCCAAGGAGACAGGCTCGAAAGATCTGAGCCTGTGGTTTGCGGACGGAACAAATTACCCGGGCCAAGGCGATCTCCGCAAGCGCAAGCATTGGATGCTTGAAGCATTGGCGGAAATGTACAGCGCGCTGACGCCCGATATGCGCATGCTGATCGAATATAAAGCGTTTGAGCCGGCTTTTTACCATACAGATATCGCCGATTGGGGCATGGCCTACAACTATGCCCTCAAGCTGGGGCCGCAGGCCGAGGTTCTGGTTGACACCGGGCATCATTTGCCTGGAGCCAACATCGAGCATATCGTGGCTTATCTGATTGACGAAAAGCGGCTGGGCGGATTCCATTTTAACAGCTATAAATATGCGGACGACGATTTGATCGTCGGTTCGATGAATCCCTATGAATTGTTCCTGATTTTCTACCAGATCGTGCTTGCCGCCAATGATGCGGATGAGGAAGTACGGGGAACGGTAGAGAAAATCGCATTTATGATCGATCAGTCCCACAACATAGAACAGAAAATACCAGCCATGATCCGCTCCGTGCTGAATGTGCAGACACAGTATGCCAAGGCGCTGCTCATCAATCACGAAGAGGTCGCGGAAGCGGCTGAGCGGGGTGATGTGCTCGGTGCCGAGGACGCGGTGCGCCGTGCATTCGAATTTGATGTCACACCTCTGCTGCATGCGTTGCGCGAGGAAGCCGGGCTTCCGGTCGACCCGATGAAGGCATATCATGCTTCCGGCTACGGAGCGGAGATCATGGCCAGAGGCAAGGGCGGAGCAAGCTGGTAGTTGGCAAGCCCGTTCTGCCGTTCTAATGAAGAAAGATATGGAGTGAAGTAGGAATGCTGGTAGCTGAACGCTATGAATACATCGTACAGATGATCAATGAGAAGGGAAGCATGCGGGTCTCGGAGCTTAGCGAGCTTTGCGGCGTAACCGAGGAGACGATTCGCCGCGATCTCGACCGTTTGGAGCAGGCCGGGCGGCTTCGGCGCTCACATGGTGGAGCCGTGAGCGTCAAGCCAAAGGGAGATGTGCCGGAAATCCCCTACGCGGAACGCGAAATTACGCACGCCGAGCAGAAAATGCGGATCGCGGATGAGGCGGTCAAACGGATTCAACCGAATGAGCGCATCCTGCTGGATGCGAGTACGACCGCTTGGTATATGGCATCCAAGCTTCCGGATATCCCGCTTACCGTGCTGACCAACTCGATTCGCGTCGCTACCGAGCTTAGCGGCAAAGAGAAAATCGAAGTGATCTCCACGGGCGGGCTGCTGGCGAGCCGTTCCATGTCGTTCGTCGGACCGCTCGCCGAGCGCTCGCTTGAATCTTATTATGTAGATAAAATGTTTCTCTCCTGCAAAGGGGTTCATCTTGATCGCGGGGTCAGTGAATCCAACGAGCTGCAGGCCCGCATCAAGCAAAAGATGGTGGCCATCGCCGATCAGGTGATTCTGCTGGCTGATGCCAGCAAATTCGGGCAGCAGAGCTTTACCCATGTCATGAACCTCGAGCAGGTGAGCGCGGTTGTTACGGACGAGGGGATTGCGGAGGAGACGCTGGCCGCTTTATCCGACAGGTCGATATCCGTAACGGTCGTGTAAAGGGCGGAAGCTGAAGTTTCAAACGGCTCCAGGAAGAGAGGTTTGCCATGAAAGTATCCTTATTTATCACTTGCCTTAGCGACGTCATATATCCGCAAGTCGGCGAAGCGATCGTGCGCATCCTTGCCCGGTACGGCGTTCAGGTGGACTTCCCTGAAACCCAGACATGCTGCGGGCAGCCCCCTTATAACAGCGGATACTGGGAGGAGACGCGAACCGCTGCCCGAACGCTGCTGCAGGCTTTTGATGACAGCGATTTTGTCGTATCGCCTTCGGGCTCATGCACGTATATGATACATCATTACAGCGAGCTGTTTAAAGACGAGCCTGAATGGCTGGACAAAGCGAAGCGCCTGCAAGAGAAAACCTACGAGTTCACGCAGTTCCTCGTGCAGGTGCTGGGCATTACCGATGTCGGCGCGAGGTTCCCGCATAAGGTCACCTATCATCCTTCCTGCCACGGCAGCAGACTGCTCGGGGTGAAGGAGGAGCCGGTACAGCTTCTCAGCAATGTGAAGGATTTACAATTCGTGCCGCTGCCTTATGCCGAGGACTGCTGCGGGTTCGGAGGCACGTTCGCGATTAAAATGCCCGATATCTCCGGCGCCATGGTCACCGAGAAGGCGGAGCATGTGAAGGAGAGCGAAGCTGAGGTGCTCGTCGGGCTGGACATGGCCTGTCTCATGAACATCGCGGGCCATTTGCGCTACCGCAATGAACCGGTGCGGGTGATGCACCTCGCTGAGCTGCTCTATGAAGGGATGCGGGTAAAATGAGTACGACGAATCCGATGGCGGTCGACGTTAAGAAGAGAGCCGAGCTGGCGTTGAACGATGATTTTCTGCGCAAAGCGGTTCGTTTTACGACGGAGCGGCTCAAAAACGGCAAGCTAAGCGCCGCCGAAGAGCTCAGTAACTGGGAAGCGTGGCGCGAAAGAGGCCGTGAGATCCGGCTGCATACGATCGCACACCTGGACTATTATTTGAACCTGTTCGTGGACAACGCCCGCAGGAACGGGGTGCATATTCATTTTGCGGATAACTCCGCAGAGGCTGTGCAGATCTCTTTGGAAATCGCCAGGCAAAAGCAGGCGAAAAGCGCAGTGAAATCAAAGTCCATGGTTACCGAGGAGCTGCATTTAAACGAGGCGCTGGCTGGAGAAGGCATTGAAGCGATCGAGACGGATTTGGGCGAATATATTATCCAGCTGGCTGGAGAAGGGCCTTCCCATATCGTTATTCCAGCGATTCATAAAAACCGGTACCAAATTGCCGAGCTCCTCTCGAGGGAGGCCGGTGAGCCGCTGGCTGCCGATACGACCGTGCTCGCCGGCTTCGTGCGCAAAAAGCTGCGCGAGAAGTTCCTGGAAGCCGATCTAGGCATTACCGGCTGCAACTTTGCCATCGCGGAGACGGGCTCTATGGTGCTCTTCGAAAATGAAGGCAACGCGCGCATGGTGTCCACCGTTCCCAAGACGCAAATTACGTTTATGGGCATGGAGCGGATCATTCCGTCCTTTGCGGACTTGGAAGTGATGGCGACGCTGCTGCCGCGTTCGGCGACGGGACAGAAGCTGACGATGTACATGTCATGCATTTCCGGCCCGCGGCGGACGCAGGATGCGGACGGACCGGATGAAATGCATATTATTATCGTTGATAACGGGCGTTCCTTGCAGCTAGGCGATCCGGAGTTCCAGGAGCTGCTGAACTGCATCCGCTGCGGCGCCTGTCTGAACGCCTGTCCCGTCTATCGCCACATCGGCGGCCATGCTTACGGCGGCACGTACAGCGGCCCGATCGGCGCCGTGCTGACCCCAGCCTTGAACGGTAACGTCAGCGAGTGGAATGATATCGCCAGCGCATCCAGTCTGTGCGGGGCCTGTTACGAGGCTTGTCCGGTGAAAATACCGCTGCATGACATGCTCGTCTCCTTGCGGCGGCGCAAGGTGGAGCAGGGGCAGGGCAATAAACTGGAGACGGCCGGGATGAAAGGTTTCGCCGCGGTCGCCGCCAATTCCAAACGGTTTGCCGCTGCGGTCAGAGCGGCACAAATCGGGCAGAAGGCAATCGTCCGTGATGGCGGCATTCCGCTAAAGCTTGGGCCGTTAAAGGGCTGGAACAGCTATCGTATCGCTCCATCCGTCGCCAAGCGCACCTTCCGGCAGCGCTGGGCTGAATTGGAGCATGAGCTGCAGGAAATGGGCGGATGGCGTGATCCCCACCCAGCGGATCATGGGCAGAAAGAGGTTGAAAGTGACGGCTTGAGAACAGCCGCGGATGGCGCAGCCGCCCGTTCGGTGGATGCGGCGATCCGTGAGCGGATGGAGCGTATCATCCGGCAGCGGCAGCAGGGAGGGGAATAGAATTGAGCAATTCGCAGAAGCAGGATGAATGGCTTGTCAGGATGGAAGCCCAGTCAAAGGCAAAGCAGGAGCAGTTCATGGACCGCATTGCCCAGCGGCTCAACCGGCCGCGAATGATTGAGAGGCCAGCGCAGCCTTTCCGCGGGGCACCGGATTTTTGGCGTACGTTCGAATGGAACGAGCAGGAACGCATCGAGCGGTTCACGCAAAATTTTCTGAGCGTCGGCGGCCATGTCAAGCGATTGGGTACGATGGAGGAGGCCAGCAGCTTTATTACGGCGAAAGCCCGAGAGCTCGACGCGAAATATATCGTCAGGCAGCAGGAATCCGCACTGGAGCAGCTCGGCCTTGAAACGAAGCTCGCGCAAGCACAAGTATCCGCTTGGAATTCCGATGGTTCTGGGCCTGACTTCTGGAAAGCGCGTGCCGCCGAAGCCGACATCGGGGTTGTCATGGCCGATTACGCTGTCGCTTACACGGGCTCTGTGGCCGTCCTGTCCTCTCCGTATAAAGGGCGTTCCGTAAGCCTGCTGCCAACGGTGCTTATGATCCTCATTCCCGCCGAACGGTTAAAGACGAGACTAGGAGAGGTCCTGCCTGAGTTCGATGAGCTAGGACAGGGTCGGCTGCCCGCCGGTATCCATTTCATCTCCGGGCCGAGCCGTTCCTCGGATATCGAGAATGATCTGACGATTGGCGTGCATGGCCCAGGAATCGTATATGCCTTGATTGTTGGGTGAGCACTGCGCAGAGAAATATGGCATATCGCAGCGAAGCCGAGGAGAATTAGCTAGAATACGAGATTTGAAAATTTTAATAAGAGAATACTAGAATACAACTGTTATAGGACCGCTAATTCAGCGGTTTTTCTTTTTTTATTTTTCTCCCGGTTTGGTAAGATGTGTATAATAGAAGCAGCTCCTAAAAATATCCATTCACTAAATTGGTTCATATCTTTCGAGGAAAGAACAGGAGGTGGACTATTGGAGTTTCCCGTCTACATACATATCGCCGGATTGCGGATTCATCCCCATTTCTTGTTTGAATCGCTCGCCTATTTCATCGGCTTCCGAATCTACGTTTGGCGGCGCAAAAAAAGCGATATCTCAACGATCAACATGTTCTGGCTGATCGTCGGCGCGGCGCTCGGCGCTTCCCTGGGCTCCAAGCTGCTCTTTTGGCTGGAGAATCCGGCATGGCTGCTGTCCATTTCGGAACACTGGAGAGAGCTGTTCGGAGGCAAGACGATCGTCGGCGGATTGCTGGGTGGATTGATTGGTGTCGAGCTGACCAAGAAATTTGTAGGCATTACCCGCTCAACCGGGGACGAATTTGCATTTCCCCTGATCATTGCGATAACGATCGGGCGGATCGGTTGTTTCTTGACCGGGCTGGATGATCATACGCATGGCACGCCAACGACCTGGATTACGGGTTTCGACTACGGGGACGGGGTATTGAGGCATCCGACACAATTGTATGAAATCGGATTTCTGCTTCTCCTGGCCTTTACGCTGTTTGCGGCGAAGAAGACAAGCGTTTCGCGCAGGCAAGAGCTGCCCAATGGCCTGATCTACATATGGTTTATGTTCGGGTATTTAACGTTCCGCTTCGCCATTGACTTTATTAAGCCGACACCGCATCCTTATTTCGGACTGAACAATATCCAGCTTGCCTGTGTGCTCGGCATGATGTATTTTGCGTATCGCATGTTCGCGGTTAGCCGTAATGCGAATATTCTGAAAGGGAGCCATGCCTCATGACGACGAAAAATCGACCGTATTTATTTTACGAGCTGACAAACAGCATTTGCTCGAAATGCCTGAAGAAAGTAGAAGCCAAGGTCATTATTGAAAACGATTGCGTCTACCTGTCAAAATACTGCTTCGAGCACGGACGGGAAAAAGTGCTAATCTCAACCGACGTCGGATATTATAAACGCTGCCGCGAGTTCATCAAGCCTTCGGAGATGCCGCAGCACTGGAATACGCCCATTCGTTATGGCTGTCCATACGATTGCGGATTATGCCCCGATCACGAGCAGCACAGCTGTTTGTCGATTGTGGAAATTATCGATCAATGCAATTTAAGATGCCCGATCTGCTATGCCGATTCCTCCCCGGACAAGAAGCTGTGGCGTTCGCTGGAGGAAGTTGAGCGGATGCTGGACGCCGTTGTGCGCAATGAAGGCGAGCCGGACATCGTACAGATCAGCGGGGGAGAGCCGACGATCCATCCGCAATTTTTCGAAATTCTCGATATGGCCAAGAGCAAGCCAATCAAGCATTTGATGGTGAATACGAACGGGATCCGCATCGCCCAGGATCGGGAATTCGTAAAGCGATTGGCGGACTATTTACCGGGCTTTGAGCTGTACTTGCAGTTCGACAGCTTTGAACAAGAGGTGCTGCAGGAGCTGCGCGGCGCCGATCTGCGGCAAATCCGCGAGAAAGCGATCGCGCATTTGAATGAATTCAATATTTCCACGACCCTTGTAGTTACGCTGAAAAAAGGGCTAAACGACCACGAAATTGGCGATATTATCCAATACGGCCTTAAGCAGCGGGCAGTGCGGGGCGTTACGTTCCAGCCGATCCAGGCGGCAGGCCGGACGGAGGATTTCGATCCCGCCAAGGATCGCCTGACGCTAAGCGAGGTCAGGCAGTCGATTATCGATCAGTCCGGTGTGTTCGAGGCCGAAGACATGCTTCCGGTGCCCTGCCATCCGGACAGCCTGGCAATGGGTTATGCCTTGAAACTGAATGACGGGGTCATACCTCTCACTCGTATGGTTGATCCGCAGATTTTGCTGGAGGGCGGCCGCAATACGATCGTGTTCGAGCAGGATCAAAGTTTGAGGGAGCATATATTCGAGCTGTTCTCCACCAACCATTCGCCGGAATCATCAGCCATGTCATTGAAAAGCTTGCTCTGCTGCCTGCCGTTTGTGCAGGTTCCCGAGTCGGTAAGCTATGACAATGTGTTCCGGGTCATTATCATGCAGTTCCTCGATCCGTATCATTTTGACGTTCGCTCTGTCAAGAAATCCTGCGTGCACATCGTTCATCCGGACGGAAGAATTATTCCTTTTGATACGTATAACATTTTTTACCGGGGTGACCTTGAAGAGCGTCTAAAGGAAATTAAAGCTGAAATGGAGGGAAGAATAGAATGAGCGATGGCCCTAACGAGCGCGAGAAGCCTGAGTTAGTCCAGCCTCAAGAAAAGGTGACGGCGGGGGAGCAAGACCCGATGCAGGAACAGATGCAGGGTCCGTTTCATGAGACGCTGCAGGAGCTGCCCAGGGAACCGCTGCATGAACCGCCGAAACGTAACCATACTACCGAGGTATTCAAAGGGATCGGGATTCTGGCGCTGCTTCATCTTTTGCTCATTTTTATCCCCCTATCCTATTTCTTTATTGGCATAGCCCAGATCGTCTATTTAATCCCTGCTGCGGTGGTGGCTTTTGCGAAGAAACGGGTTGGCATCGGACAGGGACTGTTGATTGGCGGAGCTGTTACGTTTCTGTTGAATGCGGCTTGTTTTGGCGTCGTTATGGCCAATTTTTAATTTCCCGCAGATGCGCTATAATAGCGATAGAAATGAAGGGAGATTAATATGTTTGTTGTATTTGGAATCATTGCACTGCTTGTTTATGGCCTGTTAGTATTATATATCGGCCGGAGCTGCTGGGGTTGGCTGAAGGAAGGTACCCCCACCTGGTTCAAATATATCTACATAGGTGTTGTTGTGCTGCTGGCCGTTTCTTTTCTGCTAGGAAGGGTCGGAGAGGGGCTCGTACTGTTCCAGATTCTCGGCGCATACTGGATGGCCGTATTTTGCGTACTGCTGCTCGTACTGCCTGTCGTTCATGTCAGCTTGTGGCTGCTCCGGCTGACGAAACTGCCGCGTTCCGCAGCGAAGAAGGGGGCTGGAGCCCTTGTGCTGATTATACTGCTGGCTACCCTCGGATACGGCAGTTTTAACGCCTATAGTCCCGTTGTCCGGGAGTACCGCGTGGACATTCCGAAGGCTAGTCCGGCTGCCCAGGAATTGAATATCGTCATGGCGGCAGATATGCATTTCGGGGCATTATCCGGAAAGCAGCATGCGATCCGGCTAGTGGAACGGATCAACGCTCTGAAGCCAGACATCGTCTTATTCCCGGGAGATATCGTGGATGACGATCTCCGTCCATACGAGCAGAAGGGGATCGATAAAATTCTAAGCGGCATCTCCGCCCGTTACGGCGTCTATGCCACCTTGGGCAATCATGACCGCTACAGCGGGCAAATGGAGCATTTAATCGATGTCCTCGAGCAGGGGAATATGAAGATTCTTTACGATGAGGCCGTTATCATCGATGACAGCTTTACGCTAATCGGGCGTAAGGACCGGATCGACAGGGAACGTGCTCCGCTTAGCGAGCTTACCCAAGGATTGGATGCTTCCAAACCGCTGATCTTGCTCGATCACCAGCCTTATGACCTCGATATCGCCCAGCAGGAGGGGATCGACCTGATGCTGTCGGGTCATACACATCGCGGACAGATCGCGCCGGCGCATCTTATTACAAGCATGTTATTCGAGAACGATTGGGGTTATTTGCAGAAGGGAAGCCTGCAATCTATCGTCACGTCCGGCTTCGGCTTTTGGGGCCCGCCAATCCGTATTGGCAGCCGGTCGGAAATCGTACAAATTCATGTTTCATTCACGGAATGAACTAAAAAAGAGACCGGTGACGGTCTCTTTTAATTATCTTATTGCTGAATCTCATAGATTTCATAAAGCTCATCGAGCATCAAGTTGGCTGCTTTAATGCCGCCCGCTGTGTTCCAGATCGCATCGCTTACTTTATAAGCGCGCCCGTTTTTTACCGCGCCGAGATTTTTCCACAATGGGTCGTTTGTCCATTCCTGTTCGGTCGCATTTGCTTTATCGTCTCCGGTTTCATAAGTGAAGTAGAAGAGGCGATCCGCATCTGCTTCTGGCAGACGCTCCTTGGTAATTTCATCGACAAAGGAGTCCTTCGCGTTCTTCGTCATGTCCGTCCGTGCGAGACCGATCTGGTCAAAGATAATGCCGGAGAATGTATTAGTGTGGTAGACGCGAGTTTTACCTGCCATGAAACGAACGACGGATACGGTCTCGTTCAATTTGTCGCCGGCTTTCGCCTTGAAGTCCTCGATGCGTGCATCGAATGCAGCCATCAGTTCATCACCTTCCGCAGATTTGCCAAGCGCTTCAGCATATAGCTTGAAGTTGATTTGCCATTCGCCGCGCAGATCCTCGGCCATGACGGTTGGAGCGATCGCTTTCAACTGCTCGTAGACTTTCTCCTGGCGCATTTTGTTTCCGATAATCAGATCCGGCTGCAGACCGGCGATCAGCTCCAGGTTCGGCTGGCTTTCCTCGCCGACTACAGTTACGCCTTCCATCTCATCTTTAATGTGTTCATACCAAGGATCTCCTGTCCAGGATCGAACAGCGCCTATAGGCTTAACACCCAGCGCGAGCAGGGCTTCGGTTCCTTCATTGGTCAAGACAACGATCTTTTGCGGCGTGCCTTTGATTTCGGTTTCTCCCATGGCATGCTTCACTACGCGAAGCTGATCATCATTGCTGGAAGCAGCATTATCAGCTTGCGAGTTATTAGCCGGAGCAGGCTGGTTGTTTCCACCCGCCGAATCCTTGCTGCCGCATGCGGTAAGCACCAGGAACAGTGCCAAAAATAGCGCGGCTATTTTGAAGGTATGGCTCAAATTATGATTTGTTTTGTGTACGAACATGAGTACAGCTTCCCCCTAATATGATGTAGTGTCTCTGTCTGAGAATCATTATCAATCACTGACACTATCAAACTATAATCGACAGGAGAATTGCTGTCAATAAAAATCTGAGAATGATTCTCATATTCATTGACATTACCGGCTGCTTCATCTAAAATTCATAAAGAGTTCATGTGAGATTTTTCGCAGAGATTAAGTTGGAAGCGTGGAAAATGATGAGAGTCGTATATATGATCGCATCACTCGTCGCTCTGGGAGCGATAATGATAGCAAGCATCGCGTTTGGGGTAACCGATATTCCGCTAAGCACAGTATGGGAATCGCTTACTCACTTTAATGGAGGCAATGAACATTTGGTGATTCTCACTACGAGGATACCGAGAGCGCTGATCGCGGCTTCGGTAGGAGCCTGCCTGGCGGTGGCCGGAGCGGTCATGCAGGTGATGACGCGAAATCCGATCGCTTCCCCAAGCACGCTTGGCGTTAACTCGGGAGCTGCATTTTTCATAATGCTCGCTTCGGCTTGGCTAGGGGTGTCCGGGATGCACGCTTTTACGTGGGTAGCGCTGATTGGAGCCGCCCTTAGCGGGGGAATCGTCTTTCTGCTGGGGAGCATTGGCAGGGACGGCATGTCGCCGGTCAAGATCACGCTTGCCGGGGCATCGATGTCGGCATTTTTTGCTTCGCTGACTCAGGGGTTGATGCTGACGGACGGCAAAATGTTTGATCAGATTCTCGTATGGCTTGTCGGGTCGGTCGCCGGGCGGGAAATGTCCCAATTGCAGGCGGTATGGCCTTATATGCTAGCGGGCATGATCATTTCGTTATTGCTGTCCAGGCATTTGAATGTGCTGGCCATGGGCGATGATGTCGCTCAGGGGCTCGGCCAAAGCACGGCGTACATCAAGTTGTTTGGCGCGCTGGCGGTAATACTGCTGGCCGGCGGTTCAGTCGCCGTAGCCGGACCAATTGCGTTCGTTGGCATTATCATTCCACATATCGTCCGTTATCTGGTCGGCACGGATTTTCGCTGGATATTGCCTTATTGCGCAGTTCTCGGCGCTATTTTGCTGGTCGCCGCCGATTTGGGATCGCGCTACATCGCCATGCCGAAGGAAGTCCCTGTCGGGGTAATGACTGCGGTCATCGGTGTACCGTTCTTTGTTTACATTGCTAGGAAAGGCAGACGCACGTCATGAGTAAATACAAGCCGCTACGTTCAGAGGGCGCCAAATTTTCCGTGTTGATCGAGAAAAAGGCTGTCTGGATTTCCTTCATACTATTCATTATCTGTCTCGCTGTCATGATCGTGAGCACTGGATCGGGAAGCCAGTTCATCTCGCCGATTGATGTTATCAAAGTGCTGGTGGGCAAAGGGGAGCCTACCTATGAAATTATTATCATGAAGCTCCGTTTGCCGCGAATTGTCATTGCTGTGCTAGTGGGAGCATCACTGGCTGTTGCCGGTGCGGTTCTGCAGAGCATAATCCGCAATCCGCTGGCTTCTCCGGATGTCGTCGGGATTACGGAAGGGGCCTCGCTTGGCGCCGTTTTGTTTATTTTTATATTTGGCGGCACGGTGTCAATTCATTGGATGCCGCTGACTTCTATGGCAGGAGCCTTTCTGGTTACAGGTCTGCTGTACGTCCTATCCTGGAAAAAAGGCGTTGATCCGCTGCGGCTGGTGCTGATCGGCATCGGACTGTCCGCCGCGATCAAATCGATCTCCTATATGTTAATTATTTCCGGACCTCTGCAATTGGCTCAGCGCTCACTAACCTTTATGACCGGCAGCATATACGGGACGTCTTGGGATAAAGATGTTCTGACGCTCCTGCCATGGGTGGCGATTCTATTGCCGCTTACCTGGCTGCAATCCAGGAATGTCAACATTCAAGCACTTGGGGATGAGGTGGCGAGCAGCGCCGGGGCGCATGTGCAGAGGCATCGAATAGTGCTACTGGCATTAAGCGTAGCGCTCGCCGGGGCTGCAATCGCGATTGCTGGAGCTATCGGATTCATCGGATTAATGGCTCCGCATATGGCGCGCAAGCTTGTCGGTTCCTCATTCGGGAATGTGCTGCCCGTCAGCGCCCTGCTTGGAGCGATCATTCTGCTGTTGGCTGATTTGGCAGCACGTACCGCGTTCCTGCCGAATGACATTCCTGCGGGAGTGTTGACGGCTGCCATTGGGGCTCCGTTTTTTATGTATTTGCTATACCGCAACCGAAACCGTTATTAATTCTGGAGGAATGCTACTATGGGTACGCTGGAAGCGAAAGAGCTCGGATTGTCATATGGAAGCGCCTATATATTCGAGAATTTGAATCTCTCCATACCGGAGGGGAAAATCACCGTGTTTATCGGCAGCAACGGATGCGGCAAATCGACGCTGCTCCGCTCCATGGCCAGACTCCTGAAGCCACAGCGGGGCTCGGTTATCCTGGCTGGCAGCGATATCTCCAGCATGTCAACGAAAGAGGTTGCGAAGAAGCTGGCGATCCTCCCGCAGGGCCCGACGGCTCCCGAGGGGCTGACCGTGCTGCAGCTCGTCAAACAGGGAAGATATCCCTATCAGAGCTGGCTGAAGCAGTGGTCGAAAGAAGACGAGCAAGTTGTTCAGCAAGCGCTCGAAGCGACAGGCATGAGTGAGCTGGCTGAGCGCCCTGTAGACGCATTGTCGGGCGGTCAGCGGCAGCGGGCATGGATCGCCATGACTTTGGCTCAAGAGACGCCGATCATTCTGCTTGATGAACCGACGACATACCTCGATCTGACGCATCAAATCGAAGTTCTGGATTTACTTTATGAGATGAATGATCGCGATAAACGGACGATTGTCATGGTACTTCATGATATTAATCTTGCTTGCAGATATGCAGACCATGTTGTAGCGATTCGCGACGGACGAATTGAAGCGCAGGGAGCGCCTAATGAAATCGTAGACGAGCAGCTCATCGAAAACGTCTTCCGGCTCAAATGCGAAATCATTCCGGATCCGTTATATGGCACACCGCTGTGCATCCCGCATGATAATTGCCGGCTGCGGGCAGCCCGCGCACTGGCGCAGCAGCAAAGAAAGGTTGACAGTTCGCCTCGGGATTCAGTTTCTGAAGAGGGAAACCATGAGGAGGAAGAAACGGTTGCGCCAAAGAAGGAATTAGTTGCTGCCTCTTCCGTCTCGGTATAGGGTTAAAGTTTTTATGGTAAATAGGTATTTGCACGGTAACAACCTCGCTAATTGGCGAGGTTGTTAGTTTTGTCAGGTTATTTTCTTACATATTATTGTTTAACACTATTAAATATCCCAAGCAGGGAATTGTTTACTTATAACGAATTTTATGTTAAATGGGAGTGATTCAGTTGACCATAAATGCAGTTCTTTTTGATTTGGATGGAACGCTGCTTGACCGTGAAGCATCCCTGTTAAAGTTTGTGAGGGACCAATACCATCGATACCCCGAGTTACAAATCGTTGAAAAAGAAATTTTCGTTCAACGGTTTATTGAGCTTGATCATCATGGTTACGTATGGAAGGACAAAGTATATCAACAGATGATGGATGAGTTTTCTATTAGAAACATGGACTGGACTTTGCTTCTAGAGGATTACATAAGAAATTTCCAAAATCATTGTATCGGCTTTCCTAATTTATTTAGTATGCTTACTCAGTTAAAAAACCATAACATCAAATTGGCATTGGTCTCCAACGGTTTTGGGCAATTCCAATACGATAATTTCAAGGCGTTACACATTGAACATTTATTCGATGAGGTTTTAATATCGGAATGGGAGGGGCTGCGGAAACCTGATAAAGCAATTTTCAATCGTGCTTTGACAAAACTGGGTGTAAACGCCGAAAATGCTCTCTTTGTTGGAGATCATCCTGATAACGATATACGAGCTAGTCGTGACGCTGGAATGAGAGCGGTGTGGAAACGTAATCGTCAGTTTGAAACGATTGTTGATGCTGATGCCGTAATTGATGATTTAGCTGAATTATTTGCTATTGTATCATCTTTTGGAATGATGTCAGAAGCATAGCTTTTAGAGTCCATTTTTCGCAGATATCCTTGTCACCTCCAGAAAAGCGGAACACCACCTCGGTCATTAACATCCACACATATTTGTCCTTTGCCTTCTACGATACCTCTGAACTGGCATGCAAAGCGAACAGAGGTTTACTTGCTATAAAAAATAAAGTATATTGTAAAAAGTATCTCGTTAACGCCGATAATGTTTGTCCGCGTTAGCAGGTATAAGAACAATAAAAAGGCGTGAGACACACAAATGCACATGAAGACGGGCGTTGAGCAATCCGTGTATGCCATACTCCTGCTCAGCCTGCTGCCTGAAAAGGCAGTGCTGCCAGGGGAAGCGATCAGCCAGCAGTTGGGCGCCTCGGCTACTTATTTTCAGAAATTATTGAGAAAATTAGTGAGCGCTGATCTCATCACATCCGTTCCTGGCGTCAAAGGCGGCTTCAAGCTGAAAAAGAAGCTGGAGAATATCCGGATTTATGACGTGTATCTCGCAATAGAGGGACAGCAGACACTGTATTCCTCATGCGGAACCTTGAACGATATGCTCGAGCTGCCAGCAGAGGAGCAATGCTGTCTGTTGACCGATTTGATGGAGGAAGCGGAGACAGCCTGGAAGTCCGTGCTGAAGCGCCAAACCGTCGCCGATCTGGCTGCAGAAATGCAGGAGGAGCGGTTTAGAGGCAAATTGGAGTGTTTACAAGCGTGGATCAAGGAAAAAATGGTTGTATAACGTAAGCTGGCAAAGCTTATTACATGCGAAGGAAGGGAATTATATGAGCCAACATCATAAAAAACTAAGCGAAGTTTCATATTCCGTACTGGATCTTGTGCCAATCACAAAAGGAGGTTCGCCAGCCCAATCTTTCAAGAACAGTCTTGATTTGGCCCAGCATGTCGAGCAATGGGGATATCGGCGATACTGGCTCGCCGAACATCACAATATGCCGGGGATTGGCAGTTCGGCGACTTCGGTTGTAATCGGTTATATCGCTGGCGGAACAAGCACGATACGAGTTGGTTCCGGAGGTATCATGCTGCCCAACCACTCGCCGCTAGTCATCGCTGAACAATTCGGCACACTGGAAGCGATGTATCCCGGGCGGATCGATCTCGGCTTAGGCCGTGCTCCGGGAAGCGACCAAAGTACGATGCTGGCGCTTCGCCGCGATCCTCGCGCGAACGGTCATGATTTTCCGGATCAGCTGCAGCAGCTGCGAAGCTACCTGGATGAGAATTCACGGCATAACCGTGTAAGGGCGATACCCGGTGAAGGCCAAGACATTCCCATCTGGCTGCTCGGTTCCAGCGGCTTCAGTTCAGCACTAGCGGCAAAGCTGGGATTGCCGTTTTCATTCGCTAGCCATTTCGCCCCTGAACATACAGTTGCGGCGTTAACGCAATATAAATCCCAGTTCCAGCCCTCTGATGTACTGGATAAACCCTATGCAATGGCCGGGATTAATGTGTTCGCGGCCGACACGACGGAAGAGGCGGAGTACCTCGCGACTTCGTTCCAGCAGCAATTCCTAAGCCTGATCCGCAACCACCCCGGCCAAATTCCGCCGCCAGTCGAGAGCATGGAGAACATTTGGACGGAGTATGAGAAAGCCTTGGTCATGAAGCAGCTGAATGCTTCGATTATCGGCAATCCGGACGAAGTCAGGGAGAAACTACAGGCGTTTATAGATAACACTGGGGCGGATGAACTGATTATTAATACAACGATGTATGATCATAAAGCGCGTGTTCGTTCTTACGAGCTTGTTGCTGAGATTACCGGTATGAAGATCTGAGTTAA
Organism: Paenibacillus woosongensis; assembly: GCF_009725165.1. Taxonomy (GTDB): domain Bacteria; phylum Bacillota; class Bacilli; order Paenibacillales; family Paenibacillaceae; genus Fontibacillus; species Fontibacillus woosongensis. Next base: position 44,087 of record NZ_WNZW01000016.1, read on the forward strand.
CGTAATATATATTATGTAAACTATAATAAATGGATTCCTTTTTCTGGATTGTTGTAGTATTATAGATATACGAACAAAGGTTCTTCTTTGTTCCAGCACCTTAGTCAGGCATTTCTACGTAATATTAATCCATGATAAGGTGGTATCTAAATGGCGCTTCAATGTAATCAGATTTTTGTGAATTTGCCGGTAAAAGATTTGCCCAAGACGAAGGATTTCTTTGAACAGGTTGGATTCGAATTTAATCCCCAGTTCACGGACGAGAAAGCAGCCTGCCTGGTCATAAGCGAGCATATTTATGCCATGCTGCTGAGCGAGGCCTATTTCAAGACCTTTACGAAGAAAGACATCCCGGATACAAAGGCTAATGCAGAGGTGATTGTCGCTTTGTCCGCAAGCAGCCGGGAGCAGGTGGATGAGATCGTGGAACGGGCTCTTGCTGCAGGCGGCCAGCCTTTTAATGATCCAGTAGATCACGGGTTTATGTACACTTGGAGCTTCCAGGATCCTGATGGCCATTTATGGGAGGTCTTATATATGGACCCGGCCACGATTGAACAGGGTTGAATCAACTTATTTAATGATATGAATTAATATAATTAATCATATTAATCAAGAGTGCGAGCAAAACAAGAAATGGCTTTTGATTGGTAGATTGAATAGGATATAAATTTAACTAGAAGAAGTCTCCTTAGGTAATAACCTGAGAAGGCTTCTTTTTTATGTTGATTGAGACAGAGATTAATCATAAAGCTTTACATCGAAGAGATGATTCGTCACTTATGTTGCAAATGCAACAATATTATATTAAATTATAGGCATGCCGTTTTGTTGCATTTGCAATATAATAACCTACTAAGGAGTTTAATAATGAAAGAGATTCTTCGTGAAATTGGGATGATCGCAAGGGCGCTGGATTCCATCAGTAATATAGAATTTAAAGAATTTGATCTTACAAAAGGGCAGTATTTGTACCTTGTGCGAATATGCGAATATCCAGGAATCATTCAAGAAAAATTAGCTGAAATGATCAAGGTAGACCGATCAACAGCAGCTCGTGCTATCAAAAAACTTGAAATTAGTGGCTTTATAGAAAAGAAAGAAGATCAACATAACAAAAAAATAAAAAAACTCTTTGCAACAGAGAAAGGGAAATATATCTATCCTTTTATTAAAAAAGAACATGATTATTCCAATTCCGTTGCTTTAGAGGGGTTTTCAGAAAAAGAAGCGGAAGCTATATTCAATTTTCTTCAGAGAATAAGAAAAAATATAGAAAAAGATTGGGAATTTGTGAAAAAGGGGAATAGGAGAAACTATTGATTTATTAAAGGAGCGCATATTTTATGAATATAGAAATAAAAAAATGCAACTATGAAGATTTACGCAACCTTCAAGCTATTGGTATTGAAACATTTAATGATACATTCAGGCATCAGAATTTATCCGAAAATATGAAAGCCTACTTAGATAGGGCTTTTAATTTGAAACAGTTAGAAAAAGAACTATCAAATATTTCTTCCCAATTTTATTTTATATATTGCAATGAGGATATTGGCGGTTATTTAAAAATAAACATAGATGATGCCCAATCTGAAGATATGGGCAAGGATTCGCTAGAAATCGAGAGGATCTATGTAAAAAAGAATTATCAAAAACAGGGGCTTGGCAAATATCTTCTAAATCAGGCTTTGGAAATTGCATTGGAGTGTAATAAAAAGAAAATCTGGCTAGGCGTATGGGAGAAGAATGAGAAGGCCATTGCTTTTTATAAGAAAATGGGTTTCATTCAGGCGGGAGCGCACTCTTTTTATATGGGTGATGAAGAGCAGATGGACTTTATTATGATCAAGCACATATGATTCCCTTCAGGGAACGTATGTGCTATAATAAGTACGCCAAACACGTATTTTGCGCACTTTTAGTTTAGAGCGATTTGTTTTCTTAGAGACAGTTTGTTATCAAGTTGATTTTTCGCAAAAACAACCTATAAATGGTAAATAACATCAACGTAAGAGGGATTGCTTTGACTACGAAATATTACATAGAAGAATTTTATGCCGAGCCGCTTCAAGCCTTTACGATTTGGATGAAACAATCAGGATATACGGAGACGACGAGAAAAGAATATTTAAGAGAAGTGTATGACTATTTATTCTCCTTAGATGAACTGCCTGTGCAACAGGCGGGAAAGTTAAATGTTGTTAGCTTTCTCGTCTCCAAACAGGAATCTGCCGGGGATAGGACAAGGAATCGGACTTTGTCGGCGATCCGTTCATTTTATGCCTCATTGATCGATTTTGAACTGGCGACCAGAAATCCGGCGCTAGAGGTCAAGAAGTCAAAGACGGAGAAAAATAAAATTCCAGTCTATCTGGAGGAGCAGGAACTCAAGAAGGTGCTCACTTATGTCGATGGTCGTTACCGGGACAGGAATCTGGCAATTTTCCTGCTGATGGGTTACTGTGGTTTGCGGGTGGGAGAGGTTCATCGCATGAATCTCTCTCATTTCAAGAGAGATAAGGGGACGCTTGAAGTACTAGGCAAAGGACGGAAGTGGAACGAGATCCCGCTGCCTGAGTTAGTCGTTGAATACCTGGCGAAAGTGGAGGAGGAGCGCATCCAGCCTTATAGCTCAAAAGAAGAAGCCTTCTTCATCTCTCAGAAGGGAAGAAGATTATCGATTCGTCAAATTCAGAAGATTGCGGCGCATGTCTTCGATGCCTTCAAACAGGATCACCCGCAGTTGACCGATATGAAATTATCCTGCCATAAGCTGCGGCACTCCTTTGCTACCATGCTGCTGAGAAACAACGTCGATATTCGCGTGGTAAAGGAACTGCTCGGTCATGCCTCCATTGAAACAACAATGATCTATACGCATATCAACGATGAGCAGAAGCGCAGCGCGATGACGACAATTGAGGTGCCGAAGATTTGAAGCTTCAGCATGAAATGGAGCGATGTTCAACTCAAGCTATAAGGACAACAAAATCCCACGCTGCGTGGGATTTTTTGATTTTCATTCATATCGTATTTTATTCTTCGACAGGTCTCTTTACCTGAAGGGGCGGAGGGATTAGCCAGCCTTTATCTTTGTTCATTTGAAGAATGCGCAAGCCTAATGCGGCTTTAGTAAGGTGATATTTGGCAAATAATGCGCCGACATCTTCTCTTATCGATTGCCCCATAACCGAACTACAGGCTGCAAGACCAAGCGCATTCTCCGCTGCAATTTTTGCAGCAATTTCAGGATCTGTAAATCTTGCTCCCGCTGGAATATCCTCAAGCTTAGCTGGGGGTCTTTCTGGCAATACAGGCGCGGGTGCAATACCATTATCGGTGAGCAGGGTGTCACACTCTTTAATTTCTAATTTCGCCTGTTCAATTAAAGCTTCGAGAATTTTCTTGAGATCCTCGTCACCGGCGTGGTTGAGGAAGGCCTGGTAACAGGAAACCGTGCCTTTAGCCATCATGGATGCTTGCCATACGCTGAAAATTTCACCATAATGCATCGGTTCGTCTTTGGGATTACCGCTTAATATACCCATATCGTTTATTGTCTCTCCTTTTATTATAATCACCGTCATTATTCACTTCATCCTGATGTTTTATGCTTCTTACTTAACATCATGTCATCTCATGATACTTGGAGAAACATGGCAGGCTCCTCCTTGCATTCACCCTAGTCGACTAGCGCAAACTCATAAGGACGTAAATTTGCATAAAAGGAGATTATCGTGATGTATTTCTATAAAGAAGATTTAATTAATTTGATCGTCCCAGATCAGCCAGATCCGGCAGCAGCGAAGGTGCTTCAAGAAACATTAGGCGGGAGATTTGGCGAGATGCGCACCATGATGCAGTTTTTCTTTCAAAGCAATAACTTTCGCGGTAACGCAACCCAGTTTCGGGATTTGATACGAGGCGTGTTTCTGGAGGAATTAAGTCATGTCGAGTTGGTGCAGCATACCATTAACCAATTGCTCACCGGTGCAGGCGCTTCTGGAGCAGGCGATTCGGGCTTGAATGCAGCTCCGCTGGATGAGGCCGTCAAACACGCCAATCCCCATCACTTTATTATGGGTGCACAAAGCTCGCTGCCGGTCGATGCAGCCGGAAATCCTTGGAATGGAAACTATGTGTATGATCATGGCAATCTGATCAGCAATTTATTGGACAACGTTGTTCTGGAATCAACGGGAGTGCTTCAAAAGACAAGAATTTATGAAATGAGCAACAACAAAGCGTTCCGTGAAACGCTGGCCTTTCTGATCGTTCGCGATAACGCCCACCAGAACGCTTTTGCCAAGGCCTTAGAAACATTGGGCGTAGAATGGGGCAAGCTGTTTCCTGTTCCAAACTATGATATTAACAAATACCCGGAATGCAAGAAATACGTCGATATGGGCTTTCACAATGCGCAATTTAATTTCCGGCTGGATCCTACGCGGATTGCTGAAATCTTTAGCGGCCAAACACCAAGCCGCAACGGCGGGGAGCTGCAAGTAGTCGCACCGCCGGAAGGTTATCCGCTACCTAGCCTGCCTGAATTGGCCAATGAGCATAGCCCGGGTCTTCACGACTTGAATTCATGAGCTGCTAAAAAAGTAATAGCGAAACAGAAACAGGCCTCGCAATCCTTATTAGGATTACGGGGCCTGTTCTGATTGAAATACCCTTGCTTTATTGCTCTGTTATCTTGATTTCCTTGATCTGGACGGTCTCTATTGGTGAACTCAGTTCACGACGCGGGCCGCCGGGTTCAACTGGTGTGGCTGCAATATCTTGGACGACATCCATGCCATCGACGACCTTGCCAAAAATAGTATAGTTGGGCTTTAGGTTTAGGGACAGGCTATCTTCACCCGTGCAGATGAAAAATTGGCTGCCATTCGTATCCGGTCCGGCGTTGGCCATCGCAACAATGCCCGGCTCGTATTCGTAGTCCGTCTTTTCATCTTCAAATCGATACCCAGGGCCTCCGCCACCCGTGCCTTCCGGATCTCCAGTTTGAATCATGAAGGATTCGATGATCCGGTGGAAGGTGACGTCATTGTAAAAGCCTTGCCGCGACAGGAATACAAAGTTATTAACCGTCTTTGGCGCGTCTTTGGCGAACAGCTCGATCGTGAAGTTCCCCTTCGTCGTCGAGAATTCGGCGGTGTACGACTTATTCGTGTCGATCTCCATGGCCGGAGGACTGTCCCAGCTCATTGTTTGCTTTGGCGGTTCAGGCGCCGTAGATTGCTCTGCGCTATTGCCAGCAGATTGTTGTTGATTTGCTGGTGCTTCCTGTGCTTCTTTGTCCTTGCCGCAACCGCTCATGATCATAGCAGTCAGCAGAAGGAGGAATGGGAATACTAGTAGCTTTGTTCTCATAAGTGCTGGTCCAACTCCTTTGTAGCATTTGTAACAAATCATGTTCTATCATACCGGCATTTCGCGGAAAATTCCAGTTTGTATGGTGTCAGGTTTGTTCCGGGTTTGCTGAAGTTGTGTGTTTAGTTCTAAACCGATATTTATTGAGCAAATACAGTACGCCGATTCGCCCTGAGTTACTGCCCGCGTAAATAATGAAAAATGCGCATAAAAGCATTTGAGGGATGATGCTAATGGAACCAGAGAGGAAATAGCAAAGGTTCATGATTACGCCCGCCGATGCAGCAAAAACAGTAAATACGCCAAGCAACAAGGCTAAACCAACTAAAAACTCTCCCCAGGGAACCAGGAAGTTAAATATTTCAACTTGGGGGATAACAGCAGTTTCCAATATGCTTCCCCACCAATCCTGAACAATCGGATTCTCTCCTTTGGAGTTGGCAACAGCGTTTTGTAGATAGCCCGTGCTATCAAATGGTTGTGGAGCGGTAAGCTTCATCCAGCCAGCAGTAAGCCATTTCCAGCCCAAGTAACACCGTATCAGCAATAGAAAAACGGCACCGGCCTTACTTTCTCTCATAAAAAAATCGATTTTCGCCATTATTTCAACCCCTTTTCATAGATAAATACATTCTACTCATTCAGTGCTATAAATTTGAATGAAACAGACTAATCCCAAACCCAATTCCGAGCCCAATTCTGATTTCGAATGTAGGATAAACTTGAGAACGCCTATCTTTTCCGTAGAATTGCTAATTATAATTAGGCTTGTCTCGCCTTTATAATGGAATTGTCTGTAAATATATCATAAATAAGGAGGAGTGAAATGCGCAACAATTTTATCGTATGGCTGCTACTGGCAAGCATGCTGATCTCGAGCCTGTTTATGGCGGTGGGGTCTGATTTCTCTGTCTCAGCTGCGGGCGAGCCCAATCTGACACTGGGCAAAGTCATCACGGCAAGTGGGCAAAACCAAACTTATGAACCGGGCAACGTACAGGACAACAATCAAGGGACGTACTGGGAAAGCGATAACCATGCGTTTCCGCAATGGATTCAGGTCGATTTGACCGAAAATACGAGCATTGATCAAATTGTACTTAAGCTGCCGCCAAATTGGGAAGAGCGCACTCAAACGCTAACTGTGCAAGGCAGCACGGATGGAATGACCTTTACTGACATCGTCGGTTCTGTGAGTTATGACTTCGATCCTAATTCCAATAATTCGGTCACGATTAACTTTGCAGCAGCGGACACCCGTTATGTTCGTCTGAATATTACCGGCAATACGGGATGGCCGGCAGGGCAGCTGTCTGAATTCGAGATTTACGGTGCTGCCGGAACAACACCAACGCCAAGTCCGACACCTACACCAACACCAACAGCCCCAATAGGAACTAACATTGCGATCGCTGCCTCTTCGAGCACGTTTACATACGTGGCCGCCAATGCAAATGACAACGATACAAATACGTATTGGGAAGGGGGCGGAAATCCAAGTACTTTGACGCTGGATCTTGATGCAAATCACAATATTACATCCATCGTACTGAAGCTGAATCCAGACCCGATATGGAGCACTCGAACGCAGACGATTCAGGTGCTTGGGCACAACCAGGATACGGCAAACTTCAGCAATCTCGTATCCGCACAGGCCTACACCTTCAACCCCTCCACCGGCAACACGGTAACGATTCCGCTGACGGCGACGGTCAAGCGCCTGCAGCTGAACATTTCCTCGAACACCGGAGCTCCGGCGGGGCAAATTGCCGAATTCCAGGTATTCGGAACACCTGCGTCAAACCCCGATTTGACGATTACCGATCTGACCTGGTCACCGTTATCGCCGAACGAGGGCGGTACGATTTCGTTAAACGCAGTGGTGAAGAACATCGGTAATGCCGGCTCTGCCGCGACGACAGTGAATTTCTACCTGAACAACGAGCGAGTTGGCTCCGCTCCGGTCGCAGCGCTTACTTCCGGCGCTTCAGCAACGGTATCGCTGAACGCTGGAACGAAAACCGCCGGTAATTATTCAGTTAGCGCGAAGGTCGATGAGAGCAACACGATTATTGAGCAAAATGAAATGAATAACAGCTATACGAGCGCTTCGCCACTGGTTGTGACTCAAGCAGCCAGTTCTGATCTCGTGGGGACTGTCTCCTGGTCTCCTGGCAATCCGGCAGTGGGTAATGCGGTTTCTTTTAACGTCAATCTTAAAAATCAAGGAACTATCGCTTCGGCAAGCGGCTCCCACGGAATAACGGTTATGCTTAAAAATGCCGCCGGAAGTACCGTCCAAACCCTGAATGGTTCGTATAATGGCGCTTTGGCTCCGGGAGCTTCTATCAATGTTGCAATTCCGGGTACGTGGACAGCGGCAAACGGGAATTATACCGTAGTTACGACAATTGCCGCAGATGCTAACGAACTCGAAGCCAAACAGGCCAATAATACGAGTACAGCCAACCTGACGGTCTATGCTGCCCGTGGCGCAGTCATGCCATACAGCCGATATGATACGGATGATGCCACTCACGGGGGCGGCGCTGTCCTGAAGACAGCACCGACCTTCGACCAATCTTTAACGGCTTCGGAAGCATCTGGTCAGCGTTATGTGGCTCTTCCTGCAAATGGCTCGTATCTCGAATGGAAGATCAAGCAGGGACAGGGCGGGGCAGGAGTGACTATGCGGTTTACGATGCCGGACTCTGCGGACGGCATGGGGCTGAACGGTTCACTTGACGTGTACGTTAACGGCACCAAAGTAACAACCGTGCCATTAACATCCTATTATAGCTGGCAATATTTTTCCGGGGATATGCCTGGAGATACACCTAGCTCGGGACGGCCGCTATTCCGTTTTGATGAGGTTCACTGGAAGCTGGATACGCCGCTGAAGCCCGGGGATACGATCCGCATTCAGAAGAATAACGGCGACAACCTGGAATACGGGGTAGATTTCCTCGAAATCGAGCCAGTTCCTGCGGTAATTCCCCGCCCAGCTAACGCGGTATCCGTTACGGATTACGGTGCCGTTGCCAATGATGGAAAGGATGACCTTGACGCCTTTAAAGCTGCTGTTCAGGAAGCGGCAGCCTCTGACAGAACCTTATACATTCCCGAAGGGACATTCCATCTGGGCGGCATGTGGGAAATCGGCTCTGTCAGTAATAAAATCAACAATATCACAATAACGGGAGCCGGCATGTGGCATACGAACCTGCAATTTACGAATCCAAACGCGGCAGGAGGCGGCATTTCGCTGCGAATTCAGGGACAGCTTGATTTCAGCAATGTATATCTGAATTCGAATCTGCGGTCGCGGTACGGGCAAAACGCCATCTACAAGGGTTTCATGGACAATTTCGGCACTAATTCCATAATACATGATGTATGGGTGGAACACTTTGAATGCGGCTTTTGGGTCGGAGACTATGCCCATACTCCCGCCATTTATGCCAATGGATTGGTCATTGAGAACAGCCGGGTCAGAAACAATCTGGCCGATGGCATCAATTTTGCCCAGGGTACCAGCAATTCAACCGTCCGCAACAGCAGCATACGCAATAACGGGGATGACGGCCTTGCCGTCTGGACGAGTAACGTAAACGGAGCGCCTGCGGGAGTAAACAATACCTTCTCCTATAACACGATCGAAAATAACTGGCGTGCGGCCGCCATTGCCTTTTTCGGCGGAAGCGGTCATAAGGCCGACCATAACCTGATCATCGACACCGTCGGCGGCTCCGGGATCAGAATGAATACCGTGTTTCCCGGCTATCATTTTCAGAACAACACCGGGATTGTATTCTCGGACACCACTATTATTAACAGCGGTACAAGTAAAGATCTCTACAACGGGGAACGCGGAGCTATCGACCTCGAAGCTTCGACCGATCCGATCAGAAACGTTACGTTCAACAATATCGATATTCTCAATACGCAGCGGGACGCGATCCAATTCGGATACGGGGGAGGATTCGAGAATATTGTCTTCAACAATATCACGATAGATGGCACCGGCCTTGATGGGATCACAACCTCACGCTTCTCCGGGCCGCATCAGGGCGCAGCTATTTTCTCCTATACAGCGAATGGCTCCGTCAGATTCAACAATCTCACCACGAGAAATATCGCATATCCTAATTTGTACTATATCTTGAATGGCTTTAACCTGATGATCCAATAATCACTTCGCCTTGTTGGCAAATAGAGATAGCGAGGGGCTCTTCGGAGCTCCTTTTCCTTTTTTTGTGCATATGCATTGTTGCATTGAATAGAGATGCGAATATAGGAAACCTTAACGAATAACTTGGATCTCAATGAAAGGGTTGAATGGATTGGACTTTTTTGCAAGTAAGGAATCGTTGACAGCCATTGAATGGATTTTAAGAGGTATTGTCAGCTTTGTTTTTTTGCTGATTGTAACTAAATTCATGGGGCAGCGTTCCATTTCTCAATTAAGATTGCTCGATTTCATAATTGCTCTAACCCTGGGCAATATTATTGCTCACCCGCTTTCCGATGAGAAGTTAGGGTTAAAGGGATCCATGATTACTACCGTAGTTCTGATCGTGTTATATTTATTAGCATCCTTGCTGGGACTAAAGTGGCCTTTATTTAAGCACTACCTGGATCCATCCCCAGTCACGCTTGTTAAAAATGGAAAAGTTGAATTTAATCATCTATCAAAAGCAAAAATTTCCGTTGAATACTTATTTTCCGAACTTAGAAAAGAGAAAGTGGAGGATATCCAAAAAGTATCGCTTGCCATATGGGAACCTGGCGGGACAATATCCGTTTTTATGGACCCGCAATACCAACCGATTACCCCGGCTGATATGAAATTAACAAGCGAACCATTTACCATTACCTGGCCGATTATTATCGACGGCACGATCGACACGAGGCTGCTTCAGGAAATGGGTAAAGATACCGATTGGCTTCAGGATCAGGTCAAGCAATACAATGCGAATATCTGCGAAGTTATGCTTGCCACCATAAACAGTAATTCCGAAGTGCAGGTTATGAACAATAATGCTAAATGAACCTATCTCATATCGACAGGCTGGTGATTCTTTCATGTTACAAGCAATAATCGTACTGCTTATTCTGCTGGTCGTATTCTGGCTGGTCCGCAAGAAACAGAGGTCATCTTCAAAAGAACAGGATTTGCAGCAAGTCAAATCCAATGCCGGGAACGACGCCAGGAAAGTGATACTCGTCGTCATCGATTCCTTAATGGCCGAAGCAATCGATAAAGGATTAGAGTTAAAAGTGCTCCCAACGTTTCAATATCTGATCGAGCACGGTCAATATTACAAGGATTTAGTAAGTTCCTTTCCGACGATGTCCGTAACGATTGACAGTTCCCTGCTTACCGGCGCTCACCCGGATGTCCATCACGTGCCCGGCTTGACCTGGTATTCGGTTCAGGATAAAAAACTCATCAATTACGGGACCGGGCCGATGGAAGTAATGAAACTAGGAGTCGGCTCAGTCATGGCGGATGCTTTGCTCCATTTAAACAACAGTCATCTGAACCCTGATCTTCCGACGATATATGACGAGCTAGCGCTGATGGGGAAGAAAACAGGCAGCATTAACGGCTTGATTTACCGTGGCCCTGTCCCTCATATGCTGTCTCTCCCGGTTTGGATGCATGGGCCTACATCCTTGCCTGAATCCGTATCGGTCCAAGGGCCGGATTATTTGGCGCTTGGTTCATTGTCAGATCCGCTAGAAGGCATCGTCGAGCATCCCGGCGGCTTAGCTCACCGGATCGGTATCAACAATGAGTTCTCGATATCCACGGCCGCTTATTTAATCAAGGAAAATAAGTTGCCCGACTTCTTGTATATCTACCTTCCCGATTTGGATCAACAACTTCACAAAAACGGTCCTCCTGATCTGAACGGGGTACAAGAAACAGATCGCCAGCTTCAAACTTTACTGCAAAGCTTCGGTTCTATAGAAGATGCTTTGGAGCAAGCGATTGTCGTAATTATCGGGGATAACGGGATGTCCGAAGTCCTGCCTACGGGTGAGAATCCGGTCATCGATTTGTCCTTGCTGCTGAAAGAATATCGCGTCTATCACCAAGGGGAGGCCATTACGGATGATACGGAAATTGTTCTGGCCGTGAATGATACCATGGCTTATGTCTATAGCCTTCAATCGATCGAATTCCAGGAAATCATCGCCACATTAAGAGCCGATTCCCGGATCGATTTGATTTCTTGGAGGGAAGGGGAATGGATTCGCGTGCAAGGCGCTGATAAGAATGAATTTCGATTTAAAACCGATGGTCATTTCAGAGACACTTACGGGCAGAAATGGACGATTGAGCAGGAACCGGAGGTATTGGATTTAATCATTAACGCCGAACAGCATACGATCCATTATGGCCGGTACCCTGATGCGCTTCGGAGGCTGCAAGGAGCCCTCCATTCTCATGCTGGAGATTACCTGGTGGTGATCGCTAAGCCGGGATATGAGCTATCAGACAAGAGCTCGCCGTCCCATAAAGGAGGTGGAAGCCACGGTTCACTTGTACGCGCGGATTCGCTTGTACCTTTAATCATCAGTGGTACGCAAGAGAGGCCGGAGCATTTAAGAATCGTTGATTTAAAGGCTTTCCTGCAGAAGCTTGTGGCGAAACAATAGGCAGCAAATCAGCGCAGCTCCCGATAACTACCCGGCGCGTGAAAAAGACAGTATACTTAGTATGAAGAATAAACCGGGAATGGAAAAAGGGAGTAACGATGATTAGATGATTAAAACAATTTCAGATATTGCCGCAATTGCAGGCGTGGCCAAGAGCACGGTATCCCGTTACTTAAATGGAGGTTCAGTCAGCCAAGCTACGCGGCGGCGCATCGAAAAAGTCATTAAAGAGCATCATTATGTTCCGAATACATTTGCTCAAAGCTTGAAAGCGAGAAGAACGAACATTATTGGCACCGTAGTGCCCCGTCTTGACTCTTTTGCTACTTCCCAAACGCTGATGGGGATTGACGAAGAGTTGCGCAGCGCCAATTTTCAAATGCTGATCTCCAATACGAGCCAGGATATGGAACGGGAAATCGAAGCGATTTATGATTTTGCCCGGCAGAAGGTTTCGGGGATCATTTTGTTGGCCGCCCAAGTGAATGAGGAGCATCTAAAAGCGGCAGAAGGGATCAATATTCCGATATTGTTAGTAGGACAGGAGCATTCTCAGCTGTATAGCCTGATCCACGATGACTTTCATGCGGGTTACAAAATAGGACGTCATGTACTGGAAATGGGTCACCGGCAAATTGCCTATCTTGGAGTAACGGAGAAGGATATTTCTGTGGGCATCCGGAGAAAAGAGGGCTTTAAAAAGAGCCTGGAAGGTACGGAGTGCTCGGTCTCCTATTATGAAACAGGCTTTAGAATGACGGATGCGATGGCAGCGGCATCGCAGATTCTGGATGAAAGCACGCCTTCCATCATCGTATGCGCCACGGATAACATTGCGCTCGGGGTCATGAAAGCCGCATATCTCCGGCAAATCGTCATCCCTTCGGACCTGTCGGTGACAGGCTTTGGAGGATATGACATAACGGAAATTATCCATCCTACGCTGACTACGGTACGATATTTTTACAAAGAAGCAGGACAAGCTGCAGCGCGCAATATTATCAAGCTCGTGAGGGATGAGGAAATGGATCAAGTTACCATGCTGGATACCGAGCTTCTTGAGCGAGAAAGCGTTGACAAACGGTAAAACGGTGTTTATAATTCGAGACAGAACCGGTTCCATAATTCACTGCATTTTGCTTTAGAATTATGGGACATCTTTTATAACACGCTTGGAACCGGTTCCTTTTTTTCGCACAAAAATGGAGCCGGTTCTACTGGCTCTCGGAAATAGAGGGGAGATGGAGGCATTCGATGACAGCATTAAGAGAAGAAAAATACAGAAAATTGGAGCAGGCGGTGCCTGGTGAGCTGGAAAAGCTCCAGGACCTGGTTAAGAATTGTCCATGGAGGCAAACTTATCATATTCAGCCCCCGTATGGCCTGTTGAACGATCCAAACGGCTTTACATTCTATCAAGGCGAGTATCATTTATTCTATCAATGGTTTCCTTTGGGAACATTTCATGGCATGAAATATTGGTATCATACGAAATCGAAGGATTTGGCCCACTGGGACAATGTCGGCATTGGGATTGAGCCCGGCGATGCCCATGATTCTCATGGGGCGTATTCCGGAAGCGGGATCGTTAAGGACGGCAAACTGTATTTAATGTATACGGGCAATACGCGGGACGAGCAATGGAACAGGCATCCTTATCAGAACCTGGCGATCATGGACAGCAGCGGCATGATTACGAAGCTCGACCATCCTGTGATCGACTCGGTGCCCCCTGGCTACACGGATCACTTCAGGGATCCGAAGGTGTGGAGCAGCAACGGCGAATATTATTGCGTTCTGGGAGCACAGCGAACCAATGGCACCGGTTGTGCCGTAATGTACAGTTCTCAGGATTTGCATACCTGGAATTTCAAGGGCGAAATTTCTACAAAACTGACAGACTTCGGATACATGTGGGAGTGCCCGGATTATTTCGAACTGGATGGACAGGGTGTATTGTTGTTTTCACCGCAAGGCATCGAACCTCTCGGAGATTATTATCAGAACATATTCCAATCGGGTTATATTGTCGGTCAACCGCTTGATCTGACAACAAGCAAGCTGGAGCATGGGGAATTCCAAGAGCTGGACAGGGGCTTTGACTTCTATGCGCAGCAAACGACGGCAGCAGCAGACGGGCGGAGGATCCTTGTAGGCTGGATGGGGCTTCCCGATGCCAATTATCCGACGGACAATCACGGGTGGGCCAATTGCCTGACTCTGCCGAGAGAATTGACGCTCCAAGGCAGCAAAATCCATCAGCGTCCGGTCAGGGAACTGGAGAAGCTGAGAAAACAAGGGGTCAAGGGTGAAGCCATTTTGCAGGATGAGACAAAGAGCTTTGCCGGATTCGAGGGAATGACTTATGAGCTGGTTTGTGAGTTTACCAATACGGATGCCGAGCAATTCGGCATTGAGTTTCGGGCAGGAGAGAACGAGAAGACAGTACTGTCGTATGATCGGAATTCGAAAAAGGTCATTTTGGACAGATCATTATCCGGCTACCCTGTTGCCGTGGAATACGGAAGCGTACGGCGCTGCCATCTGGATGCGGAGAACATTAAATTCCAGCTTTATGTAGATACCTCGTCCGTTGAGATCTTCGTCAATGATGGGGAAGAGGTGTTTACGAGCCGCATTTTCCCTAGTCGGGAAAGTACGCAAATCCGCTTTTTTGCAAAAGGGGGAACGGCTGCTTGCCGAGCATCGCTATGGAAAATATAGCTCTCAAACAAGACGGATTTGAATATAAAACGGGGCGGTGACAACGTGGGACAGTTATTTGCAATCGGAGAAGTGTTAATTGATTTTATCCCCTTACAAAAAGGGAGCCCGCTGAAGGACGTACAGGCCTTTGAACGAGCGGCAGGAGGCGCGCCAGCCAACGTAGCGGCTTCTGTCGCCAAGCTTGGCGGGAACGCCTCCATGCTGACTAAGCTAGGAAAGGACGCCTTTGGGGATTACTTAATCGAGCAGCTGGCTCATGCGGGAGTAAGGACAGATCTTATCCGGCGAACAGACGAGGCCAACACGGGTTTGGCGTTCGTATCGCTGCGTGAGGATGGAGAGAGGGATTTTTCCTTTTATCGCAGCCCCTCGGCCGACTTGCTATTGTCCGAAGACGAAATTGATCCGGGTATTTTCGGTACGAACGATATTTTGCATTTCGGCTCGGTCGATCTTGTGGAAAGTCCGATGAAGCAGGCGCATTTGAAAGCGATTCATGCAGTAAAAAGTCAGGGAGGGCTCATCAGCTTTGACCCGAACGTCCGGCTTCCTTTATGGCATAGTCCGGAGGAGTGCCGGAGAACGATTCAAGATTTTATTCCCGTCGCCCATCTTATAAAGATTTCTGAAGATGAACTGGAGTTCATTACGGGTATAACGTCAAAGAAGGAGGCGATTGCTTCCTTGTTTCAAGGAGATGTCCTAGCCGTTGTCTATACCCGAGGGAAAGAGGGAGCGGAGCTCTATCTTTCTGCGGATGAGAAGTATAAGGGGCGAGGATTTAACGTCAAAGTTCAGGACACGACAGGGGCCGGCGATGCGTTTGTCGGAGGTTTTCTGTATAAGCTGCTGGAAACGGGGGCTGCGCAGGACAACATCATAGAGGTGCTTCGCGTGCATCATGATGAAATCCTGGAGTTTGCCAATGCCAGCGGGGCATGGACAACTGCAGGTAAAGGCGCGATTCCTGCTCTTCCTAGCCAGGCGGACGTGCATAAATTAATTGAAATGCAATCGAACAAGGGGATGATGACGAATGTCTGAAAATCGGGATATTGCCAAACAGGTCGTAGAGGCGGTCGGCGGCAAGGATAATATTGCATCCTTTGCGCACTGCGCTACGAGGCTGCGGATTATGGTACATGACAAAGATTTGATCGATCAGGCTAGAGTAGAGAATATTGATAAGGTAAAAGGAGCCTTCTTCAACTCCGGGCAGTTCCAGGTTATTTTTGGGACCGGCACAGTGAACCGGATCTTTGAGGAGGTGGAGAACCTCGGAATTACAGGCACAACGAAAGAAGATATTAAAAGCCAAAGCAAGAAGCAAGGAAATGTCTTTCAAAGATCGATCCGCACGTTCGGCGACGTATTCGTGCCGATTATTCCGGTGCTCGTGGCTACGGGATTGTTCATGGGATTACGCGGCTTGCTTACGCAAGAGCAGATTCTGTCGCTCTTTGGGATGACCGCAGCAGATATTCCCGCTAACTTCCTGCTCTTTACCCAGGTATTAACCGATACTGCGTTTGCGTTCCTGCCAGCGCTTGTCGCTTGGTCCGCATTCCGGGTATTCGGAGGCAGCCCGATTCTGGGTATCGTCCTGGGATTAATGCTGGTCAATCCAGCGCTTCCGAATGCTTACAGCGTGGCCAATGGTTCGGCTGAAGCCTTAGTCATGCTCGGCTTTATACCAGTGGTCGGGTATCAGGGCTCCGTGCTTCCTGCCTTTTTCATGGGTCTGCTGGGCGCAAAATTTGAAAAAATGCTGAGAAAACGCGTACCTGAAGCGTTGGATCTGATTTTGACGCCATTTATCACACTGCTCGTCATGATAACTCTGGGACTTTTCGTCGTCGGCCCTATTTTCCATTCCTTGGAGGAATGGGTGCTGCATGGAACCACATTTATTTTGGGTCTTCCTTTCGGCATTGCGGGATTAGTTATCGGCTTCTTCAATCAAATCATTGTCGTGACGGGTGTTCATCATATTTTTAATTTTCTGGAAATACAGCTGCTGGAGCAGTTCGGCTCCAATCCGTTTAACGCATTGGTCACGAGCGCCATGGCTGCCCAGGGTGCAGCGTGCCTGGCGGTAGGCTTGAAAACCAAAAACGTCAAGCTGAAATCTCTCGCTTTGCCATCCTCGCTATCCGCTTTCTTAGGAATTACGGAGCCGGCGATCTTCGGCGTCAATTTGCGGTACATGAAGCCGTTTGTCATGGGATTGATCGGCGGGGCCGTCGGCGGCTTCCTAGCATCGTTGTCCGGTCTGGCCGCGACAGGAATGGCGATTACAGTTATACCGGGAACGCTGCTATATCTCAATGAACAGCTTCCAATGTACATCCTATGCAACCTGATTGCGATGGCGATCGCCTTTATATTGACGTGGCTATTTGGTTATAAGGATGAAGCAGCGGAAGAGACGGCAGCCACTGCGGGCGCAAATTCTCCGGGACAGGCTGCCTTACAAGCCGATACGAGAGCTTCCAAGGTAATTGCTGCAGAACCTAGCCAAGTCAATGCGGATTCGTCGATAGAAGTGCTGAATGTGCCATCGCCCATTTCTGGAAAGTTGATTGCACTTGAAGAGGTTCCTGACCCTGCTTTTGCCCAGAAACACATGGGGGAAGGGTTTGCGGTTGAACCGAGCGAAGGCAAAGTATTAGCTCCGTTTGATGGTGAAGTGGCTCACATTATGAATAAAAGCAAGCATGCGGTCATCCTGGCCCATGAAAGCGGCATGCAGCTCTTGATTCATATTGGAATCAACACCGTCTCTTTAAAAGGGGAAGGATTTACGACTCATGTTCAGACCGGGGACATTGTAAAAGCAGGCCAACTGCTGATTGAGTTCGATGTCGATGCCATTCAACAGGCCGGGCTCTCCACGGTTACTCCCGTAATTATTCCTTCGGGAACGGAGCAGGTCGCTGGGCTGACGGTGAAGGCAAGCCAAGGCCGAATAACGGCTAATAAAGAGGCCGTAATGGACGTCCAGTTCCAAACGAAGTAAAGGCAAAGACCAACGCTGAGATGCGTTGGTCTTTTTTTGTATTTATATATGCTGTACATACGGACGGACAACCCAGACGCTTGCTCTGTAGATTATGCCGTTATAGGTGGCGGTAATATGAGTGATTCCCGGACGGATTCCTCGAATGTTTCCGTACTCATCAACCGTAGCAATAGAGGGATCATCAATACTGAACATGGTATCCTGCGTAACCTTAAAGGGGAGACCGGATTCATTCACGTAGTAGGCCGCCACATCGAGCTCCGTTCCAATCGAAAGGGAGTATTCCTCAGAATCCAGGTAGAAGCGGCCAGATCCTTGTGCGTCCGTGACTTCGACAGCAATCCTTGTTTCTAATCCTTCGTAGGCTGCTTTGATCCACGTTGTGCCTGGACTGTTTCCAGTAATATTGCCAAATACATCCACACTGGCGATGCTCGGGTCAAGTGATTCGTAGATGGAGGAATACGTCACATCTGTTACGGAAGCGTCGGAATAGACGGCGTTAACGACAGTGGCTGCGGATTGACCTACGGATAGCTTGAGCTCTGGATGCTGAAATTCGAGTCTGGCCAATTCTGGATCCGATGGGCCTTCATTCGGTACAGATATTTTCAACACATGCATTTCATTTCTATAGCCTTGCCCGGTGTTTATTCTAACGGTTCCCGTTAAAAGGAGCCCTTGATTAATAGCAGTAATGCTATTTTTACTAAGTCCTAGATCTAAATCGCCAAACTGATATTTTTTTAGAGGAACAGCATTCTCGTCCAGTAGAATAATATGGTATCTGGATTTACCGTTTTCGATGCTGGATGGTTTATTTTGCACGAACAGAACATAGCCATCATCCACCGGTTGGGTTCGAATAATCCTCTCTATCTCATCCATGGCTGATGAATTCAGCGGTTTATTCCAGAGTTCATCCCCGGCTTCGTTGATCTTTTGCAGGTAATGGGCCTGTGTGCCAGGGTTATATCTGGTCAGAATATAATTCCCGTCTTCAGAAGTAATGCTGGTGGATGTAACATAGTCGGTCTCATCGGTTTTCATCCAGACGACTTCGCCGTTGTGGTCTATTTTTAGCAAATAAGGCAATGATACCCGATCATATTCCTCCAGTGTCCGACTCCCGGCTACGATAACACCGTCATCCGAAGTTAATATGATATTGTTGAACGATCCACTGTAGCCGATTGGATAGGTTTTAGACCAAATTTCTTCTCCATTCGCATTAATTTTAAGGAGGTAAGCAGGGGAGCCGCTGTATTCGTTCCATCCGCCTCCGGTAATTACAAAATCGCCGTCAGAGGTTTCTTGAATATAACTAGCAGATTGCTGATAGTAGGGCATACGAGGATAATATTTCTGCCACAATAGCTCTCCATCCGCACTCAGCCTAAAAACATAGGGAACAAAACGCGGTCGGCCATAGGAGCCATCTCGAATTTCTCCGCCAACCAGGATGCTGCCGTCAGAAGTCTCGATGACCGTGAATGCTGTATTCTCCTCATAATCATAATCGTAATATACCATTTCTTTTTCCCATAAGATCTCGCCGCTGCTGTTCAGCTTGACGACGTAAGAGCAGTTCTCATCCGGAGTTTCGCAATACTTGTCACCTGCGGCTACATAGCCTCCATCCGATGTAGCGGTTGCGGCATAACCAGATACACTCTTATATAGCGGATGATTGCCTTCTAAGATGTGGGACCATTCAATGTGAGCTTCTTCCTCCAATGCAGCAGCGAACCCCTGATTTGGCCAACCCATCGAGAGCATCAAGATAGCGAGGGTTACCAGCAAGAGTTTGTTCAAATTCAATTCCTTGGCCACGAGCAAAACTCCTTCCATAACAATATTTGGTAAAGTATAATTACATATCCATTATCAGGGGCTAGGGGTCAAAGTGAATATCCTTCAAATTACTTATATTGCTAGGTAAGAATACATGCTGCTGGCTTTAATTTTCATAGAAGGTCTGAGGTTCTTCAACAGATCGAAGCAATGTGTCGGTTGATCATAGAGTGGGTTTGATGTAAATTTTTTACTAACCGTCAGGTTGTCTGATTCATACAAAACTAAAAAATGTTGTTTGTCTGAAAAGGAGGAAATCATATGCGAGAAATCATTCCGGTCTCAGAGATAACAAGGTTCAGCAGCAAAGCCGATGAATTCAATCCTTATCCGTGGTATAAAGAGAAGCTGGTGCATGAGCCTGTCAGCTATCATTCGGAGACAAATACTTGGAATGTATTCAGGTACGACGACGTCAAACGGGTGCTCAGCGATCATGAATTCTTCTCCAGCGTGCGTTCAAGGACGATCATTGATGTGGGAACGAATACGAAGGAGGGCCATATCGCCGAGAAGCTCAATCTTGGTGTCGATCCCCCCGAACATCGTAAACGGCGTGCCCTGCTTGCGAGCGCATTTACTCCCCGCAGCCTGAAATTATGGGAGCCGCGCATCCGCGGCATCGTCGACGAGCTGATTGACGACATATTGGACAAAACGTCTGTCGATATTGTAAGCAGTCTGACATCCCCGCTTCCGACGATTGTCATGTCGGAGCTGCTTGGCGTGCCGTGGGAACACCGGAACCTGTTCAAGGAATGGGTGGACATTCTCTTCATGCCGACCAACAAGCAGAATGTGGATCAGGTGAATGAATTAAAAGGCAAGGCCGCTCGGGAATATTATTCATTCTTATATCCCTTAGTTTTGGATAAACGCGATCATCTGCAGGAGGACATCATTTCCGATTTGATCCGGGCGGAGGTCGATGGGGAACGGTTCACTGATGATGAGATCGTACGGACAACGATGTTCATTTTGGCAGCAGGCATCGAGACAACAAGCCATTTGATGGCCAATACGTTTTACTCTTTTTTATATGATGATGATACGATTTATAACGAACTGCGCCAGGATCCCCGGCTGATTCCGAATACGGTAGAAGAGATGCTGCGTTACCGTTTTCACATTAGCAAGATGGACCGGACGGTCAAGAAGGATAACAACCTGCTGGGGGTCGAGCTGAAGAAGGGGGATGTCGTCATCACTTGGATGAGCGCTGCCAACCACGATGAAGCAATGTTTGACGATCCGTTCAAGCTGGATATTCGCCGGCATAATAGTAAGAAGCATCTGACGTTCGGCAATGGCCCGCATTTCTGCCTGGGTGCTCCGCTCGCCAGATTGGAGGCTGCGATCATGCTCGAGCAATTCGTTCAGCGGTTTAGCAAAATCGAGCCTGTTCCCGGCTTTCAGTTAGAGGATCACCTGCAGCCTTCGGCGGCTGGTCAATCCCTGCTGTCACTGCCGCTCGTCGCTTACTATGCTTGACTAGCAGGCATTCATGCAACCTCAAAAAGGCTAATCCTTTGGAAGGATCAGCCTTTTTGCCATTATCATTTCATATTGTCGCTATAGTGACTTGACCATCCCACCGTCGACAAGCACCGTCTGTCCTGTCGTGTAGGAATTAGCCGTCGAGGCCAGAAACACCACCATTTTGGCAAGCTCATCCGGCTGGCCATAACGGCCTAGAGGAATATTCTGCTCTGCCCTGGCACGAATTTCCTCCATAGGGATATTCATTGATTCTGCTTTATGTTTATCCAATTGATAGATACGATCCGTCGCAATTCTTCCAGGCGCTACCGTGTTGATTAAAATACCGTAAGGAGCCAGCTCATGAGCCAGCGTCTTGGCCAGACCGGCGATACCCGCACGGTAGGTGTTGGAAAGAATAAGACCTTCAATGGGCTGCTTCACTGATGTTGATGTGATATTCACAATGCGGCCGTTTTTCGAGCGTTTTAAATAGGGAAGGGAACAGCGAATAAGCCGGATGACGCTCATCAAATTTTGATGAAAGGCGTGCTCCCACACATCGTCCTCCATTTCCTCGAACCTTCCGCTTGTCGGGCCGCCGGAATTTGTAACTAGAATATCCAAGCCTCCGAAAGCCGCGGCAGTGGCCTGAACTAAATCCTCGATATCCTGCTTCACGGAAAGATCTGTTACCCTATAGTGAACCTGCGCATCATAATGCCCCCTAATCTCTTCCGCTGCTGCCTTCAAATCATCCTCATGGCGTGAGCAAAGCATAATATGAGCTCCTTCACTGGCAAAGCATGCTGCGATCGCTCTCCCGATCCCTTTACTAGAGGCTGCTACGAGTACTTTTTTTCCTGTAAGATTCAAATTCATAGGCCAACACTCCTTGATCTATTTATTTGCGCGCTGCTGATGTACAGTATCCTAATTCATTATTCATTATATCCCGTTCTCACCTGTTAGAAGCTAAGGTAATGATAGAATATCCCAACAGAATCCCTCATTCTGTCGGTTGATATTAATTTCCTTATGATGTAAATTTTGAAAGGATGAAAGAGAACTCCAAATATGAAGATATAAAAAGTATAATCAGAGCTCGCAGCATCTTGATCGATGCATAACGCAAAGGAACAAGGAGTGCTAAACCATGGCGTTTGATTATCGGGACGACAAGAGAAGCATCCGATCGAAGGAGCAGCTGAAGGAAGCTTTGTTTGAGCTTCTCTATGAGAAAGAGTGGAGACAGATTACGATACAGCACTTGACGAAAAAAGCGAAGCTGAACCGTTCCACCTTTTATCAGCATTATGAGAATAAATATGACTTGCTCGTACAAAATGTCGAGGCTTTATTTCAAGCCTTGAAAGAAACTGTGCTGTCTACCAGCATCGATAACAGCAGCGCGGATACGATCAGCTACGGCTACCTGCTGGCTTTCTATCGGCATCTGAAAGAACAGAGCTATTACTTCAAGGTGATTCTGAACAGGGGATACGAGCTGGATATTATGGAACTGTTCTCCGATATTGTCCAAGAGGCGATGGGGCAAGTCGTGGATGTTCAGCAAGCCATTGACGGAGTTCCTGCGGAGATCCACTGGCGATACAGCATCGCGGCTCATTTCTCAGTCGCAAGCTGGTGGCTGCAGAATGATTTTCCGTATTCGCCGGAATTCATGGCCGAAGCTGTGCTTAAGCTGACGAAAGAAGGGAAGCATCATGCCTTGTTATAAAACTTAAATATCCAACTTGACAGGTAGGGTTAATTGGTATATTCTAATTTCAAGCCTGATAGGTCGTTGTTCATTATCTAATCATTTATTATTTCAAAATCAAACTAAATCATTAGCCGATTGGTCCACCAAAGGCTCCTGTGTTCGAAACCGAGTAATTTTCGGTAAAGAACAGGGAGCCTTTTCTGTATTTGACGAATCTAAAAGGCCGTCCAGTATATCTCCAGCGGCTTAGTGGATTGGGAGAGGAAGGAGCGTTATGGAACATAAAGATTGGGCGCGAATGGAGGAGGCGGATTGGCATTTCCGCCGGCTCGTCAGGCGATTTGTGAAGGAGCGGGACAAAATTGCGATTGAAGGCGTGTCGCTTCCCGGCATGCTTATCCTTAACGCCATTATGCGGGATGGGGAACAAAGGCTCGGAGATTTGGCGGAACAGCTGGATTTTACGTCTGGCGCTGTCACGGCGATCTGCGACAAGCTGGAAAAGCTGGGTTACGCCATTCGCAGACGCAGCGTGGCGGATCGCAGATCCGTGGCTCTGTATATTACTGAGGAGGGGAGGAGGATGGTTGAACGCAACTGGGCGGCAGCTACATATATGATCGATGCCATTTTCGGCGAATTTACCCTGGATGAGCTTGAAATTCAAATTTCATTATTCCGGAGCCTGCACGATCGGCTGGACGGATTCGCAGAAGGAGTTTTGCGCCTGACGAAGTCCTTGGAGGACAGCGACACGGCGGCAGCCAACCAGCTAAAGGCTGGCCTGCAGCGAACAAACCGGTTTATTACCTACTAAATTTATACGGTGTATGAAAGGAGAGAGCAATATGGGACATCCCACGATTTATCCTACGGGAACGACGGTATATTTGCCGGAAAAAGCATGGAACGGTTATACGATTTATCAGGCTGCCGATACCGGGGCGCTGCTCATTGAGATGAATGGAAGAGAGGTTCATTTATGGAAAGGCCTGCGAGGCTTTCCGAACAAATTGTTCCCGGGCGGCTACGTCCTGGGCAGCACGTCGGAGCGCGATCCAAAATACGGCTTCCAGGATGAGAAGAACCTGGTCCAGGTGGATTGGGACGGCAACATCGTCTGGAAATTCGACCGCTATGCTTGGATTGAGGACCCGGGGCACCCGGCGCAGTGGATGGCGCGGCAGCATCACGATTATCAGCGGGAAGGCAATCCGGTCGGCTATTATGTACCGGGGCTGGAACCGAAAGTCGACTCCGGCAACACTACAATCCTTGCGCACAAGAACGTGCAGCGCCCCGACATCTCCGATACCGAGCTGCTCGACGATACGATCATCGAGGTGGACTGGGAGGGGAATGTCATCTGGGAATGGGCGGTGAGCGACCACTTCCATGAGCTGGGCTTCGATGACGATGCCAAGGCGGCGCTGTTTCGCGATCCGAACACCCGGTCATTCGGCACGCACGCCGGGGATTGGATGCATATCAACTCTATATCGGTGCTGGGACCCAACAAGCACTACGATGCTGGCGATGAGCGCTTCCACCCGGATAATCTGATCTGGGATGCCCGTGAAACGAACATTATGGCGATCATCGACAAGCGATCAGGCTACATTGTCTGGAAACTCGGCCCGAATTACGATACGAAAGAAACGGAACATCTCGGCTGGATCATCGGCCAGCATCATGCCCACCTGATTCCCAGAGGCCTGCCGGGCGAAGGTAATCTTCTCGTGTTCGACAACGGGGGCTGGGGCGGCTATGGCAGACCGAATCCCGAAGCTCCAGACGGGCTGAAGGTGGCGCGCCGCGACCATTCCCGCATTTTGGAGATCAACCCGGTAACGCTGGAGATCGAATGGCAGTATACCCCGACTGAAGCGGGATTCCAGGCGCCGCTCGACTCGTATCGGTTTTACAGTCCGTATATCAGCTCCGCACAGCGGCTGCCGAACGGAAATACGCTGATTACCGAAGGGGCGGATGGGCGGATTTTTGAAGTTACCCAGGAGCATGAACTGGTCTGGGAATACATTTCGCCTTACAAGAACAAACGCAATTCCAACATGGTTTATCGGGCTTACCGAGTACCCTATGAGTGGGTACCGCAGCTGGAGAAACCAGTGGAGACTGAAATTGAACCGATTGACGTGGCGGACTTCCGTCTGCCCGGCGCCGCACCGAGAGGTGCCGTAACAGCGGTTGAAGTCGAAGGAACTGCTTCTTACGGCGAGGGCGCCTTCTGCGTGGCTACGACGGACGAGGCGGACAGGAAGGAAAGGGATCCGCAATGAAAAAACGCAGCATTCGTCATGTAAGCCTATCGATTATCACGCTCCTGCTTGCGGGCACGCTGCTTAGCGCCTGCCAAGCGGCCTCAGGTTCGGATCAAGGCAGCAAGCTCAAGCTGAGAATAGCTGACATTTCCACGAATACCGTGTTTCGCGTCGCGAAAAATAAAGGATTTTTTGAGAAACACGGCATAGACGCAGAGCTGGTGAACTTCGCTACTCCGGCCGAAGGAGTCAATTCCTTGTTCATCAAGCAGGTTGACATCGCCTTTGGCGCGGATTTCCCGCTGCTGAACGCCGTCAGTAAAGGAGACTATTCGATCTTCGCTTCTTCCGGAACGGCGACCGACCTGAGCGCTAGCGAGTGGAAATTGTTTGCCCGCAAAGAGATTGCTGGCGCGGCGGATTTGAAAGGCAGGAAGCTGAGCTTCTCGCGCGGAACGTTCATCCCTTATTTGTGGGATGTGTATTTGCAGCAGCACGGCGTTCAGTTGTCCGATGTGACACTTGTGGGTCAAGGCGGTTTTGACGAAGCTTATGTGGCTTTAAAAAAAGGAGAGATCGATGCAGCTTGGGTTTACGGAGCCGTACTCAACGAGAAATTTACAGCGCTCGAAGAAGCTTATGAGCTGACGGACATGTCGCAAACTTCGGTGCGGCTTGGTACTGGGCTTATTGCTTCCAATGAGCTAATTCAGAATCACGGGGACAGTCTCGTAAGGTTTCTGAGGGCATTGGACGAAGCTTCCTCCTATGCCCAGGCGAACCCGGACGAAGCTGCGGACATCATGTACGCAGAAGTGAAGCAGCCTAGGGAAGCGACCTTGAAGGATCTTCCGAAGAATCCCTGGCAACTCGGTTTTACCCAGCAAGCGTACGAGGGATTGGTTGGCCAAAAGAAATACATGGTGGAGAACGGCATCATCGAGCGGGATTTTGACTTGAACGATAAATTAAATTTGGAACTGGTGCGTATAGCATTCCCGGCTCGCGTCATTGCATTGGAATAAGAGAGGGGAAGACATCCATGAGTTTATTGCCCAAACCAAATGAAATTCATATAGAAGGGTTGAACAAGAGCTATGCGCCCCAAGCTGCAGGAGATGTTCATTACATTATTCAGGATGTGAATCTGGTCGTCAAGGGAGGCGAGTTCTTTGTCCTGCTGGGACCAAGTGGCTGTGGAAAATCGACCCTTCTTAGCTTGATCGCTGGCTTTGTGTCAAAAACCTCCGGCCAGGTCAAGGTGGGTGAGAAGGAAGTGGAACGGCCCGGACAGGATCGGGCGGTCGTCTTTCAGCAGGCGGATTCCTCCTTGTTCCCTTGGCTGACGGTCAGAGAGAATGTGGAGTTCGGCCTGCGGATGAAACGGATTCCAGCTGTTCGCCGGAAGGAGGTATCGGACCGGTTCATTTCGCTTGTAGGGCTCAAGGGACATGAGAACAAATTCCCGCGGGAGCTATCCGGCGGCATGAAGCAGCGAGTACAGCTGGCGAGAGTGCTCTCGAACGATCCGGCCATTCTCCTGATGGATGAACCTTTCGGAGCGCTGGATGCGATGACCCGCCGGACGATGCAGAGGGAACTGGTGAACATTTGGCGGGATACCGATAAAACCGTGATTTTTGTGACGCATGATATTCAGGAGGCGTTATTGCTCGGAGGACGCATCGGCATAATGTCGTCAGGGCCTGCCTCCCAAATTACACATGTTTATGAGGTGCCCCTCGGCTATCCCCGGGATTTGACCACACCGGAATTTCAACGGCTTTACAACCAGATCCAGTCGCATTTTGACGACTAAAGCAGGAAGCGGAGGGAGCAGCATGAACGAAAAATTTAAGAAAGCTTGGATGCAGCTTTGGTTTTGGATCGTGATCCTCGGCCTTTGGCAATTGCTGTCGCTAGTGTACGGCCCGGAAATCGTTCCGGGGCCTTTATATACAGCGAAAGGCGGCTATGAGCTCCTAGTGGACGGAACGCTGCTGCAATACATCGGCATTAGCGCATACCGCGTATTATTGGGCTGGACGTTGGGCAGTCTGATCGCCGTGCCTGCGGGCATCATCATTGGAAGAGTAAATCCGATCCGGGTATTCGCGGAGCCTTTTCTCAACTTTGTCCGGTTCATTCCGCCGATTGCCTTTATCACCTTATTCCTGGTCTGGTTCGGCATTGGAGAAACATCGAAAGTGATGCTGATTATGTACGCTACATTCTTTATCGTTATTCTCAATACGCTGACCGGCGTCTTGTCCGTTGAAGAGGATAAAATCCGCTCCGCTCGCAGCATGGGCGCCTCGGAATGGCAAATCGTCCTTCATGTGATCATTCCGGCCACGGTTCCGTACATCTTTACGGGCGTCCGCCTGGCGATGGGCACGTCGTTTATGGCGATTATCGGCGCCGAAATGATCGCTTCCAACGAGGGCGTAGGGTATTTAATCTGGAACTCACGGCTGTTCTTCCGGACGGATTGGATATTTGTCGGGCTGATTTGTCTGGGATTGATGGGATTTCTGACGGATCATGCGGTAGCGCTGCTTGGGCGAAAATTGCTGGCGCGATATGGTGTGGTCAGCACGACTTCTCTGAGGCGATAATGCAAAATGAATTTTGAATGCCAAAAAGTCCCAGCTAAATATTCGCTGAATGCTGGGGGTATATAATTTAATTAACATAATGATAATTATGTAAACTAATTAAAAGCATCGGTAATCTCGGGATGGGAAAAGCACATTTCTTAAGTTTGATTCATTATAACGCTCATCATCATTTGAATCATGGTGGGCGTTTTTCATTTGACAATATCTGGTGTTTTATATATTATGTCGGAGATAGAAGAGGAGGGATGATTTGAAGAATTTTATCAAAAATTCCAGCTGTCTTGTACTCATAGCCATCTTTTATTTTGGCGGAACCACATTATTGCGCAATCATTACGAGGAATTCAATGACTCATATATGGGCGCAAATGGGTTATAGCGCCTGTATCTTGCCTAACATAACAAAAGGGTTGGAGCAGGGGATAGCCCTCGATCCAGCCCTTTTATTTTACATCCTTACGGCTCAATCCCCCAGACAAGCTGACCGCCGATATACCCGGTAACCTGTTCATGGTCTGCGAACTGACTGCTGGAGGCCTTATACGAGTAATCGTTAGCTTGGTTGTAATTGGACCAGTCAGCT
This sequence comes from Paenibacillus woosongensis, assembly GCF_009725165.1. Taxonomy (GTDB): domain Bacteria; phylum Bacillota; class Bacilli; order Paenibacillales; family Paenibacillaceae; genus Fontibacillus; species Fontibacillus woosongensis. The sequence goes on from NZ_WNZW01000016.1 coordinate 72,432, forward strand.
TTGGAGAATCGCGCTTGGATTTCTGCGCTTTGGCCCGGATTAAGCGTTCCAGTTGAACTCGTAAAGCCAATTTCCAAATAATAATCGGCTCCGGTAACCGGATTCGCCAGTTTCACGAAATTGCTGGTTACATTTGCACTGCCGATACTGGCCCAGTCGCACCAGAAACCTTGTGCTTTTTCCCCATCAATTGTATAGTAATAGCGGAGTTTTACGTCACTAAGCTGAATCGCCGTATTCCCGGTGTTGACTATTTTGAATTTGGGCGAAATTCCGTTAGTGGAGGCGCTTGTGCTGCCGTTAAAGGCTTGGATTGCCAAGCCTCCTGCGGGTATGGGAACACCGCTGTCCACTACATTTACTGTAAGAACTGCGTTTTTTCCTCCGCTGAAATGAAAGGTTATCGTATGCTGTCCCAGCGGCAGCTTGGAAAGATAGGAATTGCTCAGTACGACAGCAGCACTTGATGCTGTATAATCCTGGCCCGATTGAAGAGTATAATTTCCATTCGTTATGCTCGCAAGCTGGTGGCCGTTTAAGGTAAGGGATACGGAAATATCCTGCTCTAGATTCGCCGCTTTATCCAATGCTGCATTCACAGGCGAAATCGCAGCACTTGGCGTTGGAGCGTCAACCTTTAAATTGGGCAGCTCATCCAATGTGATGACATAATCGCTTTGATAAAGCGTTGTCAGGGTGGCCGGATCATTAAAAGCAGAACTCATCAGATGCTCGCCATACCAAGGGCAGAAGTAGAGCCATCCCGCTTTTTCCTCGATCAGATTCTGCAGGCTTGGGACGGTGTCGTTCTCCGTCATGGCCACCATTTTCGTGCCGCCAGTTAAATCAACAAGCTGATAGAAAATCGAAGTAATCGCATCCTCATTGGGCACGCCGGATAGACCGTCATGGCGGTTGTAAATCGTATTATATTTATCATAGCCGACGATATCTACCTGATCGTCACCGGGATACCATGCGGGGGAAGTCGGATACACATAGCTGTTGTAGGTCCATATCAAGTTATGCAAGCCGTACGTTTCCGTAAGTTCGGTATAGAGCAAATCCCACAGCTGCTTGTACACCTCGGCGCCTGCCGAAGCCCACCAGAACCACGCGCCTTCTCCGTTCAACCCGCCGTTGCCCTCAGCCTCATGATAGGGACGGAAAACAACCGGCACATGGTTATCCTGCAGAATCTGCAGCTGTTCCGCTAAATCCTCAATAGTCATCATCACGTATTGATATTCTTTCGTACCAGGAATCACCGCATTGGCTGTATTAAAATTGGTTTCGGTCGGCTTGTAGGTAGCGTCCTTCCAGTCCACAAACTCCCCGAGCTGGTAGGTGGTGAAATTTCGGGGCACATTGATATGCCAGCTGGCTGTCGCGATTCCGCCGCGGTTGTTTACCCAATCGATAGCCCGATCGGTCGTTCCGTCCTCCCAGCCGTACAACGGATTATAGTTCATAAAATCAAAGCCGCGGATGGCCGGATACTTTCCGGTTAAATTGTAAATCCAATCAAACTCCAGCTCATAATTGCCATCGTTTCCGCTTCCATAAATCTCCTGCTGGCCGGAAATAATGTGGTTACCGTAAACCTCCGTTAAATAATTCATCAAAAGCTGTGTTTCCGGTGTAGCCTCAGGATCGGTGAGGACAGGCTGCACATCCAGAGGGTCAAGATCGGCATAATCCACCGTAAAGGTATCGAAATAAGCGAAGCCCCAACCAGCCTTCAGCTGAATCGTGTTGGTTCCCTGGTTTAACTTATGAAAGCCGAAATCGAAATTCGACCACGTGGTCGTGTAGGGCAGCATATACGAACCCTTGGTAACGCCGTTAACGGTTAAATATTGAAGCCTGCCGTCAGGACTCAGCTCCTGCATATAGCGGGTGGAGATCGCATACATGCCGGTTTCCGGGACAGTCACTGTAAAGGTCATAGTGCCGGAATTCTGCATCCAGACAAATCCACTCCCAGAGAAGCCGGGTTTCGGTTGTCCGTAAATTTCCGTCACGACTTGAAGATCGGAGCTGAGCTGAGCGTTTTCGCTTTCAATCGTGAAAAGTGGGGTGTCCGCATGAACGGGCACTGTCATCAAGCCAAGGAGAAGAGTAAATGCCAGCAGCATTGCGCTTGCCTTTTTGAGCCAATTTGTCATGATCAGACTTCCTTTCCATGTAAGATATGAAAACGATTATACAATCTACCAACTCATGGATGCGCTTTCATAGTATCATGTATACCATTATATGTAAATACAACCATTTGAAGCTGGAAGCAAAACAACCCAGACTGCCAATACGACAGCCGGGGTTGTTTCAATAATTCAACTATGATTTGTGTGTTGAAGAGTTTGGATAAAAATTTGCTCAATATGATTATCGTCTAAGGAGTAATATACGGTTTTACCGACCTTACGGCGTTTTACAATCCTCATATTTCGTAAATACCTTAGCTGGTGAGAGACAGCGGATTGTCCCATTCCTAAGAGTACCGTCAAATCATGAACGCACAGCTCTCTTTTTAATAATGCACTAATTAATTTAACCCGGGTTGGATCACTAAAAGCTTTGAACCAGTCGGCAAATTGAACAGCTGCCTGATCGTCTATCAGCTCTGCCTTAATTGTGTTTAAATCTGTATCCGATCCAAGGCAAATTGTGTCACATTCCTCAGCAGAATTTAGAGACTGTGTCATTAAAATCACCTTTCTGTTAGCATCTTTTCCATTATTATAACAAAAAAAAGGACTTAAACGAAATGATTACTATTAAGTGCTGTGATATAATCCGAATAAAAAGAGGAGATTGGGTAGTGCTTACAAGAGAGAGTTTAGAAAAGAACCAAATAGGCGTTTACGCAGCAGCATTAATTGCGGGAGGGATCGCGGGGTGGGCAAGTCCCCGAATAGGCGCCTTTCTAGAACCCATGGTTTCCTTTGGGATTGCTGTCCTGTTATTTAGTATGTTTTGTCAAATTCCCTTTCTTAAACTAAAGGAAGCACTTTCTCACGGCCGTTTCATGGGAGCCCTACTGCTTGTAAACTTTGTTTTCATTCCCTTGCTGGTATACATATTAATTCAGGTTTTTCCTCAGCCAAGCCCCGTTCTGATTGGAGTTTGCTTAGTACTTCTCACTCCATGCATCGATTATGTTATTGTTTTTACTCAATTAGGCAAAGGGAATGAGAAGTTAATGCTTGCGTCCACGCCGGTGCTTTTTATCGTACAGATGATTATGCTGCCTTTTTACCTTTGGCTGTTCATTGGTCAAGAGGCCGCCCAAATCGTAAGAGTTGCTCCTTTCATTGAAGCTTTTATTTATTTAATCGTTGTCCCTTTTTTGTTTGCCTTAGCCGTCCAGTTATCAGCAAATAAACATTCACGCGGCCTTAAATTATTGGACTTTACAGCATGGCTCCCGGTGCCGCTAATGGCACTCGTGCTCTTTTTGGTCATAGGCTCTCAAGTGGACCGAATTGTCAAGGATTTTGATGTCATTATCGCTGTGATCCCGATTTATGTATTATTCCATATCGTTTCGCCATTAGCTTCGCGAATCATCTCATCGGCGTTTCGAATCGGACCGTCAGATGGCAGAGCGCTGATTTTTAGTGCAGGGACTCGCAATTCCCTTGTAGTGCTTCCACTTGCCCTGACCTTGCCAGGGGGGATGGCTACAATTGCGGCGTCTGTCATAGTAACCCAAACCGTCATTGAATTAATCGCGGAGCTAGTGTATATCAAAATTGTGCCTAATTTAATATACCGAGATCTAAAAGCCGCATGATTGCGGCCTTTTTTGTTTTAACGATATATGATTTTGTCAAAATCTTGGATAACTGCCGGGGGATTAGGGTAAATAAAGCAGTATGTTGACAGCAGTGAGAAGTGAGGAATATACTATATATGAATAGTTGCTCATGTATAGCTTTTACTGATGAGGTGAGATAAATATATGGAAACAGGTACATCCGCAGTTAAGCGAAAACTGGTGTTGGAAGGTCTGGACTGCGCAAATTGTGCTATGAAAATCGAGAACGGTGTCCAGAAGATTGACGGGGTTTCTGCTTGTTCGGTGAATTTTGCAAATAAAACGTTGACGATGGAGATGGCCTCGGATCGTTCGGAGGACATTCTTGAGCAGACGAAGAAAAAAATTCGTACACTCGAGCCGGGCATCAAAGTATTGGAATACGGAACGGCGGGAAGCCATAAGGCGGGAGCCTCCAAACATAATCACGCTCACAGCCATGATCACGGTGCCGAAGCGGCGGATGAGGGACATGGACATTCCCATGACCATGGAGCCCAAAATATCAAAATCATGGTCGCCCGGCTACTAACAGGTCTTGCCATTGGCGTGTTGGCGTTTGCGTTACCGCTGAGCCGGGAGCTTGAACTGATCCTGTTTATTGCGTCCTATCTCATTGTAGGCGGAGATATTGTATTCAAAGCGCTGAAGAACATCGTAAGAGGTCAAGTGTTCGACGAATACTTCCTCATGTCAATCGCGACTGTCGGCGCTTTTGTGATCGGGGAGTATCCTGAAGGTGTAGCTGTTATGCTCTTTTATCAGGTTGGTGAGCTGTTCCAAAGCATTGCCGTCAACCGGTCGCGAAAATCAATCAGCGCATTGATGGATATCAGACCAGACTTCGCCAATTTGAAAACAGGCAACGAGATCAAACGTGTGAGTCCGGAAGAGGTGCGTATCGGCGATTTGATTATCGTGCGGCCTGGTGAAAAGGTACCTCTTGACGGTAAAGTCATCGAGGGGAATTCGGCAATGGATACCTCGGCGCTGACTGGCGAGTCCGTGCCACGGGAAGTGGCTGCGGGGGATGATGTGCTGAGCGGATTCATCAACAAAAACGGCGTACTGACGATCGAGATCTCAAAGGTATTTGGGGAGTCTACCGTTGCCAAAATTTTGGATTTAGTGGAGAACGCAAGCAGTAAAAAGGCACCAACGGAAAATTTTATTACGAAATTCGCGCGTTACTATACGCCGTTTGTCGTCATTGTCGCTGCATTGCTGGCCGTTGTGCCTCCGCTGCTCTTCAGCGGAGCGACCTTCTCGGATTGGGTGTACCGGGCTTTGGTGTTCCTGGTCATTTCCTGCCCTTGCGCCCTAGTGGTTTCGATCCCGCTCGGCTTCTTTGGGGGCATAGGAGCTTCGTCCAAGAACGGCGTCCTGGTTAAGGGCAGCAATTACCTGGAAGCGTTGAACGATGTCAAGTACGTCGTTTTTGATAAAACGGGAACGCTCACCAAAGGTGAATTTAAAGTAAACGGCATTTATCCGCAAAACGGATGGTCCGAACAAGCACTGCTGCGCCAAGCTGCTTTTGCCGAAATGCACTCTACCCATCCTATTGCAGAGTCGATCAAGGAAGCTTACGGACAGGAATTGAATGAAGAGCTGCTTTCGGGTTACAACGAAATATCGGGACACGGCATTCAGGTTATGTTCGAGGGCAAGGAAGTGCTGGCCGGGAACGCGAAGCTCATGATACGGGAAAATGTTGATTTTACCGCACCATCCGAGCTGGGCACCATCGTGCATATTGCGGTCGACAAACAGTATGCCGGATATTTGGTCATTGCCGACGAAGTCAAAGAGGACTCGGCACGGGCGATCCGTTCGCTGAAAAATCTTGGCGTGAAGAAAATTGTCATGCTGACGGGCGACATCAAGGCAGTGGGGCAGGCGGTTGGCAAAAAATTGGGGGTGGACGAGGTTCGCTCCGAACTGCTGCCGCAGCATAAGGTCGAAGAGCTAGAGAAGATTGACCGCCAAAAATCGAGCAAAAAAGAAAAGATCGTGTTCGTCGGCGACGGAATCAACGACACGCCGGTTTTGGCCAGAGCCGACGTCGGCGTGGCCATGGGCGGCCTCGGGTCTGACGCTTCCATTGAAGCCGCTGATATCGTCATTATGACCGACGAGCCTTCCAAGCTGGCTTCTGCGATCCATATTGCGAAGAGAACCCGGCGCATCGTATGGCAGAACATCCTTTTCGCACTGCTCGTCAAAGCGGTCTTCCTGCTCCTGGGCGCGTTCGGGATTGCGACGATGTGGGAGGCGGTGTTCTCGGATGTGGGCGTTACTCTGCTCGCTGTATTGAACGCCATGCGCGTATTGAAGATCAGGCCTAATTTGATTTAGGGGACTTAAGGGGATGAACAATCGCTGGAATAAGTTAATCTATCGGGCGGGAGCTCCGTTTTACGATGTTTTATTTAATGCAGGCCCATTCGCCCGGGTTAGAAAAAAGGTTTTTGCTGATTTGGCTCTAGAACCCGGCCAGCGCGTACTGTTGGTTGGGGTAGGGACTGGGGCCGATCTGCGTTTTTTCTGCGGAAAGACGCTTGAAATTACAGCTGTCGATCTCTCGCCGGCTATGCTTGCTCAGGCGAAATCAAAAGCAGGCAAAAACGAGCACATCCGGTTTTTGGAGATGGATGCTCAGGATCTGCGATTCGCTGACCAGTCCTTCGACCTGGTGATTGCAAGCCTGATTTTGTCGGTCGTTCCCGACGAACACAAATGCATGTCGGAGCTAGTTCGTGTTACAAAGGAGCGAGGCAGCATCGTCATTTTCGACAAGTTCAAGGGCGGGGAAGGGAAAATGCCGCTGATTATGCGTATGCTGCGGCCGCTCGTGGCCGTATTGGGCACCGATATCGGCCGGAATTACCAGGCGATCCTGAAGCCGCATCTTGAAGGGTTGAACATTCGAGAGGACAGCCCTGCCATGTTCGGGGATATGTATCGTAAAATCGTGCTTGAACGAAAATGAAGTTTTGTTCTTTCTTTACAGCCAAAATTGTGCCCTTTAATGAAGGCCGCAGTTTTGGCTATTTTTACGCCTTAATCATCGTATGATATCTTCCACCTTTAAACCAGGCTTCCAAAAAAGTAATCTCTCGCTTTAATCTACAATACTTATGTACTAAAATATGAGTATATATTATATTAATTTTTAGTTAATTAGCCAATCTTAAGCAAATACCATCTCGGCGGTGCTAAGCATCTTCGAACCAAATTACAAGTTTGAGGAGGGGATTCATTTGGGAAAACAATTTCCGGCCATGCTTCCAGAGCACATGGCCTTTATCCGAAAGCAGCATCTATTCTTTGTCGGAACGGCACCTATGTCACGGGATGGGCATGTCAATCTGTCACCGAAGGGATATGACAGTTTTAGGATTTTGTCCGAGTCTAAGGTAGCGTATTTGGATTTAACCGGCAGCGGCAATGAGACCAGCGCCCATCTCGAAGAGAACGGTCGAATCACGATCATGTTCTGTGCATTTCAGGGGCCTCCGAACATCTTACGCCTATACGGAAATGGAACAGTAGTTCTCCCAGAGGACAGCAAATGGGAGGAGTTATACGGATTGTTCGATCCGTTGCCTGGAGTCCGGCAGATCATTACGGTCGATATACATAAAGTCCAGACATCCTGCGGTTATTCTGTGCCTTTCATGTCGTACGAGAAAGAGCGGGACACACTCCGGCGATGGGCGGAGCAAAAGGGCGAAGATGACCTGCAAAGTTACTGGCGTGAAAAGAATATGAGCAGTCTAGACCAATTGCCGACGTCTCTTGGCAAACGCCTAGGGACAAAGTAATCACAGCACAAATTCAAAAAAATGAGGAAATTACCCATGAGAAAATGGCTTGTATGCACGTTAGCTATTATGCTGAGCGTAGCTGCGTTGACTCCCTCTATCTATGCTTCTGGAGTCCGAGTATCCGTGGATGGACGTAACGTTCAATTCCTGGATGAGCACCCCTATGTCGATCAGAGGTTCAACCTTACAATGGTTCCACTTGCTTTTATATCCGACAAGCTCGGAGCTGCTACGGAATGGGACGGCAAATTAAAACAAATCACGATCTCGCTTAACCGTGACACTGTTATCTTGGTAATTGGCGACCATCATGCACTGGTCAACGGAAAAAGAGTAGACTTTGATGGGGCCGCAGTGCTCAAAAACGGCCGAACGATGGTTCCGCTGCGTTTTATAAGTGAAGCCCTGCATGCAAATGTAGAGTGGCAGCCCAAGCACAAGCTGGTGAGCATTATGAGCTCCGTAGGCAATGTTCCGAAAGGAACATGGATATGGGATACTCATTTCATCAAGCAGGATCAAGAGAAAATGATAAGCTTCGCAAAAATGAAGGGCGTGACATCTATTTACCTTCAGGTGAATAGAGATATTGATTCAATGATATATGAGGAATTTATACGAAAAGCCAAACGTGAAGGAATATTAGTGGAAGCACTTGAAGGGCGCCCCGAATGGGTCTATAAGTCCGGGCAGGAGGATATTCAAAAATTCATCGAATGGGTTAAAACCTACAATTCCTCTGTTGGCCCCGAAGCAAGCTTTACGGGACTGCATTTCGATATTGAACCTTATGCGCTTGACGAATGGACTAAGGTCAACAAAGTGATTCTTGAGAGCTGGATGGACAATTTGAGACTGATCGAAAAAGAAACCAAAGGCAGCGGCTTGCAAATTACTATGGACGTTCCGTATTGGCTAAATACGGTTCATGTACCCGGAACGAATTACAGCATGAGCGCATGGCTGCTGGAAAAGTTCGATTGCCTCGTCATCATGAATTATCGGAATCATGCGTTAGGCGATAATGGAATTGTGGAAAATGCACAGGACATGCTGAGAGAAGCCTCCACGCTCAAGAAGAAAATTGTTATTGCCGTTGAAACGGTTAAAAGCAAAGAAGGGCCGCGGGTCTCATTTTATTCCATGAGCAATGAAGTGATGGAAAAGGAGCTTCAGTCCGCCCATAATAAATTGGCAAGCTACGAAAGCTATGCTGGCTTTGCCATTCACGATTTCAAAGGCTGGCAGGATATGAAATAAGAAGCTGCTAGTATTTTGATGAAGGAAAAAGAGTATCTTAATTGAGTCTGATGCAGGCCGCCGGGAGGGAAAAGGATTGCAACTGCTGTATGTGTGGACCAAAAGTGATAGCCTGGTTATAAAAGGGGAGGGAATGCATTTTCATAGCGAATACCGCTTCGAATATTTACCTGAACAAGGTGAACTTTATGTAAAAAGGAACCCGTTTTTTATCGAGAATTTTTTTTCGGAAATTACGGATTTTGATCAGGTGACAGCTATTGTGGGGCGTAATGGCACTGGGAAAACGTCACTTCTGCGTTTTATGATTTCTTTACTGGCTAACGGTAATGAGGGCTTTGCAGCAAAAATCTTAGAAGAGCCCATTCTTTGTGTTTTTCGTTTATTTGGGCACGATGAGTTGATTGTGGTACACAATCCAGACCTGAAGCTTGTCGGGGGCAATTATGAGGAGAATCATATTTCAGTATTCGAACCCGATTATTTTAGAAGATCTTATATAGTTAAGGACTCTGAGGCTTTTTTCAACAATCTTTCGGTAGTTTTGTATTCTAACATCTTCGACCATTCTGCCATCAAGAACGGTAACAGGCTGATCGATATGACAACAAATACGCTCCTTTCAAAATCTATTCACAATGATCCTCAAGCTCATGAAACACTAGCACATAAGTATGACGATATTCGGAGGCAAATAGATTTCTTTTTGGAACAGGGAAATTCTTCATTTTGGACTATCCCTTTTGAGGTGCCAAAAGAAATGTATTTTCGTTTTTCACGTTTGTTGCAAAGACTTGAAGAAAATTTAAGATTAGACATCATCAACTTCGGGTCTGGTATAAATGAAGAACAATCCTCTTTTGAAGGTTATCTCTATAAAGCATATAACAAGATGGAAAAATACGATATTTATAACGGAGTCCAAAAGGATATAAGTGTAGAAGGGATCAAGTCTTTCACTATGGTGTTTTTACTCCTATTATATGAAGTGTACCGTGAATCCCCTCACACATGCACAGAAAAAATTAACCGTTTTATTGATGAGTATGAATTAGACCCCGAAAATGATATTGGTTATGAGATATTTAGCAATTTTGTGGGGTTATTGACGGAAAGGCTGCCAAGAGAAGATGATAATAGACGATTCTTGGAGAAGGCTGAAGTGCTTGAAATTGTATATGATGAACTTATTGAGCTAATTATGGACAATGTTATATTCATGGAAGATGGTGCTATAAGAGCCCAGTTAGTTTCGAACGAAAGCCCGGCATCTACAGTTCTCTCGATCTTGAGAAAAGGGAATCAAAAAGTAAGCATTGATTTTGATTTGGATTGGCCGGATCTAAGTTCTGGAGAAAAATCACTTCTCACCATGTACGCACGGCTATATGAGTCGTTCTCTTTAAACATCGAACAAGAGCATATTCTTCTTATGATCGATGAAGGCGAGTTATATATGCATCCGCAATGGCAACGCAGATTCATCAAAGAACTAATAGATTTTTCTACTGAATATTGCTGTGTACAGCAGCAGAAGACTTTGGATATCGTCCTGACAACCAACTCTCCTTTTTTAATTTCTGACTTGCCGCATGCTAATATCGTGTTCCTTCAAGCAACCGAAAATGGTGCCACAGTGGTCGGGGGACTTGAGGATCATCGGCAATCCTTTGCGGCTAATATACATACATTGTTGTCAGATGCCTTTTTTTTGCCTGACGGACTACTCGGTGAATTTGCCAAGCAAAAGATCAACCGACTTGTTCATGAATTATACCAGGATGATATCGCAGATATTAGGGAAAAGGAAAGCCGCATAAGAAAACAAATTGAAATTATTGGAGAGCCTGTTATTCGTAATAAATTGATCTCTGTCCTGGAGGACCGGCTGCGCATTCAAAATCAATCATTCCAACAGCTGGTAAACAGAATATCGGATCTAGAGGCTGAAGTTCGGTCATTGAAAGGGAAGCAATAAATGATCAAAATAAATGATGCTGGCCATGCAAATATTAAAAAAGAACATTTGAGCTATTTTAAAAAACAAGGTCTTGATTTACTAAGGAAGTATGCAGGTCAAAAGTATAAGCACCCGTTTGAAAAGAAGGTAATGGAATATTTGCGAGATAATTATGAAAAAGTATTAATTGGGAATCCGGAAGTGCTGGCTGATACGATCATTACAATCAATAAGTTGACTAGCGGACACCCATTCTCAAAAACAACGAATCGCAAACTGCAGGCTGTATTCGACTACGACATTTTTAGTAATCGCTCACCTGGGGTGAAAGGGACAAATTGGGGTGGTTACTTACTTGTCAAAAATCTTGGGGTCGGGACTTGTCCCTACTGTAATCGGCAGTACATCACCACGATTCGGAACAGGGTTCGAAGAAAGAAGGGCACCCGAAAATCTCTTTGGGAAGGACAGACCAGAGGAACATTAGATCACTTTTATGATAAGAAACGTTATCCATATCTGGCCATATCTCTGTATAACTTGATTCCAAGCTGTAAAGTATGCAATTCGGATTTCAAGGGTCGCCAAGAGATGACAATGACTGATTTTATTCATCCTTACAAAGAAGAGTTTGGTTCAGAAGTAAGATTTACGATTGTACCTAATGGGGGAACCGCCGGTCAGCCCTATGATGTTACTTTCCTTCTAGGCAATAATACGGAGGAGTTCCATATCGACTTCCGTTACCTGTCACCTGATCCAGACTTCACTCGACGCGCCAAGCAAAATATTGAGCTTTTTAAGATCAAGGAGCTATATAATTTCCATAAAGAAGAAGTAAGAGAACTACTTCAGAAATCGCAGCATTATACGTCTGATTATATCGATACGATTCTCAGTCAATCAGGCACTCTCTTTAATTCTCGTGAGGAGGTCGTTAGATTCGTCATCGGCAACTTCGCTCATGGGGCAAATCATGATCGACGTACTCTATCGAAGTTCACTTCAGACATCGCGGACGAGTTAGGGCTTCTGAAGTATTTGGATACAAGATAACAAAAATGTTCCATTACGCTTGCGAAGAAGTAGTTGAAGTAGACGAGTCGGGATAAAAATATGGGATTTGCGATGCAAATCCAACTGACGAAAATATAGAAAAAATGCTCATGTTCGGCGCATGAGCATTTTTCAATTGATGGACTTGAACGCATCCATTTTAATGAGCAAAATGTTCCTGCCATTCATTCAAGCCCTCATCCATTCGAAAAGCTTTGAATCCTCTAGCCTGTAATTTTTGTGCAGCGATGGCGGAATACACACAGAGTGGGCCTCTGCAATAAGCAATGATTTCAGCGTCCTTAGGTAATTCACGTATATAATATTCAAGTTCTTCCATGGGAACGGAGATAGCGCCCTTTATATGGCTGATTTCAAACTCTTCTTTTGGACGTAAATCTAAGAGAAGGATAGACTCTGAGTTTAATTTCTCCATCACTTCATCCATCGTTAGTGTTTGGATGTTATCCAGGTTATGCAAAAAGTCGTGTTTAAGTTTTGAGATATCTGGAAGTTGTTTTTCGCTAATCCTCCACAACGAATTAAGTAAGTCAACAATAGAGGGATCAGCCAATGAATAGATGGCGCTGGTGCCTTTCTTTGTGAATTTAACAAGCTTGGCATCTAGTAATACCTGCAAATGACGAGAAACATTTGCAAAATTCATACCCGAGGATGAGGTTAACTTTTCGACCGTTTTTGGTCCCTGGGACAATAAGGTCAGAATTTCCAAACGCTTATCGCTAGACAGGCTTTTTCCGATTCTCGATAATTGTTTGTAGAGCTCTTCTTTTAAGAGTTTCGCGGAATCCAGCATAGGATCAGTCATCGTGATTTTCCCTCAATTCTTGAAATACTTAATAAATACTGCACTATCATTCGGTGTGCCCTTTAAATACTGTAAATTCATGCTATAGGAAAGACTTCCTTTCCTTGTATAGTGTACATCAAGTTATTCAATTATTCAATTGAGCAAAAATTTGAAAGTAATATTGTTTCAGTGTATGTAATGGAAACTCGTTGTGAAAGCAAGATATATAGTGAATGCTATTCTCAAAACACGGTTTCATGCTGTGGTGAATATGTCAATGAGTTGTAGGATACTTGACTGATTATTATTTCAGTACTATAATTCAATTACTCGATTGAATTATTGAATTAATGGACTTCTATTGATCAGATTTAAACAAACTGAAGGCGAAGTCATTATGCAAAAGACTTATCTTCAAATCACGAGAACTTATAGTTCGTGATGAAGATGTACAAGTTTTGCACAGTTTCAATAATGAGTCTGAGGCAATCTACTCGGCATATTAAAGGAGGTACTTAAGTGGGAGCAGTAGCACTAACAAAAGAAACGTTTCAAAGTACGATTCAGTCGGGGGTAAGTTTGGTTGATTTTTGGGCTCCTTGGTGTGGGCCATGTCAAGTCCAGCTTCCGATTGTTCATGAATTAGCTGATGAAATTAATGATCAGGCGACGATCGCAACAGTGAACGTCGATGAACAAGGGGAGCTGGCTTCGCAATTTGGTATCCGCAGTATTCCAGCTTTGCTGCTGTTTAAAGATGGTAAGTTAGTAGAACAAATGGTGGGGATCAATCATAAACCTATACTCAAAAGAAAAATCCTGAGTCAAGTAACTTCATAATGTCTGTGGTAACTGGCAATACAGTACGAGAGTGTTGCTGATTTTCTTTCTCATAGAGTTTAACCTTACGAAGAGGTTCAAAATGGGAGTCAATCACAAGATTGGCTCTCTTTTTATTTTGTAGTTCTCTTGCTCCTGTTATTCACCCATAGGAAATGTCTTTGATGTGGTATACCAGCCCATTAGATTGACTTGACGTATTAATAATTCGGCAATATGATTCAATAGAAAAAATGTTGAGGCTAAATCTTTAGAAACGAATGAATATCTATAGGCAAGTTTTGAGAGTCATATCCTGAATAGAATTCTATAGAAAAGAGAGAATATACATGCTGGATAATATTTCCGATATTAGTAACAAGGCACAGAGTCTACCGCCTTCTATTATGGAATACGTGAATGAATCGAAGAAACAGCGTCAGCTACATGCCAAAACGTTAAAGATTGTTATTTTATCACAAATACTTGCTGGAGCGGGCTTGGCGGCAGGGGTCACCGTAGGTGCGTTGCTTGCTCAAGATATGCTGGGCACAGATCGGTATGCCGGAGTTCCTTCAGGACTTATTACGCTGGGTTCGGCAGCAGCCGCTTATGGAGTGGGCCGACTTTCTCAACGATGGGGACGCAGGCCTGGTTTGGCTATAGGATTTATGACAGGCGGTCTGGGCGCTATTGGCGTCGTGCTTTCTGTGTTATTCAACAGTGTACCTCTACTTTTCCTCTCTATGTTGCTTTATGGGGCAGGCACGGCAACCAATTTGCAAGCAAGATATGCGGGAACGGATTTGGCATTGCCAACACATCGGGCAAAAGCGATAAGTATGGCTATGGTTTTCACAACACTTGGCGCTGTTGCCGGTCCGAATCTGGTCACGTTGACTGGCAAGTTCGCTGCGTCCTTTGGCGCTCCGCCATTGTCAGGACCTTTTATGCTGGCAGCCGTGGCGTATCTGATTGCCGGGCTGGTGCTGTTTGTTTTCCTGCGACCTGATCCGTTCCTTGTCGCTAGGGCCGTAGCTGAAAAGCAAAGAATCGAATCCATAACGAAAGATGCGGAACGATCTCGAACACACGAAAATGTCGCCAATAAAAAGGGGATAATCATTGGCGCAACGGTTATGGTTCTTACACAGATTGTGATGGTTGCGATTATGACAATGACTCCCGTTCACATGCAACATCATGGACACGGTTTGGGTGCAGTTGGTATTGTCATCGGCATTCATGTTGCCGCGATGTATCTACCTTCCCTGATCACAGGTGTTCTCGTTGATAAATTCGGACATATCGCCATGTCTTACGCTGCTGGATTTACGTTGTTGTTGTCAGGTTTGCTGGCAGCATTTGGACCTGGCGATTCTATGGTCATGCTTATTCTGGCCCTTGCACTCCTTGGATTGGGTTGGAATTTTGGTTTGATTAGCGGGACGGCAGCAATTGTTCATGCAACACCTTTACAGATTCGGGCGAAAACCCAAGGCACGATTGATGTTTTGATCGCATTAGGCGGAGCTTCTGGCGGCGCGTTATCGGGTATGGTTGTAGAGCAATCCAGCTACACAACCCTTTCCTTAGCTGGAGCTTTTCTGTCTTTGCTTTTGATTCCAGTTGTCCTTTGGGTTCGTAAGAAGAAAAGTTAAGCAAGATTGAATATGAAAAAACATGAATCAGTAGTAATTGTCGGTGGAGGTTTAAGCGGCCTGCGGACAGCTTCTTTGCTTTCCGCTAAAGGGATTCCATGCCGTGTGCTCGAGGCCCGGGATCGTATTGGCGGGAGAGTTTTAAGTCAAGAGGTTATTGGCAGACCTGATCTCGGAAAGTTTGATTTGGGTCCAACGTGGTTCTGGCCGCGTTATGAGCATGCCATTACCGGACTTGTTCATGAGCTTGGTTTAAAGACATTCCTGCAATATCAAACGGGACTTATGGTTACAGAGCGATCACATAAGGAGCCTCCGCAGCAATATGCGCTGCCAGAGGGAGCGATGGAAGGCGCCGTCAGGTTTGCGGGAGGAGTTCAGGCTCTCGTTGATGCCATAGCGGCTACTCTGCCTGAAGGAATCATTCAACTGAATACGAGAGTGAGCTCGGTTAGCGAGAATGGCGACGGCAATCTTGTCATTGAGGTTGATGGGGGAAAGGAAGAAATCAGGGCAAGGGCGGTCATTATAACGGTGCCGCCGCGGCTCGCAGCACGAAACATTATTTTCAGGCCCGAGCTAGCTCCTGATCTGATGATAAGTTTGTTGAACAAGCCTACATGGATGGCATCCCATGCGAAAGTGATTGCGGTCTATAAACGCCCATTTTGGCGGGAACAGGGACTTTCAGGTTTCGCAACAAGCTGGGCAGGACCGCTGCAGGAAATCCATGATGCATCACCTGTTACCGGCGTGGGGGGACTGTTTGGTTTTTTTGGCATATCGGCGAAGAGGCGTGAAGAGTTAGGAGAGGAAAGAATAATGAAGCTTGTCAAAGAGCAATTAATTCGACTCTTTGGGCCGCTTGCGGGACATACGCTTGCTCTTCTCTATAAGGATTGGTCGAACGATCCGGCAACAGCTGTAACTGAAGATCCCAATTATGGCCCTCCAGTAGGTATGCAGAGCTGGGATAAAAAGATCTTTTTTGCGGGTACGGAAACCGCTCCGACACAAGGCGGACATCTGGAAGGTGCGTTACGATCTGCAGAACGAGCGGTATCTGAACTTATGGATCACTTCCAAGCGAATGAATCACATCTTTAGCTTCAGCATTTGAGCAACTATAGAAACGTAGGCTTAAAATAGTCCCCACCTGTGCAGCAGATGGGGACTTTAAGCTTACTTTATTTTTTCGCATATCCTTGCTTGTTCAAATAGTTCATCATTTGAGGGAGAATACTTCTCTGGAGATGATCTTGGATATGGTCACTCCATCCTTTTACTCTTTTCACTGTGAAGGGAGCCATAACCGGACGGCTCTCATAATACTTCAACATGGCTTCATCATAGATGGCTAATTTCTCTTGATCCAGTGGTTGATACTGATTTTCTAGCATGACCATGGATTGAGGCAGCCGCGGCTTAAGTTCAGGTTTTTCTTCTGCCGGGGTACCGAGGCATAATCCCACCAAAGGTATCACATACTTCGGTAATTTCAATAGGTCAGATAATTCGTTAATATTAGCTCTGACAGCTCCGATAAATACACCACCAAGTCCCATGGATTCGGCTGCTGTTAAAGCATTTTGTGCCATCAGTCCAGCATCGAACGTACCAACCAATAGAAATTCAATATATTCAATATCCACCTTTGGGGCAATTTGATGATTACGGTTGAAATCTGCACAAAAAATCCAAAACTCTGGTGCTTCTTCAATATAGGGTTGATCCATACTGAGCTGCATCGCTTTTTTTCGAAGATCAGGATTTGTGATTCGAATAATCGAAACAGCTTGAAGAAGACTGGATGATGAAGTTTGACTGGCTGCTTTATAGATTGCTTCTCGCTGTTCTTCTGTCAAGGGTTTATTGGTAAAAGATCGCACAGATACATGATTATGAAGCAATGAAATGGTTTCATTCATGTAATTCATCTCCACATTTATTTGATATAATAACTCCGTAAGACTGCTTTAACTAAATATTGGCCAATGAAGTTCTGTCCCGGTGACATTGACACTATCATAAAATTTTTCGTTGGATTCGCAAAGAGGGCAATATAAATGAACATAGTACAACTTTTTGTACCTTTAGGGGGGATATCAATGAGGGTCAGTTCCTCCACGGGTAGAGTATTCGCTTACAGACAAGGGGAAAAAATTACTGCCGATTCTTGAGAAGATGGAAGACTTCGGAAGAGAATACGGCTAATTAGTGATGTACCTTTATAGGCGGGGAATCCTGAAATAACAAAACATAAGAAATAAAAAATGGAAAGGGAACAGGGTTGTTTTATTCAGGGAGTAGTATCTATATAATTACGTAAAATAATAATTTGACGAATAAATAATAATTAAGTATATTGGAATCATGGAGGTTTGCACATTTATGGATAAACAAATGAAAATGCACTATATGCAACGAATTGATGAAAAACTGTCGGATTTACCTTGGTATGTTACAGAATTTATCGATAGTAAAAAACGCAAATTATCTCCAACGACACTTCTTAATTATTGCCATGATTACATTATATTTTTTGATTGGCTGATTGCTGAGAATCTAACTTCATCAAGTCGAAAAGAAATAAACTTAGAAACTCTAGAGCGATTAACCGTTCGTGAAGTGGAAAATTTTTTGTCGTTCCTGGATTATCAGCTTGGAAACAAGAAACTTACGATAAATCGCAAATTGTCCTCGTTAAAATCTTTGTTTGATTACCTTCAGAATAAGGCTGAAACAAGCGATCTGAGGCCTTATCTTCAACGAAATGTGATGGCCAAAGTAGACTTAAATGCCGTCAAAGAAAGCCAAGAAACCATTGCAAACCGAATTGAAGGAAAAATCCTTAGAGAAGATGATTTTGAATCATTTAGGCAATTTGTAGCTTATGATTTCGGCGAACTACATAAAGATAATAAGCGGATCTTTACGTTTCATCAATTCAATCGGGAGCGTGACACAGCTATTGTTTCGCTGATTTTGGGTTCAGGGCTTAGATTGTCCGAGGTTGCAGGCATTAATATTGATGACTTAGATATGAATAAAGCTTTAGTACGAGTGGTACGAAAAGGTGATAAAGAACAATATGTTTACTTCAGTAAGCAGGCTTTATTGGATATAGAAAATTATCTGCAGATCAGAGAAGCAAGATATGTACCAGATAAACACGAGAACTATTTATTTATTGCAGCTCCTGTAGGTCGTAAAGGAAAAAGCCGGCGTTTGACACAACGCTCAATTGAAAAGCTGGTTGAAAAATATGCAACTGCTTTTGGGAAACCCTCTTTAACAGTGCATTCGCTTAGACACTCATTTGCAACGCGATATCATTTAGAAAATAATGATGTGCCAAGATTGAAGAATCAATTAGGGCATTCATCTATTCAAACAACGATGATATACACACACTTAACAGATGAAGAGATGCGTAATGCTGTAAATAATATGGATCGATAAACCCGCGTAGCAACGCGGGTTTTCTTTGACATTTTCACAAAATCCGTATTTTGTACATATGTCTATAAAGGAGCATGCAGTGTGTCAAACTACGACAACATTATTTCACATGGTTTGTGTCACAAACGAATGATTTATTTAGCTCTACTCTTTTATCATTAAATAACAAACTGAACCCACTGATTTATTTAATCAGTGGGTTTAACGAACAAATATATTTAGCTCTACTCTTTTACCATTTCGAATATAAAGCTAAACCCACTGATTTATTTTTAATTTAATCAGTGGGTTTTTAAATTTGTTTTAAGCGGCCGAAAATATCAGTGTTTGAGCAATACAGTTTCCACTTCTTCGATAGTACCAAGATTTCAAATGATCCCCACTCAGATTACTCAGAAGATTTTCATGAAATCTGTTATACTTGAAAACTCATAATCTGGTTTAATCGTAAATGCACTTCCGTGTGAATTAATAAGCCAGTTAACCCCAGCTGTTTCCACATCTGCTCTTTTTCCAGCCTCAATATCTGCATTACTATCTCCAACATAGAGTGTATTTTGGGGAGAAATTCCGAGTACTTTTAATGCTTTATTAATACCTTCTGGGTGCGGTTTTGGGTTAACTACATCATCACCACTAATAGCTACTTTATAAAATTCACTTAAGAATAGGTGCTTAAGTGATATTTCTAAACTTTTTCTAGCCTTGCCTGTTACAATACCAATTGAGATTTTTCTCTTCCTTAGGTGTTCAATCATATAAATTATTTCCTCATTCATCCTTACTAAATTACAATGCTCTCTTTCGTAACAAGAATAATAATCTTCTATTGCTTCCGTCATTTTTTCTTTATTCTGCAAATTTTGTTCAATGATACCAGTCTCCGATGGGCCAAACATTTCGATCATCTCTTTTTTAGACAAAGTTCTGCCATCGTATTTCTTAAAGATTGTTTGAAATGAATAGAAACATACAGGCAGTGTATCTGCAAGTGTTCCATCAAAATCGAATAAAACTGCTTTGTATTTCAAGTGTACACCCTCTTTTTATTCCATTAGCTTAATGAAGAAAAATATTTAGAGCGAAGCATAATACTAACTGAAATCAAAAAGAGTCAAAATCTCTTCTGGACTCTCGAACTTATACTTCGCTGGAATAGAATCAGGTTGATTGCATCCCCACAATGCTAATCCAAAGTCTATTCCAGCGTCTCTAGCACATTCGTAATCATAAATGGTATCACCGATGTATATAGATGTGTCAGCTTTTACACCAGATAGTTCAAGAAATTTAAGTAATGGCTCCGGATGAGGTTTGTGTAGCTCTGTATCTTCTGCAGATATAACAAAAGGAAGAAAATGAGAGAGTCCAAATGGGACGAAGTCATCTTGAAACTCTTTTTTTGTCTTAGAAGTTACAACCCCTGTTACAATCGATTGCTCCCTAAGGTTAGTAAACACTTGTTGAAAACCCTCATATACATGAATGGTATGCCGGTAATCACTCATAAGATCATTCCAGCATTTATTCGCATGTTCAATATCTTCAATACCTAGTTGCCCCAAGGATACTGTTCCCGGGATTCCGAGCACAAATGCGAGTTCATGCTGCTCCATTTTCCGATCATAATTTTTCTCCAGCAATTTCTGTAAGGATCCCAACACCGCTTGTTCAGTATTTATTATTGTGCCATCAATATCAAAAATAACGGTACTGTACATAATTTCATCCTCCTAGCATTTATAAAAAAGCTCCCTTAATGAATGCTAAAGGATGAAATCCTTTTCAGGTCAACAGTTATATTGATTGCCGTACAATGATATGATAAGGAATTTTCACCTTATTTTGAGAGTTTTCAATTACAAGATCAAAAGCCTGTTCACCGACTTTAACCAATTTATGATCAACTGTAGATAGGCCTAAACCAATTCCAACAGGTTGATTCTCTTGGCCAATAATCGCTAGATCATCCGGTACTTTCAATTGTATGCTCCTTGCATACTGATAAAAGCCCGTTGCAACTTCATCACCGTTCGCGTAAACAGCCGTGGGTCTAACCTCCATATTAAGCAGTTGTTGAGCCACTCTTAACCCATCATCAATGCTGTGACAATCACTGATATGATATCCTGCAGGCAGATCACCAAAAATTTTTTTATACGCTTTAATTATCAGCGATGTACTAGTGCTCTCTTCTCCTCTTGCTGTTGTAAAAGCGACCTGTGAATGACCTTTATCCTTTAACAGTTGAAACGTATCTAAAAAAGATGCATATCGATCCACATAGGCGCAGCCAATCTCATGATGGTCCGTAAACTCGCACGCAACAATTGTTCCATATTTGGTATATGGTATTATCGTCTCCCAAGTGTTCGAGCGCGATGTAATAACGATTCCATCCAGTTGTTTATTCTTCAACATATTTAAGTAACTAAGCTCTATTTGAGGGTCATATTTCGTAGGAAGAACCATCACAGAATACTCATATTCAACCGATCGATTAAGTACGCCATGCAGCAGCTGATCAAATGCTTGATTGTTGTTGTAAGGCATGACTACACCGATACTCCTTGTCACCTTACGGATTAAATTTACTGCTAAGCGATTTGGTGTGTAATCCAATTCATCAATCACATCTTGCACTGCTTTCCGCTTAGACTCAGATACGTAAGGATGATTATTTAGCACCCTTGATACTGTTGATACCGACACACCCGCACGCTTTGCTATATCAATAATATTTGCCATTACCACTTTCTCCTATATCATTTTAGTTTTCGAAGTGATATTCGCTTTTCATGCAAAGAAAAAATCATTGACTGAGTTCATCGTCTTAGGTAAAGTATAAGCTTTTTTACCTCAGAATTAAAAAAAATCAATCTCATTATAATTATTCTGACAGGTAGCTTAATAAAATGGTATTAGATACTTATCTAATCGGTAATCGGCTGATGTTCTTGTCCCTCGACAATTATTGTTCCCTGTTACTTGAATTCTTGAATTTTCGATCTGCATGGTCGAATACAAGCCATACCCTAATACAAGAATGCACAAAACGACTGGTCCCTAGATTTGGATTTAAAATGAGTTCGGTACTTTACCGAACTCATTTTGAGAAAGCTGCCTGATGAAATAACCGTAGCAATACCTCAACCTTCTTTCTCAGTTCCAATCCTTTCTCTGTTCAGCTAGGTACCCCGCACAAGCCACCTAACCCGGTTTGCTATTTTCCCGCCACAAATCCGCCGTCTACCGGCAAAGCGACGCCTGTTACATATTTAGCCATGTCAGAGCACAGCTACACCGCCGCATTTCCTTGATCTTGGGGTTCAGAGATTCGTCCGAGCGGGATTCGCGCCTGCATCGCAGCCGCTTGTTCTGGAGCTCAAAAAACAGTTGAACGAGCGGCGTCCTGACCGGACTCTTCATTGAAATCCTACACCATCACCCTGGCTCCTTCTCTTGCAAAAGCCAAAGCGCTTGCTCTCCCAATCCCAGAGCCTGCCCCGATAATCAAACCGGCTTTGTTCTGCATCAATCCCATTGTTATTCCCCCATTCAAAACATAATGGTAAATGTCGATCCTTGTTCCGGCACACTCTCCACCGAAACTCGCCATCCATGCTTCTCCACAATAGATTTGACAATGGAAAGTCCCAGCCCGGCACCACCTTCCTTACGTGAACGTGACTTGTTCACTCGATGGAACGGATCAAAAATAGATTGCAGTTCACTGGCTGGAATTCCGCGGCCGGTATCGTAAATGACAATCTTGCCGCCCCTATCTTCCGCAAACGTCTTGATCCAGATCCTGCCGCCGTCCTTATTATATTTGGCCGCATTCTCGACCAAGTTGAAGCATGCCCGATACAACAAGACCGGATTGGCCTGTACGGTTTGCAGCTCACAATGCAAGTCAACCTCCAATTGCTTCTCTTCGAACCGGAAGCGAAGTTCGCCGCATATCGTATCGAACATCTCCTTTAAGTTAACCGCGTCTATAGAGCCTTCGTCTTGCTCGTCATATAGCGTCAACAAGTCGTCTACGACGGCCATAAGCCGCTTCACGTTGCGTTCGACCGTGGTCAATGTCTCTTCGTAATCGGCCACCGTCGGCGCTTCTTCCAGACGAAGCACCTGTATGCCGGCGTTGATTGTGGCGAGCGGCGTCTTGAGTTCGTGGGCCGCATTCGCGGAGAATTGTTTTTGCCTGACGAACGATCTTTCGAGCCTATCTAGCATGACGTTAAAAGAATGCCCGAGCGCCCCGACCTCGTCTTTGCGTCCTTCTTCGGGAATCCTTTTCTTTAGATTGGCTTCAGTTATAGTAGCGATCGTTTTGCTTAAGCGATGGATGGGCAATAACGAACGCCCTGCTACAGTATAGACCATCACCATTCCGAGTATGGATACAGCTGCTAGGGTCGTTAGACCAACATGATCGAAATGTGCCTTGGCAGCTAATACGGTAGACCTGACCGTGTTAATAGGAACATCGCCTAGCTCAGCGCTCTGTGGCGCGTTCGGAGGAAGCAACACTTCGGCTGCCGTCAATTCGTAAAATAAAGTATAAGCATTATAAAATGCGGCACCCGTTAAAATAATAGAGCAGAGGACCAGAATGCCGCCGGCCAGGAGCGTAATCCTAATGCGTAATGAAAGCTTGTTCGCAATCTTCATCCCGACGTTTCCTCGACCTTATAGCCGACACCGCGAATATTTTGAATAAGATCAGGAGGGCAACCGGCTTCCACAAGCTTCTTCTTTATAGAATGAATATGGTATTTCAAGCTATCCGGATAGAGAGCAGCATCGCTATCCCATACATGGTTTAGTAGCTGTTCAGTAGCGATAGCTTTGCCTTTGTGGTCGTCGACTGCGCTCCGGGCGGACAAAATGAGAATCTTTGTCCGATTGTCATTGAGTCTGATTTTTCCGAGGACCTCCAGCCCGTCTAGCTTGGGAATGTTCAGATCAAGAATGACGATATCGTACTCATTGACGCTGTAGTAATCCATTGCTTCTTCGCCGTCATAAGCTTTATCCACAGCATAGCCGTACTTGCGCAATCCGCGACTGACGATATCGGACAATTCTTCCTCATCCTCGACAAGTAAAATTTTCATTCCAAAACCTCCTTTATTGCACCGGCAAGGACAGAGAATTGTCGCTGGTCTTGCCGGTGCGCTTGTTCTGATCCGGGAGGGTAACGTAAGCGATTATCGGGTCTGTTGGACCTTCTTCATTATATCCGATACCTTCGGCAAATCCGGCATTGCCGGGGTCGGAATTGGGGCAGCCTTCGCCGCCCGGATATATTCATCAGCCCGGTACGGTAGAATGACCCCCGCTTTTTCGGCAGCCTCTGCCGCAGCTTTCACTTTGGCCACATAATCATCATGCGTCGGGTAGAGCTTTTTAAGTTGCTCAGCCGTGAACGTAATAGTAAAACCCCCAAGGCCGTACACAGGGCTGACCGCATACCGGGCAATCGGAACCTCCAGCTCTGGTAAGCGAACACCTCCCTTGGCGTTGCCGAATTCATCATAGGAATAATCCATTCCATTGCTGGCGATTTCGAGAGGCTTCATGCTCGGAGGTGCCTCCCCGCCGTTGATCCAATCATGAACATGAAGGATGGCCGCGTCGACGGTATACAGCCAGTTGACGTCGCTGGAGCGATACGGTGAATACGTGTCCAACGAGTTGGTCAGGCCGTCACGATCAGTCTTCTGCCGAATCAATTCCATCTGCCGGGTTGGTGCATGCGAGGCACCGGCGATCTCCCACGAGCGATAGAGATCCGTATCCGGTTGCCGCAACGGAACATAGAACAACCCTTCAGTCTGCGTGTTGATTTTCATCACCGGCGTCTTGAGGTCGTCACGCACTTTGGCCTTCACGACGCGACTATGTTTAGTTACGTCCGCATGTGCAAGTTCTCTTTCGAAGTCGGAAGCCGAACCGGCCTCGAGCATCGGCATTAGCGCATCGAATGTATGCTCGATGGGCTGAACGCCGTTCGCGTAAGCCAGCACTCGATTACCTGATTGCGAACCACCGATTGCAATTAATTTCTTGACCGGTAAGCCCCCCATCGGATCGACGTCACCTTTCCGATTCGGTCCGATTGCCCTGGCGGCTTGGGTAAAGATATCATAAGACACACCGTCATCGGGAATGGACAGGCTACCGTAACGATCGGGGTCCCACGCCTTCAATCCTTGGTTGTTGTCCTCGTAGCCTTCGACGCCAAGGGGCTGCGCTGACACGGAGACATAGGCGAATCCGTTTTGGTATAGCCCGTGCGGATCGGCAAAGGAAATCTCATATCCGTTACTGACGTTTGCCCACTCCATCAATACCGTCCCGTTAAATTTCGCCGGATCGATCGGTCTACGGACCAATATCCTGGTCTTATAAGGAGCCGTATCATCCGGCTTCAAATTCCACTTGCCGTCGGGCGTCAGGTTTCCAACCGGCTCATACCGCTGGGCTACGCCTTCAACAAAGTATTCCTCTTCTACATATCCGAGCTTCTTCATATCACCGAAATAAGCGCCGAACGGCTGCTTGTGTTCGCCCCCATTGATCGGCCCTGTTACGGTGAATCCGGATTCCGTCGTGGCTGTAGTCCCGTTGGCCGAAGCGACTCCCAATGAAGAAGCCGACGGAGAAGAGACGGACGAAGTAGAATCGTTTGAACCGGCACTTCCGCAAGCAGATAGCAGGGTCGTCAACACGAGCGCTTGTGTCACCACAAGGATAGTTCCGAACTTTTTCTGGCTAATTCTTCTCATCTTTATCATCCTCCATTTCTGTTCTCTTTATGCTGATGCATAGTGTCAACTGATGACAGGATGAGTATAACAAGCTGATGGTTGAGGAATCGTTAGTTTTTCACCCGGACTTATAATCAGTATTTCGCTGTCAAATACGACGAAGCCGCAAGAGCGGCTTCGTCGGTTGAAGTAACTGTTACATTTGTGTCAAAATCCTACAATGTGGTCCCTTTTGTGCATTTTTTAATGACACAATTTTGGCTACATAAAATAAAAAAAGCCTGATAAATCAGGCTTTTTAGCTTATTTTTAATGTATCCACTTTTGTGTCATTAGACAAAAAAGCTCCCGTTTAGTACAGAAGCTTTTATCTTATCTTATCTTATAGAAGTTTTTTCATGTTGGGAGTCCACGCCAACGCTACGCCTCTTCTCTGCTGTTTTCCAACCTCGTGCCGCTAACCCGCCTGCATCTAGTACATGAATGAGAAAGATCGCTTTTCTCACTCGGTCTGATTGACCAGGAGATAGGCTATCTTTTTAATGTGCCATCACGCCGGACATGTTCGTTCACTTCCGCCGCCAACATCAGCTACTTACTGAATGTCGAACCGATCTCTATTTTCATCCACCCATTCCGCAAACGACTTCAGCGCCACGCCATACTGCCTGGTTTCCTGCATATCGAAGCCGAATCCGGGGAATTCCTCCAACCACTCCATGAAATAAGTCGTGCCTTCCAGCATACCGCGATTTCGGGTTTCATCGCTGCCGACTGTTTCGAAAACCACTTTCTTATCAAGCACCCGGCTTAACGTATCGGCAATTGCCGACATGGACAGCTCGTCGCTTGCGACATTAATATCCTTGGCATGAAACTTCTGCGGATCTTCGAACGCCGCGCGTGCGAATTGGGCCGTATCCTCCCCCGAATTAAGCTTCAACGGCGTGTCTCTATGCATCGTGCCGAACAAGACGCCGTTTTTCAATTTCGGTGCCATAAAGGCTGAAAGGGGCTCCACGAAATTTTCCATAAACCAGCACGGGTGCAAGATCGTCCAATACCGGAAACCGCCGCCACGGATCAACTCTTCGATGTCGTATTTATTGTCCCATGTCCGAGCCAAATACTCGTATTTATCCCAGCGCGGAAAAAAATTGCTGCCGGCGACCGAGGTATGGACGACTTGTTCGATTCCGGCGTCCCTGGCGGCCTGGACCATGTTGGCGGCGTTCCGCGGCTCAATCGTCTGGTCGTATGGATCGGCGTACTGCACAGAAAAAATCGCCGCTACCTGGTGCATGGCTGGTCCGAGCGATGCCGGATCGGCTAAATCTCCCCGGCTCACTTCCGCACCTTCGGCAGCTAACGTTTGGGCGGCCTCGGATTCAGGATTGCGGGTCAGAATACGCACACGATGGCCGTGCCGTAACAACTCTCGGGCTACGTAGCCGCCTTGCGTACCGGTACCGCCTATCACCAATATCGTTCTTGTTTCCTTTTGCTCCATATCTGATCACTCCATTCGCTTCGAATAACCGAATTATATTACCGAGGTAATATAATGTCAACACCGAGGTAATGTATATTTTACACGTGGAAAACAAACTAAAAAACGCTCCCTCTATTGAGCGGAGCGTCCTGCCTGCCTCTTATCTCATTTGACGACCAACAAAATTTCAAATCGCTTTCTTGTTTCTTCCAGAATATCAAAGCTGCCGCCTGTCATGGCCCAATTCAGAATAACCCCGTTGGCCAGATTGCACATAGTGTCCAGCAGTTCCTCGGCGCTCGCCGGATTTTTGATTTGGCCCGCGTCTTTGGCCCGTTGAAGCAAAGCAGGAATAATGCTGCCGAGCAGCGCGGATTTGCTCTTATCGAGCGGAAGGATTTGATTTCGCAAGTGAACCCGATAATTTTCCTTCGTCATTTCGACGCCCGATCGGACAATGTGCTTCACGAATATTTCCATCGCTTTGATGGCCTGCTCGGCCAAATCGGTAACGGCAAGAATGTTCAACAAATCGTCGTTGGATACGAGGTTGTCAAACGAAAAAAATTCAGAAATCAATTCGTCCTTAGATTTGAAATGGTAGTAAAACGCGGTTTTGGTCACATTGATTTCTTGACAAATCTGATTGATCGTTACATTTTCGAATCCATATTGATTAAATAAATTTATGCTTGTAGTCAAAATAGCTTCTTTGGTTGCACCTCTGGCACTCATATTCGCGTCCAACCCCCTTGACCTATTATAAATCATTTATCAAGGAAAATGAATTATATTACTTCGGTAATAAAATTTAATATAACAGTATTGCCCGCTAGCTTAATAAGCTGAATTTCCTAACTCATAACATAACTACACAATCAGGAGTGGTCTATTGTATCCTCATGGGTCGGGTGGATCTGTAAAAAATCAGCCGTGTATAATGAAAATTCCATCGGGGTAGAGACATTTAGATGCTAACCCGAAAATTCGAATGAATCCTTGTTTCTGCAAGCTTTCTTAGCCCGTTCCGAACAACGTAACCTTTTTGCCTCGGAAGTATGTGAGGATCCGCCAGCTTATTTCATAGGAATCTTGAATTCTTCTTGTTCTTCGAGCAATCGTTTCAGCTTTTGGCGTTGACGTTTTTCTCGATGACGGCGCTCTTTGTCCTCAGCCTGAAGAGCTTTGAGCAGTGAGAAACACATCCCGATCAGGACAATTGCAAAAGGTAAGGCTGCTACAATGGAGGCAGTTTGAAGGCCGCTTAATCCGCCGCTAATCAGCAGAACTACAGCTATGGCGGATTGCAGAATTCCCCAGGTTAATTTCACTCTTGCGCTGGGATTGAGCTTGCCGTCTGAGGTCAGCATGCCCAGCACAAAGGTAGCCGAATCGGCAGAAGTGATAAAAAAGGTCATAATAAGGAGCGTAGCAATAAATGCTAATATGGTACCTAGGGGCAGCTGCTCTAGTGTGATAAAAAGAGCGGTAGTCGTATCTTCTTTAACTGCAATTGCCAACTGGGCAGCATTGAACAATTCCAGATGAAGGCCCGTACCGCCAAATACCGAAAACCAGATAAAAGCGAACAAACTCGGTATAATCATGACGCAAATGACAAATTCCTTAATCGTCCTTCCCCTGGATACCCTTGCAATAAAAGTTCCAACAAAGGGAGCCCATGCGATCCACCAGGCCCAATAGAATAACGTCCACGCTCCGACCCAGGTTCCCCTTGAAAAAGGAGTTAGCCTCAAACTCATATTGACTATGTTCTGCAGGTAGCTGCCCAACGTAGTCGTAAATATATCGAAAATAAAAGAGGTCGGACCTGTAGTCCATACGAATACCATTAAGAGGATTGCTATCACTAAGTTTGTATTGCTGAGAATTTTAATTCCTTTGTCCAAGCCTGTTGTGGCGGAGATGAGAAACAGTACGGTCACAACAACGATAATAACAATCTGAGATGCTGCCGTATTAGGAACCCCGAATAAATAACGCAATCCTCCGTTAATCTGAAGAGCCCCGAGTCCAAGCGAAGTAGCCACCCCAAAAATAGTGGCAATAACGGCTAAAATATCGATTACCTTTCCCAGCCAGCCGGCAGCCAGCCGTTTCCCCAATAAAGGGATAAAGGTTGAACTGATTAAGCCTTTATAACCTTTGCGAAACTGGAAGTAAGCAAGCGTCAATCCGATGATTGTATAAATAGCCCATGGATGCAGTCCCCAATGAAAAAAAGAATAACGCATGGAGATCCTCGCTGCTTCTGTCGTACCTCCCTCTACGCCCTCAGGCGGAGATAAATAGTGAGACAACGGTTCAGCGACTCCCCAGAATACAAGCCCAATTCCCATCCCTGCGCTAAATAGCATCGACAGCCAAGATAATGTGGAATATTCCGGTTCATCGTCGTCGTCTCCCAAACGGATGCTGCCAAACCTGCTGAATGCTAAATAAAAAGTGAAGATCAAGAAAAACAGAGTAGCCAGCAAATAAAACCAGCCGAAATTGTTGATGGAGAAATTGTATGCGACATTAGCGGTATTTGCCAACTGGTCAGGGGCTACTGCACCCCATATTGCAAAAATAGCCACAATGGTAATTGCAATTGTGAAAACCATAAATGAACCTCCATAATAATAAATACTTTGATTCGATTAGTGTGTGTTACTTAAATTTGAAGTATTCGGGAAATTAGGTCTCCCATAAAATCAAATTGACCTGTAGCGATATTAAACAGAGTTTTCAAATAGTAAACGCTCAGACATTTTGACTCAGCCTCTCTCTGTCTCAGCCTTATTAGACATGTGTCACATGTCGGAGACAATAACATGTACGTTTAAGGACAAGATGTTGTACCCTTTGCCGTAACTTGCCTTTTTCCCTCTTAGATCCTTTCATCATTCGTTTTAATAAAAATAAAACCCGTTGGATTTAATTATCCACGGGTTTTAAAAACTCAATTTTTTAACATATAGATCAATCGATTTTTGGAGTTGTATATTCTTATCATCTGCAATTAACAGACCGTTGTACAGCCCCTTCCTGTTCAAAGCGCTCATTTAGTCCGTACGTAGTTTTTCAAAAATCACGAACTTCGACCTGCTTTATAATCAGCCTTGTCATTCCTTTCTGAAGGAACCCGTTGTTTGGCCACCAGTTCAAATGTATCATGGCTGCAGCCCGTGCATCCTTCATTCTTTAACTGCTCAATGGTCGCAAACTCCTCGTTGATACCGACATACACATCTCTGGAGCATTGTTTGCAGCGGTAAGTACGCAGTGTTTGTTTCACCTCGCCTGTATACAAGGCATCCGTGAATTTCTCCATATATTCGGGTTTTGTCTGATCCGTTGTCCTCAGAATAAACATTTGGCTCCGGTTGGCAATCATTTCTGCTCCCTCGTAGGCGTTGAATTGCGGAAAATTAGCGTTGACCGTCAGCCCCATGCGGACAAATTCCCGCTGCATGGCAAGCATAAAGGCAGGCGATTTATGGGCAAAAGAGAGAAATATCGGCAGCCCCTTCTCCCTTTTCAAAGCTTGTA
The DNA here is from genome assembly GCF_009725165.1 of Paenibacillus woosongensis. GTDB lineage: Bacteria > Bacillota > Bacilli > Paenibacillales > Paenibacillaceae > Fontibacillus > Fontibacillus woosongensis. The sequence continues at coordinate 102,943 of NZ_WNZW01000016.1, forward strand.
TACCGCGTGATACGAAAAGACCCATTCCCTGAAGCGTATACGGAGGATCCGTAAAGAAACAATCAAACTGCTTGTGAAGGTTTTCCGGTAGTGGCTCCCTCAAATCAAGTCGGTGGCACGTAATTGGTAATCCCCACTCCTCCGCAATCGATTCAATATATTTTAGGAATCTTTCGTCAATATCCAGAACATCCACATGCGCAACGCTGTGCCCGATATCCGGAAACAACCGCTGTAGCAGCAAACCAATAGACACACTTACCAGGTCATCATCGCCTACGCATAAAATTTTCTTTCCGATCAACGCATGGTGCTTCAAACAAAGAATAGCTCGGCGTAAGCTCGTTTCGGGTGTGCATTTGGACTGATCGATCTGAACATCTACAGACGGCCGCTGTGATAATATTTCCTCCAGAATAGGTAACATATCTTTTAGACTTTCAATCCATCTTATCTCATTAAACAAATCGTGATAAAGGGATTGATCCAAGCCACGGAATCCCCATTCCTGCTCAATCCATGCAAGTCCGTCAGTTGTGCAGCGGACACCGCGATCCTGGACGAGCGCCCCTGCTTTAATAAATTCCCGTTTAATAGCCGCAGCGACAGGGGTCGGAAGCAGCGTTTTTCGTGCCAATTCTTTTGTTGAAATTCCCGGGTTCAAGTAACATTCGAGTAAGAGCTGCTTGATCACCTGTGTTCCTTCTTGCAGTAGAATATGCTCACTTACTTGTTCGATATACGTCTTCATACAAACCCTCCTATAAACTGTAATTTCACCATAATGAAAATAAAAAAGGGCAGGAATGAACATACGTCATCCCTGCCCTTTTTGGAATCTGCCTAAATAAACACCGCAAAAAAACAAAAAAATCCGAGCTGAAAACAGCACGGATTGTGGGTGCATAACAATAGGCAGCACTAAGGCCTTGATCATTATCCGTTGTTCTTAACTAATTCCGAAGTCCTCATGGTGTCCATAACGAAATAAACCTTGCTATTTCAGCAATTGGTTTTTGGGACTGTTGAAAACTTCAAGTATGGAATTTGGTTAGTTAAGAACTACCGCCGACATCAACATTTCTCCTTAGTAATGATTAATTTATATTACCACGCACAATTTGTTGTAGTCAAGCTGACCAGAGGGCTTTAAGTTCGCACTTGAATCCGATACATATGATAAATTCAAATTAAAGAACGTACGCGGGTAGCATGTGGTAATTAATGTTATTGATTGCATAACTGCTATCGTTTTAGTGGTATCGTCACCTACCATACCGGCTAGTTCTCCTGCTCTGCCAATAGAAGGTATATATAATAAGGAAGGGGACGAGTCCTATTAATAGCAAAAACGACTCCACCATGTAGAGTCGTTTTCATATTAGTTTATTAAACTGCTTGGCGACGTCCTACTCTCCCAGGACCCTGCGGTCCAAGTACCATCGGCGCTGGAGGGCTTAACGGTCGTGTTCGAGATGGGTACGTGTGGAACCCCTCCGCCATTGCCACCAAACGTGCTCAG
>NZ_WNZW01000017.1 GCF_009725165.1 Paenibacillus woosongensis
CATGCGGCGAAATGATTTATCCGGTATTAGCTACCGTTTCCGGCAGTTATCCCAGTCTTACAGGCAGGTTGCCTACGTATTACTCACCCGTCCGCCGCTAAGTTATTTCGGAAGCAAGCTTCCAAAATAACTCCGCTCGACTTGCATGTATTAGGCACGCCGCCAGCGTTCGTCCTGAGCCAGGATCAAACTCTCCAATAAAGTTTGACTTGCTCATTTTGAATCTGACGAGATCAGATTTGCATCTGACTCTATTATTTAGATTTCACTTCCGTGAAACCCGCTCACTCGTTGTTCAGTTTTCAAAGATCAACCTTGTTTTGCGTGTTGCCGTTGTTTCAGTGGCAACTCTTATAATATAACACTTGCTGCGGATAATTGCAAGAGTTTTTTTAAAAAACTTTTTAGATTCTGAAATCTCTACTCTCTACTATCTCTGCAGCAAGTATTACTATATCCTATTTCCTATCCTAAAAGCAAGACTAGGAAAGAACTTCCTCAATATGCAAACTGGTGTCCTGCATCAAATTATAAATTTCACCGTTAACCGATACCATCGGCCGGGTAGGATGATTGCGGTCGGAGAATACAATTTCACCCGTTTTACCGTTGCTAAGGAGCACCTTCATGCCATTATGGAACTGCGTAACCTTTTCGACGAAGGTTTGTACGATACTCGGATCCAGCTTGCCAAATGCTTCAGACTTTAACTGCTCCAGAACCAAGTATGGGGATTGCGCTTTCCGGTACCTCCGGTTAAGGGTCATTGCATGAAAAATATCAGCTACCGCTACAATCCTCGCATAAATATGTATTTTGTCTCCCATCAAATGAAACGGATATCCGGAACCGTCCATCTTCTCATGATGCTGCAGCGCGGTGAGACGAACACCTTCATTGATGGCTGACGTTTTTCGAAGTTGTTGATATCCGTACGTCGTATGCATACGCATTTCTTCGGCCTCGCTCTCCGTAAGAGAATTCGGGTTATACAGAATGAGTGGATCAATCTTCGTGTTCCCGATGTCATGCAGCAGACCGGCAAAGGCGACCTGCATCCAATCCTTTTGCGGCAGGCCATGCCACTGGGCAAGCAAATAAGACGTCATTGCAGAAAGAATGGCATTATGGTACAGGTAATCATATTCATTTATATTACGCGGCGTAAACGTCAATACTTTATAATACTTCAATTGACTGAGTAAAACCTCCAACTGACGCCGCAGCTCATATATGGGAAGCTCGGCAGCCAATACGGACTGGAAGGCACTTTTCGTTAAGTGCAGCATCCGGTCATACTCTTGATGAAGCATGCTGATCGTATGTTCATTTTCTGACTCTCCAGGAGCCGAGGGGGCCTTTCCTGCCTTTCCTGCCTTTGCTCTCGCCTGAGCGGATTTATCCGTATTAGCCTCACTCAAGTTCGAGGACTCAAACGCTCCCTCGATTTCTACCGCCGAAATTAGGAACGCGCGTAAAATATCCAAATCCCTCGGCAACAGCACCTTCCCCTTTTGCAGTAATAATCCGCCTAAGGGACTGTATACGTTGTTTACGATTTTTAATCCGGGCTTCAGTTCTGTCACAGGGATCTTATTCATTACACATTCTCTCCTCAACTCTCTACTTAGGATATACTCCCTATGTATTTAGTAAGAAATACCAACAAAATAGTACTATTGTCATTATTATAGTATGGCTCGATTGCCCCAACAATCTCCTTTTCATAAAAGATATCTTAATAGGTTAATTATTTAAATTTAATGCGTAACAAAACATGGTTTTCCGCGCTATTTACCAAAAGGAGGGAATTGTTTTGGTTAAAAGATGGGGGATATCGGTATTTTTGATTTTGATCGTTGTTACGATGACGGGCTGTATGAAAAGTGCGGACAACCTGAGTAGCGAATCACAACCCTGGGAGGAAAGCCCGCTCTTTCAATCGAATGGCTACTCTATGATTGGAGAAGAAGGCCGAATTGGATTTCTATATGAGGATTCAGATGTTATGAGATTCAAACCTAATAAGGTCCAGAAATACATGTGGCATTTATGGGGCGATGAACAGGAACTGAACGGAAAATTCAAAGTGGTTGCACGCCCTGAAAACGGCGGTGAATCCGTAACCATGTTAGAGGATATTTCTCTGGGCTCAGCTAACAATGGGGCAGATCGTCATATTCCATCGCAAATGTCATTGCCCGCGAAGGGGATGTGGAAGTTGGACGCTTATGTTGGAGATTCTCTATTCGGAACGATATTTGTGCAAGTACATGAGAGTTAAATTGTTTTTATTGTTTTAAACACAAATAAGCGGCACCCCGTCGGGGTACCGCTTATTATAATTATGCTGCGAGAAGCAGCCTGTTTATTCTTCAGATGAATCCATATCGCCATTTGTATCTGCTGCGTCTAATTCATCTACCCCGCCATGATCTTCGGCGTTTGCCGTTTCTGGGCTTAATGCACCTTCCAGGCTATCCTCATCATTCTCATGACTGTCCTGCTCTTCGCTCTTGTCCGAGCGGCAGACGGTAGCAACAGCATCGTCCTCGCGAATATTGATCAGCTTCACGCCCTGCGTATTACGTCCCATGGTTGAAATGCCTTCCATGCTCGTGCGGATGAGCGTACCGCTGCTGGTAATAATCATCAAGTCCTCATCATTTTTAACAACCTTCAGGCCGACGACTGGACCATTCTTCTCCGTAACGTTAATCGTCTTGATTCCCTTACCGCCACGGCTCTGAATCCGATATTCGGAGACAGGGGTGCGCTTACCGTAACCTTTGGTCGTTACAATCAGGATATCCTGATCAGGGACGATAACATCCATACCGATTAGCGTATCTCCCTCATCAAGCGTGATGCCTTTCACCCCGGTAGCTGCTCTGCCCATAGAGCGGACATCGCTTTCCGGGAAACGAATGGACATCCCTTGGGCCGTCCCCATAATCATTTCTTGCTCGCCATCGGTAAGTCTTACGTCGATCAGCGTATCGTCTTCCCGCAGGTTCACGGCGATCAGCCCGCCTCTGCGGATGTTGACATAGTCCTCCAGTGGCGTCTTCTTGACGATCCCCTGGCGTGTCGCGAAGAAAAGGTACTTTTCCTCATCGAACTTCTCTACCGGAATAACTGCGTTAACCGTCTCCCCTTGTTCGATCTGGATTAGGTTAATGATCGGCGTCCCGCGAGCTGTCCGGCCGAGCTCTGGAATTTCGTAGGCCTTCAGGCGATACGCTTTGCCTCGATCCGTAAAGAACATCAAGTAATGATGCGTATTCGTTACGAACAGATGCTCCACGAAGTCATTATCCTTCGTATCCATGCCCACGACACCCCGTCCGCCGCGCTTCTGACTCCGATAAGTGGTCAATGGCAGACGTTTGATATAGCCGGTGTGTGTAATCGTAATGACGACATCTTCCTGCGGAATCAAGTCCTCATCGAGAATGCTCTCTGCACCGACCGTGATTTCCGTACGGCGCGGATCGGCAAAGCGTTCGCGAATCTCTTGAAGCTCGTCGCTGATGATTTGCAGAACGAGTGATTCGTTCGCAAGAATCTCGCGATACTCGGCGATTTTCTGCAGAAGCTCATTATATTCTTCCTCAATCTTCTCGCGCTCCAAGCCAGTCAGGCGTTGCAAACGCATATCGAGAATCGCTTGGGCTTGCTCCTGGCTGAGCCCGAACCGCTCCATTAACCCTGTACGGGCAATTTCCGTCGTACGCGATCCGCGAATCAGGGCAATGACCTCATCCAAATTATCAAGTGCAACTCGCAATCCTTCCAGAATATGAGCACGCGCTTCCGCTTTCTTCAGCTCGAATTCCGTCCGGCGGCGAATAACATCCACTTGATGCTGCAAATAATGATGAAGAACTTCCTTAAGGGTCAGAATCTTCGGCTCATTGTTTACAATCGCAAGCATGTTAATGCCAAAAGTACTCTGCAAGGACGTATGCTTATATAAATTGTTCAGCACGACATTCGGATTGACGTCACGGCGCAGCTCAATGACTACGCGCATCCCGTTACGGTCGGATTCGTCCCGCAAATCGGTAATTCCGTCGATCTTCTTCTCGCGAACGAGTTCAGCGATTTTCTCAACGAGTCTGGCCTTATTCACTTGGTAAGGAAGCTCGTCCACAATAATGCGTGCTTTATTGTTATTCTCTTCGATCGTCGTTCTGGCTCGCATGGTCACGGAACCGCGACCAGTGGTGTATGCCTGGCGAATGCCTGAGCGCCCCATAATATAACCGGCAGTTGGGAAATCTGGGCCTTGGATATAATCCATCAGCTCTAGCGAGTCGATATCCGGATTCTTGATCATCGCCTGAACTCCGTCGATGACCTCGCCTAGATTATGCGGCGGAATATTCGTCGCCATACCAACAGCAATACCGGACACCCCGTTGACGAGCAGGTTCGGATACCGTGCCGGAAGCACGACAGGTTCATGCTCTTCACCATCATAGTTTGGCATGAAATCGATCGTTTCTTTATTGATATCGCGCAGCATCTCCATCGCAATCTTGGATAAGCGCGCTTCGGTATATCGCATTGCCGCAGCAAAGTCACCATCTATAGAACCGAAGTTGCCGTGACCTTCTACAAGCATGTAACGCATAGAGAAATCCTGGGCCATCCGGACCATCGTTTCATATACTGCCGAATCCCCGTGCGGATGATATTTACCAATAACTTCGCCGACGATTCTCGCCGACTTCTTATACGGCTTATCGGGATACATCCCAAGCTCGGACATCGCATATAGAATACGACGATGCACCGGCTTTAAGCCATCCCTAACATCTGGCAGAGCACGGCTGACAATAATGCTCATCGCATAATCCATAAAGGATTCGCGCATTTCCACATTAATGTCCCGATCTATGATTTGCGAAAATTTTTCTTCCGCCATGCTGGACCTCCTTCAAATTCTATCCAAATGCCTATGTTCGGGAAAACCTTGAAAAAACCGGTAAGCCACTAGTACCTATTATATTACTTTCACATTTTAAGCACAATTAAACGTATTTGTTTTCCCGGTAATCTACCCGTTATGACTGAAAAATAGTGATGTGTCCACTCCCATTGCTGCTTTCGTTCATATACTACGGATATAGGCATTTTCTTTACACGCCAATGAACTAACAAGATTCCTACATCACATAATTATATCATTTTTTATCTCTTCTGTCCTATGTTTTCATCCATGAAGAAAATGTACAACAAACCTTTCAAGAAAGGAAGGAAGATGAATTGGCGATTCAGCGAGTTGCAAGCAAATGGGAAAAGACCAAAGCATTGAACAAAAAAGATCATATTCTGCCCTATATTCCGGAGACACGTAAATACTCCCTTGCCCACCTGCAAGACATGCTAGGCGCCTATAATATGGTGTACATCAAACCGGATTGCGGAACTTACGGCATTGGCGTTATGTGTGTAGAAAAATGGAAAGATGATGCTGACGAGAACGCTGCCCTGTCGTACAAACTGAAGTTTGAGACCCAAACCGAAACTTATCCAAGTATAGAAGCCCTTCATCAAGCCATCAAAAAGAAAATCGGTCAAAAAACATATTTGCTCCAAAAAGGAATTTCGCTATTAACCCATAGGCGCCGAAAATTTGATATCCGCGCCCTTGTGCAAAAAACGCCCCAGAAGACATGGGAGACTACAGCATTCATTGGTCGCATCGCCGCCCCCAATAAAATTGTTACCAATCATCATAGCGGAGGAACGGTTCTGCCGATCGAGGATTTGCTGGGTCCTTATTTGACGCCTGCACAGTTCAACAACCTATACAAGGAAATGAAAGCTCTCGGAGTTAGCGCAGCATCGCAGCTATCGCGCAAATATCCCCGCCTTAAGGAGATTGGCCTTGACCTTGCCATCGATGAGAATTTCCGGGTGTGGATACTGGAGGTCAATACGAAGCCTGCACTATTTCCCTTCAAATGGCTGCAGGATAAAGGGATTTACAAAAAGGTTCGGCGATATGCAGTAGCCTACGGAAGGCTTAAATCCGCAAAGTAAGGCATGGCAGAGCGGCTAATAATCACGACCACCTATCCACCTAAAAAAGGTGCTGTCCATGACAAGACAGCACCTTGTATTCTGCTTATATATCCAGATTCGTCACGTACTTAGCGTGCTCATTAATGAAATCACGGCGAGGTTCAACGTTATCGCCCATCAGCGTATCGAAGATCGCATCGGCCTGAATCGCGTCGGAAATGGATACCTGCTGCATCGTACGGCTCTCGGGATCCATCGTTGTCTCCCAGAGCTGCTCAGCATTCATCTCGCCTAGTCCCTTATAGCGCTGCACGTTGACTTTGGCATTCTCACCGAACTCAGCAATGATTTCATCGCGCTCCTGTTCCGAGCCGGCATAGCGTATTGTTTTGTTCCGCTCAATCTTGAAGAGCGGTGGCTGTGCGATATAAATATAGCCAGCCTCAATCAGCTTTCGCATGTAACGGAAGAAGAAGGTTAAGAGCAAGGTACGGATATGCGCACCGTCAACATCCGCATCCGTCATGATGATCACCTTGTGATAACGAGCCTTGGCAAGATCGAACTCTTCGCCGATCCCCGTCCCTAGCGCCGTAACAATCGCCCGAATTTCCGCATTACCGAGAATACGGTCCAAACGGGCCTTCTCTACGTTAAGAATTTTACCTCTCAGCGGCAGAATCGCTTGGAAATGCCGATCCCGTCCCTGCTTGGCTGATCCGCCGGCGGAGTCCCCTTCGACGATGTACAGTTCGCTGATCGAAGCATCCTTAGAGGAGCAGTCTGCTAGTTTGCCTGGAAGTGCGCTTACTTCCAGCGCGCTCTTCCGGCGCGTCAGCTCACGGGCCTTCCGTGCCGCCTCGCGAGCTCTTGAAGCCTGCAGCGCTTTCTCTAGAACCCGGCGTGAGACGGCTGGATTCTCTTCCATGAACTCCTGCAGCTTTTCAGCAAATAACGATTCAACGATTCCCCGGACTTCGCTGTTCCCAAGCTTCGTCTTCGTCTGGCCTTCGAACTGAGGCTCAGGGATTTTGACAGAAATAATCGCCGTCAGGCCCTCGCGCACATCGTCGCCGGTCAGGTTGGAGTCGTTATCCCTGATCATATTGTTCTTACGGGCATAATCATTGATGATCCGGGTCAATGCGCTCTTAAAACCGGATTCATGTGTCCCGCCTTCATGCGTATTGATGTTGTTCGCGAAGGAGTGGATATTCTCCGTATAGCTGTCATTGTATTGCAGCGCTACCTCCACGACGATCATATCGCGCTGTCCTTCGACATAAATTGGCTCTTCGTGAAGAACTTCCCTGTTCTGGTTCAAATATTTCACATATTCGATAATTCCGCCCTCATAGTGGAACCGTTCGGATTGTCCCGTTCGCTCGTCCGTTAAAGACAGATTGATGCCTTTGTTCAAGAAGGCCAGCTCGCGAATACGGGTCAGCAAAATATTATAGTCATATACCGTCGTCTCTGTGAAAACCTCAGGATCTGGATAAAATGTCGTCTTCGTTCCGGTATGCTCGCCCGCTTCACCGATGATGCGAAGATCAAACTGCGGCACGCCGCGGTGATATTCCTGCATGTATACATGGCCGTCCCGCCGTACCTGGACGATTAGCTTCGAAGAAAGGGCGTTAACAACGGATACGCCGACGCCGTGCAGACCGCCGGACACTTTATAGCCGCCGCCGCCAAACTTTCCGCCGGCATGCAGGACAGTCATGACAACCTCAAGCGTAGAGCGCTTCATTTTCGGATGCTCCCCGACAGGGATGCCGCGCCCATTGTCCGATACGGTAATGCTGTTATCGGGATGAATCGTTACGTCGATCGTATCTGCATAACCGGCAAGCGCTTCGTCAATACTATTGTCCACGACTTCCCACACCAAATGGTGCAGTCCACGGGAGCTGGTTGAACCAATGTACATACCGGGCCGCTTACGAACGGCCTCCAGGCCTTCGAGCACCTGTATCTGACTCTCGTCATACGATTGTTCGTTCATCGACATGCCTTCATTCACCTACTTCTATAGATTCAAATCCCCGCAAAGCGGGGCAGTTAAATTGCAAAAGATATATTGGCCTTCTTCTTCAGCGTCGCGGAAGAAATTGGCGAATAATAGACCGTAGATTTCGTTACTACGATCGACTTGGCTTCTTCCTCTCCGATTCGCTGCACATTCTTCTCCTTGATCGCGTGGCTAACGAACTGCTTGGAAATCTTCGAGGATTTCTCAATGGAAATATCGAAGATGGCAACCAGCTCTGAAGAGAGAATTACTTTCTCACCACCTAAGTGAATGTACATCTCTTTCCCCCGCCCATTATGAATTGACTTGTCCTTCCTGCACATGAAAAATGCTGGCGTCCTGCAGCCGGCCCGCATTGATGCTCTCAATGCCCGTTGCCGTGATGAACGTCTGCACTTTACTCTGAAAAGTCTCGATCAATTGAGTCTGCCGATATGGATCAAGTTCAGACAACACATCATCGAGCAGAAGGATCGGATACTCCCCAATCTCTTCATGGATCAACTCGATTTCTGCTAACTTTAGCGACAATGCCGTCGTTCTTTGCTGTCCCTGGGAGCCGTATACCTGGGCTTCGTTCCCGTTGATATGAAACGCCAAATCATCGCGGTGCGGCCCGGAAAGCGTCATGCCACGGCGTATTTCCTGATCTTTCATTTGTGATAACTTTATCATAAATTGCTCCATTAGGACAGCTTCATCTTCTTCCTCGGCCTCTCCGAAGGAAGGCAAATAGGATAATTCCAGCTTTTCGAGGCCTCCTGTGATGCCTTCATGAATCTGCTCCGCCCATTTTTGCAGCTTTCTTATAAATTGTTTCCTTCTTTTGATAATTTTAACACCATGCTCCGCAAGCTGTTCATTCCAAATCTCCAGCATCGTCAGCATTTCGGGCCCGGCTCCATAAGCCTGCTTAAGCAAATTGTTTCTCTGCATCAGCACCTTCTGGTACTGCTGAAGATGGAACAGATAGCTTGGCTGAACCTGGCCGATTTCCATATCGAGAAACCGTCGGCGAATTCCTGGCGTTCCCTTGACGATCTCCAAATCCTCCGGAGCGAACATGACGACGTTCAAGGCGCCGATGAAGTCACTGAGCTTGCGCTGCTCCAGACTGTTTAGCCTGGCCCTCTTCCCCTGCTGAGACAAGCGGAGCTCTAGGTTCAGCGTGCCATATTTCTTCTCCACCTCTGCGGCGATGACCGCATGGTCGCTGCCGAAGGCGATCAGCTCTTTGTCCTTCGAGGTGCGATGCGATTTGGTCAATGCCAGCACGAAAAGAGATTCCAGCAAATTAGTCTTCCCCTGCGCATTGCGGCCAATTAGCAAATTGACATTACCGAAGCCGTTCAACTCAAGCGCCGTATAGTTCCGGTAATGCTCCAATCGCAGATGATTCACGTACATGCGGTCTTAAGCCCCCTTCCTTCCCGCTGCACCATATGAACGAATATGGCATGCAGTCAAGGGACTTTATTGCTTGGCCACCTGAAACACGCCGCATCCTTCTACATCTACCGTATCCCCGGGATACAGCTTGCGGCCCCGCCGATCCTCCGGTTCTCCGTTCACCTTCACGGCTGCCTCCTGCAGCAGTGCTTTGGCCATGCCTCCCGTAGGTACGCAATCCGCCAGCTTCAGAAACTGATCGAGCTTAATGTATTCGGTCGATATTCCGACTGTCTTCATGTCTAGGTTCTTCCTTTCTCTTCATCGTGCTTGGCGTTAAGACTTTGAAGGACTTTGAAGCCCGCCCTGATCAGCCATTAATTCGTCGTGCGGTAAGGAAGGATCAGGTACAGGCTTTGGCTGTCGTCCAAAGGCTTGATAATAATTGGGCTCATGGCGCCCGTAAAGCCGATATGCAGCTGCTGGCTCTCTACCACCTTCAGCACGTCGAGCATATATTTTGAGTTAAAAGAAATCCGCAGCGGGTCACCTTCAAATTTAGCAACATCTAGCTGCTCCGTAACTTTTCCGAGCTCGGACGAGCTGGAGGAAATTTCGATCGTTCCGTCATCCATCGTTTGCAGGCGAACAATATTCGTCTTCTCCTCACGGGAGAGCAAATAGGCGCGGTCGATAGAATCGCTCAATTTCTTCGTATCGAGAACGAGTTCTGTTTTATAAGTTGTCGGAATAATCTTGGAAGTATCCGGATATGTCCCATCCAAAATACGGGTATAAAACAATATACGGTCGATTTTAAACAGCACTTGGTTATCTGCGACGACAATTTCGATCATCGTGTTCTGATCAGGGATAATTTTGCTCAGCTCACTCAGCGTTTTACCCGAAATGACGATGTTGCTGAACCGGATATTATCAGCATCAGCTAACACAGCTGTACGGCTGGCGAGCCGATGACGGTCTGTAGCGACGAATTTAAAATGGCTGTCACTTAAGTTCCAGAGTATACCGGTCAAGATCGGCGATGTTTCGTTCGTTGAAATCGAAAAAGCCGTTTGCTTGATCATGTTCTTGAGCAGGTCGCCCGGAATCATAATGACTTGATCCTCTTCGATGCTTGGCAACACTGGGAATTCCTCGGGATCTAATCCAACCATTTGGATATCTGTGGAGCCTGAACGGATTAGGGTCTGAAAGCCCTCTTTGACCTCCATTTCAATTTCTTGGGAAGGAAGCTTCTTAATGATCTCTACGAAAAACTTAGCCGGCAAAACGACACTGCCCGGACGTTCGATTTGAACGATTTGCTTATCGTGATCTTCGGCTGGAATGAAGGCTTGAATCGAAATATCAGTATCGCTCGCAGTTAGAGTCATGCCTTGAAAATTTACCTCTAACTTGATGCCTGTCAATATGGGAATCGTTGTCCGGCTGGAAATCGCCTTGGAAACGTGTTGAATGGATTCGTTTAATTCATGTTTAAGAATACGGATTTTCATAATTTCAACTCCTAACAAAATTTTATGTAGCCAGTCATGTCATAAAAGTTGTCCCCAAAGCATACATTTTCAATATATATCGACAAAAAGGGTGAGAAATTTGCGGAGCTTTGGTTAGACGATGAAGTTTTGGCTCTGTTTCGCTTGCGGCTTAAAGCCGCTTATTTATGATGATATATCTTTATAAATTAATAGAAGAAGTAGTAGGGGCACTGAATATGTGGATAACACCCTTACTTATATGAAATGAAGCCTATCCACATGTGCATAGAATGTGCATAGGCTTAAAGCTTATTCAGGATAAATTTTTAATTTTTTCGATCAGGTTGTTCACGATTTTGTATAACTCCTGGTCTGTCTTCAGAGCTTGGGAGATTTTGTCATGTGCATGGATGACGGTTGTATGGTCTCGGCCGCCAAAGGCGTCGCCAATTTTCGGCAATGAGAAATCGGTAAGCTCCCGCGATAGATACATGGCGATTTGCCTCGGAAAGGCGATCGCTTTGGTTCGTTTACGCGCCTTGAAATCTTCGATTTTCAAATTGTAGTATTCGCCGACTTTTTGCTGAATGTCTTGAATGGTAATCATTTTGGGACGACTGGATGGGATAATGTCTTTCAATGCTTCAGCGGCCAGATGGGTGGTCACGTCCTGGTTAATCAGGGAAGAGTAGGCAACAACCCGTATTAAAGCTCCTTCAAGCTCCCTAATGTTCGTGTCGATTTGATTGGCGATGTACATCATCGCTTCATTCGGAATGTCTAAATTCTCCGCTTTCGCCTTCTTGCGCAGAATCGCAATCCGCGTCTCCAGATCCGGCGGCTGAATATCGGTGATTAATCCCCATTCGAACCGGGATCTTAACCGTTCCTCCAGCGTAGGAATTTCCTTTGGCGGCCGGTCACTGGAAATGATAATCTGCTTGCGTTCTTCATGCAGTGCGTTGAAGGTATGGAAAAATTCCTCCTGCGTAGATTCCTTGCCCGCCAAAAATTGAATATCGTCAATGAGCAGAATGTCGATATTCCGGTATTTATTGCGGAAACTCTCGGCTCTGTTGTCCCGAATCGAGTTGATGAATTCATTCGTAAATTTCTCCGAGGAGATATAGACCACTTTGCTGCTGGGACTATGCTCCAAAATATAGTGGCCGATGGCATGCATCAGATGGGTCTTGCCGAGACCAACGCCGCCGTATAGGAAAAGCGGGTTATAAGCACGGGCTGGCGCTTCCGCAACGGCAAGGGAGGCGGCATGAGCAAAACGGTTGCCCGATCCAATCACGAAGGTGTCAAACGTGTATTTCGGATTAAGCATATGGGAAATGGGCTCTTCCATCGCGATCGGTGCCGGCGTCTCCTTCTGCTTCTGGGTCTGCTCTGCAGGGGCCGATTCCTCAATGACAAAGGAGACATCGACCTGCCTGTCGAGATATTCATATACAGTTGTCGCAACCAGCTTGGTATACCGGCTTTCCAGCCATTCTACGGCAAACGTCGTCGGGGCGGATATTACGATCGAGTCGTCGGTGAGAGACACCACCTTCGTTGCTTTGAACCAGGTGTCGAAGCTGGGTTTGCTTAGCTTGGAATTGATAATAGATAAGATATGCTGCCATATTTCGGAGGTATGGCTGTCCACAGACTGTCACTCCTTTTAAATCTCACATTTGTGGCTTGAGCCATGCAGAACGAGTCGAAAAAAAGCATAAATAAAGGGGACTGTTATCCCCATTAGTCAGAAGGCTATAATAATTATAAACGTGGATAATTTAAAATTGTTCACAATGTTATCCACAGTCTGTTGATAATTATGTTGTTAACATATAGATATTCACATCAAAAGCAATCTAATCATAGCAAAATAAGCCTTGTATTTCAATGTTCAGCACCAAATTATCCACAAATTCAATAACTTGTGTATAATTTTAATCCACACCACTACATATTGTTTATAAATTGTTCAGTATTCGACATAATGAGTGAATTATCGCTAAAAATTATGCACAAGTTGTTAAATAAAAGGTTGGAATTTGTGGAATCAATTTCTGGGGAACTTGTGAGTTACTTTAAATGATCCTCTTTTACATATGAATGTCGGGGAAAAAAATAGGGAATGAGCAGGGGGGAACCCTGATTCATTCCCTATTTTGCGTGTACTGGTTTTGTTAGCTATCAGACGGGTTTGAAGAGCAATTTCTTTGAAAACGGGCGATCGCCTCGTAATCCTCCTCCAGCTTGCGTGAAATGCGGATATAGATCGGCAGCAGCTCCTTATACACGGCAGCATGGTCTCTATTAGGCGCATGTTCATGCGTGTCACCGATCATTTCTTTGACGACGTCGAAAGAATCGATTTTGCCCAGAGCATATAAACCGAGAATTACAGCGCCCAGGCAGGAGCTTTCGATGCTTTCCGGGATAACAACCTTCTGGTCAAAAATATCGGCCATCATTTGCCGCCATAGTGGAGAACGCGCGAACCCGCCAGTGGCCTGAATTTTCTGCGGCTGGCCGATTTGTTCTTCCATAGCGAGCAGAACTGTATATAAGTTGTAAATAACGCCCTCTAGTACGGCCCGGATCATATGCTCCTTCTGATGATTGAGCGTTAGGCCAAAGAAAGAGCCGCGGGCGTTCGGATTCCACAGCGGAGCCCGTTCCCCGGACAGGAAAGGGTGAAAGAGCAGCCCGTTTGACCCTGGACTTACCCGTTCGGCAATTTTCGTCAAGACATCGTATGGGCTGATCCCCAGCCGGTTGGCTGTTTCGATTTCCGAGGCGGCAAACTGGTCGCGTACCCAACGGAAAATGACGCCGCCATTGTTGACCGGGCCGCCGATGACCCAATGTTTGTCCGTCAGCGCATAGCAGAAAATCCGTCCTTTGGGGTCCAACACAGGCTGATCGACAACGGTGCGGATGGCTCCGCTTGTGCCGATCGTAACTGCTACGACCCCAGGGTCAATCGCATCGACGCCGAGATTGGACAATACTCCATCGCTTGCGCCGACAATAAATGGGGTAGAAGCGGAAAGGCCCATCTCCTGTGCATAGGCTTCCGACAGTCCCTGGACCACATGCGTGGTCGGCACGAGCTCGGAGAGGCGGTCGGCCGTAATTCCGGCCAGGGCAAGTGCTTCGGCATCCCAGTCCAGCTTGTGCAAATTCAGCAGTCCTGTTGCCGAGGCGATGGAATAGTCCACAATATATTGATTGAACAGCTTCTTAAATACATATTCTTTAATAGAAATAAATTTATCGGCCGCTTGAAAAATTTCCGGCATATCATGACGAAGCCACATCAGCTTTGTCAGCGGCGACATCGGATGAATTGGTGTTCCGGTACGCATATAGATGTCGTGACCGCCTAGCTCGCTCTTCAGCTTATCGGACCAAGGCTGGCTGCGGTTGTCAGCCCAGGTCAAGCAGCGCATAAGCGGTTTACCGGCTTGATCTACCGGAATAACGCTGTGCATGGCTGAACTGAACGAGACGAACATGATCTGATCGGAGGAGATTTGACTGTCCG
The DNA here is from genome assembly GCF_009725165.1 of Paenibacillus woosongensis. Lineage (GTDB taxonomy): Bacteria > Bacillota > Bacilli > Paenibacillales > Paenibacillaceae > Fontibacillus > Fontibacillus woosongensis. The sequence continues at coordinate 14,516 of NZ_WNZW01000017.1, forward strand.
CCATAATTTGCCTGACGGATTGAATGACAGCCGCAAAAATCTCCTCGGGATCCTGCTCTGCGACGGAAGCGGATGGGGTATAGAGGGGGTACCCCTCGTTGCTGGAAGCGGTAATCCGGCCATTTTGCTCGAATAAAACAGCTTTGGTGCTAGTTGTTCCGATATCTATACCGATCATATACAAGGGATGATCCATAACTATTACCTACCCTCTATTATTAATGACTTCAAAACTGGAAAATCAGTTCTTTCTAATTAGTATTCCCCTTAATGCTAGCCTGCAAGGTTCGCCGCGAATCTGCGAAATAGTCCTCAATGCCGGACTGAATGACGGACTTGTCCCGGGTCTGCAAGCTGCTTAGCAACTTCCGGTGCTTGCCGATTACATATTTCGTCTGTTCTTCGCCGCGCGAGAGTACTTCCTCATTTGTGATCAGCATGACCGTAAGGACGATAGGGCGAATGCTCGCCCATAAGTGCATAATTCGGGCATGCTGTGAAGCCTGAATCATCGTCTCATGGAAGCTGATATCCTGGGAGGTAAATTCTACGTAGTCCTGGTGCTTTGCCGCAAGCTCCATTTTGTCAATCATTTGTGCCATGCGGGACAGAAGATCCGCGGAATTCGTCAGGTCCGGCTGCTGCCAGGCAAAGCTCTCGATCAAGTAACGCACATCATACAGCTCGATAATATCTTTGAGCTGAAGGCCCGCAACGACGGCACCCATCCGCTGCAAGGCAATGAGGCCTTCTGCGGATAGCGTCCTTAATGCTTCACGCACCGGGGAGCGGCTCGTTCCGAAATCGGAGGCAATGCGGTTCTCGGATAGAATCTCGCCACTTTTGATTTGCCCCCGGATAATTTGCAGACGAAGTTGGCTGGCGATGGATTCGCCCAGTGAATTTCCTTTTAACCAAGCAGCAGGATATTTCATCATACATTTAACCCCTATCTTAAAGAGAAAATTTCCATTTTAAGCATTCTTAAGCTTAATCATAGCATGGTTTTCCTTAAGCGGGCCGGCATATTTATGGTTTGTCGGCGGTTATTACTGCATGTCCACCGAATTCATTGCGGAGTGCAGCTACTACTTTGCCATGGAACGCATCCTGATCAAGGGAACGGTAGCGCATAAATAGGGACAGGGCGATGACGGGTGCGCTTGCCTGCAAATCCAGGGCGGTTTCGACCGTCCATTTGCCTTCGCCGGAGGAGTGCATGATGCCGCGGATATTTTCAAGTTTGGGATCTTTGGCAAAAGCTTGCTCCGTGAGCTCCATCAGCCAGCTGCGGATGACCGAGCCGTTCGACCAGACTTTGGCGACTTGTTCGTAATTGAATTCGAAATCGCTTTTGTCCAGAATTTCGAAGCCTTCGGCGATGGACTGCATCATTCCATATTCGATCCCGTTATGCACCATTTTGAGAAAATGCCCGCTGCCGGCTTTGCCGGCATATAAATAGCCGTTTGAAACGGCAATATCTTTAAATATTGGTTCAATATTGCGAAAAATCGCTTCATCGCCGCCTATCATGAAGCAAGCCCCGTGCTCGGCGCCATCCACTCCGCCGGAAGTGCCGACGTCGAAGAAATGAATTCCGTGCTGCGATAGCCTGGCGGCTAGCTTTACGGAATTTTTATAATGAGAGTTACCTCCATCGATCACGATATCTCCTGGACTCAACAGGGGAGTTAGCGCAGTAATGGTAGATTCCAGCGGATCGCCGGCGGGAACCATAATCCAAATAATGCGCGGAGTCTGAAGAGAAGCGACCATATCTTCTAAAGCAGACGCAGGAATAGCTCCATAGTCGGCCGCTTTTTTAACCGCCTGTTCATTTACGTCGTAGGCTACAACCTCATGCTGATGCCGCAGCAGATTAAGCACCAGATTATATCCCATTTTGCCAAGACCGATCATGCCAAGTTTCATTGTTGTATTGCTCCCTTCCTCAATTGGTATACTTGTATACAACTTGAATCTGATTATACTTCTCCATCTGCGAAAGTGTAAACATCATTTCAAAATAGTTTTCCACATGTGCATAACTATTATTCTAAAAATGGAGGATTTGAAGCTGTGGACAAGAATTTTTTGTTTCGGGCTTGGGGATTGTGCATAATTAAAAAATAGCTCAAAAAAGATGATCAAAAAGAAATGCCGGGCCCGGTTGACTTTACTCAGGGTTTTATGGTTAAATGAAAAAAGGCATTTTCTGTGGATAATGAAAATGGTGAATATAGAAGTTAGACCTGTAAGGGGGTGCAATAAATGAAACCGACTTTCAAACCGAATGTGAGCAAACGTAAAAAGGTTCACGGTTTCCGTAAGAGAATGAGCACGAAAAATGGCCGTAAAGTTCTGGCTGCTCGTCGTCAAAAAGGCAGAAAAGTACTCAGTGCGTAATGACAGCGTGAAGACCACTACGGTGGTCTTTTTTTAAAATTTAATGCGCTGGATCGCTGAAGAGTTTATGGTGAAGTATATTGCTCGTTAAGGCTCCCTGCAGTGAACGTTCCGCTTGTTCGTTTCCGTCCTTCGGTTGTGGTACCGCATGAATTTGCCGGAAGTGATTTCGAAGCGCTTGTTACTGCGGGGTATTTTTGTTGCTGCAATCTCGCACATAGACATATGATACTTCCTTCGGGATCCTTTGGCATTTCGATGAACGTTATGATTTTCACGTGCAGGAATCAGGAATATGGTTTATTCATGGAACGGGACACCTATTTCAAAATGAGGTTTACCGTTTTTGGCGTTGGTTTATAATACAAAGAAAGTGAAGCCCTGCATTCTCTTTCGCAGGGTTCAAAGCAAGGAGATTGTCGTGCATAAGAAGCTGCGATTAAGGAACCGGGCTGATTTCAGCCGAGTGTATCGGTTCGGGAAGTCATTTGCGAACCGCCAGCTTGTCGTTTATTGGTCGAACAAACCGGAGGTAGAGCGATTTCGGCTTGGCGTCTCAGCCAGCAAGAAAATCGGAAACGCGGTCGTCCGCAATCGGATGCGCCGTTTGATCAAAGAAATCGTTAGACTGCATGAATCAAAGATCAGGGATCATGTGGACATTATTTTCATCGTGAGAAAAGGCGCTGTCGGAATGGAGTATCAGGAACTGGAGAAAAGCGTGCTTCATGCTCTGCGTAAAGCCTCGCTGCTCAAGCCTTTCAGACCTTAGGGATGCTTGTTTATTTGTCCTTTTAAATATGTTATGATTTACGATGAATGGATAGGTTAAGAGAGGGGTTTTGAAGTGTCGCGTTTTAACAAGAACAGAAGCAAGTGGCTTCTCCTCATTTTAGCGATCGGCCTGGTTGTCGTGCTTGCCGGTTGCGGACAAGTTACGAATAATGCTACGACGACTGAAAATATGCGTACCAGCGGTTCCTGGTGGACGGCGAATGTCGTTTATTACTTCTCGCTTGCTTTGGATACGTTTGCGGATTGGTTTGGCGGGGAATACGGGCTAGCGATTCTCGTTCTTACTATTATTGTACGTACGCTGATTTTGCCGCTTACGCTCAAGCAGGTCAAGAGCTCGAAAGCGATGCAAGCCATTCAGCCTGAATTGACGAAGATTAAGGAAAAGTATAAAGATAATCCGGAAATGCAGCAGCAGGAGACGATGAAGCTGTTCCAGGAGCATGGCGTTAACCCGATGGCCGGCTGTTTCCCTTTATTGATCCAAATGCCGGTATTTATCGCGCTGTATAATTCGATTTACAATAACTCGGCGATTTCGACACATTCATTCTTGTGGCTGCAGCTTGGGGAACCAGATAAATTATTTATTCTGCCTGTCATTGCAGCATTAACGACATACATCCAAACGAAAATGATGTCGAGCATGAACCCAGCAGGCATGCAAGGGCCGATGCAGTTCATGATGCTGGTCTACCCAGTGTTGATTTTCATCATGGCTTATAACTTCCCTGCAGCACTCCCTCTTTACTGGGTGTACAGTAACCTATATACGATTGCGCAAAACTATTTCATTTATCGCAAGAAAGACCCTGTCGTTGCTACAGCGGGTAATCAAGGCGGCGGCGGAACGAAGTCGAAAAAGGGCGGTTCCAATTTGAAAGCCGGTCATCCCGGCAAAGGAGCCAAGGAGGCCAAAAAGTCGAAATGAATAAAATTGTGACGTCGGGAAAAACCGTTGAAGCAGCTGTAAAACAAGGATTGGCCAAGCTCGGCACTACCGAGGATAAAGTCGCCGTGAATGTGTTGGAGCAGCCGTCAAAAGGATTCCTGGGGCTGATCGGTGTCAAGGAGGCCAAGGTAGAATTGACCTTGCTGGAGGAGACCGTTTCAGAACCGCTTCAAGGAAGCCGTTCAAGCCATACTGTTCCTGTAGCTGCTCTAGAGGATGAGGTTAGCAACGAACGGGATCCTTATGAGGAGGCGGCGTCATTTGTTCGAGACGTCGGCGAGAATATGGGTCTTCAGGTAAATGTGGAAATTGAACATAAGAAGGATAACACCGTATTGAACATTTCCGGCAGTGACTTGGGATTACTGATCGGGCGGAGAGGACAAACCCTTGATGCCCTGCAATATTTGGCGAATATTATCGCTAACCGTTATTCCGATAGCTTCGTTCGTATCGTGCTTGATGCGGAGAATTTCCGGGAACGCCGGAGAAAGACGCTCGAAGATTTGGCCGTCAGGCTTGCTGGCCGGGTGGTTCGAACCCGAAAAGAGCTAGCGCTTGAACCGATGTCGCCGCAAGAGCGCAAAGTGATTCATTCCAAACTTCAGGACCATCCGGAGGTTAAGACTTACAGTAAAGGTGAGGAGCCTAACCGGCGTGTGGTGATCGCCCTGAAGCAGAGCAAATGAATGGGGACGCAATGACGTTGTTTCGGCAAATGTCATTGCGTCTTGTTTTTGTCTCAACCCACCCAAACCCTCCCTTACCGTAAGGGAGGGCCCCCAGGGCTTGGCAGCCCTCGGGACTCCCGCAAACTGGAGTAACGTGGAAGGTACAGAGGCGCTCCTGCATCGCTGTTCCCTTCGGGAATGCGCTTAGGTTTGTTCGAGGCACGCTTTTCCCCCTTCGGGTACGTCTTACTTTTGGAGCACCTGGGCAACCTGAAAACACACTGCAGGCACTACTGCTGTTGGCACACCCGAGTAGAGGTGGTGGGAGGATTCGCTTTCGCCCTAACGGGCACGCTCTACTTGAGGCGCAGCGGGCGGCGGGCGTGGGAGTGGGGTTGGTGGTGTATGTGGGCAGTGCGTGCAAGGAGACGCTGTTTCCTGCGGAAATGCGCTTAAGCTGGTGCAAGGCATTGTTGGGGAGCATTTATTGTTGTGGGCTGCAAGGAGACGCTGTCCCTTCGGGATGCGCTTGAGTTGGTACGGGAATTATAGTGTTTGAATGTGGTAGGTGAAAAAAGTAGCAGAGCTGGCCGTTTGAATTCGGAGAAGCGGTAGCGGTCGCCTTTGTCGGCGGACTATAACCTCTTACGAATTTATCAGATCATCATAATCAGGCGACAACAGCGATTGAAGGATCAAACGGAATGCGGCACGACTGAAATTTTTCACCACGGGTTTTAAATTTTATTCTATAAATCATGAGGTGAATGAACCATGTTGAGCGATACAATTGCTGCCATATCGACGGCAGTAGGTGAAAGTGGGATTGCGGTAATCCGGGTCAGCGGGCCGGAGTCGATTGCTGAAGTGGGAGCATTGTTTCGCTCCAGGAAGCCGCTGACTGAGGCAGAAAGCCATACCGTTCATTATGGATTCATTATCAATCCCAAAACACAGGAGAAGCTGGAAGAGGTGCTGGTTTCGGTGTTCCGTGCGCCTCGCTCGTTCACGACGGAGGATGTCGTGGAGATCAGCACGCATGGCGGGATTATTTCCGTGAAACGGGTGATGGATCTGCTTCTGCTGCAGCCGAATATCCGGCTGGCCGAGCCAGGGGAGTTCACGAAACGTGCATTCTTGAACGGGCGGATCGATTTGTCGCAGGCAGAAGCGGTCATCGACTTGATCCGCTCAAAGTCGGATCGGGCGTTCTCGCTTGCTCTCAAGCAGGTGGAGGGTAATCTGTCCCGGAAAATTACGGCGCTGCGCCATACATTGGTGGAGACGCTGGCACATATCGAGGTGAATATTGATTATCCCGAACATGACGTAGAGTCGATGACGACGCAGTTCATCAAGTCGAAATGCGCGGAAGTGACGGAGGGGATCGACGAGCTGCTGAGGACGGCCAACCAGGGTAAAATTTTGCGGGAAGGTATTATGACAGCGATTGTCGGACGGCCCAATGTCGGCAAATCATCATTGCTGAATGCATTGGCTAGAGAGAATAAAGCAATTGTCACCGATATTCCGGGGACTACCCGGGATGTGATTGAGGAGTACGTGACGATTAACAATATTCCGCTGAAGCTGCTGGATACGGCGGGCATCCGCGAAACGATCGATGTTGTCGAGCAAATTGGGGTGGAGCGTTCTCGGGCTGCGGTGCATGAAGCAGATTTGATTTTACTTGTACTAAACAATGCTGAGCTGCTGCATGAGGACGAGATCCATCTGATGGAGCAGCTTAGAGGGCGGCAGACGATCGTGTTAATCAACAAAATTGATTTGCCTTCGCAGTTGAACAGGGAAGTAGTCAACCGATATTTTCTGGAGGAAGCGATCGTAGAATTGTCAGTGAAGACGGAGGAAGGCCTCAATCACCTGGAGGATGCCATTTCGAAGCTATTCTTCGGCGGACAGCTGGAGTCGGGAGATTTGACCTACGTCAGCAATGTGCGTCATATTGCGTTGCTGAACAAGGCGAAGCAATCGCTTGCGGACGCTTACGAGGCAGCTGATACGGGTATTCCGATTGATATACTGCAAATTGATGTGCGGCTGGCTTGGGAGCAGTTGGGTGAGGTGATCGGCGATGCTGCACCGGATGCGCTGATCGATCAAATTTTCTCCCAATTTTGTCTCGGAAAATAAGTTCACTTACGTATGGACGGCGTTCATTCATGGTATGATGAAAAAGAACGTTTTAAATAGTTAAAATTTTAATGAATATGACGTTTCTCTACTATATAATCATGGATTTTAAAGGGGGTTTTAGGATGGGATTTGAAGCAGCAGAATACGACGTCATCGTCGTCGGTGCTGGACATGCGGGCAGTGAATCTGCCTTGGCCGCAGCACGCATGGGCTGTAGAACATTACTGGTGACGATTAACCTGGATATGGTGGCATTTATGCCGTGCAACCCTTCCATTGGGGGGCCGGCCAAAGGCCATGTCGTTAGAGAAGTGGATGCCATCGGCGGGGAGATGGGCCGCAATATCGATAAGACATTCATCCAAATGCGGATGCTGAATACGGGAAAAGGTCCCGCTGTTCATGCGCTTCGCGCACAAGCGGACAAGGTGCTGTATCAGCATACGATGAAAGAGACGTTGGAGAAGCAGGACAACTTGACGCTGCGTCAAGGCATGGTTGAGGATTTAATTGTAGAGGATGGCAAGTGCGTTGGCGTCATTACCCAATCGGGGGCGAGATACCGCAGTAAGGCAGTCGTCTTGACGACGGGAACTTATTTGCGCGGCAAAATCATCATGGGCGAACTGGCCTATGAGAGCGGGCCGAACAATCAGCAGCCGGCCGTAACGTTGTCTCATAGCCTGAAGAAGCTTGGCTTCGAGCTGGTTCGCTTCAAGACGGGAACGCCGCCGCGGGTTCATCGCGATTCGATTGATTTTTCCCAGACGGAAATCCAGCCGGGGGATGACAATCCTAAGTTTTTCTCATATGAAACGAAAAGCTCGGATAATGAGCAATTGCCATGCTGGCTGACGTATACTTCGCCTGAGACGCATGAAATCATCAATGCCAATTTGCATCGCGCGCCGATGTTTTCGGGGATTATTGAAGGAACGGGAGCCCGGTATTGTCCGTCCATCGAGGACAAAATTGTTCGATTTGCCGATAAGCCGCAGCATCAGGTTTTCCTTGAGCCAGAAGGCAAGAATACGGCGGAATACTATGTTCAAGGTTTGTCGACGAGCATGCCGGAAGAGGTGCAGGAGCAAATCGTTCGCTCGGTTCCTGGGCTGCAGAATGCCAAAATTATGCGAAACGGCTATGCGATCGAATATGATGTTATCGTTCCGACGCAGCTATGGCCGACGATGGAGACGAAGCAGCTTCCCGGTTTGTTTACAGCAGGACAAATTAACGGAACGTCAGGTTATGAAGAGGCGGCAGCTCAAGGCGTCATGGCGGGCATCAACGCCGCTCGCAAGGTTCAAGGCAAGGAAGGCGTCGTGCTAGATCGCTCCCAAGGCTATATCGGGGTGCTGATCGACGATTTGGTGACTAAAGGCACCAATGAGCCATACCGCCTGCTTACCTCGCGTGCAGAATACCGTCTCCTGCTTCGCCACGATAATGCGGATTTGAGATTAACGCAAATCGGCTATGAAATCGGATTGATCTCACCGGAGCGGTATGCGGCATTCCTCGACAAGAAGGAAAAGGTAGAGCAAGAGGTAGAGCGTCTGCGGACGAGCAAGGTACGCCCTGCTGATATCAATCCTTTGTTGGAAGCAATCGGTTCGGCGCCAATTCAGGATGGCAGCAATTTACTGGCGATTTTGCGCCGTCCAGAAGTGACCTATGATCTGATCCATCAATTTTCCCCAGCCGGGGTGGACTTGGATGAGGAGATGAGGGAGCAGGTCGAGATTCAAGTGAAGTATGCCGGATACATCGAGAAACAGCTGCTTCATGTTGAAAAATTGAAGAAAATGGAAAAGAAAAAACTGCCTGAAAATATTAAATATGAGGATATTCAAGGTTTGGCCATCGAAGCTCGCCAAAAACTGGCCAAGATCCGACCGCTTTCCATCGGGCAAGCCTCACGAATTTCCGGAGTTTCGCCAGCTGACATTTCCATTTTGCTCGTCTATTTAGAACATTATAATCGGGTTACCGCTGCAGGAGGATAAGTGATTGGATCAAGTACAATCTGAATTTCAATCCATGCTCCGCGATCATGGGATCGAGGTGAATGCGGAGCAGTTGACCCAGTTTGAAACGTACTTTAAGGAATTGGTGTCTTGGAATGAAAAAATGAATCTGACGGGAATCACCGAACGTGAACAGGTATATGTGAAGCATTTTTATGATTCGATATCCTTGGCATTTCATATGAATATGAGGGATATTCAATCTTTGGCAGACATCGGTTCTGGAGCAGGCTTTCCAGGCATTCCTTTAAAGATATGCTTTCCTCAATTGAAGCTGACCATCGTAGACTCGCTGAATAAACGAATTCATTTCTTGCAAAACATCGTGGATCAGCTGTCGTTAGATGGTGTAGAGCTCATCCATGGCCGGGCTGAGGATATTGCACGAAAACCACAATATCGTGATCAATTCGATTTAGTTACAGCCCGTGCTGTTGCTAGGATGGCTGTACTAAATGAGTTCTGCCTTCCCTTTGTTAAGGTGGGCGGCGTATTTGCAGCAATGAAGGGAAGCGATCCCCGAGAAGAGGTAGAGGAAGCAGCGCGAAGCATGAAGGTGCTTAACGGGAAATTGATTGGCAGCCACCACTTTACGTTGCCCATGGAAGACTCTGACCGCCATATTATTCTCGTCAAGAAAACTGCTGCTACACCAAAGGCTTACCCTCGGAAGGCAGGCACACCTTTAAAATCACCGATTGTTTAGTTTAATTGGTTTTTTATTACGTATTTTGATCCTTCCAGTGAATTGTTCCACGTGAAACAATCTATGCTGGGGGATCTCTTATTCATGTCAAGAAGAGCAAAAAAATGCTGAATAAGAGAATAGGATTATAGAGAAAAAAGTGGTAGAATAGATATATCGATCATCATTTGCCCGATGTAGTTGAATTCTATGATCAAGCACCATTCTATCTGTTTATTGTAGATTGAATTTTTCTGAGAATGTTGCTCGAGAATTCATCTTGAAATATAACCAGCTATGAGATAATTCACCTTGAAGGTATACATAGGTGATCGATTTTCTCGGTGGGACTATTTCAAGAAGAAAATTACCGTTACTTGCGGTTCTGTCTTCTTAGAGAGTACGTCGATAGACGTTTTTCTCCGTTTATTGTGCAGCTTTCCCGTTATTTTTGAAGATTATAGAATTAGCAGCTTAGCAGTTATACTAATCCTCTATGATCGAAAGGAACACAACCGCAGTAGCGGTCTGTCTTCTTAAGCAAGGAAATGCAGCCCATAAGGCTTCGCCTTATGACACTATCAAATTAGGTGGTAATTTACGGAATGAAAGAACAATTTTCGAAATTGTTTGGTTTTACCGAACGAAGCAGCGGAGATGAAGTGAAACAAATTCCGGTTGGTGAAATCGTAAGCAGTCCATACCAACCCCGGACTATTTTTGACGATGAGAAAATCGAAGAGCTGTGCCAAACGATCAAGACGCATGGGGTAATTCAACCTATCGTAGTTCGTTACCGAAATGATAAATATGAACTGATCGCAGGGGAGAGACGCTGGAGGGCAGTCATAAAGTTAGGCTATGAAACAATTCCGGCTATTTTGCGGGATTTCAATGACTCACAAGCTGCTTCGATTGCTTTGATCGAGAATTTACAGCGGGAAGGGCTCACATCAATCGAAGAAGCTCTGGCTTACCAGAATTTGATTGATCTGCATCAGCTCACCCAAGAGAGTTTGGCTCAGCGGCTGGGGAAAAGTCAATCGACGATTGCCAACAAAATTAGGCTGCTTCAATTGCCTGAACAAGTAAAAACTGCGCTAATGGAACGTAAAGTTACAGAGCGTCATGCACGGGCACTATTGTCTCTGGATACCGAGGAACTGCAATTGAAGGTATTGGATGAAATCATCAGCAAAGAGTTGAATGTGAAGCAGACCGAAGCCCGGGTAGCCTTTTACAAAGAGGTTGCCAAGAATAAGAAGTCGCCAAGACGAATTTCGTTCTCGAAGGATGTCCGGCTCGCTCTGAATACGATCCGCCAATCCATTGATATGGTGACCGGATCGGGAATGGAGATTAAGACTTCGGAGAAAGACCATGAAGATCACTATGAAATCGTGATTCAAATTCCTAAAAGATAATGTATGTTGCTCGCTGACCATGACCGCGAGGTTAAGAGGTCAGCTTCTTTTTCGGCAAAATGGCTTGAGTCTTCCAGGGTCATTTCCATCTAACCGAACTCGCAGCTAGCGGGAATGATCATTCATGCAGAGTGCATGGCATAGGATGACTTTGTTGTCTTTTTGTAGCTTCAGCTTAGTTGTAACTGCCTAGAAATACACTACAAGAAGATTTTTAACGGATACTGAGGTGAAATAGATTGTCTAAAATCATTGCCATTGCTAACCAAAAGGGAGGGGTCGGTAAAACGACGACTTCCGTCAACCTCGGGGCAGGACTTGCTGCGATCGGTAAAAAAGTGCTGCTCATTGATATTGACCCACAAGGAAATACGACAAGCGGTGTCGGGATCAATAAAGCTGATGTTGCCAATTGTATTTATGACGTGCTGATTAATGAAGTGAATCCAAAGGAAGCCATCGTTTCGACGGAGGTTGAAGGATTGGATATCATTCCTGCTACTATTCAACTAGCAGGGGCGGAAATCGAGCTTGTGCCTACGATCTCGCGGGAGGTCCGGCTTAAGAAGTCGATTCAACAAGTGAAGCATATGTATGATTATGTGCTTATTGATTGCCCGCCATCGCTTGGTATTCTGACCATCAATTCGCTTACGGCGGCTGACTCTGTGTTGATCCCGATTCAATGCGAATATTATGCCCTGGAGGGTTTGAGCCAACTTTTAAATACGGTTCGTCTCGTTCAGAAGCATTTAAATACGTCTCTGCAAATTGAGGGTGTGCTGCTTACGATGTTTGATGCCCGTACTAATTTGGGGATTCAGGTCATTGAAGAGGTCAAGAAATATTTTCAGCAAAAAGTTTACAAAACAGTTATTCCACGTAACGTTCGCTTAAGTGAAGCGCCATCGCACGGTCAATCCATTATAACCTACGATCCCCGGTCTAAGGGAGCGGAAGTATATTTAGAGTTGGCAAAGGAAGTGGTCTCTTATGAGTAAACGATTGGGGAAAGGTTTGGATGCGCTGATACCATCGCTCTCCATTCAAGAGGATGATAAGGTGGTAGATATTCCACTGAATCAGCTCCGTGCCAACCCGTATCAACCACGCAAAACGTTTGACGAGGATGCAATTCGTGAGTTGGCGGAATCGATTCGCCAGCATGGTGTAATTCAGCCAATCATCGTTCGCAGTGTGTTAAAGGGATATGAAATTATTGCCGGTGAGCGGAGATTTCGGGCTTCTCAATATTGCGGCAATGAAACGATTCCGGCTGTTGTAAGATCTTTTTCCGATCAACAGGTTATGGAGATTGCTTTAATAGAGAACTTGCAACGCGAGAACTTGAACGCCATGGAAATAGCGGTGGCTTACCAAGGGTTAATGGATCAGTTCCAGCTTACCCAAGAAGAACTGTCGATGAAGGTTGGCAAATCCCGTTCTCACATTGCAAACTTCCTAAGGTTGTTGTCTTTGCCGGAGGAAGTGAAGGAATATGTTTCACGTGGAACATTATCTATGGGACATGCCCGGGCTTTGGTTGGATTGAAGGATTCGGCAATGATTAAGGACCTTGCCAAGCAATGTATCGATCATGAGTGGAGCGTAAGAGAGCTGGAGGATGCTGTCCAACAGCTGGATCGTAAGAAAAAGGACAAACAGAAGCCGGCAACGCAAAAACGTGATCCTTACATTGAAGAGGTTGAAGGAAGCTTAAGAGAAAAGTTCAAGACAACAGTAAAAATCAAAGCGAGTAAAGAAAAAGGTAAAATAGAAATCAACTATTATAGTCAACAGGATCTGCAAAGATTACTTGATTTACTCTCTTAATTCAGGGTTCATTGCGAATGACATATTCGTCTTGCCTGAGGGATGATTAATCTCTGCAGCAGAGGGATATGTCATTTTTTGATCTATAGGAAAATATTAATTAGATGGTGAATGAACATATACAGCTTGATTTAGGAGGGGAGTTCACTGAAAAAGCAAACCGTCATATATTTGGATCATGCGGCAACGTCGTGGCCTAAGCCGCCAGCCGTAGGGGAGGCCATGATGTCGATTCTAAATGGCCAGGCCGCCAGTGCCGGGCGAGGAAATCATAATATGGCGCTTCAAGCAGGGCGGATTATGTTTAATGCTAGGCAAGCACTGGCGACGTTGTTTCATGTTTCTAATCCAAACGATATCGTATTCACCTCCAATACGACATCCGCTTTGAATTTGGCCATCAAAGGATGGCTGAAACCCGGAGATCATGTAATTGCAACAATGGTGGAGCACAATTCGGTTAGAAGGCCGTTGGAGTTTTTGAAAAGAACCATCGGGATTCAAGTGGATTATATAACAATAAATGAATGGGGACAGCTTGATTTGAACGAGGTAAGGAATTCGTTCCGCCCGGAGACGACGCTGGTTGTTTGTTCACATGGATCAAACTTGCTGGGCAGCATCTTGCCGCTGCAGGAGCTTGGGCATCTTGCTCACGAGCATGAGGCGATTTTTCTAGTTGATGCAGCTCAATCTGCAGGGACGTATCCGATTGATATATCCGAGATGGGAATTGATTTGCTGGCTTTTCCTGGACATAAAGGTTTGCTCGGTCCACAAGGCACAGGAGGGTTATACATCTCTCCCCAGGTAGAATTGGAGCCTTTGCTGCATGGAGGGACAGGAAGCCAATCCGAGGAGCTTGAACAACCTGCTGTGCGTCCTGATCGCTTTGAAGCCGGGACGGCAAATACGGTCGGCATAGCGGGGTTAGCTGCAGGTGTACATGCTGTGCTTGAATATGGGGTAAAACAAATTTATGAACGGCAATGGATGCTTATCCAGACGATGATGAAGGGATTAGCAGAATTGCCAGGTATGTCCTTGATTGGGCCAAAGCTTGGAGAGCCGCGAATGGGGCTTGTGTCCTTTAATTTGGAAGGCCGGGATGCTGCGGAGATTGCTTTTTTATTGGATAGAGAATATGGAATAGCTGTGCGCGCCGGTTATCATTGTACGCCCTTAGGACATATGACAGCGGGGACATCGGCCGGCGGGGCGGTTAGAGCCAGCGTAGGGTTTGATACGACGGAGGAAGAGGTTGAGTCATTCGTACTAGCCATGCGGCAAATTTCGGCTCAATGATTTGAACATAGGGGAGAGGAAGCATGCAGGAATGGAATGAGCTCATTCTGGAGCAGTTGGTTTGGGTTGTAATCGGGTTAGTTATCGTCGTGGTTTGGCTGCTCATATGGAATTTGCTTCAAGGCAGCAAGCTCCGGAAGATCCGTCGGAAATATGAATTAATGATGCAGGGAACAGGTGTTGAGGATTTAGAGGGCTTGCTCATCGATTTGAAGCTGCAGCAGGGCAAGCTGGAGGATGCACAGGAACAGCAACAACAGATACTCAAAAAGCTTCAAAGTCTGGTGCCAAAACAAAAGGCAAAAATCGGCATAAAGCGTTACAATGCTTTTGCCGAGCGTGGAAATGACCTGAGCTTCTCCATCGCATTTATCAATGATGAGAAGGACGGGGTGGTCCTTACTGGTATTTATAATCGGGAAGGCTCTTATGTATATGCCAAACCGCTGACCAAAGGGGAATCTCCGCATGCTCTCTCAACGGAAGAGCTCGAGGTTATTGCTCTTGCCGCGCAAGGGGAATAAACCCTTTGTTCCACTCTTTAATAGCGGAATAGAGGCTGCTGGCAATGATCTCAGATAAACGCATGACCAGGCTGAGCCTTGTATTCTGTAATACAAAATATTCCATGAAACCGCCGACGTTAACGATGCCTGTCAGATGGATATCGCCAACCGGCGGTAATTCTTTATTTACGCCCGCACCAGGGCGAAGCGGCCCTTGAACGACTTGAATGGACCCTACGCTGGTCGTCTGGCCAAGGCAAGCGTCAATGCCAATGATATAAGGGTCTATAAATGTGGTATTAATTTGGTGGAGGGTATCCTTCAAATTCATGGCATGGACCGGATCTTCCAATGTACCATACAAGTGAAAGTATGGGCATTTGTATTTAGCTAAGGCAGTTCCTACAAGAGGACCAAGGCAATCGCCGGTTGACCGGTCGGTGCCAATACAAACGACAACGATTTCTTGACCAGGCTCGACCTGGGCTAGATGAAGCAGCAGTCGATGAATAATGGCGGAATGTATGCCCGGTTCGGTATGGGGTATTTTTAAATAGGGAATTTCTTGTCCTGAGAAAGAAGGGTTTAGCTGAGACATAGAAATCTTCCTTTCCGCTTGAAATTATCGTTATAGCTGCCGGGTTCGGTATATCTGCTATAAGGAATAATAGATAGTATATGGAAAAAAGGGCATTTCTATACTCCGACTAAAGTATCGCTTATATATTAGGGGAGGGACTAAAAGCTGTGGACGCATGGTTAGTGATGGCATTTGATTCGACGCAGCAAGCATTGCGAGCTGAGATGCTGCTGGAGTATGCAGACATAGAAATCGATTTGTTTCCAACGCCGAAGGAAATCACGGCAGGCTGCGCTCTATCGATTCGTTTTCCTGAGGAGTCCTTATCCGCCGTAAAGGGGATTGTGATTCAGGAGAACGTAGTCATTCGGGGGATCTACTCCCAATCGGAATCAGGTTATGATAACATCGAATTATAGGAGGGAGCAGATGACATTTCTAACTATGGAAACAGATAATGCTATTGATTCCCCCGAAGATGCAATTAAAGCCGCAATAACCTGGAAAGATAAGCTGTGGGCGTGGGTGACGAACATCGATATGTGGGAAATGGTCATGTTCTCGGCCTTGCGGATCATTCTTATTTTCATCCTTACTCGAATATTTATAAAAGTCATATATCGGATTATCGACCGTTCTCTGGAGAAGAGGGAGAAAAGCCGCTTAAAGGTTAATCCTCGGAGGTTCATAACCGTAGGCGAGCTTCTGAAAAATGTTACCTGGATTACTAGCAACTTCATTATGGTGATGCTCGTGCTAGGTGAAGTTGGCTTCCAGCTTGCGCCGCTGCTTGCTGGGGCCGGGGTGCTGGGGCTGGCTATCGGTTTTGGCGCTCAGAGCCTGGTGAAGGATGTGATAACAGGGTTCTTTATTATATTGGAGGATCAGTTTGCAGTAGGCGATGTTATTCAAACCGGCAGCCTCAAAGGCACGGTCGAGATGATCGGACTCCGTTCTACGCGGCTTGTCAGCTGGACAGGGGAGGTGCACATCATTCCAAATGGCATGATCACTAATGTGACGAACTATTCGTTGAACAATGCGATGGTCGTTGTGGATTTTCCATTCAGCAATGCTAAGAAATTGGAAGAAAGTATTGGCTTGTTGAAAAGGGCGATGCTAAAAATGAAGGAGGATCATCCCTATTATCCGGAAGTGCCGCATGTGCTTGGCATTCAATCGCTGTCAGCCAGCGAATTCGTCATCCGCATAGCGATGGAATGTCTGCCTGCGGCCAGGGAAGAAGTCGAGCGGCGAATACAAACTTATGTTAAGCAGGCACTGGAAGAAGCTGAAGCGGATAATCCGGCTTTGACTGAGGGCGAATAAATCACAGAGTTAAGCTGTTATGCAGCATGGGAACGATTTAGTCAATCCAAATTGACTGATGGGATAGAATAATTATGGAAGAAGTAGGAGAGGGATATACATGGAGCGTAAATCGTTTGGGCTGGGCGATATTGTATTGATGAAGAAAAATCATCCTTGCGGCAGCAATGAAATGGAAATCATCCGAATGGGTATGGATATCCGAATTAAATGCGTGGGCTGCAAGCATAGCGTACTCGTTCCAAGAGTAAAATTTGAGAAAAATATGCGAAAGGTGATTCACTCGGCAGCATCAGCCGGGGAAGAGGCCGCGGACACGTAGAACCAGTCAAACCTGTGAAGTGACGGATAACTCGAATAGCTGACCATGTTGAGGCTCAGCATTATACCGATCAAAGGAACGTAAGTTCCCTTGATCGGCGATGTGTTTTATGATATACTCAATTGTGCTGTGGAAAGGTACCCAAGAGGTCCAAGGGGGCTGACTCGAAATCAGCTAGGCGTGTCAAAGCGTGCGTGGGTTCGAATCCCACCCTTTCCGCCATCATAGTCCAATGACTATGATTAGCCGGGATGAGAACCCACGAGAGTGGGGGCGTCGGAGCCTAAGCTTCGATAGCATAATCATCGCAGTCCCGTAATGAAATGGAGGGTATCACACCCTTTCCGCCATCATAGTCATCAATCGAAAACAAGAATAAATCCAAGAATCCCCTGATATATGTAAGGGGATTTTTTTGATGTTAAATTTAGGACTGTAGACCTGTCTTAACAACAAAGGAGAACCCATTCGGGTTCTCCATTTGCAGACGGGATGCGGATTGGAATTCTTCTCTCACGACTAAGAAACATCTGATCTTCGCCTAGGCTTTAACGAAGTGATAAAGAGGGGTCTTTCTCAATTCGCGATCGTTTGCTTCTAACGGGTAGTGAATAAGACTCCAGGCAGCTGTGTTGCTCGTGGATGATCCAACGGAACCACACCTCTCTTTGCATCGCCGTCTGAGTGTATTATGTGCAAAGACTTGTGTTTTATACACCGGATTTGTAATTAATATTTCCGTGACTAAGGGCTGGTACGATTGGATTAGTGAACGCGGGCTTTTTCGGCTTTTTTCCACTTGCGGTTTTTGTTCGTCGTTTCGGGGAATGTGTCGCCGCGTTCCAATTTAACTCGCTTGGGATTGTTGATTTGCGTATGGAAGCTGCGCGCCTCGCCTACCTCCGTATAGATGCCGGGATTTGGCGCTTTGTCCCCAGGCTCGAATTCGGTTTGTTCACCCATGGGTAAGGCCTCCTTTCGGTTTAAAATGGGGAAGCTGCGATAAAAGGCATGAAGCACGTTTATTGTATGGAGTTCCTTTAGGTTTCATACTTGCAGGGAGTACGCGGATTTGATATAATATTTTGGTGCGAGTTGAAGCTCGCTCCTTGCTCCCATGGGTAAGAAGGTGGGGGCCATAGTCCAAGAGGAGGTGACATATATGCGCAAATATGAAGTGATGTACATCATTCGTCCTGAACTTGAACAAGAAGCTGTTCAAGCCGTAGTTGACAAATTCCAAGGCATCATCCAAAACGGCGGTGAAATTACAAAGCACGACCTAATGGGCAAACGCCGGCTTGCGTATGAGATCAACAAAATCCGTGACGGTATCTACGTCCTGGTGAACTTCACAGCGACTCCTGACGTCGTTGCTGAGCTCGAGCGGATTCTGAAGATTTCCGACGAGGTTATCCGTTATCTCATTACGAAAGACGTAGCCTAATTTTAGGGAGTTCAAGAGGTCTTTGGGACTTGTTAGAACTCTGAGTACTTTGTAAGCATTAGCCCGGAGGAGGGGATTGGATTGTTGAACCGTGTCATTCTGATCGGACGTCTAACTAGAGATCCCGAGCTGCGTTACACGCCGTCTGGCGTAGCGGTTACTCAGTTCACGATAGCCGTGGACAGACCGTTTACATCGCAGGGAGGAGAACGCGAAGCGGATTTTATTCCGGTCGTAACTTGGAGACAACTGGCTGAGACGTGCGCGAATTACTTGCGTAAGGGCCGCCTCACAGCTGTTGAAGGACGCATTCAGGTACGGAATTACGAGAATAACGAAGGCAAACGTGTATACGTAACCGAAGTCATTGCTGATAATGTCCGTTTCTTGGAGTCTAATCGTGAAGGTGGCAGTGGTGGCGGACAGCGCGAGGAGAATCCATTCGGTGGAAGCAGCGCGGGCGGCAATAGCAACCGCAGCAACAGCAACTTCTCACGCAGCCAAGATCCATTCTCTGACGATGGGAAACCGATCGATATATCGGATGACGATTTGCCATTTTAATATAGGAAGGACTGAATAGCATGAGCTTCAAGCAAAGAGAAGGCGGAGACGACAAAAGACCGGCACGCCGCGGCGGCCGCAACAAACGTCGTAAAGTATGTTTCTTCACTGTAAACAAAATTACTCACATTGACTATAAAGATACTGAACTGCTTAAGAAATTCATCAGCGAGCGGGGCAAAATTTTGCCACGTCGCGTGACAGGAACAAGCGCGAAGTATCAACGTCTCTTGACGATTGCGATCAAACGCTCCCGTCAAATCGCATTGCTTCCGTACACTACGGAGTAATCGCCAATCATTAATAAAGCCAGTTACCGAAATTTGTCGGTGACTGGCTTTTTTGTTATGAAATGAAGCAAATTGTCCCTTTGGGGACAATTGACTTGATAGAGTACCTATGATAAATTTTGAAACGAGAGATATATGCATATATTTCCATATAAACCAATAAGGAGGTGTTTTTATGTTTGATATTATGGCTTATTTAAGTATCGATAAGTCGCTTGCGACACAAATTGTAAATCTGATCGATACTTTTGGTTATGCGGCAATTGCAGTATCTGCAATTATGACTCTTCTATCTGCTGGTTCGCTTGCCGTAACTAGCGTGATGATCGACGCTGCAATTCTTTATGTAAAAGACCTCCTGAAGAAGAACCTGAAGGCTCAGGCTATCGCTTGGTAATATATTGAAGGACGGAAGAGACTGGCCATCTCTTCTTTTCTTTCACTACTAGAACTTTATGTTGCTGATATACATAAATTAGAGGTGAGTTCGTGCGTAAATCCTTTGGCATTTTATCGAAAAGTATGATCCTTGATCAATTTAGACAGGATTTTGCAGGTGTCACTCAGAAAATCAGGGAGAACCTGGGCATCAAGCTTCCTAATGCGCTTTGTTGGGTCATTGCAGGAATTCTTCAGTTAACTTTACTATTTTTATTTGCCATTTTTTTAGAGAGCATTTCTCATGAGAAGATCCGAAATATTATTATTTTTTTTGTACTTTTATTCAATGTATTACTACCTCGAGTGATGGCCCGACAAAACTCGAGCCGAGTCAGCAATCACCCGATTCAGGAATTACTTTGGCAATCCGGACGCAATGGGCATCAGCTCTTAAATGTCGTTTTAGTCACAGAAACCATCATGTTTTGGATCCATGAATTTATGTTTGAGGCAATCGCCATTTATGCTATTCTTAAATCTCCTCTTCATTGGGCGTCTTCCTTACTGCTAATTGCATTGTGGATACTACTGGTATCGACGATTTATTATACAACTCTGAAAAGAAATGTATTGAGAAATTGGGGAGTAACGGCTATGCCGGCATTTCACCAAAACTTCCCGCTATATATCCTGAAGGTGGTATGTTTGACGGTACCCATTTATTTTATAAGCAAATTGCTTTTTTCACCGTTAATCAATCATCCCATTCCCGCTGAGCGCCTTGGACAAGGGTTAGGTGCAGTAATGCGTGAATTCTCGGCAAATATCAAAGCTACAATAACATCACGTTTTAATCATATACTGGATTGGTTTCAGTATGAGTGGATCTATATCATTTTGGCAGCCTCCTTGGTCGTTTATGCCATGTTTACACTGGGTTATCTTTATTATTCGTCAAAGCTATCATTCCATCGAAAGAGACTTTCCCCTCAACTAGACAATACTAGAAGCTTATATTTTAAGTTTTATCATGGAATCGTTAATATGCTTTGGCGTAAAAATCCTTGGCTCAGCAGAGACTTAATGATTATGGAAAGAACGATCGGACAAACAAAGCTGCCACAGAAATTTATTCTTGTATTTCCTCCGGCGATCAGTTCTATTGTGGGGCTATCTTTCTTTTTAATCTATGGGTTAGGGTCGTTCACTAATTTTGTTCTTGCCTTTTGGTTCATTTGCTGCTTTGCGTTATACCAGACCGCATGGCTATGGGTATGGAACTATCCGATTCTTCATCCTTCCAGTGAATTAAGACAGATTGACTTAGTGAAGTTGTCTGCGGATTATTCTGTTCAGAATTATATGCGCAGCAAGACGTTGTTGCTGCTAGTTCTGTTAGTTCCACTTCAGCTTATTATGAACCTTATTCTGATAGTTGGGGCGATCAAGCTTAAGGGAAGTCTGCCTGAAATAATAGTAGGAATTATAGGGACATGGCTGCTGTTTGTCATGATTGGCATAATGTCTTCATATTGGCTAAAATACTGCAGCCGGTTTGACTATGCGAACATGTTTTTAATTCGGATGGACACTTATGAGACTAGAATCGTTCAACAGTTCTATACCATTCCCAAAAGGTTTATCACGGGAGCCATGTTTGTATTGTTCTTTGTTGCCGTTTTCTTTGAAACCTCAGTTGGCCAAAAGCTGGTATATGACGCATTCTTAGTTTTTGTAATTGTAACGGGATTTACTCTGTATTTTTTCTTTAAAAATAAAAAAGGAAAGCGAGCGTCTTTAGTGAGTGAATAATTTAATCATTAGGCCATTTCGGCACACGATATTTAATTTGTATCGGGGAAAATTATTATTTATATCCTTGATATTTCTGGCATCTGTTGTTTTCGGATTTATTGTCCAGAGTTATGATAAACCGCTCCCTTTTGAGGCTTCAGGCATTGTGTGGTGGAAATATCTTTTTCAAAACTTAAAGCAGTCTGTAATTGTTATATTAATTGGAACGGCCACTTACGGGATTGGGAATATTATTTTATTAGCTTTAAATGGGATGGTTGTAGGGGTTGGGCTGGAGTTAACCATTCAGAACGGACGGGCTGACACGATCATCACTGCTTTCCTTCCGCATGCGGTGTTCGAAATACCCGCCATACTCTTAGCCTGCATTTGCCCGTATATTATTTGGGGAATAATAAAGGAGTCTATTCGACAGCATAGGATACAGACCCATTTAATTAAAAGCCAGCTTATGCCGGTGCTATTAGCAATTATCGTTTTTTTGGTAGTCGCTGCTGTATTGGAGGATATATTTAGTTTGTAGAAGAGGTGAGATGATGCTGGCAGTACGCAATTTGAATTTTGGCTACGAGAAAGATAAACCCCTTTTTAAGGGAATATCCTTTGAGGCTCATGAGGGAGATATTATATGGCTAAGAGGACCGAATGGATGCGGCAAAACGACCTTATTACGAATCATTGCCCAGCTAATCGAAGCGGATTGTGAAATATATTATGAGGGCCGTAAATTAACGGATGGAGGACAAATTTTATCACAGTTAAGTTATATTCCTGTGGAGCCTTACTTATTCGACTATTTAACAGGTCAAGAGAATGCTAATTTCATTCGGGCATTGTTCGATATACCCGAGGAACAGTTCAACCAGGAATTTGGCAGAATGATTGACGGGTTCCAGATGAACCATGCCCTTAAGCAGTTTGTTCAAGAATATTCGTTAGGCATGCGGCATAAATTGTATTGGTCCTCCGTATTGGCCCGGAAAACGTCCGTCATTCTGTTGGATGAGCCTTTCTCTTCCTTTGATCCAGAAGCTCAAGCCATGGCCAGCCAAATGCTTACCGACCGGGCAAAGGCTGGAGCACTAATCATATTTATTTCGCATCTTAAGGATTTAAGCCGTGAAATTGCAACCCGCACTTTAGAAATACAAAACGGTCTATTATATGAGTCATCTAAAGAATACGCCAAGAAAGAGGCAGAAAATTATGTTTAAAATGAAACAATGGATTGGATTACTTGCTGGATTGATTATGCTGTTAGCCGTCTTATCCAGTATAAAAATAGGCGAGGACCGATATATCGCCAGTTACGCTTTTGATTTGCTTGGATTAACCCATAACCGATTCGTCATCATTCTGATTTTTATAGCAGCCTGGTGGGTATGGGGAAGGACGATGAAGGATGTTAAGGCCATATGGCTGAATTGGTCGCGGCTTTTGCTATCGTTCTTGTTTCTCGTTGCCTTTATATCATTTTTTATTATGTAACTCCATATAGCACCAAACGGTGCTTTTTTAATTTAGGCGCCTAAATTTACTGACTTTGGAAAAAATGCTTGGAAAAAAAGGCTCAATAGGATATATTTATAGAAAATAAATTATTTTCCATTAAATCCACTTTATATACATTATTCTCACAGAGGACAAAAAATAAAACCGAGTAAATATATGTGTTTTATTTGCGATGAATACCATTCTTATAATGTCATTAAATAACTTGACAGGGTGATGAGTGTGAATGAAGAACTCTTGAAAATCGAGAATTTATCGACCTCATTTCGCATATCCGATGAATGGTATGCCGCTGTAGATGACCTTAGTCTAACGGTTAAGAAAAATGAAATATTGGCAATCGTCGGTGAGTCTGGCTCGGGTAAAAGCGCGTTGGCTTTTTCCATTATGGGGCTGCATACGCGTGCTCGTATGGAGGGCAACATTTATTACCATGGCCAGAACCTCGCAGCAATGTCTCCTGCCAAACTGAACAGGCTTCGTGGTAACGAAGTCAGTATGATCTTTCAGGATCCTCTATCTGCACTCAATCCTCTAATGATTATTGGAGAACAAATTGAAGAAGTACTGCTTCTTCATAATTCCAACCCATCTTCATCAACTAAGAAATCCAGAAAGCACAGAAGAGAACAAGCTATCGAATTATTGCATAAAGTAGGGATTCCCCGCCCGGAATATACATACGGGCAATATCCTCATGAATTATCCGGCGGCATGCGGCAGCGGGTAGTCATTGCGATCGCCATCGCAAACGAGCCGAAGCTGTTAATTGCCGATGAGCCGACGACGGCCCTTGACGTTACGATTCAGCTGCAAATTTTAGAACTGATCCGGCGCCTTAAAGAAGATATGGATGCAGGAATTATTCTCATTACGCATGATTTGGGCGTTGTGGCGGAGATGGCGGATCGGGTAGCGGTCATGTATGCCGGCCAGATTGTTGAAATCGCTTCAATTTATGCGCTGATGACAAATGCGAAGCACCCCTATACCCGTTCCTTAATGAGCTCCATACCTACTGCGAGCGACGAGAGGATGAAGCTGCATGTGATCCATGGCGTGGTGCCATCACTGAAGCACTTGCCCCGTCAAGGCTGCCGTTTTAGATCACGTATTCCATGGATCAGCGAATCGAAGCACGAGGCAGATCCTCAACTGCATGAGGTCGAACCGGGCCACTATGTACGCTGTACATGCTATAAGGATTTTCACTTTCTCGATCACTAAGGAGGAATATGTATGGCACTTCTTGAGGTTAGAGATTTGAAGGTGTATTTTCCGGTCTACGGCGGGGTGTTCAGAAGGGTCATCGATCGGGTAAAGGCAGTGGACGGCGTCAGCTTGAGTATAGAGGCTGGGCAGACCTATGGTCTCGTTGGAGAGTCCGGCTCAGGGAAGACAACGACGGGGCGGGCGATTATCGGTTTGAATCCGGTCACCGCTGGCCAGATCTTATTTCAAGGGGAAGACATCGCCGAAGGCATGCGCCGAAGCCGTTCAAAGTTCCGCAGAGACATTCAGATGATCTTCCAGGATCCGTATTCGTCATTGAATCCGAAGAAGCGGGTGCTGGATATCGTGGCGGAGCCGCTGCGCAATTTTGAGCGATTGTCAGCTGGGGAGGAGAAACGCCGCGTACAAGAGCTTTTGACCCAGGTCGGCTTAAGCGCGGAGACGATACATAAATATCCGCATGAATTTTCCGGAGGACAGCGCCAGCGGATCGGTATAGCCCGGGCGATCGCTTTGAAGCCTAAGCTCATAATAGCTGATGAACCAGTATCTTCGCTGGACGTCTCCGTGCAGGCCCAGGTGCTGAACTTCATGCAGGACATCCAGAAAGAGCTTAATCTCACCTATTTATTCATCAGCCATGATCTCGGGATAATCCGTCACATGTGCGATTACATCGGCATTATGTACAAGGGACGGCATGTAGAACAGGGCACTACGAGGGATATTTTTGACAATCCTCAGCATATTTATACGAAGCGTCTGCTGGCAGCCATTCCGGATCTGGATCCGAGGCAGCGGGAGAAGCGTCAGCGGCTGCGTCAAACGATCCGTCTGGAATATGAGGAGGCGTATTCCCGTTATTTTGATCAAGAAGGACTAGCTTATGATTTAAAACCGCTCTCTACCACTCACTTTGCCGCATTGCCCGAAAGGGGGTGAAGCTGATGTGGAAAACAATTCTGCGCAGGCTGCTGATCATGATTCCGCAAATTATCCTGTTGAGCGTTCTTGTTTTTATTCTTGCGAAATCATTGCCGGGGGATGCATTGACCGGAATGCTTGATCCTAGCGTCGATCCATCGATGTTAGCCGAGCAGCGGGAGAAGCTGGGACTGAACAATCCTTGGCATATTCAGTATTGGGATTGGGTCAAGAGGGCAGTTCAGGGCGACTTTGGCCAATCCTTCCGGTTCAAAATGCCAGTGACAGATTTAATCGGACAACGGATCAGCAATACGATCTGGCTGTCTATGGTTACGTTAGTAATTACTTATCTCATCGCCATCCCGCTTGGAATCATTAGCGGTCGTTATAACGATACTTGGGGGGACCGGATTATTACCGGCTATACCTATTTGGGATTCGCTGCACCTTTGTTCATTTTCTCGCTCCTTATGCTGTGGATTTTCGGATTTCATTTCCGGGCGTTCCCTACGGAAGGAAGCGTAACTCCCGGGCTTGTTCCGGGCAGCTTCGACTACATGGCCAGTAAACTATATCATTTACTGCTCCCCGCATTATCTATGGCTTTGATAACTACCGTGTCTACTGTACAGTATTTGCGCAGCGAGATTATTGATACGAAGCAGAAGGATTTCGTTTTGCTGGCTAGAGCGAAGGGAGCATCGGAATCTCGCGTTTATACGCATCATATTTTGCGAAACTCCCTTTTGCCAATCGCCGCATTTTTTGGTTATGAAATAACGGGACTCATCGGGGGAACTGTGTTCATCGAATATATCTTTAGTTATCCGGGGATGGGACAGCTGTTTCTTAATTCTATTTTGATCCGTGATTTTAGCGTCGTTACCGCCCTGGTTCTTCTATATGGCATTGCTTCCATTTTAGGTTCTTTAATTTCCGATATCATTCTTGGCATCGTGGATCCTCGCATTCGCATTAAATAATGCTTAGAACGCATAGGGGTGATGATGAGATGAACAAGGCAAGCAGGCTAGCGGAGGACGGAGCCTATGAGCCAGCGGCCAGCCCCTCAAGCTGGCAGATTTTATGGCGGGAAATCAAGCGGGATAAGCTGGCTATGGGATCCTTTATTTTATTGGGGCTCGTAGTCGTTGCGGTCTATGGCATATCTTTGATCCTGGATCAAAAACAGATTGTTACGGTTGATCTATTTGCATTGTATCAGCCACCGTCCTCCAAGTTCTGGTTAGGCACAGACTATGGCGGGCGGGACGTCTTCGGTCAATTGATTATCGGTACGAGAAACTCGCTATCAATCGGGATTATCGTAACGGTGCTAACCGGGATCATTGGCATTCTGGTGGGACTTATATCGGGTTATTTTGGCGGAACGGCAGATAACATATCGATGCGGATCGTTGATTTTTTTATGATTCTGCCTACGCTGATGATCGTCATTGCCTTTGTGGCTGCAGTTCCGAAATACAGCATTATATCTTTCTCCTTGATCATGACAGCATTTCTATGGATGGGAATAGCCCGTCTCATAAGATCGAAGGCATTGCAGGAGAAGGAGCTTGAATACGTGAAAGCATCTAGGACGCTCGGTTCATCCCATCTAAAGATTATGTTCACTCAGGTTCTGCCCAATTTAAGCTCCATTATCATTGTGACGATGACGTTGAATTTAGCGGCTAATATCGGCCTGGAGTCAGGTTTGTCTTTTTTGGGATTCGGATTTCCGGAAAGCACCCCCAGTCTTGGAACCCTGGTCAGCTACGCCCGGAATCCGCAGACACTGGAGTATCGGTGGTGGATTTGGTTGCCGGCATCACTACTCATTCTTGTATTGATGCTTAGCATAAACAATGTCGGTCAAGCGCTAAAGCGTGCGACAGATGCAAGACAAAGAAGAGGATAAAAGGGAGGAAATTTGATGAAAAAAAGGGTTAGCTCCAAAATGCTGCTGCCGCTATTGTTTGCATTTATGATTGTTTTTTCCGCCTGCACATCCGGCAAAGGGAACGATGCGACCCCGCCCAGCCCGACAAATACGCAGAACCAGACGGACGAGAAAAAGCAGGCAGAGGAAGGTCTGTATTCCATTGAGGATTTCAGCAATGTTAAGACAAATGAAGGGGAGCCCATCCAAGGGGGGACAATTACGTATGGCCTTGTCACTGATACGGCATTCGAAGGCATACTCAATTATAATTTCTCCTCGGGTATTCCTGACGCTAAGGTTTTGCAGTGGTTTGACGAGTCGCTGTTAACGTGGGATAAGAACTATGTGTTTACGAACGATGGGGCAGCGACCTATGAGGTATCGGAGGATGGAAGAACCTTTACCTTCACGATTCGTGACAATGTCAACTGGCATGACGGTAAACCTGTAACCGCAGAGGACTGGGAGTTCGCTCATGAGGTCATCGCCCACAAGGATTATGATGGTCCGCGCTACGGCTCTGATTTCACGAATATTGAAGGGTTGGTTGAATACCGGGAAGGTAAAGCAGATAAGATTTCCGGCATCAAAGTA
Organism: Paenibacillus woosongensis; assembly: GCF_009725165.1. Classification (GTDB taxonomy): domain Bacteria; phylum Bacillota; class Bacilli; order Paenibacillales; family Paenibacillaceae; genus Fontibacillus; species Fontibacillus woosongensis. The sequence continues at coordinate 42,222 of NZ_WNZW01000017.1, forward strand.
CTGAGCGATAAGAAGCTGCAAATTACGTACATTAAATCCACGCCGTCATTATTGACGGGCAGCATCTGGACGTATCCGCTAGCGAAGCACATTTTCGGAAATATGGAGGTCGCTAAGATGTCATCCTCTTCCGCAGTGCGCGAGAAGCCGATCAGCTTCGGTGCCTTCAAGGTGGAGAGTATCGTACCGGGGGAATCCGTGGTTTTTGCCAAGAACCCGGATTATTGGCGCGGCGAGCCCCATCTGGATAAAGTCGTGCTCAAGGTGATCAATCCGACGACGATTGTACAGCAATTGAAATCGGGCGGGGTTGATCTGGTGGATTCGTTCCCGATCGACCAGTTCCCTGATAATGCAGACATGTCCAATGTAGAATATTTAGGAGTTGTCGATCGGGCATATACGTATATCGGCTTTAAGCTGGGCAAGTGGGATGAAACCAATAAGGTCGTCGCCCCGGACCCCAATGCCAAAATGGCTGATGTGAACCTGCGCAGAGCCATGTGGCATGCTGTAGATAATGACCAGGTGGGCAAACGTTTCTACCATGGCCTGCGCTGGAACGCAACGACGCTGATCCCTCCGTCGCATCCGGAGTTCCATGATGCCAGCAATCCAGGGATTGCGTATGACGTGGAGAAGGCCAATCAAATTCTGGATGAAGCCGGCTATAAGAAAAACGGTGAATTCCGCACGAAACCGGACGGCAGCGAGCTGGTGATCAATTTCATATCAATGACGGGCGGAGATATTGCGGAGCCGTTGGCCCGTTATTATGTGCAGTCCTGGAATGCGATCGGGCTGAACGTTAACATGGAACTGGCTGAATTCAACTCATTCTATGATCGCGTAGGAAACAACGGAAAGGATGATCCAAACGTCGATGTTTATATGGGCGCATGGAGCGTGGGCATCGACGTTGACCCGACGGGACTGTATGGGCGGGATGCGCTGTTCAACTTTCCGAGATATGCCAGCGAAGAGAATGACCGCCTGCTAGCAGAGGGGGTCTCCGAGAAGGCCTTCGATGTGGCTACTCGCCAAGCCATCTATAAAGAGTGGCAGCAGTTAATGGTCAATGAAATACCTGTATTCCCAACGTTATATCGTTCCGAAATCGTACCTGTCAACAAACGAATACTAAATTATGCGATCGGCGATGGCACCGGCATCTATCTCCATGAGCTTGCGGTATCGCAGGATAAGCCGTTTGTAGCGGAGTAGGAGAGTTTACGGCTAGAAGTTATGCAATGAATCAATCCCCCCGTGCAGGGGGGATTTTTTTGATGCTCTTCCAACAACATATTTGTGCGGAAAAACCCGTTTATGGTATAGTACGAAGCGATAGAGTTATTTATTTTGTCTCTGTTAAATTACTATTTTGTAGTTTTTTGCCGAGGGCTACGGTTTACAATTAATTGAAGACGCCTGGTATTGCGGCTATTTACCGTAAAGTGAAAGACACTTCGAAGGAGAGCCGTATAGTACAAACCATGGGAGGCATATGATGTTAGAACGAGGAAATAGAAATAGAGTAAAGAATATAAAGAAGAAGCGCAGCAGACTTAAAGGCCTGCTCATCACGCTGCTGGTTCTGATCATTGTCGGAGCCGGCGCATATACATTCCGCAAGCCATTGGCCCTGATGGCCTTCGATTTGTTCCTGTCAGGGCAGGTGGAGGAGAAGCTGGAGAAATCGTATTCCCCTATCGACGGAGAGAAGCCCAAGCCTGTTGCAGCGAAGCAAACGGAGCCGTTCACTGCTTTGCTGCTGGGAGTTGACCAGCGTGACAACGAGCCGGCCCGGTCCGATACACTAATCTACGCCGTCGTACGCCCGGCAGATTCCAAAGTCCTGCTGGTTTCGATTCCGCGGGATACGTACACGGAAATCGTAGGCAGGGACAGGAACGATAAAATCAACCATGCCTATGCTTTTGGCGGGGCCAAAATGTCCAAGGATACGGTGGCCAATTTCTTAGGATATCCTGCTGACTATTATGCAGCTATCAATTTTGAGGGGCTTCGGGAAGTCGTCGATGAACTGGGCGGCATTGAGCTGCCGATCGATAAGGATATCGTCAATAAACACAAGGATCACGAGAAATTCACCATCAAGGCAGGCAAGCCGTTGTACGATGGGCAAGAAGCGCTTAACTTTGTCAGATACAGGGAGGACAGCGACTTCAACCGGACGAAGCGGCATCAGATTTTCTTGAGTGCGCTGGTAGACCGCATGCTGAAGCTGGATCAAATCGGGAAAATCCCCGATCTGATGAATATGCTGGGCGAGAACTTCAAGACAGACATGACCCCTAGCTTTATCATCGATCTCTCCAAGCAGCTGCTGACCAATCAAGCACCGCAAATCAGCGGGTTTACCATTATGGGTGAAGGGATGCGCAAAAACGGAGTCTACTATATTCAGGCGAATGAAGAAGATGTGACTTTTGCCGAGCAGCTGATCGAGAACTGGTCGGATCCGAACACGAAGACGGAGGATTTGTTGAATCCTAATACACAGTCCGCCCAAGAGGGGCAAAATAGCGAGCAGCCTTCGTTATAAAAATATTATATATGTCCTTATTAAATCCTTACTAAACTTTATTCGGCAGTCCGGTTTCCGGCTGCCGATTTCGCACCTGTAGTGGAACAAAACCTTCTTTGAATCGTAGTCAAATAGGAGAGTCTGAAAAGGGCAGAGGAGGACTTTTATCTATGAATATCGCGTTTTTTTTACTTCCCAAAAAGGATGTCGTTTCCGTAACCTTGGATTCTACATTAAGACAGACCTTGGAGAGAATGGAGTATCACAGGTATACGGCTGTACCGATTATCGGCAAGGACGGGGTATATGTCGGCACGGTAACTGAGGGAGATCTCCTATGGTATATGAAGAATTCTGGAGGCAGGGTCTCTTTTGAGAACGCTTCTAAATATTTGCTCAAGGACGTTCCGCTCAAGATGAACATTAAGGCGGTATCGATCGATGCGGATATGGAAGGCTTAATCAATTTGGCCAAAGTGCAGAATTTTGTGCCTGTAGTGGATGATATGGGCCGATTTATCGGCATCGTGCGCCGCAGCCAGATTATTGAGTATTGCGAGCGTTTTGTGACGCGGGATGTATCCGTTCCCAAAAATTAGACGCAAGGTTTGCTTCAAGGGAATGAATTGCTTTATGCTATAATGAAGAATAAAGCCTTTTTCAGGGAGGGTGGAAGCTGTCCGCCATGCAGAAAGAAATGGATGTGGCCAAACGCGCCAAAGTGATTGAATGGCTCAAAACGGAAGTGGTCGATCACGTATCCCGTTTATTCAAGGCATTGTGGGAAGGCAGCACGACACGGGTAAGTGATAGTCTTGCCAGTCTGGTCGTCAGTTGTTACATATTGGGACGCAGGCTTGGCATATCCTATAAGGATATGGACGATCATATCTTGGAAAAGCTAAAGAAACACGAGCAAGAAGGACACCAGTTGGAAGATTGGTATCAGGATATTTCTACATTGCAAGAACATATGCGCAAGAGGTGAATCCATTTGAATTTACGCTGGACCTCGGTGGCATGGAGCGTAGTCTATCTGCTGCTCCTGCTGTCGTTTGCAACGCCTTTTTCTTTTATAACTATTTTCGTTCTGCTATTGCCCGGCGTAATCCTCTACGCAACGTTATCGGTGAGAGCATTTGCACTTCACATCGCGATCGTATGGATCGCAGCGGCTCTGCTCCTGTCTAATCCCGTGATTATTCTCTTGGCCGTATTTTTTATGGTTCCGGCCTTGGTCATGGGGCATTTCTATAAGACGCGGGCCTCTGCGCTCAAGGTCGTTGTGATGGGAACGGGAACGCTTCTGCTGGAGTTTCTGCTGGCTTTTCTCGCTGTTACTGTTATCTATGACTTCAGTTTGGCCTCTTCGATTGAAGAGACGCTAAATACGATGATGTCTCTGATGCAGAACATGGCTGACAATGAGTTGATTGCTTCGGATCTAGTCTGGTCTCCGGAAATGGCCCAGCAGCTTTCCAGCCTGGCAGCCAGAATGACGCCATTTACGATGATCATGTGCTCGTTTCTGCTTGCAGCCGTAACGCATCTGATTGCCCGGCCGACGTTGAACAGTCTTGGACATTCGGTGAGAAGCTTCCCGCCGCTGCGCGACTGGAGACTGCCGAGAGCGCTGATCTGGTATTACCTGGCTACGGTATTGATTATGCTGTTTGGCAGCGCCGCAGTCATGGACAGCTTCGTCGGGACGGTACTGCTGAATTTGTCGCCGCTGCTCAATTTCTTGTTTATGATTCAGGCAGCCAGTTTTTTCTTCTTCTTGGCTTATCAGAAGAAGTGGAATCCGGCGATTCCGGTGTTGCTGATCATAGCGATGCTATTTATTCCGCCTCTGAAAATTGTGGGAATCCTGGATATCGCTATGCCGCTGCGTGAGATGATTACGAGATCAAGACGATAGGGTGAGAAATCATGCCTAATTTACTTCAAAAACGTTGGCACGGCTATCAGACCGTGTGGGTGTTCGCGCTGCAGCTTCTGCTCGTCATATTCATCTCCTATTACAATTGGGTGCTCGGCCTGATCAGTTTATGCCTGGTCTGCGGCTTAACTTATGTAATGCTTCAGGCGGAGCGGCGCTTCCGCAAGGAGCTCATTCGTTATGTGACCGATTTGACGTACCGGATTAAACGGGTAGAAGGCGAGGCGGTAAGCCGGCTGCCGTTCGGGATTATGCTGTATAGCGAAGAACGGACGGTAGAGTGGCATAACCGCTTCGTGAACAAAATGTTCGGCCAGGACTCTGTCGTTGGACAACCGCTATCGGAGCTGCTTCCGGCGCTGCCTCCCTATCCCTCCCGGGATAAGAAAGACACTGCTGCAAATACAATCTCTACGGTCGAAGCGGCCGTGGCAGACCGGCATTACGAATTGACGGTGCTCCATGATGAGCGCCTGATTTACGTTCATGACATTACGGAGTTCGCCGTTCTGCGCGACCGGTACGAGGACGAGAGAGCCGCGCTGGGTATCGTGATGCTCGATAACCTGGACGAAGCGACCCAGGGGATGGACGATCAGCAGCGTACCGCGCTCATCGCGCGTGTGGCAACAGCTCTGACCGAATGGGCGAAGCAGTACAGGGTCTATCTGCGCAGGCTATCCTCAGAGCGATATTTGATGATGCTGAATCAAAAATCGCTGAACGAACTGGAGCAGAGCCGGTTCGTGATCCTGGACGAGGTCCGCGAGATGACCGCGGACCTGAAGGTGCCGATGACGCTGAGCATCGGCCTCGCCTTCGGCACCGAGCGCTTCAGCGAGCTGGGCGAACTTGCCCAGTCGAGTCTGGACATGGCGCTCGGGCGCGGGGGGGACCAGGCCGCGGTGAAGGCCGGTCAGCGGCTCTCGTTCTATGGCGGCAAGTCGGGCGCCATAGAGAAGCGGACGCGCGTGCGGGCGCGCGTCATCGCCCACGCTCTCCGCGATTTGATGCAGGAGAGCGATAGAGTTATAATTATGGGCCACCGCATGCCAGATTTGGACGTCATCGGGGCCTCCATCGGCGTGCTGAAGGCCGCTGATATGTTCCAGGTCGAGGCGCATATTGTGCTCGACGACAAGAATCCGGGCATCGACCGGTTAATGGAGCGGATCGAGAAGGAAGAGCCTTTGCGGCGCCGCTTCATTATGTCGGAGCATGCGCTTGATTTGATGACCGAGCATACGTTATTAATCGTTGTTGATACGCATAAGGCGTCGATGACGATGGAGCCGAAGCTGGTTGAAGAGGCCAGCCGGGTCGTGGTCGTCGACCATCACCGGCGGGGCGAGGAGTTCATCAATGATGCGGTGCTTGTCTATCTGGAGCCTTATGCCTCCTCGGCCAGCGAGCTCGTTACCGAGCTAATTCAGTATATCCACGAGAAGGTGGAACTCAGCCCGCTGGAGGCGACGACCCTGCTTGCAGGAATTACGGTGGATACGAAGCATTTCGCGCTCCATACCGGATCGCGTACGTTCGAGGCCGCGGCATTTCTGCGGCGCATCGGCGCGGACAGCGTCATGGTGCAGCGGGTTCTGAAGGAGGATCTGCAGGAATATATCGCCAAAGCCGATATTATAAAGCATGCGCGCATGATTCATAATCATATCGCGCTTGCGGTGACGGAGCCGAACCGCAAAATTCCGCAGCTGCTGATCGCCCAGGTGGCGGACACGCTGCTGAACATGACGAATGTGCTGGCATCGTTCGTGATTAGCGAGCGGCCCGATGGCCTCATCGGCATCAGTGCCCGTTCCTTGGGGAACATGAATGTGCAAATCGTAATGGAGCGGCTTGGCGGAGGCGGCCATCTGACGAACGCTGCGGTACAATTGGAAGGAACCCAGGCGGAGGCGGAGAGAAGGCTGCTTGAAGTACTGGATGAAATAGAAAAGGAAGAGGGGTTATTCGAATGAGAGTCATTTTCTTAAAGGATGTAAAGGGTCAAGGCAAAAAAGGGGAAATTAAGAACGTATCCGAGGGCTACGCACAGAACTTTCTGATTCCGCGGGGGCTGGTTCGTGTAGCTACCGAAGGCAACGTGAAGACGCTGGAGGTTCAGAATGCTGCGGAAGAGAAACGCAAGGCCCAGGAGAAAGCAGAGGCTGAAGAGCTGGGCAAAAAGCTGGAAGAGATGACGGTAACACTGCAAGCCAAAGCGGGAGAGGGCGGCCGCCTGTTCGGTGCAATCACGAATAAGCAAATCGCCGAAGCCTTGGCGAAAGCGGGCGTGAAGATCGACCGGCGCAAAATCGAGCTTGCCGAGCCGATCCGGACGCTGGGCGTCACCCAGGTGCCAGTGAAGCTGCATCCCGATGTGAAGTCGACGTTCAAGGTTCAAGTGACGGAGGAATAAAATGGCGGGAGATCAATTTTTCGACCGTATTCCCCCGCAGAATCTTGAAGCGGAGCAGGCGGTGCTTGGGGCAATACTGCTGCAGTCGGAAGCGCTGATTACCGCCATGGAGCGGGTGCGGACGGAAGATTTCTATGATCCTCCTCACCAATTGATCTATGAAGCCATGGTGCAGCTTGGCGAGGAAAGTCAGCCAATCGACCTGGTTACGCTAACCTCGAAGCTTCAGGATCGGGGGGAGCTGGAGGATATCGGCGGAGTCAGTTATCTGGCGAAGCTGGCTAACGCGGTGCCTACGGCGGCTAACGTCGACTACTACGCTCGCATCATAGAAGAGAAGTCCATGCTTCGCCGGCTTATCCGTACGGCTACGCAAATCGTTAGCGAGGGTTATGCGGGCGGTGAAGATGTCGGCGGCCTGCTGAGCGATGCGGAGCGGAAAATCCTCGAAATTTCCAACAGCCGATCCGGAAGCGGCTTTATTGCAATACGCGATGTTTTGATGGAAGTGTTCGAAAAAGTGGAGGAGCTGCACCAAAATCGGGGCAATACCACGGGAATCCCTTCGGGCTTCGTCGATCTCGATCGAATGACGTCCGGTTTCCAGCGGAATGACCTGATTATCGTGGCGGCTCGTCCATCTGTCGGTAAGACGGCGTTTGCCCTGAACATTGCCCAGAACGTGGCCGTTCGGGCCAAAGAGACCGTCGCCATCTTCAGTCTGGAGATGTCGGCGGCTCAGCTCGTTCAGCGGATGATTTGTGCGGAGGCGAATCTGGACGCGGGAGTCATGCGGACAGGGGACTTCAAAAACGACGATGATTGGTCCAAGCTGACGATGGGGATTGCCGCATTGTCGGAATCGGAAATTTACATCGATGATACGCCTGGGATAACGGTAGCCGATATTCGGGCGAAGTGCCGCCGGCTCAAGAAGGAGAAAGGCCTTGGCATGATCGTGATCGATTACCTGCAGCTTATCCATGGGCGCGGCAAACCAGGGGAGAACCGGCAGCAGGAGGTATCGGAAATATCGCGTACGCTGAAGCAAATCGCCCGTGAGCTTGAGGTTCCGGTCATCGCCTTGTCCCAGCTCAGCCGGGGCGTAGAGCAGCGGCAGGACAAGCGCCCGATGATGTCCGACTTGCGGGAGTCGGGTTCGATTGAGCAGGATGCGGATATCGTCGCATTCTTGTACCGGGATGATTACTACAATCAGGAGACGGAGAAAAAGAACATCATCGAGATTATCATTGCCAAACAGCGTAACGGACCGGTCGGTACCGTAGAGCTGGTGTTCTTGAAGAACTTCAATAAGTTCGCGAATTACGAACGCGCGCATACTGACGCGTTTGCGGGGTAAATTATAAACTAAATAACGGCATTGTCCTTATATTAGAGATTTTTATGCCAGAACCCGAACAATCACGTATTTCGATGCGTGATTGTTCGTCTTTTAATTTGACATTGAAAATCGCGCTTGTTACACTTGTATTGCTGCTGCGCTGGATGGAGCAGATCCACAGTGGCTGAAGGCAAAAATGAATCTGACGTATGGAATCCGAGCAAGGCAAATTAAGGTGCCTTACGCACCGACGGGGGAATGTACATGTCAACAGTAGTCGTTGTCGGAACGCAATGGGGAGACGAGGGTAAGGGCAAAATCACCGATTATCTGGCGGAAAGCGCAGAGGTGGTGGCGCGATACCAAGGCGGAAATAACGCCGGTCACACCATACTTATTGACGGGAAGAAGTACAAACTGAGCTTAATTCCATCGGGTATTTTTTATAAGGACAAAATATGCGTTATCGGTAACGGGATGGTCGTAAACCCGGCAGCCCTTATCGAGGAAATCCATTATATTCATGACAACGGATTTACGACGGACAATCTGGTGATCAGCGATCGCGCGCATGTCATCATGCCTTACCATACGGTCCTGGATGCGCTGGAAGAGGACCGCAAGGGGCCGAACAAAATCGGTACAACTCGTAAAGGGATTGGCCCGGCGTATATGGACAAAGCCGCGCGAAACGGCATTCGGATCTCCGACCTGCTTGATCCCGAGGAGTTCGAGACGAAGCTGCGCCATCTCATGAAGGAGAAGAACCATATTATCGAGCAGGTATATGGGGCTGAGCCGCTGGACGTTGAGGAAGTGCTGAAGCAATATTTGGAGTATGCGGAAATCGTCCGGCCGTACGTCCGGGATACGTCAGTCATTCTGAATGATGCTATCGACGCGAAGCGCAAAGTGTTGTTTGAGGGCGCCCAAGGCGTCATGCTGGATATCGACCAGGGCACGTATCCGTTCGTGACTTCCTCGAATCCGTCGGCAGGCGGGGTTTGCATTGGCTCCGGCGTTGGCCCGTCGAAGATCGATCAGGTCATAGGCGTGGCGAAAGCCTACACGACCCGTGTCGGCGATGGTCCGTTCCCAACGGAGCTAAACGACGCCGTCGGCGACTCGATCCGCGAGGCTGGGCATGAGTATGGCACCGTAACGGGACGGGCGCGCCGCGTTGGCTGGTTCGACAGCGTCGTCGTACGCCATGCCCGCCGGGTGAGCGGCCTGACCGGCCTGTCCCTGAACTCGCTGGACGTGCTGACCGGCCTGGAGACGGTCAAGATCTGCACCGGTTATAAGTACCGGGGCGAAATAATCAGCCATTACCCGGCCAGCCTCAAGATGCTTGCAGAGTGCGAAGCGGTCTACGAGGAACTGCCAGGCTGGTCCGAGGACATCACCGGGGTAAAAACTCTCGATGATCTGCCGGAAACGACGCGGAATTACGTAAAGCGTGTATCCGAGCTGACAGGCATTCCGATCGCGATCTTCTCCGTGGGACGAAACCGCGATCAGACAAACCAAGTGCTGCCGATTTATGAATAAGGCTTGCTGCATGATGGATTCGATAGCGTCATAACATTTAGCCGTTTGGAGCGTTCGTGGAGAACGTCTGCTCCGGGCGGCTTTTTTTTGCTGTTCTTTTCTTTGCATCGGGAGGTTGAATCGGCCTTCTATCGTCCATACTAGTAGGTAGGATAAGTAGAAGGAGGAATAAAATGAGATGGGCTGCCTGGCTGGCGAAGCTATCGATTACGGTCGTCATCGTCAGCATGTTAACCGTCGCAACGACGGGTTATGTCGTCAATTGGTATATTCAGTCACTGCTGAGCAGTTATAACATACCTCTCGAAGTGGAATCGTTAAGCTTGGGAAGCATGATGAAGGGAATGCTGGGCTTTGGAGGCAAGGGGAGCACAGGCAGAGGCACAGGAAGCAGGACCGCGGGCGGTAATGGCTCGGACAACGGTTCGGGCAGCAGTTCGGATAATGGAAAAGAGAGCGCCAGGGTCAATCCAGGCATCGGCAGCAGCGCCGGGGAGAGCGAGAATGGGGATCCTGGCACGGATGAAGCTGCTGGCGGGCAAGGCAATGAGGGTGTAAACGGCAATCGCGGCGGATCTGACCGTGGTTCGGGCCGCGGATCTGAGCATCCTGATGACAATGGCGTGAACACGGGGGAAGGTATTCCCGAGGACGCGCTTCCGGTGATGGGAGGGATGGCTTCCGGCCAATCGCAACAACAGTCGCAACAACAATCCCAGCAGGATGCGCTCAGGAACCAGGATCAGGCGGTCGTCATCTCCCCGGATGATTTGTTGGCTAAAAAGGATGAGCTGCCCGACCAGCAGAAGGAAGAAATATTCAATATCCTGATGTCCAAGCTTCCGGAGGAAGAAATGCAGAAGATGACTGCGGCAATGGAGGGCGGGTTGACCGAATCCGAAATGATAGAGATTCAGCAAATTTTGTCCAAGCATTTAGATAAAGAACAGTATGCCAAGGTCATGAATATGCTCAAAAAATAATGGAAAGACTTTCTACTAAATCACCATGATAGCGGTACCATTCACAGGATTGTAAATAAAATACTCCCTGGATATTTTAGCAAAAACATGTTAAACCCGCTCCCGCAGCGGGTTTTTGCCATTTGTGAACAGAGTTGAAATTCGGGAGGGTCGTATGCTAAAGTAGACGATAGCGACCAAAGGTTAAAATTTTGAAACTATTTATTGTCGAATAGAGTCAATATAAAGGAGATTTACCATGAAGGGTTTCAGGGGAAAACTTGGGCTTGATTGGCTTACGGAGCGTTATCAGTCTGCAGTTCAGCGCATCAGGCCAAGCCACAATCTACCGGAAAATGAACAAGATGATATAGATAGCACGGATATAGAGCGGAAAACGCGATCACGCAGAGTCAGAATTGGGGCAATCGCTGCCGTACTTGCAACAGGCATGTTATTGGCAGGTTACCAGTATGCGCAGGCGCATACGGTGACCTATTATCGCGTCATGCTCCATGATGAGGAGATCGGAACGATCGATAGCGAGGACCAGCTGCAGGCGCTCTACAAGCGCAAAGAGCAGGAGTACGCCGAGAAGTATCCACAGGCGGATATGGTAGTTAATACGAAGGGCATAACAACGGTCGAGGCGAAGAAGTATAAAGCCAAGATCGATACGGAGGCTACTCTGGACAAGCTGTATGAGAGGCTGACGGGTTATTCCCGCGGGGTAGAGCTGAAGGTCGACGGCAAGACCATTGCGGTCGTGAAGGATCAAGCAACGGCAGACGCGATTCTGGAGCAAGTGAAAGGGAAATACATACCGGGCACTTCATCCAATCCTGCGGCTTCTAGAATTAAATTAGTGAGCAGCAATCCGAACGCGGCCAAGAAGCAAAACGGTGTCTCCGTGGAATCCGCGGAGATCGTGGAGGACGTAACGCAGGTTGCCGTAAAGACGGATCCGAACAAGGTGCTGAGCGCCGAGGAGGCGGTTCAGCGCATCGTCGAGGGCAGTGAGGCAGCGATCACTTATGTCGTTCGCGAAGGGGATACGATCTCATCCATTGCTAAGCGGTACGGGGTGACTCAGAAGGAATTGTTCGCGAATAACCCTGGGGTTCAGGAGAAGACAATGCAGATCGGTACAGAACTGAACGTAAAGGCGTTGAAGCCTGCTCTGACCGTAAAGACGGTTGAACTGGTATCCGAGGAAATCGTCACCGAACCGGAAGTGATTATTCAGAAAAATGCGGATATGAAAGCCGGTCAGTCCAAGGTTGTTGCGGAGGGGCAAAGCGGTCTGAAGATTATGGAATATCGGCTGACCAAAGAGAATGGCGAGGTGGTCACCGAGGAATGGCTTGGCCATGAGGTCATTAAGGCATCGTCTCCGCGCATCATTATGAAAGGAACGAAGATCGTCGGCGAGGGCAGCGGCCAGTTCGCGTGGCCGGTATCCGGCGCACGAATGACGAGCAGCTACGGCGAGCGTTGGGGCCGAACTCATAAAGGCGTTGATCTGGTCTCCTCGAATCGGAACATTCTTGCCGCGGATGAAGGAGTTGTCAGCTTCGCAGGCGTCAAATCCGGCTATGGCAATGTTATTATTATTAATCATAATAACGGATATGAGACGCTGTATGGGCATCTGAGTAAGATCAGCGTAGAAAAGGGCGACATCGTAGAGAAGGGCAGCAAAATCGGGGTTATGGGCAGCACGGGGCGTTCTACCGGGACGCATTTGCATTTTGAAATTCATAAGAATGGCAACGTGCAAAATCCGATGAAATATCTATAGTATAAGGGTAGTTAAAAAAGTCATGCTCAAATAAAAATGGCCCGCGCGGCCGGTGTTCCTGATGGAACATCGTTGCGCAGGGCCATTTTTTTATATTAATTCGCCGCAAGGGCTTCGACCTCTTGATTGTCTTTCAATTGGTGTTGACCCGATACCACGATCTGATCTCCCGCGGCCAAGCCTTCGATGACCTCCTGATACAATTCGTTGAGGCGTCCGAGTTCCACTTGCCGCTTCTCGACTTTGCCACCAGAGAAGAGATAGACGTAGGTGTTGCTCTCTTCCCGGATAATCGCCGTAGTTGGGATGGTGAGCACTTCCTGCTCTGCTTCATCGGTCAGCCGCAGCTGCACTTTGGTTCCCGGTTTCAGGGCCAGACTGGCGTTATCGGCTTGCAGCTCCAGCTCATAGGTTCTGTTCATCGTGTCCATGATGTCGGCGAAATAGACGATTTTCCCTTTGAACAGCTGGTCCGGCCGGTCGGCCGCATAGAACGATAGCTCGGTTTTACCTTTAAGGAGCTTGGCGTTTTCCTCTGTGATGTTCGCCTTGATTTTGACCGGGTTGATCTGCTGAATTTTGCCAACGATTCCTTGGTTTATGGTCATGCCGGGCTCAATCGAGAAATCGGTCAGAATGCCGCTGATTGGAGCGGTCACTTTATAATTGTCCAAGGTGCGGTTGATTTGCTCGATATCGATTTGTGCCATTCGAATTTGATCTTTCAGCGGCTGGAGGGCATCCGGATCGTCTTGCGCAGCGAACTGGCCCTCTTTCAAATTATTCTGGGCCGTGCGGAGCCCGATTTCGGCCTTTTGCTTCTGCAGCAGCACATCGGCTGGATCCAGTTCAAACAGCAGTTCCCCCTGTTTTACCTGATCACCACGCTTTTTCAACGCTTTAAGCACGTCGCCGCTTGCTTTGACCACGACATCTCTTTCCGCTGAAGCTGTCACTTCGGCTACCGTCTCCTGAGGAGCGCCAATGCTTCTCTTTTGAGCTTCACTGATCTTGACAGCGGGCTTCTGTATGGCCTTCTGCACTTCCATTTGCGTTTCCTGAGGGGCATTGCAGCCGGCCAGGGCTGTTCCGCCCACGGCCAGCAACGCGCTGCCCATTATAATTTGTATCCATCGTTTGTTTCTCATTGACTTACCACTCCCTCACTGATGTCGTCGGATGATTTATCGACTCGGCCCCTTCTTCGGAACAGACGGCCCATCCGGTTCTTGAATGATTCCAGTAATTCGTAGACGACCGGAACGACGACCAATGTCAGAATCGTTGACGTAACGAGTCCGCCGATCACGACGACGGCCATGCCTTTCGAAATAATGGCTCCACCTTCGGTAAACCCAAGCGCAAGCGGCAGCATGGCGACCATCGTTACGACCGCTGTCATGATGATCGGTCTTAGGCGAAGCATGCCCGCTTCAACCAAGGCGTGGCGAACGGTGTAGCCTTCGTCGCGCAGCTGCTGCGTCCGGTCGATAAGCAGAATTGCGTTGGTCACGACGATTCCGATTAGCATCATGAAGCCGATCAGCGAGGTGATGCTTAGCGCTTCGCCGCTGATCAATAGACCAAGCAAACCGCCGATTACGGCAAGCGGCAGCGAGAATAGGATGACAAACGGTGCGCTCAGATTGCCGAAAGCAATAACCATGATGAGATAGACGATAAATACGGCTGCCCCCATGGCGACAAACAGCTGGGAGAAGCTTTCTCCGATATCTTCATTAATCCCGCCGACTTCGCGCGATACGCCGTCAGGAAGCTCAACCTGATCCAGAGCCATCGCGACTTGACCGGCAACGCCGCCCTTGTTTTGGCTGTCGATTTTGGCGGTAATGTTCACGACCTGTTCCTGGTCGTTACGCTGAATGCTGGAGGCGGCGTTGATGATGTTCAGCTTCGCCACCTCTTTCAGATAAACGATGGAGCCGCTCCCCGTACGGAACGGGATATCCCCCAGCTTGGACAGCGTATCAATGCCCGATTTATCCAGTTGGACCGTTGTCGTGTAAGTGATGTTATCCAGCTTGACATCACCGATTTCATCCTCGGCCAGCCAACCGGCGACGGTCTGCTGTACCGTAGAGGCGCTCAGTCCGTATTGCCAAACTTTGTTCTGATCGACTTCGATCTCAAGCTCCTTCTTGGCATCGCTGAGGGAGTCCTCCACTTCCTTGATTTCTGGAAACTCCTTCAGCTTCTCCTTCAGCAGCGAAGAAGCTTCAACCAACCGGTTGAGGTCATCCCCTTTCAGGGAATATTGGAAGTCGGTGCCGCCCGCCGAATTACCCTCCAGGGATCTAACGTCCAATTCAGAGTCTACCGGCAATTCGGCCATCAAAATATTTTTGTATTGCTCCTGAACAGTTTTGACATTGCTGCCTTCGCTAACTTCGGTAAAAATCTGCGCCCGGTAAGGCGTTGCCTCCGTGGAGCCGTCAAATCCGATCAGCGCTTCAGTAAAGGTAAATTGCGGCTGGCCATCGGCCGTCTTCGCAAGATGCAAAATCTCTTCCATATCTTTGATTTTGGCATCCATAGTTTTCAAAGAAGTTTCGTACGGCATCTTAATGACGAAGTAAAACTGCCGCGGAGGCTCTTCCTCCGGCATCAAGGTGACCGATAGAAACGGCAGCGTTCCGATAATTGACGCGATAAACAGGAATCCTGCTGCCAGCAGCGTTTTGATCCGGTGGCGCAGCGACCATTCCAGGACACGGCGGTAAAAAGCCGTCGAGCGTCCTGCCTTCTCTTCATGATGCTTGATCTTGGCTCCGCGGAGCACCAGTACCTTCGCCAGCATCGGGATTACCGTCAATGCTACTAGCAGCGAAGCTAACATGGCGGTGGACAGCGTAATCGCGAACGGCTGGAACAATTGCCCGACCATACCGCTGACAAATGCGAGCGGGGCGAAGACCCCGACCGTCGTCAGTGTGGATGACGTAATTGCTGCGCCGACTTCACGGGTAGCCAGCTTAATGACCGATTCGCCGCGCTCCTGCGCTTTCTGCAAATGTGAATATATATTTTCGATAACGACGATACTGTCGTCCACGACCCGTCCAATCGCGATGAACATACCGCCGAGCGTCAGAATGTTCAAGGAAATGTCCAGGGAATTCATAACGAGCAGTGTTATCAGGATCGAAAGTGGAATCGAGACCAGAACGATCAAGGTCATACGTAAATTCCGCAGGAACAGCAGGATGACGAGCGCTGCCAGCAGCGCGCCGGTGAGCCCCTCATGCACCATTCCGCTAATGGAGGAACTGACTAATTCCGAAGTGTCATAAATCGTCTTAAAGCCGATATCGGGAAGCTGCTGCTCCCATTTGGCGAACAGGGACTCGACTTCCCTGGCGAAATCTACGGCGTTGGCCTCGCTCGTTTTGTACAGCTGGATGCCGATGGCTGGCTGCTGATTCAGTCGAGCTACAAAATCGGATTCCGAGATCGATTCGATCTTGCCCAGCTGATTCAGGCGAACCCGGGTGCCGCTCTGGGTCAGCAAGTCCATATTTTCCAAGTTATACACACTGTTGGTGTCGCCCTTTACACGGGCCATCAAGGAGCTGCCATCGAGATCGACGGCTCCTGCCGGCAGCGAAGTGAGGTTTTGGCGCACCTGGCCGGATACTTGTCCGGGAGTAAGGCCGAAATCATTCAGCTTCCCGGCATCAAGCTTGATGGTAAGCTTCGTTTCCCGCGCTCCGATTTCGTCCATGTGGTCGTAGCCAGGGATCGATTCGAGTTCGGGTTTGATCTCGTTCGCATACCATTGATCCAGCTCTGACTGGCTCATGCCATTTTGGCCATAGATGGCGAAGTAATAAGCCGGAATTGAGGCGAAACCGAAGGTGGCCACCTTCGGAGTGCTGGCCGAAGCGGGAAGATTGACCTCTTGCAGCAAGCTTTCAATATCCTGCTTTTTCTTTTCGGGGTCGGCCTTATCAGTCAGCATGACTATAATGGTCGCAAAGTTGTCGCTTGACGTAGAGTCCAGCGAGGTAACTCCCTCCATGTTGGCTATCTTTTTCTCTATCGGCTTGGTTACTTGTTCCATGACGTCGCTGGGAGACCCGGGATATTGGGCCGTTATGTATACCATGGGAATCGAGATGTCCGGCATGATCTCCGTCTTTAAATTCCCAGCCGCATACAGGCCGCCGCCAAACAACATGATGATCATAATAAACAAGGCGCCTATATTCTTCATGGAAAAACTAGTTAGTTTGTTCATGGTAATCCTCCTATCTTAAGAAAGATTACCTTATAAATGTGAACTGAATATGAATAAGAAGCCAAATTTACAATTAACTTCGCAGGGCAAAACTAAATTGTTCAAGAGGGCAGGGTCACAGTGATTTCCGTTCCGGTTCCGGGCTCGCTGCGCACTTCGATATGGCCGTGATGCAGGTCTACGATTCTTTTGACGATCGCCAGGCCCAGACCGTTGCCATTATATACCCGGTTGCGGGAGCGGTCCGCCTTGTAGAATCGTTCGAATATTTGGGCCTGATCCTCCGGCGCAATGCCGATTCCCGTATCTTTGATCGTCACGGAAACCTGGTGGATGCCCCGCTGAACGTCAATGGCGATTTTGCCGCCTTCCGGCGTAAAGCGGATGCTGTTTCCCAGCAGGTTGATCCACACCTGGTCCAGCTGGTCCCGGTCACCGCAAACTTTGACCACAGGCAGATCCAGATCGATCGCAATCGATTTGGCGGCCCATTGCGGCTCCAGAGCAACAGCCGTTTGCCGGATCTGTTCATCGAGCCGGAATGTGACGGGATGGAACGGATGGTGCTTCGATTCAAGCGAGGCCAAATGCAGCAGGTTGTCGCTCATTCGGGACATTCGCTCGCTCTCCGCGATAATGATGTCCAAATAACGATCCCGGTTCTTATGGTCGAGCGTATCGTTCTCCTTCAGCGCCTTGGCAAATCCGCGGATGGACGTAAGCGGCGACTGAATTTCGTGCGAGACGTTGGAGACGAAGTCCTGGCGCATCTCCTCAATTTGCTGCAGCTGCCGCCGCATTTCGTTAAAGCTCTGCACCAGGACGCCCAATTCGTCTTTGCGCCGCGCTTTCAGCTCGCTGCTGAAATCGCCTTTGGCCATCCGCTTCGTCGCTTCCGTCATTTTGCGCAAAGGCTGGATCAAAAAGGCGGCTTCCACAACGAAAAACAGGCTGCCGCCCACCAACAGGACAGTGATCCCGGTGAGGATCATGCCGCCGATCGGATAACCGACCTGGCTGTTCGAGCTTGGCTCGATAAACATGGCATAGGTTTGGCCTTGATGCCCGAAAGGCAGCCCTACATAGGTATGTCCTTCAGAGGTAGTGCTCTTCAATGTCTCCCCTTGAAGCACGCGTTCGACTTGCTCCCGGCTTACTTCGATTAGGGAATCGGAGCCGTATTTCTCCTCGGACAGGGAGCCGTCGAAAATTTGCATGCTGACCATATTGGCCAAATCCTTGATGTCGTCCATGACCAGGGCTCGGCGGTCATACCCGACCCGATCAAAAATCCGGATTAGGCTTTGGCCCAGTGTAATCATGTAGTCCTGGGTTTGATCCTGGATCTGACGCTGGTATAAATAGCCGATAACCATCGTAGAGGTCAGCAGGCTGACGAGAATGGCTACCAGAAACATCACAACAATACGGACATATAGCGATTTGATCATTTGTCCACCACAAGCCGGTAGCCGAGCCCGTATACGGTGGCGATATGAAAGGAGTGAGCCTCCTCATCGCTTGCGGGGAAGCGTTCGCGCAGCCTTTTGATATGGACGTCGACCGTACGGTCATCCCCTGTATAGTCGGGACCCCAGATTTGTTCGATGAGCTGCTCGCGGGTAAAGATTTGCCCGGGATAGCTTCCAAGCTTGAACAGAAGCTCGAATTCCTTGGGCGGGAGCATGAACTCTTCGGAGCCGCGGATCACTTTGTAGCTTTGGCGGTCCAGCAAAATGTTCCCGAGATGAATGCTTTGGGAAGAAGCGATTCTGTAGCGCTTGAGCAGCACTTTGATCCGGGCTACCAGCTCGAGCGGCTCAAACGGCTTCACGACATAATCGTCGGCGCCCAGATCAAAGCCCTTGATTTTTTGCCCAGTTTCACCCTTCGCAGTAACCATGAGCAGCGGTGTATCCGGGTACAGGCGACGCAGCTTAGCGCACAGCTCCCAGCCGTCCATGACCGGCATCATGATGTCGAGTACAACCAGGTCGGCGATTTCCTGCTCCATCATTTTCAGCGCCACGGCGCCGTTTTCGGCCTGGATGGGGCGGAATCCTTCCTTCGATAAATAGAGACAAATCAGTTCGCGTATATGGGGATCGTCATCGACGAGCATAATGGTGGCCATAGGGTTAATTATCCTCCTTAAGTGACTGGTAAAAACAAGTAAATGTATGTATGATCTAAAGCGAACGGGAACTTCACCGTCAATGATAGAGTAACAGTTTTAGGCGGGGGCATTCAATACTTGCCCTAGGCTTCCCGATAGCTGATGCTGCTTAGGATATGGTAAGATAGAGGGAGATCAAAGCCATGATCGAAAGTTTGGGGTGAATCGCAATCATGCTAGGTAAAATTTTAGTCGTGGACGATGAACGTCCAATTGCCGATATTTTGAAGTTCAATCTAGAAAAAGAAGGGTACGAGGTAATCCTTGCTTTCGATGGAATCGAGGCTGTAGAGCTGGCATTCAACGAGCAGCCGGATCTCATTCTGCTTGATTTGATGCTGCCCGGCAAGGATGGCATGGATGTGTGCAGAGAGGTTCGCGCCAGACTGCAGACGCCGATCATTATGCTGACCGCCAAAGATGGCGAAATCGATAAGGTGCTTGGGCTGGAGCTTGGAGCCGATGATTATGTGACGAAGCCGTTCAGCACGCGGGAGCTTCTTGCCCGGGTGAAGGCGCAAATGCGGCGGCAGCAGAAGCCGGCCCCGCTGGAAAGCGCCGAGGGCAAACAGGGAATCAGCTTGTTTGAGCTGTTTATCGATACGGATATGTATACGGTATACAAAAATGGCGAACCGCTGGATTTAACTCACCGGGAGTTCGAGCTGGTTCATTATCTGGTGAAGAATGCTGGAAAAGTGATGACCCGAGAGCATCTGCTGCAGGCGGTATGGGGTTATGACTATTTCGGAGACGTGCGGACGGTGGACGTGACGATTCGCCGGCTGCGGGAGAAGATTGAGAGTGATCCGAGCAAGCCCGAGTATATTTTGACCCGGCGTGGGCTTGGCTATATGATGCGCAGCTCCAAGGCGGGTGGATTCTAGGATGAATCTGCCCTCCTTCTTCCGTACGATCCAGGCTAAGCTGATCATGATTTATGTGCTCCTGATCCTGATCGCGATGCAGTTGATCGGGGTCTATTTCGTGAGCGCCATGAAAACCTCGCTGACAAGCAACTTTACGAAGGAGCTTCAAGAGCGGGCGGCATTGCTATCAGTGCTGGCTGCGCAAAACTTGGGGATTACCGGAGAATCGGCAGATGCATCGCTAGACAATTTAAGTGTCCTCGTCAACAATTTATTCAATATTAACGGCGCTGAGATTCAGGTGCTGGACGCGAGCGGCCGGGTTCTGACGACCTCCAAGCCATCGCATGCCGATTACGTCGGCACGAAGAATACGCAAACGGTAGTCAGCCGGGCATTGCAGGGCATACGCGACAATGAAGAGTATATGATCGATGAAGATAACGTTCGCAAGAAGGTGGTAGCCAAGCCGGTCGTAAGAGACGGAAAGACGGTTGGCGCCATTTATATCGCGGCATCGATGACCGAGCTCTACGATACGATGGAGCGGATTAATAGCATATTCATTTCCGGCTTATTACTGGCCCTTGCTTTGACTGCCGTATTAGGCGTTATCCTCGCACATACAATTACATCGCCGATTAAGGAGCTGACCCGGCGGGCGACGGCGGTGGCGGAAGGACGGTTCCATCAGAAAATGCCGGTGCTCGGCAACGATGAAATCGGCCAGTTGAGCAAGGCGTTCAACTATATGACAAGCCGGCTGCAGGATGCGCTGGCTCAGAATGAGGAAGAGAAGGAGAAGCTGGCCTCTATTCTTACCAATATGAGCGACGGCGTTATCGCCGCGGATGAGAAATATCAGGTCATTCTGATGAACCGCAGAGCCAGCGAGATGCTGCGGGTTCAAGAGGAGGCAGTTAGCGGCAAGGATATTATGACGCTGCTGCATCTGCCGCTGGAGGAACGGGCCGTACTGGAGCGGGGAACGATGCACTCGGCTATTCTGGAGATCGATTCTCCGGAAGGGGACATGTTTCTCATCCGCGTAACGTTTACGCCGATTCACCGGAGGGAATTTGGCATCAGCGGGACGATTGCCGTACTGCAGGACGTGACGGAGCAGGAGAAACTGGAGGCGTCCCGGAGGGAGTTCGTCGCGAACGTCTCCCACGAATTGCGGACGCCGCTCACGACAATTAAGAGCTATACCGAGGCGCTGGAGGACGGCGCGCTGCAGGACCCAGAGCTTGGTCCGCGGTTCGCTTCCGTCATTCAGAATCAGACGGACCGGATGATCCGGCTTGTTACGGATCTGCTTCATTTATCCCGTCTCGATTCGAAAGAAGCTCTGCTGCGCAAGCAGTCGATCGGCGTTCTGGAAATGCTGGAAGAGGTCGTGGATCGATTCTCCTTCCAAATGCAGGAGAAGGGAGTTCATCCGGAAATCTTTATCGAGAAAGGTGTCGATACCGCCTGGATGGACCGGGATCAAATCGATCAAGTGCTGGACAATTTAATATCCAATGCGATGAAATATACGCCAGAAGGCGGAAAGATTGCTTTTGAGGCGCGCCGGGTGGATGACGGCATGATTGCCATATCGATCCAGGACAACGGAATCGGTATTCCGAAGCGCGATTTAGAGCGTATTTTTGAGAGATTTTACCGAGTGGACAAGGCTAGAGCCCGCAATATGGGTGGAACCGGCCTTGGCCTGTCCATTGCCCGGGAAATTGTGAAGGCCCATGGCGGTACGATTACTTTGGAATCCGAGCTGGGGGAAGGCACTAAAGTAACCTTTACACTGCCTACACAGGAGCAAGGAGGCGAGGGACGGTGAAGGAAACGGTGAAATCTTTCCTGCTTACTTTGCTTGTAGTCTGCAGTCTGGTGCAGAGTTATTTTCTGATTTATCGGCTCCCGGGCAGCGATCCAGTGGTCAAGACGGAGAATGATTATATCAAGACAGAGAATATGGGGGCGGAGATGCGGGCTGAGGAGCTCATATTTCCGGCGCAAATATCCGTTCACATGGGCGAGAACCAGCATACGGTGTTTTACCCGGATTCGATGTTCTACGATTTGATATATTCCCGCCTGAAAGGGCGGATGTTTGAAGGATTTCAGCGCAACGGCGTAGACAATATGAACTGGACGGAAATCCGGAGTAAATATCCGGGCGTAGAGCTTCAGTTCGGCAGCGGCGTGCCTGTATCGCTTCTGCAAAAGGTGATGCAACTATCCGCTGATCCGCTGTTTGAGGAAGAGAGTATTCACCGGATATTGATCTATACCGGGGAAAATGAGGAACGGGCGCGCGTCTTCTTCTTCAGCTCGCATGGGGATGTCGTGTATGAGGCAACGAAGGCCGATTTGACGGTGCAGGACGTGAGGCAGCAGGTCGATTTCGGCAAGGACTGGATTCCGTACACGCTGAAGGATGGTTATTATATTCCGGAGAAGCCCATTGATATGGTAGAGACCCTGCTGAAGGTAGGCGTGTTCTCGACCGAGCAGATTCAGGGCAGCCTGTTCTTTGACCCGAGTATTACGAGAATCATACGCGAGAAGGACGGTTCAGAAATTTATACGGACAGCAAGCGGAGCCTGCAGGTAAGGCAGGATGGGAACTGGATTAACTATACCGATCCGGCGGCGCCGTCTGCAGGCGAGAACAGCCCGGCAAGCAATGCATTATCCTCGATCGATTTCGTGAACCAGCATGGCGGCTGGAACGGCAGCTACCGCTTGGAGCAAATGGACGGTTCGGATGAGATGGACGGGGTGGTATTCCGCCAGTACTTCGGGAATGGGCAGTTCGGGGCTTTTCCGATCATGGATTTCCGGTCGTTCCGTTTCGGAACCATTTCGCTGGCCCTGCGGCAAGGCACGATTACAGGATATGAGCGTTCCTTGCTATATGTCAAAGCGGGAGACTGGGACAAGCAGGTCGTTCAGCTGTCCGGCGGCCAGGAGCTGAGGGACAAGATCGAGAAGCTGTCTGACGTCATCAACCTGTACCCGGCGTATTTGCCTTCGCTGAGCCAGGAGGGGCTGCTGCTGAAGCCGACCTGGATCGTCGAGCTGAGCAGCGGCGCTGTACATGAGCTGAATTAGGTTATAGGCGAAGGGTAAGGCAGGCTGCGGCACTTCATGTGCAGCAGGAAAGAACAAGTGCCATTTATTTATTAAAGGAGGTCGCGGAACATGGATTGGGGCAGAGCCAAAAATGTGCTTATTTACGCCTTCTTGCTGCTGAATTTAGTGCTTGGCTACCAGCTCTGGAATGACCTGAGGGAGCAGGCCGACTCCAATCCGGACCTTACTTCCCTGGAAGGCGGCACGCAGAAGGTGATGGAGAGCAAGCGAATCAAGGTGCTGGCGCAAATTCCGAGCGATTCGCCACAGCTGCGCAAGATATCCTACCGCTTTGTGAACGGGCAGCAGAGCCATAAAGTAACCGATCTGCCGGTTCCTGTGGACAGCAAGCTGATCTTTACACCGAAGGAGCTGGCCAATGCGCTGAAGCCGAGCCTTCCCGACATCGGAAATTACCGTTATGACGAATGGGCGGGAAACGAGAATGTATTCGTCCTCCATCCGCTTGTGGACGGGAAGTGGCCGCTCTTCAAAATCAATTTAGAGCTGCATTACGCCAACCAGAAGATCGTGTCTTATCGTCAGGACATTATTGAAATTAACGAATCGGCCGATGAGAAGGAGCAGCAGGTGCTGTCTGCTTCCAAGGCTCTGGGCAATCTTATTGAGAACTTCCTGCCGGAGGGCTCGGTAGTAACGAGCATTGAGCTTGGATATTATGGCCAGGTGTTCGATTCGGACGCCGACCTGCCGGCATCGCCGGCATGGCGCTTCTTGCTGGAGAGCGGAGAAGAGTATTACGTGCAAGGCATTAGCGGGGACGTCATCAGTCCTAACACGAAGGAATCGAAGGAGTAATGGGGAACATGGGTTTACGATTTACGGTACTGTCGAGCGGATCTACCGGGAATGCTACGGTAGTGACGGACGGAGAGATTACACTGATGATCGATGCGGGGTTCAGTGCCCGCCGTATAGATGAACTGCTGCTGGAGCGCGGTTTGACCGGTGAGAATTTGACGGGCATTCTGGTGACACATGAGCATTCCGACCATATTAAAGGGCTTGGGGCCGTAGCGAGAAAATATAACTTGCCCATTTATGCCAATGAGAAGACATGGCAGGCGATGGAGAAGTCGATCGGGAGCATTCCCGAGGAGAACCGCTGCCTTCTGGGAACCGGGGAGGCGCGCGATTTCGGGTCAATGCGGGTAGAGTCGTTCGGGATTTCGCATGATGCGGCCGAACCTGTCGGTTATACCTTCAGCGATGGCCGGGAGAAGCTGAGCGTTTGCACGGATCTGGGCTACGCAAGCGATAAAGTGAAGCAAGCAATCGCCGATTCGGACGTGCTTGTGCTGGAGGCCAATCACGATATCGAAATGCTGCGGATGGGGCGTTACCCATGGAATATTAAGCGGCGCATTCTTGGCGATATGGGGCATTTATCGAATGAAGCCTCGGGCGAGGTGCTCAGCGATCTGCTTAACGGCCGTATGAAGCGCACCTATTTGGCCCATCTCAGCAAGGAGCATAACATGCTGGATCTGGCCAAAATGTCGGTTCGGAGCGCTATGGAGGACCGCGGCTGCTTCTATAAGGACAGCGAGTTCCGCCTGTGCGACACCTATGCGGATCGTCCTACGCCGTGGGATAGGGTGGGCGAGCCTTAGAGCAGTCCAGTTCAGAAGTCTTCTGGGCAATCTCTTCGCGGCTGAGAACGCCCTTCTCAATGAGCAGCTCCATCATAGCACTCAGCGCTAGCAGCTGATGATAGTGATCTTCCTTTAGATCGGCCAGCTTGGCCAGGATATTCACCTCGTCCATCGGGGAGAAGTAATCCATAATCATCCTCCTTAAGTTGAAATTCCCGGTATTTCCCTCAATGGAAAAACCTTCAGGAACGCTTCGTATATGGTAAAATGAATCTATGAATCTATCGCTTTATCATTAGTGTAGTCTTTTATGAGCAGAAACATTCCTAACACTTTGAAAAATAAAAATTTACAGGAAGCCAGCAACTTCATACTGAACCATCTCGTTAAGAAGTAAGGGGTTTGTACGGACATATGGCTTTGCCTACCGGGAATAAGGTGAAGTAAGAGCTTCGCTTTAATTGCAAGCATGAGACGAGTCGGAAGCGAGTAGCCTAGGAGCAAGTCACGGAGGGAGAGAGTTCGGATGGGATTGTTTGATGACGATTTTTATTCCACGAAAATATCGCGGCGGCATGATCGGAGAGCGGAGAGCCGGCGCGGGTGGAACAGAAGAAAGCGCGGCTCGGGGTGGTCCACCCTGCAGGTGTCGATCGTTTCTTCCGTGCTGAGCGCGATTGTTGCAGTGCTGCTCTTCAGTTTCATTACGGGGCTTCCCTCTTCCAAGGCCAGATTTGCTGCGGGGGGTACCGTGTTTGGCGGAGATCTTGACCCGTTCAGCCGGATCAGCACGGCGGCCGCAAAGGTCGGGCCTACGGTCGTTAGCATTTTGAACCATAACGAGCTGTCAGGCGGAGATCCGGAGCAGGCGGCGCTTGGATCTGGTGTTATTTTTAAGAAAGAGAAGGGCAAGGCCTTCATCATTACGAATGCGCATGTCATTCAAGGAGCCAGTGATTTGGAAATCTTGACGAGCAGCGGGGATTCGAAGGAAGCCTCGGTGGTAGGTCAGGACGTCATCAGCGATATCGCTGTTCTGGAAGTGGATGACAGGGGGATTACCTCCGTGATATCGCTTGGGGATTCCACGAACCTGCGTCCGGGAGAGACTGTACTTGCCGTAGGCAATCCGCTGGGGCTTGGAGGGACGCTGACCTCGGGCATCGTCAGTTATACGAGCCGGGTAATCCCGGTATCGATCAACCAGGACGGCAATTATGACTGGGAGCAGGAAGTTATTCAGACTGACGCGGCGATCAACGACGGCAATAGCGGCGGAGCGCTGGTCAATCTGAACGGCGAGCTGATCGGCATCAATACGATGAAAATTGCCGATATGGGCGTAGAAGGCCTGGGATTCGCCATTCCGGTCAGCGAGGTCATGAAGACGGTTGACGATTTGATGGAGCACGGAAAGGTGGCTCGTCCGTACTTGGGCGTCTATACTCTTGACCTAAACAATCCGTTCTCCATATTTAGCGACGAGGATCACCGGGAATTGATGCTCCCGGAGGATGTGAAGGATGGCGTTATCGTGCTGGAAGCACACGGCCCGGCAAAATCGGCAGGGCTGAAGCTCAATGACGTCATCGTTAAGCTCGACAAGCAGCCGATCCAATCGACGCTTGATCTGCGCAAGTATTTGTACGGACACAAGAAGATCGGCGAGGATATGGAGGTCAGCTTTTATCGGGAAGGCGAGCTGCAGCGCGTGAAGGTCAAGCTGGAGGATAAGCCTGAAGATGCAGAGCTGGAGGACGATACGTACGATATGCCTCGTGGGGAGCATGATAACGGGGAGTCTGGCTTCGGCGAGTTTGAGCTTGATCATTAGGGTGGTCAGAACCGCTGGAAGGCCATTGGGAAGCTATAGAGATCATAGTCTGAATTGAAGCAAATGAAGTCAATACGCAGGGGAGCACATTACAAGGCAGCCGAGGGGAAACGGGTGAAGGGTAATTGTGCTCCCTTTCTTGCAATAAGAGGAGGTAGACGAAGATGACAGCTCCGTTTGCAAGCAGGATGAGAATGCATTTACTTCAAGAAATGGAACAGGCTCCGCTTGATTTGTTAATCATTGGCGGCGGAATTACAGGCTCTGGCATTGCTCTGGATGCGGCTGCCCGCGGAATGAGAGTCGGGCTTGTCGATATGCAGGATTATGGGGCAGGCACGTCCAGCCGTTCAACGAAGCTTGTCCATGGCGGGCTGCGTTATTTGAAGCAGCTCGATATCGGCGTCGTGGCCGAGGTGGGCAAGGAGCGGGCGATCGTATATGAGAACGGGCCGCATGTGACGACGCCGGAGTGGATGCTGCTGCCGATTTATAAGGAGGGCACCTTCGGCAGATTCAGCACTTCGCTTGGGCTGAGGGTCTATGACTTTCTAGCCGGCGTGAAGCGGGAGGAACGGCGCCGGATGCTGAGCGCCACACAGACGCTGGCAAAGGAGCCGCTGCTTCGCCGCGAAGGGCTGCAGGGCGGCGGGTATTACGTGGAATATCGTACGGATGACGCCCGGCTAACGTTAGAGGTTCTTAAAGAGGCCGTGGCCCATGGGGCGCTTGCGGTGAATTATGCGCGGCTGGAGCGGTTCGATTATGAGGCTGGACAGATTGCAGGGGCAGAAATCGTCGATGTACTCAGCGGCAGGCAGTATACGGTAAAGGCCCGGTGCATCGTCAATGCTGCTGGCCCCTGGGTTGATACGCTGCGGCAGCTTGATGGGTCTCAGCAGGGCAAGCGGCTGCTGCTGACGAAGGGGATCCATCTTGTGGTGGATCAGAGCCGGTTTCCTTTGCGGCAGGCGGTGTATTTCGATACGCCCGACGGTCGCATGCTGTTTGCCATCCCCCGGGATGGCAAGACCTATGTGGGCACGACGGATACGGAATACACCGGGGATATGGCGCATCCCCGCATGATGGAGCGGGATCGGCAGTATGTTCTCGATGCCGTTAATGGCATGTTCCCTGAGCTGCGGATTACGACGAAGGATATCGAGTCTAGTTGGGCGGGCATTCGTCCCCTGATATACGAGGAAGGGAAGGGTCCTTCGGAAATTTCCCGCAGGGATGAGATCTGGCAATCCGAGTCCGGTCTGATCACCATTGCCGGCGGAAAGCTGACGGGCTACCGGAAGATGGCGGAGACGGTGGTGGATCGGGTTGCGGCTAAGCTGGAGGAGAGGGCTGGGCACGGCAGCGGGACGGACAGGGATGGAAATGGGAGTGTTGAAGAAACTGGAGGTTTCCGTAAGAGCGCTTCGGGCAGCGGGGGTGAGACAGGCGGCGTTGCTGTACCTGTTGTGGGTGCCGGTGGGAGATATCCGCCGTGCCGGACGAAGGAGCTGCCGATTTCGGGCGGCCATGTGGGGGGAGCGGCCTCTTTTCAAGATTATGTAGCGAAGAAGACTTTGGAAGGGGCCGGCCTCGGTTTGCCTCGTGAATTGGCTGGACGGTGGGCAGCTTGCTATGGGTCCAACGTGGATCGGCTGTTTGAGCTGGTACGGGAAATGGGGAATGAGCCTAAACTTCCCAGGGAAGTCAGCGTCCCGCTGAGGTATGCGATGGAGCATGAAATGGCGGTGACGCTGGAGGATTTTTTTGTCCGCAGGACGGGGGCGCTCCTGTTCGATATCGACTGGGTAAGGAAATGGAAGGGACCCGCCGCCGCATATATGGCTTCCTATTTGGGCTGGAGCGCGGACGAGCAGGCTCGTTATGCGGAGGAGCTGGAGAAGCGGCTGCATGAGGCTATTGTGCCGGAGGATGCTGTAGACGGTTAAGAAAGCGGGATTTTGTGAGGAAGATGGTTCCTTTTTGCCCTGGAGTGTGGTAGAACTGAAAAGGGTATACTGTGTTTATCGTGGAACCGAGAGTCGGATCGTGAGACGCGTTAGAGAAAGGATGCTTTTATTTTATGTATGTAGTTTGCAAAGATCATGTGGAATTAGCCATCGATATGTTCGTGGACGAGTTCGAGGAGGCTCCGGACATTGTCGATTTGGACCAAACGAAGTTTATCGAGTGGGATCCTCCGGTGACCTGCCAGGAATGCGAGCAGCGGGCGAAGTTTTTGATTTTATGACGTGCAGCTAACCTGGAGTGAATTGTGGCCATTTCGGACGGCTAAGCAAGGTGCATAGGGTTAGAGTCGATGGCACGGACTTATTGGAATGATAGATTAAGTGTAGAGGGCGGCGTCTTCATCCTTGGATGTGGAGAGCGGCCTTTTTGCGTAGATTAGCGATGATGGGTAAAATGAGTGGGAAGCTGAATTACTTAGGGGATGCAGGTTCAATAGGAATCAAACCAATCAGGGAGTTATAGGGTGTTATAGAGTGTTAATGGGAAATTATGGGGAAGTTACATAGACAATATACGTATGTGAACAAGCGTAATGGATTTCAAAAATGAGGTGCCGCTCTTCTCAGAGCAGGCTGAATAGGAGTTGCTCAGGATGTTCATTCAAATTATGGCCGTCGGCAAATTGAAGGAGAAGTATTTGGTACAGGGGATCGCCGAGTATGCGAAGCGGCTGACCCCGTACGTGAAATTTCAAGTCGTGGAGGTGCCCGACGAGAAAGCGCCGGAGACGATGAGCGAGGCGGAGGTGCAGGCGGTGAAGGCACGCGAGGGTGAGCGCGTGCTGGCCCAGGTGAAGAGCGATGCGCATGTCATCGCTCTGGAGGTCGGCGGCGAGCTGTGGAGCTCGGAGGAGCTCGCCGCCACGTTCGACAGGCTCGGCACGTATGGGACGAGCCATGTCGTGTTTGTCATCGGCGGGAGCCATGGGCTCGCCGATGCAGTGCTCCGCCGCGCGCAGCAGCGGTTGTCGTTTGGGCGCATGACGCTGCCCCATCAGCTCATGCGCCTGGTGCTGGTGGAGCAGATTTATCGCGCGGTGAAGATCAATCGGGGGGAACCGTATCATAAGTGACGGCGAAAAATTGGGGTTTTCTTTCCCCGGCTCGGGTTTGGGATAGTTCTTACTCGGCGGAAAAACATGGGGTCATGGCGTCGGGGTATTACTAGACGCTGCTCACCCATTTTTTAATCTGTCCGCTAGCTTCGTAATCGACTCAATGTCAAGATCGGTTAACTGATCAAGGAAATGTTTGCGTATGGCCATGGAGACAATGGGCCGGGCATCATCTAATGCTGACTTTCCAATGGGAGTGATGATGACTTGAACACCGCGATCTGAGTCTAATGGCTTCCTCATCACAAGGTTGCGTTTTTCCATTCGCGTCAGATGATGTGACAATCGGCTCTTATCCCAGTCCATAGATTTGGCCAACTCTTGTTGGCGAAGGCTCCCGTTCCCCAAAAGGTCTAACCGATCCAATACCCCATAATCGCCCTCGGATAGTCCGGTGCGCTCGGACATCTCTTTAATTACGCGACCGAAGATGCTTTGAAAGGAGCCTTTCCACTTATACCATAATTGAATTTCTTCATCGTTAAGTTTGTTCTTATCCATGGGAATATCATAGCATTGTTGACGTGACAACTTCAACGTGCTACATTTAAGTACAGGTTGATGTGTCAACCAAGCCTTAAATTGAAAAGACCAAGAAAGGAACATCAATTATGAAAATGCACGTAAGTACGTCTTCTCCAGTCATCTCGATAAAGCCGATTGTGCTGTCAGCCCCGGGCCGCGGTGAAGATTTGCAAGTGCGGGTATCGGCGCCAGCGACGGGTAGCCAAGTACCTATTATTATTTTCTCGCAAGGCTTTGGTTGGTCGATGGACAGCTACGGTCCGTTAGTCGACTACTGGGCTGCTCACGGCTTCGTGGTCATTCAACCTACCCATCTTGACTCGAGGACGCTGAATCTTCCTCCTGACGATCCCCGTACACCACTGATCTGGCGTTTCCGCGTCGAAGACCTGAAGCGCATCCTTGACCAACTTGATCTTATTGAAGCTTCCGTTCCAGGCCTCAGCGGACGTCTCGACCGCAACCGAATCGCCGCAGCCGGACACTCCTGGGGAGGCCAAACGGTGAGCATGCTGCTTGGTGCGAGAGTCCTCGATGCCAGTGGCGAACCGGGAGAGGACATGTCCGACTCGCGAATCAAGGCGGGCGTATTGCTTTCCACGACTGGCCTTGGCGGAGCTGATTTGAGTCCGTTCGCGGCAGAGCACTTCCCATTCATGAACCCGAGCTTCTCCGATATGAGGACGCCGACTCTCGTGGTCGCGGGGGATCATGACCAATCTCACCTGTCCAATCGGGGGCCGGACTGGTTCACAGACCCCTACTTCCTAAGCCCGGGCAGAAAGAGCCTGCTCACCCTCTTCGGGGCAGAACATATGCTTGGCGGAATCTCCGGGTACAATGTCGCGGAGACGACGGACGAGAATCCGGAACGAGTTGCTTTGCTCCAGCAGCTCACGTGGTCTTATCTTCGAGAGGCGCTCAATCTCGACGATTCAAGCTGGTTGGCGGCCCGGAAGGATCTGGAGAAGAGTGCCAATCCATTAGGTCGCATCGAATCTAAGTAAGAACCTAAAAGGCATGATCAAAGTAAAGCAAAGTAAGGGCCATATGTACCTTATATTCTCCTATCCTATAGAAAATCCATTCAAGTAATCGAAGCACAGAGTTTGAAGAAAAAATTTGTTGCTGTTGCGTCGGAGTGAATGAAATATTATCAACTTTAATAGCTTCACTGACAGCAGATGTCAGTGAAGCTATTTTATAATGATGATAATCAATGGTCACCGATGGATAGTTGGTATCACTTGATGAATTGTAAATAAGGAGAACTTGCAAATGAATAATACGGTATATCTTTATGTGTTTGACACAATGGCAGACTGGGAAATAAGTTATGTAACTGCCGAGCTGAACTCGGGAAGATATTATAAAAAGGGGCTGGCCCCATCAAAAATAGTCACCGTTGGAATTGAAAAGACCCCTGTAACTACAATGGGTGGATTGAAAATACTGCCTGACATTAAACTGGATGAGTGCAACATTGAGAACACAGATATATTGATTTTACCCGGTGGAGATACATGGACAGAATCCATTCACCAGCCCATCTTGAAAATCGCCCAGAGGTGTGTAAAGGATGGTATATTGGTTGCAGCGATTTGTGGTGCTACAATGGGACTTGCCCAGACAGGATTGCTGAATTCACGCCTGCATACAAGCAATGATTTGGAATACCTTAAAATGATCTGTCCCACTTACAAGGGCGAAAAGTATTACAAAATGGAGTCTGTTGTAACTGATGGAAAACTGATCACTGCATCTGGAATAGCTCCGTTGGAATTTTCTGTACATGTCTTGAAAGCTCTGGGCGTGATTTCTCCACAAACATTAGATGCCTGGTATAGTCTTAATAAGACTCAAGAACCCAAATATTTCCATGAGTTGATGAATTCAATCCAGTAAAGGTATAAGCATAGGATTGAGGACTTTTCAGAAGTTGTGTAATATCTATTTTTCACATAATTACGCAAAGCTCAAATCAGTTTCATTTTCTTGAGAAAAAGAGGGTGCCTCCGATAGCGAAATGGGATAATATGCTTTCGATGCTTTGGATACTTAGAACCGGAAAGAAGCTCACCGCCACACAGATCGCGGACAGTTTGGAGATCAGCGTTCGCACCGTGTACCGATATATCGACGCATTATGCGCCAGTGGTGTGCCGGTCGTCGCGGAATCGGGCCATGACGGTGGCATTCGTATTTTGGAAAGCTTCAAGGAGACGCCATTGTTCTTCAACTCCTTAGAGGTGAAGGCGCTCGTGGATGCGTTTAAATTTGCGCAAGGCGCTGGTTATCCATATACAGAGGAACTGGAAAGCGCGCTGAAGAAGGTGGAGAACGGGCTGCATGAAGAGCAGCGCCACGATCTGTCTCATCAGTCGAATGGCTTGGATGTGATCACTCCGTCGCGTCTACCTTCCGTCGTTCCGTTATTACGTGACCTAGAGCAGGCGGCGAAGGACGGGCTGACGGTTCGCATCACCTATCGCAAAGCGAATGCGGAGCAGGACGACGGACGAGAAGTTGATCCGTACGGGTTGGCTTACGACCGAAACGAATGGTACGCTGTCGCGTTCTGCCATCGGTCGCAGGCGGTACGGACGTTCCGCGTGGACCGCATCACACGGCTGGAGCCGACTGAAGCGCGGTTCGAAAAGCCGGAGCGTTTCTCCGCGTCCGTCTATTTCCGCGACCAGTCCGAGCGAGAACGGGAGGCAGACGGACCACTGACGGTCATCCGCATTGAGGGAGAGCCGGACACGCTGAACGCGGTTTGCCGCCACTGGCATATGCGCCACTATTTGACGGAACGGACCGATCGAGAGGTGCGGTTTCTACTCGACGTCCCGACGATGAACAAGCACCTTCCGATGTATCTAATGACATTCGGCACAGCCATTCGCATTCGGGAGCCACTGGAGCCGAAGCGTCGGATCCAGGAAGTGGCATATGGGATCGCCAAACATTATGACGAAGATTCCGATTGAACTTCACTGACAATGGTTGTCAGCGAACCTGGTACACGGTAGAAACAAGGCTGCGTCAGTGGTAGCCAAACGACCGAGTATTTGAATTGCTTAAGCGATTATTCGAGGTTTTTCCAACATTAGGATATGGGGATTCACAATATTTGAAGTGATCGATCAAATATTGTGAACCGTATCATAAGTGACGCCGAAATTGTTACTGCTTCAATCCACGCAACAAAACGAGTTTTCATACAACTCATAAACGGCGAGCAGCTGCTCCGCAAGACTTATCTCAGCGTTTGTAATCCATTTATTATATGCCATGTGAAAAATTTCGACTGCAAATCGCGCGGCCAGCTCCGACAGATTGCTATCATATTTGGCAGATAACGAGCTTGTGATAGACGCAATGAGCACTTGCCCCTTCAACAGCTCTCGTTCCTGCAGATCAGAGTGGCTTTGAATAATTTGATTCCGCGCTAGTACTCTCTCTCGCGAGCTTTCGAAAAACTCGGAATTCGATACAAAGCCTTCAACCGCTAGCTTCAGCGGTTTTGTCTCAATGTTTAAATTGTCAGTGATAAAAGCCGCGACCCACTGCCCCAGCTCATTGTTCGTGTCAAAAAGCACGTCCGACTTGTCCTTGAACTGACGGAAAAAAGTTCGCTCCGTCACACCCGCAAGACTCGCAATCTCCTGTACAGTCGTGTTTTCATAGCCCTTTTCCATAAATAATTTAACGGCCGCCGCCTGTAATTTTTCTTTGCTTTTCATTTTCATTTTCATCATTCCTATTTATGTGGTTAATGGAATAAAAATAAAATAGTCAGTCTCTGACATTTTTTCTTGACAATAAAAAACCCGCAGGTATACAATAATTTCAAATGTCAGTTTATGACACTATTTTATCAAAAAGAGGGTGAATACACAATGAAAATAACAGTACTCGGCTCACTTAGCCATAACTAATCGTTACTACTTATCGCTGACGGACACGACTAGGCTTCCACGAACACACTGCTAACCGTCTTCGCCGGAATGAGCCACCTATTACCACCTAGGCAGAGTCAAACTTGTAGGTTCGCGAAGGTTTTTACTGTTGCATATAAGGGGGAGAGACGATGAACGAAACACGGACGGATATTGAAAACAGAGTATTTTTAATTTCTGGGGGAACATCCGGAGTAGGAAAAGCAATCGCAACGGGACTAGCCAGACTTGGCGCCAAGGTCGTGATCATCAGCAGAAGTGCGGAGCGTGGGCAAGCTGCATTAAAGGATATTTCGGAAGCCACAGGCAACAACAGGGGAGATTGGGTGGCGGCAGATCTTTCCCTACAGTCATCGATCCGGGAAGTCAGCGACGTATACAAGCGGAAGTATGATCAATTGCACGTGCTTATAAATGCTTGTGGTGCAGTCTATTTTAAGAAGGAATTGACGGCTGAGGGGATTGATCGTATGTTCGCGGTCAATGTGCATAGTCATTATCTGCTGACTAACCAGTTGCTCGACATTCTCCAAGAAAGCGGTCCTGCGCGCGTCATCACAGTGTCGGGTAACCCTAGATTTATGAAGAATCCCATCATTAACTTCGATGATATTCAAATGGAGCACCAGTATAACACGATGCGTGCAACCAGCCAGTCGCTGTTCGCCAGGACATTATTTGCTTTCGAATTGGCAAAGCGTTTGGAAGGAACGGGAGTGACCTCCAATGCTTTTTACCCGGGATTTGTGAAATCCAATCTTGCGAGGAACGCGCCTTGGTATTTGAGGGTCGCTGCACCTCTCATGAACGCAAGTGCAAAGCAGAAATGCGAGATCGGGGTTTATCTGGCGTCTGCGAAAGAAATAGAGCGCGCAAATGGCGTGTTCTTCGATGATAAGAAGCAGATCGTACCGATTCATACCAAGTTTGAGGATGGAGCGGGAAAGAAACTGTGGACCTTGTGCGAAGGGCTGACAAATTACTAACCGAGCCGCTTGTCCAGCGATTAAGAATACTTTGTTAATATCTGATATATTAACAAACCTCTCGAAAACAAGAGTACAGTTGCAAATCCTTCCTTTGTCTCCCGGTACACTTTAATAGGAGTCTGTCTTTCAAGGGGATGAAACATAGAAAATTCGCCGTTACAGACAGCACGGTGAACCTTATCATAAGTTAGGGCGAAAAATGGTATAGATGTTTTTATCTTTGGACTAAGGAGCAACCGCTATGACGAAAGGCCATTCGACTATCTAGAGCAAATCGAGATCCTGCTGCACTCATAGCCAACCAGTGCGGCTGCGGAAGACATCCCCGCAGTTTCAAATTGTTAACACATGTAGAATCGTTGTTTAGAAGCAGATTAGATAAATTCATAACGAACACGAGAGCAAACAAAATGTACGGTCAATGGAATGATTTTGGACGTCTGCTCAATTATTAAGATGCTTTATAATATTCAAATAAGCATTTGGCGGCCCTATAGGCCGCCATTTGTTTGAATTGGAGTCTCTGCGGGCATCAATACTCGCGGAAACCGCGAAACACTAGAACTTCGCGTTGCTAAAAGTCCGATCATGCCCAAGAGGTAATCGTATCTACTGGTAATCGGTAAGAAGGATAGCCTTCTTTGCTCGCTTTACCGATCGAAAGCAGCATGACCGGCTGGAACCGCTCCTTGTCCAAGTGAAAGACCTCCGCGATTCGATCCTTGTCATAACCCGCCATTGGGTTGGTGTCATAGCCGTGGGCGCGAGCTACAAGCATTAGTTGCATGGACACAAGGCCCGAGTCCAACATGTTTATATCGCGCAAGGCGGATGGAGTCAGGCTTGCATAATACGGCCTTGCCTGTTGCAATTGCATATCTTTGATGTCCTGAGGCATGTAGCCAAGTTCTACTGCTTTATTAAAAATTTCGTCCATATATTCAATATTGTTGGAGTCATAAAACACCGCAATAACAGCTGAGGATGTCAAAACCTGTGTCTGGTTGAAGGAGGCCAGTGATGCGAGTTTTTCTTTGCCTTCGAGGCTGTCGATCACAAGGAAACGCCAGGGTTGCATGTTAATGGCAGATGGGGCGCGGGAAGCTTTCGCTAAGATCTCGGTCATTTCTTCCCGACTGATTTTCACTTCGGGATCGTAAACTTTAACGGAGCGACGTTCCAGTGCGATTTTGTTGAAATCGTTTGTTTTCTGGTAGTTGCCTGTAAGGATGCTCATACATGTTTCTCTCCTTTTTCGGTTGAGTTTGGAAATGATGTTGTTTACCAGTACCACTAAGATGGTAAACTATAAAGTACACTTTATAGCAAGCGCTAAGACTGGGGGATGGTCATGAGGATAAGTGAAGTAGCGAAAAGTACGGATCTCCCGATTTCAACGATCCGTTATTATGAGCAAATAGGCATTATCACGGATGAATATGTATTGAGGGATCAAAATAACTATCGGATTTATGCGACAGACGTCATTCATCACCTGAATGTTGTAAAGCATTGTTTGGCAGTTGGCTTTTCCATTCAGGATATTAAATCAATGATCTCGAAAAACGGAATGTCGAAGGAAGAGCATGTAAGCTTGATACAAATGAAAATTGCGGAAATTGAAGCAGCTCAAAAAAAATTAGATGAATCCAAGCAAAACCTGTATGACATTCTCAAGTTGGACATTACTTGCGAAGAGGGTTTCGGAAAATATTAACTCAACTTTCGCAACATGAAATAGGCAGATATGCCTTGATGTAATTGGACAAACCAGCGATCGGATTGCTGTAATTGACGTTGAATAACTGTTGTTGAGTTTTAAGAATTCTGACCGTTTAGCATCTGTAATCTTGACCAACCATTTGAGAATCTTCACCCTCCAACACGTTCCGTTTGTCAAAATAAAAAGCCGCTCCTGGAAGGAACGGCTTCGATTTTTATACTGAATTATTATACAAATAGAACAGTTGTAGCACTTCGGAAAATTGCTGTAACCATAAAACTGACCTTTCGCACTATTGTTGAACGAATGAATCCACCATCCACTTGGAAAATGTCTCTTTCTCTTCAAATTGTGGATAATGAGCAGATTGCTCGTATGTTATAAATTCCTTTGAACTCGCCTCAATTTGATCGAAGTATGCTTTGGCCGATTTTGCGGAAGTCATGTAATCATACTGTCCCATGATAAAATATACTGGTATCTCAAGTTTCGTAACGATTGTAGGCAGAGGCTCTGCCAGGGCTTGCCGAATTAAAATGCCTTGTGAGTAAGCTGCACCACGGTTATAACGGATGCGATCTAATAAGTTATACTCAGGTCCAAACCATAACCCCTGTTCCATATCCGCCTCAGCATCGATCAGTCTTGCGGCACCTCCATATTTGTGAACATATTGGCGAGGTACTAACGCAGTGCCGTTTCGGACTTGTTCGGTTAACCCTTGCAAATATTGAACGTCGGTCGTATTACCGCTTTGTTTCGCTTGATCAATCACATAATTCATACTATCCCATTCGCTATCAACAATATTAGACACCTGTCCGATGCCAATATAGGCTTCGTATTTATCTGGAGCTTGCTGTGCCGCCTGTATGCCAATATACGTTCCGGAGGAATGTCCGACGAGGATGACCTTCTCTTGATTCAAACGAGCCGAAATGTAATCCGTCAAAATCAATAAATCCTCCACTAATAGATCTGTCGAAAGATTGGAATAGTCCTCTCCAAAGTGATAAGATTTTCCGCTGGCTCGTTGGTCATATCGGACAACCGTAAAGTCCTTCTCCAGCAGGTCTTGGTACTTGGTGGCATAGGGGATTTCTGAAACCGCCGGACCTCCGTGTACAAAAATAACAACCGGATTGCTCTTATCCTGACCTCGTATCAGAAGTTCATGACCTGTGCCATTAATTTCGACTTGCTCAAGTATGCTTATGCTGTTTTTGCCCTCTATCTTGGGAGTCCAAGTGGGAAAAAACAACGCTAACCCAACAAGCAATATAATAGTTGCCCCCGAATATACCAACATTCTTCTTACCTTTTTGATAATCTCACCTCATTAATAAGAGTAGTTTTATGAACTCAACTTTCGCAACATGAAATAGGCAGATATGCCTTGATGTAATTAGGCAAACCAGCGATCCATTGCTGTAATTGACGGTGAATGATTGTTGTCATCCGCTTACCAGCTCTCGAAGCAATTTCATTGATCATATCGACCAATTGCTGAAGAGCAACTGCCCAATCGATTGTACCAACTTCATCGCAAAACAAATAAAACAGTCCGCCAAAAGATCGCTGATCCGTACTCTGCCGGTGCTGCCAAGCAAGCAGGATGTAACGTGAAAAAACAATTGTCGGTAGTTGATCGAGAGGTGCGAAAGTTGAGATATTAAATATAAGGCTTTTCAGACGACGATACCCGATTCCGTGCAGCGCCAATCAGCATGGGAATGGCAATCAGAAGGCTGATCATAACCGGAACGATAGAGCCCTCGAGTCCAAAATCTCCCCCTGTGAGAATGGCTGCACCGTTCACTTTCACAGTAAACAGACCCGCTGAAGAGTGTCCGGAAACAGGAATACCAAGTAAAGCCTCAAGTGCATTCCAGGCAAAATGCAGCCCCATGGCAAACCATAGGTTCCGTCGCCACAAGAATGCGGCTCCAAGCAGAATACCTGCTTCTATGGTAATGGCAAACCCGCTCCATAGGGTTGCCCCTGTATTTCCAAGATGGGCTACTCCAAAGAATAGTGAGGTTATAGCAAGTGCGACCCCGTTTCCCGCCAACTTACTAATTGCTTGAAGCATAAGCCCGCGAAAGATAAGCTCCTCAATAATAGCTGCGCTTAAAGCTGGTGTAACTGAGGATATTAGAACAGAACCCGTGTCCGCAGTACTCGCCCACTGAAAGGAATAACCTCCCGCAGCAACAATAATAGAAGTGGACACTGTAATAAAAATGGCTCCAGTTAGTAGTCCCATGCCAGCTTCAATTCCTGCGTGTTTTCTTGTAATCTCAGGAATTGACCGACGAGCCAGGTATTTCATCGTCAGCCTATAGACGATGATGGCCACAATCCCAGCCGTTAGTGTCAAAAGAAGAGAAGCAACTCCCCGCGTTTGCTCTGCTAATGGCCGGAATAGAGCATCCGCAAAAATAATGCCGATGGTCCCCACAATCATCCAGACGATTGGAAAGCGCCAAAATAAATCCCATTTACTTATTTTCCCACCAATATGCTGCTTCTCTTTATGTGCAGACATTTTCTTCATGTCCTGCTTCAGCCTCCTCTATTACTTGATAGACATGAGTATAGGTTGAAAAAGTCATAAAGAGAAAGTACGCTTTGGTCATGATTTGGTCATATGAACATGCTCAAAAAGCTGGCGACTATTATAAGTTGCCAGCTTCTTGGTATCGGCTTCTTAGTGATCCATGAATCCCGAATCAACCGGAAAAATAAACCAGTTTTAGTAAATCCAGTGTATCATTATAGTTTTCCTTCAACAATTGCAGGGGGACCTAAAAATAGGTATACAAACCATGTAATGCTTGCTGTTAATAATGTC
Source organism: Paenibacillus woosongensis (assembly GCF_009725165.1). Taxonomy (GTDB): domain Bacteria; phylum Bacillota; class Bacilli; order Paenibacillales; family Paenibacillaceae; genus Fontibacillus; species Fontibacillus woosongensis. Next base: position 81,885 of record NZ_WNZW01000017.1, read on the forward strand.
GACGAAATCAAAGCTGTAAGAACACTATATGTTCGCCAAACAAGTATCGTTGACCAATCTAATGCACAGCACATTATAAACTGGACAATCGTAGCAACCAGCAAAATAGCTGTTACGATTATTCGCTTTTTTGTCATTGGCTGCCGCTCATTCGTTTTCCTTCTGCGTAATCCTAAGAGAAAGAACAGAACAGCCAAAAGGCAAAGAATAATTGTGGTAGACGACAAAATGATATCCAAAAGCTGTGTGCCGCTTATTCTATATGACTGCGTCAGATTGCCGTCTAATATATCTTTAACTTTTAGTACCATGCTTCTATTGATATTTGCGCCGTTGGTCAGCAAGCAGATGGCTATTCGTTCATTTGGCAGTATAACCACTTCCGTTCCGAAATTGGGATTGCCCCCTGGGTGCTCTATAATCGTTTGGTTGGCGTTTACCGACCAGCCCGCCGCATAATACATTTCGTTGACAGCCGGAACAGACATATCACCTTGATGTGATTTTTCGATAACCGTATGGAATATTTCGGGTATGTCCTGCACAATACCCATCTGTATGCCCATCCAACGCGCCATATCTTTTGTACTAGAAATGATGTAGCCTGCGGGTTTATTCCCGGAATAATCCGGCGCGTTATACGGTGTTGTCATAAAAAAGGAAGAACGGTAGCCCTGTGCCAACTGTCCGGTGGCTTGAGCATCTTCTTTATAAACATACGTCTGGTGAAGACCCAACGGCTGAAATACCTGTTCCCTCATAAAGTCTTCATAGCTTTGTCCCGACACCATCTCAATAACCAGACCTAATACGTCATAATTAACAGTTCCGTAATTATACTGCTCACCAGGATAGAACGACAATTCAGAATTTACGAGCATTTCTACGGTTTTTTGCAACATATCCGGCGTATTGCCTTGTGGAATGTTTTGACTGTGACTGCTATTTGTTAAGCCGCTAGTATGGTGTAAAAAGTTATTGAGTGTAATACTTTGCATATCAACGTGTTTCCCCTGATACTTTAACGTAAACCAAGGCAAATATTTCTGGATAGAGTCTGACATTGACAGCAGTCCTTGTTCTTCCATCAGCAGAATACCCATGCCGGTAAAAGCTTTACTTACCGAAGCCAGCTCATATAGAGTATTTTCACTTGCCGGCAGTCCCTTTTCACGATCTGCGTACCCGGAAGAAAAGTAGAGCACTTCATTGTTCGCAAGTATTGAGATTGATATTCCCGGTACACCTGATATACGGCTTGCATCATCCAACAATGTTTGTATTGAATCAGATTGCGAATCTGATAATGCATAACTTGGTGTTGCGAATCCGGTGAACAGTATAAGTAATGCAATCATAAAGACAATAATTCTTTTCATAGTCTCTCCATTCCCAAAAAACTCCCGTATGGAAAATATAAATAATCCGCAGTACGCCTGATTCCCCAAAAGTGTAATAAGATATATATTATGAAGCTTATATTTGTAAAATCTTATTGTATGTGAAGAATCATACGATATAAAAAATTAGATTGCTACCATAATCTTCTACTTACTACGAACTATTTTGCTAGGAACACAAAAGCCCCCTCTGCTTCATTAGCGGAAGCTGTGCGGCACAGGTCGTCGCCTCTTAGCTCTGCGAAGTTCAGGTTGCGCAAGTCATCTTCCGCTTCCAACAAGATGATTGGTCCGTGTTGATCAAGACGGAATGGGTCTTCCTCATCATCGACCAACTCGGTCTTCAGTTGTCGAAAAAACTCCGCGATGTTTTCGGCCAGCGCTGCGGGTGCTGTTCCGTCCCGGAGAAGGTCGTCTACGTCCTGCGGAGTGTTGATGGTTCGCATGTGTATCCCTCCGTAAAATGAAATACCCATTAACAAAGGGGCATTGGATCAAAATTATGATATATGTCAGAGAGTTGCTTCGATTCGGTAGTAGGGTATATAAGTCAGAGGTAAACCGTATAATAACCTTGACTTCGGAAATGATGTTCAGTATAATTTCCAATAACTTGAATACTCTGAAAAGCTAAGAAGAGAAAGAGTACCTTGGCGACGTCTTTTTACAGAGAGCTCCGGTAGCTGAAAAGGGGTAAAGAATAGCCTAGGGAACATGGTCTCAGAGCTGCGCATCGAAACCTCATGTGGTTGTAGGCTGCGCCGGAACCCGCATCCGTTACTGTGCTAGGGTATAAACGCGAATAGCGTCGTACCTGAAGAGGTGAATGCTGTGAGGCATTTTATAAAATTGGGTGGTACCACGTGAGCACAACTCTCGTCCCTTTGGGATGAGGGTTTTTTTGTGTGTCAAAAATAAGGGAGGGCATTTCATGGCGAAAATATTTATTGGTGGAGCATGGCCGTATGCGAATGGTTCATTGCATCTGGGTCGATTGGCAAGTGTGTTGCCGGGGGATGTATTGGCACGTTATTTCCGTGCGAAGGGAGATGACGTATTATACGTGTCAGGCAGCGATTGTCACGGAACTCCTGTCGCTGTTCAAGCTATGCAGGAGGGAGTCTCGCCAGGTGATATTGCAGATCGGTTCCATCAGGAATTTGTCGAATGCTTCAATCGCTTGGGATTCACTTATGATTTGTACACACGTACCGATCAAGAATTTCATCATCGTGTAGTTCAAGACTTATTTTTGAGACTTTTGGAAAATGAACATCTGTATAAAAAAACTATCCTGCAGACGTACTGTGAAACAGATCAACGATTCTTGCCAGATCGATACGTTGAAGGGAATTGCCCTGTTTGTGGAAATCGTGCCCGAGGAGATCAATGTGACTTTTGTTCAACATTGCTCGATCCAGCGGACTTGTCAGAAAAAACATGCAAAATTTGTGGAAATCCACCTATCGAGCGACCAACGGAGCATTATTACCTTGCACTGTCTCAATTTCAAGCTGAATTGTCCCAATATGCAGAAAGGGCTCAGGGATGGAAAGAAAATGCTATCCATTTGACTCAGAGGTACTTAAATGAGGGGCTTCAAGATCGTGCGGCGACTAGAGATTTAACATGGGGTGTTGAAGTTCCAGTTGAAGGATTCGACGAAAAGAAAATCTATGTCTGGGTTGAAGCCGTTAGCGGGTACCTGTCTGCAAGTAAGCAATGGGCAGTTCAGACAGGTGGTAGTTGGGAATCCTTTTGGTCGGACGAAGAGAAGAATCTAACCGCTTATTATGTTCATGGAAAGGACAATATACCTTTCCACACACTTATTTGGCCTGCTCTGCTCTTGGGAGTAGGAGGGCTGCATTTACCGGATCGAATTATCTCATGTGAGTACATGACACTAGAAGGGGAAAAGTTTTCAACAAGCCGTAACTGGGCAGTCTGGGTGCCAGACATTCTGAAAAGGTACCAACCGGACTCCATTCGTTACTTTCTGATTGCAAATGGACCAGAGAAGCGCGACACTGATTTTTCATGGAGGGAATTCATTTACAGTCACAATGGGGAGTTGCTTGGCGCGTTCGGAAATTTGGTCAACCGCACGTTGGCCTTTATCGACAAATCATTTGGAGGACGTGTTCCTTCAGGTGAACTTAGTGAGGAATGGAAAAGGGCAACCGAAAATATATATCGAGATGCTGGAACGCTAATTGAAGAAGGCCGTCTAAAAGAAGCGATTGAGTTGATTTTTACCTACGTTCGTCAAGTCAATAAATATTTTGATGAACAAAAACCATGGGTGCAAATCAAGGAAAATCGAGAGGCATGTGGACTTACACTATATTCTTGTGTACAGATTATCGCCAATCTCGCAAATTTGCTGGAGCCCTTCATTCCCTTCTCTTGTGAGAAAATAAGAACATTTCTTACGCTGGAAAGATCGAGCTGGCAGTTAATTTTTGTTCCAGCTGACTTACAAATTCAAAAGTTAGAGCTTTTGTTCGAGCGCATTGACGTCAGTCGGATTGAAGAAGAGCTAAGTTTGTTGGAGAAGCAAAAAATGTAGTCTAGAAAGGGCCGAGCGCAACTCGTAGTGGGGGTTCCGCTGAGTCCACGATCTTGAGAACGGCTTCTGCAGTCGCTAGAGGGTTGCCGCGTTTTTCGTTTGATAGACGCGTGAACACCTGCTTCCGCACATCGGCATAGACGTCCATTTCCGGTACTTGAGCTTGATCTCTTGCCCGATACGGAAACCTTGCGCAATGATCTGCTCGCGCTATTGAAGCCGCAATCGATCGAAGAAGGTGAACGCAAACTTCGAGTACTCGCAGGCAGGGGCTCCTTTTTTTCGTAGAATCCCGAATCGGTTAACGGAGAGATTATCGAACCGTGGGCTGTAGTGAATCGTGAGCTCATGCACCGGGCCGTCGGCCGCGGTGAAATCTCCACCCATGCGGACATTGAGATGGCTTGCCAGGTTATTACTTCAATGGCTTCTTATCGCGGACTGGTATACTGGCTTCCGCGCAGCACCGATCAGCATCGGAATGGCAATCACAAGTCCTAGGATCACCGTAACAATAGAGCCCTCCAGGCCAAAATCTCCCCCCGTGAGCCATGCTGGGCCGTTTGCCTTCACAGTAAACAACCCGGCCGCAGGAAGCCCGGACACAGGAATGCCAAGCGCACCTTCGAGTGCATTCCAAGCAAAATGCAGCCCCATGGCAAACCACAAATTACGCCGCCACAAGAATGCAGCTCCGAGCAGAACCCCTGCTTCCAGGGTGATGGCAAGTGCGCTCCATGGTGTTGCTCCTGGATTGCCCAGATGGAAGGCCCCAAAGGTAAGCGAGGTTATCGCGAGTGCAATCCAGCTGCCCCCTAATTTCTGTATAGCTTGAAGCATCAATCCACGAAACACCAGTTCCTCGACGATGGCTGCGCTCAGCGCTATTTCAATGGACTTCAAGAGAATAGAACCCGGGCCTGCAGCCGCCGCCCATTGAAAGGAGTAGCCGCCGAGCATAACAATAATAAGCGTGGACACTGCGATAAAAATCGCTCCCGTGATTACGCCCCGGAAAGCTTCCACCCCTGCGCGCTGCCCGGACAGCTCTGGAATAGGCCGCAAAGCCACGTATTTCATAATAAGCTTATACACCAGGATGGCTGCAAAGCCCAACAGTAGTGTTAAGAGCAGGGAACCGGCGCCTTCTACTCGCTCGGTCAGCACAAGGGATAGCCCCTGTACAAGAATAATAGCGACCGCACCCACAAGCATCCAGGTTATTGGAAAGCGAAGCAGCCTCTCTATGTTATGGGACCTTATTTTCTTCATGTCTTTCATCAGCTCCTATAACGTTTGGTAGTTATGAGTTTATGCTGAAAAAGTCATAAAGACACAGTGCGCTTTGGTCATGTCATGGTTACTTGTGATCCAATATGCCCGAATCTCGGGCTATGCGGGCAGCTTCTCGCCTTCCCTTGACATGAAGCTTCGAATAAATCGTTGAGATGTAATTCTTAACTGTCCCTTCACTAAGAAAAAGCGCCTCAGCAATGTCTTGATTGCGCAGGCCGGAAGCCAGCTTATGCAGCACTTCGAGTTCACGGGGGCTGAGCCCGTATTTATTACTTTTTACGGTGGAGGAATTGTTCATGCTCATGCTTTTAATCATTTTGCCCGCCATCTCTTGTGTTATTAAGGTGCCTCCCGCATGAACCACGCGTATACCTGCAGCCAGATCCTTGGGATGGATGGCCTTGAGCAGATAACCTTCTGCGCCATGACTTAACGCCGCAAGCACATACTCCACTTCCTTATAAGAGGTCAGCATAATAATCTTGATGTCAGGGAATCGCTTTTTAATCAGGGCCGTTGCAGCCACGCCGTCCATGACAGGCATATTGATATCCATCAGCACAATGTCGGGCTGAAACTGCTCGCAGTCATGAATGGCTTCCTCCCCGTTTTTTGCCAATGCGGCAATTTCGATATCTTCCTCCATGGACAGCACGATATGTAAGCTTTCCAGGATTAATTCTTGATCATCAGCAATCAGCACTTTAATGTTCGACATGCAGCAGCACTCCCTTTAGCGGAATTTCACATCTGACTTCGGTCATCGCCTCAGCTTCCTCCTTGGAATCCACGGACATGCTGCCTCCCAATTGCTCGATTCGATGCTTCATCGTGGTCAAGCCGAAGCCATAATCCATTTTTTTAATCGGTATGCCGTTATTTCGGACAATTAATTGCAGCGTGTTCACGGCAAACTCCAGCTCCAGGAACAATTGAGATGCTTTTCCATGCTTTAACGCATTCGTAAAAGCTTCCTGAATGACACGGAGGACCGTTTGCCGCACTTCAAAATGCACCCTGGGCTCTGTCCCCAGCAGATTGACGGTTAGTACAGTTCCCGTGTGCTCTTGGAAACGAAGGACAAGGTTCTCCACCTGCTGTGTAAGACTCGCCCCCTCTTCTTCTCCCATCTCATGAACAATGTTTCGCATGTCGTCCAAATTTTGTTCAGCGAGTGCCCTTAAACGGATTAAACGGCCTTTGACCTCTTCCGGCTTCCGATCCAGAAGGGCAATCGAAGCATCAAGGCCCATAATCAGTGAGATAAAGGAGTGCCCCAATGTATCATGAAGCTCCTTGGACATACGGTTGCGCTCTTCCTGAAGCGTCATTGTCTCGATTTCCGCAGTGTAGAGGGTTAGCAGCTTATTTTGCCGTTCCACTTCTAGTGCTAGTTTATTCTTCTCTTCATATGCTTTGGCTACGGAGCTCGCCCATATGCCGATGAAACAGAACAGCAAATTGTCTGATGCGAAGCTAAACGCCTGCTCCCAAGGCAAATGCATGTAAGTCTGCGACAAAAAAGGAATGAAAGCCACCACAGGAATAACCCAGATCGTCTTCTTCGTCATTAAGTATCCCATGATAAGGCTGAGCAGCAAATAGTCCGCCCTTGAAGTCAAATCCGGATGGATGGCAGAATTCACATAATAAGAACCGCCCAGCAGCAGCTCCAGTATGCAGAACCAAGTCTTGTTATTTCTAAACCCGGGGAACCAGAACAGCATAGGGACGACAGACGCTAGAATCAGCCAAAAGATATTAACTACCGTTAGGATCGAAAATTCACTTACTTCCAATAGACGGGACGCTAGCAAAATATAGTGATACAAACGAAGAGCAAATAGGCCCCAATCCATGAAAGATAATATTTTTTTCATATCGACATCCCACTTTTCCAGTAAAAATATATCAGCACCAGTGCATCCAGTGTATCAATTATAAGGGAAAAATATGTTAATTGGCACTTTCTGTTTTCTGCCGCCGAATGAATAGTTGACTCTGGAGTTTAATCCAATGTTATGATTTTACTGGAAGGGAGGCCGACAATGAAAATCAAGGATTTTGCGAACAAATATCAAATTCAAACCGATACAATTCGTTATTATGAGAAAGAAAACTTATTGAATCCAGTAAGACGAGAAAATAATTATCGGGAATTTGATGAAGAATGTGAGAAGCAGATACAGCTTATCATCGTATTAAAGCAATTAGGATTTACAATAAAGGAAATTCAACAATCACTTTTACTACGAGACAGATCCATATCTACGGAATGTAAGGATGCAACAGTATTATTGTTGAATCAAAAAATAATGAATCTTGAGGAAAAAATTCGGTTTTACCAACAAGCATTGATAGTGGTCCAAACCATTAAAGAACTTGCGAGTGAAGTGGAGTATTCAGAGAATATTGAAGATATCGAAAACTTATTGCTTGGTTTATTTCAAAAGGATTTAAAGGGAGAAATATGATGACAAATAAACAAATCATGCATGTTGAATATGCAATTGCCTTTGCACTTTCCTTTTTTACTTACATGCAGCTACACTTTCCCATATGGTTGTTCGTTGTTCTTTTATTCGTTCCTGATCTTACAATGCTTGGGTACACAATGAATAAGAAAATAGGTGCGATTGTTTATAATTTAGGACACACCTTTATTTTCCCCCTGCTTTTTGCATTAGGTTACTTATATTTTTCAAACGATTATCTATTATTAGGATCGATCATTTGGATCGCTCATATATGTATGGATAGAGCAATAGGTGCTGGGTTGAAATATCAAGACTCTTCATTTACTAATACACATATGCAAAGGCTTTAACGTAACAAATTAGACAGAAGGTTCTTGGATCTGCCTAAACTTCCGGAATAGCTAATTTTCTGGATTTCTATATTTAGAGAATCTAGAATGATGGGGTGAATGAAATGAACGGAATAGTAAAAATATTGGTCGTTGAAGATGATAATGAAATTAATAAATTACTGTGCGAAATTATAGCCAGTAGTGGTTATGTTCCGCAGCCGGCTTATTCTGGCACAGAGGCTTTGTTGTATTTGGCCAATAAGCGGGAGTGGAGCATGGTATTGCTCGATCTGATGCTTCCCGGTCTTAGTGGCGAAGAAATACTTGAGCAGTTAGGACCGGATCGTCAACTGCCGGTGATCATTATATCGGCCAAAGGGGAACAGCAGTCAAAAGTCGCCGTTTTACGAATGGGAGCAGACGACTACATTACAAAACCTTTTGATATTGAAGAGGTATCGGCAAGGATCGACATCCATCTTGGGAGATATAGACGTGTCGTGGAACCCGATCCGGTCCGACAATTGACGTACAAAGATATTGTTTTGAACATAGATACTAAGATGGTGTCGGTCAACGGTTTCGATGTGATCTTGACCGCGAGGGAGTTTGCAGTGCTGGAACTTTTAATGTCTTACCCTAAGAAAGTATATACAAAGAAAAATCTATTTGAAGCGGTATGGGGAGACAATTACTTGGGTGATGACAATACGATTACCGTACATATGAGCAATTTAAGGAAAAAATTGGCGCAGGCAAACCCGGAGGCCGAGTATATTGAGACCATCTGGGGAATGGGCTATCGACTGAAAGGATGAATTAATAGTTTCTTAATGTTTTAATTAATCTTCTATTAGGATTTGATGATTAGAATGATGTACATCAGATGAAATAGGAGAGTGCAAAATGAGAAAACTTTTACTCGCAGTGATGACGATAGCGCTACTCGCCTCATTTCTTTATCTTCCTCAATCAACCTTTGCTGCGGCGCCTGTACTCGACAAGGATGCTGTAGACGACTATGTTAAGCGTTACTTGAGACGGAATGGACTGCCAGGTGCTTCAATTGTCATCGTTAAGGATGGCGAGATCATCCACGCGCAAGGCTATGGGCATGATTCCGAGGGTAGCCCCATAACGGAACATTCCTTAATGAGAATTGGTTCTGTGTCTAAAACATTTACCGCATTTGCCGTACTGCAGCTCGTGAATGAAGGAGCCATCCAACTGGATGACCCGGTCATCCGCCATTTGCCTGAGCTAACGATGGATGATAACAGATTTGGACAAGTGACCATCCGCCATCTGCTTAGCCATACATCCGGAATTCCCAACCCAACCATTGTGCCTAAGGCGGATACCTTGGAACAAGGCGTTAAGCGTCTTCACTCGTGGAAGCTTCAATCCAATCCCGGGGAGCAACATTCGTATAGCAATGCGAACTATTGGATCTTGGCATGGCTGGTGGAGAACGTAAGCGGCATGGAGTTCGCTGCGTATCTTGACACGAAGCTGTTCTCCCCGCTCGGTATGGACGACTCCCTCTCGCCTGTGAACGCTGGAGATGCGATTCCAGGGTTGCCTCGCGGACATGTCACAGCCTACGGAACAGCAATTCCAATATCAGAGATGGAGCTCATGTTCGGTGGAGCAGGGGGAATCGTTACTACAGCTGCAGATATGGGAAAATGGCTCTCCATGCATACCAATGATGGAGTAAGCCCAACAGGAATTAGATTATTGTCTTCATCCTTACTGGAAGAATCTTATTCCCCGCAGCCTGGAAGTGAACATTACGGTCTAGGCTGGTCGCTTAGCTCTTCGGATGTTGCGCCGCAACGAATACAGCATAGTGGCGCATTATCAAGCTATCATGCCCAACAAAGCATCGTAACGAGCAGCGGCTATGCAATAGCTGTAATCCTTAATAGCTTCACAACGACCTTCGAGCATGCATACGAGATGAGCTCAAGGATTATACAGTTGACCGAGGGAAAAGAACCTGAACTGAAGGCACCCGTACCTACAATTATTGATTTCTCGCTTGGATTTCTTACATTGCTATATGCAAGCTTGGGAATCAGGGGAATCCTGCGCAGTAAAAGGTGGTCTGATCAGCGCCAACACCATTCAGCTTTACGTTACTATCTGCGGTTAATCCCTCAAATGATTCCTATTGCGGGAATAGGATGGTTAATGTTTATTGTTCCGGGGCTGCAGGACAATAGCTCAACGGCCCTGGATGTGTTTCGACTATGGCCAGCTTTGGCAATCTTGTTATCCATCATCTTCTTATGTGCGGTGTTCATGACAGGGAAGAGAATTTATTATCGGCTTAAAGGGGGTAGGACCTAGTGGAACAGGCTGTTCTGACAACCATCAATTTGACGAAGAAATACAAGGAACAGGCTGCCCTGGATCATGTCAACTTGGTCGTGGAAAAGGGAGATATATACGGTTTTATCGGGCAGAACGGAGCAGGAAAAAGTACGTTGCTGCGTATCGTGACTGCACTGGCCCGGCCAACGAGCGGATCTGTCAGCTTGTTTGGATATAGCAGCGAGGCGGGGTTGATTGAAGCTCGGAAGCGCGTAGGGGCAATCATTGAAAGCCCTGCATTATATCCTGATATGACAGCCCGCGATAATCTTGAAGTCCATCGGCTGCTCCGAGGCATCCCGGGTAAGGCATGCATCTCGAAGGCGCTTGCCCTCGTCGGACTACAGGATACAGGGAAGAAGAAGGCGAGGAACTTCTCACTCGGCATGAAGCAGCGTTTGGGCTTGGCCATCGCCTTGCTGGGCGACCCGGAGCTGCTTATACTCGACGAACCGACGAATGGCCTTGACCCTGGAGGTATCGTGGAACTTAGAGAACTGGTCAAGAAGCTGAATCGCGAGTTGGGATTAACGATTCTAATCTCCAGCCATATTTTGAGCGAGCTTCATCAGATGGCAACGAAGTACGGCATTATCCATAGAGGTAGACTGCTGGAGCAAATGACCCGTGAACAATTAAATGAGAAGTGCAGGCAGCATCTACGTATCCGAGTGGATGATCCAAGCAAGGCCGCAACTGTTCTTGAGATGGAGCTGGGCACCCAGGATTATGAAGTTTTGCAGGATGGTACAATCAAGCTTTACAACCTCTATCATGATGTCAGAAGGGTATCTATGGCTTTGACAAGCAGCGGTCTGGTCATTGAATATTTTGCGCCAGGCGGGGATGACTTGGAAAGCTATTTTACTAAACGGGTTGGGGGCGGATTCCATGATTAATTTATTGCGCATGGAGCTGTTCAAACTCGGCAAAAATAAAGTGTTTTGGACACTGACGGTCATTGTAACGGTTGTTTTTACCCTCCTGCACTATCTAATTACCATCGGATGGTGGAAGATGGATAATATGTTTATGGGGGCGGGTCTGGAGATGTTCTCTTCGCTTGCACTTGCTACAACCCCATTCTACTTCATGTTATTCTTGAGTACGCTTGCCGGATTTTTTATGGCGAATGAATTCACAATAGGGGTTGTCAAGAACATCGTTATGAGCGGGAATCGCAGAAGTCATATCTTTTTAGCTAAGTTCATCGTATTGGCACTCGGTTCCGTGTTTCTAGCTGTAGTGTGTCCGTTAATTGTAATCATAGGCGGGAAGCTATTATTCGCATTCGGCGAAATGACAGACCCGTCGGCATTGGGCTATTTGGCAAGAGCATTGGGCTTGTTCCTCATTCATATGCTGGCCCTCGTTGCCTTATTGATACTGATCGCGGTGCTTGCGGAAGATAGCGGGAAAACCATTATTATTTCCGTTGTAATCGCATTGTTAATCTCCGTAGCAGAAGTTCTAAGACCGTTGCCAGGGGTTCTGGAAACGTTGTACCGCTACACGATATTCCATCATCTTATCGACTCCTTCCGAGTCAGGATGACCTACGCTGATGTGATCCAGTCTTTGTCGGTTGGATTCAGCGCCATTCTAATTTTGGTGTTCTGCGGGAATCTAGTGTTTAAGAGGAAAGAGATGAAATAAAGATAATGAAGGGGGAGGGAACGTGATCTATATAGCGATCGCTGCGGTTCTGCTTATGTTCATTTTTCTCCTTCGCCTGGTGATGATTAAGAAGGAAATGAGACGCTTATCCAGCCAGGTCGAACGCTTTCATAAAGGCTTAAGCGGGAAGAAGGTTGATATTGCTTTACTGGACAAAGATATCGAAGAGCTTGCCGGAAATATTAATCAATTGATGGATCTGGCGGTCCAATCGAACAGGGATCGAATACGCAGTGATCGCGAATTGAGACAAGCGATCGCTAATATGTCTCATGATTTGAGGACGCCGCTAACGGCCATAATCGGGTATACCAAATTATTGGGAGCCAGTTCTGTTACAGAAGAGAAACGGCAGGAATATATGTCCATCATCAGAGCAACTGCCGATCGCTTACATATATTACTTCAGGAATTCTTTGAGTTGTCTCTCGTGCAATCTACGGATTATGAACTTAAGATGGAACCGGTACAAATGAATGCATTGTTGTGGGAAGTGTTGACCGGATATTATGATCAATTTAACGAGCGTCGCCTGGAACCGGATCTGCAAATAACGGATGAAGTGCTGATTGCCAACGTGGATCCGTCGGCGGTTAAACGTGTATTCGAAAATTTAATCAGCAATGTGATCCGACATGCGACAGGCCATGTAACGATCAGCTTGAAGGAAGCAGGGGGCAACATCGTGCTCATCATCAGGAATGAAGCAGACAACTTGAGCGGGCAAGACATAGACAGGCTGTTTGATCGCTTCTATACAGCGGATCGATCAAGATCAAGACGAAGAACAGGCTTGGGTTTATCCATTGCCCATAGTCTCATGTTAAAGATGAACGGGCAACTGTCTGCAGAGCTTAATGATGGGTACGTGGAGATGAGATGCGAGTGGAAAAGAAAATAAATGCGCCGTGAGGCTGCTGCTGGAGCATTATTATGATCCGGAGCGAAGGCTAGGATAAATGACCTGCTCTGCAGCCCGGAAAGCACAAGCACCTCCCAATGTTATCAGGCATGTCAGGGTACGATCATTGTCGATGAAGTCGGATCTGGGTTAAAAAAAGGTAAAGAATAGGAATCATTTAAAGCGGGGTGATGGCGTGGCGAAAGAGGGAGCAGACCACTATTCAGAAATCGATGAAGTTATTGCCTATATTCACAAGCATATTGACGAACCGCTTGAGCTTTCGCGTCTGGCCAACATTGCGCTATACAGCCCATATCATTTTACGCGCATCTTCAAAGAGAAGATCGGGCTTCCGCCCTTGTATTATGTCTCAGCTCTCCGATTGCAGAAGGCCAAAGACCTGCTGCTGCAGACAAACTTGACCATTCGCGATATCGGGCTCGAGATCGGGCAGCAGAGCCTTGGCACGTTCACTACCCGGTTTACCGAGCGGGTAGGCGTGACGCCGTCCGAGTTTCGCCGATCCGCGCAAGAAGCGGATGAGCACTTCAAGTCGTTGCGGAATCTCAGCGACTGGGAAACGATGTCTGTGTCTTCTATTCTACTTCCCGGCAACTCCACGATAGAAGGAAGGATCTATTCGGCAGTTCCGTTTGATGGCTTCATCCTCATTGGCTTGTTTGCCAAACCGATTCCCGAAGGGCTTCCGTTATACGGGACACTGCTTCCTTCATTGGGGCGCTTTCGTTTTATGGATGTCAAGCCTGGCACTTATTATTTGATGGCAACGTCCGTCTCTTGGGAGATGCAGACGAAGGATTTCCTACTACCTCATGCTACCTTGCGTACCCGGTCGCACGCGCCGATTATCGTTCAACCTCATACACCTGTCCTTTACCAGGAAGTCATGCTTCATCCTGCCCGGCAAGATGATCCCCCGATTCTGGTATCTTTGCCGTTGCTTATGCAGAATTTTCTCAATCTAAAAAATCAATCCTGGCAGCGGAAGTAGATTTTATGGTCTTGAAAATATAAAAAGGTCAGCCTGTGTAATAGGGGAGTGGACGTGCTATCTGTCTAGCTCGGTTTTACCTCGTTGGAAATCATCCACAGCACGCCGAATTTGTCCTCAAGCTGTCCGTGCAGGGCGCCCCAGAAAGCAGGTTCTAAGGGGTACTTCACCTTGCCGCCTTCCGCGAGCTTCGTGAAAGCTTCACGGGCTTCGTCCTCCGTTGCGAACTCGAGTGACAAGTTGATATTGTTCCCACATTGAATCGGTTCGAAAGAGTCAGACATGAAGAGATTAACTCCGCCCGCCACGAGGCTCAGGTGAACGACTTTGTCCTTGATAGCGTCATTTGAATCGGGCAGTTGTCCGTACGTCATGATGGAGAGAACCTCTCCTCCTAGTGCTGTCGTGTAAAACTCAGCTTGCGATCTTGCATCCTCGGATAAAATGTAGGTTGTGTGTTTAGCCATTGTTCGTACATCCTTTCTTCGTCATATTTGAATTTTTATAAACTCAGTATAGCATTCGATCCACAAGTGGATTTCTTCTGAATTGCTACGATTTCGCTCAGTAGATGTTATGGAGGGCCGGATCAAAAGTAGCGCAAGTTTCGCCTCAGAGCAGCTGCAGCGAAGCGAATACAAATACTTGTTTAAGACTCTCTCATTCATGACTTGACACTGACCTATACTGGAGGGTTTATAGTCAGGGTGTAGGGGGGATCACAAATGAAAAAATGGATGAACAGGGAATTCGAGAAGGACGTACATTATAGTAAAGGGCTAACCGTCGTATTTCTAGGCTGGGCGTCTATGGTAATTGGACTTTTTACAGCGACCTTGATAGGACAACAGATAGAACAAGCGGGCGGCCCAATTTGGGTTTCACAAATAACCCGAGGTTTAGTCGTCTCAATAATAGTTGTTTCTTTAGTATTCTGGATACAAAGACGCTACCGCATTCAGCTTAGGTTGATACCACTGTCCAGAGTCGGTATGTTCCATTTGGTGGGTGGTGCGGTGCTTCCTTTATTGTTGGTAGTTTGTGGTTTTATTGCAGCTAGTCAGTTGAACTGGATTGATATTGTGGAGTGGCATTTCTCGTTTCAGCTATTTTTCAGCATTTTTGTTAATGTATGTTTTGCTTTCCTATACGAAGCACTTCCTGAGGAATTGACTATGCGCGGCTTGGTCTATAGCGGCTTGCGGGCAAAACTCCCTGCTTTCTTGGCTTATGTAGGACAACTCCTGCTGTTCGTGTCTGTTCCAGTGACGGTAAATTTATTACAGCAGCTTGTTGGCATGGAACCTGGAGTTGTGATCAATACAGACTATGTCATACTGTTGCTTGCCTTCGGAACAGTACTGCAACTGTTACGCAGTGTTACAGATTCTCTTTGGGCATCTATAGGATTTCATCTTGGTTACTTGGAGATATCGAGATTTATGGTCGCGCAGAACGATCTGCGTCTATTCACGTATTCTGAGCGTTATGAGGGGACTGGCAACCTTTTTATATTATTTACAATGGTGAACTTGGGCGGAATTTTTGCCGTAGGAGCACTCTACCTCTGGCAGAGAGCGAGGCGGAAGAAAGCAGAACCGTGAAAGGGCGGGAGTTAAGATTGTATTCTGTAGGACAGTTATCGAAGCTGACGAAAGTATCGATTCGAACGTTGCATTACTATGAGAAACTTGGGCTGCTCAATCCGGTTCGGGGCGAAAATAACCAATATAGACAATACGGCGATTGGGATATTTTTAGACTTCAACAAATTGCAATTTTAAAAAGGATGAATTTTAAACTGAGCGAGATCGCGGTGATTCTCGAACTGAACGAACATGCGGTTGATGAATCATCCCATCATGCTGCGGCCGCATGGACACGATCGTTAGAAGAACAACTCTCAATTGTAAGAAAGCAACAGGAGGATTTGAGGAGGGTAGAACAACTGCTGTTCTCTGCCATCTATTCCATACGGGTTACCGGACAGGTTAATCTCGATGAGATGCTACATTTTATCAAAGAACTGGATCAACCCAAGGACCTTTCCAGAAGTGACCTTCTAAAGCAAGTTTTTTCACCGGAGGAGTTAGATGTTTTGCCGATAGGCAAATCGGGGTCTGCCGAATTGGAGTGGGCGGACATCCTAAAAGAAATCAATAGCCACTTGCACGAAGCCCCGGATTCGGATGCTTCTCAAAAGCTGGCTAAGAGAATCATCGATTATGCTTCATTGTTATTTAATGGCGACGAACAACTTGGTGAGAAGTATTGGGAATACATTGCTCCGGAGGATGGTCAGTCACCTCGAGTATACGGGATGTCTTCGGAAGTGATGCTGTATATTGAAAAAATTTTGGAGCAATGGGGTTAGAATAGACGATTCCGTAAAATCCAGTAAAACAAAAAGGCTTCCCTTACCGGCAATGTCATTAAGATAAGATCAAAGACAAGACCGGGAGTAAAACTGAAATGCAAAACGGCATAGGAAAAGCCCTGTGCCGTTTGTTTTTTGGTTCAAGCAAGAAAAAAGCGTACAGCAAACAAAGCG
>NZ_WNZW01000018.1 GCF_009725165.1 Paenibacillus woosongensis
CATGCGGCGAAATGATTTATCCGGTATTAGCTACCGTTTCCGGCAGTTATCCCAGTCTTACAGGCAGGTTGCCTACGTATTACTCACCCGTCCGCCGCTAAGTTATTTCGGAAGCAAGCTTCCAAAATAACTCCGCTCGACTTGCATGTATTAGGCACGCCGCCAGCGTTCGTCCTGAGCCAGGATCAAACTCTCCATTAAAGTTTGACTTGCTCATTTTGAATCTGACGAGATCAGATTTGCATCTGACTCTATTATTTAGATTTCACTTCCGTGAAACCCGCTCACTCGTTGTTCAGTTTTCAAAGATCAACCTTGTTTCGCGTGTCACCGTTGTTTCAGCGGCGACTTTTATAATATATCATAGTTAGCTAGGTTTTTGCAAGAGTTTTTTTAAACTTTTTTTATTTCTTTTATAAACTCTTACTTTCCCGGCTGCCGTACCTCAAAAGCGGCACGAATGATAATTTATCACACCCCTTCCCTTAAAGTCAATACCTGTTTTTCATCTTATTGCTTTGCCTGGGGAAAACGAGCTTTTCGCGCATATTTGGAGAGTTCCTTCGAGGGTGCAAACCGGGCATACATTCGAAATATGGTTTTGTATCTATTGGCAATGGCATGCCTGATATCCTGATCCAGGCGGTGATCACTCATATCCAGCAGCATTTCATCCAGTTCCTTGCGTAGGACATAATCTAATTCTTTACATTCTTTCTCATTAAATAACATACCCAACATGGCTCACAGCTCCTCTTTCATCTAAATTACGATCGTTGCAGGGAAAATGACCATAAGATGAAACAAATCTCATCTGTCGTTGGTTAACGATGATTAACCTTTTTGCCAAATTAAGAAACTCGGTCTTTTGAACCGCTTTAATGGTATGCACAACTTTTAGGGAAAATATGAATGCAATCCTAATTTTTATCATTGAACCAGATGAAATGTAATCGTGCTTTCAATAATGGCCGCGATGAGCAAGGCCACAGTAATCCAGAACGCTGCGGTTCCCGCCGCACGGAAATAAGCTCCCCATTTTACACTGCGTTCATGCCTTTCTCTTGCTCCAAGCTCCCCCAAGCTTTTCAGCACCAAATAACCGAATTGCAGACCGTAGGTAGCGGCGATCAGAATAGCCGGAATTTCTATAATGCCATGCGGCAGCAAGCCCTTTACAATCAATTCGAACATGTCTGCCCCTTGGGCCGATGTCTCGCGAACCAGGTATCCAAGCACCATTCCGTTCATCACCAGGAACACGACGGGCATAAAACCGAAGAACGCGCCGAGGCCGATAACCAGCAAGCTTTTGATGGCATTGTTCAAGAAAATGAATATAAAGAAACTTAGCTCCGGCGAGGAAGACTGCGACAAAGTGCCGCTCACCTCACGTAGTGCATGAATTTGTGGCTTCAGCATGGCGCCAAGATAGTCCGAATATACATTGCCAAGCACAATTCCGGCAACGAACAACGTCAGTGAAACAAGCAGCATTTTCCGATAATGGGCCAAATCTTGAATAAAACAACGAAAAGACATAAATACCTCCTAGTGCTGTCTCTGATGTTTTCCTCTAAAGCGGACGAGAACGGTTATATTCGCAAAAGGTACGAGCATATATTGTAACAGCGGACAAATTTATTTTGAAACGAGAGGGGCTTAACTTATGAATAATTTCTTCTACGTCCTCAACGGAAAAAAGATCAAACGCTTCATGTTTGTATTTGCCGCGGCCCTGTTTGCAGCCGGTATCATCTATGTAGAGAAAGAAAATATTACGGTATTCTCCGAAGAGAGCAATCATTCGGCTATCTACAGCGTATCTACCGACAAGAAGGTCATTGCTCTCACCTTTGATATCAGCTGGGGGGATACAAGAACAGAGCCAATACTTCAGGTGCTTAAAGATAAGGACGTGAAAAAAGCGACCTTCTTCCTCTCCTCCCCTTGGAGCAAAAGCCATCCCGAGCTCGTCAGGGCCATTCAGCAGCAAGGCTTTGAAATCGGCAGCCATGGCCATAAGCACGTCAACTACAGCGGCCTTGAAGATGAAGAAATTAAGCGGCAGCTTACGACGGCTCATTCTATTTTAACCGATTTGACCGGAAAAGCACCTGCCTTGCTCCGGCTGCCGAACGGGGATTTTGATAAGCGCGTGCTAAAAATTGCCGACGAGCTTGGCTATAAAGTGATCCAGTGGGATACCGATTCGCAGGATTGGATGAACAAGGGCGTTCAAACGATCGTAAACCGCGTCGTCAGCAAAGCGCATCCCGGTGATATCGTTCTCTTTCATGCCAGCGATTCCGTTAAACAGACACATGAGGCGCTTCCAATCATTATCGACGAGCTCCGTAAAAAAGGATACGAATTCGTTACCGTCACCGACCTGCTCCAGGAAGCGGGCGTCAAAGGCGCTCAGGTGAGGGATCAGGCCTGGATACAGGAGCAAATCGACATCGCGGCAGGAATGTAAACAGATGGCAGATGTAGCGGCACAAACAGCGGCATAAGGAAGACTTGTTGGCTTCATGGACTTCCGTTTTAACGGAGGTCTTTTTTATGGCTTGGATAAAACAAAAAGCCCAGTATTCATACTGAGCTTCTTCGCTTGCTTCTATTATTGCGGGCTTTGCGCAGACCCTGCAGGAGCCGCAGGCTTTAATACTTTATGCAGGATTAGTATCTGATACGCATTGCATGCCAAAAGCGGAGCAACGATCCATGCTGTCGCCGCATTAACTCCGATCTTAAGCACCCCGATCATTTCTACGATCGTCACAGCGATCATGAAGAACAAGGTTGGAATCCATGCTGTTCCATTGGTCAGCTTCGCCTTATAAAAAGCTACGGCACAAGCCACAATAAGTATAACCGCGCTAAGAACGATATCGGAGCCGCCCTGCCCTTCTCCTACAAACGTCCGGAAGAACATCAGCTCAAGCAGCGCAAGCGCGGTGAGCACAATTTGTACGTATTGCCAGGTTCTTCTGGTAAAAACGCCTGTGCCCATGTAGTTGATCATCAAATAAGCAAAAAAGCCCATTTGGGAATATACGCTAACCATAATGCCTACCCCAAGCAAAATACCGACATTCACCAAAAAATCCACCGCTCCGTTTAACTGCACGGTATCCGTCCATTGCAGGATTAGGCCTACGGCCAGCGATCCAACTGCTCCAACCAGCAAGGTGGTCCAGAACAAATAAAGCCAATTTTTCAAATTCAAAACCTAACACCCCCACTAACGAATTATTTTACCAACGATTCCGGTAAAACACCATGCTTTTCAAGGGGATAATTCCTATTTCACGTCCGCATACTACATACAGCGATCACGATGAAGGAGGAAGGAACCATGAAACGGCTGAACTACCGATGGATGCTGTGCCTTATATGTGCTTGTATACTTCCGCTAACGGCTTGCGGTTCTGAACCGAGCTCCTCTTCTGCTCAGGGAGGGGGATACAAAGAGACGAAATCCATGATCATTGACATACTTAAAACCGATGAAGGTAAAAAAGCCATTTACGAAGCGCTCAGCTCCCCGCCATCCGAAGGCGGAAGCGGACAATCGGGCGGAGGCGGAGGCTCCAGTTCCGGGGGGTCAGGCGGATCTTCTGGCGGGAGCGGGGGCTCTAGTTCCGGCGGGGGCGGCACGATGGGGATCAAAATGATCCTGCCAACCCAAACCTCGGAGCAGGTGAAAATGGCCGTCAAGGAAACAATCACCTCCCCGGAATACAAAAAAGAGTTCGAAAAGATTATGACCGACCCCAAATTCGCTGGCGATTTCGCCAAAGCGATCAATTCGCAGAACAAAGAGCTGCATATGCAGTTGATCAAGGACCCGCAGTATCAGAAGTCTGTCAGCGAAATTATGAAATCGCCTGAGGTTATGAAAATGTTCCTCGATCTTACCCAAACGCCCGATTTCCGCAAGCAGTCCATGACTGTCATGCAGGAAGCGATGCAAAGCCCGCTCTTCAAAATGGAAGTGATGGATCTGCTCAAAACGGTGGTGCAGGAGCAGCTGCAGCCCAAGCTTGAAAAAGAATCTACTTCCGGCAAAGGCGGTGCTGGCGGAAAAGGCGGCGGTGGCGGAAAAGGCGGCGAAGGCAACGGGGGCGGCGGAGGCGGAGGCTCCTAGACAATTAAATTTTCCTAGCTGCCATAAAATAAGACTGACCATCGGGTCAGTCTTTTGCGTACTTATTGATAACCTGCAGGGCTATGTCATCATAGATCCGGCCAACTGTGCTGTCCTGCTTATACACGCAAGGCGAAAAGTCCGGTTCGGCCGGATGGTTGTCCGGAGCGCCAAGCGGAATTTGCGCCAGCAATCCAGTGTGCAGCGTCTCGGCAAGCCGCGCTCCGCCTCCCCGGCCAAAAATATAGTCCTTCTGGCCGCAGGCCGAACATTCGTAGTAAGCCATGTTCTCAATTACGCCCAGCACCTCGTGGTTCGTCTTCAGTGCCATCGCTCCGGCACGGGCCGCCACGAAGGCAGCCGTGGCATGAGGCGTCGTCACGATGATTTCGCTGCTATGCGGAATCATTTGATGCACATCAAGCGCCACATCTCCTGTTCCCGGGGGCAGATCAAGCAGCACATAATCGAGCTCCCCCCAATCTACATCGCTAAAGAACTGGCGAAGCATCCTTCCCAGCATAGGCCCCCGCCAAATGACAGGATTATTCTCCTGAATGAAGAAACCCATCGACATTACCTTTACGCCAAAGCGCTCGACAGGAATAATCGCCCCTTCATCCAAGTTAGGAACTTCTTCAATGCCCATCATATCCGGAACACTGAAGCCGTATATGTCCGCATCGATTAAGCCGACACGCTGTCCACGCCGGGCAAGCGCAACAGCCAAATTTACAGTAACAGTAGATTTGCCAACTCCGCCTTTGCCGCTGGCAATCGCAATGAACTTCACGCCGGACTTCGGATCCAGAATTGGCAGCTTCTCGAGGCCGGCAGCATGTCCTTTGCGCAGCACCTCCTCATCGGAAGGTTCTTTTCCCCCTGCTTCTCCCGGCTGCTCGCCCACAGCCTCTTCGCGCTCCCGCTCGGAAGCTTCCCGGAATCTCAAATGAACATGACTGACGCCAGCATCCGCCAGACGGTCACGAATCTCCCGCTCCAGCAGCTTCTGCGTCTCTTCATCCTTCTCTAGGCAGACTACTGTTAGAGAGACACGATCTTCTTTCACCATCATATCGCGAATCCATTGCAGCTCAACCAAGCTTCGTTTCAGCTTCGGCTCGGCAATAGGGCGCAAGGCCGCTTGAATATGCTCCTTGGATAACAATGACAGCACCTCGACTTCGTATCATATCGTGTAAATATGTATATTATATCACTCTCCGCTCTTCTTTGCCCTTTTTCCCGTCTCTCCGGCGCTATATCTTAAAATGCCCTGATAAATCGAGGCCGCCACCTTCTGCTGGTACTGTTCGCTGCCGAGCATCGCCGCCTCCCCCGGATTGGATAAAAAACCGACTTCCACGAGCGCAGACGGGATTTTCAAAGCTTTCAGCAAATAAACGGATTTATCGTTTTGCTTCGCTACACGATCGCTGTTCTCCAAATTACGTATCAGCTCATCCTGAATCAAGTAGGCCAAATCGTAGCTTTTTTCATCCTCCTTGGTAAAAAACGTCTGTGCCCCGCTCCATTTACTGGAAGGGACGCTGTTCACATGAATGCTGATCAGCAGTTTGGCCTGCTTCTCTTTGATGAAGCGAACGCGGCGTTTTAGATCCTCGGTTTTGCGTTTGCTGTACCCTTTTGTTCCTGCATCGGCTAAATCTCGATCATCTTCCCGGGTCATGACGACAATTGCCCCAGCCTGCTGCAAATAGTCGCGCAGATAAAGAGCTACAGCCAGATTGATATCCTTCTCGATGAGGCCTTGCCGGCTTACGGCTCCCCCGTCCGGCCCGCCATGTCCGGCATCCAATGCTATAGTGACTCCGGCTAAAGGCAGACTCCAATAATTCCAGGCGTTCCTTGCCGGAACTTCGTATACCGCAATTCCCCATAGTAAGCCCAGCAAAACGAGGCCGAGCATCAGCTTTTTAATATGACCTAATGAAATCCATAGCGTCACCTTATCCCTTGATCCCATAAAAAAGCCACCTCCGAACCCATATGATTCTAATCATCTATATGGGACGAGGTGGACAAATATACCTCATATTCGATTTATGACATTAAATAACGACCTGGTGGCTCATGCCCTCAATCAATACTTTCGCTACTTCTGGTCTCGTGAACTCTGGCGGCGGGCATACACCATCGCGCAGCAAAGCTCTTACCTTCGTACCCGACAGCGTCAAATGCGCCTCTTTCGGATGCGGGCACGTCTTGCTTGAAGCCATGTTGCCGCAGGTCGTGCAGAAGAAGCTGTGCTCGAAGAAGAGCGGAGAAATCCCAAGCTCCTCCGGCGTAAAGTTCAGGAAGATTTCCTGTGCTTCATATGTTCCGTAATAGTCGCCGACACCCGCATGATCACGGCCAACGATGAAGTGGGTGCAGCCGTAGTTTTTGCGGACCATAGCATGGAAAATCGCTTCCCGTGGTCCGGCATAACGCATCGCGGCCGGGAACACGCCAAGGAAAGTACGATCCGCAGGATAATAATTGTCCAGCAGCGTAAGGTAGCTCTTCATGCGCACGTCCGCCGGAACGTCATCCGACTTCGTTTCGCCGACCAACGGGTTCAGGAACAATGCATCAACAATTTCCATCGCGCTCTTCTGAATATATTCATGCGCGCGGTGCACCGGGTTACGTGTCTGGAATCCGACCACGGTACGCCAGCCCTTCTCGGCAAATAAGCGCCGAGTTTCTGCTGGATCAAAGTAAAACTCGCCGAAGCGCTCCGGCTGCGGACGATTGAGCACCTGCACTGGTCCACCCACGTAATAAGGCGAACGTTCGAAAAGCTTAGCTACTCCCGGATGCTCCTTATCTTCCGTTTTGAATACATTTCTCGCTTCCTCAGCCTGGTCCACTTTATAGACGCTCTCCACGTCAAGCAAGCCGTAGACGACGCCGTCTTGTTCCCCTACAAGCGCAACACGCTTGGAGATTTCCAACTGCTGCGCCTGATCCTCGCTCACGGACAAGGTAATCGGAATACTCCACACCGTACCGTCAGCGAGTCTCATCTTCTGGACCACGGATTCGTAATCTTCTTGATTCAAGAATCCTTCCAGCGGAGAAAAGGCTCCGACACCGATCAAATCCAAATCCGAAATCGTCCAGGCATTGATCGAAATTACCGGAAGGTCTTTAGCTAGCGCGAGTAATTCTTCTCTTTCCTTACCTGTCACAACCCGATTTACCAGTTTGCCACCATGTGGCAAAATTGCTGTCATCTCCATCTCTCCCTGCATATTGAATGTATATATTATTATTTATGAAGTCCGCATTCGGTTTTATCCGTTCCTGACCAGCGTCCTGCCCGTGGATCTTCTCCCGGCATAACTTGACGAGTACAATACTCGCAGCCGATGCTAGGATAATTCTGATCGTGCAGCGGATTGTATACCACATTGTTAGCCCGGATGTAGTCCCATACATCCTCCGAAGTCCAGCTAGCTATCGGATTGAATTTGACCAGCCCGAATTTCGTATCGTATTCCACTTTCTTCGCATTGGCGCGCGTTGGCGCCTGATCGCGCCGGATCCCCGTGATCCAGGCATCGTATCCGGACAATACCCGGGTCAAAGGCTCGACCTTGCGAATGTTGCAGCAGGCATTCGGATCGCTCTTCCAGAGCTCTTCGCCGTGCTGAGAGGCTTGCTCCTCCGGCGTAATTAGGGGAGATACCCGCACGAATTCAAGATTGTACTTGGAAGCCATTTTATCGCGTGTTTCATAGGTTTCTTTAAAGTGGAAATCCGTGTCCAGATAGAAAATATCCGTCGACGGGCTGATCTTCTGCAGCATATCCACCAGCACGACATCCTCTGCACCGAAGCTGCACGCAAATGTAATATTCGGGAATGTCTGAACTGCCCAAGCGATAATCTCTTCAGGAGATGCGTTCTCGAACTCCTCCGCCTTAGTCTGAATCAACTGTTCTTTCTCCAATAAATTCATGGTTTTGTCCCCCTCGCAGCAAATTTACATAAACAAGGAAATATTCCTACTAATCAGATTTGAATTATAATTTAAAGTATAGAACTTTTTAACAATAAGTCAATATGAACGCAAGAAAAAAGCCCCTGGCCAATAAAGGCCAAGGGCTTTCTTTCCTTGTTCTGCAAGGGAATATTAACGTTTGGAGAATTGTGGCGCACGACGAGCAGCTTTAAGTCCGTATTTCTTACGCTCTTTCATACGTGGGTCACGAGTCAAGAAGCCTGCTTTCTTCAGTGCAGGACGGAATTCTGGATCTGCTTTGAGCAATGCACGGGAAATACCGTGGCGAATTGCTCCTGCTTGACCAGAGATACCTCCGCCGTGAGCGATAACGATCACGTCGTAGTTAGTGCTTGTTTCTGTCAAGTTCAGCGGTTGTTTAACGATCAGTTTGAGTGTTTCCAAACCGAAGTAGTCATTGATATCACGTTTATTAATGACAATGCGTCCTTCACCCGGTACAAGGCGAACACGAGCTACCGAATGTTTACGACGACCTGTCCCATAGTATTGTACTTGTGCCATGAAACTGTCCTCCCTTTTAATTATCCGCGAAGTTCGTAAACTTCTGGTTTTTGTGCTGCATGTGGATGCTCAGTACCCGCATATGCTTTCAATCTCAGCTTCATTTTCTCGCCTTGACGAGTTTTAGGAAGCATGCCGTGAACCGCAGATTCGATCATGCGCTCAGGTTTTGTTCTCAACAGGTCTTGAGCAACCGTCACTTTAAGGCCACCTGTGTGCTGGGAGTGACGATAGTATTTCTTGTTTTCCATTTTGTTGCCGCTAAGTCTGATTTTCTCAGCATTGATGACGATAACGAAATCACCGCCGTCAACATGAGGTGTAAATCCTGGTTTGTGTTTACCGCGAATCAATGCCGCAGCTTCGCTTGCCAAACGGCCCAGCGTTTTGCCTTCGGCATCAATGATGTGCCATTTGCGCTCAACTTCGCTTGGCTTAGCCATATAGGTGGTACGCATGTAAAGATCCTCCTTCATTCTCGTCCGAAATGGTTCATGGTTCATAGATACCAGACATGTTCATGCTCTTTGGGCGCAGAACGAATCTGGTAAATTTATCTTCGTTCCTATGCTTATTCGCATTTAAATTATCATAGATGTATCGTCTTCTTATTGGGGGCTGTGGGATAGCCATAAGAAAACACAACTTATATTTTACAGGATGCACATTTATTACGCAAGTCTTTTTTAGAGCAAATTGAATTAAACTCGGTATTAATCGAACAAGTCTCCAAGAACGTCGAGAACCGACTTTTTCTTCTTATACTTGTAGTGATCCTTATGATATTTACCGCCGCCATAAGGATTGCCGTAACGAGGATCATAGCCCTGCTGCGGAGCCTTGGACCCATACCCAGACTGACTACCCGGCCGGGGCGCTCCCGGATCGAATCCCGGGTTGTAGCTTGACCCAGGCCCTGGCTGGCGATACCGCTCATCTCCCTCACGATAAGCCTGTCCACCCTCGCGGCTTTCATACCACTCGTCAAATGCAGGCCGCAGCTCACGGATTTCTCCAAGCAGCTTCTCCAGCTCGCCGCGGTCCAGCCATACGCCTTTGCAATCCGGGCAAACATCGATCATAACGCCATCCTTCTCTATTTCCCTCATGCGAACGTCATTGCAAACAGGACATTTCATAGTCGTGTACCCCTCCTAGAAACTAGTTGAGTATGATACGTTTCGTAGACTTGATGGTTTCACTTAAGCTTATGGCCTCTGCCCTAGTGCTGTTCGTATTCCACGCTCCACAGCATAAGCCCCTTGCTTTCCGCGGTTGGCCCAGCTGCCTTGCGATCCTTCGCCTCCAGAATTTGCTTCATCTGTTCTGGAGGGCGCTTGCCCTGACCTACCTCAAGCAGGGTTCCCACGATGATCCGCACCATATGCTGCAGGAAGCCATTCCCGCTAATATACAGATGAATCACGCCCTGATCCCTGGTGCCTGGCACAGCCAGCGACATATCTACTTCGATTCTCGTCTCGTCGATCGTCCGGACATGGCTGGCCTTCGTAGAATGACGGGAAGCAAACGACGTATAATCATGCGTTCCCAGGAGGCAGTTCAAGCCCTCACGCATCGCATCCACATTAAGCTTTCCCGGATGATGAAGCTGGTAGCTGCGCTGGAATACGTCAGTAAACCGGTTAGCATTAATCGTGTAACGGTACGTCTTCCGTTTGGCTGACCGCCTGGCGTGAAAATCAAGCTCTACTTCCTTGGCAGACGTAACGCGAATATCTGCAGGCAGGCGCCCGTTTAACGCAAGGCACCAGCGTCCTACCGGAATTTGCGACGAGGTCAAGAAATGAAACGGCTGCGCCCGGGCATGAACCCCGGCATCGGTGCGGCCGGAGCCATGGATTTTAACCGTCTCGCCTGTTAAATTCTGAATAGCCGCTTCCAGGCAATCTTGGATCGTATTGCCTCCCGGCTGCGTCTGAAAGCCATAATAATTGCTTCCGTCATAACAGACCGTCATCAGTAAATTACGCACGACCTTGCCACCTTCCTGAACGCTTGCTGCATGCTTGTGTTAATAAATGAAAAACTCTCTGAACGAACTAGCCATATCCAGGCTTGGCGTACAGAGAGTTTGCATCATATATGGCCGAGCCCAATGCGTGCCCCCAGACACGCAACTGTCCTCTAATAAGAGCAAAGCCCCGCTCAAGCCGCCCATGGCTCGTTCGGGGCTGAAAGCCGCTGAACCGAAAGTCCGGCTCCTTCCGCTGTCGCTCTCCTTATGAATAAGCTATATTTCCCTGTGGGAAAATAGAGGCAATTCACGAAGAATATTATGCCCGGTCTACCAGTTCAAGATAAACCATAGGGGCAGAGTCACCACGACGAGGTCCCAGTTTCAGGATACGAGTGTATCCGCCTGGACGCTCGGAGTAACGAGTTGCGATTTCTGTGAACAGCTTTTGGATTGCATCTTGCTCTCCGTCGATCGATTCGCGGCGAACGAACGCTGCAACTTGACGGCGGGCATGCAAATCACCGCGTTTTGCTTTTGTAATGAGCTTCTCAGCGATAGAACGAACTTCTTTCGCTTTCGCTTCTGTCGTTTGGATGCGCTCATACAAGAACAGGTCTGTTACCAGGTCACGGAACAAAGCTTTACGTGCACTAGAGTTACGTCCCAACTTTTGGTATGCCATGTGTATTCCCTCCTTCGCTAAAACGATTCAAGCAATCTATTCTTCCGTACGAAGTCCGAGTCCAAGCTCTTCCAGCTTCTCTTGGACTTCCTCCAAAGATTTGCGTCCGAGGTTACGAACCTTCATCATATCTTCTTCGGTTTTCGTCGTCAGCTCTTGCACGGTATTGATACCGGCACGTTTGAGGCAGTTGTAGGAACGAACGGAAAGATCGAGCTCTTCGATAGTCATCTCAAGCACTTTCTCTTTCTTGTCCTCTTCCTTCTCTACCATGATTTCCGCGTCCTTCGCTTCGTCTGTGAGACCCACAAACAAGTAAAGATGCTCAGTCAATATTTTCGCACCGAGACTAACCGCTTCCTCTGGTTTAATGCTGCCATCTGTCCATACTTCAAGCGTGAGCTTGTCGTAGTTGGTCACTTGGCCAACCCGTGTATTCTCTACGACGTAGTTGACACGTGCAATCGGGGTATAGATCGAATCCACAGGAATGACACCGATAGGTTGGTCATCTCGTTTATTCCGATCTGCCTGAACATAACCGCGGCCCCGGCCTGCGAATATGCGCATGTGAAGTCTGGAACCCGGTTCAAGCGTAGCAATATGCAAGTCCGGATTCAGAATTTCAACATCGCTATCCGCACGGATATCACCTGCTGTAATAACTCCTTCGCCTTCCGCATCGATTTCAAGGATTTTCTCCTCATCCGAATGGATTTTGAGAGAGAGAGCTTTCAGATTCAGAATGATCTCCGTAACGTCTTCCATTACACCCGGAACGGTCGAAAATTCATGCAGAACGCCATCGATCTGGACCGAGGTTACCGCTGCACCCGGTAGAGAAGAGAGCAAAATCCGACGCAGCGAGTTACCCAGAGTGGTGCCATACCCACGCTCAAGTGGTTCTACTACAAATTTCCCATAGGTGCCATCATCGTTAACTTCTACGGTCTCAATTTTCGGCTTTTCGATTTCTATCACGAAATTACCCCTCCTTCAAAACGTCGTTCCTAAAAAACAGCCATGTCTTCTGAAGTGTACCATGTAGTATGCCTAAACAACCATTGTTACCAAGTTGCAATGTTGTTATACACACCTTATGCAACTTCATTAAACACGACGGCGTTTTGGAGGACGGCAACCGTTATGCGGGATTGGAGTCACGTCTTTAATCATGTTGACTTCAAGGCCTGCCGCTTGCAGGGAACGGATAGCGGCTTCACGGCCGGCTCCAGGACCTTTAACCATAACCTCAACGGATTTCATGCCGTGTTCCATTGCAGCTTTAGCAGCTGTTTCAGCAGCCATTTGCGCAGCGAATGGAGTAGATTTACGGGAACCTTTGAACCCTTGGCCGCCGGAGCTTGCCCAAGAGATCGCATTACCGTGCGGATCCGTAATCGTTACAATCGTATTGTTGAATGTGGAACGAATATGCGCCACACCAGATTCGATATTTTTACGGTCACGACGTTTAGTACGTACGACTTTTTTTGGTTTAGCCATTGTCAGTTATCCTCCCTTCTTATTTCTTCTTGTTCGCTACTGTACGACGAGGACCCTTACGAGTACGGGCATTCGTTTTCGTACGTTGTCCGCGAACAGGCAGGCCACGACGATGACGCACACCACGGTAGCAGCCAATTTCGATCAAACGTTTAATATTTAAGGAAATTTCACGACGCAGGTCACCTTCAACCTTAACCTCTTTGTCGATCGTTTCGCGTAGTTTGCTAACCTCATCTTCCGTCAAATCACGAACACGAGTGTCCGGATTGATGCCTGTAGTATTCAGGATTTTCTGAGAAGTCGTTTTACCGATTCCGAAAATGTAAGTCAAGGCGATCTCAACGCGTTTGTCACGTGGCAAATCCACACCAGCTATACGAGCCATTTTACGCTACACCCCCTTCTATTAACCTTGTTTTTGTTTGTGCTTAGGATTCTCACAGATTACCATTACATGGCCTTTGCGACGAATGACTTTGCATTTTTCGCAAATAGGCTTTACAGAAGGTCTTACCTTCATGTTAATTACCTCCCTAAAGTTTTGCGAAGCAAAACTTTCTTCGTAAGGATTAGCCTAGCTTTACATCAAGTAAAACTAACTTTGAAGCATTGACTTCGAGAATAACTTCGTTTCACAGGTCACCACAAAAAATAAATTATATGCAGTGACAAACTCAACCTGAATATCATACCACATATTCGCAATAAATGATATGGTATCTATTTACGGTAAGTAATACGACCTTTTGTGAGATCGTACGGTGATAGTTGAACGACCACTTTATCTCCCGTCAGAATACGGATGAAATGCATCCGCAGCTTACCGGAAACATGAGCGAGAATTTGATGACCGTTCTCAAGCTCTACTTTGAAAGTAGCATTCGGCAGCGGCTCAACAACTACACCTTCGACTTCAATGACATCTTCCTTAGCCACAGTCAGTCTCCTTTCTCTTCAGCATTTGGATTGGCGGATTGAACGAATGCGCGCACGGCATGCCGCAGCTTCGCATTAGTCACCCGACCGCTTTCCTGCAAACTATGAACAACCTCGCTGCTAATGATTGGCGAAAGTTCGAGATGCTGTACATTCTTCCGTTTGGGCTGATCAAACTTTCGTTTGTTCCCATCCGCGATCAGTACGAACTTGGTGTCCACAATCGCTACAACAACAGCAACCGACCCGGCTTCTTTGCCCTTCAACACTCTCACCATTTGGCCGATCTTGGCTTCTGAGCAGTGCTCCACCTTCATCGCCTATTCGTCCAGCTTTGTAAGAATTTCCATACCGTCCGCAGTAACTGCTACAGTATGCTCGAAATGAGCGCAGAGCGAGCCGTCCACTGTAACGACTGTCCAGTTATCTTCCAGCGTTCTTACATATCGCTTGCCTACGTTGACCATAGGTTCGATAGCCAGAACCATACCTGGCTTCAGACGTGGCCCCCGATCTGGAATGCCGTAATTCGGAATCTGCGGTTCCTCGTGAAGATTCGCGCCGATGCCGTGACCGACATATTCGCGAACGACCGAAAAGCCTGCATCCTCAATGTAACGCTGAATAGCATGCGATATCGTGTATAAGCGAACATCGGGTTTGACGAGCTCCAGTCCGGCAAAAAGAGATCCTTCAGTAACTTCGAGAAGTTTCTTCGCTTCCTCTGAAATCTTGCCAACCGGATAAGTCCATGCCGAGTCGCCATGAAAGCCGCGATACTCCGCACCGATATCAAGACTGATGATGTCGCCTTCATTCAGTTTGCGTTTGCCGGGAAATCCATGTACCAATTCTTCGTTAACCGAAGCGCAAATGCTGTAAGGAAAGCCGTTGTAATCTTTGAAAGACGGCACCGCGCCTTGACTGCGAATGTACTTATCAGCAATTTGATCGAGTTCCCCCGTCGTAATCCCGGGCTCAATCGATTGTGCCATGAGCCTGTGCGTCTCCGCGACGATCCGCCCTGCTTCTCTCATAAAGCCAAGTTCCGTTTCGGATTTACAAATGATCATTACTTAACCTCGCAGTAAAGATACGATTTCTTTCGTTACCGTATCGATTTCCTGTTCTCCATCAATTTCGCGCAGCAGCCCTTTTTCTTCATAGAACTGAAGAAGCGGCGCTGTCTTGTTGATGTATTCGTCCAGCCGTGTGCCTACGCTCTCTTCATTATCGTCAGAACGTTGGTACAATTCTCCGCCGCACTTATCGCAAACACCTTCCTGTTTAGGAGGATTAAAGATCACATGATAAGTAGAGCCGCAAGATTTGCAAATCCGTCGTCCCGTAAGACGAGCCAGCAATTTGTTACGATCCACTTTCAGGTTGATGACGTGCGTAAGCTTGCGATTCAGTTCGCTAAGCAGCTCCTCCAGCGCTTCCGCTTGCGAAAGGGTTCTTGGAAATCCATCCAGTAAGAAACCATTTTCGCAATCGGACTGCTGAAGTCTTTCGCGAACGATACCTACGGTGACATCATCAGGTACCAGCAGGCCTTGATCGATATACTCCTTGGCTTTCAGCCCAACAGGCGTTCCTTGCTTGATCGCCAGACGAAATGCATCGCCTGTCGAAATATGAGGAATGCCAAATTCGTTAACGATCGCCTCTGCTTGTGTTCCTTTTCCCGCTCCAGGAGGTCCCATGAATAGAATGTTCATGTCAAGCACTCCCTTCGAGACTGGTTCACTTCGCTAAGAAAACAGAACAATAGGCGCCAGGAGAGTTCGTTAACCAAGCTCAATCCTGGAACCTATCTCCTATTTATTAATGAAGCCTTTGTAGTGACGTTTAATCAATTGCCCTTCGATCGTCTTCATCGTATCAAGCGCAACACCGATAACGATCAGAATGGAAGTACCTCCGATTTGCACGGTACGCGGCAATCCTGCCAATGCACCGAGAATAACCGGGAGTACGGAGATAAAGGCGAGGAACAATGCGCCGGTCATCGTCAAACGGGATAGAACCCGAGTCAGATAAGTGGCCGTTGTTTTCCCCGGACGGATCCCCGGAATGTAGCCGCCGTTCTTCTTCATGTTATCCGCCATTTGCTGCGGGTTCATCTGTACAAACGTATAGAAGAACGTAAATCCAATAATCATGATTACATACAACACAATACCCAACGGACGGTCAATGTTCATGTTGTTGCTGATCCATTGTGCCCAAGTGTGTGTTGACCAGAAGCTTGCAATGACTATCGGAAACTGCAGCAGGGATGATGCGAAGATAACCGGAATAACACCCGCTGCGTTAATTTTGAGCGGAATGTGCGTGTTCTGCCCGCCATACATTTTGTTTCCGACAACACGCTTAGCGTATTGTACAGGAATTTTACGGATGGCTTGCTGGATGTAAATTACACCGATAACAATTAACACCAACACGATGATAATCGCAATTGCTTTAACAATGTTCATGAACGTTTGCCCAGTAACTATGAAATCAGACATTGCGATATTTTGTATATGAGTTGGTATCGAGGCGACGATACCCGCGAAAATAATCAGCGAAATACCGTTACCGATTCCCTTATCCGTAATTTGCTCACCAAGCCACATCAAGAACGACGTACCCGCGGTCAAAACAATCGCGATCAACATATAATCCCCGAACGTAGCGTTCGGCACCATCTCCGTATAATACAGCCGGTTGAACCCGATCGATGTCGCAAAGGCTTGAATGAGGGCCAAGACCACCGTTAAGTAACGAGTGACTTGGGCCGTCTTCTTCTTGCCATGCTCACCTTGTTTCGCCCATTCTGCCAGCTTAGGAATAACATCCATGGACAGGAGCTGAATAATAATGGAGGCGGTGATATAAGGGAAAATCCCGATTGCAAAAATCGAGAAATTATGCAGCGCGCCGCCCGAGAAGATGTTCAATAGCCCGAGCAAATCGCTCCCCGCTACGTTTGTCGTTTTGAACACTTCTTTATTAACGCCCGGAACCGGAACAAATGTACCGATCCGGTAGATAATAAAGATAAAGAGAGTGAACAAAATACGGGTCCGCAGATCCTTAACGTGCCATATGTTCTTCATGGTTTTAAACATTAGATCACCTCGGTTTTACCGCCGGCAGCCTCGATTTTCTCCACCGCGGATTGAGAGAACTTATTCGCTTTAACCGTCAATTTGACAGTCAGTTCACCGTTGCCAAGAATCTTGATGCCGCTTTTTGCGTCTTTCACGATTCCTTGTTCAAACAACAGCTCAGGAGTAACCTCTGTATCCGCCGCAAAGTTGTTCAATTCCTGGGTGTTCACAATCGCATACTCTTTCCGCGTTGGATTCGTAAATCCGCGTTTTGGCAAGCGACGATACAACGGGTTTTGACCGCCTTCGAAGCCCGGACGGACACCGCCGCCGGAACGAGCATTTTGACCTTTGTGACCACGTGTTGATGTTTTACCCATGCCGCTTCCTGTACCGCGTCCTACGCGTTTGCGTTCTTTGCGGGAACCAGGAGCTGGGGAAAGCTCATGTAACTTCATCGTTCGTTGCACCTCCTTATTTATTGTTTCACTTGCGGGTAAAGGTAAACCTTAGGTCCACCAATTTCATTCGTTAGCTAATCCGCTAATACTTGTCAGGGAGTTATCCTTGGAGTTCTTCAACGGATACCAGATGGCTTACATGATTGATCATGCCGCGAATGGCAGGATTATCTTGTTGAACCACGGATTGGTTTACCTTACGCAGTCCCAGTGTTTTAACAGTCGTGCGTTGTTTCTCCGATGTGCCGATCAAACTACGTACGAGGGTAATTTGCAGCTTTGCCATGAGATTCCCTCCTTAACCGAGAAGTTCTTCGACGGTTTTACCGCGTAATTTCGCAACATCTTCAGCGCGTTTCAGACGGGACAAGCCCTCCAAAGTCGCGTTAACCATGTTGATGGAATTCGAAGAACCTAAAGATTTTGTTAGAATGTCGCCTACGCCAGCAAGTTCGAGTACCGCACGAACTGGACCGCCTGCGATTACCCCGGTACCTTCGGAAGCCGGTTTAAGAAGAACGCGGCCTGCACCGAAGTGACCGATTACTTGGTGAGGGACTGTCGTTCCCACAAGCGGAACGAATACAAGGTTTTTCTTAGCATCTTCGATTCCTTTGCGAATCGCATCAGGAACCTCGCCTGCCTTACCGATCCCAGCGCCAACCCAGCCTTTGCCGTCCCCGACAACTACGAGCGCACTGAAGCTAAAACGGCGTCCGCCTTTTACTACTTTAGCTACGCGGTTAATATTTACAACTCTTTCAGTCAGTTCTAAAGTATTCGGATCTACACGCAAGTCGTTAACCTCCTTTTAGTGATTATTTTAGAATTCAAGGCCTGCTTCGCGAGCCGCGTCTGCCAGAGCCTGAATACGTCCGTGATACAAGTATCCCCCACGGTCAAACACAACGTTTTTGAAGCCTTTTTCCTGAGCGCGTTTTGCGATCAGTTCGCCAACTTTTTTAGCAGACTCCACATTGCCGCCGTTTGTAATTCCGCTCAATTCTTTATCAAGTGTCGATGCCGATGCCAGAGTAACCCCAGCCACATCATCGATCAGCTGTGCATAGATATGTTTGGCAGAACGGAATACGTTCAATCTTGGACGAACAGCCGTTCCTTGGATTTTTCTCCGTACGCGCAAATGTCTTTTCAGACGAGCTTTGTTCTTATCAGCTTTTGTAATCATGACTTCCATTTCACTCCCTTCGGTTTACCTAAACAACACAAATCGTTCAACTCGCCAGAAGGATTGGTCCGCTAAGAAGAAAGTTATTTCTTCTTACCGGCTTTACCTTCTTTACGGATAATGCGTTCACCTTCGTACTTGATCCCTTTGCCTTTGTATGGCTCAGGCTCGCGTACGGAACGAATTTTAGCAGCATATTCGCCAACACGCTCTTTGTTAATTCCGCTAACGACGATCTTCGTGTTCGAAGGCACTTCAAATGTAATGCCTGGCTCTGGAGTGATTTCTACAGGATGGGAGTACCCTACGTTGAGTACGAGCTTCTCTCCGGATTTGCTTGCGCGGTATCCGACCCCAACCAGCTCAAGGTTTCTAGTGAAACCTTCAGTTACTCCACTAACCATGTTGCTCACTACACTGCGCGTTGTACCGTGCAGGGAACGATGCGTTTTATGATCAGAAGGACGTTCTACTGTGATCTCATTGTTCTCAACAGTAATTTTCATGTCCTTGTGAAGTTCACGAGTCAAAGAACCTTTCGGCCCTTTTACTGTAATCACATTATTATCAAGTGTGATATCCACACCACTTGGTACTGTAATTGGTTTGCGACCAATTCGAGACATTTGCTGCACCTCCTTGTTTTGTGACGTTAATTACCAAACGTAGCAGACAACTTCGCCGCCGGCTTTAGACTGACGTGCTTCTTTGTCGGTCATAACACCTTTGGAAGTGGAAATAATCGCGATTCCCAGTCCGCCCAGAACACGAGGAACCTCAGTGCTCTTTGTGTAAACGCGAAGACCTGGTTTACTGATTCTTTTCAAGCCAGTAATAACGCGTTCGTTGTTAGGGCCGTATTTCAGGAAAAGACGGATCATCCCTTGTTTGTTGTCATCAATATATTCTGCATCGCGGATGAAGCCTTCACGCTTCAGAATCTCGGCGATTTGCTTCTTGATCGTTGAGGCAGGCAGTTCCACCGTTTCGTGGCGAACCGTGTTCGCGTTACGAATACGAGTAAGCATATCTGCAATTGGATCTGACATAGTCATACGTGTAAACCTCCTTCCCGTTGTTGATTGTTTACCAGCTTGCTTTTTTCACGCCAGGAATCTGGCCTTTATAAGCTAATTCACGGAAACAAATTCTGCATATTTTAAATTTTTGCAGTACCGAATGTGGACGACCGCAACGCTCACAACGGGTGTATGCCCGTACTTTAAATTTCGGTGTGCGTTGTTGTTTAACTTTCATCGAAGTTTTTGCCACTTAGCCTGACACCTCCTAAATAGTTTCGGAGAATTCGTTACGACCTACTTATTTTACGAAAGGCATTCCCAGTCCTGTGAGCAATTCACGGGACTCTTCATCCGTCTTAGCCGTTGTTACAATAACAATGTCCATACCGCGAACTTTGTCGACTTGATCGTATTCGATCTCAGGGAAAATCAATTGCTCTTTCAAACCAAGCGTGTAGTTACCGCGTCCGTCAAACGCTTTGTTCGATACGCCGTGGAAGTCACGTACACGCGGAAGCGTTACGTTGAACAATTTGTCGAGGAAATGGTACATGCGCTCACCGCGAAGAGTTACCTTCACGCCGATTGGCATGTTCTCACGAAGCTTAAATCCGGCGATGGATTTCTTAGCACGCGTGATGACTGGCTTTTGACCAGCGATCAGCTGCAAATCGTTAACCGCGGAATCAAGAACTTTCGAGTTTGCTACGGCTTCACCAACACCCATGTTGATAACTACCTTCTCAACTTTAGGTACTTGCATTACCGTTGTATAGTTGAATTTTTGAATCAAAGCAGGCGTTACTTCATTCAAAAAACGTTCTTTCAATCTT
Organism: Paenibacillus woosongensis; assembly: GCF_009725165.1. Lineage (GTDB taxonomy): Bacteria > Bacillota > Bacilli > Paenibacillales > Paenibacillaceae > Fontibacillus > Fontibacillus woosongensis. The sequence goes on from NZ_WNZW01000018.1 coordinate 20,405, forward strand.
GCTGCCATGAATCATGGACCTCCTTTCTTTGCGTTACTGGATTAGTCGATTACTTCACCCGATTTTTTAGCAACACGAACTTTTTTGCCATTGTCCAATACTTTGTAACCGATACGGGTTACGCTTCCGCTCTTAGGATCAACGTGCATAACGTTCGAAACGTGAATCGGAGCTTCCTTCTCAATAATTCCGCCTTGCGGGTTCAGCTGATTTGGTTTTTGGTGTTTCTTAACCATGTTCACGCCTTCCACAAGTACGCGGTTTTCGCGAGGATACGCAGCGATGACGCGGCCTTTTTTGCCTTTGTCTTTACCCGTAATCACGATAACCGTGTCGTCTTTTTTGACATGCAGTTTATTGTTATGGGATTCTAGAACCTTCTTCAGTCTAGGCATTCTTTACACCTCCTGTTTCGTCGAAACTTCATGTTTCACATACGTACTAGATAACTTCCGGAGCCAAGGAAATGATTTTCATGAAATCTCTATCACGAAGTTCACGAGCAACAGGTCCGAAAATACGTGTACCGCGCGGGCTCTTGTCGTCTTTAACAACAACCGCTGCATTTTCGTCAAACGAGATATAAGAACCATCTTTACGACGAACGGAACGTTTCGTACGAACGATTACTGCTTTAACGATGTCACCCTTTTTGACAACGCCGCCTGGTGTTGCTTGTTTTACGGAACAAACGATCAAATCTCCAATATGCGCTGAACGACGACCAGTACCACCTAGAACGCGGATACACATCAATTCCTTCGCACCAGAGTTGTCGGCTACATGCAATCGCGAGAATGCTTGAATCATGGTTATTTCCTCCTTTCAGTTTAAGCTGCCATGCTGTTAGATAATAATCGCTGCTTCGATGATCTCTGCTAGTCTCCAACGCTTGTCTTTGGACAGCGGACGAGTTTCGACGATTCTAACCGTATCACCAATTTTTGCAGTGTTGTTCTCATCATGCGCTTTAAATTTTTTCGTATATTTAATGCGTTTATGGTACAAATCATGTTTCTTGTAAGTCTCAACAGCTACAACGATGGTTTTATCCATTTTGTCACTGACAACTTTACCAACTTGCACTTTACGGGCATTGCGTTCGCTCATGGTTAGCCTCCTTCCTGGACTTAGGCGCTTCGCTTACGTGGAGCGCAGTATTAGCTAGTAATACCAAGTTCTCTTTCATGTAAAATGGTTTTAGCACGAGCTATATCTTTCCGCACGTCACGGATTCGAGTCGGGTTATCGAGCTGGCCGGTGGCCAATTGAAAACGGAGGTTGAAAAGCTCTTCCTTAAAACCCGCAATTTTTTGTTCGATTTCAGCAGTGGTTAAGTTGCGAAGTTCATTAGCTTTCATTTGCTTCACCACCCAATTCTTCACGTTTCACAAACTTTGTTTTGATTGGCAGTTTGTGAGCGGCAAGCCGCATAGCTTCACGAGCAATTTCCTCGGGTACACCAGCAAGCTCAAACAAGATTTTGCCTGGTTTCACAACTGCAACCCATTTCTCAACGTTACCTTTACCGCTACCCATCCGCACTTCAAGAGGCTTTTGAGTAATTGGCTTGTCAGGGAAAATTTTAATCCATACTTTACCGCCCCGTTTGATATAACGAGTCATCGCGATACGCGCAGCCTCGATTTGGCGGTTCGTAATCCATGTAGGCTCAAGAGCTTGCAGGCCGTATTCGCCGAAGTTCAGCTCAGTTCCGCCTTTAGCTTGGCCTCTCAAACTACCGCGCTGCTGCTTGCGGTGTTTTACACGTTTAGGTACCAACATGATTAATTGCCTCCTTCCTGGGCAGCTTGTTGTTTCTTAGCCGTAGGAAGAACCTCTCCACGATAAATCCATACTTTTACGCCAAGACGTCCATAGGTCGTATGAGCTTCAGCCGTACCGTAATCAATATCAGCGCGAAGCGTATGAAGTGGAACAGTTCCTTCACTGTAGCCTTCCGAACGAGCAATCTCAGCACCGCCAAGACGACCGCTGACTGCTGTTTTGATCCCTTTAGCACCTGCGCGCATTGTTCTTTGAATCGCTTGTTTAAGCGCACGACGGAAAGAAACACGACGCTCCAATTGTTGTGCGATGCTCTCAGCGACAAGAATCGCGTCAAGATCAGGTTTTTTGATTTCAGAGATATTGATGTGAACTTTTTTGCCGCCTGCGATTTTCGTAATTTGATTACGCAGGTTTTCAACTTCCGAACCGCCCTTACCGATAACCATGCCCGGCTTAGCAGTATGGATCGTTACATTCACACGATTAGCCGCTCTCTCGATTTCGATCCGAGATACCGCGGAGTCTTTCAGTTTGTTTTTCAGGTGCTCACGAATTTTAACGTCTTCAAGCAAAAGATCACCGAAATCTTTGCCTGCGTACCATTTGGATTCCCAGTCACGGATAATCCCTACTCGTAGTCCGACCGGATTTACTTTTTGGCCCACGCGTTTTCCCTCCTTATTTTTCGGATACCACCAAAGTAATGTGGCTGGTGCGTTTGTTGATCCGACTTGCACGTCCCATTGCCCGCGGGCGGAAACGTTTCATTGTAGGACCTTGGTTTACGTACGCTTCCGTAACAACCAATTTATTTACATCCAGAGAATAGTTGTGCTCTGCATTGGCAATCGCTGAATTCAAGAGCTTCTCCACGATTGGGGAAGCCGCCTTAGGCGTGTGGCGAAGAATCGCGATAGCATCGCCAACTTGCTTGCCACGGATCAAATCGATAACCAATTTAGCTTTCCGCGGAGCAATACGGATGGACCTTGCATGTGCTTTAGCTTCCATTGTGTGTTACCTCCTCTCAAACGAAGAACTTATCGCTTAACGTCTCGTTTTCTTATCGTCGTCCGTATGACCTTTATAGGTACGGGTTGGAGCAAATTCGCCGAGTTTATGTCCGACCATATCCTCAGTAACATATACCGGAACATGCTTGCGGCCATCATATACACCGAATGTATGTCCAATGAATTGCGGGAAAATCGTAGAGCGACGGGACCAAGTTTTGATAACTACCTTCTTGTTCGATGCGCTCGCTTCTTCCACTTTCTTCAACAGGTAACCATCAATAAATGGCCCCTTTTTCAGACTGCGACTCATGTATTTTTCCTCCCTTCGCCACTTTGAAAAATGACTTCGCCTTCTTTTAGGCTAAGCCGGCTTATGCCAGCTGTTGATATCTCTCGTTGCCGCAACCAGGAAGTGATCCGCTAGCAGCGGATTACTTCGTACGGCCGCGAACGATATATTTATCAGAAGCTTTGCCTTTTTTACGCGTTTTGTAACCAAGCGTCGGTTTGCCCCATGGAGAAAGCGGAGACTTACGTCCGATTGGCGCACGGCCTTCACCACCACCGTGTGGGTGATCGTTCGGGTTCATGACGACACCGCGTACAGATGGGCGCTTGCCAAGCCAACGGCCGCGGCCAGCTTTACCGATCTTGATCAATTCATGGTCTTGGTTACCTACAGAACCAATCGTCGCGCGGCAAACTTTAAGAATTTTACGCACTTCGCCAGAAGACAGGCGAACGGATACGTACTTATCTTCTTTACCGAGCAATTGTCCTTCTGTACCAGCCGCACGAACGAGCTGTCCGCCTTTGCCTGGTTGAAGTTCAATGTTGTGGATAACTGTACCTACTGGAATGTTCTCCAAAGGAAGAGCATTACCGATTTTGATGTCAGATCCAGGTCCTGACTCGATCATGTCGCCTACTTTCAGTCCTTTCGGAGCCAAAATGTAGCGTTTCTCGCCGTCAACATAGTGGATCAGAGCGATATTGGAAGTCCGGTTCGGGTCGTACTCGATTGTAGCAACGCGACCTGGAATTCCATCCTTATTACGTTTGAAGTCGATGATCCGGTAGTTACGTTTGTGTCCTCCACCATGGTGGCGAACCGTAATTTTACCGTGGTTGTTACGTCCAGCCGTTTTGCTCAGTGGAGCAAGCAACGATTTCTCCGGACGATCCGTAGTAATTTCTTCAAAAGTGGATACAGACATATTCCGTCTTGCTGGAGATGTCGGTTTATACTTTTTAATTGGCACTGTTTTTCCCTCCTTGCTCTAACGTTCTATTATACCGATTCAAAAAATTCAAGCGGCTTGCTGTCAGCCGTTAGCGTAACGAATGCTTTTTTCCATTCAGGAGTATATCCGAAGTGGCGTCCGTAACGTTTAGGCTTGGCAGGAACACGCAGTGTATTCACATTGCTCACTTTAACATTGAAGATCGCTTCTACAGCTTGTTTGATTTCGGTTTTGTTCGCACGAATGTCTACTTCGAAAACATATTTGTTCTCGCTCATGTAATCAGCCGTACGTTCCGTAATCAGGGGACGTTTAATTATATCACGAGGATCTTTCATTACGCGAGCACCTCCTCTACCTTCTGAACTGCTTCTTTCGTAATGATCAGTTTGTCGTGCGTCAGCACGTCAAGAACATTAATGCCGTCAGCTGCAACGAATTTAACACCTGGGATGTTGCGTGCGGACAATGCTACATTGTCATCATAGCTAGGCGCTACGATCAATGCTTTGCGGTCTACTTTCAGGTTGTTCAGAATCGCTGCGAACTCTTTCGTCTTAGGAGCGTTCAGGCTGAGCGCATCCAATACGATAATGTCTTGGTCGATCACTTTCGAAGAAAGAGCCGATTTGATTGCCAAACGACGAACTTTCTTAGGCAATTTGTACGCATAGCTGCGTGGAGTCGGACCGAACACGATTCCGCCGCCAACCCATTGTGGGGAGCGGATCGAACCTTGACGAGCACGACCTGTGCCTTTTTGTTTCCATGGTTTACGGCCGCCGCCGCGAACTTCGGAGCGTCCTTTTACTTTATGAGTACCCAAACGCAGGGAAGCGCGCTGCATAACAACTGCGTCGTGAAGAACGTGAACGTTCGGTTCGATTCCGAATACCGCGTCATTCAGTTCAACTTCGCCCACTTGGCTACCGCTGACATTATATAGTGCTACTTTAGGCATTGCTTGTTCCTCCTTTCCTTAAGGCGATTACTTCTTAACCGCTTGTTTGATTTTAACTACGCTATTTTTAGGACCTGGAATGGATCCTTTAACGAGCAATACGTTACGCTCTGCATCCACGCGGATGACTTCAAGGTTCTGGATCGTAATCGTTTCGTTACCCATATGCCCTGGCAATTTTTTGCCTTTAGGAACACGGTTGGCTTGGATGGAACCCATGGAACCTGGACCGCGATGGTAACGGGAACCGTGAGACATAGGCCCGCGGCTTTGACCCCAACGTTTGATGTTACCTTGGAATCCTTTACCTTTAGAAATACCTGTTACGTCAACAAATTCGCCTTCAGCAAAAATATCAACTTTGACCTCTTGGCCAACTTCATATGTTGCCAAATCAATACCGCGAATTTCACGAACGTAGCGCTTAGGTGCTGTATTCGCCTTCTTAGCGTGACCTAATTCAGGTTTGTTAGCTCTGCTTTCTTTCTTATCGGCATAACCGATTTGAATCGCTTCGTAACCGTCGTTCTCCACATCTTTCTTCTGCAGAACAATGTTGGACTCAGCTTCGATAACCGTTACAGGAATAACAACGCCCTCTGGGGTAAACACTTGAGTCATTCCGAGTTTTTTCCCTAAGATACCTTTCATGTTGACACCTCTTTTCCTTTCCTAATCAACTCACGATTGATATTACAATTTGATTTCGATATCTACACCGGACGGCAGGTCCAAGCGCATCAAGGCATCCACAGTTTGTGGAGTCGGGTTCACAATGTCGATCAGACGTTTATGTGTACGCATTTCGAACTGCTCCCGGGAATCCTTGTACTTGTGTACCGCACGGAGAATAGTAATAACTTGTTTCTCAGTTGGAAGCGGAATTGGTCCGGATACGCCAGCACCTGAACGTTTTGCCGTTTCAACGATTTTCTCTGCGGATTGATCAAGAATTCTGTGATCATAAGCTTTCAAACGAATACGAATTTTTTGCTTTGCCATTTTAGTCCCTCCTTCTATCGCCCAATTTATTATCGGACATACTCCGTGAAAATTTTCTGACCGCCCTCCCATGGCAAAGGGGCCGGGTGTGTCAGTAACCTCTCACATCATCGCACAGTCACAGAACAACATTCACTATTATATAGAAAAGATAGATGTAATGCAAGCAAAATATTAGACATTTTTATTGGCCATTTCCTCGGCACATATATATAGAAGAAACTCGTTTTTTCGTGCCCGCAAAACGACAATTGAGGAACATAAAAACAAATACAGTACATATATCAGCTTGGTGAGACCTGCTATAATTCGTTGTTAAGCGCTTACATTATATCGATTTGAGCTTTTCTCCAATTTGCACAGGGAGGTGATACGCCGAATCTGGTTTTGATAGTTATTTGAAGGATTAGAAACCGATCAACTCTAGGAGGGTGAGCATGGAAAAACGACAGTATTACTTTTCCTTAGCTTTGGCACTTATTTTGATCTTATCAATGATTCCGCCCGCATTCGGAGCAGCAACAGAACAAACGGGCACCCACTGGGCTGCTGCCCCATTGAATCGCTGGCAGGAGCGCGGCGTCGTCCACGGATATGAAGATGGCTCGTTCAGACCAGATGGGAAAATAACCCGAGCCGAGTTCGTGACCATCATCAACAAGATATTCGGTGTTTCAGACCAGGGAGACAGCAACTTCTCCGACGTGCCTGCGAGCGCCTGGTTCGCCGTTCAGATGGCTGCCGCCAAAGCGGCCGGCTATTATGAAGGTTTTCCTGATGGTTCAGGCAAACCTGCAGCTAACATTAACCGGCAGGATGCGGCAGCACTTATGGCAAGAGTGCTGCAATTAAAGGGAGGAATGGATGACGACGCTCAAGCTGTATCCGGTTTAAGTTTTAGCGATGCTGCTTCCATCAGCCCTTATGCCAGGGAGGCCGTTCAGACTCTAGCTGCCAATCATGCCTTATCCGGATATGCTGATGGGACCTTCCGTCCGCAGCAGGATATGACACGGGCTGAAGCCATAACGCTGATCGATAGATTGGTCGCGGCCTACTACGCTGTCGAAGGCGATTATACGGGCGGCCTGATCGCTTCTCATACCGTTATTAACCAACCCGGGGTCACTCTAAAGAATTCTACCCTCTCTCGCAATCTCTATCTGGCCCGGGGCATTCGTAATGGAGATGTTACCCTGAACGGTGTACAGGTGAAGGGAACGGCCTTCATCTGGGGCGGCGAGAGCACGATTAGCGTACGCGACTCTATACTGCAGGATGTGCTGATCGATCGCAAAAACGGCCGCGTTCGCCTACATGCCGGCGGAACAACGAAGATTGTTAAGCTTATAGTCAACAGCTCCGGAACCATAGAGCTCGACGAGAATGCATCCATAGACCATCTTATCGTCAACCACCCTGCTGCCATCCTCATTCCAAAGGGCACTGTCATCCATACACTGGTCATTCATCCCGAGGCAGCCAATACAATCATTACCGGAGAAGGCGATATTGAACAGGCCGATGTCCGGGCAAAAGATGTGATGCTAAACGGTCAGCCGCTGCCGATTGGCACGGCCATCATCGTCGGAGGCAAGGTAAGCTCCCCATCCCCGGACCATAAGCCAAGTACAACTGCCGGCGCTACCTCCAGTAATCGAAGCGGCTCTTCAGGGTCCTATCCGGGAACGGGGCAGCAATATCCCGTCATTGACCTGGCCGATGCCCAAGCGACGGACAGTACGCGTTCCCTCTTCGCTTACTTGCAGGAGATCCGCGGAAAGCATATTCTTTTCGGGCATCAGCACCCGACGGATGAGGTATTGTCCACTACCCCTCCGGGTCAGCCGAAATCGGAAACCTACAGTGCTGTAGGCGATTACCCTGCGATGTTCGGGTGGGATACGCTAAGCCTGGAAGGATTTGAGAAGCCGGGTTCCCTCACGAATACACCGCAGCAGAATCGTGATAATCTGGTCGCCTCGATGAAAGAGGCTTATAAACTGGGCGGCGTGCTGAGCTTAAGCGCTCATATGCCAAACTTCGTAACCGGCGGCGATTTCTACGATACGAGCGGGAATGTAGTGTCGCATATTTTGCCGGGCGGCGACAAGCACGAGGACTACAACGCCTTCCTGGACCGAATCGCGGATTTCACGCACCATCTCAAGGATGAGAACGGCAATTTGATTCCGGTTATTTTCCGGCCATTCCACGAGCAAAACGGCGGCTGGTTCTGGTGGGGAGCTCCCTATACGACAAAAGAGCAATATATTGAAATTTATCGTTACACTGTAGAATACCTAAGGGATGAAAAGGGCGTGCGTAATTTCCTCTATGCCTTCTCTCCAGGAAGCCCGTTCAACAATTCGGAAGCTACCTTCTTAAAAACGTATCCGGGTGACGACTATGTCGATATTCTCGGATTTGACACTTATTACGACGGAAACAACCAAGCCTGGTTCGAAGCGGTCGTCGACGATGCTAAGCTGATATCGCAGATCGCCGATGCACGCGGCAAGGTCGCTGCCTTTACGGAATTCGGCTATTCCAATGTCAAACCGACTGGGACAGCTGATTTGCATTTCTTCACCAAGTTGAGCGCAGCCCTCCAGTCCGATCCGGATGCGAAGCGGATGGCCTACATGTTAACCTGGGCGAACTTTAATTATAATTCTATCTTCGTGCCTTACCGCAACTCGGCGATGTATGGCGATCATGAGCTCCTGCCTGATTTCGAACAGTATTATGCCGATCCGTACACATATTTCAGCCGCGATCTAAGCGGGGTGTACAACAAGAAGCTCAGAACAGCAAAAGAAAAACCGTTTATGCACATCGTGTCCCCTACCGGACAAGAGACGATCAGAAATGCCTCGACCACGATTCGGGCCAAAGTATTAAACCAGAATGTCAGCAAAGTCGTTTACCTGGTCGGCGACGAAATAACCGAACATGAAATGTCCATGAACGACAAAGGCTTTTATGCCGCCGAATGGCAGCCTCCAGCAGAGCTAAACGGCAAGGAAACCACATTGACCGTTAAAACCTATGGCAAAGACCATTCAGTCCTGTCTCAGACCATTACGATTTACATTGGTATCCAGGAAAAAGTGTTGAAGCAGTTCACTTTCGATCAAGATATTGCCGGCGTGGCAAGCAACGGCAATTGGCCTGATACGATTCAAACGCAGTATGCACACGGTATGCTTGCCAACGATGGAAAACTGAAAATTAACGTCAGCGGCCTGACAGGATCCGACAGCTGGCAAGAGCTGAAGATCGGCCTACCCGACATCGCCGGGCAAGTTACACTGCCATACGTGAATCGGGTTAGTTTCGAAGCTTGGATACCAGCAGCCGCCGGAGATCACGACGCTGCTCATGTAAATCTGCGGGCAGCCGCAGAACTGCCGCCAAATAACACTAAATTTGAGACAACGAGCGTAACCGCATGGAGCGAGCTTCCAAGAATTACGATCGGCGGCGAGGAATATGTCGCCTATAGCGCCCTGATGGACCTGACCGATCAGGATCAACTCGCAGCAGCTGAAGGCTTACAGTTAGCCCTGATTGGCAGCGGCCTGAATTATGACGGCCCGATCTATGTTGATAATATCCGGCTAATCAATGCCTATACCGGAGAAACTAATGATCCTGCCCACGTTGATGATTTCGATGGGTATAAGGGGAGTAATGAGCTGCTCCGTTCAGGCTATAGCCCAAATGGGGATGCCAATTCCATCTCGCTTGATGCGGAGCATAAGCAAAGCGGTCAATTCGGATTAAAATTGGACTACACTTTGGCCGGGCAGGGATATACGGGAATTACTAAAAATCTTGGCAGCCGTGACTGGTCTCAGACCGGGAAGCTGAAATTTTGGCTAGAGCCAGATGGCAGCGGCAAAAAACTGGTCATCCAGATCAAAGCGAACGATATTCACTTTGAGTATTATCCTTCGCTTGCGGACAGCGCGCCCCGGTGGATTGAGATTCCGTTCAAAGATTTCTCCGTTGCGCCTTGGGATTCCGCCAATCAGAGCAAGAAGCTGGACACAACTCATGCGAAAAAAGTGCAGGCATTTTCGATCTATGTCAATGCACTAGCCAATGATTCGTATTCCAAAGACAATCCTTTCCTGGGTACGCTTTACCTGGACAGCATTCATGTCATCCCCGGCAGTTCCGGAGACATCCCGAAGGGTGAAGATGACGGGACTGACCCTGGAAACGGAGGCGGGATACAGCCTGGAACGCTGTATGGCTTTGAGACAGACACTGCAGGCTGGGAGGTCGAGGCTACTCAGAATTTTGCCAATGCTGCACCTCCAACCGTAACCACGGATGTGTACGCCGAAGGCATCCAATCGCTGCTAACCACCTTCGAGCTGGACGGTACCTCCTTTGAACTGACAAAATACGCGGATTTTGACTTCAGCGGGCTGCAAGCCTTAAACGCAAAAGTCAAATTATCCACAGGTTCTGCCCATATCTATTTCTATGTAAAAACAGGCAGCTCCTGGACTTGGTACGACAGCGGCATCACCCTTGTCGAAGCCTCTGAAGCAGGCTTCAAAACGTTAAGCATCGATTTGTCCCAGGTTGAGAATCTCCATCAGGTCAAATCTCTGGGCTTCAAAATCGAGCCGGTTCCCGGCGAAACGGGAGCAGCGACCCTGTACATTGATGATATTTCCTTATTTTAAGTAGAACCGTAAATAGGCCGAGTCAAGTGAATGCTTGATCCGGCCTATTTCTTATAGTTCGTTTGCTATGAATTCTTGCCTTATTCGGGTAGAAAAGATCTAGGCTAATTGGTTGGCTACCCCCGTAATGCTTACGGACACAGATGCCGCTATACTTGCAAAATACGACCATTCAGTGTGCTAACGGACTATGGGGGCGCTATTCATTAAAACAAGCCTGACTTCATCTCCATTTCAGGCCAATAAGGCCTCCTGGGTCCGTTACTCCCCAAAAGTGATCCCTTTTACTAAAATAACGGAATGAGGGTCCGCTAGTCTTATGTCTCAGCTATACACAGCCTGATTTTAACATTAAACTTTTGGCCTCTAGCATCACGTTACCATTTTAGTATAACTGTGGATAGTCTTGAGATCACGTTATTCTATCAACTTGAATCTTACTTCAAGCTTAAGAATACAGCCCATACAAAAAAGCTGCCCTAAGGATCTAATGACCCTCAGGGCAGCTTGGCAATAAGGTTTAAGAAACCTTATTATTTTTGGATGGAAACAACCGCACCGGATCCAACTGTACGGCCACCTTCACGGATGGAGAAGCGAGTTCCTTCTTCAATCGCGATAGGAGCGATCAGTTGTACAGTAACTTCGATGTTGTCGCCAGGCATAACCATTTCAGTACCTTCTGGCAGGTTGATGATACCTGTAACGTCAGTTGTACGGAAATAGAATTGTGGACGGTAACCTGTGAAGAAAGGTTTGTGACGTCCGCCCTCTTCTTTAGTCAATACGTATACTTGAGCAGTGAACTCAGTATGCGGATTAACGGAAGCTGGCTTTGCAAGAACTTGACCGCGCTCGATTTGTGTACGGTCTACACCACGGAGCAATGCACCGATGTTGTCGCCCGCTTCAGCGGAATCAAGCAATTTACGGAACATTTCAACGCCCGTAACAACGGATTTTTTAGTTTCTTCAGCAATACCAACGATTTCAACCTCGTCGCCGACTTTAACAGTACCACGCTCAACGCGGCCTGTAGCAACCGTACCACGACCAGTGATGGAGAATACGTCCTCAACTGGCATCAGGAATGGTTTGTCAACCGGACGCTCTGGAAGCGGAATGTACTCGTCGATGATTTCGAACATTTCGATGATTTTCTTAGCGTAGTCGCCATCTGGGTTTTGAAGTGCTTCACGAGCAGATCCACGGATGATTGGAGTGTCATCGCCTGGGAACTCATATTCGTTCAACAGGTCGCGAACTTCCATTTCAACCAGTTCCAGAAGCTCTTCGTCTTCAACCATGTCGCATTTGTTCAAGAATACAACGATGTAAGGAACGCCTACGTTACGGGACAACAGGATGTGCTCGCGAGTTTGCGGCATTGGGCCGTCAGCTGCGGATACAACCAGGATTGCGCCGTCCATTTGAGCCGCGCCAGTGATCATGTTTTTAACATAGTCGGCGTGACCTGGGCAGTCAACGTGAGCGTAGTGGCGGTTAGCCGACTCATACTCAACGTGGGAAGTGGAAATTGTGATACCGCGCTCGCGCTCTTCTGGAGCTTTGTCGATTTGGTCGTAAGCGATCGCGCTACCTCCACCGTAAGTTTTAGTCAAAACGGTAGTGATTGCTGCAGTCAAAGTAGTTTTACCATGGTCAACGTGACCGATTGTACCGATATTAACGTGCGGTTTTGTACGTTCGTATTTTGCCTTTGCCATTTTAAACAGTTCCTCCTTAAATATGGATTGTTATGTTGGACTGATCGGAGGGGCTCCCATGAAGGAATTCCCTCCGATCAGCAGATACAAAAATTATTCTTCGCCTTTATACTTCGATACGATTTCTTCGGAGATATTCTTAGGAACTTCTTCGTAGTGGGAAAGCTCCATCGAGAATACACCGCGTCCTTGCGTACCGGAACGAAGTGTTGTTGAATATCCGAACATTTCGGAAAGAGGCACTTTGGCACGAATGATTTGCGCGCTACCGCGGGAATCCATACCTTCGATACGTCCGCGACGGGAGTTCAGCATACCCATAACGTCACCCATGTACTCTTCCGGAACCGTAACTTCAACTTTCATGATTGGCTCAAGAAGAACAGCTTGACATTTGTCTTTAGCTGCTTTCAAAGCCATGGAACCAGCGATCTTAAACGCCATTTCACTGGAGTCAACATCGTGGTAAGAACCGTCGACGATTGTAGCTTTAACGTCTACAAGCGGGAAGCCTGCAAGAACACCATTCTTCATAGCTTCTTCGATACCTTGTTGTGCAGGAGCAATATACTCCCGAGGTACCGCACCACCGACGATTTTGCTGTCGAACTGGTTACCAGAACCAGCTTCCAGCGGTTCGAATTCAACCCAAACGTGACCGTATTGTCCACGACCACCGGATTGACGTACGAACTTACCTTCAACGCGCGCAGGTGCTTTGAATGTCTCACGGTATGCAACCTGTGGTTTACCCACGTTGGTCTCAACCTTGAATTCGCGGCGCATACGCTCGATGATGATATCAAGGTGAAGCTCACCCATACCAGCAAGGATCGTTTGACCCGTTTCTTCGTCTGTATGAGCACGTAGCGTAGGATCTTCCTCGGTCAATTTGCCGAGGGCAACGCCCATCTTGTCTTGGTCAGCTTTCGTTTTAGGTTCAACTGCGATTTCGATAACCGGATCAGGGAAGTTCATGGACTCCAGGATAACCGGATTCTTCTCATCACACAGTGTATCACCTGTGCCTGTATCTTTCAAACCAACCGCAGAAGCGATATCACCTGCGTAAACTTCAGTGATCTCTTGACGGCTGTTTGCGTGCATTTGCAGGATACGGCCGATCCGCTCACGTTTGCCTTTCGTTGCATTCAGCACGTAAGATCCCGATTGAAGAACACCGGAGTATACGCGGAAGAACGTCAGCTTACCAACGTAAGGGTCTGTCATGATTTTGAACGCCAATGCCGCGAACGGCTCTTCATCCGAAGAATGACGCTCTACTTCCGAACCGTCTTCCAGATGACCTTTAATGCTCGGAATATCAATTGGAGCAGGCAGGTAATCTACAACGGCATCCAGCATCAGCTGAACCCCTTTGTTACGGTAGGAAGATCCGCAAATAACTGGGAAGATTTTAACTTCAACAACACCCTTGCGAAGTGCTGCCTTGATTTCATCGACACTGATTTCCTCGCCTTCGAGGTATTTCATTGTCAACTCCTCGTCCAGTTCCGCAACCTTCTCAACTAGTTCAGCACGAAGTTCCTCTACTTGAGCTTTGTACTCCTCAGGAATTTCGGTCTCTTCGATGTTTTGGCCCATGTTGTCTTTGTACATGTACGCTTTCTCAGCAACAATGTCGATGATACCGACAAAGTTGTCCTCTGCACCGATTGGCAGTTGGATTGCAACTGCGTTCGCTTGCAGACGCTCGCGCATATCTTTAACAACGTTAAGGAAGTCCGCACCGATGATATCCATTTTGTTGACATAAGCAATACGAGGAACGCTATATTTGTCAGCCTGTCTCCATACGGTTTCCGACTGCGGCTCTACGCCTTCCTTGGCACTGAACACACCAACTGCCCCGTCCAATACACGAAGAGAACGTTCGACTTCAACAGTGAAGTCGACGTGTCCCGGGGTATCAATGATATTGACGCGGTGACCTTTCCAAGAAGCGGTCGTAGCAGCGGAAGTAATCGTAATCCCGCGCTCCTGCTCTTGCTCCATCCAGTCCATCGTTGCGGAACCCTCGTGGGTTTCGCCGATTTTATGCGTGCGGCCTGTGTAGAACAAGATACGCTCCGTGGTCGTCGTCTTACCGGCGTCAATATGCGCCATGATCCCGATATTACGTGTATTCTTCAAGGAGAACTCTCTTGCCATGAAATTTTCTCCCTTCGAATTATAGATTTATGTTGTGAATCAACCGAATCCTACCAGCGGTAGTGTGCGAACGCTTTGTTCGCTTCGGCCATTTTGTGCGTGTCTTCACGTTTCTTAACGGAAGCACCAGTGTTGTTGGATGCGTCGATAATCTCGGCAGCCAAACGCTCTTCCATAGTCTTCTCTCCGCGGTTGCGGGAGTAGTTTACGAGCCAACGTAGTCCCAGAGCTGTACGTCTCTCTGGTTTTACTTCGATAGGTACTTGGTAGTTGGAGCCGCCCACACGACGAGCTTTAACTTCGAGTACCGGCATGATGTTCTTAAGCGCTGCTTCAAATACTTCCATCGGGTCATTCCCTGTACGCTCTTGAATAAGTTTAAAAGCGTTATAAAGGATGCTTTGAGCAACACCACGTTTACCGTCGAGCATAATGCGGTTGATCAAGCGAGTAACAAGTTTGCTGTTATACACCGGATCCGGCAATACGTCTCTTTTGGCAACTGGACCTTTGCGTGGCATAGTTATCCCCCTTTCAGTGTTAGTTCAAACGTATAGCTATGACTCTAGCTAATTATTTTTTTGCTTTTGGACGTTTTGCGCCGTATTTGGAACGAGCTTGCATACGGTTGTTCACTCCAGCCGTATCCAGCGCTCCGCGAACGATATGATAACGTACCCCTGGAAGGTCTTTGACCCGGCCACCGCGAATCAGCACGACACTGTGCTCTTGCAGGTTGTGTCCGATACCTGGGATATAAGCAGTCACCTCAACACGGTTCGTCAAGCGAACACGCGCGTATTTACGAAGTGCGGAGTTCGGTTTCTTAGGAGTCATTGTCCCTACCCGAGTGCACACACCACGTTTTTGAGGAGAATTCAATTCGGTAGCTTCGCGTTTGAGAGCGTTAAACCCTCTGTGCAATGCTGGTGATTTGGATTTGTAAATCTTGTCTTGACGACCTTTACGTACCAATTGGTTGATTGTTGGCATGTTGTTGCCACCCCCTTCCTCAGTAATAAATGTTTCTTTACAAACCTTTTGTTAAGCCCACAGACCCAGGCGGTTCATAAAAGAACAAAGGAAAAGTTTTTGCCGAAAGGTTTGCCCTAAATCAGCAAAAACGATTTTCTCAAGCTATCTCTTTACAATCGCAGCCATCGCTGCCCCTACTTCAATCCCGCAAGCAATGCCGAGATTGTGCATCGTATCCACATAAGTCAATTTGACACCATGTTGGTTACACAGAGCGATAATCTTCGATGTAAGGCGCGGATCTGCATCTTCAGCCACATATACTTCTTCGGCACGACCGAGCTCTACTGCCCGCATCGTTTGTTTCGTGCCGATTTTGACATGAGCGTCCTGTAGCCCTCTATCGTTAGACATCATCTAGTCCTCCAATTTACAGGGATTCACCGTACTCACGCACTTTGATATATTAGCATTTTGCTATAGGCGATGTCAAGCAATTTATTTACAAGAAAATAACCGCCTTATAGCTATCCTCGAACCTTAAACAAAGTAACGGTGCAGCCGAGTACATGTTCCACTTTCGGCTGCACCGCTTTTCAGGTTGTTTATTCGACCGTTACCGGCTCCTGACCTTCTTCAGCCTCGGTATTCTCCGGCTCTTCGAACTGTACGCTGCGGTAGCGGTTCATGCCCGTACCGGCAGGGATCAGCTTACCGATAATGACGTTCTCTTTCAGGCCAAGCAATTTATCTACTTTGCCTTTGATCGCGGCATCGGTAAGTACCCGGGTCGTCTCCTGGAAGGAAGCGGCCGATAGGAAAGAATCCGTCTCAAGCGACGCCTTCGTGATACCAAGGAGAACAGGCTTCGCAACCGCCGGCTCCTGGCCGGACAGAATCGCTTCCTTGTTCGCCATCTCATATTCATAGAGATCAACGAACGCTCCCGGCAGAAGAGGCGTATCCCCAGCATCAACGATGCGGATCTTGCGCAGCATTTGCTTGATCATAACCTCGATGTGCTTATCGTTGATTTCAACGCCCTGGTTACGGTATACGCGCTGAACTTCCTGAAGAATATAGTTCTGAACACCGCGAATCCCTTTGATGCGCAGAATTTCTTTCGGGTCAATGGAGCCGTCTGTCAGCTCGTCGCCCGCTTCGATTTCCTGTCCTTCGCTGACACGCAGGCGGGATCCGTAGGTGACGGAATAGACCTTCGTTTCCGCTTCGCCTTGAACCTCGATTTCCCGGCGGTCTTTGGCTTCGCGGATTTCTTTGATTACGCCGTCGATTTCACTGATCGTGGCTTGCCCTTTCGGGTTACGCGCCTCGAACAGCTCCTGAATACGCGGCAAACCTTGGGTAATGTCATCACCCGCAACGCCCCCGGTATGGAACGTACGCATTGTGAGCTGGGTTCCCGGTTCACCGATGGATTGTGCGGCGATGATACCCACCGCTTCACCGATCTCCACATGTTTGCCTGTCGCCAAGTTTCGCCCGTAGCACTTCTTACATACGCCATGGCGAGCGCGGCAGCTCAGCACGGAGCGGATTTGCAGCTTCGTAACGCCTGCGTCCACAACTTCATGCGCTTTGTCAGAATCGATCAGTTCATTGCGATGAACGATGATTTCCCCTGTCTTGGGATGCTTGATCGTCTCGAAGGAATAGCGTCCTTCAATACGGTCGTACAGATCCTCGATGACCTCTTTACCATCCTGGATGACGCCGACGGTAAAGCCTTTATCCGTACCGCAGTCTTCCTCGCGGACGATAACGTCCTGTGCAACGTCAACGAGACGGCGGGTCAGGTAACCCGAGTCAGCGGTCCGCAGCGCGGTATCCGCCAGACCTTTACGCGCACCGTGCGTCGACAGGAAGTACTCGAGAACCGTGAGGCCTTCGCGGAAGTTCGACTTGATTGGGAGCTCGATGATCCGACCGGACGGGTTGGCCATCAGACCCCGCATACCGCCAAGCTGCGTAATCTGCGATTTGTTACCCCGCGCCTTGGAATCGACCATGAGCATGATGGAGTTGAAGCGATCCATCGATTTCATGAGCACGTCGGTAATTTGGTCTTTCGATTTGGACCAGATGTCGATAACCCGGTCGTAACGCTCTTCGTTCGTAATCAGACCACGGCGGTACTGATTCGTAACAACGCGAACCTTCTCATCCGACTCTCGCAGGATCTCTTGCTTCGCATCCGGAACGACAACGTCGGAGACAGCAATACTAACGCCTGCACGAGTAGAGTAGGTGAAGCCGGTTTGCTTGATTTTATCGAGAATAACCGACGTTTCCGTCGTATGGTATATTTCGAAGCAGCGGCCGATAATTTCTCCAAGGTACTCTTTCCCGATTCCCCCGGTTTGCGGCACGGCCATAATGCGTTCAAATACGTTGGCGCCTTTGTCATAAATAAAGTAATGATCCGGCGTTCCTTGGAACAGGTTGCTGCGCGAAGGCTCATTAATGTACGGGAAGCTGGCTGGGAAAATTTCATTGAAAATAATCCGGCCAACCGTCGTCACAAGCAGCGCATTTTGCTGAGCTTCGGTAAATCCTGTTTTGCCAAGCGCTTTAGCCGGGATGGCTACACGCGCATGCAGAGATACCGTTCCCCGCTGATAAGCGGAAACTGCTTCGTGAGTGGACCCGAGAATCATTCCTGATCCCTTAGCTTCCTTATTGTCCATCGTCAGATAGAAGGAGCCGAGAACCATATCCTGTGAAGGAGTAACAACCGGTTTACCGTCTTTCGGGTTCAGGATGTTGCCGGAAGCAAGCATCAGAATCCGGGCTTCCGCCTGCGCTTCTGCGCTGAGCGGTACGTGCACAGCCATTTGGTCACCGTCAAAGTCCGCGTTATATGCAGTACATACGAGCGGGTGCAGACGGATCGCTCGGCCTTCGACCAGAATCGGCTCGAACGCCTGAATTCCCAAGCGGTGAAGCGTAGGAGCACGGTTAAGCAGAACCGGATGCTCTTTAATGACTTCTTCTAGCACATCCCATACCTCTGGGCTGACGCGTTCAACTTTACGTTTCGCGCTCTTGATGTTGTGAGCCAGGCCTTTATTGACCAGTTCCTTCATCACGAACGGCTTGAACAGTTCCAGCGCCATTTCCTTCGGCAGACCGCATTGGTACATCTTCAAGTAAGGACCTACGACGATAACGGAACGACCAGAGTAGTCAACCCGTTTTCCGAGCAGGTTCTGACGGAAGCGTCCTTGCTTCCCTTTCAGCATGTGGCTGAGGGATTTGAGCGGACGGTTACCTGGGCCCGTTACCGGACGGCCGCGGCGGCCGTTATCGATCAAGGCGTCAACCGCTTCCTGCAGCATGCGCTTCTCATTCTGCACGATAATATCCGGCGCACCGAGATCGAGCAGACGTTTCAAACGGTTGTTGCGGTTAATCACGCGGCGATACAAATCATTCAGGTCAGACGTCGCAAAACGGCCGCCATCCAGCTGGACCATCGGACGAAGCTCAGGCGGAATAACTGGAAGCACGTCGAGAATCATCCATTCCGGTTCGTTGCCGGAATTCCGGAAGGCTTCGATGACTTCCAGGCGTTTGATCGCACGGTTGCGGCGTTGGCCTTGAGCCGTGCGGAGCTCTTCTTTCAAAAATTCAAGCTCTTTGTCGATATCGAGATCCTGGAGCAGCTTCTTAACCGCTTCAGCGCCCATGCCGGCTTGGAAGCCATAGCCGTATTTTTCACGGTAGCTGCGGTATTCCTTCTCGGACAGGAGCTGTTTTTTCTCCAGCGGCGTCTCGCCTGGATCGGTAACAACATAAGATGCAAAGTAAATAATCTCTTCCAATGAACGAGGCGACATATCGAGCGCCAGGCCCATCCGGCTTGGAATCCCTTTGAAGTACCAAATATGGGATACCGGGGCGGCGAGTTCAATGTGACCCATGCGTTCACGGCGAACTTTAGCTCTAGTTACTTCGACGCCGCAGCGATCGCAGACGACGCCTTTATAACGGACACGCTTATACTTACCGCAATGACATTCCCAGTCTTTGGTCGGGCCAAAGATTTTCTCGCAGAACAGCCCTTCCTTTTCCGGTTTTAGCGTACGGTAGTTGATCGTTTCCGGTTTCTTCACTTCTCCGCGGGACCAAGAACGAATTTTGTCTGGGGAAGCAAGCCCAATTTTCATAAACTCGAAGTTGTTGACGTCCAACAAGGAGCATCCCTCCTTAACCAAGTCCTGATTTTAGCATTATACACAGATCAAAATACACTGAATACGTCCGTCTATTCGATCCATCTGTCTAGGGAAATATCGGCCTCCCAAAGGTAGGCCGATAATCCAGGCAGGCAGCTTCCGCTGCGGTTATCATTATCACATGGCGGCAATCGCCACGTGTTATTCTACGCCGACTTCCGCGCCTTCCAGGTTCAGGCTCAGTTTATCTCCGGTCGCGTCGTCTTCGTCGTCGATTTCCTTCATCTCGATCTCTTCTTCGTTCTCAGTCAGGATCTTGACGTCCATACCCAAGCTTTGAAGCTCTTTAATCAAGACTTTGAACGACTCAGGCACGCCCGGCTCTGGCACATTCTCGCCTTTAACGATCGATTCGTAGGTTTTCACCCGACCGACCACGTCATCGGACTTGACGGTAAGGATTTCCTGGAGCGTGTATGCTGCGCCATAGGCCTCGAGCGCCCACACTTCCATCTCCCCGAACCGCTGTCCGCCGAACTGGGCTTTACCGCCGAGCGGCTGCTGTGTAACCAGCGAGTAAGGACCCGTGGAGCGAGCATGGATTTTATCGTCAACCATGTGCGCCAGCTTAATCATGTGCATGACGCCAACGGTAACTTCACGTTCAAATCTTTCACCGGTTCTTCCGTCATACAGCACGGTTTTACCGTTGCGCTGCATACCGGCTTCTTCCATCGTATCGAACACATCATACTCGTTCGCACCGTCGAAGACCGGTGTGGCCACGTGAATTCCGAGTTGGAGCGCAGCCATCCCAAGGTGAATCTCCAGCACCTGTCCGATGTTCATCCGTGAAGGAACCCCCAGCGGGTTGAGCACGACTTGAACCGGTGTGCCATCTGGCATAAACGGCATATCTTCCTCAGGCAGAATACGGGCTACGACACCTTTGTTACCGTGGCGTCCGGCCATTTTATCCCCCTCGGAAATTTTACGCTTCTGAGCAATGTAGACGCGAACGAGCTGATTAACGCCCGGCGGCAACTCATCGCCATTCTCACGCGTAAACACCTTAACGTCAACAACGATTCCGTCCGTTCCGTGAGGAACACGCAGGGAGGTATCGCGAACTTCGCGTGCCTTCTCGCCAAAGATGGCATGCAGCAAGCGTTCTTCTGCTGTCAGCTCCGTAACACCCTTCGGCGTCACTTTACCAACGAGAATGTCGCCAGCGCTGATTTCCGCACCTACGCGGATAATACCGCGCTCATCCAGGTTGCGAAGCGCCTCTTCCCCTACGTTCGGAATATCGCGGGTAATTTCCTCAGGTCCCAGCTTCGTATCGCGGGCTTCGGACTCATATTCTTCAATGTGAATGGAAGTGTACACATCTTCCTTCACCAGCTTCTCGCTAAGCAGAATCGCATCCTCGTAGTTGTAGCCTTCCCAAGTCATGAAGGCAACGACAACGTTGCGGCCCAATGCCAATTCTCCCATTTCCGTGGACGGTCCGTCAGCCAGAATATCACCTTTCTTGACGACGTCTCCACGCTTAACGATCGGACGCTGGTTAATGCAAGTTCCTTGGTTCGAACGCATAAATTTGTGTAATTTATATTTAACAAGGTCACCGCGTACTTCCTTGCCATCCACAACCTCGACGCGGCGCAGCCAAATTTCGTTCGCTGCGGAACGCTCGATAATTCCATCGTATTTGGACACAATACATACACCGGAATCTTTGGCGGCTTTATGCTCCATACCTGTACCTACGAGAGGTGCTTTAGGAACCAGAAGCGGCACAGCTTGCCGCTGCATGTTCGATCCCATCAGCGCACGGTTGGAGTCATCGTTCTCCAGGAACGGAATTAATGCGGTAGCTACGGATACAACCTGCTTCGGCGATACGTCCATATAGTCGACGCGATCACTCGGCATCGTCAGAATGTTATCCGATTGCTTGTTGTAACGGACAATGACGTTCTCATCCTGGAACGTATTATCCTCATTGAGGATCGCGTTCGCTTGGGCGATAACGTAGTTGTCTTCCTCGTCAGCCGTCAAATAAGCGATTTGATCCGTGACTTTGCCAGTCTTCGGATCAACCCAACGATACGGCGCCTCGATAAAGCCGTACTCGTTAATCCGAGCGAATGTCGAGAGAGAGTTGATCAGACCGATGTTCGGTCCCTCCGGCGTCTCAATCGGACACATCCGGCCATAGTGACTGTGGTGAACGTCCCGAACCTCAAAGCCCGCACGCTCACGAGTCAGACCGCCAGGCCCGAGCGCAGACAGACGGCGTTTATGCGTCAGCTCGGCAAGCGGGTTCGTCTGGTCCATGAACTGGGACAGCTGGGAGCTTCCGAAGAACTCCTTAATGGACGCGATAACCGGACGGATATTGATCAGCGCCTGTGGCGTAATCACGTTCGCATCCTGAATCGACATTCTCTCGCGCACAACGCGTTCCATCCGGGACAAACCGATGCGGAACTGGTTCTGCAGCAGCTCGCCAACAGAACGCAGGCGGCGGTTGCCGAGGTGGTCGATATCATCCGTGTCGCCGATACCGTGCAGCAAATTCAGGAAGTAACTGATCGACGAAATGATGTCGGCCGGCGTAATGTGCTTGACCGATTTGTCGATATTGCGGTTCGCGATAACTTTAACGACCTTGCCATCCTCAATCGGCGAGAAAATATCGACCGTTTGCAGAGGCACGTCGACGGAATCGAGAACGCCGTTAGCTACATGGTAGTTCTTGAAGCCAACGCCCTCTTCCAGATAAGGAAGGATCTCGTCCAATAGACGGCGGTCAACGATTTGACCCGCTTCCGCGATAATTTCTCCGGTATTCGTATCAATCAAGCTCTCAGCGAGACGCTGATTGAACAGCCGGTTCTTGATATGAAGCTTCTTATTGATTTTGTAACGGCCAACATTGGCCAGGTCATAGCGTTTTGGATCAAAGAAGCGGGCCACGAGCAAGCTCTTCGCATTATCAAGCGTCGGCGGCTCGCCCGGACGGAGGCGTTCATAAATTTCGATCAGCGCCTTCTCCGTGGAGTCCGTGTTATCTTTGTCCAGCGTGTTGCGGATATATTCATCATTGCCCAGCAAATCCAGAATCTCGGCATCCGTACCGAAGCCAAGCGCGCGAAGCAGCACGGTAACCGGAATTTTACGAGTACGGTCGATCCGGACATAGATAATGTCCTTCGCGTCCATCTCCAACTCCAGCCATGCGCCGCGGTTCGGAATCACTGTGGCAGTATACGTCTTTTTGCCATTCTTATCGATTTTCGTACTGAAATAGACGCTAGGAGAGCGCACCAACTGGCTGACAATAACCCGTTCCGCACCGTTAATAATAAAGGTGCCGGTTTCCGTCATCAGCGGGAAATCTCCCATAAACACTTCCTGCTCTTTGACTTCGCCGGTTTCTTTGTTAATCAGCCGGACTTTAACCCTAAGCGGAGCCGCATACGTTACGTCGCGTTCCTTCGCATCGTCAACCGTATACTTCGGTTCGCCGAGGCTGTAATCGATAAATTCCAACACCAAATTCCCGGTAAAATCCTGAATTGGCGAAATGTCCTGGAACATCTCCCGGAGACCTTCCTCCAGGAACCAATCGTAGGATTTCTGTTGGATTTCGATCAGGTTCGGAACTTCGAGTACCTCGTTAATTCGTGCATAACTTCGCCGAGTGCGTCGACCATATTGAACAAGATGTCCTGCCAACTTATACTCACCCCTCATGTCTACTCACTTTAAAAAAATACATTGCGAACCCGTGTTTGCACCTATATAATAGGTTCAAGGCGGGTTGCAGCTGCTGCACAAATAAAGAAAAGCCCTTATCGAATGCTTTCGAAAAAAGAGCACCATTATCCGTGTCGTTTCTGCCTAACTATCCCCCGTATTCAGTAGATTTGCCCAAAATGTACACATTATACGTTAAACAAGATGATTTTATTCATTGTTTCGTAAAAACCCTTGACATTTCAGCAAACTAAAGTCACAAGGGGCATCCTAATACTGACATTTTATAATAATATCACAACCAGGTTCTCAGGTCAACCTTTTTCTGCTCTGTTTTCAGAGCCGTTTTTATTTTACCGCTCGATAAACTCTGTACCCCTTGTCCTTCGTCACTTCCTCAACCTGTGCGAATAACGACTCCAGCTTCTGTTTTGCCGACGGCGCCCCTTGCTTCTTTTGTATCACGATCCATAGTGCTCCGCCCTCTCGCAGCCGTTCATAGGCTCCCTCAAAAATGGCATGAACGACTTCCTTGCCAGCGCGAATAGGCGGGTTCGTCAATATCACATCAAATTGTTGCTCACCTAACGCCGCGAATAGATCACTTTCCACGATCGTTACGTTGGCAATTTTATTGTTCGCCGCATTTTCTTTGGCAAGCTCGACCGCTCTCTGGTTGACATCAATCATAGTGACATGGCCGCGGCCCGCAAGTCTAGCTGCCGTAAGCCCGATCGGGCCATAACCGCACCCGACATCAAGCACCTGCGCAGCTTCCGGAATATCCATCGCTTCGATGAGCACTCTGCTCCCGTAATCTACTCCGCCTTTTGCAAAAACCCCCGCATCGCTAATGAAGCGGAATTTCTGTCCGCGCAATTGAGCGTCCCATATTTTCCGGTCATGCGCCGTAGAAGGTTGATTCGTATAATAGTGATCTGCCATCTGGCATACCTCCACCCGATATGTCTTACAGCGAAATCTGATATCATTGAATACATCTTGTCATTCCATTTTAACCAAGAATCAGCTGTTTATTGCCATTTTCCAACAAACAGGATTCACGATACTGCTCATTGCACTTGCAAACAAACCCCCTTGAACTCGGTTCAAGGGGGTTGTCATCAAAGAGGCGTAGAATTATTTTACTTCTACAGTTGCGCCTGCTTCTTCCAATTTTGCTTTTACAGCTTCTGCTTCTTCTTTGCCCACTTTTTCTTTCAGTGGTTTTGGAGCGTTGTCAACGAGTTCTTTCGCTTCTTTCAGGCCAAGACCTGTGATTTCGCGAACAACTTTGATAACGTTGATTTTGGATGCACCAGCGTTAGCCAGGATTACATCGAACTCGGATTGCTCAGCAGCTTCAGCAGCACCGCCGCCACCGCCAGCTACAACAACAGGAGCTGCTGCAGTAACGCCGAATTCTTCTTCGATTGCTTTAACCAGATCGTTCAGTTCAAGAACGGACATGCCTTTAATTGCTTCTAAAATTGTTTCTTTGCTCATGGTAGAACCTCCATTTTATAGTTGATAAGAGTTAAATTCATTTATTAACTGACTGCATGAAAAGCAAGCTTACGCGCTTGCGCCGCCTTCTTCTTTCTCTGCAACGGCTTTGACTGCCAGTGCGAAGTTGCGAACTGGAGCTTGAAGCACGCTGAGGAGCATCGAAAGGAGACCTTCGCGGGAAGGAAGATCCGCGAGCGCTTTGATTTGGTCGACGCCGACTACACGGCCTTCAACCACGCCACCTTTTACTTTAAGCGCATCGTTCTTCTTTGCGAAATCGCTGATGATTTTAGCCGGAGCTACCGCATCGTCAGCACTGAACGCGATTGCTGTAGGACCAGTCAATACTTCGTCCAGTTCAGTAAGTTCCGCAGCCGCAGTTGCGCGGCGAACGAGCGTGTTTTTCAATACTTGGAATTCTACGCCAGCTTCACGAAGCTGTTTACGCAGTTCCGTTACTTGAGTAACGTTCAGTCCACGGTAGTCAGCAACAACAGTTGTTGCGCTCTCGCGAAGCTTAGCTGTTACCACATCAACGGCTTCCTGCTTTGCTTGAATCACTTTTGCGTTTGCCAAACTGTACACCTCCTGATAGATATGCTGGGCACAAGCCGAGGTACAAACCTCGGTTGACGTCCCTTTCCGTAGCGGTTCAAAACCTCGCTCTAGAAAGACTTTTAAAGAACCTGACAGCCCGCAAGCCGATCCCAGTCCATTAAAAAAGCCTCCGTAGAATCACGAAGGCCTGATGAATCATCATTCCGCAGTTAACCTGCAGCATGCTGACGTTCTATCACAACACCTCGGTAGGAAATTAAGCCTTGCAAGGGCACCTACTGTCTACGGTAAGCATATTCGAATTTAGTTACTTTTCAAAACAACTCGTTCAGTATACCAAGGGAAAGAACATATGTCAAACCCTTCCCCACGAACCGCGGGAGGTATTATCTGAATGCAGCTGCATTAACGCGAGCACTTGGTCCCATCGTGGAAGAAACCGCGATGTTCTTCAAGTAAACACCTTTGGCAGCAGCAGGTTTAGCACGGTTCAATGCATCGATGAGAGCTTTCAGGTTCTCGTCAAGCTGCTCGGCACTGAAAGATACTTTGCCGATCGGCGCATGAATTTGGCCTGCTTTGTCCAAACGGTATTCGATTTTACCCGCTTTGATTTCTTGAACCGCTTTAGCTACGTCAAATGTAACCGTACCAGCTTTAGGGTTAGGCATAAGGCCTTTACCACCGAGCAAGCGTCCAAGTTTACCAACTTCACTCATCATGTCTGGTGTCGCTACGCAGACGTCGAAGTCGAACCAGCCTTGTTGAATTTTGTTGATCATGTCTTGATCGCCAACAAAGTCCGCTCCAGCCGCTTCCGCTTCCTTCGCTTTCTCACCTTTGGCGAATACCAATACGCGCTGCGTCTTACCCGTGCCGTGAGGCAGGACAACGATACCGCGAACGGCTTGGTCTTGTTTACGAGGGTCTACGCCCAAACGAACCGCTACTTCAACGGTTTCGTCGAATTTAGCACTTGCTGCCTTCTTCACCAACTCAACGGCTTCGGAAGGCTCATAAGTTGCTTCGCTGTCGATCAGCTTGGCAGCTTCAAGGTATTTCTTACCGTGTTTAGCCATGAAAATATTCCTCCTTGTGTGGTGTTAGCGGAAATTCCTCCCACTGATCTCTAAATTACATAGTTACCCTAAAGGCTAACATGCAATTTAGAGGCAACTTCTGTTGCAATGGCAACATCCGTTGTTCGGCCGCTCCAAGAATTAGTCTTGGATCGCGATACCCATACTGCGAGCAGTACCTTCGACCATACGCATAGCCGCTTCAACGGAAGCTGCGTTCAGGTCTTGCATTTTTTGCTCCGCAATTTGACGAACAGCGTCGCGTTTAACGGTAGCTACTTTCTTCTTGTTCGGTTCACCGGATCCCTTCTCAACTTTCGCAGCAACGCGAAGCAGAACGGCAGCTGGTGGAGTCTTGGTGATGAAAGTGAAAGAACGGTCTTCAAACACCGAGATTTCAACCGGAATAATCAAACCTGCTTGATCGGCAGTACGTGCGTTAAACTCTTTACAGAATGCCATGATGTTGACACCTGCTTGACCCAGCGCCGGACCTACCGGAGGTGCAGGATTCGCTTTACCTGCAGGAATTTGCAGTTTTACCATTTTGATAACCTTTTTTGCCATGTAAGACACCTCCTTGCCCTAATAGTGGTCGACGGGAATTTCTCCCCTCCCACGTAACCTAAGAAACCTATATTTTTTCCACTTGAGTGTAATCCAGTTCAAGCGGGGTTTCTCGTCCAAACATGTTGACGTGAACCTTGAGCTTGCTCTTGTCGACGAGAATTTCTTCGATCGATCCGACAAAATTAGCAAACGGGCCAACCTTGATACGTACGGATTCTTTGACTTCGAAATCGATGACCGGCTTCGGTTCTTCCATGCCCATATGACGCAAAATCTGATCTACTTCTTCAGGAAGCAGAGGAGTCGGCTTGGAACCGGAGCCTGTCGAGCCAACGAATCCCGTAACCCCTGGCGTGTTGCGGACAACGTACCAAGAATCATCGGTCTGGATCATTTCCACCAAGACATAACCGGGGTAAACTTTACGCATGACGGTCTTCTTCTTCCCGTCTTTGTTTACCACTTCTTCCTCCATCGGAACAAGAACGCGGAATATCTTGTCTTCCATGCCCATCGACTCAACGCGTTTCTCCAAATTGGCTTTGACCTTGTTCTCATACCCGGAATAGGTATGTACTACATACCATCTTTTCTCCATATCAAGCCACCTAAGGACCCTTCTTAAATTATCGCTTCGATCACAGCGGAGATGCCGATATCAAGTACCCAAAAATAAATCGCGACTACTACAATTGTACCGAGCACAATCATCGTATAATTGGTCAGCTCTTTACGATTAGGCCAGCGAACCTTTTTAAGCTCAGCCCAGCTTTCAGAGAAAAAAGAGAACAACGATTTGAAACTTCGTTTCATACGCGACTACACCTCCACAGACTATCTGGTTTCGCGATGAGGAACTTGCTCGTTACAAAACTTGCAAAATTTCTTCATCTCCATGCGGTCGGGGTGGTTACGCTTGTTCTTCGTTGTTGTGTAGTTTCTTTGTTTGCAATTCGTACAAGCCAACGTAATAATTACCCGCATGATGTGCACCTCCCGAAGACCTTCATCAAATTTGAGAAGTCTCTTAATTGAGCCCAAACATCCAAAAAACGCAAATTTAGGCCTACCTAAAACACTTTATCATAAGGCCATATCCATGTCAACGAGGCTTCGAGCTTCTCTTTATTCGATTACAAACAGTATAACACATCATTTTACAAGATAAACCCTTGTCTGAACTTATCCTACTAAATGCTCTGCCTATCGTTCGAATCCTGACGGCTTCCAAATTGTAATAAATTACATAATATTATAGAATTAATAATTAACCTAATAAAGATTTCATCAACTCTAAAGGCTAAAGAAAAACGACTATAGTCATAGTCGTCTTTGCGCTGGCTATTCTGTTCAAGCGGGCCATGCAACCGGCACAGCCGCCTTACACCGCTCCATCACGAACCTCTAAATATCGTTCCAATTTGCGTTTGACCCGCTGCAGAGCATTGTCGATCGACTTGACATGCCGATCTAAATCCACTGCAATTTCTTGGTACGAGCGTCCATCCAGATACAGCATCAACACTTTGCGTTCCAAGTCACTAAGAATTTCCGACATTTTATCTTCCAAACCAACGAACTCTTCCTGGTTAATGATCAATTCTTCCGGATCACATACCTGGGAACCACAAATGACATCCAACAATGTCCGATCCGAATCTTCATCATAAATCGGCTTGTCCAAAGATACATACGAATTTAGCGGAATATGCTTCTGCCGCGTTGCCGTCTTGATCGCTGTAATGATTTGCCGAGTTATGCATAACTCGGCGAACGCCTTGAACGAGGCAAGCTTATCACCACGAAAGTCCCGGATCGCCTTATATAGGCCGATCATCCCTTCCTGGATAATATCCTCCCGGTCTGCGCCAATCAGAAAATAGGATCTGGCCTTTGCACGCACGAAGCTCCGGTACTTGTTGATCAAGTACTCCAGCGCTTCACTGTCGCCTTCGCGGACCGCTTCGACAATGTCTTCGTCACTTTGGATCTCATAGTCAAACCTAACCCACGTCGTCTCGAGATTGACACTCACCACAAATCCCTCCGGCTGCAACGCACGGTGCCCCGTCACTTCAGTCAAGTAATACGATCAGTATATATGATGGCATATATTAGCGTCAACTATAAAAGTACCAAAAGATGTAAGGTCGAACTTTGTCAAGAGTATTTGGAAGGATAACGAATGAATGCCCCTTCATTCCCTGCGCCAACGTTCAAACATCATCCGTACTTCTGGGCTAAGCTTGGCATCAATACTATTTCGACTCGATTTGGAGCTGCGTTCGGCAATTTTCGATTGAATCTCTCTCTCACTCTCTTCGACTTGGTTCAGCAATTCCCGCGCTGAGACCCGAAGTGCTCCTTGTCCAAATATAACATGCTGCTCTACAGTATCGCTTGTGGCGACGTAGATTTGCCTGCGCCGATGCGACAGCTCGCGGACCAGGCGCTCTATGCACTCATCTGCCGTTTCTTTCTCTTTCGTAAAATGAACCTCTACCTTGCTCTGATTAAAAGACTTTCCCAGACCGGGTACGCGATAGGCATCAAATACCACGATCACTTTCCTTCCGGAGAAGGCTTGATGATTGGCCAGCCTCTCTAACAGACGGTCGCGGGCCTCTTGCATTCCCACCTTGGACAGTGCGGCAAGCTCGGGCCATCCGCCAATCATGTTGTAGCCATCTACCAGAAGGATGTCGCGCATTTCGCGCATGCCGCTTAACCTATGGCGCGGCGTCTGCGCAGCGCTTCGTACATAATAACGCCCGCCGCGACCGAAGCGTTCAGGGAGTTAAGTCTTCCCGCCATGGGCAGCTTAAGCAGGACGTCGCATTTCTCGCGAACGAGCCGCCCCATACCCTTGTTCTCATTGCCAATGACGATAGCAACAGCGCCGGAGAGTACCTGGCCTGCGGCATACATGTCCTCTTTGGCATCCACATCCGTGCCGGCAATCCATACTCCCGCTTCCTTCAACTGCTCCATCGTCTGGGCTAAATTGGTCACCCGGGCTACCGGAACGTATTCCACTGCGCCAGCCGACGTCTTCGACACCGTTGCCGTAATGGATGCAGAGCGGCGTTTGGGGATGATCACCCCATGCACGCCGGTGCATTCCGCCGTACGCAAAATCGATCCTAAGTTGTGAGGGTCTTCGATTTCATCCAAGATCAGCAGAAAAGGAGGCTCTCCGCGCTGCTCCGCCCTCTGCAGAAGATCTTCCACTTCCACATAGGCATAAGGGGCAACCTGTGCGACAACCCCCTGGTGCTGAAGGCCAGGCGCCATTTGATCGAGTTTGCGCTTGTCGACAAACTGCACGATAATTCCATGTTGTTTGGCCTCAGCAATAATCGGCTGGGTCAAATGCTTCTGGGCGCCTTCGGCTACCCAAACTTTATTGATCGTCCGTCCGGCGCGCATCGCTTCCAGCAGCGAATGCTTCCCGCCGATCCATTCTTGATCGTCCATACGACATCCTCCCGGGGATTTCGAGCAATTTCGCTTCTTTTCCCTTGTTGTAATTTAATATGATCTTTAACCGTCAGCCCGTTCCAGCAGTTCGAAGCCCTGTAAAATCAGTCCCCGGAGACGATCATGCGCCCCGGTATAGTAGAGGTACCCGACCAAGCTTTCAAAGGCAGTCGCATGGCGGTAGTCGAGCACGTCCGCATTTTTGGGAACCGTGCCGGACTTCGCATTCCGTCCTTGCCTCACCACGTCCTGCTCCTGCTCTGTGAGCTGGGGCTCAATAAGCGCGAGCAGCCTGGCCTGGGCCTTGGCGGAGACGAACTTCGTCGACTCGCGGTGCAGGTGATGCGGGCGCAGGTTCGGCCGGGCTATGACGTGCTGGCGTACGGCGACCTCGTATACGGCGTCTCC
Source organism: Paenibacillus woosongensis (assembly GCF_009725165.1). Lineage (GTDB taxonomy): Bacteria > Bacillota > Bacilli > Paenibacillales > Paenibacillaceae > Fontibacillus > Fontibacillus woosongensis. Next base: position 51,570 of record NZ_WNZW01000018.1, read on the forward strand.
GATGTAGGCCAGCGCCAAGGGCGGCAGCAGCCTGGCTGGCTTGGACGGCGGCTCGGGGAACCAGAGGGCGGCCATAGCTTCGCCCGAAGCCTCCGGCCCTCCACGTTCCCCCTTCCTCTCATGGGCTCCCTCGCAAGTCCCATCAGCAGCCCCTTTGCCAGCCGCTTCCCGATCCTCGGCAAGCCCCTCTCTCAACGCCTCGCCGCTCACCGTACCATTCCCTTCCTCGTACTGATGCCCGCTCATTTCCGCCGCCATCTCATGCCCTGCGGCGTATCCTCGAGAATGATGCCTTTGGCGTCGAGCAGGTCGCGGATTTCGTCAGCCCGGGCCCAGTTCTTCGCTTTGCGCGCCTCAGCCCGCTCGGCGATCAGCGCCTCCACGTCGCCATCCAGCAATTCCGCCGCTTCCTCCTTGGCGATGCGCAGCACGCCGTTCATCTCGGCGAACAGCTTCTGCGCCGCTTCCAGATCGGCCCGGCTGACAATCGGACGCTGCAGCAGGGAATTCACTTCGTTCACCCATTCGAATACTGCAGTGATGGCATCCGGCGTATTGAAGTCGTCCTGCATCTTCGTATGGAACAGAGTCCCAATTTCGCGCAGCTTCGCTTCCCAATCCGGTGTAACTTCATCCGTGCCCGCCGCAGCTGTCTGCAGCCGGTGACGCAAATTACTTACGGTATTGGCGATGCGCTCCACGCTCCGCTCGGCCTGCTCCATAATCTTCTCGGAGAAGTTGAGCGGATTGCGGTAATGTGTCGATAACATGAAATAGCGGATGGCCTCACATTTGTATTCGGCCCGCAGGTCCTTGACGAGCACGCCGTTGCCGAGCGATTTCGACATTTTCTCGCCATCGATATTAATATAACCATTATGCATCCAATAATTTGCAAGCGGCTTGCCAGTTGCCGCTTCCGATTGGGCAATTTCGCATTCGTGATGCGGGAATTGCAAATCCTGGCCGCCGCCGTGAATATCAAGCGTATCGCCAAGCAGCTCGCGAGACATCGCGGAGCATTCGATATGCCAGCCCGGTCTGCCTTCGCCCCATGGGCTAGGCCAATGGATTTCTCCCGGCTTCGCCGCCTTCCAGAGCACGAAATCCTCGGGATTCTCCTTGCGTTCATCGACGTCAATCCGGATGCCGAACTGCAGTTCCGAAAGATTCTGACCGGACAGCTTGCCGTAATCCGGAAATTTCTTCGTCCGGAAGAAGACGTCCCCGCCGCTGGCGTAGGCATACCCTTTGCTCTCCAGATCCTTGATGAAATCAATGATGGTCTCCATGCTGTCCGTTACGCGAGGATTAGCAGTCGCCCGGGGAATGTTCAATCCGTCCAGATCCTCGTAATACGCCTTAATGAACATTTCCGCTACTTCAGGCACCGTCGTGTTCATTTCTTCAGCTTTGCGGATCAGCTTGTCGTCGACATCAGTAAAATTGACAACATAGTTGACCTCATATTTCTGATTCTCCAGATAACTTCTTACCACATCAAAAAAGATCATCGGACGCGCATTCCCGATATGGATATACCCGTAGACGGTCGGACCGCACACATAAATGTTCGCCTTGCCCGGCTCCCGGCTTACAAAGGTTTCCTTCGTGCGAGTCAATGTATTGTATATTTGCAGTGCCATACTCACGTTCCTTTCGCAAGCTGTTGTTGGTATGATTTACTCTGATGTCACATGCTCCTGGCGGCGCAGCTGCCCCTTCAGATCGGCAATCTCGGACTGCAGTTCTTCGATCTGGCTCTGCAGCGCCTTCATCGAGTCGACGACCGGATCCGGAAGCTGATGGCTAAGCCGGTCGAGCGGCTTCCCGCGAAGACGCACCACTTTGCCGGGAATCCCGACCACCGTGCTCTCGGGCGGCACTTCCTTCAGAACGACAGAATTGGCCCCGATATTCGATTGGTCTCCAATTTTAAAGGAGCCAAGAATTTTGGCACCCGATCCGATGACAACGTTATTGCCGATGGTCGGGTGGCGTTTGCCCTTTTCCTTGCCGCTGCCGCCAAGAGTAACTCCTTGATAGATAACCACGTCATCCCCAATTTCGCAAGTTTCCCCAATGACGACGCCCATGCCATGGTCAATGAACAGCCGATTGCCGATCCGTGCTCCCGGATGAATCTCGATTCCCGTAAAGAAGCGGCTGGTCTGCGAAATGATCCGGGCGATCGTGAACCACCGACGGCGATAGAAAGCATGCGCCAGCCGATGGCTCCATATGGCATGCAGCCCGGAGTAGGTGAAGATGATCTCGAACCAGCTTCTCGCGGCCGGGTCATTATCGAAAACGGCTTGAATATCGGATCTCATCCTTTTAAACATCATGCTTCCCTCTTTTCTCTTCCGGTCTCTCGCCTTGCTCTTAGCCTTGCTGAGAAGGTCAAGCCTCCCTTGCTTATCTCTCTAGTGTTTGCTGTCTGCAATAAATATTGCCTTCAAAAAAAAAAAGCGTCTCTGCAGCCTTAGCTGCAGAGACGCTTAACGCGCGGTTCCACTCTGCTTCGGACGTAAGGCCGGACTCCCGCTGCCTGCCCGCAGGCAGAACGGTCTTCAGGTTCCTCCATCCCTCTTGGCGTCCTTAACGGGGACGATGCGGCAAAATTTACCTGCGCCAGGCGCTGCGCATGCGGTTAATGACCGTCATGCCAAGCCAAAAGCGCGCTCAACTCCGCTGCTCCCGGGTGCATTTCCGAAGCATGTATTGAGATAACTTCCACCCCGGTGCCGCTTGTCGGCTCCTCGGTTATCCTCTCTGGGCAATACAATGGGCTGTCGTACTTCTCCCGATCTATGCATTTACAAGATATAGGGGTAATTCAATTCATCTGTCTATATATTACCCGAAAGGCTCTAAAAATGACAACATTTGATTTGTCGCTAAGCCCCGCGGATTTGCGCCTTCAGCCGGTCGATCGTCCGGTCTTGGCCAAGCAAATAAATCGTCTGGTTCAAATCGCGGCCGTGTGTCTGGCCGGTCAGGGCTACGCGAATCGGCATGAACAGATTTTTGCCTTTGTGCCCGGTCTCTTTCTGCACCTCTTTGATCAGTGCAGCGATGTTCTCGGCCGTGTAATCGGCGAGCGCTTCAACCTTCGCGAGGAATGCGCTCAGGACTTCCGGCACCTGCTCTCCAGACAGAACGGCTGCTGCCTCCGCATCCAGCTCCAAATGCGTACGGAAGAACAGATCCGACAGCTCGACGATATCCGACGCCGCGGTCATCTGCTCCTGATACAGGGCAACCAGCGCCTGGGCCCATGCCTCCTGCTCCGGCGTCAGCTCGGCAGGCAGGCGCGAAGCCTTCTGCAAATGCGGAATCGCAAGCTTAGCAATACGCTCAGGCTCGGCGTTCTTAATGTAGTGGTTGTTCAAGTGGGCCAGCTTGTTCGTATCGAACACTGCAGGGCTGCGGGACAGCCGCTTCGCATCGAAGATCGAGATCAGCTCTTCCTTCGAGAAGATCTCTTCTTCGCCTTCCGGCGACCAGCCAAGCAGCGTAATGAAGTTGAACATCGCTTCCGGCAAATATCCCAGATCATCATACTGCTCGATAAACTGGATGACCGATTCGTCGCGTTTGCTCAGCTTCTTGTGGTTCTCGCCGACGATCAGCGTCATATGTCCGAACACTGGCGGCTCCCAGCCGAACGCCTCATAAATCATTAACTGGCGCGGCGTATTGGATACGTGGTCCTCGCCGCGAAGCACGTGTGTAATGTTCATCAGGTGATCATCGAGCACGACCGCGAAGTTGTAGGTCGGAATGCCATCCTTCTTCACGATGACGAAATCGCCGCTCGTCTCGGATTGGAACGTGATCTCGCCTTTGACCAGATCGTGGAACGTATACGTGCGTCCTTCCGGCACGCGGAAGCGGATGCTCGCCTGCCGTCCCTCGGCTTCGTAAGCGGCGCACTGCTCCGGCGTCAAATCCCGGTGCTTGCCGGAATAGCGCGGCGTCTCTCCGCGGGCCATCTGCTCCTCGCGCTCCTGCTCCAGCTCCTCTTCCGTGCAATAGCAGCGGTAAGCCAGCCCTTTATCGAGAAGCTCCTCCCAATATTTGCGGTAAATATCCAGCCGCTCGGTCTGCCGGTACGGACCGTAGTCCCCGCCGACATCGACACTCTCATCCCAATCGATGCCAAGCCACTTCAAATAAGTCAGCTGGTTCTCTTCCCCGCCGGCGACGTTGCGCTTCACGTCGGTATCTTCGATCCGGATGATCATTTTGCCTCCGTGATGTCTCGCAAACAGATAGTTAAACAGCGCGGTTCTCGCATTGCCGATATGTAAATGCCCCGTAGGACTAGGAGCATAACGCACGCGAACCTCCGTCATAATGAATCCCCTCCTGGAATAAATAACGAATCAAATCTTCAAAAATTATTTTAAGATGATAGCATATCTTTCGTCAGGCACACAACACACAAAGCGGTGATGCCTTCCCCCCGCCCGTTGAAGCCAAGCTGCTCCGTCGTGCTGGCCTTTACATTCACAAGCTCCGGCTCCGCCTGCAGTACGCCAGCGATAACCTCGACCATTTGCGGGATGTACGGAGCCATCTTCGGACGTTGGGCAATGATCGTCGCGTCCAGATTTCCAAGGCGATAGCCGCGTTCCACAGCCATGGCCCACACCCGCTCCAGAAGCTTCAGGCTGTCCGCATCCTTATAAGCTGGATCCGTATCGGGAAAATGCCTGCCGATATCGCCTAGACCGAGTGCCCCGAGCACCGCATCCGTGATCGCGTGCAGCAGCACATCCGCATCGGAATGCCCCAGCAGCCCTTTTTCGAAAGGAATCGTTACCCCGCCGATAATGCAAGGCCTGTCTTCCACTAGTTGATGTACGTCAAATCCTTGTCCAATTCTAATCATGCGTTACCTCTCCCTTTAGCTTCCTTCTGCGATTGCACGAACTCGGCGTAGTCCAAATCATCCGGCGTAGTAATTTTAATGTTGCCGTACGCCCCTTCCACTACCCGAACCGGTATTCCCATCCGCTCCACGAGCATCGAATCGTCGGTGCCCACGAAGCCCTCCTTAGCGGCCTCCTCATGGGCCCGCATGAGATCCGATCGGCGAAAAGCCTGGGGCGTCTGAATGGCCCAGAGGCTGCGCCGGTCCGGCGTCGCGGTCACCCAGCCCTGCTCATCCACCTGTTTAACCGTATCCTTCACCGGCACGGCCAACACGGCCGCCTGATGCTTAACGGCCGCTTCATAACAGGCGGTTACCTGCTCTTCCGTGACAAAAGGGCGGACGCCATCATGCACCAGTACCCAAACTGAGCTCAATTGAAGCAGCCCTTGGTATACGGAGTGCTGACGCTCGGCGCCGCCCGGAATAACTTTAATTGGAGTTATGATGCCATACTCGTCGATCCACGCCCGGACCCGCTCAACATCCTGCTCACCCGTCACCAGGACGATCTCGGTGATCAGGGGATGGCGGTCAAACACCTCTAACGTGTGAACGACGATTGGCTTGTCCTGCAGCATGAGGTACTGCTTGCTTTCCTTCGTACCCATGCGTGTACCGCGCCCGGCCGCCACAATAATCGCTCCGGCTCCGGGGCTGTTCGCTTGTGCCACCATGCTTCCCTGCCTCATCCGTTGGAATTGCGCAGGCTTCTGGTCTGGCCATCCCGCTTAAGGAAACCGCCAGAACTGCGCAGATACTCCCATCATACCGTTTTTACTGGGCTTTTTCCAACAGTTTTGGTTTGGCAAAAATCATCCGGCCCGCCGAAGTTTGCAGTACGCTGGTGACAAGCACCTCTGTAATGGTTCCGATATAATCCCGGCCTCCTTCAACGACGATCATGGTGCCGTCATCCAGATAGGCCACCCCTTGACCATGCTCCTTACCGTCTTTGATAACCTGCACCATAATCTCTTCACCCGGCAATACGACCGGCTTCACGGCATTCGCCAAATCGTTGATATTGAGGACGGAGACCCCCTGCAGCTCGCACACCTTATTCAGGTTGAAATCATTTGTGACGACCTTCCCCTGCAGCACCTTAGCCAGCTTGACCAGCTTGCTGTCCACTTCGGAGATTTCCTCGAAATCCCCCTCGTAGATCATGACCTTGACGTCCAGCTCTTTCTGGATTTTATTCAAAATATCCAGCCCGCGCCGTCCGCGGTTGCGCTTGAGCAAGTCCGATGAGTCGGCGATATGCTGCAGCTCCTCCAGCACGAACTCAGGAATGACGATCGTTCCTTCGATAAATCCTGTCTTGCAAATATCAGCGATCCGCCCATCGATAATGACGCTGGTGTCAAGAATTTTATGCTCCTCCAGCCTGCGTTCTTCGCCCTGCTCTGTGGCTCCCCATTTGCCAGACTTCCAGAAGGAGGATAGCTCTTCCTTCTTCGCCAGCCCCACGGTCAGCCCCATGTAACCGAACAGCGCCGATATCGCGAATTGCGCGAAGCTCTCCATAGATCCCAGCAAGGACAATACAGGGTAGACCATTAAAGATAGTAGTAGTCCTGCAGTCAATCCGGCCGCGCCGGCCATCATTTCATTCATCGGTATTTCCGTAATCGCTTCGATCCACCGCCTAATTCGTGCAGATGCGATATCCGCAACAAGGGAGAACATGAATGCGCACAAGACTGCTCCTGCAGCTGCAAGCAGCAGATGCGACATCAGAGGACTCATCCCGCCAAGCCATGCGCGCAGCGGCCCCGGAAACAGGCCCGTTAGCCCTTCCATGGTATAACCGAGCCACGCCCCGCACAAAGCGGACAGAATCATGAACCATCTTTTGACCATGTCTCTCTTCACCTCCAAAATTTAGTATGTTCTTTAACCAGTATGATCCAATTTTTAGCGGCGTAATCTTCGTTGGATAAAAATTTCCAGACGAGCTTCTCTGGTTATTTCTGCTTCCATATTCCATATCAGCATGCTATTCTTTCATATAAATCTGAACAATCGGCTCTCAGGATGCCGCCACAAATGACTGCTGCACGAAAGGAAGGGGACAGATGAGATTCCCGCGATTCCGCTCTTTACGAACGACTATACTGTGGCTGTTTGTGCCAACGATATCCGCATTTATCCTGTTATCGGGGCTCATCTCCTACCAATTGGCCGCGGAGCAGCTAAAGGAAAATGCCTATACGAGTATCAGCAATACGGTGTCTCAGACCAGCCATTTTATTAATGACCGATTAACGGCGCTGTTTACAGAGCTCAATATTTTATCCCAGGACTATGATTTGAACATGCTGATCAAAAAGCTTCAGAACCCGGATTACACGCTGACCCCGGAGGATCACGTCATCATTAATTCGAAGCTGAACAAAATTTATTCGGACTATTACTCCATCGTCGATACGATTTACGTCTCTCTCAACAACGGACAAACGATTTTTCAGAAAAAATACGACTATTACACCACCTACGATTACGACTATATTCCTTTCAGCGATTATGACCCCAACTCGGTAATCGTGCAGTGGAAAGGTTTTCAGCAAATAGATGCAAATGCGGCTTCAGATGCAGATTCAGGCCAATATGCGGATGCCGATCGGACAAATGAACAGGTCACGTTCATCAGTATGTATAAATTCATCGACAGTCACCGGATGCATCCGGACGGGTTCATTCTGTTTGAGCTCAAGGAGCAGTTCTTTACCGATTTTCTCGCCAGCCCGCAAATTGTTGAAAGCGGTTACTTGATGCTGATCAGCCCGGATAGCGATATTTATTTCAAGCCCGTGGACAACCGCTATTCCCTCCAGCCCGATGTCATTAACAAAATTCAGCTGTCCGCAGCCCCCTCCGGAACGGAAGAGTTCAAAAGCGCAGACGGCGTTAATTTAGTCGTTCTCTACGACACGATAGAAATTAATAAATGGCGCATCGCCGCTGTTTTTCCCAGAAATGAGCTGCTGCTGAAAATCGAATCCATCAAATACGTCACCCTTGTATCCATGGGCATCATGATCATTTGCGCCATGATCTTCTCGATAATCTTGGCGAGACTGCTTACCCAGCCGCTCATTAAGCTGACGTGCATCGTCAATAAAATCGGGAACGGCAGTTTAAAGCTTCATTTCGACAAAGAACTTCCGAATGAGATTGGCGTGCTCAGCCGCGGAATTCAAAACTTGATCCTGCGGATCGAAGACTTGCTCGTCCAGGTGGAGAACAAACAGATTCAGGTCAAGAACGCAGAGTTCAAGGTACTGCAAGCACAAATCCAGCCCCACTTCCTGTATAACACCCTGTATTCCATCCGGCAGCTGTGTGATATGGGATTAGCCAATGATGCAAGCAAAATGGTACAGGCGATGTCCAACTATTACCGGATCAGCATCAGCCGGGGAATCGAGATCATTACGATTCAGGAAGAGCTAGAGCACATTGAAAATTATTTGTACATTCAGCACATGCGGTACGGGGATGACTTCGATTATGAAATCGATGTGGATCCTGCATTATATCCTTATAAAATTCTTAAGCTGACGCTCCAGCCTCTGCTGGAGAATGCCCTTTATCATGGGGTTAAGCAGCACCGCAAAAAAGGGAAAATTCGCGTGACCGGCGCTCTTCACCGTGGGCAAATCCAATTCCAGGTGATCGATAATGGTGTCGGCATGTCCGCCGAACGTCTCGCGGAAATCAGCCAATGCCTCGAAAATCCGGAATCAGAGCATTCCCAGGTCGGGTACGGCGTGCGAAATGTCCAAATGCGGCTGCGCATGCAGTACGGCCCTCATTGCGGATTATCTTATGCAAGCGAGCCGAATCAGGGGACCTGCGTTACGGTCATAATCTATCAGCAGGAATAATTTACGGAACGTAGAAGGAGTGTGCGCCATGTTAAAGCTGATCATTATTGATGATGACGGGTTGATCCGCAGAGGACTCAGCCATACGATTCGCTGGGAGGAATTGAACATTGAACTAGCAGGTACGGCTGCAGACGGCGAGCGGGGGCTTGAATTGATCGAAAAGACGGAGCCGCATATCATCATCGCCGATATACGCATGCCCATTATGGACGGGCTGGCGCTGACTGGCATTGTGAAGTCCAGATATCCTGAAATGAAAATCATATTAATGACGGGATACGATGAGCTGGAATTTGCCAAAGAAGCGTTAAAGATGAAAGTGTTCGACTACTTATTAAAACCGGTCGATAACCAGAACCTGCTGGATGCTGTTCAGCGGGCCGCCGCCGAATGGCATCATGACCATCAATTGAAGCTGAAGCTGCTGGAGGGAATCCCTTTGCTGAAGCATAGGTTTTTCGAGCGCTTGATTAGAGGCAAGCTATCGGAGGAAGAACTGAGCATCCAGGCCCGCATGCTCGATTTGAATTTCGATTACGATTTCTACATGACGGTTATTCTCAAGGCCGACGATTATGCAGCCGATCATTCCTCTCACCGGTTCGGCAGAGAGATGCTGAAGTACTGCATCGAGAACGTAGCCCATGAAATCATAACGCGGGAGCAGGCCGGGTTCGTATTCGAGTCCATCGATGATGAAATCATTGTGCTGTTTGCTTGGAAAGGGCCGGATGAGCATCTGCAGTCCCGAGCCTTCGACCTTACCGAAGAAATACGGGCCAGTGTTGAGCAGTACCTAAAAACGACCGTAACGGCCGGCATGGGCTTTCTATACGGACAGCTTGCTAGTGTAACCAAATCCTATTCGGACGCCAAATCCGCTCTGGAAATTCGCCATATCATCGGCAAAAACCAAGTGATCTCCATTCAGGATACAGGACTGCCCCTCTCCCCCCAATCCGTGGATATTCTGGATCTGGAAAAGACTCTGACGCTCAAGGTCAAGCTGGGGCTGGAGAAGGACGCAGAGCAGGTTCTGGAGCAGATCGAAGCTAAGCTGCTAAGCACACGTTCCATTACGCTGCAGCAGGTGAAGCTAAAAGCGCTGGAAACGGCCGTTCTCATTTACGCTGATGCCGATTTGCGCGAGCTCGTTCACGAGGATGATTTCAACCGGCTAACCGAGCTGATACATCGGAAGCAAACGGTCAGAGAGGTTTTCGCGGAAATCCGGCAGATGGCCTCTCTCTTGGCGAACGCCATGAATGCCAGCAGAGAAAGCCAGCAGAAGGAAATCGTCAAGCAGGCGATGGATTTTATTGAGCAAAACTATATGCGGGAACGCCTTTCTTTGCAGGACGTGGCCGATGAGGTGCATATCAGCCCAACTTATTTGAGCTATATTTTCAAAAAAGAGCAAAATATCAACTTTAGCGACTATCTTCTGGAAACACGCATGAAAGTAGCCATGGAGCTGCTGCGCATGAAGGACTTGAAGTCCTACGAAGTCGCCGAGCTGGTCGGCTACAGCAATGCCCAATATTTCAGCACCTGCTTCAAAAAATACACCGGCTGCTCACCCTCAGCCTTTAAAGGCGAATCTTAAAATATGAAACACTCGTCATAAGATATTGCATTCCTGAGCCCATCTGCGAATTTTATAATAAATTTGTGCCAATCCGATAGCCCTTCGGACCGCAAATTTGTTCAAAAGGAGATGGTGATCGCTTTCATGAATGCCCTGAACAACAAGAAATGGTGGCCATACCTGTTTATCGCACCTTCGGTCATCCTATTGGTCGGATTTCTTTTTTACCCGATTGCTAACGTGTTTATACTCAGCCTGCAGGATTACAATCCAACAAAACCTTATGCCAACGGCTTTACCGGGTTCGATAATTTCACGCAAATCTTCACAGGAGACAAAATCTTCTACTCTACCTTAGTGATCTCTTTAAAATGGGTGCTGTCCGAGGTCGTTCTGCAATTGCTTCTGGGCCTGATCCTTGCGCTGTTGCTAAATCAGACCTTCCGGTTCCGCGGGCTGGCCCGGGCAGCGGCCTTCCTCCCCTGGGCAATCTCGGGAGTCATCACGGCAACGATGTGGTCCATTATGTTTAATGAGCATTTTGGCGTAATCAATGATCTGCTGAAACGGATCGGCTTCATCTCGCAGAACATGGCCTGGACCGCCAATCCGAGTACTGCATTTGGCTCCATCGTAACGGCCGAGCTGTGGCGGGGCATCCCTTTCTTCGCCATTACGCTGCTGGCCGCCATGCAGAACATTCCAGGCGAGCTGTACGAATCCTGTAAAGTGGACGGCGGCGGCAGATGGCGCTCATTCTTTAGCATTACGCTGCCGTTTTTAAAAGACACCATCATCCTCACCACGCTGCTTAGAGCAGTTTGGGAATTCAACAACGTCGATCTGATCTTTACGATGACTGGCGGCGGACCGGCCAACATGACAATGACCTTGCCGATGTATATCGCCAATCAGGCGATTAAATCGAATAATTACGGTTACGGCTCAGCGCTTACCGTGATCGGCGTGATACTCCTGACGATATTCGCGGCGCTGTACCTTAAATTCAGCGGCTTTGGGAAGGAGGAGTAGGAATGAATCATAAGCTGGAGAAATACTGCAGCCTTTTCTTTTATCGCTATCTGCCTCTCACTCTTCTGCTCCTGTTCATTATGGTCCCGTTCTATTGGACGCTGAATACGTCGCTGAAGCTTGAAGGGGATATCACAAAAATGCCGATTGAATATTGGCCTGCTCCCGCCACCTTCGACAACTTCATCATGTCGTGGAACAATGTCGGCTTCTCGCTATTTTTTCGGAACAGCATGTTCATCGCTTTATCTACCGTGTTGATCGTGCTTGTCCTTTCCATCCTGGCCGGATACGCCATTTCCCGCTTCAGCTTCAAGGGGAAAAACGCATTTATGCTCCTGCTGCTCTGTACGCAATTCGTACCCGGCGCCATGCTGCTGATTCCGCTGTTTATGCAGTTTAAGGCGATGCAGCTGACAGGAACACATCTTGGTTTGATTATCACGTATTCTGCGTTCCAGCTCCCCTTCAATGCCATACTGATGAGCGGATTCATTCGCGGCATCCCGGAAGCGCTGGAGGAGGCCGCCGAGGTCGATGGTTGCAACCGCTTACAAGCGATATTCCATGTCATTCTCCCTATTTTGATACCTGGTCTTGTGGCCACCTCGGTCTTTACCTTTATAGGAGCATGGAATGAGTTCTTATTCGCGCTGATGTTCATCACCAAGAAATCATTATTCACCCTGCCTGTCGGGCTCAGCTATATGCAAGGGGAGTTCGATATCAACTACGGCGCTCTCGCCGCAGGCAGTGTCATTGCCCTCGTGCCTGTCGTCATCCTGTTCTCCTACGTACAGAAATACCTGGTGCAAGGACTCGGCGCAGGGGCAGTTAAAGGTTAAGGAATTTGAGGTTTCAGGTCTATTAGGCTTTAGCTAGACCATATGAAGTTATTCGAGCGATTATAGGGGGTATCTCACATGATGCACATGAGACAATATACAGGCGCAATACTGGCTATCGTTCTAATTCTTGCTTTAGCTCTAACCGGCTGCGGTTCCAATAAGACAGAGAGCCAAGGAGGGAGTAATAGCGGGAATAGCGGTAACCATAGCGACAACAGTCCCGGCAAACCAGTGACGATTACATTTTGGGATGAAAACTCCGGTCCGCAGCGTACCCCGCATTACGAGGAGTTGATCAAACGCTTTGAGGCGGCCCATCCGAATATTAAGGTCGAATACGTAGGCTTGCCCGCTTCAAGCGCCAAGCAGAAGTACGATGTCGCCATTGCTTCTGATGATATGCCGGATATCGGCGGGATCAACCAGTTCTGGATTTCCGACTTCGTAGCCAAAGGGGTTCTGCTGGACCTGGAGGATTACTTCAGCAGCTGGAGCGAGAAGGACAAAATCGCAGCCTCCGCGATCGACGGCAGCCGCAGCTCCGCACCGGACGGGAAGCTGTATCAAATTCCGAATACCAGCAACTACAGCACCTTATGGTATCGCGCTGATTGGTTCGAGGATGCGGGTATAGGCGTGCCGCAAACCTTTGATGAATTTTTTGCTACGGCGGATGCATTGACAGATTCTGCAAAAGACCGTTACGGGTTTACGATACGCGGCGGCTCGGGCAGCTCCAAGCAGCTGACAGAGATTTTATACGCCTATTCTGGAATTACCGACTATTTCGATCAGGACGGCAAAGCAACGGTCAATGATCCTGCCCATGTAGAATTTCTGAATCAGTATGTGCAGCTCTATGGAACAAACACGCCAACCAGTGACGTAACCAATGGTTACAAGGAAATGGTCGCGGTTTTCGATACGGGAATCGCCGCCATGCTTCAGCATAATTTAGGCTCCTATGGGGAACATACCAAGGCATTCGGGGCGAATGCCGCAGAATTCAAGGCTTCTCCATTGCCGAAATCGCAGCAGGGCTATCGGGTCGTTACCGGAGGCGACAATGTAGGCCTGGCGATCTTCAAATCTTCCAAACATAAAGATGCCGCCTGGAAATTCCTGACCTTCCTGGCCAGTGAAGAAAGTCAGAACTACTGGAATCAAAATATCGGCCAAATGCCGACTCATATCGACTCCTTAAACAGTGATTGGGTTAAAAGCAGCCAGCACATTCTGGCCTTGTCCGAGGCCATTGCCGATCCGGCGACCAAGGTGCTGATCCCGCCGATTTACTTGCCGGATTATTCCTCCATCCAGCTCAACGTACTGGAGCCCGGCTTCCAATCCGTACTCTTGGGAAAAGTGAGTCCCCAGGACTTCCTGGATGAATGGGCACAGGCGATGGAAGCTGCTTTAGCGGAATACCAGAATAGCTTCGAATAATTCATAGGAAGCACGGACACTTTTCTAAATCTTGTATTTGTCGATGCTCGACATGATGCCTGGCATAAGGGCCAACGATACGGCCACTCTTATGCCAGGCTGTTTTGTATTTGTGATGAGAGACCCGGATACGCGTCAGATATTTGATGATCGATTACGAAGACAAACTACAAAATTCGAGTTTTTTTCTGATGAAAAAATGGGACAATCCCCATCATTACGGCAATTCCAGCTTGATATGAGGGGAAATTGTGGCATATAATGAACTCAATTCATAATATTTGAGGTGGATGGAAAAATGAGCGCTCAAAGCCTGCAATCTTTTCAAGAACAAGTTTCTGATTTGTTACTCCGTCACCGCAGTTTGCTAGATGTCCTGTCCAAATTGGGACAAACCAATGCGTCCGTCGTCCGCTCCGTCACTAAATCGGTGACTGAATGCGGTTGCATCGAGCTTCACGCCACAAAACAGCAATTCGAACCCGGCATGGATCTGCAGCATGCCAAGGAAACGATCCGCAAGCATGTTCAAGGAGAACTTTGCGAGAACTGCCGGGATGCCGTTACCAATGAGCTGGGACGTAACCTTTTTTATATGTCTGCTCTCTGTAACTTGCTGGAGATCGACATGGATGAAGTCGTCCGACGGGAATCGCAGAAGTGTGCCACTTTAGGATTGTTTAACTTATCATAGATGTATTTTTTGCACCCACCCCCACCCCTCCCTGCCAAGGGAGGGCCCAAGGGCTGTGCCTCTGAACTCACCATATGGACATAGCGTGAGGGATACCGAGGAACTCCTTTGCGTTGGATGCGCTTAGGCTCTACCTAGGCACGCTTTTTTCCCCATTCAGGTACGTCATGTTTAGGAACGCTTCTACTCCCCGGAACCACTGCTGCATATCCCTTCCTCGTTCGCTTCACCCGGAAAGCTGCCTGCCATGTTCTGCTTGTCCCCTTGCGAGTACGCTCTACTACTATAGCAATCCTTCTTAACAGGAATACCGCTCAGGAACCTAAAGGGTACTTACATGAACCTACAGGGGCCTACAGGTACTTATATGAACCTATAAGAGGCTACAAACCTATAAGAGACTACAGGAGCTCACAGGAGCCAACTTAGTACCGCTATGTACCAGGCACCTTCTCCCTTACGAGATGCAATATAGGACATGAAAGATCTTCGCCATCTTGCCAGCCAACCAATACTTGCTGCTGATCGCACTTAGCAGACTACAATGCCCGGCCTTGAACATACAAGCTCCCCGTGACAAGGGACACCCTTAACGAGAGTGAGACGCGGTCACGAAATTAGGATGTAAATAACAAACCAGAACGTGATCATGAGTCCAGAGACGCGCATATGTGACCAAAACGTGTGTAACGAATCTTACGATCGCTATTTGTCCAAAAATCACCTCAGCCAAGATGTAACGAATCCTGGCAACGTTATTTCATCCCTTACCTCCCCAAAACAGAGGATACACAGTAAATAGGGTGGCTAAGAACCGTTAGGTTTTAAAATCGCTGCAAATATGCACAAATAACGTGGATGAGATTCGTTAAACTTTTTTTAACCAACCCTCTAAGGTCCCGTGTGAAAGAGTATGGTGCGTTCGGGCACACAGACGTATACCTGACCTGATCACTGCAGAACTTGCTTGAATAAGTTGCGGGCGATGCGGCTTGGCCGTAAAACTTATAAGTCCAATAAAGATAAAAGCATGAACGCCGTGATCTCCGACGCTCATGCTTTTATTAATACATATCAACGATTGTGATAAGCTTCCTCGGCCTCATCGTCATCTACCTGCTTGCCGCGGTGGAGCAATTTGTCGAAGCTCTGCTTCAGGCCATAGGCTGCGTAAACGACAAGCGGGATAAAGATAAGCTTGGATAATTCCTCTGGAAAAAGAACCGCAACCATGACTGCAAGCAGGATAACGAGCGGCGCTAAAGCAATTCCCTTTTTAGGAAGGCCGATCTTTTTGAAGTTGGGATACTTTACGGAACTAACCATCAAGTATGATACGAGCAATATGCCGCAAATGAAGTAAGGAGCCGTCATATTCTTGTGAAACAGGGACAATGTGGCAATGACACCGCCCGCGGCTGGAATCGGCAGGCCGATGAAATACCCCGGCACTCCCTTTTGCACATTAAATCGAGCCAATCTCAGCGCGCCGCACATCGGGAAGATGGCCGTAACAGCCCAAGCAATCCCCGGATGTATTCCGTTAAAAGCAATAGAGTACATTAACAGGGCAGGGGCGACGCCAAACGATATAATATCCGACAATGAGTCCAGCTCTTTGCCGAATTCGCTTTGGGCGTCAAGCGCCCGCGCAACCCGCCCGTCCAGCCCGTCGAGCAGCATCGCCACAATGACCATGATCGCGGACATGCTGTATTTGCCGTCAAAAGCAAAAATAATGGCTAGCATCCCTAAAAATAAGTTTCCCAGGGTAAATACATTCGGAAGTGATTTTGTAATCATCTCTTCACCTCGTATAGATTTCCAATAATCTTATTATCGGATTATGAAGCAAATTACTTTAATTCCCAAAAGAAAACTCGGCCCGCAGGCATACAGGCTTAAATTTGCCTATCGATAAAAGCCTGTTCCTGCAGCCGCTTAAGACCTTCTTTGATCGTTCTGGCCCGAACCTCGCCAATGCCGTCCACTTCGTCCAGCTCGTCGATCGTCGCCATCAGCACCCCTGGAAGATGCTTGAAGCGCTCGACAAGGTTATGGATGATGACGTTCGGGAGACGCGGGATTTTGTTCAGCACGCGATAACCTCGCGGGGACACTAAGTCTTCAGACATTGCCGCCGAAGCCGGATAACCGAGCAGTCTGGTGATATGGCTCATCTCAAGCAGCTCATCGTCACTGGATCGCTTCAATCCAAGGATAATTTCCCGAATGGCTTCATCGCTGTCTTCCTTAGCATAGTCTTTGTATAACAGCCACGCTTCTTCCTCCATATTGCTAACCAGCTCTTCCATTTGCATACTAATCAACCGGCCTTCGGAGCCCAGTTCGTTAATGAACCGTTTGATCTCCATTTTGATCCGAATCACCATTTCAACCCGCTGAATCACATTAATGACCTCGGGCATCGTCACCAGCTCTTCGAACTCGGATGCCGTCAAATTCGTAAGGGCCTGATTGAGAACAGCCCTGTATTTCTCCAGGGTTTGGATCGCCTGGTTCGCTTTCGTCAGGATAACCCCAATCTCCTTCAGGGAATAACGAAGCCCGCCTTGATATAACGTGATGATATTACGGCGCTGGGAGATCGAGACGACCAGCTTGCCCGTCTGCTTCGCTACCCGCTCCGCCGTCCGGTGGCGAATCCCCGTCTCCGACGAGGAGATGGATGAATCGGGAATGAGCTGCGTATTTGCATACAATATTCTCTTAAGATCCTCGCTCATGATGATGGCTCCGTCCATTTTGGCCAGCTCGTATAAGTAGTTCGGCGAGAAGTCACAGTTAATGGAGAAGCCTCCTTCAACTACTTCCATCACTTCCGGGCTGTATCCCACAACGATCAGCCCACCGGTCTTGGCCCGGAGCACGTTCTCAAGTCCATCGCGAAAAGCGGTGCCGGGCGCGACGAGTCTGAGTAAATCATTCATTTTCTCCGCATGGGTGTTTTCCTTCATGAACTTAATGCCCCCTAATCTAACGCAACAGCTAGCGCATCTGCAACAGTATTTACGCCAATCAATTGTATTCCTGCGGGACTCTGCCAGCCCTTCATGCTCTTCTCCGGCAGAATAACGCGTTTGAATCCTAACTTCGCTGCCTCCTTCACCCTCTGCTCAGCCCTGGAGACGGCCCGGACTTCACCGGTAAGCCCAACTTCCCCGAAGATGACATCGTCCGGCTTGGTCGGAATATCGCGAAAGCTGGAAGCAATGCTAACAGCAATCGCCAGATCAACGGCCGGCTCATCCAGCTTCACTCCGCCAGCAAGGTTCACGTAAGCATCCTGATTTTGCAGGAACATACCCATCCGCTTCTCCAGTACGGCGATAATCAATCCCATCCGATGGTGATCTACACCCGTCGCCATCCTTCGCGGGGAAGGAAAATGTGTCGATGCGATCAGAGCCTGCAGTTCCACGAGCATCGGGCGTGTTCCTTCCATACTCGCCACGACGGTGGAGCCTGCGACACCAAGCGGCCTCTCGGATAGGAACAGCTCCGAAGGGTTAGTTACTTCGGTCAAGCCGGATTCGTTCATTTCAAATATGCCGATTTCGTTCGTAGAACCGAAGCGGTTCTTCACCGCCCGAAGCAGGCGGTAAGAGTGATGCCGTTCTCCTTCAAAATACAGCACGCAGTCCACCATATGCTCCAGCAGCCTTGGCCCGGCAATGGCTCCTTCCTTCGTCACATGCCCGACCAGAACCGTGGCAATCCCCTGCCCTTTGGCAATGCGCATGAAGCGCGCAGTACATTCGCGAACCTGGGATACGCTTCCCGGCGCGCTTGTCACTTCCGGCAGATATACGGTTTGGATCGAGTCGATGACGAGGAAATTCGGCTTCAGCTCGTCGATCGCCGATTCAATGGCTTCCATGTCGCTCTCACAGAGGACATACAGCTCTTGCGACAAGGCTCCTAGCCGCTCGGCTCTCAGCTTCGTCTGCCTGATTGACTCCTCCCCGGATATATAAAGTACTTTCAATCCGGCCTGAGCCATTTCGTGGGATGTCTGCAGGAGCAGCGTCGATTTTCCGATTCCTGGATCACCGCCGACCAGTACGAGCGAGCCGGGTACGACTCCGCCGCCAAGCACCCGGTTCAGTTCTCCTATACCAGTGACGATGCGCGGTTCTTTGCCGCTCTCTATGTTTATGATGGGCAGCGGTTTTTCTTTCGTATGAAATAGACCAGAGGACATCCCCTGCGTCTTTACGACTTTCTCCGTTTCTTCGACCATGGAGTTCCATGAACCGCACCCCGGGCATTTCCCATACCATTTCGGCGATTCATATCCGCACTCCGTGCAAAAAAACTTTGTTTTTACTTTAACCATTTTTCTCTCCTTAAAATATCTGCAAAATTTAACAAACCTTGCAGCCCAAACCACTAAGGGTAACACTCAAAGTTTACCACTGTTTCTGATTTAACGTAAAGGTTTTTCGGGCGCTTTATACAAATATGGGAAATACGAAGAAAAGACAGCCCCGGAAACCGAAATTCCCAGGCTGTCTTGCATTCGCTTTGCAATACGATTCAGATCGTTTTGCTCACTATTCATTTACTTGGCGCTTTTGGTAAAAGCCCCCGTCTTATTCACGGTCAAGCTGCCATCCTCCACATCAATCGTCAGCGAATCGCCTTTCTTGACGTTTCCGGTCAGCAATTCTTCAGACAATCGATCCTCGATATGCTTCTGGATAGCTCTGCGAAGCGGACGCGCTCCATAAGCTGGATCAAAGCCTTCTTTAGCCAAGAACTCCTTGGCTTCATCGGTCAGTACGAAGTCCACCTCGTATTCATGCAGCCGTTTGCGAAGCTCTTCTGCCATCAGCGTAACGATTTCGCCGATATGCTTCTGCTCCAGCGAGTGGAATACGATAATTTCATCGATCCGGTTGAGGAATTCTGGACGGAAGCTCTTCTTAAGTTCTTCCATCACTTTGCCTTTCATATTGTCATAATCCGCCCCGGAGTCGTCTACGGCAGTAAAGCCAAGCCGCGTATTGCGTCTGATCGCTTCGGCCCCGACGTTCGAGGTAAGAATGATCAGTGTATTGCGGAAGTCTACCACACGTCCTTTGGAGTCCGTCAAACGGCCATCCTCCAGCACTTGCAGCAAAATATTGAATACCTCAGGGTGCGCCTTCTCGATTTCATCCAAGAGTACGACCGAATATGGCTTGCGGCGTACTTTCTCCGTCAGCTGGCCGCCTTCTTCATAACCAACATATCCTGGAGGAGCGCCAACGAGACGAGCCGTGGAGTGCTTCTCCATATATTCGGACATGTCGATGCGGATAACCGCATTTTCGTCGCCGAACATGGCTTCGGCCAGGGCCCGCGCCAGCTCAGTCTTACCTACCCCAGTTGGGCCTAGGAAGATAAAGGAGCCCATCGGACGCTTCGGATCCTTCAGACCGGCACGCGCCCGGCGAATCGCCCGGCTGACCGCTTTAACGGCTTCGTCCTGCCCGATAACACGCTCATGCAGGATTTGCTCCATATTGAGCAGTCTTTCCGTTTCCTCTTCCTTCAGCTTATTGACTGGAATACCAGTCCAGCTTGCTACAACCTGTGCAATGTCCTCAGGCGTAACTTCGGAGTCGGTACGGCCCTGTTTCTCTTTCCATTGGTTCTTCGTGACGTCGAGCTCCTCGCGGATTTTCTGCTCCGTATCGCGCAGTGCTGCCGCTTTCTCAAACTCCTGGCTCTGTACAGCCGCGTCTTTCTCTTTGCGGATGTCTTCCAGACGGCTCTCCAACTGCTTCAGATTAGGCGGTACCGTATAAGAGTTCAGTCTTACCTTTGAGCCCGCCTCATCGATCAAGTCGATGGCTTTATCCGGCAGAAAGCGATCCTGGATATAGCGGTCGGACAGCTTAACCGCCTGTTCAATCGCTTCATCGGTAATCTTAACGCGGTGATGGGCCTCATAGCGGTCGCGAAGTCCATGCAGAATTTGAATGGCTTCGTCAACGGAAGGCTGATCAACCGTTATCGGTTGGAAACGGCGCTCAAGCGCAGCATCCTTCTCGATATACTTGCGGTATTCATCCAGCGTCGTTGCCCCGATGCATTGCAGCTCGCCGCGGGCCAGCGCCGGCTTCAGGATGTTCGAGGCATCGATGGCACCTTCCGCACCGCCTGCCCCAATCAGGGTATGCAATTCATCAATGAACAGGATGATATTCCCGGCTTGACGGATTTCATCCATGATTTTCTTCAAGCGATCCTCGAATTCGCCGCGATATTTCGTACCGGCTACGACAGAACCCATATCGAGGGTCATGACTCTTTTGTCGCGCAGTGTCTCCGGAATTTCATTATTGATAATCTTCTGAGCCAATCCTTCAGCAATAGCTGTCTTCCCTACGCCAGGCTCACCGATCAGCACCGGGTTGTTCTTCGTCCGGCGGCTGAGCACCTGAATGACCCGCTCGATTTCCTTGCTTCGGCCGATAACCGGGTCAAGATTGCTCTCTTTGGCGGATTCCGTCAAATCGCGAGCTAGACTATCCAACGTCGGCGTATTCACGTTAGCTGGCGTGCCATGATGACTGGACACAGCCTCGCTGCTGCCCAGCAGCTGCAGCACTTGCTGACGCGCTTTGTTCAGACTGATACCCAGGTTATTCAATACCCGGGCAGCAACGCCCTCGCCTTCACGAATCAAGCCAAGCAGAATATGCTCTGTTCCCACATAGGTATGGCCGAGCTTGCGAGCTTCATCCATGGATAGTTCGATAACCTTCTTGGCTCTCGGCGTATAAGCGATATTCGCCGGTTGCTCCTGGCCGCGGCCGATCAGCGTCTCTACTTCGTCCTGGATTTTCTCAAGACCCAGTCCAAGCCCGATTAATGCTTTAGCGGCAATTCCTTCCCCTTCACGAATCAAACCAAGCAAAATATGCTCTGTTCCAATATTGTTATGCCCTAACCGTACGGCTTCTTCTTGGGCAAGTGCCAAAACCTTCTGGGCACGCTCCGTAAATCTTCCAAACATCATACTCCTACACCTCCATGAATGTTGTTTCTTATTTACCCAATTTCTCTCGGATCAGCTTAGCGCGGTACATATCGCGTTCGCCCGGAGACATGCTGACCTGAAATTTTTTCTGCAAAAAACCAGGCTGGGTCATGACATTCAATTCATTCAGCACCTGTACGGGCAGCGTATCGATCAATCCCAGATCTACGCCGAGTCTGACGTCGGACAGCCGCTGCGCCGCCTCCTTAGAGTCTATAATCGCTGCGTATAACAAAATGCCATAGGAGCGCATGACGCGATCGGTCATTCGCAGGCGGGATTCGGAGAGCAGTCTCTCCCTCGCCGATTTCTCATGCTCGATGATCTGCATCACGACGCTGTACAAATTTTCAATAATTTCAGATTCGCTTTGTCCCAGTGTAATCTGATTTGAGATTTGAAACAAGTTCCCTGTCGCTTCGCTGCCTTCGCCATAAATGCCGCGGACTGTCAATCCGACCTGGGACACAGCCGACAGGATTCGATTTATTTGCTGAGTTAGAACCAGCGCCGGCAAATGCATCATGACGGAGGCCCGAAGTCCTGTCCCTACATTCGTAGGGCAGCTGGTAAGGAAACCGCGGTTATCGTCAAAGGCATAATCCACCTGTGCCTCGAAAATATCATCCACCGCGGTCGCCTTCTCCCAAGCCTCCTCAATCTGCAGGCCGGGATAAAGGCATTGAATACGCAAATGATCCTCTTCATTCACCATGATGCTGAGGCTTTCGTCATCGCTGATAAAGACGGCGCCGTGTCTGGACTCATTAGCCAAATTCGGGCTGATGAGATGCTTCTCAACGAGCACTTTTTTGTCCAGCTCATCCAAATCGGCTAGGAGAACCGAAGACAACGGCCCGAACTGCTGCATCCTTTGATCTTGCAGTACGCTCTCCAGCTGATTCAGCACGTCCTCGGATTGCTGGTTGGTCGCCAGCATAGGGAATGGCCTGTTCAGCAAATTTCGCGCAATTCGGACACGGCTGCTGATGACGATTTCGGACTCCTTGCCTCCGCTTCTCATCCATTCGCTAAGCGGTTGTTCTGTAAACCGAAGATTTGCCATCGCCCACTCCTCCTACTCCTCGGAAATGTTCTTCTCAAGCTCGCGTATTTGATCCCGCAGGGCGGCGGCCTCCTCGAATTCTTCCTGATGAATCCGATACTGCAGCTCTCTGCGAAGGTCATCGAGCTTGCGCTTGATTTGAATATGCCCGCCAACCCTTTTGGGCACTTTGCCTACATGAACCGTATTGCCGTGTACTCTCTTGAAGAGCGGGTCAAGACGGTCATTGAAATATTTATAACAGGAGCTGCATCCAAAACGCCCAAGCTTGCTGAATTGGGAATAAGTCAGCCCGCACTCTTCGCAGCGCAGGTTCTCGGGTGCCTTGGTCCCGTGGGCGTGACTGCCAGGGGTGAAATCCAGCAGTCCGGACAGCAGGCTATGGATCGAAAATCCGCCTGAAGTCCCTGGAATAAGCTCGCCTTTTTCTCTGGCACAGGTTTCACAAATGTGAAACTCCGTTTTCTCGCCGTTCACAATTTTGGTAAAATGCAATGTTGCAGGTCGTTTGCCGCATTCCTGACAATGCATGGAACGTCCCCTCCCTTACGGATAGACTCGTTAACCTAAAAGTGAAATCAACATGGCCTTCATGATTCTTGCCCGAAGCCGATCGCGTTCAGGCAGTTTTAGCATCAAGACTTCCCTGGAGATAGCCGCTCGCATGAGTGCCGCCTCTCGGCTGTTCAAGAAACGAGCCTCCTCCAGTTGATATATTAGCCCTTCCGCAGCCGTTTGACCCATTTCATCGCCAATCGTATGATGCAAATGGGTATGCAGGCTGGTCGGACCAGGCAGCTCGATACGCCGAATCCTGATGTAACCGCCGCCGCCCCGTTTGCTTTCAACCAAGTACCCTTTCTCAAGGGTAAACCTGGTACTGATTACATAGTTGATTTGCGATGGAACGCAGGAAAACCGGTCAGCCAGATCATTGCGTTGAATTTCAACGGTTCCTTCAGGACTTTGATGCAAAATACCCTTGAGATATTGTTCGATAATATCGGAGATATTACGCAATCCATCATCCCTCCCATGCTCAAACGTTAAGCCGACACGACATGCCGCCTCGTCCGGCAAAGTTCTCCGTATAATTCGTTATGGCTACCGTTTGTTGACTTTGACTTTCTTTGACTTTAACTTTATTATATCACAATTTCATACTTTGCCAAGAGGTGTCTTATACATTTCAGTGTAACCTGAGGCAGGGAAGTTATTCAAGAAAGCAATCTAAAAAGGCGTGACTAGGCGTAACTAGAGCCGGGTGCTTAAGATCGGGTGCTTTCAGTCAGCCCTGAAGAGTCAGTGATTTGAGTGAGTGCTTTAGAAGTTGTTGAGACAAACCTTTGAGTCAAAGGCTTTGGGTCAGTGCATTAAATCCGTGCATTAAATCCGTACATTGAATCCGTGCATTGAATCACCACGCTTCGAGTCAAGCTATTAGCCATACCCATTAGTCAAGTCTTTAAGCCAAGTCGCCAGCCTTTGAGCCGGCTTTTGGTCTTTGAACCAGCCTAAGGCTGCTGTCTTTTAGTTATGCTGCACCCTTACGGACCCTAGTTCCTCTATATCGCATAAATGCCGCTTTTTTCGAACCTAACGGACACAGGGGGACTTATTTGCCCAAATCTGATGTGTTCATAAACGAACTTTACTAAATAGCGCCTTCTGTGTCCGTTGTGGCGCTGAATTCGTACAAAAACCATAAATAGGGGCTCTCCTGTCCGTTAGGTGCCTAATTCCAGTCAAAACACTGAGCAGTACAAAAACACACCGATTCATAAACAACGATGCTTCTTCATATTTGCGCAGCTTCCAGCATACGGTTTAGCAGCTCCTAGCGCGCGGTTGCCTTTTGCCTTAGTAGCATCCTACTCTCTCAGGACCCCGCAGCCCCTAGTATTATCTCGAGTCCCAAAAAAACACATGCTCTCTGGATAAGTAAACTGCAGATCAGGATATTCTATAAAAAAATAAATGGAGGAGTTCCTTTGAAAAAGCTAATTGTAGCCGCCGTTGTATTTGTAAATGCAATCCTCACGCAAACATGCTTTGCGGTTCCATACGATCAATATACAGCCAAGGGTAACGAGACATTTTGGTCCATTGCCAAGGATTTTGATGTAGATGTGTCCGAGCTGCAAAAAATCAATTCCTTAGTGGATCCGGAAAATATTTGGAGAGGTTTATTGGTCAGCCTGCCTCATGGTCATAAACCGGCACCGGGATTAATCCCTGCGAATGAAGTATCCAGGACCACTTATAAGATACAAACGGGCGATACGTTCTGGAGCATTGCTCGAAGTAATGGGATCCCCCTTTCCTATTTACTTGAAGCCAATACCAAGGTAAAAGATCCTCAGCACATTTTTCCCGGTCTAGTAATCAATGTCCCTACTGCACCACCATCCATACCGCCGAACGCCAATTGGGAGGAGAAAGCGGATTACATCATCGCCGTGGCAAAGGATCAGTTTGATGTTCCTTATGTGTGGGGCGGGGAAAAACCTTGGGTTGCATTGGATTGTTCGTCATTCACTCAATACGTGTATGGCAGAGCGGGAATCAAATTGCCAAGAACCTCTAATTGGCAATATCAATATGGAACCTATGTGCCAAAGGATCAATTAAGAAAAGGGGACCTTGTATTTTTTAAAGAGCATGGTTCCGAAACAATCACTCACGTTGCAATCTATTTAGGAAACGATTTGATGATTAATGCCGATACGGATCCGCGGGATGGAGTCCAACTGGAATACATCTTTGGAGATGACTATTATGGCGCCGCATATGCAGGGGCAAAACGTTATTTCTAAACATGTGCACAATATTTATCATTAATATATGCGGGGTTACTCAGCAAGCATTAACCAGACAATAGTAAATGGCTAATTGACGAATTCTTTGCCCAATTGGGACGCTACAGAGGTGGTAGCACTATTGGAAGGAAGATCTAGATGTACTTCCTACATTTAGTTGGAGCGGATTTTGGGGTATTGCGGGGAGTTAACTACAGAACCTACATTTAATTTCGGGCTATTACAAAGATTTAAGCAAATTAAGGTATTACTACTGCATGAATTACATTTAGTTCAAGTAACTTTTAAAAAAAGTGGCAAAATTAATGCATAAAATACACTTAGTCCCCATTTTCACCTGTAGCGATCATTTGAAAGGCGAGTACTGGTTGTCTTTTTGCTGTCTCTATTCCTGCTGTTCTCTTGCGGACCTTATGGACCTCTGTCAAGAAAGTGGACACTCATGCGACAGATTTTCTGTTAAATTGTTCAGCAAAACGAACAGGTGAAAGATAGCCAAGTGCACCATGCATTCGCTTGCGGTTGTAATAAAATTCAATATA
>NZ_WNZW01000019.1 GCF_009725165.1 Paenibacillus woosongensis
TCGCCACACACTTCCATCCATTTGTCAAGTCCTTTTTTCTTTTGCATGCAAAAAAAGAGCGGGCTATCTTTTCGATAACCTGCTCTTTTCACGATATTTGGATCTGCGCCCTAACTTAATGACATTGGTCCGGAGGACTCCCTTTTTTTATAGAAAATAGATATCGACTTCCCCGTATACTCTGCCCTGGCACTATGCTTCACTCCATAGGACCCCAATATCCTAAAGCGAAGATGATTAGCCTTTAAGCGCAGCGATCCGATGAAAAGCCGGTTTTGGATCATGCTGTTCATCAAACAGGAATGGCCAATTTTTTCGCCCGCGCACTGGAAAATCGTTCAGCCAGGTATAGTCGTCCGCCGCTCCCCAAAAGGTCACGGAAGTAATCGCATCCCTGTATTCCTTCAGCAATCTGAAGATAGCTTCGTATCGCTCGGCCTGGAGCTCGAGCATTTCCGCCGTTGGCTCCGCCACATCGGTACGCTTGTCATCAAACCGGAACATCGACATATCCAGTTCAGTCAGCTGCAGCTGCAGACCGAGGCTGGCGTATTTGTCCATTGCCGCGCGAATGTCATCCAATGAAGGACTGTATAGATTCCAGTGGGCCTGCAGGCCGATGCCGTGAATAGGCACACCTTGATCCAGTAGCGACTTCACTAAAGTATAGATCTTATCGCGCTTCCCTGGATGAGATTCATTGTAATCGTTATAGAAGAGGGCTGCGCCTGGGTCGGCTTCATGCGCATATTCAAATGCCCGTGCAATGAATTCCGGTCCGGCAATATCCAGCCATTTCGAACGGCGCAGCAGGTCATCCCCTTCGTCCGCGATAACCTCGTTCACCACATCCCAAGCGTAAATCTCGCCTTTATAACGGCCTGCCACCGTGTGGATATGAGATTTCATCCTCTCGAGCAAGGTTGCCCGATCTACCGGGTTCCCCTGCTTATCTTCAAACAGCCAGCCAGTGGACTGGTTATGCCACACCAGGGTGTGTCCCCGCATAGCCATGCCGTGCTTCCGGGCAAACGCCGCTATTCGATCCGCCTCGTCGAATGTATAGGCCCCCTCTTCCGGCTGTACGCTGGCGAATTTCATTTCATTCTCCGCCGTAATGCTATTGAAATGATAAGCCAGCAATTCCTCCTGCGTCCGTATGGTCAGCGGGTTGACGGCAGCACCGATCCGAAAATCATCTGCAAAAATATCCTTCAATGCCGCTTCCGTACGTGTTCTATTCGTCAAAATAGCTTCCTCCTGACTGATGATTAGTCCAGGCATTGCATGCCCCAGTTCCGTTACTCTTTAACACTCCCTACGTTCAAACCGACGACGAAGTATTTCTGCATGAATGGATACACCAGCAGAATAGGCACGGAAGCCACAACCGTCACCGCAGCCCGAATCGATAAAGGCGTCACCATTTGCGTGGCTGCCCCCTGAGTCATGCCTGCCCCTGCAGCTACTGAAGGATTGTTATTAGCATTCATACTCGAGGATAACAGCTTCATCAGCTCGTATTGCAAGGTGCTTAGTTCCTGCCTAGAAGAGGTGTAAATAAAGGCATCAAACCAGGAGTTCCACGCCCCGACAGCAACAAACAATGCAATAGTGGCCAACACCGGCTTGCAGAGCGGGAAGATGATCTGCCAGAAAATTTTGAAATCACCGGCTCCATCGATCCTCGCCGACTCGACTAAGCTTTCGGAAATAGATCCGATATAGGTACGGATAACAATCATGTTAAACGCGCTGATCATTGAAGGGATTACGTACACCCAGAACGTGTTGATCAAGTGCAGGTCCTTCATCAGGAAGTAGCCTGGAATCAGACCGGCGTTAAAGTACATCGTCAGGATGAAAATGAAGGTAATCGGCTTGCGGAACACATATTCCCGCCGGCTCAGCGTGTAAGCCAGCATCGTGGTCAGGAACAGATTCAGCAAGGTCGAAAGCACCGTTCTGGCTACCGAAACCACAAATGCGTTATATATCGTTCCCGAAACGAAAACCGCCTTGTAGTTCTGCAAGGTGAATGCCCTTGGCCAAAGATATAATCCGCCACGGATCGTATCGCTCCCAGCATTAAAGGATACGACGATCGTGTTCAGAAATGGATACAAGGTGACGATGACCAAGATGATCATGAATATCGTGTTGAGTGTATGAAAGATGATCGGCTCTATCCGTCCTCTTCTTATACGTTTATTGACTGCCGCAGCAGTTGCTGGTCCTGGGGTGGTTGAATAATTTGCCATACTATAACAGCCTCTCTTCCCCTAGTCGTTTAGCCATCCAGTTTGCAAAGAGCAGCATGGTCACGCTAACAACCGTTTTAAATATACCAGCAGCAGTAGCTAGTGAGTAATTGCCTTGAGCAAGCCCGTATTTCAACACGAAAATATCTATGGTCTGCGACCAGTCGAGCACAAGGCCGTTGCCTAGCAGATATTGAACTTCAAAGCCGGCTTCGAGAATATGACCGATCGACATGATCAACAGAATAATAATCGTTGGTTTTATGCCCGGCAGCGTAATATGGAGCATTTTCCTATAACGGCTTGCTCCATCAATATCTGCGGCTTCGTATAGTGCGGGATCGATCGCGGACATGGCGGCCAAATAGATGATCGTATTCCAGCCGACTTCTTTCCACACATGCGATGCACCGACAATACCCCAGAAATACTTGCCTTCGCTGAGCCATTGAATGGGCTCTTTAATCAGATTCAGCTTAAGCAGGACGTCGTTGACAATTCCGTCTGAAGCTAGCGAGGTCGCTACAATTCCAGTTACGATAATCCAAGATAAAAAGTGCGGCAGATAGGATATCGTCTGCACGGTTCTTTTCCAAAATATTTTCTTGATTTCATTCAGCAATAAAGCCAATATGATCGCGGTTGTAAAGCCAAGAATTAGATTAATAATACTCATCGCAAGCGTATTTCGTAGTACCTGCAAAAAACTGTCGTCTTTAAACAAAAATTCGAAGTGTTTAAAACCTACCCATTTCTGATCACCGAAGCTGCGCGCCGGCTTATAGTCCTGGAAGGCCATGGTCCAACCCCAAATTGGAACATAGGCGAATAAAACAATGTAAGCCAGAAGTGGCACTGACATATAGATCAGCTGACTCTGGCTTTTAATGAGGGACCAGGTCATTTTCTTTTCTTTTTTAGACTTCCGGACGGTACGGTTTTTCGTTAATGTCTCATCCATAAGCGTTTTCTCCCCAAAACCTGTAATTGCGGAAGGTGGGAGACAAAAGCAAGTCCGCCCTCCACCTTCCGATTCAACCCCAATGCCTTATTTCACTGACCAGGTATCCGTTCTCCACTGCAATACTTCATTAATACGATCTTCATACGCCTTGATGTTCAGCTTGCCGATTTCGGACACATACTCGTTCCACACTTTATCGAATTCGCTTGGTTTGGCAAGAATGGCTTTCGGCAAATACTTCGTTGACAATTCATTTTGCTTCGTATTTACAATTTTCGCTTCGGATCCATCGACCAAGTCTATGGACCAAGCCGGATAAGCAATGTCATTCTCCGGTGCCTCACTAAAGAATTGAACCGGGCTGTCGAAGCCGTAAGCTTCAAGGAACTGCCTGTCATACGGTTTCAACCCAGCCTTGAATTCCTCAGGTTGAGCGGCTGCATCCGTGGAGTTCCCATCGGAGAAAAAACCTTCCATTTTCGGTGCAAATTTAACCCAAGCATCCGCTTTATTGCCCAATTTCCAGGTGCCGTCATTAAAATTATCGCGCTGCTCTTGCGTTTTCATGAAGCGGCCTTCCTCATTGACGTAGTAGTCCTCGTCTGGAATTCCCCAAAGGAGAATTTTCTGCCAGTCCTCTTCGATCAAGCGATCCATTAACTTAATAATCTTGACAGGATCCTTCGCGTTGACACTGATACCAAAACCGTTGTTGAGGTTCAGTGCCGGACGATCCTTGTAGTGATCCCTGATGCTTGTATCGTATACGAGAGGAAGACCGATATAAGTTCTTTCGAACCTCTCCTGTGTAATCAAAGATTCCTCAGCTTGTTGGAAATTCCAATGCTGGTCAAACATGCCGAGAACGGCGCCGCTTGAAATTTTGGCCATATACTGGTCAAAGTTTTGCGTAAATGCCTCTTTATCGACCAATCCGGCTGCATTCATTTCATTCAGCTTCTGATAGTACCGCTTCGCGTAATCCTTATCGGCAAAAATCTCCGCTTTGCCGTTTTCTACAACAACGCCGCCGTTATTCGGATGACCGATCAAATGCTGCGGAGCGTTGAACAATCCCCAGTTTCTCCAGTCATAGTTCAAGATCTCGAAACCAATGGTCGGGGTTCCGTCGATCGTTGGGTATTTCTCCTTGTACTTGGCGATCAAATCAAAGTATTCATCCAGCGTTTTGACTTGAGGATAACCTGCATCCTCCAATACCGCCTTTTGGATCCAGAAGGCCGGTCCTGCATACCAGTTGCTGACAGGGTCGCCGTTCAAAACGCCATAGTTCGGAAGAATATAAATATGACCGTCATCTGGGTCCTTCATCATATTCCAGTATCTTTCATAATGCTTTTTCAAGTTTGGAGCGTGTTCCTCAATCAAATCCTCTAGAGGGATATAAGCCCCTGCTGCAGTCAGCTTTGTATTTCCCGTCATCAGATCAGGATAGTCCGAGCCTGCAATCATAACGCCCAGCTTCTGATCAATGTCACCCGCCAAAAATTCAAATTTGAAGGAAGCACCGGTCTCTTCTTTAATCATCTTGTATATCTTGTTGTCTGGTGTTGGCTGTTGACCGGCCTCTCCAATAAAGACGCTGATTTCAAATGGTTCTACCTTACCGCCATTGTTCTCGCCCGCTGATTGCTCCGGAGTATTTTTGCCTCCACCCAACTTCGCGCCGCCGCTGCATCCTGACAGAATGACGCTGAGCGATAGTAGCAGGATCGTGCCGAGCCGAAACAACGATTTAGACTTACCCCCCATGTAAAAAAGCACCTCCGCAAATTTTTTAGCTACACAAGCCACTTTTTTGTAAGCCCTTTCATGTAACCTATCTTTATTTTAGAAGCGCTGTCAGAGCCGAACTATAGCACAATTAAAGGATTAACCCTAAAAATATTAGAACCTGCTGCTTTTATATTCGCTCGGCGACATCCGCATCCGGATTTCGAATTGCTTGAAAAACTGGCCATAATGGCTGTATCCGACTTGTTCGGCAATTTCGCTGTTCTTCAGCTCGCTCTGCTCGAGCAAGCGCACCGCCTCCTCGATTCGCAGATTATGCACAAGCTCGTTAAAGCTGATTCCGTTCCTCTTCAGCAGCAGCTGACCCAGATATGCTGGATGCATGTAGAAAATTTCGCCTAATTTCTTCACCGTGAGGCGCTCGCGGTAATGCTCGCGAATGTAATCGTTGATTTCCTGCACGATACCCTGTGATTGCTTGGATTGCTCCCGTAGAAGCAGCTCGATGCTATCCATTCCGAAGGCTTGCAGCAGCTCGAGCAAATCGTCCATTATAAGCACCGAATCCGATAAACCGGGAAGCCCGTATTTCTCGAGCAGCAGCTCTGTCTCCGGATCGCTCGTCTCTTTCAAGTACTCCATAATTCTCCACATGATGTGGATCACGATCTTCCTGACAATTTCCGGAGCCACGAAAATTTCCCGGAAGGTACGGGCTGCCGACTCAACCGTTTCCCTGAAGGCATCCTGATCCAGAAGCGAAACCGCGCCAATGATCCCTTCTGCCAGCTGCAGCTGGTCATAGTGGTAATTCAAAGGACGCTTGGCAATCTGCTCATACCTCAGAACGCGGTCGTACCCTGTGTCATAAAATTTATACATCATCGCTTCCTTCGCGGTACGGTAGCTATGGCCGATCTGCAGCAAGGTATTCCCGCCCTCGCCCGCGGCCATAAAGACGCGCTGCCCGGCATAAAGCTGCACCAGCTCCTGAAACAGCCGGTCTGCAGAACGCGCCTCTGCTTGACAACGTTCGCCATATACGATGCCGAAGCGGTTCATATCCAAATTGATTAAATACATCGCTTCTTCCTGATACAGCAGGGCAGCCGCCCTGCTCCGCAGCTCAGCAAACGCGGCTCCTTCTGTCTGCACGAGGCAGAAATTCCACGTCTCCCGTGCTTGCGATACGCGGTTTAGTACCGAGCATGCCGCCTGGTCCTGCGCCTGGTTCTGCAGCACATCCCTGATGCAGGTTACGATCTCCTCGTAAGACGCGATTTGGCTTAAACTCTGCCTCTCCTTCTCCTGTGCCAGCTCCTTATGGATTTCCGCCAATTCATCCAAAGCCTCTTCAGGAATGATCGGCTTCAACAAGTAACGATTGACGCCATAACGGAGCGCCTTCTGGGCATATTCAAAATCACTGTATCCGCTGAGAATAACGAAGCGGACATTGCGCGCACCCTCCGCTTGCCAGGCCGCAATCATTTCCAGTCCGTCCATAAGAGGCATATTGACGTCCGTTACGACCAAATCCGGCTGTAGCTCCCGGATCAGCCGTAGTCCTTCAATCCCGTTGCTCCCGGTTCCACACACCTCAAACCCGATGCCTGGCCAGTCGATCCATAGCTGCATCCCTTCCAGCGCACCGGGCTCATCGTCGATCAAGAGCACCTTGAAAGTCATATCGTTCCCTTCCCCCTTGGTTATGTATGATCTAGAAGCTTGAGCGGAATTTCATAACTTACCTCAGTTCCTTCATCAGGCCGGCTGACGATGTCAAAGCGCACCTGATCGTCGTAATACAGCTCCAGCCTGCGATACACGTTGCGAATGCCAATGCTCGTTCCCGAGGAGCTCTCGTTGCGCACGGCAAGAATGACCTCCCGCAGCTTGGCGGCCTCCATTCCCTTTCCATTATCCGCGATGACAACCCGCAGGCGGGCATCCTTCACCGTGGCGCTAATTCGTACTGTGCCCAACCCATCGATTGCCTGGATACCATGCTTGCAGGCGTTTTCAACGAGCGGCTGTATGCTCATTTTCGGAATTTTATAGCCTAGCGCTTCCTCCTCAATCTCGAACTGATAATCGAACTTTTCCCTAAAACGGAACTTCTCAATTTTCAAATACATTTCAATGAACACCAGCTCTTCCTCCAGGGATACGAGATCTTCCTTCCAGCTAAGCAGGCGCCGCAGCAGCTTTGACAGACTCTTAATAATATCAGTCACATCTGAGTAGTTGTTCTTCGTACAGACGACCAAAATCGCGTTAAGCGTATTGAACAAGAAATGGGGATTCATCTGGCTCTGCATAAAATTAAGCTCAGCACGAACACGTTCCATCTCCAGGTTCTTCTTCTGAATTTCCAGCTTGTATACGTTGTTGATCAGAGCGTTGATCTTGGCGGTCATCCCGTTAAAATTGCGGATCAACCCGCCGATTTCATCGCGCCCTTCGTCGATCTGGATCAGATCGAATTTCTCATTGGACACCTTCTGCATATGCCGGGACAGCCGCTTAACCCGATAGTTGTAAGACCTCAGCATGACATAGATAAACATGGTAGCCATCAAGGTGACAGCAGCAGCTATCGCGCCGATGAATAATCGCATATCGAGCATCGCCTTCGTAATCCGCGTGCCTTCCGCCATCCCGATCAGCCGCCAGCCCTTTACATACTTGGCCGTACCGATCGAAACCATATGCACATCCTCGTTGCTGTACTGCTCTGGAAGCCTGAATACAGTGTAGGGATCGACGCTGTTTCGCTGGTAGCCGCTTTGCGCCGACATAATGATCTGATTATGCTCATTGACCAGGTAGAGGTTCAGATAGTCCCTTTCCCGCACAATCACATCGTAAATTTTGCTTAAATCGATATCGATGCGAAGCAGCTTGTCGTACGTATCGAAATGATCGATGTAATCCATTTTCTCAATGACGCTTAAGTAGGGAGCCGTTAACGCCTTATCACTGCTGTCCGTCGCCTGATACGCCGTAACCAGCACTCGCTCGTTCGACTTCTTCCACAACTTATACCAGTCGCTGTTCTTCACTTCCTCGTTGATGACCTGATAATTCCCTCCGCTTACGATGGACTCATTATCCGTAAAAATCGTAATGCGCTGAATCTGGTTATTTACCGGCATATAGCTCGTTACCCGATGTCGAAGCTGTTCGTCAAACGCCGTATAGAAATCCAGCGGATCCTCGTATGTCTGATCCAGCATCTCGTACAGCGTCTTGTCCCTGCTCAAAGCATGACTAACAGCTACACCGCCATCAAGATAATCATGAATGTCCTTTCGGGCCCGCTCCAGCGAAATCTCAAGGTTCTGCTCCTCCCTTGACTTAATCAGATGGGACATGCGGTCCATGAATAAAAGATTCAAAAGGATAATCGGCAGAAGCACGCCAACAAAAAAAATGAGCAGAAACTTAAAGTTCAACGGGATATCGTTTACGATTTTTCTAAGCTTCCACTTTCTCTCAAGCATCTGCGGATCCTCCCTGTTCCGGAGCAGCCTTTGTCCCGGCATCCTGCTTGTAGGCTGAGGGCAGCATCCCCGTACTTAGCTTGAATTTATTAATAAAATAGTCCGTATTGGGGTACCCGACCTGCAGTGCAACATCGGAAATTTTCAGCTGTGTTCGCTTCAGCAGGCGCTTGGCTTCCTCAATCCGCTTCTCGTTCAAATAGGCATTAAACGATTGCCCTGTGTTCTTCTTGAACAATTGCCCCAAATAAGTCGCATTCATATGAAACTGCCGGGCCAGCTCCTGAAGCTGCAGCTTGCTGCGGAACTCCCGGTCCACGTACTGAATGACATGGAATATCGTGTTGGATTCATTCTCCCGTTTAAGCTCGTTTAACCGGGAGGCCCCGCGGACACATAACTGCAGTACGTATCGCTCAATCATGCTATAGTCCGCCAGTTCTCCCAAGAAGCCATACCCGTTCTGAAGCTCTTCCATCAGCCTGTCCGGGTCTCCGCCCAGTTCAGCGATCCGCTCGAAAATGATCCATTCCAGATTCACGACATAGGCCTTAGTCAGCTCAATATCCGGCACACGGCAGGCAAAAGAAGCGATGAATTCCCTGGCGCAGCTGTCGATGTCCTCGACATGCCCAGCCATGACAGCATCTAACAGCTGATCGAGCTTCT
Organism: Paenibacillus woosongensis; assembly: GCF_009725165.1. Taxonomy (GTDB): domain Bacteria; phylum Bacillota; class Bacilli; order Paenibacillales; family Paenibacillaceae; genus Fontibacillus; species Fontibacillus woosongensis. Next base: position 9,156 of record NZ_WNZW01000019.1, read on the forward strand.
CTTTATGGGCCTCAAATTTCGTTGCTCCCTGATAATCGCCGCAAAAATAAAACAGGCCGTCTCTGCCCTGGCCGCGCTTCACCTGCACCACTTGAGCCGCCTGCCTGTACAGTTCCCTGATCGATCCGATGCCGCAGCCTTTGCTGCTGATCGCCACCAGGACGGGTTCCCCGGAGCTGACGGATACGTGCTTATGCAGCTCCATAGCGGCTTCCTCCACCCGGCCTGGGAGGCATTCCGATGGAACGAGCAGACCTGTTCTGCCCGAGGAATCCTGAAAAGCATGAACCCTTTCGTCAGGAAATGACGAGGCGACCCAGGCGTTCAAATCCACAGTCATCGGGGCGGCATCAACCAGAAGACACTGCAATTCCGATTCCTCCCGAATTTTCATTGCACTGGCCGCCTGCTGCCACAGGCGTTCGCCGGACTCGCCCTGGATCAAACGGTTAATGATATTGTTTACGATGAAGGCCTGCTGCTTCCTCTGACTTTGCTCCGCGGCCCGTTCCTCCTGAAGACTGGCATTCAGCTTGACCAGCAGACTATATATATCTTCATCATCGATCGGCTTGAGCAAATATTCCGCGACCTTCTGCCGCATGGCGATGCGCGCATAGTCAAAATCATCGTAACCGCTCAGCACGACGAATTTCGGAGGCTTCGGCAGCAGCCGGTTACACTGCTCAATCAGCTCAAGGCCGCTCAGGTTCGGCATATTGATGTCCGTGATCACCAGCTCGGGGCGATGATCCTGTATCATTCGGAGCGCCTCGCTGCCGCTTAGCGCTTCTCCGCAAATGTGAAAGCCGTATCGTTCCCAGGCAATCATCGTTTTTAGCCCTTCCAAAACCAAGGGCTCATCGTCTACCAGCAATACGTTCAGCATATAAATCCGCCTCCTCAGTTAATTCCCACGCGAATTGAAAGCGCATTCATGAATAGTAATGTCTTGACTGCTTTCTAAGATACTTAAGTAAGGCTGATTCTATCAAAGGAGGAATAAAAAAGAAACATCCAGAATTGATTACCGGTATACTATTCTCATTAATCAAAGGATAGGCCAATTTAAAAGAGAGGGGCTGCTAAGATGTTCAGCACTGCATTGATTCATAAATTCGATACCGAGGAGAAGGTCGTTGCGTTTACTTTTGACGATGGTCCGAATCCTGTGTACACTCCGCAAATTCTGGATATTTTTCGGGAAGCTGGCGCCCAGGCCAAGGCGACCTTCTTCATGATCGGCCGCCAGATTGAACAGCATCCTGATCTTGCGCGCACCGTGTACAACCAAGGCCATGAGATCGGCAATCATACTTACACGCATCCTTATTTATCAAAACTGAGCGCAGAGGAATGTGCCGAAGAAATTATCCGGACAGAGCGATTAATTCAGGAGATGATCGGCGTCAAACCACTGACCTTTCGGCCTCCTTACTTTGATTACAACGAACAAGCGGCGGAATTGCTTGGCAGCCAGGGGTATATACTGGCTGGCGCGGTAAACGGCGAAGCCATGGATTGGGAGCAGCCGGGAGTAGACCATATTGTCGAGAAGACGAGGGAAAGTCTGTCTCCAGGCAGCGTGCTGCTCTTTCACGATGGCTTCGGAGACCGCTCGCAAACCGTAGATGCCGTGCGGATCCTCGTGGCAGAGCTGGTAGCGGAGGGTTACCGATTCGTCACCATCAGTGAATTAATCAAGCTATCCTCCCCGGCCAAGAAAGTGTAACCTGTACAAGGGAGCCGCATCTCTTGCAGCATGCAGCTCCCTTTCTTCTTCAACTTATTCGGCTGAATCTGGTTTGCCATTATTTTTGAACCGATAAATTAAAAATTTCTCCTTCTTATGGGCCGCACCAGGGACGTTTACTTTAGTGATCAATTGAAAAGGGGTGTGCATCTGAAGGAACTGTTTGTATTCCGCCACGGGGTAGTAAAGGATAATGTCGACCATCCGCGGCTCCTCTTGAATCGATTGTAAAATATTGTAAACCACTTGTTTGAAGATCTCAATGGAAAAAGGGTTGAAAAAGTAAAAGATATTGTCCGTCCCTTTCACTTCATATTGCTCGGCGAGCCCATATTTCAAGCGGATTGGTGCGCTGATATGCCTGGCCTGCGACCTGTAGCTCCCCTTGTTATGAAGGGCCTCCTCATACGTCTTCTCATGTACTTCGATGCCTGTGACGGGAATATGGAACTTATTGTGAATATAAAATGGCACCCGCCCGCGTCCGCAGCCGAAGTCGACAACGCGGTCCGTCTTATTCAGTTTATACACTTGAAACAACCTATCTAGCGCCTTGTAGGGTGTTGCCTCGTAACGATGATAGCAATTCGTCCCGTTCCGCCATTCCCTCATGCCGACCGTCCTGACCCGCAGAGATTGATCGTATTTTCTTTCAGCCATAGATAAATTCCTCATTTTCATGTATTGTCGTTGTCTTGTGATCCCCCATCATACTCAACCTGCAAGTCACTTGCAACGACTCCTCATTAACTTTCAAAAAGTTGTTGAATACGCAAAAAAAAGAGAGGCGAGCCCCTCCTTACTTCAGAAGAATTTGTTTATATTTCTCGTACCATGTCTTCCATTCTTCATAGCGTCCTTCTACAGCCTGTCCATCCATCAATTTCTGGATGACGTTCAGGCATACATGCCATCCGGCCAGATCCTTCGGAGTATGGTCCGTAATTTCGCTTAGCTTCTCGACAAGAACGAGGCGGCACCCGCCCGCCTCCGGATATAGCTCGAAACGCACCTGGTCCTCGCCGCCCCATGCATATTCCAGTACAGATTCTGGTTCGAACTCGGTAATCTTGAGCTCCTCGAACGTTCCGTCCTGCATATCGAACTTGACTGCTCCTCCTTCACGGAGATCGTCGATCCGCAGCTCCGGGAACCACTGGCCCAGTTTGTCGTTCTCCGTCAACCAGGACCAGACCTCCTGATCGGAATGCGCGAGCCGACGTTCGAAACACGCGGTATATCCCTGCCGGGCTTGCCGGATGTCTGCTAACAATGATATTCCTCCTCATTAAGCGGCGCTGCGTGCCGCAATGGCATATCCCATATTATACAACGCAGCGCCCCGGTTATGCCCCGATTCTATTTACGATCCAGAAGCCGCAGTATAACTGTTACCGCTTCAGCGCGGGTCGCCGTCTCCAGCGGCGCAAAGCGATTGCTGTCGCGGCCGGAGATCAGCCCCTGCTCCTGCATTGCAGCCACAGCCCCTTTCGCCCATGCTGGAATTTCCTTATCGTCAGCAAAGCCGGTTACAGCCTCCACAGCCGGCTTCAGTCCAGCCGCTCTGGCGAGCATTGACATCATTTCGGCGCGGGTGACCTCCCTGCTTGGCCGGAAGCTGCCGTCCTCGTAACCGCTGATGATGCCTGCCTGCAGGGCTTGAACGATAGCATTCTGCGCCCATGGACGGATACTGTCGCGATCGCTGAAATTAAGCCCCGAAGCCGCCGCCTCACTCCCGCTTAGCTTCAGTCCCTTGGTAAGCATAACAGCGAATTCAGCACGAGTAACCGCTCCATTCGGCTTGAACGATCCATCAGGATAGCCGTTTACAATGCCTCTAGCGACGGCTTCCCGAATGCGGTCTTCCGCCCAATGTCCCGCCGTATCAGCGAAGTTATTGGAGGCTAGCTTAGATGGATCGCTGGTTGGATCCCCATTTCCGCCATTTTGCTCTGGCGAGGAATTGCTAGAGTCTTCCTCCGGCTGCGCGCTGCCAGTAACTCCGGTGCTGCCTGTTCCTGTGTTGCTGCCCGAACTGCCGCCGGAACTGCTTCCTGGAGTGCCACCGGAATTGCCTCCACCTGGAGTACCACCACCAGAGTCTCCGCCTCCGGTGTCTCCGCCGCCAGGGCCGCCTTCTCCAGGATTGCCCTCCTGAAAGCCGATGAATTTCAAGAAATCGCCCCAGATGACATTGCCTTCTGCGTCCCGATCATAGTTAACGACCGGGTCAAGGCTGGCAAAGTTAGCATCGGTCAACTCCTGGCCCGACTTGTTCTTGGAGATCTTGCCGTCAAACATGTAGTTGTTATCCGCAGCAAGCGCTGCCGGATAGCTATCCTTTGCGATATCGACCGTCCGGTAGGACAGGAAGCCGTCGATCGTGAAGTCCGGCGTAATATGCGAATACGTCGTAAAGCTCAAGTTCCCTCCGTCATTGTTAAAGCCGATGTTGTTGATCGCAATGACGCCAGGATTGCTGTTGCTGGTGAAACCGTAGGCCCCGTTGCCGAAGGCGATGGAATTGCGGATCACATGCGGTACATGAATACCTTCACCGCCCAGCTTGAAGCCGTTCTTATCGCCCGCGCCTACGGTACCATCGGTCAAAAATCCGTTGTTAAACGCAGCGCTGTTCTCAATCACCACCGCCCCGATCGCGCCTGTTCCCGCCTTGGCATACAAATCCCAGCCATCGTCAATATTGTTATGGGACAAGCAGCCCCTGAACACGTTTCCGACACCTGATGTCAGCTTGGCTGCAAAGCCGTCGGCATTGTTGTCGGACGGATCGCGGTTATCAAACGCCGTGCTGTTGAGAATCAGGTTGTAGGACGGCCAGTCCGCCAGCTCCTGAGCGCTCATATCCGTACGGCTGATTTGCAGCCCTGTGTCTCCATTGGCGTAGAACCTGCTGTTCTCCACGATATTGTGGCTGCCCCCCACGGTAAAGCCCTTGGTGTTGCCTGCGGATCGGGTGAAGTCCAGCCCTTTGACATGCCAGTAATCCCCGCTCAGGACAACGCCCTCTGTTTTCTTATCGAAATCGATAACAGGTCTCGCCCCATCCGCTGCCACCAAATACTTCATCGCGCCGGGTTTCCCGTCGTTGTACTTCTTGATTTCGATTTTGGAGCTGCGCACATAGCGGCCATCCTGCAGTACGATGCGCTGGCCCGCCTTTACGAAATCGATCGCCGTATCGATATCCAGCGGACGCTCAGCTGTGCCGTCGCCGCTGTTCTTACCGGCCGGGGAGACGATAATGTCTTTGCCGGCCGCATACTCCCTCACCACGACCGTGAAATTCCGGATGATTTTGTCATAAGAGGTCAATTTCTGTGTATCATCCGGGACAAACATGATGCTGAAATTCGTATCGCTTTGCGCCGCCAGTGCGGCCGAAGCCGTCAAGCGCTGATGCGCGTTTACAGCAGCATCCTGCAGAATGACCGTCTGTCCTTGCTTAACCGTAACCGTCCCATCTACATTTGGCCGCAGCACCAGCTCATAATCGGTTTCCGGCGTCTTCTCGAGAGACAGCACCTCAAGCCGCGGCTCCAATGGTTCTGCTGGCGGCACCACTCTTGGCGCATCCGTATCCGCTGCGGTAACGGCCAGCTCCACATTGCTGACGACGATCGTCGCAACCCGTGCCACATAGAAGCCCACATACATTTTGGAATCCTGTACATTTAAAATATCCGGCGTGAAAATAATCTCCTCTTGCCCGTTGTTCAGCTTGCCGGTAAAACCGCTATTCGTCTTGGCCAGCGTCAGGCGGTACGGCGCTGCCGGATGGGTATTGGTCGCCGCTGGGCGCTCATTCTTCAGCATAATCTTCTGAATGCCCTGGCTGCCTGCGCCGTCAGGCGTCTCAACACCTGTGCGCACGAACAGCTGCGTGCCGTTATCATCCCGCGTACCGCCGCTATAGCCACCAATGGCTGCAATATTAGAAGCGAATACGCTGGTGTTGCCTTGCGCCCCAATAGCGTCCCTTGCCATCAGCCCAAACGACTCCTGGCCGTCGTGCGGATTTTTGGCATAGGATACGACCTGAATGTCCGCTGACAATACGAAGTTGTCCTGAGCCGCATCCAGCTCGGTGTAGTAGTACGTAATTCCATCATGGTCTCCGGTCACTTTACCTCCATCCGAAGCTACAAGTTCAATCGAACCGTCATCATGGATCGTAACATAGTTGTTCTTAGCCGAAGTGGATTGGCCAAAATGAGTGAACTTCCACTCAGGCGCCAGCTTCTCCCGCACCGTCACCTGATATGTGACCGGACTAATCGTCGTGTCAGCAGGAATCACGCCAATCTCATAGGTTCCTGCCGTCTGTCCGTCAAACCGGGAGGTATCGAGTGTAAAGTCCGCCAGCTCCTCCCTGTCGCCGTTATCAAACACCTTCGAGACCTGTAAGCCCGTATGTTCGAAAGCATCGCCACGATCAAAAGTGGTCTTCGGATAATTCGTCACTTCGATCCCGACCAGCTCTTTCACCTTCACCGTCACCGGAATAGAAGCCGTTAACCCCTTGTGGTGCAAAGTAACGCGCTTCTGACCCGGGGTAGCGGTATCCAGGGAGGATGCCGTATATTCGCCCCTCATCAGCCGTACTTCCGAACCGTCGCTATACTTGGCGTACAGCAGGAGTCCATCCAAATCCAAGACGTCGCCGATAAAATAAACCGTCTGCTCCGGCTGCTGCCTGACCTCCAGCTCCATCAGCGCCGCTGCCTTCACCGTCACATCAAAAGACGTTTTCACTCCCGGTGTCTCTTCGGACATGATCGCTACCTCCATGTTTCCTGGCTGAATGAACGTATACGGCGACTGCTCTGTAACCTTCTGTCCCCCAATGGACAACGAGTACTGGTCGTTCGTCAGCTCCGCCGTCTTGAAGCCGTTATTATATTCCGCCCGAACCACAAGGCCTTCCGGGTCAAAAACATCACCCAAGTAGTAAACCGTTTTAGCTGGATAGTATTTCACCGCCAGCGAAGTGACCGTTAGCGGGACGATTTGCAGCGGAACCGTCGTCGATGCGCCGTTATAGTGGATCGTAATCACATTTGTCCCCATCTGGCTGCTGTCAAAGCCCGTAACGATATACTCGCCTTGCGGCAATATCTCCTCGCTGCCGTCAGAATATTGCGCTGTTACCGCAAGCCCCGTCAAATCGAGGCTCTCGCCCACCAAATATGACGTTTGCATTGCCCTCGCATCGGCGAGCAATGCACTCACCGTTCTGTTCTCCACCCGAAAATGGATGTCGCTGAAGGCGACCGTCGTATCCCGGGCCGCATATACCCCCGCAAAAAGTGTATCCATGAACATGTCCGGCAGCGTCAACGTTTCGGTCTCTTGATTAACGCTTAGCAAGTAGGTCGCTCCCGATTTTTTGATGCGTAGATCATATACTTCACCCGCGGCAGGCGCAGGAACACCAGACAGCGGGGACAGCTTCGTTTGAGCCCCCTGGCTCTTGTAGAAGCCTTTCATTACCGTATCCAATGCACCGATGGCGACATAGTTGGAAGTCATCGGGCCGGTATCGCCATGGGCGCCCACGCTGTCTCGAAGCATCAGGCCAAACGACTTCTGGTTCGGCGTACTAATGCCGCTGTCGCTGTTGAACGATACTACCCTGGCCTTCGCACTAAGCTCGAAATTGGCCGCAGCCGGCAGCTCCTTAAAGTAAAAGGACATGCCCTCATCGCCGCTCGCTATTTTCCCGCCATACGTCGCTAGCGTTACCGACGTTTCGCTTTGCTCCAGGGGACGCGGATTCTTGGCATCGCTCGTATTACCGCCGAAGGCGCTGAACTGCCAATCGCCGAGCTCGACAGATCCTTCCACGCTTAGCTTGACATCCTTGAAGGTCACTGCCGCATTCCGGGCGGTATATAATCCAGCATAACGGATATCCCCGGTGAAATCCGTAATGGCTGCCGTTTCATCGCCGATTTTCACGACGTACAGGCTGCCTGATTTCTTAATGCTCAGCCGGTATTCCTCGCCAGGCGCCGGTGAAGCGGCTGAGGCAAAGGCCTCTATCTTCTGCAGACCGCCCGCCCGTGATTTGTGAAGCGCTTTCATTTTCTGGTCCAAAGCACCCGCGGCGACGTAATCCCCGGTAAAGGTTCCATCATTCTCGTTGTCCAGTACATTGCTGCGAAGCATCAAGCCAAACGACACCTGGTTATGGGCCGTCCAGGCGTCCACCTGTGCCGTAGCTGTCAGCTCAAAGTCGGCATTCGGCGCCACTTCCTTGAAGTAATAAGCAATCCCTTCCGTGCTGCTCGAAATTTTGCCTCTGTCATTCGAGCTGCGAAGCGTTACCGTGCCTGTGGCATTTTCAGCAATTTCGAAATTAGCGGGCGTAATCTTATCTGCTCCGCCTACATCCCCAAAAATGCTGCCCCGCCAATCACTCGTAATTTGAATCAAACCGGCAGACGGATCGCTGCCCTGTGCCGCACCAACCGTCAAAGGAAAAGAAGAAAAAATCAGCAAACATGATACAATTACAGCCACATACCGTTGTAGTTTTCTCAAATCGCCATACTCTCCTTTGTTCAAATTTTGGTCAAGCTGCGGTTCACCCTCCGTAGATAAACTAATTTAGTAAATTTATCTCTCCTACCTAATTTATGATTCTATACTAATTCCATCTATTTGTCGCCCTAAAATTAGCAGATTCAGACAGAAAAAACCGCAATCTTCCCGGTTGAAAGACCTTGAGGCTTGCTTCCCCAAGGTCAAAAGTTTACAGTCTCATCTTAACAATAGATACTGCTTCTTCAACGTACTCTCTTAGTTCGATAAGTGTCCTACACGTTTTTTGAAATACTGGACTTTCCCAATCAAAATCCTCGATTGCCACAACTCGGAAATGTCCATCTTTGGACAACGAAGGAAACCATCCTACGTCAACGATAAACTTGTCAGCATAATTGACTTGAAATAAATCCTCCTTCAAATTGTCGACTTGACTTTCTAAAGATTTATTAGGGTCGATTTGCATATCGTCATAGACGATTCCTCCCGGTTCAAACTGAATTTTTCCAAACATACGCATCTTCCTACTTCAATAGTTTTTTATACTCGGCTTCAGTAATAACGTGCAGCTACCTGTCCGTCTCTGTTCAAGAGTGCAAGCGGGCTGCCCAAAGCATCGTCCAGGTAGAACAACGTCTCTGGCGCCGTATTGCCTGCGGCTCCGCTGGCTCCCAGTGTTGGCTCCCAATTGTTGCTGGTGTCTGCACTTGGCAGATAGCTCATGCTGATTCGCTCTTCGCCTGCCCCGTATACGTAGGATTGTTTCCATTTTGTACCGCTAGCATCCGTTGCGAACAATGGCTGAGGCAAGGAAGTTGTAATATCATTCGTGAAATAGATTTCACTTTGCTGCTTCTTGTATTGTGGTTCCCAGCCAATACGCGATCCTGCTGGGTGCTCTAACAAGTAGCTGTCCTGGATATTACCGCTGCCTATCGTAACTCCCATATAGACCCGGTTATCATCCCCGTCATAGCGATATACCGTTTTATCCCCGGAAGGATTGATATGATTGACCAGTCGATTAGCCGCATCCCAGCCATACGTCTCTAGCACCCGTGGTCCAGCTAAGGCCGCTGCCGAAGGACTGAACAGCAAATCTGCCCCATACACTTGATCTGTAACTGCCATCTGATCAGGTGCAATATTCGCTAGAGGGTCAAAGTCAAAACTCGTGGCAGGGATAGCCCCAACTTGATTCGTCATGGCCGTCCCCTGCGCACGGGCATCCTTAGACCATGGAACGCACCCTACTGACAGCAGCACCACCAGAAACAACAGCAATATTTACTTCCCGCCTACATATCGTTGGCGATTGAATCCAACCTGCCTTTTTTTCATTAGTCCACCCTCCTCACATAGGTTTAATCCGCTTGCAAGTTCAATATAGCAATCGGAGGAATTTTCCCGAGTTAGAGGATTTGCGTGAATCAGGTTGATTTTTTATTGAAAAAATAAACACTCTCCGAAGAATATCTATCCTCTTTTCGGATGACTTTCTATCTTTTAACTATCCCATAGTCGTTTACCCCGGAAATAAATGGTACACAACTAATCCTGTTTGTCCTCGTCCAACTATATGAACATACCAAACAACAAGGTGATGGACATATGAAAAAAAATCAAAACCTGCTGCTGCTCGTGCTTGCAGCGTCGCTGCTGTATGCCGCTCCTGCGCAGGCAGAGGCGGGCGCGCCCGCTCAGGCCGCTAGCCAGACGCAGGGTCAAGTTCAATCCCAGGCTCAGACGGATTACAAGCCGATCGCCATTTATCTAGACGGCCGCAAGCTTGAGCCTGAAACGCATCCGCTGATCGTGGACGGTACGGTACTCGTCCCGATGCGCGGGCTTTTTGAGGCGCAAGGCGCCGAGCTGGTCTGGAACGGTGCCAGCAAGACCCTTAGGGCAACCAAAGACGATCTGACACTCACCTACCGGGTAGGAGAGGCCTCCGCCGACCTCAACGGCAAACCGGTGAACCTGTCTGTACCCGGACGGATTTCAGATGGTTATACTTTAGTGCCGCTGCGGTTCGTCAGCGAAACACTTGGCAGCACGGTAAAATGGACCCCGGAGACAAGAACGGTTCAAATTTCCTCCCCCGTGAATTATGAGACGACGGTTCTCTGGGGCGTGAATCTGCGCAGCCGGCCAGACACCGGAGAAGGCTCCGCTACAGGGGAACTGCTTCCTGCCGGCAAGAAAGTTCATATCATCCGCGAGGTCGATGCCCTTTGGCTGGAGGTGCGCACCGAGGATCAGAAACACGGCTACATCTCAGCTAAGCCAAAATATACCGATTATAAGAGCCCTTCACTTATAGAACGGCAAGGGGAGGCCCTGATTGCTTATGGCAAGCAATACTGGGGCACGCCGTATGAATTCGGAGCTGCGCCCGACCAGACGAATACGTTTGACTGCTCTTCGTTCGTGAAGCGCGTCTTCCAGGATACGCTGGGCATTGAGCTTCCCCGGGTATCCTATAACCAGGCGAAGGCCGGCCAGGAAGTCGGAATCGACGAACTGCGTCCCGGAGACCTGCTGTTCTTCAGCTCGCGCGGTTTAGACATTGGACATGTCGGAATTTATGCAGGAGACAACCAGATCCTGCATACATATTCGAAGAAGCTGGGCGTGCATATCGGAGAGTTCTCCGGCCAGTGGAAGGAACGATTTGTAACGGCTCGCCGGGTGTTTTAAACGAAAAGGAGCAGCTCTATATGAGCTGCTCCTTCTATTTATCCGGTCAGAATGAGATATAATCATTAGCAAGTCTTTCATTCTTAATATTGTTTAACAGGAATAATATTTTTATTGCATGTTAGATTTTGTTATATATCCCTATATAACAAAAATTATAATTAAAAAACCTGTTATTTCAAACATTAAAATTCTTAAGCTGATGTTATTTCATTGACGAACGAAACCTGTAAGGATATTATTTTTGTATTAATATAACAAACCTTATAACATATCAAAGAAAAATATAACAAAAATTCACGTTTTATCATGGTCATTTCTATTTCCGCACCCCTTTTCATCAAAGGGGTTGTTTTTATAGGGCTTTCTGAAGACCAGGGGGGCAGAACATATGAATTTTATCAGATTGCTAAATGACATCAAGCTGAGGAGAAAGCTGTCTTTGACCTTTATCACCGTTGCCGTCGTCCCGCTCCTGATCAGCGGGATATTTCTGACGGGCAAGCTGCGGGAAATTATGATAGCGGATGCTTTTGAACAGGCTACGGATAACGTAGAGCGAGTTCGGAAACGAACGGAGGAAGTCATCAAGGTACCGCTGGACATTTCCTATCAGCTCTCTAACGACAGCCGGATGAAATCCGTGGCAAGCCGCAGTTATGACAGCTATATCGAGGTCATTCAGACCTACCGCCAATATTCTGATATCCGGGATTACATTCGGTTATATAAAGAGGTTAAAGGCATCCGGCTTTATACGCCCAACCCGACCATGCTGAATAACTGGGAATTCATGCAGCCCGATGATCAGACCGAGCAGGCAGAGTGGTATAAGATGGCGCTGAGCAAAAAGGGGCTTGCCGGTTGGGGATACATCGAGGATGAACGGGACCGAGCGAAATACCTGAGTCTAGTACGAAAAATCAACTTGAACGAGCCTGGTCAGGATAGTGTACTTGTCATCAACGTCAATACGGCGCTGCTCAATTCCATTCTATCTCAAGAATCGTTCTCTACCATGATCGTAGATGATCATAACAATATCGTGGCAGCCAACCGTCCAGATTTGTATGGAAAGAACCTCGCCGAAGTACATACCGGGGATGGCATCCTGCAGCAAAGTGAAGGCAGCTTCGATGCCGATATTGATGGGAAACGTTCCAAAGTCGTTATTTCCAGTCTAGTTCCGGAGACTAGCTGGAATGGGCTGCGCGTCATTTCCGTGTTTACAGTATCGGACATCGTCCAGGACGCGAACGAGGTTATCCGGCTGGCCACGCTCGTAATTGCAGGCTCTTTGATCATTGCCGTGCTGCTTGTCTATGCCTCAGCATCCCTTATCACGAGCAGACTGCTGCGACTAAGCAAACATATGTCCAGAGTAGGTACCGGATCAGGCCACTGGGATACTTATCTTGACCTGGACGGCAAGGATGAGATCGGACAGCTCTCCAGGCAATTTAACGCTCTTGTCCAACGGATTAGTCAGCTGATGCTGGAAGTCGAAGTGAGTAATCAGCAAAAGCGGCGGCTGGAGCAAAAGCAAAGTGAGATCAAATTTAAAATGCTAGCGAGTCAGATCAACCCCCATTTCCTGTTCAATACGCTGGAATCGATTCGTATGGAGGCGCATCTCCGAGGGGAAGAGGATTTGGCGGAGGCGGTCTGGCAGCTCAGCAGTCTGATCCGCAATAGTCTTGAGGTTGGCAACGGCAAGATTCGGCTTTCCGATGAATTGAATATGGTACGCTGCTATTTGGAACTGCAAAAGTTCCGGTATGAAGACAGGCTTCTGTATAAACTGGAGATTGCGCAAGGCACTGAAGATATTGAGCTTCCGCCACTGATGATCCAGCCGCTGGTGGAGAATTCGATTATTCACGGGCTCGACCACAAGGAGGAAGGATCAACACGGATTACCATTCGGACCAAGCTTGGTGAGGATGGCGAGGTATGCGTAGAAATCCAAGACGACGGGGCAGGAATCCCGGCATGGAAGCTGGAGGAATTGCAGCAACAGTTGAAGGAACAGGAATCGGAGGAGGCCGGGGGACGGATTGGGCTCCGCAACGTGCATGATCGCCTGCAGCTTACTTACGGTCATGCTTCCGGGCTTTCGATTGATAGCGAAGAGGGTGAAGGCACTAGAATTACATTTTGCATACCGAGGGGGAACGAGATCGAATGTTTACAGTAATGATTGTTGATGATGAGCCGAAACTTCGCCTGGGGCTGCAATCCTTGATTCCGTGGCAGGAGTTAGGGTACGAGATCATGGCAACGGCAGCCAATGGAAGCGAGGCTCTTCGTGTTGGGGAAGAGCAGATTCCCGATGTGATGCTGGTCGATATCCGCATGCCTGGCATGGATGGGCTGCAGCTTCTTCAGGAAATCCGCCGTCGCGGCTGGGACACACATGCTGTCGTACTGAGCGGATACGCCGATTTCGAGTACGCCCGCGAGGCGCTCCAATATGGTGTTGAAGGTTATCTGCTTAAACCTGTCAACAAAGAAGAACTATCCACTCTGCTTCGGAAGCTTCACGGGCAGATTTCCGCCGAACGGCTGAAGAAGCGGGTGCATCAGGAAGCAAAATCACAGGAGTGGGCGGTGTATTCCCTGCTGTCCGGTTCACATGATTTGGTAAACGTTTCCATAGATGAGCTGGCTGAATCGTTAGGAATGGATTGGCCGAAATATCAGATTGTGCTGATCGCTTTTCCAGGTCTGCATCCAGAAGAGGATGAGCGCATCCGCAGTTTCCGGGAGCGTCTAGTTACAGCGTACGCAGCGGATAGCCAAGGCGTTGTTCTCTATTTTGCCCCTTATACAGTTCTGCTTCTCGCTAATACGCTGGATGGCGAATTAGGACGGGCCAATCTATACAGAGAACTACAAATGCTGTCTGGAGAGATCCGTTCCCAAATGGATGTGGCCGCAGGTGAAACGGTTCTGGCGCTGGATCAGATCCCAAATTCCTTCCGTACTGCCCGCTCCCTGCTCGAACGAAGCTTTTTCTATGACAAAGGCAGAGTGTTAACATTGGAGACTCCAGAGAGCTATCGCCAGACGGCCTCCTGTTCTAAGGACGAATCCCTGCTGGACGGAGAAGAGGTGTCCTTTCGCCTCTATTATTTGGTTGATGTCGGACATGCGGGGGCCATCCATTCCTTGCTGGACGAGGCAGCTGGGCTTATGGCGGTTAACGGGAAAGGAGAAACAGAGATTCGTGAACAATTCTTCTATCTCGCCAATGAAACGCTGCGAAAAATCTCCCCCCGCCTCTGGTCGGAGTCCATTTATCCAGGGGAACCAGCCCAATTCCTGGCGGGTATTTACAATCAGCGCTTTATCCGGGATCTTGTCAGCTATGTAACCGCTGTTATGGAAAGGCTGGCCCGCTGCGCAGATTATACCAGCCGGGACAATGAAATGAAACGCTTGCTGGATTTCATTGAGCGGCATCACTGCGAAAATTTGCGGTTGGAAACGCTGGCAGGACTGTTCAATTATAGCAGTTCCTATCTGGGTCAGCTTTTCAAAAACCACACAGGAGAATATTTCAACGCCTATCTCGACAGAGTTCGGATTGGCAAAGCGAAGGAACTGCTAACCCAAGGGTGGAAGGTATATGAGGTGGCAGAAAAGGTAGGATATTCGAACGTAAATTACTTTCACAATAAATTTAAAAAGCTAGAGGGGCAGTCGCCCTCCTCATACCAGAAAAAAAGTGTAAGAGATGAATATTTATTGTGAAAATTTATGATTGTTTCTGAAATATCTGCGGATTATCGCATGAAATGATGCGAAATTTGTGATATGTCTCTATCCCCCCGCGATGTTTTATAGTGGTAGCACGAGAGGGGGAACGCAGAAAAATGAAAGCGATGTCAAGATCTATGGTGTGTGCTGCGCAGGCGAGGAGAACATTCTCCATAGTTTTGTTATGCATGATAATTCTGATGGGGATGTCTGGTTCAGTTGCTTCAATAGCCGATGCCTCTTCAACCGGACAAGCTGCTCTCATGAATATGGAAGGCGCGCCGTCTGTCAGTCCGACTAACAGCATAACGGTTACTTTTGCTAATGCGGTGTTAGAAGGTTACGGTATCGAGAAACGCGGTTCTGTCAATGAAGACGATGATACTTTGTATGACGGTGAAGGCTATATCTCTTACTTTTTTGACGAAATTGGAGGCGCTGCAGAACCCGTCGGCAGTGCAGCTTTTACTGTGGACGCTGCGAAAGCTGGGCTGTATGAGCTGAGTTTAGGCTACTACATCCCCGAAGGCTACGGGGATAAAGTAACCCGTATACAGATTAATGGTGAAGGCACCGGAGAGCTGACATTGGATGCGCCGGCAGCAGGTACGGTTCGTGCTGAGAAAATGGTCAGTAAGGTGCTGCTGAACGCGGGAAACAATACGATCCAAATTATGCGCGGATGGGGTTACTACGGCATTGAGCATATCAAGCTTGCACCCGCGGATGAAGCACCACTCAGTAACAAGCTGGATGCAGATGACAGCGTCAAGACTGGCACATTGAACAATCCCGAAGCGACAGCTGAGGCCAGAGCGCTAATGAGCTACTTGCTCAGCCAGTATGGACAGAAAATTATCTCTGGACAGCAGACGCTTGAAGATGTGGAGTGGATCAAGCAGCAAACGGGCAAATATCCAGCGATCTTCTCTACAGACTTGATGGATTACTCCCCTTCCCGCGTCGATCATGGAGCCTCCTCCACTGAGGTCGAGAAAATGATCGAATGGTACAAACGCGGGGGTATTGTGTCTTTATGCTGGCACTGGAATGCCCCGAAGGGAATCGGCGGCAATGAGCCTGGCAACGAGTGGTGGCGAGGCTTCTACACTGAATTTACAACCTTTGATGTGGAATATGCTCTTAATCATCCGGATTCTGAGGACTACCGGCTCCTGATTCGGGACATTGACGCCATCGCAGTTCAGTTGAAGCGATTGCAGGAGGCAAACGTGCCTGTGTTATGGCGACCGCTGCATGAGGCGGAGGGCACCTGGTTTTGGTGGGGAGCAAAAGGGCCCGAGCCGGCGAAACAGCTCTATCGTTTAATGTATGATCGGTTAACCAATGATCACAAGCTGAACAATCTGATCTGGGTGTGGAACTCGGAGAAGAAGGATTGGTATCCGGGAGATGATGTCGTAGATATGGTAAGCGTCGATATTTACAACCCTGCAGGCGACTATAATCCGAGCATCGCAAAATATGAAGCGCTTGTATCTTTGGCGGACAACAAGAAGATGGCTGCACTAGCGGAGAATGGGCCTATTCCGGATCCGGATGCTCTTCAGGAGTATGGCGCCGACTGGAGCTTCTTTAGTACCTGGACCGGCGACTACATCAGGGATGGCAAGACAAATACGATAGAACATTTGAAGAAGGTATATCAACACGATTACGTCATTACTCTCGACGAACTCCCGGCAGACCTGTACTCCAATCTTGATGATAAGGCTGAGAATGGCGAATCAGCAGGGATGACCGAAGCCAATGGACAGGAAAACAATTCGGAGGACGACAATGTCATCAGCATGGAGCCAAAAAACAGCTTCACGGATCTCGAAGGCCATTGGGCGAAGAACGACATTGAGCTGATGTTAAACAAGAAGATTGTTTTCGGGATTAGCCACGGACAATTTGCGCCGGATCGTCCAATTACGCGTGCCGAAGTCGCTGTGCTTATGGCTAGGGCGATGGGTCTTGATGCACAACCAGCAGCGGGCAAGTTCTCTGATGTCGCGAAGACGAGCTGGTACGCAAGCGCTGTTGAAGCTGTAAACGAAGCGGGAATCATGGACGGCTATGCTGACGGTAATTTCCAGCCGCATGCTCAGGTTACACAGGAGCAGTTGGCGGTATTGATCGTTCGCGCTGCAGCCCTTGCAGGTCAGCCACTTACTGAGACAGAGTATTCTCTGGCAGGAGTAACTTCAGAACGGTTTGCACCGCAGGAATGGGTGAATCGCGCGCAAGCTGTCGTCGTCATCAAGCGTCTAATGATGGATTTGAATCTCATCCATGCTTGATTCAATCGCCTAATTAATAAGAAGTCCGCTAGCTGTGGGTCATGCGCCTAATTTAATAGCTAGCGATCTTCTTTGTAATGCCCAAAATATACACAAATATGGAGTGAACATATATTGGCCATTTATATCGACGAGTCAAAGAAGATCTTTCATTTGCAATCAGATCACACAAGTTATGTTATTCAAGTAATAGACGGCTATCCTGTGCATACCTATTGGGGACAACGGCTTCAAGCAGATGGCGATTTGGCGGGGCTTGTGCCGGTTACGAGCAATGCATTTCTAGATACAATGCCTCAGGAATATCCGCAATATGGATCAGGTGATTTTCGTTCGCCTGCTTATCAGGTTCAGCTTGAGGATGGCAGCCGGATCACAGAACTTCGCTATAAAGGCTACTCTGTTTCAGCTGGAAAACCGGCTCTCGAAGGTTTGCCTTATGTATATACAGAGTCAGATGACGAAGCAGATACACTAGTATTGGAGCTTGAAGATGCATACACCGGGATGGTCGTCTTGTTAAGCTACAGCATGTTTACAGGAGGGGCGATTTCACGATCGGCTCGCTTTATCAACAAGGGCAATGGGAAGCTGAGGCTGCTGCGCGCCTTAAGTGCAAATGTTGATTTATATGGCAAGGGGGATCATGAGCTGCTATATCTCTCCGGTCATTGGGCACGGGAGGCTCATATTCAGCGCCGGCCGCTCGGCCCCGGTGGAACGAATTTGGGCAGCCGGCGAGGCATGAGCAGCCACCAGCATAACCCGTTTGCAGCGGTGGTTAGCCCAGATACAGGCGAGGATCATGGCGAGGTTTATGCCATGAATCTGGTGTACAGCGGCAATTTCCATGCTGAGGCGGAGGTCGATGGCTTCGGTCTCGTACGCATGGCGATTGGGCTGAACCCATTCGACTTTGCCTGGACGCTCCAGCCAGGGGAGTCTTTTCAAACACCTGAGGCTGTATTAGTTTATTCCGCTGAAGGGCTTGGAGGCATGTCGAGAATCTATCATCGCCTGTATCGGAAACGTCTCTGCCGTGGAGTCCATCGGGATCAGGAACGTCCGATACTCGTCAATAATTGGGAAGCGACGTATTTTAATTTTAATGCGGACAAAATCGAAACGATCGCGGAGGCAGGAGCCGAGCTTGGGATCGAGCTTTTCGTGCTTGATGATGGCTGGTTCGGCAAGAGAGACAGCGACAACAGTTCCCTCGGGGACTGGGTCGAGGATCGCCGTAAACTGCCGAACGGACTTTGTGATTTAGCAGAAAGAATTAATCGGCACGGGCTGAAGTTCGGTCTATGGTTCGAGCCGGAGATGATATCGCCGGATAGCGAACTATATCGTGCTCATCCTGACTGGTGTCTGCATGTAGCCGGCCGGCGCCGCTCAGAAGCGCGCTGGCAGCTGGTGTTGGATCTGTCGCGGCCGGAGGTGCGTGACTATCTGTATGATGCGTTAGCCCGTATTTTCACAGACGTTCCAATTGCGTATGTCAAATGGGACATGAACCGCGCGCTGACAGAGATCGGTTCTGCCACAGCTTCGCCAGAGCATCAACAGGAGATTGCGCATCGTTATATGCTTGGGCTTTATGAATTGCTGGAGAGGTTAACCACGGCGTTTCCAGAAATTTTGTTTGAAGGCTGTGCCAGCGGTGGCGGACGCTTTGATCCAGGGATGCTCTACTACATGCCGCAGGTCTGGACAAGCGATAATACCGATGCCGTGGAGCGATTAAAAATTCAATATGGAACCAGTCTGATTTATCCGGTAAGCACCATCGGAGCCCACGTATCTGCGGTGCCCAATCATCAGGTCGGCCGGGAAACACCGCTCAAAATGCGCGGTGAGGTAGCTATGTCCGGAAATTTTGGCTACGAGCTAGACCTGACGAAATTCAGTGAGGCGGAGAAAGCCCAAGTTAAGGAGCATATTGCCATGTATAAGGAGATACGCGCTCTTGTGCAGCAGGGTGATCTCTATCGCCTCAAAAGTCCGTTTGACGGTGATGAGACATCCTGGATGTTTGTGTCAGAGGATAAAACCGAGGCGCTCGTGTTCTTCTTCCGGGTGCTTGCCAAGCCGAATCCTGTATCTGGCATGCTGCGGCTTAAGGGGCTTGATGGGTCTCTTGCCTACACCATAAAAGGAAACGACGGCATTGTCGGGACATACCGCGGCGATCGTTTAATGCAGGCCGGTCTGATGATTCCCCAGCTTGCAGGCGATTACGCCAGCACTTGGTTCAGGTTAATTGCGGCGCATTAAGCTCATAGTCAAGACAGAGTATATGTCGGAACTTATAACAATTAAAGTGATGAGTACGTAAAGAAAGGATGTCTCAAAGCTGCTGCTTTGCAGTCATCCTTTCTTTATATGCAGTTTCGAATCGCTGTCGCGAGGAGTTTTCACACATCCTGAAAACGAATGATTGTTTCTGAAATTATTGTAGATTATAGAATGAAATTCTACGAAATCTGCGATATGTCTCCAGCTCGTCCTATGCCTTATGCTTAAGGAAAGAGAGGGGGGAAACGGTGAGATGAAAGCGATAACATTGAAAAACCAAACCGGCAGCGGACGGAGTAATAAGCCGCAAAGGTGGAAGGTGTTTAAAAATCAGAAGTACCTTTATCTAATGTCCATTCCTTTTGTAATCTGGGTTTTTGTGTTTCAGTATTTACCGCTCTGGGGCTGGACGATGGCTTTTCAGAACTACAAGCCAGGCAAGGGCTTTTTTGAACAGAAATGGGTTGGACTAGAGCATTTCCAAATGCTGTTCCGCGATGATCACTTCTATTTGGTGCTTAGAAACACAATGGCTATGAGTATTATGGGGCTTGTAGCAGGTTTTGTATTTCCGGTACTGTTTGCACTGTTGCTAAACGAGGTGCGGGTTCAGGCCATGAAGCGGTTTGTACAGACGGTTTCATATCTGCCGCACTTTGTATCCTGGGTAGTTGCGGCGGGGATCGTCACCAAGATGCTGTCGACAGATGGCGGAGCTGTAAATGCTGTGTTAATGAGCCTGAATCTTATTGATGAACCGATTCAGTTTATGTCGAAGGGTCATCTATTTTGGGGGATTGTGACGGTAGCCGACGTCTGGAAGGAGACAGGCTGGAACGCCATTATTTATCTGGCCGCCATTTCAGGGATCGGGCCTGAGCTTTATGAGGCTGCAAGGGTTGACGGTGCCAGCCGCCTGAAGCAAATATGGCATATTACGCTGCCTGGCATTCGATCAACGATTATCGTCCTGTTGATTATTTCGATCGGCCATCTCGTAGGGATCGGATTTGAGAAGCAGTTCCTGCTCGGCAACCATATGGTCAAGGACTATTCCGAAGTGTTGGATCTGTATGCTCTGAATTACGGCTTATCTATGGGCAGATTTTCCTTTGGTACGGCAATTAACATTTTCAACTCGATGATCAGCTTGATTCTGCTATTTGTAGCGAACGGAATGTTCAAGAAATTCGCAAATGAAAGCATCATGTAAACTTACAAGCATCCTATAAAGGAGGGGCTTCAGACATGGGCGCAGCCGATTCGGCATCCACCCTTAAGATAAAGCGGCCGAGAGCGGTCTCCCGATCTCCCCAAGACTGGATTTTTAATATAGCCGTATATCTGCTCGTTGGCATCATTACTATCATTACGCTCTATCCATTCTTAAACGTACTGGCTATTTCGTTCAATGACTCTGTCGACACAGTTCGAGGGGGCGTGACGATCTATCCAAGAAAATTCACTCTGGAAAATTACAAGCAAATTTTCAGCTACAGCAGCTTGCTTACTGGCTTCAAAATTTCGGTGTACCGTACACTTGCGGGTACATTGGCAGGCCTTGTCAGCGGCTCTATGGTCGCTTATACTTTGGCGCGGACGGATTTTCAGGGAAGAAAATTCGTCTCGACATTCTTGGCTATCACCATGTATGTATCGGGCGGCCTGATTCCTGGCTTTATTCTGATCAAGAACCTGGATATGATCAATACTTTTGCGGTCTATATTTTACCAGGGCTTGTAAGCGCCTTTAATATTTTCGTCATTCGTTCTTTTATCGACGGCCTCCCTTTTGCCCTTCAAGAATCAGCCAAGATAGACGGGGCAAACGACTTTACCATTTACTGGCGCATCATCCTGCCATTATGCAAACCTGCGCTTGCTACAGTTGCGCTGTTCCTGGCCGTCGGACAATGGAACTCATGGTTTGACACCTATCTTTACAACGGTTCCAATGACGCTTTGACGACACTACAGTATGAGTTAATGAAAGTGTTGCAGAGCACAACGACCAATGCCAATAATATGCGTGGAGGCAATATGACAGAGCTGATGGCGCAAGTGTCCCCGGATTCTGTCAAAATGGCGATTACCATCGTAGCGACAGTTCCGATTCTGGTCGTCTACCCATTCCTGCAGAAATACTTTGTCAAAGGGATGACGCTTGGCGCTGTAAAAAGCTGATACGCCAGCGGCATTCTCTCATGCTTCTGATTGATATATCCGGCCTTTTCATCGAATTAATTAAAGGGGTGTTTCATATTATGAAGACTAAGTTCAAGAAAACTACGATTTCTGTCTTAGCATCCGTTCTCCTGCTAGGCCAGCTTATCGGCTGCAGCGGCAGCTCAGGCGGAAAAAATGCGTCTAATGCCACAAATTCGACGGGCAACAACGCATCTCCTATAACACTAACCTATTTCACACAAGATCCTAGCGCCAACTGGAATAATATGCAGGATCGAATAGGGAAAATCATTACTGAAAAAACAGGCGTCGTGTTGGATGCCGAATTTGCGGTAGGCGATCCTACACAGAAGGTAGCGATTATGGCGGCAACTGGCGAAGTGCCTGATCTGATCGCGGCCAAAGCGGACATCGGCAAGCTGGTTGATGTGGGTGCGATTCTCGACCTGACAGACCTGATTGAGGAGCATGCTCCGAACATTAAGAAAATGCTGGGCGACAAAATTCAACGGGCAAAATACAGCCTGGAGGATCAAGCGATCTATACGATTCCAACCTGGTCTGCCATTGACGAACGCAAGCTCAAGCCTGATTACGGCTTTCAACTGCAGCACCGTGTCGTAAAGGAGGCAGGGTATCCTGAGATCCGCACCGTTCAAGATTTTGAGAAGGTGATCAAGGAATATCTGGACAAACATCCTACGGATGAGAACGGCAATCCGAACATCGGACTGACGCTCAACGCTGATGACTGGCATATGTATCAGGTAACAAATATGGGCTTCTTTACGACAGGCGCGCCGGATGACGGCGAGTATTATGTCGATCAGGAAACATTTGATGTGACATACCATTTCCGTCGTCCTGAGGAACGCGAATATTTCCGCTGGCTGAACCATATGAACTCCATCGGGCTGCTGGACAAGGAAAGCTTCGTACAGAAAACAGATCAATTCAAAGCTAAGGTTGCATCCGGACGGGTGCTCGGCCTGATTGACCCAGCATGGGACTATGGCGAAGCGCAGAATGCTCTAAAAGCAGAAGGAAAATTCGATCAAACCTATGGTCATTACCCGGTTACAATGTCCAAAGAGTACAAGGATACCAGCTTCTGGCCGGCAGGCTTTGACGGAGGCTACGGCATAGCCATTTCGGCAGACTGCAAAGACCCGGTAGCTGCTATTAAGTTCCTCGACTATTTGGCTTCAGAAGCAGGTCAGATTTTGATTAACTGGGGCGTTGAAGGCATAGATTATATTGTTCAGGACGGCAAGAGAGTGGTGCCAAAAGAAACCCAAGACAAAATGGATAAGGAAGGCAATGCCTATCTGAAGGAATCGGGCCTGGGATTGTACTGGAATCTTACGGTTCATTACGGAGATGGCATCCAGGATTCAACGGGCAACTACTATACCAAGAATAACCGGGAAATGCTGATAGCTACTTTCAGCGAGCCTGAAAAAGAGGCATTGCAGGCTTACAACGTCGAGACCTGGAGGGATCTGTTCCCGCAGGAAGAGGAGTTCCCTGAAAGAAAAGCGGGCGCAGCTTACAATATCGTTCTGCCTAGCGACAGCAAAGCTACAATCCTAATGCAAAAAATGAAAGATATTACGTGGAAGCGTATCCCTGAGGCGATTATGGCCAACCCGAACCAATTCGATAAAATCTGGGATGATTATATGGCGGAGCTGGAGAAAGCAGGCGTAAAAGAGATGGAAGAGGCTTACGGACAATTCGTCAAGGATCGCGTTAAGCTCTGGAACGGTGAATAGATCCCGAGCAGCGATTTATGGATAATGACAGCCGCTGAGCGAAATCCGGCGGAGTAGAAAGGTAGGGATACCATGCAAACGATGAATATAACACCATGCAACCCCAAAGCTTCCGATGAAGTAAGGTCGGTTCTCAACTATCTCAGCGAAATTAGAGGAAAAGGCATTATTACAGGACAGCATACGCAGACGATCGCGCAGGATGAGCTGCATTACATTCGTGAAGTAACGGGTAAACAGCCCGCACTATGCGGTTTCGAGCTGCTAGGCTATTCCCCGAATATCAATTATAGTGACAGCGGCGAAGAATGCTTGCTGGAAGTCGAAGAAAGCAAGGGCACGCTGCAAAAAGCTTGGGAATGGGCGGAGAAAGAGAACGGCTTGATCACCTTTACCTGGCACTGGTTCTCCCCGCTTGGCGGCCGGGATAAGAGCTTTTATACAGAGCATACCGATTTTGACGCAGCGAAAGCAACTGTGGAAGGTACCGCAGAACACACGGCCTTGCTGTCCGATATGGACGATATGGCCGAAATTTTACGGGAATTCCGTGACAAACGGATTCCGATCTTGTGGCGGCCCTTTCACGAAGCGGAAGGAACCTGGTTCTGGTGGGGCAGCAAAGGCCCTGAAGTGGCCAAGCAATTATACCGAATCATGTACGAAAGATATACCAAGCACCACGATTTGACGAATTTGATCTGGGTGTGGAACTCACCAACCCCTGAAGGCTATGTCGGGGACGATGTTGTTGACATCATTTCAAGAGATTTATATCCGCCAGCCCACCAGCATACGGATTTACGGCAGGAATATGAGGAGCTGATTCGCATTACGCCTACTCCGAAGCTTGCCGCTCTCGGAGAAATTGGTCCGATTCCATGCGTCAGGAGTTTGTCCGAATCGCGAATTCCGTGGCTGTGGTTTATGACCTGGTCCAACGATTTTGGCAAAACGGATAAATTCACCGGAAAAGAGGTATTGCGCAGCGCTTATCACAGCGACTATGCTATTACCTTGGATCAGCTGCCGAAACTATACTAAGTTACCGCCTAAACCAGCCCAAACGATTCATTAGGGGCTGGTTTTGGTTTGGTTAGCACAACATCGCACACTAAGCTGGCGGACACTGAGCGGGAACACTAAGGCGGACAAGGCGGCGGACATTAAGTCACACATTAAGTCGCACACTAAGGCGGACACTAAGTCGCACACTAAATGGAATTCATGTATCTAATTTTGCTCTAAACGAAGATTATAGGGAATTAGATGGATTTTATGCACCTAAATTCAAGAATCCCGCCCATGATCGCCATCTCCCTTCTTTTAACAACATGAAATCCATCTAAATCCACGTAACCTTCTTTGCCGCATAAACTAACTACTATAAATCCATCTAGATAAGTTGAACTATTAAAATGCCGCCTTTCTTCATAAACTAATCCTGTTGGGCAGCCATTATATTTATCCGGTCAGGTCACCACATCAAATATAATCATGAACAAGCCAACCGTTGCGGTTGGATAACCACCGAACCGAGCTTAGCAACTTGTGCATTTTTAATGCCAAGCGGCTTCAGCTTAAAAATGCCCTCCGGTAGCGAAATCCGCAACGATCCATCATAGCCAGAAGTCATGCCCCCAGCGGCAGCATCCCCATGCTTTCACTCCCCTTATTTAAAAACTCAACATCTTAAATTATAGTTTGTATACTGATACATGACGGCAGCTAGCGATTTACAACCGCCGCGTTTCATGTGAAGATGAAGTGAAGAATAGGAAATATTCAGTGGTTATAGATTAACTGATGGTGGTGACGCCATGTTCAAAATTATGCTAATCGAAGACGATGCCAGCTTGTTCGGCGAAATCCGGGAACGGCTGCAGCAATGGAGTTATGATGTATATGGAATCGAGGATTTCAGCAGCGTAATGCAGGAGTTCACCGCGGTAAAACCCGATCTCGTCCTTATTGATATTCAGCTACCGAAGTTCGACGGCTTTCACTGGTGCCGGATGATTCGCGCCCATTCCCATGTGCCGATTATCTTCCTGTCTTCACGCGACCATCCTACGGATATGGTCATGTCCATGCAGCTGGGAGCGGATGATTTCATTCAGAAGCCTTTTCATTTCGAGGTGCTTGTAGCGAAGATCCAGGCCACCCTGCGCCGCGTCTACGATTACAATACCGAAGCAGTCTCGCTGCGAACCTGGTGCGGAGCGACGGTCGACTATGAGCAGAACACGGTGACGAATGCCGCAGGTACCATTGAGCTGACCAAAAATGAAATTTACATCTTAAAGCTGCTCATCGAGCAGAAGAACAAGATCGTCACCCGGGAGGAGCTGATCAAGAGCCTCTGGGACGACGAACGTTTCATCAGCGACAATACGCTGACGGTTAACGTCAACCGGCTCCGCAAGAAGCTGGACGAGCTTGATTTAGGCC
Organism: Paenibacillus woosongensis; assembly: GCF_009725165.1. GTDB lineage: Bacteria > Bacillota > Bacilli > Paenibacillales > Paenibacillaceae > Fontibacillus > Fontibacillus woosongensis. The sequence continues at coordinate 34,961 of NZ_WNZW01000019.1, forward strand.
GCATGATCGAAACGAAGGTCGGGCAGGGCTACATCGCGATTCAGGAAGGTGAAGGCCGTGATTAGAAAGTTCCTGATCGAACGCCGCAGCTGGATTCTGCTCGTCATCGTCCTGCAGCTGCTTACCTTATCCGTAGCCTACCTGGATGCGGATATCCCGATGGACTCGCTGCTCTACATTGTCTTTTTATCGACGATGATCTTCGTTATTTTCCTGGTCGTCCGTTATCATCAAGAGACCCGCTTCTATAAAAACCTGGAGCAATGGGAGCCGCATCTCGACGTAACGGGCTTAGCGGAAGGGCGCCGCCCTTTCGAGACGGCTACCCGCACCCTGCTCCTGCAGCAGACGGAACGGCTTAGGCAGGAGGCCGCGTATAATCGCACTGCGCTTGAGGAGGAGAAGGATTACCTCTTGTCGTGGATCCATGAGGTGAAGACACCGCTGAGCGCCATGCATCTCATGCTGGAGCGGCTGGAGGAGGAGCCCCTGAAGACGCAGCTGACCTACGAATGGCTGCGCATCCATCTTCTGCTCGATCAGCAGCTGCACCAGAAGCGAATGCCGTCCATGGAAAATGATCTGTATGTCGAGGAAATCGATTTGAAGGCTCTGCTCTTCACAGAAATTCGCACGCTGCGGTCATGGTGCATGCAGAAGGGCATCGGTTTTGACGTGGATTTAGAGATGACCTGGATCCTTAGCGATGCCAAGTGGCTCGCCTTCATTCTCCGCCAGCTGTTGACCAATGCCGTGAAGTACAGCGAAGCTGGAGACATTTCCGTGAACAGCCGCACCCGCGGCGACCTCACCGTGCTGGAAGTGCAGGATCACGGGCGCGGGATTGATCCGCGCGATCTCCCGCGCATTTTCGATAAGGGCTTCACTTCCACAACCAAGCATCATGAGGATAAAGCAACGGGGATGGGACTATACTTAGCCAATAAGGCTGCCCAAGCGCTCCATATTCGCATCGAGGCCGAGTCCAGGCCGGGAGTTGGCACGACGATGAGGCTTGTTTTTCCGCAGCGGAATGCGTTCGTGCAAATTCAGGGGGAATAGCACAGGCATGTGACAGCATTGTCACATGCCTTATTCATTTGTTCGGCGAAACGAAGGAACAAGGCTGCGATCCCTTTTATAATAGAGCTAGAGAACAAAGGAGTGTGGAGAAATGGCGATACTGGAAGCTACGAAAATCCATAAAAGCTACGGCAATAAATACAATAAACAAGAAGTCTTAAAAGGGATCGACCTGAGCATCGAGCAAGGGGAATTCGTAAGTATCATGGGGGCGTCCGGCTCCGGAAAAACAACGCTGCTGAACGTCCTCTCTTCCATCGATCAGGTGAGCGGCGGCATCGTGCTCATCGAAGGCCAGGAAATGACGGGTATGAAGGAGAAAGAGCTGGCAGAATTCCGCAAGCGGCATTTGGGGTTTATTTTTCAGGAATATAACCTGCTGGACTCGCTCACCGTGAAGGAGAACATTCTGCTTCCCTTGTCGATTTCCAAAGTATCCAAGAAAGAAGCAGACCGTAAGTTTCAGACTGTCGCAACCGAGCTGGGCATTTATGAGCTGAAGGACAAATACCCGAACGAAATTTCCGGCGGGCAGAAGCAGCGCACCTCGGCCGCCCGGGCGTTCATTCATGAGCCGAGTATTATTTTTGCGGATGAGCCAACAGGGGCGCTGGATTCCAAGTCGGCCTCCGATTTGCTGAACAAGCTGAGCGAGCTGAACGAGAAACGGCAGGCAACGATCGTCATGGTGACGCATGATCCGGTTGCCGCGAGCTACTGCGGGCGGGTGATTTTCATCAAGGATGGGCAGATTTACACGCAGTTAAATAAAGGGGAAGAGACAAGGCAGACGTTCTTCAAAGACATTATGAAGACGCAGGGGTTGCTAGGAGGGGTGCAGGTTGAGCATTAATTACATCATTCTCCGCAACCTGAAGAAGAACGCCAAGAACTATTACCTGTACGTTTTCGCCCTCATCTTCAGCGTTGCGCTTTATTTTGCCTTCGTTACGCTGCAGTACGACCCTGCCATGGATGAGATCAAAGGAAGCATCAAGGGCGGTGCAGCGATGAGGGCTGGATCCGTCCTGCTGGTGGTCATCGTGTCGGTGTTCCTGCTGTACGCCAATAATCTGTTCATCAAGCGGCGCAGTAAAGAGATCGGTCTATTTCAATTGATCGGATTGACCAAGAACCGGATCTTCCGCATCCTGACGGCGGAGAATTTCATTCTCTATTTCGGTTCGATGCTGGTTGGGATGTTCGTGGGGTTTTCTTTTTCCAAGCTGATTATTATGATTTTGTTCAAAATTACCGGTGTGGAGTCCGGGGCAGCGCTAAGGTTCTCCACTCAGGCTTTCATTCAGACACTCATCATATTCCTGGCGATTTATGCACTCATCATGCTGATGAATTATGCGTTCATGAAGCGGCAGAGCATTCTGTCCCTCTTCCGGGTGCTGTCTTCGACTGAGGAGAAGGTGAAGAAGGTGTCCATGTGGGAGATGATTCTCGGTATCATCGGCTTAGCGTTGATCGCGCTCGGTTATTACATTTCAACGAGGCTGTTCAGCGGAGACTTTGTTGAAATGATTCAACTGTTCCTAGCGATGGTTGGCATCCTTGGCTCAGTCATTTTGGGTACGTACTTGTTCTATAAGGGGTCGGTACGGTTCATCTTCTATTTGATACGCAGGAAAAAAGATGGATATCTGAACATCAACGAAGTTCTGTCACTCTCTTCCATCATGTTCCGCATGAAATCCAACGCGCTGCTGCTGACCATTATTACGACGGTATCCGCACTGGCCATCGGCCTGTTGTCGCTCAGCTACATTGCCTATTACTCGGCTGAACGGTCGGGAAAAAACGACGTGCCTAACGACTTCGCCTTTACAGTTCAGGCAGATGCGGACAAGTTCAAAGCGGCTTTAACCTCCGGCGGCATTCCGTTCCAGGAGACGTTCATTGAAGTGCTTCAGGTTAAGGGGGACTTCGGTCAGGTTATAGAGAACCGCTTCGGAAATGATGCCTCTGATACCAAAATCATATCCGTTAGCGTCATTAGCGATGCATCGGTCGATCAGCTTGATCTGTCCGAGGGGGAGACGCTTTTGAGGGGGTATAACGACGTAATGCAAAACTTCCTTGCCATTCAAGATAGCGGTGAAATCCAGCTGATGGGACGGGAGAATTCCGTTCCGCTGCAAATTCGTGCCTTTGAACGCCAATACCCTGTCTCCTGGCATTACACCGGCGGTTTTCCGATCGTGGTAGTAGATCAATCCGTATTCGAGCGCTTGAAGCAGGATGCCGACCCGAAAATTCAAAAGGATTCCCCCGCATATATCGGAATCAATATTGCTAATCCGACCAAGCTGGAGGAAGCGAACGCGGTATTTGAGGAACTGGCACTGGATCAGAACCAGGCAAATGAATCGCAGTTGGGCGTCATACGCAACCAGAAGCAAACAATGGGACTGATCATGTTCGTGGTTGGCTTCCTAGGCCTCACCTTCCTGATGACCTCTGGCTGCATTCTATACTTCAAGCAGATGGATGAAAGCGAGGAAGAGAAGCCGAATTACACGATATTAAGAAAGCTCGGCTTCACCCAAGGAGATTTGTTAAAAGGGATTCAGGCCAAACAATTGTTCAACTTCGGCATTCCGCTGCTGGTGGGACTGCTGCACAGCTACTTCGCCGTCAAATCGGGCTGGTTCCTGTTTGGCACCGAGCTGTGGACGCCGATGATTCTGGTCATGCTGCTGTATACGGCGCTCTACTCCATCTTCGCGATTCTGTCGGTGCTGTATTACAAACGGGTGATTCGGGAGTCCTTGTAAGGAACATGACTTCAAAGGCGGACCGTAAACTTTGCACCCCATGCCATGACCTAGTAGAAATTAAAAATGCAGAGCAGATGTTATATCTGCTCTGTCAGAATATTGAGACATTGTGAAGACCTTAATAAATGCTAGGCTTTAGTCTGTAGAACAGGATTAGCAATATCGGAAGTAAAGACAGTAGTCGTCTATTAGTCAGCTCATCCTAGTCGAATATTCATATATAAACTCGCTCAGGAGGAGAAAATCTGTAAATGTATATGAAAATTCATATATATTTGGTCGTTTAGCCGTAATGCCGCTTATTATATTCGAATTATCGAATACATTCTCAGGAGAGCAACGAAATAACGCTTGAATCAGAAGTATTCAATCTTTATTATAACTGGAGAAATTCGTGAATTGCAGCAAGACTTATTATATCGGGACAATATTGATTCAGCTTCAAAACAGTGAGCCATATTATAAGCGACTGCGAAATGTATAAGATATTTAACAGAAGTACACCCACTCGGTACACTCAAATTGTCGAGAAACCCACGTCATTATGACGTTGGGTTTCCTTTCTTTCATTAAGAAGGCTGTCGAGACTTTCTCGACAGCCTGGCCGAGCAGATATTACATTCTGCTCGGTTCTTTGTATTTAGGAGCGCCTAGAAATCGATGGTTCTTCCGCCCGTTTATAACGCACGTCATCGTCCCCTTGATCCGGGCTGCCCGGTGCCGAGTTGCCGCCGTCCAGCACAGCTTCTTCCTTCACATAGTCCTCCAAGTCTTCCTTCGGCGTTGCGGTCACTGCACGCACATTGGCCCATTCGCGGATCGCCCGGATTTGCTCGGCTTGGGTAATCGACAGCGGCACCGTGTTTACGATGGCCCGCTCGAAATCCCCCAATCGAATCGAACGATCCACCGCATAAGCTTCAAACAAAGCATCAATGACCAATTGTTCGATTTCCGCTCCGACGAAGCCCTCGCATTTTTCCGCCAAATCGTCCAGCACCTCGTCCGTTAACTGGAAATCCCCAATGACCTCCGGGTGCGTCAGGCGTCTGCCCATATGAACCTTCAGAATTTCCTTCCGCTCCCGCTTGGTCGGCAGGTCAACAAAGAAAATTTCGTCAAAGCGGCCTTTCCGCATAAGCTCCGGAGGTAATCCGGCAATGTTATTGGCCGTGGCTACCACGAACACCTGGCTTGTCTTCTCCTGCATCCAGGTCAGGAACTGGGCAAACACACGGGCGGATGTCCCGCCATCGCCGCTGCTGGATGTCGCACTGAAGCCCTTCTCGATCTCGTCGATCCACAAAATGCAAGGCGAGATCGCTTCGGCGGTCTTGATCGCTTTGCGCATATTCTCTTCGCTGCTGCCTACAAAGCCGCTAAAAATTTTTCCAACATCAAGCCGCAGCAAAGGCAGCTGCCACATAGAGCTGATGGATTTACTGATCAGGCTTTTTCCACAGCCCGGTACGCCTGTGATCAGCACCCCTTTAGGAGAAGGCAAGCCATATTTGCTGGCCGAATCCAGCCAGGATTTATTCCGTCTCGTCAGCCAGCGCTTCAGGTTTTCTAAGCCGCCGACATCCTCCATCCGCAGTTCGCTACGGATAAACTCCAAAATGCCCGTCTTCTTGATAATTTGCTCCTTCTCTTCGAGAATAACCTCAACATCCCGGATATCCAGCTGGCCGTCTTCCACCATCGCACGGGCAAATGCATTCTCAGCCTCGGATAGCGTCAAACCAAGCGCCGCTTTGGCGATGCGCTCCCGCTCCTCGGCCGTAACTTCGATTTGAATGCGCCCTCTATTCTCGTTAACGGCAATCATTTCATCCAGCACGGTTTTGATTTCGTTAAAGGACGGCAGTTCAAAATCAACGATCGTGATATCCTTCTGCAGTTCCTCCGGCAGGACTAGAAACGGCGATGTAAAAATGACATTGATCGGGTTCGGGTTCTGCTTAATGCGAATCAATATGTCACGCAGCTTCCGGATAACCTGGTAATCCGCTGCTCTCCCTTGACCTCCAAAATAAATATGAAAGTCCTGCAGCACGACAATGCAGGGACTATCGTATTTCTCAATGAACTCCAGCGCCTTCAAAGGCTGCTTGGTGTCATCGCGGGAATGGCCGCTCACATCCACGATACCCGTTGTCATGCGCCAAACCAGCACTTCCCTTGGCGTCTTGATCAGCGGAATATCCTGCGCAATGGAGCGAATGACTGACATGGCGCGGTCTTCCTCCCAGGTCTGGATATATAGGTAAGGAAACCTTGCCTTTAGCAGATTGGCTAGCAAGGTTCTGGTTTTCGATTGCGTTCCTGATGCGGGTACAGTCATTGGCGTTCCTGCCTCCAAATCAAATTAATAGTCGATGATCCTGCCTGACGCAGGTGAATTTATCGGAGCATTACTCTTGTGTGAGAAAACAACAAGGGGCGCGATCCGATCAAGGGTATACTTTTTCAGCCCCATGACATCCGAGAAATGCTCTAAGGACTTGAACCCTCCCAGCTCTTCACGCTTCATCATGACACGTTTGGCGAGAATCGTTCCGATTCCCGGAAGCGAAGCAATTTGAGCCTCAGATGCCGTATTGATATCCGTCCTGTCTCTCTCCAGCAAAGGTCTCTTCGTCAGCGGCGGCATACTGCCGGATGAAAGAGGTTCGTTATCCATTGACGAGGGCATGCCTCCAAATGGAGGCGGTACGGCGCCCTGGGGCGGAGGCATCCAGCCTGATGGAGGTGGTACATTACCTAGCGGCGGAGGCATACCTCCTAATGAAAGTGGCACTTGGCCCACCGGCGGCGGCATGCTTCCAGATGGAGGTGGCACATGGCCCACCGGCGGCGGCATGCTTCCAGATGGAGGCGGCACGGCGCCCTGTGGTGAGCCCATACCTTCGGGTGCCGGCATATTGTAAGGCGGCAGCTCTACCGTCCTTGGCACTGGCGGCATATTATGCGGCAGCGTACGGCCATCAGTCGCTGTATTGAACTGGCTCTGACTGTCCTGCCACATTTGCTGCGATCTCTGCTGCTCCATTTCCTTAATTGCAGCAAGCTGAACCAAATAATCCTGGCGAATAGTGAAGGCATGGATAATAGATACAATCCACATCGTAAATACAATGCTTGCGCCGACCCCAGAGCCGGACATCATAAACGCCCCTATAAGCAGCCCAAGATACATAAACCCGAAATTACGCCAGACATGATTCTTCACTCTGATCCCGGCGTATAAAAAGGCCACAAAGCTAGTAAGCCCGAGAGGCACAAAGGTGGCCGCAACCCACCAGCTAGCTGCGATCCCTGAAGGCTGATTTTGGTTCGTATATTTCTGACTCACACCATCCCCCCCTTACTGCAGTTCCTCGATTATGTAGTACTTTATAGCTCATCGATCACCCGGTCTAAATGCATTTTTAATAGATATATACGAATTCCACCCAAAAAGGAAGCACTTTCTATTCGGACACGAGCATAATTTACAATAAAAAAACACCCTCTAGAACTTTATCGGAAGAATCAAGGAGATTCTCCAATAAACCTTTCAAGGGTGCATGTCACGGTAATTCAATTGCCCTACAGCCTATCCTCCCAGGCCATGAATCAGCGGTTTGATTCCAGGTTCGTTATACATGACGCCAGCCAGACCTCCGACCCCTTCAGAAACAGCCAAAATTAATACAAGACTGCATACAATCAACAGTACGGATTTACCTTTTCTCATGGTTTCCTTGCACCTCGCTTATTAATTTTGCATACCTGTTCTTCATTTCCGGCGTTGCCCAAGCCCGATACTTCTCAAATAACCCCACGCACCGAATAACGACCGATTCGTTATAGTAATCAGCACAGCAGTCCAAGCAGGCCAGTATATAATTTATTCCTGTCTCAGCACGTTCTGTAGACAGATAGTAGGCAGCCAGCTCCGCCAACAATCGCGCATGCTGATCGGCTGCAATCTGCGCATGATAGCTCCCGAATGCATGCCCGCGTCCCTCGAACTTCAAATGCGGGCCGAAACGCTCCAAAATATCATCCACCTGAAAATGATGGCGGTTCGCCGCCTCCGTAATTTTCAACAGGGCTGACACCCGCTCGCTATCATGAGCAGCCGCGTACTTCACGTAATCCGGCAATACTTCCAACTGCCCGGCCATCAGTCGATATAGGCAGGCATTGGCCCGGCCCCATTCCTTAAACTGACTCATGATGATGCGCTCTGTCTCACTGCAGCTCTGCACCCAGCTTGGCTCCGTATATAACGAAACGAAGTCAAGGGCCCGCTCGTAATCTTCCCGCGCCTCACAAACGTTAGCCTGCAGCAAATAGGCATAGAGAATGTAGAAAAGCAAGGGCCTTCGCGCCTCTTGTTGAATGGACGCAGATGGAAACTCGCTTCGTGAATTCGCACTGGAACTCACTGCATACTGAACCCTCGCTTTACGCCCCAGTTCCTCCGCGAGTTCCCCAACTTTAGCCCAGCGCTGATTGGCAGCATAGATATCCGCCAGGCTTTTAAGGGCATCTAATTGATCCCGTTCTTCCAAGCGTTCTACGTAAGGCTCAAAAGAAGCTGCCAAATTCATATTGGCCTCCCGGTCATCCCCCAGATGAATCGTAAATAAACGATACTGACAGAGGGCCAATCGTTCGGAATGCTGGTATTTCTCACTCTCGGCGACACATTGGTATAACAACGATGCCGCATCCTTCCTTCCTGCCTGATACCACTGCTCCGCCAGCTCAAACAGATATGGGGCGTAGGCTAAATTGTCCATGATCGCATGAATGATTCGCTGGATGCAGCCTAGCTTGTCCAATTCAGCACAGCGCCGAAGCAGCGCTCCCAGCCTGCGCCAATTCGGCGAGGATTGTACCAGGCACTCCTCAACATACAACTCGTATAAGCTGCCCTCCGCCAACCCCATACCCGCACTAATCCGATCGACCTGAAGCATCGACATCGGCTTGCGGTGATTAATCAGGCTGCTAAGCGTCCCCGCATTCACACCTGAAAAATTCGCAAATTGATGAAGCGTCAGGCCTTTCCCTTGAATATAATTCTCCAAAAGCTGTCGGATCGTGGTGGCTGGTTGCATGGATAGAACCTCCTTTCGAGAAGATGGGAATTTTATTTCTCTTAGAGGAAATAATGCTTTTTAGTATAGAAACCTCCCTTCATTAAGTAATTTGATTAACACCTTTATATTACCATTAAAACCCTTTTTGTTGAATACTTTATCTGTAGATTCCATTATACCGGAGGGATAATTAGTATTAAAAGGAGAATATTCCAGGTTGAATAACGGGAAAATTAAGGCTTCTATAGGAAAAGTATTGAAGTCGCTACGAATAAAACAAAATCTAAGCCAAGAAGACTTGGCAGGAATTTGCCAAGTTGACCGATCCTATATTTCGATGATTGAGGTAGGCCGAAACGAGCCTTCGGTAACTAAAATATTTGAGCTCTGTACAGGGTTGAAGATCAAGCCGTCTGATTTCTTACGGCTGGTAGAAATTGAAATGGAGAAGTACACAAACATCGACCAAAAACAAAAGTAAAGAGCCTTGCAGTAATACCGCAGGGCTCTTTTTATTTCAAATTTGTCTTCCTATTTTTATTGCTCGTATTCCGGCTCGGCTTTTAATTCCCCCGACTAAGCATCATTCCATACTTCTTCATCAATATCGTTGTTCCAGAAGTCCAAACTGCTTTCAGAAGCCTGGTTTAACTCCCTTAACATTCCATTTTCCCGTTTCATTTTCAAATATCCTATAAAGTCTGCAACTTCTTCTAAGTCCTTTTCCGGAATATCGGCAATTAATTCATCCCACTAAAATACCGATACACCCTCTCCAGCTTCTCCTTATGCTTCCCCCGCGGACTTTCCATATTGCCGAACTCAAAAAATTTCACCTTCTTGATGCCAACATAATTAAACAGCGCCTTGCGCATTAATGTTTTATGGGCGTTATTGAGCCAGAACAGCGGATAATGGGTTGGTCCCTTCATCGTGGAAATGCAAACGACGGATTTCCCTTTCAGCAATCCCTCTGGAAAGATTCCACCTTTATCTCTATAGGCGAACCCCGAAGCAAACATCTGGTCGATGTAACCGAGCAGCATGGCTGGAGGCCGCCCCCACCAGATCGGATAAATAAACACGATCCTATCCGCCCAAATAATTTGATCTCTGTATGGCGCTAAATCAGGATCGGTATGCATATCCCTTCTGCGCTTATTTTCATGGAATACCAGGACCGGGTTGAAGCCTTCTTTGTATAAATCGAGCACCTTGACCTCCCCAATCGCCGCATTCTCCTCACTGCCCCGGATGACCTCCTGCAAAAACGCATAATTCAAGCTCTGATGATTCGGATGTGTATAGATAACTAATAAATTCATCGCCAACCCCCCTTTACTTATCATTTGATAAGCAAAGGGTAGCACATCCCATGTTTTATTGTCAAATGATAATTATTATATGATAATTGTTTTATGATAATCACTTTGTTATCGTTCTTGTAGAGGTGATCTTATGGACAAGAAAGCACTGTTCCAAAAATTTGTGACCTTTACAGCAGCCATGCATGATATAACGAGTAATATGACAAGAGATGCTAAATCTGAAGACATTACGCCTCTTCAATATAAAATGCTCGAATACATTACCATTAACCAGCCGGTAACGCTGAGTGAAATCAGCGAATGCATGCATATTTCCATGCCAAATACGAGCCGGGAGCTCCGAAAATTAAGTGAGAAGCAGCTGTGCGATAGGGTAACGGATAAAGATGACCGGCGCAAGCAGTATATTCGACTGTCCCCACAAGGGGAGAAGATGATGACTGAGGCCTTCCGGCATGTGGAGTCCCGTTTTGCGGAACGAATCGCTCATATTTCCGAGGAGGAATTGCAAGAGATCGAGAGAGCGCTCGATCTGCTGCATCGAAAGGTGTTTTACTGAGCATAAAACGACTGAGCCCAGCGGGGATGCCGCTAGGCTCTTCTCATTCAGGCTATATCAAAGACTTGTTACAGCGCTGTCTTTAAATTAAATGGAAGCCCCTGACCGCATACTCTTAAGCAACGGGTGTACCATTTTTAACAGGCTGATCCGGCTTTAACAGTACGACGTCGCCTTCCGCGGGAACGCCCCCGATGACCAGCACCTCCGATTCAAAACCGGCAATCCGCCTTACCGGAAAATTGACTACGGCCGCCACCTGCCGGCCTATCAGCTGTTCCGGTTCATATCTTCTCGTAATTTGAGCCGAAGAACCCTTAATGCCAAGCTCGCCGAAGTCAATCTCTAGCTTTATTGCAGGTTTCCGCGCTTCCGGGAAAGGTTCTGCTTTGACCACAGTCCCTATACGAATATCCAACTTCAAAAAATCCTCTATCGTTGCCACTTTAAGTACTCACTCCAATTTTTACAGATGGGGCACATGAATGCCTTATAGTTTCTTATTTCGACACTTTGTTTCCATAATCCTTGACTGACCTTAAAGTTACTTTAATGTCAATCCATTTATTAAAAAGAGGCTGCAAAAGAGGCTGCCCCCAAGTCCTGCAACTTAGGCTCAGCCCCTTATGCATTATGACCCGGCCACGGACGGCTTCTTCTCTTTGGAGAGGAACCAGCCCGACGCACCGATGACGATAAGAACAAAATAAAAGATCAGCTTCCAAAGCGTCGAGTGCGCAAACTCGGACGAGATGATGCCTACATCCTCATGTCCCAGCGTTAAAACAGCGAGCTTGACGCCCACCCAGCCGACGATGGCGAAGGCGGCAATTTCCAAGCCTGGTCTGGAGTGCAGCAATTTCACGAACAGGTTGGCGGCAAACCGCATAATGATCAGCCCGATCAGCCCCCCTGCGAACACGACGATAAACTTCCCGCCGTCCATGCCGCCAATCGCCGGAAGCGGCGTATCCGGAAGCGTCATCGCCATCGCGACGGCTGCCAAAATTGAATCTACCGCAAAAGCAATATCCGCTAATTCAACCTTGATAACCGTGGTCCAGAAGCCGGATTGCTTCTTCTCTTTTTCCACCTTGGGCCCTTGCTTCTTAATGAATACCTTTCTGACAATGTGATTAATTGCAATAAATAACAGATACAACGCGCCGATGGCTTGAATCTGCCATACATCAACCAGGTAAGAGATGATAAACAACGAAGCAAGACGGAAAACAAAAGCGCCCGCGAGCCCGTAGAACAAAGCTCTTTTTCTATCCGATTCAGGCAGATGCTTCACCATAATCGCCAGCACCAGCGCATTATCCGCGGCCAGAAGACCCTCCAGAGCGACCAATAATACTAAAACCCAACCATATTCCAACAACATTGAGAAATCCATTTTCTATCCCCTCTCCTGACTCGTTTTACTGTTACTATTGTTGGCTTTTTACCTTGTAAATCATCCATCCGGATGAATTCGGACGCCTGATCCCCCCTTAAGAGCCCATAAAACAACTAAAACCTTTGCCTGGCCGGCAAAGGTTTCCATCAAAAAAGACCCTTGCCGAAATAAAACATTGGCAAAGGTCTTGCTAACAACGAATTCGTTGCCAACAAAGCCGGAAGACGGAGTCTTCGAAATGACGACTTTGCTGTATTAGCTACTCCCCTTTTGGAAGAATATCAATTTGTTTAAATATAACGGCTTCACTAGGGTTTTGTCAATGGACATGTTCGTGCCCAGGCTTATTTAAATGTTCCCCTCGTTCTCCGCTTCCCAGCGGGCAACTTCCTCACGCACCCGCGGGGCAACCTCGGTACCCAGCAGCTCGATGGCGCGCATAACATCCTCATGCGGCATCGTACCTAGCGGGACGTGCAGGAAGAAGCGGGTAATCCCGACATGCTTGCGCAGGTTGATAATCTTCTGGGCCACCGTCTCCGGGTCGCCAACGTACAGCGCCCCATCCGGGCTCCTCGCGGCGTCGAAGCTTGAACGATCATAATGGCCCCAGCCCCGTTCGCGGCCGATCACGTTCATGACCGCCTGCGTGGAAGGGAAGAATTTGTCCGCGGCAGCCTCCGTATCCTCCCCGACGAAGCCATGCGAGTGCGACGCAATTGGCAGCTTGGATACATCATGCCCGGCCTTAGCTGCTGCCCGCTTATACAGCTGCACGAGCGGAGCGAATTGGATCGGCCGCCCGCCGATAATCGCGAGTACAAGCGGCAGCCCAAGCAGCCCCGCACGAATGACCGATTCCTGGTTCCCCCCGCTGCCAATCCAAACCGGCAGCGGACTCTGAACCGGACGCGGATAGACGCCCAGGTTATGAATCGCCGGCCGATGCTTACCGCTCCACGTCACCTTCTCGGATTCACATAATTTGAGCAGCAGCTCCAGCTTCTCGTCGAATAATTCATCATAGTCCTGCAGATCATAACCGAACAGCGGGAAGGACTCGATGAAAGACCCCCGGCCCGCCATGATCTCCGCGCGCCCGTTCGAAATTCCGTCAAGTGTGGCGAAGTCCTGGAACACCCGCACCGGATCGTCGGAGGACAGCACCGTAACCGCGCTCGTCAGCCGAATCCGCTTCGTCTGAGCTGCCGCCGCAGCCAGCACGACGGCCGGGGAAGATGCAGCATAATCCTTGCGGTGATGCTCGCCAACCCCATATACGTCGAGGCCTACCTTGTCGGCCAGTACAATCTCCTCCACGACCTCGCGCAGCCGCTGGGCATGGCTCATGACCTCACCGGTATGCACATCCGGCGACGTCTCTACAAAAGTGCTTATGCCTATTTCCATTGTCAAACCCCTCCTGTATCCATCCATTTCACTTCATTTTCAGCTTCCTAATTAACTTTCTAAATGTAAGAACCATTCAAACGGTAAGTTGTTGTTTCTCTCATTGTATCCCATTTCTAGCGGAATGGCTATCCTGAACAAAAGCAGGCTATAGCTGGATCTCAAGCAGGGTTATCCATTACTAGGCAGGCGACAGCCAGTGAGCAGGGTGTTCCAGGGCTGGCGGCAGCTTGGTGTGGGCATCTCCCTTGGCAGAGTTGATTTGGGCCTGAGTGAGAAAAATACTGTCCGTAAGATCAGCCCCCCGAAGATCTGCATCCCGCAAATCCGCGCCGATGAGATCTGCCCCTCTTAAATCTGCGCCCCGAACGTCGGAGGCAATCAGGTATGCCCCTCTTAAATTGGCTGCTCGAAGGTCAGCGCCTTTAAGCTTAGCCCCGATCAAATCCGCGCCCCGGTTAAAGGATTTTGGACGAGCAGCCGAGCCCTTCAGTGATTGCAATACTGCCGATCTTACAAGCTCGCTGGCTCGAAGGAGCAGCTTATTCATTTCAGCCCGGTGTGCAGCTACATCCAGTTTCAAGAGAATGTCAGCGTCAAGATATGTCAATTGTTCCGTCTCTTCCAAAGCTATCCGAACGTCCTCATGAATGGAGCGTGCAGATGGAATGGTCAGCACTTCGGCCAAATACCATAAAAGCTCATGAAGCTGCCACATTACCGGAAATACCTCGAACATCATCTGAGCCGTATCCGGATACTGCCGCCAGTCGCGCCCCCCGAAGGTTCCTTGCGAGACCTGTTGGCCCGCACCGAAGCAGTCAAATACTGTACAGCCCCGAAAACCGTACTGTCTGAGATTCTGGTGAATGCCGCAGCGAAAATCCGTCTGTAGATTCGGGCAAGGCTGTCCGGCATTTTTATCGATCGCAAAATCAACCGAAGCCGCATACGGAAGCGCAACACAGCATAACCCGAAGCAGCTCTCGCAGTCGGCCCGCAAATTCGATTCCCGTCCTAAGCCAGTGGGAGATGAAGCCGCTGTATTATTATGATGCCCATAAGTTGCAAAATTTCTTTGTCCACGATCGCTATCAGACATGCTCATTCTCCTTCCTGTAAACGTTATTATTCTATTACAACCGAGGAGTTTATGGCATCAAAAATTCCTTAAAACACAGCTTCTCAACACAAAGAAGGACAAGATCCCCTTCAGATGAAGGAGGTCTCTTGTCCTCTCTTATATTTACCGTATCAAGCTTTCATCCAAAAATTGGCAATTATATCTTCTTCACGAATTCCGATTTCAGCTTCATCGCACCAAAACCGTCGATTTTGCAATCGATATCGTGATCCCCGTCGATGAGACGGATGTTCTTCACCTTCGTCCCGATTTTGATGACCGAGGAGCTTCCCTTCACCTTCAAATCTTTGATAACGGTAATGGAATCGCCGTCGTTTAGAATATTGCCATTGGCATCCTTGACGACTCGAGCCCCTTCCCCCTCCGCGCTTTCGCCATTTGCCGACCATTCATGGCCGCACTCCGGGCATACTAGCAAGTCTCTATCTTCATATGTATATTCAGAACTACATTTTGGGCAATTCGGCAGCGGCATAACTTCCATGTCCTCCATTCATTATGTTCAGTAGTTGCGCGCCCGCATAGCAAGATAGCAAGCATACAGGAGCGCCCATATGCCTTATATAGTGTCATAATCCGCCCATATTGGCAAACATCGCTTGAATTATAAGATTTTATCCCTCTTTTATGAATATTTCCCCCTTCCCAATTTACGGGTCAGATTCCATGATTAAGGTGTTAACATTTTATGAACATCCATAAGGAAAGGACTGAGAATTTAAAAGGGATTTCGTCAAATTGGCAGCTGAAGGGAGGCTGATACGAAACACCGCAGCAATTCTAGTAAACGCTTTCAATAAAGTCGATAACCTAATAGGGGTGAAAATGGTGAACTCTATGATACCCAGGAAACGCGCAAAATGGATGGTATGGTTTCTGATCTTTGCACTAGCTTTTACACCGCTGCTTAGCTCAATGACTGCCTACGCCGCAGATGGCTCAACTCCTCAGTCTACAGCCTCCTCCGCAAATGCCCCTGCGACAGTGACCAGTTCCACTTACGCACCTCAAGACCCGCTAGCACCGCAAAATTTAAGGGTAATTCCATCTTCAATTACTTCTACAGAAGCTGCCATAGAATGGGATTATGATCCCAATGATCCGAATCACAAAGCCGATATCGATGTCTGGCACGCCGATACCGACGAGTATTTCACCTGGGGAAGCGGCGACAGCCGTACGATTGACAACTTAAAACCAAATACGACTTACAGGCTGTATGCAACCTGGTATGAAAGACCGGCCCCCGGCGCGGCACTGCGGCATAAAAGCAATGTCGTGGAATTTACGACTCTCGACGGTCCCGGAAAACCTGAGAAGACTGCCGGCCCGGCGAATCTGCGGCTGGTTGAGGTAACTCATAACCAGGCAACCTTTGAATGGGATTATCTCCCGAATGACCCAAATGATATTGATGTCTGGAATGCCGATACCGACGGGTACATCACTTGGGGAAATCTAACTACGCATGCGGTCTCAGGGCTGGAACCGGAAACGACTTATCGGATCTACATCACCTGGTATGACCACAGGCCTTCTAAAGCATTCAAGAGCAATATCCTCGAATTCACAACTACGGCCGATAACACCGTGTATGAGGAGGCACCTTTAGCGCCTCCAAGCTATCTGAAGGTGACCGATGTCTCCGCAGATACGGTAACGCTGAACTGGGGTTCGAGCCCGCGAGCGGCCGGCTACAACATCTATGTAAACGGTACTTTGGAAGACACAACCTCAGGCCGGAACAACACTACAATAACCTACGGCCCGCTTAAAACCGGTGAAACCTATACTTTCGCTGTGACAGCGATAAATGATGACGAGCCTCCTTCAGAAAATAGCAATCTGGTATCCATCAAATGGGGCGAGCTTGCGCAGCCAAAAGGCTTGCAACTCGTAACGTCAACAAGGTCTTCAGCAGCCTTAGGCTGGGCGCCTGTACCTGGAGCTACCAGCTATGACATCTATCAAAATGGAACCAAGATCGGCTCCAGCAGCGAGAACCGTTACTTAGCCGAGGGGATTAAAGAAGGCAATGCCTATCACTATACGATCGTTGCCTCCAACCGCTTATGGTCCTCTTCTAAGAGTGAGGAAATCAAAGTAGTACCGGGCAGCAACTATAATAATACTACTTATTACTCCTCCTGGTCTGCTAGTCCGACGGGGCGCAATTTCCACCCGAAGGATATTGATGTATCGCAAATCACACATATTAACTACGCCTTTGCTGATCTTTGCTGGAAGAAGTTCGGCAGCGCTGCAAGAGCCTGTGAAGACCCTACTATTCCCGCACAAAATCGCTACGTCTATAATGGCGAAATGATCATTGGAGATCCGGAATTCGATTTCGTGAATTTCAAAGCTTTGGCGGAGATCAGAGACCAGAACCCTCATTTGAAGCTGATGATTTCCGTCGGGGGCTGGTCCTGGTCCAACCATTTCTCCAATATGGCAAGTACAGAGGAAACCCGTCGCTCCTTTGCAGACTCTGTGGTTAATTTCCTCCGTGAATACAAGCTGGACGGATTAGACGTGGACTGGGAATATCCTGTCGAGGGCGGTGAAGACGACAACTCCAAAAGCCCGGAGGACCCGATAAACTTCACGCTGCTCATGAAGACCGTCCGGGAGGCGCTGGATGCAGCCGGCTCCGAGGACAACAAATACTATATACTAACGATCGCCTCCGGTCAGGGCGACAATTTCGTTAGAAATGCCGACCTCGCCAACTCAGTTAAGTATCTCGATACGATCAACATTATGAGTTACGATTACAGCGGAAGCTGGGAGACGCTTGCGCACCATAATTCGCCGCTGTTCTATGACAAGGAGCATCCGCTCGCATCGAGCACAGCCCCGAGAAACAATGTGCTTGGCGGCCTGCTCGGCCATTTGAACGGTGGGGTGCCTAAGCATAAATTAGCTGTGGGTGTGCCTTATTACGGCAAAGCATGGGCGGATTGCCCTGCTAATGGCCAATATGAGACCTGCGGAAGCATTCTGCCGGGAACATGGGAAGCAGGCATACTGGATTTTACAGACGTTGAAGAGAACTTCTTGAACAAAGACGGCTATGTCCGTTATTGGAATGAAGCTGCCAAGGTACCTTACCTTTACAGCGAGGACACCAAAGGCTTCGTAACCTATAACGACGCAGCAACCATGATGTATACGGCTTCGATCGTCAAATCTCTGGATATCGCAGGCGTGATGAGCTGGGATGTCAGCGGCGATCGCAACCGGACACTGACGACACAGTTAGTGCATGAACTGCCAATTGACGGCAGCGTAAATTCTTCCGCTCTAGCAGCTCCTGGCCAGCTTGCATTGGCTTCCAAATCGGCGAATTCGCTGCAGGTCCAATGGGGAGCGGTTACAGGAGCGACCGAGTATGAAGTCTATGTGAATAACGCGATGGTCGGAACAACAACTGCCAGCCAATACGCCATCAATTCTCTTAGTCCAAATACTACTTACCAAATCCACGTGCTGGCGATTGCAAAGTCAAGTGAACAGATTGAGAAGGTATCTGCGGCTTCTAACGTGCTGACTGCGCAAACTTCAATCGGTGCTGGATCAGGTGGATCTGGCGGTTCCGGAGGATCGGGCGGCTCTGGTTCGGGTTCGACTCCACCAGCCCCGCAGAAGCCCAAGCCGGAAGGACAGCTCGACGCCAAAGTCGTCCTTGATGGGGATAGGGCCGTGGTAACCTTGTCGGCCGACACAGCAGTTGAAGCAATTCACAACTCCAACTCCTTGAATTTCCAAGTCGCTGCTGGAGATCAAGCGAAGCAAGCGGAGCTCGACATTCCAGCAGAAGTGATTGCCGCCCTGGCCGCCAAAGGACCGCAGAGCAGCCTGTCGCTGCTTCTGGACGGAAGGGAGCATCGGATTCCTGCAGCTCTGATTGCCGGAGAAGGAAATGCGAGCATTTCCATCGCAGCTCCGGCTCCAGCTGAAACAGCCGCCCTGAAGGAGCTGCTGCAGGGCAAGAAGGTGCTGACAGAGCCGACCGTACTCCGGATCGAAAAACAGAACGCGGATAATACGACAAAAGGGCTCAAGCATTTCGGCAAGTCGATGGTAAGCGAATTTATTACAATGGATGCAGGCAGCATCGACGTCAAAAGCCTCATCGGTATCATCTATATTCCAGACAGCAATGAAATCCGTTCTGTGCCTACCGTTGTTAAAGTCAATTCCGATGGTACAATCACTGTGGAAATCAAGAAAACGGGCAACGGTATTTATGCACTGGCCCAATCCAGCCCCCCTAACCTTCTTGATGTCTCGCATTGGGCCGCAAAGGATGTGGCTGAGGCTATAGCCAAGTTGATCACAGCAAGCGAGAATGCCCAGCATTTTGGGGGCAAGCAAGAAACGACCCGCGCCGAAATCATATCGATGATTGTAAGAGGCCTGGGGATTATTCCTGAAACGAGCGAACCGGTGTTTGCCGATGTAGATCCGCAATCGAAGTATGCGAATGATATTGCCGCCGCTTATGCTGCAGGGCTGATCAAGGGCAGAACAGGCGCTGCCTTCGATCCAAATGGGCTGGTTACCCGTCAGGAGCTGGCGGTCATGCTGGCCAATGCGATGAGCTACGCAGGCAAAGAGAATGCTGCAGGAGCGGCAGCATTGAACAGATTTAAAGATCAGCAGGCCATTGCTTCCTTTGCCCGGGAGGCTATGGCTTCCATGGTAGAGCACAACATTATTTATGGAATGTCAGCTGACGAACTGGCTCCTGGGGCGTATGTGACCCGTGAGCAGAACGTAGCTACCGTCATGAGAATGCTGCGCGCACTGCAATTATCGAATTAATTGTTCTACGCCAATGATCTGCACAACCCAAAAAGCAGCAAGCCCCCTCTATTTAGGGAGGCTTGCTGCTTTACTTCTTCGCGGCACAACAGCCGACCGTTGGGCCTATAAAATTAAAATGGATTGATGACATGGAAAAAGACGTTTGGCGAGGCCATGCGGTAATAATAACTGCACCAGCCCGCTCCCTTCTGATTGAAGCGGTTGACCGAGCTGTATACCAGCCGATCCTGCTCCAGCTCTTCAATGGCCGGTATTCGGCCGTCTACGTAGTCAAGCAGCCTTACCGCAGCCGTATCCAGCCGACTCAAGACTCCGCCATAACGGATATCGATAACCTCCCAGCCGAACGGCTTGAACATCCGCAGCCATTGAGAGCGATGCGCGGCTCTCAGCTCCTTGACCGCGGCCGCAATGGACGGCAGCACCCCCTCCGCAATACGCCGCAGCTCGGCTTGATCGCCGGAGTCATAGGCCCGCTTCAGTTCAAGGCCAATTTCGCTTTTTTGCTTCAACACCGCGCACAGCTTCTCCGGCACGTCGAACAAATAATCCAGCTCGGCATCCTTTACGCGCACTCGGCGAATTTCCTGCTCAAGCTGCGCATAATGGTCCGCCATGGCCAGCCCCTCAATCTGCTTATCAAACAGCCCCAGCAGCACATCCTGATACAGCAGGAATTTGGATGGGTTGCTCTGCTTGCTGTTATTTGGCTCCGAGCCTGGCGTCTCATCTAGATCCTTGAACTTCAGGAATGCCTCAGCCTCGATGCCTGTACAGAACTTTACCCGTTCCGCCACCTGGCTCCAGGCCAGTTCTCCTTCCGTATAGGCATGCTCCGCGTAAAACTGCAACCCGAGCAGTGCCGCATACGGATTCCCCTCCATGCCGTCGTCGCCCCACATCGTGGCGTAGACTTCACGAATGCCCTCTTGCTTACATACCTGAAGCGCCGAATCCGTAGCGTTCAGGGACAGCCCATAGTTCACGCCAAAGGTGTTGAACACCCAAATCCCCCCGGCAAATGCCAGATTGCAGCCCAGCGGCCGATGCTTCGCAATCAGCTTTACATAATCCTCTTTGTCGATGTGCGCATAATCCCAGTACACCATATCCACATCCTTTGGAATTCTGCGCGCCATTTCCTCAGGGATCTGTGTCTCGGTATCATAATGCTCCGCCCCGTCCTTCGAGGCAAATTTCAAGAACATATCGCTCCACATCATCGGCTTCAGTCCCCGGCGGCGCACCATCTCGAGCACCTTCTCCAAATGGCCGGTCATGATTTCAAATCTATCTACATATCCGTTCTGATCCAGATATTTGCCCCGGCCAAGCTCCTCCGCTTCATCCATGCCAATATGGATCTTCCGGCTGCGGAACGGGGCGCTGACCGCTTCGATCATCCGGTCGACCAATTCCTCGGTTCTCTCATCTCCGACCAGGAGCGCTCCCTTCGTGTCTTTATAGAAGGACACCGGCTCCCATTTTAGAAACTCCTCCAGGTGCGCAAGGGTCTGGATGCTTGGGAATGCCTCAATTCCAAATTGATCCGCGTAATCATCGATTTCCCGGAGCTCATCCTGCGTATAACGTCCCCGCATATAACCGAAGTAAGGCTCGCCGCTAATTTCATAGGTATCCTCGAGATACAGCATCACCGTGTTTAGGCCCATCAACGCCATTTTTCGCAGCAAAAACCTGAAGCTGTCCAACGTCAGGACACCATTGCGGGACAAGTCGAACATCGGGCCGATCGTGTCAAACTGCTCCGTTTCCCGAATTGTAAAAGGCCTGCCGTTTCGGCCATACTGCACAAGCAGACCCAACCCCCGAAAGAATTGGTGTTTTCTGGCGAAGCGGATGTACGCCCCGCCTTCGTTCAATCCGATTTCAAGATCGCCGGCAGAGGATTCTACCTGAACGGGAAGACCGGCCTCATCTTCCGTAAAGGCAATTTCCTGCGACAAGGCCTGAATTCCAGGCCGCAGAGACGTCACATTTCCTTCAAAGCGCAGCTTCATTTTCCCCCTCCTAATATACAGGCTTTTTCCACGCTATCCAGAATATAAAGCGCTTTACTACCTACTATACTAGAAAAAATATAGCCTAAAGGGGGAAATTCCTCTGATCATTTTCATAGATTAACTACTAAATAAAATAAGATAAACGTAGTAGGCCATTGGCATTATATTGACATTATTCCACATAATTATACAATGTCATTAGATAGATTTATTTTTGATACGTCGTATTTCATACATAACTACTACTTTAGTAATGTTTTTCACATTTTTTAGGTCAGAACTGTCTAAACTATTTTATTTTAGGAGACGAAGCTATGGCTAGGGATACTAAAAATAAGTCAATGGGTTGGTTGAAAGGCGTTCTTTCTAATTCAAATGAACCTGTTCCAACTGCCAAAGAAGGGGTAGAAGAACCTCTAGAGCTAGTCGAAGATACGGTTAGCCACAAGGAAGTACCCAGTCCATCGGAAAGCTCTAGCAAGAAATACATGCTTTCTAAAGAGAATCTTGATAAAGTATCTCTGGATTTAGTCGTTTCTCTTGAGAACATGCTGAATGAGCGGCAGTTGATTCTGTACAAAAACGAAGATTACGAGCAGCAGCTGCAGACGGCAAATGAAGCGATCAGCCGTTTAAAGTATGATCTGGTCAAGAAGGAACAGATTATTCAAGATAAAAGCAAGGAAATCCGCACGCTGGAAACTAGCCTGACCAACAAGCAAATGGCTTATGATCAGCTTCTCGAAGACTATAAAGAGTATCAAAGTACGGCAAACCACGACTTCGAGAAGGTATCCAGCCAGCTGGAGAAAGAAATCAACAAGTATAACCTGCTCAAAGAAGAGTCGGCGAATATCCAGTATCAAAATATGCTAACGATGAGAGAACTGGAAGAGAGAATCCGAGAGTTGGAAGCTGAGAATACGAAGTTCGAGGCACAATACGCAAAAATTTTGGCGGAAAAAGCCGAGTTAATGCAGACGATCAACGATTTTACAGAGCGGATGTCGTTCTCCTTCTCATCAAAATCCACTTCAACTTCCGAATAATGACTACCTGCTCTCTAGTTACTGCTAGAGAAAGGAGATATCTATGTCCGTGCAAGTCTATCAGGTGAAGCTGCTAGAGCTTCATTCCGTCCATAAAGAGCTAGATCAATCCTATTTGCGAGTCAAGTTGACCTCTGATCAGGAATTAGAGCTGCTGTGGCATATCGACGAGGAAACAGCGGCAAGCCTGCTGGCCATCCTGGAACCGGAAGGGGTCTACAAATATAGATTATCCTTCCATAGCTCTTGGAATTCCGCCAAAAACCAATACGAAAGCTTCCTGACCAAAACCTACCGCGATCAAAGCGAGAGAGTCTATTTCTCCTGCTCGGAAGCCTATGTAAGCGGATTAAATGCGATCAAGAACAATGAGCCCGCCAGCGAAATCCAAACCCGGTCAGCTAAATCCGAGGTGCCGCCTCCGCAGGAGTCCCCAGCGGCGAAGGTAGTCCGTCAGCCTAAGCTCCAGCGCAGGTTAACCTGGTCGGCAGTTGCGTTGTTGAGCCTGGTTTTCACGGTTCTGCTGGGATCTTCTGTGCCAACCTTTATCTATAAGGCAGCCAGCGGTGAAATGGCAAGCGTAAGTATCGGCGAGAGCGAAATCAACAGAAATTTCGCCGGATACGTGGCAGGCCACAGAGCTGTCACCGTTAGCTCACAGTTCAAAACCAGCCCTACCGGCGAACCGAGACAATCTCTGCAGGAGTCCGTTCAGCCAGCTTTACCGACCGTAGCCCTAGAGGAAACCGTTACCTTCAACCTTCCTAAAGGCAAAGTGGCGCTGACCTTTGACGACGGCCCATCGAAGTATACTAAGGCGATAACGGATATCCTGACAGAACATGAAGTTGGGGGCAGCTTCTTTTTTGTCGGGAAAAACGTTAAAAAGTACCCTGAATCGGTGCAATACGCAAAATCAAGCGGGTACACAGTCGGCAGCCACAGCATGAATCATTTGGAATTGCCCAAGCTGTCTAGCGATAAACAAAAGTATGAAATCACGCATCCTAATGAGCTGATTCAGAAAATCACCAACGAGCCTGTCGTGCTGTTCCGGCCTCCTTACGGAGCCTACAATGATTCGATCACCGACATTGTACGTGGAATCGATAACAAGATGGTGCTGTGGAACGTGGACACCAAGGATTGGGAAAGCCGGGATGCCGAGAAAATTTACAATTCCGTGGCAAAGACCAAAGTTAACGGATCGATTATTCTTCTCCATGAATCCCAGGCCACGGTTGACGCCTTGCCGCGAATCATTCAGTTCCTGAAGGAACAGAACCTGGAGCTTGTCAATTTGCAATAACCATGAAGACCACCCTTTTGAAGTGACCCCGAAAAGTTAGACAGTTATTAATTTATTAAGCGAAACTCTGGGAATTAGTTCGGTACTGGATCGGGCTCATTCCCTTTAGTTTTGCCTTGATACGCTTGTGATTGTAGTACTCGAT
>NZ_WNZW01000001.1 GCF_009725165.1 Paenibacillus woosongensis
GTATAAAGGCGTAATGACAGGGAGCGGCAGCGATTTGATGTGGCTGGGCGATGATCCCGATTTATACACCGGTTTGGAATTGAAGTCCAAATCCCATAATGGCAATGTGCTGACCGATATGCTGGATGTGGTCCTTACTTTCCCCTCTTCCTCCCTTTTTCTCTTTTTCTCTTCTTCTTTTTTCTCTTTTCCTTCCCGGGCCTCTGCTGTCGTCCTTCTGCCGCCCCCTTCGCTCTCCTCGTTCCGCCTCTGCCGGCCGGTCTGCGGCCGCCCGCCCCGCTGCCGCCTGGCGCCTCCGCGCCTCCGGCGGCAGCCCGCTGCGCCGCGCCTGCGGCTGGCGGCGCCTCCTGCGCGCTGCTTGGCGCAGCGCGCAGCACTTGCTGCTCGTGCTCCGCACCGAGCAGCTTGAGCACGCGTCCCACCCACGGCTCCGCCTCGGGGGCGGGACGCGTCAGCAGCGCGGGCGAAGGCCCTGCGGGCACTTCGCCTTGCGCTTGCGCCTGCGCTGCAGGCGCCGCCGCCGCAGGCATAGCGGCAGCGGTGCCTGCAGCGGCGGTTGGCGCGGCGGCCGGGCTCTGCTGCGGTGCGCTGCTGGCCGCGCCGCGCTCCGCCGCAGCTGCTCCGCCTGGCAGCGATATGGCGGCGCGCAGCTCATGCAGCATCTGCTGCAGCTTGCCTGCCAGCGCTTCAGCAGATGGCCCTGCGCTTGGCATTGCAGCCTGTCCGCCCTGCGCCGCTTGCCCGGCTGGCAATCCGCCTGCCGGGCTGCCAGCAGTTGCCGCCGCGTGAGCCAAAGACGACGAAGCATTGCCAGCATGAGCCTGGCTTGACACTGCATTGCCTGTTTGAGCGTTCGGTTGGCCAGCCCACGCCTGCCCCTGCGCTTGAGCCGGTAACGCCCGATTTCCAGCAGCCTCCTTGGCCCCATTCGCTTCCGCCGAACGCACTAAATTACTGAGTAATTCCTCCAGCGTGGTTAACAGCTCATGAAGCGGCGGGCCGAATACAGCCTGATGCAGTCCCGCCACCGTCTCTCCGGTCATAGGAAGTCCCCGTCCCAGTGCAATTCCCGCTGCTTGAATCCATTCCGACATCGGCACGGCTTGCGGCTTATGTAAAGTTAACTGCTGAAGAGTGTGCAGGCTCTCTTTGGTTAAAGGCAGGCCGCTAGCCCGCATCATCTGCACCAGCTCACGGTTTGCCGCCGTATCCTCCAGTCCCATAGCGGCCAGGGCATTCGCTAAAGAAGCAGCGGACATCGGTGCGGCCGTGTTGGAGCCGACAGGTTTTAATACGGCCAACCCGTCAGCTGACGGCTGCTGAACCTGCAGCAGCGTCGTTTCCCCTTGGCGAAGCGGCGTCTCCAGGGCGGCGTGAAGCTTCACGCCCTGCACCTGTATGACCGCTTCCTGTCCATCCTCCGAGACACTTAGCACAGTCCCTCTCACGATTTGCCCCGTTTTAAGTTCTAACGCCCGAGGTTCTCCCGGCCGGGAATCTCCCATAAGACTGCGCATCAGCGGTCCGATATTCATGAGCATCCTCCTGTATTCACATCAATGATACGGAAAACCCGCCTTACTCAAGACGGGTCTAGTAAGAAGCGTAAAACGTTGTGCAGTGCGCTTACCTTTAGAAGCTTACTTGTCTTTAAAACAACGTCTGTTCCTGTACGAATAAATTGCGCATAAAACTCTTGCGATGCATGGGTGTTGGACCAAGAGCCTGTATCCGTTCCCGATGCAGCTTGGTCGCATAACCTTTATGCGCGGCGATGCCGTATTCCGGATATCGAACATCCCACTCGCCTTCGCATAATCGATCTCGAGTTACTTTTGCCACGATCGAGGCCGCGGCGATAGACTGGCTTACCGCATCCCCTTTTATCACCGCCAGCTGCTCGATATCGACGTCGACCTTCTCCGCATCAATGAGCAGAAAATCCGGCTTAATTGCAAGCTGCTCTACCGCATGCTTCATTGCCAGGCGTGTTGCCTGTTTGATATTAAGACGGTCAATAGTTTCCGCATCGATGAATCCCGTGCCTACGGCCAGCGCTTCTTTCATAATTATATCGAACAATTTCTCACGCTTTTTTGCAGTCAGCTTCTTGGAATCATTAACTTCTTCTAATATTAATCCATGCGGTAAAATAACTGCTGCAGCGACGACATCACCGAACAGGCAGCCCCGGCCGACCTCGTCGATTCCCGCAATATACTGGAACGAGCGCTGCCAATATTCTTTTTCATAAGTTAGTAAATCACTCATTATGCCTCCTTGTATTTGCAAACCCACCGTCCCAACAATACAACAAATCACACAAGCAAATTCCGTTCCCGTGTAAGGTTATATCAGTAATATCGGAAATTGCGCTTCAATTATATAGACTTTAGGCAAAATAAAAGGCCGGGGCGCTTCTCCCGGCCTGACGTAAATTTAAGTTTGGATAAGGAGCAGGATTATCGATGAAAGGCAAAGACAAGTGCTAATCAGCATTAAAAACATGACCGTTTGCCGGTGGGTGAGACCCGCCCGCAGCAAGCGATAATGCACCTGGCTCGCATCCGCCTCGTAAATGGACTTTCCTTGCAGGAACCGTTTGATCACAACAAAGATATTGTCGAATATCGGCACGCCAAGCGCCAATACAGGTATAAAGAGCGATAGTACCGTAGCTTGCTTAAATGCCCCATCCAGCGCGATTACCGCTAATATGAAGCCAAGAAACGTCGCCCCGGCATCCCCCATAAAGATTTTGGCTGGTGGCTTGTTGTAGCGCAGATAAGCCAGCGTTACCCCGACAAGGGTGATCGCCATGATGGCAGAAGTCGACTGTCCTTTAGTTAAAGCAACGATAAACAGGGTAATGGCAGAAATGGCCGATAGCCCGCCGGCCAGCCCGTCCAGGCCATCCGAGAAATTAATAACGGTCGTTACTCCGAAAATCCATAGAATCGTCAGAAGAAATTGCAATATGCCCGGCAGCACCACATATTCTCCGGAAAAAGGGTTAAAAAAACCTGTAAACGAAATGCCTGACGCATATACGATCACGGCAGCCGATACTTGAACGATCAGCTTGGGAAGAGCCGGAAAATCCTTCCCTTTCGTCTTGTACCAATCATCGAGTGTACCGATGATCAGCAGCAATACTCCGCCGATAAATATCGCCAGCGTCTCCATGTTGAACTCTCTGCCGACAGCTAAATATGTAACAAAAAAGCCAATGAAAATAACATAGCTTGCCGTAAGCGGAATCGGCTCCCGGTGCAGCTTGCGCTCCACATCCTTCCGGGGTTTATCTACGAAATCGAGCCGAAAAGCCAATCTCCCGAACGGAGGAATAAGCAAATATACGATAAGAAACGACATGATTAACGAAATTACGTATAAAATGATCAACACCACCATCAAGTATAATCAACAAGATTATACAATCTTAACGGAGGATTGTCGATATTCTAGGTAACTCGCTGCCCAGGCAGACCGTACTTTTCATCTAACAAAATAACCGCCTTCCCTTGTGGGAAGACGGTCTAAGCATGGATTCAGTATGGGGACTCCAGGGAATATCTTCCTAGCTTCCCGGCCCGAAGCTCGCGCAATAACACGCTGGAAGCTTTCTCAAGATCCACCCTTCCGCCGCTGACCAGACAGCCGCGCTTACGTCCTACGGCTTCCATTACGGCCACGATTTCATCCGGATTCTCAAAATCCTGCGGGGCCTCTTCGAGTTCGAATCGTTCAGCGAGCGGCTCCCAGTAATACTTCGCTAAATATTTTACCGCAAAAAAAGCAATATCCTCGATGTTCAGTATTTCTTCACGGATCGCCCCAGTCATTGCCAAGCGGTAACCCACGTTCTGATCTTCAAATTTCGGCCATAATATCCCCGGCGTATCGAGCAGTTCCATCTCCGTGCCTACCTTGATCCACTGCTGTCCCTTTGTAATGCCCGGCCGATCCCCGGTCGCCGCAATATTTCGCCCGGCCATCCGGTTGATCAGCGTGGATTTGCCGACGTTTGGAATTCCAACGATCAGCGCCCGGATCGCTCGCGGATTTACGCCCTTAGCCAGCTGCTTCTCGATCTTATCCTGAAGCAGTTCCCTGGCCATGGCCGGAATTTCCTTGACGCCCTGGCCTGTGGAAGCATCTATAGCCACAGCGGCATAGCCTTCTTGTTTGAAATAATCAATCCATTCTCGCGTAACCGCCGGGTCTGCCAAATCCGCTTTATTGAGCAGGATCATCCGCGGCTTGCCCTGCAGTATGTCGTCAATCATTGGATTGCGGCTAGACAACGGCAGTCTCGCATCCACCAGTTCTATTGCGACATCGATCAGCTTCAGCTTCTCCTGAATCTGACGGCGCGCTCTTGTCATATGTCCGGGAAACCACTGTATCGTCATGTCATCACCTCAGTTCCCGTTGCTCCCGCTTCCGGGCATTCATTTATGCTTAATCACTTTAATATCCTTCAAAGGCCAGAACACGAGATCCGCCCTCCCTACAATATCCTTGTAGGGTACAAAGCCGATTCGGCGGCTATCCGTACTGTTGGAGCGGTTATCTCCAAGCACGAAGATATGACCCTCCGGAACCGTGCTCTCTGGAACGAATTCATTCGGGAAATTTCCTTCTGTATTATAAAGCTGATTATTGTTATGCTTCTCATTTACGACATCTTTAATGTAAGTTTCGTCTACGACTTTCCCGTTTACCATTACCGTATCGCCTTCGACCTGAACCGTATCGCCAGGAACGCCGATGACCCGCTTAATGAAATCACGGCCCTGCGAAGGTACATGGAACACGACGACCTCGCCGTGCTTTGGTCCACGGATATCATAAAGAATTTTGTTAACGATGATTCTCTCGCTTGTATGAAAGTTAGGCTGCATCGACTCTCCATCCACAATAAAAGGAGCAAACAACAGCCAACGGATGACAAGAACCAGTACGACAGCAATTACTATCGCTTTTAGCCACTCCAAAGCCTCGTTTTTTTCTTTACTTGGCGGATCCTGCGCAGCGCCCGATTGACCCGTTTCCGATTGAAATTGCTGTTCCATAGTTCGCAACCTCACTTTGTCATGGAATATGTAGCGTGACGACAGTCAGAAAAAATAGTAAAGGGGCTTGAATAATACAAGCCCCCCTTGATCGTTAACGAATTAACGACGCACTTCTTTAATTCTAGCTGCTTTACCGCGCAGTTCACGAAGATAGTATAGCTTCGCACGACGCACTTTACCACGGCGAGCCACTTCGATTTTATCGAGTTTCGGGGAATGAAGCGGGAAAGTTCTTTCCACGCCAACACCGTTAGAAATTTTACGAACTGTAAAAGTTTCACTGATTCCGCCGCCACGACGCTTAATTACAACACCTTCAAACAGCTGGATACGCTCACGAGATCCCTCGATAACCTTAACGAACACTTTCAAAGTGTCACCGGAACGAAAGCTCGGAATATCTTTGCGAAGTTGTTCTTGCGTAATCGCTTGTACGATATTCATCTATGACTCCCTCCTTCCACTCAGGTGTTCTTGCCTCTTCCGGAGAACCCATTGTTCTCCCTCATCATCCGCAGCGGACCACCGAATTCACAACAAGAAAAATTTTATCACATTTAACCAGCGTTAGCAAGTTAAATTAAGAGCTTCTGACACCCTTATTATTAAGGATAAAAGATAGATTTAATGCAATGGCTTTTCCTTGAATTCGTCGAGCCAATAATTATAATATTCATTCTCCCAAGTTGTCCCATCGTAGTATTCAACCTCTTTTACACAAGAAAGGACAGTTTTAATTCCTAGGTTCTCATGAATAGACCAACCTTTGCCTTTACCGAAGGTAGCATTCGTTACTATGTTAACATTCTCCGCATATCCTTCATAAGCATAATCGCCTTCAGATGAGTATTGATTTCTGATTTTTACCGGTAATCCATTAGAATCAAATCCCAAACTAACAACCACCATATTCTTAACTGTCTTATTAGATTTGTTTCTAACTATTACTTGTATCATATCAGGATACAACGCTTTATATTCGGTACTCTGGATTTTAATACTTGCTTTTTCTACAATAACCTCTTGTTTATCTTTTGCTTCTTGCATCTTTATTTTTCTTTCATTTTCAATTTGCTCTTCTTTTTTCTTTTCATAGACAGATTTTTTTGCGATTAAATCAGAATCATTTTGCATGACGCTTAATCCTTGATTTATTTCATTTAGTGCTTCTTCAAATTTATTATTGGATGCAGCTTTTTCAGCATTTTTAAGAATAATATTCTTATATTCACTCGAAGATTTTTCAATTAAATCGTTCGCAATTTCATAATTCTTGGAATCATCCTCTGAAACTTTTTTTAATTCAACAAGTGCATCTTTAATATTATTACTTTTTATTAGTTCATTACCTGCTTTAAATGCTATTCTGGAATCATTTAAAGAGTTTATTTTATTCTGAACTTCAGAAACTTTAGAAGTAAGTAATTTCGTTTTCTCTATAGTATTTATTTTGCTTATGGCATTATCAAAATTAATTTTCTCATTTTCAAAATCTTGCTGGATTTTAATGAGGTCCGATTCAAGATATGTTTCCACCTCAGTTTCCCTTTTTGTGTTTCCTTTGATTTCCTTATTGTAAATATCTATTGCATCCTTATAACTACTTTCTTGAATAGATTTCTTAAATGTATGTATAGGATTGCTATTAACCAAATATAGTACACCTGCAACCAAAATAACTACAGCTAATGAACTTGATAAATATAACCATTTTCTGTTCTTCAAAGAAAACAATTTCCGATTATTATTACTAACACCGATTTTTGACCCGCACTTGTTACAGAATAAACTTTCATCAGATAACTCATGACCACAATTATTGCATTTTGTCATGTACTACAATCCCTCCAACCTAATATTTGCCATTATCATATCACTTGCGACAAATTAGGTCTATGGAATTATGTAAATAACAGAGCAGTAGTCCAGAGAAACTATTTTAATGTAACGATCGTGACTTTAGAATTCTTTTCAGTTCATATAAATGGAGTATGTTGCAGCCCCTCATAGGCTATCGCTTAGATAAAACACAGTAAAAAAGGTTTTTGAATGGTTAGTTTGCCGATAATATGCCAACATTTGTATAGTGTGATTGATGTTGCTCGTTACGTCCTCACATTGAGAAGATCCTCATTAGCGGCAAACTGCTGAAAATCTCCAGTGTTTGCTTATACCTTTCTAAAGTATAAGATGAAACGTTCTTTACTACGAACTTTCAATGAAATCCTTTGATGCAAATTTAAGTAAAAAAATCACACCCTTCTGGATTTAATAATCCGTTAGGTTGTGATTTGCAAGTGCAAAAATGAGTCTCGGGTTGACCACTATCTAAAGTTACCTTTAGATAGTGACCTAAACCCTTAATGTAAAGGCTTAATCGGAGTAGCGGGATTCGAACCCACGGCCTCACCCACCCCAAGGGTGCGCGCTACCTGACTGCGCCATACCCCGATTTTATAAACGTTATTTTTAGCGTTATGTAAGCAATCGTCATACGCAGTACCGTCATTATACCGTACAGGCGCTCATCCATGCAATACCTATAGACGCACCCTTGCGTTATTTATATATAGAAGAAACACGATCCTTTCCGTGTACAGGTGTCGAGATTGTCAAGCCACTCTTACGGAGCGAGCCCCATGTTGTAGTTACCACTACCTCAATATCAGCAGCATACAAAGAAATGAAGACGCTTTTGAAGCGCTAAAGAAATTGAAGAGACTATTCTATAATATCTGATACAGATTACGAGGAAAAGCGCAAAGAACTACTCTCCCGCATTTAACGGAAAAAAGGCGCAGACCCAACGAATTTTACTCCGCGGGTCTGTGTCCTTCGGAGGTCATCAGGACTTGAAATGTCAGCGAATAGTCTGAATTAATGCATGTCACCGCTGGACGTCGTATGCGGACGAAAGGACTCCTTTTGGTAAATGCGCAGGATTGCGAATCACCTCCGTTTCTATGAACGCGAAAAAGACTCCGCTTATACTAACGGAGTCTTTTCTACAATGATAACCAAGCCCTATAATTAAATAAAACCAACGCCGCCCGACTCTTTCAATCGCCGGATCATATGCTGCTTCATGTCCTCTGTAATACCTTTTTCAATTGTATACTCCGAGCCGAAAACAGGAGTTTCTCCTAATAATTCCTTCGTTTTATTTAAATACTCTTTCGTCGTACATATAAGCTTAGCCGGATTCCCGGCGTACACACTTCCGCTCGGCACGTCTTTTGTCACAACACTGCCCGCACCGATTATCACATCATCTCCGATAGAAACGCCTGGCATAATAATAGCATCGTTACCAACGAACACTCTATTGCCTATGTTTACAAGGCCTACTTTTGTATGCCCTAAAAACGTTCTAGCGCTAGTGTCGTGAGCAAGAATATGAACCCTTGGGGCAAACGTTACATTATCTCCTATCGTGATTAACCAACAATGCGGAAAGTCGATAAAGCACTCGGCCTGCAGGTTAAAATTTTTACCTACCTTGAGCCCTCTTTTTATAAGAGTGTCAATATGGTAACCAGCAAACATTGTCCCTTTATTTGATTGAGGTTTTACAATCCCGCTTAACTTGTATCTATTCCTACCTTCAACCGCATAAGCGTGTAGCTCTGACGCGCCTTTTAATTTGCTTTGATCGACATTTACTTCCCAGCCCGTAAGTAGCAGACCGGGATTGTTATACGAGTTTTGCACATCTACTCTTTGTTTATTCGGGATAGAAGTCGCAATAGTGTTATTACTTTGATCAACTACTTCCACTAGCTGAGCAGGCACGTTTTTGTGAGGATGCTTCGCCCAGCCGTAGATTCTTAAAAGACCACCCTCGACAGATTTTATTCCCTCTATGAACCCTAGCACCCTGTTAGTCAACTTTATTACCACCTATCTTTATGTGTGTTTTCATTGATGTTTTACCAATCCCTATACGCTTTCGATTGTCAAATTAGTGTACGCTCTCCCGATTTGGGTTATTGTCAAAATACATGACAACACATCCGTCAGAAACATTCGAAAGTCCACCATATATACGCCAACGGTCCATGCGCGCCAATTCTGACATCTCGTATAACCATCTATCGGATACCGTTAAAACCGTAAAGCAAAATCATTGGAAGGATTAATTAGAGTACTTCTAAATATGCCCCCGAACCAGAATCGTATGCAAAGGCAGCTTTTCTCCGATAGGCAGTTCGATTTTTTCAGTGGTACGATAAACTTTTCCAGGTTGAAATTTTAAAGCACCACTACTCGGCATTTTTCCTCGTTTTTTTGCGGATGGCCGTCCCAATTCCGCTACTCCGTTAACCACGCCATATGCGAACGCAACATCTCCGGCAACAATGCTTACCGTTTTCTCGAATGCGAACAAGTCCATGTACTCGAAGTTTTCCTGGTACGTTTCGAGAGTGCCCGCCGATCTTTTCACCACAACTTTTGTCTGGTAGAATACGCTAAGCACGTCGCGAGAGAGCGATCCGCATCGTACGTTACGCGGTCAAATCGTGGCCATTTTCCAATCCGTTCATCCAACAAAACAAAAACGCCTCTTAGCGTATATTACCGCTAAAAGACGCGCTGATAATTACGAAGTCGTCCGGCGCACTCCGCGTGTGTAATCGCATCGTTCACCGTTCGTCAAACGCTTATTATAACGCAAATCAAGCGAAAAATTGCGAAATTTAAACCCCAAGGGTTCGCGCCACCTGACTGCGCCATACCCGATTAGATTAATATGTATATGACAGGGTTAAGCAATGAAGACCTGAACCTAGTAAAATCCCTTCATACATGAGAAATATTAGCATACTTCACAGGTTAATGTCCAGTATGCATACAGCCCTAAAGACAAAGAGCGTTTGCAGTGTCCATTCTCACTGTAAACGCTCTTATTATAGTCGGACTTATCACCCTATCATCAATCATATGGCAAGTTCTCGTTCAGTAATTCAAATTCCGCGTCTATGGGGTCAATTAAGTATTCACTTAACATTCAAGTACCTCCTTCGCTGCAAAAGCTAATTCCGGCGGCCGGTGTAAAATTCAAGGATATCGTCTACCGTCAGCATACGATCGTCTTCTCTTCTTCCATGATCTTGAGACTGCTGTTGCTCATTCTGCTCTGTCTGTTCCATGAAGCTCTGCCTCCCAAACGAATAAACGTGATTAGGTGCCTCTAGTTATTTAACCAGAAGCTTCAACCCTGAAACAGTACTGCCCATCTTATGATTTGTTTTCCAGCAAGAAATATACGTGCATATTCATCATATTCGGCATTCGGCAAACAAGTGTCAGTCCTGCATAAAAAATTATTGAATTGTTTACTTTTTCTAAACCTTTTCCATACCTGGTTTCATATACAATAGAGTGGTAAGTTATTGAAAAAGGAGAGTCATTATGCATCGTTTTAAGAAATATGCTTTGATTTCGCTAGCTTTCATCATCATCCTTTACGCTGTGGCTGTAGCCAATCCCGGTACCGTTCTCTCGCGTAAAGCCTGCAGCTCTTGGAGCTTGGTCAAGGATCAAGCTTTTGTAATGACTCATCCTCGTCAGGACGGCAGCCAGAAGCTTCCGGCCAATTTCTTGATCCAGCCTGGCACCGCCGAGCAGGTTCCTGTTCTTATGTATCATTACATTACGCCACAGGCCAATAACGATCAACCGGACAATAATTCGATCATCACCCTGGAAGCCTTCGAGAAAAATATGAATTACTTGCACGAGCAAGGTTACTATACGGCGACTATGGAAGAATTGGAGCAGTATGTGCTCGGCAAAACATCCCTGCCTGCCAAAACCGTAGTAATTACGTTCGATGATGGCTACCAGAACAATTATATTTATGCTTATCCTATTTTGAAAAAATACGGCTTCGAAGCGACCATCTTCGTCATCGGCAGCAGAATACAGCAAGAGACATCGCCATTTGATCCGGCCAAGAAGAGCTTCCTCTCCTTTGAGGAAATCAAGGCTTCTTCTGACGTATTTGAATACCACAGCCACACGTATGACCTGCATCAAAAAGGGTTTAAGAAATGCGGACTGGATTATGCCACAGGATTCGATACAAAAAGCCTGAAAGCTGATATCGCCAAAATGAAAGAACTTGGCATCGACAGCCCGTATTTTGCCTACCCTTTCGGCGAGAAAAGCACGCAAATGGTTTATTCGCTGCAAGAAAACAATTACCGGATGGCCTTTACTGTCCTCCAAGGCTTCGTTAAACCCGGCGATTCTCTCATGAGGCTCAATCGCCTTACGGTGACCACGGCAACCGATTTTGCGGAGCTGTTGCAAGGCGGGCATTAAGAGACA
This sequence comes from Paenibacillus woosongensis, assembly GCF_009725165.1. Taxonomy (GTDB): domain Bacteria; phylum Bacillota; class Bacilli; order Paenibacillales; family Paenibacillaceae; genus Fontibacillus; species Fontibacillus woosongensis. The sequence continues at coordinate 11,415 of NZ_WNZW01000001.1, forward strand.
ATGTCGATCAGCGTTCTTTCAAAGAATACACCACCACGATTAACCGCCAATTTACAATACAAAATGACCCTCGCCGCTGGCGAGGGTTTTTCCGGATGTTTTCTCTATAAATTTCTATTCCTCATGCTCCGCTCGGATTTCATCCAGCCATTTTTGATCCTTTGGCGTAAGCTCGGCATGCTCCAGTAAATCAGGACGGCGCAGCCACGTTCTGCGCAGCGCCTCTTTCCGACGCCAATCCGCTACGTTCGCATGATGTCCGCTAAGCAGAATATCCGGCACCTTCCAGCCCCTGAACTCCACCGGCCGGGTATAATGCGGATATTCCAGCAGCCCCGTGCTGAAGGAGTCAGTGACTGCGCTGGTCTCGTTTCCAAGCACGCCCGGCAGCAAACGGACAACGCTGTCGACGACAACCATTGCTGGCAGCTCGCCTCCCGTTAGAACGTAGTCCCCGACCGAGAGCTCGTCCGTAATCAGGTGCTCCCTGATTCGTTCGTCATACCCTTCATAATGTCCGCAAATAAAGATAAGATGCTTCTCCTCGGCCAGTTCCTCCGCTTTGCGCTGCGTGAAGCTCTCGCCCTGCGGGCACATCAGGATAATTCGGGGAGCCGGGGCATCCGCTGGCTTGCCGGACAACAAATCTTCGACCGCACGAAAAATCGGATCAGGCTTCAGCACCATTCCTCCGCCTCCACCGTACGGCGTATCGTCCACCGTACCGTGTTTATTTCCAGCATAATCACGAAAATTAACCGGATTTAAAGAAACGATTCCCTTGTCCTGAGCTTTGCCGAGAATGCTCGTTCCAAACACGCCCGTGAACATCTCCGGAAACAGTGTCAACACATCCACTCTCATGCTTACAGCAGTCCTTCCATAAGATGAACTTTAACCAGCTTCGCCTTCACGTCCACGTCAAGCACGACATCATCTATAACAGGAAGCAGGAGCTCCTTGCGGGAAGGCATTTTGACCACCCATACATCATTTGCACCCGGACGAAGAATCTCTTCTATGACGCCAAGCTCTTCCCCTTCTTCATTAATGACGCGGCAGCCGATGATTTCATAAAAATAATACTCGTTATCCGGCAGTTCAATGGACTCCTCTTTGCTGACTTTCACATCAAACCCCTTGAATTTTTCAACCTGATTAATATTGTCGTATGCTGTAAAACGAACGATGAACGTCCCTTTATTAGGGCGTGCAGAAGCCACAGTGACTTGAACCTGTTCCCCGGTTTCTGGATGAACCAGGATCAACTGGCTTTTCGGGGCGAAGCGCACCTCCGGAAAATCCGTGCTGGAAATCATCTTCAGTTCTCCGCGGATGCCGTGTGTATTAACTATTTTGCCAACTGACAGCAATGAATCCGACATAACATCCTCCTTAATAAAAAATTTATCGTTTATTTTCTCATAACTCTATTTCCGGCTTCAGCTTCAGCATGTACGAAAAAGGGCTAGGACAGTCATCCTAACCCTCTTTCGTATATTTTTAAGATATGATATCCACGGTGACCCGCTTATCCATCTTAACGGCTGCCGATGCCACAACCGTGCGGAGCGCCTTAGCGATTCTACCCTGCTTGCCGATCACTTTCCCCACATCGTCAGGATGCACGGACAGTTCGTACACAATCAGGTGTTCCTTCTCTACGACCTCCACACGGACATCGTCCGGATGATCAACAAGAGCCTTCGCAATAACGCCGACTAATTGTTCCATAAAGGGACCCTCCGAATCAGCAATTATTTCTGCTGCTTAAGCTCATGAAATTTCTTCATTACGCCTGCTTTGCTAAGCAAGTTGCGAACAGTATCAGATGCTTGCGCACCGTTTTGAAGCCATTTCAACGCTTTCTCTTCGTCAATGTTTACTGCTGCCGGTTCAGCGACCGGGTTGTAGTAACCAATTTCCTCGATAAAGCGGCCGTCACGCGGGGAACGGGAATCCGAAACCACGATACGGTAGAAAGGAGCTTTATGAGCACCCATGCGTTTCAAACGAATACGAGCTGCCATGAAAATTCACCTCCTTCAAAGAATCAAATTCAAATCCTATTCTTACGGCTTAACGGAATGGAAACCGCATTCCTTTGCCGGCTTTGGCCTGCATTTGCTTCATCATTTTCGAGCCCTTGCCTTTCGACCCCATCATGTCGGAGAACTGCTTCATCATCCGGCGCATTTCATCGAACTGCTTGATCAGCCGGTTCACGTCGGCGAGCGTTGTGCCGCTACCTGCAGCGATACGCTTGCGTCTGCTGTGGTTGATCATATCCGGATTCTGCTTCTCTTCCTTGGTCATGGAGCGGACAATCGCCTCAACACGGCCCATCTGCTTCTCATCGACCTTGATATCTTTCATCTGCTTCATCTTGCCCATGCCGGGAATCATGTCCATAATCTGGTCCAGAGGCCCCAGCTTCTTGACCTGTTCCATTTGCTCCAGGAAATCATCGAACGTAAACTCTGCATTACGCATTTTGCGTTCCATTTCCTTCGCTTTCTCAGTGTCGATATTCGACTGAGCCTTCTCAATCAGCGAGAGCATATCGCCCATGCCGAGAATCCGTGAAGCCATCCGCTCTGGGTGAAACGGTTCAAGCGCGTCGATCTTCTCGCCAAGCGCTGCAAACTTGATCGGGCAGCCGGTAACGGCCTTGACCGACAATGCTGCACCGCCGCGGGTATCGCCGTCCAGCTTGGTCAGCACAACACCTGTCAGCTCGAGCTGTTGATTGAAGCTCTCGGCCACGTTAACGGCATCCTGACCGGTCATCGCATCGACGACAAGCAGCACTTCATCCGGCTGCGTCACCTCATGAATCTGGCGGAGCTCTTCCATCAATTCCTCATCAACATGCAGTCGTCCCGCTGTATCGATGAGCAGGTAATCATTGCCGTTGTCCTTCGCATGCTGCAGCGCCTGACGGGCAATCTCCACCGGGCTGTTACCTTCCGGGAGCGTGAATACAGGCACCTTGATCTGTTCACCAAGCACCTGCAGCTGCTTAATGGCAGCCGGGCGGTAAATATCCCCGGCCACAAGCAGTGGACGATGGTTGCCCTTCAGCAACAGCTTGGCCAGCTTGGCCGAGGTTGTCGTCTTCCCCGCACCCTGCAGGCCCGCCATCATCACAACGGTCGGCGGACGGTTGCTCTTCGCCAGCTTCGCTTGACTGCCGCCCATCAGCTCGGTTAGCTCTTTGTTAACTATATCAATAATGACCATGCCCGGCGTGAAGCTGTCCATCACTTCCTTGCCGACGGCCTTCTCCTTCACCTTGGAGATAAATTCCTTGACCACTTTGAAGTTGACGTCCGCTTCTAGCAACGCGAGCCGCACTTCTCTCATAGCTTCGTTGACATCGTCCTCCGATACCTTGCCTTTGCCGCGCAGCTTGCTGAATACGCTCTGCAATCGGTTCGTTAAACCTTCAAAAGCCATCTTCGGTCACCTCCGCTTCAAGGATTGAATACTTTCAAAATTGAATACTTCCGGCAAGCCGACGGAAGTCGGCTTATCTTATCATAATTGCTCAGCTTGGTCGAGCAAGTTCCTTGCTTCTTCTTTATGTACGGCGGGCAGCTCGCTACCTGCGATAATTTCTCCCAGCCGGACAAGCACGGCGCTTCGTTCCTCATGCTTATGGAGCAGCCTGAGCTTCTCCTCATAAACTTCCAGCATGCCTTCAGCACGTTTGATATGCTCATAAACGGCCTGTCTGCTGATTCCGAACTCGGCGGCAATTTCGCCAAGCGAGAAATCATCGTGGAAATAATATTTAAGGAACGTCTGCTGCTTCTCTGTTAGCAGCTTCTCATAGAAATCAAACAAAAGGTTGATCCGATTCGTCTTCTCAAGCCTATTCTCCTGACTCATATGGGCACTCCCTCCGTCAAGGAAAAACACTTTACAGCGCGCATCAACGTTCTTTATGATACATAATCAAAAGTAGGATGTCAAGTACTTTCCCTTAACATATGATTAACGCTTTGGCTGTAAGCATTTTTCTTCTGAAAAGTGCAAGGCCGCTGTCCGTTTGAACGACAGCGGCCTCGCTGGAATAGGGATCTTCGTAACGATTCGCTACGAGTTAAGCCTTACCATTTCGGCAGCAGGTACAGTAAAATAGCGAAGAAATGCGTTACACTGCCCCCAAGCACGAACAGATGCCAAATCGCATGATGGTAAGGAAATGCTCGCCACACATAGAATATCGTGCCCAGCGAATATAGAATGCCCCCAGCTACCAGCAGCACGATCCCTTCCGAAGGCACCGCAGCCGTAAGCGGTCCCCAGGCGATAACGATCAGCCAGCCCATGATCAAATAGAAAAATGTGGACATGAACAAAAATCGTTTGACGAAGAATGCCTTAAACAGCACGCCGAGTATGGCAATGCCCCAAATTACCCCGAACAGGCTCCATCCAAGCGGTCCGCGAATCGCCACAAGCAAAAATGGCGTATACGTTCCGGCGATATAAAGGTAAATCGAGGAATGGTCGAAAAATTCGAACAAATCCTTCACTTTGCCTTCCTTGAAGCTGTGTACGAGAGTAGAGCAAACGTACAGCAGAAGCATGGTAATCCCATAAATTGTAAAGCTGACTACATGCCAGGCCGTCCCCTTCAAGCTCGAGAATACGATGAGCAGAACGAGCGCGGCTACGCTAAGTACAGATCCAATCCCATGGGTGATGGCATTGGCGATTTCCTCCCTGCGCGGATAAGTATGCGTATTAGCCATACTGTATCGCCTCCTATCCTTTTAATATGCTTCTCTCTGATCTGCCGTTACTCGCCGCTGGTTTCCGCAGCTTCTTCCTCTTCCTGAATCAGACCGGCAAACAGGCCGTGGACGAATTGCTCAGAATCGAATTTCTGCAAATCCTCCATTTTTTCTCCAAGACCAACGAACTTCACCGGAAGGCTGAGTTCTTGACGAATCGCGACGACGATGCCGCCTTTGGCTGTACCATCAAGCTTCGTCAGCACAAGCCCGGTCACGCCGCTCTTCTCGCCGAACAGCTTCGCCTGGCTGAGCGCGTTCTGTCCAGTCGTGGCGTCCAGCACCATCAGCACTTCATGAGGGGCATCGGGAATCTCCCGCTGAATGACCCGGTAGATTTTGTTCAGCTCCTCCATCAAATTCGACTTGTTCTGCAGGCGCCCTGCCGTATCGCACAGAAGAATATCTACGCCGCGCTGTTTCGCCGCCTGCACGGCATCATACATAACCGCCGCCGGGTCGGAACCAGGCTGCTGTTTGACCACATCTACGCCGACGCGCTCGCCCCATACCTCTAGCTGCTCGATCGCACCTGCACGGAACGTGTCTCCCGCAGCAAGGAGGACTTTCTTGCCCTGCTGCTTGTAATGGTGAGCCAGCTTGCCGATCGTAGTCGTCTTCCCAACGCCGTTGACGCCAACGAACAGGAAGACGCTGATTCCGTTGGGATTCAGCCTCATCTCATTATCCTCATCGCCGCGCAGCAGCTCCGTGAGCTTCTCGGACAGAATCGGCTGCAGCTCCGCCGCGTCCTCGATCCGCCGTTTCTTCACTTCACTGCGCAGTTCGTCAATCAAGGTCATCACGGTATTTACGCCGACATCCGCCCCGATTAATATTTCTTCCAATTCCTCAAAAAATTCCTCATCGATCTTCTTCCGCCGGATGACGAGATCGGCTACTTTCTCGACGAAGCCTTTGCGGCTCTTCTCAAGCCCGTCCTTAAACTGCTTCGTCACCGCCTCCGTCTTGGAGGCGATGCTATCTTTTAATTTTTTAAAGAAACTCATGAGGTTCCTCCTTAAGTAATCATCCCTGATCCAATATCAAGCTATAATCTCGCTGATCTAATTATGCCACGGCTGGGCCGCTCAAGCAATTTCCACCGTTTCCTCATCCTCCAGCTTGACGGAGACGAGCTTGGACACTCCACCTTCCTCCATCGTGACACCGTAGAGAACATCCGCCTCTTCCATCGTCCCTTTGCGGTGCGTCACGACGATGAACTGGGTTTGCTCGGAGAATTCGCGCAAATACTGGGCGAATCTTGCCACGTTCGCTTCATCCAGCGCTGCTTCTACCTCGTCAAGCACGCAGAACGGCACCGGCTTGACGTGCAGGATGGCAAAGAGAAGGGCCATTGCCGTCAAAGCCCGCTCTCCCCCGGATAACAGCTGCAGGTTCTGCAGTTTCTTGCCCGGCGGCTGGGCGACAACGTCAATCCCGGTCTCGAGCAGATTATCCGGATCAATCAGGACAAGATCCGCACGGCCGCCCCCAAACAGCTTGGTGAATACCGTGCCGAATTCGCGGCGAATCGCATCGAAGGTCGTTTTGAAGCGCTTGGACATTTCGTCATCCATTTCCTTTATGACCTGGTACAGCGTCGCCTTGGCTTCCACAAGGTCATCCTTCTGCTCGCTGAGGAACTGGTAGCGTTCAGAGACACGCTCATACTCGTCAATCGCTCCCAAATTCACTTCTCCCAGAAGCGTAATTTGGCGTTTCAGCTCTTTGACTTCCGCTTGTGTCTGCGGGACATCCTCAGGAACGGCGTAACGCTGCTTCGCTAGCTCAAAGCTGAGCTCATATTCGTCACTTAACTTGTGCAGAATGTTGTCGAGCTCCACATCCAGCCGGTTCGCTTGAATCTCCGTCTGGCGCAGCTGTTCTTCGACGGCCTTAAGGCCGACTCTCTGCTCCTTGGTTTCACTCTCGCCATCTTCCAGTTTCTTCACCAGCACGCTCCGCGATGCACGTTCCATGTCAAGCTGCTCGCTAGTACGCTCCTTCTTCAGCTTGAAGTCGTTCAGCTCTTCCCGCTGCTTGACGCTTTGCAGTTCATTTTGCTTCAAGTCGGCTTCGATCGCTTGTAATATGCTGCGGTTCTGCTCCAGTTCCTTCTTCTGAATCTCAAACTCTTCCTGCGAACGCTGCAGCTGCTCGCGGAGGGAATGACACTCCTGATCGAGCTTGCCCTCGCGTACTTTAAGTCCGGTCAATTGATGCTGCAGCTCTTCCTTGACGGATTCATTCGCTTTGCGGGCAAACTCGGCAGCTTGAATCGACTGCCGGATCGTCTGTTCTTCCTTTTCCAGGTCCTTCAGTCTCGTTTCCGCAGAGGCTTTGCTCTTCTCCAGCTCACCGAGCTCCTGAACATAGTGCCCCTTCTCCTGCCCGTAGAGCTCGAATTGCTCGGAGACGTGCCTCCACTCATGCTCTACTTGCTTAAGCTCACTCGTTTGCGACTGCTCTTCCGTACGCTTTCCGTCGCCAGCTTCACGCAGCTTCTCCAGCTCCTGCTCGCACTGCTTCATTTGACCGCGAACATCATTAAGTCCGTTTCTTAGCTTCTCCAGCATATCCTCGCTTTCACGGATATCTGCAGCGAGCTGTTCGAGCTGGCGCTTACGCCCTAACAGATTACTATTCTTGCGATGCTGGCTTCCCCCGGTCATCGAACCGCCGGCATTAACGACGTCGCCCTCCAGGGTGACGATCCGGAAACGGTATTGGCAGCGCGCCGCCATCTTGTTCGCCCGTTCCAGGTCGCTTGCGAACACGACATTACCCAGCAGGCTGCCGACGATGTTCGCATAGCGGGGGTCGTGGCCTACAAGCTCAGCGCCGATGCCGATGAAGCCCTCGGCTTCTTCCATCGTCCTCTTATCCGCTGCGGACATCTGCCGGGGACGTATGACATCGAGCGGCAGGAAAGTAGCCCGTCCAAGCTGGCGCTGCTTCAAGAACGCGATCGCCTGCCGGGAAACGGCTTCATTCTCCATGACGATATGCTGCATCGCGGCTCCAAGCGCAGTCTCGACAGCAAGCTCCAGCTTCTCCGGCACCTGGATCAGCTCGGCTACGGCGCCGTGGACGCCGCCTAGCAGCGATTTACGCGAGGCCTTCAGCACTTCCTTTACCCCCAGGGCAAAGCCGTCGAAGTCCTCCTCCATCTCCTTCATCGTATCCCGGCGAGAAATCAGCGCTTCCCGCCGCTGCTCCCATTTACGTATATTCGCAGAGCTTTCCTCGGCCAGCTTCTGCAGAGACTGCTGCCGCTCGCTCTCCGTAATGTAACGGCTGCGCAGGTCAGAGATCTCCTTGGCAAGACGCTCCAGCACCTTCTCAAGCTCGGTTTTTCTGCCTTTCAGACGCTCCAGCTCATCCCGCCATTTTGCGCCTTCCTCCTCCGACCGGTCCATCCGCCGCTGAACGCTTTCCTTCTGTTGGTCGGCATAGCGGATCTCATTGCGTGCTTCGGCCATTTGATTCATCGTTTCGAGCAATTGCCCCTTGAGCGCTTCCTCCTGAGCTTGGCTGATCCCGCCAGTAACACCTACGAGCTTCACTTCCTCGGCCGATAACTCGGTTCTGAGCTCATTCAGCTGCTTCTCGGCCTCCGCAAACTTCGCGGACAAAGCATTCAGTTCCTCCGCACGCTGTGCATAGCGCTCTTCATTGACAGCAAGTGACTGGCGCAGCTGCTCCCGGTTCTGAATCAGGTTCTTCTCGCGCTCCCGCAGCACCTCGCCGAAGCCTTCGCTCTTCTCAAAGCTCTCGCTGTACTCCAGAAGCTGCCCCTGCAGTTCATCGATATGCTCCTCCAATTGGCGAAGCGCCAACCGGTCGCTCTCGAGCTTAGCATCGTGAGCCGATACGATTGTCGATAGCGCAAGCTGCTCCTCCTGCAGTTTGGCCAGCTTGTCGTTCGCCTCGCTCCAGTTCTCGTGGATTTTCTCGATTTGGTGGACATAGAGCGATATTTCCTTATGCTTCAGCTCCTCGCGGAGCTCTTTATAGCGGAGCGCTTTCTCAGACTGCTCCTTTAAAGGGCCGATTTGGTCCTCAAGTTCACTGACAAGATCGTGAATACGCAGCAGGTTTTGTTCCGTATCATCGAGTTTGCGCCGTGCATCCCGTTTGCGGCTTTTATATTTCACAATCCCGGAGGCTTCCTCAAAAATCCCTCTTCGATCCTCGGAACGCGTACTTAAAATTTCTTCAATCCGCCCTTGGCCGATAATCGAATAAGCTTCCTTCCCGATCCCCGTATCCATGAACAGCTCGGTAATATCCTTCAAACGGCAGGATTGCTTGTTGATCATATATTCGCTGTCCCCGCTGCGATGAACCCGGCGGGTTACGGTAACTTCGCTGAAGTCGAGCGGAAGAGCTTGGTCCGTATTGTCGAGGGTTAATGAGACTTCTCCATAGTTCACCGCTTTACGTGCGTCGCTGCCCGCAAAAATGATATCCTCCATCTTGCCGCCGCGGAGCGATTTGGCACTCTGCTCGCCCAGCACCCAGCGTATGCCGTCGGAGATGTTACTCTTTCCGCTGCCGTTGGGGCCAACTACAGCCGTAATGCCGCGCACGAATTCCATTTCCGTTTTGTCGGCAAAAGATTTAAATCCTGATAACTCGATTCGTTTCAAAAACATACCTTCACGATCACCTCTACCAACTATTGTAACATACAAAAAAGCTTATGGGGACAAGCAAAAAGCCCCCGTGCAGCAAGCAGCGGGGACGATCCTTAAAACATCATTTGATTGTCATTCATTTAAAGATTTCAAACGCTCTAGCGCCACTGCGGCAGCCTGCTGTTCAGCTTCCTTCTTGGAACGTCCAGTTCCTTGCCCCAGCGCGCGGCCATCCATGGACACCTCGGAGACGAACTCCCGTTCATGAGCCGGTCCACGCTCCTCAATGATACGGTACTCCAGCACGCCCATGTTGTGATGCTGGGTGAGCTCCTGCAGCTCCGTCTTGAAATCGGTCGTCTGCAGCTTCCCGTTAAGCGTAAACTGAGTGAATACATGCTGATGAAGGAAAGCATTAACAGCCTTCAACCCCTGATCCAGATAGAGGGCGCCGATGAACGACTCGAACACATCAGCCAGCAGCGCCGGACGAGTCCGTCCGCCGGTTAATTCCTCACCCTTCCCCAGCAATACGTATTTGCCGAATTCCAGGCTTTCGGCAAACTTCACAAGTGATGGCTCGCATACGATAGCTGCGCGAAGCTTGGTCAGTTCTCCCTCTGGACGATCCGGAAACATCCGATACAAATGCTCGGATACCGTCAGCTCCAGGACAGCGTCGCCCAGAAACTCCAGGCGTTCGTTATCCTGATGCTGGCTGAACCGATGTTCATTCACATATGATGCATGGGTAAAGGCCTGTTTCAACAGCTGTCGGTTTTGGAATACAATTTGAAGTTTGTGCTGTAACTGCTTCAGATCTCCACTCAACAGACTGACCCCTTATGCTTCAAATTTCTTCAGAACGATAGTGGCATTGTGACCGCCGAACCCGAAGGAGTTGGACATAGCTACACTGACATCTGCAGCTCTCGCTACATTTGGCACGTAATCCAAATCGCATTCCGGATCCTGGTTCTCCAGATTGATCGTTGGTGCAATTTTGCTGTTCTTGATCGTCAGACCGCAAATAACGGCCTCCACGCCGCCCGCTGCGCCGAGCAAATGACCTGTCATCGATTTCGTCGAGCTGACGGCCACTTTACGCGCATGATCTCCCAGCGCCTCTTTGATCGCGATCGTCTCGGAGCGGTCGCCTGCAGGAGTTGACGTACCGTGGGCATTGATATAATCAACCTCACTAACGTTAATGCCCGCTTCGCGAATGGCCATCTCCATGCATCGGCGCGCACCGTTTGGATCTGGATCGGTCATATGATGCGCATCAGCGCTTAACCCGTAACCGATCACTTCCGCGTAAATTTTCGCTCCGCGCTTCTGCGCGTGCTCCAAGGACTCCAGCACGAGAACCCCCGAGCCTTCGCCCATGACAAAGCCGTCGCGTCCCGTATCAAACGGGCGGCTTGCTCTCTCAGGCTCATCATTACGGGTTGACATCGCCCGCATCGAGCAGAATCCGGCGAGACCGGTTGGTCTGATCGTTGCTTCTGCGCCGCCGCAAATCATGACATCGGCATCGCCACGCTGAATTAATTTATACGAATCGCCAATGGAATGAGTTCCGGTCGCGCACGCCGTTACAGCTGTGCTGTTTGGTCCTTTCGCACCGAACAGTATCGACACGTGGCCGGAAGCCATGTTCGCAATCATCATCGGAATGAAGAAAGGGCTTACGCGTTTTGGGCCTTTTTGCAGCAAAATGTTATGCTGATCTTCCCAGGTTCCCAGTCCGCCAATCCCCGAACCGATAATAACGCCGACGCGCTCAGGATCAACCTGCTCACCAATCACGAGGCCGCTGTCTTTAATAGCACTCGTAGCCGCCGCCGCTGCAAATTGTACGAAGCGGTCCATCTTGCGCGCTTCCTTGCGGTCTACGTAATCTTCGGCATTGAAGTCCTTCACCGAAGCGGCGATCCGGGTCGGATATTCGCTAACGTCGAACGATTCAATCGCGGATACCCCCGATTTTCCCGCCATGAGATTATTCCAGAACGTATCCAAGTCTTGACCGAGGGATGTAACGACTCCCATACCGGTTACTACCACTCTATGCTTCAAACACACTCACCTCGTCTAGATCGCATGTGCAATACAGTAATGTGAATAACTAATGTAAATCTGATGATTTGCTAAGATGAGGAGAAGTCCCGCCTACAAAGGAGGTACGGGACTTTGAATGACATTAGGTATGAGATTGTATGTAGTTTACAACTTCACCTACGGTCGTAATCTTCTCAGCATCTTCATCTGAAATTTCCAAATCGAATTCATCTTCGAGTTCCATGACCAATTCGACTACATCCAGCGAATCAGCACCCAGGTCATCTTTGAAAGACGCTTCAAGCGTCACTTCAGCTTCATCTGCGCCGAGGCGATCCACTACAATGCGTTTTACGCGCTCCAATACATCGGACATCCGGTTCACCTCCTCCTTCGTATTATACGAAAATTAAAATCAAAATGCCATAGAAGCGAGACTCGAAATCACATATACATCCCGCCGTCTACATGCAGGGTCTGACCCGTCATATAAGACGCTGCGTCGGAAGCCAGGAATACCGCGACTTTCGCGATTTCTTCCGGCTGCCCAAGACGCGCTAACGGAATATCGCTGAGCAAATTCTGCCGCAGATCTTCCGGCAGCTGATCTGTCATATCCGTCGCAATGAATCCCGGTGCAATACAGTTCACTGTAATGTTCCGGCTAGCCAGCTCGCGGGCGGACGATTTCGTCAGGCCGATTACACCCGCCTTGGCCGCCACGTAGTTGGCCTGTCCGGCATTTCCTAGCACGCCCACTACAGACGAAATGTTGATAATACGGCCGGAGCGCTGCTTCATCATCGGGCGGGTAACCGCTTTGATGCCGTTGAATACGCCTTTGAGATTCGTCTCGATGACGGCGTCGAACTCTTCTTCCTTCATCCGCATAATTAGATTATCTCTAGTAATTCCAGCGTTATTCACCAGAATATCGATTCGGCCCCAAGTATCCAAGGTCTGCTTGACGATCGCCTCGAATTGAGCGCTATCCCCGACATGCCCTTTGACAGCGAAAGCCTGAACGCCGAGAGCCTCGATTTCGGCGACGACGCGAGCCGCCGCTTCCTCATTGCCCGCATAATTGACGGCCACGTTTGCGCCCGCTTCCGCAAGCGCCAGCGCAATAGCGCGTCCAATGCCGCGGGAGGCGCCTGTAACTAGAGCTGCCTGACCACTAAGCAATTTCGTCATTATACTCTCTCCTTTCCTAGGATATACTGAGCCGTCACAGTATTGGACCGCCTATCGCAAGCTACAGCAGCGCGGCTGCCGCCTGCTCCAAGCTCTCCAGGCTATTCACGTTATATGTTGTTACGCCCCGGTTAATTTTCTTGATCAGCCCGGTTAATACGCTGCCGGGACCGATTTCCACGAAGGTATCTACGCCCTGCTCGATCAGCCAAGCAACGCTGTCCTCCCATAGAACCGGCGAATATACCTGTTCCACAAGCAAACGGGAAATCTCCCCACCCCGCTGCACTGAGTCTGCCGTAACATTGGCTACAACAGGGATCGATGCATCGCCAATGGCAATCTGTTCCAGCTTTCCGGCCAGTTTCTCCGCTGCCGATTTCATGAGCGACGAATGGAACGGGCCGCTAACTTCAAGCGGAATCGCCCGTTTGGCGCCAATTTCCTTGACGCGCTGGACGACGGCATCTACGCCTGCTTTGCTGCCGGAAACTACGATTTGGCCCGGGCAATTGACGTTCGCCAGCTCTACCAGGCTTCCTCCAGCTGTAATGTCGGCGCACAAGGCGGCTAGTGCCTCACGCTCCCCGCCAAGTACCGCAGCCATCGCGCCTTGGCCGCTTGGAACGGCTTGCTCCATGAACTCGCCCCGCGCCCGTACAGTCGCGACAGCGTCGCTGAAACTGAGCGCTCCAGCTGCCGTAAGTGCGCTGTATTCCCCGAGACTGTGTCCCGCTACGAAGTCCGGCTTGATTCCTTTAGCCGCCAAAGCCTGATATAACGCTGCGCTTGTCGTCAGCAGCGCCGGCTGCGTATTCGTCGTCTGCTTCAAATCCGTATCCGGGCCTTCAAAAATAAGACGAGTCAACGGAAAGCCAAGAATCTCATCGGCCTGCTCGAACAGCTGCCGGGATTCCGGAACAGATTCATAGATGTCCTGACCCATTCCTACGCTTTGCGAACCTTGACCCGGAAATACAAATGCCAGCTTACCCATAAATTCGTCAGCACTCCTTCACTCTATAAAAAGCATGCAAAGAACGTAGTTACGCTCTCTCGCATCATAATCCATAGTATGATTACCAGACAAGCACGGATGCGCCCCAAGTGAGGCCGCCGCCAAAGCCTACGAGAAGCAAGGTGTCGCCTTCCTCCACACGGCCTTCCTCCACGGCTTCCACAAGTGCAAGAGGAATCGATGCCGCCGAGGTATTCGCATATTTATCCACGTTTATAACGCATTTCTCCTCCGGAAGATCAAGCCGCTGCATAGCGGATTGAATAATGCGGATATTCGCCTGATGCGGAACGAACAGGTCGATTTCGCTCTTGTCCTTGCCGGCTTTGCGGAGCACTTCCTCCGTCGCCGTTCCCATGACGCGGACGGCAAATTTGAACACTTCCCGGCCGTTCATGTAAATGAAATGCTTGCCGCTACGTACCGTCTCTTCAGATGCCGGGCAGCGCGAGCCGCCGCCCTCAAGCTTGAGCAGCTCTCCCCCTGCTCCTTCGGCTCCCAGATCAAAAGACAGGAAACCTCTGCCTTCCGGAACCTCGCCAAGCACAACCGCTCCGGCCCCGTCGCCGAACAAGACGCACGTGTTGCGATCCGTGTAGTCCGTTATGCGGGATAAGGCATCCGCCCCAATAATCAAGGCATTGTTGTACATCCCGGTCTGTATGAAGCCGTTGGCCGTTGCGAGGCTGTATACAAATCCGGAGCAAGCCGCCGACAAATCAAAAGCTGCCGCTTTCTTCGCTCCGAGCTTCTCCTGCAAAATGCAGGCCGTGGACGGAAACGTCATATCCGGTGTGATCGTCGCCACAATGATCAACTCGATATCTTCAGCGGCGAGTCCTGCCGATTTCAAAGCCTGGACAGCCGCCTCGTAAGCCAAATCCGAAGTCGCCTGATCAGGAGCCGCAATGTGACGCTCGCGGATTCCTGTCCGCGAAACTATCCACTCGTCGTTAGTCTCTACCATCGTCTCCAGTTCGGCGTTCGTTAACACCCGTTCAGGCACGTATTTACCTGTTCCGATAATGCCTACTGAACGTGATTTCATCATTCTACCACTCGCTTCCCGCTGATTTCCTGTGCTATGCTCTCCGTCAGTCGACTCTGAATTGCTGTTCTGGCCTGCCTTACCGCATTCTTGATCGCTTCGCCATCAGAGGATCCATGCCCCTTAACCACAAGTCCGCTGAGACCAAGGAGCGGAGCTCCGCCGTGTTCCTTATAGTCGAGCGTCTTCTTCATTCCCCGGAGAGAAGGCATTAACATGGCAGCCGCCAGTTTGTTCTTCAGCGATTTGGAGAACTCCTGCTTCAAAATCGAGAATATCGTACCCGCCGTGCCTTCCAGCGATTTCAGCAAAATATTGCCCGCGAACCCGTCGCAAACCAGCACATCGCAAGCACCCGTCAGAATATCGCGAGCCTCTACATTGCCTACGAAATGAATTGGAAGCTCCTGAATGAGCGGATAAGCCGCCTTCGTCAGCTCATTGCCCTTCATTTCCTCTGTGCCGACATTCAGGAGGCCGACGCGCGGACGGCTGATGCCATGCACCTTCTCCCGGTAAATGCTGCCCATTAGCGCGTACTGAGCCAGATGCTCCGGCTTCGCATCCATGTTGGCGCCCAGATCAAGCGCCAGCACCCCCCGCTCGTCCACCGTCGGAATCATCGGAGCCAGCGCTGGGCGTTCGATTCCATTCATCCGTCCTACAACGAGCAGACCCGTCGTCATCAGCGCGCCCGTGTTGCCAGCGGAGATCATCGCTTCGGCTTCGCCTTCGCGCACAAGCCGGCCCGCCACGACCATAGAGGCGTCTTTCTTGCGGCGCACCGCGCGCACAGGCTCATCATCCGCCTCAATGACCTCTGAAGCGTGATGAATCTTCAAATTGGCAGGCACAGCCGAATCTTTCAGCAGCGGTTCGAGCCGCGCCTGGTCACCGACGAGAATAATTTCGATATCATTCCATTCCTTGGCCGCGGCCAGGGCACCTTCGAGCGTGCTCTTCGGCGCGTGGTCTCCACCCATGGCATCAATGGCGATTCTCATGCTGACTTCCTCCTTCGTTATTGTCCTCTACCGCGGAGCGGTAAATGACGAAGTTCCCTTGGAACACCATCTCTTCGCCAACGTAGGTGAACACTTCGACCTTGGCCTTGCCCTTGTTGCCGGAAACTGGACGAACATATGCTTTTGCGATGCACTTCTCGCCCAAATGAACCGGACGGATAAACCGGATATCCGCCGAGAACGTGAGCGCAATCTCATCGTTAATGACCGCTACGGCCAATGAGTTGGCTTGCGCAAAAATATGATGCCCCCGCGCGATGCCCGTCCGTGAAAAGACATGTTCCTTGCTTATTTCAAAAATAGATATTCCGCTCTTATCCAACTGTAAATCGACGATTTCACCAATAACCTCATGCAGCGGCAATGAACGCACCTGGTCATAGGATCGTTCCGCCATCAGCTTCATCCGCTCGCGCAGCTCAGGAATACCGAGCTCCATCCGGTCGAGCCGGATCGTCTGGATGCTCACCTTCAGCTGCCGGGTCAGCTCCTGATCTGTGACAAAAGGATTCTCTTCGATCAGTTTGACGAGCTGCTGCTGCCTCGCCCTCTTGGGCAAACGTTCGATGGGTAACACCCCCGAGTGATCACTTTATTTATTATGTAAAACGAACCTCTTCGGTTTAGAACCTGGTACTAAGATAGAGTATAAAACATCTCCCTGCAAAAATAAAGAGATTTCATAATCCGTCCTGCAATTTCCATATAGAGCAATAAAAAACAGCACTCCGTGGAGTGCTGTTTAGGAGATATTATCTGGAATTAACCTTTGATAACTTCTCTTGCTTTGTATGTTCCGCATACTTTACATACGTGGTGAGCAAGCTTCAATTCTCCGCATTGTTCACATTTTACCATGCCCGGCACAGCCAATTTGAAATGCGTGCGGCGTTTGTCGCGGCGCGTCTTGGACGTTCTCCGTTGAGGTACTGCCATGGTTCCCACCTCCTTAATGAAGTCAACCTTATTACGGTGTCACATTGTAATCTCATTTTTTGAAAAAGTCACCTAGCGCTGCCAGCCGCGGATCGATCCGCTCGTTCTTGCAGCCGCAATCCCGTTCGTTCAAGTCCGTTCCGCAGCTGGGACAAAGTCCCTTGCAGTCTTCCTTGCAAACGGCAGCATATGGAAGATTGAGAAGCAAAGCCTCTTCAATATATGGATTCAAATCCACCTGATCATCGGCAATCAGCCGAATGTCATCCTCTTCTTCATTCTGCCCTTCTTCTACGGGGGTGTCAATGCGTTTGAAGGTTTCCTCAAATTCGATATCGACTTTATGCTTCAAAGGCTTAAGGCAGCGGGAGCAGGACATGTCCATTTCCGCGGACAGTGTGCCTGTCACCTCAACTACGTTCCCTTCCGCGTACACAGCTGTCAAGTCGCATGCAAGCGGACTCATGCCGTGAATGTCATTACGCCCTTTGACGACATGACTCATATCCAGAGCATCATGCAGCTGCTTCGGCCCGTCGTGAGAGGCCATCTGGCGAAATCTAAAATCCATGAGTATCACTCCAAACAAACAAAAATTATTATACCGATTTTAAGTAAGTTTTGTCAACAGCAAAGCGGGAAACAATAGCTGCCGTATCATTAATATTACACATACCCGCACAAAACGTCCATGCACATGCTGCCAGAAACGCAAATCGCATTTTTTAGCGGCCGTTATCAGCCGTTCATAACGAAATTATCCGGCGGAGCAAAAGCCAAAAAGCTCTATATTTTCTTCAAAATGCCCAGGCGAACATGGTATAGTCATAAATGATAAGCCTGTAAAGGTGGTATGCGGCATTGAACGTCGTTGGATTAATTGTTGAATACAACCCGTTTCACAACGGGCACGCCTATCATATGGCTGAGGCGAAGCGGCTTGCCGAAGCGGAGGCGGTCGTCGCCGTTATGAGCGGCGACTTCCTGCAGCGGGGCGAGCCCGCGATCGTAAGCAAGTGGGCGCGCGCTGAAATGGCGCTGCATGCCGGCGCCGACCTCGTGCTGGAGCTGCCGGTCGCCTATGCGGCCCAACCTGCCGAGTGGTTCGCGCACGGCGCCGCAGCGCTGCTGGATGCGACGGGCATCGTATCGCATCTGTGCTTCGGCAGCGAGGCGGGCACGCTCGCCGAGCTGCAGCCGCTCGCCCGCCAGCTTGCGGGCGAGAGCGGCGCGCTCAAGGCGGCGATCGCGGAGGAGCTCGCCACCGGTGCGAGCTACCCCGCGGCTTACGCCGCCGCTGCCGCGCGCAGCGTGGCCGCCCCGCCGGGGGGCGGCCCTGGCTCCGCTGCCAGCGCAGCTGCAGCGCGAGCGCTGCTGGAGCAGCCCAACAACAGCCTTGGGCTGCACTACCTCATCGCGCTGCAGCGGCTCGGCAGCGCGATCGCGCCGCTCACGGTGCGGCGCGAGGGCGCCGGCTACCGCGACGCCGTACCCGGCTCCGCGAGCATCGCCAGCGCCACCGCCATACGCGGGCTCATTGCGGGGGAAGGCGGCCTTAGCGCTGCCACTCCTTACATCCCGCCCTATACGGCGGAAATTCTCGCCCGGGAATTCCGCTCCGGGCGGGGCCCTGTCACTTGGGAGAGCTTCGCCGCTCCCTTGTTTCATCGCCTGCTGACGAGCTCACGGGAGACGCTGGCTGAGCACCATGAAGTGACCGAGGGCCTGGAATTCCGCATCAAAAAATGGCTTCCCCAGCTTAACCAGCTGACCGTTGATGAGCTTCTGGAGAAGCTCAAGACCAAAAGGTATACGTACACAAAACTGCAGCGAATGCTGCTCCATATTTTGCTGCAGCACGGCAAGCTTGCGATGGCGCCGGAGGCGCTGGCCCAAGGCCCGGGCTATTTACGAGTACTTGCCTTCAGCAGAAAAGGCCGCGAGCTGCTCAAACAAATGAAGGCCAGCGCATCCCTGCCTATCGTAACCAGGGCCGCCGCCTTTTCCCATCCTGGCCTGGAGCTCGACATTCAAGCTGCAGCAGCATATGCGAACGCCATGCCTAACCGGAATGATTCCGAAATATTCCGGGACTTCCGCCAGCCGCCGATCACGATCTAGCTACGTGCCCGGCGGCGTTTTTGCGGGCAAATCCTGCAAATACCGCAGCGCATCCTGAACATGCTTGACCGGGACCAGCTTCATCGACGTGCCGATTTCATCCGCCTTAGCCTTGGCATCCTTATAATTCGCTTCCGGCACAAAAAATATTTCCGCCTTCTCCCGGTGAGAGGCGACGATCTTGAACTGCACCCCGCCGATCGAGCCGATTGTCCCGTCCTCGGCAATCGTTCCGGTTCCAGCGACCCGGTACCCTTTGCTAAGATCGCCCGGGGTCAGCTGGTTATATATTTCGAGCGTAAACATGAGCCCCGCAGATGGGCCGCCGATCCGGGTGTCGGCAAATTTGACTTCCTTGCTCTTATCCGCAGGCATGACCTTGCGGACCTCGCCAACGCTCACGCCGAGACCGGCCTTGGGCAGCGCCTCATCCTGCCCGATTTCGACGAGTTCCACCAGCTGGCGGATTTCTTTGCCCCCGCGGCTCAGCACGACCTCTGCCTGATCGCCTGCTTTCTTGCCCTGAAGCAGCGCCGGGAGATCCTCAAACCGCTTTACCTTATGCCCCTCAAGCTCGGAAATAATATCCCCGGATTGAAAATCCCCCTTCGGAGCAAATGTCTTGGACAATCCCACGACGAACACGTACTCAGGCACGATTTCATATTTTACGTTCGCCAAATTGTAGGCCGCCATAATGGCATTCGATTGCGAATTGCTCATATAGAACTGCTGCTGCGTTGCATACTCCTTTTCGTTGCGGTCCGGCTCTTTGCGTACGACCTCAGCGTGGGCTTGAAACTGCGAGGTTGCCAGCATCGCCAGATTAGCATAACTTACGGATACGGTCGTCAGCATGAACGCCCCCTTCTCCTCCGGATCCCCGGACGGGATCGTTACCATCGGCTTGATTTCCTCCGCTGTGCCAGGCTGATTGATCATATATGGCGTAGGCATATAAACAACCACATACACCACAATGGCAAGCGTAATCAGGTATAACCCCGCTTTTATGACTGCTGATCTGGATTGACGCATCTCTTTGCTCCCTCTCTTTTCACCAAGCGGTGTAACTGATGGTCTTTCAACGGACAGACGAGCATAGACATGTACTAGCCTTTCATATGCTCATAAAGAGGTGAATTCGCCCGATGAATCACGAAAGTTCTCGAAACGGCGGCTTGCTCTCTACGATTCTGCTGGGAATGACCGCCGTCCTGCTAGTTATTTGCATTATTTATGCTCCTAGCCAAGCTTTTGAAGCTTCGAGTCAAGGACTCGCTCTTTGGTGGAGAATCGTCTTTCCCGCCTTGCTGCCTTTTCTCGTGCTTTCTCAGATCCTCATGGCAACGGGATACGCCCACGGGCTCGGCTCATTTATCGATCCGGTCACCCGCCGGATCCTCGGCCTGCCGGGCACGCTGGGCTGGGTGCTTCCTCTTGGCATGACTGCGGGGTTTCCTGCAGCCGCGGAAGCAGCCGCAGCTTTATATAAACAAGGCAAGATCACCGCACATGAAGCGGAGAAATTGGCGAGTTTTTCGCATTACTGCAGTCCCGTGCTCATCGTCATCGTCGTCGGCACCGCTTATATGAAGCAGCCTGAACTGGGGCTGTTTCTGCTCGGCATACACTGGGCATCGGGCCTAAGCGCCGCAGTCACCATGAACTGGCTCTCCTTTGGCCTTAAGCGCAAGCAATCAGACACTGGCCCGGCGGATTCACATCAAACGGGAAGCGGTTCGGCTGAATCGCGGTGGAAGCTCGCTATACGCCAAATTGAAGAAGCGCGGCGCGAAGACGGCCGCAGCTTCGGCAAGCTTCTTGGCGATTCTGTTGGCTCGTCCGTGCAAACATTGATGGCGACGGGCGGATATATGCTCATTTTTGCCGTCATCATACAAATCGCTTCCTCTTGGCTGGCGCCGCTCCTATCGCCATCCCTGACAGCCAAGCCGATCGCCGCCCTGCTTGAAGTGCATCTTGGATCGTACGCTTTAGTCACGACCGGCTTATCCTCTCCTCTGCCGGCAGCCCTTACAGGCGCCTTGCTCGGCTGGAGCGGACTAAGCGCCTACTTGCAGGCACGAGCAGCGCTGAAGCCGACCGGGCTTAGCGGCGTTTTTTTTCTGATCAACCGCATCATTCACGGCATGTATGCTTATGTATTAACCCTCTTGCTTTGGAAGCCGTTCGCTGCGATGATGCCGCTGTCCTTCCCTGCCAACGGCAGCCTGAACGGAACCGCAGCATGGGTACCGGGCGAAGGCCTGCCGCTGATGAAATGGAGAATCTTCTCCAGCGTCGTCTCCTGGCAGCTGTGCATGCTCGGACTGCTGATCATGCTCGTTTTGTTTGCCGCTTTTCTATGGTCAAGGCATTTCAGGACAAAACGCACTTCCTGACAAGACCTTACCGCTGGCACGGAAGCTGGCCTCCAGAAAATTCATGCTTTAGCAGGCTTGGACTGAAACTTAGTCTTGAGCGCCTCTTCAACTACCCGCGGCACGAGGTCTGACACATCTCCTTGAAAGGCAGCGATTTCTTTGACAACACTGGAGCTTAAGTAGGAATATTTGGGATTGGTCATCATAAATATTGTCTCTACCTGGCTGTTCAGCTTGTGGTTGGTCGATGCCAGCTGCAGCTCATATTCAAAGTCCGTAACCGATCTAATGCCGCGTACGATGACATGGGCTTGCTTGTAGTCCATATAGTTGACGAGCAGATCCCGGAAGCTGTCGATTTCCACGTTGGGCACATGCTGCGTCGCCTTTAGAAGAAGCTCTTTTCTCTCCTCGACCGTAAATAGAGGATTTTTGCTTGTATTGTTCAGTACGGCCACAATCAGCCTGTCGAACTGGCGGGCGGCACGCTGAATAATATCCATATGCCCTTTCGTTACCGGATCGAAGCTGCCAGGGTAGACCGCGATCCGAAGCTCATGTTGTTTCTCCATGGTGATGCTGCTCCTCCTTCTCCATCAAATCCGATTCCGCCCTGTTATCTTTATCATAGACGTAAATCGTAATTCCCGTCTCTCCATAATCTGTTTTGCGAATCGTTCTAAAATGGCCGAAATGATCCTGATATTCGAAGGAAGATTCGTACTCGAGTACGAGGATCGCCTGATCCTCCAGCAAGTTGAGCTCGTCCATTCGCTCCATCAGCTTGTCCCCATGCTTCAACCGATACGGCGGATCGAGGAAGACAAGATCAAAAGACGCCCCCCGTTTGGCCAGCGTCTTAAGTGCTCTTTCCGCGTCATTCTTGTACACTTCCGCCTGCTCAGCGAGGCCCGCGGCCCTTAAGTTTGCTTTTACCGTTTCTACGCTTTTGTAGTCCAAATCCACGAAGATTGCTCTATCCATGCCTCGGCTCAAGGCCTCGATTCCCAGCCCGCCTGTGCCGGCGAATAAATCAAGCACAGTGCCGCCCTCGAAATAAGGGCCAATCATGCTGAATAGAGCCTCCTTGACCTTATCTGTGGTTGGTCTAGTGCTCATGCCGGGAACAGCCTTTAGCGGCCTGCCCTTCGCGCTTCCCGAAATTACTCTCATCGATATTCACACCTTATTCGGATTACCTGTTGCCCATGCTTTTTACATGGTATGTCGATATCGTACCACAATCAATGGCAGATTGAAATTTGCAAAAGCACTGCTGCTATACCAGCCTGTTTTCTTGAAAGAAGACGGCAAAACTTTCTTAACATTTTTTTCATCCCCAGGTATAAATAGAACGAACCGGGACAAACTTTAAATATCGACATCACAAATGTCGTAGACAACCGCGGAGAAGACTTACGTTTCCCCATAAGCTCTTCGTCCGGTTTCTCCTCTCCCATGATGGGCGTCCCGCGAGGGGCGCCCGGACAAAAGCCTTTGTAGCGTAGAATTCTACGAGGGCTTTTGTCCTTTTTTTGTGGATTGATGACCAATTGATGACCAAATTTCATAGCGAAGTCCTAAAAGCCAAGCAGCTTTTGTGCTGTTTTCGTTGCCGCGGCTGCTAATGATGATGGCGATGTAGTCGGAGAATTAAAGTTTTGTGTAACCGAGACGACCGTGCCGCGCACCACCGGAATTGACGAGTCTGAGCTGCTTTTTCCACTGGACGAGCCACTGCTAGAACCGCCCCCGCTCGCTACGGCCGCACTTGCTGCCATTGTTGCCGCTGTAGCCGCGTTGATCTGCGCAATCACTCCGGCAATCATGGAGGATATCTCGTCTACCTTTGGCTTAAACCCAGCGATCAACTTTTCACCTAACGTCTGTCCTGCTGCCTGATAACCTTCGCCGAATTCATCTAAGAGAACCAGTATATCCTCCTGTTGATTCTGAATGATCATTTTCTCCGCTTCGGCTTGCAAGGACTTGGCTTCCAGCAGCTTGTTATAGTGATCTTGGGCATCTAATAATTGTTGGTCTAGAGAAGCCTTTTGAGCTGCATATATGGCGTTAATGTTGGCCTGCTGCGCCTCGTACTCCTGCGCCATAATTTCCTTTTTGGCAGCGAGCTGATCTTTTATGGCCTTCGTTTCCTCGGCAAGCTTGTCTTTAATTGCTTGCTGCTCTTCCTTGAGCGACTCCTTCTTATCCTCTAGTTCTTGCTGCCGGTGCCGCTCGTTCATCCCGGCAATTACTTTGTTCAACTCGTCTTGGAGTTGCTTCCGATTGAAATCGTCACGTTCAAACTCGATTTTAGCCGATAGCCGTTCGATCTTCTTCTGATCATCCGCGTCAAGTTCCTCGCGGCTTCGCTGTTTTTCGGCCTGGTTCATCGCGTCAAGCTCTTTCTGAATCGCTTCTACGCGAGCATTATACACAGCATTGATGCGCTCGATCTCGGCGTCAGCTGCCTTCTGGGCAGCTTCAACACGGGCGTTATAAACGGTCTTGATCGCGTCGAGTTGCGACCTCTTCCATTCCTCGTTTGCCTGCTGTTCTGCCTTGAGACGTTCTTCCTCTGCTTTCTTCTCCGCTTGGTACTTAGCCTTAAGCGCATCCTGAACGGCCTTAGCAAAATTGTTAATACTATCGATTTGAGCCTTCTGTTCCTCGGCTGCCAACTTAAGAGTTTCCAAATGATAGTCCTTTTGAAGCTTCAGGCGCTCATTCGTCTGCTTCCGGATCTCTTCGGTGATCTCCCGTTCAATAGCCCTTTTTTCAGCTGCAGTATAGCGATTGTCTGCCAGCACCTTCTCCAGATAGTTTTTATTGCTCCAGATTTGATCGTTCAGCAACTTATCTTCGGCTTTGAAACGATCCTGCATATCATCTTTAATTTGACTGATATATTCTTTGTGCAGTAAGATTTGTTCCTGGGTTAGACCCTCTTCTAGCTTTAAACGTTCCTCGACAGACAGCCCTTCACGAGCAAGCATGTCCTCATATTCGGCCTGCAGTTGCTGCTTCGCATACTCAAATCCATCCTTTCGCAGCTCCTTTTCACGCTCGGCTATCTGTTTCTTAACATCGTAGATTTTCTCTTCGATGGCCATACGCTCATCTGCCGTTTTCACGTGAGCTTTTTGGATAGCCTGCAAAGTCTCCAACTCGGATTCGAGGGTCATCTGGTCAAGGCGCTTTTTATGTTCAAGTTGCTTGTAAGCTTCGTCCAGAGCTTCGTTGGTGTAACTTTTAGTTTTCGATCCCGAAGATGTTTTCTTTTTATTCGCCCCCCCGCCTGTCTTTGGCACTGTAACTCCCGGAACAGTTACCGGAGGTGGTGGGAGATCCCCCGGCCTCATATCTAGTAACGCCTGCAGGCTTGCTGCCTCCCCACGCAATCGGGTTAATTCATCGTTCATGCGTGCGAGTGCAGACTCAGCGAGACCTGAAGAACCTGCGATTTCCACGATCGACTCGGCTATTTTTATGGCCGCCTCCTGCTTGGCAATTGCTGTTTGCTTCTCTTGCAATGCCTCCGTTGCCTTTGCCTGAATAGCTTGCCAAGTTTCGTCTATTTCTGCTTTCTTAGCCCCGACCAAACCCCAAATTGCTTCGGTATTAATTTCTGTTCCATTTGCAAACTGCGGAAACTGCTGGATGAGTGCTTTTTGTGCTGCTTGCCACTCATCCGATCCTTTCTTTGCTGATTTATAAGTACTTAGGAGAATTTCAATTTGTTTTACTTCTTGATGACGAACTGCAATTTGTCTAGCTTGTTCATTTATTTCTACTGCCGTTTCTCTCTGGGCGTCCTTAATAGCCTTCGTTAATACCATTTTTGCTTGGGTAAGCTGCTCCATAGATGTAGCTGCAAGCCGGCCATTTTCATCTATGAAATCAAGCGTTACACCAACATCATTCGCCGCTTCCTCTAGGTCTCTTAAGCTAATGCCTAATTCTTTGGCTGCTACGTCTAAGGCGAGGACGTTATTACCCATCTGTGCGGCATTTGTGGCGGCCGCGGTGTCAATCAGTCGCTGATATGAGTCGGTTAGTTCATCTATCTTGTCTATCCTTTGTTGCGTTAACTCAATTTCCGACCGATCTATCCCGTTGCGTTGTATTTCCTGTAATTCCATTTGAGCCTGGGCTAACTCTTCAGCAGCTCGCTTCGCCTCATCCATGCTGTTTTTAATTGCGAAAAATGCTGTGGTCGCAGCTGCTAGTGCAGTAAGAATCAGGCCAATTGGATTCGTTGTAAGAAACAGTAGCGCCGTACCAACACCTTTGATTACCGGGATCATTGCTGCAAAACTGGTTACTAATTTAGCTGTTACCACCAATAAAGGGCCAGCTGCTGTAGCCATAGCTAACATACTTATTATTGTCCGCTGCATTTCCGGGTCAAGACTAGCAAACCATTTCGCGCCTTCCTCGACACTTTGAAAGAGAGGTTCCAAGGCGTCCAAAGCTGACATAATAGCCGGGACAAGAGCATCCCCCAAAGTTATAGCCGCTTCAACAATTCGGTTTCCGAGGATTTGTAACTGCGAGTCGGTGGTTTCATATCTCCGACTTGCCTCTTCGGTCAATGCCGTGTTTTCCTCCCATGCCCTCGTTCCAAGCTCCATAGAGTTACGAAAGAGATCCCCAGCGTTGGATGCACGAAGCAATGCGTCTCGCACACGAATTTCGGATAATTGAAGATCATCCAGCACGGAGAAGGTGTTCTCGCCCGCCGCTGACATGCGGCCTAAGCCTTCAACAAAAGAAATCAATGCGTTGGCAGCGTCTTGTTGAAATGCTGTTTTGAACTGAGCGGCTGTCATCCCTGCTGTTGCAGCAAACGTGTTTAAATTACTACCGCCAGTCATGACAGCCTGGGACATTTCAATCATGACTCGCGAGAACGCCGAACCACCGGCTTCAGCTTCGATACCTACGGAAGATAAGGAGCCAGCGAACGCCAATATTTGAGCCTCGGTCAATCCGATCTGCTTCCCGGCCCCTGCAAGCCGAAGCCCCATCTCGACGATCTCTGCCTCTGTAGTAGCTAGATTGTTACCAAGATCAACGATTGTGGCGCCGAGCCTGTCAAAGTTCTCCTGCGGCATTTGTGTGATGTTTGCCAGCCGAGCGAGTGATGTTGCTGCCTGTTCGGCGCTCATGTTGGTTGCTACACCCAAGTCACTCATGGTTCGCGTAAAGCCCATGATTGCCTCGTTCTTGATTCCTAGTTGTCCCGCTGCTTCAGCCACTCCTGCAATAGCCGTCGCTGATTGCGGAATCTCTTTGGACATTTGCCGGATTTCTTGGCTAAATTGTTGGAACTCTTCTTCTGTTGCGTCGATGGTCTTTCTTACGCCAGCGAAAGCACTTTCAAAGTCGATACTAGCTTTTGCTGCTGCTGCTCCAGCTCCTACAATTGGAGCTGTAACGGTCAATGTTAACGCCTGTCCAGCAGCGCTCATTTGTTTTGCTACCGCGTCCATTTTCTTTGCAGCTTCGTCCATCTGCTTAGATGCTTTTTCCCATGCGGTGGTTTGCTTATTCAGCGCCTCGGTCGTCGCGTTCAGTTCATGATGCAACTTGTTGTACTCGGTGACAGCTTTATTAAGCCTGGTTTCAAGCTTCTGGGTCTCCCGCGCATCCGCACCTTTAGCAGTTACGGCAGCCTCGTGCTGTTGTTTGAGTTTGGCGATCCGCTGCGCTTGGATTTCCATCTGCTTACTTAGTGAATCTGCCTTTACCCTTAAACCTTCCTGAGACTTTTCATGTTCTCCCAACTTGCTAGAGGCTGCTGCAAACTCCGATTGCACAACCTTCATTTGCCTGCCTAATGCAGCCATTGACTGCTCAATACCGGTATCATCAAGGGTTATCTTCGTGACTAGATTCGATACTTCAATTTCATCTGCCAATTCTTTCACTCCCTAAGTTTAATGGCTCATAGTTCGTGGAAGAAACAGAAAAGGCCCTAACCACGAACTATGGCAGGGCCTCTTCCTTGGGCCTCAAATCATTAACTATTATTTTTTTGATGTATCAATAACGTTGTAATTTTGGCACCTTGGGCACTTAATTTCAGCAAATCCTTTGATAAATCCAAGTAATTTTCCACAATTACTACATCGAAACGGACGTTTAGCTTGAATTACTCACACCCCCCCCTTAATGTGAAAAAGTTGTCCGCGCTGCAAACGAAGGGCCCACGCCGGTCCCAAAACGCTCTGAGGCTCAAAATTCGAGGGAGGGGGGCATGCGTTCGCGTTCCTCGATCCTAGCCCGGAGCTCGTCCATCTTCTCCTTGATCGTCGCCTTCAGCTCTGCTTCCTTTTTCGCAGCATCCTTATGATTGTCGTTCGGATCAGCAAACCGCCTCTGTACTCTCCGTATGCGCGCCTGCAGCTTGCGTATCTCAGCGTCTCTATAAAAGGCCACATACTCACGCTGGCAATGCGGGCATTCGAAACATAGTTTATCTATGCCATCCTTGAGGTTGACCGTCTTAAACGATTCCACTTCAAATGCTTTCTGGCAGCCGGCATCACAGTGAGTTTTCATATGAATTCATCCTTTTCTGATATCTTTTATCCATGCTTTAAACCTGGCTTTAGCCTCCGCAATTTCAACGAAGTATTCTCCTGAATCCATTTCAGCTGATATACGAGCAACTTCTCTTTCGAATCGTTGTTTTTCTGTTTGCTGAGCCGACACGATTCCCCGTTCAGTCGTTGAGATTGGCCCTCTCGCAAGAAGTGCATGGTACAAATCCATAATTCCCGGAGGCGCCGTTCGCTCCATCCTTGCCATAACGTTAGCCCACGCTTGCTGTCCATATCGTCCAGATTGCCGCAAGTTCATCTTGCTTCCCCCTTCCTACTTAATGCCGAAATGCGCGATGGCGCTCGATCAAAAGTGAATTGAGTAATGCGACAACTGGATTCTGTTCAGCTATTAGGACTGGCAGCCCGAACTTTTCCTTTTGCTCTGAACTGAACTGTTCAAGGATATTGTTAGCCGAACTAGTAGCCCTGTACCAGGCATGATACATTGAGTTCAGTTCATCGACTCCCTTTGCCAGTGCATCGTGATGCTGCTTCATAGATTGGTGAATGGCAGTCGCCTTCTTCTTCACATCATCAGCCGTGTACATCAGCAACGAGACCCGCTCCGCTTCCAGTGCCTGAATACGCGGGTTGCCTTTCAATAGGGCATTGATCGCATCGTCTGTGAGTCTGATCGTCCGCTCCGCAGCCTCCACCTGCTCTTGGAGTATCGCGATCTCTGCATCATCGGCGGCACTAGCCAGTGCCGTTAAGTATTGCTCATTCGCTTGCTCCAGATGTTTGCGGTTCTCGACTTGCTTCGCTTGAAGCTCTACAGCCTTCTCCGATCCGCGCTTTTTCTCTTGCTCGATATCCTTTGTGATTTCAGCAGTCGTTCTCATGGTTTAATCGTCCCTTCGTTATTGTTATAGGTTTATCCCAATCAATTCCAACAAAACGCTCGTCTCTCTTGTTTGTTGTGCAAAATGTGTAGTCTTGTTTGGGGTGATTAGTTAAAGTTATTTCATACAGTTGAATTTCTCGTAGCTCTTGGAAAATTACCCTCTCATCTCCAGAGGCTTGGAGTTTTTTGATTTTCTCTTCATCGTCTGATACGCGAATAAGATCTTTTTTGTGGGAAAGGTAACCTATGCTACAATGACGCAATGCGTTTCGCTTAACCCTTTTATAGCAGCTGTATGCCGCTTTATTTGTTGGCCTGAGACGGAAGAATAGGCCGCGATTATTGATGTACAGACTTAGTGTTCCATTGTCCGTACGGCCCAGTTGTTTGTCAAAAGAATGATCTTCTAGCATTCCAACCATTCCATCAGTCATGATCCCTAATGGATTCACACGTTCAAATGTGTGTGTCCTACTATCTTCGTCATAGCTCCAGCAAGGGTAATCTTCAAAAGGTATTGCGCACCCGAATATAGCTTTCTCCAATAACAACACCTCCCTTCTATAACTAATTCCTATTTAGTGACTGCGCGTTTTTCCCTAATTTCCTTCACCAACGCCTCTAGCTCGCTGGTATCTCGTCCAATGCTTTGAAGATAGAGAATGAGGTTTTCAATGTCGATTGTTTTTTTCATCGATCCCACTATCCTCCTGACTGACATCCTTCTTAAACTTGGTGTAGAATAATTCATACTCTTGAGACAAACCGCGATCCTCTAGAAATTCAGCCATTATCTGATAATCCGAGCGAATCTCCTCTAGCAACTGTTTAGCTAATGCGGCAGAATTATCAACAACTTTCAAATAGTCTAAGAGGGCATTTTCTTGAATCTTGAGCAAATCCTCTAGCTCCTCAGGCGAAAGGTTTTCCCCATCTTTAATGCGCCGAATGTAATCGTTCCTGATGATTAAAAGTACGTCGGGATGCAGATTATTGCTCATGATCGTCGCTCCCTTTCGGAAAGATGCTATCCAAATAAGCCTCTATTTCAGTAGTATCAGCGCCTAGTTCCCTCAAGCCGATCAATACCTTATCAATACAGATAGAACCATCCTCTGCTCTATAGCGAGAAGCAGGACCTGGAAGGTAGGTCTGAGCAGCACGCCGATAAAGGATGTCTGCAACCCGAGCCGATCCAATACCAGCAAAGTTATTCGCCTGACTGGTCTTCATGATCTTCACCCTTATATTTGACAGTTCGAAGAAGTATAGCTTTGAGATACCCTTCTGAACCCAACCGATTATCCAGTTCTTCTAAAACCCACCTATTCTCAGTAAATTGAATTACCTTTGTCAGTTTGTCATCCGCTTCCTTAGGTGAATCGACACTCTTGTCAATAATGATCTCTTTATACTCCCTGCATTTAAGCAATCGATCATGTGCCTTTTTGATGTCTTTTAGCAGCTCACGATAGATTTCTGGTTGTTCCTCTTGGGTAAAGGTCAAAATCTCCGTTGTGATTGGAACAATGATTTCAAAGACATCTTCGAATGTAGTTGGAGTATCAAGGGACGCCTCAAGGATCTCCCCGTATACTCTTTCGTAAATTTCTCCGCTGCCAGCTAATGTTTCTAAAAAATCGGCGAATGCTATCGGCTTATTATCGAATGTGTAGCCACTTGTTAATTCTCTTAATTTACTCATGTTAATCATCCTTTTCTATAAATTTTATTTAACAGACTTCTTGAAGCCCTTCCACCTGAATACCAAGCATTAATGCCAGAAGTACAAAAGCCCTGATCCTAATTTTTGTATAGGTGCCCACGCTAATCGGCGGGTCTAATCGCTGTGTATAAACCGTGAAATCAAAGGGTAAGTCACGGTTCATGTAGCGCTCTGTGATAACTTCTCTCTCTTCAGCTGGGAGTTGGGCAACGGCTTGTTCTATCCGTTCACAGAACGCCTGACGCCGGGCGGGCTCATCCGCGTTATGAACAGCTGCCTGAGCTGTTGGATCACTAATGACATTGGTTGGCCCGCTCGGACGTTCTTCGTAGCTTGCTGTTACGCTGCTTTCTCTAGCTTGAAACAAGGTGTATTTAGAAAGGTGATACCGCTCAAACATGTCTTCCATCGTGTTGCGAATCTCTTTCTTTATAGCAGTGGGTAACTTATCTATAGCTCGCATTATCCAGCCCTCCTGTGGTAGAATTGTGGTTGTCGAGACCAGCTTTCCACTTTTGGAGAGCTTTTTTTATACCTCAAAGTGCCGCTTCCACGCTTCAATGAAAGGGAATATCTTCCCATCGTTTTTAGGTGGCAAGTTAAATAGATGATTTCTTGCTGCTTCCTCAAATTCTTCATCGCTAATATCGCATTCGATCAAATCACATATATCGACTTCAAGTCTTCGAAGCTGATCTTCCGTAATTCTCGGATGGTTTTTATCAAACCTTTCTTTATAAACCGAGTTATAAATTTGGAAATAGGAATGATCGTCGATTTTATCAAAATCGATGTATGTTTTTTCTTTATAATCTTTGTTATTTATATATAGTTCTTTATACTGTGCACCACGTGCACTAGGTGAGTGCATATCATGCACCCCATTAAGTGCATCGTATGCACTTTTAACAGTTTGTGGGGTGTACGATTGTGTACCTAATATGTGGCCAGAACCCTTGCCATTACTGGATTCTTCACTATTTTTCATATTAGGGGTGTCAGATTTGACCCCTCTAGCACCGTCTAATTCGACGGTAAGAGGATCTTCGACAACATATACATTGCTCTGACCTCCTCTTTCTCCCCAACGACGCTGCTTCTTTATAAATCCTGCGGAGACAAGTTCCTTAACGACGTTTTTTGCTTTCCTTTCACTCATTCCAGTCTTCTCGGCGATTGTGGCATAGCTAGGAAACGCCTCTTCTTTTGCATTATTCGCACATCGCGCAAGATAGAAATACACGGATAATTGAAATGGATTTAGGCCAAATTCAAATATGTCATTTGATGGAGTGAAGAAATTCCTTTTTCGTGCCATTCACCTCACCGCCGGTTCTTCATTCCAGATCCTTTGTGGAGCATATTCAAATGACGCTCGATTTCCCGCAGGCATTTGCCCATCTTAATTTTTCCATCGACGAAATCAAATGCCGTTCGATGAATCGCTGTATCGATCGGATCCATGTGAGCGATAGAATGTACTTCACTTATCGCATAAAACACGGAGTTGATTTCTCTTTGAAGGGAAAAGTCATAATCTTCTTCGCGGGCCAGCTTATTTTGTCGCGCGTTTAATTCTCTCGCTAATCTCAAGAGAATAACTGTCATCTTCCTTCTTTCAGAGTTCATGATGCTCACCTACTTTCCAACACAGTCATTTACCTGGCTAGAAATCCAAGCTTCGAGATCGCAGCGACGGAAAAATATCCTTGACCTTAGACGGAAAAAGGGAAGTTGTTTCAGGCGGACCATATCGCGCACTGTCCAAGGCGACATCCTTAAAAACGCCGCTGCCTCCTTCACATCCATTGTCTGAGGCTCTGGATTTTCTAGTTTA
Organism: Paenibacillus woosongensis; assembly: GCF_009725165.1. Classification (GTDB taxonomy): domain Bacteria; phylum Bacillota; class Bacilli; order Paenibacillales; family Paenibacillaceae; genus Fontibacillus; species Fontibacillus woosongensis. The sequence continues at coordinate 43,680 of NZ_WNZW01000001.1, forward strand.
GCCTGCTGCTGGGCAACCATCTGAGCCAGCTGCGTCATTACTGTTTGTTGGTCAATCTGGGGCAACCGTTCGATAACTTCTACGGCCGGGGCAACTTGCTTGATGATTACTGCCGGCGCCGCCGGACGAACATTACGTTTACGCATAAAGTACTGACCTCCTATATATTAGTTTTGAAGCGTTTGAGACAGGTTTACGGCCGTCAAATCCCTAATTGGGAATGAATATACTCCTTGATGCTACGAACGTCAGAAACCAGTTCCTGCAGGGTCTTAGCGGTGGATTGTTTGATCTTCATCTTTACAACATGGTTAGCGGCACTTTCTAACGTTGAGAAATAACCATGAATCACAATCTTTCCATCCCCACTCCCATCTTGCCGAGCCTTTTGCTCCTTAAGAATGAAATTATAGGGGTCTGATTCAATAAACAGGTCGCCTTCAATTTGTACCTTCATGCTCATATCCTCCTTCATCAAGTAATGGATGGTTTTTAGATGGGTGTAACGGTTTAATCGCCGAAAGTGTACATTTACACTCCTTTGTAAAAATAACGTCTCAAAACCGCCAGAAACCGCCTTAAATCCTTTTGTTTATCATTCAATAAGACGAACGGCGATAATGCTCTGCTGCTTTTTCCAACGAAACCACGTCAAACCGGTTGTGAAGCGCGCGAATCAGTCGCTGAGTGTCGCTCTCACTGAAACCAACACGCTCTGCGGCCATGATCGCATAACCGAAGGCTGATTGGTTTGACCAGGCTTGTACGTCATTACTCGACTGCGCGCCGGCTTGATATGCCCGTTGGAGCAACTGCTCAACATCATCGAGCAGATTGATTTCCCTCGGCGTTACCCCGTTTGGGAAGTGCTTCTTCTCCAGCGCGATCCGGTGCTTGGCGCAAGTGAGTTCTAAGCTCATGGAATTGCCTCCTTTCGTTTGTGTTGTGCTGTTTCCAAAGATCGACCAACGAAAAACTTTGTTGGTTACTTTCCACTGGCCTGTGCTTCTTGCTCTGCGATCCATTGGTCAATCGTCGATTTACGAAACAAGATTTTTGCTCCGATCTTGTAATGCGGAATTTCGTTCGCCCTAACCATTGCGTAAACTTTAACGGCAGAAGCGCCGATGTACTTCGCCATTTCTTCAACTGTCATCCGTTCCATGTTTACACCTCGCTAACTTTTTATAATTTGTTGTCTGTGTGTATACAATAACACCGATTATACTATCAGTCAACAAATTTATATATTGTTTTCTGTCTGTATACTCAATATAATGAATTTAATGAAATGGAGGGCCTATGATGAGTTCAAATGAATTTGGGAAACATCTGAAAACTGCAAGAGAGAGCAAAAAAATGACCTTAGAAGTTCTTGGAACTAAAGTTAATCTGTCGAAATCCTATTTATCCCATATTGAAAACGGAAGACGTGAACCTCCATCGCCCGAAATACTTCGGAAGCTCGCAGAAGCGTTAGGAATCAGTTATGAGGAATTAATGATCAAAGCAGGTTACTGGAACGAAAGGCATACATCAGAGGATAAAATATTGTTCGAGGAAATTAATAATGAACGATGGAAGGACTTCGAGCGAACAACTGAAGTATTGAAAGCATTATCCGATGATGATGGCTATTTTCCCGACTATTTGCATGATGACATTTTCAGAATATTTGGGGGGCATCTGCTTCTAAGTGAAGGAAACGACTCAGCTCATGATTTTAATAAGTTCTACGAAGACGAATATCTGAAAAGACCTGATTACTACGTTGATGAAGGATTAAATGACGAGATATGCGAAAGGTTTAACCGTGTTTATAACTACACCGCCATCAAAAACGCTTTGCCCAAATATAGAGGTGAAAAGGACTTCCTTGGAGAGTTAATATCCATAGCAGATAAGCACGGAATAGTTATTGGTGAAAAGAAAACCAACTTTACAATAATTGATTTGTCAGAGGCGCTTCCCGATCGGTCGATCATAATTCGCTTCAACAATAGGCTGATTTCACAAAAGAGCAGGCATAAGTTAATGGGATATCTAGAGGCTTTGTCAACTATTGACGAGATAATAGGAGACGATTCTCAATGATCACCAACGCATATTGGACATACTGCAGACTCTCTTCCCTGATAAGAAAGCAGGTTCCTAAAATGGAGAACGAAGAGGGGTATGGGGGGTACAATCGTGTCCCTGATCTTGATTGTTATTAGGTACATGATCGTGTCCCTGTTCGCTAAATATAATGAGTTGTTTTACTTCGGAAACGAACTTTTGCACTTCCGAAATTCGGAACCCGCAAGGTTGTCGTCAATTTGACGTGAATCTTAAAATTCTCTTAAATCATACCCTAAGCAATTTGCGTATGGTTTACCAATTTCAACAAGGAGGATTGCATTGTGAATGGACGTAGACCAATAAAAGAAACAGACCGTGTGTATACGTTTGAGGGCTCAAATGGAATGATCGAGATAGTAGCAGTTAAACGAGAAAATTCCACCGCGCTCTCTGACCTATACGACACCATAGCCGAAATAATGATAAAGCAAGCCATGGAGCGAATTTGAGGTTGTCATCAAATTGAGGGAAGCCTTTGAAGTTCCGTAACTTACGACATCGTGCGGTCTTATTGGTCGGTCTTTTTTGAGCAACCAATACAAAGTCCAAACAAAAGTCCGAACACGAACAGTATTCGGGTTCAGGGAGAAAACTGATGTAGGTCGATAAAAATCCCGATTAAGAAAAAAGGTGACTACATGACGAAGACAAAAAAGAAGCGCTATACCCTTAATTTCATACTGGTAGAAGATCGCTCAGTTGAGATACTCAGAAGTCTAGCTCGAGAGGCTATAAATAAAGTTCTCGCAAAGCACGGGGTTGTTTCCCACAATCTCGAGGAAGTGTTGGATAAATATATCAGGTAACCAACATGTTGAAGTACATGGGCGGGCTGTGAGCCGTTCTGAGAGGTTTTGAGGCGTTAAAATCGCAAAGGAATAATAATACATGGGTAGCTAATCTGATGGTTCAAAATCACGAGAAAAGGAGGCTCTATTCATGGCCAGTATGCAAAAGCGTGGGGAAAATTCTTGGTTCTTTGTTGTCAACGTCGGATATCGCCCGGATGGAACAAGAGACCGGAGAACCAAAACGCTTAGGGTTGAGGATCCCGCTATTCTTAAATCCCCTAGAAAACTTAGAGAACATTTAAATGATGAACTAACTAAGTTCAAAATGGAAGTGGAATCCGGGGAGTACATCAATCCGGAAAAGATGACATTCTCAAGTTTTGTAGAAATCTGGACTAAGAAGTTTGTTCAGAAAAACCTTGAAGAGACGACAGCTTATAATTACTCATATCAGGTAGAAAAACGTATGATCCCTTATTTTGGGGAGGTTCAATTGGACAAGATTAAAACCCTGCACATTACGGACTACATGGATAAGCTTGCCGAAACAGTCGGCGAGTCTTCACAGGTGTATAATTTCAGAATCCTAAGAAGCATATTCTCTAAGGCCGTGGCCTGGAAAGTCCTTAAGACAAATCCTATGGATGGGGTAGACAAACCTAAAGAGCAGCCGAAAGAGATGGATTATTACAACGAAAAAGAAGTTGCTCAGCTTCTTAATGCCATTGAAGACGAGGAACCGAGCTTCAGGGTGCAGGTGTTACTGGCGCTTACGACCGGCATGCGCCGTGGGGAGCTGCTGGGCTTAGAATGGAAGCACATCGACCTGGAACAAGGCATAATCGATATTAAACAGACGATACCGATGTATAAAGATGGAGAGCCGGTTATCAAAGGGCCGAAACGCTCGAGCTCATTCAGAAAGATTGTAATCCCCTCTTCTGTCGTCGATGAATTGAAGCAATATCAAAAGCATATGGCCAGGGAGCGATCAAACTCAAAAGCGCCCTGGGAAGGCGGCGATCACTATTTTCTTTTTGCCGGAGAAACAGGCCGGCCGCTGTATCCTAAAACCCTTGGCGATCGGTGGCGGGCATTCCATCAAAAAAATCCTGAACTGAAATACATTCGATTTCACGATCTACGTCATACCTCTGCCACTTTGTTAATAAGCCAGGGGGTTCACGCAAAGATCATTTCTAGCCGGTTGGGGCATTCTAAGATCGGAACAACAATGAATGTTTACGGTCACGTAATCGAATCAGCCGATCGGGCCGCGGCCGAGACATTCAACGATCTTCTCGCCCCAAAACAGCTAGATATTAAAGTTCAATCTTAATTGCCAGTTGATGACCAATTGATGACCAAATCCACAAAAACACCCAATAACGTCCTATCACCTACATTGCTGAATCCCTTATATATCAAGGTATCTCTTGGTTCTCAACAATCGCCAAATATTCAATTTTGACATCTCCCATGATGGGCGTCCCGCGAGGGGCGCCCGGACAAAAGCCTTCGTAGCGTAGAATTCTACGAGGGCTTTTGTCCTTTTTTTGTGGATTGGGAACGTCAAAACCTTGGATGACCCTACAAAAAAAGTCCGAAGTTATTATTCGGACTCTTATCGGGCTCTAGGCTGCTTCCGAGTCCAATAGCTGCACTCTAAAGTCGCCGGACCCTGGCATAACGTGAAATTTCAAACGCTGATCTCCAGAAATATAATGATACTCGTTTGAACCTGCTTCCGCAGGATCACCTAAGACGACCATGCTCTGTTCCAGTACATCCTTTTTGAATTCCCCCAAAGCAATATAATGAATCGTATCGATAGCATATTCGGCTACTAGCTCCAAATTATTATCCAGATACCATATACATACTTTTGAATTGACCTCAAAACTTTCGTCCGGTTCACCCAAAACGGAAATAGCCTCGCTTATATTCATGCCAAGCGTTATGCCATGAATATAAAATAAATGATCTTTTTGTAACGATCTGCAGTAGATTGTTTAATACCTTTGCTTCGATTACCCTCTGCAGCCTGCATAAGTACAGAAAGGGATTGTTGTTCAAGGGAATCACTACTTGCAGCGATGCGTTGATTCTAGGCTGGTATGTAAGTGTTCTTGTAATAATCGGGGTAATTGGCGCTAGCAAGCACGAACTCCTCTTTAGTTATGTCGAACTCGTAAACATCGTCCCAGCTTAACGTTGGTGCATGGCTATACTCAGGAAAATCCAAACTGTATGTAATGATAAATTCATTGGTACTGTTATGATCTATGTCTAAGGCTTGAGGCTCTGTGATATTGCTTACGACTATATTATTGACCTTGCCTTCTTTACCGTAAGTAATGGCGAAATCACCTTGCCCATTATTGTCGTTGTATGCGGCAAATGAAGTGTCAAGAATCCCTTCCTTGACCGCTTCAGGTGTAGGAATGTGATTAGCAACGTCCGTTATTTCCTGCTGAATTTTCATAGGAAAAGTAAAATTGGTAGCGACAAACAATAATCCGCCGGGCAATGCCCGGCGGACCTGCGTTACTTAAACTTCAGCTGCAAGATTAGATCCAAGCGCGGGAAACGATAACCAACAGAATGAACAGTACGAGTATTACCCCAGTTGAAGTCCACAGTCCTGCTCCTCCAATTTCGCCCATAGGGATACCTCCTTTGCCTCTGAATAATATAAATATATTCATAGGCGTGATAGGAGGTTTGGGCAAGCTGTAAAACTGTATGCTTATCCTGCATCCGGCTTGTTGAACAATCCTCTGCGGTACATGATCGTAATTAATCGGTAGAAATCATAGCTGCCTTGCTCGGGAGACTGGATTAGCGGATGCTTCTTGTCGTAATTTACGGCGGCCTTTATCGCTTCTTTGGCCCAATCCGGCGTCTTCAAATTGGCCCGCTTCTCAAGCTCTGCGATACGATTCGCCTGCTGCTCTACCGTCTGTTTGAGTGCTTCAAACTGCTTTTTCTCCTCTACCGTCATCGGCTCCTCCCCCCCTTCTGCGTCATAATGGTTCAAAGCGTATTTGTCAATCAGTGCAATCAGCTTGTTCGCGTAATTCGGGTCAGTGGCATAACCTGCTGCCGCAACGTAGCGGGCAGCCTCTTTGCCTGGGCGGCGGAGAACCTGCTGATAACGTTGGTTCAACAGCAGTCTGGTATGGTCGGCAACGGACTCTTCCCATGATTTGTATTTCCGAAAGGCTGCCTGGACCGTATAAGGGACCCCTGCGCGATATTCAGTCGTAGGCAGGGTGATACTCCCCGCAGAACCTGTCCCTTTCATTCCAAACAGATTGTTTGCCCGTACGGCCAGCGCGCTCGTTCCCCAATTCGATTCGAGAATCGCCTGGGCGATGGTCAGCGCTGCCGATACACCGCTGCCGCGCCAATCCCTGAGCGCCGCAGGGGCGATTTTTGCGATAAATTCCTCAGGATTCATGCGGATCCCACCCTTGCTATACTATAGAAAAGTTTTCTTCCTACAGTACATGATGCTGCAAAGAGGAGCGCTTGGACATCGCGGCCTATTTTACTCCATAACCCGGTCAGGGTCGGCTGCTTTTTCAATTTTATGTTCGATTCTCGTGTCGCTGCCGAGATAGTATTTCTCCACAGGCAAAAGCTGCTCATCCAGCGAATAGACGAGCGGAGTTCCTGTCGGAATGTTAACCTGCATGATCTCAGCCGCGCTCAGGTTGTCCAAATATTTGACGAGCGCCCGCAAACTGTTCCCGTGAGCCGCGATAATCACTCTTTTGCCTGCCAGAATTTGCGGTTTGATCTCGCGCAGCCAATAATCTTCTACCCGCACAATTGTCTCCTTCAGGCTCTCCGTTACTGGAATGAACTGGTCGGGCACATCCTTATATTTCGGGTCATTTCGCGGATATCTCTCATCATCTTTGGTCAATGCGGGAGGAAGCACATCATAGCTTCTGCGCCATAGCTGGACCTGCTGCTCCCCGTATTTCTGAGCGGTCGTCAGCTTGCTGAGGCCTTGCAGCGCACCATAATGCCGTTCGTTTAGCTGCCATGTTTTATAAGTAGGAATCCACAGCAAATTCATCTCATCCTGAATAAAATACAACGTCTTGATCGCCCTTCTCAAATAAGAGGTGTATGCAATATCAAAATCGAATTTATGTTCTTTCAGCAGCTTCCCCGCCTCTTTAGCTTCATCGACCCCTTTGCTCGACAAGTCCACGTCCGTCCAGCCGGTAAATAAATTTGATTTATTCCACTCGCTCTCGCCATGCCGTACAAGCACAAGCCTATGCATGGTCTATCTCTCCTTTCCAGGTTATGTTCTACGAATATCTTTACCCTATCTGGGAAACCTAACCCTGTTTCTACTTACCATAACCTATGAGGAGGATGTACCAGCATGAATCAAAACGTAAACCATCAAATTCGTCAAATCGAACAAACCATTCAGCAATTGGAACAACAAACCCGCCAAGCCTCGGCTATGTATCAGCAGCTTCTCGAACAGGAGCAGCAAAACGCGATGCAGCTTGAAGAAATCGCCCAACGCGAGCGTAAAACTGCTCAAACGATTCAGTCTGCACTGCAAGGTCATCAAACGGCAATGCATCAATACCAGCAAATTTCGCAGCTGGCTGGGCAGCTCGAGAACATCGTAGGTTCCGGCGTGTCCCATTTCAGTAATCCTTCCAGCTTTGGTCAATCCGGAATCGGCCAACGTTCCATCGGCGGACAGAGCTTTGGCCAGCCTAGCTTCGGACAGCAGAGCTTTGGTCAGCATAACTACGGACAGCAAAGCTACGGGCAGCAAGGCAGCTTCGGTCAAGGAAACTTCAGTTCATCCCCCTCCGGTTCTTCCATGGGCCAAATCGGACAATCGGGACAAGGGCAAGGCTCCCAAACGCGCAGCTACCAATAATAATAAGACTCAAAAAGGCAGATCAAGAAATCTTGATCTGCCTTTTTATATTCTTTCTCCCGCCTGCTGTCTCACCAACTACAGCTGCATACCTTTCGTGGTATAATTGGAAAATAATCTTACCAACGGAGGAGAACATGAAATTTCTAATTCTCATCATTCTTTCCTGGCTGACAGGAAATGTATTCCTTTCTTTGCTTATATTTCTGGTCATTTTGTACTTTCTGGACAGGCGCTTCGTCGGCATTTTCCCCAGCTTCACCAAGCCGTTTCGCAGATCGCGCCAAATTGCCCGCTTGAAGCAGCAGCTAGCTGTTAACGCCTTCGACGTCTCCTCAAAACGGGAGCTGGCCCGGCTTCTGCTGGATCAAAGAAAGTTCGAAGAAGCCTATAACCTTCTTCAAGAAGCCAAGTCTTCATCCGAATCCTCAGCAGAGTTCTGGAGTGATTTAGGCGAGGCCCAGTTGGGAATGGGCCAATTGGAAGAAGGAGAACAGCATGTTCTTCAGGCTCTATCCATCAATGAACGCGTCAAATACGGGCAGCCCTACCTTAGCTTGGCCTTCGCCTTCCGCGAGAAGAACCCGGAAAAAGCGCTGCAGTACGCCAAGCAGTTCGGCGAGCATTACTCCTCTTCCAGTGAAGCGTATTATTTGCTAGGCAGCCTATACCAATCCTTGAACCGGACGGAAGAAGCCAAGCGTTCCTGGGAGGAAGCGATCGCGATTTACCGGTCCCTGCCCAGATACAAAAAACGCGACGAACGGAAATGGGTCTGGAGAAGCTATTTTAAAAATCTGACCCGATAATCAAAATGTCCTGAACCTCAGTTTATACTTTTCAATAGCTTCTTTACGTGAAAAAGGCATACACGGATTTTCGCCCATGTATGCCTCCTATTTGTTCCCCCAATTACATGAAATCTTCTTCGTTCTCTTCCGTCTCGTAGGTGCAGCGAAAATATTCCGGTCCTCCGGGATACTTCGTAAATCCGGTCACCTGAAAGCCGATACTGCGGAAGAAATCAGCGCTGTCCTCATCGGTCTCTGCCAAAACGACAGCAGGCCGTTCAAGCACCATAGCATCGAGAATGATCCCCCGGCCGTACCCCATTCCCCGGTCCTCCGGATGAACGGCGAGATGCAGCAGCTCCAGCACGCCGTTGTCTTCGCTGCGGTAGCCGATGATGCCGATGTACTGTTCTTCTTCTTCTTCGTAAGCAAGCAGCTTGAAATCGCTGTCCGCTGCATACTGCTTCACCGCTTGGCTCAGCTCTTCCTCATCGCCATGAACCGCATATTCAAGCAGCTCCCGAACTTCTTCGCTGGCGATTCGCGGTTTAACGTCTATAAGCATGCCAGGCACCATCCTTCCTACTTCTCAATAATCTCCGTGCGTCCGTCGTCATAGCCAATGATGACCGTGCTGGCGATGCCCACAAACAAGCCGTGCTCTACGACCCCGGTCGTTGCCTTTAGCTCATCGCTCAGCTTGCCCGGCGATTCGATCTTGCCGAAAGCCGCATCGGCGATATAGTTGCCGTTATCCGTAACATAAAGCTTGTCGCCGTTCATCCGCATTTCAATCGGCACATTATAACGGCTCTGCAGCAGGCGAAGTGTCCATTCGTAACAAAAAGGCACGATTTCAATCGGCAGCTTGAATTGCCCCAGGTGCTCCACTCTCTTATTGCTGTCGGCAATAACGACGAACCGGTCGCTTTGAAGCGCTACCAGTTTCTCCCTCAGCAAAGCGCCGCCGCCACCCTTAATAAGAGCCATATCCGGGTCTGCTTCGTCCGCGCCGTCAATCGCGATATCTAACCGGTCAACTTCGGCCGCAGGAATAAGCGGAATATTATATTTAGCAGCGAGTTCTTCCGAAGCTTTGGATGTAGCGATCGCCCGGATGCTAAGCCCGGCTGCAACCATTTCGCCGATTTTCTCGATCGCGTAATATGCCGTCGATCCCGTTCCGAGTCCAACCGTCATCCCTTCCTTTACCAATTCTGCTGCACGGTAGCCCGCCGCTTGTTTTGCATTCATGGTTACCCCTCCTGATCATGTCCCTGTCTATGATATAGCCTGTTCGATAAAAATCACGATTACATCATACCAAACTATGAGGCAAAAAAGAACAGCAAGTCCATGATGTGAACCTGCTGTTCTGCAATAAAAGTTCTTAGTTCTCGATCGCGGCTTGGATGCCGGAAAAAGAAGCATCTTCGACCTCTTTTCCGTTGACGAACACCGTCGGCGTTCCACTCACCTGATAATGCTCGACGATCATGAGGTCTTTTTTGACATTGGCGCTGTATGTACGGTTGTCCAAATCCTGCTCGAATTTCTCAATGTCCGCTTCGGGAATATAAGTGCGTACCAAATCGAGAATGAACGACTTCGTTGCCCAAATGTCGTCCTTTTTTCCTTGCAGCTCGCTCATCTTCGCATGATACGTCCAAAAATATGTTTGGTTCTGCTGATACAGCGTCTCACCAGCTAATGCTGCGAGATTGGAGTCCGGCGCCAAAAAAGGATAATCGATCGTATACAATACAGCTTTGCCCGTATCCAAGTATTCCTGCTTCAGCTCCGGAAGAACCTCCTCATTCCATCTTTTGCAAGCCGGGCACTTGTAGTCAGAAAATTCAACAATCACCACAGGAGCGTTCCTGTCGCCGATGTAGGGCTGCTCTGCTTCATTAAACCCAGTTGGGCTAAACTTAACCGAAACCTGATCGAAATCAGGAAACTCCGTTGTCGGTCTGCTATCCTTCAAGCTAGTGAAGATTACTATGGCTACGGCCAGCAGAGCTATTGCACCAAGCGTTACAAAGCCAAGCTGCCGATTGTTCTTCTTCATCACTATTCCCCCTCGCATTATCATCGAATAATCTTGGATTGTTCGATTGTACAAGGATTGTACACAGCTTGACGAGGCGGATATATGATAATTCTAACAATATATAAGTCTATTTATTGATATTATGTGAATATTTTGCACTTTAAGGCTGGTGTGCGGGACGAGGTGCTTTTTTCATTTTGCCTTGTTCATTATCTGTTTCTGGCTTGACCAGTGTCAGCAGCAGAATCACCGCCACAAGCGACACGCCCGCGATCACAAAGAACAGCGTCATATGCCCTGCTTTTATGAGCAGCGATACGATCGGCGGCCCTAATGAAACACCGATGAAACGCATGCTACCATAGATAGACGTAATTGTGCCGCGCAGGGGCTTCTCTATCCCTTCCGTAATGAGAGCATCGGAGCTCGGAAGAACTATGCCGATGCCCGCGCCGCACACGATCAGACAAGCGATAACAAAATAAATATTGTTAAAAAAGCCAATGCCAAAAAGAGCACCTGTGGACAAAACCAATCCTACAACCCCGCACCACTTCATCAACGTCTTGTCATTGCCGATTTTTTTCCCCGTAAAGTAGGCGGCAAGGCACAGCGCAGCAAGCGGGATCGCCAGCACCAGCCCCTTTAATACCCCCTCCAGCCTATGCTTGGTCTCAAGCTGCTCAGATAGGTAGAAGAGCACGCCAAACACCAGGAACATACAAATACAGCCGATGGCAAAAATAGCGTAAAGCCAGCGCCCCTTCTCATGGAACAGCTTCTTCACCGTCTTCAAGAATTCGCCAATGGGCTTGGCCTCTTCCTTCCGTTCCGGTTCCTTAACCAGAAAAATTACGAGCAGCAGGGAAGCAAAGCACAATACAGGAATCGCCAAAAACGGCACATACCAAATCCAGGCGCCAAGCAACGCCCCCAGAATCGGACTGAGCACTTTGCCAAACGTATTGGAGGTCTCGATAATTCCAAGACTATGACTGACCTGTTCGTCATCGTCAAACATATCGCCAACAAGGGGGAGAACAATGGGAAAAGCACCCGCAGCACCGATACCCTGCAGCAAGCGGCCGCCCAGAATGATCCAGTAAACCGTCGTCCCCTCCGCAAACCAACTGGCCACTCCAGATAACGCACCGCCGATACCGGCGATGACCAGGCTTGGAATGATAATCACTTTCCTGCCGAATTTGTCGGAAAGGTAGCCGGCGATTGGCACGAGCAAAATCGCGACAACCGCGTATACCGTAATGAGCATGCTGACCTGGAACGATGAAACCTGCAGCTTGCGGGAAATTTGGGGCAATATCGGAATAATCATTGAACTGCCTAAAGTCATGATCAACGGTATGGAAGCTAGGGCGAACAAATCACCTTTTTTGTTATCCATCCTTATTTGGCCACCTTTCAACACACGATATACAATGTTAGTGTGGTTGAAAAGTGAAAATATATTCGGACTGTCCTGCCTAAGCCTGGATATAGGCCGACGGGTCGCTCTCCGTAATGAATCGGCTTGGCTCGCCCGCCGAATACACATGCAGCAAATGCATCGCTCTCGTACAAGCGGTATAGAACAGTTTACGCTCTGCCTCTTTGGTGTAGTTGCGGTTCGAACCGTCATAAATGAGCACAGCGTCAAATTCCACGCCCTTTGCCAGATATGCAGGTATAACATGGATCCCCTTCTCGAACGAAAGCGTCGTTTTTTTGATTAGCTTGACGGGCAGAGCCTGGGCCAGCATTTCATGCACCTTCTCGCTCTGCTCAGCCGTTTTGCAGATGACCGCAATCGTCTCGTAACCGTCAGCACGCAAAGACAGAAGATCCCGCTTGATCTCGCGATCCATGTCCTCCAGGTTCTGAAGCACCCTTACCAGCGGCTTTTCGCCTTCGCGGTTGAAGGGAACAATTTCCTCGCCTCCAGCGATCATCTGTTTCGTAAATTCGACGATTTCGCGAGTGGACCGGTAGCTCTGCTTCAGCACGATAAGCTCGCTTTCCGCCGTGCCGTACAGATCGGTCAGCGTCGCCGACTGCTGCAGCACCGAGGCATGGGCGTAAATCGCCTGATTCAGGTCGCCGAGCGCCGTCATGCGCGCCCGCGGGAACAGCCTTTTGAGGAAGAACAGCTGAAACGGCGAATAATCCTGGGCTTCATCAATGATGACGTGACGAATGTCCGTATTGGAGTGAAAGCCAAGTACAAGTTCCTTTAAATAAAGAAATGGCGTAATATCCTCGTAGAACATTTCACCCGCCCGGATTCTGTCCACGGTCTGCCGTCCGATCTCGCGCCAATCCTCCGGCAATTGTTCCAGCCCCAGCTCAGCTGTAATTTCCGGATGATCGAACAACTGTGTATACAGCGTCGTAACGTCGACGAAACGCAATGTCTTCACCCATCTGCGCAGCGGCTTCAATCGATCGCTAACGACCATCCGCCCGAGAATTTCCTTCTCGTCTTCATAGTCGTTAAACGAAGTACCGGCTCCCCTCTGTTTCCGGCGCATTCTCTGATAGGCCCGCTGATAGTCCTCCGCATCAAGAAGCTGGATCTGCTCCTCGACCCACGGGGCGTCCAGCTGGCTTTTTCCGAATGCGGCAAGCTCCTTCAGCAGCCATTCCTTCAACAGTTCACAACGGTTCGCCAAAGTAATCGCCGGATCGTAATCATAGAATTGCCGGGCGATCTCCTCGGCATCTACGACGGTCTGGCCTTGGAAGCGGATCGGGCGGAATTTCATCCCCTTCTTCTCAAGCCATTGTTTGTAGCGGTTCACCGCATCCAGATACAGCGAGGACGATTTATAACGTATGCCGCTGATTCTGTGCCTGTAATCCTCATCCTCCGTTCCGGTCAGCACGTATTCGATTTGCACAAACGGGTCCTCCAGCTGAAACTCCCGGCCCAAACGATGCTCCAGATACTCCTGAAACGTTGTCTGCTGCATATTCTCTTCGCCGAGCTCCGGGAGCACGGTAGAGACATAGCTGTTAAACATCGGATTGGGAGAGAAAAGAATCATCTGGTCGGCGTTCAGACGCTCGCGATGCTTATACAGCAAATAAGCAACCCGCTGCAGCGCGGCCGAAGTCTTTCCGCTCCCCGCCGCTCCCTGAACGATCAGCATTCGGCTGTGATCGTTACGGATAATCCGGTTCTGCTCCTTCTGTATCGTCGCCACAATGCTCTTCATCTGCGCGTCCGAGCTTCGGCTCAGCACCTGTTGCAGCATTTCGTCGCCAATCGTTACTCCCGTATCGAACATAAGCTTAATGACTCGCCCATGAATGACGAATTGGCGTTTCAGCGACATCGTGCCTTCGATTTGCCCGGAGGGAGTCATGTAAGAAGCTGGACCCGGCACACCGTCATAATACAAATTGGAGATCGGCGCGCGCCAATCATATACGAGAAACTCTTCGTCCCCCTCCTTCAGCAGGGAGGCAATTCCTAAGTAAATCGCTTCTTCCTCGCCGCCTTTCTCAGCAAAATCGATGCGGCCGAAATATGGAGACTGCTTGAGACGCTTCATTTTTCCCAATGCTGCCGAAGCGTGAAGATGACTTCTCTCCCGGTCGGATAGAACCTGCGATTGCTGACGCAAGCTCGTCGAAGTCTCGCCAACATCATCCGCTTCACTGAAGTTGACGGTAACTTCGTCCCAGAAGTCCCGGCGCATGCCGACGACATCCTCCCGGACGACCGTCACTTCCGACTCCAGCCTGCGAATGCGCTTCTCAATTTGATCGGCAACGTATTCTACTCGCTCCTGCTCTTCCTGCCAAGCCTTATCCGTTCTATCCAAAGATGATCGCTCCTCTACATTAACTTAATAATTGCGGCTCTGCCTACGATGCCGGCTTCGGCATATCGGAATGATCCGCCAGGCGGTTCAGGCGCTGCAATTGGTGCCCGTATTCATATATTTCCGCCGAAACGATGGATAATCGAAGAATGCCCTCCCGCTGCTCGGCATAACGATCCAGCATACTCCGCTGGAACTTGTCATTCTCCTGTTCGAATAGCTCCGCTTCTCGGGTATTCGGTTTCAGCTTCCCCTCAAACTTCAGCATAATATGCTCGTGGAATTTGATAAGCCTCTCTAGATGCATATCGAAGGCTTCGTTGTCCTCCGGCGAACGTTCCGCCTGAAAGTAATGCTGTTCGATGGCGTCCAGCACCTCATAGCCTTTGCGAAGCGTCCGTAATATTTGTTTATAAACGACGAGCTGTCGGCTGTTGCTGAATTTGGGGGCTTTCAATTTCTTCTGATCTTCCTCCATCATTTTATACGTATCACCCATCGAATTTATCGTGTCTTCAAGCTCGCGCTTCTGATTGCGGAACACGCTTTCCTTCATTTCGCTGGATATCGCCGTGCGAAGCAGAATGGATAATTGCTCAAACGTCTTCTTGGTCTGGCTATCGTACTGCACCCTTGGTTTTGGCGGAAAGACGAGAATATTAATGAGGAATGCGGAGACGATGCCAATCAATATGAGCGTAAACCGGGTAATCGCGAATTCCCATTGACCTGATGCCTCCATAACCGCAACGACCGTTACGAGCGTAACCCCGATCGTCTCGTTCATCTTCAGGCGAATACAGATCATAATGACAAGGATGCATACAAGTCCGACCGCAATCGGTTCATTCGAGAACATTGCTCCTCCTGCCATAGCGAGCACCGCGCCAAGCGTATTCGTCTGCAATTGATCGAGCAAATACCGCCATGAGCGGTATATCGTCGGCTGCATCGCAAAAATAGCAGCAACCGCAGCGATAACGGGCGACGACAGGCCAAACCAGAAAACTACATAAAGCGCTAATGTTACAGCAAGTCCGGTTTTGAGCATTCTGGGTCCAAACGTCACACAAACTCCTCCTGTTCCCTTTCCGTTCCTTAATTCATTTTACCCAATTCCTCGTTGGATTCAATTTTTAAGTAATTTTAAGATAAGCTTTCGTTTTTTGGTCAAAACTACATGAGAGAAAGACCCAATCATTCTATACGATGAGGTGAAAATTGTCTATGAGACACATACGCAAACTACTGGAGAAAGGTTTCCTGGCGGCCATCATAGCGATTGGCGGCTATGCCGCTGCCGCTGAAACCACGGTGGCCTATCAGGAACCAACGCCGATTCCCCAAGCTTTACCGGGCGGCGGAAAGGAGCAGCATCAGCCCCGCCATCATCACAAAGGCCATTTCCGGGGCGGGCATGTCGTCAAGGATACGGCTGAACTGCTGGACGTTGAGCCAAAGGTGCTTATCGAAGATCTGAAGCAAGGCAAATCCCTGCTCCAAGTCGTCCAAGCCCGCAAGGGCTGGAGCGAGGCTGAATACGTACAAAAGCTGGCGGCAGTCGTTACGGGTCATATCGATAAAGCCGCTGCCGATGGCAGGCTCAGCCCGGAAAAGGCGGCAGCAATGAAAATGGAGCTCCCAGTCAAGCTGAAAAAAATCGTTAACCGTACTTGGAAAAGCTCAAGCAAAGAACACCCCGTTACAGAGTATCGCAGCAATAACACGATTCTATGACACAAAGCGGATTAGCTTAAAGTGATATGCTCCCCAACTAGTAAACAGGTAATAATTTAAAGCTGTTACTAAAAGGGGAGCATTTAGCTTATCTAAAAAAGAACATAGCTAAACGGCCTTTAGTCCGATGGAAATCAGGACAAAGGCCGCTTCATTAACTTTATTATTTGTAATGTCTAATGGACCTGGGTTCCGCTATATCGCTAAAGTGGAGTGAGTGAGTTTGAGTTTGACTGACTCCCAATAAGTGCTTTCACGCTGTTACCCAGCCTTTTGGCACATCAAGCTTCGCAGCAACAGTGTTGCCTAGCTCTTCAACGTTCAGTTACCTAATACCGCAACCGAACCAAGCTGCTTTTCCCTGCTCAGCTATTAGTATGAGAGGCACTTCATTATGCCGTCCTCGTTTTGCAAATGGCACTCCAGTTCTGATGGCAATAGAGCCGTCCTGGATCAGCGCCCCGCTCCTTTGACGGCGGCTTTCTTCCGCTTTTTCGGTTTGGCGGCTCCATTTCCCACCGGAACCTCTAATATATCCAGGAGGAAGATGAATACCGGCACGCCGACGATTAGCCCCCATACGCCAAAGAAATGCTCCGATACGAGCAAAATCATGAACGTGTAGAATATCGGCAAATGCGTCTTGTTCGACATAAATTTCGGGTTGAGGAAGTAAGCCTCGAAAGCATGGACAACCGCGATCATAACAAGAACATAGACGATTTTGATCAGCCCGCCGATTTTGAAGGCAATCGCACAAAGCGGAATCAAGGAAATAATAACGCCCATCACCGGAATCAGCCCGAGGATGAAAATCATGATGCCGATGGCCACCAGATTCGGAAATCCGAAAATCCACAGAAAGATCGTGGACAGGATGGCATTCACAGTAGCAATCAAGAACTGAACCTCGATCACTTTACCAAAGGAAGCGACGAATTTTTTGCCGAAATACTCCAGCTCATTAAATAGGAACCCCGCACGGCTCTCTTTGAATCTGGCCGTAAAGTTCGTGACCTTCTCCTTCTCGAGCAGGAAGAACAAGCTGAGTATGATCGCAATAAACAGATTCAGGCTCCACTTCCCGATATCAGATACGGTCTTAAGCAGGAAGTTAAAGCCGTTGCCAACATACTTGGACAGATCAATTTCTTTTAACGAATCCACTAGGAAATTCAGCAGGACGTTGTCAGGCAAATTCGTTGGGGGATTATCATAGAACGAAATGACCTGATTGACGAGATCATTGAACTCCTCCAAAAATACAGGCAGATAGTAATACACGGTCGTGACAAGCAAGGTTAAAATTACGGCATATATAAATAAAATCGTAATGCTCCGGTTAATTTTGACGACTTTATCAACATTGCGCGTAATGAAATTATGAAGACGGTTGATCAGATAGGTTAGGATGAAGGTGATCAGCAGCATGTTCAGCATGCTTCGCGAAAAGTAGAGGACTAGAATGACGAAAAGCAAAGCAAGAAACCTGCGGAAACCCGCAATTTGAAATAGCTCTCTAAAAAAAGTCATTATAAGCGACCTGCTCCTTTGATAATAGACTATCTAACGACGTATCAGGAATTACGGCATCTTCCGAACGAACTTCCTTGAATTTATCTTAAGTCAGCATACCAGTGAAAGCAAGTAAGCGAGAACTGTTTTTTCGTAAAATTACTGTTAACAATGCAAACAGTCCTGTCCACATGAAGCTGGACAGGACTGAAGCAGATCATTACTTGAACAAAACGGGCTGCACGCAGACCGGCTTCGATACATTCGCGGTTTGTCCCGTAAATTCCAATTCTCCCGTACTCTTGTCTATACGGAATACGGCCAAATTATCCGAATCGCGGTTAGCCGCTACGAGATAATCACCTGCAGGAGTCAAAGCGAAGTGCCGCGGATGCCCGCCTTCGCTGGAAATATGCTGAACCAGGCTCAGCTTGCCGCTGCCCTGATCGATGGCAAAGACGACGAGGCTGTCATGGCCCCGGTTGGAGCCGTACAGGAATTTCCCGTCTGGGGAAATGGCCACCTCCGCCGTTGTGTTCTCCCCGGCGTAGCTTTCCGGTAAAGTCGGCACCGCGTCTATCGCCTCAAGCGTTCCTGCGTCCGCATCAAAGGCGAACAGCGTAAGCGAGGAATTGACTTCATTGATCGAATACAGCCACTTGCCGTTCGGGTGGAATGCAAGATGGCGTGGTCCCGCGCCCGGCGCCGTTTTCGCTTCGCTGTGAAGCACCAGCTTGTCGTCTTGTTCATCAAGCCGATACACGAATACTTTGTCGAGCCCCAGGTCGGCGACGAGAACATAACGGCTGTCCGGGGTGAACAGCGCGGAATGCGGATGCGGCCGATCCTGCCGCACCGGGTCTGCGCCTTTTCCTTCATGCTGCCGCTCGTCCGTTTGCTCGCCGGCTAGCCCGTCACTTAGCAGGCGAACGAGGCCCACATTGCCTCCATGATAACCGGAGACGACGACATAGCGTCTCTGCGGTTCAAGCTCGATATGCGATGTAGACGGCTGCAGCGTAAGTATCCGGTTCAATTCCGTCAGAGTGCCCGCAGCCGGATCAACCGCAAAGCTCGCGACTTCGCCGATCCGCTCATCACTAGAGGTCTTCGTCTCCGAAATGGCGTACAGCTTCCTGCCGGCAGCATCCACTTTTAGAAAGGTCGGGTTCTTCAGCCCGGCAGCCTCGCCAAGACGAGTCAGCTCGCCCGTTGCAGGGTTCATCTCCACCACGTAAAGCCCCGGATCAGCAGCTTCGGCATAGGATCCTATGTATAACAATAGTCGTTGTTGTTCTGACACGATGGTCACACTCCTTCTCTATAACATCTTGTCTTCCTATTCTTCCGTACTTTCAGGTAAATGTCCAGTCCCGCAATTGCTGGGAATATTTAAAATTTAAGCCTAAGTACTACACAAACCGCGAAAAATATGTTATACTGCAAGCGCTTCCACAACATCATCTAAAGGGGGATTTTGGAATGATGAATGTCGGACTAGAGGAGAAGAACGTCTACGAGGCCCTTGATCCACATGACGCTTATTTCTTCAAAGTAGGAGGTCATGGCTTAGTTTGTTTCCACGGCAGAAACTACAGTATAAAAAAGAGACTATCTGCTGACCAAACCTCAAAACTAATC
The DNA here is from genome assembly GCF_009725165.1 of Paenibacillus woosongensis. Classification (GTDB taxonomy): domain Bacteria; phylum Bacillota; class Bacilli; order Paenibacillales; family Paenibacillaceae; genus Fontibacillus; species Fontibacillus woosongensis. The sequence continues at coordinate 63,083 of NZ_WNZW01000001.1, forward strand.
TCAGACCCCTCTTTCTACCGCGTAAGCACCAACTGTTACGTCAACCTGCACAAGGTGACGGACATCCAGGACAACGTACTGCTATTCAGGGATCATATTCATGGCATCAAGACGATCAATGTGCCAAGAAGAAATTTGGAGCAGATCAAGCGCCTTCTTCCCGAGCGGAACGAAAGTGTAGCTGAAGTCGGGTAAACTGCCGCCGTTCCATCAGACCAAACAAAGAAGCAGCCTGATTTCCCGCTTTGACGTGGGAACAGCGCTGCTTTTTTGCTGTGTTATATAGTTTATATAAGCCTTGCGGCCTGCTGCTAGATGATTATTTCGCCGCCTTCTTCACATACAATCTTGCGGACTCCTCCCAAATTTCGCCTGGCGCCAGGCTGAACAGCCCGATCTCATCGGCCGGCAGGCCAACATGAGGCGCATTCACCAAATTGATCTGCGGTTCAGGGCAGAAGAAGCCTTCCTGGCCCCCGTTGTTCCAGATCATCCACTGCTTATAGGATGTTCCTACGTCGTACACGAGCGTCAGACTCAGCTTGGAATCCGTCAGCTCCATGCGGTTTCTGCCGTTTTGCGGCACTGCGGTATAATGATTGTCCAGCGAAGTAAAGAAAGGATACACCCCTTCCTTCTTCATCGCTTCTTCCTCAGCGCTCAGCGGCATATGCTTCCCTGTCGGCAGCATCCGTTCGTTCAGCTCCCACCGCTCGCCAATCGTAAATTTCATCTTGTAATCACTGGCCTTGCTTTCCGCTGCGAACGGAGCGTTAACAGCAGTATGGAAGGCCAGGAGACAAGGCATCTCGTTCCCGCCGTCATTGCGTACGAACACATGCTGCGCCAACCCATCCTCACCCAGCGTATATTTCAGGCGAACGGTAAATTTGAACGGCAAGTAACGATAGATCTCGTGCGCTTCATCTACGCTAACCTTGGCGACAACGTAGCTTTCCTGCTGGGTGCTGCCGAACTCTTCTACCTCCCAGGGAATTGTATGTAGGAACCCGTGCAGATGGTTGCCCGTAGCCTCCTCGTTGACTGGGAATTGGTAGGTCTTGCCTTTCCAGGGAAACTTGCCGTCTTCATAACGGTTTGGCGGGAAAAGAACAGGAATCCCGTATACTCCCGGATTGCCGCGGAATTCATCCATCTCCGATTCAGCCGGCTCACGCAGAAAGCGGAAACCGCTTTCGTTATCACGAAAAGCGATCAGGTTCCCGCCAACATTCGGAACAAGCACCGCTTCGTATTTTCCAGCCTGCAGCCATATGGCCTTTTCGCCTTGATACATGCCTTCATAAGCTTTGAGTTGCGTCATTTAATTACTCTCCCTTCAATAATTAAGCAGGTAATAACAGTATCTATCAAACCGGGGTTCACATCAAGCATCGCGAAGAATTCGCCGGCCAAGCACGAGTGCCAGGACGATCATCGCCGCAGCGACACCTAGCTGCATCCCGAATACCTGAATCCATCGCGGCCAGTTCGCGATCCATTCATAAACCTTGCCTCCAAGCAGCGGTCCGAAGAAAGCGGCAACTCCCGTAATCGCCGAATACATCGCCATATACATCGGCCGTTCGCTTTTGGGCGTATCCCCGATCATGAAATTGAACGCCAGCTGGTTAAAACCGCCGACACCAACGCCGAACAGCATATGGGCCGCGAACAGCACCGGCAGCTGCGGCAATACCGACAGCATGCCCCAGCTCATGATCGAGACTGCAATAATCGGCAGCGTCCAATACAGCAAGCGCTTGTTGCTGTATCTTGCATTCAGATTTCCCCAAATATAGAAGCTCGACATCATCATCAGTGTTTGCGAGACGTTAAGCAGGGATATTGTCTGATAGTTAATTTTCAGCAGCTCGAGCATCACGTAGGAGTATAGCGGCACCACCAGGTTCTGCAAGAACAGGAAGCCGGCTAGAAACAGGGTTGCTTTAATAAAAGATTTGTCCTGCAGCGGCTTGCGCAGCATCGGCAGAAATTTGCTCTCTACAGAGCGCTCGAACGTCACATCCGGATAGAACATGAACATAATGATATTGGCGATAATGCATACCCAAACGATGATATACAAATACAGAAAGCCCTGGCTTTCCGGAAACCGGTCCAGAATCATGCCGCCAGTGAACATCGTAAGGGTTCCAACTGCATTCAGGAGCGTGTTCCTGATGCCGAAATACCGGCCCCGCACACGTGCCGGCACAATGTCGCTGATCAGCGAATTCCACAGCATCCCTCCGACTGTGTTAAAAAGGCATGCCGTGACATAAAATACGATAAATGCGCTAACCCAGTACGATTTAGGGAACAGAAACGGGACAAGCCCCGTAAACGCCCATAAAATCCGGTGTATGGCAATGAATAATACCAAAGCCCATTTCCGGCTCGTCAGCCGCTGAATTAGAAACGCCACAGCGATTTGAGCAATATTCACAAAGGTCGTAATAGCCAACACGAACCCCAGCTGTCCGGACGTGGCTCCTAAATAGAGCAAATAACCCGTCAAAAATTGACCGCCCAGCAGGGTTTGAAATATGACAGCGGGAAAACCTTCCCAGGTCGCAATAGCTAGGTTTCTACGCTGGAGAGACGTTTTGCGTCGCGTATAAAACTTCAGTTTCAAGCTCTCCCTCAATGATGACACTCCTTCTAATTCCTATTCCCCAACCGCGGACCCAACCAAATATTCGGCAAATCACTCCCTTTTACCGTGTTAGCAGCCAAATTTCCATTCGTTCCAAATTAACAGTATAATAAATACATGGGTTTCTTTCCATACACTTTCTATACATAATGAGAGGAAACAGAGGAGATTTTGGCATGGACGATTTGAAAAAGGCATACGAACAGCTCGGCCTGTCCGAGAACGCTTCCAGAGAAGAAGTAGAACAAGCTTTCGACATGGTGCTGCGCAAATCTCGTTCCCGTAAAGGAGGCGATGAAGCGAACAGCGAATACGAGCATTCGCTGCGGGCCTACAAGCTGATTACCGAGCATGAGGATCAGCGCAAAATTGAGCAAATGAGCCGGGACAGATTCGCCAAATGGGGAAAATTCGCAGGAACGGCAGAGAAAATCGACGACTTCTTCCGTGTTTATAGAACGCATGTCATCGTTGGGATCATTGCGGTTGTCGTGCTGATTTTTGGTATTAACGCCTTCGCGGATTACCGCGCGGAGCAGAAACGAATCGCGGCACTGCCCCCTCTTGATCTATCCATTTTGTTGATTGGCAATTTCGCGGTAGATGAAGCGAATAACGGAGAAGAAGCGCTGGAGCAGGCGATACTCAAGCAGTTTCCCGAATGGAACCGTGTAGATTTGCAAATCACTTACGTCCCTGAGCAGGGCGAAATGGTCTACCGGCAAAAGGCAATGGCCGTCATCGCTACTGAAAAACCTGACTTATATGTTATCGATAAGCCGACCTTTGATTGGATTTCCGGCGGCGGCGGTTTCAAGAACCTCCAAGCGGAGAGCGAAGGTATATTAAGCCCCGTGCTTCCCGATCATGCTGCGCTTCGCGCGCAAGCAGAAGAGGATCCGGAGCCCCAAGTATATGCCATTGACCTGACATCCAGCGAGCTGTCAGAACAGCTTCCGCTACTCAAAAAAGAAATGATCGCGGCGGTAGGCTGGAATGAGGAACGGTATGACAATGTAATATTATTCATCGAGCGTTATCTGGAACATATGAAATAGCAGGTATCATCGGCACGGGGCGGCTTCACGCTTCGTGCTTTTTTGTCATGTTTTTTTACGATTGATTTATCTTTGAGCTTCATTTATGATAGTGTCATAAACGCGCGTTTACAGAAAGAGTGATGAATATGCGCAGCGAAGATATCGCTAAGTTGGCCGGGGTATCGCGCAGCACCGTATCCCGCGTCATCAACAATTACCCAAACGTCCCGGAGGCTACCCGGGCCAAGGTGCTTGAGGTCATTGAACGGCATCATTATGAGCCGAATAGCTTTGCCCGCGCCCTCGCCGGCAAACGTACCGATACAATCGGCCTGTTTGCAATCAGCATGAACGAGAAGGAAAATGCCCGTCGAATATACCAGAACAGCTACTTTGCCCCTATCGTCGATTTAGTGGTCGATACGGCCAACGCCCGGGGGTTCTACGTGCTGATTCATACGGTCTATTCACGGAACGACTTTCAAAAAGTAAAGCAGGCCTTCCAGCAGAAACGAATCGACGGCGGCATTCTCGTCGGCACTCAGAAGGACATCGAGCTCGTACGGGAAATGGTCGGGCAAGGCGCCCCGCTCGTCCTCATCGATTACGACATTGCGGAAATTACGGCTGAACGTCTCGACAAGCATCATTTAGCCATTATCAATTCCAACGACTACGAGGGCACCGTGGAGGCGATGGAATATCTCATAGGACTCGGCCACCGACATATCGGCATCATTCAGGGACGGATGAACACTTACTCCGGCCGCGAGCGCTACATGGCCTACGAGGATACGCTGCTTAAGCATGGTCTGCCAATCGTGAAGAGCAGCATCCTGCAAGGTGATTTCCTGAAGGAGCAAGCGTATGCAGCTGTAATGGATCTACTGGATTCCGGGGAAGAGCTGCCCACCGCCCTGCTCAGTTCGAACGACGACATGGCGATTTCAGCGATGGAGGCCTTTGCAGAGCGGGGCATCTCGGTTCCTGACGATCTGTCCATCATCGGCTTCGACGATGTGCAGCTGGCCTCTCGCGTCCATCCCAAGCTGACTTCAGTCAGCCTGCCGATCGAGGAAATGTCCAAAGCCGCGGTGGATTTGATAATCCGTATTTGCAGCGGCGAGCAGACGGGCTTCAGCACACTGAGCTTTCCAACACGGCTGGTAACGAGGGATTCTTGCAAACCGCTGGCGCCCTAGTAGCCTTAGTAAAGTAACACAGACTCCTCTCCATCCTGAGAGAGGATGTCTTTTGCAATAAAATAAACGCGCGTTCACAAATGAAAGGAGCGATTATCTATGAAATTCGGAACATTTGACGATCAACGCAAGGAATATGTCATTAACACCCCGCAAACTCCTTATCCCTGGATCAACTACCTTGGCAACGAGGAATTTTTCGGCCTGATCTCCAATACGGCCGGAGGGTACACGTTCTACCGCGACGCCCGGCTGCGCCGGATTACCCGCTACCGCTACAACAACATTCCACTAGATACGGGCGGACGCTACTACTATCTGTACGATAACGGCGATTTCTGGACGCCAGGCTGGATGCCGGTCAAGCGCGAGCTTGACTTCTATGAATGCCGCCATGGACTTGGCTATACCTGCATTACCGGGGAGCGGGGAGGCATCTCGGTGACACAGCTGGCTTTCGTTCCGCTTGGCTACCAGGGCGAGGTGCACCGCCTTACCGTCAGGAACACGGGGACCGAAGCCAAAGACGTATCCCTTTTCTCCTTCGCCGAATTCTGTCTCTGGAACGCCCAGGACGACATGACGAACTTCCAGCGTAACTTAAGCACCGGGGAAGTCGAAGTGCAGGATTCCGTCATTTATCATAAAACCGAATATCGCGAGCGCAGAAACCATTATGCCTTCTACTCTGTCAACCGCCGCATCGACGGCTTCGATACGGACCGCGAATCGTTCGTAGGCCTGTACAACGGCCTTCATGAACCGCAGGCCGTCACTGCAGGCAAGGCAACGAATTCGATCGCTAGCGGCTGGTCGCCGATCGGCTCCCATGAAGTTAAGCTGTCCCTCGCTCCAGGCGAAGAACAGAGCCTCATCTTCATTCTTGGTTACGTTGAAAACGAAGAGGATGAGAAATGGGAAGCTCCGGGCATCATCAACAAGAAGCCGGCGCTAGCGATGATCGAACGGTTTGCGACTGACGAGGATGTCGATCGTGCTATGCAGGAGCTTGCTTCCTATTGGGACGGCCTGCTGTCCAAATATCAAATTCAAAGCGACGACGATAAGCTGAACCGGATGGTGAACATCTGGAATCCGTATCAGTGCATGGTTACGTTCAACATGTCCCGTTCCGCCTCCTATTTTGAATCCGGCATCGGACGCGGCATGGGCTTCCGGGATTCAAACCAGGATTTGCTCGGCTTTGTTCATCAAATTCCGGAAAGAGCCCGGGAACGGATTCTCGATATCGCGGCCACCCAATTCGAGGACGGCAGCGCTTATCACCAGTACCAGCCGCTTACGAAAAAGGGCAACAACGAAATCGGCAGCGGCTTCAACGACGATCCGCTATGGCTGATCCTTGGCACGTCCGCCTATATTAAAGAAACCGGGGACATGAGCATTCTTGACGAGCAGGTTCCGTTCGACAGCAATCCGGACAATACGGCCACCTTGTTCGAGCATTTGAAGCGCTCTTATTACCATGTCATCAACAACCTAGGTCCTCACGGCCTGCCGCTGATCGGCCGCGCCGACTGGAACGACTGCCTCAACCTGAACTGCTTCTCCAAGGAGCCCGGTGAATCGTTCCAGACGACGGCCAATATTGAAGGACGTGTGGCGGAATCCGTCTTTATTGCCGGACTGTTCGTCTTTGTCGCTCCCGATTTCGTGAAGCTGTGCCGTCTACGCGGCTTGGAAGAAGAAGCTGCCACAGCTGCAGCCCACATGGAGGCGATGCGTAAAACTACGCTGGAGCATGGTTTCGACGGCGACTGGTTCCTGCGGGCATATGACCACTACGGCCAGAAAATCGGCAGCAAGGAGAACGAGGAAGGCCAAATCTTCATTGAGCCGCAAGGCATTTGCGTCATGGCCGGCATTGGCGTCGAGGAAGGTCTGGCTCAGAAGGCGATGACTTCCGTTGAGGAGCGCTTGGATACAAAATACGGCATCGTTCTGCAGCAGCCGCCGTATTCCAAGTACTACCTGAACCTGGGCGAGATTTCATCCTATCCGCCTGGATATAAAGAAAATGCCGGTATTTTCTGTCACAACAATCCTTGGATCATGATTGCGGAAACAGTACTGGGCAACGGAGACCGCGCATTTGAAGTTTACTCCAAAATTGCTCCGGCTTACCTCGAGGAGATCAGCGATATTCACCGGACGGAGCCTTACGTATATTCGCAAATGATCGCAGGAAAAGACGCGGTGAATCACGGGGAAGCGAAGAACTCTTGGCTGACCGGAACAGCAGCATGGAACTATGTAGCGATTACGCAGGCCATCCTAGGCATTCAGCCAGAGTTTGACGGCCTGAAGCTTGATCCGTGCATTCCTTCTTCTTGGAATGGCTTGCAGGTCACCCGCGTATTCCGCGGAGATACGTTTGAAATCTCCATCAAAAACCCAAGCCATGTGTCCAAAGGCGTGAAGAGCATCACGGTCGACGGTAAAGCTATTGAAGGCAATATTATCGCTCCAATCGGCGATGGCCGCACGCATCAGGTTGAGGTTGTGCTTGGCTAAGCTTGCAGCTCTTATCGTTGTATCATTGATAAATAATAAACAGCCCTCCATCCTGTCAAAGGATAGAGGGCTGTTGCTTGTTAGACTGTCTGCTGCTATTAAAATTTAGGACTTGGCCGCAACCACTTCAATTTCAACCAGACCGTCCTTCGGCAGCCGTGCCACCTCGACGGCGCTGCGCGCCGGATATGGCTCGGCAAAGAACTCCGCGTAGACTGCGTTAACGGCGCCGAAATCGTTCATGTCCTTCAAGAATACAGTTGTCTTCACAACATCCTTCATCCCGTATCCTGCCGCTTCCAGAATCGCCTTCACATTAAGCAAAGAGCGCTTCGTCTGCTCTTCCACCGTTGCCGGAAATACGCCAGACGCATCCATGCCGAGTTGTCCCGACGTGATAAGCAGATGCCCGAAACGAACTGCTTGTGAATACGGTCCGATCGCTCCTGGCGCCTCTGTTGTCGCTACTACCTGCTTATCTTGTTGTTGTTCCATTGATCTTCTCTCTCCTCTTCTCTATTTGTTTATTTAGCTGTCTCTGCGTCATACTCCTGCAGCATTTCTTGCTGCTGTTCAGGCGTCAGCTTGGCAATGCCGATGCCCGTAAAACCTAGAATCGTAGCGAAGAAAATCCCCGTCCAGCACAGGACCGCCCAAGGCAAATAGTCTAGTGTCGCGACACCCAGTGTTCCTGCCATATAGGCACCTGCAGCCGTCCACGGCAGGATTGGTTCGATGATGGTCGCAGAGTCTTCAATCGTCCGTCCCAGGTTCTTCGGATGCAGGCCGCGGCGGATATAAGCTTCCCGCAGCATTTCGCCCGGCATCAGGATGGATACTTGACCGTTGCTGGTCACACCGATCATCGTCAAACCGGTGATGATGGTCGTAACGATCAGCGAACCTGTCTTATGCACGAATTTGAGCAGCTTGTTGACGATGAGCTCCAGGGATTTCGTCAAGCTAATCGTCCCGGCGAACGTAATCGCGCTAAAGCAGATGAGAAGCGTCCCCATCATGGAGTTCATTCCGCCGCGGTTCAGAAGACGCGGAATATCGGCAATAACGGTGTCAGCATTAAATCCGGCAGCATGCACCATCGCAACATCAAAGCCGTTGATCACTGAAGATACAACATCATGCAGGGTAAAGCCCTGGAAGATCATCGCATTGGCCATCGCGAAAAAGGATGAAAACAGCATGACCGGAATCGTAGGCTTCTTCGTGATCGATCCGTATAAAACAATGAGTACAGGAACCAGAAGCAGCAGATTCCAGTCAAAAATCGTATCCAAGGTCGACATGATCGTACCAACCTTCTCTGGCACTACAGCACCTGCAGCGTTCGCGTTAAGCCCGGTAATGACGTAGACGATGCTGGCAACGACAAACGAGGGCAGCGTCGTATACAGCAAATGGCCGATATGCTCGTACAAATTAACGCCTGTGGATAATGCAGCAATATTTGTCGTGTCGGAAAGCGGAGACAGTTTGTCGCCGAAATACGCGCCTGCGACTACTGCACCTGCCACAGCCGCCAAGTTGACATCCATCCCGGCGCCAACGCCCATAAAGGCTACCCCGATCGTTCCGGCGGAGCCCCAGGAAGTACCCGTACAAACTGAAACTACGGATGTTACGAGAAACGCTGTAATCAATAGAAATTGCGGGTTAATAATTTTGAGGCCATAATAGATCATCATCGGAATCGTTCCGCCGGCCATCCATGCCCCGATCATAAAACCAACTGTAATCAAGATCAGGATCGCTGGCATCGTCTTGGCTATTTTTTGAGCGATCGATTCCAGAATATCATCGTACCTGTACCCCAGCTTAATGGCGATCAAGCCGGCTACGACCGTAGATGCAATGATTAACGGCTCAGGCGGCAGTTCAAACATGACATAGCCCAAGCTGAGGAGCAGCACCATCGTCAATATCGGAAGTAGGGCCAAAAATAATGTCGGTTGTTTTACATTAGGGTTTATGCTCTGCTTGCTCATGATGTATTTTCCTCCTAATATTAGGTCTTCTTCAATGGATAGGCTGCAGCCATCCGCTTCAGAGCTTCTTTAAGCACGCTGCGCGGCGCAGCTATATTAATGCGAATAAAGCCTTCGCCCTCTGGCCCAAAGGAGCACCCGAAGCTTACGCTCACCCGTGCTGCTTGTTCAATCCAGCGCTTTAAACCGCTTTCCGCCCGATCGACAGCTCGGCAATCGATCCATAACAGGTAAGTACCTTCCGGTTCAATCACCGTTAGTTCCGGCATATGATCTTGGATGAACGCCTTGGCATAAGCCATATTGCCTCTTAAATATTTTCGCAGCTCCTCAAGCCAATCATCACATGCGGTATAAGACACTTCCAAAGCCGGTACCGCGAAAAAGGTCGGGTTATGAATGCCGGCCTGCTGCAAGGCCTGCTTGAATCGCTCCCTGATTGTCTCGTTAGGGATGATGATATTGGAAATCTCCAGGCTTGCCAGGTTAAAGGTCTTACCTGGGGATGTACAGATGATGCTGCGCTGGGCGATTTCCTCCGACAGCTTGGCAATGACAGTATGTTCATGCCCTTCGTGGATAAAATCGGCGTGAATATCGTCGGAGACGATCAGCGCGTCATACTTGATGCACAAAGCAGCGATCCGCTCCAGTTCCGCTCTCGTCCATACGCGTCCAACCGGGTTGTGGGGCGAAATTAGCAGCACGATTTTTACCCCTTGCTGCATGCGCAGTTCCATATCTTCGAAATCAATTTCATAACGCCCGGCAGCGAGCTTCAGCGGACTTTCTACCAGCACGCGATGGTTTAAAGTAACCGCTTTAGCGACAGGCTGATAAACAGGCGTATGAATAAGAATGGCGTCTCCTTCGTTTGTGAACTGCTGAATGACCAAGGATACAGCCTGTATGATTCGTGGACAGAACACGATCCACTCCTGCGGCACCTGCCAATGATAGGAACGGTCCAGCCAACCCTGCACTGCATGGTAATAGGAAGCAAACGCATCCGTATAACCGTAAATTCCATGTTTTGCGAATGTTTCAAGCTTATCCACGACTGCAGGCGGGGCTTTCAGGTCCATATCGGCCACCGATAGGGAAAGCATGTCCTCGCCAAACGACTCAACAAGACCATCCCATTTTGCACTGTTCGTCCCTATGCGTGAAACGACTTCATCAAAGTTGTATTCCATCCTGCTTCCTCCTTGATGTCCATTACTGGGCAAGTGTCCTCCCCGTCTATCTCAGCTTTTGCAGGTAACGATACACTGTAGGCTCAGAGATCGATAGCGCGCTCGCAACCTGGGAGACGCCCCCTTTAAGCAAGAATACTCCCTGCTCATTCAATTCTTTCACGATTTCGATTTTCTCATTCGAGGACAGACGGTCGATCGGCAGATTCATTTTGCTCAGGGCATTGTTAATAATATGCTGCAGCAAATCATCCACATTGCCTTGCAGAAATTCCGATTCCTGAGGTTTGTCCTCGGAAGCCACGTCCATAGGCACCGGAAGCGTAAGCGAACCGCCCTGCAGCACATGATTGATCCACTCGGCTGCAACCTCCATATGTGTAATATCGATGTTCAGGCACATCAAGCCTACCAGCGTCCCCTCGGTATTCTTAATGAAATATGTTGAGGATCTGAACTGCTGTCCCCGAGGGCCGGTGGCCTTGTAATTAACGATATAATGTCTATCCCGATATGCCTCCCCCTTTAATATTTTGAGCACCAGATCCGTAGAACCGTCTCCAATTTTACGGCCGCTGATATGTCCATTTTCAATGAAAATGATCGAACGCTCCGGATCGCTGATATCATGAACGACCACTTCGCATTTTGGACCGACAATGGCCGCGATAAAAGAAGCTATCGGAAAATAGGACTCCAGCAGCAGCCGCGTTGCTTCCATGCGTATCCCCTACTCTCACTTTTTTCTTAATTCGATTGATAATAATTTTCTTATCTTGATAATAATTTATTATCTAATTTCATCATAAAATATACCTTAAGCGTTTTCAAGTATTTTTTAATTGAAATACCTGCCAATATCCGCCATCTATTCTGCCAATATCTCGAAAATCGATATATCCCCTTGGCCTTTCGGATGATATAATGGGATAAACATCCTATTTTTATTAAGGAGGGCATCATTCTTATGTCATGGTTCAACAGACTTCCCCTTGGCGGAAAGATTTCAGCAGCCTGCTACTGCATCGCCGCCCTTTTCGGAATACCGACGCTGATTTTGTTCATTCTACAGGGCCACTTATTGACGGGGATCGTCTTGGTTGCCATTCTGGGGGCGCTTACCATCCCTCTAACTCGCTATGTTCAGAAAGCGCTTACGGAATCGTTCGATGACATCTCCAACGCCTCGGCTAAGATTGCCAAGGGCGACTTCACTAGCCGGATCAATGAATCGGGAGGCATGGATAATTTAAGCCGAACTTTTAACAGCATGATAGACAGGCTTCGCAAAATTTTGCAGGAGACCTCCGAAATTACCCGTAAAGTCATGGATTCCAGCCGGGCTATTTCGGACAGGAACGAAGAGCTCATTCACGTTATGGGCCAGGTGGCCCAATCCTCCAACGAATTGGCGATTGGAGCCAACGAGATTTCCGAGGATGTCAGCGACATGACGGAGTCCATCCGTCAGATCGAAGATAAGGTCAGCAATTATACCGACTCTACCAAAGAAATGAATGAACGTTCCCGCGATACGCTGGAGCTCGTCGAGAAGGGGCGGGAATCCGTCTCCAGGCAGGCCGAAGGGATGCGCCGCAATATTGATGCGACACAGAAGGTCGCGGAGTCGATCAACGCGCTCTCCATCAACGCCCAGGGCATTACACGCATTACAGCTACGATTTCGGAAATCGCCGAGCAGACCAACCTGCTATCGCTCAACGCCTCGATCGAAGCGGCTAGAGCAGGAGAGCATGGCGCAGGTTTCGCTGTCGTCGCCCATGAGGTCCGCAAGCTGGCGGAAGAATCCACCGCTTCAACGAAAGAGGTGTTCAACCTCGTTCGGAGCATTGAAAATGATGTGAAGCTGGCCGGACACAACATTAAAATTAACGAAGAGGTCGTACAGCAGCAAAACCTGATGATCCGGGAAGCTGAGCAAATTTTTGCGCAAATCGTGCAAAGCGTGCAGTATATTTCCGAACAAATCGAAGCCTTCTCCAGAGAAAGCGAGAGCATGCTGGACAGCGCGCAGCATATTTCCCAGTCCATTCAGAACATATCAGCGATTACCCAACAGTCAGCTGCAGGTACGGAGCAGGTATCGGCTTCGATGAATGAGCAAATCCAATCCATCCAGAAGATGGCGGAAGAAACGGAAGCCATGAAAAATGCGGTTTTTCAGCTGCAAAAAACGATACATATTTTCAAATTCTAGACGTGAATGCAACAAAAAAGCCATGGCCCAAGGCCATGGCTTTCTTGTTCTGTGTTCTTATTGCGAAATCGCTCTTAGGTGCACAACCCTGCTCTCAAAATCGCCCCGAATGGAGGTTATCGGCAAGCCGGCCGCCATCAAACGGTCGCCGCCGTAGATGGTATCCGTATCCCCTAGCTGATAGTCCAGCAATGGATCAAGGCCTTCCAGCTTCACGCGCTTCAGCGGCGCGTTCGGCTCGGCGAGCACGTGGAAGTAGAACAGCAGCGCTTCCCTCCGATCTTCGCTGACGAACATCCATGATGTCTCGTTGCCTTCGAAGGGACTTAACAAACGATATAGATCGCCCTGCTGTACCAGCCCGCGAATTTCCTTGTAGCTTGCAATTTGGGCTTTGGCAACTTCCACTTCCTCCGGCGTAAATGTCGTCAAATCAAGCTCATAGCCGAAATTACCAGACATGGCTACGTCCCCGCGGAATTCCAAGGATGTCTTGCGGCCGACCTGATGGTTCGGCACCGCCGACACGTGAGCGCCCATCGTCGAGACCGGGTAGACGATACTAGTGCCATATTGGATTTTCAAACGCTCCACGCCGTCGGTATCGTCGCTAGTCCACGTTTGCGGCATGTAATAGAGCATGCCCGGATCAAAGCGCCCTCCTCCTCCGGAGCAGCTCTCGAACAGAATATGCGGGAATTCACTAGTCAAGCGCTCCATCAATTCATACAGCCCGAGAATATAACGATGAGCCGTCTCGCTCTGCCGCTCAGGGGAGCTGAGCGCAGAGCCGATCTCTGTCATGTTGCGGTTCATATCCCATTTAATATATGAAATCGGCACATTCGTAAAAATTTCACTGAGCCGGCCGTATAGATATTCCCTTACATCCGCGCGCGACATGTCGAGGATCAACTGGTCGCGTGCTTCGGTTCTGCGGTGATTCGGCACGTGCAGGCACCAGTCCGGATGGCTGCGATACAAATCGCTGTCTGGGGAAATCATCTCTGGCTCGAACCACAGTCCGAACTGCAGCCCTTGCCGTTTCACCCGTTCGGCAAGATCCTGCAAGCCGTTTGGCAGCTTGCGGCGATCCTCAAACCAATCGCCAAGCGAGCTGTTGTCAGAGTCCCGTTTGCCGAACCAGCCATCGTCCAGCACGAACAGCTCGATGCCTAGCTCGCCGCCTTTCTTAGCGATTGCTTCGATCTTGTCGGCATTGAAATCGAAGTACGTAGCCTCCCAGTTGTTAACGAGAATCGGACGTTCCAGATCCCGGTGCACGCCCCGGCACAGTCTCGTACGGTATAATCTGTGGAATGTACGCGACATGCCCCCAAGCCCTTCAGCGGAATAGACGAGCACCGCTTCCGGCGTCTGAAAAGCTTCCCCCGGCTCAAGCCTCCAAGAAAAGTCAAAGGGATTGACGCCTAGCGATACGCGCGTTGTTCCGAATTGGTCCACTTCGGCCTCGGCGGTAAAATTCCCGCTATAAATCAAGCTGAAGCCGTACACCTCGCCCTGGCGCTCATTCGTCTCAGGACGGAGCAGCGCTAGAAAAGGATTAAACTGATGCGAACTCGACCCTCTGCGGCTGCTGATTCCGGTTACGCCCGGCGCAAGCGCTCTTCGCTGAATGTGGCGTTCCCTGGCCCATGCGCCTGATAAATACAGCGCATCATAACGGGCATCAGGCAAGTCAATGGATGCGCTTAAGGCACTCTCGAGCTGCAGCGCCTCTCCTGCTTCGTTCTCCAGCCTAGCCGATCTTGCTATGGCGCTGAATTGCTCGAATACCGTATAATACAGCGTTACACTTAACCCTGCCTTGACATCATGCAGCACGAGCTCTAACGTCTCCGCCTCGTTATCCTGCTCGGTATAAACCGCTGGAAGCCCTTCTAAAGCTGGCTTCCCAGCTGTGATACGGTGTGATCGGTAGACCAGCTCGGAAATACGGGTTCCGTCAGACAGCTTGATCTGGTAAGCCGGGCTCCGGAAATCGCTCGTACCATACTGCGGGTACTCCTGCGGCAAAGTATCCAGCGATATCGTCTTGTCGTCCGGAAATGGATTTGGACAGAACGAGGAGCGCTCCACTCTGTAAAGCAGATCATTTAAATTGCTTCCTTGCCGGAGCTGCGGACCGAAATATACATGTGCAGGCAAGCCCCGCACGAGTTGAATTACGTAACTGGTTTGATGCGATTGCAAATGAAAAATACCGGATGCTTCGTCATAGTAAATAGGCATTCCATATCCTCCTAATCAATAGCTGATACCCTGTATTCTACTATGTTCTCCAAGTTACGTAACGACAGTAAAGTGATATTCTATATGGAATTTTGTGTCCTAATTTCAGTTTACCTTTCAGTCTGTGTCATCTTCATGACGTGGAATGTCTTGATTGTCCGCCGCTTCTGCCTGTCCTGCCTGTTTTGTTCCGGCTGGCGGATTGACTGTATTTTTGCGCTGAAGACGATATTCCCTAGCTTTAAGCAGCCGCTTGCGGTGCACAATCCAGATCGGAGCGGCAATAATGCCAAGAAGCAGCAAAATGGGCAGGGCGCCAGACAAAATAACGATGATCCATTCTATAACAGCCGATAATGCTTTCAGACTGCTGTCCAAAGCGCTCCACGCCCGGTGGCCGAGTGGTTCCTTCCCCTTAGCGGAAGAACTGGCCTGGTTCACCTCCGGCTGATATAGCCGGATCTCCACCGTAGAATAAGCCACGTTCTGGTCAATGTAGCGCATCCGTCCCCGAATTTGTTCGATTTCCGTCTGAATGCGTTCTAGTTCATTAGCGAACTCCACCATTTGACTGCTCTTTGTTGCTTCTTTCAGAAATTGCAAATATCTAGACTCCATCGCCTGCTTCACTTTGAGCCGCGACTCTAAATCGACGTACTCCTCCGAAACATCCTGTCCCTGCATACTGCGCTGCAGCGATTCGTGCTCCATTTTCTCCAGACGGTCCAAGAATGAGGAAAATCCGGACGATGGCACCTTCAGCATGATCGTACCGCCCTGCTCATGCTGAGACTGGTTCTCGGTAAATTCCACAATGTAACCGCCCGACATGGCCACCAAATTCCGTACATCGGACTGGGCTTTGCCGTAATCCTTCACTTCCAGTACAACATTTGCCCGGTAAATCAGCTTCTTATTCAGCCCAGCCGGGGCGTCAATCGCCTGCATGCCAGGGCTTCCTCCTGGCACCTGGAAATCGCCAGCCTGCGTAGTGGACGACTGCTTTCCTACAGGCGCCTCATTGCTGCCGGCAGCTGGCATGCTTTGCTCGGTTGTTGCTGTGCTCATGCTAACATCCGCGCTCATGCTCATAAGTTCTGACTCCCCGGAAAAACCGCTGTCCGCCTTGCTGTCGGCTGCTTTATTGTTGCTCGCGCTTCCGCACCCGCCTAACAGCAAAGACAATGTCATTGTTCCTATACATAGTACCAATTTCCATTTCTTAATCATTCTATTACCCCCTTTGCACCCTCGACGTTTCCATTGTTTGGAAGGTTGCAGCAAAGCGATAATTAATTATCTAGCGATGCATTTTTATTTAACTAATCCACTTTGCTTAATGAGAGGTAATATTCTAAATAAATGGTTTCCAAATCAAAGAAGAACAGGATCTAGGCCTGTTCTTCTTTTGTTTGATGATGAATTTAATGTTACAGAAAGATGACCATGGACAGGATGAACATAAAGATCACACCCGCGATCATTGGAACCGATGTTCTTTTTACGATCGCGATTGGATCCGTCTTCACCGTACCAGCAACGATCAGCACAACGGCTGCCACCGGCGATACCGCGCGGAACAGGTTGCCTGAAAGTCCCATCGGCACCGAAATTGCAATCGGGCTGATTCCTGCTGCATCCGCTAATGGAACCATCAACGGCACCATGGCGAAGATCAAAGCCGTACCGCTGCCGCTAAGAATAACAATCAGCGCCGTAATGGCTACAAGGATCAGCGGCAGAATGAAGTCTAGTCCGTTCCCTTGAATATTTTGCATGGATTGCTGCAGGGCATCCACCAAACCGATGGACTTCAGCCCCGTAACAAAGACGGAAGCGGCAACGAGCAGGGCGACGATCGGTACTGCTCCGCCCATTCCTTTAAAGAAGGATTCCGTTTTTTCCAGTACACTTCTGTCGCCTTTATGGCGAATGACTTCGCAGATGATCGCGAGCACGAACGAAACCAAGGTTGCGACCTCTACGCTGAGTTCAATGGCATTGCCTGTCGTAATCTGAATCGCGTAAGTACCCAGCAGCAGAATAATCGGGAAGATCGGCAGAAGTGCGTACACGGTTTTGAATAGCTTGCCGCCTTTGACTTCCATATCCTCCTTGGAATCATGATTCACTTCGGCTTCAGCCTGCAAATGGCTTGCTTTCTTGTCCATGCGCTTCTGCCAGTAATAATGAACCAGCGCGATAAAGAGCAAGGTTGGAATGGATACAATAGCATGATATCTGAACACATAGTCCGTTACCGTCAAGTTGGCGAACATCGCGTGCTTGGCCAACTCCTGGGCGATGGCGACGTTATCGCTACCTAGCGGCGTAGGAACAATCGTAGCGGATGTAGCGATGACCGCCGCCGCGGAAAGCGCCGACATGCCCGCTTTTCTAAGAATCGGGAACAAGGTTGCCAGCAAAATGATCGCCAGGTTCGACGCACTAGGAATGACGAGAGACAGCAGATTGCCGAGCAAAAATACGATAGGAACTAGAATATAAGCCGACTTAATTTTGGAAATAGGCTTCGTTAAAGCATTGACCGTCACTTCGTTCGCCCCAATGGCGGACATATAAGCGGTATAGCCCCCGAGCAGGAGGATGATGAAGCCCGCCGCCGTAAACGTCTGCTTGAACTGGAGCACAATCACCTGAAGCGGATCCAGCCATAGCGAACCTGTCGATTCGAAATCCTTAACGGCGATACCGTTACCCATTGCCGTTGCGACCAAAATCAAAATGATCCCCATGAGAAAAAGAGTGATTTTGATGTCCATTTTCTTGATTAACATGTAAATAACGATAAGTACAGCAAGAATCGCCGAGCCGTACATGGCTAAATTAGACCCCATAAAGACGTTCCTCCTAAAGATGCAGATTGGGTGCTGATAAAACTCAAATCAGATGCAGACCAGAGTATCCTAAGATCAAGCAAAGATTCATAATGCAGAGCCCAGTTGATCAGGCATAACTTAGTTGCATTTGCTCAAGCCGTCCAAAAACCACGTTTTAAACATTTGCGGATCGATATCGACACAAACTTTAGCGTTGTTCTCCTGACCAAGGTATCCTTTCAGATCGACAACAGTACATCCGGATGTCAAGGAGCCGCTTAACTCTATATCTACAAAAGTATCGGCAACAGTGAACATCTCTGGCTGCAGGAGATAGGCAATAGCACAGCTGTCGTACATTTTCAATCCCGTCTTCATGCTGCCGCCGCGATATTTTTGGAACAGCTGGTAGATCATTTGCCCTGTTTCGTTCATGTCCTTCAGCCGCTCACTGTCTTCAGGATATACGAGCGCTTTCAATCCAACGTCAAGACCAACCATGACGACGGGCAGATTGCTATGGAACACGATTTTCGCCGCTTCCGGATCGGCAAATATGTTGAATTCGGCCATGACTCCGGCATTGCCGCGGGCTGTCGATCCGCCCATAATGACCACCTCGGCAATCTTCTCTATTACTTCGGGGTACATACGCAGGAGAAGCGCAACATTCGTCAAAGGTCCGATCGGAACTAAGGTTATCGGCTGTTCGCTCTCCATAATGACCCGATGCATCGCATTGACCGCATTTTCTTGTAAAAGCAGCTCTTTCGAGGGCTCTTCGAAATCATAACCGTCCATTCCAGTGGAGCCGTGAACATTGCTCGCATCGATCGGCGCTTTGATCAGCGGTCTGTCCGCTCCCATCGCTACAGGGATGTCCTTCTTGAAGAACTTCAACAATTTCAAGGCGTTCAAGGTTACCTTATCCAAGCCTACATTTCCGGCTACGGTAGTAATTAAACGCACATCCAGCTTCTCGCTGTACAAGGCTATGGCTAATGCAACTGCATCGTCGATTCCTGGATCGGTGTCAATAATAATCGGTCTTTTGTTCATTGATTTCGTCCTCCTTGAATAAAGTGGGCAACCTCGTCTTTCGTTGGCATTCCGCTTTGCGCCCCGAGCTTCGTTGTTGAAAGGGCAGCAACGGCATTGCCATATTCACAAGCATCTCGTAAAGTCATTCCTTGGCTTAAGGCAACGGCCAGTCCACCGTTAAAAGAATCTCCTGCTCCAGTCGTGTCTACGACGCTAATGTTATAGGCCGGAACGTTCACCTCCAGGCCCTCGTTCATGATCGACACGCCCTGGCTACCTTTCGTAACGACCAGCTTGCCGCTAATATCCTCGTCATGAAGCTGTTGCATCAGAACAGCCTGCTCATGCTCATTAGGTGTAAGGTAGTCCACCTGACGTAGCAGCTCTGCCGGCAGCTCCTGAATCGGAGCCGGGTTCAAAATAACGGTAACCCCGTTCTCTTTGGCAATCTCAACCGCCTTTTGGACACCTTCCAATAGTATTTCCAGCTGGACGAGAAGAATATCACTGTCTGCAATAACTTCCCGCTTGGATTCTACAAAAGATGCGGTTACATGATGGTTGGCTGCCGGTACGACAATAATGCTGTTGTCCTCGTTGTAAACAGTAATCGTAGCTGTAGCTGTATGATCTGTAACCGGTTCCACATCACTTACATCAACACCTTCATTTCTGAGGTGCTGCAAGATGTCCTGACCGAAGCGGTCATTCCCGACGCAGCCAATCAAACGAACATCTGCTCCAAGCCGTGCTGCTGCTACTGCTTGATTGGCTCCTTTTCCGCCGGGGTTCATCTGAAATTGCTTGCCAAGGAGCGTCTCACCGATTTTAGGCACTTGAGTTGTTATGGTGACTAGATCCATATTGATGCTGCCAACAACAGTAATTTTAGGTTTCCGCTCCATTTCTGTCTCTCCTTCTTAGGTTGATTCTCTCTCTATAAGGGTTACATCCAGTACTTTATAGCTCTCCGGATCCGCAGTCTGCTGCTGCTCCATTAAGCTGACCAGCAGTTTGGTCGCTTTCTCTCCCATTTCGTAGATGGGCTGTTCTATTGTAGTAAGTTCCGGTGTTGTCGCCTTGGACAGGCTGATGCCGTCAAAGCCGATGATGGCTATGTCTTCAGGCACTTTTTTGCCAAGCTGATACGCCGCCTTAATCGCACCAATCGCCATAATGTCATTCGCTGCAAAGATTCCATCGATATCAGGATGCCTTTGCAGCAGTTCCAGCGTCGCCTGAATAGACGACTGCATGTCATATTGGCCCTCCGCAATGTATGTCTCATTGAACCATGGATCTTGCCCTACGATTTCCATGTAGCCTTCACAGCGTTCTTCCGCATTGAGGACACGGCTGTTCCCTTTGATATGGCCAATCCTGCGGCAGCCCTTGCTTTGCAAGAAGCGCGTTGCCATCATGGCCCCTTTCTTATTCTCTACAACAATCGTCGGCAGGCCTTTACTAATTACACGGTCGATACTGACGACCGGAATGTTAAGCCGTTCGATTTGCGCCGCGGTGAGCGTGTTGGAAGAAACAATAATACCGTTTACATACTGCTGTTGCAGGACATCAAGGTAGTTTTGCTCCTTCTTTTCATCTCCATCCGAATTGCAAAGAATTACATTGTATCCTAACTGAATTGCCGTATCTTCAACCGCTCTCGCGAGCTCAGGAAAGAAGGGGTTCATAATGTCGGGCACGATCAGGCCGATGGTGCTGGACTGCTTCTTGAACAGGCTTCTTGCCACCTCGTTCGGCTTGTAATTGAGCTCTTTGATCGCTTTTTCAACTTTGACCCTCGTATCCTGGCCAACATATCCGCTATTGTTCAAGACCCTGGATACTGTTGCTACAGATACGCCTGCATGCTTGGCAACGTCTTTGATTGAGATCATATTTTCACTCCACTCATAGGTAACCGGTTACACACAAAATATACTCCCCATTTCGAAAGAAGTCAATATGTTTTTATTTTTTGTCATTCTTTCATTTTCAACTTAACTAGCACACGAGACCACCAGAAGCCATATTTCCGGTGATCTCGCGATGTCTTACCAGACCTGCGTTAGCCCTGGCTCACATATTTTTTAACTTGTAAAATTCACCCTTTATGTTCAACAGCTCGTCATAAGTCCCGCTCTCGACGATTTTCCCTTTCTTCATGACAACGATGCGGTCCGCGTTCTTCACCGTGGATAGACGGTGAGCGACGATAAACGTTGTCCTGCCCTCCATCAGCTGCTCCATCGCTTGCTGAACATGCCGCTCTGACGCATTATCGAGCGCCGAGGTCGCTTCGTCAAGGATGATGATTTTCGGATCACGGACCAGCGCCCGGGCAATGGCGATCCGCTGGCGCTGACCGCCGGACAGCCTGCCTCCATGCTCGCCCACCGAGGTATCCAGCCCATCCGGCAGGCTGTCGATGACATCCTGCAGATTTGCCATCCAGATAGCCTGCTGCAGCTTTTCCTCAGAAATATGGGGGAGTCCATACGTGATATTTTCCCGAATGGTCCCGGAGAATAATATATTGTTCTGCAGCACGATGGCCAGCGACCGGCGGTATCGCCTCATGCTAAGCTCGTTCATCGGGATTCCATCGACCCATATTTTACCTGACTGCGGCTTGTAGAAGCCGATAATCAAATTGAGAATGGTCGATTTACCCGACCCGGATTCCCCGACAAACGCGACGGTCTCACCCGGCTTGACAGTTAAAGAGAAATCCTGAAGGACATGGCGCTCTGAGCCTTTGTACTTGAATCCTACGCCTTTAAAACGATATTCGCCCGTAATACGCTCAGGTTTCTGCCGCCCTTTGTATTCCTCAGTCTCATCCGACATGATCACTTCTGTAACGGAATGCAGTGACTCGAAGCCTTTCACAAGATTAGGGTACACGTTCAGAATCGAGCTGACCGAGTTGATAATCATGGCAAAAAAGCTCTGATACATGACGATGTCCCCGATTTCCATATATCCCTGATAAGATAAGTATGCAGTAAAGAACAGGCAGCCGACCTGGAACAATTGAAATACGGCCCAGTTGGTCGAGCCGAAGTAAGCTTCTAATATGTCCAAGCGGTACCCGCGCTCCCGGATTTTCTGCAATGCATCGTCCACCTTGCGTATCTCCACTTCCTCCAGGCCATGAGCCCGGGTGACTGGAATCATCTCAACGGTTTCGGACACCTTGCCTGACATTTCTTCAATCTTTTTGCGTACTTCGCGGTTTTGTTTCGACATTTTGGAGCGAAAAAAACGTACGAGCGTGACCGCCGTCGGGGCCATAAACATGAAAAATAGCGCAACGACCCAGCTATGATACAGCGTAAGGCCGATGACAATAACGAGATTAATGGCTGCCGGAATAAGGCTGGTCATCATTTGCCGCGACAAAAAGTCGATGGCTTCTACGTCCCGCAGCACTTTGGACTGGAGCCGGCCGGCGCTCATATCTCCGTGATAGCTTAAGGATAATTGCTGCATTTTCCGCACCAAGGTACTGCGGAGGCCGGCCTCTACATGCCGGACAGCTTTGCTAATGTAGCTGACATGGAGTGTATGCATCGGAATATTCTGCAGGATCACAACAATGATGACCGCCAGATTGATCCAAAACTCACGCATGGAGTGACGGTCGGGATAACTGACAATATTGATGATATTTGCAGTAACGATCGACAGCACCCATTGAGGGGACGATTTGATCGCATAGCAAAATGCGGAAAGAGCGACCTTGCTGATATGTTCGCGGTACAATCGGCCCAGCAGTCTTAGCGGCTTGATCTTGGCTTCCTGCTCGTTTTCGAACACTTTGGAATAATCAAGCGAAATCTCTGATTTAGCCATGTTGTTCATCTCCCTATGTAATCTCTATAACATCTTCGGTCTGATTTAAAACGCAAGTTTTAACCAAACCGGACATGAAGGAGCATAGATTCTATGATTACGAGCGAGCAGCCGGAAGCGAAGCTCTCTTTGCTCAGCAAATTATATGCGATTCTCAAACAGTTGCAGAACCATCTCTCGATCGGGGTCCGGCAAATGGAGCAGGCGTACGGTCCCGAGCTCCCTTCCTTAATGGCCCTTGAAATCCAGAGTCTCGTCCTGGGCGGGAGTGAACCTGCAATGCTCGGGAGGTCTGCCGCTCCAAGCGACTGGCTGGAGGACATCTCTCGCAAGCTTGGCATCAGCCGCAGGCACAGCCACCGGATATTCCGCCAGGCCTATGGCATGCCGCCACGCGATACGCAAAAACAATCGTTAGCCATATAATGCGAATAACGGCTCGAGCCTTGGGCCCGAGCCGTATCTTTTTTTGACAGTTGCCTATTTGCTTTTCCCTTTGCCTTTTCTGCTGCTTCCCTCCGATTCATACCAATCGAAATCATTCCAGTTGCTCTTAATCTGCTCGATCTGCTTCCGCATGCTCGTGCCTTCCAATTCCGCGACAAGTAAATATGTAATTCCGAGAATCAATGCAATCGTACTAAGTATGGCTGGCCCATCACCGACAAAGCTCAGCATCTCATTAAAGTGATCTGCGTTCCATGCAGAGGAAGCAGACCCGTAAATTGCTGCAGCCAAGTATCGTATGCCGTACAGGAATGCCGCGATCATAATCAAGAGCATTCCAGTAGTCCTTCTATGCATCATTTATCACCTCAGCATATGTATGTATTTAGCCATCGATTCTACTGCTTCGATCTTTCAAGCTGAGTTTTCACATATCCATTCATACTCGAAGGATACGCTTTATCACAACCTCCTTCGGGACCAAACGATGTATGCCTCTGTCCTCATGTCACAATTTTACAAGTAGTTACTGACATTATACAAGGGACTTAGTTCACACTATTCATCCTTGTTTTTCACCAAAAAAAGAGGAAGACAGCGGAGAAAATCCAGCTATCTTCCTATGAATACCTCCAATTTTAACAAAATTGAGCCTTATGTTTTCGTCCGCAGTAGTCTCAAAGCATTCAAAATGACAGAAACAGAGCTTAAAGCCATAGCGGTTCTGCAATCCATGGGGCTAACAGCCCAAATCCTGCGATCGGAATACCTAGAGAATTGTCGTCAACAACCGCTTCCATCGCATAGGTTATATGTCAATTCCTAATTACATCAAGATTGGGAGGAACGCGATGCAGCGAGGCTTGTTCATAACTATAAGCCAGCCCAATCAAAAGCGGCTCGCTATAGGCCGTTCCCACAAAAGTTATTCCGTGCGGCCCTTTCGTCGTGTATCCCTCCGGGGTAATGACCCCTTCCGAAATAAAGCCGGCAGGCACAGTTATGGAGGGATATCCTGCCCGGGCAGCAAGATCATTGATATCGTCATCTCCCAAAATGAGTAATGCATCTAAATGGTGCTGCTTTAACACAGCATCGATCCCCTGTCTCCCTGCCAGTTCGTGATTTCTGCGCTTGCTGTGCAGGTACGCCTGCTCGGTCAGGGTACCGCTTGTCCGATTCGATAAAAGCAGCAAATCCTGTCCATATTTCAACGCTGCTTCCTTATGCTGCTCATTAAAACGGATCACGTCATCCAACGAACGAACCTTAACCATTTCCGGCAATGTCTCTAAATAGTCGTTTAAAGATTTTTTGAATTCGAAGTTAAGCACATTGAAGTCCCAGTTTTGCCCCTCGCATGGCAGCTCCACAGGATCGATGATCGTTGCTCCCTCAGCCTCAAGTACATGGATGGCTTGCTCGATCAGCGCCAATCTTCCTTCATCAAGCTGCCGATAGTAATTTCGCGGAATGCCGATACGTGATTTTGCGAGTGAAGCGCGGTTGAGAAACGGCGTATAATCCGATAACGCCAGCCGGTTTTTCGACAAAGTCGCTGCATCCCTCGGATCCTGGGCAGTGAGCGCACCCAAAACCAGAGCAGCATCGGCTACCGTACGCGCCATCGGTCCTGGCGTATCCTGCGTTTCTGTCAGAGGAATGATGCCGCGACGGCTAATCAGGCCCACCGTCGGTTTAATCCCAACAATGCAATTGTGGCTGGCCGGGCTGATAATCGAACCTGTCGTTTCCGTGCCAATCGCTGCGGCAGTCAGACTAGCGGCAACTGCCGCAGCCGAACCTGAACTTGAGCCGCCTACAAAAATCTCCCCTGGACCATAAGGATTTAACGTTTGTCCGCCTCTTGAGCTGTATCCTGCCCGCATCGTGCTCGACATGAAATTAGCCCATTCCGTCATATTGGCTTTGCCGAGAAGGACAGCGCCAGCAGCACGCAATTGCGAAGCGACGGCAGAATCCTCCTTCGGTGTGGCATTCGCTAACGCTAATGAACCCGCGCTGGTGCGGGTCTTATCATGCGTCCCGATATTGTCTTTCAGCAAAATAGGAACGCCGTGCAGGGCTCCTCGGCTGCCCTGCTCCTTGCGTTCCTGATCCAAAGCTCTAGCTATCTCCACGGCTTCCGGATTGATCTCGATAACCGACTTCAGACGATGATCATAACGATCGATCCGGTCCAAATATACCGCGACCAAATCCTCGGAACTGATCTCCCCTTCCTCCATCGCCCGCTGCATCATCTCGATACTGGCCTCGATGATCCATTCTTCAAGCTGAACTCCCAATGTACGCTCCCCCATTCCTGTATTACGAATCATTGCCATATTGCTTCTTTTATTTTGCGCCATCCGCAGATAATAATAAAGTCAAGACGAGCACGGCCATTCCCGCAAGCCTCGTCTGTTTCTTATTTAGCCTCTTCTTCACGCTGTACCTCCCTCTTGTTAAAACCTCACTGTCATGTCCTGAGATTGCCTCAGCATACTGCATATTCACTAACTATATGCGTATTAGGTCTTGAAAATTGAATATTTCCATGTGAAATAGGCCTCAAATAACACAAAAAAGGCCCTAACCCGCTGTATGCGGGTCAGGGCCTTGCCTATCCATAATGATAAGTTACTGTGGATTCGTCGTCCAGATGCCGGCGGTTTTGACAAATACACGCTGCGGGAGCTTCAATGTCGCAAGCGCTAGCTCAGCAACGTCTTCCGGCTGCATCATCCGGTCTTCATCCCCGATACTCAGGCCGGTATTTACGGCAAGCTCGGTATTAACCGTACTTGGCGTCAGAGCGACAACACGGATATTGTTCTTGCGCACCTCCTGCATAACGGCCTCCGTCAGCCCCATAATGGCAAATTTCGAAGCATTGTATGCGGAGCCGGTAGCAAAGCCTCTTTCACCGGCTGTCGATGCAATGTTAATAATATTCCCTTGATTTTGAGCAATCAGTTTAGGAAGCACGGCTCTTGTCATGTAATAGGTGCCCATCAAATTAACCTGGATAATTCGCTCCCAATCCTTCGTGTCCATCTCCACCAGTTTGCCGAATTTGGCAATGCCGGCGTTGTTGATCAGGATATCTATGCCGCCTAACTCGGATACAAGCGCCTCTACGGCTTTCTCTGCGGCCGACTGATCGGAAATATCGGCGGAAGCGATGGCAACCTTAATGCCGTGCTGCTCTCTCAATTCGGCTTGCAGCGCCTCCAAGTCGGAAGTCGTACGCGCGATCAGTCCTAAATGAACGCCCTCCTTTGCAAGCGCCTGTGCGATCGCCTTGCCGATGCCTTTGCCTGCGCCTGTAATGATGGCTACCTGGTTGTTCAAGCTCATGGTTTATCTCTCCTTTTCAATTCCTAACCCAGAAATGATTATTGGTCATTCCACATCCTATTATAACGAATCGCCTGCGCCTATAACAAATTATGGTTCCCGGCGTTTAAAGGGCGCACTGCTCGATTTCAAAGCCAAGATCTTCGATCATCTGATGATCCGCATTTACCGCTTGCCCTCCAGTTGTTAAATAATCACCGACAAACCATGAATTCGCGGCATAGAGAGACAGCGGCTGCAAATGCCTAAGGCTGGATTCCCGGCCTCCAGACACGCGAATTTCCTTGGACGGGCAAATAAAACGGAATAATGCCAGCACTTTGAGCGCCTGCAGAGGCGCAACTTTCTCCTTGGCTTCCAGCGGAGTTCCCGGAATAGGAACAAGAAAGTTGACCGGTATCGAGTCAGCGTCAATCTCCCGCAGCGCATAAGCCATTTCTACAATTTCGGCCTGGCTTTCCCCCATGCCAATGATTACACCGGAGCAGGGCGACATCCCTGAGGCTTTTACTTTTCCGACTGTCTCCACACGCTGCTCGTAAGAATGCGTCGTCGTAATGGCGGAGTAATTGGCGCTGCTCGTATTTAAGTTATGGTTATAGCGATGGACACCTGCCTCCGCGAGGCGCTTGGCCTGGTCATCGCGGAGGAGCCCGAGGCAAGCGCATATTTTGAGGGGCATCGTGCTGTGGATTTCTGTAACCGCCTCAATCACTTGTTCCAGCTCCCGCGGTGTCGGTCCCCTCCCTGAGGCTACGATACAATACGTACCAGCCTGGCGAGCCATCGCTTCTCGCGCTCCCGCCAGCAGCGATTCTTTATCAAGCAGGGAGTATTTAGTCACAGGAGCGCTGGAAACAATCGATTGCGAGCAATAGCCGCAGTCCTCGGGGCAAAGGCCGCTTTTGGCGTTCATGATCATGTTCAGTTTCACCTTATTGCCGTAATAATGACGGCGAACCTTATATGCAGCCTGCATGATAGACAGAATTTGCCCATCTTCCCCCTGCAGTACGGACAGCCCTTCTTCCATCGTTAACCTTTCCCCCCGCAAGGCTATATCCGCAAGCCGATCCCAGTCTGTCTGCAGTTTCTCTTCCATCTTGTGCATGTATACTCTACCATCCTCTCTAAATATGTATCGATTGACTACAAATATCCTCGAAACAATTGTCAACCCACATTAAATAATTAGGTTGACAATTAAATTAAACGAGAACATCTTACCAGAGATGTTTCCTAGTTGTAAATACCCTCTTAGCGATTTCCCCGGAAAGACGCCGTTTGCCCTTAATGGTGTAAGAAGCGTTTATTCACATAAGTGTGAGAGTTATTCAACTATAGTCCCAGCTATTTCGCCTACGGCTTGCATCTATACCAATAGGTATACAAATGCCGATAGTTTAATTTATCATACAGGCGATTCGCGGAGGCATTGCTCTGCACAACGAGCAGGTAACTTTTTTCAGCACCGGCTTCTCTCGCCCATTTCAAAATATGCAGCAGCAATTGTTCACCGTAACCCATGTTGCGATAGGCTTTGTCCGTCACAATGTCATATAAGCCGACATACCCCTGCTCCATGACGGCAAAACCACACGCGACCGGACCGGAATCGTTCATCAAAGTGAAGAAACCTTGTTTCAAACGGGAATTTCTCAATAGGATTCTCGTGATCTCCTGCTTCTTTTGTGATAATTGATTCATGGTGGACAGTGCTTCCAGCCAGGTTTCACTCCATTTCTCCTCAATAAGAATCCCCTTCATTTGCGGTTCTCTTATACTGCTAATATCGTCTAATATTTTAACACTTGATGGTTCGGCGATTGTATAACCACGCTGCTCAAGCCGCTGATCCATCGATTCGGGTCCAAATGGCGTCATCTTGAATATCGTTGTCAGGCCGGCTGACTCATATATCTTTTCACAATAATCAATTTGCTGTTCTATATTGCTATTGCCGTTCGAATAAATGGATTGAATCGAATTCGATCTCTTGGTGTATCCTTCGGCAAAACGCAGCAGCCAGCCATGATGTACGATCGTTTGCAAAGACGGCCAGGCATTTAAAGCAAGTTCCTCAATTTGTAATGACATCAGTTCTTCCTCCCTCGAATCCTTCCATTACTTCTCTGTATTTTATCTAATATTTGAAATGGAAGAAACGGCCATCATATGAATAAGCGCAACAACAGAGCCGCCCGAAAACGAGCGGCTCTGTATCATCTACTTTGCATAACAGCAGACATAGTACTAACATTTACAAATCATAAGTTGATTGCCATCTGGATCCTTGAAATTAAACCATTGTTCATACATGATTTCCGTTGTCAGCTCAACCTGCTTGGATTTCATGTAGTCGTAGGCTTCCTTGATATCATGTGTCTTGAATTGAAATGCCGGCGCTTGGAAGACATTTTCTCCGGTAAATATTTCGCTGTCCAATATGAGATCAATCCCTTCATTCACAGGCAAGATATACAGATGTCCAAACAATATATCGCCATCCGCAGGAACCCCCAAGATATCGCAATACCAATCGCGTGCCTGTTCAATACTGCTTACCGGGATAAAAATCCCGCCAATTTGACTTAAAATTGGACTGGAACTCATAAGTACAGCCTCCATTTCATCATTTCCCGCGTCATAACAACGCTTTCAACCACTTGTTTTCCATAATTATACATACATAAATGAAAGCTGTCACTCTGAAATTTTTACGTTCGAATGAGACCTTTTATTTTCTTGGGTTATTTTAATTGGTTACTAATGGCTAAATTCGTTTCATTAATTACTCTCTGCCCCTCTACTTCAATTTTATATATGGTTTCGTCCACGGAAAGTGAATTTTGTATAGCCTCCTCAACAATACTCTGTCCGACAACTTTAAATGCATTTAAAATTTCATAATCTATATAATCATAAGGATTATTACTGTTAATTACAGGATTTAATGTGTATAGCGGGCTTAAGTCATGGTGACCCACTGCCTTAATAAGTTCAGTTCTCGCAGGTAGACCATTGAATAGTTGATTATCAACATTAGCCTTCATTTTATGAGTATCCCCTGTAATGAATTCGATTAACTTCCAAGCTTCTTCAGCATGATCTGCCGTTGAGGATATCCCGTAAATCTCCTGGATATCATAGTAGTCGCTTTGGTCAGACATCCTAGACGCAACAGGCACGGTTACCAGATCCCATTTAATCGTCGGTGCTCCAACAAACTGACTATGAGCATCAAAGTTATATGCAGTCGAATAAGATTGAATTTCCATAGCAGCTTTGCCAGTTAACATCGGTGAAGGCACAATCTCGCCAGTCATTGTGTCCTCTTGATCATAAACAACATTATATTGAAATAGTTGAATAACGTCTGAAAAAATTGTCTTCCACTCATCCGATTGAAAATTAACTTTCAAAGTTTTGGGGTTAATAAATTGAAGACCTTCTGTCTGACCCACCCTTAAAATCATAGAAAAAGCAATCGCTGTATAATAATTTGATTTAAATCCATATATTCGCTCTCCATCAGATCCTTGATTTGGAAACCTTTTTGCTAGATCGAATATTTCCTTCCATGTCATTTGGTTTTTAGGAAATGGAATCCCATTTTTCTCAAAAAGGTCTCGATTATAATAAAGAGCGTGACTGATAAACGACGGGCTTAGTCCATATATTCCTCCATCAATCTTTGAACGCAACGAATTAACAACTATAGGAGAAATCTCTGATATTGGAAACGCAGTTTTATGTATATTGTTCTCTAAATTGATTAATTTCCCTTCCTCAATCAATCGGTTATAGACATGTAGTTGATCTATAAATATAACATCTGTAGGAGGTTCAACGGACTGCTCATTCATATCTTGATTGACAACTTTTATTGTAATATGCGGATATTTTTTCTCAAAATCATGAGCATACATTTGGTAAAATAGTTGTTCAGAAGGGTAATTGATTGTGAGAGTAACAGGTTCATCCTGCTTCCCAAATGAACAGCCACTTAGTGACAATAAAAAAATAATGAAGATAACTCGTCCTCTGCCTATCATTATAATCCTCCTACATCATTTCCGTTCTAGTTGTCGTTCAGCTTCTTGCTGTAATGCGTCCAAACCTTCCTGTAATGAAATTGATCGACTTAATATCTTATCTATGATTTGACTGAATAGTTCGGTATCTTCTAAAGTCAGTTCTTTACTGTCATCGTCTAATTTGGGGGATAATTGATAAAATGGCAGAAGCTGATCCTGATTCGATGTGCTTAATTGTTCCAAACGTGTTGAAAATCCATCATTTGATTGAAAGTCCCAGCGTGCTGCTTCGTTGGAAACAAAAAGTTTTAGCAGTTCCCAAGCCGCTTCCTTATTGCCAGATGAGTTAACTATCGCATATATTCCTGGAATCCTGATCTCATTTGATTGATCTGGCTTCTCTGGGTCGACAGGCATGGTTACAATAGACCATTTAAAAAAAGGCTTTTCTTGCTCAATTTTCTTATATTCCTCGTATGAAATGACGGCCATCGCTCGTTTGCCGGATAGAAAAGGAGATAAATAATTATTAAGATCAGCATTTAAATCAAGAGAACCAGATTCGTGAACTCGAAGAACATTCTCCCACACTGTTACCCAAGAGCTGCTATTCAAGGTTGCTTGATTGGGATGACTAAGGAATTGAAGCCCTTCTACCCTTCCGATATGCTGTATTAATTCAAGAGGGGTTGAATATCCAATGGATATACCCTTCAATTCGGGATTAATCGTTGAAAACTTGGCTGAAAGTGTCAGTATCTCCTCCCAGCTCATCTGATCATTAGGATAATCGATATTGAATTGATCAAAGAGTTCTTTATTAAATATAATAGCTCTACTATAAAAGGTCGGGGGTAAACCATATAACTTTCCGTTCCCATATTCTCTTGTTAGTTCAATAACGCTTGGTACAAATTGTTCTAAATCTACTTGGTCTCTTTTAATAAGAGGTTCAATATCGGCAATCAATCCAGATTCTATGAAATTCTTTATTTGAAATGATGGGATATAGATAATGTCAACGGGATTTTGTTTTACCCATGATGAAGAATCATCTGACTGGATTAGCCCTTTCGTAGATACAATATTCAACCGCATATTAGGGTACTCTACTTCAAGCAAATTCGAATATCTTTGCTTAAAATGTTGTTCACTCGTATATGCTATATCAATTACAAGCTTAGCATCCTTTGGAAATGGTTCAGTTGATCTCATAGAGCAACTGGTTGTAATCATTGCTATTAATATAGTAACTACTATTAGTGGAACTGACTTTATCAAAATAAAACCTCCACACAATAAATGTATTATATTTCATTTTATTCCATTATTTTCATCTTGTCAACTTGACCCGAATAGTCCTTAACGATAATAACATATTACCTTCTATTAAATAGTTGATCCAGTTTCTCGATCAGCAGCTTATCCTTTTCTTCTATCCTCCTTAATCGGGTGTCAATACTGAGTATTCCAAAAAAGATGAACAATAATATAATAACGACTAAATAATCCATAAAATCCACTCCTCTCAATAACTCTGCATTTTTTTAACTCTGCATTTTTTTTAAACCAATCATTGCTTCTCGTCCTAATACTACAAAAATGACCCAGCTCTAAGATTCGCTCTTATCTTAGGCTGGGTCATGTAATTGTTGAGCTTTATTGTATCCCCTAGTATACACCGGATGATTTAATGCGTCATCATTGGGAAAATACTCACTATTCCTGCTTTCCTAGCACATCTATCAACGCGCGCGGAAGATTGAATTTCTGATTATTGATAATGATGCTGGTGAGATCCTCACTTGAATGGTCGTCGTTCAGATGCTTGATCGTCTGAACTTCATTCATCAAGCGCTCCATCTGATGATCCAGCTCGTCCGCGGTGTCTGCCGCGTCCTTGAGCTCCTGCAGCAGACGTTCGGGTACGGACTGATTGTATTTATAGAAGATTTTATGCTCCAGGCTGGCCCAGAAATCCATGGCGATCGTGCGAATTTGCACCTCGACACATACCATCTCGACGCGGTCAGACATAAATACCGGAACTTCGATCAGCAGATGCAAGCTTTTATAGCCGTTGGGCTTCGGATTTTTGATATAATCCTTGATTTCCAGCACCTTCAGATCATTCTGCTTCTGCAGCATGTCGCTTACCCGATATATATCCGATACAAAGGAGCAGGTGATCCGCATTCCGGCAATATCCTTCACCGTTTCCCGAATCGATTCGAAGGAGAAATCCGCACCTTTGCGATACAGCTTGCTCATGATGCTCTCCGGCGATTTCAACCTGGTCTTCGTGTGCTCAATCGGACTATAGTCATGAAGAGATTCGAACTCTTCCTTCAAAATTTCAATTTTCGTCTCCATCTCGTCCAATGCAAATTTGTAAGTCAATAAAAAACGGGTAATCTCGTTGCGCATCATCTTCAATTGCTCAATTTGTCGTTCGCTCATATGGCTTTCCCTTCCTGCTCATTCACTTTTCTATTATTATAACGAATTCGCATACTCGATGCACGAAAGCGAAGAACTCCCAGCGGCTATTGCCGCAAGCGATATCCGGACACCGTGCCATGCCGCCCTTGATACCACTGGGCAATCCCGATCATGACGCTCAGCCAGAATCCGCTGGCCAGCAGCGCCCCTGCAATATCACTTGGATAGTGAACGCCCAGATAGACCCTGCTGATGCAAATCATGACTACCATCAAACAGCTGAGGACAATCAAGAGAACACGCGCCCACTGAGGACGTATATGCCGCCACAAGAGAAAAGTAAGCGCCCCGTACAATGCAAAGGCTGCCATGGCATGACCGCTGGGGAAGCTGAAGCCCGTCTCTTCTACTAAACGATGAACGAAAGGCCGCTCCCGCTGAAAGATCGTTTTCAGCAGCTTATTCAGCAATGCCGCACCCCCTAGGGAAGCAGCGAGAAATACTAGTTCCATCCGGTGTTCCAGCACGAAAAACAATATAAGCATCGCCGCAATAGCGATCAGTATCGTAAACTTGGTTGCTCCTAGTGTGGAGAAAAAAACCATTATATTGGTCAAAGACGCCGCCTCAAAACCCTGTACCCATGCGGCCACGTTGAAATCAAAGGGATTGAGCGGTTGCCGAACCGCAAAAAAAGCGATCATGCCAAATCCGGCTAGTGCCAGCAAGGCCCAAACAATGACATACGGACTTACAATCCGCTGTCTGCGCGAATATCTCATTGCAATTCCTCTCTTCCTGCTTCACTTCCATTAAAGTCACGGTAATGGTATGTTTTCTTCTTTATGCAGCTTTACGTTCAGAACAAGTCCGACCGCCAGCATATTTGTCATCAGCGAACTGCCCCCATAGCTAATAAAAGGCAGTGAAATCCCCGTTAAAGGAACGAGCCCGATATGCATTCCGATATTGACAAAGATTTGGAACACCAGCATGGCCGTAATTCCGATAACGAGATATGCACCTGCCCTATCTTTACTATCGATAACGATGTTGATCAACCGGGTCACCAAGCAAAAATAAAGCAATAGCAGCACGGCAGAGCCCAAGAAGCCATATTTCTCCCCAATCACTACGAAA
Source organism: Paenibacillus woosongensis (assembly GCF_009725165.1). Classification (GTDB taxonomy): domain Bacteria; phylum Bacillota; class Bacilli; order Paenibacillales; family Paenibacillaceae; genus Fontibacillus; species Fontibacillus woosongensis. Next base: position 97,360 of record NZ_WNZW01000001.1, read on the forward strand.
ATAGAATCGGAATAGGCGTAAGGAATATATCCCTGCTCCAGGAAAAATCCTTCGTCTCCGGCCAAGCTGCCGGAGCCGATTGCCAGCATCGCATTTTTGACATGCCATGATTTATCAGGATCGCTGGCAGGATCCAGGAACGTCTGTATTCTGGCCATTTGGTGCGGCTTGATCATCTTGGACAGCAATGCGTTATCGGCATAATACAACCAGACGATTGCTCCGATAATCAAGATGACACCGCCTAAGAAAATGAGCATGTATCTTAAGCGGATATTGCCCATCCAAAGCATGCTTAGCAGCACGCCAACAAAGACGAGCGCCGTACCCAGATCAGGCTGCTTGATAATAAACAGCACCGGGATCATAAAGACCAGGCAGATCGGCATCACGTCCTGAATCAGACGAAGCTTCCTCCCCTGCTTCCGGCTCAGCATATGGGCGACAAGCAGTATCGTAAATATTTTGGCAAGTTCCGAAGGCTGCAGCTGAAACGATCCGATGCTTAACCACCGCACCGCACCGTTGATGTTCTCTCCTTTAAATTGAACAAAGGCCAGCATCCCTATCCCAAATGCATAGAGAATATATACCAGCTTGCCGAAAATGACCCTGTAATCAAAAGAAGCCGCAAGCAGCATCAGGATCATGGATAAAGCGATGAGCAGCATACTGTTCTTATGCAGCCCCTCCAGCTTCGTCCCTACTGTTGCTCCATATACGGCTACCGTGCCGATGGCATTTAGACATAAAACAATGAATACTGTTGCTTTGTCCAGCTTTTTTAGCTTTTCGAGAAAAATCATACTTACCTCAATTCATCATGCAGAAGCACCATCTGCAGCAGACTAGTTCATCATCTCCTTGAATTCGGTGCTTTCGTAATATCCTTTCCTGTCCTGCAGCTTCAATGTGCCCTTGTCCCATTCATAAATGTCAAGCCCGTTCACATCTGTGCCCAGCGACCAGCCCAAGAGGATTTCTGCGGCCCCATCCCTGTCGATATCACGGATCCCAGCGTAATCCAAACTATGACCGCTGCCCTCCCCATGCCAAACAATCTGCCATGCTTCCTGCCGGCGCATAAGCAGAGCCGCTTTCAGCGTACGTTCGCGGCCAGTTTCCTCTTCATATACAACGATAGCCTCATTCTGTCCATCGCCGTCCAAATCACCGTAGGAAATGCCGTTATTCGGCTTGCCGTCAGGCATAGTAAGCAGCCGTGCTCCATCAGGGAGCTGAGCTAGAAGGCTCGTAAGCATTTCATCTCCGTCATCAACAGCATTTGGAGCCGTAATGAGGTCGCTTGGCAGCGCAGGGATTCCGCATCCGCCCAGCTTAAGCATAACTGCGGCCGCCAGAAATATGTTCATGAGCTTGTTCGGCATATGGCTTCCTGCTCCTTACTTATTCTTTGTCCTATTCTAAATGGTTTAAGAATCTAAAAGGTTATGAAATAGTTAAAATTCACTTTGTATCCCCGCCCGGAAGATAAACTGTCACTTTTGTGCCTTTGCCAAGCTCGCTGTCAATCTGGAGCTGTCCATGATGCAGCTGAATGATCTGCTCGGAGATGGACAACCCCAATCCGCTGCCGCTCATCTTGTGATTTCCCTTGTAAAACTTCTGAGGCAATTTCCGGAGATCCTGTTCCGGGATGCCGGCCCCCGTGTCCTCGACGGTAATGATGACTTGTCCAGCGGCCGGGCTAGCCGAAATAACGATTGACCCGCCAGACCCCGTAAACTTCAGCGCGTTATCAAGCAGATTAATCATGACTTGCTTCAAGCGGTTTGGGTCAGCCGAAATTACAGGAAGCGGCTTCGTTATACTAACCTCCAGTTCAATGTCTTGCCTTGCGGCTCTCGGCCGCAGCTGTTGTCCGATATTCGTTAAGAATTCCGTTAAATGAAGTGATGACCGGCTAAGCTCCATTCGGCCGTCTCCAAATTTCGAGAAATCAAGCAGCTCATCGACAAGCTCCGTCAAACGGTCCGTTTCCGACTCAATAATGTCAAGCCCTTCCTCCAGCGTGACCTTGCCTTTCCATAGATTTGCCCTTAGCGTAACGACCCAGCCTTTGATCGATGTTAGCGGAGTACGCAGCTCATGCGAAACCGAAGAAATGAAATCATTTTTGAGCTGCTCTTGCCGCTGTATTGTTCCAGCCATCGTATTCAGAGTATCCGCCAGAGCGCCCAATTCGTCCTTATAAGGCTTCTCTGCTCTAACGCTGAAATCTCCATCCGTCATTTTTTCAGCGGCCCGCTTTAGACTGGTAATCGACTTCGTAATCGTCCCGGACAGCACGATGCCAACAGCGGCAACAAGTGCAATCACAACGAGGCCTACCGCTACGAAGATGAGGGCAATCTGCCTCACCGTCTCCTCCGTTTGCTTTAACGAGGTTATGAACCGTACGGCTCCAGCGGTCTGGCCTTTGGCCACCAGCGGATAGGAGACCGCAAGCACCTCCTCCTGCCAAGCCGAATCCTGGCCGCGCCAAGTATCGGCAAAGCCGGCAATCGCGCTTCGCACATCTGGGAATCCGGCCATATTTTGCCCAGGCCGAAATCCCGAAGTGTCTTGAATCAGCTGCCCAGAGGAGCCGATAATTTGCACCTGCCCCGCGAAATGATGCGAAAACCCTCCCAACAATCGTTCTGCCTGCTGTTCCAAGTCTTCTTCTGCAAAGTATTGCTCATAAAAAGAAGCCGACAGTTCGGCCTGAGTGACCAGGGTGCGCTCGATATTGTGATAATAATAATAGTTCACGGCGGCAATCAATATGGCCTCAAGGGTGATCACCGTAGTCAGAATGACGAGAAAATAGCTTCCGACCAGCCTTCTGCGAATACCCAAATCAATCTTCCTTCCTCCAGCGATAACCGACGCCCCAGACGGTCTCAATCAGCTCGGGCTTGGAACTGTCCTTCTCCAGCTTCTCCCGCAGCTTCCGTACGTGAACATCCACCGTCTTCGTATCGCCGATAAAATCTTCTCCCCATACTAAATTCAGCAGCTCATTTCTCGAAAGAGCCATGTCCGGGTTCTCCATAAACGCCTTTACCATCAGAAATTCCTTGGGGGTCACATCAATAGCTTCGTCCTGCTTATAGAGCTTGTTCGAGGTCAAATCAAGGCGGATCCCCCCGGCGCTAAGAACAGCATGGTGTGACTCGCGCTGCTTACGGGTACGCCGCAGCACCGTGCGAATTCTGGCCGTCAGCTCCAGCGGATTAAACGGCTTGACGATGTAATCGTCGGCTCCAAGTTCAAGTCCCTTAATTTTATCCAAATCCTGCCCACGGGCGGTCAAAAATACGATCACGACTTCAGAATCTATTTCTCTCAACCTCTCGCAAACTTCAAACCCGTCGAAATCCGGGAGCATAATATCAAGCACAACAACATCAGGCCGATGAACCGCGAAGCTCTTGAGCGCCGTCTCACCTTCCGCCGCTTCGTAAACTTCAAACCCGCTGCCCTCCAAATTGATGGCGATAAATCGCCGTATATGGTCATCATCTTCCACAATAAGCACATGATTGCGGTTGTCCAAATCCATTTGATCCTCCCTAAAGCTTGTTCAAACCATTATCCCTCCTATTAAAACACTTATGTCATTGTCATGCAAAATCCCCTGAAATCCTTTCCGAACAAACCAAAAAAATAACCCAAACGGTTCTGTCAGAACCTTTGAGTTATTATATCCTCTGACGCTTCTATTCCTCTACTTCAAAGATGGAGTCCACGATAATCGGCAAATTGTCTCTTACCGAAACCGCGCCGAATACCGACCTTGCGTGGCTCCCCCTATCCTCGAATACTTCCATTAACAAATCCGAGAATCCGTTTAATACTTTGTGATGCTCTTCAAACTCGGGACCCGCATTTACGAAGCCCTGCACCTTGACCGCTCTTTTCACCTTGTCCAATGTGCCCAAGGCTGATTTCAAGACAGCCAGCACTTCGATACCAGTTTGCCTGGCGAACCCGTACCCTTCCTCCGTCGTATAATCGACTCCCAGCTTGCCTTTCGGGTTGCCTCTCGGCCCTTTGCCGGAAACAAACATCAATCCATTGACAATGACGTAATTCGCATACTTCGCTGCTGGATCACTGGCGGCTGGCAACGTAATATTCAATGCTTCCAACCTTTGCTCAATAGAGTTCATCACAAACATTCCCCGCTTTCGCTGGTGTAGTCGTTATGGTCGTTCCATTCCCTGTCATTTTTTAATCATTCCTAGGCTTTGAACCGATATAGTACTTAAGTATGTATCTACTAGGATCAATTATAATTTTGCAAGGAGGCTGTACGATGAAAAAAATTGTCGCTCTTGTTGTCAGTCTAGCTTTATTGTTATCGGTTCAGACGGCGGCTCTCGCCCATTCTGGCAGAACAGACGCCAACGGCGGACATAACTGTTCTGAAAAATCGAAGCAGAAGGGCCTTTGCACCGGCTACCACTATCACAATTCCGGCACGACGAATTCAGGCTCGAAATCAACATCCACCAAATCATCAAGCACCTCAACCACGAAGAACGCTTCAACCAAAAGCAGCGCAAATAGTAAAAAAACCACCTCTAAAAAGGGATATGCCACGGTAGACATTACATTGATCGTAAATGGCAGCATTGTGCCTCTGGATCAAAAAGCCGTCATCGTCAACGAAACGGTATTGATTCCGCTGAAAAACATGTTCGATGCCCTCGGCGCTACCTTGGAATGGGATCAATCTACGAAGAAAATCACAGCCTACAAGGGCGATACAACTGTTGAATTGACCGTGGACAGCACGGCCGCCCGAAAGCAGGACAAGGCGCTTACTTTACAGGCCAAGCCGATTGTCATAAACGGGTATACGATGGTGCCTGCCCGCTTTGCCGCCGAATCCTTCGACGCTGTTGTGGAGTGGGATTCGCAATCGAGCACGATAACAATTACGACACCCTAATCCTGGATCGACTCCCGAATCCGATCGTATAGCCGTCCGGGTCAATAATGGAAAACTCCTTCATGCCAAACTCATTGACCTCCAGCGGTTTATGCAGTTTGGCTCCTTTTTCGGCTAGCTCATGATAGAGCTCTTCCACACCGTAAACCAAGGCGAAAATATCCAACGCATCTTCCCGGTGATGAGGGTAATTCGGGGTGATCCGATCTTTATTTTCTGTTTCATGAAAAATAATTACCACCCCGTCCCGTTCGACGAAACCCAGGCCAAAATCGCAGTAGAAGCCAATCGAGCTATAGTACTCAAGCGTCTTCTGGCGATCTGCTACAAACAACACAGGGCTGAGATGCCGGATCGTACTTCTATTGTCTGAAGAACTCACTATCATCACTCCTTCCCCGAAAAATTTATGTTGCAGCAATCAGTTAATGTTCTTATCAAACGGTCAATGCATGCTGCCAGTAGAGGACTTAACTCCTCTTCGTACATCCTAATCTTTCTTTGAAATACCCTGCCGATAGAATGTCTTTCCATTTCAGCGCTTACCTTGTTCTGAGCTAGATTTATAATTCTGGTTCTCTTGTCCAAAAAAGCTTGGACTACTTCATACGGCTGACCATTATACGTAAATTCAAACCGCGGGTTCGTTCTTATCATAGTTCTGTCCTTGAGCGTAAAACGCTGCTCTTCATCTCCTTCTTTGAAGGAAATGCTCCATTTGTTCCTTTCAAACCATCTGCTCCTATCTATCAGCTCAATAGTGTACTGCTCAGCTTCAGCCCTGAAGCTTAATTCCCAGCTATCTATGATCCAGCATATGGCCTTGCTGGGAAGATGTTTGAACGTCCTTGTCATGCGGCCGCAAGGATTGCCGTTGTCGTCTACCAGCTCTACGCAAGCTGCCGACATTTTCAGCACCGGGAGCTTGTAATAGTAAACCTTCATACCTCACGTCTCCATATAAAAAAATGACCCAGGCCAAAATCGTCATTTTGGGGCTGGGTCTCTGTGCTATGCAAGCTTCTTCCATAATTATACATCAAAACCGCTTTAATCTGAAAGGCTTGACGGCAAATCGCTTAGCCGACGATCAGCTTGTCCAATTCTAGCGGTTCTACATATTGGCCGTCCTTGTAAGCGCGCATATTGCCGCCGGAAATTTCGTCGATGAGAACGATTTGTGCGCCATCGTCTACTCGGCCGAATTCAAATTTGATGTCGTACAGATCAACGCCCTTCTTTGCAAGCTCGTCTTTAACGACATTGCCTATCGTTTGCGTCAGCTCTTTAAGCACTTTGTACTCGGCGGAGGTCAAAATCCCCAGCATGTCCAGCGCATCCTCCGAAATCGGCGGGTCTTGGCGCTCGTCGTCTTTAATAGTCACTTCCACGAAAGCGTTCAAGGCTTGGCCTTCCTCGGCATACATGCCATAACGGCGCAGGAAGCTTCCCACCGCTCTGTAACGGCAAATGACCTCCAGGCCTTTACCGAAAACGGTGGCTGGTTTTACCGTCATCGTCGCGTTGTCGATATCAGCATCTATATAGTGCGTAGGAATCTCTTTTTCCTTTAATATTTCAAAGAAATACTTCGTCAAACGGAGTCCGGCTTTGCCTGCCCCCTCCATCGTTAGCCCAACCGTGTTGGCGCCTGGATCAAATACACCGTTCTCCCCGGTCACGTCATCTTTGAATTTCAGCAAATAGTTGCCATCTTCGAGAGCATATACGTCTTTGGTCTTGCCTGTGTAGATCAGTTTCATTCGTGCAGATCCTTTCTCGTTAAAAGATTTTAATTACAATATAGCACGCCTGCCTGATCCTGCACCAATTTTTTTATCATTCTCCGGCAAGACACCGCCAACTATTCTTTCCCCCTCTCATTCATAAGCGATTGATTGTATCGTTCTAGCGCCGTCTGCTGAAGCCCAATGGCCCGGTCGATGTTTAGCGACTTCAATTGCTCCACATAAGCGTCAAAAGCGCTAAGCGGCTCAATGCCCAGAATGATTTTCAGCGACATTTCATCTACCAGCGTCGTTACATCCTGCATAATCGCCGACAGCTCCGCGCTTTCCTTCTCCGTTTTCGGGGTAGAGGGCAGCGCGTATATCGCCGCATCGGTATCGGACCAAAGCCGTATCGCCTCTTTTTGCTCCGGCAGCATATAATATTGTTCCATATAGCGGATATCTTGCACGAACGGCCCGAAATAGCTCGCCCGCGTATACATTGCAAGCGCCTGGGAAGGGGCCAATTTGTCTGGATTGTTCAGAATCAAATCCGTATACCGCGGATACCCGTCCTTCATCTCGTAGCTGAGGCCTTCAATGCCGAAGTTGAATAGCATATGGCCTTCGGGGCCATAACCATAGTCCAGCATACGGACGGCCTGCTCGACATGTTTGCTTTTGCTTGATATCGCAACACCGCTAAAGCCGACCGCAGAAGCCCTTTGCCCGAATTTGGAGCGCTCCCCCTTGTGCAGGACGGGATACGGGGCCGCGATTAATTTTGCGCCCGGATCATTCTCCCGCAGTACCGGCAGCCAGGTGCCGATTCCGGCTCCTGCATTCCAGATACTGGCCCCGCTCCGCCCTGTGAGCATGCTTACATCCTGCGTCATGGAATCGACCGCGGCAAAATTTCTGTCTATAAGCCCCTCGGCATACCAGTCCCGGAATAAGGCCAAGAAATCCCTATAGCCAGCCTCCTGCGGGCCAAATTTCACCTGTCCGTCCTCCACATAGAAGTCCTTCTTAATGCCATATGCCCCGATGAATCCGCCGCCATCTATGCCAAATAACGGACTGGGAACCCCCAGAAAGGTTAGGGGCGCCTCTATGCCCTTCCTCTCCTTGAAGGCCTTGAGCACCGTATGCCATTCATGGATCGTCACCGGAACGCCGAGCCCGAGCTCATCCAGCCAGTCTTTACGCAAAATCAACCCCTGATATGTCCGCAAGCGTTCATCCCCCTGGATGAACGGAAACATATAATAGCTCCCATCAGCCGTCCGAATCTGCTTATCAATCTCGGGATGTTCGCTTAAATATTTTTTCAAATTCGGGGCGTAAGCATCGATCGCTTCATTCAGCCTTAAAATGTATCCGTCCTTGATCGCCTTCTCCGGTCCTCCAGGAAAACTGTTCCATTCGTACTCCATCATATCCGGCAGCTCGCCCGAGGCAAGCAGCACGTTAATGGCGTCCTTCGCCTGGTTCTGAGGAGGCTGAATGAAGTCCAGCTTTACCCTCGTCTTCTTTTGCCATTCTTGGAAAAAAGGCACCTCCTGAAAAGTCGGCTTAATGCCCGCGGCATTACCGTTCAGCTCGGCCCAATACGTCAGCGCTTCGCCGTCCACGCCTGCTTCTATAGCCCCCAGCAGAGTATCAGCGGCATTTCCATCCAATTGAGAAGCAGCTGTATTCTTATCGCAAGCGCTTAGCATCGCCATCGTAAGCGTCAGTACAATTCCCAGTACAACCGTTACAATCCGAGCCCGGGCGAAAGCACTCTCCCCTCTCATCAGCAAAGGCCCTCCTCATCCTGTTAATAAATTTCTTTATACTTGCCTGGTGTAATGCCTTCATATTTCTTAAACACGCGAATGAAAGTAGCCACGTCGTTATAACCGACAAGCCTGGAAATTTCGTTTATCGATTCCCGCTTGGCCTGGATCATTTGCTTGGCTTGCGCGATACGCGTCTTATGAATATAGTCAAGCAATCCTTCTCCCGTCTGACTCTTAAACAGCCGTGACAAATAGCTGCCCTTCAGAGCAAAATGATCTCCGATCGCATTCACATTCAGGTTCGCGTCCTGGTAATTTTCTTCAATATAACAAGTTACCTTCGCGGTCAGATCGCGCAATGATCCTTCCCGTTCCTGCGACACGTTCGATGTCCGCTTGGCTGCGGCGAAGGCGCACACTTCCCCAAGCAGGATTTGCAGCTCCTTCCGCATCTCCTGAATCGTATCGCAGGCCATAATGGAATCCATCCAAAGCGGATTTTTTCTTAGAATATCGCTATCTCCGCCGCCTAGCTCGTTGATCGCTTTAATGACCGTGGCCACCAAATTGAAAATGAAACAGCGGGCGAGCCCCAATGACATGACCGGCTTGCTGAAATTGCGCTCGGTAATTTCGTTCATGTAGGCAGAAGCCTGCTCAATATCGCCAGCCTTGATTAAATTAATGAGCTGCTGCTCCACCTGAAGCGGATAGTAGTAGCCGGACTGTGCGTTATCCGCCGAATCCATTCGTATATCTTCCAGCGCGATGATTCCCTTTTTCCCCAGCACCATCTTATACTCCATGGCATCGACCGCTTCCTGATACGCTCCAGCAATACCTGACCAATCGGAATGGCTGCCGCTAATGGAAATCGTAAGCTCCATATCATATTGTCCCAGGAAGCTTTGCGCCTCTGCTGCGATATCCCGCAGTTCTTGCAGCACATTCGGGACATCCAGCTTCAGGTTAACCAGGCACACCAGCATATCATCAATCTCTGTCACATATCCGGCATGATGGCGCTGACCAGCCAATTCCTCCACGACGTTGGCGATAATAAACGGGATCAGCTTCCTTCTCTCATTAAGATCAATACCCGGCAGCTTCTCATAGAGGCTTTCTTCATTTTCGAGAACTAATAAAATCACTGCGAACTTATTGGAATACAGCGTCATATGAAAAGAACGGAACGCCTCCTCATACGGCACAGGGGTGTCCAGCCTCCCCTTAAGCAGCCGATGAATCATGTTGGACCTGAGCACCTGCTGATGTTTTTTCAGCTGCATGGCGATCTGGTCCTTCTCGCTTCTGGCGTTTAATATCGCCCTTAGAATGATCCGCAGTTCGTTCCCGTCCCCAAGCTCTTCTGCCCTATTCTTATCGTTGATGGATTGCACGAGCTCCTGAATCGGCGAATAATTACGGCGCATGAAAAACCAGGTCAACACCCCAGCGCCAATGACACTGATCAGGATGCTGATATAAGTAAAGCTGCGGACATATTCCGCCTTCTGCCAATAGATGCTGCTTGGAATGATCAAGGCATACTTCAGTTCTGATACTTCCGAAGGAATATAGAACAGCTCGGAGTCACCGGTCTGGGGTGAGGATAGCCGGACTCGCTCACCCTCCATAAAAGGCTTCAACTCCGGCGCCCCCGGCCGATTTGATAGAAGAATCTCATTGTCCTGATTCAAAATCAGCAGCAAACCGCCGCTAAAGCCAGAAATGTTCTCGATCGCCGCATGGAATTTTTCCGCATCCGCCATCACTACGACGGTCCCGGTCTCCCTGCCGTTCAAATCATAGGGCAGCTGTGTAATGTACGCGATGGAGGTCTGTACCGGAGCAGCGTCCAGACGGGGAAGCACCGTGAATCGTTTCGTTCCCGCCTTGTGAATCGTCTCCAGCCATTGGTCAAAGGAGAGAGTCCCCGTATTGTGAATCGTATAAAATGCCGTTCTCATATCTCTGATATTTCCGGAACGCAGTACGGAATCCCCTTGATCCCAAACGACGTAGAATTCATCGATTGAAGCATAAGATGTTTTGTACAGCCGAAATTCCTTTACAAGCTGATAGGCTGCGAAGGGCGCCTCGTTTGCCGGCCTGTTGGAATACATTAAATTTTGGAGTTTGCCGTTCCAGGTTATCTCCATGTTAAGACGTTTCATCAGATCGATCTGATTATCGATCGTGTAGCGCATCTGCTTCAGCAAAGAATCGTTGGCACGGTGAATCTCGCTCTTTAGCGCATGACTCGCCTGAGAATAAATGACCAGGCTGATCATAATCGGCACGAAAAGAACCGCGCTGTAAGACAGCAGCCAAGTGACAATAATGCTCTTGCGTCTCTGCCATAAATAGTGAATATTTATCAAGCTATCATCACCCGTATATTCGATTAAATTGATTAAAATTAAAACGTTTACAATTTCATTATACCGATAAAATGCCGGATTTCGGAATGCCTAAAAGCTGCAATTCGATTGACAAAACCTCTAACCAAAGGCGTATCTCCCCATATAAAACGCAAATAGCCCAATGGGACGCGAAGTCCCCGGGTTACCTGCGCTAAAAATTTATTTATATCCGTAAGTACCTGATTAGAATATGCGATGGCTCCAGCCGTTCAGCTTCGCAATCGCTTCAACAAAAAAGTAGTCGCCGTAAATGAGCGAAACGTTGACATTCTGTCCGGCGGGCTTATGCCCGGTTCCCTGCAGCAAAATGGCTTCATGCGTGGGGAGATCCCATGTTCCATAGTTCTCATACAAGGAACCGAGAATCCGTTCGGCCGCCATGCGGTAGCACCGTCCTTCCGGTTCACGCAGCAAATCAGCCAGCTCAAGTAATCCTGAGGCCGCGCATGCTCCGGCCGAGCTGTCCCGCGGCTCTCCCTCAAGACCGGTCTCTACCCGAAAATCCCAATGCGGAACTTGATCCTCCGGCAAATGGGCGATAAAGAAGTTCGCTACACGCTGTGCAGCTTGAAGATACTTAGGTTCTCCCGTGTAACGGAAGGTGTTGGCCATGCCGTACAGCGCCCACGCCGCCCCTCTGCTCCAGGCCGAATCCGGCCCGGCTCCCTGCCCGCCGATCGCTTCTGCGATTTCACCGGTCACCGGGTCGAAATCGATAATATGATGCACAGATCCGTCCTCTCTGATGAAATAATTCAGCATCGTATTCGCATGCTCCTGCGCAATATGCGAAAATCGCGGATCGCCACTCTCGCTGGCCGCCCAAAATAGTAAAGATAAATTCATGCCTGTGTCCACGATGGACCAGCCATGCTTATCCCCGTTCCAGGCTCGAATGAACTTGCCTCGCAAATTGAATCGCCCTGCCAGAAAATTGGCCGCGTAAAGCGCGCGCCTTCTCGCCTCTGCATCCCCGGTCAGCTTATACTTGATAGCTGCTGTAGGCAGGAACTGAAAGCCCACGTCATGATCGAAGTTATTAGCCTGCAGCATTAACTTCTCCAGCCGCTCATCCCAGTTCCAGGCTGCCTTCTTGTACCGTTCTGCCCCCGTTATATCATAGGCTATCCACAGCATCCCCGGCCAAAAACCGGATGTCCACCAATCAAGCCGCATATCATCATATTTCCCTGTAGCTCCGGCGACATGTGGGGATTTCTCCCCCATCGCCGCGATCATCACATCAAGCTTCAAGCCGATTTGCTCCCAAACGGCTGCCGCGTTCAAACCCTTCAACCCGCTCATATCCATGCCTCCTCATCCAAAATTGCGATCCTTGTTTATCCTTTTAATGAACCGATCATGACGCCCTTAACGAAAAACCGCTGTACAAAAGGGTAGACGCATAAAATCGGAACCGTGGCGACCATAATCGTCGCATACTTGATCGTCTCGCCGATCTGATGGCGGTCGCCCGCCGATGCCCCCGCCGACATGCTGTCGGTCGAATTGGCAATCAGAATTTCCCTGAGCACAAGCTGCAGTGGAAAAAGCTCGCGGCTCTTGATAAACACCGATGCATAGAACCAGCCATTCCACTTATCTACCGCATAATACAAAATCATCACGGCGATGACCGGCATCGATAACGGTATAATGATGCGGAACAGAATCGTAAAGTGGTTCGCGCCATCAATCTTCGCCGATTCCTCCAGGCTGTCGGGGATTCCCATAAAGGAGGTCCGCATAATAATCAGATTGAACGTACTGACCGCAAACGGAATAATCGTCGACCAGAGCGTATCAAGCAGGCCCACCCCTTTTACGATTAAATAGAGCGGAATAAGGCCGCCACCGAAAAACATCGTAAACACGATGATGAACATCAGCACATTGTTCCACATGACATTTTTGCGGGACAAAACATACGCGCCTAGCGCAGTCATAAACAAATTCACCGCAACGCCCATAATGACGATAAAAATCGTGTTCCGGTATCCGATGCCGATGCCTGGATTGGCCATAACACTCTTGTATGCGTCCAGGCTGAACCCTAGCGGCCTCCAAAGGATCCCCTTATTGACAATTAGCTTACCGGCATCGCTGAACGAGGCGAACAGCACGTAGAGCAGCGGATACAGCGTAACGACAACCAGCAAAATCAAAATGATATATATACCGATATCAAAGGCGCGGTCGAATAAGCCAACCTTCGTTTTGTTCATCCATTTTCACCTCACCATAAGCTGCTTTTGCTCACTCTGCGGCTGATATAGTTGGCCGTTATTAGCAGAATGAGATTGATCACCGAGTTAAACAGGCCGACCGCTGCGCTGTAGCTCCAGCCGAATTCGAGCAGCCCTTTGCGGTAGACGAAGGAAGAGATTACGTCAGCCGTCTCGTAGGTGACCGGATTGTACAGAAGTATGATTTTCTCAAAGCCGACATTAAGCAAATTTCCCATTCGCAAAATAAGCATAATAGCGATCGTTGGCAAAATCCCGGGCAGTGTAATGTAGAGCATCTGTTTAAAACGGTTCGCTCCGTCCATCCGCGCCGCCTCATACTGTTCCTGATCAATGCCCATCAAAGCGGCGATATAAATAATCGACTCCCAGCCGATCCGCTGCCAGATCTCCGACAAAATATAGACCGGGCGGAACAGCTCCGGCTTCTGCAGCATCGCCTGCCCATCGTAGCCAAGCCAGACGAACAATCGGTTAATCAAGCCGTCAGCATTCGTAAAGTCGGTAATAATCCCGCAAATGACGACGAGCGAGATGAAGTAGGGCATGTACGTAATCGTTTGAACGACCCGCTTAAATAAGCGATGCCGCACTTCATTAATGAGCAGAGCAAGCAGAATGGGCGCCGGAAACTCAAACAGCAGCGAGTAGAGACTAATGAGCAGCGTATTTTTCAAAATTCGCAGGAAATAGTAGCTGTTGAAAAAGTCCTGAAAATGCTGAAACCCCACCCAATCACTGCCGAGAATGCCCTTCATCGGCGAATAATTCTTGAAAGCGATCAGCGCTCCGTACATCGGCCCGTAATGAAAAATAATATAGTAGGCTATGACCGGAAGTATCATCAGATACAGATATTTATTGAGGATGAAATCCCGGATAAACCGGCGCTTGAAGGATTGCGGATTCGCCATGGCGTTGTCATTCACCTCATTTCAATTGGAGAGGGCCGCATCGGCCCTCTTCCTTGCATTTTCTTAGCGACTGTTGTAGCGCTCCAAGGCAGCGTTTTGAATCTCAATCGCGCGATCCAGTTTCAGCGATTTCATCTTGGCGACGTAGCTTTCGTATTGGTCGATCGGCTCAGCGCCCAAAATAATCTTAAGCGTCATCTCGTCCACTAGCGTATTAATATCGTTCATGATCGCCGCATACTCCGAGCTCTCCTCCGGCGTTGGCGTAATCGGCGGCAAATTGTATTTCGCCGAATCCGTATTCTGCCAGGTGGTCACCGCATCGCGCTGGGTTTGCAGCGCGAAGAATTGCTCGGCATAGCGTTTGTCCTGAATGAACGGGCCGTTGTAGCTGCCCCGGGCATACAATGAAATGCCTTGGGCTGGCGCCAGCTTATCCGGATTCTTCAGCACCAAATCGGTATATGTCGGATAACCGTTCTCCATGTTGTAGCTGACACCTTCGGTTCCGAAGTTGAAGAACAAGCGGCCTTCCTCACTATAGCCATAGTCCAGCATGCGTACCGCCAGCTCGGGATCCTTGGCCGCGGTTGTAATCGCCACAGTGCCTTCGGAAGCATAGGCCTGGTTGCGCTGTCCAAATTTCGGCTTATCGCCCTTGTTCAGCACCGGATAAGGCGCCCCCACAAGTACGGCTTTCGGATCATTCGCTTCCACGAGCGGCTGCCATTTGCCGATCCCGCCGCCAGCGTTGCCGATCGTTGCGCCTGTCGCCCCGGATGCGATATTACCGTCCAGCGACTTAGTATCAGCCGTAGCTGCGTTTTTGTCGATTAAGCCCTCCTTATACCAGTCATGGAATAGGCGTAAATATTCTTTGAACCCGGGCTCGGCCGGACCATATTTGATTACTCCGCCCTCCTGGTAAAATCCGCGGTTTATACCGAAGGCTCCGATAAAAGCACCATTTCCGGATTCATTGAAAAATCGCGGCTTGCTGACGAAGGAAAGCGGGGCTGCGGCTCCTTTTTTCTCTTTAAACGCCCGCAGCGTCTCTGTCCATTCGTCGATTGTTTCCGGCACCGGCAAGCCTAGCTCATCCAGCCAGTCCTTGCGGATGATCGGTCCCTGGAACACCCGTAAGTATTCATCGCCCCTCACGAACGGAAACGCGTAGTAGCTGCCGCTATCAGTCTTGATCATTTTGTCAACGTCGGGATTCTCCGCCAAATATTTCTTTAAATTAGGCGCATATTGATCGATGAGATCATTGAGCCTGACAATATACCCGTCGCTGATCGCCTTCTCCGGCCCGCCCGGGAAATCGCCCAGGAAGTTATACTCGAGCAAATCCGGCAAATCGCCCGATGCCAGCAGCACGTTCATCGCTTCCTTCACCTGTCCTGTCGGCGGGGCCGTAAATTTTAAAGTAACCCCGGTTTTCTTCTGCCAATCCTGAAAGAACGGAATTTCGTCATGCGAAGCCTTGACGCCGATCAGGTTACCGTTGATTTCTCCCCAATAAGACAGCGTCTTATCGGTCTGGATCGGGTAAACCGTCGCTTCCACAGCTTCTTCTGTTTTAGGCGCTGCTGCACCGCCATTGCCGTTCGCGCTGGCGCCTGCCTTGTCACCGCTTCCGGACGAACATCCGAGCAGCGTGCCTAACATCATAATGATTAGGCTGGAAGTCCATACTTTTCTCATTGCTTCAAACCTCCGCTTAGGAATATATTGAAATGCATTACGCTCTCAGTCTAGCTAAGGACCACTCCCACCGATATGTGCAAAACATCAAATCACGTGCCGATTTCGTACCTGCGCACTGACGATTTCTACAATTCAATCGTAAATTTGCGCAGTAAAAAGAGGAGGGGCATCCCTCCTCTCTCTGCTGTAACGTCTTTATTGTCCAGTAAAGCACCTTTAGTTTTCGTCGTCAGCCTTATGCACCCAAATCTCCAGAATGCTATTCCAGCCGTTAAGCTCGTTGCCTTCTCCAGCGTATTTAATGAACTTTGCCTTTACCGGCGCAAATTCAAAGGTTTCGATACGATTCGGATGATATTTATGGCTGGCCGCCCGCTCCAGCACCTTCTCGTAATGGATACCGTCCCCCGACACTTCGAGATCGAAATAGTTCACTCGCTGATTCCCGTTATAGAACAGAATACTGACTTGATCCACCCACTGCTCCCGATCCAGCTCAAGCAGCAAATATTGTCCGCTGCCTTCTGCCGACCATCTGGAGTCCGGGTCGCGATCCACTGCGTTTGCCGGAACGTTGCCGTCATCCGCGCTTGCCGTTACTGCTGCAATTTCGGCGAGCTTTCCTTCCGGCCCCTGCATCGCTTCCTTGATCTCAAAGGCTTCCGTTTTCTTTACCGTCACGCCTCCTAGCTTGCTTTCTGCAGTAATATTCACGATGCCCGGCTTCTTTGCCGTGAATATGTTCCCTCGTAACGTTCCAAGCTGCTTATGATCCACCGTGTATTGAACTGGAATGCCCTCCTGCCCGGCATGGACAACTTCGCCGCTATTCATCGTAATATAAGCTTTCAGTTGTCCGCTGCTGCCTGCGTTGATGGCATTACCGACTGCTCTCCAGCCAGAAGCGGAGCGATCGGGTTCAAACGCGAGGCTCTTGGGCAGCGCAGGATTTTCCGCTACGCGAAGATTGACCTGATACTCCTGCGAAATGCCGTCCTTTGTCACACGAATGATGCCGGTTCCGCTCGTACCCGAAGGCTGCGTAATTGATATCTCCGCATCGGAAGCCAGGGCTGCCGCTTGAATTGTTGGTGTCAGCGTCGATCCGTAAGGCAGAGTGTACGTGTAACTTGTTCTCAAAAACTGCATCCCGTCGATCGCCTCTCCATTCACAAGCAGAGATGAGAGCCCCCAATCGAACCTTCTATCCCTTCGCTCGAATTGATCCGAGAACAGACTTTGCGGCGTCAAGCGCTCACCCTGCCCGATCCCTTCGGCCATATCAAACGGTCTCGTATCCGTATCGGCGATCGATCCGGTGATTTGTACATTCACTCCGGTTACAGCGCCTTTTGTTCCGATAACGTAGCCGTGGCCGAACTGCTCGGACTCCACGATGATGCCGTTTGCACTTTTGCTTGGATGCGCCGCCTGGCCTGTCGTATTCCAGAACACGCTCTCCGTCGTGACAACACCGTGCCGATTCGTCTCGGATGAACCGTAGTCTCGCGTTATGGCAGAAATGCCATCACCGTTCAATGTCATATTATCGATCAGATTAGCCATGCTTAAGTACATATGAAAATCGGTTAATAGCGACGAATTTTCTGAATATACGTTATGCATCACGTTCCCGTTCGCGGAGAAATTGGCAAATGTAAAGCTGTGCCGCGCCCCTACAGCATGGCTGTTGGCAATTAAATTATCGTTGCCGATAAATTGATACAAGTATCCATTGCCGTTTGCACCGCGATACTGCGGATGCTCCATCGTCACCTGGTCAACGGTTACGTTCTTCGTGCGGTCAAGGATAATTCCCTTCGATAAAATATGATAGGTTGAATTCCCCGCAGGCTTGTATGTGCTAATATTGCGGATCCAGCTGTCAGCCGCGGCGATCACGTTAATCACCTTCGAGTTATCGCTCTCGTAGCCCGCGGTGCCTTCTACTTTAAAATCATCTTCGCCTAACCCGCTTTTCGAGTTTTGAATGTTCGAAATGGAGAAGTCCTCGATCCCTACTTCCGAGATTGGCGATTCCGTCTTCGTAATCGTAATATGATCTCTTACCTTCAGCGGGTAACGGGTCGGAATGTCGACCGTAATCGTCCGGTTCTCCGCATCAACCGCCACGATTTGTCTGTAGAACAACGGCTCTACTCGCCCCAATCGTGATGCCCATTTATTGTGCATACCGAGTTCAGCCAGGAATTCCGGTGTCGTATCAAACGTGATCAGCACATAGTCACCCACCGCAAAGCCGCCCGCATCCTCTACCGGAAGCAATACCGTCGGTTCGGATACCGATTTTCGCAGCTGCGTCGTTACATTCGTTTTTTTCCAGTCGCCATTTCCAACGCGGATAATATCTTTTCCTTTCATATTTTCGGCCGCATTATAGATGAAGGTTTTGTTCATTCCCGCACCTTTTAACACGATGTGGCTGGCAGGGATATTTAACGCGTAATCTTTGCCGGCAGGCGGGTTGACCTGATAAGTGCCCTCTGGAAGGTAGACTACCCCTCCGCCCTTCGCGGCGGCATCATGAATGGCTTGCTGAATCGCTGCCGTCGCATCGCGGCTTCCTGTCCGGT
The DNA here is from genome assembly GCF_009725165.1 of Paenibacillus woosongensis. Lineage (GTDB taxonomy): Bacteria > Bacillota > Bacilli > Paenibacillales > Paenibacillaceae > Fontibacillus > Fontibacillus woosongensis. The sequence continues at coordinate 115,727 of NZ_WNZW01000001.1, forward strand.
CAGCATGGTAAGGCGCTTTCGTCACATCCATACCGGTGGAAGGATCGATTTGAGGAATTGGCGCCTCCCCGCGATGATAACCGGCATACGAGAAATCATGTAGAAACCTGCCCTCTTCATCTTTAAATCCTGGATACCAATCGTCTGGATACAGCCGGCTTCTGCCGTCTGTCCCAAGCGATAGGCTCCGGGGTGCTGCAAGCATGTTGTCTGCCGTTTCATCGGCAGCTGATGCTTGTCCTCCCCCTAGCCCATGAAGCCATGTACCGAAAATCAAACAACATGCCGTCAGCAATGCGACTATTTTTTTACTCATCTAGACGTCCTCCTTTATAGTATGTTTGCGATTTCAATGACTATCCATATTATGGAACATCCATAATTCTTTTGAGTATAAGCAAAAGCTCTGTTAGCATTGATAAATTGAACAAGGAAATGAACAAAACATCCAACCAGATTGATATTTTATGGAATTGAATAGTGCACATAGGTTATTTAGCAACAAAAAAAGATCATAGAGCATCGTACGAGTCCATGATCTTTATATGTATTGATTACTTACGGTTTTCGTATCCACGATTCCACGATCTTATTAAATAACTCCGGCTGAGCCAAAGTCACCCCATGGCCGATGTGAGGTATGACCATGCTTTTACAATTTGAATTGCTGCCCGCAATTTCTGCCGCGGATTTTCTCATCATCTTCTTCTCTTTCTCACCAACCGTAACGAGGATTTTCGCACTAGACTGATGAAACTGCTCAGGGATTCGGAAGGTCATATTTTCCTGCAAAATAGCAATCAGAGTTTCCGCTTTCATCCGGTAAGTCTCTTGATAATAGTTTTCGAGCCTATCCTTTCCGATATACAGCTGTTTAGCCTGAAGCTTGGAAAAACTTCTATTCTTCATAAGCCAATGCGTCAGCTTGATCGAAGGCCCGATGATTTGCTTCGCTAATGGAATAGGCCTTACCAGCGCACTGTTGATGATCGCGTAATCAAACGCTTGCGGCCGCATGCTTAACAATTGAAGTGCTACCTGCGCTCCTAAAGAAAATCCGATCAATACAACAGTCTTGCCTTGGGCCATAGGTTCAATCAGTTTCGCGATGAATTCTGCACTGCCTGATATCGAAAAAGGAATGCTGGAGCTTTGCCCATGCCCGGGCAAATCCGGAACCAAGCAATGGTAATCCTGAAAATGCTCTATTTGCTTATCCCACATCCAACCGCTTACCCCGCCGCCATGTAAAAATACGAGCAGTGGAGCCTTCGTGTCTCCCGACTCTATGTAAAATAAACTCAATTCTATACACCTCTTTTATCGCCTAATCTCTCCTGTCTAGCAGACGCTTTATTTCACATTTTCCACAAAAAGTATTTATACTCTGGATTTTTCATACTTTTACTATCAAATCTATTGTAAATATTGTAAATTTTGTTTATTATTGCATTATGTAAGCCCTTTCTTTTTGAGTAATAAAAATCTTTTTAATTAAAACGAGGGAGGTATGCAACATGAACTATTCTACGAGAACCTACGTGAGAAAAGCAATGCAATGCTTTCTTGTCCTTCTGTTATCGCTGCCTTTGTTCATCTTTGGAGAAAGCTCCACCGCTTATGCCGCATCGGCCAGGCAAATGGAGTCGCTCAATCGCGGCGTTGTCGCTGTCAAAGTGAGCAATGGAGTATTCGTAAGCTGGCGCTTGTTCGGCACCGAGCCGGACAATATCGCGTTCAATCTGTACCGGGGAAGCACTAGGGTCAATCCCAGCCCCATTACAAACAGCACCAATTACATCGACCCGCAAGGGACAACAAGTTCGACCTATACAGTAAGAGCGGTGCTTAACGGGCAGGAGCAGGCGGCATCCGAGACGGCGGCGGTCTGGGGACAGAACTATCTATCTGTTCCGATTCAGCAGCCTCCCGGCGGTACGACGCCAGACGGGGTTGCCTATACCTACAGTGCCAATGATGCGAGCGTAGGCGATCTGGACGGGGACGGGAACTATGAAATCGTACTTAAATGGGATCCTTCCAACTCCAAGGACAATTCCCAATCCGGCTATACCGGCCCGGTAATCATCGATGCCTACCGCCTGAACGGCACCCGGATGTGGCGTATTAATCTAGGCAAGAACATTCGGGCAGGCGCGCACTATACGCAGTTTCTCGTCTATGACCTCGACGGGGACGGCAAATCAGAGGTCGTCTTCAAGACGGCCGACGGAACCGTGGACGGCGTAGGCAGAACGATAGGCAGCGCCAGTGCCGATTACCGCAACTCAAGCGGGTATGTGCTCTCCGGCCCTGAATATTTGACGGTATTTAGAGGAAGCAACGGCGAGGCCCTAACAACCGTCAATTATGAGCCCGCGAGAGGCAACGTCTCCGACTGGGGAGATAGCTATGGCAACCGTGTGGACCGTTTTCTTGCCGGGGTCGCATATTTGGACGGGCAGCGTCCTAGCTTTGTGATGGCTCGCGGCTACTATACGAGATCCGTGCTCGTTGCCTACAATTGGCGGGACGGGAAGCTGACTAAGCTATGGACATTCGATTCCAACACTTCCGGCAACAGCGCATATGCTGGGCAAGGCAATCACAGCCTCAGCGTCGCGGATGTCGATAACGACGGCAAAGACGAGATCATTTATGGCTCAGCCGTCATTGACGACAACGGCAAGGGGTTGTATACGACAGGACTCGGTCATGGCGACGCGCTGCATGTAAGCGATTTGGACCCCGACCGCGCCGGGCTTGAAGTATTCGGCGTTCACGAGTCAACCAGCGCAGCATACGGGGCGGAAATCCATAATGCGGCCACAGGCCAAATCTATTGGGGCATCCGCACCGGAACGGATACAGGCCGGGGACTTGCTGCTGACATTGACCCCCGGACGAAAGGGACGGAGCTGTGGGCTTCCGGCATCGGCCTCTACTCCGTGAAAGGCGTGAAAATCAGCGACGCCACGCCGAACTCTACGAACTTCGCCATCTGGTGGGACGGCGATTTGCTGCGCGAGCTGCTCGATCATACCGGCGGCACAGGCAAAATCGACAAATGGAATTACAGCCTGAGCACAACTAATCGTCTACTTACAGCTACAGGAACCGCCTCGAACAACTCGACCAAAGGCAACCCGAGCCTTCAGGCGGACATTCTAGGCGACTGGCGGGAGGAAGCGATCTGGCGTACCTCTGACAACACCGCGCTGCGCATTTATACGACCACTGACGTGACTTCCCACCGCATCTATACTTTAATGCATGATCCTGTTTACCGCCTGAGCGTGGCCTGGCAGAATGTCGGCTACAACCAGCCTCCGCATACGGGATTCTATCTCGGAGACGGGATGGGCGCACCACCCAAGCCGAATATTTATCTGACAGGTAATTAATTTAATGTTGATTGGTCCATTCTAAACCATAGAAAGGAGAATCATCATGAACCAATTACGGCAAGTCCCGCCCTCTCCGGAGGTCACTGCTTATCTGGTAAATGAATATCAAAGAAACTGGAAATCTGCCGGGTTTACTTACAGCCAGTTTCTCATTGCCCGGGGATATCAGAACCCTGCCCACAACCATCCGGGAATGGATGACCATGTAACAGGCATGCCTCCTGCAGGGGCGGAGTTGATTCACACCCCGCGCAAACCAGTAACGGGTGAGCTTCATGTCAAAGTGCTTCTCGTCGATTTTTCCGATATGCCGGGGGTTCTCTCCAAAGAGCACTATGAAGATCTGCTCTTCTCCCGCAATACCCATACAACCGGCAGTATGGCGGATTATTATGACGAAGTTAGCCGGGGGCTGGTGCAAATCCAGGGTGAAGTCCACGGCTGGCTTAGAATGCCGCAGACCTATTCCTACTACACGAATGGCAACTCAGGCCTTACCGATAAGCTCAACCGGGAATACTATCCGCGGGATGCCAGAAAGCTCGCTGAGGATGCCGTCGATGCCGCACTGGCCCACGGTGTTTCTTTTCCATCCCAGCTGGATGCCCTTGACAATGGGACGATTACGGCGTTATTCATCGTACATGCCGGACGCGGAGCCGAGAAAATCCTCCCGCCGCTGAGCGGCAACCATATCTGGTCCCATAAGTGGCAAATGGTTAAACCCAAAGAAGTTGCTCCTGGACTTACAGCTGCTACTTACTTAATGGTGCCCCAGGAAGCTCTGCTCGGGGTATGTGCGCATGAGCTTGGACATCTGGCATTCCAATGGGATGATTTCTATGATCCAAACTATGATGCCGACGGTGACCATTGGGACGGAAATGGGATGTGGGACGTGATGGCCAGCGGTTCCTATGCCGGCAGGGAGATGCGTCCGGTTCATCCGGCAGGACTGCATAAACTGCAGCATGGATGGATTGAAGGCGAGAAGATTCATCAAAGCCGGAGCGGGCTGACGCTGCTCCCGGTGACATCGGCCGATGGCAAAGTGGTTAAAATTAAAGGGCCGGGCTATACCGGCAAACAGTACCTTCTGCTTGAGAACAGAATCCGGGAGAAATTTGATGGTGAACTGCCGGGCGAAGGCCTGTTAGTATGGCGAATCGATGAGGATTATGATCAAACCAAAAGCGCTGCCCCCGGCATGTATTTGATCCAGGCCGACGGGAATGAAGACTTGAATGATCCGAATGACCGCAATAGCGGGGACCGGGGAGATCCTTTCCCTGGAAGCAGCAGCAAGACCGAGCTTCTGGATCATGGGAGAATATCCACCTCTTTTCCGGGGCAGCCATCCGGTATATCGCTGAAGAACATTGCCTTTGACCCGGAAACGAAGGAAATTAGGCTGGATATTATCATTGAAGAGAGAACATGACGACGAAATAAACAGGATCCGGCTTATAGCAATTTGTCTGCTAAGGCCGGATCTTGTTTTTATTTCATAGCCACATAAGACTCGGCCGCTGCCGATAGATAGTACGCCAGCCCTGTCTGCTGCCCCTCCAGCATCTGCAGATGGAACGAGTCGGTGAGGAAATAGCGTGTCTGTGCCGCAAAGTCCTGAGCCGATACAGCATGGCCGTAACGGTTCATAAATTCCAAGTGCCTGCGGATTAGATGCTCGACTTCCGAGCTGCTGTTTGTGATAATGATGAAGCGTCTTGACCGTCACATTGGACAGTGAGGATATCTCTTTGACCGTGCAGAGCATCTGGCTTCCTCCTTTCAATTTCACTTTACGGCCTCCCCTAACAGGAGAGTCAGGGTCTGCGTGAAATGAATTTTGCAGGAGGGCGGTTTACTGCTTCCTTTTCCACTCCTCATGGACTTTTAGAACTTTCGTCCATAATTCATCTTTTTCAAGCTGGCTGAAGTGATTTAACGGTTCGCCAAATACATCGCTCAATAGTTCAAACCATTCGGAACGAATTGTAATTTCGCTTTTGGCCAGCCCCCGCTCATCGCGTTTGCTGAATACACATCCTCGAAGCTCATTGCTGCCTGTCTTATGCCTGTTTCGTACCAGCAGCAAATGAATCCACGTAGATTCTGGAGACGAGCTCAGATGCTCATGCTTCGGAATAAATTCAGCCATATTGGGGACGGCCTCAGGGTCGATATCAACTCCGATAAAAGCTCCTAGAGGATCATGCGCCAATCGCCAACCCGGCGTAACGACACTGGACTCGGTAAGCTTATAAGTATGAAAGCCTTGCTTATGCTCCCCAAAATCAAGCGGAACCGGCTCATACAGCATATCGCCCAATCCAACGTCAACAAGCCATGTTTGCGCCTCGGCATCTCTAATATTTTTATTCTTAATAGGCAGACGAACGGACAGACCTAAATGAAAGGAATCGATCCTGGCTTCTTGGCCATGAGACTGCACCCCAGCCCGGTGTAAAGACACATGATATCCTAAAGAACGCAATAAAAGATGGAATGCCCCGTTGAGGTGAAAGCAATATCCTCCTCCACGATAAATGATATGATGAATCAAACTACCGGAATCGATCGGGACAGGCTTGCCGGCAAACAGGTCGATCGTCTGCCACGCAATTCTCTCGACATGGGCACGGTGCAGTGCAAATAAAAATTCCATCGTCGGCTGCTGCCTCTCCATGCCTAACCGGCGCAAATAATCATTCGTTTGTTTTAGCGATAACATCATTTCACCCCAAGTCCTTTATTCCAGCCTATTTATCGGCTGTGATACGAATCTCTTGGTCGATTTCAAGCTCTATGATCTCAGTATGCCGTTGTCCTTCGTTATCCTGCCAAGTGAGCTCCAGCGAAGTGCTCTCATAATTTGACCTGTCCTTCTCCAGCTCCCCATAGGAATAGGGGCCCGTTAATGAGCCAATTTCTCTGACATTATCCAGGATGGACACTTCTCCGTTATTAGAGTGAAACTCACTCGAGTACACGACTTCCTTCTCGCCCCGGCTATTCACTTCATAAAATTTTATTCCGAAAAATTTACTCTGACTGAGCTCCTCAGGATCTCCCTTGTAATTTAAAGAGGCACGCCCCCTTAAAATTTTATCTGCCGCTATCATAATCTTATAATCGGTTACATCCCATGTTTCGCCCGTTCCGTGAAGCAAATACAAGCTTGCACCCGAATTAGCCGTGACGGCAGACTGCTCCGCATTCCGAAACAAATACAGCCACAGAACATTAGTAATGACGATAATACCCACCAAAAGCCATACGGTTCTTTTCATCTTCTCTCTCCACATTTTATTGTAAAGCGGGAAACGCCTTCTGCCTCCACTGTACCATCAAAACCCAAATCATTTCCAGAAGTGACAGAAAACAAAACCTCCAGAAGTCACTCTTCGTGATTCTGGAGGCTATAGCACGGAGCGATCCGTTATTACGCAGTCTTAAAGATGTGCGCAGGAGATCTCCTTAGAATTTTTCGTTATCGGCCGGTCTCATTATAATACATCTGCGGTACCGCGTTTTGCAGTGAAAGGGGGCGCATATCCTTCCACCTTGCTTCGATATAATCGAGGCAAACACCGCGCGAGCTTTCGCCAAGAGCCACCTTCCAGCCTCCGGGCACCTGAATGAACGCCGGCCAAAGCGAATATTGCCCCTCATCGTTCACGAGCACCATAAATACGCCGTCTGTATGTTCAAATGGATTTGCCATCTTTATATCCCTCCTTGTTCCTGTATGCTTGCTTCCGCCCTTATCTGACCTGCAGCTTCGCCAGCAATACCTGGCCGATCTCCGCCAGCGGTCCCGGCTGGCACAAGTCCTTATGGCGGCAAGCGATGTCATGCCTTTCAATCTGTCCTCCGATATATGGAGCCCACATTTCCGGTTCAATCGGGTCGAACCATTCCGGGATGATGGTCGAGTGGAAGAACAGCAGGTCTCCCTCGTATTTTTCGGGAACGAAGGCGCTTAGTAGGCGCACCGAATTTTCGTACGTATTTTTCAAATTTAAAATAATTTCCTCGTCCAGGCTGGCCAGAGCACTGCCGTCGCTGCGCAAAATCTCGATCGCCCGCGCAATATCCAGCGGACCGTCCTTGATCGAGTCGGGATCATAGCCGCCTAAAGCAAGCAGCGCAATCAACGCCTCGTCCTCGCTGGCCTCGCCGCGCAGCGGCAAATAATGGCTTGGAAAAGCATCGAGCATGGCCAGGAACGCTACTTCCTCCCCCTCGTGCTGCAGCTGTACCGCCATCGCCTGTGCGACATTTCCGCCAAACGACCAGCCCAACAGACGATACGGCCCGTGCGGCTGAACGGTACGGATCTGAGCGATATAATCGGCCGTCATTTCCTCCAGCGTTCCAGGATACTGATCTGCCTCAGCAATGCCCCGCGCCTGCAAGCCATAAATCGGATAATCCATGCCGAGATGCTTCATCAGACCCGCATAACACCAGCTTAGCCCGCCTGCCGGATGCACGCAGAACAACGGGATTTCCTTGCCCTCCGTGCGAAGCGGCAGCAGCACCGAAAGCGCGCTTTGTCCCTGATCCGAGTACAGCTTCTCCCCAAGGCCCGCCACGGTCGGAGCCTCGAACAGCAGGCCGATGCCAAGCTCCCGGCCCATCGTTTCACGAATTCGGCTCATGAGGCGCACGGCCAGCAGCGAATGTCCGCCAAGCTCGAAGAATCCGTCGTCGATGCTGACGCGCGGCAGGCCAAGCACCTCGGCGAATAAGTCGCACAGCACTTCTTCCTGCGGAGTTCTCGGCCCCCTGCCTTCCGGAGACAAGGTATACTCCGGTGCGGGCAGCGCCTTGCGATCCAGCTTGCCGTTCGGCGTAAGCGGCAGCGAATCCAAATGGATGATCGCCGACGGCACCATATACTCCGGCAGGCTGGAAGCTGCGTAGCGGCGCAGATCAGCCAGCATAAGCTCTGCTCCTGGGCCGGGCACGATATAGGCTGCGAGCCGCTTGTCTCCCGGCTGGTCTTCCCGGGCGATGACCGCCGCTTGCTCCACGCCGGGATAGCTGGCGAGCACCGCCTCGATTTCACCCAATTCGATGCGGAAACCGCGAATTTTCACCTGCTGGTCTCCGCGGCCCAAATAATCGAGCGAGCCGTCCGGCAGCCGCTTGGCCAGATCTCCAGTCCGATACATGCGGGTACCCGGCGGTCCGTATGGATCGGCGATGAAACGCTCCGCCGTCAGATCCGGCCGTCCCCAATAGCCTTGAGCTAGTCCAGCGCCAGCTACGTACATCTCCCCAATGACGCCAGGCGGCACCGGCTGAAGGGATGAATCCAGCACATAGACCCGCAAATCCGGGATCGGGCGGCCGATCAGGCTGCTCCCTCCCTGGGATGCACTGTTTTTGTCCAGTTCAAGATAGCTGACATGCACGGTTGTCTCCGTGATGCCGTACATGTTGATCAGCTTGGGCGCATCGTCCGGATGACGCTCATACCAATCCTTCAGGCGGCCCAGCTCCAACGCCTCTCCTCCGAAAATCACATACCGCAGTGCAAGCTCCTGCCCCAGTTCCGCATTCTCCCGATCCGCCTGCATGAAGGCATAGAAGGCCGACGGCGTCTGATTGAGCACAGTTACCTGCTCCTCGGCCAGCAGCTGCAGAAATTCCGCAGGCGAACGGCTGATTTCATATGGCACGACGACGAGACGGCCGCCATAGAGCAGTGCTCCCCACAGTTCCCATACGGAGAAATCGAAAGCGTAGGAGTGGAATAGCGTCCAGACATCATCCGCACTGAAATGGAACCAGGAGTCAGTAGCCGCAAATAACCGGATGACATTGTGATGTGGAATAACCACGCCCTTCGGCTTACCCGTCGAGCCCGAGGTATATATCATATAGGCCGGACTTATCGGGGTTACGAGACCGCTCCGTTCATCCTCGCGCGGGTTACGCTCGGAGCTGTCCCGAAGCCGCTGCTCCACAGCCGAATCGTCAAGCACGATCTTCGGTGTAAGCAGCGTATTCGGCATTTGGCCCGCTGCCTGTTCGTTCGTAATCATATACACCGGCTTCGCATCCTCGACCATCCACTCCAGCCGCTCAGCCGGGTAGTCGGGATCGAGGGGGAGGTAAGCCGCGCCGGCCTTGAGGACAGCCAGTAAGCTTATGACCAGCTCCAGGGAGCGCGGCAGGGCAAGCGCCACCGTTTGGCCGGCGGCCACACCGCCCCCGATCAGCACGTGGGCCAGGCGGTTTGCCGCGGCATTCAGCTGAGCGTAGCTTAGGCTCTCGCCCTCGCAAAACGCTGCAACCGCATCCGGCAATTTGGCCGCCTGCGCCTCGAACAGCGCGAACAGACTGGCTTCGGGCGAAACCTCCATACTGCCGCAGGGGTGCTCTGAAGCTGTTCCCTGAGCGGCGGCAAGGCTAGTCGTTTCGCTGACCGTTCCGCGTGCATCCATCAGAAAGGCCTGGCGCTCCGCCGGGGTCAGAATATCCGCGTTTGCAATTGGCTGCTCCGGATTTTGTGCTAACGCCTCGAGCACCTGTACATATCTATAGGTAAAGGCCTCTGCCGTAGACGGCTCGTATAAATCTTTGCTGTATTCCAGCAAGCCGCTTAGTCCGCCTGGGCTGCCATCTGCGCCGCGCCGTTCATTCAGCTCCACCGTCAGGTCGAACTTCGCCGTGCCGGAGCTAACCATCTTCAGGGATGTGACCGCATCCGGGAACTGAAGCGGCGCTTCCAGTTCATTTTGCAGCACCAGCATGATTTGAAACAACGGATGCCGTGCGCGTGAGCGTGCCGGATTCAGCACCTCCACCAGCCGTTCGAACGGCAAGTCCTGGTGCTCATAAGCGGCCAGATCCGCTTGCCGTACCCGGGCGATGAGCTCGGTGAAGCTCGGATTTCCCGACGTATCCGCCCGCAGCACGAGCGTATTGATGAACATGCCCACCAGTCCGCCGAGCGCATCATCATTTCTTCCGGCAATCGGGCTGCCGATCGGAATGTCGTCTCCTCCGCCAAGCCGGGTGAGCAGTGCAGCCAGCGCGGCGTGCAGCACCATGAACAAGCTGGCCTTGTTATCCTTCGCCACCTGCAGCAGCCGGGCATGCAGCTCCCCGTCAAGTTCGAAAGGAACAACACCTCCTTCATAGCTGGAAACGGCCGGTCGCGGACGATCGGTCGGCAGCTCAAGCTGATCCGGCAGCTGATGAAGCTCATTTTTCCAGAACTCTAGCTGACGTGCATAGAGGCTGCCGGAGTCTCCTTCAACGCCAAGCAGTTGCTCCTGCCACAGTACATAATCGGCGTACTGCACGGACAGCGGCGGCCATGACGGCTGCTCCTTCCGGCACCGGGCCGAATAAGCGGCGGACAGGTCGCATCCTAACGGCGTCAGCGACCAGCCGTCTCCGGCAATATGATGCATCAGCAGAAGCAGCACATGCTTCTCTGGACCAAGCACGAACAGCTGCGCGCGGAAAGGCGTCTCCGAGCATAAATCAAAGCTGTAGCCAGCGCCCTCGGCTATGTTCGCCTCCAGGTCTTTTTCGCTCGTCTTTGTAACGATCAGTTTCGGTCTTGCTTGATCTGCGTTTAGAATCCGCTGCTGCGGCACGCCCGTCTCGTCAGGAAAGATAGTCCGCAGCGACTCGTGCCGCTCTACCACATCGCCAAGCGCTAGCTCCAGGGCCTCCACATCCAGCGGTCCGGATATTCGGGCGGCCCACGGCATGTTATATGTCGGGTTTGGCCCCTCCATCCGGTACAGAAACCACAAGCGCCGCTGGGCAAAAGATAGCGGAACCTGCTCCGGACGCTCTGCCGGGCGAACGGGCGGCCTCGTCTGCTTCGCCGTGTCCAGATACTGGATTAGCCCAGACACGGTAGGCGTTTCAAATAAATGGCGGATGCCGATTTCTGCGCCGAACACGTCGCGAATCCGTGCAGTCAGCCGGCCGGCAAGCAGCGAATGCCCTCCCATCTCAAAGAAGTCGTCGTCAATGCCGACGCGTGCCCGCCCTAATACCTCCGCGAACAATTGGCATAACAGCTCCTCCTGCGGCGACCGCGGCGCGAGTCCTGACGACTGGATCATGCCTGCTGGCGCGGGCAGAGCTTTATGGTCAATTTTCCGGTTCGGCGTCAGCGGCATTTCGCTAAGTTCCACGAATGCCGAAGGAACCATATACTCGGGCAAATGCTCCGCAGCATAACGGCGCAGCTCGGCGGGATCCATGGCAACAGAGGCAGCAGGCACCATGTAAGCGACCAGCCGCTTCTCCCCAGGACGATCCTCCCGGGCCATCACCGTCACCTGCTCAATGGCAGGATGCCGGGAGAATACGGAAATAATCTCGCCTAGTTCGATGCGAACCCCCCGTATTTTGATCTGATGGTCGGCTCGGCCGATATAATCCAGCGAACCGTCCGCTTGCCAGCGCACAAGGTCGCCAGTACGATACATCCGCTTGCCCGGGGCTCCGTACGGATTGGCCACGAAGCGCTCCGCCGTCATCCCCGGCCGGTCCAGGTAGCCGCGGGCCAGCCCGGCGCCGGCGATGTACAGCTCGCCTGCAACGCCAGGCGGAACAGGCTGCAGCGCATCGTCCAGCACATAGAGCTGTGTATTTCGAACCGGCCTGCCGATCGCTGGCTTGGCCTCTTCCTCCCCCAGCCTTGCAGCGGTGGAATAAATCGTCGTTTCTGTCGGTCCGTACTGGTTGTTCACCTGACAGCCCAGCGCTTGCAGGCCGAGCTTTAATCCTGCCGGAAGCGCCTCGCCGCCTGAAATAACCGACAAACCTGTTAACGGTTCAGGCCTGCTGGACACCAGTTCTTGAAATAAGGTCGGCGTGGCCTGCAGCAGCGTAATTTTCTGTTCCCGAATCCGCTTGGCCAGCGCGGAAGCATCCAGAATCGTCTCCTTCAGGGCGATATCCATGCAAGCCCCCGTTGTCAGAGGCAGGTAGATCTCCAGCACGGAGATGTCGAAGGCGATCGTCGTTACGGACAGCATCCGATCCCGATCGGTTAACGGGAACCGCTCCCGCATATCCGTGATCAGATTAACCAGGCTTCCATAGGTCACCATGACTCCTTTCGGCAGACCGGTTGAGCCTGAAGTATAAAGTATATATGCCGGATGAAGCGGCGATAAGGGGGCAGTACGCTCGGCATCCACCGGATTCTGAGCGGAATATTTCCGTAAACTGGCCATCGTATCAGGAGCATCAAGTACCAGACGGGACGACCCGCTGAAACCGGACAGGCTGGATTCGCACGCCTGGTCGGTCAGGATGCAGCTCGGCCGGGCGTTGTCAATCATATAAGCGATGCGATCCGCCGGGTAATCCGGATCGAGCGGCAAATAAGCGGCCCCGGTTTTATGCACGGCCAGGATCGCCGCGGCAATCAAGGGAGAACGGGATAGAGCCAGGGCCACGATCTGCTCGGGCCCTGCCCCCTGTTCTATCAGGAAATGAGCGAGCCGATTCGCCTGCGCGTTCAATTCGGCATAGCTGAGGACTGATTCCTCGCAGGCGACGGCAGCCGCTTCAGGCCTGGCTGCGGCTTGCTGCTCGAACAATTCGGCAGGGCCCGGACTTTCGCAGGAGGCACCCTGTTGCTCAGCTTGGTTCCAGCCCTTAAGTACCTGCCACCGTTCATCGGCCAGCAGCCATTCAATATCCGTCACCGGACGTTCGGGATCTGCGGCCGCAAATTGTTCCAGCAGACGGATAAAGCGCTGATGGTGCCTCTCCAGCTCCTCCGGGGCGTAAATATCCGGATTGCCGTCGAAATCGATCCGCAGCCCGCCGTCCTCAGACCTTGGGCGCACATGAACGAGCAAGTCATCGACAGGCCCTGCCGACAAATTATGAACGATTCCGGGTGCGCCGCCGAAGCTCAGAGCTTCGTCAAACGGCATCATGTTCAGGATCGGGCCGAACAGCCGCTGCTGCTCGCCCAGCAGCTTGAGCTCGCGCCGCAGATCCTGCTGGCGGAATTTCTGATGCCGTCTGGCAGCCCGCAGCTCTTGCGATACCTGCGCGACCACTTCCAGCGGGTTCATGTCTTTGCGGATCGTCAGGCGCAGAGGGACCAGATTCATGACCATACCCGGCACCCGCAGTGATGCGGAGCCTAGACGGCACATCATTGGCATGCCGAGAATGACGTCCTCTGCTCCTGTAGCCCGGTGCATGTATACGGCCAATGCGGCCACCATCATTTCCGGCCAGCTCGCCCCTGCCGATTCAGCGGCCGCCCGCAGCGCATTCATGCTGCTTGGGTTCAGCTCGCCGGATTGGCGCAGAAAACGGTCCGCCGTTCGCTGCACCCTACCGCCAAGGCCTACAGCATCGGGCTGATCGGCAAAACGCGACATCCAGAACTTGCGGTCCTTCTGCTCCTGCTGGGATGCGCGGTATGCGGCTTCCTCCTGCAGCACCTCCTGCCAGGAACCGAAGCTGCGCCCAATGGCCTCGTCACGGGACAGAGCCGTATAGATTTGAGCCACCCTCCGGGTGAGCAGCGAGAAGCCGAAGCCATCAATGGCGATATGATGGATTTTCTGATACCAAAGGAAGCAGTCTGGCGCGATCTGCAGAATGGCCTGACGGAACAATGGACCCTTCATTAAATCCGTCGGTATGGCCAGATCTTGCTTCATCCAGGCTTCCGCAACTGCCCGCGGTTGATCCTCCCCGCTGAAATCCAAACAAAGCAGGCTCCACTCTTCTCCCTCCGTGTCCGCCAGCCTCTGCCAAGGCCCGTCTTCATCTTCTCCGAAACGAAGCTGCAGCGTCTCCGCTTCCGCGACCACCCGCCGCAAAGCCTGCTCAAATAGCCCCAGCCTCAGCGAGCCGCGAATTTCGATATATTCGCCCGTATTGTAAATAGAATTACCCGGGTCAAGCTGCTGAGCGAACCATATCCCGGATTGCGCCCCTGTCAAAGGATAACGAACCTCCGTTTGCACTGGCATGCTTACACCTCTTTCCCCAGTGAAAAATAGTCAACATTAGGAATGGAAGGACTCACTCGTGCAGACAGGAGCTGCCACCAATTCTCCAGCGTCGGCCCTTCGGCCAGCTCCGCAAAAGCAATCTCCTCTCCACCGCGGCTAAATCGTTCGGCCAGGCTCATGATCCGGATCGAATCCAACCCCCACAGCTCGACCAAATTGTCCTGTCCGCCGATTTCTTCGGCCGCCTCCTGCAGCAATTCGGCGACCTGCTGGCGCAGCTGCTCATAGGACGATGGCAATACAGCCAAGGCCCGGGAGGCAGCGATTACTTGGTTTGCAGAGGCCGTCGCCTGAAGCGAGGATCGGGCAGATTGGGCTGAAAAACTGCTGGAAAAGCTATGCTCCTGATAGCCGCCCGGCTCATTTGCAGACACTGCCGAGTTCAACTCGGCCAGCAGCCGCTGTGTCGTCAGAGTGACCGCGCACCGCTCAGCCGCGTAGGTCAGGGCGAGCTTGTGCTTCTCAAGCGAGAAATCCGCAACCGCATCAGCGACAAAGAACGGCTGGATATCCTGCATGAACGCTTCGCAGGAGGTGAGAAGACAGCCGATATGGGCATAAATGCCGCTGACGATCAGCTGATCACGCGCCTGTTCCCTCATCCATTCCAGCAGATCTGTTCTCTGGAACGCGCTGTACCGCCATTTGGTCATCAGAATATCCTGTATGCCAGGAGCGACTTCGGCAGCAATTTGCGCCTCAAACGGGTCAGTTCCGATCCCCGGCCCCCAGAAATCCTGCAGCAGGCCGCGCTCGTCCGGACGCTGACCCCCAAGCTGCGCAGAATAGACGACGGGAATGCCCAGCTTCGCGCATTCACTGCGTATCCGGGGAATATTGGAGAATAGCTCGGCTATGGGAGATTCTGCAGTATTGTAAGGCTTCAGGAAATAATTTTGCATATCATGGATTAGCAGTACTGCCCGCTGCGGATCAGGCCGCCAAGCGACTTTGTTTGCGGGAAGCTCCGCCTCGGCAGGCATAGAATAAGGAAAAATGGCTGGGATACCCATGTAGATCATCCTTTCGACTGTAATTTTATCCAATGACCGAAACGACATTTATCCAGAAAAATGTTCATCTTGAAGATAGCCGTTCATCAGCGCTGCTTCTCTGCTATTAGCTCACGCAGCGCTTTTTTGCTGACTTTGCCAACCTTCGTCTTCGGAAAAGAATCGATGAATTCGATCCGATCGGGAATTTTAAAGGCGGCCAGACCGCGTCCACGTAAAAAAGCCTTGATCTGCACGCCCGACAAAGGCGTGTCTGCAGTTGGGTGCGGTATGACGAAAGCACAGGTGCGCTCGCCCAAATATTCGTCCGGCATAGCCACCACGGCGGCATCATGCACCCCCGGATGGGCGAGAAGCTGGTTCTCGACCTCCTCGGCTGCGATCTTTTCCCCTCCCCGGTTGATTTGGTCTTTGTCGCGCCCCTCTACAATGAGGTTGCCGTCTGAATTGATCCGGACAATATCCCCCGTACGGTAGAAACCGTCGCTCGTGAAGGCTTTCGCATTATGCTCCTTCGCTCTGTAATAGCCGCGAATCGTATACGGGCCGCGGGTAAGCAGATGGCCGGCCTCGCCAGGTGGCACCTCGTTATCCTCGTCATCAACGATGCGGACTTCGTCCCAGGGCGACATCGGCCGGCCTTGGGTATTCACGATGACCTCGTCCGGGTCATCCAGTCTCGTATAATTGACGAGCCCCTCGGCCATGCCGAATACCTGCTGCAGCTGGCAGCCCAGGGTCGGCTTCACGCGTGCAGCCGCCGCGGCGCTGAATTTCGCGCCGCCGACCTGGAGCACCTGCAAATGAGGGAATTCGATACGCTGCCGATCCGCCGCATCAAGCCATATGAGAGCAAGGGGCGGTACCAGCGCGGTAATCGTGACCCGCTCGCGGACCAGCAATGGGAAGGCCTCGTCCGGGCTGGCCCCTCGTGCGAGCACGACGCGGCCCCCGGCGTATAACGTGCCCAGCACGCCCGGCGAGCTAAGCGGATAATTATGCGCTACCGGAAGCACGGCCAGATAGACGCTATGTTCATTCAGCCCGCAGATTTCCGCACTAAGGCGCAGCGAATAAATATAGTCGTCATGCGTGCGGGGAATCAGCTTCGGCAATCCTGTCGTTCCGCCCGAAAGTTGAAGGAATGCGACATCTCCCGGGTGTGGCTGGGACAGCCTGCCGTCCTGCTTCCCGTTCTCATCACGCTTGTTCGCAGAAGTTTCATCTTCGCCGCCCGTCTTCGGCTCTCCCGGCTCTCCGTATAGCTCCTCCAGTGCTACAAACTCCTGCGCTTCACCGGCGACCAGAACATGGCGCAGCGAGGGTACCTCGCGAATGACTTCCCTTGCCAGCTCGCGGTAGTCAAATCCCGCATCCTGGCCGGCTATAATATAAGCTTTCGCCCCGGAAAACTCGGATATATATGAAATCTCATGCCTTCGATGCAGCGGCAAGGCGAATACAGGCAGTGCGCCGATCCGAAATAATGCAAAAATCACTTCAAAGAATTCCGCAATGTTCGGCAATTGAACAACGACCCGATCCTGCGGTTCAATCCCGATACCCAGTAACCCTTCTGCAAGGCGGTCCGTCCGGTCGTCCAGTTCCGCATAGCTGATACGGCGTTCGCCACTGACGATGGCAATCCGTTCGCCGTAAGCCTTCGCGCGATCCCGCAGCATATTGCCAAATGTTTCTCCGCGCCAACAACCCTCCTGACGGTAACGCTCAGCAAATTCTTGAGGCCATGTCGGGAATCCAGCAAGCATCAATATCCCTCCTTTGTATTGCCCCGGAAAGCGAACTGCGGATCATGCAGCCCCATGGCCAAAAGCAAAGTGCGGAACTTTGCCGCCGTTTCGGCCAGCTCAGCTTCGGCGCTGGAGTCCGCCACGATTCCCGCTCCGGCATAGAGACGCAGGCTTCTTTCCTCCGCCTCGGCGCAGCGGATCGTGACGATCCATTCGCCATCTCCCTTAGCATCGCACCAGCCGACCATGCCGGTGAAAAAGCCTCGTTCAAACTGCTCTACTTCGCGGATTGTTTCCCTAGCCAGCTCGGTAGGCGTTCCGCATATAGCCGGAGTCGGATGCAGGGACAACGCAAGATCAAGGACGGTAGCCCCGGGGCTCGCAAGCTCTCCGTAGATGTCCGTCGACAGATGCCACATCGTCTCGGTTTGCACGAGCGACGGACCTTCAGGGACGTCCAGGCTCTTGCAATACGGGCGGAGCGCTGCTTCAACCGCCTCGACGACGAGACGATGCTCGAACCGGTCCTTCGCCGAGGCAAGCAGCGCGGCTGCTCTGCGTTCATCCTCAGCCGGATCATCGCTCCGGGGTGCGGAGCCTGCCAGCGGATTCGCCCGGATGCTCAGTCCCGTTTTGGTAATAAGCAGCTCCGGGCTGGCCCCGATCAGCGTCCGTACTCCGGCTCCCCTTAAATCCGGTTTAGCCCTGCCAGACGCCTTCTCTGGCGAGGTGCTACCCCCGCCGGCCAAATTAACCGCAAAGGTATAACCTTGCGGATTGTGGCGGGCCAGATTGCGGAGCAGCCGGGAAATATCGACCGGCTTGGCGTAAGTCAACTGCAGCGTCCTCGAAAGCACGACCTTTTGCAGCATGTCCCGGTTCAGCCGATCCAGCGCTTCGTTGACATTCTTCTTGTAATGCTCAGGATCTGGATACATGCTGACCTCGAATTCGGGATCGGATGAGATTATTTCGTCAATCCTGTTCCTCCCGATTGCTGCACTGTCCCTGCGGGACTCGTATCGATCCTCTCCGCTAAAGCTAAGAGGTCCAGCCCACTGCGTGGTCAAAGGCACAACGAGCTCAGCCGGCTGCGCCAAATCGAACGGAATCGCGCCAACGACGATCGGTTCGCCGCCGGCGCGTCCGGCTGAGGCTAGCAGCCCTTGAACCCGATCAGACAGAGCCTGCGGGGAGCCTTCCCCCGGCTCTGCCCAATATCTCGCCCACTCGCCCTTAGCAAGCAAGGTTCGTCTTGGTGAGGATAAAAAGAAACACAATCCCGACTCGTATTCCTCGAGCAGTTGTGCCGCCGTGTTTGCATATACAGCTCCATGGTTTGCCATTTCCTCCAACATCCCCTTTCCTTCGTTAGACCCCCAATGTTGCCCCTCCGTCAATACACAAATCAAGCATCGTAATATGCCGGGACCGGTCAGACGCCAGAAACAACACCGCAGCGGCAATATCGGCCGGCTCGGCGATCCTTCCGAGCGGTATGCCGAGGCGGTACGATTCGGGCGAACCGACGATGACCGCCTGGACTCCATCCTGCCCGTTCCACAGCATCCGCTGCATCGCCGTGTCGGTGGATCCCGGCGAGACGATATTGCAGCGGATATGATTGGCGGCCTGCTCCAGGCCCAGGCATTTCGTGAACATGGCCGCTGCTGCCTTGGAGGCGCAGTAGGCCGCCATTTGCGTGCGCGGCACTAAGGCTGCATTGGAGCCAACGGTCACGATTGCGCCGGATTTGCGGGGAGCCATGCGTTTCACGACGGAACGGGATACATGAAACACCCCGCTGGCATTCACCGCAAATACCGCCTCCCAATCCGTATCACGAAGCTCTTCGATATAAGCCATTCTCAGCAAACCAGCTACATTCACGAGAATTTCAACGGGGCCAAGCTCCCGTTCAATCTGTTCAACAGCCGCTTCCACAGCCGGACTGTCCGCAACATCGACTGCGAACGCCTGGGCTTGGCACCCTTGGGTTCGCAGCTCGGCCACTACACCCTCGACACCAGCCCCGTTCAGATCGAGGGCCGCTACAATCGCTCCAGCCTCCGCCAGTTCCCTGACAACAGCCTCGCCGATTCCCTGGGCAGCTCCGGTCACCAAAGCGACCTTTCCTTTAATCCCCGTATATTCCACCTCATCAGCCCTCCCTTGCACTTTTAATTTGCTGACCTCATGCCCTATACCTATACCCAGTCCGCTCCAATTTGCGGCCTCTCTCCCTCATGCTTCTATCTGAGCTCATCCCCCTTTCTCTCAAGGATGGAATGCAAATTGTAACGCCCGGCTGATTAATGCCGGCAGTACAGTTACATGCCCCTCCCCTTCAAATTCCTTAAAGCGGGCCGTTATCCCTGAGCTGGCGTACATCGACAGGCGTTCCGCCAGCCTTTGGGCATTTTTGCTGTTTTGAGAAATATGGTTTAGCTCCAGCTCCCCTGCGCCGAGCAGAACCTTCACATTCAAAGCCTCCTGCTGAAGGCGATTGACGAACATTTCCTCGGCTTCGCCGATCAGCGATTTGTTCCAATGGAATGAAGGGCTGCCGGCAATGTAGCAGGCAAAGGCCGCCGGTCGCGTAAACAGCGTATATAATGTGAACAGCCCCCCGAGCGAATGGCCAAATAACGTCTGTTTACCTTGGTCGATAGCGTAATTAGCTCCAATTTCCGGTTTCAGCTCTTCCTCAATAAATTGCAAAAAGGCTGCCGCTCCCCCCTGCTTCGGCAGGGGAGTTCCGTCGGGCCGATACCGGTAGTCCTGGCTTGTTGCCGGCGTGTAGTCGTAGTAACGCTCCGCCGGGAACAAATCCTCCGTGTCATAGCCGATCCCTACGATCACCGCGGGAAATACCCCCGTGTTATGGGGACAACTGCCCTGCAAGCGCGCGGTTTCGGCTATCGTGCCGAATACGGAATTGGCGTCCAGCACGTAAAATACCGGATATCCTGAAGGGGGAGGGGGCTCGGAAGGCGCACTCACCATTATTCGATACTTGCGGCGTTCCACGCGCGAATGCATAAGCCATTGTGCTGCACGGGGAATGACCATTTGTTTGCCGTCAGCCATTTCCTCTTGATCCACCTTTATTTCCGTTATTCAGCCATCAGCTTGACTGTATCGTCGATAATTTTCTCATAAGCAATGAGGCCGCTTCCGAGCCAATATTCATCGCTCACTTCATATACATGGCCTTGCTGTACGGCAGGAATGCCCTTCCAAATGCTGCTTTCCGTCATCTCCTTCATGCGGTCTGTCCCTTGTCCATAGGCATTGATGACGAATATATAGTCCGCATCCAGTTCCGGCAATATCTCCAGCGATAAATTCAGGCTGTTCTCGTTCTCGGTCAGCTTGGTCATTTCGATGCCCAACTGCTGATTTAAGACGTATCCGCACAAATAATTACCGCCCATCAAGCTCACACCTTTGGCGGCGAAACGGATAATCGCTACTTTTTTGCCGGCCGCTTTCTTCTCAATAGCTGCCTTGGCATCGCCGACCTTTTGGTGATAAGACTCCAGTGCTTGCTTGGCCTCCTCGGTCTTCCCTACGAGCTGTCCCAATATCTCGAGGGATTTCTCGACGTCGCCTGCTGCGTTGTTGAATACGTAGGTTGGCGCGATTTTGGAGTAATTCTCATACACGCCGTCGCCGGCATAGTTGGCCGTATGCAGGATGATCAGGTCTGGATTGTATGAGAGCAGCACCTCCGAAGAGGGTGCTCCGCCCGAAAAATCAAGCTTCGGCACATTCTGCAGCTCCTCCTGTAAATAGCTATGGCCCAGATTTCCATTCGACCATTGCGCTACCGGCTTGATCCCAAGCTTAAGCAGCGAATCTTCCAGATAGGGCGCAAATACGCGCTCCGGCTGTCCGGATATTTGAATTTCGTGGCCGAGATCGTCCTTGAACGTTTGCTCGCCCTTCGGCGTCTCCTGAATCTTCCCCCCGGTTCCGGGAACCTCAGCCGCTCCCTGATTTGTCTCCACCTGCCCGGACGCATTTTGGGCGGGATCCGTCCCGCAGGCGGCAAGCATGCTTCCTGCCAGCGCAAGGCATAGCAGCATTAAATAATGCGGTTTAATTCTCTTTCCTAACCTAGTGCTCACTTTCAACATGGTTTCCCCTCTCGCATGA
Source organism: Paenibacillus woosongensis (assembly GCF_009725165.1). Classification (GTDB taxonomy): domain Bacteria; phylum Bacillota; class Bacilli; order Paenibacillales; family Paenibacillaceae; genus Fontibacillus; species Fontibacillus woosongensis. The sequence goes on from NZ_WNZW01000001.1 coordinate 137,098, forward strand.
TAATGATTATCATTGAGAATGATTATAGATCATCTTCCTTAGGTAGTACCATGGACAGTATCCTGCAAACGGTATGGACATTTTCCTGTAAACATGAGCAGCGCCTCATCCAGCATGCGGTTTACGGAAATCGCCGAGTATTCAAACCAAGGGTCAGACGGAATCGGATGCACTTGGCCGTTCTGTACGGCGCGCAATTGCCTCCACTGCCTGGAGTGCTGCAGAGAGAGCCAGTGGGAACGGGAAGCGGACTCCGCACATACGACGGCCAGGATCCAGCTCGGATTGATAGCCGCCAGCTCCTCAAGCGTAAGCTGCCGATGGCCTGACATAGAAGCGGGGCAAGCCAATTTTATTTGCAAATCTTGGACCAGCACATCTAGTATTCCGCGGTTCCAATACGTATGGATGCGATCTCCGTAAATTCGCAGTACCAGGATGCTGTCATTGCCTAACGTTCGGCCGATCTCGGTTCTCGCTGCCTGGACTTTTAATTCATACTGCCCGATCCACTGCTCCGCTTTCTCCTCCCTCTCCAAAAACCGGGCAAGCAAACGCAGCTGTTCCCGCCATCCGCAGCGCTCTACAGGTACAAAGTAGGTCTCCGCGACGCTGCTTAGCTTAGCCTGCTCACTCCTTGCGAGCTGGTCAGTTCCGATAATCGCATCAGGGCGAAGTCCGGCCAGCTTCTCCATATTGGCTGCAAATGCCAACTGATTGTAGGGCTCCAAGAGCTGTAGATGGGATGTAATCTTCATCCGGTAATCATTGTAATAATAAGCCGTCCATTTGGGATCCAGGGGGGCAGCCACCGGGATAATGTCCAGGGCCAGCAGCAAGCCGGCGATCTCAGGAGAACATGCTGCGATGCGCGGCCTCGCTCGCTTAATATAGTCAGAGGGGGAGATGCCCACCTCTTTTTTAAATTTACGGCTAAAGTAAAATTCATCGCTGTAACCTACCATTTGCGCAATATCCCGCAGCCTCAGCTGCTCCTCCCCTGAGAGCAAATATCGCTTGGCCTGATTAATGCGCAGCTCGGATAAATATTTCATAGCGCTCTTTCCGAAGCTTTTCTTGAACAGATCGACGAAATACTTCGGGCTGACGTTCGCCATTTCAGCCAATTGAGCAATCGTTAATGGCTCGTGAAAGTGTTCTTCCATGTATTGCTTTATCTCAGACAGTTCTTTCTTGGCACTGGATTCATCCCTGAGCGAATCTACTGTATATGAAAATAAATCATCTGAAACCATAAAAAACTCCTCCTTAAAATAAAAGAATCATCTTCTAATTGAAAATGATTCTCAATATCATACATTCTATTTTAACCAATCCTTGCCAACGGTGGCAATAGAAGATCTTCCTTACCTGCGAAATCGGATAAATGTTATTGTTACGAAAAAAATATCCACTCACCTCAAGGTAATTGGATAAGGATATTAACTACTATGTTTGGTCCAAATACAGGAATTCAGGTTTTTAGCTTCCTTGTAGAGCTTCTGCCACCAGATCGCCAAATTGCCGGATATCCTGCAGGTAATCATATCCCTCTGGATTGCTTAATGCATTATACATTCGTACAGCTACAGCTCTATGTTTGGGTATTACTAGACAAGTACAGCCGGTGATCCCCAGAACCTGGAATGAGCCTGCCGGTACTCTCTCGCCTATTTGATTCAAAGGAGTGACGCTCTGCAGCCACCAAATGAAACCCTGCCTCGGCAAATGCGGCGCTAACCCGGCAAGCGTCTGTATGCTGGTGATCCGGTCAAAAATCGATTGCGGAAAAACTTGCTCTCCCCGGAATCTGCCTCGGTTAAGATGCAGATTTCCCCAAATTGCGAGTTCGCGAGCGCTTACAAAAAGGTTGCTCTGTTCCCCGGCAGGGCTATCGTTCGGCCCAACCCAGTTATTTTTGTCCTGATAGTAATTATAAATCAAATGTTCGTGGCACTCCGTCCGCCATCCGGTCTCTGCCAGTCCAATTGGTGCAAACAATTCCTTCTGCAAAAACTCGGCGAGCGGCTTGCCCGTTAGATCTCTCACCATCTCCGTTAGAAGAGCAATGCCGTTGTTATTATAAGCCCAGTTCTCACCGGGTAAAAAAGAGCGGGTCAGTTCCCCTTCTTGAGACTCTAATCCATGCGTATGAGTCAAGCAATGGCGGATCGTTATTCCCTTAACAGCCTCCGCAGCCACATTCGCATAACTGCTTATGTCATCATCGAGTCGCCGAATCAATCCCTTCTCAATCAGCAGGCTGATCGCAAAAGCAAGATAAGTTTTCCTTACGGAGGCAACGTTAAACTGAGTCCGGGCATCTACCGCTCGGGAAGATGCCGATTCGCTATGTCTCCCCGAATACCACTCGTTGACCAAGCGGTCGTCTTGTATTACAAAAACTGCCGCCGCCGTGCATTTTAACTGCTTCTGAGTGTCCAGTACATGAGAGTTCAGCTCATTGAACTCCCCCACCGAATTGCTAATTTCGGCAGCGATAAATTCAGCCATCTCTACATCTCCTTATCTAGGCTTCCCCATTGCTTCCACCATACTCCTGCGCATTCCGGCAGGGTTGACCAGCCATTGTTCCTTATCCGCGCGGCCAGCTCCTCGCCAAAGAAAAATTCAGTATGCTCGATCGCCTCTTCCACGGACGCAAACCTATAGTCCGCCCTTAGCCATTGATGCTGGAAGCCGTACTTCTTCTCCAGCAGGGAATAGTAGGAAGTCAGGAATTCCGGCGGGTCGGGCGTTTCCGTTCCTGTGCCCATCGTTTCAAATATAATGATTGTCCCGTCGGGTCTTAGAACGCGCTGCAGCTCTGCAATGATCCTTTCCAAATGCGCCTCCCATTCCGGTTGATTCGAGCTCGCAAGGTAACAAACGCTCCAGCCCGACACCACGAGGTCTATGGAGGAGTCAGGCACAGGCAGCGATCTGTGATCCGCCTCTAGTGTAATCCAGTTGCGGACGGAATTCTGCTCAGTTAATTTACGGTCCAGAATATCCAGCATAGGCCGGGATACGTCGGTGCATATGAGCGTTTGGGCTTCGGGGGCGAGAAATGAGGCCAGTCTTCCAGAGCCCGCTCCCAAATCAAGCACGTCCAAATTTCTATAGGGCCGGATTTGCCGGACGATTTCAGATAGATCAGGCTGCCTGCTGATCATCGCTTCATAAGCATTGGCTTGAGATATATAAATTTGATCATGATTTGACATGGCTCTTTTTTCACTTCCTATTTCATCGATATTAAATTCTCTTTCTTGCTTCAAAAGTAATCATTTGATCCGCATGCTGAGGTGCAATGCCATATTCATAATTTCCGGAAATGACAATGTCGCTGAACCCCGCTTTTTCAAGCATCATACTAAACTCATAAACGCCGTACCATTTCACAGGAAATCGCTGAAGTTCCGACTGGATCAAACGCCCATTCTGCCACTTTTCGTACTTTAAGAGCGACAACGTTCTCTGCTCAATTAAATTTAGCTCGATTCGCTTTTCTTCTAATGTAATGGTTTCTTCCTTCTCCGTCTCCCATAAACGCGTCTTCACAGTATTCATTTCAAAATCCGTCTCCAGGAAAATATCCGCAATAAATACGCCTCCATCCGCCAGATGCTCATAGCAGCATTTCAACGCAGCGACGAGATCCTCTCTCGATTCTATTAATTGTAAAGAGCCTCCTGGAATCATAATCGCCTCATAAGCATTTTCCAGATGAAACTTGCGCATGTCGCCTTCAAACAAAGTGGGCAGTATCCCCAGCTCACCGCATTTCTTCCTGCATGATTCCAGCATATACGGCGAGTTATCTATCCCTTCTACCTTAAGACCCGACTCAAGCAATGGAATCAGAACTCGGCCTGACCCGCAGGCTACCTCTAGTATTTTCCCCGAAATTCCTTTCAATCGCTCTGCATAATATTCAATGTCGCCAAATGAATATCCCACAGGCTTGCTCAATTCATACACCTCTGTGCATAATTCTCCATAAGAGTTCAGCATATCCTCACACCCATCTGTATTGTGCTGTCATTCATTGCGCCTACTTTATTCCCCGCCAAAATAGCTTGTAATAAAAAAGCCCCAGCCCATAGACGCTCTTATCTAAGGCTGAGGCATACATCTGGCTTGAGCTTCTTCTATTATATATCAAAGCTGCTGATCAGCAAGAAGCCGGTCTGCCTCGGCTGATGCTGCTCAAAGAAAAATCCCCTCGTCCTTTATTAGTCATGCTGTTCAGCCGCTGCCGAACTGGAGGATAAGAGCTCCTCGACATATTTCTGCAGACGGTTTTGATCTACGGTTATGACGGACGCGCCTTTGATCTTCTCTTCCCGCAGCATGTCCAGCGGCGGCAGCTGACTGGAGTGGATGGAGTCCTGATTGATCTTATAGCATAATCCGGCCAGCTTCAGCATCGTCCTAGAATCCATATTCGTCTGCACATAAGGAGCGATTTGATTTAAAATCTGCGGCAGATTCACGAGGGTCGTGACATTTTGCATTTTCTTGACGACGGCCTTCAAGAACTCACGCTGGCGCTCTGTCCGCGCATAGTCTGAAAGAGCGTCTTTACGGAACCTCACATACTGCAGCGCCTTGTTCCCGTCAAGATGCTGCATCCCCTTCTTCAAATCGATCTGGTAATGCGATTTATCCGCCGTATCGGTATACTTCATATCTTTTTCAACATAGAAGTCTACCCCTCCGATCGCATCGATCAGCTGAATGAAGCTTTCAAACTCCACAAAGACGTAATACTGAATCGGAATGCCCAGCAAACCTCCCACGGCCTGACTAGCCAGCTCCGGCCCTTCTTTCCCGCCAAAAGCCAGCGCGGTGTTGATGCGATTCTTCCCGTGGCCGGGAATCTCGACATACGTATCCCGCAAAATCGAGAACAAATGAACTGTCTTCGAGACAGGATCGATCGAAGCGACCATGATCGTATCCGAACGCCCGGGATCCTCGTCCAATCTCCCGTCCCCGCCGAGAGCAATATGTTCAATCGCTCTTTCCCTTCCCATACCGGAAGGACATATTCGTCAGGCTGCTGTTCATGCCCGCCCGTATGTTCATTCTTCTTCTGAATTTGTTGTCCAAAATGAACGAAAGAATACCCGTAATAGCTTATTCCTAGCAGTAATACAATAGCCAGAGAGAAGCCCAGCACCCGTACCCATCTTCTTCTCCGAGATTTGCCTGTGTCACTCATTCCTATAAATCCTCCAAACTTAAACATACCTGTAACGCATCTTAATTTTATCCTGAAGATAAACAGAAAGGGTTATGAATAAGTTAAGATTGACTCTAGACGGCTAAGGCAGGCATAGCGCTAATGCCATATTTCTAACGGACAGGAGATTGGTTATTTACCTGTTTTAAACGGAATCAGCGCGCTAACGGACACACTGGAAGCTATTTAGTTAAAATCAACATTGAACCATCAATTATATGAAAATAGGGCCCGCTGTGTCCGTTAGGTTCAGAAAAAGCGACTTTTTTGCAAAATAGCTGAGCCAGGGTCCGTAAGAACGCGCAAACCATTTAGCCTCGGCTCTACTGAGCCTTATTTTCTCATATTAATATATATTCGTCCTTAATGTAGAGATTTTAGTTGTATTTACTACCAATTTACCAGTATAATGGAAAGTGATGGTAGCGTTATCATTTAATAAATCGAAACCGGTTTAGTGGTATTGCACGCAAGCGCAGCGTGTAAGCAATCCTGCAAGACTAACTTCTATAAAGGAGCGAAAAATCATGTTGAAACGCGGGAAATTATTGTATCTCTTTCTGCTGTTTACTCTTCTGATTTCTTTCGTGCCCACCGGAACTACTAGCGCTGCACCCAACTGGAATCTAGTATGGAGTGACGAATTTGACGGCAATTCCCTGAACTCCGCCAACTGGACGGCCGAAATCGGCACCGGCAGCGGGGGCTGGGGCAACAATGAACTGCAGTACTATACGAACCGCCCGCAGAACCTTCAGGTGACGGGAGGTAATCTTGTCATTACCGCTCAGAGGGAATCCTACGGCGGCATGAATTATACCTCTGCCCGGATCAAAACCCAAGGCCTGAAGAACTTTACCTACGGTAAAGTCGAAGCCAGAATCAAGCTTCCTTCCGGACAAGGCCTGTGGCCGGCATTCTGGATGCTTGGCTCCAACATTACGACGGTCGGTTGGCCTAAATCCGGTGAAATCGATATCATGGAACGGGTCAACAACAACTCCTTCGTGAACGGGACTGTGCATTGGGATGCGAATGGCCATGCGGAATACGGGCGCACGTCGGGAAATTTGGACTTCTCCCAATTCCATACGTACAGCATTGAATGGGATCCGAACTACATTCGCTGGTTTGTGGACGGTGTCCAATTTAACGAGTTCTATATTGCCAACGGCACCGGAAATACGGAGGAATTCCAGAAGCCGTTCTTCATTCTGCTGAATATGGCCGTCGGCGGCAACTGGCCGGGAAGCCCTAATGCTTCAACGCCATTCCCGGCACAAATGCTGGTCGATTATGTACGTGTATATCAAGCTGCAAGTGCGCCAAACATCGTTAGCGGCGGCGTATATACGCTGACCTCCAAAGCGAGCGGCAAGGTGCTGGATGTCGTGGACGTCTCCACAGCGGATGGCGCCAAAATGCAGCAATGGACCAATTACAGCGCGAGCAATCAGCGCTTCAAAGTAGAAAGCACGGGAGATGGGTATTATAAGCTGACCGCCATGCATAGCGGCAAAGTGCTGGACGTGCCAAGCTCCAGTACCGCTAGCGGCGTGCAGCTGCAGCAGTGGACCGACAATGGAACCAATGCCCAGCGGTGGATGCTGGTCGATGCCGGTGGAGGATACTATAAGCTGGTATCCAAAGCTAGCGGCCTGGTCATGGATGTGGCCAGCGCATCGGCGGCCGACGGCGCGGCGGTTCAGCAGTGGACTGATAACGGCACGGATGCCCAGAAATGGCTTTTTACGAAAGTGAATTAACCGGCGGCTGAGCGGCCGCTGCATACACCAGAAACCCTTGGGTCATCCGACCAAAGGGTTTCTCTTTCTTTCATTCATCGGAACATTTACTTGAACCGTGCCCCAAGCTTCATGCTCAAGGTCATTCTATGAAATAGCAACCGTCTTGTTATCTGCATTCCGTTTCTGGTAAATCGTAACTTAACCTGATCATGTCCCTGCACTGTATTCCGTTCTCAAAGATCGCCTCATCATAATGCCGGATAAAGAAATCACGATCCACTCCCGTAATTCTGAATCCGCATTTCTGATATAACCCCAGTTGGCTCAGGCTCGAATTTCCCGTGCCGATTTCAACCGTTCTCGCATGTTGTTTTATCGCTTCGCCAATCGCACGCAAGACGAGCTGCTTGCCGATACCCTGGCCCTGATACTCCTCGCGTACGGCAATATTCACGATTTCCATTGTCCCTGGACGCGTCCATAACAATACGAATACGCCGATTGTTTCTGATCTATTTGCAGCAATGTAGCATAGGCCTCTCTGCAAATATTCCTGCACATTCCGCTTAGAGGGATCGGCAAGCAGTAATAATTCGAACGGGGCATCCTCCATAATTTTGAGCAGCTGAACTGTAAACTCCACAACCAATTTCTCCTTATATGCATGCTTCTGTTTATCCTATTATTCGGAGCTCCGATGTCCAACTCCTTCCTTTGATCATAAAAAAATGGCTACGCCAACAAGGGCGCCCGCGGTTAAATAACCGTCAAGGCACCCTTCATATCCCCAATTCGAGACATATTATTCCTTATTGCCGGCATCTTCCTGCCCAAACGCCGCTTTGGCGTCTTCGACCATTTCTTTGGCAAACTCTTCTCTATCCTTGTCTGGAACCGGCATCTTATTCAGCGAATTCCGCTGCACTTCATATTTGCTAAGGCCTTGTTTCTCTTTGCTCATTTCGCATTCCGCCCCCCTTCTTTGCTTATATAGTCCAACTGTAGGATACGGATGAACAAGCCATTTTATGCATCGGCTAAATGCAGCACCTGTGTCAAAAAGTCTGATTTTTAAGGAAAAATAACTGTTTCGTGAACCTTTATTGTCAATTAAAAATGCTATGATCTTAAATGTAATTAGCAAATATTTCAAAAATATCAAAATGAAAGGGGGATAATTATTATTGACAAGAAATAACTGTCGTTATTTCTAATTTATTTGTAATCGCTTACACCTTTCTGGAGACTTACTATATTAATTAGAAAGAGGGTATGGCAATTATGCAAAGCAATGTTCATAAACAATCTTTCCTTGTTTTTTTAATGATGGTTATGCTCTTCAGCACTATACTCCCCTTCGGGTCTATTGCGCAGGCAATGGAGCCTGAAGCCCTCAACCCCTTACCGGAGACAGTCACAAGCGCTGTCTATGACGATCCAGTTCCCATGCTGGCTAACGATGAGGTTCGCTTTGATTTTGGTCCCGGCGAGATTGCAAGCGGTTATATGAAAGTCACTGCTGCTACCCCCTACTCTCAAGAACGGGGTTACGGCTTCGCCGACCCATCCCAGGTTTCCGAGCAGGATCGGGGCACATCCCACCCGCTGAAATCCGATTTCGCGATTCCTAGAGATACAGCGTTTATAGTTGATCTCCCGAGTGGCGACTACACGGTCTCACTAATCGCGGGCGACGAGAGCGGACCGACGGATATCGCCATCACAGCGGAGACGATTCAGAAGGTGCAGCCAACAGCCAAGCTGGCTGGGCAATTTTTGGAGATGGATTTTGATATCGCCTTGATTGATGGACAGTTGAACTTGGACTTTACCGGTTCGGCCCCGAATATCAATGCACTTGTCATCCGTAAGCAGCCGGAGCGCGAGCCGGGCGACCGGCCGGTCGTTTTTCTCGCCAGCGATTCCACGGTTCAGACCTATGACCCTTATTGGCAGCCGCAGGCAGGCTGGGGGCAAATGATCGGCCGGTATTTTACAGACGATGTCCTCATCGATAATCGCGCGATCGGCGGCCGCAGCTCAAGGTCTTTTGTATATGAGGGCAGGCTGGATGAAATATTGCGGGTCATCAAACCCGGCGATTATTTGCTTGTCCAATTTGGCCATAACGACGCAACGATTAGCCGACCGGAGCGTTATACCTCGCCCGAGGATTTCAAAATCTATCTGAAATCCTATGTTATTGGCGCGAGACAGCGCGGGGCTACGCCTATCCTAATTACCCCTGTCGGCCGGAGGGATTTCAAAGCAGCTACAGGCAAGTTCAATGTCAGCTTCCCGGAATACGTGAAATCGATGAAGGAAGTTGCACATGAGCTTGATGTGGAGCTCGTCGACTTAAGCGCGTCAAGCGTTGCATACTACGACTCCATTGGTCCGGAAGCCGCGCGTTCCGTTTTCCTGCACGTTGATCCAGGCGTCTACCAGGCCTTCCCTAACGGTTCAGCAGACGACACCCACTTCCAGGAATACGGCGCAATCCAAATCGCCAGACTTGTTGCTAGCGGAATACAGCAGCTTGGATTTATGCCGCTTTCGGAATATGTAAAAGAGATCGCGCAGCCTGATCATGTGCCGGCCAAACCGCAGGGGCTGACAGCGGGCAGCATTAGCAATGCAGGTGCGGTCCTGAAATGGAACGCGGTTGAAACTGCAGAAATCTACAAGGTTTACCGCAAGCTGGCCACGGAGCCGGAATCAGCCTACAAGATGATCGGTACCTCCACCATTCCCTCTATTACGATCAGCGGCATGACAGAGGGGACTGGCTATACCGTTCGCGTTACCGCTGTTAATGGGCGAGGAGAATCCGAGCCCTCAGATGAAATCCGCATTGGAACGAAATCTGCCCAATATAAGTACGATTTCGGTCCAGTTGGTGCCCCGGTAGCCGAAGGTTATACAGAGGTAATTCGCCAAACGCTGTATACGCCAGAGCTTGGTTACGGGCTAACTTCAAGTGCAGGCATGGACGATCGGGATCGCGGAAGTGCAACCGATGCCCTGCGCCGGGATTTCGTCATTTATTTTGGCGGAAGCTATGAATTCAAGGTCGATGTGCCGAACGGCTCCTACTCCGTCAAAACATATACCGGAGATTGGATCGGCTCGACAAGAACCAATGTCAATATCGAAGGAAAAGATTATGGCACCGTCTCCTCCGGCAAAGAAAATATCGCCGAGAAGGTCTTCCATCAGATTGCAGTGACCGACGGGCAAATGAATCTCGTCTTCAGCGGACAAACGGCTCATCTCAACGGTCTGGAGATCACGCCTATACTGCTTGCGCCGGATTCGCTCCAGTTGGATGAGCTGCAGCTGAACGATCCGGTCACCGCCAAGCTAACCTGGCTGGCAAGTGCAACAGATACGGCTAAATACCAGGTTTACCGCCAAACCGAAGGATCTGCCCGTCCCGAGCTGATCGGGGAAACGACCGACACCTCATTTACCGATACAACGGCGGATGTAGGCTTGACCTATGTTTATAGCGTAACTTCAATGGACCATGGCGGATTTGAATCCGTGCCCTCGAACGGAATAACTGTAACCATGATCGATCCCAGCCAGCCGCTGGCTCCGGTGCCTGCTGCACTTACCGTTCAGGCGATCCATAAAAATGATGTGACCATCGCCTGGGATACCGTGAAAGAGGCCCGGTTCTATAATGTCTATCGCTCAACCAGACCGGACGGCGAATACACGCTTATTGGGAAAACTAAAACAAACTCTTACACGGACCCGGCCGTGCTTACGACCATCCCTTATTACTATAAAGTCGCATCAGTTAATGCTGGAGGTATCTCCGGGATGTCGGAAATGCTTGTGACCGAGGCGGTAACGACTTTGTACCGCGAGATGGAGTATTTGGACCGGGCTCCTGTGGCGGTAAAGACGAAGGACGGCAACTACATCGGGTGGAGATTGCTTGGGCTGGATCCGGACAATATCGCATTCAACATTTATCGCGACGGCATCAAAGTAAACAAAGAGCCGATCGCAAGCAGCACGAATTTCGTCGATACGCAGGGAAAGGAACAATCCAAATATATAATAACGACGGTCATCGGTGGTAAAGAAAAGGATGCCAGCGATGAGTTCGGCGTATGGCAGCAGCAATATCTTTCGATTCCGCTGCAAAAGCCGGCTGATGCTTATACGAAGGACGGCCAGCCTTATACGTACATTGCTAACGATGCCAGCATCGGCGATCTGGATGGGGACGGCGCTTACGAAATCGTCCTGATGTGGTCGCCTTCCAATGCCAAGGATAACTCGCAGAGCGGCTATACCGGGATCGTCTATTTGGATGCATACAAGCTGGATGGAACGCAGTTGTGGCGCATTAATCTTGGTCATAACATTCGGGCCGGAGCTCATTATTCCCCGTTCCTAGTATACGACCTGGACGGAGACGGCAAAGCTGAAGTCGTATTGAAGACGGCTGACGGAACGGTCGACGGCCAAGGCAAGGTCATCGGCGACGCCTCTAAGGATCACCGGAACAGCACAGGCTACGTACTTCTCGGCGACGAATTCCTCACCGTATTTGACGGCGAGACCGGCGCTGAATTGTCTACCGTCCCCTATGACCCGCCGCGCGGGGATGTGGGGGCATGGGGCGACACATACGGCAACCGGGTCGACCGCTTCCTCGCTGCTGTGGCCTATTTGGACGGAGAGCATCCGAGCGTTATTTTCAGCCGGGGCTACTATACTCGTACCGTTCTGGCTGCATACAGCTTCAAGGACGGCCAGTTCACGAAGCAATGGCGTTTTGATACAAATGATGAAGGCAACGGAAGCTATGTCGGCCAAGGCAACCACAATCTGTCGGTCGGCGATGTGGACAATGACGGCAAGGATGAAATCATTTTTGGCGCAATCACGATTGATGATGATGGCCAGATTCTGTACAGCACGGAGCTTGGCCATGGCGATGCCCTGCACTTCGGAGATCTTGACCCGACCCGCCCTGGACTTGAGGTATTCGGGGTTCATGAGAGCACGGGCGCCAAGTTCGGGCTGGAGATGCATGATGCAGCCACCGGTGAAATTCTCTGGGGCGCATTTACGGGCAAGGATACCGGTAGAGGCATGACCGCCGATATCGATCCAAATTATCCAGGAGAAGAAGCATGGGCGTCGACAATTACGAATGAGGAGCATATTCCGATTACGGGGCTCTATAGCGCACGAGGCGAGTTAATTAGCGAGAAAATCCCGTCCTCCGCCAACTTTGCAATTTGGTGGGACGGCGACCTGCTGCGCGAGCTGCTCGACCACAAATGGAATACTGAAACGAAGACGGGTACAGGTACGATCGATAAATGGGATTACAAAAATAAAACGACCATGAACCTGCTGACGGCTGAAGGCACCTTATCCAACAACTACACGAAAGGAAATCCGGCGCTGCAGGCCGATCTGTTCGGCGACTGGCGGGAAGAGGTCATCTGGCGTTCCGAAGACAGTACGGAGCTTCGCGTCTACACCACCGTAGATCCGACGGAATACAAGCTTCACACATTGATGCACGATCCAGTATACCGCCTCGCGGTCGCATGGCAGAATGTCGGCTACAATCAGCCGCCGCATCCGGGCTTCTTCCTGGGTGAAGGCATGAAGCAGCCTAAAGCCCCGCTGATCACTTATGTAGGAGCGCCTAATGAACCGGAGGAGCCGATTAAAGCTTCTGGGACACCTGGCAAGCCGGCATTAACCGATAATAACGGGTACGACACTGGCCTGCTAGACGGTGACTATACCATTACCATGAACATGTGGTGGGGTAATAACGGCAGCGAGTATAAGCTCTACGAGAACGGGCGGCTGATCGATACGCAGAAACTGACGGACGATTCTCCCTCCGCACAGATAGCTTCTACGGAAATTACGGGGCGGCCGAACGGCACCTACACCTACACCTGCGAACTTATCAATAAATTTGGCACGACCGCCTGTGAAGCCCGAACCGTCACCGTTAAACATGCTGCCCCGGCCAAAGCGGTACTGTCCGATGATAATTGGGACGGCGACGGCAGCTATGAGCTGACGATGAATTTATGGTGGGGCACGAACGCCACCGTCTATCGCCTATACGAGAACGGCGTTCTTATTGATACCCAGGATCTCACCGCTTCTACTCCGCACGCACAATATGCGGTGACCCTGATCGAAGGCAAAGCCGCCGGTGAATATAAGTACCAGGTAGAACTGGAAAACAGCAGCGGTATAACAAAAAGCGATATTTTAACAGTTACTGTAAAATAAAGCCGGCAGGCGTACTCTTTAGCGAAAGCCATGCGGCACTAATACATCGTCCTTGTTACTCCATAGAGATGGGGCTGTTCCGAATGAATTCAATTTCGGACAGCCTCGTTTTTTATCGTTGAAATTATAGCTAAAAAGCTAAATATTATACAGGTTGGCAGGAGATGATATTCGTACAAATCGTAATTCTAAATTACATCATTGGCAGGTGTTCTATGCTTCAATCCTATCTGTTTCCGATCAAGTACGCTTTTTTCACCTTCCCTTTTGCCGCGTTCTTATTTACGCTGCCGTTTCTCATTGTGCAATATCGCAAGCATGGCTACATCAATAAATTTAGGGGTGTCATTAAATATTTATTTCTGCTGTATTTAATGAACGCTTATTTTCTCGTTATACTGCCGCTTCCCGTGTCCCGGGATAATACTCCCATGATCTCGGGAGGACTTCAACTGATCCCGTTGAATTTCATCCGCGACATTCTGAGGGAAACTTCCATCGTCATAAATAATCCGGCGACCTACCTGCATTTGCTTCAGGAGCGGGCTGTGCTGCAGGTTCTGTTCAATATTTTGCTGACCGTTCCCTTTGCATGGGTACTGCGCTATTATTATCGGCTTGGGTGGCTTCGCTGCATTGCGCTGACTTTCCTGCTCTCCCTGTTTTTCGAGCTAACCCAATTAACAGGCTTATACGGCATCTATAAACATCCTTATCGTGTATTTGACGTTGATGATCTGCTCATGAATACGCTAGGAGGCATCCTCGGGGTACTGTGCGCCGACTGGACTGCAAGCCTGCTGCCAAATGTCGACCGCCTGGACGCCGATGTAGATCCTGCCGCCAAGCGCGTTACTTTTATCAGGCGGGGGGTAGCGTATCTCTTCGACTTCTGGTTTTGGTCCTTCTTCCAGCACTTGCTGGATCAGACTTTCCATTTGACGCTTTCATTCCTGCTCTCGTCAGGAATCTACTTTATGCTCATCCCTTATCTAACAGGCGGATTTACTCTCGGCAAATGGATGGTGCGAATCCGGTTGATACGGACGGGACCGAACCCCAAAATCTCCTTGCCTTCTCTTGTCGTTCGTTATGGCATTCTCTACTGGCTGATCTTCGGATTGAACCAAATTTCCTCCAATATAGACGAGTATTCCACTCCGGTTATCATTGTATTGGTCGTACTGGCGGTATTTGCGCTTGATGTGGCTTTCTTTATCCATGTCGTCATTTCTGCCATCCGTAGAAAACCGCAGCTTTTTTATGAAAAAGTGAGTCATACCAAGCATGTCGTAGCCTGGGAACCCAAAGAAGAGCAAGCTTCTCAAGACAGCTAAAATGGGCGCGATACGCTCATCCCGGCTCGTCGGACTAGCCCCTTGCTAAATTAATTGAATGACCTTGCATATAAAATAGGATGCTGGAAGGAGCATTGTTTGCGCAGCCAACGTCCCTAAAAAACGTGACGTCATCAGCAGCATGTATATTTTCCCCAGCTGCTCTTTATACTCTTCCTGGTTAAGGGCCCGATCCGTAATCAATCCTACCTGGGGGTCTATGAATATGGTTAGGAGGATCGTCGCGATTCCATTAATCAAACCGGAGGATTGCGACGCCATCGTGCTTAATTCAGGTACCAGGTGGGCCGCATACAAGGAGGAGAGCACGCCTACGGTGTAAATTGCCGTTACGATAATATTTAAGAATATAAATCGCTTGGAAACACCCAAATAGCGAAACTCCTGTAAACGAAACGTTGGTTTGGCGATATAACGCTTCGTATTCCGCAGCTGGGCTACCGTGACACTGGAAATGAGCCGCGGCAGCGAACCCGCAAGCTCCAGCTTCGAGATCACTCTCGCCCAGATGTTCACAAACGTAGGAAAGAGAACAATGGCTATAAATGTCCCGATCGAAGCGGCGATCAAGATGATTCTTAGATATTGGAGCACGTTAAATGAAGGATCCGTCCTGGCAAAATCAATAAACTTCGCGGTTAATGGCGCTTGAATCAAGTTTGCGGTTCTTGAGACCAGCACCATTATACCCGTCAAGGACAGTGCAACGGCAATTTTGTTTATTTTCACTCCGGCATACCTTAAAGAATAAGACAACGTTTCCGCGGTATGAATAATCATAGTTAGAAAAAAGCTGGTTATTAAGTAATTAATCATTATTAGTCTCCATAAATAATAGACCCAGCCCATCAATAACGCTCTGTTCTTGGGCTGGATCGTTGTTGTTTACTGAGCTACTTCCATGATTATACATCTGTTCGTAGCGCAGCGACAGGACTAATAGTAATACTTAGTATTTTTCAACCACAGATCCTAAAGTGACTCCTCTGACATAAGACGGCTCGCCTAATTGTTGAAAACCTTGTACCGAACCTATAACAACCACACCTCAAATACGAATATCACCTGCATCCAGTTTCGCTTTTACTAAAAAGACGATCGGAAAGCCTGAAGGCCTTTCCAAATTTCTAACGGTTGCTTAAGCCGTTAAATTAGTCGCAAATGAACACTTCGATGTTCTAACGGTTGTAATCCACGTTATTTGCAAAAATTTCATCGTAACATATGGAACACGTTAAATTAGCCGCATATACAACCGTTAGAATCTCAAAAAGTGAAAAATCAGCGGATTAACGGCATAGGTAACCGTTAGAAATGTGCAAGAGGCTCCCTGTTACTGTTGCGCTAGGTTCGTTAAATGTTGGAGTCTTTCACAAGCAATCATCGGGTAACTTCCAAAATCTATATCTATTATGTTTCAATAATCTAATCACATCTTGGTTGTGCACCTCAGCGGGCAGGATATGCGCACTAGGGCTAACTTCTGCATAACAGTAATAGGTTAGGGAGAAGCTACCCCTAATGAATAACACGGAGGTCATGATGGCGTATGAATATGCAAACCTTGGCAGCTCATGAAGCAATGGAGCTTCACGAGATGCTTAATTTCAAAACACTCTGCTTAGCCAAGTCTAAGTTGATGCAAGGCCTCGTTTTTGACCAGGAGCTTAAAGACTTAATGCAAAAAGACGTTGAGCAATCCACACAAGCCATTGCTGATTTGCAAGCGATCTATGCAAAGGCTCCATTCCAAGCGCCTGTTCCTAAAAACCGCCCCACTCCTATATTAAATTAAAGGAGAACTCCTATGAATAACGATTACTTAGATCCAATCAACGCTTTAAATATGCCGGAAACAGCGGATTCGACCTTTGCAATGGATTTCCTTATGCGCGCCAAAGAAGGAGTAAGGAATACCGCAATTGCCCTTACAGAAGCAGTATCCTTGGATGCAAGAACACTGCTGCGCAATCAACTGAGGCAATGCATCGCGATGCATCAAGAAATTACTGATCTCATGGTACGCAAAAAGTGGTTTCATCCTTATGAATTAAAAGAGCAATACCAGTTGGATCAGCTTTCGGTAAATACTTCGGTCATGATTGGACAAATGAATTTATTTCCTGAAGATACGCGGCGGATTGGGATGTTTGATCGGACGCCAGATCAGCACATGGAGGGGGATCAAGCATGAAGGCCGTAACTTATCAGGGCATTAAAAATATCGCCGTCAAAGATGTACCGGATCCCAAAATCGAAAAACCGGACGATATGATCATAAGAATGACCAGTACTGCCATTTGCGGATCGGATCTTCACCTTATTCACGGGATGATTCCCAACCTGAAGGAGAATTACATCATCGGGCACGAGCCTATGGGAATCGTGGAAGAAGTCGGCCCTGGCGTTACTAAGTTAAAAAAAGGCGACCGGGTCATCATCCCGTTTAATATCGCCTGCGGTGATTGTTATTACTGTCAAAACCAGCTGGAGAGCCAATGTGACAATTCCAACGAGAACGGGGAAATAGGAGCTTACTTCGGCTATTCCGATTCGGCTGGCGGCTATCCTGGCGGTCAAGCTGAATATCTGCGCGTTCCCTATGCTAACTTCACCCATTTCAAAATTCCTGAGAACTGTGAAGAATCCGATGAGAAGCTTTGTTTAATTTCCGACGCAATGACAACGGCATACTGGAGCGTCGATAACGCTGGAGTAAAAAATGGGGACACGGTGGTCGTGCTGGGCTGTGGACCGATCGGTCTGCTGGCTCAGAAGTTTGCCTGGCTGAAAGGAGCAAAGCGGGTAATCGCCATCGATTACGTTGATTACCGCCTGCAGCATGCAAAACGGACGAACAACGTGGAAACGATCAATTTTGAGCATGAGCAAAATGTCGGCAGCCATCTCAAAGAAATTACCCAAGGCGGAGCCGATGTCGTGATTGATGCGGTCGGGATGGATGGAAAAATGAACGATCTCGAATTCCTGGCCAGCGGCTTGAAACTGCAGGGCGGGACGATGAGCCCCGTGGTCATGGCCTCGCAAGCAGTCCGCAAAGGTGGAACGATCCAAATTACAGGCGTGTACGGCGGGCGCTATAACGGATTTCCTCTTGGTGATATCATGCAGCGCAATATCAACATCCGTTCCGGACAGGCCCCAGTCATTCACTACATGCCATATATGTATGAGCTGATCACTTCAGGCAAAGTAAATCCAGGCGATATCGTAACCCATGTGATCCCGCTAAGTGAAGCAAAGCGCGGATACGAAATATTCGACACGAAGACGGACAATTGCATCAAAGTGATATTGAAGCCGTGAGCTCTTTTTGAAACAGGAGGACATCAAATGAACGGATCATTCGCCTTACACGAAACGCTGGAAGTACATGAAATAGCAGCCTTTAAAACAGTCTGCATGACTAAATCCAAGCTGATGCAAGCTCTTGTCTCGGATCCTGGGCTGAAGCAAATACTGGAACATGATGTTCAATTATCTACGCGGCAGCTTGAAGAGCTGAACGGACTGTTGTCGAAATCTCAACAAGGGGGATAAACAAGATGCATCCAATTTTAGAATATATTACAGGAATGAATAAGCTAACGGATGAAGTCATTGCGATGGACTTGCTTATTAATGCTAAAAGCGGGGTTAGAAATTATGCGATGGCCGTTACAGAATGTATAACCCCTGAAATCAAAACAGTGTTGACAAAACAACTGGAGGAAGCGATCGATACTCATGAAATGATCCTCGCTTATATGATAGAGCGGGGTCTGTACCATCCCTACAATGTAAATGAGCAAATTCAGTTGGATTTGCAGAATATACAAACCGCTATGAATATTCCAACTTAACCCCTAAGATTCATAACTGTTCCGTACCACAACCATGCTCAGACTCACGGCACTCTGTGCCGTTTTTTGTTGTCCCGAGTCATTATATTCCCTCACTTTTGATTAACATCCTTGATCTTTGATTCTGCCAATTGTATCTTCAATGTTTTCTACGATCCCAAAACGGCCTTTAAAAATATTATTATTATAGAAGCGATATAAATCGCCGGCTAATAACCCCCCCATTATCGAAGGTTGTGTTTGTCTTCTCTGGGATAATCACTTGATACCCGTACTCAAATGCAGCCTTTAGAGTCGTATCTATACAATACTCAGTTTGCATCCCTGTGATTATTAATTGCTCGATTCCTTTACGCTCCAAATACTCTTTTAAACTTGTCCCTTTAAAGGCGGAGTTGAATTTTTTGTTGATCACCTTTTCATTTGCGAGCGGACTAATCCCACTATAAATTTGCCAGCCCTCCGTATTCGGTTCCAATTCCTCACCGACAGGATCATCGTGCTGGACATAAATGACCTCTATGCTGTTTTCGCGGCATGCGGAAATTAGTCTCTGTATATTTTTTATAACGGTCTCAATTTCAAAAGGTTTAGCTTGCACTAATGCGTTTTGGACATCCACAACTAATAGTGCTGCATTCTTCATATGCGATGTTCCCCCTATAAAGTTAAATATTCTTCTGAAAAACAACTTCGTCTTTCTTTACGTAATGCGACTTGGTATAGGTCCTCATCACAGCCTCATTGCGCAGGTATTTGGAGATTCCTCCCTTATTAATACCTTGGATAAAAACCGATAACCTTCATCGATTTGGGGTCGATGATAGGCACAATGGGACCTAAAAGCCCATCTTGTTCTGTATTAAATGTTACTGCGATTAATATGGATTCCGTTTTCTCGATCTGCTCCAGCTTCTTCTTCTGTTCATCGGTTGTGGGAATGATCCATTTATCTTTAGATTCGATGAGCTCCACTCTAGCTTGTTCCCAATTTGTCGTAATAGTATCGTATCGATTGTTCTCCACACTCTTCCAGGCGATTTTCCTGATCTCATGCAAATCCAGGCTGGAAACTCCGTTTGACCTGCTGCCTAGGAACAACGAAAGACCGAGGAGTAACACCGTGACCGCGATCAAACCGGCGGCCATTGCAACGACCCGTATTTTTCTCATTGCACCCATCCTTATTCAAAATTATTGTTTGGAAGCACGCATGTATCATTGCTTTTCATATAAATTGGCACTCCAACCCTCTCCATCGATTCTGCGAATATATTGAAATCCATAATCTCCGTAGTATTGATTAAGCCTTGGATTTTCTGCCATGCAATCAAGCCTGATCCATTTTTTTCCTTTAATCCTGATCTGCTGTTCAGCGCTTTTCAAGAGATATTTTCCAATATCTAATCCTCGATATTTTCTATTAACTGCGAATCTATGTATGTACCCGGATTCTAAATTGTCAAGCTCCTGCCAAATGAGCGGGTCTGACCAGGTCAAAGTATAAGTTCCGACAATTTCATTGTTCCATTCGGCCAGATATACGTCCGATCCATCATTCATAAATTCCAAAACTTGCTCCAAATAAAATATTCCGGCCTCCATTGGTAGATCCCTTTGGAATTGAGCCATCTAGCCGAATTCTGCCATAAGCCCAATATAATTGGCGCCTCTTCGCGCAGCGCAGGTCTAATAAGCAGCTGTGTCCTAAGATCATCCTCTAGCATATGCATTCCCCCTTTTCGATTCCATCCCGGCCAGATACTTCTTTACTTCCTTAGTTGTTCTAAAAATAATGACCTGTTTTTGTTCTTTAACTTGATCAAGCGTTTCTAATATTTTGCCCCTGCTTCTTGCCCTGAAGTTCCAAATCCACCGCAAAAATTCTAAATCGATCTTCTCGGTACAGCCTGCTGCCATATCCTCTCTCGTTCGCCCATGATTGAGGATTCTGCGTTTAATTGCCCGATAGATGCACAATAAACGCGGAAAATCGAAAAAAAATACAACGTCCGCATCGATAAGCCTCTTATCTAAAGTTCTGGAGTAATTACCATCCATAATGTAACCATCATGATTCAGCAATTCTTCGATCGTCTGATCCCACTCTTCTTCGGTTGCAGCGATCCAGCCTGCCTTCCAATAGAACGAGTCAAGATGAATCACCGACAGTCCGGTGAGATGTCCTAAACGTGTTGAAAAGGTAGATTTGCCGGAGCCTGCACATCCCAATACAAGCACTTTCTTCATCAAAGATGCCTCCCCGTATAAAAAATAAAAAGCCCCAGCATTAGATAGCCCTTATCTTAAGCTGGAGCGATGGTTACCGGAGCTTACTTCCACAATTATACATCCTCAAATCGATTGGCGTAAGCTACTGAGCGCAATAATATTAGGGCAGGCTGCGCCAAACCAAACTGCACTCGCGCGTGATCCTAGCGATGTCCCCGCCTGACTTTAAAAGGAATCTTGGCTTAGCCTCATCACCAAAAACTCGGTTTCCTGACCGGCGGCTATGCTCATGAACGACTGTCCTCTCGTAAATCCAGCGCGCTCGTATACTTTAATGGCCCCATGGCTATTGTTGTTTAGTTCTATTCATGAGCAGCCAGCACCGCGGCCAGTCCTTGCACATCCAGTCCGTCTACGGCAAAAGCACGCCGCACCAGCTCAGGAGGCACGAATTCGTCGTACTTACCCAGGTATGGTGCTTCGGCGGCATCCAGTAAAGCTTCCGCATCCGTGACCGCGGATAGTTCAGATTGTATGCCTGCCAGCAGCTCATCGGCAGACGCTCTTCCTGAAACGACCATGTAATACGGCTCCATCGGGACAACTTGACGTAATCCCATCGGCTCGGCAAGATTATGCTTCAGAAGGCGCTCCAGGGTACGAAATTGCTTGCTTCCAGCCCACGGCAAAATAAACAGCGAATCGCCGCCCGCCGGTATAACCGGACTGCGCAGCAGCCCGCTCTCCCGGGCCAGTCTCCGGGCCCGCTCCAGTCGGTTGACCGCACCGGGAGCCAGGTATGGGTACAGCGTCTGTTCCAGCAGAACCTGGCGCATTTTGTGCAGCACCCGCGTATGAACGTCGCCGCCGGCACCAAGCCAAAGCGTATCCACCTTGCCCTTGGAGGATTTGACATAGACAGCCCTGTGCTTGCTGTCGACTTCCTCCACCTTCCACAGCTTGCCGGCCAATGAGAAGCAATAGCCCGGCGGCGGCACGGTTGTGATGCTGCCGATCTCCTCAGAGCCGTTATAAACCGCATGCTCTTCGTCATCCTTGAACACCGCATAGAAGCGGAAGTTGTTTACGATCTTCTCACCGCCAAGCCCGATGATTAAGGCGCCTTCCTCTGTCTGCTGAATATGATCTGTCTGTAGTAAATACCGCAGAAGCTGCTTGAATTCCTCCGGCTCTACGCCGCGAAAAGCAGGCAGGGTCAGCACGGCCTGCGCCAGCTCGGCGGGCATTGCCTCGCCGATGCTTTTGAGCGTGCTCATCGTTTGATGATAGAGCACGCCAACGGGCTTGCGCCGCAAATCCAGCGGCTCTACCCAGCGCTCGCGGACGTACAGCTCAATGACAGCGATCGCCCGCAGGAGCGTCCACGGCATTCGGGCAGGCAGCTGTGCCTCTTCATCCTCTTCCTCCGCACAGAGGAACATCATTTCCGACGCCTGATCCCCCCGCCGGCCGGAACGTCCCAGCCGCTGCACGAAGCTGGAGCAGCTGTATGGTGCGCCGAGCTGAATGACTCGCTCCAGCTCGCCAAGGTCGATGCCGAGCTCCAGCGTCACCGTCGCTGCCGCCACCGCCGGCCCGGGGCCGGACCGGAGCGCTGCTTCGGTCTCCTCGCGCAGCATCGCCGATATGCTCCCGTGGTGTACGTGGAATACGTCATGATCCTCCCGCTTCGCGGCGATTCGCCGCAGTTCCAGCGTAGTCAGCTCGGCGTCGGAGCGGCTGTTGGTGAAGACGAGCGCTTTTTTCCGGTGCGTATGGTCATAGATGAAGCTGTAATAGTTTTGCTTTGCCAGCTCCAAATGCTCGGCCTCCCGCTCATCCCGGGCGTCCGGGAACGAGAAGTGCTCCACCGACAGCTTCAGTTTCCGTCCGCCTTGGGGAGATACGACCTCCACGGGCTGCGAGGTTCCGGCTCCAAGCCAGCGGGCCGCGGCCTCGTAATCACTCAGCGTGGCAGACAGGCCGATTCGTCGCGGCGAACAGGAAGCCATGCGCTCCAGCCGGGTTAGCTGGCTCAGCACCTGGATGCCCCGGTCCGCCCCCATGAACGCATGAACCTCATCAATCATAATGTACCGCAAATCATGGAACAAAGCCGGAATCGCATTCGGCCTGTTCATGAGCAGCCCCTCCAGGGACTCGGGCGTAATTTGCAGGACACCGGAAGGCCGCTGCACCAGCTTGGTTTTCTCCGCCTGGGAGACATCGCCGTGCCAGTGCCATACCGGTACCTCCCCCTCCCGCAGCAGCTCGGTTATGCGCTCGAATTGATCGTTGATCAGCGCCTTGAGCGGCCCGATATAAAGTATGCCGACGGACCCGGAGGGCCGATGATACAGCTCTGTCAACGCCGGAAAAAAAGCCGCCTCCGTCTTACCCGACGCTGTGCCGGAGGCGATCAGCAAATGATGGCTCGTATCGAGCAGCACACGGCAGGCCTCGACCTGGGCCTCTCGCAGGCTGTCCCATTGCTTCCGGTAAATATATTCCTGGATAAACGGCGCCAGCCGGGAAAAAGAACTAGCTCCGCTCATAACTCAAACTCCGCCAGGAAATCATCCAGTTCATCCTGCGCTCCGTCCTTGCGGTCACCCGTGCCAGCTGCATGCTCCCGTTCCCGTTCGCCCAGCAGCTCCGCGAACGAAAGCTCCTTATGCTGGTACAGCATATGCAGCACATCCATGAAATCCCGGACCACCTCGCGGGTCGTCAGCAGTTCTTCGGCGCCAAGCCGGTTCACCGCCGCCTGCATGAAGGCGATCAGCTGTTCATCCGCAAGCTGAGACTCGTAGCCGAAATGCATAGCATGGATATCCCGCAGCTTCTGCAGCAAAACGAGGATTTCCTCGTGGGACAGCATGTCCAGCTTCAGAATCGGCGAGGTGTATGTCCGGCGCGAGCTGCTGCTGTAACGGCCATCCATCAAACGGGAACGCAGGGCATCATAGCTGAACAGCCCTCTGCGTTCGTCCTCGACGAACTGAGGTGTCCCGCCAAGGTAAATTCCCAGGTGCTGGGCTTTCCCCTGCATCGTGTCGTTGAACATCGTCAGCAGCTTCTCGTAGTTGCTCTGGCGGGATATGCTATTGGTGATTTTGTACAAATTGACGCCTTCATCCATAAACAGCAGCAGCCCTTTATACCCGATGCGCACTGCAAATTCCGCCCACAGCTTCATGTAATCGTACCAATTGTCATCGTCGATGATGACGCCGACGCCGAGCTCTTTGCGCGCCTCCGTCCGGGTCGGGTACTCCCCGCGCAGCCAGCGCAGCGCCGACGCTTTCCGGTCGTCATCCCCCAGCTTGCAGCCGCTCCAATAGGCAGCCAGCACTTTGGCGAAATCAAAGCCGTGCACCAGATTCTGCATCTCATTGCATACCGCATAAATCCGAAGCTCTACCGCTTCATGCAGCGCCGGATCGCCGGGCCGCAGACCGGCAGCCTGCATTTGCTCCTGCTGTAGTGAAGCGATCCATTTTTGCAGCATCGGCTCCAAGGCGCCGCCATCCGGTCTCGTTCGAGTGGACATGTTCATCATTAGCTCACGGTAGGTAGCAAGCCCTTGTCCTTTGGTGCCGACAAGCCGCCGCTCTGGCGATAAATCACCGTCAGCCACTACAAACTCCCGGTCCATCGCATAATTGCGGATCATTTGCAGCAAGAAGCTTTTGCCGCTTCCATACCGTCCTGTAATCAGGCGAAAAGCTGCCCCGCCTTCCGCGATATTGTCCATATCCTGCAGAATTGAAGCCACCTCGGCCCTTCGCCCGACGGCGATATGCTCCAGCCCGACCCGTGGAACTACCCCTGCTGTCAGGGAGTTCACCAATGCCGTGGTCAGGCGTTTTGGTATTTGTATCTGTTTCATCGGTGTCACCTCATTTATAAACATGTTGAACTAAGCAGACTCCCAGTTCTTCCTTGTATTCCTGGGCGATCTCATCACCGTCGACGAGCAAGTCGCCGATGCACTCCATCGCAATTTCGTTGATTTCGTCCAGCAGCAGCTCGGGCATGGAGCCGGCCTGTTCGGCAATGCCGTGCCGTACCGCGGCGTCCTCTCCATCAAGCAGAGCGGACAGCATGTTGAGATGCGCGGCGGATAACCG
Source organism: Paenibacillus woosongensis (assembly GCF_009725165.1). Taxonomy (GTDB): domain Bacteria; phylum Bacillota; class Bacilli; order Paenibacillales; family Paenibacillaceae; genus Fontibacillus; species Fontibacillus woosongensis. Next base: position 161,977 of record NZ_WNZW01000001.1, read on the forward strand.
GGCGAATAATTCACGCCACTCCTCCGGCAGCTCCGTCCCAATCCCTTCTGCCGCAGCTTCGCTAAGCGCCACTTCCCCGGGCTCCATCCAGCCCCGCTCAAAATCGAGCTCCGCCTGCTGCAGCCTCGCTGATTGCTCAGGATCCGGCACCTTGCCCGCTTTGGACAGCTTAGCCGGCAGCGCTGCTTCTTCCCTGCTCTCATCTGACACAGGTGTCTGCTCCTCAGTCGTCAGCATATCCCGCACCTCATCCGACTCCCACTGAATCCTTTGCAGCTTCGACGTGTTGATTTTCACTTTAGGGACGAAGGCTCTAGCCTCCTCCGCCTTACGCTGCTCGAATTCTTTATGCAGGAATCGTGCAACCAGCTGTTCCACGCTGGACTCCACTGTAATTCCCCGCAGCTTGCCTCGAAATCCCGATAACTCGCGAAGTTTGTTCTCCGTGAGCCTGACAAGCTGGGTTACATACAAGCGCAGCGGGAGGTATGTGCTAATCGGCAGAACGCTTACCATAACGTCGCGCCCATACAGCTCGTGATCATATACAGCAGTGCGGAACAAGGGCCTGCTGACTTTTTTCTCGCGGGGCATGAACCGTTCCAGCAGCCTTACGCCCTCGGACTTAGACAAATAACCATCGACCATCGCCACCACTTTCGGCGCATAGGCCTGCAAATCCTTGCGCCCCTGCCCGGTGTAAAAACGGCTCTTCTCCACATCATAGTCGATCATCGTCCTCAGCATATCCCAGGTCAGCACAAGCGGCTCTGCGGTAAATCTGCGTTTCCACTCCAGCTCTTTCAACTCCGCGGATAAATTCCGGGGGAGCTTCTGCAGCGGAGCCAATGGCTGGACATGCAGCTCGAATACCAGCCCGTAATCGTAAAGCCATTCGCGCACGTACGTGTCCAGCTTCGGATATCGCTCCCGGTAAGCGAGCCAGACCCGCTGCATCTGCTCATGCCCTTCTGCCGGTTCATGTATGCCGATGCCATGAATCAGCTCGTACAGGTACACAAAAAGATAAGACAGATCCGTATCCGGATACCGCCCAGAGCGTACCTCTCCTCGCCAATACAAATACCAGCGCAGCTGCCCCGGCTGCATTTGCTCGTAAGTGGGCCAGTAAGCATGAAAAGGGATAAACTCTGCCGCTTCTCCGCCCTTCCATTCGAGCTCGCGCGCCTGCTCCACAAACTGCCGTTCCCGGGAGACATAGCGGAAATTTTGTCCCCAGTCCACTTCCCGCCCGCCACGCTCTGGTATTACCACAAAGGGCTCTGCCCGCTTCTGCTCCGGCTGCTCAAGCTCAATCTCTGCAAAGGTAAGCTGCTCCCTAATTCTTCCCTGGATGTTCACCATACCGTCGTGCCTGACCGTTCTTTCGTTCATCGTCCATAGACCTCCATCACGACACTATTATATCATCAAAGCGAAAGCTTGTTCGCATTTTTTAGGCGGCTTAGGGGCTATTTTCCTTATTACGGGCTTCATGCTTTATCTCCTCTAGCAGTTCCTCTTCAATCGCTTCATTGCTCATATTGAAATCGTCCTGCTCCACGATTCCTAGCTTTTCTTTAATACGTTGGATGTCGTTATACATTTCACGATTTCGGATATACATGCTAAGAACCATCCCAAAAATAACAGAAACCAGAAGCAGCACTCCGACCGGACCCATAAATATGGAAACCAGTATGGCAATTATTATGGCAAGCAGCGTCCCAATGATAGACATTTTCTATTCCTCCGCATCTGCATGCATCGTGATTTATCTGTATAATGATGCTATTTCATATTGAAGGCTAGCCAAATCCAAAATAACGTCGAGTATCTATCTAAGAAAAAAGAGCGACTGTTGTGCTGAATGTTATCCACAAACCTCGCTCTAATGCTATACGATTACTTAGCATGATACATTTACTTTTCTTTTTCGATGGCGTTATATGAGTCTAGTATTTTCTCTTTGTCGATTGTAACCTCAACCTTTTTTGTTTTTTTCTCGCTTGAAGCATACCAACTTTTAACTGTTTCAAATTCAGATGATTCTAAATCAGGCAATTCGATCATAAACCGATTGTGATCAATCCATTGGTAATTCACTATAGGCCAGGTTGGTTTATCCATATACTCTTTAGCTAACTCGCTTGATTCAAAAGGAACTACTTTCATTTTCAACAAATCAACTGTTATTAATATATGACGGACAATTTCGCCACCTTCATTAAAACCATACTTTAATAATACTTCTTTTTCTTCCGGTGAAATTTTGTAGTCTTGAAAAATACCTGTGGCTAAAGCAACACTTGTGATCTTTGAATCGGTTTTCTTCACCAAAATAGTTGAACATTGCTTATTTCCGCAATTGTACTTTAACAAAATAAAATGACCTTCAGTTGGAATATGAAGTACTTCAAATTGTGTTCGTTCCATTTCTGTCTTGATGTCTGCTTGAGATTCTAGGTAAGCCCTGTATACTGGAATATCTTTAATCACTAAATCCAAATGATGACCATTCTCATCTTTTATAGTCAGCATATCAGGTATAGCTTCCTCCGATGATTCCGCCTCAACAGAACTGGTCATTGCCGTTTTCATTGGAACTGACAAACCGTGTATAGTGATTATTAATGCTGTTGTGCCCAATACAATAATCAGGAAGAGCGTGATTAATTTTTTCACTGCAATTATTTTCTCCTTAATTTTTGCACACCGCTTTCTAGGTAATTAATTTCAATTTACGATCATAAAAAGGGCTATTGCCGTTAGGAAAAATGGGAATCCCCATAGAAAAAACATCGAAGAAAACTTGTTTCTAGATTCTTTATCCTCCGCCGTTTCTATCTCTCTATTGGCTCTCATTTGAACCCCGCTAACAAAAGTCCCGTTGAGAACGCCCGCTAGCAGCAGCATGATAACTCCGACTCCGCCCGTAATGTTTATGGCCTGTTGCCATTCCCATAAGAAGCCTATAAACAATGACAATACAACACTGACAATGATTCCGGTCATCAGTTTTTTAATCGTAATTCCCTCCTGCTGCTTCCATGATTATACATCTGAATAACTAGGGATGAAAGGTTAGATGCCCGAGTCCGCTTACACTATATTTTTAGTAAAAATCAATTCGAGCGGAGCATTTTCTTGCATTAAACATCCGGCATCCTTATACCCAAGCTTTCTATAAAAGTGCTGTGCCTCTTCATCGGATTGCGTCGATGTCATGACAGAGCTAAAGCCTTTCTTTCTCATCTGCTCTTCCCAGTAGAGTACGACTTTCTTCCCGAACCCTTGGCCTCGATATTCTTCATCAATCCATAGCATGTTCATAAACGGCGTGTTATCCCAGAAATACCCGAATCTCATCCAGCCTATTTTTTGATTCGACTCCCACAATATGAAAATCTCATGTTCATTTATTTTGTTCTTAACCAAAGCCTCAGCAATATGTCTGTCTCTTTCCACGATATATTTATAGTCTGAATCTGCCGCCGCTTTTATTTCCATAGTTTTCGATTTCTCCCCTAAATTCATTATAGAACTGGATTGACGCAGGATAGCTATTCAATAGCTATGATATTCCATCCCATGATATAACAACGCGTTGTACTTATTCTGACAAAAAAGCCCCAGCCAAAGATAGCTCCTATCTTAAGCTGGGGCGTTTGTTGTCTGAGCTTCTTCCTTCATTATATATGAAATAAAATAAATAAGGAAAAGAATAAGCAGATTGCTTATCCTTTTCCCTATTTATGCGGGCTTATGAATGTTGTTTAGTTATTAACAATGATTGCTTACTGTCGACCAAGTTGCTGCTGTAGTCGTTACAGTCCATGTGATTGTAATCGGAAATGCCTCTTGCTCTTCTGGTATTGCAGCTAATTGTTGCAGCTCCAGCACTTCATTCATTGTTTTCACCTCCTTTCATGAAGTAAGTATACTGTCTACGTAACTAATGGAGTATTCATATACCTTGTCTTCGTTACAAATTGATTGATATTTATAACCGGCAGCCAATATAATGGGTTGGATTCTAAAATTCCTTGTAACCCTAGTATGATCCCTGCGCTTCCAGAATATAAATCATCGGATAAGCGATAACAGAAGTTTCCTGGAAATAAGCAATGGTCTTCTTTGAAAATAAGGAACAAATTTAACCGGTCAACGGCTCGCTTTTTGTGAGTTTCAATCATTTCATAAGTATCGTCCAGCAGAGGGGGTATCAGTAAAAAACCGCCCGCCCCATCAAATAATCCCCCAGTGAAAGTACATCTTATATGATTCAGATTAACTATTAATTTGAATTCGTCCTGATAATGCTTCTGCCCACTTACATGATTCAGATACCAAATCGCTACTCCAATTCCTATAGATCCCCCTGCTAAATAAGGAATCAACAATTTTCGATCATTCATCGTTTGCAGAACCTGCAATTCCTCGTCAATATGGATGTTTTTTAAATCAAGCTCTACTAACTCTTGTGCCACCACATAAAAAGTTGTATTTCTCGTAATCGCATACATGGCTGTAAAAAATAACGATACACCTGACCATCCATCGATAAGCCCAACAGGATCAGCAGCCCAGTCGGAAACGGTTAAACTTCTATTATCTCTTAAGAATTGGATAATATGACTTGCAATCGATTCAGCTTGCTTTAAATATTGATCATTATTTTCTTCAAAATATAAACTGATTAAGGCAAGTCCAATACCGGCCAAGCCTGACCTTAATGAAATATCGCCGCTATTGCCAGTTAAATTGTTAAATAAGTTTAAAGCTCTGTCTTTATAACCTAATTCATACAGTGTTGCAGCAATACCAGCTTTACCAGTAAACAATCCCTGTCCCTGCAATTCTAATTGTTCAGAATGAATGTTATGAATGAATTGTTGTTCAATCCAATGGATCACTTGTTTATCCACATTTCCTGTTCTAAACAAAGCTAGCGCCGCACCAGTGCCCCCAGTAAGTACATTCGTTGCTCCACCAGCGATTTCAAATTGTCTAATATCACCATGAATCAAACCTTGATCTGGCACTAGATTTGCCAATATACCTGCTCTTAGACCTTCTATTAACCAATTTATTTCATCTGACAACCTTTTTTGAGTATAGTCTATGGGGTTATATTGTTTCTCTTTTGTGGCTGATAAATGGGTGTCACATCTGTTTTCGACTTCTCGGAGAAATAAGAAGAACTCACTCCCAAATTCTTGTTTAATCCACTCATTGTGATAAGAGGTTATACTATCTTCAATATTGCTTATCGGACCAATGGGCAGCACACAATATCTTAGTATTTTTTTAACTGCATACCAGTCTCGTTCCTTGCGGTTTATATTTTGATGATCTGAAAATCCCATCGTATGAATTGCCGCCTTATCTTCACGATCCTTGTGATCAGCAGACTCAAAATCAATAAGTGTCACTTCCAAATCCTTCGTGATCATAATATTGGCTGGCTGTAAATCGCCCATGCCCACATTTTGACCATGCATCTCGGTAACAATATCTATTAAACGGAGGATTATTTGTCTCAATTCATTCATATATATTTCTTTATCTTTATCGCGATGAAAGGGGTATTTCGCAGCTATCCACGTTTTCATATCAATCCCTTCCACATATTCTTCTACTAGAAATAAATGCTTCCACGATTTAAAATAATCAACTACCTTCACTACACCTTTCACATCCGTAAGCTTTGATAATGCTTCGTATTCCTTTTGCAGCCTGTCGATCGCATCTTTATTTTGTCCGTCCAGCCCTACCTTTGGCCTTGCTTCTTTAATAACTACCTTCCGTTTATCCTCATTTCTTTCTGCGATATAAATCCCGCCGCCATTTGTAAATCGCAGCGCATTTTGGAATTTATATTGTTTAAACTTAGAATTATTTTCATCAGCATCAGAAAAATGGTTGTTCAACTCTAAAAATTGATCAAAATCTTTGACAAATTCAGGCGCCTGATAATAAGGGGTACGATTATCGGGAATCAGTTGTCCTGTGGGATCCTTAATGCAAAATTCGCCTTTTTCGTTGGAAATTTTCACAAAACCCCCATATCTATAGTATATATTGCTATTCTTCCAGCACTTATCACTTAGAATATAAGGCCCATTTTCTTGATCTTTAACCTTGTCATATAAAATATGAAGTAATTGATAAAATTCTTCATCGGTTGGAGGATATATCGTTATGAATTTTCCGGAGCTTATTCTATTCCCATTTTTGGAGTTAATACTATGTAAGCAGGTTTTATTTAGAAGATGCTTAAAGGTAATTTTACGTTCGATTAAAACTTGGCTTATGTCCGCTAGAATTTGCTGTGCATTTTCCATCGTTGCACTAACATGAATCTTCCAGCCCTGATCCTTGATTTTCTTATTTGCAAAACTATAAATGATCCAAGGAGAATTCTCCTCTGTTCTAATCAAACAATCTTCAGACAAATGGTTTACCGTGAATTCAGCTGTTTTGTTGCCAGCCTGCAGTTTCTCAAAATATTTTGAATCATTATTTACGTACTTAAAATAAAGATGGTTTTTATCCATTATGGCTGCTCCTCCCTCATTGTAATTGTGCGCTAAATTGCAATTCACAGAATTGCTGATACAATTTATGAGTTCTTTGTAATTCATAGTGGGTTCCTTGGCCTGTTACCTTGCCATCTTCCACAAAAATAATATATTCGGAGTCCATAATCGTAGATAATCTATGAGCTATTACAATCGCGGTTCTACCCTCAATAATTTTCTTCATCGCAGACTGCACTTTTTCCTCAGACTGACTGTCCAAATTTGATGTTGCCTCATCTAATAAAATGATTTTAGGATCTTTAAGGAACATTCTTGCGATAGCAATTCTTTGTCTTTGTCCGCCGGATAAATGGAGTCCTCGCTCGCCAATATGCGTGTCCAATCCATTAGGCAGCTGACTTATGAATTCCCATGCATACGCCATTTCGCAGGCTTGAATAATTTTCGCCTCATCTTGCGGTTCTAATCCAAAGATTAGATTCTCCCTTATAGTCCCGGTAATTAGACTGTGCTCCTGAGATACATAACCGATTTGAGAACGCCAGGAATGCAATGAATAATTTTCTATACTTTCACCATCTATATAAATACTCCCGCTGGTTGGTTTGTAAAATCGCTCCAGCAAGGAAACAAACGTCGTTTTTCCGCTGCCGCTTGGGCCAACTAACGCATAAGTATTACCGCTCCTAATATTTAAAGTAATGCCCTCTAAAGAAAATGATAAATTTTCCTGAGTGTTATACTTAAAGCTCAAATTGCTAATTTCAATGTCTTTGCAGCTTAGATCTAGATCCTTGCCTTCATTTATATTCTCTTCTTCCTCGGATAGCAGCTGTAAAATTCGTTCTGTTGCCCCCTTGGTTTTCTGCAGCTGAGAGAAGAAAAAACCAAAGTTAGAAATAGGATTGATAATATAAAAAATCAAGGTTAGAAATGCAATAAAAGTTCCTACCGTTAAACGGCCATTCGCTAGCTGGACACCGCCATAGCCAATAATGATCATAATAATAATTAACATAATCATATTCAGGAATGGATTTACCGTAGCTGACCATTTGGCTTGCTTCAAACCTAGTTGCATTAGATCATTAATATTTTTTAGTCCTTTATCGATTTGATAGTTTTCAGCTGTAAAAGACTTAACCAACTTATTTTCGGATATCATTTCAATCGCACTAATATTCAATTTTCCAGTTGATTTTTGCGTTTTTTTAGAAAGATCCGATAACGCCCTGCCTAAAGGAATAAAAAATAACAGAAATATTGGAATCGCAGCTACAATAATCAAGGATAATTCCCAACTATAATAAAACAGCCAAAATCCACAAAATAATATGGTTAATACAGCATTGATAAATGTAGAAAATGAATGAGTAACCAAGTTGTATATCACGGTAGTATCACTAACTAATCTACTGGCTATATCGCCTGATTGGTTTTTATCAAAAAACGCTGTAGGTAATTTTACAATTTTCGTCCAAGTCATTCCCCTTAGATTAGCAACAACTGTTAAGCCAACCTTGCTTAATAAATAACTTGATAGAACACCTGTGATTGTCACACAAATAAAAATGGCTACTAAACCAATTAAAACGCCTCGATTCAAACTGCCTGAGAGGGAGTAGGAATCGATGATATTCTTTAAAACATTAGGGATAAATGTTGAAAGTATGGCGCTAGCAGAGCTTATGGTACAAGCCACAATAAAGAGTCCCACATGAGGTTTCGATTTATGAATAAGCTCGAAAAAATTACCCCACGAATATTGACTTCTTGCTTCTTTAGCCATCTTTTCACCTTTTCTATTGTTTATTGGATCAATAAACCTACTATTCATGCAATGATCAATGAATATAATTTAGCTATTAGAAAGAAAAAGATAGAGGTAATGGAAGCTGTGGGTATTTTATTTTGTAATAAATAGTTCTTATTGGTCATCACTGTCTTGTTTATAAGAGGAAGGTTAGAAAAAATGGTTTTGAGCTAAAATCATGATGTTTATGGGGTAAATTATGAGGTGAGTAGTCTTTCATTAAAATATAGTAGAATACTATAATTTATTTGTGTTTAATTTTAACATACACAATTGTGTATTTCAAGATTATAATTCTATTAATAGTAATTAATTACAATTATACATCACTAATTCAGCATGATTTTTGAACAAAAGAATGCTCACTCACGTATGTACATGTCATGAAAAGTCTTGTTTTCAAGGAGGTTAAACATGGATTACATATCGCCAACAGAAGCAGCGTTAATGGTGAAACGGTGGCCTAAAGATGCCATAGCGGCGGGTCGTCGTCATAGCGTTGGGCTTAAATCGGACGGTACAGTGGCGGCTGTGGGTGATAATAAATGCGGCCAATGTGATGTAGGTGGCTGGTACGATATGGTGGCAATTGCGGCGGGTAATGTTCATATAGCGACGAATACGGGTAATGCTCATACCATCGGGCTTAAATCAGACGGTACGGTGACGGCTGTGGGTTGGAATAAGCATGATCAATGCAATGTAAACGATTGGCGTGATATTGTAGCGGTTGCAGCAGGCTGGCGGCATACGATTGGGCTTAAATCGGATGGCACGCTGGTGGCTGCGGGTCGAAATCATGAAGGTGAATGCAATGTAAGCAGTTGGCAGAATATTGTTGCGGTCGCGGCGGGTGACTGGCATACCATTGGTCTTCAATTGGACGGCACAGTCACGGCTGTCGGTAATAATCGGCATGGCCAATGTGATGTAAGCGGCTGGCGCGACATCGTAGCGATTTCGGCGGGTTACCTTCACACCACCGGGCTTAAATCAGACGGCACAGTCACGGCTGTAGGCTGGAATAAGCATGGCCAATGTGATGTAAGCAGCTGGCGCGGTATTGTGGCGATTGCGGTTGGTAGTAGTCATACCATCGGCCTTAAATCGGATGGTACGGTGGTGGCTGTCGGTTGGAATGAGTATGGCCAATGTAATGTAAGCGATTGGCACGATATGGTGGCGATTGCGGCAGGGGCTGCCCATACTGTCGGGCTTAAATCGGACGGTACAGTGGTGGCTGTGGGTGATAATAAATACGGCCAGTGTGATGTAAGCGGCTGGAGCGGCATCCAACTGCGCGGCAATTGATATTCGATGGTAATAACTCCACTTTCCAATTGAAATATGGGCCGGATCGCTGCTGAGACAAGGGTAACCAAGCCTAGCGTTATACGAAGTCAAAAAACACCGGCCATTCTTGATGGAATGGCCGGTGTATAAATTCGGGTTCTATGTTACTTAGGGCTCGGCATGCCGCTAACGATTTGAGTCAACGCTTCACGGACTGGTGTAGCTGGCCGACCGAGCAATTTCTCAAAATCATTGCTTTCGACCTCTAGCCCGCCTTCTCGAATGCCTTGTTGAATTCCTACGAGAAACGGAACAAGGAAATCCGGAACACCTGCACCTTTCATGATGTCAGCGTAGGCTTCGTCTTCAACCTGTTGTAGAGGTATGTCTTTACCTAACACTTCACCAAGAGCGGAGGCAAATTGCTCCTGCGTCAAGAGCTTGCCTGAAAGTTCGTAGACGGTATTTTCGTGACCATCTCCAGCTAGTACAGCAGCAGCAGCCTCCGCATATTCCTGCTGAAGGGCCCAGCCGACTTTGCCAGATCCGGCAGATGTTACCCAAGGTGCGCCAGCCATGACGCCTTGAATGCTTGAAATTTCATTTTCCAAGTACCAGTTGTTACGCAAGAAGGAGTATGGAATTCCTGTTCTCAATATCGCCTCTTCTGTTGCCTTATGCGGTGGAGACAGGAACATCTTGCTTTCTTTCGCGTTAACTAGGCTAGTGTATGCAATAAATTTAACACCAGCGCGTTCAGCTGCTGTAACTGCATTTGTATGCTGCCGAATTCGTGTTTCATTGTCCCCGTCCGCAGAAATGATTAATAAGCGACCGATTCCTGTCAAGGCAGTATCCAATGTTTCCGGGTGGTCAAAATCCCCTTGGCGAACCTCCACACCGCGAGCCCGGAATCCTTCTGCTTTTTCCGGATTGCGGACACTTACAGCCAATTGATCCGCAGGCACTGATTTCAATAAGGTTTCAACAATTTTTGTCCCTAATTTTCCTGTCGCACCTGTAACCAATATCTTCATAATTCGGGTCCCCTCAGGCTAAATAATTTCAAGTTTTTATCTCAATACTTTTAACGCACCGCTCCATGCTACTACTTGATCCAGCATGGCATTCACGTTATCAAGATGCAAATCCTGTGGTTTGAAAACAGAGAAGTTTTCGAAATCTGTAAACAATGACAATGTCGGATGTACGCGAACATCTGCAATCAATAATTCGCCCATGATTCCCCGCAGATGTTCTGCTGCACGAGCACCACCTGTTGAACCGTAGCTTACGATACCTGCCGCCTTGTTGTTCCATGCTTCGCGCGCGAAATCAATGGCGTTTTTCAATGCACCTGTGATGCTGTGATTGTATTCTTGAACGATGAACACGAATCCATCTAGGTTCGCAAGCTTTTCATTCCAAGCTGCAATGCCTGGCTCCGTACCGTCGGTTGTGCCCAAAAACGGCAATTTGAAATCAGCAATATCTACGATTTCGTAATTCGCATCCCCGCGTTTGTCAGCGATTCCTTTCACCCATTCTCCAACTTGCGGGCTAACGCGCCCATCACGCGTGCTTCCTAAAATAATTCCGATGTTTAGTTTTGACATTGTTTTTTCCTCCTTATTTGTACTTCCGAATATTTTGCCCAAAAAACCCATTTTTCCACCGCCAAAATTAATGTTATTATGATGGCCAGTTTCGATGTCAAGCTCTCCTGACGGATCCGCCTCCCTTCGAACATGTGATGAACATAAATCAGTTCATTTGCCTATCATAGCTTCAAACGAATAAATTTAATTAACCGGATAATAGTTAATTACTTTATGTAAGTTATTATATTTATTTTATCTATTTACGTCAAGTATGCATTTATAGCTAAAGCATTCCGGGAATGCTTGGGTTCATGCCTGCCTCCCTTTATTTATAGCTGCTCTGTCCAAGTTGTTCTTACATACCCAATTTTCATGCCAATACTCTCCATATTTCTATGGCTTTGGGTCAAGTAGCCAGCCTGACCTACTACTATGCTGCAATTACTCATACTTGCTTCATAGATACGTCTTCGTATTAACGCATGGTGAAGTCCAGAATTACGAAATTCGGGCAGTGTTCCAGCAAAAGTTAATGACGCAACTTTATGATTAATATGCATGACACCTGCGGCAGACGGGATGTTATCCTTCATGGCTAAGAAAAACTTCCAGCCTGGCCTGCCATGTAATATTTGATTATTTCGAGCAACATGAGGAATACCATCATCTGAAAGGCCAGTACTTCGGCAATGAATAGCCGCATATATTTGAAATTCTTCTTCTGTAATTTCCTTAATGTAAATGTCACTTAACTCAATCTTGGAATTATCCTCTATTGGGCAATATAGTGAAGTATGAAACCCGGACTGATACAATCCTCTTTGGGCAAGTCCTTGCAGCAGACCTTGATTGACCCGTGATGGAACAATTTCAAACTGCACCTTTCGCTTTCTTAATCTATAGAAATCAATAATATCATCGAGCAGCTCAAAATCATCAGTACTTATGCCTTTAACCGTATTAAATGCTGGCCAGGGCATAGTCCCGCTATACAGTGCAATTGCGCTGCCAAAATGTTTGATCTCTACACCTTCAGGATTACCAGGGCTTTCTTGAATCGCTTTCATTCTATCTAACATGTAATCTGATTCGGACTTTTCGATTAATTCAACTTTGTCTTGGGTAAGTGTATGTTGCATGAAGAAAATACCTCCTCCTGATTTAAACATATACAAATTAGATCAATTAGATTCACATATCTGTTTCCAGTAGGCCCATGCTTCTTTGTATTCAGGCAAATCATTTGGATGGTGCTTGATGCTTAACCCTACCCGACAATATAGTTGTATTAGCGCTTCCTCTATCAACCTTGATTTTTCTATTCGTCCTTGCTCAAGAAAATTGTAGGCCGTAAATAACGTATCCATGTTCATATCATCCGGCGAAGAACAAAATGCATACAGAAAATCATATACTATAGGTCCAACCATAGGTGATGGATCAATTACGCCAATTAGAGTTTAAACCGATTTCCATTCATGTCGTAAAAGTGAGTATAAAAGCTTCACTTTAAATTCATGATATAGTCCTCCAATATTTACATACGCCATTAGTAATTCCCTTAAGTTTCCCTTGGTTCGATTCAATTACCCTTCTAGAGCGACGGTTAGTCTCATCACAAGTAATCAATACCTTTTCGATTTTTTTATCCCGTGCTGCTTTTAGCAGTTCCTTCAGCATTAATTTACCGTATCCTTTTCCTCTTTCGCTCGGTCTAACCATGTAGCCTATATGTCCTCCATATTGAAGCAGCTCTTCATTAAGACGATGCCTGAGCTTGCCTAATGCAACTGGATATTCATCGATATAAAGCCAGAATATCGTTTGAGGCACACGGCCTTCCTCTATTCCAATCCCTTTTGCTTCCTCAACATAATGCAATAAACTCTTAGAAAATGTCTTGTAATTTTCTAACGGAAAGGAATTTGTGAAGCCATTTTCTCCAAGGCCGATTTCCTTAAGCATGTTGTAGACATCATAAGAGTCATTAACAGTAAGCTCTTTTAGTTCAACTTTTATTGGAATCACCCCTCGCTTCTTCCATAATTATACACCTTGTGATCAAAGGGCGATACCAAAGACCAACCTGATTTGATATCGTGATACTCTTTGTACCCCCTCCCTTAAGCTTCTTTCGGCTCGTATGCTCCTAATTCATTGCCGAACGGGTCAACAAATTTGATTACCCAGCCAAATCCATGATCTTCATATTGTCTTATATGTACATTGTGATTTTGGAGGATTGAATGCAGCAAGCTAATCTTTCTGGTAATAAACATAAAAGACGGCATAGGGAGGCCGTCTTCTGCAAACCATGATGTCTTTTCGTTTTTTGTACTGTAGTGAAGCATTAAAACAGGACCAGAACCAAACTTTAACCACGCTGCATGAGGATATACGGTAAATGGCTCAAGTCCTAATACTTCACTGTACCAGCTTATTGCTTTGTTCATATCATTCACGGGCAGTTGAACATGATCTACGTTTTGGATTAATCGTTCCAAGTGATTCTCCTCCTCAAGTTTCAAATTTTATTGTTACAGTCAGCGACATCATCGATGTTAACTTTCCAAATCATGTGGTCAATTGCCTTGCCCCAATAATCTTTTAATAAATATTGAGGTTCTCCGAAATTATTTGTCCAGATTTGTTGCGCAGTCTTATATCGCTATCTAGAACAAATTCCTTGATCCCTTTTTGACGCATTGCGTATAATCTCATTAGCTGGCCCGATTTCAATTGAACCGATTATTCCCCCCTGGTGTACAGAAAAACTCACATAGCTCTCTAGTTTCTCTTCTGCTTGGTCTTCTTATCTCCACGTGCAACGAACTAATCATTATATACGACTTCCGTTCCGGCGATAAAATCATGAATCGCTCTTTTATCCTCTCTAAGCCCAACCATGAGTGCACTGATTAAAACACCGATCCCTGCGGTCAGACCATAAACTATACCCGCAACTAAGTTACGCAATAACATCGTTCCAATCCCCGGTGGTGAATGATCATTTATTTTTCTAATTTTGATCCCGCAAATACGCTTCCCACAGGTATATCCGTCCCAAAACACTGGCAGTAATAGCGAATACAGAAAGGACAGTAAATTTGTCACGTATTCCTTATTTAGTTCGCTGCCACTAATGATGAAAGTAATGATTCCTAATGAAATACCGACAATGATCGCATCTAATAGTAACGCTCCAAATCTAGCCCAAAAGCTCGCAGCCATACTTCGCCTCCCACCTTCCTCTTGAAGTCACTTCATGCCTTAGGAAATTCTTTTAAATATGGTTCCTTCATCTTTCTGATTCCCAATTAGATCTTTCTCAGTAATAATTAATGAAGAGAAGCCTCCAGCATCATTCGGTATGAATTCCAATGACATGCTTATATGATCCAAATAAAATGTATGAACGTCCCTCGGTTTTAATCGCTGATTGCCAAAAATAATTAACTGTTCATCTTGTATCTCAATATGGATGCTGACCCCTAACTCAACATTTTGGAAGCTCCCCACATATTGCCCTAATTCTTGCGGACTCAGAATTGGATCAGGCATATAAGTCAGGTTTAGAAAATCCAATATGCTATTGTAATACCGAGGCCATTTCCACGCCGTATTATCAATCGCTAGCGTATTCAGCCTGCATTTTGCATAAGCATCGCGAGCTAAAACAGCATATTCATGCAAAAAATTCAGGTGCAAATTCTCATCTACTTGGCCGCGATTCACGTAATAAGGCATATGTTTATATTTCTCATAAGTATGCTTAAGCCAACTTTCCCCGCCCCGTTCTGCCATCATTCTATGAATTCCAACAGTGGGATCTTCTTGATAGAGATAAATTAAGGTGCAATTTATTGCAGCCAATCGGAAGTCTATTTCTTCTATAAAACGGATGATATCGTCTCTATCTGCATCCAAATGAAGTTGTTCAATGATTGGATTCTGAAACAAGACCGACTCCATGACAATGACGGAATGATCCTCCGGTAGAGCAGCCAGAAAGCGGTCCAAGTTGGCAAGATATATCTTTCCCCATTCTTCAGGATCAGTAACTTCACAATCTAGAAAGATCGGATGCTGAAAAGCAGATTCATGAAAAAGCTTCGTTTTCCTTCCATTTCTTTCGGCCTGTAAAGATATGAATCTTGCCGTTGTTGACTTGCCTGATCCGGGTATCCCTTCGACAATGATTAGGTTCAAATATAGTTCCCCCTTCTTGTTAATTATTCTTTAGTGCATAAAAAATAATGATAAAAATCCTGGTCTTTCATATATCCGTTTCGTTCATATAGTCGCTGAGCTTGTAAGTTATTAACCGCTGTCGACAGTTCTATTCCTTTAGCTTTTATTTGTACGGCGTACCTTCTTGCTTCTTCTAACAGTAGTTGCCCTAATCCCTGCTTCCTATATTCTCTGAGCACAAATAAGTCGTTTAATATTAGAGATCTTTCCAATGAAATAGACGAAAAAACAGGATATAATTGTGCAAATCCACTTATCATATCTTTGCTTATATCTTTTACTACAAAAATGATAGATTCCCGAAAATCAAAACGTTCGAATAAAAATTTATGTGCGCACTCCAAATTTGACTGCTGTCCGTAAAATATGCGATATTCATTAAACAGATTTGATAATTCATCTAAATCTTTGATCGTTGCTTGATAAACATCGTACTTTGAACTCATAGTTCCCATCCTCACTTACTTTTTATCATTATTAAATAAATTCACACCAGAAATAATGCATAAGGGAAACAATAATAATAATCTTAACCAATCCATTAAAAGCCAAAAGTCGCCGCCATTCACAGCACTAGAACTCTGTCAACTTTAAATTGATAGTTTTAGCAGCGCTGGCATTATCTTCACTATATTCTCACTTTACCAGACGATTTGATGTTTTTCTATGTAAAAAGAAACAAGGAAACCCCAAAAATCCCGGCAGGAAAAACCCACCGGGACTTTGTTGAGAGACGGTCATTTACAGCTTCCGATATTTAATTGATTTCCAAATAATCGAGGAAAGCATCCCATGTTCCGTTATCGGCTGTAACTACAAGCTCAACCTCTTGATTTCCGGTTCCATGGCTGACATTATTTAGAGTATACACCGCAGGACTGCTTCCGCCGAAGTAGAAGGTTCCCTTCGTTTGTCCGCCGATTTTCAAATCAACTCTAGCCATATTGGAATTGTTCGAAGCACCGCGAAGTGAGAAATTATTCGTGCCAGTCGTGAAATTGTGATTAAATTTCACCGAATCACCGTTGGCGTATAGAGCCACTCCGTTAAATGGCGAGTTGATATTCCCGGTGTACTGTCCGCTTTTGGTCATACTCTCGGCCTCGACCTTCGAACCTGTACCTGGCTGAGGCGTTGTTCCCCCGCCGCCAATGGTCAATGTGTGGCTGTACACATTAGCGCTTCCACTACTTTGATAGCCCTCTACGGTAAGAGCAACTTCATACATCTTACCCATGGTCATGCCTAATCTTTCCCAAGCTTTAAAGTGCTCGCTTACCGAGATGGTCCCGCTTGTGCGCTTAGATGTCCGCACACTCCAATACTGCTTGAAAGTAGCCGTGCCTTTAATGGATGGCTGGTTTACTCGAGTCGTCTCATATATGTCATAAGTTCCCCCGTCAACAGTAACGGTGCCCTTTGGCGAAGCTCCAGGCGGACGCCAGCTGCCCCAGCTATCAACGATATAATATTCTACGAGCGGATCAACCGTCCAGCCATAGACCGTTAAATATGAGTTGCCGTTTGGCTGATAAGTTGCCCCATAGGTTATCGAGATATTTCCAATCTGCTGATGCGTTTGCGTTTCATTAAACCTCTTGCCTTTTCGGAATAAAATATTATTGATGTTGCTCCACTCCGCACTGAACGTGCCTCCATTGCCGAGGACCATCGTTCCGTTTCCGCTATCCTTCCAGTATTCATAGTCGTAACCGCCATGGGTGCCCATCGAATTGCTGGTAACTGTTTGCGCACTTACTGCTCCGGGTAATGTTAACGTGAAGCAGAGCAACAAAGCGGCAATCAACTTCATTTTTCTTTGTTTCATCGTAATTCCTCCCTTTTGGTTTAAACTGCATCTCGTCATCCTATGATGCTGTGCAGACCCTAGCAAATCTTTTTTATCACTTCCTTCCAATAATGGGTTTGAAAGCGTTTGCATTTATTATTTTAACAGAGGACTCCTTCCTTTTTCTTGTAATAAAATAAAGCTTCTATCGTCAAAACTTTAGTTTTTACCCACAAATCTCATTCATATACACATGACATCCCGGTTGGAAGGATCCAACCGGGATGTACCAAGCGAAACCTCCTATTCAATTTAAAATAATGATTGTGTGCTTCAGAGTGTTATTGGATCTCCAGATAATCCAGGTATGCATCCCAGGTTCCGTTATCGGCTGTAACCACGAGCTCAACCACTTGGTTACCTATTCCATGGCTAACATTGTTTAAGGTATAGACCGCAGGACTGCTCCCGCCGAAATAGAAGGTCCCTTTCGTTTGCCCGCCGATTTTCAAATCGACTCTGGCCATGTTGGAATTGTTCGAAGCCCCGCGGAGTGAAAAATTATGAGTGCCGGTCGTGAAATTGTGTGTGAACTTCACCGAATCGTTGTTGGCGTATAGAGCGACTCCATTGAATGGCGAGCTGATATTTCCGGTATACTGTCCGCTTTTGGTCATACTCTCGGCTTCTATTTTTGTACCTGTGACAGGAGGAGTCGTGCCCCCGCCGTCAGGGGCAACTGCCCGGCCGGTGCTCGGGGAGATCATCCCGGAGCAAAGGCCACGGTTCTTGAGATTTTGCGCAATCTGCGGGATCGCTTGGAGCGTTGCTTGGTACTGGTCATGCATCAGGATCACATCACCGTTTTGCAGTCTGCCTGCTGCGGCTACGATTTGGGCGGTGCTGGCGCCATTCCAATCCTGGGAGTCAACATTCCAGAGCACTTCGGTAAGACCGTTCTGGGACAAGATAGACTTCAAAGTGGCATTGGTCTCGCCGTACGGCGGACGGAACAGCTTCGGCGCAGACCCGGTAGCCGACTGGATCGCCTGCTGTGTCCGCGTAATTTCCGAAGACATCTGCGAACTGCTTAGAGTAGTCATATGCGGATGTGTATAAGAGTGGTTGCCAACCCACATGCCTGCGCTCACTTGGTCCCGCACCAAAGACGGGTAGTTCTGTGCGTTTTGTCCCGTATTGAACATCGTTGCACGCAGACCAGACTGCTTCAGTGCATTAAGCAGGTTTGTCGTATTACCGGGATTAGGGCCATCGTCGAACGTTAGGCCAACGTAGCCATTCGGGCAGTTGGCATCGGCAGCATTGGCAGCGGGC
Source organism: Paenibacillus woosongensis (assembly GCF_009725165.1). Lineage (GTDB taxonomy): Bacteria > Bacillota > Bacilli > Paenibacillales > Paenibacillaceae > Fontibacillus > Fontibacillus woosongensis. The sequence continues at coordinate 180,604 of NZ_WNZW01000001.1, forward strand.
ATCATCGGAAGAGAGAACAATGAACCGAAGAGCGCAAGTGCTAGCGCCCCTTTAACTAGTTTTGCTTTGAACATAGTAGTACCTCCTCATCATTAAATACGAGTATAGTCACTCCCTTCACTCCTGATCGCTGCAACTCTCTCTATGAAATTAGAGATTTGGCCTCATCTCCTTGTGATTTCAGTATCCCAACAAAAAAGCGCTTTCAAATAAAAAGATTGCTGCTGCTACCTTTTCATCATGAAAGCCGCTTTTTGCCAGGTGTCTCTAGTATAAATGATCAGAATGGCAAATAATATCTTACAATTAAACCATTTTACCCCAATTATCTTAGGGATATTTGTGCTCCAGCTGAAATTTCTATTTTACTGGCTTTATACATTCTACTCTGTTTCCAAATGGATCTCTAAACTCAAATCTTTCAAACCCTGGAATAGGTATTGACTTTAGTGTTTCAATTCCATTTTCTTTTAGCCGGGTTTCCATTAGCTTGATATCTTCTACTTCGTAGGCGAGATGAGCTTTTGTTAATAAACGATCCACTCCTGCTTCAGTACCAATATGCAACTGCTGGTCGCCAACTTCAACCCAAAATCCGCCTCTGTCAAGCAAACTTTCTGGTTTTTGTATTTCCTTCAGCAGTAAAACTCCACAATAGAACTTCCGCGCCTTTTCTTCTTGGCCCTTTGGAATTGTAATCTGTGCATGATGAAATTTGAGTATCATAGTTTGCCTCCTAATTATTGAACCATTTCAAACCTCTTAACAAATCGATATCCATTTATATCAAAACCATTTTTCTTATAAAATTCGTGTGCTTTAATCCGTTCTGGTTTGATACCGCTGGACAAATAAAGGCTATTTGCCCCCTTCTCCTTAGCCCAATTCTCTATAAATGCAAGTAGTTCCTTTCCTATTTCTTTCCCTTGAAGATCCTCCCTAACAACTACAATTGAGATTTGTACTGTAACTCCATCCCCTTCGTAGTAGTGTACTAAGCGAGTACCTATCATACCAACGACTTCATGATCCTGAATTGTTGCCACGAATGTAAAATACCCCGGATTATTCTCGATCAGTTTCATTCTCTGCTTCATGCTATCCACATCGGTTGGATAACCTAAATCAGCCATCAAATCAGTTACGGCTTCTAGGTCGCTTGAATTATATTTACGGATTAAAACCAATCTTCCATCACCCGCTCTCTTAAATTGGCTAGACTATCGGCTTTAATATCGTTTTGTCTCGATCTACAGTTGATGTTATAAATTCCTGTTTGATTTCTTGTTTGAGTACTTCTTTAAAGCGCTCTCTGCCAATCTGATCAAATCGTTCCTGAACCCTTTGTGCATGTTCTTCATCCGCTTTAATCTTTGTTTCAATCTCTTCGTACTGTTCAAAAGAATCATATTCCCAGAGAGCAAAAATCTCACTCGTGTTCTCATCCATTTCAAGATGCCATCTGCCGATCAGTCTAGCTCCATACTTCAACTGAGATGGTAAGAGAATATCGTTAAATAATGCATTAAACTCCTCCACGAATGAAGAATCCACGATATATGTCTTTCTCCGATAGATCATCATTCTACACCTGCCATTTACCTAGTTTTGAGATACACCCTCATAGTTTCTTGAAACTCTATCTAGACTGGTTATTATGCTCTTCCATTTATGATTCCTGATGAAAATATCGCCCCCTTTATTTTCCTCATAAAGGATCTCATATTTATTTTCATTTGTTATCCCAGGATATTCATTAATAATAACGTCCATCCATGTTTCAATCATTTCATTGAGACTGTTCATTTTGTCTATATCTTCATCTAAGGGCGTATTAGCATCATTTTGTTGAAAGAAATATGCAAAGTTACTGGTTACTAATGAACTTTTATTTTTTAATTCCTCATCATCTTTTGTTTTAAAGATGCTAATATAATAATCCAATTCCTGTGTTAACATTGATGTACGTTGCAAATGATCCGCTAGAACTGTTTTTGTATTGGAATCTGCTTGACTAGTTAATAGAGAGGTTAAAACTTCTTTAATAGTGAAGATAATTACCTTTAATTCACTATAACTATTGAACAGCTCTTGAGAGAGATATTTTTCATATTTAATATTTTTCTGATATTCTTTATAACCAAAAATAACCAAGCTAAAAATAAAAACTACTAAAATCATTAGTTTCCAGTTAATTTTAATATTCACTCCTCCCTTTGGGCTCCAATATAGGATTCTTTTACAAACCTTTTCGAACTGTTCCGCGAATCAGAAACACTGAATTTATCATCATTCGCTCCAAGTTCTCGATTTCAATTCCTTTATCATGTACCATTTGCAGAATGTCCCTATTTTGATGGCAGCCTACTAATTTTACAGATAGTCCGTCCAACCGATTCTGGAACCATGCGTAAGTCGGATTCGTACTGATACCATGTTCAAACAACAGGATCTTCCCTCTATCTTTTACCCACGCTTTCATTTTGCCTAAAACCACTTCTGGATTCTGATACGCGCATAATGACAAGGTGGATACGACGGTATCAAAAGAGTTCTCTGGGAATTCCAGCCTCTCCACATCGGACACCAGCAACTCGCAGTCCATGCCGTATTCAACCGCAGCCTCTTTCGCCTTTTCAATCATCTTAGGACTGAAGTCGACCGCCGTCACATGAACACCTTTGGGGTAGAACGGAAAATTGTTACCAGCCCCCACGGATACTTCCAAGACCCTTCCTCTGGCGTGTCTCAATAGTCGGCTTCGTTCGCCTGCCATTTGTAGTTTCCTTCGCCGTCTTTCATACGATTTGGCCTGTCGGTCGAAAATGCGCACCCCACTTTGATTGATCATTGCATAAGCACCTCCCTCTATGTCTAGTGTCTATTTCACAAAGTTTTGCCGCTTTGCTTTCAACGAAATGCTTGTTAAATATCCTTCGTCACTGCGATCCATTTCAATACCACTTCATTGAGTTTGCCTTTCTTATCCTCCACATCACTTGTCGATGTGAAAGTTAAAATAGCTCTATCGCCGGCCGACCACTCTAATAGTCCTGAATCATCTTGTATAAGCGGAGCTTTATCCGCATAATCTGTTTTCTTTGATCCACAGTGAAAAACTAATCGAAATCCTTCTTTCCCATGAAAATTGAAAGTAATTCTATCTTGGTTATTCACACAGAAACTAGGGGCGTTCCATTTAATATGTTCTGATATTTGGTCATTTGAGTTCAAGATGATTCGTCGGACTTCCTCAATTTCCGGTTTTAATGGATGTTCAAGCTTCTCCAGAAACTCTAATACCTGCTCATAGCCCGATGGTTTATTAGATTTATTACGTTTATATTTATGATTTAGTTCCATGTTCCCCCCCAAGAAAGTGGAGTTTTGCCTATACTAGTTACTCTCCCATCTTACCGAGTCCATGGTTTCATTTACAATTCGAACCATGGCGTCGACGCCAGCGATTGGACAGTGATACTCCATCCGGAGCACATGTCGATCGAACTCGTAGAAAAGAACACCGGAAAAGAACGAATCCTCTTTATATTGATTATGCTTGCCCTTCAGTCCGTCATTTGAAGTAGTCTCGATAAACTCACCGGAGAAGGAACCATCGTGATCTTGCAGTTCCTTGGCCACCGCTTCATCTAATGATGTATTCTCCATCACTTCATACGAAATCGTTGCTGCTCCAGATAAATCACTCGAAAAAACGATTCTCTGGCCCTCTATAACAGGATCGCCCATACTCGTTCGCACCGCGAAGGTCACTGCATAGGGTTCGATCGTATACTCCGTTCCATCGAATATCGCCGTTTCAAGCTCCAATGAGGTTTCCAGCTTGACATCGCTACCGACAACAACCGATATCCTCGGCGCGTCGGTTGCTGTGTCCGGCTCAAGTGTATTTTTCTCTTCTGCTTCGTTACTTTCTTCAGGCACTTCCTGGGATACATACTGATTCGTTGGAGATCCATTCCCCAGCGATTGTTCGTCTGGTTTGTGTTTTCCCGTACATCCGGATGCTATCAATATGAGTACGGCAATAAGAAGCGTTGATCGCCATCCTTTACCCATTGACCTTATCCCCTCTCCGCCCACTAATTCATGTCTGCCCAAGTACCTCTTTCAATGGAATCCCAGTACCTATACTTAATCTTTACTGTTTCTAAATCCTCATCATTTAATAATCTTAGTCCATAATGTTCTCTTGGAAAGGTCCTCCTTACACCAACTTGAAAACCAGTTGATGCTGTTTGGCCACACAGGCCTAGGTTCCTGCATTTTTACTCCACCGATCAGGATGATGATAGTTCCCGTGTTATTTACCATCTTTCTCATTTCCACGTTTAAAGTTTCCTGTCAATTTAGCCATGATTAACTGGGTCTCCAGATGATCCTTACCTTCTATCGATTTTAAAAATTTATCACTCGCCTTACCAGCAAGTATAGTAACTTGCTTCCCCATCCAGTAAATAAAAACTTTATTATCCTTAGTCTTTTTATAGGTGAAGACTTCTTCACTAAGTCTATTTCGTTTATCCACGTTACCCATACGATCAATCCAATCTGTCATCAATTTTCCACTCATTATTTTCAAGCAAAATTAAGTAGTTAGTTTCATCTGTTATATCATTTTCCCATGTTCTAGTCACTGAAATTGTCACTTCGTTATTTGCACTAAATTCTATATTCTTTATGTCAATGGACTTTAGCTGTAACGAGTACTTATTCAATTCATAATAAACTTTCACCATCTCATCCATGGTTGCTTCCTCTGAATAATCTCCTGTACACCATGAATAAACACTCTTCACATATGAATCCGTGGCATATTTCCTCCAACGCCTAATATCATCAAAATTTCGAAAGTAACCATTAACAGTTTCTGTAAAGTTACCGCCTGGAAGTTTCTCAATGCTGTACTTTACTTCAATGAATTTTTCTTTTCCACAGCCAGTACTCATCATGATCAGAATTAAAATAGCGTTCTTGGATGATTTCGTCAATTTTGCTCGCTATCATTTCGGCACCATTGTTCATATTACCGATAATATGTACATGCATATTGTTTTCCGGATATATTGATGATTGCATGCTAACTCCCGGATCACTTCCCATTACATAATATTTAAAAATGGTGTTGCCCTGCATGGATATCCACACACCATACCCATAATTCGTGCGATCGTTGACCATTACATGTGGAGTCAATAATATATTCGTGTATTCTTGGGACAGCAATTGATGATTCAACAATGCATCCCAGAACCTGCCTAAATCATGAACTGTCGTAAATGCTCCCCCATCTGGGCCACCCTTAATGGGAACCGAGTAAATATTACTCTTCCAAGTGCCATCATCATGATCTCTATACCCGACAGCTGTTCGTTCAGGTAATTGATCCATGCTAAAATAACCAGAATCCAGCATCCCACAACGCTCAAATATATTCTTCTCCACATATTCTATAAAATCCAACCCCGTACTCTGCTCCACTACTAAACCTAATACAATAAAACCAGCATTATTGTACGAGAATCTCTCCCCTGGAGAAAATTTCATTTGTTGATTCTGAAACAATGGGAGAAAATCCTTGGGCGATTTTATAGAGTACATGGGCAATTCCTTCCAAAGTTCTTCAAAGTCATGCATGAACTCCTCATCAAAATAATCTGGTATTCCGGAACTATGGGTTAATAAATGATGTAGTGTAATTGTAGGATCAAAATTAGGAAAAGAAATATCCAAGCAATCCCCCATCTTGCACAAGCTGACATATCGCAATAGAAGTGAATATTTTACAGCCAGATGCTATTCCAAACCTGGTAGAGGAACTATTGGGTATCCGCTCAGAACGATTGGCATATCCATACCCTTGTTCAATGATTGTGCCTTCTTGTTGGACTAAAACCGCCCCCGAGAATGGTAGTATCTCATGATGTTGCTGTACTACATTTTCAATTGATTGAAAGATCTTCATATTACGGCACTTCCTTTCTTTAAAAATATCCAAACATTACCTTACCATTCCGTGATGTATCCTACTTTTCTAAGATAATGTTCGGTAAATGGATTTAAATTCACAATCGGCTCGCCCAAAGGAAAAAATTTCAGTTGATGACTCTCATTGTCATTTACTCTCGGGCTCCCTTCAATCTCTTGAGCTTCATAAATCGCCATGACATTATAGATTTCATCACCATGAGGGTATTTATAGTACATATCTTTACCAGATAAAACCGTTATAAATTTGAACGATTTTGCTGTTAGACCAGCTTCTTCAAAAAGCTCCCGAGCTGCCGCTTCTTCTAAAGATTCTCCCAGCTCTAGTGAACCCCCTATGGTCCCCCAATCATTTGTGTCTGTTCTCCTTTGAAGAAGCAGCTCTCTATTCTCATTGAAAATTAACACGCAGGTCCCCGCCATAATTAAAGGTCTAGAGCCTACAATTGCTCTTAAATCCATAATATATCCCATCGCACATGACTCCTTTAGTTTGTTATTACTTCCAAATTCGGGTGATACGTCTTTCCCCTTTACGATTTAGAGCAAGCTCAAATACATCCGGATTGCTAAGTTTTCTCCAATCATTGAATCCAATTTCATGATCATAATATTTCAATAGTAATGACAAAAGATTTCCGTGCGTGACTACTGCAATATTCATCTCGCGACGATCGAGTAACTCCTCGATTAAGGAAATGCCGCGCATCATGGCCTCCCGTGATGATTCTCCGCCTGCTAGTTTCATATCCAAATCTTCAAATGTTTCTTTTAACTTCTCCATCCAATTGTCGATTTCTTCTGCAGACAGAACCCTCTCGCACAGCCGATTATCCTTATGAATTGTCAAATTTAAAGTTTCAGCTAACGGACGTATGGTCGAGATAGCTCTTTCGTATGGACTAGATATGATATAGTCAATCTGTTTTCCAATGAAATACTCGGCTAATTGATCAGCCTGTAGCTGACCCTCGCTAGTTAATTGCGCATCTGGTTCTTGACCTTCAGCTTTACAATGTCTGATGAAGTATATACGCTTCACGTAAGCCCCCCTGGATGGTTATTATTTTTAACACCGTGGTTGAAGTAACTGGATTGTTGCCAAACCAACTTCTCAGAAGTTTGTTAGTGCTCATAACAATATAAAACGACCCAGCTTAAGATAGCTCATATCCTAGGCTGGGTCATCATTTGTTGTCGGAGCGTTCTTTCACGATTATACAATGAGCAAATAAAGGGCGGTAGGTATTTATTTTTTTAATAATTCCACCTAGAAAACCTCCACCCATATTGTTACCTTATCTCGATGCTATTGTTGTGATTCATCTGCTTCCCATAACGAATCCCGCGAAATGTTAATGTACTCCAGTTGCTTCATTCCATACAGGAAATCAGGCTTCTGTTTGATCATACACATTCCCAAGTCCAAGAATCGCAAATGCTTCAGCTTCTCTAGCTCGAGAGGTAGTTCATGAATGGAGGTGTACTGAATTGTAAGCCGCTCTAGTTGCTCAAGGTCTCCCATCTCCGGTGGGATGCGACTAAGACTGATTTCTTCCTTGGACTTAACCCGATACCCGGGGGTAGGCCGATCTGAGCTCCCACATTGAATGCAGAGCTCTCTCAAACTCTTAAGTTTAGATATGGATGCGGGAATACTCTCCAAATCAGCCGTCAGGATTTTCAAGCGCTCAAGCTTGCTTAACTCGAACAGCTCTTCGGGCAGACGGTAAAGATCCTGTTCAAAAATTTCTAGCTCACGCAGCTCTGTAAGGTATCGGATTTTCTCTGGCAGCTCTGTCAGCCTATGACCACTAATATACAGCAGATCAGTCTTATGCTTAATGGCATCATTGAGCAATCGGTCCAGGTTGCGGTGAGCCTTTAATTTTATAAAAAGCCCCGAAATACGATCCATCAGTTCAACAGCTTCTTCCTCAGCTACATCTATACCATACATTTGCTCATGCACAACGGAGTAAAGGAAATCTCCCCCGCCTTCTTTCAAAAAGCACAAGTCTTCCGGCAGCTTCGGATAAATCCAATCTGATAAACGGTTTGCCATTTGTTTCAGTAGGTTTCCGCTTTCTTCGCAGCATCTATACAAATAGTAGGTTCCTGCAGTATAAAAAGCGCTACTGTGATACATATTTCTTATTTGTATTACTTCATCAATAGGATCGCCTTGAATTACGATAGTCTTCATCAGGTAAGGTTCCAACGCTTCAAGGACACTTGTATACTGAGTCTGGGCCGGATCAACCGGAATTTTCTCTCCTAGCACAAAAAACTCCGAATTCTGTATAGCCAAATCGATAACCCGCTCGTATGCTTCCCCTCTAGGGTCTGTATATAATCTCAACTGATCAATCTCCAATTCATAAATTCTTTATACTCGTCGTAGTATAAATGCCTTCGTCGAATATTAAACAATATAACTGCATTCCATATGCGCATCCACCATCTAACTTGTATGACCGAATATGACTAGTTTATCGGTTTTGGTTCCGACTGATGAAACTCTCCTTTAATATACATAAAGTCATATTCAGGTTGTTCTCGCCAATTTATATACTTTGGATTAAGTCCAGCATGAACATAAATATGGTGTATATCTTCATAATAAAGAGGCAATGATTCTAGAAAATCTATATGGCTACTAAAATTTACTCGTATATACTCTCTAGCTTGTTTAAACAATTCCTCATTCATATTGTCAGTAACAAAATGGCAATAGCTTTGGAGGGTTTGCATACCACCATGTTCCAAGAATTTACCTTGAACCGTCTCACTTTTCGTCCTTTTAAGTCAACCAATCTTTGCATCCAACAAATTATTAAATTGTTCAATACATCCATTGGATATCACTGATTATAAAAATTCTACTCATATTCCAGAAATAAAATATCTAGAAGAAATTCTGAATATAACTTATCATGAAGCTTAATAACGTTACCATGTCCTTGATCGGGAGTTAAGAACACATGCCCGAATGTGACAATTTTTTCTAAATCGGCATCTTTTAAATCTTTACACACATCTTTTAACAGGAATAGAATGCCTTCATAATTTGACATTAGTGTGCACTTTTAGGATTTATGTTCTGATCGGTATTAGAATTTCAACATCTTCTTCTTCCACATTATCTTCAAAGTAATAAATCTCTATTGGGCAGGTGTTTTCCAGAAATCTCTGAACATACCCATTTTCATTCATCCATTTGAAAATCCTATCGTACCCCTCACCAATCGATTTGTTTGTACAATTAATCTTTGCATAGGTTTGGGATGGCAAAGTGAATCCAATCATGCCTTCCGGGACATTAGACAAATCACTGACTTCCAAACAAGCAAAATAGGTTGCAATGATTCCATTACACATATAGGGCGAGAACAATACTTCCTTGTCCTTGGAATTCATAATTTCACTTCTTCTTTCAACGAACTCCAACTGTACTTTCAGGGCAGCATCAGGAAACCCGCTCGGAAAATTAGCTGTAATGCTCTGACCAATCAACGAATACTCCCGTGTTGTTAATTCACATTTAAATTTCTCAAGTTTTTGTCTCTGCATGATAAGTATCTTCCTTTCGTATGGTTTATGACATTGCATTGATTTCTGATTTCGACGGAACTTGATATGCTTTTTATTTATTTTGATTATCACTGTTCTTAAATCTAAAAATTAACTTAGTTCCATCATTTTTGGTTTCAGCCACTTCCTCTTGGTAGTCTCCCCCAGTATAATTATTTAACGTTCTTCTCCAAAAAGATTGTGCTCTTCTATTGCTTTCCCCGGGATTTGTCTGTAACTCCCAAGTGCCTTCGTGACTATTAAGCACCTGAATGGCTGCTGCTTCTGCCGCCCCTCCACCACGGAATGACCTCAAAATAAAAAACTCGTTTATGTAAAAATCACTCTCATGTGGAGTATATGGTGGGGTGGCTACTAGAGCGAACCCAGCCGGAACCCCGTTTACTTCTATCAGATATGGAAACAATATAGTTGGTTTAGACCACCATATATCAAACACTCTGTTTTGCTCATTTAAAGTCATTATTGCATCATCATCTTCAAAAACGCCATATTTATTGGGTTGCCATCCCCATATTTCCGATAAATCATGCAAATAGAAGGGGTATAAATTATTTATGATGAATTTACTTTTTGGGTCTGTTAGATGAATAGTGACCTGCAATATTACACTCCGTTCTATCGGATAACGTTAATGTATTCACGACGTCCATCTATATTAATTCAGTATCTACAGGTGCTATCATTTCAAACAAGAATGACCTGTCATTGATGTATTCATTAATATAAGCCAAAGCGTATTTTTGCTCATCAATTAAACTAGGAATTTCTTTCAGATTAGACGAGTGATGACAATAATTTTCAATCATAACCATGACGAAAAAACACTCCAGGTCACGGACATAGTCGTTCGTATTGAGTTCAACCACACTCTCATATGCTTGAATTAGTAACCTTCGATGTTGAGGGTTAAGCTCCAATAGTGCTCCTGCTAAATCATACAAATAGTATCCATAACCGCATCTGCCAAAATCAATGGGGCATGGAAGTTCGTTGTGAAACACAACGTTTCCAGAGTGTAAATCTGCATGGATTACCCCATAGTTTCGGGCATCTCGCTGCATACGGTCAAATTGATGAATGATCTTATCTATAGCTTCTTGATAACGTTTCCATGACTCGTCCGCTAGAAATCGTGAATAATAACGTTCCAGTTTAGCTACTTCTTGCCTGAAACTAGCACTCCCCCAATGAGGTCGGACAAAATCAACGGTTGTATCCAGACTAGCAGAAGCTTTATGAAGTCTACCTATCATGGCACCTATGTTATATACATGGCTGTCTGTGAACTCACTACTCCAGTGCTCTCCCTCAACCCACCTCATTAACGTGACGTATGGTTTCCGATACCCTTCTTCTGTTTCACACTCTAAAATATAAGAGCCACAGCGGCTTTGAATCCCTTCTGGCACTACCAAATCCTTTACTTTCCTTAATTCATTTAGAAAAACAAGTTCAGACAAAATTTCTTCCTTGCTGACTCTTTCCGAATGAATACGAAGCAGGTAATTTCCCATCGTATCGGTTTCTATTTTGTATGTAACGGTATCTGACAATTGAATAAAACGAATACAGTTCCATTCCACTTCATATTGTTGAATCGCACTCAATGCAACATTCCTTGCTCTCGAAAGTAAACTTTTTCGTGTTTCTTCCGTATCAAAGTCAAAAAAAGACTTCATGAACCCACCTACTCTGTTTTTTTGTCCTAATTTCAGATCACGTTTCTTATATACACGAAACGACCCAGCCCTAGATAGCTCTTATCCTAGGCTGGGTCGTTTTGTGTCTGAGCTTCTTCCATGATTATACATCTAACGATCAAAGGGCGATAGCCCCGATGCATGAATACGGTGTTCTAACCTTATTTATCGTATGCTATATTCCGCAATGAATTACATAATTACTTGTAATTAATGCCTGCTCAATTAATTCTTCTAGCTCATCCATTTGGTCGATAATATCTACCCTTTTGAATTTACTCTTCTCATAATAACCCTTATTAGATCCTAAATCCCAGCCATAACCTCCAGTTAAAATAATGTTTTCCGGCCCATGAATAAAAAGGTTTCTCCAAGATATGATAATATTTCTAAATTTCCTTAGGTGTTCCTTCTCTTTGATGATTGTGTACCCATATCGATTTAATCCTCTTTCATGCGAACCATTGGGATACCATGCTTCTATCCAGTTCAATGAATCACTAAGATAATTAATTAACTCATCATCGATTGAAACATGAAAACTAACTGGATTCCCATTAAGGACTATGCCGTGTTCAGTCCAAGTAATATCTGGATTATCTACTCGTCCAACAATAAAGTCATGATTTGGCACTTGATATGTCCCTCGCTTTAGCTAGTAAAAATCAAGCAACTGGATCACTGCTTAAGGTTGAAAAAGCATACGCCATTTTCTTTGCAAAATGTAACGGAGGCTCAACAGACTGGATGTGAATATACATGATTTGGGGCCTGGTATATAACCAGTGATTATGTAAGGCGCTAACAATCATTCCTTGCTGGATAACTGAATGCATAAAGCGAGGTATCTCTTCTTCTAAAATTGCAATTTCAGCCAAACATAACGCATTGCCGCTTTGATCTAGGGATTCAAATAAAACGTCTGCTGGCACCACAGACCCGCTCATGCGCCCTTGCACATTTACTTTAAAATTGCGATGCAGCGATACAGAACAAACATCTTGGTTAATGCTGCTTTTTCCTTTAAGAATATTAGCAAATTGTTCGCAAACCGAATGAAAGTGATCCATATCATTAAACCTCCTTGTACAAGAAAAGCTCTGTTATATATATTCAATGGAAGCCTTGAACATGTGAATATTCTTGTAATTAGGCTGGTTTAATCATGTTTTGATCAATAACCGTCATCACCTTAAACTGCCTGCAAATCGTCTCTAACTAATGAATATAATTTCTGATCCGTATAATTCCCCTTGATCTTCAATTGTTTCCGAAGTATACCTTCAAATTTCATCCCTAATTTCTCCATGACTCGTCTTGAGCCTACGTTATCATGATTACATCTTCCCTCAACTCGGTTTATCCCAATCGTATCGAATGCGTAGCACAGGATTTCTCGAGTTGCTTCAACAACAATCCCTTGACCCCAATATTTTTTAGAGATTACAAAACCAATCTCAGTTCTATCATGAGCTACATCAAAACTAATAAATCCTGTTCTTCCAATGAGTTTTCCACTTTCGCGTGCAATAATACCCCAATGATATGCTTCCTTGTTGTTATACTTTCTCAGCACGGAATCAACGTATGCTTGACTTTCGTCAAGAACGCGATGAGTATTCCACATCGTGTATGCTGTTACATCCGGATCAGAGGCAAGATCATAGTAATCAGAAATGTCTTTCAAGATAAAACGCCTTAGATATATCCGATTTGTTAAAAATTCAGGCGATTCCCTGAATAATTTATCTATATCCATGAATAACCCTCCATTTACCTTCACACCATTTCCCTGTGAATCCACCTCATTCCAGGCACATCTTGTCGCCGCTCCTCAAATCCAAACTTCTTAATAGTTGCATTTATTTACGGCAGCAAAACTTTTTTCATGGTAATAATGTTTATGTCTTCCGGCGTTCTTGATAACGCCGTAAATCTCAAATCCTTCTTTCTTATAAAAATCTAAAGCTTGGAAGCTTAACGTATACACCTTTATAAAATCACATAGCTTTTCTTTAGCAATATTTTCAACCTCTTGCATGAGTTTTTTCCCATACCCATATCCTCTACGTTCGGATTCTATAAATAAATATTGTATTTCTAGCCAATTCCAGCAAATCTCGCTTATCCCTGATATAATTCTTTAACTCATGATTGTTCTCATTGATAATTTGTAATGACATATTATATATTCCTTTCATTCAATTTTATAGGATGTTCCCGCCTTCGAAGCTATTTTCAAGTTAAGTTAGTGGACTCTCTCCGAATCTACTCCATAATAAAGGATATCGTACTTCTAAATCCTCTTCCTCCCAGTCTAAATCCAATTCTGCGGGCTCAATTTCATAACCCCTATTTTCTAATTCATGCAAAAATTCGGTATGAATTTCATCATTATATTCAAAATTATCTGTTTTTTTATATATGTACGCATCTAATCCTACCGATAATAGTTCTTCCATTTGAGGAGCATATTCATCCTCCATCAAGTTTTCTTCTGTTAAATACTCTGCTAAAAATTCTGGGTTGTTGATTGCTTCATTGTATACTTCTTCCCCTCGTGAAATCAGCCATCCTCTGAAATAATCAAATCCGTCATCCGAGCAGCCCCCCATGATCACAAATGCAGCGCCCCATAGCGAGCTTGTATAGGACAGGGCCATCTTTTTCTGAAATTCAATTTCAAAATCTATAATTTCTTTAAGCTCTTTTTTTGACAATTCTCGAGCTAACCATTCGACTTGTTCTGCACCCTGTTTTTTTGATTGGTCTATTAATTCCCAGAAATATGGAGTCGACATGAAATTTAAGTCTCCTTTTTAATTATGATTTTATAGTTGGGGGGTAAAATTAATGCCTCATTGTGCAGCCTCGCGATAATTTCATTAACGGTCTCTTCAGGGGACCATTCTGATGAATCCAGCCACATTCCAATGCGAGGCGTTTCTCTTCGCAAAACACCATCGAGCTCCTCAACGCTCCAAACACCGTAACCTTTCTTTGTGCGAGCAGCCTCCCTTGCTGCAACAACCGCTGTGTTTGGACAAAGTACCACTACATAAAAAGGGCGGTTACTGATATACGAGATAAAATCATTCAGCATAGGTCCAACGATTACATCTTGAACTACAACTGTAAATCCTGCTTGATGATATGCCTCCGCTGATTGTGCAGCCAGCCGATATCGCAGCCGCAACTGATCCAACTCATCATTTCCCGAGTCAGGATGAATCTCTTTGCGGTTATTTACGATCATTTTTCGAAAAATATCTCCACGTAAATGCACCGATTTCTCGAATTGTTCGGAAAGCAACTGTGCTACTGTCGATTTTCCGCTTGCCATTATTCCGGTAATCAAAATTATGCTGGGACCTTCCGGTAACATATGATCACCCTCCTTTTAACTTATTTTAATCTCCTATAGGGAAAAGTTCCTCCCGTAATCACGAAACGACCCAACCCTAGAGATCTTTTATCTTAGGCTGGGTCGTTTGTTATCTGGGCTTCTTCCACGATTATACATCTGACTACCGACTCATACAAAGCATAATAATGGCAAAAGTTTGCAATATCAGCCAATCGTTTCGACGACATTTCCTTCCTGGTCTTTAATGTGAGTTTGTACGATTTGGATCGCAAGTCCTGGCAAAGCAGTTAATTCAATTGCGCCAGCCTTCGGTACCAGGCTTTGACTGAGCTCAGCGACCGCTGCCTCGTTCAATGCGATACTGATTTCGTCATCCTCGGCACTGCAACCGGGCTGTTCCCCAGGCTCGAACACAATGCGGATCTCTTGGCCAGCAAGGACAAGGCTTTTGCCTTTGAGTATCCGTCCGCGCAGCAGCTTCCCGACAATTTCAGCTTGCTTCGCACCTAATTTCACCGTATCCGGACGTTTGCTGAACCACCCTTTTTTGCCCGGCTCCCAGGCCAATTGATCGACATATAAAAAGCCGGTATTAGAGCCTTCCTGCTCCATCCCTTGTTCAACTGCCTCCATGATCGCTGGAACCTGCAAAAGAGAATCCCGGGATAAATCGGTAACATAACCCGGAATTTGTGCCACACCTTCCCTTAGCAACCCTAATGTATTCCAAGTCTGCATCGCCTCAAGCTCATCTCTCGTGATCCCTACCATTTGAATAAACTCCACCTGGCCATTGGGCGTATCCAACGGCGGCAGCTCAGGATCCAATGTGAAAGCAAGAGCTGTTAATAGCGTGTCTTCGCCCAGGCAGATCGGGCCATTCGCATCTAAATAATCGCCGGGTTTGAACACATTACCGCTATTAAACACGTATCTTCCCATGTTTTGCAGCAAATTCAGTGCCCAAGCCGGCGGTTCCTCCTCGTCATCATTCCTCGTCAGCCGCAATGTCAATTCAAACCCGAACCCGCTGCACTCGTCATCCTCCGATTCCTTCTCATACAATTCAGAGAATCCATAGGTTACAAAATGCCAGTGTGGAACCGGCGTCTCGCTCTTGTAAGCGCTAATCCCATCAAGCGGATCCTGGCCTCCAAGCGAATAGGATATAAGGGTTCCATAATGCTTGGGTTCCTGCTCCCCGTATATTTTGGATAACTCCTGATCAATCGCATCCCAACCGGATGGTTTTGCTTCCTCACCCATCATTTGTGCCTCCTATGTATTGTGCTGGCTTTCAGCAGTGCCTTCCTTTTATTCTACTCGTTTCTTCACCAACTTGACTACGGGCAGGATCATGTTAAAATTCAATCATTCGATGAATACTTAAGTTAAACTACAACTAATGAGGAGAGTGTGCTGTATGAACTGGAGAGAAATTACGACACTTGAAGAGTGGAATGAAATGTTGGCGAAATCAACAGAGCGCGGCCAGGTTATTCTAAAACATAGTACGACATGTCCTGTAAGCTCCAACGCGCTTCAAGAATATGAACAATATTTGCAGGATGCTCCTAATCAGGATTTGGATTATACGCTAGTAAAAGTAATCGAATCCCGTCCGGTGTCCAACCAAATTGCCGAGGATTTGAATGTCAAACACGAATCGCCGCAAATTATATTTATCAAGGATAAGTCCAAATACTGGACCACCTCCCACTGGTCGGTCACAAAGGCGCATATAACTGCAGTTTTGGACTAATAGTAAATGGATAAAGGGATTTAACAGAAATAGAGAATGATCCATCAAAAAAACGGTCAGGCGCATGGATTGCTGCCTGACCGTTTTTTTCTTCTAGCTTACGAACACTTGCTATACCCGCAGTTGGCGCAGGTTTTGCAGCCTTCCACATTGAGCAGCGAGGCCGAGCCGCAGGACGGGCACAGGTCACGCGAGGACGCTGGCGCGCTGCCGGCAGACTGGCCATCGGCCGTTATGCTCCTCGCAGAGCCCACATCTGCTTGCTCTTCATGGTGGGCCACAGTCGCAGCTACTGGAGCCGGATCATGATCGTCATACGGGCCATGCTGCACGTGGATTTCCAGTGCTTTGGCAACGGCATCGGCGATCGACTCGACGCGGTTCGGACCAAAGCCGATGGCGCCGGAACCGCCAATACCCTTCAGATGCTTGATCAGCAGCTCCACCTTCTGGCCATGATCGCCATAGCGCAGGAACAGGGAGCATACCCGGCCCAGAGCCTCGGCCATCGCAAACACGTCTGAGCCCGCTTTGCCGACATTGAGGAAGATTTCGCTCGGAATGCCGTTCAAATCGTTAATCGTAATATATGCCATGCCAAATGGCGTATTGATTTTATACGTTGCCCCATGCAGGACCTGCGGACGTTTCTTGTACTGCTTATCGAACACCGTCTTCTCGCTTGGGTCCACCCCGGCGGACAGCGTTTGATCCAGTCCGCTTAACGCATTGTGCTCCGCGCCCGTTGCCGAACCTTCAACGCCAGCCGAAGCACCCGCAGTAGCGCCGCTTTCCGAAGAGTTTGCATTTGCTTCCGCTTTATCATCTTTCTTCTCCGTCTGCAGAACCTGCACATCGCGGCTGCCGTCACGGTAAATCGTTACGCCCTTGCAGCCGAGATCGAAAGCAAGCTCATACAGGCGCTTCGTCTCTTCTACTGTAAAGTCGGCCGGACAGTTCGCTGTCTTCGAGATCGAGCTGTCTACCCAGCGCTGGATGGCCGCTTGCGTGCGAATATGATCCTCGGCGGACAGGTCCATTGCCGTTACGAAATAATCTGGCAGTTGCTCGCCCGGATGCGCATCCATCCATTCCTGCGCAATTGGAACAAACTGCTCGTCAAAACCCAGCCGGCTCTGACGGTAATATTTGAACGCGAAGTAAGGTTCGATCCCTGTGGACGTGCCAACCATTGTACCCGTACTGCCCGTAGGAGCCTGGGTAATGATCGTAACGTTGCGGATGCCTTTCTCGCGAACCGCTTCACCGACCTCAGGATATACCTCAGTCATCACTTTCATGAATCCGCTTTGCAGATATTTGTCGGCCTCGAATGCCGGGAATGAGCCCTTCTCCCCTGCGATATCCGCCGAAGCGAGGTAAGCCTCCTTCGCAATGAAGCCATATAGTTTATCAAGAAATTCCAGCGATTCCGGACTGCCGTAACGGACGTTCAACTTGATCATCAGCTCGGCCAGCCCCATCGTGCCCAGACCTACGCGGCGCTCATTCTTCTGGTTTTTCTCGTTCTCTTCGAAATGATAAGGTGTTTTATTGATGACATTGTCCAGAAATCGCACCGAATAACGCGTTGTCAGCGCCAGATCGTCCCAAGCGACGTCATGCTTGTCCTCATCATAGAATTTGGACAGATTTATCGCCGACAAATTGCACACTCCCCAAGCAGGCAGCCCTTGCTCCCCGCACGGATTCGTACAAATGATCGGATTGAAATACCAGCTGTTCGACATTTGATTGTAGTATTCCATAAATACGACGCCCGGCTCGGCCGATTTCCAGGCCGATTCAATGATCGTATGCCAGATCTCCCGCGCCTTCAGAGTACGGAAGTGATTCACTCTTCGTCCGGCAGCTTTCCATTTGTCCAGGTCGCCGTCCCACACCTCATTGTAATCTTCATAAGTCGTATCCGGGAAGACAAGCTCCCAATCCAAATCTTCCTTCACGGCCTTCATGAAGTCATTGCTGACGCATACCGACAAATTCGCGTTCGTCACTTGGCCCATCGTTTGCTTAACCGTAATGAAATCCAGCAAATCCGGATGCCAGTCGTTAATCATTAGCATCAGCGCACCACGCCGGCTGCCGCCCTGCTCGATTAAACCTGTCGTATAGCTGAACAGCCCGCCCCAGGATACAGCACCGCTGGATGAGCCATTTACGCCTTTGACGACAGCTCTTCTCGGACGCAGCGAGCTCAGGTTAATTCCGACGCCGCCCCCGCGCGCCATAATTTCGGTCATTTCGGACAACGTCTCCATAATGCCGCCGCGGCTGTCCTTCGGCGATGGAATCACGTAACAGTTGAACAGCGTCAACTCATCGCTGGCTCCGGCTCCAGCAGCAATACGTCCGCCCGGCACCAGCTTCCAATCGTCGAGCACGTAACGGAATTTCTCTTCCCATTGCTGCTGCAGCTCTGGCGTAGCCTCCACCGAGGCCATGGCAGAAGCCAAGCGATCCCACATTTCTTCCGGTGTTTTCTCGATATTCAGCGTCAGCTTCTCAACATCGGACTGCACGAGCTCGCCGGACCGGGTTTTCACCGTAACCGTCCGCCCCTCTCGCGCTACGACCTCGCCTACTTCTTTCGTAGGGAACTTCGGATCATCTTTTGTCAGTACAAGGACTACGTCGCCGACCTTCGCATGACTCGGATCAGGATTTTTCCAGGCGTACCGATCCAAAAAGATTTTTTCACTAAGTCCCTCCAGACGTTGCTTCTGCTCTGTTTTCAAAGAAAACACCCTCCTCATAAATGATGATTCGCGCCCTAACTCTACATCACCGCAGACTAATTGTCGTTTCTTGTCGCGGTGTTTATCACTGCATCTTTCCTCTGCTGGACGCAAAAAAATGTCGGTAGCTGCGCAGATGTCCCTCCTGCACAAATACCGCCGATTCCTGTCTGTTCTCTAACCTTTTTCTTATTTATTCATTACCCTCATCCACATCACATAAACGATCTTTGTATGTATAAATCACAATATGTAGTGGGCGAGTACCATTATACTATACAACATCTCGATATTACAGCTTGGCTTCCCTGAAAATTAAGGCAGATTAATGGCGTTTATCCCCCATGATCTCCTCTTTCCTTTGAATCCCGTTATATTTCGTTTCTTCCTTTGAAAAAGGACTGAAAACCATTCCATGCCAGACCTGCATCCTCCCGCCAGCCGCTATGGCTTTAGCGTTGCCTGTTTCCTGACATATCATCCTTACCCCAAGCCAGACCTGACGCCAGATTTATACCACTTCAGCAGCCCGTTCTTTCAAAATCAGAATTGCTCCAGAGCCAGATTGTGACATACTCCGACAGAATACCAAGATACACAACCTTTCTCGCAGTTATGAATTTCTACTTATTCGTCCATACTACATCTACACGAAATTTAGAAGATGACAGAAAAGGGAGGTTTACATCATGAATCCGCACCCTCCAAATTCACTGCATTCTTCCTTGCAGGCCGGTCCCCCCATCGAATTCGACCGCTCCTGGTACGAGGATCTGAACAGCCGCCTGGATAAGGGCGGGCCTTGGGACGACTGGAAGCTGTTTAACCTCGCCATGGAGGCAGAGAACGCCTCCCTCGTATCGAGCTTTGAAGAGATTCTCTGCCTCTCTCACATCCACGGAGTAAAGCCGCTCCCGCATCAGACAGAGACCGCCCGCAAGGTACTGTTCGAAATGCGCGGCCGGGCGATCTTGGCCGATGAAGTGGGACTTGGCAAGACGATCGAAGCCGGACTGATACTCAAAGAGTACATGATTCGCGGACTGGTCCGCAAAGCGCTGATCCTCGTCCCAGCTTCTTTGGTGCTGCAATGGGTGCGCGAGCTTAACCAGAAATTCGCCATCCCCGCCATAGCCCAGAAAAAACAGCATTCCTGGGATAACGATATCGTCGTTGCCTCCATGGATACGGCCAAGCGCGACCCGCACAAGGAAATTCTGCTGAATAACGAATACGATATGGTCATCGTCGATGAAGCGCATAAGCTGAAAAATAAAAAAACGACCAACTACCAATTCATGATCCAGCTGCGCAAAAAATACTGTCTTCTGCTCACCGCAACGCCGGTTCAGAATGACCTCAGTGAGCTGTTCAATCTGATCAATCTGCTCAAGCCGGGCCAGCTCGGCGGGCAAGGCGATTTTGCCGCCAACTTCGTCGTCGATAAGCGGATCCCCAAAAATGAGGAGAAGCTCAAGGAAGAGCTCTCCAAGGTCATGATCCGCAACCGTCGCGGAGACGGCGACCTAGAGTTCACAAAGCGGATCGTCCGCAACATTCACGTCGAGCTTTCGCCCGAGGAGAAGCAATTATACGATGGCGTTACTTCCTTTGTCAAAGACCAATATCATGCAGCGGGTGGAGACCTGAGCAGCATGCTCTCGCTCGTCACATTGCAGAGGGAGGTGTGCAGCAGCCGGGACGCCGTATTCGTTACGCTTGTCAATTTATCGAAGAAACTTGCCCCCGATTCCCCGCTTCGCGATCGCATCTGGGATTTAGTCGGCATCATCAAGACGATCCAGGCGAATAGCAAGGCTGAGAAGGCGATGGAGCTCATCCGGGAAATGAATGACAAAGTCATCCTGTTTACCGAATACCGGGCAACCCAGGAATATCTGCTGAAATATTTCCGCGAGCGCAACATGACGGCCGTGCCCTACCGGGGCGGCATGAACCGCGGCAAGAAGGACTGGATGATGGACCTGTTCCGCGGCCGGGCCCAGGTGATGATCGCTACCGAAGCCGGCGGCGAGGGAATCAATCTGCAGTTCTGCCACCAGATGATTAATTTTGATTTGCCTTGGAATCCGATGCGGGTCGAGCAGCGGATCGGCAGGGTGCATCGTCTGGGCCAGAAAAACGATGTAAAAATATACAATCTATCGACCAAAGGCACAATTGAAGAGCATATTCTTAACCTGCTGCACGAGAAAATCAATATGTTCGAAATGGTCATCGGCAGTCTTGATGTCATTTTGGAGCGTTTCGAGAAGGAGCATTCCTTGGAGAAGAGCATTTACAAAATTCTGCTGGAATCGCAAAACGATGAGGAAATTGCCAGCCGTGTTGCTTCCCTTGGCAATTCCCTGCATCAAATCAAGGATGAACTGGGCAAGAACCCTGGGGACGATTCTTCAGGCGCCAATCTCACAGAACTCATGGGAGGCTGATGAACAATGACCATGACCATGGAGCAAATCCAGCAGTATGTGCTGGCCTACCTCGACATTACCGAGTGCCAGATCATGGAGAAGTCGCCGCACCACGTAACCGTCAAACTGTCTCTTCAAGCGGACAAGGACTTGACCAACCGCCCTTACTACTGGAGCTTCATCGAACGTACGGGAGCCGAACCGCAGACGATGTCCTTCAAATTCGTCTTTGATGCCGAGCGTCATGATGCCGAACTAGCCGCAGCAGAGCAGGATGCGCCCAAGCCGCAGGAAGACCAACTCCTCGGACGCCATTACGGAGCCATCCGCCCTTTGCCTGTGCTTGGCCCGGCACGGATTCAGCGCGAGGATCTGGCCTTCGGCAGCCCGCGCCTGAAGCAAATATTCGACGCCGCGCTTCGGCGGGGCCGCTGCGTCTACCTGTTCGAGAGCGCCTCGCCAAAGCAGCGAATGACCCTGCTGCCTGCGGCTTACGAGCCGTGGCTTGGTGTCAATTTCAAAATCGAGTTTTGCTGTGATATGAAAAGAGAAGAAATCCGCACGCTGGGCATTTCCCTGTTGACCGGGCACATCGACACCTCCTTCAGCTCCAGGCTGCAGTCCCTCTCCCTTGTACCCCGGGTACCAGAGAACGTCCATATCGAGCCAACTAGGCTATCTTCAGCGGAGGGCCGTGATATGCTCGAGCAAATCATCCGGACAGAACTCGAGGCGTACGACCAGACCTGGGCTGAAGAAGCCAACGAGCGGCTCCAGGAGGAGCTGCTGCTCATCGACAGCTACTATACGGACCTGCTTCGCGATCCGGATGAGGAGAAGAAGAAGCTGGTTCAGGAGCAATACGAATCGCGCCGTGGTGAAATCCGCTGGCAGTACGAGCCGAGGATTGTCGTATCCGCAATAAACTGCGGCATCTTCCATTTGCGCCTGCGGCGATGACGAATAATTGACCCTTCTCGCTAAAAGACCGCAAAAATAGAAGCCGTCTCGGCCAAGCCCCCGCGACAGGTTGAGACAGCCTTCTTGGCTGCGCTCTTCTAAGATAGAAGCAAGTCAAAAGCGATAAATTTTATGAAAGCTGGTGATCGCTTGTCCACGTTCCGCTTTCCTTATAAAATAAGCCTGATTTTGCTGCTGGGCCTGACTATCCTTGCTGCTCCCTTGCCAAGCCTGCAAAATGTACAAGCCCACGCTCAGGACGGCTTGTATATTCAGCCGGACTCGTTTGTCATCGCTCAGGCAGCACCGGCTCCAGAGGAGGCCGTCCGATTCGCTGAGCAATTGATCGGCAAGCTCTCCGCGAGCAAGCCATTCACGGCTTGGAAGGATGCCCGCCCGGAATTCCAGCCTCTGGGACCTGGCATGCACGCCTGGCTCGTGACGCTAACCCAGGATGGCAAGCCCATAGGCTATCTCATCCTCGGCGCCAAGCCGTCGGGCGGCTACGCCCTGATCGAATACGGCGCCGGGTCGGAGCCGCTGTTCGACACGGTAGCGCTGCAGCGGGCGCTGGCAGCAGAGAGCAGCGCGTCCGCTCACTCCGCCTCGCTCCCGTCACATTCATCAGCGCTCCAGGTCGAACAGCTCTACGCCGGGCCGACGCTCGCTGAATGGCGCATCGTCGACAAGGCGGGCCAGGCCGCGGGCCTGCAAGCACAAGCGGCCCGCGGCGAGTCGCTGCCCCTGCAGTACCGGGATGCCCGCAACGCCGATCCGCTGCCGGATAATGAATCCATATGGCGAAGGCTGCTGGCCTCGCCGCCCGAGCTATCCTCGGCAATCGTTGCCAGCGGATCTCCGGCAGCCATTCCTGACCCTCCGACAATAACGGCTGATAGCTTCGATCCGAACGACAATCTGATATGGCTGGCAAGCGACCAGCTTGAGCTCACAGCTTCCTCCTTGACCCAGGAGCTCCGCCAGCATAAAGCTCTCATCTTCGCAGCCCGCAGCGAAGACCGCAATTATACCCTGCCATTGCCGGTTTATGGCTACCAGACCTGGGAACAAGGAGACGATACCGCCGCTATTGAACACGTATATGTTATGACCGGCTCGGCCGCCTCTCCCCGCTTCATCGCTTTCAATGAACTGGCGAAGGCAGGGCAATTCTACAACAGCACTGGCCAGTAAAAACTGGAGAACCGCTAAACAGGAGCTCAGTACAATAAAGCCTGGAACTTAGCTTCATTCGCTTAAGCTCCAGGCTTTTTCATTTTTTATTACGGGCAGTCTCGCCTTTTCCTTTTCTGCTGATATACGCCGTCTGTCCCCACCACATGCCAAGACTGAACGGAATCATCCCGAACCACCTGCGGCTCCAATGCTCCTTCCCCTTGGCCTGACTGCGGCGGACATCCTTCGGCGTCTCCATATAATTTACGACTCGTTCAGTAATGTATTTGACCAGTTCATCGCCCTTAGCCATCTTGCAGTTCTCCTTTTTTATGGGAATGGTCAGCAATATTTCTGTTTACAGTTAGTTTGCACCGTTTGTCTGCACCATAAACCCACACTGGAAGCACGATTGAATTGCACTTAACCTTACAAAAACAACGATTTGAAAGCTTCTCCACCACGGAATGCATGTTTTTTCATATAATGGCTCATTCTAATTTCAAACATCCCGGTGGAGGTGAATCCATGAGACGCAAATGCCTTTCCCTGCTTGCTATAATTTTTGCTTTCAGCAGTATGTACGGCACAGGCGTAATCGCCGGGGATCATACCTTCCGGTACGCTTTTCCCCAGCCCGTCATTCTCATCGATGCAGGACATGGCGGAATCGACGGCGGCACTTCATATGGCGACATCTTGGAGAAGGACATCAATCTAGAAATTGGCCGCCGCCTTTATGTCATACTTCGCAGCCATGGATATCGGGCGATTCTGAACAGGACTGGCGATTATGCACTAAGCGACGATAACCGCTGGCTGCGAAATCGTTCGCGTCACATCCGTGATTTGGCTCAGCGCAAGCAGTTAAGCGAAGAGCTTCCGTCGGAAATCGTCGTCAGCCTTCACGTAAACTGGGGCAGGAACAGAGCAAAACGCGGGCCAATTGTACTTCACCAGAACGAAGGCCGCAGTGCCATACTAGCATTCTCAATCCAGAACTCCCTGGACAGCCTGTATACCGCTTCATCCTCACCTCAAGTCGGCAAGCCCTTTTATCTGCTGAATCATGTGGATTGCCCCGCCGTCATCGTGGAAACTGGCTTTCTCAGCAACGCCGAAGACCGCGCCATGCTTATCAGCACACGCGGTCAACAGAAAATTGCCGAGGCCATTTATGGCGGAATCGTCCAATATTTTACGGCAATATGATCCCGCCTCCCGGCCATTGTCCGGGAGTTTTTGCATCGCGGACCATTTCCGAAATACCAACGAATTCAATGCCCTGCTCCTGAAGTTTAGGAATATACTTTCTAAGCACCGCAGCCGTTCTCTTGCCCTTTGTGCCTACATGGCCGATCGTGATGCATTTACCTTCGGTACGCACTTGTTCTGCGACCTTGTCCATTTGCTTAGAAATATGAGCCTCCGTATGCACATCATCGAGGAAAATATCGTTCTTGATTTGTGGCATGCCCTTTTTCTCGCATAACTTAAAGATGACGGATCGATAATTCGTACGGCTATCCACAAAAAATAACCCCCGTTCGCGGCATACATCCAGAATAATGGACATCACGCGTTCATCCCCGGTTACTTTGGATCCCATATGATTATTGATTCCGATGGCATAAGGGACGTTGTCGATTGCAGCTTCCACCTTCTTCCGTATTTCGTCGTCGCTCATTTTAGTGAGGATCGCTCCAGGTCCCAGCCAACTCGTTGGTCCCTGCTTCGGCTCCAATGGAAGATGAATCAACACATCATGCCCGGCTTCGTGAGCCTTGCGCGCATCCACTTTCGTCGTCGGCAGAAAAGGCATAATTGCCACGGTTACCTTAACCGGTAATGTCATAATTTCCTCGGTACCCTGCATTCCGTTGCCCAGATCGTCGATAATGATCGCAAGCTTTTTACCTTTTCCCGATTGCCTGTCCTCATCCTTTATAAGCTGAGCCGCAGGCTTGGAAATTGATGCAGTCTGCCCCGCCGCAGCTAGCCCCGGCAACATACAGAGAGTACTTATGCTTAGCAGTAAACAACATAACTTCCCGAAAACCCGCCAAATTACCTTATTTTGATCCATGTTCACCCTCCTTAGCCTATTCACTTGCCCGTGGTCGCTCCGTTTCCTAAACGTCTTTCCTATTATGACTGTCCTTGTCCCGATTATTCGCCGCATGCTATTGTTTCTCTGCTGGCAAATCGTTGCAACCATGATGGAGCTAATATTCAGCAGCTAGCGGCTCAAATGCAATCGGCCAAAACAGTGAACTGCGAATGGACTTTGCAAATACCCGAAAATATAAAAAAGCTCCTGAATGTCCACAGAGGAAACTCAAGAGCTTGTTCATTGTTAGGTTGGTGCGGTCGAGAGGACTCGAACCTCCACGGGGGTAAGCCCACACGGACCTGAACCGTGCGCGTCTGCCAATTCCGCCACGACCGCTTAAGATAGCCACTGCGGGAGCCAGTCTCCCGAGCAACAAAATAAATGTTACCATGTTACTTAACTCGAGTCAATTATTATTTTGGCATCCCTAATTTTTGCAGCAAAAAGCAGGGGCACAACGCCCCTGCTTTTACTCTAAGCACTAACACTAGCACTATTGGCTTCTTTGCGCTTTTTGGCATATTCGGCCGTAGCTGTAAATAATACGTCGGAGGACGAGTTCAACGCCGTCTCAAAGGAATCCTGCAAAACACCGATGATGAAGCCTACGCCCACGACCTGCATAGCGATGTCATTGGATATGCCGAACAGGCTGCACGCCAGAGGGATTAGCAGCAGCGACCCACCGGCAACACCAGAAGCCCCCGCAGCGGATACAGCGGCCAGAACGCTGAGAATCAGGGCTGTGCTAAAGTCCACATGAATGCCAAGCGTATGAACGGCCGCTAGCGTTAACACGGAAATTGTAACTGCCGCCCCTGCCATATTAATCGTAGCCCCTAATGGGATGGACACCGAATATGTGTCCGGATTCAGCTTTAATTTTTCGCATAATCGCATATTAATCGGAATGTTGGCCGCAGAACTTCGGGTGAAAAATGCCGTTATCCCGCTTTCCTTCAGACAGCTCAACACAAGTGGGTAAGGATTTTCACGGGTATTCACATATACGATCAATGGATTAACGACAAGTGCTACAAATAACATACATCCAATAAGTACAAGCAGTAATTTCCCGTAATTAAGCAAGGATGAGAGTCCGTTGGTTGTAATGGATTCATACACCAGCCCCATGATCCCAATGGGCGCAAATTGTATAACCCATTTGACAATCTGCGATACGGCATCCGATAAATGTGTGAGCATGCTTTTCGTGTGATCATTGGCCCCTTTTAAAGCAGCCCCAAGCAGGATCGCCCAAGCCAGAATACCGATATAGTTGGCCTTCATCAGAGCATTGACCGGGTTGTCTACAATCTGAAAGAGCAAGTTATTCAGCACTTCAACAATACCTCCAGGGGGAGTCAGCTCTACCGCATCCGTTACTAGAGACAGCTTTACCGGAAAAATAAAACTTGCCCCAACGGCGGTAACCCCTGCCAAAACAGTACTTAAACCATAAAGAGCGATAATCTTCTTCATGTTCGTCTGGCGCCCTTTTTGATGATTGGCTATCGCGGACATGACCAGAAGCAGCACCAATATGGGCGCAACCGCCTTTAGCGCGGAAATAAACAAGGAACCAAAAATAGCAATACCTGCAGCCTTAGGAACGGATAAGGCCAATATAACCCCGAGTATAATTCCCAAAAAGATTCGTTTTACGAGACTCAGTCTATTCCATCTGAGCATAAGTGTCTTCATTGTTATTCCTCCGGGTATGCATAGTGAGAATATAATAAACGCCGCCCCGGCGCTTTAACGAGGCATAGCGTTAGCGCTAGTGTACCACGCCTATGGCTGTCTGTGAACGCATGGAAACAATTGTGCGATATCGTTCATATATACCATAGCGGGTTATTGGCCAATGGCCCCTTCTACCTTGTAATCCTCTAGGGAAATATCGATGTCCAGCCCGAGAACCAGTCTGGCCAGCTGGTATCCGATAAAGGGCCCCATCGTTAAGCCCGATGCCCCCAAGCCGTTTGCCACGAAAATGCCACGCCAGCCGGGCAGAGGACCGATCACGGGCAGAAACCCTGGAGTGAACGGACGAAAACCGACTCTCGCCTCCATATAAGCGCTGTCTGCTAACCCCGGCGCATACGCCAGCGCTTTACTGAACACCTCTTGCAGACCACCTGCCGTAATGCGGGTGTCGAAGCCTTGCGGGTCGTTTTCATGAGTTGCACCGATTACCATCCGGTTATTGTCAAAGGCCAGAATATACTGATCTCCGGGCGGCATGACAACCGGCCAGCTGCCCGTATCCATATCTGGATATGCCAAGTGGACGATCTGCGCTTTTTGGAAGGTCGCTTTAAATTCTACGCCTAACGGTTCCAGCAGCGGATTGATCCACGCGCCGGCACATACGATGACAGCGTCGGCATGGATCAACTCATCCCGGATTCGTACTCCTGTAACCAAGCCGCCGGCAAAGCAAAGCTCCGCTTCCCCGTTCATCAGTACGGCGCCCTTTCTGACCGCAGCACGGAGCAGCGCATCCCGGAGCGCTCGTCCATCGACGCGGGCGGCCCCGCTGATATGCAGCGCGGCATAGTCATCGGCGAGCAGCGGAAATAAACGCTTCGCCTCACTAGGGGTGAGCAGCGTAATGTCGCCCATCTCCGGGGCATCATGCTTGCGCAGCTCAGCTCGTTTTTGCAACTCAACCAGCTTGTCCTGTTCCTTATGGATGCGAAGCGCCCCGACACGCGCATAGCCGGTTTCGGTCTCCCCGTCTCTCTTCAGCTCCTCAATCAGGGCCGGATAGAAACGGGCCCCTTCCCTGGCCAATTTATACCAGGCCTGGTTGCGCCGCTGGGAAATCCACGGGCAAATGATGCCGGCAGCGGCGTCCGTTGCCTGCCCCAGGTCTTTCCGGTCGACAATGATCACTTCCGCTCCGCTTTTAGCCAATTGATATGCTGTAGATGCGCCTAAAATCCCCCCGCCGATCACGATAAACTTTTGCATGCAACAACTTCCTTCTGTTTGAGGTAATTGTGTAATTTAGATGTATTTCTAGTATCTATTCTAGCTTAATTATGGAAAATCACGAAAAAAGCTGGATTTCATGTATCTAAAAACTTGGTTTTTCAGCTTTGTTAGCCTAGAAGCCTCAGTTTAATGACATGAAATCCAGCTAATTGTATATCGTCGAATTTGGTTCTAAATACAACCAATCCATTTAGGGGGCAATCCTACTTTAACCACTACAATTCGTGGTAACCTCCTATTTTCCCCTTAACCACTACGCTTTGTGGTACCTCTACGCTTTACCGAAGCTCAATGGGCTCATTTTTCCAAAAGGACCGGCAAATGAATTACTTCGGTTGAATATAACCTTCCGCTTTCAGCAGCTCAGCTATCAGTACGGCGCCACCGGCCGCTCCGCGCAAGGTATTGTGCGATAGGCCTACGAATTTATAATCGTACAGCGAATCCTCGCGCAATCTGCCCGTTGAAACGCCCATGCCCTGCTCGATGTCGCGGTCGAGTCCGGTTTGCGGTCTGTTTTCTTCTTCAAAATACGTGATGAACTGCTTCGGTGCGCTTGGCAGAGCAAGCTCCTGCGCTCTACCTTGGTATTGCTGCCAGCGCGCAATGATCTCTTCTTTGGAAGGCTTGTTTTTGAACGATACAAACACCGTCGCCAAATGTCCGTCCGTTACGGGCACGCGGATACATTGCGTCGTAATCAGGGGAGCGCTCGCTTTAACGATCTGTCCATCGTCAACGCGGCCCCAGATGCGCAGCGGCTCCTGCTCGCTCTTTTCTTCTTCTCCGCCGATGTAAGGAATGACGTTATCCAGCATTTCTGGCCAATCGTTGAAATTCTTGCCGGCTCCAGAAATCGCCTGATATGTCGAAGCGACCACAGTAGTCGGTTCAAAATCCAGCAGGGCATGCAGAGCAGGCACATAACTCTGGATGGAACAATTCGGCTTAACGGCGATAAACCCGGTTTCCGTTCCAAGCCGTTTGCGCTGTGCAGCAATGACTTCAAGGTGCTGCGGGTTCACCTCTGGAATGACCATCGGGACGTCAGGTGTCCAGCGATGAGCCGAGTTATTGGAAATGACAGGGGTTCCCGTCTTTGCATAAGCTTCTTCCAAAGCTTGAATCTCTTCCTTCTTCATATCCACCGCGCAAAATACAAAATCGACCCCGGAAGTAACCTCTTCTACTTTCGCTGCATCCTGAACGACGATATTTTTTACGCCTCCCGGAATTGGCGTGGACAGCTTCCATCTGCCCTGCACGGATTCTTCATAAGTTTTGCCTGCGGAATTTGCGCTGGCTGCGATAGCCGTCACTGTAAACCAAGGATGCCCATCCAGCAGCTGAACAAACCGCTGACCTACCATCCCCGTACCGCCAACAATACCTACCTTTAATTTTTCTCCCATGTGATATCTTTCCTTTCCAAGTTTGTTTAGTCTGTTTTGTCTGTACCTCGAGCGATCCTGCCCCATTACTTCCATGAATTAAAAAAATCCCACCCCCAAGACTTCTCGATCCGTCTTGGGGGCGAGATTTGTATACCCGCGGTACCACCCCAGTTTTGTTAATATGTCGCCATATTAACCTTTTCAAGTACAGCATGCCTTTGCGCGCTTATACTCTAGCTCTATAACAGGAGCTCCTGGCACACCATCCTGACGATCGTCGTTCCGATGTGCTGCTCAGAGTCTTTTTTCAATAAAGAAATGCTTTGCTCCTTTTCAGCGAACGGAGCTCTCTGTAAAAGATTTCATTTACCTACTCTTCTCATCATCGCATTTAAATATTGCGATTATATTACCAAATAACTGACCGAACGTAAACCCATTTATGAAAATTAGGCTGTTTCGTACTAAAAATAATATAAAAATAGCATCCACTATAAATAATCCAAGCTATTTGCAATGAGAATTAGACCCACGATACACAGCACCCAGGACAGGACCGAGCCGGATTGTTTGGCGAAGCTCATCTGAAGCCGTTCCAGCGGCCTCTGCATCATCCGCCCGAATAGCAAATACAACATGAATAGGATCAACGAAGGCAGAACCATAATCAAATTATAAACGAACATCACCGGCAGCCACTGATAAGGGGTCAGATCAGCCGTCGTCATCAGACCAATCGCGGCAAAATAAGGAAATGCCGTTCCCACCTCAATCAATGCTGTTGTAAATCCCAACGCAACCATCGAGAATCGGTTTTTGGACTTCGGACGGGGCAATTCCGTGTTACCTTTTTGCGGAGTATAGAAACTGGCTATAAACAAGCCTGCCCCAATGATGAAGATCACCCAGCTTACCGCCCTGCTCTGGAAAAGAGAAGCCACCGAATCCAGCAGCACCCCCATGCCCAGCATCAGCATAACTCCTACCGAAAAATAAAAGCCGGCGACCGTCAGCAAATAAATCAGCAGCCTTGAAGCAAGGCTCTTGGTTTCCGTTAACAGCAAATACACAGTAACTCCTATAGTGGCTGGACTTAATGTATCCAGCAAAGCCAGACCGCCTATCGAAAGCAGCAGCTCTATACTCACACTTTTTCCTTCCTCTGCTCTTGGTGAGAAGTCAAACTTTCTTTCAGCAATGACATATAGTATTCATAGGCTTGCTCCATAAACTCAAGTACTTCCCGATCGATCGGATAAAACCCAAGCTCTTGCGATTGAGAAGATGACATCCTGGCATCCCATAATTTTTGAATAAACTCCTCCTCGCCAGAGAAATTCTCCTCTTGTTTTTCAAGCATGCGTCTGATGATGCTCAGCACCTTCGGCGACGATACGCCTTCTTTCATATGCCGCTTGAGTTGACCTACAAGCGCTATCCATTCCAAAGAGTCAGGATCATCTCCCCTCATATGCGGCACCTTCTGCAGCAGCTCCAATTCTTTATCGTCAAACAGGCTTTTTTTATACGAGTGCCTTCTTTTCCTGTCCTGGCTCGCTAATTGAATGAACTTTTGGATCGCAAGGGCATCCTCCCCTCCCTCTACGACGAGCCCGCCAATGAGTTCACGCAAGCCCTGTTCGATTAATCTAAGCCTGGCTTGCTCCTCCAGGATATAAGCGAGCTGGGCCTTCAGGCTGATCGACCAATTCCATTTAGGGTCGGCAAGCATTTCTTTTATATCCTTCAGACTGTACCCAATCCCTTTAAAAAACTGGATCTGTTGCAGCTTGCGCAAATCTTCTTCCGTATACAGCCGATGCCCTCCTTCTGTTTTGGATGCAGCCGCCAATAATCCGATCTGGTCATAATAACGCAGCGTCCTCACCGTAACCCCGGTCTGTTTGGCTACCTTTTGAATCGGAATCAATCCCGTTCACCTCCCGACAACTCTCTTTATTCCTCTTTATCCTTATACATGGCCTGCTTGATCAGATAGCCTACGCCTAAACCTACCAAGGCGCCAGGGAACGCTTGATTAAGAATCAGTCCGATTCCTGCTCCTATAATGACGCACGCATAAATCATCATATCTCCTTTGTTCACATCACACTCTCCTTCGTCCCAGTGGTTAGGGACATTATACAAAATGACGTAACGTCAGTTTCAAGCCCTTTTCAAAAACCACTTGAAGCTGACGTTACGTAAGCTTATATAATCACTCTCATAGAAAGAAGCAAAGTGAGGAGTAAAATAACATGAGAAATTTCTGTATTTGTATGCTGTTGTTTTGTATGTTTTTTCTAGTGGCCTGTGGAAATGAAGGAACCATGAATCTACAGAGCAAGAAGCTAGAAGGGGTAGATCGCCTGTATATTGATCATGGCAGCACCCCTGTGCATATCGAATCGGCTGAGGTAGAGGCTCTCGAGGCTTCCTTATCGATGGGTCGCGGTAATTCCGGAGTGGTAATGGCCCAAAAGGACAATGAGCTGAAAATTCAATTGAAAAGCGATATCAGACAGATCATCAACATTGGAAGAAAACCATGGTTAACGATCCGTGTTCCCATGAACTTTGAAGGGGAGGTATTGCTAACAGGCTCTTCAGGAAACGTAAAAATCAATGATTTACAGGCAAGTAAACTAAATATTGATAGCAAAAGCGGAAATGTCTCAATGGATTATCAGCAAATAAACCAGGATATCCATGTTTCTGTCTACAGCGGGAACGTAATTTTAAATCTGAAGGATAAGGATTCCAACGTAAAATGGTGGCTTAAATCAGGAAGTGGACGACGCTCCGTGGCTATTCCTTGGGACGAACGCCAGGACAAGCAGAAATCGACAGAGGGACTTACGGGGAATGGCTCCTTTGACGTGAATATTGAGACGCGTTCAGGAAATATCAGCATTAAGGAATAATGCAGTAAGCCGTTCGTTCGTACGCGAAGCAATACTGCAGGGGATTAAGCGGAAATGAAAAAAGAGTCTGCCCTGGGCAAACTCTTGAATCAGGCTGGGACAAAGTAGTGAATCCGATCCCTTCACTCTTTACTCCTGCATAATACTTTCCGCAATCGCTACGTATTCTTCTTTCGTTAGAGGACTTTTCTTAAAGGTAGCAATCTCGTACTCCAACTGGTTTTCAGTGTCCTCCCAGATTAACTTGTTCGAATAGACAGCATTGGAACCCGTAGAATAGATTGCTTCGATCCCGTTCAAGCTTAGCTTTTCAAATTTCTCGCCCTTCTCTGGTACCCGCGTGCTTTCTGAAATTAACGGCTCTATTTTTTTCGCCTGGATTCGGATTACATTCTTACCTTTTAAATAATTAAGCGCCGCTACCCCGGCTTCACTCCAATTTAATTTTTTAGCGTAATATTTTTTCCCTTTCGCCTCCGCTTTCAACTCTTCTAACAAATCAAGATATGATTGAGTTAGAAAATGGGAATATGGAGGCGAGATTTCGCCAGATAGAAAATCATACCCCTCCGGGAGCCATCCCGGCTGCTTGAGCTCCGGCGCTTTGTGAACGGACAGTAGATTCAAATACGCCTCGTAATTCGCGCTGTATATGGTTAGAAAATTATAAGAAAGCGTATTGTCTGTCCCATCGTACATGACTGTTAAATCACCCGGCTTCTTCGGACTGCTATGGATGGCCAGAGCCTCTTTTTTCTGCAATTCGAGATTGCTTTTGACCGGTGTCGCCTTTGTCTTTGATTGCGGCTTCGCTGCGGCAGCTTCCGCAGGGATTCCACTTGCAGAGCTTAGCGCAAGCAGGATGCTTGCAGTGGCGATCATCGTTTTTGTCGTAAGGTTCATGAGTAAATCTCCTTTCGGCCAGACAGGCACATGGTTTGTTTACTTGTATAACGCCCGAGCCTTCTGGAAAGGGACACTCCGGAGCAAAGTCATTTCAACATGCTCTCTACAATGCGGACAAATTCAGACTTGGACAGAGTACTGCTTTGGTTATCGTAAATGGAATAAAAGACTTCGGCCTCCTCATCCAGCCAATCCAGTTTGTGCTTATAGTGAGTTTCTGCTGCCTCCGCCTCCATATAAACCATCTCCTGCCCGCTTACCGTCAGCTTCTCGACCAGCACTCCCTCAGGATGCATGGATACTACCGAGGATGGATGCCTTTTCCGCACATAAGCATTGATATTGATCGTATCCTCCCCATGGGCATACCTCACATTTGCACTGCCCGCTGTATTCCAGGACAGCGGTTTGATGAACAATTTGGATTCACTGGTGGAGGTCTCAGCCATATGGATAAATTCCGGCTCCAGCCTTTTCAGATTCTCTAGACTGCCCTCCCCTTCCATCACACTGGGAAATACATTCCCCGATTCGAAAGAGTACCCTTCTGGCAAGTATTGGGGCTTCAAAAATAGCGGGCCGTTTGTCATTTCAAGCTGCTTCTCAAATGCCTCATAACTGCTGTGCTCTAACGGCTTATATACGGTTTGAACCTTATTTCCGGTGTCGTAAGCGTTCAGCGTGTCGTCATGGACATAGTAAGCCACGAGTTCACCTGGCTTAAGCATCCCTAAGACATGCTCTTTATAGGCAGAACTCATTTCATGATAAGTCTTGGCATGGGAAGTAAACGCATCCTCCCTGATTTCTTTGGTTTCAACAATTACTTCGCCATTGGGGTTCAATATTTGCACATACCGGGAAGCCGCGAGGCCTGTTAAAGAGGCCAGCACAATAATGAGGCTGGCGATCAAAACTACGGCTCCCGTCTTACGCCGAACTGTT
This sequence comes from Paenibacillus woosongensis, assembly GCF_009725165.1. Lineage (GTDB taxonomy): Bacteria > Bacillota > Bacilli > Paenibacillales > Paenibacillaceae > Fontibacillus > Fontibacillus woosongensis. The sequence goes on from NZ_WNZW01000001.1 coordinate 215,654, forward strand.
TTTTTGCCGCTGCTCCGTTCATGGATTTCCCGAACCCGGTTCATAACGCTCAGGCGTACATCGAGGGTATCCGGCTCTTCCTGAATGACAAATTCCTTTATCGTTTCATCATGAAGTGTGACTTTGGCCTTTCGCATACTCCGCTCCCCCCTTCTGCTCCATCAGCTTCTGCAGCTTCAGCTTCAAACGGCCGTATTTTTTCTTGACCGCTTCCGTGCTTTTTCCTGAAATTTCTCCAATCTCGGCAAATGACTTCTCTTCAAGCGCCCGTAATATTAGCAAACTGCGCTCCTCCGCGCTTAAGGATGTTATGGCGGACGCGAGCGGTTCTCCGAACAATCGGCTGGTTATCGTTTGTTCCGCGCTTTCAGCAACCGTATTCTGCCGGAACCAGCTCTGAAATTTTTGCTGAACGCTGCGCTTGCGAAGCAGATTTAGACAATGGTTATGGGCGATCTTATACAACCAGGAGGAAAAACTGCCGCTGGGCTCATACATTCCAATTTTTTCGAACCCTTTGACCAGAATGTCCTGCACCGTATCCTCCGCTTCTTGCCGATTCCCCAGCATCCGGCTGCAATAGCGAAAAATCGGTGCCTGGAACGCTTCAACGATATGTACATATTGATTAATTTCGCCCGATTTGACTTCCATGACGCATTTTTCCACAAACTCCATAACCGGTCCTCCTCTCTATCTACTGTATAACACTTAAGCAGCAGGAAAAGGGACATTTATACTGAATAACGTTTGGAGACTTGGGTTGTGCAGCGGATTGCGAATGCCAATGCGGACGGCCAGGCTCATGTATGCCTTTCATTGAGACACGGATAGTGGAATCGATTATAGAAACAAAGCCTGTGCCTGCTTTTCACTTCCTGAAGAGAGCGAAATTATTCAACAAGGATGCCCATGGTTAATTCCATTTTAGAATTCGGAACCAAAGACCAGGAGGCAGCTAGAGAAGTCGAGATGATGTTGTTCAAGGTTGAACAAATACTTGAAGAAATCATCTGGTGCGGTCAGGAACAAAAAGTGATTACCAGCTGCCGTACCAGTAGAGAACTAGCTGCATATTTGAAAAATTTATTTATCGGCGCTAAAATATTGGAAGGATATGGTATACCCTGCAAGCAAATCAAAATGAATTTCCGCACTGCATTTGCTTTACTGGAGCAATAATTTTTTGTTTAGTTATTGACCGTATAGTCAATAATGAACCGGATGGTTAAGTCATAAAGTTTCTCATTAATAATTACTGTTGGAGGTAATCGTATGAATGATATGCAGTCCGTTCAATCGTTATTTGAGCCATTTCACTTTGGGGGTACGACACTATCGAATCGCATCGTGATGGCACCGATGACAAGACAATTTTCCCCCGGTGGGGTTCCGGGTCCGGATGTAGCTGCTTATTATCGCCGGAGAGCAGAAAACGGCGTTGGACTTATCATTACCGAAGGGACAGTGATTCATCATTCCGACTCATCCAATCAGAGCAACGTGCCGCATTTTTTTGGCGCAGATGCCTTGAACGGCTGGGCAAACGTAGTGACTGAGGTACATAACGCAGGCGGGAAGATTATACCTCAAATCTGGCATATGGGGGCCCGGGGCCACGTCAATGATTACTCCGAATCGGAGATAAAGGCCATCATCCAGGCCTTCTCTGAGGCAGCATTTGAAGCCAAGCGTCTGGGGTTTGACGGTATCGAACTTCACGGCGCACACGGATATTTAATAGACCAATTTTTCTGGGAGGAAACAAATCGGCGTACGGATCAGTACGGAGGGGACTTTGTAGAACGTACCCGGTTTGGGGCAGAGGTCATCTCAGCGTGCCGTCTTGCTGTGGGCCCCGATTTCCCGATCGTGCTGCGGTTCTCGCAGTGGAAAGGAACGGATTACACTGCCAAACTAGTGAAGACGCCAAATGAGCTGGAAAGGTTCTTAGCCCCCTTGGTTGACGCAGGCGTTGACATATTCCACTGCTCAACTCGCCGATTCTGGGAAGCTGAATTTGAAAACTCCCAGCTGAACCTTGCCGGCTGGACCAAAAAACTGACGGGGAAGCCGACAATCACCGTAGGCTCAGTTGGTCTGGATCGTGATGTGACAAGTTTCTTTGCTGAAGGAAAGGGAGCCCGTCTTAGCCGAATCGACCAACTCATCGAAAGGTTTGAACGCGAAGAATTCGACCTGGTGGCCGTAGGCAGGTCGTTAATAGCCGACCCCGCTTGGGCCAGTAAGCTCCGCGAAGGCAGAATTGACGAGTGGGTTCCTTTTGATCCCGAACAAGTAAAAAAATTGTATTGAGATTTATTGAATGTATCTTCTCACATAATCGTCAGAATGCCCTCTGATCACAAATTCATCAGGGGGCATCTTGTTAATTCGTTCATTCCTACTTCAGTTTACCCACACTCACAGCAACCTGCTCGATTTGGCTGCTGCTCAGGGAACCGTCTGGGGAGCTAATCGTCACCGTCCGGTCATCCAGTTGGAAACCCAACATCGGCGTATCGGAAGGTGTATACCACTTCGCAATGACGCCATTGGACAACTTGACCTCCTTGGATTCATAGCCGGTTGAATAATCCCGTGGCGAGACAACAACAGTCATATGCTCAAAGATCAAATGGACTCCATCGTCCGTAGCTGCCGTTTTAACGTAGCTGTCGTATGCGGTCATTTGCTTAGGAACATATGCTGTCTCGAAGGATTCGAAAGTGGCGTAAGCCTTTTTAATCGCCTTAATCTGTGCTTCATTATAATTGATAGTTGTCAATTTACTTGCTGGCTGATTATCTCCGCCCGGCTTCGTTTCCAGCCGAATTTGCTGGCTGGCGGCATCGAACTCCACATTGATTCCAGCCATGTTGGAAATGGCCCTCACAGGCAGATACGTCGTATTTTGATAGGTGATGGGCACCAGCTTCTTGCCATTACTGTCTGTTAAAGATTGTACGGCTCCGTTTACTTTAAAGCTAATGTTATGATTCAGATAAGCGCTAATCTTCTCCAGCTTGCTTCCAGCATACACACCAGCGGCACCCGATAAAGTCATTCCCGCTACCATCAGACAAACAATTGATTTTTTCATCACGATCTCTCCTTTTCTTTTGTTTTTCTGAACATAATCATGGTGCACAGCACGCTTTTGTACCATATATCATATCAAATAAGAATTTTCTGTAAAAATTCTCTCATTTATATCGCATTTTCAAACGTTTTGGGAGAAATTAAAGTATGGGCCAAGGAACACCTCTTATCATGTGTTTAATGATTGCTAGCAACCTGAAAAGGGCTTATTTGTCATATGGCAAAAGACTTTCCGCAGACGGTACAAAGTAGTGCTGTCTCGGATAACAAAAAAAGGTTCCCAATCTGCTAATATAAGCAAATCAGGAACCTTCCCTGTATAACTTGATGCGGTCGAGAGGACTCGAACCTCCACGGGGGTAAGCCCACACGGACCTGAACCGTGCGCGTCTGCCAATTCCGCCACGACCGCATGTTGTCTTGTCTTGCAGAGTGTTTTCCGCAGCGACAAGATATATAATATCATGCTGGGCTAAGAGAGTCAACAACCTTTTTTTGTTTTTTTGACCAGGCTGCAACGTTCAGATCTGCCGCAATCTCCAGGCTGCTAACAGCTTGCCCCTCATCCCCCGGACCAATTGGCAAATAATACCTCAGACCGATGCAGCCTGATCTTGTCTTCCTATACAGTGGGAGTAACTATGGTCTGGAGGTTGAATCATGAATCAAAAATTTACCGGCTACAACAAAAGTACTACCGTAAAATTATTTGAAGGAGAGCGGGTACTTGTCTGCATTGGCCTATTGGGCTTTGTGCTGGCAGCAGCTTGCGGTATTTGGGTGTTGCTGTATGGAGGCGCAACATCACCGGACGGCGATGTGTCCAGAGCCATTTCCTTTGATGCCGCGTTAGGTATATTTCTGATTTCTACCGCAGCGATTAGCCCTCTTTCCGGCATGAGCTCCAAAAGGCGAGCGTTCTTCCGCTGGGTCTTCGTTATCCTGGCACTATATTGTTATGGAGCAGAGACCATCCAAAATTTTCGCGGTGTCAACCCGCGTTTTGTAAATGCAGGTTCCTTCTTTGATCATTTCGTCGCCAACGGCTTTGGCTTGGTTGCAATCCTGCTCGTAATCATCTATATCTTCTTCTCCATCCCCTTCTTTCGCCCAAAAGCCTCGCAAACCCGTCCAGAAATCGTACTGGCGATCCGTTACGCGCTGCTGGCCACGATGCTTTCTTTTGCAGCGGGCATCTGGATTTCCGTGAATCAAAGCCGGTTTACGGGCCTTGAGGGAAATCTCATTTGGCTGCACGGTCTCGGCTTCCATGGCCTTCAGGTACTTCCGCTTATCGCTTGGTTAACTGAACATTCCACGATTACTATAGCAATACGACGAAAGGTCATTCATCTTTCCGGCATTCTTTACTTTCTTGGAGTAATATTTATTGGTTGGCAGACTGCGCTTGGGAAATCGATTTGGGAATGGTCCTGGCTTCCTTTGCTGGCCTGCGGCTGCTTTATCATCACGATCTTTATTGGAGCAATCGTACTATACCAGGCCAAACACATCTTATCCCCGGCATATTGGCAGAGGGCCGGAAATAGGGACGTCGCCTCTTAATCCAGGTTGACCTCCACTAAGCTTTGCCCTGCAAAAAAAGCTGTCCTTGGGGCCTTCAAAGCCTCAAGGACAGCTAATTGAATTGCAATACGCGCTACATACGCTATCATCAACACTATTGCAGCGCCGATTTTGCCGCCAAAGCCTGCTGTACACGGGTGACTCCCTGCGACAGAGCATTGCCTGCGAGCGCGGCGGAGGCCACGGCAACGGTCTCCAATATCTCCTCGTCGGACGCTCCCTTGGCCCGCGCCTCGTTGACATGATAGAATGTGCAGACTTCCTGATTCATGGACAACGCGATGCCTATGGCGATTAACTGCTTTGTTTTGGCATCCAGCGCCCCATCCGCGAAGCTCTCTCCCGTAAAAGCGTGGTATGCCTCCGTCACCCCGGGCATAATCTCGCCGTAACGGTGGATTTCCTGTTTGTATGCGCTTATTTTATCGCTCACCAGCGACATGGACGGACATCCTTTCCTCTGTAAAGTGAAGTTTTCACTTACTACGTTGTCCTGTCCAGCCAAAAATATGCTATCCTTCCGGGGAAATTCGCGGTTCACGGGAAGGTTGAATGATATAGCTCCGATCCAGCTTGACGACATTGCGGTTTGGCCTGCGAATCAGCACATGCGTATCGTCCCAAGCGACGACGATGCCCCGAATGTCATTCTCCGGAATGGCATCCCGCACAACTCGCACTTTCTCGCCGGATAATCGGTAAGCATCCAATTGTTCATCCGAAATCACGGGACAATCACCTCCTTCTTCTTATCTTATCACATCCTTACAAGCCCTATAAGAAGTCACGGTTTAAATATAAATATCTGCCCACAGCAAGAACGCACATCGCTAACAGCGCAGAAAAAGACCCCGCCGCATGGCGGAGTCTCATTATATCGTTCACCTTATGACCAAGCTACGAACAAAACCAGCAATTTATCCCTGATTTAACGCTGCGCATGCTCCCGGCTGTCGTTCTTCTCAAACCAGAAATCAAGTACTTTCGCCGACATTACCCGCTGCTCCAGATAAGCCACCTGCTGCGGGCTGAACTGATCCTTCCAAGGTATGGACAGCTCCTCGCACAGACCCGCGATCGTCAGAAGCTGGGACCAGGCTACATAGCGTTTGTACCAGAAGAACTGGGGATGCTCAAGCATATAGGGATAAAGGTCGTCAAATTCCGTATGTTTGCAATCCAGGGCACGTTCAAAAATAACCTTGGCATCGGACAATTTGGAAATAAAGAAATTCGCGTCTACAACAGATTGATTTTGATCCCCCATCGTTTTGCCTCCTCTCCCTAGTGCTCCCATTATATCGAAAAAAAGAAGACCTGCAAAGGAGTGTTGCAAAATTGGTACAATTTTTATTCGGCAAAAGTGATTTTTCCGTCCGCAAGCGAGCCGATCTGCACGAGCGATTCCAGCCGGATTCCCTGCTCGCGAATCGCTTTGCCGCCGGCCTGGAACGTCTTCTCGACAACGATCCCCGCCCCGACCAGCTCGGCGCCGGCTCGCTGTACAATTTTAATCAGCCCACGTGCGGCATCGCCGTTTGCAATGATGTCATCAATGAACAGAATCCGGTCATTTTCCGAAATAAAATCACGCGAGATCAGAATGTCCGTCACAATTCCTTTCGTAAACGAAGGAACCCGTTCACAGAGCATATTGTTCTCGGCGAGCAGCGTCTTCTTCCGCCGCGCGAACACCAGAGGAACCCCAAGCTCATAGGCGGTAGCGAACGCCACGGCGATCCCGGAGGATTCGACCGTGACTATGCGGGTAACATTATCCTCCTTGAAACGTCTGGCGAATTCCTTGCCCATTTCCATCGTCAGTTGGGGATCAACCTGGTGATTGAGCAGTGCGTCCAGCTTGAGTACCTGCTCCGAGACGATAACGCCTTCCTCGGCAATCCGTTGTTTTAGTTTCTCCATACTATTTCCTCCCGGGTCATCTCGTTTGTAACAAATTAACACATTCAATTCTTCGCTTCAAGCACGGATTTGCTGGAGCGGCCGGACAAGAATAGTCATGTCCCATTCCCCTGCAACATACCTTGTACTATATATAGCACATCACCCAGGGGGAAAACTATGAAAAATGCCTTGAATGCACTTAAAATCGCCTTCACTTATGTCGGTACCGTCGTGGGCGCCGGTTTCGCCACCGGCCGCGAAATATTGCAGTTCTTTACCCAATATGGCAAATGGGGAGTGCTGACGATCCTGCTGGCGACGTCATTATTCATATGGCTGGGCGCGAAAATGATGCTGCTGGCCCAATCCATCAAAGCGGCTTCCTATGAAGATTTAAACCGCCACCTGTTCGGGGACGGCTTCGGCCGGTGGCTTAGTTTTTTTACCATGATCGTTCTGATCGGTGTCAACAGCGTTATGCTGGCCGGAGCGGGCTCCGTATTCGTGGAGTACCTCGGACTGAACTACCAAATCGGCCTCTGGTTTACCCTGATTGGAACCTTTATCCTGCTCAGAAAAGGGATCGAAGGCGTCATGCAGCTCAACACGATCGTCGTACCCATGATGCTGATCCTCTCCTTGGCCATTATCGCCTCGACGGCAAGCTCGCCAACCGCCATGCGCTTCGTCACCCTGACTACCGATAAAGGCTGGTTCATGGCCTGGGCCTCTCCCTTGTTATATACCGCCTTCAACCTCTCTATGGCCCAAGCCGTGCTCGTTCCAATCGGAGGACACACCTCGGATCGGCGCACGATCATTTGGGGCGGAATCTTAGGCGGCGTGGGTATCGGCTTCATGCTGATGGCGGCCCATTTTGCATTATCGGCCCACATGCCGGGGATCAACCAGTACGAGGTTCCGATGGGCAGCATTGCCGCGCAATTAGGCAGCTCCGTCCAGCTCATCTACATCCTGTTGATTTTCATGGAAATATTCAGCACCTTCGTGGCCGACGTTTACGGCGTAACCCTTCAGCTCAGGCAGCATTTTCAAGTTCGCCCCTACCTCATTTTCATCGCCGTGCTTATGATTTGCTATGTAACGAGCCAATTTGGATTCAGCTCGCTTGTATCGGTTCTTTACCCGGCATTCGGCTTGTTCTCCCTGCTCTGGATCTACGCGCTTGCCGTCTACAAACGAAAGCCGAATTAACTCAAATTCACGATTTGCACTTCCGGGATTTGCGCCTGAATGCCTTGAACGACGTGAGCGTGGCAGGTCATCATAATCATCTGGCGTTTGGAGACAATTTCCTTAAGTACCGCAATGACTCCTTGCAGGCGCTCCGCATCGAAATTAACGAAGAGATCATCCAGCAGAATCGGAATGCTGCGCTGATGCGAGACCGCTTCGGCAAGCGCCAGACGCATGGACAAATACAGCTGCTCCGCCGTCCCCCGGCTTAGCGCTGCGCTGCCAATCGCTCCATGATCGCGATGCTCCGCCTGCAGCTCCTGACTGCCCATCTTGAGAACGATTCGCTCATACCGACCGTTCGTCATCTTCCGCAGGTAAGCCGAAGCCAGCCGCAGTACCTCAGGCTGACGCTCCTCTTCATAAACGCGCCGCGCCCGGGATATCAACTCCTGGCATACAGCCCTCACCGCATATTGGTCCAACGCATCGCGAAGCGCCGTTTGCTGATCCGCAAGCTTCTGGCTGATATCCTCCTGCCTGCCTCTCCGCTCTAACGCTTCCTGCTCCTGCAAAAGCCGTCCCCTGCGCTCCTGCAGCTCCCTCCAGGTTTTCTCCTTCGCTTCAGCGGCCTCTTCCGCCGCCAGCAGCCGTTCCTGCAATTCTTCCTTGGAACAGCTGCCAAGCAGCGCTTCAAGCCTGCTCTGCTGATCGGCGGCAAGCCCGGAGAACATGACCGTTTCCAGCTGTCGGATTTCCCTCTCCAGCTCCGCGCGGCGGCTAGCCTCCGCACTGCGGCGCAGAAAGTCCTCCCCGCTCGCGGCGTTTCCTTCCTTCAGCATCGCCTGCTCTCGAATTTCGATCCGGCCCAGGCGGTCATTCAGCCGCTCCAGCTCTTCGTTGAACGTCTCGAGCTTGGAGGCAAGCAGCTCGCGCTGGGCGTAAATTTTCTCCGTGGCGGAGAGCTGAGTAATCGCTTCGATGACGACCCGCCCTAACGAAGCCTTAGGCAAATCCGCGAGTTCCGGCCAGACTCCTGCTCCTGGTTCAGACACCTGACTGTTAAGGGAAGCGTCTGCCCCATTGTCGGCAACACCTAGTCCTGCCTGCGCCTCCATCTCCCCGTCCAAATTGCTGCCAATCACCTTCACTTCATGTTCATAGGCCTCATTGGCTGCCGATAACATGGCCGACCTTACCGCCAGCTGCTCAAGCCGGTTCTGCCACTCCCTGCCTTGCTGAGCAAGGCGGAACACGTCAAGCGCCGCCTCAGGGGACAGCTCGGCCGAAAGTTTGCGCTCACGCAGCCACAGCTCCCATTCCTGGGACAGCTCCCCGAATTCGGCTTCCCGCTTGGACAGAGCCCGTTCTGCATGCTCGCAGCGCTCCACCCCGGCGGCTGCCCGCTGGCGGAGCAGGGCGATTTCCTCCCCGAGCGCGGCATGCCGCTGTTCCCATAGCTGCCAGCTTTCCATCAGCTGACGCAGCTCCCGCTCCCGCCGATTCCACTCCTCGGCATGCAGCGGCGCGGCGGCTCCATCCGTGCGCCCAGCCGCTGTCAGCGGATCGGAGACAAGCCTGTCCAGCAGGGTGCGGAGCCTGGCTTCAGCCCGGGAAGAGTCATTCTCTCCAGGATAGCGGCGGGTTCCGCTGCGGCGGTTCGTGTGAGCTGTCTGGCCCATACCAAGCCATAAATATATATCGAGCCCAGCAAAGAGCCCAAAAGCCGCAATCAGCCCCCAAACCGAGCGGGAGGACAGCCAGATCGCCCCGGGCACTATTACCGTTAAGGCAGCACTGCCTATCAGCAGCTTGCGGTACAGTCCCTGAATCCGCTGCCCGGCCAAAACCTCGGCTTCCTTGGCCTGCGTCTCCCGCAGCCGGGATGAGGCATCTTCATGCCAGCGCTCCAGTTCCCGGCTTAACTCGCTCCAAGCCTGGCGAATTTCGGCGGGGCGCTTCGGCACGAGCATGGCGAACTCCCTCCGGCCGGCTTCCGCGCTCTCCTCTAGGCGGGACATCGCCGCCGAATAGGCCTCCTTCGCTGCCGCAGCCTCCTGCGCCAGCTTATGCTGCTCGCTGTACATGAGCTCCATCTCTTTCTCGTAAGCGGCAAAGCGCGCGCCAAATTGACGGACGGCTTCCCGCTCGCCAACCGTCCCGGCGAACGAAGCGAGCTCCGCCTCGGTCCAATGCGCATCGATGCTGCGAAGACATTCGCCCTCAAGACGCTGGCGCAGCATGCGGATCTCCGCCTGCAGCTCCGCGATTTCTGCCTTGCGCGCCTCATATCCTGTCAATTGCCCATGCAGAGCCCGCACGGCCTCCGCTTTGGCCAGCAGTGCCAGGTTCGGAGCAAGCTTGCTGATTTCCGCTGTCATTGCCTCCATCTTGCGCCTCATCTCGGCTTGATCGAGCAGCAGCCGCTCCTTCTCCTCCTGCAGGGCATTCCAGCGCGAGAAGCCTTCCTCGGGAAAACCCTCGTATTCGGGCAGTGCCTGCAGCTCAGCCCTTAGCCTCTCGCGGGCGAGCCAGTCCTCGCGGATCAGTGACGCTTTGCTCAGCTTCGCCAGCTCCCGGCTGCAAATCTCGCGCTCCTCCTCGCAGACGGCCAGCTCGCTCACGACCCGCTCCAGCTCGGCGAGCGCCTCATTGTAGCGCGGCAGCAGCTTTCTTGCAGCCTCAGCCTCCTGCGCCAGCCGCTCATACCCCTGCAGCAGCTGAGCCAGCTCCTGCGTGCGCCCGCGGGGCCTGTAGAGCTTGTCCATCTCCTGGCCAAGCTTCTTCTCTCCGCGCAGCACAGCGGCCCCGCCGCCGATTCCGGCGTGGAACAGGAAGCGGCTCAGCTCTTCCGACTGAAGCGCGGCTATTTCCTGCAGCTCGGTCAGCGAGATGGCAAACAGCTGCTTGAACATATCGCTGGAGAGACCCCCCAGCAGTTCGCGATGCATCTCCTCCTGAGCTGCTTCAAACAGCCTGCCTTCGGAATCGGTCCGCGTAATCCGCAGCCGCTCGCCCCGCGAGCCCGCCGTCCTGCCGTCGCCTTGCTGCGCGTAACGCTCAATGACCCAGCGGTCGCCTTCCTCGCCAGAAAGAATCAGCTGACCGCCATGGGCGCCGCCCCGGGTCGGCTCATACCGCAAGGGCCCATACGTTCGCGAGGGTATGCCAAACAGCATGGCTCGCACGAAGCCCAGCAATGTACTCTTGCCGGCCTCATTTGGTCCGTAAAGGACGGTAACCGGCCCTTGCAAATCCAGCTCCAGGCCGCTCAAATGTCCAAACCCGCTTACCTGCAGCTTGTCCAGCCTCATCGCAGGGCACCTCCCTTCGCCTCTTGTTCGGTCAGCAGGCTCACTGCCATCTCCGCTGCTTGACGAACGAGAGCAGCCTTTTCTTCAGCCCCGAGCTCCTGTACGAGCCGGCGAAGCCGGCGATTCTCGGCAACCGCAGCAAGAGCGGAGCTGACGATCTGCTCCAGCAGTTCTTCCTCCTGCTCAGCCAAATCCGCCATGCGCAGCAGTTCGCCAAGAAAGCTGTCCTGCTGCTTCAGCTCCGCGAGGTCTGCATCTGCCCCCGTCCTTATCTTCAAGCCTGCCGGCCAAACGACGGAAGCTGCCGGATCAAGGTCAAGGCCGATTCCTTCACCCTGAAGCCGCTGGCTTTCCCTGCGCCGCAATTCCTGGAGCAGCTCCTCGCCCTCGGTTCCCGTTTGCAGCAGGCTATGCAGCGGCCCCCTGCCGGTTAAGACAAGACGCGCAACCTGAAGCTTCCCCTCGGATTGCTCCCTCAGCTCCTCCAGCAGCTCTTCGGCCAGATCCCGCAATTGCTCCTCGCTGCTTAAGCCGTCGATAGATAGCTCCGCCTCCAGCCAGCGGACATGATCGAGCGCCCGGAACGTGAGCTTCGCGCCTCCATGCTCATCGACGTTAACGACGTAACAGCCCTTCGGGCCAGTCTCCTTCATACTGCGCCCCTGCAGATTGCCCGGGTAGACAATCCAAGGAGATTCGTGCAGAATCTGGCGCTTATGAATATGGCCCAGCGCCCAATAATCGTATCCACTTTGCTGCAGATCGCGAAGCGAGCAAGGAGAATAGGCATCATGACCCTCCTGCCCGTCCACATTGGCATGCAGCAGCCCGATATGAAACAGGTCGGACGCAGGGTCTCTGCGAAATTGCAATGCCATATTCTCTATCACAGCAGCGGTCGGATACGATATGCCGCTGACGACCGCTACAGGCTGGCCGTCGCTGCGCCGCCTCGCTGTGACACTCTCCGCCACAGGCCCAAATACCGTAACATGCTCGGGATGCGCCAGACGGAGCCTGCCCGCATTCAGCGGGTCATGGTTGCCGTGAATAACATAGACCGGGATGCCATGATGTCCAAGCCGGTCCCAGGCTTCCCTCAGCCGGAGCTGCGCCCGCAGCGAAGAATCGGAAGCGTCGTATACGTCCCCGCTCACGACGAGGAAATCCGCCTGCTCTGTTATCGCTAGCTCGACCAAATGATCTAAAGCGGCAAACGTGGACTCTTGCAAATGGCGGCGCAGCACGTCCGGGATGCCGGTCATGCCGGCAAAGGGGCTATCCAGATGCAGGTCCGCCGCATGAATAAATCGAAATGGAATCATAAGCCCTCACTCGCTTGATTGCTTGAATTGCAAATAAATATTTTTCAGCTCATGCACAACCCTGTCCAGCGAATAGCAGTTCTTCGCTTTATCCAGCCCGGATCCGGCGAGCCGGGAACGATATTCCTCGTCGGCAATCAGTTTCTCCAAAGCCCCGGCGAGAGCCAAATGATCCTCGGGATGGACGAGCAGGCCGTTCACGCCGTCCTCGATTTGCTCGGCAATTCCGCCGATCTTCGTGCCCACCAGCGCCAAATTGCACAAGGCCGCCTCGGCAAACACCGAGCCAAACGCCTCTGCCCGCGACGGCAGCACAAAAATATCGAAAAACGGCATGAATTCCTCGGGATGGAGGGTATAGCCGTAAAAAATCGTTTCATCGTAAATACCCAGCTCCATAGCCAGTTGCTCCAGTTCCTCGCGGATCGGTCCGTCGCCGATAATATGCAGCACATAGCTGATTCCCCGCTTTTTCAATTCAGCGCAGGCCCGCAGCAGCACATCCAGCCCTTTCGCAGGCACGAGCCGGCAGACCGTCACCAATTGGACGACTTCGTTATGGTGCGGGATGGGCTTGAATCTCTTGTTATCGAAGCCGTTGCGAATGACCCCGATTTGTTCGGGATGATCCACATGGGGAGACAAATATCCGCGAAAAGATTCGGATACCGTAAACATCCGGTCAGCGCGGCGCTCCAGCTCCTTGTATAGCGAACAGAGGAAGCGGTGCTCCGGCCCGCCCTCTTTAATTTTTCTATTAAGAATCAGCTCCCGCTCGTAACTCGAGTGAATGCTCTGGATGACGGGCGTATCCGGGTAGACCTCCTTCATAGCCAGCCCTGCGATCGGATGATGCGCATGAATCAAATCGTAGGACTGCTGCAGCCGCAGCTTGGTCCACCATAGATAATCGCGATAGGTTTGCATATATTTCTGAACGATTGCGCTGTGCCCGTACTGGCGCCAGTCAAAAGTATCGAACTTAATTTCATCCGTGCCCTTCCCCCGGATCCGCTTCGGCAGGGAGAACAGCTCTATCTCCCACTCGGGAGGCTCGAACTTGTCTTGCAGGTAGGGAATCATCGAAGATACGCCCCCAGGCTGCTCTGGAGGGAAAAATAAGGCCTGCAGCAATTTCATACTTGTTCTCCTTTACATGCTGTATTCTCTGTATTTGTTCCTCATCATAACGCTTAAGAAAAACGTCCCTAGACGTACTTATCTAAACTTTCCGGTATCTAAAGAAAAGTCAATCCTCTTCAATTATGACACAACAAAGAAGGAACATCCATTCCCCTTTTGAGATTAAATCGGGTTATGGTAAAATTTCCGATGTACATTTTTATACTATGAAAAAAGGAGTTTTCAGAAGCATATGTCCATGACAGCATTGCCGGATTCCTTCCGTGAACGCATGATTACGATGCTCGGGGAGAGAGAAGGGCAAACGTTCCTTAACAGCTATGCGATGCCGCGAACGTACGGACTGCGAATCAACACGCTGAAAATTAAGCCCGGATCACCAGCAGAACGCGACATCATACAGCGCTTCGGACTGGAGGGCATCCCTTGGTGCGAGGATGGCTTTTATTACGATGAAGACAAGCGCCCGGGCAAACATGCTTACCATGCCGCGGGATTATATTATATTCAAGAACCGTCTGCTATGTCTGCTGTTGAGCTGCTGAACCCTCAGCCCGGAGAGACCGTGCTGGATCTGGCCGCGGCGCCGGGAGGCAAAACAACGCAGATCGCGATGAAAATGAACGGCAAAGGCCTGCTGATCAGCAACGAGATCCACCCCCAGCGCGCAAAAATACTAGCGGAGAACGTCGAGCGCTTCGGCGTGCGCAACGCGGTCGTTACGCAGGCTGCTCCGGGCGAGCTGTCCTCGCGATTCCCGCTCGCCTTTGACCGGATCATGCTCGATGCGCCTTGTTCCGGCGAAGGCATGTTCCGCAAGGACCCGGACGCGATAGCCGAATGGTCGGAGCAATCGGTGGAGTTTTGCGCGGCAAGGCAATGGGACATTCTGCAGGATGCCGTTGCGATGCTGAAGCCGGGAGGCCAGCTTGCCTACTCGACCTGCACCTTCAACCGGGAGGAGAACGAGGAGACCATTGCCCGGCTGCTGGCGCATTATCCCGATTTGACGCTGGTGGCGGAGAAGCGGATTTGGCCGCATCGGCACAAAGGTGAAGGGCATTACGTCGCCTTGCTGCAGCGCAAGAGCAGGGTTGATGAGAAGCCGGGAGCGTTAGCGGCTTCCTCTCCAGCATTCCGCGCTGAACCGGATAAAGCCCGTCCCAAGAGCAAACCGCACGGTAAAAAACGCAGCAATGGAAAGAACAGCGAAAGAAATACAACGGCCGCCTTTGAGGCTTTCACCGACTGGGCGGAAAGCGAGATTCCCGGCTTCGGAGGATGGCTTGGGGATCGTGCAGGAGAAGGAATCCCTATTTTATTTGGGGAATCATTGTATTTGCTGCCGTTCAGCACAGAATTGCATCTTACACCTGACATCCTTGCCGGGTTGAAAATCCCCCGTGCCGGCCTCCAACTGGGCGACTATAAAAAAGGGCGCTTCCAGCCGGCCCACGCGCTGGCTATGGCCATCCGCCCTGCGGATGCCGCTCTAACCTGGACGCTTAAGCCAGACTCGTCTGAACTGGCGGCTTATTTGCACGGAGACACTTTGGCGGTTCCCGCCGATTACCGCGGCTGGTGTCTCGTTAGGGTGGAATGCGGCGGCGACAGCTTCCCCCTCGGCTGGGGCAAAGCTAGCGGCGGCCAGCTTAAGAATCATCTGCCTAAAGGGCTGCGCCAGCAGCTGCCCGTGTAGCCGGCAGATGATTTACCAGTCAATGGCAAAAATTCGTTCCAACCAGATAGGGAGTCTTCCAAATATAAGCCGGATGGAAAAACGCGATGCTTTCCGTCCGGCCTTTTTACACATTTGTTTATGAAGGAAATTGGAAACCGTATGCCTGCTACTGCCTGCTATTCTTAGTAATTGTGGGCTAATGCCACACTAATACTACCGAAATACCACTGTACGACTGAAATAACACTGTAATCCAAACTCCGCATGTACATTGTCCAGACTGAACCTATATCATCAAGAAACCCAGGAACAACAGCGCCTGCAGAAATACTATGCCTACTTACTTTACACCCACTATAATAGGTCAACTAATTTAAATGGATTTATAGTAGTTAGATTCTTCAACAAAATAAGAAAGGTAGAATTAAATGAATTTCATGTCGTTAAAAGAAGGGAGATAGCCATTATGGACTGGAATCTTGATTTTAAGCACATGAAGTCCATCTAATCTCCTGTAACATTCGTTTAGAGCATAATTAGATACATGAATTCCATTTAGTGTACCACACAGCAGGTGTATGGAGTCCTTGAATCCGAAATGATCTGGTGCGTGGTTTAGAGGGCGACAACTTAGCTTAAGAAAAAAAGGGGCGACCCTCCGTCATCTTTGATGACTTGGGACAGCCCCTTCTTTCGTAACCGTCGTCAGCCGACTGCCGTTTTGATAAAATTAACGCACTGATTCTTCCAAGCAGTATTTCTCAAGCGCCAGCTTCACGCCCTCCTCGTTGTTCGAAGCAGTAACCGCTTTAGCGGCCGCTTTAACCTCTAGCGGCGAGTTGTCCATCGCGATGCTGAGCCCGGCATAAGTTAGCATCGATATGTCGTTGTAGTAATTGCCGACGGCCATGACGTTCTCCGCAGGAATCCCCCGCTTCTCCGCCAGCTTCCGCAAGGCTGCGCCTTTGGAGGAATCCTTGTGGGTGATGTCGATGAAGAAGTCGCCGCTGCGCAGAACATTAAATTCCGAGTTATCCCATTTGCTCCAGTCGGCGTACACTTTATCCAACTCGTCCTTATGGCCGGACACAGTCACTTTCACGATGGGCTCGCTCAGGTCTGCCCAGCGCGGCAGCTCCTTAGGCACCATCATGAACTGTTTGTACATATCCAGCGCTTCCTGGCTTAGGCCGGCAGCCCCCTGAACATAGAGCGCGAATGTCGTATTCACGTCAAAGTGAACGCCGTTATCCCGGCAGTAGTCCAAATAAGGAGCCAGGGTCAGCGGGCTGATTTCGAATTCATGGACGATTTCCAAAGTCTCAATGTTAACCGTTGCCGCCCCGTTATGCGTAATGACGTAACCACTCAGACCCATTTGCTTCATGAACGGTATAGAGTTTCCCGGAGCACGGCCGGTGCAGAGAACGAATTCCGTGCCCTGTTCCGCAATTTTCTTGATCGTCTCCGCCGTTCCCGGCGTCAGCTCGTGATCATCGTTCAGCAATGTACCGTCTACGTCCAAAGCGATCAGTTTGTATCTCATCTCCATGTCTCCTTTGTTTATCTATAACTATTTCTTGTACGTCTTAAGCAGCTCCACCTCGGCCTCCGTCAGCTCGCGGTATGAACCGAGCGCCAGGGAGTCATCCAGCGTGAGCGGTCCCATGCTAATGCGCTTCAAATATATAACCTTTGATCCGGCGGCCATGAACATCCGCTTTACCTGATGAAACTTGCCTTCGGAAATGGTCAGCCGGATGCGTGACATCACGCCTTCCTCCAGGCGCTCGTGCCCAAGCACCTCCAGCTCAGCCGGCAAGGTGACGTAGCCGTCATCCAGAGTAACCCCTTCGCGGAACAGCGCGATTTCCCGCTCCCCGATCTCGCCCAGCACATGAGCCTCGTACGTCTTCGGCACATGCTTGCGCGGCGATAACAGATCATGGGCCAGCTGCCCGTCATTCGTCAGCAGCAGAAAACCTTCCGTATCCTTATCCAGGCGTCCCACTGGAAAGGGAGAGAACACACGCAGCTCCGCCGGAATTAAATCCAGCACCGTCCGCTCCCGGGAGTCCTCCGTCGCGGAAATGACGTCTTGCGGCTTGTTCAGCATCAAATATACGAACTCGCGGTAATCGATGCCCTTTCCATCCACGGTGATGCTGTCCTCGTAAGGATCGGCCTGAATCCCGCTATCCTTGGGAACAGAGCCATTCAGCATAACTCTCCCCTGTTTCACCATTTTTTTGATATCCGATCTCGAGCCATAACCAAGATGGCCGAGTATTTTATCCAGCCTTTGCGTTTTTTTGCCTTTGCCCACGTATGCTATGTCCACCTCCACCCTGCGGGATATTCGTTCTTGAGCATCCCGTCTATCCATTTCCCCCAGCCTAGCGATACGCCGTCAACGCAAACCAGTACGTATCCTTTAGGGAAACCCTGGATACCCCGGCATTCGATTCTCGATGCCGGGACATTCAGGGTTTCCCCTTTAAGATACCTGACCGCTTCGCCATTCTCCTGGGATAAATTCAATACCCGGTTTGCTTCCCCTGCGGATAAGGCGGTCGCAAGCGGATGACCTGGGGCAAACCGGCCATTCTTTACGGTGCCAGCATACCATCCGGGACGAACGGTCTTTAGTCCGGCGAGCTGTTCCTTCGACAGCGGGGACTGGTAGATATGGCCGCCGAACAACAACGGCTGTCCGGGGAGCTTCGCGGTTACATGCTCGCTTGCAAACTGCTGCCAGCAATCCAGAAGCTCCCGTTCGCCGGGCACTTTCCCAGCACTCTCCCGCCCTTTGGCGGCCTTCCCCGTATGAGGATGGCCTGCAGGCCTCCGGTTCGTTTTGCCCGGCTTACTGCCGGGGCTTGTCTGTTGCGGCTCTCTGCCGCTCACGGACATCTGTCCGTCACGCGCTCCCTGACCCTCGGCCCACTTGTCCCGGCTTGCTGCCGGGCCCTTGTGCTGCAGCACGGCCAGGAAATGCCCCTCGCCTTCAACCTGGTGCGGCCACAGCCTGCCGCACTGTGCGGTCAGGCTAGCGGCTTCCGAAGAGAAGGCAGCATCACCGCCTTCCGCATTCAACCGGTACAGCCACTCCGGACGACCTGGCGAGAAGCCGGGTTCCTTCGGCAGCGGAACAAGCTCAAAATCCGGGTGCCGATCCAGGAACCAGGCGATCATTGCCTCATTCTCTTCAGGAGCAAATGTACAGGTTGAATACACGATTCTGCCGCCCGGCGCCAGCGTGGCCGCAGCGGATTTCAGGATGTCCTTCTGCATTACGGTGCACTTGGAGGTCGAATGAACCTCCCACTGCCGCGCCATGTCCTCGTCCTTGCGGAACATGCCTTCTCCAGAGCAGGGGGCATCGATCAGAATTTTATCGAAGTAAGCCGGAAAAGCTTCAGCGATACGCTCCGGCGACTCATTCAGCACCACGGCATTGCGGACGCCGTACAGCTCGACGTTTTTGGCCAGTGCCTTCGTCCGATCTGCGTGAATGTCGTTGGCTACAAGTACGCCTTCTCCTTGCAGCTTGGCCGCGATTTGCGTCGTTTTGCCTCCGGGCGCAGCACATAAATCCAGCACTCTCTGGCCAGGTGACACATCAAGCATTTCCACAGGCGCCATCGCGCTGGGCTCTTGAATATAATACAGCCCCGCATGATAATACGGGTGCTTTCCCGGCTTCTGTCCTTCCTGAACATAGAATCCTGCGGAGCACCAAGGTACGGGCTTCAGTTCAAACGGAGAGAGGCGCAAGAACGACTCGACGCTTATTTTAAGCGTATTAACCCGGATACCGGCATAACGGGGGTTGTCATAAGATGATAGAAAAGCGCCGTAATCGCTGCCCAGCAGCTGCTGCATCTTTTCCAGAAAAGCCATCGGTACATGTACTGCCATATATTGAACCATCCATCCTTATCCGAGAATATGTCTATTGTAACATACCAGTATCATCAGATTGTAAAACAATCCGTCATCCCCGTCCAGCCTTAGCCGAATTAATCGCATTCCGCACATACCAAAAAGCCCTTCCACCATACTTCGCATGAAAGGGCTATATTATTCATTTGGACTTGTTCTGTATCCGCAGGTCATGCTTGGCGCCTCGCTGAGGCCCTCTGCGCTGCGGAATGTTGGGGGTTACCTCCGATGACGCCTGCTTCACAAGCTCTGATAAGTGCTCATCCTGTATTTCGATGGTCAAGTCATAATAAGAAAAGGGGGATTGCTCATATTCCGCCAACTGAGCAGCATATGCTCTGGTCTCGTCGAGCAGCTTGGCAAGATTGATGCCTAGGGAATCCGGCGGATAGGGAGTGAGCCTCTGTGCAGCGGACTCCATCATTTTCCTCCCGCCAGTTACATTCCCGTTGCGAAAGTGGTACAAACCGACCGCAACCTGGAGCAGCCCCTTGTATAACGGGTCCTTATCCTGCTTCAGCCACAGCTCCTCCATCACTTCATGGCATTCGAAGTAATCCTGGTCGCGATTGAAATAGATCAGGAAGGCTACGTACAGTGGATCATACATTGTCATCGCCGGACTCCAACGCTTTTTTGGCTGCCTTGATCTTTTGCGTGACTTCGGTATGCATCTCCTTCAGCCCTTCCATATCTCTGGTTTCCCACAGCTCGTTGAAGCGCTGCTGAGCCTCGATGGCCTCTGAAACCATATGGTAAAAATATAGCTGATGAATCGCCGTCAACAAATGGTTCACGATGCTGGATTCATCCTCGAAGCTCTTTTGTGCCAGCAGAATCTCCTCGCGGATGCTGGACATTTCATTATCGAGGACAAAAGCGGCCTCTGCGGCCTTCTTCAGCCTGCCGCGCATTTCATCGGGCAGGCTCTCCCGGTATTTGTAATTCAGGGAGTGCTCGATCGTTGCCCAGAAATTCATGGCTAGCGTGCGAATCTGAATTTCAGCCAGCACGTTTTTGAGTCCCAAGGCAGTCTGAACCGGATATTCGATAATCATATGGAAGCTGCGATAGCCGCTTTCTTTATAATTCGTAATGTAATCCTTCTCATAAATTACTCTGAGATCCTTGCGGGCCCGGATATACTCGGCTACTCTGCGAATGTCCTCAACGAACTGGCACATGATTCGAATGCCGGCAATATCCTCGATCCCCTGCTCCAGTTGATCCATCGGCACGCTCAGTCGCTTGGCTTTATCGAGAATGCTTGATATTTTCTTGACTCTTCCGGTAACGAATTCAATCGGGGCATATTCCTCCAGCTTCTTGAGCTCGGAGCGCATCGTTTTGAACTTGACCTTCAACTCTTCCACCGTTTGCTCGTACGGCAGCAAAAATGCTCCCCAGTCTCTACTATCCATTCCACTGTGCCTCCTGTCTTCTGTGGCCCGGTTAGCGATGATCTGCTCCTACTGCTTCGGAAATGTGGCTAAATCCGTCGCGGTGCAGCAGGTCCAGCAAACCGCGATGCACTTCCCGATTCAGCTCGGGACCTTCATAAATTAGAGCGGTATATATTTCTACCAGACTGGCGCCGGCACGAATTTTCTCATAGGCATCCTCAGCGTTAAAAATTCCGCCGGAACCGATGATCGGAAGCTTCCCTTCCGTCAGTCGATAGACATGGGAAATAACCTCCGTTGATCTGTCCTTCAGCGGCTTTCCGCTGAGACCGCCGGTCTCCTGCGCGTGCTGATGCGTAATGCCTTCACGCGATATCGTCGTATTGGTAGCTATAATTCCCGATACGCCGCTATTCATGATTGTCTTCACCATGAATTCCAGCTCCGTCATGCTGACGTCCGGGGCGATTTTCACGAGAACATGCTTCTTCTTGCCATGCTTCTCCGCCTGCTTCGCCATCTCGCTTTGCACGGCCTCCAGCAGAGATGCCAGCTCGCTGCCATGCTGCAAATTGCGCAGGTCGGGCGTATTCGGCGAACTGATGTTCACGACAAAGAAGTCCGCATGCGGATAAAGCGCCGCAATGCATTTCTCATAGTCAAGATGAGCCTCTTCATTAGGAGTGACCTTGTTCTTGCCGATATTGACAGCGACCGGAATCCGTCTGCTCCGCAGTTCTGTCAGCTGCCGGGCCATATAATCGGTGCCCTGGTTGTTGAACC
Source organism: Paenibacillus woosongensis (assembly GCF_009725165.1). GTDB lineage: Bacteria > Bacillota > Bacilli > Paenibacillales > Paenibacillaceae > Fontibacillus > Fontibacillus woosongensis. The sequence goes on from NZ_WNZW01000001.1 coordinate 237,039, forward strand.
CCATGCGGTTGATCAGCGCTTCCTGCGGTTTCAGGCGAAACAGCCTCGGCTGATCATTTCCCGGCTGGGCCTTCGGCGTGACCGTCCCGACCTCCATGAATCCGAAGCCGACAGCCGAAAACGCCTCTACCGCTTCCGCATTTTTATCCAGCCCTGCTGCCAGACCTACCGGAGTAGGAAAATGAATATCAAATAAATCGACAGCCAGCTCCGGAACCTCTTTAACACCGTACATTCCGTGCAGTAGAGGTATGAACCCCGGTACTCTCGCTGCCTTATGTAATCCTCCAATCATGAGATGGTGAGCCTTCTCAGCATCCAACCGGAAGAATAAATGCTTGCCAATATTGCGATACAACACGTCTATCTTCACTCCGTTCATCACTTATGCCATACAATGCCTCACTTTTTAGTTTATCGTTTTCTCGCTCAAAAGAAAAGTTTAACCTTCTCGCAAACGTAACGATTTCGTCTCCCAGAGGTGATAGCATTTTAAAATGAAAGCTATTACAATAAATATGTAGCTCTTTGAACAATTTAGAAGGGAATGATTGTTGTCATGGCTGCCAAACGCAAACCGCCGACGCTCCAGCAAAAGAAAGAGGAAGTCAACAAAAAAGGGCTCATCTGGGCCATTTCTATCGTTGCTGGGCTCATTATTCTGTTCACGCTAGCACTCGTATTCAAATAATGGCTAATGCAGCCAGCGGTACGTCCGGTGAGGATTGCTCTGATCCTGCCTGTCCCCAAGCGTGAACCGCTCTGCCGGGACAAGGTTCTGATCGGGCAGTCCTCCCTTGCCTATCGTCACCTTCGTTCCGACCGGAAGAAGGTCGAACAGCTCCTCCACGTCCTTTTTCCCCATCCGGACACAGCCCAGCGATTCATCAGCGCCGATACTGTCCGGCTCGTTCGTGCCGTGGATCGCGTAATTGGTATCGGACAGTTGCATTCCTCTGCTGCCGAACTCCCCATCCGACTTGCCGTTCGGATTTATGACCTTGTCAGAAATATGAAACGTCCCTTCCGGCGTCTTATCGCCGCCCAGCCCAACCCGGTAGCTTCTGAGAATAACCGAGCCGCTTACTACTGCCAAACGATAATTGCTCGTATCGACGATCACCTCCAGCGGCTGTGTAAAAAACCGGTCGCCATCATTGGCTTTTTTCCCCTTCGGACCGCGGGATTCGCCTGAGCCCGCCTCGCTGCCGCCTGCCTGCTGATCCCGCAGTGCAAACTCCCGCTTCAGCGGCCCGAACGCTTCCTTCATATGATCATTGGTTCCTGCCAGCCAGTTGTCCGGAAACGGCCGTGTGAGCTCGTCCAGACTGACTGGCCATTTTCCGTTCTTCTCCTTATATCTCAGCATCGCAGAAGAGAGTACGGCCAAGGATTCCTGACGTTTGATCCACTCCCCCGCCTCCGCCTTCAGATGTTTCGAATCGGGCGGCTTACAGAGACACGCCGCCGGGTCGTAGGACTGTACGCTGGTTTGGCCGTGGCCAAGCGATTGGATGCCATAAACGACCGGCATTTTATGAGACCAGTTCAGCCATTTTCCTTGTTTGCCCATTCCCAGCACGACCTCATAGCCGCCATCCGTTTCGCTTCCCTGCAGCAGCCTGCCGATATCGCCCGTCACTCCCCTGCCTCCGGGAACATAGCCGATCGCCGTAAATTTCGGGCTAACCTTCACCGGCTCCGTAGGGGCTGGCGATGTATCCGCTTCCGTTATAAGCTGGTCTGGCTTGCTCTCCTCAGAAACGGTCTCCGCATGCCCGGGAGCAGGAATCTCCGGAACTGTTGCTGCTATTTTGCCGGGAGCCTGTGCGGAAGGAAGCCACAGAAACAGCAAAAGCAGCAAAATAAAGCCTGCCTTTCGAACCAGACGGCTGCGCTGCTCCTGCCTGCGCGACTCCTGAAGGATGCCAGCCTCATACCCCATCCATAAATCCTCGGGTATTTTGCTGGCCTCGAACGCTTCGTACACGCTTCCTGCCTGAATGTAACAATAATGGGCTTTGCCCTCTTGGCCGCTTTGTTCATATTCTTTGCCAAGCAAATACCAGGCCATTTTATTGTTTGGGTGGTTTTCTACGTATTTTTTGAGGTAGGCCGAATTTTTCATCGTAAACCTCCATTGGAATCAACTTGTGTATGGATTACATGAACAACTTCTTTACTTAATATATCGGCTGCGGAGCGCTTGTTTCAAACCATTCTTTTGAAATTGTCAATTTTATGACCTAATACCTAAATATAGCTCAGCCAGGATAACCAGGATGGGATGGGCAAAAAAACAGCAAAAAGCATCCCGTGCCGGAAGCGGCGGGATGCTTCTCCAAAAGCGTGATGTAGATCGGTCTTTCTGTTCTGTTTAACCTTCCATATTGAACGGAGTATCTGCAATCTTGATGGAATCGGTTGGGCATCCGTCAGACGCATCCTGAAGGTCGTCATGCAAGTCTTCCGGAATTTCTGTTACACCGCGGTTACCATCATTATTGTAGATAACTTCGGCCAAGCCCTCATCGTCATAATCGTAGATATCCGGTGCCGTAGCGCCGCAAGCGCCGCAAGCGATACAAGTATCTTTCTCTACCCAAGTATATTTCGCCATCTTTATCTGCCTCCTGATAAACGGTACAAGTGCGGTGAATTGCTACCACCATGACCAATATAATATAAAAAGAAAGCAATTTCAAATCATTTGTTACCAATTTCCATTGATAATTATTATCATTCCTCCCGATTTTCCCGGAGAAAATCCGTTTGCAGCGAAGTGCCGCGGATTTTATGATTCCGGATCAGCGCGGAAGGATCGTCGCTGAGCATACCGGCCGTCAGTATGGCATCTTCACCAAACTTGTCCCGGAGCAAATCCATCGTCCTGGTCAGCGATTCTTTCTTCGGCTGCTGCTCGTAATCAAACAAATCTAGCTGCAGGGCCGAGTTCTCCCTGGGAACCAAATTTTGCAGTGTAATGCCGAGCAGCCGAACCGGCTTGCCGTAGCCCCAGTGACGAAGATACAGCTCACAGGCCTCCTTATATATTTCATCGGCCTGCTCCGTCACGTTCCCTAGTGTCTGGGACCGGGTTATTGTCTTCATATCCGGCGTCCTGATCGTGATTTGCACCGTTTGCGCCATCAGCTTCTGGCGGCGCAGGCGCCTTGTCACCTGGTCGGCCAAATTTAGCATGACCCGCTTCACGTCCTCCAGCTCCGTCAGGTCTTTCGGGAGCGTCGTCGTATGCCCGATGGATTTATTCTTCTCCCGTTCCTCCTGCACCGGCGAATGGTCAATGCCGTGCGCAGCCTGCTTCATCCATAAGCCGAGAACGCCGAAGCGCTCCGACAACAGCCGCTCGTCGGCCGCGGCAAGCTGGCCAAGCGTAAATATCCCCATCTTCTTCAGCTTCTCCCCCGTCTTGCGGCCGATGCCAAACAGATCGCTGCACGGCTTGTCCCATAGCAGCTCGGGAACATCGCGCAGCCGAAGCACCGTAATGCCGTTTGGCTTCTTCATATCCGAGGCCATCTTAGCCAGCAGCTTGTTCGGAGCAATTCCGATAGAGCAGGGTAATCCCAGCTCCTTGGCAATGCGGGACTGGATTTCCGCCGCGATTTCGAGCGGAGTACCAAACTGCTTCGAGCCGGTGATATCCAGATAGCACTCATCAATCGAGGTCGCCTGCAGCAGCGGGGTATACCGGTAAGCAATGTCCATGAATGCCCGGGAGTAACGGCGGTACAGGTGGAAATCCGGGGCGATCAGAATAAGTTTGGGATATTTCTTTAACCCCTCCCTCACCGTCATTCCTGTTCGGATTCCCATCGCCCTCGCCGCATACGAGCAAGTCACGATCACGCCTTTGCGCAATTCCACGCTTCCTGCCACAGCTGTCGGTTTGTTCCGGTATTTCTCCGGTTCCTCGGCCTCATGAACAGAGCAATAAAATGCGTTCATATCGATGTGCAGCACAACCCTGCCGTTCACAGGATAATATTCGTCGATACTCCTCACTAGCGTTCCCTCATTTGATTTATACTACAACATGAATTTTTCGCCTTGCACTCGATGATCATGATCTAAAAAAAGCATACCTTTTGAGCCAAATCGGGTCAACAACCCTTGTGCAATTTCTTAAAAACGGTGTTACATTTAAATTGCAGATGCTATAATTAGAAATTATACTAATCAGAGCTCACACTCAGACGATATCCAAAGGGGGACATTTTCATCATGTCAAAGGCTGTAACCATCTTCGACACAACATTACGTGACGGCACTCAGGGAGAAGGCATTAGCCTGTCTGCGGACGATAAGTTGAAGATAGCCAAGAAGCTGGATCAACTGGGTGTTCATTATATCGAAGGCGGCATTCCTGGCAGCAACAGCAAAGATATTGAATTCTTCAAGCGAGTACAGGAACTCGGATTATCCGCGACAGTCACCGCTTTCGGCAGCACCCGGCGCAAAGACAGCATCGCCGAGCATGATCCCAACTTGAAACGCATCCTTGAATCCGGTGCCAAAGCCACATCGCTCGTTGGGAAATCATGGGATTTCCACGTGCATACTGCGCTCCAGACAACATTGGAAGAGAACTTGGCCATGATTTACGATTCCATCGCCTATTTGAAGCGGGAAGGCATGGAAGTGCTGTTCGATGCCGAGCATTTCTTTGACGGTTACAAGAACAATCCAGAGTATGCTCTCGCCGTCATGCGCAAAGCGGAGGAAGCCGGGGCCGACTGGCTCGTCATGTGCGATACGAACGGCGGTACGATGCCGCATGAAGTGCATGACATCGTCTCTGTCCTTGCTGGACGCGTAACGACAGCCCGGCTTGGCATCCATACCCATAACGACTGCGAATTGGCCGTAGCCAATGCATTAAATGCTGTACGAGCTGGTGCGGAGCAAGTCCAGGGTACAATGAACGGTTACGGAGAGCGCTGCGGCAATGCCAACCTGTGCTCCATCATCCCGAACCTGCAGCTGAAGCTGGGTTATGATGTTATCGAGCCAGAGCAGCTCCAGCAGTTGACCAATACGGCCCGTTATGTCGGCGAAATTGCAAACGTCCATATGCCTGTGGGACAGCCGTTCGTCGGCACAGCCGCATTTGCCCATAAAGGCGGCATCCACGTCTCGGCCATTCTGCGCGACTCCCGGACCTATGAGCATATTGCTCCGGAAACCGTCGGCAACCGACAGCGTGTTCTCGTATCCGAGCTTGCCGGACAGAGCAATATTCTGTCCAAGGCGCAGGAAATGGGCATCAAATTTGACCCGGAAAACGAAGAAACACGCCAAGTCATCTCCAAAATCAAGGATTTGGAGCACCAAGGCTACCAGTTCGAGGGCGCAGACGCTTCCCTGGAGCTGCTGCTCCGTCAGGCCAACGGCGAAATGAAAGAGCTGTTCGTCTTTGAATCCTTCAAAATGCTCGTAGAGAAGTCCGCAGGCAAGCCGGTTGTTTCGGAAGCCTTCATCAAGCTGAACATCGACGGAAACAGCCTGTACACGGCTGCGGAAGGCAATGGCCCGGTGAACGCGCTCGACAATGCCCTGCGCAAAGCGCTGATATCTTATTATCCTGCATTAAAGAACATTCACTTGTCGGACTATAAGGTCAGAGTTCTCGACGATAAAGATGCGACGGCCTCCAAAGTCAGAGTTCTAATTGAATCGAAAGACGCTACCAATTCATGGAGTACAGTCGGCGTATCCGGCAACGTTATTGAAGCGAGCTGGGAGGCGCTTGTCGACAGCTTGCGTTATGCTCTGCTTGGCCAAACCAAGATGGAGCATGAAGAGGTGGTATCGGCAAGCCAAGGGCTAGTAAACCATTAATCCATGATAATCTTCATGGGCAATTTCGATGTATGGCGCCGGAAGGCCCGGAGTTCCTTTAATTTAAGGACTCCGGGCCTTCCGCCCATTTTTACGGTGAATCTTTACGAGGATTGCAGCAGCTTCTTGATTTTGGCCTCCAAATCCTTCGGCGGGAGTATGCCCACGATTAAATCCTGGATTACGCCATCCTTGTCAATTAACACATTCGTTGGAAAGGCTATGCCGTTGAATTTCTTGTAGGCCTCTTCCTTCTTGTCCAGCAGTACCGGGAATTCAATCCCATATTCTTTGACGAAGGCTTCCGCTTTCTCGACCGTGTCATAAGCCGTGACATTGACTCCGTAAATGTCCAGCCGATCGCCGTATTTCTCGTACAGCTTAACGAGATCGGGGGCTTCGTCCTTGCAGGGATCACACCAGGATGCCCAGAAATTAACCAGTACTGGCTTGTCGCGTTCTCCCTCCACCTTATAGGTATTTCCATCCAGTCCTTGCAAGGCAAAGGCCGGAGATGAAGAACCCGGCTTTGGGGCACCTTCTGCGAGCGCGGCGCCCAAGGTTTTTTTATCACTCCCTACGCCTAGGAAAGAGCGCACCTCGTTTCCGTAATTTTGGTACAGGGCGATGCCGAGCAGCACGATCAGGAGCGCAAGAATCGGTATGTTTTTTCTCATGTGTATTCTTCCTTTGCTATTTGTATATGTTATTGTACCCTGTTTACCCGTTTTGTTACAAACTGAGGAATGAGGTAGGCATCATCTATGAACGATTGCTTCCGGAAGCTTGTTTCCGAGCCGAGACGGATCATCCTTCCATCTGTATATAAGCAGCTTGAGCAAGACAGCCTGACCCGTTATCCACATGAGGCTTGCGGAATCCTGCTAGGTGAAATAGCCGCTGGAGCTGTCGTCATAGACGGCTACGTTCCGGTAACCAATGCTTCTGCCCAACCGGACCGGCACTTCTCGCTGGAACCGCAGGAATGGGTCAAGCACTGCTATCATCCGAAGCTATTGGGTCTGTTTCACAGCCATCCTACTGCTCCCCCGCTCCCATCAGCGACGGATATCCGGGAACTGCCCCTATTTGCTAGCCTGCTCAAATTGTATGTCATCGGTTCTTGCTGCGATACCGAGCCGACAGCCGGACAAATTTCCGAGAACAATCGGCCTAGCTTTTCGCTGCAAGGGTATGAAATTATTAGCAGCGATAGTAACTATAGATTGGAAAGCATAACGTTTGACTGTATAGTTGCCGATCAGGTATCATTATTTTAGAAAAATAAATATATACTAAAAATATCCTTAGGAGTGAGGTGAGCCTAGCAGGATGAAACTATACAGAATCGGCGAGCTAGCCAAGGCTGCCAGCGTAAGTGAGAGAACGATCGACTATTATACCAAGCTGAAGCTCATTGCGCCGGAGGCACGCACACAGAAAAATTACCGCCTATACAGTGCTGAAACCTTAAACCGCTTGAAACGTATTAATGAATTAAAACAGGAGAAGTATACATTAGAGGAAATTCGCTCGAAGCTGGAGCTGTGGAATAATGTAAGCCACGAGGAACAGGTTACAGAGAAGCTGACCTCCCTCGAAATCCATATGCAAAGATTGGAACGGGAGGTCAAGGAGCTGGAGCCGCTTATTTCTAATATGAAGCCTGGCCAAGCTAGAAAAGTGTTCTCCAGTCTCATGCCCCAAAGCCTCGCCTGCATCGATGCGCTATATCTTCTAATTAATCAAGGGCCATTTACGTAAAGTTCTGAACAATCATTAACAACAGGGGGATGGAGAAGAAAAATGAGCTCAAATATTATGTTTATTCCATTATTATTTGCCATCGGCCTATCGATATGGGCCCAGTTCAAAGTAAAGGGAACCTTTAACAAATACGCCAAGGTCCATAATATGTACGGCCTAACCGGCCATGACGCGGCGCGCCGCATGCTGGATGCAAACGGTCTGTACGACGTACCGATCGAACCTGTACGCGGCAGCCTGACGGATCATTACGACCCGACCAAACGCGTCGTCCGCCTCTCCGAGCCGGTCTATTACGAGAATTCGGTATCGGCCGTAGCGGTGGCCTGCCATGAAGTCGGGCACGCTATTCAGCATAAGGAATCTTACTCCATGCTGGTTCTGCGCCACAAGATGTTCCCAATCGTCAATCTAACGTCCCAAGTATCGCCGTTTTTAATTCTTGCAGGCTTTCTGTTCGGTTCACTGAACCTTCTGGGTGTAGGCATCGTGTTCTTCTCACTGGCCGTGCTGTTCCAGCTTGTCACCTTGCCGGTAGAATTCGACGCATCCAACCGGGCCCGCAGAGGCATGCTAAGCATGGGCTTAGTTTCACAGAATGACGAACGCGGCGTAGGCAAAGTTCTTAACGCAGCCGCATTGACTTATGTAGCGGCAGCCCTTATTTCCCTTTTTGAGCTTCTTCGTTTTATCATGATGTTCTTCCAAAGCCGGGAATAATTATTCAATCCACGGAGAGATTACTGGTCGTAGTCTCTCCTTTTTTGTGTCCATGCTCTATAGTATAATCCTCCATATATTGAAACCTTTAGAATGAACGGGGTAAAATAGAATGGTATTTTTACGTTGAAACTTCATTGCTTAGGAGGAATTCGATTTTGCTCAGAAATGAGAAAATACTGATGGTCGATGATGAGGAAGGTATTTTGAACCTGCTGGAGATTATCCTCAAAAAAGAGAGATTCCATGAGATATATTCCTGTACCACGGGGGATGAGGTATTGAATTTGCTAGGTCAGCATACGTTCGATGTCATTTTGCTGGATATCATGCTCCCCGATATTCATGGATTCGACTTATGCCATAAAATCAGGAGTATTACAAACACCCCTATTATTTTCATCAGCTCGTGCTCCAGCGATTTTGACAAATTAACAGGCCTCGGAATCGGCGGTGACGATTACATTACGAAGCCTTTCAATCCCCTTGAGGTAGTTGCAAGAATACATAGCCTGCTGCGAAGACAGAACCTTACCCGAGCCATGCTGCGTGAGAACCATGAGCAGTCTAAAGAATACCGTTATGGCAGCCTTGCTTTAAAACCTGCCGAGGCACGGTTAATTGTCGATGAACGAGTTATTGAATGTACGGCTAAGGAGCTGGAATTACTGCAATTTTTCTTCAAAAATCCGAATCGCCTCTATACCGCTACGCAAATTTATCAGCTCGTATGGGGAGAGGAGCCAAACTATGGCGAGGAGAAAACCGTGGCCATGCATATTTCCAAAATCAGAAAGAAGATAGAAAGCAAGCCGAAGTCTCCTGAATTCATCATTAATCTAAAAGGAATTGGATACAAATTCGTGCCCCCTAAAGAAAGGTAATGTATCATGAATATTAAGCTGCGTTTCAGCATTCATTTTATCGCCGGATTATTTGCCTGGATATTAAGCATGGGAATCGTCGTCATGCTGATCATCGACGGCATTCTGCCCATGCTGGGGCTTTATGAAGAGATGCCCGGCTACGACTTGATCCTGCTTGTTCTTTTCGCGGTTAGCATCATTGTTTCGAGCCTGATCTTCAGCTGGTATTTCAGCCGCCCGATCTGGCTGATTATCTCCTGGATATCCCGCTTATCGCAGGGTACTTATCAAGAGCCTGCCGACAGCGATAAAATGTATACGAAGCGGAATAAGCTCAAAAGACCCTACCGGCTATTCCGCGAAATCATAACCAACATTTATGAATTATCCGACCAACTCCGAAAATCCCAGCAGGAGAGAGAGAAGCTGGAGCAATTAAAGAAGGACTGGATCGCCGGCATCTCCCATGATTTAAAAACACCGCTTACCTACATATCCGGCTATTCTGCCCTGCTCCTGAACGAGGAATATTCCTGGAGCGAGGAAGAGAAGCAGTCCTTCATGCAGGAAATTCTAAAAAAGAGCAAGCATATGGAAGCCCTGATTCAGGATTTTAACCTGTCTCTCCAGCTCCAGGAAACAAAGGCGCAAATCCCTCTGCGGCTGGAAGAGGCCAACCTGGTGGAGTTCCTGAAGAGCCTGCTAGCTGATACCTGGAACGACCCAGATTTACAGGAGTACGATTTAAGCTTCCACTGCGAAGAGGATTCGATCCCGTTCTCATTTGACCGGCGCTTGCTGTACCGGGCGATCCAGAACCTGCTTATTAACGCAGTCATGCACAATCCCCCAGGCACGGCAATTTCGGTGCAGCTAACCAATGTACAGAACCAATTCATTAAAGTGACAATTGAAGATAACGGGGTTGGAATGGACCGCGCTACTATCGGGAATTTATTCAAGAAATACTATCGCGGAGGAACGCTGGACTCGTCTTCCGCCCATCATTCGATGGGCCTTGGCCTGTCGATCGTTAAAGATTTGATACTCGCCCATCGGGGACATATTTCCGTAAACAGCATCCCAGCGAAGGGGACTACCTTCGACATCACCATCCCCTTTCCCAAATAACAATACCCGCCCTACTCCGTCAACAGTCAACGATGGGTTAGGGCGGGACGTTTTATTTAATATAAATACTTCCTGAAGATGATTTGATGGTTAGAATCGGCGCGCCGGAAGCAGAGCCGATCATAGCCTTTAATTCCTGCCCTGCTCCTGCAGCGTTCACTGCGGACGCCGAAGTCAGGGACGACTCAATCTTGCCGGATTCTGTCGAAGCGTCAATCTCCAGGGCGCCAGGTGCATTCTCGAAAGCTATCTCGACTTTTCCCGTTCCAGTTCTAATACTGCATCCTTGAGCCAGCTGCCCGTTATGGGATACCTTCACATTCCCTGCATCATTCTCAATGTGGAAGTCACCGGTAATCCCGTTAAGCTCAATGTCTCCCGAAGCAACTTTCCCTCGAATATGATTTCCCTCAAAGCCGTTAATTTCAAGGCTTCCCGAATCTCCTGTAAAAACAAGCTCATCGGCTTTCAAACCTTCGCCTGTAATTTGCCCAGCAAACGCCGTCAGACTGATTTTGCGGAACTGCTTATCCGGCAGCTCAACCTGCAGGGTGTCTGTCTTAAAGTTAACCAGACTCGAGGAGCTGCCATATTTAACATCCAGCACACCGCCGTTCAACTCGGCGCTGATTTCTTTTCCGCCTTTTGTGCTGACCTTAATTTCAGAGCTGCCTGCAGGCCGTATTTCAATATTTTGGCCGTCTGTATTTAGGATGATTTCCTCCACTTGCTTCCCATCGAAAGTCTGGCCCGCACTATTTACGCTTGGTTTGGAATCGCAGCCCGAAAGAGACAGGGTCAGGACCGCAGCCAACGCCGTAGTGATCATTTTTATCTTACGGTTAATCATCAAATTCATGATACCCCTCCTTTATCGTAGTGCTTCGATTTATTTCCTTTCGCAGGGCTACCTCCCAGCACTCCTGCTTTGATCTGCTGGCCAACAAGAGCCACGATCAGCAGGAGGCATGTCAATATGCCGTATAGTAGGGCCTGGCTTGTCGCGGCGCCCAGGAAGTTAAGATTAGGAAGGTTGTTAACCGCTCCCATATACCACCACAAAATATAGACGACTTCAAACATTTTCCTCGTCCCGCTGAGCGTTCCCAAAGCTATGGCTAGCGCCGGAACGAATAGAACGCTCACCAGCCAAGCCGTCAAGTGCACCCATTGTCCATCCAGAATGAAGTGGACTATCGCTCCCAAGAATACGAGCAGGGTGATAAGAATTCCTGAAACCCAAACCGCAAAAAATCTTTTGAGCGGTGAACAGCTGGACATCAATATTTCCCGGGTAAAATAATATTTCTCACGTGTGCCCATTTGCGACCAGATGGCAATCGGCCATAACGCTAGTACGGGCAGCCAGCTCTGTATGTTTTCCAGCGGGATGAGAAGGCTCGCGGCCATACTGCCCAGCACAAGCAGATACCACCAAATTGAACAATCTTTCAGCATGATGCATATCTCCGCTCGAACTAGTCTTATCATGCGGACTCTCTGCTCTTTCTTGACAGGAGACAGCCTATACTCATGGCTATGATCCAGCTTGGTGGCAACCCCCTTCTTCGGTTCATAGATAACCGGGATGTGACTGCGTTTGGCATTCTCTTTTGTTCTGAAACGGTTGAATATGAGGGAAGAAACAAGAATAAGCAGCACTGCGATGCCTACCCAGGCCAATCGGTAAATAAGCAGGCTCGAGCTCCATTCTACGCCATGCCAGACAAACGTAGGGCTGGTGCCTTCCACCGGATAATATCCGAAGCTTCCTCCCTCCTCGCTCGCAGACAGGAACGCATATTTTATCACAGCTTCCCGTACCATATCCGAACGAATGCTATCAAGACCGAATACATCCAGCAGGCTATTCGGCGTAGCGATCGACACGATACTACAGCATACCCATAGGGTAAAAAAGATGATATTCCCCACGACACCCTTTAAACCGGGCATCACGTCGAACAATACAGTCAATGCCGCCAGAACGAGCAGCGAGGGCATGACAATGAAGGCAAATGGCTGCAAATAATCGGCGATATGAATATAATAGTCTTCCCCGCGGATCAACTGCATTCCCATAAACGCCAGAAACAACATCAGCTCGATCACAAGCAATACAACATAGTTGGAGATCGATTTGCTAAATATGTAGCGGAAATTAGAAACCGGCGTCGAAGCAATGATTTGCCCTACCTTTAGCCTCTGATCCTCGGAAACCTGGCTGCGCAGCATAAAGAAGGCAAACAGCCACAACAGCAGTGTGGACATCATCGTGACCATCCCGCCTAACCATGCGGAATTGTAAATGCCTCGTACCCCGCCAATATAGAACACTTGATACCCGCTGGAGGGGGATGGCACGCAGGCATATCCCAGGAACAGCGTTAGCAGGACCACTATGAGGAAGGAGTAGCTTCTCATTTGCTTGATCAGGTTGTTCTTGATCAGACAGCAGTAGATGCTCCATGCATTGCTCATGACGCCCCACCTAATGGAGAGACGGCGTACAGGTAAGCATCCTCCAGCGTAGAAGGGAGCAGAACAGCATTCTGAGAAGGGCGGAAATCAGAAACGATCCGGGCATGTACCCCGTCGCTACGGTGTATGGCGCTGCTAATAATATACTTCTCCTGCATATCCTGCAGCTCGGAAGAAGGGAAAATGCTCAGCCATACCTTGTTATCCGCCCTCTGGATCAAACCTTCCGGCGTCGTAAAATTCACGAGCCTGCCTTTGAAAAGGATTGCGATATTCGGAGCAATCGACTCGATATCCGTAACGATATGCGTAGAGAGGATGACGATCCGGTTGGAGGACATCGTCGATAGAAGATTTCTGAAGCGGATGCGTTCCTCAGGATCAAGACCCACGGTCGGCTCATCGACGATGAGCAGCGAAGGATCATTTAACAATGCCTGGGCGATACCTACGCGCTGCTTCATCCCACCGGAAAATCCCCCCAATAGCTTCTTGCGGTCATTGGATAAATTTAAAATTTCGAGCAGTTCATCGATCCTCTTCCTTGCCGATTTTAGCGTTAATCCCTTCATCGCAGCTATATACTCCAGAAATTCCACGGGGTTCATATTCGGATACACACCGAAGTCCTGCGGCAAATAGCCGAGTTCGGCGCGCAATTCATCCGGATGCTGTGCAATATCCACACTGTTCCAAGTAATCACGCCGGAAGTAGGCTTTTCTAACGTCGACAGCATTCTCATCAAGGTTGATTTACCAGCCCCATTCGGTCCCAACAGTCCCAGAATCCCCGGCTTTAGATCCAGGGTGACCTGGTTTAGCACTTGTTTTGAGCCATAGGATTTGGTTACATGCTCAATCTTTAACTCCATCGCTACTCTTCACCACACCTCATTTGTTATTTGCACAATCATTATTTTCAAACCTTGAACCCTAGTATACTGTGCGAAAATAAAAGTATAGTAAAATAAGAGCAAATCTAACTTAAAATGCACGGCGTCAACAATTTACCCCTTAAGCTGCGGAAAAGCCCAGCCATACGGCTATTTCCGTATAGGCTGGGCTTTATTATGGTTAATTATTTGGGATCATCCCTTCCGGGCTGCAATGCCCGAAAGAAACACTAGACGATTTAAACCGGCTGGACAGCATGTCCATCTACCTTTTGTTTTCGATATTACAAGAACAAACGCCGCCAGTCATTAACTTGGCGGCGTGTCCGGTTGTAGTCCGAAATATTCTAGCAGAAATATGCGGAAGGATTGCGCGACCAGCGGAAGTTTATCGTCGGCTCGGTGAATCAGCCCAATCGTTCTCGTTACTTTCGGCGTAGAAATGCGAACCCGGGCCGGCTGCAGCGTGAAGCTCTGGAATAACGCCACTTCAGGCAGGAGACTGACGCCCATCCCGGCAGCGACTAAGCCGCGGATCGTATCCGTCTCCTCGCCTTCAAAGGCGATTTTCGGCGTAAATCCGGCTTCCAGACAAGCATGCCAGACGATAGGTCTTAAAGAATAACCTTTGCTGAACAGGATGAACTTATCGTCTTTCAATTGGTTGAGCTTGATGCTCTGCTCGTTGGCGAGCGGATGGCCCGGCGGCAGAATCGCCACCAAATCCTCCGTCAGTACGACGTTGCCCGCAACCTGATTATGGTTCTCCGGAAAAGGAGAGATAAAGGCCAAATCTACTTCGGCTGATACGACATCACGAATGAGTGTCGGATACATTCCCTGCTTGAATCTGAACTTTACATTCGGATACAACTTACGGAATTCGGCAACTACACTAGGAATAACATGAACACCGAGGCTATGTGGAAATCCGAGACGAATTTCGCCTTGCTCAGGATCAATAAACTCGTGAACTTCATTTACGGCGCGATCCAAATCTTTAAGGATCGTCTCCACCCGGCTGCAAAATAGCTGTCCTACCGCAGTCAAATGCAGATTTCTTCCCTTTTGCATGAACAAGTCAACACCAAGCTCCTGCTCCAGTTGGTGGATTTGCCTGCTTACCGCAGACTGAGCCACATGAAGTTCTTCGGCTGCCTGTGTAACATGCTCCTTCTTCGCCACCTTCACAAAGTATTGCAGTTGTCTTAATTCCACGAATCTGATCGCTCCATTTCGATTCCTGTCATAACCCATATGGGTAACTTGCCATCATTCTTGCTCTAACATAACTTTACCATTTACCTTCAAGGGGTTCAACGTCGTTTTAACAGGCGTATGATCAATCCATAGATGAAGAAGCCGCCGATAAATCCGCCTAAGTGGGCGATCCAGTTCACCTGAGGCACGAGGAACGAGAAGATAATCCCGACGATAAGCAGGCTGTACAGCGTCTTACGGGATGCTTCGTCCATGAATTGCCGCTGAAACAATGCGACATAAAGGAAAGCCCCGTAAATTCCGTAAATGGCGCCTGATGCTCCTGCAGAAATATGCACAATGGACGAATGCTGATAGATTCCCATCGTGATCAAATTGCCGACAATGC
This sequence comes from Paenibacillus woosongensis, assembly GCF_009725165.1. Classification (GTDB taxonomy): domain Bacteria; phylum Bacillota; class Bacilli; order Paenibacillales; family Paenibacillaceae; genus Fontibacillus; species Fontibacillus woosongensis. The sequence continues at coordinate 252,368 of NZ_WNZW01000001.1, forward strand.
CGCTACCTAAATAGAGCAGGACATACCGCCAGGAGCCGAGCAGCCGTTCCATCGGGGGTGTAAAGATCAGTATCCCGAAGCTGTTGGAAAACAGATGCCCGAAATTGAAATGCAGGAATACCGAGGCGACAAAGCGCCACCATTCGCTGGCAAAAGGTTCTCTATTTATCATTGCCCCGTATTCAAGGATGGCTTCCTCCGGCCCGGCGGCAGTTAGAACAAACATCACAATATTGATTGCGAGAATAAGACAGGTCACCGGGTACGATTTCAAATAGGTTCTCCAATTTTCATAGCGAATAAATATCATACGATCGAACCTTTCTTCCTAATGTTGGACAATCTCTTCATAAAAAGATTATAATTAAAATTAGGTGCTTTCACAAAATTGTTTTAGGAGGAGATACATTTTGGCACAACAACGTACAAATGTGGCAACATTCAAAGGCAATCCAATTACTCTGGTAGGTCCTGAGCTGAAGGTTGGCGATACGGCTCCAGACTTCCGTTTAAGTAAAAACTTGCTCGAAGAAGCAACTCTTCAGGATTTTGCAGGTAAAATCAAGCTGATCAGTGTTGTCCCCTCCCTGGACACCGGTGTTTGCGATGCGCAAACCCGCCGCTTTAACGAAGAAGCTGCCAGCCTTGGCGACGACGTCGTTATCCTTACTGTCAGCGCGGATCTCCCATTCGCCCAAGCCCGCTGGTGCGGTGCCGCAGGCGTTGACCGGGTCGTTACACTGTCCGACTATAAGGACAATTCCTTCGGCCAGGCATATGGCGTGTTGATTAATGAATTCAAATTGGATCACCGCTCGGTGTTCGTTATCGACAAAGACAATAAAATCACTTATGTCGAGTACCTGAGTGAAATGACCGAACATCCGAACTATGAAAATGCGATTGCTGCAGTTAAAGCCCTTCTGTAATAAGTTGCAGTTGCAATAACCCTTTTGAACAAGAAAAGCGAGTAGGAGGATGCCTCCCTGCTCGCTTTTGTTTAATTATGAAGTTACTTTATAAGCCCCGAGCTTCTTGTCCAGCGCCGCATAAAGATTGAGGATATTGCGATAGTTGCTGCCCAAATCCCCCAGCGACCCCCTCGTCGCCGAGTAAATGTCCACCGCACTGCGAAGCGGCCCTGTCGACACGATCGATACGGTAATATCCATCGTGCGGCCCAACGCGGTTTTCTTCTCCAGCGTAATTTCGCCGACAGACTGCACTTCGTGCAGCACTTTATACCCTGGAATTTTCTTTAACGTCGAGGAGACTTCCTCCCAAATTCTATCCTTGGATAGCTGATAATACCTTGTTTTCATCTCGGGCACTTTCGCACGGTCGCTCGTACCTTCCTGGCTGCGGAATATGCCGATGAGAGTTCTTTTGATTGACACTCTACTTCCTCCTTCGTTACTCGTCACGAGACATAGGGTGTATGTACTACATTTGTATCTAGTTTAACATTGTTACGTAACAAACAAAAGCACCCTGGTACCTTTACTCCATAAAGGGACAGGGTGCTGTCATCATTGAATATGTAGACCCGCCTATGCCGTCCGGTTACACTGTCTCGAACCTGCATCAGCAGGTGGGTGACCGCAGCAGCGCCTTTGAAGTCCCCTGATCTAATAGATAGGGCCTTTCAGCAGCGATGCAATTTAAGTCTCCCTGGACATTGTCATTGGTTCAAAACAACTTGGAACCGAAACGCACATCGCAGGACGTAAACCTATTATAATCCTTCTATTTCTAATTGTAAACCTAATATAGGCGGTTTGTAAAATTTGTAAACTCGGCCTAGGATTTTGTCTGATCCTTACTGCTGTCATCCGGCAGTTCAGCCGTTGGCTCTTCTGCATTTCCGGCATGGTCGCGATCTTCGCGGTCATTCCCGGTTCTTTCGTTTCCTTCAGCGTCGGTGCTGTCTTCTTCGCCGTCTTTCGAGCCTTCCTCCGCTACGCGCATCTTCTCCACCTTCTCCTGAAGCTTGTTATAACTGACATTGAAATTGTAGAAGGCAACGAATGCGGCGAGCGTACCGAAGCCGAACAAGATCAGCCATGTGAACTGCATCGTAATGAATCCCAGCGCAATGACGCAAAGCACCGTCGATAACACGCGGAACGGACGGAGGATGGTCAGCAGGATCGCATTCTTAATAAGAAGCGAAGTTTTCAAGTGATAATGGGCCACCAATGAAAAGAAATTGAATAAGGAAACCGACAGCAAGATCAAGAAAATCAACATGATGATGCCGATAATCTGCATGTTGGCGAATTGCTTCATATATACGTTATAGTCGACGATCATGACGATGATCAACAAAGTATAGAAGATTCCACCGATCATGCTCTGCTTGTAGTTCTCTTTGTACCCTTTGAAGTACACTTTAATAACGCTCACATCCGTGTCACCCATTACCCATTTACGCGTCACTGAGAATAGCGCCGCTGTAGCCGGGAACAATGTAAACGGTGCCAACACGGCTAAAATCCAAGCGATTTGAATCCACATTTCGATGTCCGGGGTTAACAATCCCGTTAGCACGAAAAACCAAAAAGGCGACGAACAGAGAAGCCAGAGCAAATTGCTTCCCGATATTCTCATGATCCACTCGGTTACTTTGTAGAAACCGCTCATTAGTCCTTTGTATTCCAAAAAAAAATCTCCCTCCAGTAAGGTTTATGTCTATTAATAATACTATACATGATTAAATGAGCACTATCCAGCGCCTATTTTAACATGTTCTAGGTAAGCGTCTAAACTAGATGAACGAATACGCCATAGTATATACCGTAACTTCTTAACAAACATCTTTAAAGGAGGTTATCTCATGTCGGGTGTAGGTCCATCTTGTGGCGGTTTCTGGACTTCCACAGGTACTATTCTGGTGTTGTTCATTCTGCTCGTTATTGTGAGCCGTTCCATTCTGATCTAATCTCCTATAAGCAAGAAGACGGAGCGCCAGCAAGCGTCTCCGTCTTCTTTGCTATATCATGCTAATTGTTCATTAAGCGTCGTACGAAGGATTGTCGTTGCGTCTTGGCGGTCTACGGTCCCCGCCGCTGCTTGCAGGACGCGGCTTACGATCCGAGGAAGACTGGTAATCCCTTCCCCCGTCTCTGTTATAACCGCCTTTGCTGCCATAACCTCCACGGCCGCCGCCGTCGCGATTATCTCTCCGGTATCCGCCGCCTCCGCTGCGGTTGCCGCCGTATCCATACGGCTTGCGTCCGCTGGAACGGATGTCCGGCTTGCGGCGTTTAACGCGAATCGGCTCCTCTGGAGTCAGCTCGATATTCGTTTTATCTCCTTTGTCTCCGGTAATGAGCTTAAACGCGGCTGCCAGCAGGTTAACCGAATCGTATTGCTCCAGCAGCGAAATGGCGATTCCTTTGTATTCGTTCAGTTCGGCTGCTTCCACAAGCTCGATCAGGCGTTCTGCTGTAATGCGCTGTTTCCCTTCAATCGCCTCGGCAATGGATGGCAGCGGCTTACGGGCGATCTTCTGGCGGGTGATCCGCTCGATGAAGTGAAGATGGTCGATCTCGCGAGGCGTAACGAAAGACCAGGCTACGCCCTCCTTGCCAGCCCGTCCTGTACGGCCGATACGGTGTACATAACTCTCCGGATCTTGCGGCAGGTCGAAGTTAACGACATGAGTTACGCCAGATACGTCCAATCCACGTGCTGCCACGTCGGTAGCCACAAGCACATCGATGCTGCCATCCCGGAACTTGCGCATTACGTTATCGCGCTGGTTCTGAGACAAGTCGCCATGAAGGCCGTCCGCAGAATAGCCGCGTTTCTGCAAAGCTTCAGCCAGTTCATCCACGCGCCGCTTCGTCCGTCCGAACACGATAGCCAGTTCAGGTGATTCCATATCCAGCAAACGCGTAATCGCGTCGAATTTCTGGCGCTCATGTACTTCAATGTACGCCTGATCGATTAACGGTGCGCTAACTTGCTTTGGAATAACGGAAACATGCTCCGGGTTTTTAAGAAATTGCTGGGCAAGCTTTTGGATATTTGCTGGCATTGTAGCGGAAAATAGCATTGTTTGGCGCTCTTCGGGGACAAGCTTCAGAATCGACTGAATATCCTCCATGAAGCCCATATCCAGCATTTCATCGGCTTCATCCAGTACGACAGTCTGTACATCGTCAAGCTTAATCGTCTTGCGATTAATATGGTCGAGCAAGCGGCCAGGGGTGCCGATAATGATTTGAGGCTTCTTCTTCAATGCGCGAATTTGGCGGACGATGTCTTGTCCCCCGTAAATCGGCAGGGAACGGATGCCTTTGAAACGGGACAGCTTCCCGATTTCTTCGGCTACCTGAATAGCAAGCTCCCGGGTAGGGGCCATGACCAGCGCTACGATCCGATCTTCATTAGCTGGAATTTTGTTGATCAGCGGAAGACCGAACGCCGCCGTCTTGCCTGTTCCCGTTTGTGCTTGTCCGATGAGGTCGCGACCTGTCATAGCAATAGGAATTGATTTGGTTTGAATCGGGGTCGCCTCTTCAAATCCGAGTTCTGTTATAGCCTGTAGAACTTTAGGCTCTAGGCCGAAATCTGCAAATGTGCTCAAAATATTCATACTCCTTCTATATAGTGGACTTCCCACCATCTTGACTGTATTCTTAAGTAGCATTGGACGTTTATAGGCTGTCCCATCAGCCCATAAATTTTACATAGCATACGGATCTTCGGAAGATTCGGTTCAGATCACTAATACATTCTTTCCCATTTAACATGGAAAAGGATACCTACTCAAGAATATCTCAAACATTATAGCACAAAACATGAAAAGAACACCAGCAAGCTGCCTGGCTTATTTTCACAACCATAAGAGGTGATTTTACGATGCTCAAAACAATCTGGAACAGCCTAGTCATCGTGTTCGGAGCGGCGTTGATCGCAGCCGGCTTCAATCTATTCCTCGTCCCGCACCACCTGCTTAGCGGCGGGGTCTCCGGATTATCCATGCTGACCGGTTACTTTACGCCCTTAAGCATCGGGACCATGTATCTCGTATACAATATTCCTATTCTCATTGCAGGACTGTTTCTGCTTGGAAGACGCTTCATCCTGCTGAGCATTCTTTCCGTCGCCGCCGTAACCTGGTTCATCGCATTGATCCCTGTTCACGAAATCCCGGTTACGACCGATGCATTCCTGTCCGCGGTCGTCGGGGGCGTGCTCGTCGGGATCGGCAGCGGAATATCGTTTCGGGCGGGAGGATCCTCCGGCGGCTTTGATATCATAGGCTCGATCATTACGAGATACCGCGACTTCCCGGTCGGCAGCGTGCTCGTTTCGATGAACGCTATCGTCATTTTGGCCATGGGTTATATTGAAGGGGACTGGAATCTGGCCCTTGCTTCCATGGTATCGATTTACCTCAGCGGCAAAGTGGTCGATCTCCTTCATGTCAGCCATATTAAGGTTACCCTGTTCATTATAACGGACAAAACCGACGAACTGCTAAGCAGACTTTTGAAGCTTCCGCGCGGGGTGACTCTCATTAAGACACAAGGCGCATTCTCCCACAAAGAAAAGGATATGCTGATGACCGTAACGACCCGCTACGAACTGACTGAGCTTAGAAATATCATTAAACAGACCGACCCCGCAGCGTTCGTGAACATTGTAGAAACCGTGGGCGTTATGGGTTCGTTCAGAAAAAAGTAAATTTTCCCACAGGCCTGTACTCGATGTCAAAATATATTTGATATGATATAATGAATTATGCGCGGTTCCTTCGTCAATTTCATAAGATTTCAGCTTTACCCGATTTCACAGGCTTTGTGCTTTTCCATTTAAGAATGATTCTCTACACGAATGATTCTAGAAGGAAAGGGTGAATGATGTGGAAATGGAAACGGTAAAACTGGCACAAATCGTCATGAAGTGGTTCCCCGATATGCTTCCTTTCTTTAACGAGAAGGAGCTTGACTCCATGATCATCCTTCGGGACGGTATGAAGTTATTGGAACCGAATGATGCGATGGAGATTATTCAATTCAGCATTTGCGAGCTTCAAGATACTAATTTGCTTCATTAAATATTAGTTTCGGCGAGCTTCAGCCTTATAGCAACACCCACAGGCCGCTTTCTTTTGTCTTGGCAGAAGAAGCGGCCTTTTTTTGGAATTTTGAGCTTGTACTTATGATGATCTCCATGGCTGCATTTCTGGATATCGGTTTCAACCAGGCATTGCCGTGTTAATGAGTAAAGCCGCGGTTATTTTTTCGCAAACAATAACAAAACTGTTTATTATGAGCAACAAACATCCATTATAATCATCTTAGAACGTGTATCTTATGGGGAGAGAAGACGATGAACATCTTTTGGACGATTTTACTGCTGGCTCTGAGCGCGGGTACAGGTGGGGATGTTTCCCCGGCTCACACAGACGCTTCAAACAGCAAAATGCCGGGCATTATGCAATCAGCCTATCATACCTTCCTGGCCAATGCCGCCGAGGGACGGCTGGACGCTCCGCTTTCACCTTCAATGCTGGCTGTGCAGCCTCAAACAGCCGCTCCAGTCGTAAAGGGGATCTACGTAACGGCTTACAGTGCCGGCGGTTCCCGTATGGACCAGCTGATCGACTTGCTGGACAGCACCGAATTGAATTCCATGGTTATCGACGTTAAGGATGATCATGGCTACATTACTTATAAGACGGATAATACCAAGCTTCAAGAGCTGGGTCAGCCCCAGCCCTTCATTCGTAACATGGACGCGCTGATGGAACGTCTCGATAAACATGAAATCTACCCTATAGCTCGCGTTGTCGTGTTTAAGGACAGCGTGCTTGCAAAGAAACATCCAGAATTATCGTTTGTACATAGTGACGGCTCCGTCTGGGCCAATGGTAATGGGGAAGCCTTCGTCAATCCGTACAGCAAGGAAGTATGGGAATATAATGTGGAAATAGCCAAAGAAGCTGCCAAGCTGGGCTTTAAGGAGATACAGTTTGACTACGTGCGGTTCCCCGAAGGGTTCGAGAAAAGAGCGGACACTTTAAAATATCACAAGGATGAGCGCAGCCGCGTGGACGCGGTAACCTCCTTCGTAAAATATGCAAAAGAAGAACTCCAACCGCTTGGCGTCAAGGTATCCGTCGATATTTTCGGTTATGCGGCTTCCGTGCCTGCTGCCGAGGGGATCGGCCAGGATTTCGTGAAAATATCGGAAAATGTAGACATCATCTGCCCAATGATATATCCTAGCCATTATACGACCGGCTGGTTTAATGCTAAGGATCCCGACAAGGCCCCATATCAAACGATACGGGGAGCAACAATCGATACGCAGAAGAAGCTGGAGCCGCTAGGCGACAAACAGCCTGTGATTCGGCCATGGATTCAGGACTTTACGGCAAGCTGGCTCGGCAAAGGCCATTACACCAAGTACGGCAAGCATGAAGTGGAAGAACAAATCCGCGCGCTCAAGGAATTGAACGTCGATGAATATCTGCTATGGAATGCATCCAACCGGTATACATCCGGCGTAACCTATAAATAAATGCCATCCGACATGGCCCGGGCGACCCGCCCGGGTTTTGGTTTGGGCGGGCTAAGGAGAAATTAGGCTTGAAAGAAACCATCAATCTTCGGCAAAAATATGCTCAGTTTATCATCATACTTATTCCTATTCTAGTAACGCAAATTACGATGTCCCTTATGACCTTCTTTGACACGATGATGTCGGGACATGCCAGTCCTGCCGATTTGGCTGGCGTTGCGATCGGCTCCAGCCTGTGGGTCCCTGTCCAAACCGGTCTCAGCGGAATTTTGATGGGGCTGATTCCGATCGTATCGCAATTGATCGGCGCAGGACATAAAGACAAAGTAGCGTATCATGTCATTCAGGCGCTTTGGCTCTCGATCGCCATCGCCGCGGCCGTTGCGCTCATTGGCATGTTCACCGTAACACCGGTGCTTAATGGGATGGAGTTGGAACCTAAAGTGCATCATATCGCCCAATATTTCCTCGTGGCGATATCAACCGGCATCTTCCCTCTGTTTGGCTACATCGTTATGCGTTCGTTTATTGACGCGCTCGGCCAGACCAAAATATCGATGATCATTACGCTGATTTCCCTGCCGCTAAACGTCGGAGCCGGGTATGTGCTTGTATTCGGAAAACTGGGTTTCCCAAGACTAGGAGGAATAGGCTCGGGGATTGCCACTGCTTTTGCTTACTGGTGCATCTTTTTGATATCGGTTCTGATCGTCCATAAGGCAGAGCCATTTGCCTCCTATGGCGTGTTCCGCAAATGGTACGGCGTATCGCTTGCGAAGTGGAAGGAGCTTATGAAGCTGGGCGTGCCGATCGGATTCGCGATTTTCTTCGAAACCGCCGTCTTTGCTGCGGTAACGCTGCTGATGAGCCGTTTCGATACGCTCACCATCGCCGCGCACCAGGCTGCCCTTAACTTTGCCAGCACGTTGTACATGATTCCGCTGAGCATCTGCATGGCCCTGACGATTCTAGTCGGCTACGAAACCGGCGCTTCACGTTTAAAGGATGCGAAGCAGTATTCATACATTGGCATAGGATCAGCAGCCGCTTTATCGGTGGCCACCGCCTTGATCATTATGCTGTTCCGTCAAAATGTAGCGCAGATTTATGCCAGCGAGCCGGAGGTCGTCCAGCTGATCATGCACTTCCTAATCTACGCGATTTTCTTCCAGCTGTCCGATGCAATTGCCACGCCAATTCAAGGCGCGCTGCGCGGTTACAAGGATGTGAATCCTGCATTCTGGATCACCCTGCTCGCCTTCTGGATTATCGGCTTGCCGCTGGGCCACGTGTTGGCTAATTATGCGAATCAAGGCGCCTATGGTTACTGGGTTGGGCTCATATCCGGGCTGGCCGTAGCCGCTGTACTGCTCACCGGCCGCCTTCTGGCCGTCCAGCGCAAATTCGCGAGGCGAGCGCTTCTGTCAGAGTCGAAGTGATGAATGAGCCTAACAGAGTAACAGGCTTAAGAGATTAGAATAGATTAGAGTGGAGTGGATTAGGTTAGGTTGCGATTAGGTAGGTTAGGTCATTCATACAGAATACTGAAATAATGTAGTCTGTAAAATAGTTTGTGTAAACTCCTAAGCCCATTAAAGTGGAAGTAACAGAAAGATAGGGAGAACACGTGGGACTTTGGTCAAAGAACAACTGCGGGCTTTCATTAAGGTAAATCAGCTGGTTACTGCCCGGGAGGTTGTGGTTGGAAGTGATCGGAAATCCTGATGGTCGTGAGCTGCAAATTCTAACGGTTGTGAGTGACGTTATTTGGGTAAAAGTGGGGTTTAACAAAATGTAACGGTTGCCATCGAGCCTATTTACGGTTTTTCGTAGGCAGAGGGGCTATTTCGTCCAAATAAGCGCTCAGACAACCGTTAGAAAAGCCCCCCCTCTTTTAGGGACGATTAAGCGCGATGACAACCGTTAGCGTAGCCTCTTCAGCCTCTTCCAAACAGGTCGCTCGTACGAGGCTAACACGCTGGTCACTAAGTGTTCCATACCATCTATATTCGGAGTGGCCGTGCGATGTTAGGATGTTCCCCGGACCGAAGGGCAGATCATCGGTCGTATTACTGACTGCTTGAATACTAGTTTCTCATCGTATGACAATTACTAGGTCGAGTCCAAAACTGGGGACAGATGCGCTGGGCTGGAGTTCTCCATCTTTTTCCCGGAACGCATCGGTAACCATTTACGTTAAGCAGGCTAAATCCCCCTCGGGGAATTACTTGAAATGAGTTTACACAAAAATCTTGACAGACCCCAATAATGCAGCTTTCTAGGCCATGAAAGTTTATATTCGTAACGTATTTTAGTTCGAAATGTATGTTATACATCTAGTTAAGCTCTTTTTTAAAAAATACTTGCGCTAAATGTAAAACATGCAGTTAGTTTTCCTGAATGGAGCTAGTTCGTCGAAATAGCTTAAAACTAAATGTAGGGTTTGCAGTTAGTTCTCATTAACACGGCCAAAGCCGATGAACTAACTGTATGAAATACATCTAGTTATCACCTGATCCTGACCGGCTGGGAACAGTCGCCAGGCTTTTGCATGAATCGCATGGTGAGAAATACAAAAAGGGAAATCCAGTGAGTGACTTGACTCACATGGATTTCCCTTTTGCATTTCTCGGTTATGCAATCAGCACGCAACCGCCAGCCCATTACTGGGACAGACGGGATGCCAGCTCATACAGGCTCATATCAAACGATTTCTTGGTCGATACGACCTTCTCAATATCGGTCAGAATCATTTCGCCGCCGATCATGCCGCAGGCCTTGTTCGATTCGCCTTCAATCAGCTTGCGAACAGCAAAGTCTCCAAGGCGGCTCGCCAGATTACGGTCGAACGGAGTCGGAGACCCGCCGCGCTGAATATGGCCGAGAACCGTAGCGCGAGGCTCCAGGGACGGCTGGCGCTCCTTGATAGCCTTGACGACTTCCTCTCCCGTTCCTACGCCTTCTGCTACGATAACGATGCTATGTCTCTTGCCGTTATCAAAATTCGATCTCATCCGGTCCGCAACCTCGTTCAAATCAAACGGTACCTCTGGAACAAGAATCGTCTCCGCGCCAGCGGCCAATCCCGCATGCAGGGCAATGTCTCCGGAGTGGCGTCCCATCACTTCAACGACCGATGCCCGTTCATGGGAAGACATCGTATCCCGCAGCTTATTAACGGCGTCAACTACGATGCCTACCGCAGTATCGAAACCAATGGTGTAATCGGTAAAGGAAATATCGTTGTCTATCGTGCCTGGAAGGCCCATCGTTTTGATTCCCAGTTGGCTAAGCTTCGCAGCGCCATGGTAAGAGCCGTCACCGCCAATGACGACCAGGCCGTCAATGCCGCGATCCCGCAAAATTTGAGCACCCTTCTGCTGGCCTTCGGGCGTTTTGAATTCCACGCAGCGCGCCGATTGAAGAATCGTACCTCCGCGCTGGATAATATCGCCTACGCTTCTTAGATCCATGGAGAAGATGTCATTATTGAGCAGCCCCTGATACCCCCGTTGCACTCCGAATACCTCAAGCCCGTAGTATAATCCGCTGCGTACGACTGCGCGTACGGCGGCGTTCATGCCTTGGGAGTCACCGCCACTGGTGAGAACTGCGATTTTTTTTACTGCTGACATAATGATTCCTCCTAAAAGTTTTGTGAAGCAAAACTGCCTCGTAAGCATCCGCTAAGTTATTGTGAAGCAAAACTTTGCCTCGTAAGCATCTGCTTAGTTCTGCAATGTAAAAACAAGCTATTTCAAACGTTTGCGGATCCAGCGGCTGTTCACGAAGAAGAACAATCGCATGAGCGAGCTTCGTCTCATCAATTGCCTGGAAACCCCTCGAATTTCTTGCTGCTCACTGACTTTGGGGTCGGATAGATACAAAGCCAGCAGTCCTTCGATAATCATCACGTGAAACGACGAAGCCGGCAGAACGGCGACATCCCTCCGGGCCTCATCGACCATAAATACAATGCGTTGAAGCATAGTTTCTTTATTATCGTAATAGCTGCAGAAATTCAAATCTCCGCCAATTTCATCCTCTGCCTGGTCTATCAAATAGTCAAGCATTATATGTACTCCGCATACATAAGGAAAATAAGCATCCTGGATCTTCTGTGCGCTCGTCTCGCTGAGTTGCTCGTCGCTTGCCGACAGAAACAGCATAAATACGCCTAGGGTTGAGCCCGTTGCCGCCGCAAACTCGTTCCATTTCAACTGGGGCGCCCGCGATTGGTGAAGCTCCCACCATGAAAGGAGTGCAGCCTCGCGGAGGTTGGGATCAATATGCTTGTACACCTGTAAGTCCGTGTACAGCTGTACCAGCTCGGCAACGAATGGCTGGGCTGCATGATATCCGGGCAGTTCCCTAATCCGGTCTTGGCAGGTTAAGACAAGACGGCGCAAATACCCCCCGTCCTCGCGTTCCTCCCGAAGTGCGTAATAATCGGTTAGCTCTGCCTGCGGGTCAATGGCGTCCAGCATGCTTTGATGGAGCAGGCGAAAGTCCCCCTCATCCATCGATGTACTGCGGTCACAAAGATTATCCAAATAATCACTGATCGTCTGAAAGGCTACGATTAAGGGGATCAGTATATGGCGCTTCGGCAAATTGGCAGCCGCATAAACCGCGCCCCCCTGGCAGTGGAACTCCTTCGTCTCAATACTAGCAAGCGCTTGTCTTCTTAGCTCAGGGTCGGGGATCATTCCCGCTTCCTTCCTCCAGCCGTTAAGCTCCTTGCGAACATCGGGCAAAATGAACTTGTATACCCGGCTCATCAGCCTGATCGGCTCTCTAGGAAACTGGTTTCGACTTTGCTTAAGTTCAATCAATGGCCTGCCTCCACTAGGTTGTTTAGATATAGCGAGTTTTAAACCAGTCTATATTATAATATGATCCCTCTCTTTGTACAAATTAACTAAATCACAGATGAGTTCTGGCCGTCGGCTCATCCTGAGAGACCCGGTACCATATCTGGAGATCGTGAATCTGGCTGGCTAATTCCGCGATTTCTCCATTGATTTGACAGCTCTTCTCAAAATCGTTCTCATTCCCCATCTCAGACAGTTTCCGTTCGATCAGACGCTCCAGCGCCATGACCTTGGTCGGTATCCGTCCCCGAATGTTCTCCCAGCTTTCGATCATCGCCAGCCTTTCCTCAACGCCGTAATCTTCAAAAGGCCGATCAAGAGACGGTACATGAATATCCAATCTTTCGTCGTACACAAAGCAGGATTGATACACGCTGATCCTCCCCTACCCGAGTGTTGTATATTGCTAAACTATATTATAACGAATTTAATAGGTTTACAAAACTTATTTAGTTACGGTTATGATATACTAACCATGTTGCATGTCAACCCAAGAGATGTATGACTTAAATTACCGGAACGGAGTACGGATCTAAAGATGAAATCACAACACTTGGCCCGCTCGGAAGTATCCTGGCTCAGAGCCCTTATTTTTACGATTTATGGAACCAGTGCGCTGGTAGCTTCTTATTTCCCTTTGTTTTATGCAGACCTGGGGTTTTCCAGAACACAGATCGGCTACATCTACGCCGTCGGCCCGATGATCTCGTTAATATCCAATCTGCTGTGGAGCTATGCAAGCGATCGCTTCCGCACCATTAAGAAAATACTCCTCATCCTGCTGACGGGCCAATTGCTAATGTCCTTTTTCCTTTCTATGACGACGAAATTTGCGGTCATTATGATCATTATTACATTGTACTATTCCTTCTTCTACCCCGTGCTTCCGCTATCCGACTCGATCGCGATCTCGACAGCAAACCGCCACAAGAAGAACTTTGTGTCGATCCGCATTTTCGGTTCGATCGGCTTTGCGATTTTTGCACTGCTGATCGGTTATGTACTGTCAACCATACCTTCTGTCACAACTATGGGGGTATCGATGATTATAGCAGGTACGGCGTTGTTCCTGACGCTATTCGTCAAAGATCAGGCAACCAGCGTAGCGAGGGTTAATTTCTCCGGCGTCTTATCGATCCTTAAGCAGAAAGAGCTGCTCTGGTTCCTGGGCTGCGTATTTTGCCTAGCACTAGGCATGCGAATGAACGATGCTTTCCTGTCCATCTCGCTGCATGACCTCGGTGCCGGACAGGAACTAGTCGGCTGGGCCATGCTCCTGTCGGCCTTCTCGGAAATTCCGATTTTTTTGCTGCTCACCAAATATGGCGCGAAATTCAAGGAGCTTCCTCTGTTACTTTTGGCAAGCCTGATGTTCGCCTTAAGATTTATGCTGGTAGGAATCTCAGATTCGGCAACCAGCATACTGCTTATTCAATTAATGCATGGAGTCTCCTTCGGCATTTTCTATGTTACGGCCATACGCATGCTCTCCCGCCTCATTCCGGCCCAATTTCAGGCTACCGGACTTGCCCTGTTTACGGTCATGTGGTCAAGCTTGTCCGGACTATGCAGCGGGGCATTCGGCGGCATGGTATTTGAGCATTTTGGCAGGGAGAATTTCTATTTTGCGGCCATGGGCACCTCTTTACTGGCTTTTATCGGCTTTGCCAGCCGTTATTTTTACAGACCCAAGGCAAAGGTGCACAGCAGTCACTCGGCGGCTCATCATGACCTATAATGAATACGCCATAAAACCGTCTTCTGTTCAAAGCCTGCCTCATGCGTTATAATTAAGAGCAGATTATAGTACCTAGTGTTAAATGAAACGAAGGTGGGATATTATGGATTTTTATCAATTCCGGGACATCATCACGACCCGCCGAAGCATACGGGACTTTACGGAGGAGCCTGTTGCCATTTCGGATATCGAAGAAATCATCGATTGTGCCCGCTATGCCCCTAGCGATACGAACTCGCAGACTTGGGAATTTATCGCCGTAGTCAATAAGGAAAAAATCAAGCATATTGAGGACTTCACTTGGGAGAAGCTGCATGAAATTGCCGCGCGTGCCGAAGGAAATGGATTGGCAAGGGAAGCCAAGCTGCTCGTTAAATCCTTTGGACCGTACGCCACCGCTTTCGCGGGAGCCCCTGTGCTGATCGTCTGCCTATCTACCCCGTATACGTCTAAGTTCAGGGAGCGGATCTTTGATCCTATCGCATTCGTAGAACCGGAGGTTTGGACGGAGGAAGGCTTGAAAAGCAGCTGCCTGGCTACCCAGAACTTAATGCTCGCAGCCCACGCGAAGGGACTGGCAACCTGCCCGATGACAGGGCCTGTTCTGCTGGCAGAGGACAAGCTTCGTGAATACCTCGAAATTCCGGAAGACCGCGGAGTGAACATGGTCATTGCGCTAGGCCATCCCGCTATCTCGCCGAAAGCGACGCCGCGCAAGGAAGTCGCGGAAATCCTGCGCATTGTGGAATAAGAGAAATAACGACGGACTGATCAGGGATGCATCCTTTGACCAGTCCGTTTTTATTCCCCAACCCGTCTTTTCTACAATCGCCCATATGTGCGAAGCGTCATGAGATGGTTTATCGTCACGTATCCCCGCCACTTATGCTCTGAAGCAGTACTTACGGCCTGCCAGGAAATCGGCCACCCGCCGTCAGACTGCTGCTGGCGCCGAAGCTCATCCAAATACCGGTTTACCTCGTCCGTCGTAACAAAACGATGGGCATAACTTGCTGGTGTAGGAGCATATTCAAGCTCCTTCTGGACAACCCCCTCGGCCAACGGATCGCGCTCAATAACACGAGAAGAGTCCAGCCATTCATCAAGCACGCCATAATACCTGGCTGCCCGATCAGCATCCGGTGCGTTAGCCAAAAACATGCTCCACTGCTCTCCGTCATGATAACCGCCGGGAAGTCCATTCCACTATAATTTTAAATAAATTTATTCCTTTGTTGTATTTATTAGAAAACAGATTCGGCAGCCCACCGGATTCGTTATATAATATATTTAGGAAGAGTTAACACAAATTGAAAGAATGCCTGGTCACCTGGATAAAATTTTAGGAGGATGTGAAAATGAAAGTCAAGAGAATTATTGCCAACATTGAGACACAGGATACTGCTAAAGCTAAGCAATTTTATGGGGAAATACTTGAACTTGATCAATTGATGGATATGGGATTTATTGCGACCTACGGTTCACACGAAAAAATGGATACTCAAATCAGTTTTCTTTCAGAGGGAGGTTCGGGGACGCCTGTGCCTGATTTGTCGATTGAAGTTGACGACCTTGAAGATGCTTATACTCGCATAACAAAGGCAGGGATTCCAATTGAATATGGACCAGTTGATGAACCGTGGCAGGTCCGGCGTTTTTTTGTAAGAGATCCGTTCGGGAAGCTTGTCAATATTCTTGTTCATCTATAGGGCACAATACCTCTCAAAGTCCCTTGTTCGGAGTTGATGTTCATTTCAGCCATTTTATCCTCCCTTGAAATAAGAATTAATAAAGACAACAAAAAAACACAGCCCGTTAAGAGCTGTGTCTTTCATATTTAAGCCTTCTTGAAACCAAACCTTATAAGTGATCCGCTAGTGCGGAAGAGATCTTATAATTTGATTACGTTAGCGGCTTGAGGACCACGGTTACCGTCGGTGATTTCGAACTCAACGGCTTGGCCTTCTTCTAGTGTTTTGAATCCTTCGCCTTGAATCGCGGAGAAATGCACGAATACGTCTTCGCCGCCTTCAACTTGGATGAAGCCATAGCCTTTTTCTGCGTTAAACCATTTAACTGTACCTTTCAAATGAACAACCTCCTAAAAATAATCGCCATCATTGACGAATATCCATATTATACTCCATGGTTTGATACAATGCAACGTATCATTTGCCACGCAGACAAGCATTTTTTTAATGAATCGCTTCCGGTGTTTTTATTTGCTTTCGTACCGGGCGTGAGTTATCATTTTACATAAAAAATACAACCGCCAATAAACGATGATCGGAGAACGACAAAGATGATCAAAAAACACGAAATATACAAAAGAGACAAATGGAATATGATGACGGTAGAAGTTCAAGGCAAGTATATCGTCCTTCGGGAAATTTCCGATCAATGGGGCGAGGAATGCCATACGTTTCTTAGCCGGCCTGCACTGATGAACTGGGCCGAAAGCCGCTTCCCCAAAGAGGAGTTCGCTGGCAGGGAAGAGGAATGGAACGACATCATGAACGCCTTCAAGCAAGTTTAGACCGCCTGATTACCTTATATAAAGGAGAACCTATCAAGATATGGACAGTTCAAACCATTTGATCTTTATCATTTCCGCGTTCGCTCTTGGTATCGTGCTAATTCTGAGCAAGAATCAAGTCCAGCCCAAAATCCGGCGCTGGCTTGCCATTTTTGCCAGCCTGATGATTGCCTTTGCATTCGGTCTTATCATTTACAGTTTTCTGGTATAGCGCGCCTACTCTGGAGGAGGATGTGACGGGACCATCTATTCCTTATTCGCTCTTTGCGGAGTAGATTCCGGGACAGAAGGACATACTAGAGCAATCTCCATAAGTGATTCCGAGGGAGGTTCCTATGAAAATAAAAAGCATTTCCCTGCTCCCCCTCCTGCTGTCCTCCTCTCTGCTGATAGCGGCTATACCCGGCGATATGGCCGGCGCAAATACCCGGCCGAAGGCTTATCCAATTCAAAGGAGGATACCCATGACCACATTACCGAAACGTTCTGAAGTTCAGCCAGAGAACAGCTGGCAATTAGAAGATTTGTTCCCGAGCCAGAAAGACTGGGACGCCGCTTTTGAAGAATTGAAGCAGTTGAAGAATAAGGCGGCCGAATTCGAAGGCAAGCTGAGTACGCCTGATAACGTCAAAGCGGTATTCGCTTTGGAGGACGATCTCTCCCTGCGCATTGAACGCCTGTACGTATACGCCCATTTGAGCCATGATCAGGACACGACAAACCCTACATACCAAGCTCTTGTCCAGAAAGCCAAAAAGCTTAGCGTCGAAGTCAGCGAAGCCCTGTCGTTCATTACGCCGGAAATTCTGGCTCTGCCTGAGGAGCAGTTGGACAGCTATATTAGCGATCCGCAGCTTGCCGACTACAAATTTACTTTGCAGGAAATCAAGCGCGAGAAGGCGCACGTCCTCAGCAAAACCGAGGAGGCTCTGCTGGCCCAGGTCGGCAATCTGTCGCAGGCGCCGCAGCAAATTTTCGGAATGATCAACAATGCCGACATGAAGTTCCCAAAAATTAAAGACGAGCACGGCAAAGAAGTGGAGCTGACCCATGGCAGCTATATTCAATTTCTTGAAAATCCGAATCGGGAGGTCCGGGAGCGGGCTTTTAAGGCCATATACGAAACCTACGGCAAACAGAAGAATACAATTGCCGCTACGCTTAGCGCCAACATTAACAAGAACATGTTCTACTCCCGGGTTCGCAAATATCCTTCCGTTTTGGAGATGTCCCTATACGGCGATAACATTCCAAAAGAGGTTTACACGAATCTGATCGATACGATTCACGAGAGCCTCCCGCTGCTTCACCGTTATTTGCAGCTGCGGAAGAAGCTGCTCGGCGTCGATGAGCTGCATATGTACGACCTATTCGCGCCGCTTGTAGAGGAATACAAATGGGATATCTCGTATGAGGAAGCCAAGGATATGCTGCTCGACGGCTTGAAGCCGCTTGGCGAGAATTATCTAAATGTGCTGCGCGAGGGCCTCGACAATCGTTGGATTGACGTGTACGAGAATGAAGGCAAACGTACGGGAGCTTACAGCTGGGGGGCCTACGGCACGCATCCATACGTTCTCCTGAACCATAAGAATAATTTGAACAGCATGTTCACGCTGGCGCATGAAATGGGTCATGCCCTGCACTCCTATTTCTCGGATGAGAATCTGAAATACCGGGATGCCCAATATACAATCTTCCTGGCTGAAGTAGCCTCAACGACAAATGAAGCGCTGCTCATGGATTATTTATTGAATAAATCGACCGATCCAAAGCAAAAGCTGTACCTGCTCACCTACTATGCCGATCAATTCCGGACCACGGTGTTCCGTCAAACGATGTTTGCAGAATTTGAGAAGCTGATTCATGAACGTGCGGAATCCGGCGAGTCCTTGACGCCGCAGGAATTGTCCAAGATCTACTATGACCTCAATGTGAAGTATCATGGCAAGGAGATGGCCGTCGATCAGGACATCGAGATGGAGTGGGCGCGGATTCCGCATTTCTACACCAGCTTCTACGTGTACAAATACGCGACCGGCTTCAGCGCGGCGACGAGCTTCTCCAAACAGATTCTGGAGGAAGGCCAGCCTGCCGTTGACCGCTATCTTGGCTTCCTCAAGAGCGGGGGCAGCGACTATTCGATCAACATCCTGAAAAAGGCCGGCGTCGATATGTCTTCGCCGGAGCCGATTCGCGAAGCGATGAGCGTATTTGGTGAGTTGGTCGAGCAGATGGAGAACTTGACGAAATAACTAGATCATTGAGAAATCCCTTGCCCTTTTGGGGTAAGGGATTTTACACTGTATACAAGAAGGAAGGTGCACAAACATGAAGCTACAATGGTCTCTCATTCTTGCTCTCGTCTTCGCACTCATCACGGCATTATTTGCCGTCATCAACGTGGAGCCGGTTCAAGTCAACCTGCTGTTCAATTCCGTACATATTCCGCTCATTCTACTTATTCTAGGCTCGACCCTGCTCGGCGGAATTATCGTAGGCTCCTTCGGGATCTACCGAGGATACCGGCTGCAGAAGGAAGTCAAAATACTCAGCGCCAAACTAGCGCAAATCCAAGAAGCTACCGGCTACGAATTTCTTGACAACGAAAAATCCGCACCAGAGGAGGCTGATCATGAACATCCAACCCAATGAAACATATATGCTGGAATTGCTGACTAAGCTTCTTAACACACCAAGCCCCAGCGGCTTCACCCATCGCATCATGAAAGTGATTGAAGCCGAAGCTAAAGCGCTTGGCTTTGCCGTTACACAGAACGAAAAAGGCGGGGCCATCATCACGATGAAAGGGAAAGATTCCTCGCGGCGCATTGCCCTCAGCGCGCATGTCGACACACTGGGAGCTATGGTTCGTTCTATTACCTCCCAGGGATCGCTGGCGATCACCTCCGTCGGCGGGTTCATGATGCAGAGCATTGAGAACGAATACTGCACGATCTATACACGGAGCGGCAAGACCTACACAGGAACAATCCTGACATCACGCCCCTCTGTCCATGTCTATAGTGATGCCCGTGATTTCATGCGCGAGGAGAAGCATATGGAAATTCGCATCGATGAACTGGTAAACAGCAAAGAAGACGTAATGAAGCTGGGCATCATGCCCGGCGACTTTATAGCGTTTGATGCCCGTCCAGTCATTACGCCAAGCGGCTACGTGAAATCCCGCCATCTTGACGATAAGGCTAGCGTTGCGGCTCTGTTCGGACTGCTGGAATCAAGCCGGCGCGAAGGATGGCAGCCGGCGCACGATGTGGTGCTGCTGATCTCCAACTACGAGGAAGTCGGTCACGGCGCCTCCTGGATTCCTGGCGGCATCCATGAAATGATTGCCGTGGACATGGGGACGATCGGCGATGACCTAAGCTGCAAGGAAACGGATGTGTCGATCTGCGCCAAAGATTCGACCGGGCCCTATGACTACGATATGACGGGCAAACTGATCCAGCTCGCCCAGAACCTTAACATTCCTTTTGCGGTCGACATCTATCCGCACTACGGCTCCGACGCGTCTGCGGCACTGCGGGGGGGCAGCAACATTCGCGCCGCTTTGATTGGTCCGGGAGTCCATGCTTCGCATGCCATGGAACGGACACATAAGCAAGCGGTCTTGAACACGGCCCGGCTGCTGGCCGCTTATGTGATGAGCTGACGACGCTGAAACATCCGCTAAACAACTTAAAAAGAGCACCCGATCAGGAACTGATATCTCCTAAACGGGTGCTCTTAAATTTTGCTTAGCTCTTCTGGTCTTAACTTTTCTGCTGCTCAATTTTCTCCGCCAGCTCGTTCAAATAGGTCCAGCGGTCCATCAGCCGCTCCAGCTCGGCCTCCGCTTCCTGCTGCTCCTTCATCAGCTCCTGCAGCCTAGAGGCATCGCTGACCGCCTGCTCCATAGCCGAGGCGATGCCGGCAAGCCGCTGCTCCGCCGCTTCAACGAGACCATCGATCGCTTCATACTCCCGCTGCTCATTATAACTGAACTTCACTCGCTCGATGCGGGATTGATCTCTTTGACTGCCCGAACCTCCCGTCGTCCCGCCTTCGGAGCTTCCTGCTCCTGGAGCCGCCGTAGAGGCCCCTTTGCCTTTCCCGCCAGCAGAATCGATTCCCGTATCAGAGGACTTGCCAAGCTGCTGTACCCGCTCGGCATAATCGCTGTAATCGCCGACATGAACCGCTACAACGCCCTCACCCTCAAACGCCATAATTTTATCCACGGTACGGTCGAGGAAATAGCGGTCATGGGATACGACGAACACAGCGCCCGGAAACTCGTCTAAATAAGCTTCCAGGACGGTCAGCGTCTGAATGTCAAGATCGTTCGTCGGCTCGTCCAGCAGCAGCACATTTGGCGCGCCCATCAAGACGCGAAGCAAATACAGCCGGCGCTTCTCGCCGCCCGACAGCTTCCCGATCGGCGTCCACTGCATCGCCGGCGGGAACAGAAACCTCTCCAGCATCTGCGCCGCGGTAATCCGCGATCCGTCTGCCGTCGTGACGACCTCGGCTTCCTCCTTAATGTATTCGATGACCCTCTGCTTGTTATCCATCTCCTGATGCTCCTGTGTGAAGAAGCCCAGCTTCACCGTCTGCCCCAGCTCGACATAGCCCTGATCCGGCTCAATTAACCCTGCGATCATGTTGAGCAGCGTCGATTTGCCGCTGCCGTTCGGGCCAACAATACCGACGCGGTCGCCGGGTACCGCCGTATAGGTCAGCTCCCGGATCAGAGCGCGTTCCCCGGCCGACTTGCTTAGTTCGAAGATTTCCACGATTTTGCGCCCCAGCCGCGTCGAGGCCACCGAAATATCGAGCTGTTCGCTCTTATATTCGGTTCTCTCCTGCTGCAGTTTCTCAAACCGTTCAATTCTCGCCTTCTGCTTTGTCGTCCTTGCCTTAGCACCTCGGCGAATCCAGGCCAGCTCCGTGCGCAGCAGATTCTGCCGCTTCTGCTCCGCCGATGCCTCCCGTTCCTCCCTCTCGCTCTTTAGCTCCAGGAAGCGGCTGTAGTTCGCTTCATAGCGGAACAATCGCCCGTGATCCAGCTCTAGCATGACATTGCATACCCGATCGAGGAAATACCGGTCATGCGTAATGAGAAGCAGTGCGCCGCGCCGTCTTTGCAGGTAAGACTCCAGCCAGGCCACCGAATCATTATCGATATGGTTCGTCGGCTCGTCAAGAATCAGCAGCTCAGAGGGCACGATCAGCGCCGAAGCCAAGGCGATCCGCTTACGCTGCCCGCCCGATAGTTCCCCAACCTTCGCGCCGAAGTCCGTGATTCCGAGCTTGGACAGCACACTCTTTGCTTCACTTTCCAGGCTCCAGGCCTGCAGCCTGTCCATTTCCTGACTTAGCCTTGTTACCTCGGCCTGCAGCCGTTCATCCGCCGGGTGCAGCTCCAGCCGCTCCACCGCTTCGATATATGCGGATACAATCTGCAGCATCGGGTCGCCGCCCTGGAATACCTGCCGCAGAACCGTCGTCTCCGGGTCAAAATCAGGATTCTGGGGTAGACAGGCAATCCGTATATCGTTGTTTACCGCCACCCGGCCAGTATCCGGCTGCTCCAGTCCGGCCACAATGCGCAGGAAGGTGGACTTCCCTGTCCCATTGACGCCAATGACGCCAATTTTGTCATGCTCCTCCATTCCAAATGACGCGTCCTGAAAAAGCACCTTTTCCCCGTAGCTCTTTGAAATTTGTTCAACCGTTAAAATATTCATTTCGTTCCCTACTTTGCATGAAATACGTAGCTTCTAAACCTTCAGTACAGCCAGCTTCCCATAACTACAGCAAGACCGCCCGCCGCAAGCGAGCTAATCATGTTCACCATATCATTATTCATCCAGCCCCAGCCACGCTGGGGCACTGTATCCTCCCCGCAGTGCCTGGCCGTTTCGACGCTGCGGCCGCATACCCGGCAGCGGTACATGCTCTGCAGCGTTGCCCCTAAATATGAATCAAGCATGGCTCCGGCAAAACCCGACAAGCCGCCGATGACGATAAAACCAAGCAGCGGCGGATGGACGTAAGCCGTCTGACCGCTCCATAGTCCAAGCAGGCCGGCCGCCCCGCCGATAAACAGCGCGCCTGCCAGCGCCGCCGAGCTGCCAAGCAGCGATACTCCTCCCGACGTGCCCGGGGCTATCGGCTGGCCGTCCATAATCGATCTTGGAGGCTTCTTGCTGAGACTGCCCCATTCCGTAGCCCAGGTATCCGCTGTTACCGAAGCCATCGTCCCGACAAAAAACAAGGCCCATCCGGGGTTAGGCCAGAGCGCATGGCCTATACAGGCAGCCATTCCCAGCCCCCCGTTGGCCATCACTTGTCCAGCGTCTCTTGTGCCCGTTTTGGCGTAGCTCTTCTCCGCCTCCGACTTCCGGCTCGCCTTCAGCTTGGAGAATGCGCTTGACGAAATAAAGAACAATAGCAATATTCCGAACCAGAACACATTCCCGGCCCCGAAGTACACCGTGCCCATGACGGCCGCAGCAGCCATCCCTGACAGGCTGAGAGACCGTTTCCAATAAGCCGCCGCTGACACAGCCAGCGCGCATACCGCTCCAATGATCCAGTTCATTTTATGAATTCGAGCCTGAGCCAAGCAGAACAGTGCAACTGCCAAGAATCTGGCCGCCGTAAGCCAGCTCCAGCTTGTCCCCGCTCGCGACAGGTCCGACTCCCTCGGGGGTGCCTGTGAAGATCAGATCGCCTTCGCCGAGCCCATAATGGTTCGCGATATAATCAACGATTTGCTGCAGCGGAAAAATCATGTTGCTAATATTTCCTCGCTGAACGACCTCTCCGTTCTTCCGAAGTACGAAATCCTGCCCCGCGGTGTCCTCGACTCCAGGAAAAGCCATGTAAGGCGTCATTGGCGCCGAATTCAGGAATGCTTTGGCCGCTGTCCAAGGATGCCCTTTGTCCTTCAGCTTGTTCTGAACGTCGCGCAGCGTAAAGTCGATGCCAAATGCGATGACGTCAACCAGTTCATCAACGGTAACGCCCGGCGTGTAATCCCGGCCGATGCGCAGGACGAGCTCTGCCTCATAATGAACCTCACCTCGTCCCTCCGGCAGCTCAATCGCACTGCCATCCATCGGAACTGCCGCGTGCGACGGCTTCATGAAAATCATCGGTTCGGACGGAACGTCATTCCCCAGCTCCTCGATATGCAGCCTGTAATTGCGTCCAACGCAGTATATGTTTCCGATTAGTTGTTTCATCTAAAGAAGCGCCTCCTAATTGTTCATTTCTGATTAAACTAGAGCATGGCCTCTTGCCAGATGTCAGGCCGGTTCGTACATATAAGAATGTCCTTATGCAGCGCGGCAACCCGCTGCATTGTCCGCGCATCATCGATCGTCCAAGCCATGACCGTGATTCCCAGCTTTGCCGCACGGGAAGCAAGCTCGGCGGTTAAGTGGCGGTGGCTGATCGATAGAAAGGAGCAGCGCAGCAATTGCAGCCTCAGCAGCAAATCCTTAGGCCTTCCTTCGATGATGAGTCCGGTGCGGATGCCGCGCGCAGTTTCTTTGATCCTGGCCAAAATCCGCGGTTCGAAAGAAGTGAGCACCACATCATGCTCCATTTGGTGGCGCTTGATCTCCGCAACCACCTTCTCTTCAATCCCCGGGTACATATTCCCCTGGGTCTTGATTTCGATATTCGCCCGCAGCCTCCCGCATGCCGCTTTCAAGAACTCTTCGAGCGTTATCAGACGCTCCTCCCTGAACACCCTGGATTTCCAGCTGCCGGCGTCCAGCTGCTTCAGCTCTGCTAGCGTCTTCTCTCTGACGGGGCCGCGTCCGTTAGTTGTCCGATTCAACGTGAAATCATGAATGAGTACCGGAATGCCATCCTTGCTTAGCTGCACGTCAACTTCAACCCATTGCACAAAAGGAAACTGCATTGCCATTTGCATTGCAGCCATCGTATTCTCCGGTGCTTTGCCCGAGAAGCCCCGGTGTGCCACGCATAAGTTGTTCATTCCTGAGGCCTCCTTCAGCCATTCGTTAACCGTCAATCAAACTGTGCACGGCGCCGCTGGCGTCAATAGCGATATTTTTAGACAGGCTCTCCACCTTTCTGAGAACCTCCGCCCCTTCCTCGCCCTGCAGCGGAACCGGCTGGCCGACTTCCGTACGGAAAGGCAGCAGCTTCATCTGGCAATCGCCCTTCTTCGAACATTTGGCTTCAAATATGGCAGTATCCCAAGTATCGGGAGCCGATGATTTTTTGGTGAAAATAAAATTACCGGTGCTGTAAACGATCCATTTGCCTTTATAACGCTCCATGCCTTGAAGCACGTGAGGATGGCCGCCGATAATCAGATCCGCCCCGGCATCGATAAATGCGTGAGCCAGCGAGCTCTGATGCTTCTCCAGTTTCGTCGTCCGTTCCTTCCCCCAGTGGGCCACAACGATAACTAGGTCAGCATTTTGCCTGGCGCTCTGCACCGCCTTAACGGCCTCCGCCGAATCATAGGCAACGGCCAGGCCCGGCTTGTTCTTCCCTGCCGCCCAATCTGAATGGGGGATGACGCGGCTAAACCCGCAAAGCGCAATTGTAATTCCTTTTCGTTCTAGATACAAAGGGGCATAGGCTTCCTGTTTATTTTTCCCTGCTCCGAAGTAATGGATGTTATGATCATGCAAATGCTTTGTCGTATCGAGCAATCCTTCGACGCCTTGGTCCAGCGTATGGTTATTGGCCAGGTTGACGGCATCCACCCCCGCATCACGCATCGGGGACAGCACTTTGGGCGGCGCCTTGAACACGAAGGATTTATCCTCCGCCGGCGTTCCGCGATCCGTAACCGGAGTCTCCAGGTTCAGCACGCTTAAGTCGTCGCTTTCGAACAAGTCACGAATATATTCATAAGGATAATGATAGCCTTCCTTCTCCAGCTTCGATGCAATGCTTCCCGAGAAAATCGTGTCTCCGGCGAAATGTAGGTGCAGCATCTCCTCAGGCTCCTGTTCGCCTGGCACAAGTAACCCGCCGTCATCCTCATCTGAAGGCGGTGGAGACTGGCCTGAATCCATCCCCTCTCCAGCCTTGCCGCTAGTCGGATCGACGCTTTGCGCAGGATCCGTATCATGGCCAGAATTGGTTTCGTCCGTCCTGGACAGGCCACCGCCCTCGTTCGGCGGATCCGCTGTGTGATCGGCAGGATGCTGAACCGAAGCCGGATCCTGGCTGCCCTCCTTGTTCGGAGCAATGATCTCTCCGACGTAGTAATAGGCGCCCAGAGCAATGATCGCAATGATCAGCGACACATTGATTGTAAGCCAGAACCGGCTGTACCTGCGCTGCCTCTCCTGTTTTCGCTTGCGGTATTTATCTGATCTTGGTGGGTACATCGCAAACTCCTTTATTTCTCGCTCAGAGCCCGGGTGGCCTGAATGCTCATTCTTATCTTGCCAAAAAAAATGAGGAGCAAATTCATTGCACCATTGATTTTATTATATCAGGTAACCTTAAATAAATAGAACCCCTCGCCTATTTTCAAGCGGAGGGGTTCTTGTTTCAGCGGTTATTCCTACTCAGTGGTTTCTAGCGGGCAAGCCGGTCGGCCATTTGTCCGGCCAATTCTTTAGCTTGGCGGATGCAATCCGGCAGGCCGACGCCTTCAAAAGCAGCGCCCGTAGCGTAAATGCCGGGCAACATCCTGTTCAGCCGGGACCTGAACTCGGCAATATGCCGCAAATGATTCACAGGATACTGCGGCATGGACTTCGGCAGGCGGGTAATTTCTGCGAACAGCGGCTCTGCCGTAATATTCATCAGCTCCCGCAAGTCTTTCCTGACCAGCGCGATCAGCTCCTCGTCCGGATAAGACACTTTCTCCTCATCGCCGAAGCGTCCGACATAGCAGCGGAGGAGCATCTTGTCCTCGGGGCTGGTGTGCAGCCACTTCACGCCCGTCCACGTACAGGCCGTAATATTGCGTCCCTCCTTGCGGGGAACCAGGAAGCCCGAACCGTCAAACGATCCGCTGACGTCCTCCCGCTCGAAAGCAAGCACTACGTTTGCTACAGAAACATAGTTAATGGCGTCCAGCTCGGTGACGTCAACGAGCGGCCGCAGCAAATCGGCGGCAGCAAACGCCGGCGTCGTCACAACCACGTCGTCGGCAGCAATCCTTTCGCCAGAAGCGAGAACGACCTCATAGCCTGGCTGCTCGCCGCTGTGTTGCTCAATCGCGCTAACCGCAGAGTCCAGCCGCTGCTCCACATCGTCCAAGTCATGGACAAGAGCATGCACCAGGCTTTGCAGTCCTTGACGGAAGGTCAGGAAGGCGCTTTTCTTCGTTCCGGTATGCGTCTCTACAGGCTTTTTGCCCGTCATCATTCCCTTGATCAGGCTGCCGTACTTACGCTCCATTTCACCGAACTGCGGGAACGTCGATTGCAGGCTAAGACGATATGTATCCCCTGCATAAATGCCCGCAAGCAGCGGCTCCGTCATATTGCTTAACACTTCAGCTCCAAGGCGGCGTTCAATAAAGTTCCCTAGCGACTCGTCTTCCGTGCTCTTTCGTGGCGCTCGCACGAGATCCATCAGCGCCCGAAGCTTTCCGCTCCAGCTGACGAGCCCGGATCTCAGAAAGGGGCCGATTTCTGTCGGAACTCCGAGCACTAGACCGGGCGGCATCGGGTGCAGCCGGCCCTGATTGACGATATACGTCTTCTTTGCTTCGGGATTTGTCGTGACCAGCTCGTGATCGATTTCAAGCTCCTTGGCCAGTTCGACCATCGCCGTCTTGCGGGCCAGGAACGAGTCCGGCCCTTTCTCGATGACGAAGCCGTCGCGATGCAAAGTTTCGATCTTGCCGCCAAGGACTTTATCCTTTTCGATGATCGTTATTTCCGGCTTGCATCCCTTTTCCTTATAATATTTGCGGATATAGAAAGCCGCGCTAAGTCCGGTCAAGCCCCCGCCGACAATGACTACCTTGCGGGACGCATCGCTCATATACTCCTCATTCCTTTGCCTGAGTGTTAAGGATGACCTCACTTAATGTCTCCATGTATAACGGATCAGTGTTTAAAGAATCGATCCGTTCCAGCCGGATGTCGAGCTCCTTGGCGATGGCCTTCGCTTCGATATCCAGATCGTACAATATCTCGAGGTGGTCGGATACGAAGCCGACCGGCGCTACGAGCACATCCTCAACCTGCTCCTGGCTAAGGGTGCGGAGTGTATCGAGAATATCCGGACCCAGCCAAGGCACAGCGGTACGACCCGCGCTTTGCCAAGTAAACTGCCAGGAGCCTGCTCCTGCCTTCTCCGCAACAGCGGCGGAGGTGGCCAAAAGCTGATCCTGGTAAGGATCGCCCATAGCCAGGATTTTCTCCGGCAGGCTGTGCGCGCTGAACAATACTTTGACCTTGCCGCGCTCGGCTCCCGCCTCTTCGAACAAATCCAGCTTGGCGGATACGCGTTCGGCGAAGGCCTGAATCAGCTTCGGATGAAGGTGATAGCTCTCGATGAACTTCATTTTCAGGCCGCATTCCTCGGCCTTGGCCTGGGCGCGCTTGATATAGCCGCCAACGCTCATCACGGAATAATGGGGCGCCAGGACGATGCCGACCGCTTCCGTAATTCCGTCTTCAGCCATTTTGGCTACACCATCCTCGATAAATGGGCGCGCATGCTTCAAGCCCTGATAGCATACGAATTGTTGCTCTTTGTCCGGATTGAGCCGATCCAGCGTCTCCTGCAGGGCTGCAACCTGGCTGTCCGTGTTGGCCCGAAGAGGGAACACGCCTCCCACGATCGCTTCGTAGCGGTCTTTAAGCTCTTTCAGCTGTTCCTCCGTAGGCGGATTACCGCGTCGGATATGCGTATAATAGGCTTCTACCTGATCCAGGCTCTCCGGCGTTCCGTAGGACATTACCAATACACCAATTTTGTTCATGACTCTCTTCACCTCTGACTTAATGTTCTAAATTGGAATTATACCGTCTGCTGTTTCTGACGGGCGATTGCTTCGGCAGAGTATTCATGAACGTACTCTGTCAGCTCGCGGAGCTTGTCCAGCGATGCTTCGGGGAACAGCCCATGACCCAGATTGAAAATGAACCCTGGCGACTCGACGCCCTGATCGATGATTTCCCGGGCATAATCCTTAATAACTTCCATAGGCGCGGTTAATACTAAAGGATCTAAATTGCCTTGGATGGCATACTTCCCACCCGTCCGAAGGCGGCCTTCGCGAAGCGGAACACGCCAGTCCACGCCGATGACATCAGCCTCAAGGCCCGGTAATGTCGGCAGCAGTTCTCCGGAGCTTACGCCTGGAAAATAAATTTTCGGAACATCCAGATCCCGAAGCTCGGCAAAAATACGTTTAACCGTCGGCAGGACATAGATTTCAAAATCCTTGGCCGATAATGCGCCAACCCAGCTGTCGAACACCTGGAATGCCTTGCCTCCGTTCTTGATATGGGCGCGCAAATAGGTGATCACCATATCGCCGAGCTTCTCCATCAGATTATGCCAAAGCTGCGGCTCACCGTACATCAGGCTTTTTGTACGGATGTAATTTTTGGATGGACGGCCTTCGATCAAGTAGCTGGCGAGCGTAAACGGCGCTCCGGCAAACGTAATCAGCGGAACGTCCAGCTCTTTGTCCAGGATCGAAATCGTCTTCAAAATGTGGGACAAATCGTTCTCGACATCAATCGGCTTCAGCCGGTCAATATCGGCTTTCGTCCGAATCGGATTATGGATAACCGGACCGACATCCTTGACGATATCAAAATCAATACCAATAGAAGCAACTGGATTCATAATATCTGAATATAAAATGGCGGCGTCAACGCCTAGCTTTTTGACAGGCATAAGCGTTACTTCAGCGGCTAGCTCAGGCTGAAGGCAAATTTCAAGCAAGCTGTACTTTTCCTTGATCTTGCGGTACTCCGGATCGTATCTTCCCGCCTGTCGCATATACCAAACAGGAGCACGATCAACTTCCTGCCTGTAACAGGCACGAATAAACCGGTCATTGTAACTCATGTAAGCAAGCCCCCAATATTTAAAATTTCCCTAAATTACATTATGCCCTTTTTAAAAGTAAGTAACAACTGTCACACTTCAGCATCCGATGACAATACTATGACATCCTTAATCAGGCCGATGCCGTCATTATGATATAATTGGATAAGTTTGAACACAATAATGAGGTGCAAATGAGGTGCAACTAGACCGTACGGAAAGAGAAAGGATGTGAGAACAAGTGAAGGACAATACCTGGAAAGTGAACGTCCTTGTGCTTTGGTTCGGTCAGTTCCTCGTCAACGCAGGCATGACCATGATCACTCCGTTTCTGTCTCTATACCTCGCAAGGGATTTGAATGTGCAGGGCGAGCAAGCCATCGGTTTCTGGGCAGGATCGATTTTTGCTGCGAATTTTGCCACGGCATTTATTTTCCAGCCGATTTGGGGCAAGCTCGCCGATCGCTACGGCCGCAAAATCATGCTGCTGCGCTCCGGCTTCGGGATGGCGATCGTCATCACATTGATGGGCTTCGCGACACAGCCCTGGCATTTACTGGCTCTGCGCATGCTGAACGGAACGATTTCGGGATTCAATCCCGCCGCGGTCGCACTCGTCTCAGGAACCGCGCCCAAGGAGCGGATGGGCTTTGCCATGGGCGTGGTGCAATCCGGCATCGTCGCCGGGACGATTCTCGGTCCGCTGATCGGCGGACTGCTGGCCGAATGGGTCGGATTCCGGCCAATATTCTATATTACGGGCATCCTGCTGTTCGTTGCCTCGGTCCTCGCCATGCTGTTTGTTCGCGAGAGCTTCGATCGCGAGGAAGCGGCTCATGTCCCGCAAATCTCCATTTTGCAGGGGTTCATGGAGCTGAATAAAACGCCTCAGCTCACATCGCTGTTCGCAGTAACCTTTCTGCTGCAATTCGCCATGTTAAGCCCGATGTCGCTCCTGCCGATATATGTGGAGCATTTACACGGCATCGCCGCTAACGTGCCGTTCTGGGCGGGCATGGTCACCGCCGCTACCGGCATATCGAATATGATTACCTCGCCCGTGCTGGGGAGAGTCAGCGACAAAATCGGGGCGCACCGCATTTTGACGTACTGCCTGATCGGAGCCGCCGCAACGCTGATTCCTCAGGCCTTCGTGCAGAGCGTCTGGCAGCTGATCATCGTCCGCTTCCTGTTGGGTATATTCATGGGCGGCCTTCTGCCCAGCGTTAACGCACTTATCCGGCATTATACGCCCGACGGCATGGAGAGCCGGGCTTTCGGCTTCAACAGCAGCACGCTCGCGCTGGGGAACATGCTTGGCGCTTTGATCGGAGGCTTTTTGTCCGGCTATATTGGCATTGAGGGCATCTTCATCATTTCCGGCGTGCTTCTCTTATGCAACACCGTCTGGGTCCGCTTGAAGCTGTATTCGAAGCCGAAGCTGGGCTCTTTGAAGCAAGGCTGAAGGCGGTGTTTCACCTGTGTGGAAGCACAACAACATTCGCATTCTTTCAGCCGCTTGATGTTCGTCTTTACCTGCAAAATAACCTCGCCAAAGCGGCGAGGTTATTTCTTTTACATTGCAAACTCACATGTATGCAGTATGCAAAATAAACATTATTTAACGAGCGCTAGAGCTAGACCGTCAAAGGCCGGTAAAAAGGTGCTTAGGAGACGTTCGTCCCGGGCAATCATTTCATTGAACTTGCGCATGGCAAGTACGGCAGGGCCGTTTTTGTCCGGGTTCAGGGTTCGGCCGCGCAGCAGCGT
Organism: Paenibacillus woosongensis; assembly: GCF_009725165.1. Taxonomy (GTDB): domain Bacteria; phylum Bacillota; class Bacilli; order Paenibacillales; family Paenibacillaceae; genus Fontibacillus; species Fontibacillus woosongensis. The sequence continues at coordinate 283,857 of NZ_WNZW01000001.1, forward strand.
GTTGTCCCCGGCGATGATCGCCCCGGGTAGTGCCAATTTGATCGCATATTCCAAATATACCGGGTAATTCTCTTTGTCTGCATCGATAAAGAAGAAGTCGAACCGCCGCTCCTGCCGCTCCAGCTCGATCAGGCTGTCCAGGGCCGGACCGACCCGATAGTCCACAATCTCTCCGTAACCGGCTGCCGCCATATTGCTGCGGGCCAAAGCTGCATTCTCTTCCTTCAGCTCCAATGAGACGAGCTTCCCGCCCTCGGAAAGTCCTCTCGCCAGGCAAATTCCGCTGTATCCGCCCAGCGCGCCGATTTCCAGAGCCGACTTGGCCCCGGAGGACTTGACCAGCAAAGTCAGCAGCCTGCCGTAGCCCGGGACGACCGATACGTCCCTGATTCCGCTGTCTTCAATCGATTGCTTCACTTTATTCAACTGTTCATCCTCAGCGTATAATTCCTCGCTGTATTGTTCAGGGGTTAACATAAAATCGGATGCTCCTCTCAGCCTGAATTCTTGCCGAATTCGTTTGTATCTTCATTGACATTGTCCTATACTGAATTGTATGGTTTTTAGACGATGACTACAACTGACAAAACGGAGTTGATATATTCATATGCCAGGTCCACTGCAATTAATCGCGACCTCCCCTATGGGACTTGAAGCCGTCGTGGCTAGGGAACTTAAAGAACTGGGGTACGAAGATACGAAGGTTGAGAACGGGCGGGTGAATTTCACCGGAGATTTCATTGACATTTGCCGCTGCAACTTATGGCTGCGCACGTCAGATCGCGTGCTAATCAAAATGGGTGAATTCTCTGCGGTCACGTTCGATGAGCTGTTCGAAGGAACAAAGGCGCTCCCTTGGCAGGACTGGATTCCGGCCCATGGCGAGTTCCCCGTCGAAGGCCGTTCCCACAAATCCCAGTTAAGCAGCGTTCCCGCATGCCAGGGAATTGTCAAAAAAGCGATTGTCGAGAAGCTCAAGGAATCCTACCGCACCGAATGGTTCGAGGAAACCGGACCGCGCTACGTCATTGAAATCAATCTGCTGAATGACATAGCGCTGCTGACGCTCGATACGACCGGACCGGCATTGCATAAACGCGGCTACCGCAAGCTGGCGACTGAAGCTCCTCTGAAGGAGACCATGGCTGCCGCCATGATTTTGCTCAGCCGCTGGAATCAGAATCCGTCGCGCCCTTTCTATGACCCTTGCTGCGGATCAGGGACACTGCCGATTGAAGCCGCGATGATCGGCTGGAATATCGCCCCTGGGCTGCGCCGTTCCTTCAACGCCGAGGGGTGGCCAGTCCTTCCTGAGGAACTGTGGCAGCAAGCGCGCGAAGAAGCGTTCGACGCGGTACAGGATGATATCCCGCTGAACATCGCCGGCAGCGACATTGATCCGAATGCGATCGAGATAGCCACGGCTTCCGCCAAGAGCGCCGGGCTCGGCAAGGAGATCGCTTTTGAGGTTCTGCCAGCAGCCAGAATACAGCCCCAGGGCGACTACGGCTGCCTGATCACGAACCCGCCGTACGGCGAGCGGATCGGTGAGGAGAAGGAAGTCCGCAAGCTGATTTCCCAGCTTGGCCGGGTGGCAGCCGGGCTTCCGACCTGGTCGTTCTTTGCACTCACGCCTACCAAGCAATTCGAGCATGATTTTCAGCGCAAGGCAGACAAACGCCGCAAGCTGTTCAACGGCCGAATCGAGTGCCAATATCTGCAATTTCTGGGTCCCCTTCCTCCGCGGCATTAATGCCCGGGAAGGGGTTTCCCTTTGAAAGGAGTTGAGGACCTGTGCCGAAGCATCCAGGCCGTTCATCGAAATTCGGCTGCATGCGTCTATGGCGGCTGATTCCGGGCATTTTGCGCTATCGCCATCTCGAGTATCCTTTATTCGTCTTCGCCTTGTTCTGGAAGCTCCGCTATCTGCATCACAACTTAAATGCGAACAATATAGATATGAACCGGCTGGATAACCTCATCGCGATCGGATCGCTGATCCTTGCCTCCTTCTGGACGCTATGGCTGAGCACCCGCGCCCGTTCGACAGCCCTCGCGCTGCTGAATGTCCTGCTTACGGGCGTTATTTTCGCCGACCTTGTGTACTACCGGTATTTCAGGGATTTTATTACGGTGCCTGTCCTCCTTCAAGCGGGCCAGGTCGGAGAACTTGGCGAGAGCATCTCCTCCCTGATCATGCCTAGCGACATATGGCTTGCCGCCGACTGGTTGATCGCGGCTGTCATTCTTGGCGCCTGGCTTCTTCGCCGGCGGCTCAATTCTCAGCGTCTACAGCAGGACAGCAACGGCAATACTGGCGCCTCCTATGCAAAAGGCGGAAAACGGCCGATGGCCCGCCTGCTTATGGGACTGCTGGCCTTTGTGCTTGGATATGTCCTGACGATCGGGCCGATCCAGCATTACAAGAACACCTGGGCCGGCGAGTTATTTACGGGCAACTGGTGGAATTTGTCCCTATATAATATCACCGGGCTGTTCGGGTTCCATTATTACGATGCTTACCGCTACGCCAAGGAGCATTTGAGCAGCAAGCCAGCACTAACCGCAGAAGAACACGAGGAAATCAAGCGCTGGTTCCGCGAAGCCGCAGAGAAGCGCAAGGCACATAACGATACTTTTGCCGCTTATAAGGATAGCAATGTCATCGTCGTTCAGGTGGAAGCCCTGATGAATTTTGTAATTGGGAAACAGATCGGCGGAGAGGAAATCACACCTCATCTCAACCAGCTCATGAAGGACAGCATGTACTTTGCGGGCTATTATCATCAGACAGGGCAAGGGCGTACCTCAGATGCTGATTTTTCCTCGAACAGCTCCCTGCACCCGCTGCCTACGGGCTCAGTCTTCGTCCGCTTTCCGAATCACAATTACGATATGCTCCCGCAAATACTAGGCGAACACGGCTATGAGACAGGGGCTTACCATGCGTACGAAGGCAGCTTCTGGAACCGCAATGCCATGTACAAGGCGATGGGCTATGATCATTTTTATCACAAAAAGCACTACATGATGGATGAACCGCTCGGCTGGTCGCTTGGGGACAAATCCTTCTTCCGCCAGTCGCTCGACTTCATGACGCGGGACAGCGGGCAGCCCTTCTATGCCTTTCTAGTAACTCTGACAAGCCATCACCCCTATCAGCTGCCGGCCTCAGAACGCAAGCTAGATGTCGGCGAATTCCAGGGAACCCTCTTCGGCAGCTATCTAGAATCCGTTCACTATGCCGATGAAGCCTTAGGACAGCTCATCGAAGGAATGAAGCAGAAAGGGATATGGGATCATACGATTCTGTATGTATACGGGGATCATGATAATTCGCTTAAGGATAAAGGGCCTTATGAGCAGTTCCTGGGCAGATCATTGTCAGAGCTCGACATGCATCAAATTATGAATCAGGTGCCCCTTATAATTCATCTGCCGGACAACGGACAAGCCGGCGTGTACCAGGAGCCAGCGGGACAGCTGGACATGGCGCCCTCTATTCTTCATCTGCTCGGAATTAAGACCGATTCCTATTACATGATGGGCAACGATTTATTTGGAAGCGGAGACCGCTTCGTCGCGCTGCGCTCGGGGGCATTTACCGATGGGCGCGTGTACTACACTCCTTCCGCCGATGGCCTCTTCGAGCACGGGGATTGCTACAGCCTCGACACAAGAGAGCTGACAGATATAGAGCAGTGCCGTCGAGGTTATGAAGAAGCGAAACTGCGCCTGTCCATATCGGACCGGGTCATCCAGTACAATCTGCTCCGGGAGTATCGCTAAATTGATCTTTGTTGATCCTTACATCCTGCTCCCTGCCCGCAACGCAAAGAAGAGCTGCTTATCTCGCAAGAGAAATAAGCAGCTCTTCTTGGTTCGGATGCTTCTTTCAACGCTTTATTTGGGCTTCTTCACGAAAGGAGCCGCCTTGGTCAGTACCTCGTCTTCGGTCGGAGCGCTGATGTAGCGTCCGTTAATGTATACGAACGCCCGCTTCCCGCATGGGCCGCAATAAGATTTGCAGCCAACCTTAATCTCCGCGTCCGGCGCCAGCTTCTGCAGCTTGGGCACGAACGTCTTCATCCGTATATGATTGCATTTATCGCATATGCGAATGTCATTAGCCATGCTGAATCCCTTCTTCTTTCAAAGTGCTAGTGATCACCGTGATTTCCTTTGGATGGATTCGTAATAACGAAGCCTTCCTCCGGAAAATATAGATAGTCGATCTTCACGCCTTCAAGAAGCGGTTCGTTCAGATCAATAACGACGTCGATGTCCTTATCCGTAGCTACGATTTGGTCCGTCTCGGCAGGCTTGACCAAATCGAGTCCGTAATGGGCGTGATCCCCATGAGCATGAGTGATGAACACTTTCAGCACAAGACCCTTGTTCTCTTCTTTATCCAATTCCCTCTTTATCACCTTCGCCGCATTGCGGGTAATTTTTACGCTCATATGATCGCTCCTATCTTCTTATGACTACCTAACATTCCTATTGTAAAGAATGTCAACGGTTCACGCAAGCATGTCTCCCCTCTGCCTGATTAGGTTAACGGATGCTTGCGCTCGGCTCTCCCCACGAACCAGTCCATCAGCAGCATTGTCACGGCCATATCGTCTATCGGAATAAACGGCAATACGTCCGGCAGCACCCAATAGGCCAGGGCTGGAACGATCAGCAGCAGCTTGTCCCATACAGGAACCCGCGATGAGGCAAGCAGCCTTGGAACGCGGCGGAATATATGCGACCAATGCCGGAGCGACCACAATCTTCTCCATTTCACAACTGCTTCCCCCTCCTCTTTGCGCCATCGCCTTATCATTCATTATGGCCGGTATGGCTTATTCATTACAATACCCTAATTTAGGCCATTTAAAAAAGCAAATCCGGGGGTTACCCCCGGATAAACTCGGTCAACAGCGGCTTGATTTCTCCATAAATTGCCTCAAATTGCCCTGCCGGCAGCGGGTTGACGCCAACCCCCGCTTCGATCGTAAAGCCGGGACGGCGAAATTCGCTAATGAACCAGTCCTTGTAACCTGCATCGCTGCCTGTAAGCTTCACCGCCCTATATCCGCTGGCCTGGGCTAGCCTATCGGCTAAAGCTTCGGAGCCATCCGGCTCCAGGTCCCGGTAATTCCAATAAATTTCACGCCCCTGGGTATGCAGCGACGCTACTCTGCTGAACCCCAACCTTCGCGTCAGGCTGGCGAGCGCGGCGGCTTCCGGCTCGCTTAGCGGCGCGCTTCCCCCGTAGTCCTGAGGGGCTGGGCCGCCCGTACTGCGCCGGGCTCGCTCCTCCTCCCAGCCCGCGGGAAATTGATCGTTAAGATCGACGCCGCGGATATTTGCCTTCCAGCGGCTGAAATCTTCCACACCGCTGTTCCACGATAAGAGGTGCTCCCTATAGGGACATTCCGGCCATAAGCCATCCTGCGACAAATTTATACCGTCTGGATTGGCCATCGGCACCGCCCATAGCGTTATCCGGTCCAGCAGACCCTCGGTCAGCCTGCCGGCCTCTCCCCTGCCGGACGAGGATTCCAGCTCAGCCGCCAGCTCTTCGATGAAGCGAAGCAGCAGCGGCGTCGTAATCCACTCATTGGCATGAACCGAGGCGTTCACATGAACGCACTCCTCCCCGCTTCCTAGCACGAGTGCATCGATGGATTTGCCGAGCACGCTTTTGCCAACCTCCACGCGCCTTAGACAGCCGTAACGTCCTTGCAGCTGTCTAATATCGGCTATCCCGTCCTCATAGCGGTATCCTTTATGGATGCGCACGATAGGCTCCAGGCCATTGCTTACTGACGCCAACACCTCTATTCCTCCTTTATTGAGCGCCGGGTCGGCCAGCAGCTACTCGCCAATAAGGTGAACGATCACGGCAAGCACGGCCAAATGCGCCGGGTAGAACGTTCTCCAGAGCCAGCGAGGCATCCGCCACGACTCCAGCCTTCTCCATAAATTCGGCCCGTACGCAATGATCATCGTCGGAATGATGCTAAAGAGCTGGATGACCCAGCCGTAAGCAAACAGCGCAGCCAAGTTCAATAATAAATGCATTCCGACGAGCATCGGACCGGGCTTCATATAATTGAATATAAGCATGAGAAGCAGTCCATATGCTCCATATTCGAAGGGAAACACCTCGAACAGCGCACAAACCAGGGCAATCAGCGCGTAGGAGATCCAGCTTGGAGATAGCCCATCGAGCACACGAAGCAGGATCGCCGCTGCGCAAAGCGAGAAGACGACATTCAATTCATTCGTATCAAAAGCCAGTTGATACGGAATTTGCGACAACGCCGCGATACCGAGCAGCCGGAGCACGTATTTGCCGCGCGAGGATGTATGCCGATGCCCTAGCGCCAAAGCGTAAGCATATAGGGGAAATGCGATTCGGCCTATGATTCTCCAGAGGGGCTGATCGGGAAAAAAGAGCAATCCTACATGATCGATCAGCATCGTCAACATGGCGAGCAGCTGCATCATTATCCTCCTTCATCCATTTTAGCGTTATTTTTTATTGTAATATTGCTTACACTACGCTTGGCTTATTAGCGAGCTGACACAAAAACAACCTTTGCCGGATAACTCCTGCCGGCAAAGGTTGTTCGCATTTTCCAGCTTAGGAAGGCGTGGAAACCTGCCATACGATGGGGGTAAGCTCGATCTGCTCCCCCAGCCACTGGCGGGCGATTTTGTTGAACATTTCCGAATCCCCGCTGCAAAAAAACTGATGAATCGGACTTTCATTGCCCCGGGCCAGCTGCCCTTTCTGATACAGCACGGTGCTGATCTCGCGCGCGGTCTCGTCTGCGGAACTGATCAGCTTCACCTTCGGCCCCATGACTGCCTGAATCGAACGCTTCAGGAATGGATAGTGCGTGCACCCGAGGATCAGGCAATCGATCGGATGCTGCTTCATTTCCTGCAGCGAATGCTCCACGACCAGTTGTGCCTCCGGTGTCTCGAACTGCCCCTTCTCCACCAGGGGAGCAAAATCCGGGCACGCTTCGCTCTCCACGTCGATCGCGGGATTGAGCTCCTTCAAAGCCGTAATATACGCTCCGCTATTAATCGTGCCGACCGTACCGATCACCCCGACCCGGCCCGTCTTTGTGGCGCTGATCGCAGCCCTTGCCCCAGGATGTATTACCCCGATGACCGGGATGCTTACCTTCTTCTTAATGTGCTCGAGTGCAGCTGCTGTTGCAGTGTTGCACGCGATGACAATCATTTTCGGATTGAATTGAATCAAATAGTCCACGATTTGCTCGGTAAACAAAGTGACCTCTTCCGGAGACCGGGGCCCGTATGGAGATCGGGCGGTATCCCCGAAATAGATGATTTTCTCTCTGGGGAGCTGTCTCATGACTTCTTTGGCCACGGTAAGACCGCCCACTCCCGAGTCTAATATTGCGATGGCTTGCTGCACGAACATACCGCTTCCTTTTATTATAGTTTAGATGCTTTACGTTACTTTATGACCGTTCATCCTAAAGTGTACTAATTAATATTACCCCATGCCACGAGAACGTGACAAGGAACGAACACGGGAGCCTGTCCTGCTAAATGCGAGAAAAAAGACCCTGCAGGGTCCTTTTCTTCATCATATTCGGCGATTCGATTATGCTTGGATTGTATCCTTATCCTCATTCTCAGCCAGGGCCGTCTGCTCGGTAGCTTCGGCTATTTCAGCAGCTTCGTCAGCGTCGGCTTCGATGGCTGCAGCTGCGAACGCTTCCGCTTCTTCGGTTTCGTTCTCCCCAGGGAATGCGGAGATCTGCACTTCCTTGCCTTCATCCGGGTTTTCTTCCTCGCCCTTGCTCTCACGCCAGGCCTGAATGTCATGAATGATATTTCCAGCGGTTTCCTTTACAATCTCGGCCAAATGAACGCTCTGTTCAGTAACCTTGCCGGCAATCTCGCCTGTTTTCTCTCCGACCTGACGCGCCCCGTCAGCAATATCCTTGCGGAGCTCTTTTCCCGGTTTAGGAGCAAACAGCAGCGCCGTAACCGAACCGACAATCGTACCGATGGCTGCGCCCCATATCCACCCTTTGTTTCCTTTGCTCACGATACATCTCTCCTTATGCGGCACGCCCGTACATCAGGGCTAATGCCTATATAGTTAATTCATTATAAGCAGCAGATGCTTGTTTCGACACAACGTGAAGAGGACATTTTGGGATAATTTCCTGCAAGCCGGTCAGCTCTCGATTCCTTCCTGATCCAAATATGCACGAACGCGCTCAGCAAAGACAGTAAGCGCCCCTGCTTCCTTCAATTGCTTCAAGAGAGCTGCAACTGCCCCGCGGTCGACGGCAAAATACTCCTGCACCAGCGGCTTGCGCAGACGTACCAGCTCGATCAAAACAGCATGCAGGCCCGCGTCCACCACTTTCTCGTCCAGCATAATATCGATGATGTCCTCATAACTGCTTGCATCCCGCATAATAAAGCCATCGATTAAATAGCTCCCTACATCCGTAACGATTTCCAGCGCCAGATGAAGCGCTCTCTCTATGGCGTAACGTTCCAAGAGCCTTGAATTCTGAGCCTCTAACGTATCCGGTGAATTCAGAACCTGTACAATTTCCGGCAGCATATGTAATCTGCGCTCGATTTGTTCCCGATTAACGTAATACACGAAAGTCTCCTCCTTCCACGTGCCGTATTAGAATTCAAAATCAACAGCAACCTGGCTCTCTCTGGCTTCCGCCATATGCTCGATCACTTTCTTATGCACAGGGTGCACTTGATAGCCCTGCAGATCCTCAAGGGAATCAAATGTGGTAACCAGCGCTATATCGTAAGAACGCGAAGACTTGACGACGTCGATCCCTACCTCGATGCTGCGAAGCTGCTCGATCTTTCCTTCCATATCGCGAAGAACGCCAGCCGTTCTCTCAATGCTCTCCGGCGAAGAATCCTTTAGCTTGAACAATACAATATGTTTAATCATAGCCTGCTCTCTCCTTAAAAATTAATAACTATCAATATACCTATCATACCGCATTTTTACACGTACTAATATCTTAAAATAACTTTACGCTGCTGGCAGCACACTTGTCCAAACTCTATGAATCTATCGAGCATACGATATATTGCGATTCACATCATATTCAGAAAGGAGGAATCTATGATGGGCATCTTCAGCCGCTTGTTCAAACGGCGCAAGCTGGAGCTCCGCCTGCTGCATGCTGGGCTAGAGCTGCTGAAGCAGCGGGTTGAGCATTTGGAAAGCCTGCTCGCCGCAGCTACATTCCCCGATTCCGAGACGGTGGAACGGCTCAGCAAATTCGCCGGCGAGTCTCTTGCCATTCAGACAATGAGCTTAACCATTCCTGGAACACTGGTCGCTGTTCATAGTGATAATTTTGAAATCCGCGATACAAACAGAAGGCTTGTCTTTATTCCCGCCGCAAAAATCATATCTGTTACGTTTGATAATAAATAGCTCCGACATTAAACTATAATATAGAAGTGTTTATTCCTGTTATTTCATCCTATATGTACCTAATGAGGTGAGTTGAAGTGCCAAGCTTAATATTGGAAGGGGGAACTCTGCGCCCGATTTTCAGCGCGGGCGTCATGGATGCGCTGCTGGACGAGGAAATTATGTTCCCTTATTGCATTGGAGTATCCGCGGGAATCAGTAATGGATTTTCTTATATATCCAAGCAGAAACGAAGGAACCTGGATATCGTGGAGCAGTACCGCAACGATCCCCGCTACATTGGATACCGGAATTTTCTGCGCCATCGCAGCCTGTTCGGGCTGGATTTCATCTTTGGTGAAATTCCAGGCCAACTGATCCCTTTCGATATGGAAACGTTCAACAGCTATGAAGGCAAGCTGCTTGTCGGCGTTACCAACGCGTTGACCGGCCGGCCGGAATATATGGATGGTCTGCAAATTGACGAAGCAATGACCATGCTCAGGGCTACCTGTGCCATTCCCATGTTTTTTCCGGCAATCGAAATGGACGGCGCCAAATACTATGACGGCGGGTTAACCGACCCGATTCCGATCCGCAAGGCCGTTGAGGACGGCAATGAGAAGCATTTAATTATTTTGACCCAGCCGGAGGGGTACGTTAAAACATTCAGCAAGCAAAATGCAGCGGTAGCCAGATTATTAAGACGAAAATACCCGCTGCTGGAGGAAATATTGCTGACGAGGCATGAACGTTATAATGAGACTGTCGCCTATTGCGAGCGATTGGAGCAAGAGGGCCAAGCGGTCATTATCCGTCCGAAGGTGCCGCTGGACAGCTTTGAGAAGAATGTCGGCAAGCTGCGCGATACATGCCAGCATGGCTATGATCTGGCGATGGAGCATATGAAAGACATCCGCAAACTGTTCCATTAAGCAAGTGGAATTAGGGGGAAGCATAATTTGTAAGAAGGCTTGATCACTGGATCAAGCCTTCTCTAATGGCCTTTTGTTCATGCTGAGCCCTACAATTTGGCTCGCCAACTGATCCGCTTGCTGGGACTGAGCCTTCGGGACAGCATTCGCGCGTGCATATACGTGCTGTAATCCTCTTTTTGAGATTTATCGTTGCCGCTAAGATAATGCATACCGGCGATGCAGGCCAAATGATATTCGTCCCAGCTCTCATACTGGCTCTGAGCCAGCTTGGCAATTTCTCGTGAAAAGAACCGCGCTTCATTGAAAGCCAAATAACCCAATCTGACGCCAGATTGAGCGACGGCCAGATATAACGCATAATCATAAGCCGCAATCCCCGGCCGGCCCAAATTAGGCATGAGCTGGTTAACCCGCCTCAATTTGCTCTTCCGCTCATCGGAGTCTGGAAGACTGGCAATGTACAGGTCGCGCTCCGTCATTGGCAAGGCAGCCAGACTATCCCTCAACTGTTTGAACTCTGATCTGTATCCCTCATACAGCAGCCATTTCAGTTTTCTGTCGCAAGTTATTGAACTTTTTATTCCATAGTGATGATACATCCAATTGTCGAGCAATTGACTGGACAGCACGCTGAGCCGATTCAACCCCGCGACACTGTGATCGTTCAGCGGGTCATTCAAAAACAGTGCTTCAGTCATCGCACAATAAAAAATCCGACTTCTCAATGCTCTAATCATAGGCTTGTCCTTTCCGAATAAGCAGCTTTCCACGCTTTTTTCTTCTTCATATGCAAACGAAGACCCCAGGTTACACAACATAGGAATAAATAAAAAGCCAACGAATTTCCCCGGCCGACCATAGACTTGTTCTGAAGCTGCGGACCTTCTTCGATATATTTCGGATAAAGCTTAGACGTCTTCTGGGTTTCGGCGGGCAGACCGCGAAGTGAAAAAGAGACTGCAGACTCAACATCCGTGGATTCCAGCATACGTGCATACCCGGTGATGGTCACGGGGCGCATCAGCAGCGAAGCGCTGTCCCCAAGCCATTTTTCCGATAGAAATACGATGTGCTGCCCTTCCAAGCTTCCAATGTAAATATAGTGCTTGGCAAAGCCGTAATACTGCAAATTCTTCTCAGATGCGGATCTCCCCTGAATCATTGTAGTTCCTTTCATTTCGCCCATTTGCAGTTCATACAGGCCTAAACCAACGTCCAATACGTCCGTAAGAGTTATGGTCACATAGCTGTTTTTTGGGGCATTCTCCAGTTGATCAAGGCTTGTAACCGTAGCGGTCTTCTTGATGTTTGTCTCCATCATCACAGAATGCACATACCAGCCTAAGCTGAGCAGCGTGAGTACAAACACACAGATCTGCAGCCAAGATGATTTCAGTTCGAACTTCTGTCGTCGGGCTGCTCTCCGTTCGTTGTACAACTTCCTTACATGCTCAGGGTGAGCATGAGCCAATCCTTGCAGCGCCTGTACCGCTTCCAGAGAAGCGGGATCTGCCTGCTCTCCTACCTCCAGATAACATGTTCTGGCCCTGTCTTCTTGGCCTAGCTTCAGCCAGCAATGGCCCAGCGACAGCTTGGCCTCCATCAGATGCGGTATCCGAGACAGCACCCATTGATAGTCCTCTACAGCTTGAGCATACTGTCCTTGCCGGAAGAAGATGCGAGCCCGAGCAAGGTAGCCCTCCATCTCATCCGGCACGACTCTGATCTGCCTTCCATAAGCCTGCAGGGCTTGTTCCTCGTTCCCCTTTCGCAAGTAATATTCACCCAGCAGACGGAGCAGATCGGGATCTTCGGCAAAGAGACCATAGGCTTCTTCAAGAAATCTCCCTGCTTCCTTCAAATCATTGACGAACAGGGCTTGAAAGCCCTTATACCGGCAGCTTAAAAATCGGTCATAGTCGATATTGCCCGCACTTAACAGAAACTCATAATTTAGCCCAGGTTCGGCCAACTGCTTATCATAGTACTCTAGGAAGGGATCGGCTCCGGCAAATTCTTGCTCTCTCCATTGCGCCGTAAACTCGTGTCTCCATCCAAAGAAGCCCTCCAGCAGCTGCCACACTTCTTGAGGCAAATAGCGGCGGCTTTTTAGTACCTCGAACATCCGCCAGTTAATTTCATCTTTACTATAGATGTCCCAAGCTATCTTGGAATTGAGCAGCTCAATCCATGCGTCTCTTGAAATCCGGGTTGGGAAATGGTCATATATGGCGATTGCTTGCGCTATGAACTCATCGACACTTTCGGAGGAATCCCCAAGTTCATGAAGCTCTGTTTCCGAAAAAACAACCCCGGCATCACGCGGGAGCCTAGAAATGAAAACGGCCGCGTTCTCTTCGCCTTCCTGGTCTTCTTGGTCTTCTTGGTCTTCTGGCTCGTGTCGCTCTATGGTTTGAACAGGGATGTGATCATCTGAACGATCTATCCGCTGCTTAACTAGCTTTATTGCCCGGTCATATGCCTCGCGGAGCTCCTGATACCCCTCGGCGTCTTCCTCTGGATGATAAACCTGAAGCTGCTTGGCATATGCCCGCTTAATTTCCTTGATATCATTTGTAGGCTCAATGCCAAGCCGCTGCCAAATCGTCATAAAAAATCCCGTCATAACGCTCTCCCTATGAATATGTAAATTTTTCGGACATCCCCCTTATTTTATCGGAGCGAGCACAATTCTGCATTAATTTTATGTATAATTTTTATACTTGCTTTATTTTTTATAGCGGATATAATTAATATATCTCATGTTACATAGGGAGGCGATAATTATTCAAGTTTGCCCGTACCTAGAGTATTCCTTCAGCATCCTTGGGAAGAAGTGGAATGGATTGATCCTTCATTATCTGTCCCTATGCGCAAATGGTTCCGCTCATTTCTCGGATATCAAGCGGGATTTAGCGGACATCACATCAAGGGCCTTGTCCTTGAAGCTGGCCGAGCTGATCGAATACGGTTTAATCGAGAAGAAGATTACGGCAAACCCCGCGGTTACCATTTCATATGAATTGACGGAGAAGGGCCGGTCTTTAACGGCAGCGTTAACGCCTATCCAGAAATGGGCTCAGCAATATGAGAATCTACACGGAAAAGAGGAAGAAAACATATGACAACCCAGAATATGATGTGTGATTTACAAACAGGAGTATGCGGTGAAGCGGGCGACGATACGGTGGAGCTTATCGATCTGAACGAGCCTGAGAAGAAAGTGAAGCTTTATTATGTCACCGATCCCATCTGCTCCCACTGCTGGGCGCTTGAGCCCGTACTAAGACGCTTTCAGGAGCAATACGGACATTATTTCCAGTTCCATACGGTAATGGGCGGTTTGCTGGAGAGCTGGAACGGCTTTGCCGATGTCAGCAACGGCATTCAAAGTCCGGCAGATGTAGCCGGCCACTGGCGCGAAGTCGGCGAACATTCCCGCATGCCGATCGACGGCTCACTGTGGCTGGATAATCCCGTGCAATCCTCATACATTCCCTCTCGAGTATATAAAATCATTCAGCAGCAGAATGTGCAGCTGGCAGATACGTTTTTGCGGCGGGCGAGGGAAGCGGTTTTTGCCTTCAATCGAAACATCGGTACCGACGAAGTGCTCGCCGATATCGTCAGCCAAGTGGGCCTGAATGGAGCCGATATCGTTGACCAAGCCGCCATGCCTGCTGCACAGAGTTTGCTGGAGGAGGATTTCGAGCTGTCCCGGTCGCTTGGAGTACGGGGCTTCCCGACGATCATTATGGTCAATAGTGACAATAAAGGCGTGAAAATCGTCGGGGCCAGATCATTAGCAGACTATGTGAAGGCACTGTCCCAAGTATTGGAAGCAGAATCCCTGCAGGTACGCGCCGTTCCGGAAATGGCAGCCCTTCTAATGAGAGAGAAGCGCTTATTCTCCAAAGAAATTGAAATCATGTACGATCTTGAGCAGCAAGAAGTGGCAACATTTCTAGAAAAGTCCCTCCCTGTGGACAAGTATTCACTTTCACAAATTGTCGGAGAATCATACGTAGAATCCAAGTAAGTCAACTCATGCGGATTTATTTTTGCAGCAAACAAAAGCAAAGACGGCTGCCGCGAGGAACCTCGGGCACCGTCTTTGCTATTAAGGCGTATTGATGATCACACAATTTGATATAGCGGCTGTTCCTCCAGGAAATGAACCGGAACTGCCGGGAACCACGTTTCCAGCCGCTTCGCTAAAGCTCTCATGCCAGGCGCCTCGCTCTCGGCATGGCCGAGCATGATTAAGGCACGAGACCGTCCTTGCTGCCAGCTGTCTCGCACATACTCGGGCGTCTCCCACTCCGGCCCCTCTCCGGCAATAATCAAATCCAGATTCTCTTGGGCAAATAAAGGAATCGCATTTGCGCCGCCGCCGCGATACCCGACCAGCAATCCTGTCCGTCTGCAGCGCATCGTCATATCCCCGGCAACACGGACGTATGGGACATTAAGCTTCAGCTTCAAATGATCCGCAATCTCGGCTACAGTCATATCCGGCAGATCAAGGATCGTCGAGGCCGGGTGAATGCGATCAATATAATCCTCCCAGTCCAATGCCTGCACTAAGCCAGCCGTAATTCCGTCCGGCTCGTATTTGTGAATGTAGTCATGGAGCCTGAACATCGCGAGCCCCGAAGCCTCGATCAATCCCTGCTTCTGTGCGTAGACCGAATCCCCCTGCAGCCAATCCGTCTGGCTATGATGGCTGTAATAAGGGCCTTCATGAGTAATCAATAAATTGACGCCCAAGTCAGCGGCATGCTGAATCACCTGCTGCGTCGGCATAAATGTAATGCCAATTCCAGTTACGGAGTCGCCCGGATCTCCCGTTAGAAGCCTGTCCACCGTATTCTCTAGAGCGGGTGCAGGCGCCGTCAATTGATCCAAAACCTGCTGTATCGTAATCGCCAAATGGAGTCCTCCTTCATTACATCGCTCGATCCTTCACTCCAACCGATTATAGCATGGCGTTGATCAGGCGGGGAATGTTCTGCAGCGCAGCCTGCTTCTCCACGGCGCCCAGTTCATAGGCAGCCCTGGGCATTCCGTAAACAACTGACGATTCCTCGTTCTGCCCGATCGTCCTTGCTCCTCTTCTGCGCATGGCGAGCATGCCTCTCGCTCCGTCATAACCCATGCCAGTCAGAATCACACCAAGCGCCTCTTTGCCGGCTTCCTTGGCGACAGATTCGAACAATACGTCAACTGAGGGACAATGCCCGCTTACCTTTTCCCCCTGAGAACAAACGACTTTATAACCGCTGCCAAATTTCCTGATCCTGATATGGCGGTCGCCAGGTGCCATCAATACCTTGCCGGGCTCGATGATATCGCCTGTTTCCGCCTCCTTGACCATCCATGCGGTGAACCGGTTCAACCGCTCCGCAAACATCGTGGAGAACACCGGCGGGATATGCTGGACAATGACAAGCCCTGGGTAACGCTGTGGATGCATCAGCTTCAACAGATTATAAATGGCTTCCGTGCCTCCTGTTGAGGCGCCTATGGCAATCAGCTTCTTGTCCGTGCTCATCCTCTCTGCATGAGGAACAGGTTCGATGACCGTCATGGCAGGACTGACAACCGTTGCCTTGGCAGCGATATGGATTTTCTGAATCAATTCCTCCACGAACGGCTCAATCCTGCCGAGAGCGCTCATATCGGGCTTGGTCATGAAATCCACCGCCCCCACGCTCATGGCCTCAAACACTGCTTGGCTCACCGCGCTGACAATAACGACGGGCAGCGGATGCTGAGGCAGGAGGCGGCGCAGAAATTCAATGCCGTTCATCCTCGGCATTTCCACATCACAGACCATCACATCCGGATTGTACCTGATGATTTTATCCCTAGCGTCAAAGGGATCGTTTGCGGTCGCCACCACTTCCAGCGCGGGGTCAGTGGATATTCCTTTGCTTATAAAAGTCCGAAACAACAAAGAATCATCGACGACCAGTACTTTTATCCTGCTTTTCATACGCCTCCTACTGCCTTCCCTCAATTCTTGCGGAACACCGCAGGCATAACATAATGGAATCGGCTCTGCGTCTTGTCAATCGTCTCCGAATGCCCGATAAACAGGTACCCGCCCGGCTCGAGCCAATCATAGAAACGCTGAATAAGCTCCGCTTTTGTGCGGTTATCGAAATAGATCATGACATTTCTACAAAAGATAACGTGAAACTTCCTGCGGAAAGGAAACCTCAGCGACATCAGATTAAACCGCCTGAAAATAATCTCCCTGCGGATGCCCTCGGCAATTTGGACCCGGTCCTCGTCCAGCTTTGTAAAATATGTGTTCCTCCAATGCTTGGGGAGATTCCCGATCGTTCCCTTCTCGTATATTCCCTGTCTCGCCAGACTAAGCACCTTGTCCGATATATCTGTGGCCAACAGCTTTGTATCCCACTCCTTCTTACTTATGCCGAAATATTCGTCCATCAGCATAGCGAGGCAGTATGGCTCCTCTCCCGTTGAGCATCCGGCGCTCCATATGCGCAAATCCCTGCTCGCCACAGTCTGCTTTAAATACGGCAATACATGGTTTTTAAAATAATGAAAATGATTCGCTTCCCGCATGAAAAACGTGTGGTTGGTCGTAATTTTATTGATCAGCGTACCCATCGCGGCTCCGCTTTGATCCGAGACCAGATACTCGTAATAATCGGTAAAATTATCAAGGCCGAGCTGCAGGAGAACCTGATGCAGCCTGCCGAGCACTAGCATTTTTTTCTCCGGCTTCAGATAAATGCCGCTGTTCGAATGAATATAAGAGGCGAGCTGCGCAAATTCTCTATCCGTTATCGTAAACATCGGTTGTCATGATCCTCAATATTTGCCAAAGTCGTGATCCGACAGCATAATTTTACGCGGCGCGGTTCCGGCCGCTGCAGGGTCGCCGTCTTCTGCAAATGCCTGCATTCTTTTCTTCTCCGACATCGAATCGAGCAGCCTCATCACTTCCGGATTCAACTGCCCATGCTCCCGGTAAGCTGGCGGAGATTGGCTTTTGATCTTGAATCTGCCAACCTGCTCTCTCAACAGCTCTGCCTGATCCGACAGCTCTTCGCTCGCTGCCGCGCTCTCTTCCGAGGTCGCCGAGTTCGCCTGCACCACCTGCGATACCTGCATCAACCCTAAATTGATCTGGTTTACGCCGGAGGCCTGCTCGTTAGAGGCTATAGCAATCTCGTTCACCAGCTCGGCCACCTTTGCCACGTCCTCCACGATATGCTGGAGGGCAGATGCCGTTTCGTTGGCGATTTTCGTGCCGTCCTGCACTTTGCGGATGGAGCCCTCGATCATTTCCGTCGTCTCCTTCGCTGCGTTTGCCGAGCGGGCCGCCAAGTTCCGTACCTCCTCAGCAACCACGGCAAAACCTTTGCCGTGCTGTCCTGCTCTTGCTGCCTCAACCGCGGCATTTAGCGCCAGAATGTTCGTTTGGAAGGCAATCTCATCGATGACCTTAATGATTTTGGAAATGCTCTCCGAAGCTTTGTTGATATCGTCCATGGCGCCCAGCATTTCCTTCATCTGCGTATTGCCCTGGACAGCATTCTCTCTAGCTGTCTCAACTAATACATTGGCCTCTGTCGCATTATCGGCATTCTGCTTCGTCTGCGCGGCAATTTCCTCTAACGAGGCGGTCAGTTGTTCCACAGAGCTCGCCTGTTCCGTAGCCCCTTGAGACAGAGACATGCTCGTCTCAGATACCTGGCGCGAGCCGGAGGAGACTTGCTCTGCTGCCGTATTAATATTCGCCAGGACGTCGTTCATGTTATGCACCATAATTCTGAACGCTTCGGACAGGGCTCCGAGCTCATCCTTCGAATGTACCTGTACCATAACATCCAGGTTTCCGTCCGCAACCTGTTCAGCTGCCTGCTTCACTTCAAAAATCGGGCGCGTGATCAATCTTGTAATGATGAGAGCAATCAACAGCGACAGCACAACGGCTGCAGCAGAACCCGCGATGATCGACGTTTTGGTCATCGACTCTATTCTATCGACTTCCTGGCTGCGCTCTAGCAAGAGTTTTGACTCTATGCCCGAGCTCTCCGCAATAATAGCCCTGAATTCGTCAAAGGTAGCTTTGCCCTTTGCTGCCTGCTCATCTTTAACGATATCGTCCATGGAACCTATGCCGTTAGCAACATTCCGTCTTTGCTGAATGCTATTCTCGGCGACTTGCACCCATTCCTGATGCAAGGATAGAATTTTATTCATCAATTCCTGCTGATATGGATTGTCCGCGGTCAGCTCCTTTACATGATTAAAGCTCTGCTCAAAGCTGGCTTTGCCGCTTACATAAGGTTCAAGAGAACTTTCATTCCCTGTTAGCGCAAATCCGCGCTGCCCGGTCTCCATATTGACCATACTGTCCAGGACGGTTTGCAATCCCATCAGCACTTCATATGTATGTTCGTTCCAATCCATTGCTTTGCTGGTTCTGCTGAAGTTCTGGTAGCTGATCACGGATAATGTCACCAAAATGACCAGGACAGCCATGAATCCGATATTCAACTTTTTGCCAATGCTTAAATTGCGAAATGCTCTAGCCAGGGGAACCACTTCCTCTCCGTTGTCTTATGATTTGAACCTTCGTTGCCAGTATTATTTTCCGGAATATATCCAGAACCCTGCCAGTTTATGGCCGGACGATCTCGCCCAAATCCTCAACCTCTTGCTCGTGAAGCAGCTTCTCGCAGTCTAGAATCAGCTTGACATCCTGCCCGACCTTGCCGATGGCCTTAATGAATTTAGACGTCGATTTATGAAATTCTGGCGGCGGTATCATCTCCTCCTCCGGAATGAACAGCACCTCAGACACGCTGTCCACAATAAGTCCGATAGAGATATCCTTAATGTCGACCACAATGACGCAGGTACGGTCCGTGTAGTCGCGAAAGCTTTTCTTGAAGCGAAGCCTCACGTCCATCACCGGAATGATCTTCCCGCGCAAATTAATAATTCCCCGTAAATAGTCAGGCATTTCCGGAACTTCGGTAATCTTCTGAATGCCGATAATTTCCGTGACATACCTGATTTCAATACCGTAGAATTCCTCCTCCAGTTGAAAGGTCAGAAATTTACCTGTTTGCGTGTCCTCGATTTCGATATCCTCTTGCTGCATCTGACTCGACATGTTATGCCTTCCTCCTTTCTTGGATCACTTCCTTATTCAGCAGCAGCAAAAAAAACAACATGCTTCGCCGCCTGGACTACTTGCCGTTCAGCAAGCCCTGGACGTCCAGGATCAGGCTGATGCTCCCATCGCCCAGCAGCGTACATCCGGAGACGCCTGCAATGCTGGTCAAATTATGGATATATGGAGGCAGCGCCTTTACTACCACCTGCTGCTGGCCAATCAGCTCGTCCGCAAATATGCAAATCTGCCGGTCATTCTGCTCGACCATGATGAGTATCCCCTGCGTCAATCTGGTAACATCGGTCTGAACCCCAAACCGCCTATGCAGCCTTTCGATAGAATAGCATTGTCCGCGCACCATAATCATTTCGCCACCATCCGGATCGGTGATAATATCGCCGGCCTCTGGACGGAAGGACTCCTTGATCGCTGTTGTCGGCAGTGTATAACGAGACTCTCCTACCCTAACGTTCATACCATCGATAATCGCCATAGTCAGAGGTATTCTGATCGTAATCACGGTACCTTCATGCAGGGCGCTGTCAACGGTCACGACACCGCCAACGGATTCGATATTCTTGGTGACCACGTCCATCCCGACTCCGCGGCCGCTAAACTCCGTAATTTGGTCTTTCGTCGAGAATCCGGGCAAAAAAATGAGGCTGTATATTTCTTTATCCGTCATTTCGCTTTCGTTCTTCACGAGTAAATCATTCTGCCTGGCCCGCTGCAGCAGCTTCTCTTTATCCAAGCCCCGCCCGTCATCCCTGATCCGGATCAGCACCTCGCCGCCGGCGTGGCTCGCTTCCAGCGTAAGCGTTCCATACGCCGGCTTCCCTCTCAGTATCCGTTCTTCACCGCTCTCTAACCCATGATCGATGGCATTCCGCACCATGTGCATAATCGGGTCGGCAATATGGTCAATAATGTTCTTGTCTACCTCGGTGTCCTCTCCTACCAGCTGCAGCCGCACATCCTTCCCCAGCTTCTTGCCCATGTCACGGACGATGCGGTGCATGCGCTGAAACGTGCCGGATAAAGGGATCATGCGAATCGACATCACCATATCCTGCATTTCTGTCGTTATTTTACGAAGATGGCGCGAAGCCTTCTGAAATTGCTCCAGCTCCAGGCCGAGTCCCTGCAAATCGGGATTTTGCGTGACCATCGCTTCGGCGATGACAAGCTCGCCAACTAAATCCATAAGCTCATCGAGCTTTGCTATATGTACGCTTATAAAGTTGGACTGCTGGGATGAGGCGCCCCGCTTTGTTTCCTCCTGCGCCCTCGGCGTTGCTTCTCTCAGCGGAATCACAGGAGAATCGAGCTTATGCTGCTCCTTGACCAGTTCGGGCGTGAATTCGCCTACGGACGGAGCACCCGTATCCGGTTGTTTCTCAAGCACGATGCTCCGTACATAGCTGATCTGCTGCAGAAGCTGGTAAATTTGGTCATACGTCTTGTCCGTCTGGAACGACAAACGCAGACCTTCGCGGCGGATATCCGCCACTGCCTTCTCATCTTCCAGCAAATCCTCTGGAACATGGGCGATCGATTGCAGCTCACTCTGCAAGTTCATGACAGCTTGATAGGCGCGAAGGTTCTCCATCTCGCACCCTTCATCGTAGCGGAGAACGGCCATATATCTGAAATGCCCGCTTTCAAGCGATGTCCCTGATTCCTTTGGCTCCATGGGGGACTGCCGGTCAGGAACACTTATTGTCGTACCGCTTGCTGCATTGCCTGTCCCGTGCGACTTCTTCATTTCCGCCAGCAGCGACCTTAACTGTTCAATTAAAAATGAAGCATCACCGTCCGCCGGATCGCCGTTTTTGATTTTCAGCATCTCCACCTTCATGAAATCGATGCTGCCCAGCATCAGCTCAGAGACGGCCGAATCATCGGCAAGCTGAAGCTGCCTTTCCCGAATAAACGAAAAAAGATCCTCCGTTACATGCGCCAAGGTGGAAATGTTGTGAAACTCCATCATGGTGGATGAGCCTTTAATCGTGTGCATGATCCGGAAAATCTCATTAACTACGCCCAAGCCGTAATCCTTTGTTTGCTCGCAATCGAGAATGGTCTGCTCAAGCTGCTCCAGCAAAGTCGATGTTTCGAAGATGAACATCTCCAGAAGCGTATCGATTGACGAATAGTCTGTCATGCGGAACGATCACCTTCTATCTCATATGTATGGAATAATGGGTATTTAGGCCTTTGTTATTAGGTATTTTATCATGCTGAGTATAAAAACGGAACGAGATATTGTCGAATTATGAATTATTTAAATTTATTTTGTCGAATTATGTCTCTTTGTCCAATTTGGCCTAATTGTTCGAATATGAAGCTGCAAGTTTTATGTTATTCTAAAAAAAGATTGACCTTCCGGTAACTGGAAGCCTTGTTTATCAAGATATTTAGAAAGGATGATTCTGAATGTCCAAGCCTAACCGCATCTCTGCCCTGCATATTACCGGATTGCATGAATTTTATTTTCCCGTCACCAACGCTTCAGCTTCTTCCCGCTGGTACCAGCAGCACTTCGGTTTGCAGCTTCAGGAGCTAAATTCAGATCGGGCAAAACTGCGCCTGGCCGAAGGAACCACTTTAACGCTCGTGGAGTGCGGCAAACTGAACAAATACGATACGGTACCTATTAACTTCAAAGCGCATGATGCGCGAAAAGCTTACGACATGCTGGACAAGTCGCAGGTACGGGCCAATCGGCCGGAGAACTGGCTCCACTATGTCGACTTTGACGTGCATGATCCGGACGGCAATCCGTTTAACATCATCAGCGATCCTTCCTGGCCTGATACGCCAAACAATTATTTTCGGATCGATGGCATTTTTATCAGTCTGACCGATTTTGACCGCTCCTTTGAGTGGTATCAGGACATATTTGACGCAGAAATCGAATATTCGTTTAATCACCCTACCGACTCGCTGGAGAACGCCCGCTTCCGCTGCTTCAAGGATATCCCGGTAAATGTGGTGGAGTCGCCTGTCAGCGTCATTCAGTACAGAGTATGCGAATTTCGCACGAGCAGCGCGGCGGAGGATCATCGCTACCTGCAAAGCAAAGGCGTGAGCGTTACCGCTCTAACAGAACAGGAAGACGGCTTGAAAGCCTTTGCTTTCAGCGACCCGGAGGGCAGGGAGTTCGGGATGCTCGAGTTCTAAGAAAAAAACAGCCCAAACGCCTTCAATCCATGGCGTCGGGCTGTATTTTGTTATGGCCGATCCAGCGCCCAGCGCTGTCTTGTTGATGCAACGGTCTCCCCGGTCAGGATCGCCTTCTCGATCAGCATCCCCAAATAATGATCCTGCGACGCTTCCGCAAGACTATAGAACTCGGGTCCGCCTTGGACATACTCAGCCATGCGCTGCAGGCAGCGGGCAATGGCGATTTCATCATCGTACAGCCTCGCCGGAGCAAACGGATTGTCATAGAGCCATTGGTCGCCGCACAAAATGCCCTGCAGGAAGTAACCCTCCTGATTTTCGAGCTCCCCTTTGTTTATCCGTTTTAGCTCCATTTGCAGCGGTATCGTCGATTCTTGCTGGATTAAAACCCGGCTGTCGAATATTTCTCCGCGTTCCCCGCGAACGGAAAGATGGTTCGAGCGCACCCAGGAACGATGCTGATCCTTCGTAAAATCATAGATCCCGAGCCGGTCTCCAAAATCTAGCCAAGCTAAATCCCGCTGCAAAGGAATCATCGCATCTTCGGCTGGCGGGCCTTGGCGCGTCGGGCCTTGCACCCATTCGGACTGGAAACGCATGCCTCTGATTTTAACTTCCTCGAAAGTGATGCCCAGCATTTTGCGGATCAAGCTTACACCATGGTAAAGATGGGAGATAGAAACGGTCGTTTCCGTAATTCTTCCGAGTCTTCCCGAGCGAATGAGAGCGAGACGCGCTTCTTGGATAGGGTGAAAATGATATTGCTCCGCGACTTGAACGCGAGCGCCTATTGCCGTTAGCCGATCATGCAGCAGCTCCAGGCCCTCCAGATCCGGTGCCGGCGGCGTCTCCATCAATGCCGGTATGCCCGCCTCAGCCAGCTGGAACAAATATTCCATCCCTGCTGCTCCGCTGACCGAAACGACGATAAAATTAGGACTTTCGCTCTTCAGAAGCTGCTCAAGCGAACGATATGTGGTCACACCCCACCGCTTCTCCATTTCTCTTGCTTTGGACTCATTCCTGACGACTATACCGCTGACCTGGAAAGACTCCGGCAGAGCCTCCGCAATACGCAAAAAATATTGGGCCCGAAAGCCTGCCCCGCCGATAATGCTGAATTTTACTGGCTTCATCTCGTCTTCCTCCCGACTTATTGCTTTTCACTCGCATTTAATTCTGTCGTTTTGGCGTTATAACGGGGAGCACGGGCCAATAAGCCTTCCCGCGTATAAAAGGGATTGTCTTTGGCCAATGGAAGGCTGACGGGCTGCTTCGTTATGGATGCCTCGTAAACGGCCGTTATCAACTCCAGCACATTTCTTCCGTCCTGTCCGTCGATAAGTACCTGATGCGATCCATTCTCGATGGCTGTCAAAATATTATCAACCTGCCCTTCAAACCCGCTATACAGCAGCGGTTCAATCCCACCCCTGTAAGCTTCGATTTCCGTCTCCAAAGCAAGATTCCGCTCAGGAAACCCATTGTCTTTCGCCGTCGAGGCGTACACTTTCCAGGGAGAAGAAATACGGGCGTGCTCACCCTGAAATACCATCTGCCGCTCCTCCCCATGATGGATGACGGAACTTGTAATTTGCGCCAAGCCCCCATCCGCATAAGAAAGGATCGCAATCGAGATATCTTCGACCTCCGAATTCCGGTGCGACGTGTTGCTCATGACAGCCTGCACGCTTTGCGGCATCCCCATCATCCACAACAGCATGTCCATGTGGTGAACGCCATGGTTGAGCGTGCAGCCGCCCCCCTCCTGCTCCCAGGTTCCGCGCCACCATAGATCGTAATAACTCTCACCGCGCCAATGATACGAATCGACCTGGGCATGGACGATTTTCCCCGGTAAGCCGGAATCTAGGATATGCTTCAAATTCCAATTGGGTCCATGAAAGCGGTTCTGGCCCACGACGGACAGAATGCATCCAGATTCAGCGGCAGCCGCCAGCATTTGATCGCATTCCTCAAGCGACATCGCCATCGGCTTCTCGACGAGCACATGCTTCCCTGCACGCAGTAAATCACTAGCAATCTCGGCATGCGTTTGAGGCGGAGTACAAATCGACACCAAGTCGATCTCCTCCTCATGAAGCAGCTCTTTATAATCCTGCACGACTTTGCAGTCGAATTGAAATTTGTCCCGAAGCAAAATGGCTTTGTCTTCATGACGATTAACTAAAGCAACCACCTTACAGCGCTCTGAAAAAGAGGCATAAGCAGCCGCATGAGAATGTGCAATAGACCCTGTACCGATAATAGCTACGCGTATTATGACGGTTCACTCTCCGATGACAATAAGATAGCGCTTCCAAGTAATTACTGGCGAGCGCTTCGAAAATTCTCCTTATATATTAGCAACTCCAATAGCTGATTTGTATAAGAACAATGCACAATTTACTTTAATTTCTCCAAAATAAAAGTAAAGGCCACCCCAACTGCTGGGAATGGCCTGTTCTTGCTGCCCCCGCAGCGTTATGACGAAACGCATGGCGTTCCGTTTTGCCCTACTCCATATTTTCCTTGCGCTTGGTCCATAATTCAAAAGGCTCAGATCCATTCACCATCTCAATGTATTGAAAAGGAATATTCGGATTGCTCCCCGCCGGGACGACCTTCGCCTCCATGGCAAGCTCCTTGAGGGATGCGTAATAGACAGCCTTCAGATCAGCCCGCTGGATCGCGCCCTGGCACATGGGACACGGCTCCCCGCTAGCGTAAATTTCGCAGTCGGACAGCAGCTCGCTTCCCAATACGCGGCTGGCCTCCCGAATAGCTCTCATCTCGGCGTGATCCGTCGGATCCTTCGTTTCCAGCACGGTATTGACGCCTGTCGCCACAACCTCGCCGTTCCTCACAATGACGGCTCCGAACGGCCGGCCGCCCTTCTCCTTCACGTTGGTGCGGGCTAAATCGATCGCCAGCTGCAGAAATTGTTGAGTATTCATCTGTACAACCCTCCTGACTCTGCAATTATACCATCCGGCATGTTATGGCGTTAGGCCCGAGGTACATAACTAAGGCTGCAGCCTTAGTCGGTTGCAGCCTCTCCGTATTCGCTTAGTTCGGCTCACATCGTGTTAATGATGAGCCCGATATGCGTAAAGTAATTCATCGCCCCGAACAGGACGAAGAGGATCCCCGTGACTCTCCAGCATAACCCCATAATGCGGGTGACTATTGGATTTCTTGTGGCCAGGGAAAATGGCAGGAGAATCGCCCCGATGCCGGTAACGGCGTAAAGACCAGATATAAAAGAAGCCTCCAGCAGCGGATAATCCGCAAACCGTCCGGATATCGGCTCTTCGGGCGGCGCGGCGAATAACTGATAATATACGCCGGCGATAGCAATAGATATCAGCGCCAGCCCCATGGCGGCAGCAAAATAGGACAGGGGCCGAATCATGTCGATTAGCTGTGAAGTCATCACTCCAGATTGCTGCTTGGCTTCCTTGTCGCTTAGCTCCGCCTTATGATGGAGGTTCGATCTGCGCCAAATCAGGATAGCTCCGCCCAGCAGCATGACGCCAAAAGCCAGTGTAGGTTCGCCAAATATGATGTCATCGAACGGAAACCCGATTTTTGACAAAGGCCAGGTAAGCGTCATCGCTCCGCCCGTCAAGGTTAAAATAAAACCGGGAATGGCAAAGCCAATAGACCAGCCTTCGAGGCTGATTTTATCTCCGCGGGTAACATGCTGGCTGAAGCGGACCAGCATCAGCAGCGCGATCCCTGTTGCAACGGACATGATGGTGTTGTAGACCTGGGTTTGTGACCAATCAATATGCATGCGGTGCCCCCCGTATACGTGAAATTCATGCGTCATGTCCATTTATTCCCATTAACTAGTACAGCATACTATACGGGTGAGAACAAATTTTATTTATGTAGCTAAGCAAACTTATCTTGTGAGGATGAATTTCAATATCAACAAGATAGCAAATATAAGAAGCCCATAGTTGACTGAACTTCTCTGATCGCGGCTTCCTTCCGGATCTTTGTCATTATTTTGACCATCTTCGAATGTGTGCTTCTCAGCTTCGTTACGTTTTGCTGGAAATTCAATTTCAAAAATACCACGCAATGCTTGTTTGCGGATTTTAAAATATGCTTTGTCACTTCGATCGGTCATTTTGAGGACAGATCTAAAGATGGTTAGAGCTTGCCCGAGTTGTCCGCGGGCATCATAGCACTGACCCAGTAAAATTCTTACCTCCAGATATTCAGGCCACTTCTCTAGGATGGATTCACATTCCAGTATGGCTAGTTCAAATTGTTTGCTGTAGTAGTAACTCTGGGCCAGATTGTAATAGCTGGCGATATCATCCGGCTGTAGCTGCAATGTCCTTCTCAGCACATCCACCGCAAGACCATATTGCGATGTTCTAGAGTAATACTCACCAAGCAGACGAAGCAAATCAGGATCATCGTTAAATAATTGAAGAGCAAGCTTCAGGGCTTGTCCAGCTTCCTCCAGCTTGCTCTCTTTAAGCGATTGATTAGCTTGCTCTCGATACTGCAGAAATTCATCTATATTGATATTTTCCGCTCGAAGCAGGTATTCATAATTTAATCCGTCTTCGTTGAGCTGTTCCAGATAATATTTTTTAAAAGAAACCGGAATCTTCACGATATGAGGCTCCAGAGATTCCCTCATCTCCTCTTTCCAATGGAAAAAGTCTTCCAGCAGTCTCCATATCGCTGAAGGAAAAAACCTATGGCTTTGTACAAAATCGAGCATTGCCGTGTTTAGACTCCGTCTGTACGTGGTGTCCCAGGCAACATCCGAGTTCAACAGCTGCATCCATAGCTCGGGGTTAATTCGTGAGGGAAAATGTTGATATAGCTCTGCCGCTTTCTCTATAAACTGCTGAACGGTGCTGATTATTAGCTCATCATCATATGTATCGACTTCCGGGTTGCCCCAGTTATCGGCATGATCGGAGCTGTCTTCATATGGTACCGCTGCTGGCCCTGTTGAAGCTAACGAAACATCTATAGACACTTCTGCCCCTAACACTGATGCTGACGCTGACACTGACGCTTCCGCCTCAGCGTCTCTCCTTACCTGCTGCTCCTTGACGAATTTCAGCGCTCTGTCATAAGCCTCGCGTAGAGCTTGATAGCCTTCGGCATCCTCTTCCGGATGGTACACTTGCAGCATTTTCGCATAGGCGCGTTTTATGGTTTTCAGGTCATGGGTCGGCTCAATGTCCAGTCTCTCCCAGATTGTCATGATGAAGTAGATCCGCCTCTCAAATAGACTTTTTGAAATTCACGTCGAGAAATCGTATATTCCTTTTATCGGATAAAAAGTTAATTTTTCAAATCCAGATGAGGACACTTGAAAGCTTGCTGACTAAGACAGTTTCATTCTATACTTACCTTATATGTCATTCATTTCAACATGGAATCGGTCATGGAGCACATGCCGCTTTGATACAAGCATCCCTTTCTTAATTAAAGGAAGGCGATGCTGAATCGGAGCGGCATTTTTGGTTCCAGTTGCTGCCGATTCATAATAATGAGAGGGTGTGCAGCCAATGCAGCGTTTTAAAGAAGAATATGACAACTGGATGCAGAAACATATATCGGAGGAAAAGAACCATCGGCGACTGGAGCTGCTTGAAAAGGGACTCGGACATGGGACAGTGGCGTTTTTGCGGTCAGTTTGGTTTCCTGCGGTCGGTAATTTTAACAACCTGTATCCCGAGTGGGAGGTACGCGATTTCCATAGCGGATATCGTTATTTGGATTTGGCCTACATGCCTGGGGATGCGAAAGGCGGAATTGAAATTCAGGGATACGGGCCTCACGCGAGGGATTTGGATGTTAGAAGATTCAAGGATTTATGCCGGAGGCATTGTTTGCTTGCTCTGGACGGATGGGTTTTTCTGCCGATCGCCTATTTGTCCATTCAAGACGAACCCGAGGAATGCCAGCAGCTAGTTCTATCCTTCATAGGCAGGTTTATTTCCATGGATACACCTTCCCAATTGTCCTGGCTTGAAGCTGAAACGATACGTTTTGCCCGCCGTGCGCTGCGCCCTTTTACTCCTTCCGAACTTGCCCATCATTTGCGAATTAGCGACCGGCACGCCAGACGGATTCTGCATCGTCTACTTGACATGAGTATCCTGTGCATTGCTAGTGGAAAGCAGCGGGGACGGAGCTATAAACTGAGGTTATAGGTGTTAGTTGGGAACTAGGAAGCTAGGGAGGATGAAGTAAAAATGAGCTTTGGTTAAATTTTGGCGAGGTTTGATGTTGATAAGGTTGATGAGGTTTGATGGGGTTTGGTGAGAAGTCATCAAGTAACTGTGAGTTTGAGATGCTGCTCTAGGATAGATGTAGGGAATTATAAGGATTAAAGAAAGTAGGGTTGGTGCATCTGGGGTGTGGGGTGTGGGGTGTATGCCTAAGCTATGTGCATAGGGCGTTTGATGAAGTGCATAGCAGATAGAGTGTGCCGGGTTCGGTGGGTGAGGATATATGTGATGGGTTGGGTGAGAAAGCTATACGTAGAGCGTTTAGTGAAGAAGTGCATGATGTGGTGGTAGCCCGGGGAACTGACGAGTGTGGGGAACTTGCGCAATGTTGAAGTGATTCTAGTTAAGGCCAACGGACAACAGATCCTCTATTTCACATTTTTAACCGTTTTTTAGAGATTAACGGACACAGGATCAGCTATTGGCTTAATTGTGAGGTAATTCTCGCCGAAACACGCTTAATAGCAGAACTACGGTCCGATAGCATCAGATTTTACGGCTTTTTGCCGAAATAGAGGAACTAGGGTCCGGTAAAGTTGAGCTTCACTTCACTTCACATCGCTTCATCACAACGCCTACAATGCTTAACATCCCATGCTCACTGCATTTCAGAGTCTTTACCCGCATAAAAGTCCAAACACGGCTCATTAAGTTACACGCTCACTACAATCTCCACATATAGAAAACCTAAACCCCGCTCCTACGAGCAGGGCTGCAAAACAACAACAACAACAACATATATATGGCTCTAAATAAGCAGCTTACCTGCTTCACCTACAGTAAATGGTCAACCTCGCTCCGCTCTGGAATCGATGTCTGCGCGCCGGCCTTGGTTACGACGATCGACGATACTTTCGTAGCGAAGGAAATGGCCTCCTGCACGCTCTTCCCCTCGGACAAGCTGACGGCAAAGGCTGCCACAAACGAGTCGCCGGCCGCCGTTGTATCCACGGCTTTCACCACTCTTGCCGGGACATGAAACGTCTCATTCACATCCACGTACAGGGATCCGTTGATGCCGAGCGTAACGATGAGGCTGCTCACTCCTTTGGCTAGCAGCACTTTAGCCGCGTTCTCTGCGGAAGCGATAGAATTGACGGTCTGTCCGCTAAGCTTCTCCAGTTCGGTCTCGTTGGGAATCAAATAATCCAGTTTGCCAAGCACCTCATCAGGAATGGAGTCCGGTGCAGGGGCCGGATTTAATATGATCGTTTTACTATGCTTGCTTGCCAGATCTACAGCCTCGTAAACCGCCTCATAGGGAATTTCCATTTGTAAAATAACGATGTCGGCTTCCTTGATTAAGCTCTCATGCGCCGCCACGTAATCTCGATGACAAAGGTCATTGGCGCCCGGCATTACAACGATGCTGTTATCTCCCTCATCATTGACTTGAATGACAGCGAGCCCCGAGGATGCCGCAGATACAAGATCGATATAATCTGTGTTTACGCCTGCCTGTCTCAGATTATCCATAAGCGGGCCGCCGAATTCATCCCCACCAACCTTGCCCAACATGGAGACGTCAGCCCCTAATTTTGCTGCGGTTACCGCCTGGTTGGCCCCCTTGCCGCCTGGCACCCGTTCGACAGAGCTGCCAAGCAAGGTTTCGCCCACCTGCGGAATATATGGCACTCGTAACACCAAATCCATGTTAATGCTGCCTATTACTAAAATTTTGCTTGCTGCCATAGCTTACACCCCTCAAAATGTATCACCTTAGTACCAATGCCCGAATAGCTGGATACCACGGTATCTTGATGTTTCTATGCTTAGATAGATCCATCGATCACTTGGTACCAGATCGCTTGATACCAGATCACTTGATACCAGATACATTAATACTATATACTTCATTTCTGATTCTACACGCTCATTCCATCAAATTTCCAACCCTTTTCACTTTGCATGCAAGAGCTGTATTGCAGAGTAAACCCTTATGTATTAAACCCACAACTAATCCTACTTTATCCTAATATTCGCTGTAATTCCAGTAGTTTGGACCGCGCATATTCCGCTTCGGCCACGATGCTGATTTCGGAGGCACGACGCGAATAACAAAGAGGCGGAAGCCATCATGAGCTTCCACCTCTATTCATTTTAGCGATTTAGTTTCACGGAATTGCCTGCTCGAGCAGAACGGCGTTGATGCCATTCAGGAAAGCAAGTGCACTGGCTTTAATGATATCGGTATCCATCGCACGGCCCGAGTATACTTTGCCTTCATACTGAATTCGAATATTCACCCGGCCGACGGCTTCCTTGCCGCGAGACAAGCTGTTGATCTTGTAATCCTCAAGCTGGACATCCAGGCCGGCCAGAGATCGGATAACACTATACAGCGCGTCGATCGGACCGTCTCCAACAGCGCTGCCTTTTAGCGTTTCCGAGCCTTTCTTCAGCTCTACGATAGCCGTGGGATACACATCATTCGTGATCACCTGAAATGAGACGAGCTCATAAAGCTGCTTGCTATGACCGTCAACTGCCCGGTGATTTGTGACCAGGTAAAATACGTCGTGATCATATACCTCCTTTTTGGCATCGGCCAACTGTAAAAACTCCTCGAAAAGCTGTTCGAAATCCATCTCTTCTCCCGTGTCGAAACCCAGCTTCTCTACCGTATTCTTAAAGGCATGCCTGCCGGAACGGGCCGTCAGAATCAGCTCCATACTATCCGCTCCGACCTCCTCCGGCGACATAATCTCGTAGACCTGCTTATCCTTCAGCAAGCCGTCCTGATGAATTCCGGAGGAATGGGCAAATGCATTTTCACCCGTAATGGCCTTATTCACCTGTACATCCAGTCCTGTCAAATGGCTGACCAGCCTGGAGGTGCGAAGCAGCTCCTTCGTTTGGACATGGGTATGACACTGATAGTAGTTCTCTCTGACCTTAAGTGCCATAACCACTTCCTCCAGCGAAGCATTTCCCGCGCGTTCTCCAAGCCCATTGATCGTACATTCGATTTTTTCGGCTCCATTTTTAATGGCGCTGAGGGTATTGGCCGTGGCCAGTCCGAGATCGTTATGACAGTGTACACTTAAGATGACTCGGTCATCCAGATTTTTAAGCCGCTCATGGATTCGGCGAATAAGTTCGCCAAATTCCTCGGGTACGGCGTAGCCAACCGTATCAGGCACATTGATCATGGTGGCGCCTGCCTTTACAACCGCTTCGATCGTCTTCCATAAGTACTCGAAATCCGATCTCGACGCATCCTCGGTGGAATACTGTACGTGGGGAAGCAGGGTTTTGGCATATTTCACCGCATCAACTCCCATTTGCAGAACCGCTTCCTTCGAACGGCTGAATTTCTTCTCCACATGAATGTTCGACGTACCCAGCACAATGTGGATCAGCGGGTCCTGCGCCAATTTTATACTTTCATATACGGCGTCTATATCGCTCTTAACCGCCCGAGCCAGTGCTGTGATTGATACGCTATCGCCGACGCTTTTGACAATTTCCTGTACAGCGCGAAAATCTCCCTCTGACGATGCTGGAAAACCGGCTTCGATAATATCGACATTCAGCCGCCTTAGCTGCTGCGCCGTCTCTATTTTTTGCTGCATATTGAGCTTTGCGCCTGGAACCTGCTCCCCGTCCCGCAGAGTCGTATCCAGCACGATGATTTTTCGATTCATGCACGTTACCTCCCAGACCATAATAAAAATATATATGTGAAGCGGGGTTGGTTAAACCCGGAATTTAACCAACAAAAAAACCCCGTCTCTACGTATAGAGACGAGGTTTAACCCGCGGTACCACTCTAATTCATTTCCCGTGAAATGAGCTCATTCGATGGCTAACACCATCTATCCCTGTAACGGTGGAATTCCGGCTGGCCCTACTTGTCAGGCAGCTGTTCATAGACGAGTTCGAATTGAAAGACACTGCCGTTTCCCACCACCCAACGGCTCTCTGCAAGGTCATTTCACTTCTACTATTTCTATTCATCACATTTAAGTTTGAAGTTATTGGATATTATATGCCCGGACTTTCTCATTGTCAACCAGCCCGAACGTGAAAAACTTGCTTCACCAATCGCTCGGAGTAACTCGAACCATTAATTCCACAAATATACGTTATCCACATATACGGAGGTTTGGCCGGACGCATTGCTTGCGCCGATGAATTGAACGCCATATTCCTTAATATTGGCCTTGTCTACGCCGGATAAATTCAAGGTCAGATCGGTTTGGCCGCCGGCGCTGATTGTCTTCCAGCCGCTGTCTGCCCAGGCATAGTTGTTGCCATATTTCACATACAGCTTCACGCCTAATCCGGAGCCGTAATTACCGGAATTAGCGCCTTTTACTGTTGCTCTAAGCTGGTTGTAGCCGGTGAAGTCTGCGTTTCCGCTCTTGAACATGTAATGCCCGCTGCCGCTGGACATGTTAATCGTCGACTTCAGCGATCTTGTATCCTTCGAGCTCCAATCGGCCGAGGATGATGGTCCGGATACGACGTTGCTGGCGGACCATCCATCCGTACCCGATTCAAAGTTTGCATAGGCGCCCGAACCCGTGCCTGTTCCCGGCTGGCCTCCTCCTCCGCCTAAATATTGCTTCAGCCATTGCATGGCTGGCCGCTCGGCACCGGAGCTGGTTACCAGATGCGTATTCGACGCCCAGGTCTGTCCTTGGATATATCCCCACAAAGTGATGCCTTTAACGGATGGGTGCTCCCAAAGTACAGGAAACTTCTGTTGGTACCGCTGCAATTGGGTATTGTCATCGCCCGTTATATCCAGCTCGGATACATAAATCGGAAGCCCTGTCGCCGCCAGCGTATTCAGAACGCTGTTCATCGTACTTACCGATACATTATCCATATTAAAATAGTGACACTGGATCCCAATGCCGTCAACCAGCCCTCTGGCCTTGAGCAGATTGATGATCTGCACATATTGAGCCGCCGCGTTAGGGTCGCTGATAATTCCGTAATCATTGATCAGCAATTTAGAGTTAGGGAAGGCTTGTCTTGCCTGCTGAAAAGACCAGATAACCCAATCCCAGCCTGTAGCTCCATCCCCGCCGATGGCGTTTCTATATGAGGGCTTCGCATGCAGCGGTTCGTTTACGACATCGACAAATTCTGAATTTCCATATCTCTGGCCGGCGGCTTGAATCCACTGGGTCACCTCTGCCTTTTGCTCGGAGGCGGAGAGGCCGCTAATCCAGGAGGGCTCTTGGCTGCCCCAGACCAGAGTATGGAATTTGAAAGGCATTCCTCGGCTTTTCGCATAGTTGTACGCTGTATCCGCCGCACTCCAGTTCATACTGTTGCGCGTCCCCTCTACCGCACCCCATTTCGTTGAATTCTCAGGCGTAACCTGATCCCAATACGTAGCAAAATTGGAAGGAACGCTGTTCGCAATGATATTGCCCAAAAACTTGCTGCCGTTAGCTATGCCGGCGTGGGCATCATTCACCAATGCTGGAGAGAACAAGGAAGCCATGATTACAATTGATGTCAGCCAGACAGTTAACTTCGATTTTGACTTTAACATTGATTTACCTCCTTTTCAGCTTTCTTTTGCGCGGTTCCTTAATTCTAGAAACTGCATCACCTCCAGCTGCAGAAAGGCAGGTTTATTAAGCGCTTACATTTTCCATATTATTGGAATTTTAAAACAAATGATATACTTAAAATTAAAGGAAATATATTCAAAATTATAGTATTTTTCCAAATAAAAACAGGCTTTGTTGGCCTGCTCTTCATTAACTTAACCGTATTCATGGTATATTCTGCTCCATTTCTGCAGCTAGATCAATGAGTTTGTTCAACGTTTTGAAGTTGCGGACCGTTGCAGGAACACCTAATTTATCAAGTCTGCCGGACAGCTTTGAATTGCGCGAACTATTGCCGTACAGCAGATAGATTTCCTTGCCTAGTATGACGTATTTATCTTCACCAAAATCAGCAGAGTGCAGCTTCTCTACCTGCTCAATAGGCAGTTCCTTCTGCAAAATAGAGACGTACAGGCTCTCCCCAACTGATGATTCGGCTGCTTTGGCAAGCTCCTCTTCAGTGAAGGGGCATCGCTCTGCAATGCTGCGCAGTTCCGAAGCCGTTCTCACTATGACGCTAACTGACATTCCGAAGGCAGACTCGATCACCTGCTCGATCCGTATGCACAGTACGGATTTCTCTTCGCTCGATTCGAACAGGACATTTCCGCTCTGGATATACGTTTGTACTCGGGCGAGGCCTGCATCCTCTTTCAATACGCGCCTGAGCTCCGCCATTTTTAAGATATTTCTGCCTCCTACGTTGATCCCTCGCAGCAGAGCAATATAAACCATGTTCGATCACCGCCTTGTCCCCTTTTAGCGAAATTATATCATAGAGAGTCTCCACTAATAAACCTGGCAGCTATTTTTTGGTTTCATAATAACCAAGTATTCTCCCATATAAATAATTGGAGGACTTGTAATCCGATGTAATGGAGGGACAACTGCATGAAAGAGACTAATTCTGGGCATGCCAAGCCTCTTATCGTGCCTCAGCCAATCCGAAGCGACGGCGCGGGAGGGCCGGACTATGGCCCGCGGGATGTATGGAGAGATCTTGAAAACCCGGATCTCCTCGTTCCCCCTCCTACAGACGCCGGCTTGGTGCCTAATCTGAAAATGTCATTTTCCGATACCCATATGCAGTTAAACCACGGAGGCTGGTCTCGTGAAATTACCGTCCGCGATTTACCGGTCGCCACAACGCTGGCTGGTGTAAACATGAGCCTGATTCCGGGCGGAGTAAGGGAACTGCACTAGCATCAGCAGGCGGAGTGGGCGTATATGATATGGGGAAAAGCACGGATTACCGCAGTGGATCAGAACGGACACAATTTCATCGCTGACGTCGGCGAAGGCGATTTATGGTATTTTCCTGCCGGAATTCCGCATTCGATCCAGGGCCTGGAGACAGGCTGCGAATTTTTGCTCGTGTTCGATGATGGTAAATTCTCTGACCTGAACACGCTGTCCCTTTCAGACTGTTTTGCCCACACGCCCAGGGATGTACTGGCCGCCAACTTCGGCGTTTCGGAAAACGTCTTTGCCTCGATTCCTTCCGGACAGGTATATATTTATCAGGACGAAGTCCCGGGTTCCCTAGAAAACCAGAAGGCCGAGTCCCCTTACGGCTCCGTACCGCTCAGCTTCAAGCACCGTCTTCTGGCCCAGCAGCCAGTCATAACTCCAGGCGGAAGCGTGAGAATTGTGGACTCCTCGAACTTTCCTATCTCGAAGACCGTCGCTGCCGCCTTGGTTGAGATCAAACCCGGAGCCATGCGGGAGCTTCACTGGCATCCCAATATTGACGAGTGGCAATATTACCTCACGGGTCAAGGACGCATGACTGTGTTTGCCGGAAGCGGAATTGCCCGCACCTTCAATTACAGGGCGGGCGATGTCGGCTACGTTCCGTTTGCATATGGCCACTATATTCAAAATACCGGAACGGAATCACTATGGTTTCTGGAAATATTCAAAAGCGACCGCTTCGCCGATATTTCCTTAAACCAGTGGATGGCTCTGACACCCCGAAGCCTTGTCGCCAGCAACCTGCAGGTCGGACCTGAGCTGTTGGATGCCCTGCGCGCAGAGAAGTGGCCTGTCGTAAAATACCCTGCGGACTCCGAGGATCTGAAATAACGGTACGTACACCGTAACCGGTCGGCTCCTGGGCTCATTGCGCAGCTTATTTTTTCAACCCCTCCCGCTCAGGTAGAGGAGATGCTACGTGCATTAGCAGTAAATAGTCTTCTTGCCCAGTTACAGACAAGCTTACCTTCATACTGCTGCGATCCACACCTTGCCATAATAGATTATTTCCTTGCTGTGCCGAGATATCCGCTTGATCCAATATTTCTATATTTTCTGTTCGCGGTTTGGGAAGCCACTTGGACAAGAGAACTCCAAGCTCTTTTCCCCATTGTGCAAAATGATTGTTATCTGAAGTGGCAAACCGGTATTCTCCAGAGACCAATTGATCATCTTGGAAATTGTAAATAACCGTCTGCTTTATGGAAGCATTTAGAGGGAATGTTCCTTCTACAATGAGCCAGTCATCATCATCCGACTGAATCAGCTTTTGCTTGTCAATGACCTCCTGCTTGGAGATCAGCCAAGGTAGTCCTTCGAAAATAAAAGTACCCTCCTGATAGGTTGCGGCCAGTAACTGCCCCAAGGTTTCATCTGAATATGTATATATCTCGCTTTGAGCTGATTTCTTATGAAAACTGCATCCACTAGCTGTAATCACCACACTGAGTACAGTAATAAGGCAGAGAAACAACATTCTAGTTTTATTCATGCTGATTATCCCCCTTCTTAATTTGATTTAAATAATCTATTTCTACATTTTAAAGGAATATCCCTCCATATCCATCTTTAATA
Organism: Paenibacillus woosongensis; assembly: GCF_009725165.1. Lineage (GTDB taxonomy): Bacteria > Bacillota > Bacilli > Paenibacillales > Paenibacillaceae > Fontibacillus > Fontibacillus woosongensis. The sequence continues at coordinate 321,287 of NZ_WNZW01000001.1, forward strand.
ATACAAAGACCCCTAGCATCAAATGCCAGGGGTTAATTACGTCATAAATTTATTATTGCGGCCGCTCAATTTCAAACATCTTGCCGAGGCCAGCGTAGGAACTGCCGGCGAGCCGGCTGACCGGATTCAGCTTCACGGGGTCAATACGGCCCTCTTCATAAATTTCCTCCTCCACGATAAATCGCACGACGCGGGCAATGAGCAGATCCGTAGTCGGCGGCGCATCCTCCGTTCCGCCCAGCGCCACAAGCTTTTCAAGCACGCATTCCATCCGAACCTTCGCTTCCCGGATGCCCGGTACAGCAATGACCTCGCTTGCAACCGTCGTCAGACTTGTCAAGGCAATCTCGCTTTCCTCCGGCGCCAGATTCGCCGCGGTCTCATTGACGGCTGCGGCCATGCTTTCATCGACGATGTGAACGACAAGTTCCCCGCGTGCGGCCGCATTTCTGGCCGTATCCTTCGCCACTCCGTTTTTGCGCTGGACAGCTATGGACAGCATCGGAGGCGAGCTCGAGACGATCGAGAAATAACTGAAGGGCGCCGCGTTGAGCACTCCGCTCTCGGACAAGGTCGTTACGAAAGCAATAGGTCTTGGAATGATGCTGCCGATGAGCAGCTTGTAATTGTCCCGCTCGCTCTGCAATGACGGATCAATCGATATCATCAGGCATTCCCCGTCTTTTCACGAAACCAGGCTGCCGCGGCATTGACTTCGCTGCTTGTGAGCTGGTGCCCGAAATTCTCCCAATGCACGGTTACGTCGGCCCCCGCTCCGCTTAACAGCTTCTCAAGCTCTTCCGTCTCGCCAGGAGAACAAATCGGATCATTGGTCCCCGCCCCGATAAAGACGGGAACCCCGGCTAGATTCGGAAGCTGGATGCCTCGCAGAGGAACCATCGGATGATGGAGAATCGCCCCTTTGAAGGCATGTTCATAATGGAACAGCAGACTGCCGGCAATGTTCGCTCCATTCGAGTAACCAATCGCCACCAGGTTCCCCCGGTCGAATTCGTATTCCTTGGCAGATTGATCCAGAAAATCATGCAGTTCCTTTGTGCGGAAGATCAAATCCTCTTCGTCAAAGACCCCTTCCGCGAGCCGTCTGAAGAACCGCGGCATTCCGTTCTCTAGTACGTTCCCTCTTACTGCAAGAACAGAGGAGTTCGGCGATACCAGCTTGGCCAGCGGCAGCAAATCCCGCTCCGTTCCGCCCGTCCCGTGGAACAGCACCAGCGTTGGCGCTTTCGTATCGATCCCTTTTTCAAAAAGATGTCTCATCACTTTTGCCCCTCCTTTAACACCCTAACTTCAATTGGCTCAAGATTAGCCTCGATCTGCGCCCGCACTGGTTCGAACCATGATGGAAGCATCAGTTTCTCGCCCAGCGCCTCCGGCTCCTCATCATGGGCAAAACCCGGAGGATCGGTAGCTATTTCAAAGAGTATTCCGCCTTCTTCCCGGAAGTAGATGGCATTGAAGTACTGGCGGTCGATGATTTGCGTCGGGTTAAAGCCGCTTTGGCCGACCTTTTGCTGCCACTCCTCGTGTTCGTCGAAGTCCTTTGCCCGCCAGGCGATATGGTGAACGGTGCCGGCTCCGCCGCTGCCCCATTCCATATCCTTCAATGGCACATCGATGATGTTGCCGATCTCTCCCGAGGCTTGGAACCGGGCGTAGGAATCGTTCTCCGCCACTTTGCTAAATCCGAGAACTTCCTCGAGAACCCGCATCGTTTGCTTAGCATGCACGCTAAATAAAACAGCCCCGCCAAAACCTTTGATCGCCTTGTCTGCAGGAATTCCTCCGAATGACCAAGTGCTGTTGGCACCTGACCCCCGTTCTACGAGTTCAATCCACAACCCTTCGTTATCCCGGAAATGCAGGTAATCTTCACCAAATCGCGATGTTCTCGTTAGCGAAATGCCGAAGCCTTTCAGCCGATTTTCCCAGAACCCTAGCGCTCCTGGCGGTACGATGTATGTCGTGATTCCTACCTGGCCGCCTCCGACCTTCCCGCGCCGGGAATCCGGCCAAGGAAAGAAAGTAATGATCGTCCCCGGACTGCCGTTCTCATCACCAAAATACAAATGGTATACTTCCGGAGCATCAAAATTGATCGTTCTTTTTACTAATCTTAATCCGAGAATACCGGCGTAGAAATCGACGTTCTCCTGCGGACTCCGCGCGAATGCTGTAATATGATGAATGCCTGCTGTTTGTAATTTCATAGTTATACACTCCTTTGTATGAATTCAAAATTAGAAGCCGTTATACGTAACGAACTCGCCGACTGGCTTGCGATACCCGCGCAGCCGCTGTCCAGATAAATCCTCTTTGCCCAGCGCGATCAGCATGACAGGGACGTATTGATCCGGAATGTTCAGTTCCTTCCGCATTTGCTCAGGATCAAAGCCGATCATCGGGCAAGTATCCCAGCCTTTGTCCTTCGCAATCAGCATAAATAGCATTGCCGACAGGCTCGCATTGCGAATGGCCTCATCCCGTTTAAATGAATCGCCCCGCTCCTCATAGAACCGAGTTACCGATTCCACCGTCATATCGAGCTCCTGCTTATTTATAATACCCAAATGCAGCATTCCCTCGTTAAGCTGTCTCACATTTTGGTAAGCATTCAAATCGCCAAGAACGAGAATGGCAGCCGAGGCGGTCTTAATCTTGTATTGCTTGTTCGCGGCCTCGTACACTTTGTTTTTCTTCTCCGGATCATGCACGACAACGTAGTGGGCATGCTGCAAATTAAATGCAGACGGCGCATACTTCACAAGACTGAATATTTCCTCCAGCTCTTGCTCGGAGATTTTTGCCTCCGGGTGAAACTTCGTTGCAGACCTTCTCTCTTTTAACACATTCATAAGTTCGCTCATGGTAAAAACCTCCGTCCATTTAACGTATTATGTTCTATTACAACAGAGCATCCAGCGAAATATGACCTGCGCCCGTCAATGCCATGGCAATCGCAACAACGAGCAGAACCAGCGGGTATTCATAGCCGTTTGCCGTCGACCACAAACCGTTCTTGAAGTGCACCTTGACGATCGCTCCCAGCATAGCCAGCGCAATGAGGGCGGCTGCCAGCGGCATAAGAAATCCTAACGTGAAGAGCAGTCCTCCGACAAATTCCATGAGCCCTGCCAGCACCGCCATCAGTACCCCCGGTTTGATGCCGATCGATTCCATCCAACCGCCGGTGCCCTTGGGCCCGTAGCCTCCGAACATCCCGAACAGTTTCTGTGCCCCATGACCAATAAACAATAGCCCTACAACTAAACGAATCAACAATAGTCCTACATCCAACATGGTTTCTCATCCTCCAAATTTATTTTGAACTTCATTATCTTTAATTCAAGATATTTGTGAAAAAAAGAAGAAGCGGCTGCAAACCCGTTTGCTAGGAGCTCTCCGCTCCTTTGCCCAGACGTTTGAGGAGTTCGATCGCCTGCAGCTTCTCTTCGTAGTTAAGTCCGCCCAGCTTCGAATGAACAAATTCGGAATGATCCGGGAAAATCCGCTCGAACAACTCGTTTCCTTCCGCCGTAATTTCGGCGTAGATCACTCTTCGGTCCTGCTCGCAGGGTACCCGCCGAATAAGTCCTTTCTGAACGAGCTTATCGATATTGTAGGTCACGCTACCGCTGGTGATCAGAATTTTATCCCCGATCTGCTGCAAAGGAATCCGCCCTTTGTTATACAGCACCTCCAGAATTGTAAATTCCGAAGGGGATAAGCCCCGCTGCTTCATATCCTTGATCGCTTGATCCATGATCGTCTTGTAAGCTTTGGAGAGCACAACAAACAATTTCAGCGAAGCAGTATGTTCTTGATCCGGCATATCGGTCACCCCCATTTATCTTGTGTTCAAATATCTTGAATTAAATATATCTTGTTTTTCCCCGCCTGTCAACCTTTTTTATAAAGATAGTATTTCCTACTGCTCTCTTCTTCTGTATAAATCCAGTGACTTATAGCCCTGAGCCAAAATATCTTTCATCTGCAACAGTCGCTTCTCCTGTGTCTCGCTTCTTTTTGCGCTGTATACATAACGTGCCCAGTCTTTCTGATAACCAGCCGCTAAATGATCGTATTGTTCCAGCAGTTCCTTATCGCTGCTCAAATACTCGCGAATGCTGGAGATATAATCCACGTAATCGTCAACCCGCTGGCTGCTCTTTGTGTTAGTCCGTTTACTCTTCCTTTGAGCTTGCGATTTCAAGCCTATAACAGTAAAGACATCATCCATGCTGACCATCCGCGAAAACTTCAATGTGCTGCCGGATACATAGCCTTCCTCATTCACTACGTTTTGTTCAAAGAAGCTGTCCCGGTCGATATACTCCTTGTATTTGCGGTTGCTTTTCTTTGGGTAGGCAAAAAACAAATATCCATTCTCTTGAATGGCTTGCTTACGAATAATGAGATCCAAATACTCCTTAAACTGATCCATATTAAATATGAATACAAAAATAAGATCATACTTCTCCTTCGTCATTTCGGTATCGAATTGCAGCTCGTTAAAGTACGCTATATCCTCCGGCTGATTCAGGATCAGCTTCGATTCGTATTTATTCAGATTTAATTTTGCCACGATATTATTTGGTGAATTGTTCATCGTCTCCGACCTTTCTTGTTATGAAGTCATGCTGCCTAATCTAAATGATAACATAAAGGTTAAGCAGGAAATAAAGAAGCCCAGGTAGAAATGTGATGTTAAGTAAAACACCCGAAGGGAGATTGAGACAGGAATGCTGTTGGAAAAAGGACAAAAACTGCTGTTCATTGGAGACTCGATTACGGATTGCGAGCGTCAACGGCCAGATGGAGAAGGATTGTTTTCCGCTTTAGGCAAAGGATATGTCGCTCTGGTTGACGCCCTGCTGCAGTCGGTCTATCCGGAGCTGGGTATACGTGTAGTGAACAAAGGGAACAGTGGCAACACCGTACGCGACTTGCAGGAGAGATGGCAGGAGGATGTGCTCGATCAAAAGCCGGACTGGTTGTCCATCATGATCGGAATTAACGATGTATGGCGCCAATATGATACGCCGCTAATTACCGAGTGGCATGTCTATGCCGAGGAATATGAAAAGACACTGCGTGATCTCGTAGCCAAGACGAAGCCGCAATTGGAAGGGCTTGTATTAATGACTCCATTTTATTTGGAGCCCAATCCCGAGGATAAAATGCGCAAGACGATGGATGAATACGGGGCGATCGTGAAGAAGGTCGCTGCTGATACTGGTGCGGTATTCGTCGATACCCAAGCGGCGTTTAATGTAGTGCTTGAGGAGCTGTACCCGGCAACGCTGGCCTGGGATCGCGTCCATCCTTCCTATACAGGGCATATGGTACTGGCCCGGGCATTTTTGAAGGAAGTCGGGTTTGAGTGGAACCGGGGTTAGGATAGCTATATTGGGTTTAGCTGAGACTAATCTTTATGCGGTAACAACAAATGACCTCTGGATGATGTTCGATCCGGGGTCATTTTATTTTTACTTTCGCAGATAAAATATACCCTGAACCTAAGTGTATCATTAGTTTCAAGGTGGGAAGGTGAACGGCTTGACTACGAAGTTGGCCAGACAAAGAACTGTCCTCGTTAATACGGACGCACGTAGACCAACGGGCAACAGTTCAGTTCAAGCTTGGATTAGGCTGATGCACGAGGGATTGTGTTTGATTTTTCATACACAATCACAGCGTCCGACCGCTGCACGTATGCTTGTGTATGATTTTTCAGATACAATCATAGCATCGGACCGCTGCACGAGGGCCTCTGTATGATATTTCATACACAATCACAGCGTCCGATCGCTGCACGAGGGTCTCTGTATGATATTTCATACACAATCACAGCATCGGATCGCTGCACGTATGCTTCTGTATGATATTTCATACACAATCGCAGCAGCAGGCCGCTGCACGAGGGCCTCTGTATGATATTTCATACACAATCACAGCGTCCGATCGCTGCACGTATGCTTCTGTATGATATTTCATATACAATCGCAGCAGCAAGCCGCTGCACGAGGGCCTCTGTATGATTTTTCATAAACAATCACAGCGTCCGACCGCTGCACGAGGGTCTCTGTATGATATTTCATACACAATCACAGCATCGGATCGCTGCACGTATGCTTCTGTATGATATTTCATACACAATCGCAGCAGCAGGCCGCTGCACGAGGGCCTCTGTATGATATTTCATACACAATCACAGCGTCCGATCGCTGCACGTATGCTTCTGTATGATATTTCATACACAATCGCAGCAGCAGGCCGCTGCACGAGGGCCTCTGTATGATATTTCATACACAATCACAGCGTCCGATCGCTGCACGTATGCTTCTGTATGATTTTTCATATACAATCGCAGCATCGGACTGCTATCGCAGCATCGGATTGCTACCTGGTGCACAACAAGTACTTAACAGTAACTGCTCGATCGGATGAACGAAATCCTCACAACAAAAGTAGGTGTTCAGCCCACGACATGCTTACATCGTCAGCTCCATCATCATATCTCAACTCTGCCCAGTTACACCAAGGCTTATTTACAGATTACACGCTGCGAAAGTTAAGTGCTTAAGTATTCAACTGCCCTTACGGAATGACAGTAACTTTGATATGGTTTAACCTTATTTATGAATGCCTTAATAACCTTATAATAAATTGTATGTTTCCCTCCCCCTACAAAAGACTAAACCCAATCAGCAGCATCAATAAACGGCATGTCCTTCCTCACAGAAAGACATGCCGTTTTATGTTATAGCGGATATTAATTCAATCCCTGCTCTTCCCGAATAACCTGCAGCAGACGCTGGCAGCCTTCGTCTATCATCTCGTATACCTCTTGGAAATTGCCTGTATAGTAAGGATCGGGAACATTCCCTCCAGCATGCTTCGGCACGAAATCAAGCATCTTCTTGACTTCCACCTTGCGGTCATCCGGAAACCACTGCGCCAAATCCTTAACGTTCATATCATCCATAGCAATGATATATTGGAAGTCATGGAAGTCACTTTTGCTGACCTGTCTGGCGAACATTCCGGCATCGTCGATACCGTATTGCTTTAAAATTTTGCGGGTCCCTTCATGCGGCGGCTTGCCGATATGCCAGTCCCCCGTTCCCGCAGAGTCAACGACGATGCGATCCGCTAAACCGGCCTCATTCACCTGGCTGCGAAATACCGCTTCTGCCATCGGAGATCTGCAAATATTACCCAGACATACAAATAACACTTTAACCATTGCGTACATTTCCTCCTCACTCGTACCATGCTATCTCTATTTAATAAATCACCTCAAAATGCGCTTCTGTTAACTGTACTATTGAACGGGCACTTTTTCAATGTCCTAACTTGGCAAATACCAGCTTGGGACCGAAGTTTCGAAGCCATTATACCACTCTAGCACCTGTTCCGCCTGTTCCAGCATGTTTTTCACTTCTGCTTCACCATAGGAAACCGCCCACGGAACAGACGCTATCTGATTGCACGCTATATATAACGCCATTAACTTAAAAAACAGTTCAGGCACCTGATCATGAAAATACCCATGAATCCGGCCTGAGGCGAATTCTGCGCTCTCCTTGGCGCACCAAGTAATACGATTGAACTCCTCCCAAGGGTCTCCATCATCTAGGCGATTAAAGTCAATGATACCCAGCTCCCCGGAGCCTGAAACAACCATATTTCCGAGATGATAATCGCCATGCTGAAAGGTCACCGGCCTGCTCCCCAATAAATAACGATGGGCTTCTATATATTTTAGAACTTGCTCCGCTCCCTTAAGATGAGTCCCGCACGTCCGGTAATTGGCGATATATTTATCTATTTTCAGATTATAGCGCTCAGCCCAAGATAAAGACTGAATCTGCGCCGGAATTTCATGCAGAGATCTTAATATTTCTCCCGACTTCATGCCAAGCCGATATTGTTCTGAGGGACCAAGCCTATGAATAACTTCTCTTGCATCCTCACCTTCAACCCAAGTAAACAGGGTATAGACTGACCTGCCTTCATTGCAAATGCCAAAATCCACCGGTCGAGACATAGAGATATCCATATGTATTAGCCGACGAACAGATTCATATTCCCATTTCTTACGTTCATACTGAGACATGTCCGCCAATCTAAGCAGTAATTCCCTGCCGTCGTTCGTCTGAATATAATACTTCTTATCATCCGACCATCCTGCATGAATCTGTTTTATTCTCGTCCATGTCCTTGCATCAGGTATCTCTCTATGCATCAGGTACACCTCTTCTCTACTCGCTGCAGCTCCCGCCCAAAACCAGACGAGCGTTCCTGCAGGTGATTGGTTAAGTTTGCGCGTATTTGGATGAGCAAGTCGGGCTCGTGGCCGCTACTCTTCCATGGATTCTAAGATGCGACATAACAATATAGATTGGCAAAACGCCGGCATGCAGGCATCATGGACGGTGTTTCACCGGAAAATTCATCCTCCGCTAGGTATCCGTGGAGAAAACATGGTTCCTTACGGTTGTATTCTTTAACTGGAACGCATTCCTGCCAGCCACCCAGCGCCTGCACCATATCCATGGCATACCAATAATCCAGACTTGGATTGTTCTCCGATCAAAATTTCCCGTCACCTCAAATAGGAGCCATTATTTAAATCAAAGGTAGCTCCTGTATAGTGTCTGGATTTTTCCGATAATAGGAATATTACCGTTTCAGCTACATCCTCAGGAAGTACGGGGGAATCGATTAATTGGTGGCTGAGATATTCCTGCTTTCTCCAGTCGGGGATGACGTCCATCATGGACGTGTTAACCATCGTCGGTGCAACGGCATTAACACGTATGTATGGCGAAAAATTCATTGCACAGCTTTTCGTTAATCCGAGCAAAGCCGCTTTAGATAGCCCATAGACAGCATCTGAGCTACCTTCGATCCCAGATACGGAAGAAATATTCACAATCGTTCCCTTTCGCCTGTTGGACTCATTTCCGATCAGCAGCTTGCCGAACATCTGAGAGAAATAAACCGCCCCCTTAATATTCACGTCCATCACCGTGCTGATCTCATGCTCCTGGTAATCCATAATGCTTTTGGCCAAATAAATGCCCGCATTATTGACTAAGCCGTTTACATCACAATGCTTCTCTGCAACATACGCAAAAAAAGCAGCAACCTGGCTGTAATTGCTGACATCCAGCTGATAGGTTGTGAGAGTTCCTTGTGCATCTATGGAAGACTCCAGTTCATGGAGCTTATGCTCGTTGATGTCACAGGCAATAATCGAAGCCCCTTCACGCAGGCAAAGCTGTACAATTTCTTTTCCGATCCCCGAAGCCGCGCCTGTTACGATTACTTTTTCATTTAACAGCAAATTGAATCTCCTCCTGTACTACCTTCCTCATTCCCTGCAAATCGAATCGAGATGATACTGAAGCACATTGATGATACGACTTCGGTCCACCCGCTCAGGGTCGAGAAGTGCATGCATGGCTAATCCATCTATCAAAGCGTACAGCCTTTCAATTTCGAACTCAAGGTTCAAACCTTCCTTCAACCACCCTGTGGAATGCAAGTAGCCGACCATTTTCTGGAACGCTTCATATAGCCCGTCATCAATAAGTCCGACCGTATCCTTCCGATGCTTCACATGGGCAACAAAGGCAAACCAGACGTCCATTTCAATTCGTGTTTCCTCATTAATCGGCACGATTTCAAGAAGCATCGCCATGACCATTTCCTTCGGCGGCAAACCCCGCCTTATAATGGCCTTAACGCGCGCAGTAGCTCTATCTTTGACCAGCGTCATCGCATAGACAAGCAAATCATCCTGGTTTTGAAAATAATGGCGTAACGCTCCAAGCGAGAGCCCCGCCTCTTGTGCAATATTACGCACCGTCGCCCCTTCCATCCCTTTATCCAGAATGACCTGCCACATCGCCTTAGCAATGCGCTCCCGTCGTTCTTCATGATCTACGATTTTTGGCATAAATCCAGTGTAATCAAAATAGAGAACATAAGCAATTAAACAATACACTTGTATTAAATAAACTTATTGTGGTAGTATGGTTCTAAATAATACAAATGTATTAAAAAGAGGGGGAGAAAACTGTGATTTCAGATCAAAATAAAGAAACCAACATTCTAAACAAAGGCAAGCCATTAACAGGGCGGATGGCGTGGCTTTTTTTGATCGCTGCGGGAGTCATAGAAATTTATTGGGCTTCAGCTCTTAAAAGCAATTCGCTAGGGATTCTTACCTTAATCGCCATTCTTCTTAGCTTCGAGTTATTGATAAGAGCCACGAAGATGATTCCGATCGGAACGGGATATGCCATTTTTACCGGAATCGGTACGATCGGGACGATAGTCGTTGACATGTTCTATTTTCAAGAGCCCTTTAGATGGGTCAAAATTCTGTTGATTCTTCTATTGGCGGCATTTATCATTGGTTTGAAAATTTCCGATGGCGGCGTGAAAAAGGAGGGGGCATAAATGGCGTGGGGCTACTTGATTATCGCGGGGCTATTTGAAGTTATCGGTGTCATCGGCGTGAAGAGGGTTGCTGAACGGAGCAATTTCCTAAATAACTTGATACTAATCGCCGGATTTATCATCAGCTTTACTTTTCTAACCTATGCCATGAAGGATATCCCTCTTTCGACGGCATATGCAGTTTGGACCGGAATTGGCACGCTTGGCTCTACTTTGATCGGAATATTGTTTTTTAAGGAGCCGCGAAATACGTTAAGAATCATGTGTATTCTAGGCATTATCTTCACCATTATCGGTTTGAAGCTGGTGAGCTAATGGCCCTTCACACAGTGGCGCACAGTCATAACGCTCAAGCCAGATTGGCTTGGGCGCTATGTGCTCACGCGTACTTATTCGTGTGTAATCTATGCTCGTTCGTACTCCTATAACTTAGTCTGGCGAATCCAGCTCAGCTCCAGCGGACAGCAAGAAAACATCCGGATAGAACGGCAGGGCCTTCTATGTAATTCGCTACGCTGCATAGCTTGGCATGACAGGAATTTGAACGACAAACGCTTTGCCGCTCACGTATTCTGAATCTATAGAAATGATCCCTTCATGAAAATCCACGATTTTCTTGACGATGGACAAACCTAAGCCATTGCCATCTATATTTCGGTCTCTAGCCCGATCCGCTTTGAAAAATCGCTTAAATATTCGCTCTCTGTCTTCAGGCGGCACGGGAGGGCCATTATCATAAAAACGGATTTCCGCCTGTTCCTTGTCCGCCAGCAGCTCGATAATAATCCTTCCACCGGCAGGAGCGAACTTAATTGCATTTGACATAAGATTGATCCATACCTGGTTCAGAAGCTCCTCATCTGCATAAACCATCGTTCGAGCCCCTATCATCTCCACCTCCAGCTGTTTATCCGACCAAAGCGGCTCAAAGGTGAGCACCGTTCTCCGGATCTGCTCAGCTAAGTCGAAGTATGCCGGATTAATCGCATACCTTTCCGAGTCCAACGCAGCCAAGCGGAGTAAATTATCGCTTAACCGCGATAAGCGTTCACTCTCCTGTATGATAATTTGGAGGGCCCGCGAGCGCTCCGAGTCTTGAAGCGACCCTTCAAGAAGCATGGCGGAGAAGCCTTTCATTAAGGTGAGCGGGGACTGGAATTCATGGGACACGTTAGCGACAAACTCCTGCCGTTCCCGGTCCAACTGCCCCAGCTCCGCAGCCATATGATTTATAGCTTGGGAGAGCGTCCCCATCTCATCGCGCTGATTCGCAGGCAGCCTCACATCGAAATCACCGGTTGCCAGCTGCTTAGCCGCAGCCGTTACCGTCTGAATGGGAGTAACTAAACGCCTCGCAAAAAATAAAATAATGAACCCGCCCACGAGCAGGACAATCAATAAGATGAGTCCGATTTCCGTGAAGCCCGAGGATTCACTGGAAGCCGCTTGCGCAAGCTCCATCTGGTACGTCCCCCCGTCTAATGGCCACGGCAGTGCGACTGATATATCGCAGTCGCAGAAATGGTCGGCAGCAGCCCAGTTATAAAATTGAATCTCCTGCGAGTTCGGAGCAGTTATCTTCATTTTGACGGATGAGAGCTGAGCCGCGCTTTCAAGGAATGTCCGCTGATCCTCCGGCTGCGTTTGACTGTACAATTGAATAAGCTGCTGGCCTTTTAGAGCAAGCTCCTGTTCTGTGTAGCCTTCGGTGGAATCCTGAAACAAAAAGATAGACGCAGCCCAAGCGGTTACCACACCGAGGAGCACGGCAGCAAGATAATAGACAACGATGCGTACATAGAGCGTCTTAAACATGCTTAACCTCCAGCCTGTATCCAAGCCCCCTGACAGTTACGATTTCAAAGCTGTCCGTCAGTCCGGAGAACCTTTCTCTTAGCCGCTTCACGTGTACATCTACAGTTCGTTCGCCCCCTTCAAAATCATCCCCCCAAACACGTTCAATAATTTGCTCACGGGTTAAAGTCCGATTGGGCTGCGAGGCTAGACGATACAACAACTCAAACTCTTTAGGAGGCAAGGATATGACTTGCTGGCCAATAGAAACCTGTCTCTCGGCATTCATGTATAACTGACCCACTTGTAGAGAGTATCCCCGGTCCAGCCGGTATCTCCGCAAAAGTGCTTTTACCCTGTAGCTCAGTTCCTTCGGATCAAACGGCTTCACCACATAGTCATCCGTACCTGCCTGAAAGCCGGTTACCTTATCGAGGTTCGTCCCCTTGGCCGTCAGCATGAGCACCGGGATATCCAGATACCGTTTGATTTCGCGGCACACTTCGAGTCCGTCCGGGCCAGGCATCATGATGTCCACGATCACCAGCTCCAGTCTTTCATCATGGATCATGGCAATCGCCTCTGCACCATTAGCCGCTTCCAGAATGCCGTAATGATCTGACCGCAATGCAAGTCTGACCAGTTCGCGAATAAAAGGATCGTCATCCACTACCAATATTCTTATCATCCAGGTTCTCCTCTGCCACTTCATCGTTATTCCGCTGAATGAACATGTTCAGCTTTCACATGATCATCGAAAAACCGCACCAGCTTTTCATTAACCTCTTCAAGCAAAGATAGGTCGCGGTTGCCAAACAAAGGCGAGTACAGCACGATATCGGAAAAGCTCATATGATCAGCCCCGGGAACCACCCACTCCATCCCGCCATTTTTTAATATTCCTTCCTTTCGTTGGACCAGCTCGGCCGCCTCTCTGGCATATTCATTATTAAGGTCGAGTCCTGAGTATTCGTTAGAACCTGACCACTCCTCCTCAGACAGCTCTAAATTGGCAAAGTCATCACTATAGCTTGTTTGAATGTATAAGAACGGATGGGGCAGTCCGTCTTCAATCTTTGCGCCAAATGGGAAGCCATCCATATTTACACCAGACAATACCCGGGAATCCTGGTGCATAACCTGGGCTGCAGCTGCCCCGCCAAAAGAGTGGCCGAGCATGCCGATCCGATGGAGGTCCAGCCTTCCGGCTAAAATATTTTGCGGATCTTTTTTATCTAATTCATGCAATCTATGGAGAACAAACTTGATATCATCCACCCATAGCTGCATATGTTCATCCATATTATCCCAGACCAGCGAATCTTCCGCTATAACTACTTTTTCTTTCGTTACTCGTCCATCTGGAAACAAAGTCGGGATTTCCGTATAATACGGATGCTCTACCGCTACTACGATGTAACCATGGCTCGCCAAATTTTCAGTCATACTTGTGTACATGAAATTAGAGGCTCCAAAACCCGGAGAGAAGAGAAGAACAGGGTACCCGGACAGGGCTGATGAGACCGGCAAATGCAGATAGGAATGTGTCTTGACGTTTGTAAGAGAATCTATGATTGCATTTACATACAGTGGTTGACCTTTGCCTAATAATTTCAGCTGCCTGGCAGGATGAGCATAGGGAGCGGGCCGCATGTTATCCACTAATTTTGCCGGGTACCAGACCCGGACCATAACCTCCCGGTTGTCGTCTTCCGCAGCAGTCCACACCTCCGCACGACTGTCATCGATCCAATGGTAGCTGACCGTACCCACATGATGGGGTCCCGTTGGACTTGGCAAAACAATGAGCGGCAATGCATATAGAGGGACAGCAAACGCAGCTGCCACCGTCACGGTTCCCACACTCAGTGCGGTAATCCTTTTCCATAACTTCGGTCTTTCATTCATTTCAATCGTCTTTCTGAACAACGCGCCAAATATGAAGCATAACAATATCACAGCAAAGAGAGCATAGAACAATATCATTTGCACCCTATAACCTTCCAGCAGCATATGTCCTCCAAAGATCAAGATGCCGGTGCCAGCCACGGCAAACATTCTTTTTCCCTTCACTAGAACGCCTGACACATATCCTAAAATAATCAACATGATGACCAGAGCCATCCCCATCTCCAACCACTTCAATTGAAATCTCCCCTTTCGATATGTAAGGGAGGATAGCAGGGAATTATGAACAATTGATGAATAAAACGGCATTTCGGCTGAAATACAAAATCCCAACTTCAACGGGAATGAAAGTTGGGATTTTGTGTTTGATCATGATCGTTCATGATCGACAACGGAATAAGAATAACGAGGATAAAAGCTGATCAACGCTACAACCAATGTCCTTCGGGGCACCGAGTTACGCTCCTCTGCTATGTTGAAATTGTTGGAACGACTCTCATTTAAGTAGATTTTGGCAATTTGTACACGCATTTTATGAGGATGTTACAGAATTACAGCGGGAATGAACATGTCAGGATCAGGTACTAATAAGGTAACTAAATGTATTTCATGCAGTTAGTTCATCGGTTTATACCGTATTCGCGGGAACTAACTGCAGAACCTGCATTTAGTTTTAAGCTATTTCGACGAATTCGCTCCATTCACGTAAACTAACTGCATGTTTTCCATTTAGCGCATGGTTTTTTGATAAAAGAGCTTAACTAGCTGTATAAAATACATTTCACTTTTAAATGATCAATGAATGGTGCCCTGCGATACAAAAACCGCATTTTTTCTGGGACAGACTCCAGATATAGAGGGGTTGGGCCGCTTTTGCATCATTTGAAGCTTAAAACAGCTTTGTACAGCTTCAGCAGACGGTTAATCGAGAATGCTTTGAGCAGCTATGCACCTCGTATTCCAAGCAAACTTGAATTCGACGCCTTAACCTCAGGCGGACTACAGTCATCTTCGGAATTAAATATAGTTTTTTGGTGAAAAACAAAACATTCTTTGGGTCTATCTTCGCTGTATTTTTGCTAAAATAAAAATAGTCAGCCTATTTTTCTAGGACGCTACCAAGGAGGAATTCCAATGAGCAAACCAGTAAAGCAAAACGAGCCTTTAGTTACTCATATTTATACCGCAGACCCTTCTGCCCACGTATTTGAGGGCAAGCTGTACATCTACCCTTCGCATGACCTTGATCATGAAATGGAATCCAATGACAACGGCGACCAATACGATATGGAGGATTACCACGTCCTATCCATGGAAGATACTGAGTCCCCTTGCGTCGACCACGGCGAGGTTCTGCATCTTCGCGACATTCCATGGGCCAAGCAGCAGCTGTGGGCTCCCGATGCCGCCTACAAGAACAATACATATTACTTGTTCTTCCCAGCCCGGGATCATGACGGCATCTTCAGACTCGGCGTAGCAACCAGTTCTTCCCCAGCCGGACCGTTTACCCCGCAGCCGGACTATATTCCGGGAAGCTTCAGCATTGATCCTGCCGTTCTCGTCGATGAGGACGACAAAGCATATATTTATTTCGGCGGCCTGTGGGGCGGACAGCTGGAGAAATGGCAAACCGGCACCTTCAAGCCTGACGCAGAGGGGCCTGCTGCAGACGCGCCTGCGCTTGGGCCAAGAGTGGCCGAGCTCAGCGAGGATATGCTGACCTTCAAAGACACGCCTGTAGAAATATCCATCGTGGACGAGGACGGCAATCCGCTGCTTGCCGGCGATGAGGATCGCAGATTTTTCGAAGGACCATGGGTTCATAAACATAACGGGTACTACTACCTGTCCTATTCAACTGGTTCTACACACAAAATCGTCTATGCGATGAGCAAAAATCCAATGGGTCCTTACGTTTACAAAGGGACGATTCTAACGCCTGTGCTCGGCTGGACCACCCACCATTCTATCGTGCAATTCAAGGACAAATGGTATTTGTTCTACCACGACAGCTCCTTGTCCGGAGGAGCCGACAACAAGCGCAGTGTGAAGTTCACGGAACTGAAATACAACGAAGACGGGACAATCCAGACGATCGATCCATATAAATAAGACAATGTGACGGGATCGTGCGGCCAAGCTGTCATTGGGGAGCACGGTCCCGCATTTTGTTATTGTTAAATTCTGCTGGGTGGGTTATCATGTAGCCGTCCCGAGTCGCGTTCTTGGCGGCGGGGCTCCATCACAATTTTATGGGGTTACATCACAATGCTGAACAAGAAAGCGCTCTATCTTCTCTCGGTCGTTTCACTAGCCTTTATCATTTATGTCGTCTATCATAACTTTGTTTACGACCCGCAAGCGGCGGGCTTTCTAGGCCACAAATCAAATCTTAAACGGCCTCTCCAAATTCCCGTTTGGCTTAATGTCATGTATATTCATGTCATTTTTGCCTGTCTAGCCATGGGTTCGGGCATCGTCAATTTTTCAAGGAGCATATTCGAGCGCTCCCGCAAATTTCATAAGATCAACGGTTACCTCTATTTCGTATCCGTATTTATCGTCTCTTTGACGTCCGGCTATATGGCTCCATACGCCACGGGCGGAAAGCTGACCAGCATTCCCTTCAATCTGCTGAATATCATCTGGCCCGGCATGACGGTGATCGCGCTGTATCATATCAAAAAACGGGACATGATTCGCCATCGTAACTGGATGTTCCGCAGCTATGCCTTCTGTTTTACAAATCTGTTCATCCATCTGATTTCCTTGCTGTGCCATCATGCATTTGGCCTCGCTTATAAGATTAGCTACATCCTCGGGGTGTACGGCTCAATCACGCTGCTGCTTATTTTGCCATCGGTGGTGTTAGCGCGCAAGAAGAGGTTATTTATCTAACTCGGAAATAACTTTGTATGTACGTTCATATATGGTCAATTTATAAACAAGGGATGACCAGGCAAGAAAAATGCCCAAGCCGGTTCGGCTTGGGCATTAACTATGAAGATGAACACAGCGCAATCATTAGATAACAAACGCACGGGAAACAATAACCAACAGAATGAAGAGCACAAGGATTACGCCTGTGCTAGTAAACAGGCCGCCGCCACAGCTGCCGATTCCACCCAGTTCTCCCATAGTTCATCCTCCCTTCCAGGTTTCTTCTTAATTTTATGATGAAGTACCGTTCAGGGATTGGACTGGTATCTAAGATTAAAAAAAACTTGCAATTTGCCTAAAAGAAGGCTTCCGTTATAAACACTACGGGAATGGATGGGGAAAAGGATTGAGATCTTGGGGAGCAAGCCTGCGGCTTGCGTATCCTAGCTTCATGGGAAGATCCAGAACCCGATCCAGACCGTTCAGCCGGGTAAGATGATGGCCGAAGGTCATCGGCAGCATTCCTGGAATCAGTACTTTCACACAGTGCAGTCCATGACGAAGCGTCTCCTTCGACGATTGATCGACAACAATAACATCCAATTGTAAATCACGGAACACTTGAAGAACTAATTTTAAGTCCTCCGTTAAATCTTCGTTAGCCGGGAAGGGGCGGAATTCTTCAGCAAAGGTCCGTAGAGGGCGCTGCTCATCCAGCAGAAACCACAGCCTTTCCTCTGCTTGCGGCAAGCTGTACAGCAGAGAATGATCTTCCATATGCTCGACAAGGTACGAATCATCCAGCATTGCCCCTGCCTCTTCCTCGCGCTCTCGCCGCCTCTTCTCAGCAAACGGAAGCAGGCTGGCGAGCTCGTGGACAGCGCTCTTGGCTGCCCTGACCGGGTCCAGATGAGCACCCGCGGCACATAGCAGGTGTACGCCCTGTTCGCTGCTTCCTTTGGCCAGAGCCCATATGCTCGGGATTCCGTTATCCATCGTCGTATTGTACAAATGTACTTCGTATCCCATGACCGCCTGTACACGGCTGATCATTAGAGAGAGCTCGGCGTCACCCGACGAGCTATGCTGCAGCCGCGGCACCGGAAGCCTCGCATACCAAGTCATCAGGAAGGAGTCACGCTCAACGACCTCGAGAATCCCGTACAAAATCGCTTCCTCCAGACTCCCCCCCACGGCGCAACCGTTTGAGGTTTCGTAAACGAATCCCCCTCCGTCGCCCATGCTGTAATAAGCGAGCAGCCTAGGAACCAGAATGGGTCGCTGCTCCAGGAACGAGTAGCCCCAAACCCATTCCATGGGAGATTCCGGATCAAACCGTTTGAAGGAAAAATCCGCCTGCTCATATTGCTCCTCGGCATGTAAGCCCACCCTGGCAGGGTCGATTGCGACATCCTGCAAGCGAGCATAGCTGTCGAACACGACCGTTCGTTTACCCCGGGGTTCGATGCCGCAATACCGTTCCAGCCCCTCCAGCAGGGCTGCAAGCTCGCTGCTCTTATAGGATTCAGAACGCCCCCCCGTCACTTCATCATAGTAGCCAACCGGCAGGTTAAAGGCGACGCTGGCAAATGGAGACGCCATATCCCAGTACTTGTCATTAAAAAAACCGGTACGGCGATCCCAATAATTCTTAGCTAAAATTTCCTGCAAATCATCCATCGATCGGCAGCGGTAGCTTTGCCCCAGCTTGCGGCAGGGCTTCAGCAGTATTTCGGCCGATTCCGGCGTGTCATCCGGCATATGGCCGCAGGCCGGACATGCTCCGCGAGGGAGAATATAATGAGTGGTGCATTCCAGCGTGCCGAGATGAACAAGATAGACGTGGTCCTCGCAATTTGTCCTGTCACCCCGCATAATCTTTACTGCTTCCGCCGCAACGATGTGTGCCATGTATGTCAATCCGGCCGCTAGCGGCCTGCCCTGGAAGGAAGGAATATAATCGGGATCGACCAGCTTCATCAGCATTTCCTCTACTTCTTCCCGATGGCTTCCTGCTAAAGACAACCTTGCCTCCGCACATTGAAAACAGCCGGTTTCCCCCGGACGAACCAGCGGGCCAATTACGCCTTCTCCCAAAGATATAAACGCACATAACCAAGGGATTCCCAGTGACTGTAGAATTCCCTCCGCTTGGCGTGACAGGGAGGAATCCGCCTGCTCCTCTTCCTGCAGCACCAAAACGAGCTTTGCTTCCGGTACGCCTTCGCTAAAATCCGGCCTCCGAATGATCGAATAACCGGGTAAATACTGACACACCGTGTCCGCAAGCCTTCCCTCCCCAACGATGAACACGGAACTCACAGAACCTCCTCCTCCTCTTTGAGGATAACTCCATATAATACAAAGGGTCCTTCTCCAAGGAATGACTCGCTTCGCAGATCGAATACAGCTAAAGCAGCAGAGGACTGCTTCAAATTTTGAACCGCCTCCTGCGTCAATGACGGATAATCCATAGGTTCGCCGTTAGGAATCATGGCCGCCCGGGCCCCCTGATCCTCCTCAATCACAGGCGCTATCTTCGCAGACTCCGCCTTATCCAATGCTTTCTGGAGGGAACTGCGAAGTGCCAGCGTAAAGCTAAGGTCTGCGCTAACGTACCATGAAGTGCCCGAGCAAACCCAGACTACAGAAAAACCAAGCAGCGGTTCGCCCGCAGCAATAAACACCTCTCCTCCCGTAATATTTAAAGCTTCCAAGTAATAACGGCAGCGGACATCTTCCGCTTCCGTCCATGCTATACGCCTTACATATTGTCTCCGAGATTGCAGCCGTTCGGCCAGCTTCTGCTCCAGGCACAACCTAAGGGCACGCCCTACCGCTTCCGCAGCCGTGCTCCCCGCTCCGACGGACACGCTCTCCTGCAAATACTGGGGCAAGCCTGCGAGCTGAAGGGGCAGCAGCCGGGCAGCGTGAGCTTCCAAGCCCGCCAGTGCCGACGCTCGCCGCGCTTCATCATGCGTCAGCCCGCTGCGGACGATCGCAGGGAGAAGCTGCGCGGGACCTGCCGTTAACGGATCGACAGGTTGAACAAGGCATTGCGCCAGCGGAATTTGAATTAAGTCGCCTTCCCCCCAGTTATGGAATATGCCTGTCACCTCTGAAGTCAAATTATTGAAATAGGCGAACCAATCGTCCGGAGCCACAGGCTCTGCGCTAATTTCAAGGATTCGGCCAAGCTCCGGAGCTTGGATCTGCCGTGCGAATTCATACCCGGTTACAAGAGGATGTGGAACTATCTCATGCCAGCATCCGGTTAGCGTCTCCGGCTCCAGAATAAAGCATTGCTTCCTGCAATCGAGCTCCTCATCTTCTCTTCCTGCTTTTTGCCATTGATGCACGACAACATTCGTTAATACGGCGGCAGCCGTTGATGAAATCCGCTCCTGATCACGGCTCTTGGGAACAACCGTGGCATGGATACGCCGCCAAGCTGATTCCCATCCTCCGCCCCCGCCGGGTTCAGCCAGAGGTCCTATCCATCCCAATCCATGAGCGGCAACGGCGGGAAGCATCGGCCTCCTCTCTGCTATACAAGCCTCCTGAAGCTGCCGAAGCTCCCCCCAATCATCCGTCTCCGCAGCATAAATAATAAATTGAAACGGCTCTACGATCCTCTTCCAGTCGGGTTCCTCGTTTTCCGCAGCTGCAAGGATTTTTAGTGAAACCTCCAGGTTAACGCGACGCGCGCTGTCCCGGAGTTGTGTCAATTTTGCCGTGTCTGTGGCCTCTATGTCGCTTATGAATACGGAGAGCTTAGATAAACCGGATTCGTACCATGATTCGGCAAATGCGAGGAGCATGGGACCGAACCCAACCGCGAGCGTATCTTCTTCCTGAAGAGGCATTCAGCAGAACCTCCTTCCGTAGATTTTTTGAATTTGCAGCATTTAAAAAAAACCGACATGATTGCTTTCCCGAACGACAAAATTACTTCAAGATATGTCGCCGCCTTTTTTTCTATGACTACGTCACCAGTCGTCGCGGCAAAAATTCAATATTAAACGAAAAAAGGCTAACCAGATCATGGTTAACCATATGAATACGAAAATAACAGCGGTTAAATTCTAGGGTTCTATTCCCCATACAAGCGTTCCATTCTGATAGAGGGTAACGTGATCCCAATCCGTATAAGAGGTTTTAGCTGCATCATACGAGTAATCATTTGTCTCATCGAATTTAGACCAATCCGATTTCGACATTCGCAGTTGAATATCCCCCGTCTGCCCTCCTGCTGGAATGGCTTCAGCCCCCGGGCCAAAACCTAATTCAACATAAGCATCCGCAAAGGCAGTAGTAATATTGGCACTGCCGATCTGTGCCCAGTCGATCCAGGCATTCACCTCCGCGCTGCCATCCTTGCTAAAATAGTAGCGGAGCTTGAGATCGCTCAAATTGACGGCACTGGTGCCGTTATTCTTAATATTGAAATGCGGTTTGATCTGATTGTCGCTTGCATTCGTATCACCAGCTTTATACTGTACAACCAGGCTTCCGCTTGGTGTCGGTGTCGGTGTCGGTGTCGGTGTCGGTGTCGGTGTTGGTGTTGGTGTTGGTGTTGGTGTTGGTGTCGGTGTTGGTGTCGGTGTTGGTGTCGGTGTTGGTGTCGGTGTTGGTGTTGGCGTCGGTGTCGGCGTTAGCGAGGGAATTGACCAGTCTACCCACCTTGCTTTATCGAAGGTATATCCTCGATCCGTCTTTGTAATGTTGGTGTTGCCAGTGCCCCCGCCAATTAGGAACTTCTGAATGTAAGCGGTTACCTCTGGTTGCTGAGATGCTGGAAATGAACAGTGTGCATGACCGCCTACTTGCGAAAAACCCATTCGATCAGATACACCGAGCGCATCCCATACCATTCGCGAAGTCATTGCCGACTGATAAGCACTGGATGGACCTAGCCAATCGTAGTCGGGATTCTCAATGATCATTAGTGCACGAGGTGCAACTAATGCTGCAATCGAATGCATATCGAAAGGAAGTTTATTGACAGCATTGCCAAATTGGGAAAATGAAGAAGTGAACCAGGTATTTTCCGTCACAATCTGTGACAATGTCTGTACGTTTTGGCCTGAAGCTAGCAGGCTGTCGTTTATCCGCCAGCTAGATGATCCCCCTGCGCCAGGTTCTTGGGGGATAGTCAAAGCAATTCGCTCATCCCACGCACCTGCTGCGAGAGCGCCTTTTCCATTACGCGAACAACCTGTTACACCTAGCCTTTGAGCGTCAATACGGGTTGCTGAAGTGGTCTCAAGGGCATCAATCAGGCGGCTGACGCCCCAAGCCCATGCCATAATCGAGCCAGCAGAATGATTACTGCCATATAGATCATAGAACTTTCCTTTTCCGCGGGAGCTTGCATTGGCCTGATTAGCGATATCATCATTAGGCAAATTAATGACAGCAACGCCTAGCCTGGATAATTCCGCATTATTCAGATTAGACATGCCTATTCCGATGACCGCAGGATAAGGCGCGCTCCCTGTGCTCGGATACTGTATGGTAGCCGTGAAGGAGACGGATTTGGAGCCAAGCCTGCTGGTTACTGTAATGTTGTTATTACCGTACGATCCTGTAACAGAATCTGGTTTCGGAGGTTTGACGCCGTACTGGAAGTTCTCGGCCAAAGCTTTGATTTCATCACGGCGGGACGACCATTGATCTTTATGGGTCATACGTGTACCATCCAAAAACATAAAAGGATCGGGAAGCTTCGGATTTTCCTGGAGAGATGAAAAAGGAGGTATCGTTATAGCTGCTGCAGCGCTGACTCCCTCTGAAATATGAGTGCCTATCGATAAACACACTACAATAGAGAGACATAGAATAACTGAAATACCTATTTTGATCCGTTTAAACATTCTTTCTCCTCCTTAATAATAGAATGTTTCAGAATTTTCCCCTTAGATGATGAATCAAGGAAAAATTCGTACCATTTTGATATATTCAAATATTACTAATTAATTACATTTAATTCAATTTTTGAGTTTTTTATTCGACTATTTCGATAATTGCAAAATGAAGCAGAATCAATTATTATGGATATCATAGATCCACAATTGATAATTGTTAAGAAAGGAGGGGAATCAACATGCAGTTTTCCAAAAGCACCGATTACGCCCTGCATGCTCTAATTCATTTAGCTCACTCGGAACGTCAGAACCATGTGGGGATCAAGGAATTATCCGCCATGCTCGGTGTTTCAGAGAGCTATTTATCCAAAATCATGTCCAAGCTGCGGCAGGATGGCATTGTACGCGCCGTACCGGGAGTCAATGGCGGTTACGAGCTCGCAAGACCGGCGGGAGAAATTACGTTTCTTGATGTCATCCACGTGATCGAAGGCAGGCAGCAGCTGTTTGAATGCTCGAATTTGAATTCGCAGCAGCATCGGTTGTTAACGGAAGAGAGCACTGTCCGGCACGATCATGATGAGCAGAAACATAGCGAATGCTTGGTAAAAAGGGTGATGGATGGTGCGGAACAGCATCTCTATCAATACTTGCGGGAGCATACGATCCAGTCCGTGCTGAACGCGGCAAATAAGGACTGCAGCTATGCTAAAGACAAGAAGTGATGCACTTCTTGCATTCCAATTATGGATATTATAGATCTATGGAGGTGTCGAAATACATGCTCGATGTAGCGATTATCGGCGGAGGTCCGGCGGGTTTGAATGCTGCCCTCGTATTAGGAAGAGCAAGGAAAAATGTAGTATTGATCGATGAGGGTCGTCCTCGGAATGCAGTAACTCGCGAATCTCACGGGTTTCTTACCCGCGACGGGATACAACCGGGCGAATTCCGGAAAATTGCACGGGAAGAGATCAGCGCCTATCCTTCCGTATCTTTTATAAATGATACAGCGGTATCGATTGCGGGAACGGACGCTCAGTTTCAAATTACGACAGCGCAAGGAACCATCTTTGCAAGCAAAAAAATTCTGTTTGCTGTCGGCATGAAAGATCGGCCGCTGGACATCCCAGGACTAGCCGAAGTCTATGGGAAAAGCGCCTTCGTCTGCCCGTACTGCGATGGCTGGGAATTACGGGATCAGCCGCTTGTCATCATTAACAAAGGGGCTGAGCTCATGCACTTCGCGCCATTGATATCCGGATGGACGAGCCAATTTACCATCTGTACGAACGGCCCCGATGAACTGAGTGATGATCAGCGCGAGGAACTCCGGCGGCACCGGGTTCCCCTATTCGATTCGCCGATTCGATCCATCGACTCTATCGATGGGGCGGTTAGGCAGGTTGTTCTCGAAGACGGGACGGCCATTCCATGTGCGGGGATTTTTTTCAAACCGGAGCTCGTCACAGGTTCGGATCTGCCACGAGCCATAGGCTGCCATCTCACGGAAACAGGAATGATTGTCGTCGATGAGTTCGGAAAAACGAATATTCCGGGCATCTATAGCGTCGGAGATGCCGCATCTCGGCTTCATCAGGCCATTGCTGCCGCTTCTATGGGCGCATTTGCCGCTGCAGCCATGAACAATGAGCTGAATCTGGAAGCTTGGAAGCAGCACGGATGAAGATTTGACGACCCGGATTAACGTCTTGCCGCCCGCAAGGGCGTCCCCTATTGTAAACCGCTTAATAGGCTTTATCCTATTAAGCGGTCGCTGAAGGGATCCAGCCTGACAGAAGGGCTCCCTGATCGGGATGGTTGCCTGCGGTAAGCTCGCCTCCGTGCTGCCTAATAATTCTCTGCGAGATGGATAACCCTAATCCGGCTCCTCCTGTTGAACGATTTCTTGAAGCTTCTCCACGATATAGCGGTTCAAATACATGCCCCAATTCATCTGAAGGAAAACCTGGACCTGTATCCTGAATCGTAAAGATTACTTTATGCTCATCCTTCCCGCATTGGACGAGAATCTTACCATGGGATGGTGTATGCCTAACCGCATTATCCATAATATTGTTCATGGCTCTCTCCAATAAATGCGCATCGCCTATAACACGGCAATCAGCCCCAGAAAAGTTCATGATTACAGAGATATCCTTTTGCACGGTTAGCGGCCTTAGGTTATTAACCGCTTTTTCCAATATAAATTCAATATCAAGCGTGCTTCTGTTCAGCTCCGCTTCCAAATACTCAACCTTCGTAAATGTGAACAAGTCCTCTACCAGCCTGTCCAATTGTGCTGATTTTTCCTTGCAAGCCGCCAAGTACTTAGCCAATTTATCCGGGGAATCTGCAATGCCTTGTTCTATGCCGTCTAAATAACCCCGCAAAGCAAACAACGGTGTCCTTAAATCATGTGCGACGGCAGCAATTACGAATCGGCGTTCTTCTTCCATATCCAGTTGTTTCTGAAAAGATTGCTGCAGTCCCTCGACCATCACTTCGAAACCATTGCGTACTTCGGCAATTTCCGTAATTCTGAATGAGGGCAGCTGCTGAACATCCCAATCTCCGGAGGCCAGTTGCCGGGCAGCACTGCTCATTCTGTCGAGGGGTTTGAGAATCAGCCTCCGCATTGCGACAGCGACTATAATAACAGCCAGCAACAGCCCCGAAACAACCGCAATCATCGAAACCGCTTTTGAACTGGGCAGATAAATGACGGCTCGGCCAATCACTTGACCATCTCCGATCATGGAGAACTGTTCGGACGATTGCCATGCCCTTTCTCGTCCCGGCTTGGATCGGTAAATTTCCTGATCAGAGGCATTCAGAATGACCGCATCTAATTTCGCTTCCCGTAAAAGAGTTTGCAGCTCGTTTTGCCATATAGGATCCGTCCAGTTGTCCGCATTAGTTCCGATCAGATGGATTATCTCAGACACTCTTTTTTGAATCCTCTGTTTTTGAAGCTGATTGTCGCCCAAACTCAAAGTGTTTGTTTGCAAGAAATGTGCCGTTAAGAAAAAGATCCAGGGCAGTAAAAGTATAAATAACAAGCCAAGCATTGTGAATGTACGAATGTGAACAGTCCTCATATCATCCTCCCTCGAACCGGTAGCCCACGCCCCACACATTAATCAAGTATTTAGGGTGATTCGGATCAGCCTCGATCTTCTCCCGGAGCCGGCTAAGATGAACGCGAATGGTGTGCTTATCGCCCACTCCGTCCCAGAATTTCTGAAGCAATTGATCATACGAGAAAACATGCCGCGGATGCTCTACAAACAGTCTCAACAGCTCAAATTCCTTAGGGGTCAGCGAGATGCTCTGCCCCTCTACTGATACTTCCCGCGTGGATAGATTTACTGCAAGGCGTCCATAGTCCAGAATCGCTCTGCTGACCTCCTGCTGAGGGCCGGTACGCCGCAATACGGCTTTCACCCTGGCAACAATCTCCCCAACGGAGGCCGTTTTGACAATATAATCGTCGCCGCCCAGCGTCAATCCCCGGATCTTGTCCACATCATCACTGCGCGCGCTCAAGAACAGGATAGGAACGCTGCTTTCCGCACGTATTCGCCTGCATAATTCAAAACCATCCAGTCCCGGCATCATGATGTCAACAATCATGCAATCAATCGTACTCCGCCGGAATTCAGCAAGCGCTTGTACCGCATCGCAGGCGGTTTCTACTCGAAAGTTATCATGCTCCAAAAAATCCTTCAAAAGCTCGACAATGCTCTCATCGTCATCCACGACTAAAATCGTTTTCATTTCATTCATTCAATATTCCACCTTTAAGCTTGTGATCTAGCTATTGAAGATAAAAATAGAGATCGTTCCCATGGAATTCGAAATAAGTTTATCATTTTTTCTGTTCAAAAAACCAAACCTTACGTTTTGTGATGAATTGTTTATTGTTTTGTGACTTTTTCATAGCCGGGTCCGAGATATCTGTTTGGTATGATCCTGTTATGTTACGGCCGATACAAACTAAACTGATGCGGTAAAAGGAGAAATGTTCATGCTATCCGTTCAAATTGTATTATTTGATGGCTTCGACCTTTTAGATGCCATTGCGCCTTACGAGGTGTTTTGCGCTGCCGAAATGTTTGCAGGCGGAGCACTAAGCGTGGAGTTCGTCACGGCCGAAGGGCCAAGGCCCGTGCCTAGCGGCACGAACGGGTTAATTATTGAGGCAAGCGGCCGGCTGAAGCCGGATAGGGCGGGAATCCTTCTCGTCCCTGGCGCATCTGGAGATGTGGACGAAGATAGGCCCGATTCCGTGCCGGCTATTTTGGTCCGGGCAATGAATACGGCATTAACCGGACTGATCCGGGAGGCGTTTTTGCAGCAAGATGTCATAGTTGCTACCGTATGCGGCGGCTCCCTGCTGTTAGCCATGGGAGGCTTGCTGGAAGGCAGATCGGCTGTTACCCATCGTTTGGGCATGGATCTGCTCGGATCGACCGGCGCTATTCCCATCCAGGCACGCGTTGTCGATGACGGCAATCTGGTTACAGGCGGAGGCGTAACATCCGGTCTCGATGTTGCTCTGCATCTGGTAGAACGCGAGCTTGGACCGCGTATCGCCCATGCAGTAGAGGAGCTGTTTGAATTCGAACGGAGAGGAACCGTTTGGCGAAAGAAAGGCATTGCGCTAAGGACTGAAAAGGAATTAAGCAGCAACGATCCAGATGCTTCGGCCACGCTGACAACGCCGGGGACACCTACAGAGACAGCGGCATTGGAGAACCGGCAAAATACTACCCAGGCATCTGCTTTTGACGGAGATTGGGATACAACAATCGCAACGCCTGTCGGGAAAATGCAGGTCAGGCTTTCGATTTCAACACAGAATGGGATCATTCAGGGGACTGCCACACAGGGAGATGAAACGGTAGCGTTTATGAATCCCTTGCTTCAGGGCGACAAGCTTGCCTGGTCACTCCAAATCTCCAAACCGATGAGATTGAACCTGAGATTTGAAGTGGCTGCCGAAGGAAATCTAATGACCGGATTCGCCAAAGCTGGCGTACTGCCAGGGTCTAAATTAACGGGAATCCGGGTTTCCTGACCCGATGGGAGAGATATAAAGAATATGAAGAAACGTAATACGCTTTTTGCCGTTTTGACCGTGATAAGCATGATTGTCATCCTGTATGCCTTGGTGAAAAATTATATGATTGATCCGGAAGCGACGCAATTTTTGAGCCACAAAACCGGATTGCGCCGCGAGTTAAAACTTCGAACCTGGTTAAACGTAATGTACGTGCATGTTGCCTTTGCCTGTATCGCCACGGCTGGGGGGCTGCTCAATTTTTCGAAACGGATCCTGGCCAAAAACCGCAAATTCCACCGCATTAACGGCTACGTTTATGTCGTGTCGGTATTAATTGTCGTGCTGACTTCCGGCTATATGGCCCCCTACGCTACCGGCGGAAAAATCAGCAGCATGGGATTCAATGCGATGAATATGATATGGATGGCTTTCACCATCACCGCGCTTGTCCAAATCAAAAGGAAACGGATCGCCCAGCACCGGAGCTGGATGATGCGAAGCTACGCTTTTTGTTTTACGAATATGCTGATTCATCTTACGACCTCCCTTGTTCAACAGGGCTTCGGTTTCGATTACGCTGCCAGCTACTCCATTGGCGTCTATGCCTCTCTGGTGCTGCTGCTGATCCTTCCTAACTTTTTCATATATAGAAGCCAGCCAATCCCAACATCCATTAAAAAAGGCTAGCCAGAATGGCTAACCTTTTTCTTTCGTTGAAGAGTGGATAACACTACTCCCCCGACAATCAGGAGAGATCCTAATATCTCAACTTCCGTGATTGGCTTGTACAGCAGAACAAATCCCATCACCATAGCAACAAATGGCTCTAAATTAGACAAAATCGACGCTTTTGACGCATCCACATGCCGGATGTTTTGATTCCAAATCAGCGTGGCTATCCCATGCACAACCACGGCTGTCCCAATTAAAAAAGCCCAATCATGGATTTGGAGACTTATCCGAATGGGATGATCTAATGCAGATATGAAAGGCAGCCCAACGATAAAGCCGACGATATTTGAATAGAGAGTGATTGTCAGAGGATTGATTCTTTGAGAAAGTACTCTCGTCATTATAATCATTATGGCAAATGTCACCATGGTGACCACGATCCATAACAGCCCTTGATCCACATGTATTGTTGAAAAGTTCCCTTTCGTCACTACAAAAAAAATCCCTAATATTGCAATTATGGATCCCAGCAGCATGCGAACCGTTAGTTTCTCCTTTAAAAATACCGCTGCCAATACCCCTGCCAAAATAGGCGTCATTGCTAAAATTAATGCCGACGTTGTAGGGTCGGCGGTTTGCAGGCCTGCAAAAAAGGACCATTGATTAATAAACACGCCGATCACACCAAGAACAAACAGCAATATAAAATCTGCCTTATTGATACGCACAAAAGCTTTTTTAAAAGCAGCTAGTCCAACTAATAACATCACAATAAACAATAGTCTCAATTCGGTCAGCACCGTTGGCGAGAAATGTTGAATTAGCATCTTTCCAAACACAAAATTGCTCCCCCATACGATGACACAAAAAATGAGCCATGAATAAGCCTTGAACATAATACCATCCGCTCCTAATCTAAGATCAACTACTCTATTCTATAGACAAAAGCTTCTCGTGTATACGTTTGCCAGAATCATCCACATGGGGGTCCCATATTTATCCTACACACTTCCAAAAATTCGAATATATGAATGTTATTTGTCCGCTTCATCCACTTTATGATGTAGATAGCTATTTCCCATTATCACCTTCGTATAGATTTGACATAAGCGACTGACTTGAACAAATTACCATATTTTGTTATAGTGAATATTAATTAATCGGTGTAAAGCATATACCGCTTTGATGCTCATGTTCTCGAACATGGAGTGTTGGGGCGGTTTTTGTTTTATTGGGGATGGAAGTGAACTAAAATGAGCATGTTTGAAGATGTTTATGCGAAATGGCTGGATCAGCAAATGGCTGAGGAGATAAGTCCGCGAAGAAGAGAGCTGCTTCGAAAGGGACTAAGCTGGGGAACGGTCGATTTTTTGCGCAGGATTTGGTATCCCGCCATAGGCAACTTTGATTACTTATACCCTGAATATGAGATTAGGGACTATAATAACGGCTATCGTTATCTCGACCTCGCTTATTTACCGGGAAATGCCAAGGGCTGTATTGAAATTCAAGATTATCGGAGCCACACCAGGGACATTGAAGTCAATCGATTTAAGGATTTGTGCATGAAGCAGTCTTTACTGGCTCTTGATGATTGGCTGTTCCTCCCGATCGCCTACTTATCTATCCGCGACGATCCGGGCGTCTGCAAGCAGCTTACCCTTTCCTTTATAGGAAAGTTTCTCTCAAGTTCGGTACCTTCCGGGCTCCATTGGGCGGAGGCAGAAACCTTACGGTTTGCTCGTAGACTGCTGCGCCCTTTTACACCCGGTGAAATTTCTGCTCATCTACAGCTTTCGGAGCAACATTCGCGCAAAATCCTCCGTCAACTCGCTAGCAAACAATTGCTGTTGATCGCAAGCGGCAAACTACGGTACCGAACCTACCGGCTCCCCGAGACCGAGGTTTAGAGCGAGGCTTTGACCGAGACGGGACCTGGAGCGAGAAGGAACGATAACGTGACCAAGACTACGACTTAGGAGCGAAAATGTGACCGAGAACGTGATCAAAATTTTTCAAAATTTTTTTTAACGAATCTCACAATCGCTATTTGTACAAAAACAACCTCGGGCAAAATGTAACGAAGCTGGGTAACGTTATTTCCTTCTTTTCTGCTCCAGACAGAACATAAACGGCAAATAGAGTGTCTGAGATTCGTTAGATTTAAAATCATAGCTAATATGTACAAATAACGTGGATGAGATTCGTTAGACTCGGGCTAACAGACGGATGTCTCCTAAGGCGTGGGTGGTGTACTCGCCCGCCTTCGTTCCCTATGCAAAGTCTGAACCCAGGGGTTCGACCGGCCCCATTTTTACAACAGAACAAAAAAAGGTTAGCCAATAGGGCTAACCTTTTTTTCGTATGTTACCTAAGGGATCAATCCCCTGACCTCATCTCTTTTATCATGATTAATGACTTGTCTTTTCCTTTATCGCGGCTAGCACCTCTTCCCAATAAATCTTCATTTGTTCGCGTGTATTTGCATGATCCAAGTTCTCTTGATGAAAGCTAATCGTTGTTCTGTCTGGTTTATCGGATATCAGCCGGATTTGCAGTGTGGATGGTTTGTCCCACCCCGTCTTTCCCCACTTTAAGCGGATCTGTTTCAAAGGTTTAACCACCCTGAATTGCCCTGTAATTCCCTCATCGGATTTAAAGGTCTCCCCTTCTTTCAATGAAAGGGTCGGAGTAGTTCCAAGCCATAGCTTCAATCCTTCAGAGGAGGTAAGAAACGCCCATGACTGTTCCGGTGAAATCGGCAGCGTCCTCCGAACCCCAACTTGAAAGCCGGCAGATGCGGTTTGACCAACTATTTTGACGTTTTCGCTTTTCTTCATCTCTAACCTCTCCAGTTACAGTGTTTTGGCAAGACGGAAACCAAGATCATCGATACGAAAAGAGGGATGACTCCGACGGCAAGTTGCTCCACATCCCGGTGCTTCTTCAGCCCAACTGCCACCGCGAAATACCCGGTAAGATCCGTATACCTCGATATCATACAGATCCCAGCACCATTCCCAGACATTGCCCAACATATCATAGAGTTTCCAATCGTTCGGCAATTTTTGTGCGACTCCGTGCAATCGTCCATCCGAATTGTCACGATACCAGGCAATCCCATCAAACCATGAGACATTGACCTTAGGTATTTCAGGCAATGCCTTCGGTTCCAATGTCCCTTGCATGATCGCAGCATATAGCGATTGTGTTACTGGCACGGGCGCGAGCAAAAATGACTCTACCGATGCCGTCCAAGTCTCCTTTATTCGATCATCCCTTAAAGCAACAACGCCCGCAGGAATAGTGTTCATGCGATAATCTGCAAACATATCACCATAGCCTGACATCTTCACCTGAAATGACCCGGTTTTATATTGCTTAGCTTTTCGATCGCTTGCTGCTCCGTAGAAACGAAGAAAATATCGTTTCCATTGTTGCATTCATATATAAAATCCTTCAGACTCTGACTCGAATACATCGAAAAGTCTCCTACAATCGCCATCTGCACTTGATAATTAATGAATTTTTGCAAAATTTCGCCCGCAAGACGCGTTTTAAGGTCAAAAAAACTCTCGCTGATTAGCGACTTTTCGATAACAATACGATCACAGTCCGTTTCATATCTTACGGTTGCCATAAAATCCAATGCGGATTGTACATCGTTGATAACTGGCGCGACGCCGTTTACTACGGCGATAGTTGTTCCACCCGCCTCGATTTTTACAATATTCATAGAATCCTCCTCCAGAAGTCTATAGGTAGTGCTATCAGGATCAGCATTTTCATCTGACCAGACTTGTTGGGCATAAATTCCATATTTGCTGATACACTACTAGACGCCAATCATTTTGTCAATCTGGACTTCATCGTTCCGAGCGCAACAGCCCGACTGAAGCGATGCCGATCCAGCAGAGGCTCATGAAGAAAAACAATCTTTCCGTCAGTCCAAAATAGAGCGGCGACCCGTGGGAGACAAAAATGGACACAATGGAGATCATGATTAGGATAAAGGAAATAGCCGTCAGGGCCGTAACCGGGACAATCCATTTTTGAACCGGCTTCCAGCGCCCGTCTTTTATGAAGGCATGGGCAATAAACAGGGCGGCCAACGTGATAGCCGATAAAAGCAAGGATGGCTGCTGCAAAATGGATCATACCCCTCGTCGATGGTGGCTGATTCCAGCTTCCTTTGGGATCCGTCGGAAAAATAGCCGCAATCAATAAACCCGTGCCCCATATACCCGCACATAGTATGCCAACTCTCGCATATGCTCCTTGCTGTATACGCCAAAAACCCGCAGCCAGCGCCAACGATCCGAGTCCAAGACCGAGAAGACCCGCCCAGAGCAGCCACCCCAGTTGTCCGTATACATAATAACTCATGGCATCATAACGAATTGAAATTTCTGGTTGCCATCCGTGCAGCAGTAAAATGGAAATCGCAAAAATGAAGATACCCGAAAAACCTGCATAGCCGAGCAAATGTGTTTTTCTCATATTGTCTGACCTCCGTCATACATTTTTTGTTCTTCATCATTGTATAGAAACAATGTGTAGAACTTGTGGAGGACTTCCGTATATGCTGTGGATTTGTCCGATACGCAAATCAGGATGGTATAATGAAGCCAATAAACATACGAAAGGACACATTGTATGGAAACACATTGCTGATCGTGGAAGACGAACATCAATTGCTGGCATCAATGACGCAGTATTTGGAACAGGAAGGCTATCATGTCCTTACCGCAATGGACGGACTTGAAGCAATTCGCCTCGCTCAGACGGCGAAACCGGCCATTGTCTTGCTCGACTGGATGCTGCCAGGCAAAAGCGGTATCGACGTATGCCGTGAATTGAGACAGAACTCCTCCTGCGGGATCATCATGGTTACAGCCAAAACGGAAGAAACCGATAAAATCATCGGACTGGAGCTCGGAGCCGACGATTATATCACGAAACCGTTCAGCTTACGCGAGCTGTTGCCGAAGTTAAAAATTGCAGCTCATCCACCAAGTGAATGACACGAAGCACCTCATCGTGAAGCGGAAGCAGTGTCTCTGGTTTAACATCCACGGCAGATTGCTGCACCAACTCCAATTTGGTCAGTACGATCGATAGCGGAGTCCGAAGCTCATGCGCTACATCCTCAACCAATCGTTTACGCCTGTTTTCAGAGTCGCGCAGCTGATGTGTCATTTTGTTAAAAGCCCTGCTTACCTGTCCGTATTCATCCGGCCCTTGAACGGGGATTGCCGTATCCAGTTGCCGATCGGCTACTTTATCCATTTCGGTAATCAATCTTCTCAAAGGGCGGGTCATTATGCCCGACAACCAATAGCCAATCAGCAGCGCAATTCCGGCTGTGAACAAGGTGACTGTGACTGCTTTCATTCCCATTCGACTCATGATATAGTCCCGAATTCCCTCTAATTGATCCGGTTCAATATCACTCGGCACATTTTCTGTAAAGTATTGTGCGAACAGACTGCCCAGATATCCTTGCGTCGTCCCGACGTAAGCGGCGCCTACCAG
Organism: Paenibacillus woosongensis; assembly: GCF_009725165.1. Taxonomy (GTDB): domain Bacteria; phylum Bacillota; class Bacilli; order Paenibacillales; family Paenibacillaceae; genus Fontibacillus; species Fontibacillus woosongensis. The sequence continues at coordinate 355,511 of NZ_WNZW01000001.1, forward strand.
CAACACCAACAAGGCCATCCCGTCGAATATTTTGGAACGAAGCGTCATGACGGATCACCAAACCGATAGCCGAACCCGTAGACGGTCTGGATGTATCTTGGATTGCTCGAGTCCGGTTCCAGTTTCTTTCTAAGCTTGCTGATGTGCGAATCCAGCGTCCTTTCGTAGTTCATCAGCTCTTCACCCATCGCTGCTCTCATCAGTTGCAATCTGCTGTAGACAACGCCTGGCCGGGTTGCTAACGTCAGTAGAAGTTGAAATTCCGTTGGTGTAAGTGTGACGGATTCCCCGTCACGGGGGGCTGGCGAGCTGCATTTACAGCGGAAAGTGACCGATCTGTCTGGACTGCTGGCTGACTTGGCGGAACTTGTCCGTCCTGAAGCCGAAGCTCGAGGCATTCGGTTAATCAATCCAAACCGCCCCGTCCCCATCGAAGCGGATATCGACGCTAAGCGGGTCAAACAAGTGATCCTGAACCTGTTGGCCAACGCGCTGCGGCATACTCCTTCGGGAGGTGATATTTCGATTCGTGTTTCTCTAGCGGAAGATCCGGCATTTGTTGTCGTGACCGTGCAGGATACGGGACGGGGGATTCCGGCAGACACGATGCCGTATTTGTTCGATCGCTTTTACAAGGTCGATAAGTCAGAGCGCAGCGGAGGATCAGGTCTTGGGCTGGCGATCGCACGGCAAATCGTTGTCGCGCACGGCGGAAGGATTGAGGTACGGAACCATATGCATGGAGGGGCAGAATTTGATGTTCATTTGCCTAGATGAATCAAGTTCACGATGGCCATTCGGACGAGGACATGATGAGATATAACTACCATCACTCCGTTCTATAAAACCCTTTAATGATCAGCCATACAGGAAAAATAATTTCAAATATCCCCCCAGGAATAAACAGAACGAACCCCGGCTCGAATCCTATTATCGTTAAGCAACTGCTCGCCATGAGCGCAATATAACCGGCAATCCCCAGCAAGGAAAGCGATTTTGGAATCAGCTTCTTGCGATACAACAAGCAGCAGAACATCACACTGCCAATACCGAGCATGAGCATCGCCAGTTCAAAGGTCATCTCTTGTCCTTTAATGATCAGATTTCCTAACTCGGTGTGAGAGGCATGGCTAATGCCGCCTCCGGCGATATAGGCTTCGCTTAATGTGATTAGAACAAGCGGGCTAATCGTGCCCAAGACAAGCAGTACGGATTCGATGATCCTCGAGCTGAAGTATCCAAGAGCGGTAAATTCACTGTGATGCTTCAAAAGCGGGAATAACAGCACGGAAATACCAACTACCGCAGCAGAATTGGCGAGCTCTAGAAATAGGCCAGTTACTACTTGCATGCGATTCGGAAAAATATGCGCAAGATAATTCGTTTGAGCTAGATTAGATTCGATAAGCGCACTGCCGATCATGAAGACTGCTGTTGCCAGCAGAAATAATGTACCGATTATTTTTTCATTAGTTCTAGTTATCATGATGCTAATCTCCTTCTCTACTATGGATTTGCTCTAAGCATATCCGGAGTGGAGATGGATGAATAGACACTTAAGTGTTGAGTTGATCATGAGTTGATCATGAGTTGATCATGATTCAATCCAGCCCAGCTTGCGTGCGATAGCAACCGCCTCTGTACGTCTTCCTACCTGAAGCTTAGCAAATATACGTCGGTTATGCCCTTTCACTGTATCCACAGCTAGAAAAAGCTTTTTCCCAATCTCTTGATTCGAGTACCCATGAGCGATTAATTGTAAAACCTCCAACTCACGCTGTGTCAGAGGCTCTACATGCGCAGTTGATACTACCTGAAACTGCTTCCCCATCGCTTGCACTTCTTCAATTTCAGGCAATCGATTCAAGAGTCGAAGGTCACGAGCATACTTCTTTGCATCAGCAAGCATTGCAGACGCCTCTTTCCAATGATGCTGAGATAGCTTAATGCGGGCAATCATGATATTACATGACAAAATGGTATCTTTGCTATCAACTAGCTTCGCTAATTGTACACTCTTCTGCACATGCTGCATTGAATTCTCAAGATCATTCCACATATAGTATATACGAGCCAAGCCCAAATACGCTTCACATATAGCAGGCAAAGGTAAATCACCGTTTGACAACACCGCTCTCCGATAAAACTCCTCTGCTTCGTATAACCGATTTTCTTTTTCCTTAAGGCTGCCTAGCCCAACATTCGCCATGACTTCAATGATATTCCCGCCCATCTTCCGACTAAGCGTCAAAACCTCGATGTAAGCCCTGTGTGCCTTTGAACGTTTGTCGCGGAGCTGATACGCCACTCCCAGCATCCATAGAGCAGTAATGCGTACAGGGAGAAGCTCAGGATCAAGGTACTTAAGTGCAAGGCTGCACTGCGCAATCACGATGTCTGCTTGATGTGTGTCCAGTTCACTCCGCGCATGCGCTGGAGCAATCTGGCCAACTAGTTCATTCGTTTTATCCATTGTATTCGTCGTTTGCAGTGCGTCTTCTATGGCTTGCAGCCTCAATTCAGCGGATTCTGATGGACCTGAAACTGTAAATGCAGCTACTGCAGCACGTGTAGTCGCGATCATACCGAGCAGGTTATTCGGTGTGGCTTCCCATGCGGTCTCCGGTAGAGCAGCCTCTGCAGCCAGCAGCTTGGATTCAACATCCGTTGGTCTGCCAGACATCAACAATGCCGAAGCATACATCACCCATAACGAGGGTCGTTCATCCAATTCGGCTCTCGGCAGGGACTCCAACCAGTTCAACACAGGAGCAACTTCGCCTTGAAGATGCAGAGGGATGTCGTTGCCTTCGACCTGCCGGGAGGCGATCTCAATATCATTAGCAGCAACGGCATGACGAAAAGCCTCTAAACTTAAGCCCTGTTTCTCATACCACACGCTTGCACGATGATGTAATACAGTCATGTCCTCTATCTCGCCAGTATGGATGATCCGTTGCTGTAATTGATGTCGCAGAAATTCTGCAAATAAATGGTGATAGCGATACCAGCGTTGTTCATGGTCCAAGGAGACGATAAATAGATTGGCGCGCTCGAGAGTTTGAAGAACTTGATCTCCAGGAATGGAGGGATCGTCAAATAGGACGGCATTGCAAAGCGAGCCGCATAGTCGATCAAGGATCGAAGTATAGCATAAGAATTTCTGAACAGATTCTGGAAGTTTAAGTAAAACTTCATGAACTAAATAATCAAACAATACGCGTTGATTGCCTGAGAATATTGAGGGGAATAGTGCATCAGCTTGTTGTCCTTGCATAGATAAGGCAGCTATCTGCAGACCGGCAATCCATCCTTCTGTACGTTCCGCAAGCATGGACGCTACCTCCAGTGACAGCCCTAAATTCATCGTTTGGTTCAAAAATAATGCTGACTCCTCATCGCTGAATCGCAAGTCCTTGACGCCCACTTCGGTGATTTCATCCCTTACCCGTAATTCGGTTAAATACAATTCCGGCTCTTGCCGCGTCAGAATAACCATATGTAAATTCGGAGGCATATGCTCGAGCAGCATGGAAACTGCGTCATGCACAGACTTGGAGTGGATCACATGATAATCGTCGAATACAAATATAATGGGTTCAGCTAGCCTCGTAAGATCATTGATCAGAACAGTTATTATGGAAGAGATTGAAGGTGACTGTGGAGATTGGAGCAGGTCAGAAACATTCAATTCCTGATGCGCTGCAATTGTTCGCAATGCTGCGATAAAATAAGCTAGGAAGCGACTTATGTCATTATCCCCTTCATCCAGCGACAGCCATGCCACGGGACGATCACTACTGGAGAGCCATTCACTTACTAGTGTAGTTTTCCCATAACCGGCAGAACCTAAGATCAAGGATAATTTCCGATGCATACCTTGGTCGAGCCGCTCCTTCAACCGCTGACGTACTACTGCGCCAGGTCGAGGTTTCGGGATATAGAGCTTCGTTGTAATTAGGGGTGGTACCATCATGCTCACCTATTCCTGGGAGATAACTAGAATACTTCAACGTCTGAGGCGATTATATCATAATAGAAGAATCTGAATGACCGTTGTCAGTTACACTCCCCCAACTGAATTTTAGCGTGCGGATTGTTGCTTTTACTAACATTAATATATTGCACTCCCCATTCGCCCAATTGGTCTAATATCGGCTTCAGCGACTTCCCTAATTCACTGATTTCGTAAAAAACTTTCGGCGGCACCTCATTATAAATTGTTCGGTTAATGATTCCGGCTTCCTCCAATTCCCGAAGCTGCTGCGTCAGCATTTTTTGGGATAGATTAGGAATCACTTTTCTGAACTGGCTCGATCTCATAGGCCCGCAATTTAGATAGCACAGGATCAATAGCTTCCATTTTCCCCCTATTACATCCAAAGTCGCTTCTGCAGGGATATTATAGAACTGAATCGGCTGATTTCCCATATATTCACCTTCTTAATCGTGTTTTAGTTACTTTCCCGTATCTAAGGCACTTTTCGGTTCTATAAGAACAAAAAAGTGCGTTCTTCCTAAATTTAACAATAGCATGCATAATGCAATTGTAACATATCGAAAAAGGAAGGTGACAAAATGTGAACGTTTTAACTGTTGTATCACACCCGAGGTTGCAATCTCTTACGTTTGCTGTTGCAGACAGATTTACTCAAGGCCTTATTGATGCAGGTCATCAGACAGAGCTTCTGGACTTGCACCGCATTGGATTTAATCCTGTGCTATGGGAAACAGATGAACCTGATTGGTCATCGGATCAAAAGAGCTATTCACTTGAAGTAGAGGCAGAAATGGAACGCATGCGAAAACATGATGCTCTTGCCTATATCTTTCCCGTATGGTGGTACAATTTGCCCGCTATGCTCAAAGGGTATATTGATCGGGTATGGAATAATGGTTTTGCGTATGGCTCCAATAAGCTGCACCATCGACAGGTGTTGTGGATTGGTCTCGCAGCCGATTCGAAAGAAAGCATGGCAAGGAGACAATATGATACAATGATGAACCATCAATTGAACGTCGCCATAGCTGGTTACTGCGGGATTAAAAACAGCAGGGTTGAAATTTTGTACAACACCTTGGATACAAACACGGAAGTACACAAACAGTTGCTCATGCAAGCATACGAGCTCGGATTCAATTATGATCATGCACAGGTAAAGGGGAAATAACGGTAGCTCAGGCCAGCATCCCATAACATCTATTATCGTAAAATATTGTTGCTTTCTGGGATGTTATGGAATAAGATGAGAACATAAGTTCCTACCACGCTTTATAACCTGGAGGTTCCTGATATGATTAGTTTAGGCAAAGAAACGATTCATCGGTATAAAGATTTTATAGAATGGACGGATACATTACATGAATTGGACGATAACATTTGGTTAGCTCCAATCGCTGAAGGGAAGGCAACAGTCGCGGAAATTGTTTCGCACCTTATGAATTGGGATAATTACCTCATTAATACGATTATCCCTGCGATTAAAAATGGTGAAGGAATGATCTTTCCAAATTTCGATTCGTTCAATCAACAAGCTTATGAATATGCCCGTTCAGGCATTCCCAAAAATAGGTTACTTGGCGAATTCAAGCAAACCCGTCTTCAATTGATTGAGATCATGCTAACTGAGCCGGATGTCGCCTCTAAAAATGTGACCGCAAACGGCGTAGAAAATTGTCCACATACAGGCACTCCCTACTCATTGCTTTATATCATCCACGAATTTATAGAACATGACATTCATCATAAGAACCAGATTCTATCCGTAATCTAACCGTCCCCTTGTGGGGCGGTTTTCCTCATCTTCCCATTAGAACGTACTGAGCCTTAAATTATAAAAATATTGCACAACCGGATGCTTCAGCTTGATTTTTTCGGACATGTTTATAATTCGCTTTTTCCCGACTCGCCTGTCCACCAATGCCAAGATATTTAATAATATATCCTTGCTTTCGATGCTCTCCTCAATAGACGTGGACAAAAATTGATTAGCTACAGCTATAAAATTAGACTTACTAAGTGAGGATTGTGCTGCCATAAGCTCTTTTGCCAATTCGGATATTTTTCTGCCTCGCGCAATGACGACTAAACGATCTTCCGGAATCTTGCCATGACTATCATTTCTGACAGCTTCTATTTGTTCATGGCTGATCGGAATATCGATACTCGCATCATTTTTAATGTCCTGCTCCGATTGATACCATTTGATTAAGGTAGTCGCATCGTTCATATTCAGTATATTTTTCTTATTAACCGCGATATAACAAATCCCTGCTTTATCGGGCAAATAACGATAACCAGTTGCACGGTATTCCACTTTCCCCTGTAACGAAGGACTGAGAAAACTCTCTAATTGCTGCTTTAATTTGCTCCAGGACATGATATTCTCCTATGTTTGATTTTTATGCTAGATCAAGAATAGTCGAAAATTATACTTACTTGCTTTGAGCAAGTCTACAAAGTTAGATGAAACCGCCCAGTATGATCAGGGCGACATAGATTATGATCGCAATCGAAGCATCTGTGAAACCTCTTGTATAGAATAAATTTTTCCCATGAATACAGAATAGCATTGGAGTTGACTCCAATGTCAAGTCGCTTTTGACTTTTTTCTCAATCTATGTGCCCCAACGTGGGGACGATGTCCGATTCTTTAATTGTTGCACTCTCCCAAGATAGATAGTTTCACTGTTCCAAAAACCCAAGTTCAGTCAATCGTCCATTTATATTGAACCAGAAATAAAAAAGTCCACGACGATAACGTGAACTTTATATTGCGTCTCATATTTTTCAAGTGGATCAGCCTTAACGCACAACAGCGTCTTCTAAATTTCTCCATAGATGATGCGCTTCCCTAGCGATATGTTCCAACAAGTCGGGCGGGGAAGTCGTCGCAGCCGCACATTCTTTAATTAAAGCATCCAATTCCAATTTAAATGCTTCTAGTTCCTTAGCTTCTTTAATGATGGTTTGGTTGAAGGCATTTAATATGGGTGAATTTTCGTGGCGAGGGCGGCGAAACATGGTTTGATGAGCAGTTGCTTGCATGAGTAAACGTTCAAATTTTTGCATCATATTCGTCACTTTGAAATTCAGGTCGTAATTAGATATATCTAAATAATGTCTTATATAGCCAAGATGATCCGCCATTTGCCTCAACCAAAAGACATTTTCATGAATGGTTGCGTCAGCGGGTGATACTTGGGCGCCGCTCTCGATTAATTGAAATACTCTTTGCGACTCCTCCGCCTCGCGCACCATATGATCAAGCAAAGATACAGGAGTTGAAATGATTACACTACAATTCAAAGACCGATCCATTGTGTGAGTTAATAAACTATGGAATTCGTGGGTAACATGCTGTGCCTCATGCAATAAACTGCCGATTTCGGTATTTTTTAATTCGGCTTTCTTCCAAACTTCCCCTAAGCGCTGAATCATATGCTGGTTTGCGCGGGCCAATTCTAACTCATAATGACTAATTTCACGATCCAAAAATCGGCCATGGTCATAATCGTTGCGCAACCAAAAGGCAAGGATCCCGTAAACATCTCTCTCGTAATTATCTGTATAGGGCATAGTACACCTCATTCTTAAAGTTATATCCACCTGTTATTTATTACTTGATGATCAATATATGTGGATGCACTTGTCTGGGTTCTTGCCTAGACGTAACGCCTTATTCCATTCACCTTGAAATAGAAGATACTTCAATGCTATACTCGAACCAACGGACATGAAGCACTTGCCGCTTTGATACTTAGATGTATCGAAGCGGCTTTTTCATTTTTTAGGTTACAAGGAGGGGATTGTACATATTTAAGAATAAATATGAGTTGTGGATGCACAAGCAAATCGAGCAGGAAAAGAATCATCGAAGACGCGAATTGTTGCAAAAAGGGTTGAGCCACGGGACCGTGGAAATGTTACGTTCCATCTGGTATCCAGTCGTCGGTAACTTCGATTATTTATATCCCGAATGGGAGGTCCGTGATTTTAATAACGGGTACAGGTATCTTGACTTGGCTTTTTTACCGGAAATATGAAGGGAGATATTGAAATTCATGATTACCGGTCGCATGCCCGAGATTTGGACACACGCAGGTTTAAGGATCTGTGCCGCAGACAAAGTTTATTGTCTCTTGATGATTGGGTATTTTTGCCATAGCGTACTTGTCGATTCGTGAAGAACCGGAATTTTGCAAGCAACTGATCTTATCGTTCATGGGAAAGTTTCTGTCGTTCGATGTGGATGCCCGATTGAATTGGATGGAAGCAGAAGCGGTTCGATATGCACGCAGACTACTCAAGCCTTTTACGCCGAATGAACTTGCTGCACATCTTCGAGTTACAGATAGATACGCTCGAAGCGTATTACGTAGTCTGGTAGATGCAAATCATTTAGTAGTTGTGGGCGGAAATATAAGATATCGGACATATCAGTTGAATGTTGGTGAGAGTCTGCGGAACTTGGATTGAGGCTAACGGAACTAGAAGGCGTTATGCGGAGCAAAATGGACGAGAATAAATTCTAACGGAACTCAATTGCGTTATTAATGCAAACTACTTGTTTCTCACCTAAAATTGCTCGTATAGCGGCGCTGAGTTCCGTTACTTTGTAATTTGGCTCTTGTTCATAGAGATAAGGTCGCTCTGTTCCGATACGGTGGAGGTTTTTGATACGATGATCCATCATGGGATCTTCCAATCTTGATTCAACTTGCTCACGATGACCATTCGATGAAGACAACCTTAGCGGTAGATTGCAATGCCGTGCTCGTCCGTTCGGGGTTTTCATTCGGAGCAACTCATCCACTCCCTGCGCGCAGTCTGAACCCATGGGTTCGGCCGAATCGAAAGAACTCCATACAAACAAAAAAGGCTAGCCAAAATGGCTAACCTTCTTCTCCGTATGGAGTCTAGGGGGATCGAACCCCTGACCTCTTCGCTGCCAGCGAAGCGCTCTCCCAGCTGAGCTAAGACCCCGCAAACGACTATTTCAGTATATTAAATTACTAGTTAGAAGTCAAGCTCTTTTTATTAGATTACTCCTTTCGACATAAAACGATAAAAAAATAATTTTAAACATGACCTTATGCTCATGCCTGAAGTAATCCCTCTTCCTCCGTCCCATTTCATTCTCCTCCCAAAGTTTCATAACCTAACGATCTACCATAAAAGAAAAATAATCACATATTCATAGGAATATATGCTCTTTGTGGGATTAATTGTATTCTGTTTTATCATCATAATGTACATACCTTGTTTTTTAAAATGAGAGGAGTGGAAGAATTGTTGAAATCTCTGATCCGCAGCTCAAGCTTATGTTTTACTGTCCTGGTCATGTTAATGTCCGTCGTATGCGGGCTCCCCGGCTTCACACAGCATAGTTATGCAGCATCCGATAAGGAACAGACCGTTATGGAGTGGTCCATGGACTACGGAGCCCAGTCTTCCGGCAAAGGGGTCATCGCCACATCAGACGGGGGATATTTGTTGTTGGGCGATATTTCGGAGCCTGGCTCATGGGGGTATCTGGAAACTATGGCTTACATTGTGAAGACCGATTCGGAAGGCAGCACGGAATGGGAGACGAAAATTAACTACTCCTCGAATGATCAAGCAAGAAATGCCATAGAAACACAGGACGGCGGTTACTTGGTAGCAGGAACGATCACGGATTACAGCGGCAAGCCTTACAGCGTAATTTACTTAGTAAAGCTGGATGCCCATGGCACCATTCAATGGGAGAACACCTATGACGACTCTTACTACTATAACAACCCGCTCTCGCTCATAGAGACAGCGGACGACGGGTATGCAGTTACCGGGTTTGGCGCGACCAGTGCCGGCATTTATTCCGCCTTTGTCCTTAGAACCACTGCCGAGGGCGAGCAGCTGTGGTATAAGAAATATTGGTTCGGGGACGACCAGGATTTATATGATCTCGTTCAGACTTCGGACGGGGGCTTTCTTGCGGTAGGCAGCTTAACAAGACAGAGCTATGAAACCGGGGATGTCCAAAATGCGCTGCTCATCATCAAGCTGGATCCCAAAGGAAATATGGAATGGAACAAGCAGTACCAGGATAAGACGGCAACCTTTCTCGCCCATACCCTTATCCCCGCCAAAGACGGCGGTTATCTGATCGGGTATCGCAAAACCTCATTCGGTAAGGCCGCAAATATGCTGGCCAAAATCGACGCTAATGGCAGCATGTTATGGGAGAAAGCTTATCCCTCAGAATATTCCTCGGGGATCAGGACGTACAGCAAGCTGGTTCCCGCCGAGTACGGCTACGCCCTGCTCGGAGCTAATACAAAAGGGGACTACCCCAACGTTAGGAGGCAATATGCCATACTAACCGTTGACCATGAAGGCCAGGTGCTGGGCGATTATTTATACGAGGGAGCAACGCTCTCTAGTCATGGCGAAGGAGCAGCAGCTCTGGACGGCGGGTTTATCGTAACAGGCACGATCAAACGCGGCGACATTTACAAAGCCCAGTTGAGCAAGCTGCCTAAGCCGCAAGAAACCGCTTCGCCCGAAGAGCGGACGCTGACAAAGATCTCTTTTGTGGAATTCGAGAAAAAAGTGCTCAAAGGCCATACCGCCCCTACCGTCATTCAGGCGGTCTATTCGGATGGATATTCGAACACTCTCTCGGCTGCTGCGCAATATCAAATCGAAGATCCGTCGATTGCGTCGGTTGACGGCCTGGGCCGGGTTACGGGAATCGAGCCGGGCAGTACGCGTCTTGTTGCAAGCTATCAAGGCCTTCAAGCGACCCTCTCGGTGATCGTACTGCCCGAGGATTCAGATGAACTCGAACCGGCTGGCTTCAATCTGGATTCCACCGAATATTCGCTGTCTATCGGAGACAAACTGGACACAAGGACGTATATTTACGACTATTCGACCTCCAAGAGAACAGACATCACCCATCTGACCACGTTCAGAAGCGATAACCCGGAAATTGCCGACTACGACGAGAATGGCGATCTCGTTGGACTCAAAGCCGGAACGACCAAAATTTACGCTTATTACAAAGGGAGCTATAGATCCGCAACCGTTCAAGTCGTACGCTCCTTCGTTCCATAAGTTAGAAGGGCCAAACAGCCTATACTAAAAAAATTGCCAAGCCATGTAAAAAAATATCTTGATTCCCTCGCAGCGTTGTAGTAAACTAACGTCAATATTCAAATACGTTGAAGAGGAATAGTAGGATTGACGCAGGCGCCCAGAGAGCTGTTGGCCGGTGCAAAACAGTCGCAAGCCAAATCCGAACTCACCTTGAAGTAGCTCGCTGAAATTGTATTAAAGTAGGTGGAGCCGGAGCCTAACCGTTACAGTAGGAGGATATAAGGCAGTGTCTCATTCGAGTACGCAGCCCGTATCCGGCAGAGTGCATACCGCAAGGTATGAATCAGAGTGGTACCGCGTAAGCTGACAACAGCCTTTCGTCTCTAAGTATTTATGGAGATGGAAGGCTTTTTTATATTCCAAATACAAATAAGTTGTAAATTAATGAAGATCCAATACGAGGGAAAGGTGGTCATTGCTATGAAAAATTTCAAAAAATACACCAGAGGTTATTTTATGCCTCCGCAAACGAGCCTGAAATGGACACAAAAAGAGTACATTACTGAAGCCCCTACCTGGTGCAGCGTCGACCTGCGCGACGGAAACCAAGCTCTGGTCGTACCGATGAATCTGGAGGAGAAGCTGGAGTTTTTCCAAGTGCTCGTCAAGCTGGGCTTTAAAGAAATCGAGGTTGGCTTCCCTGCAGCCTCCGAGACGGAATACACCTTCCTGCGTACGCTGATCGAGCAGGATCTCATTCCCGACGACGTAACAATTCAAGTGCTGACCCAGTCCAGAGAGCATATCATTCAGAAAACGTTCGAGTCACTGAAAGGCGCAAAACAAGCGGTCGTACATCTGTACAATTCCACCTCCGTAGCCCAGCGCGAGCAGGTATTCCGGAAATCCAAGCAGGAAATCATCGATATCGCGGTGACCGGAGCCGAGCTTCTGAAAAAATATGCGTCAGAAACCGAAGGCAATTTCAAATTCCAGTACTCGCCGGAGAGCTTCACCGGCACCGAGATCGATTTTGCGCTTGAGATCTGTAATGCCGTGCTAGACGTATGGCAGCCGACCGCGGACAATAAAGTCATCATCAACCTGCCGGCGACGGTCTCCATGTCGATGTCGCACGTCTATGCCAGCCAAATTGAATACATGAGCGATCATTTGAAATACCGGGATAACGTCATCCTGTCCTTACATCCCCATAACGACCGTGGAACCGGAATTGCCGATACGGAGCTGGCCCTGCTCGCTGGCGGCCAGCGCGTTGAAGGAACGCTGTTCGGCAACGGGGAGCGGACAGGGAACGTGGATATTGTAACCCTGGCTTTGAACATGTATTCCCACGGAGTTGATCCGAAGCTGAATTTCGAGAATATCCCGGAAATCATCGAAGTTTACGAGCGCATGACCAAAATGAAAGTGAACGAAAGACAGCCGTATGCGGGCAAGCTCGTGTTCGCCGCTTTCTCCGGATCCCACCAGGACGCGATCGCCAAAGGCATGAAATGGCGCGAGGAGCATGACTGCGAGCATTGGACGGTTCCTTATCTGCCGATCGATCCGAAGGATATCGGTCGCGAATACGAAGGAGACGTCATCCGCATCAACAGCCAGTCCGGCAAGGGCGGCATCGGTTATCTGCTGGAGCAGCATTACGGCCTGGATCTCCCGCCGAAAATGCGCGAGGATTTCGGCTACCGGGTCAAGAACGTCTCCGACCGGCTGGCGAAGGAACTGGTGGCGAACGAAATTTACGATATTTTTAAAGAGGTCTACGTCAACATCCAGTCGCCTGTCGAATTCCTGAATTACCGCTTCTCGCAGCACGATGATTACGAAACGACGGTTACAGTCAAGCAAAATGGTGAAGTCCAGGAAATCAACGGTGCCGGCAACGGGCGGCTCGACGCGATCAGCAACGCCCTGCAATCGAAGCTTGGCGTCAGCTACAGCAATCTGGTCTACAAGGAGCATGCGCTTGAAGTAGGCTCCAGCTCCCAAGCGGTATCCTATGTTGGCATTACGGCGCCGGACGGTAAAGTCCATTGGGGCTGCGGCATCGATGTCGATATTATGACTTCCTCGGTCAAAGCGCTATTCAGCGCCGTGAACAATATGACCCAGGAGCAAAGCGAGCTGGTCGCTGCCAGTGAAGCCATATCCAAGAAATAACGTGAACTAATCAAACAACCATGCTCCCTCGCGGGTGCATGGTTGTTTGATTTTTGCTAGATCATCAGAATCTCGCGAATTTCTTCCTCCGTCAACGAGGACAGCGTCTCCTGCCCCGGCTGAATGACCTCGTCGATCAGATTTTTCTTCTTCTGCTGCAGCTCGTACATTTTATCCTCAACGGTCCCCTGCGTGACCAGGCGAATGACGTGAACCACTTTCTTCTGCCCCATCCGGTGCGCCCGGTCGGCAGCCTGCTCCTCTACCGCCGGATTCCACCACAGATCGTACAAAATAACAGTGTCCGCCCCGGTCAGATTAAGCCCTGTCCCGCCGGCCTTTAGGGAAATCAGGAACACGTCCTTCTCCCCGTCGTTGAACCGGTTGCAGAGCTCCACGCGTTCTGCTGCCGGCGTACTGCCATCCAGGTAGAAGAACGGCACGCCTTCATATCCCAGCTCCCGGCCGATCATGCCCAGCATTTCCGTGAACTGCGAGAAAATCAGCATCCGTTTACCTGCGCTCCGGCACTCCTCTACGATTTCCAACAGCTGCTCAAATTTCGCTGAGCTCCCGTTATAGTCCTCTACGAACAACCCGGGATGGCAGCAGAGTTGGCGCAGCCGGGTCAGGCCGGCCAGAATTTTAATCCGGTTCCGCTTAAAATCATCCTGATCCAGATGCTTCAGTGTCTCCTGCTGCAGCTTGGCCAAATAGGCCAGGTACAGCTTCTTCTGCTCGGGAAGCAGCTCGGAGGCCTGCAGCGTCTCGATTTTCTCCGGCAGCTCTTTCAACACATCGCTTTTTAACCGGCGGAGCAGAAACGGACGAATCCGGCGGGCAATCGTCTCCCGGGACAATTCATTAAACTCCTTCCGCCCTGGGAATAGATCCGGAAACACCGCCTCAAAAATCGACCATAGCTCCTCCAGCGAATTCTCAATTGGGGTTCCGGTCAGCGCAAACCGGTATTTGGCGTAAATCGACTTTACGGCCTGCGCCGTCTGGGTTGTGTGGTTTTTAAAGGCCTGCGCCTCATCCAGTATAAGTGTATGGAACGACCTTCCCTCGTACAGATCAACGTCTCTCCGCAATAGCGGATAGGACGTAATGATAACGTCGATATCAGAGGAATTTCGCATCGCCCGTCCCCGTTCCGTCCGGCTGCCGTCCACGATGACTGACTTGATGTCCGGAGCGAATTTTCTGAGCTCATTCTCCCAATTGTACATTAGGGAAGCCGGCGCAACGATCAGAGCCGGGATATCCTGCTGGCGGATTTCCGGGAGCACCGAGACGATGAAAGCGATACTTTGCAGCGTTTTGCCCAGCCCCATATCATCGGCCAATATCCCGCCGAACCGGTAATGCGCCAGCGTCTTCATCCATTGGTAGCCGTATTTCTGATAATCCCGCAAGACGGCATCGAGCTGTTCTGGCACGGGGAAATCCAAATGATCAGGATTCCGCATATGATCCAGCAGGCGCCGGAGCGACTTGCCCAGCTTCACGTTACTGCCCGTCCCCGCATAATTCATGAAATGCAGTCCCCGGACAGCTGGCAACTGGATTTCTGTACCATTTAAATCGAATCGGCGGATACCTACCTCGTTCATGAGCTTAACCATTTCCTGGAACTCACTGCTCTCTAACGGCAGCAGGGCGCCGTCCGGCATCCGGTAATATTTGCGTTTCTCCTCGAGAGCACTGAGAATATTTTTGATTTCCGCCTCAGGAATGCCCTGCATCTCGAACTTGAATTCGAGCCAGTCTGTTCGCTCATCCACATCGATGCGAATTTGCGGCGGCTCATGCTCCGTATACAGCCTGGCCTTAACCGCCGAGGTCGCATACACATGGACCAGCTTCTCCAGCTCCGGCAGGACACGGTACAGGAATTCGTATTCGTCATCCTCATCGTCCAGAAAATAGCCGCTCTCCGTTTGCGCAAACAAGCCGGTCTCCATCAGACTTAAAATCTGCGCTTCCTTGTCGCCATCGCGCATAATGATGCGGCTCTCGCCGCGCCGCTCATCATGGGGCGCTAACGGATTAAAGACGATGTCTCCGTATTGGAACTCGAGTCCAGCCAGCAGCCGATCTCTCACCCGGTCCAAATAAAGCCGGGCCGTCAGCGCTGCATGGACGATTTGTCCCGAAATCGCATCGCTCATCTGAACGGTGCCCAGCTTCCTGAGGCCGGGAACGACCTTCTCGATAAATGGCTCCATCTGCTCTGCCGCAATATATATTTCCTGGCTTCGCGAGTAATACAGCATATGCTTCAGCTCGGACAAACGGCTGCATTGCTCGGCAGGCAGCGGGATCAGCTTATCGCCGGCCAGCACAAGCCCATACGCCTCCAAGACGACTAGCTCATCCAGCCCTTCGATCCGCAGCTGGTATCCTCCCGGTTCATAAGCATCGAACTCGAAATGAAGCGGAATCCTGTCACTTGAAATTTCGAACGGATGCGTCCTTTGCTGCTCTCGCATAATGTATACCGCGGAATTCCCCGACAGCAAGGGCTGCAGCGCATCCCAGGCGAATGGCGGAACAAGCAGCAGCCGATCATCGCTGATCAGCCTGTCATACGCCGAATAGGAGCCCAGCTTGGAATTCGTCTCCTGATACATCCGCTCGTTGCGGCAGATTTGCTGCAGCTGGCGGATGACGACATCGTCCTGTGGCTGAAAGTAATGAAGCTCCGGCACATAAGTGAAATGCTTGGAAAATTCATAGGGCTCTCCGCGTTCGACGCAATCGAGGAACTCGCGGATTTTTTGCACGATATATAACCGTTTCGTACCAACCTTGAGCTCTATGCCGAATAAATGCTTCTGAGAGCGGTAAGGATGCAGTTTACAGATAATTTCAACCTCAAGCGGTGTCTTCAGATCCGCCAAATGATTAGTACGGACAAATCGTCCCTGCTGCCTGTCATCAAATATCTTCAATATGCCCTTGGTCATACCCGTATCGCGCGCAGCCATCGAATCACGTCGGAATCTTGGCGTCATATTTGCCATCCCTGAAATTCTCGCGCCAGCAGGTTTTCCTGCTCGCAGTCCGCGTCCGCCGGCCTCGTCCATTTCCGTGGTTAAGCTGTAGGTACGGACGGGCTTTGCCCCATCATGCTTAAGATCGTGAACTGCAATTAATACCGCGGCAACATGGCCGCAATAATGATCGCTATTCCCGTACATAGGACATGAACAGTCAGCCTTCACATCACCGTCGCTATCGATGGCGATACTGACGCTATAGCTCTCGTTGCCCCGTACCGTCGCTGTATACGCTGCAGCTTCAGGATCGGTATGGTTTAAATACACCCGTCCAGCTTGAACGTAGATATTCCCTTGCTCAAAACCAGCCTTGCCGCAAAGCAATTTGATGACCCTAGTCGTCAACTGAAAGCTCATTCCCCTGTTCCTTCCTATTAAATCAAGTTAGATTTCATTCCGGCCAACTACGAATATCTATATATGATAACAGAGTGCCAGGCTTGGAATCAAAGAAACTTGTCCACAAGTAAAAAAAGGTGCCAAAGTAAATTTACCTTGCACCTTTATTGACTAGGCCAGATGACATTAGCCTGCTTATATCCGTTCCCCGAATTCCGGCAGACGGAACTTACCCTGTTTCTTTCTCGGGCTTGGTCTCCCTTAAACGCAGCCTCCGCCACTTCCAAATGAACCAAAAAATGAGCAAAGCCCCAGCGCCCGTGCATATGTACTTCAAGTAATTTTCCACCAGAGTAAATATATGCTGCCACTGCTCGCCGAATACATAACCGATGCTTACGAAGACAAATACCCAGATCGCTGCCCCAGTGTAAGCGTATATCGCGAATGTCGGAAAGGGAACCCGGATAATTCCCACGAAATAACCGAAAAATTGCCGGACCCCAGGGACAAAAAAGCTAATCAGCAGCATTTTATTGCCATACCGGTCGTAAGTACGTCTCGTTTTCTCAATTTGAGAGGGCTTAAGAAATATCCATTTTCCGTAGCGCTCTACCAGCGGTGCCCCTACCTTGTATCCAATCCAATATGTAATCGTGATTCCGATAGCCGCTCCGGTAAAAGCCACCGCCATCGCTGGAATCCAACCGAACACACCTTTATAGGCTAAATACCCCGTAAAGGTTAGCGTCGTCTGACCCGGCGGCAGCGGCAAGGCGATAAAATCTATAGGAAGTCCAATCAGCAATACCAAATATCCGTACTGCTTGAACATGAACTCAATCCACTCTAACACATTCATTAGAAAGTCTCCTCAATTCAAACCAATGCTTCCAATCAATATCGAACGATAAATATGTTACCAAGCCATTGCATCCGTTTCAAGAAAAATATCAGGCACCTCCCTTTGGGCTATAGCATAGGATGTCAGCAGAAAACACTTTGCATGATTAGTGGAGGTTAAAGCGATGTCATCAAGTGAAACGAAGCAAGTGGTCTATCAAGCCAATCCGGGTGCCGTCCAAACGATTAAAAGCATGAAGGATCATCTGCATAAAATCTGCAAGCAGCATGCAAATCGACCCGTTCGCGTCCAAACGGTTGAAGGGATCACATACGAAGGCGTATTGTCCCACACGGACGGCGGCCTGTTATTCCTCGTCATTCCTGGCCAGCAGACCGGAAAAGACCCGGATCCGCCGCCATACGGACCGTATAACTACGGCCAAGGCCAGTACGGAGGCTACTCCCAGCAGGGGTATCCAGAACAATATTGGAATTATGGCCAGCAACCAGGCTATCCAGGTCCTCCTGTCCCAACCCCTTATGGTTCACCTGGATATCCGCCCCCAACTCCTTATGGATCTGGAGAATACGGCTATACACCATATAGCCGCGGATTGTTCGGCTCCTCTTACTACAACAATGTCATACTTCCATTAGTACTGTATGAACTGCTCGTGATTAGCCTGCTCGCATAGCACCGAAATAACGATCCAGAAAAGAACCGGACAGAAATGAGACGGCCTGTCCGGTTCTCGCTCATAAGAATATCTCCGTTATTTAGTCTATCCTACAAATTGATGAATATTAGACCTTATATCTATTGTACTCAAACAACTCGGGATCCGCCAATTTATGTTAATGAACACCGGGCAGGCAAGGAAATTAAACATGAATCGTTTGCTTCAAAAAAGGCAGGCCGGAATACTTTTCCCGCCTGCCTTTATGTTATATCTGTTTTTTCGGTCATTATCCGAATCTTCCGGAAATGTAGTCGTCTGTTCTCTTTTCCTTCGGATTTGTAAAAATTTTATCCGTATCATCAAACTCGACGACTTCCCCCATGAGGAAAAATGCCGTCTTCTCCGAGACCCGTGCCGCTTGGTGCATGTTATGGGTTACGATAATAATGCAATACTCCT
Organism: Paenibacillus woosongensis; assembly: GCF_009725165.1. Lineage (GTDB taxonomy): Bacteria > Bacillota > Bacilli > Paenibacillales > Paenibacillaceae > Fontibacillus > Fontibacillus woosongensis. Next base: position 374,167 of record NZ_WNZW01000001.1, read on the forward strand.
GCTTCAAATCGGCGATTAGCTCTTCAATCTTGGAGCTGGATACCGGGTCAAGCGCGGAGGCCGGCTCATCCATCAGAATGATGCTCGGGCTGACCGCAATCGATCTGGCGATACACAGCCGCTGCTGCTGCCCACCGGACAACGAAAGGGCAGAACGGTGCAGCCTGTCCTTCGTCTCGTCCCATAGAGCAGCTTTTGTCAATGATTCCTCGACGATCTGATCCAGCTTCTTCTTATCCTTGATCCCATGATAGCGCGGACCAAAAGCAATATTCTCGTAGATCGATTTATGGAATGGGTTCGGTTTTTGCCAGACCATCCCAATTCTTTGGCGCAGCAGCACCACGTCGGTTTTGGGATCATTGATATTCTCGTCGCCAATCCATATTTCCCCGGTAATTCTCGCACCGCTGATGAGGTCGTTCATCCGGTTCAAACTGCGGAGAAATGTCGATTTACCGCAGCCGGACGGGCCGATTAACGCCGTTACTTGTTTAGCTTCAAAGTCTAGAGAGACACTTTTTACCGCTTGCTTCTCCCCATAGTATACGCTCAAATCCTTGACGGACAGTTCGATATTGCTCATAGAGGCTCCTCCCTATTTCGTTGCTGTAAATTTCTTGTGCATGACACGCCCCAGCCAGCGGGCCAGAAGATTAAACGCCAGCACGGTTAGTATGAGTACGGCTGAGGCTCCAGCAGCAATTTCCGGAGCATCCGGAGCCAATCCTTCCGAATTGATCTTCCAGATATGAACGGCCAGCGTCTCGGCAGGGCGGAACGGATTCAAGGGAGACATCGGGCTGAACGGATTCCAATCCGTGAAGTCAAGTCTCGGACTGCTCATCCCCGCGGTAAACAATAGGGCCGCCGCTTCGCCAAACACGCGGCCCGCAGCAAGAATCGTCCCCGTCAAAATAATCGGCATCGCGATCGGCAGCATAATTGAACGAATCGTCTTCCATTTTGACAGACCTAGAGCCAGACTCGCCTCCTTCTGTGCTACCGGAACACTTTTCATACCCTGCTCCGTAATCCGCACCATTAGCGGAAGGTTGAACACGGTCAATGCGAGGGCGCCGGAGAACAGTGAGAAGCCGAAGCCGAAGACGTTAACGATAACCAGCAAGCCGAACAAACCGACCACAATGGAAGGAAAGGAGGACAGCACCTCAACGATCAAGCGTATAAAATCCGTCACTTTTCCCGGCTTGGCGTACTCGCTCATATAGATTCCTGCGCCAAGTCCCAGCGGAACTGTGATCAGCAGGGTCAGGACGAGCAGAAACAGGGAATTGAACAGCTGCGGCCCAATCCCGCCGCCTTCCTTAATCGTTTCCGGAGGGGAAGTCAGGAAGTCGAAGCTGATATGTCCAAGTCCTCTGACAAGAATGAAGCCTAGCAGTCCTGCCAAGATGAGGACGATAAAGCCAGCCAAGGTTACAATGACCGCGGTTGCGATTTTATCTGCTGTTTTTGCGCTCATCGATTAGCTCTCCTTTCCAGCCACCGTACTACGAAGACGAAAACAAAGGTCATCATCATCAGGATGAGAGCCAGTGTCCACAGAACATTGTTCTGCATCGTGCCCATAACGGTATTGCCCATGCTCAGTGTAATGACGCTTGTCAAAGTCGATGTAGATTCGAACAGCGAACCGGGGATATGCGGAGCATTCCCGATGACCATCTGAACGGCCAGCGCTTCCCCGAAGGCCCGTGCCATGCCAAGTACAACGCCTGTCATCAAAGCAGGCAGCGTCGTAGGCAGCACCGTACGGTACAGCGTTTGCCATCTCGTAGCCCCAAGCGCATAAGATCCTTCCTTCAGGCCTGAAGGAAGTGCAGCCAGCGCATCGGTAGCAATAGACGTGATCGTCGGGAGAATCATGATCGACAGCACGGTAGCACCGGCCGCGATCCCAAGCCCCTGACCCGGAAAGACGTCGCGATAAAAGGGCACGATGACACTTAGGCCCACAAATCCGTAGACAACGGAGGGAATTCCCGCCAGAAGCTCGATGACGGGCTGCAAATACTTTCTGCCGATTTTCGGCATGATTTCAATCATGAAGAGAGCCGCGCAAATACCTAATGGTGCGGAAATCAGAGCAGCGAGCAGGGATGTGCTGAATGATCCGATAATAAATGGCAAAGCGCCGAAGAACGGGGGCTCCCCTTCCGGCTTCCACTGTGTGCTGCCAAATATTTCGGCTACGCTGATTCCGTCCCTAAAAAACGAGCTCAATCCTTTGGTCGCCACAAAATACACCATAGAGAAAATAGTGACGACCAGAAGGACGATACATAGCGATGTAAATATTTTACCGGTCCATTCTTCGATTACGTGTTGTTTTGGTTTTTGTCTTCTGCCGGCATGAGCCATAAGACCTCTCCCTTTACACAGCACAGAGAGAGGCAGAAGAATCCGCCTCTCGTCTTGCCGAATTGATGTCGTATATTATTTCGTAATATTGCCGTCAGCGTCGCGTTTCACTTGCATTTTTCCGGCTGGAATGTAGCCAAGCTCAACGACATCGTTATTTTGCACATCATCGGAAACCATATATTCGAGGAATGCTTTCACAACTTCGTTTGGTTCGCCTTTTGTGTACATGTGCTCATACGCCCATACAGGGTAGCTGCCGTTAGCAACATTCTCTTCGTTTGCTTCAACACCGTCGTATTTCACAACTTTGATGGAATCATCCAGGTAGGACAGAGCCAGGTAGCCGATCGCGCCAGGCGTTTCTTTTACCAGCTTCTTAACTGTACCTGAGGAATCCTCTTGAATGGAGCCTTGAAGATCATCCGTTTTCGTGCCTAGTGCATATTTCTCGAACGTCGCGCGCGTACCCGAGCTGGACGGTCTGTTTACGATTTGAATTTTTTGATCCTGTCCGCCAACTTCGTTCCAGTTGGTGATTTTACCTGTAAAAATGCCTACCAATTGATCTTTCGTCAGGTTATCAACTGTGATCTCAGGGTTAATAACTGCTGCCATAGCTACGACCGCCACTTGATGGTCGACCAGTTCGCCAGCTTGAGCTGCATCCAGCTTCTCTTCAGCGAATACGTCGGAGTTACCGATGTCAGCTTGTCCGCCGGAGACTTGAGTTAAGCCCGTGCCGCTGCCGCCGCCTTGTACTTGGATAGAAACCTTCGGATGCTGATCCATGAATTTTTTGGATGCTTGATCCACGAGAGGTTGAAGTGCAGAAGAGCCAACAGCAAGGATCGAACCGGACAGCTCGGATGCTGGCGTTTCATTTGCCGGAGTTTCGTTAGAAGCGCCTGGAGCTTCTGCTGAATTATTGGACTTTGCCGCGTTATTTGGTCCGCATGCGGCCAACGTGAAAGTCAGTACCAAAGTTAGAATTAACATCAAACTCTTTTTCATTGTTAAGGTTTCCCCCTCATTTGTTTGTATAGTCTGATTATAGAAACCGAATATCAAACCCATGTATGAGTTTTGTAAACTCTGTGTAAAAAATAATAATAAATACCCGTTTCTATCACTTAACGTGAATGAAACGGGTATTTATTATTCCAATTTCCTTAAATTTTTCTTTCGCTCTTCACAACTTGTTAGCATTTGGGGTGCCTCGAACAACTCTACGCACCGTCCACGCCCCTGCGGTTGTGCCGATAACGCCGCAGGCGCTCACGATCGCAACCAGATCATAAGAATGCCAATGAAGCAGAAAGCCAATACCGCTGCCAAATGTCGTGCCGGCTAGAAATCCAAGCGCCATCCCGGCCTGGCTGTTCCATTTCATAAATGCAAGCCTCCAGCGTATTCAAAGTATACCTGCGGATTACATCGAATCCGACGGGCCGCTGCTCTTCGAGAGCAGTCCCTTTAACTCCTTCATGAACATATTGATGTCCTTGAATTGGCGATAGACCGAAGCAAACCTTACGTATGCGACCTCATCTACAGGATACAATTGTTCCATAATAAGCTCTCCGATTTCCCGGCTCTCGACTTCCGCGTTAGCGGTATGACGCAGCGATCTTTCCGCTGCCGATACGATCGATTCCAGCTGTTCAACGGACACCGGCCGTTTCTCGCAAGCGCGAATCAAACCCCGGAGCAACTTCTCCCGGTTGAATTCCTCTCGGCTGCCGTCCTTCTTGATGACGATCAGCGGCATTTCCTCCACCATCTCAAAGGTAGTGAACCGGCGGCTGCATTTCTCGCACTCCCGCCTGCGGCGGATAGAACGATTCTCGTTTGCCGGTCTGGAGTCCAGCACCTTCGTTCCGGAATAGTCACAATATGGACATTTCAAAGTGCTTTTACCCCCTTTTTATTATGAATTTTGATTGAACTATTATCGCTCTTGTCGGATGCATCAACGAATGCCAATAAATAACTAAAATATTCGTAATGAAGTCGTCTATTTCAGCACATAATACTTTTACCACAAGGAGGTGAACATATCATGGCTCAAAATAATAATTCTTCGAACGACCTGGTGGTTAGACAAGCTTCCGGCGCTCTGGAGCAAATGAAATATGAAGTAGCTCAGGAGCTTGGCATCTCTTTCCCACAAGACGGATATGCTGGTAACCTGACTTCTTACGAAAACGGTTCGATTGGTGGTTTCATCACCAAACGTCTGGTAACAATTGCCGAGCAGCAGCTGGCAGGTCAATTCCAATAATTTGACCAACCAAGCTCAGGAAGCATTGGCGCAGGCCCCAGCCTGTCCAATGCTTCTCTATCATACGGGAATGGGCCCGGTAATTTACAAATGCTCGTAAATGTCAGAGTATTGATCGTAGTAATGAGTAACTCTTTGTACATAATGCCTCGTTTCGCCAAAAGGGATATTTTTGACCGATTCGAGCCTTCCATCCCACCTGCCGCTGCGCAACCAATTTCGGACATTCGTCGGCCCTGCGTTATATGCCGCGATCATAGCGATCTCATTACCGTCGAATTGTTCGTGCAGCGATTTCAAATACCAGGTTCCGATCGCGATATTCGTATCGCTCTCTTCCTTTACCTTATCTAAAGACACGTCCGGCAGTTTCGACTGTTCGATAACCCATTTCGCGGTATCCGGCATGATCTGCATGATGCCAAGCGCGCCCTTCTTGGATTCGGACCCTGTCTTGTAATTGCTCTCCACCCGAATGATCGCTGCCACCATCAAAGGATCGAGATCGTATTTCTGGGCATGAACTTTAATTTCCTCTTTGAAATGAATCGGATAAAATAAGGCTAACCATTTGGAGTTAAAAAATAAAATAACAGTAAAACCGAGAAACAACAAAAGCAGCACTCTTTTTTTACGCAGCCATTTCATAGCAAAACCTTGTTCCGCCAAAATTCCGCGATCTGCAATTCCGTCTTGTCCATTCCGAGGCTGTTATCAATCAAAATATCCGCCCTCTCCTTCTTTTTCTCGATATCCATTTGGGCTCGTATTCTCGCCTCTGCCTGCTCTAAGGTCAGTTCGTCTCTCTGCATCAGCCTCTTAAGCTGCAATTCACGAGGCACATAGACCACCATCACTTGTTCAAACATCGTTTCCAAACCGGATTCATACAGCAGCGGTATATCCACGACGACAAGCCGTCCAGGGTCCGCAGCCTCATAAGCCGCCATCCGTTTCCTCATTTCGGCGCGAATAGCGGGATGGGTAAGGCCATTCAGCGCTTTAAGCTTCTCTGGATCGGAAAAGACGATTTCGCCCAGCCTTTTGCGGTTTAATGTACCGTCATCATAGATAACGTCTGGACCGAACCGCTCCCGTACCGCCTGCAGCACCGGATGCCCCGGCTCCATCACCTCTCTGGCGATGACATCGGCATCAATTAATAGGGCCCCCCGCTTAACCAGCATTTGGGAGACCGTGCTTTTGCCCGTGGCGATTCCGCCCGTCAGCCCGATATTCATGGATTCACCTCGCTATCTTTATTAACTTTGCGCTTCGGGCTTCAGCTTCGGAACCAAATTCCTGCTCTGGGTCAACCACGGAGGAAATTACGATCCGATTCTCTCCAGGGACTGCTTGTCCAAAACGCGAACCTGGCATATCGGGCAATAATGCGTCCCCCGGCCGCCAACGACGCTCTTCTCGATCGGGTGTCCGCATTTTACACACAATTCGCCTTTGCGCCCGTAAATTTGCAGCGAGTGCTGGAACATCCCCATCTCGCCTTGGCCGTTAACATACGATTTAATGGAGGAACCCCCAGCTTCTACTGCATCGGTTAAGGTAAAGACGATCGCTTCATGAAGTGTTGTCCACTCTTGGGCAGACAAGGTGTTCGCCGCACGCTCCGGATGAATCCCGGCCCGGAATAGTGCTTCATCCACATAAATATTGCCGAGCCCCACTACATATTCCTGATTTAACAGAGCAACCTTGATCTTTGTCGATCGCTTGAACAGTAGCTCCCGAAGAACTTCTGCTGTAAAAGTATCTTCCAGCGGTTCAAGCCCAAGCTTCATGAGCGGCTTCTCTTTGAATTCCTCGCCAGGAAGAAATAGGTGCATCGTGCCGAATTGCCGTACATCCTTATATCTAAGCTCCGTGCCATCAGTAAACCGGAAAATGACATGGGTGTGCTTCTCTACTTCCTCATTTTGATCGTACACGCCATACCGGCCTTCCATTCGCAGATGGGAGACCAGAACAAGCTGATCCATAATTATCCTCAAAAATTTGCCGCGCCGGCCAACATCAACAATAGTATGACCCGCCAGCTCCGTCTCAAACCGCTTAATATCGTCGGGACGCTGAATAATTCGCGGCAGCAGCACCTTCACCGACTCGATCGTCTTCCCGACGATTAGCGCCGACAATGTCCGCCGAACGGTCTCCACTTCCGGTAGCTCCGGCATGTTCTTTCACCTCAAACTTTAAATTTATCCCTGCTTCATTTCGTGATTAACGACCTTTTTGAGCTTCCTCTTCAATTAGGGTTCAAAAAGTCGCTTTTCAGCACCAAAACATATCCTTCCGATGTGCGTTTCTTCGAAACGCTTCAGGTTGCACGAACCCTCTGCATATGCTTCCGATGCGAGTTTTGCCCTGCAAAACTTTCAGGAGGAGCGGAGTTCCACGTTTTCAAAGCAAACGTTCTTCGATAGCATAATTTGGAGAAGCCTACATGAGCACCTGCAATGTTTCTGCAAGAAACATGCATCGTAAGCATAAGCTTTCGTGGGTGAGTGCAAGATTCGACGCCGAATTCCCTACCCGAAATACTTCGTGATAAGAAAAACTTCAATCGATGTAACCTCACAGTAGATAGACCGCTTAAGCTGATGTTTTTCTGCGATATAAAGTAGTCATCCCCGGTCGTCTAATCAATTTTATATCTTCAAAAGCGATCTTTTTGAACTACCTCTTCAATAAAGGTTCAAAAAGTCGCTTTTTAGCACCGAGAAGGTTGCACGAACCCGAAGAAGGAGGAGCGGAGTGTAGGAGAAGCCTACATGAGCACCGGACTTCAAGGGTGAGTGCAAGATTCGACGCTGAAATCACTACCCGAAATACTTCGTGATCAAAAGCGATCTTTTTGAACTACCTCTAAATTATTTGGCTTCGTACCAGTTGGAGCCGCTGCTTACCTCCGCCTTCAATGGAACCGACAGCTGCAAGGCCTTTTCCATCGTCTCAGGCACAAGCTTGCTCATCGTCTCCAATTCCTCCGGCGGCACCTCAAACACCAGCTCATCATGGACCTGAAGCAGCATCCGGCTCTTCAGCCCATGCTTGCGCAGCGTCTCGTCCATCATCACCATCGCCAGCTTAATGATATCCGCAGCGGTGCCTTGGATCGGCGTATTCATCGCCGTTCGCTCGGCGAAGGAGCGCAGGTTGAAGTTGGATGCGTTGATTTCCGGAAGATATCGTCTTCGCTCAAGCAGCGTGGTAACGTAGCCGTTACGCTTTGCCTCCTGAACGATCTCATCCATATACCGGCGTACGCCCTTAAAGGCCTCGAAATACTGCTCAATGAACTGCGCGGCTTCCTTTCGGGTAATGTGCAGGTTCTGTGATAATCCATAATCGCTAATTCCATAGACGATTCCGAAGTTCACAGCCTTGGCTGAACGGCGCATATTGGCGTCCACCTGATCTTGGGATACACCGAAGACATCCATAGCCGTTTTCGTATGAATATCCATATCATGCAGGAAGGCTTCCTGCAACCCCTTATCATCTGAAATATGCGCAAGCACCCGCAGTTCAATCTGTGAATAGTCCGCGGCAAGAATGGACCAGCCTTCTTCAGAAGGCACGAACACTTGGCGGATTTTGCGCCCTTCCTCCAAACGGATTGGAATGTTCTGCAAATTCGGATATTGGCTGCTAAGTCTGCCCGTTGCGGCAATCGTCTGCCGGTAAAACGTATGAACCTTGCCAGTATCCTGGCGAATCTCCTTCAGCAAACCTTCCACATAAGTCGATTGCAGCTTCGCCAGCTGGCGGTATTCCAGAATGAACTGGACAATTTCATTATACGGCGCCAGCTTTTCCAGTACCTCTGCATCGGTGGAATACCCCGTCTTCGTTTTCTTGACCACTGGCAGCTCCAATTTATCGAACAGAACCTCACCGAGCTGCTTTGGCGAATTCAAATTGAATTCCAGACCGGCAATTTCATAAATCCGCTTCTCCAGTTTGCTGATCTGCGCCTCGAACTCTTTGCCTAGCTCCGTCAGCGCGTCGCGGTTGACCGAGATCCCCTGCTTCTCCATATCCGCCAAAATGCGGGACAGCGGCATTTCCAGCTCATAGAACAACCGATTCATTTCATTTTTCTCAAGCTCTTCCCTCTGCAGCGGAATCAGGCGCAGCATCGCCAGCGCCTTGCGGGCCAGATGACGGCTGAGCGTTTCCGGATCAGGCGCCTTAAATTTGGCCCCTTTCCCGTATACCTCATCATCCGAAGGCAATTGCGGCAAATGATATTTGGCAGCAAGCCCGCTGATCGTCTGGTTATTATCCGTTGGATCCAGCAAATACGCAGCTAACTCGATGTCAAATTCAGCTCCCGCAAACGTAATTCCTTGCCAGTACAACGCCAAATCAGCCCGATGAAGATCATAACCGCATTTTGGTATTTGCGGGTCCGCAAGCCAATCCTTGACGGGCTTCGCCGCCGCGCTTAGCAAAAATTCGCAGGACACAAAGAAATGACGCTCCTTCGAAGAGAAGATCAGCCCCATAACCTCGGACTGATGCGGATTATCGCCGCGAGATTCCACATACATTACCTCGATCCCCGGAAGCTCGTGCACAAGTTCTTGCAGAGAGGTTTCATCCACGATTGTTACCTCAACTTCATCCTGCGCCCTGGCGGTCTCTTCCCCTGCTTCGGCCGTTCCAGCCCCTTCACCGAATGACAAGCGTTCAAGCATAGATTTGAACTCTAGCTTGCGAAGCACGGGCCCTGCCTTCTCTTCTTGCAGTCCCCGAAAAACCATATCGTCAAAAGAGCGGTCGACCGGCACCTCGCGGTGAATCGTTGCAAGCTTTTTACTCAGCCTTGCATCCTCAGCATGCTGAATGAGATTCTCCTTCATCTTGCCCTTCAGCTCGTCCGTCCGGGCAAGCACTTCCTCCACGGAGCCGAACTGGTGCAGCAGCTTTAACGCCGTCTTCTCGCCGATCCCCGGGACGCCGGGAATATTATCCGAAGCATCGCCCATCAGACCCTTCAGGTCAATGATCTGATCCGGGGTAAGCCCATATCTCTCTTGGATCTCCTTCGGCCCGTAAGGCTCCACTTCGCTGATTCCCTTCCGCGTCAAGGCCACCTTGACCTTATCGCTGACCACCTGCAGCATGTCCTTGTCCCCGGTGACGACAAGCACGTCCTTGCCGGCAGCTTCGGCCTGTTTGCTGATCGTTCCGATAATATCGTCAGCCTCGTAGCCAGGCAATTCGAACCAGCATATTCCGAAGCTCTCCAGCAATTCGCGGGTAAGCGGAAACTGCTCGCTCAATTCGGGGGGCGTCTTCTCCCGTCCCCCTTTATAATCTTCGTAACCTTCGTGGCGGAACGTCACCTTGCCCGCATCAAACGCTACCATAATATGAGTCGGCTTCTCATCCTGAATGAGTCTTAGCAGCATATTCGTGAATCCGTACACAGCGTTCGTATGCAGGCCGCTTGAATTGTTCAGCGGCGGCATGGCGAAGAACGCCCGGTAAATAATACTGTTTCCGTCAATAAGAATTAATTTTTCCATACAGCACCTCGTTCCCTGAACATACTCCTGATTATTATTCTAACACATGCTCCACCGATATATAAAAAACAATCGCGATTTGACGATATTCAAAACAGGCAGCCGCACAAACAGCAAAGCGCCGGAGCATTCCGGCGCTTTGACTGTTCTAAATAACGATATTTTATTAATTATTGATTAAGATCCGGCCGATGTCCGGTAACAAGATAAACGGCGCTTTCCCCGATATTCGTAGCATGGTCGGCGATACGCTCAATGTATCTTCCCACCAGCGTAAGCAGCATCACCTGCTGTAGGGAGTCGGGGTGATTAATGACGATTGAATACAGCTCGCTGATCGTTTGACTGTAAAGATGGTCGACCTCATCGTCATCCTTTGCCATCTTATAGGCCAGATCTGTATTTTCATCCAAATAGGATTGGAGAGATTCCTCCACCATGACCTCGACCAGCTCCGCCATTTTTGGAATGTCAATAAGCGGCTTTAGCAGCGTCTGCCCCTCCAAACGAAGCGTCACCTTGGCGATGTCGACCGCAAGGTCGCCCATGCGCTCCAAATCACTGGAGATTTTAAAGGCGACGATAATCCGGCGAAGATCCTTGGCAACAGGCTGCTGCGTAACGATCAATCTGGAGCCGATATCCATTACTTCTTCTTCCATTTCGTTCAGCTTCAAATCCTGGGCAATAACCCCTTTGGCTCTGCTGACGTCCAAGTTCTGCAGCGATACAATGGATTCTTTGAGGGCACGCTCCACATGCTCGCCCATTTCCCTCAGCAACTGCCGCAGCTCCTCCAAATTTTGATCGAACTCTCTTCTTTGGATCATACCTCACTGCTCCCTTCTGTTAACCAAAACGTCCTGAAATATAATCTTCGGTACGCGAATCCTGCGGTGTTGAGAACAGTTTGTTAGTATCGTCTGCTTCTACAATTTCACCATTCAGGAAAAATACAGTGCGGTCCGAAATACGAGCCGCTTGATGCATGTTATGAGTAACCATCACGATGGTATACCTATCTTTTAATTCCTGGGCCAGTTCCTCGATCTTTAACGTCGATATCGGGTCCAGTGCAGACGTCGCTTCATCCATGAGCAGGATGTCTGGCTGGACAGCAATCGCCCGGGCGATGCAAAGCCGCTGCTGCTGGCCGCCGGATAGGCTGAGCGCCGAACGCCTCAGGAAATCCTTGACCTCATCCCACAATACAGCCTGGCGCAGGCTCTGCTCCACGATTTGATCCAGCGTGGCTTTATCTTTTATGCCGTGGAGCCTCGGCCCGTATGCAACATTATCATAAATTGATTTCGGAAAAGGGTTCGGCTGTTGGAACACCATCCCCACCTGCTTGCGTAGCGTTTCTACCTCGACGCCGTCGCTGTATATATCCTTTCCTCCGATTCGCACGGAGCCTTCGATCCGTGTGCCAGGGATCATATCGTTCATCCGGTTCAGGGTTCGCAGCAATGTGGATTTGCCGCAGCCCGAAGGACCGATGAATGCGGTGATCGCCTTCTCGGGAATATCGAGGGACATGTTCTTCAGCGCTTGAAACTGGTCGTAATATAAATTCAATTTATCAATATGGATGATCGGTTCCATGTCATTTCTCCTTCATATCTCAGCAGCATCCTGACATAACCTGTAGGTCAGTGTTAGTGTGTGTCGAACTTTAGACATAAAACCATTTTACCTTCCCTATGTAAAAGATATTACGCAGGAATGTTAACGCAGTGTAAAATGTTTTCCGGACATTAACATTTAGTTCCCTAATTTGCGCCAGCTTTATTTCTTTGATGAAAGTTGCTCAAGCTCCTGCATCACGATCTCTGTCTGCTTTGCTGCATTTCCGGCGGTCTGGAACATGTCCCTTCCCCTGGCTTCTACGGTCCGCACTGATTCGACGAGCATTTGGAAAGTATGGTCTGCGCTGTTCACCCTGTCGTGACTATGCTGCATTTCTATCGTAGTCAGAGAGGATGCGTCCGCCGTTTGTTTGACCAGCCCGCTAACGATATCCAGGGTGGTGCCGATATCATCCGAGAACATTTTCGTTTGCAGCGCAAGCTTTCTGATTTCGCTCGCCACGACCGCAAAACCTCTGCCATGCTCTCCGGCGTGGGCTGCTTCAATTGAGGCATTCATCGCAAGCAGGCCGCTCTGATCCGCAAGCTCCCGAATCGAAGCCGCGATCGACGAGATACTACTAGCATGCCCCAGTAAAGCCGCAACTTGCTCTTCCTGGGACTTTGTCATCTTCAGAACGCGGTTGAACGAAGCCTGTACCGCCTCAAGTTCGGCCCGCCCAGCCGTCGCCAATCCGCTCATCTCCTCGGTTTGCCTTAGACTGCGCTCTGAGGTGGCAGACACTTCTTTAACAGACTGGTCGATTTCCAGCACTTTCGCATGACTTTCCCTGACGATTTTCTCGCGGATTTGATCCGCTTCCCGCTGCAGCTCCCTCGACATCAGCATCAGATCCTGGACGGTCATCACACCTTTGAACTCACCTTGCTCCGTTAAGATCAAGCTGTCATAGAATACTGCCGCCTCCCGATTCAACGCGGCATCGATCAACTGCCGGGGCGAAGTGGTGATCTCCGTGATCAGGGGCGATTTCTCCGCAAACATCAAAGCCGGCCTTTCGTAGAACAAATCAGCAGCAAATCGCCCTGCCAATCTACGATAGAAAGTGTCCCTCATGAGCAGTCCCAGCGGCCTATTCGCATGATCGCAAACAATGACGCATGGAAGTTTCACATCGGCCTGGAACCGCTTGAGAACGCTCAGGCACGACTCTTCAGGGCCTGTCGTCGGAACAAACCGACAGTAAGCTTCCGTCCTCACCGTACTGCCCTGTTCACCCAAGTCCTCAGACGGCATTTCTTTCTTGCCTATTTTGTCTTGCTTTGCAAAGACTTTAACAGCACTACGGGAAGACAAAGGGACATCCCGCTCAACGACGGCCTGATTAACCACTCACACCACTCCTGACCCATACTTTCTCTTCTTTTGCTTATGTCTCTCATGTCTCTCTCTGACTGCATCATAGAAGAATTTTGTTAAGGGAGTGTTAACGGTACTTTGGACCTATGTTAAATGTCTTACAAAACAGCAAATTTAATTCAAGCCATATAGAAGCTCTCACCGCATTAGCGCGGCTAGCCGTTCCAGGTCTGCTATGATGATCTTCCGATGCCCCTTCAGCTGAATCAACTGCTCCTCCTGAAAGGATGAGAGCTTCCGGCTTAATGTTTCCTGACTCATGCCCAACTGTGAAGCGAAATCGCCCTTGGTCATTTTTAGCAGCACTTCATGCTTATCATCAGCCATTTCCAGTAAAGCCTGAGCCAGACGCTGTTCCACAGAATGCAGATTAATTTCTTCAATTAATTGCTCGGCCTGCTGCAGCCGCCTGCTCAGCTCTTCCATAATTTTAATAGCAACGGACGGATAAGCAGTTACCAGTTCCTTCAGTTTATCGCCTTGAATCATACACAGAGTGGAAGCCTTAACCGCTTCCGCATAATCCGACCTGGGCACAGCATTAAATAAGGACAACTCTCCCATAAATTGCCCGGGCTCCAATATGCGAATAACCTGTTCTCTTCCAGCGGGGCTAAACCGAACGATTTTGACCTGCCCGCTATGGATGACGAACAGTCTATTCCCCGGATCCCCGGCTGAATAGATCATTTCGCCTTTATCATAAAACTTCGCCGTCGTGATAGCGGCAATTTCCCTGAGTTCTTCCCCAGACAAGCCGTTGAATATAGGGACCTTCTCTACACAATAACCGACATCCGACAGCTGGCAATGACAACTCACTTAATCCCCTCCAAGCTTGTATTATAACCTCTTAATCTAATAGCATTGAGAACGACCAGCAGTACGGACACTTCATGAATAAGCATGCCATATGACAAATTCACCGATTTAACAAGCACTCCCCCCAGCAAGAGAATAGCTACTAGAATAGCGAAATAGATATTCTGCTTCATATTCCTTACCGTAACCCGGCTTAGGTTCAGCCCATAAACTAACCCGCTGACATTCCCCGACATAAGTACCACGTCCCCAGTTTCCATAGCTATGTCACTGCCCGTCCCTCCAATGGCAATGCCTATATCAGCAGCAGCCAATGCCGGTGCATCATTAACCCCGTCTCCCACCATAGCTACGCTTCCATATTTGTTCTGCAGTTCCTTCAGGATTCGGACTTTATCCTGAGGCAATAATTCACTATAGGCTTCGTCGATGTCCAATTGGCCTGAAATCGCCTTGGCTGCTCTTGGATTATCTCCGGTCAGCATGACTACGCGTTGAATTCCTGACGATTTTAAGCGTTGGATAACTTGCTTAGCCTCCTTTCGAACCGGATCTGCGATGGAGATCATCCCTAACACCCTTTGTTCATTTCCGATAATTACCGTAGTTTGTCCCAATATTTCCTCCTCGGCCAAATCAGATTCACAGACATCGAGCTGAATATTCCGGGATGCAAGTAGCTTTCGGTTCCCTACAAGAAACAATTTATCATCAAAAATAAACGATATGCCTTGTCCAGGAATATAGTTAACTTCTGTCGGCATATCATCGAGCTTGCCAAGTTCCTTATCGGCATAACTGAGAATTGCCCTGGCAAGCGGATGCTCGGAGTAGGCTTCTCCCACAGCCACTATTTTCAAAAGTTCCTCCTTTGGCATTCCGTAAGTTTGAATCCGCGTAACCTCAGGCTGGCCTCTGGTCAATGTCCCAGTCTTATCGAAGGCAACGACTTTAACCGAGCTTAATATCTCTAACATTTCCCCGCCCTTAAAAAGCACGCCCTGCCTGGCCCCATTGCCGATACCCGCTACGATGGATACGGGTGCTGATATAACCAGTGCACCGGGGCAGGCGATCACAAGCAGCGTTAAAGCCATGACGATATCACGGGTCATCGCAAATAATACAACCGCTAGCAAGATGACGAGCGGAGTATAATATCGGGAAAACTTCTCCAGGAACTTTTGCGTACGGGCTTTTTTATCCTGGGCTTCCTCAACTAACTCCAATATTTTGGCAAATGTCGTGTCTTCACCTACTTTATCGGCTCGAATCAGAAGATAGCCAGACTCGATGATCGTCCCCGAGTACACGGTATCACTGGCGGCTTTGTTGACCGAAAGCGATTCTCCCGTGATTGCTGACTGATTAATGTAAGCCGAGCCCTCTACAATCGTACCATCTATGGAAATTTTCTCGCCAGGCTTCACGATGACCAATTCTCCCGGGAGCACCTCCTCCGGGTTTATAGTAACTTCCTTACCGGACCTGCGGACGGTTGCTGTATCAGGAGCCAATTTAAGCAGAGCCTGGATCGCGGATTTTGTTCTTTCGATAGTTCTCGATTCTAAATAGTTGCCGATCATAAACAAATAGGTTACGGCTGCTGCTTCCCAATATTCCCCGATGAACCATGCCCCAATGACGGCTATAGTCACCAGGGCGTCGATGCCGACAATCCAGTACCTTATAGCCCTGACTGCATTCACGAAAATGGGAATCCCGGCAATGAGCGTTGAGGCTGCCATCACCATTATGGTTAACCAAGTATATCCTAATGTTTTATTCAATATAAAAGATACCGTTACAAGGATACTTGCCCCAATTATGCGGTGGTTCTGTTTCAATTTGTGCGGTTGCATGACTAACCCCCCTTTTATGAATTAATGTCCTATCTACTTTTCCCCGATGACCTGATATCCTAGCTTTTCGATCAGGTTCTTGATCTCTTGTGATCCTACTTCCTTTTCCTCGAAAGATACGCGTACCCGCGAGCTATTGAACAGTACCTCCGCCGATCGAATCCCTTTTGTTTTCATGAGCATTTTTTCAATTTTAGCAATACAGCTTGGACAGGAGAACGTCTTCAGTTGATATAGTTTCGTCGTCATTCCTATAACCTCCAACTTGGATGGATTAATCTGATTGGCTTCATTATAATTTAGGCGCACCATCAACGCTTTGACCAAGATCAAAAAAAGCACCGTATTCGGTGCTTTCCATAAAAAAAAGACCCCTGATTGATCAGAAGTCACTCTAGCTTTATTTTTTGCCTGTTATTCACTCCGAAATGATTGAAGCCTTTTTCTTGTTCACGACGAGCTTATAACCAACCCCGCGAATAGAATCAATATACACCGATCCGGGATCCAGCTCTAGTTTCTTGCGAAGAGAGCTGACGTGCACATCCACGGTTCTTTGCCCGCCGATATAATCAAATCCCCATACTGCATTCATCAAGTCGTCCCGCGTCATGACTACCCCGGGCTTTCGTGCCAAATATAGCAGCACTTCGAATTCCTTCGGCCGCAGCGTAATCGGCTCGCTCCCTAAAGTTACCTCATATTTCTCCGGGTAAATGACGAGATCGCCTAGCGTAATTTGCGAACTTGTCTCTTGGGGCTGCGGTCTATTCTCCGGCTCTTCAACACCCGAGGATCTTCTTAGCACGGCCGTTACTCGGGCAAGCAGCTCGGCTACGCCGAACGGCTTGGTAATATAATCGTCTGCACCCGATTTCAAGCCTTGAACTACATCTTCCTCCGCATTTTTTGCCGTTAGCATAATAACAGGTGTCTTCACGCCCTCATTTCGAAGCCGGGACATGATCTCAAACCCATTCATGCCCGGCAGCATTAAATCCAGCAATATTAAATTAAAATCGTTCTTCAATGCCGTGTCCAACCCAGACTGTCCATGCTCTTCAACCACAACTTCATAGCCTTCGCGTGACAAGTTATAAGACAGAAGCCGCGAGAGCGTTGGCTCATCCTCAATTACTAACAGCCGTTGCGTCATAGTACCCCCCATTTTCTTGTCCGGCATAATGGATGTCGACGAAATCATGACAAGCCCAGCATATCATGGCATTGTTAACGTAGTGTAAAATTTTCAGGAAATTTCACATTGGTTTTAAATAATTAATAGCCGCTTTTCATTCTCTGCATACTTCATTCCTTCTGTATATCAAACCATTATTCTATGGGATGCATCAACGGCAGTTCCAGAATGAACGATGTGCCTTCACCCACTTTGCTTTCTACCCGAATCGTCCCCCGATGCAAATCCACCAAGTGCTTGACGATCGACAGTCCGAGCCCCGTACCGCCCGACCCGCGGGAACGGGCCTTGTCCACTCTATAGAAACGCTCAAAAATGCGCGGCAAATCCTTCTTCGGAATGCCGATCCCTGTATCGCTGACCGTAAAGCGAATTGCCTCATGCTCCCCGCCCTCGTTCAACACTTCAGCAGCAATTCTCACTCTTCCGCCTTCAAGGGTATAGCTAATTGCGTTAGAAATGAGATTGAGGAATATTTGCCGCAGCCGATCCTCGTCCGCCTCGATAAATAGATGTTCCGGAACATCCTGCAACAGTACGATCGATTTTTTGTTCGCCGCTGGAAGCAGCACTTCGACGACGCTGTCGAGTAATTCCTTCAGATGAATCGGAGCATATTCTAGAGGAGCGCGCTTGGATTCGATCTTCGACAGTTCCAGGATGTCTCCAATCAGGCGATTCAATCGGTCTGCTTCATCGTAAATGATTTGCAGGAAGGAGCGCATCGTCTCCGTATCCTTGACTCCACCGGCGAGCAGGGTCTCGGCGAAGCCTTTAACGGCTGCAATCGGTGTTTTGAGCTCGTGGGATACATTGGCAACGAATTCACTGCGCATTCTTTCCAACCTGCGAATATCGGTCACATCTTGAAGCAGGAACAGCATGCCCCGATAGCTTCCGTCATCTTCACTCATCGGTACGCCATCGAAATGAAGCATTCTCTCCTCCGGATCATACACGTTGCGCTCCTCCTGCAAATACTCCTTGCGCTGTATGCCCTCCTCCATGAATTTCATGAATTCGTAATTCCGCTTCAGGACGGTGAATGGCTTGCCTAAGAGCTGATCCGCTCTCATATGCAGAATCCGCTCTGCCTCTCGGTTTACCAAGGCGATCTGGCTTGCAGCGTCCACCATCACGATTCCCCCGGTCATGTTCGCAAGCACGCTCTGCATCAAATCCTCGTTGTCCCTGATCCACTTGAGCTGCTGCTGCAGGCTATCCGCCATGCCGTTAATCGCAAAACCCAACTGTCCGATCTCATCCTTGCGATGCAATTTGACTCGGGCGTCATAGTCCAGGCGGGAAATTCGGTTGGCTACGCGCGTAATATGCTCCAGCGGCTTCGTCAGCCCACCGGCGATCCGGTAGCTGAGCAGCCCAGCCGCCAGGAACAGGATGACGAGGCCCCCGGCCATCCAGGCCCAGCCCCGATTCAATCCTTCGTCAATGGCATTCAGGCTCATCGACAGACGAATATATCCATCGAAGCCTTCTTCCGAGTATACCTTATGAGCGACATAGAGCATATCTTCATGAAGCGTCTCACTATGCCGGATTACGCTTCCGAATTCCCCTTGGGAAGCGGAGACGATTTCCTCACGGTTCAAGTGATTGTCCATGTCAGCGGCATTTTTCTCCGAATCTCCAACAACTTGGCCATCCAAGGCGATAAAGGTAACCCGGGAATTAATGCGCTGCTCCAGTTCCTTCGCTTCCCGGGTATAATATTCCACCATCAGCGGACTATTATCAAGCGGCCGAAATGAGAAGGTATACTCGAGCAAACTGATTTCCCGGACCAGATTCTCCTCCAGGGCACGAATATGCGAATCTTTGAATACCCGAACCATAGATAGCCCGGCGGCAAGCATGGAAATACCGATCAAGCTCATCAAAATGAGCGTCAGTCGTGTTCGAAACGTCTTCATGCCTTATTTGAATACTGGCTCTTTGAAAGCCGCCAGCTTCTCTAGCGAAGACTTCTCGACATCCGCATGCAGGCTCTCTCCATGCGAATCCATCGTAACGATCGCCGCAAAGCCATCGACCTCCAGATGCCACATCGCCTCAGGGATGCCAAACTCCATGTAATCCACCCCGTTGACCTTCTTAATGCACTCGGCGTAATACTGCGCCGCGCCGCCAATAGCATTCAGATAAACGCCGCCATGCTCTTTCAGCGCCGCAAGCGTCTTCTGGCCCATGCCGCCCTTGCCGATTACGGCGCGAATGCCGAATTTCTTAATAATGTCGCCTTGATAAGGCTCCTCGCGGATACTTGTGGTTGGCCCAGCAGCCTTTACATGCCAGCCTTCCTCGTCCTTCAACATAACCGGTCCGCAGTGATAAATGACGGCGCCGTTCAAATCGACCGGAGCATCATGATCCATCAAATATTTATGAAGGGCGTCGCGGCCCGTGTGGATTTCGCCTTTGATAACAACAACATCTCCAACCCGCAGGCTGCGAATCTGCTCCTCCGTAATCGGGGTTTGCAGAACGACTTCGCGGCTAGCCTGCGGAGCTGCATCCGCTTTCACCGAAGCGTCGGGCTCGTTATCCATCGCCACCTCGGATCCCCGCTCGTAGAGCCAGCTCTTGATTTCGCCGTTAGCGGGATCTATGGCAATCCCTTGCCGGCGGAAAGCCCAGCAGTTATACGCTACCGATACGAAGAAGCTTGCCGGCAGGCGGTTTGCGGCTCCGACTTTGCAGCCAAGCAGCGTCACTTCACCACCGAAGCCCATTGTTCCAATCCCCAGCTTGTTCGCATTGTCCATAATATATTCTTCCAGCTGTCTAAGCTCATTTACCGGATTCACATCATCCGCGGAACGGAACAGCTGCTGCTTTGCCAGCTCATACCCTGTCGTCCGGTCACCGCCGATGCCTACGCCTATAAACCCGGCGCTGCAGCCTTGGCCCTGGGCTTGA
Organism: Paenibacillus woosongensis; assembly: GCF_009725165.1. Classification (GTDB taxonomy): domain Bacteria; phylum Bacillota; class Bacilli; order Paenibacillales; family Paenibacillaceae; genus Fontibacillus; species Fontibacillus woosongensis. The sequence continues at coordinate 394,219 of NZ_WNZW01000001.1, forward strand.
TACACCGCATGCAGGATACACTTTCGAATACCGTCCAAATCCCGTCCAGCACGCCCGAGTCCTTCAAGCTCGGCTGGAAGGCTGTACTGGATATTCTTGTTCTCGCAGCCGCCGCCTTTGAGTATTAGGCGAATATCTATGAAATCCTCTTCCCACTGCTCAAAATGGATCACAGGCGTTCCCGCACCGAGATTGTCCCCGCTGTTCTCCCCGGTTAACGAATCAACCGAGTTAGGCCGCAGCTTGCCTTCCTTGGTCGCACGCTTGATTGCGGCGAGGATTCCCTTCTTCAACTCAATTTGATTCACGCCTACAGGAGTATGAATGATAAAGGTAGGCATCCCCGTATCCTGGCAAATTGGTGATATTTGATCCTCCGCCATTTTGATATTTGTGGTGATCGTGGAAAGAGCCAGCCCTGCTCTCGTCTCCCGATTTTCCGCCAGTGCCCCACGTTTTACAGCCCGGCGCACATCTCCTGGCAAATTCGTTGAAGTCTCCACAATGAGTTCATAAACGCTCTGTTCAAACTGCAGCATAATCCAAGATCCCCTCTCTTGTCTTCGTGTGACTAATGGACATAAAATTGCCGTGAATCTTACTGTTGGATTAACCTGTTCTTTAGTCTTATAATAACATAAACAAAGTGACTCGTTGACATATTCTGTTCAAATTTGCCGGTCAAGAAGAGAGGTATCTCACTGATGAACTATCATTTTCATTTTTCTGCCTACATGTACCGCCTGCGCTCCATCAAACGCTGGAGCCTTATGCGCAGCACGGCCACCGAGAATGTTGCCGAGCATTCCTTCCATGTCGCCTTACTGACCCACCTCCTCTGCGAAATAGGCAACAGCTTGTACGGGCGCAGTCTGAATTCGGATCGCGCGGCGACGCTCGCCCTATTCCATGATGCAACAGAGGTATTCACCGGCGACATCCCGACCCCCGTAAAGCATCATAACCCTCGCTTGCTCTCAAGCTTTCGCGAGATGGAAGAAATAGCCGCAGAACGTCTTCTCTCCATGGTCCCTCCAGAGCTGAAGCCGACGTACGGAGCATTGTTATCTCCGAATCACCATGCTAACCGGAAAACCGGGGATGACGAGCTTCTCAAATATGTCAAAGCTGCCGACAGCCTGGATGCGTACTTGAAATGTGCCTGGGAGCTTACATCGGGCAATCGAGAATTTGCTGTAGCCAAGGAGCAGCTGCTGGATAAGCTGCAGCGGCTGGGCCTGCAGGAGATCGATTATTTCCTTGAGCATTTGGCGCCAAGCTTTGACATGACGCTTGACGAACTGTCCGAGCAAAGCTGAGTTATCTGTAAAAAAATAAATCGCTCTAAGGATCGGGCTACCCCTCTCCTTAAGAGCGATTATCCATGGGTTGCTTATAAGACGAACCCGTGCCGCTGTATAAGGCCAATTATCCGTTCACGATCTCTCCGCCGTTGATATGCAATACCTGCCCGCTAATGTAGGATGAATCATCCGAGCCTAAGAACACGTAGGCTGGAGCCAGTTCTTCCGGCTGGCCAGGGCGCTGCATCGGTGTATTCGCTCCGAATTGGGCCACTTGTTCCTTATCAAATGTGGATGGTATGAGAGGCGTCCAGATCGGACCGGGTGCAACCGCGTTAACACGGATTCCTTTCTTGCCGACGATGTTCATGGACAGGGCCCGCGTGAAGCTGACGATCGCCCCTTTAGTTGCGGAATAATCAATCAGCTGCGGATTCCCGCGATAGGCTGTTACGGAGGCCGTATTGATGATCGCACTGCCTTTCTTTAGATGAGCCATCGCTGCCTTCGTCACAAAGAACATCGCAAAAATATTCGTCCGGAATGTTCTCTCGAGCTGCTCGGCCGTTATGTCCGTAATGTCCTCCTGCGGATGCTGCTCGGCAGCATTGTTGATCAGGATATCGAGACCGCCCAGTTCGTTGACCGTTTGCTCTACTGCCTGTTTGGCGAACGATTCGTCTCCTAAATCCCCGGAAATAAGCAGGCATTTCCTGCCCTCCTGCTCGACCTCCTGCTTCGTCAGCTTCGCATCCTCATTTTCGTTCAAATATACGATAGCTACGTCGGCGCCCTCTTTGGCATATGCTAAAGCTACGGCTCTTCCGATTCCGCTGTCTCCCCCCGTAATTAGCGCAACTTTGCCCTGGAGCTTGCCCGCTGCTTTATAGTTCCCTTCGTATTTCGGGCGCGGATTCATTTCTTCTTCGATTCCGGGCCGCTGGTTCTGATGCTGCGGAGGCATGGTTTGCTTGGTTTGTCCGCTTCCTGACATGCTGCATTCTCCTTCCTCGCTTGTGTATTTCATTCCCTTCCCTTGTTAGAATAACCTTTGGCAGACGGCTTATGCCGGTATCTGCAAATACGTGCAGCTCAAGGTCGGGTCAATTGGAAATTACCACAACGAGCAAAGGCTTAAACAAGTTGGCTGCATTTACAGCGTAATGTCAAAGCGGTTCGCGAACCAAAGCGGATCATGCTGGCGAAGCCCTAAATACTTCTCCCTTGCTTCTTCAAGTCCTTCCCGGTCAGGAGCTCCAGGCTGCTCCCCATCACAGGCTATAACAAGCTCCCGTATCTTGGCAACGGTCTCCTTCTCGAAATGGATTCGTGTAAAGGCAATGAGATCGCTGCCCCAGTAAGCAAGCCGATGATCCGGCGGATAATTATGCCTAAAAACAATCGTCAGGGTTATATGAGGAACGTAATAACATACCCGTCCAGATAACCAGGTCCTCAGGGAAAACTCAGCAGTCTCAATTTCCTTCGTATAGAATCCGTCCGCAAGCCCCCCCAATTCCTCTAGTGTCTGGCGTCTTATGGCAAAGCAATCCCAAGACAGCCAAGGAATGTCGCCTTCCTCTGTAACGGCCGGATAACTGTAAATCGAAGCGCATAATCCCCCCGGTGGACTGCTGCATTGCGGGATATTTACCGGACGACCCTGTGATGTAAACGAAGGCGTTGAACAATCCGCCCTGCCTTGCTGAATCGGCTCCAGCAGAGCCTCCATCCATCCATCCTCGAAATAAAGCCTCGGACTGCAAAAAATCAAATATTCCCCCAGAGCGTGGGAAGCGCCCAGCTGCCGGGAAGAAATTCCGCGCTGCGCCTTCAATTTGCGAAGCGGCATATCGAATTTGAAGTGCATCAGGAAATCACAACAACCGTCCACGGAACCCTCGTCCACGATAATAATTTCGTAACGGGGAGCGACACGGGATACCTTCATGGACTCCAGTGTTGTCTGTAAATCAATTCCTTCGTTCTGCACCGAAATAATGACGGATACAAGAATAGGTTGAGCAGACATGGTTTCTCTCCTTATAAATGGCAATAATAGAATATTGAATGGAAATATAGAAAAAATTAATCATTGATTACATATTAACCCATTTAATGCTTGGAGTAAATACAAACAAAACTAATAGTATATTATCTTTACCTCTCATACTCACTATGGTTAATTACAGGAGGGGTGTTATGGATTATAGATCATTGGGCAAAAGGCTGCGCCAAGAACGTCATAAGATGCATTTGACCCAGGAAAAGCTTGCCGAGAAGATAGAAGTTTCCGATGCGTACATAGGTCAAATTGAACGAGGCGAAAGGAGCTTATCGTTAGAAACTCTGGTCAAACTAGCGAATCAATTAGGTGTAACCGTCGACTACTTGCTTCACGATTCCATCGAAATCAATGACGACCATTTCCTGAACCAAATCAATCAGATTATGATTCACCGCTCGCCGAAGGAGAAACAGTTAGCTTTGGACACCATCAAGATGATTTTTACTCACTTGGACGATATGCAAAATGACAGCAACCTCTAAAATTCCCCAATACTAATTATTTCGCCACTGCATGAAAAAAACCTCCGCTTTTCGAAATTCGAAAGCGGAGGTTTTTATAGTTCATTCAAATAATCGTCGAAAATACCATCAGGAAGGAAATGAGGATAACGCTGACCGACAGCAGTACGCTTAGTGTGCGAAGCTTGCCGGCTTGGGCCGTAATATTCTTATTTTCGCGAATGCTTCCAATCGCCAGCTTCAGTGGTTTGGCCATAACTCCGCCAAGCGCGCCGATTGCAAGAAACAGGAGGACCACCACAATCATCCATGGTACGGAATAGCCGCCTTGACCGACCAAATATCCCCCGGTCAACAACTGAATCACAAGTCCGAACTGAGCAAAGCGATTTAAAGAATTAACCGCCGAGAGGGTTCCCTCTTGGGCCGCCAGCGAAAGCTTGCCGATAGCTCCGAATACAAACGGCAAAACCAAATAAAAGCCTAGCGCCAGTGCCCCGATAATGTGAAGAAACAGCATAACTTGAAACATACTTAAACCGCCTTCCATTCGTCAATTAGATTGATTACTATATAAAACCTATTATAGCCGTCTATAAAAAGAAGAACAACGTTTATAGTCTCCTTCTCTTCATTTACAGAAAAACAAACCTGCTCCGAAGAGAGGTTTGCTTTTTGATACCCGTCAGCGGGTAATATACTTCAGCCTTGAACGATCTTGATGACATTGCGTACCGAGTCTGCGGATTTATCCAGCGCAGCCTTCTCATCGGCCGTCAGCTCCAGCTCGAAAATTCTCTCGATGCCATTGCCGCCTAGGATGACGGGGACGCCCATGAACAATTGATCGTAGCCATATTCGCCTTCCAGCAAAGCGATAACCGGAAGGACACGTTTCTTGTCCTTCAGGATCGCTTCCGTCATTTGGACAAGCGAAGCTGCGGGTGCATAATAAGCACTGCCGCTGCCGAGCAGGTTAACGATTTCCCCGCCGCCTACGCGGGTCCGCTGAACAATCGCCTCGATGCGCTCTTTGGAAAGCAGCGTATCGATTGGAATGCCTCCAACACTGGAATACCGCACAAGCGGCACCATGTCGTCGCCATGGCCGCCAAGCACGAAGCCGCGGACATCCTCGACGGATACGTTAAGCTCCTGCGCGATAAACGTGCAATAGCGGGCCGTGTCAAGTACGCCGGATTGGCCGATGACGCGGTTCTTAGGGAATCCTAGTGCTTGATAAGCGGCATAAGTCATAGCATCGACCGGGTTGCTCAAAATGATGACAGTCGAGTCCGGGCAATACTTCTTCACGTTCTCGCACACCGTGCGAACGATACCTGCATTTGTGCTTACAAGGTCATCCCTGCTCATTCCCGGCTTGCGGGCGATTCCCGCCGTAATGATCACGATGTCGGAATTCGCGGCATCCTCATAGGAAGAAGTGCCTGTGATGCTGCTGTCGAAGCCCTGCACCGGGCTTGCTTCCAGCATATCGAGCGCCTTCCCCTTTGTTGGATTCTCCAATTGAGGAATATCCAGCAGAACGATATCGCCGAGTTCTTTCTGTGCCAGCATCAGCGCAGTCGTTGCGCCGGTAAATCCGGCGCCGACGACTGTGATTTTCTTACGATGAATGGCCACGATAGTCAAGACCTCCTACATTACATGTTTTTGATGACTTGATCTGCAAACTCAGAGCATTTCACTTCTGTTGCGCCTTCCATCAAACGTGCAAAATCATAGGTAACGGTCTTATTATTAATCGATGCTTCAAGCCCTTTGTAGATGAGGTCAGCTGCTTCCTGCCAGCCCAAATGCTCGAGGAGCATGACGCCAGACAAGATAACAGAACCAGGGTTAACCACGTCCAGATCCGCATATTTTGGAGCCGTACCATGGGTAGCTTCAAAAATCGCGTGTCCTGTCACATAGTTGATGTTCGCGCCTGGCGCAATACCAATGCCGCCTACTTGAGCTGCGAGTGCATCGGACAGATAGTCGCCGTTCAGGTTCAGCGTCGCAATGACGTCGAAATCTGTCGGACGAGTCAAGACCTGCTGCAAAGCGATGTCCGCGATGGCGTCCTTGATAATGATCTTGCCGCTGTCCTGAGCATCCTTCTGCGCCTTGTTGGCAGCTTCCGTGCCGGACTCTTCTTTAATCCGGTCATATTGAGCCCAAGTGAACACCTTATCGCCGAATTCCTCTTCCGCTACTTCATAGCCCCAGTTCTTGAAGGCGCCTTCCGTAAATTTCATGATGTTGCCTTTATGAACTAGGGTTACGCTCTTGCGGCCATGCTTGATCGCATATTCAACCGCAGCGCGAACGAGGCGCTTGGAGCCTTCAGCCGATACCGGCTTGATCCCGATACCGGACGTTTCCGGGAAGCGGATTTTGTTAACGCCCATTTCCTTTTGCAGGAACGCAAGCACCTTCTTCACTTCTTCAGAACCTTCTTTATATTCGATGCCCGCGTAGATGTCTTCTGTGTTCTCACGGAAGATAACCATATCTACCAGTTCAGGATGCTTGACCGGAGACGGCACACCGTCGAAGTAACGTACAGGACGCAGACATACATACAAGTCAAGCTCCTGGCGCAATGCTACGTTCAGGGAACGGATTCCGCCGCCGATTGGCGTCGTAAGCGGGCCTTTGATGGCTACAATATACTCGCGGATCGCCGTCAGCGTATCGGCTGGCAGCCACTCTCCGTATGTATTGTAGGCTTTCTCGCCAGCAAAAACTTCATACCAGGCAATTTTCTTCTCGCCGCCGTATGCTTTCTCAACTGCGGAGTCCAGCACACGCTTGGAAGCTCTCCAGATATCGCGGCCTGTGCCATCGCCCTCGATGAACGGAATGATCGGATTGTTAGGAACCTGCAGTTTGCCGTCCTGAATTTCAATTTTTTGCCCTTCTGTAGGCAGAGCAAACTTTTCTAATTTCAACATGTTGATGGTTTCCTCCTCAAGTGAATTAGTAATACTTGTCCGGTCTCCATTCTATCATAGATTGAAGACCGGATGCTTCATTCAATTTACCTCATATCGATCGGAATATAACGTTGATTCGTCGGGCCAACATAATCAGCGCGCGGACGAATGATCCGATTGTCATCGAGCTGCTCCAAAATATGAGCCGTCCAGCCCGAGAGGCGGCTGATTGCAAAGATCGGCGTAAAGAGGTCGCTAGGGATGCCAAGCAGCGTGTATACGGACGCCGAATAGAAGTCTACGTTCGGCTTCAATCCCTTTTGTCCGGTAACAAGCTCTTCGACCTTCACGGAAATATCATACAGCGTAGAATCGCCCTTCAGAACGCTAAGCTCGCGGGACATCTTCTGCAGATGCTTGGCGCGCGGATCCCCGTTTTTATAAACGCGGTGGCCGAAGCCCATAATTTTCTCCCGGTTGTTCAGCTTATTCTGAATATATCCTTCCGCCTTATCCAGCGTTCCGATTTCGCTAAGCATGTTCATTACGGCTTCGTTAGCGCCTCCATGCAAAGGCCCTTTCAACGTCCCAATAGCCGAGGTAATCCCGGAATAAATATCAGACAGCGTAGCAATGGTTACGCGTGCCGAGAACGTCGAAGCATTCAGCTCATGATCGGCATGCAGGACAAGAGCCTGGTCCAAGGCGCGAACCGCAACCTCATCCGGTTTCTCGCCGGACAGCATATAAAGGAAATTGTAAGCAAGAGATACATCCTTTAATGGCGCAATCGGCTCCTTGCCGTCGCGGATGCGCGCATAAGCGGCGATCAGCGTCGGCAGCTGGGCTTGCAGCTTGATCGCCTTCAGCTGATTGCTCTCCCGGGAGATATCATTTGCATTCTCATCATACAAAGCAAGAGCCGACACGCCGGTCCGCAGCACGGCCATCGTATTGGCATCCTTTGGATAAAGCTTCATTTGCTCCAGTACCGCTTGAGGTACTGCTGCGTATTCGCTGAGCTGCTGCTGCAGGGTCAACAATTGGGATTTCGTAGGCAATTTGCCGTACCAAAGTAAATAAGCGGTCTCTTCGTAACTTGCACGTTCTGCCAGTTCGTCGATATTGATCCCGCGGTAAGCGAGGACGCCGTCATGAATGGAGCTAATCGAGGATGTAGCTGCGACAATACCTTCGAGGCCTTTAGTAGCTGTCATAGTGTATCTCTCCTTTGTAACGAATTATGATAAAACTAGCGGATGAAAACATTTACATTTTAAAAGATTAAAATTTTCAAAATATGGCCGGAGGACGCCATTTATGATACAGCACTACTCTAAAATGCCTCCTAAATCATCATACTGGATTTACGGAAGCAAGGGAACAATCTGAGAGAAACACGTTTATCAAAATGTTTTATTACAGTGATAAAAGTTTTTTTGTAAACGATTGCAGATTGCAATGACATTGATCACAAGGAGTGAAATTTTACAGACATACTCATACTCGTCCATACGCATTAATAGATTTATCTTAGGAAGGAGGAGAACGTGTGAACAACGTATTTGTCAAACGCGTGCTGCGGGGCGCCTGGGTGTGCTCATTGCTTGTGGCCCTGCTGCTGCTTGCTTACTGGCTGATTCCTCTGCTGTACCCCTTCCTGATCGCCTGGTTTGTTGCCTATATGATGAATCCATTTGTTTCATGGCTTGACCGGCATTTCCGCCTTCCTCGCTGGTTATCCGTCATCCTGGCGCTGCTGGTCTATTTCGGGAGCGCAATCATCGTCTTCTCTGCCGCAGTAACCCGGCTCGTCAAAGAATTAATCCATGTTACAGAGTCTCTGGACCTAAGCATCGAGAAATGGAAAAACGCCTTCTTGGAGTGGAGCCAGAACGAAAAGCTTCAAAACATTCTTAACGAGATCAACCGCTTTATCGCAAGCCATCCCGGTTATTCCAACACCCTGCATAAGAACTTTGATTCCACAGCCGTGAACATCAGCAGCGCCATTTCCCGTGCGGTAGCAAGCCTATTAAACGGTGTCGTCAATTTACTGACCTCCCTTCCCAGCCTTGGCATTATCGTGCTCGTTATTTTGCTTGCCGCGTTCTTTATGAGCAAAAACTGGAATCAAAATTTGCAGCTGCTCACCCGTTTCATCCCGGAGCCTTTTCAGCAAACAGCCCGGGAGATTTGGAACGACCTGCAAAAAGCCTTATTCGGTTACCTGCAGACTCAGTTTATTATGATTTCAATTACAGCTGTCATCGTATTGATCGGACTATTGATTCTAGGGGTCGAGTCGGCCTTTACCTACGCCCTTTTAATCGGTTTCGTAGACCTTCTGCCCTATCTTGGCGTCGGGACAATCATGATCCCCTGGCTCGTTTATGCTTACGTAAGCGGCGACCTGTCGCTTGGCATTGGATTGTCAATTCTGTACGGCCTGCTTCTCGTCTCGCGCCAGCTTATCGAGCCCAAGGTGCTAGCCACTAGCGTAGGGCTTGAACCATTGCCCGTATTAATCGCCACGTTTGCCGGATTGAAATTATTCGGCGTGCTTGGCTTGATTATCGGCCCTGTATCTCTGGTCATCATCGGAGCAATCATTCGTGCAGGAGTGGTTCGTGACCTCCGAAATTATATCGTCAGCGGGCGGCTCCGCTAAAATTTAAATATCTCTTCATTAACAGAAAGAGCCGGACTCTCGGGAGTCCGGCTGCGTACGGTTTAACGGCGAAAAAATGTAATTTTTCCTTCCTTGATCTTCTTTCCGATCCATTTCATGAGCAGCAGGCGATAAAGCGGTCTGGTCAACGGAAATACCATGGTAAAACCGATGAGATCCGTAATAAAGCCCGGGGCAAGCAGCATGATGCCTCCGGCGAACACGCAAATGCCATCCAGCATCATTCGGCCGGGAACCTGTCCTCCGGTCATTTGCGCCTTTGCGTCAGCCATGACCTTACGTCCTTCGAACTGCATCATCAATCCCCCGATGATCGAGGTAGCTAGGGTAAGAAATATCGTTTTACCAACTCCGAGCCGCTCACCCACTTCGACGTAAGCCCAAAACTCAGCGACAAACGCCAGAGCAATAATGACAGCGATCCATTTGCGCATGTAAAAACTCCTTTACAATAAAACATCCGGTGGGATGAGAATAGTCAATAAGAGTATTTTACCGCTTCATGCCCGCTTTTTCAAAGTTTGCTTGCCCGGTCAAATGCCGCATACCATTCTGGAAATACCTTTTTAAAGGCTACCGGCTTGAAATCCTCACGTCTCACGACATAATGCGAAGACTTTCCTTCAACGCACAGCGTCCCTTCCCCGTTGAAGAGCTCGTAGCCGTAAACCGTCTTGACGCCCCCGTTATCCAAAATCCGGGTCTGAAGGATGACCTCATCTCCATACGTAATGCCCTTATGATATTTCACATTCATCTCGTGAACCGGAGAAATATAGCCTGCCCGCTCCATATCGATATATTTGAATCCCAGATCCTCGCACAGCTTGGTTCGCCCAAGCTCAAACCATCCCAAATAATGGGCGTGATAAATAATGCCCATCATATCGAATTCAAAATATTTCGGAACAATCACCTGCTCGCTGACATACATATGCCTTCTCCTCCTTCTGGTCAGGAAACAAAAAGCAATGGTATCCGGTGTAACTCCGGATGCCCATTGCCTTTGTCCATTTATCCTTAATCGTATATAAGCTATCGCAAACTATTTGCGAACTTGGCCGATTTTAACCAGGTTCGTGGAACCGGAACGTCCTAGCGGTACTCCTGCCGTAATTACGACAAGATCGCCTTCTTTGACTACTCCGCTGTCCAGTCCGCCCTTCATTGCATTATCGAACATCTCATCCGTGGAAGAAGCCACGTCGCCTTTAACAGGCGTCACTCCCCAGTTCAAAGCGAGACGGCGCATGGTGTTGTCCTGTGTCGTCACCGCGATGATCGGAGCTTTCGGACGATATTTGGACACCATACGGGCCGTATAACCGGTTTCCGTCGAAGTGATGATCGCCTTGGCGTTCAACTCAAGCGCAGAGTTGGCAACAGCCTGGCTGATCGCTTCTGTAACCGTGGTTTGCTGCGCATTGCTCTGTTTAATGAAAATTTCGCGATACTCCAGCGCAGATTCCGCTTTCTCCGCGATGCGGGACATCGTCAAGACAGACTCAACCGGGTATTTACCTGCCGCAGTCTCGCCAGACAGCATGATTGCATCGGTACCGTCGAAAATAGCATTCGCAACGTCACTAGCTTCCGCGCGTGTCGGTCTTGGGTTGCGCTGCATGGAATCCAGCATTTGCGTGGCTGTAATAACCGGCTTGCCTACCCGGTTACATTTCTCGATCATTTTCTTCTGAGCAAGAGGTACGTCCTCCGCTGGAATTTCAACCCCAAGGTCTCCGCGGGCAACCATCAAGCCGTCCGAAACCTCCAAAATTTCATCCAAATTGTCGATCCCTTGCTGGTTCTCAATTTTGGAGATGATTTGAATGTGGGATGCATTGTGACGCTCAAGCAATTGACGGATCTCAAGAACGTCGCTAGCTTTACGTACGAAGGATGCGGCAATGAAATCGATGCCCTGTTCAATCCCGAATAGAATATCGTTAGCGTCTTTCTCTGTGATGCCCGGAAGGGAAATGTCAACTCCAGGAACGTTAACGCCTTTCTTGCTCTTGATCGGACCGCCGTTGATTACGCGGCACTTGATTTCCGTACCTTGGATATCAACTACGGTTAGGCCAATCAATCCGTCATCGATTAGAATGGTCGAACCAACTTCCACGTCATGCGGAAGATTTTGATAAGTGATCGAGATGCGGTCCTTGTCACCGAGGATCTCCTCTGTCGTCAAGGTAATGAACTCATCCTGAACAAGCTCAATCGGTTCTTCCTTCAGTTTGCCGGTGCGGATTTCCGGACCTTTCGTATCTAGCAGTATGGCGACTGATTTCCCCAGCTCTTCGCTCGCTTGGCGAATCACTTTAATCCGATTGCCATGCTCCTCAAAATCTCCATGGGAGAAGTTCAGGCGAGCGACATTCATTCCGGCCATGATCAATTTCTTGGTGTTCTCTAACGATTCGCTTGAAGGACCGATAGTACATACGATTTTTGTTTTGCGCATTTGGGTTTCCTCCGTTTTGTTTTGTTCTCTCTATATCGTCTTTTCCAACATCTAAATTTACTACAGTTTTCCCATTTTGTATAGGAAGTTTGTCATATCGTCAAGATCTGAAGCATTTTATACTACTCCTTACCCACTGTTGCAGCGTCTGCTACGGCGCTCTTTTCTGCGTCTTTTTCGCTTTCAGCTGCAGATTCGGGGGCGGTGTCGCCTGTGTTTGGCAGGTCATCCGCTGCAGAATCTTCCATAGGCTTGCCGGATTTGCGCGCCTCGGCAAAACGGCCGATCTTCCGGAATTTACGGTACCGGTCCTCCAGAAGCTCGTCCGCATTCAACACAGACAATTCCTCAAGCTGGCGCACGAGAGCATTCTTGATCGATTCCGCCGTAGACTCGTAATCCCGATGGGCTCCCCCGCGGGGCTCCGGCACGATTTCTTCAATGACCTCCATCGACAGCAGGTCCTGTGCCGTAATTTTCATCGCTTCTGCGGCCTGATCCGCTTTGGAGGCGTCTTTCCACAAGATGGAGGCTGCTCCGTTCGGAGAAATAACGGAGTAGATCGCGTTCTCCAGCATGACGACCCGGTTTCCAACGCCCAACGCCAGAGCGCCTCCGCTGCCGCCTTCGCCAATGACTACGCATACAACGGGCACGCGCAGCATCGCCATATCGCGAAGATTGCGGGCAATCGCTTCGGATTGGCCACGCTCCTCAGCAGTAATGCCAGGGTAAGCTCCCTTCGTATCGATGAACGTAATGATCGGGCGTTTGAACTTGTCCGCCTGCTGCATTAATCGCAGCGCCTTGCGGAACCCTTCCGGATGCGGACTCCCGAAGAAACGGGCTATGTTATCCTTCGTGTCCTTGCCCCGCTGCTGCCCGATGACCGTTACCGGCATACCGTTCAATTTGGCCAGTCCGCCAACAATGGCCAGATCATCGCCAAATACGCGGTCACCATGCAATTCGATGAAATCGGTAAAGATGAGATTTATCAAATCAAGCGACGTAGGGCGCTGATGATGACGCGCCAAATGCATCTTCTGGGAAGGTGAAATATTGCTGTAAATCTCGTCCTCAAGCTGCTTGTAGCGTTCCTCCAGTCTGGCGATTTCTTCTGTGAAATCAATTCCCTTCTCATTTCCAAACTGCTCAAGCTCCTGAATCTTCTCGCGAAGCTTCACCAGGGACGTTTCAAAAGGCAATTCTCCAGCCACTTAAACTCCTCCCTTCACGCCGTGCAGGTCAAGCAGTTTGCATAGCGTCGCTTTGATCTCTTTGCGATGGACGACCATGTCCAGCTGCCCATGCTGCAAATTAAATTCCGCAGTTTGGAAATCGTCCGGCAGCTTCTGGCGAATCGTCTGCTCAATGACGATCCGGCCTGCAAAGCCAAAGACCGCTCCCGGCTCAGCGATAATAATATCTCCAAGCATGGCAAAACTAGCCGATACGCCCCCTGTGGTCGGGTCCGTAATGACCGAAATGTAAAGTCCGCCTTGTTCATTCAGCCGCGCCAGAGCCGCGCTGGTCTTGGCCATTTGCATCAGGCTCAGAATACTCTCCTGCATGCGGGCGCCGCCCGATGTGGAGAAAATAATAAGCGGAAGCCGTTTCTCTATAGCAGCCTCAATCGCCCGGGTAATCTTCTCCCCGACGACGGAGCCCATGCTCCCCGTAAAGAAATCGAAGCTCATGACGGCTACGACCGCAGGCAAGCCTCCGATCGTTCCTTGTCCGGTGACCACCGCCTCGCGGAGGCCCGATTTCAGCGTCTGCTGCTCCAGCTTCGTGGCATAGCCCGGGAACTCCAAAGGATCCACGGAAATCAGGTCAGCATCATATTCAACGAAGCTGCCCTCATCCAGTGTAATGCGAATCCGGTCAAGCGCATTCAGCCGCATGTGGTAACCGCATGAAGGACACACCTTCAAGTTCTTTTCCAGCTCTTTGCTGTACTGAATACTCCCGCACTTGCCGCATTTATTCATCAGGCCTTCCGGAATTTCGCGCTTGGGCCTTTCCTCCGGCTGTACACTGTCTTCATTCCCTAAACTTCCTGAAGGAATGGTCGCGTATTTTCTTTTTTTATGGAACAAATCTTTAAACACAACTACACCTCTTCAGCCGTTAATTTATTAGGCCGCACCTACAGTCAAGGATACATCGCTTTACTGATTTGCCCTCACCTTGTACTCAAGGATGCAAAATGGAATTCAGCACTTCTTGAACCTCTTCGAGCTCACCCGAAGGAACCAAAATTTCAAACTGCTGTTTCGATAAATTGACAGGACGTGTTTGGACGAGAAAGCCTTCTTCCGTAAGCCTCGATTTAATCATATCCGCAATTTTGGCGGTAGGCGCAATATACATTACAGTCCACATGTCCTTACCAAAGCCCCCTAACCTTTCGTTTTGAGCCCGTATAATAGAGTAATGATAACATAATTTTCAAAAATCCCGCAACAAAGGGGCAAAAGCTAATTTACAATGAACAAGTGGACTATGCTAAAAGGAGCTTCAAGGCGCGGAATAATCATTCGCCGAATCGCTCTTATGGGCGATCCGCGCCGACGCCGCAGCCGCCAGCCCTGCAACCAAGTCATCAAGAAAAACGTGAATCCTTTCCCCTTTTTTGTTATTCAGCTGGCCTATAATTTTGGGCTTAACCTTGTCCAGGTAGCCAAAGCTCGTCAGCCCGATCATGCCGAACACGCTGGTAATGCCCAGCGCCATCGTCTCATCGACGCCATAGAGCGGCTCATCGGCCTCCATGATCGCCTGCAGCGGCTCCGGCAAAAGCTTTTTCTCCGCCAGTTCATCCAGCGCAATCCCTGTATATAAGGTATATTGAACTTCCCGTTTCTGCAAGACGGCCTTCACGCTGTCCAGGCATTTATCCATCGTCAGATCGGCATGATAAACCGCCTGCAGCGAATATACGATTTCAGCAATATCCTCCAAAGCAACCCCTCTGCGGTGCAGCTGGGCCTTGGCAATTTCATACGACATCCGTCATTCCTCCCGCATTTCCCAATGTTCGCGTACTTATGTCTCCGTCTGTCTTTCGCCATCTTCCCAACAACTTTCGAACCTCCCGCCGGCTCCGCATCTATCATTGCTAGAAGATGACCTGAGATTGATAAATAGCGGATGGAGTTCAGCCAAAGATGATAGGGGACAACACAGATGCTGTGTTCATAAGTGTATGCAGGGACTGCTCAGAATGTTCGTAAAAACTGTCGTAAAAATATGTTAATAGAGCGCAGGCAGGAGAATTGCAGCCCGCCATGCACCGCCGTAATTTAATGTCTGGCTGAGTTAAAGCGGGTCATCCGTAAATAAAAATTAAAAAGAGCCTTATCCTGAAATACAGAATAAGGCTCTTCCAACATAATGCTCTTCCAACTTTAATTCAAAACGATTCTCCCCACTTCCCTGTCCACTGCGGCCTATAAGGCTCCAGAAGGTGCTTCTGGCAGCTTCAGTCAGGACTCGGGCATAAAACTACTCCTTATGAAGAGGCTGGACGTTTGAAGCGTCTGTGCGGTTCTGACAGGCACTGGCTAACAGACGGTTGCAGGTCAAGCATCCTATCAGAAGATAATAGATTCCGATCGACGGAAGGCCCCGTACGGCAAGCGCTGCTACTTGATTCTGACCGTTCCGGGGCCGAGCATGTGCTCCATCTCCTGAAACAGCTCAGGCGATGGCTTGATGCTGTAGCGCTCGCTCAGCGCAAGCAGCTTCCCGGTGCTCTCATAATAGAGCACCGTGGCCACGGGCCCTGAATGAAGCTGAAGCAGCGCCTTCAGCTTCTCCAGCAGGCGGGCGTTCTCCGCCGCCGCCGAAATCTTGATGAAGACGCGCTGCCCCGGCGTCTTCGCATCGCGGGCGCCTCCGGCCGCAGCCCCCGGGGCCTCGCTGCGCTGCGCTGCAGCCGTGCGGGACGACGCCGCCAATGCGGCGTCAGACCCGCGCCGGGCTGCAGGCTGCGGCTGCGCGTTGGCCCCGCCCGCGCCGCGGGGTGCCCCCCCGCGGCTGCGCCGAAGCTGCGCCAGGCTCGCGGCGCTAAGCGGCGCGAGCTCGTCGGCTAGCAGCTTGAAGCCTTCGTCCTGCTGCTGGACGGTGGCACGCAGCGCCAGCAGGGCGCCTTTGGCGACCAATTCCCCGCTGCGCCGCCACACCTCGGGAAAGAGCACGACCTCGCAGCGCTCGACCTGATCCTCCAGCTCCATGAAGGCCATCGCCTTGCCCTGCTTGGTCGTGATCGCCTTCACTGATACGACCATGCCGGCGACAATTATCCTGCTGCCGTCAGGACTCTCCGCAAGATCCATCAGCCGGTCGATTCCTTCGCCGTCAAGCAGCTCGTCATAATCGTCAAGCGGATGGCCGGACAAATACAAGCCTAACAGCTCCCGCTCCAGGTCCAGCTGCTGTCCCGCGCTAAACGGAGGAATGTCGGGGTATTCAATGTTCCAATTTGGCGTCTCCACAAAATCAAACAGCTGAATTTGTAAATCCTCCCGCTCCTTCCGCCATTTCAGCGCCGCTTCCACCGTCTCGTCCAGCATGGCGAGCAGTTGGGCCCGGTGACCCGGCAGCGAATCGAAAGCGCCGCCCTGGATCAAGGACTCAATCACGCGCTTGTTGCAGGTGCGAAGATCGACCCGCCGGCAAAAATCGAGCAGGCTGTCGAAAGGCCGCACCTGGCGCTCCCGCAAAATACTCTCCATCGCCTGAGTCCCGACATTTTTGATCGCCGCCAGGCCAAAGCGGATCACTCCCTGCACACCTTCTTCGGCAGCAGGAGCGGACGTTTCTGCAGCCCCAGATTCCTCCAGATCATAAGCAGCGGCCGTTTCCGCGGCCTTCAAAGGCTTGTCTGCCGGCGCACCCGCCAGAGCCGTTTGCCGCCGTACGGCCTCCCCGTCAGCGGCTGCGGCGGCTAACCGCGGCGTAAATAAAATACCGCTCTCATTTACGTCTGGAGGAAGCACCGTGATTCCCATCCGGCGGCATTCGATAATGTACTCGGCCACCTTGCGGTGGCTGCCCATGACTGCTGTCAGCATCGATGCCATGAAATAAACCGGATAATGCGCCTTCAAATATGCCGTCTGGAAGGCCAGAACCCCGTAGGCTGCAGCATGCGCGCGAGGAAATCCATAGTCAGCGAAACGTACGATCATGTCGTAGACCGCATTCGCATCCTCTGCCTGGTATCCCTGGGACAGGCTTCCCGACACAAAATGGCCCCGCTCTTCATCCAGCACCTCGCGTTTCTTCTTCGAGACGGCCCGGCGCAGCAAATCAGCTTCGCCGAGTGAAAAACCGGCCATCTTCGAAGCGATCTGCATAATTTGCTCCTGATAAACGATAATGCCATACGTGTCCTTCAAAATCGGGACCAGGTCGGAATGCGGATATTCCACGGCGGTCTGCCCGTGCTTGCCTGCGATAAATTTCGGAATGAACTCCATCGGACCCGGCCGATACAAGGCGAGAACAGAAATGATATCCTCGAATGTGGAGGGCTTCAAATCCTTGAGCACCCGCCTCATCCCCGCAGACTCCAGCTGGAACACGCCCGTCGTCTCTCCCCGGCCGAGCATTTCATACGTCTGCGGGTCGTCATCGGAAACCCGGCGAAAATCGGGCACCTCTCCTTCCTGCTCGCGGATCCAGTTCATACAGCGCTCGATAATCGACAGCGTCCGTAATCCCAGGAAATCCATCTTGAGCAGCCCGATCGCTTCCAGATGCTCCATGGAGTACTGGGTAAGCGGCGTTCCTTCGCCTCCAGCCTGCAGCGGCACCGTATCCGTCAGCGGATCCCGAGAGATGACGACGCCGGCAGCATGAGTGGAAGCGTGGCGCGGCATTCCCTCCACCTTCCGAGCCATGTCCAGCAGGCCCTGAATGCGCTGCTGCGACTCATAGAGTCCCTTCAGCTCAGAGCTCTCCCGGATCGCACGCTCGATCGTCATGCCAAGGCTGCCGGGAATCAGCTTCGCAACTTTATCTACTTCGCCGAATGGGATGTTCAGCGCGCGGCCGACGTCCCGCACCGCAGCCCGCGCGGCCATCGTGCCGAACGTAATAATCTGCGCCACATGCTCGGCGCCGTATTTGTCTGCCACATAAGCGATAACTTCGTCCCTCCGCTCATCGCTGAAATCGATATCGATATCCGGCATCGTCACCCTTTCAGGATTAAGAAACCGCTCGAACAGAAGATTGTATTTGATTGGATCGACATCGGTAATTTTCAGTACGTATGCCACAAGACTGCCCGCCGAGGACCCGCGCCCTGGACCGGTGGCGATGCCCTGCCTGTGGGCATAGGCGATAAAGTCCCAGACGATCAGGAAGTAGTCCGAGAAGCCCATGCTGCCGATAACGCTTAATTCATAATGCAGCCGCTGATGAAGCTGTTCTCTCGTATGCTCCTGCCGCCACATGTCAAGATGGCCGTATCTCTCCTCAAGCCCTTGCCCGCATAGGGAGGCCAAATAAGCTTCAGAGGTCATCCCGTCCGGTATCGGCTGGTAGGCCGGCAGAATATGCCGCCCGAACTGGAGCTCCAGATTGCACTTGTCGGCAATGGCTTTCGTATTGGCGACCGCCTCGGCGACATACGGGAACAGCGCCGCCATCTCGGCGCCGCTTTTGAGATACAGCTGATCTGTCGGGATTTGCAGCCGCTCTTCATCCTGTATCGTCTTGCCCGTACCGATGCAGATCAGCACATCCTGTACCTCGGCATCCTCCTGATTCAAGTAGTGCACATCGTTGGTTGCCACCAATTGCACATTCAGCTCCTCGGCGAGCTTAATCAGCTCAGGGAGCACTTTCTTCTGCTCCGGAATCCCGTGATCCTGAAGCTCGATATAGAAATCCTCGCCAAATACCGCCTGATAGCGCTGTGCGGCCTTTCGCGCCTCATTGTACCTGCCGTGCAGCAGATGGTGCGGCACCTCCCCGCCAAGACAGGCGCTTAGGCAGACAAGTCCCTCGCTGTGCCGCTCCAGCGCCTCCCAATCGATCCGCGGCTTGTAATGAAAGCCCTCCAGATGACCAATTGAGGACAATTTCATCAGATTCCGGTAGCCCGTCTCATTTTTGGCCAGCAGAATTAAATGGTGGATCGGCTGTTCCTTCCGCGTGCCCCGTTCCTTGCGCGATCCGGCCGTAAAATACACCTCGCAGCCTATGATTGGCTTAATGCCGTTTGCCTTGCAATATTTATAAAAAGGAACCGCCCCGTACATGACTCCGTGATCGGTCAGCGCCAGCGCCTTCATCCCGAAGCTTGCCGCTTTCGCTACCAAATCCTGAAGTCTGGCGGCGCCATCCAGCAGACTGTACTCGCTATGCACGTGCAAATGAACAAATTCGTTCATGCGTCTCCTTCCTTTCCAAGTCAATCCCTATGATTAACAAATCAAGTTAAACATCCTGATTCAGATCAAGTTTAAACAACCTCTCAAAATATTTTATCATATCGGGCTGAAAAGCGCCCATACAATGGTAAAGAGGACAAGCGAAGCAAGGCCGTGTGGCCCTTCGGAATGAGTTCGCCGATAGAAAGGAGAGTTTGAAGCATGAGCACGTTTCTGACCAAAGCGGTAATGGACTTCTTTATCGCCTTCGGTATCGTGCTGGGAGGGGCGTTGGTTGGGGGGATTGGTGCCGTCATATCCCTGCAGCCGCCAACCCAGACGATGCTGGATGTGGCGGATCGGATCAAAATCTGGGCACTGGCTGCCGCGGTAGGAGGGACGATCGATCCGATGCGTGTCATCGAAAGCAATTTCTTTGACGGGAACTTATCGCCGGCGATCAAGCAAATACTATACCTGTTATTTGCATTCCTTGGCGCGCATATGGGATCGGAGCTTGTCCGGTGGGTATGCGGAGGCAGTCGGGGATGAGTCCGTTTCGTCGGCCGACGATGGAGGATTTCCGAAGGTTTATGCAATTGACGGCGGTTTTCATCCTAGGCATGGTTACGGGAAGCGTCGTGTATAATGTCATTTACCAGACGAGCTACAACACGCTCTGGATCCAGAACAAAGACCTGCAAATCCAGCTGTACCAAGCGGAAGAAGATAACAAGACGCTGAAAAAATACAACAAGCGGGCGACGGTCATTAAAGAAGTCAAAATCCGTGTCGAAGATCGCGACCCTCCGCTTGATTCGCTTGCTGTCAAGGAGGTCGTACAGCAGCTGCATGAAGAGCTTGACGTCCTGCGCGGCCGAAGCATTTTCGAAATCGACTCGGACGGTAAGATGGCGCGGACCCTGCTTGACCGCAAAATATACGCTGTTCGCGACAAAGAGTACAGCATTCAGATCAAAACGATGCTTGTCAGCGAAGGTGTGCTGCAGGTGTGGATAGACATGCGGCCGTATATCAGGGGCTGACTTTTTGTCCGTATGCGATTACAATAATATTGCGTAGTTTGCGCAATCATTTCAAAGCCACTTGCAAATAAAAAGGAGCTGTTTCCGTTCCATGATCGAAAGTATTCAATACGTGCTGTATGCCGGACTATTGATTTCATGCGTGTTCTCCGTCTTCTTCAGCATCAAGTCCCGACGTTCCATAGATGGCAAGATTCGCGGCCTGTCAGCCGCTAAAATGAATATCAGCATGGGCTTCATGCTTATCATTCTTGCGTTGATCCAAATGTTTATTTTCAGCGGTTCATCTATCCGCGTCGTGATCGGAGCCATTTTCATGGTATTGGGCGCTTTTAATATATTCGCCGGCATCCGCAATCACGGGCTCTGGTCGCGTTATAACGCTGAATCCAACCAATCCTAACAGACCTATGCTTTTTCCGTACCAAAAAAAAGGACAATCCTGCGCTTAACCAAGCATGTCAGGCATTGTCCTTTGCCGTTATCCAGAAACTCTTCAGTTTTCAAGCAGGCTGTCGTTAAATTCGCCGCCGGACCATATGCAAATCAGGCATGGTCGATCGACTGCAAAGCCATGACTGCCTTGGAGACCAGCAAGTCCTGGTGGGTGATAACGATTTCCAGCTTGCAGGCCCGGCGGCTTGTCTCCAGAACGACCGGCGTAATGACGACCGCATTCTCAATCTGCACAGGCCGGACAAAATAGGTCGTCAGATGATCCACGACATAATCCCCGCCGCCCGCATCCTTGGCGGCAATCAGGCCGGCCTGAGTCATGATCGAGGTCAGCACGCCATGGGAGATCGTCCCGATATCCGTCGACATTTGCGGTGTGATGATGCCGTGAAAGAACAGCCGCCCCTCCTCGTCCCGCTCCTCGACGAAGCCATTCCACATCAAATGCTCAAACGTCTCGCCGAGCTGCGGCTCATTGCGGGCATCCCGCATCGCCTGCAGCACCTCCTTGCGGGTAACGGAGGACACGAGCTTCCGGTTGCGGTCGATGACGGGCAGGAAATCGATCCCCTCCCATACCATGATCTGCGCCGCCGAAGCCAGCGAGGTTTGCAGCCCCACTGTAATCGGATGGCGGACCATGCATTTCTCGATATAGTGGTCTCCGCCCCCAATGTCCTCGACATTTTTGCGGCTGACGATGCCGATGACCCGGTTCCACTCATCGACGACCGGAAAATGCTGCATGCCCGTTTCGAGGGACAGCTGGTCAAAATCCGAAATATTGCTGTTCACCTTCAGCATATTAGGCCTTGGCTTAGCTGCAACGATGTCCTCGACCAGCATAATCTTCTTCTTGATCAGCCGGTCGAACAACGCCCGGTTGATCATTGAAGCGACGGTAAACGTATCATGCCTTGATGAAATGATCGGCAGGCTCAGCCTGTCAGCGAGCGCCTTCACTTCACGGCTCGTCCCGAATCCCCCGGTAATGAGCACGCCTGAGCCCTGCTCCAGCGCCAAGGAATGCGCATCTTCCCGGTTCCCGACGATCAGGAGGCTCCCGGCGTCGATGTACCGGGCCATGGCGTCGATCTTCATCGCGCCGATCACGTATTTGTGCAGCGTCTTATCCAGGCCTTCCCCGCCCCCTAGCACATGCCCTTCGACGATGTCTACGACATCCCCGAAGGTCAGCTGATCGGAAATGTTGCGCGGCTTCTTCTCGACCCGAACCGTGCCAATCCGCTCTTTCGTAATGACGATGCCGAGATTCTCCGCTTCCTTAACCGCGCGGTATGCCGTTCCCTCGCTGACGCCCATGCTTCGCGCCAACTTGCGGACTGAAATTTTCGTACCGATCTTCAGCCCTTCGATATACTGTAGCAGTTGTTCGTGCTTTGTAATGCTCTCTTCATGCCCTTGCAACTGTTACACCTCCCGTTCAAATCTGTACCAATCTGTATCTATTATACACAATTGTACCACAAAAAAACCACACCCCGCTGCCGGCATTTGCGGCAATGAAGTGCGGTTCTTACGTCATTTTCAAACTTGCTGCTTGCTGCTCTATCCCTGCTTGCTCTCCGCCGGCCATTCCTTTTTCTGCAGCTTGTTTTGCCATTCGCGCAGTTTGGCGCGGCGAACGGCTTCGAGGGACCGCTGCTTCTCCTCGTTCACGCCCAGCAGAAAATGCAGGTGCGCGCCAACAACCATAAAGGCAAAGGCCGCCCAAGCGATGCCAAAAATCGATATCCAGCCTGCGCCTGGACCAAATGAGATCAGCGGAAGAGCATATACAAGCATCCCTAGGGCTAAAATCAAATAGATGGCGTGCTTCCATTTGGTCCGCTTTTTTTCCTTCTTGATTAGTTGCAGTGTTCTCATTGTTTTCATCATCCGCAGCTCCTTCATCCGAATCTATAAACAAATCTATATTTCTAGTCTATGAAGGAGATGCGGCTAATATGAGACTTGGCCAAAAAATAGTATTGCGTTGCCAGATTAAGAAAGCTCCGAACCGTACAGGTGCTGCAGACTGTCCGTAATGATTTTGTTTACATCCTGAATGATGACGCTAAGACGGCGCTCGGCATCGAACAGGCGGCGAATGTTCAAATTCAAGCTCAACACCTCGAACAGTTTTTCCATTTGCTCCATTTCCTCGGGAGATGGCATATCCCCGCTCATCATCCGCTGTTGTACTTCATTTTGCTTCTGGCGAAAATCATCCAGCATCCGTTTGCTTTCCGGGTCAGCGTCCACCAGCTTCATCGCCGAAGTGATATCGGACACCTCCTGGCTTTCTTTAAGCGCCTTTGCCAGATCATGTGCTTTGTCATAAATGTTCATTGTTATATCCTCCTAAAATGTAATAAATCATTAACGCCCAACCCACAGCAGCAACAAGGACTGGATCAGCCCAATCATGCCGCCTAGCAGTACACCGAGCCAGGTAATGGCTCTAAATTCCTTGCCGGAGACGCTGAGTATTACCTCCTCCAGCCGTTCAACAGGAAACTTCTGAACCTGTTCCTTCACGAGCTGCGGCAGCCGGACCGCCTTCATCGCTGGCGGTATGACGCGAGCGATCAGGCGCAGCATGCGGTTCGCAAGGCTGGGTACCGCGGCTGCAGCTTGACCGTACCACGGCTCAAGCAGTGAAGCTAGCTTTACGCCCTCAGCCTTGGCCATCCATGCCTCCAGCGGAAGCTCGTCCAGCTTCTCCCCGATCCAGGCTTCTGGCTCGCTCCCCGCCAAAGAGCGCAGCACCTCGCCGACCGGCTTCTCGCCGTAAATTTCCATGCGCGCTCGGATCGCGGAAGCGACCTTTGCGCGGGCTTCTTCGCCCTGCAAAGCGCGGACAAGGGTAGGCGTAAGCTTCTGGACCAGCTTCTCCTCATCCAAAAAGATCGCGGCCATCGTACCGAGAAATCCGCCTGCATTGTCCGCAAGTCCGGCGGCCATTTTGGCGAGCAGCCGCTGCCCTTGCGAGGAGAGCAGCTCCTCCGCTACGGCATCTAGAATCACATCGGCTGCCGCTTCGCTCCACACTTGACGATTATCCTCTGACCAGCCTGGGACCAAGCTTTTTAGCGGCTTCTGTTCCCAGCCGTATTTATGCCATGCATGCCGGAAACCGTACTGAAGAATTGCCGTGAGGGCTGAGGCTGATCTGCCTTTAACGGCTTCCCACTCCTCTTCCGACCAGATTCGCAAGGCTGCTTCCTTTACCGTCAGACTGCTGCTAACCCAGCGGTTTAATAATTGGCCCATTTTCTCCTCTGCCTGAAGACGAAACTCCGGCCGCATTACCATATCCTGCAGCCCTTCCGCCGTAACGAGATAATCGGAGACCACATTGCCTAAAGACTCTGCAATGTCTTCCCTTCGCTTTGGAATTAGCCCCGGTGTAAACGGGACGCGCCATTTGCCGATCATAACCGGGCTTCTCGGATGAAAAAGCATTTTTATTGCAAAATGATTCGTGACTCCGCCAACAAACGCAGCTATGGCGACGCTAACTACAATGTATAACCAGTCTGCCAACCTTCAAATCCTCCCTGTATGTCCCTTAAAAATATGTCCGATATGCATCTTGAACTGTGCAAAGTTATTTCAAGGATAGGTTAATCACCAAGGATTCTATGTCCTCATATGATGCATTACATGTATTTACGAAGACGCATCCAAGACATCAAGCCTAAGCTTGGAAGGAGATCCGCTTCATGCACTCCAAAAAAATTAAGGTACAGATCATGAAACCGGGTTTGCTGGAGGATGACTGTCTCGTGCTCGGAGAGCTGCTGATTAAGCAGCTGAAAATTCCGACCAATCAGCCGCTTCAGCTATCCTTCGGTTCATTCCGGCACAATGTCAAAGTCATTCCCTTATCCCGGTTAGACGGGATCCGGATCAGCCAAGGACTTGCCAAAAGCATGGCTCTTCCAGCGAGGTCGACGCTTCGGATCTTTTATCGCCCCCAATCCTCCACCATTCAGCTTGGTCCGATTATCGGTGTCCTAATCAGCCAGGATTACCCTAATGTAACGGAAAGGCCTTTTGGCCCCATCACCCAATTCTGCCGGGAACTCGCTAATGCTTGTCAACGACAAGGTGTCTTTGTTTATTTCTTTACCCCGTCCCATATCGGAAGCAGCAGCTCGAAGGTGACGGGATGGCTTTATGCAGATGGCTGGAAGAAAACCGAGCTTCCGGCCGCAAACGTGTTCTATAATCGCCTGACATCGCGCAAATTGGAGAATAAACCTAGCGTACAGCATTTCATGAAAGAAGTAAAATCCCTCTACGGCAGCCATTACTTCAATGAAAAGTTCCTGGATAAAACCGAAGTTTTCGACGCGCTTGGCAAGGCTCCTTCGGTGGCGGGATATATGCCAGAATCGCACTTGTTCCGCAATTACGCCATGCTGAAGTCAATGTGCAGCAGGCACCCTACCGTGTTCCTCAAGCCAATCAAAGGAAGCCTCGGCAAAGGGATTATCCGCATATCCCGGCTGGACGGCGGCGGATATCAGACGCTGACCGCTCAAGTTGGCGGCACCCAGAAGCACAATTACGCCAGTCTTTCCAAATTGTTCACTGCCCTTTCCGGGAAAATGAAATCGACGCGGTACCAGATCCAGCAAGGACTCCACCTGATACTTATGGACCGGCGGCCAGTAGATTTCAGAGCATTGGTACAGAAGAACAGGTTCGGCAAATGGAGCGTTACTTCCGTTGTCGCCCGGATTGCAAATGATCAGCATTTCGTATCCAATCTGGCACGAGGCGGCTCGCTCTGCACGCTGAGGAATGCGATATCGCGCAGCTCACTTCCGCCGGCAGCCAAGAAGAAGTTAAATGTCAGGCTCAAGAAGGCGGCTCTCGATATCGCGCTTGGCATTGACCAACAAATTCCGGCTCATTTCGGGGAACTCGGCATTGATCTAGCAGTCGACCAGCATGGCCGTATTTGGCTGCTTGAAGTGAATTCCAAACCTTCAAAGAACGATAATACGCCGCTTGGCGGGAGCAAAATACGCCCTTCCGTCAAGCAAGTAATCGAATATTCGCGCTTTTTGTCCGGCTTCTAAGCAAGGAGGAATCCGATGAATCCCTCTTCACAAGGCATTGTAGGCATCATGGTAAGCGAATGCGCAGGCCCCCTTCCTTTTGCGGAAGCGGCATTTTGCCGTCAATTATGTCATATCGGCCGCCGGCAGAAAATGACGATATATGTTTTTTGTCCGGGGTGGGTTACCCCAGGCAGCAGGAGCATCCCTGGATATACGTTTGAGAACGGCAAATGGATACGAAAGCCGTTTCCGGCCCCGGAAATCATTTACGATCGCTGCATTTCCCACGACAAAAGACAGCAGCGGCGCAAGCAGCGATGTTTGGCGTCCCTTTCCGAGCTGCAGCCCTTTCTTTATCTAGCACGGGCTCTTACCGGCAAATGGTCCGTCTATCAGGCACTCAAAAAAAATCGCTTCATAGCCCCCTACCTTCCCGATACGCTTCGATACGAAAGCCCTGAACAATTGAACCAGTGGCTGCTCGCACAGGAAGGGGGAGCCTTCCTGAAGCCGCAAAACGGTACGCACGGAAAGCGGACGTTGCATGTCCAAAATATCAAAGGGAGTTTAGGTGACGGGCTAATGATTACAGGCAGAAGCGGCAGCAATCAATTGTTCCGCAAAAAATTCCGCTCCAAGGAAGATGGACTGGATTGGATACACCGGTTCATCGCGAACAGGGCATACCTGATGCAACCTTACTTGCGGCTGAACAATAGCAAAGATGAACCTTTCGATGTCAGAGTACTAATGCAAAAAAACGAAAATGGCATGTGGAGCATGACAGGTATGGCAGTACGAGCCGGACGCAAGCACTCCCTCACCTCTAATCTGCATGGCGGCGGAACTGCGCATAAAGCCGTTCCTTATCTGACCAAAGAGTTCGGCGAACACCGCGGCATTCAGACCGTAAGAATTATTCAGCGTCTCGCAGAAGCCATTCCTGAACATTTGGAATCCCATTTCGGCCGGCTCGCAGAGCTCGGAATCGACTTTGGCGTAGAACCGGGCGGGCATGTATGGATTCTCGAGGTCAATTCCAAGCCGGGCAGATCATCCTTCTTCCGTATCGGCGATATGCAAGGCGCCCGAAAATCCGTGGAAAACCCGATACAGTATGCACGTTACTTGTTGCTTCGCAAAACTCTAGCTTAGCCTGATGCAGTATTATGCTTTGAGTCTGGCATTGGAAGCTGTTTTGCTTCGCAAAACGATTAGGAGGATAAATTCATGAGTTTGACTTACTGCAATGTCCATTTCACGCAGCAGCCCCAAAGGGTCGTCTACGTGTCGGGATCATTAATGAAGAACCTGAAATTATCAGGCAAGAAGTCCGTTCATCTCAGACTGGGCCAAGACCGCATTCCTGCAACAGTCAAACCGATTAACAAACCAGGCAACCATATCTACCTTGCATCGAGCGTTCGTAAAGGAATCAAAGTTCCGAAATCAGGAGCCATATACCTTCGCAGTAATCAAGAGGGCGAGGTACATCTGGGCCCGCTAATCGGCGTGTTATCAGACGGCCCCGCAGGCTCCACCCAAAATCGGTTCGGTTCCAGAACAACCTTCATCAAGCAGCTTCTGAAGCTGGGAAGCAAACAGTCCTATATATTTGCCTTTACCCCGCGCGATATCAACTGGGAACAGGAAACCGTCAACGGCTATTTTCTGAACGAATCCGGGCATTTCTACCGCAAAATAGTTCCGCTGCCAGATGTCGTCTATAACCGCCTGCCCAGCCGCCGGGCGGAGACGACCTCATCCATCGGTCTGCTTCGGGAGCGGTTCATTCGCAAGAAAATTCCGTTCTTCAACTGGAGCTTCTTTAACAAATCGGATATATATAAGCTGCTGGAACGAGATCCCACAGTCAACCGTTACGTGCCGGAATCGGTTATGAACCCTACACCCGAGCAAATTAAAGATTTGCTCGACCGCCACTCGCTCATTTATTACAAACCGAATAACGGAAGCCTGGGAAATGGCATTTACAGACTTTCTCACGTTCCAAAAAACGGTTATTATGCCCGTTACCGTCTGCGGGGGAAAAATGCGCTGCTGCGCTTTAGCTCCTTCGGCAGCCTGATGCGCACCCTCCAAGCAAGGCATGGCCGTTCGCTCCGCAGCTACGTAGCACAGCAGGGTATCCGCCTTATCGAAATTGACGGCTGCCCCATCGACTTCCGGTTTCATATGCATAAGAACGGCAGGAACAACTGGGTTGTTGTCGGCATCGGAGCCAAGAAAGCAGGAAAAGGCAGCGTAACAACCCATCTTAAGAACGGAGGTTCGCTGTTGACTCCCGAACAGGCGCTTGGCCGCGCCTTCGGCTCAAGAGCCGATGAGGTGCTGCGTCATGCCAAGAATGTCGCCATTACGCTGGCCCAAGCCATAGAGTATCACCACCAGCATTTGATTGGTGAGATCGGCTTCGATATTGGAATAGACAAGGACGAAAAAATATGGATGTTCGAGGCCAATGCCAAGCCGGGAAGATCTATATTCCAGCATCCGTCTCTAAGAGCCGAGGGTAAAGCATCCGTTGAACATATTTTGGAGCACTGCCTCTATCTTAGTAAATTCCGTAGGAGGGAAGGCTGATGATCCAGCACATCGCTGAAAAAAAACCCGTGGTTGCCGTTCTAACCGTAGAAGACCCGGAATCCCTGTTCCGCGGTAATAAAGCCAACTTCAGAGATATTATCAATACCGGCAAGGATCTAGACTTTCCCGTCTACGTCGTGACTGCAAAGGATTTGAAGCTGTCAGCCAAACGGATCCGGGGGTACCACTACAACTCCGAGAGTAAAACCTGGTCGAAGCAATGGTTTCCTCTTCCCGATGTCGTGTATAATCGGATTCCGCACCGGGAAGACGAGCAAAAACGTAATGTCCGCAAAAAAATCGATGAATGCATCCAGCATCGAACGATTCATATCTACAACCCCTATTTTTTCAATAAACGCAAGCTGTTCGAATGGCTGAAGAGGAACCGTTCTACTAAAGCGTTTGTTCCAAATACCAGGAGGCTTCTTGGTCCCAGAACGCTTGAGGCCATGCTCCTAATCTACGGGCGCCTCTATTTAAAGCCGGAATCCGGCAAGGCCGGCAAAGGAATCATGCTCCTGCAATATGAGGAGGAGCATGAAAAACCTTTTCGTTTAACGATCCAGGGCCAAAGATACAGAAATATCGTTTACCGGACCGACAAGCTAGACCTGCTCTGGAAACGAATAAAAAAAGAAATGAGAAAGGCTCCCTATATCATGCAGGAAGCCATCAAACTCACCACGTACCGGGACCGCAATTTTGACCTGCGCATACTCGTGCAAAAAACGGGTAAAGGGGCATGGATGGTCACTGGCGTTGGCGCGCGGCTCGCTGGCATTAAGAGAATTACCACCCATGTGCCTCAAGGCGGCAGCATCGAATCGCCCGAAAAGCTGTTAACTCCTACTTTCGGCAGCGAGATGACCAACGCAATCATTAATCGCCTTAGATCCAACGCCGTGCTCATCGCCAAGCAAATTGAAAAAGCATGCGGGCATATGCTTGGTGAAATGTCCATGGATCTCGGCATTGATACAGGAGGAAACATGTGGTTCTTTGAGGCGAACAGCAAACCGATGAAATTCGATGAACCGCAAATCCGCAAAAAATCGCTCGAACGAATTTTTCAATACAGTCAGCATTTGGCCAGTCAACCCAAGAACCCATCCGCTTAAGCCGGAATATTGTGAACCGACTACCGTATAAAGAAGGTGAACGTATTGTCGCAACCTGTTCTTGGCATATTGACGCTGTATATGAATGATAAGAAGCAGCTGGAGGAACGTCATATCTATCAGAAGATGATCGTCGAAGGCCAAAAGATGGGTCTGGATGTCTTCGTATTCACTCCGATGGATGTCCATCATGAGAAGAAACTAGTTCATTCCCTGCAATTTGATCCAAAATCAAAGAAATGGTCACGCAAGTGGCGCAGCTTCCCGAATCTCATCTTCGACAGGGGACGCATTCAGAAAAACAAGCGATTCGAGCAGCTGGTCAAATTTCGCAATCGCTATAACAACAGCTTCACATTCCTGAACCGGCCGATTCGCGATAAATGGGCGATTTATCAACTTCTATCCAGCAAGCCAAGATTCAGGCCCCATTTACCGGAAACGGCCATATTTCAGAATATGAGCGATGTATATCGATTCATGCGGAATTATTCGTGCGTTTATATTAAGCCCATGCAGGGAACCGGCGGGAGGGGAATCTTGCGGGTCGACCGATTGGGGAAGGAGCTTTACCTGATTCAGGGCAGAGCGTTGACCAGGAAAATTATCCCGGCACAAAAGATGCATAAGGCGAGGCTGGCTCCATATTTAATCCGCTGGAAAGCGAAAAAAAACTATCTCATTCAGCAGGGAATTGAAATAAAGCTGCCAAACGGCCGGGTACATGATTTCCGCATGCTCGTTCAGAAGAACGGCGCCGGAAAATGGGCGGTGACCGGATGTGCCGGAAGGGTCGGCCCTCCGAGAAGCGTGACCTCCAATCTGCACGGCGGCGGGCATGCCGTGCCTATGAACACGCTGCTGAAGCATGCCTCCCATAGCGAGGAGAAGCGCGTGGAAATACGCCGTACAGCCGAGAAGCTGAGCATTGATGTCGCAGCAACGCTGGAGGCGAATTATGGCGCGCTCTGCGAGCTGGCTCTTGATCTTGCGATCGATCCCAGCGGAAAAGTCTATTTGCTGGAGGTCAATCCCAAGCCCGCACGAGAGGTGTTCAATCAGTCCGGCGATCCCGAGGCATACCGGGCAGCCATTGCAAGACCGCTTGAGTACGCCATGTGGCTGCACAAACAAAAAGCCGCTTCTTCCTAACCGGAAGAGCGGCTTGCTTCTAGGATTGGGCGGATCACTTCGCTTCGTGCGCTTCCTCGGCTTGATCGTATAGGGCGATCAGTTCGGAGAAGGAGGAGATCAGCCGATCGGCGCCGATTAATTCCTGTCCTTGGCCAAAGCCCGCATAAGCACAGCCAATGACGGTCTGGCCGTTCTCCTTGCCCGCCTCCACATCAGAGGATCGGTCCCCGATCATCCAGGCGCTGCTTACGCCATGATTATCGAGCAGAAGCCTGACCAAATCGACTTTGGTCGCCGTCTGATGCTCGCCTGCGCTGTAGATTCCCTCGAACAGCGAGAAGATGCCATGTGCATCCGCTACCTCTTTTACATAATGCTCCAGCCCGTTGCTGGCTACGAAGAGCCTGATTCCGCGCTCGTGAAGCTGCTTCAGCGTTTCGGCCACCTGCGGATACAGCTCTGTAACATATTCCTTCAGTCCGATTAGCTCCAGCTCCAGCAGCAATTCGTCCGCACGCCGGTGCACGATTTCATCATGGTCTGGCAGCACCCTTTTCCAAATGTCATCCAGCAGCATGCCTAATCCGCCAAGTATTCTTTCCTCGGGGGGCGTCTCCCCTTCATACAAGTTCTCTGCGCGAAGCTGATCAAACAAGCGATGATATACAGGGATCAGAAGCGTTTCCGTTTTGAACAGCGTACCATCCATATCAAAGATCATGGCTTCGGGTTTCGTAAGTCGAGTGGTTTCCATGTCAGCGTTCCTTCCTGTCATTGTGTTAGCCCCATGATATTCGAAAGAGCAAACCTTGTAAACCCCGTTTATCTATAAGTTTCCTGCTTAGAAAAAACGTACAGCGGATATCCTATCTCTGGGGAAAAATAATACTCAAGGAGGAAATACTTGTGAAAAAATTGTCTGCAGCCCTACTATCGGCGTGTTTGCTATTCTCTTTAGCTTCAGCTGTAAGTGCAGCTCCGGCTAATCAGCAGGGGCAGAAAGGAATGCACACGAAGTCGACGCAGAAGACTCATAAAACTCACAAAATGAAAGCGAAGTCAACTCAACACAAAGGCATTAAAGCGAAAAGCATCAAAACCAAGAGCATTAAAACAAAGGCTACCAAAATGCCGAAGACTGGTTTTGGCGGAGCTAGCGAGCAAACAGAATAAGAAGGAGGATGAAAGAGGGCTTACTCCCTCTTTCTCTCTTATACAATCATGATGAAACGATTAGTTATTCTGTTTACCATTGTTTTAGCCGTCAGTTGCGCAGGTTGCGGTCCTGCCAAGGAGGCGAAGGAGAACGTCAAGCCACAGCCGCAGCCGCATTCCCAATTCCTGCCCTCCCCGCCGTCCCCCCCAATGGTGAATGACACAGAAATGCAGCCGGCGGAGAACATCCGCAGGCCGCTACCCAAACCGTTTATGCCAACAGAGCTCATAATTCCTGCCATTAAGGTAAAGGCTAGTGTT
Source organism: Paenibacillus woosongensis (assembly GCF_009725165.1). Lineage (GTDB taxonomy): Bacteria > Bacillota > Bacilli > Paenibacillales > Paenibacillaceae > Fontibacillus > Fontibacillus woosongensis. Next base: position 426,462 of record NZ_WNZW01000001.1, read on the forward strand.
GAGCCGGTGGGGGTGCTTGAGGACGGGCAAATGGATGTTCCGAAACATACGGATATCGTCGGCGTCCTGCATCCGGGCGTACTTGCAGGGGAACCTGGAAATATGGTGATGGACGGCCATGTCGATAGCTATACCGGCCCGGCTATTTTTTTTAATTTGAAAAAGTTACAACCCGGCGATTCCATCATTGTACGGGATCATGCCAAACAGAAATTGACCTATATTGTGGAGGCCGTTGAATCCTACCCTACATCGGAAGCACCCGTCGAGCGGGTTTTCGGGGATACGGCAGAGCACAGATTGAATCTGGTGACATGCAGTGGTAAATACAGCAGAAAAAAAAAGGAGCATGAGCAAAGACTGATCGTTTTTGCCAAGCTGGACGGTGATGATGAACTTGACCAATAAATTTGTAGCAGCCATCCTTATCCTCTGCCTGACTTTACTTTCCTGCAAAGCGGAGGTTTATGCGGCTTCGGGCGATCAAGAGGAGCAAGAGGTGCGCGCCTTTTTGGATAAGCTGTACAAGCAGAGAGCTGACATTCTTGTCAGCCGGGAGACGGATAGATTAAAAGAACTTTATCTTCATGACAACAAAGTGAGCAAGCACGCTCTCCGCAATGAAGTTAACCGAACGAATTATCTTAACGAGTGGGCGATCAAGAGGGCAATCAAGCTCGTTAAGGCCAATAGCGAAATACGAATCGTGCGTCTGAGAACCTCAAAGGATACAGCAAAAATATCCCTGGTTCATTCCTTGAAGGTGGATTACACCTATACCAACAAAAATGTGCCCGTTCAGTCGTTCGGAATCGGAACTGAACATTATCTTACATTAAAGAAGCTGGATGACGACTGGAAGGTCCATAAGGAATGGTATCTGGACCCTCTGGACGAGAATCCGAACAAAATTGCGGTGACGGATGACGGAACCTCCCCTTCTGTCAATTATCGGCAGCAACCCGTGGACGGCAAAAAATACCGCCGGGCCCGTGCCGTGGAGTATGCGAATAAATATGCGGGAACAGCTTGGGGCGCCGGCAATAATCACAGGTATAACCGCAAATATGCCGATTACTCCGGCAAGGGCGGCGATTGTACCAATTTCGCTTCCCAGGCTGTTGGCGACGAAAAAGAAGGTGGAGGGCTGCCGATGACCGGATCATGGCGATATTTTGCCAACAAGGGCGGAAGCGAAGCGTGGATCCGGACGGATTCCTTCTATAATTTCCTGATATATTCCGGATACGGAAAACTGCTTGCCAGGGGACAATTCCGGGATATTATCGCTCCTTCGGCCAAATATCCGGATGGAGCAATTTCACATATTCAGCCAGGCGATTTGATCGGATATATCATTAGCGGCAGCGATGTGGATCACTTCTCGATCGTGGTAGGATTCGACGATTACGGGTATCCCCTCGTCAATTCGCATTCGGCCGACCGTTACCGCGTTCCCTTTGACCTGGGGTGGGATCAGTATACCAAATACTTACTGGTACACATTAGAGACTAATGTACATGCGGGCTTGTCAGCATAACTGCAGTTTAACGTCATACAATGGAAATTGAAGATATCGACGCTAAACTGGAGGACTTATGAAACTATCCCGCCTGTTAAAGCAATCGGCGATAAGAGCCGGGGCAATGGCCGTCGTAAAATTAATCGGCCTTATCGGGCGTGTCGTCTTGACGAGACTCGTAGGTGCTGAAGGTATCGGATTGTACCAAATCGCTTATTCCTTATACGGGCTGCTGCTTATGATTTCCGGAGGATTGCCAACTGCCCTGGCTATTATTACCGCAAAAAAGCCATGGTTCGGTTGGCATTTTTTTAAGTGGGTTTCTCTCTTTCTTGTTCTATTCGGGGGGATTTTGAGCATGATCGTCTTCTGGAATTCCCCCGCGCTTTCTGGCATGCTGGGGAATCCGGATCTGCAATATGCTTTGCGGAACCTGGCGCCGGCTATTTTCGCGGCTCCATTATTGGGTTTGCTAAGAGGATATTTGCAGGGGCTGGAACGGTTTAACATCATTGCCTTGTCCGAATTGACAGAGCAAGGAAGCCGAATTCTCTTCATGCTGATCATCGTCGGCTGCCTATTGCCCCAAGGCATACATATTGCAGTTGGCGGAGGGGTGCTGGCTGCATTCATCGGCGTCCTCGTCTCTTACACGCTGCTGACGTTGTATGTGTCCACTGATCAGCGAAAGAACCCGGCAGCATCGGTATCTGTCCGCCAGCTGCCGTTCGTCTGGCTATTTAAAGCTTCCTTCATTATTTCGCTGACGCGCCTTCTCATTCCAGCCTCCGATTTTATCGACGCGATACTGATCCCAGGCCGTCTGATGGTTGCCGGCTACGACACCTCCCGGGCAACCGCTATGTACGGTGTAATTACCGGGATGGCTGCCATCATGGCCTACACGCCTACGCTAGTCACCCAGGCTCTAAGCCATACCGTCACCATGCGCTTGGCCAGCTACTCCCAACAGAAACTCTGGACCAACTTCCGCAGGCTGCTCTCCTTATCCCTGGAGGCTGCCTGGCTATGGGGATTAACCGCGGCCATATACATATATGTATACGCTCCTGAGCTGGCGACGTTTATTTTCAATACTTCCGAGGCGGCAGAGCCCATTCGTTATTTAGCCCTTCTTCCCGTCATCGTCGGCTTTCGCGAACTATCCACGAGCATTTTATGGTCGCAGGACATCAAGAAAATAACCTTCTTTGGTTTGTTTGCCGGAATAAGCTGCTCCATCGTCATTCAATATGTGCTTATAGCGATCCCTGGCTGGGGTTATATCGGGGCAGCGATCGGCATTCTAGCCATGGAGATGATTTCCGCACTCTTTAATTTATACGCCTTAAAGTTCAAGCTGGCCCGCATAGTCCGGCTGCTCCCAGCCCTCTTCACAGACGCTTTGATATTAATCGGTTGCATGCTCCTGGTTCAATTGATCTCAAAGCACTGGGGGAGCGGCTCTGACAGCTTATCTGGCTTCATGCTGCATACTGTGCTGTTCTTTTCGGTTGCCGGCGTCTTCTTATTCATTCGGTTTAAAGGAAAATTATCAACGGGATAACGCTTTGATATCTTTAATAATTTGGCTGTAAGGCGGGTCCTGACCGTCGTATTTCGTTACAATGGTTCCCGAAGCGTTCACAAGATAAAACGAAATGCCGTGAATGACCTGATCCCCAATGGCATCCTTCTGGATGGCGGTCTTAAAGCTCTGTTGGCCAAAAGCCTGAATGTCCTCAAACGAATAGCCCGTCAAGGCATGCCAGTTGCTCAGATCATCCGTAAACTTGCCGATGTACGTCTTCAAGGCTTCCGGTGTGTCCTTCTCGGGATCGACGGAAAAGGATACAAGATCCGCTTTAAGACCGGCCGACTTAATCTCGCTTTGCAGCTTTGCCATGTTCGCAGTAAGGGCCGGACATACAGTAGAGCAATTCGTAAACATGAAATGGGCGACCCAGACCTTGCCCTTTAAATCGTCCAGACCTACCTGGCCGCCGTCCTGGTTGGTGAACTCGAACGCCTCCACCGGTATGCTGAAATCATTCGGCTTGCCTCCTCCCCAGGAGAAAGCAAGCAATCCGATTGCAGCAACAACGAGCAAGGCAATAATTCCAATATCAATGATCCGCTTCGTACGCTTCATTGGTCCGCCCCTTCATCTGCAGCCGTATAAGTGGCGAGCCAAGCAGCCAATGCCTGGATTTCCTCAGTCTTCAGCCTCTTCTCGAAAGGCGGCATCCCCGGCCTTCCCGAACTGATCGCCTCGTAAATCTCTCCCTCGCTCAGTTGGGAGCCGATTTCCTGCAGGCTTGGCCCTACTTTTCCGCTAAGGTCAACGGCGTGGCAGCTGGCACAGCTCTGCTTGTAGATTAGCGTCGGCTTGGCATCGGCCTTACTTCCGGCTGGCGAGGAGGCCGAACCGCTATCCTTCGAAGCAGATTGACCGCAAGCGGTTACAGCCAGTAAAAAAAATGCCATTACAAGCAGCAGTAACGGTCCTTTTCCCGTTCTCATTCGCGTTTTCTCCTTATCGATAATTAGTCCATATGAGAGCTCTTATCGTAGAGCGAATCCTTCGCTTGTTCGATTTCATCTTCCGTCACCTCGCCGACAATGAACTGCTTCCGCGGCATATTATGCATATCCCGAGCCGTCACGTGCGCGATGACATTGTAAACTCCATCCTGCTCAAAAGTTTTATCAATACTGTAAACTCCATTTCCAGCGTGCGTGCCCTCCAGCATTTCGTGAGCATCGCTTCCGCTAAGCCACACTTCGAAAATTACGGATTTGGCATCGGTCACTTCTTCGCCGCCCTGAGTAACCTTGGCTTGAATTCTAGCCGGCTCCCCCGGATTCAGCTTCTCAGGCTCACTTTGGATTTGCACTTCAATAATTTCGGGAATCCCGTCCGTCATTCCTGTCTGGCTGCCCGCAGAGGAGCATCCAGCGATAATAACGAACATAAGCACGAGACATCCGGTCGTCCATCTTTTCATATTGTTCTGAACCCCTTCTTAACATAATTATTACCAATTCCATGGTCCTTTTATGATGCCGAGACTGCTTAGTAAAGCATCCATCACACTCATCTTCTTGCTCATTAGCGAATCCGTCGTGCATTGAGCATCCGCATCATATTGCAGCTCTCTGGCCTTGTTAAGCGTAGACTCTGCTATATTATTCGTCACTTGGGCAACGTCGAAGCAAGGCGGCGATACGTACACATGCAGAGTATGATCCAGAATCACTCGCGTCTGCCCCGATGGCTTGACGTTGATCGGGATAAAGAACAGGCTTAACAAGATCAGCGCAATTAGCGTCAAGGCAATGCTTGTCTTTTTTATGGCTATTCCCTCCCTTACAGGCAGTATATCTCATAATTATGAGGCTGAAATGATCATTTGGGGCAATTTATGCTCTTCGATTTGTTAACAATTTGTGAACTATCCGAATATACGAACCGCGAGCCCACGATATGTAACAAATATCATTGTAGCGGCAGGCATCTGAAAAATAAAGCAAGGATCACAGCCGGCATGCCAGTATGATCCTCGCTGCTTTTAAATATTTGAAATGCCCGATGGTCTCCTTTAACCACAATGGTTAGTCAGCCAATAGTGAAGCAAAATACTGCATATTACTAACATAAAAATCTCCTGTACCTACTGCAGCATTGTTCAGCATTCCCAGTATGCTCTCCCGAAACGCCTCGATGGACGAATAATCCGTCTGCTTAAACCGGTTTTCCCGTTTTAAATTTTGCAAATACTCCAACCCTGGGCATTGGTTTCCTCCTAGTATATATCTATGGAGATGTTTCTAGTTTAGCAGTCTTGATGATATTTTACCTACACCAATGTACATTATCGGACAGACAGCGATTTATATGAACTGTAGATTATGGATTCTGAAGCTCTACGACCGTATAGCCTTTCTCTGATGAAATTCGGAAGCTCCAGTTCATTTCTTTTGCTCTTTCCTGCATGATGAGCAGGCCGTAGCTGTCCCCAAATTGATTTGGATCTCTCTTAAAGCCTATGCCGTTATCCTGGATCACCACGCTCCATCCGGGCCGGTTGGCGGCAGGTTTTCCCTTGATCCAGCCCTTTGAGGCCTGGGCGTGCTTCTGGATATTCACAACCGCTTCTCGGATGCTGGCCAGAAGCTCTACCTTTTCTTTGGGACTCAGCAGCTCATCTGGAATGCTCCACTCGACCTCGATCGGAACCAGCACTTCCTCGGCAACTTGCTTGACCTTCTCGCTTAAAGTTTCCCTTTGGAGATTCAGAGTCTCCGGCGTAGCCGCATACCTAAGATTGGCAATCGCCTGGCGCACGTACCGGTTCACCTCATGCACCGTCTTGCGGATTTGGAAGATTTCCTTGTCGTATTTGGCCTGTTCCGAGGCAATTTCCAGGCGATCGACCTTTACAGACAACAAGAAAACGGACTGGGCAATGCCGTCATGCAGTTCCTTGGCCAGGTGCTCTCTCGCTTCCAGCGCCGCCTTGACGGCCCGTTCCGCCTGAAGCTCCTGTTGGATTTTCTCCAGCATATGAAACAGCCTGTTCAGAAATGTCACGCTCACAAGGTATACCAGAACCGGAGTCAGCCAGTTGCCCAAATCCATCGAGATATATGGAAGCAGAAATTGATGACGGACATACTCCCAAATTCCCACAGTGATCGTCGGAATGAACAAAATCATCCATTTGATTTGTTTATAAGTCACGGAAAATACCCACTCCTTTAATCACTTGCTGCGGACTGAATATAGGTTTGAAGTTGTTCACGACTTGAAATTTCGCCAACGATGGACTGGTGAAGATTACCGTTCTTGTCAATAATGTAGGTGACCGGCAAACCAATGATCCCGTATAAACCGGACACTTTGCCCGTAACGTCAATCATAACCGGAAACTCAAAATGGTGCGCAGCCAAAAACTCATTAACCGTGCCTTTGGATTCGCCGGCATTGACGAATAAGGTTGCCACATCGGAGCGGTTCGATTGATATACCTCATTGATCAGCGGCATCTCTTTAACGCAGGGCTCGCACCAGGAGGCCCAGAAGTTGAGCACAACCACTTTGCCTTTATAATCAGCCAATGATACCTTGTCTCCGTGCGTATTCGTTACTTCAAAGTCCGGGGCGCTTTCACCGATAGCCAGTCTTGCCTTCTGCGGCTTGGCGTCGTCCTTCGTTGGCGATACGATAATCCATATAATCGCTCCTATAGCAAACAAACCTAACAATAGGGTAATTACGGAACTTAGACGCAATCCTTTGCTTTCCTTTATGCTCATTTCGACTCACCTGCCGTAGAGGTTATTCCCAGGCTCTGTTGAAACGCTGCATGCAGCGGGTAAGCGCCGTATTGCTGGCGAAAATGCTCCACCGTGCCCTCACCGTAATTTCGGCCGCTGTTCAAGAAGACCACATAATCCGCAACCTCCTCGGCAATTTCCAGCTGATGCGTGGAAAACAGCACGGTATGGCCTTCACTTCGGATCATTTGCAACAACCGGACGAATTCACTCATCCAGTACGGATCAAGCCCGTTCGTCGGCTCATCCATAATTAGCAGCGGCGGCTTGCCCAGCATCGCCTGGGCAAACAGGACGCGCTGCCTCATGCCTTTGGAGAAGGTATGCACCTGCTTGCCGCGCTTGTCCTGCAGTCCCACGATCTCCAGCACTTCATCAACCCGGCTCGCCGGAACTTTACGAAGGGCGGCCCAGAAGGACAGCGCCTCCGCCGCCGTCAGGCCAGGAGAAAACTGAAAATCATCCGGCATATAGCCAATCTGCTGCGAAAATTGCTTCCTGTCTTTTTTCCACTGATGCTTATTTACGGTAATTTCACCAGCCGACGGCTGCATAATTCCGGCAATCATCCGCAGAACCGTACTCTTGCCCGCGCCGTTTCCGCCGCACAGCCCAACGATGCTGCCCGCCTCGATACGAAGGTTGATATTCTCTACAAGTTTCTGCTTCTTGATCACTTTGTCGACGCCGACAACCTGTACAAATGAATCAGCCACGAGATCTTCCCCTTTCCCAAATCCAATATATCCCCGCAATGGAGATACCAATCCACGCCAGACATACTGTTAAAAACAGGAGGCTGCCGCCGGGCTGATGAATCCAGGTTACCCACTCATAGTACTCCGGGCCGAGTACGGAACCGCCGCCCAGCTTGATGACGACAAACAGGCGCACCAGTTCAGCAGGATTGAGAAACGTTAAGGCGATCAGCACTGGCTTGATCCAGAGGTATGGCAGCAGGCCCAGCACGGAAATCAGTATTGTTGTCCAGCCGATGACGGTAAAAAACCAGATCATGACGGAAAAGGTCAACGCCTGCCAGCGGTTTTTAGATAGGGAACCGATCAATAAGGCAACCGCCAAGAAAAGCAGCACCAAACCGCAGGAGAACGCTAGAAACAACAAGTAGGTAGTAAGCTCGAACGATTTTCCCGCTGCAACCGAAATGATGCCCATCAAGCCATAGCCGAATGAGACGATCGTCAGCAGAACGACGGACAACCCTACATATTTGCCGATAATGAAAGGCATGGTACCCAGTGGATATGTCGACAGCAGCTGCCAGCTTCCCTCCTCCTTCTCCCCCGTTAGGGAGAAGGAGCCGAGAAACAGAGTCATAAGCGGAAGCAAATACAGAATCAGACTGAGCATCGAGCCGGTAATTGCGGAATAGCCGCTGACAGTGTTCTGAGAATTGACGAGCAATAGACTTACGCTGAATACGGAAAATAAAATGAGAAAAGAATAGGCCCACGGATTGCGGAGCCCAATTTTGATTTCTCTTTTTGCCACTTGAAGCATATCAGTCATCGTTCTATCCTCGTCTTCTACTGATGACTGCTGTCGTCATGGCTGTCGCTGTGCTCTGGTCCATGCCCGGCGCTATGGTCGTCAGTATGCTCATCGCTATGGCTTTCATCCTGCCCGTGTGCCTCGTCGTGGTCATGATCATGCATCATGTCTTGACTCTGCTGCCATGTATGGTTTGCCAGCTCATTAGCGCTCAGAACTTGTCCCACGCCTTGCTCTTTGATAAAGGCTTCCGCAGCGGATTTATCCTTGAAGCTGACGATTCCATAGGCCATCGGCGTGCGGATGGAGGCATCATACACATAGGTCGCTTTGCTGAACTCGACCCATTCCTTGTCATTATAGTCGCGAACATAGTCCATGCCGATATTGTCCGTTCCGTTCTCCTGCTTCCAAGTATTCATGCAGCCCAAATCGTCGAATTTCAAGCTTTTGCCGTCCTTCGTTACGATTTGCGTGGCAAAAGCGTCGTCTTTTACTTGCATATTGCAAACCACGCACACATCGACATCTTCATTGATTGCCTGTGCGGCATATTTGTTCTGGCCGCAACCGACAAGCAAAGTAAATGCAACCATAATTACTATGGCTAATGACCATTTTTTCATGATTTGGATACCCCCGAATATAGTATGGTTATAACCGCTGTCGCCAGCAGCATCGAAGCGATAATCAAAATTAATGTTTGATCGGAAATGACCGGATCCGAAACAGCCTGAATATCTTCCGCTTGCACCGGCAGCATAGCCGAAGTCAGCTTCATTTTCGGCGCACTGTCCGTCGTCCAGCGTTCCTGGTGATCGGTGTACATGCCGTTCAGAAACGTCATGCCCGGCGATTGGAAGAACAGCTGAAAAGCGGGCGTCTTAGCGATCAGCTCTTGATAAAAAGGATTTATTTTATACGGGATATCACTAATACCGTCATTATCCATATCCAGGCCGGTCGCTGAATCCCAATAATTCCCTGCCAATTCATTGTCTCTGCTGTCGGTCGCTTCCGCTTCGATGACATTGGCCACGAAATCGTTGTCCTGTATTTTGTTGCCCTCTGCCTGCTTGAATTGAATCCCGATGAAGTTTCGGACGATCGAATTTTCGATCACTTGATTATCCTTGGACAATTCGATGTATAATCCGACCCGGTTGCCTTCGACGAGATTCCGCTCAATGACCGAGTTCTGCACATCAAACAATAAAATGCCTTGCGAATTCACGTTCTGGCTTTGCTTCGCGAAGGAATTATCCGCTACGCGAGCCTCTCTAACACCCATGATCATAGCGCCCGTTACGTTGAATTCCCCCAGGTTGTTAACGATCTGCGTATCCTTCACATACATGCAATGGATGCCGTAACGCGAGCCATACAGCCGATTGTTTTCGATTTTTTGCCTATTGCTGTTCTCCAGGTAGATACCGTCCCTCATGCCGGCAATCGTATTCTGCTCGATCCGGTTGTCATGCGAATTGTACAGATCGATGCCGTTTCCCTTCTGGCCCATTTTCGCATCGGCTTCATTCTCTGTGCGCAGCCAGGAGATTTCGTTGCTCTGAAGCAGAACTTGGTTCGCGTCACGGAGCATGATGCCGAAGCCGGCGGTTTTGATTCTGAGCTCCTCAAGAACAGCCCGATCGGCATGAACTAATACGGCCGCAGTTTCTTCGCCGGCGTTCTCCTGCAGAATATTGACTCCCCGTACGATAACTCCGGGCGCCTCAATGCGAATCGCCGCCTCTGAAGTGCTGTTGTAGAGGATCGCCGTCTTGCCGCCTTCGATAGTCAGTCTCTTGGATATGACGACAGGGCCTGCATATTTCTCTTCGTTCAGCATGACGGTATCTCCGGGCCTTGCTTCATCCACCAGTTGCTGAAGGGATGGCAGCGGTTGCCCGGAGGCTTCATCCTTCGCCGAAGACTCCGCCATTATAGGAGAAGCTGTGCCGGCAAATGCTAGATTCAACAGGAGCAGCCCCGCAAGAACAAGAAATAGCCCAACTCCTTTACTCCTCATAAGCTTAACTTCTATTGCCCCCTTTTTCTTGGATAACGCATAAAACTATTTGATTAAAATGATAATCTATTACATTTCTCACTAATATAGCCCATTAGAGTCGCTTTTAGCCGAATACAGCTTCTTTTTATGTCATTTCTATGACAATCTAATATTTCTCCATATTCAGCAGACACAGAAAAAAGCAGCTCTGCTTGAGAGCTGCTCCTGCTTCGGAAGTATCAAGCTATCTTTTGCCCTTTTTCGCACGATAATCTGTGGGACAAAAAACATCCTTGGTTTGAACCGTATACTGATGATGAGGAACCGGGACGCAATGATGTTTATTGATGATTTGAATCGGATGAATCACCGGGACGATTTGGGGATGGAAATAATCGTTCACTACATACTGCGGAGGATCGATAATCGCCTCTCCCGGAGGACAGCAATGTCCTCCCTTGTGATGGTGCGCATACAATCCCATAATGTCTTCTCCTTTCAAATAATATCCACTAACATCATATGCGGAGACATTCATCATGATTGGACAGCTGCCTTCCTGATTGGTATCGCATCAAATTACACATCGTAATTGACGATATAATTTTGCAGCTCTGTATTGTAGTATCCGATACTGTATTCTCTGATCTTGCCGTGCTCGTCATAAGAATAACGGGATCTCTTGAGCAGCGGCTTTCCATTGCCCCCGAGCTGCAGAATCGCTTCCGCCTCCGGCGGCGGAACGGCAACCGAGAACTCGTCGCGCAGCCGGTCCAACGAAATACTGTGCTCCTCCAGCAGCTCGTACAAGGACCGGGCATTTAAATCGGCAAGCTCCAGCTCGCCTACAGTCATGGTCAAATAATGGGTATAGTATATATAAGGCCTGTCATCAAGAAAGTACACCCGCTCGAGCCTTAAGCAGTGTTCACCGAATAAACGGCTCAGCTCGGCATCCGCCTCTGTCTGAATCGTCCCGGCCCGAAGCCACTGCTTTTGAATGCGATGCCCCTCCTCCACCAAAATTTCGGTAAAGTGCTTCCATTTGGACAGTTTGGAGGCCGCTTTGTTGCGAATCACTTTGGTTCCTTTTCCGCTGCCTCTTTCTAGGTAGCCCTCCTGGACAAGCTCCTGAATCGCACCCCGGACGGTAATTTTACTCACGGAAAATTCCTGCTCCAATTGCGGCTCCGAGGGGATGTTCTGCCCCAAGGGATAAACGCCGTGCAGGATCCGGTCTTTCAAAATATCCCTGATTTGCAAATATAGCGGTTTATCCTTTCTGGACAAGCTCACTTATCTCCACTACCTTTCTATATCGCCAGCGGACCGTGCCATCGCCCGCAGTATTTCCTCTTCCGTCGACATAGGGGTATCGCCCGATACCGTGTGCGCCAGCATGCCTGCCGCCGCCGCGAACGCGACCGTCTTCTCTGGCATGAATTCCGCCAGTTCGCCATGAATAATCCCGCTCGCAAAGGCATCCCCAGCTCCTATTCTATCATAGACGGAAAACGTCAGCATATCTGAAAAAGCGAAGCGCTGATTTTTGTACAAAAACCCCCGTAAGGAGTGTGAATTGTCGCCATGGATGGAGCGATGAGTTCCAGCGATAACCGGGATATGATATTGCGCAGCAACTAGCGGGATCAACTCCTTAAGCTGATCTTCACGCTGCTCCTGCAGCGTGCCCATGCCCAGCGTGTTCATTACGTCTTGCTCATTCATCATTACGATGTCCGCCAAACGCAGCATTTCCTCATAATGCGGCTTCGCTTTGGCATATCCGCCTCCGCCCCACAGGGACGGCCGGTAATTGCAATCGAAAATAACGAGGCCTCCCTGCTGTTTCACCGCACAAGCCAATGCTTTCATATGCCGTCTGACGCTATCATTCATCGCGAGAGTAATGCCGCAAAAGTGAATTGCGTCAATTCCCCGGGCAATACTGTCATAATCATAAACATCCTCAGGGGCCGTATTAAAGCTGCTGTCCAAGCGATTGCTGTAGGTAACGCGGCTGGGCCTGGCGCCAAAGCCATTCTCGAGGAAATACATGCCGATATAATTTCCGCCTTCTAGAATGTAAGACGTGGCAACTCCCAGCTTGCGCAAATAGGCTCTCGCCGCATCGCCCAGCGGATTGGCAGGTAAGCGGGAGATCAGGCTCCCCGCGTGTCCGAATCTCGCCAGCGCCGAAACGACATTTACGCCGGTACCGGAAAATGTATAGTGCAGCGTGTTGCCCTGCGACAGCAGATCATACCCCGGCACCTGCAGACGCATCATGACCTCGCCAAAGGCGGCGATCCGTTTAGGCATACTGATCAGCCAGCCTTTTCATAATCTTGAGTAAATCGCGTACATCCTGGACATTGGTTTTTCCCGATGCCTGGTCAATGATCGAGGTATATACGTGAGGGATCACCTGCTGAACCCCTGCTTCCAACGCGATCCGCAGAATAGCCTCGAAGTTATCCATATCGATGCCCCCCGTCGGTTCGAGGGCGAAGCCTTCCGCAGCACAGCCTCTGGCGACGGCACGAAATTCATCTTCACGGCTCAGCCCCGCCATCGGGAAATATTTCAGGGCATTGCCGCCCATATCGCGGACGAGGGAAATCGCTGAGCAAACCGGGACGATAGCCGGCTCGCTGCCTGCCGCACTGATCGGCCCAGTAGAAATATTCACGTATCCCGCCTGGCCCGCTGGCGATACCAGACTGTTGATCCAGCTATCCTTCTCTCTGAGATTGGCCCGGGTAGCCCCGACGGCAGGAAATACCTGATTGATATGACTGCCGGGATAATGCCTGGCGATTTCCGCCACCACTGCCGCTTGACGATTATCGCCAGCGCCGAGTCCGATCGATACCGCTTCATCGATTTCCCGGCCGTATTGCTTCATGGCCGCTACAGCCTCATTGACCGTTGCGTAGTCCTTGGATAGAACACCGACCAGCACGTATCCTTCCGCAGCCTCGAATATTTCCTTGGCATTCTCCACGTCCTTGGCCAGCACATTTAATGCGACTCTGCCTTTATAAAAGCGTTTGGCGATCTGTGACATATTAACGCCCCCCTGTTAATTCGCGTATTTTAGCCTCGATAACGGTAATGTCATCGCCAAGCAGCGGCCGCGGGTCGATATCGAAATACCCTTGGCGAACACCGTAGTCCCGTGTATATATAGCAATCTCGCCGTTCTGCAGCCGTTCCGCGACTTCTTTGGCGGTAATGCCTGTCTGCTGAGCATCGATCTGAATACGGCCGCGGTAAATCGCCCGCCCTGCTTCATCCTGCACAACCGACACCTGAACCCCGGCGATATCATTTAATGGCATTAATACTTCCAGCAGCGCCTTCTCCTGCTCGCTCTTATCTTCCTTGTTCATGTATTCATCTAGGGCCTGCAGCAATCCGAAAGACGTCTCCTTGCCTACTTTCATGCTGCGGCCAATCCCATGCAATTGAACTTTGACCCACTCGATGAAGGTTCTTTTTCCGGCGACGATGCCTGATGTTGGGCCCTCAATGGCTTTGGAGCCGCTGTAAATCGCCAGGTCGGAATACTTCACATATTTTTGAAGATCCTCCTCTGCTGCCGCATCCACGATAAGCGGAACTCCGCGGCGCTGAGCAACATCCCAGGCTTCTTCCACGGAAATCATATTTTTTTGTACGGCATGATGCGATTTGACATAAAGAATAGCTGCGGTCTTATCAGAGATCGCATCCTCGATATGCTCGGCCCGCCCTTCATTAGCGTAGCCTACCTCCAGCAGCCTGCCGCCGCCTAAATATACCATCGTCTCCACGGGAGCTCCGTACTGCACATTATGACCTTTCAAAATAATGATTTCATTCTTGGGGTTGATCTCCTGATGCAGACGCTCGCTGCGCCGGCGGTTGCCTTGGGTCACTATAGCCGCTACCGAGAGAGCGATCCCGCTGGATGCCGAGTTGACGATCACTGCCGCTTCCGACCCGAGAATCCGGGCGATATGATCCCCTGCTTTATCGACAAGATCGGCGATCTCGACGTAACTTTGCCCGCCCTGCTTCATCGCCTCCATGACCGTATCGCTTGGCGCGGATACGCCCAGGATGCTCATCCTTCCGCTGGCATTAATGACCCGCTTAAGCCCGTACTTCACATTTAATGTATTCCCCACCTGTAACCACTCCTTTTGCTTTAATAAGTCGGTTCGCCATTCTTCGCTCTCCTTCGGAATCTACCAGCTCCACCCGTTCGTCATCTAATGTAAACAGCGTCAAGTTGGCGGCATCTCCTACCTGAATCCGGCCCAGCTCCGGCTTGCCCAGCCAGTCAGCAGCATGGCTTGTAACCGCATCGATCGTCTCTCCCAGCGAATATCCCAAGCTGAGAAACTTGGTCAGCACGTTAGCCATGCTGTAGACCGGACCGTTCAGCCGATTGCCCCGGTAAATGTCAGTGCTGATCGTATGCAGCCCAACACCGTACCGCTTGGCCGCTTCAGCCACTCGAAAGGAAAAGCTTGCCGTCCCATGGCCAACATCCAAATGAACGCCCCTCGCTAACGCATCGGTCAATACTTGCAGCGGATGGCCTCCCGCATCAAATAAATTGTTCGTCTTCCCATTAAGATAGTGCGTAATGATATCTTTTCGCTGCAAAAGAGGAATTACCTCTTGAATATCCGGAGGTCCTGAACCGATATGCACCATAAGCGGCAGGCCCGTGTCGCCGGATAGTTCCCGGGCGAGGCGAAGCGGCTCCAGGCCGCTATCACCGACCACGCTCCTGCTGATCCGCGCTTTGAGTCCGACAATGAAATCTTCGTATGCCACGATTGCCAGCTTGACCTGCTCCTTATCGATCCACTCCAGCCGGGACAATTCGTCAATTCTAGACAGCCCGATCCGTGAAATGTTCAAAAAAGCATACATCCTCGTCTTGGCCCGCTTGCTGTCGGCGATCAGGTCGGCAATCCGGTCCGCGCCGCAGCTGCCGGCATCGACAATCGTTGTCACTCCCTGCTTTACGCCGATCTCATCGATTTCATCCCCATAGGGGTCGAGTTCGGGAAAGGCATGGACATGCATATCGATCCAACCGCTCGACACGTATGTGCCCGAGACGTCATTCAGCGGCTGTCCGCTTCCTTTTCCGGCGGCGGTAATCTCAGCGATTTTACCATCCTCGATAACAATGTCGATTTTCTCGCCGTTCACCCTTTTTACCTCGCGGAGCACGAATCTGCCACTTGAAGGTTGTGCTCTACCGCGAACAGCTATTCGATCGCTCAAAACTATCACCCATTCCATTTAAAACATTATAATGTTTAAGTTAACATGCTTATGCCAGAAAGTAAATATAACGTTATAATGTTTATTTCAACAGATTCGTCAGCACCGGGCCCGACAAATCATTATCTGCTGCTAAACTACGATATGTCCCAAAAAATTACGGACACAGAAGCAGCTATTACCCAAAATCTAACTCCAATTAAGCAAATTAGCTAAATTAGCGGAACGTGAGTCCTTTGGCACTGCATTTCGCCTCTTTTGCCGAAAATAACGGAACCACGGTCCGTTCGCTTAACAGTACACTTCCCAAAGCTCCTACTAGAGTCAGCTATTGTCTACAGATCTATTCAACCTCTATCTGCAATTCTTCCATCAGCTAACCTACTAATATGCTCATGCTTCTATCCATAACTTACCTCCCCCTTTTTGCCTGAATGCATGCTAGAATGGGGTTGCACAAAATTACAAAATTGTAACTATTGTCGGATCAGTCTATCTATCATGTTTTCAAGACTAATAGAATGATTTGGAGGAATAACGTTATGAAAAATAAGCACTTTAAAACATTGGTAACAACAAGCATGGCCACGGCCGTACTCGCTGCAGGACTTGTTCTGCCGCAAGGAGCAAAGGCAGAAGCCGCTTCAACTCCTAGCGTAGATTGCAATCAACAATATCAACAAATTCAACAAATCTTGTCAAAATGGAACTGGAATGGCTCTTTGGACGATCTGAAATGGGTGATTCCTAATTGGCCGACTGTAGGAACAGAGCAGCCGCAGAAGGAAACACCAGCTATACCAACACCGTCTGTACCTGATCAGAAACCGGCCACGCCATCCGCGCCTGTTCAAAAACCAACAGCACCAAGCACAAAACCGACGGCGCCTAGCCAGAAGCCTTCAACCGGTTCTGATGCTAATGCCGGCAATGGAACGACAACTAAACCTACGGCGCCAACAGCGCCTAGCAAGGACAACAATGCGAACGCTGGTCAATCAGACGCCTCTTCTTTTGCCGCACAAGTCGTTGATCTGGTTAACCAGGAACGCGCCAAAGCAGGCCTAAAGCCGCTGACGACGCAAGCCGATTTGACTAAAGTAGCTGCCGCAAAAGCAGCCGATATGCGCCAAAATGGATATTTTGACCACCAGTCGCCAACCTATGGTTCTCCGTTCGATATGATGAAGCAGTTTGGAGTTTCCTATAGTTATGCCGGTGAAAATATCGCCAAAGGCCAGCGCACGCCTGCTGAAGTCATGAATGCCTGGATGAACAGCGAAGGCCATCGCCAAAATATTATGAACCCTAACTTTACGGCCATCGGCGTAGCTTATGACAACGGCTACTGGGTTCAAGAGTTCATCGGAAAATAAGAGATATTTACTTGTATTCATCCCTAAACCTTGGTGCCAGACTAGGCATCAAGGTTTTTTCTTGTTACCGACACAATGAATCTTCTTGAATAACGAGCGCTCATTAGAAACGCGATAGTAAATATGTATGTTCCATAACGGGAGACTGGAAATGGCTCATCCCTCAGTATCCCCAGCGTAAACGGAAATTTATCATTCAAAATATGACCATTAAAGGTGAAAACAGCAAACCAGGCATTCAAATCCCTGTAGATCAAGAGATATGAATGCCTTTTTTACCGAATCAGCCTATTCTTGTTTCAAGCCTTCCTTCACGGCTTTCACTTCATACATATTGACGGTCGTGCTTATAATGTAGTCCGGCGCCGGTTTCCCTTTATTCTGCCGATGCCCTTGAATGTGAACATCGCTTTTCTCCCAGTTTTTCCAGTCCTCAACCGATCTCCAGCGGATCATAATAACGACCTCTTCGTGTTCTTGTTTCTTTCGGTTAACCATAACGGTTTTGTCGATAAAGCCCTCCATCGTATCTACCGGGCTATCTTTGGTAAACCGTTCAATGACGAGATCCACCTTATCTTTTTGCACAACGATCGTTCTTGTTTGAATTAACATGACATTTCCTCCTTTATGATTCTATTTTAAAAAATGAAGGCCTTGCGAATGACAATACAACTCTTCCTAATAACCCCGGGCCGAGAGCAGTTCAGTATGCGTCCCTTCCTCGACGATCATACCATGACGCATGACGATAATCCGGTCAGCGATGTGCAATAACAAGCGTCGTCCATCCCTCGGATACGACTTGCAGCGCCTGCTGGATAAGCAGCTCGGTCTGGGAGTCCAGGTTGGCGGTCGCCTCGTCCAGAATCAAAATTTGCGGACGGAAACGGGCGAAGAACGGTACTAGCGACCGCATGCGTAAACGATGCAAGATAAATGCACCAGGATTGCTTAAAAAACGGCCTCAATACGCTGTTAGCACTCAATGAATATCACGCCCTGTATTTCCAGAGCCAACTGCTCTTCTTTAGTTTGTCTGGACACAGGATCAGGCTTATTCACCGTCCCGGTCATCGGCCGTAAACGGGCCATTTGGGGGTGGAGGCGGCACATTTCCGCCCTTGTTAGCGCCCTGAAAAGCCGCCAGGTTTTCTGACAAGCTGACCCTCAGCTTGGACATGATTTCTTGAAACTCCTGCGCTTGCTTGGAGCCGGGATCCACCTTTGCTGCTTCCGACGCCCTGGCCATCAAATGAACAACCTCGGACCAGTCCTTCATCAGACCGCGCAGTAGATGCTTGCCATGCCCTCCGCCATGGGGCCGATGCCATCCAGCATGCTCCCAAGGGTTCTCCGGCCGTTCCGCCTGTCCCTCTCTTTGTTCGCGAAGATAGGCTAGTCCTTCATCCGTGATATGGTACAGTTTCTTGCCGTCCTTTTCGGTCGAGCCTATAAGCTGCATATCTTCAAGCCACTGCAAATTCGGATATACGGAGCCCGGGCTTGGCGAATACAGGCCGCCCGTTTTCTCTTCCATCGTCTTAATCAACTGGTATCCGTGCATCGGTTCCAACGCCAGCAGCTCAAGGAGAGCAAACTTGAACTTCCCCCGCTCAAAAAAACGTTTGCCTTCTCCCCGCCCACCAAAGCCTCCTCGTCCGCCACCGTGGCGATGCCTTACAAATATATCCTGGTAAACCCCTTCCTTGGAATGTCCTCTACGCTCGGGCTGTTTAGCCCGCCAAGCACCGTACTCGTGAATCCTCATCCAATATTCACCCCTCAATACGATATATCGTTATATTATAGCGATATATCGTATTGGTCAATAGTTTTTCGAAAAATAATGACATGTTCTGGAAAGCAAAAGAACCGGAGGCTTTGGCGATCCAAAGCCTCCAGTTGACTGAGCTTGCACGCATGCAGCGGTACACGTACAACAACGCTGGGTCAATTCGGTTCAGACGGAAGAGCGGTGTCTTTCTGCGAATGCAGCCCCTTATTTTTCAACAAATGTTTTACAAAGAAAATGAACAGCAGCAGAGAGAATGCGACCGAAGCCGCGCTAACCGTAAACAATACCTGGTAGCTGGTATGCTGGGAGACCCAGCCTAGCACGATTGCGCCCAGCCCGATGCCCAGGTCAGTAGCCGTCAATAACGACGCATTGGCCCCCCCTCTCCGTTCGGGATGGGCCAGACGAATCGTTGCGGCTTGAAGTGTGGGCTGCGCAGAGCCAAAACCGATACCGTACAGAACAGCGGAGGCAAGCATGCCGAATAGCCCGGTTGAGAAGCTGAGGACGATCAATGCCAGCATCGTAATTATAAGAGACGGGATAATGACAAACGCTTCGCCATATCGGTCCGATAGTTTTCCCGCGATAGGACGAAATAAAAACAGCGTTGCCGCATACACCAGAAAGAATGTGCCAGAGTTAACGTTGACTGAGCTGGCAAGCAGCGGAACAAAGGTCGTGATGCCCCCATAAGCAATCGTCAGGAAAAAGACGGCAGCCGTGACAGGGAAAACGGATTTCTCGAAAAGCTCGATCCTTGCAGTTCTCTTAAGCGGCTGATACGGGATTTTCGCGCCAAATGTAAGGAGCAGCGCTACGACGGAGAAAACCGCGGCGGATAGAAACAAAGCGCTGTATGAGAGATGTTGTATAATCCAGATGCCGAAAATTGGACCGACCGCCATTGCCAGGGTCGTAGCCGTTCCAAACCATCCCATGCCTTCCCCGCGGCGTGTAGAGGGAATCATATCCGTAGCAGCCGTAAAGAGGGCCGTTGTAGACACGGCCCAACTCATCCCATGCGCGATGCGGATCCATATCAAAACGGCAATGCCGCCGGCCCAGTCGTACATATATATCGCCAAGGCAAAGAGAATCAATCCCCAAACGATAAAAGGACGCCTGCCGAACCGATCAAGCAGCACGCCGACAACCGGGCGGAAAATGACGGCAGACAACATAAACGCCCCTGTCACCATGCCAACCTGCGCTTCATTGCCGCCCAATTTTTTGATGAACAGCGGCAGTGTTGGAAGCAGCAAATAAAATCCAGTGAACAGCAGCAGCGTTCCTGCCGTCATAAGAATAAACGACTTTGTCCAAAGGCGCTCCACGCTTCATCCCTCCCTAGTAAAAACTATTCAGCCGGTACTCTCAGCATTCTACTTTTTAAATACGGTCTACCCGTATCTTACAATTTTGATATCGAGACGGTCCAGCGTCATTTCATCTCGTTCATCCTCGTTTGGAGCTGATTCCGCTTGAATTGCGAGTGACTCATGAAATTAACCCGATGCACTCCTCAAAAAATCTTAAAATCAACGAACCTACTAGTTCATTGGAACAATCTTTTATCGTATTTCAGAATAAGCTAAATGTAATAAAAGAGAGGGGTGATAATTATGCTACAAGTCACCCGGTATATTCAACCATTACCAGGCTGGAGCATGCCCCACCTAGTGCTTTGCAGTGACGGAAACTATTATGTGATTAAATTGTTATCCAATCCTCAGGGAGTCAGGGTTCTAGTCAACGAATTAATCTGCAGTCAATTAGCAAAAAGGATGAACCTCCCTATTCCTGACGGCAAGGTCATTTTCATACCTGAAGGAGTAACTGGCTGTCCTTCCTCACAATCAGGTCCGCATTTCGGTAGCCTGTTCATCCCCCATGGCATACTCCATCCGAGCGACCTTGACCTTGCTAGATGCACAAATATCAGTCAGGCCGCTGATATGATTTTGTTTGATTACTGGGATAATAATGATCGGCATATTTGGACGCAGGATAAGCAAAATTTAATCATCGCAGGAGGGCCTGAGCCGAAGTTATGGATGATCGATCAGGCCAATGTGTTTAACGGACCCCATTGGAGCGCTGAAACTCTACTAAATAAAATGAACAATTACAAGGCTTTTTGGGGAACGCTTTATCAACGCTTCGTCCCTTTTATTGATGGTACCCACCCTTTTCGCGAATCGCTAGCCAAGCTGCATTCCTTAACAAGGAACGATTTGTTTCATGCGGCCAGCAATATCCCAGTGGAGTGGGGCGTATCCGAACAGGATGTAATTACCTTGGTAAATTATATGGAGCAGCGGCGAAATGCTATGAATTCCTTAATTCGATCCATAATATATAATTTCCCTATCTGGTATAAACATTACAAATATCATGGGGGGACAATATGAATAACTATGATAGGATTACTGTTTTTCCAGGTACTCATATGCCAGGTGTCCCATATCAAATTGGCTATCATAACCCGACTGAGTTTCCTTATATTGGTGCAGGTGCTCAAGGAGCAGTATTTCGAATTTCTGCCCACCAATGCGTTAAAATTTTTGTGAATGAATCAGATGCGGAGACCGAAGCCAAGGCTCTTCTTGCGGCTGCTTCCGCTTCTTTTATTCCGCTGGTCTATGAGGTCGGCAGGAATTACATCGTGATGGAATATATCAGCGGGCCTGGGTTAAAAGCATTTCTCTCCAGCAGAGTTGACTTTCCAGACTTTATCGCCGAACAGTTAGTATTGGTAATCAAGGAGATGAAACGGGTAGGGTTCACTCGTGTCGATACCGCATTGCGGCACGTCTATGTGACTCCTGAAAATATACTAAAGGTCATCGATCATGTGAATTCATATCGAACAGTGCAACCGTATCCTCAACGTATGCTGAAAAGCCTACTCAACATCGGCCGCCTGCAGCCTTTCCTCGCGTACGTTAGTCACCATCATCCAGAGCTTTATTCCGAATGGAGTCATGCGCAAATCATCCCATAAGATGGTTATTGGTTAAAATAAGAGATTTTAGCTCATTCGAACATGAACTAAAATCTCTTTACATTTTCAATACCCGCTTCAAAAAAACAAAGCAGCTCTCCGCAAATTTACGAAGGTTCGTTGTTCTTCAGAAATCCATCCTACTCTATCAATTCCTCGCCTCAGGCAGCGGCAAGAACAGAAACGTAAACGGCAAGTTGCTGCCTGCGGCCGGGGTAATCCACAGCTCTACTTTTTCTTCTTGGTCACCCGTTCGATAGAGGACACTGGTGCTGTCCTTGGTAGATCCAATATGCTTAATATGAATGACATCGTTATTCACTCTCGCCGCACCGGAATAAAGACCGCCGCGCGGGTTGAAGGTGATCAGCGTATTAGGCGCGACACGATTGAGAACGATATAATAGAGGACTCCGTAATTGCCGGAGTTCGTGGCTTCGGTGAGCTTGATACCATCGATGCCTTTTTGAAAAGGATCGGTGGTATTGTCGGTTAGCGGCAGCCGCTCCGGCTTCGTACCTACCAGCCCGTTATACTCAAATACGCGGGCCGAATCCTGGAAAGTACCTCGAATGATCGATTCCTTCGGATCAAGGTAAGGCAGCGCAGCAATCATCTCCAAGGGATCGTGGTTTGCCTTGACGATCAGCACGGTATATTGAATAGGGCCATCGCTCACAAGATCGCCATTCAGGGTAACGACATCGCCGTTTGGCACGGCGGCTGCGCTGAGTTCGGTAAATATCAATTTCTTCTCTCCCGGCACCAATGTCATGCTCCTGCCGGCACTGCCGCTAATCATCGATTCGAAATATCTTGCCGCAGCCAACCTTCCCGCCACTTCGGGATGAATGCTTGGGCCGGCGAAGCCCAGACCGCCTATTTTGACACTCGCAGGAGCTTCGCCTTGGTTCTCGGCAACGACATAAAATTTCGCCTTTTCACCCAGGTCGTTTTTATGGTGAATCATAAATAGCGTAGTCCCTTCGATCGTGTCTTGATATAGGATGCCCTCATAATTTACAGTCTCGGGGCCGCTAGCCCGAAATAAGGTATACGGCTCTGTCCGATAGGTATAGGGTAAGGCATCAAAGGACAGCACGGAGCCTCCCGCAATTTCAAAATTACTGCCCACAGGCGTGAATAAACGATCAAACTCTTCTTTCGTATAGAGCAGCTCTGAAGTAATCTCAATCTGCTGCTTGTAGGTAGAGGACAAGCCATGCTTGTCGGTCACTTGCAGAGTCACCTCGACAATGCCAGGCTGGAAGAAGGCAGGCTCATTATTGTCCCATTTACGCTCCACGATAGCATCCTCATCATCTGTGCTCTGATCGTCATAGCGAATGAATTCCCCTATGCGATATTTATGTTTATCCGTTGCAAATAAGGCAACCGGAGGTTCATTGCGCTGTGGCTCAGGTTCCGGATCAGTTGTAGTACCGGCGGGGAACTCCAGGACGGCTTGGCTTCCCTCCAATGTAATTTTGAGGCCGTAAGCAGCGGATAAGGATCGCAGCGGAAGCATGAGAACCCCATCATCCATATATGGCGTGCCATTCATCGGATATGATGCGCCGTTTAGAATATACGTATTTCGATTTGCTTTGAATCTTGCTCCAAATACTTCGCCGCCGCTAACCAGCGCTTCATTCGTATTTGCGTCATACTCAACTTTGTAGCCCAAGCGATCCGTTATCGAACGCAAACTGACGTAAGTTATGCCTTGCTTCACTGTTGCTTCGCGAATGGCAGTATATTCTAAGCCGTTTTGCTCCATTTTGCGGCTATTTAGATATAGGACCAGTCGATTTGTGAATCCATCCAGCTGCACTTGCTTGTCCTGCACCTCATTCGCGGACTCCGCATACGCAGGCATAACAATTGCCGCTTGCGAGGCGGCAATGCATACAGCTAGAATTACTTTCTTAATCTTCATCATAATCCTAAAACTCCTTTTCAATGTTCAATCAATCATTCCATGCTGACCTCAGGTTCCCTCCTCCTTCCCGGACTGCCCGTTCTGCTTCATCAAGGCATGGATTTTACGCTCATGCAGGGCAAGGGTCTGGATCAATTCCACATTGCGCTGGGCAAGTGAGGATACGGCCATCGTAAGGTGAAGCAGAATAAATAAAATCCCTACCACACTAAGCAGATAAAGCAGCGATGGGGCATACTCAATGCGGATCCGTCTGGCCACATCGTCCAAGACGGATGGAAATAAGGTCAGAACCATCATCATGACGCTGAGTGTCAGCCAGAGCAATGCGTACTGCTCCTTCAGTTTTTGATTGCGGATAAGATAAAGAATCGTCGCGGCGAAGCTGAGGCTGATGAAGAAGCTGAACAAATAGATATCAGGTTTCATGACTCATCTCCCACACTTTCTTTTTCCTTGTCTTCATCATGAGAATAGCTAAGATCACCTTGCACATATAATAAATGGATTGGAGAGGCGAGATGCTGGACACGCCGCCTTGCCGCTCTTTCATCACTACAGGAATTTCTTGAAAGGACAGCTGGCAGTTATCGAGCATCACGAGAGCTTCGACCTCTGGATAATCTGTAGGATACTGCTGTGCAAACAAAGTAATTGCCCTGCGGTTGCATAAACGGTAGCCCGAGGTAGGGTCGGTGATTCGTTTTCCGGTCAATCGTGTAACCAGACCCCCAAGCAGATCAATGCCTAGCTTTCTAGCAAACGTGGATTGGAAGCCCTCTTTTTCGATAAAACGGGAGCCTACGACCATATCTGCACCTGTCTTGCGCATACAGCAGAGCAGCTTGGCAAGATCAGCGGGATCATGCTGGCCATCGCCGTCAATCTGGACGGCATAATCGTAACCGTTCTCTGCAGCATACCGATAACCGGTCTGTACGGCGCCGCCGATGCCCAGGTTGCTGCAGAGATGGAGTACCGCAGCTCCCGCATTCTCTGCGAGCAGTCCCGTATCATCCGTTGAACCGTCATTGACCACCAGAATGTCTGCATAGGGTGCATATTTCTGCAGTGAAGCGATCACTTGTTCAATGCCTTCCTCCTCGTTGTAGGCAGGTACGATGGCGAGAACCTTGTCATGATTGAGATGATGATGGCGATGGTGAAACATCGTTTACACTCCTTTCAGCAGTTAAGACCGTTTGCTTGGCAGGCAGCCATTTGCGAATCAGGGCGACGCCAACGATGCTGACTGTGATGATTATGAACGGCATGACCGTATAGTTGTACCGGTATTCCGGCACGAAAACGAGCCTGACCAGCGACATCGTCACAAGGATAATCACAAGTATTGCAGCAGGCTGTCTCCACTTTCTCGCAAATACGAAAAGCGAGGCGAGAGCGGAGAAGACCAGCCCGCGATGCAGCCAGTTCAGCCAGCTCCACGGGACAATCGGTATCACCGGATATAGCGGCTCATGACCGCTGCCAAAGTACATTTTGGAGTACGTATGTTTTAGCTTGCCGTACGTATACCATTTGGCGAATTCCCAGGTATGCTCCGTAAAGCCGATCTTCAAGCGCTCCTTGGCAATTTCCATTTGCGTCTTCCCCCGGCGGTCGACCAATCCGTCATCATAGTTTTTGTCCGGGTAGGTTCCTGCTTGAAAAGGATTCACCTGGGTGGACGCCACCACGACTTCATTCAGCGTAATCATATTCCGTACTACCCATGGAGACAGCACCGCGGCCGTCCCGATCACGGTAAACAAAAACAGCTTTAAGGTCTTACGTGCCTCCTTTTTCCAAAAATAATGAAAAATATAGATCGGAAACAGGAGGATCAAAAATTCAGGCCGGGTCAGGACAAGGAGTCCCATAGCGGCCCCGCCCAGTAAAGCAGAGGCAGGCGTCTTCCTTTCGAATACAAGGAGCTGCAGATAGACGTAGGCCGCGAAGAACAATGTCGCCAAGGTCTCGGTGAGAATGCTCGCATTGCTCCAGACAAACGGCGGATATACGGCTCCAATCAATAAGGCCACGATACCGGCGGTACGTCCTCCAAGCCTTTTGGCAATAGCATAGATCAGCCATAACGTCAGGAGACTCATCGCCACCTGGGTGTACCGGATTGCCGGAAAAGGATCCTGGCGCTCATAATCGGCCAGCTTGTAGACTGCAGCCATGAATAAAGGGTATCCCGGCGTAACCTGCGCGTTCGGCTCCGTATCTTTATAGGCATAAACCCCCGTCTCCAGCAGCTGCCTTACCATTTCGTCGTAATAAATGGAGTCATGGGATACCTTGTGATGGACAGAGGTGAGAAAGTCTATTCTCAGAAAGGCAGCCAAGGCGAAAATAAGTATCACGAGTACAATGGCGAGCCTCGGTTTAGGCGGATGACAACGAATTGCTCTATTCAGCATGGTGGTTACTCCTTTCATGTCAGGCGGTCTTGATGCGTCAATTACACATCTATAACCGTATAATAGACTTCTTAATAAATGGCTTCGGATTGCTTAACAAATTCTTAAATAAAACAGTGCAACTGCTTATGTTTCAGAGGAACAGACAACAAAAAACCTTTCACAATCGTGAAAGGCTGAAGTCGACGCATTTATTCGGTTGCAGGGAGGATCGTTTCAAAACAGGTTTGCCGTTCGCTGCTGCTCGCGGATATGGTGCCGCCATGAACCTCGATGATGCTTTTGGTAATGGCAAGCCCAAGTCCCGTGCCTCCCCCTGTCTGCTTGGATCTGGATTTATCGGCCCGATAAAATCGGTCAAATATAAACGGCAAATCACGTTCAGGGATCGGATCGCCATAGTTCACGACCTGAATGATGGCCTTGTCTTCTCGTTCCTGAATGTAAATATCGATACGTTTGCCGGCACTGCCATATCGAATCGCGTTGGAGATTAAATTCTCATAAGCTCGAACGAGATGATCTCCATCGGCTTTAATGATGACAGGATGATCAGGCGCATGGACACGGCAGGATACGCCCGCGCTCTCCAGGTTAGGCACAAATTCCTCGGCAAGCTGCCGGAAAAAATCATTCATGTCGATCTGCTTCAGATCTAGCGGCATATCGTTATTAATCCGCGTATATTCAAATAGATCATCGATGAGTTTTTTTAACGTCACGGACTTTTCATAGGCAATGCCAATATAGTAGCGAAGCTCGACCTCATCGAAATAGCGGTCTTTTTCGATCAGCTCCAGAAATCCCAGAATTGAAGTGAGCGGTGTTCTCAGGTCGTGCGACACCCCGGTGATCAGGTCATTTTTTGTCTTCTCCGCTTTCCGCTCCTCCTGTATGGAATGGTGCAATTGCGCGCTCATTTCATTTATGCTCTTTGCAATCTCACCCAAATCATGATCAGGCTTGACCGGGATATCGTACTGAAAATGTCCTTTGGCAATTTCCTGAAGCCCATGGTTGATTTCCCGCAAATACTCGTTCAGCTCTTCGGCGACGCGATTTGCCCGGGAAGCAATCAGGCCAAGCTCGTGGGGAGATTGCACCGGCACGGGTGCATGGAACTTGCCATTCTCCATGAGCTGCAGGGTATCTGCGATTTCGCTGGCGTATCGAACCAGGGGTCTGCTTAACATGTAATAGAAAAATAAGTAAAGAGCAGCTCCAGACACGACCATGACAGGCATGGAGCCAATATGGTTAATCACCCATACGAGCGCCGCATTGATCTTATTGAATTGCAAAATATAATTCGCAAGCAAGTTGCCTAGAAGCAAAACTAGGGCGGTTAGCAGACTGCTTACAATGTGGATCAGCAAGAATCTCCATCGGATGGAATTGAACAGCTTCATGCGGGTCATGTTACAACTCCTTTGACGACTTCATTTTATAACCGATGCCCCACACGGTCTTTATAAATTGTGGATTTTGCTTATCCTTTTCGATTTTTTCACGAATTTTCCGAATATGAACCATAATTGTGTTTTTAGAATCCATGAACGGTTCGTTCCATACCTCCTGATAGATCTTGTCCATGCTGAGCACGATCCCCTGATTCAGAGCGAGCATTTCCAGAATGGCAAATTCACGGGGCGTCAGCTTCACTTCCTGATCGTCCACGGTTACGGTATGGGTCGCGGTATTGATCACCAGCTCATCAATGACGATTTCGTGTTCACTCTTTTTTGAATCCTGGCGGTTCAAATGCTTATATCTGCGGAGCTGAGATTTGACGCGGGCAATCAGCACCAACGGATTGAACGGCTTGGTCACGTAATCGTCCGCTCCGATGCTGAGCCCTGTGATCTTATCAATATCCTGGCTTTTTGCAGACAGCATAATAATCGGCGTGTTCCTTTGCTCTCTGATCTTCATGCAGGCCTCTATGCCGTCCATCTCAGGCATCATAATATCTAGAATGATAAGATCTATATCGTGAATTTGCACAATACGAAGAGCCTCCAAGCCGTTGGAAGCTTTGTAAAGATTATATCCTTCATTCTTCAGATAGATCTCCATCAATTCAATAATTTCCTTCTCATCATCAACGAGTAGAATCGACTCTCTGGACATGATCGGCACCCCTGCTTTGTTCTGTGTCATTGTTACAACTAACCCTGTTGTAAATATACCATATCTCTAGAGATCCCTGCCCGGTATCTCCTGCGGGTGACCTTATTATAATCGTCAGATCTTAAGAAGGTTGAACGCAAATGCTTAAGTTTTTCTTAATTTCAGCACAAATTGCTACGGCAGGCGAAGCTTTCTCATATCGCTACACCTCATGCCCCTTTTGATGACTCTCACCTAAGAGATAACACCCATGCTAGGCGTATAATGATAAAAAGACAGCCAAAAGACTGTCTTTAAATCGTTTCTTGAGGGTAAAAACAATGCCAATTTGCTCGTTAGAATAAATTTTGCGCTCCCCTACTACACGCTAAGCGCCCCAGCGGCAGCGTCGATTTTTTCCTGAGAAGCATGAAAGCAGCGTTTGCACACTTTCAAGACCTGCTCAGAGCCGCTTTTTCTCGCATACAGCAATTTGATGCGCGTGCTTCTGCATACCGGGCAGGTGCCGCGGCCTCTGGAAGGAAGCGTCCACAACGCTTTTCCGCGTTTTGACTTGGACATCGGTTACCACCTTTTATATCAATATTAGAGCGTCACTCAAAAAAACTTCTTCTTATCCCGGTCATCCTTCAATATCTCCACCGCTTCGCGGAATCGCAGCGAATGCACGATCTCCCGCTCCCTCAGGAACTTAAGACCGTCCTGCAAGTCGACGTCATCGGTCATGTCGATGAGCCACTGATATGTAGCCCGAGCCTTCTCCTCTGCCGCGATGTCCTCGTACAGATCGGCGATGGGGTCGCCCTTGGCTTGAATATAGGTTGCCGTCCACGGCACGCCGGCAGCATTCTCATAGAACAAGGCCTTATCATGATTGACATAGTAAGGATCCATTCCCGCAGCCTTCAGCTCCTCTACCGTGGCATCCTTGGTCAGCTTATATACCATGGTAGCAATCATCTCGAGATGCGCGAATTCTTCGGTCCCGATATCATTGAGAAGACCGATAACCTTATCGGGTATCGTATACCGCTGATTCAAGTATCTCAGGGCTGCGGCCAGTTCCCCATCCGCTCCCCCGTACTGCTCGATCAGCAGCTTCGCCATTCGAATATCACATTTTCCTACCCGTACGGGATACTGGAGCTTTTTCTCATAGACCCACATATTCTGCATTTCCCTCCTTAATCATTTTCAACAGACGGCCGTGGGGCAGGCATTATACCTGCCAAGGCCACGGTACCTTCGACCATTCCCATGGAAATTTCGAATAAGAATGGCCGAAGTTCATCAGGGGACCATAGAGCTGCTGAAAATGGTTGGCAAGCTGAGTGCGTTCCTGGACAAGCTGATTGTATTGCTGAATCGAGGCTAAATCATCGGGGTGTGTATCGAGGAAGAGGTTTAATTCGACAAGCACGAAATCGAGCGCCTGCAGCTTTTCGAGCATCTCATAAAATTGCGGGTCCAAATTGCCTTTGTGTGACATTATCTCACCTTCCTTTTCCCCACTTGGATTCATAGGGACTGTAGAGTGCAGGCCACAACGTTCCATGCCTTAACGCTTCCTCCGGACTGAACTGGGGAAGATTCAGCGGTTGAAAGTGCATAAACAGCTGCGGCGGCGTACTGTACGTCTTGCATAATATCGGCGGACAGGGGTCAAAAGGGCCGACAAAGGGGGCCCAGGCTACCTCTTGGGGATGACTTAACGAATGATTCAATGATCGTTCCTCCTTCTGTCATTAATTGTTCGGCTATATAGGGAGACAAGACACCACTCCCGATCCTCACCATTAACATATGACGTTCGCCCAGAATATGAACCACCAATCGCAGCAATACAGCAAAAAACAAAAAAAAACTCCTATCAAAGCGATTCCCTCGCCTTGATATAGGAGTTTTCTTCTTTAAACACCGGGCTCGTATTCTTGGGATTTCTCATTCGATTCCGCATCCGTCGTATCGTCAGCTGATTCTTGCGTTCCGTCCTGATCTACGAGCTGCTTGATATTCACCCGCATGATGCGAAGCGGTTCGGCTTCGGCCACTTCAATAAGCATATTCTCGACCTGAACGCTTCTCCCTACGGCAGGGGCCCCGTCCAGTTCTTTAAACAGCCATCCCCCGATGGAGTCCACTTTATCGTGTTCGATCGTGACCCCTGTCAAATCATTTACGTCTTCGATGAGCATCCGCCCGTCAACTGAAAAGGTGCCGTCGCTGAGCTTCTCAACTTCAGGGCGATCTATGTCGAACTCATCATAAAGATCGCCGACGATTTCCTCCATAATTCGCTCAGCTGTGAGCAATCCAGCCGTGCCCCCATATTCATCTACCACAACGGTCAGTTGGGAATGTTTCTTCTGCATAAGACGCAGGACATGGCTGACTTCCATGGATTCAGGCACATTCAGGATCGGCCGCACGATGGCAGCAATATTCTTAGAGCTGCCTCCGTCTGGCAGGAACAGATCGGCCAGATGAACAAATCCGATGATCTGATCCTTGTCATCTACGGCAACCGGATATCGGGAATGTTTCGTTTCCTCCACAATCCTCATATTTTCTTCCCAAGTGAGATTCGTGTACAGGCAGTCCATATCAGTTCTCGGCAGCATGACCTCCCGTGCCAGCAAGTCAGAGAAATCAAACAGATTGTCCATCAGCTTCATCTCGTCTTGGTCGATGACACCGCTCTTCGCGCTCTGATCCATCAAAATGCGGATTTCCTCCTCCGAATGGGCAGCCTCTCCCTCGCCTGCCGGCTCGATGCCGATCAGCCTGAGCAAACCATTCGCCGCCGAATTCAACAGCCAGATGACTGGCAGGAATACTCGATAAAAGAATAGGAGCGGAGCAGAAAGCCATAACGAAGTCGACTCCGATTTCTGGATCGCAAGCGATTTCGGAGCGAGCTCCCCGATAACGATATGCAAAAATGTAATGATCGCAAACCCTACCGCAACCGAAACGGTAGCAATCAGCGTCGAATCCGTTACGCCGATTTTATGCATCAAAGGTTCGATCAGCAATTCAGATATGGCCGGCTCACCGACCCAGCCCAGCCCAAGTGAGGCCAACGTAATTCCCAATTGTGTAGCTGATAGATAGGCATCCAGTTTTTTATTTACTTTGAGCGCATAGGTTGCACGCTTGTTGCCTTCGCTGACGAGTTGGGTCAGCCTGGACTGACGCACCTTAACGAGTGAAAACTCCGCTGCAACGAAAAACCCATTCAAAAGCACTAAAATAATGACTAGAAACAAATTGAATATCAGCTTGCCAATCTCAAACTCCGTATGTCCATCGGGCATAGGTACAGCGCCTCTTTTCTAAAATGTGATTGCTTTGCGGGATTTGAAGTCGGTGTCCTTATAATACATGTCTGCAACGAGCAGGTTTGGACCGCAGCAGCTGGCCGCCTCGCAATAACAATTTACTTTCTGATTGAGCGGATGTTCGTTCAGCCATTTGGCAAAAATAACATCCAACCGTTCCTCATGCACGCTGCCGAAAGAAGGTATGTCTGCAAAATCCGTTACGAACACTTCCCCCGTAAACATATTCACGTTTACCCGGTTTCTGCCGTCCGGATCATTCCGTACCGTGACCATCGGTTCCTCGCGCAGCCGCTTCAGCAAAGCGGCATCGGCCTCGCTGTTATTGCAAGCATAAAATGGGAGGGTCCCAAACAACATCCATATCTCTTTATTACGCTCATCGAGCAAAGAATGAATCGCCTGGCGCATTTCATCGAGCGATAACACCGGCAGCCCTTTGGCGAAATTGGATGCATACATCGGATGAACCTCATGCCGGCGGCAGCCCATTTCCGTAATCAGCTTATGAATTGCCGGCAGCTTATCGTGAGTGCGGTAATTGATCATCGATTCGGCCGATATGTACATCCCCGCCTCGCTCAATTTCCGCGAATTCTCCATCATCGTGTGATACAGCTTGTAGGCGATTTCCTTCTTCACAGGATGCCCGCTATTCGCAAAGCCTATCTCATAGAAATCCTGTTCATTCGTATAGTTGAACGAGATATGCATCACATCCAGATAGGGGATCAGTTTCTCGTACCGCTCATAATCGAGGGTCAGGTTAGAATTGATCTGCGAGCGGATCCCGCGCTCCTTCGCGTATTTCAAAATCGGCAGAATCTTCTCGTCCACCATCTGCTTGCGGAAGGTCGGCTCACCTCCGGTAATGCTGATCGTCCGCAAATGCTCCACTTCATCCAGGCGACGCAGCATCAAATCCAGCGGTATTTGCTCTGGTTCCTTCAGCACCAGGCTGTCCCCGACGGCACAGTGCTCGCAGCGCATGTTGCACAAGTTCGTAACCGTCATTTCCACGCTGGTCAGCACATGGCGTCCGAACTCACGCAGGGAAACGATCGGATCCCAGGGATCATCCTTTGGATTCACCGTTGCTGTCATCGCAGAGTTATGCTTAAGTATTTTCATTATTGGCCCACCTTATTTCTTTTATTAACCTAAAAAAGAAAAGAGTGCTCTATTCCGGCACATCTTCCCTCAAAAAACCTTATTACGCCTAAAGATTCTACCTCAATAATGTTAACCAATTTGGTTCATTCCGTCTACTTCTGTAATCACCACGGATAATTGCTGCGATAAGTCCACATCGTAAGGCACCTTCAGATCCTCCCCGTCCGGGTCGGTCAATACGCGAACGACGGGGCGCTGCGGGAAGATGCCGTGAATTTTGGCGACGATGCCTTTTTCTCCCGTGCTGAGCCTGACCGCCATGCCTAGCGGATAGATGGCGACCCGGTCGCGAAATACCTCCAGCTTGGACTTCTCGTATAAATGGCCGCAGCCTGTATATAATACCTCAAGCGCCTGATGAGGCAGCATCGCAGAGCGATATACCCGGTGTGTCGTCATAGCATCGTATGAGTCCGTAATGGCGATCCAGCGGGCAAACTCACTGATTTCCTCTCCCTTGAGTCCCCGTGGGTAGCCGCTGCCGTTCAAACGCTCATGATGCTGGTAAGCACAGTGCGCGGAAACTAACGGAATGCCAGGCTCATCCTTAAGCATCTTAAACCCGAGCTCGGCATGCTGCTTGACCTGCTCGTACTCCGCATCCGTCAGCTTGCCTGCCTTGGTCAGCAGCGGTAGCGGGAGCTTCGTTTTTCCAATATCATGCAGCAGGGCGCCAAGGCCAAGGAGAGTCAGATCGCTCTTGGAATATCCGTGGATTTGCCCTAACAGAATCGTATAAATGCAAACATTGAGGGAATGCCTGTACAAATAATGATCCATGCTGTTGACATTCATCATCATAATCATGGCGTCTTCCCTGGCGCTAAGATCATCCATAATTTCCTCAACGAGGCCGGAGAACGTCTTGCCCAGATAAGGATAGACCAGACCTTTAACCGCTGGGCCAGTCATTTTCCGGAAGTTCGTTCGAATCTCCTTCAGCGCCCTGCGCCGTGTCTCCTCCTCGATCATATCGACGGGAACGACGTCCTCTGTTCGCGGATCGGCCACATACACGAAATTCAGGCCATGACGGCGCAGACGCCGGATGACGGCCTCGGTAAGCTCTGCATTTTCGGATAAAAGGATGATGCCGTCCTCGTTATATATTTTCTTTCCCAATTTCATCCCGGGCTGGAGTGAGTTGATTGGTATTAATCGCATGATAAATCCACTTCCGTCTCTATGGTTAGGTTAGTAATGTATGTCATTGCGAAAAGCGGCTTTATAATGTGATATGACTGGCTTGTCGCCCGAAACTATCGCATGATGAAAGTCCAAAATAAAGCAGCAAGAAGGAAACGATAATAAGCGAAATGCCTGAGCTGAATTTTCTGAATGGATTTTAAGAAGGCCATGACCACGATATAAGCCACAATAAACGAAATGATAAAACCGACTGCAAATAATCCTATAGTATCTATAGTAAAATATCGGTAGGAATCCAGCATTTCATAACCCGATACAGCAAACATGATCGGTATTGCGATCAGGAAAGAGAAGTCAGCGGAAGCCTTATAGCTTGCCCCGCTAAACATGCCGCCCGCGATGGTTGAGCCGGAACGGGAGAAGCCTGGCCACAAGACGGATATGCATTGATACAGTCCGATCATTAGCGCCTGCTTATGGGTAAGCTGATCCATATCTTTGGCAGTTACCTGGGCCTTGTTCTTGGAGAACCATTCGGCTGCGATCATAAATATACCGCCGGCGAGCAGCGCCCAGAGGACGGTCTGGGGACTGAACAGACTTTTGATGAAATCCCTGAAGAAGAAACCGACTGCAAGAGCCGGTGCAATGCCCAAAATGACATGCAGGAGATCAAGACGTCTTGCTGGTATTTGGTTCCGAAATACAGGCACAGGTTCCTTGCTTAACCCTAGTAAACGAATAATCCGTTCCCTGTATACCCATGAAATAGCCAAAATTGCCCCTAGCTGAATCACAATCATGAAAGTTTTCATCTCGGGAGTAGAGTCGTCATAACCCAACAACTTGGCTGTCAATATCATGTGGCCTGTCGAAGATACCGGGATAAATTCGGTCAAACCCTCTACAATCCCCAAAATAACCGCGACAATAAAATTCATGGCCCCCTCCTCTTCATTAAGCGGCCAGGCCGCTTTTCAATTCAGCCCACGGTTCGGCTTTTCCAGCGGCGATAGAAGCAGCTCTCAACGGCGCCTGCCGTCTGAAGCTCCATCCGCAGCAGATCCCTTAAGAACTCCGGCAGCAGAAATTCCTGCTCGCTGCCCTGCTTCAGGCATTCATAGCCGATGCCAAACGTAAACATGTCAAGCGTGCCCACCGAATAAATGCCCTCTGGAACAATCGGAACGCCCTTTACGCTCGCTTCGATGACTTTATGAAATGGCGCGCCTTCCGGGTCATAAATGATTTCCATGCCATCAACACAGATGCCGCCGAGCTGCTTGCCGCGAAAGCCAAACCCGAAGATCGCCTTGTCCGTAAAATCAGCTAGCAGCGATTCCTCCAGGCTGTACAATATATGCTTGCCCAGCAAATTCATGCGGCAAGGATTGATAGGCGAGGGACAGCGCTCATGAAGCATGCCTTCGCTAATTTCTCCGGCAGGCAGTCCTGTGAGCAGTTGGCCGCTATTGATGATCGACAAGTCGCTTCCCGTAAATCGCCTTACCGCCTGCGCCAGCAAATTGCCAAACGGAGATTCGGCATCGTAGCGGATTGGCAATTCCTCTTCGATTACCGCTACCGTTCGAGCCATCCGCTCTACAGCCCGGTGCTTATGTATTTCCAGCGCTTTAGCTACCATAGGATCTTCCGGTCCGCTCTCGGCAGGCAGGCAGATGCCAGAGATGACCTTCGCTGCCCCGGTAAGTTCGTCCCGTCCAATTGTAATTTGCCCGAGATGCCGTCCAAATTTCCCGGCAGCCGCAATGGCCGTCTGTCTGATCCACAACGGCTCCTCCAGCAGATGATGGGTATGGCCGCCAAGAATCAGGTCGATCCCGGGAACCTGCTCTGCAAGCTGGCGATCGAAGGACAGGCCTAGATGGGACATCACTACGACGAGATCAGCTTCGCTGCGCAATTCATTAACCGATTTCGCTATCGAATCTAGCGGATCGAGCACAGTCAAGCCGAGCAGCTTGTAAAACTCGGCATAGGCTGCCGTTGCGCCGACCAAACCGATTTTGAAGCCTCCCCGCTCAAGCACAGTTTGCTTCTTCATCCATACAGGCGGTTTGCCGGTCACGGCATCCAGCATGTTCGCACAGACAACCTCGCACGCTAATCCTGCATAAGCCTGCCCCAGTTGATCCGGTGTAAAGGTCAGTCCCTCGTTATTGCCTATCGTGATGGCGTCATACCTCATCAGGTTCAGAACATCCACGTTGGCTTGTCCCATCGTGCCTTCTGTCTCGGGAGCGGCCCGGTCCATATGATCGCCGATATCCAGCAGCAGCAAGGCCCCATTCTCCTGCTCGCGAAAGCCGTTCACCATCGAGGCAATCCGCTTCATGGCGCCGAAATGGCTGTGCAAATCGTTGGTATACAGTATCGTTAACATATCCTGGTTCGTATCCGGCAGCATGATTGTCCCCCCTCGGTTTCTACCTGTTCAGCCGTTCTGGTAAAACGTTTAGATGTAAAATATTATATACCTCAAATTTAATCATTGTCTCCCTAAATATGATATATTATAGGGGTTTATTAAGTATTACGGGGTGAGTTAGAAATGATGCTGACAATTTTTCTATTCGCGGGGCTGGCTGACCGTATCGGCGCTTCGCAAATCGAAATCACATATCCTCAGAACGCCATAACCGCTGACCGGTTAAAACAGGAAATCGCCAATCAATATCCGGAGGCAGCGTCTTTGGTGAGCCTGTCTTTTCTAGCCGTCAATCAAGAATATGCGGCTGGCGGGCTCCTCATTACCGAGCAGGACGAAATTGCTCTCATCCCTCCCGTGTCCGGAGGCCTAGAGGATCAGGAGCAGGACTTGCTCGATCCCGAAGACCAGATGTACGAGATCAGTTCGCAGCCCCTCTCGGTTAGCGCAGTGACCCAAAAAGTTAACACGGCCAACCATGGCGCATCGCTAGTCTTTGTCGGAACGACGCGGGAAATGACCGGCGATCAGCGAACGATCCATCTGGAATACGAAGCTTATATTCCTATGGCCCTGTCCAAAATGAAGCAGATCGGCGAAGAAATCGCTGCAAAATGGCCAGGCACCCTTTGCGCCATCAGCCATCGGGTCGGGAAAGTCGATATCGCCGAAATCAGCGTCATCATCGCCGTTTCCACACCTCACCGCAGTGATAGCTATGCTGCAAGCCGTTATGCCATCGAAAGACTGAAACAAATCGTTCCTATTTGGAAGAAGGAAGTCTGGGAGGACGGCACGGAATGGAAGGGGCATGGACAGGGACCATGGAATCCAGCTGCGCCAGGACAAATATCACAGCAATAGCATCCAAAGACCTATAATTTCATTGCCAATCCAGTTATTCCCTGCTATCATTAAGAAAAACTGCGGATTATGAGGTGTCATCGTTCTTGAAATTACATGTGATCGAAATCAGCCCCGGCGACCGTCTTAAGCATGATATTTTCAATCAATTCGGCGTATTAATTCTGCATAAAGGAACAGAACTGACCAATGATGCGATCGTGAAGCTAATGCAGCACGGAATCGACTACATCGACATTGAACCTCGCACCATAGACATCGAACGTGCTGCAAACAACGCCCACCAAGATCCCGTCATGAAAGTTGCACCGCTATTCAACGAAGCTGTTGACGGTTACGAAGACATTTTTCTGGAAGCGCTATCCAGCGGTACCTTTGATGAATCCAAAGTCGATGAGCTGCTGCAGCCCCTGGTAGATGAACTAGTCGGCCAGAAGGATGTCGTATCCCTCTTACTGCTGCTGAATAACGGTGATAATTATACATATAATCATTCCATGCAAGTCGGAATGCTATCTTATTATATCGCAACTTGGCTTGGTTATCCTAAAGAAAAGGCTTATCAAGTCGGCAAGGCCGGCTATTTGATCGATATCGGCAAATGCATGATTTCCCAAGACATTCTCGGCAAGCCCGGCAAGCTGACGCCGGAGGAATTTGATGAGGTCAAACGTCATACATTGTACGGCTCCGAAATCATTCTGAATTCTACGGGAGACGAAATCTCTGCAATGGTTGCCCTGCAGCATCATGAACGGGAAGATGGAAGCGGATACCCTAAGGGGCTGCGCAAGGATGAGATTCATCCTTATGCCAAAATAGCAGCAGTAGCGGATGTCTATACCGCCATGACCTCCAACCGCGTCTACCAATCCAAGCAGGAGCTGCTTACTGTTTTGCGGGAATTGAATTCCCTTAGCTTTGGCAAATTGAGTCCTGAGCCGACCCAAGCCCTTATCAGTCACCTGCTGCCGAACTTTATCGGCAAGAAGGTGCTGCTGAATTCCGGGGAAGTTGGTTCAATCGTAATGACGAACCAGACAGATTTCTTCCGCCCGCTCGTTCAGACAGACGACAGGTTCGTAGACTTGTCCAAAGAACGGGAGCTGTCGATTACTGAGGTTTATATTTAGGACTGAACTTATATTTGGATCATACATAACCAAAACCCTTCCGCGCCTGTGCTGCGGGAGGGTTTTTCGTAAGGAGTTTTTGCAGTTTTGATATCCACTATATGACTCCGGCATAGGATCAGCTTAGTTAAGCGCCCGTACAAGGAAAATATAAATAAAACATGCCTAAGCAGGTAGATGAATACCTCTCAGGCATGCACATTTGTTTTATAAAGACATATCTCATTTGCATGAAACGAATCCCTTTACAGAGCTAACACCCGGTTGGCATTGGCAACATCGTTCGCCAGCAGCTTCGGCAAATCATAGGCTGGATAATACCCTTTTTCATACATGAAGTTGAATGTCTTCGCATGCAGTTGGATTGCGGCATTCAACTGCTTCGTAAAGGTCTCTCTCAGCTGAGGTGTTGCTGTTTCCGTAATCGCAGCCGCATAAGTACGCACCGCTATTTTGGCGAACCCGAGCAGCTGCCCCGCATAAAATGGCGTTAAATCCATGCCCGGATTTTTACTCTGTCTCGTTCCCTGCGGCCATTGCGGCGCTTTCGGGTAAAATTGCAGCAGCTCCTTCAAATTGTGCTCAAGGCTCTTGATGGCTTCTAGGTATAGGGCTCTAAGCTGGGGGTTGGAAACATCGTTCACCACCATCTTGAAATTCTCGAGCTGGTTGGTTTGAAACGCCGTTAATTCATGCAGCTCCATAGTCTCATGCCACGCTAAATGCGGGTGTTGATACATTTGGTTATTTTTAGACAATTCGAAATCCCTCCTAGGCGGTATGCTATAGCCTATTCAGCAGCCGCCCAAAGAGTGACGCCAACACAGGAGCAATCTCTAGACAAAAAAACACCGCGGGCTTATCACCCGCGATGTTTGTAAAGGTTATTCCATGTGGACCAAATTCTACGATTAACCGATCGAGCCTTCCATCTCGAATTTGATCAATCTATTCATCTCAACTGCATATTCCATCGGCAGCTCCTTCGTGAACGGCTCGATGAAGCCCATAACGATCATTTGCGTCGCTTCATCCTCGGTCAAGCCGCGGCTCATCAGATAGAAGAGCTGATCCTCGGATACCTTCGATACTGTTGCCTCATGCTCCAGAACGATGTTATCGTTCATAATTTCGTTATAAGGAATCGTATCGGAGGTCGACTCGTTATCCAAAATAAGCGTATCGCATTTGACGTTCGATTTAGCGCCCTCTGCCTGACGGCCAAAGGATGCCAGACCGCGGTAGGTTACTTTTCCGCCGTGCTTACTGATCGACTTGGAAACGATCGTAGACGTTGTGTCTGGAGCCAAATGGATCATCTTCGCGCCGGAGTCCTGGTGCTGATTCTTGCCGGCTACAGCGATTGACAGCACGCTGCCTTTCGCTCCGCGGCCTTTCAGTACAACGGCAGGATATTTCATCGTCAGTTTCGAACCGATATTGCCGTCAACCCACTCCATGTTCGCATTCTCTTCAGCTACAGCCCGCTTAGTTACCAGGTTGTAGATGTTTGGTGCCCAGTTCTGAATCGTCGTATAGCGAACGCGTGCATTCTTCTTACAAATGATTTCAACAACCGCGCTGTGCAGGGAGTTCGTGCTGTAAACCGGAGCGGTACAGCCCTCTACATAGTGCACGAAGCTGTCTTCATCCGCTATGATCAGCGTTCTTTCGAACTGCCCCATGTTTTCGGAGTTGATCCGGAAGTATGCCTGCAGAGGAATTTCACATTTAACGCCCTTAGGTACGTAAATGAAGCTTCCTCCCGACCACACCGCACTGTTCAATGCTGCAAACTTGTTATCCGTCGGCGGAACGATCGTACCGAAATACTCGCGGAAAATCTCCGGATGCTCGCGCAGAGCCGTATCCGTATCGCTAAAAATAACGCCCTGCTCTTCCAATTCCTTCTGCATGCTGTGGTATACAACCTCAGATTCGTACTGGGCGGATACGCCGGCCAGGAACTTCTGTTCCGCTTCCGGAATGCCGAGCTTATCGAAGGTTTCTTTGATTTCTGCCGGAACCTCTTCCCATGTCTTTCCTTGCTTCTCCGACGGTCTTACGTAGTACTGGATATCGTCGAAATCAAGCTCATCCAGGTCGCCGCCCCAACGCGGCATCGGCATTTTCTCAAACTGCTCGAGCGATTTCAGGCGGAAATCAAGCATCCACTGCGGTTCGTTCTTAATTTTCGAAATTTCCTCTACGATTTCGCGAGTCAAGCCTTTACCTGACTGGAAAATAGATTTATGCTCGTCGCGGAAACCATATTTGTATTCCCCTATATCGGGAGCCTTCTTAGCCATGGTGGATTACCTCCTTGTAATTTATGACTCTTGAATCCCTTTCTTCAATGCGTTCCAAGCCAGTGTCGCGCATTTGATCCGGGCAGGGAATTTATTGACCCCGGATAGAGCTTCGATATCTTCCAGTTCGTCAAATTGGACGTCCTCGCCCTTCATCAGTGAAGAAAAACGGTCGGCCAGCTGGAGGGCATGCTCGAAGGTAAGGCCTTTAACGGCCTCCGTCATCATCGATGCCGATGACATGCTGATCGAGCAGCCTTCCCCCGTAAACCGCGCATCCTTCACGATCCCGTCCTCGACGATAAGCTGAAGAGATATGCGATCCCCGCATGTCGGATTGTTCAGATCCACTGTCAAGACGTCATTGTCAAACTTCCCGCGGTTGCGCGGGTTTTTATAATGATCCATAATAACGCGCCGATATAAGTCGTCAAGTTGCATTACTTGAAATACTCCTTTGCTTGGATTAAAGCGTCGGCCAAACGGTCGATGTCTTCTTCCGTATTGTACAAGTAGAAGCTAGCTCTCGCCGTTGCACTCGCTTCAAGCCAGCGCATGAGCGGTTGGCAGCAATGATGTCCCGCTCGGATTGCAATCCCCGATGCATCAAGCACCGTGGCTACGTCATGAGGATGCACATCATCCAGATTGAACGTGATCAATCCGACTTCTCTTTCCCGCGGTCCGTAGATCGTTATCCCATCAATTTCCGACAGGCGCTGAATCGAGTATGCCGCGAGCTTCGTCTCATGGCGATGGATTTCATCCAAGCCGATCTCCTCAAGGAAATCAATAGCTGCCGCCAATCCTACCGCCCCGGCAATAATCGGTGTGCCGCCTTCGAATTTATAAGGAAGCTCCTTCCAGGTGGACTCGAACATCCCTACATCATCGATCATTTCTCCGCCGTATTCGACCGGTTCCATGGCTTCAAGCAAACGCTTCTTACCATATAGTACCCCAATCCCCGTCGGAGCGCACATTTTATGACCGGAGAAAGCGTAGAAATCGCAGTCCAGGTCCTGGACATCGATCTTCATATGCGGCGTGCTCTGAGCTCCGTCAACGACCATGACGGCTCCATGGCGATGAGCGATTTCGGCGATCTGTTTTACGGGATTCACCACGCCCAACACATTCGAAACGTACGCCATAGCAACAATCTTGGTCTTAGGAGTTACAGTCTTCTCCACATCATCCAACAACACGCTGCCGTCGGGCTGTAGCGGGATATATTTCAAGACAGCCCCGGTCTTCAAGGCCAGCTGCTGCCAGGGTATGAGATTGCTGTGATGCTCCATCGGCGTAATGACGATTTCATCGCCTTCGCCTAGCACGGAATGCCCGTAGGAGGAGGCGACGAGATTCAATGCCGTCGTCGTCCCCCGGGTAAAAATAATTTCTTCCGTATGCTGCGCATTGATAAAACGGGCTACCCTTTCGCGTGCGGATTCATAATCATCCGTTGCACGGCTGCCCAGCGTATGAACGCCGCGATGCACGTTGGCATTATCCCATTCGTAATAATGCCTCAGCGCATCCAGCACCTTACGGGGCTTCTGGGAGCTGGCGGCACTATCAAGATAGACGAGCGGATGCCCGTTGATCTCCTGATTCAGAATCGGGAACTGCTCTTTGATCAGCGCCGGGTTCATTGTCCTAGCTTCCTTTCAACCAGTGCCTGCAGTTGCTGCTGCAGCTGCTCCAGTGGAATATCCGCAACGACAGGAGCAAGGAAGCCGTAAATAATAAGGCGTTCTGCATCCTCTTTACGAATGCCGCGTGAAGTCAGGTAGTAAATATGCTCAGGATTCACTTGGCCTACAGAAGCCGCGTGACCCGCTGTAACATCGTCCTCATCGATGAGAAGGATAGGGTTTGCGTCTCCACGAGCTTTCGGGCTGAGCATAAGCACCTTCTCAGTTTGCTCGCCGTTCGCCTTCGTAGCGCCATGCTCGATCTTGGTTACGCCGTTAATGATCGCCGTAGCCTGCTCACGCATAACCGCACGCGTAATCATTTGGCTGTCCGAGTTCTTTCCGAAATGAACGGCTTTCGTCGTATAGTTCATTTTCTGGGAGCCGGAACCGATGGCGATGACTTTGGCATCCGATGTAGACCCGTTGCCTTTCAGCACGGATAAGGTATCGCTCATCGTATCGCCAGAGCTCATCTCGCCGACGATCCACTCGATCCGCCCGTCATTTTCGATCACAGCGCGCCGGTACGTCAAGTCCGTCGTCTTCTCGCCCAAATTATGCACGGACGCAAATTGAACCTTTGCCCCCGCTTGAACGAACACTTCAGCCACCCCGTTATGCACGATAGGGTCAGCGAGGTCGCCGGAGATATAATTATCCACGTAGGTAACGCGGCTGTTGGCTTCAGCAACGATCAGCACGTGCGGCGCAAATACCGTCTTGCTGTCATCCACAAGATAGATGCTTTGCAGCGGAACCTCGATTTCTACGTTCTTCGGAACATAGAGGAAAATGCCGCCGCTCCACAGTGCGGAATGAAGCGATGTAAGCAGGTTCTCATCACTTTTCACGGCATTATGCAGATATTTCTGCACCAGGTCGCCATGCTCGCGGGCTGCCGTTTCCAGATCCGTAAAAATAACGCCCTTCGCAGCCAAATCCGCGGAGAGTTTCGTAAATACGCTCGCCGAGTTCCGCTGAACGATCAAATTGCTCTGATCATTCAAATCGACCAGACCGGACACAGTCTCAGGAATTTCCTGGGCTGCACTGGCTTGCCCTTGGCGCAGCGTTCCATAGTTTTGCAAATTCCAACGGTCGATTCTCGTCTTCTCCAGCTTCGGCAGTTCAAGCTCTGCCGCAAGCTTCAATGCATTCATGCGACTTTCCGTCAACCAAGCCGGTTCTCCGTTGCTCACGGAAGCGGTCTTCAATACATCCGGTTCTACCGGTAGAACGGTTTGTGTAGTCATCTTAGCTCCTCCTTCCTCCTTCCGTTAAACTTGCTCTCCCACTGTCTCGTCAACGATGCCAAGCTCTTCTTTAATCCAATCGTATCCGTCCTTCTCCAGACGCTCTGCCAGCTCAGGGCCGCCGGATTTCACGATGCGCCCTTGCATCATGACATGGACGAAATCTGGCTTGATGTAATCCAGAAGACGCTGGTAGTGAGTGATGATCAAGAATCCGCGATCTTCGCTGCGCATGGAGTTTACGCCCTCGGCAACAATGCGCAATGCGTCAATGTCAAGTCCGGAGTCGACCTCGTCAAGAATAACGATTTTCGGGTCAAGCAGCATCATTTGCAAAATTTCGTTCCGCTTCTTCTCACCGCCGGAGAAGCCTTCATTCAAGTAACGGTGCGCAAATTCAGGATTCATTTCAAGCTCCTTCATTTTGCTCTCCATTTGACGAATAAACTTAATAAGGGATACCTCATTGCCTTCACCACGGCGGGCGTTGATCGCGCTCCGCAAGAAGTCCGAGTTGGTCACACCGCTGATCTCACTCGGATATTGCATGGCAAGGAACAGGCCTGCGCGAGCGCGCTCATCCACTTCCATTTCCAGCACATCTTCTCCGTCAAGCAGCACTTTGCCGTCGGTAACTTCATACTTGGGATGACCCATCAGCGCGGAAGCGAGCGTACTTTTCCCCGTACCGTTCGGTCCCATGATGGCGTGGACTTCCCCACCCTTTATTTCAATGTCGATTCCCTTGAGAATCTCTTTGTCCTCGATTGTCGCTTTAAGTCCTTCAATAACGAAATGTGTAGCCATGTTTACTGCTCCCTCCATTAAGTCGTTAGAATCATAACGTGTATTATAAAGGGACGTCTCCCTTTGCTCCCCTGCATTATAGCACAATAA
This sequence comes from Paenibacillus woosongensis, assembly GCF_009725165.1. Taxonomy (GTDB): domain Bacteria; phylum Bacillota; class Bacilli; order Paenibacillales; family Paenibacillaceae; genus Fontibacillus; species Fontibacillus woosongensis. Next base: position 471,087 of record NZ_WNZW01000001.1, read on the forward strand.
TTCTCACTTTAGAATTATTCTAAGTGATTCTCACTGATTCTCATTTTATTCTAACCTACTTCGGATGCTTAAGCAACGTGCCACGGCTGGATAGAAGGCTAATCTCCTGCCCAAATCCTCAGCCTGCCAAATCCAATGGAACATTCATAATTCGACATAACCCCAACACTGTGATTCATTTTCGACAAAAATGAAGACTAAAAAACCTCTTACCAAGGCGCCTTAACTATAGCCTGCCCGCAAGTAAGAGGTTCTTATTTATCATTCGGGTATATAAATTCAGTGAAACCCTGATTGACTTTGTGCCTTGGCTTGATTCGCATCCTTGAAACTATGCCAGGACAACAGCGCGGCCGCTGCGCCGATTCCCGCAATCGTAAGATATATAGCCTGGTAGCTTAATACACTTGCGGATACGCCTATGAGGAGGCCAGCCAATAAAATCATGAGGGAATTCATCATATTTACAACGCTCTGAATTCGCCCGCCGAACACGTCCTCCGTTTCCTCCATAATCTTGGTGTTGATCCAGCTTCGCGACATCACCACAAAGAAACCTACTAAAAATATGGCCGAAGCCGAAGCCGAAATATGATATGTATTCCCAAACCATCCTTGCGCGGCGGACAGCAGCAGCAAGGCGGCAAAAATTGTTTTGCGTCCCGTACCGGTCTTTTTTGCCGATACCAGGAGTACCCCGGACAGCATCGCTCCTGCTGAATACATGATGCTGACCAGGCTGAAGCTATCCGCGCCAAGATGAAGGATATCTTTAACATATGCCCCAATAAGAATATTATTGACCTGTACCACGAGTGAAGGAATCAAAATAAACAAAATAGCTGTTAGCAGGGCTCTGCGCTCCCGGATATACTTAGCTGTCATGGACAGATTCCTTTGGCCCGGGCGTTCATGCGAAGCATGCTGGTCAGCATGCCGCTGCCCTTTCATGCAAATAACTAACACAGCGGACAACAAGAAGGCGCCTGCCCCGATAGCCAGCGTATTGGCCGCGTTCACAAGAGCAACCAGGATGCCGCCCAGTCCTGTGCCAATTATATTCCCCGCCTGGGATGTAGTTTCATGAAGGGAATTTGCCTTCATTAAATAAGGGGCTTCAATCATTCCCTGCATATGCGCCCGGACGGCAGGTACAAAAAACGTGTTTCCGACCGATAGGAACAATGTAATGGCATATACGAACGCATATCCCACAGCAGCTTGTCCGATCAAATAGGATATAATCAGCATCGGCACAGCTTGCAGCAGATTCATATAAAAACAGATCCTGCGCCGGTCGTAACGGTCCGCCCAGTTTCCGGCCAGCCCTACAAGAAAAATACCGGGCAGCGCCCGGATACAGAGCATGATTCCCACCGAGAGGGGTCCTCCGGACTGTTCGAGGAGCAGCCAAGGAATAGCAATTCCCTGAATTCCTATCCCCATGAAAAACATGGTATTCACTGCCAAGTAAATAACAAACGGTGCGGAGAATAATGGCTTATTCTGACTCATACGTGCACACCCTTCATGCTTCAACCTGAATTCGATCTCTGAACCATTGATCCAGTTCCGTGATGCGCGCCTCAACTTCCCGTTCGTCAGCGCCTTCCACGACGAAGCTTGCCATATGGTCTACACTCGAAACTGCTCCTCTCATTTGCTCGCCCTTCTGCAAAGCAGGTACATAACTGACCACCCATTCAAACGGCGTAGTTTCCGGAATCGAGCGAAGGATCCCCTGTCCCGGCGGAACGATCAGCCAACCTGCCGTGCGTCCGGTATTTCTGCTAGCAATTCCTATATTGGCGTCCAAACCGCATTGCATACGTATCCATTCCCGGTTCAAATGGATGCCGAAAGCCGCTTCGTTGGCGTCAACTACGCGAGCGCCGCCTGTCCGGCTCGCAATCTCGCATAGCAGAATGCGATTGTCCTCCGTTAAGAAGTACTCCGCATGAAAAGCGATCACCGGAGAGGCAGGCAGCGCATGCAGCGTACGTTCCGCTTCACGCCGCAGCCTTTGGATGCGGGAGGAATCCGAGTTCAATATGACGCTGCCAAGGCTCGTGCCCGAATGAAAGGAAAGACATCCGTTCATATAACGGGAGACACTGGAGAACAGCATTTCCCCCTGGTGCATTAATCCGTCGACATGATACATTTCGCCTTCAACAAACGATTCGATCATCATTCCTTGAGGTACGCCCTTTTCCAGAAATGACCGGCATTCCCCGCTGTCCCGCAGTACGGCGGTATGGCGGGAGCCGCCCCCGTCGACCGGCTTGATAACCACCGGATATCCATATTGGCGAATAAACGCGGCAATGTCGGCAGGGGTCGTAATCTCCTGGTAATGGGCAACTTCGATGCCCGCCTTCCTGGCCCAGTCCTTCATGATCACCTTATTGCGGTAAGCGAGGGCGCTTTCTGCATTTTGTCCGGGCAAACAGAAGTACTCGCGCAATTTGGCGGCACGGAGGAGGTCATATTCCGAGTGACATACGACAGCTTTTACAGGGTGCCGTTCGCTTAGCTCGATCAATTCCCATTCCATGAGCGCATCCTTGTCCAAAGCTTCTTTTTTGAATACAAAATCATATCCGTCCGCTCCGGGTATATCAAGCTGTGTAAACAGCGTCAGTTTCTCAGTGATTTCAGGAATCCAGCTTTTGAACGGAAATGATTTGCTCCGGTTCAGAAATACGATTTGTCCCATGGCGCAGTTCCCCCCCGACCTAAAGTTAAACGTTGACCCGCAGCGCGTACTGATTATAGCGATGCTTAATTCTCGCCTCTTTCATCGGCATGCCGTTTTGCAAATCAAGAAGAATCCGCTCCTCCATCACTTCAATTTCCTTGACCCGGCGGTATGCCTGCTCCGACACATCCTTAGGAATCACAATCACGCCAGAGTCATCCGCAGCTACAATATCACCAGGGCGGACGACAGTACTTCCAATTGTTACCGGTACCTGCCTGGCTGCAAGTCTGACCCTGTTTTTCCCTGATTTCATATAGCTTCCGAGCGAAAATAAAGGATAGCCCGTTTGCAGTATCGCTGTTGCATCCCGGCAGCAGCCGTCGATGACAGTTCCTCTTAGCCCCCTGATCTTCGCAGCATGTGTCAGCAGATCTCCCCAGACAGTACAGTACTGCCTGCCGCCATTGGCAATCACAACGACGTGCCCCTCCGGCACCTCGTCAATAAACTCGCCCGCCGAAGCCGTCTCTCCTTCCGGGACCGGTTCATACTGCAGCGTATACGCAGGTCCCGCAAGAGCCATGCCGGAGCCCAAAGCTCTCAGTCCTTCCAGCCCCCCGTTGATCCCGAAGGTATCCAGGGCATCGGAAATACATGCCGTGGGTATTCCTTTGAAGGCTTCAGATCCCGGATAATAGAATGCACTCATCAACAATCCCTCCTAATGATTTTTTGCAGCCCAAAGACTAAATTTATAACCATCAAGAGCACCGTTCGCCGGTATTTGTGCAGTTGCCGCAGGAAGTGCAGGCTGTCTGCTCGCTTCCTCGCAATTCAGCAGCGCTGTTATCCACGGAGAAGATCGCCTGCTTGCTCCCTCCCTGAAAGACGTTCACCTTCAGCTCATCGCTCAATTTCGAGCCAAAGCCTTGAAATGATCCGCCAAACATAAACAGGTCCGCGCTGAACTTTTTGTGGACCAGGGAGTGATCCGGGCCGGCAGGAACCGGGATTTCCGGGGCGGCTACCAGTTCCTGTACGATAAAAGGTTTGTTCCAGCATTGATCGATCAGTTCTTCCCATTGCTCCTGTGAAGTGGACAGACCAATGACGACCCCTTCACCTCTAATGTCATAGGCGGTCTTCAACACCAGCTTTTCCCGGCGAAGCTTGAACAGCTTGCGCATACCCTGCCCTTCATGATCTTCTGGGGACACGGCCGATAGCTTGCGTGCCCAGGGAATATGCTTATCGAGTATTTTGCATTCTTCATCCGTGAAATGCTTGCGAAAGGCTGGATCCGAAAGATAGGCCAAGCATAGCTTGCTCTCTGTAATGAAGCGGGCTTGAAAAGAATTGACATGGCAGACAGCCAGGTCGTCGCATGCCCATATCAGGTCGGACAGCGCTGCGGAATCGTCAAGAAGAGGAATAAAATCGGCGGTGTTTATTTTATTCCAGATGAGCTCTATGCGCTGATTTCCGGCATAAAGCTTGCCTTCCCGATAAGAAAGCTGCCGGGGATCCGTGACGACGGCTTCGACTCCTGCTTTGCGGAGAAGTTCAACCATCTCCTTCACCTCTAAGCTGATACGGTTTTCCAATTGAAGGATCGCCATGCTGCGAAGCCTTGAACCGGGAGAGAACTCAGCGAAGACGGAGACCAATTCATTGATAAACGCATCGGGCTTGTGGATACCTTCTTCGTATAGCGGAGGGATATTCTGCAAATAAGTGGAGAGTGACGGAATTTGCCTGAGCACTTTATTGACGCGCCCAGTAAAAATGACACCCGCCGGGCAATCCGTATTGTTTTCCAAAACCTTAAAGCTCTCATTACCCGGCACAAGATAGGTATCGAACCGGGAAATACGGATTTTGCGCTGATATCCAGGATCTATCCGTACCAGGCGGGAAGCGGCTTCATCCAGCATAAAATACTGCCTGGTAGCCTGATCTTCTTCATAAAGGCGGATCACCTTCTCCAGTATGTCGATCAGCTGCTCGGCTTCTCTTCGGATCCATTCGCGGTCGGAGGAGGAAAGAATGACGACTCTCGGGTAAAGCTGAAACGGCTTGTTCCGGTACACATAACCATCGTTCTCCAGCCGGCCTTCCAGCTCCTTGATCTCCTCGTCCAGTCGATTCCCTGAGCTGGCAACCATCCGGCTATAATCCTGTTCATATAGAAAGCGCTGCATTTTCGATCTCCTCCTTCGGATAAGTGACAATATCCTCCAAATTGGGTTCCAGGCCTTCCTCTTTGACATATGCCGTATTGAAGTATTTATTCATCAGCAGCGCCGTGACCGGCCCGATACTCCCGCCGCCAAGCTCGTAGCGGTCAACACTAATTACAGGGAGTATCTCCGCCCCCGTACCGCAGAGGAATGCTTCATCGGCCAAATAACACTCCGTGCGATCGAGCTCTCGCTCTTCGGCAGTCAGGCCCATTTCCTTGGCCCAGTTCAGAATATGCCTGCGAGTGATGCTCTCCAGTATGCCGGAAGTGACGGAAGGGGTGATCAGCCTGCCGTTTTTTACGATAAAAAAAGCCGCTGTCGGAGCTTCCGCGATTTTGCCGTGCTGATTCAGCAGAAGAGTATTGTCATAGCCGTCCGATTTGGCCTGCAGCATCGCCAAGCGGCCATTCTGGTAGTTGGCAATGCACTTGATCCTTGGAGGCATCATCTGGTCGGAAATACGCTGCCAGGAAGAGACCGATATATGAATGCCCCGGTCAGAATGCGGCTTGCGCTGCTGCGGGAAAACAGCCACGCTGAGCAAAACGGGCCCTTTAGCCTCCAATGAACCGTCAGCTTCCACGGAAGCGGCGACGCGGACATAACAGTCCTCCTGCAAATGATTGACGAGGATAATATTGCGGATATTTCCGATCACCCGCTTTTTATTCCAGGAATGCTCCATCCCCATAATTTTCATGGAATCCAAAAGACGGTCTACATGCTCGGACAAGGAGAATAAGTGCATTCGATGCCGGTCAGCATCCCAATAGCCGCGGATCCCTTCAAATACGGACGCTCCGTATTTCATCGCTGCCGATCCTACATGGATCGTCGCCTCTTCATAGGGGACGACCCTATCATTTAATTGAATGAAACATTCCTTCATGCCATACAACTCCTTTCCATCCGGTAGTCATGGAATGGCTCTGTGCAAGGATAGCCTTTGCAGGCCCTCAGTCTCCCTTCAGACGGCTCCATAATTACAGAAGCGACGGTGGCAACTTTGCGCGGGTTGCCGTCTTGATGAACACAGAGGCTTCCCGCACCATTTTCGTGGTAGCCGAGCAGTTCCTCCATCTGCTTCACCGAAGGGCTTTTGCCGTAGTGACACAGCCTTTCATGAGCCCGCTCAAGACGGGGATACGTTGAGGTGCCAGGCTCAACCAGATCACAGTTTATGAAATCCTTATGCAAATAATGGTTGGTATGCACCAGAAGGTCATTTTCGATTAAACGCGTTTTATCCACGGTCATTTCTACATTGATCAGCCGAATGCCGTCCGTCATCAGCAAATTTCTGGAGGATGCTCGCCGAATTCGCCCAATTTCAAGCAAGCATCGCTCCAGTGTTCGCTGATGCAGCAGGTGGCGGATTAGCAAGTACGGGGGGACACCAGCACGCCATCCTGAACTAAGCACCATATTCAGCCCAACGCCAAGTCCATAGCTGTTGATGCCCAAATATCCGATTAGTCCTACATGCGTATACATCAGTAAATCAGGAGCATTCTCAGGCGTGCGGACTTCCAGTATAATTCCCAAGTCCGTTAACTGGCCCGCCAAATCGATATTTTGCGCAATGACGGCACGGCCTTCTTGGTTAAAGCAGGCAAATGCGGTGCATTCAAGCCCAGCAGCGATAATCTCACGCCGAAGCTGAAGCAGCATGCCCTCCCGGTAGCTGATTCCAGCACCTTGCGCCAATCCTTTGATCTCATCGGCGAGTTCGGGGGTGAAAACTTCAATATGCGGAATGTAGCTGTCGGTCATACTTAACGCTTCGTTCAGAGTTAATGGCTGGCGTCTGACGCTATTGATCCGTGCGATATTATCATTCAAAAAATCTTTGATTTCTCGCCGGAACTCCTCCCCGTATTGCGCTCCCCGCTCGAACGGCTGGCCGCTGATAACTATATGCTTCAAGAGGCTATTCACCGGGAAGTCACCTCACAGATGCTGCAGCTCCCGATTGTTTCTTTTGATTCGGGAAGCAATAAAAGCAATATCCTCACCGGTGATTTTATCCGGGGGGTATGTGCCGAGCCCATATGCAAGCTCCTTCCAGTACACGTTGTGCTGTAGAGATGCATCCATAATCAACTGTTTCAAATCTGTCGAGAAGTTCATCATGCCAAACAAAATATCTTTGGTCATCGGTGTCATATATTGTTCAGACAGAAGGATTTCTTCCTGTACATATTCCGCGGTGTCCATCAGTTCAATCAGCTTATAGCGGGCGGCTCCGAAGCAGCGCTCCATATAGGCGGCAAACACTTCTGTAGCCAGGTTCCCGCCGCTTCGCCCCATGCCGCGCAAGGAGCTGTCTACCCAATCCACGCCACACTCCAGCGCTGCTACCGTATTGGCCAGACCCATGGACAGGTTGTTGTGCGCATGGAAGCCAACCGGAATGGTCAACGTCGACTTCAGGACACTGGCAATCGATTTCACCTGATCTGGGACCAAGTGCCCGTTGGAATCGGCAAAATAGACGATGTCTGCTCCGGCTGCCTCCGCTTTCAGCGTCAGTTGCTTTATTTCTTGGCTCGTAAAATAAGTGATCCGCACAAAATTCGCCGAGGTAAACAGCCCTATTCTTGTGCATTCCCGAATTGTATCCAGCCCCTCCTCTAAGAGGTCTTGCCTGATGCATACGCGCACGAGCGACACGCCCAGCGATTTCAGGGACTGAAGATCTTCAGCTTGAATGTTGTGCGGATGAAGCATGACGACCAGGTTGGCGAGCGGCGCAAACTCCTTTAATGCCGCTATATAATCATCATTCGTAGCTGCCGTCATGCCCAGTCCCGCCGTTCCCTTGGCCGGGCCGTTCCTGTAGCCGATCTCGATCCAGTCCACACCCGCCTTTTGCAGCCCGCTTACAATGTGTTTTGCAGCCTCTAACGAAAAATCAAAACCGTTAACGTATCCGCCGTCTCGCAAGGTTACATCTATCAGCTGGGCCATAAAATCCTCCTTCGTATATGAGGGATTTCTTAGATAAATCAGTTAATAGGAAACCCTTATCGCAAGGACTTCCTATTAACTGTCTGGAACGGTCTATCCAAGAACGGGCTCTGCTTCCGCTTCAATTCCGGTTACGCGAAGGATCGCACTAAAATGCTTCATACGTACTTCAATCGACTTATACAGGGCGGCGATTGCCTTCTCCTGCAGCTCCTCGGTTATTGCATATTTGCGGAGAATATTGTATCCGGCTTCCGCATGATCCTCCTCCACTTCCATATCATTGGAGCTATGGATCGTAAAATACTGCACGCCTTCCTGGTTCAGATTATAAAAATGCTTCATCGCTTCATTCATCGTCCGTCCATCCCAAGTAACTGGCGGCTGCCCTTCCATATAAACGATCAACGCAGCTACAGCCTCTACCAGATGATGATCCGGCCCGCAAACCTTATTGTTCCATTCAATGACTGCCTCGGATTCGGGGAGAATATCGCAGTTTTCAATGTCCTCCCATGTCAGGCCAAATTGCTCGCCGATTTTGAAGAACAGTTCAAGATGCCGCATCGTTCCAGTAAGCTGGCCGGTCTCCTCCTCATAAATGTTCTCGGCGAGCTCCTTGCGCACTTCGACATCCGGAGTTTTTGAATGAATCGCCGAAATATTGCGAGTCCAGAAGCTTTTGATATGATAGCGGTGCAACACAAAGTTTTTCAAAAGCTCCGGTGTTGCTTCCCCTTTCATAATAATCTGATAAAGCGGGTGGGTAATTTTCTTGTTTTCCTCGACAATAGTTTTGAGCTTCTCCACAAACTGATCTGGACTTAGTACCACTTCAATCACTCCTCATCACGAAATTTTGAAATTTATGATGAACTACCATCCCGGGCCTAGCGCCCGAATGATAAGTGCACCCTCTGTTCGATTAAATCAGCCACATGTCTGACGGTTTCCATGTGCGGCCAAGTAATCGCGGGCGTGGTGTTCACTTCAATGACAACATAATCGTCATCGTCCACTTCCAGTAAATCGACACCTGCCACGGGTGCCTGAAATATGCGGGAGCACAGTTCGGCCAGTTCGATCATCCTAGGTGCAAGAGGACAAGCTTCCCAGGTTCCCCCGCTGGACAAATTCGTCAAAAAGCCCCCATCGACTGCATATCGAAAAAAAGCAAATTCTGCTCTATAGTCCACAACTCTGACACGGATATCCCTGCCCGGCTTGTCCAGGCACGCCTGAACGTATAGTGCCTTATGATCCCGCAAGTAATAAGGGGCAAGGTTTCTCAGACTGTTTATATCATCAACTCGCACCACCTGCTCGCCTTTTGCACCAATTACAGGTTTCAGTACGAGGGGAAATCCTAATATTTCCGCTGTTTCCTCCAACTGCTCACAAGAGCCGATAAACCGGGTGGGGATATGCGGAATTTGATGCACTGTAAGCAAAACCGAGTTCAGGAACTTATTTTGGCCGCTGCCGAGAACATCTGAGCCGTTAATTACCGGGATCCCGCATATTTCAAAAGCTTTGAGCAGCCACAGCCCGTACTCGCGCTGAGACAGCGATACCCAGCCTAGCACGCAAGCCAGGTTCAGCGTTCGGTCATTGAATTTAAAGCGGGTACCTGACATATCCATGTCTATCGTAATTTCATAGGGCCTTGCGCAAATTGTATCAAGTCCCCTTCCATTCAAGGCGGCGGCCAGTTCAGTGACATCCGGCGTTTCTTCACGGCATAAAATCAGTATCGATTGCACGGGTATCCGTCCTTTCTCTCTCTTCACTGTAAAAGACTGGACCTATCGCCGCTCCGTTCGCATAATTGATTACGGAACTCTCCGTGATCTCTTTTGTCCGTAAAACATGCCCGATATGCCGGTTTCCAAACAGATAGCATCCCCATAAAAAACTAGCCTGTTCCTGATAAACGGCACCTCCCGGCTTCGCTATAACAACGGGCCCGGTAGAAGGCGCAATTCTTTCCTGGACGACAGCCCTCGCTACCTGGGATGCCGAAGACAAATAGGAATCAATACGGGTGCCCCACTCGGCTTCAGACGCCTCCCAGCCGCAGATGATGCCTGCCCCGCCGTATCCGTCCGCAGGTTTGATGAGCAATCGTTCCCTCTCGCGCAGAGCGTAAGCTCTATTCCTAGTGGTTAGCAGTCTGGTTTCGGGTATATGCCGTCTGACCCATTCGGTGTCTTCCGCTGAAAGGCCTGTCTGATATGCAGGATCAGATAGAAGGGCAAACAACACCTTGCTGCCGGCAATCCGGCTGGAGAAACCCATCGGCATTTCTACGAGGCGATCCTCCAGCGCGTCAAGTATATGTTCAAACTCAGAGGGGGACCGCTGCAAATCCTCCAGATCAAATAGGCGGTAAATCACATCTACCTTCTCGCCCCTGACATAAAGTCCATCCTTCCGGCGCTCAAGCTCCTTCGGCGTGCATACCGTTACCCGTGTCTTGGTGATTTCATGAAACCGGTCGGCGATGTCGTTCAGCGTCGCCTGCATGGCGGGCATCGAAAAGTCGCTTTCGACAAAAGCCATCAGCGGATTTGTGTAATGCGAGAGAAACGAGCTGACCACAAGCCAAGCCCATTCGCTTAGCGGCTCCAACCATTCAGCCTCCTGCTTGCGAACGGCCTCACGGACCGATGGCAGCTTAAGCAGGATTGAATGAAAGGAAGCTTCCAGCAACCCGCCTACGCTGCTTCCCAAGTTTAATTCCAGCATTTTGGGCTGACCCTGATCGTCATAAATGTCACTGCGGACAAGCACATGCTGTCTATCCAGGCGCGGGCTGGCTTGAATCCAGCGCAGTACTGTGTCTGAATAGCCCAGCCAACGGGCTACCCGCACCATATCCCCGCCGAACAATCGCTCGATCGTTAACTCAATCAGATCCAGCAGCTTCTCCGTCGCAGCGGCGTCCTGCTTCATCTTTGCTGCGCTCCGGACTTGCGGCGAAACGATAATTCTTGACTTGGCGGGTAGAACTTGTCCTGCTTGGCTAAACATATCGTCTACTTCATTTGAAGTTGGAAGAATCGTATTCATCAGTTTCCTCCGATCCATTTTTAGCCATATTATCTATTACTTGTTATTAATATATCATATTTTAATGTAAAATGTTGTTATTTTTTGAATTATTTAAAATCTATTTTATATATTTTATTGGTAAAAATAGGATTGAACAAAGAAAAACAGTGCTTTTGGAAGAATAAAGATTATTCTCTCAAAAGCACTGTTTTCATATATCGCCTAACTATCGCCTAGTAAGCCGTTATACTATAAATGCAGCACAGAGCCGCCAATTTCCACACCTTCGGCCGTGACCATGACGCGGATTTCGCTTTCGGCGCCAACATGCTTGCCCTGTACGAAAACATATTTTGCCGGCCCTCCCTCCTGAAACAAAAGATCGCCAAGCGCCCCGGCCGCTACGCCAGTGGCAGCATCCTCCAGAATGCCAAACAACGGATTAAAACCGCGGGCGTGGACATACAGAGCCCCCGCGTCCTTCGCCTCCTCTTTCGTTTGCTGAATGGCATATGCATATACTCCGTTTACACGGTGCTTCCGGCTCCATTCCTCGATATCCTCGAACTTAGGAGCCATTGCATCCAGATGCGTTAAATGACAAAGAGGAACCAGCAATTTGGGAGAGCCGATGCTGGCGGCACCAAAAGGCGCATGCTCAGAAATATCGCCAGGTTCCACTCCAAGCATATGAGCTATTTCGATCCGGTCCGGTATCATATCCAGACGGCGGGCCCGTTCAGTCTTAAAATAATAATGGCCCTGGGGGGATTTTGTTATGACAATAGGCGTCCCCGACCCGGCAATGACTTGCAAACGATCAAGTTGGCATTGCTGTATCATATAGGCGCCGGCTGCCAGTGTCCCGTGTCCGCAAAACGTCATTTCCTTCTCAGTGGAGAAATATCGCAAGACAGCATCCCGCTCCTGAGCGCTGCCAAACTGCACGAACACCGTAACAGGCGCACCGGAACGCCTCGCTAATTCAAGCAGTTGTGCATCCGACCAGCCGCCGTACTCGATAACGGCAGCCGCATTTCCCTGGCTGGTATCATCAGTAAATACCTTGTATGTATGGATATCCTGCGCCATATCAATCCGCCCTCTCCTTTGACCTAACAAACAATCGTAGTTCAATACTACCTTCTCTTCATAATCTGTCAACCTTATTTTTCAATTTTTAGATCATTATGGGCTATGTATTCGCAGGTAAATGTCGCTGGACGATCAAAACAAACAGGGCTGGATCGATTAACGATCCAGCCCTGCTTTGTACCCTAATGTGCAATTATCCTAAATACGTGCGAAGCATCCACATATGCTTCTCTAAATCGCCCTTGAAGCCGGTCAGCAAATCAGCAGTCGCTTCATCGCCTTCTTTGTCCGCCAGTTCAATGCCTTCCTGGAACGACTCGGACAAGGTAGCGAAATCCTCAACCAGTGCCTGAACCATGGCGCGTTCGTCTTCCTTGCCGGTAGCCTCTTGAATCGTGGCAATTTCCAAATACTCCTTCATTGTTGCAGCCGGGCTCCCTTTAATCGTTAGCAGGCGCTCGGCTATGGCGTCCATTTTTTCCGTAACGTCATTGTAGAGCTCCTCGAATTTGACATGCAGCGTGAAGAAGTTTTCCCCCTTCACATACCAATGGTAGTTGTGTATCTTAACATACAGCACGTTCAGGTTAGCAACCTGCTCGTTTAAAACCTGCTCCAAACTTGTTTTGCTCGCCTTGCTTGCAGACTTGGAATCAGCTTTAGCCATAATACAGTCCCTCATTTCTTTCGTGATTGTTTATATATTCACCCTAGAGCATGCAAATCATGCCTGAAGCGAATGAAAGTTACATACCAGGCTTCCAGGTACCATATAAGTATCATACCCGACCCTGGCTTAGGCGAAACAATTTAAATCACACCTCTTTGAAAAAAAGAATGATAATATCACACTTTTCCGATATACTAACTTTAAACTATTTTTAATGATGTTTTCTATAATTAAGCTAGAAACAATTTAAAAACATATTTTTATCATCTGGAGGTGCTTTACCATGTCCTCATACCGTCCCTTTTCCCTAGAGGATGCCACTGCCTATGCCAAGTCGATTCCTGACTTTTTCGCAGCTGATGCCGCGCTGTCCTGCGAGGAAATCGGTGACGGCAACTTGAATCTGGTATTCAGAGTTGCCGACCCGCAGCAAAATAAGAGCCTGATTATAAAACAAGCCCTGCCTTATGCCAAGGTGGTTGGCGAATCATGGCCGCTCAGTCTTGATCGAGCCCGCATCGAACGCAATGCGCTGGAAATTCAGCACCGGCTGTGCCCGGATCTCGTTCCGGCAATATATGGAGGCGATGACGAGCTGGCCATCACGGTTATGGAAGACTTGTCCGGTTATACGATTATGCGTCAAGGTCTGATCGCCGGAAACACCTATGACCATTTTGCGGAGCATATCGGCCGATTTATCGCCACAACCCTGTTTTATACCTCCGACCTCGGTATGAACCAACAGGAGAAGAAGCTTCAATCCGCAAAGTTCATCAATCCGGATTTATGCAAAATTACCGAGGACTTGATCTTCGAGGATCCATACAGAGACGCCGCAAATAACAGCTTTACCGAGGATATTCGGGCAGAAGCCGAGATGCTGTGGCAGGATCATGCTCTGCACCTTGAAGTTGCCCTGCTTAGAGAGAAGTTTCTTACGCAGGGTCAAGCGCTGCTGCATGGCGATCTCCATACCGGCAGCATCTTCATAACGCCCGAATCAACCAAGGTCATTGATCCTGAATTCGCCTATTACGGTCCAATTGGCTTCGATATCGGCGCAGTCATCGCCAACCTATTGCTGAATTATGCAGCACAGCCCGGCTGGAGCAGCAGTGACGAGGTACTGCAGGAGCGCCGTTCTTGGCTTCTCACGACGATTGTCGGCGTGTGGAATCATTTCGAACTTAACTTCCGCAAGTTTTGGGATACGGACGGCATAGATATCATGTCCAAGACACCTGGCTATCAGGATCTCTACATCGACCAAATCCGCAAGGACGCTATCGGATTTGCGGGCTGCAAGGTAATCCGCAGAATCGTTGGATTATCCCATGTGGCGGACATTGACACGATCGAAGACGAACTCTCCCGCCGCCAGGCCAAAATAACAGCCTTGGAAATCGGCAAACGGCTAATCAAAGGCGGCAGATCAGCAGCATCCATCGCCGAAGTGATCGAATGGGCTAAAGCAGCCGCAGCCAAGGAGGGCGCTAACGTATGACCACCGGACAACATAGCGGAATATTGAACTCCAGCCCGGCAGCCCGGCAAAGCCGAGAGCCGCTGCTTAGTCTCCGCTGGACAGACGGCAAGCTCCTGATGCTTGACCAGCGGCTGCTTCCTGAAGAAATCGTATTCCTGGAGCTGACGACGCCAGAAGAGGTATGGGACGGCATCCATGCCATGAAGGTGCGTGGAGCACCGGCGATCGGCATTGCAGCGGCTTATGGCGTAGTCTTAGGAGCAAATGCCTGCCAGGGAGACAGCGACAATTGGCTCGGGCATGTAACGGCAGTAGCTGAACATTTGGCCACCTCGCGGCCAACCGCAGTCAACCTGTTCTGGGCGCTTGACCGGATGAAGGCGCGGGCAGCGCAGCTCGCAGCCGAATATGCCGATCAGGCCAAGCGCAATGAAGGGTTGCTGGCCGAGGCGATAGCGATCCACCAGGAAGATGAGGAAGTATGCCGGAAAATCGGAGAGCATGCGCTGCCGCTTTTTGCATCAGGAATGGGCGTCCTCACCCACTGCAATGCCGGAGGACTGGCGACAGCCAAATACGGTACGGCTCTTGCCCCGTTCTACCTCGCCCAGGAGCAGGGGATTGATCTGAAAATCTATGCCGACGAGACTAGACCTGTTCTTCAAGGCGCTAGACTGACCGCATTCGAGCTGCAGCAGGCGGGAATCGATGTTACCCTGCTCTGCGACAACATGGCTGGACTCGTGATGTCCAAAGGCTGGATTGATGCCGTCATCGTCGGAACCGACAGAATCGCCGCCAACGGAGACGTTGCCAACAAAATCGGAACATACAGCCTTGCCGTCCTGGCCAAAGCACACAATATTCCTTTCTATGTCGCATCACCGTTGTCAACGATTGACCTTGAAACGGAAAGCGGCCAACTGATTCCGATTGAGGAACGGCCTGAGCGCGAGGTGACGGAAGGATTCGGCAAACGCACAGCTCCATCTGGCGTCAAAGTGTTTAATCCTTCATTTGACGTTACTCCGCATCATTTGATCACAGCGATCATAACGGAAAAGGGAATCGTCAAACCGCCTTTTAAAGACAATTTAGCCGCCCTTTTCAAAAAAGCGGATTAAGGATTTTCATAGTTTTTCAGAAAACACATGTTCTCTAGCGGGGAAAACCACTATTCATAGTGGTTTTTCTTGCCTTATCCGTAAGCAGAACTCACTTCTGTTTTTTTATCTTTCTGATATTTTCATAAAAAAAGTTTCATTTTGATTCTTTAGGACTATTATTGTCCTGCGAGCGATGCTATGATTAATGGGTAATTTTTATTATCTTGTAACTAGGAGTGAACGAGACTTAACATGTCTATCTGGGGGAACTATGGACAATAATAACAATGATCATGAACAATTGGGATATTTATTCAATGTGGAAATCCTAGTGAAAAGTAAATCCAATGCCGTTGCACTCCAATCGCTGCTGCAGATCCTTAACAGCGGGGAAGAAATTATCGATTATCGGATCAATTCGGGGATAGAGCTTGGGGAAATCATCGAGTCCCTGCTCGCTGCCAAGAAGCAGTCCTTCATCTCCAAAACATACAAACGGCTTGGAACGAATACGCCAGACAAGCAAGATGCGGCCGGCAACAAATCATCCGGTCAACAACCTGATAAGGCGAAGCCTGCCGAGAAATCAAAAACTGCAGATAAACCAAAAATAGCACCGACCGTCAAAGACAGCTTCGCAGCCGTGGCTTTGAGCGGGGATTTTGGGGATTGGATCCAGAAATATATTTCCGAGAATCGGCTGGTGCGCATATTGGTCAATCGCAATGGGGAACGGATGAGCATCCCCTGCCGCATACTGAATTTCCAGTCAGAGAACTATGCCATCAACGTATATCATGTGGACGAGAAGCAAGTGTATACGTTTATGCTCAGCGAAGTCATTGATTTCATGGAAACATAGAATATAGGCCATTTCTAAATAATATGCACAGGCATAATGAATGCTGCGCCGTCCTAACGACGGCGCAGCATTTTGCATTCATGCCTATCTGCTGATTTGAGCACTGGATTGTTCCCAGGCGGACAACGCAAGCATAAGCCACCCTGCAATAAAAGATACCCCTCCAAGCGGAGTAATCGGACCAAGCCATTTCCATCCCGTCACCGCCAGCAAATAGAGACTGCCTGAAAATAAGATAATCCCGATCAGAAATAATCGCGCAGACCAGCGCAGCTTGCGGCTGTCGCCCCACAAACCGGCCGCCAGAGCAGCGAGGATCATTCCCAATCCATGAATCATATGATATTGGACCCCTGTCTTGTACGTATCCATCGAATCTGCAATGATCGGCTCCAGCACATGAGCGCCAAAGGCACCGAGGGCTACTGCAAGTAACATGATGATCGCCCCGGTTCCAGCCATTCTTCGCTGCATATCCTCACCCCTCCCCACATAAAAATAAGCGATTCAGTACTCGCTTACCTATCATAACCCAGTCCGCTGCCCGATTGCCAGAACTGGGACGATCATGAATTTTTTTCTTGATTTTTGGCCGAATCTATGGAAGATTATACGTTAACATAACCAAAATTCTACAAAGGAGCTTGATTATTAATGAACTATCAACCTGGGGCACAACCTGGCCCTAATTATGAGCATGCGGCGGCGGCTCAGCCCCTGGCCCCTCTGAAGCATTCCGGGCTCGGCATCGCCTCATTCATTATGAGCATTCTTGCACTGATCGGTTATTTCGCAGCTTTCTTTCTAATTATTGCGGCCATTGGCCAGGCTATTGATAATCCGGCTAACATCGAGGAGGCCTTGAAGCATAGCTCGGCAGCGATTCTTGGCGTCATTGCCATTTTCGGGGCAGGAATCATTAATTTAATCGCCCTCATTCTTGGTATCGTAGGACTCGTCCTCAAAAACCGCAAAAAAGTATTCGCCATCATCGGAACAGTGCTATCCTCACTATCCGTGGTGATGATCATCTACTTTTATATCGTCGGTACTATGCAGCAGGTTTAAGTTATAACACAGCTTGCCCCCACGGTAATCTATCCAAGTTATCGCGGGGGCAATTTATTGGAGATGTTAAACGTGCAAGCTTTTTGTTAAAATAAAGCTGGACTATCTGAAATAAGGGGATACTTATGGCACAAGTTAAAATTTTTGCGGACAGCACGTCCGACCTGCCGGCGTCTTGGATCGATGAATACGGCATCGGCATTATTCCGCTATATGTCGTTTTTAATGACAAGACGTACCGCGACGGCATCGACATTACACCGGTCGGCATTTACGAAAGAGTCGCAGCCGCAGGGAATCTGCCGAAGACGACGGCTCCCTCTCCCAAAGACTTTATGGATGCGTTTGCTCCATATGTCGAGCAAGGGCAGGATATTGTCTATATCAGCATTTCCTCCAGCCTGTCATCAACGTATCAGAACGCGCTTATTGCCGCAGGCGAACTTCCTGAAGGACGGATCCATGTCGTTGACTCGCTTAATTTGTGCAGCGGGATTGGCCTGCTCGTGATGAAAGCGGTCAGGGCTGCCCAGCAGGGCCAGAGCGGTCCAGAAATTGTAGCTTTGCTTGAAAGATCCAGAACGTTGGTCAACACGGAGTTCGTCATCGATACGCTGGAGTACCTGTACAAAGGCGGCCGGTGCTCGGGCATGCAGAACTTTATCGGCAGCCTGCTCCAGATTCGTCCCGTGCTGAGAGTCGTCGACGGGAGCATTATTCCAGCTTACAAAGTCCGCGGCAGAAAAGAGAAGGCTGTTCAGCAAATGCTCGATAACGCCCTTGCCAAAAAGGAGCAGATGGACGATGATTTAATTATCGTGGCCCATACCCTTGCCGAGGAAGAGGCTCGCCGGCTCGCCGCCATTCTCAGGGAACAGACCCCGGTGCGGGAAGTAGCGATTGCCGAAGCAGGCTGCGTCATTTCCAGCCACTGCGGTCCTCATACTGTGGCGATCATGTATATGCACAAGGGCTCCGAAGACCGGATCGGATAATCCGAAATTCATTTGGAGGGATCACTTTGCGAACCATTAGAATATTTGCGGACAGCACCTGCGATCTGCCTGCAGCATGGGTCCAAGAGTACGGGATCGGGATCGTCCCGCTATATGTTACGTTTGACGACGAGATGTACAAGGACGGGCTTGACCTGACGACCCCTGAGCTATATAACAAAGTTGCCAAAAGCGGGCGCTTGCCGAAGACGGCGGCTCCATCTCCAGCCGACTTTATTCAGGCTTTCACTCCTGCGGTTCAGGAGGGCCAGCAAATTATATACATAAGCCTGTCGTCCGAATTATCTTCCACTTACCAGAACGCCTTAATTGCTGCCGCAGAATTCGCAGAGGATCAGGTCACTGTATTCGACTCGCGCAACCTGTCGACCGGAATCGGTCTGCTTGTCATGAAGGCGGTGAAAGCCGCTGCCGAAGGGCGCAGCGTAGCTGAAATCATAGACCTGCTGGAGAAAACAAGACCCCTGGTGGAAACGGAATTCGTCATCGACTCGCTGGACTACTTATATAAGGGCGGGCGATGCTCGGGCATGCAGAACCTTGTGGGAAGCCTGTTGAAAATCCGGCCGGTTATCAAGGTCATCGATGGTAAGATGACTCCTGTCTCCAAAATCCGCGGCAGCCGGGAGAAGGTGCTCGATCAGTTGCTGAACAATGCGCTGGCACAAGTCGATGACATGGATAACGACCTTATTTTCATTACTCATTCTTTGGCCGAGGATGACGCCATTCACCTGCAGCAAATATTAAAGACGAAGACGAAGGCCCGGGAAGTGGCTATTTCGGATGCAGGCTGTGTTATTTCCAGCCACTGTGGCGCCAAGACGATTGGCATTTT
This sequence comes from Paenibacillus woosongensis, assembly GCF_009725165.1. Taxonomy (GTDB): domain Bacteria; phylum Bacillota; class Bacilli; order Paenibacillales; family Paenibacillaceae; genus Fontibacillus; species Fontibacillus woosongensis. The sequence continues at coordinate 490,202 of NZ_WNZW01000001.1, forward strand.
ATATACGAAATCGTTACAATAACCAACAGCAAACAAGCCGGCGATCCATTATCCGATCCGCCGGCTTGTTCCTTTATTACTTTATTTCAGGGCTTGCTTTACCAAGCCTTCTGCTCCATTCCAGGAGCAGAAGGGCAACTTCATGATCGCAGAGCGGCTTCTGCAAGAGAGTCGCCATACCGCTGGCCAGACAACGCTCGCGCTGCTGCTCAAAGATTTCACTGCTGCTCATGCCCACGATGACCGGCATTTGATCCACCGGCAGCCACTGCCTGATCAGACGGGCCGCCTTGATCCCGTCCATCACCGGCATTTCGATGTCCATAAATATGAGATCATAAGGCCTTAAGGATAAAGCCTCCATGGCTTCAACCCCGTTATGGGCCACATCAGGCGCAAGCCCAAGCTTCTCAAGCATGTGGACGAAAATTTGGCAGTTCACCGGGTGATCTTCGACAACGAGCACCGAGAGAAGATCTTCCTGCTTCAAGGGAAAGGCCGCTCGCTCCATGCCCGCTTCATGCGCTGCAGCGGCAGCAGCCGTTTCGTCCACAGCCACGGTCGCGGAGATTCCCTGTCCCAGCGCAAGCCCCTCGCATTCCCGCTCTTCTTCCCGCTCTCCGCTGATGAGTGTAAAGCGAAACGTCGAACCATGCCCTTCCTTGCTCTCCACAGTTATAGATCCGCCCATCAACTCGACCATTTTTTTGCAAATAGCCAATCCCAGCCCAGTTCCTCCATATTTACGGTTAATGGTGGGGTGGACTTGGGAGAAGGATTGAAACAGTTTATGCCGCTGATCCTCCGGTATGCCGATCCCCGTATCGCTCACGCTGACTTCCAGTAACACCGCAGGGGGCGTCAATGTCTCTTTCCTGACAATACTGATGTTTATTTCGCCCTGCTCCGTAAATTTCAAAGCATTCCCAATCAAATTCACGAGAATTTGCCGAAGTCTTACGGGATCGCTTACGATATGTTCGGGCACATCCGGAGCGATATGATAGGCAAGCTGAATTCCCTTCTTATCCGCACTGGGCAGAAACAGCTCGACAACATTCAATACGCAGGCGTTTAGATCAAACGGCTCATAGTCAAGCGCCATCTTTCCGGCTTCGATTTTGCTGAAATCGAGCACATCGTCCAGAATAGTCAATAACGCATGGCTGCTGCTGGAGATAATGTCGGCGTAATAACGCTGCTCATCGTTAAGCTCCGTTTCCAGAAGCAGGTCCGTCATGCCGATAACACCGTTCATCGGAGTGCGGATTTCATGGCTCATCGTGGCAAGAAATTCTGATTTCGCGAGCGCTGTTCGCTCAGCGGACTCTTTGGCCCGCAGAATCTCCCTCTCCCCCGTAATGTCTTGAAAGACCACGACAGAACCCACGATCTGTCCTCTTTCAATCATCGGATTTACCGTATACTCCACCAGGAAGCTGGAGCCGTCTCTTCGCCAGAACACATCCTCTTTAACCGCCCGCGACACACCGTCCTGCATGGTCTGAAAGATCGGACATAGCTCTGCCGGATAATCCGACCCATCGCTGGTCGTATGATGAATCAAGGAATGGTTGGACTTTCCGATAAAATCCTTCTGTTCATATCCAAGCATATCGGCTGCTGCTTTGTTGATAAAGACCGTCCTGCCGCTCTCATCGAGACCGTATATCCCTTCGGATACTGATGCCAAAATCAGCGAATGCAGATAGCTGAGCTTCTCGATCTGTTCCACATAACGCTTTCTTTCCGTAATGTCACTGGCTAAACCGTACACTCCGACAACGCGCTTATCGACCATGATCGGCACGTTTGTGACAGCGATCGCTATATGGGTTCCGTCCTTGTGAATGACTGCGGTCTCATAGGTTTGCGGCTTCCCTTCCTTCGCCAGCTCGAAATGGTGAACAGTCTTGACCAGATCGGCCGGATCGATGAGATCATGGAAACACATGGTAGTAAGCTCTTCCTGGCTGTAGCCTGTAAGCAGCTCAAAATTGAAATTCAGCGTGAGGTACCGCCCGTGCAGATCCATGGAATATACGCTGGCCGGACTGTATTCAAACAGCGATTTGTAACGCTGTTGACTTTCCTGCAGACGCCGCTCGCTTTCTTTACGCTCCGTTACGTCGCGGGAGATGACAATCATCTCGTCGATTTCGCCGGTAAGCTGGTCATACCTGTACCTCCCCGTGCTTTCAAACCAGATATAGCAGCCGTCTTTGCAGCGTATCCGGTAGGTGACTGTGTATACTTTGCGGGACTTCATCTGTGTCTCCAGGTATTCCTTCACCATCGGCACGTCCTCCGGATGGTAGAATTCATAAGCGCTGCGGCCTGTCATTTCCTCCGGCTCGTAGCCCAGCAGGCTTACCGAGGACTGCGAAGCGAATAAGTATACGGCTTCTTCATCCGCCGTATGACGGGAAATCAAGTCCATGGAATATTCGGATATGAGCCTGAACTGGCGCTCGCTCTCCCTGAGCGCCGCCTCGATCTTTTGGCGGTCGGTAATGTCCTGCACTACCCCGATTATTCGGGCAGGTGCGCCGCTTGAATCGCATTCTATCGTCGCTTGGGAACGAATTATCTGCAGCTCATCCGATTCAAGCACGACACGGTACGTAATTTCGTATGGAACACCCTGCAATATATCGCTCATCGCTTGTTCATAGAGTGGAACATCTACGGGATGAAGCCGTTTGCGCAGCGCCTCATTCATTTCAGGCATGGTGCGGAATTTCTGCCGGAAGATTCGGTTGAATTCATTAGAGGTTGAGAATCGCCCGGTCAGCATATCTAAATCCCACGAACCTATCACGGCAAGCCTTTGAGCTTGCGCCAAAGTCTCTTCGCTTTTACGGAGCTTGATTTCAGCCTCTTGCCGGGCCGTGACATCCCGCGCTATTGCAAGCGCCTTCGTAGGGACCCCATGTTCATCGTAAATGATTCTTATTCTTGTTTCGACCCATACTTCCCCGCCATTCTTATGTTGGACCAAATCAATTATTACAGAGCGGTCATTATCCCAGCCCCCATTCTCTTCTGCTGATTTGCTTTCATTCTGTATAATAAGATGCCGTAGATTCTTTCCTATCAGCTCATGAGGCTCGTAGCCTAGCAAATTCCGGATCGCCGGGGAGATCGACAGGCAATTGCCCTCCAGATCGGTAGAGGCTATGACATCCTCCGCATAGTTTGATACCAGCTCATACAGCTGCCGCGACTGCTCCAGGCTTTCCTGAACAGCTTTGACTTCCGTTATATCCTTCGAAATCAAAAATACCCCGACCACCTCGTCTTCATGAACGATCGGAACATAAGTGATGTAGGCATCGCAAATATGACCGTCCTTGTGCTTGAAGGAGGCCTGAAAACTCCCGGACTTGCCTTCAAGTGCCTGCTTAAAGTATTCATCCTTTTTCTGCCTTTCTTGCCCGCAAAGCAGCCATCCGATCGGCTGCCGCAGAAATTGCTCAGACGGATAACCTGTAGCCTGTTCTGTTGCTGGATTGGCATCCACGTAATTCCCTTCCACATCAATGACACAAATGGCATCCGGGTGATTGACATACAAGGATTTGTACGTCCCCCCTTCTGATAGCAATTGACGAAGTAGTCCATTTTTATCGTTGATCACAGTGAGGGCTCCTTTTCTCACATTTTGTCGATATACCAATTTTAACCCATTGTATTAGAGGATGAACAGGGTCCCAGCACCTATCCCGCCCGCAGGTATGATCCACCTGTCGATTCACGCAAACTAAACTTTCTCCCTCACATATCGTTCCCTCTCCTGAATATACTTTAGTTACATCCACTCTCACTGTTTCCAACCATTTTATTGGGAGGTGTTCATCATGTCACATGCACCTGGCCCGTACTCATTCATTGTCTCCAAAGAAGACTGGTCGCTTCACCGCAAAGGCTACCAGGATCAGCAGCGCCATCAGGAAAAGGTACGGGAAGTCATCAGACAGAATCTCCCCGATCTAGTCACCGAGGAGAGCATAATTATGTCCGACGGTAAAGGGATCGTCAAAATCCCGCTCCGCAACTTGGAGGAATACCGATTTATCCATAACTATCAAAAACATAAGCACGTTGGACAGGGTAACGGTGATAGCCAAGTAGGAGACATACTCGCTGAGGACAGTCCGAAGGATGGCGGCAAGGGAGGCAAAGCGGGCGATAAGGCCGGGCAAGACGTTGTCGAAGCCGAAATCAGCATCGAGGATTTGGAGGAACTGCTGTTCGACGAGCTGGAGCTGCCGTTTATGGAGGAGAAAGACAAGGAGGAGCTGGATAGTGTCGCCGTCCGCTTCAACGATATCCGTAAAAAAGGGCTCATGTCCAATATTGATAAAAAACGCACCATTCTCGAGAACCTTAAGCGCAACGCTACCTCAGGGACACCCGGAATTCATGGCATTTCTCCGGACGATTTGCGTTACAAAACCTGGGAGGACGTCATCGTGCCAAGATCAAGCGCCGTCATCATCGCGATGATGGATACCTCGGGATCGATGGGAACGTTTGAGAAATACTGCGCCCGCAGCTTTTTCTTCTGGATGACCCGGTTTCTCAGACGGCAGTATGAGAAGGTCGAAATCGTTTTTCTAGCCCATCATACCGAAGCAAAGGAAGTTACCGAAGAAGAATTTTTCACCCGGGGCGAAAGCGGGGGCACCATATGCTCATCTGTATACCAGAAGGCGCTGGAGATCATCGATTCCCGCTACCCTAATTCCAGCTACAATATTTATCCCTTCCACTTCTCCGACGGCGACAACCTTACCTCGGACAACGACCGCTGCCTCAAGCTCATCGGCGAGTTGCTGGAGCGCTGCAACATGTTCGGCTATGGTGAGGTCAATCAGTATAACCGTGGAAGCACTTTGATGTCGGCCTATCGCCACATTAAGCAGGAGAAGTTCATGCATTACGTCATCAAAGATAAGGGCGAGGTCTACAGCGCGTTGAAGCGGTTTTTCCATCGCCGGGAAGGAGGCAAAGCCAGTTGAGTGAGGATATGAAGCAACTGGAGCATGCTATTGCCGAAATCATGGAGATCGCGGACGGATTCGGACTGGACTACTACCCGATGCGCTACGAAATCTGCCCGGCGGATATCATTTACACCTTCGGCGCGTACGGCATGCCGACGCGATTCAGTCATTGGAGCTTCGGCAAGATTTTCAACAAAATGAAGATGCAATATGACTTCGGCCTGAGCAAAATCTACGAGCTGGTCATCAACTCGAACCCCTGCTACGCATTCCTGTTGGAGGGAAATTCCCTGATCCAGAACAAGCTGATCGTGGCTCACGTGCTCGCTCATTGCGATTTCTTTAAGAACAATATGCGTTTCTCGGCGACGAACCGGGATATGGTGGAGAGCATGTCGGCGACTGCAGAACGCATCAGCAAATATGAGCTCATACATGGCGCCCAGACAGTAGAATCGTTCATTGACGCCGTGCTCGCCATTCAGGAGCATGTCGATCCGCAGCTCATCCGCCCTTTCCGCTACGATAAACGGCAGCAGACGGAGGAGAAAATCCGCAGAGCCAGAGAAGCTGGCCAGCAGATGGAGCCTCAAGGCCCTTACGAGGATCTCTGGGGTCTGGAGGAGGGCGGCAATGCCGGGAAAGCTGAAGGCTGCCAGGCCAACTTTCCGCCAGAGCCGGAGAAGGACGTTGTGTGGTTCATCCAGGAATATGCTGAATCATTGGAGGATTGGCAGCGGGACATCATGAGCATGCTTAGGGAAGAAATGCTGTACTTCTGGCCGCAAATGGAAACGAAAATCATGAATGAAGGCTGGGCCTCCTATTGGCATCAACGCATTCTGCGCGAGCTGAACCTGACCAGCGAGGAGACGGTGGAATACGCGAAGCTTAACGCCTCGGTCGTACAGCCGTCGAGGCACAGCCTGAACCCCTATTATTTGGGTCTGAAAATATTCGAAGATATCGAACGGCGCTGGGACCAGCCGACCGAGGAGGAGCGGCGGCGGTTTGGCCGCGAGGGCGGCAAAGGCCGCGAGAAAATTTTCGAGGTTCGCGAGCTGGATTCTGATTCCTCCTTTCTTCGCAGCTATTTGACCAAACAACTCGTTCAGGACCTCGACTTGTATATTTTTGAGAAGCAGGGACCGGAATGGAAGATTACCGATAAGTCCTGGGAGAACGTCCGGGACCAGCTGGTGGAGTCCAGAATCAACGGGGGAGCGCCTTACATCGTCGTCCAGGACGGTAATTTCAACCGGGCCGGCGAGCTCGTGCTCAAGCATCAATATGAGGGCATCGAGCTGGACCTAAAATACTTGGAGCGGACGCTGCCGTACGTCCAGCGGCTCTGGGGCCGCACGGTACATCTGGAAACAGTTGTCGAAGGCAAAAAGGCGATATTCAGCTACGATGGCGAGAAGCATTACCGCAAGCTGATATAACCAAATGACCCGTCCCTTTCAAGGGACGGGTCATCTCATGGCCATAAGCGGGAATTCAAGCCTCGGCCTGTTCCCCCTTCTGAAGCCGGGTTAAATCATCTGCCACCTTCTCGATCATTTGCACGAACATGGAGAGCTCGCCCGAGTTCATCGCCTGCTGCTTGGCGCTGACTGCCATTCCCTCGGATTCCTGCTGGATGTGGTCAAGCTTGCTCTTGATGCCTTCTACCAGGCCTTGAATGTGCGTCAGCGTCTGCTTCGAGCTTTGAGCCAGCTTGCGGACCTCTCCGGCCACAACTTCAAACCCCCGGCCGTTCTCTCCGGCATGAGCTGCTTCGATCGCAGCGTTAAGCCCCAGCAAATGCGTGCGATCGGATATTTCGCGGATCGAAGAGCTCATTTCATCGATTTCTCCGATTTCTTGGTGAAGCTGCTCCACCAGCCCATGTGCTGTCTCTTGCGAAGCTGCCGTAGCCTCTGCTGCCGCAGCGATGATTCGCGAATTTTCGCTAAGCTCGGCGATCATTCCCGTAAGCTCCTGCGTTACTTCCGTTACCGCCTTAAGCAGGTTGTCCTTCTCGGCTGCGACGACCTCCAGCTTGTTCTTCTCCTGCTTCTCATAAGCTTCCAGCACGAGCTGAGAGTCCAGATTGAACATTTTGGACAATGCGTGCGTTACAGCTGTCCAGCGCTCTCCTGCAAGCGGCTTCAAAAGCTCGATGGCCAAATCAAGATAGACCATATAGCTTCCCAGGTAATAATCCGTGGACAAGCCGATATGGGAATGGATCTTACCGATGCGGATACGCTGGTCGATAAACGGCTCCGTCAATATTCCTTCAGCAAGGGACAGCCAGTATTGGCGCTGTGTCTGCTTTAACCGCTCAATCGTGCTGTGGCGATTAATCAGGTCTAGCAAATCCGGATCCCGCTGCAAATGCTCATAGAAACGAGTCACTATTTCTTCGACTACTTTTTCAAATATAGGTCTGTAGTCCCTTAATAAGTCGAGATCACTTTCGGTTATGCCAATGAATGCAACCTGTTTAGCTCTTGCTGGAGAAAGATCAATCATGTTAAAATATACTCCTTCTAGTAAATGTTTTTTATTTGTGACATTTCTAACAGCGACTTTTTTACTAGTATAACCCTCTACTCCCTGATAATGAAAGACCAATATTAAATAATTTAACAATGAAATGCCCAGCACAAAAAACTCTGCTAGAATTGAGCCCCATCCAATTCTAGCAGAGCGTTGCGAATTCATCAGTCTATTTGCTGAAATCAACGGTTCAGCAGGCTGCCTACATAACGCAGCAGTTCATTCGCGCAAACCGGGCAATAGCCGTGCTCATCGATCAGCCGCTTACTGACCTCGTTGATCCGTTTGAGCTGATTTTCGTCCGGGGTTTTTGTGGACGTCGTAATTTTGACGATATCCTTCAGGTCAGCGAATAGCTTCTTCTCGATCGCTTCCCTCAGCCGGTCATGGTGATTGTATTGAAATTTACGCCCTTTCCGTGAATAGGCCGAAATCCGGATCAGGATTTCCTCGCGAAATGCTTTTTTCGCATTTTCGGAGATGCCGATCTGCTCCTCGATGGACCGCATCAGCCGCTCGTCGGGATCCAGCTCCTCATCGGTCAGCGGGTCGCGGATTTTGCTCCAGTTGCAGAATGCCTCTATATTATCAAGATAGTTCTCGAACAGTGTTTTTGCCGACTCTTCAAAGGAGTAGACAAACGCCTTCTGCACTTCCTTCTTGGCCAGTTCGTCGAATTCCTTGCGGGCGATGCTGATAAAATTGAGGTAACGCTCGCGCTCCTCCTTCGTAATTGAAGCATGCTGATCAAGTCCATCCTTAATCGCTCTGAGGATATCCAACGCTCCCATGCAGTGTAAATCCTGCTTGATAAGCGCGCTGGATATGCGATTGATGACGTACCGCGGATCGACTCCGGACATGCCTTCCTCCAAATATTCATTCTGCAGCTCCTTCAAATCGGCATCCTTATAGCCCTCGACCTCTTCCCCGTCGTACAGGCGCATCTTCTTCACGAGATCGACGCCCTGTTTTTTCGTCTCCTTCAGCCGGGTCAAGACCGAGAATATGGCCGCCGAACGGAGCGCATGGGGAGCAATATGCACGTGCCTCATATCGCTTTGGCCGATAAGCTTCGCGTAAATCTTCTCCTCCTGCGACACCTTGAGATTGTAAGGGATCGGCATGACAATCATCCGCGACTGCAGCGCTTCATTTTTCTTATTCGCGATAAAGGCCCTGTATTCCGATTCGTTCGTGTGAGCAATAATCATTTCATCAGCGCTAATCAGCGCAAACCGGCCAGCCTTGAAATTCCCTTCCTGTGTCAGGGACAGCAGATTCCAGAGAAACTTCTCGTCGCATTTCAGCATCTCCTGAAACTCCATAATGCCGCGATTAGCCTTGTTTAGCTCCCCATCAAAGCGATAGGCCCGCGGGTCGGATTCTGAGCCGTATTCCGTAATGGTAGAAAAATCAATGCTCCCCGTCAGGTCGGCGATGTCCTGCGACTTCGGATCGGAGGGGCTGAAGGTGCCTATGCCGACACGCCCTTCTTCCGTAAGCAGCACCCTCTCTACGGCAACCCGCTCGATATCTCCGCCGTACTCCGTCTTCAGCTTCATCTGGCAGACGGGGCATAAATTGCCTTCAATCCGAACGTTCAGCGCCTGCTCCACCTCGGGGCGCAGCTCATGCGGGACAAGATGCAGCGGGTCCTCATGCATAGGGCAGCCCGAAATCGCGTAAACCGCACCTTTGTCGGTTCGGGAGAACTTCTCCAGCCCTCTTTTTAACAAGGTCACCAGTGTAGATTTCCCGCCGCTTACCGGTCCCATCAGCAATAGAATCCGCTTGCGCACATCAAGACGCCGGGCCGCCGAATGAAAATACTCCTCCACCAGCTTTTCGATCGCCTGATCGAGGCCAAAGATTTCCTGTTCAAAAAATTTATACCGCTTGCGCCCGTTTACCTCCTCAATCCCGTATGACTCAATCATTTCATATACTCGGGCATGGGCAGTCATAGCAGGGGAGGGATCCTTGGCCAACAGCTCGATATAATCCTTAAAAGTGCCGCTCCATGCCAGAGAATCGCTTTCCGCACGGTAAGCTGCAATACGTTTGAAAATGTCCATGTTCGGTACCTCCTGTACTTCCGCTTGGGGCAAAATGCCTTCCCGACCGGTGATCCTTGCTGAACTAACTGGAGCCTCCATGTAAAATGAAATGTCTATCTCAACGCGTTTACTCCGTGGACAGACCGCGTTCAACTGCTTTTGCTTGCGTAAAGCAGCAGATCAGACTGGAGATGGATCAATCTATGTTTTTAGAAAAAGCGTATTACATACCTATGCGGATCGAAGGAAGAAGTTGACCATTTTCAGCGCCAAAAAATATTCTTATCGGAAAAATTGGAATTGTTAAAATACGCGCCGGATTACCTTCTATAGCAAAAGCTGGGTTATGATATAATTTAATCCTAGCACCCAGCAATCTGCAGAAAGGAAGATCGGATCATGGCCGTTCAGCATGAGACCGAATTGTACGCCCCGCTGAAAGCCTTTTTCGAGGCGCGGGGTTACGTCATTCGCAGCGAGGTTCGCCACTGCGATCTCGTCGGCATCCATCCGGACCAGGAGGAGCCGCTAATCGTCGAATTGAAGAAGACGTTCAATCTTTCGCTGCTGCTTCAAGGTCTGGAGAGACAGAAGCTTAGCAGCGAGGTATATTTGGCCGTAGAGCGGAATCGCCCTAAAAAGGGAGCGCATAATCAGAAGTGGAACGAGATCACCCTTCTGTGCCGCAAGCTTGGGCTCGGCCTGATCACGGTGACCCGCTATAAAACAAAAAGCCCGTTTATCGAGGTGTTATGTTCGCCTGGCGATAAAGTATTTGTCCCCGCCCCAAAAGTTGTCAAGACACGTGCAGCGCGCCTGCTGCATGAGTTCCATGAGCGAAGCGGGGACTACAATGTCGGCGGAAGCCATGGGAAGAAGCTGGTGACAGCTTACCGTGAAAGGGCCCTGCGGGTCGCCAGCGCGCTGCGGGACGGCGGCATCATGGCCCCGCGCGAGGTTCGCGCCAGCAGCGGCGTTGGCACGGCGGCGGACATCCTGCAGCGCAATTACTACGGCTGGTTCGACCGTGTAGCGCGGGGACGCTACACGTTGACACCGGCGGGCGTTAAGGCGCTGCACGAGTATGCCGCCGTCATTGAGGGCATGCCAGCGGGCGCAGCGGCGGCAGCGGCAGCGGCGGAAGCCTTGGAGCCGGCGGACGATTAAGCAGCGATTCATGCGCACATGAGACGAGCGCATGATTTGACTGCGCCTTGCCCGTGCACTACCCGGGCCGCTGCCTAAGCCTTGCCTGCACCGCAGCCGAGCACGGCCAAGCAGCGCCGGAGCTTCGCCTGCACTCAGCCCAGGCCGCGCGCCGTGAACTCCGCGATCGCCTCCGCGATCCGCGCCAGGCCCCGGCGCAGCCGCACCGCGCTGTGCGCGGCGTACGTCAGCCGGATGGCGTCCCCATCCGGCGGCGCCACGGCCCCGGCGGCGTAACAGCGCGCGCCGGGCATGAACGCGGCGCCCTTCGGCAGCGCCGCGCGGAGCAGCGCTTCGGAGCATAGGCCCGGCGGCAGGCGCAGCCAGAGGAAGAGCCCGCCCCGCGGCTCTTCAAAGCTGGCGCCATGCCACGCGGGCTGCTCCCGAAGCTGCTCCAGCATAGCTGCGCGCCGGGCGGCATACTCCGCCGCCAGCCGCGCAGCATGCTCCGGCCAAGAGAACGCCGGAGCACTGAGCAGCGCATAGAGACGCTGCTCATAGGCCGCCTTCTCCAGAGCCGGAGCCTTCAAGCGTTTTCGCATAGCGGTCCGGATATGGGCTAATGCCTGGATCGAGCGCTCGCTGCCCCGGATCCAGGCAACAGGCAAAGACGGGAACGCCGTAGCCTGGAATGATCCCATGCCCACCACTTCAGCCCCGAAGTATAAGGGAGCCTCCTTCTGTCGCAGCCGATACAGCGTTTGTGGTTCAGCTATATCCCCTGCCCTTTCCTCTGCGGCTTTATCCCCGGCAGACTTGCTTCTAAACGGAATGGCTCCCGCACAGTCATCTTCAACCACCAGCAGGGCATGACGTGCTGCCAATCGCAGCAGTTCCTCTAGCCTGTGCTCGCTCCACACCCGGCCCGAAGGATTGGAGTACCGGGGCGCGACATAAATAAGCGACGGCCGCTCTCTCTCAATTTCACGCGCCAGTGCTTCTAGCAGCATCCCTTCCTTATCGCACGGTATGAGAATAGCCTGCCCCCCCTGCTGGCGAACCGCTTCCAGCATCTCCGGCGACGCCGGCGTCTCCAGCAGCACTGTGCCGCCGATGTTCAGGCACCAGCGCAGGATAATATCCATCGCTTCAGCGCTGCCGCCAGTCAGCAGCAGCTGGCTTGAATCCGTACGGCAGCCCTCTTCCTCTGTGTAGGCGGCCGACAGCCAATCCCGCAGCGGCTGGCAGCCTTGGGGATCGCCTCCGCTTTCGGCATCGGGAAGCTCCGGCTTCATCCTTGCCCTTCGCAGCACTGCATCCAGCTCCTCGATGCCTTCCCCTCCGTCGCCTCCACAAAGCGCAAGGGATATCATCTCCGTCCCGTCGCTCCATCTGCCGAACTGCTGTCCAAAAGGCAATAGCTGCTTTCTTTGCCCCAAATCCAACCAGCGTTCCAATGTATCCGCCTCCATGACTCGTCGTTTCAGCCATTGTACAGCAGGACAAATTTCCCATTCAACAGGAAGCAAATACAGCAATCTATCGTTTTTTGCCATTAAAAAGTGCTCGTGATAGAATGTAAACTTGAACTACTAAGTTGAGGTGATGAAATTGTCTTATTCTACGGAGCCTATGACCACTTCCGAACCACTCCCCAGCAGGAGAACGCGAAGGCCTTCCGTAAAAACCGTTCTGCTTATTTGGATTCTACTCATTGGCGCAGGTGTCACCGCCGCTTATATGTATAGCAATCATTTGAAGCAATCGATGCTGGATCAGCTTGATGCCCGCATACAGGCTCACACGAAAATCATGAAAGCCGATTATACGACCCAGCTGACGGCTTTATCCGAGCAAGTGGAGCAGTTGAACAGCAAAGTGGAGACATTCAATGAACTGCTTACCTTCACCAAGGACAACGCAAGCGATAAGACCGATAACAGCAATAAATTGTATTCTCAGCTCAGCGAAGTGAAGAACCAGCTGGCCAAGCTGCAGAAACAGATGGAATTGTTGAAATAATGGCCGAGATCAAAGGAATAAACCGGTTCTTTCTGCTTGCGACCGCCCCTCTGTTCGGTCTGCTTATCGCGTTGATTCTGAGCGGGCCCAAGATCAGCTGGACGACCGAGCCAGAATTAATTACTGCCGATGCTCAGCAAATGGATCAGGCCTTCGGCTCCATTTCGTCCGGTCTCGAACAAGCCGATGAGACAGCCAAATATACCATCTCCACCATTCGCGAGACGGCTGAGCTTTATCACAAAACGACAAATACGATGACAACGATCGTGCAAACGGCCCAGAATACAGCAGCAAAACCGGAAATCATTTATAACAAGCGCATTACCGCAAAGCTCGGCAGCCCGAAGGAAACGATCAAGAGCGAGCGGATCATCCTTGAGCTATATAAAGTGAACCCCGGCAACTATAAAGGATATGCAGTGAAGGTGAAGCTGAAGTCTCCGGAAGCTATGAAGATGACGCTCGGCGGCGACAAGCTCGGCGGCTCGGAGACGACAAAGCAAGCCGTTTCACGGTACGGAGCCGTGGCGGGAATCAATGCCGGCGGTTTTGCGGATTCCAAGGGCAAGCGCTACCCGCTGAGCACGACTATGCTCAACGGGAAATATCTGAACGGCTTTGAGCCCTCCTATAAGGATTTGTTCTTCGTCGGAATGGATAAGAACGGCAAACTGATCGGCGGGAAATTCAAGGACAAGGCGCAGCTGGACAGGCTCGAGCCCTCCTTTGGAGCATCCTTCGTGCCGATTCTGCTGAAGGACGGACAAAAAACGGCAATACCATTAAAATGGCAAACCTCTCCCCTGCGAGCACCGCGAACCGTCATAGGCAACTATAAGGACGACCAGTTGATCATACTAGTTATTGACGGGTACAACGAGAATGGCAACTCGGGAGCCACGCTGCAGGAATTACAGGACAAGCTGTATAATATGGGGGTAGTGAACGCTTATAATCTGGACGGCGGGGGATCCTCATCACTCGTATGGAATGGCAAAGTGATCAACAATCCTTCGGATGGCCAGCTGCGTCCCGTGCCTACCCATTTCCTGTTCTTTAAATAAAAGGCCATTCCAGCCATTATCTATGAAATATATCATATAAGCATTTATTTTTTAGGCAGAGGCGGGTATAATAAGAGGCAGTTAAATGTGGAGGTGTCACCTTTGTTTTCATTTTCGATGACATTTTGGATCGTGACTTTGGTGTTTGCTTTGTATCTTTGCGGTATTTTGACCTCGTCGTATAATAACGATAAAACAAAAGGATTGTAAGCAAGACCTTAAATGAGCTTCCCGCAAGGGAAGCTTATTTAAACGGAGAGAACAACGAAAAATAGACATCTGCATTACGCAGACGCCTATATTCCTTGACTATGTGACTTATGTGAGGCGGTTCATCTCAACGAGGCATTGATTGCAGATGCAGCGTTCCTTGAAGTCGCTGACGCTCTCCATAGAGCCGCAGAACACGCATTTTGGACGATAGCGCTCCAAAATGATATGGTCTCCCTGCACTAAAATTTCAACAGGATCTCCCTCATTCATTTGATACCTCTTACGCAGCGACTTGGGCAAAACGATTCTTCCCAACTGATCCACTTTACGGACCACACCAGCAGGTTTCATATTTACTTACACCTCTCCTAAAAATGGTATGTACATTGTTGAACGAAAATACTACTTCCCTCTCTATATCTTTCGCTATTTTCCCGAGAATTCCTGCTTTAATTCGACATATTTTAATATTTTTGCTGGATTTCCTCCTACGACAGCACCGGGAGGAACGTCTCTAGTCACAACGGCCCCGGCTGCAATGACTACGTTGTCACCGATTGTTACCCCGGGAACGATGACAGCACGGCCTCCAATCCATACATTGTTGCCGATGGTTACCGGCTTGCCGTATTCCAATCCGGAATTCCGCTCTTGCGGGTCAAGCGGATGGGTTGCCGTGTAGATATGCACGCCAGGAGCCATGAAGCAATAATCCCCGATTCTCACTTCGCAAATATCCAAAATAACGCAGTCGAAATTTGCATAAAATTGACGACCTACGTGAATGTTGTAGCCGTAATCACAGCGAAAAGTCGGCTCGATATAAGCATTTTCCCCTGCCGATCCCAGCAGTTCTCCCAGCAGCTCTGTTCTGCGAGGCAGTTCATCCTCCTGCGTATTATTAAACAATCGGGTTAATCTTCTGGCCCGCAGCCTGTCCTCTACCAGCTGCGAGTCCGAAGCATCATACATTTCTCCGGCCAACATTTTCTCTCGTTCTGTTCTAGACATGGTCAATTCCTCTCCTCGTTCTTGATGTCCACCGCTCTTATTGCATCCCCGGAAAATCCAACTGCCGCAGCGCTTCAAACACAATGATCGCCGCTGAATTGGATAAATTCAAGGAACGTACCTTATCCGTCATCGGCATCCGGATCAGCTGATCTGGATGAGCCTGCAGAATTTCATCCGGAAGGCCCTTCGTTTCTTTACCGAACACAAAGAAATCGCCGTCTTGGTATTCGAAATCAGTATAGCGCTTCTGCGCCTTCGTCGTCGCAAAGAAGAAGCGGCTGCCGCTGTATTTCTCTTCGACCTCTCGAAATGAATCGTGATATTCGATATTTACCGCATACCAGTAATCAAGCCCGGCACGCTTTAATGTGGCATCATCCGTGCGGAAGCCAAGCGGGCGCACCAAATGCAGATGAATTCCCGTTGCCGCACAGGTGCGCGCGATATTTCCCGTGTTTGCTGGTATTTCCGGTTCAACAAGTACAATATGCAAAGTCATACATCCATTTCCTCACTTGTTTCAGTTTTGAATTTCTCTCATTTCTTTATTATAACAATGAATACAGCTTCCTAAAAATAAAAAAGCCTCCCGCCATCGACCATGGCGAGAGGCTTTATCTATCTTCAGCCGGGAAGCCCGCTCCGCTGAACCCGCTCCGGGACCTCACGATCCCTTATTGTAAATAGCGGCTAAACGTCTTTGGCTGCTTATCCGTTCGACTTCTGGAATTCTGCCATAAAATCAACCAGTGCTTTGATGCTGTCGTAAGGCACCGCATTGTAGATTGATGCGCGCAGCCCGCCGACGCTGCGGTGTCCCTTCAGGCCGACGAAGCCTTCTTTCTCGGATTCCTTCACGAACTGCTTCTCCAGTTCCTCCGAAGCCAGGCGGAAGGTCACGTTCATCAACGAGCGGCTGCCTGTGTCTGCACATCCGCGATAGAATCCGCCGCTATTATCGATCGCGTTATACAGAAGCGCTGCTTTCTCCTGGTTCTTCTTCTCGATGCCTTCAAGCGAGCCTTGCTCTTCAATCCATTTCAACACTTGGTTTACCATGTAAATCGAGAAAGAAGGCGGTGTGTTGTACAGGGAGTTGTTGCCTGCATGTGTGTCGTAACGCAGCATCGTCGGCAGGTGCTTCGGCGAATCCTGAAGCAGCTCCTCGCGGGCGATGACTACAGTTACGCCGGATGGCCCCAAATTCTTCTGCGCGCCGGCATATACCATGCCGAATTGCGTAAGATCGAATGGACGGGACAGAATGTCGCTGGACATATCCGCGATCAGCGGAACGCTGCCTGTGTCCGGGAAGCTCTTGAACTGGGTTCCTTCAATCGTCTCATTGGAAGTCACATGCAGATATGCGGCATTGTCCGGCAATTTCAGATTGCTTAGATCCGGCAGGTTCATGAACTTGCTCTCTTTGGAGGAAGCGGCCTCGAACACTTCGCCGATCAGCTTCGCTTCTTTAATTGCCTTGCCGGCCCAGCTACCCGTCATGACATAGCCAGCTGTCTTGCCCTCCGTGAGGAAGTTCATCGGAATCATCGAAAATTGTGTAGAAGCGCCGCCCTGCAGGAACAACACCTTGTATCCCTCAGGATTGCCGAACAGCTTCAGGAGACGGCTTGCCGCTTCATTGTGAGTCTCCTCATAAACCGCTCCGCGGTGCGACATTTCCATAATTGACATTCCCGTGCCGCGATAATCTACAAATTCCGCCTGAGCCCGTTCCAGTACTTCCAACGGAAGCGCTGCAGGTCCTGCGTTAAAATTATAAGCTCTCTTACTCATTTCTCCCCCGTCCTCTCTTAACACTTGTTTATAGGCTTTCGAAGTTTTGATAAGGTTTATCATAGCAACTATTCTTTTTTCCAGCAAGCTGATATTTCATTGGATTTTGATATTTTGCAGAATTGACACATTAACGCTTCATCCGGGCGAAGAAATGATCAAGGCTCACGGTAAAATTCATATATTCGCGACCATTTTTGGCTTTCTCCAGGCTGAAGCTCGATACGGATAAACATCTCCGGGGATACGACATGCCCCATTCCCCATACCGCGGCGGAATAGACCGGGAAGGAGCTTATTTCCCGAACACCGGCCCCGCTTGGCCGATGCTTTAAATTCCACAGCCAAGGGGACGCACAGGTTGAATAACCGCCGATATGAAAATAAAAAGGCTTATCCGGCACGCGCTCCCAGGCAACCGCTCCTCCATCAATCCTTAAACCATCCATCGTTCCAGGTTCATCGGTCCATGCTTCAATCGCAAAAGGAAATTGCAAATCATAATCAGGCCCGATTGGCTGCCCATCAATACCCAAGAAATTATGGTTGTATTCCTCCGTACGGATTTCGCGTGTGCCCGTATTGGTTAGTTGATATTCGATTCGCAGCCTGTTCCGGTCAAGGGAGATGGACTTCTCCAGCTGCGCAGCGTACCCGCCACAACTCATAGGATGAACCGTAAATACGATGTTCTGCTCATTTCTTATTTCAGCATCGATCCGGTAAGGCTGCAGCGGATAATTCCGGTAAAATTGATAAGGCGCGGCATCCGTTCGCGTGAGCAGCCCTACGCCGAGCTTCGGAAACTGCCCCCCGACCGTGGCATCCTCATACCCGATGGCTTCCTTTAAGGAAAACTCGTTGCATAGCCCCGATCCGCCAGTGCCCTCTCCGCTCTTCAAGCTCTCTGGCACGCAAAAGGAATGATTTCCTTCGCGCATAGTAATGCCCGTAATGAAGCCGCTCCAGTCGAAGCGTGTGCCCTTGTAATCGCCCACTGCCGCGATGTCTACGATTAAATGTTCATTGCTTAATTGAAATCCCATACTTGTCCCCTCTAGTATTCAAGCGATCTATCGCTTTTTCTCTCTAGCTGAATAACTCCGTTAAGCCAGAAAACCCCGGCTCACACCTTCGGAGCAACAGGGTTTTCTATAATTATTTTTGTTCCAGTACGATTTCGATCCGCTGCGCGCCCTCTTTCGGCAGCGCATCGAGCAAGGAACGCTGGATCAGAGCGCCAGAGCCCGAAACGTCGAATTGCACGCTTTGGCCGTTTACGGCAATCGAACCGATCCGGTATTGTCCGTAATCGAGAAGGGCGGCGTTGCGGTATACGATTTGCAGCATGCGATCCGCAAACAACGTCTCCACCGCAGCCTCGCCCTGACCGTCGAACTGCTCTTTGACCAGCTTAGGCTCAAGATGCAGATGACCGTAGCTTCCCTTCACCCCATAAACCTCCGTCAGTTCTGTCAGCAGCAGCCAGCTGGCCGAACCTGTCAGGAAAGTATACATGCCGCGGCCCTTTTCATTGATATATTCAGGCACGCCCGGGTACATTCGGCTCAGCTCAAAATCGGTAGAAAGGTTATAAATGGAGTTCAGCACCTCGTAGCCTTCCTTGACGAAACCGCGCTTATAGAGAGCGTTGGCGTACATAACCGTCATATGGCTGAACATCGCGCCGTTTTCTTTATGACCGAACGCAAACCCAAAGGCACGGCCCAGGTTCTGCTGGATGCCCCCAAAGTTCGAGTTCAGGCGGTAGCCGATTTTCGCATCCTTCAGATAGCGGTCTACAGCCTCGGAAATTTTGCCGACCTGCTCATCCGTAGCCACGCCTCCCATAATGCTGAACACCTGGCCGGTCAGCGTCATGCGTACACCTTGCGGGAAATCTCCCTCAACCCGCTGGGCATCGTCATTGTAGTAACCGTTAAACCATTCGTAGCCTTCCTTGCTGGAGATCCACTCATTGCTGCGCAGATGACTGATGGCCCATTCTGCCTTGCTTCTTAAATCGCTTGCCACCTTCGCGATATCCAGCTTGAGCTTCTTGCCGCTTACGGCAGGAGTAACGGCGTCATAGTAGCGATTCAGCAATGCAAGCTTCGCATCCACGCTCTCGTAATCCACAGGCCCTGTGAGCGAATCCAGCAGAATGCCCATTTCCTCGGCCAGCTCGATCGTTTCGATGCCCGCATTGTCCTTGAGATGGGTTAAAAGCTCGGCCAGTTCCAGCAAGTTGCTGGCATAGAATGCCGTAAACGCCACGCTCTCGCCGCGATTTGGTGCAAGGTCAAGCCCGTCGTTCCAATCCGCGCCCTCCAGCTTGATATTGTTATGCTCGCCGACATGGAAGAACGGAACGATATTTTGCAGCAAAATATGCTCCAGAATGGTGCCTTCATAGATGCTGCCATCCACAGTGGTCAGCTTGTTTCCGTTGTCCGCGCTCCAGCTTAAATCCCGTTCGCCGCAGCGCTTCACAAAGATATCCCGGAAATACGTCTGCGGCTGCAGGAGAATATCCAGGTCGCCGCTTTGATGTACATACAGCAGTGTCGTCAGAAGAGGCCAAGCACCGTGATCCATCCATACTCTCGGAATGTTGTTACGGTCTGCGATGAACTCGCCCGGCTTGGAACCGATAATCGTGGCATTGCTGCCGTCGATGCGGACCCCTGCATAGTTGTTCACCAGCAAATGTCTTACTTCGTTCGGCTCCATCACCATCAGCGCCAGGCAGTCCTGCCACAGATCGCGCCAGCCTCTGCCGCCGCGGCCGTAGTCATGGTATGGCAGGAATGAGTTGCCGTACAGGCGGCGCAATATCGGCTGCAGGGTAACCCACTTCATCCAAAGATCCTGCTCAGCATCGCCGGACTTGAATTTGATCGTATCCAGCTTATCCCGCCAGTACGCTTCATTCTCCTGCAGCAAAGCGTCGAACTGCGCTTCGGACAAGTATTGGGCCGCATATTTCCCTTGCTCGAGCCGGTCGTCCGAAATAACCATGGCTACAACATAACTCACCGATTGCCCGGGCAATAATTGTACAGGGGCGAATCGCAGTGCGCCGACCGCCTCATAACCTTCAAGCTCAGTGCCAGCAGTCGCCAGCGGTTCGCGGTTGCGAACGACGGCCTCCGGCCAATCGAGCGCCCCGCCTTCCCCTATGAATTCCTCGTTGATCGGGAACATGCCGATAGGCGCCTTGCCGCTGCCTTCCGCCCCGAGTACGCTGTAAGTCACTTTATTTACACGATGTCCCCGTTCGTCAAAGGACAACGCAGGCTGGACTTCCATGCCATATTCAGCCACGTAAATGCGATGCAGCAAAGAAGTGACATGACGGTGATCCCGGAGGTCATCCGCAGAACGCCCATACAATGGAATCGCCGCCGTGGGAGTGAATTCCAGCGGAGCGGTTCCGGTGTTGGTTATTTTCACCTTCATCAGCTCGATCTTATCATCCTTAGCAGGTACAAAGCTGGTCGTTTCCGCCTTTACGCCAAGCTTAGCATAATGACGGGTAAGCTTGTGCCACAAGAAACCCGCTTCCATTTCGCTTTCCTCTTGATCAGACACGAACTGAGCCGCATTCTGCTTCGCCGAATTGCCGCTGACGGACCAAGCGCCGTAGCCCGCAATATAAAGCCAGAAATTCCGTGAAGCCTTGGAATTATGTAAATCATCCACCGATACCGGCTCCATCAGAAATGTATTATGTCCTGACGTAATCCCCCCATGTAAATTTGGCGTAATGGCCGACATCATTCCCGCTTCATTGACTAAGGGAAAATACAAATAGCTGTTTTTCTCTGGATGCTTGAGTTTAAATACGCCCTGTTCTCCTTGAAACTGCCAACCGGACTTTGTCATATCGTCTCTTCTCCCTCTCCTAAATTGCTTTATTCATAACGAATCCCGCTCCATGTGAGGCAGGCGCGGGATTCACCAGGTTACGATTTAACGGCGCCTGCAAGAGCTCCGTCTACAAGATATTTCTGGATAAATGTATACAGTATGATGAGCGGAGCCGCCACGATGGTAATTCCGCAGGCAAGCAGCGGCCAGTTATTGCCGTACTGGCCTTTAAACTCTTTCAATCCGAATGTTATCGGATAGTTTGCCTGACTCGGCAAGTACATAATCGGTCCGACAAAGTCATTCCAGATGCCGATTGCCGTCAAAATAACCCCGGTCGCGATAACCGGCTTCATCAGCGGAGTTACCATTTGGAACAAATAACGGATGTATCCGGATCCATCGATCCCTGCGGCTTCATCCAGCTCGCGGCTGATCGATTTGATATAGCCGACGAACATCATGAATACTACGCCGGTGCCCGTCGTTTTCAGAACGATATAACCAAGTTTCGTGTCATATCCGAAGATGCCAAGGGATTCCTTGAAGCCAAGCATCAGCTTGTACTGGGCAACCATCGGGTTCGGCAGGAACTGCGACAGCAGGAAGAACATGTAGATGAACCCGCTCCACTTCACGTATTTGCGCGCAACCGGAAACGCGCCCATAACCGACACAATAATCGTCAGCACAGTAGCGACGCCGGTATAAATCAAACTGTTGATGAAGTAGTTGGCGAAGTTCCCTTCCGTCCATGCGGTGATATAGTTGCTCCACTGGATTTCCTTAACGAAACCAATCGGGTTGATCAAATATTCAGGATACGACTTCAAAGATACGTTCAGTACTAGAATTAGCGGTACTAGATACAGAACTAGCAGCACGGCAACAACGGCGTAAGAAAGGATTGCAAATGATCTGGAATTTTTCATAATTAATATTCCACCTCTCTCTTGCGCGTCTGTCTTACGGCCACAACAACAAAGACCAAAATGATCAGGAACTGCACGACGGACAGCGCGGACGGAAGTCCCATGTCAAGGCTGCCGCGGAAGGTCTCCTTATAGACGTCATATGCCATTGTTCTCGTATTAAAGCGGCCATCCGTAGTTGCCAGAATAATATCGAAGGTCGACATAGCGCCGATGATCGATAGCAGCATGTTTACTGTAAAGGATGGAGCGATAAGCGGGAATGTAATATGACGGAAGGACTGCCATTTGCTCGTTCCGTCGATATAGCCAGCCTCATACAAATCCTTGGGAACGGATTGCAGGCCAGCGAGAAAGATGAGCATGGAATAACCCATGTACATCCATATTTGCACGAATATAATGTAGCCAAAAGCATGCGTGAAGCTAGCAAAGAACATGTCCTTATAACCGAACAGCCAGTCATACAGCATGTTTACCGGACCGCTCATCGGATCGAACATCATCCCCCAGATCAAGGCAACAACAGCAACCCCAAGCACAACCGGGAGGAAAAATACGGCGCGATAGAAATAATCGCCGCGCAGCCGCTGATTCAGCAGAACCGCTACGAACAGGGCGACCCCGTTCTGCACAATCGTTACTATAAACATGAAAATCAGTGTATTCGTAATGGAGCGCCAACGTTCTCCAGAGTTTCCGGAGTAAAATAAATCATGATAATTTTCCAGCCCGACGAATTTCATCGTACTGCCGGGAAGATTTTTAACATCTGTAAAGGAATAAATCACAGTCATCACAGAAGGTCCAAAATAAAAAACTACGTACAATGCAAAAGGTATTAATAAAAGCAACAGGGGTACGTAGCGGGCCATGCCTTTTCCAAATGGGTACATCTCTCTCACCTCGCGGGTTACGAATCAATAAATGATCGGGGCCTGAACAATCAGACCCCGAGACAGTACAGTATGGTTATCGCTTTGAAACTTATTTAGGAGCCGCAGCTTCCCATTCTTTCTGTTGTACGTCAGCAAGCTCTTTCGCTGTCTTGAACTCTCCGCCTGGTGCAAGGTATTCCGTATGCACGCCTTCAGCAGCAAGATGCTCACCTACATTTTCGCGGTTGATCATCATGATTTCATAAGCCAGTTCGAAATCGCCAAGATAAGGCGTCAACTCATTATCGATGAAGTCGCTGTCCGTCGAGATTCCATCCATTGTAGGGATGAATCCGGCAGCTTTAACAAATGTCGTGTAGTTCTCAGGCTCGGAGAAGAACTCCAGCCATTTCAGGGCGCCTTCTTTGTTCGGGCCTTTCTCGGCAACATACCAGGTTACATCGTATTTACCTACGAAAGAAGCGTTTTTCGCAGCATCCTCGGTAGCCGGCACTGGGAAGTAACCGAACTTCAGGTCTGGATTCGCCGTAGCGATCGTCGGAGCATCCCAAGAACCGTCAGCCAGCATAGCTACTTTGCCCGTTGCAAAAATTGCAGGAGCGGATGCATAGTCGATACCCATGAAGCCTTCGATCATGTAATTGTCTTGAAGAGTCTTCATTTTCTCAAGCACTTCAACCGCTTCGGCATCATTGAACGCCGTTTCGCCTTTCCATACGCCTTCGATCCATTTTTGCTGATTGCCGCCACCCAGAATTTTCGCTTGCAGCGCGAACACTGGCAGCTTCAACGGCCATACGTCTTTGCCCGCTACGCCGATTGGCGTAATGCCTTTGGACTTCAGTGTTTCGTTCAATTGGATGAACTCGCTCCACGTCTTCGGTACTTCAAGTCCATGCTCTTCGAAGATCTCTTTATTGTAGAACAAGCCGGACATCGCTACTTTGCCAGTAGGAATGGCGTATACTTTGCCTTTATATGTACCGGCTTTTTCAATATCGTTGGCGTTCCATTTGCTCACGAAAGCTTGATCTGACAGATCCGCGATCAGACCGGAGTTGATCCACTGCTCCCAGTCAGGCACCTTTGCGCCAGGCGTCCACTCCTGCGGAGACAGTCTCATGCCGGACAAATCGGCAAGAATGTCAACGTCGTTCGCTGTGAGTCTTGCTCTTTGCGCTTGCTTATACTCATCATCCGGTCCTGTCGTCGTGTACTCGATTTTATACTCCGGATATTTCGCTTCGAACGCTTCATTGATTTCTTTCATTGCCTTATTAATGTTCTCTTGCTTCCAGTGAAGAATCTTGATCACTTGTTTCTGTCCGGAAGCCTTGCTGGCATCGCCGTTAGTTCCGGTAGCTTCTTTGTTTCCGCTGCCGCATGCCGCCAGGCTTAGCGTCAATGCGCCCGCAAGAACGATCGCAGAAATTTTCTTGACCATGATATTTCCCCCTATTTATAGTCATTGATTATTCGAAACCTCATCGGCTGCTTTCCCCATTGAAACATTTAAACTATGAAAATAGCCCTAGCTAATTCAAGCATTTCGCCGTTTCGTATTTTCGTAGTTCCAATGCTCTAACGACAGAATTTCCGAAAGCGGTTTCGTCAAAATCATTATTACATCATTTATTTTTTTTGTAAAGTCCTATTTTAAATAAATTCGTTTTTCTTGTCGTATCCTGGGATTTCTTCTCATATTGCTGAGAGATCCCTTATAAATCAAGGGTTAATTATGTCCTTCTGACTTTTTCCGCATTGACCGAGGCAAAAAAAAGAGGTAAGATATTTTACGAAAGTGCTTTCGTGATTTTCGCGAAACATGAGTTTTAACGCTTTTCTGTAATGAAATTTTCGTAAATAAAGCATATCAAGCTATGTCTAAAGCTCCATGATTCGCAGCGAAGCTTGCTTCTATGTGCCAAGGACTAACGGCTTGCCATCCGAAGTCCATGTGCTTGCTTTATCAAGAAGGGGGTTATGTCTCTTGTCCATCAACATTAGAACGATCGCGGAAATGGCCGGGGTTTCGGTATCGACCGTATCCAAGATCATTAACAATTATAGCGATATTTCTGAAGATACGAAAAATAAAGTTCTGGAAATTATGAAGCAGACGGGTTACGTTCCTTCCAACTCGGCTAAAACCTTGGCAACAAAAAAGTCGAACCTGATCGGCGTTATTTTTGCTGGTAAACTCAATATCGATTTCACCCATCCCTTTTTTGTTGAGGTGCTAAACTCCTTCAAGAAGCAGGTTGGCCTGCTCGGCTACGATCTTCTTTTCTTCTCCAACGAAAAGTTCTATGCCGTCGATGGTGAGTATCTCGCTCGTTGTAAGCACTTCCAAGTAGATGGCTGCATCATTGTCACAGGCCAGCAGCTGGAACCCTCCATCAACGAGCTGGATTTGAGCGACATTCCTTGCATTGGCGTCGATATCGAGCTCAAGGGCAAAAACTCCGGGTATATTATGTCTGATAATTACAAAATGTCATACAAAGTGGTAGAGCACTTTTACCTGCAAGGCTATCGGGAGCTTGGCTATATCGGAAGTACGCAGGAATCAGATATCTCCAATATGCGCGAGGCCGGCTACAAGGACGCGATTGACAGCTTCGGCCTGCCTCTGAACGAGGATTGGTTCGTAAACGGAGAGCATTTTTTTGAGACGAGCGGATATGAAGCAATGAATCGGATGATTCGATCCGGCTCCCTGCCGCGCGCAATCTTTGCCGCCTCCGACCTGATTGCGATCGGCGCCATGCGCGCCCTGAAGGAGCACAAGCTGCGGGTGCCGCAGGATGTGGCGATTATCGGCTGCGACGATATTGAAGCCTGCAAATATACGAATCCGGCGCTTACAACAATCCGGCAAAATAAGGAGAAGATCGGCAGGCTGGCCGGCTTAATGCTGTACGACCTGATGAATAGCCAGTCCGAGACAAGCAGCATCGTTGTAGAGCCCGAGCTCGTTATCCGCGAATCCTGCGGCAGCAGATTCGATAATTTTAAATAAACCGATCTGGAGCTGAAATAGACAAAGGGCTCCCACAAAATACAGCGTCCATACCAACAACACCCCTCTAGCCGTTCTCATGAAGGCTAGAGGGGTGTTGTTGGTATTTATATAGAAAATTCAATTCGTCGATAGAAGCTTCTCTTATACTTGAACAGCCGCTTTCGGTGTATCGAAACGTTTGCCGACCAATGGGGCGAGCTTCTCCAGATCGCGGAGCAATGCGGCGAATTGATCAGGGAACAAGGATTGTACACCGTCGCCTGTCATCGAATTGTCCGGATCAGTATGCATTTCGATAATGAGTCCGTCTGCGCCTGCGGCAACCGACGCTTTCGTCATCGGTTCTACCAGCTCGCGGCGGCCCGTGCCATGGCTCGGGTCGGAGATGACCGGCAGATGGCTCAAGCCCTGCAACACCGGAATCGCCGACAGGTCCAGCGTATTTCTCGTGTAGGTTTCAAAAGTGCGGATACCGCGTTCGCATAGCATCACATTCGGATTTCCGCCTGCCAAAATGTACTCCGCCGCATTCAGAAACTCGTCGTAGGTCGCGCTGAAGCCGCGTTTCAGCAGCACTGGTTTGCCGCAGGCTCCTAGCTTGCGCAGCAGATCGAAGTTCTGCATGTTGCGCGTACCAACCTGCAGAATATCCGCATACTCTGCGCATACATCAACGTATTCCGGCGTCATCACTTCCGTAATCGTAAGCAGGCCATGCTTTTTCCCAGCCTCGGCCATCATGACCAGCCCCTCTACCCCAACACCCTGGAAGCTGTATGGGCCCGTCCGCGGCTTGAACGCTCCGCCGCGCAGCACCTGGCCGCCTGCCGCTTTAACCAACCGGGCGATTTCATCGATCTGCTCCGGGGATTCCACGGCGCATGGGCCGCCCATTACGACGAGATCCCCGCCGCCAATCTTCACGTCGCCGATCTCGATCACCGTATTCTCCGGATGGAAATCGCGGCTGGCCAGCTTGTAGGATTTAGAAATTTTAATGACATTTTCTACGCCCTTCATCTGACGCAAATGCTCGGCGAGCTGCGGCTCGATCGCGCCGATCAGCCCGATTACCGTACGGTCGCTGCCCCGCGAGACATGCGCCTGCAAGCCTTCCTTCTCAATGACGGCGATAATTTCCTGAATACGCTCTTCCGGCGTTTGGTTAGAAGTAATTACGATCACGGTTCATCATCCTTTCATCGTTTCGGCCCGGTGGCCCTATCTATACTTATTCAACCTTAGTTTGTCGCTTAAACGCTTGTTCGCTTTGAAGCTTTTAACCACTAAAGTAACTATAACCGAATCCGCTCACGTCGTCAAGTATTACATCCAGCAAAACGGCAAAAGCCGCAAACCTCATCTAACTGGTTTGCAGCTTATCCTCGCCTTAGTTAGCAGCCTATTCTGCTCTTGTGAGGCGTACGGCCATATACGGCCTGCCGGGGAGCTCAATGCGGAACGAGCCTTCGTGAACGCCAGCGCTCTCATCGATCGTCATGCCCCATGTGTCTATGATATCGACTTTATACCTGATGCCCGGCCTCATATGGAATATCCGAAATTTGGGCTGGTTGAAGCCGAAATAATAGACATAATATTCATCGCGGATGCCCGCGCAAGGAAGATCCCAGTCCGAGCGCAGCGGCTCCCAGCATTGTCCCGGAGCTTCCTCGACCAGGCTGCGCAAGAAACCGATCCGCGCGGGGCTACCCCCAACCAGTTTGCCGCCTTTGGACCACCACAACACTTCCTCGTCGTTCAAATAAGTTTCCCCATGGCCGACATATCCACCGCGGATCGTTCCTTCCCAGAACCTCCTCACCATTTCCTCGCCGGTAATGTTCCCCCAGCCCTGGTCGATATCGCCCTCATAGGCGCACTCGTCGATAACGATCGGTTTGTCCCAGCGCTCCCGCCACTCCAGCGCGGCCTCCGAGGTTTTGTAGACATCGATTCTCTGCAGGCTGCAGTGAGTCAGCCAAGGTTTGCTGTGATCGTAAAAAGTCAGCCAATTGTGATTCGACAGCAAATGTCCATATGGATCGTTCTCCGTAATAATTCGGGCATAACGCTCCCAATCCTCGCCGGTTTTAGCCCACATCAAATCATATTCATTGGCGAGCGACCACCAGACATGACGGTAAGCGGACAAGCGGGCCACGATATAACGCAAATAGAGGTCATCCTCCTCCCGGCTCATTTCCGAAAACCCCCATCTGTCATACGGATGGAACAGTATAAGATCCGCTTCGATGCCAAGGCGTCCCAAATCGGCGATCCGCTGCTCTAAATGCTCGAAGAAATCAGGATTAAATACGCTGAAATTCCAGCCTTCCCGGATAGAGCCTTCATAAGGATAGAGCTCGGGCTCGTTCAGGTTATAAAGGTATGATTTTGGAAAAACGCACATCCGCATTTTATTGAATGGTGAGCGCGCGAGCGACTCCAGTGTCTGCTGTTCCAGCTCTTCCCCCTGATGCGTCCAGACATAGCAGGTTGTGCCAAACGGCAAATAAGCTGTGCCATCCTCATAGGCGAAATGATATTTATCACGAACCCGGACCGGGCCATGATTCCCCGCCTCAGGGGCAGTGCAAACGAAGGTTCCCTCATGTCCGTCCAGCGCTTTTGCCGTACTCTCCGTCCGGTAAGTCCAACGCCCCTCCTCACCAGGCATCATACGAATTTTATAAACTCCGTTCCCGTTATAGAACCCTGGAACACGTATGCTGCGTCCATCTTCCTCACAGACAAACGTCGCCTTCAGATCGATGTCCGTATACGGATTTCCATAAGACGGCCCTCTCAGCTCCAGCTCATAGACATCCCATTTGGCAGCAGATTTCGGAGAGCTTACCAGACCTGCGCCTTCGCTATGGCGTCCAATCTCCGCAGCATCCTGTGAAGCTTCCTGCGGCTTGCTCACCATTTCCCCACGCCGTTCCAGCGGTTTGCTGGAAGGCAGCTGAGCGAGCTCTTGAAGAAATGCGGCCCTTTCTTGATCCGTGAAGCCCAGCTCCTGCCGGGCATCTAGAAACTCCCGAAGCGTCATAATTTTATAGGCAAAGGCGAGATGCCTCTCCTCTGCAAGGAATGAAAAATGCTTTTCTAATATGCTCCCAGCCGATGGATCCGTCCATATCCTTCCAATTCTATCCTGCTCCGTAAACATCATATATCCTCCTTTTCATTAGCCTTTTACGGCTCCGGCCATCCCCGAAACGAAATATTTCTGAAAGAACAAGTAGACAGCCAAAATCGGTACGATTGATATAAGCACGCCCGCGCTCAGCAGCGTATAGTTCGTGGAATGCTGGCCCTGAAACGTAAGCAGGCCTGCAGTAACCGGCTGCATTGAATCCTTCGTAATAAAAATTTGCGCCAGTAAAAATTCATTCCAGGTCGACAGAAAGTCGAGAATGATCAAGGTCGCAATCGCCGGCATCGCGATCGGCAGTATTATGCGGAAAAATTTGCCCAGCTCCGCGCATCCGTCAATATAAGCCGCCTCATCCAGTTCCTTCGGAATGGAGCGAAGAAAGCCTCTCAGCACCATAATGCCAAACGGAATCCCAAAGCCGATGTATACGATAAAAATACCAGGATACGTATTTTCAAGCCCGAAATAATTGAGCATCATATTGAGCGGAACTAACGTTGCCTGGAACGGGATCATCATGCCGACCAGAAATACCGCAAACAGCGCGTTTGCCCATTTAAACCCCATCCGGGTCATCGCGTAGGCAGCCAGCGCTTCAATCAGAATCCCAATCGGAACCTTCACGACGGAAATAACGAGACTATTGCGGATATACAGCTTCATCTTATCCCAGGCCTCTGCGAAATTGCTCCATTGAAATACTTCCGGCAAGCGGTACACCGGATTTCTCATCAAATCAGCATTGGATTTCAAGGCCGTCATGACGATGAATGCGATAGGAATAAGAAAGAGCAGGCTCAGGACGATGAGTAATATATAGGTAGCCGCCTTCGAAACAGCGGATTGTTGCACTTCTTCCATAGGGACTTCACCCTCTTTCCCGAAAATCACAGATGCGATTTCTTGTTTGTATAGAAGACGTAAGGAATGATAACAGCCATTGCGACAAGGACAAGGAACCACGAAATAGCCGATCCTACGCCGATATTGTTGAATTTAAACGTCTGATAATACATCCATGAAGAGAGCACCTGCGTGCTCTGTGCCGGCCCTCCGGCCGTCATGCCGTAGATGATGTCATATACCTTCATGGCATTAACCATTGTCGTCGCGAACACGATGACGAATGTTTCGCTGAGCAGCGGGATCGTGATGAAGCGAAATGATTGCATCGGTCTGGCTCCGTCGATAATCGCCGCCTCATAGCAGTCCTTCGGAATGCTCTGCAGGCCGGCAAGAAACAAAACCATTGGCAGCCCTACGCCCTGCCATACTGCGGCAATGAATACCGCATATAGGGCGGTTTTCGGATCGGCCAGCCACGTGTGAGCCAAATTGCCAAGCCCGATGGCCTCCAGCACCGTATTGAAAAATCCCCTCGTTGGATGATACAGCCAGGTCCACATGAGGGCGACGATAATGCCTGATAATACATAAGGAAAATAAAACACGCCGCGAAACAGCGATCTGCCCTTTATTTTCCGGTTTAGCAGCAGGGCGAACAACAATCCTAGTCCGATAATGATGGTTAATGAACCGGCCAGCCACAACACGTTGTTTTTCAAGGCCGTCTGAAATACGGTATCCTCTGTCAGCAAATAAATGTAGTTCTGCAATCCGACAAACTGCTTGTCCGGAGATATCCCATTCCACTTGTAAAAGCTAAGCTGAAGGGTATACAGCGATGGCGCCACGATGACGGCGAGATAAATGAGCAGCGCCGGCAGCAGAAACGTCCATGGCTTCCAAGCTTTGAGTTTCATACCTTGCCTCCCTCGCACAAGGCCCCAGCATAAGAAACACGTTTATCAACGTACTTTCTATGGAGCCCGACCGCTTTTTGCGGTAGTTTTCCTTGTGATATCAGGAAGCTAAAGCTCCGTGCTTACTGCTTTCTGATATCCAAGAGAACAGCCTTCCGGCTGTTCTCCCAAGCTATGCTGCTGTCTCTTCTAATTGCTGTTGCTCTTGTACGACTCGGCTGCCTTCTGAATTTCCTTCGCAGCCTGTTCTGGCGTCCATTCGTTCAAAATGACTGCATCCTGAGCTTCAAACAGCTTCTGTACAACCGTCTGGGGAAGCGCCTGATCCGCGATCAGGAAATTACCGTCCTTGATCATTTCCGCCATCTCTGATGTATGTGGAGACTGCTCCGAAGTTTTAAACTGCTTTAAGGCCGGAGAGCCGTATACATCGATATATTCATTAACGACTTCCTCTCCGGTAATATATTCAGCCAATTTCAAGGCTGCTTCCTGCACCTGTGGCTCAGATCCGGCGTTAATTTGGAACATTTCCGCAAAGCTCGACATCCGGACTGGCTCCTGATCCGTCGGGAATTTAAAGGTGCCGAAATCGTTAGGATCCGCTCCAGCCTGGCTAATGCTCAGATCAACCCATGCTCCCTCCAGCGCAAAACCTTGCTGCGCATGATACATCGGCGTTTCCGCTTCAAGCGGGTCCAGGGTGATGAAGCCTTTCTCGAAATAACCTTTATCGGACCAATCCTTCAGCTTCTGGAAAGTCTGTACGACGGCCGGGTCATCCCAGGAGGCTTCCAGCGCGTTCAACCGGTCATGAAGCTCGGTCCCGCCGTAATGCTCGATAAGCTGCTCCACCCAGCGCATCAGCATCCAGCCGCCTTTGCCTCCAACGGCAAACGGCGTAATCCCCTGATCTTTCATGAATTGCAATTGCCCTTCGAATTCGGCGAACGTAGCCGGCGGCGTCAAATTCAATTTTGCATACAGCTCTTTCGGGTAGAAGACCGAGAGAGATGCTAGATGAAACGGCACCCCGTAGGTTTTGCCGTCATATTGTACCAAATCAAGTGCTGCGGGATTATAAATGTTCTCCCATCCATGGTCTGCCGCAACCTGCGTCAAATCCATAGCTAGGCCGTTCTCCGGGTAAAAGGAGCCGAGCGAACCGCCCCAGGTGAACCACATATCGGGCAGCGTTTTGGAAGACGCCGCTACCTTCAGAGATTCCTTTAGCGGGTCTGTTCCATAATAAGTAGGCTCCACTTTAATATCCGGGTTTTCGCTCTGGAATGCTTTGATGATCGGTTCCAGATAAGAATTCTGATCATTGAGCACCCATACCGTTACGGTAGTCTTCTGCCCTTCCCCACTGCCTGAGCCGCTGCTGCCGGAAGCTTTCTCCGTACCTGTCCCTCCGCCGCAGGCCGATAACATCAGGACGGCTGACATCACGACCGCCAGCATGGCTGAAATACGTTTGCTATTCATTGAATAACCCCCTCTTTTGATGTTCTTAAATCATGGCTGCCTATTGGCTTGCTTCTAAGTCTACTACCGAGAAGCCGTGCCGGGTATGAGGGAAGCATGTCATTTTCTACGCGATCATATCGTCTTGCTCCGCCCGCAAACCGGGCATTTTCCTCCTAAAATAGACGAATCATGCTGTATCCTACATTCCTATGCACTAACGGTTCCGATACTCCAGTGGGGTCATACCAGTTCGTTCCTTGAACAGCTTGCTGAAATAGTGCGGGTTCGTATAACTCAGAATTTCGCTGATTTCGTAAATCTTTTTATTCGTTTCCCGCAGCAGCTTTTGGGCGTATATCACTTTGTTGCGAATGACGTAATCACTAAAACTCTCTCCTACTTCCTTCAAGAAAATCCGGCTCAAGTAACTCGAACTGATCGGAATGGATTCCGCTACTTTCATCAAGGTAATATCCTCTAAAAGATGGTTGTCGACATATTCTTTAGCCAACCTGACATGCAGGCTGTCGCTCTGCTGATTCACCGGGAACTTCAGCTCAACCTCCAGATATGCTTCCGGTATTTGCCGAAAATCATCATAGACCGAACTGCAGGAGTAAATGATTGAGGCGTTGAGCAGCTCGAAAACTTTGCCCCGCAGCCTGTCCAGGTACTGCTCCTTGCTCTGGTGATCCTCCAGGCCTTCCTTGGATTTAGCCGGCGCCAGCCACAGTATTTCGCGGTGATTACGGTGAAACACAATACCTCCCCAGTCCCTGGCTACGTATTCGTCGATCAAATACCGAATGGACATGAATTTGAGATGATCCCTGACAGAGGCCGCGGCCATATGGTCAGCTGCATCATCGCGAAGCCGCATCGCAGTAATCCACAGCCCCTCGTTAAACTGTCCTTCCGCAAGCTCGGGAAGCAGCATTTTTTTTGGATACGTATAAGCATCCAGCAAAGAAACCAGCCAATCGTTCCGCTCATCCTCTGACCACTTTTTTTCAGGCGCCCTCGCCGTGCTCTGCTCCAGCAGTTGAATAGCTTTGTGAAGCGCTGCTGTCACTTCCTTCTCGTCCATGGTAGGCTTGTGGAGATAATCCAGCGCTCCAAGGCGAATCGCCTCTTTTACATAGGGAAAATCGTCATAGCTGCTTAAATAGATTACCTGTATGTGCCCGCCGTGTTTTTCGCGGATATACCTGCCTAGGTCGAGCCCGTCCATGCCGGGCATGCGGATGTCGGTCATCACGATGTGAATGTCCTCGGCATCCAGAACCTTTACCGCTTCTTCCCCGTTGGACGCCTCAGCCTTCCAGCATACGCCCTGCGCCTCCCAATCCACCATGTAACGTAATCCCATTCTGACAATCGCTTCATCCTCAACGACAAGAAGATTCCACATTCTAAATCTCCTTCCTTACCGGTTTATAGGGTATCGTAATTATAACTGCCGTTCCCGGCTCCAAACGTCTCAGCGTCAGACCGTATTCTCGGCCGAACCATAGCCGTATCCGGTCATTCACATTGTTTATTCCAATATTGGCGCAATCGTCTTCCCGCCTTTCCTGCAGCAGGTTCTGGATTTGTTCCTCGGTAATTCCTGTTCCGTCATCCATGATCTCAATGCATAAGGTACGGCCATCCTCTAACAGACGCGCCCTAACGATAATCATCAAAATACGGCTTAGTCCCCTGGAAGCATGAAAAATTGAATTTTCTAAAACCGGCTGAAGCAGCATGGCCGGTATGCCTGCATCCGCCAACGAATCAGGGATATCCCACTTCACTTCAAAAGTATTCGTATACCGCAAATCCATCAGCTTCTCGTAGTCCTGCAGGAGCTCGATTTCTCTGGAGAGCGGCATCAGCTCATCATTCAGCTTGAGATAGGATTGCAGCAAACGGTTTAACGAATGGATCAGCTTGGCGATTTGCGGAGACTGCTGCAATATGGCCAGCATCCGGATGGAATTCAGCGTATTATACAAAAAGTGAGGCTGTATCCTGACCCGCAGCGCATACAGCTCCGCCTTCCGCTTCTGCCTTTCCTTTTCGGCAATCGAGTGAATCAGCTCATTTAGACGTTTGACCATCCGGACGTAGCTTAAATGCAGCTGGCCGATTTCGTCATACCGGTTAGGCGCCTCAAGAATTTCGAATCGGCCGGTCTCCACATTGCGCATGGAACGGATTAAGCGGCGAATCGGCCCAGCCAATCCGTTGGCCAGCAGCCAGGATACCGCCGCCGAGGCGAACATCAGCACTATGGCGATTACGACGGTATATTGGCGTATCTTGCTCGTTCCCTGCAGGATATCACTTTGATTTTTGCCCATATAAATCGTCCAGCCTAAATACTTGTTCACCCGTACAACGCCGCTGTATTTCACATTTCGTTGTTCCAGACTGCTGTCGGCAACCCACGTTCCATCCGCACCGCTCTCTAGAGGATGCTCCAACAAATGAGCCGCCAATTGTTCGTCGGAAGCATAAACTAGCTGATTATCCGCATCGACGACCGTGACGACCGTATCGCGGAGCTGCGATGAGGTAATGATTCTCTCGATGAAATCGGGAGAAATGTGGATAGCAATGACGGCAAGCGGCCGCATTTGCTCGTCCAGCAGCAATCTGGACACCGTTACGGCCTTGAATACTTCTCCTTCGAATTGTTTAACCTCGTGTACGCCCGAGACGACAAATCCCCCGTTTTTCTCCAGAGCCTCCTGGTACCACTTTTCTTCACTCACATCATAATTTTTGTTCATTGTAGATGAGCCGCTGAGCCGGTAACCGCTGATGCTTTCGTTCATTCCGTAGAACACCATTCCTTTGATCGACTTATTAATCGAGGGATAGGCGCTCATCAAGCGAATGAGCTGTCTCTGCGCATTCAGCTCCGCGGAGCCCCATTCTTCCTGGGGAACGTAAGGCTGATTAAATATTGTAAACGCTTCCGGCATATAGTAAGGCAAAATGCTGAAGCGGTCGAAATCACTAACCTGCTTCTCGATCGCCGTAATCAATTGCCCGGCAATAATCTGCAAGTCCTGCTCTGTCTGCTGCATTAAAGTTTCCGAGGATTTTTTGTAAGCGATCGTTCCCAGCAATAAGACAGGCAAACTGCTGGCGATAATGAGTACAATAAATAATTTATGATGGTAAGATAACCGCTTCCAAAGCATAATTCAGCCCCCATACTCTCGTTGTCTTTCTTTCAGTCTAATCGGGACAGGATCCATTATCCATCTGCAAATTTTGTTTTTTCCACCCGTTTTATGCGATTACAACTCCAACAGGGAATAGCAATAGACCAATCATGCTATTAACAACACTTTTATGACTTTATGGACGCATTCAGCTCTCGTTCCATCCCCGCCGCGAACAACAGCAAAAAGCCGTCTCTTCCGGCCAATATACCCGGCCATCGAGACGGCTTCTTAGGAATGATTCCGCATATTAAGATTTCTTGGCGGCCTTAACGGGCGGCAACAGCTTCTGCATGTTCACCGTCCGTACTATCTCCCAGGTATCCGCGTTATCCGGGTCATACTGCTCCAAATAAGCGATAACCTCCTTCGTAATCGGCGTCGGCGTAGACGCCCCCGAGGTGACGGCTACCTTGCCGACTCCCTCCAGCCATTCGCGCTTCAGTTCGGTGACATCGGAAATCCGGTATGCCTTTACCCCGGCTATTTCCTCCGACACTTGGGCGAGACGGTTGGAGTTGTTGCTGCGCGGATCGCCTACAACGATAACGAGATCCGCCTGCCCGGCCTGCTCGGCTACCGCCTCCTGCCGCACCTGGGTTGCCAGGCATATTTCATTATGAATCTCTGCTCCCGGAAATCTCTCCAGCAGCTTCTTCATGATATGCTTGATATCCCATTGGCTCATCGTCGTCTGGTTCGTGATGACAATCCGGTCCGAAGCGATATTCAATGCATCGATCTCCTCTTCCTTCTCGATCAAATGCACGTGCTCTGGCGCAACCCCAATCGCCCCTTCCGGCTCGGGATGCCCTTTCTTGCCGATGTAAATGATCTCATACCCTTCCGCGACCTTCTCCTCGATCAGGACATGCGTCTTGGTCACGTCCGGACAAGTGGCGTCCACCGTAGTCAGCCCTTTATCACGGGCGATTTTCCGCACTTCAGGCGATACCCCATGAGCGGTAAAAATCACCGTGCCGCTCTCCACCTGGCTGAGTATATCCAGACGGTTCGGCCCGTCAAGCGTGAT
This sequence comes from Paenibacillus woosongensis, assembly GCF_009725165.1. GTDB lineage: Bacteria > Bacillota > Bacilli > Paenibacillales > Paenibacillaceae > Fontibacillus > Fontibacillus woosongensis. The sequence goes on from NZ_WNZW01000001.1 coordinate 526,453, forward strand.
GATTCCTTCATCCTCAAAGGATTGGGTCACATGACTGTTGTGGACAATCATTCCCAGTATATAAATCGGCCGCGGCAAATCGAGATTCTTGGCGGCTTGCCGGGCAAGCACCATGGCGTCTACGACCCCGTAACAATAACCACGCGGCGAAATTTTGATCACTTCCATGATTTGCACCCTCGCTTTCTTGTTCCCTCGTATCCATACCGGATCCTGATTAAAGGGCAACAATCTTAATTATAGCCTATTCCGGCTGGTCATTAAAGACAACAGGGAGCCAGATCACAAAAGTTGTTCCCTCGCCGCGCCGGGTAACCACTTCGACCGAGCCCTGATGCTCATCGATAATCCACTTCGCAATAGAAAGGCCGAGCCCCGTACCCTGAGTGACTCCCCGGGATGGATCCGCCCGGTAGAAGCGTTCGAAAATCTGCGGAATTTCGCTGCGATCCATGCCGATTCCGCTGTCCTTGATCCGAATGCCGACCTGGTTGCCCGATTTGACCGCATCGATGATGACTTTCCCTTCGGGAGTATACTTAAAGGCGTTCTCAATAAAAATGAACAGCATTTGCTGCAGATAATCTTTATTGCCGTCGATGCAGGCGTCCTGGATGGCCGTTAAATCCCCCTGCAGCCATAAAGCCTTGCGCGGCAAGAAATTAGCCCGCCGTACGACCTCCTCCACGATCGGGCCCAGCAACTGCGGCTGCTTCTCGATCGTCTGGCCGGCATCGGCCCGGGCGAGCGACAGCATATCATTGATCAGGCGGCTCATCCGCTCGGACTCGTCAGCGATATCGCTTACGGCTTCCAGAGAGAATTTGCGGAGCTGCTCCTCATCCATTGCTCCCGGCTCCTCGCCTTCACGGACCCAGATTTTCTTCAGCAAATCAACGTTCCCCCGAATGGTCGTCAGCGGCGTTCTCAGCTCATGCGAAGCATCGGATACAAAGCGGCGCTGGTTCGCATACGCCTCATCCAGCTCTTTATAGAACCCTTCTGTCCGGGCCAGCATGCTGTTTACGGTGCCGATCAGCCTGCCGATCTCATCGCTGGGTCCGTCATATTCAATGCGGACGCTCAGATCCGTACCCTTCTGAATCCCATTAGCTGCCTCGATAACCTTGCCGATGGGCGCCATCGACTGCCGGGCCAGGAATAAGCCGAATGTGCTTGCTACGGCAATCGTAATAAATGATCCGAACAGCAGCACTGTTTTCAGCTGATCCATGATCCGGTTCTCCGCATTGGTATCCGCGGCAAGCTGGAGCAGACCGACGATCGTGTTGCCATAGACAAGCGGCCTTTCATACAGCATATAAGAGTTTCCATTGATATTAATGCTCTGAAACACACCTTTTTTGCCGATCTGATCGATGTCAGGAACCGGGAATACCATTTCGCGGTTCAGCATGCCTTCGGAAATGCGCATGGAATTTTTGACATAGTTGTTCAGCTGCCAGAAGATGCGGGCATCCTCCAAACGGAGGATTTGGCTTCGGTCCATTTGCAGATCCAGCCCTTGAGACAGGCTGACATTCTGGGATTTTTCAATCTGAGCCCCGTGCTCCTCGACCTTCTTCTTTACTTCCAGAAAAATGTTATACCTTACTATTCCATATATGGATGCACCGAACATAATAAGCGTAATCGCTAAAATCCCCGTATACCACGCGGTTAGACGTAACCGGATCGACATGCCTAGGAATCCCCTCTCAGAATATAGCCGGCGCCGCGGATCGTCTGAATGATGCGCTTCCCTCCATGCTCTTCCGTCTTCTGCCTGAGCATTGCAATATACACCTCAAGCACGTTCGATTCTCCGCTGTAGTCATAGCCCCAAATTTTATCCATGATCAGGTCGCGCGTCAGCAGCCGCTTCGGATTTTGCATGAACAGATGCAGCAGCTCAAACTCCTTGGCGGTCAGCTCCAGCCGCTGGCCGCTGCGAAGCACCTCGCGCGAATCCATATCCATAATGACATCCTCGAAGATCAGCCTGTGGCTTCCCGCCTCTCCTCCTGTGGAATCCTTGCGCCGCAGCAGCGCGCGTACCCGGGCCAACAGCTCCTCAAGCGCAAACGGCTTCACCAAGTAGTCGTCTGCTCCGGTGTCTAGCCCCTTAACCCGGTTCTCGACCTCATCTTTCGCCGTCAGCATAAGTACGGGAACCGTGCTGCCCCCTTCCCTCAGCCGGCGGCACACCTCGAATCCGTCCAGCTTAGGCATCATCACGTCCAATATGATCAAATCCGGATCTGCAGTCAGCAGCATCGACAGACCTTCCATCCCGTCATTCGCCGTATATACGTCATACCCTTCGAATGCCAGGCCTCGGCGGAGCATGGAAGTAATCTTCTCATCATCATCGATTACCAGTATTCCCGATCTCACGGCCATCTCTCCTTTTTACCAAAGCCACTGTCAGCTTAACTCTCGTCTTGCGGCTTCATATCTATATTGTACAACAAATGTCTGCTTGTTTCGTCCATACATACCTTATCGGCTATATTTAAGAGGCGGCAGGGCAAATTAGCCGTGCCGCCTCTCTTTGTTTCTGCAGACTTCTCATCCGGTTTTATTGCTGGAGGTTAGGAAACTCGTTTTTGTCGCCGATCGTCACCTTCAGATCGATATCCTTGCCGTCGCGCACGATATTGAATGTAACAACCGTACCTACCGTCTGCTTCTGAATATAAGCGATCAGATCTTCCTTCGTCACAAATTTCTTGCCGTCTGCTCCGGTGATGATATCATATGGACGAAGATCCGCATTGTATGCCGGAGATTTGTAGACGATATCAGAGACGACGGAGCCTTCCTTCACATCGGTTCCCATCTGTTTCGCCACTTCATCCGTCATTGTCATCAGAGTAGCTCCAATGAACGGCACCGGCTTCTTCGGAATTTCCTCGTTATTCTTCAGCTTATCCAGCACTTCGGACACCGTAGACGTCGGAATCGCGAATCCGATCCCTTGAGCATCGGAGCTCACCGCCACGTTAATTCCCACAACTTCTCCGTTCAGGTTCAGCAGCGGACCTCCAGAGTTCCCCGGATTGATCGATGCATCGGTTTGCAGCAAATGCTCGTATTCCCGGTCCTTCTCGCCGTTCTCGCCAGCGATGCGGATGCCGCCTCTTTCCTTGGCGCTCAGAACCCCTGCTGTAACGGTATGGTCAAAGCCCTGCGGGTTGCCGATCGCTACCAGCCATTCGCCTACTTGCGTATTGTCGGAGTTGCCGAGCGGAATGGAAGGAAAATTGCTGTCTCCTTCGATCTTGAGTACAGCGAGGTCGAGCTCATAGCTTGTACCAAGCACCTTCGCTTCATAAGGCTTCTCACTGTCCTGAAGTGTTACCTGAACGATATCGGCATTATGCACGACGTGCTCGTTCGTCAGGATGTAACCCGTCTTATCGAAGATGAAGCCGGATCCGATACCGGTAGGCACCAGCTGGTTTGAATTGGAGGAGCTGCCCCCGCCGCTGCCGCCTCCATTGTTTCCATACAGGTCGTCGCCGAAGAAGAAGCGGTAGAACGGATCGTTGCTTTGGCTCCGCTGGCTTTGTCTGCCGGCTTTTACCAGAGTCTCGATCTTCACGACAGCAGGACTGGCCTGCTGTACGACACTGGTAACGTCGCCGGGATTTGTCATCGGGAAGACGGCTGTCGAAGTCTTGGATGATGTGCCGCCGTCCCCTGCCGCCGCCTTGGATTCCGGTGCTGTTGCTGCTGGAACATGTGCTGCTGATTCAGGCGTGAACAGATTGGTCCGGTCCGCGAACACCATCGCTCCGGTCAGAATCAGCATGCCTGCCAGCATGCCCGCCAATACGGATTTGAAGGACGAGCGCTTCGGCCGTTCATTGTACTGCCAGTTGTTCCTTGCTGCTGGCGGTGCCGAATTTCCCATACCGCTGCCGCCGAATGCGCCAGGCGAGCCTTCCGTAGAATTATAGCTTGTAAAAGAAGATGTAGGGATTGGCTTTACTGGCTGCGGCCTGGTGATTTCTACCTCCTCCGGCTGACGGCGCTCGTAGGACGGGCCTTGCCCGGATTCCTCGCCGTTTTTGCCATAGGATTGAAAAGGTCCGTATGAATAGTAATATGAAGAGGACGAGCCGGACTCCGGAGTTTGCTGCGGTTTGTCATTTCCGTTCTCTCCAAAGCCTTGACCCGGTTTATTTTTTTGATCGTCCATGATGAATACCTCCTTGCCCCCGGCCTTGCTGGGGTTCTTGTTTACTGTTCTTATTTTGTACTATAAACCTTAAACGTACCTTAAAAACAATTAAAAAGGAGATAAAAGCCTGAAACAACCCACTATTATGCAGTAGCAGAGCAAGTCATGCTAGAAACCCGTCACCCATCCTTGCCGGTGGGCATAAATCGCCAGCTGCGTCCGATCCTCCAACTCGCATTTCATCAGCAAATTGCTGACATGGGTCTTCACGGTCTTGATGCTGATGTGAAGCTCCTCGGCGATGTCTTTATTGCTCTTTCCTTCGGCAATCAGCAGCAGAACTTCCTTTTCCCGCTCAGTCATGCCGGAATCATCGCCCTGTACGGTGCGCTGGCGCAGCCCGCGCGTTAGCGCCTGGGCGACGTCTCCAGTCATAACGGGCATGCCCCGATATGCTCCCTGCAAGGCATAAATGAGCTCGGCGGCCGAAACCGTCTTCAGCACGTAGCTGACCGCACCCGATTCAATCGCCTGAACGACAAGATCATCCTCGAGAAAGCTCGTCAGGATAACAATCTTTATTTCCGGATATCGGCCCAGTACCTCCTTCGTCGCTTCAGCCCCGTTCATGGAGGGCATCATCAAGTCCATCAGGACGATATCCGGCAGCCCGCCCTCGATGCCTTGATCCAGCAGCTTGACAACCTGATCGCCGTCGCTGGCCTCCGCTACGACTTCAAAGCCCGGATCAAGCATTAAGTACGTCTTGAGGCCCATACGAACCATATCGTGATCATCCACGATCATCACTCTAATTTTCTTGTCGCTCATCTGGCCTTCTCCTCTCTACTCTTCTTCAAACTTTGGAATATGAACGCGAATCGTCGTCCCTGCCCCTGGCTTGCTAATGATTTCGACATTGCCGCCGAGCTTCTCCGCGCGTTCCTTCATCGTTGTAAGCCCGTACGAGCCCTGCTTCTGAGCACCGTTACTAAACCCCTGCCCATCATCGCTGATGCTCAGTACGACCTGCCGCGGCCCTTCCCTCAGTGAAAGGCTAACCAGCTTAGCCCCGGAATGTTTGACGATATTCGCCATCGCCTCCTGCACGATCAAGAACAGCTGATGCTCCTTCGCTTCCGACAGATCTCCCTGCAGATCCATATCCTTCATTCCCCTCAGGCCATTCTGCCGGCAATAATCGGGAAACCACTGGTCCAGCGCCTCGGCCAGCGTCTTGCCCACCAGCTCCATCGGACGCAGCTGCGCAATAAGCGCACGCATCTGCTTCTGCGCCATGTTGGACATTTGGATTAATTGATCCAGCACGGTTTGCGCCTGGGCTTCGTTCATCTCCAGTACCTTCGGTAAAGAGGATGCCGCCATATGAATCGCGAACAACTGCTGGCTTACCGTGTCGTGCAAATCGCGGGCAAGCCTCCTTCGCTCCTCGAGCACCGCTTTCTCCGCAGCCTGCTCCTTCTCGACCACTTCCTGCTCGCCAAACTGCTGAAGCAGCTTCATCTTCTTCTCGACGGCCTCTGTCATATTGTTAAATTCCTGATAGACGCCGGAAAACGTCTGGTCAGCCGTTTCCGGCATGCGAACTGCTAGATTCCCTTTCGCTACCTGAAGCATGTTCAAATGCAGGTAATCCAGCCGACGCTGTATGCGCTGTCCGGCAATATATCCGATAATCAGAATAAACACAAGAATCCCCGCGATGATGTAAATCCATACCCGAGGATCAATAACGTGGACGGCTCCGAAGATCGAGCCGACATAAAGAGCTACTGCTGTCAGACTACCTGTGAGCAGGAAGTAGAGCAGCAGCTCCCATTTTGTATTTTTCAATATACGCTGCACGATCATAATTAGCCCACCATGTTCACTTTTACGTCGCCGACGAACACGCTGACGACCAGTTTAATCCGCTTGCCGGCCTCGCCATAATGCGGCGACTGGGCATTAACATTGCTTAAGAAGCCTCCGCGTTTTTGCGACAGAACCTTCAAATCGCCGATGAGCGCGCTGGAGGTAGCGGTAATGCCGATGTCCATATCCTCAGGAATGAACACCTTCACGTCGCCGATAAAGGCCGAGACATTGATTTTGGTTTCCCCATAAGGAATTTGCGCTTTCGTTAAATCGATAACCGTATCTCCGATGAAATGCGATATATTCATGGGCTGAAGTTGAAAATAATCCTGTCCGAGATGAACGTCGCCAATAAACCCCGCCTTTGTTATCACTTCCCGCTTGCCGGATTTCGTGCTGCCGCCGTGATAAGAATTATAGTTCATCTTCTCGTCCTGCGGCTTCTCGCCGAACTGCGCATCGCCTTTATTCGTCGTACCGAAGATTTTATCAAGCGGCGACTCCATCTCCGGATGAAAGGCCGGATCGATCGGCGCCTCGAACGGATTGCCTACCGGGGGTGGCGGCATAGGAGGCAGATCCTCCTTTTTCTCCTGGCGATCCCTCGGTTTAAACAGAATAGATAGACCGAATATAATGAGCATGACCGGAATAAACATTTTGAAGAAATCGGAAGCATCCATATCGAGAAATCCTACATTTTTGCCCAGGAAAAACACGCCTAATCCGATCAGAACCAGGCTCCAAACGAAGCTGGAGCTTCCGCGCTCCCTGTTCACCAGATGCAATATTCCGGCGATGATCAAAAATACAGGCCAATAGGTAGAAAACAAATAGCCGAGACTAATATCGGTGTAGCCGAGCTGATTCAGCAAAAAGACGACGCCGACTCCAATAAGCACAAGTCCTCCGAATATTCGGCCTGACATGTCGTTCTTCATTTACATTCCCTCCATCTTAAGAAGCACGATCTTATTCCTTGAATCTGTTCTAAGTGTACACCATCCTGCAGGGAAGGGACAGCGGCGGCAGATGGAAAGCCATCTCCGTCCCGAGACCGATATGATTCCATTTGCTGGTATGTATCAAAAATAAATCCCTGCTTCTAACATCAAAAAGAGCGCCCTATTCAGGACGCTCGTGCTGCATTATTTTCCGCTTTGGTTGCTTGGGTTCGAAACAGCGTTGCGAGAAGCTTTCGCTTTTTGAGCGACCGTTGCCATGCTCTCTTCAGCGAATTCTTCATTGTATTTCTCGTTTGGCGTTTTGTAGCCTGGAGAAGCTGCATTCTTTTGATTCTGATTTTGATTTGGCATCTATATTCACCTCCCTTAAGCCGTCGCGTGCAGGATATGCAGCGACTGCGTGGATGCATTCGTATTATGCAACCCGGGAAGCGATATTATGCAAACCTAAATCAAATCGCCTCGTCCCAAATATCCTCAGGAATTTCTTTATCGACCTGAAGCGCCTTGCCCAGCTCACGGAACATCTCCTCCGTCAGCTTGCCCGTGCCTTTACGGATCACCTGCACTTCGACTTCCTTTTTGCCCCATTCTTTAAATACCTGCTTAGTCGTCGTAAAATACAGATCGATCTTGTTTCCTTTGATCGCCGATCCTTTATCCGCTACGACACCGTATCCATAACCCGGGATATACAAAATCGTCCCGAGCGGAAACACTTTTAAATCGGCGGCAATGGTCGAAATGGTATCCTTGTCCCTGCGCACCTTGACTCCGGAATAAGTGATGCCGTATCCCGGATGACTGGGTCGTTTGCCTGTAGATTCATAACCCGCCGTATAACCGGTAGCTACCACTTTCACCGTTTGAAACTTCGCTTTGGCCGTCTTTTCTCCAGCATTGGCGCCCGCTCTTTTATCGTGCTGCTCAGATGAGCTTGTAATATATACCGGCTGTGGAATAACTCCCTGCCGAGCTAGGATCGCAGTCGTCTTAAACGTATTCATCGCCGCGATTTGTTCATAATTTTGCTGCTGAACCGGATTGGCATAAACCGTACTATCCTTACTCATCGATGACACAAGCACGAATATCAGCGTACAACACATACCAAGCCGATCCCAAAAAATAGTTTGGCGCATGTGACAATCTCCTCCCTTATTCCAGAGGATGTCCACATGCGCCAAGGTTTATACCTTTGCTAGATCTAATGCATCTTCCTATATCTTATGGTTCTGGATATCGTCCTGCAGCATTGAAATGACTTCGTTCAGCGACTTCGCACCGAGATCGCCTTCGCCGCGTTTACGAACGGAGACGGTTCCTTCCCTTTGCTCGTTCTCGCCGACGACGAACATATAAGGTATTTTCTCCAGCTGAGCTTCGCGGATTTTGTAACCCAGCTTCTCGTTACGAAGATCGCTTTCGGCCCGAATTCTGCCGGCAAGGAGCTTCTCCTCTACTTCGCGCGCATAAGCTTCGAAATTGCTGGATACCGGAATGACCTTCGCTTGTACCGGAGCGAGCCAAAGCGGGAGATTGCCTGCAAAATTCTCCAGCAGGAAGGCCGTGAAGCGTTCCATCGTGCCGAGAATGCCGCGGTGCAATACGACCGGACGGTGCTTGGCGCCGTCATCACCGACATATTCGAGCTCAAAGCGCTCTGGGAGCAGGAAGTCGATTTGTACGGTGGATAAAGTCTCTTCCTTGCCAAGAGCCGTTTTGATTTGCACGTCCAGCTTCGGTCCGTAGAACGCAGCTTCGCCTTCCGCCTCGAAGAATGGCAGGCCTTCCTCCTCGACGACCTCGCGCAGCATGCGCTGTGCCGTGTTCCACATATTATCGTCCTTGAAATATTTCTCGGTATCCTCTGGATCACGATAGGACAAGCGGAACCGGTAATCGTTAATCCCGAAATCTTTATAGACTTGTCTGATCAAGGCAAGCACGCGTTTGAACTCGTCTTTGATCTGATCCAGCCGGCAGAAAATGTGCGCATCGTTCAGCGTCATCGCCCGCACGCGATGCAGGCCAGTCAGCGCACCCGACATTTCATAACGATGCTGCATGCCAAGCTCGGCGATGCGGATCGGCAGATCGCGGTAGCTGTGCATCTCGCTCTTATACACCATCATATGGTGCGGACAGTTCATCGGCCGAAGCACAAGCTCCTCATTGTCCATAACCATTTGCGGGAACATGTCCTCTTGGTAATGCTCCCAGTGGCCGGAAGTTTTATAGAGCTCCACGTTACCGAGCACCGGAGTGTACACGTGCTGGTATCCCAGGCGCTCCTCGATATCAACGATGTATCTTTCCAGCGTGCGGCGCAAGGTTGCACCCTTTGGCAGCCAGATCGGCAGGCCTTGGCCTACGAGATTCGAGAAGGTGAAGATGCTCAGCTCTTTGCCGAGCTTGCGGTGATCGCGTTTTTTGGCTTCCTCAAGCATATGCAAATGCTGATCCAGGTCGGCTTTTTTGAAGAAGGCCGTACCGTATACTCGCTGCAGCATCTTATTGTCGCTGTTGCCGCGCCAGTAGGCTCCCGCCACGCTCAGCAGCTTGAATGATTTGATTTTGCCCGTAGACGGCACATGCGGCCCGCGGCATAAATCGAAGAATTCGCCTTGATCGTAAATGGACAGTACGCTGTCCTCAGGCAAATCGCGAATAAGCTCTAATTTATAAGGATCGCCCAGCTCCGTAAAAATCGCCACCGCTTCCTCGCGGCTCACTTCACGGCGGGTAATCGGCAGATTCTCGCCGATAATCCGTTCCATTTCCTTCTCGATCTTCTGCAGATCCTCCGGATTGACCGGATGCTCGAGGTCCATATCGTAATAGAAACCGTCTTCGATGACCGGACCGATGCCCAGCTTGACTTCCTTGCTGCCAAACAGCCGTTTGACCGCTTGCGCCAGAAGATGAGCCGTGCTGTGCCGCATGATTTCAAGGCCTTCCTTGGAATCCGGCGTAATGATTTCGACCGCTGCGCCGTCTGTTAATTTCGTACTCAGGTCAACGGCTGAACCGTTCAGCTTTCCCGCGAGCGCATTTTTGCGCAGGCCGCTGCTGATCGATGCTGCCACATCCTCCAGAGTGCTTCCGTCTGCATACTCCCGAACTGAGCCGTCCGGTAAAGAAATTGATACTGCCACTTTTTGTTCCTCCCTTAGTTTCGTAATTCATTGCCGGGAGCGGACAAACAAAAAACGCCCGTCCCGGAAAGGGACGAGCGTTATATACCCGTGGTTCCACCCTCATTCGACCGTTCGCAAGCTGCAGCAAGACAGCATTGGAACAAGTCCTTGTTTAGGCATTATATAACGGTAATGAACCGGCATTCCTTAATATTCGGGCGATAGCCCAAAGTTCGGGAATACAGCTACAAAGGGGTAAACCAAAACCGACTCCGAAGGGAATTCCAGCCGACCGTTCCCTCTCTCTGTACCGTTCGCATTTCTGGTTCATGTCTTTGTCAACGCTTTTCGCTTGAATATTTGTAATTATAATGCTAACGGGGGGGACCGTCAAGAACCTTGGTTCGCCCGACGTTACTTAACCTGATCACGCTGCCTCGTTTCCTGCAGGAAATCCTTGCACTGCGGACAACGCAAGCAGAGCTCGACCCTATCCCCAAAAATTTGCCGGATCGTCTTTATCGCCAAGGCTTCCGGTTCACAGGTGTGCAGAAGAATGCGCTCCGGAGACAAGGATATCAATGTGCTGACGATCATATTTTCCATCTGCAGCTCCTGATCGGCCAGGCGCATGACGACGTCTCCGGACGAAACTTCAATTTGGTTTAACCCTTCGTTCAGGATGACGAATTCGCTGCCTTGCTTGTGCATAACGTGAATAAACGGCGTAAGCGGCTCCTGAAAATATACGAAGTATTGCAGCAGCGCGATAAAATCCTCATACTGCTTGTCGAGCAAAAACTCCTCCACCGCGTAATCAATTATCTCGCGCAGCTTCAACCCGTAGTCCTTCAGCCTAAAGGTGATAAAACCGTCAAGATCAAGCGCCTCCTGCTGCTCGAGCATTTGCAGAAACGCTGCTTCAACAAGCATAATTCGCGCATTTCTAGCCTCGGCCTGTCCTTCTTCCGCGGTTAGAAACCTGCGATATATCGCTTCTATGGCCTGCTTCTCGCTTTCGTCGAGTTCATAATCCTTCGTGAGAATTTTGCGGACGATTCCCGGCTCCTTAACATCAACGACATACTCCGCGACAGCGTTAGCCAATTCAAGGTTTATCTTACTCCATACGGACTGGGAGCCTTTTCTCGGCTTAAGGCTAATGCTCCATTCCGCTCTAGCGTGTTCGGGCATATATACAAATCCAGAGCTGATGCTCCCTTTATGTAAACCCTTGGTCAACCGCTGCATATACTCGGCGAATTGGCTTGCTGACGCCGCGGATGCGACATTCGTGCTAATTGTAAAAAAATCCATGAACTCGCCCCTTTCCGCTTCCTTCTCAAAGTATATGGTGAGGAGGTAGCAGATATACGGGACGGTCCATGGAAACATCAACAGCTATTCCATTGTTTTGGCAAACAGCTTCGGTGCTGAAAAGGTAACCTTTTGATTACGAAGTATATCAGTTCTGCATGACAAAGTCTTTTTCAACCTGGCTGTCTTGATCGAATACACGCAGGATCTCATATTTCGTATTGCGCTGTGCCGGGATTTTGCCGGCCTCGCGGATAATAGACAGAATTGACTCGATATTGACCTTGTAAGTGGCCCCTGCAGAGGAGACAACGTTCTCTTCGATCATCGTGCTGCCGAAATCGTTGCAGCCGTATTGAAGCGACAGCTTGCCGATTTCAGGTCCCATGGTCACCCAGGACGATTGAATGTTCTTAATGTTGTCCAGCACGATCCGGCTGATCGCCACAGTCTTAAGATACTCCCGCGGAGTCTGTCTCTCCCGCTTCAAGTTCGTGTTGTCCGGCTGGAACGTCCATGGAATGAAGGCCAGGAAACCCTCGGAGTCATAGCCCTTCTGCAGGCACTCGTCTTGGGCATCCCGGACCCGCATTAGATGAAGCGCACGCTCCTCCATCGACTCGCCAAAACCAATGACCATCGTCGCGGTCGTATTCATGCCGATCCGGTGAGCCGTTTGCATGACGTCCATCCAGTCTCTCCAGGAGCCCTTCATGCGGCTGATTTTACGGCGCGTCCGATCATCAAGAATTTCCGCTCCCCCGCCAGGCAAGGAGTCGAGACCGGCCTCATGAATTTGCCGAACGACCTCTTCCAAAGACAACCCGTCCGACACTTCCTTCATTTTCATAATCTCTGCCGGCGAGAAGGAATGCATCGTAATATCAGGAAATCTTTGCTTGATCGCCTTCAACAGGTCTGTATAATAACTAAACGGCAGGTTTGGGTTCGTACCGCCCTGCATCAGAATTTCGGTACCGCCTACATCGATCGTTTCTTGGATTTTCTGAAAAATGACCTCATCCGGAAGCACGTATCCTTCTTCCGACCCCGGTCTGCGATAAAAGGCGCAGAACCGGCAGTATACGTCACATACGTTCGTATAGTTTACGTTCCGTCCGATAACGAAGGTCGCTACCGGTTCCGGATGCATCCGTTCCATCAGAATATTAGCTACATGCCCCATTTTCTCTACTTCGTCAGATTCGAATAAAGCGATCGTATCCTTCAAGTCAAGACGTTCTCCGCGAAGTGCTTTGTCTAATATGCCGTCGATTGCAGTCATGGGCTGCCTCCTCTTCTCCCTTAGAATCTTTGAGCTCTATTTCACTTGCCCTGATATAAATATCAAAAATTTAGAAATTAAATAGTACGATTTTATCGTAACATAATCGAGACAGAAAAACAGCACCCGATCCAAGATCGGATGCCGCTGCTCTATATAGACAAATAGAAATCTTATTGCTGGATCACGCGGCAATTTATTGCCTCTCCAATGCCTGTTCCAAGTCGGCGAGAAGATCGCCGATATCCTCGAGACCCACGGAGAAACGAAGCAAGCCATCGGTAATACCGCGCTCGTGGCGGACCTCCTTAGGCATCGATGCGTGCGACATCATTGCCGGATAGGACAAAATGCTCTCCACCGCACCCAGGCTGACGGCAACCAGCGGAAGCTTAACACTGCTGAGCACACGCTTGGCCCGCTCCCCGGAGCCTACGTCAAAGGAAACAACCGCGCCGTAACCTGAAGACTGCTTCTCATGAATCTCACGTCCCGGATGACTGTCCAGGCCGGGATAGAATACGGCCTTGATGTCGCTGCGTTCGCTTAACCACTTGGCGAGCTTCGCTGCACTCTTCTCGCTGTGCGCCATGCGCGCGCCGAGCGTCTTCATTCCGCGCATCAACAGCCAGGAGTCCTGCACGCCCAATACGGTGCCAAGGCCGTTCTGCATATATTTCAGCTTGCGGCCCAGCGTCTCTGTTCTAGTCACGGCAAGTCCGGCAAGAACATCGCTATGGCCGCCCAAAAACTTAGTCGCGCTGTGTAGAACGATATCAACGCCTTGTTCGATCGGCCGCTGATAATAAGGCGTCATGAACGTATTGTCGAGGATGCTCAACAGGTCATGGGCATGCGCCCACTCCGTTACCTGGGCGATGTCGGTAATTTTCAGCGTCGGGTTGGAAGGCGTCTCCAGATAGACGGCCTTTGTATTCGGCTTGAGCGCGGCCTTCACTTCATCGATTTTCGTCATATCAACGAAGGTTGCTTCGATTCCGAACCGATTCAGGATGCCGGTCAGCAGGCGATATGTACCACCGTACACATCCTCGGTGACGATGATATGATCCCCCGCCGAGAACAGCATGAAGGCCGTCGAGATCGCTGCCATTCCGCTGGAAAAGGCAAGTCCGCGGTGGCCGCCTTCTAGCACGGCAATATAGTCTTCAAGCGCCTGCCTCGTCGGATTCCCCGACCGGCTGTAGTCATAAGAAGGCGGGTTATAGATGTCGTGGTGATGGAAGGTCGACGCCTGATAGATCGGCACGCTGGATGCTCCGGTTGCAGCATCCACTTCCCCGCCGAAATGAATCAGCTTCGTATCGAACTTCCTGTCCTCTTTTCCTGCCCCCGATAATTCATTTGGGTTGCCCTGATCACTCATTCTTGCTGCCTCCTTCAACTTCTGCCCGCGCTGCCTCCAGCGCCTGCTCCAGATCCTGGATAAGATCATCCACATGCTCGATTCCGACGGAGAAGCGCAGCAGGCGGTCATCCACGCCAACAGCGTCACGAACTTCAGCCGGGATATCGGCATGCGTCTGCACGGCAGGATACGTCATTAAAGACTCCACTCCGCCGAGGCTTTCGGCGAAGGCGATTAGCTTCAGGTTGCGAAGCACCGGATCGACATAACGCGCGTCGGAGACTTTAAATGAGAAAATCCCCGTATTTCCGCTCGATTGGGCATTCTGAATCTCATAGCCCGGATGATCCGGCAGCCCCGGATAAAATACTTCAGTCACCTGTGGATGGTTCTGCAAATATTTTGCGATGGCTAGCGCATTGCTCTGATGCCGTTCCATACGCAGCGCCAGCGTCTTCATTCCCCGCATAAGCTGGTAGGAATCCGTCGGTCCAAGCACTGCCCCGATAGAATTATGCAGAAAAGCTATTTCTTCGGACAGCTCTTTGCCTTTGGTCACAATAAGACCCGCCAATACGTCGTTATGCCCCCCGAGATACTTCGTTGCGCTATGGACCACAATGTCGGCCCCGAGCTCGATCGGGCGCTGGAAGAACGGAGTCAGCAGCGTATTGTCGACAATCGTCAAAAGGCCGTGATCACGCGCCCACTGGCTGACCTCTCTAATATCCGTGACCATCATCAGCGGATTCGTAGGCGTCTCGATGATTATCGCCTTCGTGTTTGGCTGTTTAGCTTCTTCAAGCGCGCTTAAATCATTCGTGTCTACATAAGATGCGGTAACTCCGTATTTGGACAATACCCGCTCCAAAAGGCGGTATGTTCCCCCGTACAGATCGAGCGATACGATTAAATGGTCGCCGCTGGCGAACAAAGTGAATACCGTCTGTAACGCAGCCATGCCGGAACTACAGGCAAAACCAGCGTCTCCAGACTCGAGCGCGGCCGCCGCTTCCTCCAGCACCGCACGGGTTGGGCTCTTCGTCCGTGAATAATCGAAACCGGTACTTTGTCCGAGACGCGGATGGCGGAAAGCCGTTGCCTGATAGATCGGATAGTTTACTGCGCCAGTAACCGGCTCCTCAACCGATCCGATCTGCGCAAGTACACTTTCAATGCGGTACTTCTTCTCTGACATTTAACAATCCCTCCACAGCCTATATATGATAAATGAGTCCGCCCTGCTGATCGATATCATAAGGCGTCTCTTGATACACATAGTAATTCAACCAATTGGAGAATAATAAATTTGCATGGGATTTCCAGGTCGACTTCGGTGTCCGGGACGGATCATCATTTGGAAAATAGTTGACAGGCAGAGCAATATCCAGTCCTTTCGCTACATCGCGGTCATATTCCCATTTAAGTGAACAGGGATCATACTCGGAATGCCCGGTGACGAAAATGTGCTTGCCGTCCTTCGTCGCAACAAGATACACGCCCGCTTCCTCGGATTCGGCCAGAATATCGAGCTCCGGCACCTTCTCGATGTCTCTGCGTTCCACGTCCGTATGCCGGGAATGCGGAACCTGGAACACCTCGTCGAATCCCCGCAGCAGCTTGACGTTGGGAATGTTTACGGTGTGCGGGAACACGCCGAAGCATTTCTCTTGAAGCGGGATCTTCCGGACCCCATAGTGATAGTACAAGCCGGCTTGGGCCGCCCAGCAAATATGCAGGGTCGAAGTGACGTTTGTCTTGCTCCACTCAAAGATCCCTTTCAGTTCTTCCCAATAGTTCACTTCTTCGAATTCCAGCTGCTCGACCGGCGCGCCCGTAACAATCAGTCCGTCGAACCGGCGGGATTTGATTTCATCAAACGTCTGGTAGAACATTTCGAGATGCTCGGCGGGTGTATTTTTGGACGTATGGGACCGGGGATGAAGCAGAACGATTTCCACCTGC
The DNA here is from genome assembly GCF_009725165.1 of Paenibacillus woosongensis. Lineage (GTDB taxonomy): Bacteria > Bacillota > Bacilli > Paenibacillales > Paenibacillaceae > Fontibacillus > Fontibacillus woosongensis. The sequence goes on from NZ_WNZW01000001.1 coordinate 542,561, forward strand.
AGCGGCGTATTCCCGAGCAGACGCAAAATTTGTGTCTCGGTCGTCTCCTTCGTCGGCATCAGGTTCAGAATGGCGATTCGCAGCGGACGAATATCTTGGCGATAAGCCCGGGATTCATCCATTACAAATATATTCTCGTTCTCCAGTACTTCTTTTGCCGGTAAATGATCAGGAACTTTAATTGGCATACTTTCTTCAACTCCTTCTTTCGACAAATCGTTGTTGTTGTGCGCAGTCATCCTATAGTAGAAAGCGGACGCAGCCGATACAAGAAAAACCTTTCTCTCTTAGAGAAAGGTCTTCATCGGTATCATGAATGCGCCTCTCTCATCTCTCAGAAACCGAAAACGTCTATACGTCAACGGATCTGCAAGAATTAGCACCGTACGATTAAATCGCCGGTTGCCGGGTATCATCGGGCCAGTCCCTCCACCTGCTCTTGATAAGATTTCGCCATATTTGATTTTTTACGGAACACTTTCGTTCCCTGAGATCACTTTAAAGGATAAATAGGCTTCCGTCAAGAACCCAGCACTGATTTGATCACCACCTGCATGTCTTCGCCATATGCTGAAAAATAGCCCCATTATGCTAGGTATGGCTTGATCATGTCATATGTCAGGGTTATACTAGACAAGTGTTAATCAGCTTATTTGCAAAGAGGTGAAACCGATTATGGAAGGCGACCCGAGTCCGCAGAGAACTGCCCCACAACAACAATGGCATAGGAAATCGATCAGCAGAGCGCTCACGGATGAATTGGGGCTCTTTCGTTTTCGTTTCCCGGTGTTTTCATAAAACGCCCGTTTAGGCGTTGCCGGCTGCTGGTCCTTTTTCCTGTGCTCAACCTAGAGCATATTATCCGAGGGATTTGGGGAAAAGGAGAGTGATACCCTTGAAAATTCGTCATGTCAAAGACGGCGTATTTACAACGGTTGATGATGTGGAGCTAACGACCACGGCACCGGAGGAAGGCTTTTACTGGATTGATGCGGACGGTGAGGATCTGCAAATACTGCAGCCGCTGTTCTCCTTGCATGACCTGGCTGTAGAAGACTGTTTAACGGAAGAGGAGCAGCGTCCGAAAATCGAAACGTATGACAATCACTATTTCATTGTCGTGAACAGCATCCGCTTTGACGATGAAGAGATCTTCCTGCGGGCTCTGAATATTTTCCTGGGCCGGCATTATATTATTACGGTAACCAACCAAAAAATTAACGAGCTTCGCGCGGTCAAGCCGATACTTTGGGAGCAGGAGGTTAGTGAGCCTGACCGGTTCCTGTATCTGCTCATTGACCTTGTCGTGGACAACTATTTCACGGTCAGCGACCGGATCGAAGTGAAGATCGAGAAGCTTGAAGAAGATATTCTCATGCATACGAAGCGATCTCATCTAAGCGAGATCATCGGCCTGCGAAGCGAAATATTGTGGCTGAAGAAGATGCTTGGGCCGCAGAAGGAAGTTATCAATATTTTAAACAAAAAGGATTTGCGCCTGATCGATGATCAGCTCCAGAAATATTTTAGAGATATTTACGAGAACGCTGTAAAAATCTCCGAGAACTTTGAGACGTTCCGGGAGCTGATGGGCAACTTGCGAGAAGCCTACCAGTCTTCGATCGCCAACAGGGCGAACGAGATTATGCGCGTCTTTACCGCAATTACAACGATTTTCATTCCGCTTACGTTGATTACCGGTATTTACGGGATGAACTTCGACAACATGCCGGAACTGCATTGGAAATATTCTTATTACGTGGTAATCGGGATCATGATTGTTCTCGGTGCAGGAATGTACTATTTGTTCCGCAAGCGGGACTGGATTTGAAACAGGAAAGGACGAAGGCCTCCGTATTCCCGGAGACAGCTTTCGTCCTTTTTGCTTGCATCTGACTATATATTCGCTCCGCTGCTAGCCCGCATCACGCACGGTGCTTCTGTCTCTCCGGTAGCGAATCCGGATCAGGCGCAGGCGTTCATACAGCATTTCCCGGTCCTCGGCCTCCGCTGCTTCCTGGCCATAGACCCGTTGAAGCACCGGCTTTAGGAAGGCGTCTCCGAGCTCTTCATAAGCCTGCATGACCGCCGCCTGCTCCTCATCGGGCATTTCTTGCAATTCTTTGTTCACCAACTGCTCAGTACTGTATCCGTCCTTCTCAAGTTCCTCAAGTAATTCAATCATCTCCCGGCGGCCCATGGTTACGCGCTCGCGAATCTGCTCCACGCTCAACCCCTCGGCAATGCCTTCAAGCAGCTTTCGGCGCACGCCGTATTTCTCCATTTCTACCCGGAATTTCGCTTCTTTCTGCTTATACAGCCAGGAGCGGAGCGTTTCCTGATTGACCTCTTCCTCAACCCAATCCAGCGGGAAAGGACTCGGCTGCGAGTGTCTTCGGGTCATCTCCAGCAGCTCGTCACCAAACTCCCCCGCTTTATTCTGGCCTACCCCCGGCAGCTGCAGCAATTCCTCCAGTGTATGGGGAAGAAATACGCTAATCAGCCTAAGCAGGCGATTGCTCGCGATCAAATAAGGCGCCTTGCGTTCCGTGGAGGCTTTTTTCCTCCTCCAATTGCACAGCTCGGTATAGACCGGTTCATTGGGATGCCCTTCGCTATAACAGATTAGCTTCTGGGCAGTCATCGCCTTGCCGCGAAGCTGTTCCTTATCCTCCCAAACGCCTTCGACCGTCGGCTGGAACCCTTCCCCCAGCTTGATAACCAGGCGATGTCGGTAGACATGGAGCATCTCCGACCAGGACGAGCCTTCATACCAGATGTACTCCTGCTCGCCGTCGGCCGTAATTTCATTCCACCCCATGCGCCACATGCTCTCCTCCTCTCCCATCCAAACCTGTGCGCTTCCGACCACGGCGCCGGCCTCCCGCTTCTCCAGACTGTTCAAAAATATGATTCTCACGATCATTTCCCTCCCTTAAAATTCAGTATCTGAACGGACATCCGGCTGGAGCATTTCTAATGCACGCAAAAAAAGCACCCCTTCTGCAAAGTTACAGAAGAGGTGCTCCCCCATTCATATACTGTTATAACCAATGATACCATTTTAAGGATCTATGTCAATGCTTGGCATGTTTTTTCCCATTAGCTGCATTTATCCGCTATAATATCTAGAAGTAACAGCTTAATTCTAAAATATACAAAACGCGATACGCGCACTATTTGTTCAAGGAGGCAATATCAATGACTAACCCGCACAAAGAGCTCGACTTCCTGTCCGACAGCACGGAAAGCACCTCCACCCGGTTCGTGACCTTCATTGGAGCATCCCTAAAACGTTTCGATCTGGCGATAACTACGACCAACCGCTTCTACGGCAAGAAGCTCGTTACTGATTTGCAAAATGGCAAAACAGCGATTCTAGGCACAGATGATCTGGAAGAGGAAGGCTATCTGGAGCATGTCTACAATCTGGAAGAGGAAGAAGCCGATGAGCTGAAATCCTTCCTGTATCAAGTTGTGGGCGACCCTTATTTTACGGATTAAAGCCCTTTGAATTAAAGACTAGAGTATTGCTAAGATGCCGCCCGGCCGTGGTGAGCATCTTGCCCCCGCCATAAAGCGCGGAGGATGCCCCGCCATCCAAATTCATCGCTTGCTTCGCTCCAAGCGTCTTCATAATATCCGCCCATTGCTTCATCGTGGCTGCAGGGACTGTCGCCAGCATAATGGAACCATCCGGCATGATGGCGATTCCGCTGCGGGCTGCCGAGCTGGTCAATATCTTCGGATCGTTGAACCCCTCAGCAGCCGCATTCAAAGCAACCTTGGCGTCCTTCACCAGGCGAGGCCCTGCACCGACAGCGGTAACGACTTCCTCCCAAGCAGGCAGCGGATCGCCTTGCGGGTTTTTGTAACTGAGGCTCAGTGCTACCTCGCTTCCGATTACAAACCGCTCCGCCATGTTCTTCTCTGTTCCCGTAAAGACAAGCACATACCCGTTCTTTGGAATGTCGGCATTGGCGTTGACTTCATTTTTAGCGACCTTGCCTTCGATTACCGTAACGGCCAGACCGCCGGAGAATCCGACCTTGCCGCCCCGGGCCGGCGTAAACATTATGCTGACGCTGCTTCCCGTAAGCGGCACCCGGTTCATAAATGTTGCGTACCAGCCCCTGGACTTGCCTTCCGGAGAGACGACCGTCCCGGTAATGGAAATGCGCAGCTCGTCCATGATTGCTGTGCCGTCCTTCTTAAAGCCGATCGTCGTGCCATTGCCGCCCTTGTGCATCACTTCACCATCGGCGATAAGCGTTCCGTATGGATCCGGCGGCCCGCCGTAAGCTTCAAAGAAAGCTCCGTTAATCGCAGCTTCCGCCTTGTAGCTTTTGACGATCGAAGCAAATTCCTCCGTGCTGCCCACCTGCCTTTTCGCTAACCCTACCGTGACCGGCGTGCCCTTTGGAATACGTACGGTTTGCACGGTAAAGCTCTTGTTGCCAACCTTCACTTTCTTCGTTTCTTGCTTGATGCCTGAATACGGGGCCGCTGCTGCGCTCCCCCCGCTAGCTGTGATCAAGCCTGCAAGCAGGAAAATTGCAAGGCAGGCTGCGGCCCATCTTTGCCAATGATGCTTATTCATTTGTCGCAGCCACTCCCATCCAATGGATAATGCTTGCCATTTCCAATTCTTCGAATTTAGCGGCAACTTGAGCATGGTTCAGCTCAAGGCGGCAAGCCTCCTGATCGCATACAAGCTCTACATCGCAGCGGATCTCCGCAAGCTGCCTGGACAGATGCAGCATGTCGAGGTCAGCCTCGATCTTGGCGCGAATCGACTTGGAGAGCTTGTCCAGATTGCTAAGGATGCCGTCGACCGAACCGAACTCCAGCACCAGCTTGAGCGCGGTTTTCTCGCCAATGCCGCGAACTCCAGGATAATTGTCGCTCGTATCCCCCATCAATCCTTTAAAATCAACGATTTGGGCAGGAGCCAGCTGCTTCTCCTCCATTAAGCTTTGCGGGGTATACACACTATAGTTGCCATGACCCTTTTTCATAATGATTACGCTTGTCGTCTCATTGACCAATTGGAGCATATCATGATCGCCCGTCAAGATATAGACGTCCATCTGCTCGCTAAAACGGGCGGCTAGTGTTCCGATGCAGTCATCCGCCTCAAATCCCGGAGCGCTGACGTTCGGTATTCCCAAACTATCCATGACTTCCTGAATGAGCGCAAACTGCGGGATCAGGTCGTCAGGAGCCTCGGAGCGATTGCCTTTATAGGCGGCGAATTGCTCTGTCCGGAACGTCTTACTGCCTAAATCCCAGCAGCAGGCGATATGGGTCGGGTTGAATTTCTGCACCGCGTCCCAGAAATATCTCATGAAGCCGTATACCGCATTTGTCGGCAGTCCGGCTTTCGTTCTGCGTATATAGCCTGTGGCAGCCGAGGCGTAATAAGCGCGAAACATGAGCGCCATCCCGTCCACCAGCAGCATGCTGTCTTTACTGTTAGGTATAACCGTCAAATTACTCTCTCCCTGTATCGGCTTGGAGCTAATTGCCCCAGACCCGTTCGTATTCTTCAGCCTTGAAGCCAACCGTGACCTGTTTGCCGTCACTGACCAATGGACGTTTGATCAGCATTCCCCTGGATGAGAGCAGCTCGATCTGCTCCTCGCGGGACATGCCTGGCAGCTTGTCCTTTAATCCTTCCTGTCTATATATCTCTCCAGACGTATTGACGAATTTCTTCAGTTCAAAACCGCTTCGGTCAATCCAAGCGGACAATTCTTTCGCGTCCGGCGGAGATTCCTTAATGTCGCGAAGCTCCAGCTCATGGCCTTGCGCCTCCAGCCACTTTACCGCGCTGCGGCAGGTACTGCATTTCGGGTATTGATACACAATCAGCTTACTCATTGCTGTACAACCTCCTGATCCAATACATAATATTATCATCTCTATGATTAAATCATAGCTATCAATGCCTGTTCCAGACTTGCCATATCCGGAGGAAACGGAGCATGAAAGCTCATAAATTCTCCGGTCAGCGGATGACGGAAGGCCAACTCGGAGGCATGCAGAGCCTGACGCTGGATAAGACCATCCAGCATTCTGCCGGGTTTAGCCTCATCTGAATCGGCCTGATCCTGTGAACCTGAACTGCCCGGCCCTTGATACATCTTATCCCCGATAAGCGGATGCCCAATCGAAGTCATATGCACCCGAATCTGATGCGTCCGGCCCGTGCCCAGACGCAGCTCAACTTTGGATGCCGGCCCCATCGTCTGTGCCGTTGAATAATAGGTCAGCGCCGGATAACCGGACGAAATGACGATCCGGAGATGCGGCTGCTCGGGATCGCGGTCAATCGGCCCGTCAACTGTTCCTTCTGGCGGATCCGGCGTCCCATGCACGAACGCCACATATTTTTTGTCCACCTGTCCTGCGATCATCTGTTCGGAAATATGCTGATGCACGTAAGCATTTTTGGCGATGGCCAGCACGCCGCTTGTCTCCTGGTCCAAACGGTGCACGGGCCTGAATCGGAACATTTCGCCTTTCTCCCGCCAATAATGCACCACTCCATTCGCCAATGTATCCGTATAATGTCCGTGGGTTGGATGGACGATCATTCCTGGCGACTTATTGACGATTAACAGTGCGTCGTCCTCATAAATGCATTCAAAAGGAATCGGCTGCGGCAAAATGTCCTCGGATGTCTCCTTTTCCAGAGAAATGGCAGCGATATCCCCTATCTTTACGGGAACGCTGATATACACCCTTTCTCCGTTCAGTGTTATCCCCTTCTCAGTCAGCTTCAATCTGGACATCAGCTTTCTGGATACGCCCAGCCGGCGCTGCAGGAGCTTCTTAAGCTGCCAGCCGTCCTCGTCCTCCGTTACTACGTATACAATAGGGTCGTAGTATTGCGTCATGATTTCCGACCGAACACCTTTGCGCTGCGCACATATTCTGTATCCTGCACTTGCATGCGGGCATTCGCCGTCCGGGCCGCGGCAAAGAAGTAATCCGACAGACGGTTCAAATACGTCAGCACCTCCGGATTGACCTCATGCTGATGACCCAAGGTAACCGCCCGGCGCTCGGCGCGGCGGCACACCGTCCGGCATACATGCAGTATAGCTGCCAGGGAAGTCCCTCCGGGCAAAATGAACTTTTCCAGCGGAGGGTTATTCTGTTCAAGGCGGTCTATCCATGTTTCCAGCCGTTCAGCCAGCTCGGCTCCGACCTTGTAGCGGTCCTCGTTCAATCTGGCATAAGCCAGATCAGAGCCGCAATCGAACAGTTCATGCTGGATTTGCAGCAGTTCTTCCTTCAGGTCCGCGAATACCTCGGTATTGGCACCAATCAAGCTCACTGCCTGACCGACAAAGCTGTTCAGCTCATCAATCGTTCCGTAAGCCTCGATTCGGGCATCGTCTTTATCCACTCTGCCGCCGATGATGGAGGTCTGTCCCGCATCCCCGGTTCTTGTGTACAAATTCACTTTAATCCCCCATTCAAGCAAAAATCATATATGTCCAATATAACATATTCCTGCCCTCGTTTACTCCATCGTCCCCTTCTCAGCGTGGACCGTTGCAGCGTCGCCGGACATAAAAGAGGCGATCCGTCTTCCGGATCACCTCTTTGCGCAGGATGCTATAGATACGAGCCTGGATTATTTTGCTTTCTGACTCTTCATAAATTCATTGATTTTTAAATCAAGCAGGCTGCTGATCTCGATGACAATGTCTGATGTAAAAGACTTCTCCTCTAAAAATATTTCTTCCATTCTAGTACGGAGCAGTTGAATTTCATCTTCCAATGTCAATGCTTGTGGTGATATCGTCCGGCCTTCTTCGCCCATCCATTGATTCGTTGCATCGCCTTCAGCAATATGACCGCCCATCTTCTCGTACGGCATGTTGTATTCACCACAAAACAAAAGTAATCCCTCCCTGCGAAACTCAAGCTCTACCAAAACCAAATTATAACATGATTATTGGACAATGATCAAATAATAAATGAGAAATTTGTTAATAACCCCCATTTACTAAAAATCACCGGAAGCTAGCCCTGCTTCAGCTTATGAACGAATTTCCCCATCCGGTCCAGCGCTTCATTAATTTGATTGACCGAAGTCGCATAGGAGCAGCGCAGGTACCCTTCGCCGCCAGCCCCAAAAGCAGTGCCGGGCACAGCTGCCACTTTAGCTTCGAGCAGCAGTCGCTGGGCAAATTCATCTGAGCTAAGGCCGGTAGTTTCTATACCGGGAAAAGCGTAAAACGCGCCTTGCGGCTCGTGGCAGGATAATCCGATGTCCCGAAGTCCCTGGACAATCAGCCTTCTTCGCTGATTATAGGATTCGACCATCTGATCCTTCTCCTCCAAGCCATTCTTGAGCGCTTCTAAAGCAGCGACCTGTCCCATCACGGGCGCACACATCACCGTATACTGATGGATCTTTAGCATCGCATAAATCAGTTCCGGATGGCCGCAGGCATAACCCATTCTCCAGCCCGTCATGGCAAAGGCTTTCGAGAAGCCGTTGACAAGAATCGTGCGATCCTTCATTCCCGGAAGGGAGGCAAAGCTGACATGCTTGCTGCCGTAAGTGAGCTCGGCATAAATCTCGTCGGAAATGACAATCAAATCATGCTTCTCCACCAATTTGGCAATCGGAAGCCAGTCTTCGTAAGTCATGATTCCGCCCGTTGGATTGCTGGGATAGTTCAAAATCAGCACCTTGGACTTCGGCGATATTTTCGCTTCTAGATGCTCCGCCTTTAGCTTGAAGTTATCCTTCGCGTAAGTTTCGATCTCCACGGGGACTCCTCCGCCGATAAAAGATATCGGGGAATAGGAGATGTAGCAAGGAGCTGGAACAAGTATTTCATCCCCTGGCTCAATCAGCGCCCGGAGCGCCAAATCAATCGCTTCACTCCCGCCTACTGTAACCAGAATTTCATCCTTGGGATCATAGTTCAGGCCGAACCCATTGTGCAAATACTCCGCAATGGCCTCGCGCAGCTCGGGCGTACCGGCGTTGGAGGTATAGCTCGTGTAACCCCTCTCCAAAGAATAGACACAGGCTTCCCGGACATGCCATGGCGTAATAAAGTCAGGCTCGCCCACGCCGAGAGTGATGATATCTTTATTGCCGCTGGCAAGATCGAAGAACTTCCGGATCCCGGAAGGCTGAATCTCTCTTACCCGGGGGGCCAAATAAGATAACATCGATTTGTCCGAATATTGTTGCGATTCTACTGTCATAATATTACTTCCTTTACGGAGAAATCATGAGACGGCGGTCTTCTTCGGGATCTTCAAAGATAATGCCGTCCTGTTTGTATTTCTTAAGTATGAAATGGGTCTTTGTCGAGAGCACCGACTCCAGTGTCGACAGCTTGTCGGAGACGAAGCTGGCTACCTCTTTGAGCGTGCGCCCTTCGACTTCTACTAGCAAGTCGTAGGCTCCTGACATGAGATAGACCGATTTGACCTGAGGGAACAAATAAACCCGCTCGGCAATGGCCTCGAACCCTCGCCCGCGCTCCGGGGTAATTTGCACCTCGATCAAGGCGGTTACTTTCTCATCATCCAATTTGCCCGAGTTGACGACCGTCGCGTATTTGACGATGACGTTGTCTTCCTCTAGCTCCGCGATCGCCACAGACACCTCATCCTCAGTTACTCCCAGCAGGGTTGCCAGAAGAGCAGGGCTTCTTCGGGCGTCTTCTTTCAGAAGGTCCAGCACTTTCAGTTTCAATTCGCTAAGTGGTTTCATGCTTCATCCTCCAGCGCTGTTCCAGTGGAGCAGGACACTCGTTCCCCCCTGCTCACCGGAATCTAAATTTAATACTTATATTACATGAATTTAGGAGTCCTGCAAAGAAAAACCGTCCGTTTCGGGAGGCGCTCCTTAGGCGGACGGTTGTATGGGGCTGCTCTTAACTCTTGTGCTTGAGCCGCTGCAAAAACGGGTTATTAACTGTAAGTATGGTTTCCTGCATTTTGCTGCATATTGGCTTGCGGCGCCTGGCTGCCGCTGCTCATTTGCGCGGTGCGCTGCTGCGTAAATTGCTGAAGCTGCTGCTGGGTCTGCTGAGCCTCCTGCAGCTTCTTGTCAACCTCCGTACGAATCGCCTTGGAGGGTGCCGTATACATATTTTGGCTGCTCAGCAGCTGGAACAATTGTCCTTGGAGCTGCAGCGTGCTGTCCGTCAATTGAGTAAACATTTGCCGAACGGAAGGGCATGCGGACTCGGTCGTCGCTGTCGTATATTCCCGTACGGTCCGTTTAAGGTCGGCCAAAATGACATTTAGCAAATCTTCCTCGGGCAGCAGGTGTGCATTTTGAAATTGTGAAGTAGGGGTCAAAGGAATTCCTCCTGTTCAAAGTTCGAATGATTTAATGGGCTTGCGTCGGGGCGAGCGCCTGATGCTGCTGCATGGCTTGGATAAGCTGATTGATATGCTGCTCATGCGTTCCGAGCTGGCTTTGAATCACGTTCTGGATGTTCGGATTCTGCGATACGGCTAAAGCTGCCGCAGTCAATTTTAGCAGCATTTCTTCATTGGATACCGAATCGGAAATATACTCTAGTTCTTTGGCCGTCAGCGGCTGCATTTGCGAAGCATTCATTAAGATTACCTCCTGAAAAATTGGTTGCATTCCATTCAGGAATATTATGTCCAAGGGGACCATGGATATGTAACCGCGCATAAAATGTACAAGTTTTATACATATGGAGCGATATTTTGCGCACCATTTTAAAGTAAAAAACAAGATCTTGACCATTTCCATGTGATAAAGGAGCGATAGCCACTCATGAAGCTGCACAGCGGAAATTTCGCCTGGCAAAATACCTTGCCTGTTCCACCGCAATACGAAACGCTCCAGCACGATATATCCTGCGATTGTCTTATTATTGGCGGAGGAGTCAGCGGGGCGCTGTGCGCCTATTTCCTAGCTGAATCCGGCATCCATACCGTACTGATTGACAAAAGAAAAATAGCATCGGGGAGCACCTTGGCGAACACTGGATTAATACAATTTTCAAATGACAAAACATTGAGATCATTAATCCATACGTTTGGAGAGAAGCAGGCCGTCCGTTTCTATCAAATGTGCCGGGAAGCCGTAAGCAAGCTGTTTAAGCTTAGTCAGGGCCTGAAGCCGGAAGCTCGTTTCCTTACGAGAAACAGCCTGTACTTCGCTAGTACCGATGACGATGTAGGCATGCTGCATCAGGAATATGAAACGCTTCGAAAATACCATTTTCCGGTCGAATGGTGGGACAGAACGCATATTGCAGACCGCTTCCCATTCGAGAAGCCGGGAGCTATTTATAACGATGGAGATGGTGAGGGAAATCCCGTCGCTTTCGTTCATGGGCTGATCGAAGCCGCTTCCGCCATGGGACTAGCCGTCTTTGAGAACACCGAAGCGACCGGCTTTGACTTTGAGCCACAAGGTGTCCTGTGCCGCACTGGGAACTATGTGATCCGGGCACGGCATGTTATTTTTGCAACGGGATATGAGACTCAGGAGTTCCATAAAGAAAGAGGCGCATATTTGTCATCAAGCTATGTGGTGGCCACCGAACCCGCTGAGCATTTTGACGATTGGTTCGAACGCTGCCTTCTTTGGGAGACAGCCCGGCCGTATCTTTATTTGCGGACAACGCCGGACAAGCGCATATTAATTGGCGGCCTCGACGAGCCGCTGCCAGGCGGGAAGCTGAATGAGAGCCGGTATCTGAACCAGGGGAAGAGACTGCTGAAGAAGATGCATGAGCTGTTTCCGGGTAAGCGGGAGTTGAAGGCTGATTATGCTTGGGGCGCCGTGTTTGGACAAAGCCGGGACGGATTGCCGTTCATCGGCACTCACCCGAGTTTTCCCTGCTGTTATTTCATCGAGGGTTATGGAGGCAATGGCACAGTATACAGCATGATCGCCGCGGAAATGCTGACCGACGTGCTTCTTGGAAAGAATCGGCCAGACATGGAATGGTTTTCGCTGACAAGAACCTCGAAACCAGCCCCGGCAGCAAGCCGCTTAAGAACCAGGCCCTGAAACTGAAGGAGTTTCAAGGCCTATGCCGCCAGCAGCTTCCGCATGGCAAGCCAGCTCATCAGCGGAGCGGCCCCTAGACCGGCCATCAGCCATAAGATCGTCGACATATGCGGGGAACGGGTGTAGAGCCAGATAAAGATAGCTATGCCTGCTAATCTCCCGACCATCATGCTGATTTCGCGCAGAACGATCAATTCCACGCGATGCTCGGCATCCGTTTTGTCCCGACCCATTAAATCGAACACCGAAGAGATCATGGGGATAATGTACAGTGGCATGAACAACGAGGTGCCTACCCCGAATATAAGCAAGGTCATATAGCTCATTTTCCATAGCAGCGGAATGACGATGAGCGTCATCATGAATGCGCCTATCAGCATCTCCAACCAGCGGTGACGTATGGCCAGCCACTTGCCCGCCGCCCAGTAGCTGACCAAGGATACCAGGGAAGTGATCAGCATATATTGCCCGACCTTCCACTCCGAAGACGTGCTAATATAGACGAGCAAATTAATCATAAATATGAAGACCCCTTCTCTAAGACCGTAAACGATCGACGCGGGAACGGCCTGTCTCCAGGGGCTTCCTGGCTTAAGGCGCCGCACGGGCTCCAGCCATCGGTACCCCTTGCCCCTCTCCCGTTTTTTTAAACGGAAGCTTAGCAGGACTCCTCCTCCGTACACGATCAGCGATACCGTGAAAATAACTCTGTACCCCCGTACGCCAGGCATCACTGAAATCAGCCATCCGGACAGCCACGGACCGATGATCCCAATCACCGACCCCATAACACCTACCCAACCGTTAAAGAGATCTCGATTAGCCTTGTCGGTCACTTCAAAGTAAACGACGTTGAACGCGAGCCAGAAGATCCCCGCCCCAATGCCGGATAGGATGCCAAGGGGCCAAATATAATGCACCATTCGAGCGCCGGTCGCCAGCACCAGCAAATAGAACAGTCCAGAAATGATGATCCCCAACCGCAGAATAATCATTTTATCCCGCTCCTTCACCCATTTGCCGGCAATCCAGAACGTAAGGCCTATAGCCAACTGCTGGCTAAAGGCGAACCAGCCGATCATTGTGAAGTCCTGCTTGAATTTCCATAAGTATACGTTCAGGAAGGTGCCGGACAATGCTCCAGCGAGTACGAATAAACTATTAACAGTTAACAGCAGCTTGCATTGTTGATCTAGCGCGCTCTTCATGCTTGCTCCTCCACAGGTTACTGATTTCCCCAGTAAGGATGCCCAAAAAAAGAAAAAAGCATGATCAAATCATGCTTTTTCACTCACTGTGCGAATAAAGGTGTTGCGCTCTTCCTCGGCCAAAAAGCGGCTTACGCTGAAGCAGGCCGAACATACATACACGTTAAGCTTCAGCGTTCCGGACAGCAGCGGACTCTGCATCCCCTTCGGGACGACCGGTTCAAACGAGCTGCCGCTGATCTCCTGTTGCCCTGCGTGCAGCATGTACTCGCGGCAATGCGGGCATTCCGGGACTTCATCCTGGCCATCCAGCACTTTCTCTACGCCGGATTCATAAGCGAGCAGATCCCCTCCGCCGGCTACAAAGCTCTCAACCCGGCGAATCGCGTCCAGGTGCGTATCGCCCTCTTCCCAATAATCCGCCCCTTCCTCATCACCGTCAGCTTCGTCCTCGAACTCTTCTTCATCTCCAAGCTGAATGTTCAAGGTGCGGTAGCCCTTCAGCTCATTATGGCAATAAGGGCATTGCTCCTCCGCTCCAAGCTCCTCATCCCACACGATTTCCGTTTGACACCAGGGACAAATCGTCGACTCCATATACAGCCCGTCCTTTCTAACTCGGTTATGACTTCCACAGAAAAACAATCCCGCCGATCAGGAACAATATGGCGGCCACAAATATGACGCTTGTCAGGTTTTTAATAAAATTTCGCATGACGTCCCCCTTATCCTATGCAGACTCCGATCAAAAAAGATACCGATACCGATACAGACATCGCAATGAATCCAACAGCGACATTGCCCTTGGCGATTTCCTCATCGATGCGGAACACCGGGGTTAAAAATTCAAACAAAATATAAGCTGCAAAAAGCAGTACGGCCCCGACCAATGACCAAATCATGAATTCATAAATCGGGGAATGGACTGCAGCATAACGAATGACGTTGCTGATACCGAAGATTTTGCCGCCCGTGGCGATCGACGCCGCCAGGTTGCCCTGCTTGATTTCCTGCCAGCAGCGATACTTGGCCACCAATTCGAAGCAGGACAAAAACACGATCAATTCCATTACAGCGATGGATAGATAACCGATCATCAGCCCGAACGGCTGCTCCAGCAACGGTTCAATGTTTCCTGTCAATTCGCCTTCGCTCCTCCCGCTTATTTCAGCTCGGCTACCGTGACTCCCGTACCGCCTTCTCCGTAATTGCCCAACCGGTAGCTTTTTATATGTTTATGCTTGCGGAGATACTCCGATATTCCCGTCCGCAAAATTCCCGTTCCTTTACCATGAATGATGTAAATCTGCCCCAGGTTGCCGAGATATGCCTCGTCAATGAAGCGGTCCACCTCAATCAGCGCTTCCTCCAGGTTAGCGCCCCGCAGATCTAGTTCGCTGCGCACGTTCTCATCGCGAGTACGCTTGACGCTGGCTACAGCCTTTTGAGCTGCCTTCGCCGCAGACGGGGCCGAGGCTGATATAAGCTCCAGATCATCAAGGCTGACCTTCATCTTCATAATTCCCAGCTGAACAAGCGCCTCTTTGCCGGCGAGCTCCACGACATGCCCTTTCTGGTTCAGGCTGTAGACCATAACCTCGTCGCCGGCCTCGATTTTGCGCGGAGCCTTATTCCCCTGGCGAGCCGGCCCGCTCTTCTTCCGCTTAGGCTCGGCCTCCTCCAGTTCCTTCCTGGCGGCAATCAGCTTATGCTCCTTCACGGATGAGCCCTCTTCAAGGGCAAGCTTCCGCAGGTCCTCAATGATCCGCTCGGCTTCGCTGCGCGCCTTGGCTATGATCGCTCTCGCTTCTTCCTCGGCCTTGTCGATCCGCTTGTCGCGTTCACGCGTCAGCTTGTCCAGCTCGGCTTCATGCCTCTTCCGCAGCTCCTCTAGCTCTTTGCGCAGCCGCTGCGCCGTCTCCCGCTCCTGCTCGGCGCCAAGACGGTTCTCTTCAAGCGATGCAATCATGTGCTCGACCCGCAAATCCTCTTCCTTGACTTCACCACGGGCAAAATCGAGGATCTGCTCCGACAATCCCAGGCGTTCTGCAATCGCAAACGCGTTGCTTCGCCCAGGAACTCCAACGAGCAGCCGATAGGTCGGACTCAGCGTGTTCACGTCAAATTCCATGCTCGCATTGATGACGCCTTTGCGTTCGTACGCATAGGCTTTGAGTTCACTGTAATGCGTGCTCGCTACCATCCGGCATCCTAGCGAATGAATATGCTCCAGAATGGCAATGGCGAGCGCCGAGCCCTCCGCCGGATCCGTTCCCGCTCCGACTTCGTCCAGCAGCACCAGGCTCTTGGCCGTCATCCGGCGCAAAATGGAAATAATATTCGTCATATGGCTGGAAAACGTACTAAGACTTTGTTCAATACTCTGCTCGTCGCCGATATCGGCATAGATGGCATCAAACACGCAGAGCTGGCTGCCATCCTCCGCCGGAACAAACAAGCCCGACATCGCCATCAGGCTCAGCAGTCCGATCGTTTTCAAAGTTACCGTCTTCCCCCCGGTATTTGGGCCAGTAACGATGATCGAGGT
This sequence comes from Paenibacillus woosongensis, assembly GCF_009725165.1. Lineage (GTDB taxonomy): Bacteria > Bacillota > Bacilli > Paenibacillales > Paenibacillaceae > Fontibacillus > Fontibacillus woosongensis. The sequence continues at coordinate 558,366 of NZ_WNZW01000001.1, forward strand.
ATACTGGTTACCCAGTTCCACATCAATAGGTACGACTTGATCCGCCGGAATAAGCGGGTGGCGCCCCTTCTTCAGCTTCAGAAAGCCGCGGTCGTTCATGCGGGGCAGCTCAGCCTTCATCTCTCTGGCCAGGCGGGCTTTCGCAAAAATGAAGTCGAGCTGGGCCAGCACGTCGCTATCGTAGCTGAGAAGCTCGGCTTGCTCGCCGACGAGCGCCGTCAGCTTTTGCAAAATCACTTCGATTTCCCGCTCTTCCTTCAGCCTCGTCTCCCGCAGTTTGTTGTTCATGGCTACGATCGATTCAGGCTCGATGAACAAGGTTGCACCGGAGCCGGACTGATCATGGACAATGCCGCCAAAATGCGCGCGGTACTCCGCCTTCACGGGAATAACGAAACGGTCTCCACGGATCGTGATCAGCTGATCCTGCAGCATCTTCGCAACGCTGGAGGAACGAATCATCGCCTCCAGCTTCTCACGAATCCGCACTTCGCCGCCGCGCAGCTCCCGGCGTATTTGTGCCAGCTCGGGACTGGCCGAATCCAGCACCTCCGCGCTGTCGTCGATACAACGTTTGATCTTATCCTCGAGCGGTTTCTGCTCGCTGAGCATGTCGGTTAACGTAAACAGCAGATCTACGGGTTCATCCTCATGGATGTTGGCAATATACCGCTTCACACGGCGCGATCCCTCAAGCGTGGTAGCGATGCCCAGCAGCTCATGCGGATTCAGTGTACCGCCGATCCGCGCACGCTTCACGGCAGGTATGATATCGACAATCCCGCCGAAGGATGGAGCGCCTTTTAGCCGATCCACCTTAAAGGCTTCGTCTGTTCCCTGCAGCAGGCGTTTGACTTCATCAAGGTCGGAGACGGGTGATAGGCGTTCCGCCGCCGTCTTGCCCAGCGATGTCTGAGCATATTTCACAAGCATATCTATAATTTTATGATATTCCATCGTTTTCAAAATTTTCTCATCCAAAAACGATCACAACTCCCCTCGGGACTATGTTCTAATACTTCAGCGTGATCAAAATGGAGCTTTTTGAACAACTCCTATTATAGCGAAATCACACATTTTGCGCCATTTTGCAAAGTAACACACATAAGAAATGCACTTACGGAACATTATATACACGTATACGAAACGTTAATTTGACAAAGGAGGCCTTGTGCCATGAATTTCCTGGGACACGTCGTTCGCTTTATCGTATCCGCTCTGGTACTGCTCGTCGTAGGCTGGATCGTCCCGCAATTCAGCGTAGGCGGATTCGGCAGCGCCCTTCTGCTTGCTCTAGTCATCGCGCTTCTGGGCTGGGCTATTGAAGGGATCTTCGGCAAACGGGTTACCCCTTTCGGCCGCGGTATCGTCGGCTTTCTCGCCAGCGCTTTGGTCATCTGGCTTGCGCAGTTTATCATCTCGGGCGTATCCGTCTCGATTCTCGGAGCGCTGCTGGCCGCTCTCGTCATTGGGATTATCGACCTGTTCATCCCGGCCGGCTCGCCGTTCGATGCAGCGAAGAACAAATCAGACCGTTAGCCTTCAGACTGCCGGTTTGCAAGCAGCTCCCTGCCTTATAAGCAGGGAGCTGCTTGCATTCAGCCCGAGAGTTCATGAATATTTCAAATCCTTGGCAGTCAAGTCCATTTTTTTGCGTTATGATATAAATAAATTCGTGATTTGTCACAAAATACTTTGTATTTAGGGGGATTTTTATGAAAAAAACCATTGCTATTATGATTAGTTCTATGCTATTGGTTCTCCTGGCTGCATGCGGCGGCGGCTCCAGCAGCGGTGCCGGGGAGAGCAATCTGACACCCGAATCGGAAATCGTCATCGAGGCGACAAACTTCAAATTCGATCAGGAAGAATATCGCGTCAAAAAGGACTCTCCGGTAAAAATTACGTTCAAGAACGTTGAAGGCAACCACGGAATCATCATTCCTGCCCTTAAGCTGGAGCTTAAAGGCAAAAGCCAATCCAAAGTGGTTGTTCCTAAAGAAACTGGAGAATTTGAAATCGCCTGCTCCATTATGTGCGGAGCCGGACACTCCACAATGATCTCCAAATTGATCGTCGAAGAATAGACCATAACGAAGAGCCTTCGGTCATCCGAGGGCTCTTCTCTTATGCCATCAATCACTTCCGGCCTGTTCGATCAGTTCGATCCACTCATTGAATTCTGTCTGGAGCTTCGTGTAGTCGTCCTTCAACCGGTCGTACTCTGCCTTCGTCTTCTCCATGCTCTCGCGCTCCATTTCTCGAGCCGTTTGCAGCAGCCTATATTCATGGGAAACGACCTCATAGCTGCCCGAGATTTCCTTCAGCTGCTCTTCAAGCCGCTGCTTCTGCTCCTCCAGCTCGCGATATTGTGAAGAAAGATCCATCACCTGTTCTCCGCCTGCCGCGCACTGCTGCTGCCAATCCTGCAGCTGGCGCTGAAGCTCAGCTTCCGTCTCGCGCCAGGAGACGAGCTCCTGCTCGGCCGAAGCGAGCTGCTGTCTCCACTCCTGCTCTCTCCGTTCGGCAGCAAGGCGAGAGTTCTCCTGATCCTCGGCAAGGGAGACATAGCCTTGCAACTCCTGTTCCAATTCTTTGAGCTTGTCGCCAAGCCGCTGCACTTCCTCTCGCAAGCGGGCATTTTCCTGTGCGGTTGTCCCCGCAGATTGCAGGGTATTCTCATGCTCTTGTCTGACCCGGTTTAATTCGGATTTAAGAAATTCCGCTTCCTGGGTCAGCTTGGCTGCGCTAGCCTGTTCGCTCTCGTAGTTCTCCCGAGCAGCCGCAGCTTCCTTCTTCGCCGAATTTAATTCGGCTTGCAGCTGTTCTCCCAGCTCGGAAGCCTCTAAGAGGCTGATTTCAAGCCTGCTGATCTCCTCATTTCTTTTCTCTGCCAGCCTCTGCCATGATTTCTCGTTCTGAGCCGCTTCGGATGCTTCCACACGGAGCTTCTCCTCACGGGCTTTGGCTTCCTGAAGCTGCCCCTGCTGCCGCTTCTTCTCCTCTTCAGCTGCTTGCAGCGACTGCTGAAGGCTATTCGTTTGCCGCTCCAGCTTCGCGACATTATCCTTCAAGCGCTGCTCCGCAGCCTTCGCACTATGCTCGCGCTGCGTGGCTCCCTTCAACTGCTCGGCGAGCTTCTCACGTTCTTCCTTCTCGCGCTTGACCTCCTGCTCCGTCCCGCGCAGCTTCGCCTGCAGCTGAGACGAGCTCGCTCTCTGCTCCTTGAGCTCGCGCTCCAGATCGCTGATACGAGCATGAAGCTTGCGGACGATCGCTTCCTGCTCCTTGAGCGACGTCTCGGCCTTGGTCAGCTGCTCGGAGGACGCTTTCTTCTCGCTCTTGAGCTGGTGATGCTCCTCCTGCAGCTGCTGATGCGCCTTCTCATGCTTGGATTGGAGCGCCTGCATCACGGATATTTCCTGAGCAAGACCCGCCTTCTCATTCTCCATTTTCTGCAGTTCTTCCTTGAGCTGCTCCGTCTTCATCGCCTCTTCGGCCATGCGGACAGCAGCGAGCACCGCTAAACGCGGGGTGTCCAAATGGGAGTACATTTTGGCTATGGCTTGCATATGGTTATCGACGCGGCGCGCTACCTCTTTCATGTAATCTGCGCTGCTGCCTACGATCTTATAAGATGTACCGTAAATTTCAACATTTACACTAATACGGTCAGGGGTAGTCAAAATGTTGTGCCTCCTTCGGTCCTTACGTTTCATCTAAGGTGTCTGTCCTTGCACGAAAGTCACATCGAATCGATGCTTAAACTTGATTCGATGTGACTCTGTTCAATTCCTGCTATTTTCTTAATTCAGCTGCAAAAGTTTGCTCAAGCACCGACACGACTTGGCCATGAACGGCAGCGATCTCCTCATCGGTCAGTGTGCGCTCTTTGTGGCGGTATACCAAAGACAAGGCGACGCTCTTCTTGTTCTCACCAAGTTTACTGCCCGTATAGACGTCAAATACATTCAGTTCTTCCAGCAGTTCTCCAGCCGTATTCCGAATAGCAGCCAGAAGAGCTCCCGCCTCTACGTCCGCATCCACGACAACGGCAATGTCGCGCTGCATGGAAGGGAATCTAGGCAGCTCGCGGTATATGGCAGTATCCCCCGCATACTGGTATACCGGCTCCAGAAGCAGCTCCGCAACATAAGTATCCTCAAGATCGTGCTCACGCTGCAGTTCAGGATGAAGCTGACCAAGCGAGCCGAGATGTTGTTTGCCTGCAGGCGCATTTAAATAGACGGAAGCCGACCGTCCAGGATGGAAGCCTTCCGGCGCATTCGCTTCGTAGCTGACAAGATCGCTGATTCCAAGATATGCGAAAATGCTCTCCAGCACACCCTTCAGATCGAAGAAATCGACCTTCTCCGGATTTGCGTTCCAACGCTTCTCTTCGCGATCCCCTGCAAGCAGTAAGCCCAGCACAGGAATCTCCCCAGGCTGCTTCGTTAATTTCTCCTCGTCCGTCAGGAAGACGCTGCCCATCTCGAACAAGGCCAGATTGTCCTGCTTGCGATTACGGTTGTAGGCGGCAATCTGAATAAGGCCTGGAATGAGGCTCATGCGGAGCACGCTGCGATCCTCGCTCATCGGCATCGCCAGCTTGACTTCCTTTCCGCCTGCCCCCAGCTTAGGAAACTGCGGGCCAAAACCTTCATGGATGAAGGAGTATCCCATAACCTCCTGCAAGCCTCCGTGTACGAGCAAACCTCTTAAAGCGCGGCGAAGCGCCTGCGGTTTCGTATATCCGCCTGCCGTCGTTGGCCCTTCGATTGCTGTCGTCGGGATGTTGTCGTAGCCATACAGGCGCGCTACCTCCTCAATGAGATCCACGTCACGCGTAATATCGCCGCGGCGTGTCGGCACGCGAACCTCCAGCACATTATCCGCTGAATCCCCGCACTCGAAGTGCAGTCTTGCAAAAATCGCCTTGGTCTCCAGCGTGGAAATATCCGTTCCCAAATACGCGTTTAATTTCTCCAAAGAGAGACGAATGATCTTGTCCTCCGCCTCTGTCACAACGGATTCAACGATTCCCTGGTGCACCTTGCCCCCGGCATAGAGCGCCATCAATTCAGCAGCCCGATTCAGAGCAGGCAGCACCGCAGCGGGATCGACCTCCTTCTCGAATCGCAGCGAAGCCTCTGAACGCATTCCCAGTTTACGCGATGTTTTGCGTACGGAGCCCCCATCGAATTTAGCCGATTCGAGAACGATATTTACCGTGTTCTCTGTAACCTCGGTATGAAGACCGCCCATGACTCCGGCGAGGCCGACTGGCTGATCTTCGCCGTCGACGATCAACAAGGCGCCCGCTTCCAGTTCCCTCTCCTGGCCATCCAGCGTGACCAGTTTCTCGCCTGCTTTCGCTTCGCGTACCCCGATTACGCCGCCTTGAAGGGTATCCGCGTCAAAAGCATGCAGCGGCTGGCCGTATTCCAGCATGACGTAATTCGTAATGTCCACAATGTTATTGATCGGACGGATGCCCGCTGCCATCAGACGATTTTGCATCCATTGCGGGGAGGAGCCGATCGTCACTCCGGAAATATATCTGACGGCATAGCGGCTGCACAGCCCTTTCGCATCGATTTTGACAGAAATCCGTTCCTTGGCAGGCTCTCCTGCCTCGATCAGGTTCTTGTCCGGCTCCGGCAGTTTCACGTCCCTGCCAAGAATCGCCGCCACCTCATAGGCTGCTCCGAGCATGCTCAGGCAGTCCGATCTGTTCGGCGTAAGATCGAAATCAAGCACTTTATCGTCAAGCCCGAGCAGCTGCGAGATCGGTGTACCGATTTCGGTGCTCTCCGGCAGTACGAGAATGCCCTCCTGCTGCTCCTTCGGCAGCAGCTTGTCATTCAGGCCAAGCTCTTTGGCCGAGCAGATCATCCCTTGGGAGAGCACGCCCCGCAGCTTGGCCTTCTTGATGTCCAGTCCGCCCGGCAGCTTGGCGCCGACGAGCGCGACAGGCACCATTTGGCCGGCATCCACGTTTTTGGCACCGCAGACGATCTGCAGGTCTTCCTCCTGGCCGGCATCGACGATACATACGTTCAGCTTGTCCGCATCAGGATGCTTCTCCTTGCTTTTTACATAACCGGCAACTACTTTCGTAACTCCCTTGTTCCGGTCCTCAATTGCATCGATCTCAATGCCGGAGCGGGTAATTTGCTCCGCCAAATCCTCGATGTTGACTTGCTCCAGTGATACATATTCCGACAACCATCCGGTTGATACTTTCATGCCAGTTCCCTTCTTTCTTATACAGGTTTAAATTCGGGCGAACTGCCCCAAGAAGCGCAAATCATTATTAAAGAAATGACGAATATCGTCTACGCCATATTTAAGCATCGCAATCCGTTCTACACCCATCCCGAAGGCAAAACCGCTGTATTGCTCCGGATCGTAGCCGCTCATTTCCAGAACGCGAGGATGTACCATTCCGCTGCCCAAAATCTCCAGCCATCCGGTCTGTTTACATACCCGGCAGCCGTTTCCGCCGCACTTGACGCAGGTAACGTCCACTTCGACGCTAGGCTCGGTGAACGGGAAAAAGCTTGGCCGCAGCCGGATTTGCGTGTTCGGCCCGAACATCTCGCGCGTAAATTGGAGCAAGGTGCCCTTCAAATCGCTCATCCGGATGTTTTTGCCGATCACGAGCCCTTCGATCTGGTGGAACTGGAACGAATGCGTAGCATCGTCATCATCGCGCCGGTACACGCGCCCCGGGCAGATCACCTTGACAGGGACCTCTCCCTTCATCGCTTCCATCGTCCGAACCTGAACCGGAGAAGTCTGCGTGCGCATCAGCAAATCTTCGGTCAAATAGAATGAGTCCTGCATGTCACGAGCTGGGTGATTCTTGGGCAGATTCAGCGCCTCAAAGTTATAGTAGTCCGTCTCAACCTCTGGACCTTCCGCAATGCGATAACCCATCCCGATAAATATATCCTCGATATCCTGGATAACCTGGTTGAGCGGATGGATGCCTCCCTGCTTTAATGGGCGGCCAGGCAAGGTGACGTCTACTTTCTCCGCTGCAAGACGCTCTTCCGTCTCGCGTCTTTGGAAATACTGCTGCTTCTCTTCCACCAGCTCTTCGATCGCCGAGCGGACTTCATTCGCTACCTGCCCGATGACGGGACGTTCCTCCGCGCTCAACGCGCCCATGCCCCGCAAAATTTCAGTCAATGCACCCTTCTTGCCCAAATATTTGACCCGAAGGTCGTTTAATTGAGCTGCATCAGCCACGGCATTCAATTGAGCCACAGCTTCATGTTTGAGTGCTTCCAAACGTTCTTTCATGGATAATCCTCCTTAGTATTGAATAAAAGAAAAACGTCTATCGACGTACATTCTCAGCAGACAAACCGCTGATATCCAACAAAAAAAGGCCTTCTCTCCCTGAAAGGGACGAAAAGACCGTGGTACCACCCTTGTTAGAGCATAAGCAGGATTTGCACATACTTGCCTCGCAAAGCATTGCCGCAATTCAGGACAAACGCTTACCTGCCAGTTGACTCTCACTCGAACGACATAACGGATCGCGGCCGGTATCCCCTACTTATCGCTGCCCAAAACATTGCTGCATGCGGGTTCAAGGAACTGCTCAGGAGCGAACTTCGGCAGTCTGTTTCCCTAGAGACGCTCTCAATCTACGGCGGCTCTTCCCTGTTAGGAGGCTTCTGCTTACTCTTCTCCATCATTGCATTTATTTTAATTATCGCCTCGTCATTCATAGCCCTAAGGCGATGGCTTATCTGTTATTATATGAAAAGTTCGCAGCGATAGCAAGGCTGGAGTCTTTGACCATGCTTTATTTTATCATATCCCGTAATTATGTTAAATTAAATACACTGACCTAATGTTCAAGGAGCTGACAAAATGAACGGCAACCTCCGCAGCAATATTAAACCTGGCCTTACCGTTGATATCGTTCTCAAAAAAGATCAGGCCACCGGCCGGCTGACCCGCGGGATCGTCAAGGACATCCTGACCAACTCGCCGAACCATCCCCATGGAGTCAAAGTTCGCCTGCAGGATGGCCAGGTAGGCCGCGTTAAAACGATTATAGCCGACTCCAATAACGAAATACAGACGACAGAATAAATTCGGGATTCTATAACCAAAACAGAACGGGCAGCAAGCGCTGCCCGTCCTTCTTCTGTATTTTCTAACATTTCAGAAATTACGTTACCAAGTTCTGCGATCCTTCCCTATATCTCTTGTTCTGCGATAATTCGTCTGCTCCCCATCTTCATCCCGTTCCCTCAGGGCTTGCTCTCCGTTCTCCGGCGGAATTTCTTGATAGAAAGTTCCCGCTGTTTCTCTCGTCTCCATTCCCGTTCCAGTGCTTGGCGCTTCAGTCTCTCTAGGCATGGTGGAATTCGCAGGATGAACGCCGGTTAGTCCGAAGTTCCGGGAATTCATGGCCTGGTTATTGCGGAAAATCTGATATATATCGTTTCTTTGAGCATCATTCCCGTCCACGATGACTAGAATTCTACCATGCTCTACGTGACTGCTGTATTCCTTGGCTTCAGTTTCGGGGATGCCTAAGCCAATTAATCCTCCGACCAGTCCTCCTGCTCCCGCGCCAACCGCCGCACCCGTAAGTGTAGCTGCAATAGGGCCGGCTGCAACGATCGGGCCGATCCCTGGTATCGCCAGCGCTCCCAGCCCTGCCAGCAGTCCTGTAAGGCCGCCTACGAGGCCTCCGGCAGCCGCTCCCGAAGCGACGCCTTCCGGCGCTTTCGTTCCCGTCTCCTCGCGCATGGCATCCATGTTGTCTTTGTTCCGTCCAACCACAGAAATGTCATCGGTTGAAAAGCCGTATCGTTTCAGATCCTCTATTGCATTTGTTGCATCCTGTTCCGAAGCAAAGACGCCTACAATTTTGTGCATCATACCGCATACCTCCTCAGGAATGTCTGATCAAATACGCTACACTGGATAATTAACCATTATGCCGACATCTAAACGCAGAAAGCAGGCGGGTTTTCTTCCCCGCCCCCAGTAAAATAAAAAAACTGCCTACTAGGCAGTTTGTCATTTGTTTATAGAGCGGGTGATGGGAATACTCAGCCACTTGATTAAAATGCGATCCCTCGGCTCGCGATTAGAGGTTATGGCTGACGCGCGTCCTTTCGGGAATTTATCGAGATGCTTTCACGGACGGTCGAACCCCTTTGCGGGTTCTCTTCCCTACCCGCCAAATCAAAAAAACTGCCAATAGGCAGTTTATCAATTGCATTATGGAGCGGGTGATGGGAATCGAACCCACGCTACCAGCTTGGAAGGCTGGAGTTCTACCATTGAACTACACCCGCAGCTCTACCCACAAAAGTGAAGATAAGTTTCAGTAAAAACTGATTGCTTCTGCAAGGGCTACTATATTATGGTCGGGACGACACGATTTGAACATGCGACCCCCTGGTCCCAAACCAGGTGCTCTACCAAGCTGAGCTACGTCCCGAGGCTTCAATCGAGCAAGCTGCTCGTGAAGACAAAAATAAATATACCACTTCTGTTCCATCAATGCAACAGCTAATTTATTACAATTGGCCCGCGCACCTGTATAACTTTGTTATAACATTGAGGATTGCCCTATCCGGCGATACGGGTGAGGAAACGGCGCTCAAACAACCCTGCAGGCACCGGCTTGCTGAACAAATAACCTTGCCCCTCATGGCAATTCTGAAGCTTGAGAAATTCAAGCTGTTCCTCGTTCTCGACCCCTTCAGCTGTGACTTTCAGCTGCAGATGATGGGCCATCATCGCAATCGTGGAGACGATAGCCGCTCCGCTTCCGTCCAACATAACCTCCTTGACGAAGGAACGATCAATTTTGAGACGGTCGATCGGCAGCGTCTTCAAATAGTAAAGAGAGCTGTAGCCCGTGCCGAAATCGTCGATGCTAATGTGAACACCTAGCCGCTTCAACCTCTGAAGCTGCTCAAAAGCCGTGTCGATGTCGAATGTCATGCTTTCCGTTACCTCCAGCTCCAAATATTTTGCTTCCAGGCCGACCTCCTGCAAAATGCAATCGACCTTATCGGCCAAATTGTGCTGGCGGAATTGCCGCATGGATAAGTTGACGGACACGCATATCGGGGTATAACCATCGTCCTGCCACTTCTTGTTATAGCTGCAGGCGGTACGCAGCACCCATTCCCCCAGTGGAACAATCAGTCCGCTGTCTTCAGCGACCGGAATGAACTCGCCCGGCGAAAGCACTCCCCGGCGCGGATGGTTCCAGCGCACCAGGGCCTCCACGCCAACTACCCGGCCGCTGTCGAGGCTGACCTGAGGCTGAAATTCCAGGAAAAATTCCTCCCGCTCCAAGCCTTTACGCATATCGTTCTCCAGCTCTATTCGGGATTGGGTCTGATTCTTGATCGCAGGCGTATAGCGGACGAATTCCAGTCCCTGTTCCTTGCCATTATGTACAGCCATATCGGCATTTTGAATGATTTGCTCTACGTTTTGGCCGTCAAGGGGATATATGGAGAGCCCCATGCTCAAGGAAATATGATACTCGGTATTTTCAATCGTTACCGCAGGGTGAATCGATTTAAGCAACTGCAATGCCCTGATCTCAATCGCACGCGGATCCGAATATTCCGGGATCGTGACCGCGAATTCGTCTTCTCCCATACGGTAGACGCCCTCCTCCGGTAAACAGCGCCGGCTCACCCGTGCTCCTAAATCAGTTAGCAGCTTGTCGCCCGCACGATATCCGAAAGCATCATTAATCGCCTTGAAGCGATTGATGTTCAGGACGGCCACTCCCGTGTAAAGCCCCGTCCTGCCTTCTGGGACCAGATGGCCGGCCAGCCGTTCCTTTAGCCTTCGAAGATTAGGCAGATTCGTCAAATCATCGTGATAGGCCATATGCATCATTTGAGCCTCCGCAAGCTGTTGGCCGCGAAACGGCTCCTCAATCGTTAGGCGGTAGACCCCTTTTAGCACATAATAATAGGAAATAGCCGTAAACCATTCCCCGGCAACATGCGCAATGCCAATATCGGAGGGATCCGCTGCCGTCAATAATATATGCCCGATCATCATAAATAAAAGCGCACAGACGACTGTTAATGCCGCTGGCGGACGCTCCTTCCGGTACCGGTACAATATTGCGAATATTCCGAGCGTATATAGAAAGGGCACGACAATCCAGACCGCCTGCTTCGTTGTGCCGGGAGCCTGATTCCCAAGAAGCTGGGGAAGCTGAAACTGGTATTTGTACAGCAGTACGATACCTACCAGCAGTAAGACTGAAGCTCCTGAAAAAGCAGCCGCTTTATGGCGCATGGATACTTGCTTGTCCGGCACACTGAAAATAAACAGCATCCCTACCGCCCCGAGCAAATGGGATAATAACATGAACCACGCGGAGAGCGTATATCCAGGCATAAAACCAAACAAAGAAACGCCGACGAAAGTGGCGATATGAAGCACATCCAATATACCGACGATGAAAAACAACACGGCAGAATAAAGACGCTGTCTGGACAGTTTGTCCGTAAATAGCATCCAGCCCTGTGCAAAGACTGCGAAGGCAACCGCTCCATACATCAGCCCTGCGAGCAAATACATCGCCAGACGGGCCGAAGCAGAGATAACAGGAGTATCAATGGCTGTTGAAAGATATACAACACCCAGCATCGCCAGCAAACCGAGCGAGCCCTGAATGATCGTAGACTTCTCTTCTTTCCTGATTTCCATAATATTCAACCCCCGGAAATGGTAAAATGCGGTGCCCAGTCATGTTGCGCTTAACGAAACTAGGTATTATCCCGATGGTTTGCAGCTATTAATATTTCAACATTTTTCGTTTATTTTCCTGCTTCTTTAGCAAAAAAAAGCGCCATGGTTTGTGTCACCATGACGCTAACATTACATTACTTTTTCTCAAAGCTCACTTCAGGCGTCGTCAGCTTATCGTAGAATTCCACCGCTTTATCCTTGTCAGCCGAAGCGCGCAAAGCCATGGCCGAACGCGGATGCTCATCCAGAGTTCCCGTGATCATGTAAGGGATAAGGTAACCCCACTCTTCCTTCTCGCGAAGCGGAATCATCAGTTCTTCCAACACCCCAAGTACAGGGCGAAGATTGTATTTTGTATTTTTCAAATGAGTAACGAGCAGCTCCGTAGGGCAGTTGCCCGCCGCGCGGCCCATGCCGTATACAGAAGCATCCAGCAGCTCTACGCCCAGGTCCGCAGCGACCAGCGTATTAGAGAATGCAAGCTGCATATTGTTATGCGTATGGACCCCAAGCCGCTTATTGGGCAAATGCGTCTTAAATTTGTTCACCAAGTGCTCCATGTCTTTATAATCCAGGCTGCCGTAGGAGTCTACAATGTAAACTACGTCTACGACGCTCTCCTTGATCATTTCAAACGCTTCGAGCAGCTCGTGCTCCATCACATTGGACAGCGCCATGATATTAATCGTTGTCTCATATCCGCGGTCATGGAATACTTGAACAAGCTGCAAAGCTTTATCTACGTCCTTAACATAACACGCCACGCGAATGAGGTCGAGAAGGCTCTCGCTGCGCGGCAAAATATCATTCTCGTCAACGCGGCCAATATCTACAAGCGCGGAAAGCTTAGTATGACCCTTTTGCGGGATTACTGTACGCAAAAATTCATCGTCTAGGAAGCGCCAAGGACCTGCATCATCGGCCCCCTTCAAGAGCTTTGGAGAGTTTTTATATCCGATTTCCATATAATCAACGCCAGCTTCATTAAGTCCGGCATACAGCTTCTGCACAAACTCCACACTGAAATCCCAGTTGTTGACTAATCCGCCGTCGCGAATGGTGCAATCTACAATCTTGCTCTGATTCACTTTCATGTTACCGATTCCCTTCGTCGTATGTTTTACTATCCATCTTACTTTAATAGAATTCAAAAAGTAAAGTAATTATTGTCATGAACTTTATCACAGGGATGATAAATTTCACATGACCTATTATTTTTGTATCTAATTGAGACTGGTTATCAATCTGACGGGCAATCCCAACGCGGGAACTTCCTTATTTGTAAGCTACCTCTTCTAATGAATATGTGAGCACCTGGCCTAGGGGTCAGCGGGACTGATTCACTTCCATGTTTGACATCATAACCGTCTTCCTAGTATTAATTATTAAAAAAGCAAAAAAGGCGCCTGCGCCTCCTGCTCCCAGAAAAACTCCCGTTCAGCAGGCTGCAATAATGCCTCAGCACCTTCCTCCAGCTCTAACTAATATTCGGTTATGCTCATACTTAACGGAGTTCTCTTAAGGTTAAACGACTTTATTCGACACAATTGGAAGCGCTATCACAAAAACAGTCCCAATCCCTTTCATACTATCGACAGAAATATTGCCTTTATGATTTCTGATGATCCGGTAGCTGACGGATAACCCAAGACCGGTTCCCTTCTCTTTCGTCGTAAAGAACGGATCGAACAATCGGCTTAATAACCCCTTGTCCATGCCATTCCCGTTATCCTGTATTGAAATATGGACGTACTTATCTACCAGCTTCGCATCTAGATGTATAGTTCCGGTATATTCTGCATCGCTTACTTCCTCAATCGCATCCATCGCATTCTTGATGATGTTGAGCAGAACCTGCTTGATCTGCTTAACGTCAATAGATACGTATAATTCTCCATCCATGACCTGCAAATGGATTTCGCACCCTTTCATCAGTGCCTCGCTCTCTGTCAGCAGAACGACTTCCTTCAGCAAAGAAGAAACGCTGATGACGCTTTTCTGGGGAGCAGACGGTTTGGAAGAGTTCAGAAATTCATGGATAATGTCATTAGCCCGATCGATTTCCGTCAAAATGATTCGCGCATACTCATCGCGGCCAAGCTGAATCAAATGCGGACGTAATAGCTGAATGAATCCACGGATTGCGGTCAAGGGATTGCGAATTTCATGGGCGATCGCCGCGGAGATTTTACCGAGCATAGCGAGCTTGTCGTTCTGGTAAGCCGTCTGCTCGATCTGCTTGTAATCCGATACATCCTTTACGCTGAGCAAATAATCTCCATCCATCTGATCCCCGTAAGTAATCGTGATCAGCCAATGACGACCGTATTCGTCAATGAGCTCATGATATTTTTTGCGATGAAAAATAGCTTCTCTATATATTCGTAATATTCTTCGCTTCTTGAAACGACTAAGGTGAGGGTGACGCAGCATTTGCAGCAAGTTGCAGCCGATAAGCGACTGGCGTGGGATCTCCATAAGCTTGGCCATTTGCACATTAATAAAAGTTAATACGCCTTCGCTATCAAACAGTATAATCCCACTATCGAGATTTTCTAGGACATTCTCATACTTGTTCTTGACAAGCTGCGTCGATTGAAATGCCTTGACAGACTGCAGCAAAGTTTCTTGGAACTCACTTAACAAGTTGATTCCCCCTTTTCCCACAATGGTATCCCTGCCAATCCGACAACATTCAACCCTACTCCACGCTGCAACCTTACCATTTCAAACATCGGGCTCCCTAAGACAAAGAACCGATTAGATTCTCCCATTTATAGTCAGACAAATATCAAATGTTATTACCCTAAATAGAGAATTTTAATCACTCTTATCATAGTAAACATTTTTATTTAACGTCAATCAGAGATACTGTCGAAAAAAGATGGATAAAAAAATGAAGCAGCCCGCTTGGGGGCCACTTCATACTATCGTCCTATTTATTGTATTGCAGCCGTGCTTTACGGCGGCTCATGACGGCGAGACGCTTCTTCAACTCACTTTCCCATTTCGCGTCCTGAATGCCTTTGGCGACCGCAAGCAGATCCAGCGCCATATCAATTTGACTCTGCACGATATCCAGAGGATCCTCATCCTCAACGTTGACGCAATTGCCAAAAATCGTCTCCTCGTCCTCCATAATAAAATCCCCGAAGTCGATTTCCGAAACGCCGTCACCATGCGCATATTCCGCCAGTATCTCATATTCATGCTCTACTTTATAATGAACTTCCACCCGATGGCATACCGGACAAAGCAGCAGGGGAACATTATGAACCTGTGTACGATAATGCTTCAACGTCCCCTTAGTCCCGACCATACTGGCTCCACAGCAAAAACTCATTCCCCATCACCCTTTCCCGATTTAGACTTCGGTATTTCCTTTAATTTATTCGTGACCGCTGCTTTAGATTCCTTCGAATCATTGTAATTATACACTCTTTTTGCGATTTTTGAGCTTAAAGAACTAAATTTCCCCACTATATATGAGGGAAAAAAAGCCCCCTGCCTCTGGTCAAACCGCCAGACAGGGGACATCATTATTCCGTTCATAAGCTCAAGTTATTATCGCCTCGTTCCAGTCCACTTCGGATGCCTAGGGCATCCTGTTATAAACTTAGAACCTTATTTGCGGATAGCCGCTACAATCAGGTCGCCCATTTCTTTCGTGCCGATGGCTTTGCTCTTGTCGACCGCAATATCCCCGGTACGGTGACCCGCGTCCAATACTTCAGCTACGGCTGCCTCGATGGCATCTGCAGCATCGGCGTAACCAAAGGTCAGGCGGAACATCAGAGCGACGGACAAAATCGTCGCGATCGGGTTCGCCAGGTTCTGTCCGGCAATGTCAGGCGCAGAACCGTGAACAGGCTCATACAGACCGAAGCTGCCTTCCCCAAGGGATGCGGACGAGAGCATACCGATCGAACCTGTCAGCATCGCTGCTTCATCGCTAAGAATATCGCCGAACATGTTCTCCGTAACAATAACGTCGAAGCTGGCTGGACGGCGCAGCAGCTGCATCGCGCAATTGTCTACAAGCACATGTTCCAGTTCGACATCCGGATATTCGGGAGCAACCCGGTTGACGACTTCGCGCCAGAGACGTGAAGTTTCCAGAACGTTGGCCTTATCGACAGAAGCCAGTTTCTTGCGGCGCTTCTGGGCAATCTCGAACGCCTGGCGCACGATGCGCTCCACTTCGTTTACATTGTATGCGCAAGTGTCCACAGCTTCCTGCCCGTTCTCGGTTTCGCGGCGGAATTTCTCACCGAAATAAATACCGCCTGTCAGTTCGCGAACAACCATCAAATCGGTTCCTTCAAGCACTTCCGGTTTCAATGTGGAAGCATCCTTCAGGCAATCGAACACAACTGCCGGACGTAGGTTCGAGAACAACCCCAACGCTTTACGGATGCCCAGCAGCCCTGTCTCCGGACGAAGCTCCTTCGGATTGTTGTCCCATTTTGGACCGCCAACTGCCCCAAGCAGAACAGCGTCGGCACGCTGACAAATTTCCAAGGTTTCCTGCGGCAGCGGAGTGCCTTTCTCATCGATTGCAATGCCTCCAAACAAAGCATGCTCCGTCTCAAAACGGTATCCGAACACTTCCTCCGTACGCTTGAGGACTTTTTCTGCTTCAGCTACAACCTCAGGGCCGATTCCATCTCCAGCGATAACCGCAATTTTCTTCACTTCTGTCATGACTTACAACTCCCTCTTCATCACTATACTCTTCGAACAATACTCTTCTTCTAGTTGTAACATAACGGGTAAGGATAAACAAAGATATAGAATCTATTAATGCTATAGGTTTTAACTATAACGCAAAAGGGATTATATCCGCCTATAGCGGATTATCCCTGAAAATATCATAGACGTCATGACAGTGGATTACTCGTTGCGATACGATTCTGCAATCGCATTGGCCGCCACAATGGCACTATACACGTCATCCGGGGTGACCGGAAATGGCATATTTCCCATCGTATCGCCTTCCGCACAGGCCGCCTCGGCCACTTGGCGCCATTCCTCCTCGACGAATTTGGTTACGCCGAGATCCTTTAAGGTTAGAGGAAGGCCGACCCCTTTCACGATGCCGATTACTGTCTCCAGCTCCTCCTTTGGAGCATTTTCCAGCACAAGCTGGGCAAGCAGCCCAAAGGTAACCTTCTCCCCATGCTGCGCCTTATGAAGCGACGGAACGGCGGTCATGCCGTTATGAATCGCATGGGCAGCGGCCAAACCGCCCGACTCGGCGCCGACGCCGCTCAGGTAAATCGTTGCCTCGATTGTATCCTCGACGGCCTTGGTCGCTACTCCCTGCTCTACAGCGCGCTGAGCCTTTACCGCATTTTCGATCAGTGTCTCGTAACATAACCGTGCTAATCCGAGTCCTGTCGTCGACGGCTTCATCAACGCCAAGTTGTCGCCAAATGACTGATAGCAGGCCCGGGCTTCGAAATACGTCGCCAAAGCATCGCCGATGCCAGCCGCAAAAAAACGCGGCGGAGCCGCGGCCAATATTCCGGTATCTGCCAACACGATGTCCGGGTTACTTGGCAGGAACAGATACTCGTCGAAGGAGCCATCCTTCTTGTATATGACCGCAAGTGCAGTGCATGGAGCATCGGTAGAGGCGATCGTAGGGAAAATAACGACCGGCAGCTTCTCATAATACGCCGTCGCCT
This sequence comes from Paenibacillus woosongensis, assembly GCF_009725165.1. GTDB lineage: Bacteria > Bacillota > Bacilli > Paenibacillales > Paenibacillaceae > Fontibacillus > Fontibacillus woosongensis. Next base: position 575,831 of record NZ_WNZW01000001.1, read on the forward strand.
TGGCGGTATCGAGCGTCTTGCCGCCGCCGATTCCAACGATGATGTTCGCTCCTGCTTTGCGGGCCAGCTCGCGGTGGCGGTTGATTTCTTCCTTCGTGCATTCATAGTTGAATTTTTCAAATACAGCTTTATTGCCGCCCTCCTCGATGGATTTCCCGGCCTCCTTCCGGGCGCGCTCTAGAATGAACTCATCGCAAACGATATAGGCGCTGTCGCCGAAGAACTGCATGTATTCATTAAAGCTCGCAAGAAGTCCTTTTCCGGTAATGTATTTCTTAGGGGAGGTAATCGATTTAACGTTGTTCTTCATGCTGGTTTGATCTCCTTTGGTAAAATTTTTGCTCCGTTCCCCTTTAAGATAAGCTAATCCGACTGGATTTAAACACATAAGCGCGATATGATCCGGCGGGCGCAAAAAAGCCGCGGAGTAATCTCCACGGCTTGATTTGTAAGTATGAATAATTACTTCTTGATCCAGTGCATCAGACCGCGAAGCTCTTCACCCACCACTTCGATCGGATGGCTGGCTTCATTGCGGCGGGTAGCCGTCAAGAAGGCACGGTTGGATTGGTTCTCCAGGATGAAGTCGCGCGCGAATTTACCTTGCTGGATGTCGGACAGCACTTCTTTCATCGCTTTCTTCGTTTCTTCGGTTACGATGCGAGGTCCTGTAACGTAGTCGCCGTATTCCGCAGTGTTGGAGATGGAATCGCGCATTGTCGCAAGACCGCCTTCATAGATCAGGTCAACAATCAATTTCAGCTCATGCAAGCACTCGAAGTAGGCCATCTCCGGAGCATAGCCAGCTTCTGTCAACGTTTCGAAACCCGCTTTGATCAGGGCGCTTACGCCGCCGCACAGAACAGCTTGTTCACCGAACAGATCCGTTTCTGTCTCTTCGCGGAAGGAAGTCTCGATAACCCCTGCACGAGTACAACCGATGCCTTTAGCATAAGCCAGGCCGATTTCTTTGGCTTTGCCAGTCGCATCTTGGTGGATAGCGATCAAGCCAGGAACGCCGAAGCCTTCAACATACGTACGGCGAACCATGTGGCCTGGCGACTTAGGAGCAACCAGAAGCACGTCGTTGTCTTTGGAAGGCACGATTTGTCCGAAATGAACGTTGAAGCCGTGAGCAAAGAGTAGCGCAGCGCCTTTTTTCAAGTTAGGAGCAATTTCGTTATGGTATACCGAAGCTTGAGTCTCGTCTGGCATCAGGATTTGCACAACGTCAGCACGGCTTGTCGCTTCAGCAACGGACAATACTTCGAAGCCGTCTTCTTTGGCTTTGTCGAAGGATTTGCCTTCGCGCAGACCGATTACTACGTTCAGTCCGCTATCACGCAGGTTTTGTGCGTGAGCATGACCTTGGCTTCCGTAGCCGATGATCGCGATCGTTTTTCCTTTCAATACGCTAAGCTCTGCATCTTTTTCATAGTACAAAGTAACTGCCATTTGTTATAGCCCTCCTAAAATTTACGGGGCCGCCATTGGCGGACTCCCTTATATTAGATTCTATCCCCTTGATGAGCGGGTGCTTCAAAGGACCATGCCGTCCCGTTCTTGCCGGGAGATCCCCTCAAGCACCCGCTCACCGTAGGAAATGATGGTAAAACTCGTCTTATGCGTTGCCGCGAATCATCGCGGTGACTCCTGTACGAGACAGCTCGCGAATACCGTAGGGATGGAGCAGCTCGATCATCGCATCAATCTTCTCCGTATCGCCGACGACCTGGACGATCATGCTGTTTGTCCCGATATCGACAACAGCGGCGCGAAAGGTTTCGACTACGCCCATGATTTCCGGACGCTCCGCCGGCTCCGATTTCACTTTGATCAGTGCCAACTCACGGGCAACCATTGGCTTAGAGCTAAGGTTAACCACTTTAATAACATCGATGAGTTTATACAATTGTTTCTCAATTTGTTCCAGCGTTTTGTCGTCGCCTTGGGTCACGATGACCATCCTGGACAATCCTTCTTCCTCGGACTGGCCCACAGTGATGCTCTCGATATTAAACCCGCGCCGGCCGAACAGGCCGGAAACGCGCTGCAGGACTCCTGGCTGATCATTCACTAATACGGCTATCGTATGGCTTGTCATTGTCGTCGTCATTATTCACAGTCCCCCATCAGCATTTGATCAATGGTGGAACCCTGGGTAACCATCGGATACACGTTTTCCTCTTTGCTGACCACGAATTCCACCAGCACAGGTCCCGGCGTCTCCATCGCTTCCTTCCAGGCTTGCTTGGCTTCTTCCTTGTTCGAAGCCCGCAATCCTTTAACGCCGTATGCCTCTGCCAATTTTACAAAATCCGGGCTGCCGGCCAGATCGATATGGCTGTAACGATTCTCGTAAATGAGCTCTTGCCACTGACGAACCATGCCAAGCACCTGGTTGTTGATCACGACAACCTTGACCGGAATGTTGTTGATGGCGCAGATCGCAAGCTCTTGCGCGCACATCTGCATGCCGCCGTCACCGTTAATCGAAATAACGAGCCGGTCTGGATGAGCCATTTGCGCACCGATCGCTGACGGGAATCCAAAGCCCATTGTGCCGAGTCCGCCGGAGGTAATCCATGAGCGCGGCTGGTTGAACTTGTAGTACTGTGCAGCCCACATCTGATGCTGGCCGACATCCGTCGTTACAATCGCTTCGCCCTTTGTCGTATCGTTCAGCAGCTCGATGACCCATTGCGGCTTAAGCTCCGTATCGGAATCCTTGTACTTGTATGGCTTGTCAGCCATCCACTGGCTGATCTGGCTTCTCCAGGCATCCGCTTTGTCGCTGCGGCTCACTAACGGGTTGAGGAGCTCGAGCACTGTCTTCACATCCCCGACGACCGGTATTTCCGTCTTAACGTTCTTGCCGATTTCCGCAGGATCGATATCGATGTGTACTACTTTAGCATGAGGAGCAAATCCGTCAAGCCGTCCGGTAACGCGATCATCGAACCGGGCCCCGATATTGATCAGCAAATCGGCATTCTGAATGGCTTGGTTAGCCGTGTACGTACCGTGCATTCCCGGCATCCCCATCCACAGCGGATTGCCGCTTGGAAATGCGCCAAGGCCCAGAAGCGTAGTTGTGATCGGAATTTCCGTCCGGGTTACGAACTCAAGCAGTTCCTCATGTCCCCCGGAGTAGACAACCCCGCCGCCGGCAAGAATGACCGGACGCTCTGCTTCCTTGATCGCTGCCGCTACCTTCTCCAGTTGATGATGGTTCGGTACGACCTTAGGGTTGTAGCCGCGAAGGTTAATGCTTTGTACCGGTTCAAACAAGGTCTTGTCTGCGGATACGTCCTTCGGAATGTCGATCAATACCGGACCTTTGCGTCCTGTATTGGCAATGTGGAACGCCTCGTGAATGACTCGCGGCAGCTCTTCTACACTGCGAACCAAGTAGCTATGCTTCGTAATCGGCATCGTGATGCCGGTAATATCTGCTTCCTGGAAGGCATCCGTTCCGATCAGGCTGGATACGACGTTTCCGGTAATGACAACGAGAGGAACCGAGTCCATAAAAGCCGTCGCGATCCCGGTGACTGTGTTCGTCGCCCCCGGTCCCGAAGTTGCGATACATACACCTACCTTGCCGCTTGCCCGTGCATAGCCGTCAGCCGCATGAATCGCTCCCTGCTCGTGTCTTGTCAGCAAGTGATGGAAATCTTTGAAGCCATACAACGCATCGTAGATATACAACACGGCCCCGCCCGGGTAACCGAAGACGCATTCGACACCTTCTAGCACCAAGCTCCGTAGCAATATTTCTGATCCCGTAATGACTTCAGGTTTCATCCATTTCTCACGTAATTGTTCTGTAGACCGCACTGCTGGTATTTGCGCGCTCATCAGTCATCCTCCTTCCAAAATTTAAGTATTTCTAAAGAAATACAACAAAAAAACCTTCCGCCCGCCAGAACAGTCTCCTGTTCCGAGGGACGAAAGGTTATCGCTTCCGTGGTACCACCCATTTTTACCCGGTACCTCACAGCACCGAGCCTTGACGAGTAGGGACAGCAATTTCCTTACTCGTGGCCTTTAACGCAGGCCTGACGATTTTCCCTAATAGGCTCGAAACGGATTTATCATCGTATCCGCAGCTTCGCTTTTCAGGAAAACAGCTCCGAGGTGAGCTCGCATCTAAGGGATATTGGTGGGTGGTCTCAGCAAATCCATCCACTCTCTGAGCAAAGAGCCCTTAAACCTTCGTCCTCTTCATCGCCGATAAGCTATGAACGTTAAAAAATGTTTAGACACATTATATGATTAGTTCGCGCATAGAGTCAATACCCTTTTGCCATATGTTTTCAGACACTGGCCCGAAACACCTCATTACACTGCTGAATTGCAGGGATAAAAGGTTTTTGCTTTCCGCCTTTTACCAAGGCCATCCTTTTCCATATTCCTCCTCAAAAGCAATTAACCTCCTTCAACTTTCAACTTCGTCTCATTTCGTGTCAGGAAACCATTTGCCCCGCTGCTTCATATGATATATTAAAATGCCCTTCAATCAGCTCAAGGAGGAGTGCTGGCGAATGATTCGTTATAGAAGACCCAAGCAGGATGATCCCGTCATTATCAATCTTGTCAAAAAGGAGCTTGTCCCTCATTCGAGCATGTCCCGGCCAGAGTTGGAAAAAGCAATTCGGGATATTCCCAGACGGCTCACTCAAGGGATTACGCTTGTTGCTTCCCCTTATTATGAGGCTGATCCCGTCGCTTTTATCCATTTCATGATCCATGGGGATCTGCTATACATCGATATGATGGCCGTAGCCTCCCAGCATCAGCGAAAACGCCACGGCAAAACCCTGATGGCGCATGCCGAAAACTTAGCCGGTTCCAGAGGCTGCACCACGGCAAAAGTTCTGGTGGACCAGGAGAATACCCGGGCCCACCTGTTTTACCAAAAGTCCGGCTATGAAACCATAAGATATATCCCTGTTTCGCGATGCTTTGAGCTGGAAAAAAGGCTGCTGCTGCGGCTTTAAGCTCTAGCTCCCTGTAAGGCTTTAGAAAAAGCCGTAAGGGTAACCGTAACCGTATCCTCCGAATCCTCCGTAGCCGTAAGGATATCCGCCGAAACCATAGCCACCAAAGGCGAAAGGTGACGTTCCGATGGCGAGCAGGTCAAATAAAGCGAGCGGAAGGATCGCCTTCGTCTTTACCTTTTTGCCTGGCTGACGCACGATCAAGCGGTTCCCGCTAATTTTGACCAATTTTCCCGTAATGATGGTTCCATCTTTTTTTACGGCGGTTATATTTTTGCCAACATATTTTGCGGCTTCTTTACGCGTAACCGGTTTATTCACTACATTCTCCTCCTTGAATAAAATTAGCTTGCTTCATGCCAGTGTATTCACCGGACGCTCTATTCGCTTCCACCATCGCCTTGCACGGAAAAAAACATTCTTCGCCCCCTGCCGACCCGCTTCTGGCCGCTGCAAGCACAAAAAAACAGGCACCCCAAAGGGGCGCCTGTTTGTGTGTTAGCGCAATAATTACGCGTTGATTTTCTCTTTAGCCACTGCAGCCAAAGAGTTAAATGCGTTCAGATCATTAACGGCGAGGTCAGCCAGCATTTTACGGTTGATGTTCACCTCAGCCAGTTTCAAGCCGTGCATCAATTTGCTGTAAGTCAGTCCGTTCAGACGAGCTGCAGCATTAATACGAACGATCCACAATCTGCGGAAATCGCGTTTTTTCGTGCGACGGTCACGGTATGCATACAGCAGGGATTTCATAACCTGCTCGTTAGCTGTTTTGAAAATGCGGTGTTTCGAGCCAAAGTAACCTTTAGCAAGCTTCAATACTTTTTTATGACGACGACGAACAACGAATCCGCCTTTTACTCTTGCCATATCAATAAACCTCCCAGAAATTTAAGTGAATTACTTCAGATTTGCAAGTTGCTGTTTCAAACGTCTAACGTCCCCAGCGTAAGCTACAGGGCTGTTCGCCAGAACGCGTTTACGACGGTTCGACTTGTGGGACAGCAGGTGGTTGCGGTTCGCTTTGTAACGTCTAACTTTACCCGATCCTGTAATTTTGAAGCGGCCTTTCAGGCTGCTGTGGGTTTTCATTTTAGGCATTGTACTTCCCCCTCAAAGTTTGTGGGCACAGCTTCGCGAAAGCTTCCGGCGAGCGGGCTTACGCAAGCGGCTCTTAGTTTTTCGGTGCCAAAATCATAATCATGCTGCGGCCTTCCAGCTTGGGAATCCGCTCGATCGAGGAAATGTCCGCAACCTCTTCTTTGACGCGGTCCAGAATTTTCTTCCCGATATCAGCATGCGTAATTTCGCGGCCACGGAAACGCACCGAGCATTTCACTTTGTCGCCATCCTTCAAAAATTTGATCACATTGCGGAGTTTGGTCTGGAAGTCATGCTCCTCGATGTTCGCGCGGAACCATACTTCCTTGATATCCACTGTCTTTTGATTCTTACGGGCTTCCTTCTCTTTCTTCTGCTGCTCGTAACGGAATTTGCCGTAATCCATAATCCGGCATACCGGCGGCTTAGCCGTCGGCGCCACGTTCACCAAATCCAGATTCAGATCGATGGCCATTTGCAGTGCCTCACGGATCGGCTTGATGCCGATTTGTTCACCTTCAGCGCCTACCAAACGGACTTCTTTCGCCCGTATCTCATCATTGATCAAATGTTCTTTACTGATAATTCTACACCTCCATTTAGAATTTTCGGTCTGCTGCAACCTCAATTGTAAAAATTAAAAAGGGATGCAGGCATCGCCTGCATCCCAAATTGATCATCAAGTCATCATGAATATAAACATTCATAAATCATCGGATCAAAACCAGCCGACATCATCGGTCAGGTGAGAAGACAGCGCCTCTACTTACAATCCATTTATTTGTTCCATGCTCAAATAATTTACCACACGATCAAACAATAGTCAAGCATTATCCTTGCTTGCTTTGAACTTCCTCCAACCGAACGACACGTGTATGCTCGGTATGGCTCCACTGCTTATTGTTCTGCGTAAAGAACGCATAGAAAGTAATCGGCCACCACGAAATCAGATACAGCGGGAATAAGACGAGATAAGCATATACCTTCTTCGACTTGACCTCCTCCAGTACCATTGCCGCCAGAAAAATAAACACGTTGGCCGCAATCGCGATGAACGACACCCATAACGGCAGGTATCCGTACAACGTAGCGAAATTCGGACCGTTAAAGAACGATTGGTCGACCCATATCAAAGCGGTTAGCAGGAACGTGAGCAGCACGATATATACGTTCACACCGTAAAGAGCCATGTCCAGCTTCACCATACTCCGTTCCTTGATACTCTGCCAGAGAAGCGGGAAGAAGTAGCGGCGGGCCACCGTAAAGTGCCCCTGCATCCAGCGCAGGCGCTGGCGCGCAGACGCCTTAAAGGTCAGCGGCTTCTCGTCAAACAGCTTCGCGTCGTAATTGAACACGGGATGTACTCCCTTTTCGACGCAGCGCATTGTGAACTCGAGGTCCTCGACAAGGCTCGTTGCTCCCCACCCGATTTCCTTAAGGAGTTCGGTCTCAAAGCACATGCCCGTTCCGCCGAGGAAGTTGGCCAGGCCCAAATTGTGCCGCGACAGCTGCCACAACCGGTTGCAGTACCAGTAAGAAATGCCGTAAGCGGCGGTAATCCAGGAATCCTCCGGATTCTTCGTATCGATATACCCTTGAATGACGCGGGCGCCGGAGCACAGATCATTATTCATTTCGCTAAGGAAATCAGGATGCGCCAGGTTATCGGCGTCGAACATGACGACCGCATCGTATTGGCGCGGCATTTTCCAAAGCTGCTTCAGCATCCACTCGATCGCATAGCCCTTGCCCCGCAGATTCTCGTTGGTGCGGACGCAAGCAGTCATGCCGTGGCTGCGCACGATATCTACCGTTCTGTCGGTACAGTTATCGCAAATGACAAACACATCATAAAGCTCTTTCGGATAGTTCAACTGCTTCAAATTTTCCATCAAGGCCCCGACTACAGTCTCCTCGTTATGCGCTGCGACAAGCACCGCAAAAGACTTCGTCGGCGGGAAATGTACCTTTTTCTTTTTCTTGTACATCCCGAACAATGCCAAGCCAAATTGATACACCCCTACAATGGCCAGTACGATTTGCAACGATATCAAAATGGTGTCCATCATGATTTCGCATACCCCCTTACCCCTTTTGAATTTGCTTTTTTTTCTCTAATCGGGTTTTTTTAATTTTCTCTAAACCATGACCCTGCGCCACCGTTTCTGGTAAAAATTTTAATTCTTCTGCAGCGCATTACGATTTTCCATGACTTTTCATCATTTGTCAAAGCTAATCTCGCGGCATCCTTCACGAAATACCTGCAAAGTCGCCGTATAATCGCATAGGACTCTCCCGCTACCTGCACATGAGTGCGGTTATTTCTTATTTTCATCAATTTTGGCGTTTTTTATTTCATCTGCACCTCATGAAAATGAGCGTAAGCAGCTTGAATATATAGCCCTTTGTAAACATAGACGAAAAATCAAGCATAAAAGTTTACTAAATTGCTCATTTTACTTTAAACTTTTTTGCTATGATTTGAATCATTGTATAAGCTGGATAGCGGCAAAGTCAAAATCGGGTAAATCAGATTAGACAAAAAAAAAGGCCTCCATCCTTGAAATGATCACGGATTAAAAATATGATTAGTCTAACCTGAAAATGCCTTGCTGCGCGCGGAGGGATCAAATGACTCGATTTATTCAAACGTTAAAACAACTGGATCAAAAGCTTTTTATGGGAATTAATGGCCGCCTGCACGGCAGCTTTCTAAATTTCTGGCTGTATTACCTGACTCATCTGGGGGGAGCCACGTTTACGATCAGCTCCTCGCTGCTCGTGTGGATCTTCGCGCCCAAGCCTTGGAGCACTGTAGGACTTCAGTCCTGTGTAGCGCTGGCTGCCAGCCATATTCCAGTAGCGCTTGCCAAGAAGACCTACCCGCGGGTTCGCCCTTATTTGACCCTCCCGGGTACGAAAACATTCCGCAATCCGTTAACGGACCACTCGTTTCCATCCGGGCATACAACGGCCATCTTCTCCGTTACAATGCCCTTCATGCTGACCGAGCCAAGCCTCGCATTTATATTGGGACCGATCGCGCTGCTGGTTGGAATATCAAGAATATATCTGGGCTTGCATTATCCTTCGGACGTGCTGGCAGGCGCCGCCGTAGGCACGCTAACGGCCTTTGGCACGGTTGCATTATGGCCATAAAGGGGATATTGTTAAGTGGAGGGAAAACCTTCTGAGAAAAGGTGAAACTAAAGTGTCTAAACAAAGAGTCTTGCTTTTATCTGAGGGATTCGGAGCCGGTCATACCCAGGCAGCCTATGCGCTTTCCAGCAGTTTACGCAAGCTGGCACCTCACATTCAGACGAAGGTACTGGAGCTTGGCAGCTTTCTGAATCCTAAAATGGCTCCACTGATCATTACAGCATACAAAAAAACGGTATCATCGCAGCCCCGTCTCGTACGCATGATGTACCGCAGCAATTATAAGAGATCCTTGAACCGATTGACGACGGCGGCGCTCCATCGGATATTCTATACCCGCACGACCCAGATTATCCGCCAGCTCCATCCAGGTGTCATTGTATGTACACACCCGATTCCCAGCGCGGTCATCTCGCGCATGAAACGGCTTGGGCTGAACGTCCCCCTCTGTACCGTCATTACGGATTATGACGCGCACGGGACATGGGTCAGCCGGGAGGTGGACTGTTACCTGGTCTCTACCGAGCAGGTCAAAGAGAAGCTGCTCGAGCGCGGGGTGGAAGAGAGGAAAATTCGAATCACCGGGATACCCGTCCACCCGAATTTCTGGGAGCGCCACAGCAAAGAGGACATCCGCCGCCAATTCGCTCTCAAGAACATGCCCACGGTCCTGGTGATGGGCGGAGGCTGGGGGTTTATGAAGGATGAGGCGGTCAACTCGCTGCTTGCGATGCATAGCGATAAGATCCAGGTGATTTTCTGCTTCGGCAGCAATCAAAAATCACTGGAGAAAATGAAGAAAGACCCGCGCTTCATCCATCCGAACATCCGTCTTCTCGGCTTCACCCGGGAAATCGACAAGCTGATGGAAGTATCCGATCTGCTGATTACGAAGCCGGGAGGCATGACCTGCACCGAGGGGCTGGCTAAAGGAATTCCCATGCTGTTCCACAAACCTCTTCCCGGACAGGAAGAAGAGAACTCCCACTATTTTGAATCGCAGGGATGGGGAACCTTGATGAACTCCCTCGACGATATAACCAAATGGATCTATCGCCTGACGGACCGGTACGATGAGGTTGCGCTAGCCCGGGAGAAGGTGCTGGAGCAAATCGCCAAATACCATCCGATGCAAAGCGCGCAGGCGATCATGGACTTGCTGGAAGAGAACAAAGTACATTCCTAAGAGCAGAGAAAATCAAACGCCGAGGCCGCTACACCGCTTTTTAAGTAGCGGGAAACGGCTCCTCATCTCAAGCCAAACAGGCCACCGATAAATCGGTGGCCTGTTGTTATGATTGGCGGTCTGCCTATTAGAACTGCTCCATTTTATGATCGTGATATCGCGCCAATGCCGCTTCTCCAATGATGACCTCACAGCGGTGAATATTCACGCCCTGATTGACGAATTTCGTCTCATACTCCGTCATGACATGCTCTTCATTGATTCCCCCTTGATGCAGGTCCAGCGAAATGTCATTCAGCTGCAGCCCGCATGCCGTAAAGGCGTTCAAAGAGAACTGGAACAGCTCGCGTGAATCCGTCTTGAAATGAATTTCCCCGTTCTCGTTAAGCAAAGAGCGGTATTTCTCCAAAAATCTCGGATGGGTCAGCCTCCGGCGACCATGCTTCTTCTTTGGCCATGGATCGCTGAAATTCAAGTATATCCGCTCGATTTCACCCGGTGCAAAAAACTCCTCGATCGACTCGATATTCCCCAGTGCCAATCTGACGCTCTGAGGCTCCTCCTGCCCCTGCTCCTGCCATATCGCGCGCACCTTCTCGCTGGCCCTGCGAACCAGCTCATCGTACATATCCATGCCTATAAAATTAACATCCGGGTACTTCACGCTCATCCCGCTGATGAATTGTCCTTTGCCCATCCCCAGTTCGATATGAATCGGACGATCGTTGCCAAAAACCTCGGACCAGCGTCCCTTGTATTCCCGTGGATCCAGGACAACGAGATGTTTCTGCTGCTCCAGGTTTTCCCGAATTCCTTTTCTGCCGCGTAAACGCATGTGTATTCCTCCGCTTTCTGTACATCCCTGCGGCTTAAGTCCGCAGAGTTTTCTGATACTGCAATTATTGTGCCGAAGTTCGACCCTCTTGTAAAGGGGAGAAGTGAGAAAAAGGAATCTTGCGGCCGCCGGGGAGACGGTTTGCGCAGATTCCTTTTTCATATATTTGGAATTGGGGTCCAAACCATATTTGTATTACATTCAAAATAACATATTATGTAATCTATCGCAAGAAAGCAGCGGGGTTGGATTCCCATTTTTCCGCATATTTTGATACAATAAAGCAATGGCAATCCCCTGTTAATGCGGCTTAGCGGGGATTGTACCGCTCGTAATTTTTTTGTGACAATATAAAAAAAATTGCGACATTGTAAAGGAGTTATGATGAATATTGAAATTTTTTCCTCTCCGAAGCTGTGGGGAGATAAACGTTTTCACACCTGGAATTACGAAATGCGCGAGGAATTTGGCGAAAAAGTGTTTAAAGTGATGCTTGATGCCGGCTTTACTTGTCCGAATCGCGACGGCTCCATCGCTAAAGGCGGTTGTACGTTCTGCAGCGCCCGAGGCTCCGGCGATTTTGCGGGAAGCAGACGCGACGACTTAGTGACACAATTCAACAAAATTCGCGACAGACAGCATTTAAAATGGCCTCAGGCCAAGTACATCGGCTATTTTCAGGCCTATACGAACACCTATGCTCCGGTCGAGGTACTGAAGGAGTACTACGAGGCCATTCTGGAGCAGCCCGGCGTCGTCGGCTTGTCGATCGCCACCCGGCCGGATTGTTTACCCGACGACGTAGTTGACTACTTGGCCGAGCTCAACGAGCGAACTTATCTATGGGTTGAAATGGGACTTCAGACCGTCCATGAATCCACGTCACAGCTCATTAACCGGGCTCACGACACGCAATGTTACCTGGATGCGGTCGAGAAGCTGCGGAAGCGGGGCATCCGCGTCTGCGCGCATATTATTTACGGCTTACCGCAGGAGACCCATGAAATGATGCTGGATACCGGCCGGGCCGTCGCAGCGATGGATGTGCAGGGGATCAAGATCCACCTGCTGCATCTAATGCGCAAGACACCGATGGTCAAGCAATACGAAGCCGGCCTGCTCCGTTTTCTGGAGAAAGACGAGTATGTGAAGCTCATCGTCGATACGCTGGAATTCCTGCCTCCGGAGATGGTCGTTCACCGTCTGACCGGCGATGCTCCAAGAGATCTTCTCATCGGCCCGACGTGGAGCCTGAGGAAGTGGGAAGTGCTGAACGGGATTGACAGCGAACTGAGACAGCGAGACACCTGGCAAGGGAAATATTGGAGGGGATAATATGGGCTTCATGTCTGTACTTAGCTTTGCCCATAAGCTGATCGGCGAGCGGCTGCAGCCGGGCGAGCCGGCCATTGATGCTACGGCAGGAACTGGCCAGGATACGCTCTTCCTCGCCCGCACCTCCGGCCGAAGGGGACAAGTCTTTGCCTTCGATATTCAGGCCGAGGCGCTGGCTCTCACCCGGCAGAGGCTGGACCGGGAGCAGGACAACCGGCTGGCCGAGGTTACGCTGCTGGAGCGGAGCCATGCCGAGATGGAAGCGGCGCTGCCTGCAGCGGTTCACGGTACGGTAGGCGCGATCATGTTCAACCTCGGTTACCTGCCGGCCGAGGGCGCCGATGCCACAGTCATCACGCTGACGCAAACAACGCTTGCAGCGCTGGAAGCCAGCCTCGGGCTGCTGCGGCCGAAAGGGATCGTGACGATCGTTCTGTATCCCGGGCATCAGGGAGGCGATGAGGAATCAGGCGCCGTCGAGAAATGGGCGGCCTCCCTTCCCCCTTCTGCCGGGCAAGCGATCGTCTACCGGCAAATCCAGAAGCCGGCCGCTCCCTATTTGATCGCCATCGAGAAAAGGTAATGCGGTAAGGTTTCTGAGTAGGATAATCTGTTAAAGATAACCTGTGATAAGTGTTATGTGGTTAGTTTTGTGTGGTTAATAATTTAAATTACGTTTGAACCGTATTTGCCAAATTAACTAGGATTAGAGGGATTGAATATGACCATTCGGAAAATCGAGCATATCGGCATCCGCGTCACCGCGCTGGAGGATTCCATTGAGTTCTATGAGCGGGTGATCGGTCTTAAGCTGCTACATATTATCGGCGAAGTAGAGGATGAACTGCGCCTCGCTTTTCTAGCCTTCCCCGGTCAGGAGAACGTCGAAATTGAATTGATTTACGTCCGCGGGGGCGAAACCCTGCCAAGTGAAGGCCGGGTGCACCATATCGCATTCACCGTCAGCCATATCGAGGAGGAGTACAAACGGATCGCTGAGCTCGGCCTGTCGGGCATGGACCCCGAAATCCGCGCGATTCCAAACGGCAGCCGCCTCTTCTTCTTTAACGGGCCTGACGGGGAACGGATCGAATTCTTTGAACCGGTACATCTAGCGTAATTAACGACTTGATAGAGGGGTGATGCGGTTGCTGGAGCAAACTTTTACTTTCACCAATGATGCGCAAAATGAAGTGTTCGTCTATCATTGGTCCCCGGTGGAGATGGCTGGGGTGCCTCAGGAGGTCGTGCAAAACGAGCTGCAAGGTGTGCTGCAGAGCAGACCGCAAGGCGAACTGCAAGGTGTGCTGCAAATTGCCCACGGCATGGCCGAGACGGCCAAGCGCTACGAGCGCCTGGCTGAAATGCTTACCGCGCGCGGCTGGATTGTCTTTGCGAGCGACCATAGAGGGCATGGTAAGACGGCCGGAACCGAAGCTGAACTGGGCTGCATCGAGAAAGACGGCTTCGGCGGCATGGTGCGGGACATGAGTGCGCTCAGCGGGATCATCCGGGATCGCTACCCCGATTTGCCCCTGTTCCTACTTGGCCACAGCATGGGGTCTTTTCTTACGCAAAAGATGATGTATACCGCGCCGGAACCCTACTCCGGTTTCATCCTGTCCGGAACTAACGGTCCGCGCGGAATGATCAGTTTTGGCGAGAAGCTGGCCCGGCTGCAATGCCTGGTGCAGGGCGAGCGGCATCCCAGCCTCATGCTGAACGCACTTGTCTTTGGTTCCTACAACAAACGCTTTCTGCCGCCCCGTACGCCGTTCGATTGGCTCTCCCGGGATGAAGCGGAGGTAGATAAGTACGTGAATGATCCGCATTGCGGATTTCTGTGCAGCGCCGGTTTCTTTCAGGGATTCTTCTCGTTGTTGCAGGATATTCATCGTCCGCAACGGATGAGAGCCATTCCGAAGGATAAGCCTATCTATATTTTTGGCGGCGACGAGGATCCTGTAGGCCTGCGGGGGGACGGCGTGAAAAAACTGGCCTCTCTGTATAACCTGCTGTTAATCCGGGACGTCGAACTCAAGCTCTATCCAGGGGGCCGCCATGAGATGCTAAACGAGATAAACCGGGAAGAGGTCATGCGCGATCTCGCCGGTTGGCTGGAGCGGCACAAATAAAAGAACCGTCCGGAAAACTACCGGACGGTTCTTTGCACTGTTCTTGATCTAGCTTGCTCGCTCAAACCGCTCAAATTCGGCCAAATACTGCGCGTGCTGAATTGTTAAATTGGTACGTTGCTATTTTGCCATGTTGCCTGGACTAACTGTATTTCTTGCATTTATTTAGCTCTTTTGCGGCACTTTTTTGAAGTTAGCTGTATTTCATGCATCTAAAATGTTGCTTTTAGCCCTTACTCCCCTTTAGACTGCAATCTAACTGCAAGAAATCCATCTAGTCGTATGGGTTCAGCAATCAACTGCGCATTTAAATGCATTAAATGCATTTAGTATCGCTTATTGCTATCGTAATGCTTACTTAATGCCCAATGCTAATGCTTATTGCTCAATAGTTCAAGTTTATTTTAAAATCCACCTATTTTCATTCAATGTTACTGCCAGGTTACACCCTCGCTAGCGGCAACGAAAAATAGAGCGGCTTCTCATCCACCGTCTGCTGATACAGCACGACCAGTAAGCTCGGCTCCATGCTCTTCGCAGAAAGCTCCTTATTCTGCAGAGCATCCTCTAGCCGGAAAGGCAGCTCCTCCAGGACGGCGAACTTCTGCAGTTCGCGCTCGCTCAAATTCCGCCCGGCTAAATGGTACGGGAGAGCTTCCTGCTGTGCGACTAGCTGTTCTGGCTGACTCAGCGGACGCTGGACAAGCTGCTCAGGCTGACCCATCGGATGCCCGTCAAGCTGCTCCGGCTTACCTTCTGGCCGCTCGGCAAGCTCCCCAGACAGTTCCTTCGACTGCCAGGCAAACTTCTCAGCCAGCATGCTCAGATACCTTCCGCGCGAATCCTTCCCAATGCGGTCTTCCCACCAGATTTTGCGCGGCTTGTACTTGTGTCCGAGGAAGTAGTCGAGCTTCATAAGGCCGAGCACGACGTCGGGCGTCTTCAGCTTGCGCTGGCTCAGGAACTCATGCAGGCGGAGGAACAAATCCTCCAACTGGTGCCCGATGCGCTGCCAGCCCTGTTCTTCCCAGTAATCTCCGAATTCCTGAAAGAAGTCGAACGGGGAGTCGAATTCGACCCTCATCAAATAATTCAGCGTATGATCCATCCGGTGCGCATTCCAATATTTTTCCAGCACATCCTCCAGCCGTTTCAAGCGGACGACGTCGGCAAAAGAAAGCACATCGTTGCTAAGCATTTCGTAAGGCGCATGCTCCATATAAACGTAATTGTATTTCGCCGCGTCGTTCCGCAGGCCGGTGCCCCGCAGCATTTTCAAGAATCCGAGCTGCAGCTCCTCTGGGCCTAGCGCGAATACATCGTTAAACGTCTTGCGGAATGTAGCGTAATCCTCCTGCGGCAGTCCGGCGATCAGATCGAGATGCTGCGCGATTTTGCCGCTCTCCTTGACCTTGGTCACGGTGCGGGTCAGCTTCGTGAAGTTCTGACGCCGTTTCACGAGCTCATTCGTCGGATCGTTCGTCGACTGCACCCCGATCTCAAAGCGGAAAATACCGGGCGGCGCATTCTCAGCGAGGTAATCCAGCACCTCGGGCCGCATGATGTCGGCGGTGATCTCAAACTGAAATACGCAGCCGCGATGGTTTTCGATCAGGAATTCGAACATCTCCATTGCATAGCTGCGGTTGATGTTGAACGTCCGGTCGAGGAACTTAATAATTTTGGCGCCGTTATCGATCAGATACAAGATGTCTGACTTTACGCGCTCGATGTCATAGTACCGGACTCCGACCTCGATGCTGGAGAGGCAGAACTGGCAGCTGAACGGGCAGCCCCGGCTCGTCTCGAAATAGACGATGCGTTTGCTGAGATTCGGGATATCCTCGGGAAAACGATGCGGCGAAGGCAGCGTGTTCAGATCCGATTTTGGCCTTCCCGGATTGATGATCACCTCGTCCCCTTTGCGGTAGGCGGTGCCGAATACATAGTGGAACTTCCGGTCCCCGGACAGCTCCTGCAGCAGGTGGTGGAATGTCTCCTCCCCATCCCCCATCACGATGAAGTCCACGCTCTTAACGCGTTCCATCCAGTACTGCGTATCGTAAGACACCTCGGGCCCGCCGAGGACGATGGTCGTCTCGGGCATGACTTTTTTGAGCACGTCAATAACGCGGATTGTCTCTTCGATGTTCCAGATGTAGCAGGAGAACCCGATTACATCGGGCCTGCGCTGGAATAAGTCCGACACGATGTTCATCGTCGGGTCCTTGATCGTATATTCGGCGAGTTCGATGTCAAAATCGTTCCCGCTATAAGCCTTGAGCAGGCGAATCGCCAGAGAGGTGTGGATAAATTTTGCATTCAGCGTAGATAGAATAACCTTCATGATTTCACAGTCCTATTCCATATTTTGAAAAAATTCGAGAAAGGCCCGTCCGTATTTGCGGTACTTCACTTCCCCGACCCCTTTAATGTTCAGCATTTCCGCTTCACTCGCCGGGCAAACAACGCTCATCTCGCGAAGGGTCGCATCGTTGAAAATAATGTACGACGGCACGCGCTCTTTCTCCGCCAGATCCCGGCGGATTAGACGGAGCTGCTCGAATACCGTCTCATTAACAGCAGACGGACCGTCGTCGTACGCCCCTCTGCGGCGGCGGCTGCTTCCGGCGGCCTGGCTTGCTGCCGGCTCGGGCTGGCGCATCATCACTTGATGTTGTCCCTTCAGCACATCAACCGCCAGAGGCTGCAGCCGGACGACCGGATATTGCCCCTCGGACAGGGCCAGATAACCTTCGGCAATAAACACATTGATCAGCTCGGAAATCTCCTTCTCCGTCCGCCTTGGCATCATGCCATAAGTGGGCAGGCTGTCGAAGCCGTATTGCAGCACCTTCTTATTGCGCGAGCCTTTAAGTACGGAAGCAACCAGCGTGACGCCAAAGCGTTCCCTCATCCGGTGGATGCAGGAGAAGACGATTTGCGCGTCCCGGGTCATGTCCACAAGTTCCCGCTCGTCCGTACAGGAGCTGCAAATACCGCAAGGCTTGCGGTCGTGCTTCTCTCCAAAATAATCCAACATGCCCCAGCGCAGGCAGCTGGTCGAATAGCAATATTCGATCATTTGCTGCAGCTTGCGGTATTCATTTCGCTTGCGCCCTTCGTCCTGCGGATTCTGCTCGATCAGAAATTTCTGCGTCATGATGTCCTGGGGGCTGAACAGCAGAATGCACTCGCTCGGCTCACCATCCCGCCCGGCACGGCCGGCCTCCTGCACATAAGCCTCCATATTCTTCGGCATATTATAGTGAATCACGTAACGAACGTTGGACTTGTCGATCCCCATGCCAAAAGCATTCGTTGCGACCATGACGCGAATGTCGTCATAGAGGAACGCTTCCTGGCTCTCCTCACGTTCCTTGTCTGGCAGCCCGGCGTGATATCTTCCCGCCGGAATGCCGCTCTGGCGCAGCCGCTCATACAGATCGTCAACCTCCTTGCGGGTTGCCGCATAGACGATGCCTGGCTGGTGCCCGTGCGCGGACGCATAGTTCAGCACGAACTCACGCTTGTTCTCGCCGCGGAGCACGGACATGGCCAGATTGTCGCGTCCGAGGCCGGTGACGAATACTTCCGGTTCGCGCAGCTGGAGCAGCCGGGTCATGTCATCCATAACCTCCGGCGTAGCCGTCGCCGTAAAGGCCGCCACGATCGGGCGCTCAGGCAGGCCGTTCACAAACGGCGCCACCGCGAGGTAGCTCGTGCGGAAATCATGGCCCCACTGCGACACGCAGTGGGCCTCGTCAACGGCGACACAGGAAATCTGCAGGCTGCCCATCTCTTCGCGGAACCATTCAAGCTCCAGCCGCTCCGGCGCGACGTATAGCAGCTTCAGCTCGCCCCTTCTCGCCGCGCGGATGCGCTCGTTCACTTCCTTGCCGGACAACGTGCTGTTGATATATGCTGCGGATACCCCTGCTGTCGTGAGCGCGTCCACCTGGTCTTTCATGAGCGAGATAAGCGGCGAGACGACGAGCGTAAGGCCTGGCAGCATGAGCGCGGGAATCTGATAGCAGATCGACTTCCCGCCGCCCGTAGGCATAATGCCGAGCGTGTCTGCGCCAGTTAGGACACTCTCTACGATTTTGCGCTGGCCCTCCCGGAAATCCGGATAACCGTAATATTTTTGCAAATATGACTTGGCTTCTTCCATTAAAGTGGATTGCATATTCATTCGAAAATAAGCTCCTTACTTCTCACTATCATTTGTTGCATGTATTCCTTATCCAGTTTACCGGGAGTGAACGCGTTGGGCAAACGATTTTGCAATTTGCAGGAGTTTTATGGGAATTCCGAACGTTTTGGGCGCTTTTCGTCTCTGCGTGGTGGTTGTCCGTTCATCATGGTATATTGGATTTGTAACAATTCACATAAGGATGGAGCTAACTTACTCATGAAGGAATCGTCAAGATCCCATAATCACCATAAAAATAACAACAGCACTGTAAAAAGCAAGCATACCGTAAGCGGGAGCAAGTCTGCCCCAGGCGGATATGCAAAGGCCGAAACTTCCCGGGACGCACAGCCTCAGGCACCGCGCAACACGAGGAAACACGAAGCACGTACAGGAGGGAAGAACTCGCATGGAGGACAGCAGGTACCGCATGGCAGACAGCAGGATGTTCACAACGCCCGGACGAAAAAGCCGCACCAAGCCAAGCCTCATGCATCAGGTGCTGACAAACAACACGTAACCGGCAATGAAAAGTCACACCAGTCCCGCAATGCAAAGACGAAGGCGTCGCGCGATGCCAAATCGTATACGCCACGCGATGCCAAGCAGCAAGCGCCACGCCTTTCTGGACGCGAGCATGCCGAGGAGCTGCGCATCGGCGATCAAATCGTCGTCACAATCAAACGGCTGGGCATCAATGGCGAGGGCGTCGGATACTACCGGCGTAAGGCGGCTTTTATCACGGGAGCTCTGCCGGATGAAGTTGTTCACGCCAAAGTGACCCGGGTCCAGGACAAGTTCATCAACGCAGACATGGTGAAAATCGAAAAACGTTCGCCTCAACGGACAGATGCGCCATGCCCGGTATTCGGTATTTGCGGCGGCTGTCAAATTCAACATATCTCTTATCCAGGCCAGCTAAAGGGCAAGGAAGAGATCGTACGCGAAGCGTTCTCACGCTATGCCGGATTGCAGGAGCTCCGCATGAAGCCGATGCTTGGCATGGAGCACCCTTGGGGCTACCGCAACAAAGCCCAGCTTCAGCTTGGCCTGCAAGAGGAAGGCGTCATCGCCGGACTGTATGCCGCGGATTCACATAAATTGATCGACATTACCGGCTGTCCGATCCAGCATCCGAAGGTGAACGAAGCGGTTGACAGGACGCGCAACGTCCTGCAGCAGTTGGGTATTCCTGTCTATCAGGAGAAGAGCAATCAGGGAATCGTGCGGACAATCGTTGTGCGCTGGGGCTTCCAGTCCGGGCAGCTGCAGGTGACGCTGGTAGCCGCGAACGACCGCATTCCGGGGCTGGATCAGCTTGTGAAGGAACTGCGGCTGGCCATGCCTGAACTGACTAGCATTGCACTGAATGTCAATCCAAAGAACACCTCGCTTGTGTTCGGCAACAAGACGACGATCCTCTGGGGTGCAGATAGCATCGAGGAAGCGCTAGGTGATCTGGAATTCACCCTCTCCCCTCGTGCCTTCTTTCAGCTTAACCCGCTGCAGACGGTCAAGCTGTATGAATCGGTTCGCACGGCGGCCGCGCTCACAGGCAAGGAGGTCGTCGTGGACGCCTATTGCGGCACGGGCACAATCGGGCTATGGCTGGCCCCTTACGCCAGCGAGGTGCGCGGCATCGAGTCGATTGCCGATGCAGTAGAGGACGCCAAGGCAAACGCGGCCCGCAACGGTCGCGACAACACCTCCTTCTACGAAGGTAACGCCGAGGAACTGCTCCCCCGCTGGGTGAAGTCCGGCTTCAAGGCTGACGTCATCATAGCAGACCCACCCCGCACCGGGCTTGACCCGCGCTTTATCGAGGCAGTACTGCGCACGAAGCCAAAACGCTTCGTATACGTCTCCTGCAATCCTTCGACTTTGGCGAAGGACTGTAAAGAGCTGCTGGACGGGGGCTATTCACTGGAATGGGTGCAGCCTGTAGACATGTTTCCGCAGACAAGCCATGTGGAATGCTGCTCACTGTTAGTGCGGAAGGATAATTAAATCGGAGATTCCAGCCAGGCTGAGTGGGCGATTGCTCCAGCGCCTGGCTCCTCCTGTTGCATTACGGCCTTTACGTCCGCAGAAGAACCAACTCTCATTATTTCTTTCAAATGTATACACTTTTCTTAATTTAATCGGTTCCGATATGGAGGGTGCCTGCTGATCGGAGGCCTGCAGCTCTGATCCAGGAAAAACGAGATCTGCAAAATGAATACAAGCAGCCGTGCCAATCTTTTTCACTGCCACCTCTCCTTGATTGCGCTTTAGTTAATAGACGATTAAACAAAAGGCAATTTCCGCAATGCGGATAAATTGCCTTTTGTATCAATTAATTAAATCTTAAATTTCCCGGTTTCTTTTTGTAAATTTTGAGCAAGTTTCGCAAGATGTTCCGAAGCGATGGCCATTTCATTCATTGTTGAAGATTGTTCTTCTGTAATAGCGGATACATTTAACGTGTGTTCGTTTGTTGTTCTTGTTTGGTCATTGATATCTTCTACCGTTACCGTGACATTTTTTAATTTTTCATAAGCGTTTGATGTATTTTGGCTAGTTGTTTCAATCATTTGTTTTAAATCTTGAATAGCGCCTGCAATCGCATCGAACGTTCCCTCCGCTTGTTTTACGGAAATAATACCGTTTTGAGCAATAGAACGGCTTTGTTCCATCATAAGGACAGCTAGATTCATTTCATCTTGAATATTCCGAACAAGGTCTGCAATGTCTTTTGAAGCCACTCCGGTTTGTTCTGCAAGCTTCTTCACTTCACCTGCAACTACGGCAAATCCTTTACCATGTTCGCCTGCTCGTGCTGCTTCAATAGCTGCATTTAGAGACAATAAATTCGTCTGTTCCGTAATCGATGAAATGAATTGACTCATGCTCTCAATTTGTTCCGACTGCTCTTTTAATTTACCCATTAAACTTGCACTTTCTTCTACTTGGGTATGTAATTGTGTTATATCATCAATAAAAGTTCGAATATCCTTCGAGCCGCCTGTGGCAACTTCAGATGTTGAAACAGATTGTTGTACGGCTCCGTTCAACGTCGCTACGACCTGCTGCATATCTTCCGATAATAATGTTGTTACCGATTGTAATTGTTCACTAACAGATTGTTGCTTACTAGTATTTTCTGCGACATCTTGCATTGAAACAGCTACTGCCATTACCGATTGATTTACTTCCTGTACACTCGCTGTTAATTCTTCCGCAGTTGATGCAACCACTTCGGATTCTTTTGAAACCGCTTTCAACATATCTCCTAATGCTTGGACAGAACTGTTATAGTAATTGGCCATCTCTCCAAATTCATCTTTTGTCTCGACGGATAAAGTTTTCGTTAAATCCCCGTTTGCAAGATTACCTAAATTCTCATTAATATTTCTTACTTCACTGCGAATATATCTTGCAATGACAAGTACGAACAAAGACATTAATACGACTAATACCGTACTTACAGCAAACTGTTGATAAGTCATCTTTTGTTGCGCACTAAACAGTTCTTTCGTTGGCACAAGTAATACTACTTTCCATGGCATACCGTTAACTTGCTGATATTGGATGAAATGTCCTTCACCATCTATCTTCGTCTGGATCAAAGCTGTATCATTTCCTAATTGTTCAAGTGGAATATTTAAATAGTCTTGAATCGTTTCCGTATTGACTTTTTCTTTATCGGGATGAGTTAAGAAAGTACCTCTATCATCAATTAAAAAAGCATATCCGCTTTCTCTAATTTTGATATCTGAGACAATGGACTGAATCGAATTAAGGATGTAATCACCCGTAATGACTCCGATTGGCTTCGAATCATCTGCCACTTGTACGCTAAATGAAATGAACATTTCCCCAGATGCTTCATCAAAGTAAGGTTCCGTATGTTTAACTTGTTTAGCAGTTAATCCTCCTGTATACCATTCTTGTTTATAAAAATCATAGGAAGGCTCTTCATAAATATCGGTGTAAACGGCCTTCTCCTCGTCTTTATATATATAGGGGCCAAATATTTCTCCATTTGCGGCTTCCTTTTCAAGCCATAGTCCCATTCCGTAGGTTTCTTTATTTAATGGAAGTATCTGCTCTACTAAACTGGCGAATTTTTCTCTAGTCATTAAAGTATCTGAAGCTTCCACAGCTGACTTTACACTGTAAATCAGTTGATTATGCGCATTAACTTTGTTTTCAACGGTATCAGTTACATTTTCAGCAAGTAAAGACATTTCATTTTCAACCATTTTTTCGATTTCATTTGAAGTAATCTGATGATTCATGATTGCCATGCCGATTAAGAAGACTGCAACAATCGGGATTAAAATTCCGATTTTCGCAAAAAGCTTCAAATTACCTAACACCTTTTTCATAAATCGTTCTGACCTCCCTTAGTTGTAATTGATTAATGCTACTTATCTACTAGTATATAAAAAACAAAGAGCAAAAGGGTATCTAAATCGACTCTTTTACCTTTACTATAAAACTTCATAAGTGTCTGAATAACCATGGAATTCAACGTGTACGATATGGGGAGTGAGCAATCTGTCGCAAAGCTCATGATATGTTGAAAAACGGGCACTATCGCTATTAAAGAGGACTAGATGGAAGTCGACTAGTGTTCAACTCATTCTAGTCGAATATTCATATATAAATTCGCTCCGGGAGAGAAAATCTGTAAATGTATATGAAATTTCATATATATTCAACCATTTAACCGTAATTCGGCTTATTATATTCGAAATATCGAATACATTCTCAGGAGAGCAACGGGATGACGCATGAGTCAGCAGAATGTGATCTGTACAACACAGAATGCCTCTGCACATTGTGAATTAATTTCAAATGGACAACTGTTCATAGCTGTATATGAGGCCCCAAAAATTGCGATACAAGTAAAAAAAACAGCTTGGCAAACCATGGCATTTAATGTATACGATATGGTAGTGAGGATTCCGTCCGCAAAGCTTATGCTGTACTGAGAAATGGTGATACAGTTATTGATCCTTTAGGCCCTTGTGGCAAACACCGTACTATTCTAATCCCGCAACTCCAGCAATCAATAAGCTAAGAAAGTTTTCCTTATTACTCAATGGCAAAAGGGGGATTACCTATCTTTCAAAAACTAAAACAAATTGCAAAACAGCTCAAGTCCAATTTGATTGTACTGTATCTGTCTTACAGAGATCCTAGAGTGAAATGGTACGCAAAATGGTTTACATTGTGTGTTGTGGCTTATGCGTTCAGTCCTATCGACTTCATCCCCGATTTCATCCCGGTTCTAGGCTATGTCGACGATTTAATCATTGTCCCACTGGGCATCGTTCTAGCCCTTAAGATGATACCTCGAGATGTAATTGAAGAAAACAAAATTAAGGCACAGGAAATTCAAGGTAAGCCCAAGAATTGGTTTACAGCTGCCTTGTTCATCCTTGTTTGGGTGCTGCTTGCGTTTTGGATTGCGTTATATGTCTATAATAAGTTCAGGTAGACAAAATAGAAAAGGAGAGTCGAACATGACAAAAAACAGTGATATCAGCAATAAAAAAGAGCTGTCACCGGAGCAACGCGAAGTACTGCTCAACACATTGAAAGCCCGTTTTGACAAAAACATAGACCGCCATAAAACTCTAGAATGGGCTAATGTACAAGCAAAGCTGGAGGCTAATATAGAAAAACTGTGGTCGCTCCATGAGATGGAACATACCGGGGGCGAACCGGATGTCGTCGGTTTTGACAATAAGACGGGCGAATACATTTTTTATGATTGTTCCGCGGAAAGTCCAAAGGGCCGCCGAAGTGTCTGCTATGACCATGAGGCGCTGGAGTCAAGGAAACAACACAAACCTGAAAATAGCGCTGTGGGGATGGCAGCTGCCATGGGTATTGAGCTGTTGACGGAAGAACAATACCGGGAGCTGCAGAAGCTTGGAAATTTCGATATGAAAACATCAAGCTGGATAATAACACCTGCCAGCATTAGAAAACTCGGGGGAGCCCTCTTTGGCGATCGTCGCTACGACACGGTCTTTATATACCACAATGGAGCAGAATCCTATTATGCCGCAAGGGGATTTCGCGGTTCGCTGAGGGTGTAAATCTTGAACAGACACTGAAAGGCTGCTTTTTTGAAGCAGCCTTGTTTCATAGAGATCCTTAAATAGTCAAAGGCTATTATTCCTGAGTATGGTTAAGGTAGTATTGCAATGACTGATATGGTGCCATCTTAACTGCATTTCTTAATAACTGAAATACTCCTCTAGGGTTAGCAATGTACTCATTAGGAGATAAAACCTGAATTAACTCTGTAGAAATATCATCGAAGGTAGGTATATTGGTTTCCTGCTTTAGAGACATTACATATTTCTTTAATACATTTTTTATTTCATTAAATTGCTTCTCATTTAAGCCATTTGCAATTATCCAATCCCAGAGACGATATTGTTCCGGTTCAAGAGTAATTTGGCGCAATAAGCTCACATATAATTCCAGACGTTGCACCTTTTCTTCTAAAGACTCCGTCAGTATAATCACCCACTTATTTTATAGAAATATAAAGACCAGCAGATTCGCGATCGTACTGCTTTCTTCTAATTGATCACTCAGCAATGCTATAAATTCTATAATGAATTACATATTTTAACAAGTAATGTTTTGAGATGAACTGCCCTAATTGCGTTTCACATGAACATCGCCATGGATATGCCGGGTGATCACTCGCGTCCGCCTCCCCATCCTCGCACAGCTCGTCGTTTTAATGCGCAATCATTTCTTTGGCGATTTCCTCTCCGCTTAAATTTGACCGATAGTAGGTCGGCCAATTTGATAACTGCTTCAACAGCGTCTCATGGTCCGCATCCCCGAAATACATATGATAATGCTCTGCCTTTGTCGGATAAATGCTATGGTCGCTGAATTGGACATGCGCCGGCAAACCGTCTGCTTCCCCGGCAAGGTCAAATAAATAGCGAACGCCTCTGTTTCCGGAATCATAAGTCAATATTTCATATCCATGATATTTATATTCTCCGGTTTTTCCTTCTCCATTTCTATAAAAGGTTATCGTGTTGTCCTGAATGACGATGCGTTCAACATCTGTCTCATACCCCATCGAATAGTATTCCTTATATTCTTCAAAGGATTTATCTTTGTTTGTCTCAGCTTTATTATGTAAAACCGTATCTAAGCTCCCATCCAGCAAGTATGGATATACCGATTGCCAATCCCCTTCCCAGTCGGACAGTTCCCGGTCACTAACTTCCTTGTCTTCAAATTTTCCTGCATATATTTCTTTTAGCTTCTCATCGTCATGGTGATGAGTATCATGTTCGTGGTCATGGTCGTGGTCGTGGTCATGGTTATGACCAACGCTATCGTGATTTTTACGGGTAGCTTCTACTAACTCAGAAGATATAGATGCCTCTTCGATTGGAGTACCTGTTTCTTGACAAGCAGTAAGCAGCGCAACTACTAAAAAGAACACAGCTATAGATTTGATAAATCCAAATTTCATAAAATAATCTCTCCTTTTCCTGTTTTGGGTAAATCGTAATGATTACTATTTATGCAATAGCGAATATACTACGTTTTGAATTTTATGTCAATATTAATTGTAATTATTACGATTTAAAAATACTTATTTTCACCATGATAAGAAGTATCCCCCTTCAACGAATAAGAAAATTATGCGTAATTGATTGGACAATCATTTTAAGCCGGTTAACTTTGATACCCACAAAAAAGACCGCGTTTTATCAACGCGGACTATGTCTTGATGTAATGAAGTAAAGAAACCACACCGCATGATTTTGTTCATCGGCGGATGCGCGCTTGAAACGCTCTTTAATGTAGGGGTCGGCAGCTTTATCGGCGACATCCAAATAAAAATCTACCGTTTCTTGTTCGTCTTTGAATGCAAAGTGGAGTCCGGCTGCATATTCTGAAGGGCATTCTTCAGTGATGTGTGGAACAGGCTGCATGCCCGTTAACGAAGTATATATCTGGGAGAAGGTTTGAAAATGCCCAATCTCGTCTTGCCGTATTTCCAGAATTCTGTTTCGTTCCTCTTCATGGGGAGCCATTCCTGCCAACTGCTCATAACATGAAATAGCGGAGTATTCTCCATTAATTGCCCGTTCAATGTCTGCAACTAATCCGGTATCCTTTCGGTAATAATTCGTGTAATACACGTTTCAGCCACCCTTCCACAGTATTCTGACTTAACATATTCAGTTCATTAGGCGATGGTGTATTTTTTGAAAATCTTCAGAGTTAGTCTCTTTAACAACCCAAAAAAGTAATTGTTAAAATCAGGTATATTTGATATAAACATAATAGGTAACAAATGTATGTGTAACTGGCGTAAACGTGGAGAACCACGAGGAAGCACATATGCTCATATTAGCCGTACGCCTGGGCAAAGTGTTTGGTTTAGCGACCAGATGCTTTTTTTATTTCATCCGAAAGGTCAGGTGTTTATTAATGAAAATGGCTTTCATTGTATTTGACCAGATGACTACGCTTGATTTGGTTGGCTTTTATGATGCTGTAACCCGAATGAGAATTCTAAACGCCATGGATCATGTACAGTGGGACTTTTGTTCCAATAAAGAAGAAATCAAAGATGACCGGGGATTAACCCTCAAGATTGAACATGTATCCCCAGACCTGTCGGGGTATGATCTAATCTTTATCCCTGGAGGCTTTTCCACAAGGCAGCTTAGGTATGACTCCGCATTTATTTCATGGATTCAAACCGCAAGAGAGGTAGAATATAAAGTGTCTGTTTGTACGGGGGCTTTGATTTTAGGGGCGGCAGGGTTTCTGGAAGGCAAAAGAGCAACTACCAATCCCTCCGCTTACGAGCTGTTGGCTCCTTACTGCTCTGAAGTCGTGAGGGAACGTTTCATCAGGGACGGAAACATATTTACAGGCGGCGGAGTATCGGCTTCCATCGACTTGGGGTTATACTTAGTGGAGTCACTTACGGGGAAAGAGATTGCCCGGGAAATTCAAGAGCAAATGCATTACCCATACTATAATTCGCCATTTTGAAGCATGCGGCGCAGATCACTTCCACTGCTGTAAGACGCCGCCGTATGGACACCGTGTACCTCTTAGTTCTTCTGCAGCAGGTCACTTGCTCTTCTCCGTGCCAGCAAAGTAATTGTCTTCATCATCCGCAATGTTGAACACTCGGCCGCTAGGCATATTTACGATCTCTCCGACCTTGATATTTTTACTGATCAAGTCTTTGTGCAATTCAATCGAGATTCACCGTGAAGAATATTTAGGGCGGCGCACCCAGCTTCAGGCCCGGTGACATTTTGGCAACGAACTCTTTATTATGCAAAATAAGGCTAGAATTGTCATTCCATTCATCGCAAGCAAGGAGGATATCTTCATCTTTAAGACGATAAGCTATTTGCAGTTTGGCACCCCTATTCAACGTCAAGCCTATAAGGCCATAAATGAACTGAGCATTATTAACGATATGGCTAAATACAATCCCGTTTTATGCGGAACGATCCCTATCTCCATTGATGTATACCATTCGGATTTGGATATGATCATGGAAGTTCACGAGCCTGATATTTTCAAAAAAGAGGTCCAGCTTCTGTACGGCCATTTGTCCGGATTTGTCATCAACGAATTGACCGTTAATCATATTCCGACGATTATGGCCAACTTTCGCTTTGAGGGCTTTGAATTCGAACTATTCGGGCAGGCGAAACCGGTCGAACAGCAAAACGCCTATCTTCATATGATTGTGGAACACCACCTTCTCACTGCAAATCCTCACTACAGAGCAGCTGTCATCCGCTTAAAAGAACAAGGCATGAAGACAGAACCGGCATTCGCTCAGGTTCTTGGCTTGGATGGAGACCCTTACAAAGAGCTTTTGACCTACGGAAGGGCATTAGGGATCATCCGCTAAAAAATATCCTATTGCATTTCTTGCTGTTTTGTAATACATTCATTGAGGGGTCAATCATTGACCCCTCAATCAAAAGTAACATGTTTATCCAACACCAAGGCAGAACCGTGGGTTATAGCACCTAGGAGGTCATTACATGAGTTGCTCCATTTCGGATCAAGAACGCGTTTTGTTTCTGCTAAGAGAGCTTTGCAATCAGTTTGGCCCAAAGTTTGAGCGCAACACCAATATGAGCTTGTCCCGATATGAGCTGCTGCATCAATTGTTTGAGACGGACGAGATGACACAGTCCACCCTGCAGAAATCGGTCAATATCGACAATGCGGCTATTACCCGTCATTTGAAGCAGCTGGAGTCCCAGGGAATGGTGGCCAGACGGAGAAATCCTTCCGACCATCGGGAGACTTTTGTCAGCCTGACCAGTGAAGGCCGGGAGCAAATTCTGAGCTGCAGCACGGAAAAACGTTGTTTTGTCGATCAAATGCTGCAGGGGTTCAGCCCGGAGGAGCTCCGTGCATTAACCGGCATGTTGACGCGGATTCAAGGCAATATCAGTAAATATTAAATAGATAGGAGAGAAATTATATGAGTACAATTACTGCTAAAGATTTTAAAGAAATCGTCCTCGGACGCCGTTCTGTAAAAAACTATGACCCTGCCGTAAAAATCAGCCGCGAGGAGATGACCGAGATTCTGGCGGAAGCGACCACCGCTCCTTCCTCGATCAATATGCAGCCTTGGCGCTTCGTTGTCATCGATACGCCGGAGGGCAAAGCTAAGTTGGCTGAACTGGCGATGTACAATACGAATCAGGTCAACACCTCAGCAGCTGTGATCGCCGTATTCGGCGACATGAAGTGCATTGAAAATGCCGATGAGATCTATGGAAAATCGGTAGAGCTTGGCTACATGCCCGAGGATGTTAAAGAAAAGCTGGTCGCTTCCTTCAAGCCGATGTATGAAAATTTGCCCGAACAGAATATGCGGGACATTGTGCTGATTGATGCCAGTCTCGTATCGATGCAGCTGATGCTCGTTGCTCGTGCCCATGGCTACGACACGAATCCGATCGGCGGATATGATAAACAGCAAATTGCCGAAGCCTTTGGTCTTGAGAAAGAGCGCTATGTTCCTATCATGCTAATTTCCATCGGCAAGGCAGCCACTGAAGGCCGCCCTTCCTACCGTCTGCCGGTTGAGGCGGTAACGACCTGGAAGTAATCATGTCCTGAAAGGTGTGCTCCCTATGAACATTTCCATATTAGGCGCAACAGGCCGCGTAGGCCGGCAGATTGCAGCGCTTGCCCTTCAAGATGGCCATCAGGTGACCGCGCTCGTTCGCGATCCAGACAAAATAGCAATTATGGAAAAGCAGCTAACACTCGTGAAGGGGAATGCTCTAAATAAGGAGAATATCGCCCGCGTTCTGCATGGCCAGAATGTTGTATTCAGCGCGCTGAGCACGGATGGTTCGACCACATTATCCGCCTCAATGCCGCTCATCATCGAAGCGATGTACAAGGAGGGCATCAAGCGGATTATTACGATCGGTACGGCGGGTATTCTGCAGAGCAGAGCCCAGCCCCATTTGCTGCGTTACGAGTCCGCTGAATCCAAACGAAAGCTTACTCGTGCTGCCGAGGAACATCACAAGGCGTACGAATTGCTCCGGCAATCTAGGCTTGACTGGACCATCGTTTGCCCTACCTATTTGCCTGAGGGGAAACATGTAGGAGCATACCGCGTGGAACGCGATTTCCTGCCTGAAGGCGGATCAGAAATATCGGTATCGGATACGGCAGAATTCGCTTACAGGCAAATCGGGGATAAAACCTATATCCGGGCACGCGCCGGAATCGCTTACTAATTGACGAGAAAAGGATAGGGTCCTTAGCAGCTCGCTAAGCGGACTCTATCCTTTTCTAAATGCCCCATCCATTTTAATGGACGGGCCCCCTCTCTTCTTTTACCTTAATAAAAGAAAAGTCAATATAATCGCCCCGCCAATGAACAGCGTCATCAGCACGAACGGCAGCGCTGTCAGCGTAATCCCCGCAATCGCCGTCCCTCGGCCTTTGGTCGAACGTCTGGCCCGAATTCCCAAGATAAAACCGACGGTATTAACGATATAAGCAAGGACAATGGTGAACATCGTGCCTGGCGAAGTCGTATACGAATACTGTGAATCCATGTTCAGCTTGATGCAGGACAATAGGAATAACAACATCCCGAAAATGCCGAAAATGAGCGATACGACGGCTTGCCCCAGCCGGTCAACAGGCTGCTTCTTCTTGCCGCCCTTCTTCCCCTTCCCCTGCACTTGGCCTACTGCCGCTTGGCTTCCGCTTGCTCTGTTCATGGAGCCTCCCGCTGTACCGGATGGATTGCCGGCCATTCTGCGATCCTGCGCCTGACTGCCTCCTGATCCTGATCCACGCGATGGCTGAAGCGGAGTTCTGTGGTTTGGCTGCACTCCTCTAGCAACTCCTTTCTGACTATAATGTATGTAGGTTTAAAGAACTATGTTTGATTCGACAAAGCAGTTGAAAATCCTTTTTCTTCAGGAAAAAAGAATTGACATTGCCCTAATGTATCATTAAAATGTAATTTAACATATATCTAATTAGATAATCATTAAATCGTGTATGGAGGTGTCTTACTATTGCAATTAGATAAGGTCGTGGCCTACCATAAAGCGCTTGCCGATCCGACCCGAATCCGAATATTGATCCTGCTCGGAGACGGTGAACGAAACGGCCAGGAATTGGCCAGGAAGCTGGGCGTAACCCCGGCAACCATTACACACCATGCTGCAAAGCTGCGGGAGGCGAGCTTGATTAACGAGCGCAGGGATAAGAATACGATCTTTTTCTCGCTGAACCACTATTTTCTGAAAAATAACGCCGACGCCACCATCAATCTCATTTACCGGGCGTCCGAAGGAGGAACAGACATGCTGGATGAACAGCAGCAGCGGATTAGAGAATCCGTCATCAAGAACTTTTTTACCGCCGAGGGCAAGTTGAAGAGCATTCCTGCCCAGCTAAAGAAGAAGCTGATCGTACTCGAGCAGCTGGTATCCCGGCTGGAGCTTGGCCGCAAGTACAGCGAGCCGGAAATCAATGCGTTCATCAAGAACTATCACGAGGACTTTGCAACGATCCGCCGGGAGTTCATTATGCATCAGTTTATGTTCAGGGAGAACGATATTTATGAGCTGAACCCGCAGGAGATGTGGGCGAAGTGGGAGAAGCTTTCGTGAATATGAATACAATGCGGTGTGATGTTAGCTTGTATTCGGAATAATAATTTAAGGAAACAGCTCTGAGCATCTTACTCAGGGCCGTTTCCTTTTCGGCTTCAATTCGTGGTTGTATAGTTTTTGTAAAGCTCTTGTGTAGTTCTTGTCTAGATCGTGTTAGTAAAATGCACGGATACGCTGTGTAAACTTGGCGTATTCTGTTTTTTTATAGCGAAGATGGTCGACGGAGAGGGGGGAGTTACTAAGTATTGATCAACCGCCTGCACACCCCGAGCTTGCTCGGTCATCTAGAACTCCGCAAGATTTCGAAGATGGTAAGGGCCGCTGGGGTCAAGCAAATAGCATTTGACTATTCGTTTGTACACTGCAGACGATATTGCTGTCGACAAGACTTCGGAAATGGAGGAGATTCTAGGAATGAAACAAAAACGGAGTGTAAGCAAATCTCTGCTGTCTTTCTGCCTAGCGCTTATGCTTATTTTACAAACGTTCTCTGCTCCAGCATACGCGCAGAGCGCGCTAGGCGATTCTGGGCCGGCAACAGTCAGCGTGGACGGCTCGCCGTCGGTAACTGATGCGGTGTACGATGAGCCAGTTGCGCTGCAGCCCGCCTTCCCGATGGCCTTAATGGCTGGTCCAACGGACAAATCGGCGATGTTCATGGGAGTGAACGACCCTTTTCCGCTGGAGGTGGTGCAGAATAACCAAGCTGTTGCTCCCGGCGGCACCATCCAGGGCAGACAGCAATTCACGCTCAAGTCGGAAAGTCTCAAGGTGCCAGTGAATGGTGATGACGCTGATCCGACTAACGCGAATCCAGACCTATACATTCAGAAAGGCGACTGGATCGAACTAAAAAGGGATGACTACTTCAAGGAAGTGGTGCTGCCAACAGCAACCAAAACCTTGATGGCAACAACTGAATTTGGGGCGAAACAGCTCGGTATTGCCTATTTCACCCCGAATAGCATCAAGATTGTGTTTAATGGTGACGATTGGTTTTTCAATGGTATTGGACGAGATGTTACTTTTGGCTTTGAAACCACCGCTAATTCGGATGTAGCAGGCTTAGTGTATGGCGAGTCAAAGCCTATCTCTATTTTCGGGGGAGCTTACCAGCTGAAAAACCCAGATGTCACGCCCGCATACAGCATCACATTGGCTTCGCCGGGAATGATCAGGTGGGATCAGTATGGCTATCGCGGAATTCAACACGAGCAATTTGTTGAGGGTGCGATTACTTGGCAATCAACGGTATCTGCTTTCGATAAGTTTGATACTACAATCAAGCTGCCTCTCGACGGGATGAAGTTTTTTACAGACCCCGCATCTTATAATACTAGCAATGGTAATGTCCGCGGTATCTATATGCCTGGTTCCTTCAAGGTGAACGATATAGCGGTAAATCCGGATATCGACATCGACGGTAAGCTGAGCTACATTTTCCCGACGGGTACCGGTTTAGATCCGAAGGTTGAGTTTAAGACGTGGATTCCAAAGGAAGCTTACTATTACGAGTACAAGAATCCACCGGGGAATCTTGGTCGTAGCCATCGGGACATGAACGGCATAGTGAGATTAAAACAGAGTGATGATACTCTTTTAGTGAGTGCAGGTCAAGAGATTTCCTTTGCCCCAGACTGGATTCAGACCGCAGGCTCGCTGGACCACGAGAATCAAATCATCACATGGACCACCGATGTCAATAGTAAGTACAACAAGAAGGGACTAAAAAACTTTACCATCACAGATGTGCTGCCCACAGGCCTCGAGTTCATGTCAGCAACATATCAGACATGGGAAGACGGTATTACATCTGGTTCAAAGTCGATTACTCCGGATGCAAACGGCGTTTACTCCTTCGGGGATATTAATGGGCGCGTCCAGCTGGTGATTAAGTCCAAAATTATAAGCGGAGACGACTTCACCAATGTACCACGCGCCAACTGGGATTTGGAGACCAAGGACGCGAACGGAAACGCCTTACAGAACAATGATGTTAAAACCGGTAATAGGCCAAATGCGGTAACCGACGAGGCGAGAATTATCGTTGGGGCGCACACTTTTACTAAATCAGGCTCTATTTCGATGGCGGATTATAACCTAGGCGGCATCACCTGGACCGTCAATCTAACGCCACAGTACGCCCTGCCAAATGCCGCGGTATACGATGTGCTGGTGCATGGCGGGGATTTGAACGTCTTGGACAACGCTGTGGATGAAACCGGCGAGGTGAGCGCGGAGACGATTGCGAAAATCAAAGCAAAAGTTAATTCTGCGCAGCTTTGGAAGAAGTATCAGAATGGAACTTTGAAAGGTGTGACCAATGCAGCCGGCTTGGACATGAAGGCTATTCCTTTAACTGTGAACGGTGAAGTGGTGGCCGATTTGATCAAGGTGACCGGATACAGCACCGACAAAGCAACATCCTTCAGTTTCCGTGCACTCGAAACCAACCTGGATGTCCTCTTCAGGCAAGATATTAACGCAGGGAAAACACGCTGGAACCGGGCTTTGCTTCTTGACGGTGAAAACGTAAAACAGGCAGAAAATCAGATCAACCTTCACCTGCGTATGCTGAATAAGGATATGCTTACGGCATCCTATCCTATTAAGAAGGACGGAACGGCTGACACATGGTATACCCCGAACGACGTTGGCCGCTATATCGGTTACGACAGCACATCAAGCGGCGACGAATACACCTTGGCTGGGTATGACCGTACAACCAAGGCCGTCACCTTCCGTCTAAGCGTCAATATGCCGGGCTACAACACGGTCGAAATGGCGAGAGACGGCGGAAATCGGGTTATCACCAATGTGAAGCTGGTGGATACCTTGCCGGAGGGCTGGGAATTCGTTTCTTTTGCAAATGGAAAGGACTATGAGCTTTACAAGGGGTATTCGGATAATGGCAGCGGCACCGGCTATGGGGTTCGAAACAACGCCTTGTCAATCATCGAGCCGAACGACCCTGCTCATGTGGTGAGCTTCTCCCATAGCGGCAACGTAGGCACCTTCACATTCTCTGAGCTGGAAGGCCCTTATGTCATTTTGGTAAAAGCAAGACCTTCCAATGCGGCGCTGGAGAAATATTTGGAGGAGTACACTACCATCGGCACAGACAGGCAGGTTCTGTATAATAAAGCCGACCTGCATATGACATGGGGCGGCGCGGAAAAGGTCGTCACCGAACAGCGCAAAGTTATCGTCCCTATTCAGACCCTGGGCAAGTCGGTAACCAAGCCAGTTCCAGGGGTGCTGGAATGGACAGTGAACTATACCCCGCCGTTCAACATGAAGCAGGGCGTTTATTTGCAGGATACCTTAGGTGCAGGTATGAATCTGCGCTATGACGTAAATGGAAAGCTTGTGCTGACAGCGCCTAGTATGGCAGTTTATCCAGCTAAAATGACTGCTAGCGGTGCTCTGGAACGAGACGGCGCAGCACTGGATCTAAGCGACCCGAATGCTGAAGTTCAGATCGAAGCTGCACCAGGCGCGGGAGGCACCACAGTTCTAAAATTCAAAATGGACGACCCTAATAAGTTTTACCAGTTTGTGTATCAATCAGAGGTTGACCCGTCTAAAACAAAAGCTGGAGATAAAATGGGCAACGAGGTCAAGCTGATTGGCGATGATAAGCTGAAATCAGTCAGTGCCAGAAGCGAAAGCACGCTGGACAATTCAGACGTGGCCGGCAGTTCAAGCTCCAATGCCCTGCTGCCCCTGATAAAGGTAGATCCTAATAACAATCCGCTGGAAGACGTAGAGTTTACGCTGTATAAGAAAGACGACGGAACTCAAATCGCCAAAGGAACAACCGATAGCGGAGGGAAACTTAATCTGTTTTTCCGGGATCCGGGGTATTATGAGCTAAAGGAAACTTATATAGACACAAATACTTGGCTGCCGATCACCCATGTGTATCAGGTATATGTAGGAAATACACCAGGAAAGCCCATTTGGATAGACGGCATAAAGGTAGATACGAATAATCCGCTGGTTGTGCCAACTCCTGCCCAGGGCAAGCTGACCATCAGCAATAAGGTAGAAGGAAACGGCAGCGATTCTTCCAAGGATTTTGAATACACCGTGACCTTCACCGGCGAGGGCCAGGACGGAGAGTATACCTATAAGAAGCAGGATAATACGTTTGGCAGGATCAAGAACGGGGGCAAGATTACCCTCAAGCACGGGGAATCTGTAGTATTACCGGCTCTGCCTGCGGGTATGGTCTATTCCGTAACCGAGGCCGATTATACGACCGTTGACGGTTATACGACCATGCCGGAGACGAGAGAGCTGTCCGGCATGGTCGCGAATAAAGGCACCCACAAGGCGGATTTCGTCAACGAGCGGTACGTTAACGATTTGATCGTCAGCAATACCGTCACGGGGGACGGCGCAGAACCGGACAAGCCGTTTAAGTACACGGTGACCTTTGACGGTACAGGAAAGGGTCAAGAATACGATTACGAGCATTCAGACGGCACGACCGGCAAGATCAAATCCGGCGAAACCTTCGAGCTCAAGCATGATGAGACCTTTAAAATCAAAGATCTTCCAGAGAATTTGAAGTATACGATCACCCAGGAAGGTTACAAGAACGACGGCTACGCGACCATCCCTGTGGAATTGTCTGATGAGGGAGTCATGGCGCGCGCCGATCGCGAAACGGACTTCACCAATGAACGGACCGTCAACAAGCTGACGATCAGCAACACGGTCATGGGGAACGGCGGCGATAAGACGAAGGAGTTCGAGTACACGGTGATCTTTGACGGCACAGGCAAGGATGGAAGCTACTCTTACGAGAAGTCGGACGGCGCCAAAGGTGAAATCAAGTCCGGCGGTACCTTCACTCTCAAGCATGGAGAGGCACTGGAGATTTTGGGTCTGCCTAAGGATCTGAAATACACAGTAACTCAAAAGGACTACACAGCCGACGAATACGTGACCACCATCCCTGACAAGCACACCGGAGCCATGGAGGGCAAAGATGAAGAGGCTCCATTCACGAACGTGCGAGTCTTGGAGGGCGGCCTGCTCATCAGCAACACGGTTAAAGGCAAAGACGGCGACAAGAGAAAGCTGTTCAAGTATACGGTGACCTTCACAGGCGAGGGAGCGAACGAATCCTACTCCTATGAGAAATCGGACGGCAGCAAGGGCACGATCATGAGCGGAGACACCTTGGAGCTTACAGATGGTCAGACGTTCGTTGTGCAAGGACTTCCGACGTATCTCGAATATACGGTGACCCAAGATGATTATACGAAGGACGGTTATGTGACGGATCCTGAAGGTCTCGTTCGCATAGGCGCTATTCCGGAGAAACAAGTGGCCGAAGCACACTTTGTCAATACCCGTCCGTATCTGGAAGGCGTGCTGCGTGACAACAACACAGGCCAAGAAATTCCGAATGCGAAAATCATCGTGACGAACAAGAAGACCAACGAACAGCAGACGATTTGGACGAATGATAAGGGTGAATATTCAATCCCTGCCCAGGCGGATACCGACTATACGATCACGTATACGAAGCTGTACCAGGTAGGCGGGATGGATGTCCCTGTCGAGTTCACGCAGAAGGCCAATGTGGACAGCAGCGTGACGGACGAGACCGTTCCGGCGGACATTACGGCGGTAGGGATCGTTCTGTTCAAGCAGTTGGATGGAACAACAGAACTGTTCAACGATTCGTTTACCAGCAATATGTATATCTATTTGAAGGACAAAGACGGGAATTATATTAAGGAAAACAGCCATCCCAAGGCGTTTCCGATGGCTTCGAACGGCACCTTCTCCGTGGAAGGGCTAAGCGAGCAGAAATACACCATGGAAGTTCGCTATAAAGCTGAAACCGGCGAGGAACTGCTCTTCAAAGTGACGCAGCTGAACGTGAAAGCTGACGGAGAGCTGAATATTTCCGAGGAATTGGTCGACCCTTACGGTACGGTTTATGATGAAACGACAGGAGATGCCATTACTGGCAAGAAAATTGAAGGAGCCAAAGTTACTCTGTATTATGCGGATACACAGCGGAATAGAGATAACGGCCGCATTCCGGATACGAAAGTAACGCTACCTCCAGTTCCGAATTTCCCGCCGCACGATAACGAGAGCCCGGAACAGGATAGCGATGCAAATGGCTTCTATGCATACATGGTGTTTCCTGAAGCGGATTACTATCTGATCGTAACGAAGGACGGATATGAGACGCACAGGAGCGATACGATTTCTGTCGATTTTGACATTGTAAAATACGACGTGCCAATGAAGCCG
This sequence comes from Paenibacillus woosongensis, assembly GCF_009725165.1. Taxonomy (GTDB): domain Bacteria; phylum Bacillota; class Bacilli; order Paenibacillales; family Paenibacillaceae; genus Fontibacillus; species Fontibacillus woosongensis. The sequence goes on from NZ_WNZW01000001.1 coordinate 614,264, forward strand.
ATCCGTTCCGGTGGCGGCTCTGGTGGCGGCTCCGGTGGCGGTAACAGCGGAACCGACAATGGCAACAGCGACGCCGATAACGGCAATAGCGAGGCCGACAACGGCTACAGCGAAGCTGACAACAGCAACAGCGAAGCTGACAACGGCTACAGCGAAGCTGACAACGACTACAGCGAAGCTGACAACGGCTACAGCGAAGCCGATAACGGCAACACCGAGGTCGCTAACGGCAATAGCGAGGCCGACAACGGCTACAGCGAGGCCGATAGCGGCAATAGTAAAGTCGGTAACGCCAATGACGAACTGGACGATGTTCCGAAAACAGAGGATAATAGCACATCGCCATTCTTCTATATGGCTTTGGCACTGATGTCCTTAATGGTAATCGCGTTCTGTCTGTCCAGCAGCAAGAAGAAAAAGCACATTCAGTAACCGGAAAGGCGGTAAGAAAATGAGCAAAATCAAAAAGGTTCTTATCGCCTGTTCCACTCTTCTGTTAATTTTCTCTCTCTTCTCTGTTGCGCGAATTCTTTTGCGGGATTATGCGGCGCAGCAGCGAATGAAAGAGCTGGCAGAGGTCTGGAAAAACGGATCAGACACAGGCGGGGGCTCTGCCTCCCCCTCCCCTTTCAGCACGAAAGCGCACGGACAAGTCATGCTCCCCGGATTTCAAGAGCTCTACGAGAGGAACCCGGACATTATCGGTTGGCTGAAAATGGACGGCACCCGTATTGATTACCCGGTCATGCAGAACCCGCAGGATCCGCAATACTATCTCAATCATGATTTCGATAAAAAGAAGAGCAAAAACGGCCTCCTCTTTTTGGACGCATCCAGCCGGGTAAACGATTCAGGCATTTTGCTGATTCATGGACACCATATGAAAAGCGGCCTGATGTTTGCAGACCTGATGAAGTACAAAAAAGAAAGCTATTATAAGGAGCATGCTACTTTCGAGTTTAGTACGCTTTACGAGAAGGAAGAGTATGAGATCGTTGCAGTTTTTCTCTCACAGGTCTATCGCAAATCGGACGACGTTTTTAAGTACTACCAGATTGAGAAGGCAGGAACCCCCGCCGAGTTCGACTCATATGTTCAGAACATCAAAAAACTAGCTCTTTACGACACAGGCGTAACAGCCCGGTATGGCGACAAGCTGCTTGTTTTGTCTACTTGTGAGTACTCAACCGATAACGGCCGGTTAGCGTTGGTCGCCCGAAAGCGTAAATGACGCTTTTGAACTATGGGTTCAAGCAAATTCATATCACGTTCTCCACCGGAGGACGTGATTTTTTTGATTAGGTTTGACTTTCACTGTGAACATTTATCGCAGCCAAGCTGGAAATGTGATTTTGCGGACGATTTGTCCATGGTTCACTAACACGAAGAAGAAAAAAAATGCCCTTAGGAGAAGGGCATAGAAGAAAAGATTATGAAAGAACTAAGGAAGCACATTACCCGCAGCGCGGTAAATTTCATACCACTCTTCACGCGTCAGCGTGATGTCAGCGGCTTTACAGCAGTTCAGAATTCTCTCCAGATTCATTGTACCGGTTACCGGCTGCATTTTGGCCGGATGACGGAGAAGCCATGCAATCGCGATCGTCGTGTTGGAAACCTCGTATTTCGCGGCGATTTCATCGATTTTGCGGTTCAGCTCAGGGAATTTCTCGTTGCCGAGGAAAACCCCTTCAAAAAATCCGTATTGGAACGGCGACCAAGGCTGGATCGTAATATCATGCAATCGGCAATAGTCGAGAATGCTGCCGTCACGGTTAACCGCAGCTGCGTTCTCCATGTTCACGTTGATTCCGCTGGAAATCATCGTAGCATTCGTGATGCTCAGCTGCAACTGATTCGCAACCAGCGGCTGCTTCACATGCTTCTTCAACAGCTCGATCTGCATGGGATTTTGATTGGAGACCCCGAAATGGCGCACCTTGCCTGAGCTCTCCAGCTTGTCGAACGCCTCTGCTACTTCCTCCGGTTCCACCAAAGCGTCAGGACGATGCAGCAGCAGCACGTCGAGATAATCGGTTTTCAATCTTTTCAGAATACCGTCTACCGAATTTAATATATGCTCTTTGGAGAAATCAAACATGCCCTGGCGAATGCCGCATTTGGACTGCAGAATGATTTTCTCGCGCACATCGTCATTCATATGGATCGCGTCTGCAAAAATCTCCTCGCATTTGCCGCTGCCGTAAATATCCGCATGGTCAAAAAAATTCGCCCCAGCTTCAAGCGCCGTCTGCACAAATTTCTCCGCCTCGGCTTGTTCCAGCGAATTGATGCGCATGCAGCCAACAGCAATCACCGGTACCTCCAGGTTGCTGGTTCCCAGTTTCATCGTTCTCATGATTCATATCCTCCTTGTCTAGACCTTTTGAATCAACGGCTTGTATTGTACAATAGAATCTTAAAGCTTAAAGTTAACTTCAAGTCAAGAGCTGCACACCAAATTATATTCGGGAGAGAAATAAGATGGCGATGATCTACTCCATTAAACAAGTATCGGAAAAAACCAATTTACCTAGTCACACACTGCGTTATTATGAAAAAGAGGGGCTGCTGCCGTTCGTGAAACGGAGTGAAGGCGGCATACGCCGCTTTACCGACGACGACTTGGAATGGCTCGGGTTAATCTGCTGTCTGAAGGAAACGGGCATGCCCATTAAGCAGATCAAAGAGTTCGTTGATTTAAGCGTGCAAGGCGGTGGCACCCTGAAGCAGCGCTGCGAAATATTGATCGAGCACAAGAAGAACGTCGAGAATGAAATTCAAACGATGCAGAAGCATCTGAAAAAAGTAACGATGAAAATCAACCATTTCAGCGCGCAGTACGAAGAATACGCTCGCCGGTGACCTGTTGCAATAAAGCCAGCTCTCTGAAATAATAAAAGGACACTAGTCTTCCATCTTTATGCAAAGGAGGCGATTGACTTGGATTCATCCATGATCCATGAATTTTTTGATGCTGTACAGGCAGGCAACGCAGCCAGGCTGGAGGAGCTCATGGAAAATCATCCTCATTTGGCGAATACGGCTAACAGCGACGGTCTCACCCCGCTAGGATATGCAGCGCATTTCGGACAGAGGGAAGCAGTGCGGGCGCTGCTCGATCACAACGCTGATGTGAACGCGGTGTCCCGCTCCACAATCTCTTACATCCCCTCGAACACGGCTCTGCATGCTGCCATCGCAGGGGCAAGAAATCTGGAGGTCATCCGCCTTCTGCTTGCCCGTCATGCCAAAACTGATCTGCTGGACAGCAATGGCCACACTTGTCTACATACCGCTGCTTTTCACGAGGATAATCGAGAGATCATTGAGTTATTGATCGAGCACGGTGCCGACGTCAATGCTCGGACGAAAGACGGCGAAAGCCCGTTGTCTCTTGCCATCAAACAAGGGAATCACCTTGTGGCAGAGCTTCTTCGCGAACATGGAGCTCTGTTATGATTCATAACAGAGCTTCTTTTTTTAACCCCGTCTTCTCATGGCCTATCCCCGCTTTATCGCTAGTTACGGTTCACCGCTCCGTACAAGTTTTCCTGGAATTAAAGCTTTTCCCTCAATAACAACAGCTCTGGCTTGCAGCTTTTATTTTATTAACAGATGGCAGATTTTTCCCCCCGGATCACATAAACCTCCCCCTTCATACAAATCTAACTATCAATTACAATAATAGGTAACTTAAGTTGATAGACACGGTATTCTGATCCCTTGTATTGAAAACGCTTTATCACGGCCGTTCAACTCTCTATTTCTGTTTCCCGCTGATTATCTCATGAAGGGGGTGATAGATTCTTAGATTTGCCTGCAATCTTCATGCACTACAAAACTATGGGACAAAGAGGTGGATTTAAGTAATGGCACTACGCAAACTGTTGTTTTCAAAGAGCAGCATCCTGCTGCTGGCTGTCGTCGTGACTCTATCTGTGTTTTCCTCATTAGCTTACGGGGGGCAAAAAGCTGAGGCGGCTTCGGATTATAAAATCATCGGATATTATCCATCCTGGGGGGCGTATGGAAGAAACTATAACGTCTCCGACATTGATGCCAGCAAAGTGACGCATATCAACTATGCGTTCGCGGATATTTGCTGGAATGGCATTCACGGAAACCCGGACCCTACCGGACCTAACCCGGTTACATGGTCCTGTCAGGACGAGGCTGGCACGATCAACGCTCCGAACGGAACGATCGTACTCGGCGATCCCTGGATCGATGCCCAGAAATCCTTCCCGGGCGATACTTGGGACAAACCGATTAAAGGGAATATCGGCCAGCTGATCAAGCTGAAGCAGGAGAATCCCGGACTGAAAACAATTATATCCGTCGGCGGCTGGAGCTGGTCGAACCGCTTCTCCGATGTGGCGGCAAACGCGCAAACCCGTGAAACCTTCGCCAACTCGGCGGTCGATTTCCTGCGCAAATATCAGTTTGACGGCGTGGATCTGGATTGGGAATACCCGGTTAGCGGCGGACTGTCCGGCAATAGCGTCCGGCCCGAGGATAAGCAGAACTACACACTGCTGCTGCAAAAAGTCCGCGAGAAGCTGAACGCCGCCGGTGCGCAAGACGGCAAAACCTATCTGTTGACGATCGCCTCAGGCGCAGGCCCTTCATTCGCACAGAATACCGATCTCGCCGGCATCGCCTCGGTGGTCGACTGGATCAATATTATGACCTACGATTTCAACGGAGGCTGGCAGACCATTAGCGCGCATAACGCTCCTCTATACTACGATCCTGCCGCTGCTGCCGCAGGAGTGCCCGATGCAGCGACATTTAATGCCGCCGCCGGCGTACAAGGCCATCTGAATGCGGGCGTTCCAGCCAGCAAAATCGTGCTGGGCATGCCGTTCTACGGCCGCGGCTGGGCCAATTGCGGCTCCGGCAGCAACGGACAGTATCAAAGCTGCTCCGGCGTATCGAATGGAACATGGGAGTCGGGGATCTTCGATTTTAGCGACCTGGAAGCGAAGTATATCAATAAAAACGGGTATACGCGGCATTGGAACGATACGGCTAAAGTGCCGTACCTGTACAACCCTTCAAACCGGACTTATATTTCCTATGACGACGTAGAATCCTTCGGCCACAAAACGGCCTTCATTAAGAGCAATGGCTTAGGCGGGGCTATGTTCTGGGAGTTCAGCGGCGACCGGAACAAGACGCTCCTGAACAAGCTGGCGAGCGATTTGTCCATCGGTGCAGGCGGTCCTGGCAACGGTTCAGATACGACACCGCCAACGGCACCGGCGAATCTTCAGGTCACTGGAAAGACATCGAACAGCGTTACCCTATCCTGGAGCGCATCGACCGATAACGTAGGTGTTACGGGTTATACGGTCAGCTACGGCTCGAACGAGCTGAACGTAGCCGGTACGAATGCCACAATCAGCGGACTTGCGCCGAACACGGCGTATACATTCACGGTCAAAGCCCGGGATGCCGCAGGCAACGTCTCCGCCCCAAGCAGCCCACTATCCGTCACGACGGACCCGGCTTCCGGCGATACGACACCGCCAACGGCACCGGCGAACCTTCAGGTCACCGGAACGACGGCGAACACCGTTACCCTGTCCTGGAGCGCATCCACCGATAACGTAGGCGTGACGGGTTATACGGTCAGCTACGGCTCGAACGAGCTGAACGTAGCCGGTACGAGCGCCACAATTAGCGGACTTGCGCCGAACACGGCGTATACATTCTCGGTCAAAGCCCGGGATGCCGCGGGCAATGTATCGGATGGCGCTGCCGTAACAGCAACGACCGATGCAGACGGCGGGAACGCTATCGCTCCTTGGGCGCCAAACATCAACTACATGGCTAACGACCAAGTAACATACGAGGGCAAAACATACTATTGCATCCAAGCCCACACATCCCTGCCGGGCTGGGAACCGGCAAACGTTCCGGCATTATGGGGTTTGCTGTAAAATAAAATTCAAAACAGCAGCCCAGGAGCAGAGCTCTTGGCTGCTGTTTTTCTATGTGGTGTTACATAAGAAAGTATTTCCCCGGATTCCTCCCGTAAGCTTCAGCGGCGCGCACCGCTGCGTTTGCCTTCTGCAGCTCAAAACGCGCCTCTGGCGGCTGCAGCGTCAGCTTCTTCGCCTGAATTAAGGCAATCAGCTCTCTGAATGTATCCTGCCACACTTGAGCGCTAACCGTCTGATTCCATTGCCGCAGATGAAACATCGTCGCTGAAGCGTTCGTGCTGCGCCTGATTTCAGCCCAGTCCAGCGGCACTCCCGACAGAAGCCCTACCGTTACGAACATTCCATCCGTACGCACACAGCAAGCCAGCTCCGTACCAGGACTGCCGCCGATCATATCCACCGCAGCGTCTGCCCCCAAGCCGCCGGTCAGCTCCATGACAGCCGGCTTTAGCGGAGTCTCGTCCGTATTGATCACTGACTCCGCGCCCAGCTTAAGCAGCTCTCTCGTATGATGATCATTTCTCGCCACAGCGATGAGTCTTATGCCAAGAAAAGCGCACAACTGGGCCAATACCCGCCCGAGCGCAGAGCCGCTTGCATTGACGACAAGGACGGACCCCGGCTGCAAACTTAGTATATTCCGACAAATAAGCCAGGCGGTTACCGGGTTGATATACAGCTGCGCTGCCTGATCATCCGTGACGGCATCGGGAATCACAACGGCCCAGGACGCCGATGCCTTCACAAATTGCTGCCAGGTGCCTTCGCCCCGCAGCGGCAGCACCCGCTTGCCGATCAGCTCCGGGGCGACATCCTTTCCCACGTCCTCCACAATGCCGACGCCTTCGTATCCGGGTATGCAGGGAAGCGATATCCGGTGCGAATACGCTCCCCGGATCGGAATAAGATCCGAAGGATTGACCGGCCGTGCGATCATTCGTACCAGCACCTCGCCCTGTCCGGGAGCTGTAACGGGCCTTTGTTCGACCCTCAGGACGTCTTCAGGCGTTCCAAATTCATGAAAGACAATATATTGATTATCTGCACGCATCGCCTAGCCCCCTCCTGCCGAAGCCTATCATATTTATGTTCTAACCTTTTATTTTGCTTTAGCATCCATTGGTCAAGCTGCTGCCCCTGCCCGCCGCTAAATCAGCTGCCAATACATGAACAGCGATAACAGCGTCCAAGCCGCCGCGGTAAACAGAATGTAATGGATGCGCCCGGACATTCTCCAATACTTTCTCCTCACTACCATTACAGCAAATATAATCATGGATATTCCAATGATCATCTGCAGCCATGGAAGCACATCCAATACAGAATTCCATGAAGGCAATATGCCATAGGCTGCCTTCGGCAAGCCGTACACAGGATCGATTTGGCCGTTCATAGCCACTCCGGTCAGGATAGCCAGGGTCAGTACGCCGAACGCTATGGCGGCTCCTGCTGCGGCACGCGCCAGTTTAGCAGATGGCGTTCGGGCTTTAGAGCGTCTTAAGAGGCCAAGTACTGCTCGAACACTCCAGACGATGAGAGTAATGATGATAAACAGTAAAATGACGATGATCGTCAGAAACGTAAATGAACTCGAAGCATACCAAGGGGCCTTTGAATACGTCATCGGGCCGTCGGACATGAGCATCGTATTGCCGTAAGGGTCAGCCCCGAACACGATCGTACGGAAGCCGCCATAATAATCCTGTGTTCGCTGCTCCCTTAAATTAAGGTAAATGCCAGGTTCTATTTCCACAAAACGGTTCACTTCTCCTGCATGGCTGACGAGCAGGTATCCCTCTTTATCCAGCTGTACTTGAATCAGTCCCATCGTCAAGCTTAGAAACCGCTCAGAAGTCGTGAAGCTGCGCCTGTTCTGCTGATATTCCCCGACATATTGGCGGGAACGTTCAATCGTCCCTTCAGGCGGCAGCGGATGATCTGCAGGAGGGGCAGTATAGTAATGATTCATGAATGCTTGAAATAAGCCGAGATGGGCCAAGTAGCTGCCCCCGCTGTAGGAAACGAACAAGCCGAAATTTCGCTCGGGAACCAAATACAGCCCCGTATCGAACAGCATCGTACTACCGCCATGAAAAAGCGTCCGCTCTCCATTAAAGACTCCCTCTATAAACCCGAACGCAGTGCCGGACAGCAAGGGATGCTGCGTAAATTGCTGATTCCGCATGGAACGGATCGTTTCTTCATGAAGTATGCGCCCTCCTTGCCCGTTCTCCTCTGGTAAATAAGCCAGCATAAATTTGGACATGTCGGCAGCCGAACTGCTCATGCCGCCGGCCGGACCAGGAACGAATTCAAAGCTGCCTTCTTCGTATTCCCCTTGCGCAAGCCGATACGCCCGAGCCATATGCGGCTGCAATTGTTCCGGCAGCGGCTGGCGGAAGCTGCTGTATTCCATCCCAAGCGGCGCAAAAATATGCTGTTCCACATAATCTTCGAATAACTGGCCCGCCGCCCTCTCGACAATATAGCCGGCCAACGCCGTGCCATAATTGGAGTACGCTACGACCTCGCCAGGAGGAAATGCCCGCTGCGGCATATAAGTACGCACATAATCTGCAAGCGGGAGCATTTGCTGCTCATCCAGCCTGAAAATCCTGTCGGGATAGTCCTCAAACCCGGCGGTATGACTCATAAGATGGGTCAAGGTAATTGGCGCGGCAGCAGGCTCCCGTGCTGATTGTGTATAGAGCCGCTCCGGCATTTTAAAGTCCAAGTATGTATTGATATCGGCTTCAAGGTCAAGTTTCCCCTGTTCGACAAGCTGCATGACGGCGGTCCAAGTCAGCAGCTTGGAGGTTGATCCCATCCGAAACAGCGTTTGCTCCGGGTTGACGGGAACCTCCTTCTCCCGATCGGCATAGCCATATCCATGGCTGAAGATAACCTCCCCATTAGCGACAACGGTTACGGCGGCATTCGGGATGTTGAACTTTTGCATCTGTGTTTTCATTTCTTGATCCATAAAAGCTTCAATGTCTGCATATTGCGCTTTGCCTGTCTGATTTTCCGGTTGAATGCCAGCTTGAACAACTGGGCCGAAAAACAGGGCACCACATAATAAAATAAATAACATGAAATAAACCCGCATTACTCCCATAACCTCCTCTTTTTTCAAAATAAGCAGTGACATGACCACCCGCTTTAGCTAAAGCGAGCCTTGCTGCCGCAACCGTGCACCCGCGATCACATCGCCAGCAGTCTGATCCAGCAGCGCGATAGCCTGCTCCTCGCTAAAGGATTCGGGAAGCAATCCGTTTGCGATCATGACCGAAAGACCGAGCTGGAATATTTTCATTTTCAATAAAATAAGCCGCAATTCCTCATCCTCGAAGCCGGCTAAATCAGCATCCGCCTTCATCTGCTCAACGAGGAATGGAGCCATGTCCTGATCGTACCCCTTCATATGATCGTTCTGCTTCATGACAAGATCCCTGAACAAAACGCTGTAATCCTTGGCAAACCGCAAGCTGGCTGCGCCAATATCGTGAAACGGATTCCCCGTATCCATGTCCATCAATATTTCTCTGCTGAGTTCAGAGATTCTTCCAATGACGGCCTGGATTAGCTCCTCCACGTTTGCAAAGTTAACGTAAATCGGGGCGATAGAGCTGCCTAACCGGCTGGCTACTTTCCTAATCGTAATGTGATCTAGCCCCTCTACTCGAGCAATTTCAAAGGCGGCCTGGATAATTTCCTCTCTGGAGAATTTCTTTTGCGGCGGCATTTCCTGGTCACTCCTCTTAACATTTATATATATCGCTTGATATGTATCATATGTTTTATATTAAACACAGAAACAGGCTACCGTCAACATGTTCTCTATCCATAATAAATGCGGGAGGTTATGAAAGAGCATAATTATGGTAATTAAGACAAAACGATGAATAACAGCTGTCAGTTGTCGACAGGCCAACAAGTTTATGCTATCGTTATTTTATAAGGCATTTCGCTTTCTACGAAGCGAAGTGCCTTCATGCATATATACATTTATTAACATTTAATGTTAACCAGGGCGGTGATGTCATGGTGCTCTTTATATCCCCCGCGCAGGGGGCGAAATCAATGTTCACGGACGGATAGCGATTTTGGGAGCACAAAATATTATGGTTGAATAACAAGGAGTGTTGTAGTGATGAGAGCATGTTTTGCAGCGGAACAAAGATCACCCATGAACAGGTCGGGCCTGAAGCGCCTGCGTCAAAGCGGACGTCTTCCGGGCGTAGTTATGGGATTGAACAAAGAGAGCGACATGATTCATATTTCCTCGCAGGAATTTCATCGTTGGGTCAGAGGCGGAGGATCAGGGTTATTGGAGGTTCAAGTGGGAGGCTCCGATAAAGTCCCTGTACTGCTCGAAGGATTGCAGCGGGATGCTGTGACACGCGAATATATTCATGTGGATTTCCTCCGTGTAAAGAAGGATGAACTCGTTCGTACGAGAGTAACGCTTGATTACGTCGGTACCCCGAAGGGTACGAAATTGGGCGGTATCGTGCAGACACAGAGCACATTCATCGAGGTCGAAGCATTGCCTCACCAGCTGCCGTCATCCATCAGCGTCGATATTAGCGAGCTGGATGTTGGCGATTCACTTCTAGTCGGAAATATAGAGCTTCCGCCTGAAGTTACGCTGCTGTCTTCGGAAAACGAGCTTCTCGTTTCTGTCGTTACTCCGAGAATCCAATCCGAGGATCTCGAGTCCCAGGACGAGTCGGCGGAAGAATAATTATAAATGCGCAAGCACAAAGCGGCGGGTCCGGCATACTAACCGGGCCTGCCGCTTTTTTTAATTGGATGAAGACGATACATATTCCTCTCGCAAAATGTCGTAGATCTCCAAATCAACCACGCCCTTGCCGGACCATAAATGAGCTTGCCGCAGGGTGCCTTCCTGCCTAAAGCCATTTTTGAGCAGCACCTTCTTGGATGATTCGTTGGGCGTTTAGGTCTCCCGATTCCAACAGCGGAAATGCATCAAAGATAGCTGGCATATTCATCGGACCGCTCCTCTGCAAATAAAGTGCCAACTCCATTATAATCCATATTTCTTTCGGCCGTTAGGGATATGGAAGAATGGGTATAAAGATAATTAAGGCATATCATTTCTTAACGGAGGCTGCTATGACACTGACACCGAAGCAGCGTGTAGAGCTGCACGAATTCAACAACCTGACCAAATCGCTAAGCTTCAATATGTATGATATCTGCTACACGAAAACGAAGGAAGAGCGGCAGGCCTATATAGAATATATCGACGAGCAGTACAATTCCGACAGGCTGACCCAGATTCTGATAGCCGTGTCCGACATCATTGGGGCCCATGTACTCAATGTGGCCAAGCAGGATTACGTGCCGCAAGGGGCGAGCGTAACCGTGCTTGTATCGGAGGGGCCTGTCGTGGAGGTGCCTACGGAATCTTTTGAGGAATCGCCTGGGCCGCTGCCTGACAACGTAGTGTTGCAGCTAGACAAGAGCCACATTACGGTCCATACGTACCCCGAATATCACCCGGACGAAGGAATCAGCACGTTCCGGGCTGATATCGACGTGTCGACCTGCGGTGAAATTTCGCCGCTCAAAGCGCTTAATTATTTAATCCATTCCTTTGATACGGACATTATGACGATCGATTACCGGGTCCGCGGGTTCACCCGGGATATTAATGGACATAAGCTGTTCATCGACCACGAGATCAGCTCCATTCAGAATTATATCCCGGATGAAGTTGTCGATGCGTACCATATGATTGATGTAAACGTCTATCAGGAGCATATTTTCCATACCAAATGCAAGCTGAAGGAATTTGACCTGAACAATTATCTGTTCGGCTATACGAAGGACAAGCTAAGCCCGCAGGAGCAGGCGGAAATCACTGAGCTGCTGAAAACGGAAATGGATGAGATTTTCTATGGCAGAAACATCTCATCCTAAGGCTTTAAAGCTATTCGTTAAGCGCTAATTTTAACGCCTCTAAGTTTTGCCGCATCAGTACGATGTAATCCCGGCTGCTGCTCAAATCTTCCTCCGTCAACCCTTCGATCGGGTTAAGAACGGCCGTTTGGGCGCCGATTTCCTTAGAGATGGCTTCGGCTACTTTGGAAGATACCAGAGTTTCGAAGAAAATCGTTTTCACATCGTTTTCCTTAGCAAACTTAACGATTTCCGCCATCTGGGCTGCCGACGGCTCCAGCTCTGGCGACAGCCCGGCGATCGGCACCTGCCGGAGCCCGTATTCCCGGGCGAGGTAACCAAATGCAGCGTGCTGCGTAATGAAATCCTTGCGCTTCACGCTTGCAAGCGTCTCTCTGAACTCCTGATCCAATGCCTCCAGCTTCGCCACGTAGGCGTCCGCATTCTTCTTGAATATCTTTTGATGCTCCGGCGCAGCCTGGGACAGACCTGCTTCAATATTGCGAACCTCTGTGACCGCAAGAGCCGGAGATAGCCATACATGCGGATCGAGCCCGCCGTGATCATGATCGTGACCATGATCATGGTGACCGGCTGCTTCATGCTCATGGTTGTGATCGTGAGCCTCTTCATGCGCCTGCTCATGGTCGTGGTCATGGTCGTGGTCATGCTCGTTGTGATTCTCGTGAGCCCTTTCTTCGGCAGGTTCATGCCCGTCTCCGCCATGATGATCATGGCCTTCAGCATCCTCGATCATGTCGAGCCCTTGGCTGGCTTCGATTTTCACGAGCTTCTTGCTGCTGACGGCGGATAGAACCTGCTCTACCCAGCCCTCCATGCCGGCGCCGTTATAGACGAACACATCGGCCTCCTCCAGCTTGGCGATATCCCGGGGCGTTGGCTCCCAGTCATGCGGCTCCACGCCGCTTGGAACAAGCATCTGCACATTAGCCGCATCTCCCGCCACCTGTTTCGTGAATTCGTACATCGGATAAAAGCTGACCTGAATATCGAGTTTACCTTTGCTGGTAGAATCGGAAGCCGCCGAGGCGGGAGACTCCGCTTCTGATCCGCCGGCGCCTGCTCCCCCCTTAGCGCCGCATGCCGCAACAACCATGATGACTGCAAGCAGCAGTGCGGCGGCAGCCAGCCCTTTATTCCCTTTGTTCCATACTCTATTCCTGCCTGTACTTCCTTTTTGAATACGATGTTGATTCACCTTTCCACTCCCTCTCGAAGATTTGAAGTTCTGCTCCCTTGTCCCATAAGCAGAGCTTGTTGTTTATACCTGCCCTGTCTTCGCAGCAGCTTCTGCACAAGCATGGCGGACAGCAGCATCAATAGCAGTATGAGTGAAATCGTCCCCCCAGGCGGTACGTTCACATAATATGAAATGGTCAAACCGCTAAAGATGCCCAGCCACCCGGCAGCCACCGAAATCAGAATTGCCATCGTGAACCCGCTGGCCATGCGCAGGGCCAGCGAGGCTGGCAGAACCATAAGCGAAGAGACGAGCAGGACTCCGACGATCGGCATCGCTGCAGCCACCGTCATCCCGGTTAATATCGCAAACGATAATGACAGCCGCTTCACCTGCAAACCGCTGATCTGCGCCGTCTCTTCGTCAAAGGTCATATTATAAAGCGGCCTGCGCAGCACGAACAAATAAATCAGGCCTGCAGCCGTCACGCCGCCAATCAACCACAGTCCCGCATCATTCACCGCAACAATCGAGCCGAACAAATAGGAGCTGAAGCTTTTGCTCCAATTGGTGCGCAGGCTCATGAGCACGATGGCAAGGGCAAGACCCGAGGTCATAATGATCGCTACGGACATTTCGCTATAGGTCCGATAAGCCCGCCTCAGCCCATCCACAAGAACTCCGCCAAGCACCGCGGCTGCGATTCCGGTCGCGGCAGGACTCATTCCAAGGAGGGAACCAAGCGCCACCCCGGCCAAAGAGACATGGGACAGCGTGTCCGCCATCAATGCCTGCCGCCTGAGCATCAAATAGACGCCTAAGACGGGAGCGATTATTCCAAGCATAGATCCGGCCCAAAACGCACGCTGCATGAACTCGTAGTCAAACATTGCCATCCCTCGCTCTCCCGCTGTTCCAATGAAATGATGCGATCCAAGTATTTTCCCGATTCCTGGAGCTCATGCGTCACCATGATAACGGTCATGTTATGCGATGTAACATAATGGCGCATAAGCTGATAGAAGCCTAATCTTCCCTGCTGATCCATTCCCGCCGTAGGCTCATCCAGAACAAGCACGTTCGGCTGCCCCGCCAAAGCCCTGGCAATGCAAATCCGCTGCTTCTGTCCCCCGGACAGCTCCCCGACTTTACGATGCCGGTATTCCCACATCCCGACCTGCTTCAAGCTCTGCTCGACGATCTCGTGCTGTCCCGCGGCAAAACGTTTGAACAGACCCAGCCGGGAATAACAGCCTGACCTGACCAGCTCCAGTACACGGCTGGGAAAACCGCTATTGAAAGACGCTACGTTCTGCGGCACGTAACCGATACTTAAACGTTCTCGTTCTAATGCCTCGGTGTGAATATGCACCGAACCGCTCCATGGCTTCAGCAAGCCGAGCAATAGCTTTAGCAGCGTTGTTTTGGCTGCGCCATTCGGGCCGGTAATCCCGACGAATTCCCCTTGATGAATATCCACGGAAATGCCGATTAGCACGGGCGTATCCCCATATCCGAATACGACATTCCGCATGGAAGACAGAATCATTTAAACCCCTCACTTATACGTAATAATTACGATTAAATCAAACGCCATTTCGCCCTTTCATCCGTCGATGTAAGACGCTGCAGCGCGTATATGTCCTCACCCTATCTAGTTTCGCGATGAATCGTATATTTCTTAAGACGCGGCGAGTACTTTCTTAACTCTAGGCGTTCGGGATGCGTTTTTTTGTTTTTCGTTGTGGTATAGTTGCGGTCCCCGCATTCAGTGCATGCCAGCGTTACGACTACTCTCATTCGATACCCTCCTTTCTATCCGTCAGCTCTCTGCCTGCTCTGCTCCCTACCTAAGGCCTGCTGCCAAATATTCCTCATCGCTGATCCACGGCAGCGGATTATGGAAGCTGGCCCAATCCAAGCTCATTTCTTCCTCAGTTAACAGGCATTGATCCAGCGATTCTTCGATCTCGGCACGGTTCATATGTATGCCGATAAAGACCATTTCATTGAGACGGTCGCCCCATACTTCATCCCATTTCCGCCTCATCTCCGGCTCGCTGCGTAAGACCTCCTCCTGCTGCTCTGGAGGATAAGACGCCAGCCACTGCCCCGCCGGACCGAATTGAATCGACGGGCCGGCCTGGCTCAAGCTAGCCGCAAAATCCGTCTTGGCCGCGATCCAGGCCAGGCCTTTCGCCCTTACGACCTCTTCAGGCCAGTCGCTCATAAAGCCAGCCAGCCGCTCCGGATGAAACGGCCGCACCCTGCGGTACACGAAGGAACTGATGCCGTATTCCTCCGTTTCAGGGGTATGGCTCTCCTGCTGAAGCTCCTTGATCCAGCCCGCAGACATGCTCACCTCTTCGAAATTGAACAAGCCTGTATTCAATATATCCGCAGGATCGATGCTGCCATGCTGCGTCCGGATGAACTTGGCGGCGGGCTGCAGCTTCCTGAGGACTCCCTCTAGCTCATCCAGCTCCCCCTCTCCGACCAGGTCGCATTTATTCAGAACCAGCACATTGCAGGTTTCGATTTGATCGATCAGCAGATCCACAACATCCCGTGTATCCCCTTCACCGCTGGCTTCGCCTCTCTCCAGCAGCGTCTCTCCCGAGGAGAAGTCATGCCAGAAACGATAAGCGTCCACGACAGTTACCATGCAATCCAGCCTAGCCAAACCACGCAAATCAATCCCTGTCTCTGTATCCTCATAAGTGAAAGTCTGGGCAACCGGAATCGGTTCGCTTATGCCGGTAGACTCAATGAGAATATAATCAAATCTCCCTTCCTCCGCCAGCTTCTGTACTTCCTTCAGCAAATCATCCCGCAGGGTGCAGCAAATGCAGCCGTTGGACATCTCTACCAGCCTCTCCTCTGTCCGCGACAGATTCGTTTCTGCGCTTACCAGCTCTGCATCGATATTTATTTCGCTCATATCATTGACAATGACGGCAACTCTCAGCCCTTGGCGGTTATTCAGCACATGGTTCAGCACCGTTGTTTTCCCTGAGCCCAAGTACCCGCTGAGCACGGTAACCGGTAATGATTGATCAGTCATTCAACCAACTCCCTTCGTAATTCGGAATAGTTTCTTACAGTGATATTATTCGTAATGTTTACGATTAACAAAACCTAATATAATGCCTGCTCCCCGGTTTGTCAATGCTGGATGACCGGCAAAATTCATGATTTTTGTTCTGAACCTCGTCCGTTATTAATAGTAATTATTATGATTAAGATAATCCTATGAAAAATAGAGGAGATTGCTATGAACCCATTGCCCCTAACCCGATGGCTTCCCTTTTTGCTTCCCGCAGCCTTTGTGCTGGCCTGTCTCATTGTCATTGCGCCCGTTCTGCCGCCTTTTGTATCGTTCGACCTCAATTATCTCCATCTGTTCAAGACAAGCTTTATCGGCATACTGCTGGAGGCGCTCCCTTTCGTGCTGATCGGGACCCTGCTCTCCTCGCTCGTACATCTGTATATTTCCGAGGACATGTTAAGCAGATGGATTCCAAAGCACCCCGCCGCCGGCATTTTGTTCGCCTGCACGCTGGGTTTCATATTTCCGGTGTGCGAATGCGGGATGATTCCCCTGATCCGCAAGCTCATTCAAAAAGGCATGCCCGTATACATTGCCGCCGTGTTCATTCTGGCCGGACCGATCGTGAATCCGGTTGTATACGGAGCAACCTATATGGCGTTTCGGCTGCATCCGGAAATGGTCTATGCCAGAATGGGATTAGCCTTCCTTGCCGCCGCAGCGATCGGCTGGATGATCTACGCCACCTGGAAAGGGGATCCGCTAAGAAGCAAACTCCTTTCCGGTGCAGCATCAAGCCACCATCATAATCATAACCATAATCACAGCCATCCCCATGAGCATGTCCATGAGCATCCCCATAAGCATAAGCACAACCATAGTCATCATCACGGCTCTTCCCGGCATGGCGGGAAAATAACAGCTGTATTCGTTCACGCGGCCGACGAGGTATTTGATATGGGAAAATACTTGATCATGGGCTGCCTCATTACGGCCGCGATTCAATCCTTCGTTCCCAGAGAGAGCCTTCTCGCCATCGGCGGGGGTCCAGTCGGTTCCTACGCCTTCATGATGGGCTTCGCTTTTCTATTATCGCTGTGCTCAACCTCCGACGCCTTTGTCGCTGCCGCGTTCACGCATACATTTTCCGCCGGCTCCCTGCTCGCCTTTCTCGTGTTCGGACCGATGCTGGATCTCAAGAACGTCCTCATGCTCCTGTCTGTCTTTAAAGCCAAATTTGTCCTTTATTTCGCCTTTCTCATCTGTACTGTCGTATTTATCGGCTCTGTCCTCGTAGGCAAACTCTATTTAAGCTAATGTCCATTTCCTAAGCGATGGAAGGAGGTTACCGGAATGACAAATCCCCGCACAACACTGCGGCGGCAGCAGCTGGCACGAAGCTTCATTTTGCTGGCCTTTGCCTTATTTATCGCCCATTTGTCCAGAAGCGGCACGCTGCATTACTACATCGCCCCGAAAATGGAGCCTTGGCTCCGCTACAGTGCGATCCCGCTTACGGCCATGTCCCTGAGCCTCGCCTGGGAGGCGCTGTTTTCCAGCGCTTCTCCCGCATGCGGCTGTGAGCACCATGATGCCCCTGCATCCCCTCTAAAGAATGCCGCTGTATACACCCTCTTCCTCGTTCCGCTGCTGCTAGGCGTAGTTATGCCGGATCAGGCGCTCGGCAGCATGGCTGCCGATCAAAAGGGCATGCAGCTCTCTTCACCTGCGCTGAACGCAGAGCATCTGAACGATATTTTCACCGCCCCGGATAAGTACAACACGGAATTCGCCGAACTCGCCAAAAAATTATACCCTCAAGACATTATCGAGGTTAAACCGGAAATTTACTCTGAAACGATAGGCGCCTTCGAGCTGTTCAAGGATCAATTCCGGGGTAAAACCGTAAAGCTGAGCGGTTTCGTCTATGAGGATTCCGGCTCGGACAGCCCGCGTGAATTTGTAGTTGGCCGCTTCCTTGTCCAATGCTGTACCGCGGATGCCTATCCGTTCGGCGTCGTCGTTTCCTCTGCGCAGCCTCTTCCCTGGTTCAAGCGGGACGCCTGGATCGAAGTACAGGGAACCCTGCAAACGACGGTCAGGAACGGCCGGGAAATCCTCGCTGTCTCAGCGGAGGAAATCCGCGAAATCCCCCGCCCTGCAACGCCTTACGTTTATCCGAATGATCATCCCCTTGAAGCTCTCGACAAATGATGCAAAAAAGCTGCCATCCCCCCGCCGCATTTACATGCGTCAAGGGAATGGCAGCTTTATGTTATGCGCACAATCTGCTGAGCAGATGTCGCATGATTTCTATCCGAGCACGACGCGGTCGTCCGACAGCTTGTGCCCGCTGATTCTCTCGAATTCACCGAGCAGCTCTTCGATCGTCAGCGTCTTCTTCTTCGCTTCATTCACGTCAAGAATGATGCGGCCCTTATCCATCATGATGAGGCGATTGCCTAGACGTATGGCCTGCTCCATATTATGCGTCACCATCAGCGTCGTCAGCTTCATCTCGTTTACAATGCTCTGCGTAAGCTGGGTCACCAGCTCGGCACGGGCCGGATCAAGCGCGGCGGTGTGTTCGTCCAGCAGCAGAATTTTCGGCTGTGTGAAGGTTGCCATCAGCAGGCTGAGCGCCTGGCGCTCACCCCCGGATAACGTACCGACCTTGGCCCGCAACCTGTTCTCGAGTCCGATCCCAAGCCGGCTAAGCTGCTGGCGGAACAGAACGCGGCGCGAGGCGTTGATGCCCAGCCCCAGTCCTCTTGTCTTCCCCCGTGAATACGCCATCGCCAAGTTCTCTTCGATCGTCATATTCGGCGCCGTTCCGGCCATTGGATCCTGAAACACCCGGCCGATCCAGCGGCTTCTCCGGTGCTCGATCAAATGGCTGACCTTGCTGCCCGCGATGCGAATTTCACCAACGTCAGGTTTGAGCACGCCGGAGATCATATTCATCAAGGTGGACTTTCCGGCGCCATTGCTGCCAACTACGGTGACAAAATCTCCTGGCTGTAAATGCAGACTAACGTCAGCGAGCGCAATCTTCTCATCCGGTGACCCGGGATGAAACAGCTTGGATACATTCGACAGCTCCAGCATTAACGCCCACCCCCCAAACCTGCATGTTCACCAAGCGATTCCGCAACCTCGGTTGAACGTTTCCGGGCTAGCGAGCGCTGCTTCGATGCGCGGCGCACGGATGGAAGCACCAAAGCAACGATGACGATCACCGCAGTAATCAGCTTCAAATCCGAAGACTCGAACCATGGGATACGAAGAGCGAGAGCGACCACTACCCGGTATACGATTGAACCTACAATAGCGGCCAGCGTAGCAAAGAATACGGTTCTCGCCCCCAGAATGGCTTCCCCGATAATGACGGAAGCCAGCCCGATCACGATCATGCCGATCCCTGACGTAATATCGGCAAAGCCGGACTGCTGGGCGATCAGCGCACCCGACAAGGCAACCAGACCGTTCGACAAGCTTAGGCCAAGAATAATCGTATTATCGGTATGCGCACCGAAGCTGCGAATCATGCGCTTGTTGTCTCCGGTCGCGCGCAGCGCAAGCCCGAGATCCGTCTTAAAGAACAAGTCCAGCAGCAGCTTGACCACTATGACGACAAACGGCATCAGCAGCAGCGGAGAAACGGAGCTGAAGAGCGTTGTTTCACCAAGCAGCGCAACGTTTGGCTTGCTCAGAATCCGCATATTAATCGAGTACAGCGCGATCATCATCAATATCCCTGAGAGCAGCCCGTTAATACGGCCTTTCGTATGAAGCAGCCCTGTCAGCATTCCGGCGATAATCCCGCCGAAGCAAGCGAGCAGGGTAGCCGTTACCGGGTTTGCTCCTTTCGTAATCATAACCGCAGCGATCGCACCGCCCGTCGTAAAACTTCCATCTACCGTTAGATCCGGAAAATCCAAAATCCGAAAAGTTATATATACTCCGAGCGCCATCAACGCATAGAGCAGGCCGGATTCAAGGGCTCCGATTAACGAGTTCACCATGATGAGTACCTCCTAAATGATTGAAACCAGCCTATTCAAGCAAGTTATTCTCCTTGTCGTTAACCATGTCCTTCATGGCGTCGGTAACCTCGATTCCTTGCTCGGCGGCTGCCTTGAGGTTCAGGATCAGATCCAGCTTGTCAGGGAAGGTAACCGGCATGTCGCCAACTTTCTTTCCTTCCTTCAGCACTTCAACGGCCATCTCGCCCACCTGGTAGCCATGATCGTAATATTTAAAACCAACGGTGGCAAAAGCACCCTTCTCTACCGTATCGCGGTCGCTGGAGAAGAACGGGATATCATGCTCATTCGCAATTTGAATGACAGTGCTGACTGCTTCAACAACCGTATTGTCCAGCGTCGTATATAGTGCATCGGCGCGGCCAACGAGAGATTCTGCCGCCTGCTTCACTTCAGAGGTGTTCGTTACCGGCGCTTTGATCAGCTTGATGCCGTGTTTTTCAAGTGCTTTTTCCGCATGATCCGCCATGATGACGGCATTCGGCTCGCCTTGGTTAATCACGACGCCAACCGCTTTTACCTCCTTGAAGTTTTCAGCGATGAAATCCATCAGTTTGACAATGGCTTCCGGGTTCGTGTCAGATGCCCCCGAGACATTTCCGCCTGGCTTCTCCAGATTATCGACCAGCTTGGCATCCAGTGGATCGGTAACACTCGCGAACAAAATCGGCGAGTTCTTAACCTGGCCTACAAGAGCTTGAGCAGGAGGAGTAGCAATCCCAAGTACGAGATCGTATTTCTCTCCGGCAATTTTTTGCGCAATCGTCAAGTTATTGGTCGGGTCTCCCTGCGCGTTGTTATAGTCGAGCTTCAGGTTCTCGCCCTCCACGATGCCCGCATCTTTCAGCGCAGCGAGGAATCCTTCACGAGTCGCGTCCAAGGATGGATGCTCTACGATTTGCGAAATCGCGACTTTATAGCTTTCTTTGCTCGTATCGGCCGGAGTCCCAGCCTCAGCATTTCCTTGGTTTGCCGCATTCCCGGTGTTGCTGCCGCCTCCAGCATTATTGCTGCCGCAGCCGATTACCGTAATCAGCATAATGGCAATGACCATGAATACTCCAATCTTCTTTTTCATACCGATAACCCCTCTCTCAAACAATAAAATGATAGATAACCCCCATAAAGATTTAGGCCACGAAAGCATGATCCTGCTAACGCTTTCACAGATGAAAGTATTAAAGCAACAAATCATGACGGGCTGCTCTTTTTGAAGAAAGTATTATTCCTATCTTAAATGGAGGTTTATTGTACGTCAATTATTAAATAGCGGTCAATTTGCTAACTAAAAAAAAGAACTGCGACCCTATCCGGTTCCCCGAACAAGCCGCAGTTCTTCTCTGCTGAATCTGGTTCACGCCGACGACTGGCAATTAGTCGCGCGTTACCGTAATCCAGCCATCCTCGTCTACATGCACCTTCGCTCCCAATGCTTCAGAGATGAAACGAAGCGGCACATACGTCTTGCCGTCCGTATGGATGAACGCCGGCTCGGACAGTGCTGCTGCCTGCCCAGCTACTTTGGCTTGGCTCGAGCCGACCGTCAGCACAATCTCCGCTTGCGTGATATCATCGATGATTGTAATCGTCTTCGTTTCCTTGTTCCATTTGATCTCTGCGTCCAGCTCAGCGGACATATAGCGGAGCGGCACGAAGCTGGTGCCGTTCTTCTTGATCACTTCATAGTAATCGCCCGGATAACCGATCAAAACATATTTGGAAGTGATCTGCATCTCGTCCTTAAGCAGCTTGTAAATGATCGAGCCTGGCTCGAAATTGCGCAGGATTTGCCCCGGAGTGATCTCCTCGTCTGCAAGATCCAGCTTGCCTGCGCTTAAGTCAACTTGATCGACAGCTACAACTCCGCCAATATTCCACATTTCGGCTTCACTGCTCACCTTAAACGCTTTGATAGGCACTCCTTCACCTTGAGGGATCGCTACCGTCAGCTCCATGTTCTGTTTGCGCGTGTTCAAATCTCCATCAAAATACAGATCCGTTGTGAGCACGGTATCTTTGCCGAGCACAGTGCTTAGCTCTGGCGATTCTTCAAACAGAGCGGCAGCCTGCTGGTCATAATCCTTCAAGATCTCGTCCAATGCTTCCTTAACTACACCGTACATGGCGGCTACGACGAACTCTTTGGAGGATGCCGGTTCTTCATCAAAAGCGTCCGTTCCCAATTGGGCGTTAAGAATCGGATACATGGCGTCATAGAAAGCGCCGATCAGCTCTTTCAAGCCCGCTTCGTCCTTCGATACATTCGTCAGCAGCGGCTTGGCCAGCTTCACCAGCTCATCGCCGCGAATTTCGGCATGCAGATGAGTCAGACTGAGTGTTTCTTCATTGACTTTCTCCTGCACTTTTTTCACAGAAATCGTGGAAGGGTTCGGCATATGCTTCAGCAGAAAGCCAGCAGCCTTAACCCCAAATTCCTGAACCTGCTCATTGTATTGCTCAAGGTCAAGATAGTCAGAGGAATCCTCTAAGGATATGTACAGCGGCTGTTGTGCCCCTTCAACTTGGATCGCCATGCTAGTGGCGTCCATGGAAATATGGTATGGAAGCTCCTCGCCGGAAAAACCGATCGAGCCCTTCATCGACATCGTCGAAGCATCCTTGATTTTGGCATGGTCAACCGTTAAAGAAATGGAATTGATCAGATCTATAATTTCCTTGTCTTCCGCGGACACGTTATCCGCAGGGACAACCTCGACCGAAACCTTCTGTCTGGATTCGCTGGACTGAACTTCCAAGCTCTTCAGCAGAGCTTTGTTGACATCAAAGCCCCCTACAGCCTGGCAGCCCGTTAGAAAAACTAACATCAGTACTAGCGGCAGCACCAGCCATTTGCTCATTTTCTTCAAAATATAACCTCCTACGAATTAATATATTCTATTATCCTGTATCCCCAGCGCCTTGTAAATAAGAGAAAACAACTAGTTGACAGCTCTTGGAACAACAGCTTCCCCTTTATTTATGCTATAATGACATCGAATGTTAAGCACAATTGAAGAAGATCCATGCTGCTAAGGCATGGGAGAGGTTCGCGAACTCCCTCTATAAAAAACTATCGGCGCTTTGCGCCCTTTTTGCCGTGCCCATCGGGGCCAACGGCGTGTTTTTTCATAGTGTCACAGTTCAAGAACTCTCTTTCTTCTATGTAAATGATGCTCCTCGCATCCTTTCACAAAATTCAGAAGAAGAGAGGTTTTTTTATGCTTCAACAGGAAAAAGCCGTCGTCGTATTCAGCGGCGGTCAAGACAGCACCACCTGCCTGTTCTGGGCCTTGAAGCAATTCCGCGAAGTCGAAGTCGTAACCTTCGATTACGGCCAGCGCCATAAGCAGGAAATCGAATGCGCCCGCGGAATCGCCGAAGAGCTCGGGGTCAAGTTCCACCTCCTGGATATGGGTCTTTTGTCTCAATTAAGCCCGAATGCACTGACCCGCCACGACATGGACATCGTTCACGAGGACGGAGAGCTTCCCAACACGTTTGTCGAAGGGCGGAACCATCTGTTCCTCAGCTTTGCAGCAGTCCTCGCCAAAGGAGTCGGGGCAAGGCATATCATTACCGGCGTATGCGAAACGGATTTCAGCGGTTATCCAGATTGCCGGGACGCCTTCGTCAAATCGCTGAACGTTACGCTTAACCTGGCCATGGACCATAATTTCGTCATCCATACCCCGCTTATGTGGCTTGATAAAGCCGCCACCTGGCAGCTTGCCGACGAGCTTGGCGCCTTCGGCTATATCCGGGAGCGCACGCTCACCTGCTATAACGGCGTGATCGGCGACGGCTGCGGAGAATGTCCAGCCTGCAAACTAAGGCTTGCTGGAATGGAAGCCTATCTCCAGACGCGAGCAGAGGGGGCGACGTCATGAGCTTCGTACCCGGCGAATTTCGCATCGTCGACAAGCTGCAGAAGCTTGGCGAGGACATCCCTCGCTCCAAATTAAGATATCATCAGCGGCGCGTGCTGGTGAGCAAAGAATTCACATTCGACGCCGCACACCACCTACATGCATATGACGGCAAATGTAAAAACTTGCATGGTCATACCTATAAAGTCGTATTCGGAATCAGCGGAATCCCAGACGAACTCGGCCTGACGATAGACTTCGGCACGATCAAGACGATCTGGAAGCAGGAGATCGAAGGGTATCTCGATCACCAGTATCTGAACGAGTCGCTGCCGCTGATGAATACAACGGCAGAAAATATGGCCGTATGGCTGTATGAGCAAATGGAGCAGGCACTGCAAAAAGAGGCTTACCGCTCCCCCGAGCTGGAGGCCCGAATGGAATTCGTCCGCCTCTACGAGACGCCGACCAGCTACGCCGAAGCGAGACGGGAGTGGATGATCGGTGAGTAACCAGCATCAGCCGATTCCCGTCCTGGAAATATTCGGGCCAACGATTCAAGGGGAAGGCATGGTCATCGGGCAGAAGACGATGTTCGTCCGTACGGCGGGCTGCGACTACCGCTGCTCCTGGTGCGATTCAGCCTTTACCTGGGACGGCAGCGCCAAGGATGATATCCGCACGATGACCGCCGAGGATATTTATGCCGAGCTGCAAGCTCTAGGCGGCGGCCGCTTCTCCCATGTGACGCTGTCCGGCGGCAACCCTGCCCTCCTCGGCGGGCTCGGCGCATTGGTGACACTGCTCCATGAGAATGGGATTGCCGTTGCGGTCGAGACGCAAGGTTCCCGCTGGCAGGACTGGCTCGCCGAGATCGACCAGGTGACCCTGTCGCCGAAGCCGCCCAGCTCGGGCATGACGACCGACTGGGACGCGCTGGACGACGTTGTATCGCGGCTGGCAGACCGGGCTCATCCTTACAGCCAGAGCCTGAAGGTCGTCGTCTTTGACGAGGCGGATCTGGCCTACGCGAAAAAGGTGCATGCCCGCTATCCGGACATTCCGTTTTTCCTGCAGGTCGGCAATCCAGACGTCAGAAGAATGGATATTCTGCAGCATACCGCCGACCTTCTGGAGAGATACGAGCAGTTGATCGATCAGGTCGTCGCTGATCCAGAGCTGAACGATGTCCGCGTACTGCCCCAGCTTCATGCTCTTGTATGGGGCAACAAACGCGGTGTCTAGCGTTCTCTATTACTGGGATAAACAAGAATTAACCCGCTTAGGAGGAATTAAACATGAATGGAAGACAAAACGAAGAGCTTCAGGATTTAACGCTGCTTGGCAATCAAAAGGTGCAGTACTCTTTTGCCTATGATCCAGGCATTCTTGAAAGCTTCGATAACAAGCATCCCTATCGCGATTACTTCGTGAAGTTCAACTGCCCGGAGTTTACGAGCCTGTGCCCGATTACGGGACAGCCCGATTTCGCGACCATTTATATCAGCTACATTCCCGATATCAAAATGGTTGAGAGCAAGTCCCTGAAGCTGTATCTGTTCAGCTTCCGCAACCATGGCGACTTCCATGAAGACTGCGTGAACATCATCATGAACGATCTGATTAAACTGATGGATCCGAGATATATTGAGGTCTGGGGCAAATTTACGCCAAGAGGCGGCATTTCAATCGATCCATACTGCAACTATGGCCGTCCTGGCACGAAATACGAGGCTATGGCCGAGCAGCGCCTGATTCAGCATGACATGTATCCGGAGAAAATCGATAACAGATAAACCAGGGTTCAGACTGCTGCAATCTGTTACAATAAATAAATAGACGATTGCAACCTATTCCGGAGGGGAGAGAACTGCCTTGAAGCCGAAAGTATTCATTGCCCGCAACGTGCCTAAGGAAGTAGAAGACTATATTGCCGAGCATTGCATCTATGACAAATGGGACCGCCCCGAGCTGATCCCGCGTGATGCCTTGCTGGCCGGTCTGTCCGATGCGGAGGGGCTGCTCACCTTTGGCGGCAAAATCGATGCCGAGCTGCTGGATCATGCGCCGAAGCTGAAGGTGGTCAGCACGATGAGCGTGGGCTACAACCATTTCGATCTGGAAGCGATGAAAGCCCGCGGGGTCATGGGAACCAATACGCCGGACGTTCTCAATGAGACGGTCGCGGATCTGATCTTCGCCCTGATGCTGGCTGCCGCCCGCAGGGTTGTGGAGCTTGACCGCTACGTAAAGGAAGGCCGATGGAAACGCGGCAACAACCAGGATTTGTTCGGCCTGGATGTTCATCATAAGAAGCTGGGAATCATCGGCATGGGCGGCATCGGGGAAGCCGTTGCCCGCCGGGCTAAATGGGGCTTCCAAATGGACGTCCTGTACCATAACCGCAGCCGGAAGCCCGCTGCCGAATCGGAGCTTGGAGCCAAGTATTGCTCCATGGATGAACTGCTTCAAGAAGCCGACTTCATCGTGCTGATGACGCCGCTGACTCCGGAAACACAGCGCCTGATCGGCGAGCGGGAATTTGGGCTAATGAAGCCGAGCGCGATCTTTATTAATGCTTCCCGGGGGCAGACCGTCGATGAACAGGCGCTTATCCAGGCTTTGGAGCAACGGACCATTTACGGGGCTGGCCTGGACGTCTTTGAGCGGGAGCCCATTTCTCCGGACAACCCTTTATTAAAGCTGCCGAATGTCGTTACCCTGCCTCATATCGGCTCGGCAACGAGCAAGACGCGCTTCGACATGGCGATGCTGGCCGCCGAGAACCTCGTCGCCGCCCTCAGCGGCAGAATCCCGCCGCAGCTCGTCAAGGAACTGCGCCCGTAGGGTATGCCTAGAGCAACTGCTGCGGTTTTTGTCTAACAACAATAAAGGATGGATCAGGGCCGCTGATCCATCCTTTTCTTTTTGCCGCATGACGGCTATTCATTGTCCTCAAAGCCGGTATGATATTTGCCTTCGCTTGAAGACCGGTGCTTGGTCACTGCCTTTTCCCTTTCCTCCCGCACTTCCAGCCTCAAATCCTCCACGGGAATCGGGTCGACATGCATCTCGCTTTCATGCATATCAAACAAGCTTGGCTTGCTCGTCGGGTACTGCTCGGGATGATCCCATCCTCCTGCCTGTTCACCGGGCTTAGAACCACGTTTGGACTTGTCCACCATGTCATCACCTCGTACGCGTTGTAATCTTTTTATACCTCAAAAAGCTGCAAAATAAACGTACCTACGAGGAATGCTGCGGCTGCTCCTCCCTTTTGCCCTTCGGAGATATACGGTCATTCGGCATGAACAACACAACAAGAACCGCTAATCCAGCGGGAATCAGGGCCCACATAAACGTATGCGCGATGGAAGAGGAGAGTGCTTCCGTTATTGTCTCCAGCACCGGCGGGGGAATTTCTCCCCTCTTCTCCGGGGACAGCACTTCCCTTATATCGCCGAACGACTGCCCGGACTGCCCCATTCCCATGCCCTCGAAAGCCTGCTTCATTTCACCTGCAACCAGATTTCTCTGCACGATTCCAAAAATCGTGATTCCCAGTGTCATGCCTAGCGACCGCAGGAACGAGTTCGTGGACGTGGCCGCTCCGCGCTGGCGCATATCAAAATGATGCACGGCCGCCATACTCAGCACGGAAAAGGAGTAACCCACCCCGAATCCAGTCAGGATGCTGTACAACGTAAGCAAAGTACGGGTCGTATCGATGGACATCGTGCTTAAGGCGAATATTCCGCTCACGAAGCAAATGACGGAAATAGTCATGATCGTCCGGTAGGACAGCCGTGTGGATAACATCCCGCCCAGCATGCTGCCTATGACCGAGCCGATCATCATCGGCATCAGAATGAGACCCGAGTTCGTCGCCGAACCGCCGAATACACCTTGAACGTAGATAGGAATGAATACGGTCGCCACGATGAACACGCTGCCGTAGAGCAGGGCCAGTCCGCTGCTCGTCGCGTAAAGCCTGTTCTTGAACATGCTAAATGAAATAATCGGCTCCTCCGCCCGCGTTTCGATGAACAGAAAAGCGATAAATAAAACAGCAAATCCGGCGAATAGACTTAGTATGGCCGTGGAGTCCCAAGGGTAAGTTTCACCGCCCAACTCAAGCGCGAACATCAGGCACACGACAGCCCCGACAAGTGTAGCTGCGCCGCCCCAATCGATGCGCTGCTTGGAACGGGATAGCGATTCGCGGTAGAACAAAATAATCAGCACGAGACAGACCAGGCCGATCGGCACATTGATGAAGAACACCCAGTGCCAGCCCAGCGTGTCTGTAATATAAGCGCCAAGCAAGGGGCCGAAGATGCTGGAGGTTCCAAATACCGCGCCGAGAAGGCCGGTCATCTTTCCCCGCTTCTCCAGAGGAAAAATGTCATATATAATCGTAAAAGCAATCGGCATCAGCGCTCCGCCGCCAATCCCCTGAATGGCCCGGAAGATGCTCAGCTGCGCAATGCTTCCAGCGATGCCGCACAGCACCGAGCCGCCCAGAAATGTAATGATCCCGAAGATAAAAAAACGCTTGCGTCCATACATATCGGACAGCTTGCCAAAAATCGGAGTCCCGGCCATTACGGCAACCATATAGGCCGAAGTGACCCAAACGAACTGCTCCATGCCGCCAAGCTGCGACACAATCGTCCCCATAGCCGTAGTAACGATCGTGTTGTCCATCGCCGACATCAGGATCGCCAACATCAAGCCGATCAAAATGAGAGATGTGTTGTCCTTCTGTTTGGTCATCAAATAGGTATGCTCCTTTAACTGATTCAAATTGGAAATACTTGCTTCTGTTGTTTATTTTATTGAAAACAGGCGGAATGTAAAGCTGCTCCTCCTGATTCGCTCTCTCCTGCCTAGGCTCGACAAATAATTATAATACGACAAAGTACGAGCATTCACTTACAAATATTGTAATAATATGATACAATATTACCGTGATCACAACCTCATCTATTTCAAGCTTGATTAGATAACTTCACATGAGGATGTCCTGAATGAGGACGTCTTTTTTCTTGAAATACTTGCCCCGAGAAGAGCTGCTAAACTATCTGCATCGAATCTTTTACCCTATAATAAATAAATAGTTTTAAAGAGAGGGAGGTTCGCCATATGAACTCCAAATGGACCATACTGGAACAAAAAATGCGGGAGGTGGGCATACAAACTCTAATCATTACAGATCCCAAGCACGTCTATTATCTGACAGGCTTTCTCAGCAATCCTCACGAACGGTTTCTGGGCGCCGTATTCTCCATGGGCAAACAGCCCTTCCTGCTCGTTCCCGAGCTGGATGAAGAGAACGCCCGCGTGTCAGCCGACATCGCCGAAGTCGTCACGCACAGTGATACGGACAACCCTTATGAAGTGTTGAAAAAAAATCTGAAATCCTCAGTCGGTACGATCGGCTTTGAAAAGGACCATATGTCCGTAGCCCGCTTCGAGCAGCTTCAGGACTCCCTATCCTTCGCTAGATATCTGGATGTCGGGCCTTGGCTGCGTCAGCTTCGCAACCGTAAATCGCCAGAGGAAATCGAGAAAATCCGGCATGCGGCCAACCTGATCGAGCAAGTATTGCAGGACACTTTGCCCCGTGCTGCAATAGGCGTTACTGAAAACGAGCTCGTCGCCGAAATCGAGTACCTCATCCGTAAAGTAGGCGCCGAAGGACCGGCATTCGATTCCATGGTGCTTACCGGCAAAAAAACCGCCCTCCCCCACGGAGTGCCAGGCAGTCAGGCCATCGCGAGCGGCGATTTGCTAATGTTCGATATCGGCCTGTACGCTGGCGGTTACGCTTCAGATATTACCCGAACCTATGCTGTCGGCCATTTGGACGAACCGCTGCAGCGCATCTATAATACGGTCCGCGCTGCCAATGAAGCCGCGATCCAGGCCATTAAGCCCGGAGTGTCCTATGCCTCGATCGACAAAGCTGCCCGCGACGTCATTGCGGACGCCGGATACGGGCCCTATTTCATTCACCGGCTCGGTCACGGCCTCGGCATCGACGTTCACGAGTTCCCTTCCGTCCACGGCGAGAACGAGCTGCTGCTGGAAGAAGGCAACGTATTTACCGTCGAGCCGGGAATTTACGTCCCAGGGCTGGGCGGCGTCCGGATCGAGGACGATGTCGTGGTAACGGCTTCGGGAGTCGATGTGTTAACGACGCTTCCAAAGGAGCTTACCTATTTGTAAACCACTTTATGAGGCCATAACCAACCTGAAGCAGCCTTCGTCGTCAAGACGGAGGCTGCCTTTGCATTTGCCAATATTTTTTCATGAATAACCGCCTCGGCAGTGCCGCCCTGCCATTGTTCCCCGGATACGCCGCATGAATTCCGGCTACCTGGTATGCGCCGTTTCAACCTCATCGGGATGATAGTTTCGAGCGATATACAGGAATGGAGTACCTGCAGCCGTAAGAATAAATTTGATGACATAAGTGGTGAGCAAAATTTCCGTCCAAATAGGCAGGCTGTATTGCCCGGCAAAAGCGATGGTGCAGAAAATCAGCGTATCGACAAACGAGCTGACCATCGTGCTGAAATTGTTGCGAATCCACAGCTGGCCCCGGCTCGGATAGAACTTCCTGATCCATGCAAACAGACGGACATCCAGAAATTGACTGATGAAGTAGGCCGTCAGGCTTGCGAGCGCAAGCCGCGGCATCCAGCCGAATATGCTCTGTAGCGATTCTTGAGCAAAGTCCCCGGGTTGAGGGGTAAAGACCAGAGCCATCTGCATCAGGACGGTCGTCATAATCAAAGTAAAGAAACCGAACCACACCGCTTTTTTGGCTTCGCCACGGCCGTATTTTTCATTGAGCAAATCGCTCGTCAGATAGAGGCTGACATACATCGTATTGCCGAGGGTCATCACGATCCCGAACATTTCGATCGTTTTTACCACTTGAATATTGGCGATGACCGTAGCTACTCCGATCCACGCATAAAGGCCTTTTTTACCGAACCATCGATAGCAAATCAAGAAGAACGTAAAGTTCACGAGCATGAACAGAACGCCCCATCCGAAATTGAACATATGACTTCCTCCCTATGTTTATGTCGCTTAATTGAAAAATCAGTGAAAATTTTATGAAAGAAGATAGAAATCATTAAAATCCCTATTTTCAAATGGGAGAACTTGCTATATTATATGTCTAATAAACCAATGGTTAATATTTCGCTTGGGTGAATGGAAGGAGACCAATAGCAATAGCGACCAACCAACACGGTTTAAATAGATTAGGAGGACTTCTTGTCATGCTCGGAATTAAGCATTCTATCAGCCGTAAATTCATGACAACCTTTGCCGTCGTCATTGTATTGTCTTCGCTTTTATTCAGTATTAGCTTTTATTACGTATCCATGGGCATTATCAATAATAACGTCTTGCCCCAGTTCGATAAAGTTCTACATACGAGTACGCAGGATATATACCGCAGACTCGATACTACCATGTCCCTCCAGCTGCTTAAGGGCGGAGAAAATAACCGGTTCGGCGTGGAGGCTTACTTAACAAAGAGCGCAGAGGATTTTCAACTAGATACGGTTTATCTCATTCATCTGCATGATGAGCAGGCTACCGTCATTGCGGCGAGCACTGGCTCTGCCGTACAAGCCTCCGAAGCGATCGCCGTTCAAAATGCGATGAAGCAGGCGTCCGCAGGCAAACTGGCCATTAGCGACCTGTATTCGGACAAGTTCGGCTACCATAAGACGGCTTATATCCAAGTTCCGGGCAGCGAGCTAATGCTAGCTGTTGGTATGGATGCAACCTTCGTCAAGGAGAAGCAATCGGAGATCTTCTGGATCTGCTTCGGCATTACCGCCCTCATTATCATTGTCGGATCTGCCGCAGCCTTTTGGATCAGTAAACGGATTACACGGCCGTTAAAGAGCCTGACTCAGGTGACCGAGGCCATGGCCCGCGGTGATTTGCGCCAATCGATTCAGGTTCAGGGCCACGACGAGCTGGCCCAGCTCGCGCTAAGCTTCCGTACGATGACAGAACAGTTGAAAGGAATGATTTCGAGCGTACACCATACGTCCCAGGCTGTCGTTAACACTTCGGATCGCTTGCTGAGCTCGGCGCAAACCTTCGAGCAATTGATTTACAGCTCCGATAAAGCGGCACAGCAAGTAGAAGCAGGGAGCACGACGCTCGCCTCGACTGCAGCTGAGAATGCGCGGGCCATGGAGGAAATCTCCAAAGGCATTCAATATATCGCGTCCTCCTCGGCCGACATCACCGAAAAAATCGGCGAAGCCTCGCAGAAGGCAATCACAGGCAATGAACTGGCGCACGGCGCAGTCGACGGCATGCTCCTCGTTGAAGTAGCCGCGGCCGAATCGATGAACCTTATTTCCCTGATGAACGAGCGCTCCGAAGCGATTGCCCAAATCGTTGGAACGGTAAAAGAAATCAGCAAACAGATCAACATCCTGGCGCTCAATGCCGCCATCGAGTCGGCCCGCGCCGGCGAACAAGGCAAGGGCTTCGCGGTCGTAGCCGAAGAAATACGCAAGCTTGCCGAGCAATCTCGCATCGCTACCGATGAAATTGGCGATTATCTCCTCGCCATCCAGGAGGAGTCCGGCAACTCGGTTCGTGCCATGCAGCGTGTCAGCGAGGAAATCCAGTCCGGGACGTCCCGCGTCAAAAACGCGGAAGAAGCCTTTTCCCATCTGACAGAATGGATTCAATCGATAAACTTGACCATTCAATCGATCTCCTCTTCGACCCAGCAGGTTTCGGCCAGCGCGGAAGAGGTCACCGTCTCTGTAGAAGACGCTGCCAACATCACAGCTAAATCGCTCGAGATGATCGAGGAAATTGCCGGCAACTCTACAACACAGGCGGAGGAAATTAAGGATCATGCCAACACCGTGCGCAACCTGCATGAAGGCGCACTCTCCCTGCGGGAATCCGTTAGCAAATTTATCATCTGATAAATGGATAGAAATTATTTACTGCCTCAGCAAAGCCGTGATACTCAAGGTACCACGGCTTTGTTGTTTTTACCCCAGACAAATCACCGCTGCTAGCAGTACCGCTGCCTCAATGCCTTCGTTCAGAGCGCCGTACACATCTCCAGTTAATCCGCCTAGCCGCTTGCTGATCCTGCTCGCAGCCAGCGTGCCTGCGAGCCAAGAGATGCAAGGCGCGACACAGTATAACAGCATAAGAGAGCCTGGATCATTACCCTGTTCCAGTGAGGTTATTGCTGTTAATCCTGCGGCGGATAGCAGCAGGGCGGCAGCCGTGGAAACAGCAATACTGCCCGTCTTCAGCCCGCGAAAATTGCCCGCAAGACCTTCACCCTGCCGGGCCGTCGGCCATGCTTGCATAGCATAGGTCATGAACCAGCGGCTCCATATTGCTGCTGTCAGAAGCGCTGCACCCACCTGGGCATAGCCGTAGCCGATTAGCGTGTAGAGGAGAGACATTTTCAGCAGAAGCAGCAGCACGCAAGCGATGACTCCCATGGCGCCGACCCGGCTGTCCTTCATAATTTCCAGCATTCTCTCCCTGCTCCGGTAGCTGAGCAGCGCATCCGCTGCATCCATCCAGCCGTCGAGATGCAGCCCCCCGGTCAGCCAGATCCATAATGCGAGGATGAGCACCGCAGCCGGCATCGGCGGGAGCACCCAAGCAATACCTACAGCAGCCAGACCGAGCGCAGCACCTATAGCGAAGCCGACTAGCGGATAGTATTTGGCGCTGCGCCGCAGCACCCCCGGCGTAAAATTCACCTCAACCGGAACAGGAAACCGCGACAAAAATTGAAACGCCGCCGCCAGCGGCCAATCCTTGCCGGTATCCTTAATAGAACTGGCATCGGGTAAGCCCGGACTGTTGGTGCTGTTAGTGATGATGGGGTTGTTAACGCTATCGGTGCTGGATACGCTGTTATTGTTGTTTGCGCTGAGCATGCGGGGATCGTCCACAACGTTTCTTTCGCTATCGTTGCTTCTGCTCATAGCTTATATTCCCTGCTTTTCAGCTCGATTGGAATTCCCGCTGTAACAAGAAATACCTGATCAGCTATAGCGGCTACACGCCGGTTCAAAATCCCCGCCAAATCGCGGTACTGCCTGCCCAGCGGATACGCGGGAACAATCCCGCTCCCCACCTCGTTAGTTACAATTACAAGCATGCCCCTGTAACCTGCGATTGCCTCAAGAAGACGATCGATTTCCTGCATCATCCCGGATTCGGCATCAACCTGTTCGCCAACAGCCAGCAGCATATTGGACAGCCATAGCGTTAGGCAATCGATCAGTACGGCAGGAGAGGTTTCGTCTTCAGTTTCTGCGTTCGCATCTTCACGCTGACCGCTTCCCAGTTCAAAGAGTAAATTACTTAGCTGAAGCGGCTCCTCAATCGTCCTCCACGTATAACCTGCCGATGCCCGATCCTCGCGATGCAGAGCAATTCTCTGCTCCATCTCTTCGTCGAAAGCCTGTGCCGTGGCGACATAGTATGACTTGGATGCGTGCTTCATACACCAGCGTTCGGCAAAGCTGCTTTTCCCGCTCCGGGCGCCGCCAGTCACCATAACGATCACTTCGCATCCTCCTCGGCAGCCGGTTCACCCGCAGAGATTCCCGCGCTTTCGAAAGTAGCCATTTCCTTCATGATCCGGCAAGCTCCGTCAATCAGATGCAAAGCAAGCGCACCGCCCGTTCCTTCACCGAGCCGCATATTCAGCTCCAGCATCGGGGAAAGTCCGAGCTCGCGCAGCACCTGAATATGCCCCGGCTCCTGCGAGTGGTGGGAAGCCACCATATAACCCGCCGTCTCCGCGCATAGTCTTTGAGCGACTAAAGCTGCAACGCTCGAAATAAATCCATCGATAACGACCGGGCATCGATGGGCGGCTGCGCCAAGTATGACCCCGGTCAATCCGGCAATCTCCAGTCCGCCCACCTTGGAAAGCACATCGAGCGGATCATTGGCGTCCGGCTGATTTACCGCAATGGCCCGTTCTACTACGGATGCTTTATGCTCTAGCTTGCGTTCGTCAATTCCGGTGCCGCGGCCGACGCATTCGGCTGGAGCAATGCCCGTAAGCACACTCATGATAGCGGCGCTAGCCGTTGTGTTGCCAATGCCCATTTCACCGGTGACGAACAATGTTGTGCCTTTATTCACAGCTTCCTTCACGACAGCAACCCCGGCCAAAATAGCCGCTTCTGCTTCCGCACGGCTCATCGCCGGTCCAAGGGCCATATTGCCCGTTCCCATCCTCACCTTCCGCTCCAACAGGTCAGGATGACTCAGCTCTGCATTCACGCCGATATCGATACACAACACTTCCGCTGAAGCCTGACGGGCAAATACATTAATCGCTGCTCCGCCAGCCAGAAAATTCAACACCATTTGCGGGGTAACCTCAGCCGGAAAAGCGCTAATCCCTTCCTCGCATACCCCGTGATCCGCAGCCATCACAATGATCGCGCGCTGCGGGAAGCTTGGTTTAACCTGCCCGGTTATACCGGCAAGCTGAACCGCCAGCTCCTCCAGCTTGCCAAGACTGCCCGGCGGCTTGGTCAATCGATCCAGGTGCTCTACCGCTGACTCTGCCGCTTTCTTTTGCAGCGGCGCAATTAATCCAATGACGTCCGAAATGGAATAGCTCATTCATCAGCCCTCTTCTCTAAATTAATCTACAATATGTCGACAAATGTACGGTTACTTTTGCTTAGGGACACAGAAGGCGCTACAAACTCGCTGGTTGCTGGCGCGTTGGTTGGCAAGTTCGTTGGTTGCAAGTTCGCTAACGGACACTGAAGGCGCTATTTGACCTGTTTGCGTTGTTTTCAGCGACCTAACGGACTTAGAAGACCTTATTGGCACCAGATCTGTGCAAAAAGCCATGATTGGTGCATAATAGCGGAACCACGGTCCGTTAGCTACCCGTAAACCGAAGTTTTCGGGAAATAGCGGAACCTGTGTCCGTTACGCGGCATGTGGAGTTGCAACACTACTAACCAGGGCACCAACGAGCCTAAGTTGCTGCAAACTCGCTGCTCGCTGCTTGCTGGCTCGCTTGCGGACACAAGAGGCTCTATTTGACCTATTTGAGTAGTTTTCAGCGACCTAACAGACTTAGGAGACAGCACTGGAACTGGTACGGTTGCAGTAAAGGGACGGATACTGGTACAGTTTCAGGTACACACACTCACACTTCATACCTCATACCTCATACCTCGTACATCATGCCTAATGCCTCATGCCTAGATTTCTCCCGACTCACGTCCCCTTTTCACTACGCAGCAGCAGTTGGGGCACGCCGCGATCCGGATGCATGACCGAATAAGCATCCATTTCAAACAGCGACTTCACTATTTCCGGGGTAATAATTTCGTTTGGCGTTCCCATGGCAACGATTTTGCCATCCCGCAAAGCAAGCAGCTTGTCGCAATACAAGGCTGCCAAATTCAAATCATGCATCACGGCAACGACCGTTAAATGTTCGGCCCGCTGCCAGCTCGAGACCAGTTCCATGAACTGCATCTGGTAGCGGATGTCGAGGTAGGTCGTCGGCTCATCCAGCAGCACAAGCTCCGGCTGCTGCGCCATCACTTTGCCGAGGGCCACCCGCTGTCTTTGCCCGCCGCTAAGCACATGCAGCGGCTTGTTCTCCAGCCCTTGCAAATCCAGACGGCTTACAATTTCATTGAGCAAAACCTCGGCACCGTTTCCTTCTTCCTTCCCACGCCAATTTTGAAAAGGGAATCTTCCCATTTCCAGAACCTGGCGCACCGGAAAAGCCATCGGCGGCAAGCCGTCCTGCTGAAGCACGGCGAGTCTCCTTGACAGCGCCTTGCGCCCATATGCTGTGAGAGGCCTGCCGTCCAGCGTTACCTCCCCCGCCTCAGGATTCTCTACGCCTGACAGCACGTTCAGCAGCGTCGTCTTGCCGCTGCCGTTCGGCCCGATAATTCCCCAAAAATCGCCCCGCTGCACCTGCCAGTCAATCCCTTTCAGCACCGTTTGGCGTCCGTAGGATTTCTCTACCCCTTGTACTTCGATCATTGCAATTCCTCCATTCTCCGCTTCTTATTGCGGTACAGCAGATAAGCAAAGAACGGAGCGCCGACGAAGGCCGTGACCACGCCCAAAGGGATCTCTGTTGGGGCCAATACCGTCCGGGCGGCCAAATCGCTCCACATCATGAATATCCCTCCGCCAAGCGCGGAGAGTGGAATAATCAACCGATAATCCGGTCCCGTTATCAGCCGTATCATATGGGGAATAACCAAGCCGACGAAACCGATGACCCCAGACACGGATACAGCCGCCGCACTCATTAACGTCGCCACAAGCAAAACCAAGACCTTCGTGCGATCAACATTCAATCCGGAATGGGATGCCTGACGCTCACCAAGCGCGAGCAGATTTAAGCTGCGGGCCTGGCTCCACAGAAACAGCAGCCCAATGACCAAATACGGGAAAAGGATGATCGTATACGACCATCCGCGCAAGCTGAGACTTCCCATCGTCCAGTATAGTATTTCGTTCACCGTTTTTTTCGACATGGCCGTCAAAAAAGAAACGATCGCACCGAGAAAAGACTGCATGACCACGCCCGACAAAATAAGGCTTTCGATCGGAATTTTCCCGTTTTCCCTGGCCAGCCACATTACGACAAGCAGTGTGCTTGCCCCTGTTATAAACGCAATGACCGGCAGCGTAAACACGCCGATTAAAGAGAACTGCCAACCAAAGAAAATCAGCGTAGCCGCACCGACCGCCGCGCCCGAGGAAACGCCCAAGGTAAACGGGTCTGCCAGCGGATTGCGCAGCACGCCCTGAAATGCGGCCCCCGCCACCGCTAACGAAGCGCCGACCAGCATGCCGAGCAGTACGCGCGGAAGCCGTACCTGCATGACGATCTGCTCTGCCGAGACGTCCCAGTCCGGCGTAATCATACTGCCGATCCATGGCAGGCGGTGAAGCAAAATGCCGATAATCTGGCCGGTCGGCAGAAAAACGGAACCAACGCCGATGCAGACCAGCAGCGTAACAGCCAGAAGTGCCAAACCCGCCGTTCCGTATCCCGCCAATTTATTCATCATTGCTGGATCAATTCCGGATAAATGGCCCGTGCCATTTCAATCAATCCCTGGGTCACGCGCGGTCCAGGACGGCTGAGCAGGTTATCATCCAGGCCGATGACACGGTCTTCTTTTACGGCCGTAATTTGATCCCAGCCACCACGCGCTTTAATCATATCTCCAATCGTCTTATTGTTCTCGTCGACGACATTTTTCGCAAACAGAATAACGTCCGGGTTCGCCTTAATAATGTTCTCTTCATTGATTTCATTCCAGCCTTCCAGATCGGAAGCTACGTTTTCTCCCCCAGCCAGCGTAATCAGCTCGTCCATGAACACGCCTTTCCCAACGGTCCAGCCTGGCGAAAACTCGATGTAGACTTTCTTTTTCTGATCCGGAGTCAAGGACTTAACGGCATCCAAAACCATATCGCGTTCTTTCTCCATTTGGGCGACAACTTCCTCGGCTTCTTTCTGCCGGTCGGTAATTTCCCCTACAGCTCTAATATTGGCCAGCGTTTCGTCCAGATTGGTCGGATTCGATTGATAAACCTTGATTCCGAGATCGGTAAGGCTTTTTACGGTTGCCGGGTCGATCAGATTGCCGGCCAGCACCAGTTCCGGCTTGGCAGCGATGACCGCCTCAACGTTGACCTGGAACCCGCCCATACGCGGCTTGTCCTTCACGGCTTCAGGATAATCATCGACATCGGACACACCTACGATTTGCTCATCCAGCCCGAGCGCAAATAATCCTTCCGTCTCTGATGGAGCCAGCGAAACGATTCTTTGCGGCGCAGCTTCGAAAGTGAATTCCGCGCCAGTAATGTCCGTCACGGTCAACGGGTAGACTGTGCGCTGCGCATCAGACGCAGAATCCCCCTGCTCCCCCTGTCCGGTTTGAACGTTCTGTTCCTGCTGAGCTGGAGCATTTCCTGTGTTCGTGCCTGCAGCATCCTTGCCGCAGCCAGCCATCACGACGAGCATGATTGCTAAAAGCCAAATCCCCCAGAACTTTCTAAATTTGTTCATGAAATCTCTCTCTCCTTACAAGGCGTATAGTTTGTACATGAAAAGCCCGTTCTCACTGGAAATACAGGAAAAAGACAGGAAAAAGCCCCATCCGTTCAGGATCGGGCTACGTCTACAAGCAAGTCCATGTACGGTACAAGCCACCCAAGTTGTCCGCAGCATAGCACTTTTAGCAGAACGTATCCTTTCCTCGAAGGACCGTCTCTTGATTCCCCATAGGCAGGTCTCCTGACTCCAGGTTGCCGATTCGGCTCGCCTTCCCATCTTCGCGTGTCCCTTTCCTGCAAGTACCTTCAAAGCAAGGCAGAGTGCGGGTTTAACGAATGACAGTGGCATACAATGAGCTTCATCCCTGTTTACAGTGGCGGGACCGTGCCGGAATTGCACCGGCTTCCCTATTAACCCGTGGCGGAAGCTTGCGGACAAGCGCCGCCTTGGGACCTACGGTTTTTCCATATGGCAATAGGCATTCATACATCTTCGTCTGTATTGGATTATAGGGGAAAACCGCACAGATGACAATCATTCATCCCTTACCAATTAGCTCCGCAAACCCAAATATGTCTGACAAAAGAACTTTTGCTGACCGTTCCGTAATCGTGAATGCGAAAACCGGCGTCAACTATTTCCGTCTCCAGCTGCTCCGTGGAAACGATGACTGTCCTCTGGCTAAACCGTCTTATGCTGCGCAGCATTTCTCCTCGCTCCCCGGGTGACAGCACAGAGCATAAATTGTACGGCATGTCCACGATAGCCGCATCGTAGAGCTCGCCTACTTCATTCAGATCACCCAGGCTGACCCGATCATCGCCGTATCCGAAATGGCGCAAATTGATTCTCGCTCCCCGGACCGCCAACGGGTTAATATCCCGGCCTACGATATCGATCCCCATCGATAACGCCTCGATCAGCACATTCCCCATCCCGCAGCAAGGGTCGATGGCCTTGACGGCGTGCGGCTCGGGCACCGCGATGTTCACCAAAGCCCTGGCGACAGCCGTGCTCAGTCCTGTGGAATAATTGCGCGGCTTGCTCTTATGGCGCAGCCAAACGGACTCTGCGGCATGGCATACTCCAAGCAGCCAGGCCCCCTCAACGAACATTAGGCCGAACGTCACCTCGGGAGTTCGCATATCCGCTTTACCTCGAATCCGACCGCCGATCTGCCTCTCGAGCTCGCGCTGCTCCTCATAAGTAAATGCAAGCATGCCGCCCAGCTTTATGCATACGACTTTAAATGTTTTGCCCTTAAGATCAAGCTCAGCCGCTTGCATGGCCACACTGTCCAGGTCGCCTCCAGTAAGCAGAATATCTATCCGGTATGAAATAAATGGACTGCGGCTCGGATCTATCCGTTTGTCCGTTGCGACGTAACCTTCCGTATTCGGCGAATGTCCAAACAAAGCCGCGAGCTCCATTTCGCATAGCCGCCGCTCATTCTCATGGCAGGCGTAAGTGTATATGGAGCCGCCGCTGTTTTCTTTATACATGTAAATCTTGCCTCCAACCATGAACTGACTTCTGCCCGTTTGCACGGATCAAGTTTCCTTACAGCAATATACGGGCCATTGTTACGCACCGTCAAACGCCGCCAGCCCCCGCAGTGCCTCGGCCAGCAGTCTGTAGCATTCCAGCCTTGCCGCATAGTCAGGAATAGGGCAAACGATCAGAAATTCGTCATTGGCGTATTCGCGCTGCAAATCTTTAAGCTGCTCAAACACGCTATACGGCGTGCCGCTTATGCTTCGGAACGAACCCCTCCCCGTTTGTCTCGACGTCTCATCAAGCACCTGTACCCAACGCGCGGCCTCACTCTCCGCCCTTGCGCAAATTACGCTAACGGCCAGTAGCGTTTTTGGCGCGCTTTGCAGCGCAGAGGGTGTAAAATTCGCCCGATAGGCGGTCAATATGTCTACGCCGTCACGCTCGCTCATAAACTGTCCAAAAAACAAAACCCGTTCCAAATTTGGCCGCATATTCCGCGCTTTTCTTGTTCGTTCCGAGCATCCAGACCGCTGGTCCGATTTGCGGCTGGGGCCGTGCGATTACGGCATGCCCCTCATACTCGTAAGCGTCCTGTAGCAGCTCCAGCAGCGAAGCGATCGTCTTCGGCAGCTCAGCAACCCGCGCTAAAAAATTGCCGCTAAGAGCCATGACAGCGTGCGCTTCCCCGCCCGGAGCCCGTCCTAGCCCCAGATCTATCCTGCCCGGATATAATGCAGACAGCAGCCGGAACCACTCCGCTACTTTCAGCGGACTGTAGTGGGGCAGCAGAACGGCCCCCGAGCCGAGGCGAATCCGCTCTGTCTTAGCTCCAACATGGGCCAGCAGCACCTCAGGCGAAGTACAGGCCAGCCCGGGCATATCGTGATGCTCAGCTGTCCAATACCGGGCGTAGCCCCACTTTTCGGCATGCTGCGCCAAAGACACAGCTTGTCTTAACGCTTCTTCATCCGAATACCCGGGCAACCGGGGAACCAGATCCAGCACACTAACCGCCAGTTGCACGGATGCTCCCGTTCTTGTTTCTGGCATGCCATCACTTCCTTCGTCCGTATGGATGCATAATAGCTAACTTTGATTTATTTTGTCCCGCAGAAGACCTCGCCTTGCGGTGTTGGGGCGGCTTAATCATACTACTCCTGCTCCGCTAATCCGCCGCAGCTCTTTCTCCGATTCTAAGCCGAATTACGCCTCCAGCTTCGACAGCCGTATCCCAAAATCCCGTTCCAGGACGCTGCAATGAGGCTGCGAGCGAGATGACGCCCCCATGAGTGACAGCAAGAATCCGCTGCTCCATGTTATGACCTGGGCATGGATTACGTTGCGCCAGGTTTAACCACTCCTCATAGATACTTTTTACCCGCCGGTGGAAATCGCCCCACGTTTCCCCGCCGGGTGGAGTTACCGATACCGGATCATCAATCCAGGCGCGGTAAACCAGGCTATCCTTGAGCATTTCATACGTCTGCCCTTCCCACTGTCCAAAGTTCATCTCCCGCAAGCGCGAGTCGTATACAGCCTTCCCGGCAAGATCTGGCCTGACTCTCTCCAGGGTCTGGCGGCAGCGCAGCAGATCGCTGCAATATACCGAAGAGAAAGAAACGCTCTCAAGGTCCTTCTCCAGACCCTCCAATCCAGACGCTTCATCATCCAATAGAGCAACATTCGAATGCCCCTGATAACGCCGCTCCCTATTCCAGCTAGTACGGCCATGGCGGACCAGCCAGAGCTCAGTTGCGTAACTGTTTTGCCTCTTCAATCATCCCGCCTCCCAGTAACATCCCAGTAACAGCCTTTACCTATTGATCGGGAACTAAAATCCGCCCGTTAACGCCAGCCCCGCTACTGTTCCCAGCAGCACGAACATATCTGAAACTACAAACAGCATTCGGCCCGTTTTTGGAATGTCCTCCGCCTCCAGTTCGCGGGACTTGTCTCCCATATATGCGCGAAAGGACACCACGCCATGATAAGAGTTTTCACCGCCCAGGCGAACGCCGAGCGCTCCGGCAACGGCTGATTCCGGGTACCCGCTGTTCGGGCTTGGATGGGACGAAGCATCGCGCCGCACCATGGTGGCAGCGCCTTTGGCATTGAAACGCAACAGCCAGGCCGCGGCAATCAGCAGCAGAGCCGTAAGGCGCGCGGGAATATAATTCACAATGTCGTCAAGCCGGGCTGACGCCCAGCCGAGATCGATGTATTTCTCGTTCTTGTAGCCGACCATCGAATCGAGGGTGTTGACGGCGCGGTAAGCCATCGCCAGCGGCGCGCCGCCCAGCAGCGCGAAGAAGAGCGGCGAAACGACGGCGTCGACGATATTCTCGGCGACCGTCTCTACCGCGCCGCGCGCCACTTCCGGCTCGGGGAGGTGTGCGGTGTCGCGCCCGACGATCATGCCGAGCGCGCGCCGCGCAGCTGGCATATCCCCGCGGCGCAAATGGCCGCACACCTCCATGCCGGCATCGCGCAGCCCCTTGGCCGCGATGGTCGTGGCAATCAGCGCGGCCTCCGCCAGCGCGGCGAGCCACGGGTTGACCTGGGCCAGCAAGCGCAGCACGGCCCAGGTCACGGCAAAGCTGCCGCCCGCCACAAGCAGCGGCAGCAGCAGCCCCGCGGCCCGGTAGGCGCGGGGCTTCACCAGGCGGCGAATGGCCGCCTCGATCGCGGCGATCGCCTTCCCCATCCCGACAACGGGATGGGGAAGCCAGCGCGGATCGCCAAGCAGCCGGTCAAGCGCATACGCGACCGGCAGCACCCACCACGCGGCCGTCATTTCGGCCCTCCGGCCGCGGCCAAAGATTCGCGAACCGCGTCGTACACCAGGCGGCCAATCGTGCCGCCCAGATCGGTCGCGGTTCCCGCGTAGGCGTGCAGCAGCGGCCACTCGGCCCGCTGGCTGACGCCCAGCATGACCGCATCCGTCGTTGTGCCGGTTGCGGCCAGGCCGTTCTCGGCGTCGCGCACGCCGAAATCGCTCAGCGCGGCCGCTTTGGCCTCTGTCGCCGTGATGACGGCGTTCACCATGGCCGCGTGGGTCATTCTGCCGTCGACGACGAGCATAATGTTGATCGTCCCCGGCGTCCACGAAGCGGGAAACGTCGTCCGCCGCACGCCGGCCCGGGCCGCATTGGACACGCCCGCCGTCGCGCAGCACAGTACGCCGAAGTCGGCGCCCTGCTCCTCGGCGACCGCCGCATGCTTCAGCTGCACCGCCGTAAGCAGCCCGGCCGTTCCCTGCTCGGGATATCCCCATTCGCCTAGCAAACTCCGGATATCCCGCACCGGATCTTCACAGTGATAGAACCGATCCACGTATATATTCACGAACCTCTGGAGCGTATGCATTCCGCCACCGTATACCGCGCTGCCCAAGCTTTCCATTGGCTCTGGCGTTTCCAGCAAAATATGCCGTTCCTTCCGATACAGCTTCAGTCCCGGCCATATTTTCGAGCGGTAGACCGTTTGGTCAACTTGATCCAATTCGCCCATTTGGCGGGTTTCATTCACTTTGGCGGGTTTCGCCTGAGCGGCTAAGCCAGTAAGACTAGCTTTATTCATTTCAATGGTCTCGCTAGCCTCTCCGGCTCCACCAGCTTTCACCGCTTGTTCCGCCTGCACATGCAAAAAAGGGGTTGTCATCCCTCTCCTCCTCCTAACACTTGCTCCATCTCCCGGATCAGCACGGCATTGGCCGCCCGATCCTTCACGGCGACGCGGATATGGCTGGCGTCAAGCCCCGGATACATCGCGCAGCTTCGCACGAGTACGCCGCGCCGGCCCAGCACCTCCTGCATCGCTTCAGCCGTCCACGGCCTCGGAAGCCCCAGAAGTAAATAGTTGGCTTCTCCCGGCGTCACCTCGCAGTCTAAGCGCTCAAGCTCAGCTTTAAGGCGCTTTCGCTCCGCTGCAATAGCATTGATTGTCGCCGCCTCGTATTCCGGCCCTGCCTGCAAGCTGATCTCTCCTGCCCGCAGCGCCAAAATATTAACACTCCACGTCACCTGTTTGCCTCTCATTGCCGCTGCCATATGGGGGTGGGCGATGCCGTAGCCGAGCCGCAGCCCCGGAATCGCATAGAACTTCGTCATCGACCGAACGATGATAATGTGCGGATACCGTTCCAGCTCAGGGAGCAGCGACTGGCGCCGCTCTGGA
Source organism: Paenibacillus woosongensis (assembly GCF_009725165.1). Lineage (GTDB taxonomy): Bacteria > Bacillota > Bacilli > Paenibacillales > Paenibacillaceae > Fontibacillus > Fontibacillus woosongensis. The sequence goes on from NZ_WNZW01000001.1 coordinate 659,102, forward strand.
GGTATGAAGTCGATGAACGCCTCGTCCAGCACGATATATGTCCCATGCCGCTCTCCCGCCTCGGCAAACTGCTGTAATTGCTCCACATCATATTGCACCCCGTTCGGGTTGTTCGGCTGGCCAAGGAACACGAGGTCGCTGGCCGCGATCAGTTTCACGATTTGCCCGGGCTCGGCGCGATAGTCCCGCTCTGCGGTGCCGTAAACAGCCTGCACCTCCGCCCCGAACTGCCGGGACAGCGTTTCGTATTCCGAGAAGCAGGCTGTACGACGCCGACTTTGCCTGGCGCCAGCGCCAATAAGATGAGGGCCATAATTTCCGCAGCGCCGTTGCCTACGCAAACCGCCTCCTGCCGAACCCCGTGGCGTTCGGCCAATAAAGCGAGCAGCGCCCGATGGCCCGGATCGGGGTACCGGATAATTTCGGGCAGCGCGGCCTGCAGCGCCTCCAGCATGCCTGGCGGCGGCCCGAGCGGGTTAATATTTGCGCTAAAGTCGGTGAATTGCTCCGGCTCAAAGCCGTATCGCAGTGCTGCCGACTCTACATCTCCTCCATGTCCGTACACTTCCAACATATCGCCATTCCTCTTTTCCCCAAAACCGTTTATGTATTTATGCATTTCTTTCCTCTTAACTGCTTCTCGCCCGAAGTTCGATGCCCTCATTATGAGGCGAATCCCTATGCGCCGTCAATGACGACACCCCATGCTGCGGAATAAATGGAAAATGCCCGTACCCGCTTTTTTCCTTTGGTTTCAGCCTGAATTGGTTTACAATGTACGTTAGGATAATTCAAATTTGCAGGTTACAAATATAGATTTGGATGGAGGAAGAGTCATGCTGTTTATTGACAACCAGGGAATCACCGACGCCTCGGTCAATCTGGCCATCGAGGAGTACGCGCTGAAGCATCTTCCGCTCGAAGATGACAGCTATTTGCTGTTCTACATCAATGCGCCGTCGATCATCATCGGCAAGCATCAGAATACGATCGAGGAGATCAATCTCGACTACGTCAAAGAGAACAATATCCAGGTCGTGCGCCGTTTGTCCGGCGGCGGTGCGGTGTACCACGATCTGGGCAATTTGAATTTCAGTTTCATTACGAAAGATGACGGACAATCCTTCCACAACTTCCGCAAGTTCACCCAACCGGTCGTTGAAGCGCTGCAATCTCTCGGCGTTAATGCAGAGATGACGGGGCGCAATGATCTGCAGGTCGGTGAGCAAAAAATTTCCGGCAACGCCCAATTCTCCACACGCGGCCGCATGTTCAGCCACGGGACGCTGATGTTCAACCTGAACCTGAGCGATGTCGCTGCTTCACTGCATGCGAACCCGGAGAAATTCAAATCCAAGAGCACCAAATCCGTGCGCAGCCGGGTAGCCAACATCATTGACTTCTTGGGGCAAAAAATGACGATCGAGGAATTTCGCGCCGAGCTGCTGCGGCATATTTTTGGCATGGATGCAGACAAAGTGCCGCAATATCGCCTAACCGAGGACGATTGGAGCAAGATTCACGAAATTTCCAAGGAACGTTATAAAAATTGGGATTGGAATTTCGGCTTGTCCCCGGAGTCCAATGTAAAGCATTCCAAAAAATTCCCCATCGGCATCATCGATCTGCGCATGGACATTAAAGACGGACATATCCAGGAGATTAAAATTTACGGCGATTTCTTCGGGGTAGGCGATGTCGCCGATATCGAGGACAAGCTGCGCGGGGTGCGTCACGAGGAAGATGCCGTTCGCCAGGCGCTAGCGGGCATCGACATCAAGCACTATTTCGGCAACCTTGAATTTGACGATTTTGTCGGCCTCGTTTTTCTGAAAGAGTAGCCGATCGTGATAAAAATAAACATGCCGCGTTCCCGCATCGCCGACTTGAGTCTGCTCTCCGTCGCCATGATGTGGGGCTGCACTTTTCTGATCGTGCAAAATGCGGTGCAGGCGCTCCCGCCGCTCGCCTTCAATGCGATTCGGTTCATCGGAGCCTCCCTGCTGCTGGCGATCATTACGACGCTGTTCTATCGGAACGATTGGCGCCGGTTCAATCTGCGCTTGCTGGGCCATGGCGTGCTGCTGGGGCTGTTTTTGTGCGCGGGCTACGGTTTTCAGACGGTCGGTCTGCTCTATACGACAACCTCGAATGCCGGGTTCATTACCGGCTTATCGGTGGTGCTTGTACCATTCCTGTCGGTAGTTCTTTTCCGGCATAAACTGTCCGTGTTCACCTGGATCAGCGCCATACTGGCTGCCGCCGGACTGTACCTGCTAACGTTCACGAACGGCAGCTTCTCACTGAATCGCGGAGACGCCCTGATTTTGTTCTGCGCCCTTGCCTTTGCGCTGCATATCGGCTTTACCGGGCTCTATGCCCCGCGTTATCCGGCGCTGCCGCTGGCAACGATCCAGCTTGGCGTGACCGGGCTGTTCAGTCTGGCCGCTTCCCTCATGAGCGAGCATGTCGGAACATTAGCGCAAACAACGGAACTGCTGCTGCGGCCTGAAGTACTGCTGGCGCTGCTTGTTTCGATCGGCCCGACCAGCGCCTTTGCTTTTTGGATTCAGACCGTCTGTCAAAATTACACGAGCCCGGCGCGGGTTGCTGTCATCTTCGCGATGGAGCCGGTTTTTGCCGCGATTACGGGCGTGCTGTTCGCCGGCGAGCAGCTTGGCTGGTCTGCGCTGCTGGGCTGCGGCTTTATTTTTACCGGGATGATCCTGGCCGAATTAAAAGCAGGACAGAGCCCGGGCCAGAGGGGCGGAAGCTCCTGCATTGCGAAGTCTAAAGACAATAAGGAGGACGGCATGAAGGAGAGCATTCCCTCCCCGTTGCCTACCAAGAGTGCTACTTAGCGTTTGTTGCTGATTATTGCTTCAATTCATGACTAGAAGAGGAGATATCCAGACGATGTATAAGCTTATTGCAATTGATATTGATGATACTTTGATTAACGATGACAAAGAGGTTACCCCGGCCACGCAAAAGGCATTGGAAGAAGCGGTCGCCGCTGGCGTCGTCGTTACGCTCGCGACCGGCAGAGCCTATTCCTCAGCCCAAGCCATCGCCCGCCAGACTGGCCTCAACGTGCCGATCATTACGTATCAAGGCGCCTATGTCAAAAATCTGCTCGACGAGAAGGTGCTCTATGAGCGCTATCTCCCTTTGGACGCGGCCAGCAAGCTTTTTGACTATTGCGTAGAGCACAGTTTGCATCTGCAAACGTATATCGATGACAAGCTCTATGCGAGAGAGGAAAATCAGAAGCTGATCGACTATACGTCCCTCAACAACACGGAGTATTTTATCGAACCGGATTTTGCCAAGCTCGTGGCGCAGCCTACGCCAAAAATGCTCATTATCGATGAGCCGGATTACTTGGATGAAATTGCCCCTGTACTCCGGGAACTGCTTGGTCCTTCCGTGCATATTACCAAGTCCAAGCCGAACTTCCTGGAGTTCATGCACAAAGAAGGGACAAAAGGCCATGCGCTGAAATTTATCGCCAACCATTTCGGCTGCGGACTGAATGAGACGATCGCGATCGGGGATTCCTGGAATGACCATGAAATGCTGGAGGCCGCTGGACTCGGCGTCGCTATGGGCAACGCCATCCCGGCGCTGAAGGAAATCGCCGATTATGTCACTCTGAGCAATAACGAGGATGGGGTCAAGCATGCGATCGACAAGTTTATTTTCAACCGTGAAGCATAAAACTTGCGGGATACATTCATAGATAAGCGGCACAGCACAGAACCTCGCATGGATAGGTATGCGAGGTTCTTATTTTTTTGAATCTGATTTTTAAATCTGAATTATCGAATCTGAATTAAGCTAGGGATGAAACACTGTGGAAGCAATAATACTGCAAAACTGCAGAATTCCGTTGCATTTTCACTTACGTTTGAAGAAAACACTGCAACACTAAATTAATACTACATTTCTCCTGTCAATCACCGATTATTTAAGCGGAATGTATTTTATATATCTAGTAAAACCTTTTTATAATAAATACATGCGCTAAATGTAGAACATGCAGTTAGTTCGCCTGAATAGAGCGAATTCGCCGAAATAGCTTAAAACTAAATGTAGGTTTTGCAGTTAGTTCCCTCTAACACGGCTAAAACTGCTGAACTAACTGCATGAAATACATCTAGTTACCTAATTCAGTCTTGACCATCTAGGTACAGAATACATCATCAGTAGCTTCATTATTTGGAGAGAAACTTCAGTTCAATTAAGGGGCCATAAGGCTTCGTCTCAATGCATCAATACGCCGTATTTACGTCTCTATACAGAAATTTCCTGTGCTTTTGCACAAGATCAACCCATCCTCGCAGCTCCCAGTACGCGGTGCCTGGCGTCTTATGATGGTTGCGTTCTCTTACTTACAACCGTGCGAGTTCCAGATCCATTTTGGCTGTATGCTACCCTAATTCAACCGTCTGGCCCACATAAGCCAGCTCCACGCCCTCGGGCAGCGCGTAGTCGCGTCGCAGGTCGATATCGTGGGACATATGGGTAAATATTGCACGCTTCGGCTGAACTTCCTGAAGCAGCACCAAGGCCTCTTTAATGTCATATACAGAGCGGGTCGAGAACTCTGCCTTTTCCTCATAAAAGCTCGTTCCTAAAATGAGCAGATCCAATCCGCGAAGCGGCTCCTTCTGTTCCACGGATAGCGCGATCGCATCGGAGCAATAGACCCAGATGTAACCCCGCTTGGACAGGCGATAGGCGTAGGAGTAGCCGTTTTTGCCGTGGAATACTTTCCAGCCCTCGATATGCCATCCAGCCAAATCAAAGCCTTGATCAACCGCATGCATATCCAGTTGTGCCGGCAGCCAAGGATATTGGCGCATAATCATGTCTATCACTTCCTGCGGCGCATACAGCTGTCCCCGCCGGTTCAGCCAGCGGCAGGAATCTGCCCATTCCGGCAGCCCGCCGATATGATCGAAATGAGCATGCGTCACCACAATATGCTCTACAAAGCGCAGGCCCTTCCGCTCCATTGCCTTGCGCCAATCCGGGCCGCAATCGATAAGAAATGTCCCCTCCCTGCCTTCCAGCAGCACGGACGAGCGGTACCGCCGATTGATGCCCTGCTGTCTCGCTTCATCGCATGTTTCGCAATCGCAATATACCCTGGGTACGCCCATCGCGTCTCCCGTCCCCCAAAACGTTAATCGATCTCCTGCCGCCACGGTCGAACTATCGGCCTGTTGTCCATTCCGTTGTTCATTCTGTTGCTCTCCCAATCGTCCATCCAATCGTTCATTCAATCGTACATCTCGTCGTTCATTCAATTGGTCATCCGTTAGCTCATCCAGTTGCCCCGCCGTCCCGGCCTTCTCGCAGTCTGCTCCTTTTCTCACTTCTCTAATCACCCCGTTGTCAGCAATGTTTTGGATAGATAGCCTATTGATATCCGCTCTGTGCAATCTGTTTTAATCCGTTTGAACATATATGTAATCATTTTAACACAGTCTTGCGGCCATATCCTTAGAGCCTCGGTCATCCTCCTATGTACAGCAAGTGCGGACCCAGCACCCAGCCATACCAGGCAAAAGACCTTACACATTCTCAGTACAGTTTCCCGTCTCCATCAAAAAAACAACCGTCCTCATCAATTCAAGGACGGTTGTTGAAGTAAATACATACACCATTTAAATCATTACGGTCAGTGGATCGCCTTTCAGCGGATTTTCCACAATCCAGCTTTTCTCGTCATTAAACAGATAGGCCCGGTGCACCAGCACTCTTACCTCCTGTCCGGCATGAAGCGTCTCTTTCTCCAGCGACCGGAACGTCGTTAATTTATGTCCGCCAACCTCAACCTCCACGAGCCATTCGCTCCCCCGGAAGTGCAAATGCTTTATGATTCCCGGTGCGGTTGCGGACTTCAGAATGAACTCCTGCTCTGTTCCCACCTCAATGTATTCCGGGCGAACAAATGCCCGGATACCCGGGCCTTCCGCCGCTTCCTCAAAGCCCTTCAGGTCGGAGGCTCTCTCTACGAGCGTGGATTGCCCGATAAATGACGCAACAAACGGCGTAATCGGCTCTTTATAAATATCCCAAGGCGTTCCCTTCTGTTCCAGGCGGCCCTGGTTGATAATCATGATTTCATCCGCAACCTCAATGGCCTCATCCTGGTCATGCGTGACGAAAATGGAAGTAATCCCAACGCGCTCGATCAGCTCGCGGAGCCAGGAACGAAGCTCCTGTCGAATCTTGGCATCAATCGCGGCAAAAGGCTCATCCAGCAGCAGCAGCTGCGGCTCTGGAGCCAAAGCGCGGGCAAAGGCGACCCGCTGACGCTGCCCGCCGGACAGTTGATGCGGATAACGCTGCTCAAACCCTTTCAGGCCGGTGAGCTCCACGAGTTCCATGACCCGCTCCTTAATCGCAGCCTTAGGAACCTTCTTTACCTGCAGGCCGAATGCGATATTGTCAAAGACCGTCATATGCTTGAACAAGGCATAGCTCTGAAAGACGAAGCCAATTCCGCGCTCTTGGGGAGCTAGATTGTTAACCTGTTGCCCATGGAACAAAATTTCCCCGGAATCAGGTTGTTCCAAGCCTGCCAACATGCGTAAAATGGAAGTTTTCCCTCCACCGCTCGGCCCGAGCAGACCGATTAGCTGTCCTTTCTCGATTCCAAAGCTGACGTCTTTGACGGCATGAAAATTGCCAAAATGTTTGTCTAAGTTTTTTACTTCCACATGCATTCGGAGGCCACACCCTTTCGATGAATCCTTTATTCGACTCACTTTATATATTATTCTTATGAACTTACTCGGCATTATGTCTAAAACAAAAGCACCCATGGATTGGTGCGTACGAATTCTCTAGCTGTGATCTTACAAAATACTTTACCAAACCCTGCCTTTACCGTCAATCCATTACGTTTCAATAATTTCATAACATTTGTCATGGGGAAAATGGGCAATCTCCTACCGTCAAAGAGGTTAAGGGGTGTACCAATAATTGGAATGATTAACGTTGATCATTTTTTCGATGAAAACGTTGACATTTCGTCAGGTTATCTTTTATGATTATTTCGAGAGCAGGGATGTGAAAGGTGATGAACATGTCAAAAGAGTCTTACAACAAGGTAACAGTGAAAACGCTAGCGGAAAAACTCGGTTTATCAGTCGCTACGATCGATCGGGCATTAAACCAGAGGGGGAATGTCAAGAAGGCTACCTATGACAGAATCATGCAGGCTGTCGAGGAGCTCAACTATTCGCCAAACAAGTCAGCAAGCTACTTATCCAGGAATAGAATGATTTCCATAGCCGTCATATTCCAAACATATCCCGTTTATTTCTGGGAGCAAATCGAAATCGGCGTAAAGAACGCGCTCGATGAACTGTCTCATTTCGGCCTTCAAGTGGATATCATCCGTACAATGAATACCAATATTGAAGAGCAGATCGAGAAGATCAACGAAGTTGTGGACAGCGGTAAATACGATGGTATCGCTATTTCCTCCGACGGTTCCTTCGAAATCGCGGAGCTGATTGACAGAGCTGTTAACAGAGGTATTGCCACCTGCACATTCAACACTGACTCTCCAATTAGTAAGCGCTTATTTTACGTTGGCTGCGATTATCGGGACGCAGGTAAATTAGCAGGGGAATTGCTGTGCAAATTTATCGGCCGCAAAGGGAAAACAGCCTTCATCCTAGAGACAGAGAACATGTTTCAGTTCCAGCAAAAGATCCTGGGCTTTCGCGAGGTCATTGGCCATTACGACAACGTGCAAATGATCGGCCCTCTCAAGCTGGACCGGAATAATATCGAGGTCTCGATGGAACACTTAATGAAAGACCAGCTTTCGGAGGTGGACGGCATTTATTTGGCTACTGGCCAGCTTGCCGCCATGGCCCAATATATCGAAAAATGGGGCCTAGACGTAGCCCTCATCGGTCATGACATGACCCCGGAAGTACATGATTATTTGCAGAAGGACATCATTACGGCAACGATTTGCCAGGATCCGCATAATCAAGGCTATACAGCCGTCAAGCTGTTGTTCGATCATTTGACTCGTCCAACCGATTTCATTCCATCTCTTAACTTAAGCAAGCTTGAAGTCGCCCTGCGCGAAAATGCCAATTTCTTTTTATGATTTTTTTGACATTCACGTTCGTGCATTGCTTTTACGCCAAAATGATTAACGTACATCATTTCTAAAACATTCCAATCATATTTCAACTCATTTTAAAATCAAAGGGGCTCGTAAATATGAAAAAAAAGGCATCGCTTACCCTCATTGCCATGATGATCTTCTCGATTATGCTTACCGCATGCGGGGGAGATCAAACAAACGCCGACAAGAACAGCTCTAGTGATGACGGAGCCAAAAAACAAGTTACATTCTGGTATTATTTCGGCGGAAATGAAGAAACTGCGATTAAGGACGCTATTCAAAAATACAACAGCTCGCAGGATCAATATCAGGTTGTCGGGCAATACGTGCCATTTGGCGACATGAAGAAAAGACTGTCCGTAGGCCTAATGGGCGAAGAGTTGCCAGATATCGTAACCATCGATAATCCTGATCACGCTTCCTTCGCTGCAGCCGGAATATTCGAAGACATTACCGACCGCGTCAATGAATGGGGTCAGGGAAGCCAATACCTTGACGGCCCTTTCGAGTCCGCTAAATATGAAGGCAAGCTATATGGCCTTCCATTTACGAGCAATACGCTCGCCCTCTACTATAACACCGATATGTTCAAAGAAGCTGGAATTGCCGAACCTCCTAAAACTTGGGACGAGCTTCGCGAAACCGCTAAAAAATTGACGACTGGCGATCGTTATGGTCTTGGATTTGCTGCCGTTAAATCCGAGGAAGGTGCATTTGACTTCCTTCCATGGCTGCTGTCCACCGGTGCAAACTACGACAGCATCGACTCTCCCGAAGCTGCCCGTGCATTCACTTTCTTAACGGATCTCATCAAAGACGGCTCTGTCAGCAAAGAAGTCATTAACCTATCCAATAGCGACACTCTGAAGCAATTCTCTTCCGGCAAACTGGCGATGATGATCAATGGCCCATGGAATATTGCCGGTGTAAAAGCTGATGCTCCTAACATGAATTTTGCCATTGCCAAGCTGCCGATCGACAAACAAGAAGCCTCCGTACTTGGCGGCGAGAATATCGGAATTATTAAAGGCAACAACGTAGATGGCGCCTGGGATTTCTTGAAATGGATGTCCGAAGCGGATAATCTCGAAGCTTTCCTTGTGCAAACCGGCTATTTCTCGCCTCGTGAAGACGTGGCCGAGAAGTCCGATCATTGGAAGAGCGACGAGTATCTGAGCGGATTCCTGGAGCAAATGCAGTCCGCACAGCCACGCGGTCCGCATCCGAAATGGCCGGAAATTTCCTCCGTCATCCAGGAGGCATATCAAAAATCGTTCTCCATGGCGATGGATCCAGCCGATGCAGCTGCAGAAGCCGGACAAAAAATCAAAAGCATTATTAATCCATAGTACTAGAATGCAATAATGACTCCATGCTCCTTCCCCTTCGTCTTAAATATAAGCTGCTGGGGAAGGACAATCCCTTGAAAGGGGCAGTTCTTGTGGAATTAAACAAAAGAAATCTGCTGATCAGTCTGGCATATGTCGTTCCAGCGCTTATTTTCATGCTTGTGTTAATCGGCTATCCGCTTTTCTACAACATCAAAATTAGCTTTCAGCATTTGGATCTGATGACGCTGAACAACCCGGATGTCGCGTTTGCCGGCCTTGAAAACTACCGTAAAGTGATCGGTTTGGATTCATTTCATATCGCGTTTAAAAACACTTTTTTCTTTACGTTTTGGAGTATTTTCCTGCAATTTACGATCGGTTTTGCGCTCGCCTTGTTCTTTAATATGAAATTCCGGTTGGCTGGATTTTTAAGAGGTTTGACGCTCGTATCCTATCTAGTTCCGATCGTCATTACATCCCTCTTGTTCAAATTCATGTTCAACCAAAGTGTCGGGATCATTAACTACATCCTGCTCTCGTTTGGGTTCGTAGATCAGCCAATCGAATGGCTGACGCATCCAGAGCTTGCAATGTGGAGCGTCATTATCGCCAACGTATGGGTGGGAGCGCCATTTAACATGATGCTGCTGTCTACCGGGCTATCCTCGCTTCCCGACGATATTTATGAAGCGGCATCGATCGACGGAGCGAATAAATTCAAGCAATTTGTCTACATGACTCTACCGATGCTTCGTCCGGTCATTATGATCGTCATTATGATGGGCTTCATCTTTACATTTAAAGTGTTCGATCTGATCTTTGTCATGACCGCCGGCGGACCGGTAAATGCAACAGAAGTACTGTCGACCTTGGCATACAAGCTGTCCTTTGACCAATTCAATTTCTCTCAGGGCGCAGCGGCCTCCAACATTCTCTTCTTCATTCTCTTCATAGTCAGTCTGATTTACTTGCGCATGGTTCGCAGCGATGAGGTGATGTAAAATGCCAAGATCAAAAGAATTTTTGTTAAACATAGTTGGAATTGTCATTGTAGGCGCGATCCTCTTCCCAATTTACTGGATGGTCGTCAGTTCATTCAAAGTGCAAGGCGAAATTTTCCAGATGCCGCCGACGCTTTTCCCCAATGAATGGTATGTGGAGGGCTACACCTCGCAGCTTGGCGGCGCTCTGGGAAGAAGCTTTATTAACAGTCTAATCGTAGCTCTAAGCTCGATGGCCATCGTCGTTGTACTGGCCATCCCTGCTTCCTACGGGTTGGCTAGATACCCCGTTCCCGGCAAGAAGTGGATGATCCTATTCTTCCTCGTCACGCAAATGCTGCCGGTAACCGTCGTTCTTACGCCGATGTTCATTTTATTCAAGAAGCTGGCTCTGCTCAATAGCTTGGCAGCGCCTATTCTGGCAACAGCAACGTTAGGGATTCCTTTCTCGGTGCTTATACTCAGAACCTACTTCCTGAATGCGCCGAAGGAGCTCGAGGATGCGGCGATGATCGACGGCTGCAACCGGTTCACCGCATTCCTGAGAATTATGATTCCGATCTCTTATCCAGGAATTATCGTATCGGCAACGTTCTCGTTCCTTTTCGCCTGGGGAGATCTGATTTACAGCATGACCTTTATTAGCAATACCGATATGTGGCCATTAACGGCAGGAGTTTACAATTCTATGGGCAAATACGGCATCCAGTGGAACAATCTGCTGTCCTTTGCTACCATAACTGTCCTTCCCGTACTTGCCATGTTCATTCTATTGCAGCGGTATATCATTAGCGGGCTTACTAGCGGAGCGGTTAAATAATATAGATATAGGTGGGGAAATCCATGAAGCATTATCAAACTAGCAGACTTAATGAAGCAATCGACGTTAGCATTCCCTTTCATCAATCGGATACATTGAACTTTATGGGGGATCAAGTCACAGACTTCGATCCGCAATCGAGAAGCGGCCGCATCAAGTGGCTCCGCTCTACCCGCAAGCCGAGACTTGCGTTCAACCAATACGATTTCTTTATTGAACCAACCCAGTCGTGGGAGTTCCCGGTAGAATATCCGGAATCCCCTGAAATGCCTTTTGATATTTCTTTTGTTACGCCAAGAACAGCGCGTATTCGTATACAAACTCGGAGAAAAGTTGCAAAAGAGCAGCCTTCTCTCATGATTTCAAAAGAAATCAGCGAGGATACAACGTGGACATCGGCAACAAAGACCGATAATGGCTATGTATGGGAGAGCCAATTTGGAAAGGTCGAGCTTGGCCTTCATCCTTTCCACCTGACTTTTAAAGACGCGAACGGTAAAGTGCTGACACAAACCTGGCATCATCAGGATACCTTCAGCTTGCAAAATATGTACCCTGTCCCATTCTCATTTGCCCGTTCGATTCAAGATATGTCCCATAAAATCGCAGCTACCTTCAGCCTCTCGCCAGGCGAGAAAATTTATGGCACCGGCGAGTCGTTTACCGGTCTCAACAAACGCGGCCAGCGCATTGACCTGTGGACTCGCGATTCGCTTAGCGTGCAGACCGACGATATGTATAAGCCGATTCCTTTTTTCCTGAGCAGCAGGCAATACGGTATGTTCATCCATTCCACTGCGCCAATCACGCTCGATATCGGCAAAGAGTACGATGCGGCCAATACGATTTACATGGATGATGACAGTATGGATCTCTTCTTCTTCTTCGGCGATCCGAAGGAAGTCCTTAGCGAATATACGGCATTGACCGGTAAAAGCCCGGTACCCCCACTATGGTCTTTTGGCCTGTGGATGAGCCGGATCACTTATGATTCCGAGGCTCAAACCCGGGAAGTTGCACAGAAGCTCCAGGAGCATCAAATTCCATGCGATGTTATTCACCTGGATACAGGATGGTTTGAAGAGGACTGGCGTTGTGATTACGAATTTTCCCACACCCGGTTCGACAATCCGCGGAAAATGATTGAGGACTTGCGTAAACAGGGACTTCGCGTCAGTCTATGGCAAATTCCTTATTTTACGCCGACGAACCGCTACTTCCAGGAGCTGATCGATAAAGGGCTTGTCGTTACCGATCCTGACGGAAACTTGCCTACCGAGGATGCGATTCTCGACTTCAGCAATCCGGAGACCGTAGCCTGGTATCAGGAGAAAATCGCCGAATTGCTCAAAATGGGCGTAAGCGCCATTAAAGCGGATTTCGGAGAAGGCGCGCCGATTTTTGGGCGGTTCCATTCTGGCCAAAGCGGTCGATTGGAGCATAATTTGTACCCGCTCCGCTACAACAAAGCCGTTGCCGATGTGACTGAGCGCGTCAACGGGGAGAGTATCATTTGGGCGCGCAGCGCCTGGGCCGGGAGCCAGCGCTACCCGATCCATTGGGGCGGCGATACGGAGAATACTGATTCCGCTATGCTGGCTTGCTTGAGAGCAGCACTCTCCATCGGTTTGAGCGGCTTCACTTATTGGAGCCATGATATCGGCGGATTCGTGAAGGAGAGCCCGGAGGCGCTTTACCGCCGCTGGATGCCTTTTGGCATGCTGACCTCCCACAGTCGCTGCCACGGTGCTCCACCGAAGGAGCCTTGGGCTTACAGCGCCTCGTTTATGGACGACTTTCGTGCCGCTGCTGAAATGAAGTACAAGCTCATGCCATATATTTATACGCAAGCCTATTTAAGCTCGCAGGCTGGTCACCCGCTGCTTAGAGCGATGTTCCTGGAATTCCCGGAGGACCCGACGTGCTGGATGATCGAGGATCAATATTTCTTTGGCTCCGATATTCTCGTCGCGCCATTATTCGAAGAGACGGATCGCCGCATCGTCTACTTGCCGCAAGGACAATGGGTCGATTACCAGACCGGGGCCGTCTATGAAGGGCAGCAATGGTTAACGATCCAAGCGGGCCAAATTCCGATCGTTATGCTAGTTCGCGCAGGCGCTTCGATCCCGCATGTGGAAGCCGCACTGACAACAGATCATATCGATTGGGACAAAGTAAGCATAACTGCATACACCAGTGAAGGAATTACAGATGGCCAAGGCAAATTCTATCATCCGCTGCACCAGAAATGGGTGGAAGTGAACTAATAATATATTCATATAAAAACAATAAAGAAGTAGGGTATCCTCGTACCTTACTTCTTTATTTATTGTTTATGCATGTGTAAGATGATGACTCCTTCGGAAGCATGTCACGAACCAATCCATGATAGCAATCTGATAGTGAATTAACAAATTGGAAGTTTATTACGTTATTAAAGTAACGTAATAAAGAAGTACAGCTATGACAATGTAAATGATTAAAGCGTAACCTGAAAACAAAAACGTCCTATGACGTCAATCGGTAATTGCTCTGGCTGAGCATTTTGACATGAGCAATGGCAGCAGGCCTAATTTCTTCGAACGTCAACCGATCTTGAATATAGAACGATATGAACCCATGGATTCCCAAAAACAAACTAAGCGGAAATGCCTGGTTGTTTTCCATCGGATGTCTCTCTTCCTTCAGAAACTTTCTGACGATCGATTCGAATATATCAAAACACTTTGCCTGCTCACTGCGACAATAGGCCAATATTTCCTCATCCCGAAGCATGAACATGATTTCATATTGATGCGGATGCTCCAGGCCGAACTTAATGAACTCCAGCATCAACTGTTCAATTTTGGTCAGCCCTTCGACCGGCGGTGATTTCGGGACTTGGGCGCACAGCTGGATCAGATGGTTAAAATCCTGCACCACGATGGCGTAAAACAGCTCCGCCTTCTCTTTAAAATGATAGTAAAGAGAGCCGTGACTATAACCCAAATGCTGCCCGATGCTTCTCATTGATATCCCCCGGTATCCTTTGGTGATAAACAAATGTCTGGCCGCATCCATTATTCTTTCCCTCGACAATTCCTGCTCTACTGCTCTTCTTGCCATAGGCGTTATTCCCCTTCAATAAAGTAAACCTGGTTACCTTCCTTCAATACGACCTGTCCTTGTGTCAAATCGACCAGCCAAGCCTTAAAAGCTTCAGCTTCGCTCTCCAGCGGCAGACATAACAATGTAACGTTATCCGCAAAAGCGGTCTCTCCTGTCCGGATTTCCCGGTTTCTCAGCTCATTCTCCACCTTGCCCAGCCAGGTATAATCAAGCTCGGCAAATACTTCGCGATGAAGCACACGGGTAATGACCTCTCCTGCCTCGGTTGCCGCAACCGCTCCGTCGGTGTAAGCCCGGATCAAACCGCCTGCGCCAAGCATGATGCCGCCGAAATATCTTGTTACGACGATCGCTACATTTTTGAGACCCTGCTGCTTAATCACTTCCAGAATCGGTTTGCCCGCCGTCCCGCTCGGCTCTCCGTCATCCGACTGCTTCTGGATTTCGTCCCGTTCCCCAATCATGTAGGCGGAACAGTTGTGGGTGGCATTCCAGTGCTTCTTCTTAATTTCTTCAATAAACGCAATCGCTTCGGCTTCGCTTTCTACCGGCTTGATCTGCCCGATAAAACGCGACTTCTTGATCACGATTTCCTTTTCTCCGGCTCTGCGAACCGTCTTATAACGCTCTAGCATATTTGATCATCCTTATAGAATGTGCCAAGAAGCAGCTCAACCGGCACACTCCGGTGAACTGCTTCCCTGGCGCTAATATCTTCTGGTTGAAACGATGTTGTCCCTTGTCCTTTTGAAACCTGCTTCAAAATACTATTCGGACAATCTTGCTTCCAGTTCTGCTTTTTCTTTCTCAAAGCCTGGTTTGCCAAGCAATGCAAACATATTTTTCTTGTAGGCTTCAACACCCGGCTGGTCGAACGGATTTACTCCGAGCAAGTAGCCGCTGATGCCACAAGCTTTTTCAAAGAAATATACGAGATAGCCGAAGGAATACGGCGTCAAATCAGGTACGTTAACGATCAGGTTAGGCACTTGTCCGTCCGTATGAGCGAGCAGCGTACCTTGGAACGCCTTCTTGTTCACGAAATCCAGCGTCTTGCCGGCAAGGAAATTCAGTCCGTCCAGATCGGCAGGATCGGATTCAATCGTGATATGGCTAGGTACTTCGGTCACTTGGATTACCGTCTCGAAAATGTTCCGGTTACCCTCTTGAATGAATTGTCCCATCGAGTGAAGGTCTGTACTGAAATCTACCGATGCCGGATAAATTCCTTTGTAGTCTTTACCTTCACTTTCGCCGAACAGCTGCTTCCACCATTCGGACACGTAGTGCAGGGATGGCTCGTAATTCACAAGAATTTCTGTTACTTTGCCTTTGCGGTACAGGGCGTTGCGCACTGCCGCATATTGATAACTGGCGTTCTCGGCCAGGTTAGGGTTGCTGAATTCCTTGGCAGCCTCGGCAGCGCCTTGCATCATTTCCTCGATGTTGATGCCTGCCGCAGCGATTGGCAGAAGACCAACTGCCGTAAGTACGGAATAACGTCCGCCTACATCGTCCGGAATGACGAAGCTCTCGTAGCCCTCTTCCGTTGCCAGCTTCTTAAGAGCGCCTTTCTCACGGTCAGTAGTAGCGTAGATGCGCTTGCGCGCTTCTTCTTTACCGTATTTCTTCTCAAGTGCGGCGCGGAAAATGCGGAACGCGATCGCCGGCTCCGTCGTCGTGCCGGATTTGGAGATGACGTTAACCGAGAAATCCTTGCCTTCGATCAGGTCAAGCAAATGATTTACATAAGTGGAGCTGATATTGTTGCCGGCAAAATAAATTTCCGGAGTTTTGCGTTTGTCTTTCGGAAGTAAATTGTAGAAGGAGTGCGACAACGATTCAATCGCTGCACGCGCGCCAAGGTAGGAGCCGCCGATCCCAATGACGATCAGAACGTCGGAATCGCTTTGAATTTTGGCAGCAGCCTTCTGGATGCGGCTGAATTCTTCCTTATCATACTCTGTCGGCAGATTGATCCAGCCGAGATAGTCCGACCCGGCCCCCGTGCCGTTATGTAACTGTTCATGAGCCAGACGCACCGACTCCGTCAAGTAATCGATCTCATGCTGACCTACGAACTGGAGAGCTTTGCTGTAATCAAAAGTGACTTTTTTAGACATGGTATTTCATTCCTCCGTCTACACAATATTGTTTCTATCTACTGCCCTATCCACAATTAAACTTACACCTAGGATACTGTAAATTCCGGGTGAAGACAAGGCACAATATGCAGTATTCCAATACTCGTGATAAAATAATTAAATGCTGTTCAATTCCTTATGGAAGGTGATTGCAATGAAAAAAATCGGATTTATCGGCCTTGGCACAATGGGTGCTCCCATGGCCGCAAACTTACTTAAACAAGGCTACGAGGTTACCGTATTCAACCGTACAGCGGAGAAGGCTCAGCCGCTCGTTGAGCAAGGAGCTGTTCTCGCAGCCACTGCGAAGCAAGCGGCGCAGGCTGCTGATACCGTAATTACGATGGTCAGCGACGATGCCTCGATTAGCGCCGTTTACGATGGCGATGAAGGTCTTCTGCAGGGACTGCGCCCCGGCAGCACCGTGATTGACTGCAGCACGATCTCTCCGTCGCTTGTTCATAGATTGGCCGGCGATATTGCCCGGCTCGGCGGACAGTTCCTCGATGCCCCCGTTACCGGCAGTTCTCCGGCCGCTCATGCCGGGACGCTCGTATTCATGATCGGCGGATCAGCCGAAGCGCTGGCCGAACAGCGGGACATCTTTGAAACGATGGGCCAGAAAATACTTCACATGGGACCAAACGGCAGCGGAGCCGTCGCCAAGCTGGCGCACAACACGATCGTCGGCATCAACAACCTCGCCCTGGCTGAAGGCTTCGCCATCGCCGCCAAATCCGGTCTGCCTGCCGACCTCTTCCTGGAGCTCGTCCAAAACGGCTCAGCCGGCAGCAAGCAAGCCGAGTTGAAGGGACGCAAAATCATCGAGCACGACTTCACCAACCAGTTCTCCCTCTCGCTGATGCTTAAGGATTTGAAGCTTGCCTCCTCACTGACAGACGGCGCTGGCATCCCCGCCCCCATGCTGAACATGGCCAAAAGCATGTTCCAGGCCGGCCAGACCGAAGGCTACGGCGACGAGGATCTCTCCTCCGTCGTTAAGCTGTACGAAGCCTGGATCGGCCAGACGATCGGCGGCGGCAAGCTGTAGCCGGTCGGTGGCCTGGCCCGGACGCTGGGTCCGGACGCTGGGTCCGGCCTGCTGGCCAAGCCTGGCACGGGACTGAGGCAAAGGGGCGTTCGACTCTGTCCTGCCGGTTGAGCCGGTCGTGCTGGCCGTGGTGGTCAATACGGCAAGCACGGTTGAGCCGAGCCCGGTGAAGATCATCGGATTCCCTGGGATGTAGCCTGCCCAGGGCGCGAGCTGCTGGCGGAAGCATCAGGAAGTCGGCAGAGCCTGAGGCAGGCTGCTGCGAAAGTGCTAGCAGCTTGGCACTGACTGAAGCAGGACTGCTGCGAAAGTGCCAGCAACTTGGCAGTGACTGAGGCAGGACTGCTGCGAAAGTGCCAGCAGCCTGGCAGTGCCTGAAGCAAGACTGCTGCGAAAGTGCCAGCAGCTTGGCAGTGCCTGAAGCAAGACTGCTGCGAAAGTGCCAGCAGCTTGGCAGTGACTGAGGCAGACTGCTTGCAAATTCGCCAAGCCCACCTGGCCTAGAAGCAGCTGCGCCCTTGGGTTTGTAGTTCTGGCCAGTGCCAAGCAGCATAGCACTCTAACGGATATAAGATGCGTTATTTGTGACTTTTCGACGCGTTCCAGAACCTAACGGTCTCAGGGGGCGCTATCCTAGGTAAAACCGCCTCTGTTCGTCTGAAATCAAACCAATAACGTTTCCTGCATCCGTTAGCTTCACATTTTCCACAATTTCAGTTAAATAGCGGAACCTAGACCCGTTAAGTTCCCATATGCGCATTCACTGTACTGAAATACCGCTCGTTTGGCGCGTTGATCTAGCACAGTATCGCCGAATTACTCGCGTAAAACAGAAGTTCTCGTCCCACACAGAACACAGGACCGCATGATGGCGGCAGTCGGCGTCCTCACCCGTACTAACGATTAATAAAAGGCAGGCCCCTTGCGTCCGCACGGTGCCTGCCTTTTTCATGCTCATCTAGTCTATTTCAACTGCTCTTTTACATGCTTCACAACGTTCTCGACCGTAAAGCCGTACTCTGCAATGACTTTGTCGCCAGGTGCAGATGCGCCGAACGTGCTAATGCCCATAATGGAGCCTTTCTCGCCAACGTAACGCTCCCATCCGAACGGATGTGCCATTTCAATAGCTACGCGCGCTTTAACGTCAGGGAGAATAACAGAATCTTTGTACGCTTGATCCTGCTTGTCGAACAGATCCCAGCTGGACAGGCTGACAACGCGAACATGGATGCCTTCCTCAGCAAGCGCCGCTTGTGCCTTAACTGCCAATTGCACTTCAGAACCAGAAGCAATCAGCTGAGCAACCGGTTTGCCGTCCTTCGCCTCAGATACAACGTATCCGCCGCGTTTTACGCCTTGGCGGGCTTTCTCGGCCGTACCTTCGAGCACAGGCAGGTTTTGACGAGTCAGCACCAGCGCTACCGGATTGCCTTTGTTCTCTACCGCATAAGCCCAAGCCGCAGAAGTCTCGTTGGCATCAGCCGGACGAATTACTGTCAGGTTAGGAATAATGCGCAGGGAAGCAAGCTGTTCAATCGGCTCATGCGTAGGTCCGTCTTCGCCGACTGCGATACTGTCATGCGTAAGAACATACGTAACCGGAAGCCCCATCAACGCAGACAAGCGGACTGCCGGACGCAAGTAGTCCGTAAAGACGAAGAACGTACCGCCGAATACTTTAAGGCCGCTATGCAGCGCAATACCGTTCATGGCAGCAGCCATGGCAAACTCGCGAACACCAAAATACAGGTTGCGGCCTTCGCGCGACTCAGGTGTGTAGAGCGGCAATCCTTTCAAGTGAGTCATCGTCGAGCTTTCAAGGTCAGCGGATCCGCCAAGCAGTTGAGGAACGCCGCCAGTCAAACCGTTAAGCGCATTACCGGACGCCACGCGCGTCGATACCGGTTTGTCCTCTGCACTGTATTTAGGAAGATCAGCATCCCAGCCCTCTGGAAGATCGCCCGCAATAGCAATCTCGAATTGAGCAGCCAGCTCTGGGTATTCTGCTTTGTATTTCGCAAACAGCTCATCCCAGGCTTTGTTTGCAGCGATGCCTTGCTCTTTTACTTTTGCAAAATGCTCGCGCACTTCTTCAGGTACGTAGAAGTCCTCTTCATATACCCATTTGTAATATTCTTTCGTCAGCTTCGCTTCATCCGCGCCGAGCGGTGAACCGTGCGTTCCGCCGGACCCGCCTTTACCTTGCTTGTTCGGGCTGCCGTAACCGATAACCGTCTTCACTTCGATCAGTGTAGGACGCTCGGTATCCGCTTTGGCCTCAGCGATAGCTTTTTCGATTGCATCCAAATCATTGCCATCTTCTACAAGCAGCGTTTGCCAGCCGTATGCGTCAAAACGCTGTCTTACATTCTCGGAGAAGCTCAGGTTCAATTTGCCGTCCAGCGTAATGTCGTTGGAGTCGTACAGGAAGATCAGCTTGCCAAGCTTCAGATGGCCTGCGAGAGAAGCCGCTTCACTAGCTACGCCTTCCATCAGGTCTCCGTCGCCGCAAATACCGTAAGTATAGTGGTCGATGATTTTGTAGTCGCCCTTGTTGTAAGTAGCCGCTAATTGAGTTTCGGCCAGAGCCATACCCACGGCCATCGCAATACCTTGTCCAAGCGGACCTGTCGTCGCATCTACCCCTGCGGTATGTCCGAATTCAGGGTGACCCGGCGTTTTACTGCCCCATTGGCGGAATTGCTTGAGGTCGTCAAGAGAAAGATCATAACCGCTCAGGTGCAGCAGGCTGTAGAGCAGCATGGAGCCGTGTCCGGCGGACAAAACGAAGCGATCGCGGTTGATCCAGGTTGGTTGGTCAGGGTTGTGCGTCATCGTTTTGGCGAACAGTTGGTAACCCATTGGCGCTGCCCCCATCGGCATGCCCGGGTGGCCCGACTTAGCTTTCTCGATCGCATCTATGGCAAGAGTACGAATCGTAGTGATCGACAAATTTTCGATGACCTTGTTGTCTGAAAGTGGCATTCTAGCTTCCTCCTTAATAATGAAGAAATACGTTTTGGTTACAAAACAATCACTTTGAAAAAATCATTTTGACTTTATATATTGTAACACGTTGTTAAGCACCTTTCCATATCCCTTTTTGTCATACCCTGCCCTGGATGATGACTTTTTTATGCATTTGCCGGGAATATGAAGAACATACGGCTAGCGCCGCCCCCGCCGCTTGGCCTCCAGCAGCCGGCCAAGCGTGCCCTCGCCCGGCGTCTCGGCCGCGCCGGGCCCCGTGCCTCCGGCTTCCTCCTGCGGAGGGGAAGCCGGCCTGGCCCGCGGCGCTGGCCCCGCGGGCTCTCCGCCCGTCCCGCCAGCAGGCGGACGGGCCGTACGTGGCGCAGGCTCCACGGGGGCGACACCATCGCCCCCGCCCTCTGCGCCGTAGAAGCTGGCCGTTCGCGCCTTGCGCGCGGCCAGCCGGGCCAGCCCGGCGTCCGCTCCCGCAGGGGCGGCGCCGGCTTCTGCCGCTGCAGGCGTGCCGCCGCGGCGGCGCCAAGGCATGGCGGCGGCGGCAAGCCGCTCCGCCATGCGGCCCCAGGGCAGCGCCAGACGGCGCACGGCGATGTCGGCGAGCCAGAGCAGCAGCGCGGCGATGAGCAGCGCGCGCTCCCAGCTGCGCAGCGACTTGTGCGGCTGCACCTGGAAATCGAACGCCGCGCCCGGCTCCTCCCAAGCCAGCACGCGTCCGCCTGTTAAATCGGCCAGCTTGGCCAGTTGCTCCCCGGCGTCCTCCGTCACGATCCGGTACTCCGGAGAATAGGGAATCACGAACCCCGTGCCCGTTCCCCCGCCTTCCACGACTTCATCCCCCCGCTTGCCCCGCAAATGAAGCAGAAAGGAGCCCGGCTCTCTCACCGCCGTTACTCCGCTATAGATTCCGGGTGATGTCTGGATAAGCGGCACCGCAGCATCATTCAGATCCTCGCCGGAAATGACCGCTTCCAGCTCATCGGGCGGTGCTACGCCTTCCGATGCGGCCACTTCAAAATAAACCTCATTCCCCTTCACCGTCGTGCTTACTTCAAATGGAGCAGCCGAAAATTGGGGGAAAGTCCATTTTACCATATCCGCAAACGCATCCGGGAAGCCCGGCCAGTTCACCCAATCCCGCGACCATTTCCCCGTCAGATCGCTCGTCCAGGCAACGGTTCGTCCAGAACCGTATTGCCAGCGGGCGAGCAGCGGGTCGGGCTCAGGGCTTGCCAGCACTGTCTGCGCCGTCGATTTGGCCGATGCGGCTACATAACCGTAGATGGTCGGCAGCCCGCCGGATAACGATTCACGCCAGTCCCCAGGCTGCACAATCGCCGGAACAAAAGGTTTGTCCACAATATAGGTTCTGGCGATCACGGCCGCTTCCCGGCTGAATATCGTAGGCAGCGTCGTTGCGTCTTTAACGAAATAATAACGCCCCTTGGCCCCTCGGGCGAGCGATTCCAGCAGCTGTGTATCCGCGCCGTCGCCGACAGCCACGGTCGACATCGTCATATGGTTGTCATTCATCGTGTTTAGCAGCTCATTATACCCGGAGTCGCCTGCCGACTGCCCATCCGTAAGCAGAATGATATGCTTCCGCTGGGCCTCGATGCCCAGCAGTTTATCCGTAGCATCCGCTACGGCAGGGTAAATATCCGTCCCGCCCGCACTCGGTATGCTGTTAATCTTGGCGAGGACATCGTCCTTCTGGTC
Organism: Paenibacillus woosongensis; assembly: GCF_009725165.1. Taxonomy (GTDB): domain Bacteria; phylum Bacillota; class Bacilli; order Paenibacillales; family Paenibacillaceae; genus Fontibacillus; species Fontibacillus woosongensis. The sequence continues at coordinate 681,434 of NZ_WNZW01000001.1, forward strand.
GCCGAGCTTCGTTGGCTCTACGACCCACCACGGCCTGTCATCAAATGCGACGACCCCGACCGTGTCCTTAGAACGCAGCATCTCTACCGTCCGCATCGCCGATTCCTTGGCCAGCCTGATCTTGTCTCCTTCCATGCTGCCGGAACGGTCAATGACGAGAACAAGCCCCAGGGACGGTATTTCGCGTTTGCCCTGCAGCTCCATCGATACCGGCAGCAGCTTCTCGATCGGCGTCTTGAAATATCCGCCCATGCCAAAGCTCTCTTCTCCGCCGACCATCATAAAACCGATGCCGTAGGAACGCACCGCCTGCTCGATAAGCTCCATCTGCTTGCCGCCGACCTGTTCGCCGGACACATTATTGAAAATAATGCTGTCATAGCCGGCGTACTTCGCCAACTCCACCGGAAGCATGCCCGGGTCGGTGACTGCATATTGAATCAATCCTGATTTCAGCGCGTTCTCCAGATTGGAAGACGTTCCCGGCTTGCCTTCCACGATCAGCACCTTCGGGCTGCCGGTGACGCGGGTAAAGGCATAACTTTCATTGTTCGCCGCCTGCTCGTCCCCATCCATGAATATTTCCGCCTTGTAGCGATGCAGCCCCGGTTCCTTGGCCAGGCCTTGCAGGACAAATCGGTTCTCCCCCCGCTCCAGCGCAACCGTCTTACGCCCGATTTCCCGGTTGTCCTCATACAGGCGAAGCTCGCCGCTGCCGGAAAAAGTACTGCGTATCGCTACCTCGAACGTAAAAGACTCCGCTCTGTACAGCTTCTCCGGAAGATGCAGCGATTCGACGGCGACATCCTTCCGCTCTTTAGACGGAGCCTGGAGCACGTCGACAGCAATGCCTCTCTCCTTCAGCATTCTTGCTGCGGAGAGCGCATCTCCTACATTTTCTTCACCGTCCGAGATGACGACGATCCGCTGGTTCCCTTTGCCCCCGAACAGACTGCCGGCCAGTTGAAGACCCTTCTCCAGATGGGTAAAAGCCGCATTCACCTCGGCCCGGGCTCCGCCATCAGACAGCGGCATGGGATCGAGATTTTTCTCGATGGCGCCGTCCAGCCCCGCTGATACGACGGCAATGCTGTCCTGCTCCCCTTTGGCCCCCGCTGCCTGTACGGCCCATGCCAACGCGGCATCCGTATCCTCCATGCTGGCGGAGCGGTCGATCAGAAATACGACTTCCTTATTTTTAACCAATGTAAAGGTCTGAAAACCGGCCAGGGCCAATATGAGCAAAATAACGATCGTCCCCCGCAGGCCGACAGCCCATTTCTTCCTCCCGCCATGCAGGCGGAAATCCGAACGGTACGCGTAAAATGCACCAGCAGCGGCTAAAATCAGCAGCAGCAATACCCACGGATGATTAAATTGAACGCCCACGCTGGTACACCCCCCATTCTGCGATAATGACGATCAGCGCCAGCAATGCGGCCAAATACGTAAGGGAATGCTTGGCACTTCGCTCAGGATTAGGGCCTACGCCGCCTAAAGCCTTGCCGGAAGCATCCGGGCTAGCAGAACCATCCTCCGAGATCTGGCCTGCGCCTGTGCTGTTCTCTGTGCCATTTCCTGCGGCCCCGCCTGCGGATGCGCCTCCACTGCCGCCAAAACCAAGCGGCTTCGCCTGGCCGATTGCCGATTCGGACGGATGGGCGATCACCTCGAGGTTATATGCGGGCAATACGCTGCCATCCGCGCCTTTCATCTCAAAGCGCCATAAGCCAGGAAGCGGCGGGACGGCTTGTACCGCTGCCAAGCTGTGGTCTTTAGCGGCCGCCGGAATTGGAGCAGCGCCTATGTCCACAGCATAACCGTCCGCCGCCACCCACGAGGCCTGTGCTGCCTCTACGTTCAACGGCATCTCCAGCTCCGCGCCGGCAACCATGCGGCCGAGCCCTGTCGTTCTGCCCGCCTGCAGCCACTGGACGGCGTTATTAACCATGACCGGAAACTCCGGACGAAGCGGCAAATCGCCGTCGCTTAACGCGAATAGAAAGACCAGCCGGTTAACCCCGTTCTCCGTGCCGGCATAGGCCGCCGGTGTAGAGCCGATTTCCATGAGCGGTTTGCCCCATGAAGGCATGTCTCCTGCCAGAACGGCTGCAGCCGGCGGATCATTCAGCGATATATAGCGGGTTACCGGATGGTTGACGACGGTTGTTCTTCCACTGCCCGGCTGTATCTTCCCGCCATCTCCGCCTAGTGTCCAGGATGGCGTCTCCTTAATCAGGCGGCTCCACTCGCCGGTCTTCAGATAAGCCGGAGTCATGCCATCGATAATGATCGTATCCGGCTTATCCTTCGGAAGAGCCGGTCCGTTGCCTTCTTCACTATCCGGTTCGTTTGAGGGCGCGCTTGTCCCAGGCTCCATGCGGGTCACCCTCGCGCCGGACAGCTGGAGCGCTTTTTCCAGGAACAGATTTCCCTCTGATATAAGCAGTACATGGGGAGCTCCGCCTCTCTCGCGAAAAGCATAAGCCACGTTATCCACCGCATAATCGTCGTCCCGCTCCAGTTTTATTTTATAAACGTCCGAGGCGGGGAGCTCATCGAAGGTAACGGTCACAGCCTTGCCACTGTCCACCTTGACGGATTTTGAAGCCAAAAGCTGGCCGTCCCCAAACAGATTCAAGCCGGTTTCAAACGGCCTTGCGCCGTAATTCCGAATAACCGCGACTCCAGTGCTGTAATCACCGTCATTTTTTATCCCAAACTGCTCTATCGCAGCATTGCTTGTTCCTTCGCCTTTCAGGGATACAATCTCCACCGGAGCAGCAAACGAAATATCATCCGCCCGCTCGCTCCACTGTTCATCGGTAAATACGAGCACGCTCGCATCGGGATCGTCCTGAGTCATGGCCGCGGCAAGCGACATCGTTTCCCGGTAGGCGGCTTTGCCGAACTCGGCCTCCAGCTTGTCTACCTGATCACGGATAGCCCTCTGATCTGTCTCGCGAGTGAGCAGCACTTCCGGCTCCGTCCCCAGCTTGAGCAAGGTAACCTCGCCATCCGTACCCATCGAGTCGATATATTCATGAACCTTTATCTTGAGACGATCTAGCGCCGTAGAGGATGCAGGAGTATCCTTTCCCGGTTCTCCATTCCGCTGCCCGCTCATGCTCGCCGAAGCATCGACGACAATGACTGTATGTCCCGACAGGCCGCCTTTGACCCAAATGAATGGCGTCATCAGGGCAAGCACAAGCAGCGCCGCGGCCAGAAGCTGCAGCCACAGCAGCAGCCTGTTTTGAAGCTTTTGCCATGGACGGTTGGCCTCTATATTGCGCAGCACGCGATTCCACAGCATATGGCTGGGAACCAGCGTGTCCACATACTTCCGCTTAAACAGATACATCAGTATGATCAACGGGATCGCTAAAGCGAACCACAGTCCGGACCAAGAGGCAATTCCCATCCCTTCACCTCCTTCTTGTTGCCTAAGTCTCGCATATTGCTAGCCGAGCACCCCAGCTCCGCGCAGCGTTTCGAAGATCCCTGTCTCTAGCGGAACACCCGTGTTCACCTGTATATAAAAAATAGCCCGCTCGCTGCAGAATCGCGCAATTTCCGCTTGATATGCCTGCAGCGTTCGTCTGTATTCCTCCAGCACTTTTCCGGTCAGGGCTATTTCCTTGCCCGTCCCAAGCTCGCTGTCCACCAGCCGCAAATCTCCGCTTAAGGCAGGCGAGATTTCCTCCGGCGATAATATGTGGACCAGAAGGATTTCCTGCCCCGCAGCAAGGTAATAAGACAATGCCTCAGCCAGCTCATCTATTCCTCCGTCCAGCCAGAAATCGGAAAAGATCCAGGTCATTCCCGGCTGCTTCGGAAGCGCTTTGGGCTGACGCAGCGCTTGGGACAATCGGCCCTCGCCGCCAGGCTCCGCCGATTGCAGAAACGAAAACAACCGGGCGGCCGATGCTTTCCCGCGTACAGGCGACAGCTGCCTAGCTACCTCCGAGTCGAAAACGGCTGCCTGCACGCGGTCATATGACGCTAGCGCCATATAGCCAACCGAAGCGGCAAGCCGCTTCGCGTAAATCAGCTTGTTCCGGTCTGCTTTGTTCCAGCCGGTTTGATTGCTGCCGGGTTTGTTCCCGTCAGGCTTGTTATCATCAGACGTTAGCCCGTCCGCCAGGCTGGACGCCCCGCTGCCCCCAAAATCCATCGAGGCGGATGCGTCTACATACAGACTAACCTGCAGCTCCTGCTCGTCCCAATACTGGCGTACGAAAGGCCGGCCCGTCCGTGAATAGACGCCCCAGTCGAAGCGGCGGATGTCGTCCCCAGGCGCGTATTCGCGGTAATCGGCAAATTCGAGAGACGAGCCAAAACGGCTGGAGCGCCTCTTGCCCTGCATCGTTCCGCGAACCCGCCGCTTGGAGTCGATCGACAGCCGTTCGAGGCGGGGGAGAAGCGAGGGCGGAAGAAGAGGCTCGCTCATCTTCTCGCCCCCTCAAGCGAAGACAGAATGTCCTCGATTAGCGAATCCGTGGAAACTCCCAGCGCTTGTCCCTCAAAATTTAGAAACAGGCGGTGGCGCAGCGCGGGAACGGCAACCGCTGCAATATCTCCCGTGGATACATGCATCCTTCCCTTAGAAATTGCTCTTACCTTGGCCACCGACACGATCGACTGAATTCCGCGCGGTCCGGATCCGAAGCGCAAATACTTGCGGACGGAATCCGGAGCCGAAGTCTCCTCGGGATGCGTCATCATCAGCAGGCGCACTCCGTAATCCAGCACATCGTCGGCAAGCAGGACCTCCTTCGCGGCCTGCCTGATTTCCAGCAGCTCGCTGGCCGAAGCCAGCTTGTCGGCCGTCGGCTGGCTGCTGGAAGTCGTGCGGCGGACGATCTCCTTCAACTCGTCAGGCGAGGGATAGCTGACATGGATCTTCAGCAGGAAGCGATCCAGCTGCGCCTCTGGCAAAGGATAAGTCCCCTCGTTCTCCAACGGATTCTGCGTTGCCAGCACAAAAAACGGCTGCGGCAACCTGTGCGTCTCTCCGCCAACGGTCACCGTCTGCTCCTGCATCGCCTCAAGCATAGCGCTCTGCGTCTTCGGCGTAGCCCGGTTAATCTCGTCCGCAAGCACGATGCTGCTGAATACGGGCCCGGGCTGAAAGACGGTATCCGTGCTGCCCTGCGGGCCGAAGCGAATGACATTCGTCCCGGTAATATCGCTCGGCATCAGGTCGGGCGTAAACTGAATTCGCGAGAACGACAGGTCGAGCGTATCGGCAATCGTCCGGACGAGCATCGTCTTGCCGAGTCCCGGAATGCCTTCAAGCAGCGCATGTCCGCCGGCAAAGACGCACCAGAGCAGCTGCTCTACGATCTCCTCCTGGCCCACGATGACCTTTCCAATCTGCTTCCGCACGCCGGATATCGTATTTTTCCATGACTCCACCTGCGCATTTGCTTCCAACATCATAAGTCCCCCTTCTCCTCATCCTCGACTAATATCCCGGGTCTATTTCTGTAAAATAGCTCTCCACCAGGCTCTGCACGCTTATCGGAAGCTCGCTCCGCTCCAGAGAGCGCTTGGCCTCGGCAGCGTAGTCGCTGTACACCTCGTCATAGGGCCGGCTCTCGCCGTCAAATACGGGCGATTTGCCGCCCTTTTGCACATCTCCGCCGCTGCCGTGAATTTCGCCGCTGTCCCGCTCAACGTTGCCGCTGCCCTTCAAATCGCGCGGCGTCGTCACGAGCTCGCGTCCGCCGCTGCCGAGTCCAGCGCCCTGCCCGCCGCTGCCGTTACCGCTGCCTCTTCCAGATCCAGAGCCCTGACCACTACCCTGGCCACTGCCCTGACCCTGACCTTGACCTTGACCTTGGCCTTGGCCCTGTCCCGAACCGCTGCCAGCTCCGCCTTCGCCGGATGCTTCGCTTCCCGGTTCCCCGCCGGCCAGCATAGCTTCGCCGGCCCACTGCTCGGCAATTCCACCCATGCTCCACGTATCGGACACCGCAAGCCCGGAGGCGGCCATCTGCTCCGCCAGCCCCATCCCTTGCTCAGCCAGCGCGGCGGCCAAAGCGGCCGCAGCCTCAGCTTGGTTAAGGTCGGAATTCAGGCCGGCCATACTCTCTTGAATCGCTTGCTCCAGAAGCTCCAGAGCCTGCTCTATTTCTTGCGGAGTTCCCTTCTCTAGCGCCTCGGCTGCTTTTTTTAAAGCTTCGGCGAGACGCTGAGCCTTCTCATCATTCTGAGGAGCGGCTTCTGCGATTTGCTGCAAATCCTCAGCCAGACGCTTGCGCTCCTCTGTGGACATGGCAGCAGCCTTTTTACGGAATTCCTCCATTTTCTCGCTCATGGATTGCTGATTTTGCTGCTTCATAGACTCTGCCAGGCCCTGGGAAAGCGGATTGGTTTTCCAGTCTTCCAGCCATTTCTCCATCTCCTGCTGCTTCAGCTCTATTTTGTCGGACATTTCCTTTAGGCTCTTCATCGCATGCTCTACGCTATCGAGCGCCTCTTCCGGTTCTTTACTGAGTTCCAGCGCCCGCCGCAGCTCGGCGATTTCCTTCGCCAACGCCTCCTTCGCGATGGGCTCAAGCTTGTGCGCCTCCAGCTCCTTCAGCTTATCCTCCGTCTCTTGCTGCTGAGCGTTCACCCATTCCCTCTGCTCCTTGCGCTTGGCGAGCTCCTGCTGCATCGGATTCGGCAGGATAGTCAAAATGACGAGCGCCATGAACAGGCAGGCGGCCGAGAGCCAAAATTTACGGCGAACCGGGAATGGCAGACGCCGCTTGATTTCCCTAATGTAGGCTGAACCGTATTGAGCGGCTTGCGCCCGCTGCCATTTTGCCGCTAATGCGTCGGATTCGCCATACGCCAAAGCCGTCGCCATGTCGTCGCGCGGCTCTTCATCGGCAATCGCCCGGTCCATCATGCGAGCTGCCTCCGGCAAGGATACTCGTTTGGCAAAGTACCCCCATAACAGCCCGGATAGCGCAAAGAGCACGACTAGCACAGCTCCTTGCCACAGCAAGCCTTCCAGCGGCCATAAACGCCCGGCGGCAAACCACAGCAGCACGGCTCCAAGCCCGGCAAGCAGTCCGCAGCGTGTCCCTTTCCAGGCTTCGAGCCACTGCATGCGGCGCCTGACGATGTTAAGCTGCTCGTAAATTTCCTTCATGCTGCCCACCTCCCTTCCTCCATCGTTCTGCAACCTATTACCTAGAGCGGCTATTGTTTATTTCTCTGCCTGCTCATGCTCTTGCGGTTCCCAGTCCGTCTGCAGCCGCTTCTTGATCCTGACTCGTCTGACCGGGCGAATATAACGGATGGCCAGCCACAGCGCCAATATAATTACAACACTGTATACAAGCAGGAACTCCTGCCACAGCTGGATCGGCGCACCGGCTTGCTGGCTGCCCCACCGCGTCAAAAAGATGGAATCCGAAAACGAAGGTTCAAAAATGCTGATCAATGCTCCCGCAGGATTAAGCCCTAGAATGAATCCGATCCACGAGTAATCCGGCGCCATCGTCGTCCCCGAAGCATAATAATTAGCCTGGACTACGCCCATGGCAAGCAAGTAAATGATCCCGGTAATGAGGAAAATAACAAGCCCTACGCCATAAGTCATAATGACCGCGACGATCGTCCGCTTGAACAGTGTGGAGAACAGCACACCCAGCGAACCGAGCAGCAGCATGATAAACAAATAAAACAGAAAAACGAATACAAGCTGCTTCGGGGCGACTCCCCCGTAAAGAAACGCAATGCTGTACACAGGCAGCGTCGCCAAAATGACCAGCGTCATGAAGCTCAAAGAGGATACCAGTTTGCTCAAAATAATCGTCGACGAGCTCTGCTGTGTCGTCAGCAGCATGTTCAGGGTCTGCTTCTCCCGCTCCCCGCTAATGACTCCAGCCGTTAACGCAGGCGTCATAAATGCGATAAGAACAAGCTGGGCGATGCTGAGCGCGTAGAACATGACACGGCTGGTGCCTGGATCAATCCGCCCTGACAATCCGGCTCCGCTGCTCATCATGACATAAATGATGCCCATCGCCAGAAGTCCCATGACCAGTACGTATGCAAACACCGTCACCGCGGAACGGGAGGTGCGCATTCTCAGTCTGAACTCCTTATCCATCACGGGATTGATTAGAATTCTACGCCAATCCATCCGACGCGCCCCCCTTCGTGATCTCCAGGAATACATCCTCGAGATTCGTCTGTGCTTCATGGAAAGATACGACCCCATAACCTGCGCCAATGACTTTGTTCAACAGCTGGGCCTGCTCGGCGTCTCCGCCGCCGAAATGCACATGAACCCCTGTTTCGTCGCTCAGCACCTGGCTGACATGGCGCTCATCCCGCAGCATGGCGGCGAGCTCGTCTCCGCGGTCCATGACACGAATATGCAGGACCCGCTTGACACGCAGGCGATTTTGAATGTCAGCCACCTTGCCTTGAGCAACCATCTCGCCGTGCTCAATGACGCCGATTTCATCCACCATCTCCGCAAGCTCGGGCAGAATATGCGATGAAATGATAATCGTCTTGCCCATCAGCTTCAGTTCTTTCAAAATCTCTCTCATTTCGATTCGCGCCCGCGGATCGAGGCCGGATGCCGGCTCATCGAGGATGAGCACGTCAGGGTCATGTACAAGGCAGCGGGCCAGGCACAGCCGCTGTTTCATGCCGCGGGACAAGCTGTCCACGTAGGCATCCCGTTTATCGCTTAAATTAACCAAGTCCAGCAGTTGGGGAATAAGCTTCTCGCGTTCAGGCCGCGGAATCCCGTAACTGGCTCCGTAGAAATGAAGGTATTCCGTCGTTCTGAATTGGTCATATACCCCGAAGAAATCCGGCATATAACCTATTCTCTTGCGTACCTCATGCGGCTGCTCAGTCACCTCGAAGCCGCCAACCGATGCCGTGCCAGAGGTCGGCAGCAGCAGCGTTGCCAGGATCGACATCGTCGTTGATTTGCCTGCTCCGTTCGGCCCGACAAAGCCGAAAACAGTTCCTTTGGAAATGGAAATATTCACCGACTTCAGCGCTTCGAAACCGCCGTAAGTTTTAGTTAAATTACGTATCTCGATCATTGGCTGCTGCTCCCCTTTACAGAGATTTCGGGCAGGTCGAAACTGCTCCAATCCTGCGCCGTGACGATAAGGCGCAGCGTTGTTCCCCCAACCAGGTATTGCTCGATCGGCTGAGGAAGCTGCGCTGTCCCTTGATTCCATTGGATGGGCTCAACCTCTCCCTTGGACGCGTTCCATACCGCCACGGTCATGTTGTGCCCCCGGTTGTTCTGGCGCATGGCAAGCTCCGAAAATTTCACATCGCTTGGTAATGTGTATTCGAGCTCCATCTCGCCCCCGGACATATGAATGCTGCGGCTTGTTTCGTATGCCCAGTCCGATGAAGTCGCCTTGCTGACGGAAGGCGCGATATAACCATAAGGTATGTTCCACTGTCCTTCTCGATGGATTTCCGGCTCAATGCGCTGAACCCACATATTCAGCGGGTCGGCGGCTACTTTTTTGCCATTTACCTCATAATTCATCAGCTCATCCTGGCTCCAGCCGATAAAGGCATAGTTATCTGTCATATTGTTTCGGCTAAAATAGGCGTTAACGAGACCGCGTGGCCGTTCCAGCTTCATATCCTCCAGACGATTGCCCTGGGAAGGAAATATGAAGTAGCCGTAATCATAGTGGTTAATAGTCAGCGGCAAGGAGGTAATCGCTGCCGTCTGATTTCTGCCGATATCGCCAAGCAGATACATTTTATCGTTCAAAATGATCGCTGTGTCCGTTAAATCCGCAATAGTCTTGTTGGTCACTGTCCCTTGCGGAATGCCCTGTTCGTTAATAGAGATGTCGAACTCCACCTGACCAAGCTGCCGGTCCTCCAGCTGCCTCACGGTTAACTTGGCGAGGGAGCGATGCGTCATTCCCTTTAAATCGACAGCCGTACCGCTGTCACCAAATCGGATCAGCTGCCGCTCCGAGTCAGCCGCCTGTCCGCCCGAAATGAGTCCGTCTTCACGCTGCACTGTGATGTGCGTGCCAGCCGGAAAGCTTAGTTTGTAATCGCCGCTTCGCGGGATGAATAATGCCGTGGACGTGCTTCGCTCGGCATCCCCATGGCCATTCAATTCGACGATGCTGAGCGTGTTCGTGCGCAGCGTGTTTTTCCCCGTGGTGCCAGCCACATAGATTCCACCGCTGGCCAATACGGCAATAGCCGGAATGAGCAGCCAGGCCCACTCGCGTTTATCGAGCTTTTTCAGTACGAAATAGAGCCCCGGCGCAACGATGACCGCATATCCCAGCAGCATCCAGAGCAGCAGGGAATAAGGAGGCAATGTCAGGCTCGGGAAATAGTCCAGCAAATAGTTGATTCTTTGCGTCAATTCCCCTTTTCCAGGCATATTTCCTTGCGAAGCCGAAGCCAGAGGGGAATGCTGCTGAAGCACCTTATTCCATATATCAGTATGACCGGACCACGATTGCAAGGGCTCCATGGAAACGTCGTAGGCTGCATAAATGACGCTGCCCCTGCTCACGTTCCAGGAGGCGAACAATGGCTGCTCGCCTTTTACGAGTGTTCGTGCCCCCTCCTTCAGCTTAGCAGCAGAAACTGGGAAGGCTCCATCTAGAGAGATCAGCTTGCCTGTCGCTTTCTCCAGTTCCTGCAGCGAGGTGACATCAGCAAGACCCGAATAGTCTACGGGCGACAAATCCTCGAGCCCCTGGACTGTTTTTGCATAACCTGCGCCTCCGCCCAGTACAAGCGTCCCTCCTGACTTCACCCACGCTTTAATCGCATCCGTTCGCTTATCCCCGAGATTGCCCGCCGGGTAGTTGTTGATGACGAGAATATCCAGCCCCTCCAGCAGTACGCCGTCCTCGGGCAGCTGCTCCGCTTTGAGCGGAATAACCTTCACGTCCTTCCCCTTGCCGTTCAGCACGTTTAGAAAATTCATGCTGTCCGGATCCGAAGCGAGTACACCGATCAAGGTGCCATTGTCCCCGCTGGCATTCAAATACGGGGTCGAAGCTTTAAAGGGGATGTATTTCCCCGTTTCTGCCGAATCTTTATAGAAACGAATTGAGTTGTTATCTTTATGAAAGGATGTTCCTAGGATGCCGAAAGTGACTTCCTTTGGTGTACCCGCCGGCAAATCGACTTTTGCCGCGTATGAAGCCCGATTGGAATTGTACGGGTATTCCGTTTGGACGACGACTTCCCCGGAAATATCCGTGTCGCTGGTCAGCGTAATTTTTAGCGGCGTCCATTCTCCAATTTTGTAATGGCCATCGTAGCCGACTTCCGTCTTCATGCTGATCGACGGCTCCGCCGCATAGACAGCTTGAGGACTTACAGCCCCCGGCAGCAGCATAATTATGGCGGTTAAGAGCCACAGCATGGCCAGGGTTCCCCTTTTCTTGTCAAATAAGAACAAATGATTCTCTCCTCTCATCATGAAAATGACCCTATATATAAGGACGTATTCAAGCGCAAAATGTTTACAAGCCGGCTTCTATTTTTCTGCATAAAACGGCAACAACTTACAAGTATCCGCGAAAAACATACAACTAAAGCCGTCCAGTATGACAGGCATGCCAACTGAGACGGCTTTCTAGTTGTTAAGGTAAATTAATATCCTTGTTTGCTATTAGCTGAATACGACAGTTTTATTCTGATGCACAAGAATGCGGTCCTCGATATGCCATTTGACGGCCCGGGCCAGAACAACTCTTTCAATCGTGCGGCCGATCCGCTTGAGCTCGCCAACGTCATCACGGTGGCTAACGCGCTGAACGTCCTGCTCGATGATCGGCCCGCCATCCAGTTCCTCGGTGACGTAATGAGCGGTTGCGCCGATGATTTTCACGCCGCGGTCATAGGCTTGGGCATACGGTTTGCCGCCTACGAAGGCCGGCAGGAACGAGTGGTGAATATTAATGATCCGGTTCCGGTAAGGCTCGATCAGAGCAGGGGACAAAATTTGCATGTATCTGGCCAGCACGATTAAATCGACCTTCCCATTAACCAGTTCCAGCTGCTTCTGCTCGGCTTCCCTCTTCGTATCCGGCGTAACCGGAATGTGATAGAAAGGAATGCCAAACGATTCGACGTATTCTTTATTATCGGGATGATTGCTGATGACCATGGAAATTTCCGCATCCAAGTCCCCAGCCTGCCATTGCCACAGCAATTCTACGAGGCAGTGATCCTCTTTGGAGACGAAAATAGCCAGCTTCTTCTTCTCATTCAGCGGATAGATTTCCCATTTCATCTCGAATTTGGCGGCAATTACCGCAAAATCCTGCTTTAGTTGTGCCAGATTGTCATGCAGCCGCTCGAGATCGAATTCGATCCGCATGAAGAACATGCCGCCTTCGGGATCCATCGTATACTGGTCCGACTGCACGATGTTTGCGCCATGCTGATGCAGGAAATCCGACACCGCGGCTACGATGCCAGGCCCGTCCGGACATGAAATCAACATCCGCGCCCGATGATTTTCATAAGGTTTGACAGGCCTTGCGCCTGATTTTACATGTACATCCATCTTTCTCTCAAATCCTCCCGCTAACTATTGTAAACAACTGATTTTGGTCTTGATTCTATTTCATGATGTGATTTACAGGCCTTTGGCTGCAAGCCAGCCGATTAGCCGGAAATTGATTTGTTCCTCGCTGTAATCCGGGAACAAATTGGCTTCCAATACGAGATCATAGAGGCGCTCCAGCGGTTCGCGCGGATCCGCCTTTCTTGCTTTGGCGTCGTCCTTGAGCAATTTCCAGGTATCCAGCACGAACGCGCGCTGTTCAATATCGCGTTTCGCAAAGAAGCTGCTCAGCATCTCTATTTCCGACAGGAAGGACTCGCCGAATCTCTCAGGAACGCTCCCCCGAAGCAGGGCGATTTCGACTTCATACATCGGCCGCTGGGTTTTGGCTTCCTTGCCGATCCAAGGCGTCTCCAGGATAAACGGACGCCCCTGCAGCAATTCGTGATGCACCACACGGTTAAGCGCCTCGAATCCGATCCATCCGGTTCCGACAGGCGTATGGCGGTCTTTCCGCGCCCCCATCGGGTTTTTACTGTCATTGACGTGCACGACGGCGATCCGGTTCAAGCCGACCAGCTGATCGAACTGGTGCAGCACGCCGTCGAGATCGTTGACGATATCGTAGCCGGCATCATGGATGTGGCAGGTGTCCAAGCATATCGTCAGACGCTCATTATGCTGGACTTTATCGATGATCGCGGCGATTTCCTCGAAGCTGCGTCCCATTTCCGTCCCTTTGCCAGCCATCGTTTCCAACGCGATGTTAACTTCCGTTTCATCTGTTCCGTTCAACACCTCATTCAAGCCTTCGGCGATCCGGTTAATGCCGTATTCGGCATCTTTATCCGTGAATGCGCCCGGGTGAAGCACGATATTTCGCACGCCCAGCGCATGGGTGCGGCGGATTTCCTCTTGCAGGAAGTCTACTGCCAGCTGGTACGTGTTAGACTTATAAGAGCCCAGATTGATGATATAAGGCGCGTGAACGACAATTTCGTCAATGCCGGCAATGGCCATCGCGGCCTTGCCGTCCTCGATATTCATCGATTCGATCGGTTTGCGGCGCGTATTCTGCGGTGCGCCGGTATATATCATGAACGAGCTGGAGCCGTAAGATGCGGCCTCCTCCGTTGCGGTTAATAGCCCCTTGTCCGAGAACGAGACATGCGAACCTATTTTTAACATTTCTTTATCCCCCTTATGGACAACGTTCTTTAAACAAACCTATTTTATCTTGAATATCGATATAAATCCACAAATAAGGTATAATTCTTAAAGATTGAAGGGTTTTAAGGACTAATTATTCGAGGTGAATGAATCGATGCCGCACTTGAACATCACTTGGCTTGCACTGGCTTCGGCAGGGCCGAATCGCTGGTTTATGAACTCGATCGCATTCTGGGGATTCGTCATGCTCGGCGTCATGTGCATCGGCGGTTTTTTCATGTTCCGCAAATTTCTGAAGGTGCTCCCCAAGGCGGACGGCATGTCCAAGCTTGATTGGCAGAATCATTGGGTCGAGAAAAGCCGGCATTTGTGGACGGATGAAGCGAAGGCGTTCCTTGATCTGCTGGTACAGCCCGTACCTACCCCGTTCCGGGATATCGCCAAGCATTCGATTGCCGCGGAAATCGGCAAAATTGCCCTGCAGGAGGAAGCTTCCGAGGTTACGCAGGATCACTGTATCAAAGGCTATATCGTAGCGACGCCAAAGCGGGATTACAAATTTCTGATGAACTTTTTGGAAAAGAGCAATATCGACTACCGCCCCTATCAGCATTTGATCAACAAATAGAACAAATGATACATCCGGTCGCGACGTCTGAAGAACGCCTGCTAGCCGGGTGTTTTTCTTATAGCTATCACGATTATATTATCTGGGAGGATCGCGATGAAAATCTGTATTACCGGAGGAACAGGTTTTATCGGGAGCGCTTTGGCCTCCTACTGGCAGCGGCAGGGACATGATGTTACGGTCATCACGCGCCGCAAGCCCCAGCAGCATAGTCAAGGTGATCCCAAGTCTCAAGCAAGAGAGGGAGCCGCTCCTCTTGCCTACCTGACCTGGGAGCAGCTTGCACAGCCTTCTTCGCGCGGGATCGAGGCGGATGCAGTCGTCAACCTCGCCGGCACTTCCCTGAATCAGCGCTGGACTAGTAAAGCCAAGGACAGCATTTTGCAATCTAGGCTGCAAGCGACCAATTTAACGGCCAAATGGGTACAGTCTTTGAACAGCAAACCTGAAGTAGTCATTCAAGGCTCAGCCGTTGGAATATACGGAACATCTCTAACGGATACATTTGATGAGAACTCCCAGTCTGAAGCAGATGACTTTCTCGCAAATGTGACCCGCCAATGGGAAACCGCAGCGGAGAATGGCTTTCGGGGTATTCGGCTTGTAAAGCTGCGTACGGGCGTAGTGCTCGGTAATAAGGGCGGGGCCTATCCACTCATGCGCCTTCCTATTCTGCTTGGGGCGGGCGGTAAAATCGGGTCTGGCAGACAGTGGGTCCCCTGGATTCATATCCACGACATCGTAGCCTTAATCGATTTCTGTGTGAAGCATTCGGAAGTTGAAGGCGCTGTCAACGCAGTAAGCCCAACCCCCGTGACCAACGACGAATTCGGCAGGATTGTCAGCCGGGTTCACCGCAGGCCATACTGGCTTCCACTGCCAGCCTTCGCATTAAAGACGATGCTTGGCGAAATGTCCGCACTGCTGCTGGAAGGACAAAGGGTCCTGCCCCAAGCAGCGTTGCAGCACGGTTTCCATTTTCAGTATCCAGAGCTGGAATCCGCCGCAGCGGATTTAAAGACACGCCAATAAGCCCGTCATCCGTACAGGGACAGCGGGCTGTACATATATATTTCTTACAAGTTACTTATCCCTTCGTCATGCCGAATTTCGAATCTCTCTACCGTAACGAAACGTAACCTCGGCCATGGTAAACGAATCTCCCGGTTCGAGCGGATAGTCTTTGTAAGGCGCAATCAGTTCTCCGTTTAACTTGGTTCCGTTTCTGGAGCCTAAATCCTTGATGCGGCAATCACCTTCCAGGATCATAAGCTCGACATGAGCCCGGGATACCCCGGCCTGCTTTTCCACATATTGGGCTAATTCCTCGGAACGGCCGATAATAAAGCTGCCTTTGGATAAAGGGATTCGTTCAAATCCAGCACCTGAAGAGGTTATTTTATCCAAATAATTTATGTTGTCAGCCTGTCCTCGCTCTGACTTTGCTAAATCCTTCAACAATACGGTTGCCGGGGAAGCCGCGGCGGGCGGCTGCGCTTCAACATGCTCACGATACGGCTTGGATACCGGAGTCTGAATTGATTCATAGAATTCGGATGAACTAATTGGAAAAGGCTCAATAGAGGGGGACGGGGCGTTCCATCTCCATTTCTCCTCATAGCGCTCCAGCTTGCGGTGTTTGGTGAACCTAGACCTTTCATGTTCCTCCTCCCCGGCTAAACGAACATTATCGTCAATTTGAAAATCCCCTTCCTCATTGCCCTTGCCCCTAAAAAAACGAACCAAGTCAAATTTTCCGCTCTGGATTAGCAGCGCAATGAATATTACAGCCAGCGATGACCCCGCACTAATGTAAAGTCCATTGCGAGCAGGCCCATCCAAATACGCAAGCTTCCAGATGAGCGCAACCAGTAACGCAGCGCCTAGCCATATATATGCTGGTTTAATTACTGTCCGGCCCTCCGCCTCCTCCTCATATACTCCTCCCTCTTTCTTCATCAAAGCTCCTTCGTGAATGCTGGCACTAGGAACTGAGCTTAAGCTTGGTTCAGGGTCGGCAAACGGTACTTGAGATATATTTTTGGAATTCGGCGAAATCGGCACTTCAGGAGCATCTAACTCACGTGGTCTTCTCCCGGTATCACGGATATGTACGTTTGATCCCTGCCCTTCACTAGAATCTTCCTCGAGCAGCAGTGATATCAGCAAATCCTTTAACCCGGTTACCGAGAACAGCTCTCCCCCACATAAACCGATAATTTTCTGAATGCCGCTTCCCTCTATATTCTTAACCCTTGTCATCATACGGTTGACGAGATGCAGCATAGATTGGGCAATGGATTGATCTGGAGGTGTATGGAGCATGGGCAGATAGGCCAGATAGATAGTACCGCTCGGCAATGAATCTTCCACAAATATATGATCTTCATCCAGGAGATAATTTCCGGAAGAGAGCATATATTCCTTGCTGCTATTGAGAACTTTAACGATTTGCAGTAAAATGCTGTAGAATTCCGTCATCGTCATCCATTCGCTTTTCAGGCACTGCGACAGCATTCTTTTTCCGGTAATCTCATAATGCAGCGTAACTTTAAAATCAATCTCCCTCACTTCCAGCCGCAGCAGATGGGGGATCGCTACCGAATTCACCATATTTCTCTGTACTAAATTCAACTGCTCAGCATGCAGCCCATCTTCCGTATTAACCACCATATATGTCCCATCATTCCTGACAAAATCAGTTACTATCCCTTTCAAACGAAAGCTCACTCCCTGCCCCTAAAAATAATAGACTGCCATGATGGCACCGGGCAACACAGCCAGCATAAACGGAAAAGTTAGTGGCTTGTTCTGCACTGTAAAGGACCGAATTGGACTTATACTGCGCAGCATGATAACACCCAAGATACTGCGCAGTATGCCTCCAAGCCGCCTCACCGCTTCTCTTCGGCAAATTAGAATCAAAATGCCGATGCAGCCGGCAGCCAGAATCGAGTACATCAGCACGGATAATGTCAGCGGTACGCCAACCCAAGCTCCGATTCCGGCAAACAGCTTCACGTCACCTCCGCCTACGGCCCGCACCGCATACAATATTGCCACTACGCCAAAGCCGACAGCAGCACCCTTTATAGCAAATATAAAACCTGCTGACCCGCCGGAAATTCCATGATATGCAATACCAAGCACCGTACCGGTTATTGTAATCACATTGGGGATTTTCATCGTGCGAATATCGGTAATGAACGCAGCAGCAAGCAATAAAAAGCAGCCCCAAATTTCAATAACATGCATAGCAGCACTCCTCGTCATTTTTTGTTCGGGCTTTCAACAACAAACTCAGCTGTCGTACGCAGCCCGTCCTCCGTCTCGACCACGAATATCCAAGTGCCGGGCGTCGTATTGCCGCCGACAAGCCATTGCCACTCCGCAATGCCGTTTTCATCCGCGGAAGCTTCCCCCAGAAATTTGGCCTGGCTTACCCCGCTCTTGTAATACACCGTCAGCTTGGCGATCACCCCCGGCTCAACCTGGGCGCTGACCCGCGCTTTACGGCCGGCATATGCCGGATCCGGCTTGGTCAAGATCACCGGAGCCCGTCCCTCGGCCTGTTCCCCGCTTGCATCCGTCTCTAGCTCCCCGGTATCCCCGATCCAGAGCCGTTCCTGCGCCCTCGCCTGAAGCACGATTTTCCGATTGCTGAGGGGCACTTTAATCGGCAGTTCATAGCTTAACTCGATTCCAAAGTAAGGGTTCTTTCCCGTCTTCAGATCAGGCACGATAATCCGGCTCACATGCAGCCGCCGCTCGCTAAGCTGCGTATTCTGTACGAAAGGTTGCAACAGCGGTTTCACTGCAGGATCAAGAACCGCTTCCAGCACGCTGTTCTTCAAGTCGCCCAGCGGTTCATCCCCCTTGGCTGCCGCATCCATAATCCACTGGGATAAAGGTTCGGGAAGCTTATCGGCATATTGCCCGGCCCATTCCGACAGCGACAATTTGGGCATATTCCAATCGAACACGCTCCCTTGCCCTACAGCGCCGCCATCGTTCTTCCCCTCTCTTTTTTTTTGCTCCGAATACTGGTCTACGGCCAAGGCAACGGGATATATATGCGCGGATACCTGCCTTACCGCATTGGAAGCAACGCTGTTCAATTGTACGGAATAGACGGTCATTTGAACCATGTAAATAAAGAAGAACATGACCATGATGAAAATAGGCAGCACAAGCGAAGCTTCCAGCACGATGCTCCCGCTAGAGGTTTTGTCAGCAGACTCAATATGAATAATGCGCTTGCTTGACGGCATAATATCGGCTTCCTTCCACTCGTCCCTGTAAAGCGCCGGCGCTGCCAATGGCTTTGGACACTCCCGGCAAGAACCATAATGGCAAAGCTACGGTTACTTCACCCTGAATATAAGTAGCCCGTTCATCGGGATTGATGCCTGTATTTAAGCGAACTACCGATAACATCCGCGACAGGCGCCGATCGCTGGTACCATGGAGCAGCAGAAATAACCGAAGGTGATCCCTGTACGTTAATTCGACTCTCAAATAATCGCTAAGCTGTAAGCCTCCCTTTTGGCATAGCCGCACCATATCCTTGACGGCCTCAACAACTCCATAAAGCAAGGCAGAGGCCAAAATCAACAGCGGGTTGACCTTGCTCGCATGCTTGATGAGTCCCTCCATCGTACGAATCGCAAGACGCATAGTGAATATTTCACCGTAGGCAGCGGCAACATTTCCTGCTGGATTATGAAAACCGTACAATATATACTCTACCTCCTGCCGCTGCGGGGCAAATTGCTCTACCATCGCATCCAGCTTATCCGACCGGCCTTCCATAAGCTCCTTAAGCGTGCTGACGTCGAAGAAATCAAAGTAACTGACAACATACTCTGTCTGATAGCCATTGTCCGTTATGCCGGACATCATTTCAGACAAGGAAGCGTACAAAACATCCATGCCCCCCATGGCTTGCTCCCCGGTCTCGTATGGATCTGGACTGCGCCCCCGGATACCTTGTCCCGCTTCCGCGGCGGAATGATCTTGATTTAATGCGCGATTGTTATCAAAATAAGACCTCAGCACATCAAATTGCTTTTGATGCTCGCCCATTTTGTTCTTTAGTTCTTCGATCTGCCGAAGCAAACTGAACGCATGCTTCAGTTCTGCAGCAGCTTGCTGCTCTGTCTGCTTGCGCTGTGCGTCGCTTGAACGATGAGCCTCTACTTTGGCTTGGATTTGCTGCAGCGCATTACCGCTACCTGAATCGGAATAAGTACGCAAATATCGGTCGATTTCCCGACTGGCCTGCATCGTCTTCGATTTAAAACCGCTGGCGCTGCCAGAAGATGCCGTACCCATATCCGAAGAGCTGGATAGCAGGGAGGCAACGGCTTGATGAGCGCTGTTGAAGCTCGCCTCTTGGGCTTCGATCCCTGCTTCCAAGTCCATTAAGAGCGATGCCTGCAACAACAAGTTTTCGCTCCTGCCGCGGATTTCGGCGATTTCCGACTCGCCGGAAGCTGCTTCGTCACCTCCTATGCTTAGTCCCCGGGATACGGAATCATATCCATGCTGTGCCGGCCTGCTTTCGGACTCCTTGATAACCTGACGCATTTGCTCGTTGATTCCCCGTACTTCTTCAAGCAAAGCTCTAGCCGCGATAAGCTGTTGGGCATGCTGAACTGCGGCCTCCTGATCGGCTTGCGACAGTGCATTAAAGGCCCTTCCAGTGTCATATCGGTAATCCGCCAGCAAATCGGAATACACTCGTTCGGACGCCTCCCTATCCCGATCCTCCTCCGCTTTGGCCAAATAGTCGTTGTATTGGGAGGCCGCATCAGCTATCAGGTGAATGGGGCTTCCCAGCAAATGATCCGGAATGTACGTATAATTCCGCCTGGCTAGGCGGTCTGTATACCCCTTGGCGGACGAAGCAGCTTGCTTCTGCGCGGACAGCAATTGATCCAATTTATCCTCCCGCTGATCATACAACCTTTGCAGCTTGCTAAGTAAATCCACCGTGTTGGAGGCCTCTTTCATGATCTGCGCCATTGGCTTGAATTTGTTGACGACTTCAATCGCAAAATCAATCGGTGCTTTATATTTCATGTCCTCGCGAATTTGCCGCCTGAAGACAGAGTAGTGTCCCAAGGGGCGCAGCAATTCTACGGAGGAAGAATCCAGTTGCGCTTCCATAATAGGCAAATTATCGCTCCGCATTGCCAGCTGAAAGTTGTCCTGGAGCACCTTGGACATTAAATAATTTTCATCCGTCTCACCGAACGCAAACAATCCGTATTTCTCCAGCAGCTGCTTATCGTACGCAGATAGAACGGAGCGTGCTGCGGAATGAGCGAGCACCTCCGTTCTCGCCTGCAGCGCCGACATTCTGGCGAAGTCAATAAAAATCGCCACAAAAGCAAAAACAGCCGCAAAAATAACAATCAGAAATACCGTTACTGCCCCCTGTTCTGAACGGCGCTTGTCCAACATAGGAACCCCCTTCAACAAGATGCGGCCTTATTTCGCATATAGTTTCAGCGCTTTCCCCGCGTCGGCCTGACTGACATGCTCCTTGCCTGTTCCTTTAAACCTCGCTCCGTAATAACGGACAAGCTCGACGGTTCGGATCCATTCCACCGGCTCTACAATATAAGAGGCGGAATGCCCTGCTTGCCTGGCGTCCCCGATGATGGTTTCTAGCGGAGCAAGGGAGATGTTCCGGTGTAAAAATACGGAAACTTTACGGAACAGCAGCCTGTTATCGTATTTCATATGCCCTTCCATCCCGGCCGGAATTTCACGGCCGATATTTCCGAGCTTCTTCAAAGGCAGACTGCCGCTGGACTCTGCACTATTTGGCAGCTCCAGCTCCAATACAGCCGGGGAATTTCCGCTGAACGAGCCGAAGAGAAGCTGCAGCATGCCGTCGTCATGTATTCGCCAATACAGCGAATCATGCTGATCCTCCTCATAGGCCCCTGTCCTTGGTTCGCGGTAGCTGTTATCCCATACATAGGCGCTGCGCTCGGCAGCTGCGAAAGCCGTATGGCCCAACACTGCATTCTGGTATAAATACATGCAAAAAAACAGCAGCAGCAGTATCGTAAAAAATATGACCGGAAATACAAGCGAGGCTTCTATCGTAAAGTTCCCATCCTTGTTTCGCAGCAGCTTCACTATTCTCCGCCGTCCATAAAGGAGTCCGTCTTCTTGTCAGCCTTGGACAGCAGATTTTCAACAATCGCCTTCAACTCCTTACGAAAGATCACGGCAATAATAACGATGACCGCGATGATCAAAATCATCTCGAGCATACCGAGACCGTCTTCATCCCGCCAAAGCTCTCCCATTCTTCCGCGCAATACCTCTAACATCAGCAAACCCCTCCTCGAATTAATAAAAGCTACAGATCCATAATCATGAATGCGGGAGTCCCCACCAAAATAACAATTATTAAAAACAACAGCACCATTGGAAAAACCAGTTTGGATGAAGCCTGCTCTCCCAGGGTCTTGCCGACCGCTTTCCGTTTCTCCCATAGCGAATGGGACAGATCGCGAAGCGCCATCACGAAATCGCTGCCGCCGCGGCGAAAATTCAGCAATACCGCCGTCGTAAATGCGGACACCTCCTGGATGCCGCAGCGTTTGCTAAAGCCTTCCATAGCCTGAGCAAAGGAATATCCTCCTTCGCATTCCCGCTGCATTTGAAACAGCTCGCGATACAAAGGATGGCTCTCTTGCCCGCGCTTCCGTTCCAGGCAATGCTTGATCGCCTGCTGAACTGTCGAGCCGGCGCCGACAAGCAGGACGATTTTATTCAACAGCTCTGGCAATTCAAGCAGAATCTGCTGTTCCCGCCGCTTCACCTTGCTGTGCAAGTCGCTAATTAGCGCAACCGGCAGCAGAACGGCGAGCAGAAGCCCAATGAGGAACCCGCTGGCTTCCCCCTCCATCGCTATTGAAATCAAGCAGCCGCCAAACAGCAGCAGGTAACTGTAGGTAAGCATCTCTGCCAAAAAGAGCAGCGTGTACTCCCCGCCGCGCTGCTGGCCGTTAATCTGCCTGACCGAGCGCTGGATTTTGAAGAAGAACAGCGGAAACCTTTGCGACACCTGGAGCCGCTCCAGTACATAAAGCATGGGAGGGGCCAATTTCTGCAGCCGGATGCCATCCATCTCCAGTTTCGCAGTGCCGGGATACCGCCGTAACGTTTGTCTGTACAGCAGCGCCCAGGCAAAAAGCAGGACGATCGCCAAAATTCCCCACAGCAAGTTCATGTCAATATGAGCACCCCTCCTAAACCCGGATATCCATGATCTTCATCATGATCCAGGCGCATACGGCAAACAGAATTAAGGCAGCCGACGAAACGACCAGTCCGGCACCTTGATGAAGCGGCTGCATGTAGTCTGGAGAAGTTAAATCCATGAATAATAGAAACAGGACCGGAGATGCCAGCATCGCCTTGGCCTCAAAGCGCTTCTGGGCAATCATGACGCTGATTTCCTGGCTGATTTCAAGCTTCTCGCTAATAATAGATGAGGTTCTTCTCACGACCTCTACCAGATCGCCTCCAGAGCGTTTACAGGTCGTAAACACATCCGCAAAATTGCTGATGTCCTCCATACCGGCCCGTCTGCTGAAATCCTGTAATGCATCCTCGACCGGCTCCCCGTATTCCATCCGGGTGCATATGATCCCAAGCTCGATCATAAGATCATTCTTGCCGTCTGGATACAGCAGCCGAAGATCCTGAATCGCTTCGCGAAATCCGTTTTCGACGGAACGGCCTGCTGCCAGCGAGGAGGACAATGAATAGAGCGCCTGTTTAAAATTCAGGCTGAGCGCTTCCCTCCGCCTGCGAAGCAGGTACCTGCTCCACGGCTTTGGTACAAACAGTGCCGCGCCGGCAAGCAAAAGCGCCAGCAGCCAGGAATGGAAAAAGATATATCCGACAGCCGTAAACATTACGCCCCCTGCAGCCAGGCAGAGCATAGTTTGCTTTCCTGACAGTACGTAGTTCTGATAATCCGGCAGTCCTTCCGCCTCACTCCCCGGGGGTGAAGGCCTGCCGCGTCGTCCAAACCCCAATTTCATTATGCGTTCCCGCCTCCTGCCGTTTTCGCTTGTTCAAGCTCCTGTTCCAAAATCAATCCCCGCCATCCGCAGCTTGTCGAGATTCGCCAGGCTACTCCGCTTTGTCAGCCTCCCGCGGATTTTCCCCTCGATCTCTGCTTCTTCCTGAAAAACAAATAACGGATTTAGCATCACCTCCCCCTCGACAAGACCGCATACTTCCGAGATTTCCATGACCCTGCGTGAACGATCCCTTAGCCTGGATAAATGAACAAAAATATCAATCGCTGAGCCGATTTGCTGGCGTACCACTTGAACAGGCAGTGCAGCCCCGCTCAGCACCATCGTCTCCAGCCGGCTAATCATGTCCTTCGTGCTGTTAGCGTGGCCGGTTGACAAGCTCCCGTCATGTCCAGTGTTCATCGCCTGCAGCATATCGATCGTTTCGCTGCCGCGCACCTCGCCGACAATGATCCGGTTTGGCCTCATTCGCAGTGAAGCTCTGATTAAGTCGCGAACCGAGATTTCTCCTTTTCCTTCCGTATTGGCATTGCGTGTCTCCAGGGAAACTAGATTCGGCACGGTGACGATCCGCAGCTCCGCCGAATCTTCAATCGTAATCACCCGTTCATCCGGCGGAATATATTGCGAAAGTGCGTTTAAAAAAGTGGTCTTCCCGGACCCCGTTCCCCCGCTAATAAAAATGTTGTATTTCCCTTTGACGAGACCTTGCAGAAAAAGAGCCGCCTCTTCGGTCAGCGAACCCCATTCCACCAGCCGCTCCATCGTTACAGGCTGCTCCGGAAACTTGCGGATCGTCATGGTTGGACCCTTGAGCGCTATCGGAGGAAGCACAATATTCACCCGCGACCCGCCCGGAAGCCTTGCATCCACAATCGGCGAGGAGTCATTCACGACACGGTTTACCGTAGAAACGATGTTCTGAATCATGTCCTCCAATTTCTCCTGTGATTCAAAGCGCACATCAATTCGCCGCACCTGGCCATTTTGTTCAATAAAAATTTCCTCGTGGCTGTTGATCATGATTTCTGACACTGACCGGTCGTCCACGAGAGGCTGAAGCACGTCAAGTCCCCGAAAAGAGTCATAAAGCCTGCGCACCCATTTCCGCTTCTCAGAAGCCGTCAACTCATTAAGTCCGCTGTCTGCAAGAACACGGCGTTCAATGTAATCCATCAGTTGCGAGTCTGATAGCGTTGATGTCATATCCAGTCCCGAGCGAATGCTTGCGCGCAGTTCCGTAAAAAAATCCTCCGTCACCCCGATGCTCCCCCAATTCCAAGGGCATGACCCCAGCTGTATAGACTGCGGCTGAGCTTAAGCATTTCCTTCTGAAAAACCGGGGATTGCAGCAGGTCCCCTTGTCCCGTCAACTGATTCCAGGATGGTATATTAGGCAACACGATCTCTGCTGTCATGCCAGGTCTTGGCAGCGACAGACCCGCTTCCCCCATGCACCGGTTCACCGCGAACAATGCTTTTCCCATAATCAAGCGACAGCGTTCTGGATTTGACCGTTCCATGTGAGATATCCATAATCCGCTCTTGCGCACCACATTCTCTTCGCCGGCCAGCAGCCAGACCAGCTTGTCGGCACGATCCAGCACCGTTTCTGTTCGCGCATTAGGATACGAATCGGCATCGGCGACGATGACGTCATAAAGTCCGCTGTCCGCAATAAAATCAATCAGCCGAGCAGTATCCCCGGACTCCATTTCCAGCATTTCATTTAAATTGTCCACTGGCCCAAATGTATCGCCTTCAAGGGCCGGATGCCTGTACGCATAAGACGAGACCGGTTGATTTATAGGCTCGCCCCGCTCCCCCGCCGCCTTCAAGTCGTATAGAAGCCGGGCAAGGCCATGGGTACGATGCTGCCCTTCCTGTACAGAAGAATTTTCGGATAATATGCCGCTGCTGATCGTTTCCAGATTCAGATAAAATACCTTGCGGCCTTCTCCGGCAAGCTGCTTTACAAGATGAGCGGCCACCGTTGTCTTGCCGCATCCGCCTACTGCGGAATATACTCCGACGACAAGCGCCTTGCCATCCACCGGCTCCCTGGCTGCGGCTCCTCCCCTCGCATATTCCAGTACCGCCGTTAGAAGCAAAGGCAGCGGCTGATACTTGGAAATGCTCTTTCCGCAACCTTTCGCAGTCCCCTCCTCCTCAAGATGAACATATGGAACTTGGGGCGTCTCCCCGCTACCCAGCCACGCTTCAAGAAACGATTTCTCGGCTAATACGACATCTGCGTAAAGCCGGCTCGATTCCATATGCCGCACGAAAGCATCCTCGCGGCTGAAAGCCGTTACGGAAAAGCGGCGGTCAAACTCGCTGTGGCGGACATAATGCAAAAAAGGCTCGATATACTGCTCATCCCTAGCGGCCAGAACAAGCCGAACTGGAACCACCCTTATCACAACCTTTCAAGAACGCAAAAAAGCACCGTCCAATAACCGCAGATGCGGTTGTTGGACGGTGCTTCCGTCGTTCATCCCTGAAATTTACAGTTAGAATAACATACTTCTCTGACTCTCGCAAGGCTTTTTCTGAAGATGATTATCCATCCTGCAAAAATCGTTCCTTATTCTCTTTCGTGGGCACAAGGCATGTCTCGTCCTTGCCGAACCATCGATAGCGATTAGCCGCAACGATGCGGTATACGGCGTCCCGTATAAATCGCGGTACAATAATGAATCCAAAGGCAAGCGGCCAAGGATACCGCAATCCTTTTGCGATTCGCAGCGCAGCGGATGAACGCGTATAATAAACGCCGTTCTGATACAGGACAATTGTGTTTATCCGATCAGGAGAAATGTCCGGGCGCCGGCTGCCCTGCAATATTCTCTCCCCAGCTTCTGATTGGAGGGAAGCGAACCGAAAGCGGCGTTCTGGGTCCCTTCTGATTATAAATTTAACGGCTCCCTGGCATAAATGGCATACGCCATCAAACAGGACGACGTTATCGTGCTGTCCCGAAGTTTGCGCCATCGTTCCTTCACCTCGCTTTTATTGCAATTATAGCATGACTTCGGACAAACGAAAAAAGCAAGCGGGTCAGCCAAGGAAACTCCTTGGTCGACCCGCTTGCTTTTCAATCTTATGAACGTCCCATAGATCCCTCTACGAGCCCGTCTCCAACGTTGATTGACTGCTATCTTACTGAGCCAGCGCCTTCTCAATCCACTGACCGTCATCCATTTGCTGCTTAATCTCTCCGCTGAATTTGTCCATGCATTTGCAAATGAAATCTTTGCGGCAAACTGGACAAGGTGTTCGCTGAAGCCGGCTGACGTTCGTAAGCCGCCATTCCGGATTCCGGTGGAAAAATACCCGGCACGCTGTGCCATCAGCCATTGTGACGATGAATTCATACAGTCCTTCTTTTTCATTGCTGCTGGCCTTGGTCACGTTCTGTACACTCGGTCTGTAAGACATGGTCATCACCCGTATTATCAGATTTAAGTCCTATTTAGTACTTAGACATATTAAATAATTTTTTACGGTGTGTCAACTTGGAATTGAATGACAATTAAATCCATTTCAATGTGATCAAAAAGACTTCTCCAGAACAGTATTGCCCATGAGAAGTCTTTTCATATCATTAACCTTCAATTAAGTTCAGCTTCACCTCGATATTGCCTCGTGTCGCCTTCGAATAAGGGCAAAAATCATGCGCCTTATGCAGCAATTGTTGGGCTGTGCCTCGCTCTACTCCCGGAATTTGCGCATCGATGGCCACAGCTAATTGGAATCCGCCATCTGCAGGATCCTTGCCGATGCTCACATGATGCTTCACGATTGCCTGCTCCAGCTTTATGCCGTCTTGTTCTGCTACATGCTCCAGAGCGCTGGCGAAACAAGCGCCATATCCGGCCGCGAACAGCTCCTCCGGGTTAGTGCCGGAGCCGCCTTGTCCACCCATTGCTTTGGGCATGCTCAGTTCGAGCTTCAACGCCCCGTCCGAAGTCTCCACGGTGCCGGATCTTCCTCCCTGAATCGTAGCGGTTGCCGTATACATTGCTTCCATGAATCGTTCCCTCCTTGTTAAAATATTCGGGTCATTGTCCATTTAAAGCAATAAGACCGCTTTGAAACGCCTGCCCTGGTTATTCTCCTGTTTCCCCGTCAGGATTTGATTTCCTTGAAGGAGGCGTCATATAGGCGGAACATCGTTTTATATCCCGACTCGTCGATTTTAATACCGACGTCGAGACGTCCTGTGATCTCCAGCGGCTCCGACTTATATCTCAACTTCACATCATCTGGCACGAACACGATCATGATCTTGTTCCAATAGGTCTCGTCTCCATTGTCAAAAGGGCATTCCGCGCCAGGCTCGGGGATAAGCAGAAACCAGTTTTTCTCAAAGGACAGCACCTCGCCCATAAATCCCTTTATCGTTACGGTAGAACCGCTGAGATCCCAGAAGCGGTCCGAAGGCGTCGTTTGGTCATCCCCATCAAAAAATTCCGACCAGCCGATCTTCGCTGGCCCCGTTCCTTTCGTCTCCTCTGCAGCCTGCAGCTTATCTTCCTCCGCAGTCACTACTGCCTCCACTTTGGGAGCTGCATTTGCCGCAGTCTGTTCGGTGCCCTTCTTCACGTTCTTCTCTGCCGAAGATCGCACCGGGCTTTCTATCGCCACGCTCTTCGGTGGGGCTGCAGAAGGTTCGGCCGCCTTACTTCCGTCCCCCGCATTAACGATCGGTTTCGCTTCGGGGACAGGGAGTTCCTGCACGGCGGGCTTCTGTACAGGAAGCTCCGCCTTAGCAGTATCATCCCCACTACCCGGCTGCTCCACCCCGCCTTTATCTTCCTTCCACTCTTCATCAGCAGGTCGATCCTCCGGCGCCTTCACCGCTGCATTAGCTTCTTTACCTGTAGATAGAGGGTCATAGGAATTTGGCGTAACTGCTGCCGGGCTGCGGTTTATTGCCGCCGCAAACGAACCTGCTTGTTCACTGGCTAACTCTTTCTGGCCGCACGCTTGCAGCAACACGACCGCAGCAAGAATCGGCAATACGAGTAATATTTTTTTCAATTCAGGATACCTCCTTACGCTTTGAATAGCGACAATGAATCCATCCGGTACAACCGCAGGGCCGGTCCCAGGGAAGCAAGGGCACCAATCGCCATCGTTGCTGCCGCAATAATGATATGATCAGCACTCCATTGAAATGGAGTGATCTGGATGCCGGCATAACTGAACAGCGCATCTTTCAGAACATAACTTGCTGCATGCCCGGCCAGAAATCCTGAGACAAGCCCAGCTGCCGTTACCAATATCCCTTCTCCGACCAGCGTCATCAGCACGTAGCCTTTTGATTTTCCGAGCAGACGCAGGAGACCTACGTCCTTCGTTCTTTCATTGACAGCTGCGATAAGCGACAGCAGAATTGATATGGCAGCCAGGATGACACACAGCACCGTCACCACCTCAATGATTCCAGCCCCTTGATCCACGAGATTCACCACATCCGCTACAGCTTTGCTTGTATACACGGCCTGGACTTGAGGCATGCCCTCGAGTTTAGTCTTCAATCCCTGCGCACCGAGCAGGCTAGCCGGCTTGATCAGAATGGCTGTAATCTCCCTCTCTCCCGACATCTGGCCATGGACCGCCCAGGCGTAATCCAAGGTCGTGAAGACCGCACGATCATCCGGGGTATTCAACATGGGCAGAATGCCCTTTACCGTATAAATGAAGCTTTCGTGGTCATCATGATGTTCGCCTGATTCGCCATGACCTTCGTCGTCCATGTCTGCATGATGCGCGCCCTCGACCAGTCCGTGCGCCCCCGTAAAGGTATCTCCTGCCCGCAGCCCGAGCATTCGAGCCACATAAGCCCCGACGACCACTTCGCCGGTCTCGCTGTATAAGCTTCCTTCCTGCAGCTTCTGGTCGCCATACCGGGTTAGAAAATACTCCGGGTTAACGCCCACGATCGGATAACCGTTATAGTTATCGCCAGTTGTGATGGCATACGCCTTCTCGACCCCGCTGTCCTCCAGAACCATATCCATTGTGCGGCCGGGAATATTCCCGACTGGAGCGCCAATGTGATAGAAGGTATTCAGCACCAGCTGAGTCTGGCTTCCCTGCGCGCCCACGACAACGTCAAATGGACCGTATCCCTTCTGTGCCCCTTGTTCAACGCTCGCCTTGGATAACGAGAGAAGCAGGACAAATGCGACCGTGGCCGTTACAGACAGAATCGTCAGGAGGGACAGAAATTTCCGGTGCAGCATATTTCTTAGGATGAGGTGAAAAAAGTTCATATCGCCCTCTCCTCCCGATTTTCGGCCAAACGCTTCATTCCGGTGATCTGATTGATTTCGCCAATATGGACTCGTCTCGGAAAACGGTTCGCCATATTCAGATCATGCGTTACGACGATTAATGTATGCTGTTCTTCGCGGCAAAGCTCCAGCAGCAAATCCGTCACTTCGTCCGCCGTTTCCCAGTCCAGGCTGCCTGTAGGCTCATCCGCCAAGACGAGCGGCGGCTCATTGACCAGCGCCCGAATGATCGCAACGCGCTGCTGCTGTCCCCGGGACAGCTGTGATGGCAAGTGGCGGCTGCGATCGCCGAGCCCAACCCGCTCGAACCAAAGATCGATGCGTTTCCGCCGCTCTGCGGCACCCATTTGGGCAGGCATCACAATTTCGACATTCTGCCTTGCCGAAAGCGAAGGAATCAGGTGAAAATCCTGCAGGATATAGCCGATGCGGCTAGCGCGAAAGCTGTCCCTCGCCGGCTCCGTCATGCGATGGATCGCTTGCCCGTCGATTTGCACCTCCCCTTCGTCCGCCCGGAGAATTCCGCTAATAATATGAAGCAAGGTGCTTTTTCCCGAGCCGCTTGGTCCGATGATCGCTATTTTCTCCCCACGCCCGACGTCCCACTGCGGAATGTCAAGGATCGGAATACGGCTACCGCCTACATGGAACCCTTTCTTCACCCCTTGAATTTGCAGCATATTCTTTCCCCCTATCTGAAAATACAGGAAAACAGGAGAAGCACATTCCCCTGTTTCCCAGCTGGGCATCCCCATTTGTATGTTTATCGTTATTTCAGTACGATCCGTTCGGACAGAGCGTCCCACTTCAAGGATTGTCCCGATACTTGACTAAATGCCGTTAACGGAAGGTACAGCACATCATTATCAATATCTGCGGAAATCGAGGAGTCTTTTCCGTTCAATTTAGCCTTCTTCGCGTTCAAATCGACAGTGACCGTACCGCCCTTGCCGCTGATCGTAGCTATCCCGTTTGCAATCTGGTACTTGCCCCCAAGCGCTTCCGTTAACGCTTTGGCCGGATAGAGCACTTCATTGCTGCGGTTAATTTTGAATTTTGGATACAGATGCTTCGCTTGCAGGTTAGCCGTCGCTTGTTGCAAGTCAACGCCCAGCACCTCAGCGCTAGCTGTAGCGATCCGCGTATTGTCGATTTGACCCTTTACTTTCTCCGCGATCGGCCCGTAAGCCCACACGCCTACATCCACAGCAGAATGCCCATGACCGGACCAGCCGACAAGCAGACGCTTGGAGATGACGGCGTTATACCCGCCTTCACGTTTATATGAGGAGCCGTCGCCGTCGAGGATATATTGCGCCTCTTCATCCGTCAGATCAGTAATCCAAGTATTGTTCGCAACGATTTTTTTCACGTCCGCGATCGTTTTTGCCTCATTCAAAACCGTTACCAAGCTCTCGGAGGAATTCTTCTGTTGATTCCATAGATCTACATTAAGCTCGTAAATGTTGTCCCGGGATAAGGAAAGGCCGCCCGTTTCATGATCAGCGGTAACGACGACCGACGTATTTCCGTCCTTCTTGGCGAATTCAATCGCCACCTTAAAGGCCTCGTCAAAATCAATCACTTCTTGAACCATCGTTGGCAAATCGTTCGCATGGCCGGCATGGTCGATGCGTCCTCCCTCGATCATGATGGCGAACCCATTCTCGTTGGCGGACAAAATTTCGAGCGCCTTCGAGGTCATCTCAGCCAGGCTTGGAACTTCAGCCGTACGATCCGGCACGTAAGCAACGTGAGAGCTTCCGAACAATCCCAGCACTTTGGAATCCTTGGCAGACAGCTTGCCTAGGTTTTGTCCTGTTTTTACGACTTTATAGCCTTTGGCCTCAAATTCAGGAAGGAGATTTTTATCGCTGCGCTTGCCCTTTTCTTCTTTTGTCAGGAAAAATGATTCACCCCCGCCAAACAGCACATCGATCCCGCTATCGAGATACTGCGATGCGATTGCATTCTCGTTGTCACGGTTGCGCACATGCGAAGCGTATACTGCCGGTGTGGCATGAGTGATACGCGCTGTCGTAACGAGACCTGTCGATTTGCCATTCAGCTCAGCGGCTTCAAGCACGGAGGCAAACGGTCTGGAGACGTCTTCGTTGGAGACGCTGATAGCTGCGTTATACGTTTTATTCCCCGTCGCAAATGCCGTTCCCGCAGAGGCCGAATCCGTCACGATTCCAGAGACAATTTGTCCGCCGTCTTCCCCGCGATCCGCATAAGTCGTCGCTTGTCCGACATAATACGGATCTAAATTCAGGCTTTTTACATTATTCTCGTATTGTTGAAAATAACGAGCCGCCGATACTTGCGCCGGCCCCATGCCGTCTCCGATCAGAACGATCAAATTTTTGGACTGCCCTTTCGAGACTGCCGCCCCCGAGGTATTCTCCTTCGCTGTTGCCAATGATCCGGCAGAAACAACGGATAATACCAATCCGCCGATTGCCAAGCCTTTCAGTAGTTTATTCACTAAATCTCCTCCCAACAATGATCAGAACTATTAAGAGTGTAAATCCCAATCTTTAGGGGAATGTCAAATGATTGTTCTCTGAATGTTAAAACCTGCCAGACGGTTTTGAGGGGCGGTCCAAATCCAATTCAACAGCAAAAAAGCCGTCTCTCCAGTAGATATAATCTACTAAAGAAACGGCTTTTCTTCATTTGCCATATGCGGTCGAGAGGACTCGAACCTCCACGGGTATACACCCACTACCCCCTCAAGATAGCGTGTCTGCCATTCCACCACGACCGCAGGTTATGTTTGAAACGAACATTTTATATTATATCGCCGCGGGAACTAAAAGTAAAGTGTTATTATTTTCCGCCCATTCTCTTTATCTTTCTGCGGTATTCGGTAAACTCCAAATACTCCTGAATAAAAGCCTTCTCACGCTCTGTCAAACGGCTGCTAAGGCGGATCCAGTCCGGCTCGTCCGCAGCATAAGCTTCTCTTTCCTCATGCACCTGTACTGCTTCACGTTCCCGGCCGGTCATCAGCCAATCCAGACTCACATCGAAATATGCGGCAATATCGATGAGCTTATTCGTGCCAGGCGAAGATTTGCCGCGCTTCCAGTCGCCCAAGTTTCCGGTGCTGATGCCAAGTTCCTTGCAGAATTCCTTCTTGGTCATAGCTTTGCTTTTGATGAGCGATTCGATCCTTTCATAAATAGACAACTCTTCGGCCCTCCTTCGCAAAACCATTACGCATTTACGTCATTTTGTTGTAAAGTCACGTATTTACGTGTATAATTTGATTAAACCTTTTTATGTCTTGGGCAATCCTTTCAGGCCATTATATCATAGACCATCCAGATCCTTCACATCTTGATCCCGCACACGGTGACAATAGCCAGGCCAGCATCTATCCTTTAGTAATTTCAGATAGGAGTGTTCGCGATGACCCATAGTCTGTCTTTATGGATTTCGGCTGCCCAGTCCCTGAACCAAAGCCTGGCCATAACCGATACCCAAGGTACCATCCAGCAGGTGAACCCAACCTGGGCAAAGAAAGCCGCTCAGTTGGGTCTATCTCCTTTATGGGATCGACCCGGATTAAATCTTATCGAGTTTCTAAAGAATCCGGACAATCGGGATTTGTGCCCTAATGCCCCGATGTTCCTTTCTCAGCTGAATAACATTCTTCAAGGGGACTGTTCTTTCTATAGCAAGGAATTTCACATTCATTTGTCGTTGTCGCAAGAAACGATATGGTTCCAATTGGAGGTTATCCCGCTTATGGAAGAGAACTGTATTGGCGGCGTTGTCCTGAGCTGCATAGATATGACGCGTTATAAGAGGTATGAATTGCAGCTTGTAGAAATTATCTCGCAAATCCGCACGCTGCGCGGTCTGCTTCCGATCTGTGCGGTATGCAAGCGAATAAAGGATGAAGATAACCACTGGGACGATATCGAGAACTTCCTGATCAGGAATACCCATGCGGAATTTACTCATGATATATGCCCGGATTGCATCCGTGTCTTATATCCCAAATATTCTTCAATCCTTGATTTACCCGCAAATGAGGACTAGGGCTAACGCTATCATCCAGATATTAGCTTCTGGCTTGTTTGCTGATTCTGCTCCTTTGCCTGTACAGCAGCTGTCCTGCCGTAGCTCCGACAAGCCCCCCGGCGATAAGGCCGACTCCGCCTAAATTCATGAGCCCTGCCAGCGTAGCTAAGCCCGCTCCTGTGCAGGCTGCCAGCAGATGCGGAAGCGTGCGCTCGCCAGCGAACAATAGTGCTAGGAACAGCGCAGGAAGCGCAAAGCTAAGCACAGCGGCGGCCTCTGAGGGAACAATCCCGCCGATTCCCGCACCGACAACCGTACCTGCAATCCATGATCCGTATGCCGCCAGCGCAAAGGTCAAATAATAGGAAGGCGCCAGCTTTTCGCCGGCAGCGGCCCGGTTGTAGGTTACGACAAAACTCTCGTCCGTTAATCCTACCGCCGCCAACCATTTCAATGGTTCCCGCCAGTGAGCCAAATTCGGCCCCATTGTGGCACCATACAAAATATGCCGCATATTCACTAGCAGGATGGTAGCGATGATTGTAGCAGGAGCCGTCGCCGTATCCAACATACTGATAAGCATAAACTGGGCTCCCCCGGAATAAATCCATATCGAGCTAAAAATCGACGTATGCCAGGGCACCCCGCTTGCAGCTGCCAAGACGCCAAACGTGATCGATAAAGGAAAATATGCCAGCATGATTGGCAACACATCCTTTAACGCCAAAGCTACTCTATCTCTTCGACTCATGCTTGTATCTCCTGTCACATGAAATAATATAATACAGCAAAACAGGCGATGCCTGCCGTTACAGTCAAGAGCAACCGCCGCGTCCACCAGGCTGTTGCTATCGTTGGTATAGCCGCTAACAGCATAATATTATCCTTAATGGGCACCCATTGCCCCTCGTCCAGCAATAATAAAGGACCTAGCAAGGCACCCAGAACTGCCGGGGACACGTAAGAAAGCCATTCCTTAGTCCGTTCTGACCATTGTACCCTGCTCCCAAGCACAAGCGAACCTGCGCGAAACAAATAAGTTCCTGCTCCAATGAGAAGAATAATCCAAAGTTGAGATTCCATTTCCCCATCCTGCTCCTAAGTTGTTCTTTTATCTTTATACAAATTCAAGTGGTACTCCAATAGAATGCTGGGTTTTCCACCCTGATTACCTATGATTTATAGTAACATAGTTTCCTTATATTGACCTGAAATCATTTTCATACTTTATACTCTTAGCAAGCAACCGCAGAACAAGCTATAGGGAGGCTATATGCATGAAATTAATTGCTATCGATTTGGACGGAACCTTGCTCACCGCTGAGAGCAAACCTAGTACAGAGGGCCTCGCGGCCATTCGCAATATATTGTCCGGCGGGGATCATAAAGTAACGATCTGCACAGGCAGAGCCCGCTTTGATGTGAAGGGAATAATTGGCGAGGAATTATCCATTCCGATTATTTCATCCAATGGAGCTGCTGTCCACGATGAGCGTGGCCGTCTTTTGAACGAGACTCCGATCCCCCACGCCATTGCCGCTGAGTCCATAAATTACTTATTGGAGCAGGACGTATATTTCGAAATATTTTGCCCGGATGACATTTATTCGCCATGTGGCGGAGAAGGCAAGCTTCAGGCCGAAATCGATATCCTAGTCAGCGCCAATCCCGACATCGACGCAGATACGCTGCAGGCCGCTGTGCAAACCCAGTTTCAACAATTCGGCTTCCGGCAAATTGATGATCTTCGTGAGGTGGTACAAGCCAGAAGCCCTATTTATAAACTGTTAATTTTTACTTATGATGATGCGAAGCTGGATCAAATTCGCGATCATTTCCGCGATCAGCCTTTCGTCCATACAACAGCCGCTGCCAAGCATACGCTAGAAATCATATCGACCGAAACGGACAAAGGAAGCGCCCTTCAATTTCTGGCTTCCTATTTCGATATCGACATGGCTGATACGATCGTTATCGGTGACAGTTATAATGATATTTCCATGTTCCAGATTGCTGGGACAAAGGTAGCGATGGGTAATGCCGTCGAAGAAGTCAAGCGGCTAAGCACTTTGACTACCCGCAGTAACAACGAACACGGAGTCGCCTATGCCTTAAGTACGCTTCTAGATCTATAAAGCTTCCGCTATAGAGCATCCTCGCCAATGGCGAGGATGCTTTTCTTTTACCATATGTAGATTCCTTAAGCAGCTTTTGCTATATATTGCGATGTAATAAAAAGTTCAAAAGAACCCTGCTTACGCAAGGTTCTTCTCTTTGTTATCAATGCGGTCGAGAGGACTCGAACCTCCACGGGTATACACCCACTACCCCCTCAAGATAGCGTGTCTGCCATTCCACCACGACCGCATATTAAGTTATAATACTTCTGACTCTCACCCTACCGAAGCATATATATGAAAGTGGTGACCCGTAG
This sequence comes from Paenibacillus woosongensis, assembly GCF_009725165.1. Lineage (GTDB taxonomy): Bacteria > Bacillota > Bacilli > Paenibacillales > Paenibacillaceae > Fontibacillus > Fontibacillus woosongensis. The sequence goes on from NZ_WNZW01000001.1 coordinate 717,639, forward strand.
GGGATACTCTCTCTTTCGTTCGAGACTGCGAAGTATTCCTACCGAAGCCTATGCTCCGACGAACCCCTCAAGGGATTCTCACCCTACTGAAGCATATATATGAAAGTGGTGACCCGTAGGGGATTCGAACCCCTGTTACCTCCGTGAAAGGGAGGTGTCTTAACCCCTTGACCAACGGGCCATATTTATTTAAGGTGAAGTCTTTTTTGGAGCGACAACAAAAATGAGTATAGCAAAGTTCGCGAGCGTTGGCAACCCCTTTTTTTACAAAAGAAAATTAAAAAAAGTCCATCAGGACTTTTTGGCTTCATGCTCCGACGAACCACCGAGGGTTCTCAATCTATAGTGGCGGAGAGAGAGGGATTCGAACCCTCGCACCGCTTACGCAGTCTAACCCCTTAGCAGAGGGTCCCCTTATAGCCACTTGGGTATCTCTCCAAAGACATGGCTCCCCGAACAGGACTCGAACCTGTGACAACTCGATTAACAGTCGAGTGCTCTACCGACTGAGCTATCGGGGAACGCTAATTGTTTACTATAGATTTACGGTATAATTTATCATGATTTTGAAGCAAAGTCAAGATTAGGACATGTCGTAAGATAGGGCTGGAAAGGCCTGGCACCGGCGGCCAGACCTTCACGGAACTTCAGGAATCCTTTCGGTGCCGCGCCAGTTCGATGAGCATGACGATAAGTACTAGCAGTTGAATCAGCATCTCTGCACTCATTTTGCTTCGCCTCCGTCCGCATATTGCTCCTTCGAGGCCGGCTGCTCCTCTCCCTTTTGGATCCTTACGCTCCCACTTCATATATATGACAAGCCGAGCTGCTTCTTGTCAACAAAAAAGAACCATCATCTCCATAATAAGAGATCAGGTTCTTCCGTTTATGCTTACTCTGATTTAACAGCTCTTGCTTAGTTTTGGTTCTTCTCGTTCTCAAATCTGCTGTGGCAAAGGGGCTTCTCCCCAGTTCCGGGTTGCGTCTGCCTTCGCGCGTTAATTTCTCGCGCATTCGTTTGGCCTTCGACTTAGCCATAATGGATCACTTCCCTATCTTTTATTGTAGTATATCACACTTCAGTTCTGCTGCTTATGTCAATTTTGCTGCCCGTAACTCGACAGTTGTAGACTTCCCGAACATTTCCCGCAGCGGTATCGCCGAGGATCAACGCGGCGTTTACGCAAATATTCCATACCACAGCTTGTACACTTGAGCATATACCGGTAAGGCAATGTACTTCTGCCCTGATCTCCAGGCAACGATTGACAGTATCTGCTTCCCCCAACCCGGCTTAATAACGCTTTGAATTCCGGGTCCCGATGTCTGTAGCCTCTGCCCATAATATGCAAATGATAGTGGCATAGCTCATGCTTAATGATTTTCTCCACTTCCTCTACCCCGTAAACAGCCAGCTGGGCCGGATTAATCTCGATATGATGGGACTTCATAAAATATCTGCCGCCTGTCGACCTAAGCCTCCGGTTAAACCTGGCTTCATGGCGAAAAGGCAACCCAAAGCTGCGAAGCGAAATCTCCTCCACCCAGGCCTGTAGTTGTTCATCCGTCATGAAAATAACCCCCATTTCTTGCAGCCATTCACATTCCTGCCCTTGATCAAACACGGTTTGTACTTGAATTCTAACTTCCTGTTAAGCTACACTGTCAAGTAGCAATAATTGAAAAGGAGACTGTAAAAAATGTCCTTAATGAGATATGTCATTTTGCAGCAGGGCAGCGATTTGCGTTTTGTGGAAATGCCTGCGGATTACGCTTACCAGCTAAGCGCCCTCAATTTGCGCCTGAACAAAGAAATCGATAAGCTAACCGCAGCCCAGATTCCATCTCTGCCGCAAGCGATTGCCGAATGCGAACAGCTTGATCTGCTGCAGGAATCACTGCAAATTACAAGCGGCTTAGCCTACATCAATGAGCTTGAAGCTGCATTCTCCGCAATACGCGAAGAGAATTATCCCTTGATCTCTTTGCTTACGGAAATTCGCGCGCTGCAGGCCCAGCTAGAGCAGTGGTACGAGGAAGAGGGCCACTAGAGCTCATGGACCTGCACATTTCACGGCTTCTCCCCATATGCTAACGTACATAGGGAAAAGTCGGGAGGAGATTGTATTGCCCAATTGGCTCAGCAACCAGATGATGCGCGCCTTTCATAAAAAAGACCGGCGTCAAATTCGCCTGCTTAATGACTGTTGGTTTTTTTATTATAGCCGCCGTAAAAATAACAATGAAAACAACGAGCTTCAGTAGCATAGCGGCCACAACCGTGTCATGCGAAATACCCCTTTAAGTTCAGCATTCAGTCCGTCCTTAAGGAAATGAACAGGCTCGTATACGGTCACTTAAAGGGGTTATAGTAACTTCATTACGTAATCAATTTCTCAGAAGCCTCCGCACTGCCGAGGCTTCTTATTTATTCATGTCCTCCATTTGCTGGGCCAGTTGGCGCAATGCCGCCCCGCGATGGCTGATCGCCTGCTTCTCCGAGACGGTTAGCTCGGCAAGGGTCTTCTCGTACTCCGGCAGATAAAACAGCGGGTCATATCCGAATCCGCCTTCTCCGGCTGGCTCCGATGTAATCCAGCCCTCCACCGTTCCAGAAGCCTCTGTAAACTCCCCCGTCGCCGGATTATACAGGGCAAGATGACACACGAACCGGGCTGTGCTGAGCAGCGGCTGCTCCGTATCTTCCCCTAGCCGCATGTGCTCCAATTCGCTCAGAAGCTTGGCATTGTTGTCCTCATCCGAAGCCCCTTCCCCAGCATAGCGAGCCGAATAAACGCCAGGCGCGCCTTCCAGCTTGTCCACGCATAACCCCGAATCATCGGCCAGCACAGACTGGCCAAGGAAATCACCCACTTCCTTTGCCTTCTTGCGTGCGTTCTCCGCAAACGTCTTGCCGTCCTCGACCACTTCCGGAACCTCGGGATAGTCGTACATGCTCTTTACGGGCTTGCCTAGAAAGGCAAGCGCATGAGCAAATTCCCTCACTTTTCCCTGATTCCGGGTGGCTACAATAAGAACTGATTCCTGGCTATTATTCATACATCCGCCCCCGATTGCTTGCTTCCAATCTTCATGGCGATGGGTCCAAGCGCTTCGCGCTGAATTTGAATCATTTCGCGAATGCCTTTCTCCGCAAGCTCGAGCATATTATTCAGTTCCTCCCGGGAAAATGGATTCTCTTCGCCGGTTCCCTGCACTTCGACGAACTGGCCTTGCCCCGTCATAACTACATTCATGTCCACCTTGGCCTTGGAGTCCTCGTCGTAATTAAGATCCAGCAGCGTCTCCTGGCCGACGATACCGACGCTGACGGAAGCCAGATAATCGGTGATGGGGAATACAGGCAAAGCGTGCTTCTGTACGATCTTGTTCACTGCCAGTGCCAGTGCAACGAATGCACCAGTAATCGACGTGGTGCGTGTTCCTCCATCGGCTTGCAGCACATCGCAGTCAATGGTGATCGACCGCTCGCCAAGGGCTTGCAAATCAACGATGGAACGCAGAGCTCTGCCGATCAAACGCTGGATTTCCATCGTCCGTCCGCTTTGCTTGCCGCGTGCCGATTCGCGCTGGTTACGGGAGTGGGTTGCCCGGGGAAGCATAGAGTATTCTGCAGTTACCCAACCTTTGCCCTGGCCTTTCATGAACATCGGCACCTTCTCATCGACGGTAGCCGTACATATTACCTTCGTGTCTCCAACCTCGATGTATACGGATCCTTCTGCATACTTGTTAATATTTACTGTTAAGTTCATTGGCCGCCGCTCGTTTGCTTCACGCCCGTTTATTCTCATCGTAACCCGCCTCCTACGTTTCATGCTGTCTTTACGCTTTCCCTATTCTACCAAAGTGTAAGCATAAAATCACCATTCCATTCCTTCCCCGCGATATATCTGTATTCCTCCTTCACAGAACGGTACTCCAAAAGCCTAAATGCCTTGAATAACAGAATTGGACTTGCCGCAGCAAGCCCAATAAGCAATCGAAGCATCGTCATTACAGCATTACAGAGGGATTTCGTTAATGGTTTCAGGCCTGGAAACCGGCTCGCTATATTTCTGGTTATCAAGCCCTATGACATCTTTTTCGCCATTCAGCCAGATCCTTACCTGATCCTCCTGTGTGTTCTCCGTTACAGTAAGAACAAGCGACTGCAGCATTTGGGCAGGAACTCTCTCCCCGGGCTCAAACATATCGTCACTGATCGCTACCGTAACGATCCCTTCCTGGGATACGTCAATACTGTCGACGCTAGTATTATCGGTTACGACCCGCTCCAATCCTTCGCCCTGGGCCGGCCCTTTAATCAGCTCATGCAGCGCCGATTGAACCCGGTCGGTGGTACTTGAGACAAAACGGGTAACCGGTACAAAATATTGCACTCCCTCCGGTGTCGCAGCTGAGAAATACACAGTGACCGGACTGCTCAGCGAAAGGCTTGTGCCGCTGCTGATTTCCAAGTTGATGCCTAAAGCACGTGTCAATGGACGATCCAGAGGCGTGCCATCTACAGGCATTTCGTTCAGTTTGGCTCCGTCAACCCAGAGCTGAACCTGCTGAACGTCCGGATTCTCCGTTAACGTCCATGCAAGAGCCTCCATAATCTTGCGCTCATTGCGGGCATCGTAATTTGTAAATGGCTCCGTGAATTCAACGATCGCCAGCTGCTGATCCTTCTGCAGCGTAACCGCCTCGACTTCCGTACCTTCCGGCAGCACACCAGTAAATCCTTCCGGAATAAGCTTGGCGTAAGGGCCGTCCTTCACCAAGCTCTCCAGTACCCTTGTCAACTGCGTGCTGCTGTCTTCATCAGGCAGCCGCAGGGCTACCGGAGCAAGCAAACCGTGCTCGTTCTCCAGATAGACGGTGGACATTAAACCGTCCGTACTCAGGCTTGTCTGATCTTGCGCTTCAAGATTCCTCAGCATCTCGTATTCAACATCTGCAGGCGGAGGATCGATTTGACCCGACGATTTTGCGGCAAAAGGATTACAGGCTGTCAGCAATAACGGAAGCGCGAGCATTCCCGCTACGGCAGTATTGCGTAATGAGCGGTTCCAATTCATGACCAGGGTCCTCCCTAACATTTTTCTAAGGTTTGTATTACTATATATACGAGCCCCTTCTTGAAAAATAACTAATTTTTCCCGGAAGTGGACACACTGCATCTTAGCCGAGTCAGACGATTCAAGCACATGAACATCATATAAGAGGGGTAGAGGTGAATGGGGATGGACCAACCAAAAGCGAAAGTACCTTATACTTTGAACAGTAAAAAGGTAGCTGATGCCACCATGGAGTGGCTGCATAAACGCGGGGTGACACTCGGCGAAATTGCCGAGCTGGTTATGCTGCTGCAGCAGAAGTATTACCCAAACCTGACTATGGAGGAGTGCATCCACAACGTGGAGCAGGTTCTCAGCAAGAGAGAGGTCCAAAATGCCGTGCTGACAGGCATTCAACTGGATATTTTGGCAGAGCAAGGGCTTCTGATTCCAGAGCTGCAGGATATGATCGCCAATGACGAAGGTTTGTACGGCGTCGATGAAATTTTAGCATTCTCCATTGTTAACGTTTACGGAAGCATCGGTTTTACGAACTATGGCTATGTGGACAAGCTTAAACCTGGCGTCTTGGAGCGGCTGAACGATAAAAGCCTGGGCCCCTGCAACACGTTTCTTGACGATATCGTTGGAGCCATTGCCGCTTCAGCGAGCAGCCGGATCGCCCACCGCAAACAGGCGGAGCGCGAGAAAGAACACGGCGAGGAAACGATCGATTCAGACCGCTAAATCTTACTTGCCGGGAAAACAAAGAACAAGCTGCGTGAATGCGCGGCTTGTTCTTGTTTTAATAATCATATGCCTCTAACGGGCTCTATAAGATTCCTGCAAACCCCTGAATTGAAGCTCCCCATTCCCGCCCGTCTCTTCCAAGGCCGTGCGGCCTTGGCGGACCAGCTCAAGCAAATGAGCCAGAGTCTCCGAGATCGCGAACCGCATTTGATGGATGCCCAGCTTAGTTCCAAATACGGCGCTGCACACCTCGAAGCCTGTCATTGGCTTTTCCACCAGCAGCTGTTCCATTCGCTCCAACCGCTGCTCATGATGTTCGATTAACAAACGAATCCGCTCATTGAAATAATCAAACGGACTGCGGTGTCCTGGAAAAGCCATACTGACTTCGTAAGCACCCAGCCGCTTCAAGCTATCCATAAAGGATTTCAGCGGATTTGGCTCGCTGCCGGGCACTAAGCTGATGTTAGGAGATATTTGCGGCAGTACGGCATCGCCGCAGATCATGATTTTGCTGCTCCGATCATAATACGACATATGACCGGGAGCATGCCCCCCGGTAACGATAGGCTCCCAGTTTCGCCCTCCCATAGCGATTGGGGTGCTTTCCGTTACAAAAGTAACTTCGGGGAAAGGCGTCACTTGAGCCATGAAGCTGTGCAAATGCGACGGCAGCTGGCTCAACCACTCTTCAGGCATGCCATGCTGCCGAAACAGGGCGGGCAGCGCCTCATTGACCCTACTGTTCGCTCCCCACATTCGCTCGGCTTCTTCATATGAGCGTTCGGACATGTAGACCGGAGCTTGGGTCAATTGCTGCAAATACCCGGCCAGTCCAAAATGATCGGGGTGATGATGGGTGAGGACAATCGATGTAATATCGGCTGGTTGAAGCCCAAGCTCCCTTAAGACTTCTTTCCACTCCTGCTCCGTCGCATCCGTTCGCGGCCCTGGATCTACAATAGTGACTCCCTCTGGACCGTGAAGCAGATAACTGTTCACCTGTCGCAGCGGCGGCGCCATGGAAATCGGAATTTGAATCACACCAGCTTCAGCCCACTCCTGAAATCGCCCGGTCGTCATAGGGATCTACCGACCATAATCATGCGGGGGGATGTTTCCGGCTCATAGGGGATATCGCCGTAGCCCCCATAAACATGCTCCAATTGCAGACCGCTGCTTTTTAACATTTCGGTAAAATCCTCTCGATTATACAGTTTGATCCGTTCCAAATAATGTCTCGGTTCATCCGTCGTCCCCGAGTCCATATTCCGGACCGTTATATTTTTCTTCACATATCCGTTCTGGATGCTGCGCTCTTCTGTAATGTGCTGTCCTTCATCCACCCGCTCGGAGCGAGGCACCAGATGCTCCACCGTATATGCCGGATTTAGGAAATCAATAATAAATTGTCCGCCTGGCTTCAATACTCTGCGAATTTCCTGTAATACCTTGATATGCTCTGTATCCTCCTCAAAGTAGCCAAAGGAAGAGAACAGGTTGACAACCGCGTCAAAACCGCTCTCAAGCGGCAATTGGCGCATATCCCCCTTTAGCCAGGTAACGCGGCCATTAGGATCATTCTTCCGCGCCTCCCGCAGCAGCACGTCCGATAAATCTACTCCCGTAACCTCGTAACCCGCTTCAACCAACGCCATGGAGTGCCGTCCCATGCCGCAGCAAAGATCGAGCACCTTTGCCCCTACAGGCAAATCCAGCCAAGAAATCATCGTATGTACTTCGCGTTTCGCTCCTTGCACGTCGCGATGTTTGTAGACAAGTAAATAATCTTCACCGAAGCTGCGTTCATACCACTCCGCCATCAGAACTACTCCTCTCCTATCAAAAAAAACATCTATTCATAAGGTTATACATAAACCCTGCAACTTGCAATCGAAATTGACATCTCCAGCTAGGCTCCCTGGCCATCAGGCCGAAAATACAGCAAAATAGCCAGCATCCCTGTTTAGGAGACGCCGGCTATTCTTGAGTCGAATTCTTCTTTGCTCAAAAATTAGCTTGCGGAATTATCGCTTTTCGCTGTATCCGCATCCGTCAGTTTATTAGTGATCTTCGCTTGGCTCTCTAGTTCACTGTACCAATCCCCGAACAGTTCCTGAACTTGCTGCGCTACCAAGCCCTTGCGAATCTCTTCTTTATTTTCTTCAAGCGTACCCTCTTTGGCTTCCTTGCGGTCGGTCAATTTAATGACTTTGTATCCCTCGTCGGTCTTAACGGCGCCGCTGACTTCATCCTGCTTCAGCTTAAATGCGGCCTCCTCGACGGCAGGCTCCACTTGTCCCCGTTCAAAGAATCCTGTATCCCCGCCCGAATCCTTAGTGAAGGTATCCAGCGACTTGTCCTTGGCAAGCTCGGCAAAATCCTTGCCGTCCTTCAACTGCTGAATGACCTCGTTAGCCTCATCTTCGGTCTCTACCAATATAATAGAAGCCCGAACCTGCTCAGGAGTGTTGAAGGACTCTTTATACGTTTCGAAGGTTTGCTTCACTTCGTCTTCTGTCACGTTCGTTTTATCCTCAAGCAGCTTGGTAATCATGACATTCATTTCGGAGTCCTGCTTCAAATCGTCCATCGTCATGCCATACTGCTGAAGCATTTGCTCCAGCATTTCAAGGCTGCCGAAGGATTTTATATAGTTATCGATTTCCGCGTTGATATCCTCTTCCGTCACTACGATATTCTTTTTCTTAGCCTCCTGCGTAATCAGAGTCTTCATAACTATAGCATTCAGCGCTTGCTTGGCTTGCTCTCCGCCGCCAGCCTTCACAAGTTCATTATACAGTTCATCCTGCGTAATTTTAGTACCGTTAACCGTAGCCACAACATCCTTCTTGTTATTCAGCAGTGGAAATACCAATGCAATTACTAGCCCAGCGGCTAGAATCAGTGAAATGATCGGCCACGCTTTGGACGAACTGGAAGATGGTGAAGGCGTAAATCCAGCTCCTGTATTGGCTTGTCCATCAAAATAATAATCCGGCTTGGCGGCAGCCTGTGCTGGCTCAATCGCCTCGATCGCTTGAACAGCTTCCGGTTCCGTGAAGTCTACGTCAGCTTCTGCTTCCGTACTACCTTCAGCAGCCGCTTCAGCCTCCTTGCTGTCATCTGCATTTGCGCCTTCTTCGGCTCCAGTCCCTGTTTCCGATCCAGTTACTGCCTCATCAGCTGTTCCCGGTTCAGCGGACTGGCTTCCTTGCTCTTGTTCTACCCCCTCTACTGATTCCAGTTCCTTCTTATCTTTATCATCCATGTACGCAATAACTCCCTTCAATCTACTGACAACCCAAGCTCTCAGTATTGAGCTCTCTTTAAAAAGAGTACCAGAATTAGTGATATCGTACATTAAAGAAAAATAAAATTAACGAGATTATTGTAAAATCTGTCAAATTCACATGACAAATGATCCGCACGGTTAGAATAACTGTACCTGTCTCTTTGTATTCGTGTTAGCGGGCAAAACGTAGTAAACTAAAGGGGTCACAAAAAAGTCCGGGAGGATATGATCAACGATGAGCTATGAATCCTATTTTCAACAACACAGGGAACAGCATTTAGACGAACTTAAGCAATTGCTAACGATACCAAGCATTTCCGCCCTATCCGAGCATAAGCCGGATATTGCCAGGGCAGCAGAGTGGATTTCCAGTTCACTATCCAGCGCAGGACTAGAGAATGTGGAAATCATCCCAACCAAGGGACACCCGATTATTTACGCAGACCATCTGCATGCTCCAGGGAAACCAACCGTGCTCGTATATGGGCACTATGACGTTCAACCGGTAGATCCGCTGCACTTATGGGAGACCCCTCCGTTCGAGCCAACAATCCGGGACGGTAAGCTGTATGCCCGCGGAGCAACGGACGATAAAGGCCAGCTGTTTCTGCACATCAAAGCCGTGGAGGCTATATTAAAGGAAGAGAAGCAGCTTCCGGTCAACATTAAGTTTTGCATTGAAGGCGAAGAGGAAATCGCCAGCCCTAACCTTCCGCCGTACTTGGATGAGCATAAGGAGAAGCTAGCGGCCGATGTCGTCCTTATCTCCGATACGGCTCTGCTGGAGCCGGGCAAACCAGCAATCTGCATTGGGCTTCGCGGCCTTTGCTCCCTGGAAGTTACGGTGCACACCGCAAATACGGATCTGCACTCGGGAACCTTCGGAGGCGGCGTACCCAATGCGCTGCATGCGATCGTTTCTTTGCTGGCCTCGCTCCATGACGACAAGGGAAGAGTAGCCGTGGAGGGCTTCTATCAAGGAGTACCGGAGCTGACTCCTGCCATGCGCGAGGAATTCGCTAAGCAGCAATTCAACGAGACCAAATTAAAAGCCGATCTGGGCCTGGACACGCTCTATGGCGAAGAAGGCTATAGCTTCGTGGAACGGACCGGTGCCCGTCCAACGCTGGAATTGAATGGAGTATACGGCGGGTTCCAGGGCGAAGGCTCCAAAACCGTCATCCCAAAGGAAGCTCACGCCAAAATTACGTGCCGCTTAGTCGGCGATCAGGATCCTCAGGATATTCTGGATAAAATCGAGGCGCACCTCAAGCAGCACGTACAGCCTGGCGCCAAGTTGAACATCGTTCAAGTCGAGAAAGCCCGGGCGTTCACTATCAATCCTGCGAATCCGATGCTGCAGAAAGCCGCGGACGCATACGAACGCGTATATGGCACCCGAGCTCTGTTTACGCACGACGGCGGCTCCATCCCGATTGTCGAAACATTATCGCGCGTACTGAATGCCCCGGCCGTCATGATGGGCTTCGGGCTTCCCGATGAGAACCTCCATGCTCCCAACGAGCACTTCAATCTGGAGAATTTCGATAAAGGGCTGCTAACGATCGTAGACTATCTGAAATCGCTCCAGCACAGGTGACAATCAACCTTTCCAGCCCCCTCCGCATGGAGGGGGCTGGATGGTTTTATTGCTATAATAAGTTCAACTAAAAAGTTCAACTTATTATAAATGGATTTATAGCAGTTAATTTCTGCAATAAGGAAGGAATATTGGATTTGCGTAAAATCCATCTAATCCTCTGAACCATTCGCTTCCCTAATCGTTTTCACAAATAAATCCCAGAACACCCGTTGATCCAGCTTGAGCGGGACATTGGCGTTCGCCGGCTTCTGCGTGACGCCCAGCATGTCGATGACAGACATCCCATAGGTCAATTCACCGTTCGTCTCAATATCTACACGCAGCCGTTTTGCCTCAAACATCGACGGATCGATGCAGTAAGCGATGCAGCAAGGGTCATGAACCGTGGCTCCGGCTAGGCCCAGCTTTAAATTATGCTGCTCATAATCCTCAATTAAATCCAGGATGAACCGGGACATGCGATTGTTCACCGCGGCGAATTGTTCTTTGACCTCTGCGGTCGCCATCGCCTGATTTGTCAAATCCAGGCCGATCATCGTAATCGGGGCCCCGCAGCCGAACACTACTTTTGCAGCTTCCGCATCAGCAAAGAAGTTGAACTCCGCCGCTGGTGTAATATTGCCCATCGTCCCGCCGCCCATAATGACGATCTCCTGCACTTTTGCGGCGATTTCCGGCTGCTTGCGCAAAGCGAGCGCCACGTTGGTCAACGGCCCGATCGCTACAAGTGTAATATCCCCCTCCGATTCCATCAGCGTACGGACGATAAAATCAACCCCATGCTCGGGCATGACTTCTTTCTGGGGAGGCGGCAATTGAATCCCCCCGAGGCCGGAGTCGCCATGTACATAATCGGCAAATACCGATTTTCGAACAAGCGGCTGCTGCGCGCCCTGAGCCACGGGAACATGCCCGATTCCCATAAGCTCGCATAGACAGAGGGCGTTCCTAGTTGTCTTCTCTACCGAGACGTTGCCAGCCACCGTCGTGATTCCCAGCAGATCGATATAGGGGTTGTAAGCGGCCAATATGATCGCCATGGCATCGTCAATGCCCGGGTCGCAGTCCAATATTATTTTTCGCGGTGCTGCCGTCATTCGATCACTTCCTTCTCTTTGTGCATAAATTTCATGACTTCCTCATACGTGGGCATTCCCGTTTGTGCACCCAGCTTCGTCACTGAGAGGGCCGAGGCAGCCACGGCAAAAGATACGGCCTCCCCCAGCCCAGCTCCCGATCCTAACGCGTAGGCCAAGCCTCCATTAAAAGTATCGCCAGCTCCGGTTGTATCCACAGCGGAGACACGGTAAGCAGATTTCTTTTCCATTGTGCCTGCTCCAGTCATATAGGCAGCTCCCTCCGAGCCCAGAGTAACGACGGCCTGCCCCGGGCCCATCCGAACCAGCTGCTCTGCAGCCGATTTCCAAGCGGCTCCCGAAACTTCAAGTCCTGTCAGCAGCCCGAGCTCCGAACGATTGGGCGTAATATAATCGGTGTTCTCCAGCAGCTTCTCCGGCAGACTTTGCGCCGGGGCTGGATTGAGAATGACGGCCTTGCCATACTTATGAGCCAGCTCCGCCGCCGCAGCGGCCGATTCCACCGGAATTTCCAATTGCAAAAGGACAACGTCCGCTTGCGCGAACAATTCCTCATGAATATATACATCCTCCGGCGTACAGCTTGCATTTGCACCAGGAACGACAACAATCTGGTTGTCTCCCTGAACAAGCAGAATCGATGCTATTCCAGACGATTCCCCTGCAGCGATTCTAACTGCAGCAGCATTCACGCCGTTCTGCTCCAATGACTGTCGAAGCTCCAGGCCAAAGGCGTCATCTCCTACAGCGCCAAGCATGAAGACGTTTGCACCTAGCCGGGCGGCGGCTACTGCCTGATTCGCTCCTTTGCCGCCGGGAATGAAATGGACCTCTTGGCCCAGCAGCGTCTCCCCCATTTCCGGAGCACGCTCCGCCTTTACGACAATATCCATGTTTAAACTTCCAACTACTACAATATTGGGCTGTCTCACTGTTTTGTCTCCTTATCAACTATTGCAGAATAATTCTTCCTTCCACCTTCGGAGCGATCGTTTGAAGTTTTTTGATATAGTCTACGACGATTTCGCGCTCCACCACAGAGGTACTGCGGACATTCGCTCCCCTGAGGAAGCCGGTAAAACCATCACCGCCCGAGCGAATAAACGCATTGACCGCAATCGTATACGTCTCTTCCTTCTCCACCTGTCTGCCGTTCACGATCGCCGAAGCGACCCGGTCTCCAATTTCCCGCTTCGTATCGATGACGAGCGTAAGCCCGGACTGCTGCAGCACTCCAGATACCATTCCCGCGCTCTGCTCCAGCAGATATAGAAGATCCGCACCGCTCATCTCCATTAAATAAATTTCCGAATTGAACGGAACAACATTCATAATGTCTCCATAAGTCACAATGCCCTGCTCAATGTCCGCTCTCAGACCGCCGCCAACCTGGAAGGCGACATCCGCATTCGTATAATCACGAACTGCATCGGTAATAAGATTCCCTAAAGTCGATTCTTCAAAATAATTCCGCGTAAATGCCGCCGTTGCTTGTCCGATCGGCTGGTCGATCAACACCTTCAGCTTCTCGTCCCAGTACTCGAGTCGGCTGGCCAAAATCGGATCTGCTTCGATTTTATCTGAATAAATCGGCACTAAATGCCCTTTATGCCGGACCACCTTCTTCGCCTCAGCATCGACCGTAAGATGAAGATATCCTACAACTGTGCCTAACCCGCGAGTGGATACGAGCAGCGTGCCTGTACTTTTGGCAACATAAGGCTCGGCAATCGATTTATGACAGTGACCGGCAATTAATACATCAATGCCCGTCACATTATTAACAATATATACGTCTTCCTCAAAATCACGCTCTACGTCCACCTCGCGATCTTCCGTACCTTGTTCGGCCGGAACGCCCTGATGGGCTAGTACAACGATCAGGTCGACATGCGGCCTCAGCAAATTGACAGCCTCCTGAAGTATGGATTCCTGGCTTCGGAATTCGAGTTCAGTAACCCGGTCCAGCTGAATCGTCTCAAGTCCCGCTTTTTTGCCGTGAATGCCGATGACTCCGATGCGGACATCACCCGTATCAATGATTTCATAGGGTTTGGCAAATAAAATATTCGTATTCTTATAGAAGATATTTGCCGACAGGAACGGAAACTGCGCCTTGCTAAGCAGCTCCCGCGCCCGCTGCCATCCATGATCAAATTCGTGATTGCCTACGGCAACAGCATCATAACCAATATAATTGTAGAGATCGATTGGAGCCTCGCCTTCAGTTAGTGTACTGATTGGCGGACCCGTCAGAATATCCCCGGCATCCAGCACGACCACATTCTCCTCTTCGGATCGTACATTTCTGATATAACTGGCCAAATGGGCGGCTCCTCCCATGAGCGGGCTGCCGTTTACCCAAGTCGCTCTTACGGGTTGATCCTGGGCATGAAAATCATTCGTATATAGGATTGTCACTTGCTTCAATGTAGTCATTTTCTCTCTCCCCTTATCAATTCTTGTCGCTTAGGATTTATCTGTTATTTGCCGGAGCCTGCCGACATTCCCTCAATGAATTGCCGCTGGAAAATCATATAAACGATAATGCTCGGGATCATGCTGATGACGGTGCCTGCAAATATAAGCGCAAAGTTGGTTGCATTCTCGCCCGTGAACGAATACAAGCCAATCGACATCGTAAAATTATCATTGGAAATCAACAGCACGAGCGGTGTTAGAAAGTCGTTCCAAATATTCATAAACGTAAACACAAGCAGCGCGACAAGCCCCGGCTTCGCCAGCGGAAGCATGACCTGGAAATATGTTCTCCACTCGCTGGCCCCGTCAATTTGCGCGGATTCCCGCAGCTCCGCCGGTACGTCCTTAAACGTATTGCGCATGAGGAAGATGGAGAACGGCAGCGCCTCAGCGGCAGATACCAGCACAACTCCGCTCAGCGTATCGATGATGCCCATCGCCTTGAGCTGGAAGAACACCGGAATGATAATCGCTTGAACTGGCAGCTGCATGCCGATCAGGAACAAATAAAACAGCAGGTTACGGCCCTTAAATGCGAATTGGGCAAAGGCATATCCTGCCGGACAAGCCACGAGCGCCACGAGAACCATGCCTGAAACCGTAATATAGGCACTGTTGAAAAAATACCTTTTGAAATTCCCCAGATTCCAGGCCTCGTAGAAATTGTTCAGCCTCCAGGAGGATGGCAAGGCAAACGGGTAGTTCGCGATTTCAAAGTTCGTTTTGAAGCTGCCCAGAATCGCCCAGAAAATCGGGGCTACAATAACGATGAGCAGCAGGGATAGAACTACGTATAAAATAACCTGCGGATATTTTCGCGTGCTATGGCTGCTGTGCATGGTCACTCCCTCTTTTCCCGGTAATAATTGAATAACACCGTACACCCCATGACAATGATGCCCAGTACAAGGCTGCCGGCCGTCCCGTAGCCTACCTTATTCATACTGAAAGCTGCTTTATAGACATAAGTAGGGACAATTTCACTCATATAGAATGGCCCGCCCTGTGTCATAATCCAAACCAGTGCAAACCCTTTGAAGGAATAAATGATTACCATGCTGATAACAATATTCAGCGTATTGCGAAGGCTAGGCACCGTAATGCTCCAGAATTTGCGGAGCGGCCCCGCTCCGTCGATATCGGCTGCTTCGTAAATCGAATAATCGATATTTTGCAGGCCAGCCAAGTACAGGATCATGTACAGCCCGTAAAATGCCCAGGTGCTAACTACGACAAGCGCCGGGAGCACGGTAAGCGGTTCTCCAAGCCAGTTGCGCGCCAGGCCGCCCAAGCCGATATCACGCAGGAACTCGTTCAGCAGCCCTGCGTTCGGATCGTAAATCTTCGTCCACAATACCCCGATGACGGCAAGCGAGAGCACTGACGGCAAATAAAAAGCCGCCCGAAAAAACATTCTTCCCTTCCGTACCTTGCTGATCAAAAGCGACAACGCCAGCGTCGGAATGACGACTAACAGCAGACTAAGCACGAGCCAAATGACGTTATGTATTAGCCCTTTGATGAAAATCGCGTCCTTGGCCAAATTAGCGTAATTGTCCAGTCCGATAAATTCCATTTGCGGCGACGAGCCGTCCCAATGGAAGAAGCTCAATTGTATCGCTTGCCCTACCGGCCAAAGCAGGAACATCCCATACAATATAAAGGCGGGAAGTATAAATGATGCGATGACGAGCCAGCGTCTCAGCATGCGGGTCTTTCCCATCGAAGCCGTTTCCATTTTAATCCCCCTCTATATCACCGGCCAGGACTCAGGACGAGTCCTGGCCGGGTTGAATTTTACTTTTTGGTGATTTTGTAGCCTGCCGCTGTATCCTTCTCTTTGCCTTCCTGGATTTTTTTTGCGGCTTCCAGCGGCGATGTTAGACCGCCCACGACTCCCTGCAGATTCTGGAAATAAGCTTCTTTCGTTTCTGGCCCGATGAATACCGCCGGATTGTAACCGGAATCCTGTTCCACAGCCTTCATTGCTTGCTCTAGAAGCTGGCCAGCCGGCTGGGTGGACTCGGCGCTTTTCGATACTAGAATGTAGTTGTAGTTCGTATCCGCAAGAACGACTTTGCTGAAATCGGACAGAACATAGTTCAGCCAAGTGATGGCCAAATCAGCGTTCTCCGCTTTGGACGGAATGACCCATGTTGTGCCCAGACCGCTGGCTGGCGCCGCCGTTTTCCCTTCGATGAAGGACGGAATAGTAAATGCGCCCAGATTGTTCTCCACCTTGTTCTCTACCGCATTGACGATAATTTGCGAGCTGTAGAAGCCAATCGCGGTTTTCTTGTTCAGGAAAGCAAATTTGGCGTCGGCCGCCGTCTGGGAGATGGACTCTTTGGCGATGTAGCCTTTTTTCACCCATAGCTCCAATGTCTCAACCGCCGCAACTACTTCAGGATCATCCCATCGGCCATCACCATACAGCAGGCTCTCCATTTTCTCGCGTCCCGCGGCTGCCTCAAGAAGCGTCGAGAACATCCAGCTGATCGGGAACCTGTCGCGCGCGCCCACGCTGATTGGCGTAATGCCTGCCTCCTTCAATTTGTCGAACGCTTGGATCAATTCCTCCTGTGTCGTTGGTACTTGAATGCCATATTGCTCGAACATGTCCTTGTGATAGTACGCCTGCAGCGCATCCATCGAATGAGGCAGCTCGTAAATATGCTCCGAGCCCGAAACGAGATTATAGGCGAATGGCTTGATTTTGTCCTGCCAGCCGTTTTCTTGGTAAGCCTCATCCAGCGGTTTGATCAAGTTCGCATCCGCCAATATTTTGACACGGCCTGCGCCGGCATTGATAAGCATGGCATCCGGCGGTGTAACTCCAGATTGAAGAATCGTAGTCAGCTTTCCGTTCTCTACCTGCATGTCGCCGGTCGTCAGCTCGACTTTGACGCCTGGATTGGCATTTTCAAAGTTTTTGACGACGTTGGACCAAATATTTTTCTCCAGATCGTTGAAATAGTTCGGAATCATTAGTCTTAGCGTTCTATCTCCCCCAGCCTGCTGGCTGGCATTCCCATTCGCCTTGGCACCGCTTTCATCTTGTTTGGAAGAAGAGCCTGCTGGCGATTGGCAGCCTGACAATACAAGCGCGAAAACCATAAGCAAACTGGCGAATAGCTGTAATCTTCTCTTCATGTTGTTCTCATACCCCCTGTGGTTGGTGTCAAGCCGGCTTATGCACAACTATACCGTCTTCTTCTTCCGGTGAAAATGTGACAAAACATTGAAAAAGGTGAAAAAAAAATGGTTCATGAGGACTGGTTAGGCCAACCATTGATTTCGGATATAACTTTTGCTAATTTAGAGTCATCCTAGGGAAAGAGGGATGAGCATGTGAGATTCTACCATACTTTATTCGCAAAATTGTTCGTCTCCTTCTTTATTTTGTTTACGGTGCTTCTGCTATTTCTTGGCTGGATTACGTACCGGAACTCCGCCTCATCTCTCAATCAGCAGCTGAATAACGAGGCGGAATCGACCTTTAACCGCAATTTCAAAGTGCTGTCCATTTACCTTAGCGACTTGAACCGCATGAGCGATGCCATCGCGATGAGCTCGGTGGTCTCCGACTTTCTGAAGAACAGAAGCGAGTCTGCTTATTATGCGTCTTTTCCGAAAATGGACGACATCATAAACAGCGCAAATTCGATTCGGCCGGAAAATACAGGTATCACGCTTGTCAGCAGCAACCAGTTCGTGTACTATTACGGCTATTCGCTCAATCGGGACAACGATAACTTCTCCCGCTTCGACTGGCTGCCGAAAGAAACCGCCCTACAGGATAATGCTTATGTAACTCCTTTGCATCTGCGGCCGTACAGCAATCTGAACAGCGGCCAGAAGGTCTTCTCCTTCGTGCGGAAGCTGCACAGCATCGATTTGCGGGCTACGGGCCTGCTTGTCATCGATTTCGATCTCGATGCGCTAAGCCGTTTATTTGCGGCAGATCCGGCATTTAGCGCGAATGAGTCCGGGGATTCGCTCCGCTTCTACATTCAGGATCAGCAGGGAACGATAGTATATCCACATAGCGAAGCCCAGCATGACTTGCCCCGCGACTTATCGAAATATCGCCTTGTCCAGCGAACGGAGCCAATGACCGGGTGGACCATGTCTGCTTATTTTCTCGAGAATAAGTGGTACGAACCGGTTTATGATATTCGCAAAATATTTGTAAGCGCCATCATTGTCAGCCTGATTATCGGTGCGGTCGCTTCCCTGTTCATTTCGACCCGTTTCTCGAGGCCGATCAAGCAGCTTCGCCTGCTGATGAAGGAGGTGGAGCAGGGCAATTTCGATGAACAGTTCCGGATCACGGCCAAGGATGAAATCGGCCTGCTGGGGATCGGCTATAACAAAATGGTCAGAAAAATCAAAGACCTGATCGAGCTTGTCTATACTGAGCAGAACCATAAGCGAATCGCAGAGGTTGCCGCCCTTCAGGCCCAGATCAACCCTCATTTTTTATACAATACGCTAGAGTCTATCAATTCACTGGCCCGGCAAAGCAAAGAGAAGGACATCAGTAAAATGATCGTCCTGCTCGGCAAATTACTGCGCATCAGCATCAGTTCCTTTGAGGAGCTCGTACCGTTCTCCAAAGAGCTGGAATACCTGAGGCTGTACCTGGAAATCCATAAACTGCGGCTGAAGAAGCAGATCAGCTATACGATCCAGGTCGAGGAAGAAATCTATGATCTTTACACGGTCAAGTGGATTTTCCAGCCGATTCTCGAAAATGCCATTATGCACGGCTTGGATCCGAAGCAAAGCGAAGGCTGCATAGAGGTAATGGGTTGGATCGATGACGATGTGGTCTGGATCGTCATTCAGGACTACGGCGTCGGCATGGACAGCGATAAGTTGAAACCGCTTCAGGAAGCGCTGGAGAACGACTATGGGCAGTTATCGAAAAAGCAGGAGCACATCGGGCTCTTTAACGTACAAGCGAGGATCAAGTATCATTTCGGAGACCGCTACGGTATTACGCTGGATAGCGAGATCAATCGGGGAATGAAAGTGACGATTATGCTTCCAAGGAGGGAACACGGATGACCTGCCGGCTATTAATCGCAGATGATGAACACATGATTTCGGAAAGCCTGAGCACGATGGATGAGTGGGCAGAACGGGACGTCGATGTCGTCGGCACTGCGGCTAACGGCCGCGAGGTGATGGACTGGCTGGAGCGCACCCACATCGACCTGCTAATCACAGACATTCAAATGCCCGATATGAACGGGCTTGAGCTGATGGAGCATTTGCATAAGCATCGTCCGGATATTCACATGATTGTTATCAGCGGCTATGAGGAATTCGACTACGTCAAGAAGGCGATGAAGTACCGGGCTGCCGGCTATGTACTTAAGCCAATCGATACGGATGAGCTGCTGGCCATCGTCGACGATATTCTGGCCACGGAAACGCCGCGCCAAGCCAGCACTGAAGAAGCCGATCCTGAGCTGGTGCCCATGACCTATCATGAGAACGTAGTGGAACGGGCCATTACATTTATGCATGACCATTTGGACAATGACATCAGCCTGAAGGATGCCGCCGAGCAGTTCCATCTGACGACACAATATTTCGGGCAGGTGTTCAAGTCGGTCACCGGGCAGACCTTCCTCTCCTTCTTGACGCAAATCCGCATGGAAAAGGCATGCGAGCTGCTGAGAAATCCCGAGCTGACGCAGTATGCCGTCGGAGAGATGGTCGGCTACAAGGATTCCCGGTATTTCAGCAAAGTATTCCACAAAACCTACGGGATGACGCCGAGGGATTACCGGAGGCAATTGATGAAGAAGAAGCGTTGTGATTTGTAGTATGAAAAAAGCCTCCTGGCTCTCTTCCGTTTCCGGACAAAAGTTAGGAGGCTTAATATTTACTAGCGATAAATGACATTACCCGCTTCTTTGAACTGCCGTGATTTTTCCTTCAGGCCTTTGGCGATAGCCTCCTCTTCTTCAAGTCCATGCTGCTTGGCATAATCGCGAATGTCCTGAGTGATTCGCATGCTGCAAAATTTAGGGCCGCACATGGAACAGAAGTGAGCGGTCTTGGCCCCTTCCGCGGGCAATGTTTCATCATGATACTCCAGAGCCCTCTCCGGATCGAGCGAGAGGTTGAACTGGTCTCGCCAGCGGAATTCGAACCGGGCCTTGGATAACGCATTATCTCTGTCTTGGGCCCCAGGATGTCCCTTAGCTAGATCAGCTGCATGCGCGGCTATTTTATAAGCAATGACTCCCTCGCGAACATCGTCTTTATTAGGAAGGCCGAGGTGTTCCTTAGGCGTCACATAACACAGCATAGCCGTCCCGAACCAGCCGATCATGGCCGCTCCTATCGCTGAAGTAATATGATCGTAGCCTGGGGCAATATCCGTCGTTAACGGGCCCAGCGTATAGAAAGGAGCCTCCTGGCATATTTCCATTTGTTTGTCTACATTTTCTTTAATTAAGTGCATCGGTACGTGACCCGGCCCTTCGATCATCACCTGAACGTCATGCTTCCATGCGATTTGGGTCAGTTCGCCGAGCGTCTCGAGCTCAGCGAACTGAGCTTCGTCGTTAGCATCCGCAATCGAACCCGGCCGCAGGCCGTCGCCAAGCGAAAAGGCGATGTCATAGCTTTTCATGATTTCACAGATTTCTTCAAAATGGGTATAAAGGAAGTTCTCTTGATGATGAGCAAGGCACCAGGCTGCCATGATGGAACCTCCGCGAGACACAATACCTGTGACACGCTTAGCCGTTAACGGAATATACCGCAGGAGCACTCCGGCATGGATCGTAAAATAGTCGACGCCCTGCTCCGCTTGCTCGATCAATGTATCGCGGTAGACTTCCCAGTTCAATGCCTCAGCCTTTCCGCCTACCTTCTCCAACGCCTGGTAGAGCGGGACTGTGCCTACAGGCACAGGTGAATTGCGGATGATCCACTCCCGCGTCGTGTGAATGTTTTTTCCCGTGGAAAGATCCATGATCGTGTCGGCGCCCCAACGGGTCGCCCATCTCATCTTCTCCACTTCCTCCTCAATAGAGGAGGCGACGGCCGAGTTGCCGATGTTTGCATTGATTTTGACCAGAAAATTACGGCCGATGATCATTGGCTCGCTCTCAGGATGATTGATATTGGAAGGGATGATCGCTCTGCCTTCGGCGACTTCCCTGCGTACGAATTCCGGAGTCACGTTCTCCCGGATTGCAATGTACTCCATTTCGGGCGTGATGATTCCCTTTCTTGCGTAATGCATTTGCGTCACATTGCGGCCGGCTTTGGCTCTTAAAGGCTTACGGCGCAGGCCGGGGAATGTCTCCTTCTGCTCAAGCTGCTTTTCTGTTTGGTATCCATCATCCTCAGGTCTTATGCTTCTGCCTTCATAATCCTCCACATCCCCCCGCTCCAGAATCCAATTTGTGCGATTCGCTGGAAGCCCTGTCCTAATATCCGCATGATAGTTAGCGTCTGTGTAAGGACCGCTGCAATCATATACCCGAACAGGTTCATTCTCTTCTACCGATTCTCCTCGAACGGTCGGCGTAAGTGCAATCTCTCTCATGGGCACTTGTATATCCGGCCGTGAACCTTGAATATACACCTTGCGGCTGCCCGGAAAAGCTAAGAACTCAGGGTTGACTGTGTTGTTGCTGGTTTCGCTTGCCATTTCTATTCCTCCTTAGAATGAATGGGTTCAAGCGGAGCTGCTGCTGCCAAGTGCAACAAAAAAAGACCGCAACGAAAGAAGCGGTCTCTGTATACACATAGGCTCGAACGTTTCCTCCGCTGGCATTACCCAGATCAGGTATTACGGTCGACAGCGCATTAGCTATCCTCTCAGCCTGGTTGGCCCAAGCTCCCGTTTATTCAATTCACCAATATATAATATATGGAAAACAAGGAATTATCAACCCAAAACTAGATTTTCTCCATCAGCCTTAAACAACAAAAAACCTTCTAGTTCCTTTCCTCTCCGGAAAAGGAATTAGAAGGCTTGCGATTTTTGACGTGTTTTGCCCAAACCGTCAGATTTTCAGCTCCCCAAGCTTAATCAGCTCGACAACCGCCTGCGCACGACCTTTTACGTTCAATTTCTGCATGACATTAGAAATATGATTTCGTACGGTCTTCTCGCTAATGAATAGTTGCCCCGCAATGTCGCGCGTCGTTTTATCCTGCACGAGGAGTTCAAAAACTTCCCGCTCACGATGAGTCAACAGAAATTTGCTGTTACGATCGCTGCTTTTCAAAATGCGTCACCCCTCCTTGCTCGGGTTTTGTGGTATAACAAGGTTAAGGGATACAGTCAAAACATATTATGAAAAACAGCGAGTAAGCGTGCGATACAAAGCAAAAATGGGCTGCTTCTGGCAGCCCATTCCTCATTTGAAGGCCATAGCGGCATAAACGGCTTTTTTCCAGCCATTGTAGAGTGATTCACGCTCACTTTCCGGCATTGCCGGTTCAAATCGCCGTTCCAAGCTCCAAATGCGGCGAATTTCTTCAAGATCCCGCCAATAACCGACGGCAAGCCCGGCCAGATAGGCTGCGCCTAGCGCGGTCGTCTCGCGCACAGCCGGACGTTCCACCGGAACATCAAGAATATCGCTTTGGAATGCCATCAAGAACGTATTCGATACCGCTCCCCCGTCCACCCGCATCGTATTCACCTTGTAGCCGCAATCCTTCTCCATCGCCACTAGAATGTCTTTGGTCTGATAAGCCAATGATTCAAGGGTTGCACGGATAAAATGCTCCTTACTCGTTCCCCGAGTGAGGCCAAATACAGCGCCTCGAACGTCGCTGTCCCAATATGGGCTGCCTAAGCCGACAAAGGCCGGCACGACGTATACCCCCTCCGTGGACTGGACGCGTTCGGCATACCTTTCGCTGTCCTTCGACTCCCTAAACATCCGCAAACCGTCTCTAAGCCATTGTATGGCTGAACCCGAGACGAAGATACTACCCTCAAGCGCATATTCAACCTTGCCTCCGATCCCCCAGGCAATCGATGTAATGAGGCCATGACCCGACGAGACCGGCTGATCGCCCGTATTCATCAGCATGAAGCAGCCTGTGCCGTACGTTGTTTTTACCATGCCCCGCTCAAAGCAATTTTGTCCGAATAAAGCGGCCTGCTGGTCGCCCGCGGCTCCCGCAATCGGCACCTCATGTCCAAAGAAATGGTAAGGCGCCGTCCGTCCGTAAACCTCAGAAGATGAGCGTACTTCGGGAAGCATCGCTTTCGGAACTTGAAGCAGCTCCAGCAGTTCGTCATCCCAGCATAGCTCGTGAATGTTATACATCAAGGTCCTCGATGCGTTGGAGTAGTCGGTCACATGCACCTGGCCGCCAGTCAGCTTCCATATGAGCCAGGAATCGATCGTACCGAAGAGCAGTTCTCCCTTTTCTGCACGCTCCCTTGCTCCCTCGACATGATCCAGAATCCACTTCACTTTCGTCCCTGAGAAGTAGGGATCGATCAGCAGTCCCGTCTTTTGCTGGAATACTGGATTATGGCCCGCCGCCATCAGCTCCTCGCAAATATCCGCTGTCTGCCGGGATTGCCATACAACAGCATTGTAGATATGATTTCCGGTCTCCTTCTCCCAAATGATCGTTGTTTCCCTCTGGTTCGTGATACCGATTCCAGCCACCTGCCCCGGCTTAACCCCTGACTCCGACAAGCAGGAAGCGATCACCGCGAGAGTGGAACCCCAAATTTCATTGGGATTATGCTCCACCCACCCTGGCTTTGGAAAATATTGCGGAAATTCACGCTGCGCCAAGTGCACGATCTCCCCTTGCTTGTTAAACAGAATCGCCCGCGTACTTGTAGTTCCCTGGTCAAGAGCAAGTATATATTGTTCCATAAACATCCTCCGCTCCTTGGTCTTTGCTCAATTTTGCTATTACCTGAGCCCAACATGCTCTCCCTTTCAAGTTCCAGCATCGTTTAAAATTACAGAATTCCAAAACATTAAAGATTTAAAAATTGAGAAATATTAACCTTATTCTACCTCGTTAGCGGATTGCGTTACAAATGAAAAAGCACCCCCGAGCCAGCAATGTTCTGTCTTGAAGGTTTGTCCCGGATAACCATCCTCATTAAGCATCAGCTAGTACGCCAAGCCCCGAATTACCTAAGCTCAACAAGTAATTTAAAGCAACCTATGTATAATTAAGCCAAAAGCATCTTTAAGTAAACTAAAGTTTCTTATACGCAAATAGCACCAACCGACCACAGTTATCGGGAAGCTAACGGACATCAAAGTACTTATTCCTGCTTTTTTGCTGATTTTGACGAGCTTACGGACAGAGAAGCCCTTATTCGCCAAAAATACGCATGTCGTATACCTATTTTAGGCAAATAGCGGAACTACGGTCCATTAGCACTCCGTTTAACAACTTTTTGCCTGTATAGCGGAACTACGGTCCGTTGGCGCTGCATTATGGCAGCCTCTCCAACTTAGTGGAACCCGCTCCTCCAAACTTTCAGCTAAACCCAAAAAAAGCACCCTCAAAGGTGCTTAGTCGCTCTGACCGCATACAAGAACTCCAAACTTAAATTCGAAATTTTTCCCGATGGCATCGGCAAATGCGGGCAAATCACACAAATGTACAAGCAACGAGCCGGGCTGGGAACAGCCATCCAGTCACCTGCATCTTTCCGATTCCCCTATGCTTCACCAGCTTCTCTCTCTTTAAGGCGTAAACGCCCTACCTCATCAAACTTATTGATAACGCGTTCCAGCACTTCTTTCTCATTCTCATCCAGGCAAGCGAAATAATTAGCCAGCACTTCCCTGGATTTCTTCCGCGCCTTCTCATACACTTCCTTGCCATGCTCCGTAACGGATAACAGCACGGCACGGCGATCCTGCTCATCATGCCTGCGCTCGACGTAGCCGTTCTGAACGAGGCGGTCAAGCATAACCGTGATCGCGCTCGGCTTCACGACCAGTGCCTCCGCCAAATAAGTGACATTGCAGCTTCGCTCCTTCGCTATGAGCGACAGCATATGGAACTGCGGCCCCGTTAACGGCAGATCGCGGTGCTGCATGATTTCGTTTTGCAGCTTCTTGACGACCACCGAAAACTTCGATTGGAGCCGGTCTATATAGTGATCGAGATTCGGATCCACGCTATTCCTCCTCATCGGAAATAATACGGATAAAACCGGTAAGCTTGAGCAAATATTAGTGTATTATGCGTTTCTTAAAAATACAAGGAATTCGTTTCAAAAGTGTCACTTGGGTGTAATAAAACACCTTGCATTATAAAGTGGAATATTTTATTATGTACTAAAATAGTTTTCACGTTACTTGTTAATTCCACGAAAATTATTTTCTTAATCTATTGTGTATCTGCTACAGGAAAGAAGGTGAACTTACATTCTTACTCCTATTCTGCATGCGTTGTCTACACAACTGAACAGCTTGCCGCCCCAAGAAAGACGACTGGCAGAACACATTCTTAACGCCCCTAGTTCCGTCATCCATATGGGCATTACTGATCTCGCTGAGGAGTGCGGAATCAGTCCATCCACAGTGACAAGATTTTGCAAGTCGTTTCATTTCAAAGGGTTTCCCGATTTCAAAATGAAGCTGGCTTTTGAACTCGCTCACAAGCCTTCAGAAAGCCACTACCAGGACATTATTGCGGGCAATGATCTGCACAGGATCGTCCAGGCCATGGAGGCGAATCATCTTGCTTCGATTACGGACACGACGCGTCTGTTGAATATCAGCCAGCTCCAGAAAGCGGTAGAGGTACTTTGCCGCGCTAAACGAATCGATCTTTACGGGGTGGCTACGTCCTCCGTCATTGCGCAGGATTTCTACCAGAAGCTTATTCGGATCGGCAAAAATTGTACTGCGTTTGCGGATTCCCACATGCAAATCACTTCGGCATCCAGCTTAAGCGAGGGCGATGCGGCATTGGCAATCTCCTATTCTGGAGAAACGCCGGAGACGATAGATGCGCTGCGCTGTGCCAAAGACAGCGGTGCGATCACCCTCTCGTTAACCCAATACGGGAGCAGCACCCTGGCATCCCTGGCTGACATATCGCTGTTCTCTTCTTCGCTGGAGGAAGGAATGCGCCGGGGAGACATGGCCTCAAGAATTGCCCAACTGCATGTCATTGATATTCTATTTACGGGAATGGTAAGTCTGGAATTTACGGAATATACGCCAAAACTGAAAAATTCATACCAGAACGTTCAAATTTATCGCAAAAGTACAGGAGGCGAATAATATGTTTAATATCATTAAAGTAAACAATGAACAGCAATTCAATGAGACCGGAGCAGGAATTATTGCAAGCCTGCTGCAAACGAACCCACGTGCTGCGTTAGGACTGGCTACTGGCGGGACTCCTGTCGGAGTATACCAGCATCTGATTGAGCTTCACAAGCAAGGGCTGGTCAGCTTCAAGGAAGTCCGCAGCTACAACCTGGATGAGTATATCGGCCTTGCGGAGGATCACTCAGAAAGCTACCGCAGATTCATGAACGAGAAATTGTTCAATCATGTAGACATCGATTTGAACAATACGCATGTGCCATCAGGCGTATCCGGTGATGGGCATAAAGCCGCAGAGGAGTATACACAGCTTCTAGAGCAAGCAGGACAAATCGATTTGCAGCTTCTTGGCCTTGGCCACAACGGCCATATCGGCTTCAACGAGCCCGCAGACGAATTGAAGGCTGCGACACATGTTGTCGAGCTGGACGAGGTTACCCGCAAAGCTAATGCGCGTTACTTCAACTCCATCGACGAAGTGCCAACTCATGCCATTACGATGGGCATCGGCTCCATTCTGAAGGCGAAGCAAATCCTGCTGATGGCTAAAGGAGCAGACAAGGCTGAAATCGTGGCTAAAGCACTTAAAGGCCCTGTAACAACGCAATGTCCTGCCTCCCTCCTGCAGCTTCATCCAAATGTTGTTGTCATCGTCGACCAAGATGCCGGGAGGCTGCTATAACTATGACTGCCGCGAACCGGAGTTTTCAAATCACTCACGCCGAAGTCGTTACTCCAAAAGGAATCATACATGACGGCGCGGTGGTCGTAGAGGAAGGCTTAATTGCATACGTGGGCTCAACATCAGGAATGCCTTCGGATTCTCCGGCTTCGGCATCCACGGTTGATGCTGAAGGAAGCTACGTGTTGCCAGGTTTTATCGATATTCATGTTCACGGAGGCATGCTGGAAGATTTCTCCATTCCCAGCCAGGAAGCCTTCGACGCGATTACGAAGCTGCACTGCAGCCAAGGCACGACATCTATGCTTGCTACGACGATGACGATGCCGCAAGCCGTGATTGATGAAGTGCTTGAGAAAGTAAACGAGTATATGGCAAAAGACATGCCTTACGCTCAATTGGCAGGCGTTCATTTAGAAGGCCCCTTTATCAGCCCAAAATGGCCCGGCGCCCAGAATCCTTCGCATATCGTGCCCCCAAACCGTTCCTGGGTGGAGGCGTGGAACAATAAATACCCTGGCCTAATCAAACAGGTAACCTTTGCCCCCGAAAGAGAAGGAGCACTGGAGCTGACCCGATACCTTCGCAAAGAGGGCATCGTCGCAGCGGCGGGCCATACTGATGCCACTTACGAAGAGATTATGGCGGCCGTTCAGGTGGGGCTGCATCATGCCGTCCATACCTTCAATGCGATGACTCCGCTTCATCACCGGAAACCGGGTACGGCCGGTGCGGTCCTGAGCACTCCCGGGATCAGTGCGGAAATTATCGCCGACGGCATTCACGTGCACCATGCAGCCATCCGTCTTCTGGCTCAGGTGAAGAACGACAACAATTTGATTTTGATCACCGATGCCATGTCTGCGGCAGGGCTTGGGGACGGCGAATACATGCTTGGTGACCTTCCTGTTGTCGTTAAGGACAATGTATGTACCCTTAAAGACAGTGATAATACGCTTGCGGGCAGCACCTTGACTATGATTCGCGGCTTCCGCCATCTGGTCCGGGAAGTCGGCCTTTCGATCGAAAAAGCCTCGGAAGCGGCCAGTTTAAACCCCGCCAAACTGATCCGAATCGACCATTTTACCGGCTCGATCGAGACGGGGAAACAAGCTGATTTACTGCTGGTCGACGCAAATTTGAATTTGCAGGATACATGGGTCAAAGGGCGGAAATTTGAAGTAAAATCATAAAAAACAATCAAAAGCAGCAGCCAAGGATTTGAATGGTATTCATCCTTTGAGCTGCTGCCTTTTTGTCACAGCACTAGATGCTTCTTATCGGGTTACTCCACCCGAGAAGCCTGTACCGCTGCCGGTTCCTGTGCCGGCAGTACCGGACATGCCCGTGCCTGTACCCGTCGTTCCAGTGCCAGTTGTTCCAGTGCCAGTTGTTCCGGTACTTGTATTTCTGTATCCGCTCGGACCTGTCATCGTACCAGCACGTCCTGGAAAGATTCGATTAACCATATGCTCGAAATCTCTTACATGCCCCTGCAAAGTACCACCGGTGCGATGCTGTGTCGCGTAGTTGCTAACGTGGTTCATGAACTCCGGATTACCGGATACGTGCACATTGCGAATATGGGGAGCCGTTTTCTTGACAACGCTGGAAATATGGTCCTTAACGCTTTGTGGCACGTTATCAACCACCGTCCCAGTTCCCGTTCCAAGACCGCGAGTAGTTCCAACGCCATCCACCGTATTTCTGTTGCGCGTACTCTTCATTCCAATCATCCCATCAGTGCCGCCATTCATTCCGTTTACCCCTCTGTTCCCGCGGGTAGTCGTATCAAACAAACTTCCAGCTACACCAGAACGGCCCATTAGTCCTCCACCAAGCCCATCATAGTTCCTTCCAGTACCAGCAGTCCCGTATCCCGTACCATATCCTGTTCCGTACCCGGTTCCAGTCCCTGCTCCAACACCTGTCCCTGTTCCCGTACCTGTGCCATAACCCGTCGAACCTAATCCCATGCCAGTGCCTGGGCCGTATCCTAATGTACCGTTTCCGAGGCCAGTCCCCGTTCTCGTTCCATAACCGTAACCAGTTCCCGTACCAAATCCAGCCGTTCCGTTAGGGAAAGTACCTGGAGTTCTTCCAAGACCTGTTGTACCCGTACCTGTACTTGTCATGCCATAATTGCTCATG
Organism: Paenibacillus woosongensis; assembly: GCF_009725165.1. GTDB lineage: Bacteria > Bacillota > Bacilli > Paenibacillales > Paenibacillaceae > Fontibacillus > Fontibacillus woosongensis. Next base: position 747,087 of record NZ_WNZW01000001.1, read on the forward strand.
CCTTGATTCCCATATCTTGTAGTGCCTTGATTAACTCCACCGGCTCTTGTACCGGTACCTTGATGGCCTTGTCCATGAAGGGTTACCGCAACATAAGCATCACGATCGGTAACCACAACATGGGCCGATTGAACCTCACGCATCTGCGCTACTTTGTTGCTCAAAGCTGGGCTGTACTTCAACGAGTTGATACGCTCGCTTTGACCGTTGCCAAGACTCCGCGTGAAATTCCGATCGCCTGTTCTCAGGGAATTCACGTCGTAATTTCCGTTGTTGCGGACGCTTTGAGATCGCATGTTCGTATTATCGGTTCTAGTCCCGCAGCCCGTTAATCCGACCATTCCGGCAATAAGCGTTGCCGACAAAGACAAGCTAACAACTTTGGCTATTCGCATTTAGTCATCCCCCGTTTTTAAAGTGATGGATAATGAACATCCGTTAGGATGCTCCGGGGAAAGTCGCTGCATACAGGTAAACATACCCTCACCCTTATTTTTTCGGCGCGTACTATATGATATACATTTTTCGAGGTGACCCATCATGAAGGTTCTGTTTACGTTTTATGTTCCCAGCGGAGGCGTGGAAACGTTAAATCGCCTACGATGCGAAGCGCTGCGCGAAGTGGCTATTAAGGGACATCTTCTATACACAAGCACAGGTTCTGGTCTGCAGAACATTTCGGACATCCCAACTTTTATCTCCCCAACAGACCCTGAATTATTTAAACTACTTCAGATGTTTCAATACGATGCCATTATTGCCACTTCTGATTACCTTATGCCGCAAAGAATCCGCAACCTTAATTATACCGGCCCCATATTGTTCGAAGCACAAGGGTTCGGAACAATGACAGCAGCCAAAAATACGCTAACCGAAGGGGCATCCATTCTCCAGGCTAACTGCCAAGGAGTGCTTATGCCCCCCACCCCGCATCTTCTTCAATTAATTGACGAGTTTTGCCCTTCCCTTTCAAAATTTACTTTTCCTAACCCGCTTGATACCGTTAAATTCTGCTACCAGCCTGGAAATGTTCCTTTAAAGCCTGTTATTGCATGGATTGGACGTCTCGAAATGAATAAAAACTGGGGCTTATTCCTGGAAATCGCCAAATCTCTGTCTAAGCTTAAACACAACTTAGAGTTCTGGGTATTTTTAGACGATATGCTCAGCCCAAAGGAAACACTTCAATTATTTTGGCAGAAGGTGCACTCTTATGGCCTGCACGACCATATAAAAATTCATAAGAATGCTCCACATTCCGCAATGCCGGGTTATTTATCTCAGGTGGGGGACTCTGGCGGCTTTCTCCTCTCCACCTCCGTACTTGAAGGATTCGGCTATGCGGTTGCAGAAGCGATCGCGTGCCGTTGTCCCGTGCTCAGCACGGATTCGGAGGGAGTGCGTTTTTTTATTCGGCATAACGAAACCGGCAAATTTTTTGACCGTGACAATGAAGATGACGCGTTGCAGCAGGCACTAGAGCTCATGGAAAATTTACATCTTCGCGAGCATATCCGGAACCGGGGAGCCGAATATGTATTGAACTTCATGTCACCGCAGCAATATGCCGCAGACTTTCGAAACATGCTGCTAAATTTAAAAGCGAAGCAGGGCTGATCCCGCTTCGCTTTTCTGTTATTGCCTAAGTTTGAGGACGAAGTAGATTATTGAATTTAGATCGGTTGGCTAGGAGCTGCGGATCCTGCGGCAAATACTGGAGCGCTTGTTCATTATGCCAATCGGCCTTCTCCAGGTTCCCTAGCTTTGCATAACAAATACAAAGCCTGCAGTGGGGAAGCCAAGTGCGAAAGCTGCGATTCTCCATAAACCCAAGTACTAATTCCTCTGCAGTTTGGAGTGCCTGACGATACCAGTAAATCGCTGTTTCCCATTGTCCTCGTTCTTCAAAGCATCCACCGATCGCACAGCAAACTTCGCTCTGCGGCGTATCGTATTGAAAGGAACGAAGAAGTGTTTCCAGCTTTTTCTCCTTCAACCCCATTTTTTCGTAGCAGTCCGCCAATTTGATGCATGCGAGTACACAGTCGCTCAGGGCATTTCCAGGCTGCAGCAGGAAGCGATTCAATTGAACCGCTGCTTCTTCCAATCGGCTTATATCTGCCAGCTCGCTGCCGTAGTGCAACAAAAGCCGCCCTTCCAGCCGACCGCCGGAAGCAATCCATTGTTCAATAATTCGTAAATTGCGTTCTGCATGCGAGCCCTGCCTCCGGTGGGCTACGGCGACATTAGCAAAACAAACCTCCGCTCCTGCAACGTCGATATATTCATGGACTATTCCGATCCATTTCAACTTTTTGTCCCTTCGGACAAGGCGATGCCTGCGGGATAAAACGAGAGGAATTCCCGCAGAATCAAAGGACAAATAGTAATCCATCATTACGACTTCTCTTTTTGGAGGCAAACTCTCCTTGAGCTTCTTCAATTTCTCTTGATCCTCTGGCAATAAAATGTCGTCCGCATCCAGCCACATAATATACTCCTGGGTTGCCTGCTCGAACGAGTAATTTCTTGCAGCAGAGAAATCATCGCACCAAGGAAAATCATAAATTTTTGAAGTATACTTTTGTGCAATCTCTTTGGTTCTGTCTCGTGAGCCGGTGTCCACAATAATAATTTCATCAACAATGCCGCATACTGAATCCAAGCATTCGGGCAGAAATTTTTCTTCATCTTTGACGATCATGCATAAACTTATTGAGATCAGGAGAGAAAGCCCCCTTCCCGGAGAAGATCGACGATTTCCTGGTTGGTAATGAGACTGTCATTCGAATGGTACTCATCAAAACCTACCCGTGGAAGATGATTGTATTGTTTGAACAGTTGGGCAGAAGGATTGGACGGAAGGATTACGAAGTATTGTTCGTTATATTTGTATGTGTACGGCGATTCATAACGGGAGACCAGTACTTCATGCAGCTTTTCCCCGGGCCTCATCCCGATTTCCCGCAAAGGAACGGTATGGCCTAAATAATGCTCGGCTAGCGCATCTGCAATGTCAGTAATACGGCAGGCTTTCATCTTCATGACAAACATCTCGCCGCCGATAGCTGTTCTGGCAGCCTTGAGCAGCAATTCAATCGCCTCATTCAATGTCAGAAAAAATCGGGTCATCAGGCTATGAGTTAATGTGAGATCTCTACCCGATTGCAATTGCTGAATGAACAGCGGTACGACACTGCCATTTGTCCCCAATACGTTGCCGCCGCGAATGCAAGTAAACCGGGTGTGCTCGCTTAAAAGGTTGGCATGAATCATCAGTTTCTCGCCAATCGCCTTTGTCATACCGTACGTATTGATCGGATCTACCGCTTTATCGGTGGATACGTCAATAACCTTGGCCACCTTCTGGGCAATGCTGGCCCGGATAATATTCTCCGTACCCATAACATTCGTCTTCAAAGCCTCTGCTGGCTGATGTTCGCATACTGGAACGTGCTTCAATGCTGCCAAGTGAAATACATAATCTGTCCCTTTGCACCCAGACTCAACGGCGTCATAATCACGAACATCACCGATAACGAATTTGAGCCGGGGGTCATTTCCGAACTCCCGCTGCATTTGGACTTGAGCATATTCATTACGGGAGAAAATCCGGATCTCTGCCGGATTCTCTCGGAGAAGTGTTCGAGTCAACGTCCTTCCCCACGATCCGGTGCCCCCGGTTACAAGAATAATTTTATCCTTAAACATTAAAGCACCTTCCTTTCTTTCGACCCGCCAGAGCTTACCTTCTTTTACAAACCGGACTTGTAATCCTTCAATACGGCCTTGATCTCCCCATCCTTCATCCGCTGCTCATCCGGTACCCTCTTAGGAGAAGTATTCGTAGAATGCACGACGTTGACCCAATTCCGCCCAGCAAGCTTCTCATGCGGGAATTTGATGACATGGCCATGATCTCTGACTGTATATCGCTCCCCCTTCAGATAATTTTGGACGTTGTAGATCAGTACGTAAAATTGCGGGGATGCATAAAATTTCGGAGCCATTACGTTATTATCCCGATCCCAGTAGTAACCATGCTGATTAAGCAATGCCCAGGTCTCGGGCTGATGCTGATATTCATGCAATCTTTGAAAATAAGTCCGATGGAGCAGATCATCCGAGTCTGTTCTGGCAATATATAATTCATCCGCTCCTTGAATGTATTCAGAGACCGCCTGATCAATCTCTCCAACAGGAACGAAGCGAATATTATCCGGCAAATCAATTTGAAGATCGCGAAGTACTTCATATATCACGTCATGCGACCGTGGGTCATATTTAAGCATCGTGAGAAAATCCTGATTCGTTTGGTGCATTAGGCTATTCATCGTCAAATCCCGAAACAGCTTGATCCGATGCTCTACCCAGGGCCGGGTCAATCGATCCTTGCACATGCCCATGTTATTGAACCGAATATCGATAACTAGCCGCCTAGTCAAACCAATTCCTCCTGTTCATTAATTTATAAGTTATAGCCTAGTCTTACGCCTGATCTATCCGCCCTCCGCCAAGTACTATAACTTTGGCTTTACCGGCCAGACCTGCCGTAGCATTGCGTGTATCGAAGACAAGCCGCGAATACTCCAATACCTCCAGAAGCGGCAGCTCCCGGTGGTCAGTCGCAATAATGACGCAGTCTGCAAGACGAAACTCCGATTCGCTCGCCTGTGTTGATTGAAGCGCAACTCCCTCTATATCCAACTCCTTAATATAAGGGTCGTAATACAGTACCTTAGCTCCTTCCCGGACAAGCAGTCGAATCAGCTCTATTGAACTGGAGCCCCGAACATCCGCTACATTCTTCTTGAAGGTTACCCCCAGCACTAATATTCTGCGCCCCTTCAATTCGTCATGGCCTATCGCTTCCTTTACTTTGGACAGGACGTAGGCCGGCATGCTTTCGTTGATGCGCGAAGATAGCTCTATAAATGAGCTGCTCCCTCCGATTTGCTGCGTTTTCCACTGCAAATAATGCGGATCTACAGGAATACAGTGTCCCCCGATGCCTGGCCCTGGATAGAATGCTGTATATCCGAACGGCTTGGAAGAGGCTGCCTCCACGACTTCCCATACATTGATGTTCAACTTATCGCACAAGACAGCGAACTCATTGATGAAAGAGATGTTCACAAAACGAAAGGTATTTTCAAGCAGCTTTGTCATTTCAGCCGTGTCTGTGGAGGACACTTTAATTACCTTGCTAAAAACAGTCTGATAGAGCTGTTCCGTCCGGTTGGCGCAATTTTCCGTTACACCGCTAACGATTTTAGGGATACCTGTTAGCGGAAACTCTTCGTTGCCAGGATCCACCCTTTCCGGGGAAAAGCCGATAAAGAGATTCTTGCCCGTCGTAAGTCCGCTTTGTTCCAACAGGGGCAATAACACTTCCCTGGTTGTTCCAGGATAGGTCGAGCTCTCTAAGGTAACAAGCTGGTCGGGCTGCAAATGATCTTTCAGACTCTTGGCGGCATCGGTAAGAAAGGAAAGATCCGGCACATGCTCCTTGGTTAAGGGGGTAGGCACGCAAATAATAATGCATTCGGCAGATTTAATATTGCTAAAATCATTAGATACGGATAATCTGCCCTGCTGAACAGCATTTTCGATGACCTCGTCCGCAACATCGGCGATATAACTTTGGCCTCTTTTCAAACTCCGAATCTTATCCTGATCCAGATCTATCCCGATAACGCTATACTGCTTTTCGAGGAACGCTGCAGCCAAAGGCAATCCAACATAGCCAAGCCCGATAATGGCAATGGTTCGACTCAATTTCAGCCCTCCTTCTCTAATACTGCTAGAGTAGTATATGAAGGAAGAATTGCATTAGCTTGGACTTCTGGCTTTAGTTACGAGACTAAATTTTCATCTGTTTTTCACTATATTCTGAATAATTGCAAGAAGTTTTTGCGCACGGACTGCTGTCGTATGCTTCTCATGAATAAATTCGTAGCCTTGTCTCGTTATTTGCTCACGCAGGGCATCATTCTCCGGCCGTAAATAGAACTCTACCTTCTCTTCATAATCACGCTCTGAAATAGCAACGAAATGTTCTCCCGGCCTAAATCCCAAGTCTCTCAAATCCTCGTTCGGCGGAGCCATTAATAGCGTATAACTAGCCAGCACTTCGAAGTATTTGCGCAAAGAGTATTTATAAATAGAATCGCATGTCAGAAAAATTTTTGCCCGGTTGGCTTCTATGGCAAACTTTTGAGCGACCAGCACTTGTTGATCAGATTCGAAATTGACATACCCCGGGTGCTTATGAAAGACAAAGCCCGGCCTTCTCATATACGTATTCTTCATTAAATGACGCAGCGGATATATTCGCCGGTTGATGGCTCCCATGAGCAATATATCAATATCCTTGGGCTGATTATAGTTTTGAAATACGGTAGGTTCGGCAAAATGGGGCAGCCAGTGTAATTTCCCCTCATATTCGGGATATCTTTTGCGGAAAGCGCTGCGGTAAATTGTAAAGATATTCTCCGGCCTGTTAGCCAGAAACTCCCTTCGCTTGTCAACATGTCCATGGAGGTCGTGCATAATCATTCCCCAAGGGATTTGCAGATCGAATACCTCTTCTACCGGAGGACAATGCGTCGAGTGAAACATATCGTTCAACAGGATAAAATCAGGGGTAAACGGTATCCGTTGCAGAATCTCGTCCAGCTTGCCTCCCTCGTGGCAAAGCGCCAGATCAGCATGCTTCGCCAGCTCCAACTGCAAATAATGAAAATTCCTCTCTAAATACTGGCTGAAATCTTTTGTAATAAATAATATTTTAAGCCGCTCCATTAGCCTCATCCTTTCCGAGGCGGCATTCAAGATTTTTCAAGAAAAAGTTCGAAAGCCTGCCTGATTTAACTGACAAGCTTTCGTACAAGAACAGTATTAAGGGGTTGACGCCATGCCGACGAATGATTCGGGGCCGTTTCGAACCGATGTCGAGATGCCGGACACGTAGCTGCTATATATGGTTTCCGGTGCAGCCGGCGCATTAATATCAGCAGCCACAAAGTTCGTCAGTTGGGTATCTGTAGATTCGCTGACCACATTTTCAATTCTATAGATGACATTCTGGGGAGCGTACGTCGCCCCGCGTACAATTTCAATCGTTACTACATCACCGATGTCCCCGAGAATTCCTATGGAACCATGCAGGATAACGATCGGATTAGGGACGTTTTGTGTTTGCAGCCCTATGATGCCAAATAGCTCCGGCGATGAGGACAGCGGAGTTCCAGGAAACCCCGGCCGATTTGAATTAACGGATGTTCTTGCATCCAAGAAAGTTCCCAAAACGAGTCACCTCCTGAAAATTTAAAAGTTACAATACTATATGCTCGTTCGTTCGACGTCGCTTGGACAGTTAACATAAGGCATATGCTTAAATCGAGCCTTTAAACGATAAACTATGAGTATTGCAGCCCGATCTATCTCATACATCCCGATGGCGGTGTATCAGGCGATGGAAAGGCCTTCTGTATCTGGAGCGTACGGAAGCAATTTCTTGTACGATGGAAGATTCATGACGGATCGTTCCCATCCCGGGATGGCGACGATAAGCAATTAAGGGCTGGTTCACATAGTGAAATGAGTATCCCGCCAACAAAATTCGGCACCATAAATCATAATCATGGGTGTAAGGGAGTCTCTCATCGAAGAGTCCTACCCGCTTAAGCAAGCTGCGCTTGATCATCACGGTACAGCCGTTAATAGGATTACCGCGGGTCAATGTCTCCAGCAGTTCTCGGCGGGTCATGGGCAAAGCGCCTGCCCCAAATTGGGTCACTGTTCCACTCTCATCGATATAATTGAAATTCGTGTGGGAAATGACCGCTTTGTGCCGCAGCATTTCATGAAGCTGTATGCTGATCTTCTCGGGATAAAATATGTCATCCGAGCTTAACCAAGCGATATAATCTCCCGAAGCATGGCGTATTCCATGGTTTAGTGCAGTAGCCGTGCCCCCGTTTTGCTTGCCCAAATAATGAATACGATGCCTGTAAGGCGCGAGCAGCTCCGCATAGGAAGTAGAGCCGTCGTCCACCACAATGATTTCAATATTGGAATAAGTCTGACCCAGAGCGCTTGATACCGCCTGCTCTATATAAGGACAGTTATAGAAAGGAATGATAATGCTGACCTTTGCACTCATAAATCATCCGTTTCCTCCCTTCGATAATATTGCAAAATATCGCTTACCGAGGTTCCCCAGGGGATTGCCGGACTCCATCCCATCCTGTTCAGCAGTTCGGGCTGTATAAGGGCAGCCCTTTCGGGCATACCTTCTGCTGCTTCTTCATTGACATTTTCTTCGAGCGGACATTCCGTCTCAGCCAGATTAATGAAGCTCTGACACACGTCACCAAGTCTTCTCTCCACTCCGGAACATACCGGATACACCGTGCCCGAACTTCCCCGGCGCAGCAGCAATTCATAGGCGTCTACCGCATCTCTGACATCTAGAAAATCCCTTGTTGCGCTGGCTGATGACAGCCGGAAACGCGGTCTGGGCTCCCCTCGTTCCAGAGCGGCAATATATCCCGCCAGCAGGGAGCAAATGCCGGTAGATGGGCCGGGACCGACAAGATTGCAAGGCTCTGCCAATATAACATGTTGATGAAACAGTTCCCCCCATGCCAGGGAGATCACTTCTTGGATCGATTTGCTCAGTCCATAAGGATGAGTTGGCTCTACAGGGAAACTCAGGTCAAATTTCAGGCGCGAGCCAGCAATTAATATGGGAATTCTCTCCCGCTGCCTCAAGGCGTTTAACAAATGTATTGTCCCCAATATATTGCTCTCCATATAGAGGATGGGATTTGCCCAGGATTCAGGAACAGAATTTTTGCCGGCAAGATGAAGTACATAATGGGGAGATACGCGTTGAACAAGCTCGCATATATCTGCCTGCCCTTTCAAATCGCACACATGATAATCCACATGATCTATGAGAGGCAGCTTTTTAAGGGAAGAATGGGATCGAACAATCGCAGCCACTCTATAGCCTTTTTCAGCCAGTCTTTTGCAGGCATGCTGTCCGGTAAAGCCGGCGGCTCCGGTAACTAGTACGGTGCCTTTATTCATTTTTTTCCCATCCAGTCAGCCATTTCCTCAATCATGCCACGAAAAGAAGGAAGGGCAAAATGAACATCCTTCCGAGTCGATACCAATGTGCGATCAATGACCGGCTCATCCACAGGAACGATGTTCACATCCTGCTTATTCCAAATCTCCTGAAATAGCTTCAGCATATCATGCTTGTTGAAGGTTTCTGGATGAGCAAGGTGCACGAGCCCGGATAAGGAGGAGTCCAGCACAGAATCGATGGCTTTCGCTAATTGAATTGTTGTCACTCCGTTCCAGTGAACGCGACGATACCCGTTTACTTTTCCTTGTTGGCCTAAGAACCACTGCAGCAATCCAATACCCTGATCGCGTATTTCGGGACCGATAATCGATGTCCGAATCGTAAGATGCCCCTCATCCCGAACCTCTCCAAGCGCCTTCGTGACTGCATAGGTGGATGTACCGTCAGTCAGATCATTTTCCGTGTACTTCCCTTTACTGCCAAGGAATACGCAGTCCGTACTAATGTGGATTAACCGGGCAGACAGCGCGTCTGCTGCCCGCCGGAGACGGTGCGGGAGAAATCCGTTAATATGGTAAGCTGCTATTGTATTCTGGGCCGCGAAATGGTTGAGCACACCTACGGCATTAATGATGACATCCGGCCTGACGAGCTGAACGGCCCGTTCTACTGCTGAAATGTCATCCACATCAAGAATGAGCGACCCGGGGTCGCTCGTATCCCGGGTCGTATAAAATACGCGATGCTTCCCCTGCCGCTGGAAATAACGAACCAATACATGACCAGCCATTCCGTTACCGCCGATAATGAGTATTTTCATGATATGAATCCTCCGCGAATCAATAAATTCCGGATTTCGTCTTTATCCATTAAATTGTGCTCCGAGCTGAAGCTCTCAAACGGAACAAGAGGGTACTGGCTGTATCGCTCCTTTAATTCTGGAATATCCAGATTGGGCAGAATAACCAAGTATTCTCGATCGTACACTATGGTAGTCATGCTCTCGTATTCACTCATCAGAATCTCGTGTATTTTCTCGCCAGGGCGGATCCCAGACTCGATAATCTCCACATTTTCCTTGCCCGACGCCTCAATCAGCACCTCTGCTAAGTCAACAATGCGGCAGGTTGGCATAGACATAACGAAGATTTCCCCGCCGATACTTTCGATAGAAGCCTTGAATAGCAAGCTGATGGCGTCCGGAAGTGTGAAAAAGAAACGCGTCATTTTCAAATCTGTAATGCGTACATGATTTTTATTGGCAATCTGGCTTTTAAATAAATGAACTACACTGCCATTGGTGCCAAGTACATTTCCACCGCGCACACAGACGAACTTCGTATCGCTTTGCAGCAAGTTGGCATACACGATCAGCTTCTCCCCGATCGCCTTGGTCATGCCGTAGAAATTAGAGGGATTCGCCGCCTTATCCGTTGAAATATAGATTACCTTTTTTACTTTGTTCTCCATTGCTGTCTCAATGACATTCTGTGTGCCGACAACATTCGTCTTCAAAGCCTCATAAGGTTGATCTTCACAGACGGGAACATGCTTCAATGCAGCCAAATGATATACGATATCCACATTCTTGCACGCATCCATAAGGGCTTCTTTATCACGAATATCGCCGATACGGAACGTGAGTCGCGGATCCTCAAATGCCCGGCTCATAGCAACCTGGGTAGACTCGTTACGTGAAAATACGATGATTTCCTTCGGCTGCTGAAGCAATAGCTGCTTAACCAGCTCATACCCCCACGACCCGGTTCCCCCGGTCACGAGAATGACTTGATTAGTGAACATTCACCTTCCCCCCCAACACGAATTTAACAACTTTTTGCGAGACTCGTTCTTCCAAGTATCCTTCGGGACAAGACCAGGACCGATCCAGACCAATCATCAGCTCCACGGCAGCCGCGATTCTCTGTGAATCGAGTCCGGATACGACGTTGCTGCCGCAATCTACGGTTTCGGGTCTTTCTGTTGTTCTGCGAATCGTAACCGTGGGCACTTGCATGATGCAGCACTCTTCCTGTACGGTACCGCTATCCGTTAAAGCGCAGCGGGCATGCCTCTCCAACTTCACGAAATCGAAAAAGCCGAAGGGCTCATGGAACTCGACTAACGGATTCATTCTTATTTTCAGATCGCTGTCGATCCGGGACTTCGTTCGGGGATGAATGCTGCAGATCAAACGCTGGCCATAGGCCTCGGCTACTTTGTTCAATCCCTCCATGATCTCTTGCAAATGGCCGGGATGATCCACATTCTCCGCACGGTGCGTCGTAACTAGAAAATACTGGCCGTGCTTGAGCTTCAGCCGATCCAGTATATCGCTGTTGGCAATGAATGGCTCGTAATGCTTCATGACCTCATAAATCGGATTGCCCGTCAAAATAATTCGCCTGCCCGGAACCCCCTCCGCTAAGAGATGCTGCTTGCTTTGCGGGGTATAAGGCATATTAATTGTAGATATCGTATCTATTAGTTTGCGATTCTTCTCTTCAGGCACCTCTAGATCAAAGCAGCGGTTCCCTGCCTCCATATGGACGACGGGAATACCCATCCGCTCAGCCAATATGGCGCACAGCGCACTGTTCGTGTCACCAAGAAGCAGGATCCGATCCGGCCGCTCCGCGCTTAATATCGATTCCATCTGCGAGAACATGGCCGCCAGTTGATGACCTAGCGTAGTATTGCGGTTATTAAGAATATAATCCGGCTGTCTGAGACCGAGCTCTTGGAAAAAAATATCACTAAGACTGGTATTGAAGTTTTGCCCGGTATGCACGAGTATATGCTTATCGGCATAACGATCCAGCAGAGGAATAATCAAGCTGAGGCGAATAATTTCCGGACGCGTTCCGAGGATCGTCATTATCTTCACTTTCTCATCTCCCTGTTCACAGTCTCTTCTTATCTTTACTTCTTCTTCGCATAGGGCTAACCCGCCGGATGGAGCGTATACTCCGCGCTCCGGGTTTCACTCGAGCCTTGCTTCCCTTACGCCCCCGGTTTAGACGCTTCAGATTCATGACGTTCTTTCGGCTTGTTATGCTCCTCAGCCGTCTGCGCGCAGAGGGCAACAGCCTGGCCTTTTTAGCCCTGCGCCGAGTCTTTGGACTCGATCGTACGGGGCGGAGCGAAGGCGGATCTGCCACAGGGACCGCACTAGAAGTCCCGCCGCCAATGTGGTTCAACATGGCCTGCAGATTAGCTTCATAAGCCTCAGGACCGAAGCAGGCTTCAATCTGAATTCGGTTGCTGCGGCCGACGGATTCTATTAAACCCGGCTCATCAAGGAACCGGGATACTATGACGCTAAGCTCGGAATACTCTCCGACTGGAGCGAGAAACGGCTGGTTTCCTGTTAAACGTAATATTTCTTCCAGGCCTCCGGATGCATAGGCAATGACCGGCTTTTCCATGATCATGGCCTCCATTGCCGTTAGACCGAAGCCTTCATCCTTCATACTAGGGACAATAACCACATCCATCGCGCTGAATGCTGATTCGATATCTGACACATAATCGATAAATATGAACCGTTCCGCATAAGGGGACTCGGTGATCCTTTGCCGAAGCTTATGATAATATGGGTTACTCAATTCAGCTCCGATAATCACAAATTTACTCTGCTGATATTGCCCTGCCAGTATCAGGGCTGCTTCGACAAAATGATCCGCACCCTTCTCAGGGATCAAATAGGACGATATATAGCCAATCACCCTATCATCGGAATTCACTTTCCATTGCTGTCTCTGCTTCTCGCGCAGCTGCGGCCACATATGGGGGTTAAAATCGTTCCAAGACCAAGAAGGGAATAAGATACTGAGCTTCCCGGCAGAACAACCGCGTAATGGAGCGGCTGCAGATTCCGAAATACATACAATCCAGTCACTGTACTGGTCGATATTTCGAATAGAAGTTTCCGTAAACTCGTTGCTGGCAATCACTTCGGTAATATGCCAAATAACGGGGACACCCATAGATTTGGCTGCCATTGCCGGAACCACGTGGGTGCTGGTATTAACTAGTACATAATCCGGCCGTTCTGCAGCTAGAAGCCGGGAAGTTTCTTTAAACGCTGCTCCCGTCAGCAAATCGTCGGCTTGCTGGGCTAAACCTTCATGAGGCAAACACATTCCGTATAAAGGCGGAATATTCTGTACAATCGTTCTTATGCCGCGTCTGTGGGCTAGCCGTGTTAACAGGCCTTCTTTGGGAACGACGATGACGCACTGGAAATAAGGCGATAATCTCGTGGCCAGAAAGAGCAGCAGTTTCTCCGCTCCTGTAATATTTCTCTTGTTGCAAATATGCGAGAACAGCAATAGCTTCTTCAATTCTGACATAACGGCCTCTCCTTCTAAGGGACAAGGAGAGCCTCACCTCCCTGTACGGTAATGACAAACCGTCTAACCAAAAATCCGGCTTAACATTTCATGAAGTCGGTGGGAATACGTATGCTCGCGATACGTTCTATCCAAAGCACGCAGCGCAATCTCACGCCGCTCCGTCTCATGATCCAAATAATAATTAACTTTGTCGTACAGCTCGCCTGGACTGCTGAAGGTCTCGATTTCCTGGCCTGGAATATAGAAGCTGGCCAAGTCATCCCGAACATCAGCAAGCTGCAATGTTCCACAGGCGGAGATTTCAAATGTCCGGGGGTTAGGAGATGCAGCCGTAAGGCCGACCGAATTGTTATTCACGGTCGTATCATAAGGAGAACGGTGCATATTCAGTACGATTTTTGAGCCGCTATATACTTCTGCCGTTTCGCCAGGCCCCATCCATTTACCAATTTCAATCCGGTCTGGATAGGATGCATATTCAGGCAACCGGTCCCACCAAATTCCATTAATCGTCAGGCCCTTTTCCATGAGGCCGCCAATGATCGGCTGCAAAAATTCAATCCGATTCCAATAGGCCGAGCCGATAAAGCTGATTGCACGCCGAACAGAGGAACGGGTTAACGTGGGGCGGTAATGGCCTACATGAGCTGCAAAAGGTAAATAATGTACATTGTTGCACCCTGCAGAACGGTAGAAATCCAGGCAATTGCGCTCTAGGGTAAATACGTAATCATAATGAGGCGCTGTTCTTATGGTTATATCCGTGTAATAAGGATCATCCGTCAGCCAAATAGCGGTTCGAATCCCTTTAGCACGTACCGCGTCTACTTGTTCTGCAGGCAGCTCCATCCCATCCAGTACAAGCATCAAATCAGGCAAAAAGCTCGATACAAGTTCCGACACCGGCTGCTTGGGCCCCGCCACGCTCACTTCTGCCGCCAGCGTTTGGAGAGTGGCAATAATGGCCTCATCGATCGGCGCATAAGGGAAGCCCTTGCCTGAGGACACATAAAGAACCTTTAAAGCTCTTTTTGGAAAATGAACAGGGGCTGCCTCCACGATCGCTTTTGCGCGCCCGCGTAAATATCCCTCATCGAAACCATGCTTTAATCCAGCCTGCCTTCCCCTTCTGCTTGAATCATGAGCTTCTCCTTCCCGTATAGCCGTTGACTGTAAATCCGAATGAACGAACATATCGTCACTCCCTCTTGATTATCGCGTCGCTAGTTGCTTACTTGATTTGCAATGCAGCAAGCAAACTTGTAATTCGCAGATGAAACGTATGCTTGGATCGAGTCGTCCACAAAGCGCGCCAGGCCATTTGGATACGTTCATGATCGTGGGTCAAATAATAATCGATTTTAGCTTGAAGTTCAGCCGCGTCAGCAAATGTCTCAATGTCGTACCCTGGTTTATAGTGCTGTGTCAAATCGCTCCGGCAATCCGTCATTTGCAATGTTCCGCATCCGCCAATCTCATAGGTTCTGGGATTAATCGAGCCCCCGGGAATATTCAGCCCATTCCGGTTATCCGATCCGGCCTCCGTAGGACGATGAAGATTAATAACGATTTTGGCCCCGTTATAGTACGACACCGTCTCTTCTGGCTCGATCCATCTGTTGCTAATGAACCGGGACAACAGGCCGTAGTTAGCCAGGCGCTCCCAATGCTGCCCCGCAATGAACACTTTTTTGTCTTGCAGGTAAGAAGCCATCTGATCAAATAGCTCTGCTCGGTTCCAAAAAGCATTACCGATAAAGCAAATATCGTAATGATATTGCAGTGATGAACGAACCGGGCGAAACATTTGCGGATTCGCCGCAAGCGGAAGATAATGAACCTTCCTGCAGCCCATTCTCTGATAGAGCTCAACGCATTCCAGCTCATGCGTAAATACTTCATCATAGGCTGGAGCCATCCGAACCGTATCATCCGTAAAGTAGGGGTCGTCGACAAACCATATCGCCGTACGGATTCCCAGCCCGCGGATGGCCTGGATCTGCTCCTCATGCTCAGGAGGAAATACATGGAGACCATTCATTACGAGGACCAAGTCAGGACGGAAGGAGACCGCCATAGCCAATGCGGACCCAGGGGCGGCCACGGCGGACTCTTCTGTCAGCTCGCTTAGTGCCTCTGCTACCCCGCGATCGATCGCCTCGAAGCCTTGAGGAACATAGAGAACGCGGCATTTGATTTTGCTAGGCGATTCTTGCATAGAGACTCGCTCAAGAACAGCCTGGCACCCGCCGAACCTATAGCCTTCAAGAAATCCATCTTGATAGGCTTTGCTAGTATCCAGATTGTTCAAACTTTCCAAGGCATTCATCCTATCTATATTGAGATTTCCTAGGTCTGTATAAATATATGCTTGGAGGGCATGTGCATCATGGACGACTACCCCGAAACCTCATAAATTGGCGAATGCCACGAAAAAGCGGGCCTCTCCGGAATTGCCGGAGTAATAGCCCGCTTACAGTCAAACTCTATTCTTATAAGATAATTTATGGCCATCTTCAAATCCTTTAGAGAATCCTGAATTAAATCCCTCCTGGTAAGCTTCATCATAGGCCTGTTGAAACAAGGCCGGATCATGTACCGGGGGCGCTGGCGGAGCAACTGGTAGTTCTTGCTCTGGAGTCCCTGCTGGGGAAGTTATAGTGCGGGCCGGCGAGACGGCCGTTTTTTTTCGCCGCGATCGCCCATGCCTGATTCTGCGGCCCGATTTCCGGCCAAGATGCCTGGATCTGCGTCTAACTAATCGTTTGCGTTTGCCCCTTAAACCTGTTCTGTTTCTAACCAGCTTCATTCGGCGTTTTCGCCGGGTCTTGGTCTTTAACATGGATTAAATCCTCCCGTACTCCTCGGGCTGCGATGTTTGCCGGGTAACAAGAATCCATAATCCAAGGCATTGAAGGAGTTCCATAGTTTACTTGATGCAGTGTAATACCGCATACCGTTTGCGCAATGGCTTGCTGATACCTGGCCAGAACTTGGATATTATGAGCTAAACGGCGGGCCGTCTCAGCCGAATGATCCGTCACATCCGCCAGACTGTCCAAAATTCGCGCCATGGCTGTTTGGCTCCTAGCAATCGAATCTATCAGCCGCAGCTTAGATGCCTCGACAGAGCCGATACCCGCTGTCATTTCTCCGAGTCCTCCAAATCAAAGGAACCGCTGAATAATCCGTCAAATCCGCCATCGTCAGAGCCCGACTCATCCTCATCGGATGTGAGCACAGCCTTCAAATTACTGTTAAAACCGCTCTGCAGCTTAGTTAACCCGTCTATCACTTCAACCAGCTGTTCATGAATATCGAGCGGTTCCGACAGCATCTTCTCATGGCTTTCGAAGCTCCCCCCATGCACATGGTTCATAATCCAATTGCGCGCTTTTTCAACCTCTACCGCCTTTGCCTCTAAAATCATAGCCACATTCCATTGAACCTTGGCTGCCGCATCCAACACATTCATAAAAGACTGCTCTCTGCTCATGATATCATCCTCACTCTAGCAACCTATTCTTCATCCTGATCTTTTAACTCCTTGACCACGAGCTCCAAATTTTCCGCCATGGCTTCCTGCAGCTCGGCAATTGAATTCAAATAGGAGACAACACTCTTGTTAATCCGCCCTGCGCTTTCAATCAACCCATCGGTTCCATCGAAAGCCGGTTCAGCGTCAGGAATAGCATGAATGATCTGCGCTATTCGCACTGCAACCTGCCTCTCCGCATCGAGGATTCGCGCGATTTGCGCATGCGAGTGGGACAAATGAATGATGAGTTCTGTGATCTTCTGTTCCACCGGGATTCCCCCTACTTTATTCGATTATGCCGGGTACAAGAGTATGATTGTGCATCGGTCCCGGCCTCACCTGTTCCAGCATATGCGAGGCTCACCCTCGCCGTTACAGCTATGAACGGGGATTTATAGATCCTCCGATTTCAATCGGGGAGGCGGCAGGATCGGCACGCCCTCCTCGAACTGACTCAACTCCTCTGGTGAAATAGAGTCCGGCTCGATAGATAGACCCCAAAGGCCGCAAGCATAATCCGAAGCAATTTCTCGCAGGCGGCCCTGATCGATTTGATATAAATAGCCGTTCCCGCCCCGAATTACCGCTCCTTCCCGCAGAAATCCATTTTCCTGATCAGCGGATTTCCCCCCTGAATACCGGGTTCCCGTAGGTATTTGTATCAAATCAATGACCGATAGCCTAGTCGGCTTATTCGGCATGTTACCGGACGGCGCATCAATGAACGGATATTTAACACCGTGCTCCAGCCAAAATAACCTCCCAGCCCCTTCCACCCAGACATGCGTTGGAAAAAAATCACTGGATTTACGATGGCAGGGCCTGCCCTTTTGGGTGTTCAAGCGTTGAAGAAGTTCAAAGGGTTTTCCCCATTTTTCATGGAAGAGACTCTCATTTCTATGATTCACGACTAAATATCGATCTTCGCCAAGCCCCTTCATGGTCACGCTTCCGATATGATGGACGAATGTATCTCCGGCAATGATTAAATGCTTGCCCTGCAGCCGCAGGCGCAGCATCCAGTCATCATCCTCAAAGTTGCCAATCTCAAATCCTTCATCGAAATAGCCAACCTCTTCAAACAGCTCGCGTCGAAATAATACACAAAAGCCTACAAGCCGATCGGTCTCCCGCCATTTGGATCTGTCCGCCACATTGTAATTCGCCGCAAAAGATTCCATTTCCGATCGGCTGACATAATCAGTATCTATCTGCTGCTCGCCGCCGATATAATTCGTAACCGGACCGATTGCCGCATTCGGGTTGCTCTCCAGTACGGCGAGCATTTGCTTAAGCCAGCGTTCAGACACGATAACATCGTTATTTAACAGCACGATCTTTTGCCCCTTGGCCATCATCAATCCAGTATTTACAGCGCTGGCAAAACCTAAGTTCTTGCGATGGGTGCCGACGCGAATCGCGCCCCTTCGCCTCTGCAGCGCCTCACCCGTTCCGTCTGTAGAGCCATCGTCAACGACGATAATTTCATAGGGATGCTCTGTATGAGCTTCGATACTGTCTATGCACTGCAGAAGCAGCTCTTTTTGATTATAAGTAGGGATAACAATGCTCGTGCCTTCAAAAGGAATGGCAAAAGTGCGCTGCCCCTCCTCTACCCCAAGCTGATAACCGGCCTTAAATCCGGCATGATACTCTACAGCAGATTTCCGCTTAGAGCGGCTAATCGCCTCTGCCCGTTCCTTCTGCACAGCCCGGCGCAGAGGCAGATATCTTCCTCGGCTCATCCATTCACCTCCACCCCCGGCAGCAAAAAGGCTCCTCCGCTCACCAGCCGATCTGCCAAATGCCCTATGTCAAATGACACCTTGCCTAATTCTTGAGCGATGGCTGTGCAAATTATAACAGCGGCTACTCCGGCTGCTACCAAGGCAAGATCAAAATCAATCAAAGCGGCTTGTTTTATTATCCGCTGCACGTCATGCACTCCCTTAACCGGAGTAATGATTCCGGTAACTTCCAAACCTCGGCTGCGTATCACATCCGCTAATCCGGCCGCCTGATTTCCAATAAGAAGCAGCTTCCGCCCGGAAAGCATTCGATACAGCAATCCTTGTTCATGCAAGGCATAATTCACCGTAGAGGAAGTCATTCTCAGCATACGGTGGGATATACCGTGCTGGTTCAGGGCAGGAAATAACAACCCTTGGAACGAAGGATAACGAGAGACGGGAATTCCAACGATATCCGCTTGGCGTATGGATTCCGCCAATGACCGGCGGGCAGCCGGATCAGGAAGTGTTACTCCCGCGTAGGGCAGGAATGGCCCCAAAAGCTTGGCCTCTTCCACGGAAATGCTCATATCATGTGCCAAGGTGAGGACTTCCCCGTCGCCGAGACGTATGACTGATAACGGCTGCCGCTGTTCCAGAGCACGAATGACTGCCGCGCATACTGCCATCGGGGACATGACTGGAACAAGCGACGCTGTTACTTGCTGAATCCCCAAGGCAATTAAGTCGTCTATAGTAAGATCCGGCAGCACGGTGTAAGGAGGGAGCTGTCGTTCTACCTTGGCTTCACCACCCTCATAATAACCCTGCCGGTAACCTTCGTCATAGCTACAACCTGCGGCCTTCCCTGGAATAGCTGTATCCTCTTCGAGAGGATCAGCCGAAGGCGCTAAAGAGGACTCCACGGGAAGCCGTCGGTTTGCCATGCTCGACCGGTTCCGGGACGGCATTCGGTTTCCCGTCTTTGTGCGGCGTCTGGCCCTGTTCCATATGCGCCTTCGGCGTCTGGTCCGTTTGTTGTGCGTTCTATCCAAGTATGCTCCCTCCTCTCACTCATCTTGGTGATGGTCTAAGGAAGCACTCCCCTCATTCGAACTCCAGCTTCCAGCAATGATTCAAAAGTTCCTGCATCTCCCCACCATAATTGGAGAACATCGTATTCCAGCTTCCCATCCCTAGCGTATAAATTGTTCACATCCGTAATTTCCAGCTCGCCCCGGGCAGAACGGCTGATCGTATTAATTCGATCGAAGACTGCATCATCGTACATGTAGATTCCCGTTACGGAATATTTGGATTTCGGTTTTGCCGGCTTCTCTTCAATATAAGAAATTAATTCGGGACGTGACTGGTCGAACACCGGTACCCCATATCTTCTAGGATCATCAACCGGTTTAAGCAGCACTCTAGCACTTCCGTGGCCTTGCTTCATAAAACTCTGTATATAGGGCGTCAAGTCATCCAGAAATAAATTATCCGCCAAGAGTACAACGAACTTCTCTCCGGGCCCAATAAAGCTATGAGCCAATTTTAGAGCCTCGGCAATGCCGCCAGCGGTTTCCTGTATGCGATATATCAGGTTTACCCCTAGACTCTCTCCGCTACCCAAATAATTGGTATATAGTCCAGCAGATTGCTTGCCGATCACAAGAAGAATATCCTTTATGCCTGCTTGCCGGAACCGTTCGATGCCATAGCTGATCATCGGATAGCTCCCGACCGGAAGAAGATGTTTATTTACGATTCGAGTCAACGGGTGAAGGCGGGTCCCCGTTCCACCCGCCAAAATGACGCCTTTCATCTGCTTCCCTCCCCAAAGCCGTTTTTGTCAAAGATATATCCATGGGTCGATCCCCCATTTATCGATAAATTTCTGGCGGTTGCTCTCGATCAAATCGTTCCAACCGTCTGGATTTACTGACGCAAAGCTGGCGCTCCCGGCATGATATACGAGTGTATCCCCGCTAATAATGAGCCGAAAGCCATGCTGACGGGCACGGTAGCAGTAATCGTCATCCTCGTAATGCCCTGGCGAGAATCGCTCATCGAACTGTCCGACAATTTCCCATAACTTTCGTTTGAATAAGAAGCATAGACCGACAATGCGCTGGGCTTCGAGCCACTTGGCCGGATTTGAGCGGTTATGCCTGCATGCGATTTGCATAAACTCTTCCAGTGTATCCCACACAACATCCACTTGCTGGCGTCCGCTCGCATAGTTCGTAACCGGCCCCACGATACCTACGTCTTCCGCACTGTAAAGCGCAAGAAGCATGTTGGACAGCCATTGCGGCGTGACGTTGACATCGTTATTCAGAAGCAGCAGTTGGTCGCCGGAAGCGATGGAAAGCCCTCTATTGCATGCAGCCGGAAATCCATCGTTTGTAGGCAGCGCTATAAATGTAAGACCTTCTTGAATGCAATATTCCTGCGTCCCATCCGTAGATCCGTTGTCGACGACGATAATTTCATACGGAACTTCGGTATGCCGGCGGATCGATTCGATGCAGGAGGCCAGCAAAGGCAATCCGTTATGAGTCGGGATAATGATGCTGGTCAGCTTCTCCTCGCTCATCTGCCATTCCTCTTTCTAGCCAGCTCGCTGCGGGGCAGCCTTGTCATATTCAGTCTGCGCCCCTGCAGGCGCATTACTGCTTCAAACGCTTCGATATGATCGCCAAGGATCAGCCGGGATACTTCATTTCCGTTGCCGACATTCCCGCTGCGCAGCCGGTTGTTCCTCACCACATCCACCGGGCGTGGGGCCCGGATTTTCAATCCCTGCGCGATCGCCAGCGCCTGTGCCTTCGGCGGCACGATTAGCGCTGTGGTTCCAAGGGAAGCCAGGGCCCGCCGGGACAAAGCATGGGGAACAGCAGTCAAGGAATTTGCCTTCAAATCGGGGCGCCCCAGCATATAGTTAAGAAACATCTTGCTGTGGGTCACAGCATCCTGTTTGGAGAATGGCGGCAAGTAGGGGGAAATGTCATTCAGAACCACATCAATCCCATTTTCCGCTTCCACTAGAAATGGAGCAAAGTCCTCAGCAGCAAGGACAATGTCGCCGTCCGCGAACAACACGGTATCGCCGCTAGCAAGCGAGGCTCCTATAGCGCGGGCCACATCATGCCCCAGTCTCTCAGGGTAACTTACTACCGTTACTCGCTCATTGCTTTCGATTGAACGGAAGCTGCCATCCTTGCACCCGTTCAGTACGACGATAATTTCCTGAATGGGCAGCCGAAGCAACTCAGCTATAACGGCTGCAATCGTGCTCCCCTCATTGCAGGCAGAAACAACCGCTGACGCCTTCCCATACAGCGGCAACGGAATTCCATGTACCGTCTGCTTTGCAATCCTGTTGTACCCGCGGCGGTAAGCATTCGAAATGGCCAGCACGCTTCGCCAAGGCAGTGTTTTATTGCATTTTTCCCCATACCATTCCTTATAGGAAGTCTGCATATGCTCATACGAGTGCGGGTTTTCCGTCTGCGACACAGCCGCGGCATTACCGGCACGATAAGCCTTCTCCTCAAGTTCTTCCCATCTCATTCTGGATTTCATTTGCGGTTTTGAAGCTCTTTTCCGCTGCTGATGGCTGGGGCGTCTTCGGGCTTGAAATTGATCGGCAGAGCGCCGCCCGCTTATCAACATTTCGTATTTTCTTCTCGGCATGCCTCTCACCTCACCTTGTCTCGCCTGCGTCCGAGGTCCCCATATCCCCCACGCGGGCCTTGTTCTAGAATGAGTCGATGCACGGCTTCCAAATGATCTCTAGCGATCAGGCTGATTAGCGGATCAGCTCTCCTGTTTTTGTATTTAACCGGATTTATTCTGCCGACTTGAATGGCGTGCACGGCTTTTACTTTGCATCCTCGAAGCACCGCAATTGCCAGGGCCAGCGGCGGCACCTCCAGCGCGCTATACCCAATGGCTTCGATCGCCTTGCGGCTCATGGCATGAGGAACCGCCGTCAGGGAAGCTCCTTTCAAATCGGATCGGCCCAGCATGGCATTCAGCGAAAATTTAGCCAACACGACGGGATGAACTTCCCGGCCTGCCATGAGCCCCGAATAATCGTTCAAAGCCACGTCCACTCCCTCGTGTACCGCCTTGATGAAGGGCCGAAGCTCCCTAGCCGGAATAACCATATCTGCGTCAATAAATAATAATATCTGTCCTCTTGCAGCCTCAGCGCCGACACGGCGTCCAACATCATGTCCGAGCGGCTCCGCAGCCGCGATGACGCGGGCTCCGCATCTCCTGGCCAAGGTTTCTGTTCCATCCGTCGATCCGTTAGCTACGACGATGACTTCGCTGCGAGGATGAACCCTGCGAGCTTCATAGAGAACGCCCTTTAATGTACTTCTCTCGTTCATCGCTGGAACAATGATAGACACTGCTGGGTTTGGATGATTTGTCACGCGCCAATTGGGCCGTTTGTAGTATGGGATCTGCCGCGCTGAGCGGCGTGCCAGCTTGCGTTTCCTAAGCATGTTATTCACCTCCCTGTCCCAGCTGCTTCTGCATCGGAGAACGAATAGGGCTTTTTGTACTACCTTTTACAGTGTATGTTTGCAGGGGGGCATTGCAACGGCAAACGTACAGTCCTTTTCCGTCCGGAAAAAGACAAAAGACTATACTCGGGCGGATCATTCCGCGAGTCCGAGTATAGTCTTTTGTTTGGCCTGCTACCTGCTTGCTTTCTGGCCTTTCATCAAGCGGATCCAACGGGCCGAAGTATGCTGCCAGCGAAACCTGCGGCGCGCCAGCTCCCGGCCTGCCCGCCCCATCTTCTTGCGCATCTCTTCGCTGCCAAGCAAAGAAACAATGCCCTTCGCCAAATCCTTGGGTATCGAAGCCGGCGGAAGGAGCATTCCAGATTCTCCATCAATGACGACTTCGGGGATGCCTCCAGCCCGGCTGGCCACGATGGGAACCGCCGAAGCCATCGCCTCAACGTTGACCAAACCGAAGGCCTCTTCTTCCCCGGACGGAACGACCACAAGATCGGCCAAGTTATACCAATCGGCAACGCTTGGATAAGGTGCATACGGGAGAAACGCCACTCTATCCCCAAGCGACTCCGCCATTCTTTTCAGTCGCCTGACATACTGACTCTCCCGGTTGATTCCGTAATATGCGCCGCCTACAATAACGAGCATCGCATCCTTCTCTTGCTGCAAAATTGCAGGCAGAGCCTTCAGCAAATGATGAACTCCCTTGGAAGGCAGCAAGCGGCCGATGAACAGAATAATTTTACGTTGCCTCCACCCCAAATCCGCAAGCCTGGCCTGTCTTAAGTATTCACCGGGCGAGGTCCATCGCGGCGTGAAATCTTCGAGACTTACCCCCAGTGGATTAACGGAAACCGGCGTCTGGAGCGCTGGAAAACGCCGACGAAGCTCCTGCTGCAAAAATTCGCTGTTCACGATAATTTGATCCACCTTATCCAATAAACAGCGCATCCCTGCAGCCGACTGATAGGAGGCAGAAAAATAAGTTGTTGAATGAAAGGTCAGGAATACCTTGGCCATCGGCAGCCTGCTCTTCAATTGATAAGCAAGCAATGGGCGATTATGAACATCGATCCGGTCAGGATGCCACTTTCTCAAGTGGCTCAGCAGCGAAGTTAAATATAACCTGCCGCCAGGCATGCGAAAGCAAGGGATAGATGCCGGGCTCCCCGGGCTTTGGATCTGACCGTCCGATAAGCCGAATATTCGAATATCCAGTTCGCTTGCAGCCAATGAAGCCACCTTCTCGATTACCCGTTCGACGGAACTGCTATGTCCTGATGGAATCATAAAGGTTCCTGGCGTAATGACCGCTACTTTTAGTCTGCTCATTCGATCCGCTTCCTCCCCGCAAAATTACACCCACATTCCAAAATATGCATATTCTTCCGGTAAGGTTAATAACCCCAGAAAGCATCCTGCAGACTGTTTTTCGCCCTAAAACAGGCTGTTGCTACAGCACAGTCGTCCACGCTTTTTAGGACATTACACATAAATTATTCGTAAGAGACGTAAACAAAAAGGAGGAAAATCCATGGGGCAAGACCGTGTCGGTATTCTGCTAAACTCCAGCATGTACCGGGGAATTCCCCAGCGTAAAACCGGCCAGGAATCAATAGCTAATTATGAAGAGGCGGCGCGGGCAAACGGATTCATTCCTTGCTTTCTGAGATTAGGGGATATCGATACCGGCTCAAACAGAAGTGTTGCGTACGTACAGGATGGCTACGATTATGTCAAAAAGACGATCCCTACGCCGAGGGTCATTCATAACCGTGCTCTCTACAAGGATGCAGGCTCGCACCGTAAAATCAACTCCCTTATATCGCAAGGGGTTTGCATCTTTAACGTAAACAACCGTTATGGAAAAAACGTCATCCACCGTATCTTGCAGGAGGACCCTCGTCTATCGGAATATCTTCCGGAAACCGCAGAAGCTTCTCCCGCTTCTCTGCGGAGAATGATGGCGAAATACGATGATCTTGTGCTGAAGCCTGTACGCGGGTCGGTCGGCTACGGAATTATGAGAATCCGGCGGGACGATACGACATGGAAGTTAATGAAACCTGGCAAAACAAAGAGAGGATGGATCACGGACAGAATCGCCAAAGAGAATGTTCCGGCATGGCTTTATCGCAGATTCGTCCAAACCCCCTATCTCATACAGCAGCGCATTCCGCTTGCTGAATACGATGCCAGGCCGCTAGACCTGCGGGTTACCGTTCAGCGCGGCGCCTTCGGCACATGGGGCATCACTGGGATGTTCGTAAAGATCGCTCCCATGAACAGCTTTCTCTCTAACCTTGGCAAAGGGGGACAGCCATATCCCGTAGAAGTGCTGGCGCAATGTCTTCCCCCAAAAATGGTACCGGATATCCTTTACCATGTAGAATATGTATCACTCACCATAGCGAAGCATTTATCCTCGCGCCTCCCTCTGCTCGCAGACCTCGGGATCGACATTGGCTTGACTGAAAATGGGCAGCTCTATTTCATCGAATGCAATGGCAGAGATCAGCGTTACGGTTTCAGAAAGGCCGGATTGACAGACATTTGGAAAGATACGTATCAGCGGCCTATGGATTTCGCGAGATATTTATATGACCTAGATAATATTCAGAACTGACATAACTAATAGAAGTCCAAATTCGCACAGGCGAGTCTGGACTTCTATGGTTCGTGTATTCAGTATCGTACGTCGGAAATTCCAAACAAAGGATATATATTCGCCAGACTGTAAGCCGCTGCGACTGCCGAGGCCAGCAAAAGCAACACCCCCAGATCGTAAAACGTAAATTCAGAGGTATAATAATAGGTTCTGCGCCGGCTATTGTGGAACGCCTTGGACTCCATAGCTACCGCTACGCGGTGAGCCCGGCGAATGCTTTGCGATAACAGCGGCACAGCATACAGCTTGGCTTGCTCGATCCAGCCGCGGATGCCGCGGCTATGCCGTACCCCGCGAATCTGCAGAGCGCTGCGCCGAATAAGGAACTCCTCCCATACCATCGGCAGCAGCCGGACCGAAGCCATGAAGCTATAGGCGTATTTCGGTGCAAGCTTAACTTTCTGCATCAGGGCATAGAACAAGGCGACCGAAGAGGTCGTTAGCACATATAGCAAACCCTCAGCGGCAAAAGTAACCGATTTGAAGCCGATGTGAATTCCCCGATAGAAGCTTTCCTCGGATATGCGGATGATTCCCCATTTCCACCAAAGCGTATCCCCTTTGCCAAAGAGGATCATCGTAATGGAGGAGGATACAAATACAAACAGCAGAGGGAGAAGCAGCAGCATGATCTTCCATGGAGGATGCCCGCTCATCAGAAATAGAACGAGAAAGACAGCTATGGCCTGATAAGCAATAAAATCCAAGCTATGCGTAAATAAGGTCAATAGAAACAGCAGCACGATCATCCCCAGCTTGGCGGCAGGATTAGCACGGTGCAGCCAGGTTGTTCGCCGAGGCGTTAGAAATTGTTTCATCGGTTCCCCTCTTCCTGTGCAAGACGCCTGATCCGCTCTCCCCGTTCCGTCCTCCGCTGCGACACGACTGTTCCTTCCCGGATCTCCCAACGATGGGTTGCAATGATATCCGCAATCTTCTCTTCATGCGTCACCATGATAATCGAGGTTCCCTGTCGGCGCAGCTTCTCGCAAAACTGCAGAATCGCAAAGGTATTTACGGCATCCTGGCCGAAGGTTGGTTCGTCCAGCAGCAGAATAGGTTTATTCAACACCGCAGCGCCAGCCACGCTTAATCTCCGCTTTTGCCCAAGAGAGAGCTGATAAGGATGACGGTGATTCAGCCCCTCTAGGCCAAAGGTCAACAAAGCATCGTCGACCCGCTCCGTTACGAGCTTCTCCGTTAGTCCTTCCAGCCGCAAGGAAAAAGCGATTTCCTCTGCCACCTGCTCAGCAACGAATTGAAATTCTGGATTCTGGAACACAAAGCCGATATGGGATGCAGCCTGCTCGATACGCTTATCTCGCTTGTTCCTGCGCCAGCGGCCTTTCCTTGCGCGCTGGCCGGACGGCCTGTCATCCAAAGGCTCTCCATGCAGTAAATAAGTTCCTTCCGAGCGGAGCAGTCCCATCAGGCTCAGCAGCAGCGAGCTCTTTCCCGCTCCGTTTGGCCCGGTAATCGCAATGAAGTCGCCTGGTGAAACGGAAGCCTGCTCGATCTTAATGACCGGTCTACCGTGCCTGAGGCCCTTGAACCGGGACAGCTCCAGTAGCTTCAAGGTCGCTCCAGAGGATGCCGGCGCATCTTGGAGAATTGGTTCAAGAAGCGCCTCTCCCTCCGGCGATAAGAAATAATGCTCCCATACGCCGGGATACCAAATACCGAACTCCTTCAGCTCGGATTGATACGTGCTGAACACCTCTTGCGGCGTTCCCTGTCCGAGCAGTTGTCCTTCCGGACCAAAGAGAATGACCCGGTCGACGAAACCGGCAATTTCCTCGATCCGATGCTCGACAATAATTAGCGTCCGGTCGGGGGAGACCTTCTTGACTGTCTCCCAAATCTGTTCCCGGCCTTCCGGATCAAGCAGCGCGGAGGGCTCGTCTAGAAAGAGCACCTGGGGATTGGAGAGCAGCACAGAGGCCAGAGCCAGCCGCTGCTTCATCCCCTGGGACAATGTATCGATCTGGACATGCAGCTCCGGCAAATGAAGGCCTACTGCCTCAAGAACCTCTCCCATTCGTTCCTGCATCTCGTTTTGCGGAACGGCAAGATTTTCGAGAACAAAGGCTAGCTCCTCATCCACATAAGGCATGCAAAATTGGGTATCCGGGTCTTGAAACACGAATCCCCAGGATGGGGGCTGTATCCGCTTCTCGCAGCGCATGGGCACCTCGACAAGCGAAGGTATAATACCTGAGAGCACCTGCAGCAGGGTAGATTTCCCGCTCCCGCTCGGGCCCAGCAGCAATACCTTCTCCCCCTGCTGTACATGCAGAGTAAGATCTTTAAAAACGAAGCGTTCCTCCCCCGGGAACTTAAGCCGAAGCCCGGTTACGCCCGCTGCTATAGCCGCTGCCCGGTTCTGCTGGTCACTTGCTGCGGCGGATGTCAATATAGGCATCATCGCTTAATCGTCCAGCGCCGCATAATCTTTATCCTCAACAGGACGCAGCAAATTGGTTACCCCCGTAGCCTCTACTGCCTTCACGATTGCATATGCCAAATATCCGCAAATCAGGGCAGAGCTGATGGCGCGCATGCCGTATTTGGCAATCAGCAGCCAGGTCTGATAATCCTGGATATATCCATAATAAATGTCCGGGATCAGCGAACCTACCGCTGCGGCTACACCCGCCAAAGCCGCCACCGATGCCGAATAGTTCTTGTAGCGGAATGCCGCGAATACCAATTCGGCGCCCAGCCCTTGGAGTACACTGTACATGACAAGCTGTATCCCCCACTCGCTGCCGAACAATATCGATACGTGCGCAGCGGCAATTTCAGCAATTAGGGCTACGCCAGGCTTGCGAATCAGTAAAAATACCAGCGTCGACGCCATAAACCACATGCCGTAGACGAGCTCATCCGCCTGCGGAAAAAACGAGAACAGATTATAAACCGCGCTCCAAAAATAATAAACTACTCCCAGGACGATTGAGACGAAAATCGTTACGAGCAAATCGCTCAGCTTCAGCCCCCGGCCGCCTTTTCTTTGTACTGCATCTTGCATTACCGTCATCTCCCCTTCTTCTTGCCTCTTTGAAATAGTATGGCTAAACAAAACAAAAAAACCGCTGGATATGCTCAGGCGGCTGTATAGGTTCATAGGCACGAAGAAACCTTGAACAACGGATTATCTACGCTGGCATTATCCAGATCAGATTAACGGTCAGCAGCGGATTATACTGCAATCTCAGCCTGATTCCTCTCAAGCTCCCGTATCACTATGCGATTGATTTAACCATACAACAAGAGATGCCGCAGTAGCAAGCTTTATTTAAATATTACAGCATCGTTGTTGATTTCATTTGTATTATATGTCAATATAGTCGGAAGTGGAAAACGGCAGCACCATTGTTCAGCATAGGAATTAGGGGGAACCAATTTGATCGCAAAATGGATGAAATGGATGACGGAGCTTACCTCCCGGAAATGGATCTCCCGGCTGATGGGCCGGTTCTCACACTCGGAAGCAAGCCGGCTTCTTATTCCTGCTTTCGCTAAATCCTATGGCATTCCGCTAGATGAAGCCGAAAAGGACATTAAAGAATACCGGACGCTGAACGAATTTTTCACGCGCAGGCTCAAGCCGGACATGCGCCCGATTCATTCCCTTCCGGAAGGATTGATCAGCCCCGTCGATGCATTAATTACTGCAATGGGAGAAATTCAGACCGGAACAATTCTAAATGTCAAGGGCCAGGACTACTCTTTGGAAGAACTGCTTAATTACTCTCCGCGCGCACATAGCTATAATCATGGCTTTTTCTTCGTATTATACCTTAGTCCGACCGACTATCACCGCATTCATGCCCCAATAACGGGAAGCAAGCTGGAGAGCGAGCATATAAAAGGAAAGGTCTATCCCGTCAATGACTTTGGAATGAGAAATATGCGGAAGGTACTCAGCCGCAATGAACGGCTGATCACATACATCTCCCACGACCTCGGAGAAGTTGCCGTAGTCAAAGTCGGAGCCATGAACGTAAGCAGCATTAAATATACGGATGCCGAAGCGAAGCACTGGAAACGGGGAGACGATATGGCTTATTTCGAATTCGGCTCAACCGTCGTTCTGCTGGTCGAGAACGATACATTTGAGCCCCTTCCTGAGCTTGCCCCAGGCTCTAAGGTCAAAATGGGAGAGCCTTTAGGGAGATTTCACACCGCAGGCAAGCGCTCCATGACAGCCAATTCTTGACTTGAAGAACCAGCTGCACTGCAATTTTATACATTTTCCGAGCAGGCCATCCTCTATAAGGATGGCCTTTTTAGCTATCTTAAGGCTAAAATTACTCCACCATTATTGAGCCAACTTGTGTTTGCAGCAGGATTTCTCCTCCGCCGCCATTGATCTGGCTCGTTCCTTCTGCAGCTCCGGTAATTTTCCCCACGTCGTTCTTAATCACAAGCGTGCATTCCACAGCATCGCCCAGGGCTGCATGGATATTTCCGATCTCCGTCTGGACATTAAGCTGGCCTTGGCCGCTCAATTCGGCTATGCTCACGTCAACGCTGCCCGTAGACGTTGCTACGGATGATCGCCCCGAAATACGGACATTATTCAATTTAACCTGCCCGATTTCACTGTGGATGCTATAGCTTCCTTTCAGGTCATGGAGCTCAATATTCCCGACCTCATGCCGGATATCATAGCTCTCTAAAACTTCCGGCACTTCTATCTCGTAATCGATCATGAAATCAGAGAACCCATATTTCTTTTCCGCCCATTTCCATAGACTCGAGTCAGGCTCATCCTTCGGATGCGTCACGATCCTCAATAGCTCGCCCTTATCAATCACGGATACCTCCGCTTGATCCAGTATACGCTGCCTGCTCTCCTGCTGAGTCGATTTCCCAAACCATACCACGGCATGAACGCGGATTTCCTCCCCGTCATAAGCGCTGATTTTTATATTGCCGACCGTATGGTCGACGCTAAGCCTTGTCGCCTTGCCCATCTGATGATACGCCGAGATTTCCCGGAACAACCCCGCCTCCTTGCTCCTTTGCCCCCACTTATCCGCAGCAGGAATGACCGATTGCTCCAGCGAACTTGCGGCCTGGACAATCACTTCATCGGATTTATCTTGAATACCGCAACCGGCCAGCATGGCCAGCGTTACTGCCGCCGCCGTCATCGTGATGGAATTCAGCCGGCTTCTGTGTTTATTTCTGATACGACTCATAATCCGTTCCTGCCTCCTATTGTTATCCTCCTGCACCTTGCTTAAGTACATTGTGTAAACCGGATATGTAAGTGATGATATTCCCTCATAGGTGCTCTCTTAATAGTAACCATTTATTTATTCGGCTCCACAGGCTGAAGACCGGAGTTAATCCCAGACCTGGGGCTAGGATGCGGGCTTCCCCAAGAAAGTCTGGGAAAAAGAGGCTAGCATCCATATGGATGCCAGCCTCTTTATAACAATGCTGTATAACGTTATTTCGTTACCAATTTATATATGATTTGCGACGCTTCGGCCCGGGTTAAGTAGGCTGCAGGAGCAAACTCCCCTTGGCCTCTGCCTTGAATCAGTCCTAGAGCATGAGCCGTATTTACCGAAGCTTGCGCCCAATCGGCGATTTGAACTGCATCTGCAAAGCTTTCCGCAGCTTCCGGCGTGCCCATGACTCCTCCCCGGAGCGCATAGGCCTTCGTCAGCATTACGGCCATCTCCTGTCTAGTCACCGGCGCATCCGGCTCATAAGTCCGGCCGTCACGTCCCTGGACGAGACCAGCTTTATAAGCCCCTGACAAGGAGGGGTAATACCATGCGTCCTGGGATACATCCGTGAACACATTCGTCGCTCCCCCCTGCTCCAGCTTCAACGCACGTGACAGCATGACTGCGAACTCAGCACGGCTAACCGAACGATCAGGCTCGAAGGAGCCGTTTGGCATTCCCGCAACGATTTGACGCAGTGCTAGCCCGGACACCGCCTCATGACCCCAGAATGTATCTGGAACATCCGCGAACCGCTTTGTAAACTCCAGTACGGCATATTTGCTGAAGTGGTGAACTGGTGCGCTCAATTCTCCGTCAGCCCAATGCCCTCCTGCAAACTCCAGCTTACCTTTGTCGGAAACATAGAAAATACCCGTTTGTTTGATATTCCGGGCCTCTTCCAGCTTGATCCGAATCGTCACCGGAGACCGGAAGCTCTTTAACTCCTTCTCCGTCCCTTCGCCGGTCAGCATGCTTAGCTTGAAGTCGTAAGCCTGACCAAGTAATTTGATCGTAACAGACTCATCTTGCAACGCTCCCCGCTTCAGGGCTGCTTCAAGATCTTTCTGTTCCACAGCCGCAATTTGCAGCGCAATTTCATAACCTGAGGCTTCGCTGCTCTCAATTAGCTGCTGTAGTACTTCCGCCGGAATATTCAGAGACAAACTTCCGTTTGTCAGCTCCAACGGACGCTTGCCAAGGAAAGCTACAGCCTCTTCGGTCAAAATGATCTTGTTCACGTCCTGAGCTACCGTCACCAATCCGGCCCCTGAACCATCGATGGTAATTTGCTCCGGCTTTATCGTCGCTTGACCTGAAGCAGGCTCTGATTTCACTAATTCCGACTTGCCTTCACCCGGTCTAGAAGCCGAAGCAGCTCCGCCTCCATTCCCTGGATTCGCAGGATTTGTTGGGTTCGTTGGATCAGTCGGGGCTGTTGGATCCTCCGAAGTCAGAACCAGCTCTATGTCATCGAAATACCCCCAGATATCCGCTGGTGCTTCGACCTCGATTCCGATTGTCAATTTACCGTCTTTTACTTCAATGTCTTCAATGAAGTACTGCATCCAATTATTCCATCCCCTATTGACCATGTCCACGCTGCGAATCAGCCCGCCACTATCTTCAGCAAACAGCTTCAGCACCGTTTCCCCGCCGCCTCCAGAAGCCCAGGCTTTCAGCGCATAGGTTCCATTCGGCAGATCGTTGATCGCTTGCGTCAACTTATAGGCATACGGCGAACCGTACCAATAATTGAAGGCATGGCTTCCAGAATGGGCATTGGCGGCGTTTTTCTCCACCTTGCCTGCCGCACTCGTACCGGACAGCTTCCAATAGCTCAGATCGCTGCTCTCAAAGCCGCCATTCTTCACCATATTCTCCTGAGCCAGTACCGTAATATCAATTTTGGCCTGTTGCTGCATGCCAGCTATCGTACCGTATACCGTAAATGTTCCTGGCGTTTGCAGCTGCGCTTCTGCAATACTGTCCCATGTTACGCTTTTCTGTAAAATCGACCCCTCGTTGTACAGCACCTTCACTGTCGATGGAAGCACTGGGACAGCTCCCTTGGATACTGTAATCTTATCGGCGGGATATACCAGAATCGGAAGAGCGTCAGTGATGCTTCCAGGCATGAATTGAAATACGTTCAGCGAATCCAGGGCATTGCCGTTATAATCGAACATGGCCTGATTCTCCCAGGCATTGCCCTCTCCCGATTTCCAGCCTACCCCTGGCAGCCAGGCCGGCTCCCAATAAAAGACTCCAAGTCCCTGATGGTCTCTTACATTCGCTACCGTGTTGAATACCGTTTCGATGACGAGTTTTTGATTTTCCACCGTGGCAGGGAAACCGGCGATATCCGTCTCACTCCGGTTAACGATATTGCCGTGGTTATCCCCGTTCTCGTAGGTATAAGCATAAGCTGTCTCTACGACAACAACCTGCTTGCCGTATCTTGCTACCAAGTCGTCGAGATTACTTTTCAAATCCTGGAAAGTCCCATGCCAGTATGGATAATAGGACAAACCGATAATATCGTAATCTACGCCGTGCGCCCTGATTTGATCAAAGAAGCTGCGGAATTTGCCATTGCTTCCGCCTTCCGCAAGATGAAGCATGATTTGGGTCTCATGGTTTGCGGGCGTCGTATCACGCACGGCTTGAATTCCTTGCTTCAACAACTCGGCCAGATTATCGAATCTGCTGGTCGACCCGTCAGGCAGCAGCATCCCGCTATTGATCTCATTGCCGACTTGCACCATATCCGGATAAGCATTTACCGCCTCAAGCTCCGACAATACCTCCGCAGTGTAGTCATAGACCGCCTGCTTCAAATCCGCAAAACTGTAGCTTTGCCAGGCGGCCGGTTTTACCTGCTGGCCCGGATCCGCCCAAAAATCGGAATAATGAAAGTCCACAAGCAGCTTCATTCCCGCCGCCTTAACCCGCTGCGCCATCGCTACGGTATGCGCCTTGTCATTGTACCCGTCCGCCTGAACGGGATCGTTCCAGACGCGCAAACGAACGTAGTTGACACCATGATTTTTCAAAATCTCCAGCAGATCCTTCTCTACTCCGCCTTCATAGTATTTGACCCCGATATCCTCTAACGCCTGCAGCGTAGAAATATCCACGCCTTTAATGAATTCATTCGGGTCAAACGGCTGGCCCTGCACCACTTTTACCAGTTTGATATCGTCAAAATATCCCCAATAGTCAGCCGGAGCGGCAACATCAAAACCGAAGGTTATTTCCCCTCCGGCAACCTCGATATTCCGAACGATGTACTGAGTCCAATTGTTCCAGCCCGTATTGACGATAGCCGTACTTTGGACAGAGGGGCTGCCGCCAGCGTCTTTTGTTTCGGCGAACAGACGCAAATCCGCGGCTCCATTTTCTCCCGAAGCCCACGCCCTTAGTTCATAGGTTCCGTCCTCCAGCCCGCCGATCGTTTGCGACAAACGGAGCTCATACCCGTGCGCGTCATACCAGTAATTAAAAGCATGGTTCCCGGTATGGGCATCGCCGGAACTGTTCTTTACCAAAGCCGCATAAGTGGCTCCGGTTACTGTCCAGCCCGTAAGGTCGCCGCTTTCGAACCCTGGATTGTCTATCGAAACTTCCACAGATGCCGTGCTTCCCCCCGCTGCTTCAGCCGTCTCATCCGAGCTGAACACGCCTGGCAGCGCCAGCAGCACAATCAAGAAAATGATGAACGGCTTTTGAATCGTTGGCATTGTCCTCATTGCTTTCCTTCCTCCCCGTACTGTATGTAGTTGCATTGAACATAAAAACGATCCGTGCCATGTTGCCCCGATGATCGTCTCTATGCCTTTATTGTAGTAGGATTAAATTAGAACGAGGATTCAGCGCGCCAACAAAATATAATACTATTTCTACGATATTAAGTTTATTTTCATCGAGAATTTGAACGTACGCTTGCGAAATATAAAAAAGCAGCCGGCTTCCGCAAGCCGCTGCTTCTATGATCAAGGTTATATTCAGCTATAATAATCAGAACCAAGGATATCCTTCATGACCGGATACCCGGATTCGACGTATGCGATTTCGAAAAATGTTGCCGCCAGCCGCCAAACACTGACGGCTGCGAATCCGCCGTCTCTGTCCCATTAAGAATCACCTCCTCCTAGCGCAAAGCTAAAATGATTTACCCGAAACGAAGACAGTTGAAACACATTCCCTTTTAAATTTTTCCCTTATCTGATTTCAGAAGGGCTTTTTCCAGTATGCTGCTTGAATTGGCGGCTAAAGAAAAAGATATCTTTATACCCTAGCGCATCAGCCACCTCGGTGACATTCATCCCCGCATGCAGCAGCAGGTGCTGGGCCCGGTCGATTCTTGATTTAATGATGTAAGCCTGAACCGGCATGCCGATCAGTTCCTTGAATTTCATGGAAAAATATCTTGGCGATAGCCCGGCGCGCGATGCCAAGCTTTCTACTTTATGCGGCAGGCCGGGGTGCTGCACAACGTAATTGGCGGCCTCCAGAATGATTTCGGCCAGCTGATTGCTGACCTTTTTCTCCACGGGAACATCTCGCTCCTCGCGCAACAAATGAATCAGCAGCTGCTTAAGAATCAGCTGGGCCTCTTGCTCGAAGGCGTACGCTTTAAGCAGGAAAAGGCGCACATAACGCGACAGCAAGTATTCGAAATCAAGCGTATCCTCAAGCTTGCGGTAAGGATTCGGCACCTCGGTAACGGGTTCGCTCAGGTCAAAATGAATATAGGTCAATACTAGCGGGCGCTGCGGATTATGCGTAGCGCTGGTATGGTCGCCGCGCCGGAATAAAAAGCAGCTTCCTTTGGCGACAGGGATCGGCTGGTCATTCAAAGTGACCGTACCTTCTCCGCTCCACACATAGAATAAATCGTAATTCGCAAGCGGCTTATCCCGTTTATGCCATTTCCAGCCCGGCTCGCAGACGATTTTGGCAAAAGCCGGTTTCAATATGATCGAGGATGGTGATACGTGGAGCATGTCCTTTCCCTCCTGAGTCAGAATATCCCTACTGCCATTTCTAGCTATATTATATCGCCTACTCGCGCCTGCTTAAAATAACTTTCCACACATCCGCCATTCGCCGGATTCCTTCCTTCATCTGCTCTTGATCCAGGTGAGCAAAACTGAAGCAGGCCGCAGGAGCTCCCGGGGCCAATTGGTAATCGGCAGTATCCCGGAATTGCACGCCGCCCGCGATCGCCGCTTCGCGAAATAGCTCGTAATCCTCCGCCAGGCCGCGCCAGCGCGCGTAAATGTGCAGGCCTGCATCCGAGGGATAGAGCTCAAACAGCTCCCCGGCGTGCTTGTGCATCTGCGCCCGGAACCATTCATGCTTCTCCCCATAGTAGCGGCGCATCCTCCGCAGATGGCGGGCATACTCGCCGCGCCGCATGAAGCGGGCCAGCGCACGCTGCTCCAGCCTCGCTGGCGATACCGGCTCGTATAGCGCCTTGGCGCGGATTGCCGGCTGGACGAGGCTGGGCGGCAGCACAGCGTAGCCGATACGCAGCGCGGCGAACATAGTCTTGGAGAAGGAGCCGACGTACACGACCCGTTCCTCGCGGTCGAGTGCCTTCAGCGGCTCCAGCGGGCGGCCCGCGAAGCGAAACTCGCTGTCATAATCATCTTCGATGATGACAGCGTTCCGCCGCGCAGCCCACGCGAGCAGTTCCCGGCGCCGCGCCGGGGACAGCACTGCGCCGGTCGGGAACTGCCGACCCGGCGTCACAAACAGCAGCCGCGCGTCCCAATCGCGCGGCATGATGCCTTCGCCGTCCACCGGTGCGGGGACGGCGATGCCTCCGCAGGCGGCGACGGCTCTGGAGATCCCCGTGTAACACGGGTTCTCCAGTACCGCCGGCTCGCCCTGACCCAGCAGAAGCTGGGTCAGGAGCGCAAGCGCCTGCATGGAGCCATTGAACAGGCAGATGTGCTCCGCATCTGCCGCAATGCCGCGGCTGCGCCGCAGATGAGCCGCGATCGCCTCGCGCAGCTCGATATCGCCAGCCGCGTCCTCGAGCATCAGAGCGGAGGCATCGAGCTCTTCCCGGACCGCGGCGGCAATCGCACTCTTCCACTCGGCAAGCGGAAATAAATCCAGAGAGGGGCCGGCGTCGGTAAATGAGATCATACCGCCCTTATCGGGGCGCGCCTTCTCCGTCACAAACAGCGGGCCAGATAGGGTACGTCCCCATGCCGACAGTTCGATCGCCGCGCCTCTGCGAGACTCCTCCGTTAGCCGGGGAGCCGCAACGGACACATACGTGCCGCTCCCCGCAGCCGACCGAATATAACCGTCGCCGTGCAGCATATCGTAGGCCTGGGAGACACTGCCTCGGGATACGCTATAAAGCGCAGCTAATTCACGAGTAGAAGGAAGACGGGTACCCTCGGGAAGGGTGCCTTCGTAAATGGCCTCGCGCAGCGCATGATAAAGTGCCAAATA
The DNA here is from genome assembly GCF_009725165.1 of Paenibacillus woosongensis. Classification (GTDB taxonomy): domain Bacteria; phylum Bacillota; class Bacilli; order Paenibacillales; family Paenibacillaceae; genus Fontibacillus; species Fontibacillus woosongensis. The sequence goes on from NZ_WNZW01000001.1 coordinate 784,748, forward strand.
TTTATAGCGATACAGCTTGCTGTGCTTCTCCATCGGTAAAATAAAATCCACGGGTAACAACCTCTCTCCGTAAAGTGGACCAATAATTTTAATGTAAATTGGTTCTTTTTTATTGTCAATCGAGCCCCTAAACTAAGTGGAAACTGCTAATAGACAATAGTATGGAGGGAATATTGGATAATGAGAAGAAAAGAATTTTCGATGAGCGAGAACAAGCAGGAAATTGCCGAATTCCTGCGGGAGATGAGCTTCGGCTTTCTTGGAACTGTGGGCAGCGACGGCGCTTGCCGGGTTACACCTTTGAATTTTGTATATGGGGACGGCTATTTTTATTTCCACGGCAGCCTCGCCGGGGAGAAAATGAAGCATTTAAAGGCAAATCCGCAAGTCAGCTTCACGGTAGCCAAGGAATATGCGATCATTCCATCCTACTTCACTGATCCGCTGCTGGCTTGTCCAGCCTCCGCCTACTTCAAAAGCGTCATGGTTCGGGGGCATGCCGAAGCCGTAAGCGATTTGCGGGAAAAGGCCGATGCCTTCACGATGTTCATGGAGAAGCTCCAGCCGGAAGGCGGATACGAGCCTATCGTTCCGGAAGACCCGAAGTACGCCGGGCAATTGAAGGCGGTCGCATTGTTTCGTATCGTCCCGGAGGAGATCAGCGCCAAATTCAAATTCGGACAAAACCTGAATGACCATAAATTCGATAATGTTCTTCATGGGCTTAAGATGAGAGGCGGGGAGTTAGACGAGGAGACTGTAGAGCTGATGCATAAATACTGTCCTCATCATGCCGGGAGCTAAGATGAAATCCATCGACTCTAAACAGTCAAAGTGATATAATGTTAGGCAGTAAATTCGGAAGCTAACCATTATATCAAACTGATCGGAAGGATGATTGCGCAATGAATCCACTTGCGGAGCAGTTGAACGAAAGTCTTAAAGCAGGTAACGCCCATTTATACGATATGTTGTCCACGCTGGGCAAGGAGATTTATTTTCCGAAGGAAGGAATACTCAGCCAATCTGCGGAAGCCTCCAGCCTTGCAAAGAAGTTCAATGCCACGATCGGAATTGCCACGGAGAACGGCGGCCCGATGCATCTTGCTGTCATTCAGGACAACTTGTCCGCCTATAAGCCGCAGGATTTGTATCCCTATGCCCCCCCTGCCGGCAAACCCGAGCTTAGGAGTGTCTGGCGCGAGAAGATGATCCGCGAGAATCCTTCCTTGGACGGCAAAAGCTTCGGCAATCCCGTAGTAACCAATGCGTTGACGCATGGGCTAAGCATCGTTGCGGACCTGTTCGTTGATGAGGGGGACGCCGTGATTTATCCGGACAAAAATTGGGAGAACTATGAGCTAACTTTCGGCATCCGCCGTCATGCTAACATCGTCAACTATCCATTATTCACGGACGATATGAAATTCAACAGCGAGGGTCTCCGCGAGTCTCTTCTTGCGCAAAAAGACAAAGGTAAAGCCGTTGTTGTTCTTAATTTCCCGAACAATCCGACCGGCTACACGCCGGGTGCCAAAGAAGGAGAACAGATCGTCGCCGCCATCCAGGACGCAGCGGAAGCGGGCATTAACGTCGTGGTCGTGACGGATGACGCCTATTTCGGGCTATTTTTTGAGGACTCCTTGTCCGAATCCCTCTTCGGCAAGCTTGCCGGACTCCACCCGCGCATTTTACCGGTAAAAGTGGACGGCGCCACCAAAGAGGAATATGTCTGGGGATTCCGTGTTGGCTTCATCACCTTTGCAGCAGAGAGCAAGGAGGTTCTTGCGGCTCTGGAGCAGAAAACGCTCGGCATTATCCGGGCCACCGTCTCGAGCTGCTCTCACCCGTCGCAAACATTTATCCTTCACGCGCTGAAGTCGCCGGAATTCGAAGGGCAGAAGGAAGAGAAGTACCATATTATGAAAGGCCGGGCCAACAAGGTAAAATCCCTCCTCGACAGCGAAAAGTACGCTGATGTGTGGGAATACTACCCGTTCAACTCGGGCTACTTCATGTGCCTTAAGCTGAAGGGGGTTCAAGCAGAGGAGGTTCGTCAACGCTTGCTTCAGGAATATGGCGTCGGAACCATCGCCCTTGGCGATCACGATCTGCGCGTCGCCTTCTCCTGCATTGCCGAAGAGAATCTGGAAGAGCTGTTCGACATTATTTACAAAGCCGTACTGGACTTGAAAGGTTAATATCATGTTCTGTAATCTGCGCAATCGCCCAAGCATGCTAAGCCCCCGTGACATACAATACGATGTAGACATTTACATCATGTCAGTATAGAAAGGGGTATGTATATGAGCGACGGAGTAAGAGGCGGTTGTGGCGGATTTGGCCCTGGATTTGGACTGGGAACCAGCACAGGCGTGATCCTCGTACTATTTATTTTGTTAGTCATTGTGAGCCGTGCCTTTGTCATTTGATCTACAACTCTTTAAATGGAATACAGAACGCCCTGCAGCTGCAGGGCGTTTTGCGTTAAGCAAGACCTATTTAATTGCTTCTACTCATCCTCTTCCAGGCCGCTCCATTTCCGGGTCCAGTTCGCGCGAAGCAGCAGCACAAGCAGCATGCCTGCGGCCAGTCCGCCTAAGGTAATCAGCAGACTTGAACCGGAGCCTGCGGCAGCCGCGAACAGAGGCAGCCATAGAATAACCGCCAGAACAAACAGCAGCCGCGTAATCAGCCGCAGTACTTCCTTCATCCTTACCCCTTGCAGAATCGGATAATAGGAAGCAGCCGGAGAATCCCGGTGGACATAGCGAAGCGCGGAAAGCTGTGTGCCAATAATGAATATAAAGAACAGGTAAACCGCTGCCCCAACCCAGGAGTGTCCCGTCCAATATACGATTAGCAGCCCCAGCAGCGTTAAACGAGTAACGATGCCTAGCAGCTCACTTCTGACAAATGTCTTCGTCAGCAAATAACGATACGAGGTTCCCGGCTTCCAAGGAATCCGGTTCCCCGCCATTGAAAGCCAGCGGCGGCGAACGACCTTCTGTCCTTCCGCCGGAATCTCCACAAACCAGCCGAGAATCATCATCGTCCGGGCTGCTCCCGCCTTCTCGTTAGCAATCAAGTTCTCCCAAGCGACAGCATGCTTCATCGGAAAACGCAGGGCAAGAACGTAATTCGCACCCAGCAGCAGCATGAACAGCAGGCTCTTCCACCATTCGGGCAGCCAAATCCACGCCGCAAGCATCAGCAGAATAAAGCACCAGCGGAGCAGACGATAGCCTATTCTAGCCCGGGACGTCGAAATTCGAATCTCCTGCCAGGCTCCGTAGGCGCTTAGCACCTTCAGGAGCAGCAAAACAAGCAGCAGCGCCCATAACGGAACGGCAGCTTCCCCGCTTCTGGCATACATCGGCCATGCTGTAACGGCGATCAGAAAGAGTCCGAGCAGCTTGTAAATTACCCCGCTAAAATACGCCGGAGACAAGTATTGCTGCATTTTCGATTCCTGCGGCAGCAGGAAAACGACATCCGCCGGCTGCACATAGGTTCGAAACCCGGAATATACCGTCAGCGGCCCAAGCAGAAGCAGCATAATCCAGCGGACGGGCAAATCCGGAGGCAGCGCCTGAAGAAATGATGTGTACCATGCCGAGAATACAATGCACAATATAAGGAGCACGACCGCGACTCCACTTTGAAATACATAAGGCAAGTAAGGGATAATCTGACCCCAGAACGATGATTTGCGCCGGCTGCGCAGCGCCCTCAATTCCATTTCTTAATCCCCATCCTTGACCAAGGCATAGAACATATTCTCCAGCGATGCGCCCGGCATCTGGACCTGCTCGGCGATTTCATTCAGGGTCCCTTGGGCGATGACTCTGCCTTTGTGTAGTACGATAAACCGGTCGCAATAATTTTCAATGGTCGATAAAATATGCGAGCTGAGCAGAATCGAAGACCCGCTCTCTTTCATCTCCATCATGAAATCCAGCAGGGAGCGGATGCCCAGCGGATCCAGTCCCAAAAACGGCTCATCAATAATGTAGAGCGGAGGCCGGGCGACGAAAGCGCACATGATCATGACCTTCTGCTTCATACCTTTGGATAGATGCATCGACAGGCTGTCCGCCTTCTCCTCCATATGGAAGAGCTTGAGCAGCCGCTGTGATCGCTCCTCATAATCCTTCTGCTCCACATTGTAGGCTCTGGCCGCGAACTCCAAATGCTCTCTTACCGTCAGTTCTTCATACAACAGGGGCGACTCTGGCACAAATGCCAAAGAGGATTGATAAGCCTCTGGCTCCTCGCTGCGCGTCTTGCCTTGAATGACGACGCCGCCCTGATGAGGCGTCATCAATCCCAAAATATGCTTCATCGTCGTGCTTTTGCCCGCACCGTTCAGCCCGATCAGGCCGACCATCTCGCCAGGCTGCACATCAAATTGAATGTCATGCAGCACAGGACGACCGATGCTGTAGCCCCCGCTTAGTTCTTCTACCTGCAAAACGGGCGTTTCATTCACAACCGTTCCCCCCAATCCTCAATTCTTAACGCCTGATGCTTAATGCATCCATTTTCTTCACTACTGTTTACTTGATTCCTAATCTTTGTTCCGCTTCTCTTTCAGCCACCGGGGAGCGCCTTTGTTCTTGCGGTCCTGATCCCGGTCGTTTTTTCTCCCGCCATTCGTGCGGTTCCCTTTTACGGCTCCTGTGCCGGCCCGTTTTGCCCCTCCGGCGCTGCCGGAGGCACTCCCAGATACAACCTCTCTCCCCTCAGCTGCTCGTAAAGCTGGCGTTCGTTTGGCAGTCCCCTCTTTGGCACCACTATGTTTAGCGGTACCTTGTCCGGATAAGCCCGAAACCCGGCCTTTCCCTGGAGTGGCCTTGCTTCGCCCGCCGGAGGATGCATCCGGCTCAATGACTTTGCCAGCATACATCTCTCGAGCGGAAATCGTAATTCTCAGTTCCCTCGCAAATTTGCGAATAATGAACTCTTCTTTAGCGGAAATGATCGATACGGCCAGCCCCTTGCGCCCCATCCGGCCCGTTCGGCCAACGCGGTGCACATAATGCTCCGTGTCAGGCGGCGGATCAAGATTGACAACAAGTTCAAGTTCTTCGATATCCAGTCCGCGGGCTGCAATATCGCTGGCGATAAGAACGCGGATTTTCCCTTCGCGGAAACGGCGCAGCGTTGCGGCCCGCACCGTTTTGTCGGCATCTCCGTACAATGCTCCGGCGTTAAGGCCGACGTAATTGATCTTCGCCTCGACTTCGGCAATATTATCCGTATGATTAATGAACACGATCGTCCGGGACGGATCATAATGCCGGATGATTCGGCGCAGCATATCGATTTTATCGCGTTCCTCCGTCAGAAAATAAATATGCTCCAGGCTTTTGGCGGTACGCTGCTCAGGTTCGATACCGATCTCTACGGGGTCAGTCATCTCCTTTCCGGCCAGATTCCTGATTTCTCCATTGATCGTGGCCGACAGGAACAGCAGCTGCCGTTCCCTCAGCGTCCCCCGCAAAATATGTTCCACATCAGCTGTCCCGCCAAGCTGGAACATTTGATCCACTTCATCGACAACAACCATGCGCACCGTATGCAATTTCAGCTTGCGCAAAGCCAGGATCTCGCGGATTCGTCCCGGCGTTCCGACCACAAGCTGCGGGTGCTGCTTCAGCCGCTCCAGCTGCCGTTTGATCGCCGCTCCGCCAATCAGGGCTTGGACACCTACGCCCAGCGTCTCAGCATATTTTTCGGCTTCACGGTAAATTTGCATCGCCAGCTCCTGGGTCGGCGCCAGCACGATTCCCTGCAGCGTCTTCTCCGCGGTATTCATCTTTTGCAGCACCGGCAGCAAATAAGCCAGCGTCTTTCCCGTTCCTGTCTGTGACTGGGCCAGCACATCGCGGCCGCTCAGCGCTGCAGGAATGCTCTCCGCCTGTACTGGCGACGGCTCGTTAATGCCGTATTCTGCCAATCTAGACAACAGCGGCTCTTCGATACCTAATCCAGCAAAACTTGTCGTATTCATCTCTGTTCATCCTCACGTAAAAGTCATATCTTTCATTATATGCGATAACAGCAAATCCCACCAAATTCGCCATGATTTTTATTCCAGGCCCCGCAAGCCTTAAAAAAAAAACCGGCTGAATCCAGCCGGTCCAACTTCTATTTCTTATTTAACATCCGGTAGCTCAGCATATCCGCAAGACGCGGAAACAGCTGATAAAACTTCGCGCCCGCTCCGAAGGCCCATGGCATATTCACTTCCACCGGCCCTTTCTCCACGGCAGCGACAATCGCTCTCGCGACCCGTTCCGGCTTTAGCATAAGCCCTTTCACGTTGTTCACATAATGACCGGTAGGGTCAGCCAAATCAAAAAACGGAGTGTCGATCGGCCCTGGATTAATTGTTGTTACTTTAATGCCATATTCGCGGACCTCCTGACGAAGCGCGCTGCTGAAGCCCAGAACGGCATGCTTCGTTGCCGCATAGGCCGTCGATTTCGCTGTACCCAGCTTGCCCGCAAGGGAAGCGACGTTGACGATCCGTCCGGAGCGGACCTGCTTCATATAAGGAAGCACGGCCTTGGTGCATCTGACGACCCCCATGTAATTTACGTTCATCATGGCGGAAAACTCTGCAAGCGGCATTTCGTCGCAATATGTAAATTTGCCGTAGCCGGCATTGTTCAGCAAGCAGTCCACCCGGCCATACTGAGCGAAAATTTCTTGAAAACCGTCAGCCACGGACAGGTCGTCCCCTACGTCCATCGTCAGCAGCTTAAAAGAGCCTCGAAGCTCCGCTCCGATCTTCTCCAGCTTATCGTCCGAGCGAGCTGCCAGGATGACGTCCGCGCCCCGCTCCGACAGCATTCTGGCCGTCAAAGCTCCTATTCCGCTTGAAGCTCCCGTAACGACAACGACCTGATTGTTTAACGACATGGTTATCGTCCTCTCTCTTCCAAATAGATTGCCGGACAGAAATAAAGAACCAGCATCCAAAAATCACGCAATTTCAGAGCTAGTTCCCGGTTCCGTAAATTCTATTCTTATTCTAAGAGATCATGACTTGAATATCCAGTTCTCCGATGCCATCCATCAACAGTGGGATACATAAAGCTTTGCGAGGGGTTGCGTCATTCATGGCTGTGTCGGTCTTGATGACTTGAGGAGGAGTGATGTCGACGGCGTAGCCTTGGTTTGATAAAATCGTGCTGGCATTTCCACTGATCATGTTTCCAAGCTCTGAAATCGCACTTTGACCCATCTCGTCCATTTCGGTAAGAACAAATCCGCCCATCATGGCCGACACGATCCGCAAAGCAACCGTCTCTTGGAGACCAAATACGACCATACCGCTGTAGTGCCCGGTCATGCCGATTTGTATCCATATATGATCATGCTTCGGAATAATGTCCTTGACTCCGAGATTTCCAGTAGAAGGTGAAATCTGAATGACCTGCTCTATAACCGACCGTGCTGATTCCAGAAAAGGATTTATCACTTCCGCTTTCACTATTTATGCGCCCCTTTACACTTGGAAGTAATTAATTCATTACAAAAGTCCCGTTTTTTCACTTGTACAACATTATACTTTATTCCTACCAATAAGTCATTAAAAATCGAATAATGCAATTTGTTGGATTATACATTTTTATCCTCTCAGCCGTCGATTTCCAGGAGGGGCAATGCCTTGCATTGCGTTATGAAGGGATCATCCCCTATAATTAATGAAATGAACATGTTCGCCATCGTGGCATCAAAATAAGCTGGCAAACAGCTGCGAAAGGAGAGTTCGGATGAACATAAGCCAACTGGAAACGCTGCTTATGATTTCCAAGACCAAAAGTTTTCGCAAGGCGGGGGAAATGCTCAACCTGACTCAACCCGCAGTTTCCGCGCAAATCAAAAGCCTGGAGGACGAGTTCAATACAGTGCTTGTCGACCGCAATCAGCCTGTAAAATTGACCGATCGCGGACAGGTATTTCTGGAGCGTGCCGAGGCTATCCTTGATATTGTCGAAGAGCTGAAGCAGAAGCTGTCCGATATGGAGCATATCCCGCAGGGACATATCGTGCTAGGCACGACCACTTCGATCGCCATACAAATTTTGCCGCGGATTCTGTCCTATTTCCAAGATCAATTTCCTCTGATCAAAACGACGATTCAATCTATGCCCTCCTCGCAAATTTATCAAAATGTCGAGCAAGGTCTCGTTGATATCGGCATCGGCTATTTGATCGAGAATAATCCACAGGTTCATGCGTCCGTACTGTATTACGATACGTTCGCGCTCGTCGTATCTCCGCTTCACCCTTTGGCTCAGGCGAAATTCCCCACGCTGGACATGCTGAGAGAGGTTCCCATGATTATGCTGTCTCCAGATACCGTAGGCAGACGCTTCGTCGACGAGGTCTTCCGCAAGCATGCCATAGAGCCTGAAATCGTCGTGGAGCTGTCGAGCAGCGAGGAAGTGAAGCGGATGGTGGAAATCAATTTGGGCGCGGCGATCATTTCCAAGCAATCCGTGATGCGGGAGCTCCGCCAGGGTTCACTGTTCAACGTCCCCATCCCCGAGCTGGAAACGAGCCATCCTGTCGGCGTCATCTATAAATCAGGCCGATACATCAATTCGGCAATGCAGCAATTCCTAGGCGATTTAAAAGGCATGCCTGAAACCCATTTTATCGGTTCAGAATAACCTATTCTAATCTAAAAAAGGAGCATCAGCATGAAATTCGATCTGCACACCCACCACTTCCGCTGCGGACATGCCGACGGCAACATCCGCGATTACATCGAGGCTGGAATTAAAGAGGGACTGTCCGTTATCGGCATCAGCGATCATACTCCATATTTTGGCAGTCCGGAAGAGCAGCCATTCCCGAAGATTGCAATGGCGAAGCAGGAGCTTAGCAATTACGTCGAGGAAGTCCTTCAGCTTAAACGCGAATACGAAGGAAAAATCGACGTTCTGCTCGGAATCGAATCTGACTATTTCCCCGAGCATGCGGAAATCTACCGCCAAACGCTGGCGAAGTATCCTTTCGATTATGTCATCGGGTCGGTTCACAGTGTCGGTAATGTCAGCATTTTTAACAAAAATCGCTGGAAGAAGCTCAATGAGAAGCAGCGCGTCTCCGACAAAGAGGCCTATTACGCATTGATTCGGGAATCGGCCCGCAGCGGCATGTTCCAGATTCTCGGCCATATTGATGCCATGAAGGGCAACTATCCTGCATTCTCGGACATTCCCGCAGCCGAAGCGATCGATGAGACGCTTAAGGTCATTGCCGAGGAGGGCGTTGCCATAGAAATCAACACCTCTGGCAAGACGAAGCTGTCCGGAGGCTGGTACCCCTCGGACTCCATTCTGGAGAGAGCATTGCATTTCGGGGTCGAAGTCACCTTCGGATCAGATGCCCATGTGCCTTCCCGCGTAGCCGACGAGCTGGAGCTCGTTGCCTCCCGCCTCAAGGAAATCGGCTTCACAGAATGGGTATATTACAAAAACAAAACCAAACAAACTGTTCCGCTGTAAATTGTTCTGAAGGCAAAAAAAGAGAACCCATACGAACGGCGTTGGGTTCCAAAGACAAATATATTCAAAAGGGGGTCATGTATTAAGTGTACCCCCTTACTGTTAGAGAACGATCACAGTAATATTTCATTTATGTAACAAACCATGTAATTTGATAACCTAATTCGCAATATTCCCCCCGGTTTATCGCATACAGCTTAAGCATCTCTTCTTCCCCTCGTTTTCCCGATCCAGCCGGCACCGCTTTGACATAGGCCAGCCCGCATTTTTGCAGAACGCGCTCCGATGCAGGATTCTCCTGCGAACAGCGAGCTTCGATCCGGTTGAGTTCCAAGGATTCAAAACCAAAATGAATTAAAGATCTGGCAGCTTCCGTCGCGAAGCCCTGGCGCCAGCACGCCGGAGACAGCAAATAGCCAAGCCGGGCCTTGCCTTGGATACGATCCCATTGCTGCAGTGAACAGACCCCTATAATGCTGCGGGATTGCTTCGATTCTATAGCCCAATGGAGATCGCGGAGACCCTCGTAGCATGCCGCAAAATAACGGTACAACCGGGCCGGAAACAGCAAGGTCTGCGGCTCAAACGAAATCGTGCGCTGAACTAGCGGATCAATCATGTATTGGTGCAGATCCTCGCAATCTTCCGGCGTAATCCGGCGTAAGATGAGACGCGGACTTTCCAGAACGGGAATTCCTTCGCTGCACTCCCGTTTGGCGTGCATACTCATGCCTCCAGCCCCCTATATCATTTATAATCCTTCTTCTAATCCTCCTTCCTTGGATTCAGAATGATTAGCCGCTTCCGGCCCTTCCTTGAATATCTGCCGAAAAACGCCCAGCATGGATAATGCGTAAGCTACGGTTACGAAACTGAAGAACAGTTCCATAACAACGACCAGCCTGGACGTGTTGTCCGCCGGCATAATATCCCCATAGCCCGTCGTTGTGAAGGTAGCGGCGCTGAAGTACAGGAACGTAATCAACTGGGACAGCGTATCGCTGCCGATATTGTCGCCCAGGAAGCTCCCGCCCTTGAACAGCTTATAAATCGAGGTATATACAATGGTAAAAAATATAATACAGGACAGGGTAGCGGTACTGATGCGGATCACCACAACTTTGAGTCCTACCAGGTTATTTGCCGTATCCGCGATTTTTCGAAAAATGTAAAGAACATACAAAATGACTGAGCCTAGGACAAATAATACGATCAGTGCCCTAAGCGCCCCTTCTGAATGCAGCAGTAACGCGATATCAATCCAGCCGAACAAGTCCTCGAGGGATATGATTACGTAAACAACGATCGGCGCAAGCAATATAAAGCGGCTCGTGACCCTTTTGTTGAGTATGTACAGTATGCATACCAATGCAAGCATGCCCAGCACATTTAACCAAATCACCATGATTGCACGCAGCTCCCCCCTGGATAAGCCTGGTTTGTTGCATCCTACTAACCATTCATTACCCAGATGGAGGAGAATTGAGTACGTTTATCTGTTACTCTGCGATTGCTGGGCAATACCAAAATAATAAGCAGCCACATAACAGAATAGAGTAATCAAGAATATCCATTTGCAGAACCCGATCGCATGCCGCAAATATTCGAAATCCATCAAATATATGATTGTTTCGCCTACGATACGTACAGGGTCTTGAAGCACATCCCAGCTATTCCAGCGAATGAATCTTCCTATGTATACGCCAAAGCTGCTAAGCAGCAAAACGGCAATAGCGAATATCCAGCCCATAACCGTTCCCAAATATTTGCGCACGAGCGCATGAACCGATGCTAAAGAGGCCGTGGAAATGGCCAGCCCGAGCATTGCGGCGAACAGTATGGTAAATAAATGATCCCAGAACAAATTTTCCTCCCAGAACCGAATTCCCATACCGGCAGAAATAGGATAGCGGTAAAACGGATGCAGCAGATCCGTCATCAAATAAGCGGCATTGGGATAGAAAAACAGCCACAGCAGCCCGACCCCAAGGAACAGCAACAACTTCAGCATCTTTCCCCTCAGTAAACTGACCATATCCAGCACGATCGCCAGGCCAAGTGGAATCCATGCCAAAAACGTGTTCCACAGCATAAATAAATACGGAGGTCTCCCTCCTTCCGGCAGCTGCGTAAGCACGACATATCTCATGCCGATCAGTGTGGCGATAAACAGAATCAGGTACAGTATCCATTTGCTCGGGTATCCAAGCGCTCTCCAATCATGCAATTGTGATGCCTCCTCCTGTCCAAACACTTTCCTTAAGCCAGGTTATGTCCTGTCAGGCTATAGACGTTCAGCGAAGCTGGAAAGTTACAATGGTTGACATGCCAGCGCCTGGTAAAAATAGGGCAAGGAGGGCGTCATTTGACTGTCTTGATTTTATATTTGGTCAAAATATCCGTGATCTCTTCGTTAATAGCCTCGACATCAGGGCCGGAGGCCGGATCATCCTTCAGTCCGTACTTCTCTTTCAGCTTCAAAATCGTGTATACCCGTTCGTCCAGCACCTCTGCCGGAATATCTCCGTGCTTGACGGCCGCAGTCAGGGCATCGATTACCGCGAGCTGCCGTTCCCGCTCATGTCCAACTAGTACGATATTGCCCCCGCCTTGAATGAATTTCACGGCCGCCTCTCCGATGTCATAGTGCTTTACGATCGCTCCCATCGTCATATCGTCAGTCACGACAACGCCTTCGAAGCCCAGTTCCTCACGCAGCACATCGTGGATGACCGCTTTAGAGAATGAAGCGGGCTGTTCGGCATCAAGCTTTGGCATCAGCAAGTGAGCGACCATCACGACGTCCGCCCCTTCTTCAATCGCTTTAGCAAAGGGCACAAGTTCCAGCTTCCGCAGCCGCTCCATATCGTGCTCGACCACAGGCAAGCCCAAATGGGAGTCCACCGAAGTGTCGCCATGCCCGGGAAAATGCTTGACCACAGGAATGACTCCCTCCTGCTTGATCCCTTGCAGCATGGCAACCCCCATTTCGCTGACGGTCTTTGCGTCATTGCCGAATGAGCGGCTCCCGATCACCGGATTATCCGGATTGCTGTTGATATCCATTACAGGGGCAAAGTCCATGTTCAGCCCGAATCCCGCCAGCTCTTTGCCAACTATCGTTCCGAGGCCGGAAGCCAGTTCGGCGCTGCCGGAAGCGCCGATGGTATGCGCAGCGGGCAGCACTTGGAATTGCTCGGGCATCCGGGAAACCCGGCCTCCTTCTTCGTCAACGCTGAGCAATAAGGGCACCCTGTTATGCGCATTCATTTTCTTAAGCTCATTGAAGAAAGCGACAGCCTGCTTGGTATCGCTAATGTTGTTCTTGTAGAAAATAAATCCGCCAACATGGTAGGATTCAATGAATTGGCGAGCCGTATCATCCGGTGCCGTGCCTTCCACGCCGACTATAACCAATTGGCCGATCTTCTCCGCCGTACTTAGCTGTTCCAGCATGTCCCGGACAGAATCCTCCTCCTGTCCTTGATTGTTATTATTGCCGCTCTCCTGCGGATTAGCTCCGTTCTCAGGCTGCTGGACATGCTCCCCGGATTGCTCGGGCGCCTCCGAGCCCTGATTGGCATTTGGGGCTTGCTTTGGCGCGCAGGCTGCCGAAATGGCAAGCATAAATATGATTATGGCCATTAAGGTTATACGCATCACATGCTTCATGGACCTTGCCTCCTGTCTGTTCTTTAAGTTCCGATGGAGTCCAGCCACAGGATGAGGGCGAACGCGATTTGCAATAAACTGAGCATGCCGAATAAGATCATGATGACGATAAAGATCGTACGCAGAAGCTGTTTTCCAAAGCTCCAGCCTTTATGGCAGGCCTCCCGAAACAGGTTAACGCTGCTCTCCATGCTTTTCCTCCATCTGGGCTATATGGTGCTGGTCATGCGGGATGAAATCCTTCAAATATTGCGCTACGAAAAACGGATGCCCGTCCGCATCTATGTATTCTTTATTGTAGGACTCGTCCGTTAATGACCGGATGGCGGCTATGATCTTCTCTCTGTAGAAAATCGCCTGCTCGGCCAAACTCGTGATGCTTGTCTGTTCGCTGTACAACTGCGCCTTCCGGTTGAATTCATCATAGTCGGTATGCCGAAGGGTCAGCGGCTCCTGTCTATAGATCTTGTCGATGGCATGTTCATAGAAATATTTATCCCACAGCATGATATGGCTGACAACAGCTCGCAGCGTCCATTTACCCGGAGCGACCGGCTGATTCCAATAGAGTTCTTCCCGTTTCTGCAGCTGGACTGCAAAAGCAACCCAATCTTGGAATGCGGCTAATAGCGCGTCCCTTCCATCCTGGTACATCAGTTTCTCCAGGAAGACGAGATTTAACCGCTCATGCACCGGTTCGGTGCGATAAATATGGTATCCGAGCTTCTGATACAGGTACAGATTTCTTTCGCTCCGATGTCCAGTAAACAACTCGAATCTTGCAGTGTGAGCAAATAGCCGCTCAAGCTCCCGAATGAGCGCCGTGCCGATCCCCCGATTCTGGTAATCGGGGTGGACGATGACTTTTCCAATATAACATGTTCCATTACCCTCCCGGGCTCTTGCCGAACCGATAATCATACCGTCCTCCAGAACGGCTTTCAATATCGTACGCGACTGCGATTCTTCTATGAAATCCGCCAGCGTTTGTGTTAACGGCGGGATTTGGTCATCCTGATAAATATGGGCTTCACTCTCGTAAGCCTGATATTGAAGCTGCAAAATTTGCTGTAAATCAGTTTTTTCGGCGGCGGTTATCCTCATGCGCATGGAGCCTCCTTTAATCTTGTTTGGCTTATCCTTATTTTACCATGAATATGCCTGAATAGGCTGCTTTAATCGTGCCTGCATCATCATTTGTGAAAAGATAAGAAGTTGCGGTATATTGGCATCAGTTGGATGATCATTTTACAGCTCTATCTTTCTTAGTTCAAACAAGGAGATGCATAATACGTGATCCATATTCTCATTGCCGACGACGACCCGCATATTCGCGAGCTTGTACGTTTTTATCTGGAAGGGGAAGGCTATTCCGTCGTGGAAGCAGCTGACGGAGGGGAAGCGTCTGACCGCCTTGCCGCCCAGCAGATCCATCTAGCTATCGTTGACGTGATGATGCCGAACAAAGACGGGTACCAGCTATGCGAGGAGATTCGGGAATACTACGACTTCCCCGTAATCCTGCTCACGGCCAAAGATCAGCTGGTCGACAAAGAAAGGGGCTTCGCTGTCGGAACGGACGACTATTTGACGAAGCCTTTTGAGCCGAAGGAGCTTCTATTCCGTATCAAGGCATTGTTGCGCCGTTATCAGATGGTGAACGCCGAGACGATCCGGCTGAATGATACTGTCATCGACCGGCGAAGCTATGAGGTGCACAGCAACGGCAAGCTGTTCATGATCCCCATGAGAGAGTTCGATTTGCTGTCGCAGCTCGCGAGCTATCCGAACCGGATTTTTACGCGGGAAGAGCTGATTCAGCTCGTATGGGGGCCTGATTTCGATGGGGATGACCGCACGGTAGACGTGCACATCAAACGCCTTCGCGACCGCTTTGCGGACAGTCATCGGGACTTCAGCATTACCACAGTGCGCGGCGTAGGCTATAAGCTGGAGGTCGCGCCCCGATGAAATCGCTGTATCTGCGCATCGTCATCACAACGATCTTTGTCATGATATTAAGCTTTCTCATTGCGTTCATCGGCTCCAACCTGTATTATCAGCATCTTCTAAAGCCGTTCAACGATCAGAAAATCACGGCGATGGCGAAGAGCATCAGTACCTTCTACGAGCAGAACCCAGAGCTCGACCCGGCATCCTACTTCAGCCATGTAGGCGAGCTCGGCTACCAGATGTATCTGGTACAGTCCCTGGAGCACGGGAGCTTCTTCGGCGACCCGTTCCGGGAGACGAAGCTGGATGACGCCGCCGTTCAAAGCGTTCTCCGGGGGGAGGAGTACCATGGCGTGTCCAAATTTACAACGGGGCCGTTCGTCACCGGCTTCTTTGACAACGTGCTGATTAATACGGTCGGTGTGCCTCTGCATGCCGGAGACGAGGTTTACGCCTTGTTCGTCAGGCCTAACGTAGGCGTCCTGTTTGGAGAGCTGAGGATTTTTTTCGCCGTGCTGGTCGTTCTTTCGATTCTGCTGAGCATTCTATTCGTCATAGTCAGCACCCGCTACATCGTAAATCCCATCGTGAAGCTGACCGAAGCGACCAAAACACTGGCCCAGGGCAAATA
Source organism: Paenibacillus woosongensis (assembly GCF_009725165.1). Classification (GTDB taxonomy): domain Bacteria; phylum Bacillota; class Bacilli; order Paenibacillales; family Paenibacillaceae; genus Fontibacillus; species Fontibacillus woosongensis. The sequence goes on from NZ_WNZW01000001.1 coordinate 800,534, forward strand.
CAACATTCAGCTTGAGGTGAAACGACGGGACGAAATCGGCAAGCTGGCCGGAACCTTCATGCAAATGGCCAAAAGTCTGGAGCAGCTCGACCAGATGCGCCAGGAGTTCGTGTCCAACGTATCGCATGAAATCCAGTCGCCGCTCGCTTCGATCCAAGGCTTCTCGCACACCCTTCAGTCGGCGGATTTGCCGGAGGAACAGAGAAGGCGCTATTTGGCCATCATCGAGAACGAGAGCCGCCGCATGTCCCAGCTCGGCAAGCAGCTGCTGATGCTCGCCTCGCTCGATAAGGAAGAAGCGATTCTGGACAAGCAGATGTTCGATGTGTCCGCCCAGATCAGGCAGGTTCTGTTCATGCTGGAATGGAGCTGGCGCGAGAAGGATCTGGCCGTGGAACTCGACCTCCCTTCAGCATTCATAGCGGGAGATGACAAGCTGTTGCATCAGGTGTGGATCAACCTCATCACGAACAGCATCAAATATACAGAGCCCGGCGGCACTATCGCGATCCGCCTGCGTCAGACCGAAACCGAGTGCCATGTGGACATCGAGGATACAGGCATCGGCATTGCAGAATCGGATCTTCCCTACGTGTTCAACCGTTTCTATCGGGTAGACCGGGCCAGGAACCGCAAGGAAGGCAGCAGCGGCCTGGGACTGGCCATCACGCAAAAAATCGTTGAGCTTCATCAAGGCCGCATCGAAGCGGCCAGCGAGCTTGGCAAAGGCACGACGTTCCATGTCACCCTGCCAAGATATTAGAAAAGCATCGATTAACGTAACTCAAGGTAGTCAGACCATCAGCCCCCATTTAGCCGGACATGATCCGTTCATATTCCGTTCATAGAGAACTCTTATAGTTGATTCAGAACCTGATAGACAGACTATAAGAGATAGGAGATGAAGCTGTCATGTTTCTTGCTCTAAGAGAATTGAAACACGCCAAAATGCGGTATTTGCTCATTGCATTAATTATGGTGCTGATCGCCTGGCTGGTGCTGTTTGTATCTGGACTAGCCCAAGGCCTGTCCTCCGATAATGCCTCCTCCATTCAGAACATGAATGCGGATTACTTAATTGTACAAAAAGATTCGGATCACCGCCTGACCCGTTCCACAGTGCCGGAGGCGCAGCTTGCGGAAATCCGCGATTTTGCAGGCGGGTCATCCGCTGCCCCGCTCGGCGTGCAAATGACCGCCGTAACCAAAGCGGGTGAAACAAAGAAGCTTGACGCCACGCTGTTTGCCATCGAAACGGAGGGCATGCTGGCCCCGGCCATCGCCGAAGGCCGAATGGTCGATGAGATTGCGCCGGACGAGGCAGTCGTCGATATTTCTTTTAAGGAGGCAGGTATAGCGCTCGGGGAAGTCCTGGAGGAGCAAATGTCCGGTCAGCAGCTTAAGGTCGTCGGATTCACGAAGGGGCAGTCCTTCAGCCATTCTCCGGTTATCCACGTGAATTTCAAGGTATGGGGCACGATAAAGCCGGCTGTCTCAAGAGGTGGCACCGGCGATGGCCTCCAATATAACGCCGTCGCGCTACAAGCCAGCGCTGCCAAAGCCGATCAAATAAGCGAATCGGTGCCGGGGATCGAGGTCATTACGATGGATCAGGCGCTGCAGGGCATACCCGGATATAAGGAAGAACAGGGCTCCCTGCTCATGATGGTGGCTTTTCTGTTCGTAATTGCGGCATTTGTACTGGCGGTATTCTTCTATGTGATCACCATTCAGAAAATGAACCAGTTCGGCGTCCTAAAAGCGATCGGCGCAAGCTCAAGCTACTTGGCCCGCAATATAATTTCCCAAGTCATAACGCTCTCCGTCGCAAGCCTGGCTGTCAGCATAGGGTTTACCTATGGGGTAGCCGCCATCTTGCCTGCTGGCATGCCGTTCGACCTCAGCCCGCGGCTCGTTGTCCTCTGCTCGGTGCTGTTCCTTGCCGTAGCAGTCGTTGGCTCCTTACTGTCCCTGTACCGGGTTGTCAGTGTCGATGCCATTGAGGCAATTGGGAGGGCTGCGTAATGAACAATAAATTGCTAATGGAGAATATAACCAAGGTATATGGGGATGGGGAAACAACAGTAAAAGTGCTGAAGGAGGTCTCCCTTGCAGTAAAAGCAGAAGAGTTCGTAGCAGTCGTCGGTCCATCTGGAGCGGGAAAAAGCACGTTCCTGTCCATCGCGGGCGCGCTGCTGTCGCCGACTAGTGGACGGATTTCTTTGGGCGGTGAGGACATTACCAAGCTGACTCCTCCCGAATTGAATCAGGTTCGCCTGGACAAGATTGGTTTTGTGTTTCAATCGTCCAATTTAATTCCTTATTTGACGGTGATGGATCAACTGCTGCTCGTTGCCAAGCTGGCCAGAACGCCGCGCAAGATGGCGGAAGCCAAGGCTAAGGAACTGCTGCAGCGGCTGGGACTTGCTCATCGGCGGAATCATTATCCGGACAGCCTGTCTGGCGGAGAGCGCCAGCGCGTGGCCATCGCCCGGGCCTGGATGAACGACCCGGAGATCATTCTTGCCGACGAGCCGACGGCCAGCCTGGATTCCGGCCGCGGTCGGGACGTCGTACAAATGCTGGCAGATGAAGTGAAACTGCATGGCAAAGCTGCCGTTATGGTCACACACGACCAGCGGATGCTGGATCTTTGCGACCGCGTCGTCCAAATTGAGGACGGAAAATTATTCGAATAAATTACGTACCTTCTAGAAAGCCAGACCGTTCTCAAGCATGAGCAGGCGAACGGTCTGGCTTATTGTTCTTCAATGATGGAATGGCCTAGCCTCTTCACCCCTATGGGTCTCGATGTAAGCGGAGTGTACTGAATGGTATAAACCTCGCCTTTCTTGATCCCATTCGGTAGAATGTAATGTACTGTAATTTTGCCAATATGGACTTTATTAAGGAAACTCTTTCCTCGTCCGCTCGACTTTTCAATTTCTGTAACTACTCCGCTTACCTGTTTGGGGCCGCTTACCATTAACAGCCCTAATCCCGCTAACTCACGCAAACAAAAGGAAAGCAGCAATATGGCAAATAAAATATGAAACCACGGCGGGTACTTTTGATTCTTATTCTCATTTTTAGTACTCTTCTTAACTGGTTCAGATTGAGGAGGCAATGGCCCGCTCCCGGCGCTCAGATTCTTAATTAGAATTCCAATAGCCAACAGAATAGCAAAGAATATCAAAATGATTAATGCCCAAAGGTGGAAACGGTCCAAATCAGGACACCTTCTTCTTAATATTAATAAAATCAGTCATCATGATGCTGATGATACTATGGAATCTACTATATATAGCAGAATATAGCAGATTAAAAAATCCAAAACGTTTTTTTGCAAACATTTTTGCGGATCGGATTTAGAATTTCGTTTATTCCCGCCTTTTCCAGTTTAGGATATAAGGCCTCGGCCCCCCGGTTTACCTTCAGTTCCATCTCCTCTTTGTACAAAGGGAGCAGGCTGAAGAAATGCACCTCCTTATCTTCAGAGAAAGTTAACGTAAAAAAAGATTCTATATTATCTACGACCGAAGGCACCGTAAGCATCATTCCCGACAGCATCGTATTGTGCGCATACGGCTCGGCCGGATCGCCGTTCGGGATCGTATGCTCGGCGAATAACCAGGTGTCATATTCATGCGGAAATTTGGCCAGCTGCTTCAGGCAGCGCACCGGCCAATAATGATTCTCGTCCTGGAATGCATCTTCGGTCATCTGCCAGGTTGGCGGCAAACAGATCATCAGCTCGGCGTATTTAAAATTTTCGGCGCCTTCCGGTACAGTCATGGGCAGGTTGCTCATCCCGCAGGTCACCAGCGTATAATAATTCCGCTCTGGAGTCGGGGCTACTATAAAAATATCCACATGCACCAAATCCGAGATGATTTCATGGTATACTCCCTCTATTTTTCCAATATGCGCCTCAATATGCTCTTCAATTCTAGCCATAGCTTCTGCGTCGCCCGAAGCCAGCTGAAACTCCTTCGTACGCGGTCCGTGCCGGTAGATCGGGTAACCGGAAGAAGACTGTTCATTTTTGCTCATCTAATACCTCCAAAAAATATTAAAGAGTTATGTATTTGTATTCACTTCTAAATTTGTAAACGTATTTCGCACGCGCTCTGATTTCAAGAAGTAAGGAATCAAGATCGCGCATCTTGCTATCCTATCAACTTATAGTCAACCCTCCTAATGTATAGTTATTCCATTATATCTGATATTGTGACAAATATATACAAATTACTATTCTTGAAACCTGTTAAAGAGACATGGTAATTATCTATTACTAATGGTAAAATCTTCTTTAGTATTTTTCCCCTATTAAACTAGCAAATATGATGTTTCGTCCATTTAACGTGCGAGGAGGATTGGTACAGGGGCCAACTTAGAGCTGACATCTAATTGAAGCTGGAATTCATATCAAATCTATTAATCAAGTGGAGGGAGTTATTTGAAGAAAAGTCTATGGTTTCGCAAATCATTTGCAGTTATTCTGGCCTTTGCATTACTGATCGGGGCTTTTCCTGGCGGAAGCAGCGCTGCGGCAGTAATTTCGCTTCCCCTGCAAATCAGCGATTTATCGGCTTCAGCCGAATCCGCAGAGACATTCATTTCGCCGCAGATCGATACAAGCTCTCACAGCAAGGTTCGTGTTATTGTTCAGCTCGAAGGACAGCCTGCCGCCGTTGGCAAGTATGCCGCCCGTATGGGCATTCGCTCGCTTGCTGCTGAGGCGACCGAATCTGCAGTGCACTATGAACAGCAGGATTTCCTTAACGAAGTGAAGGACCAAGGCATCGATTTGCAAGTGAATTACCAATACAACACGGTATTAAACGGCTTCGAAGTAACAATTCCTGCTAATGAAATTCCATCCCTTGCCGAGATTCCTGGCGTTAAATCGATCCAGGAGAACAGCACCTGGTATGCTCTTCCGATCGCCTCCGCCATCGCAGCAGATGCAATCAATTATGACGACACTCCGCTGAAGCAAATCGGAGCTGATGCCGCTTGGGCCAAAGGATTAACTGGCAAAGGCCTCAAGGTAGGCGTCGTCGATACCGGCGTAGATTATACTCACCCTGATTTGAAGGATGCATATAAAGGCGGGTACGACTCTTTCTACAACGATAACGATCCTTATGAAGAGATCCCGCTTACTCCTGCTGAAGATCCTTATGGATCCGGGTACGGCGGGACGGCCCACGGTACCCATGTCGCGGGCATTCTCGTAGGTAGAGCGGCCAATACGTCCGCAAACATTACCCAAAAAGGCGTCGCCTACGAAGCCGATCTCTATGCCTACAAAGTGCTTGGACGGGATCTGACAGATCCCGAAACGGCGTCCGGCACTTCCGCCCAGGTTATTGACGGCATTGAACGGGCCGTAAAGGACGGTATGCATGTCATCAACCTGTCGCTAGGCTCAGACGCTGAGAAGAACGTCAACTCTCCGGATGCCATCGCCATTAATAATGCCGTCCTGTCTGGAATCATCGTCGTTTCGGCGAACGGGAATGCCGGGCCAGGGCATTATTCTATGGGTTCGCCCGCAACCTCGCAGCTGGGAATTGCCGTTGGCGCCGTTACGAGCGACAGCAAAATATACTCAGTCCATCTAGACGCTGCTTTGGTAGATCATACTGGAACAGATGCCAGCGGAACCCCTGTCTCGGCGACGGTTGCAACTTATAATATATCCGCCCCCCGTGCCATAGGCTGGGAGAGCGGCAAGGACAATTTGGCGCAGATTCTCGGTGACGTTCCGCATGAAGTAGTATACGTTGGTCTCGGCAGTCTCTCAGACTATGCCAACAAGGATGTTGCCGGCAAAGTCGTTTTGGCCTCGCGCGGCAAGCTTACCTTCACTGAGAAAGTGATTTATGCAGGCATATCCGGTGCCAAAGCGATCGTAATCTTCAATGGCGTCAACGACGGGGATGACGCTGACTTAGATCCTCCTAACGCAGATAGAGACGATTATATCGACACCACGCTTGGCGACAATCCTCTATTTATACCTACCTTTGATGTGAAGGGCGCAGAAGGACGCGCATTAGTCAAAGCGATGATGGAGAACCCGGATTTAGCGCTCCAATTTACTTTTGGAACGGATTATCAACCCTTAATTAGCAAAGGCGATACTTTGGCCAGCTTTTCCTCCTGGGGGCCAAACGCTGATGCCAACTTAAGCATTAAACCGGATGTCATGGCACCAGGTGTAAATATTTTGTCCACTTATCCAGCTTATGGCAAAAGCGATCCAAACGCTTCCTATGATCAGGCATATTTGCGCAACAACGGAACCAGTATGTCTACCCCGTATGTATCTGGCTTAGCGCTCTTGCTCAAGCAGCAGCATCCGGATTGGACACCGTTCGATATTAGGGCTGCTCTTGCTAACACGGCAGATGTAATCAGAGATGAGAATAACGATTTATACGATGTGTACCAGCAGGGCGCAGGGCGCGTCAATGCAAGCAAGGCGACGAGCACGCCAGCATTGCTGCAGGCTCTGGAGCCGATAACGATTCTGGACACCAATTATTCGCCGAAAAACGTCATTAATTATAACTCCTCGGCGAGCTTCGGCATCATTGCTCCAGGAAGTGTCGCCGCCAAAAACCTGCAGCTTAAAAATACGGCGGATTATGATGTAGCCTATGAAGCTTCCATAGCTTGGCACGATGCGGGTTCAGGGGTAAATGTCACGCTTGATAAGACGACGATCACGGCAGCTGCCAAGTCGGCTTCCGTCATTAGGCTCGACTTGACTGTCGCAGACGATGCGAAGGAAGGCTTCTATCAAGGACAGGTCAATCTGGTCAGCGCTGGCATGCCTGATCTTCATTTGCCTTTCACCATATATGTAGGCAGCAAGCTGCCCGAAAATGGGTTCGGAATCCAGGAAGTGAAGCTTACCCATTCGGTTGTTTATCCTAAACGAAGCAGCCAGCAAACCGCAGAGCTTTCTTTCCGATTAACTGCGGCAGACACCAACTATTATGTCGTTGATGTTGTAAGCTTGGAGGATGAGACTTTAGGCTATTTCGCAAGTGATATGATGGATGATCTAAATCAGCGTTTTGCGCCTGGCGTGTATACTATACCGAACATCGGCAGCAAGTATTATCTTTATGACGAGCAAGGTAACGCAACGCTAACTCCTGCTCAGCTCAGTAGCGGAACTTATAAAATATACGTTGTCGCAGCTCAGCTTACATCAAGTGGTGAGTTAGCAAAAAAAGGCGATGAGCCGATTTTATATCAGGGCATTACGTCCTTCCGGGTGGATCTTAGTACGAGCAACACTGGCGGTAGCGGCGGCGGCGGCGGTGGTGGTGGTGGAGCAAGCGGTGCTCCGGGAGCAACTCCTGGCGTGAATCCTGCTCCGGTTACGAACGCGCCGCCTGCTATCCCTGCACCACAAGCTGCCGACATTAGCGCAGCCGCCAGCGCAGTCATCGAACAAGGCTTAAGGCAAGTGGTGATTGCTCCAGTCAACGGTGATGCAAATAGTTCCACGGCGGCTCTTATCCGTGATGATGATTTGAACTCCGTGCTGGAATCGGTCGGCAACGAGACGGCAGCCGTTATCATTCCCGTTCCTGGCAATGATAAACACAGCAGCGAGGTAAGGCTTAACACTGAGCAGATTCAGCTTTTATCCCAGAAGCTGAATGCAAAGAGCACCGTAGTAGTAAGTTTTGAAGGCTCTGCCGTGGCAATTCCAGTATCTCTGCTGAATGGAGCGCCCGCTGGCGCCGCATTAGAAATCATCATTGCGCAAGCAGATTCGGACAAATCTAAATTCGCCGCCAAAGCCGCAGGAGCTGCGGTCATCGGTTCCCCTGCAGCCTTCGAAGCAAACTGGATTTCGGGTTCCGCTAAGAAACCTGTAGAGGTGCCAAGCAGCACATTTATTAAGCGCTCCTTCACGATTTCTGGCAAAATCGGGGCCAATCAGGCCGGCGTGCTCTACGAATCCAACGGAAAGATCCGTCCCGTAGCCTCCGTAGTTAAAGAGCAAGGAGACGGTTCTACGCTAGTTACGGTCAGCCGTCCCGGCTTTTCCGTATATGCTGCTGTCGGACGTTCTGTAGAATTCAAAGACATCGCCAGCTCATGGGCAGCTTCCGATATTACTGCTCTGGCGAACAAGTTCATCATTGAGGGTACCTCGGCGGACACGTTCTCGCCGAATAACAATCTGACGCGCGCCGAGTTCACCTCCCTGCTCGTCCGGTCGCTGGGCTTACAAGCAAGCGGCTCGATCACATTCTCGGACGTGCCCGCTGCAGCTTGGTATGCAGACGATGTGGCGGCCGCATTCGAGGCTGGGCTGATTCGAGGCACGGGCAATGGCAAATTCTCGCCAAATGCCCATGTAACCCGCCAGGAGCTGAGCGCTATTTTGGACCGGGCCTTACAGCTCACGGGCACTGAGCTAAAGACAGCCAATCCTTCGCTTAAAGCTTATAAAGATGAAGCCAGTATTGCAGGCTATGCTGTAGAGAGCGTTAAGTCGCTGTCAGCGGCTGGCATCATTAGCGGCGACCTGGGCGACAACGGTCAGAGCTTCCGTCCAACTGCGCCGACAACGCGCGAGACGGCTGCTTCAGCGCTGCGCCAATTCCTGCGGCAGGCTGGGTTGATTGAATAAGATATTAAATACGTATGCGACAAACTGAAGGAGAGCGAGAAGCTCTCCTTTTTTATGCTATTTTTTTATAGCGGTATGAAAGCAGAACTTTAGCACAAACTACATCTAAATAAATTCTATGGTGAAATGATGACTATAAAACTTACTGCCAGAATCAGCATGCCGCTCAGATCGGCTTTATTCGTTTGTATGCTTATGATTACGGAAATGGTCTTTTGCGGCTGGGGAACCTTCCCCCATTACGTTCAGGCTCATGAAGACCCTTCGCTGCCGATCGTAGCCGACGAAGGGCTGTATACGATTGAGATTTACCCACAGTACCATAAGCTGATTGTCCGGGCACAGGGGGAAAAATTCAAAACGTATCCAGTTGCGGTAGGTAACCCCTCTACGCCCACCCCCGTCGGGGAATACAAAATAATATACAAAGGAACCGATTGGGGGCCTTCTTTTGGCCCTCGCTGGCTGGGGTTGAACGTCCCCTGGGGAACCTATGGCATCCATGGGACAAACAAGCCTTACTCCATTGGGCAGCACTTAAGCCATGGCTGCGTACGAATGCGAAATAGAGACGTCATGGAGCTATATGACATGATTCCGATCGGCACCAAAGTAACGATACACGGGCATGTCCTAGGCAATGCCAAACAGGATCCGAGGGCTTTGGCCGAAGGGGACGTGGGAGGAGAAGTTCAATTGATTCAATCCCGCCTGAAGAGCGCAGGATATTTCAACGGAGTCTGTAACGGTAAATTCCGGTACGATACAAGCGCTGCCCTGAAAAAATATCAACGCGACCATGGCCTTATCCCTAACGGGGTCGTTTCAACCAAAGTTTATGAGTCCCTTGGATTGATAGAGTAATCCACTTGTAAGCTGTGCATCTATAAATGTAATTTCCAAGGGGACCAGCTTTGGTTAGCGGTCATACTAGCGAGCATTTCCCATCTGATATAAAAAGCCCCCCAGGCGGCTATAGCCGCTCTGGGGGGTGAAATCTGCGCCTCATATACATTGATTTGCTGCTTAAGTTGACCGGCTGCTATCATGCAGTGCAGCCCCTATGCTAAGAGGGATGCACCTGGGCGATGTCCAACGTTTGGCGACTTGATTGAAGATCCTCATTATTCCGAACAGGCCGCAGCATCTCCCGACAGTCGAATTCCTTACGGACTTAGAATCCCCTATTCACCAAAAATGCACATAGATCTACGTCTATCGGACCACAGATCCCTTAATTGATCAAAAAGAGCGGAGATTCACGATGATATCAACAAATAGAGGATCGTATGTCCGCCAGCGCAACGTTTTATAATATTTTGTCACAAATAGCGGAAACTGTGTCCCATCCCATCAGCATCAGCATCACGCTCACGCATAGGGGACACAACGCACATATATACTCGCTACGCACTCATTTGCATAGAACCTTAACAGTCTAATCACACCTTCGCGCAACCTATCCTCGTAGGATATATGGCGCCAGCCAACCGCTAACATGCAGCACTGTACAGTTCTACCTGATGAAATCCCTCATCGAACTGACCGTTAATGCTCCCGGCTTGCCCGGAACAAACGCCTCATTGCCGGAGCTCCGGCGTTGGAAGGTGACAGTATGCGGCACGCCCGGAATGAGATCGAAGAAGTTATCGGTGAATATCCCCTCTTCCTCCGCTGAGAGCCACACTTGCCTTGCAAGAGCGTCTGTCTTCAGCCTGAAAGAAGTGCCCTCGCTTCCCGGAATTTCCTCCACCATAACAGAAGCTTCCGGCCATTCGATTTCGCGGAATGATTCAAAGTAATATGGCTTGCTATCCAGCATCGCCCCATCCCCTTCCAGCTCAGCCAGCAATACTACGCGCTTCGGATTATGGGCGCCAAGCCACTCATCAGTTTGGATCCGAAGCACGATATTGGCAGCATCCGCACCGATAGCCACATCCTGGCTCAGTTCCCGCAGCAGTTGGCCGTCAAAATCAAACAGGCTCAGTTTAAGCACACCCGTAACAGGCTCCTGACGATCGGAAATGAGATAAATCGCTACTTCGCCTTCACGGATCCCGTCGACCGAAAGCATGACGTCCTGGAAGCTGCGTCGTACTGTATACTGCAATGCCTTCCAGCGTCCATAATAATCCATGCCCGCCCAGGAAGCGACTGGCCAGCAGTCGTTCATCTGCCAGTACAGCGTGCCCATGCAGTAAGGCTTATTCCGGCGATGTGCCTCGATCGCCGTCTGAATCGCCTGGGCCTGCAATAACTGGCTCATGTACAGGAATGATTTGAAGTCCCGCGGTTCGGGCAAATATTGGCCCATGTACTCCTTAATCAACTGATTGCCTTTACCGTTTTTCTGATGAGCGAGCATCACCTTGGATTCCAGCTCCAGCTGATCTTCCTCTGCATACTCCAGCACCGTTTTCAGCTCGGGAAAAGATTGAAAACCGTATTCGCTCATAAAGCGGCCAATTTTCTGATTATAGTTGTCAAACGGCTCTACCGCATGCCATACGCCCCAATAATGAACATCGCCTTCACCCGTGATTTGAGTGGCATGCTGGTTCTCGTCCCCTGTCAGGCTGCGCAGCGGTGAGGACGGCCAATAATCGGTGCCGGGCGCCCATTTATGGACGGCCTCGGGCAGAATGCGGTGGAACACAGCCTCGTAATCTGCCCAGATTTTATCGCGCAGCTCAGCGCTGTCCAGCTTCTCCTTCCAGCCCCAGCCTGTATCCCAGGCATAATGCGCCCAAGCGGAGTCAATCTCGTTATTGCCGCACCATAAAGCGATGGACGGGTGATTCCGCAGGCGTCTCACGTTGTATTCCGCCTCAGCAGCCACGTTGTTCAGGAATGCCTCATTCCCAGGGTACATACTGCAGGCGAACATGAAATCCTGCCACACCAGCAGCCCATTCTCATCGCATAGCTCATAGAATGCTTCTTCTTCATAAATGCCACCGCCCCATACACGCAGCATATTCATATTGCTCTCTACCGCCGAAACGATTTCATGACGGTAACGCTCCCGCGTCACTTCAGTCGCGAAGCTGTCATTCGGAATATGGTTAGCGCCTTTCATAAATACCCGGACACCGTTCAGTTTGAAGTAAAATGACGCCCCGGCCTCATCCTTCTCCCGCACCAGTTCGATACTGCGCAGGCCCGTGCGCACAGTTCGATCCGATATGGTCTCCCCGCCCTGCAGCAAAGCCGCTTGGAAAGAATACATCGACGGGTCGCCAAGCCCGCGGCACCACCATAGCTTGGGATCAGTAATAACCATCTCTATCGTCAAAGTCTGCAGCCCCGGCCTTAATACCACTTCCTGCTCCCAAGTCATGCCCTCTGTGCCGATGCGCAATCGCCCATTCCAGCCCGCTACAGCATCAACTTCCACTACTGCCGTCAGCCTGGCGATCTCACTGCTTATCTCCTCCTGGCGAATATATAAATCGCTGATTTTCGGAACCGACCAGCCCTCAAGACGAACCTCCCGCCAAATGCCGCTGGTTACAAAACGCGGCCCCCAATCCCAGCCATAATGATAAGGCGCTTTACGGGCAAAAACACTGACCTTGCGCTCTCCGAGCCCGCCTAATTCCGATTGGTCATTTGTCGCGGGCAGATCATATCCCAGCTCCTCGAGCTTCGGCAAATCCTCATTTATCGGCGAGCGGAACCGGACGAGAACGTTATTGCTTCCTGCGCGCAGCAGCTCCTTCACGTCTACATGCCAAGCTCGGAACATATTATCGGCAGACAGCGCGTGCTCACCGTTCACATAAACATCCGCATATGTATCAAGCCCTTCAAATACAAGCTGGACTCTAGCCATTTCCGCCGCCCAGCTCTCAGGCAGCTCAAAGCTGGACATATATTCCCAATCCTTCTTGTCAATCCACTGCAAATCATGCTCATTGGTCCCGTAGAACGGATCCGGAATCAAGCCATGCCGCAGCAAATCGGTATGAACCGTCCCTGGAACCGTTGCGGAAAGCCAGTTCGTCTCATCACATGCTTTAAAACTCCACTGATCTAATACCTGCTGTTGAATGCTCATAAGCCCTCCATCAAATAACATAGTAGAATTTTCATGAATTATAATTTATTATAATACATTATCCATAGTTTTTGTTATTGTTTTGTTATATATATTATAAAACAAATATTCTCTCCATCTTTTCCCCCATTCAACCAACAACCCGACAATAGGTTAATTAAAGACAACAAATAACAATCCAGTACATTTAAAGTGAAATAACAAAACTATACAATTTAACTGTAAGCGCTATCAAAAAAAAGAAGAGGGGCGACATGAGGATGAAAAAAAACAGTTTATGGATTGCATTCATAATGGTTTTTGCGCTAACTGCAATACTAACAGGCTGTAACGGCAGCAAAGATACCAGCAGCGGCACTAACGCCGGAATAAACGAAGGAGCGTCGAATGCCTCGGACAGTAACGCAGCCGGTAAAGACACAGCCAATAAACTGAGCGGAAAGGTCACCTTCCTCACCAACCGGACAGACATGATCGGCAAAGAATACGACGACTACATCAAACGCTTCAACGAGAAATACCCAGACATCACCATTGAATTTGAAGCAAGCCAGACGGACTATAACCAGCAAATCAAAGTCCGCATGGCCAGCGGCGAGCTGCCGGATTTGATGTTCATTCCGGATATCCCCAACTCGGATCTCCCCAAATATTTTGCTCCGCTCGACGACCTGGAGCTAAGTGCGGAGGTTACATTTAAAGATTTCAAGTCCTATGACGGGAAGCTGTACGGGATTACAACGGGGAACTCGACCTCAGGAATCGTGTATAACAAAAAAGCCTTCGCCGATGCCGGAATTACCGAACTCCCCAAGACGTGGGATGAATTCCTTGCCGCATGTGAAAAGCTGAAGCAAAACGGTGTTATTCCGCTCTCATCCAACTTCAAGGATAAATGGCCGCTGGGGAACTGGGTCTACGATTTGCCGCGGGTTATCGAGAACAATAAGAACTTCCCTAATGAGAGACTCAACATGGAAGCCCCTTTCTCGATGGACAACGGATACGGCAAAGCTATGACCCTGCTGCGGACGCTCGCTGAGAAAGGTTATTTGGAGAAGGATATTAACTCCACCAACTGGGAGCAATCCAAAAAAGACGTGGCGAACGGCAAAATGGGCATGTACTTCCTGGGGAACTGGGTCATTAACCAAGTCATCGGCGTGGGAGCCGAATCGGATAACATCGGTTTCTTCCCACTGCCCTTCGACAACTCCGGCGAGATCCGGGCCGGCCTGAACCCGGACTTCTTCTACGCCGTCAGCAAGGACAGCAAAAACCTGGAGGCAGCCAAGGCCTTTCTGACCTGGATGCTGGAGGACTCCGGATATGAGGATTTCGCCGGGTTCATCTCGCCGCTGGAAGGCCGTGAATCCAAGCTGACTCAACTCGCAGAATTCCAAGCGACAGGAGTAGATCTGCAGGAAGGCATGCCGGATGACCCGAAGGTCATCGAAATTTCCAACAAAGCGCAAATCGATCTGCCAGCTATTGCCCAAGAGTTCGTGCTGGCGAAAGATCCGCAAGCCGTCCTTGATAAATGGAATAAAGCGTGGGCCAAAGCTAAAAAGGATCTTGGTTATTAATGAATTGCCATTCATGAATCGGCAATCACCTTGAACAGCATGCAAAATGGGTTATCGGCCTGGCGATAATCCATTTTGCTGTCAATTTAGCCGATAGAAAGAAGGGATACGGGAATGTTCGGAACCTTGTCATATAAAACGCAGAAAAACATCATCATCTTCTCTTTTCTACTCATTCCGGTCGGGCTGCTGCTGCTCTTTACCTACTATCCGGCTCTGAAGCTCGTCTGGTTCAGCTTCACCGACTGGGACGGATATAGCCCGGAGAAGCCTTGGGTAGGGCTGGCCAATTATAGGGAAGTATTCTCTAATCCTGATATATTCGGGGTGTTCACCCACAACTTCGCCTATTTTGTGATGGGCATCGTCCAGAACATCGTGGCGATTTATTTCGCTGTCCTCTTGAACGGCCGCCTGCGGGGGAGAAACGTATTTCGGCTGCTGCTCTTTCTCCCCTACATCATGAACGGCGTCGCGGTCGCCTTCATGTTCGGTTACGTGTTTGATACGACGCAAGGCTCGCTCAATCTGCTGCTGCAGGCGGTCGGGCTGACGCAACTAGGAGAAACCAGCTGGCTCGGGACGCCAGGCCTGGTCAACTATTCACTGGCTTCGACAGGACTGTGGCGATTCATGGGTTATAACATGGTCATTTATATCGCTTCCCTGCAGGCGATTCCGCGCGATATTTACGAAGCCGCCAAAATCGACGGCGCCAATGCCTGGCAGACCTTCTGGCGCATCACCCTGCCCAACATGAAACCGGTCATCCAGTTGAACTTGTTCCTCACCGTCACCGGTGCCCTCGAGGTCTTCGACCTGCCCTTCGTCCTTACTAAAGGCGGACCAGCCGGAGCGTCGCAAACCTATGTACAGCGCGTCGTGGAGACAGCGTTCGCCTATAATCATTATGGCTTGGCCTCGGCTATGAGCATCATCCTGCTGTTTTTTGTCATCGTCGTCGTAGGTCTTCAGCAATTTGTCCTTAGCAGAGGGGGGAACGGAAATTGAGCAGCAAAAAATTCAGCGGACTCGACATCATCAAGTACCTGTCCCTGCTGGTCGGCGTATTCGTCGTCCTGTTTCCTCCCTATGTCATCATTGTGAACTCCTTCAAGTCCAGCGATGAATTCAATACGGCAAGTACAATGGCGCTGCCTGACAGCTTTCTCAACTTCGACAATTTCAAAATCGTATTCGAGCGGGGCGGGCTGCTGAACGGGTTCGCCAATACGCTGATCATGATCTACGTTGCCCTTGTCTTCAATATCATCTTTGGAACCATGGTCGCTTACGTGCTGGGCAGATTTACTTTTAAGCTGAAAAAAGCGGTGTTTGGCGCCTACTTATTCGCTACGGTCATTCCGAGCATTACGACCCAGGTTGCCACGTTCGGAATCATTAAGCAGCTTGGACTGTATAATACGCTGGGAGCGCCCATTATTTTGTATATCGGAGCCGACGTCATCCAGATTATTCTGTACCTGCAGTTTATCCGCAACATCCCGGTCGATCTTGATGAGAATGCCATGGCGGAAGGTGCCTCGCTATTCCGGATTTATCGCTCGATTATTTTTCCGCTGCTGACCCCGGCAACAGCCACGCTCGTCATTCTCAAGTCGATCAGCATTTACAACGACATGTACACGCCTTATCTTTACATGCCGAAGCAAAGCCTTGGTGTGGTGACAACGGTGCTCATGCGCTTTCAAGGTGTGAACATCGCTGACTGGAACCTGATCAGTGCAGCGATATTATTAATTTTGCTGCCGACTGTCGTCTTGTATTTCGTGCTTCAGAAGTACATTTTTGAAGGCGTGACCAGCGGCGCCGTAAAATAACCGGCAATTTCTGCAGGAGGATGGCAGCCTATGATTTCATCCGTTTTCTATCTATGCCGCAAAACCTGGGTATTGTTCGCTAACCTGTCCATGCAAAAGAAGCTGGTCATCATCTTCGTATTCCTCATTTCCTTGCCGATTACGTACGTTAGCTACGCTTCGTACCGGGCGAACTCAAGCTCGATCCTGAGCAACATGACGAGCTCGGCCGGCCAAATGACCGACAATGCCATGGACAAAGTGGATCGCTACATCGCCGACCTGAAGCGGTACACCATCCTTCCGCTGTACAACAAGGACGTCGAGAAGCATCTGGACCAGCGTGAGACGGATTGGGATAAAAGTGCGAGCATCAATATGTTTCTGATGTATCTGGCAAATATGAAGGAGGAAATTGCCAGCGTTTACTTGACTGACCGCTTCGGGAAAACTTTTTATAATGCGAAGCCCGGTATCAATGAAATATATCCGGAAGAGAGACGGGCAGCATGGGAGATCCGGACGCGCGAGGCCGGCGTCTCCCCCGTGCTGCTCGGAACCCACCCGATTCGGGTTAACGGCTCCGAACAGCGGCAGGTATTTACTATCATGCGCTCCATCCAGTCCGTCAGTACACTGAAGAACATCGGAATCATCGTGATCGATGTGGATATCCGTCTATTCGAGGAAATCATCGAGCCGCTGAACACCGTTACGCATGGAAATACCTTGATCGTGGATGAGAACGGCAGAGTCGTGTACAACTCCGATCCCGCTATGCTGGGCAAAGATTTAAGCGGCAGCGCTCTATTAAAGCAAGCTTCCGGGCCGCGCGGTTATTTCGAGCTCGACATCGAGGGCAAGCCGTACATCTCGGTCTACAGCTCATCCGCCAGCACCGGATGGAAAACCATTTCCTATATCCCGCTAACCGAGCTGCTCGCCCCAATGAAGCAAAGCCGAAACGCCCTAATGATTACCGCGTTGCTCATTGTTTTCTTTGCCCTGGCGGTAGCCATCTTCATCTCCTACGCTCTGACCAAGCCGCTGACCCGTACGGTACGGTTAATGAAACAGGTGCAGCGCGGCAACCTCGATGTACATGTTGAGGTCAAATACAACGACGAAATCGGCCGGCTCGGCAGTCATTTCAACCGGATGATCGACCGGGTCAAAGGGCTGCTGCAGGAGGTGTACGAAACTGAGAAGAGCAAACAAAAAGCAGATATGCTGGCGCTTCAAAACCAGATCAATCCGCATTTTATATATAATACGCTGGAATCGATCCGCATGCTGGCTGAGCTGAGTGACGACGACCGCGTCGCCGAGCTCACCTATCTGCTTGGCCTGCTGCTGAGGTATAGCATTACGCGCAGTGACGAGACCGTAACCGTCGAGCAGGAGCTCCGACATGTCCGCAACTATTTGCAGCTGCTGCAAATCCGGTTTCCGGACAAATTGGATTTCCGGATTGAGGTTCCGCAGCACTTCTATCATCTGCCGATCATTAAGCTGATTTTTCAGCCGATTGTTGAAAATGCCGTGTTCCACGGGCTGGAGAAGCAGGAGAAGCCGGGAACCATCATAATCACTGCCTGGAATGAAGGATTGGATGCCATCTTCGAAATTCGCGATGACGGCGTCGGCATGGATGAAGAAACCCTGGCTCAGTTGAACCACAGCTTGACTGATGGAAAAATCGATAAATTCGGCATCGGCTTGCGCAATGTCAATGAAAGGGTACGCTTGCACTACGGCAACGCATCGGGCTTGAGCGTAGACAGCCGGCCTGGGAAAGGCACCGCGGTAACTTTAAAAATTACAGGTCTCCTGGAAGAAGAACATCGTATTCGTTACGGGGAGGTAATTTGATGCTTCGGATGGTTATTGTCGATGACGAATCCTCAATTCGCGAGGGAGTAGCTAAAATCATCACTAAAGAAAACGAAGCCTTTGTCGTGACCGGCGTTTTCTCCAATGGACAAGATGCGCTGGATTTTATCACGGCCTCGGATATCGATGTCGTCATTACCGACATTCGTATGCCGCTGGTCGACGGATTGGAGCTGATTAAGCGGCTTAAATCTCTTCAGCCGGAAATCCGGTGTATTATCATGAGCGGCTTCACCGATTTTGAATATGCCCGTCAGGCGCTGCGTTGTTCCGCGGTGGATTACCTGCTGAAGCCGATCAACAAAAAGCAGCTGTTCAAGCTGCTCTATACGCTGCACGAAGAAAAGGAAGCCAGCTTGGGAAAAGAGCAGCGCCTGCGCTCCGGGGTACTGCTTTCTTATTTCAAAAGCTTCTCTTCCCTCTGCAGCAAGCTGCCTGAACTGCATTTGCCGCTGCCCTACTTTGCCGTGCATGTCCTCCGCAGCCGCCATATCGAGGTGCTCCGCGAGCAGTTGAACGACGTCGTTGCGGGCTTGTACGGTGCCGTAGATATCATCGAGACTGATGATGGCATGCTGGCGCTTGTTAGTTATTATACCGATGAACCCGATGCGAAGGTGATAAGACAGCTCGTTCACCGGCTGGAGCCAGTCCTTGCTCCCATCGGCATCATCCAGACTGGCTCCAGCCGGGGATACAGCGAGGCGGGCCGGTTAAGTGAAGCCTACCGCCAGGCCGTTCGTGCATGTGATTATGGGCTATATGATTATACACCCTGGAGCTATTACCATTATGACGATCTGCCGCAGCCAGACCTCGATCTCACCGACTGCTTCATCAGCATAAGAGAAAGGCTTAGCGAACATATACAGATCTTGAATATTACATTAGTCAAAGCAGATCTAGAAAAATTGTTCGGCCAGGCAAAGGAAGCCAAAGCTTCCCGGCATTCGATTCTCTCCTTAGGCCGCCTGATTCACGATATGGCCTTAGCGGAACTGCCGGGATGGAAATCGGCAAGCCCTCCTGCAGCCGAAGAGCAGTTGGAGGAGCGCATGCTGTCCTGCTTGGCCTTTGCCGAGCTTAAGAGCCTGTTCTTCTCTCATTTTCTCAAGGGGCTCGAAATTATCAGGGCAACCCGCCTGCAAATGGCGGACAAATCCGTTGAAACGGTGAAACGCTGGATTCAAGAGCATTACGACCAGCAAACCGAACTTGGCAGCCTGGCCTCGATGGTTTACCTGACCCCCAGCTATCTCAGCAAACTGTTCAAGAACGAGACCGGTATGACCATTACCGATTACTTGATCGAGGTGCGCATCAAAAAAGCGAAGCATTTGCTCAAAACAAGCCCCGACATGAAGATCCATGAGATCGGCTGCGGAGTGGGGTACCCTGATCCGGCTTATTTTAACAAATTGTTCAAACGCATCGTTGGCGTGACCCCTAATGAATACAAGAAAATCAATGCCGTTACCCTTCATGGCTAATCAGTACAGGGGCTCGACAGAAGCGCCCATGCGGCTCAGCAGAAACCCGTTATGGCCGCCAGACAGCATTGAAGAGCGCACGCTTTAACGGCACCAGATATGCTGTCCGTTAGGTACTACAATGATTTGGCGCAAATGAGGGAAGAACTTTAGAAGAGGACAATAGGTTCGTTAGTTTGTAAGGACACCGACGTTTGAAATGTAACTTGGTTTCTGCTGACCTCTTACGGACCTTGGTTCCGCTATTTCGCAAAAATGCTGCTTTTTCTAGAGCTAACGGACACAGCAGACCTTATTTGGATAAAATCGGTGGGCTCCATGGTCATTTTCACTAAATAGCGCCTTCTGTGTCCGTTAGCGCGCCGATTTTGCAAAAAAGCGGCAATTAGCGGAGCTAGGATCCGTTCCGCACATATCCTTCGCAAGGGCTTCCTCTCCCCCCTCTCCCTCTCCCTCTCCATCTCCATCTCCATCTCCATCGCCAAAATATGCTATCCTATGGATATTTAAGAGTATAATTTATCGACAATCATAAGGTTGAGCAATTGAAAGTACCAGTAGGAGGCAAGGCAGGTTATGAACTCAGAAGCAGAAACAGCCTGGGGAACCTATGGTTTCAGATTTAACGACGCTCCCCATCTTCCGTTATGCGGCCTGTTTGCGGTAGGACATGAGCTTGTAGACAACCCGCAGTATTATTGGGATGGTCTGACTCGGACAGATGGCCCATTACTTATATTCCAATACACCGTTCAAGGAGAGGGAGTTTTTGAGACCGGGGATAAAAGTGATGCTAAACGCAGGGATGCCAGGGAACTGGATAGAGATAGAGATGTTGAAGAAGCTGTAGGGCAAAGCGGCGGAACTATCACGAGAATAGATGCCGGGCGGGCGTTTCTCGCCGAAATTCCCAGCAGCCACCGCTATTATTACCCTAAGGCAAACGGGGGAGCGTGGGAATTCTATTTTTTGCTGATACGTCCGCGCACGGCGCTGCCGCTCTGGAAGGAGATCGTTTCCCTCCTCGGCACCACGCCATACCTGAATCCCGACAGTATGCCGATCAAACGGCTCAAGATGCTATTCGACGAAGCGCATAGCGGCAATATCACGGATCCGTATATCGCTTCCTCGTATGTGTACCAGTTTTTGATCGAACTGAGAAGAACTGCTTCCGATCGCCACCGTGAACAAGAGCATTGGCCGCTGGCCGTCCGCGAGGCCGTTCGGTTCCTTGATACGCACTACAGCTGCATGATCGGCCTCGATCAGCTTGCCGGGCAGCTGGGCTTATCGAAATTCCATTTCCTGCGGACGTTTACGAAGCATCTCGGCGTTACTCCGAACGACTATGTTAACCGAAAAAGGATTGAGCGGTCGATCGAGCTTTTGCAATCTACCGATTGGAGCATCGAGACGATTGCCGGCGAGGTCGGTTATTCATCAGGAAGCTATTATATCAAAGTGTTCCAGAAATTCACGGGACAGACCCCCGGATCCTTCCGTTCGGGCAGTCATGCCCTGCAGTATAACCGGCTTTTCTTCGATTAGAGATTTCTCCAGGAGATAGGACAGCAATTTTGTGCTATTTATGTTCCTAAATTATTGTAGATAGCTATTGCTATAGAACATTATGATTAAATTATGATAGCAATTCTATTTCATCATAAATTTGGAACCTGGACTGGAGGAACTCATTATGGATCATCGTTTATTTGCCCCTACGCCTCCGATGGGGTGGAACAGCTGGGATTGCTATGGAGCCGCTGTTACCGAAGCTGAGGTGCGCGGGAATGCCGATTATATGGCCAAGCACCTGAAGGAGTATGGCTGGGATACGATTGTTGTTGACATCCAATGGTACGAACCTGATGCCAATTCGTCCATTTATCGTCCGTTCGTGCCGCTGGTCATGGATGAATATGCAAGGCTCATGCCGGCGGAGAACCGCTTCCCTTCGGCCGCGAACGGCCGGGGCTTCCAGCCGCTGGCCGACTATGTTCACCAGCTCGGCCTGAAATTCGGCATCCACATCATGCGCGGAGTACCGCGTCAGGCCGTTCATGCGGGTACCCCGATCAAGAACACAACCGTTACCGCGCGGGATATCGCCCATCCTAACTCCATTTGTCCCTGGAATACGGATATGTACGGCGTGGATGCCGTCAAGGAAGGCGCTCAGGCCTACTATGATTCGTTGTTCGAGTTATACGCCGAATGGGGCGTTGATTTCGTGAAGGTTGACGACATCGCCGCTTCGCGGCTTTATGATACGCATCTGCCTGAAATTGAGCTGATCCGCCGCGCGATCGACCGTTGCGGACGGCCGATGGTGCTGAGCCTGTCACCTGGACCAGCTCCGGTCGAGTATGCAGATTTCCTTTTGCAAAATGCGAATATGTGGAGAATGACGGATGACTTCTGGGATCGCTGGGATCTTCTGCTCGACATGTTCGACCGCTGCGAGCGATGGCAGGGCAAATCAGCAGAAGGCTGCTGGCCCGACTGCGACATGCTGCCGCTGGGACATATCGGCATTCGTTCCGTAGATGGCGGAGGATCCGACCGCTGGACCCGCTTTACCCGCGAAGAGCAGCTAACGATGATGTCGTTGTGGTGCTTGTTCCGGTCTCCGCTTTTCTTTGGCGGAGAGCTGAGGGACAACGACGAATGGACGTTATCGCTGCTTACCAATCGCGATGTGCTGGAGATGCATCAATCCAGCTCAGGGGCCAGATTGCTCAAGAGGGAGGGAAACCGCATCGTATGGGGAGCTGACGGAGCGAATGGCTGTCTATATGTCGCCTGCTTCAATACCGGCGAGAATCCGCTTGAGTTCAGCCTTCCGCTCCAAGCATTAGGCGCCCCGGCCTCTGTTCAGGCTAAGGAGCTGTGGACGGGCGAGACCGCCGTCGTCAAAGACAGCCTCTACGCGAACGTAGCACCTCATGGCGCAGCGCTGTTCCGCCTCGACCCGCTGTAAACCACACCTCCATCGAAGTACCTTCTGAGAAAACAAACCGCGGAGCTGCCTATAGTCATAGCTTCAATGACTATAGGCAGCTCCGTTTCTGGCGTTTGATTGCACTCATTCTATTCAAGCCTTCATTCGCTGCTCTTATTTTTACCAGTGCCAGGATTGAATTCCGAGCCCACGCGGGGCTGACGGTCCAAACAAATGAATAATCCACGCCAGTTCACGGTCCATATAGACTAGTAGTCAGACTCTTTATCCACACAGCCTCACAGTCCGTGCAAACTCATAAACTCCTTGGGACTCATCCCGGATACCTGCCGAAACACGGAGCAAAAATAGCTCGTATTATCAAAGCCAACCTGCCGCGCTATTTCATATACCTTCTTGTCCCGTCCGCTGAACATCAGCTGCTTGCTCCGATTCACCCGCTGCTGATTCACATATTCTATCGGACGAAGCTGCATCGTGTTCTGAAACAATCGGCACAGATACTGCGGGGAAACGGAGATCACCTTAGCCAAATCCTTTAACTGCAGGGCCTCATGAAGATTTCTGTCGATATGCTGCAGGACGGGCTTGATCCGTTCCATGTCATGATCCCGGTTCAGCGGCAGCTGCAGCGTTCTTTTCAAATCCACCAGCAGAGCATACAGCAGTTTGGAATGCTCCAGAGGAGCGTACGGTTCATTCTCATCCTGAAGCAGCAGCTCCTTCAGCTCATGCAACCATTTCTCCTCCTTTAGCCTCTTCGGACCGGATTCACTGATTCCCGCATGAAGCAGCATTTGTCCAGCATCTCTTCCATTGAAGGACACCCAAGCCACCTGCCATTGCCGGCTGATCGGAGCATATTGATGCGTCACGCCGGGATACAGGAAGAAGACATCCCCCGGGCCGACAATATAGCTCTGCTCTTTAATGATCAACTCCCCTTTTCCGTCCAGAACCTGATGAAGCTGGTAATCAGGAAATCCGTCCGGTCTTACGGTCTCGGACTGATGCTCCCAGTAGCCAATTGTTGTCGCATACAGCGGCAAGAGCAGCGCCTCCTGCGGATTGCAGAAAATCATCTTGCTATCCACGTACATGCCTCGTTTCATATTGTGATATAAATGAAGAAAATCCTTATATATCAATCCTACTCTATGGAATCTATAATATGAATATATCAACAATTGATCAAAAAAGGGAGTGGTTATCGTGCGCCAGAAACTCGTCTATCAACCGCCTGCCAATGGATACCCCGAGTGGAACAACAACCCGGAGATATTCCAGATCAACCGCATGGAAGCTCATGCCTCTATGATGCCTTACTCTACGGTCGAGGAGGCGCTTGCCGGAAACAAAACAGCTTCGGCATACTACATGCCGTTGAACGGCACCTGGAAGTTTGCTTTTGCTGAGACCCCAGAGCAGCGATGCATGGATTTTTACAAGCTGGACTATGACTCCAGCAGCTGGGCGGAGCTTCCAGTGCCCTCACACTGGCAATTCCATGGCTACGATTATCCGCAATACACGAACGTTCGCTATCCGTGGGCAGAATCGGAGCCAGAGCTCCAGCCGCCTTTTGCGCCGACACGGTATAATCCGGTGGGCTCGTACATCCGGACGTTTACGGTTCCGGAGGCCTGGCAAGACCAGCCCGTATTCCTTAGTTTCCAAGGGGTCGAGTCGGCCTTCTACGTCTGGCTGAACGGAGAACTCGTCGGCTATAGCGAGGACACGTTTACTCCCGCCGAGTTCGATATCACCCCCTATCTTGCCGCTGGGGAGAACAAGCTGGCCGTAGAGGTATATCGCTGGTGCGATGCCAGTTGGCTGGAGGACCAGGATTTTTGGCGGCTAAGTGGCATTTTTCGCGATGTCTATCTGTATTCAGCTCCGGCGCTGCATGTTTCCGACTTCTTCGTAAGGGCCGAGCTGGATGAACATTATGCGGATGCCCGGCTGCAGCTGGACGCCAAGCTTACGGACTATTTCGAGGCAAAAAGCAAATGCTCGCTGGAAATGCAATTATACGATGCCGAGCAGAAGCCTGTATGGGATGTCCCTTGCATAACCACCGCTTCTTTTCAAGATGGAAGCGAACAGCGGCTGGCATTGTCTGCCCCTGTTCGGAATCCGTTCAAGTGGAGCGCCGAAACGCCGCATCTTTATACGCTGGTTCTTTCCGTGAAGGACGATGCCGGACGATTGCTGGAGACTGTGAGCTGCAAAGTCGGCTTCCGTACGTTTGAGCTAAAGGACGGATTAATGAAAATCAACGGCAAGCGGATCGTGTTCAAGGGCGTCAACCGCCATGAATTTTCCTGCGACAAAGGAAGAGCGATCACGAAAGATGAAATGATCCGGGACATTGAACTGATGAAAGCTTACAACATCAATGCCGTCAGAACGTCCCATTATCCGAACCAGTCGTTGTGGTACGAATTATGCGACGAATACGGACTGTACGTCATTGACGAAACTAACTTGGAAACGCACGGTTCATGGGAATATGGGCAAAAGGAGCTCAACGACCGCAACGTTCCCGCCAGCAGACCGGAATGGCGCGCCAATGTGCTGGATCGCTGCAACTCCATGTTCCAGCGGGACAAGAACCATCCGTCTATCGTCATCTGGTCGCTGGGCAACGAATCCTTTGGCGGCGACAATTTTATCGCCATGCATGATTTCCTGAAGCAAGCTGATCCTACAAGACTCGTGCATTACGAAGGGATTTTCCATTACCGGGCTTCCGAGGAGGCCTCCGATATCGAGTCTACGATGTACATCAAGCCGAGAGAAGTAGAGCAGTACGCGAATAACAATCCCCAAAAGCCATATATTCTTTGCGAATACAGCCATGCTATGGGAAACTCCTGCGGCGGGCTCCATCTGTATACCGAGCTGTTCGACCGCTATGACATTCTGCAAGGCGCATTTATTTGGGATTGGGTGGATCAGGCAATCCGTGCAAAAACGGCGGAAGGTACCGAATATATGGCCTACGGCGGAGATTTCGGGGAATCGCCGCATGACGGAAATTTCTGCGGCAACGGGCTGATCTTCGCCGACCGAACCGTGACGCCAAAGCTGGACGAGGTGAAAAAATGCTATCAGAGCGTCAAGTTCGAAAGCGTGAACCTGCAGCAAGGGCGGATCCGGGTACAGAATCAGTACTTGTTTACAGATCTTCGCGAATATGCGCTGAATTGGGAAGTACAGTTGGATGGCGTCCCAGCGTCAAACGGGACCGTTGAACTCCGTCTTCCGCCGGGAGAAAGCACGGAGATCGTCATTCCTTATCATCCGATAGATATCCGCGGGCAGGAAGCCATTCTGACCGTCTCCCTTGCAACGCGGCACAAGACGAAATGGGCGGAAGCCGGACATGAGGTGGCTTGGGAGCAATTTACGCTCGTGCCTTACTTCAGAAGCGAGTCTCCCGTTCTTGATGACACCGCGGCATTGACGGTCGAGGCGCTTGATGACGAGCTATTGGTTTCCGCCAAAGATGTTGTCCTGAGATTCAGCCAGAGCACGGGAGAACTCGTCTCCTATGCCTTATTCGGCAAGGAGCAGCTGGCGGAGCCGGTTCAGCCGAATTTCTGGCGCGCAGTGACGGACAATGATTTAGGGAACAAGCTGCACGAACGCTGCCAAGTATGGAGAAATGCGCCGGACAACCGGCAGCTGCAAGGACTTTCGTGGAAACATGAAGGGGAAAGCTGTGTCATCACGAGCCGTTACATTCTGGACACTGCGCCTCTTACTGCCCTCACCATCGAATACCGCATCCTCCCGGACGGGACGATGGAGGTTTGCGAAGAGCTAGTGCCTGGCAGCGGCCTGCCGGAAATCCCTGAAATCGGTATGATGTTCATATTGCACGGCCAATTGGATACGATCACCTGGTACGGACGCGGCCCGCACGATAACTACTGGGACCGCAAAACCGGGGCACGGGTTGGCCTTTACAGCGGAACTGTCCACGACCAGTTCGTGCCATACCTTCGGCCACAGGAGTGCGGCAACAAAACCGATGTCCGCTACGCCTGCCTGACGCATGGAGCGAATGGCCCGGGACTGCGCATCGAGGCTTCCCCGTTGATGGAGGTGTGCGCTCTGCCGTGGAAGCCTCAGGAGCTTGAGGCACATGATCATCCACATAAGCTGCCGCCAAGCCAGCATACGGTGCTGCGAGTCAATTACAAGCAGATGGGTGTTGGGGGCGACGACAGCTGGGGAGCACCGACGCATGAAGAGTTTACCCTCCCGTCGAACCGGACCTATACTTTCAAATTTACGGTAAAAGCCATTTCATAATAAATCAAAAGCGTGGACCAATAAGTCCACGCTTTCTTCTATTGCGCCGATGCCGAGACAAGCTTGTCTTGACCGAAACGGGACAGCGCAGAATCGAATCCGCGATTCAAGCAGATCGGTTCCGACCATGGCCCTTCGATCCGGTCTGCGACCATTAAATAGCTGTGACATTCCATCATAGGCCGTTTCGCGGTTCTCGTATCGGTATAAGTCAGATAAAATTGATGGTCATGATAACTCAGCTGCGGTGTCCAGACACCTATATCCGCACTGCTGCTCCAAGCTGTATGATTCGTTAATATATCGGTGTAATGCTCCCACTGGATCAAATCCTCCGACTGATATATCCGGATGCCAGACAAGCCTTCGATATAAGGTACCGCTGCATAATAAATATCAGCCACGCTAATCATGCTCGTGTTCGCATCGAAATCAGCCAACAGCAGGGACGGGGAATGATGAATTTGATGAAGCTGCCCACTTGTCGTCATCGTTTCTGCTCCCCTTCCCGCTTCCAAAAATTCGTGCCGGCAAACACCTGCTCCTTCCTCAGCGCCTCCGGCTCCGTCTCAAAGCAGCCTGCCCACGATACCCGCTGCAAGCGCAGCAACCCAGCCTGATCACCGCCATATTCCTCGTAGCAGACGGTCTTCTCATTCGCTGGATCGTTCCAGTTATCCCAGCCGTGCGGATGAATATGCTCGCCCAGCACACAATGTACAAATGCGGTTTTGGCAAATTCCCGCCACGGTCTCCCCAGGTATACATTATTGACGCCCGGAGCAGCGGTCAGGAAACAGCGGTCAAACACGTAGCCATACTCCTGTCCTTGCGGCGTAGAGGCAGCCGTGACATAACCCGGCTGATCCTCGAAATGGCGCAGGCTTCTAATCTCGCAGCCCTCAAAATAAGCCGCCGCTCCGCCAAAAATAAAATCCACAGTCCCCTCGATATAGCAATGCTGATACAACTGACGGTAGTTCGCATGATGCTCCCTGAGCGGAATGCCGCCGAATTCCGCCCTTTCTCGGGGTGCCGGCGGCAGCGGGCCCGTAAACAGCGTATCCTGATGGCCCTTGAAGGAGCAGTTCCTGAACACGGCCTTGTCGCAATGCGCATAGACGGCTACCGCCTGCCCGATGTCCGGTCCTTGTCCGGCCGTATTCGACACCACAATATTTTCAAGGACTAAATCGCTGCCGCCTAGAAACAAGGTCGGTGTCCCGAAGGTTTCGATTCGCTCGCCATGTTCGTCCAGCTGTTGGGCATATTTTTTGCCTGTGATTTCGACATGTCCAAGGCCAATGATTCGTAAATGCGAACGATAGATAAGCACATTCTCTTCATATATACCCGACATGATATACAGCGTTTGAACCGTGTCCGCATTTCGCTGTCCCGGCAGCTCCAGGAAATCGATCGCCGCCTGGATGCTCTGGAAATGACAGATGGATTGTTTCCCTACAATAATATGTTTGGATACTTGCCCTGAAATTGGAGCCATTCTACAAATGCTCCGCTAAAAATTTCTGCCAGGCTACCCGCATTTCCAGCGTCTCCATATGCCCGGCGCTGGAAATGAACGGCTGCCAATGCTTGGCTTTGCCTGCGGCCTGATAGGCCTCATACAGTCCGTCGGCTAGATACTCAACGCCCTCAATCGGAGTCATCCGGTCGTTGCGCCCGACCATGCTCATACGGGCCCGCGGCACGATAAGCTTCTGAATATCTAGAGTCTTGAAATGCTTCAGCAGGCCCGGCACGTACGAATAGAACCCATGATGATCCAGGCCCCGCTTGGCAATCAGCGTCTCCGCATCTACTTGCCCGCAGATGTCGATCGCGACCTTGATCCGCTCATCGAGGGCCGCGAGCCACCATGACATCATGGCCCCCATCGACATTCCCATCGTTGCGATGCGGGAAGCGTCGATATCCTCGCGGTGGCACATGTAATCGACCATGCGCATATTGTCGTAAATCATCATGCCCCACATTACCCTGCCCCGCCACAGCATTTCCTTGACAAGCTCGCTCTCTTTTTTACCGCCGCGTTCATTGAAGCCCCACATGTCGATGCAGCAGGCTGCGTATCCCATTCCCGTAAGAACCTTCGCAAACGAAGGCTCCTGCAGATAGTGGCTGCTCTTAATAAATTCCTTGCGGCCCCGCTCATAATCCCCGCCATGGGAATGGTTGACGACAACGAGCGGGAACGGCCCTTCTCCATGTAAAGGTTTAGCCACATAAGCGGGTACTTGTTCGATTCCATTCAGGTCGAGCACCAAAGATTCCAGCAAGTAGCCGTCGTACTCCTCCTGGGTCAATACCGTCGCCGTAATCGGCTTATTGACGGGCAGGTCCCCCAGCAATCCTCTTAATCGCTCACGTGTCATAACGCTTCACCTCATTCAATAATATTGTCGTTGGAAGGTGCGACTGTAACTTGCTCAACCAGCTTCTCAGGCTTGCTGGTGTTTCTGGATTCACACTGCGTGATCTCCACATTTTCGCCGTTCTCGATATAGAAGGCCGTACCTTCATGGTTCTCGATCGTAACGCGGTTAAAGCGAATATCTCTTACGTTTCCTAGATAAAAGCCGCGGCGCTGCATTTTATCGATGCCTGCCATCATCGCGGGATAACCTGGAATCGCATCCGTTGCCATGGAAATATCAATATCGTTGAATGTGATTTCTGAGATGTATTGCTCAGCAAGTCCATACAGGAAGCCGGCTGCGGCATGAACGTTCCGGGCCGTAATATTCGCGAAATGAATGCGGCGGAAGCACGGAGTTTCCTCTGTGACCGGGTAAGGATGTTTATCCCATACATATTTCTCCTTGCCGCGAGGTCCGCAGAAATAATACAGGTTCAGCTTGATTGGACAGATCACATCTTCCATGACAATGTTGCTGATGCGAATGTCTTCAACAATTCCACCGCGTCCTCGCCTGGATTTGAGCCGAATGCCCCGATCCGTCTGCTTAAACGTGCAGTTGCTGATCGTGACGTTGCGAATATTTCCGCTCATCTCGCTTCCGAGCACGACGGCGCCATGACCATGAACCATCGTGCAGTTGGTAATCGTGATGTTCTCGCATGGCACGCGCTCCGCCGTATCTTCGGTTCCGGCCTTAATCGCAATGCAATCGTCGCCAACGTCGATATTGCAGTTGCTAATGCGCACGTTCGTGCATGACTCCGGGTTAATGCCGTCCGTATTGGGCGAATCCGCCGGATTATAGATCGAGACATTGTCCACGGTGACATCATAGCAGCAAATCGGATTTACGGTCCAGCTTGGGGAATTCCGGATGTTCACATCCTTGATCGTTACCCGGCGGCAGTTATAGAAGCCAATTGTCGTTGGCCGCGGATACTCCAGCTCCTCCGGTCTGTTCCGGTGCTTATCCCACCACGGCTGTCCGTTCCCTTCGATCGTCCCGCTTCCGGTAATCGATACATTCTGCGCATCGAAGCCGTTAATGCAAGGCGCATGCACCTGCCGCTTTACGCCTTCCCATCGCGATTCCACGGCCGGAAAATCATCCGGGTTCGTGCTAAATGATAACACGGCCCCTGGATTCAATCGCAATTCTATATTGCTTGTCAGAAAAATAGCTCCGGTCAAAAACGTGCCCGCCGGCACATATACCGTTCCACCTCCAGCTTCGCTGGCCGCGGCAACCGCTTTGGCAATGGCCTCTGTCGCGAGTATCCCGCTATCCCGCTGCGCCCCGTAATCTACAATGTTATATACATGCATCTGCTCTCGCTCCCATTATTATGCTATCGTCTTAGATACATAAGGACCTGATACCCTGCGTTTCCAGAGAATCAAGTCCTGCTGCAATGAAGATCGTTGCCATTAATCGTTAATTAAGGACTGCATCTCAACACAGGCCATAACCAGGGCGCCTACCCCGTGCAAATCGTTATTTACTTTTGGACGGGTGACGTAATTTTCGTAATCCCCGGCAGAGGTGCCAATGCAAATATCCGGTAAAATCAATCTTCCCTGTTCATCCTGCTGCAGCACGCTGATCAAGCCCTTGTAACCTTTTTGGGCTGCAGCCAGAGCTTTCTCCCCGGAAATTCCCAGCTTAACGGCCTTCGCAATCGCATACACGAATAAACACGAACCCGAAGTTTCAAGCCAGTTATCAGACATATGGCCCTTATCGACGACCTGATACCATAACCCGCTTTCTTCATCTTGATAGCGAATCAGCGCTTCTACGAAATCACCTAACACAGGAATCAGCTCTGCACGCCCCGGATGGTCTGCCGGCAGCAGATCCATAAACTGGGCCAGGGCAAGACCGTACCATCCCAGCGACCGGCTCCAAAATTCAGGAGAGCATCCTGTCTCCGGATCGGCCCACGGCATGCGGCGGCTTTCGTCCCAAGCATGATACAGGAGACCGGTCGCCTCATCCTTCATATGCTTGCGCATTAATCTCTCTTGATGAAGCACCGTATCCCGCAGACCAGTCTCGCCATAGGCGTTGGCATACTTCAAGGAGAATACGCCGGCCATGTACAGTCCGTCCAGCCACATTTGGTAAGGATATTTATCCTTGTGCCAGAAGCCGCCCTCCGAGGTCTGGTTGATGGTCAACAGCAAATTCCTCAGCTTCTCCGCCGCGATCCGGTATTTCTCCTGTCCCGTTCTTTCGTGAAGATTGAACAGCAGCAGCCCTGCCTGCATGGCATCCAGCTCATCCCGCTGAAAGTACAAATTGCCGTACTCATCCACAAGATCGTCTACATATTCCTGAATGTAATCGACGTAACGATCTTCCCGAACCGTTTCCCACAGCAGCTCCATGCCGCACAGGAATACACCTTGATGGTAATGCCAGCGGTGAGCTGGGGGAAGTTCCCCCGCCTTATAGGTGTCCATTAAGGAATCACATGCTTTTTTGGCCCAATCCAGCGGCGCAGCCGATACATTTACAGTCATTTCTAAGCTCCCTCCATGTTAACAATATCCTTTTGCTCTAAGCTGAAACGGCAAGATAACATGAATTATCCTTTCATCGAACCCAGCAATGCTCCTTTGGCAAAATGCTTTTGCAGGAACGGATACACCATCAGAATCGGCAAAGTGGCCACGACGATAACCGCCATTTTAATCGTCTGGTCTGGCGGCGGCACGACGCCGTCCAGCGTAGCGCTATGATCCAGGCCGCTGGCCAGGACGACAATTTGTCTGAGCAGGACCTGAATCGGCCATTTTGCGCTGTCATCCAGGTACAGAATCGCCGTTAAGTAGGTGTTCCAATAAGTAACCGCGTAGAACAATGAAATCGTCGCCATCGCCGGCATGGATAAAGGCAGTACAATTTTGAACAGAATGCCGAAATCGTTACAGCCGTCAATTTTGGCTGATTCCTCAAGCCCTTCCGGTATATTCTGAAAAAAGTTTTTGAGAATAATCATGTTAAATGCACTGATTGCCGACGGAATAATCAATGCAGCATACGTATCGATCATGCCCAGTTCTTTAACGACCAGGAACGTAGGAATCAATCCGCCATGGAATAACATTGTAAATACGACCATGAAGTTCACGACCTTGCGCCCGTCCAAGTCCCGGCGCGCTAGCCCATAA
The DNA here is from genome assembly GCF_009725165.1 of Paenibacillus woosongensis. Taxonomy (GTDB): domain Bacteria; phylum Bacillota; class Bacilli; order Paenibacillales; family Paenibacillaceae; genus Fontibacillus; species Fontibacillus woosongensis. The sequence goes on from NZ_WNZW01000001.1 coordinate 832,965, forward strand.
GCCATTAAAGACGTCAGAAACATACTGACCAGGGTTCCAACCAGCGTCACTCCGATGGATACGCCCATCGCCTTAAAAATCGTATTCGTGGAAAATATAAATTTATACGCCTCGAAACTCCAAACCTTGGGAATCAGCACGAATTTACTGGCCGCCAATTCCGCGCTCGTGGTAAATGATCCTGCTACAACGTGAATAAAAGGAAGCACCGTAATCAAAGCGATGATCGCTAATAGCGTAAAGTTAAGGGCAGCAAACAGCCTGCCGGTGAAAGATCTATCTTCTACCATTTCAATTCCTCCCGTAGCATATCAATAGACGCCTTCTTCTCCCATTTTCTTAGAGATTTTGTTTACAGTCATGACCAGAATGAGGCCGATGACGGATTTAAAGAAGCCGATCGCCGTACTGTAGCTGAACTGACCTTGTCTTAAACCTGCAGTGTAAACATACGTATCGATAATCTCCGCAACTTCTCTGTTCATGGAATTGAGCAGCAAGTAGACGTGTTCGAATCCCAAATCGAGAACGGAACCAATTTTCAAAATAAAGAGAGTAATAATAACGCCCCGAATAGCCGGGATCGTAATGTGCCAAATTTGTCTCAGTCGTCCGGCACCGTCCATGCGAGCCGCTTCATACAGCCCTGGGTCGATTGCCGCGATCGAAGCCAGGTAAATGATCGTTCCCCAGCCTGCTTCTCTCCAGATCACCTGGATGATGTACATCGGTCTAAACCAGCTCGGGTTTAGCAGAAAGTTGATTTTTTCAAATCCAAAAAAGACAAGCAAATCATTGATAATCCCTCCGTCCATCGTGACCATGACAAATGAAATGGAAACGACGATAACCCACGACATAAAATGGGGGATATAGAGGAGCGACTGGAAAATTCGTTTGAAGAAGTTCCCTCTGAGCTCATTCAACATTAATGCAAGGATGATTGGTATTGGAAAGTATATAAAAATATTCAATCCGAATAGAACAATGGTATTCTTCAAAATGTTTAGAAAATCCGGTTCGCTGAACAGCCTGTTGAAATGCTTCATGCCTACCCAGTTGCTTCCCATGATGCCGTTGTAGGGCTTATAATCCTGGAATGAAATGATAAGTCCGTACATGGGCAGGTATTTGAAAATGATAAAGTACAGCAAGCCCGGCGCAATCATGACATAGAGCCATCGATTTCTCCATATTCGTTTTCTAACTTCATTTTTGCTCCTCGAAGCCTCAGGTACCGGTTGAGCTGTACTTGCCTGTGCGGTGACTTCCTGCATGTTCTTCTTCCTTTCTGTTTCATATTGGTGCAAGGCTGCGCAGCTCTTAGGAATAGAAGAGGCTGTTGAGTGTATCAACAACCTTTTCTACTTCCATTTATAGCTAGCCTAACTGGCCTTGGCCAAATTCTTATTTCTTGTATGCAGCGTTGTACTCTTCGATGATTTTATCCCCGCCCCGCTTCTTCCAGTTCTCAACTTCTTTCTCAAAACCGGCTTTATCGATTTGGCCGTACATATATTTGTAGGTTGCGTCCGTAATGATCTGCTGCAGTTCGACGCCTTTCTCCGTATACGTAGCGGAATCAAGCGGTGCCGTTGGGTCTGGAACGCCTACCTTCACGTTCTCCAAGAGAAGCTCTTCAGCATGAATTCTGCCTGGCAGCGTGTTATAAGCTTCGTACATGCCGTTCGTCTCGGATTCGCCGATGAGGCTGTCCTTGTAGCCTTTGACTTCTCTTTCGATCAATTCCTTATCGTCCGTTGGCTTGGCTTTGCCGTCTTCAACGGTATAGTGAACGCCTTCAATGCCCCAGAACATCAGGTTGGCAATTTCCGGTGTCATCATTTTGTCGAAGAAGGCAAGGATTTTCTTCAATTCAGCCTCATCTTTGATTGCGCTTTTCGGGAACAGAACTACGTTGTTATACCCAGGGATCATCCATTGGGCAAACTTTCCGTCCGGCCCGGCCACCATACTGTGCGTATCCACGACAGCTTCCGGAACGTTTTTGATGAGGTCTTTGTGCAAGGAGTCGATATCCTGCATGGAACCGCCGATATAAAGGCCCGCTTTACCGCTGGTGAACATTTTAACGGCATCCGTTTTACTTGTTGCCGCGAAGTCCTGGTTCATATAACCGCCATCGCGAAGCTTCTTGAAGAAGTCCATCGTGTCGATATATTGCGGGAATGTAAATTCAGGCTGCAGCTGGCCGTCTTTCTCTCCCCAGCCGTTCGGTGTTCCGAACCAGGAGGATACGGTTTTGAACGCGCCATAGATCAATTCGTTCCGGTCAACGACTCCGATCGTATCCTTAACATTGTTGCCATCCGGATCTTGTTCTGTAAACGCTTTCGCCATTTCGAACAATTCATCGACATTAGCCGGAGCAGCCAGATTCAATTTGTCCGCCCAGTCTTTACGATAGATAATGCCTTGACGGGCCAGCGGTCTGCCGATGTACAGAGAGTACAGCTTACCTTCGACCTTCGTATTATTGAGAATTTCCGGCTTCAGCTTGCTCAGATTAGGAAACTCGCTGAGGTAAGGCCCGATCTCCCAGAATTGTCCGTCTTTAATCGCATCCTTCATTTGAATGAAGGTTGTTTGGTTTTTCAAATAAGTCACTTGCGGCAGGGAACCCGTTGCAAAGGAAGAGTTCAGTTTCTCTTCATAAGTGTCTGCCGGGAAAAATTGATACGTTAATTTCGTGTTCGTCAATTTTTCTAATTCATTTTTAATGGTGTCTGGCGGTGTCTCTGAAGTATTAAGTGGAAGCATAATCTTGATTTCCGTCGGTGCATCCGATTCGGCGCCTTTCGACGTATCGCCCCCTGTTGCCGGTGCTGTCGGAGCTGCTTTGTCGTTGCCGCCACAGGCTGTCAGCATTACGCTTAGTGTCAGCAGTACCGCTAACATGATGGAGAAGGATTTTTTCTTCATAACCATTTTGACCTCCATTTGACTTATTGTGTTTACATGTTCAACAGTACAGCTTAACCGCAGTTACGAATACAATCATTTGTTCATAAACGCCGGTATATCAAGGAATCTGAACAAATGATTATCGACGTCATAAGAGAGAAATTCCACATAAAAAAACCACTGCGTTAATGACGCAGTGGTCGCTTGCCGGCCCTATTCATGTTCTCTTATTTGTTCGCGCTCCAAGGCTTCGCGGTACTCCTGGATAATCAGGTCGCCGCCGTTTTGCCGCCATTTCAAAGTTTCTTGCTTGAACCCCTCCGCCGTTATTTTGCCCAAAATATAATTGTAGGTTGCGTCGGTAATGATCTGCGAAAGCTCGGCATTCTTCTCATCATATGTGTCAGAGCTTAAGTGAACAGTTGGATCGGCTACCAGGAAAGATTCATTATCTTCGCTGAGGCGTTCCGCGAGTGCGGTCAGTTCTTCCTTCTGCGCTACCTCCAGAATGTTCTGGTTGCTGACATTGGCAATCATTAACGAGTAGAGCGGGTTGACCTCGTCCACGCGCAGCCTGGAGGTCTCCTCGGGAAGAATGACTTTCCCGTCCACGATTTCGTAATGGCGTCCCTCCACTCCATACATCATCAGGTTGGCAACATCTTTATCCATGGTCCGGTCGAAAAAGGCGAGCACCTGCTTCAGTTCTTCTTCCGTGGCGATCGCTTTTTTGGAGAAGAGATACAGTCCGTTATAATTAGGAATGGACCAGACCCTGTACCCTTTCGGCCCCTTGATCCGGTTGATCAATGCCAGCTCGACCTTGGGGTTTACGGCATGAGCTTCGATGGAGAGGCGCTGGGCGTCCGTCATGCTGCCGATGTAAACGCCTGCATAACCGCGGATGAAGCTGTCTCGCTGCAGCTCTTTGCTGGTAAGGGCAAAGTCCTGGTTAATCAATCTCTCGTCATACAGCTTCTTCATGAAATTCATCGTGTCCATGTACTCTTCTGTCTCAAACTCAGGGATGAACTCGCCGCCCGCCAGCTCCCAATTGTTTGGGGTACCAAAATAAGAGCTCAGCGTCTTAAATACGCCGTATACCAGGTCGTTCCGGTCAACTAGGCCGATCGTGTCCTGCTTCCCGTTCTGATCAGGGTCATTATACGTAAATTGCTTTAGGACTTCGTACAGCTCATCTAAGGATTGAGGCTCCTTCAGATGAAGATTCTCCAGCCAATCCTTGCGGATAATGATCCCTTGCCTTGAGGACGGGCGTTCCGTGTACAGACCGTATATTTTCCCCTCTACAGCCGTCTGCTGCAGAATGGAGGGATTCAGTTGGCTTAAGTTGGGAAACTGGTCAAGGTAAGGCTCGATCTCCCAAAACTCCCCCGATTTGATGGCATTTTTAACCAGGCTGTAGTCGGTAAACTTTACGAAGGTTACCTTGGCCAGCGAGTTGGTCGTGAGCGCCGTATTCATTTTATCGGTATATACCCCTTCAGGAACCCAGCGTATATCAAGCTCCGCTCCCGTCAGTCCCTCCAGCTCGGCTATGACCTCTTGGGAGGGCTGCTGCGGAAAATGCAAAGGTGCTAAAATCGATATATAGGGACGTTGATCCCGGACATCCGTTTGAACCGGACGAACATTGCTGCACCCAATCAACAAGGTGAAAAAAAGCATAACCGGTACAAAAAAAAGGCGTAGCGTTGTCCTTCTCGTTGACACTCTAGGCATTCCAGTTCCCCCTAAAAACAATGTGAAATATGTCTCCCTGACTTCACTTGAAGAAATATACAATAAATCCTATATCTTGAATTTTTCCAAATTTATAGCCATAATTAGAGGAAATGATTATTGCGTTATGAGATGATTATTGTTATTATTCATCAAAATGCAGGTTATACTGACTACTTCTACACGAGCAGAGGTGCGAGTTCTGTGAGACCACTTAGTTTCTTGAGTAAACTGATGCTTTTCGCCTTTGTGATCAGTACGCTTCCCGTGTTGTTCATCGGTTCTTTTTCATATTTGACGTCTTCCAACGAAATTCAGAAAAATGTGAACAAAAGTAAAATGGAACTGATCCTGCAAATCAATTCAAATGTAGAGCATAAATTAGCAACAGTCAATCAAACTTTAAATCAAGTCGTCAACTCCAGTGTATTAAAAAGGGCACTTGACAACCCGCTAAATGAGAGCGATTTCATTTTGTATAACGATCTGAGGAATGAAATCCGCAACATGCAATCCTTTGATACAAAGCTCGAGGATGTCGTGCTGATTAATCAGCGCAAGAACTGGATGATTAAAAATTCCGGCTTGTACCGCCTTGATCAGTACAAAAATTATGAGCAGCTCGCAAATTTGATCAATACTTCGGATAATACGTCTTGGGTGATGACCCCCTCTGCCTGGTTTTATAGCGAGGAAAGCTTAAATGTCACAAACTGCGATTACAATATTAGCCTGATCAAAAGGCTCCCAACTTCCAAACTGCATAAATACGGTCTAGCGATGGCTAACATCCCTGCCTGCAGCTTGAAGGACTTCATCAACTCGGAGATCCAGCCTTTCGACAGCATCATGATTGTCGATGAGCATAACCGCATTCTTCTTCATCCAGATAATTCAATGATTGGCAAACCTGTAAGTGAAAGCGGATTCAACGAAATCTCCACGATCGCTGACTCCTCTGCGCTTTCAGGACAATTCAAAACGCTTATCGATAAAAAGGATTATGCCGTTACCTACTTGAAATCTCAAATGAACGGCTGGGTTTACCTGTCGGTAACTTCCATCGAGAGCATGACCAAAGAATCGGGCAAAATCGGCACGTACACGCTATATGTCTGTTTATTTATGCTTCTGTTATCTATCTCAATTGCCTGGCTCGGCTCACGCCGCATGTATTCGCCAATCGAGAGGCTGCTTAACCAGATGGGACAGCGCAAATCAGACATCAGATCCAAACATGCCAACGAGTTTCAAGTGATCGGGGAACATGTTCAGCATCTCTTCCAGTCCAAATCGCAGCTGGAGAAGGAGGTCCGCCAGCATATTCAGCAGGTGCGTACTTTTTTCCTGATCAAGGCGTTCAACGGGCATCTGAAAAAGAGGGAGCTTGCCGAGGAGCTGGAGCAGTTCGGCTACCTTGCCCAGGTCGAAGCATGGAAAACGATGGCCGTATTCACCTTATCGATCGATTTCTGTGATGACTCTGCTTATGAGAAGCAGGACCTGAACCTCCTGCTGTTCGCTGCGCACAATATGATTGAGGAGCTGGTGCCTTCCGACCAGCGGCTTGCCCCGGTGATGATTGACCAGACAGTGGTCACCTTGATCGGCAGCACCGACCCGGACGAAGGTTCGTTCCACCAGACGCTGTATTCGCTCACGGAGAAGCTGCAGCAGGAAATCAACAGCTATTTGAAGCTGCAGGTCAGCATTGGCCTGAGTCTGCCCTTCCATTCTGTGCACAAAATCTCGACCGCTTACCGGGAAAGCCTGGAAGCGCTGAAGCATCGGATCAAACTGGGCAAAGGCGTGATCATTCAATATGAGAACATCAACTCGGGCAAGCATTATTTGAACTTAAACTACCCGACGCACAAGGAAAATGACTTGATGGACGCCATCAAGCTGGCGGAAACCGATAAAGCGAAGGAAATCGTGAGCCAGCTGTTCAAATCGATCTTCACGCTGGAGCTTACTCCGCAGGAATATCAAGTTCCGCTGAACCGGCTCTTGAACAACTTGCTGATTATGATGCAGGAGTCGGGAATCAGCCTGAATCAAATTTACCATGCGAACGGTTCCTTGTTTGAAGAGATGCTGGAACTGCACACCGTCGCTGAAATCGAGGACTGGTTCTGGAGCGTAGTCATCCATCCGATGATCAAAATATTCAACAGCAGGCAAAATGCCCAATACCATAACATTTCCGAGAAAATCATCGATCTGGTGCAGCATTATTACGATACGGATCTTACTCTTGAAGAGTGCGCATCCAGGCTCCATTACAACGCCAACTATATCAGCAGCATTTTCCGCAAGGAGACGCAATACAATTTCAGCGAATATTTGACGATGTACCGGTTCAAAATGGCCAAGAAATGGCTTGAAGAAACGGATATGCCGGTTAAAGATATCGCCGCCAAGCTCAGGTATAACAATTCTCAGAACTTCATCCGGTCATTCCGGAAGCAGGAAGGCATGACGCCTGGGCAATATCGCGATGGCCATGCCGCGTCCAAGAGGCCGAATTCAGGTTTGGATGAATCGATGTAACTTGCGAAAATTTTTCACGTGTGCATAGCATAAAACACTTGATTTATATGGCTTAGGGATATACAATGGAATCGTTAACAATTACAGGGATTCAAAAATTACAGGGATTCAAAAATAGTGAGGTTTTATGATAACGATTAAAGATATTGCCCGGGTAGCCGGCGTATCCCATACGACCGTCTCCCGGGCGCTCAACGGCAACCCGCTGATCAAGAAGGAGACCCGGGATCGTATCGAGAGGATCGCCGCGGAACTGAATTACGTACCGAACTACAACGCCAAGAGCCTGGTGATGAAGAAGTCTTATACGATCGGCCTCTTCTTCTCCAGTATCGACCAAGGAACCTCGGCCAGCTTTCTCGTGGAAGTGATCAAGGGAATCAACCATGTTCTGGACGAGAACTACAACCTGTCCGTGAACGGAATCGACAGCATTCACAATCTGGACAACATTATTCCCCAGCGCTTTGATGGCATTCTCGTGATGAGCCAGAGCGATGCGGACAACGCCTTCATCTATCACGTCAAGAAGATGGGCATTCCCTTGGTCGTCCTGAATCGGCAGCTGGAGGATTCAAGCATCATGAACGTCATTGCGAACGATCGCGAAGGCGTCAAGGAAGCGATCGATCATGCGATTTCCCAAGGCCATCGCAAGCTGGCGATGATTGAAGGCAAGACGGGCTTCAAATCCTCCACGGAACGCAAGCAGGGTTTCCTGGACAGCATGATGGAGCATGGCCTTCCGCTCGTATCAGATTATTTCGCAAGCGGCGATTACAGCATTGAGAGCGGCTACATGGCGATGTCCCGCTTGTTGGCCTTGCCTGATCCGCCTACGCTCGTGTTTTGCGGCAATGACGATATGGCGATCGGCGCGATGAACGCTTGCTTTGCTGAAGGAGTCCCCATCCCGTCACAGCTGTCGATCATCGGATTCGACGACATCGTCTTCGCCCGCTACACGAACCCTGCCCTAACAACGGTTCGGAGGCCGATTGCCGATATTAGCGAGTTAGGAACCAAGAAACTGATCGACCTGATGCAGCAGCCGGACAGCAAGCCGGAGCAATTGTTCGTTAAGACGGCGTTAATGGTCCGGCAAACGGTAGCCAAAATTTAAGCCTCTGATTTAAGCCTTTTAAGTCTAAGGCGGCTAATCTTCACATATTTATTCTTAAAAAAAAGAGATTACTCTTTTTTTTAAATAAAATTGTTAACGTGTGCATTATGACGTTAATCACAAAAGGAGACAGCAATCCATTATGACACTAAAACCACTTTCCAGAACCACCTTTCCTGACCTGCCCACATACCCGGAAAAAATGATTCAATTCGGCGAAGGCAACTTCATGCGCGCTTTTGTGGACTGGCAGCTGCAGCAAATGAACAAGAATGGATTGTTCCAAGGCAGCGCCGTACTCGTTCAGCCGATTGAGCAGGGCCTAGGCGATATGCTGGCGAAGCAGGACTATCTGTACACTGTACTGCTAAACGGCATCATGCAGCAGCAAACGGTCAATGACCACGAGATTATTACCAGCGTCAGCCGCGTCATCAATCCTTATTCCGATTATGAGAGCTACCTGGCCTTGGCGGAAAACGACGAGCTGGAGTTCATTACCTCCAACACGACGGAAGCGGGAATTGCCTACCGTCCGGAAGACCGGCTTGCCGACGCTCCGCCGAAGAGTTTTCCCGGGAAATTAACGGCTCTGCTGCATAAACGTTTTGAGCTGGGCAAAAAAGGCTTCACCATTATCCCTTGTGAACTGATTGACCGCAACGGCGAGAAGCTGAAGGAAATCGTGCTGCAATACGCAAACGATTGGCAGCTGGGAGATGCGTTCATACAGTGGCTTGAGCAGGAGAATACGTTCTGCTGCAGCTTGGTGGACCGCATCGTTCCAGGCTACCCGCGCGACAAAGCGCAAGCTCTTGCGGAGGAACTGGGCTATCAAGATAATTTGATGGTTACGGCCGAGCCGTTCCTGTTCTGGGTCATTGAAGGTCCAGCTTCACTGTCCGAACGCCTGCCTCTGGCCAAAGCGGGGCTGAACGTGGTGGTCACCAACGACATGACCCCTTACCGGGAGCGCAAGGTTCACCTGCTTAACGGACCGCATACCGCAATGGTTCCGTTGGCCTTGCTAGCCGGGCTTGAAACGGTAGAAGATGTTATGAACGATGACACTTACTCCGTTTTCGTAAAAAAATTGATCGAGGACGAGCTGATTCCGATGCTCGATCTGCCAAAGGAAGAATTACAATCTTACGCAGAAGCCGTACAGGAGCGCTTCAAAAACCCGTTCATCCGTCACGAGTTGACTTCGATTTCGTTAAACAGCATTTCTAAATTCAAAACAAGATTATTGCCTGTCCTGCTTCGTTATCAGCGGGAAAAAGGCGAGCTTCCAAAGCTCACTACCCTCGCCTTTGCCGCTTTGTTGTTCAGCTACCGCGGCGACAAAATCGAGCGCCAGGACGGCGCTGAGGTCATTGCCGTCTTTGACCAGGCTTGGAGCCGTCCAGAATCGGTTGCAGTCACGATTCTTCAAGACGAGAGCTTATGGGGCGAAGATTTGACTAAGGTTCCAAATTTAGTGCAAGCGATTGAAGGGTATTTGGAGCAGCTAGAATCATCCGGAAGCCGTGCTGCTCTACAACAATTGATTTAGGAGAGATGATGAGGATGCAAAGACTAACGAAAATGAACTCCCGCGATACCGTTGCTGTTGCCTTAAGGCCGATCAGCGCAGGGGAAGAGCTGAATTTCGATAATCAGGTGCTAACAGCACTCGAGGATATTCCACAAGGCCATAAAATCGCTTTAACCAGCTTCGAGCCTAACGATGTAGTGACTAAATACGGCTACCCGATCGGTCACGCCACGTCCGCGATTCAGCGCGGCGGATGGGTGCATACGCATAATTTGGCGACAAATCTGGAGGGCGAAGAGGAATACGAATATGTTCCGGATCTCCATCCGGTGACGCATCCAAAACGCGATCTGACCTTCCAGGGCTACCGCCGCAAGAACGGCAAAGTCGGCATCCGCAACGACCTGTTCATCGTTCCTACGGTTGGCTGCGTCAACGGGGTTGCCGAGCTGATGATTAAGGAATTCAAGGCAATCCATCCTGATCTCGGTACCTTTGATAATATTACCGTGCTGAAGCATCCCTACGGCTGCTCCCAGCTCGGAGACGATCACCGTATGACGCGCAGCATTCTGGCGGATGCGGTCTATCATCCGAACGCCGGCGGCGTACTCGTCTTTGGCCTGGGCTGCGAGAACAACATCGTGTCTGAATTCCGCAGCATACTGGGCGACTATGACGAAGAACGCGTCAAGTTCCTCGTTGCCCAGGAGGTCGGAAATGAAGTGGAGGCCGGCTTGCAGCTGCTGGAGGAGCTTTATATTGCAGCGCAAAATGACCGCCGCGAGCCTGTACCGCTCTCTGAGCTCAACGTTGGCCTGAAATGCGGAGGCTCCGACGGCTTCTCCGGCATTACGGCGAATCCGCTGCTCGGCGCGTTCTCGGACTTCCTGATCTCCCAGGGCGGAACCTCCGTATTGACGGAAGTGCCCGAAATGTTCGGCGCAGAGAAAATGCTGATGGCCCGTGCAGAGAACAAGGAAGTTTTCGAGGACATCGTGCATTTAATCAATGACTTCAAGCAGTACTTCCTGTCCCACGGGGAATCGGTCTACGAGAATCCTTCCCCGGGCAACAAAGCCGGCGGCATCAGCACGCTGGAGGACAAATCGCTTGGCTGTACGCAAAAAGCCGGAACCGCTCCGGTCGTCGATGTGCTGCAGTACGGCGAGAAGCTGCGCAAGAAGGGGCTTAGCCTCCTGCAGGCGCCAGGCAACGACCTTGTCGCCTCCTCTGCGCTCGCCGCTTCCGATTGCCAGCTCGTGCTGTTTACGACGGGCCGGGGAACACCGTTCGGCAGCTTCGTACCGACGGTAAAAATCGCCACCAACAACGACATTTACAATAACAAAAAGCATTGGATGGATTTCAACGCCGGCCCGCTGCTCGACACGCCGATGGAACAAGTTCTGGAGGAATTCATCGATTATGTGATCGCCGTAGCCAGCGGCCAGCCAACCCGCAACGAACAGAACGAAGTGCGCGAGCTGGCGATCTTCAAGACCGGCGTCACGCTGTAATTGGACTGATAGCATATCTAGAATAACCATAAAGGAGCCAAGCGGTATGTTTCTAAATGACAACTTCCTGTTAACGACGGATATGGCCGAGTCGCTGTTCCATGACTACGCCGATAATATGCCGATCATCGACTATCATTGCCATCTTGATCCGAAGGAAATCTATGAGAATAAGAATTTCAAAAATATTACCGAGGCGTGGCTCTACGGGGATCACTACAAATGGCGCCTGATGCGCGCCAACGGCGTCCCCGAGTCCCACATTACCGGAGACGCATCGGACTACGATAAGTTTCTAGCTTGGGCAAGAACCGTGCCGAAAACGATCGGCAACCCGTTGTTTAGCTGGACTCATCTGGAGCTGCGCCGGTTCTTTGGCATCGATGAGCTGTTAAACGAACAATCCGCACCGCGAATTTGGGAGAAGGCGAACGAGAAGCTTGCTTCCCCGGAGTTCCGGCGCCGCAGCCTCATCAAGGCTTCCAATGTGAAAATCATTTGTACGACAGATGACCCCGTTGATTCCCTGGAGTACCATCAAGCCCTGAGCAATGAAGAGCAAGACTTCCAGGTGTTCCCGACCTTTCGACCGGATAAGGCGCTCAACATTGACGCCCCGGGCTTCAAGGATTGGATTGGACGTCTGGAGCAGGCAGCCGGAACAGCGGTCGCTTCGTACGCAGACTTGGTGAATGCGCTCAAGAATCGCGTGCTGTTCTTCCATGAGCACGGCTGCCGCCTGTCAGACCATGCCCTCGACGTGCTTCGCTATCAAGCCGGGGAAGCGGGCGACGTGGAGAGGATTTTTGCCAAAAGGCTGGCCGGGGATGATCTGTCCAAGGAAGAAATAACCGTTTATCGCACTGAGCTTCTGTCCGCATTGATCGGCATGTATCATGAAATGAATTGGACGATGCAGCTTCACATCCACGCTTACCGAAACAACAACACGCCGATGTTCAACAAGCTGGGTCCGGATACCGGCTACGACGGCATCAACGACCTGTCGCTCACCGTGTCTCTCTCGCAATTGCTGGATCGCGCAGAGAGTACGCAAGGACTGCCGAAGACGATTCTGTACTCCTTGAATCCGAACGACTATCCGGCGATTCTGGCTTTGATGGGTTGCTATCAGAAGGATACGCCAGGCAAGCTGCAGCTGGGATCAGGCTGGTGGTACAATGATACCCGCAGCGGAATGCGCCATCAGCTCACGATGTTTGCCGATAATAGCGTATTGGCCAATTTCGTCGGGATGCTGACCGATTCGCGCAGCTTCCTGTCCTACACCCGCCACGAATATTTCCGCCGCGTATTGTGCGAGCTGATCGGCGAATGGGTGGAGCGCGGAGAAGCGCCAAATGATGCTGCGCTGCTCGGAAAGCTGGTTGAGGACATTTCCTATAACAATGCAGCCAACTATTTTGGCTTCAGTTCTGCCAAGTAAAGGAGACGGCGCTCATGTTATTGGTTTGCGCAAACAACGAGCATTTAACGAAAGAGGAAGGGAAGTTTCCGGCGGAAACCTCCCTCCTCTTTCTCTATCCTGTCACAGAGGCTAACGAGGAAGAAGACACCGATGAACGCAGCAAGGCTGAGGACGGCGGTAAAGCCCGTCCTTTCGTTCTTGTGCTGCCTGGCGGCGGTTATACCCATCTCGCTCAACATGAAGGGGAGCCCATCGCCCGCTGGCTAAACAGCCTGGGAATTCATGCTGGCGTGCTGCATTATCAGGTAGGTGATTTCGAGTTCACTGACCTGATCAAGGATGTGGAGGATGCCCTCAAATGGGTGCGAGAAGCGCCCAAAAATTGGTATGTGATCCCTGACCAGGTCGGGATGATCGGTTCCTCTGCGGGAGGCCACTTGGCTTCCATTGCTGCGACTACAGGAACGGTGAAGCCGAATCTGCTGCTGCTCTGCTATCCTGTCATCTCGCTCCATGAACCGTATACCCATGAAGGCAGCCGCCGTAATTTTCTGGGAGCAAGTCCTGCGAAGGATTTATTGGATGCCTGGTCATCCGATCAGCGTGTTACGGCCGACACCCCTCCTACTTTCATCTGGATGACGGCCGATGACAGCGTGGTGCCTGTCGAGAACAGCCTGCTGTTTGCGGGGGCCCTGTCCCGTCATAAAGTTCCTTTTGAGCTGCACATATTCGAGGAAGGGCGCCACGGCCTCGGCCTCGCAGACGATCATGAGCATGTGCGGCAATGGCTCCCCCTTGCCGAGAATTGGCTAGGCCAACATCATTATGTAAAGAAGGGATCATGATGAGCCATACCTTGTTTATTGCCGGCGATTCCACCGCCGCTCTGAAGGGCGCTGCCGAGAAGCCGATGACCGGCTGGGGCGAATATTTGCAAGGGTTCTTCCAATCCACTATCCGCGTGGATAATCGGGCCATTAACGGGCGAAGCACGAAATCATTCCTTGCTGAGGGACGGCTGGCGGACATTGAACGGAACTTTGGACCCGGCGACTACCTGTTCATCCAGTTCGGGCACAATGACGGCAAAATAGAAGACCCCAGCCGTTACGCCGATCCACAGCAGGAATACCGCTTAAATTTGCAGCGTTTCATCGGCTCCGCCCGCAAACAGGGCGGTATGCCTGTGCTGCTAACCTCCGTCAGCCGCCGCCTCTTCTTGGAAGATGGCACCCTTGATCCCTGCGCGATAGGCGAGTATCCCTCCGCGATGAGGGAGGTCGCATCGGAGACAGGCACACCGCTGCTTGATATTTATACGGCTTCGCAGCAGCTGTACCAGTCATTAGGGACTGACGGATCGAAGCGGCTATTCATGCACCTGCCGGAGGGGGCTTATCCGAATTACCCGTCCGGCATCATCGACGATACTCATTTCTCGGACGAAGGAGCAAGGCAAATCGCCAGGCTCGTAGCACTAGCCATCCAGCAATCGGATGAACTATCTGCTCTCAAGCAGCATTTAAAAGGAGAGATCACATGACGGTTCCACTTCATCTCGGCGTTCGCGCCCATGATTTCGGACAAATTCCATTGACCGATCTGATTCAGAAGCTGCAGCAATACGAGTTCTCGCATATTCAATTTGCGATCAAGAAATCTTTTCCGGAAAGCGCACCCAGCTTTTCCGCTTTGAGTCCGGGCACGGCGGCTTACTACGGCAACGCCTTCCGGCGGGCAGGCATTCAAATTGCGGTGCTGGGCTGCTATGTCAATATCGTAGCGCCCGACCCGCAGACAGAGGCCCAGGCGCTGGCTGACTTCAAGACCAATATCCGCTTGGCGAGAGATTTCGGCGCCAGTCTTGTAGGTACGGAGACGGGCAGCGTTGGCCATGGCTACACGACCGACAACTTCACCGAAGAAGCCTTCCAAAGGGTCATACCTGCAGTACGCGAGATGGTTGCGGAAGCCGAGCGCTTTGGCGTCACGGTAGGCATCGAAGCGGGATTAAATCATCCCCTTCACACCGCTGCATTGGCCCGTCGTCTGCTGGATGCGATTCCTTCGAACAACTTGCAGATCATTCTCGACTGCGCCAACCTGATGTCGCCGGACAACTATACACAACAGGACGAAGTGGTGGCCGAAGCACTGGAGCTGCTGGGTGATCGGATCGCCGTCCTCCATCTGAAGGATTTCATTGTGAGGGACGGACGAATCGAAATGGTCCCCGTAGGCCAGGGTTTGCTCAAGTTCGAGCCGATTCTCCGCTATATGAAATACGAACGGCCACATATTCAGGGCCTTATGGAGAGTACAACCGAACCGCATTTGGCGGGGAGCGTCGAGTTTCTGAGAAGATTGTACGAAGAAGTATGAGCTAAAACATCATCCCCCCGGTTCAGCCCGCACTAGCGAGGATCTGAACCGGGGGTTTTTTAGGGACTTGTTGGCCTGCATCGTATAGGCTCCCTTCTCCATAATCAGTTCAATTCGTTTGCCTGTGCCCCTAAGATTCTGCAACAGATCGCGCATCATGCCTTGATATTTTTGAGGTATCCCGTTATTCATTCACCTAGCCCTCCAGTTCTGCAAGCTGAGCCACCTTTTCAGTCAATACTCGCCTTGTTTGTGCCAGACGCTCTTCTGCATCCTGAATCATTTTCACCGATGCTGCCTTTGCATTTTCAAATTCTTGCTTCTGTCGTGCTTGAACTGCCTCGTTATACTGTATAAGTTGCTTGCAATCTGATGCTTCTTGTTCTAGTCTGTCTATGAGTTCTAGTGCTTGCTGGCGTGGCAGGCCATCCTTCTGATCTGTTACCGCATCCAAATGCTTCGCATGTTTCAACAACTGCTGAATCTCTTCGCTAACCTTAAAATCTGTAAGTCCTGTTTGCTGCAACGCTGCCGCCTGCTCACGTAATTCCCTTGCTTGCTGACAATAACCACGAATTTCGTCCATAAGCTGTTCGTGTGCTTCGCGAGCCTGGGCAATAGACTGCAATTCTTTTTTTCGTTCCTGTACTAGTTGCTGGTTCTTCAGCTCTTCTGCCACTACCTATTCACGTTTTGCCATTCGTTTCTTCCTCCTTTGATTTAGGCACGCAAAAAAAGCTCATTCCTACTCATAAAACAAGTTGGATAGAGCTTTGAAAGTTTATCAAGTGTTTGAATCATTTAGTGTTTGGTTTGTTGGTTGTATTGTATGATCTGGTTGTTGTGATTGTAAATACTGAATTATTAATTCAACTTATTTTACGATTCAAATGCAGTTCTTTCCGGGAATACTCCATTTTCTCTAATCAAACACACAACAAGTCTCTGAGCTGCTCGATCAAAATAAAATTTAGAAGATAGATCAGGGTCTGGTAAAGCTTCCACTTCCGCAAATCTTCTAGTTACTTTATTCAATTCAATTTTCCCCATCATATTTTCATTTGGACCGAATCTGTAAACAACTCTTTCATTATCCTCATGCTCTTTTAACAGCAACACATATGAAGCCAAGACTATTCCTCCTCAGGTGGATTCCACGGACGACCCGAATCAACAGTTCTATCATGGGCTGTCCTATAATCCGTTTTGAATATACCTTCAAATTTTGATTCAAATAACTCATGGTTCAGTAAATCAATATCATTTTGTTTATACGTTCCCTTTTGAAGTCTGTCCCAAGCTTGTGCAATTTCATAATCTGCTTCAAAACGTCCAACACCATGCTCTTTAATATGTTCTTTAAAAAACAAGTGATCCTTTATTCTCTGAACTCTATTTTCAGTCATTCCTGTATTTTTAGCAATAGCCTGAACGTCAACATTTGATTTTCTAAATGATTCGTACATTGCCTCTGCTTTATCAAGTCTTCTTAAATACTCATCTACTGACAGTTCTCTACCACCAGTCTGAGCTTTTGGCGTCCCCTCAGCCTCTTCACCAGATGCACTTCCCTTACTCTAAAAAGCTGTTAATTTTTTTAGAGTCATTTTTAGCTAAGCCTGTTCCTCCGGCAAGTATCCCTACAGTATCAATTTCTGCATGAAAAAAACTCATTCCTACTTATGGTTAATGTGGGAATGAGCTTTTGTAAGTTTATCAAGTGTTTGGTATATTCGATGTATTGTACGATCTTGTTAATTGGGCTTGTATTAAATTACAAATAATGGACAATACTGCAAAAAATATATTATTACTCCACAAAATAGGAGTTTAATCAAACTATAAATCTAAATTATTTTACTTAACACATCCTTAATTCGGATGGATAGATCTAACTTTTCAAATTCTGATAATTGTTGCCCTACCTCTCCCAATTCAAATTGCTCTAGTTCGCTTCGGAGCTTCATAATGTCTTCTTCGTCTACCATGACACTGTATCTAATAAGTAGTTCTAGAAGTGTTGTTTTAACAACGATATTTTCACTAAGTGTATTCGTACATTCACGTTCAAAACGCTCCAATACTTTCTCTATAATTTCGCTTTTATTTTTCACTTCATTATAAATAATCCCAAAGTAATCCTTAACTTCTTTCTCCATTTCATAGTAATGCCATCTTGTGTATGGGCTATAATCTACTGGAATATTATCAATTTCATCTAGTACCATATCTCTGCGCTCTAATATGTCCTTATACTCATCTGGAGTTGTTTCAACTTGAAGTTGATCTAAATCTAAAGAATTTAATGTCTCAATTATTCTTTCTTTTGCTTTAAAAAATATTTTTGAATGCGTTAGATAAATATTACCTTCTGCAATATATACAACAGCCTTCTCCATTTCACCTCTACTTTGAACACCAAAATATGCATCAGTAGTACATGCAATGGCTTCAGCATCGCTCATCTTCTCGTTTTTAAAATCAAAATATCTTTCATAAAACGCACCAAATAATGACTCATAATTTCGTTTCATTTATCTGTCGTCTCCTTTAATATAACTTAAGAACCAACTAGTTAGTCACCATTATGGATGACTTCAATATCAATGTTTGGATAATCAGTATGAAACTGCTTAATTATCCTACTACAACTTGCACACGTGTCTATTTCAGTGAACAATTTTATTTTTCCACGGGCTTTTGAAGGATCATTTAATTTATCTAGTCTGGCCGCTAAATCATTTAGAATCTTGTACTCCATATCATTGTCTCTTTTTCTTATATGTCCACCTCTATTTGGTGCAAGGGTTACCTCATATTTCGGTTTAGGTGGCCTTAACGAAAAATCAGCATAATCTATTGCCTTGTTATCTCCATTTAAACTACTATGTGCATAAAATTCCTTTTTGTCTATCCCTGCTATGTCTACTTCTGAATACGCAAAATTGAGCTCGTCTTTAAGTCTATTTGAGGTTTGTTGTTGTATTGTATGATCTTGTTGCCACATTGTAAACCCAATCTATATTTTTGCATGGGTTACTGGTTATCGTCACTAAGCGGTTCAATCAATATTGAAAAATGTAACAATAGTTTACTCGGCACAACCATTATCTAGCGCATCCAAGGTTTCATCAATTATATCAAGTGGTTCCCTTTTAACTCAATTTGCAAGCGAAAGAAAATCAGTAGCACCAGCTACATTCAAATAACCAGCCCTTATAAAGAAATGGCCACCTCTTTCATATAGCTTTATTGCTGGCTCAAACAAATCTTTATTATCAATAGCAATTTGATTTCCTTCATCAATGAGTGCGTTTAACTCTAAATAACTGGTAGCAATTTCTCTAACATAACTATTGTCAATCTCCTTTAGTATTTGTAATTCATCAACACTCACTTGTGACTTAGTTATCGAATTTGAAATGATAATAAAAGGATAACTTACAAGCCCCAGGATAATATTGAAAAAAATGATACTCTTCTTAAGTATTCTTTACTCAAATGAACAACATGTGATCTTGCTTGCTTTTTTCCAATACAACTCCAATCTATTGCAGAAATACGCTTAATTGCCTGATTAAAATTTTCCATCAATTATTTCGCTCCGTCTTCTCTATTTTTATTGCCCAAAAACTTTTTACCCATCCCCTAAGTTGTAATTTAAATTAGATGAACCGTCGGTAACGTATTAGCGTCGTAAAAAAAGAAACCACAACACGGATTAGCTCGCATTGTGGCGTTAGTTATATCATTGTATTTTAATTCTTATCCCTGCTCATATTAATCATAATACCGTAATCATTTTCTTAATTTGATTCATCCATTTTATCTAGGGTTGCATCAGTAATATCTACTGGTTCTATCTCTACTAGATTTGCCCAAATTGTAAAAGGAAATGATGAGCCATTAACATTAATTCCTCCCTCACCCCTATAAAAAATCCCCCCTCGTTCATATAGTTTTATAACAGGCTCAAACAAATCTTTGTTATCTATAGCAACTTGATTTCCCTCATCTATTAATGCATTTAATTCAAGATAACTCGTAACTAACGCTCTGTGATAACTATTATGTACTTCATTCAATATTTGGATTTCCTCAACATTAGTTTTTGGTGATGTTATTGAATTTGAGATCATAAGAAAAGGATACAAACATTTACCTGGATAATTATTATGAAATATAGAAGCTCTTCTCAGATACTCACGAACTAATTGAATATGGGAGTTACTATTCCTTTTTCCAACTTCGCTCCAATTAATAGACGAAATTCGCTCAATAGCCATATTTAAATTCATAGTATTCATAGTGTAGACCCTTTCTAAGTGTTTTTTTAGATTATTTATCATGATATTTCATAAAATAGCTGAAAGCCCCATCGAATTCGATAGTTGGAGGTGGTGGGGCAAGATCATGTGCCCCTTTAGGATCTGACTTAAATTCATTTCCATTGAATGAATCAGGATCTTTGTATGGATGCCCCTTTTTCATAAGCTCACTCTCAGTAATTTCATGACGAGCTAATTGTTGAAAGAACTCTTTTTGTTTGGGTGTTAGTACCTGCTTTTGAGCCAACTCCCATGCATATCCAACCTCATAAATTGGTGAGAACTGTCCAATCCTGTAGCTTTTATTATCAAGTGGGATATGATGTGTGTCAAAAAACATAGCAATTAAACCTACCGTTTCCTCTACTTCCTGTACATGTTTTGCCATTTTCCTTTTCCTCCTTTGTTTTTGGGTATGCAAAAAAAGCTCATTCCTACTCATAAAACAAGTTGGAAAGAGCCTTGAAAGTTTATCAAGTGTTTGAAATCAGTTAGTGTTTGGTTTGTTGGTTGTATTGTACGATCTTGTTGTAAAAGTTGTAAACCCCAGTTTTACAATCCTGCAAATACTCCCTATGTTTTATATGATTCTGATTTAATAAAGTTATCTACTAAAAATTTATCATTATCACTTAGTCTCTCAAAAAGTTCGTTAAACTTAATCTTTGCATCCTCATTGTCTAGAAGAGATAGCGTAGCTATTGCAACATGTCCGAATTGCCATGGTTCAATAAATTTACTGTCTGTTAAAAGTTCTCCGAGTTCAGCTAGCCTATTTACAATTCTTATATTACAGTAATTTCTTTCAATCAATTTGAACATTGCCGTAGCAACAACCCTTAAATTTTCAGCTTCTAAACATACTATTAAATCTTCGTTTTTTATCTTATCGGTTTTAATCTCTTCTGCTAATTCAGCTATTGAAGCCATAGTAAATCTTCCCTTCAAAATATTCTTATTCGATTATAGGTCCATATCTATCCAAAATATACTGCTTCTCCGCTTCAAAGTTCTTTTGCAGTTGTTCTGCTATATTATCCAATCCTAACCTTTTAGCTTCTTCAATTTCAATTGTGTATGCTTTAAGCTCATCTGCAATTCTCCCTTCCCAATCCTGATATGATTCGGCGGCTGATGGGAATCCATTTGATTTAGCTTCCACATAGTGACTATACTCATGTCTTAAAGCACTCATGGATGCTTCAGAATCTATCAGAATCTGACCTGGTTCGCCTTTTCTCAATGGTCCATATCCCATTGCACCTTCTCGATAAACCACCTTAACCTCATTTTCCTCCATATCTTTGATTAGTTTATTCCATTCTTCTGGATGCGATTTTGAACCAGCACCAAATGCATCTCTAAATGGGTCTGCTGGATTATCAAAATGAGTAATTTTTTTAGCGTTTTCTATAGCGACATTATTTTCAGCTTTTGGCGTCCCCTATGTGGTAAAGCTAAATCCCGCTAAAAGGATGGTGGCAGTCAGATTTTCCAACTACCATTCTATCAATAGGCAACTTGTTCAGCGATGTACGGGGCGATGTACGGGGTCTTGTTCTTCATCATGCCGTAGATGATGTTAACCAGCCGCCGCATGATGCAGACTAACGCTTGTCCTTTCGTTTTACCTTCCTCTTGTTTTCGTTCATAGTAAGCTAGGAAAGCAGGATTGCGGGGGAGCTTGCTTCCTTTGGAGACTTGCACCTGCTGAACAGCAAGGTTATAGAAGATGCCGTGCAAGGTGCAGTTTCCCTGCTTGCTCTTTTGTTCCTTGCCCTTCCCACCCGAACTGAACTTTACAGGAGCTATCCCCGCAAAACGAGCCAGCTTATCTGGACAGGAAAAACGGTGAATGTCTCCGATCTCAGCAACTAAAGCCGATGCCGTTACAAGGTCGATGCCTGGCATCGTCTCTAGCTGAAAGCCCAGTTTCTTCATCATGCGGCATAGTTGATCTTCTACCTTTTGAACTTCTTCCTTCTTAAAACGGATGTCTCGGACATGGCTTTGAATCAGGAAATCCCTAGATTCTTGATACTCCCGCTTAGTCTCGCCATCAGCCGCCACCAATGCCATGATTTCCTCGGCTTTCTTAGTCGAACAGGTGTTGTGACTGGATTTCAACAGCATCTCCCGCAAATCCTCCAAACTCGCACCTTTCAGATGATGCGGGGCGGGGTAGGGTAGGTATGCCAGAACTCCAAGGCACATTTCCCGTCAATATCGCTAAAGAATTTCTTGTAGCTCGGATAGTGATGGGACAACTGCATGTGAAGCTGGTTCTTGAGTGCGGTATGCGCTTTAATCAGCGCATTTCTTCTCGCTACGAGTTGCCCGATTGTCCAATAGATATCTTGCGGATTCGCATCGGGCAGAATTTCGAGCTTGCTGACAAGTATCTTCGCCACACATTCTGCATCCCAGCTATCGCTTTTCTGCATAGTTGGGTAGCTCTTGCGCTCAGCAAAGGACAATGCTGAATTTTCACCATCTGCTTATTCTCTACGAGGAACACGGCTAATGACCGCCCATAGCCGCCCACGTCCTCTAATCCATAGATCGGGGTCATGCCTCTTTTGCAGAGCTTCTTTACATAGGTGAGCAGTTCCTCGAAGGCGGCGGGCTTGTTCTCGAATTGGATTTCGCCCAGCTTCTCATACCAGCAGTTTACAATCACGGCAGTGTGAGTAGCCTTATGAAGATCTACGCCTACGTAAATATGCTTTTGTTTATAATGTTGGTTCAAAAGACATCACCTCGATCAACGAATTTAAAGAATAGAAAAGAAAGTCGGCAACCTTAGTTCGAGCGTTAGTCATTCGCATGACCCGCATTGGGACGCAAGCCTATCCATTCTTTTCTGGTTTAACCTTGTTTGTTGGTGCTTCTACTTGCTCTATACGATAGTGCTACGCCATAGTTAAGTACGATGGGGGAAATTAGATAATAATCGGCTGATGCAAGCCTTTGGCTTCTATTTGTCCATAGCGGTATATTCCCCGATAGAAGTCCTCACGGTCTAGGATTCGCTTCACCTGCACCTTCGTGAAGAGCTTGCCCTGAACGGTTCTATAGCCCGCCTGATTCAGATATGCCGCGATTTGAGATAATGACCAAGACGGATGATCATTTTTGATCTCAAACAATCTACGCACCGTCTCAGCCTGCACAGGGTCGATGGAGAGCACTTTTGTCCTTTGACAGCTAAATAGCCATATGCTACTCTACCGCCAGCATAGCCACCTTCCTGAGCCTTCTTGCGCCGCCCTCGGCTTAGCTTTAAGGCAATCTCTAGCCGCTGGTATTGGTCTAGCAGTTCCATAATGCCGTTGACTAGAAAGTCCGATGGGTCATGAGCATAGATGCTGTATTGCGGCTGTTCAACGGCTTTGACATCGACTTTATGCCGCTTTCGCTCCCGCTGAATCAGCACTTTCACGATGTCCGCCCGCCATAGGCGGCTAGTGTTCAGGACAACGATCTGCTTCACATCCCGCCATTTCAGGTCGGATAGCATCTTGAAGCCCCTCGCGTTCTATGGTTAGCTCGTCCTCATCCACCTTCGCCCCTGAAATGCCTTCATCCTTGTATATGTCCAGCAATTCAAGGTTGTGGCGGGCGCAATAACGCTCGATCTCTTCTGATTGATAGGCAAGCGAATAGCCATCCTTCACCTGTCCTTGCGTAGAGACGCGAACATAACCAACTACACGATCTTTCATGCAATCATCACCGCGTTTCAATAATTCAAGTTTTCGTAACGCCCTTGGAATCAGCTACTGCTGCCGCGCATTCCGCATACGTAAATAGGGCAGGCGGCGGGGCAGTTCACAGGCTTCTATATGCGGTTGTCAAAGGGCGAAATCAACTTGCTGTGGGGAATACAGAACCACATCACGGAAGGCATGTAAAGGGGGTTAAGAGCAATATGAATATATATTTTTAATCGTTTCGTGGAATCAGAACAGGGCAATCTAAGAAACCCCCCAGTGTCTAGGAAAAGAAGAAACCGCCCTCGCGAGCGCAGGGGCGGCGTGTCTCCTACGGGAATATTTTATAGAAACTTGATGCGGTTCCCTTAACTCTGTCCTAGTCTAGCCGTATAGAGAAAGTAACAGGTCTAACAAGACACTGAATTGAATATTGAAGCTCTATCCGTGGTCGCAGAAGAACACGTTAAAAAATGCCTCGGCGTTCATCAGCCGAATGTGGGTCATGTAATTCTTCCTATTACATGAACGAAGTCGCGTTAGAAGCGGAAGATTCGCCTTTGGCAAAGTAAGACGTGATGACTTACTTCAACTTCCCCAGATTTTCCGTCGTAGTGTCCGAAAGGACAGGGAACCTTGACAGAGTGATAGCTTCGGGCTATCCGCGCAATAAAGCTACACCTGGGTGCGCCAGATGTCTCGTAGGCTCGGGATACCTCAACTTCACACAGCCTAGTCGTTCTCCCTCGCAAGAGGGGGAACGCTCTGTTGTCCTCCCTTCACACAGGTGAACTCCCATCCTGCGAAGCGGGCGGGGGGTGAGACTGAAATGAACGCTGACAGAGAATAGATAGGAATAAGGACATGAGTAAGCTAGAAATAGAGGATAGAATAACAGAACGAGAAGAAGCTCAGAGGATAGCTCTATAGCATCAGAATAGATAGCATCGGATAGCACGAATCAAGAATCCATTGAATCATGAATAGATATAGATGATTGAGATTGTAAAGCCTCGAACTCCCCCCGCCCCCCATTTTTATATCCCAACGAAAACAGCAAATAGAAACCCCGCACAACGGCGGGGGATAGGTTAGCCAAACAACGGCAAGTATTTACGGTAGTAATCTATATGATCGTCGGATAGACGCCAATCATACTGATTAAGGAACTGAGCAACTTTGGCTAAGACTTGATTCCGATGAACGACATCATCGTACTTTGATTTAGCAAGATAATGCGCGAGACTCAGTTCAACTTGCTCCTGTGACATCGGGTCTATGACATACTTAACGAAGATTTGAGTAAGTTCATCAAGATCAAAGCCATGTCCTAGCACGTTCTCCCGTCGCATTAGGGTTAGGGCGGTATCCAACGGTAGTCGTTTCATGGATTCACCCTCCCCTCGGTGGTGGCGGGGGCGGCTAGCTTTTGCTGAACGCTCCATTTCCTCCATAAGAGATACTGCCGCTGTGCTTCCTGTTCATCAAAGCCATGCTGTACCATGACATTCAGGATGGCGCGGGGGATGGAAACGGTGTAGCCATACAAGCAACTACGAAACCTTTCCCATGAGATGTCATACAGGACAACAAACGCCCGATGTGTTAGCCCTAGCTTCTGAATGCATTCCTTAACTGGATGAATCATGATTGATTTCTCCTTTCAAGTTGTCTTCCCTTATAGGTTAGACACTCTACAGGCAGGAATCACACCAGACATACAGAAGCATAGGGCGTTATTGAATCTTGAATTTGGCACATCGGGAGTAATCCATGAATAACAAGCCAGCCTAAATAATATCGGTAACTCCCGAATGTATTTGATTAGATACCGTATCTCCCCGCACTATTTAGATGATTTACTGATTCGGTTTAGTCTTCGCAGTGCATGAAAAGCCGAGATACTTGGCTTCGTTATCTCCCACCCACTAATTAGGCGGTGCGCGGTGCATAGACTACGTCAGATACTGTGTATCACGCAAGCCAAGAGCCAAAATTATTCATCATTCTCTAAAACATAGGTTTTTATTACTGTATCGCCATCAAACACATAAATTCTCTCACAATTGGTACATCTCCATACATCATATTGGGGAAACGGTATTGTAACTGGGTCAATTGAATCTCCTAAATTAATAATATCGTCCCATTCTTTATCTGTATAAACCCTTAATTCAACATCATTAGGTGCATTTGAGTTTGAAAGTGTTACACCGCATTTACATTGTAATCTTGCCATTGACACCCCTCCTCTTAAGGATATGTGATAGTTCCTTCATTCGTCCAAATTTCAACCTTACCTGGAATTGTTCTGTTAGGATATGTCCCAGATGCACGGTTAATAATCTGCTTTGCTTGATCTACAGTCAATCCTGCGTCCCTAGCGTCAATTATCACCGTTTCCGCTCCTTGCTTCAATCCCTTTTGTATCCTTGTTATACCAGTGTTAACATTGGGATTCTCTAAGGTCTTGAGTTCTGTTTTAACTCCATCAACTTTAAAATCAGGTGTTTTAACTTTAGAATTCGGGTCTTTAGGAATAATTTCCACATTTTTACCACGGGCAGTCAGATCATTTACAACTTTTTTCTCTGCATCTGTTAAGCCATTCAGAGAACCAGTAATCTTACCCGTCCCCTCAACCTCTTCATCCCTTTTCCGTTCTTCCTCTTCTTCCCTTCTTCGCCTCTCCTCTTCCTCTCTTCTTCGCCTTTCTTCTTCATCCCTTCTCCGTTTTTCCTCTGGACTGTGTTTCGATTCAGGGGTCTTATCCCTCGTCTTCTTCGTCTCCACATCGTCCAACTTACTTTTTAATTTAACATCTTGGTCTAGCGACTTCCAGAAATCGGCGCCGCCTTTATGTACTATGCCATCTCTGATGTAATCCTGATTCATTTTACGTGCCGCATCGCGAAGTAAATCATCCAAATTTTCTATTCCTTTTGGTGATCTCAGCGCATTTGTTTTTAATTTACCATCCCCTAGCTTTGCCAAACCCGATGCATTTGTTTTACCCACAAAACTTTTAAATATTTTAGGAGCATTCTTAATCAGACCTGCTCCTCCGATAAATACCCCCACAGTATCAAGAACACGTTCAGATGCTTCAATACTACTGTAACCCATCTGGTAGCTTTCTTCTCTTGTATCCGTTAATGGGTTCGGGAGAAATTTACTGACTCTTTCCTTAATAGGGGCTGAGTAGCTGTTAAAAGCCGATTCTCCATCCTTATAGATCTCTTTAAAAGATTTCTTTAAGGTAACGAGATCTTTTGTATACTTTCCTGTTTGGATTAATCCGTCCGTTGTTCCTCTCATGGTATCGTTTCGTTCATATAAAGTTAGAAATCGTTCGCTAGTAACTCCTTGTGAATATGAAAATGCTATATCTCCTATATCTAACACAAAATTCCCTAAATCCTTGGCAAAATCTACAGTCCCATCCCATACCCCTTCGAGCGTAGCACCAACGTTATTCACCATCTGATCTGCAATCGCTTTGCCAATCCCCATTTCAGCCATCTTTTGTTCGAACGGTGATAACAGTTTCGGGTAGCTATTATGGGTAGTACCGGATAATTCAATTTCAGTGCTATAACCGTCAATTTCTTCATCTAAACGAAGTTTGGCATAACGATTCCTGATCTCTAGGCCTTCTTCTCCGTGGATAGAAATATGGCTAGCCTTAAGATCTAGCCCTCCCTTTGCCTGAATCTGTATCGTTTGCGTACTATTTAAAGATACTCCGTTTGCAGAGTTCATGGATATATATAACATGCCTTCATCCGCATTGATATTTAACTCGGAGTCTCCCAGAACTAATTCTTTGCCTTGAGGATTGGAGATAGATTTTACACCTGGATCAGACATTTTCCTGTTATACCGTTCTTCCTTAGATTCATCCGAAAAAGACATTGAAAGCGGCCGATTCGGTTGCTTTCGTACCGATTGAATCACCATGGCGTCATCTTCATCGGCACTTGGAAAATATAATTTAATCTGCGTCCCTTTCTCAGGCATTAAGTACCA
Organism: Paenibacillus woosongensis; assembly: GCF_009725165.1. Taxonomy (GTDB): domain Bacteria; phylum Bacillota; class Bacilli; order Paenibacillales; family Paenibacillaceae; genus Fontibacillus; species Fontibacillus woosongensis. Next base: position 860,250 of record NZ_WNZW01000001.1, read on the forward strand.
TACTTGGTTCCCCTCTGCGGAATAGGGAAACCAGCGGGCTTCATTCGGATTCTGCTGTTCATCCATATCCAAGTGAATACGAACCTGGTTTCGACTAATCTCAAGGATCTTGCCTTCGATCGCAGCTCCAATTATGGTAGGATTAAGTACTTTATTTACTGTCATACCACCAGGAAGGGCGCATTCATAAGACCATTTCATGACTCCCGATACCATCGAACCCTTGCGAGAAATAATGACATAAATTTTATGATCACAATAAACTTCGTCGCCAAGCCCAAGAATTTCGTCCCATTCAAATGAATATCTCGTGAAATCATCCGGCGATGTCCTTATTGCCCCATTGATCGTCTTATCCATATAATTAGCAATATTCCTGCTTATTTGAAGAGGAACATTATTTAAAGATATCTGGCGTCGTCCTTGTGGAATTCCAATCCAAAATTGAATACGATGTGCAGTAATGTTAGGCACTACGATCGCTCCGACATGAGAGGCTAATCGCTTAATGAATGTCCAATCACTCTCTTGATATTGCATTATGAATTTCCCGGTCAACTGTTTCCCGAATGCTTCATCAAGCATGTCTGAGTTTGAGTACTCGTTAAGAATTCGCTTTACAATATCACTATAACTATAATTGACCTGTTGGAATGAACGACTTTTTAGTTGAGTGTCCAGTTTAAAGCTATGAGATACACAATGTATTGTGGCAAATAAATTATTATGTATTTTTTGAACATCCACACAATATAGTTGACCCATGAATAGTGGTATTTCCTGACCGTCGTCTTGTATACGCCATAACTCAATGAGATCTCCGCTTTGACTACTGTTAATGATTTTCTCCTCGTATTCCTCATTCATGTAGCCAGTGATAAGCAATCTTGCGTGCTCTCCAAATCCCTGTGTCATTTCCACATGCTGCAGCCGCACATCCCCATACGGCCAAATGACCTTAATATTATGAAAGGTTATGACCTCCGACAAATTTGCCGTCATAATTTATATTCTCACCTTCTTTTTATAAATCCTGGCCGTCATTTTCAATCGTTATTATTCCACCAGGATCTTTACATGAACAAACTAACTTTGACTTGCTCAGCAGTGCTGGTTCACCGTCAATAAGGACATCCTTTTTACCATCTGTCCATTCCATACCGGGAGCAATTTCCGGCCTGCAAATATCCCAAGTTAGCTTGCACATTCCAAATGCACCAATTTTACTAATATTTGCGCCACAAACAGCATCAGCAACGTTTAATAGTGGTTGGTCTTTAATATAAACGCCATGGCATGTTGGCAAATTTAACACTCCCGGCTGACTGCCTTGGCTGCATTTTAGTACAGCACCTCTTACAACATATGAATAATCCTCCTCTGCTAAATTAAGCACTAACGAGCGAAGTAGCATTGGAATTATCATAGATGTCCTCCTTTTCATTTACCTAAATATAGTATTCATTCCCTTTACCAGCTTATTGACCTTAGCAAAGCATAGCTTAACGGATACCATAGAGGGGCGTCTTCCAGTTTGTACTGGTAACTACCCAACAGAGCTTTTCCATGCCACGATGTAAGAAAAACAACCTGATAGTAGGGATAAGGCTCAACTAAGAATAGACCTTCATAACAAGCTAAGATTTGCTGATTACTCTCAATGGCTACCTGATTAAGAATCTTCATCTCAGGACGCAATTGGACTGCCTGTAAGGATATGATTTGCAGAAAATCTTCTATTTGCTCACTATCCATTTCATGGTCCATCCAATGCATACCAAAAGTGACTCCAGCCTCATTATCTTGAAACATCCGCCGATTACTCTTCCTAGCATTACCTTCCCTTAAATTAATTTCCTCGATAAAGCTATTCGGCATCGAAATTGTCATTTGATTATTAAAAACCTGGCTTTGCTTAAACTGCATATTCCTACCATCCTGTAGTTGGAGGGTTCCTTCAGAAATTGCCTCCAGACATTCTTCTTCGGAAAACATCATCCACTCTTCATCCGCTGCTTCTGCCATTTGACTATGAATGAGTTGGTTATTACGTTGTTCTAAGAAAAATTCATCCCACCATTCAGCCATCAGCACACCCCTAGCTCGTCCAGAGCTACTTTTGTCAATACAAATCCATTTATTCCTCTTCGAAGAAGACTCTCAGCAACATCTTCGCTAATCATGCAATAAGATTCTCTAATCCCTTTAATTTTAAAAATATGATTTCCCTTTACTTTTCCTCGATCTAACACTAATTTTTTTATGGATTGATCATGAGGATTAAACTCTGTCAATTCAGATAGACCTTCTATTCGAGGAATCTTCGAAAACCAATATAAGGATTGCCGGTCATTTATTTTATCTATTAAATATATGCTTTTAAATCGGACATACAGATTGTATTTTTCCAATATTCTTTTTAGCCGATCAGAAACCAGCATGGTGGGCTGGAGCATCCAATCCACGTATTCAGACGATGGAGCAGTATGCACTTCACAAATCTGAACAGGGGGCATTTTCTCAAATGGCAGCTTCAGATTAGTAAAGTGAGCTGGATAAATTTTATGTGATACCCGAGTATCATCCTGGATGAGATAATAATTTTGCACCATGATCCTCCTTGCTCATTCCATCCAATGGATAGAATTAATTTGCGAATCGGTTAAACTCATCTTCCCTTTGTGTTGCAAGGAAATCACTGTTCCCTGCATGGACGCACCTTTAAATTGCACATTTTCAAAAAAGCGAACATTTGCTAAATTTGCATCATTTAAATTAGCATAGCTAAAATTGATACCTAGTAGCCCTGGTGAACGGGCAGCCCCCTCACGATTTGCTTGACCGCTCGCCGTGCCAAAATAAGCCCCTCTCAGGTCACTTCCCGAAAAATCTGCATCAATTAGCCAAGAACCGTCAAAGTTCGCATCTCTTAAATCTGAGTCTCTCCAGCAAGTGCCAATAAGAACACAATCCACAAATTTGCATTGTTTAAAATCGCTATAACTAAAATCGCTATAACGCAAGTCCTTGGCTATCACATCCATACTTAAAAGCTTATTCTCCCTAAAATTCTCATAAATAAGGATGTCTTCCTGTTCTTCAATTAATGCTAATTTAAATTTGGATTCATCCTGAGTTCCAACATCATCTATGTATAATGTTTCGCTGATATCTTTATATTCACCCGACCTAATATACAACCGATCGGCTTTTTGAATAGACTGATATTCCTGCAATTGAACAAGTTGGGACACCACAGATTTAATTAGTGAAACTACAAATTGGTGAAAATATTTCAAAGCACTCTGAATCATATTCTCAACATCGGCAGGATTTAGAAGACCCATGTATTTTCTTTGCTCCGCTACCAATTGCTCTTTCATCATAGATATAGATTGATAAGCCCATGAGGCGTCATATACACTCATGCATGCCTGCTCATCCAAATACCATTTATTCGAATATGCTTCTACCCTATACAAATAGTTTTCTTCCAAAATAGAGGTTCTCATTAAAGAGTAATGGATATAAGCAATCGGATCTTTCTCCTGTTTAGATTGCATAGTATTAACAAGCAAGCAAATTTCCCGAAATGAATTTTCCACATGCAGAGCAAGCTCAGTTCGATATTGGTTAAATTTCGTTGCCACATCTTCGATAGATTCTGCCAATGCAGGAATGAAGTACTCCTTATAAAAATGAGACAAAGCCTCTTGCTTATCCAAAACGGATCCTCCATTCAATTCATTTTAATTTCCGTCCCAGAGAAAATCGTCTTATCATCCAATGTAATACTGTTCCCGTTTCCAGACAGTTCAATTTTATCTGCAGTGAGATTAATATCTTTATTTGACCTTAACGAAATTTGATCTGCAGCATTAATATTAATGTTCTTACTGCTTACAATGTGGATGCCACTCCGATCGTGGAGTATGATCGACATATCCTGGGAAGAAATCTCAATATGATCAGGTGCCAGTTTGATCTTTTTCCCGTATTTCGTATAAAGTGTTTTGGTCGCAGGATCGAACATGACATCTTCTTCAGAATTAGATGATTCTTTAGCTGCTGAAGGAACAGTTGCTGAAGAACTGCTCGTGGATGATTGTGCTGTCGATTTACTTGCCTCAGATTTAGGGACCTGTCTCTTAATCGAGCTCATTGCATACCCTTCTTCTTCCTTGCAGCTTGGAAAGTAAATTCGAACACTATCATTCTTCTCCGGCATACAATACCAGCCCGTGTTATCTTCGGATGCGTAAATCGTTGAATAAGGGAACCAGAAATCTGAGCTAGGATCCTGCTGGTCATCCATTTGAAGCTGAACGCGAACCTTATCCCTATAAACACTGAGGACTCTTCCTTGAATAGAAGCACCAATGATGGAATGATTGTACATTTTAATTGGTCTCAAGCCGCTTCGTGGGGATAATTTATAATAATTCCTTAATACGCCGTTTATCATTTCCATTACTGCTTCAGACACAAGCAGTGTTTTCCCCTTAAAGACAACTTCATATCCAGGCTCTAGTACCTTCATTGACTCCACCTCATATTGGATGAAATCATATTCTTGTATGCCGGGGATTCTGTTATCTGAAGCTGTTTGATAATCGGCAACCCGTTTTGTAACCTTATAATTGCTCGCTGGGATTTCACCCTTGCTGAGTCCCATTGGCATGCCAAAATAAAACTTAGGAACACCATATCCAATGGCTGGTATTAAAGGTGAGTAGAAATGAGATGCCAACCGCTTGAGAAATTGCCAATCCGTCTCGTCATATTGCATAATAAACGTTCCGATTTCTTTTCCGCTGGTTACCACATCCATAGTATCTGCCTTGTCATATTGTGATACGATGGACTGAATAAGTTCTTTATAAGTTAATTTTGGATTTTGAAATGACCTGCTACGACGTTTTACATCGAGTTGATACGTATGAGAAACAGCCTCCACTGTGATGTAATGAATACCATTCACTATTTTCACTTCAACATCCAAAGCAATACCACGGAATATAGGCTCTCTTTTACCGGCATTATCAGTAATAAAAACTTTCACTTGTGTTTCATCATCAGAAGCCTTTATGTAGTGGTCTTTCCTCTCTTCCTCTATGATTCCCGTAAAACTTAATCGTGCATGATCATTAACTTTTTTTACGATTTTAATATCTTGTAATCGAATAAGATTATAAGGCATTACTTCAATATGATTATATGTAACTACATTATCCATCCATCTTCCCCCCAACTACCTTTCTAAACATAATCCGTATTACATTAATTTCGGTTTTTCAATTAGGGAATTTTACCCATAAATTAAAAACTCCCCCTTTTTAGTTCTAAGGAACCAGTTGAGGTTATATATATTAAAACTTTGTCAGCAAAATATGACATTTTCTAGGTGGCAATCTTCCTGCACATCTGCTATACCTATGGAGTAACATATATACAGAAAATGGGGATAAGGGGTCGAATGGATTGAAGAGAAAGCTTGCGGACTACAAGCCGCTATTATGGATTTTGGCCATTCCGGTACTTAATATTTTTTATGGAGTATTGAACCACGGCAATACGACGGTGAGAAGCCTGATGATTTCTTGGGATGACCATATCCCTTTCATATCTGCTTTTATTATTCCATATATTTTGTGGTACCCTTTTATTTTGGCCATGCTCTTCGCTTATTTCATTAAAAATAAAACAACGTACTATCGCACGCTGCTCACACTTTGCCTGGGACTCATCGCCAGTTACATCACTTTCTATTTCTACCAGACGACCGTAGGGCGTCCGGAAATTACCGAAACGGGGCTGACCTACTGGCTGGTCGATTTCATTTACCGGACCGATGGGCCGTATAACTGTTTTCCAAGCATACATGTTCTGACCAGTTATTTGATGCTCAAAGGGCTGGCTGAATGCAAATGGTCCGCTGTATCCAAATGGACAATTATTGTTGCGTCCTGGACGATTACGGCTTCCACGGTGTTCGTGAAGCAGCATGTTCTCCTGGATATTGTTGGTGCCATCGTGCTGGTCGAAGTGCTGTATTTCGTGGTGCGGAGGTGGATTTTCGCGGCAGCTCCAACCCTCTCACCTGCCAATCCACTTGTACGCGAATCAGCCCGGGAAATTTCGAATAGTTAGGTTACTTCTTAATATACCTTTGCAAATCTTATTTACCTTCAGACAGAAAAGCACCCCTTTCCGGGGTGCTTTCTCATTTATTGGGCCGCCAGTACTTCCTGCGGTATGTTGATTTCCTGGATTTCATTATAATTGGAGTACTTGCTCCGGCTTTCGCTTTTTATGGAAAATGTGTTGCCTGACATCGTTACGTCCATATCCGTAGATAAGCTGACTTCAACCGGGTAATAAGTGTCTTTGCGGACAGTATACACAATGTTGGCCTTCCTAATTTTTATATCGGTGTAGTTATCCGTTAGCGGCTCGCCACGATAATTCGTTTGATTTCTATAGCTTTCGGTGAATTTTAACAGCTGGCTGTCATTTAGCTTCGCTCGGATAACATAGTGTCCTCCCTCTTCGCTAACTTCCAGTGCATCCTCCACGGAGCGGTACGGCTCTAGCTGCCGCCAGGGATAGCCTGCCTCCACCATGCCTGGCATCGCTTTGCTCCTCATCTCTTCATTCATCTTCATCCAGTCATTCCCTAATTTCATATAAATGGCATCTTTCGTGACATACTGCTCCATAACCATGGACATGTCCTCGGTATGCATTTTCGTCTGGGTGCTTGAATGGGTCTGAAACGGTTCTTTAATGATATCGCTTTTCGTTAACGAATCAATAATTTGTTCGGTGGAAGCCGTATTCGAAACCCTGTTTACAATAGTCTGGTATACATCCACTTCGGTCGAGAAGCTCATGAGTTCCTTTCCAGCCTCGTTCATCCGTTGTATAAGCTCCTCCGCCTTCGGCAAATTTTGATTCGAAGCGGTGGTATTCGAATTCGAGCCTTTGTTGTTTTTGCTATCACTAACTGTCGACGTATTAACCGCCTCTGGGTTTGAATCCACTGTGCAGCCCGAAGCGACCGCCGCCATGAGACCTGCTATTAAGATTGCCATCCATTTGTTCAAGACATGTATCCTCCTATAGCCCATGCATTTTTCCAGTTCTTTACGATCATTTCTATTTAAGGTAACCATTCGCTCTAATCTTGTCAATAACAAGAAAGCACCTTCGTCTTCTAGTGAGTAACGATTGCTGCTGATCGAAAGTGATGAACCACGACACCCGCAGCGCCGGGTCGTGAGAACGTGGCCCGAGGCTGAAACGCGAGACAAAACGTGAGACCCAAACACGAGACCAAGATACAAGACCCACACGAGACCAAGATACGAGACCAAGATACAAGACCCACACGAGACCAGGACATGAGACTGAAACTAACATAGACCATAACTAAGTCGCGACTGGATCGAGAATGTGACATAGAACGAGTACTGTGGTTGGTTTTAACGATTCTCACGATCACTATTTTTCCGAAAATAGCCTCTGTCAGAATCTAACGAAACCAGGGAACGCTATTTCAGTCTTTATTACTCTAAACAGTAGATAAACCGTAAAATAGCGTCGCTGACAACCGTTAGATGTAAAATAAGCGCAAATTGGTACAAATAACGTGGATGGGAGTCGTTAGACTCAACTCAGGATACCGGGCTGACCGGATGACCGACTTCCGGGGCTAACAAGCTTACGAGCGAATAGCCTCCTTTGGCGTGCGTGGTCGGATCGTCCACGTAAACGAACCCTCGACCTTATGCTGCCACACTTGCTAAACAAGCTTCAGCGACCAAGAAAACAAGCCAAAAGGACGCCTGCCGGCGTCCTCTGGTGGTCCAATCCTATGTGCTACCTCCCCACTTGGTTCCGTTCCTTATGCCTCATCCACAAATCCAAGCTCTCGGAGCAATTTCAGCAAGATCACTGCAGCTTGGGCGCGGGTTACCTTTCCTTGAGCATCGAAATTTCCCTGCGGATCGCCCTTCACCATACCACGGTCCGCCAGATAGGCAGCGCCGGGGATCGCCCAGGCAGGAATCGCGTGTTGATCCTTAAATACCGCCAAAGAGCCCGGTATATTGCTTCCATCGCTGCCGTCCACAAGGCGGAGGGCATGGGCGACCATTACAGCCATTTCGGCGCGGTTTAGCTCTTGATCCGGATTGAAATGGCCGGATTCATCGCCGGTTACGATCCCATACTGGGCAGCAGAGCCGATCTCCGCGGCATGCGGCGTATTTGGGCCGACATCAGCAAATCGGCTATCCCCGATTACTGTAACTGAGGCCAATCCCAGGCTCCGCATCAGCAGAGCTGCAAATTCGCCTTTGCTCACTGCTTGCCCCGGAGCAAATGTGGAATCATCCGTTCCTTTGGCGATCATTCGCGAAGTCAAGGCCTCGATCGCCTGCTCAGCCCAATGCCCATGGATATCCGCAAACGTTTTGCGGTATTCCAGCACAGCATAGATGCTGTTGCCGGGGCGTTTGATTTCAAGGGCAGTTCCTTCATTTGTGCGTATTTTCACCGCAGGCACGAAGAGCAATTCACCAGTCGTTTCATCATATTGAACCGCCGTTAATAGCTTATCGGCAAAATGATCGGGAATGCCGATCGTTCGGCTGACATAGGTTAACCCGAAATAACTGATCTCCCGTTCCTCGTCTTTCCCGGATAAGGTCACTTTAAAATCAAAGACCGTACCGGGTACGACTCCGGCCCCCAGATCCGCGGCTTTACCGTTAATCTGCTGCAGCTTCTCTCCTGTGACGGGTGCCAAAATGACATTGATCGAAGCCTCCTGCAAATCCAGCGTGCCATTACCGCCCTCTAGCTGCTGTAAACCCAGCACATGCAGCGGAAGACGATAACTTGCTGATGCGGTACGGATGACCATGACGAGGTTCTTGTCTCTAGAGGATGCTGATGCCAGCGCCTTTGCCTGAAGCGACACCTTCATTGCGTGCAAAGCGGAACTTGATCCGGCAACGTCCTTCTCCTCCGCCTGAATAATGATCTCACGGTTCCCTTGCTCGGCGGCTGCCAAAGCAGCTTCAACGTCAGACAGCTGCGCGGTAATCCGAATCATTTCCGTGCCGTCCGCTGCGATTTCTTTTGTCCGCTGCAGCTGATCGCCAGACAGCATATTCGCTCCCTGACTGCCGTTTCCGCTGGCGCCGTGTTCCTTACCCGGCTCATTCTTGCCATTTCCTTGGCTCCCGCCGGCGGCGTTGCTGCCCCCACCAGCATTGCCGCCGCCAGCATTGCCAGACCCGCTGCCATTTCCAGGTTTGCTCTCCGGCTTCGCTTGTTCAACAATACGCCCTTCTACCCGGGGATGGACCGTCCCTCCCTGCTGCTCCACATGCTCCATAAAGATCTCATAGTCGGGATACCCGAGATCCTCATGGTACGCGCCAAGCGCAACCGCCTCGGCAAAGGAAGCATAACCGTCTCCCCCGTTGGCCACGAAGCTGTTGGTTGCCAAGCGGTAAATCGCAGACTCATTCAGCGGAATGTACCGCTCACCATTTTGAATCTGGATATCATACACTTTGCTGCCAGCCGGAGCTTTCGAATCCCACTTGAACTTCATGCCGGCGACCTGCGGAAATTTACCCGGCAGATCGGCAAGCTTGGCGCCGCTTACGCCATTCTCCAGTCCATCCTTAAGCTGTTTGCCGGTCACATCCAAAATATACAGCGTGTTGCCAAACGGCATCACCGTACGCAGCTCGCCCATCGTAATTTCGCCTTCGTCAATGGAAGCGCGGATTCCCCCGCCATTGGTCAGGGCAATATCCGCATTTTTGAGAGCCTTCGCTTTCGCCAGCATGCCGTCGGCAATGAGGTTCCCCAGATTCGTCTCTCTGGAGCGCACATGCTCGCGCTCCCCGTCGAGAACAACGCCGGCAATTCCGATCACCTGCTTTTTGAGCGCGTCCAGTTCAGCGTTATATGGCTCCAGCATCGCTTTCAGCTCGCGATCTTCCTCTACCTGGCTGTCTACGGGAATAAGCCTTCCGGACGTTTGGCCCGCCTCCGTCAGCACGACGCCGTTAAGGTCAAAATAAAGATCGACGCGGCCCAAATATTTCCCCCATTCATTGGCCTGCACGATTACCGTCGGCGCGCCGCCATCCGAATTCAAGATGATTTCCGGCTCATCCAGCTTCGTATGGGTATGGCCGCCGACAATCAGGTCGATCCCGTCCACTGCGCCAGCGAGCTGCTTATCCCGGCTATAGCCTAGATGGGACAAGGCGATAATGATCTGAATGCCTTCCTGCTCCATCGCCTTTACCGTCTCGGCTGCAGCCTCTGCAGCGGGAAGAAATGCAACATTTTTTCCGGGACTCGATGTTTCCTTGGTATCTTCTGTGGTCAGGCCCATCACACCAACACGCTTGCCGTTGACGTCAAACACGACATACGGATACACGCCAGCATCCCCTGCCGCTTGAGAAGCGCCAGCCCTCATCGTCTTAGGCGATCTAATCCATGGCGCCATATGATTATCCTTGCTGAAATCAATGTTCGAGCTTACCAGCGGGAACTGTGCCTGGCTCACAAATTCGGCAAGCACGGCTGTTCCCCGGTCAAACTCGTGATTGCCGAAGGTCATTGCGTCATATTGCAGCTGATTCATGAACGCCAGATCGGCCAGCCCCAGCCACTTGGTAAAATAAAGATCCCCCGAGAACACATCCCCTGCATCGACCAACAGGCTGTTTCCGGCCGTCTCCTCGCGGATTTCCCTGATAAGGGTTCCGCGTCTTGCGACATCGGCTAAATGGGCATGCGTATCATTGGTATGCATCACCGTCAGCTTCCAGTCCGCCGGGACAGCCTCACTCACTGTTACTTTTGCAATAGCCATGCCATAGCCGTCGTCGCTGATTGCCGTAACCTCCGCACTCCCGGCAGATACAGGTGTAACGAGACCATCCCCATTTACCGCCGCGATACCGGGATTGGAGGATGTCCATTTCACACCGATTTGGCCAACGCCGACGGCGTCCACCGCAGCCGTCAGCTTCTCCCCGGCACCGCCCAGATTAAGGCGCAAGTCCGTCTTATTCAAGGTTACCTTGGTAACCTCCAGCTCCAGGACAGTCACGGTGCCTCCAACCTCGTTTGCAACGAGCAGCAGCGGGCGCCCCGTCGGGCTGTCTGGCGCAGGAATGAATTCCAGTCCCTCCGGCCCCGTATCGGTATCCAGGCCCGCGCCGAAATCACGCGTATTCGTATAATTGACGAATTCCGGCGCCGCTGGGTCAGTCACGTCATAAGTCATCACGCCGCCGATCCGCTCCAGCCCGATAAAAGCAAACACTTTATCGCCGACCCGGCCAATCGAGACGTATTCGGGCTCAGGGCCTTTTTTGCCGCTGCGGTCATCCTTCTCTGCCTTGCTGTTGCTCACATTGAAATAATCCGGCAGACGCTGGGCAGTAATTTGCTCAAAATCACTGCCGCTATCATACACAAGCCGCATGTCCGCAGCATTCCATATGGAGAATGAACGTCCCCCGTACAAATAAACCTCGTCGTTCCCCATATCTCCTGCGACCTCGACTTTATCGTAAACCGTTCCCTTGCCCTCTAGAAACTGCGCTGCCGCAGAGCCGGGGTTCAGCCGGGTTCGCAGCTTGCCAAGCGTTGTACCGTTCACCCGGCCCGGCCATTCGGTGACATCCCCTTCATTGGCCGTGAACAGATAGGTCTGGCCGCCAAAATCATAGGCAGCTATTCCATCCGGCATATATTGGCCGAAGAATGGAACATTCTCCAGCTTGATCGCCCCGTCCTTCACCAAGTCAAACGAATTGGCCGGGTCGTTTAAGTCTTTCACACCTAACCCGCGCACGGCTGTTACCGTTTTCGCGGCGATATTGATCTCAGCGATCGCGTTATTCTCTTGCAGCGACACATAAGCAGTCTCTCCATCTGACGAAAGGGCAATATACTCCGGTTCCAAATCGAACAAGGCATCGGCCTTATTCCCCAGACCGGTGATGCTGCCGTCTGCGCCGGAAGCTCCACGGATATGCACCGAATCGTCGATCACCGCAGGATCATCGAATTTAACATGCGTCACTTCTCCGGTCAGCGTATCGACGATGGTAACGCTGCCTTCCGGATCGATCCCGGCAAGCCGCGGTTCTCCTTCGTCCGCCGTCAGTATATAGCGTCCGTCCGGTGTAAACAGAAGCATGTCCGGCTGCACGCCGGCCGCATAAGTCGTCAGCAAATTCCCTTCCTCATCCAGGACGAGTATTTTGCCCGCTTTGGCAGCATCCGCTTCCTGTACTGCTACAGCTATGCGCTTCGTTTCCGCATGTACATCGACGCTGGTCAAGTCGCCGTATTGGAAGCCGTCCTTCTCCGCCAGCTCCTTCACTTGAATCGTCTTCTCCTTCGTTAAAGCACCGCCGGCCAGCTTGATGATATCGAGGCTTGGCGGATTGGAGGAACCGTTAACGAGGTAGAACCTCCCGTTCCCTTTATTGTATTTTACGATCTCGGCCACGCCGCCGTCCTTGTTGGTGGAGCCGACCCGGTATGAACCGATTTTGCGAATGTAGAGCTTGTCTGTAAAATCGTAAGAGTCCGCTGCAGCGTATACATTTTGCGTTACGGAATATGCATCCGCTGTTTGTCTATGACCGGCTTGTCCGGCATCGGTTTGGAGTTCGCCAGCCTGCGGCCCGCCAGCGCCAATTTCTTCCGCCTCAAGCTGCTCCAAATGATCAAGTGCTGCGTTACCATCTTCGGCATAAGCCGCAGCCCCTGTAAACAGTGAGCCGGCAAGAAGTTGAAACGCCAGCAGTAAATATACAATCCTCCTGCCCATATTACGCAACATGAATTCCCTCCCTGTATGATGATTATTATCGCCCCCATCATATAGAACAAATGTTATCGTTAACGCTTTAAAAGTAGCGCTTTATGTAAATTAGCTGGTTGAGCCATAAATGCAAAAAACCAGCAGGCTTCTTCTTGTGAGGAAGATGGATCCGCTGGCCTTGTTATACTTTATTGCCATCTCACTGGTGAATATGACCGAGCTGCTCGAAATTTTGCGGTCATTTCTCCGTGGTGCGCAGCCAAAAAAAACGATCACCACCTGCCTTCCAAAGAAAGACAACGATGATGATCGATCTGAAAGCTTAAGTTGAACCCAACAAATAAATATGTGGCAAATACGTACACGTTGTTATCATATCTACATGAATTATGAAGACTTAAGTGCCGCATCAGGCGCTGCCTGTGACTGACGGGAAATTACGAACAGCGTAGCCCAGATCAGCATAAAACCGAAGGCCTGAGCGGCCGTGACCATCTCCTGAAAGGCAATCCAGTTGATCAGTACTCCGACCATCGGGAAACTTAGCTCCGCAAGTGTGGCGACCGAGGCCTTGGTCGTAGTCAGCCCTTTATAATAGACGAGCAGGCTGAGCAAGCCTGGCAGCAGCGCTTGACCGAGCAAGTTCAAGGATACGGCCGCAAAAGCGCCAGCCTCAGTAGGTATGTTCCAAGCTGCCCCTTCGTTCCAGGTAATCGCGAACAAAAGCGGCAGTGCTAGCACGAAGCGAAGCGAGGTTACCGTCTCGTATTTCATTTGGCCCACCATCAGACGGCCCATTACTGTAGAACCGCCCCACAGCGCCGCCGCGCCAAGCGACAGCAGGCTGCCGACCTGTACGATTTCGCTCCAGTGCCCGATCGGCAGAGTAAAGCCGAAGGTCAGCAGATAGGTGCCGGCCAGTGCCAGAATAATCAGCCAAGAGAAATGACGCGGCAGCCGTTCCTTCAGCAGCATTCTTGCCAGGACGATCGCAAACAGCGGCTGGAGCTTCTGCAGAAGCAGAACGGCATTGGGATTGCCATGAACGAGTCCCATCGTGAACAGGATGGTGGCTATGGCCGATCCGCCCCAGGAAATGAAGAGCAGGGCTCCGGCCTGCCTCCAGCCCATTCCTCGCAGCTCCTGGCGATTCTTCCACATGACCGGAATAGCAATCAAGGCGATGATAATATGCTCCAGCAGCACGATTTGCGCCGATGTGAGCGACTTAAGCAAAATGATCCGAAATAGCGGATCGGCCCCCCAAAGGGCAGCTCCGAGGACGACTAGCCAGAACCCGCTTTTCGGGCGGGCGGCCTGCAGCGGCAGCGAAGGTTTGATTTTGACTCCTACAGTTGCGTTTTCCATCTTGCAGTCTCCTTACCTTGAATACGGAGTCTTATACGCAGAAAACCCCCGTCATCGACATCGTCGACCTACACGGGGGCTGATCAAATAAGCTTGCCTGGACATGACAAATCCGCAGCATGCTTACCCTTGATCTTCTCCCATCCGGACTTTACCGTCGGCCCTGGATTTTCACCAGATCAGTCCCTGCCTCATTCAGACAGGGAGTCGCGGGCTGAAGGCCGTTCAAGGAACGGACTATCACCGCCGGTCAGGAATTTCACCTTACCCCGAAGATCCATATTCAAATTTTATTTTTGTTATTATCAAGCTCTGTTTGTTGCCTTGAATTTAGAATACTACAAATTAATACTTATTCCAGTGAAGGAAGTCACACTTGAAACCATCCATGATATGTTTCATGTAAATTCATTTCACTTTCAAGTATTATAACATTATTTCATACGTTGTGTAATCCACTTTTTATTCCAAAGATTTGTTAAAATGTACTATATAAATATCCTGTAAAAAGAGGTGCCCACCATCTTGCCTACTCTGCTTGAATTGGAACATTTGAAGAAGAGCCATGCGGACTCGCCCGGGACTCTTCTATTTAGCAATGTCAGCGCAGCGGTAGCCCGCCACGACCGCGTTGCCCTTCTGGGCATGTCAGGGCAAGGCAAAAGCACCTTGCTGCGAATTTTATCCCTGCTGGATATAGCCGATGAAGGCGATATCCGCCTGGAGGGCATATCCTCCACGCAAATCGATCCTATAGAATGGCGTAAAGCCGTCTGCTATGTTGCCCAGCAGGCCGTCATGCTGCCCGGCAGCGTCGAGGATAATTTGCGGACGGTGCATCAATTGCACCGCATTCCTTACGACGCTCCGCTTGTGGGCAAGCTGCTTGCACAAGCAGGCCTTGAGATGATCGACCTCAGCAAAAATGCAGCCGATTTATCCGGCGGGGAGAAGCAGCGCATCGCCCTGATCCGGTCGCTGCTGCTGCGGCCAAAAATACTATTGCTCGACGAAATCACAGCTTCGCTGGATCAGAGCAACGCCATAAGGGTAGAGGAACTGCTCCAACAGTGGCATCGCCAGGAAGGCACCGCCATGATCTGGGTGACGCATCAACTGGAGCAGGCTGCCCGGATCAGCGATTATGTCTGGTTTATGGGGGATCACACCCTGCTGGAAAAGACGCCTACGAAGCAGTTTTTTGAGCAGCCCGAGACAGGTCTTGCCCGCAAATTCCTGAATCAGCCGCTAGACAGGGGTGAATTATGTCTCTCTTAGCACTCAGCTTTACGATCATTTTCGTCATGGTCACGATGCTGATCTCCGTATGGCAGAAGCTTGATCTGGAGAAGGATATCGCCATCGGAACGATCCGTGCCGCTGCGCAGCTGCTGCTCGTCGGCTATGTGCTTCAGTTTGTATTTAACAGCAATCATCCGTTATTCATCATCGCTATCGTCATATTCATGATTACCGTCGCTGCCAGCAATGCCGCCAAGCGGGGCAAAGGGCTGGCAGGAATCTGGTGGAGAGTAGCCATCGCCATTACAGCCACGGAATTGCTCATGATGGGCCTCTTGCTGGGACTGGACATTATAGAGCCTACACCCCAATACATCATTCCGATCAGCGGCATGACCATTGGCAACGCCATGGTGGTAGCCGGATTGTTCCTGAACCAGTTCAAACGCGATATCCTTGCTTCGCGCGGCGAAATCGAAACGCTGCTCTCCCTGGGTGCATCCGCTCGGAGATCGGTTCAGGATGTCATGATACGCTCCGTGAAATCGAGTATGATCCCGACGATCGATGGAATGAAAACCGTAGGGCTCGTCCAGCTGCCGGGCATGATGACCGGCATGATTATCGCCGGAGCCGATCCCGTCGAAGCGGTCCGCTATCAAATTCTGATCGTGTTTGCCTTTACCAGCTCCGCCGCCATTACTAGCATCCTGCTCAGCGCGCTCAGCTACCGTCAATGGTTTACGAAGGATTTGCGTCTGCGCCGGGTCGAATAACGCTATGACATTAATCTACTCTCCTGAGGAATCATTAAAAGGGATCCTCGAAGTCTCGCATCAAAGAAATCATGCTTGTATATTATCTTTATTCAATTAAATACCTTTAATTTCTATATTTACATATTATACTTAAAATTCAATTGATTTATTTTCCACAAATGTATATATTAATTAAAAAGGAGGTGTTAATCTATGAATTTTAGTTTAAAAAGAATATCTTTTATCACTCTCTTCTTGACATTTTTAATTGCTATTACTTCAGTATTGCCAGCATCAACAGCCAGTGCAGCAAATAAGGCTAATGACTTCTATGATACCTCTCCAAAATATGTAGAAGTTTCTAGAACTATTAATTTTGCAAAGGGAGAGAAAGATTCTAGTTTTCCATCACTTAGTTACTACCACATTACTTACTTTCCAGCTGGTAGGTTTACAGGAACACTACAACTGGTTAATCCTTCCCTCACCGTTATTAATAACGATGGTTCAGGGTACCATTATGTGACCTATAGAGGTTACGTTCAATACAATCCATATTGGCCTTAGTAGATCAGGAGCATTCAGTTAATATAGAATGCTCCTTTTCTTTACTCATTAGGTATTATTTTCGCAATCACATGCCTAACCAGATCCCAAGCCTCACACCAAAACGGCAATCAACAAAGTTTTCTCTTCACCATCCGGCTTCTTAGCCTTCGTGACCACGCCGGAGCTGTCAACGGTAACGGCCGGTATATTTTTGATACATGACGTCCTCATCTTCTCCGAAATCTAGGGCTGCCTGTGGATCACCTGTATTGTTAGAAACAAAAATCCGGGGCCTCCCGCATGGGGAAATCCCGGATTTTTGTTTAAAGTTCATTGGAATCATTCGAAAGCAGGAATGGCGATTTCATCGTAATTGTCTTGCAGGAACTGCTTCACCTCAGGACCGGACATGGCCTTGGCCAGCTTCTGCACCGCTTCGGAGTCCTTGTTATCCTCGCGGGCTACTAGTGTAATCGCGAAATCGGATTCCGCCGTCTCGGTCAATAGCGCATCCTTCTTCGGCGTCAAACCGAGCGGGCTCGCATAAGCCGGCGTCATGAGCACGAGATCCGCATCGTCCAGCATCCGCGCCAGCATAAGCAAATCCACTTCCTCAAACTTATAGTTCTTCTCATTTTCGATAATGTCTGCTTGCGTCGCTTCAATGCCGACGCCTTCCTTCAGCTTGATAATGCCGGCTTTATCCAGCATATCCAGCGAACGTCCAATGTTGGACGGGTCGTTAGCGATGGCGATCACCGCGCCCTCCGGCAGCTCCTCCATCGATTTATAACGCTTCGAATAAGCGCCGTATACAGCGTGATAGATTGGTTGTACAGCTACCAGGTTAGCATTCTTGTTCTGGTTGTACTGCTCCATATACGGGACGTGCTGAAAGAAGTTGACGTCTACTTCCTTATTCGCCAGCGCATCGTTCGGCTGGATATTGTCCGACAATACAACAAGCTCCAAATTAACACCTTCCTCCTTCAGCAGCGGCTGAACGAGTTCGAGGATCTCGGTCATCGGCGGAATAAGCGTTGCCACTTTAAGCGTGACCTCCTCCTGCTGCTGCGGCGATTCCGCTGGAGAAGCCTCCTTATTTGCTGGGCCGTTGGCCGCTTGTTTACCGCAGCCGGCCACAACGACCACTAGTAATGAGAGCATGAGCATCCATTTTTTCATCGTATGTTTCCCTCCGAATATTTCTCTAAGTATAATGTAAAAAATTATAATTCTTACAGCTATGACCGCTTATCCAGCAACTTCGAAATCGTCGTGCCTGCATATTGAATTCCCTGTACCAGCACGATCATCAATAGGATCACCCCGGTCATCAGTTCCGTTTCAAAACGCTGATATCCGTAGCGAATGGCAAAATCGCCAATCCCGCCGCCTCCGACGATCCCCACGACGGTTGAATAGGAAATGTAGCTGATCGTCGACGTAGTTAATCCCAGCACGAGGCCTGATCGAGCCTCCACGTACAGAAATTTGACGATCATCTCCAGCTTCGACGCACCCATCGAACGCGCCGCTTCGATCACGCCGCGCGGCACATCGAGCAGCGCCTGCTCCACCTGCCGGGCATAGAGCGCAATCGCCACTACCGACAAAGGTATCGAGGCCGCCACCGTACCGATTGCTGTACCCACAATGATCCGGGTGAGCGGAATCATGAAGACGACCAGCAGCAGAAAAGGGAAGGAGCGGATGATATTGACGAAGCCGTTAAGCAGCCATGACCAGAAACGGTTCTCGTAGATCTGGCCTTTACGGCACAGGAACAGCAGAGTGCCAACAGGCAGGCCGCAGACGATGGCAGCGGCAACCGATATTCCCACCATGAAGAAGGTCTCGCCGATCGCCTTCCTGATTTCAGCCTCGTATTGAACCATACTGTCCAGCATGACAGAAATATCAAACATCGCTAAGCTCCTCCGTACCCAACAGCTGTTCCCTGTACGATTTCGGTGACAGGATCGCAGAAGCACGGTTCTGAGGCTGCAGTGCAAAGCTGTCCGTCAATCGGCCGTCCTCCATAACGGAGACCCGTTGGCATAGCTGCGCTACCACTTCCATCTCGTGCGTGACGATAATGATCGTGACGCCCAAGGTCTCGTTCACATGCCTCAAGACGCCAAGGATATCATTCGTCGTATTCGGATCGAGGGAGGAGGTCGGCTCGTCGCAGAGCAGTACCTTCGGGTGATTGGCCAGTGCGCGGGCTATCGCTACCCGCTGCTTTTGCCCTCCGCTAAGCGCCGCCGGGTATTCCTCCGCCTTGTCCGATAACCCGACAAACCGCAGGCACTCGCGAACCCGTTCAGCCCGCTCCTTCCTCGGCAGCCCAGCCAGCTCCAGGGGAACGGAGACGTTGCCGCTAACCGTACGATTCTGAAGCAAGTTGAATTGCTGAAAAATCATGCCGATGGATCTTCTCGCCCGGCGCAGCTCGCTTTCACTTAAAACGGTCCAGTCCTGGCCTGCAATGATGACCCTCCCTGCATCCGGAGCTTCCAGCATATTCATCAGCCGCAGCAGCGTGGATTTTCCTGCACCGCTAGGTCCGATGATGCCATGAATCGTTCCTTCCTCAACCGTGAGTGTTACTTCCTGAACCGCAGCTAATCGGTCATTTCGCTGCTGGCCATAGCTCTTGCTAACCTCCTGCAGGGATATCATTCGATTGTCCCCCTTTAACCACCTTGAAATTGTACCACTAATTTCAAACACCTGTTATACTCTATATCTTCTCATGATTATACGTGATTAATGTCACTGTGTCACTAATTTTAACAAATATACTAATCAACAACATAGCAATAACCATGCAAAAAGCCGAAAGACGGCCGCATACAAGCGGTTATCTTTCGGCTTGAAAGTAGATTATTTACATAGAAATAATTGCATTTAATTCTCCAGCCAGCTTTCGTCCCAGATGACGTAGCCCGTGGAATCTTGTCCGGCTGGTCCGATAAATTTAACGTACAGCTCGGTAGTGTTACTAGGCAGCACCAGGACGTTTTCAACTACGGTGCCGTTCTCGATTTTACCGGTTGCAAAGGCTTGTCCATCCTTATCGGCAATCGTATAACTTCCAGAGTATTCCTTATCAGACTTCGGCGTTTTGAAGCCAACCAGTACACCGACTTTTTTCGTGCCGTCCTTGACTTTAAAAGCAACGCCTTGTCCGGCACTATTCACGCCCGTAACCATAAACGCAGCTTCGTATTGCGTCTCTCCGAACTGCAAATCAGCCTTGTTCCGAGTAATGCCGCTTGTATAGTAGCTCCATTTGAAATGAGATACGTTATCTACGCTAAAAGGGCTGCGTTCTCCCTTGCCCGGAGTTTCGGCAACCGGTCCCGTCGTAATCGAAATTTGCTGTTTGGCAGCATCGAAGCGAACGTCCGCCCCTGTAGCCTCAGCCACAGCGCGCAGCGGTACATAAGTCGTCCCCTTATAACTGATTGGAACAGCCTTCGCCCCGTTTGCATCTTTAGCCGTCCATGCCTGTCCGTTCAACAAAAACGAAATGCCGTGGTTCAAGTTAGCCTGAATGCGCTCCAGCGTGGAAGCCGCAGACACCCCGGCAGAAAAAGTCAACAATAGAACAAGCGCTGTCCCGATCATTACCGTCTTTTTGGACTTCATTTTCAAGTGTCATCTTCCTTTCCCTAACATATTCTATGTATTTAGTTCTACACAATAATACATGATTCTACATTTTTCTTGAATGTGTCGAAGTCCCCAATTTCCAGGCAATTCCTGAGATCATCAAGGGAGTTTCAGTACAACCACGACAAAAAGACCCATCGAAATCCTTCGATCGGCCTATAAGCCCTACTTGTATTATTGCTATCAACTATTGCCAGATACTTGGGGAATCGTCTTGGTACACGACTATTTGTCTAGTTCCTTTAATCTATGTTCCAGCTTCCTTACGCTCAGCCGGGTAACAGCGCCGTTGGCGGATCCAGCGTATATTTCATCTCCCGTTATATTCAGCAGGCCGCTGCGGGAGATTTGTTCTCTTAATTCAGCGTATCCCATCCAAATGTTCTGTATGCGTCCTGCGATATGCCCATCCTTCTTGCCGATCGCAAGCAGGTCGTAGCCATAGGCGAGCAGGACGTATTCATCCAGCAGCACATAGCTGCCCGGGGTCATGAGGGAGTAATTCTGACTGGCGGTGACAGGAAGCTTCCATACAATGCGTCCTGTCTGCAGCGCTGCTTTTACCGGAACGCCGTCCAGAACCAGATACATATGCTCCCCTTCGATGATGCCTTTCGACGCTTGCCCCGGCACAGTCCAGAGCTTCTTGCCAGCGGCCGCATCATATAATACCGATTCATAGCTCTCAGCAGAGGAATCTGCTGACGCGGCTTTTGCAGGCAGTTGACGCTGGATAAGAAGGTACCGCTCATTCAGCACCTCAAAGCGTTCTCCCGTCTTTGCCGGATACCGCGCTGCCTCACTTCCCGTCTCCAGATCGACCAGCAGCCACTGATCTCCATGGAGGATCCATCTTCTTAAGCTGTTCTCAGGCGCAAAAGGATCGATTCTCGGACCGCCGGCATAATACGGATATAAATGCGGGTCTTCGCCGGTTATCGTATCCGCCTGAAGGGTCCAGACTACTGTGCCTGTTTCCGTCTCCCTGGCTTGCAGAAGCTGGCCTGCTTGGATAAGTATATACGGATCGTCCGCCCCGGAGTTCAGCACCCGATAATCGCCTTGGATGGCAATTTCCCATTTCTGCTTCCCAGTCGTCCTGTCCAGCACGGCTAAATGGCCTGTTTCCCTGCCCATGTCCGGCCGGTCATATATAATGACGGAATTCTTGGCCCCGCTGATTTCCAGAAACCTTCCTTCTTCACCGCCCTCCGGCCTTAATTCCCACAGTACTTTCCCATCGGCAAGCCGAATGTGGCGCACCCTGTCCTCATACGCTTTCTTCTCCGGGCTGAACGATGTATAGACGGTGACCGAATCATCCGCATTCCCCATCATCGTGAGGAGCCTGCCGTATCCGGCATCGATTTGCCACAGCTTCTCTCCTGTTAACCGATCAATGCCATATACATTTGAATCATCATGCATCCCGCTGAAACGTCCATCATCCCCTTGAACTACAAGGACGTCATCACTAGCCCCGGTTAAGTAAGCGTATTGCAAATCTCCCTGATTCCGCCATACGTAAGGCATTTTCAATGTCGCCGGGAGCGGGCCCGCCATAAAATGATGGGTAAACGGATAGTCATCACCAGCAAACAGCCCGCTCATTGGCTTATCGCCTGCCGGCCATATCCACTTGCCTGTCTCAAGTCGGCCCGCTGGGGAGAAGTAAGCGATGAATTGCCCTTCTGGACGCACAAATCTCCAGCTCTCGCCCAGCAGGTACGTACGCCCCGCGAGTTCAACATTCCCCGAATGCTCCTTCACAGCGGGCTGACCCAGAAGCCTGGCTGCATCCTCAGCTGAGGCTCCTTTATGGAGCAGCAAGTCGGCGATATCTCGAACCGCTGTAATAGAAACGGACGAGCTTGGCTCCATTAAACCCTCGGATATCTCCTTTTGCTCCGTGACCTGGCTCTCATGAACCCACAGCACAATTGGCCGGTTCATAATATCGTCCTCATGCCAATGTGCCGGGCTTGCGGCAATGCCATACCAATCGTCCCACCTGGCAACCGATATCGGGCGTTCTTCCCCGTTTCCAAGAGTGCTGGCGCTCCACCGAACCGAACTGCCAGGTGTCAATGACAGCTTCGTTTTTGCACGCAGGCTTATATATACCGGTGCGGTATTTACTACTCGGCTTGAAGCCTCTGTCGTATACCAGACGGGAACCCATAGCTTCCCCCGGGAATAGTCCTGCAGCGTAAACATTTCGCCCGACCTGGCTTCCACGGCGAACGCCTCCCCTGGCTGACCAAAATAGTTCACCTTGAAGCTATCAACCCGCTCCCTCCCGGACAGCGGATCGGCAAAATAGGGGGCGGCCTGCTTGAGCACAAGCTGCTCCCCCGCTTGGACATGACCGGAGGACGCTTTCTGAGCCTGGATTTGATCCGCTGGAGAATTGCCGCTCCCCTCCACGTTCGCTGAAGTTGGCGCATCTGCTAAAAGCTGTGTCAACAGAATAGCTGTGCAAACAACCATGATGCCGCGAATTTTCATCGGGATTCTTCCTCCTTTTACCAAAACCTGTCTAACTCTTAGACGCTCAGAAAGCAATTAAGTTGCCCTCTCCCTTTTACTCAGCACTCAGCGTATTCACATCTCCTCTAAAGCCCCTTCATACCTTCGCAGCACCTGCTCCAGCTCCTCAAAGCGGACAAAGCGGGATTCACGGTATACTTCCTTTCCTTGAAAAAAGAGCAGCAATGTCGGTGCAGACAACGCCAAGTACTCCGCTGCCGTGACGGGGGCATCCTCCATGAATACGTAGATTCCCCTTGCCTTCGTATGGGATTCCAATAACCCGGCCGCCTTCGCCTGAATCGATTCACATACGCCGCATTGACTCGTCTTGATTAGAAGCAGCACTAATGGGTACTCCTGAATCATCTGTTTAATTTCACTCAATTGATATAATCTTTGCATGCAGCTTGCCTCCCTGATGTCTATTGGACGACCTGGTCGGAGCGATTGGCATCATGCCCCTTCATCAGAACAAGTTCTTCGCATTCCCAGATCCATACTGGCGTAGAGCAGTACTAACATCTTATCGAAGAAACCGCCCGGATCCCCAAGCGGTTTCTCTACAACAAGTATAGCTGCATATATAGCTTTACTCTACCGGGGCGCCCTGGCTGTCATCGCCGCTGACTCCCTCTGCCAGCCTTGCGATGGTGACACGTTATGGCGCGCGGGCGGCAGCTCGTCATGGTGACTCATCTACTTCACCGAACCCATCATGCCTGCCACAAAATGCTTCTGCATCAGGAAAAATACCAGCGCCGTCGGCAGCGTGGCGATGACAATTGCCAGCATAATGAGGCCGTAGTCCGGCGAATAACCCGACCCCAGATTGGAGATGAGCAGCGGGATCGTCTTCTGCCCCGGCGATTGCAGCACGATGAGCGGCCACAAATAATTGTTCCAGCTCGACATGAATGTAATGATGCCTGCGGCGGCATAGGTCGTTTTCATCGTAGGCATGAATATTTTGAAAAATATCCCCAGCTCGCTCAGCCCGTCAATGCGTCCGGCTTCCACCATATCCTTAGGAAACATTTTCGAATTCTGCCGGAAGAAGAAAATCAGAAACGCTGTTGTAATCGTCGGCAGCATGACCGAAGCCATCGTATCGATGCCAATCGCCGGGAGGCTGCCGGAAATGTTGGCGAACATCCGGTAGAGCGGGATCATCAGTGCTGCAAACGGAATCATCATCGATAGCAGCAGGACGCTGAAGACGATATCCTTCGCCCGGCTGCGGTAAATTTCAAAGCCGTACCCGGCCAGCGACGCGATGACAATCGCCAAAATCGTCGTAAGCACAGATATTTTCGCAGAATTCCATAATGACGTCCATAGATCGGTCGATTCGGCAAGCTTCCGGAAATTATCCAGCAAATGACTGCCGGGCAGCAGGCGGCCCTTGGTGACATCAACCGACTTGTTGGTGGCGCTCACAACCATCCACAGAAAGGGGAAAATCGAGACGAACGCTGCTCCGCCGAGAAAAGCGTAGGTGAACACGCGCTTCAGATTGCTCATTTTTTATCACCTGCCACTTTAAATTGAAGGATAGACAACAGAACAATGATGACCACGATGGAGTACGATACGGTTGCCGCATATCCGAAGTCCGCCGTGTACTTGAAGGACAGATTGTAAATATACTGCGAAATCGAGAGCGTCGCGTTGCCGGGCCCGCCCTTCGTAATGTTCATGACTTCGTCAAAGAGCTGCAGCGTACCAATCGTGGAGGTAATTGAGGTGAATAAAATGATCGGCTTCAGCATCGGAGCCGTGATTTTCGTAAATTGCTTGAATGACGAGGCCCCATCGATCCGCGCAGCTTCATAGATAGAGCTGTCGATATTTTGCAGCGCTGATAAGTAAAAGATCATGTTGTATCCAGTCCAGCGCCAGGTAATCGCAATAATGATCGTAATCTTCGCCCAGAATGGATCGGTGATCCACTGAATCGGCCCCTGGATGACGGACAGCTTCAACAGGAGCGAATTCACCAGCCCGTCTGCTGCAAACAAATATTTGAACACAACGGAATAAGCGACAAGCGAGGTAACGCACGGCAGAAAGATCGCCGTCCGGAAAAAACCGCGGAATTTCAGCTTGCTGTCGTTCAACAGCACCGAAATAAACAACGCGAGAAGGATCATAACCGGAACCTGAATGAGCAAGTAAATGAACGTGTTCGATAAGGACGTCAGAAATGTTTTGTCGGATAGCAGCCTTACATAGTTGGAGCCTCCCGTATAAGTCAAATTGCTCCCCGTTCCGGTCTTGAACGACAGGATCAGCGCTTGAACCATCGGATAGAAATAGAAGGCCGCGATCATGACCACGGCAATCAGGATGAAGCTCCACCCGGTTAGATTGCTTTTAGCGCGGATACTAAGGCCTGTTCTGTCCGCTTTCATCGTTAGCAAGAGCCCCTTTCTGCCCGAAAAATAACCCCGGGACGCTTCGCCTCAACATGTCTGGATGCAGCTCAGCGCCCAGGGGTTCTGGGTAATTGTTATGAAACGGGCGGATATCCCGCCGCTTTATTTAACCTGAGCTTCTGCCTGTGCCTGCGCATCGCTTAACGCCTGGTCGATGCCTTTGCCGTTCAAGTAATTCTGCATTTCGACGATCAGGATATCCTCAATCGCATAAGTGGAAATGCCGTAGTTCACCTTTGGAATCTCGGCCGTCCAGGCCGCAAAATCATTAACGATCTGCTGCCCGCCGAAGAATTCATCCGGCTTGGCATAGGCTTCGCCGGTAGCGGCCGCCTTCAGTGTGCCAATCGCGCCGACGTTCGTCAGCAGATTCTGGTACATCTCCACGTCCGATCCGAAGGTCTCGGCAAGGAAATTCGCAGCCGTCTCTGCGCCTGGTATGTTCATGACGTACCAGGAGCTTCCCCCTAAATTCGTTGCGTGCACGGAGTTCGGCGTTTGCGGGAGCTTAGGGATCGGCAGGATTGCCCATTGCCCGGCCTGGGAGGCTTCCGCTTTGACCGATGGCGTAATCCAGTTGCCCGTCGGCACGGTAGCCACATCTCCATTATTGATATTGGCAATGAACTGGCTCCAGTCCGCGTTCACCTTCACGACGTTCGACTCCATCATTTCCTTGTACAGCTCGAACGCTTCTTTCAGCGCCGCATTGTCCGCTAGGTCAGGCGTCTTGCCGTCCTCGGCCAAATACCATGATCCTGCGGATTGAATCATCATGCGGATGATTCCCAGATCGTTCGGGTCAAGCGTAATGATGTCCTTGCCGATTTTCTCCTTAACGGCCTTTCCGATCTCGATATATTTCTTCCAATCGATATTCTTCAAATCGTCCAGCGTGTATCCCGCCTGCTCAATATAGTCTTTGCGGACATACATGCCCGTGACTCCGGAATCGAACGGTACGCCGTATTGCTTGCCGTTCAAGCTGGTCGGCCCGATTTTGTAATCCGCGAAATCCTCGGAGCGCACCTTGCCGCTGAGATCATAGAACGCGTCTGGGTAGGATTGCAGGAAGCCCTGCGCCCGGTAGTCCTCAATCAGCACGATGTTCGGCAGCCCTTTCGTCGTCCCGGAGTTCAGCCCCGTGTTCAGCTTCTGAATGATATCCGCTTGCGCGAATTCTACGATGTTGATTTTGGCGTCGGGATTTTTCTTGCTGTACGCTTCCTTTGCAATGTTCAGCGCGGCAATATTGAACGCCGGGTCCCAGGCCCAAATGGTAATTTCCTCCGCCTTGCTGCCGGAATCGCCGCCGCTATTGCCTCCGCTTGCCGCCGGCTCTTGGCCGCCTCCGCCGGATGAGCAGCCTGCCAGAAGCACCATGCAGCTCAGGAATAAAGCTAGTACCTTCTTCATCGTTTCAGCCCCTTTGATCGTAAATGAGTTCTCCTGCCCCTGCTGGTTTTTAATTTGTAAACGCTTACCACAGGGTCTGAATTTATCGTAGCACGGGCCAGAAGGCAGCGTTAGCAATTCCTTTATTGGAATTTGTGATTTTATCGTTTGGGTGAATACGCTTTCAAATGGCGTATGTTTTTTCTTTGGATTCTGGTAATTTTTTTGGCTTCTTCTAAGCTGCCCCACATCCGTTTTAAATTGTTCAGCTCCAAGAATAAATGGATTTATCGTAGTTAGTTTCTGCGGCAAGGAGATAAAAATAGTTTTTGATGGATTGTATGTCGTTAGAAGTGGGGAAATTGCCAATGATGGCTGGATTTTTGGTTTTAAGTGCGTAAAATCCATGTAATCCCCTGGAACATTCGCTTAGGGCGATTTTAGTTACATGAATTCCATTTAGAATAATAACAGCTTGGTACAGGCATTAGGATATGGCATTTTAGCATTCGATGAAGACCAAAATATAAGGCAATTTGTAATTGAATTTAATTTGCTACAATGAGCGGCAGCGTCATCCGTACGCGTGTGCCCTCGCCGAGCCTGCTTGTAATTGTCACACCGTACTCCTCGCCGTAAAGCAGCCGGATCCGGTCATTGACGTTGGCCACGCCAATACCTGAGAACAGTTTGCGCGAGCCTCTGAATTTTGCACCATCCTGGGCATTGCCTGCACCTGCACCGGCCCGAGCACCGCCTGCCTCTGTACCAGCCTGGGCACTGCCAGCATCTACACTAGCCCAAGCACTGCCTGCACCTGCACCAGCCCGAGCACTACCTGCCACTACCTCAACCGCCCCTGCATCAGCAGCCTCGTAAGCCGGCCGCCCGGCTCTGCCCGCCGTCCCGTGCTCGAGCTCAAACGCCGCCATATCCATGCCATCGCCGTTGTCGGCCACCTCGCAGACCAATTTGGATCCCTCTTTTGCTACCAGCACATGGATCACGCCTTCCCCCTTCACATTGAAGGCATGGAAAAAGGCATTTTCCATAAACGGCTGGATCATCAGCTTCGGCACCTGGTAATGTGCGCAATCCGGCGCAACGTAATAGTTCACCCGAATCCGCTCCCCATAGCGGATATGGTTAATGAATACATAGGCTCTCAGATTCGCCAGCTCCTGCTCCACGGTAATCGTCTCGCTGACGTTGCTGATCGTATTTTGCAGCAGCGAAATAAGCGCATGGATCGTCTCCACCGCCTTGTCCTTGCTGTCCTGCTGAACGAGAAATTTGACCGAAGCTAACGTATTGTACAGAAAATGAGGGTTGATCTGCTGCTGCAAAGCGGCAAGCTCCGCCTTCCGCTGCCCCTTTTGTGTCTCCACGAGCTTGTCGACATATTCATGGATCTCGTCGAGCATATAGTTATAGGCCCGACCCAGCTCGCGTATTTCGTAGCCGCCCGAGACGTTGACATAGTTATGGAAATTCCGCCGGGTCACCTTCGACATTTGGCGGGCCAGCAGGGTGAGTGAGCGAGTCATTTTGCGGGAGATCAGAAAAACCACGACCAGGGCAACCAGCACGATCGCCAGACAAATGAGGACGACGCTTCGCGTATTGACCATTTGGCCGAGCACCATCTGCTGGTCGATCATGTTGACGAGGTAGAAGTCATAGGAAGGCAAATACTGAGCCAGCATGAGCTGGTCTTTGGCCATAAGAGTCACTTTTTTCACAACCAAGCCCTGTTCTTCGATCTCTTCAGCATAGGACAGCAGCTCGACGCTCCTCCGCCCGGTAAGATCCGGAATATTACTCGTCATCACTGTCCCGTTCTTGTCCATAATGACGACATCGTTCCCTTCGCTTGTAAAGCTGGTATAGAAGGGTTTGAAATCATTCTCGTCAATGACGATGTACAGCATGCCATATTCCTGGCCCGTCGTCCGTTCCATCAGCACCTTGGTTGTCACGATGAACTGCCGCCCAGACGCGTCGCGGTACAATTGATACATCAGCTTGTCCGGGTTCGCCTGCGCTTTGGCCGTGAGTTCGCTCCGCTGCAGTTCAAGAGCTGAAGGCTTAGCCAAATTGACGTTCCCCGAATAGCTTCGCCCGTTCTTTCCAACGATCGCCACCCCGACGGAATAGGCATCCACCATGGACTGAACCCGTTTCATCTGCTGGGTCATGTTGTAATAGGAATTCATCACACGTATAGATTGGGGCGCTTCGGCCTCAGTCAGAAAGGTCTTGAGCGTCCCGCTCTGCTGCGCTTGATTCGCCGCCAGCACGATCGAGTAGTGGAACGCTTCGAAATTGTTATGAATCTGATCAATGACTTTGGAATTCGTGATGCTGAACGTTTCCAGAAACAGCTGCTCCGTCATGCGCAGATTCGTCCATACGACGGACACCGTAATCGTCACAATGCAAATAACCATAACGGCGAACAATTTAATAAATAATCCATGAAATTTCAGCCGCTCAAACCGTGCCCTCATCATCATTCCTTCACCACTCGTTCGGCATATTGTCTCCGGTATTGGGTCGGGGACAGCCCTGTGCTCTTCTTAAACACTTTGCAAAAATAACTGTGATCGCCATATCCCACCCTGCTGCTGATTTCCGAGATCGGAATATCCCGCTTGCGGAGCAAATCAGTTGCCTTGTCGATCCGCACCCGGTTGAGGTGCTCCTTGAAGCCTTCATGATGGTGCGCCGCAAAAAAGCTGGATAGGTAAGACGGATTGAAATGGAAATGCTGCGCCATCTCTGTAAGGCTAATCGGCTCCGCATAATGCTTATCGATGTAATCGAGCAGCAGTTTCATATTGGGGTTGCCCTCCTGCAGCGCTTGCTGGGCGGCCTGCACGCAATCCTTCGTCTGCCGGCGGAACTCCTCGAGCAGCGAAGTAATGCCGCTGACATGCTGCGCCTCGTCAATGGCTTTGAAGTAGGCATATTGGGCTTCATCCAGCGCCCTAACATCCAGGTTCAGGCTGCCAAGCATATGTATGACGTTAAACAGAATATTTCCGATCAATGACTTAAACTCAAACACCTCCGCCGTATAGGCCTTGGTATGCCAGGCAATATAACGCTCCAGCTCATCGAACCCTTCCTCCAATTGCAGCCTGCGAACCTGTTCCATGAAGGCCTGAAGCGGAAACTCTTTCACCTCTTCCGGCTCCGGCAGCTGGCCTGGCATCAGCACAGCATCCAGCGGCAGGAAGAAGCGATACTGCAGCAGCTTTAGCCAGACTTCCCTGTAAATCCCGCCGAGCTGATCCAATAGGGGAAAGGGATCGCTGAGCACCCATAACAGCTCCCCTGCCTCTGACAGGGAAGCAGGATACAGCCTCTTGAGCTTGGTCGGCAGCGCCTCACGTCCCTCTTCGTCGACATTCAATACGTACACGCAAAGCCCGGGATGCCCGGCAATCGGACCGCATGGCAGTTTTGCCGCAGTCATTCGCGGAAATAGCGCTTTCAATTCATCCGGAACGGATGAATTCCCGCTGCTCCCCAGTACATAGAAATAAGGGTAAGGGAACCATTCCTCCACCTGTTCGCGATCCAGCTCTAATTCATATCCTGCAAGCAGCTTCTCCAGCGTTTGCTTTTGCTGCATGGATACCGATGCCGAATCTGAGTTCTGACGCACAACTCCGCTTGAAGCGGGCACCTTTTCCGCTGTTTTGCGAAGCACCTCGAGGAGCATTCCCGTCTCCAAGTGCGGCTTAAGAATATAATCGGAGACCCCGCTCTGGAAGGTCGAGCGCACATAGTCGAATTCGCTGAAGCTGCTCAGCACAATAACTTCGATCTCCGGCCAGTTGTGCTTGATGAGCCGGGTCAGCTCCTCACCGTCCATGACCGGCATCACGATATCAGTCAATACGATTTGCGGGCGCAGCGTCTCGATCAGCTCCAGCGCTTCCTTGCCGTTCGATGCCTCGCCAACGATCTGAAAGCCGTCCTGCTCCCAGTCCAGTATATGCTTGATGCCCTGCCGCACCAGTATTTCATCATCCACAACGAGTATTCTGTACAGTTCGCGATTCCCCATTTCTACTCTCTCCTTCAAACACCGTCCAACGACATGCTCCTGCTTCCTATTCGTGCTCGGCTCCCTATTACCACCGTTGCCTTCTATTTACTGCTCAGGCTTCCCTGTTTCGTTCTCTTGCGTCGTTGTCGCGCCATCGCTTTCACACGGCTTTATTTGCTTTCATTCTCACCCTAGCTAGCTAATACTTGCGGCTGCTGATCTCCCGCTCCGCCGTCACTTCCGTAAACACGCTCTCCGGGGTAACGATCCGCTTGGGCAGGGTACGTCCTTCCATGATTTCATTCACCGCCTGCATCAGATTTGGTCCGAGCAGCGGGTTGCATTCGACCACACAGTTGATTTTGCCCTTGATCAGCTGCTCGAGCGCCTTGCGCGTGCCATCCACGGACACGATAACGATATCCTTCCCCGGCTGCAGGCCGTATTCCTCCATCGCCTCGATCGCTCCAAGAGCCATATCATCATTATGCGAAAATAAAACGTCGATATCGCCGCCCAGTTGATGGAGCAGCGAACGCATCCTGTCCTTGCCCTGCTCGTGAGTGAAATCAGCATATTCACTTCCTAGAAATACAAACTTATCGGTACCCGTAATTGTATCATGGAATCCCCTGCCCCTGTCGATCGAGGGCGTCGAGCCCTCTGTTCCCTTCAGCTCCACGATCCCTATCGGACCGGTTGAGGCCGCCATTTTGTCCAGCACATACTTCCCGGCCTTTTGCCCTTCCTCATAAAAATCCGACCCGATCAATGTCACGTATTGCGAGGCGTCGGCTGTGTCCACCGTCCGGTCAACGATGATGACTGGAATGCCCGCCTCCTGGATTTCGTCCAAAATGCCCTCCCAGCCAGATTGGACGACCGGAGCGATAGCGATGACATCGACCTTCTGCCGGATGAAGCTGCGGATCGCCTCAAACTGCTTGCGCTGCGACTGCTCGGCATTGTCGAAGATCAGCGTGATGCCCGCTTCCTTCGCCGCCTCCTTCACAGACTGGCTGTTGGCGTTGCGCCAGTCGCTCTCCGAGCCAAGCTGCGAGAAGCCAAGTACAATCGGGCGGGAAGGCATGACTGTGCCTCCAGACTGACCCTCTCTATGAGACGGCATGATTCCGGCAGACGAAAGTCTTCCGTCTAATGACAGGCCTTCATCAGGCACGGCGCCGCCTCTTGGAATAGCCTCGTCCTCTGGTGTCATGCCTCCTGCAGACCTTCCGGCTTCGCCGATCCTACTCTCATGCCTATTCGAACCGGCCGTATCCTCATTCCCCATGCGAACCGTACCGCAGCCCAACGGAAGCACCACCAGGCAGACTGCCAAGATGAGCTTCAGCAGCCGCATAGCGAGAGGCTTCGAATCCTTGCGATCCTTTTTCACCGCTCAGTCCCCCTTATCGCCTTATATCTCCTTATTTTGCAAGTCTAACATGTTTTTCGTCCATTTACAGGCAAAAGAGGATATCCAAGGACAAGATGCATTCCCCTTGAATATCCTTCAAATTGACAGCCTCGCCCCTCAGCTTCGCTCTGCCAGACGCCGCTCCCCGAGCAGCTTTTGCAGCAGAATGAACAGAAGCAGGAGCACGCCGATGACGATTCTGGTCCACCACGAGCTCAGCGTTCCTTCAAAGCTGATGATCGTCTGAATGACACCCTGAATCATCACGCCAAAAAAAGTGCCGACGACAAAACCTACGCCCCCCGTGAGCAGCGTGCCGCCAATAACAACCGCCGCGATGACGTCGAGCTCCATGCCGCTCGCATGCAGGCCGTATCCGGAGAGCATATAGAAGGTGAACACGACGCCGGCCAGCGAAGAGCACAAGCCGCTGAAGCCGTACACCATGATTTTAGTCCGGGCCACCGGCAGACCCATCAGCAGAGCTGATTGTTCATTGCCGCCGACCGCATACGTATTGCGGCCGAACCTCGTATAGTGGGCCATGTAAATGCCAAGCGCAACGACCAGCAATGCGATAATGACGCTGATTGAAACGAAGGTGTTCCCCGGCAGCCTGATTTTTGTCTGAGCCATCGTGGTGTAGAAGGCATTATCGATCGTAATCGTATTGATGCTGATCACATAGCACAGCCCTCTGGCCAGAAACATTCCCGCCAGCGTGGCGATAAACGGCTGGATGTTGAAATAATGGATCATCGCCCCCAGTGTGGTTCCGAACAGGATGCCGAGCGACAGCACGAGCGGGATGACTATATACGGCGGCCAGCCCTGCTGCAGAAGACTTGCCGAAATCATCGTCGTCAGAGCAATCATCGAGCCGACAGACAGGTCGATCCCCCCCGACACGATAACAAAGGTCATGCCGACAGCAGCGATCAGCAGGAACGAATTGTCGATAAGTAAATTCATCAGCACCTGGAGGGAGAAAAAGCCGGTATACCTGAACGATCCTGCAGCAAAGAGCAGGATAAACAGGCCAACCGTCACAAGCAGCGGAACATATTGGCGCTTAAGCATGGGGGTTCACCTCCCGGTTCGCCGGATAATTGCCGGCTTTGCCGCGCCCACCGCGTCCGCGGAGCAGCCCCCGGAATTTATCCGATTGGACCAGGCAGACGGCAAGCACGACGACCGCTTTGACGACAAGCGTAATTTCCGGCGGAACGCCCACCATATAAATCGTGGTCGTCAAGGTCTGGATGATCAGCGCGCCAATCAGCGTCCCCGTTAGATAGAACCGGCCGCCGTTCAGCGAAGTCCCGCCGATGACGACGGCCAGGATGGCATCCAGCTCATACCACAGTCCGGCATTATTTCCGTCGGCGCTGGATACATTGGAGCTTAGAATAAGCCCGGCCATCCCCGCGCACAGGCCGCAGAACATATAGACGGCAAGCATGACCGTCCTTGAGCGGATGCCCGCCAGACGGCTCGCCGTCGGCTTGCAGCCGACCGATTCGATGAACAGGCCTAGCGCCGTCTTCCGCGTCAGTAGTGATGCGGCCGCAAACATGACGGCCACGATAAAGATCGAAAAGGGCAGGGTGAACAATGAACCAGCACCGATATATTGATATTTCGGGCTGAGTACGGTGATGATCTGCCCGTTCGTGATCAGCTGGGCGATCCCCCGGCCGGCGACCATCAGAATGAGCGTCGCAATGATCGGCTGAATGCCAAAGCCTGCCACAAGCAAGCCGTTCCACAGCCCAAGCAGCGCAGATAATAGAAGAGCAGCCAGGATGGCAATCAGTACCGTTATAAGTGCGTTCTGGTCGGCGCTGCGGCTTATGCTGAGGCAGGCCATGGCTCCGGTAATGGCCACGACCGAGCCGACCGACAGGTCAATGCCGCTCGTCGCAATCACTAATGTCATCCCTATAGCTACCAGAATCAGCGGCGAGCCGAAGTTGAGGATATCGATGAGGCTGCCGTACAGATGGCCGTCCCTCATTTTGATGGAGAAGAAATCCGGCGAATAAATGAGATTAAATAGCAGCAAACCGGCTAACACGCATAACGGCCAAAACAAACGATGCTTGATCATCTCGGCTCCCCCCCTGCAATCGCCTGCATAACTTGCGACTGTCTTGCTGCTCCACCCTGCACTTCCTGCACCTTGCGGCGATCCCGCATAATGGCCACGCGGTCGCTCACCCGCAGCACTTCCTCCAGCTCGGAGGAAATGAACAGGACGGACATTCCCTTCTCCGCCAAAGTGACAACGAGCTTCTGTATTTCCGCTTTGGCCCCGACGTCGATGCCCCTTGTCGGTTCATCCAGAATCAACAGGCCAGGCTCAGTGAGCAGCCAGCGCGCCAGCAGCACCTTCTGCTGATTGCCCCCGCTTAAGTGGCGGATAAGCTGCTCGGGTGCGGGCGGATTGATGTTCAATAGGCGGATATACTCTTCGGCGATTTCATCCTGGCGCTTGCGGGGTATCGTGCGGAACCAGCCCTTCGTCGCCTGAAGGGCAAGGATAATATTTTCCCTCACGGTCAGATCGTCGATAATGCCCTCCGCCTTTCGATTCTCCGAGCAAAAAGCGATCCCCAGGTCTATGGCTTGCCGCGGGCTGGCAATTATTCCGCTAAAACCGCCTAGCCGAACCTGACCCTCATCGGCGCGATCCGCACCGAACAGCAGCCTGGCGAGCTCCGTGCGCCCCGAGCCGAGCAGTCCTGCAATGCCTACAATCTCGCCTTTATGAATGCGAATATCAAATGGTTCAATCGAACCCCGCTTGCCAAGGCGGCTCGCCTCCAGCAGGATCCCGGCGCACCGCTCCGCCCCCTCTCCCGGCTGCTTGGGCAGCTGTTCGAGCAGTGAAAGCTCCTTGCCAATCATTTTCGATACCAGCTCTATGCGGGGAAGGTCCTGCGCCATGTATTCCCCAACAAATTCTCCATTACGGAGAATGGTTATTCGATCTGAAATTTCATACACCTGGTCCAGAAAATGCGTTACGAACAAAATCGCCAACCCTTCGCTTTTCAATTTGCGCATAATCTTGAACAGCTGGGCAACCTCACTTTGATCGAGGCTTGAGGTCGGCTCATCCAGAATAAGCACCTGGGCCGAGACGCTTAAGGCTCGGGCGATCGCTATTAATTGCTG
Organism: Paenibacillus woosongensis; assembly: GCF_009725165.1. Taxonomy (GTDB): domain Bacteria; phylum Bacillota; class Bacilli; order Paenibacillales; family Paenibacillaceae; genus Fontibacillus; species Fontibacillus woosongensis. Next base: position 895,753 of record NZ_WNZW01000001.1, read on the forward strand.
AACCGCTACCGAGTAGGACTGAAGTGTTCGCGTGACATCTATTTGCAAATGCAATCTGTCCTGCAGGAGCCGCTCCGCATTCCGGTTCATTTCCTTCCAGCGGATGCGCCCCAGGCTGCGAGGCTCATTGCCGATATAAATGTTCTCGGCAACCGACAGATTAGGACATAGATTTACTTCCTGATACACCGTGCTGATACCGGCGTGCTGGGCCTCCTGCGGGTTGTGAACCGCAATCGTCCGGCCGTTCATTACAACGCTGCCCGCATCGGCCGTGTAAACCCCCGTGAGCACCTTGATCAGCGTCGACTTGCCTGCGCCATTTTCGCCCATGAGCGCATGAACTTCACCCGGGAATAGCCGGAAGTTCACGCCAGACAACGCCTTGACGCCGGGGAACTGCTTATGGATGCCAGTTATTTGTAAAATAGGTTCGTTCTCTATCATTTGTACAGTCCTCTCCCTTCCATAGTAAGCAGCTCCGGACGCATGGCCAGGCCAGTCGTCCGGAGCGCTATTTTCCCTTGGCCCCCGTCAGTACTGGCGGTTCGGCAGCTCTCGCTTCGCATCCTCCGAGGTGAATACACCTTCTACCGTAACGATCCGTTTAGCCACATCCTTGCCGTCTACCACATCGCGTACCGCATCCATCAATTGCGGGCCGAGCAGCGGATTGCACTCGACGATAAAATTGATTTTGCCTTCGCTCGCCGCGACGAATCCGTCCTTGACGCCATCAACGGTAATGATGATGATGTCTTCGCCGGGCTTCAGGCCCGCGGCCTCAATCGCCTGAATTGCACCCAATCCCATATCGTCATTATGTGCGTACAGCACGTCGATCTTCTTATGCGCCTTCAGGAACGCCTGCATGACTTCCTTCCCTTTGGCCCGCGTGAAATCACCCGTCTGGGAAGCGATCACCTTCAGCTTCGGATTGAAGGCAATCTCCTCGGCAAAGCCTTTCTGCCGGTCGATGGCCGGTGCCGAACCCGTTGTACCCTGCAGCTCTACGATGTTGATCTCTTCCTCGGTATCCTTGTATTGTTCGACCAGCCATTTGCCTGCGCTGCGCCCTTCCTCGACGAAATCGGAACCGATAAATGTCTCATATAGAGACGTATCTTTGGAATCCACCGCACGGTCCGTCAGAATCACCGGGATGCCAGCATCCTTCGCTTCCTTTAATACGGTATCCCAGCCCGACTCAACGACCGGGGAGAAGGCGATCACATCTACCTTTTGCTGAATGAAGTTGCGGATCGCTTTAATCTGGTTCTCCTGCTTCTGCTGCGCATCGGAGAACTTGAGCTCGATTCCAGCATCCTTCGCCGCATCCTGGATCGATTTCGTATTGGCCGTCCTCCATCCGCTCTCTGCTCCGACCTGTGAGAAGCCCAGCGTAATTTTCCGGTCGCTGGCATTCTCCTTGTTCACCGCCGGATCTTGACCGGACTGGCTTGCCGCTGGCTGCTGGGCATCCCCGCCGCCATTGCCGCCAGGACTTCCGCTGCTGCCGCATGCCGCGGACATGAGCAGCATCAGCGAAGCCGCAAGTATAATTCCTGATTTCCTGAATATCTTCATTTTGTATCCTCCCCTTTTGCTAATCACCAATTTGGATGGCGTGACCCGATTATAAAACGCTTCCAAAACAGGAGGATATGGAGTTTCATCGCGGCTTGATGCGATTTTTTTTGCATTATTGCGGCCGGCCCGCTTTTTGTTTGTTTTCTTGTGAAGATGGTTCAATTTTTTATTATCGATTGCGTTTTTATAGGGGATCATTCATAATTTAATTTACATTATTTATAAGGAAAGGGTCCGACTTCCGATGAAGCTGATCCACTCGTTTTCCTCAAGCCTGCGGGCAAAGCTGCTAGCCATGTTCGTACTCCTGACCGTCATTCCGTTAATCGCCATCGGACTGATCTCTTACCAGAAATCGTATAATACGGTGTACGAGAACAGTAAGGCTGGCGCCGTGTTAATTGCTGAGCAGCTGGCTCAGGATTTGGAGATGCTGTTTACGGATACGGGCAAGCTGCTGGAGCTAGGCAAGCATCCGCGGGTACTGCACTTCCTCTTCTCTCAGAACGATACCTATGAAGATGCCAAAGAAGTGCTTAAATTGATGGATTCATATCGGCAAACCTACAAATATGAAAGCGTTCTCAATATCTCGATGATCAATTTGTACGGCCGGGGAATTAGCGAGCGTCGCGGTGTCTTCCAGCTGGACAAAAATCCGCTGCGCAACCCCCACTTTACTTTTTTGCTGCATCATCCGGATACCGTGCTCTATGTTCCGCCGCCGGATGCCAATCCGCTGGACCGGCTGGACGGCTTCGCCGAGCCGCATGCCATTTCCATCATGGCTGCCGTGAAGCAGCGGATTACGCACGAAGTCATCGGCTTCATTGTGATCGATCTGGACGATGCCGTCGTCAAGCGGTTTTGCGACAATGTCACCATCGGCGAGACGGGATTCTTCTACGTCATTGATCAGAACGGGAGGCCGATCTTTACCCCCGCGCGTTCAAGCCGGGAAATCCAGCTCCCCGCGCAGGACAATTTAACGAGCCTAGCGGCCGGCTCCATGACGAGCTACGTAGATACATCTCGAGGCAGCCCTAAATTTATCTTTACCTCGGCTTCCAAGGCCACCGGCTGGAAAATCATCGGGCAAGTGCCGCTCCAGGAGATCGTGTCCGAAGCGAATTCCATCCGGCAGCTGATCATCATTAGCGTCGTCTTGAGCATCGTGTTTGCGGTTTCGCTTCATTTTTTCATCTCATCCAGACTCACTAGACCGCTCCAATTGTTGAAAAATAAAATGCGGCTGGCTGCTTCCGGCTTCCTGGAATCGAAGGTCGCTCCTACAGGCAATGACGAAATCGCCGATCTCGGCCAAAGCTTCAACATTATGCTAAGCAAAATCAAGACACTGCTCGAGCAGAATATCCGGGAGCAGGAAGAAATGAAAAAGGCCGAGCTCCGGGCGCTGCAGGCGCAAATCAATCCACATTTTCTGTATAACACGCTGGATTCGATTCTTTGGATGGCTGAGGCCGGCAAGACCGATAAGGTGATCCGTCTAGTCGAGTCGCTCTCCCGTTTGTTCCGGATCAGTCTGAGCAAAGGTAAGGACTGGATCAGTCTGGAGAAGGAAATCGAGCATGTGCACAGTTACCTGATTATTCAACAAATGCGTTATCGCGATATTCTCGAATACGAGATCGCGGCAGAGCCGCATCTTCTCAGCGCTCCGACCTTGAAAATGCTGCTTCAGCCTATCGTGGAAAACGCGCTTTACCACGGAATCAAGAACAAGCGGGGCAAGGGCCTCATTCGGATTAGCGCCCGTCCCGCAGACGGTGGGGAGATGGAGCTCCGGGTCCAGGATAACGGCTGCGGAATGAACGCGTACAAGCTTGAACAGCTGCGCGCCAATTTGGCGCATCAACGGCTTCCGGACGAAACCGGCGAGGAGGTCTCCGGCGGCTTTGGACTGCATAACGTACAGCAGCGAATCCGGCTGTATTACGGACAGCAGTACGGCGTTCAGGTCGACAGCAGTGAAGGAGAAGGTACGACCGTAACGATGCGAATTCCGATGAGAGGACGTGATTAAGCAATGAAGAAGGTATTTCTAGTCGATGACGAAATTCTGATCCGTGAGACGATCCGGGACTGTGTCCATTGGGAGCAGGAAGGCTTTCTCTATTGCGGTGATGCCTCCGACGGCGAGGTCGCGCTGCCGCTGATCGAGGAGCTTCATCCGGACATTCTGATCACCGACATCAAAATGCCTTTCATGAACGGCTTGGAGCTGTGCACTCTCGTCCGCCAGCGTATGCCGGATATCAAAATCATCATTCTGAGCGGACATGGCGAGTTCGAGTACGCCCGGAGCGCCCTCAGCATCGGGATCGAAGAATACTGCCTGAAGCCGATTAGCTCTGCGGATTTAACCAGCCTGCTGCAGAGTGTCAGCCGAAAGATCGATAAGGAACGCAGCGAGCAGGCACAGCTTGAACGTCTCCGGCGGAACGAGAGCATGGGCAGGGTGCAATCCCGGGCAAAGCTGCTGGACGATCTATGCAGCGGCTTCCTCACAACACCGGAGGCGCTGCATGCCGCATCCCAGCTCGAGGTGCCCCTGGTCGCCCGTTATTATGCGGTCGTGGTGATGGATCTGCGCGAAGCCGATGATCTGGCAGGCGCACACGTGCCGGAACAACAGGCCGCAGGTGAAATGACCAGTGCCAAAAACCGTGCAATTGAAGGTCATGAGACGGGAGCCAAGGAGGATACGCCGGAGGCGCTTGATGCTAGGCTCCTGCTCGGGCAGGCTGCTGAGCTGTGCACGGTGGATAAACGGCTAATCCAGCAAATCAGTGCCTCGGAGGAGGACACAGCTCTCCCCTTCCGTCAGAGCCGGACAAAGACCGGATGGATTGTCAAAGGCGACACGGTCAATACCCTGAATGAGCGGATCGAGCCGTTCCGAAGGCTGCAAGAGAGCGCGGCCGAACATGCCCGCAGCTGTGTCATGGCAGTGGGTATCGGCTCGATTCAGGATCGGCTGCAGGGCGTTCATCTCTCTTGTCTGGAGGCGGAGGAGGATATGCACTGGCAGCGGCTGTCCCGGCAGAACCGCCGAAATTTATGGGAGGCCACCCGCAGTTCCTTACACAGAAACATTTTTTTGGACCGGCAGGCCTTCATCGGATTTCTAAAGGTCGGCTCTCCCACGGAAACGCCAAGCTTCATCAGGGATTTTGCAGCGGTGTTGCAGCCTATTGACTGGAACACCTCATTGATCGGCTACTACATTCTCAACGACGTCACACTGGAAGTCATTCGCACAGCGGAGGAGCTGTACCGCCAGCCCGAGTCTCCTGACAGCTTCCTTCGGCCGTTTCAGAGCAACATTGAGTCAATCCGAGACTGGGAGGATGCGTGCGCTTATCTGACCCGGCTGGCTGAGCAGTTCTGGCTCTGGCGTACCCGCTCCTCCGACCGCTACGCCCACCTGCTCGTCCAGGTCAAGGCGTACATTCAAGCCAACTATGACAAGGACCATATTTCTCTACAGGATGCGGCTGATTACGTGAATGTAAGCCCGAGCCATCTCAGTAAAATATTCAGCCAGGAAACGGGACAGACGTTCATCGAATTCCTGACCCAGACCCGGATTCGCAAAGCGATGGAGCTGCTGCACTCCACGCAGGCCAAAACGTATGAAATCGCCTTTCAGGTAGGTTATAGCGATCCGCATTATTTTTCTAATCTATTTAAGCGAACTACCGGGATGACCACGACGCAATTCCGCAGGAAGGGAATACTTCCTGCAGCGTTGCACCGGGCAGAAGGAGCAGCAGATGAGAGCAGCCAGACAATTTCTTTATAGCCAGGTCCTTCCAGCAGCAGTAATGCTGTTTGGCTGCTTGATCTTTGAAGGCTGCCAATCTGCCGCGACCACGGATGTTAAGTCACCGTCCATCAAAGTTGCTGCTGCGAGCGAAGATGAAGCGCCGCGTTATACCTTCGGCATCATATATCCGGTTGCGCATCTGTTCTATGAGGAGATTACCCGTTTAGCAGAGGAGGCGGCAGCTCCTCATTCCATACGGCTTATCGTGAAAGCGCCGGAAAGCTTCAGTGCCGACCAGCAGATCCACATGATGGAGACAATGATTCAGCAAAAGGTCGATGCCATCGCCATTGCTCCAATCGATGCGTCTGCCCTTGCTCCGGTAATCGACAGGGCGGTTGAGGCCGGGATTCCTGTCATTTGCTTCGAGTCGGACTCGCCGGGAAGCCGTCGGCTTTCTTTGATCGGTACGGATAACATCAAGGCCGGGGAGCAAATGGGCCAAGTCATCCGGCAGCTGCACAACAACAAAGGTATGCTTCTCATTGAATCCGGCGTGCAGAGCATGAAAGTGAATCAGGAGCGTCTCGAAGGCTTGCTCCGGTATTTGCAGGATCATACGAATATCCAAGTGCTTGAAATCCGCTATCATGGTGGAAACAGTGACAAAGCCTTATCCGATTTGGAACAAATGATCGACGATCACCCGCATTTCGATTCGTTAGTGTCGATCGATCTAATCTCCAGTTCGGCGTCCGTGCTCGTCTGGAAGGCCAAAGGCTTGAACCGGTTTGCACTCTCTTTCAACATGACCCCGGAAATGAAGGAAGCGATCCGCAACGGACAGATCACCTCCGTCATTTCTCATCACGAACAGGAATGGGGGCGCCTGCTCATTGAGCATCTGCTGCGGGCTGCCCAGGGCGAGTATGTTCCTCCTTTCGTCGACACCGGAACCCAGGTGGTACAGGGCCTGTCATCGGAATGAAATATATTCTGGATTAGAATTGGATTACGGAGCTAGAGTTTGATATTTTTATAATGAGAACGTGAATAGGGGCGTATTTATGACAAACAACCACAAAATAGCCATCATCGGCGGAACCGGAAAAGTCGGGCGTTATATTGCTGCAGCCGCGCTGCGGAAGGGTTATCAGGTGCGAATGCTCGTAAGAAATCCGCAAAAATTGGACAGCCAAGACGGCAGAATCGAAATCTTGCAGGGCAGTGCAGAAAATAGAGATCATATAGGACAGCTGCTCCAGGATTGTCATGTCGTGGTGAACGCTTTTGGCCAGCCGCCGGGAGATGTACCGCTTTATAGCTCCGTAACCGGCATGGTTCTCGAAGTCATGAACGAGCTCGAAATCAGCCGATATATCGGTGTTACCGGTGGCTCCCTTACTTTGGAAGGGGACCGGAAGCGATTCATGAACAAAATCGGTGCGCTGCTGTTCAGAGTCTTTTTCCCTGCGCTGATCAAGGACAAACAGAAGGAAGCGGCCATCATTCAACAATACTGCAATATCGAATGGACGCTGATCCGGCTGCCGTTCGTCGTCGAAGGCGCGGAAAGCGGCGGCATCAAGGAAAATCTCACCGATATGCCCGGCCTCAAAATTTCCAATCAGGACATCGCGAGCTTTATCGTCCGCCAGGCGGCAGAGGCCAAATACATTCACAAAACCCCTTTTATCGCTACATAGAGACTGCAATTGAAGAAATTAAAAGTCCCCGTCTCATTCATGAGATGGGGACTTCAAGTTCGGCTTCATGTCCGGTTTGGACTTTACTTCAATTTGGATTCGGATTTGACATTAAGCCAATTGCAGCAATTCCTGGATACTCGATTGGACAACATCGACAGAGTCCGTCGGCTCAAAACGGCGCACGACCCGGCCCTGCTGATCGATCAGGAATTTGGTAAAGTTCCATTTGATCGCATCGCCTACCAGCCATTCCGGCGCTTTGTCAGACACCATCAGCTTCAGCAGCTTCGCGTTGATATCACTTTCATCAAAACCTTGGAACGGGGCCGCCTTCTTCAAATAATCGAACAAAGGATGCGCCTCCTCCCCATTAACCTCCACCTTCGCAAAAATCGGAAATTTTACGCCATAATTGATCTGGCAGAAGGACTCCGCTTCTTCATTTGTACCTGGCTCCTGTTCCCCAAACTGATTGCATGGAAAACCGATGATCTCCAGCCCTTCGGCGTGAAATTGCTCGTAAACCTTCTGCACATCGTCAAACTGGGGCGTAAATTTGCATTTGCTTGCCGTATTCATGATCAGGACCGGCCGGCCCTCCAGTTTATACAATGGGAACCGCTCTCCATTCGTCTTAAGCACGTTGAAGTCATAGATTGTTGGCATGGATTATGTCACCTCATGATTGTATGTATTGATTTTCAACATATAATAGATTTGCAAGAAATGCAATAAACCGTTCTCCGTAACCCCTGTTTCACTTTGTCAGCTGCTGTGTTGTAACTGCCTGAAGTATAAAAATTCAGCAGCATGCCCTCAGGAATTGTGAGTATCTGCTGTCACAGTCCTTGCGGACATAGGAGACCTTATTTGTAGAAAAAGAGGCAGATTCGTGTGCTTACGGACACAGGATCAGCTATTTGAACATTTTAACGCATTTTTGCTGCTGTAATGATGGATTAGCGGAACTAGGGTCCGATAGCCTGTGAAATTTGCTGATTTGGGACAAATAGCGGAAACAGGGTCCGTTGACGGCATCTTACAGCCGTGGAGGTGCCGAGAGGCGCGATGGGCCGAGCGTGCGATGGGCCGAGCGTGCGATGTACCGCGTGTGTGATGTACCGCGTGTGTGATGTACCGCGTGTGCGATGTACCAAACGTGCGATGGGCCAAGTGTGCTACGTGCTGCCTGTGTAACTTGTGAACGTGTGTGAACAAGCAGCGTAAGTGCGGAGTATGTGGCGATGGTGTTGCTGCATTAGGTATGCGAGGTATAAGCTCCCACAGCCTGCAGGCGCACAATGCAAAAAAAGCCCCGCTCCTTCTCCCTGCAAGCGGGAAAGGAGCGGGGCTGTGTATGTTACCGAGCCAGAACAGCCCTAGCCCGGCAGCAGCCGGACTAAGCCATCAGCTGCTGCAGCTTGTCCAGGCTCAGCTCGGCCGTCGAGGCAAGCAGCAGGTCGGCGGCGCCGAGCTGGGCGGCGCTGCCGATGCCGACGGCCTTCATCCCGGCGGCCCGGATAGCGGCAATGCCTGCCTCGGCATCCTCCACGCCGATGCAGTTCGCCGGATCTGCGCCAAGCATTTCTGCGGCCAACAGAAATATTTCCGGATCCGGCTTGCCTTTGCGGGCGCTGCCAGGGTCAGCCACCGCCTGGAACCAGGAGCTGGCGCCTAGCCGCTCTAAGATGAACGGCGCATTGTGGCTGGCCGACGCCAACCCAACCGCGATCCCCTGCTCTTGCAGATTGACGAGCAGGTCGCGGATGCCCGGCAGCAAATCGGCAGGCGTAATATGCTCGATCATCCGCTTATAGCTGTCGTTCTTCCGCTTCGCCAGCTCCGCCTTCTCTTCGGCGGTATAGCTCCGCTCACTGTCCTCGAGCACGATTTCCAGTGACTCCATCCGGCTGACGCCCTTCAGGCGTTCGTTTTTGGCGCGGTCGAACGGAAGTCCTAGCTCCTCGGCCAGGTCCTTCCAGGCCAGATAATGGTACTCTGCCGTATCAGTAACCACACCGTCGAGGTCGAAGATGACAGCCTCCAGCTTTTTCACAAATGGTATCCTCACGGGTTCTCCAGGCAGCAGGCTCAATGTATCTCCTTTATGCCTAATCTCCAAGCCCTCTGTGCTATCGCTCTCCAGAAGGGTATATACGACACCCTCCTGATCGACAAAAATATCAATCCGTTGGCCATGGTTCATTACCTTAAAGCGATAACTGTCCCACTGCGCCGGCAGCTTCGGATCAAAGCTGAGCACTCCATCATACGCGCGCATGCCGCCAAAGCCGTTTACGATCGACATCCAGGAACCCGCCATGGCCGCGGTATGCAGGCCATCCTTCGCATTGCGGTTCACATCGTCGAGATCCATGCGCACCGTGCGGTCGAAATAGGAATACGCGCTTGCCAAATCCCCGATTTCCGCGGAAATAATGCTATGAATGCATGTGGACAGCGAGGAGTCGTGTGTTGTCAGCGGCTCGTAATAATTGAAGTTGCGGATTTTATCCGCCAGGGAGAACCGGTCTCCGAGCAGGAACATCGCGAGTACTAGATCGGCCTGCTTCAGCACCTGATGGCGGTAAATCACCAGCGGGTGATAATGCAGCAGCAGCGGATATTTATCTGCCGGAGTATTCTCGAAATCCCATTTTTTCTTCGTTAAAAATGTATCGTCCTGCGCATAAATGCCCAGTTCTTCATCGAACGGAATAAACATCTTCTCCGCCGCGTTCAGCCATCCTTCGATTTCTTCCTCCGTCAGCCCGAGCTTCCGGCACAGCCGATCGTAATCCTGCGCATACTGCTCCCGCAAAAACGCCGCTGTCTCATAAGCGTAGATCAGCTGTTCCTGTACCATCAGGTTCGTGTACGCATTGTTGTTGACGATCGCCGTATATTCGTCCGGTCCGGTTACGGCATCGATGCAGAAGGCCCCGCCGCGCGCCGGATTGTAATGGCCAAGGTCCGCCCAGAAACGGGATGTCTCGAACAGAATTTCGGCTCCTTTGGCAACTAGGAATTCGATATCCCCGGTCGCCTGCACATACTGCTTCATCCCATAAGCAATATCCGCATTGATATGCGCCTGGGCCGTGCCCGCCGGGAAATAGGCCGAGTTCTCAGCGCCATCGATGGTGCGCCAAGGATAGAGCGCCCCCTTTTGCGACATGACGGCTGCCCGCTCCCGCGCTTTATCCAGCGTGTTATAACGAAACTCCAGCAAGGATCTGCCGATTTCCGGCTGTGTATACGTGAAGAATGGCAAAATATACATTTCCGTATCCCAAAAATAGTGGCCTTCATAGCCCTCGCCGGTAAGGCCCTTGGCCCCAATGTTCGTAACGCCGTCGCGGCCAGCCGACTGCAGCAGGGCAAAGGCATTGAAGCGAATCCCCTGCTGCAGCGCCACATCGCCGTTGATCTCCACGTCGGCCCGCTGCCAGAATCGCTCCAGGTAAGCGCGCTGCTCTTCAGCCAGCAGATCAAAGCCGCTGTCGCTCGCCTGCCGCAGCACTTCAATGCTGCGGCGGACCAGCTCCTCCTCGGCATAATCCCGGGTCGTATGATACGAGATGTATTTGGTCAGCCGCGCGGTCTCTCCGCCTTTCAGCTGCAGCTTATATTTCGCTGACATCCGCAGCTCGTTCTGCTGCACCGACATTTCGTATCCCCAAGGGGCTTCGATGCGATGGCTGATCGCGGTGAGCAGGGCAAATTTCGTATAACGGGTACGATGCCTCATCCATAACATCGCTCTCTCATGCCCGGTCTCTTCGAGCAGCAAATTCGGCTCAGCGCGCGCTCCGCCAAGGCGGGGATCGTCGGTTGCTTCCGGCTCGGCGATTTTGCCGTCCACCCCGGAAATCAGCGCGACGCTGCCTTCAAAATTCAGCGCGGTCACCTCATATTGAATCGCAGCCAAATGCTTGTGCTGCAAAGCGACCATCCGCTGAATCCGGATCAAGACGCGGTGACCCGCCGGTGACTCCCATTCAACCTCGCGCTGCAAGATTCCCTTCTGCATATTCAATTGCCGTTTGGAGCTATGCACCTTGCCGGAGTGGAAATGAAACGGATGCCCCTCGACTCTCAACTCGATCCACTGTGCGTTCGGAACATTGAGCATGGACTGGTTGCGTGACGGGTACCCGTAAGCCCCCTCGGGGTATATAATCGGCTCGGAATCATAGAAGCCGTTTAAGTAATTGCCGACAACCGATTTTCCCGTCTTGCCGTAATACCCTTCCTCAAAATTGCCGCGCATGCCGATATATCCGTTGCCTAAAGCGAATATGCTCTCATTTCTTTGATTGTTCTCTTCATCATAGGACTGTTCAGTAACGTACCATTCCTCATAAGGATATAGCGCCTTCGGATGCTCGTATGGCTTCATTTTCATCTCTGCCAGGCCCCTCCAATTCCGTAATCATTCTCTTGTTGATTGCAGCCCATTGTTAACCCTTGACCGATCCGCCCATAAGCCCTTTGACGAAATATTTCTGCAGCAGGAAGAAAATCGTCAGCGGCATCAGCATCGAAATGAATGCAGCCGAGGTCAGCAAATGCCAGTCATTGCCCCGCGAGCCAACGAGGTCGGCAATCTTCATGGACATGACCTGTACGTTTGGCTGGTTGCCGATGAAAATCAGCGATACGAGGTAATCGTTCCAGACCCATAGGAACTGGAAGATAGCAATTGAAGCCAGGGCTGGTACGGACAGCGGCAGAATCAACCGGCTGAAAATCGTAAAATGGCTAGCGCCGTCAATAAACGCCGACTCGAACAAATCTTTAGGCAGCTGGCTGATGAAGTTATACATGAAGTACGTCACGAGCGGCAGACCAAACGCGGTATGCGCCAGCCAAATGCCCAGGTAGCTGCCATTTAGGCCAAGCGCCGTGTAATCCTTCAGGATCGGAATAAGCGCGACCTGAATTGGAATGACGAGCATGGCGATGATGATGACAAATAGCGTCTTGCGGCCCGGGAATCGCAGCCAAGCAAAGGCGTATGCCGCGAACGAAGCGATCAGTACCGGAATGATGGTCGCCGGCACTGCTATCGTCAGCGTGTTCCAGAAGGCCTGAGACAGGCCGGTTCCTTTTTGCACAGTTTCGCTGCCGTCCCCGAGCTTCAGCTTGTATTCCTTCCCGGACAGAACGTTCTTATAGTTGTCCAGCGTAAAATCGGGCTTCACTTCCCAGCCGCGCTCCTGCATATTGATCGTTCGGGCTCTGCGATTCTCCCATATGAGGCGTTTGTCGCCCTCAGTAACGCCAGCCTTCAGCTGGTCATCCGTGTAGGTTGTGCCATTGACCTCGATCGGCTCGCGCAAATCGACGTCCTTAGACAACTGCAACGTTTCCCCGGCCTTCCATTCCTGGTGTGGGAACACCTTCCACCAGCCGGTCTGCAGAATATCCGCCGCAGGCCTGAACGAGGAGATAAATAGTCCCAGCGTCGGGAGCAGCCAGATGAAGCAGATGATGCCGAGCACAACGTTGACTACGGTCTTGTTTCCTTTTCTCTTTTTACGGCCGACCATTTAGAATCCCCCCTGCTTGCGGAACTGGCGCAAATTGATAATGATTACAGGCAAGACCGCGATCAGCAGCACGATAGCCAGCGTGGAGCCGTAACCGAAGTTGCGGTACATGAAAAACTGCCGGTAGAACTGCGTCGCAACAACCTCTGTATCGTATTGACCTCCCGTCATCACCATGACGACGTCAAATATTTTCAAAGTGAATACAATAATGGTCGTAGTGACCGTCAAAATCGTCGTAGAGATATATGGAATCATAATGCCGAAGAAAATCTTGACTTCTCCCGCGCCGTCCACACGCGCCGCCTCCAGAATATCCTCGGGGACGCCCTTGATTGCAGCGGAGAAAATAACCATCGCAAATCCCGTCTGCATCCAAATCAGGATGATAATCAGAAAAAAGTTATTCCATGGCTGGAGCATACTTGTCCAGGCCTGCGGCTCACCGCCAAAAAATGTAACAATTGCGTTCAGTATCCCAATTTGTTCATCGCCAGGCTGATAGTAGTAAACGAACTTCCAAATAACGCCGGCGGCCACAAAGGAAATCGCCATCGGCATGAAGATGATCGACTTAGCGATCCTCTCGTAGCTGCTGCGGTCAGCCAGAATCGCAATCAGCAGACCCAGGCTTACGCAAGCCAGCGTCCCGACGAACACCCATAGCAGGTTGTTGCGCAGCGCCGTCGCGAGCAGGCGGTCTGTAAATATGGCCGCATAGTTGGCCAGACCGACGAACTTATCCGAGGAAGCGTTGAAGAAACTTAGATATAGCGTCCGCAATGCCGGCAGAATAAGCAGCCATCCCAGGACAAGGGTTGCCGGGCCGACGAAGATGAACGGCAGGACTTTCCGGCGAACTTGCTCCGGGTACTGCTCCACTGCCCAGTTAAACGTGTAATAGATGAGGTAGACGCCGACGACTCCCCATAGCACGGCAAATACAGCCGTCAGCAGCGGGTTAAGTGTCGAGTCGCGGAAAAACAAAAATATGGAACCGTGTACGGCGATATTGGCCAATAGTACAAGCAAGGAAAAGAGCACGGCTTTCATGCTAATTCTTGGTTTTGCTTGTGCACTCATAATAGCTCCTCCTATAAGTTTTGCGGAGCAAAACTGTCTTCGTAAGCATGCGCTTTGTTTTGCGGAGCAAAACTGTCTTCGTAAACCCTGAATTACTTCGTGATCAAAAGTTGATTAGACAAGAAAAGAGGAGCAGCTAGCAAGCGAACCACAGTGCTCCTCTTTACCAGTTAACAAGGTGTGAAAAATGACGATAATTGCAGATTAGTTATCCCAGCCGGACTGAATTTGCTTCAATGCGTCATCCAAGGAAGCCGTACCGCTCACGTAGTCGGTCATCCCCTTCCAGAACGTACCTGCGCCAACTTTACCAGGCATTAAGTCAGACCCGTCGAAGCGGAGCGTGGATGCATCCTGTACGAGCTTCGCCATGCGGCGGTCGGATTCGGAGCTGTACCAGTCGAGAGATGCGTCGTTCATTGGCGCGATAACACCGCCAGATTGAACCCAAGTTTTGATGGATTCGCCCGTCGTGAAGAATTCCATGACCGCGCGAACCTCTGGACGATCGTTGAACATCGCGTAAATGTCGCCTGCTACAAGTACTGGCTTGCCGTATTCTTCATCAATAGATGGCAGGTAGAACCAGTCGTAGTCTTCATCGACTTTAACCGTTTCCGGGAAGAAGCTGGTGATGAAGTTGCCTTGGCGGTGGAACCAGGCTTTTGGAGGATCCGTAAACATTGGAGCCGGAGCATCACCAAATGCCGTAGTTACGATCGATTTCGTGCCGCCATATACATAATCTTTATTCATCCAAATGTCAGACATAATTTCTACAGCACGCTTCACTTCAGGAGATGTGAACGGAAGCTCGCCGTTTACCCATTTGTCGTAATTCTCTGGAGTTGTAGTGCGGAGCATGATGTCCTCCACCCAATCCGTAGCTGTCCAGCCCGTGGCTGCACCGGACTCGATACCGATACTCCAAGCAGGGTCGCCGTCTTTGGCGATTTGCTCGGTCAAGGCCATCATTTCGTCCCATGTCTCAGGAATTTTGTATCCTGCTTCTTCGAACTGCTTCTTCGGATACCATACCAAGCTCTTCACGTTACTGCGGTTCCAGATCCCGGCGAGAATTTTACCGTCTTTGCCCTCCATCGTCCCCATGTCGAGCCAGCTTTGGTTGTAGTTCGCTTTTAATTTGTCCTGGTCAAGAATGTTGGTCAAGTCGATGACTTTCCCCGTTTTTGCGATAGAAGCCAGCAGACCCGGCTGCGGGAAGTCAGCGATGTCCGGAGCATTTCCGCCGTCTACTCGGATATTAATCGTCGCTTCGAATTCTTTGGAGCCTTCATATTGAATGTCGATCCCGGTTTTCTCCTCGAATTCTTTAATGCTGCTTTCGAATTTCACTTGGTCAGCATCTACGAACGGACCGAACATCGTTACTTTCGTTCCTTTGTATTCGCCCTTCAGCGCAAGCTCCAGAGGCGACAGATTCTCGTTGCCGCTGCCTTCATTTGCTGCTCCCTGGCTGTTGCCTCCTGTATTCGCTGGCGGCTCATTTTTCGGCGTATTGCCGCCCCCGCCACAGGCGCTCAGCACCATCGTAAATGACAGCAATAGTACGAGAAGCAATGACATTTTTCGTCCTACAGCGTTCTTCATCTTATGAACATCCCCTTTAGTTTAGTAAACCTTGCGTCCCTAGTTGCAGGGTCTTGCATTCTTGCTTCTTCCTCGCTTTTTGCCCGCTAAACGGATCATTCTTCTCCAGGATCACCCCCTTAAAGAGCTTCAATCTTCGTTTCTTAGGCTAAGCATATCATGATCTACAAGGTCGCATACGTTTACATTTTGCTGATTCCCCATTCAAATTTTTACGATTTCCCGATTCTGAAAAGCTTTTCAGAATCGACAGAAAAATAAGTAAAACTTACTTTTCTCGGCAGGAATCCCGCACAATGAGCCGATGGGCCATTTTTTCTCGTAAAATGTCGATGCTTCCCGTCGTGACCAGTTCATGCACCTTCTCTGCCGCGCGATAACCCAACTCGTAGATCGGCTGCGCAATCGTCGTCAGCTTTGGAATATACATGCTTGCTACCCGCAGGTTATCGAAGCCTATAACGGATACTTGCTCCGGAACGCTGATGTTCCGATCGTTCAAATATGATATCGTACCCATAGCGAACTCGTCGGCTACGCAGAAAACCGCGGTAATGCCCGGGTGCTCCGCAAACAATTCGCCGGCCGCCTCATACGCATGCTCAAAACGGTGATTCGCATACTTGACCTTCTCCATGTTATGTTCCATTCCACACTCTGTAAGCGCTTGCACAAAACCTTCGAAACGTGGCGGTCCAGCTATGGAGTTCGCATGGTTGAAGCCAATCATGCCGATGTCAGTGTGGCCAAGCCCAATTAAGTATTTGACCGCATCATATGCCGCGGCCTTATCATCAATCTCCACACTCGGAATGTCATATTCATAGGAGTGGGAGGAGACAAGTACAAACGGGATTCGGCTTCCGGCCAGCTTCTCGTAATACTCTGGAAAAATAATGTCACTAGCAAAAACGATGCCATCCACCTGTTTCTCATGAAACGCATCGATGTAGGACAGCAGACGATCCTTGTCGCGGTCCGTATTGCAAATCATAAGACTATAGCCAAGCTTGATGCAAGCATCCTGCACTCCCCGAATGATGCCGGAATAGTAAATGTTCTCGATATCAGGGATCAGCAGGCCCAGCGTAAATGACTTCTTGTAAATCAGGCCCCGTGCAAATGAGTTCGGCTGATACTGGAGTTCCTCGATCACATCCAGCACGCGCCTCCGTTTACTCTCAATCACTGTATCCGGGGCGTTCATGACACGGGATACCGTGCTGATGGATACGCCTGCCATCTTGGCAACATCCCGAATTGTAGGTTTCATCTTCGTCTACTTCCTTTTTTGAAAAGCTTTTCAACGCCATTATAGCAAGCCCTTTTTATTTTGACAACAACTTTTTAAAACGCTTTCAAAATGGGGTGAATACAGCTAGGTGCTCGGTATTATGATGTTATCTAATTACGCTCTACACGAAAGATTCAAGGGATTAGATGGATTTGATGTACCTAAAAATCAAAAATCATCCCATAATTGGCCAACTCCCTTCTTTTAATGACATGAAATCCATTTAAATCTAAAATCCCTTCCTTGCCGCAGAAACTAACTACCATAAATCCATTTACATAAGTTGAACTATTGAAATTCCTGTTTTACTTTTCGTTGCTTCTGGGAAAAAAAACATGATTAGTTGAGTGGACATGACTTGTTTAAACATTGATCACAAAAGCCGCCAAAAACAAAAGGATCGGCCGCAGCCGATCCCCTTGTACAGCAGCCTCTAGAATATCCGAAAATAATACCTACTATTTACCGGATTAAGGCTCGATTCCCCAGGCCAGAACCCCGTTGTTGTATAATGTTACTTTGTTCCAGTCGGTGTATGAGGTCTTGGCGGCATCGAAGGAGTAGTCGTTGTTCTCATTAAAGTTGGACCAGTCGGATTTGGACATCCGCAGTTGAATGTCTCCGGTCTGCCCGCCGGGAGCAATGGAGCCTGCTGCGGCCGTGAAGCTGAGCTCGACGTAGGTGTCTGCATTCGTGCCAGAAACGCTGCCGAAGGCTGTTTGAATGTTGGCTGACCCCATCTGAGCCCAATCGATCCAGGCGTTCATCGTTTGATTGCCGTCTTTCGTAAAGTAATAGCGAAGCTTCAGGCTGCTAAGATTGACGGCGCTCGTTCCGTTATTTTTGATGTTAAAATACGGTTTGATTTGATTATCGCTAGGGCTTGTATCTCCCGCCCGGTACTGTAAAACGAGGGAGCTGGAAGGTACTGGCGTACCTTGCGGAGTTACGCTGGCCTGCGTGGAATTGGAGCTTGTTCCGACGTTATTCGCGGCGCTCACCACATAATAATACGTATTGCCGTTCGTCAATCCCGTATCCGTATAGCTGGTAGCTGCAACGTTACTGGCAATCGTCATGTAAGGCCCGCCGCTGACTGCTGCTCTCTTAACCGCATAGCTTGTCGCCCCGGGGGAAGCGTTCCAGCTCAATACAGCTTGTTCATTCCCTGCCGCAGCCGTTAAGCCTGTTGGAGCGGCCGGTGCTGTTGGCACCGGAGGATTCCCGTTATCCGGAACCGGCTGATAACCAGGCGTTGTATAAATTCCGCTAAGCTGAGATGTAGCAAGTGTGCCGTAGGTACTGTTCACTATGGTTTTACCCCAGTCCGTCAAGCTTCCCGCCGGGCCCGTTGCCAGATCCAAATATTCGACGCCTCCGCCGTTGCCATACCAGGACCAGGCCAGCCAGCCAACGCCTTTCTGCTGAGTATAGCTCAGGATGGTCGCCTCATCCACATCGCCGCTGGAATGCTTATGTCCAAATTCGCCAATGATGACGGGAATATTCAGGGCCAAGGCATTGTCAATGTTGCTCTTTACCGTTGCGGCGTCGCCGCCCGCATATTCGTACATATGGATAGAGAAGATCATATTTTTCAGCGGATCGGTGCTAGCAACAGCCAATCCTTTCTCAAAGATCGAGTTCGGATATTGTCCCCAGCCAGCCGCATCCACAACGAGCGTGTTCTTAATGCCTGCATTGCGGAGAGCCGGGATCGCCGCCTGATAACCGCTTGCCCAGCCATCCGAGCTCCAGGAGCCAAACCATTCATTGGCAATGTTGACGATCACGCGATCCTCTTTTCCGATTAATGCATCTTTAATGCTGATCCAATAGTCAACGGCACGATTCAGCGTAGAGGCAGAATCCGAGCCTGTCGCATCATGTACTTCAAGCATAGTAATGAGATTGTATTGATCACATAAAGCGATGATGTTCTCGACGGAAGCGACATCGTCCCTTGTCCACTGTCCCCCATCCGACAGTACAATTCTTACGGTATTGGAGCCTGTTGCGGCAATAGCCGGAATGGCAGCAGCTAAATCGTTCTTGTACCAAGTGTGGGCATGGTTGACCCCTCGCATCACAAATGGCTTGTCCGTGGCATCATAAAGCGTGGTACCGCTTACATAGAATCCTTTGACAGGCGTCGCTGCTGCGGATACTTTCCCACCAGGAACAATGGCGGCAGCTGCGATGACGGTCACAGCAAGAAGCATCGTGGCAAAAGATTTCAACCGTTTTCTACTCATAAATAAAACCCTCCAATTCAATAGTTTGGATAAAAGGTAAGCGCTTACTTAATTAGCGTTACTACGAACCTCCTTTCTGCAAAAAAGTAAATAGAAATGGAAATTACACTTTTCATCATACATTAATTGTAAAAATATTTCTACAATTTATTATATTTTGTTAGCATTATTATGATAACAAATTTATTGGGCTATGGTGAAAAAAAGGATGCCCCGACTTACGGGGCACCCCTCACTAATGTATGTTTATATGTATGAGTATGTATAACCTTGTTGACTATTCTGCTGATACAGGTTCCTCTGTCTCAGCATGACCACGGTTACTTGCCAATTTCGCTGGCAGCTGCCAGGCCGTTACTATGGCTAATAATACAAAGATGATATCCATCCCGCTGAACATTGTTGAGAATAGATTTGGAAACATGCGGATGACATCCATGCGGAACATCGTCAGGATCCCTTCCACCTCACCAATTACATAGTAGCCGTACACAAAGTACTTACCAAGCAAGATACCTAACAAACTCGCAATAACAGCTAATATCTGGTGTACCGGAGTAATCCTCTTTGCGAAGATAGATACCGCAAAACCGGCCAGTCCCCCAATCGCCCAGGCGACAATTCCCACCTCGTACTCCGTAATAACCACAATCAGTGCCCAAATGGCACCGCCAATGATTGCAGCAATGAATGCAGCTAACACTGGCATAACATTTTTACTCCCGTTCATCCTTCTTCTCCCGTCATAATAAAATTAGCTACATCATTAAATGTGTATGCTAATACATATTATTCTATAAAGTGTCATAAAACTCCTTTGTTTGACAATTTTATAGCGGAATCGTGTAGAAAATACGCTTGCCTTTTTTATCCGCAAACCAAACCAGCTTGTCGTCCATGATGATCGGGTCGCATTCGGATAGTACAAATCCAGGAATACTGTTGATTTCACCAACAGGATTACCCTTCCCGTTAACTTCAACATACTTCACATCCAGCGGCGTATTCTCGCGGTCAAATTCCTGCCACAGTACTATGAAACGATTCTCGTCTATTTTTACGAGCTTGGGAGTGGAGCCAATATGATCCGTACCTGATGTATATTTCGCTATAGTTATATTATTAACTTCACCGCTGTTCAAGCTGGTACGGGGTACTACAGCAAGCATAATGTCACGAACATCCTTATCTAGCCCGACCATCTCGAAATTGGTATAGGATTGCACCTTAGAGTGATCAGCCTTGTTATAGGCAGTTATATAATGGGTAGAGGAAGTCTCGAATCCCCCGAGAGAAACTCCCGTCATATTAGCACCAATACTTCCAGGAATACGAAATAAATCTACTTCTTTATACTGTGATCCATTCCCTTTATGAAGAACGATCGACCGGGGATACGCATCGCCGTGATCCACCAGGACATGTTCTTTTCCATCGTATTTTACAAACTGGTCAAAGGAATGACTGACATGGTTCTTTTGAAATTCCCCTATATAGTTGGTTACGCTCATATTCGACGTATTAATAATTAAGGTAAGCTGGGACTGATGATTCTTACCATCTGAGGCTGTATATCTCAATCGTGACGTATGTAATACGAGTTCATCGCCATGTTCAGCCATCCTGGGGGTTGCGGAACGAAACGGCTGGATGGTATAGCTCTCCCCGCCTTTAACCGAGACACTGTCGATTCGATTAAAGCTTTTATCATAGCGAACGACTCGAATTACTTCCTTACTGTCGTCCTCTTCCTTATTATCTTGGCCATAAGCAATATAATTGTATTTCTCCCCACTATAGAAGGCCCCATAGAGCGGCAATTCAAGAGGGAGCTTTTTACTTGAAGTTACTTCATAGTCCTTATTGTATGTCTCGATTCGAACCTGCTCCTCATCTACGGTTACACTGCTGAACGTGCCATCGATATTTTGTATCAAATGGGAGCGGATCGGCTCGCCCCATCTTGAGAAGTAAGACTGAACAATATGGTCTGTCCCTGCGCTGGCACCTGCCGCTTGATACGCATTTTCAGGCAGGTATGGTTCTACAACAATACTATTGGTCGCTGAATCAAACGAAACATCAAATTTTAATGCGCTAGCCAAATCTCTTAGCTGAAAATAGGTATTATCCTCAATATTATAAGCTTGTATAGATTGAAGCTCCCCGTCGATCACAATCTTTGCCGTAGACAGCTTCGCCTCATACACCTTGCCAGAGCTGTAGTACGGGGTACGGAATGACTCATTGGCTGAATATGCCTTGCCTGTAGTTAATTCAATCGCATTCTGATCATTGTTCCAGGTAATATCGAATTGACTATTCGATCCGGATAAATGACTTGCCAAATCACGCAAACGAAAGTAACTGTAATTCTGAATGTTAAATCCGGAGCTGTGCACCACCTCGCCATCGATGACCACTTTACTAGTGCTCACCGTGGCTGTTTCCTTCCCTTCTGCATAACTTACTGATGCCTCTATGAATAAAAAGAGACATAACACCAACAACAACGTACTAATCTTTCTCATCTTGGCCTCCACTTTTAAACTGTAGTATTGCTTATCCCGCGATGATATCTCCTGTTTTATTCGTCAGACCGTCCGCAAGATAATTCTCTTGTCCAAATCTGGTCTTCTGCCTCAATCCCTCCGGCACCTTAGACCCTTAGACCTATCCAAAATATCATATCATAATTCATTGGACGTATCTTCCTATTTTCGACAAGATGAAGCTTCTTTCGGGCTTATAATCATATTAAAAAGCCATAGTCACCGTTTTCGGTACTGTGGCTTTTTGCAACTACTAACTGTCCATTTTCATTTCTTTCCGGAACGATCACTCCTACGCCAACATATTCTGGAGTATGCCATTGCGTTCCAAAGGAGTGACTGCGTGTGAAGCGTGTGAACCCTATAAAAAAGCATGTAAAGCAGTCGGCAAGAAAGCATGCGAAACCCGTAAAAATACGAAGTATTAGCGGTGGCGGTGGCAGTTCGATTTCAACGACCCGAAGAAATGAAATCGCGCTGATCTCCGCCGTTTTGTTTCTAATTGCCGCCTCGCTCAGCTTGTATGTGGCTTGGAATGATTTAAAATCCGGCGGCACCTCCGAAACGCTTATCTAACTACGCAGAGACGCCAAGAAGAATCGGCGTCTTTTCGTTTATCTACGCTGTCCTTAATTATTATTCGCGTCTCTTTTGCTATTAACATGATAAGAAACTCTTCCTTCAGCCACGGCATATAATTTTTCCTTAGGTACCGGGTAAATAATACTTTTTTGACGTGATAGCCGTTTAGTAAAGTATTCTTTTAGATAAGGATCAACACAGTAAATATAGCATCCCTGCATCCCTCGTGTAAGGAGTGTACGGTAAGTGTTTTTTATAATTTGATCGGCTATTCGCAGTGCCTCATCCTTGTCCTTTTTATACAAACTTTTAAATCCTGACAAGGATTTATCAGTCTTTGCACGTTTGAAAGGATCTGTTACAATTTTTCCGTCAATATATCTAAGATCTTCGCCGATAATAACTCCCACATAATCAAACTCCAGTCCTTGCGAGGTGTGAATACAGCCAACTTGTTCTACTGATTCAGGATCGATTGCCCATGTTTGGGTATTATTTAAATTCCAGCTCGCAGAAAACTGATATTCCTCTATATAAATATCATGAATTTCCGGATTACTTTTCCCATCCTTTTTCCAATCCCAGCAGTAGCCGGCCAGCATCCTCGCTTTATTATTCACTTGATTCTTTTCCAAAATTTCATCACGCAGTTCATTGGGATCATCAAAAATCTTGAAATCATATTGAAGATCGAACCCGTCTGCATTGGCTGTCTCACGAAGCTCCAGCACATCATCCAACCAGGCTAAATATCCATCCGAGCCATTACAACGAAATTGCGATTCTAGTTCTATCTCTACGATTTCAGCATTGTATAATTGTGAAAATCGTTTGATTTCTTCTTTACTGCCTACGTCCTGCATAGAAATTTTTTGATACTCATCAATAAAAAAGATAGAACATTTAGCCGCCCGAATGATCTCCATCACCTGGTTCTCACCTTTATTCTTAAATAAACCTGACTTCTCATTTAACCGATGAGCTTCATCAACGATCAATACATCAATTTCATTGGGTAATGCCCCATAATATATTCCTGAACTTTTAAACAAGTTATTAATCACGGTTTTCTTATAGCCTTGCTGGAGTCTCTTAGTGTATACCTCTCTGGGGGCACTATTCTTGGTTACATATTGACAGACCATATCCTGAGCGGTTAATCGTACCAACAAATTAATGGCTAGCACTGATTTTCCCGTGCCGGGCCCTCCCTCTATAATTAAAACTTGTTTGCGGTCAGTAGTTTGTGCTTTTTTTGCCATAAGAAGAGCCACTTCATAGGCCACCTTCTGTTCATCGATCATTAAAAATTCCTCATTACCCTCTAACATCTTAAGAAGTGAATCCTGCAGTGATTTAGATGGCTTAATTTTTCCGTGGTCAATCAGATATAAAGATCTTTTTCGATCAGATTTTTTAATATATGTAGAAATAAAACTCCTTAATTTAAGGGCATCACCTTTTGTAAATACCGGAGCCTCTGATATCCAGTTCTCATATATGACATCCGTTAGAGGGTCATCTTCTTCCCTAATATAGTTATGCAAATAAGCACAGGGGTAAAGCGATATCGATTCATTTTGTACCGATTCATTATAGTCAGATATTAATCTAGCATATGTATAAGCCTGATACGATGGATGCGCATGCTTGCCTAGCCTTTTATTTATAACCGTCTCAACGAGCCCATCTAAACTTTCCACTTTATTTATGGTGGACCATTGTTTTAATTCCACAATGACCACCGAATATTGATCCTTCTCGTCCAACCCCGTCAACATAAAATCTATCCTGCGCGAAGTTGTAGGTACCTTGTACTCAATGGCAACTCCTACATCATCAGGGATAGTTGGAGTATTTAGAACCTTATACATATAGTTCATGGAATTATTCCAGGAATTAATCTCACCAAGCGAAACCTTACCAATTTTCTGCAAATAAGACTCATGAATTTTGACAGATATACTATCGTCAGTTACATCATTCATGAATTCTTCCTTGGTAGCTTCGTAAATAATCAAAGCTGTCTCACCCCGTCACTCTATTTCTGTGTATTTTTTTGATGTTCCTTTAAACTTCTCCACAGGATACTTTTGTTTATTTTTCTCCAATTTGCTTAGAATAGCTTCTTTAACATCAATCTTTAAATCGTTTGCAAGCATTAATGAATAGATCAGAACATCGGCTAATTCATCTTGGATATGTTTAAAGTTAATATCTATCGCTTGCTCACTACTTTTCCATTGAAAATTCTCCAGTAACTCACTCGCTTCTAATACCAAAGAGATTGCTAAGTCCTTAGGGTTATGGAATTGCTCCCAGTCCCTCTCATCTCTAAAACTTATGATTTCCTTTATTAGATCATCCATATAATAGGCACCCCTTGGTAGTAGATTATGAGTCTATTATAGGCTAGCTTGTTATAACAGTTCAAAGAAAAAAGCACAGCACCCTCCTGCAGGAGATTGCTGTGCCTTTCGTTTCGTACCCCTAAACCAATTTCACCAAATGGTATTTCTTCTTCCCTTTGCGGACGATGATGAAGCGGCCTTCGATCGCCAGATCGGCCGTAATCTCGAACTCCAGCTCATTGACCCGCTCCCCGTTCAAAGAGATGGCCCCGCTCGTAATATCCTCGCGCGCTTGACGTTTCGATGGCTCGATCCCTACGTCAACGAGCCAATCGACAATATTCTTGGATTCTTTGGCTGCTTCGAAGGTCGGCATTTCTTTGAAGCCTTGTTCGATTTCATCAGCAGTCAGAGACTTAATATCCCCGCTGAACAGAGCGGCGGTAATTCGCTTAGCCTCCGCCAGCGCATCCTCGCCATGTACGAACCGGGTCATTTCCTCGGCCAGCGTAATTTGCGCTTCGCGTTTATGCGGCTCAGTCTGTACCTTCTCAGCTAGAGCCTCAATCGCCTCTTTATCGAGGAACGTGAAGTATTTCAGGTATTTAACGACATCACGGTCATCGGTATTTGCCCAGAACTGGTAGAACTCGTATGGCGTCGTTTTCTTCGGATCAAGCCAGACCGCGCCGCCGGCCGTTTTGCCAAATTTCGTGCCATCGGCCTTCAGCATGAGCGGAATCGTTAAGCCGAAGGCTTTCGCTTCCGGGCCTACTTTTTTGCGAATGAGATCCAGTCCGCTTGTAATATTGCCCCATTGATCGGAGCCGCCGATTTGCAGCTGCACATCCTCTTCCTGATACAGATGCAGGTAGTCCATCGACTGCAGAATTTGATACGAGAACTCCGTGAACGAAATTCCGCTATCCAAACGGCTTGCTACGACATCTTTGGCCAGCATCGCATTGATGCTGAAATTCTTCCCATAATCCCGCAGAAAATCAATGACGTTCAACTGATGCGTCCAATCATAGTTGTTCACCAGTCTCAGCTCATTGTCCCCGTCGGTCATGAACAGCTTCTTCATTTGCGCAGTCAGCGCCTCAACGTTAGCCTGCACCTGCTCCATCGTCTGCAGGCTGCGCTCGGTCTGACGGCCGCTTGGGTCACCGATCGTTCCGGTTGCGCCGCCAATGAGAATGACAGGTTTGTGCCCTGCCAATTGAAATCTTTTCAGCACGATAAAAGGAATCAAATGCCCGATATGCATGCTGTCTCCCGTCGGGTCCACCCCACAATACAAGGAGATCGCCTTCTCCTCAGTCAGCTTGCGAAGCCCCTCCGCATCCGTCTGCTGATTAATCGCTTCACGCCATTCCAATTCATCGATAATATTCAACATATTCAGCTCCCTATACTCCATAAAATAAAAAACGTCCCTTAGTCTGCTTCAGACTAAAGGGACGATTGAATTAACCGTGTTACCACCC
The DNA here is from genome assembly GCF_009725165.1 of Paenibacillus woosongensis. Classification (GTDB taxonomy): domain Bacteria; phylum Bacillota; class Bacilli; order Paenibacillales; family Paenibacillaceae; genus Fontibacillus; species Fontibacillus woosongensis. Next base: position 921,615 of record NZ_WNZW01000001.1, read on the forward strand.
AATTTGTACGATGAACTCAACATCCGTCACCGGCTTTGCCATCATACCACTCTCAGCTCGCTATCGTGAGCCAACCCGCTTGGCATTACCCAAGATACTCCGGAGTGTAATTCGCAAGGGATCAGTAATGCTGCCAGGTCGCATCAACCCCTGGCTTTCTGGTAAGCAGTGACTGCCCGCTACTTCGTTCCATCATCGTAAATCACATATAAGTTTACAGAAAGTATAGTGAATTGATTTTCGATTGTCAAATGTATTTTTCCCCTGGGGAAATGAATCATAAATCTTTGGTTATCATGATCTCCATTTCCTTCTGCTGACGCTTACGGAAAGATTTCCGGCCTCTTGCCCACTCTTCTATCAAAATAATCAATCCTATTAGAAGTAATACAATATACGCCGTCTTACTTTCAATTCTGTTGGTTGTAAACATCCATGTTGTCACAGCAGTGAACACTAGAGGCATGATGGCACCGAGGATGAAACTATTCCTGCTAGCCATAAAATACTGAACAGCCGACATACCAACAATGATGAAAAACACCGTTAAATCCGGCATCTATATCCCCTTCCTCTCTGCATTATATTTCTCGATAATAAGTCGTGCATCTTCTAAGGTAATACGTTCCTCAATGGCAAGTTTCTTAACGAAATTAACCAAAGGTTGTGATTCATCATTCTGAGCTAGTTCAATTTTTTGAATTAGTCTGTCTAATCTGATGCGAACAGTAGGATAAGAAACCTCGTACGCTTTTGCAAGATCCTTTAAGGAACCAGAATTAACAATGAACTTACGCATAAATTCGATATCTTCTGAATCCAAAGATAAAATCCATAAAGGAATATTCCTCTCACCCATCTATCTCCCTCCTTGTTTCCTAGAATAACCAAAAACTTAATAAAAGTAAACAATATTTTTGTTTATTTTTTAATTTTGTTTAATTTATATTAATTTTATTGAATAAATCATGGATGTGAAATTAAAAAAGAAGGGGCTGTTTAAGCCCCTTCTTCATCGTATTAATCGGTATTTCTTTAGCTCGACTGCTTCCCGTCAATTGCACATAACAAGACGCTTGCAGCAAGTCCAAGGCGGCGATCAAGCGTATGAGACGGATCGCTGGAGAAATCCACATTGATTTTTGTGACAAACGGATTGAAATTTTGCTTAAGAGTCGTCACCATACTGCCGTTTATTTCTACGTTATAAGTTTGCGGAATTAAGCTGCTGAGGAACCGCCGCAGCAGTGCCAAAAGCCTGCTATCCTCTTTGATCCGCCCAATCTCGGCCTCGCCCGCATTCAGTATGATCCATTCATCTTTTAAAATAGACTTAAATCCCTTTCTGCGCAGGCTTCCGACATGCTCACCCGTACGCGCATCCTGAACATCGTAGGTCGCGGAGAAATCGATCACATTACGCGCCTTGATCGTCAGCAATTCCTCGCTCATGCTCTCATCGCTGTACAGCCGGATATCCTCCTTGAGCTTAAAGGCCTTCATTTGGGAATACATGACGAGCTCTTGATTGGCATTATAAATATGGAACCTGGCACCCAGTATGGAGATTATCTTTTGTCTTACCAAATATTGATCATAACTGAACTTATTATCCACTTTTCGCGATGGCCTCCCATGAACTTTATTATTGTTAATAATACGATAAGCTAGAGGCTCTGTATATAAAGTCCATGGCAAATTTTCCGAATTATAGTTCCTAAAGAAATGTGTTGTCCCAGTGGACTTTTCATACCGAAATGTCTTTCAAATAGTGGACACCTGAAATATATCAACGCCGTCCGGGAAAATGATGATCTCCCTAGTGTCCACTTTTGCATGGACATTCACTACTGAAACGTCCACACTATACGTACAAAAAACCATCCTCCCTAATGTCATGACGAAGTCCCCGCCCCACATTCAATTCAGTGCAATATAAATATGAATTTCTGCATTGTCCATGTCACCACCGCTTTGATACTCTTCAAAATCGCAGCTGAATTTTCTATCCAGCTCCATAGACCACAGCTTCGTCCAAAATTCAGCCACCGCCCGCTGCATATGACCTTGCACAATAAATTTTGCATACTTCCCCGCAGGGATCGTTTCGATCTGAATCTCAGCCTCTTCTAAACTTTGTTTGCCATAAGAGTCTCCCGCTCCTAGAACTTCACAGCATACGATCACGTCATATGCGCCATTCACATCCATCTCATAATGAGTGTACAAGCCAATGCTTTTATCATTCCGTTTGCCGGGTATCGCTTGATAGATTCCATCCTGATAAAACCGCTGCCAGAGCTCACCTATCTTTCGGCTCATAAAAGGATCGTTGTTGCTGGTTCTGATCTGGAGTCCTGCGACTGTTTTTTCCTCTACATGCACTATTTCATAATTCATCGGCTATACCTCGTTTCATTTGATTTTGAGGTCAGTATAGCAGCCCTAATTAGACAACAGCATGTCATATTATAGAAACTAGCTCATGAATATTTTCTTAAACTCTCCTCCAGCTTTCGCTTGATGATATTCCGGACATGCTCCGGTTCTATCACCTCAGCAGCAGCACCATAAGACAAAATGTACCCGTACACCCATTCATCCTCGACATAAGTAACCTCTACCTTAAAGCTTCCGTCCGAATGTTTAGTTATACCATTCTGGTCAAATTCGTCATAAACCCTATAAGCCATGCTGGACTCAATTTTTAAAACAAGCTTTACCGTTCTATGATTCATATTCGAGGGATAACCCCAGACTTCCCCCGGCCTCTCTCTGATAAATGTTTCTTGAGAGCAGGCCAGAGTTTTGATCCGGGTCACCTTGAACATTCTAAAGTCATTTTTCAACCTACAAAATCCATAAATGTACCAACCTTGCCCTTTAAAAATCAGCTTTAAAGGCTCTGCGATTCTCTCGGTTTTGACTCCATAGGAACTATAATAATCAAAGGCCACTACATTTCTGTTTAAAATCGCTGTTTTCAACAAGTTGAACTTCTCCTGCTCCGAAGCATCAGAGCCCCACCGGGAGAAGTCGACATCAATCCAGCTCGTAGACTCTTTGTTGAATATGGCTGCGAGCTTACTCAGCACGGGCTCGACATCTGGAACATTCAGGGCATTCAAGCCTTGAAGTGAAGAGAGAATGTCCACCTGCTCCTTGTCTGACAGCATCGATTTGCCCAGCACGAATTGATCAAGCAGACGAATACCTCCGCCCTTCCCTTTATTCGTATATACGGGGATTCCCGCTGCACTCAATGTATCTATATCGCGGTAAATCGTCCGCTGAGATACTTCGAACTGCTCGGCTAATTGCTTGGCGGTTACCTGTTTTTTATCCAATAAAATATAAACAATTTCAAGCAGCCTGTTTATTTGCATCACTGTCACCCCAGCCTATTTTACCCAAGTGTATGGGCCGATGTTGTAACCAATAAGTTTCTTTCACGTATATGATGTAAGCATCATCCGTCCACTAAACAACTAGAAATTGAGGGAAGCCAACAATGAATGAGGTAATTACAACCCAAGCCAATACGTGGTATCACAGGGCTGAGCAGAAGGCAGTTCAGTATTATGCCTCTCTGCAAACGCGGGCTATGGATCATATGTATGTTCAAACTCTGACAACTGATATTCAACTGTGGAAAAAAAGCCATGTTCCTCGCTTCTGGCATTCCTGGCTTCTACGTGGCAGCAAGACGCCCGATGTGCTGGGCTATCATAAATATATCAGCTGGCTGAATCGCACCGGCAAATTGGACGGCTATCTTGATCGAAGCATTTCTTATATTTACATGCGTGACCTGGGCAAAGCTCTGGATTCTCCAGATACTCAGGCTCGCATAGAGCGTACGTCAGCTGACGTTAAAAAATATCTGCTTCGCTACACCGGTGCCAAACGAGGAGACCAGCCTGAATTTATGAGTATGGCCGGGCTGTACCGATGGGCCCAGAAAGAGAACATAGAAGACGCCGTTATCTGGCTAATTGATAAACTAAACAGCGTATCCGCCCATATCCCTCAGGAAATGGATGCGGAGCATGCCCAGAGAAAACTAATGAAAATCATCATCGGCGTAGTGCTCCATGTCATGGATGAGCTGGACGACAGCCTATCAGCTGACGAGCGTTCGAAGCGGCTTGATGAAGCGATCCGCCTCGGTTACTCCTATGGCCTGACCTACCCTTTTATCGACGATCTCCTTGATTCAGAAATTTTGAATACCAAGGAGCAGGAACAATATTCCCGCATGATTAGAACTGCACTGCTTACCGGCTCTGTTCCGGATTCCGGGGAGTGGGACGGCGAGAACGGGGATTTCATCCAGTATGTATATTCAGAGCTTCGGGAAGCTTTTGAATATATTAAAAACTCACAGTCGCCAGAAACCATAAGTACGTTTTTTGAGCAAGCCTATGTATTTTTCCATGCTCAGGATCTGGACCGTGTGAAGGAGCTGTCCCATCCTGCCTACACCAACGAGGAGCTGTACCTGCCTGTTATTCTGAAATCCTCTTCTTCCCGATTGATTGTCCGCTCGGTTATTGGCGCACCCGAGGATGAAGGCTTCGAGCAGCGGACGTTCTACTACGGGATCTACAACCAGCTCGCTGATGATTTTGCGGATATGTTCGATGATATGAAGGCCGGAGCCGTGACGCCCTACACCTATTATTTGCAGTATAGCAAGCAGCGTCCGGACCTGATGAATCCGTATGAATTGTACTGGATGGTCATTTCCTATTTGATCCACGACGTGTATCGTTCTGATGCCAGAACACGGGACATCATCCTGAATCGGGCCATCAACGGATTAAAACGCTTCAAGGATCGCCTTGGGGAAGCCAAGTATAACGAAACCATGAGCATCTTTGCCTCGGGAAATCGGGTATTTAACCGGCTCGTCCAACGTATGGTTCAGCAAGCGGACGATGTGGACTTCCTTGACAAGCTGCTTCGAGATCAAATCATAACCGTACTGAGAACCAGCCGCAAAGAGAAGGATAGCTTCATCGATACGATTCATTCTGTCCGCCGCGAGATCAATCAACAATTGCAGATTCCTAAAGCGGGAGAAATGCCGCCTGTCACAAATTCGCTAATTGATGCCGCGAACTATAGTCTTCAAGGCGACGGCAAGCGCCTTCGGCCTATTTTAACGTGGGTCATGGGGGTCAATGAATATGGCCTGGAGCCGGCGGCGATTATGCCGCTGCTGAAATCATTGGAATATATGCATACCGCCTCTTTGATTTTCGACGATCTGCCCTCCCAGGACAATGCGCCTACCCGCCGGGGACGCCCGACTCTTCATCAGGTTCATAATAGCGCCACTGCGGAGCTGACGGGGCTGTATCTGATTCAGAAGGCCGTTGAAGAGCAATCCTCCCTGAGCGGCTTTGAGGCCACGGCCGTACTCGCCTTGATGCGATATTCATCCCAAAAGGCCGGCGAAATCTGCATGGGGCAGGCCATGGATTTAGAAGCCAGGGGACAATTGTTAACCCTTGAGCAGTTGAATACGATATGCTTCTACAAAACAGGGATCGCCTTTGAAGCTTGCCTGGTGATGCCTGCCATTCTGGCTCAAGTCAATGAGACGGAAATAGCAGCATTAAAGAAATATGCCTACCATGCAGGCATCGCCTTCCAGATTAAGGATGACTTGCTGGATTCGGAAGGTGAAATCAGCTTATTGGGAAAGCCCGTTAATCAGGACATTGAAAACAATAGTTCGACCTTTGTAACCCTTCTAGGTCATGATGGTGCCCGAAGGGCGATGTGGGAGCACTATTGCCGGGCCGTGGAAGCATTAAACGATATACCGCGAAACAACGCTTTCCTTAAGCACTTATTACATTATATGGTGAGCAGAGATAAATAAAGCGATAACAGCAGATCATTTCCGTACGTTAGAACGTCATGAGGTGAGAATTCGTGCGAAAGAGAGATCGCATATCCGATTCATGACCTCTAACGTATTTTTTACCTTTTGAAGCTAGTTCATTTCATAGCTTTGCTGGATTAAAGATCTGGCTTCCTCCCGCACCAAGCTTCTGGACAAACACCTTATCCGCCTCAGCAAACTCAAATGAGCCAAGCTCATTTTTCCCTACCCAGCAGTATTCATCATGATCGGCTAATGTAATTGTCCCGGCCTGATATGTCGCCTTCCAGGCAAACAGCCTGATATGCACATCTCCATACCAATGGTCATTGACGCCAACAAATTCATACGGTTCAATCTCAATACTCATTTCCTCCATGAGTTCCCGGCGAAGGCATTCTTCACCAGACTCGCCTTCCTCGATCTTTCCGCCTGGAAATTCCCACAGCCCCGCTTGGGACTTCCCTTCTTTTCGGCGCGCGATCAGCAGTTGCCCTTGTTCATTCTCGATGATTGCCGCAGCTACTTGGATCATGCTGCTCTCACCTCCCGTTAATTCTGGCACAAGTATACAACAAAAAACACACCCTCCTCCAATCGAACAACCGATCTAAGGAAGGTGTGCCGATACCGACATAAATATACAACTACTAGGTTAAACGCCTCGCGGTTCTTGCTCTCATTTTATAGAGTTCCGGCAGCATGACCCCAAGCAGCACGACAATAACACCGCCCCATTGCAGCATTGTCACGTGCTCGCGAAGAACGAACGAGGAGAGCAGCACGGCCACCGGAAGTTCGGCAGCTCCGAGTATGCCCGCCATTCCCTCGCCGATGTGAGGCACGCCGACGGCGAATAGCACCGGAGGGATAAAGGCTCCGAACAGGCCAAGCAGGAAGCCAAATAACAGCAGTTGGCTCCACAATAAGCCGTTAAACAAGAAATACGGCGGAAACAATATGAACACAAGTACCAGCCCGCCGGTAATCATCCAAGCGCTGCGGTAAGCCGGGTGAACCGAAGGCATCGCTTTACCGCTAAATAGAATAAACAAGGTGTAGCTGACAGCCGATAATAGTCCCAGCGCAATGCCAATCGCGGGGAAACTTGTCTCCTTCTGCTCCATAAGTCCGGCAGCGAGCAGCGTACCTCCGAGCAGCAATACCAATGTAAACAGCATGATTCCATTTGGGCGCTGCCGCTTGCTAACCGCTTGAATTAAAACACTGATCCAAGTAAATTGAAACAGCAGAACAATCGCCAGCGAAGCCGGAATATAGCGCAGCGATTGATAGTAGAGCAGTCCCGTGATCGCAGTAGGCATTCCAGCCAGCATCAGCAGCAATCTATGCTTCCAGGTCAGCTTCGGCGAATGAGCCGCCGTTGCTTCCGATTGCTCCGAACCTGCTACCGGACCTGCTGCCCCCAGACGCTTGCCCTTGCTGCGTTCTTTCCAGGCCGTATACATGGCCAGCAGCCACGCCAAGATGCATCCCGTCAACAACTGTGTACCCACCACTTCGCCAAGCTGATATCCTTGGCCATATGCGAGTACAACAATCGTCGACAATATGCCATAGCTGCTCGCTCCAATTAATACAGACAATAGATATTTCATTTTCATTACCTTGCAAATCCTCCCCAACGTATATCAAAATAAGCCCAGAAACGCAAAAAATCCTAGCTGCGAAATAAGAATCGGCAATACCGTTCTCATTCTCGTAGCTAGGAAGTTACGGCTTCCAGTAGAAACCCTCGCTCCGATTTGGTGTTAGTTCAGCGAGGTTATACGAAAAATAATCTATGCGATGCAATTGTCACACTTATGTCTGGCAGCTGCAGCAAACCACAACGTAATAACCAAGACACATCTTACACGACAAGCAGGAGGCTGTCAATCCTTTTAAGCTGGATCCAAAACCAGCTTTCCCCATGCATCCTCCAGATTTAATGAAGGCTTCATTAAGCCTTGACCTGCTGAATCTGAATCAGGTTGGTCGTCCCTGCCTGCCCCAGCGGCAAACCGGCGGAAAGTACGACCGTGTCGCCCGGGTTCACATAACCTGTCCCCAACGCCCTTTGAATGGCCGTTGCGAACATTTCATCCACTGTAGCCACATGCTCCCCCAGGAGGGGAAAGACGCCTGAAAGCAGACAAACCGCAGGCAGCACATGCCGATCATAAGTAATCGCCAGAATCGGCGCCTGGGGACGGTATTTCGATACCATTCGGGCAGTGAAGCCGCTCTCGGTCGAAGTAATGACCGCTGCGGCATCCAGCTCCAGCGACGCGCTTACGGCGCCTTGGCTGATTACCTCCGTAATATCGGCGGCATGCTGCGCTCTTTTCCGGTTGAATTGCTCCCGATAATCGATCATAAGCTCCGCCTGCCGAGCCACTCTGGCCATCGTCTGTACAGACTGGACCGGATATTTTCCCGCCGCAGACTCTCCCGATAGCATAACTACGTCCGCACCTTGAATGACTGCGTTATAAACGTCGCTGACCTCCGCGCGTGTCGGGCGCGGGTTAACCTGCATCGACTCCAGCATATGCGTCGCGACGATAACCGGTTTGCCGGCCAAATTGCATTTGTCGATCATTTCCTTCTGCATGCCCGGGACGTTCTCCACGGGAACCTCCACGCCGAGATCGCCCCGGGCAACCATAATGCCGTCGGATGCCTCGATAATATCGTCCAGCTCCATGACGCCTTCCTCGTTCTCGATCTTGGAGATAATCTGCACATGTCCGGCGCCGCGCTCCTCCAGAATCCGCCGTACTTCCCGAATATCATCGCCCTTGCGGACAAAAGAGACGGCGATCATCTCGACCTCCTGTTCCAGTCCGAAGCCGATATGGCGGATATCCCTTTCCGTCACCCCCGGCAGAGTCGTATGAATTCCCGGCAGGTTTACGCCCTTTCGCGGCTTTAGCTGGCCTCCGCTTTTGATGAGACAACGAATTTCCGTACCTTCGACATCCATGACGCTCAGCTCAATCAGGCCGTCATCGATCAGAATACGGTCATTCTTCCGGACGACCGAGGGCATCTCCGCATAGTTGACCGAAATCCGGCGCGCATCGCCTTCGATTTCCTCGGTTGTCAGGATCAGCTCCTCCCCGGCTTTCAATTGACAGGATGCATCCTTCAGCTTGCCGATACGCACCTCCGGTCCCTTAATATCCATCATGACCGGGATATACGCATTCAGCTCCCTGGCCGCCTCGCGCAGACGCCGAATACGGCCTGCGTGCTCCTCAAGATCTCCATGCGCCATATTCAAACGAGCCACGGTCATGCCCGCATGGATCATTTCCTTTAAAGTCTCCACCGTGTCACAAGCGGGTCCGAGCGTGCAAATGATTTTTGTCCGCAGCATGAAATTCCTCCTTCTTCTGAAATTTCCATATTATATTCATTACCCTAAAACCATCGTTTATAGGTGTTAAAACGAATATTTCTGCTTTAACATATTAAGCCTCTTTAAATTTTTTTCACGATAAGAGTCACTTTTTTTGGAGTTATTCAAATTTGGTCATGCTTAGAGTATAATCGTTTGGGTGAGTGACATGGAACGAAAAGTACCCAAATTGGGAAACAGTCTTGGTATTACAATGACTGACGCTCTAAAACAAATCGGCCTTGAGCAAGGTGACATTATCCCCCATAGAAAAATTACAAAAGTATGAATCTCCACAGCCTTGAACGGTTGTGGAGATTTTAGATTTTATTAGTCAAAAAATTCTCAGTAAAATGAACTTTTCCCCCGGGTCGTGACTCTTATAGGGGAGTGAGGTGAAGCAATGAATGCGGTTCGATACGTAAAAAAAGCAAAAAAAGGGAACAAAGAAGCGCTCCTCCAACTGATCCTGGCCGAGAAAGACGACTATTACAGACTCGCACTGACCTATATGGGAAATTCGCATGATGCGATGGATGCCATGGAGGATATGATCGTCAGATTGTACGAGAACATCGGCCAGCTCAAAAAGGAGGAAGCCTTCTACAGCTGGAGCCGAACCATTCTGGCCAACAGCTGCAAAGCCCTGCTTCGCAAGCAGCAGAGGCTGGTTCCGCTGGATGATGCGGCCATGAACGGCAAGCTGACAGAAGACCTGGCCCTTACCCTTCCTAACGATCCTTATCGGCACAGTGATCAGCAAATGGATATCCGGCAAATGCTGCTCCATTTAAATGAACAGCAGCAGGAAGCGATCCAATTAAAATATTGGCATGATCTCGATTACCAGACGATTGCGGATATGATGGGCGTGCCGGTGGGGACGGTGAAATCGCGTATTTTTCAAGGTTTAAAAAAAATGAGAGAGCTCTATGGAGGTGAAACAGATGGATAATATCGAGAAGCAGCTAACAGAAGAGAAACGGCGCCTGAACACCATCGCCGCACCGGAGGAGCTGGAAGCCCGGTTACGAAGCGCCCTGGACGGGGCTGCCCCAGCAAGAACAAAACGGATCTCTGTGGTCTGGAGGGCCGCGGCAGCCGCTATATTGTTAATTTTTATTTTCGGTTATAACTATAATGCCTTTGCCTTTTATGGCAAGAAGCTGCTTGGCTTCGACGAACTGATCAGCAGTACGCTGCAGGAGCTGAACGATCAAGGGATGGGACAGCTTGTGGACAGGAAGGCGACCTTAAGCGATGGGACGGAGCTGACGATCAACGGCATCATGACCGATGCCAACCAATTGATCATGTATTACACCCTGGCGAACCCCAAAGGGATCGATGATTGGAGCGCCCCTCCGTTCAAGCCATCAAAAATTACCGGCTTCCTGACGAACTCCCATTTGGAGAGCGGCGTATCGCAGCCTAACGAAAACCAGACCGAGGTGAGGGGAACGATCACCTTCGAGCCTGTAAGCCCTTTTGCCAAAAAACTGACGCTGCATTATTTCGAACCAGGGGAAAACAACCAGCTCATCGACCACACCCTCTCTTTCGCCTATGATCCGAACCAAGCGATGCAGACCGAGGTGAAACAGTCTATCAGCAAGAAGGCACAAGTAGACAAAGGCACGATAAACTTCAAGTCGATCACCGCGACGCCAACGATGACCATGATTGAAGGCTCGTTAAACGTAGATAACTTTGACCGCCTCCCTGGAGCATTAGACGGGATCGAGCTGATTGCCAACGGAGTGCCTGTAGAGATGACCGGAAGCGGGCATGGATCTTCTATCGGAGGCAGAAAGTTTGACCTGCGCTACAATCCGCTGCCCAAGCCCTTAAAATCCCTGGAGCTCGTTATGAAAGAATTCGCCGGTTACCAGCAGTTAGATCAAAGGCTGCCCCTCTCGTCGGCAGGCGAAGAGCCCTTCACATTGGAAGGAAAGGAGCTATGGGTGAAAAAAGTATCCGTCACGTCCCAAGGCGTGGAAATCACGGTAGCGACCGAGGAAGATGTCCTGCTTGACGGCGTCTCGATTGAAACGCAGGGCGAGACCATTTCTTTACGTACGACCGTCGGCCAGATCGCAACCAAGCTGGAGGATGGAACGATCCTGAAGGAACGCACCCTGCTGTTCGATTCGCAGGCCAAGCCGGAGTACCTGTGCATCAAAGGGATGCATTACATGAAGGAATATAATGTGGTTGTCGATATTCCCATCGATTAACAGAGCCGCCGCTTTCGGCGGTTTTTTCTTTATTCTTGTACAAAAAATAAAGGGGGAGCATACCGCTCCCCCTCCTTCCACCCTTTTCATCTAACCGCTTACCGAGTTACCCCAGCATAACCTTCCGTCCGCTCTTCGCGCTTTCGATCGCGCCGAGCACCATGGCCATGCTGTGGATGTTATCGCGGCAGTCGGTCTCGGCCGGACGGCCTTCCTCTAGGGCCAGGAACATTTCGTCCAGGCAGCCCTCATGCCCCGGCTTGCCGTTCCAGCGCAGCGGCGCTTCTACGCGCACCGTATCGCGCATGAACTTCTTCTCCGCATGTTCGCCGGCGCTCACGACCTCCGCATAAGGCGCCTGGACTCCGTCCCAAATCGCCGTCCCTTTCTCGCCGATGATCCGCCAATCGGCCTCCCAGGACGTCGGAGCACCTTCCGCGCACCACGAGCCCCGGTAGCTGAACACCGAGCCGTCCGACATTTCATAAATGCAGACGGCCGAGGCATTGCCCGTGTACCAGGAGCCCGGAGGGTTAAACTCATGGCAGTATACCGATACCGGGTCGGCGCCGATAATGAACCGGGCTTGGTCAAACGTATGGATCGCCATGTCCAGAATCAGCGGACTCTCCATCACATCGCGGAACCCGCCGAAATGCGGCCCTAGGAAGAAGTCCGCATTGATCATGCCGGACCTGCCAATCGCGCCGGAGGATATCAGCTCGCGCAGCGCGCGGATATTGGCGTCGTACCGGCGATTCTGCATGACCGATAACGACCTGCCCGTAGCATCCGCTATTTCTATAATTTTCCTGGCCTGCTCCATCGTGGCGGCCATCGGCTTCTCGCCAAAGACGTGGCAGCCCTGCTTCATGGCTGTCGTGCTGATTTCGAAGTGACTGTCCGGGATCGTCACGTCGATGACCAAATCCGCGCCTGTATCGGCAATCGCCTCGATCAGTCCGCTATAAACGCCGCACGCCAGCCCATAAGCGTCCCGGATTTTCTCCGCCTGGCCAATCTGTACATCGACCAGCCCGACAACGAGGGCATCGTCCCGCTTCAGCAGTTCCTTGATCCACACGTTCGACATTCCGCCGCACCCGGCGACCACGATCCGATGCTGCTTGCTCATTGTTCACACCACCTATGATTCAACTTGTATGCTTCGAAATCCATTTCAAGCCTTTGCCAGACATCCAGTCGCTAAATCCAACTTGGATGATCAATCAGCTCTCCCCTAAACCGGGTTTGGCACAAAAGCTCCGCCGCGGCACTGCTTCAAGTAATTCAGCGCATGCACCTGGCCGGTCATTTCCAGCTCGCCCTGATAGACCGGATCATGCCAGCCCTCAATATCGATCGTGCCCTTATATCCGGCTTGACGTAAAATCGTAATAATGTCCGTCCAGTTCGTGTCGCCGAATCCCGGCGTCCGGTGCCAGACAAATTCCTTCGGTCCGTGAATACCGTATTCCTTGACGATATCCCAAGCGATCGTCGCGTCTTTGCCGTGCACATGGAATACTTTGTCCACCCACTTCCGCAGCTGCGGAATCGGATCGATCAGACTGACCATCTGATGGCAGGGCTCCCATTCAAGGCCGAGATTATCGGCCGGAACCTCGTTGAACATCATCTCCCAGGCCTGCGGGTTATGAGCGATGTTCCAATCTCCCTTCCACCAGGTGCCGCCCATATCGCAGTTCTCGAATGCGATCCGCACGCCCCGGTCCGCTGCGCGCTTCGCCAGCTCCCCGAATACTTCCTTGAAACGAGGCAGCGACTCATCGATCGGACGGTCCGTCAGACGGCCGGTAAAGCCGCTGACGATATCCGCCCCGAACAGGTGTGCATGATCGATCGCCCGCTCCCAGCTGGCCAGCGTATCCGCATTATCCCCTTCTCCTGTCAGCGGGTTGCCGAACACCCCGATGCTGGAAATGACTACTCCGTGCTCATCTATCATCCCCCGCACCTGCTTGGCAAGCTCCGCCAAATTGATGCCGCCCGTTGTTTGCCAGAAGGTGAGGCTGAATGACTCGAAGCCATGCGGCAGAATTTGCGGAATGACCCGTACCGCATCCTGTCCGCCAACCAGCGTGCCTATACGTAACAAATGATTGCCGTTTTGCATTTGCCAACCACTCCTATATTGAGTATATTGTGAAGCATAAGCCCATTGTATAGCGCTTCCCTGAATATATCTCTATACAATCTTGTGCTTTTTTGGTTCTATATTGCGCTAGAGGAGCTGTGCCTGACATGACGCATCCCCAGGAATTGCGGGAGCATACGTATTTTAACGATCCATCCTATCCCTTTAATATATTTCGCCTTCGCCAGGAACAGCAGCAGAAGGGCACCCCTTCGTTCTATTTGCATTGGCATGACCATTTCGAGATTCTGCTGGTGGTTGAGGGAAAGGCCCTTTTCTTGATCGACAGCAATCCCTATGAAGCACTGCCTGGTGATATCATCCTTGTCCCCTCTGGAGCTCTGCATGCAGGTTACGCAGCTGACGAAGGGCCACTGGAATACTATGCCATCGTGTTTAACGCGGCACTGCTCCGGCATGGCAAAACCCCCGACCCGAAGCACGCGCTCTATATTGCGCCCTATCTGGACGGAGGTCTGCTGTTTCCTATCAAGCTTAGTCATCAAGACGAGGAGAATCAGCGCTTCAAGCATGTTCTGGAAGAGATCATCCGCGAATTCAAAAGCAAACAGCCTGGATACGAGCTCATGGTCAAAAGTCAGCTGTATATGCTGTTCACCCTGCTCTCCCGCCGCTTCATGCCTGGCGATCAGCAAGGGCGGGCGAGTCTGGCTCATACTCGTAACACGGATCGCTTCAAACAGCTGCTGCTCCATATCGATGATCATTATGCCGAACCGATCACCGTATCCAAGGCAGCGGCAATGATGAATCTCAACCCGTATCATTTTTGTAAAATATTTAAAAAAACGACCGGCTCCACGCTAATTGAATACGTCAACTTTATTCGCATCAACAAAGCCATGAGACTGCTCAGCGGCAGCGATCTCACCATTACAGAAATCGCCGGACAGATCGGCTGCGGCAACCCGAATTATTTCACCAAGCTGTTCAAGCAATACAAAGGCGTGACGCCCTCTCAGTGGCGGAAGGAGGCTGCGGGACCCGGTTTGCAGCGCCTCTAAGCGGAAATGTTCCCAATAATAAGGGAATATCCGGCCCGGCGATTACAACCGCTGCTGCAACATTTTTTACGAAATATAACTCCAGTGCAAATAAAAAAAAGAGGCAAACCCCTGAAAGCACAGGGATTTGCCTACTCCTTCCGCTCCTTAATCAATTCCAAAAACTCTAGTATAATATCCGAAACGGCATCTTCCTCCGACGTGTGAATATACTTACTTACCCGCAGAATATCCCCTTTATAGAGCTCGATGAGCTTCAAGGTGGATTCCTTATCATTCTGCCTTGCTTTATTCAACAGATTCAGGAACTCACCATCCGGGACAATTCTTTGATCATCTTTCGCTTCCATTTGTTCACCCCTTGCTGACTCATGTTCAACTCACGGGCAACCTCCTGCTCGGTTTTGTCTTGGATATAGATCTTGAAAATAATCGATCGGCCCGTGTCAGACGGGAGGGCATTAATCAACTGTCTTACGACGATTTTGTTATCAGAAGATGAGGTGAAACTGGTTGTGGCCGGTTCCATTCCGCCAAATGAACACTCCCGCTTCCGCACGACCTTTGCTCGATACTGAATCCGCCAGGCGATCCGATACACTTCTCTGCGATATTGCTCGTACACGGTTTGTTGTTCTTCCAAAGCTACCTCCCCCTTTCAAAATCATCTTCTACCTATAGGGAAAAATTCTTAGAAAATTAACAACTGAGAAATCGCCTTATTTATTGAAATTATAACATTTATTTCTATATTCTTGGTTGTAATTCTCCCTGATTATTTTCTCTATATAGTGAAAGGATATTTAGAAGAAAGGAGGGAGCGATGATGCAGGTTGCTGATATGGTTACCCTGGTCACGAACGTCGGTTTTCCCGTTACTCTGAGCTTTATCCTGATCAAATACTTACTGCAAACGATGGGCGAAAAGCTGGACAAAATGGACGATACGATCCACCTCTTAAGCCAGCAGGTCAAGAGCCTTGAAGCTCATGCCGATGCTGCCAAAGCTGCAGATCATGCGGACACGAAAACGAAATGAGGAATACTGGCAACGGAAACAGGAGTAGACTCATAAAGCTGCTGCTCGGGAAGCAATCCCCCTTAAGCATCGCTCCAGGCGGGCGCTTCCTTTCCTATCATCTTGCTCGCAATCTCTCTAGTCTTTATAGAGCCTATAAAGTGCGGCATAGTTTGTACCGAAAAAAGGGGCATTTGTTTATACATTATATGTGCATTAGCGGAAAAATATGACTCGTATTTAATTAGACGTAAAATTCCAATTTTTGTTTCTGAGACCAAATAACTGAATTTCTTTTTCATACGGCAAAAAGGCCGCAGATTCCCAATGATGAATCTGCGGCCTGCTTTGATGCTTTAGGATTCGCACCGTTCTGTTATCGTCCAGCTGCCCGAGTGACCTGCTCCAGCAGATCTCCGACAGCTTCGCGCACATTCGCCGCCTGCGTAACCGCGGAGATGACAGCAACGCCGTCCGCGCCTGCACGCATCACCTCGGCGGCACGCTCTGCGGTAATGCCCCCAATACCGACGATCGGCAATTGGATCCCTTGCGCCCGCATGTCCTGGATCATTCCCGTCCCTTGCACCGGGCGTGCGTCATCCTTGGAGATCGTCGGGTAGACCGGGCCGACGCCGATATAGTCGGCGCCATGAACAAGCGCTGTCCGCGCTTCTTTCACCGTGTGCGCGGACACGCCGAGGATGCGGTTGCCGATCCGTGCACGAACGGCTCCCGCGGATTCATCGTCCTGACCAACGTGGATGCCGTCCGCCCCGATCCGGGCGGCTAGCTCCACGTCATCATTGACGATGAATGGCACCCCGGCGCGGCGACAGGCCGCTTGCAGCTCGAGAGCGAGCGCAAGCCTGGCCTCCCCGGTCAGCGCGCCCGGGCCCTTCTCGCGGAACTGGATCATCGTCGCGCCCCCGCTCAACGCTTCCTCCACAACGCGCAGCGGCTCCTCCCGGCAGTTCTGGCTGCCGATGACCAGGTACATCCGCAAGTACCGGCGCATTTGTTCAGGAGAGATGCTGCTGCCACTCATCGCTCCTGCTCCGTTCTGCGGCGAAATGCCCAGTGATTCGTCGGCCCATGCCCCTGCCCCAGCTCCAGGCTGTCCTCGATCGCGGCCTGGATATAATCACGGGCCATCTGCACCGCCTCCAGCACCGGCAACCCCTTCGCCAGTCCGGCTGTTATCGCCGCGGAATAAGTACAGCCCGTTCCGTGCGTATGAACGGTATGAATCCGCCGGCCCTTCAACTCCGTGCAAGACGCGCCGTCATAGATCAGGTCCACCACCTGCTCGCCGCCTTCGTCGTGTCCGCCCTTGATCACAGCAACTGCCGGGCCATAAGCGCAGATGCGCTTGGCTGCCTCACGGCGATCCGCCATCGAGCGGATAGTCATACCGGACAATGCCTCGGCTTCCGGTATATTCGGCGTGACGATCAGCGCCAGCGGCAGCAGCTGCTCCTTCAAGGCTCGCACGGCTTCCGGCAGCAGCAAATCTGCTCCGCCCTTGGCGATCATCACCGGATCAACGACGACATTACGCCAGCCATGCTCCTTGATGCGTCCAGCCACCGCTTCAATGATCTCGGCGCTGAACAGCATCCCCGTCTTCAAGGCATCGACGCCAAGATCGGTGCTTACGGCATCAATTTGCTCTGCAGCAGCTTGCGGCGGCAGCGGATACACGCCCTGAACGCCCAGCGTATTCTGCACCGTGATGGCCGTAATGGCCGACATGCCGAAAACATCCAGCTCCTGGAATGTCTTAAGATCGGCCTGTATGCCCGCACCGCCTCCGCTATCAGAACCGGCGATCGTAAGTGCTCTGGCTATGCTCATATCAATGCCTCCCCTATGGCAGAGGCCTGAAATTCACGAACCGCAGCATGTCCCTTGAGGGAGTGAGGGTGCAGTTTGGCTAACTCATCGAGAAAAGCGACTTGGAAACTGCCCGGGCCGATTTCAGATGTGCGCTCAGCCGCCCGGGAGGCAGCCGCGCCGTAAAAGGCCAGCCCTGCCGTACCCGCCAGCAGCAGATCCTTCTCCACCGCGGCAAAAGCGCCCAGCACCGATGTCAGCAGACAGCCTGCTCCCGTCACCTGGGTCAGCAGCACATCCCCGCCGCTAACGACCCGGCACAGGCTCCCGTCTGATATAACATCCTCCTTGCCTGTAATCGCTACGATCGCATTCAGCTGCCGTGAAGCCCGCAGCCCAAGTCCGGCGTTCTCATTGTCGGCGCCATCTCCGGCGTCAACGCCTTTGATTTCGCGCGACTCGCCAATAAGGTTGGCGATCTCCGCCGCATTTCCCCGCACGAGGGAGACCTTTACCTCGCGGAGAATCCGCAGTGCCGATTCCGTGCGGAACGCCGTTGCCCCGGCCCCAACCGGGTCAAGCAGCACCGGTACGTCATGCTCGTTAGCCGATTTTCCGGCGATGATCATCGCCTCCACCTGCTCCTTCGTCAACGTGCCAATGTTGAGCACGAGCGCCCCGGCGATTTTCGCCATATCGGCCACCTCTTCCGGCGCATACGCCATAACGGGAGATGCACCAAGAGCATATAGCCCGTTTGCTGTAAAATTGGTTACTACTACGTTGGTCATATTATGAATAAGCGGTTTGGTTCTCTGAACCTTTGTAAGAAGTGCTGTTATACCGTTTTCCAGTGCATTCATTATGATCCGCCTCACTTATAATGCGTATTCCGCCGTATTCATCGACACCGGCCAATCCTGAACGCTATAGGCCATATCCCAGAACATATACTCGAGCTGGCAGCTCAATAGATAGTGCTCGGTCATTTTTTTGCGTTCAAGTTCGGTCGTAATTTCCGCCCACTTGTCTAGACGCTCGGAGAACTTAGCGGTCGTATTCGTCCGCGTCGCATAGAAATGGATCCACTCATAGAATGGATGGGCCTCGGTCGGCTGCACTTCTCTCATCAGCTTCTCGCCGATCTCCAGGTAAGTCCACGGACACGGCAGCAGCACCGCCATAATTTCAGCCAGGCTTCCTTCATGGGCTACGTTCAGCATGTGCCGGATATAATGATGTGCCCCCGGAGCGAGCGCATAACCCTGCATTTCATCATAGCTGACTCCGGCAACCGCACAGAAATTATTATGCGGATGAACTTCACTGTTCAGAATAAAAGAGATTTGCTGATTAAACATTTCGATCTCGTCGCGGCTCGAGCATTTGGATATGGCAATGCCGTAAATCCGCATATACGCCGTTAAATATTCATGATCCTGCTTGACGTAGTGAATGAGCTGCTCCTTCCGCAAGTCGCCGTTAGCGATTCCTCTCACAAAAGGGTGTTCAAAAATAGCCTGAAAGATACCGTCCGCCTTCTGTCGAAGCTCCTGCGTAAAACTCATGGTTCCCCACCTCCGGATATAATGCGAACATGATCAGGAAGCCATTAGGGAGACGCCGCACATGCACAAATACCAAAAAGGCCGCTCCATCAATGGAGCGGCCTCATTCAACGCCACCTTTACACGGGCAGCAAGCTGCAGTAAGTGTCAGGCATCGGATTCCGACTCCACTTTCCTACGCTAGTACGAACTAGATCAGGTTCAAAGGGTCCAAGATTTCAATCTTGTCTCAGCCGGTGCCGGCTCCCCTAGTGGACTTCCTATTCATTTTCACTATTACTGTATCTGTCTTTACAAGTGTTGTCAAATTTTTGGCATTTCATTTATTTGCCGCAGCATTTTTTGTACTTGAAGCCGCTGCCGCACGGACATGGTTCGTTGCGGCCGATTTTTGTGACGGACACCTGGCTTTTGTTCAATGGACTTAGCTGGCGATGTGCCGCTCTCAGTTCCACATTTCCGGAAATCCGGTTCATCTCAGAAGGTGTATGACCTCTGTGGATCCACAGTCTTGTATGGTTGTACACATCGTTCATTAGAGCGATGACCGTATCCGCCTGCTCCATGCTTTGGAATTTCAAGCCTCTTCTCTCGAATTCATGGATCAGCTCTCCCGAAGTCGCTTGCATCGTGCAGGCTAACTGTATATCGTCGATAAGATAGTCGATCATTTCCGCATCCCGGGAAATTTCCTTCATGACGTATGCTCTCAGCTTCGTCAGCTGCGGCGTCATCTCGAAGTAATCCTCATCGGCGTATTTCAGCAGCTCTTCGCGTTTCGGAATGAAATAAGGCTTGCCCTGTACTTCCGCTAGCAGTTCTTTAAGCTCTCCTTGCGAATCCTCTAGAGACAAATATCCGTCGACGATGAAGCCGTCCTCCATCGTATAATTCTGTTCTCTGCTCGTTAACTCCCCAAGCAGCTCCTTGAACCGTTTCTGATCGAGCTGTTCGCTGTTCTGCGCATTGTATATTTCAATGACCTTGTCCGGCTCAATCACACCGTATAAGTGTGTCATAGCTAATATATACTCATGAACGAGCTGTACACTCGCCCGTTGTTGATGGAATTTCGCGTGATCCAGCTTGGCATAGGCTTGTCTAATCTCGTCCGGCATAACGACATAAAGCTGTCCCTCGCTGAAATAAGTAAATACTAGCCCACGGTTCATTAAATACCAGTAGTGCTCAATTAGAATGAGATTGTTCTGCAGAACAGGTTGACGAAGAAGCGATTCGAACAATTGCCATTCCAGGCCGCCGACTATCAGCAGGGCGGATTGCAGATGCTCCGCATCAGTCATGTGTGCTGTTAGCGCTTCTATTAATTCTTGCTTTTTCATCTTGGAACGTCCAGGCAAATTGCAGGCCGAAGCAAGCGATGACAAACGGACCTTCGTCAAATCTTGAAGAATGTCAGGCAGGCTTGTCGTCACTTCCCCGATAATCGCATGCTGGATATTCATTTGTTCAAGCATTTCATTATAATCTTCCAAGTTCAGTTCTCCTCTTTCAATTCCTTGTTTCCTTTGTATTTCCTTTTGCCTCATACCATCATTATACCACCGGATAATTCTCCTATTTCGGGCTCAACTACATATACTACCACACAAATGGCATCTAGGAGAGGGATTCTCAGTAAAATTCATAATTTGGATGTTAGGTTTGCAATCGGCATTGAGATGCATAACCACCAGATGCAGTGCATTAAATGGAAATGATGCGCCTAATTAGGCGTAAAACAACTATTTCTGAGAATTAGATGGATTTTTACGCCTAAAATGAGGAATTCAGCCCATTGTTGGCAATTTCCCTTCTTCTAATGACATGAAATCCATGTAAATCGGTTATCCCCTTCTTGCCGCAGAAACTAACTGCTATAAATCCAATTATTATTAAGTTAAACGATATAAATGAATGAGGAGCAAGTACGTACAATGTTCCTGTAATTACTTGTCTCCTAGATAGATTCCTGCGAGGATATCGGTTCTATAAACATAAAGTATTCACTTCCAAAATATGGACTTGAAGGATCGCCAGCCATCCGTTAATGTCAATGGTTGATCAGGTATCGTAATCGGAGTGTTCAACATTTAAACAAGCAGAGGTGATACGAACTTGGATAAAGACAAAAAGATCAGAGAACTGGAGGAAGAATTAAGAAGGATAAGCGAACAACTGTCTGAGCTGAAACTAGGCGAAGGACTTGCATCAAAACCTTTGAACCCGGTACTAGAAAAGGAAGCAGGCCAGAATCCCGCCCTTGATTCATCCCCTCAGGCACAGCGGCAGGGTCAGCAGTCCGGACCGCCGCCATGGAACCCGCAAGGCCCACAGCAGCAACAACTGCACACGCAGCAGGAGCATTTACGCTCCGAACAACAGCTGCATCCACAGCAGGAGCTTTTGCATTACCAACAACAACAACAACAACAGCATCAACAGCAACAGCAGCAGCAACAGTATCTAAACGACCAACGTCAGCAATCGGACCCGCAACTAGAGCAGCAGTCCCAACAACAGTACTACCAGCAAGAACATGTCAAAAATCAAGACACATTGGTTGGCATGCGGCATAACCAGCAGCAGACTGACTATCCAGGGTGGGATCCACATCGCTCGCAACAACATCAACATCAGTATCCACACCATCACGAGCAGCATCAGGAGCAACAACCAGCGGGGCAACAGCGGAACTTACAACACGATCATCAGCAAATGTACCATCAACAGGAGCCGCAACATTACGATCAGCAGAGGCACTCTTTGAGTCAGGAGGCATCCCCTGATGCTCAACAGTACAGCCAGCAGCAGCAACAAGCACAGTTTCTGAACCAGGCGCCTCCTGCGGGAGCGCCATATCCAGGCCAACCGCCAGAATTCCAGCAGCCTCCATATGTGAAGCCTCCTGCGAATACATCCCGCTCCTCGCAGGATTGGGAATACGCGATTTCACGGGTATGGCTGCCGCGGGTTTTCATCGTCGTGTTATTGCTCGGCGTACTATGGCTGTTCATGGCCGCTGTCAACGCCGGATATTTAAATGAGCCGATGCGCTGCCTGCTAGGAGCCGTCCTCGCCGCAGCCATGTACTGGTTTGGAGACAGGCAGGTCCGCCAGCAGCGCGAGGCATTGGGGCAGGTCCTTTTAGGCGGAGCGAACGCCGTGCTGGTGCTCACTCTTTTTGCCGCACATATGCTCTATAACTTGATCCCGCTCGGCATTGCCTTTGTCCTGTACATCATGTCCATCGCCTTTGGCGTGTTCATAGCGGTTCATCATCGATCGCAAACGCTGGTCATCATTGCCTTGCTGTCCGGATACCTCATACCGTTTCTGGTTAAGTCTCCGGCTAACCCGTGGATGTTCGTGTTATACGAAGCGATTTTTTCTATCGCCATGATGCTCGTATCAATCCGTTTCAATTTCCGGGCCGCTTATATCGTAGCCATTTCCGTCCTGCATGTACCGCTCTTAATCTTGTATGTGCAAGGCCTTTATGATAAAAGCAAATATCTCTTTTTAATCGCCGTATTATTACAGCATTTCGTATTATATGGAATTACAGTGGCCCGCCGCTACCGGCACAAGCTGGATCAAATGATTTTGCTGCCGATTGGCTTTTTCCTGCTCTCCCTTTGGATCATCGGACTGTACTCTGGAGAGGAAGGGTACACGTTCAGCATTCTGATGGCTTTATTGTCCATCCTGTACAGCGTGACCACCGTGCTGTCCTTAAAGCACAAAGAAATGTCGCAGCTATTTGCTTCCATTGCTACGTACGGCTGGGTCGTATTCATCGTCGACAGTGTAGGCAACAACTACAAGGCCAGCGTGCTGCTTGTCTTGGGCATGCTCTCCTTAGCGCTTGGCATTAAGCTGAGAAGCCTGCTGCAGCAAATCGTCGGCTTAACCTTGTACTTGTTTAGCGCATTGCTTATTTTATTCAGCTTTATGCCTGCCTTTTTCTCCAGCGAGACGCTGGCCTGGTTTTTGCTCGTAATCAGTATGCCGATTCCGTATTTTATGGTGAGAAATGAACAGGAGCCTAAATGGATCCATTCTCTTTGGAACGTCTTCAACTGGGTTGAGGCAGCCCTTTGTCTCATTTTCCTCACCCAGATTGCCTATGTATTAAGCAAATCTTTCAGCAGCGATGTCCAGCATTTGAGCTTGTCCGGCGCATGGATTCTCTATTCGGCCGGCCTGATTATTTTCGGGCTGACCACGAACCGCTCCCGCGTCAGACTGGCAGGCGTCATTTTCTTGTTTGTCATTTTGCTGAAAGTCGTTATTATTGATTTGCCATGGGTATCGATCGGCGTAAGGGCTGCATTATTTATCGCCTTGGGGCTTGCGGGAATAGCTACCTCAAGATTGCTTTATAAGAAGAAGCAGGACGAGGGGCAGCCCATGTCCCCGGATGCATAAACAAATACCAGAACAGCAGACCTGTGTGTGTAAAATATTAACTGATTTCTTGGCAGTGTTAGAAGAACCGTCTTTTGGCGGTTCTTTTTTCTGCAATACAACCATGCTCCGCATATAACTTGCCACATGGATTATGATATAATCACGGCACAATGAAATTTATGTAATTTTAGGGAGGCAGTACATGCTTACGTTCCAACAGAAAATCCACATTCTTGAATCTTTTCCCCAGCTTGAGCGCCGGGACGTATCGCTGGGTCGCGTCAACTTCCACTATGAAGGCAGCATCTATGACAAAAAAACGGTCGGCTATCACCTCCATCCGAACGGCAACGGCTTTATTTATGCCGGGCGGCTCGATCGGCCCGATGTTAATGATAAAGGTTTCGTCAACATTCGCGACTTCACGGAACCCGAGCTTCGCCAACTGGTGCAGCAATCGATCGATTCACTGTCCGGGCTGAGTACAAGTTATTCCGGCTCCCCAGTACCGGGCATAGGAGCCGCTGCAATAAGTGGTGATACAAGCGGGTTAGGTATACAAGCGGCAATTTCAGGCGAGAACTCCAGCGAAGAGCTTTGGCATGACCCGGAAGGAACCAGCCTGCTGCTCAAGCCCGAGGACGACTTATGGTACGTTTACGCCGGCTCCACCATTGAAATGGTTTTCGAGACCCGGGAGGAAGCAGAAGAATATTTGCGCGAGGAAGGCTTTGCGCCTTAGGAGAAGACATGGCTGCCCTTCTTATATAACTTCAAAATAAAGCAACAGCAACTAATAACCACAGTCCAATACGCTATATTGACTGTGGTTATTTCGCATACAAATAATTTTTGTCAAGATTAATCAAAAAAGTGTTTGAAATTAGACACAAAATGTTTAATAATATGTAATAAGGGTGACACAAATTGTTCACAAATTATGAATTCAGCATTCACAAGGAGCTGATCCGTATGCAAAAGCCAAAAACAGAGTATAAAAACGAAAGCAACATATTTGCCTGGATTGTCGCATTAGGTACATTCTATACACTGTTCTATACGACCTTTACGATCCTTGCCATCCACGGTTAATAACAATCAGAATATAAGAACTTAGACCTTTCTGAGAGCCAGAAAGGTCTATTTGCGTGGAGCCGCTTCAGGCGCTACGAGATATATTGAGGGATCGTCGCATGGGGATGTTCCGAATTACCAGCCGCGCTTCTAACCATTCTTCCATTCTCGAAATCAAACCTTCCTGCACACCCTAGGAATCCTAACCCAAATATCATCCGTTAAAATATAGATACCTTCATTCGTTATGTATTGCTTAATCTCTGCCTCCCCTTCTTCTCCCGTATACATTTCCAGCTCTTGATAAGTACCCTAAACATAATAATCAAATTGCACCAATAGTAAAACTTCTTCCAGTCAGGTAGCTATCTCATGAAAGCTATTCTATGATTATAAATAATCAAAAAATTTAATTAGAACGAAGGAGTCCTACATTGAAGAACTTATTCGTGACCGGTTATCGGGCTCATGAGCTTGGCATATTCAATAATAAGCATAAAGGAATCCCCTATATCCAGCAGGCGATCCGGAACAAGCTGATCCCTCTTCTGGAGGAAGGGTTGGAATGGGTCATCACTCCCGGACAATACGGCGTCGATCTTTGGGCTTGCGAAGCCGCCGTCTCGCTCAAATCGCAATACCCGCAGCTGAAATGCTCCATTATTACGGCATTTAGTAACCCAGAGGAAAAGTGGAGCGATGATAAAAAAATATATTACGAGCATCTGCTGCGAAGCATCGATCACTATGCCGCGGTAAGCAAAGAGTCTTACCAGGGCAAATGGCAGTTCATAGCGAGGGACGAGCTGCTTCTGCGTAAAACGGATGGCATTCTGCTCGTCTATGACGAAGAGATGGGCGAGGCCAGCCCAAAGTTTATCAAGCAGCGGGCACTTCGCAAACATGCGGAAGAGGGGTATGAAGTCCTTACCATCGGCGCCGAGGAAATTCAATCTTTGGCCGAGGAAGAGGCGGAAGCTCAGTTTAATGATGTACAAGCTTATGAATGGCTTGATCCTGGGCAGGAATCATCAACATAAACGGATGATCACGGCACGAACAGCGAGAAACTTTACTCAACCAGCGAGCGAATATTACTTTTTGCAGGAGTTATTACTCGGTCATTGGGAGCCAATGCTCCTTCAGCGCTGTCTATAGCTTGATTCAATGCTCGGTACTCTGACTATCCAAGTTAATTGGATTTCGTGCATTTATTCTATTCTGATCAGACAATAACGAGAAAATAGGTGGATAGCGAGTATCTATAAACGCTGGATTCATCAGATTCGCTTTCTTTCTTCGCTATTAAAGACACGAAATCCAGTTAATTATGTGCTTTACGACTACATGTATATTTTAAATACCAAAAATCCATCTATTACCCATTCGCTGTTACCGGAACATACCTAACCCGGAGACGCAAAAAAAAAAAAACCTCCCCCAGCCCAATCCAGTCACCGACCGTCGCCATGCAGAGAACCCCGTGCGCTGAGAACGCGCGCGGGGTGAAAAACAGTAAGATGGCATCGAATCTACAAGTTCAACTCGAGCGCTCCTGCAGTTCCTTCCATACTTTCTTATTGCTATATTCCTTATTCGTGCTAATGTCCGGACCGAACCAGTCCGGCGGCGTAAATCCGATCGCTTCCTCTTCAGAAGCAAATTCCACCTCAAGCACCATCAAATCAATTTGATCATACAGGTCGACCTCAATGATTCGCCCATTCCAATTCGCCGTTACCCGGTTCTTTGTTAAGGGCACTGCCTGGTGTATCCCTGTAATCTGTTCGTAGATCCCTTCCGAAATTTCGTACTCTACTTCCTCCCGAAGCAGACCATGCCCCTTCTTAAAGGTATGCGTATATGTAACCTCGCCTGTAGCCAAGTCCTTGATTTTACGCACGCGCAGTTCCTGATCGCCAGCAAGCGCCAGGTAGGTCTGCTCGATTCGATGCTCTGATTGCAGTTGCAGCTGCCCTTCTTCGATTAAAGATTGGGGTATCTCCTGAAGCAGAAATTTACGTTCAATTTCGAATGACATTTGCTGACACATCTCCTTCTCTATGATGACTTACGATTGGGGGTACCCCGAATCCTACTTAAACCATCCCTTCTCTTTAAAACGGGTAATGGCCTCGATTCGATTGCTTACTCCCAGCTTATCCAGGATGACGGAAATATAGTTGCGAACCGTCCCTGTAGTAATGAACAGCTCGCTAGCAATTTCCTTGGTATTTTTCCCGTCAGCGACAAGCCCCAGTACTTCTTTCTCCCGCTCGGTTAACGGGTTCACTTCCCCGTAGGCCTCATCGACAAGCTCTGATGCATAGATTCTGCGCCCCGCCATAATACTGCGAATAGAAGTTGCCAATTCCTCGCTGGGACTGTCTTTCAGCAAATACCCGCTTGCCCCGGCTTTAATCGCCCGCTCAAAATAGCCCGAACGAGCGAAGGTCGTCAGAATCATTACTTTACAGCCAGAGCCTTTCAGCTCTTCCGCCGCGTCCAGACCATTCTTCACGGGCATTTCAATATCCATAATACAAATGTCCGGCTTATGCTGATGAACTAGCCGGACTGCATCTTCCCCATTGCTGGCCCTGCCGACTACCGTCATATCTTCCTCCAAATCAAGGATTGAAGCAAGAGCTCCGAGCAGCATGCGCTGATCTTCGGCAATGACAATTCGGATCATATCGATGCCTCCTCTACGGGTTGTTTTAGTGAACTAGGAACTTTTATCGTCAGCACCGTCCCACCATTTGAAGCAATTTCCATGCTCCCGTTAACAAATTCGAGGCGTTCCTTCATCCCTCGCAGACCATTTCCCTTGAAATAGTACGAGTTGACGGCTATGCCTACGCCATTATCCTGTATTGTAACGATTAATTCACCGCGAGACGGTCTAATTACAATAGAGCAGGCCGTAGCGCTGCTATGCTTCACGATGTTCGTTACGGCTTCCTTAAGACACATGCTGAGCACATTCTCATTCATCAACGAAATGTCCAGCTGCTCAGGATCCCCTTCCAGCGAGAATTCAATTTGAGCAGCCTTCAATATTTGCCTGATCCGGAATATCTCATCCTGTAATCTCGTTCCTCTCATCTGAGTAACCAACTCTCGAACTTCCTTCAACGCTACTCTAGCTGTCTGGCGCACATCAGCAATCTCGGCCTGTGCCCGGGATGGATTCTCAGCAATCAGCCGGCCTGCAAGATCGCTTTTCAGACCGATTAAAGACAGCTTCTGGCCAAGCGTATCGTGCAAATCCCGAGCAATCCGCTGACGCTCCTCCAGCTTCACCAGCTCCGAAATCCGCTTGTTGGCATCCTCCAACTGTCCTTGCAATCGATCGCTCTTATTGCGGTTATACGTCGTAACGGGCAGCAGAATAACGCCGATCAAGCTGACAAGAACGAATGGGAGCTGCGTAATGAACCACGAGGTTTTCGTAAGAAATCCCCAATTTATCGTCACCACCGTTGTAACCAGGTGAATTGTATACAACGTAATAAAGCCTACCTTATTTTTGATATTTCCTATGAAGAAGGCCAGAAACAAAGAGAAATACACATAGCCGAATAACATCGTCATCGTAATTGAATTAGCGATCTGCAAGCTGGTCCAGAAATATACCTTCCAGCCCCTGGACACAAATGACAGTACATAACAAACAAAAAAAGCGATGATCAGCAAGCTTCCCAACACAATCTGATAAGGCGCAGAGGATCGGAATATGAAGTAAAAGGGCAAAATGTAGAAAACAACCCAGATGTATGGACTCAACCCGGTATTTCTTTGAAAAATCTGATACCATTTCTGCATTTTCCCCACCACCCTTTGTTAAGATAATTCATTTTTTTCAATACCCCATTATGCAGTTAGTATAAACAAAGAACAAGCCCATTACTATCCAAAATAAGGGCTTGTTCTTCTTTATTTCGCTTGAACGCTTGGTAACGGACTAGGTTTGTGACCAGCAGTAGCAGTAGGTTTGCGCCGAACCTCCCTAAGCTCCTTAAAAGAAACAAACGTCTTGCTCCGTTCGTCCCACAGACGGAAACGCAGCGATTGAAGACTCGTTCGGATCGTGATCGTCGTGGCTTTCTGCAAGGGCGGCGTAGCCTCATGGGCCTTTTCCAGATTGTAGTTCGGCACTTTCGGGCTCAAATGATGAACATGATGGAACCCGATGTTGCCAGTAATCCATTGCAAAATTTTCGGCAGCTTGTAATAGGAGCTTCCTTCTACCGCTGCGTTCACATATTCCCATTCTTCATCATGCTCAAAGTAAGAATGCTCGAACTGATGCTGAACATAGAATAACCAAATGCCCAGCATACCTGATATGAAGAAGATCGGCAGCTGTACCAGCACGAAGGCCTGCCAGCCGATCGCCCATATTAATAACGCATACAAGCCGACTAGCGACACATTGGTCACGTAAGTGCTAATTCTTTCTTTTCTCCGCGCATCTTTACGGTTAAACCGATAAGCCACAAGGAATATATAGATCGGTCCGATAACAAGCATCATAAACGGATTGCGATACATCCGATAGACGAATTTCGTCCAGGCCGAGGCAGCCATGTACTCATCGATCGTAAGGAGCCACATATCTCCAACTCCGCGCTTATCGAGATTGCTGCTCGTTGCGTGGTGGATCGAGTGGGTATTTTTCCATTGCTGATAAGGACACAGCGTGAGAACACCCGTAATCGTCCCTAGTATTTCATTAGCCAGCCGGCTCTTGAAAAAGGACTGGTGGCAGCAGTCATGAAATATTATGAAGGTTCGGACTAGAAAACCGCCAGCAATGATGGTGATCGGCAAGGTCAGCCAATAGGATACCGAAAGGCTTAAATAAGCGCCATACCATAGAAGTGCTAGGGGCAGCAATGTATTAATCAGTTGGCGGACACTTGATTTCATGTCAATCTCCTCGTAAGGAGCTACGTTTTTCTTCAAATCTGACAGACGGTTGGATTTGTTCATCTTTCATTTTCCTCCCCGGGCCTGACGCGCCATTTATTAATCTAACGACTGGAACGCCGAAATCTTTGATGTATTCTAATTATAAAAAATACGGCCTAGATGAGACAGATATATCCGTCAGTACTTGAACATGATAAATGTCATATCCGTTTCCTGTTTATTCCGTTGATTCACCTTTCAACTGGATCTACATACAGAACATAACAAACCAGCAGCAAAAAAATGACCAGCACAAACAACGCCCGCCGGAAGGCGAGCGCTAGATTTAAGCTATATCAAGCTTCTACGACGATTGCCGCAGCGGCAGCCTCACGAAGCGCTCTATCCGCTCCACGGCCTCCTGCAGCTGGGACATGCCCGTGGCATAGGAGCAGCGGATATAGCCTTCTCCGCCCGCCCCGAACACCTGGCCGGGCACGGCGGCTACTCCCGCCTCCTGCAGCAGGCGCTGCGCGAACTCCTGCGAGCTCAGGCCGGTGCCGGCGATTGACGGGAACACATAGAAGGCTCCCGCCGGCGCGTGACATGGAAGGCCAATATCCCGCAGTGCCGAGACGAACCACTGCCTGCGCTGATTGTAGGAGCGGATCATTCCCTCCATCTCCTGCATACCGCTGCGCAAGGATGCGATCGCTGCCACCTGTCCCATCACTGGCGCGCACATCGCCGTGTATTGATGAATTTTCAGCATGGCTGCGATTAGTTCGTCAGGGCCGCATACATAACCGACCCGCCAGCCTGTCATGGCGAAGGCTTTCGAGAAACCGCTGATCACGAGCGTGCGTTCCTTCATGCCAGGCAGCGAGGCGATGCTGACATGGCTCCGCCCATAGCTTAGCTCTGCATAAATTTCATCCGAGATGACGATGAGATCATGGGCGACGGCCAGCTCGGCGATCGGCACCAAATCTTCTCTCGTCATGACGGCCCCAGTCGGATTGTTGGGATAATTCAATATTAACACCTTGGAACGGGGTGTGAGATGTCGCCGGAGATCCCGGGCACGCAGCTTGAACTCTTCCTCTGCCGAGGTCTGCACCTCTACAACCTTGCCTCCATGCAGCTGGGCGATTGGCGTATATGCGATGTAGCTTGGCGTCGGTACGATCACCTCATCCCCCGGCATCAGGATGGTACGAAGCGCCAGATCGACCGCCTCACTGCTGCCTACGGTCACGAACATTTCATGCGCCGGGCTGTAGCTTAAACCGAATCTTGCCTGCAGATAGCCGGCGATTTCCTCCCGAAGCTCCATAAGCCCAGCATTCGGGGTGTATCCCGTCGTCCCCCGATTCAGCGCTGCGATGCAAGCCTCGACCACAGGTCTTGGCGTTACAAAATCCGGCTCGCCTACGGCGAGGGATATGACATGCTCATCCGCCGCACCCACAAACGCCCTGATTCCAGATGGAGGTATCTCCTGTACCACCGGGTTAATCCAGTCATTTCTCATTTCAGCCCACTCCCGTCCCATTCATTTACTTCCCGCTGCGGGAATCAATCATAACCTACAGGATTGAGGCGGGATCACGTCTGAGCGAACACCTCCCTGGCCGCTTCACCAATGATCCTTATTCCCTCTTCGATATCCTCGTCACTTACGCGGGAGAAGCCCAGCCGCATCGTATGCCGCCCAGTGCCATCCGTATGGAAAATATCCCCCGGCGTAAATATGACGCCCCGCTGCTTGCAAATCTCCAGCAATTGTCTCGTATCCGCACCTTCGCCGAAAGATACGAACAGATGCAGTCCTCCGTCTCCCGTCAGCTGGTTATATGGCAAATACGCTTCGCAGCACTGCTTCGTCCATTCGTATTTTCGTTTGTATTCCGTCCTGGCTTTGCGCAAATATTTATCCAGATTGCCATTGAGCAGATATTGATACAGTATCGATTGATCCAGTGTTGATGTATGGATGCTGCGTGCCCGCTTCAGGCTTTCCAGATAGTAGATCAGTTCCTGATCCGCTAGAACCCAGCCTACCCGGAGACCGGGAAACAGCACCTTGGAGAAGCTGCCCAGATAAATCACCCCATTGCCCTGGCCAACCGCTGCGATCAGCGGAGACACATGGGAGCCAGAGTAGCGAAGTTCCTCATTGAACCCGTCCTCGATAACGGGGACCTGATAGCGGGTCAGCAGCTTCATGAGCTCAAGCCGTTTCTCGGGGGACATAACAATTCCCGTCGGATTATGGTAGGAAGGCACCAAATAAGCGCAATCGAAGGATTGCTGCCGCAGGGTCTGCTCCAGCTGCTCCAAATCGATGCCGTCCCTTTCCATGCCGATGCCAGTGATTTCGTACCCATGCAGCCGCAAATTTTTAATCGCTGTATGATGGGTCGGATTTTCACATATAACGGCGCCGCTGCGCTTCGTCAAAGATGAAAGCACCAAATCCAGGCCCTCCGTGAAGCCATTTGTAATGAGCAAGTCCTTCCCGGCAAGGTCCACGCCTTTTTGCTCCATATATTGCTTCAGCAGATCAATCAGCGGTTTATAGCCTTTGGCATAACCGTAGTTGAGGAGAACTTCTCCTTCCACCGCCATCCGGTCAAGGAACGCCCGCTTGACGTTGCCGAGATCAAACAGCTTCTCGTTCGGGGCAATGCTCGTAAAAGAAATCGTGCCCCGCTCCGCGCGTATGCCGTGCTTCATCAGATCCATTGCCTCGGCCATCCGAGCTTGTTCATTCATGCGCTCCGGCCAGTCCAGCCGCCATGAAGGTGCTGCCGCGCTAGCCGTGTTCTGGGCAATGTAGCTCCCTTTCCCCTTCACGGTGTAGACCAGGCCTTCTTCCTCCAGTCCGAGGTAAGCCGAAATAATCGTATTGCGGCTCACGCTCATCAGTTCGCTGAGCTCCCGGGTTGAAGGAAGCTTCTGATGCGGCTGGAGAACACTTTTCATGATCATGCGCTTCAAGTAATCCTTTACTTGAACGTAGGCCGGCCGGCCCTCCACTAATTTGAAATCCTGATACATCTTTATCTCTCCTATCCCTATAGTGGCATAGAATCCATATTGGCAAAAGAACCACAGCCCTGCATTGTTGCCAAGGTTGTGGTTCCCTTTCATCTCAAATCGATCCGTTTATATTATCACTATTATAAGTTGAAACATTGCAATCCCACTTATTAGTTCATTTTATATAAGCTGCGTGTCCACTAAGCTGTATCGTAAACTGAATGGAAATCATGTATCTAATTATGCTCTAAACAAATGTTTCAGAGGGGTAGATGGATTTTATGCATCTAAAATCAAGAATCATGCCCAAAATAGCCTTCTTCCTTCTTTTAATGACATGAAATACATTTAAATCTGCTTTCGCTTCCTTAGCGCAGAAACTAACTGCTATAAATCCATTTAAAAATGTAAACAACTATTGAAATGGATGCGGGACAAGTGCTGCTGCTACAATGATGGAGGCAAGTTCCGCAAAATCTTCCCCGATCCTGTTGCCCCCCGTTTTCTTGGATTATATAGGTTCGTAAAAGGTAGGAATCCGATCACAAAGGCGACCGGATGCCTAAACTCTCGAAGCAGCTTTAAGGCGATCACATGCTATGCTTCCGAAGCAGCTTTCTACCAGACATCTTTCAATTTCTACAGAAGCATTTTTCTTCCTTGCCTGCATCCCACTTGTTGGATCATCTATTATATATCTTCTTGCCTATCAAAATGACAAAATCGAAGGTTATGACGGGCTGCTTATCCTTCGCCTGCATCAGGCGAAGCTGCTCCTCACCGGCCTGCCAGGCCAGCGGAGTCATCTGCAGCAAATCCGCCAGATCCTTCTGCTCTATTAGAAGCTCGTATTTTACCTGCTGCATGTCCACAAGCTCAAAATGACGGCGAAACAGCTCAATCGTCCTGTCATTGGAATACGTCCGCCGCCCCGTCTCGCTGTGCAGCGCCCGCCGTATTTCCTGTAAATACTCCGTGCCCGGGATCACCTTCATTACCAAGCCATCATCCGCAAGCATACGGTGAAACTCGGAGTAATTCGCCGGGGACAAGATGTTCAGGATAATATCGAAGGAGTCGTTGGCAAAAGGACATTTCGCAAGATCGGCAACTCCCCACAGCATTCCGGGATTGGCCTTAGCTGCCATTTGGATGCCAGCTTTTGAAATATCTATCCCTGCGGCGACAAGCCTGCCCTCTGTCGTTCCCGCCAGCTGGCGCACCAACGCTGATAGATGGGAGCCTTCTCCGCAGCCTGCATCCAATATCGCAGCGGTGGTACGTTGCCTTTCTCCTGGACTCTGACCCAGGCTGCGCCGCACCATTTTTTGTTGTACCAGCTCTACCTGCTGCCTCGCCTGCCGCCGCTCCAGCTCGTTCTGGACAATCTCGCCCAGGCGGTCGGTCAGCCCCCGAAACACCCCAGCCTGGCTAACTCGAGCACGCGATTGAAACAATCGCTTGTCGTATTTCTCCTTCGGAGCTTGCAGCAGGAAATTGACGTACCCCTGCTTTGCGATATCAAAGCAATGACGGCTTTTGCAAATCAGACTATTGTCCTGCAACTCTAGCGTAACCGAGCACACCGGACAAATGACTGTTCCGGCAGGTATGGTATGAAATATTAACATGCTATCGCACCTCATTCATTCGTATTGAGTTAATGAAAAAAGGCACAGCTAAATAAGCCCAGGCATCTTCATTCTTAAAAACCCGGGATTATCCTTCTGTACCTCTCATTAACGCAACCGAATGTAATGAATCATCTGATAGCAACCTCTTTCCTGTATAAGCTCATGCATCCTTGAACATGGCAACAAAAATGACGAAAGGAGCTTAGAACAAAAGCTCCTTCCGTCATTTTAACTTAAAGCTGATCCAATTGTAAAATCAGGGATTACACCATGATTTTGCAGATGTCATTCGTAAATTCCACCGGATCCTGCACAGGCAGGCCTTCGATCAGCAGCGCCTGGTTGTACAGCAGGTTGGTATACAGGCTCAGCTTCTCCTTATCGTTCTCATGCGCCGCCTTAAGCGATTGGAACACCTCGTGGTTCACGTTGATTTCCAGCACTTTATCGGCCTGAACGTCCTGGCCGCTCGGCATCGCCTTCAATATTTTCTCCATCTCGATCGATAGGTCTCCCTCGGCCGACAAGCAGACCGGGTGGGATTTCAGCCGCTTCGAGGCTTTAACACTCTTCACTTTGCCGCCCAGAATGCCCTGCATCGCCTCAAACAGCTCTTTGTTGCTGCTCTCGTCTGTATCCTGATCCTTCTCGTCCGGCTCGATGCCGAGATCGCCGCTCGATACCGATTTGAATTCCTTCTCCTTGTAGTTCAGAATCGTCTTGAGTGCGAACTCGTCGATATCGTCGGTGAGGTACAGGATTTCATAGCCTTTATCGGCGACAACCTCCGTCTGCGGCAGCTTCTCGATCCGTTCGATCGATTCGCCGGAAGCATAATAAATATATTTCTGATCCTCAGGCATTCTTGAGACGTATTCATCCAGCGTAACCAGCTTCTTCTCTTTGGAGGAGTAGAACATAAGCAGATCCTGGAGATCCTCTTTGTGCATGCCATAGTCGTTGTACACGCCAAATTTCAATTGGCGGCCGAAGGAATTGTAGAACTTCTCGTACTGCTCTCTTTCATCCTTCAGCATGCTTTGGAGCTGCCCCTTAATCTTGTTCTTGATGTTGCGGGCGATCAGCGTGAGTTGACGGTCATGCTGCAGCAGTTCCCTGGAAATGTTGAGCGACAGATCCTCGGAATCGACCATCCCTTTGACAAAGCCGAAGTAATCCGGCAAGAGGTCGCCGCATTTGTCCATGATCAGCACGCCGTTGGAATACAGCTCCAGTCCTTTCTCGTACTCCTTCGTGTAGTAATCAAACGGAGTGTTCTCCGGAATGAACAGGATCGCATTGTACACGACTGCGCCGTCCGCGCTAATATGGATATGTTTCAGCGGTTTGTCGAAGCCGTAGCGCTTCTCGTGGTAGAAGTTCTCGTAGTCCTCTGCGGTCAGCTCGTTTTTATTTTTCCGCCAAATCGGCACCATGCTGTTGATCGTTTGCTCTTCCTTGTATTCCTCGAACTCGTTCTCAGTGCCTTCTTTAGGACGTTGTCCGCTAACGTCCATCTTAATCGGATAACGGATGAAGTCGGAGTACTTCTTGATGATCGCTCTTAGACGGTACTCTTCCAGGAACTCATCATATTGATCCTCTTCCGTGTTCTCTTTGATTTTAAGAATAATATCGGTGCCTGGCGTCGCCTTGTCGAACGGAACGATCGTGTAGCCGTCCGCCCCTTCGGACTCCCATTTGAAGGCTTGGTCGCTGCCAAACGGCTTGCTGATCACGGTCACCACGTCAGCTACCATAAATGCCGAGTAGAAGCCAACCCCGAATTGGCCAATGATATTGTGGCCGTCTTTCGCTTCATTCTCTTTCTTGAACGCCAAAGAGCCGCTCTTCGCAATAATCCCGAGGTTGTTCTCCAGCTCTTCCTCAGTCATGCCGATCCCGGTATCGGAAATCGTCAGCGTGCGATTCTCTTTGTCCGGCGTAATTTTAATGAAGTAATCCTCGCGGTTGAACACGAGATTGTCGTCGGTCAGCGCCTTGTAGTATATTTTATCGATCGCATCGCTGGCGTTGGAGATGAGCTCTCTTAGAAAAATTTCTCTTTGTGTATAAATGGAGTTAATCATCATTTCCAGCAATCTTTTGGATTCCGCCTGAAACTGCTTCTTTGCCATGAACAATAATCTCCTTTCGTTCCTTTGCTTCTAGCTACTTAGATCCTTCACCTTGTTAGCACTCAAGTTCGCAGAGTGCTAATTCTTTCTTTTATATACCATATAGTAAAATTTAAAGTCAACCCGTTATGCTATATATGCGTTAACTTATCCGGATTTCTAATAAAATAGATGCGCCGGGCTGCCCCTTCCTCAACTTGCAGCAGTACAATCGTATCTATGCTGCCTGACGAGCGAACAATGACGCCGGTATCTCCGTTTATCGAAGCCAGCTCAAGACGAACATCACCTTGCTGGGCTAGTTGCTGCATTAAACCAAGCAGGAAACGGCTGACATGATCCCGCGATGTGATCGGGCGGACTGCTGCCGCTACTTTGCCTCCTCCATCGGAGAGTACGACGACATCTTCGGTAAGCATCGCTAACAATACATCCATATTCCCCTGCTCCAGCGCCTGCAAGAAGGCCTGAACCCAGCGCTGGCCTGCCGCTTCCCTACTGTCCGTGATTCCGGCAGCGTCAGCCCCCATTTTCCCCCGGGCCCTGCTCATGAGCTTCCGGCAATTCACTTCGCTCTTGTCCAGCAGTCCGGCGATTTCAAAATAATCGAAGCCGAGCGCCTCTCGAAGCACGAAGACAGCCCGTTCTGCTGCAGACAACCGCTCCAGTAGAACGAGCATAGCGTACGACAGGAGCTCATTGCGCATCAGCGTTTGCAGCGCATCCTCTTCCGGCGTTGGCACAGGCTCGGGCAGCCAGGGTCCAACATACCGCTCGCGCCGTTTCCGGGACGACCGCAGTAAATCCAGGCAGCGATTCGTCACCATTTTGCATAAATAAGCTTTGGGCTCCTCGATATGGTCGGTATTCATGGCATAGACCTTCAAGAATACTTCCTGCACCGCATCCTCCGCATCCGCTGCCGAACCGGTCAACTGGTAGGCGAGAGTAAACAGCAGTCTTCTGTATTTTTCATAAAGCTCATGCATTGGCATCGTCCTTTCACGGTTTCCGCTGGGGTTGCTTCAACAGGCTTGCGATATCCCAAGTATATTGGCGAATCCTCCAACCCAGCCTGCCTGTAATTATCATATCCAGCCCCCATTGCCGCGTCCAGACCATCCCCCGCTCCCCTCCCAAGCCGAAGCAGTACGCGTCCATATAACCCTTATGCTGTGGAGCCGGGCGGCCGTTCAAGTCCGCCAGCACAATCGCTCCCAATCTGGACGCCTGTGCGCCTCCTTCTTTGCATGTCATGGTGTCAGCGCGGCCGGTTGCCGGATCGACGATTCTCGCGCAGTCCCCAATGCTGTACATCCCCGGCATGCCTTGCACCCGGTAGCTTGCATCTACGATAACCTGCCCGTCAGCCGTAAGCGGCAGCCCCATCTCCCCTAGTGCTGGATTCGGCAGCAAGCCTAGCGTCCACACGCATAACCCCGCCGGGATAACCTCACCGCTAGATAGAGACACCATTCCTCCCTTTTCCTGAAGCGCCTTGACTTCATGCATCACGGTTACGCCATAATCATAAAGCTTGTGTTCCAGCCTGCGCCCCACTTTGAGAGGTCCCTCCGGGAACAGCCTCGCCTGCGCATTGATCAAATACACCTTGATCATCTCGGGATCGATATGCAGGGCCCCGGCTTCCTGGCGCATGAACCAGGCCAGCTCGGCCGATGTTTCGATTCCGCTAATGCCAGCCCCGGCCACCACCGTCGTCAGCAGCCGCTGCTTCTCCACGGGATCGGTCGCCTCTGCAGCCTGGCGCATATTCTCCTGCCATTGCTGACGTATTGCCGCAGCCGCCTCCAGCTCTGTTAGAGCGATCCCCCCCTGTTCAGGTTTAGGCCGCCTTACGATGCTGCCAACCGTAACTACGGCAATATCGTACGCAAGCGTATGCTCCTTGCCTTCGCCATCCCGATAGCGAACTTGCTTCTGGTCATGCTCGATCCTTCCGACACTTCCCCTAATAACCTGGATATCCGAAAACATGCGCGCAAAAGGAATCGTGATCTCCTCCTGATGGGCAGCAGGCTTAAAGAGCAGCACCTTCCGCAAATGATAGGGCTCCTTATCGATCAGAACAATTCGTATCTTCCTTGTCTCACCAGCTTTTTGAGATGCTTGCTGGATAGAGTGAATCGCATTTATTCCTGCGTAACCCCCGCCTACGACCAGGCATGTTAATTCGTTCATCTTCCCATCTCCTTTGTGTTGTTTCCCATGGGACGGCAAAGGAGCCGGATTTGTGACACACAGCCAGACAAAAAGGCGGTCCCCTGAGGAACCGCCTTTTTCTTTTACAGCGTCATCGCATTTTTGCCTAAAATAAATCCGTATAATCGCTTACCGCAGACTTATCGCAAACCAACATTTTGTTATCCGTAAATCTTCTTGAACGCTTCTTCCGCTTGTTCCAGAATCGGATCCCAGTCCGCCTCCGGCTTCTTCGTAATCGTTACGAAATCTCTCAATCCAAAAATATTATCCACGCCTTCGATGCCCAGAAGTGCGCTGGCCAGCGGATGATCCGTCGCCTCACCGCTCTTCAAGGATATGCTGCGCGTGCCTTCGAACAGCGTCTCGTTCGCACTGATCTTCACGGCGTTCGGATTCGGGGTGGCCTGTACATCAACTTCCAATGCCATTGCTATCTCACTCCTTTCCATTCCCCGCTATTGTAGCATGCTTCGGCTCCCTTGACGAATAACTCCTCCTAATTGCATCGACACAATTTGTTCATATAGAGTTCATATTCCCGTTTTATACTGAGGGGGTTCTTATATTCAAGTTTGGGGAGTGTGTTATGGTAAAATACAGCAAATGGTTAATCCGCATTGCGGCAATTTATTCTCTTATCGGCGCTTTGATCGGTGCGGATATGGCTGGGCGATATGATTACACGCTGACTCCCGCTCATGCCCATATTCTCGTCGTCGGCTGGCTGACCTTGTTTGCCTACGGCATGTTCTACTATATCTTCAAAGAGATCAGCATGGTCAGAACGGCCAAGCTGCACGTATGGTGCAGCATCATCGGCGGCGGATTGATGCCCTTCGGCATGCTCGTCTACTACAAAATGCAAAATACGGCGACATTGCTTGCCTTCATCCTGCCAGCCTGTGTCCTGCTGCTCGCCATCGCCCTATTCGTCGTGATTTTATTCTTCGATAAAAGGCTGTTCCGGGCCAATAGCTGATGACGATGTACCGTTCGCCCTCATACATAGAGCCCTGTTCTCCCTTGGCAAGGGAGACAGGGCTCTTAACATTCCACGGATTGTACAGGCCTGCCCGCTAGCGCAGCAAGCCGCTTCGCTAGTTGAGACGTTTCGTCGAATTCCGGATGACCAGCTCGCCGGGGAAGGTTTTATGGGCGTGAGTTATTTTTTTATCTATTAAATCAAATAAGATCTTAATCGTCTCCTGCGCTATTTCCTCTGTCGGCTGCTTGATGGTCGTGATCGACGGATTATAATAGAAGGAAATATCCAGCCCGTCAAAGCCTACAACAGAATAGTCCTCAGGCACGCTTAGGCCCGCTTCAAATATCGCTTTGCATGCCCCGATCGCGAGGCTGTCGGATACGGCGTAAATCGCCGTGAACTCTTCACCGGACTGAAGCAGCTCCTTGGTGACCTCATAACCGTTCTCCATGGAGTAGCTGTCGATATCCTCCCGCATAGGGCGCACCAGCCGCTCATTGTATTCGATGCCGTGCTGCTTCAAGGCTTTCTTGTATCCTTCGTATCTCAGCTTGCCAATACTTACGTCATCCATTGGCGCGGTAATGATCGCGATTTTGCGATGTCCTTCATTGCATAAATAATCGACGATTTTATAGCTCTCCTTGACGTCGTCGACCGAAACGGAGGAGTAATCGTTAGGATCGAATTCTTCCGTCATCCCGATCGTACTGAGCACGAACGGCACGGTTAACTGATCCAGCTTCTCTTTGGAATGCGAGAAATACCCGCCGAGGAACACGATACCCTTCAGCCGCTTCTCCTTCTCCAGCTCGATCGCCACTTCAATTTCATCCTGCTTCTCATCGACGCGCTGCAGGATGAAGGAATATTTCTTCCGCTGAATTTCCCGCTCGAACACCTGAATCATCGGGTTGAAGAACGGGTTGGTGATCCCCTTGATCAGCACCGCGATCGTCTTGGACACCGAACGCTTCAAATTTCTCGCGCTGTTGTTCGGCACGTAATGATTGTCTTTGATGACCTGCATGATCATCGCCTTGGTCTCTTCACTGATATCGGGGTGGTTGTTGATCGCTCTGGAAACCGTAGTTACCCCGACGCCGCACATCTTGGCAATATCTTTAATTGTAATAGAAGCCATATTTGTTCTTCCCTTACATCGTAATCTAAACCGCTACACTGGATACATTTCATTAGAATAGCAGTTAAAGTTCCAGAAAACAAGGCGGATTCCGTCCAAAATACAGCAGCCGTCAGCCTTTGACCGCCCCTGCAACAACGCCTTCTATAATATACTTCTGACAGAGCAGATAGAATATGACGATCGGCACGATCGCCAGCACCAGCATGGCCATCATAGCGCCCATATCGATAGAGCCGTATCCGCCTTTCAGGTACTGGATCGCAATCGGGATCGTCTTGTACTCGCTTCCGATAACGAGATCGGGGAGCAGGTAGTCGTTCCATACCCACATGACGTTCAGAATGGCGACCGTGATCGCAATCGGCTTAAGGATCGGCAGCACAACCTTGAAGAAGGACTGTGCGGGGTTGCAGCCGTCAATCATAACCGCTTCTTCGATTTCGATCGGGATCGACTTCACGAACCCGCTGAACAGGAAGACGGACAATCCCGAGCCAAAGCCGAGATAAATGAGAATGATGCCGACCGGATTGTCGAGGTTCAGAACGTTGGCCGTCTTCGTCATTGTAAACATCACCATCTGGAACGGCACGATCATGGAGAATACAAAAATGTAATACAGTAATTGATTGAATTTCGTCTTGACTCTCGTAATATACCAAGCGGTCATGGACGTAAATAGGACAATAACGGCTACGGAAAATACGGTGATGAACAGCGACATGCCAAACGCCGATATGAAATCCGTCTTGGCGATCCCGCTCGTATAGTTGCTGAGCCCGGAAAACGTCTCCCTATTGGGCAGCAAAAACGGGGTATCGCTAATAAAGAACTTTCCTTTAAATGAGTTCATTAATACGATCAGGATCGGAGAAATGAAGGCAACCGCCAATAGGAACAAAATCAGAAAGATGAGCGTATCTGCTCCTTTGTTTGTCTTTTGCATCAGCTCTCAACCTCCTTCCTTCTAGTAATCAGCAGTTGAACGAGCGCAATCAAGGCCACCAGGACGAAGAATACGACCGCTTTGGCCTGGCCTACGCCTTCCCAACCCGTCTTACCATAGAAGGTGTTGTAAATATCCAATGCCAGCATCGCCGTCTGCTTCGCCGGCGCGCCAGCTGTGAGAGCCAGGTTCTGGTCAAACAGCTTGAAAGAGTTCGACAAGGTCAGGAACAGACAAATTGTAATCGATGGCATAACGAGCGGCAGCGTCACATTGCGCAGTACCTGAAACCGGGAGGCGCCGTCGATCTTCGCCACCTCAATGACATCTTTAGGCACGTTCTGTATACCCGCGACGTAAATAATCATCATATAACCGATCAGCTGCCAGTTCATCAGCACGACGAGTCCCCAGAAGCCGTATTTCGGGTCAAACGTCAGGGTAA
Source organism: Paenibacillus woosongensis (assembly GCF_009725165.1). Classification (GTDB taxonomy): domain Bacteria; phylum Bacillota; class Bacilli; order Paenibacillales; family Paenibacillaceae; genus Fontibacillus; species Fontibacillus woosongensis. Next base: position 963,729 of record NZ_WNZW01000001.1, read on the forward strand.
GGTCAAAATTATACAGCACGCCGTTAATGATCAGCTGCCAGATGTAACCGAGCACGATCCCGCCGATCAGATTCGGCATGAAGAACACCGTGCGGAACAGGTTCGTCCCTTTCTTTCCGCGGGTGAGCAGCATAGCAAGAATGAAGGCGAACACATTGATCGTCAGTACCGAAACTACAGTAAATTTCAACGTAAACCATAATGCATTCAAAAAGTCCTGGTTCGAGAACGCTTTGACGTAATTGCTTAATCCTACCCACTTTGCATCGTTCACGGTCGTAAATTCCGTGAAGGAGAGGTATACACCTAATATGAACGGCAGAACAAAAGCTACCGAAAAGGCGATGATCGTAGGCAATGCAAAAAGGGCAAAATATTTTTTCATCGACTTTTGCATGTTTTCTTCTCCTATCTCAGTATTCAACATGATGATGATAACGGAATGCCTGTTCACTTATCGATCATCGGATGGAAATGGGATTGATGCCACTGGGCTTCTATTTGTAACCCAGTGGCATCGCATACACCCGACGTTATTTTGCCTTTTCTGCTGCCCAGCTCTCCGTGAACACCTTCACAACTTCATCCCAGGATTGGTTGCCTTGAACGTATTGCAGCAAAGCATCTCCGAACTGATTCTTGAACTCCTCGCTCGGGAACGCCGCGAACGTCCAAGGAACAGAGGTCACATCCTTCTCCATCCAGGACATCACTTCTTTGGCCAGCGGGTCAGCCGGCTTCTCGTTTTCATTAAACGTATTGAACGGTGCGATAAAGCCCAGCTCCTGCGTTACATAAGCTTTTCCCTTATCACTAGTGAACAGCCATTCCAGGAAATCGATCGAAGCCTGCTGCTTCTCAGGCGACACTTTGCTGTTGATCGCAAGGTAGTTCTCTGTACCGATGGCCAGACCTTGCTTCTCTTCGCCGCTAACTCCGGTGTAGATCGGCAGGAATTTGATATCCTCCGCTTTAACCACGTTGCCGCCTACTTCGTTGATTTGGCCCCAAGCCCAGTTCCCGTTCTGAACCATCGCCGCTTGTCCCAGTGCAAATTCAGCCATAGAGTCAGCTACGGACTTACCTCCCAGCAGCGCCCCCTTCGTCACGGAATTGTTCGTATACAGGTCAAAGATATTCTTGAAGTTGTCCGCATATTTGAACTGTACTTCATTCGCTGCCAGACCGGCCAACACAGTGTTGTCGAACTCCGTATTATCATTGAATTCATAGTACAGCGGCAGGTTGGCCAAGTGCGTCTGCCATCTCCATTGCTCACCAGCGCCAAGCGAAGTAGATGCGAATACGCCTTTGATGCCAAGCTGATCCTTCTTCGCCGTCATGTCCTCGACAACCGCTTTCAAAGTACTAAAGTTGTTGATTTCGGACGCGGACGAAATAGAGACCGCTTTATCCGGCAGTGCAAAGTATTTCTGCATGATCGCATCATTATAAATAATGCCGTAGCCTTCCACGACGTAAGGGATGCCGTATACGCCGCCTTCACTTGTCACCGCGAGGCTTGGATCGGACAAGTAGCTATAAAGCTTCGAATCTTTCAAGTCCAGTGTGTAATCCTTCCATGCTTGATAGCCAACAGGTCCGTTGATTTGGAAAATCGTCGGAGCATCCTTCTTGGAAATTTCCGATTTCAATTTTGTTTCATAAGTACCGCTTGCTGCCGTAACAACTTTGACCTTAACCCCTGTTTCCGCTTCATAATCCTTCGCGATCTTCTCGTATACTTCCGCAATCTCCGGCTTGAAGTTCAGGAAATAAATTTCCTTGGCTCCGCCAGAAGCTCCTTCGCCTTTGGCGCCATTCTCCCCGGCGGCCGAATTATCACCCTTGCCGCACGCTGCAGCCAGTACAGTTACCAGAGTGAATACAAGCATAATCCCCAGCATTTTCTTCAGCTTGTTCATCGTCTAGACCCCTCTTCCTTAATGAGTATCATTCGTCATGAAAACGCTTTGGAATAAACATGATAGCGTTTTCGGAAACGTTTCCGAAAATGGGATCGGAATCCTTTTCGGTAACGTTTTCGGTGACAACGTTATAGTAGCACAGGAAACCCGAAGTTCGCAATGCTATTTGCTGATTTTCAAAACATGTAATTCTTTCAGTAAGCTTTCAGCGTCCATTCACTTTGAATTAAACCGGTCAAGGTGATTCGGGAATCTCCGCACAAATGAATCTTCTCGCGTAAATCGAGACAGCGATGAGTCATATCGCCGTCTCGACCAGTGAAATCGCCGGCGGTACGGAGCAAATCAGTACAAAGCATCCAGCTCAGCGCCATGAGCGAGGTCCGATGCTGCGGCCGGATAGCTGTCCGCCATGGCCGAGAAGCTGCGGAATATGACCTCTGGATTACGGTGTAGCATGAGAGGGAATTGCTGGGATCGAGCGGAATGATGAGGACGGGTGGGAATGTTGGGATGGATCGGATTGATGAGATTGATGGGAACAATAGGGGCGATGTGGATTATGAGAATAATAGGAATTATGGGACTAATGTAAGTAATGAGATTATTGGGGGTGATCGGACTGATTGGAGTGATGAGATTGCCTGGAAACGATGGAACTGTTGGACTAATGGTGGAATTGGCTGAACTCGCGGGACTGGTCAACCCGCTAACGGACAGGAGATCCGCTAATCGTGCAAATAGGCCCTCTTTCGCTATGCTTACGGACACTGGTTCCGTTATTCGACCAAATTGACCGTCACAAACAGGCTTTGAGAAGCTATAGCGGAACATAGGTCCGTTGGTTCTCAAGATTCCCCGTTAATTCACAAATAGCGTCCCCTGTGTCCGTTTAGGCTTGCACACATATTCAGCTGCCCAGCCAGCCATCCAAGCCATACAGCATACAAGCTGGTAACCAGCCGCCGACAACCAACTAACTCACCAAGGCAATAGCAGATATGTAAAAAAGTTAGACGGAAAACGCGATGTTTTCCGTCTAACTTTTATTTTAGGGACTTGTCGGACAGCCACTTCTCCATGTATTTATTTTGCTGTTCTGAGGCGCATGAACACCTTAATCAACTCGTTTATAAGGAGCGGAATCAAGGCCAGCCCAATGACCACGCCCCAATCGGCGAGGGACAGGTTATGCACTTTGAAGGCCGCAGCCAGGAACGGAATGCTGATCGAAGCAAACTGCAGAGCCAGCCCGGCAATAACCGCGCCGACCAGAAGCTTGTTGGAGAACAGCCCGACCTGGAAAATGGACTTCGTGTCGCTCCGCTTCGTAAAGGAGTAGAACAGCTGCGATGCGGCCAATACAACGAAAGCCATCGTCCGTGCATACGTCATCGCTTCATCGGAAATATTCGCCGAGGTCATGCTGAAGCCATGTTCTCGCAGCCCCAAGTAGAAGGCGACCAAAGTTAGAGAACCGATCAGAAGACCGCCGAGAATCGCCCGGAAAGCCGCTCCGCCGGCAAAGAAGCTCTCCTTCGGATCCCGCGGCTTCCGCTTCATCACATCCTTCTCGCCCGGATCGACGCCAAGCGCGATCGCCGGCAAAGTATCTGTCACCAGGTTGATCCAGAGAATCTGGGTCGCCAGGAGCGGCAATGGCCAGAAGAACAGAATCGAGGCCAGAATCGCTACAACTTCGCCGAAATTACAGGACAGAAGAAACGTGACCGTCTTGCGGATGTTCGCATAAATATTGCGCCCTTCCCGGATCGCGTGCACGATGGTCGTGAAATTGTCGTCGGTCAATATCATGTCGCTGGCGCCCTTGGAGACGTCGGTTCCTGTAATGCCCATCGCCACGCCGATGTCGGCGTTCTTCAGAGAAGGCGCATCGTTTACCCCGTCGCCGGTCATTGAGACGATATTGCCTTGCGCTTGAAATGCTTTGACAATTTTAACTTTGTGCTCTGGCGAGACACGGGCAAATACCCGGATATTCTTGATCTTCTGGGCAAAAGCCTCGTCGGAGAGCTCATCGATTTCCGCACCCGTCATACTCTGCTCGATCGAGCTGGCAATGCCGAGCTCTTTGGCGATCGCCACGGCGGTGTTGCGATGGTCGCCGGTAATCATGACCGGCGTGATGCCCGCCATTTTCGCTTCGTGAATGGAATCCTTCACTTCGACTCTTGGCGGATCGATCATGCCGACAAAGCCCAGAATCGTCAAATCCTGCTCCATCTGCTCAGGCTCCAGCATTTCCTCGGTATCCCTATAGGCTGCACCGAGAACCCTCAAAGCATCGTCCGACATCCCTTCGGCCGCCTGCAAGTATTGCTGCTTCAGCTCCTCGGTCAGCGGAACAACCTCCCCGCCCACAACGGCCGAGGTAGAGATCTTCAGCAGCTGGTCGATGGCCCCTTTCGTATGGACACGATAACCCTGTCTCGTCTTGTTTAGCGTAGACATGAGCTTGCGGTCGGAGTCGAATGGCTTCTCGGAGACCCGCTTGTACTCCGCTTCCAGCGATTTTTTCATAATATTGTTCTGCTCGCCATAAATGACAAGGGCCACTTCCGTCGGGTCGCCCGTACTTTCCCCGTTCTCATGGGTCGCGTCGGAGCAGAGCACGAAGGTCTTAATCAGCTCCACCGGAGGTTCATCACCCAGCGGCGTAGCGGTATAGTATTTTACAACCGTCATTTTATTCTGGGTCAAGGTACCTGTCTTATCCGAGCAAATGATACTGACGGAGCCCAGTGTCTCCACGGCGGGCAGCTTCTTCACGATCGCATGAATCCGCGACATTCGGGTCACGCCCAGCGCGAGAACGATCGCAACGATGGCCGGAAGCCCTTCCGGGATCGCCGCTACGGCTAGACTGATCGCGGTTAAGAATAGCTCGAACAGATCGCGTTTCTGAATCAGCCCGATCACGAAAATCAAGACGCAGATGCCGATGGCGATATAGCCCAGCGTTTTGCCGAGCTCCTCTAATTTTTTCTGCAGCGGGGTCAATCCTTGCGTATCCTCATCGAGAATGGTGGCGATTTTCCCCATTTCCGTATTCATTCCGGTCGCTACGGCAATCCCTTCTCCCCTTCCATAGGTTACAAGGGTGGACATGAATGCCATATTGGACATATCGCCAACCGTGATTTTGGGATCGTCCAGACGTGCTTCGGCGTCTTTGTCGGAAGGGACAGACTCCCCGGTCAACGCGGATTCCTCAATCTGCAAATTGGCGCTTTCCAGCAGCCGAAGATCAGCCGGTATGTATCGACCTGCATCCAGTATGACAATATCCCCGGGTACGATGTCCTCCGAGTTAATCTCCCTCACCTCACCTTGACGGCGAACGAGTGATTTAGGCGTGGTCATTTGCTGCAGGGCTTCAATGGCTTTCTCCGCCTTTTGCTCCTGGAATACACCGATCAGCGCATTCAGCAGAACGACAGCAAGAATAATGATGGCATCCACATATTCGCCTACGATGAGCGTAACTATCGCTGCGCCCAAGAGCACATAAATGAGCATATCCTTTAACTGGGCCAAAAATAGAGCGACCATGCTTTTTTTCGGCTTGCCCTTTAATCTGTTCGGCCCGTGCTGCTCCAGCCTCGCGCGTACTTCTTCATGAGAAAGCCCGACAGCCGGATCGACCTGCAGCTCCTTGAGCACTTCTTCCTGCGATTTCAAATGCCACATTAAAGAAACACCTCTTATTTTTGATAAAATACATGCAGTGTTACCTATATTGTAAACCGAATCGATCAGAAATAATCGACCGGATTAATACTATATACGAACCAACATGCAAGATGTACTCAAAAATCAACCTAGGTTTTGGAATAACTTAACATACAAAAAGGGAAGCTTCCTGAAACGGCCTCTTCCCTTATAGCAATAGCCGACTACTCATGCTCTATATTTTTCCCCTATTAACCGTAGACGCAGGCTTTTCCTTGGTTAAGATGTGTATTGCTCCGCTACTATAATTGAGTGCGATAACATATCCCGGTAATTTCGTCATAAATAGTACGCCTTACGGCGTTCCTTATAGTTATTCTGCTATTTCAGTTTCCATAACTTCCTCATACCTCTCAGCCAGGTGTTCATAGTTGCAAATACCGATAGTCCCTTTATCATTCTTATACACAAACTGTCCCGGGATGGCCACGAGCTCATGAGCCCCATCTTTTAAGGTTAATGACCTCAGCACACCTTCGGGCGAGAAATTAACTGATACCCCCATACCTGTTAGTAATATGATCGTATGGATTGACGACAAATCTTTAAATTCGACTGCTTCAACGCGGTCTTTGGATTGAAAGATTCTAATCATCTTCAACCCCCTTCGAATTTTACGCGTATAATAAAGTTCCACGTAATGCAGCTCTTCTTGTAATACCTATGGTAGCGTCACCAAGGTTGTATCTTAGATCACTCTTGAACACGAGCGACATCTCTCCAGTGTTGTCGAAGCCTTCCGGTATGGATATTCTACTTATAGCTTGTGACCTGGGGAATTCCCGCTCCACATTTGCAACAACAGAGCTAGTTAATGTTCTCTTTAAATCCACAACGAATGCATATATATAGTGCGTTATATAAGCCCCTCGGTTGTCGCTAACCCTATAGATTGTACAGTAGTTATTATTACGATCTTTTAAACTGAGTGAAAAATCTCCAGCACCCTTGGTGCTATTCGAGGTCGCACTATAAACATAAGTAGAGCTTATCAATTCATCTGAACCAAGATATGGACTACTGGCCAAAAATGATAATTTAGTAACCCCCGCTGGAATAGTTAAGATTAGCCTATCATCTATTCTCGGTACTGTTATATCTCTCATATAGTAGTACAACTCTGGCATAGGATAGTTTAAATCAACCACCGCATTCGGCATGGTGTATGAACCAGCAACCCCAAACATACTTATCCCGTTTTTTATATACTCCGACTTCAAATTCGGTTCACCTAGAATCGTAATTGGACTACTATAATAACCCGCCGCTTTTGTCTGATTCGTCGTCCCGGGCGTTACAGTACCACCCGCGCCCCAATTAGGCATGCTCCCGGTCAGATTATTAGCACTAACATTACTAAACGTCTTGCCACTCAATACGTCCGCTGCAACTGCATTCCCGGTCGCCTTTACGATAGAGTTGAGTTTTGTAATGAGCGTATCCCAACTCTCGCTCGTGGATGCCGAAATCCCTTTGGCAACAAGCGCGGCAACCACTTCCGCTTTCCGCTCATTGCCAAGCTGAAAAGCCGAATCAGCCCTCGATTGCGCAGTTGCGGCAGCTGTATTCGCCGCATTCGCCGTAGTTTGCGCTGCTGTGGCCGCATCATAGGCCGACTTTACAGCTCTAGGTGTTGCTGCCAAAGTCTCGCTAGTGCTGTTCGTAGCACTGGACAGCTTCACAATCCCCGCCTCCGTTACTGATGCCGGAGGGATTTCGATATGATCTACATCTTGACGTAGTTGATTGATCTCTTCCCCGATCGCATTCATATCCTGCGGCTGAACCGTGTCGTTCAAACTCCAGTCTGTCTTCGCCATTCTTATACCTCCTTAACTTGTACCGTATGCAGCAGAAGAGTATCTGTCGTGATCGGTACATAAACGTTATTGGTTGTTTTAATGTTGTTATTCGCATCCTTAAGCTCAATTTTCGTAACTAGCGACACATCGGTTGCCGGGACGATATACTGCATTCCCACGGTTGAACCGGTTACTTCCTTTACATTAAAGCTCGTAATCTCGACCGTATCATTCAACACGACCTTCGAAATATTCGCATCAACAAATCGAGCCACATCATTCAAAAAAGAGCTTACCATCACTTAATCACCACCTCCGGGCCGAAGTCGGCAAATGGTTTTCCTCCCAGCTTCCACTCGCCTAGTTTATAGTTCCAATCGATTTCCTTGCCAGTTATCCTCTCTTCCAAGCCGATGACATCTCCTAAACTGGTCTGCTGCTGGTAGATCATATTCGCTGGCTTTAACACTTTAACCGTATGTTCAACCTCTTTAAATACGGCTGCATCATCAAGATTGGTTGTGACGGTTAACATAAAGGCTTGTGGATCGACACTGACAATTGTTAGTCCGGCCCCCACCAAAAAATCGAGCTGACGCTGCAAATACCGGACTGTAAACGGCGGTTTCGTAGAATACCGATTGATCAGCCGCTTTCTTCTGAACTCTAGCGTTTCTGTGGCAGGGTCGGCCTGTATGCCTAGAATCTTTTCCCGTCGTTTAATCGCCTGCATCGAAGCACTAACTACGAACTGGTCATCCAGCAATTGGTTAATGGCCTTCTCGACACTGATCCATTCCTGCGACTCCGTCTCTGTCAATTCCACAAAATCCACGACATCATGGTATAAGACCGGGAGGTACTGCATGATCCTATTCACTCAACGTCACCGTCCCCATGATTGGGATCTGTTCATCGGTCAGTACGACATTCGCTGCCGCTCCATTCAGCATCGTATGGGTGACATCAACCACACCCTGCACAGTCAAAATGCGAGATTCGATGTGCGCGACGCGAACGATCAGGGATGGGTCATTGGTCCACGATTGCCGAAGGAATAACAGATAAGCACTTATCGCATCTTCAACATCACTTTGTACTTGTCCCAAAACTGCTTCAGGAGCTAGTGTCAATGACACTGCGACATCCATTACGCACGCCTCGGCCCCCGTGATTGTTACCTCGTGACCTATCGGCGCCAGTCCCAGGCCCTGGCCTTGATTTTGTTCTGGATCAATCCTCGTTTGAACCTCGTCGATCAGTGTTTGAGACGGCTGGCTGAAATCGGCTGCGAGAATTGTTGCCTTCACCGTCCCCCCGCCATTCCATGCCGGAAATACTTTAACACCGCCTACACCGGAAATTTCGTTAATCTTTTTCTTGTAATCCGCGATGTTGCCGCCAAAAGGCTGCTCGTTAATCGCATTCATGTACCGCTTCCGCAAGGCTTCATCACTTTCTGCATCCTCTCCCGGAATGAGTACATCCGTCAGTTCAGCACGAACCAGGCCTGTAACATAATTAATGGGAAGCATTCCCCCATATTCCTGATTGCCGACCACCCCTGGCGTCTCACATTCTACAACCCACTCGCCTGTGGCGATCCTGCTGACTGCAACATAATCAAGATCGTTGATCGAGAACCTGGAACCTGCAGGCACATCGATAGGAACGTTATTGGAGCCATAGAACAAAGCTTTCCGCCTTGCTTTCGTTGCTGGTTCACGGTGAATCCCGAACTCGGCTGTACGCCGTTCCAAATATTCTGCTGTGGCCGTATCGGCGTATGCAAGGTTGTTGTTTATGTCCAGCTCCATATACATCTGGGCCAGCTCCGCTGCAGCAGGAGCCAGAGCGTCGTAAATGATGGATCCCTGGCGTTTATCGACATTATGGGATACCTTATCTAGCATTCTTTGCAAAATATGTTCATAGGTTTGTTGTTCATACATTCATTGTCACCTCGCTCTTAAAATCCCCGAAGATAGAAACTACCGTAAACGTGGCTACCGCTTCATTTCCGGTGATTGTGATTTGCATGTTTTCCACCCCAGATATACGGTTGTCCGCTAATAATGCTTCCTTTATAAGACGATTTATTTCCGATCGCACATACCCCTGACTTTGCCCCTGCAATCCTGATAACTCGCTGCCGAAATTCGCATCATAGATAAGGTGTGTGAACCGGTCGGTTTGGAGTATTTTATACACGGCTTGCCTGACCGCATCCAAACCGTCAATCATGCCCGTGCACCGGCCTTTATGAAAATCTATGCCATATGTCCGGCTCGTTTCCAGGGCCACCTCAGCCGTCATTAAATTGCCGCCCAACGGTATCATGATCCCACCACCTTATCCAACACCACATATTGTTGTCCCCCCTGCATTCTTAACAGTAAAACACCGTCACCCGCCTTCAGGCCCTCACGAATAACAATCTTTTCTGTTAACGCATCCTGGGTTGGACTACCGTTGATATGATGGCTGTGTTTCAGATCCACTTCATACCTAGTCAATTGTTCGGTCAGAACAAAAAAATCCTCATCCAGCAATAAACGCTGATCGACGAGGATTTCTAGGGGTTGTTCTTTGGTCACTGTGCCAAACATGACCGCTACAGGATGCTCTGCTTCGTTCAGATTCATGGTGATTTGCTTTATCGCATTGGCCAGACTCATTCGATCACCTTCAATTCAATTTGCAATGTGTATTCTTCGCCGCTGAAACGGTGAGAACACTCCTCAACCAAGTAAAGCTGGTTGATCGCCAATTCCCCGATCTCTATATGGATATAACAGCCAGCACGAACGGACGGATTCCCAAGGGCATCCACCTTTAAGCTTTTGGTTTCGCGGTTTTTAAGTTTGACCAGCTGGTCGAGAAGCTGACGAATTTGAGCATCATTCATGTTCTCGTCTACTTTTTCGTAATACTGTAGTCTCCCCCATTTGGCCATATTGGCGCTATCCTGGGCGATATGCACATCCCGCTTCTTGGTGTCCTTGTTGTCACGCACCAATTTGAACTGGTTATACGTTTCGCTGTCAATGCTCTTTTCAAAGCTGAACCCGGTCATCAAACTCTCGTCCCCGATCGCTATATCCAGCTTCATATCCTTTACATTTTGCAACGCCAGATTACCGTAGTCGTCGTAAAACACGTATATGCTTCCCGTGTTGACCGTTGTGAGTGCCAAAGCTTTGTCGATGATATCAATCAGCTTCTGACCATCCTCGATCAAATTGGGAATTGCATATTTAGTATCTGTGATATGGCCCCACTTCAACTCAAAGTCATTGGCAATTTGCTTGATAATCGCTGCTGCCGTCTTGTTTTTAAATACGTAGGTATCTGTAGCGGTTAAGTATCGAATCTGATCATACGCCTTGATCTTGAGCGTTTCTTCTTGGCTTCGTCCGACCCCAAATACATAGCCATAAAAAAGGGGCTTATCCTCATACTTCACAGCGACGATATCCCCGTTTTGAATCATATAGTTACGATCTTGCATCATCGTAAAATCTAGGCTTCCCGGCTTGCCGATCCTGGATGTTTTCCAGGTTGCATCCGTGACAAGCTCCGATATATCATATACACCGCCTTGTTTATCGTCGGTTATTACTTCCAGCATGTTACCCCTCCTTTGGCAGCTTAATGACTTTACCAATGGGCAGCCGTTTTAATTCACTGTCTTTGATCCCATTCAGCGTTTGTATTTGCATATATTTACTGCCATCACCCAGAAATTGTTTAGCCACTTTCCAAAGGTTGTCCCCCGCGACAAGGGTATAAGTCTCAGGCTGTACCCGTGTATCTGCGCGCGACGCTGACTGGTTATCAGATATTGCCGTCTCTTTGCCTGTTGCATCCTGTACAAATTTGACCTTCTTTGCGGCGTAGAAACGATATTCTTTAAACGCGATTTGATAGTGTATGTCCCCAACAGTGCCGGCCTCTTCGCTCCAACTCAACTTGTCAATGCTTACAGCCATATTGATATTCAAATTCGAACCGGTGAGCACCAATCGAACCGGGCGTTTTTTACTTCGCCAATCTTCAATTTTATCAATGTAATAAGCCGGCTTGAACATCGCTCTGCGTTCTACATTGACCCCGGGGAACCAACTTGCCGGGAAGAAGCTTTCAAATGCTATTTCCTTCAGCTTCATATTCTTGATGATGTTAATTTCGCCTAACTGGGATATTTCGTATGTCTTACTATCCCCGCTGGATTGTACTTCAATTTTACCGGGAAGAACCGGGAATTCAATCGCCTCTGCTCGATTGTTGAATGATAGGGTGAGAGTGTATTTATCCACAGATATCCCCCCTTTCTCCACTGTAATTTAGGCGTATATTCTTGACGCACTCGATGCTATTTCTTCCTCCAATGTAACTGCAATTTGCGATATGATCGTATCCAAATCTGTACCGTTATGAATATCGCCGGTGCTGACGGATACCGTTGGTGTTAGCGTTACAAAGTTTTGGATGGACTTCATTTCTGCCAGCTCACGCATCGTTTTGAGGTCCTCACTACTGATGTCCACAGTGTCTTCAACCCTTCCAACACTGCCCACCTGATCTACCTTGTCAATACTGTCAATGGTTGATGCAGGCACACCAGTTTGACCGAATAAGGAACCGTCCGATCCACCGGGTCCCCCCTTCGCTTCTACATCAGTTTGTTGTTTTGCTCTATTCGCAGCCCTGTCCGCCAGCATATCCAACACCTTTTGTTCTCGTTCCTGTGCCTTTTTCGCAGCTCTCGCATAGGCTTCGTCTTTTTCAGTGCCAGCGAAATCAGCAATCTTTCCAGCTATATCCTCCATGCTAAATTTCCCTTGCAACGCAAACGTTGACCCAGTAACCCTGTCTATCAGGCTTAATACGACATTTATACCATTGATGATGTTATTGATTACATGGTCAAACAATTTCCCGAGCGTTTGCGACCAAACCTTAAAGGGTACCATCATCCATTCAACCAACTGCCAGAAATACGCTGGAAACTGATCAAAGAAACTAAGAATAGAGTTCCACACTCGCATAACACCAGCTACAAAATCGTCGTTGGTTGTCCACAGTTTATAAAGCGCCAAAATTAAGGATGCAATCAAAGTTATGATTAAAACGATGGGATTAGCGTTCATGATCGCATTCCATAGCGCCTGGGCTATGGCTGCAATCCTTGTAGCTATCGCTGCTGCATATGTAGCTATCGTGCTCCAGTTTAGCGCTAAGGTTAACCCCCCGATCGCTGCCGCCAATCCCCATACAATTGGGCCGAGAATGGACCAATTTTCAGAGAAGAAGCTATATACTTGCGCTGCATACTCGACTAGCTCAATCATCCACGATACCACCGTAGATATGCCCATGGCTAATCCGTCCAGAAAATTTGTCACGGCATCGGCCTGCAGGTAAGTGGTTAACAGAACTACCAGTTCGGTAATTCTGCTTAAAGGGCCCCCTGCTTCCCCTAAGCTCCCGACCCAGCCCTTAATGATATTGTCGAGCACGGTCATCGCACCACCAAAAGTCACCGGCATGTCCTCAAACATCTTGTCAATCTGTCCTGATTGATTCTGGAACGCCATAACGAATTGATCGGCTGTAAGTCCATCGTTAGCTGCTATTTGCATCAATTGTCCGCCGGAAACTCCCAACCCAGCTGATAGTATCTGCATCATGCCCGGAGCGGTATCTAAAAGTTGGCGGAGTTCATCGCCTTGCACAACCCCATCTCCCAACGCTTGGGACATACGTTGCATCGCACTTTCAGCATCTGCTGCTGAAACTCCGCTAATCACCAGGGATTTGTTAAATTTATCCGTGAAATCAAGCAAATCATCGTTGTTCTTGAATAAACCTTGCGTGCCTACTCCAAGTTGGGTGACTAACCCGGCAGTTGCGCTATAACTCATCCTTGTTCTATTAGCTATATCTAAAACCTGTTGTTGTAACCCAGCCTGGGTGCGCAAACCATCATTAACAAAAGCTAAACGGGCGTTGGTAGCAGCCATGTCATCGGACACCGCCATGGCCTCACCTATCACACCCCCTAGTTGTTGGGCAAGTTTAACCCCCTTGGATATAACACCAATGAGCTTTTTAGCTGAGGACTCGGTTTGCTTTACGCCCTTGTCGGCTTTTTCAATATTTATATTTACCTGATTTAATGTGTTATTTATTTGAATATAATTGTTGTTGATTACCTGTGTCATTTGAATCATCTTCTGATGATTGGTAATCAAATTCAGAGCCGCTTGCACTGTTGCCACTTTGTACTTCACCTTCTTTCGAAGCAAATAACTATCTCTTCATCTTTTTCGCCGCTTTATCTTCCGCTGCCACCCTTTCGTCAATGCAAGCCATAACAAAAGCCCTCTCTTCTCTAGAAAGGGCTAAAAACTCACTGGGCCATTTATGAAATTTGTGGAGGGCATAGTAAGCATAATTTGCCTCACTGTCGCCCTCCCGGATTAGTTTTTTGCCTCTTCCACCAGATCCTCCATCCCAACATCAAAACCGCTCAGGCGTTGGATGTGTTCGGCAAGCGTGGCAATCTCACCGGGCAACAGCACTTTATTTACGTATTGCTCAGGAGTGGTGCAACCAAGTTTGCTGATGGACTCCGCATCTTTAAAGTCAGGTACTAGCGTATTATTGATGACAGATGTAGTGTTAAACTCCTGCGCATTAAACTCTACCTTCCCCTTTTTAAGGATGGTGGTTGAACGTTTGCGAAGCTCCTCAAAATCAGGACCGGTCATGGCCTTGATCTTGAACTTTAACAGGTTTCCCTCTGCATCCTTAAACCGCTTGGACACGATCACTTCTTCCGTCAAACCATCAATGGGGTTAGCGTTCAAAAAATCTTGCAAACTCATATCTATTCCCTCTTTCTCTTTTATTGAATAGTATTAAACATATCCGGCATATCCACATCCTCAAATGTGAACGGAATTTCCTCCTCCAGCATATCGTCGCTGGTGGCATCAAATTTGGAGAGGATCAGACTATCGACATTGCAGTTTTTGAGAATGATGGTTTGTTTACCCGCAGCGCTCCCCGGCTGCTCGTTGACCATCATCAGATCAAACCAAAAATCCTCACCTGTTTTAATATAGTTGATCATCAGTTCTCTAAACATGGACGTTACATAATAGACCGTCAGCGTGCCGGTGCCTTTCCATCCAGCAGCACGCTGTGGCGTATTCGTTTTACCGAGCACAGGCACATCCACTTTGTTTTTCTCGGCGGTGGCCTCCCCAGTCTTGCCGTAGAGTAATTCCTCCACTCTTCCGTTGATGGTTACAAAAGCTCTTGCAGTCTTGCCGCTAATGGCATCTTTAACATTAAAAACTCCCATTGTTGAACTCCTCCTTAACGTACAGTTACACTAATATAAATTTTTTCGACGCTATCCACGGCTTGAATCCAAAGATTGATTCCAATGGAATCTGAATCCTTGCCCGGCAGCACTTCAATATCTTTTTGAGAATCAAAGTTTTGGATCGCACCCATATCCTGCAGGCTCTCGAGATAAGAGACCGCTTCAGCTTTAAACAGATTTCGCCCGTCTGCATCATTGGATACTTTGCCAAGGAAATGCTGTTTGAACACCCTGGATATATCATTAGCGATGGCGTCCAAGGTGCGAATAATCCGATTTTTGCTAAATGGCTTACCCCGGTCCATCGTAAATGTCTTGAGTGTATTGATATCCTGCACAATTCTTACCTGTCCGTTATCGGCAGTAAGTACTATTTCACCGTTACTAATCGCCTGAACAAGCTCTGTCTTCGTATATTTCGGTGATACATCGACAGCATTAGGAATAACCCCATAAGTCAACGATTGGTTTACGTTTGCCCCTGCTTCCATAGCTGCAATCTCCCATACCAGATAGGTCGGTTCTACCGTTAAGCCGTCAGCGGTCACGACACCGTTTTTCAGGCTGATTACACCTTCATGATCCGCTTCAGGATAGTTGCACAGTACAGTCTGAATCTTCTTCCCCTCGTTCTCCCGGAGACGCTTGGTATAAGCCGTTGCTAGGGATTTAATGACACTATCTTCTGTAGGCACGGCCAATACGTCAAATTCCTCCGCCTCAAAGGCTGCAAGGGCTGCGGTATATTCTCCAGCTCCGCCAGAACCATCCGCCCCGCCCTCCAAGGAGGTCACAGCAGCGTCTGTCAACTCGCCTGTACCGCTAAAGTCCACAAAGTCATTGGATACCAGTTCCTCTGCTTTTTCAACAGTCTGAATATCCACTTCCTCCTGATCAAAATAGGTAATGACATTAAAAAAGCCCAGCATATCTATGTTGGACTGGATCGAGATTTTCAGATCATTTCCTCGCGAGCCGCCGTATTTAGCCGTCGCGGTCAAGCTGCCTGACACAACGCTTGCCTTCACTGCCCCGTTAGCTCCTAAGCGATAAATCAATACTTTATTAACATGGGAAAGTGCCGCGGCAATATGCCTGATCCGTGGGTCGACTGCATGAAAACCGATAGCAGCTAACGAATTCTGTATAAATGTGCTTGCTTCAAGTGTGGTGACTCCTTCTTTACCCCAAGGCAGATGAGCGGGAACCGCCAATATACCTCGTTCTCCTAATTTACCAAGTGCCTGCGCTTCAGTTTTGAAATTAATGTAAACATCAGGCAATACTTTGTTTTGTGTAGTCCATGTGCCGCCCATTTATTTCACTCCTCTGGTCATAAATTGTTCTACTAACTGTGTCGCTTGTGCAATGGTATAAGTCTTGTTATCCTCCAGCACGATGCTAAGGATATCTCGATCAACACCTTGCCACTGCTCAGATTGCACAAATTGTTCCTTCGTAAAGCGAGCTGCGTTCGTCTTTTGCTTTGTATCTTCTTCTTTTTTAGCCATGATTTAAGAATCCCTCCTGCTCGAGTGTTTGCATTTTCGGTGTTTCCGGCTTCGGCTTCCACACCCAGAAGTTATAATCCACAAAGAAATGCAATGTCTGATCATTAACTTCATGCTTCATATTCAGTCCCCGGTATAATTCGCCATCGATCTCTACTGTCGCTAGCGCATCATAGAGTATTTCTGCGGTTGCATGAGCCTCTTCGTTGTATTGCGGGCCTTCCGGGAAAAAGCCAATGTCGAAGGTATGAGTGCGGTGATAGCGCCGGTCCAGTTCTTGTACTTGGGATGTTGTTAGCAATTGAACCATGAAATATGGTGTTTCCAGGCCCTGCTGATTCTCAATCTCTTCGTCGTAAATAGTTGTGCCAGGAAATGCTTTCGCCAGAGCGCCTGCGATTCCCTTACGAAAGCGATTTGAACTTACTGTGTTCATAGCCCCCTCCTTTCTTATCATCGATCTTGAGCGGGAATGGATCTGGGATTTGCACCACAACAAAAAAAGCCGGCGAATCGCCAGCCATGACATAAGTTGTCTGCCCATTTGTGGTGTCCATGAATCTCATTCCCACACTATCATAATAGCCCGGTTATCTTGGCAAAGTGGGACAGACTCCGGTCAAGGAGCGGACAGGTTGCGGCCTTTGATTTGTATAATCATGAAATTTCAAATCCGCATGCCCTTCAATAATCATCAAGCAAAAAAGAGAGCTGTTGTTCACAACTCTCTTTGCAAACACGATTAAATTTTGAACGTATGGAACGATAATGCCGGCAGCTCGCAGGAGATGGATTCGCTCCCGACCTGCAGCGACAGCGTTCTTGGCTCTTTGAACGGGTTCGCTACGATCACGATCCGGCCTCCGTCCGGGTTCTGGAAAGCAAGCGCGTTCCCGGCCGACGTTCCTCGGATACCAAGGCGTACGGCTCCAGGCTGGATAAAGTGCGAGTAATGGCGCATCACGTAATATTCCGGATTGAAAACGACCCGCTCCGTATCAGGATCGGCCGTGATCATCGCGTTTTGCGCCCAGCCCCAAGTGCTGCGGCCGCCCGGCTCCAGCACCATATTCCAATAGATGTAACTGTTCACGCCATTGGTGAAATAATGCTTGTACAGGTTGAACACGTAATGAGCATATTCCCAGCTGTTTGTACCATCGCCGCATTCATTCTCCGTCTGCATGTAGCGGAGCTCGGGGTAGCTCTCTACCGTGCGCTGCAGGGCATATTTACCAGCCCACTGATAGCCGACACCGCTGATGTACTGCCTGGCCTCCGGATCGCTCAGCACCACATTGGCATAGACATCATAATCGGTATTCTCCTGACGGTACGGATCAGGGCCGTTAATCGTTCCCAGCCAAATTTCCGTGGTCAATCCGTGCTCCCGGAAGGCCGGGCCGAGATAATCGCGAATGAAGTCGCGCAGCTGCTCGCCGGTCCACACGCAGGAAGGGAACTTCTGATCGGCGACAGGCTCGTTCTGTACATACACTTGATGAATCGTGATGCCTTCCTCGGCATAAGCTTGAACGAATTTGACGAAGTACAAGGCGTAGGCTTGCAGAACGTCCGGCTCCCACCGCAGCGTTCCGTAGTTGTACGCTTTCGGATGCTTCATCCAGGTCGGCGGGCTCCAAGGCGAAGCGAATAACGTCAGATTGGGGTTCCAGCGCAGTGCTTCTTTAATATAAGGAATGAGAACCTGCTTGTCCCGCTCGATCGAGAAATGCTCCATTGCGTAATCGCCGTCCGTCTCGTTCAGGCTGTACCACTCGGCGGCATAGTCGCTCGCTCCCATCGGCAGCCGGCAAATGCTGAACCGGCATTCTCCGTCAGGATCGAACAGTTTCTTCATCACCTCCTTTCGCTCCTCATCGGAGATTTGCTGGAGCGCAAAATAACCGAGCTCATTGAAGCATCCGCCAAAGCCATCTACGGTCTGGTACTGCTCCTCCGTTACCTGCAGGCTTGCCGGCAGGTGAGTTGAACCCGCTTCGTTCCCGGCATTTGGCGAAATGTTGCGCGCACTAGCTCCCGCAAGGGGGAGCGCCTGCTCCTGCCAATATTCCTCCTGCGTCGTAGAAATCCATGTCTTATTCATAAGGACTGAACCTCCTGATTATAATGATGTCCATTGAAGAGCTGCTAAACTGCTGAGCTGCTGAGCTGCCGTCACTTCTCTTCTATAATCAGAACGCCCCAGCGCTCCAGGGTCAGCTGCTGCCCGCTTGCCACGCTTCGTCCCGCCAGCAATTCCTCGCCGTTCGGATGCGGGTACGTCATAACCTGCTCTTCATCGGAATAGTTCATATAGTAATGGACGAGCTTGCCCGCTTCGTTCCAGCCGGACTTCGTAATCAGCGGGAAGGCGATCTCCTGATCCTTGCCCCACAGCCCCGCCTCCTTCACCGCTTGCTCCAGCACCTGGCGCATAATCGCCGAACTCGGCAGACAGCCGATATAAGTCGCAACCCCGTCGCCGTACGTATTGCGGGTAATCGCCGCATAGACTCCCCAATGCGGGTGGTCATAATAGGCAAGCACCTCCGCCGTCGTCGGCGTAATCAGCTCCATCCACGTCTCCACAGCATTATGCTCCTCGCCGACGCCGAAGGGATCGCCTTTCAGCGACACATTGTTCGGCTCGACAAACATGCTGTAATAAATGCCGCAGGCTTCGTTGATGATGCCTGGCTGATGCGTCGTTCTTACCTTTATGTGTTCGTTCGTAAATCCGCTCTTGAAGGAATAGACGATATGTCCGCCTTGGCGTACGAAATCATTCAGCCTTTCGAGCAGTTCATCAGATGCTGCATACAATGCCGGTACGATCAGCAGCTTATAGTCATTCAGATTGGCGCTGGATGGATGCACCATATCGCAGCCGATGTTCATCTTGTACAACTGGTCGTACATGAGGCGAACCACATCGTTGTAATTCTTCTCCTGGCCCGGCAGCTTGAACCACTCCAGCGCAGTCAGCGCTTCGTTGCTGACGAGCATGGCGGCCTGATTTTTCTTCTGCAAATTCACGAGCTTCGGGGATAGTCTGGCAAAATCGCGCCCGATCGTCTTCGCCTCGTTATAGACCGGGTTCGGCTCAAAATCGTGACTGAGCAGTCCTTTCCAATACGTCTCGAATGAATTATGGATCGAATGCCAATGCCAGTACGCCACCATATTCGCCCCGGAGGCCAGATGGCTGAACGCCTGCAGCCGCAGCTGACCCGGGTACGGAACCCAATGGGCAAACGCCTGCGCTTCTGTCTCCAATACGAGATAGCTGGAATGTTTCGTAGAACGGGCCACATCGCCGCCGAACGAAATTTCAATACCTGTCAGATCATCCTGCGACGGATGGTAAATATCGACTCCCGTAATGTCAAAGGCTTTGGAAGCTTCGAAATGGTCAACGTCCGGCTGAACGCCGTAAGAATAACCCCGCCATTCGAAATCGAAGTTTTGGGTCACAAATTGATCCGGACGTTTATACTCGTTTACAATCGCCACCTGCCAGGCCAGAAAGTCGGTCACCAGCTTCCGCTGGAAGCGGGCAAACTCGGCGCCCAGGCTGCCGTTGATCGTCGCGACGACCGAAGGGAAGTCCTCCCAGCTGTTGATCCGGTTGCTCCAATAGGCGAGACCGAACTCCTCGTTCACCTTCTCCACGGTTTTGAATTTCTCTCTCATATATTTCACGAACTGCACCTGTACGTTGGGTCCTGCCGTATGATAATGCTTCGTCTCATTGTCGGTCTGGTACCCGATGACGGCCGGATGATCCTTCACGCGTTCCATCATTTTGCGGATGATTCTCTCAGCGTAGAACAGGTATTTCGGATTCGTTATATCCATGATTTGCCTTGCTCCATAGCGCCCTTCTCCTTGCGGCGTCACCGCCAGCACGTCCGGGTGCTCCTTCACCATCCAGGTAGGAACCGCATAGGTCGGGGTTCCGACGATGACCTGAATGCCCGCTGCATGCATCGCCTCCAGGACGCGATCCAGCGAGGTAAAATCAAACACACCGCTCTGCGGCTCATGCGTGCTCCAGGTCGATTCCCCGATGCGCACCACATTAATGCCAGCGTCCTTCATCATTTGGATATCCCGATCCAACCGGTCATAAGGCATATACTCATCGTAATAAGCGACTCCATAATAAAGCTTTTGCATTTTTTGCACAGTCGTCTCTCCTCTCTTGATGAAGCATTCTTCTCACGCGCCTCTTAACGTGGCTGCCTGCCTACCCCTTAACCGCACCCTCCGTAATGCCTTCCATAATGAAGCGCTGGAAGATCGAATAAATAATGACGACCGGAATGGCCGTTAATACGAGCGCCGCGAGAATGAGCGACCACTCCTTGTTGTACTCGCCAAACAGCATGTTCGTGGACAGAATCAAAGTGTACCGGTTAACGTCAGTCAGCATTAGCAGCGGCAGCAGGAAGTCATTCCAAATCCAGAGGAAGTTCAGAATCCCGATCGTGACTGAAATCGGCAGCAGCAAAGGAAAGATGATGCGAAAATAAGTCTGAAAATCACCGCAGCCATCGATTCTAGCCGACTCCTCCAGCTCCTTCGGAATCGTCTTGACGAAGCCGTGATACAGGAACACCGCCATATTCACGCCAAGCCCGATGTAGATCAGGCCCAATCCGTAGGTCGTTCCTTGTACGGCCAAGCTCTTAGCCACTCTGGTCAGCGAAATCATGATGGAATGAAACGGCACGAGCATCGAAGCGATGAACAGGAAAAAAATGAAGTTGCTCAGCTTCCCTGGTGTACGCGACAGTTTATATCCGGCCAAGCCAGCCGCAAAAATAATGCCGCCAACTCCCATAATCGATACGATCACCGAGTTCTTCACGCTGTTGAGCAGATTGATTTGCTGAAATGCATACACATAGTTCTCAAAGTGAAGCTTCGTCGGCAGCGCCATGACAGAGCTGAACATTTCCCCCTGGGTCTTAAACGAGTTAATGACCGCCAGATAAATGGGGAAAAAGGAAACCGCGGCCAGCACGGCGAGCAGTAAAGTAACGAAATAAGAGGCTGCTGTTCGCTTTCTCATGATTCCACCTCTTTTCTCTTCATGACGCTAATTTGGATAAAGGTAAAGACGAGGATGAACAGGAACAGGATGATCGACTTTGCGCTGGCGTACCCGTACCTGAAGTTGTTGGAGAACGCCTCCTCGTATATGTTCAAGGTGATCACCTGCGTGCTGCGCCCCGGGCCGCCCCCGGTCAAGCCGTACACGACATCAAATACTTTGAACGCACCGTTCAACGTCAGGAACAAACAGATGGTCAAGGCGTGAGTGATCATAGGTAAGGTAACGCGCATAAAACGCTGGAACACATTCGCACCGTCAATAATGGCCGCCTCCTGCAAATGCTGGGGCACGCCCTGCAGTCCCGCCAGGTAAATAATCATCATGTACCCGACGCCGTTCCAGAGTGACACGATAATAATGGAGTAGAACGAAACATTCGGATCTCCGATCCATCCTTGATCGAGAAAAGTCAGGATCGTCTTCTCGGCGATTTGCGGCAGCACTTGCGTAAATACAAAGGACCACATAAACGCGCTGATGATCAGACTGATCATATTGGGCATAAAAAATATCGTTCTAAAAAATCCCTTCGATCTTCGTTTTGATTCAATCAGCACCGCAAGGAACAAAGCGAAGACGTTCTGCAATACGACCATGATTACCACGTATTTCAGCGTAAACCACAGGGAATGCATGAAGTCCGGATCATCGCGCAAAATTTCCACAAAGTTAGCAAGCCCTACAAAATCATAGGCACGGTTTAGCCCGTTCCAGTCGGTCAAGCTATAGAACATGCCGCCAAGCGTCGGAATGAGCAGGAAAATGCTATAGATTATAAATGCTGGCGCTAGAAAGGCAAAGAAAGACAGGTACTTCCGATAACCTTTAGAGAGCATGGTTACATCACCTCAGATGTTCGAGTATTGGTTAGTAGAAAGGCAGCGCCACAAACCCACGCCGCCCTTCTTTACCGGAACCTACTTGTTCACTTTATTGAAATCCTTCCAAGCCTTATCCAGTGCATTCAGCACGTCCTCCTGAGACATTTGCTTCGCGAAATAGCTTTGCAGCCCTTTACCGACCTCGTCCTTGACCGCCTGAGGAATCCGCGGGTCCTGATACGATTTGCCGGCCTTCACATATTCGGTAGCATCATTCACCCATGGATAGCTGTCAAACGTATGAACCGTTGCCAGCGGGTTGAATTTCAGGCTCTGGAAGAACGCATTGGAATCGTTCTCGTCTAGAATATAGTTGACCAGATCCAGCGCCACTTCCTTGTTCTTGCTGGTCGGCGATACGGCGAGCGAAGTAGAAGTACTCAGGTTAATCAGGGTTGCGTCAGGATTATCGTTGATTGGCAGCGGAGCAACCCCGAAATCAAGGTCTGGATTGGATTTCAGAATCGTCTCGGCATACCATGGGCCTTGAATCCACATCGCGCCTTTCCCTGCAGCGAAGGCGGCCGCGCCGTCGTCGCCGCTGACTTCCAGCGCCTTGTCCGTTCCGTTCGCATTTACCAGATCGATGATCTCGAACATCGACTTCATTTCGGAGAAAGAACCGTTATCACTGTACATTCTGTCGACGAAATCAGAATTATCGGTCTCCGTAAGGGCTCCTACGGCCAGCGGCAGGAACAGCTGGGGAATCCACGCTTCCTGGTAGGACAGCACAAATGGCGTGATGTTGTTCTCCTTCAGCTTCTCTACTACTGCTTTCATTTCAGTTAACGTCGCTGGAGGCGTCAGCCCCAGATCGGAGAAAATTTGTTTATTGTATAGGTAACCCCAGGATAACGTCTCCAGTGGTACCGCAACGACCTTGTCGTCATACGTAACGGAAGGCTTTACGCTGTCGAGCAATTTATCAACGAATGGCTGGCTGGACAAATCTTCGAGGTAACCCGCTTTATAGAACGTCGGCACCTCGTTAACAGCATGAAGGCTGAATACGTCCGGCGCATCATTCGAAGCCAGTCTCGTCTTTAGAATTTGCGGCGCATTATCCGCATTCGGCATTTCGAGTTGAACCTTAACATCGATATTTTTCTCTGCTTTCTGTTTGGCAATGAAGTCGGCAATGTACTTATCGTACTGTTCTTTGAAGCGAGGCTGGGCGATGAACACCTTCAGATTGACGGTCTGCGCCTTGCCCCCCGTATCTGTCTTGCCGGAATCACCGCTGTTCGCGCTTCCAGATGAAGAGCCGCCTCCCGATCCGCAGCCTGCCAGCAGGCCTACAACCAATATTGCGCTAAGCAGCAGTTTCCATTTGTTCTTCATGCTTTTGACCTCCCCAAGTCTGATGTTGGTTACGCTTACATTGTAAAATAACAAAGAAAGAGATTAATTCGACGAAATTAACCTCTTTCTTTGTACAATTTTGAACCTCGTTCTTGCCTTCTCAATATGAAACTAACGCTCTTTTCTCATTTCACCCGGTGCGACGCCATAATGCTTCTTGAACACGCGGTAGAAATAAGCGAGCTCCTCATAGCCGCAGCTTTCAGCAATGGCCTTGATCGGCAGCTTGCCTTCCAGCAGCAGCGCCTTCGACTTCTCCATCCGCAGCTGCAGGATGTAATCGGACAGATTTTGGTGGAACTCGTTCTTGAAGGCGCGGCTTAAATATTCTTTGCTGACGAAGAACGCGGACGCAATCTGTTCGAGCGTAATCGGCTCGCAGAAATTGGCCTCGACATAATGCTTGATTTCCGGCAGATTGAGCTTCCGCCGGTATTTCCGATGCTCCTCAAGCTGGCTCATCGCCAGCAAATACAGCTTCGTCACATCGCTTAGCAGGCGCCCATAGGATTGCAGCGCGGCTTCGTCGATCTCGAACCGGAAGCCCTCTACGGTCTGCGAGTTGGCGATCATCAGCTCCCGGAGCAGGACGATGAATTCCTGATAAATCCGGTCCTGCATTCTCGCCTGCTCCGCCTCCGCATTGCCGAGCTGCTGGAGCAGGTCCTGGAACGTATCCCGGATGCCAGAGACGTCCAGCCGATTGTAGTAAGACGTGAGCGCCGGCTTATATCCTTTGGCAATCTGCAGAAAGTCGATCTGCAGCGTAAATTGCTCGCGGTATATAACGCGGGAGGATTCCAGCTCATTTTTGCATTTTAACAGGGCGGCATTTAACTCCTTCGGGTCGATCGGCTTAAGAATGTAATCCTTGGCTTTGCAGCGAATCGCCTGCTTCAAATAGGTAAAGTCGTCATAACCGCTCACCACGATCACCTTCGTCTCCGGATATCGCTCATTCAATATGCCCAGCAGCTCCATCCCGTCCGCTCCCGGCATGCGCATATCCGTAATTACTAGTTGCGGAGAGCGATCCTCGATCAGGCGCAGCGCCTCCAAGCCGTCATCCGCCTCACCGACAATTTCCATGCCATACTCATCCCATGCCCCGTACCGCTTGATCATCTCGCGCGGCATTTTCTCATCATCCACGATTAACGTTCTGATCATAGGAGCTGTCACCCTCTTTCGTCATCGGAATTTGTATGCTCACTCTTGTGCCGACCCCAGGCTCGCTCTCTACGGATACGCCGTATTGCAGCCCGAAATGCATTTTGATGCGGGAAGCTACGTTGTTCATGCCGATGCGGTCTCCGCTTGTCCAGATTTGATCGGTCTCCCGGCGCAAGCTCGTTTGCAGTTCCTTTAGGGCCGCTGCGTTCATCCCCACCCCGTTATCTTCAACGAGAATGTTGACGCCCTGCTGATTTTGCTGCACCTGCAACTTGAGGCGCCAATCCCCCGGTTTCTTGTCAAGTCCATGCTGGAAGGCGTTCTCGACGATGGGCTGCAGCGTCAGCTTCGGAATCCGGCAGTTCAGGGTCTCGGGATCGCATTCTATTTCGTAGCTGATCCGTGGCGAGAAACGCTGCATCTGGATATGCATATAGTTATTCAGGTGGTCCAGCTCGGCCTGGATCGTTGCCAAATCATTCGGCCCGCGGACGACGTACCGGAACATATGGCTCAGCGAACGGATCAGCTCGTTGATCTCTTCAGGCTTGCTGGAGAAGGCGAGTCCGCCGATCAGCTGCAGTGTATTTTGCAGGAAGTGCGGGTTGATTTGTGATTGAAGCGCTTTCAATTGAGCGGTCTTTTTTTCCAGATTCATGCTGTATTCAGTCTTGATGTACTCTCGAAGCCGGTGGGACATATTATATAGCTTAAATTCCAGGAATCCCAGCTCATCGATCCGCTTGCTGACCGGCGGCTCCCGGTCTTGAATGATGCTGATGCCGCGCATCGACTTGGCCAGACTGACGATCGGCTTGGAGGTGCTCCAGGCTAAGATGACTGCGATCAGCAGCGACACTCCCGCTGAAATAATGCCCACAATCAACCCGTAATTGAGATTCGTCCTTGCGCTCTGATTAATATATTCGGCAGGGATAATCTTGACCAGCTTCAGGTTCCAGGGCTCCACTGTATTGTAGAAAATATAGCTGTCCTTTGTCTGGATATACCCCGGGCCGCTGTCCGTATTCCCCAGCTTCTTCAGCACATTCGCTATACGTTCCGGGGTTTCGTTCTGATTCGCCGGGTCTGGCATATACATGATTTGGCCGTCCCGGTCGGCGATAAATACGGAATAATTCGGCTCCGACCGCAGCAGCTCCAGAGCGCTGTCCATCATCTGCCATTTAACCTCCAGCAGGATGCTGCCCAGCAGTTCCTTGTTCTCGAACCGGTTCACGCTGCGGATGAGATTGAATTTCGACGGATCGCTCTCATTGCTCGTGATCATGAAGTTCATGCCGCTGGACGTCACTTCGCTCCACATGGCCGGCACCTCTGGGGGCGTGCTAATCTGCTTCTGCATGCTGTTGATCGTGAACAGCTTGTTCTTCTCCTTCAAGTACAGCTGGATTCCCAGCAGATGATTATTTCCCGAATAATAGACTGAGGTCATTGTATCAATGATGCTGCGCTGGGCGTTGAACTGATTGGACAAGGTCGAGCCGTCCATTTTATTAATATATTCATCCAGCGTATTGCTGATCAGAATCGTATAAATGAGATTATTGAGCTGAATGAATTTCTCTTCCAAATATCCGCCTGTCCAGGTAATTCGCGTGATGTTGGACTGGATCACTTCGCTTTCCATCGATTTTCTCGTATTCTCGGTAGACAGAACCGTCACGACGATGAGCGGAACAACGGATATCAGAATCATGATCAGGATCAGCTTGTTCCGGATGCTCCGCCGGAATGGAAGAATGAACCAACGATATAGCAAGGCATCCCCTCCTTGAGTGATTTTATTGTATCACTTTGGGGATAGGTGTCTAGATGAATTGTGTGAGTGTAAGGAAATGGCAGGTGTACGTGATTCGGTTATAATCAGTGTATAGATGAGTAGATGGAGGGCCGGTATGGAACCCAAAGTAAAGCATTCGTGGAAGCTGACGGAAGAGGAAGCCGTCCAATTGCAGCAGGAGCTGGCAAGGCAAGTGATAGCTGAGGATCATCTGGCTGACGTCCAATATGTCGCCGGAGTTGATGTGGCCTATAGCAAGCATAGCGACAAGCTAATCGCTGCCGTAGTGATTTGGGAGGCGGATTCCTTGAAAGTTGCAGAGTCCGTCGTCGTGGAAGACCACGTGCAATTCCCATATATCCCGGGGCTATTCTCGTTCAGGGGGCTGCCGCCGATGCTGGTGAACCAGGTGTTGAGCGGGGCTGGAAAATAAAAACCTCGTTTTTAATCCTGACAACTATGTTGTCAGGATTGTTAGTTTAGGATAAGAGACAGATCACCCACACTTTACTGACCGAGGGGGAGGATACGCATGAGACTGGATCGTTTGCTGGGAATCGCGCTGGAACTGATGGCCAAAAAAAGAATAACCGCTGCGGAACTCGCCGCCAAGTTCGAGGTTTCGATTCGGACCATCTACCGTGATATCGAACTGATCAATCAGGCTGGCATCCCGGTCGCTTCGTTTACCGGTGCGGACGGCGGGTTCGAGTTGATGAACGGATTTTTCCTGACGAGGCAGCACTTCTCGGTCGATGATTTGTCGGTGATCTATACGCTTTTGAAGGCGATGGAAAGAGCAATGGGAGGTGCCGTAGCACCCGCAATGCGGAAGCTGGCCAGCCTGAATCCGAATCTGGCGAACGAAGGAAGCCACGAAGCCGTCATCCTAAGCATCAGCACGTCGGACTATGAGAGGGATATTGTTCAGGAGCTTTACCGAGCTGTCCGGCAATCCCGCGTCGTCAGGCTGGCATACACAAGCACATCCGGCAAGGCAACCGAGCGCAGCGTGGAGCCTCTGAATCTCTTATGGGAAAAAGGCGTCTGGTACTTGGAAGGGTACTGTCGATCGCGGCAGTCGAAACGGTATTTTCGTGTGTCGCGAATCGCCTCGCTGGGCGTGTGCGGGGAAATATTCGTCCTACGGCAAATTCCAGACGAGTCGGAAGAGAGCGTAATTCAAGGGATTTGCGCCCATCTTCGCTTCGGCCTGGCGGTTCGCACCCGCGTATTCGAGCAATTCCCGGGTGAATGCACGTATCAGGGGGATTGGATCGATGTGCACACGACCTTTTACAAGAAAGAGTATGCGTTATCGGTCATTGCCAGCTACGGAACGAACGTCGAAATTGTATCGCCGGCTGAACTGCAGGACGACGTCATCGCCCATATTGATGCCATCTGCCAGCATTATGCGAGAAAACGAGGAGGACATGGAACATGACGATTTTGGTGACAGGAGCAACAGGAACGGTTGGACAACATGTAACGGAGCTGCTAGTGCAGCGGGGAAGTTCCGTAAGAGCGCTAACGCGTCATCCCGAACGGGCAAAAGCCAAGCTGCCGGAAGGCGTAGAAATCGCGGCGGGAGATCTGATGAAGCCGGAGACACTGAAGGAAGCGCTGCAAGGGATCGAGGCCATGTTCTTGATTATCTCCAGCGACGAACCCCATGCTCATCTCTACACGGACCCGCAAGTTATAGCGCTGGCGGAAGCTGCCGGCGTGAAGCGGGTTGTCGTACTGGTCGGCTATGAGGAAGGCATCGTAGAGGAAACGCTGCGAGCCAGCGGCATGCAATGGACGCTGATTAAGCCGGCGGAATTTATGGCCAACGTGCTGGCGGATTGGGGGGAGACCATCCGAACGGAAGGCGTCGTGCGGGAGTTCTACGGGGACGCGCTGAGCGCGCGGGTACACGAGGGCGATATTGCCGCCGTTGCTGTCGAGGCACTATTAGGCGGGGGGCATCACGGCCAAAGCTATCCGCTGACCGGACCCGAAGCGCTGACACGCCGGGAAGCGGTTCGCGCGATCGCTGCGGCGGCCGGCAAGGACATCCCCTTCATCGAACTGACCGAGGATGAAGCACGCCAGCAATGGCGGGATCAGGGCTACGACGAGGAGAACGTCGATTTTTTTGTCCAGATCGCCAAAAGTCCGCCAGAGGCTGGCTATACCGTGCTGCCGACGGTCGAGCAAGTACTTGGGCGGCCAGCCCGGACGTTTGCCGAGTGGGCAGACGAGCATAAGCGGATGTTTCTATCCTAAGGGGGATCAGAGGAGGGGTGAAAGATGGCCTACGCCATAGAAGCGCATGGCTTGCGCAAATCGTTCCAGACGCATGAGGCAGTACGTGGAGTGGACCTGGCGATTCGGCAAGGGGAGCTGTTCGCGCTCCTCGGTCCGAACGGCGCCGGCAAGACAACGACGATTCATATGCTGACCACACTGCTGCGCCCGGACGAGGGAACGGCAAGCATCTGTGGATACGACGTGGTGAAGGATGCCGCTGTCGTGCGCAGACATATCAGTGTCACGGGTCAGTATGCGGCGCTGGACGAGTTGCTTACCGGCTGGCAAAACCTGACCCTGTTCGCAGGGCTTCAGGGCTATTCTCGCAAGAATGCCTATGCGCTTACAGAAAAATTGCTCAAATCGTTCAATCTGGAGGATGCGGGCAGCCGAACGGTTGGAACATATTCCGGGGGCATGCGCCGACGGCTGGACCTTGCAGCCGCCATTCTCTCGGCGCCCCAGGTGATGTTCCTCGATGAGCCAACGACCGGGCTTGATCCCAGAGCCGGCGTGAGCTGTGGGCAGCGGTTCGCCATTTGGTGAAGAACGGGACAACTGTGCTATTGACGACTCAGTACCTGGAAGAAGCCGACCAATTGGCCGATCGCATCGGTTTCATCGCTCAAGGCAAGGTCATCGCCGTCGGCACGCCAGAGCAGTTAAAAGCGTCGATCGGCGGCAAGACGCTGACGATCCGACTGGCGGAGGGGACCGATTCAGCTGACATTTGTCATCTGCTCGCAAACGAACATGGGCTAACAGCCCATTCGGAAGAAGACGGACTGACTGTGAAAGCAGCGGTGCCGGAAGCCGCGCTGGCGCATGCGGTCATCGGCAACCTTATCAGTCAAGGGATA
Source organism: Paenibacillus woosongensis (assembly GCF_009725165.1). Classification (GTDB taxonomy): domain Bacteria; phylum Bacillota; class Bacilli; order Paenibacillales; family Paenibacillaceae; genus Fontibacillus; species Fontibacillus woosongensis. The sequence goes on from NZ_WNZW01000001.1 coordinate 993,628, forward strand.
ATGATTGACGACTTCGCCTTGAGCGAGCCGAACCTTGACGATGTGTACTTCGCGCTGACCCCAAATCGCGGAAATGGAAATGAGGTGGCAACATGAGTATTCCGCAGACGTATGAAGGGCGAAAGCCGCGGCGAAGTCCGAGCGGCCTGGCCGCAACTGCGCTATTTATACGAAGAACGCTGCATCATATGAGAAACAACGGCTTCGGTCTGGCCGTTGAGGCTGTCTTGTCGCCGATTGTCATGCTGCTCATCTTCACCTTCTTGTTCAGCGGGGCGATTGCCGGCTCTGTCAGCGGGTATATTCAGTATCTGCTGCCGGGCATCCTCGTGCTGACCGTTGTGCCGATGACGGTGTATAGCGGTACGACGTTATGCACGGATATCGCCAGAGGCGTCTATCATCGGTTCCGCACAATGCCGTTTTGGCAGCCCGCCGCCCTCTTCGGTTCGGTTATCGCCGATGGCTTGCGCTACTTGGCAGCAGTGCTCACTGTTCTGACCATGGGATTTGCGCTTGGCTTCCGGCCGGGCGGGGGTATCGGTGGCGCTGTGCTGGCGGGGATATATGTTTTATTTTTTGCCTATAGTGTAAGTTGGGTGTTTTCGCTCATAGGTAATGTAGCCAAGCAACCCGAGACAGTATCGGGCACAAGCATGATGCTTGTTTACCCCCTTCTATTCGCCAGCAACGTGCTCGTCGACACATCGACAATGCCCCGATGGCTGCAGGTAGCGGTCGATATGAACCCGATCAGCGCAGCCGTTGCTCTGACGCGCGGACTGTTTCACGGAACTGCAGACGCAGCCGACCTCGCGGCGGGCATCGGCGTCGGCCTGCTGCTGATCATGGTCTTCGTTCCGCTGACAATATACGTTTACTTAAAGAGGCAAGTCCGGTAGGAGATTCCCATTTTATCGAAAAACGATTCAAGGGAAACGGCGATGATCAAACTTAGTCCGCTTATTTAGTTTCCATAAATGAGCGAACTAAGTTTTTTTCTATTCATATGCCTATGATAAGCAAACGTCCCTTTTACGCCATCAATAAACAATATAATAAGCACTAAAGATAGTAGTATTAAAAAAAGAGGCCCATCTTCTAGTTCGATAAATAAAAATAGATATAAATTGGATAATACAAAGTATACCAACATCAATACCGCGCAAGTTCTGCTTTTTTTATATACACCGCACGTTAAAATCAATGGAACAATGATATTCAAATAATTATGCCATCCATACCAGAAGTTCAAATCCCAGAATACGAAAGCTTGAAAAAGCGTGAAGAGCACAAATAAAATTCCTCCTGCAACTCCTTTATCAACTTCAATAAATTTATCGCTTACGGAGCTTCCATAGATATTTGACACATCCTGACTCAAAAAACCGTGTTGCTGCAGATACCTACACTCTTTTTCCGCCTCGTGAAACCGCTGCTCCTCATACAAGATTTGCGCTATCAGCAAGCGAGCTTCGTACTCCTCTGGTTTCAGCTCAAGAACCTGCTGCAAACATGACATGGCCTCTGGCCTTTGGCCGAGCATGATGTAACATTTCGCCCGCAGAAGCTGTAAATCCGGGTCATCCCGGAACATTGCATGGGCCTCCTCCAGATCATCCCTGGCTGCGACCGGGTTCTCTTCCATAAGCAGGGTTTGAGCATCCTGCCTAAGCGTGAGATAGTGTTCGATATCGAAATCAAGCTGTCTGCCTTCAAAGCATGCATACCCTAACTCCTTAGTTCCCTGAATTTGCCTGAGGATAAAGGCTATTTCGTCCTGATCATAAATTTCAAATAAATACTCCTTCCGCTCCAGCAGTTGGAAGGATTGGTTCAAGATCTCCCACACCGCTCGCGGTAAATGTCGGCGATCTTCCAAAAACTTCAGAAGTTTGCATAGCCGTTCTCCCTGGTATTCCATGTTCCACATATAATCATTCGTCATCAACGCATTCCAATGCTCAGGGTTCATCCGGCGGGAAAAATCGTCGTACAACGCCTCCATCTGCTCAAAAAACATCTGAGCAGAATAATCTGATTCCCATGTATGCTGTATTACTACAGCTTCTCCATCCGTGTCATTTGTACCATATGTATCGTTCCATCCACTCTCTTCTATGTCGCAATAGGATTCCTCGTATTCGCAATAGGATTCCTCGTATTGAAGTACTCTGACCTGTTTCTTGGCCCATTCATAGGCTTCGCGAAGAAACTGGTAACCCTCGGGATCCTCTTCAGGATGATGAATCCGCAATTGTTTAGCGTACGCCTTCTTAATGACGGACTCGTCCTTTGTTGGACGGATCCCTAATATAGCCCAATAATTCATTGCTCCATCCACCCTTTCCTATCTCGGCGACTGCATTCTTATTATAATTTCATATATTTCCCTCCCCGTCCATATATGGTAAGGTATGACCTAGTACTATTGTCGGAGGAAATCATGAAGAAACTCAGTATTCTATGTTTACTATTTATTATGGTCGTCGCCGGTTGCAGTACCGACTCTTCATCATCAGAGGGAGCTGACGCGCCTATCCCCATTGAAGAAACGGTAACCGTAGGGGATATGGATATTACTGTCGAATCGTTTGTAGATCACAGGAAAGGGAATAGGAACCGAATTGTAACCGTAAACGTTAGTGCGAAAATAGCACATGACAACAATATCGAACTCCGGACCGAGTATTTCACTTTAGTGGATGCCGAAGGCACCCGCTATTATCCTGATCTGTCTAAAAGCCAAATCTTGAACCCGCCGCTATCCCCGGATCCGCACGGACAAATTCATTTCGAGCTCCCCCGGAATACACGTTCACTGGCCATTGCCATTACGAACAATCCTTTAAGCGCAAATGCCGAGTATTCGACGGTTACGTTAATGTACTGAGACAATAAATTGCATTATGTCATTCCCTTTGTAAGCCAGCGTGTACTACTTTTTTTCGGATTAGGGAAAGGTAACAGAACAGATCATAAAATATAGATTTTTGAAAGGGTGAAAACATGACGAATTCTGTTACCGACAATCAGGAAGCGATCAAAACCGTCCATGAATTAATCAAAGGGATCGAAACCGCGATGCTAACGACAGTCTCAGAAGAGGGACTTGTATCTCGGCCCATGAAAACCCAGGATGTCGAGTTTGACGGGACTCTTTGGTTCCTGACAAAAAAGGATAGCGGCAAATTCCACGAGCTGCTTCATAATCAACACGTAAACGTAGCCTATGTAGGAAAATCCTATGTCTCTATCCGCGGTAAAGCTGAATTAGTGGATGATCAGGAGAAATTGCAACAACTCTGGAATCCGATGTACGAGGAACTGCTTGAAGCCACTTCTGATGATCCTAATCTGGTTCTCATCAAGGTAAATGCGGAAACTGCGGAGTACTGGGATTCGGGCAATAAATTTAAAATGGTCAAATTCTTGTTCCGCAGAATGTTAGGCAAGAATACCGAGGGGACGGATATGAATCAGATTGTTAATTTGAGTTAAGGCCATATTATATTGGCGGGGTTCTCCGGCCGTCTGTAACGGCAGGTTTTCATAAATCGGCCACCATTTTGATGGCCTAAAATATGAAACTGCCCCGCCCATCTGACTATGGCTAAGCCGTTTGAGATGGCCACATCCGGCTAGTTGCGAAGTCACTCGCCTGCCAGGATTACTGCCGACTTTCCTGGCACTCCATCAAATAAAATAAATAATCCGTTGGAACTCCAGCATACCCTTGCTGCTTCAACATCGCGATCACATTGCCACGGTGATACGTCCCGTGATTGACCACATGATGCAGAATATCGGAGAAATGCGTATCGAGCCGGCCATACTTTGGATGCTCAATCGTCATCGCCTTGTCCGGATTCGGCGTACGCCGGAGCAAATCGCGGAACTGTTCGCATAGATACATTCACCCCTCCTTGATTCGTCATCATAAGACTGTCACTGCCGCAGCCGTATCTCTATCGTATACCGGGTTTGCTGACAACCGGTGTCAGTGAAGTTCAGGCTCAATCGGTATTGTTATCGTAATGTTTGGCGATTCCATACGCCATTTCCCGGATCATGCACTTCAGTTCAAGCGGTTCCCGAATCCGAATGGCCGTGCCAAACGTGATCAGATACATCGGAAGGTACTTGTTCATTGTCGGGACATCGAGCAGAAACCGGGCCTCTCGATCGCTCCGTTCGGTCAAATAGTGGCGCAAATGCCAGTGGGCGCAAACCGCATTCAATGCGTCGGACTCTCCCTCAATGCAAATGACCGTCAACGGTCCGTCCGCCTCCCGACTTCGCTCGGACTGGTCGCGGAGGTAAGTCGACGCGGAGAAATGCAGAGGCTGATCAAATCGCAATTCGGTCTCCTCCAGCCCCTCGATTCGATCTACACGGAACGTCCGAACCCCCTGAGAACGATGGCAGAAGGCGACAGCGTACCATTCATTCCGATCGTAAGCCAACCCATACGGATCAACCTTACGTTCGTATGTCTGCTCAGCATTTGCTTTACGATAGGCGATGCGGACCGTTCTTCCCTCCTTCGCCGCCTGCTCTAGATCCCTGAGCAACCGAATGACGGAAGGCGGACGCGCTGGAGCAATCACATCCAAGCCGCTTGTCTGACGGGACAAATCATGGCGCTGCTCCTCATGCAGCCCGCTCTCCACCTTCTTTAATGCGCTCTGTAACTCCTCCGTATATGGATAGCCTGCGCCTTGCGCAAATTTAAATGCGTCTACAAGCGCCTTCAGCTCTAAGGAATTGAAGAACAGTGGCGTCTCCTTAAAGCTGTCCAGAATGCGAATCCCGCCATCATGGCCTGATTCTGCGATTACCGGTACACCGCTGGCACATAATGCATCGATATATCGATACACGGTCCGTACGCTAATCTCCAAACTGTCCGCGATCTGCGCAGCGGTGAGCTTTCTACCGGAGCGCAGCATCCAGAGCATGGACAGCATGTTATCCCATTTTGCCATCGAAATTACCCTCTTTTCCTTCCTCAAATTAAGGGAACTAATTAGAAATCAGATCGAGTGACTGATAATTCATTTCACTGCCGGAATCAACGTGGACCAAGACGATTCATTCACCGTTCCTGTGAACCGGTAAACGGGTTGGTAATATCCTTTTGAATCATAGGTATAGATTAACTCATATTCATCAACATTCAGTTGGTCGCCATTTTTCAAGTCATTGTAAACATAAAAGTTCCCCTTGGCAACTTCCATATAGGCTTGAGCCGGACTAATAATTTCAATTTTGCGTACAAACTTGTTCTCTTGTATGGAGTAAAATAAGCTATGTGGAATTTGGTGTTCTCCGGAAGGTACAATCATTACCATTCCACTTGCATAATCGCTATTTCCTCGAGCGATGTCTGCGATGGATCGTTCAATATCCCAACGAAGCGTATCTTCATTTTGTGTGCTGAATACTGCATTTGGGGGTAATATGCCGCTCGAAAGCATCCAGCTTTCATAATACTCTCCATGCTTGGCCAATTCCTCCTGCTCCATCGGGCCGCTTCCATCACCTTCGGTTGATAGCCACCATCCGCCATCGTTGACAGCGTAATTAAACGTATATTCCTTTCCGTCATCGGCAAGAAGCATCCATATGCGGTTAAATCCATCCATGCGAACGCCGCCGACCTGCTGCAGGTCAAAAGTACGCTTCATCAACGCTGCCATCTCTTCCCCATATTTAAGATGATGAATGCGGCTGTTGGAATACAGAGATACCGGTTCGGCCCCGGTTGGTAAATCGGCGTTAAGCGTTACTTTAACATGACTCATGTCTTGCGCAATCGCCGGACGAATGGACAGGTTGCCAAGCTCTTTCATATGGTAGACAAGCAGAGCTCCGGAAAAAAGAAGTACGAATAATAGCGGTATACTGAGCGCCCTCCATACAGATTTGACCGCGATCTTTCGTCGTTCAGCGATGTCTAGGATTGCGCTCATCACGAAATATCCCGCCATACTTCCAAGTGTATTGTGTAAAATATCGTCCAGTTCAAAAATCCCCCTGCGGCTCAACATCTGAATACACTCAATGCCCAGCGTGATAAGAAGCGACAGAAGCAGAACGGGAACAAAGCGGCGCGTTGTTTTGCTTAGAAGCGGCAGCAGGAAACCGAGCGGAGCGAACATCAGCATGTTAAAAATAATCAACTGCCATTCCTGTAACGACCATTGATTCCATGCGTTCACATAACCGCTGAAAAGCTGGAAATTAAACCATCCCTCATAATTAGCGCCTCTGCTGAATGTCGTTAATACCATAACCACAACAAACCACGCCAGAATCAGGAAGACCGTGATAACCTGCCTGGCGGTTACCGTTCTTCTCCCGCCCCTCTTTCGATAGAAGGCATAGGATAAATACGATACCCCGATGAATACCAAAGCTATGATCAGCGCCGTCGGCAGAATCGGCAACAGTCTGTCAATGATTCCTTGTAAATCCATGAATAAACCCTCCTTTTTAGGACTTGGTATGAGGCTGACATTTCTATAACGAAATACAACACCATTTATTTCACCTATATCTTAAATTTGTAAGCGAAAAAAAGAGCCTCCGATTTAATCATCTGGTTAGGCTCCTAAACTAATAATGCCTCAAACTTTAGTCGAGGGTGAGGACGATCTTCCCGCGGCCGCGTCTTGTTTCGATAGCCCGGTGGGCATCGCCGACCCGATCCAGCGGGAAGGTCTCTCTGATATGGATGTGCAGCTTGCCTTTTGAATGTAATTCGACCAGTTCTGCAAGGCGGGCTGCGGAGCGTTCGCCGCGGACAACGCGGAGGCCCAGCTCCTTGATCAGGTCATAGGCGTAAAACGTGCATATCCGTTCCTTGTCCCGCACTAAGTCCACCGCAGCCCGAAGCCCCTCGCCTCCAGCAGTATCGAATGCGGCGTCGATGCCATCCGGCGCAATCGCGCGTACTCGCTCGGCCAGTCCTTCCTCATATGTCAGCGGGACAGCGCCCAACGAACGAAGGTAGTCGTGATTCCTCTCGCTGGCAGTACCAATGACGGTCTGGGCCCCCCACTCCTTCGCCAGCTGTACAGCAAAAGCACCCAGCGATCCAGCCGCGCCATTGATCAATACAGTATCGCCTGGCCCAACACCGATGGCTTTCAAGGCAATATACGCCCCTTGGCCATTGCCGGTCAGCCCCCCTGCCTCTTCCCAGGTCATACTCCGGGGCTTGCTTACGATTTGATTTATGCCCACAACCACGTATTCCGCGTAACAATTCATTAGTGCGAAGCCGAGCACCTCGCTGCCTATTTGAAAGCCCGTAACACCTTCACCCACTTGATCGATGATGCCCGCGAACTCATTGCCCGGAATTTGCGGAAGTTGAATGACGACGCCCTTCGGTGCCCAGCCGCTCCGCAGGCCGCAATCATAATGCTGTACCCCGGCCGTTTTTACCCGGATCCTGACTTGGCCTGGACCGGCCTGCGGGTCGGGAAACGACATAACCTCCATCACCTCGGGTCCGCCGACCGAACGAAATGCTGCTGCTTTCATAGTGTAACCCTCCCTTACTTATCCATATTTTAGAGCGCCATCAATTACCGTAATGTTTTTAAAGCGCGGCTCCATGCGATAAGCTGATCTAACATTTCGTTTATTTTACCTACGTGCAGTTCGGCAGGTTTAAATGTTTTGAAGCTCTCAAAATCCGTAAACAGCGAAAATGTTGGATGTGTGCGAACGTCCGCTACGAGTAATTCTCCTAAAATTCCGCGTAAATGTTCCGCTGCGCGGGCTCCGCCCGTTGAACCATAGCTAACGATGCCGGCCGCCTTATTGTTCCATTCGCTTCGTGCTGAATCCAGTGCATTTTTTAACACTCCGGTAATGCTGTGATTGTATTCCTGGACAATGAACACGAAACCGTCCAAGCTGGATAGCTTTTCAGACCATGCGATTAATCCAGGTTCTTCAGCAGCCCCTTCTCCAAAAAAGGGCAATCGAAAGTCCGCAATATCCACGATTTCATAATTCGCATCTCCATGCCTGTCAGCGATTTCTTTAACCCAGTTTCCTACTTGTGGACTTACGCGTCCTTGGCGTGTGCTTCCCAGAATAATACCGATGTTTAGCGGTTTCATATGAATTCCTCCCTGGTTGCTCGTTTCAAAGCATCTTCTCTCTGAACGGCAGGCTTGGCTCTCCGAACTGCATATAATAGAACAACAAAATACCCGCATGCAAAACCGCAAGAACCAAATATTGAGCGGTGAGCCTCCTCTCTGCCTTTTGCGGTATTTTTTTACGCAAAGCGTATTGCTTGCCTTACATGCTTTATTTTACAATTACTTAGAAATAAACAAAAATATATCTTTACACATATAAGTTATATACTCGGGTATATGGGAGGGAGATGCATATGGAGCTGCTGCAGTTGAGGTATTTTCGAACGGTGGCCCGAATGGAGCACATGACGAAGGCAGCGGAGGAGCTGTGCATCGCGCAGCCTGCGCTGAGCAAGACGATTTCAAGACTGGAGGAGAACGTTGGGGTTCCACTGTTCGACCGGCACGGAGGGCGGATTCGCCTGAATGCGTTCGGTAAAGCTTTTCTGGACAAAGTCGAGAAGGCCCTCGCCCTATTGGAAGAAGGAAAGAAAGAAGTGTCCGAACTGGCTGGACTTGAACAAGGGAGCATTCACCTCGCGACAACAACGCTGGACCGGTTATCAGATGCGCTAGGCGAATTTCTAGCGCTTCATCCGGAAGTCAACTTTCGGATTACACAGGCTTCAATGGAGGAAATGGCGCATTTGGTGGAGACAGGCGTGGTTGACATGTGCTTTACGCCGCTGCCAATCGATCGTCCTGACATTAGCACGGCATCTGTTTTGAAGGAAGATGTTTATTTGGCTGTCCCCCAAGGACACCGCTTTGCCGGGAGAAAGAGCATCCGCTTGAGTGAGCTGGCGGACGACCCGTTTATCGGGTACAAGGAAGGGTTTCCTGTTCAGAAAATGAACGATCTATTGTTTCAAGAAGCGGGGATCACTCCTAACTTCGTCTGCCGAGTAGATGAACCTGCCGGTATTGCAAGTCTTGTTCGCGCCGGGCTCGGCGTTGCACTTGTAGGAAATTGCGGCGGAGCAGGCTCCCCGCTGAACTTGCTGCAAATTGAGTTCCCCGTTTGCCAGCGCAATTTCCAAGTTGCATGGCACGAGAAACGGTATCTGTCCCTCGCTGCGCGCAAGTTCCGTGATTTTCTCGTTGGGTACTTTGATAAATCAGTGAAGGCGGGTTGATTCAACCGATAACGTTGATTTACTAAGAGAAAACCCGCCGCATTAGCGGCGGGTTTTCTAATTACGGCTGCAGAGGCTGATTCCAATGGATTTTACGATGTAGTAAGGTACCGTTAGCCCATAGAGTATACAGCCCTGAAACATCCACATACTGTTTGATCCCCGGCTTATTCGCATAAAAATAATATCCGCACAAATACGCCAGATAGAAATCCTCCCAGCTCTTGTAGGTCTTCTGCAGTATGGCTGCCGTCTCCAACTTGATGCTCCAAGCCTCTTCCTTCGACAAATAGCGCTTCACCAGTCCAATGCGGGTCAACATGATTGCCCAAGCCAAACCGTATGCCCTCACATCTCCAGATGGGATTTGATATAAACATTTGGCCACAACATCCCACTGGGCGTAGTTTTCCTCGTTATTCTCCTCCTTTAAGACTTCGAGATAACGTTGGCGGGCTGTTTTGCTGAGTGCTTGCAAGCGCATATGCTTGCTTTTGTATTCCGAATAGCTTCCATCCGCCATCAGCCAACTGATTTTTCGTTTTAAATCTTCTGCATTCGTGATATCACAATGCTTAAGGCTACCACGGAGTACACTTTTTCGAACAAGTCTTTCCACAAGTCCGAATTCATAGGTCACATAATAATTTTGTAGCGTGCCAAAAATACAACTACCCGAAAGACAGCGAAAATACAACTCTAACCTTTTCCGTTGCTTATATGTATATCGATTTTCCATTATAAATGTTCGCCTCCCTAGTCATGACAAAATCATCCTTATTGTTCTTATGGTCTTCCAAGCACTTCCGCACAAAACGATAAGCAATAATCCCAGAAATACCGGGGGCAGGTGAAAGATAAAATAAACAAGTCCAAATAAAAAAAGATAAAGCCAACTTAATCTAAGAAAGAGAATACAGGAAACAAAGAATATGTCTTTTTTTCTTTGCCTTCTATAATCATCGTAGTAGGGATTATGTTCCTGGGAAAAAAGATGCTTATTCCACATGCGCCTCAATAACAGGTTATATCGAAAGTGGTAAAATTCTTGCCAGATCGGCTCATTTTGTTTGGTCTGTTCCCAAACTTGCTCAATACCTCCCAACTCAATTGCGGAGTTTCCATGTACGCTTAATACATCCTGATCCAATCTCCCTTGCTCCCGTAAAAACTCACATTCCCGTATCGCCTCGTCAAACTGCTGCTGCTCATACAAGATTTGCGCCATTAGCAGACGAGCCTCATGCTCATCCGGCTTGAGGTCAAGAACTCGCTGCAAACATGACAAGGCCTCCGGCTTTTGTCCGATCGTTATGTAACATTTAGCACGCATGAGCTGCAAATCCGGATCATCCTGGAACATAGCATGAGCCTCTGCCAAATCATCCCTGGCTGCCACCGGGTTCCCCTCCATAAGCAGGGTTTGAGCATCCTGCCTGAGCGTGAGATAGTGCTCAATATCGAAATCAAGCTGCTTACCTTCAAAACATTCGTAACCTAATTCCGATGTCCCTTGAATTTGCCCTATGATAAAAGCTATTTCGTCCTCATCATAGAGGTCAAATAAATCTTCCTTCTGCTCCAACAATTGAAAGGATTGGTTCAAGACCTCCCATACCGCCCACGGTAAATGCCGGTGATCCTCTAGAAATTCCAGAAGTCTATATAATCGTTCCCCCTGGTACTCCATATCCCACATATAATCATTCGTCATCAACCATTTCCATTGCTCGGGATCAACCCGGCGCAGGAAATCGTCATACAGTTCCTCCATTTGTTCAAAAAACACCTGAGCCGGATGAAGTTTCAACTGGGACGATCCGGGATCGTCGGCTTGCCATGTTGAATGCTGCGTCACAGCAATTTCATCATATGGGTCGTCTAAATCGCAATAGTCTTCTTCAACTTGCAGCGCATTGGCTTGTTTTTTAGCCCATTCATACGCTTCCCTCAGGCGCTGGTAGCCCTCGGGATCCTCCTCCGGATGATGAACCTGCAATTGACTTGCGTAAGCTTTCTTAATAACGGACTCGTCCGTCGTAGGGTCAATCCCTAGTACAGTCCAATATGTCATTACTTCTCTCGGCCATCCTTTATTAATAATTATGTGTTGTCGTAAAAACTTTCCTAGCAGCTTTATATTTGCTTTACGCTTTTCAGGCTTTATGAGCGTTCGATTTCATAAACAGATTCCCCTCCTTATATTTCGGACATACAATCAATTAATGTTAATTCAACGCAAAAAAAGAGCCTAGGATTTAATCATCTTTCAAGGCTCTAAAGTTAATAATATTTTGTTGCATCATCTACAGTTGATACTTCATTACACCCAACATAATCGACACTAATTACGGTCATAAATAATATAACCCTGCTCTGCCTCGAACTCGCTAAATCCCGCCATATGCCGGGTCTGATACTGGATGTTTCGTTTGCTGCCCATCATAATCATATTGCGGAGATCCCTGTCCCCTTCAACGGGCAAGGCAAAACACTTCGTATAAGGAAACACTTCGCTAAGCGTGCTATGTATCGCATTCATCCATTGATCCTGCTCGCCCCTGCCCATGAGGTTCATGATTAGCGAACCGTGGTGCTCCAGCTTGCTAGCTGCCATGTGAAAGAACTCGCTGGATAGAAGATGGCCAGGCGTTCCCTTAGGTGAAAATGCATCCAGGATTACATAATCATAGACATGTGGTGGTTCGTTCTCCAACAGTTCTCGACCATCGCCTACCCTCACATCATCTTTGGAATACCCAAACCACTCCCGGCTAATATCTACGACCGCTTGATCTAACTCGGCTACATCAAACGTTTTGTCCGCAAAGTGTCTAGAGAGTGTGCCAATCCCATGTCCAATCAGAAATACGCGTTCAAATGAGGGTTGGTTATATTCCATCAGATGACAGATTGCCCGGGGGTATTCCAGCACAACACGCTCCGGATTAGCCATATCCATGGCCCCTTGTACCGCCTCATCTGAAAACTGCAGCACGCGAAAAGACCCCTTTTCCCCATCCAGTTCCACAGCTTCATATACGGCAACCTCATGACCTTGGCTGAAGGTCTTATATAACAATTTCAAGCGAACTGATTCCCTTCCATGTTGAATTGACAGATATTACTTAACGATGTATTCCCACGGTACATGTTCACATAGCCATACCTGATTTTCCGACCGGTAAAAAATAAATCCATCCCGATGCATAGCTCCTGCCCGAACTTTCAGAACAACCGGCTTGCCATGACGGCCGCCCACGCGGGTGGCTGTCTCCCTCTCTGCGGTGAGATGTACATGCTGACGGGATTGCTTCGTAATTCCCTGCATGCGAATACTGTCAACGGATTGCGCTGCGGTACCATGATATAAATATTCTGGTGGAGCCTCTACTTTAAGCTCTACATCTACAGCAATGGAGTGGCCTTGATTGGCGCGAATTTTGCTGTGGTCTTCATTAAAGCTATAACGCTGTTTGTTATTCTCTCGCACAATCCGCTCCAGGATATCCATATCAACGACACGCCCTGCACGGTGGAGGCCTGCAAGCAGCTCCTTGACATCCGCCCAGCCGTTCGCATCAAGCTTGATCCCCACCGCTCCGGGATTATGACGCAGGATCAGGCTCAGGAAACGACCCAGCTCAACATCTTGTTTACCTTGTCTCATATCCATACCCTCCTTTCCTTTTTTCTTTCCCGTTCTCTAACCGTTCATCTAATGAGCGAGGTCCCAAGGATGTTACTAAAACCTCAACAACATAAAATATCATCCCTGGGATAATGATAGTAAAGATCCCCCAACTTTCCAAGTAAACAAGGAAGACCTGACCCGTATTATCTATCTCAGTTAATCATCAAGGAAATTTCAACCAAAATTAAAAGCTTATTCCCTCTCGTTTCTGAAATGGAATAAGCTTTTCTTGTTGCTATAAAACATCCAGGGTTAAATCACATAAAAATATTCCTTTTCCTTTTCTTTTTTCGTTCTGATCCCAAAGGTAAAGGTATCCTGGCGGAGTCCTCGCCGCAGCGTTTCAAGAGAAAGAATATCGCCTGGAAAGATATTACCTAAATTCGCGTTAGGGCCGAATTTGTTCAGAAACAGCACCTGCTGACTCTTTAAAGGCGCTTCCCATATCAATTTATCCGTATCCGTTACAAACTTCAGCACATCATCCAGAAGATTTAACCGGCAATCACCATGTTCATCGAAAACGCCGACCCCCATGCCTGATTCACGAGCTTCAATCGTTAACAGCTCTGCTCCTGCCTTCAGATCTTCCTCAAGCGTATCGGCCAGCACGGCTGCATCTATAAGCGATCCCGACATTTTTTTCCCATATTCCGTAAAGACCTTCAAGCCATGCCTTTTGCCTTCTTGGATCAATTCCGTACGTTTATTGCGGGAGAGTTCAATCGTACCATCCGATACTTCAACACCATTAAAACCGAGATTGCATATCGTGTTGAAGAAATCCGGAACTACGTCCTGCTGTACGGCCGTCTCCAATAACGTGCCGCCCGGCATAACCGTGACCCTATGCAGTTTAGCCAAGTTGATCTTATAGAGCAGCAGTTCAGTATTATAGAGCGGGGCCGTTCCAAATCCAAATTTTACACAATCGATATAGTTTGAACCTGTCTCCATCAGATCCATAAATGAGTTTCTGCCAAGACCCTTATCGATAACCATCGTATGTCCTCGACTAGTGACATGGTTTGTTTCGTTCGTACTATCAAGTACAGATGGCTTACGACCTCCGCACGGGTCACTTAATTCTTTTGGCCAAATTTCATGTAAGGAACTTTTCATCTGGATTCTCCTCAATTCTTTTTGACTTGTCGCTTCATTCCAATGACATAGGCATCATATGCTGATTTTTCATGGCATGTGCCCATAGCTTTGAAATTTATAAGAGCTATTTAGTCAATTTGAGGAGGGGGTTTGATTAGAAAAAATACAAAACAAAGGGTTCCAAGCGATAGTATGGAAACCGTTATAAAAACCAGGCTATCGGACTTATCCATCATCCAGCCGAATAATGGGGGGCCCGCCGCCACTCCCAAAAATCGCAAGCTGTTATATAGGGACGTAATCATCCCCCGTTCACTTTTCTGAATCGCACCGGTGATCATCGTATTTAAGCAGGGGAGGAGCAGGCCGGTTCCAATGCTGCTAACCGTTAGCAACCCGATAAATACATATATATTTTTTAAAAAGAACAAGGTGGCAGCAAGAGAAAGCGTCATGGCAACCAATCCGATATTCATAAGCCATCGCATTAATTTGCCATTTTTTTTAATCAGGCTTCCCGTGGTATATGAAGTAATGACCATACCTAATAAGGGAATGGCCAGTACCAAACCTTTCATGACTCCATCAATATTATAAGGCTTCTCCTCAAGAATGTTGGACAAATAAAAAAGCACTCCAAATAATATGAAAAGTCCTAACGAGCCTGCGAAGAATGCAGTGATGAGCCATTTCCCTTTTTCCCTGAATATTTGTCCAATTTTTTTAATGTATTTCGATAATTCGTTCTTTTCGTTCTGTTTCGGTTCTTTGATCAGAAAGATCACTGCTAACAGGGACAAAGCGCAAAATACAGGAAAGGCGAAAAATGAGGCGTACCAGACGATCAAAACAAGCAGGGAACCGATGATCGGACTAAGAACTTTTCCCGTCCCGTTGGATGCCTCGATCAAGCCAAGTGCCTTTCTCTCCGTCCCCCCATCGTATAAATCGCCTACGAGCGCCATAGCAATCGGTGCCGTTCCTGCCGCAGCAAGACCCTGAATCGCTCTGGCGGCAATAATAACCGCGTAGGAGTCCCAGATGGCACCAAACCCGGCCAAGATTCCGGCTCCCCCATAAATGATCAGGGCGGGCACAATAATGACCTTTCGGCCAAAACGATCGGACAGATAGCCGATCACCGGAATGAAAACTCCTGCAGCCAAAGAAAAAATAGATATGATTAAACTGCTCTGGAATTTACTGATTCCAAGCTCTCTTTGCATTACGGGGAGAACCGGTACCAGCATGGAATTGCCGAAGACGAGCACGATAGGGATCGTGGCAAGAGCAATAAACTCCCAGATGCGTCCTTTTGAGCCGTTATCTGATTTTGTCGACGTGTCCTTTGATTTCGTAGGTTCCGCAAGTTCTATGTCGCTCTGGAAGCTTATATTCAGCTTTCGCGATTTTGTTTTTTCCATTTGTGATAGCTCCCCTGACCTGGATTGTTCGGTTATTATTTGCATATAGCAAAATAAGTATTCTTCTTATGAGCTTAGAAACGGATATACTTAAAATTTCTTATGTACCGGGGAGAAGCACCACTTTCAATTAGGCCAATATACTGTTATAAAACCTCGCATTATGCTGGCTGAAAGGGATGTTAAATGACTATAAAGATTATACAGGGGCACAACCATACACTCGGAGCTTCAAGAATTAATGTCATCATTGATGTCATCCGAGCTTTTACTGTAGCGCATTATGCTTTTATTAAGGGGGTACAGGGAATCATTCTGGCGGGAACTTTAGATGATGCTTTTCGTTTAAAAAGGCAATTCCCGGAGTTTATTTTAGCGGGAGAGATCCAGGGTCTTCCGATTGCGGGGTTTGATCTGGATAATTCGCCCGTACGTTTGCAAAATGCAGATCTAAGGGGGAAATTCCTCATTCAGAAGACAACCAACGGAGTAAAAGCAACCTTAAACTCATTAAATGCAGACCATATATTTGTTACGGGTTTCACTAATGCAAGGACGACAGCGGAGTTTATACGGAATAAATTATTGAGAGAAGACACCGCCATATCCATTCATTTAATTGCTTCACACCCATCCGGGGATGATGACCTGGCATGCGCGCAATATGTATCGGGGATCTTACAGAATTCGAACCGTATATCGGCTGATGAAACGATCGAGCGAATTCGAAAGTCCGAAGCGGCCAAGAAATTTTACGACCCCGCGAAACCGGACTTCTTACAGGAGGACATTGCGCTTTGCACCCGAGAGCTGTCCGCTGAATTTGTTATGAAAGTGAATTATAAGGACGATCTTCCGCTTATTGAGAAGGTACAGGTGCAGTAATTAAATCATGAATGAACTTGAAAAACCAGCCGACTTGAAGGCTGGTTTTCTTGTCTTCCGAATAGTCCATACGGAGGGAATCACTTTTTACGCCAGGCAGGATAAAAAACCGATTTCAAACCGGGGAACTGATGGAACCAGTTGATAATCCGGGTAGACAGCCACTGGCACACAACGGCAAGAATAATAATTTTCCAATCAATGACATATGCAGTGAGGGCAAATATAAATCCGTTCATCCAGAACAACGAAGTGCCGGGATTGATTCTTTTGTATTTGTAGATCGCCAAAGCTACATAACCGATTCCTCCGTTGGATACCCGCTGCTTGATTAAGATAGCGATGGCGGTTCCGAGAATGACCGAATCGAACAACAAATCGATCCATACATTCGAAAAAGGAGGATCAACGAACACCTCGAAGAAATTGACGGATACGGACGTTACCGTGATGACAAACACGGTTCCAAACGCGCTGATCCTGCCCAAATAATTGACCGTGAACACAAGAAAAATAGTATTAGCAAACCATAACCCGAAGCCCATGGGCAAACCGAACGCATGATTCAAAAGAACAGCGATTCCTGCCCCTCCACCGGAGGGAATGGCATGAGGAAACAGAAACATAGCCATAGCGAAACCCTGCATGACAGAGCCGACGGTGATCAGGGAAAATTTCTTAATAACACGGCGATAGAAGAGTGTCTTATTTCGATTGGGGATGAGCGGCAAGTTCATATAGAATCAATCATCCTTCATGGATTGGAGTGACAAGCCAGTCCTGTTTTCTTATTGTATGCTTGTCACTGAAAGGGGAGACCGAGAAATCGTTAAAAAGAACGATGTCTTCAATTGAAAATGAGGCGAAAACGGGTAATGCAGGCGTGAGTCTATGAAAGGTAGGGAAATTACTCACAGGAAAGCCAAGAAACGTGGAGAAAAAACCTATTTATCAATATTTGCAATATATAGTTTGTCATTAACTTGAATTGCAATAGCCTTTTCGACACTTGTATCCTTTACCTTAAAAATTTCACTCGGATTTTTATATGGGTTCTGGTCCTCTGAATAAGAAACCATTTCTTGAATTTGTGTAACCTTTCCTATTTGTTCTTCAACCTCGTCTGTAGTTAAAACTTCATCAGTCATTAGATAAGTAAAGTTACCCATTTTAATTTCGGCTGGTGTAAGGTTAGTAAATTCAGCATCGCTTAATTTTTTTGAATTACATCCTGACAGAATAATAGAAACAAAAATTAAACTCATTGTTATTGCTTTTTTCAATGTACTCACCTCTTTTTTCTGTACTGCAAATAACTATCAATTAATGAAATCAACCACCAAGCTTATTTTAAGAATTTATCAGGTGGCTTCTTACCTTTCTTCTACCAGATTTCCCTGCTCGTCATATTTTTTAATACTTAATTTCTTTGACTTGTCCATTCGGATAATATTGCACCATATCCCCATGTTTAATGCCGTCTTTTACTACGTAGTAACTTGCTAAATCACCATTCTCATAACAATCATAGATTATTCCGGTAAATAAATGTTCGTTACCCTCTTGATCATATTGCACTATAAAAGAATCATATTCGTCCCCTCCATAGCCGAATGTATCATCGAACCGACTACCATTTTCTAGAACATAATCTTTGTTCAGTATTTTGTCTTCCAAACTTTAGGTACCTCCGATATTAGGATCGTATTTTAGAGCTATAACTATTAAAGCAGCTAATTCCATGCGCTGCTCTAACGTATGACGAAATATCTTCATAGCATTGTTAGAGCAAATTATTGGTGCTAACCAGCATAAGTTTATCTCCTATTCATCTTCAACAGTATTAACATCCAGCACCGCACCAGTTATTATATTGTTTAGTGCCTGATAGAAATCATCCCCTAGGCAGATAAGATAGTCATCATTTCCACCGTAAAACAGTCCAGATAAAGAAATGTACCAAGTCATATCCATCAGGGGTATTTCTCCTACTATAACAAATGGCTCATTACAATATCGCTCATATCTTTTCGATAATTCCCGAAAAATTGAGCTTGAAGCTTCAATTGGATCTATAATCAATTTTAAATAACTACCTAATCTTTTAGGATTTTCAAACTCGATTATCAAGCCACCATATTCTTTTAGAAAATTAATCGCACTGCCAAAGACAAAATATCCATCGTCATCTAGAAATTCTGTATATTGGATAACATCTACTACTCGCCCTTCCAACCAGCCTGCTTTTTGAAGTAATTTTAGCACCTTATCTTCCATTATCATTCTTAGGAGATTCAAAAACTATCTTCATACATTTTCCTTCCACTAGAATAGTGAGCTCTAAATCCCCTTCACCATCCTCCCTTTCCCTAAGAAATAATATTAAAAGGTGATAGCTGATTCACCAACTATCACTATATAACGTCTTCGTTAAATTAGCACCAAGAAGTATTAAAAGTTTTAATTTAAAATTTTCCTAGTATAAAGCTTTTTCATTATGTTACTTCAAAAGAATTTCCTTATCCAATCAGTTCAATTCTTTTATGAGGTACTCTATGAAAATAAGCTTAATAGCCATGATCAAATTCTAAATCATAGATATCAACCCATCTAACATCACCTGGAATCTCCTTTTCTACAACAAACTGAAGTAGAATATTATAAGCTTCGATTCTTGAAACATAACAACAACTAGGAACCTTCATTGGTTCGCCACCTACCAAATGTTCAACAACCTTAAGTTCTTTACTCTCATCATACGGTGCAAGATAGTCAGGGTGTCGCATGATAAAAAAGCCATAGGGCTCATCATAGAAGAATATCAATCGTTCATCCAATCCTTCTACTTCTAGGCAGGAATCTCCGCTACCCTGTAACCAATATTCCGCGGAAGTTTCTAAGATAATTTTTTTTAGAAATTTATTACTCGGATTCTTAATTGGATCCCCAATTGGGCCATTATATATTATTAAGGTCATTTTTATTAAATCTCCTTCTAATTACTCAACAGCTTTTAGTATTATTGGTACCGTACTTTCTCCACTAAAGACTTCAAGCTCTTCAATATCCAAATGTTTCAATAAAGCTGGCATTTCACCTCTGCACATATTACAAGTTTTTCGGTCAACGTACCTTGTCATTCGTTTTGGGAGTACACCCATTTTTTCATATGCCCCAATCAAGGCATATGACTCTGCCATTTCCCACCAGTGCCGGCTGCCTCACCGCAAACACTTGAGCAAGAGGAACGACGGACAGAATTGATATCAGCACCCTAGGACAGAGCATTGAATATACACATTCATGAATTAGCTGATATGGATGGAAGAATAAGCGTCTCTTTATAGGATATACCGAGTCCGCTGAGACCTTAACTCAGTCTGGTTACAGTTTATACAATCCCCCTCACATCACTTTCTGTCATTAGTTTATTTTTTCGTTTTATTTTGTGTATGTAAAAAAGCTCATTCCGACCCTGTTGGAATGAGCTTTTTTTAAGTTTATAATATATTTCATTTGGTGTTCTTAATGTTCAATCCCCATTGCTAAAATCGTAAAATGGATATTCAGAACAGCACAATCATTTTAATATAATTATGAACAAATCTAGCTCTTTACAGAAATGATCCATAAAATATGCGTAGTTTATCTTCCAATAGAATGATGACGGATCATATTCCATACTCCATATGGATTAAAATAAGGATCTTCTTCATCGAACATAGTACATTCTTCTTGTTTTAGTAGATAAATTGGAGAGCTTGGATCTAGACTAAAAGTTTCCCCATCATTAATCTGTGGCTTTTCATCAAGATTATATAAACAGAATATTCTAAAAAGGGTAGCAACATCCCTTGCTGTTATGCCTTCTGAAGCTGTTTTCACATCACGCAATCCAAAACAATGCATACCAGTCGTATAATAAACTTCATTTTCTTGAGACATTTGGATAAAGGCTGAAAATAACCTGGTAATATCCTTACTTTTAGTAATTTCTAGCCAATCTTTCTTCGTTCGTGCCCTTCCCGAAGATTCAACATTCACCGCAATGCCACCAGCATTAAGAATAGCACTTGCAACTTCCATAACGTTTATAACTTTCTCTAAAGTCCCCCCCTCTATAATAAGGTATATGATACTCCTATGTTTTCTTAGCTGCTCTACATCTTCTTTGCTGAATAAGCCATGCCCACCAATTTCAATGGCCTCAGCGATATAAGGATTATGTTCACTTATATTTACTTCGTAGAATTGGTCAGGTTTTTCTAAGTATCCAATATGATTCCCCAAATATATATAACCATTACCACTTCTAGCCATTGCATCCTTGAAAGCATTCCTATCCTCCCATACTCCAGGAATAGCTAATATAATCTTTGGAATAATTTCCATATTATCACCACCATTTTTATATCTAATCATGGTTAACTAATTTGATCTAGAATTTTATTTATTTTCTCGTTATACTTAGAAAATCCTTTTTTAATTTCAATTAAAATATTAATGATAGTTTGTTTTGTGTTATTATCAACTTTCCCTAAAGCATCAGTAAACGGGCTTATAAATTCCTCGCTATTCAGCAAGGTTTTAAGAAGAGTTTTAGCCCAACTTTTAGCTTGAGGCAACATTCTTGTTATACCTTGCGCTAAAACATACATTCCTTCTTCTAAGCCATTTCGGTTTGCAATGTAAAAAATAGTTTCAATCATGTCATCAGCCGCGAGGACTCTTCTATATCATCCTCGAAAATAGAGCACAAATCCAGAATAACATTATTTCCACCGTTGTACGCTAATTCGTTAAGCAAGCTAGTAAATACATCAATGTCATCACCTTCATTATTTAAAAACCGCATTTGATATAAAGTATTAATTTGTTGCTCAAACGGCATATTGACCCCCCTTTATTTCTACCACAATCCCTTTGGTATTTTTCAGAAATTTCTTCTTAAAATTTACATCACTATAAACATTGATATTTGTCCCAATATTTCATTCACGCTCATTCTGCATACAATTCCCTATAGATATTAAAGAAACCCTTTTTTTCATTCTCTTTTACGAAACGCCCCCCTTATTCACCATCAATTCTCAATTCCCCCAATTATAGTTAGAGGACTGCCTCAATGCAAAAAAATAATAAAGGGCTTGTTGCTACCTAAACATCCGATAGAAACAAGCCTTTAGTAGATTATGCAATATATGAAATCAAACCTAACCACTTACTATATATTACAATGTGTTAATTTATGGTTAACACTCATTCAAAATTCAAGCTATGCCAAGCCTAATCCCTTGATAAATTGATACCACTCTTCTAAATGAGCATCTGGCACCAGTTCCTCGTATTTCCTTCCAAAAACATAATTAAGTAGAAAATAGTCATAGTCCCCTAATGTTTGTCCAAGTCTATCAGAATAACCTTGATAGAAATAATACACTTGTCCAGAAGACTTCTCAATTACTAATGGTTCATATAATACTTGTCCAACTTCTAACCATCTGTCTGTTCCACCTAAATAATCAGTAACACGAGATTGATGCATGTATAGTTCATCAAATGACCATAAGTCAACTGCTCCACAGCGTCCACCATTAACTTCTTTTAAAAACTCCATATATTGCTTATAATAATCAGAGTCTAGTTGTATTTCAGGGTTACCTTCATTTAATTCACCAAAAATGATACTATCAGGTTCAACTGCCAATTTTACCTTTACTCTTTTTATTACTGATCTTAATTTTTCATTCATTTACTTTAAGAAGCTTCTCCTTCGAATTCATCATTCACAATAAAAATCGGAATATCTGAACTAGACATTCCGAAAAAATTAGTATTTTAGTGTTTATACTACTGTTTACAGTACTGAACTCCTCCTAAGTAGAGTATAATTATCCTTGTTTTCATAGACATAAGTTCCTCTCAATGCAAAAGATTAAAATTTTTGAGTTTATATACCCAATTTCCTTGGCCATCAACATAACCCCATTCCCCATTATAGGTTACAAGTCCAAGACCATTTTTAAACTCACTTGCAGTTGAAAATACATTATTCCATATGTGATTTCCTTCCTTATTCATATACCCGTACTTATCCTTATTTTCAAAGGGAGCTACGCCATTTTCGAAAACCCAAACGCTTTGATACTTATATTTAATTACTTCTTTTCCTGAGCTATCCACGTAACCCCACTTTCCTCCTTTTTTCTTTCGTGTTCCAGCTAGACCTTCACTGAATTCCTTGACTTGATAATACTTCGGAGGAATTACAAATTCACCTGACATATCTATAAAACCATAATTTTCTCCATCTAAAGATGCTCCTTAATTACTTCTGAAATATTTATGTTACTTAATAAGCCGTTTGATGATACAACTGAGCTTGAGCGGCAAATACTCGCAACTTTTTGTTTTGGTATCATAAATGGAATTGTTTTCGAAAGAGATACTCTGCAACTTTACTTCTTTTGTATCTTCAATTATTTGTTTATCTTCTTCGCTCAACTCATAAAAATTGGACATAATCAGACCTCATTCTCGAATTTTTTTAATTTACAATCAATTTTCCATTAGGCCAACTTCCTTTCCATCCACATGGAAAATTACCAGATTCATATACTTGAAGTAAATTCATATAAAATTTTGGTTCTCTCTTTATACGATAAGTATACTCCATTATTCCAATTAAAATATCCTACTTAACAGTATTTAAAATATCAAGTGTTACCTCATGCTTTATTAAATATTCTTTTACTTTTGGCACAACGATCTGTTCGATGATTTCCCTGCCTTCATTTGTATACTTATTCCATTTTTTATATTTGTCCGGAATGTTAAGACATAAATATTCTGTTAAATCATTTTTTGCTTCGTTCGTTATTTCATCCCAATACCTACCTAATGAATGCCTTGCTGCTTTTTCCAATTCGATTCATAGACAACTTCAATATTACTGTTATGAATAGGAGTGCCACAATTAACAAACCAGTTTATATTTTCAATCCTATCAATAATTTCTTGCTCAATAAGCAAATTTTTTACCTCCCTCACGGAATCAATTTAAATAAATATTTTTTCAAACTATTAATCGGTCTTGGTATCCTTGGTACTGGCATATCCGCTGTTAAACCATAAGCCCTCCGTTGTTTTATTTCTTCTTTAGTAACATTAAAGGCATCTATTTTTGACAGCCCTGCTTCCTGTAATGAGTTGTACAGTGCCTTTGTATACTCTCCGCATGTTGGTCTCACCCCAAACTTAGTACCATTCTTTCTATACTTAAACCCCCAGAGGCCATTCCTATTATTGGATCAAATTGGAATAAGCCTCTGGGGGTTTACTGTTGCTAGAGTCGCAGTTAGTTACACAAACTTATTGAAAATCCTCACTAACTAGTTTATTAACTCCTTCATATAGCAGGATTGCTTCGCTATTTAATCGATTTCTTCCGGTTTTTTTAAATAAACAAAGAGTATCTAGTGCCTCATAAATATCATCTCCAAATTTATATAAAGAATATCCATTTTTTCCAAATACCTTGCCTGATTTCGAAATAAACATTATTAAATTACCCCGGTATGCCTCTCCGACTACAATAAGCGGCTCTTTCACTCGCGCCTCAAATTCTACAAAATCTTCTTTTTCATAGTAATCCCCTACCGCCTCTTCAGGAATAAAGTGAAATGTTTCTAAGCTACCATCTGGATGATTGAATTTATATTCCTTCCCTCCAAAATGACTTAATGCATCAATTACAGAATCAAATACTTGATACCCCATTGCTTCTAAAAACTTTACTGTCTTGTTTAAGTCAATTTTATGATTTGGTTCCCATCCTGCTTGTATCAATATTTCTATCGTTTTAGTAGATAAATTATTCATAATTTAAGTAATCTCCTTTAAAATGTTATTCGCGAAAATCATTAATAAAATCAAAAAAAGTTCTTTGACAGTTTTTACAAGGAGGTTTATATGCCCCCTTACCATTAACCGTACTTATTAAAATATTTTCTATTTTTGAACCTGACCATAAAAGTTGATTGACCGCTTGAATTTCAGCACAGTTTTCAACATGCCACAATTCAAAACTTTCATTGTCTCTGTACGGGTTATTTGGATCATTTCTAGCTTTCTTTCTTGTTTCTTGCGCAAACTTTTTTTAAATCAGGATGCAGTTCCATTACACTAGGATTAAATTGTCCTTCCCTAGCTCCATTATAACCAAATGATATCTTAGGATTTTTACCTCCAACAGTCGTTATATCTACTCCGGCGCTAATCACGTCCGGTTTATATTTTCCGCCACCAAATCCATTATCATCTAAAGGTTTTTTGATTCCACCATCCTTAAGGAACTTAACATGCTTTTCTAACTCCTCCCTAGCAAAATTTTTAGAGTCCTCTATTAGTTGTAATCTGCTAACATTACTCCCTATTCCCGTAGGATCAGCACCCTTAGCTGCTTTCTTCGCCGCCTCCTCCTCGAGTTCCTTCATAACCTTGTCATAATTAATCTGTACTTCAGTCCGTTGAGGAACTTTATCGGGCATCCATTTCTCAAAGAAATTAACATTTGGAATCGGTGCACCATTTGCTGTCAATAGTTCTCTTCCCCTGAACATTTGGGCAAATTGACTGCCTACTGCCGCTAAATCCTTTAGGCTCTCTTTAAAGCCTTCTTCTACGCTCTTAACTCCTTTTTTTAGCCATGCTGTAGAAGCACCAACTGCACTTTGGACAAACTCATTTGCTTTCTGGAATCCTTTTTTCCCTGCGCGTCCATGAGTAATGATTTATGAGCATTAAAATGCGGGGTTCCTACATCTTTAAAAGCATTTCCTTCTAATTTAATTGCCAATCCTTTTTTACTAGGAATTACACTTTTAAATGCTGCATCCTGATTTAGATACTGCTAAAAAATTTATTGTAATCTCTAAATGAGTGTGAACGGAAATTGCTAATGAAGTTATCGCACTTAGCTTGACAATCTTAAATTAAAAGAAGCTCGAATCTAACAACTTAGAAACGAGCTTGAAATTAATTTGATTTAATTCTTGAAATTATCTAATATTGTAAAACCCGCTTCTGAAGCTAAACTTTTGATACTTTCCATCTCGTCTAATGTCACAATTATTAATACATATGAGTCACTATCAATGTCTAAATATCCTAAGGTCAATAGTAGCCTATGTAGCCTCTTTGAAATCTCGTCCAAGAATAATTCTGTTGGCATATCTTCAATATCTTGTAACCAGGTCCAATCTAACATTCGGTAATTTTTATTCTCAAGTAATGTATCAACTACTGAACATATGTCTTGTGGGGATTCTTTCCAGTCAATCTCATATGCAAATCCATTTTCAATTAATTCATCAACTAGCGCTATCCACGGTAACTCTTCAGTTGAAAAATTAAAATCAATGTTTCTTTCTGCAAGACTTTCACTATATTTCTCAGTAAATAAATCGGGATATTCAATGGCCATTTTAACTTTTTGAACAACATGATCAGAGTTATTTGATAACCTCTTACTAAGGTTTAAAAGAGCTAATTTATTCATTTTCTCTCCCTTCTAATCTACAAAGTCAATAAAAGGGTATGTTATCTGATGTTTTTTTAATAAATCCTTCGGTGCTAAAGCGTTATCTAAAATTACATCTATTCCTTGTCGAATGGCTAATTTAGCTAAGCCAAGTACAGGAATGCTCAATAATTCCTGCGGTGTATCACCATAATCATCTTTTAATCTTTTATGACACTCTATCATATAATTTAATCCTTCATTTACCTCGGTTTTATTATTTTCAAGTATGCCTTTCAATACTTGCAAGTAACCAAGATATAATTTCATAAATCTTTGACTTCCTAATTGCTGTAATTTATCTACATATTTTTTTGCCTGGTCTTCTTCTCCGAGAATTAGGTATTTGACAGTATATCCAACATATTTATGAAATTCATGATCCTCTTCTTCTTCTTTTGTCCTTCCACCAAACAGAGTTGCTAAAGAATGTACTAATTCTTCATTGTCACTAATTAATCCCATAAACAATCTTGTATACTTATCAGTTGTAACATAGTCACTGGATATATCATTCTGATGATTATCATATTTTCGATATAATATTTCTTGCATCTTGCCTGCTAAATAAAAGTTTTGTTTGGACTTTATGGGGTCTGCATTTAATACAATCTCGCCGATCGCAATATCTTGGAATCCATCTGCAAGTAATTCATAGTAGTAACCTGCATTTTTTGGTAATCCGTTACTTCTATATCTTTGTATACGTTCATTAGTATCTTCAACTGTCTCCAAAAATATTTCCGGAAAATATTTTATATATCCTTCTTTTGCAGTCATAATCTTCCTCCATTAAATTAAATGTTCTATTTCAAGGTAGTGACCTAACAGTTAATTTGAATGAGTCACGGGAAGGTCCCTAACCTCTGCCATCTATTTATCCCCTTAGAGTTTACTCTGTTTAGAGTTTTAGTAACCCTATTGCCATCCTCAATAAATCTTTGCACCACTTTTGCAGCTTTTCTTACTTCAGGATCAGTTGACTTCAACATTTTTTTCAAATTACCTTCTATTCACTTATTACTCATTTGCTTACCCATTAATGTTTTTCCTAGTCTAGCTTTACCAAACTTGGATTCATTAATGATTATATCAACAATCCCTCCTTCTTTAGAATATTTGAAATACAAGCCGTCAAAACCATTATTACTACCTACTTTTGATGGGACTTTTATCCGACCAGTTCTTTGCATAACTAAATCTGCAAGGTCCTCTCCAACTTGGCCTTTTTCTGCATTGGTTACAGCTAATCTAGCCCTATCTTTAAGTTCTTGATAAGGTTTTTTCTTTGGTATTTCTGGAATAGCTTCCTCAGCACCCTTAGCTGCTTTCTTCGCCGCCTCCTCCTCGAGTTCCTTCATAACCCCCCCTGTCATAATTAATTTGTACTTCAGTCCGTTGAGGAACTTTATCCGGCATCCACTTCTCAAAGAAGCTGACATTTGGAAGTGAAACGTCACCTGCCAGTAACGGTTGATTGTTCCTCATCCTAAACATTTGAGCAAATTGACTGCCTGCTGCCGCTAAATCCTTTAGGCTCTCTTTAAAACCCTCTTCTACGCTCTTAACTCCTTGTTTAAGCCATGCTGTAGAAGCACCAACTGCACTTTGGACAAGCTCATTTGCTTTCTGGAATCCCTTTTTCCCAGCGTTTCCGATAGCTTTTAGAACTCTGGAATCAAATAATCCACCGGTTATGCCACCAATTCCTGCGTCCATGAGTAATGTAGTGAAGCTAAATCCATTACCCTCCATACTCTGGCGCATAATACTTTCAAATGTATTCGTTGTTGCGCCAAAAGCCATTTTTCCACCAATGGTCGCCATAGTTCCAAACGGACCGAAAACAGCTCCCGAAACGGCTCCTATTACGGTTTCTCTAAAGGCAGACTGCATGTAATCCTTCATATCACTGACTTCGCCTCTGATGATATCCGAAACGGCCATACTGGCTACGGCAGCAGTTCCTGCTATAGCAGCTCCAGCAGCCACAGCTCCAATGACAACCGCTCCAGCTCCTAAAGTGGCCACACACAGCACCGCTACCGCAGTAACCGCTGCCACCACAGCTAGCCCCGCCACTACATTCTTAAAGAGCTTGCCCCAGCTAAACTTCTTTTCCTCTTCTTCCTTCGGCGTATAAGTCTCAATCTCATCGTTATACTTCGGATAGCTAGTCCGGTCGGCACCGTCCAGTTTGACCTGGCTTCCGAGCAGGTGATACTCGCTCTCAACTGTAAATCCGCTCAGCTTGCTTAATTTCTTGGCCAAAATCATGTTCGGTGTCCGGAATACCACACGCTTCGGAGTGTACAAAGAAATATCCTCGCCCGCATTCATCGTCAGCTTCCGGTGGCTTGTCAGGATGACACCTGCGGCATCATCAAAGCTAATCATGAGCGGCTCTTTGGAACCACTCACCACATTAATCGCTGTCGGCGTAATTTCTAGCTCACTGCCGTGCTCTGTGCCAAAGTAGCGATTGTTGGGGTCCCCGGTTTTGCTGCAATCCTCTCCGTTCGTCCGAACACAGCCGATGACCTTGGCCTTGCTTCCTGCATCATCCGGGAAGTACAAGCTTGCATTCGTTCCCTTCTGAGGCATCGAGTACATGGCACTGCCCGTAGGCGGGGCAAAGGGAAACCAATAGGCCGATGCGGGCGACTGCTCCTGGTCGATCTCCAAATGCAGCTTGACCTGCTGACCTTGGACATCTAGCACCTTCCCGTTCATCGAGACGCCGACTAACTTTGGGTTATGTATCTGATTTTGACGTATGCCATCTCTTCTCGATAAGCGGTAATTATAGATCAGTTGGCCCTGATCCATGACGGCTTTCATTTCACTAATCACCATCGGTTTATCTCGGAACAGAACCTCGTCGCCGATGGCATAACGTGTGCCGCTTTGAACCTCGTATGTAAAAAAATCGGTATGATGCACCGAGGCAGCTCCTGACCTGGCCTCTTGATATGCTAGTAAATCTTTACTAGCCGTATACGGCAAATCATCGGGAAGCTGGATGCTGTTCCTGTTTGGCACGCCGATGTACATCCGTGGTTTGGCTTCGTAAATATCACTGAACACCACGCTCTGCAAGTGACTGGCCATCCGTTTGAGGAACTCCCAGTCCGTCTCGTCATACTGGATGATCGGCTCGCCAATAGGTTCGTTTTCACCCACAAGTTGAATCACATCGTACCCGGCGTAAGCTTTCAACACGCTTTTGACGAGTTCACCGTACGTCATGTTCTTATTCTGGAAGGATCGGCGCCTCTTCTGGGCATCCAGCCGGCTCGTGCCGGAAATGGCTTCCAGCTCTATACTATAAATCCCGTTGTGATGCTTGGTCTGTACGTTGGCGATGAGTCCGCTAAAGATCTTGGTTTCCCCGTCAAACACCTGAACCTGGTCATCCGTAGACGCTTTGAGTACGGCGTTAACCTGATCCTGATCATCGACAAGGCCGCGAATGAATAGTCGCCCATGCTCATTTGGCTTCCATTCCATTTGAATGTCTTGAACTACTTTGATTCGATATGGCGATGTTACGCTTATGTTTTCAAAACCTATCATATCCACTAGCCTCCGATCGCATAACTTTTCATGCTGTCCGGTCGCCTCCGCTTATGCTCTTCATATTTGGCATATCATTCTATTCCTCTTCATGCTGGCCACTGCTGTTAAAGCGAATCACCCCGCCTAAGGAGCAATGTAATTCTGACTCGGTCGTCAGAGCCGATTTCCCTTCTACCCTTGCCTGTTCTTTAGTTTTCTCCCACTTGCTGCCGGCCAGCAGAGCTAACAGACAAGGCTTCCCCTGGATTTCCTGGCCATCCATCGAGATGAGGTAAACCGTCTCACCGCTCTGATTTTCCGGACTGCTGCAGATTCCAAAATTCGAAATATTTACTTCGGGAATCGAATCCGATTCGTTCATCATCGGTTTGCCATTGACATAGGCCCCGTGGCTATTCGGCAAATTCAATTTCCGTAAATGTGATCCACAATCGCAAAAAATATTAGCGCCACGCACAACGTACTCATACTTATCCATCAGTTCACGCCCTTCCCCAGCTTTCGTTCCATCACTCCACGAGAACTTTCTTCAAGCTAACCCCGATCATATCCCGGCGGAGTATGCTCTCAGCTACATCTAAGCGGACAATGATTAGAGGTTGCTCGCTTTCTTGCACGCGGAAAATACGTTTCTTCGCCACCTTCTCCCCTTGAAGCACCAGCTTCTTAATGACGCTTCGATCCGCATTAAACTCACTGCTTGGACTTAGAGCTTCGACTTCCTCAAAAAAAGGCAGGAAGTAAAGACTTTGCTTACTATTGAGTTGGTCCATCAGAGGAATATGCTTAAAAATACAATCCGGCTCGTACATAGCGATCAATTTCTTCAGCTTCTCTGACAACAGGTAGAGCTGATTGCTTAATAGATCCAAGTACTCTGTATCGGTAGATGCCTTAACCTGAAAAATCGTCGTATCTGCAATTTGATGAGAACGTAAGCGATTCATATGCCGAATATCGATTTTTTGCCGAATATTTTGTAAGACTGGCGTGTCGGAATAGCGTTCATCCTGCTGCATCACAAAGTAATCCATGACATCCCTCCTCCATTCACTGCTCTGAAGTGTTTTCTTCCGGTTCGGCTTCCGGCTGGCCATAGAGCAGCTCACTGCGATCCCGGTATTCTCCGGCCAGAATGCAAATATTCGGTTTCTTGCCCAGCTGGTTGTAGCCCTCGCATTCTAAAATAGAAGGGATCATACTTCTCATAAATTCGATAGTAAACAAATGATATCTTATCGCTTCAATTTGCAAGATTCGTTCAATATCCATCGTTGAGATTTTCCGGGCATAGCTTGTTTTTACAGCTTCCAACTCCCGCATTCTCTTGAATAAAGGATCAAATATAAAATCGGCCTGCCAGTGAGAAAAACACTCTACGGGATCAAGAAACCAGCGCTCATCATGAATATCGATGCGATAACTAGCTTTATGCTCCATGAAGCTTGTCCGCAGTAAAGAGAGATAGATATATTGAATATCTCCCTTCATCCCTGCTTCTTGAAGCTCGGCCGCCTGTTTACACGCTGCATCCACAGAACTCACAAATTCCGCTATCGTAGCCTCTTGATTCTGGATATAGCTATCAGAAATAATATCCAAGTCGCCCTGCCAACGATCAAACACATGATGTGCCAATAAATGACCCAACGCCTCTTCACGACTCATGACAGAACTCATTCGATATTCACCCGGCCCCCGCTAAGCGTGACCTCATCCTCCACTTTAAGCGAAGCATTCCCTTGCACGAATTCAATGCCTGACTCCCCTTGGATAAGAATCTTGGCACCGCCGTTAATTTCGATATCTTCCATGGCCGACAGGGAAATCTTCTTGTCGCTGTTAATTTCAATCCCCCCATCATCGGTAAGTTTCATCAGCAACTGGCCCCCGCCAATAATTTCAACCGCGCCGGGTTTAAACACAATTTCTTTGCCATATTTGGTACTGATGCTCTTCACTGACGGGTCGCTTCGTTTCTCAGGATTAGAGGAGTCGGTATCTACCGAGCTCGCGGCAAAAGCGTTTTTCTCTTGTTCATCGGGAAAATAAAGCCGCACTTCATCCCCTTTTTCTGGCATGCAGTACCAGCCGCTCCCATCCGGGGATGAATAAACCGTGGAATAAGCAAACCACATGGCCTCATTCACAGGCTGATCCTGATCAATATGCAGCTTCACCCTGACCTTATCTTTCGCCACATCAAGAATCGTTCCAAATAACGACGTCCCCGCTAGTGCATAAGGATATTCCGTTCGGCAGCGCAGCCCTTTGGCATCCTTTAGGTCATACAAGCTGCTCAGTATGCCGTTCTCTAGTTTCGTCTCCACGCGGCTGACATACAATGTCCGCTTCTGGAAGGTAACCGCCTGGCCCAACTCAAACACCTTGTGGCTTGTAACCGTGTAACTGATGCTATTTTGCTCTGAAATATCCTTGACACCATTCTCGGACTTCAGCTTATAGTCTCTTAAATCTTTATTGACAGAGTAGTTGTATTCATCTAATTTCTGTGGGTTATCAGCGTCTGGCAATCCGACATACAGTTTGATACCGTTTTGAGAGCTGACAGGAATAAGAGGAGCGTGAAAATGCGAGGCTAATCTCCTCATAAACGCCCAGTCGGTTTCTTGATATTGGACCAGCAATCCCCCCGTCTTGTTTCCTTGCGATGCTTCGTCAATGACATCGGAATCAGGGTAGCTGGCAATAATTCGATGGAACAAACTTTTATAAGATAGCTCTTTGTTTTGGATCGATCCAGTTTCCTTACGAATATCCATAAGGATGGATAAGCTATGGGCTTCAATGGCAATGCTTCTTACACCACGCGCAGCTTGTACGGATATATTCGTAATTACACCGTGAAACAGAGGGAGTGCCTTATCCTCATCCTGGACCGCAACCCGAATGGTATCGCTCGCATTGGCTTGTTCAATATACTTATCCTGCATGTCTTCGGAAATAATGCCGCTAAGTTTCAGCTTGGCATGTTCGTTCACCTGTTTTTCAATGACGAGTTCCGTAATTCTCTCAAACTTATAATTCGAAACTATAATATTTGCGGACGTATAGATGACCTCGCTCATGCTTGTTCCCCTCCCTCTTCTTTAACCTGGACAGTGAGGCTGCGAATGGCTTGATACGCCACATCTCTCCAATCCGGATAATCCTCATACCGGCAGCAAAAGGTTCCCATGAGGACTTTGCCTTCAAATTCGAGAAAATACATGATGTTAAACAAGGCACCGTCGATCACCATATTTTTGAACTCAAAGTATCCAAACGTTTTCTCGTTTACAGTCTCTACCCCGCTTTCATAGAAAACATGGGAGGGATTTGATTTTTGAATCATCGTTTTCATGCCAGCAGACAGTTCCGCTACCATTTCATCCTTTAACTCATGATCTATTCGGTTGAGAGTGAAATTAATGGCGCCCGACTCATCGCTTCTAATGATTTCAGGCCGTTGTTCATAGGGATACTTAATGGAACGAATCTCCTTAGGCATTTCTTCAAAGTCAGCAGGAAGGTAGAGAGAGATTTTGTCCTCATAGAAAGACTGCATGGTAAATTCATAATACCGGTTCCCAATTTTCACCGGCCCATCCGTAATCGAACGGGATACCATCGATTGCTCTGCTTCATTAATGATCTGCGTAATCTTCTCATCCATAAACGACATCACTTTTCCTCCTCCTTTTTTGGGGTAAATCCAACCCTAATCCACAATCACCCGCTGGCTGCCGCCCGGGGCCATGCCCAGCCTGCCGCCGCCGCTGCCGCGGACGCCATCCAGAATGCGGCCCAGGTACTTATGGATCTCCACATTCGTGTACTCCCTGCTGCTCATGCCGAGACGACTCGTCATATAGTGCAAAATGACGTCCCGAGCGAGGGTTCCCTCGTTCATGCACATCATTGTAAACATGAAGTCCTGCGGATCACCGCTTCCCTTGCGCATCATTTCCTCTGCGAAGGAGCGCAGAATAACCGGAGACAAGGTGCTTTTGCCGTAAGCCGCGTAGCGGACATGCAGAACATTCACGGTATTAAATTCGGTCGCCAGATCCCGGAAGCCCTGATAGTCCTGGCGCAGCCGGGCGCCTTCCTTCAGCTTGAAGCGGCACAGCTCCAGCTCAGTGGCATCCGCTTCAAGCTGCTCATCGATCACGATCTCGCTGCGGAACGTCTGCCAGTCGCCGTCCTCGTCACCAGCATGGAAACGAACCTTTAATGCAGCCTCCCGCCCCGTGGCACGGTACTTGATGCTCACAGCATCTGTCAGCAAATACAGCCGCCCTTGATGCTTGACGATGCCGGGATGCACGATCAGGGAATCTGCGCCGACCTCAACATGGGCACCCGAAATGATGCCATCCGTATATTCGTGATAGTAGACGTCCACGAAGTCGCGGGGGAAATCCCGCAGATTTTCCAGCATCGCTGTCTTTAGAATCCGGCCCTTCTCAAACTTCGGTACGATATGGTTAAACATTGCCTTCCCCTCCTTCCGGCTGTGACGTTTGTACGACTCACCCGGTTATGTTCTTGAGCAGATGACCTATCAAGCTTGCTGCCCCTGCATATGAACGCCGTTCAAGTACAGTTCAGGATTCCCTTTGCTCAGCTCAAGTACTTTTTTATCAACGACATAGGTTTTTGCAATAATATCGTGAAGAGCCTGCTTCCTCTGGGTAAAGGCAGCCATGATATAACCGACATAGATCGTTAACATCGAGATTATCCGGCTCCAAAATCTTCCGCTAGCCCGCAAAAACGTCACACGCTCATAATTTTGATCCACGACAATGATGCCAAGCGCCTTTTTCCCAAAAGTTCCTTGCAGTTTGGAAGACTCCAAAATCGCATAATACAACCAAGGCAACAATATGGCGCTGCCCTTTTCAGCAAAACGACAAATACTGCGCCGCCCTCTCTCGAAGCCCAGTAAGTTAAATCCTGCTCCATTTCGACTATGCCCAAGTTCTCCCTGGCCTCGCGGAACACCTCCATCAGGCACCACATTATTCCTCATGGAAAAAAGCCTGTTCCCTACTAAACAAAGTAGGAACAAGCTATTGATACACCGTTACTTTTAATATTGTAATTACTTTATATCCTGTAAAATGTCTTCCTTAGCCGTATATATCTCCATCATGATTAATGTTCCAAGTTGAAACCCATTTATGAAAGTATTCGTTGCATATATCGACTCCGATTTACTGCGTAAATCGAGCATTGCTTCAAGTTGGTTGAAATCTTCGGAAGATAGTTTCTCTTTCCACAATTCCATAGCTTCGGATAGTCTTCTGCTTATACTACGATACTCAGGATTTCTTGGAACGACCTGCTCTTCCGGGCGGATATCACCATAAAATAAGGCTTCCAGCATACTTTTCATTTTTTTCTTCCTTTCGTATGGACTCAATACCTTGAAAGAATACATGATAGATTAAATGTGCAGTCTGCCCTTAGGCAATTGCGTTGAGACAGTGGCGAGTTCTTTTGCCATAGACGTCGCTTCTTTTTTACTCACGACTATCCAACTTCCCGATACTCCGCCTGACAATCTGGTTTTTCGTTCATACTCAGTCATATCCGATTACAAATCACTCCCCCTCTTATAATTACGAAATAACGTTATTTAGTAATATATTAATTATAATTCCGTTATTTCGTAATGTCAACATTGCGTTATTGCGTCATACATCAATTTATTCTATGATTAATCGTTAGAGGGGGAGTGTTTTATGCATCTGACTATTCGGTTGAGTGAAATTTTAAAGGAACGTGGGATGACACAAAAGCAACTTTCAGAACTTACAGGTATCCGACCTGCAGCAATTAGCGAAATCTGTAACAACCAAAGAACCTCAATAAATCGTGAACATATTGAAAAAATTGCTGATTGCCTTGGCATTCACGATGTTAGAGATATTATCCGCCTTGAAAAATAAACTACTGCTTTAATTATCACGCCGCCCGGATATAAGCGTCTAAATGGTTCCCACGATAATTCTTTATGCACTACTCCAAGAACGCCAGAACGCTTGAAAAAGCTTTCTGTGCATTATCAAAGCCATGAACCGTCCAACGAGCAGGGGAGGAGGTTGAAGGGAACTCTAATTATTTTTCTTAAGTAAAGCTCTCAATGCAGAGGTTTATTATTTCAGCGAGCTCTTTGTCCGAATAGCTGTCGCTTTGTCAGTTAAAGACAAGAAATAAAGGTAATATATATCCGCGATTCTGTCCCCTATCGTGGCAACGTATTTTATAGTTTGGAGATATTTTAAAGAACATGACTAGACGAAGGTAATAAAAACAGGTGTCTTTTTAACAGCCGCCCCTTGTATATTTATATTGTTAGCAAATAGCGGCGGATAAA
This sequence comes from Paenibacillus woosongensis, assembly GCF_009725165.1. Classification (GTDB taxonomy): domain Bacteria; phylum Bacillota; class Bacilli; order Paenibacillales; family Paenibacillaceae; genus Fontibacillus; species Fontibacillus woosongensis. The sequence continues at coordinate 1,029,583 of NZ_WNZW01000001.1, forward strand.
AAACAAACCACAACACGGACGGCTAGCTCGCATTGTGGCGTTGTTGGTTGTAATAAAGGATAGCTTACAAACCCTGATGTCATTCTACATACAAACCTTCTATTCCCCTCTATCTTTAAAAAAATCTTCTTCTTCATAAGGATAATTCAATAGTTCTAGATTTTCTTCAGTCAAATACCATGTCCTATAATCTAAGTTACTATTAATTAACAAACGGCCCTTAACTCTTTTCAATAGAGGATACGTGGTGTCATCCTCAACAACCAAATCTAGATTGTTTAACCGCAATAGTTTTCCAATGACTTCGAGTAGTTTTACCCATCCGATATCAATAGTACGCGCTTTAAATTGAATACTAATAAAGACATTTGTATCTACACCATACGCTTCAAGATTCGCCTTCCGATAACGTTCTATGTATTCATCCTCTTCATCTAAATTAATACTTAGAGAAAAATAAGTGCAACTAATACTCACTTGTTGAGCATCAGACCAATCACTTACTTCCGCTTCATAATTTATTAATTCTACAAATAATACTTCGAATATCATATCGTAAAGCAACTTTCTCAAGTCTTCTCTGGGAAAATCAGAACCAACAGATAGCCAAAAATCCATTTACTCATACCTCCAGTACGTTCTAGTTACTTGACGACCTTCAATGATCAATAGTTCATTTAAATGTTTTAAATCCTTGTGTGTTTGACTTTTTATAAAATCAATAAGCTCAGCTCTGTTTTCAACAGGATAATCATTTAAATTTAACACTATTCTTCTCGCTTGTTTTGTAGTTCTCTGAGAGTTCTGAGAACGTTGTCTAGTTTCGTATCGATATCAGGCGCGTAGCAATCAAATACCTGCCCTTCAATAATGAAGTCTGGACTTTTAGAGGGATCAATACCATAGCCGTTTCCATCAAATGCATTTCCATTGGGAACTTCGTCAAGCATTATAGTGCGATACCCATTTTCAGCTAGCACATCAGCGGCTTCATTTTGCCTTTCTAATCCTCGGACATCCTTACCTTTAATAGGTGCATAATTTCCTTCTGGTTTTCCTCCTTTAGGCAGTGACGGCTTAGTGATTATAGCATTTGGTCTAATTTTAGGTGTATAAGGAATATATTTTTCACCAAATAGTTTGTACTCAGAACTAGTTTTCCAATTCACATTCTTATCACCATATTTTGAACGGAAATACTCGTCCCATTCTGATCCAGCTTGAGGAATCTTTTCAGAATACCTCTGACTATTACCCACCCGCTCAGCAAAGTCCTCACCTAAATTATCCCATCCTTCTCTTTTTGCCACCTCATTCAACAACTTAATCCGACTCGCATCCGTTGCTGAATCCAACAATTTGGTCACGCCATGCTTGGCAAGAAGGGATAGATTGGCTGCAGCTAAAAACAGGCCTAATTTATCAAGATCGGATTGATTTAATCCTAGCACCTCGGGATCGGTATAACCATACCCTTTCCCTAAATCGTCCAATTTCTCCAAGCTTACATACATCTGTCCTGCAGACCATAATACGTCCCCAGCTATAAGAGACCAGATAATAATGGATGTTCCTGCGGATGGGATTGAAGCCACAGCTGCAATGAGCCCCGTTACAGCACCAAAAACCCCCATGATCACGGAGCCATATTGACCCGCAATAACAATTCGCTCAAAATTAAATCGAGAGTAATATAACATTTCAGTCACGTTTTTGCTGAAGTATTTCGTTAGCTCATTCTGTCCTTCTGCATCATTTGCAAAAAATCCGGATTGTTGCATTTCGCCAAAAACCTGTAAGTACTGGTTAAAGGCTTCTGTGCGTTCCTCATCGGTTTCGGCATTCTGCGCACGATAGGAGGCACTCATGAGCTTATTGGTCTGACTATACCTTGTAACATAATTATTTTTGATTTTTGCTAGTTCTTCTTCACTTTTCTCTTCTGGTTTCGTCCCACGATCCTGCTGCTGCTTTCCCCGAGTTAGGTACTTCACCTGAAGTTCATTCTGGTCTTTTTCTCCTAAACGAGCTTTCGCATTTTTGATGGCATGAGGGTCTTCATTCACTCTCGCTCTTAACCCTGCCTTAATTTCTTCCCCGTTCACTTCAACTCGGACTAATTTGTTAGATGCCTTCTTCTTTTTTTCTTCCCACTTTTCTTGATATATTTCTTTAACCAGAGCTTTATCCTGCTCAAATAACTCCTCTACATACAACTCCTTCAATTCATCTTCCGTCAGCATATCCACAAACGGGATATCGACTTTGTTAAAGTCAATTTTCTTGCTGCGTATGGCCACAAAGGCATTTGAGATGACCATAAATTGATCCTCTAGTATTTGCATTCCGATCATATTCTTTGCCGTAAACTTTATGGATCTTGGGAGTATGGCTGCCGATTTTCTCTGATTCCTATCCTTCTCTTCTGCTTTCTCCTTTTGACTGAGCAGTTCCAGTTGGTTAGCCACGGTGAGCAGTAAATCCTCACTAGCTTCAACCTGAATATTTCCGCCTTCCAGGTTAATTTTCACCGTATCCTTCTCGAATAATACGCCATCTTCACCCAGCTCCATCTTGGTGTTCCCTGGGATGTGAAACACTTTGGTGGTTGGCTTTTGAAAGACCGTCCGCGATATCATCTCTTCACTTGCGCCACGTGACGAGTTGATTGCAATAGCCTTTTTCTCGATGCCGCTTGGAAAATAGACCTTTATTTTCGCCCCCTCATCGGGCAAGCTATGAAAGATATTATTTCCTTCCGCAGAATACGGAAACCACCAGTTTCCGGCTTCATCATGCTGATCGTCAATATCCAGGTGAACCTTTACCATGTTATTCGCCCGGCTGACAACTCTTCCTTCCAAGGCTACGCCCTGAATCGCCTGATTCACCTTAGACTTTCGCCGGATAGCTTTTCTTTGCACCAATAAGTATTCATATTGAATACTACCTTGCTCATATGTAATTATCGATTCATAGATAACCCAAATCTGCCGCTTAAAGCCGACGTTATCCCCAACTTGATAATAATACTTGGATTTCACACGGTATTGAATACAATCGGCCATGAGCAGATGGGCGTTGCATCGCCGGCTGCTTGCGCTTGATAACTCAAATAACTTCCCATATCCTGCACCAGGGTATAGCTATAAGCCTTCATATCCTTGCCCCACGAAAAATCAGGAACACCAAAATAAATCCTGGGCGCATCCATGACCAAATCTGGAAGAATTACCGTTCCAACTCGCGAAGCCAGCCGCTTCATGAACTGCCAATTTTATTTTGGTTTTATCCTCCCCGTATAATGTAGCCAGTATTCAAATCAGAATCTTTTTGCAGACTAATTGCATCTCGGATACCAGAAAATATTATATATTGGAGTGCTACAGTTGTGATATCATTTCAAAAGCGACCATAAAAAACAGGTCAATCATGGTGGCCTGACCATAATCAACCTGTCTAATGTAACGGAATAACGATGTTTATATTATAAAGCTTTTGTACGTACAATCGAAATGATGAGATGTTAATACGGGCATAACTCGGATTATATGTGATTGGTTCGGCACTGGGTTGCTCAACCATATACAAATTTATAAACCCCTTCAGCACTTCAATTGACAAATGTCAAATTTAAAAACCAATTTCATACAGCAAGGTATGTTCTTCCGCATCTTCATTTATATTTATATTGCCATCCAACCGATTCGCTAAAAGCTCCTTATTATTGGCTATCCTGTAAGGTCTAGTAACGCTAAATTTGAAATCTCCCTGAAATCTCACTATTATTTCCCTGAAGAACTTTATCAATAATTTTAATTTAGGATCATGCAAATCAGTATAAATATTACTTCCAAATAGATTAACTACTTGACCATTATTATTTGGTGCTCCCTTTTGCACATTTACTTTGAAATCATTCCAGCTGATCCCGAACTCAGAATGAATTTCAGGATCTTCCACTAAATTAACTTTTCCTTCATGAATGCAATCATTAGCTATACTTATGATTTCAGGTTTTAAAGTTTGAATAATATGGCCAGGTATATCATTAATATTAATTTGCAATAAAAACATTTTATAAATCCCTTTCATATAAGGAACTCCAAGAACATTGAGGTCGCTATTAAATACATAATCGGTGACAAGGAGCTTACTATCCCTTCTTTCCATTAATTTAGTATAATAATCGTCTAATAATATGGCATCTCCTGTACTATGACTTAATAATTTACCGATGAACTGAATAAATTTTGAGTCTCCATTGGGATATAGGGTAATTTGTAGGCAAAAGTTTACGTTTATGCTATATTCTTCGGATGTTTCTTGTACATAATTAAGAGTTGTTCTGGCGACAAAATAATTACAAATAAAATCTAATGTATCCCCCTCTCCCTCCTCACTTTCTTCTTGTCTAATAATTCTTAAATTTTCTTCTGATTTAATAATATTTTTCACTTGTTGTAGTAAAAATTCATCTATTTCTTCCCTTGTTTGAAAATGATTATAAAAATAATAAGATAACTCCACGTCAATCTCCCTTCCAAAACCATCTTATGATTTCACCATCTTTTATAACAAGCAGTTCTTGTAAATGTTTTAAATCACCATTCGGATTTGCCTTTCTTAAAATTTCACCTTTTAATTCGGCGATATCTGCTGGAAAATTATCCAAATTCAAAACTACTCTATTGGCCTGAGACTTCGTTTTAGTTTGTATCTGCTTAACAATATTTTTTAATTTATCCGTTTCTGGAGCGTAACAATCAAACACACTACCTTCTATAATAAAGTCTGGATTTGAACCAGGTTTAATTCCATGGCCATTTCCATTTAAAAGGTCTTCTTGCAGTATCTTTATATCGTAACCTTCTTCTTTTAAAAATCTTGCTGACTCAAACTCTTTTTCATGTCCAGGTGATTTGTTCTTAGATGTAAGCATCTCAATTTCTTCATCCGTAAGCTTACCGCCCTTTGGTAGTGACGGTTCAGTTAATTTAAATCCACCAGAACCCCCACTCTTACTAAACATGAAGAGGGGCTCGTCACCAATACGGACAAGTTGTTTAAATCCTACAACTGTACCATTACCGGTGTCAAACACAGGCACCCAGTCGTAGTTTTTCCGATTAATTAATTTACTATATTCACTCAATAAAGATTTGCCTTCTTCAGTTGCTCTTCTAAGTTGATCATCCAACTTCCTCCGAGCTTCACTCCATACTTTAGTTTTTGGTGGAGATATGTCGTTAACGCCATTCACGTACTTAGCATTAAAAGTCGCTTTGGCGCCTTTCAACGCACTATTTGCGAATATCGCAAGATCTGCGAATCCAAGCACTGCCCCAGTTACATCTAGCATTTCCTGATTAATACCTAATAAGCTAGCATCTGAAAGTATCCCATCATTTAAATCCTTCAGTTGCAAGGTACTTACACCGATCTGTGCTACGCCCCAAACTCCGTTTGCTATAGCTAATAGATACAGCGAACCTCCTGCCGTAAAAAAGGCACCTACGACAGCTACGACTCCAAACATTAAGTTGAGTTCTGTTGCCAGTTTACGCGGCTTAATTATAAGCTCCTCAAAGGTAAATCGGGAATAGTATATCCCCTCATCCGGGATCTTGCTAAGATACTCAGGTACTAGTGGAATTAGGCGATTTAACCGGTCTTCTTCTCTGCGCTCCTGCCATCTATCTACCGAGTTAGATAACGCTTTCGATGCATCCACAAGTCCCCGTAAAATCTCATTATCATTAGCTTGATTCTCTATATGAGCCTTCAATTCCTTTATTGGTAGTTGTTCCTTAAGAACTTTCCACGGATTACTTGGCTGCTTAGGCGGCGCCTTCTTACCACTTCGAATATCTATGTAATCTTGATAGAACTCCGCATATTCTTGCTGTTCTTGGGCTCTTTCCTTTTTCGACTTTTTCTTTGGCTCCGGTATTGATTGTTCGATTTTATTTTTATATTGAGTCTGGATTTCTTTCGGCTCTAGTTTACTTATTTCTGTCCTGGCCTTTTCCTTCGCTCCTGGCTCGTTCCTAATTTTCTCTGATAAGTTATTTCTGACTTCAAGCTCTTCTGCCTTCGTAAGCTCTAATATTGAAAGCTGACCAGAGTTTGCATAATTTTCCTCAATCTTTTTCTGCTTAGCTTTTGATATTTCGTCTTTTAACAGTTGATCGATATATAGCTCCATAATCTCTTCATCCGTAAGCATATCCAAAAAGTCCATCTCGACCTTCTCGAAGTTCACTTTCTTCGCTTTAATCCCCACATACTCAGGCCGGATTTCCATGTATTGATCCGTGTTCGTGAAGAAGGTGATCGTCTTGTCAGCCACTAACTTGATATGCTCCGGCACATTTTGCCCACCTAGTTCGATTTCATTAGATGCTACTACGAGAATTGATTCCGTAGCATTTAATGAAATATCGTTCCCATCCAGAGTTAAACTGACGGTATTCTTTTCGAATAATACACCATCTTCACCAAGTTCCATTTTCGCCGCTCCGGGCATATGAAACACCTTCGTGGTCGGCTTCTGGAAGACGGTGCGCGACTTCATCTCTTCGCTCTTCCCTCGTACCGAATTGATGGCAATCGCCTTTTTCTCCGTTCCCTCTGGAAAATAAACTTTGATGCGCGCCCCTTCCTCCGGCATACAGTGGAAGATGTTGTTGCCTTCCGGCGAGTACGGGAACCACCAATTTCCTCGTTCGTCATGGTCATGGTCAATGTCTAAATGTACCTTAACCATGTTGTTACCGCGTTTCATAACGCGTCCTTCAAGGGCAACTCCCTGGATGGCACGATTCGTTCTTACCTTACGACGAAGTGCTGCGCGCTGTACGAGTACATATTCATAATAGATTAAACCAGACTCATAGGTAACCACGGACTCCGTCACCACCCACATCTGTCCCTTAAAGGAAACGTTGTCCCCTACTTGGCAGTACTGGTTCGTATGTACCCGGTAACTGACAAAATCGGATTCCCCCAAGGCTGAACTCACATCCGAATTTGCTTGAATGTCAAGAAAGTTCTCCCGATCTTTAATGATCGAATAATGATGGGACCGGATAACTTTCCCCCAAGAGAAATCAGGTACGCCAAAATAAACCCGAGGCGCATCCATGACTACATCAGGAAGAATTACCGTACCGATCCGCGATGCCAGCCTTTTTAAAAACTGCCAATTCGTCTCTTCATACTGCACAATGAGCTGACCAATCGTCGCTTCAGGTGACGTCGCTTCATTCTGGGCGTCCCCACCGGGATACAGATGGGCAATATGCCGAATCAAATCCGTATAAGTCAGGTATTTGTTCTGAAAAGAACGACTCTCCAAATGGCGATCCATTTCATAGGTTCGCGACAACCCTTCTATCGTCACATGGGGAATACCATCTTCCATTTGAATATCGATGTTGGAGATTCCGCCTGCAAACAGGTAGTCAATTCCCTGCTCGGTAGATTTACGAATAAGTAAGCTATCTCGGTATGTACCATTTCTTAAGCATAAGTCGGCTTGCTCCTCCGACATGGTCGTTGAAATATAACAACGGGCATGATCATTAAATTTGCGAACAATCCGGAAACTACGGACAGTTGATAGATCATATGGCAATTCAATTTGAAAACCATCTATATCACGCCATAATTTCATGTTAACTGCCTCCTTTCTTAAGATATTATCTTTCTAGAAATTCGGGAGGCGTTGGCTCCATTCCGTTAGTTAAGATCTGAATCTTTCCCCCATATTTGCAAGTTAAGCATGATTTTGTGGTAAGTGCAGGTACTCCATCGATCATGACATTTGAACTGCCATTGTCCCACTCTACCCCTTCCGAAAGTTTAGCTAAACTCGACATGATATCTACAAGATTAGGGAATCTATTCACTCCCTCGTCAACTCCTATTGGCCCTACCTTTAAGTGAGGAATTAATTTAGGAACACATGGGAAAATTTTATGTTCTTCACCGTATGGCAGTACTTTAGTATCAGGGTCATAATTGTATATATAACTTGGTCCTGAATCCCCTGTAGCCACATGGGCTATTTTCATAGGATTTTGCGGGCTTCGACAAAAACCAAAAGAATAAAAGTTTCCATCCATTTCACCCTTAAGTTCCTCTATAGGAAATCCTCGAAAGGTTTTTTCTTCTGATTTTGACGTTACGCAATCTTTTACGGTCATCATCTTATTTTCGTTAATATACACGCCGTTTGGTTCAAGCTGATTTAGCACTTCTTCATGGGTTCCCATCGTACAATACATGTAGGCTCCTCGAGTTACATAGGTTTCCTTCTTGCTTTCCGCCCTCCAAGGGGCGTTCATTAATTCACTTATCGTGCTTTGTTTTAAAAAGCTCGTGTAGATTTTATCCAATTTTCATTCACCTGCCATTAATAAGAATTCGTCTTACATTTAATCCATACAAGCTTGTCCGCAGCATTCCTTCCGCCACATCAAGTCGTACAACCAAGTAGGATTTGCGGTAATAATTCAGCTTGAACATGCTTAAGCCCTCAATAAGCTTTTCATCTACCGTAAAATGGTCTATTTTCTCTGAATCCTCAGCATTTTTCTTGACATATTCTTGGTTACTACTAGGTACTTCCGTAAATTTGGGAAAATAATAGTGTATCTGACCATTCCGCGCCATGTCTATCACAATGACCTTCTTATGAGCTAGACCGCGCTCATATCGGTTTAGAATTTGGTATACTTCATCGGAAACAAGTAAATCAGGCTTCTCTAAAATGCATCCATATTCCAATGCCTTTAACGAATTGACAAATACAACTTCCTCATCCTTGGCGAACTCATAACCTTGCTGCATTTGCTCTGAAAAAGTGATCATCCCTTCCAAGCTGCCTAACCTACGATCCTGCTCTAGGATAAAATATTCCAATCTGCTCACTCCTCTACCCAAACGATTGATTGCCACTGGCTCTCAGATAGTGAGACTAGAGATTGATCGCGGCTTAACATCGTGCTTCCCGCTAGATCTGCTCCGGTAAAATCAGTTCCCTCCAGCAGAGCCCCTCTAAAATCAGCAGCGATAACCGCATTTTGAAAACTAGCTGCTCGCAAATTAGCGCCTTGGAATTGGACGCCATGAATGCCAAACATGAGCCCATAGTTTTCGTTCATAACATCACGGCCACCGGTAATTTCATCAAAACAAGCTCGCTCCAGGTTGCATTCTCGAAAGGAAGCATCGAACATGACGCTGCCGTAAAAATCAACTTCTGAGCAATCACACGATTCGAATTTGCTGCTTAATAAATAGCTGCTCTGTAAATGACTGCCTGTAAGCCTAACTCTCTCAAGTCTCGTGAAGTTGAGCTGAATCCCCTCGTAATTACCATTAGAAATATCTACATCCGCAATATGTTCATAGACATATTCATGTTCCATCTTTTTATCTAACCACTGTTTACAGGCAGTCGATGATTTTTGCCGGCTGTTGCAGCAATAAACGGATTCGCTTAAGTCAATGTCCCCGTACTCGCCTACACAGATTTCGAATTGCGAATCCTTAGCAAGCTCCTGGTAGGAGGGGAGGGTAATTAAACGATTCACAGCATGCCGCACGGCATGAACCATATACACGTGAAATGGGTCCACTTGTTCCCTTCTCCAGTAATCCAATGATTGTGGCGGAATAATTCCCATATATTCCTTCCGTTTGTTCTCACAAGCTTGACTCCAAGCCTTGATATAGTCATGAACCCACCTTGCCTCATATCTATAAGGTGAAATCTTAGTACTACCTAAAGTGTCGTGATCAAAAACCTCCAGCATATACTCCGCATGCCCCTCAAAAAGTCGGGTACGCAGCAATGATATTTTTATAACGCAGCATTTTTTCATCAGATCGAGGTTTTGCAGTTGAACAGCATACTGGAAAAATTCATCCATAACAGGCACTAAATCCGCTGCAATTCGATCCTTCTCCCGGCCAAAAAAGTCATGCAAAACTCTAAGTTGTTGGTTTCTAAATTTCAAAGCTTCCTGTGTGAATTGCTCCCATGCTTCAATCCGATTCATCACGACCTCCCGCAAAACAAATTATTCATCCATTAGAATTTCAACGCCTTTTAACTTAACTTGTCCTTGGTCAATCGTTATCCCGGCCTTACCTTCCTTCGTAGACATATCGATTTGATTCCCAAGGAGCAGAATCGATTCGGACACCATCTCAATCTGCTTTCCAGTCTGCAGCTTTATCTTATTGCTACTACTCAAAAGAATCGTGCCATCGTTGGTTAACGTAATCGCCGCGCCGTTTTGAGCCCCAACGATCGTAATCTTGTCTTCCTCAAACATGATTTTCTGGCCTGTCTTAGTCAGGAAGAACTTCCTGTCCGGGTTACTCATCAAATCTTCTTTTATATCCGCATCATAGTGAATAATTGGCTGCAGCATTTCCTGCTTGACCACTGTCGTTGTGGTGTGGCTGCCGCCAGCATTCTGACTTCCGCTCTTCGGACTGCCTCCTCCTGTTCCGGAATCCTGAGGAAGCTTCTTCCGTACACTGCTGAGCGCGATGCCCTCTGCCTCATTCGCACTAGGAAAATAAATACGCACATCATCGCCCATCTCCGGCATGACGTACCACCCGGTCTGATCCTCCGAGGCATACATGGTCGAATAAGGGAACAGATAAGCGGTCTGCTGGTTCCAATCTTGATCGTATTCCAGCTTCACCTTCACCTCGTCGCGGACCACGACGGCAACCTTGCCTTGAATCGAGGCGCCGATAATTTTGGTATTATAGACTCTTCGCTGATATCCGGCTCTTGGCAAGCAAAATGTATAAGTATGAGTAAGAACTCCACGAGACATTTCCGTAAGTACTTCAAACACGTGGAGCTGCTGATTTTTGAACGTGACCGTATCTCCCAATTCCAGATCCTGATCCAATACAACCTCATAGCAGATGAAATCCTGCTCACTAAGGCCAGACTCTTTAGGGTCTCCCGCATTCTTAAAAGCAAGCAGATCTTTGTACACCCGATAATGGGTCGCTTCAATTTGTCCTCGGTCGCTATGGTCGGGGATACCGAGATAGAAACAAATACTGTCGCGCGAAGCGATAGGAACAAGAGGAGCATTATACCAAGACGCCAAGCGCTTTAAGAACTGCCAGTCTGTCTCCTGATATTGCAATGTGAATCCGCCTAGCGTACGCCGCTCAGAATACGTATTTCCGATATAAGCTCTCGGATAGGGCTCCGCGATATGCTTCATCACTTGTTCAATCTGCTGCGATTTATCCTGAAAAGCACGGTTCTCCAGCTTAATATCCATAGCATACGTATGAGACACTGCCTCTGCCTCCAGCCAATAGACCTCCCGCTCTACCTTAATGTGCAGCTTGAGCAGCATACCGTGAAACAGCGTCTTTTTTGCGCCATTTTCATCGTAGTAGAGCAGTTCAACGGGGGTTTGCTCGTTGGCCATTCTCAAATATTGCTCTTCCATCTCTTCAGGAATAATGCCGCTGAAGGTTAGTCTGGCATGATCATTTAACTTTTTCACCAGCTTCACGTCGTGCAGCTTCATCTCAAACGGGGCAATTTTCAAGGTATCATACGCAACGATTAAGCCTGCCATATACTTCATCTCCTTTGCTTACTTCATTTCCTCTATCTGCAAACGCAAACTACCATCCCTAATCCACAATCACCCGCTGGCTGCCGCCCGGGGCCATGCCCAGCCTGCCGCCACCGCCGCCGCGGACGCCATCCAGAATGCGGCCCAGGTACTTATGGATCTCCACATTCGTATACTCCCTGCTGCTCATGCCGAGACGACTCGTCATATAGTGCAAAATGACGTCCCGAGCGAGGGTTCCCTCGTTCATGCACATCATTGTAAACATGAAGTCCTGCGGGTCGCCGCTTCCCTTGCGCATCATTTCCTCTGCGAAGGAGCGCAGAATAACCGGAGACAAGGTGCTTTTGCCGTAAGCCGCGTAGCGGACATGCAGAACATTCACGGTATTAAATTCGGTCGCCAGGTCCCGGAAGCCCTGATAGTCCTGGCGCAGCCGGGCGCCTTCCTTCAGCTTGAAGCGGCACAGCTCCAGCTCAGTGGCATCCGCTTCAAGCTGCTCATCGATCACGATCTCGCTGCGGAACGTCTGCCAGTCGCCGTCCTCGTCACCAGCATGGAAACGAACCTTTAATGCAGCCTCCCGCCCCGTGGCACGGTACTTGATGCTCACAGCATCTGTCAGCAAATACAGCCGCCCTTGATGCTTGACGATGCCGGGATGCACGATCAGGGAATCTGCGCCGACCTCAACATGGGCACCCGAAATGATGCCATCCGTATATTCGTGATAGTAGACGTCCACGAAGTCGCGGGGGAAATCCCGCAGATTTTCCAGCATCGCTGTCTTTAGAATCCGGCCCTTCTCAAACTTCGGTACGATATGGTTAAACATTGCCTTCCCCTCCTTCCGGCTGTGACGTTTGTACGACTCACCCGGTTATGTTCTTGAGCAGATGACCTATCAAGCTTGCTGCCCCTCCATATGAACGCCGTTCAAGTACAGTTCAGGATTCCCTTTGCTTAGCTCAAGTACTTTTTTATCAACGACATAGGTTTTTGCAATAATATCGTGTAGAGCCTGCTTCCTCTGGGTAAAGGCAGCCATGATATAACCGACATAGATCGTCAGGAATGAAAGGATTCGACTCCAAAATCTTGCGGTCGCCCGTCCAAACGATACACGCTCATAATTTTGATCCACGACAATGATGCCAAGCGCCTTTTTCCCAAAAGTTCCTTGCAGTTTGGAAGACTCTAAAATCGCATAATACAGCCAAGGTACAGAGAAGGCAGCGGCTATACGAATCGTCGAATAAACGATTTCAAATACTCTGCTATCCAGCAAAATAAGTCCCTTTCCGACTCCAACAAGCATGTCAAATATTAATTCAAGAAACGCTAGCGCAAAAGCAAGAACGTAGATAATAATGTAATCTAATATACTCGCACATAACCTCTTCCAAAACCCAGCGTACATAAACGAATCTCCTTCAAACCCATAAATTTCTTCTATAATTTCTAAGTCTAGCGCCGCTTTTAATCCGGCCAGTTGAAGCCCTTGCTTGCCAAATCCAGCTTCCTGGTGGATTCCAATGGCTTGGCATTGCTTTTCTGATACAGAAGCATTTCCTTGTTGACGACATAGGTATCAGCGATTTTATCGTGCAGACCTTGCTTGTATTCCGTGAAAATCGCCATGAAATAACCTATTCCAAGGATGGATGAAATCAGTTTGCTCCAAAACCTCGCATTGGCCTTCCCCCAGGAAATTCTCTCATCCCTATCATCCACCACGACTACACCGAGCATGATCTTGCCCAAGGTTGCCTGGTATTTGGAAGATTCCATCATAGTGAAATACAGCCACTGAGCGAGCAAACTGAATATCACCAATGTCCCGTTGTAACGATACATCAACTCTTCTGGAGGAATAAAAATAAAGGTAACTATCAATAAGGACAGCCCCATAAAAATCCGGTCAACAAACATAGCAAAATACCTTCTCCATAACACGTCATACATTCGACTCTTTCCTCCCAGTAAACCGCCTGCCCGTCTAAAACACACACTCCAAAAAAAGACTCAACGCCATACTTCTACACGGCGGCAGCGGCCTCCATTTGTCTGGCTTGCGGTATCTCTTCCTCCATCAGGCAAGTGCCAGCAGCAATATCATGCAGCGCCTGTTTTTTCTTGGTGAAGCCCGCCATGAACCAGCCAATCAGTACCGTGATGGCTGAGAAGCTTTTACTCCAAAATCGTGCAGTCGCCCGGTGGAAGGTAATTTTCTGGCCCTCCTGATCAACTACCCTGAGTCCCATCGCCATCTTGCCAAACGTCGCCTGGAACTTGGAAGATTCCATGACCGCGAAGTAGTGCCAGAATAATACCGCCATCAGAACCATTCGACTAACGTTAAACAACACGATTATTTCATCTAAATACTCATAGATGTCATAGGGATCCCTCAGGCACCAATACCATGCAAAAGTGGTCAATATACCAATCACCTGATGAATCGAAGCGACAACCAATAGATCCAATAAGGCAGCTACCGCCCTTTTCCAAAATCGTGCATACACGATGTCTCGCCCCCCTGCTTTATGCATGCGCAATGCCCGTTTTGACATCATCGTCTTTTTGACAGCTGAGCATAAAGAGCAGGAAGCTCTTCTTTACCACATAAGTCCCCGCCATTCTGTCATGCATCGCCTGCCGCTTCTCATGAGAGAAGGCCATCAGGTAGCCTAAGCCAAGAAGCAAACCGGAAAGCAGTTTCCCCCAGTACCTGGTATTGGCCCTTGCGTATGTAATTCGTTCGTAGTCTTTGTCCACGACCATCACCCCAAGGAGTCTCTTCCCGATGGTAGCTTGGTATTTGGATGACTCCATCAGACAGAAGTAAATCCAATCACAGGTGATCGATATTAATAGATGCGTTAATACTAAATAGATAGAATTGTATTCAAACAGCTCTCCCGGCAAAATCCAAATGAAACTGATCAATGTAGCCGCCACACCGGTAATAATCCGATCGATCGCGAGTGCTGCGTATCTTCGCAATAAAACATCGTACATTTCCGCTCTTCCCCTCTTGTCAACCCAATGTTAGCTTAACTGCATGATTTCAATCTTCTTATTATTCAGCACTCTAAAAGCTTTACTACACCGCTTGCCGCCCCCTACTTCGTCCCGTCAAAAAAGTCCAGCTCCGACCGGTCGCTCTCGAACGGAAACAACTCCTTGCGGCCAAGCAGCAGCCCCTCGTTCTGGCGGGCAATCGGCAGGACGTAGAAGCCCCAGTGGTTGTCGTCCGCGAAGACAAAATACTTCGTCTCCCCGTTCACGATGGAGTCGGTATCGTCCTGCGGAATTTTGTCCCCATAGACCGCCTGGATATCCTCGTATTTCACGGACTGATAGTCCTTGGTCCGGTTATGGTACACATAGCTGTGACGCAATCCGCCGTCCGCTCCCCGCAGAAGGAACTCGATCTCCTGCGTATGGTACGGCCGCGAAATGAAGCCCAGCACCCGGTTCGTCCGCTCCAGGCTGGAGATGAGCTCCAGCTCGCGGCGGTCATGCGTATATGCGCTCACCGAGTACGGGATGACAGCCGCATGGTTCGTAATGCTCGTCTCGATGACGCCAGCTTTCCGCGCGTTCAAATAACGGATCGCTCCGCGCAGGCAGGCGAGCTTCAGCTCGGGCACCCGGCCCTCGGCCGGCTTTTGCCGGAACTCGATACTCCGTCCAGGGACGAACTCCTTCAGCGCCTCGCGGAACACCTCGATCCGGCATGATTGTCCCGTCAGCTTGATGATCGAGTACTCGCCCAGCACGCCGTCCTGATAGAAGCCGTCGAGGAACTTGCGCAGCACCTCGTAAATATCGCCTTTAATCAACTGGGTAATTTCCTTAATGTTGAACACGACATCCGGAATTTCATACTCGTCCTTCAGCTCGCCGCTGCGCGATACCGACAGGAACCAGCGCTCCATCGTCGTAATCTGCAAATCGTTATCCCGGCTGCCGTCCGCTTCCGCGTCGAAGCGGTTGCGCAGAATGCCAGTTTTTCGGAAAAACTGCTGCTTCATTTCCTCGGCAATTTCCCACAGGAAATAGAAATTACCGCGCACCCGGTAATACTCATCCCGCGAGCGGTTCTCATACATGGCGTAGGCCGTCGGAATCACCGCCTCCGCCTCCTGGTAACGGCGCTCCAGCTCGGCATACACCGCCTCCACGCCGTTAGCGTCCACCTCACGGAACAGATCGTTCGCCGGAATGTCGATCAAATCATCGATATCCGTCACCCGGCGCCGACCGCCCGTATAATAATCGGCGAAGACGATTTTCATAAACTGCATAATCCGATAGGTGATATTGTTGCCGCCGAAATGCGTATCCCCGTTCTCATACGTCGCATCCATCGCAATGCGATAGGACATATGCCCGTCCTCGACCCGGAACCGGCAGGAGGACAGATCCGTCGTCCCGCCCCCGCAGTCGATGACAAGCGCTTTATATTCCTCGCCCTCGATGAACAGATTCCGCTCCAGACCATCAGCGATTGTGTTGTACAGCACGGCCATCCCCTCGTCCAGCGCCTCCTCCTTCTCAATCCGGTAATCCGGCAAAATGGCGGAGAACATCTGGAGAAACGGCGCTTTCATTTTGACGGGGCTGGTGAAATGCAAATTTTTGAACTTGCATTTGAATTGATGCTCCGCCATCTGGATGACGTGCTTCAGATACGCCTGGATAATATCCTGACGCAGCACGGTTGCCGTGTTTCCCTCACTGTCCATAACCTCGATCGGTTTGTCGTAGTTGTTCACCCAACGCTTTAGTCCCTGAAAGACCGAAGCGCGGCTGCTGTAGCTGCTGCGGCGGATATTCAGCAGCGCCTCATGGCCGAACTGGTATTTCACCGCGGCCGGGTCCGAGCAATCCGCTACGCTTACCGCGGTAGGCAGTGCCTCGCTCCATTCCAGCTTCCGGTACGTCGGATCAGGGAACTTGACGAAGTTCACCTCATTGGAACGAATATGGCCGTTCAATACGTCGAGACTGCTTGGTGACTGCGCATATCCGTTGTACAAAAAAGCGCCGGCCGTCGTATTGGAAGTCCCGAAATCGATCGCCAGCACGGCATCCGTTGCCTGCAGCTCCCGGATGTCCAGATCGGCCAGCGGAATTTTATAATATTGGATTTGAATCGGCGGCAGAGCCTGGCTCTGATAATACGCCTTGTATATGTATTCCGAATCGCGCTTGCGCAGGAACAGCAGGCTGTACTGGCGGTTCGACGTCCGCTGCCACTCCATGCTGCTGTCCGCTGCCAAATAAAAGCTGCCCGCCTCGCCCTCCTCCTTGCGCAAATTAAGAATGCCGCAAAGCTCCATCCGGTCGTTGACGAGCAGTACATTGGACTCCGCGAACATCGCGGGAGCTTTTACTTTATATCCGTCGCTCTTATCGATGGCGATTTCCGGGTAAATGACGATACGGGCTGGAACGCTGATGCCCCCGTCCCCTTGCAGCGAGGCCTGCATATATTTGCGCATTACCGTTTTCACGCGCTCGAAGCCGCCTTCGCAGTACGGGCCAATGAACATCTCTTCGTCCGCGCCCAAATACTTCAGAATGACGCGGATCATCTCCTCCCGGTCAAGCCGATGGCTGAGCCCTTCCACGAGCCGTTCCCGGTAGCAAATATTGCGCAGCTGGAAGGTGGTCATCTCGGTCAGCTCATCATGCGTATAGAGAACCTTCCCGCGCACCCGCTGTTGGCTGGTGGAATCCGTGTACAGTTTATAACCCTTCATGCTTGATAAATTCCTCCTCCAAAATGGTTAGGGGCATCCTTCAAAAACCTATTCAAAAAAATCAAATTTTCAGCACCGAGAAGGTTGAGTGAAGTCAGGACTGAGGAAGCGGAGCGTAGGCAAAACCTACGTGAGCACCGGAAGGAGTGAGTGAACTCAAGATTCGATGTCGTATATCCCCCTTGTCCTACTTCGTGATCAAAATTTGCCTTTTAGTAGAGGGCGATTCGGTCCTGGATCATAGTATCCTCGGCATCGATAATCCCCACATGGCAATCCCAATACACCTCGGTGCGGTAGCGCACCGGGAGGAACAGCTCCATCAGCAGCTCCAGCTTCCGGCCGGCGAGCTCCGTCTTCTTCTGGCCGATGTAGAACAGCATCTCGTCCTTCTCCTCGCTGTTGACGTAAATCGTCGAGCGGCGGAAAATCCGGCTCACCGTGCTCCGCAGCAGGTTCAGCGTCTCGCCCGTGTCGTACATGCGGAGGATCGCGCAGGCGATCCACTCCCGCTCATCCCGCTCGAACAGGCCGATCCGCTCCTTCACCCGCTCGCCGAACGCCCCGGCCTCCAGGTCCCGCAGCACGAAGCGGATATGATATTCCCTCTTGTTCATCCCCTGCATGAAGTCCAGCTCCGCCAGGAAATGAATCAGAATATCAAACAGCGTGTGGCGGAATTCCTCGTCCTCGGTCAGGTTGATGTCGAGCAGATCGCGGAACACGTCGTAGAAGCGGTAGAACGGATTGACCTCGACCTCGATATGGTCGCCCGCTGCAGCATTCAGTTCCTCCAGGCTAAGCTCCATGTAAGGCGAGTACACCTTGGCCGGAAGAAAAGTAATATCCCGTTTTTGAATGCCGGCTTCCTTCGCCTGAACGAGCAAATCCCATATGTAATTCACGCCCATTCTCCTTCGCAGCGATATTCCGGGAACGACATCTGCACCTCGGACACCAGGAAGCTCATCATATCCTCCGCCAAATAACCCAGCTCCCTGCCGGTTTCCCGGTAGTTGAACTTCAGGCACATCCGCCATTTTCCGTTATCCACCCGCACTTCGTCGGTAATGAACCGGTTCAGCTCATAGGTCAGCGCAGGGCGCGCGGACGGCGGACGAATCTCCACATCCACCAGCTCCAGCCATTCCGACACGGCAAAAGAATGAATGATCCGCACGATCTCGCCCTTCGAGCGCACAACCTGTCCCTGTCTGCGGCCATAGTTGCTGATGAAATCATCCCGCTGCCGGTTCGACATCAAGGCGTAGCTCAGCTTGCTCATGCTCGTGCCGACCGGTTCAACCACCTTCAGCACCTGCCAGGCGTCAGATTTGTCGCGCGTCGATACGACAGTCAGCTCCTCCGGGGAACGCTTGATGTACCGGATGCTGTCATCGTTGATATCGACGAGATAGCCATGCTGCAGCCCGCTGCTCCGCAGCGGCAGCGCATGCTCGAAATTCACGCGGTCGGCCGCGGGAACCGGGAAGCCCCCCGTCTTCAGCTCCAGGCGCTGAATGTTCCAGAGCGGCACCAGATCCGTTCTTTTGTATTCTTCATATTCCTCCAGATGTACCGTAATTTCCTGAACTTCCTCTTCCTCCCCCAGCTGCAGCTCGCCCCCGACCAGAACGGCGTTCACGAACTTGTAGGCATAAGGGTGATTGATGGTTCGCCAAGGAAGGCCATTGCTCAGAAACACATGGTACAGCTTTTCAATTTCACGTATGTATGTCATATTCCGCTCCAGCCTGATTTGAATGGCATGGCGGCCTCCGCTCGTCACCAGCTCTCCCCGGAACGTCCGGTCGCTGTAGAGCAGCTCCTGGATGACAGGATATGGGCACTCCAGAAAAAAAGAGAACAGCGGCAGCTCCTCCCCCTCTTTCAACCGGGCTACCAGGCTCTGCAAATCAATGCTGCGCGGCCCCGTATCCTCCGGAATCATCGGGAACAAATACTCGTGCAGCGGATCCCATTCCTCCCGGCGGCACATCGCCGCATAAATATCGTATTTGCTGTCCTGGTTGCCGACCTCCTCGAATACCCGCCGCTCGATCTGGCGATTGAGCTCCTCCTGATATTCGACCACGCCGAGGAACACGCTGCTCATCAAATTGCGCAGCATGCCGCGCTGCTGCAAATCCTCCATTTTGCTCAACCGATCCATCACAATGTCCTTCATGATTCTCCACCTCCGCCCGGCGCCGCCGATGTATCCTGAATGCCATTTGTCGTGCTGCTGCCCGCTTCCGCCTGCTCCGAACCAGAGGATGAACCCGTCCCCTGGCTATTCGGGCTCTGCGCCTGGCCCTGCGAATTTGCCGCGGGTGCCTGGCTGCTGCTGCCGTTATTGCTGGCAGCTCCGCCTCCGCCTGCAGTTGTTCCGGCAGCCCCATTCCATGCCGCCGCCCCGTTCGCCCCCAGGTTGCTGGACAGTCCTGCACCCGAGTCCGTATTCTGCCCGGATGCCGGCACGATCGGATTGCGCTTCTCATCGGCTTTGGCAATCTTCCGCTCCATCGCCAGCACCCGCTCAAGCTTGTCGATTTCCTGGTACATTTCCTGGGCCAGCGTGTAAGCCTCAATCGCGGCGTTATAATCCAGCGCGGCTAGTGCGCGGTCGCCCTTCTTCTCTAAATTGTCAGCCTGAAGCGTCTTCGTCTCCCGGTGAATGTGGTTGATCTTGCCTTCGGCCTCTTCCATCTTCGTCTCCAGCTGCTTCTGGCCGCCCGGATAATTAGCCTCAATCGCCGCCCGGTACGCCTTTCTATACAGCTCCAGCGCGCTGTTGTAGTCCTGGTTCTGGAAGAGGATATCCCCTTCCTTCATCACTTCCGTCAGCTTCGCGACCGCTTCGCTGCGCTCGATCCGCGCCTCGATGTCTTCCACCTTGAACGGCTTGTACTTATCCGCCTCGCCAATCGCCTTCGTATAGCTGTCCACCGCCATATCGAAGCTGCCGTCCTTGACGTATTCGTCGCCATCCGTCACCGCCTGGGCCACGCGCTGCTTGTTGCGCAGCAGCTGAAAATGCAGCTTGTCCTTCAGCTTGCTGGCTGCGTTCTTGGCTTCGCTGTAAGCCTTCAGCGCCTTCGGATAATCTCCGGCGGATGCGTATTCGTCGCCTTCCTGCTCGTATTCTGTCATCAGGGCGACCGTCTCGGCCAGCTTGACCGCCTGCCTGTACTTCGCATACCAGATGCCGCCCCCGGCAAGCGCCAGGGTAAGCAGCATTATTCCGATGCGCATGATCCATTTCTTGCGGTTTTTTGGCTTCTCCGCAAACGTCTTATTCGCGTAAATCGCGGCAGCGGTGTAATTGTTCACCGTCTGCCGCTGCTTGCTGAGGACGATGTCCTCCAGCGTATCTGTCAAGCTGTCGGGATCACTCGATTCCGCTAGTGCATCGAGCATTTCCGGCAGCTCGACCTCTTCCCAAATTCCCGGCGTGCACAGCAGAAGCACATCCCCGTCGGAAAGCGGGGTTTTCTCCGATATATAGGGCTCGAACCGGTCCGGCCGCCCCATGTAATTCAGCAGGTTTCCGCGTTCCTCATGGCTGGACAGCCTGTCCTCGGACACTCTACCGTCCTCCAGAAGGAGCTGCGCCAGGCTCTGGTCCTTCGAACGCAAATTAAGCCGCCCGCCGCGAAAATGATACAACCGCGCATTGCCGCAGCTCGCCCACACCATCTTCGTATAATTCGTCACGACGACGAGCACGCTCGCCTTAAGCCGAACTCTGCGGCTCTCGAACTTCAGCCACTCATGGGCCGCCTCCAGATCCTGCTGGATCTTCTTGCGCGACAAAGACGGCTTCGCCATAAAATTCTCCAGGATAACGCTGACCGCCATTTTCGCGCTAAGCACCTCTCGATCCGTATCGAGGCCATCCGCAATCACGTAGCAAGCCATGTCCTCGAGCTCCACGAAGGCAAAATAATCTCTGTTGTCGATAAACGAACCCGCTTCCGAGACAAATGCGGTCTTGAAATCGCTGTTCTCCTTTCTCATGTGTCCCTCCGTTTCCCCCGTCCTGCTGCGAGAATAATGATGTGATTAGATCACTTGCAAAATAATGACCGTAGCGTTGTCCTGATGCTTGTATTTCTTGCGCTCGATGAGGCTGATCATTTCCTCCGCGGCATCCTGCGGGTGCAGGCCCTGCATCAGAATCTGCTCCATTTCCACCTCGGTAAGCGCATCATATACCCCGTCGCTGCACAGAATGATTGTGTCATTCGCCTGCAGTGGCACCGGTTCGCCGACCTCCATGCTTTGGAAGCCGCCATACCCCAAATAATTGATCAGCTGGTTGCGGTTCGGATTCTCCTTCGCTTCCTCTTTGCTGATTTCACCGGCCAAATACTTGGCTTCGAGAATCGATTCCAGCGTGTGCTTGGAGTTGATCGGCATGAATTCGCCGTCCCGGAACAGAATGAGCATGCTGTCCCCAACCGCTCCCCAATGCAATAATCCTCCAGACACAATACCGACGACGAGCGTGGTTCCCCCGGTCGCTCCGCCCAGCTGCTCCATAATTGCCCGGTTGCTGATCAGAGCCGCTTTGTGAAAATACTCGGGAATATCCGCCGGATCATCCACCTTCAAATACTCCCTTGCGAACATCGTGACGGCCAGCGTGCTGGCCATTCGCCCATACGACAATCCGCTTATGCCGTCGGCGATCGCCGCCATCGTTCCGATGCGCGTCGTCGAGCTTGAGAAGTAGTCGTCCTGCTCGTCCCGCTTGCCGATCGTCTGGGCATTCCCGATTTTGACCGTTTCAATGATGTCTGGAATATACATGGGTTCGGTATCTTCGCCGGGAATCTCCGCCACAGGGCTCGTCCGCAGCTTCTGCCGCAGCACAAGCAGCACGGCGACTACGGTCAGCGCAGCCGCAACGATTCCGTATGATTCGATAAAACTCCAATCCTCCATCATGACCATCCGTTCTTTGATTAACTGTTATCCCACTCGAAATGTGGACCGCATAAAGGCACGAACACGAATTTGCTGCGGCCGAGCTGGATTAAATCATAGGCGTTAAGCTCAACCGGCGTGTATACCGCTTCATTGTTGTGGTAAGCCAGTCCCGAAGCATCACCGGGAAGCAGATAGAAATTGCGCTTCTTCGGGTCATAGACGATGACGGCATGGTTGCGTCTGGATACCGCGTTGTCCCCAATGATCCGGATTTGCATTTCCTCCGCACGGCCGATAAAGTTTTTCTCAGCCAGAATGCGGTAATCCTGCCCCATTTGCGGGCCTTCGACGCAGACCAGCCAGCCGGTTACGGGCTGAATTCCTGTTGTCTCTCCCAGATAAGGCATCGTCTTCTCTTCCATATCCTCCGCGACCTGGGGTCTGCGCGATTCGTTCCGCGAAGGCTGCTCTAGCGTCGTGTTGCAATATGGACAAGTGTTGCCATGCTTCCGCGTACTGAACATGTGTCCATTCAGGCATCTCGTCAAGCTCATCTTCGATTCATTCCCCCATATGTAAGTAAGTGGTATTTCCCCGTTATTTGACCAACAGCCTAGTATTGGCGATAAAAATTAGATCGCCCGGGCCGATTTCCACCGGCTCTTCGACAATCAGCCGCTTCGCATCGCTGCGTCCCGCTTTGCGAATGCCTGTCCCGCTGTGGGATTCCGCATCCTCAATGAACCACTGGTCGCCGACGCGATTCAAGACGGCATGCTCGGAACTGACGAGCGACGCATACTCGCTGTCCGACAAATCTATGTCAACCTCGCCGCTCTGCGTATTTTTTCCGATGAGAACCGAGGTCTCTCCCTTGACGTACCATTCTTTTACGCGCTCTCCGTCATCATCGAGCAGCACGATCTTTGTGACCGCTTCCCTCGCCAGGGACGGCTTGGCATGGGGACGGCCTCCGGTCCAAATCACTACGCTGGCAATCACGGCCGCTCCCGCGACGATGGACATTTGCCATGTATAATGCAAAGGACGGAGCAGGGCATACAGCACCGTACCGGCTAATATAACGTACAGCAGCAGATCGATGAGTGTAATCCATTTGTGGTTCTCCGGCTTCAAAGCGCTCCCCCCGTCAATGTTGTATGTATGCTAAATGCGTTATTTTCGATAGCCAAAAAATTGATTGAAGATTCCTGTCGTATCCAGCGGATTTTTCTCACTGGCTTCCTTGCTCTGGGCATCCGTCTGCCCCTTGGTCGACATCCCAAAAAACTGCTCGAATTGCTTGCGCATCGCGGCCGGGTCAAAGCCCTCCGCCTCCACTTTCCCGGACGCCGCGCCAGACGTCCTCGGCTTGCCCTGCCCTTGCTGCGGCCTGCCGCTTCTCTGCCCCGAACCCTGGTTCGGGTTAGCCAGCTTCTCATCGTATGCCGCGCGAAGCTGTTCATCGCTCAAAGTCTCGTAAGCCTCGACAATTAGCTTGAACTTGGCTTCCGCCTCCGCGTTGCCTGGATTGACATCCGGATGATATTGCTTGGCCAGCTTACGGTATGCCTGCCTGATCTCTGCCGCCGCTGCCTGCCGGGAAACTCCGAGCTGGGCATAATAGTCGGTCACGTTCAACGCGTTCCCCCGCTTTCGGTTGTGCTTGTGCTAGCGTGCAATTGCATCAAGGTATAGTAAATCTCAAGGGGCTTGGCCCCTTGAGATCGCTAGCTATCCTGGTACTATGAGTGCAATTAGTTGCTTGCGTCGTAGCCGCCGTTCAGTTTGGCCAGCTCCGTTTTGTCTTTCTTTTGCTTCACGTACAGCTCGAAAGTACCTACGCCTTCCGTGTCGCCGAATGTTTCTTTGTAATCCACCACGAACGCGTTAGGGAAAGTAATCTCCCGAACAACTTGATCCGCTGCGATAACCTCAAGCGTCAGCTTGCGGTAGCAGTCTGCTTTCTCAGCGGGAACCAGGGACCACAATGCCAGCTTCAGCGTGTCGTCCGCTTTGTCGCCATCGGTAGCCGTGATGATTTTACCGCTGATTTTCAAAGTGGAACCTACATCGGTGGATCTAGCGTTGGAATCGTCCGGTGTATCCGTGTCATAAATAACTTTTTGAATGTTGTCCATTCCGAGCTCGATCGTTTCGGCTCCTTCTACTTTCAATCTGAATCCCATAAGTAAATCCTCCTCAAAATAAAATGATATTGGTCCGGGCGATACAGCCTGCCCGAAATTTATGTAACGAGACGAGCCGATGAAGGATCGTCTCCTACATACAAATTATGTTATTACTTCCTGATAAAAGTGGCACCTATCAAATTCAATAGGTCTTCATCATCTTTTTCCTGATCCAAAAGTCGGTTTTCGTGAAGTTTCGGCTGAATTCAAGATTCGACGCCGAGCTACCCTCAGTTACCGCTTCGTGATCAAAAGTTGTTAACTTTAATCAGATTCAAAAAACGGCTTTTCAGCACCGAGAAGATTGGATGAAGCTAGGGACTGAGGAACGGAGTGTAGGAAAATCCTACATGAGTACCCGAAGGCCCGGCTGAATTCAAGATGCGACGCCGAGCTACTCCCAGTCCCCGCTTCGTGATCAAAAGCCCTCTTCGAATTTCCTCTAGGCAACTTTTCAGCACCAAGAAGGTTGGATGAAGCTAGGGACTGAGGAAACGGAGTGTAGGAAAATCCTACATGAGTACCGGAAGGCCCGGCTGAATTCAAGATGCGACGCCGAGCTACTCCCAGTCCCCGCTTCGTGATCAAAAGTTGCCTTAGACTTTGACTGGGCTGGTGCCTTTGGTGATCATAACTTCCAAATTCTTCACATTGCCGTTATAGATCAGGTCAATGTGGCACAGATTGTTCTTCTCGTCGATCACATAGTTCATGTCATCGCCGTCATGAATGATTGAATTTATGAAACCGCGCTTGGCCAGCCACATGCTCTTCTGGCTGCTCGGGTTGTTGCTGAAAAATTTAATAATGTTCTCATGCTTGAAGTCCGCGGTCTGGAAGCGGAGAATCCGCTCTATGTATGTGCTAACCAAGGTTTTGTAAATCGAGTCGAACCCGTCCTCGGACGCGGCCAGGCTTCTCGCCTTGTACACCGTAATCCGGCGAATGTCTTTGCCTTGCAGCTGTGCATTTTCCGACGAGAAAATAAAGCCGAAGTTCTTCCGGTTGATCGAATCCTTGATCGTATTCGTGAAGCCGGTAATCTCCTTGGCCATCGTCGTTACGGCCCGCAGGCTGTTCTCGCCCGCTTCGATGTCAAAGCGCACGCCAGGGAATTCTTTGCTCGTGTTCTTGAAGGATTCC
Source organism: Paenibacillus woosongensis (assembly GCF_009725165.1). Lineage (GTDB taxonomy): Bacteria > Bacillota > Bacilli > Paenibacillales > Paenibacillaceae > Fontibacillus > Fontibacillus woosongensis. Next base: position 1,055,266 of record NZ_WNZW01000001.1, read on the forward strand.
TTCAAGTATTCCGGACATTGATATGCCGCCACGATTCCCGCAGCTACATAGGACGCGCCTACGTATACGCCCTCGATCCACAGCTTGAGAATATCCTCTTTCTCCTTGGAGAGCTGGGCGCCGTTTTCGGTCTGCACCATACGGCTGTCGATGACAACCCCGGACTTTTCCTTCGGAATGACCGTAAAGTTCGGAATGCATGGAATGGCATATTCGCTGTATTCCTTGCGGATCAGCGGCGTGCATTTGTCGATGTATTTGTCGATTCCTGCGGTAGCCATGTTGTTAAATGTCGTCTCTTCACCCGACTCGAAGCTGAAGAAGATTTGCACCTTGAAGTCTTTGACCACCTGCATGAGCATCGACAATGATTCCATCGTGTTTCCGTCCTGCTTGGCAATTTTCTCGTTGCCCTTGAAGCGTTCGCGGCTAACCTTCACCTTGCCGGCTGTCTCCAGCTCTACGGAAGGCACAATGCCGAACCAGATCGTATCGCTGAAATCGTTCTTGGAGTTCACCGTGTTCAGGTAGGTCTCCAGACGAGGAATGTTCGCGCTCTTCACGATCATATCGAGCTTCGTATTTGTCACAAGCAGAGAAGGAGCCATGCCCTTGTTCTTAACCGCATATTGGTCAAAGAACATTTTCACGCCGAGGATTTTCTCGACCAGCGGCTTAACCGTCTTGACGAAATCATCTTTCGCCGTTTTGTAGAATTCCAGATACGTGTTGTAGTTCTGTACCTCTGTCTCCAGATCAATATCTGTACTTACAGCCGGCAGCGGGCTGAATGTGCGAACCACCAGATCCTTCACATAACCGGACGGAGACTCTGTGATCGAGTTATAGTCTTCTTCGAAGACTTGAGCCAGGTCATTGGAGCTGCTCTCATCCAGCAGCACGAGCTCCGTGCTCTCGCCCTTCGGCGCCTCGATGATCTTCAGCTCGCCGCTCTCCCCGATCGTCAGCATACCGATTTGTACAGCTTCGGCATCCTGTTCCTCGTTCGAGCTGCCAAGCAGAAGCCGCGTCTTGATATCCTCGATCGCGAGCGGAAGCATTGCCATCACGTTGTTGTAATTGGCGCTCGCCTCTTCGAACATCGCGTTCAGCTTGTCCCCCATATCCAGCTTCTTCGGATCCTCGTCATCCAGCTTCTCGTATTGACCATACATGTAATGGATTTCCTTCCGAACCTGGCGAATGTCGTCCATCACTTTCTTCGGAGAGATCATGTCGAGCAGATGCTCGAATCTGAAATCCACGTTGGTCATCCCTTGGCTTCGCTTCGTGTCGATCAGCGTGAACAGCATTTTCAGGAAATCGTTGTGTTGATCAATCCGGATCTCAGAGATCGCTTCCTCGGCAATTCCTTCGGGCTTCTTCAGCATGTAGACAACCTTTTGGTTAGCCGCGTTGAAGAATGAATACACCGTCGGCGAGAACTTGTCCAGAAACTCATCGAAGCTCCGCACCAATAGCTGGCTGTTGATCTCCTTGATTTTGTCGTCGCTTAGGCTGTCAATGCCTTTGACATCACCCACGATGGTAATCAGGTCCAGCTTCTCGGGATTGATCTCCTCGAACAGCATCGTTCGATTGGTCTGATTGATAATATCCATTGTCGTAATTCCTCCTCCCGTTTCTACAAAAGCGCAGCCGGCCTGATGAAATCTCGGATTCATTCCCATGCCGGACGCTTGTACTACTGATTTTTCGACAGTATCCGACTATCGTACCTGGATACATGAGTCGCTTGACCGGGAGGCGATACACTCCACCCGGGTCTCGAGGGTATTATCAGACACGCCAATACGAATTGTCAATATATTGAATTGTTGAGGTATTCAGGGACTAAAGAACCTTATACCCATATTTTCAAGGGAATTATATCCAATCTAAGACCTATTTTCTGGAATTATATACAATATTCAAGCTCTGATTCCGATATAAGTTTAAATATACATATTTGAGCGACTACTTTCGCTCTATTTCAACACTATATAGTACATAAGGCGGGTATCGGTAAATGAGGCAAAAACAATCATCAACCAAACTTTTGATGAGTAGGACTTTTATCCTGATTTTTGTTTTTACGTTTTTTACGTCAATTTTTCACAATTCGGCCAATGTTTCTGCAAATTCCTTACAAGAATACCAATCTGACGCTTTTGACGCGGTCTTTGTTTTGGACACAAGCTACTCCATGAATCATGCCGATCCAAACAAAACGGCCAGCGAGGTCATTCATATGTTCATGGATATGAGCGAAGCGAGCAGGACGCGAGTAGGCTTTGTGGCATACAACCATCAGATTGTGGCCTCCAAGCCGCTGACTTCGATTTCCGTTGCGGCGAACAAAACGGAGCTGAAGCAGAAAATTGCCGGACTGCGCCGAAGCGGATACACCGATTTAGGACTGGGTTTGAACACGGGCGGGAACTTAATTTCTTCAAAAGCAGCTGAAGGAGAGGGGAGCGGACGCAAGCCGTTCGTCATTCTGCTCTCGGACGGGGAAACCGACTTTGGCCCCGGATATTCCAAGCGGACGGCCGCCGATTCGGCCAAGGACGTAGATAAGGCAATCGCCAAGGCGCAGAAGGACGGTTATCCGATCTACACCATCGGACTGAACCATGACGGAACGGTCAATCCCGATGAGCTGGAACGAATCTCGAAGGAAACGGGAGGCGCATCGTATATTACCAGCAGCGCGGACGATCTGCCGGAGATTTTCAATCGGATTTTTGCGGCGGAAATGAGGTCAGTACTGCTTCCGGTGGCTGGCGTTACCGCTACGGGACAACTGCAGGAAGTGCAGGTCGATATTCCTAATTCCAGCATGCGGGAAGCCAATATCATACTGCTCTCCGAGCATTCGCTCAAAGAGACGCAGCTGTTCTACAGCTCGGAGAACATTCGCATGTTCAAATCCGGAAGCTATACGCTAATCAAGGTATCACAGCCAAAGAAAGGAACGGCCAAGCTCAAATTCAGAGGGACGCCTGGGGATCTCGTCAAAATCAATCTGCTCGGCAGCTACGAAATGGAGGCCCATGCCGCGATCATCAGCAGTAACGCGATCAAGGGACAGCCTACTGGCATCGAGGCCAAGCTGGTCCACCCGGCGGCGAATGAGCCGCTAACAGAACAGGAACTTTACGACTCCCTGCAGGGTCAACTGATCGTTACCGACCTGCAGACGAATAAAGACACAATGGTGGATATGAAAAATGAAGGAACGCGCTTCTATGCCGAGTATGTGTTTCCTTCTTCAGGCCAATACAAATGGCAGGTAAAAATGGACGGGCCAAGCTTCTACAGGCATAGCGCCGTCCATGAACAGAAGATCGTCAATCTTGCACCTACTGTCCATGGCAGCGAACACGTGGAGGTCATCAAAGAAGACGGGCAAGCCATGCTGGCATTAAGCGACTTATTCCTCGACGAGAACGGGGATGAATTAACGTATCAACTGCACAGTGGCGCCCCGGGCAAAACAGTAACTCCCGAGCTTCAAAACGGCACGCTCGCTTTGTCGCCGTTAAAAACCGGACAGGCCCAGATTACACTGACGGCTACCGATTCGGAGGGCGGCTCGGCCACCGCGGTCCTGAACGTTCACGTCAAATCAAAATATACGGTACTGAAATGGTCTATCGCTGGAGGCATTCTGCTGCTTGCCGCCACTGTCGGTTTATTCTTATGGCTTCGGCCGAAACCGGGCTTTACCGGCAAGCTGGAAGGATATTTCCTTGCAACAGCCAGCGGAAGCGAAGTGCCGGTCAAGTCTTGGCCGCTCACCTCGTTTGAGGGGCGGAAGGTCACGCTGCTCGAGCTGTTCGTAAGCCTCGACGTTCATGAGCCGCTCCCGGAAGCCGAGCACATCGTCTTTACGCCGGGAAAAGACGGCAAGCTGATCGTGAAGAACACATCGCGCTCTTCCCTTGTCCGCAACCGTACACCGCTGCCGAAGGACAAAAAAGAAGCCCTCGAATATAATGACAAGCTGTACATTACATTCGAGGACGGCATTACCGAAATCGAGCTGCGTTATAAGGCGATTAAGCCTGCGACGAATATTTTTATCCGGAGCGGCTCTTCCGGCGAACAGACGGGCTAGTCACGTATTCCATCGTAATCGCTGCCTTGAACCATTTAAGGGATGAACAGCGCTTATCCGGGGACACGATGAGCCCGCGTTGGATCGCCCGGGACAGGAACGGCCAGCCGCGCTTCAGCCCGGCGCTGACCGGCTCCAGGCGGTCGTCAAACAGCCGCTTGCGGACATCGGTCGGCGCTGTGCCGCGGCAGCAGTAATACAATAAAGCCGCCAGGCTGTAAATATCGCTAACCGGACCTTGCTTGGACTGCTCGGAATAGAGCTCAAGCGGCGAATAACCTGCCGTGGTCAGGATCGGGTGGGCGCCGCTTTCCGCAAAGCGTACGGCCGAGCCGAAATCTAGCAGCTTCGCGCGACCCTCCTGGTCGATCATAATATTGCCCGGCTTCAAGTCACGATGAATGACTCCCTGCTGATGAAGATGCTCCAGCGTCTCGATCAACGGAAGCATCGTCCTGTACAGGAAGCCGGGCTCTATCATGTCTGGACGTCCGCCGACCATTTCCGCCAGCGTCATTCCTTCAATGAACTCCATGACGATATAGACGGTGCCATTTTGTTCAAATTGATCGATACAGCGGACCACGCCGGGATGCTCGCAGGCCTTAAGAAGGACTGCTTCATTGATAAATGCATTCCTCAGCGCTTCATACTTGTCGTGCGGCACGCCGGATAAACGGCGTACGGAGCTGCCATCCTTCCCTCTGCGCACAAGCGCCTTCGGGAAGAACTCTTTAATTACGCACTTCATTTCCTGTTCTTCGCTTCTGGCCGCATATACTATGGCCAGCTCGCTCGTTGAAATTGTGCTGCGGACCCGGTAGGTCCGCTGCTCCTTGCCGGACTCCGCGCTTTGCAATCGCGCATTCCGGCGCAAACCACCTGCGTCATTCCCCAATAAACCTTTATTCACTGTCAACCTCCGTGAACGAACGTTATGTATATCCTCATCTTACCAATTTATGAACAAGTTGACCATGCATAATAGGCATACTGTGATTAAAGCAGGAATGCCCTTCACCATCCGCTGTCTTCTCTCTTAAATCGTAAGATCAGACAGCAGGATACCATGAAGGGCACCTGAACAAGTTAGTTATTCAAATCATCAAACATGGAACCGGCAACGGTTACTTCAATTTGATCAAGCACATGAACTCCTTGCAGAGCAGGGAGTTTATTATAGGCATGAGGCAATTTGGACAGCTCCGCTTTATCTACCCATGCTCTTACATAATACTTGCCGTTCGGCATGCTGGCATGCGTATACACTGGAATATTGCCCGGGTTAATTTGAATTGTGACCTCCGTCGTTTCCGTAATTTTGTACATCTTAGGCTCGCCGTTTTTCACGAACTCCCGGTATTTATAGGCCGCATGGCTGCCAGCCGAGGAGGATTCGCTATAGCCCTCGAGCACTTTTTTCCAGAATACATGGGTCTTGCTCTCATCCTGATCTTGGGAGTAATAAATCGGTTCGACCACCTTGGTATAGCGTTTGGGATCGCTCTTCCGGTCCTTAACTTCAAGCAATACCGCACCATTTACACCTTTCGGATCCTCGGCCTTCAAAATCCCTGGAACAGCTTTGAAGCCGCCGCCTTGGCGGGCAAGCCCTTCATTTTTAATGTTAACTGCTTCTTTCTTGGCGTTGATATAGATCAAGTTTGTCTCGTAGCGGAAAGAATTAATCAGGGCATGAACCAGATCGCGGTGATCGGCCGTGTCTGCTTCTGACTGCTTGAACGTCACCGTCTTAACGGTAAAGGTATAGCTGCCCGCCGGATTGAAATAATATCCTGACTTGATCGGGTAAGCGTATTTCTGCAAATCACGGTCGGTTGGGAACACGGCTTTATCATACAGTGACTTGTTGTTTTTGCGATCCTTGGCAGCGTCCCGGGCAGTTGCGTATTCCTGAGCCATCGACTTCTCCTGCTTCCATGCAAGATTGGCGCTCGCCTGCTGGGTGAATACCCGAGGATATTGGCCAGGCACCGCTACCCCAAAATCAGGGGCATCGACCTTCACGCCGTCAGGCTGGTAAGGCTTCCCTTCCTCATCCAAATGGTACATCCAGCGAATGACGTTATAGGTATAGCTCTCGTTCTCCCAGAATAGATCCTTCTTCAGCGACTCTGGCGTGTTACTGTCGATTTTATTCTGAAAGGACGGCTTAGCGATATCCTTCTTTCCATTATAAACGTAGAATTGATAGGCCTTCTTATCCAGGCCATCCTGGAAGGAGGCCGAAGCCGTACCGCTTTTCGTTTCCGTCCTGCATTCATTATTGCCTTTTTCGTTTTGCCAGCACGTGATCTCATTATAACTATAATTTCTTTGAATACTGCCTGCTTGCGATACCGTGCCGATTCTCTGAATCGGAGTGTTTGGACTAGGATCAGGTTTCATCCATTTCCGGTTCAGGGGGTCATCGCCGAAGTCCTCCCTTTTGATTGTCGTCAGGAAAATCGGGCTTCGAGTCACCGTCTCACTCGGCTCATTGACGCGCGGATTGTTCAAGACCTGGTGGGCTCTAAATAAAGTAGGCGTATCGTTGGTTACGTTGAGCGCACCGGTCGAGTTGCTTGTCCACCATGCATCAGATCTAGGCAATACAAGGGTTGCCGTATTGGGATTGCCCTGGTTTAGCGGGAACCGTTCCCTTTTGGATAACACATCATGTCCAAGTCCGACGGGGACGACAACCTTGACCGCCTTCGGATGGGAGTCGAGGACATTGTTGCTTAAATCCGCCTCTTCCGGTGATTTGCCATCCTTATTGATGTTGAATTGGATGCGAACCTCGCTATCCGGCATCGTAAAATCGGCATACAGAATCCGGCTTTGATTCCGGTCAAGCTTGACGGTGCCCGACTCCCTTGTTCCATGCCCGCTGAATTTCAGCCCATCCGCAGCGGTTATTTTTCTTCCGTCGCTCACGCGTGTAACCGCCCATTCATATTTCGAGTTCACCGAATCAATAAAGGTCGAATTCACCTTCACGCCAATCCGAACTGTTTCCCCAGGCACCGCCTCAACCGGCAGCTGCTCAAACTGTGCCGAGATGTCGTCCCTCATTAAATTAAACGGGGCGATCGGGATATCCAGATAAGTAATACCGATACTGCTATCGATATATACCGTCCCGAACCCCCAGGAGATCTCTGTCGGCGGCTGAAGTACGTGAACGTAGTCGATCCATCTGCCGTTTTTGGGTTTGGCATTTTCGTCATAGACTACTTTATCCGCCAAGGCAGAGTTTTGATTGTTGTACATGAACTTCTCATATTTCTCGCCTGCGTACTCCAAATTTAGACCAGTAAGGATAGCCTCTTCAAAAGTTCCGTCCGGCAGGAATGGGTTCGTTGCACTTCTGTATGCATCAAAATGATTTTTTTTGATTCCGTATTTTTTATATACTTCCTTATCCGTCCATGGTTCAAAAATTAATTTAAAATCTTGTATTTTTGTTCCGCTCCAACCTGCATACCAAGGTACGCCTTCTGCCGGAACAGGGTGCCCATCTCTAGAGTATCCGCTATATACTTTCATTTCCTTGCCTCTATGGTTAATCGTTCGTCCATGTGACTCCCCATAGACTATTTCATAAGTGGATAATTTTATTTTTTCTTTTTCTTCTAATTCTTCGTTAGCTTGAGAGGCTCTATTCAACCTGTCCCGGATTAAATCCTTTCTGAGATTTAGACGCTTACTGTCCTTCATAATATGATCTTTGTAGTACTCTGATTCCTTAAAGCCATATAACTCACGCATATCGCGGTTTATCTTTTGAATGACTTCATCAGCCGTCTTGGGAACGTGGCTCATCGGTTTTTCTTCAGAAAAAATAGTTTGATAAGGATATATACCGCATAACATAATCACAGTTAATATTATCCTTATTGATTTTTTCATGGTTGCACCTACTTATAAAATATAGTTACAGCAATATTTGAATTTATATTTGATGCCACTCTAATTTTAAACGTATCATCAGAAAACTCTTTCGGTTCCAGCTCTGGTTCAGATGTTTTTTAGTTTTGACATTGGCCAGGAGGGCTTGCGTACCTTCACCGCTACTTTTTTTGATATCCATCATTGAGCCAGTCTGGGCTTTGGATGTATGAATGACTGCTACTTGTAAAAAACAGTTATTGATATGTCGGAATTAATATCGGCTCCAACGAAAATCTCATATGTGTCATCCGTAAATATTTTCATTTTTAATTCCGGTTCAATTGTAGTCTTAGTCTGAACGTATTTAATGATAGATTTCACGGTCTTCTCATCTATCTTTTGTATAAGAATATCTTCAACCTCTTGTACTTGCGCCTCGTAGTCTGCCCCCTCGAGTGTAAGTATAATGAGTAAATTCATGAGAGACTTATTCTTATTGTTATTAAAGCGATCATATGGGCCCTTTGAAGCTTCTAACATAGATCCTGTATTTTGCCTTACTTTAAAACCATACATATCTTCCACAACGACTTGATCCGACCCTTGCTTAACTTCGCTAGGATCAAATCCAGCCGTATTAATATAAACCGTTCTTACTGCGGAATCCCATTTTACAGAGGCTCCGAGTCCCTCGCTTATAAATCGAAGCGGAACGAAGGTTCTACCGCCTACTCGCTCTGCCGCCGTATCCATTTGTTTCTCCACACCATTTACCGTGTACTTCTTACTGCCAAGCACCAGGACTACGCGGTTTGAATCCAGGTCTACCGTAACGGTCTTGGTGGCGGCGTTCCAGCCTACTTTTGCACCCAAAGCTTCACTAACAAAGCGCACCGGCACCTGTACCCGCTGAGCCTTATCTACATAAGGCTGCTCATCCGGGAAGTAAATACGGTTCGTATTTACCTCCACACGCAGTGGCAATGGTTTAGCTGCGGTCAAAACCGGGACTAGTCCCATCAATAACAGCAGCATGGCTAATGCTGTTGCGATTCTCTTTTTCATCTTCTTACCCCTCCTGGTTTTTGGTATATACGACGTACTTCCTCACATCCATTTGTATCGTTCAACTTATAATAAATGGATCGACGGCAGTTAGTTTCTGCGGCAAGAAAGTAATCATAGATTTAAATGGATTTCATGTCGTTAGAAGAAGGGAAATGCCAACGATGGGCTGAATCCTTGATTTTAGGTACGTAAAATCCAACTAATCCCCTAAAACCATTGTTTGAAGCCTGTTTAATGCCATAAATTCCATTTAAAGAACGAAATATAGGTGTAGACCTCTCAACCCTATTTCTCTTAAAAAGAAACGCCCATTGAAATATCCTTGGAGATCATCCGCTCAATCTTTCGATACTGCTCCTCGGCATGCGTCAGGAACTTCGCCTTGCTCTGCAGCTCGGCAGCCACCTTCCTGTGGCGCTGTCTTACTTGGTCGCAGGCGCGGTGGACCTGGTGCACCTGCCGCTGCACGTTAGACTCGCTGTAGGACCGGCCGGTGCTGGAGGAGATTCGCTCCGCCTGGGACAGCATCTGCTGTACCCGGGAGCCCAGGTAATCCTCGAAATTTTTAAATTTCAATTTCAAATGGTTTAAACGGCCGAAGTCCACGGCTAGCTTCACAGAGGTATGCGAGCCGTATCCTTTAATGATTTTGGCCGTATAGTTCTTATTCTTGCCGGAGGAAGGAGCCTTCCTGGCCGTAAGCATGCCCGCCGCCCGCTTCGGCAGCTGCGCCAGTAACTTGATATTGGATTTAAACGCGTCATATCTCTTGGACAGCCCGGCTTTGGCCTCGTTAATGGCCGTATTCACGCTGTTCGAGACATCGTTTACGGTTTTGTCCCAGGCCTGTTTAATGGCGGCAATAATCTTTTTCGTTCTTTCGGCAATGCTTTTGAAGAAGCTCGTCACGGCATTTTTAACCTTCTCTTTGAATCGCTCTATCGCCTGTGCCGCACGAACTCCCGCCATCGCGATATCCTTGGCTAGTTCTTTAGCCCGTTCCTTAAATTTCCCCCATTCCGTTTTCACCTGCTCCGCGAACCTTGTTAAAGCATCTCCAACCATCTTCCCCGCTTTGACGAGTTTCGCAGCGGCAATCGTCAGTTGCTTCACGATCCAATCGCCAAACTGATTGAGCTTGTCCATGACGTAATTAATCCCGTTCATGATGTTCTTGCCCAGAGATTTCAGGAAATCATCGGCGAATACATATGGGAACAAATAAGCTGCAATAAATGTAACGACTAACTCAACCTCATCCCCATACTCCTCGGCAATTTTACTGAACGCATAATCGTCCAGATGGCTAAGCACCATTGCCGCCCCGACCCACTTCTGGAAGTCGCCTTCTTTTTCGAAGCCTTCGGCACCGCTTTCCATGAAGGCCAGCACGCCGTCGAGCGCATAGCTGCGGTAAGGCTCCTCCATCGTCTCATTGATATAGATAGTGAATTCATTAATAAATTTCGGAATATCCCCTTGTTCGGTCAATTCCCTCATCTGGCCGTTCTCGTCGAGAACGATGTTGGGCCGGTGATTGTAAATGAATTGCTCCTGCTTCTCCGTATCAATGTACTTAATCGTCCCCGCAATAGGATTCAGCAAGCAATTGACGAAGTCGTCCTTCGCGGATATCGAAGTAATTTTATGTTTATTCGCTTCGATCCGGTCTTTGTATTTCTCAATGAACTCCTTGGAGAAGCCCTGCCCGTCGAAAGAAAGGGCCCGATCCACCTTATCGGATAGAATCGCTACGTATTGCGTCTTATTACCGCCCTTCGAGTGGCCGGTAACCGTGATATTCTCGTATTTCAAGCTCTCGATATATTCCAAAGCGGCGATCTGCTGCTGGGTATCCGACAAATATCCGCCCTGGCCGTTATCGTGCCACTCATAATCGCCGCCCGTTCCCCGAAAGACGACGGTCGCCTCTCCTTGCGTATCGACGAACGTCGCTGCCCGCATCCCGGCCTCAAGCGGCTTGCCGTCGCTGCCCCGTATCGTTTTTCCGTTCTTGTCGAACATGACGCCGGTTCGGCCGTCCGCGACGGTTAAGGAACGCAGCTGCGGATCCTTCTCGATCGCCCGCAAAATGACAAGCCATTCTTCCTTGGACATTTTACAGGGGTATTCATCGTCTGTGCCGATTTTGCTCAGATTCCGGCTTTTGTCCAGACCGTTGCCATATAGAAAGGAATCTACGATATCTCCGACCTTCTTATTGTTGCTGTCAGCCACCCCTTGAAGGTATATGAGGTTGTTCAGCAGCAGCAGTTGATTCTCTTTCAGCTCAGCCATCCGCCACGACCTCCTCTCCGTTCTGCCTGATCGTCATATCCGGAGTCACCATGACCGATTTATAATCCCCAACGAAATAGCCCTCATCCTGCAAAGCGCTCAAATTCTGAGGTCCTGAGCCAATAGAATCGTACTTCTCATCCACCACGACATACAGCCGTACGAATCCGACCATTTGCTGCTCGCGCATTTTCCCTGCGATTTGGCGCAAGCCCGCCTCGATATTCTGATCCTGAACCAAGGATTGCTTCACGAAAATAACCGTGTCCGACGAGAAATTCTCGTCCTGGCTATAAATCTGCTCCACCGGCGTACTCTTATTTAAACGATCCGGCAATACCCCCTCGCCAAATTCCACATATAGCTTGAACTCATCGTAAGTTCCACGGACAATGCCGGAAAGCGCCGCCTCATATTGAGGTCTGATGAGTATACCGAAGTACCCGTCGCTGATGCGATATGAGCCATCTTCCATTTTCGTGCCCCATACCTCGAAATGATCCTGCTCGGAACCTTGTTTCGGATAAGCCTGCAACCGGTCATAGCTGTATGCCCAGTCACTCAAGCTCAGTGAGATCGGAACGAACTCTTCCCCATACTTCTCCTCCAAATGTGATAACATTTGCTCCTTGATCGCTTCCGGGTTCGGCTTCTTACTCATACATCCACTCACTCCCCATAAAATAATGATGCTTAACAGGCTCAAGATGAATTTCGTCGTCCTCAGGTTCACAATTTCCTCTCCTTTAAAGGTGGATTACCATTCCAACGAGATTTCGGGAAACATCAGCATATTGTCCATGTAATTCTGAAATTCCTGCTCAATTGTATCGGTTATAAATACGATCTCCCGGTCCAGCAGCTCGCCGGTTCGGGCGTTAAAGCCCTCCATTACAGGAATGACCGCAATTGTATTCTTATTCATCGTAAACAAAGCAGCGCCCGACAGAATCGTCTCAACGCTCCGATAGACGTCATACACCATATCTACAGCCTGGTTTGTCAGCTGCTCCCCGCACTCGCGGATAAAGCTCTTGATTTGCTCAACCTCGATATGGCTGAATTCGCTTTGCAGAGTGCTTCGGTTCTTCTCTAGCTGTTTCTCCGTATATCTAATGACTTGCTCGATGGAGCGCCCTACGCCCTCTTCTGTCAAGCCGTCCATTTTTAAAAATAAAGAGTACAGCCCATAATCCATGACCGGCTCCTCTTCCGTACTTTCTCCGAAAAAAATATGCCATACATCCGGCCGGATCGTCCCGACCGTATCATAAAACCAGCTTACAAATTTAGAATATTCGCTTTGCAGCGTCGGAACGGTATTGCCTTCCGTATCAAATTCTAGAATCTTGAAGTAAGCCTCTTCCAGATCCGTTTCTTCCGTCTGCTGCTTCACGAACACAACCTTATCCAGGCATTCCCCAACCGGGTCGTGCTCGGCCACGAGATTGCGCACCCTTCCGGGAAGCTCCTCGCCCGTAGGCACCGCGAATACGGTGGCTTCCAGATCCAGCCGCTCCGCGAGAAAAGCCGCGCAATAGCCGCCCGCCCTCATTCCAGTCAAGACGCAGCTGCCCTTATCTCTCCATTGCGAAGCGCACTCCGTCACATCATCCAGGAAGTGATGAATGTCCAACTGCAGCTCCGGGTGCTCATCCGCATAGGGCACGATGACGCTGTTGCCCTCAACGTCTGCAAATATGTACAAGCTCATATATTCCAGCTGCCTATGCTGCTGCAAGGACAAGCGCAGCAATGCGGGGCTGGACTCTATCTCGCGAGTCAACAGCTCCAGATCAGGGTATCCGCTCAGCTCTTTCCCCCATTCGGAGAAATGCTCCAAGGGGCGATGGATGAACGGGGATATGTCCCCTGCGCTCACCAGCTCGCATATCAGTATTTTATCCTTATCCCTCAACACGCCAGGTACACCCCTTTATTTCTTAGCATTCCTCTGCTGCTCAAGCTTTAGCGCCTTCTGCTGGACTTCGATACGCCTCTGCTCGTCGGCTCTCTGTACCTCGGCGGCCAGCCTCTCCAAGCCTGTCTGCAAGGCCTCAATGTCCGAATACAATCGGCTAATCTCGTTTCGCGTTTGCGACCGGTAACTGTCCGTCAGCGCTTTACCCGCGCTGCCCTTCCACCAGGACGCCACCCCGGCAAGCTCGGCTTGCAGCCTGGCTTCCTCCCGCTTTACCTCGCCAAGCTCATTGCGAATATTTCTGGCTGTGCCGCTTATGGCACTTGGTGTGCTCATCTCCCCACCTCCCGTTCCATGAGAATGAATTTAGAAAATGGCGTGATAACAGCAGCCAACTGTGTACCACGCCGATCTTCCTTATTTACGAAGCGCGCTAGCGATATCTTTCTCGCTTTGCTCCTTGATATCAGCGATTTTATCGAGGTTCTTGCTGATGTTCTCCACGCATTCAACCAACTTATCAAGGTTAGGCTTCAACTGTCTGAACTCGTCCACGAAAGCCTTGGCGGAATCCCCTTGCCACCAGCCCTCAACGGAATTAATTTCTCTGTGCAGCTGCTCTACCAGATCCTTTGCATTTCTGCCTTTGTTCAGAATAGACTTGGCCACACTGCGGGCCTGCCCAGGACTAAACGTTAAGTTTGACATTATCTCACCTCCTTTCAAGCGTCATTATCCGGATCAGCTATGGCTTCAGCGCCGCTAAACGCTGCCGCTCCTCCATCGCTTTCCTCCTCCGCTCCTCTTCCGCCCGATCGACCGCATGGGCTAAATTGCTGCCGAGCTTGGATTCCAGGCTTTCCAGCTTGCGGAGCAGGTCGCTGATGTCGCGATGAATCTGCTGGTACCCGGTTCTAAAGCTGGTGCCCGCTTCTCCCTTCCACCAGGTGCTCACATCGCCCACAACACTTTGGTACTTCGATGACTCGCGCCTGATATCTTCGGATATGACACGGACTCCAGCTGCTTTTCTGCGGATTTCTCCTGATGAAGGCATTTACACCCCTCCTCAACGAATCGGCTTGCCCGGATGCTCTAGATCATGACCTTCTCCTGCTGCTGCGAGAATGTAGCCGTACGCAGACCCGTAAATTTGTTTTTCACAATGAAATAGCCGTCCCCAAGCTCCATGTCCTTCTCCTGGCTCCCGTACGGGAACCTCGTATTGAACAGGCTTTGCTCCTTGAGGCTGCCGAGCAAGAGGCCGGTTTGCTCCTCCCGCAGCACCTTGCCGAGGCTATCCCAGTTGTTGGCGAGCTCCGAGGTCTGGTCCGCCGCGATGACGGCTACCTTCATGCCGCGTTCATGCTTGGCGATGCGCTCGATCAATTCCTTGAGCGAATATTGATCCCCGTTGGTTAACTCGCTTAGGTTATCGATGACGAAAATCATCTGCTTCCAGGAACGGACAAGCGCGTTCAGGTCACCGTTCGCCTGTCTTGCCGCCAGGAATTTGCCACGCCGGTCGTCCAGCTCTTGCTTGACCGCATCGATGAAGTCGTACATATCCTCGACCTGCGACAAATCCGTTACGCAAGGCAGCTTCATCAATTCATAGATTCCCATCGAGCTGGAATCGAGCGCATAGACCTCCAGCCGGTCCGAACCCAGCTTCTCGTCCAGCATGCTGATCCATGAGACAAGCTGCGTGCTTTTGCCCGACATCGCGTCGCCGGCGACCATAATCACCGGAGTAACTGTCAGATCCACATAAACCGGCATCAGGTCATGGTCGCCAAGTCCGATGGCCAGCAGCTCTCCACCCTGATTGATCTCTCTCATGTCAATTTTGGCAGGCATAATCGGGATCGGCGTTGCCGGTTCAACCAGGTTCTCCTTGGCGAAGAACTCGAAGTCCTGAATAAGCTCTTCCATGCTCCGCTCACTGAACTCCGGAATCGCCGTCTGGAATTCGAGCGGCGGCTTGCCGTTGACCAGGCCTCTCCCAGGCACCTTGGCCGGCTCCAGGCCTTCCGTCCGCCCGACGATATTGGCGTATTCCCCTTTATCCGTGAGCTGCAGCGCCACCGCCATTTTGAAGTTCACGGACAGCTTGTAGCGGACAAGGGAGCTGTTCGTCGCCGTCACGACCATGTAAATGCCGAACTTGGAGCCTTCACGGGCCAAGGTAACCATTTTCTCGTCAATCTCCTCGTATGTCTCCGACAGCGCAAAATAGTTGTCGATGACGAGCACGATAGCCGGGAGCTTCCCGCCGTTAAGCTTGTAGTCGTTGAAGCCGTCGCTCTGGCTTTCCTCGAACAGCCTTTTGCGCTCATCCATTACCCTGAACAGGAATAAGACAAATTGCTGGATCGTTGACTCCTGCTCCAGCGTCATCACTCCCCCGCAATGCGGCAGGCGCTCGAACAGCTTGAAGGAGGAACCTCCGAAATCCATGACATACAAATGAACGTCGGACGGCGAATACTTGTAGGCCAGCGACATGCACAGCGACCTCAGGAGATACGTCTTGCCCGTGCCCGGAGAACCGTACACGAAGAGATTGCCCTCGGCCGCGAAGTCGATCATGAGCGGCTCTTGCAGCTGGCCCCGCGGATCATCCACCAGGCCGATCGGTGCGCTGAGGATCGCTTCTTCCCCAGGCCAGCCCAGCTCCATATTCAGCCCCGTTCCTGGAACGTACAGATCGTCCAGGTACACCGCATCTGGAAGCGGCGGCAGCCACGGACCTTTAAGCGCCTCTACTCCGCTCTGTTCCGAGAAGGAGATGATGTGCTCAACCATGCACTTCAACTGGGAAGGCATTTCCTTCAGCGCAATCTTCTCTTCCTCCAGCGGATAGATTTGCTCGGCGCGCCCATGAAGCGAAATTTCGTAAATGCGCTTCGCGCGGTTCTCGCTCTTGAGCATTTCTCCTTCCGGGTCGTAATCGGCCCCGGAATACGCCGATTGAAACAGCTCAAAAATCTCGTCGTTGCCCACCTGGATATACGCCCGGCCCGGCTCCTTGATCATGGCCGCATCCGGCCGTTTGATCACGTCCTTGCTGTCGGCCTCGTCCTGAACCTTCAGGCAGATTTTGAATTTGGAGTTACTCCAAATTTGGTCGTCCACGACGCCAGCCGGCTTCTGCGTCGCCAGAATCAGATGGACGCCGAGGCTTCGGCCGACCCGCGCGGTACTGACCAGCTCTTTCATGAACTCCGGCTGATCCTGCTTCAGCTCGGCGAACTCGTCGGCAATCATGATCAAGTGAGGAATCGCCGGCATGCGGCCATTCTCGTTCTGGCTGTAATAGAGCTTCTGGTATCTGTCTATGTTATTTACCCCAAATTCCGAGAACACACGCTGTCTCCGCATCAGCTCGCTCTTAATGGACAAGAGGGCGCGTGTCGTCTGATTCCCTCCCAGGTTCGTAATCGTCCCGACCAGATGCGGCATGCCCTTGAAAATATCCGCCATGCCGCCGCCCTTATAGTCAATCAGCACAAACACGACATCATGCGGATGATAGTTGATCGCCAAGGAAATGATGATGCTCTGCAGGAGCTCACTTTTCCCGGAGCCCGTCGTCCCGGCCACCAAGCCATGCGGACCGTGGCCGGTCTCGTGCATATCAAGATGGAACAGGCTGCCTCCGGCTTTGATCCCGATCGGCACGCTCATGCCCTTGAACGGCTTGTTCCTCGTCCAGCGGGACAGCAGATCGACTTCCCCGGTCGTCTTGGCCTGCATCATATCCAGCAGCGTCAGCGAGGTCGGCAGCGCAAAGCTCGCGCTCGAATTTTTGATCCGCAGCGGGGCCATCCGGCGCACGGCCTCCTCCAGCTGCCGCATGGGAACCTGATCCGGAATGAATGTCGATTTCTCGCCGGACTCCCGGTCGGCCAGCTCGCCGTTCTTGCCCTGCAGGACGATGACCTGCTTGCAGTTCATCGGCAGATAAGCCTGATTCTTGGCGATATATACCGATGACACCCCAAGCGAAGCGCATTTGTTGTACAAGTATTTATTGATCGGCTCCTCCTCCAGTAGAGTAGGATCCTCCACGATGAAGACGAAATGGGGAAGCGGGCTCCCGGCTACCTCTTTACGCTCCCGTTCCTTCAGTACTTCGTGCAGCCCGCCGAGCACCTGATGCGCAATCGCCTTGCCGCAGAGGAGGAACCTCGCATCGAATCCGTCCGTCCACAGATGCGGCAGCTGCCGGAGCCAGCCCCATTTCTCCAGCCCTTCCTCCGCAGCCAGCACGACGATGCGCACATCGTCGTATCCGTGATGCGTAACGAGCTGCAGCAGCATCTGTGTGACCATCGCGAATGTCTTCTCTTCCTCTCCGGCGATGCCGCAAATTTCCGAAGCCATCAGATTGATCGACACCGGCACATCCTGAACCCGCTCGAATTCGAGGGCCAGCCTCTGCGGCTCCATGATGAGCGGGTCGCTCTCCATGATGATCGCCTGCTTCGTATATTTAATGTGCAGCGCCGCAGGGACGCTGCCTACCCCAAGTCGAAGCGACAGGAAGTCCGGTGAAGATGGCGTTCGCTCCCACAGCCGGTTATCGATGTCCTGGATGCGCTGCAGACAGGCCGCAGGCTCCGGGTTCATCTCGTTCATCGCTTTGATTTGCTGTTCTCTGGCCAGCATCAGCTCGCTGCGGGTATCCGCGATAAATTGCAAATACTTCTGCTCGCGCTCTTTTTTCTTCTTTCGGTACTTCTTGATTTGCGAAGCAGCGGTAGCAAGCGATACGATCAGCGTCATGACAGTCATCGCGATGGACAGCATCATGAACATCGATTGGTAAGTCAAGGCGAGCAGTAATGTAATGACCAGCATCACGACCGGCGGAGCCAATAACGTGAACCAGGATATTTCCGGCTTCTCGTACGCATGGGGCGGATTGGGAATGTCGATTTCTCCGCTGGGCATTTCCGGCAAGAAACGGGGCTGCCGGCTAAATTCATATTTTTCGTTAATCATATTTACCTCACGACTCCGTAATGACTTTCTCCGCTTGGCCGCCGGTCAGCGACATCTTGTACCATTCGAACCGGTGGCTGAAATAGATCGTATCGCCCAGAATATGAATATGATCGGCGCTGTCCCCGCAAATGCGGATTTTGCTGCCCGTGTCCGGATCGATGCGGTATACCGAGCTGTCATTGCTGCGGTTGGCGCAATAAATGTAACGTCCGTCGCTATTCAGGCTATTCGGCGACACATCCGCATAGACCTGTGCTTCCCCTGTTTGCAGATGCAGAGCAGTCAGCAAGTACTGGTTCTTCGTGTCGGCGAATAGCAAGTCGTCGCCGACTTTCAGCAAATGGGCTGGTACGGATTCCGAGAGCTGCTCGCGGCTGCTCCCGCTAACGTGACATGACCGGATCCCTTGCTGAGTTCCGTAATACACCTGCTCTCCTTCCACGACAAAGCATTCGACCGGCTCATCCGTCACCCGGGATTCCTTCGTCCCGTCGGTTAGACAGCGATACAGCTTATGATCGGTCTCGCTCTTGTAATAGAGCCAATCACCGCTAAGGACAAGGCCGCAGCAAGGGCGGTCGATGAGCAGCTGAGTGCTTCTTGATAACAGATCCAGGCGATACAATCGGTTCCCCCGGCTTTGGTCACTGTAGTAAACGAGGTCTCCCCTAGGGTTCATGAACCAGAACATGCCTTCCAAAAGGGTACTATCGCTGGAGAACCGGCTCTGCATATGCGTTCCGGAATAATGGCGAATATCGGCAAGCAGCAGCTTGTCCTGAGCCTCGCAGATCAAGCCTCCGGTGCTGATGTTGTCATTCACGCGGGTCCACCTCCTTCTAAATAAGAGTCAGCAGTGCTCCGAAGGCCACGCCTTCCTCCTCCAGCGTCCGGGCGGGGTCAAGTATGCGCCCCAGCGGCTCGGCCTGCAGCCGATGCTCCGGAGTGATGGACAGGCCCAGCGCGTCGGACAGCATAGCCAGCAGTTCCCCGGAAGTTACAAAGGCAGGCACCTTCAATTCCTTCGCGAAGCTCTCGCCGGCTTGAAACGTTACTACGACATAGTCCATCGGCTTTTTCCCCTCCCTTAGTTCTTGACCGACAATATGAGCATCCGCTCGGATTCAAGCTGATAAGCGACATCCTGTCCGGCATCTTCGGCCAGCTGCAAATATTTGGTCTGGAACTTGTACTCCGATTGCGCCTTCAGCTCGACCTCCGTTACCAGCTGCCCTGTCGCTTCATTCATTTCTTCCTTAAACTCAACGGTTACCGTGAAATCATTGTATTTGCCGTTCGCGGATGCGAAGGTGAGCTCACGCATGCTCAGCCCTTGATTCGTCCAGGTCAGCTTCAAAGCATCGCCGAATGCCTCCGCAAAATACTCCACGAATTTCTCCTCGTCGACGCTAGCATCCAAATCTCTATGAAACTCATAAATCAGACTGCGATCCTTCGCTGAACGCGCGGCATTGCCAAGGGCCGTCCCCAGCACGATCTTCTCTTTTCCCAAATACATGAGCTCCACCATCGGCTCCAGTAATACCGATAGCAGTAAAAGAAGCAGCATGGCTATAGCTATATTTTTCATAGTCTCTTTTACCAGTAGTCCTCTTCATAGTAGATCAAGTCTTTATAATGTTTGAGTCCCGTCGTTGTCAGGGTGAACGAAACCGGAATCTCCCGTTCATATTTTTCCCCCCACAGCTTGATGCTTAGCGGGTATACCGCCTTGATCGTTACCGTGACAGGATGCCCGCGCTGCTTGTAGGGCTTCTCAATATCCGAGGCGTTTTCGTATAAAGAGGCGTCGCCACCTTCGGCGGAATGCTCGCCTCCCCCTTCCTTTTCGGCGGAAATGACGATTTGATCGGCCTTGTCCCGGTACACCGGACGGTCGCTCAGCTTCCTGAGCGTATCTTCCTTGTATTCGTTCTTCAGGTAATTATCGCTGGCCACGACCTGAGACAAATGGAAAGTTTCCACCACCAGCGTCATGTACCAGGGAAAGAAATAAATAAAGTTCGTAAACAACAAAATGGCGACCGAAACGAGAATAGAGATAAGAATCGATTTTGCGAATGCGCGCATTTTATTTCACCTATGCCTTATGTAGTCGCCTGCATTAAGCCATCATGTCCTCGATCGCTTTCATGAACATCTCCCATACCTCTCTGATCCATTGCTCCAAGAAGGTGTTCCGGATTAAAGTAACAGCTACGGCGATGATGACGATCACACCAACCGTGACAGCGATTTGCTTCACGCCGATGTCTCCGCGCTCCTCCTTCCAGAAGGAGAGTTTCTTCTCCTCCTCCCGCTTGCTGTTCCGCTTGCGATTTTGATATTCCATAACCAATGCCCTCCCATGCTTTTTATCTTCGTTTGAAATCTTCCGGTTTATTGAAACATTTTGATAGAATCCAAAATTGTGAATAAATAATAGATGGCGATGTAAACGACCAGAACGAGGATAAGAACAAGCTGAATCCGCGAATTCGTTCGCTGCCTTTTCTCCAAATCTTCTTCTAACGCTAGAATCCGGTAGCTGTCTACTTCATTCTTGAGATATACCATCTGCGAAATATTGTCATAGCCTTTGAGCCGGGTCTCCATCAAGTCGCAAAATTTAATGATGTAATGGATCGGCACCCGTTTCTTCAGCTGCTTGAGCGCATATTCCTCGCCGTATTCGATGTTGTCGAGCATGACGCCAAGCTCCTCCGCCATATCATTGTTGGCGTTTGGCAGGTAATCCCGGATGACGTCCGCAAGGTAAATATTGACCGACTTCGAATACTGGTAGTACACCATGCTGTAAAAGGCCGGAAAATCAAAAGCGATATTCTTGTTCTTGCGCTCAATCTTCTGCTCCATTTCGGAGATGGGGTACAGCCAGCCGAGAATGATGAATATCGCCGTGACGTAACCTAGCAGCAGGTTGGCGCTCATAAATATGGCCGTAACGACGACCCCTGCCGCGGCATAAAATATCTGCTCCGCCCGCAGCTCCTCGGGTTTCATCGGCAGATCGAGCCGGTCGATCATTTTCTGGTACCGGATGCGCTCTGCATTCCCAAGCAGCCTGCTGACGTACTTGGCAGCAAATCTTCGCTTGAAGCCTTTGAACTTATCATTAAACTGGGCATTCTTGCGTTCCTTCAAATATCTGCGGTTGCGCTTCTTCTGCTTTCCCTGCACCGGCTTGAAAAAAGGATAGATGAACACCTTCACCAAGTAGAGTATGGCGGCCAGCGCGCTGAGTTTGGCAAGCATCGTCATTTTCTGTCACTCCCCGGCCCCAGATTGCCCTGGAGCGCCTGCGTGCGGGCAAAGCTGAGACATATGATGCTAATCATGACCGTGTTGATCATTTTGCCGAAGGTGCTGTACAGCATGAATTCTCTGAAATCATCTACGGACAGGGCGTATAGAAAGAACAGCACGATAATGATGGTCTTCAACAAGAAATCCCGGTTCATCTTCCGGAAAATCCGATCCTTCCGCGCATTAATTTCGCGCAGCACCGCATTCTCATCCACGATGTCGAGAAAGATATCGGCCATGCCCTTCCGTTCGTTGTATTCGAAGACAATTGCCTTCTTGGCAAAGTTGTCGAACTTGGGACCGAGCTGACGGTTCAGCAGCAGAATGGCCTGCTTGAACGAGTATCCGTTATTCTCGCAGTTATCGATGAACTGCTGAAAGTAAGGGCGGATGGACGGCTTGATGTATTCGTCGCTTTCCATTACCTTTTTAATCGCGACCAGCACCCCTTCCCGCGCCAAAGGGCAAATGATATCCTCGGCATCCATGATGCTCTCCAGCTTCTCAGCCTTAATCGCTTTGGACTGCATGACGAAATAGGTCAGCAGCCCGATGAATATAGCTACGGTCACAACTACAGCCAGAGTGACGTTCTTCATGAAGATGACGACGATCAGCACCACAATGGCAAAAGCGATGCATAATAGCGAAGTGAAGCTCTCCAGCGTCAGCGGCAGATTGAAGTCGAGAATCAGTCCCTCGACAAGCCGGTTGTATTTGGCGTAAACATTTTCCTTCTGCTTAACAATGCGTTCCTTCTTGACCCGCTCTACATAGCGCTTCGTATTGTATCTGCCGAGATGCTCGGCCAGCGTATCGAGCATGCCGAGAAAGAACCGTCCGGTTCCTTCGAAGAAGCGGACCTCGAATATGGCGTTAAACACGATGAATGCGGCAATCCCTAAAGATAAACTAATGATTGAATTGGTATCCATCGAATCCGTACTCCTCTATTTCGTCTTTCCCCGGCGGCTGTGTCAGAAACTCGAAGCGGCTGCGCTTGATGCCGGCCTTGATCATCGTCTGCTGCACTTTCTCGGACAGCATGCCGACACGTTTGTGTTTGCCGATGATTTTGAGCACCCGGTGAGTTCCTTCCTCCTCGAGAACGTCCTCCGATACGAATTTGTAAATGGGATTAACGATCGGCTCCAGTCCCTCGGAGCCCAGCACCTCGGAAATCGAAGTGACCTTCCTTGTCCCGTCGGCCAGCTTCTCCTGGAATACGATGAACTTGACGGCACTGCAAATATTGCGAAGCGCCAGCTCCGCCGGCTCATTGGAGGCCATCAGATAGGCGGTCAGGAAACGGTAAATCGCCTCCCGGTCGCCCTCGGCATGCAGTGTCGTGAAGAAGAAGTGGCCGGTCTGGGCCGCCCGCAGCGCGGTCGCAAATTCCCCAGGCGTTCTCAGCTCGCCCGGGCCAATCCAATGGGGCGACTGCCTCATGGCATTAATCAGCAAATTCTCCATCGTCGCCGGGCTCGCGTCATCGTCATCCGGCACCGATTCGTATTGCAGCACGTCGTTGATGATTCTTCCGTGCTCGCTATTGCCCTCCCGCTGCAGCAGCCGCATCTCCGAAGGATTCTCGATCGTAATGATCCGGGATAGCGGATTGATCTCCTTGACCATCATCTCGTTCAGCGTTGTCTTCCCGCTGCCCGTCGGCCCCACCGTAATCCAGGAAAGATCGGCTTTGGGCAGCAGGGACAGCAGCTTGAACATATTGACGGAGAATGATTCATTTCGCAGCATCATTTCCGGGGTAATACTCTTCTTGCTAAATTTCCGGATCACCACCGCCGGCATGTCATAAGGCGAGATGTCGGCATGAGTGGCATTTACACGGTATCCTTCGATCGTACGGGCGTTAACCATCGGAATTTTCGGCGTGAGCCGGACCTTGGAAACGCCGAGCAGCTTGGATATGATCCGCTCCAAATGCTCGCGGTCGATAAAATGCTGATCCCAGGGAATCGTCTTCCCGCCGCTCTCCACGAAGATTTGATCGGTGCCGTTGATCCGTATTTCATCAATCGTTGGGTCCTCCATCGCCTTCGTGATCGGTCCGTAGTGGGTAATTTCATTGATCAGCGCCTGCTTCAATTCCACCAGCTCAAAATATCCTTCGACGACCGGCTTCTGCGAATCCACGAATTCATTGATATATGCTTTCGTCATTTCGCGCTTGCGGGCAGGATCGTTCTCCCGGCGAAAGGCGTGGGTTGCTACTTTCGTTATGTATTTCTGGCACAGCTCCAGCGCTTCCTCAAACTGAATGGTCGTGTACTTATTTTTCAGTTCCTCCATATCTTCAGGCTTGCTGATCTGGTGCGCTACTTTTTGCTGCATATCGCTGATTTTTGCACGGGTGAGCATTCGATCTGATCCCTCCCTTACTGGTTGCCTAAAATGTCTGCCAATTTGCGCATTTCCCGCAGAAAATATTTGTTCACCAAAGGATTATCCCTGACATACAGCTTTCCCTCGAGCGAGTAGGCATAGGCCGCTTTGATCATCGGCAGGGACGCCACGATATTGAAACCGAACTCCTTGAACCCTTTGTAGTCATAGTTGATATCCTGAACGTTCATGAGAATGACGCTCGTGAATTTCGCCGTGCTGATGCCGACGGAAGCGGCAAAATCAAGCATGCGGGTCATGTTGCTGGGAGCCTCGATACGTTCCGTAGCTGTAAAAAAGCCGACATGCGAGGATTTCATCGCCCCCAGACAGAACTCGAGCGGGGGATTGTTCGGAATATCGAGCAGGATGATGTCGAACATCCCTTTGAGCGTATCGATGACCCGCTCCAAATGCTCGAATTCGAAATCGAAATATTCTTCAAGCAAGTCATGCGGGCTTGGGGACAGCACGTACAAGCGTTCATATTTCGTGGCCTGAATTTCCTCCCGGAAATCGACCTTGTCGCTTTTTAGCACCCTTATCAGCCCGTTCCCCCTCTTGCTGGGCTTCACATCCAGGTAGTGGTAAATGTTCGGATTGAACACCTTCAAATCGACGATGCAGGTATTCAGGCCTTTCTGGGCCAGCAAATAGCCGAGATTGCTGATGACCAGGGCGTTGTCCACCATATCGCACGCAGGGATAAAGCCGACGACGCTGTAGATTAGCTTGCTGTCCTGCAGCTCCGTCCCCATTAACTCCTTCGCCGAAATTTTGCTCAGCACGTCATCGAGCTTCAGTTTGTCGTGTTGATCCATGACTCCACCTCTCTTTGCAAAGTAGGCAGCTGATCCAGAATAACCTGGCTATTCTTGCGGCTCAGTATCGTAATCAAATATTTCTTCCCGTCGTAGCCGTTATATTTGGCGAATTTATCGATTTGCTCCCTCGTTCCTTCGAGGAGCAGCGATCTCGGCTGAATGCTCTTCAGGAAGTCGTTGCTCTTCATGACCTCCTGCCGCTTGTCTTCGCTCAGCTTGAGCACTTCTTTGTACACCTCATAAATCGAATGGCTGCTGGAATTGAGCATGTCCCGAACTTCGATGCTGTCAAACAGCACCTCCGTCTTCATTTGGGTTCGCGTGGAGACAAATGCATTCGGATTGCCGGAGCTATCCGGCACTTCCTGCTCGAACGATACGCGAATCCTCACTTTATCGCCCGGCATGAGAATGTCTCCGCCCGCCTCAAGGAAGTTGTACGGCAATGTAAGCACCTCATGCTCCTCGCCGAGCTCGTACAGCCATTCATTTTGCAAAGGCTTCTCTTCCATGAGCTGATCCTTATACAAAATACTGCCGTCCCGCAAATAGTATTTCGTAAATTTATCCGTGACAGAAGACAGATCCTCAGCCAGAATCATGTCCTCGGTGTACTCCTTCCGGATGATGGCATATTTCTTGATTTGTTTGTCTGTTAAAGGAACATATGCCGGTATCCCCCCGCTTTGACTGACCTTCAGCACCTCTACCGTGTCCTTGGCCGCCTCGTTGGCATTGTTCAATACGATAAAAGACACGACGATCACAGCAATACTGAATAGTAGGGCCAATATCTTTTTGAACAGTTTCTTGTTAGGGGAGACGCTTTTTACTGTACTTAAGTCCATAAGCCTACGCACCCTCCATTAATCTTAGAAGCATTTGTCCAAAAGCCTTCTCAAACTCGGCTCCCGTGTTCGTCACAGGGATATCCGTCTCGATCTGCGCATCAAAGGCGTCGCTGTAAGGTACAACCCCGGCCGTTTTCATTTCGTACTGAAAGGAATCGCTGATGCCCGAGGCGAGTATTTCGCTAACCCTGTCAGGCGCAAACAAGGATCCCTGGAACCGGGAACGGTCGTTGTATTTCGTCACGATGACCTTCGATTTGGCATTAAAATAAGACGCCTTCTCCCGATCGAGCACCACCTCTACATTTCGGGCCGTACTAAGGACCGCATGCAAGTTGTTCGGTATACATAAGCCGAATACGTCGATATGGATCATCGTCTCCTGAAAGCTCCGCAGCAAATCAAGCGGCATATCTAGCAATACGAGATTGAACTTGGTTCGAAGCACGGAAATCAAGCCTACCAGTTTCTCGCTGTTATAGAATTGCTCCATCAGCTTGCGGTCATTGAAAGAGTACCCAAGCGATGTTAGCCAGAGCTGATCTTGGATATTAAAAGCTGTCGTCATGTAATCCTGAGGCCTGGCGAGCGTGCGAATCAGCGATGAGCTCATCTGCTCATCCTTATTCGTCATATCATGAAAACGGCTGAAATACATATTCATGCTGCGGTATTCCGCATCCATGTCAACAATGATGCTGCTCAGCCCCCGCTTGCTGGCTTCATGCGCCAAATTGACGGCGGTGCTGGTTAACCCGTTGCCGCGATGGCCGGTAACCGCAACGACTCTGCTGATCCCGCGGCTAATGTTGGCAATGTCCCTCGTTAAACGGTCAGTGGCCGTCCGCTCTGAGTTTGTCTCTGACTTTGGGCGAAAGCGGTCGAAGAAAGAGCGCTTCTTCTCGGTTTGGCCCGGCCGCGCTGGCTGTTCGTGCATAAACTTGGCTTCTGTCTTAAAATCATTATGTATGGGGGCAGTGTCATTCCGGCCCATTTCTTCTATGGAGCGCTGGAATACTTCTGCCGGAATTCTCGCCGTATCGCTGACAACGATCTTCAAGTGATCAAATCGCTGCGTCAGCATGCCCAGCTCAAAAGGCTTCATGAAATCTCGCGTGACGAGAACCACAGGAATCCTTGAGGTGCTATTCACCTCGATCCATTCCAGCAGCCCGTTGAGCTGCTCCCGGTCAAGGCCCGGCTTTTGTGTAAAGGCCTGATCCGTTATGAGGATTCCGTCGCCTACAGGATTTCCGCCGTTCAGGTAATCCGACAAATTTCGCAGTTCAAGAGCATGGGGATGAATGACTGTTGTCTTTTTAGGCAGATACTGCGTCACGATTCTATGAAACCCACCACTTACAATAAGCAGCTTCATGTGTTCACCTACTAAAGCAAAAATCATATTAATTAGTAATATTTACCTCGCTAATGCTGAACATTATACAAGTAACCTATAGGTCGTACAATACCTTATTTGTATAAATAATCCTTAATATAGACTTACTTCCTACCTCTAGAGGTCTTAAGTTTTACGAGTTTTCGAAAACAGGAATAAAGTAGTAGGTACAGATTTTTTGACATTTTTCGGGAAATCATTGAAAATATTGGCGTATTTTATCGAACATTACGGAGGGTTTCTCTATGAATATATGGTTGGCATCTGCCTTCATCCTGCTCCTGCTGATTTGCAGCATCAGCGATATAAAAAAGCGCATCATTCCTAATCAGCTTGTCATCCTGCTTCTCGCATTAGGATTGCTTCAAAGCTGGCTGTATTTCTACCTGGCGGATGCCCTGCTAGGTTTACTCTTTCCTTCCCTCCTCCTGTTCCTGGCCAAATCCAAATGGGATTTCTACATAGGCGCAGGGGATATTAAACTGCTATCGGCCATCGGGATCTGGGTGGGCTGGCATGCCAATATTTATGTGCTTCTAGCGGGCGGTGTTCTTGCACTCATATATGCGGGGATAGTCAGCTGTTTGCGCCCCGGACAAGCATCGTCCATTCCATTTGCTCCATTCCTGTCGGCAGCGGCCATAGCTATCTATGCAGGATTGGTTATTCAGCACCTATAGAAAAGGACTGTCCAACAAGTCCTTAAAGTAAAAGTCAGACGGAAAACCTCGCGTTTCTCCGTCTTTTTTTACGCATCTGTTTTTGGTGTTTGCTGTTGTGAGGTAGTTGGGTGTTGGATGTGGGTGTGGGTGTGGGTGTGGGTGTGGGTGTGGGTGTGGGTGTGGGTGTGGGTGTTGGCGGTTGGCTGGCGGGGCAACTGGATATCCGCAACCCTGAACGGACACAGAGGACGCTATTTGTGAGATAACGAGGAATCTGAAGAGCTAACGGACCTGTGTTCCGCTATTGCTCCCAAAAGCATGTTTTTGACAGTCCATTTGGC
The DNA here is from genome assembly GCF_009725165.1 of Paenibacillus woosongensis. Lineage (GTDB taxonomy): Bacteria > Bacillota > Bacilli > Paenibacillales > Paenibacillaceae > Fontibacillus > Fontibacillus woosongensis. The sequence goes on from NZ_WNZW01000001.1 coordinate 1,083,396, forward strand.
CAAATAACGGAACCAGGGTCCGCAAGCATAGCAAAAGAGCGCCTACTTTAACAAATAGCGGATCTCCTGTCCGTTAGCAGGTGACCAGCCCTACGAGTTCAGCCATCCCATCAATCTCATCAATCCCGCCCGCCCCATCAGTCTCACCAGTCGTCATAAGTCCCATTATTCCCATTATTCCTACCAATCGCATCAGCCTCATCAATTCCATCAATTCCATCATTCCCATTATTCCCATTATTCCCATCCATTCCACTAGCCCCCAAACCACCCTCTGAAGAGCATGGGCTGTCCAGAAGGTCAGGTTTTTTACTGACTTTCTGGACAGCCCCATTCATTAATTGCCTCCGGAATCGAGCCTAACGCGCCCCGATATTCGTTCCGCTTGGCGTACCCGAGCCGATTAAATCGCTCCCTGAAGCAAGCTTCAGGAAGTTACCCAGATTCGGAGAACCGTCGCTATTGCGCGTTAATGTAGGGGTCAGGCTGACGAAGTCCTCAGCGCTGGCGAGAAGTCCTTTGGCGTTTTCGCTTTTTTTGTTCTTCCACCACACGTTCGTGCTGGACACATCGGTGCCGCTAGTCTTATCGCTTGCACCGCCTTGGAAGGATAAGTTGTTCGTGAAAATATGCGTGCCGACATCGAAGGCGAAATTGCTCTGCCCGTTCGCCCAGGATGTATTGTTCTTCATTTGGATCGATCCAGGATTGCTGTTATAAGTAAAGCCATGCTTCTTGTTCTGGAAGGCGATGCTGTTCTCGACAATGTGGTTGACCCCGATTTTCTCTCCGCCCAGCTTGAAGCCGTTTCCGTCACTATCCGTCGTTGAGGTGCCATCCGAGGTCTGACCATTATGATGGGCAATGCTGTTGCGGATCGTCACCGCTCCAATCGGGCCGGTATCGGACTTGGTGTACAGATCCCAGCCGTCATCGACGTTGTAGGCTGCGATACAACCGTCAAATACGTTGCCCGGACCAACGGTCAGCTTGGCGGCAAAACCGTCCGCATCCTCCCCGTTATCCGGGTCATAGTTGTCATGGGAGTATGAATTGATGACCAGATTATAGCTTGGCCATTCATCAAACTGCGCGCTTGAGGCATAGCGCCCAATTTGAATGCCTGTATCCCGGTTATGATGCGCCTCGACCTGATCGATCCGGTTGTAATTGCCGCCAATGTACAGCCCATTATCACCTGCGCCTTTGATTTCAAGGCCTTTAATTACCCAGTAATGCCCATATAATTGAATGCCGCGGTTCGTGGAGGCAAAAGCCTGGGCCGAGAAATCTAGAACCGGCTTCTCATTGGCATAAGCAACCAGGTTTTTGCGGGCGCTGGAGGTGCCGTTATTGCCGCGTTCGATCGTAATGGTGGAATCGAAGCTGTATGTCCCTCCGCGCATATAGATTGTTTTGCCTGGAGCTATTCTTGTGATAGCCGCTGCAAGCGTGGTCGGCTTGTCCAGCGTTCCCGGGTTGCTGGCAGAACCGTTAGCAGCTACGTAGAGATCCCCATCTGCAGGAGCCGGGATGCCTGGATCCGGATCAGGATTCGGCGGCGGATCCGTTGGCGTCGTGCCCTCTTCAAGCTCCGTTACGGAGACGTTATCGAATTTAGCCAATGTTTTGCCTGTAACGAAGCCGACGGCTCCGGCGGTCAGGCTGGAATCGGTGGCTGTCAGCTCCAGCGTATTGTTCACATACATTTTGATCGTAGAACCCGACAGCTCCAGCTTGACGTTATACCATACGCCTGCTGACAGCGGATAATTTTTGGTCACGAGCGTCGAGGAGGAGCCGCCTACTTTCTTGCGGATTTCCAGCTTGCCTCCTCCGCTGTTATAGAGTGATGCTGCATAATAGTTGTTGCCGTCCTTATAACGGCCTGCCACATAGGTGCGATTGGTCCCATTGAAATCTTCCACTTTGACATCAGCCTGTGCAGCATAGTTTGTCCATGCGGCGTTTCCGGCCGAGGTGCGCCCTTCGCTTGTGCTCGTCTGGGAGTATACATAAGAATTTCCGTCCTTCACTACAGCCCAAGTACCGGTCGTCGACGTCCAATTATTACTGTTACCGCTTTCAAAATTGTCGCTAAAGAGCGCAGCCGCATTTGCCTGTCCGCTTGGCAGCCATGGAAGAATAAGCGCCAGGCATAGGGCAACGGCGATGATTTTATAATTGCGGATGTTAAACGGGTTAACGGATGATTGGGAATTCATGATCATACCTCCATTATAAAGGATATATTGCGTCTTTCCTTAAAACTCCTGGAGCAGTAAGCAGGCTCACCTCCTCTAAGAAATAAGGATTATATCTAGATGAGAATGTTTGCGGGCTAGTTGTTATGCTAAATTTTTAAAGCGGTTACATCAATAATCATTTTTACATATTATAGTCAATATGCCTTTTTGGGGAGGTTATCAGATATGTTATCCATAAAAAAACCTTGAAGACATATAGTCATTCAAGGCTCTAACCTGCAAAAATAGATATTATGCCGGCTGGCTATTCAAATGGATATTTCAAGCCCCACTGGGCTCTTAACTGATCAAGCAGCTGCATAATTCCGAGCGATTCCGCTAATGTGATTGCGCTGCTTTCGGTTTCTCCGGCCAGCAGGCATCTGCCTACCTCCTCGGCTTCAAATGCATACCCGACAGCAGTCCGGTCATCCTTTACCTCAACCGGTTCCTGCCCGTTAACGTGAAGAACAGCCTTCGCAGCGTTCAGGAATGAAGGGATATGAATCGAACCTTCCGTCCCGTAAATATAAGCTTCGTTCGTAAGAGCGAGCCTGACCGCACCGTGAAGGGAAGCTGAGCGCCCTTGCCCATAATCCAGCAATATGGAGAAATGCTCGTCGACCCCCGTCTCGCCGATATGGGCCGTACTCCATACCTGCTCTGGATTCGGGCCAAAGATCATGGATGCAAACGATACCGGATAAATCCCTGCATCCAGCAATGCACCGCCTCCAAGCTCCGGATTAAGCAATCTGCCGCTTGGATTCCAGTCGCTGCGGAAGCCGAATTCTGCCTTGAGCAGCTTGACCTCACCGATCCTTCCTTCCTCCAGCCATTGTCTGACCTGAACGATCGGCGGCAGAAACCGCGTCCACATCGCTTCCATCAAGAACAGACGTTTCTCCTTGGCGAATGCAATAATCTCCTCAAGCTCCCTGCTGTTCACCGTAAAGGGCTTCTCGCACAGGACGGCCTTCCCGCCACGTAGAGCGGTTATGACATTATCGCGGTGAAAAGGATGCGGAGTCGCCACATAGATCGCATCGATCTCCGGGTCGCTCACCAGTTCCTCATAACTTCCATACGCCCGAGGGATATTGAATTTTGCGGCAAACTGGTTCGCGCTATTTAGAGTTCGCGAGCCGACCGCCATCCCTTCCCCGTTGCTGACATGCGTTAAATCTGCGGCAAATTTCTCAGCAATCCAGCCCGTACCCATGATGCCCCAGCGGATTGTCCTTCTCGTGTTCTCCTGCATATCCTTCCTCCCAGTCGCTATTTGCTGGAAATAGCCTTAATGGTTTGCTCCTATTCCCTCATACTACCAATTTCCGGGGGGATTCACCATCTTTATTCGATCAGCCAGCATGTGTGCTAATGAATTGGGTTTGGATAACTGCCTGCGCTAGGCTATAATGGGAGCGATTTATGCATGAGAATGACTTAGAATTTTTTAGGCAAGGTGTGGAATTGAACGATGAATACGCGTCAACAGGAAATATTGCGAATGCTGTTAAGCGATGCTGGCCGGTATTTTATAGTGCGTGACTTGGCGATGAATTTAAGCTGTTCGGAGAAAACGATTCGAAATGATTTCGATGCCATTGACGTCTACCTGGCTCAACACAGTAGTGCCAGACTGCTGCGCAAGCCAGGGATCGGCGTGAAGCTCGACATTGAAGAACAAGAGCGGACCAGGCTGTTCCACCAATTATTCCGCTCTGTTCAGGATAGCGGGTATGAACGGGACGATAACCGGATTGCCGCGCTCGCCTACGAGCTTCTCATGAATACCAAGCCTACAACGCTTCAGGAATTGGCAGATAAATATTACGTCAATCGTACCGTCATTAAAAAGGATTTGGATTCGCTGCATCCGTGGCTGGGCAAAAGAAAGCTTGCCGTCGTCTCCAAACAGAAAGTCGGAATTACAATCGAGGGTGCCGAAAAAGACAAACGGGCCGCCCTCTCTAAGGTGACCCAATTAATCGGGACTACGACCAACCACTTCATCAAAAAGCAGTTTGAAGCCTATGAAGTGGATATCGTAACCAGGGAGTTGAAGCGGCTGGAGGAGGATCAATCGTTTCATTTTACGGATGAAGCCTTTGATAATTTGCTCGTCCATACCCTCCTCATGATAAGACGTACGAAGCTGAATCAGCCGATTTCCTTTTCCAAGCAGGAACAGGCCTTTATTCGCAATAAAAGAGAGTACCAGTGGACGCTCGCCTTTACTCAACAGTTGGAGCGCTCCTTCTCGGTTCATTTCTCTGCGGATGAGCTCGTTTATTTAACGGCGCATTTATTAGGCGCAAAAATCCGTTCGCACAGCCGGATAGAGACAGCCGATCTGCCCGAACAACCGCTGAAAATTACCGCAGAAGTGACCGAAATTCTGGAATCGCTATTGCGGAAAATGTCCAGCCTGACATTTATTGATTTTGGACAGGATACCGCACTCAAGGAAGGACTTGGCATCCACTTAAGTTCAACGATCCATCGCTTGAGCTACGGGCTGAGTGTAACGAACCCCCTGCTGCACGATATTAAGAAAATGTATCCCTATATGTTCAGCATGGTAATTTATGCCGCCAACGAGCTGAACCGCAAGTTCAATTTTGCGATTCCGGAAGATGAGGCCGCTTATCTTACCCTGCATTTTCAGGCAGCCATCGAACGGTTAAACAAACAGACGAAGCTCATCAGGAATATCGTCACCGTATGCCACATGGGGATAGGCATCTCGGAAATTCTGCGCTCGAAGCTGGAGCGCAAATTTAGCGCCATCCAAGTACTCGACTCCGTTCGAAGGGCGGACCTGAAGGCATACCTGGATCGTCATCCGGTGGATTTTATCGTAACGACTATTCCGCTGGACGGCATTGATGTTCCTCATGTCGAGGTATCTCCTCTGCTGGAGGCTGCGGACATAAAGAAAATCGCCAGTTTTCTTGAACAGTTGGAGGAGCGTTCGCCGGATGCCTCGGCTTCTTTTTTGCAAATGCACACGAAGCCATCTCTGATCCTCACCCAGGTCGAAGTGTCCCATCGTTTCGAAATTATCGAGCAAATGGCCAACCTCCTGTATGCCAGAGGCTATGTAGAGCAAGACTATGCTCATCAAGCACTCCTGAGGGAAAGAGCCTCCTCGACGGCCATCGGCGGCGGAATTGCTATCCCGCACGGCGATCCCAAGCTGGTGAAGCAATCGCAAATTGCCATTGCTACCTTAAAGGAACCGCTGGATTGGGAACAGGACAAGGTCTCTATCGTATTCATGCTGGCGCTGCGGAGTCAGGAGCAGGAGAATACGAAGAAGCTGTTCCACCGACTTTCGCTGCTTAGCGAGCAGCCCTCCCTGGTGGAGAAGCTGATCCGGGCCGAACAGCCCGAGGAGATCTTTTCACTCCTATAAAACGTATTTTGCCGGAAGCTGCGGTAAAAATAATAACTTTTTCCCCTGTTTTATTAGGTTAATATCTAGATGTAAACGATTTAAACAAAGGGGAGGTTCTCCAAATGAAATTTTTAGCCATTACCTCATGCCCTAACGGCATTGCGCATACTTACATGGCTGCTGAAAATTTGCAGAAGGCGGCCGACAAGCTAGGAGTCGGCATGAAAGTGGAAACCCAAGGCTCTATCGGCGTAGAGAATGAGTTTTCGGAAGAGGACATTGCCCAAGCGGATGGCATTATTATTGCCGCTGACAAGCATGTAGACAAGAGCCGCTTTGTCGGCAAAAAACTATTGGTCGCTGGGGTCCAGGATGGGATTCGGAATCCGGAGGCTTTGATCGAAAAACTCGTTCGCGGTGATGTACCTGTCTATCAGGCCCGTCCGGGGCAAGAGCCGTCCGGCGGCAGCGGCAGGCAGCAGGCAGCCAAGCAAAACCAAATTTACCGCCATCTGATGAGCGGTGTATCCTACATGGTACCGTTTATCGTCGTAGGCGGGCTGCTGATTGCGATTGCCCTGTCCATAGGCGGAGAACCGACGCCAGGCGGACTGCAAATTCCGGAAGGCTCCTTCTGGAAAATCGTCGAAAGTCTGGGCGGGGCTGCTTTTACCTTTATGGTGCCGATCCTGGCCGGGTTTATCGCCTTTAGTATCGCTGACCGGCCTGGCCTAGCTCCAGGGATGATCGGCGGCTTCATCGCCGCGAACGGCAGCTTCTACGGCAGTGAGGCAGGCGCCGGATTTATCGGCGGAATTATCGCCGGCTTCCTGGCAGGTTATGTGGCGCTGTGGATCAAGAAATGGAAGGTGCCCAAAGCGCTTGCTCCTATCATGCCGATTATCATCATCCCGGTATTGGCTTCGCTGATCGTCGGTCTCGCTTTTATTCTTCTTCTTGGCGGACCAATTGCGAAATTTTTTGAATTCCTGACCTCCTGGCTGGCCAGCATGCAGGGAACCAGTTCAATCCTGTTGGCCTTAATTCTCGGAGCGATGATTTCCTTTGATATGGGCGGCCCAGTGAACAAGGTTGCTTTCTTGTTTGGCTCGGCGATGATCGGGGAAGGCAACTATGAAATTATGGGACCGATTGCCGTTGCAATCTGTATTCCGCCGATCGGGCTCGGACTTGCGACGTTCCTGTTCAAACGGAAGTTCCATGATGCGGAGCGGGAGTCCGGCAAGGCATCGTTCACCATGGGATTGTTCGGCATCACGGAAGGTGCGATTCCCTTCGCCTCCCAAGATCCGTTGCGCGTCATTCCCAGCATCATGATCGGCTCCATGACCGGATCGGTCATCGCCATGCTCGGCCAGGTTGGCGACCGGGTAGCACACGGCGGCCCTATCGTTGCCGTACTGGGCGCAGTCGATAACGTAGTTATGTTCTTTATCGCTGTCATTATCGGCTCATTCGTGACGGCATTGATGATTAAGCTGCTGAAGAAAGATGTTGTTCAGCCTCAATTTGCTGCAGCTAATGGAGCAATCGCAGAGGGCAGGGCTACTAGCGGTAAAACCAACGCTAAGGCTGATTCTGAAATTTCCCCAGCGAATGAAGCTGTTGCTGCGCCTGCTGCAGAACCTGCAGCCAAGTCTTCGGCGGCAGAGCAACATAAGCCTATTAGTAAATTGACGGATATTATTAGTTTGGATCTTATCGAAACCGAATTGACGGCCACGTCCCGTGACGGTGTCATTGATGAGATGATCGGGATGCTGCAGGCGGATGGAGCGATCAGCTCGGCTTCCGAGTTCAAACAAGCGATACTAAACCGTGAGCAGGAAAGCTCCACCGGTATCGGCATGAACATCGCCGTACCGCACGGCAAATCAAGCGCAGTCCTGGTGCCGCGTGTCGTATTCGGAATCAAGCAGGACGGCGTCGATTGGAACAGCGTAGACGGTACCGCAGCCAAATTAATCTTTATGATTGCGGTCCCTGCCGAGAACAGAGGCAATGAACATCTCAAAATACTGCAAATGCTCTCCCGCAAACTGATGGACGATAACTTCCGGGATCAGCTATTACAGGTTCAAACGAAACAGGAAGCCTATGCGCTTCTGGATGAAATCAGGTAATTTCAAGCAGCAAGCCCCTTAACAAGATCAACGATCTGTTAAGGGGCTTTTTTCAAACGCCTTATTTCTACTATTTAACTTGTAGTAACACTGCCCGTTACCGGTTCCTCTGTCTCTGACGGGAGGATATCGCCAGATTCCTCAGGGGTCGTTGTAATGTATACGGTCAACGTCGCACTGTCCCATTTTACCGTGGCGCCCAGCGATTCGCCGATGAAGCGGATTGGCACCATCGTGTGAGAACCGACAAGCTGCCCGGGCGCATCCAGGTTGATGACCTGTCCATTCTTCTTTGCGGCCTTATTGCCCAATGTCAGCTCAATGCTCGTATCGTCTTTGGTTGCGGCTACCGACTGCGTTTTGGCATCCCACTTCAAGGTAGCGCCCAGACGTTCGAAGATAGCTCTCATGGGCACGAGCGTACTGCCGTTTTTCATGACCGGCGGCTGTTCAAACACCATGATTTCGCCATCGATGATCACTCTTATTTTATCGAAGCTGATTTGCAGCTTGTCCGGTGTAATGCCTTTCCCGAAATTGCGCTCCCGGATGGACGAAATTTGCGACAAGCTCGCAGCCCGCTGAAGCTGCAATTTCTCTACGCTGTTATTACGAAGCGCGATAATGGACGATTCCGTCTCGGCTTTCAGCCGGTTCATATCGTTCACTGCTTCATCCCGGGCAGCCTGAAGATCCTTTCTTGCATTGGCAAAAATCGTAGCCATTTGCTCTCTCGCCGTAGTCAGGCTAATGCCGCCCTGCGCATACCTCCACATCGTACTGGAGGAATAGGACGGATTGCTCTCATTATCCAGCCTCCACATCAGGCTGCTGCTATAGTTCGGATTCATCGTATTGGCATATTTCCACATGATGCTTGAGGAATAGGACGGATTAACATTATTGCTGTATTTCCACATCAGACTGCTGGAATAGTTAGGGTTAATCTCATTGTTGAATTTCCAATGGATGCTCGAGGAATAGCTCTTAGTGCTCTCCTTGCTGTACTTCCATAACGGGCCGGAGGAATAATTCGGATTAATCGCCCGGTCATATTCCTGCAATTTGCTCCGATAGCTCGATTGTTTGCCGTAAGCCGCCTGCAGCTGTTTATAATCCTCTCTGAGCAGCTCCGTCAAATAAGCCAGATCCTCGTCCAGCAGCTTCTCCAGTGTTGCCTGATCCTCTCTGGACTTCTGCAGAAATTGCTCGTAATCTTCCCGAATCCGTTTCAAATCCGAGTCATACTGGCCCCGGAATTCGTCGCGGATTGCTTGATACTGCTGCGCCATTTCTTGAATGAACGCATCGTCCGCCTTCGCGGCCTGCGCGTTGCCGCCAGTAGCGCCAAACAATCCCCCAAGCATCGCCAGGACAGCGACAAGTATGTAATATTTACGTTTGATAACTTTCATGACCCTTCTCCTTTACTAATGATCTTGTCGGTTAAGAGAGTTTCGCCAGCTTAGCTGAAAAACCTCTAACTTTGTCGAAAATCAGAACTTTAAGACTGTGCACAGCCCATAATCAAAACTTTTGTCCAGGGAATTAATCCCTATAGCCGTTGAACCGCCAATTACTAAAGTCATATTATGAGAAAACCAAAAACTAGGAACAGGTTCTCTCAAGAAACACATCAAAAATACAAAGGCGGATACCTATGCATCCGCCTTCCAACTCTTTTGTAGACTTATAGTCAAACTCTTCTTACCTTCTTGGAAGTATTCCTACTGCTCTAGCAGCAGCTGCGCTTTTTTCCGCAAACGCAACTGGATTATCAATGGACTCCCAGTGTATATATTTAAATGGGACATTCTGGAAAAGCCAGTGGTTATGAATTGCAGTGACTTTAATACCTCGCTTACGTAATTCTGAGACAAATGGATTGATTTCTCTTTCTAATATCACTGTTTCCCCTAAGTTTAGAGTGCGTCCGCGGGAGTCGCGAGATTCTACTGATAACGCAAACGGCAATGTCAAAGGAGATCTACTGCGTCTGCCAAGAATCTTAAGTTTTAATTTCCGTAAAGTTTGAACAAGGCAAACCGGTTTACTCGTTATTACCTGTCCGCCAATAATTCTAGCCAACCGCTCACATAACTCTCTGCTAGCCATATTTCAAACCTCCCATAATTAATTTAATGAACAATATAAACTATGTTTAACAAATTAATTTTGACAGGAGCGTTTGATAGAGGAGAAATGCATATTTTTCATTCTTTGTATGGTCGCCGCGCTCCTAGCAGAAAGGAAAGATCCGATCCTGAAATAATGAGCTTAAGCCCCAGCCCGGGGATGATGGGGAATTCAGGTCAAAACCAAAATTAGCGCTTGGCCCGATGGTAGATGCGGGTACGTAAAAGTGGGTGGAAATTCTAACGGTTGTGAGCGACGCTATTTGGGCAAAATGGGGCCCACCCAAATGTAACGGTTACCAGCGGGTCTATTTCCACTTTTTTCGTAGACAGAGGGGCTGTTTCGTCCAAATAAGCGCGCATACGGCCGTTAGAAAAGAAACCTCCGTTTTGGGGGATGATTAACCGCTATAACAACTGTTAGCGCAGCATTGCAGCATTGTTCCAAACAGGTCGCTCATTCGAGGCTAACATGCTGGTCAAGCAACGGTTTCTAGGTTTGGGGGTAAAGATCATTTCAAAGCGTCCGGGACACTAATGTTAGCCTCTAAGCTAAGTATTCCATACCGCTTATATTCATAATTTCATGTGATGGTAGGATGTTCCCCGGAACAGGGGGGGGCAATCATCGGTTGTATTACCGAACGCTTGAATGCCGGGTTTCTCGTCGTACGACAAATACATGTCAGACAGCGGCTGTAACTCCACGTTCTCCAACATGTATTCGAGCTGTTGATATAGACACAACGGACTTTTGCATGTAATTCTATTAGTTTTAGTTGCTGCGTGCATTATGAAGACTTGCTCAGAAACATCGAATATGCAGAACTTGCTAGACTTAACCATCGGACTCTGCAAACAGCTCCTTCTTCCGCCAGCGGCCGAAGCGATAATACGCATAGGAGAATGCGCTGCTAATGACGAAGCTTGTGGCAATACCAGCGGCGATCCCCTTTTCGCCCAGCAGCCCCGCAAACCAGTAGGTCAGCGGATATCTTAAAATCCAGAAGGAGATGATGTTCAGCACAAGCACCTGCATCATCGTTCCTGAAGCGCGAACCACCCCATTAAATATGAAGTTCAGGCCTAGAAACGGATAGAAAAAAGCAATCATCTGTACGTAGGAAACCCCAAACGCTACAGCTTCTCTCTCGGAAATAAACATCGCTATTCCCGGTTCCGCCAAGATATAAATGATCAGCGAGATCAGCAGCATAATAGCCAAATTCAACAAAGTGGCGTACTTTGCGATTTGGCGCACGCGCCGCCACTGTTTGGCCGCGATATTTTGCCCCGCCATGCTCGTCACAGCGACACCAAGCGCTTGGGCTGGAAGCATTATGAGGCTGTCAAGACGCTGGGCCGCGCCAAACCCGGCCACCGTATTATTTCCGAATGAAGCGACGACGCTCATGATCGCTGCCGAGCCCGCAGAAATAACCATCATTTGCAGGCCTGATGGGACGCCTTGTTTTAATATCAGCCAGATTTCCGCTTTCCTCGGCCATTTCGGTATAGAGAACGGGATGAATTTACGGCGAATGCTGAGCACAAGCCCATAGAAGAAAGCAGCTCCCTGAGCCGCAACTGTCGCATAGGCAGCCCCCTCGATCCCGCCATGAAACACGACGATAAACAGCGGATCGAGCACAGCATTCAGGACGACCGCAATCGCAACGAACCGCAGCGGCGTCTTGCTGTTGCCAAGCGCCCGATAGACGGTACCGATAAAGTTATAGCCGAATAAGAAGAGAATGCCCAGAAAATTAATTCGCAAGTAACTTGCAGCCAGCGAAATCATTTCATCAGGCGTGCCCAGCAGAAACAGAACTTCTTCGGCCAACACATAGCCAACAATGCCAAGCGCCATCGCGATCAAACCTAAAATGACGGAAAAAGCATTCACATAGCTTCTTAAACGCTCTTCATCCTGTCTGCCCTTGATTTGCGATAGTATGGTGAGCGCAGCGTTATTGATGCCTATAATGAAGGATAGGATCGAAAACAGCACCGTGCTGGAGATTGCCACTGCACCTAGCGCATTCGTACCCAGCAAATTGCCGACCCATAAGCTGTCGATAAATTGATAAGACACCTGCAGCAAATTCGTGAGCAGCAGCGGTGCCGAGAAGACAACAAGCTGTTTCCCGATATTGCCTTTCGTGAAATCATGCTGCTTCATATGGTAAACTCCCTCCCCTATCCCATATCATAGCAGATCTTCGGGGCATTACCCCTTCAGACCATGAAACGAATGGGATTGTCCTAACCGGAATTCACAAGTTTCCGAATAGAAAAGCGGCCGGGAGCATCCCAGCCGCTTTGTATCAACTTGTTGTAAATATCGTCTATTGATATAAGGCCATGTTCATTCATCATAATATGATCCTGATGTTCAATTCACCAAAAACGAACAGCCCTGCTCCTATTGTATCAAATCCTTGCCTCACATGTGCTAGAAACAAAAAAATGTGTTAATCGCTGTTTGTTTTTGTTTATTATTTTTCTAATATGTGTTATATTTAGAGTGTTTAAAAACAATATATCCCATTATATATAGAAGAAACGTGAGCGTGTTAATATGCTGAGAGAAGAACGATTAAGAGAAATTGAGGATATGCTGAAAAGCAATGGAATGGTCGAGGTCGCTAAGCTTTCCCGCCTGTTCAATGTCACTGAAATGACAATTCGCCGCGATCTGGATGACCTAGTACAGCGAAAAATCGCCGTTCGTTCCCATGGCGGGGCCATGCTTCCCCCGGACAACGTGTTATCGGAACGCTCCTATGAAATGCGAATCATGGTGAATCGGGAGGAGAAAGAGGCTATCGCCAGGGAGGCACTGGCATTAATTAACGAGGGAGATCGCGTCTTTTTTGACTCCAGCACCACGGTCTACTGTCTGGCGCAGCTGATCTCCAATACGCAAAATTTACTGGTCGTTACCGATACTCTCTCGACCGCCAACGAACTGATGTCCCGATCCCGGGTGAAGGTTATTTGTCTTGGCGGCGAGCTGCAGAAGGAGACCGGCTCATGCGCCGGGCCATTTGCGGAGCAGATGATCGAGTGTATGAACTTCAATACCGCTTTTATCGGGCTGCCGCGAATTTCCATGAACGGGGTTCTGTCCACATCCAGCATTAGCGGGCTTCGGATCAAGCAGGCGGCCATTCAGCGCTCCAAGAAGGTCGTCATCCTGATCGACAGCAGCAAGCTCGGCGACCCTGAGTTTTTGGAGGTCGGTCACTTGTCCGAGGTAGACACGGTAATTACCGATTCCAACATTGATCCAGGCTTCGTCACCTACTGCAAGAGCATCAACGTAAACGTGATCATTGCCAAGGTTAACGATTAAGGGGCAGAGTGTTAGGCTGACCTTACCAAGAGGGATTGAATGGAATGGAATGGGGTGAGGTTAGATGAGGCTAGGAGTCGTCCATCAGCCAAGATTACGGCTTATGAAGAGTTTGAGAATTAGGGGATCGTCGGGGAATTGTCTTTACATTTCCTCTTCGGCTCCTCTTTTTTGTTCTGTCTCCTTCTCCCCAATTGCTCAAGACTCCTCCTTTATCGTGTTCAGCGTTCCTATAAGCCATCTCCTTGCGTGAGTAACCCCAGGCATGGAATGGAGGGCCATTGTCTGTTAATGCGGAATGTATTTTATACAGCTAGTTAAGCTGTTTTATAAAATAACCATGCGCTAAATGCAAAACATGCCGTTAGTTTGCCTGAATGGAGCGAATTCGTCGAAAAAGCCTAAAACTAAATGCAGGTTTTGCAGTTAGTTCCCTCTAACACGGCCAAAACCGCAGAACTAACTGCATGAATTACACCTAGTTACCTGATCCTGAACCATCCAGGTACAATCATAAATCCGTAGTTTAATTTAATTGGAAGGAAAGGGTCCAGTTCAAGGAAGGCCCATAAGGATAATGCAGCATTCCAGCTGTAAAACCACAATTCAATAGTGAACTCATGCAAAAGTGCATCAATTTTTTTCGCTGTGCCGCATTGATTCCTTTACCCGGAATATTCCGTATTATTGCACTAACAAGGATTATTGGACAAGATCTTATGTAGAAAATCATGAATTATATTGAATGTATCATGACGCCAACCACTGATCAGCAAAAAAAATAGCAGCCAGAGATCTTAATCTCCAGCTGCTATCTTCTACTTGTTGTCTATTCCTTTAAAGCTAAAGAGATCTTCGAATCTGGTCGGCGGCATCTTTCAAGGCATTCTCCACCGTCTCCTGTCCGTAATAAGCCTTCTGCACGGCTTCGGCCCAAATATCCAGGAATCGGGTAATTTCTGGATGCGCCGGCAGACGGAGTCCGGCTACTTTGGACATCTCCTGCACAATGGACAGGTATTGCCCCTCTTTCTCGCCCCAGCTCTGCACCATGGCAGCCACCTCAGGATCTTCCCACGCCGAGGCGCGTACCGGATTCATGTTGCCCGCAAGATGCGTCTTGATCATAACCTCGCGGGAGGTCGTCCATTGCAGGAACTTCCATGCGGCATCCTTATGCTTGGAAGCCGAGTTCATCCCCAGCGACCATACCCAGATCGAGGCGCTGCGCGATCCATCCGGTCCTTCCGGTGTTAAAGCATAGCCCACATCATCGGAAACCTGCGATTGGTCCTTGTTCTCATAAGTAGAGGCAAAACCGTCAGCCTCATTCAACGAAAACAAATATTGACCGGAAGCGAAACCCTGCAGCGCTTCATACCAGGTGAACAAACCGGCGCCTTCCGGAGAACCTTGCTTGATCATATCGACGAACAGCTTCGTAGCTTCAATACTTTCAGGCGAATCAATAACCACCTCACCGTTGTCGTCGATCAGATGCACGCCATAGGTTTGCAGCATCGTGCCCAGCGTCAGGTACGTCAGATCCCAATACTTATCGAACCGGGTGACGATCGGATAAATTTTCTGGCCATTCTCATCCGTCATATTGAGCTTGGAAAGCTCCGTCACCATTTTGCCGAGATCCTCGTAAGTTTTCGGTACTTCCAGATTGTATTTCTTCAAAATGCTTGGACGGTAAGCTAAATTATAGCTTTCATAGTTGATCGGCAGCGCGTACAGCTTGCCTTCTCCTACGCCTTTGAGGGGTTCTCCCGTCCAGCGGCCCGAATTGACGATCCCCGGCACAAAATCGTTGAAATCCCAGGAATCTGGCGTCTTGGACTTATCGGCAATATAGTCGTCCAACGGCTCGACCCACCCACCGGAAATATACTGCCAGTTGTTGATCGGCGAAGTCATGAAGACATCGTAGATTCCAGTATTGGAAGAGAGATCTGCCAGCAATTTTTCAAAAGCCGGGCCTTCTGCCAGCACCTCATACTTCACCTTAATCCCCGTTTCCTTCTCAAATTCAGGAATGAGCGGTTTAAGTGCATCTACAAAAGTATGGGAGACAAGAAGCAAGTTGATTTCTTCTCCCTGTGTTGTTCCTCCTCCATTTCCCCCACTGGACACCTGATTGCCCGGAGCTTTCTGTCCGCACCCTACAAGGGAAAATAATATAAGTATTGCAATAGCTAGAAGACTAATCTGCTTTTTCATTTTTGCTACACCTCTTTCCACAATTGGTTCACAGCCTGCAGTTTATATTCGTAAAACCCAGCACCTCTGGTTCCGCCGCAAAATCTGTCCTACAGCGTTTCACGAAGCTCGCGAACGCGATCCATAAACTCCTTCAGCTTGGCGACATTCGTCTTGCCGCTCATTAAATTCGGATCCTTGACGGATACGCCGAGAATCGCACCGTCGGCCACCTTCAGCAGTTCTTGGCAGTTGCCTGCGTCTATGCCGCTACCCACAAGTACTGGCAAATCTGAGCCTTTCTTCACGGCAAGCACTTCTTCGACCTTCGTCGGGTCGCCAGTGCGGAAGCCGGTAGCGATCAAGGAGGATGCGCCGAAGAATGCCGCATCGCGGGCAAGCTCTTCAATCGGCCGATCCGCCACGATGGCATGGCTGCCATGCTTGACGTGAACGTCCGCAAACACGTGAATATCCTCAGCTTCCAGCATCGATCTATAGCGCAGCGCTACGCCCGAAGCCCCTTCAACAAAGCCTTCGTTGGCAATATAAGCGTTCGCCCATTGGTTGACCCGAACGAACTGTCCGCCAAAAGCCTTCGTAGCCGCAATGGATTGAATCGCCGCATTAGCCACGATATTTACGCCCATTGGCAAATTCGTCTCTTTGCGGATCCGCTCGCCGATAATGGCGATGCAGGCTGCCGTCTCCGGACCCATATATTCCGACTTAACGAAAGGAATATCGCCGGCGTTCTCGATCATCAGTCCGTCGACGCCCCCCTCAATGAGTCGCATCGCCTCCTCTACGCAATAATCGTAAATATCCGGCAGATTGTATTTTTTGAACTCCGGAGAGCCTGGAAGCGGGAGCGAGTGCACCATGCCGATAATCGGTTTTTTTACGGGAAAGAGTTCTTGAAGTATGTTCATTGTCAGTTCTCCATTCTGCCTGTCTTGGCTTTTTATTGTGTGTTATTCCTTGATTCCCCAGATGCGCATCGCATTTGTACGGAACACCTGCTCCAGCTGCTGCTCAGTGAGACCGATTTCTCGCAGCTTGAGCTGTTCTACAGCGGCGGACTGGTAAGGAGCATCCGAGCCGTACATTAATTTCTCGCTGGATACTTGCTCGATGAAGATTTTAATGTCAAATGGAAAGGCCTGTGACATGTCCACATAGATATTCGGGTAATCCTGGGCCGCGATAATCGCCTCCCATAAATACAGATGCATTCCGGCGTGGGCGAGCACAACGTTGACCTTCGGATAATTTTTGGCGGCAATGGCCTGCAGCGAAGGGAGATCTCTCGGCGCATCGCCGGAGTGGAACAGTACCGTCAATCCGTACTCCTCCGCCTTTTCCATCAAAGGCCCCATCACCTTCATATCGTTTGGCCGATAGAAATCATACCCGGCAACAAGCTTAAGGCCTTTGCAGTTCCATTCCTTCACATACTTGTCGATCAGCGCACAGGTGTGCTCCTTGCCGAACGTCGGGTTAATGCGGGCTACGCCGACCAGGCGATCCGGATATTTCTTGACGGCCTCCCCGACCTGCATATTCGCTTTGTCATAGTCCACATCCCAAGGGGGAGACATGATCCGATCGTGCGGAAAAAGAACGCCATGCGAAGCGTTTTGCTCATCCAAATACCGAATAACTGTATCTGGCTGCCCCGTAATCATGTACGGTGTACATACGGAGCTTGCCACTTTCGCATCAGTACCATAGTGCATGTGAGCGTCGATTACTTTCATTTAGCACCCTCCTTTATGTGATTGGTTTTTAGCGGAATGAACCGCGTGGTTAGCGCTATAATTCATCCCCGAAATATTCACGGTAACGGACCCTCATTCTCCCCCAGTCGGGTACATTGCTCTGACAGCCCCAAGCCTCAATGATGAAGCTCGACACCGTTGCTCCAACCTGGGCGGCAATCCGGGGCTTGCAGCCCTTGATCAGCGCCGCGATCGCTCCTCCGGCAAAAGAATCGCCCGCACCTGTCGTGTCTACGACATGTTCTCTCCTCACAACTGGCACGATTTCCGTCTTGTCCGCTCTGATCACCTTGCAGCCGCGCATTCCCATCGTCATAAAGATCAGTTCCAGACCGTATTTTTCAAAAAGACTAAGTTCATTTCCGCCGATTTTGGCGATCAGCCTGCCATATTCGCTTTCGTTGATGAACATGACATCCGTGAGGGAGAGAAAGTCGTCCAGCAAATTCCCGGCGGTCTCGACCATGCCGTTGACATAGGTGCGGGCACCCGCCGCCCGTGCCTCACGCAGCGCGTCCAGCGTATAAGAAGAGAACTTCTCGCTGACTACGACATGCTCTGCCTTCGCAGCCAAGCCGTCCGGAATCCGTTCCTCCTCCTGATGCTCGGCAGCGCCCAGATAAGAGAAACAGAAGCCTTTGCCCTGATCGTCAAAGTACAAATAGTTGTGTCCGCTAGGCAAGTCCGGCTTAACCGTTAGTCCGCTCAGATCGACACCACCCTGCTCAAGATGAGCCCGATAACCAAAAGTGTCGAAATCATGGCCTACGATTGTAGCCAGGGAGGTCGATGTCCCTAAAGCCGCAGCCACATACGCGAGATTAATGCTGCAATCGCCGAAATACACCTGGCTAACTCCGCTGCCGCTTGTCTCGATGGTGATCGTCTCGCCTTCCTGCGGGTAATGGCTCATCTTGAACAGATGATCGAAGGGAGCCCAGCTGCCAACCGACAATAATTGAAATTTCTTCATTTGACCGCCCCCATCGTCAGTCCTTTTACAAGGAATCGTTGTGCAAATATTGCGATGATGATGCCCGGTATAGAGGAGATTACCGCCGAGGCTGCCATTTCTCCCCATTTAATCTGGTCGAAGGTCATCGCTTGCAAAATCCCCATCGTGACCGGCATCGTAGCGCCCCCGGACATGACCAGGCCAAATAGCAGGTTGTTCCAGCTGAAGACAAAAGAGATAATCATAGCGCTTCCAATTCCGGATTTCACAATCGGCAGCATGATGCGGAAGAAGATCACCCAATGATTGGCGCCATCCATGCTAGCGGCCTCCTCCATTTCCTTTGGCACCTCCCGGAAAAAGCCCCGCATGATCCAGATGATAAGCGGCAGCGTTATAAGCTGATGCACGAGAATCATTCCAGGAAATGTATCGTAGAAGCCAATTTTCTTGTAAATCGAGTAAAGGGGTAAAATAACTACAAGCTCCGGCGCGAAGCGATAGCTCATGAAGTTTCCGGCGATCCGGTCATTCGCCTTCGAGTTCTCCCGGCCCAGCACGTACGCCGCCGGCAGGCCTAGCACTAGGCCCAGTGCGACTGCGCTGAACGTTGTAATGCTGGAGTTGATCACGTAGCGAAGAAATTCTGGGATACCCTGCAGATCGCTAAAGCTGCCGCCGTTAAACAGGATTTGCCTATAATTGTCAAAGGTCGGAGTAAATAAAAATCTCGGCGGATAGGCTATAATGTCCTTAAAGTTCTTGAGAGACATCGTTAATATCCAGTAGAGCGGGAACAAGATGACGAATAGCAAAGCCAAGTACGCAGCATAACGCAAAGCCGTCTTGAGTAATTTATTGGGGGTATTGTTCACAGCGCGCCTCCTATTCGATTCCGCTCTTATTCCATTCACGCATCAAGAACGTACTGGCGATGTAAGCGAGAATCCAAAGTGTAAATAATATGCTCATGGCTTTGCCTATGCTGGACCAGCGGAATGCCTCTTCATAGGCCATAATATTCAGCGTCCGGCTGGCATTTAGCGGACCGCCGCGGGTCGTGGAGTAAATCAATTCAAACGCTTTTAGGGAATCGCAAACACGGAAGAGCAAAACGAGAAGAATGCTGGATTTCAGCCATCGGAGCTTGATGGCGAAGAATGTGCGAACCGGACTGGCCCCGTCGACCTGGGCCGCTTCCAGAATGTCCTGCGGAAGAGACTGCAGGCCGGACAACAGGATGATTGTTATAAACGGCAGGTATACCCAGGTATCGATCATAACAAGCGAGAACAAGGCGGTGTCCACGCTAGTCAGCCAGGGAAACGGACCTATGCCGAATTTCGACAGCAGGTAATTCAGAACCCCGGAGTTGGGCTGCATCATCGTCTTCCACATCAGGCTTGATACAATCGGCGGGATCAATAGAGGAAACACCAGCACCGAACGCATGAACCCTCTGATTCTGGACGGGATATCTAGCAGCAGGGCAGCTAGTATGGCTAAAGGGAGCTGCATGAGTATCGCCATAATGACGTAGGCAAGCGTGTTGCCAAGGCTCGTTAGGAAAACAGGATCTTTAAAGTTGTTAATATAATTGCTCAGGAAAATAAAATTAGAGTTTCCCGCATAAAGCTTCTTGTCTGTGAGTGAGGTCGCCACGCCAATCAGGAATGGGATCATGATCCCGATAAGCACGAGCACTGCCGGCATCAACATTAATCTCTTGATGAATTTCTCATTGTCCACAAAGTGATGCAGCGGATTCGGGGTTTTCACAAGCTTTCATATCCTCCTTTTAGTCACTTAAGTTCATTTTTGTTCTATATGTTAACTTTAAAATTAACACCACACCTTAAAAAGCACCCGAAAACAGTGTATTTCTCAGCAAGAGTTCACATATCGTTCAAACATCATTCGAATTTCTGTGTATTTTTTCATATATAACTTTGGAAAGCGTATTCATTTGTATGTTTTGATTATACTTCTATTTCGAATCATGTCAATATACTTTTTATTATTAGAACATAAAAATAAATAATCGAACATACCATGTCTGGAAATCACAGTAAAAACTTTGAATTCATGCGTATTCCTTGATTCCTTTTTTCTAACTTTCCCACAACAAAAAGGGCATCAGAAAATCCTGACGCCCTTTTCAACCAAACATTACCAATCATATAATTACATTTACTATCAATTTCTTACATTAAAGCATTGTTGAGCTTCATTATATCAATTTGTGCGCATACCACTTCTCTCCCTTGAATCGCCAAGCGAAGACGAATCCGCGAATTCCCCATTCCGCTACCATCGCCACCCATACGCCCATAATGCCGAAACCGAGCGTGATGCCAAGAATATAACCTAGGATGACGCGGAACAGCCACATGGATAGCAGGGACGAGACCGAGGTAAAATTGGAATCTCCTGCGGCACGCAAGGCGGCTGGCAGAACGAAACTTAGCGACCATAAAAACGGCTGCACGACAGCGATCAACAGAATCAGCCCGAAAATCGTTGGAATGATTTCCGCTGGCGGTGAGAACATCTGCACTATGAGCGGGAATAACGGCAGCAGTATTAGCGAAGCTAATACGAACAGTACCGTGGATAATCCCAGGAACGATTTAATGAATTTGCGCGCATCCTCGATATTCCGCTGGCCGATGCATTGGCCGACAACGGTAACGATTGCGATGCTCAGCGCGCTGCCGCCGATTTGAAAGACGAGCGAAATCGACCCGCTAATAGCATTTGCCGTCATCGCCAGGGTCCCCAGCTGTACGATAAAAGTCTGCGTCAACAGCTTGCCGCCATTGAAGAACATCTGCTCCGCCGCAAATGGAAGACCGATAAACATGATCTTCTTCTGGATCGAGAAGTCCAGCTTCAGCGTATTTTTCAACTGTACACGCAGGGTCTGATTATATTTTAACAAGTAAACCAACGAACTGATCATGCCCAGAATCCGGGCAAGCAGCAAAGATATAATAAGGCCGATCACGCCTAAATCCAGAACCGTAATCAATAGCACGTTTAAGCAAAGGAAAGTGATATTCATGATCAAAGACAGGCTCAAGCTGGCTTTCGTCTCCGCCACGCCTCTTAGCACGCCGTTAACCGCCTGGAATATCGCGATGAACGGATAGGATATACAGCTGCCGATAAGATACAATCTGGCGTTCTGGAAGACATCAGCATCCGCCTTGCCAAACAGCAAATTCAGCGTTGGCGTATGAAAGGCAATAATCAGGACACTGAGCAGCACAGAAATGACCGCCACGGCGGACAGGGCCTGCGTAGCCGCTTTGGACACCATTTGCTGGTTCCCGCTGCCTTTATACTGCGCGACGATGACCGTACCTCCAGTAGCTACAGCTACGAACACATTGATCAAGAAGATGTTGAGCGAGTCCACCATACTAACCGCACTGACGGCAGCTACTCCAGACGAGCTGATCATAGCCGTATTCAGCAGGCTCATCAAAACTATAAAGCCCTGATCAACAAAAATAGGAATAATTATCGCGATGATTTGCTTATAGTCCATCGATGTTCCGGTAAAAAAACGATTCAACACGGAAACAGCGCCATGTTGTATTCTCGGCCTTATACGATTCACCTGTGTCATCACTTCTTTGGCTGGATTGTGCAGCTTCCTCTATTGGAAATTAGCGCTGCTTCATACTATTATAGCACTCTTCTATGAGAAGGGATTGAAAGATCATCAGCAAAACAGGAATTCCCAAACGTTTGAAGAGAACACAACACTACAAACAGTGCATCTTGCTCTCCGCCTCATCCCACGGCACAGTGTACCCCTGGCCTTTGGCGCAAAATATTGACGAAGAAGTATATTCCGGGTCTGCATCCTTGTTGTAGCCGATCTTCGCAATGACCTCCTCCTCATTATGGCATCGGTCATAACCCGCAAATGCGAGGCTTAGCGTTCCCTTTCCTTGCGTAAAGGAAGCCAGCTCGCTGCCGTAATCCATGAAGGTAGCAACCGGTACGGTTCCCGTTAAAATAGCCTTGTCTCCTTCTGTATCCGGCGCATCATAATTGCCGTGAGCCTGTTGGATATCCGAGATAACACGGCCGAGCTGCTCCAGCTCTACTTTGATTTTAAATTGGTAATACGGCTCCAGCAGCACGTTTTTCGCCTTCTCCAGCCCTTGTCTTAACGCGCGGCAGGTCGCCTCCCTGAAATCGCCGCCAGATGTGTGTTTATTATGGGCTCTTCCTGTAAGCAATGTTACAACCACATCCGTCAGCGGCGAGCCGGTCAATAAGCCATGATGATCCCGTTCATACAAATGATGGCGCACGAGGTTCTGGTTGCCGACCGACAAATCATCGGCATGGCAGACATTCTCGAAGCGGATTCCACTGTTCAGCTCGCCCGGCTGTATGCGCAGATGAACCTCGGCATAATGCTTTAACGGTTCAAAATGACCATAACCAACTGTCTCCGTCTCGATCGTTTCCTTATACAAAATTTCCGGCTTATCGAAGGATACGTTGATGTTAAACCGCTCTTTGACCAGCTGCTCGAGCACTTCAAGCTGAATTCTTCCCATGACGTGAATATGAATTTCCTGCAGACTCTCCTCCCAAAGTACATTTAAGGAAGGATCCTCCGCATTCAAAATGTTGAAATACCGCAAAACCTCCTTCTTATTCACGGCTGGTTCAAGGATCACCTTCGACTTTAAGGTCGGCACCATGTCATAGACGGGTCTGTCCTTTAGCTCTCCCAATCCGTCGCCCACTGCGGCCATGGATAGGCCGGTAACGGCAAACAGCTCCCCTGCTCCGACCCGTTCCACGGCTTTAAACTCATGGCCATTGTACACGCGAATCTGGGTTACCTTCTCGCTTACAGGGCTATCCGCATTACCGTAATGAAGGGTATCCCTGACTTTTAACGTCCCGCTTAGCGCTTTAATGAACGTGATTCTCGTCCCCTGCTCGTCATGGCGAATCCGGTAGACACGGCCGGCAAACGCCTCCTCACTGGAATAATCGGTTACCGTCAACAGGTCCATCTTCTGCAGAAAGCTCTCGATCCCGACCCCCTGCAGGGCCGAGCCGCAAGCATAAGGATACACGGCATTGTCCCGCATCAGGCGACGCATTGCGGCAAGCCAGAACTCCCTGTCATAACCGCCATCCATATACCGCTCCAGGAGAGATTCGTCCCGCTCGGCCAAAAATTCTGCCAGCTCCTCGCTCATAGCGCCGTCTTCAGCTAAAGCATCCGTAATGTTGCAAACCTCCACGGCGAAGGTGCTCCTAATATCCCGCACCACCTGCTGAACATCCGCCCCTACCCGATCTATTTTATTGATAAAAAAGAAGCAAGGGACGCGGTGCTTGCGCAGAAGCTCCCAGACAATCTCCGTCTGCCCCTCGATTCCTTCAACGGCGCTGACAATAATTACTGCATAGTCCATCGCCTGGATCCCCCGCTCCATTTCGGGAGAGAAGTCGGCATGGCCCGGTGTATCGATGAGGAAATAGCGCGAGCCCCGGTAACTGAACATCCCTTGGTCCGAAAATACCGTAATTCCTCGCTGCCGTTCAATTTGATGACTGTCCAGAAAGGCGTCCTGGTGATCGACGCGGCCCCGCTGCTTAATACTCTTTGTATAATATAGAAGCTGCTCCGAGAATGTCGTTTTCCCGGCGTCGACATGCGCTAATATTCCAATCGTTTTGTTCATCATTAATCCTCTCTATTGAAGCCCTTCAAGAATAATATCAATTCTTCCACCGGCACAGTCCTGCTGATATAGTAGCCTTGTATATAGTCAACGCCAAGCTCTCTTAAAATGTTCATCTGCTCGAGAGTTTCTACCCCTTCCGCAACTACCTTCAGAGATAATATTTGCGAAATTTTGATAATGGCATGGACTATGGCTTTGTTCTCTTCACTTTCAGTCATATCCTTGATAAAGGATTTATCAATCTTAAGCTCCCCGATCGGGAAGCTCTTCATCAATGATAAGGAGGAGTAGCCTGTACCAAAATCATCTATAGATACGACCACTCCCAATTCAATCAATTCCCTCACTATTTTCATGCTGTAATTTATATCCGTCAACATCATACTCTCTGTAATCTCCAGACAAAGATCATGAGGGTCGCAGCCTGTCTCATCCAGCACTTGCCTTACCATATCTATGAAATCAGCATGACTCAGCTGACGTGCTGAAATATTGACGGATACTCTAAGTGAATCGCCCTCGTGACGTTTGTAAGAGCTGCTTAATTGGCAAGCTTCCCTCAGCACCCACTCTCCAATCGCAATAATTAGCCCGGTGCTTTCGGCGATAGGAATGAACACCTCTGGACTTACAAGCCCGAATAGGGGAGATTTCCAACGGAGCAGCGCCTCCACTCCGAAAATCTTATCCTTTTTCAATTCATATTGCGGCTGATAATATACGATAAGCTGTCCACGGTTTAGCGCTTTTCGCAGGTCATTCTCTATTTCCAGACGATGGCTGCTAGGTATTCTTGCTCCCTGGAACAAACAACTGACAGCTGCCGCCGGCCTCCTTGGCTTGATACATAGCCAGATCAGCATGCCTGCTAAGCGTTTCGGCGTCTGCCCCATGGTCAGGATATAGAGCGATCCCGATGCTGCCGGAAATATAATACTCTCGCTCTCCGTCAAAGAAAGGCTCCCTTAACCGCTCCAGCATTGTTTCCGCAATATCCAGGGCCTCTCCTGCATTCTGCACATGAGGTACTACGATTTCAAATTCATCCCCGCCGAGACGCCCTATCAAGTCATCTGGTTTCATATGGGAAGCTATCTGCTGTGCTACATACCTAAGCACCCGATCCCCCGCTTGATGGCCGTAGCTGTCGTTTATGAGCTTGAATCGATCCAAATCCAGAAGGAGAACCGCGAGCCTGCTGTTATTTGCCTTAGCTTCATCCAAGAGCATAGCATATCGTTGCTCGAAGGCTAACCGATTAGCCAGGCCCGTTAAAGGGTCGCAGTAGGCCAGTTGGCGAATGCGCTCTTCCGTTCTTTTTCTCTCCGTGATATCTTTGACAGAGCCGACTACGCGGTAGATTTTTCCCGAGCCGTCGAATTGAGCATTCCCGTTAACTTGCATCCATATAAAATGGCCTTTGTGATGGCGGCAGCGAAACTCTACCTCAAAGGTAGGCATTTGCTTGCTCAGATGTCGATCAAATTCAGCCCTTGCCTTCTGCAAATCATCGGGATGAATAATCTTTGTCACTGCGTCCAAGGTCATTGGAATCTCGTCTTTACCATAACCAAGCACATTGAAGATGCCCCCTTTACTGGTGACTTCGCCAAGTTCCACATCGAGCGTCCAAATTCCGTCATGCGTTAGACTTGAAATGATCTCCAACTGCTCGGAATAAGATTGGAGTTCGGAATGAATCGCTTCGCGCAGCAATGCTGAGGCAAAAAAGTTAGCCAGTTGAAACGTAGTATTGAAAGGCATGAGTTGAACAGGTACATCCCCCAGCCCGACCAGTGCCATACTCCCCAGAACCAGTTCCTCCTGCGCAATCGGAACCAATACCATCACATTCTCCTTCCCCAGGAAGGACTGATCCTCCCACACCTCCCGAGGAGGAAATTGGGATGGCGGGACATTCCCCATCGTTCTCTTGCCCTTATTCTCTTCTAGGTTAAATTGATACACGCGATAAGTATCTTTGAGTTTTGAATCGTCTAAGCCTACTACTCCTCTTCGAAGAGGGGTATGCAAAAGCCATTTCATCTCTTTAGTCTCATTATTCTTATAACTTTGCATAAGAACACCGAGATTAAAATTACGGGACATCATGTTGTTCAAGTATTGAATGGTATCCGCAGGATCCTCTATCGCCAATATATTTATTTCCGCATGGCAGCTGCAGCTATTTCGATAGACAGGCTTTGCCGAAAGCTGTGGCGGAATCTCCGGGGCTTGATCTGTAATGGCTTGCACCAGCAATTCCGTTGCTTGGTACCCTAATTCTTCGACCGGTATCCGGAAGGTCGTTAGAGAAGGATTAATCGAGCGGGCCATAGGCACATCGTCGATCCCGACAACCGCAATCTCTTGAGGCACCTTGATCCCCAGAGTTTTAAAGTGATTGATCAGTTCAATGGCGATGATATCATTTACTGCAATTACGGCTGAAAACGGAAGCCCCTGTTCTGCCATGGTCACCGCAGTATCGTAAGTATTCATTTGCATCAGGTCAAAAAAGCAATCGAGCTCTTCATCAAGACCATTCTTTTGAAGCGCTTCCATGAATCCGCTGTATCTTTCCTTGGCATCGAAAAAACGAGTATCTCCTATATAAGCGATTCGCGTATGTCCATGGCTTAACAAATGCTCAACAGCAAAATTCATGATTTCTTTATTGTTGATCGTCACCCTGTAGTCGACATCAACCAGCGTATTGATTCCAACGACCGGTTTGCCCAAATTTCGCAAATGCTGAACATAGGCATCATCGACAGCATCCATAATAACGATCCACCCATCCACGTAATCTGAAGCACAGCACTCCGAATAATACCGGGCGGACGTACCGATCACTAATACACACACACCAAGCTCCTTAGCTTTTCGTGAAATACTTGTTAATAGTTTCCCGAAATAGAAACCGTCCAGAACAGGAGTTAATACACCAATTATTTTCTGTGCCATTGTTCTCACCTGCTAGCGTTCAGTATGTGTATTCTCACGTGCTTATGCCTAATTATAGTATATATTTAGACAATGCTGTCGAAAGAATAATCATATATCTTGCCCCGAGGACGCGTCCTATGCTATGTTTACTGGAAAAATATTTTCGTGGAGGCAGGCGGGCATGAACAAAACGAATCCAATTTTGTTAGATATACCTGATTGTTTCGAAAGTGAGCGGTTGTTGATCCGGGCTCCCAAACCAGGAGACGGGGCGGCGTTAAACGAAGCCGTTGTGGAGAGCATCGAACAACTGCGTCCATGGATGCCTTGGGCTCAAGAGGTGCCCACCCCTGAGGACTCGGAGACGGTCATCCGGCGCGCCCACCTGAGCTTTATCGAACGGTCGGACCTGATGCTGCTTCTTATTCTCAAAGAGACAGGCCAACCGTATCGAGATCCGGTGCGATGCACGCAACACGCAAAGCGCGAATGTGGCAAAACGTCTGGGCTATACCCTGGAAGGGGTGCTGCGGAATGAGTCTTCTGCCACGGATGGCACTTTAAGCAGCACGATGATTTTCTACAAAATTCGCGGCGTCGAGTTTTAAGCCTGTCTGGCCTATTTGATAAAGCAGCACGCAAAAGGAGGGGCAAAGCCCCTCCTTTCTTAGCAATGGTAATCGTATCGCGGATCATCGCAAATCATTGCATATTATCGCAGACCATCGCAGCCCCCATTCGCTAATCCTTGTAGGGGTCGAATTCGTCCGCTCCCGCCATGCATACGCCAATCGGCTTAAGTACGTTCAGTACCTCAAGCGTGTCGCTGTGCGCATCCAGAACCTCCTGCAGCCTGCGGTAGACGAATGGACTCTCGTCCGTATCCGCTCCGCGCAGCTCTACCCCGAATTCGCGGACGGCATCCATCATCTGCTTTGGGGTGATCTGTCCGCCGCTGCGGGTGCGTGTCTTCCAGTTCATTTTGCCCGCCGCTTGAGTCCGGCTCATAATGCGTCCTGCTCCATGTACCGTGCTGTAATAAGCATCCTTGTTCTCTTCTGTGTCCTTCCCCCGGACGATGACGGAGATATCGCCCATGCTCCCGCCGATAAAGCCAAGCTGGCCTGGAGCCGACGGCGTTGCTCCTTTGCGGACGACAACGACTTCCCTCCCGTTATGCGTTTCTTTCCAAGCATAGTTATGATGATTATGCACTTCAAAGTCCGCTTCGGCTCCGAGAATGGACAGCACCTCCCGAATCACGTAGTCCCGGCCTGCATATGCATAACGTCCAGCAAGCTTCATCGCCCGGTAGTACATGTCGCCAACCTCGCTATCTAAATCCAGCAATAGCGGCGGCTGATCCATCGATTCGCCCGGCGCCTTGTCGGTAAATTGTCTGCCCGCCGCGAGATTCAGGAATCCGCTGGCCGTTTTATGGCCGAAGCCCCGGCTCCCGAAATGGTTTCCAATCCACAACCGTCCCGTTTCCGGCTCCTCGAACAGGTCGACATAATGATTGCCGCTGCCTACCGTGCCGAGCTGGTTGCGGGCTAACGCTTTTAGCTTGTCATGCTCCTGCTGGCCGAATGCCCGGAATACATTCCAATCCGGATCGTTGAATAACTCGTGATCCACCCTGTCATTGTTAACGCGGCCGATCCCAAACGATATGTTTCTCGCAATTTCGTCCATGATCTTCCCTAGTCCTTGCCGGACATCCCGTACGTACAGATTCGTGCGCACTGCCTTGTTTCCGCAGCCAATATCGTATCCAACGCCAGACGGCGAGATTTGTCCTTCATATACGACAACACCGCCAATCGGCTGGCTATAGCCTTTATGATGATCTGCCATCAGCAGGGACTGCACGACATTCCCCGTCTTCGCGCACATTTTGGCCTGAGCTACCGCTCCCTCGTCCGGCTTGCCCCAGACGCGGACGCCATCGATGTTCTGATATGCCATGATGTTCTCTCCTCTATTCCATACTTCCATGATTTCTTCCTGCTGCCTATTTCCAGGTTTCCTTTAACAATTTCCGGAACAGCTCGTCAAGCCGGGTGTTCTGCCCGTCTGCGGAGGATGGCATGCCTTTGGCAACTTCCTTGTAATATTGTATCTTCTCATCCAAAAACGCGTTGATCGGACCGATTTGCGGCTCATAGTCCATTTCTTCGCCAGCCTTTTTTCGAATCAGCAGACTGTCGACGGCCGCCTTCAACTCGCTTTTCGCCGGCAATAACTCATCCGTAAGCGCCGTGAATTCGATCGGCGGCATCGTACCGTATTTCTCAATCCACTCACAGGCCAGCACCGGCCGAAGCACATAAAAATACTTCTTGATCTTCACTTGTTCTCCCTGCAAATACTCGCGATAGTTCCCCTCCGCCATATGCAAATAGTGATACATGCAGGCCTTAGGCGAGAAGGTTAGCGCTGATAGCTCACGGATTTGCTCTGCCGCCAAACCATCCTCCATATATACAATGGGCGATTGCAGCCATTCCAGCAAGGGCGGATTCGATTTACGGAACAAGTTCAGAGCTTTTTTCAGATCCCAGCCGTTAATGTCGAGCAGATCGCTGATCGGGCGCTCGATGACATCCCTTTTTTCAAAAATTGATAAATACCAGTCCAACGGTCTGACATATATGAATCTTACATCATAATCGCTGTCCTTTGAAGGAAATCCCCACGCCCGGCTCCCCGATTCACAGGCATATATAATCCGAACCTGCTCCTCTTGCTCGATTTGCCGTAATTGCGCCAATATTTGCTGCCTCTGCTCAGACATTTGTTTCTCTCCTTCCAAACCTATTCTTATATTCGGATCCCAAAATTCGTTCTGTAAGCAGGCCGTTTACCTCTGCGACCCGCCCCCCACACTCCATACTCCTAGCATGCCTGAAATCAGGGCGGATGAACATGGCGGAAGTATTACAAGCCTTAATGAACTGTAGATTTTCCACCCTTCCTGTTACAATAATATTTGCACATCATTGGGAAAAAGGGGAATTAACGGCGATGGCCAAAGAAAGCTTTGATAAAGAAATCCAGTTTTTACGCATGCTGGCGCTCACCAGCGGGGCCTACAGCAGGCAGCAATTCGCGGAGCGGCTAGGCATCTCCGTACATACCTTCGATAAGACGCTGCGGCGGCTGAAGGAAATCGTCAACTCGATATATGAGCAGCTGCCACAGGAGCAGGGGAAGGAATTCGCAGAGGCGATCCGCTTCAACTATTACGAATCCAGCGACCCGATGCTGCTCTTCCTCTTTCGAGCCAAATCCCTGAAAGAATCTGAATCGCACAGGATTTCGCTGCTGCTGGCCGCTTTGAACGACCAAGCCTTAACCACGATGGAGCTGATGGACGTTTGCTGCAGCGGGCTCGATCCTAAGCTGCCCTTGCCTGACGAGAAAACGGTCCGTTCTGATTTAAAGTACCTGGAAGAGGTTGGCGTCATCCGCAAGGAGAACGCAGCGCGCCCCTACCGCTACCGCCTCCATAACGATCTGGTTCAATCCCTGTCGGAGGAGGAGCTCTGCGATTTATACGACTTCGTCGATGTGATGGCCAACACGCAGGTACCCTCGGTTCAAGGTTATCTGCTGCGCGATGGGTTAAAAAAGCATCTGCAGCGAAACTATGCCGGGAAATATGCGATCGAGCCGTTCTTATATAAATATCATTTTTACTCGCGAATTCTGGACGAGGCCCATTTGTTCACCTTGCTCAGCGCCATACGCAGCCGCCGCAAGGTGCAGTTCCTGTATTTCTCGCCAAAAGCGGAGAAAAGCTATACCTCCCGGAACACGAACCCGCTGTTCGAACGGGAGTCGAAAGGCAGCCTGGTGCAGACCCTTCCGCTCAAGGTGGTCTACGACCATCAATACGGCCGGTGGTATATGCTGTCAAGCAGCAGGGACGGCATCCGTAAATACCGGATGGAAGGCATAACGCAAATCGAAGAGACGGCAGCCGTCTGCCCGGATGTCTTTGAGGCCAAACGAACTGAATTGGAGGACAAACTCCGGCATAGCTGGCTAATTGACACCGGCCGTCCTGTAAAGGTGCGGGCCCGCTTCTTCAATCCGGGAAGCTTTGAACCAAATTTCGTGAAGGAACGCGTACTGCTGCAGGGACAGTGGGGTGAGATCACGGAGGAAGACGAGCACTCTTTTATTTATGAAATTACGGTCAACGGGACGACAGAGATCAAGCCATGGCTTCGCAGCTTCGGGTCGAGCTGCGAAATTCTCGAACCCGCCTATTTCCGGCAGCAAATGATTGACGAGTGGAAGGAGATTCAGGCGTACTATGCATCTGTTTGAGAAAATTTTCAATTACCAGATTATTTCCCGGCTCGAAGACTCCGGTACATTTATGATTACCTCGCACGAACGATCTTGGCTTAAGACGATGCTCCAGCATCCTGCAGCGGCAGATGCCTTCACTCCCGTGACAATGGAGAAGCTGCTTACCCTGCTTGAGCAGGACGTCTGCATGGATATCTCCGAGCATCTCACCCACAAAGCCCGCAGCCTGGAAAAGCAAGTGTATCACCCGCTCCTGCGTCCTTTCCGCCAATATATTACGCAGCGGAGCGGAATTCGTATCAGCTACGAGCTAAAGAACGGACGCACGCGAACGGAGCATTACGGATTCCCCTATAAACTCGAGTACTCCATGGTCAAAAGAGAGTGGTACCTGCTCTGGTATCATCAAAGACAACGCGCGTTTATGAGCACGAGGCTGAGCAAAATCATGACGGCAGCGCCCGTGCCGATCGAATCTGCAAAGGCCGACAGCATCCTGGAGTACATTCGCCAAACGCTGGAATCGCGCAAATCCGAGGCCGTCATTCAAATCGTGCGCAAATATAACAGCGAATTGTCGCGCATCCTTTACGCCTTCTCCTGCTTTGAGAAGGACGTTCATTATGATGCCGGGACCGACACCTACCACGTCAGAGTTTGCGTACTCGGCGACGAGGCGGAGTATTTGCTCTCCAAAATTCGTTTTCTCGGCAAGAGGGTGATGGTGGTTGAAGGAGATTACTTGAAAAAACGCATGCTGGAGTCGTCGGCAAAGGCGTTAGAGAGGTATGGTGTTGTAAGCGAAAATAAATAACATCTTCGGGCCACTGTTGTCCGCCACTTGTTATAATTTCCCGACGAGGTAACAAGTGGCTCCCAAGGGGGGCACAAACTTCCTCCGGTTCGTTATTCCCTAACATCTTCATAGATTACTTTATTAAATTCAATAACTCTTTGATGATATCTGGGTAAGCTAATGTTGCTGTTCCTTTTGCGTCTTGTCCACCGCTCCTCCAATGAACTACTTCATCAATCGACAATGTTTCACGATCTCATTCAAGCGACAGTTAGTTTAGAATCTCCCGCGTTAATCCCAACTCTGCGCAGCACTGCTTATACTTTCAGACGTTAGCAGGTTAGCGCTCCTCTTCATCCAAAATGAAAGCCATGATGTTCTCCACGGCCTGCCGCTGCTGTTCCTCACGCGTGATCGACGCTGTACCGTCTCCGTCCTGCTCCCCGTAGTTGCCGAAGTAGGCATGGTTTCCTCCCTCGATGACATGCTGGGTTGGAATGTCTTCCAGTTTGGCCGTATTCAGGATCATATCCTCACTGCCATATATAGCGAGCGTCGGAAGCCCGGTAGAGCCTACGGGATAAGCGCCGAGCAGTATCATCCCTTCCAATCTGCCGCCATTCTTGCCGGCGTAACTGCTCGCCATCGCCCCGCCCAAGGAATGCCCGCCGATATACCAGTGCTTCATTTCTGGAAGCTGCCCGAAAACGCGATCCGCGGCATTCATGTCAAATACCGCTAGATTAAAGGGCATTTGCAGTAGTATGCAGGTTATCCCTTGCTGAGACAACTGTTTTAACAGCGGGGCGTAGGCGGCTGCCTCTACCTTGCCTCCGGGGTAGAAGATCAGGGCTGTGTCGCTGGCCTGCTGCTCTGGGTAGAAGATCCACATCTTATCCTTGCTAACGATGCTGTTCTCTTCGCTAACCATAGCTTCAACAGCCGCTTCATCCGCCCGATAGTAATCGAGTGAATAGATGTAAAAGGCCCCTGCGGCAAGGAGCAACGATGCGAAGACGATGATTGCCGCGATCTTGAGCCGTTTTTTCGCTTTAGGTAGCATGGGCATGGTTAACCCCCTCCTTCAAAATATGGAAAACTCCTCATAATCGGCTCAGCCCATTCATTGAACTGGTGTCTTTCCTTCCAATAAATTTAACGCTAGATGGCCAGGATCAGGCAACTGATAAGACAACTAGATGTATTTCCTGCAGTTAGTTCATCGCTTTTGGCCGTGTTAGAAGGAACTAACTGCAAAACCTACATTTAATTTTAAGCTATTTCCACGAATTCGCTCCATCCAGACAAACTAACTGCATGTTTTACATCTAGTGTATGGTTTTTTGATAAAACAGCCTAACTAGATGTATAAAATACAATTAGTTTCATAAATGACTAGTAAAACTAAGGGATGGATAATAGCCGTATTTTATCGGGGAGACTCCATACTTAAAGGGGCAAGCCGTGATCGCAGCAGATGGCATTCGCCTCTCCGCTATTTGCTCACACAGTTCCGGCCCTTTTTCTTGGCGCGGTACAAGGCCGTGTCCGCCGACTTCATGACGGCATCCGGCTTCTTGTGCTTCTCGCTTTTTTGAGCTAAGCCAATGCTCACTGTGATGTAAATTTGTTTCCCGGCTCTGCTATTTCGAGTTTTGCGCCGGGACTTGCTCTTGCCCCTCCCTTTGCGATTGCGCAGCGTGAAAGGCCGTTTAGCAATTTGCTCCCTCAGCTGCTCCAGATGCGGCAGCGCATCCTGCACGCTTTTCCCCGGAAAGAGTATCGTGAACTCCTCGCCGCCGTAACGGTAGGATTTCCCACCACCCGTCACATCCTTAATGACCGAAGCCACCAGCTTCAGCGCCTCGTCCCCCGTGTCATGTCCATAAGTATCGTTAAACTTCTTGAAATGATCGATATCCAGCATGGCGATGACGTAGTTCATGCCCAGCTTCATCATGTCCTGCTTCAAAGCCCGCCGGGAAGGCAGACCTGTGAGCTCATCCGTAAATGCCATCGAATACGAATCCTGGATGATCGAAGTCACCAGAACAATGCCGGAAACAGCAAAAAACACCACATACATCATCGGGTCTCGGTTCTCGTGCAGCACATAAAACAAAGCGCACAACACGGCAATAAACGCGATATCTTGAGACGTTTTGTATTTGACCTGCCTCGTGATGAGCAGGACTAGAGCCATCAGGAAGATGCTGACGGACAGCTGACTTACTGCTGTAATGGAAGTAAGGCTGACAGGAAGCATGTCTCTTTTGATAAAAGAAAGAAGCCCGCCTTGCTCGGGACGCAGCAGCCATATCGCAATCAACACCTGGGAGAGGATCATTCCGATGCGGAGCACTCCCCATAGGCTCAGTATTCCCCGCTCCCTAAATAAAGAGAACAGTCCGATATTTAGCGGAATTATTAAGGAGATCAGCGTATATATTTCGTTCGCAGCGATCGGGAAAGATGGCTTCGCCATACCGGGCAAATATTCGATGGACGCCAAAGCAAGGGCAAGTACGATGAAGTTAAAAAATTCCCTGCTCCGGTTGAATTTCCACGAGATCACCGCGCCCACGGCAAAGATCACATAAGGGGACAGCTCGATAATATCCAGCTGCGCCTGTGCCAGCGTACTGGTTTCCTCATAGAAATAATAGGCCGCGGCCATTAATAGAAATGGGAGAACAAGCTTAAGGACGTTCCGAACCGTAGTCTTCAAGTAAATGATTCCCTTCATGATGTTTTACTTTTTGCTTCATATTTATTATCGGCTAAAGCAAAGCACCAGCTTAGAAATTATGCAGCATTATTATCTATGAATTGCCGGCAAGGACAAATGCGATCCGGGAATACTTCCAGCTTTCAAGAGCAAATGTATAAAGATAAGCTTGTATGTCCACATTGCAATAACTATTCAGTCGTGCGATTTGGGAATTACGTTATAACGATATATGAGCACTCGGATTAAAACTGGGAAGAGACTTTAGACAAAATAAAGCAATTAGCAGGAATATGATACGATAGCTCAATTAACCGCCCTTACAGTGGGGCGGTTTTCTTGTGGTCGAAAAACCGGACTTAGTTTAACATAGCCTTAGTAATAAAAAAACAACGGGCTATGGCTATAGCCCGCTGCTAGGATCTGTATTATTGCCCAAACTTCTGCCAACGCATCTTCTCCGCCTTCACCTTACGGCTTCGCTCCTTCAAAAAATGGCTCAAGCCCTTGAAGAAACGGCCGTTAACGATCATCAGAAGGCCATCCACCATAGCCATGTTCACCACGCCGCCCGTCATTCTGGCGATTCCCCTGAACGGGGTATGGTAGACGGACATCATGATCAGATTCGCTGTGCTTCGTTTACCGATTTTTCTCAGGAACCAATAGGCGAACACAATCAAATGGTAGGCCAGTCTGGCAACAGCGCCCTTCGCATACTGGCATTGTTCAATCGTATCATTATAGCCCAGCGGCTTGGATCTGTCCCACGTAGCCACCGGCACCTTCCGGCCGATCAGATGCTCAAATTCGGCAACGCCGACATCGCTGATCCGGCCAGAGTAATAGGACGGCAGCTTGTCCTTGTCATAAGGAGCGGGCGCCCCCGTACCCATCACATGAAGATAACCAGCCAACCGGATATCTGCGCTGGATGCTCCAACCATAATCGTGTATTCCGCTTCTTCGACTTCCCACGCATTGGTCTTCACATTGAAATAACGAAATGTCTTATCGTCAAAAGGAATCGTCACCGTCTTGGATTCGCCGGCATTGATAAATACTTTAACAAAGCCCTTCAGCTCTTTGCGCGGCCTAAATATATCGCTAGACTTACAACCGACGTACAGCTGCGCAACCTCCATTCCGGCCCGTTCACCCGAGTTGGTTAATGTGAAGGTAACCCCCGACCTGCCGACCTTAATATCCGAATAGTCGAAGGTAGTATAACTGAGGCCGTATCCGAAGGGGAACAGCACATCCACATCCGCCGTATCGTAGTAACGATAACCGATATACATGCTCTCCCGGTATTCAACCGTCAATTCGTTCCCCGGAAAATAGCGAAAAGAGGGAGTATCCTCATAACGAAGCGGATACGTCTCGGCCAGCTTGCCCGAAGGATTAACATCGCCGGATAATACCCGAAGGATAGCTCTCGCTCCTGCCTGGCCTCCCAAATAACCATGCAGCAACCCTTTCACTTTGCCAATCCATGGC
Source organism: Paenibacillus woosongensis (assembly GCF_009725165.1). GTDB lineage: Bacteria > Bacillota > Bacilli > Paenibacillales > Paenibacillaceae > Fontibacillus > Fontibacillus woosongensis. The sequence goes on from NZ_WNZW01000001.1 coordinate 1,119,651, forward strand.
ATTTCCACCGCGGAGCCGCTGGACAGAATCACAATTATATTCGGATTCACCTCATGCAAGGCGTGAAGCAGGTCGATCTGGTTATCTGGAATTTGCATGCTCTTTCTGTCTAGACCATCGGCCTCCGTCACTTCATCCAGACCGAGATACAGCAGCACGGCGTCGGCTTTCTCTGCTAGAGCGCAGGCTTTGGCGATTTTGCGCGGATTCCTCTTGCCGTAACGCTCAAAGCCCGGCTCATAGCCGATGCTAACGATACCGGACTCCTCGAAGCAATCCAAGGTATGATCCAGAATCGTGGGGTTAACGATCGACGACCCCGCCCCTTGATATCGTGCATCCTTGGCAAAGTCACCGATAACAGCTACCTTCTTGCCGAATTTGAGCGGCAGGATGTTCCCCTCGTTCTTGAGCAGGACGATGGACTCCTCCGCGACCTTCTGCGATACCCGGTGGTGCTGCTCCACATTGAACTCCAGCCGGGGCCGCTGATATACGGCCTCCGTCGAAAAAATAAGGTCAAGGAGCCGGTCCGCGCATTCGTCCAGAACCTCTTCCGGAATTCTCCCGCTTCGAACAGCTTCGATGATTTCTTGATCCGTCTCCCCCGACGTCGTCGGCATCTCCAGTTCATTGCCGGCCAGAAGCCCTGACACCCGGTCATTGCTGCCGCCCCAATCCGTGACGACGACGCCCTGGTAGCCCCATTCGCCGCGCAAAATATCCTGCATTACATGCATGTTCTCATTTGCATATGTACCGTTTATTTTATTGTAGGAAGACATGATTGACTTCGTCCGGCCTTCCTTTACCGCAATTTCAAAGGCGGTCAAATAAATTTCCCTCAGGGTTCTTTCGTCGACGATCGTGTCGATGGACATCCGTCTCTCTTCTTGATTGTTCACGGCAAAATGCTTGACGCAGGCGGAAATTCCCTGCGACTGAATGCCTCTAATATAACTGGCGGCCATCTTGCCGGCCAGATAAGGGTCCTCGCTGAAGTATTCGAAGTTTCTTCCGCATAAGGGATTACGCTTCATGTTCACGCCAGGGCCAAGCAGGACGTTGACCTTCTGGGAGATCGCCTCTTCCCCCAAGTACTCTCCGACCTTTTCCCCCAACTCCACATTCCAGCTGTTAGCTACCGTCGCTGCCGTCGGATAACAGGTTGCGGGAACTCCGGCGTTCAGGCCCAGCTTATCAGCCGCCGCTGCCTGCTTCCGGATGCCATGCGGTCCATCGGCAAGAAATATGCTGGGTATGCCCAGCCGGCTAATGTCCTGCGTTTGCCAGAAATCCTTGCCTGACATTAAGGAAGCTTTCTCTTCCAACGTCATTTGCGCAATCAATTCTCTATACTTCATCTCTATTCCTCTTCAGTGTATTGGACGGTATGACGTACTGTAAAATATTTTACTATATTATCTATACACATTCTATAGCACACCAAGTGCGGGAAATAGCGAAAGACTCTATTACTAATATCTTAAAAAAGCAGGACGCCTCTTCAGGCTCCTGCTTTATCTGTTAGTTAAACCCAACTAGTCTTTGCGATATTTTGTATGCCCCTACGGAAATCAGGCGGCCGGCTCGGCCCGGCAAATGGATCAGCCTGCCCATAAATCCGTACTTAAGCTCTTGATACAGCTTGATATCCGTATCCTTAATGAACTTCCACAGCTCTTTTTTCTTCATAAGGTTCTCGGCTGTCCCGGAACGGATCAACAGAATCGCCGAGACTACCGTTACAATCTCAAGATGAGCGAACATATAGCGGCGGAGGTTAGGATGGGGAATGCTGTCCATGTCTACCTGCCTGACCATCAATTTGTTCACATTGAGCTGCTGATCAATCCTCTTGATCATGATGCTCTCCTGCACGGACTGATCTTCCCGGCCAATGAAATATCTGTAGAAATCGACATTGATATAAATCATCTTCTTCACATGTACGAGCGGTACATATACGAATAAATTATCGACATAGAAAGTATGCTTAGGCAGCTCCAGACCGCAATCCTTAAGCATTTGCGTCCGGTATATGATGGAATGCATCAGGAGATATTGGCCTTTGCGAAAAGGCTTTACATCTTCCCAGGTGAAAATTTTGCCTTCCGGGAGCACTCCGCCATACTTCATGATCTTTCTGTAGCTGGTTTCTTCCTTCTCATAAACAAAATTACTGATGGCCATATCTACCATTTTGTCTTCATTCTGTAACTTCTGCAAGGTTTGCAAAATTTTTAGATAGGCCCTAACATCTACCCAATCATCGCTGTCCACGACCTTGAAATACAATCCCGTTGCATTCCGGAGCCCGGCATTGACCGCCTCTCCGTGTCCGCCGTTCTCCTGGTGGATCGCTTTAACGATCGTTGGATAACGCCTGGCGTACTCATCGGCAATCATCGCTGTGCGATCGGATGATCCATCATTGACGATAAGCAGCTCGACATCCTCCCCCCCTGGCAGAAGGGATTCAATGCAATATCTCATATAATCCTGCGAATTATAGCAAGGGATGGCTACGGTTAATAATTTCATGCTAACACTACCCTATGATTTTTGTTTGAAAATAACTTTGAAAATCGGGAAGAATACCCAAAACGAAATCGCACTGTTAATAATCATCGTAATGACGTCTGCCGTCGTTTCCCCTACCGCGCCCATTTCCCAGGTATTGATGAACAAGTTGTAAATAGGCGCCTTGTAGAAGCCCTGAGCCGCTGCCGCTCCAATCGTAATGATAATATAAGCCACGACATACCAGAATGCCGCCTGCCAGATGTTGCTGTTCGATTTGAACGTAATGCTCCGCTGAGCGAAGAAGTTGATAATCTGGGCGATAGCCAGGGTGATTTGCACCGCGAGGAAGTAGGCCAGGCCTCCTCCTCCGCCCGTGGTAAGGGAGCCTGCGGCATAATCGAACACATAATAGGCACTACCGTCAAAGTTATGCCCGAACTGCAGCACCTGGAAGCTGGTGTTTACTAGCGCTGTCTTGGCGAACAGACTCTTAAATACAGGCATTAATACAAGCTGCAAAACGGTGATTCCATTACTTAGTATAAAGAATACAAGAAATTGCGCAATATTGGGGTGTTTCTCCTTGTATCTGGCCCATAGCCCCAGCGGGCCGGCTATATTTTTTTTAGAACTCATTTTCCCACTCCTCTGTCGCTGATGCAAGACTTAATTGTTCTGTTTAGCGACCTTCAGCATTTTGCCCCTCTCTCTGAAGAAATGCCGGAAGCCTTTGAAGAACTGGCCGTTGACTACCATCAGGAGTCCGTCCAGCATCGGCATATTCACGATGCCGCCCGTCATTCTCGCAATTCCCCTGAACGGCATATGATAGACAGACATCATGATCAGATTGGCGGTACTCCGCTTGCCTATCTTCCACAAAAACCTATGGGCAAACGAGATGATGTGAAATGCGAATCTAGCAAAGGCGCTTCTGGCATACTGGCATTGGGCAATCGTATCGTTGTAGCCGAGCGGCTTCGTACGGTCCCAGGACGCTGCGGGAACCTTGTACCCAAGCAGGCTCTCGAATTCCTCCTGGCTCACATGGCCAGCCTGTCCGGAGTAATACGATGGCAGCTTCTCCTTGTCATACGGCAGCGGAGCGTTCGTTCCTGCAACAGCATGAATGCCCTTTAACCGGATATCCGCGCTGGATGCGCCAATCATGATCTCATACTGAGCTTCTTCGATTTCCCATCGATTCGTCTTTACATTGAAATAACGGAATGTTTTATCGTCAAAAGGGATCAGCACGGTTCTTGACTCGCCCGCTTGCAATGATACTTTGGCGAATCCCTTTAGTTCTTTCCTTGGTCTGAAAATATCAGCTGAATTGCAGCCGACGTAAAGCTGTGCCACCTCTGCTCCGGCTCTGGTTCCCGTGTTCGTTATTTTGAAGGCCACGCCTTCAGAGATAATCTGAATATCGGAGTATTCAAAGGTGGTATAACTGAGGCCATAGCCAAACGGGAAAAGAACCTCCACATTCGCCGTATCATAATACCGATAGCCAATATACAGTCCTTCCCTGTATTCCACGCTTACTTCCTTGCCCGGGAAATGACGGTAAGCCGGCGTATCTTCATAACGGAGAGGATAAGTTTCCGCCAGTTTACCGGATGGATTCACCTCGCCGGTTAATACACGAAGAATGGCTTTTGCCCCTGCCTGACCGCTTAAATAACCGTGGATCAGTCCCTTCACTTTATCAATCCATGGCATCTCTACCGCAGAGCCGCAGGAGAGAACGACCACAATATTCGAATTCACTTTATGCAGGGCGTGAAGCAGATCGATCTGGTTCTGAGGGATTTTCATGTCCTGCCTGTCCAGCCCCTCCGCCTCCGTTACTTCATCCAAGCCCATGTACAGCAGAACGACTTCCGCCTTCTCGGCAAGGGCGCATGCCTTATCGATTTTCCGCTGGTTTCTCCTTCCGTAACGCTCGAATCCAGGCTCAAATCCAATGCTAACGATGCCCGATTCCTCGATGCAATTCAGGGTATGATCCAGTATCGTCGGATTGACGATCGATGACCCTGCTCCCTGATATCTGGCTTGCTGCGCAAAATCCCCAATGACTGCTACTTTCACGCCAGCCTGCAGCGGCAATATATCCCCTTCGTTCTTCAGCAGCACAATCGATTCCTCAGCCGCTTCCTGGGCTGCCCTGTGATGCTCTTTCATATTGAACCCTTTGCTCGGGGATTTCTCGTAAACTGCTTCTGTCGTAAAAATAAGCTCCAGCAGCCGGTCGACGCATTCGTCCAATACTTCCTCTTTCAGCAAACCGCTGCGTACGGCCCGAACAATGTCTTCATTCGTCTCTCCCGCCGTTGTTGGCATTTCAAGCTCATTGCCGGCGATCAATCCGGCCACACGGTCGTTGCTGCCGCCCCAATCGGTGACGACAACTCCTTCGAAATTCCATTCATCGCGGAGGATTTCCCGCATCAAGTGCAAATTCTCATTCGTATATTCGCCATTCAGCTTATTGTAAGAAGACATGACGGTCTTCGTATTGCCTTCCGCAACCGCAATCTCAAAAGCCGTCAGATAAATTTCCCTTAGCGTTCTCTCATCTACGATCGTATCGATCGACATCCGTCTTTCTTCCTGGTTGTTCGCGGCAAAATGCTTTACGCAAGCCGATATGCCTTGCGATTGAATTCCCCGGATATACCCTGCAGCCATTTTGCCGGCATGATAGGGATCTTCGCTAAAATACTCAAAGTTTCTTCCGCACAGGGGGCTGCGCTTCATATTGACCCCCGGGCCGAGCAGCACGTTGACTTTCTGGGCAACGGCTTCCTTGCCAAGGTAATTTCCGATTCGTTCTCCTAACTCCACGTTCCAGCTGTTTGCCACTGCAGCCGCCGTTGGGAAGCATGTCGCAGGGATACTCTCATTCAACCCTAAATGATCGGCTGCGGCCTGCTGCTTGCGGATGCCGTGCGGGCCATCTGCAAGGAATATGCTAGGAATGCCGAGTCGATCAATATTTTGCGTCTGCCAGAAGTCTTTTCCCGACATCAAAGATGCTTTTTCTTCCAGCGTCATTTTCTTTATAAGTTCAGTATGTTTCATGGTCTCTTCCTTTTGTTTTTGGCGGTACCCTGAAGAGTACCGCCAAAGTGTTTTTATCAATTTGTTCTATAATTTAAGCTGCTGCCGCAGCAGCCGGTTTGCGTTTGCGGAATAAGAAGAAGAAGCCGGCAGCAACACCGATCACGATAAGGATATCTACTGCAATCGTAATTTTCACCCAGTTCGCCAAATCCGTGCTCATCCCGTTCTCCATTCCGTTGCTGTTCGCTACGGTGTACAGCACGTTGTGCGCGTTGTCTCTCATGGCCCATAATGTATCATTGCTCTTGGCGTTGACTTCTGGTACGCCGTACGGTGCAACCCCGGTAAGAAGGATATCGTTACCTGCACGGAAGGCAAGTTCAGCGGTCATATAAGGATAAGAAGGACCAATAAAGAAGTCTGTATTGACGATCCCCTTGAAGCCCCATTCGTTGCGAAGCACTTCTTTCATCAGGGCCGGGCTCGCACCTGCCCAGGTATGTCCAATGCTGTTGAATGCGGACATCGCCCCTTTCGCGCCTCCTTCCTTCACCGCATATTCAAATGCCTTCAGGTAGATTTCGCGGATCGCTTGTTCGTTGCTCCAGGTTAGAACGCCTAGTGTACGATTTTTCTCCTGATCATTTAACGCAAAGTGCTTCATGTAGACGAATCCGCCATGGCTTTGGTAGCCCTTAGTCACAGCGGCGGCCATCTTGCCGGAAAGAAGAGCGTCCTCGGAATAATATTCGAAGTTTCTGCCGGAGAATGCGGTGCGATGGATGTTAACGCCTGGTGCATACCAGCCGCTTACTCCGTATGCTTTCGCTTCTGCGCCTACGGCATCGCCCATCATCTCGACAAGCTCCAGGTTCCAGGTTTGTCCAAGCATCGTCTCTGAAGGGAAGGCGATTCCCGACATCGGATTCTTGGACAAAAGTGCGCTAATGCCCGCTGGTCCATCATAGTCTGTGGTTGCCGGTTTGCCGACAGATGCCACTTCGACGGTACGATAACCGCCAAGCGTCCCGATCGAAACCAGGTCATGGACTGACAACTGATCCAGCAACTCGTTCCAGCTGGCATCCTCATAATCGACACCGACGTAATCCTTTAACGTCTTTCCATGATCTGCTCCCGTCGTCGGCGCGCTCTGCTGCTCGTCCGCAGGAATGTCGTAGCGCTTGCTGTTCACATAGTCGACGAATGCAGCGTTCACAACCGTACCTTTGACTTCCTCTACAGCGCCATCAGCGTTCTTCGCTTGAAGGACTTCATTGGTGTTCAGGACATCCATATTCGCAAAACCATTTGCCCGGGACAGGTATGCTGGAATGCTGCCCTCCCCGGTGACCAGATCATCAAATTGATTGACCGCTACTTGCTGATCCGAAGAACGGCCGTTCTGGTCAAACACCACTTCCGTCAAGTTCTTCGAACCTACATCAGCGATTTTGTCATGCGAGTTCTTCATAAGCATGAGCTTATATTCGCCTGCTTCAAGAACATAAGAGCCAGTTGGGCTGAAGACTTTAGCATAATCATAGGAAGCCATATCTTCTACTTTAAAAGTCAGGGTCAACGTCTCCGAATCGCCCGGCTGAATTACACCTGTCTTCGCAAAAGCAGCTAGCTCGACAGAAGACTTTTCAATTTTTCCAGTGTAAGGTGCGGAATAGTAGAGCTGTACAACTTCCTTTCCTTCCATGGAGCCTGTATTCGTCACTTTGATGTCAACCGAAATGTCCGTATCATTCCACTTCAAGCTGTCCGGAACAACCTCTTGTTCGAAGGTCGTGTAGCTTAAACCATGTCCGAACGGGAACATGACCTTCTCGTCATAGTTGATCGCCCCTTCAGCCGCTGCAGTCTCGTAGTAGCGATAGCCTACATAAATCCCCTCGGTGTAGTTGACGTAAGTCAGCGGAACGTTGTTTTTATCTACGGCCAAAGCATATGTACCATCACCGTTATCCAGGACATAGCGCAAATCGCCAAAATTCTTCATTGCCGGCGCATCAAGCATATCTGTCGCGAACAAGTCCACCGTCTTGCCTGACGGATTGAGCTGTCCCGCTAGAATTTTGCCAAGTGAAGCAAAACCTTTTTGTCCCGGTCCAGCGACCGTCACAATGCTCTTGATTTGGTCGTATTTTTTGATCCAATCCAGTTCAAACGTATTCGAGCCGTTCACGATGACGATGATTTTGTCAAAATGCTTTGTAACCGCGTCGATCATGCCAAGCTCCCGATTGGACAGCTCCAGGTAATGCTTATTAGGATCCAGATCGTCAGAATTCCCGAAACGTTCACCGCTAGGTCCCATCGTCGTTCCATTCGGATCATAGGTATCCGGACCGTCCAAGACCGCCGGAAGGTCGGTCCCCTCTCCCCCTGCACGGGCAAGGAAGATGATCGCTGTATCCGAGAACTCGGTGGCCTGCTTCATTCTTTCCTCGGTATAGAACTCGGAAGCTACGGGTTCTGGAATCGTCCAGTCATATCCCTCAATTCCCGATATGGGTCTTTCCAGGCCTGTTGCTACGTAATCGTTATATAATTGCTCGTTGATCTCAAATCCGGCTGCTTCCAGACCCGCCTTTGGCGTTACAGCCGTGGATGAGTCTGCCGCACCGGAACCAGAGCCCAGGTATACAGGCGCCGTAAAGCTCCATCCGAAAACATTGACTTTCTTGTTCGCCGTCATCGGCAGCATGCTGTCATGATTCTGGAGGAGAACGATCCCTTCATCCGTGATCAGCTCCGACACCACTTCTGAGTTAGCCCGCGCTTGTTGCGCTTCCGGCGTCGTGATATCGATTTTGGAAAAATAAGCCGTAATGACATCCGAGTAGTAGGCCAGTGCAATGTTAGCCCCTGTGCCGATAAGCAATACGAGTACCAGCAGAGAACTCATAATCACACGGAACCTTTTTTTCGATTTACCAGACATAAACTTTCTTGCCCCCATTATCTAGTTAGTTTGAAACGCTTTCATGAGCCGCAAATCATGGATGAGCGTTCATGTTGACTGCAATGTAAGCTTAACGTAAACAGAATGAATATAGAATCAACCAAACGTTAAGGGGCGGCAACTTTTAGTTGACTACTAAAAAAAGCCGTCCTGACGGAAGGCTTCTCCCATCAAAACGACTTGCATCGATCCTTGACGTATCTTTGAAATAAGGCCACTGCTTTAGACTGGATACTTCTCTTTCTAGAAACCAGATAAATATCCTGCGGAATCTTCTCCTTCAGTCTAATCAGCTTTAAGTTATCATTCTTGAGCGACTCCTCCACAAAATCAATAGAAACGGCCACGGCCCCATTTCTCTCGCATAATCGATGGGCGGAGATAATATTGCCGAATTCATGCATGACATGGGGCGAGAAGCCCTGTTCAAGGCATTTCTCGATAAAACCGTTTTCCTTCCCTTCGCCTGCCGTCTTTATGACCAAAGTTTCGTTATCCAGCTCGGTGACTGAAATTTCTTGTTTGCTGGCTAATGGATGGCTCTTCGAGGCGACGACCACAACTTGGCCTTCGGCAATCAATTCAAATTCGCAATTCTCGATGTCTTCCGTCCCAATGACCAAGCCGACGTCCACTTCCTCCTGGAATATTTGGGTTAACGGATATTCATCGGGATACTCTTTCAGCTTGATTTGAATATCAGGATATTGTTTAGAGAAATCATATAAAAAATCCACCGGTAGTATCGATGTTATGGAATATGTAATCACTACGTTCAGGCTGCCTTTTTTTCCGCTGATAATGCTGATTTCCTTCTTGATATCCTCAATCAAATAATGAATATGTTTAGCCCTGGCGTATAGGAGCTCGCCCGCTTTGGTTGCTTCCATGCCGCGAGAGCTTCTGTAGAATAATTCAGCTTCCAGCTCCATCTCCAGCTGCCTGATGGTCTTGCTTACTCCCTGAGGGGTAATAAACAGGTCTTTCGCCGCCGCTGTAACACTGTTTTTCTCATATACCTTGATGAAATATTCCAATGCCTCTGTGTTCAATCGGCTAACCCCCTATTTCCGGACACCCCTTAGCCAAAGGTAGCTGTGCTGAATTTACGCCTAGATCAGGGTCATTCTACCAGACCCAATTGCATTGATAGTATAGCATACTTTACTTTATAGCAATCCCTTCCCTTGTTCGGCCAAGCTGTAGTTCACGGCCAGCGATTTATGCTAAGATGTGAAATAACGATCGATCAAGGGAGTATGGACATGTATGATTATTTAGTGGTGGGCGCAGGTCTGTTCGGGGCCGTCTTCGCCTATGAAGCGAACAAGAGAGGCAAGAAATGCCTTGTCATCGACAAAAGAGACCATATTGGCGGAAACGTGTATACCGAAGAAATCGAGGGCATCCACGTGCACAAGTACGGGGCTCATATTTTCCACACAAACAGCAAAGCCATTTGGGATTATGTGAATCAATTCGCTGAATTCAACCGGTTCACCAATTCACCGATCGCCAATTATAAAGGCGAATTGTATAATCTGCCCTTCAACATGTACACCTTCAATAAACTGTGGGGCGTCGTCACCCCGGACGAAGCCAAGCTCAAAATCGAGGAGCAAAGGCAGGCCGCCGGCATCACCGAGCCAAGAAACCTGGAGGAACAAGCGATTTCGCTTGTCGGAACCGATATCTACGAGAAACTGATTAAAGGCTATACCGAGAAGCAGTGGGGAAGATCGGCCAAAGACCTGCCTTCCTTCATCATCAAACGGCTCCCCGTCCGCTTTACCTATGACAACAACTATTTCAATGACCGTTACCAGGGCATTCCGATCGGAGGTTATGGGACGATCATCGAGAAGATGCTGGAAGGCATCGAGGTCAAGCTGAATGTCGATTTCTTTGACCGTAAAGAAGAATGGCTCCACTCAGCCCAAAAAATCGTGTATACCGGCATGATCGACCAATATTACAATTACGCATACGGCGTGCTCGAATACCGCAGCCTGCAATTTGAAACGAAGGTGCTGCACGATACGGCTAACTACCAAGGCAATGCCGTCGTCAATTACACGGACCCGGAGACGCCATATACGCGGATTATCGAGCACAAGCATTTCGATTTCGGTACGCAGGACAAAACGGTCATCACGGAGGAGTACCCGACAGAATGGAAGCCAGGCGACGAGCCCTATTATCCGATCAACGACGATAAAAACAATGAAATCTACAAGAAATACAAAGCGCTTGCCGACAGCGAGCAACGCATCATCTTCGGGGGGCGCCTCGCTACTTACAAGTACTACGATATGCACCAGGTCATCGGCGCGGCTCTAACGGAGGTGAACCGGGAGTTTGGGGAGTAATGGAGTTGGAATGAATGTATAGTGTCCGTTCCGCGTTCAGTACAATTGAATATAGAAATACTGGGCTTTATGTATGTCAAAAAAGAGTAGAGCCACCCTTCCAAAAGGCAACTCTACTCTTACGCGTTAATAATATTACATCGTCACTTTATTTCCAACCGATTTCCTTCATTTTTTTTCTCAAGAAATCGATGGACGTCTTTGCATACCAATCCGGATCTGATTTTCTTGAATGAAAACCAACTTCCATGGACAGGTAGCCATCATAGTTAATTTCCTTGAGCGCCCGAAGTACGCTGTCGAAATTCCCGTAACCTTGACCAGGAGGCAAGCGGTCATTATCCGAAATATGAACGTGATGCAGTTTCTCAGCCATACGGTATACGTAATCGCTAGGGACATCGCCGCGGTAAAGAGCATGATACGTATCAAACATGACTTTCACATTACTTAAGCCTGTCTGCTCGGATAACAATAAAGCATCGTCAGCCGTTTCGATCAAGTTGCTATCTGAAGGCGTTGGTTCAACGACCATGGTAATCCCCAGCTCTTTGGCATATTCGGCGATATCAATTAAGTTCTCCAAGCTATACTGCCACGCATCCGTTTGCTTCGTGCCATGGATGACCCAGCCCGCAATATACATTACCGTCGGACATTCCCAATCATGAGCAAGCTGTAGAACTTCTTTATAATGCTTAACCGCGTACTGACGCTCTTCCAAAATGGGAGAGCACGGATTGTTCCCGGGACCGCCGCCTGGAGCAGGCAACATGGAGGAAACCTTTAAATTTTGCTCCTTGAGCAGCTTTAATATAGCTTGTCTTCTGTCCTTTGTTACACTTTCCGGCCATGCATGGGGGCTTGCACATCCAATCTCGATTCCATCATATCCGAATGAGGACAATCTTCGAATCACTTCTTCTAGCGGATAAGCTGGGACCCAAGTCGGAAAGCTGCCGTACACCCATGTGTTAAATGATATTCCCTTCATTCGTGATCACTCCTTGACTGGTTTATTTATTCCCAAACAAATACCGCTTTTTCTGTTTTTCTTTCATCAAACATTTTAAAGGCTGTTGCCGCTTCATCCAGAGGGAAGGTATGAGACACTAATTTATGGACTGGAAGCTTCTTGTCAATAATGAATTGGGCAATTTCGTCATATTCATAAATCGGAAAATACCAGGAGCCGATCAATGTAATTTGTTTCCGAATAAATTGAACACTTGGATTGATCGTCAATTCCCTTCCTTCTCCAACGAAAGCGGCACGGCCATGCTGTCTCAAGCTGTCTAATGCTACATTCTGGGCAATGGGGCTTCCAGAGCAATCGATCGCAGCATCCACGCCTCTATTGCCTGTAATTTCATGAATACGCGCCAATACATCATCATTGCTGTTAATCACATAATCCGCTCCCAGCTCTTTAGCAACCTCCAGGCGCTGATCCAGCAAATCGACAGCGATTACCCGTGCACCCAAGCCCTTGGCAACCATGACGCCAGCTCCGCCCATAGGCCCCAAGCCAAAAATCACAACCGTGTCTCGACCGTTAATTCCTAATCTCTTTTGGGCATGATACAAGGTTCCAACTGCATCCGTAGAAACAGCAGCCGTAACATAGTCCATCTCATCCGGTATTCTCATGCAGTTATCTTCCGGGATAACAAGATAGTCAGCATCGCCACCATGCAAATCAAAGCCGATGCATTTCCACTCTTTACAAAACATGCGATAACCGTTCCTGCAATGTGCGCACTCGCCACAGCCAACCGCCAGATATGCCGCCACGCGGTCTCCAACCTGAAAGCGCGTAACTCCATCACCGATCTGAACAATTTGCCCGGCAGGCTCATGCCCGGGAATAATCGGTCCAGTATGATCACCGGATCCTACAACCCCTTGTTGTCCATAATATAAGCTCATATCGCTGCGACAAATGGCAGAAGCTTTCATTTCAATCAAAACTTCTCTCGGCCCAGGTGTCGGGATTGGAAATTGCTTGATTTCAACGACCTTATTCCCTGGGAATACAGCTGCCTTCATGGTTGATTGATTTGTTGTCATATGGATCTCCTCTTTTCTTTAAATGTTTATGCCCACCACATTTGTCCAAGCTCTTCCTTAAATCTGCTCTGCTTCAACGTTTCTACAGCCTTGCCTAATCCCTCGTCAATCGAAACAAGCATATCTTCATGCTCTATTGAAACAACATCATCGTAACCTACAGCTCTTAACATGCTGAGCATGTCCTTCCATATTTTCGTATCCATTCCGTAACCAACCGAGCGGAAGGTCCATGAACGATTTACGATATCGCTGTAATGCTTCGTATCCAAAACACCATTTTTTGCGATATTTTCTTGGTCAAGCCAGGTATCCTTCGCATGAACATGGAAGATCGCCTTTTTTGATCCCAACTGCTTAATGGCAACGACCGGGTCAATCCCTTGCCATACCAGATGACTTGGATCAAAATTCGCCCCAATTTCTTCGCCTGCATGCTCCCTAAGCTTCAGTAAAGTATCAGGATTGTAAACAACAAAACCCGGATGCATTTCCAATGCGATTTTTACATGATGCTGACGAGCAAAGCTCGCTGCGTCCTTCCAATAAGGAATCACCTTATCGTTCCATTGCCAATTCAGAACTTCCATGTACTCAGGCGGCCATGAGCATGTTACCCAATTCGGAAATTTGGCAAATTCATGGTCTCCTGGACAGCCAGAGAATGTGTTGACAACCGGAACATTCAGCAGTTCCGCAAGCTTAACCGTTTGCTGCCAAACATGATGTGCCGCTTGGGCAGCAGCTTTATTGGGATGTAAAGGGTTACCATGACAGCTTAGAGCACTTATTTTTAAACTCCGTTTTTCAATGGCACGTTGAAAACTAAGCAATGTCGACTTATTTTCCAGCAATGCTTCAGGGTTACAGTGACTATCTCCAGGAAAATTTCCCGTTCCGATTTCGATAGCTTCAATTCCCATAGATGCAACCTTATCCAGCATTTCTTCCAACGGAAAGTGCTGATATAGAACTGTAAATACGCCTATTTTCATTGTTAATTCTCCTTAATTGACGTCCACCCATTGTTGAGTCTGATAGCTTTTTAAAATAGCTTCCGTAACACACATGGAGCGATGCCCATCCTCAAAAGTCGCAAACTCAGGTTTATCCAACGACAGCGATTTACCTTCATAAATAAACCGATAAAAATGAAGCATTCCATTTTTCATCGCATCTGGCCAGCCTTCTCCATGGCCGCCCGGATGATGAATCGATCCTCTTGCCTCCTGCAGGAACAACGCAGGATCGGCAATCAAGCTTTCGTTCGGTTGATCCCGGTAGCCGATCCACATCTGCGCAGGATTTTCCTGCTGCCAATATACCGATTTTTTGCTGCCGTTGATTTCGAAGCTGAGTGCATTTTTTCTCCCTGCACTTACCTGAGATACTGTAAATACGCCTCTGCTGCCGTCCTCAAATCTGATCAATACCGAAGCGTAATCCTCGGTCGATACAGGAATTTCATCGTATTCCTCAGCCTGCTGCTGCTTAGCAAAGGTTAAAGATGAACCCTTCACTCTTTTTCGAACAGGGTGTACGGTCCACAAATCTGCAAAAACCTTAGCTATTTTTTTACCCGTAACATATTGAACGGTGTCGCACCAATGAGAGCCGATATCTGCCAATGCCCTTGATTGACCTCCAAGATTCCCCAGCAGTCTCCAGTTAAAGTCCGTATCATAGAGCATCCAATCCTGCAGATAGCTGCCATGAACTAGATATAGATCGCCCAATTCATCCTCTTTAATCATCTGATTGAGCTGCTTCATCATGGGGTATTGTCGATAATTAAAATTTACGCCATGGACAACTTGATGCTGCTTGGCCAACTTCAACAATTCTCCCGATTCCTCGCTGCTCACAGCTAACGGCTTCTCGGACAAAATATGCTTGCCCGCGACAATAGCTGCCTTATTGATTTCAAAATGCAAATGATTCGGCGTGCAGTTATGAATCACTTGAATATCATCATTGTTCAGCATGTCCTGATAGTTTCCATAGGCTAAAGGTATATGCAGCTCGTCTGCTTTTTTCCGAGCGTTTTCCATGTCAGAATCAGCTAGCGCAATAACCTCAACAAACCCTAATCTTCGTATTGCTTCGATATGAGCAGGCCCAATGAATCCTGTGCCAACTATCCCTGCCTTAATTTTGTTCCCCATGAGCTCTCCTCCCCTGTACTATTTTTTGATTGTCTTTTTACCGAATGCTACTGCCAGGATAATAATCAAACCTTTAATCATCATTTGCTGACTGACATCCAGCCCCATAATAATCAGGCCGTTACTGATCGTACCGATCATAATTGCGCCAACCAAGGTTCCAATGACGGTGCCGACACCGCCAAACAAACTGGTGCCGCCAAGAATAACTGCCGCAATGACGGATAGTTCATCGCCTTCACCAAAAGAGAAACGGCCTGCGTTCATTCTTCCTGCATATAGTAAGCCTGCTAAGCCTGCCATAGCTCCAGTACCTAAAAAAGCCAGCAATTTAATCCTCTTCGTATTGACGCCCGATAGTCTTGCAGCGTTCTCATTACCGCCTGTTGCCAGTACTTGCCGACCGTAAGTCGTTTTTCGAAGTAAGAAATGGGCGATCACCGTAAATACAAGCGTCCAAATCAATAACACCGGAACAGGACCGATATCTCCGGAGCCAAAAATGAAATTAAAGGTTTGATTAACAATCGGTACAGGCGCAGTTTTCGTTACCCACATGGATAAGCCCTGTACGGCCATCATCGAACCTAACGTCGCCAGAAAAGAAGGTATGGCCACTCTTGTTACAAGCAAGCCGTTAATGAAACCGACGATACAGCCTACGCCAACTCCCGCTACTAATGCGCCAATAATCCCCCATCCCGATTGCAAAGCCAATGCACCAGCTAATGAAGACAACGCCGTAACGGCACCGACGGACAAATCGATTTCACCTGTGCTAATTACAAAAGTCATCGCTAAGCCCATCAATGAAATCGTAGCCGTTTGGCGAATAATATTGAGGAGATTATTCGTCGTTAAAAACCCTTCATCGAATAATGAAATAGAAAAGTAAATAAACACGGCTATAAAAGCGATGTAAACGATATAATTACGCCAAGCAAACTTTTTCAGGGCAGATAAGATTGATACGCTTGGTGTATTAATATCCTTGGATTGCATATTGTAATTCCTCCTCAGAAGTAACTTCTTGTCTGTTCATTTCACGTGTGATCGTTCCATCGTGTATGATCAGTATCCGGTCGCTTACAGCCAGTAGCTCTTGTAATTCAGAGGATACAACCAGCACTGCTTTTCCGGCATCGGCTAATTCGCGAATGATTTCGATGATTTCTGTTTTGGCCGCGATATCAACCCCTATCGTCGGCTCATCCAATAACAATACGTTGGGTTCGTTAGCCAGCCATTTGGACAGTACAACCTTCTGCTGGTTCCCGCCGGATAACAAATTAACCTGTTTAAAAATGTGATCCGTTTTTATATTCAATTTTTTCACGAACTTCTCGCTAATTTCGTTTGCCAGCTTGTTATTTATAACCAAGCCTCGTGACAGCTTAGCTAGAATAGGAACCATCATATTCTCTTTCACATTGTGCTGCAGAATTAAGCCTTGCAATCTTCGATCCTCCGGAATCAGCGCAATCCCTTCATTCATAGCATCCCTTGGCGAAGCGATTTCAACTTTGTGTCCGAACATTTGAATTTCTCCGCTAGCGATCGGATCTACGCCAAATAAAGTCCTCAAAAGCTCTGTTCTCCCGCTGCCCATCAATCCGGCGATTCCAACGATCTCTCCCGGTTGAATCGAAAATGAGACATTTTTTACCTTGCTGCCGGCATTTAAATTTTTTACCTCGATGACCGGCGGGGCCTCACGATCGTAATAACGCTCTTTCCATTCGAACGCCTTGTTGAATTCCATTCCGACAATGTGTGAAATAATTTGATTCATATCGGTCTCAGAGCATTTTTCAGTTGCGATATACTTTCCATCTCGTAAAATCGTTATGCGATCGCAAATTTGAAAGATTTCCTCCATGCGATGGGAAATGTAAATAATGGAGTAACCTTTGGTTTTCAATCTATCGATAAATTCAAAGAGAATTTTTGTTTCCGATTTCGTAAGCGACGAGGTAGGCTCGTCCATAACAATAATTTTGGCATCCTGTGACAACGCCTTGGCGATCTCTGTCATTTGCCAATAACCTACGCCAAGATCCTGTACGACATCGGTCGGCTTCATGCTGACTCCAAGTTCATTTAACAATTCTTGTGTTTTTATTTCGCAGCTCTTATCATCTATGAACCCTGCTTTTGTCTTGGACTCTCTGGTTAGAAAGATATTTTGCGCAACTGTTAACGTCGGAATTAAGCTAAATTCTTGAAAAATCATAGAGATTTTATTCGCTCTTGCATCAGCATCATTTCGAATCACAACCGGCTTGCCTTCGATCACGATTTCCCCTTGGTCTGCGGTATACACTCCGGTCAATATTTTCATGAGCGTTGATTTTCCTGCGCCATTCCCGCCCATTAATGCATGGACCTCACCCTTTTCAACTGAAAAACTGACGTTATCAAGTACCGTAATCCCGTTAAATGCCTTAACTATGTTTTTCATTTCTAGCATGGGTTGAGTCAAGTTGATTCACCTTCTTCTTGAATTCGAAGAGGCTGTAATACCTACAACCTCTTCTTTTCTTTAATCCAGTCATCTATTTCATGGCATCCTGTACGGTTGCCGGTGCATCTACTCCGTAGATCAGCTTCCAGGCATCCAGCACATTTTCTTTAGTTACCTTAACGGCTGGTGAAGCAACATAAGCCGGAGCTTCTTTCCCCAAAATTGCATATCCGGCGAGAATGGATTGGGCAACGCCTTGGTCATAAGGAAGCTGCGCTCCAACACCTTGCACAATACCATCGCTAGCAATTGAAATTGCCACGTTCGTTCCCAGATCCACCGTTGTGACGATCAGGTCGTTTCTTCCTGCCACTCTCGCGGCTGACATCACGCCCTCGGCAGGAACGTCCCATGGAGCGAAAATCCCATCTAGATCAGGGTGTCTTGTAAGCATAGCCGAGGCTACCTCTTCACCTTTATTGGCATCGGTAATACCGCCTTGCGTCACAATTTCAATCTCGGGATATTTCTCTTTGATCCTTGCCTTGAACGCATCCGACCGGTTGGTCGTTACGAAGAAGTTAACATCGTGAAAGACAAGGCCAACCTTCCCCTTTCCTCCTAATTTTTCCGCCATGATATCCGCAGCTACCGCACCGTTCCCGTAGTTATCTCCCGAAACGATACTGATATAATCTTTCCCTGCAACTAATCCATCGGCACCGCCATCCATAAACACCAGCTTCACACCTTGCGCCACTGCTTTCTTATAAGCAGGAGCCGTAGACACGGAGTCTACTGGAACTGAAACCATAATATCCGGTTTCTTAGCCAAGACGGTTTCAATGTCATTCACCTGTTTTTCTGCCTTAAACTGCGCATCCGTCACGGCTACGACTTTAATGCCCATTTGTTCAAAGGTCTCTTGCATGGCTTGAACTGCAGCATTCATGTAATCTGTGCCTGAGTAATGCATGACAATCGCAGCGGTATATTTGCCCTCTTTAATTTTTGCTATCTCTTCCTCGGTTAAGATCAAGTCTTTAGCAGAAACGGCTTTTTCGCCATTTGGGCCGATATCCATAACCTCTGTATCTGGAATATTCGGATTAATCGTGATCGGTCCGCTTACAATGTCTTTCCCTGCGCTAGCGGCGTTTTCATTTCCGGTCGTATTGGGTGCAACCGTGGTAGTGTCGTTCTGACCGCAAGCCGTTAGCAGCATCGCCGATAGCAGTAAGACAACTAGGGCTGGCGCTATGATTCTCTTTTTCATTAACATTCGTAGATCCCCCCCGTTTAGTTTGAGTTATATGGGTTTTATCTTGCATAACTTAAGTATATGGAATAAAAAAACGGCCAAAAGTTGAATAATTTAATCGCTGGGGGGGATTTTTTTAATGGAAACCAGGGCAAAACAAAAAAGAAGTATTCTAAGCCCGAAGCTTAAAATACTTCTTTCCAGCATCAACCATGCAGGATTAATATCCCGCTTGTTTTAATAAGGCTGCAATTTCTTCTGCCGCTTCATCGAGTACGATTTGAGCATCCTTTTTACCTCTAAGATAAGTTAAGACCGCATTCTGCATGACCTCTGACACTTGATCATAATTCGTTATTCTTGGCCTGCCTACTCCTACGCGCAAAGATTTTTCAAGAACCCGATAGTATTCCTTTAATGAATCGTTGTCCAGCAATTCCGCTGCATGATATGCTGAAGTGCGTGTGACATGATGCTTGTATTTCAAATAGCTTTTCTGAACATCAGAAGAGGTTAAATAATTCACCAGATCAAAAGCTTCCTCTTTATGAGATGAGTATTTATTAACAGCAAGTCCCCACGAACCAAAATGCGGCCGATGAATCAATTCCCCATCCTGATAAGTACCTGGAAACATAAAGTAACCCACTTCTCCCCCTTCAATTCCGTCCTGCAATCTCATTGCATGATAATTCATTCCCATGGCGACAATGCCATAACCAAAAGCAATAGAGACCTCGTCCCAACTATAATTGAATACATCCGGAGGCGTAACTTTATAATCATTAATCCAGCTGCCGTAAGTAATCAGAGCTTGAGAAGCATTGGGGTTGTCCTGGAATACAGGATTTAATTGATCATCGAATAGATCAACCTGATGTACGCTTAAATAGGTCTTAAAATCAAGAAATATAGACTCATGTTTTTTCGCCATTAACGAGGTGCCATATAAATCAATCTCCCCGTCTTGATCTATATCTCTAGTAAAAAATTGAGCCACTCGCAAATAATCATCCAATGTTTCAGGTATCTTTAACTCTTCTCCATATTGCGCTTTAAACAAAGCCTGATTGGCTGCATCCTCAAACAAATCCTTCCGGTAGCTGATCGTTAGAGCATTCGACTGTATAGGCAGGCTAAAAATTTCATACCCTTTATCTAATATTTTCTCAATGCTAATGACATCCAGCTGCGGCGGAGCTTGGGAAGAATCGACCAAGTTGTAAACAGAGGTATCCAAAAATAACTTGGATACAAAGTCCTGAACCTGCAGCGTTCCGCTTGTTTGGGAATTCATCATATACGAAGAGAGAGGCTCAAGATGGTTAATAATTTTAGGTATCCACGGGGTATCTACTGCAATAACGTCATAGTAGCCTCTATTCATGGCCAGTTCGGAAAAAACCTTCTCATGCAAGCTATTATATGACAAGGTACTAATTTCAATGTTAATACCCGTTTCCGCTTCATATTGCTTGGCTGCTGACACGACGGCCTCCGAGCCTGCTTCTGACGTCGCATATAATACCTTTATCGTCGGAGCAGTCTTGCTCTTGTCTACCTGGCCCGGAGCAACATCAAGCTTCGGCGGCGAACAGCTCGAACATATGGTCATGAGAAGAAGATAGACGACAAGTCGTTTCCACGCGTTCATATAGTCATGCACCTCTGTAAGTCTTGCTTAAAATAATGGATGCTCAAACTTCAATGCTTTTAGCATGTTTCTTGCGATAATCGGAAGGAGAATCGTGATATCTTTTTTTGAATAAATTCCGAAAATAGGGGTAATCCGAATAACCGATCTCTAATGCGATATCCATAATTTTTTTATCCGTTGCCACAATTAACTCTTTTGCAGTCTCTAGCCTTCTGTTGGTCAAATATTGAATGAAATTAATACCCACTTTCTGCTTGAACATTCTGCTTAGCGTGACGGGATGAACGCCCACCATTTCTGCAACCGCTTCCAAATTTATGTTAAGATCTTTGGAGGATTCTATAATATAAAAGGCTTTGTCAAACCACTGGGTCTGCTCCCCCATGTCTTGCTCAACTTCAATTCTTATCCATTCCTGAAGGCTGCGAATCACTAGCGATTTCATGTGGTGACGTAAATGTGTAAAGGTAACATGCTTGGCAACCCAGCTCATCCAATAATGAAGCAAATCATCATCCACCACGATCAATTTCGGTTTCGTAAATCCTTCATCAAGAATGGCAAGCAAATAGGCAGATTCTTTGATTAGCATTCGATAGGGGATTTTTTCTATCACGGAAAACCATTCGTTCAAATAACATTGAACCTGCTCCATATTGTTATTTCTAGCTTCATCAAGCATCCGGTTTCGCAAAGACGCTAGCTGGTGCATCTTATCCCGGTCATCATGAAGCGATAATTGATCCAGTGCCGATACTTCAAAAAATCTCAATTGTATGCTTTTTTCGTACTGCATTTGCAATTGTTCAAAAAAATCTTCCTTTTCCCTGAAAATAGGCGTTCCATCCAGCTCATCACTAATTATACAATCCCCTTTGATGATATCGTTGATACTATAGGAGAATATAATTGGCGCTGACGAGACCTTGCCGCTTTCATTATTCAAAGATAGAGAATCCATTTTCAATTGCAGCTTTTTGGGGATACGTTCATCGAACCAGAAGCTTACCTGCTTTGGAATGATCTGAACATCCTGAAATGAAAACGCAGAAACCATGGATTTCATAAAACACACTTGAATTTCTTGTAGAAATCGTTCAACTTGGTGATGTTCAATTTTATGAATAGTCTCTTTAAGCTCTTTACGATTGACTGGCTTTAGCATGTAATCCAGGGCACCGAAGTGAAGAGCCTTCTTCGCATATTCAAAATCATCGTACCCTGATATAATGATCACATAAATTTGAGAAAAGTTCTCTTTAATCCATTGCAGCATGTCGAGGCCATTTATGATGGGCATTCTTATATCAAGCAGAACAACGTCCGGGCGAATGAATTGAATCTCCTGAACGGCTTGTTGACCAAATCCAACGTCAAACACCTCAATGTCAGGAAATAATGCGTACAGCTTCTGTATGATGCTGGTCCGAACTTCCTTTTCATCATCAACAACGCAAATTCTCATACTAGTCAACTCCTTTCAATAACACAGCTGCAGGTTTCCATAGATCTGAAGGAGGCATTAGCATCGTGTCTTGTCAATCCTTAAAACGTATATTAAACCGTCTATCAATAAAATACAAACTATTTATATTACTCATATTCATTACTATTATTCCGATGGCTATCGTTAGCCAAAGCTCCGAATACTTTATTTTTCAAACCAGTACGCAGTATTCATCTTCCATTTCCAAGCAATATGTAAATTATGCCTCCAACGAAATAACCAGCTATTTGGATAATCTGGAGGAAGCCTTTGATAGCCTTTACACAAATAACGATTTTCAAAAGTTTTTATCCGTCCGTCCTGACCTCTTGTCTGAACAAGCGGAATATATTATGAATTTCAGACCTATTATTCAGAATTCGTTGAAATTTCATCCTGAAGTGTTAGGGGTGCTCTACCTCGACAAAATGGGGAAAGTTTATTTTGATTCCTATCAGACGCAGCTCGATTCTCAGTTCAATTTATACGAACATCCTGTTTATCGTTCCATTCTGAATACCGAAACGACGCAATTAAGCGAGCCGCATCTGCTGGATTACGTGCTGTATCCGAACGATACGGTGTTTTCGTTTATCAGACCCATCATCAATATTAATTCAGGAACGATCGAATCATGGATTATTTTAGAAATTCAGGCGGATAAAATATTAAATTTACTGAATTACACGGACTATGAACAAGCTGGACAATTAATTCTTTATCATCCACATACCCAAAATATGGTTACTAATAATCCTCTGGACACCAATCTCGCCCAGGATCTTTGGACAAACCTGCACAACAAAGGCGAGCAACAATTTGTATTTGAGTCAAATAACGCTGAGTACGAAGCCACATATACGCAGCTACCAAACCAGGACTGGATGCTGGTATGGATAGCCCCACTGAGCTCCATTAAGCAAGCCGTAACGAAAAGCTACTACCTGACAATTTTAATTGGATCAGCCAGCTTGGCCATTGCATTATCCATTGGTTTTTCAATATTAAACGGTATTTTACGTCCGCTATATTTTCTCAAAAAAGGGATGCAAAGTCTGGGAAGGGGACAATACGTTCCGATAAAATTGAAGGAAAGACACGATGAAATCGGCTTTTTGATTCATAGCTATAATCAAATGCTGGAAAAACTCAATAAGATGGAACAAGAAGTCTACCATTCCAAATTAAAAGAAAAGGAACGTGAGCTGCTTCAGCTGCAGGCCCAAATTAACCCCCATTTTCTGTATAACACTTTGGAGGCTATCGACTCTTATGCTACCAGAAATAATGGTGAGGCCATTGAAGATATGATTCAGGCTGTATCCAAAATGATGCGATATAGCATTAGAAAAGATGGCGGATGGGCTCCATTGCAAGAGGAAATTTCGTATATTCAGCATTTTTTGACGATTCACTATTATCGAAATGGACAGAAGGTAAATACTTCTTTTAACATCGACCCACTAGCGATGAATCAAATTGTTATGAAACAAATTATTCAGCCCTTTGTAGAAAACTCCCTGAAATATGGCTGGAATCCCAATATGAGTAGCGCCGAATTTAAACTGTCCTTAACAGTAAAAGTCATTGATAACGGACTTCATATTACGATTTCCGATACAGGAACAGGTATGAGCAAGGATGTGCTCGAACCGGTACAGGGATTGCTACAGAGCAAGGGGAAGCACATTGATGCATTTTTTAACATTCACACGGGTATATTGAACGTATATCGTAGATTTATTCTTGCATATGGTGAAGATGCATATTTCCAGATTGAAAGTGCCCGCGGTAAGGGAACAAAAGTCGAATTTCATATTCCACTAAAAGAAAACTGAGTAATGATCTACTAAACAACTTTATGAATGCATACGGGCTAGTTTTATAAACCGAAACTACCCTAAGAACTGCACCTCACTGTCAGATACAATTAGCAGTTAGAGGTGCAGTTTTCTTTTTAAGCCAAACCCATTATATTTAACACCAAAAAAATAGTTTATACTGGCATCGTCCAACAGTATTATAACTAGGAGTACGGCTACTCTCCCACTCTGGGTATTAAACGTTTAAAATCCCGCTTTGGCGAACCGCATCGACCGCCTGCTTCAGGTTCTCTTCATCTTGAACCAACGCCATTCGTACATATCCTTCGCCTGAAGGCCCAAAGGCGCTGCCCGGCGTGATTATGACCCCAGCTTTAGTGACCATGTCCATGACAAAATCCTCGGATGTCCCGTAATGGGAAGGAATCGACGCCCAGACGAACATCGTTGCCTCTGGCTTATCTATCTTCCATCCGAGCGCATTCAAGCCATCGCAAAGAATATCTCTTCGCTGCTCATAAGCTTTGCGCGTCGTCTCCACACCGCTCTGATCCCCGGTTATCGCGGCAATCGCTGCTTGTTGAATTGGCAGAAACATACCATAGTCCATGTTCGACTTTAGTATCTTCAGGCGGGAGACAACCTCCTTATTTCCTACGCAAAAGCCGATTCTTGCCCCAGCCAGCCCATAGGTTTTGGACAAGGAATTAAATTCAACGCCAACCTCTTTCGCACCAGGGAAGGAGAGAAAGCTGCCGCAGCTTTTGCCATCAAACACTAGTTCACTATAAGCGTTGTCATGAAGAACGATGATATCATATTTCTTGGCAAAGGCGACCAGATCAACGTAGAAGCTATCCGGCGCCATGGCGGTAGTCGGGTTGTTCGGATAGGACACCAGCATCAGCTTGGCCTGGCGCGCTGCTTGTTCCGGAATATCCTTTAAGTTGATCACATAGCCGTTTTCTTTTTTCTGCGGCATATAGTGAAGCTTCGCTCCGGCCAGCAGCGGGCCATCTGCAAACACTGGGTAGCAGGGATCCGGCACCAGCACGACGTCTCCCTCATCGACAATGGACAATGAAATATGCGCCAGCCCTTCCTGCGAGCCTAACAACGAGCAAACTTCCGTTTTCGGATCCAGCGCTACCTGATATCGCTCCTTATACCAGTCGCTAACCGCCTCCAATAAAGCGCTTTGATCGCTGAGAGCGTAGATATAGTTTCTTTCATCGGCAGCGGCCGTACATAAGGCTTCGATAATATGCTTGCCCGGCGGAATATTCGGCGTGCCGATGCTCAGGTCAATCACCGTTTCGCCACGGTCCAATCTGCTGCGTTTGATATCCGATAATTTAGTGAAAATGCCTTCACCAAACCGATCCATTCTTTTTGCGAACTGCATGTTTA
Source organism: Paenibacillus woosongensis (assembly GCF_009725165.1). GTDB lineage: Bacteria > Bacillota > Bacilli > Paenibacillales > Paenibacillaceae > Fontibacillus > Fontibacillus woosongensis. The sequence continues at coordinate 1,144,928 of NZ_WNZW01000001.1, forward strand.
TTTGCTCCTTTTTGACTTCAACTCATCTTCCCGGATCTCTTTATCCTCTTGCAGGATGCTTGCCACTAATAAAAGGTTATCATAAATAGAATAGATAAGAACCATGATTTGTGGAAAAGTTCCCTACCTATGGGGAGCGCGCCGAAAATATCCGTTTTTTGATAATAGACTTCTCCTTATCCACGAATTATAATACAAAATACATTTAAAATACGCACATTAAGGCGGTATTTATGGATAATTATATGCAAGTATTTCAAGGCACTGCTTTTTCCAGCAAATCCCCCAAAGAAATTCACATCCTTAAGGATTATCTGTTTTGTATCCATGCAGACGGTGTTATAGCAAAAATCGTATCACCTGAGGATTCCGGCTATCAGCCTCTGCTGAATCGTTACCAAGGAAAGCGTAATTTTCATCGGCTGGCTGACGGCCAGTATTTCCTGCCTGGTTTTATCGATTTGCATGTGCATGCCCCGCAATGGGCCCAGTCTGGAACGGCGCTGGACATCCCGCTCTATGACTGGCTTAATACGTATACCTTTCCGCTGGAGTCTAAATTCTCAGATCTGGATTTTGCGAAGCAAGTGTACGACGATGTGGTAAGCACCCTTCTCGCGAACGGAACAACCACGGCGCTTTATTTTGCGACGGTACATAAAGAAGCCAGCTTGCTGTTGGCTGAAATCTGTGCCGGTAAAGGCCAGCGCGGGCTCGTCGGCAAAGTCGTCATGGATGATCCCGAGCAAAATCCGGAATTTTATCGCGACGCGGATACACGTACGGCACTCGTAGACACGGAAGAATTCATTGTAGCTGTACAGGAATTAGCCAAATCCACGAAGCAAGGCGTTTACCCGGTAGTAACGCCGCGGTTTATTCCAAGCTGCACGGACGAAGCTTTGAAAGGCCTCGGAAAATTAGCCGCCAAATATGATGCGTATGTTCAATCACACTGCAGCGAAAGCGATTGGGCGCACGGCTATGTACAGGACCGCTTCCAGAAGAACGATGCCTTTGCTATGCATGATTTCGGCCTATTGCGTGATAAATCAGTTATGGCGCATTGCAATTTCCTCGATGATCATGACGCAGATTTATTTGCAGATACCGGAACGGCCATTGCCCATTGTCCCATCTCGAATGCGTATTTTGCCAATAGCGTCATCCCGATCGCTCATCTTCACTCCAAAAACGTGGAAATCGGTCTCGGCTCGGATATTTCGGGAGGGTTCTCGCCTAGCCTGTACGATAACATCAGACAAGCGGTCATCTCTTCAAGAATGCTGGAGGATGGCGTGAATACTTCCCTCCCGGCCAGTGACCGCGGCGTACCCGGATCGCGCATTACGATCCATGAGGCATTCTACCTGGCCACTGCTGGCGGCGGTGAAAGCTTAAGCCTTCCGATCGGCCGCATTGAAGAAAATTATGTCTGGGACGTACAAGTCATCGATACCAAGCTGCCATCCGCCAAACTGCCGATTTTTAATGAAAATGAAAATTTGGATGACGTGTTTCAGAAAATAATGTATCTGGTTAGGCCTGAGCATATCCGCGAAGTGTGGGTGCAGGGTGAGAAGGTGCATGCACGTTAGGCGTAAAACTCAGGGATATGCGGAGTATGTATCACAGCATTAACCTCAAATATCATATTTTGACATATTATAAATGAATGTATATTTTTATAATAAAGAGTATTTTGTGATGGGAGAGGTGCAGATGAATTCCGCTGTGTTCAAATTGATAAGCTTTTGGATCGAAAAATTACGAAAAGAATGGAACATCCCAGGAATCGCCATATCCGTGGTGCAAAAAAATCAGGTTCTGTTTTCTTCAGGTTTTGGTGAAAGAAACATAAAGGAGAGGCTTCCTGTAAATACAGAAACCTTATTCCCCATTGCTTCTTCAACAAAGCCTTTCACAGCCATGGCTCTCTCCATTTTGTTAAATGAACAGAATCTGGATTGGGACACCCCCATTAAGCAGTACTGGCCTTCATTCCAAATGCAAGATCCTTATGCTACAGATCACTTAACTTTACGCGATATTGCCTGTCATCGATCCGGACTGCCGAGGCATGATATGCTTCTTCACAATACAACCCTCACGCGAGAACAAATTGCCGAAAGTCTCCGATTTCTCGATCCCAATCTCCCTGTCCGTTATGTGTGGCAGTATTCCAACATCATGTATATATTAATAGGCTTTTTTATCGAACAGCACACAGGAATGACTTGGGAAGAATGGGTAAAGAATAAGATCTTTGAACCGCTTGAAATGTCCTCTACTCTCTTCTCCGTCGAGGATTTACAGCATGTGGATAATTACGCGATGCCCTACACTGCCGTTGGTAATGAAATCATCGAGCTCCCACTCACCAATCTAGATACCCAAGGCCCTGCCGGGTCTATTATTTCCAATGTAGCTGATTTATCTTCCTGGCTTTCTCTACTATTAAATCAGGGACAAACCCGTGGAGGCTCTGTTATTTCAGAAGCTCGGCTCAACGAAATGATATTTCCTCAAATTGTGGTCGGCCCTGGGGAATTCCCGGAGATTCCGTATACTTTTTACGGTTTGGGGTGGTTCGTTGAAATATACCGTGGCCGTAAACTGATCAGTCATGGAGGGAATACAGCCGGTTACAGTACTCATATCTCATTTATGCCAGACGACGATCTCGGTATCGTTATTTTAGCTAACAAGGAAGTAACCCAGCTTCCGGAATGCATCGCTTATCATATGTATGATCAAATTTTAGGCCTAGGACCGATTGATTGGAATACAAGGTTCAAGGTTAAGAACGAGCAGCTCCACCAAGCTCTGGCCAGCATGCGCAATTCCGATTACTCCATCACCGAAATTGATGATCCGGAACCTTCATATCCCATATCCTGTTACTTAGGGGAGTTTAACCATCCGGCCTACGGAAGTGCCGTGGTTTACGAGCGGGAAGGCTCATTATTCTTAAATTATAAAGATGCCGAGTTGCCGTTATATCACTATAATCAGAACATATTCAAAGTAGTCGACGAACGAAATGATGCCCAGTTTCTGATCGAATTTAACGTGAATGAAAATGGAAAATGTGAATGTTTGAATATGCCATTAGAACCCACGCCCGGTGTGAGTGACATTTCGTTCCACTTGGTAAAGAACAATATCATCTGAGAGAAGCATCTCTCGGATTGTTTATAAATTTGTTTTATACCGGGGCATACAACACCTAAAACCTCGCCTACGGCGAGGTTAGGTTAAGCGGCTGTCGTTACCTTTAGTTCTGACGCCTTAATTTTAGCATTTATATGCCACGCTTTGCTTTTTTGCAGACCAGTTTATAAGTTTTACCATACGCTTTGCCATATCGGACGATCCGCCGGACGATGCTCTGATCCTTCAGCAGCATAAACGGGGCCGCATCCGGCTTCGTGTTCACCTCAAGAATCCATGGCTTTAGGCTGCTGTCGATGGCATAATCGAGGCCAAGCTCCTTAATGCTAGGGAATGAGCCCCGCAGCCGCTTCATGGTTCGTTGCGCAAGATCGTCCATACGGCGATATAATTCTTTACGCTTAGCGGTTCCGGCATACTGGCGCAATACGTCATCTGTTGCATAAATCGTGCCTCCCTGGCTTCCATTCGTCACGATTTTGCGAGGATGTGCCACTCTGGAGAAAGTACCCGTCGTTTCAAAACCGCCGCCAGGCCGCCGTTGAATCATGAGCCTGATATCGAATGGACGCCCTTTATGCTTAAGCAGCCAAACCCCCTTCTGAACGACATGCCTCTTGCCCTTCATCTCCTTGCTTATCGCTTCATAGGCCCTGTCATAGGTTGCGAATTCCCGCCTGCGCTCGCCAACCTGGTATATATATCTCCGCTTTCCGACTTTGCTCAGCTCCACCCTCATGACGCCCTTTCCCTGCGTCCCGCCATCTGGCTTCACGTAGACCATTCCGTGCTTCAAAAGCATGTCATGCAGCTGCTCCTTCGTGGCGATTCTTGTCGGCGGCATATGCTTCCGCAGCATTTTCTCCTTTCGCATAATCACGTCCTTGGTCCATTTATCCTTCTTACGAAACCTCATGCTATCCCTCCATTGCTCTTTTAATCCAGCATACGTTCCAAACAAAAAAAATGGTGTAGGCCGCTGTCGGCACGGGATGAAAGGATTTGCCATATGCTTAATTGACTAGCAGTTGGAAGAGCTGCGTCCACTACTATGTTTAGGAGGCTTAATAGCGATATGGCGCTTACCCCTTCGCTTCAACAGCATCTGGCTCGCATCATTCAGTTTCATCCCGCCTATGGCGATCTGCTTGCAGATCTGGGCATCCAGCCTCATACTGCAGTTTTGTCCGAACTCCCGCTCCTTACCGAGGAACTTCTGAATACGATCTATTACAAGCAGGAGCCGCGCACAGAGACTGGCCTTACCGTCTATCGGACATCTGGAACCTCAGCCGGCATACGTAAAGCGATCTATTATTCACCAGAAGACGAAGAGCATTATCGGATTGCCAAAATGACTTGCTACCGTACGTGGCTAGCATCCAGCCCTTTGCAGATACAAAGAGCTTTTTCTGATGTAGGCACCGGTCATGCGGCAAGCACGGCCAATTCGATTTTTCACGAGCTTGGCCTGCAGACAGAGTCGATTTCCTTCTCGAGGCCCATTGAAGAACACATCGCCCGAATTAAGGCATTCAAGCCCGATCTGCTATTCACAATGCCTTCCATTCTGGAAGCCATAGCCCGAGCCGCCGGGGATCCCGCGTCACTTGGCATCCGTAGAATCATTCTCGTCGGAGAATTGGCTTCACCCCTCTGGCAGGCCAATATGGCAGCGCGATTCGGCATAGGTGCACAGGATATTCTCGATACGGTTGGCTCCATCGAGATAGGCGCGATTGCCTCCTATTCCCACCAGCATGGCGTCTACCTGTTCGCTGACGGGATCTACGCAGAGACGGTTCGCGCCGAACAGCTTGATCCTCGCTTTGAGCCGCTGGCAGACAACGAGGGAGTGCTTGTACTAACCTCCAGCGAACGCAGCATGTTTCCTGTCATCCGTTATGTTACCTACGATGTAGTTCGAGATTTCCGTACCGTAGAGATTGACGGGACGATGCGGCAGGCGTTCACTTGCATCTCGAAGCGAATCGGCAGCGAGCTCAAGCATGGCGAAAAAATCAGTTTGTACGACATCGAGAATGTCGTGCATACCTTCGTCAAGGATGCCGAGCTGCGCGTCAGCGTAGGCGACAACAGGCTAACCGTCCGCATTCGCAGCAAATCGCTAAATAACGAGCTGCTGAGCTCCATCCGGTATGCGATTGAGCATACGATTGAAGCGATCGGACAGATGATTGACAGCCGTATGCTCGATCATATTGAGATTATTCATCTGAAAGAAAGTGAGCCTTTTCACCAGGGGCAAGGCTCCGTGAAGTCCAAAAAACTGTATAACTAGGAGGCGTAATGTCATTCATGGCCAAAGATTGGCTTTCTTGTATCGGTAACACCCCGCTTGTTCGGCTCTCCCGCCTCTTCGCCAACGATCGCGGCATTACCGTCCACGCCAAACTTGAAATGCTGAATCCGAACGGAAGTGCCAAGGATCGCCCCGCTGTGCGTATTATTTCGGCAGCATTGGAGCAAGGCTTAATCGGTCCCGGCTCGGTCATTGTTGAATCCAGCTCGGGTAATATGGCGATCAGTCTGGCTGCCATCTGCTCCCGGCTGGGTATGCGCTTCATTAGTGTTGTCGATCCAAAAACAGCGCCCCAAAATATCCGCATCATGCGTGCTTATGGGGCCGATGTCGAGCTTGTGGAGCAGCCTGACCCTGAAACCGGCGAGTTCCTTCCGGCCAGATTGAACAGGGTCAAACAGCTCGTCCATAGTATCCCGAACAGTTTCTGGCCCAACCAGTATGAGAATGAAAACAACTATTTGTCTCATAAAGACGGGACAATGCGGGAAATTATCGCCGAGTTGGGCCAAGTCGACTACGTTATAGGCGGCGTCAGCACCTGCGGGACGATGCTGGGCTGCGCCACCTTTGTCAAGGAGCAGCAGCTGGATACTACAATCGTCGCTGTCGACGCCGTTGGCAGCGTCATTCTTGGCGGAACGAAAGGCAAGCGCTTCTTCCCCGGCCTTGGCGCCGGCATCGTTCCCCCATTTAACCAAAGCAAATTTACGGACAACACCATTCAGGTCAAAGAAGCCGATATGGTAACGGGCTGCCGCATGCTTGCACAGCATGAAGCCATCCTCGCCGGTCCTTCTTCAGGCGCCGTCGTTTATGCCCTTAAAGAAGCTCTATTCTATGAAATACCGGATAATTCGGTATGCGTCGTGATCCTCCATGATCGCGGTGAGCGTTATATGGATACGGTGTACAACGATGAATGGGTGGCGCAACATCTGAACGCTGGTTCTCTGTAAAATGATCTCAGAAAATAGAAAGGGGCAGGTCCATGCTTTATTTGGACAATAATCATCTGCAGACTATCGGGTTGTGCTGGAAGGAGCTGGAGATCCGCATCGTAGAGGCGCTGCGGCTTCTAAATTCAGGCGATTATGCGCAGCCCATCAAGCCTTATCTCCGCTACGGCAATCCGGCTAACCGGATTATCGCGATGCCCGCTTATGTGGGGGGAACGGTACAAGCGGCGGGGCTGAAATGGATCGCCAGTTTTCCCGGCAATACGTTAAGCGGACTGCCGAGAGCGCATAGCGTGCTATTGCTTAATAAAGTCGATACAGGCGTGCCTTATGCCATTCTGAACTCGCCACTGCCGAGTGTGGCCAGGACGGTTGCCGTGAGTGCGGTCATGCTGCGCCATTATTTGCAAGCGCGTCCTGCCGCAGGACCGATACGGGCTGGCATCATTGGTTTTGGACCGGTTGGACAGCATCATTATGACATGTGCGGCAAGCTGTTCGGGGAATATATTGACGAGGTTCTTATCTACGATATTAGAGGAGCCAAGCTGGGGACGCATGTTATAGACGAAGCCGATGCAGACTATCGCGGCCGTACACGGTTCGCTGAGAGCTGGCAGGAGCTGTACAGCAGCTGCAATGTCATCATAACGTGTACCGTTAGCGATCACCGTTACATCGACCAGCCGCCGCTTGCCGGCAGCCTGCTGCTTGATGTGTCCCTGCGCGACTATAAAGTATCGGCACTGGAGCAAATACAGGCCATCGTCGTCGATGATTGGGATGAGGTATGCCGTGAAAACACCGATATCGAGCTGCTGCACCTGGAGCGGGGTCTAGCGAAGGACGATACATGTTCGCTGGCCGATGTCGTCTGCCGGGACGCTTTGGGGAAGTTGACAGAAGGTGAGTCTATTTTATTTTGCCCGATGGGAATGGCCGTGTTCGATATAGCAACCGCAGCCTACTGGGTGGAGAAAGCGCAGTCGCTAGGGATCGGATTGGATTTGGGGATCGCCTAAAACCCCATCATGAGAGTAAAACTTAAAGCCGCTTTCGCTCTCTTACAGAGGGGAAGCGGCTTTTCACGTGTTGTACAAATTGTTTTTTATTGAGCCCTGGCGACCAGACGGACGATTCTATATCGTCTCTGTACTGAGCGTAAATCCTTCGATGACGGCATCTTCGTCAACCTCAATCAGGATACATCGTCTTCCTTTATAATTCACCTGCTTCACATACTTTAAATCCTGCGGGCTAACCGAAATCATGGCAACCTTAGTATCGATCTTAATAGACTTTGACGTAAATTTTGGCATAACGCTGCTCGCCTTCAGTTCATAGTTCCTATCATCGACGATCGTTTCAAACGCCCGTTCCACTTTTTCAGTCGTCACGTTCTCTACACCACTGACCGTTAGCACTTGCTCCACATCTTTATAATCCAGCTTCGGAGGCTCTTCCTCCTCCTCGTTAGTTTCAATCACCCGATGAATTTCCTCATACACATTTGCAAGGGTAGTCGCGTCCAGTTGTTCACCCGCCACTTCTTTCACGATATCTTCAAAGATGGCTCTCTCTTCCCGGGCCGTCACGGATCTTTCGGCATTCAAGACCTGTTCGATGAAATGCGGGTTCGGTTCATTCGCTTTCCCCGTACAATACAGAATGCGATTTACATCGGAATAGTTGTCCGTCACACTGGGATAGAAGAACCCTTGCTCCGGCGAACTGAGCTTGATGATCGGGTCTACATTGACGTTGTATTTAAATTCTCTTTCTACATAATCAAACAAAAGAGTTTTCCGCTGCTGCTCCGTGGAATTCACGCTGCACAGAATGAACGGATGCGCGAACACTTCATTTTTCTCGCTCTCCTCGGTCTCTTCATTTCTGCCCTTGGTCGGCTGATAGTATTGTCCGCGAACGAACGTGACCACCGTATCCCGTTCATATTTGACATCCACTAGCATTTTGTCCACCAACAGAAGCAGCAGCTCCTGCCACTCCTCCGGATCACCAGTCACCAAAGCCTGGTGGAGCAGCACCCGCGTCGGCTCCTCCACTTCTTCCTCCTGAAACTTCAACTCGAACAACTTTTGATCCAATTCACCCGTCAGCAGTTTCTTGAAATTACCCATATACAGCTCTTGCTTCTCTCTGTCCAGTAAGGCAAACGCCTGCCGCTCCCAATGATAGATTTCGTTGCTTTCCTTCATAATATACACGTTGAGAATGTCGTAAATGTTCAGCAAATCGTGATCCAGCTTAAATTGTTTGCGTATATGCATGATTTCTTTCTTTATCATGGTTGTTAGACAACTCCCTAAGAAGTAAATTGATCTTATCAGTATAAACGATATAAAAACCCTTCGCTAATGGATTTTCTTTTCTTAAGTTAGATCTGGATGTGATAGATTGGCAAGTAGTAAAGCTAGATTAATCTTAGTACATTTTACATACACCTGCTATCCCAAACGAGCTTCACTGTCAGAATCAATGAAAAAATGAGTGACAAGCGGGTGTTAACTGTTACAATGATTATTATGTCTTGAGTTAGACTTAGAATTTCGAATTATTGGAGGTATACATCGTTGAACAAACATAATGCACAATATTATATATCTAAACTTGGGCTGCTTCCTCATCCAGAGGGTGGGTATTATAAAAGAACATTTGAATCCGAAGAACAAATTACAGATCAAGAATTATCCGTCGAATTTGAAGGGAAAAGAAAGCTTTATACGAGCATCTACTTTTTATTAGGCTCAGGTGACATTTCTCATTTCCATCGTTTGAAATCCGATGAATTATGGTATTATCACGCGGGAAGTCCTTTAACCGTACATGTTATTGATGAAGATGGGGTATATAAGGAGTATAAATTAGGAATAGACTTGGAGAATGGAGAGGTTCCTCAAGTACTCGTTCCAAAAAACTCGATCTTTGGTTCATCGGTCAAAGATGAAGATACATTCTCTCTGGTAGGATGCATGGTTTCGCCTGGTTTTGAATTTCAGGATTTTGAATTGTTTACACAGGATGAACTTTTGGCTAAATACCCGCAGCATCAAGATATTATCATGAAATTAGCCTACGATTTAGTTCCAGTATAGTTGTATAATTTAGAGCAGCCAGAGCAATCAGAGCAATCATTGTAAGCACCTTCCGTTGAATAACAGGGATGACCTACCTGCAAATTCAGTGCGAGGGTGTTTTTATATGTCGTATTTTCATTTTCTTACTAAAAGACGGTTCAGAAAGCCTACAAGCATTTCCATTTCTAACGGTTGTCACAGCTGTTAATCAGTCGAAAATGAGCACTTCGATGTTCTAACGGTTGTAATCTACGTTATTTATGCCGAATTCGTCGCAACATACTCAAAACGTTAGAATAGCCGCATATACAATCGCTAGAATTTCAAAGAGCAATTAATCCGCGAATTACCCTCGTCCACGTCCAAATAGATCATTTTGCTGACTCTGCTTTGTTCTCATGGCTATTCTTAAATTGTATTCGATATTTCGAATATAATAAGGCGATTTACCGCTAGATGATACAATAAATATGAATTTTCATATATATTTACAGATTTTCTCTTCTTAAGCGAGTTTATATATGAATATTCGAGTACTTTCATTTACTTCAATTTCAATCGAAGTATTTCTACTAAAGTAAATACAAGGAGAATTGCTCCATTAGTTATGTTTATTTTTTGTGAATTTCCTCCGTTTGAAATAGAGTAAAGGGGAAGAATGGATGCTTCTATTTCCAAAACTTGCGGTTCATTTTCAGAAGTAAGTGGTTTGCACCAATTCTAGAAGGGTAGTTACTCAAGTTGTTTTCATTTTATAATCTCCGTAAACTTATTATCATCGAGAACGTTTTCCCTAGTTGCGATCCCACCGTCACTCACTCTAGTTCTGCGGGTAACAGGATTATGTTTTCCAGTTGTTGGAGAGGCATTCCTCCCTTTGTGTAAATGGAGTGAAGCCCAAGCCCTTTACAATAGAGGCTGGGTTTTATCCTGCACCAAAAAAGATGCACAATGGCATCTTTTTTTGGAATAAAAAATAAAGCGTGCGGGATAATCCCAAGCGACCTATGGCGACAGAGAAGCCAGATGATCTTGAAATTGGTTGAACGAATCGTCTTTTCTCTGGAGTAAGAAGCGGGAATGCAATTTCGATCAGGCCGATAAAGCAGCATGATTCGTCGTTCGATTTCCACCTAAAAGATACGGTTCCTTACAGGAACAGACCAGCGACCGTAGCCGACAGCACGCTGACCAGCGTTGCCCCATACAGCAAGCGGAGACCGAAGCGGGCAACCGTATTCCCCTGCTCTTCATGCAGCCCCTTCACAGCCCCGGAAATGATGCCGATCGACGAAAAGTTCGCGAACGAGACCAAGAAGACGGATACGATACCAATCGTCCGTGCAGATAATGCGCCTTCCTTTGTCATGGTCGACAGATCAAGCATCGCCACGAATTCATTGGCCACCATTTTCGTTGCCATAATGTTGCCGGCTTCGACGGCTTCCTTCCAGGGCACGCCCATAAGGAAGGCGAACGGCGAAAAAATATAACCCAAAATTTGCTGGAACGTAATACCGAACAAACTCCCGAACAAGCCGTTAATCAAGGCAATCAGGGCGACAAAGCCGATCAGCATCGCGGCAACCGTAATCGCCACCCTGAACCCGTCCATAATATATTCGCCCAACATCTCGAAGAACGATTGTCTACGCTCTTTCTGAACCTCGAGAATGTCCTCTTCCTTCGATACTCTATACGGATTCAGAATCGATGCGATAATAAAACCGCCAAACAGGTTCAGTACAAGCGCTGTGACGACATATCTTGGCTCGATCATCGTCATGTAAGCCCCGACGATGGACATGGAGACCGTCGACATAGCGGAAGCGCACAGCGTATACAGACGACGCTCTGGCAGCAACCCAATCTGTTTTTTCACAGAAATAAATACTTCAGATTGCCCCAAAATCGCTGAAGCAACCGCATTATACGATTCCAGCTTGCCCATGCCGTTTACCTTGCTAAGCGCAAGTCCGATATATCTGATAATAAACGGTAAGATCTTCAGATATTGCAAAATGCCTATCAGCGCTGAAATTACCACAATCGGCATCAGAACCATCAGAAAAAACTGTGAGGTCGTGCCCTCATTCATGATTCCGCCGAACACAAAATTAACCCCTTCTGCCGCGTACGCCAGCAGCGCTTCGAACACAGAAGTAAATCCCCGGATCAATGTCTCGCCGAGCGTCGTGTTCAATAACAAAAAGGCCAGGACAATCTGCAAAATAATCATTTGCACTAGCGGCCGATAGCGGATACGGCTCCGGTCATTACTCGCAAAATAGGTCATTGCGAATACGGCCACCAGACCGGCAATAGCAATTATATATTTCATCTCAAGTCCTCCTTGCTCTGCTTCTGAGCCATTTCGTATGCTTACTAATTTATTGAAAGATGCCCGTACAAATACGCTTACAGCGTATTAAAGATGCTAGTGCCATGGGGCGGCAGCAACAATCTGCGGTCGTGCTCTCTACCGTATTATTAGCTTGTCCATTATTTCCATATTCGATCAGTCAAATCGTCTAGACCTATAGCTACTCATCCATTCCTCCCCCGCTCCAGCAGCTGGAATTTGATTATTCATTCAATAATCTTATGAGGGTTTTCCCGAAAAAATCCCCACCGCAGATATAAAAACCATTACCCTTCCCCATACCTACTTAGACAGTTAATATGTCAAAATATAGAATGGATAATACATTGATTTCCTTCACTCAAAAAAATAAAAAGAACGCCAAGCTAAAGGCGTCCCTAAATTAACTATATATAAGTACTTTCATGGTCTTCGGTTTGTCGCGCCCCTCTAAACACTTGAGCTTATCTTGAACGCCGTTTAAATCCAGCCCGTTTCTGCAACTGAACAATCAGTTCATCCACTCTTCTGCTCTGATCTTGCAGCGCGTCGTTTTCGTGGAGCGGAACTCCATCCGCTAAAGATTCGTTCCCTAGCTGATTTAACTTCTGTTTTTCCACTTCAAATAATTCAGTCCACTCTTTCATCCATTCATCTCCTTATTAAAATCAAGACGATGATTATAGTTGAACAATTTGTGTTAACTCTTAGTTGCTATTATGAAGGAGTTTAAGGGTATCTTCTGTAGGACTTTGAGCAAAAAACGATCTAAAGACGCTCAGATTCGCTGCCGAGCGCCTTTATTGTTCTATTGGATATCAACATATATTGTTTTCTCGCTTACTCGCTGCGGACTACGCGGAAGCCCTGATCCGGGCCGATGCCATTGGCCTCAAATTTGCCCCGGAAAGATATCTCATTGTTCCTGACGTCGCCGATCCAGCCGCCGCCTTTCACAACCCGAAAAGCGCCGCTTTTACTATCTAACTCTTCGCCGTACCAGTCCCAGCACCATTCCCTTACATTACCTGACATATCAAAAAGCCCTAGCTCGTTGGGTTTCTTGGCACCGACGGACTTTGTGGTATTACGGTTGCTCTCGATCTTAGGCCAGTTCCAATCTCCGGTTAAGTATTCATCCCCGGCGTTTTTCCAATACCATGCTACTTCATCTGCATCATTGTTTCCGCTATAGGTGTAGCCCTTGCTTTCCTGGCCCCCGCTTGCTGCGTATTCCCACTCAGCTTCTGTCGGCAATCGGTAACCATTGGCTCCTTCATTGATTGTTACTGTCCATTTTAAATTATCGTGCTCGCTCTCATTATTCCGATCTTTTTTATTCTTGTTGATATTGTAGTATGGCTTTAAGCCTTCTTTGATACTACGCTGATTGCAGTACTCGACAGCGTCGTACCAGCTTACGGTCTCTACCGGCAAATCATCGCCCTGGAATCCTGAGGGATTGCTTCCCATAACCTCCAACCATTCTTTCTGAGTTACCTCATATTTGCTGATATAAAAGTTAGATAGAGTTATATTTTTTCCGTAGTAATTGGATTTTTTATTCATGATCGTTCCGCCCTGGACGAACACAAGATTATCATTCTTTACAGGTGTTCCGCTTTGTGCAGATTTGTCCTGTGAACATGCGCTGACAACAAATATATTGGCCATTAATAGAAATATTAATAGTTTTCTCATGGATATATCTCCTTCAGAGTACGTATGTTAGTTCTAAGAAAAGTCATATTTCAGCAGTACGTAGGTAAGTATCCTGTGTTGAAATATATAAGGCCGCCGGTTGAGGGTCCGGCGGTCCTTAACAATATTCAATGATAAGAAGACATTCTCAATATTCTGGAAATTAGGCGCTTACTAGTTTTTAATTTGTTACTACACCGGTACTACCACACCGTTACGTTAGAGCTACCGCTGCTTTGATATCCTTCCGTTGCTAGCACCTGGTAAGACCAGTTGCTTCCCAGATTCATTCCGTATCTCTTCCATGCGTTAACATGGTTGCTAAAAGTGATAGCGACGTTGCTTCCGGTCGGTCTCTTCGACTGTCTGACACTCCAGAACTGCTGGAAGGTTTGCGTACCGTCAATGGAAGGCGCATTGTATCGCATAGTCGTGTATACATCGTATGTGCCCCCATCGCTAGTCACGGTGCCTTTATACGTTCCGGTAGGCCGATAAGTTCCCCAGCTATCTACAACGTAGTATTCGATGAGCGCGTTTCTTGTCCATCCATACAGCGTCAAATAGCCATTGCCGGACGGGGCCCAAACACCGGCATTGTAGTTGATTACCCTGTTCGGCGATCCCGTATTCCAGCCTTTGCCGACAACAAAATTCCCGGTGTTATACCAAGTGACACTGTAATTTCCGCCAGAGCCATTGACCGCATTTACTGTTCCACCGCCATCGGTCCAATTTTGCCAATAGTCCGTCGCAGCGTTGGAGATTGCTGCAAACATCCCAAAACTCATAGATGCTGCAAGAATAGCCGTCAACATTTTCTTTTTGAACTTAAACATCATACCTACCTCCCAAAATATTTTTTGTCACTACTTACCTACACACTACTTGTCCGTTGTTTCTCCTTGCCGAACATCACTTGTCTGTGTCCCCAATTCTGCTAAACTTCTTACCATCACCTCCCAACTTAGTAAATTATAGAATGTAAGCGTATACATAACTACCATGAAATTAAAGGTTTATCCTTACTTTTTTTACATATTTTAAGATGAATGAAAAAGAGACTATCATCAGCCTAGAAATACATAACAGCATATAGTAAAAAATCATTATAATTAAAAATTATGTTTGATACAGATTGTAGATATGTTAATGTGGGTGGTAATAAAATCCAGGGGGCGCTTGTTATGAGTAAACTAATGATGGCAAAGGGCAATTTTATGAAGGGGGACTCGCATATCCAGCCCGTTAAACTGCGAAATTCCCTACTCTGAGAGGGGTATTTATTTTGAGCCAATCATCAACAGAAATTCTCATTCGTAATTTCGAAAATAGAGACATGCCTTTGCTTGGCGAGTTGTATCAATCCGTAATAGCAAATGAAAACGCAATATTTTGGTGGGTCGGAGACGAAGATAATTGGGGTAATGTTTATTGTGCATTTGAAGATGGAAAGATGATTGCAAAGGGGCAAGTTAGCATTATTAACGTCGTACCTCCCGGTCGCTCAACAGAAAACAATCACTCCATATACATCAATCTGAAAACCATTCCCGAAAGAGAAAATGACATTGATCTGCTCGACAACGTCTATCAGTATCTTTACATAAGAGCAAATCAATTAAAAGAAACATTGCCTCAAGAGTATGGAACAATCCTCTGTGTTGGTAATGATTCAGCAGAAATTGCAAACAATCAATTTTTTATCCAAAAAGGATACCTTCATCTGAATAGTTTATATGGCATGAATCGAGATTTGAATGAACCGATTCCTGAATTAAAGCTACAAGAAGAGTTTCAATTCTCATTCTGGAAGATGGAGACATCTGACGAAGAAAAAGATTACCTTGATATAGATGCTGAAATTTGGCCTGACACTCCAATAGGTCTTAATCGGCTATCTGAAAACAAAAATAACAAACTATGGACATCCATGGTCATTCGTCAAAAAGACGCAATTGTTGGCGGGTTGATGGCCTGGCAAGGAGCAGACCATGGTGTGATTGAGGATGTTTTCGTCCGCGAACCCTGGAGAAAGCGTGGCATTGCCAAGTATTTGCTTACACAAGCTTTGAAATATCTCAAAGCTAATCAGCTGCAATCCGCTAGCCTTATGGTATTAACTACGAATAAATCCGCCTTGGCTTTATACGAATCGGTTGGCTTCTGCGCGGATAAAGAAGAAGTAAGGTACTTTACAGAGCTAAATTAGGCAGCCAAAGAAGAGGGGTTCTCTGCCCCTCTTCTCCCAGCGATGAGGTCTCGCACCATCGTTGTCAACTGACCGACTAGCATTCCTAACTGGATTACAGTCCCCGTCGACAATCGGTTGTCCCCCCTCCTCGTAACTATTAATTCACTTTGAAAATATAAATCCCCCCGTTAGTCCATATAGATTATTCCACTGACTCACGCAGTTTTTTCGTTGCTCTTGTGAAAATATACTTGATATTTCGAACATAATAAGTCTAATGACCGCTAAACAGTCGAACAAGTATGAATTTTCATATATATTTCCAGATTTTCTCCTCTTGAGCGAATTTATATCTGAATATTCGAATAGATTTAGGTACACAGGCATTTGCGAAGCATGAAAAAGCACCCATTCGGGTGCCTCTCATTTCATGTATCTTTTAATTTTGATAATTAATAAACAACCTGTAAGTAGTCTCTAATCCCGGCCAGCCGAAACTTCCGTTATGCCCCTTTACTCTGATATATGCAGTTGTTCCTGGCTGTACCCAAAAACCGCACATATCTGTTTTCCCTTGCCCTTGATCGATCGCTTCTATGCTAGTTTCCACTCCATTGGATCTGGTATAGAAGGCCGCAATGTCATAGTTTATATAAATATCATTTTCTAGGGTTAGTATTACAAGCCTTGAGTAGTCACTGTCGTTATAAATTTTAAACCAATCCTCATCATCATAACGATTTGTGTAAGAACTATATGCAAAACCACTGTGAGCCCACATCGCAGTTTCTCTCGTATCATTTTCACCTTTAATAGCAAAAGCGCTTTGCGATACGGTGAGCATCAAGGCAACAGCAAGGATGACTGAAAACATCTTTTTAAATTTCAATTTTTCTTCCACCCTTCAACAATTTTAAATCGGCCGATTCAACTCTATTATATCGCTTGCTAACTTAAAATGAACGCGACGAATATACCATATAATTATATAATTAGTTTTATTTGGTACTTTGTCACAATTACCGCAACATCCGTGTCCTTCCTTCCAATCCAATATAAATAACTCCCTGATCAACTTAGTGGCCATAAAAAAAGCACCCGGAGGGTGCTTAAACTTATGAATTACAAGTTGTAATTATACACTTCAAACTCAAAGTCGTATTGCATCATAGCATAATTAATTGAATCTACTTTAAAATACACTGTTGCTCCAGGCGGAATGAGAATATTATCTATGAATTGCGCGTTTCCTGGCCCGTAGTTGTTAGCATACAAAATAAACGAACTTCTGCTTGGACTATAAACGATGTGGATACCTAAACGATATTCTGCAGCCTTATTACTCGGAGAGAAATAGCCACCTATAAATTTATAATCTCCCGTTGTATTCGTCCACTTAAACCAATCTTCATCATTACTGTCAGATAGAAACAGATTAAAGGCTGTACCAGGGAAAAGTGTAATTGCTGTTTCTTTCGTATCACCGATCCCTGTTACGGCACCAACGGGCGACGAAAATGTAAGTAATAGCACGGATGTAAAGAGAACGGTTAACATCTTTTTAAGCTTCATGTTCATCCATCCTTTACAGTTTATTCAGATTACGAGATTCGACTCTATTATATCGCTTGCTAACTGTAAATGGATGCGCCCAAATTACCATATATTAGATTTATTACCCTTACTTACTATTTTATCTTGCCTTTCAACCATCTCTTATGCTACATATTTTGCAGGTACTGCTGTAGCGTGATTATATATGGACAACTACAAACGTTTATCGGCGTGTATCCATGATTGCCGTTGTCGAAGAATCGTTTTATCGATGCAAACCACACAATCAGTTAAGTTGCTCCAAGCGTCTACTGTATGTCGAATTTGCATTATTTATTGTTGCTCTGTTATTTCAGCTTGTAAGTTAACTTGATGGACGCTAGTTACATTGACATGGTAAAATAGACCTATCATTTGCATAGAGGTATGAACTATGAGGATATCCCATAATTTTCCGGCTTTTATGATCAATAACACTCTACAAAAAAATGTAAAAGCGAGTTCGAGTAGTCTAGAGAAGCTTTCTTCGGGATTGCGCATCAATAAAGCTTCTGATGATGCTGCAGGATTGGCAATTTCCGAAAAAATGAGGGCACAAATTAGAGGTTTAAACCAAGCCTCTAGAAATGTTCAGGATGGAATTTCACTTGTTCAAACCGCAGATGGCGGCTTGCAGGAGATAACTGATATTTTACAAAGACAAAGGGAACTGGTCATTCAAGGCTTGAATGATACCCTTACCGATGAAGATCGGCGTAAGATTGACTTGGAGTTACATCAACTTACTGATGAAATCGAGAGCCTTTCAAATAAAACTCAATTTAATACGATTAACTTATTAGCAAGAGATGATTATAGGGTATTGGCTGATCGTTCAAGCAGTAACAGTGATTTTTTGGTAAGTGACCCGCCACCAGTCACTTCAATAAACACAAGTATCGTATACAAACCACGAGGAACACCCGAAGAAGCAAGGCATATGATCAGTAGTTCCGATACATCTGAAACGACGCATACATTCACAAATACGAACAGTATTACACCCATTATCTCACCAGATGGAACAGAAGGATTTAACGAATATAATGTTGACACTCTTACAACAACAAAGACAGACACAAATATTACTGTTTATGAATCGTTGACAGCTGTAGATGACCCTGAATATTCTAAACCTGTCTACGTGTATTCAGTGGGTATGAATAAAACTAGTTTCGGACCAAAAAATTTTAACGATGGATATGGTACATTGTTCGAAAATATCGAAGTTAACGGAAGCTCGAGAGAAGTTGTATATACATCTCGTAGTAACCCAGGGAGTGATCCTGCCTTCGATTATATGGTGTTTCATGGTACAAATTTAGCGATTATGAGATACAGGACTATATTAGCTGATAACTCGATGGAAATTAAATATGTAATCAATAATAGAGATTCATTCGATTCTAATATTAATCTAAGTAATAGTATTAATCCGCCAACAAATTCAGTTATCACGGATGCCGGTGGAAGTCCAATGGCTAATGGCAATATCATAATAAATCCACCATCAGGCAGTTCATTTAACATGACGGGAACAGAGGCTAACGCTGGTATTCAGTTTGATGACTCGCTTGGTTTATCTCCAACGGAGCTTTCAATAAATAATCCGGCAGCAGGGCAGCCCCAAATAAATTTTGATTGGCAGCTAACAGTGCCTAGTGGATCAAGTGTAACCTTAGGTTTCAAATATGGCCCGTTTTCATTAAATTATGATGTGTTTGAACTAACGCACGAAACTGTTGAAACTAAACATATAGAAACCACAGTGAATACAGACATAACGGATATAGACTATCTACCACCAAAGCTTATCATTCAAGCAGGAGCTAACGAAGGCGAGACTATTGTTATCCCTCTGTTCAATGTAGGTACGCAGTGGTTGGGTATTCAGAATATAGGATTATCGCCACCATCAATACCTGAGCAAGCATTAGCCAAAGTAGATGGAGCAATCGAAAAAGTTTTGCACTATCGAGCGGCGTATGGTGCATTGCAAAACCGTATAGAGCACACATTAAAAAACGTGGATAATTCCGCTGAAAATCAAATCTCAGCCGAATCACGTATTCGTGATGCAGACATGGCCAAGGAAATTTTGAATCTGACAAAATCCAATATGTTAACACAAGCTGCCCAAGCCATATTGACCCAAGCAAATCAGAATCCTCAGGCCGTGTTGCAATTACTTAAACAATGATATTATAGAGAAGCTACCTGAGGGTAGGTTCTATTTGAAAAAACACCACTTCAATAAGATAGCCTCCAGATTTACTTCGAGGACATGAAAAAAAGCACCCTGGCAGGTGCTTTTCATATAAATGTTATATTAGTCTAGCTCGTGATTTACAACAAATAGCCAGTAAACTATCGATGGATCAATGAAAACTTTTGCTTCAACTCTTACATAAAGCGTCGCACCAGCAGGGACATAAATATGAGAAATACCCCTTCCGTCATAAGCATAAAAGATATCTGTACTGCGCCCATCTTTATAAACAAGTTCATGTCCGATTTGGTACTTACTTTGACTGCTATTATCGAACACGACAAGGGCAGTACTTATAAACTTATCTGTACCGGTGTTGTTTGTCCATTTGTACCAATCGACATCGTTACTACTCGAAAGTGACATAGACATGGATTCATTCCCAGCTGCCTTTGGTTGAACCGAAAACGCTTGTGCCTTAGTATCAGCGAACCCAACAGCAGCATTTGCAGCCGACGAAAATGTAAGTAATAGCACGGTTGTAAAGAGAACGGTTAACATCTTTTTAAACTTCATGTTCATCCATCCTTTACAGTTTATTCAGATTACGAGATTCGACTCTATTATATCGCTTGCTAACTGTAAATGGATGCGACAAAACTACCATATATTAGAATAATTTGATTTGTTTGGAGAGCATCTGTCGTATGACTTGAAACATGAGGGCATCGATGTTCTGATCGTATGGCTTGGAGGAACGAAGACAGAGTTCAAGAAGTTGCAGGCATCAGTAAGCTTCTGCCCATGAAGTTGAAGTTATGGCTATTCGCCTACGTTATCCGCACAGGTCAACTTTAACCATTTCGCTGTCCATGTATCTGCATGCAGCATCTCTTCTGGTACGCCTTCGAATATAATATGTCCGCCTTGTTTTCCTCCTCCTGGACCCAGTTCGATGACCCAGTCGCTCGCCGCTATAAAGTCTAGATTATGTTCGATGATGATCACGGAATTACCTCTGTTTACAAGCGTTTGAAATACGTCTAGCAGTCTTCCATTATCTTTCGTATGCAGTCCTAAGGATGGCTCGTCCAGTAAGTAGATTTGGCCTTCCTTTTGCAAGTGGCTGGCGAGTTTTAGACGTTGGATTTCTCCTCCGCTTAGCGAGCTTGTCGTCTGCCCTAGGGTCAGATACCCTAATCCTACGTCTTTTAGCGTGCTCACTCTTTTGATGATCTTGGACATTTGAAAATAGGTCATCGCCTCATCGACCGTTAAACCTAAAATTTCTACAATATTTTTATCTTGATACCGGTATGACAGCGCCTCGTCTGAATATCTGGTACCGGCACATGCTTCACAGGGGATGGTCACCGGATCTGCAAATGCAACGTCTGGCGTGATCACTCCTTTTCCCCCGCAGACGGGACATGCTCCTAAGGAATTAAAGCTGAATAAACCGGCTGGTTGTCCTGTTTCCTTCGAAAATATGGAGCGGATATCATCCATGATTCCCATATAGGTAGCTAATGTCGAACGGCTAGAAACTCCTATACTGCCTTGCCCTACCATGATCGTTTCTGGATAACTTTCCGCGAACGCTTCCAGCATTAAGGAGCTTTTACCTGATCCAGATACTCCACATATAGCGACCAGGACATTTTTAGGAATATTTACGCTTATATTTTTTAAGTTATTCTGACTTGCATTTTTTATTATAAAATGACCTTTGATATCTCTAGGGTTTTTGTTTATGTTGAGGCTGTAGTTGAGGTTGGTTGCAGCAGGAGAATTGTATAGTCCTTCTAATTTTCCTTGATAGACTACTTCTCCTCCATGTACACCTGCTCCCGGCCCCATCTCTATAATTTCATCCGCTGCTTTGATTACGGATAGATCATGCTCAATGACGATGACCGTATTATGTTGTTCTTTTATACTTTGCAGCATCTGTATTAACATATCCACTTCTTCTGGATGAAGTCCTGCACTGGGTTCGTCGAATATATATGTGATATTGTTCAGACTGCTCCCTAAATGACGAGCGATTTTTACTCTTTGCGCTTCGCCGCCGGACAGAGTGCCCATTTTTCTGGAAAGGCTCAAATAACCTAATCCCATGTCCGCGAGTTGTTGGATCAATGGAATCGCTTGGAGCGCAATCGATTCCCCCATAGGGCCGCTGATGTTCTTTAGTTCCTCGAGTAATTCTGTCAGCTCTAATTGGTCGTATTCTGCTATATTTAAACCGTTTATTTTACATTCCAGCACCTTGGGGTTCAGGCCTGAACCATGACAGGTTGGGCACATTGCATGCGTGGATACAGCCAAGACGTCATCTTGGGACACTTCTTTGAGCTTAGTGATATCCCTATTAATATAGAGCCGTGTAAATCTGGGCAATAACCCGTCCCATTCATGGGGTTGAGGACCGTTCTTCGTGTGGAACGGCGCAAAGACTTTCTCCCCTTCCGGGGGACCATACAGCAGCAGGCGACGCTCTTCTTCGGAGTAGTCCTTAATGGGTTTATCCGGATCGAATAATCCGCCGGTCATCATCCATCTGCCTTGCCAGCCGGACGGTGATAATGGCTTAAATTTCACGGCATAATCTCGAAGCGACTTATCGTAATCGATCATCTTATTTATGTCGGGTGCAATGACCTCCCCGAATCCGCCACATTGCGGACATCTGCCAAAGGAGCTTTGACTTGAAAAATCACTAGCAGAACCTATAGCCGGCTTTCCTATTCTGGAGAACAAAAGTCTAATCAATGGATGGATATCCATAAAGGTTCCGACGGTTGAGCGGGAATTGCCCCCTATAGGCCTTTGTTCCACAACGACAACCGGGCTTAAGTTTTGCATCAGATCGGCTTGAGGTCTTTCATATCTTGGCATTTGATTTCTGACATAGAGGGGATAGTTCAAGGTCATTTGTCTTCTGCTTTCCGTTGCTAAGGTATCAAATACAACAGAGCTCTTGCCTGAGCCTGAAAGACCCGTAAATACGATGACTTTTTCTTTGGGTATGTTTAAATCTATATTTTTCAGATTATTTTCTTTAAGTCCTCTTAAAATAATCTCATCTTTTATTTCTGACATTTTACCATCCCTTCTATGCAGTAATTATTTCACCCATTGTCCTACTGATCAGGATTCACTTCCACATTCTTTTCAAAGCTATCGAGCAGTGCACGCACTTCATCCGTTGACTTGGTGCTCATCATTTGATGCCTTAATTCACTAGCTCCGCGGAAGCCTTTGACATATACCTTGAAGAAGCGCTGAAGCCCTGACATGGCACGTGGCAGCTCTTCGATATATTGATCATGAAGATCAAGATGCAGCTTTAGAAGGTCCAGGTATTCCTTCGGGCTATGCTCTCTGGGTTCTTGTTCAAAAGCGAACGGATTGCTGAATATTCCCCGCCCAATCATAACGCCATCTACACCGTATTGCTCCGCAAGCTTTAGCCCTGTTTCACGGTCAGGAATATCTCCGTTAATGGTGAGAAGGGTATTTGGCGCCACTTCATCACGTAATGCTTTAATTTCTGGAATCAGCTCCCAATGCGCATCCACTTGGCTCATTTCCTTTCTTGTTCGCAAGTGAATAGAAAGGTTCGCAATATCCTGTTTTAATATATGTGTTAGCCACCCCTGCCACTCGTCGATCTCCTCGTACCCAAGTCTTGTTTTTACACTTACAGGCAGTCCCCCCGCTTTGGCGGCTTGGATAATTTCTGCTGCAACATCTGGGCGAAGAATAAGGCCGCTCCCCTTTCCTCTCGATGCCACATTGGGAACAGGGCAGCCCATATTGATATCTATTCCTTTAAACCCCATCTCTGCCATCCCGATACTCATTTGCCGGAAATAGTCGGGCTTATCTCCCCAAATATGGGCGACAATAGGTTGTTCATCTTCTGTAAACATCAAACGTCCACGCACACTTTTGTGCCCATCGGGGTGACAGTAACTCTCCGTGTTTGTAAACTCTGTAAAAAAAACATCAGGTCTGCCTGCTTTGCTCACCACATGACGAAACACAACATCGGTCACATCTTCCATTGGAGCAAGTACAAAAAAGGGCCGTGGCAGATCACTCCAAAAATTGTTCATCAAATCAAACTCAAATCCTTTCATTATATAGAAACGACATCAAACTCTCGTTCATTATTCTTAAGTCAACTGCTCCACATCTTTTACACTTATAACATGCCTCATCACTTATGATCAACCAGAAGTGCTTAGGGATATTACAAATGAAAAAAATTTGCTGGATGCCGGCGGATTGTTTCTTATGGAATGTATTTTTTAACATTGACTCGATCTCAACTTATCGTTTATAGTACCTACGTGCTTCAATGCGAAAAAGCCTAAAAGCATAAAAGTAAAGGACGGATGGGGACACATGTCTTCAACCGCTAACCTCATATATAAGGAGCTCCAGCATTATGGAACGACAGCTTAGTTTTTTACAAAGTATGATTCTTATCGTTTTCATTCTTGCATTTCTGTTTATTTCGATCTTTATATTCAAGGCAGAGCCTCATATCCCGCTTCTGGGCGCAACGATCGGCACTGCCGCCATTTTACACTTATACGGGGTTTCTTGGAGGAAGCTTGAATCCTCTATCATTCAAGGCATACAATCCGCTATTATGCCGATCTTGATTCTTTCGCTTATTGGAATATTAATTGCCGTTTGGATGATGAGTGGAACCGTGCCGACCATACTGTATTATGGACTGGATTATATTGAACCGCATTATTTTGCAGTGAGCGCGTTATATGTCACCATCATTGTATCGATGTTCACCGGCAGCTCGTTCACCACAGTCAGCACGGTCGGTGTGGCCTTGATGGGCATTGCCATGACAACGGGAATTTCACTACCCCTGGCAGCGGGGGCCATTGTCTCAGGCGCCTGTTTTGGGGATAAAATGTCTCCGCTGTCCGATACGACGAATTTTGCACCTGCAGTGGCCGGCATCTCATTATTTACACATATTCGTAATATGATGTATACAACGGTGCCCGCGTTAATTATCACAACGATATTATTTCTTCTGATCCCGACAACCGGGTCTATGGATTTGAGCTCTATTCAGTCCATCAAGGAATCATTGCAAAATGGGTTTCATCTTCACTGGTTAACGCTGCTGTCACCCCTTGCGGTCATTGCATGTTCCGCAAGGCGTATACCGATCCTTCCCACATTAATAGTAGGCATTGTTACTGGACTTTTGATAACGGCATTTGTTCAACAGCAAGCCTCAATAGGCAGCTGGTTCAATGTGATGCAGGGCGGTTACAAGAATGCCATCGTGAATGAGACTATAGCTGAGATCGTGAACCGAGGCGGCCTGCAATCGATGATGTGGTCGGTGTCCCTGATCCTGATTGCTTTATCATTAGGCGGATTGCTGCAGCACTGTGGAGTCATCGAAGCCTTGTTCCGTAAATGGATTGAGCCGCTAAAACGGCGCAGCAGCATTGTTCTTATGACCGGCGCATCATCGATCGCCGTTAACGGCATGACAGGGGAGCAGTATTTATCTATTCTGCTGCCGGGCCAAATGTTTAAGGATGAGTATACCCGTAGACAAATTCCGGCCAAAACCCTGTCACGAACCTTGGAGGATTGCGGAACACTCGTCAACCCTCTGATTCCATGGGGCGTCAGCGGAGCTTTTTTCGCTGCGACCCTTGGAGTTCCGGTGCTTGAATATGCCCCATTCGCTGCATTCTTGTGGTTAAGTCCGATATTCACTTTCGGCTTTGCCTTGATTCCGCAATTACAGCGGAACTCGCTGGGTGAAAGTAAGTGATACCAATCCCTTTCTCCCGCCTAGGATGCTGGAAATTCAATCGTGACGCAGATAAGTTCCTTGATCAAGTACTTCCAATAAAACTGCCCCCTGCTGGAGCAGAGTAAAAAGAAAGAGGGTGCTTTAATCACAAGCCCCTCCTTCTTTTTACTGATTTAATTGTCCTTCTGTTCAGGTATTCATTCCACAATACCTGATTTAAAGCTCTCTATAAGCTGGCTGCATGAACTCCGGAGTGGATTGCTCCACCGGAGGTTCAACATATGGCGACTGAACTGACACTTGTGTTTGATCTTGCAATGGCATTGTCGGCCGTGCTTGCTGATAGGGCTCATCTACAAACATGATTCTGCGCTGAATTTGCATGAGCCCATTCACGACGCGAAGCGCGATCCAAAAAAGTACAACTCCTACGCCTACGTAAAACATATATTGCTGATTATAGGTCCAATCGATATGGAAATAACTGAACAAACTATGTTCCAAAATATCCAGCTGCATTTCATTCATCAAAATGATATGCACGACGGGAAGGGCAATAAATCCAAGTCCTAGTGAAATCACAGTTACCATAATAACAAAGAATACAATGCCTGTTACAAATCTCATGATTACGAGCAGCAGATTTCGAATAAATAGCCCACCGTCAAAAGCTCTCACCATTCGCATAAACCAGTTCTGCCCGGCATTAGACTGTGGACTATAGTTATACGAAGCAGGAGGAGCCGGTAAACCTAAAATTTGTCTAATCATGCTTTGTTCAAATTTCACAATCCCATCCAACAGCTTAACTACTCCAAAAAACAAAGGTATCCCGATAAATATTGGAGTTAAAGCGATTGAAAGAGCGAGCCCCGTTATCGCTACTGTTAAATAGATAATTCCTAACGGGAGAGAGAGCAATAAATAGAGGATCGTTGCATAGGTTTTTGGATTAAAAAGCACCCAATTTACTTTACCTGTCGGCATTTTGGCATTCACTTCGGTTGCCTTCATATCAAACACTTCCTTTGATTCATAAGTTCACGTTCTAAGTTATGAATCCTATTATAACCGCCTTATCCGGCTGTCATAACCGTCTTAGGGAGTGTCTGAACCCCGCCTTTAGCCTAGGATCTAATTGTAAGAGGCCTGCCCGCGCTTTAAATCTTCGGCTTGGCCATCAAGTAGTATCGAAATCATTTCCTTAATCGGACTTACAATGATCATGAAATCTCATGTTATCAAATCTGGACAATTTCAGAAGCAGTCTTTTAATAATTCGAAAAGGTGCAGTCAAATCGCTCGGACCGACTGTACCTCTTCCTTTATTTTGGAAATTTTTTAAGGGTTCTCGTAGTTTTTCAACGGCATTCCTACATACTCTCGGAAGGAACGGATCCGATCCTCTTCGAACTCGAAGACGATGGAAAGCTCATTGTGGTGAGGTCTGCCGTTCAGCAATCCTTCTGCGCGAAAAACGACCATTCCGTAGCTCTCATTCTCCAGCTCGATCAGCGGAGTGAGGCGCATCTGAAATAAGGATCGCTCAAGCCTGATTAACTCCTCGAACCGTTCGCCTCCTTGCTGCTTCTGATTCCACCCTTCCAGCGGGAGCGGAACGAAGAAATGAAAATCGTCCGTCACCTTTTTAAGGAAATCAGCCGTATGCCCAGTTTCTAAAGCACGCCGAAAAGCATCAAACGCTTCGTGGTTAGTTGTCATGATAACAGGCCTCCCAATTTTTTTCTGCTTTATGCACCCGAGTGCAGAGTCTTCATTTGATGAGCTTGAGCTGGCTTGATATAACTCCAAGGTGAAGCGCTTCATGAATCAATGCGAAATTAAATAATTCGCCGGCTGTAACGAATTGGAACGGCCCCATTTCAAACGGCGATATCAGCCTCTGTTCGAGCATTTCGGATGTCAGTTCTGAAAAACGGGAAAGCTGCTCTGTTAACATTGCGATCAATTCGTCCTTCGTTGGAGGTGTTAACGTCCAATTCGAAGGTTTTGTTCCGGAGTTGAACAGTATCTCGTATTGAGCCGGAATGGCCGATTGCGAACTGAAGCTAAGCGAAGCGAATTTATCCAACCAATAAACCATATGACCGACATTCCAGCGAACCGTATTGTGGAAGCCCTCCGGCTGGATATCCATCTGTGACTCCGATACGTCCTGAAGCTGGCCGATGACGATCTGACGCAGCACTTTCCCCGTATTGATAATGGATTGTGTCATTCTTGAATCCTCCTCATATTTGATTTGTTCTTTTCATACCCAAATCTTACCTTTAGACACTTCATGCAACAATCACGAGATTCCGATATAATTGATCGGTTTGAGTAATGATAAATTAGAAATTGTTGGAATTGTGGCTGGTTGTTATAATGATTGAGTGAGATCGATAATCGAAAGGGGCATCGAGCGTTGGAACTGCGACAGCTTGAATACTTTGCTGCGATTTGTAAGGAGATGCACTTCTCCAGGGCGGCCGAAAATCTTTGTACCACACAGTCGAATCTGAGTCAGCAGATCAAGTTTTTGGAGAGCGAGCTTGGGCTCCCACTATTCGATCGTATCGGAAAGCGGATTGCGTTAACCGATGCAGGAAAAATCCTGCTTGAGCATAGTCAGAGCATCTTTGAACACGTTGATTATGCGAAAAGAGCAATATCGGATCTAAAGAAGATGGAAGGCGGTATGCTGGATATCGGCATTTTGCCGGGAGACGGGGATTTGCTGTTTGACGCTTTACTTATCGATTTCCATAAAAATTATCCTAAGCTATCGATAAGCGTAACGGAGACCATGGATGTCTACGAACAGGTTCTTAACGGCATAAGAGATCTCGGAGTTACTACGGTGCCAGTTAAGCCTGATGAGCGCATTTCAATTATTCCCTTGTTTCACGAGGAATTTGCCTTGGCGATCCGATCGGATCACCCTCTTGCGAAGTCAAAGACGATTCCGTTCGATCAGCTGCAGCAGCTAAGGATGGTCATGTTCGGGGCTGAACATCAGATGACGAAGGTCATTCAATCGTACTGTCATGAGAGAGGAATTGTAATTGACACGCCGATTGTAACTTCAACCTTATCGACGCTTCTGTCTCTGGTCAATCAAGGAATAGGAGCTTCTATTCTTCCCCGAATGCTGCTAGATTATATGAACCCAGAGAATATCGTTGCCGTAAAGCTGCTTAATCCTACACCTAGTCAAGACATATGTATCATATATCGTACGGACAAATTCATGGGGCAGGCAGCGAAGTTATTTATTCAAGAATTGCAGTCTTTCCTTCAGAGCGTTATGAATCATACCGGTCGCTCGTTAGGTTAAAATGCACCGCCTTATTGCGGTCATAGTTAAATTCATGAAGCAACATTAATTCAACAAAAAAGAGGGGTTCTCCACCCCTCTTTGCTATTTCCGCCAATACATCTCCGATTTATAAAACCGTTGTTAGCCCCAAATCATCTTAATAACCCATTAGACGTCCATTATCATTCCATTGACCATACATTTTGTTGTCTCTCGTGTTTGTTATAAATTTGTCTAGTCTGCTCCTGAATAACTCTGGCTGATTCCTAACACTTTGAATCGTGTCGATCCGAACCCTTCTATATAGGTCCGGAAATGTCATGAAATGATCGTATACTTGCTTTTCCTCCGTTAGCCTGTGCATGATATCTTCATCAATTCTAAAAGAATGGTGATCCAGATCGGGAAGAATCCTTCTTCCTTCGTCTGTCATTAAGCCGAGCTTTTCGAGGCGACGAGCACGTTCCTTATTTAATTCAGTCCATGAACTTTTTTTACTTCTAGGAGACAGCCTCTGAGCCGTCCCCGTTTCGGAAATTTTCTTCTTAACTCCATCGATCCATCCAAAGCACAACGCTTCCTCGACCGCGTCCACATAGAACATTCGATCAAAGGTCTGCGTCATTCGAACCAAGACCCAGCAAGACTTTTCAGTCTTTCCATTTTCCTGCAGCCAAATCCTAAGCTCTTCTCTCGATGTTGCCAGAATCAGATTTTCAATTACCATGGTTGGAAATCACTTGGTCAAGGAACTTATCCGCGTCACGATTAAATTTCCAGCAGACTCCGAACTTATCCACCAACATGCCAAAGCATGAAGACCAAGGGGTATGAGATAACGGCATGATCACATAACCGCCAACAGATAAATGCGTAAAGTACTCTTCTAATTCTTGTTTATTTTCGTTGACTAAACTAATCCATACATTGTTTCCCTTCATCAGTTCACCGGTTACGTTCTTCATGGAAGGCAGCAGATCCGACATCATGATCTTCCCATCCGCGAATTCGATGGAAGACTCCATGATCATATTCAGCTCATTTTCTGGCAGCGGATAGTTCGGATCTTGCGGGAAATCCTTAAACTTTACTTTTTTCACTTCAGTTGCATGTAATGCCTCCGAATAAAATGCAATCGCTTGTTCTGCAACACCATCAAAGTTCAAATAGGCAATAGCTGACATCAAGCAAAACCTCCTTCTTGAGATACCTGTAGTATAATAAATAATAGGTGACAGCTTAGCGTCACCATTCCGAAAATTAACTAAAAAAGAGGTCTACCATGGACAAAGTTGAGAGACTGATATCGATCATCATGATACTGCTTAAAAAAGAGGTTGTTTCAACAAAAGAATTCACCCAATTATTCCATGTATCCAAAAGAACGATTCTTCGCGATATGGAAACGCTGAGTCTAGCCAATATCCCGATTTATTCTGTCCATGGAGTGAATGGCGGCTACGGTATTATGGAAGAATACAAGGTTGATAAACGTCTATTAAACAACTCCGATTTGGAAAATATTTTGACTGCACTTGGCGGATTGGAACAAATTCTCATTAGCGAAGAAGTGGAAATGACGATAAAAAAAATAGAAGCAATGGTTAGCCCATTGCCACTGAATCGTTCCATTCAACTGTCATTTTATAATTGGGAAGGTCGATCCGAAATTCTTGAAACCTTAAAGACATGTCAAGAATCCATTTTGAAGAGAAGGCTCGTTTCATTTGATTATATCGATAAGAATGGTATCGTGACGAATAGAATGGTGGAGCCCTATGAGCTTCATTTCAGCGAAATGAGCTGGTACTTGAAAGGATTCTGTTTACATCGTCAGGGATACCGAACGTTTAAGTTATCCCGGATCGATCATTTTATGATGGATGAAAGAACGTTTCACACTAGAGGTGATTGGTCAGAACAAAAACGCGAATCAAGCTATCAGCCTCAACTCGTCGCGATTAAGGCCTTGATATCCCCTAGCATTAAAGATCAATTCATTGAAAGGTACGGTCGGAAGTGTATTGACAACTATAGTTCTGAATTTCTTCTAGCAACTATTCATGTCCCTCAAAACACGACGGGATTTCAATTTTTAGCAAGTTTCGGTACGAATTTAAGGATCATCGAGCCCAGAACATATGTTGAAGACTTTCGAAATTATTTAGATAAAATGATGAATCAATACAACGAACGATAGAATGGTTAAGAAAATAATCATTACTGTATCTTTAAAAGAATCCTTAACGCGAATATGTGAAAGAATGCCGCCTACACCAGTAATAGCGAATATAAGCGCACCTGCCGTTGCAAATGTTGAGGCCCAATATCCAACAATTAAAAGTGCTGCCCCTGCTAATTCAACAATCCCTGTTACAAATCGAAACCATTGGGGCAATCTCAAATGATTAAATGCTTCCACATGCATTTTGCTACCCGTAACTTTTCCAAATCCTGCAAATAGAAACATGACTGCAAGGATTCCTTGAAAAATATAAGTTAATATTTCCACGACACGTCTCACTTCCTTCTTCTATTTCATGTTACTGTACGTTACTTAGATAAAGCCCTGCGTACCATTGGTGCTACTTTATTCGCTAGTAGATCCATTGCTTTTTCTACCCGAGATAATGGCTGACCACCCAGATCGAATTGTCCCATGAAGCGTGAATGACCGAATAGCTCATGCTGATGCAGGATTTTCTCTGCTAATTCTTCTGCACTACCGACTGCCAATATTTGTCCTGCTGCTCTCTGAGGCATCAATTCCTCTTCCGTCGTACGAAAGTGTTGACCACGCTTCTTTAAAAAGTATCCGAAATATTGATTATAGTGCGAAACAAATTCGGTAATCGCTTGTTCTCCAGTTTGCGCAATATACGAATGCCCCGTCACTGAAACCCTTAGCTTGCTTAAATCATGACCTGCTTCTCTTGCAGCTTGCCAATAAAGGTCTACTAATGGCTTGCTGGATTCTGGACGACCGCTTAGCAAGGCAAGTGCCATATTTACTCCGAGTCTTCCTGCACGAACGGCACTTGCAGGTGTGCCTCCCACCCCAATCCAAAGGGGAAGTTTCTTCTGAACGGGTCGGGGTGCTATTTGTGCATTTTGAAGAGAAGAACGAAATTTCCCTTGCCAGCTAACCACTTCCTGTTCTTGCAATTTCATAAACAGATGCAGCTTTTCATCAAACAATTCATCATAGTCATCTAGACTTTCTCCAAAGAGAGAGAATGATTCTAAAAATGCCCCACGTCCTACAATAATTTCAGTTCGTCCGTTAGATAATAAATCAAGCGTTGCGAAATCTTCGTAGACACGTACTGGATCCGCTGTGCTAATAACGGATAGGGTACTGGTTAGTTTAATATTTTTAGTTTCGCGTGCAATTGCTGCGAGCAGCATGGCATAAGAAGATGTTACAAAATCCAGACGATGATGTTCGCCTACACCAAATATATCGAGGCCTGCTTCATCCGCCATTTTTGCCATTTGAATAATTGCTTCGACTCTGGATTGTGCGTTAGGGCTATTTCCACTTGCATCAGGTATTCGTTCTCCTAATGAATATACTCCGAATTCAAATTCGGCCATTATCTTACCTCCTAGTTAATTTTAAATAATGTGCTTCCGATTCATGATTTTTCCCACCTAACAACTTTCGCTTATGCAACACTTGTAGTAAAATCAATATAACAACTTGAATAACTACAAGCAATCGACAGTATTCCAGATCTATCGCTTAACCAACATAATGGTAAAAATGTCTAAAAAGCAGGTGGGAATGTTATGGAAAAACAAATCGACCCCCGTATTCTTCGCACTCGTAAGCTCATTATGGACGCATTTATTGAGTTAACTAAGAAAAAAGATTTTAATGACATCACAATCGGGAATATTACATCTGCCGCAACGGTTAACCGCGCAACATTTTATAATCATTTTATTGACAAATATGACTTGCTTGAAAAAGTGTTAAGTGAAAGCGTGATGAGAGAAGTCCTTCAAGAAGTAAGTATGCATGAGGTCATTAACGAAGAGACGATAACGTCGATTTTTATCTCGATTATTAAGTTTCACACATCGGTTGGTAACCAGTGTCAGCGAAGTTATGAAGCTTTTACACCCCAAATAGAAACGATCTTTAAAAAGGAACTCCAAGCCTTTTTTTCTGAGTGGGCGCAAAGACAATGGTCTAACCAAAATCGATTAGAAATCGAGACTTTTGCGGTGATGTTAAGCTGGTCACTTTATGGGGCTGCAATGTATTGGATGCAAAATCGCACGACAAATCCAGAAGATTACGTAAAGCAAATATTGCATAACATAAAACTAGATTAATGTGGATGAAGAAACATCCATAGCTTAATGCTAGGTCGGTATACGATAATCCCTACAGACTAAAAGCCCTGACCGTGATTGTCAGGGCTTTAGCCTTTATTAGAACCGTAAGTGATGCATTATTTACGACAGTTGCTGGTGCCTTTCAATTCAAACCACATCGGGTCACCCGAGGGGACGCCTTTACTTTATATTGTTCAGGCAGGTACTGCTTGAGAAGCAACCACCTTTAACTGGCAGATTAATTCAATAGAGAGTCTAGCATCTCTTCTGAAATTAGGTTAATATTGGGAGAATTACTTATAAGGAGAGATGCGGATGTCGGATATACAGGCGATTGTATTAGACTTGGACGGAACATTGCTCGGAAGTGACAAATCCATATCAACTAGAAATTATCAGACTGTTAAAAAATGTTATGATTCTGGGATTCATATTATTGTTGCCACGGCGCGACCGCCTAGAGCTGCTGATCAATTTGTAAAGGATTTACCTTTTATAGACTACTTGGTTTATTACAATGGTGCTCTAACAATATGCAAGTCTAAGCAAATTCAGCGGCACATTAGTATCCGTATGGAGATTAGCCAACAGCTCAACAATTTCATCGAGTTACACGCACCTCAATCGATAATTAACTACGAGGTCAATGACTCATGCTATACGTGTACACCAATTCCTGACTCGCAACTAAGTCATTTCGGTATCCGTTCAAATGATCCTAAACCCCTGGTTGTTGATAAGGGTTTTATTAGTTCACTATCCCCAACCAAAATATTGGTTCATGGTTACAGCACATGGATGGATATTATCGAGCAATTCGGTGATCATGTGAACGTAATTGCAACTGATGGAGGAGTATTGGTTCAAATCATGCAAAAATCAGTCTCAAAAGAAGAAGCCGTTCAATGGGTGCTTGATGATATCGGGGTGAAGTCAGAAAATGTAATGGTATTCGGGGATGACTTTAACGATTTAGGACTATTCCATAAGTGCGCATTTCCGATTGCTATGGAGAACGCGATAATTGAGCTGAAAAACTGTGCAAAACACATTACCAAATCAAATGATCATGATGGTGTTGCTGCTGCTCTTGAGAAATTTCTGCTGTGAATCACAAGCTGCTAGGAGACGTGTGATAAAATCTCTTGCAGGAATTTAGAGCATTGGACACTAACCCGCCGCTAATGTCAAATGCTAGGATGAACGCAATAATAGTTTGCCAACTGTTCCAGCCCATAAACGGCCAAATCTGAATTAGCAGAAATATAGGAATGACAAAAGCCGAAGCAAGGCCTAGTATCTTCACGGCTGGATAGGTCCCTGTCCCTGACGAAAAGTCGGGCTTTCCTTTGTAATTCCATTCTATTCGAATTGGTTTTTTTCCCATAGCTTCTACTCCCTCAAATCAGAGATCAATAGATGAGTATTTATTATCTTAATAAAAATTCTTTCCTATGCTGAGTTATTTCAGTATCCTCAAAAATTCGATCCATGGGCCGACATCTTGATTGTATCTTTTAGCCATGATCCGCAGAATTTGCGACATATGCGTAAGATCATGGACAACCCAGGTTGATAGTAATTCTCTTATTTTAACTGTGCCAAATTGAGGATGATTCCCCTTCAACTCCAGTTGCTCCTCCGTATGGACTAATGCTTGTAACCGGTTTAAGTTTTGCATTCTGAGTTTCTGAAATTCCGACAATTTATTATCCAAAGACGATTCTGATTCTCTAGTTAAATGGGCGTACCTGTCAAATGGCGGAAACGATACAGCAGCCCCTTGTCGAATGATCAATTCAAGTCTTGGTATCCAGTTGTATTTCTCACCTTCAATGAGGTGTCCGATAACCTGAATGGGAGTCCAAGTTTCCTCGCCTTCATTGGTATGCAACCAATTGTCTGACAATCCGGCTAAAAGACTAGTCAACGTACCTGGGGTACTTTTTAAAACTTGAATCGCTTCATTCATGTCAAAGTTCATATACATCTACCTCTCTTTCGCTTGAATTCATACAAGATCATTCTGACACATGGCCCTTCAATATAAGTTGGGTCTGGTCAACGTTTTGTTAGTCTCTTCCTTTATTTTCGCATGCCGTCCCATGATTGACCTTTATCTGAGTGTACTCATTTGTTAGAATAATTGAACTTCCATAAAATATCAATTTTACTTACCGAAAATTACAACAAAGTAGCCTCTCTTCGGGCGTGAGTATCGACACCCACCCCGTCCATAAAAAACCTCAGAGATGGTCTCTGAAGCGTGATTAGCTGCAAAACATATTTATATCATCTAAAGCTGAATGAGCATGCCCTCTGACAAAATTACTTTCATCATTAAATGCATCATTGATAAGTGGAATAATTAGTTCCTTTCTAACCGCTCTGTGTATTCTAGCAATATGACCAAAACATAGAATTGCTATTCAATTATACATTTTCCTCCTACAAGCAGAGCCTAACTCAAAAAAAAGCCTGTGGAAAATTAGACCACAGGCTTTCACTTATTAAGCTCTATTTTTTCTAAAAAATCCCCGAGTTAGGTCCCGCTTGTTCAAAATAAACAAACACCTGCTAAAAGACAGCCCTCAAACTCGCATTCCACCGTTGCCCTCATTAATAAACTCGTGCTATAAAACAGTCATTCCCCCAATTATTCACTCAACTTTTTCTGTCACAACTTTATTATAATCTGAATAATGTCATGATAGAAAAACAGGGGAAAGGCTTGATGGATCTGGCTTTTTCCAGTTCTCCATTCATCCCTTCCCCCATTTTATCACGGCTTTATTTGATTTTTAGCACAGGTTTATTATGAATAGCAGGGGTTTATTGTGGGGTTACACATTCCTCATCAACAAGGCCACACTCTCCACATGTGTTGTGCTTGGAATAGGAACATGAATCACTCCTTTCATTTACTGAGGGCTTTTTTCGATTTTGCCTGCCCATCTTGGCTTGAACGCTGCTCGTAAAGCCTGTTTTATAAATAAAAGTTAACTTATAAGGATTAGAGTTGCCATCATCAAGGCTCTCTCCAATTATAACTTTATCAACGACACTCTCAAACACATTCCGGTCAAATGTAGACAGGATGGCATTCGTTTGAAGCACTTTTCGGAAATGTTCAATTCTTTTCTCGATATTGATTTCTTCTTGCGCCGCTTCCTCCAATCGCTCTCTTTCGTCGAGCAGTTCGGTCAACTTGGACTCCAGTTCCTCAAACTTACGCTCATATGTTAGGCGGTCTATTTTTTCTTCCAG
Organism: Paenibacillus woosongensis; assembly: GCF_009725165.1. Classification (GTDB taxonomy): domain Bacteria; phylum Bacillota; class Bacilli; order Paenibacillales; family Paenibacillaceae; genus Fontibacillus; species Fontibacillus woosongensis. Next base: position 1,181,295 of record NZ_WNZW01000001.1, read on the forward strand.
ATGCAAGTCGATCAGTTTACAGCGCTTATGTTCAAGCGCCTGAATTTCACTCATAATTTTGTTCAATCGCTTCTGATTGTTTTGTTCGCTAAATACGGATTCCATTCTGATAAAAAGTTCATCTAACGCATCCTTATGATTACTGCAAACTAATTTGTACGTTTCAATAAATGCGCCTTCAATAATTTTTTCTTCTATTCCTTTGCTATGCGGACAAAATCTTTTTCCCTTCTTCGTGTTAGTGGTACACTGCCAAATTGTCTTTTCATGCGATGTACCACTATTCCAACTCCGCCGAGAGAAGTTGGAACCACAGAACGCACATTCCAACTTGCTGCTAAAAGCGAATTTCCTACTGTATTTTTCCCGTTTACTGCCTTGTTTAAGCTTCCCGCGATTTTTTCCTCTACGGTGCAATATATCCTGTGCCTTGTTAAAGACTTCCTCACTGACAATAGGCTCATGATGATTTTTGATGTAGTATTGATCTTCCTCACCATGATTTTCGAGTCTGCGCTTGGAAATGGGATCAAGAGTAAACGTCTTTCCCTGAAGGAGATCACCTTTATATTTCTCATTCTTAATAATGCCTAGAACGGTTGTATCATTCCATTCGGGATTCCCTCTTTTCGTCTTATATCCAAATTCCATCAGTTCTTTTGCAATCACATAAGCACCAACACCAGAAATATAGCGCTCAAAGATGTAGCATACAATCTTAGCTTCTTCCTCGTTTACCGATATCTGTTTGGTAACGGGATCATAGTCATATCCAAGGCAGCTTTGAAATCCAACCAGTTCCCCACGTTGCATTTTCATTTTCAAGCCCATTTTTACAATAGAAGAAATATTCTCAACCTCTTGTTGAGCAACCGAACTTAAAATGGTTAGTAACATTTCCCCATCCATAGTAAGCGTGTTGATATTCTCTTTCTCAAAAAATACAGCAACGTTTCTTTCTTTCAACATGCGAACATATTTCAAAGTGTCCACAGTATTTCTGGCAAACCTTGAAATGGACTTGGTAATAACCATATCAATTTTGCCATCCATGCAATCCTTTATCAGCCGTTGAAAATCATCACGTTTCTTCACTTGGGTTCCCGTGATGGCTTCATCCGCGTAAATGTCCACCAATATCCAATCGTTTCGTTGGCTAACCATATCTGTATAGTGAGCAACTTGCGACTTATAGCTGCTTAACTGTTCTTCCGTGTCGGTACTCACTCTGGCATAAGGAGCAACGCGCAAAAGGTCTGGCCTTCCTCCAACACGATCTGATAGCTTCCGATTGGCTTTGATTACTTCAACTGCATACCCCATTGTTAAGGCTCCTTTCGTCTTATTATCACGATCAGTGTAATAAGAGTTAAGCAGACCAACAATTGTGCGAATCAAGAAGTCAGGTCTGAAACAACATCGTATTCCTTCATGGTTTTGTTTTTGATAAGAGTAAACTCTTTTTCCGTAATCAGTGACAGAGCCAATAATTGTTTCAACATGGCAATTTGCATGCTATATCTGATTAATTTTCGACTCATCATAAGCCCCCCCTGTTTGGTTCATTACATCTAAAACAGAGATGCGACAAAGGACGATCACCTTATACGCATCTCTGTTCTTCCTTGTTTTGGTTGTATCGCATAAATCCAATTCCAGCGGCCGGTGGTTAACGGCCTCATAGGTATAGTCCGAATACCTCTCCCAGGATCGCTGCAAGCCGCCCCCATTGCGTGATCTGCCTAAAGCAGAGCTGTGGCTGGACGGAAGTATCATTATCCCCCGCATGGGTCATCGCCTTAAATGGAACCACCATTTATTATTGCACGGACAAAAATAAAATCGCTCTCACCCTGCTACTTCAAACACAGATCGAAAAAACAAGCAGAATGGTCATGGCGCACCTGCAAATTGGCTTTCCTAGGCATGCGGGGAACGTACTGGAATGGATGGTATTTAATTTTCAAGGTACGGAAAAACAGTAGAGGACATGCCCCTCTATCATCCTTTTCATTTTGAAGCCAAAATCGGACCTTTCTGCGAAAAAATAAATAGGAGAGGATAGAAAGCTCTTGGTACAGAGATTAGAAATCTCCGGTAGCGTGAGCTATAATGATGGCGAGGTATGGAAGAATGGTCCCAACAAGAGAGGTTCTGAGCTTTGTCAGAAAGCTCAAAAAAATGATGAATCAATGTGAGGGAAAATAATGTGAGTATTTCGAGATCATCATCTGCATGCTCCGAGAGTTTAATCTCGGTTACAGAATAGATGGGATGTATCTATTGCCGAAAAAAAATAACAATGGCCACTTAATGCTGTCGCGATTAAATCTCGGTCAATAACCAGCTTTACATGTAAGGAAACTGAACAAAGTGAAGAAAATCCCGTTGAAGGTGGAAGCTAGTGAACTGGGGGATCCCGAAGAATAATTCAAGAGCTTAATGCGCTGCAGGTTGTTCAGATTACTCATTATATATAGGTGCTGGTCATTGTCCGCCGCTCGACCCTGCATGCAATGAATGAACAAGCTGCACTTGCTCTGCCCTCCTATTGCCAAAAACATCTCCAGTATGGCAGATGGAATGAAATCGAATTAAGGCGTGCTCTGCATTTTCGAAATCGCCATGGACTAGCACGCTCTATTGCTGAAGTTCAGCTAAATTAGCGGAAGATAGTTTCGCAATAATACGATCAAAATCTTCTGTTACCTCATTGTAATTAAGCCAGCAGTACCACTTAAACTCAGATGTTGTTTAACTGACATGTATAGACTCCATTTCGTTGGTTTTCTGGAAAAGTCTTGTCTTATCTTGTGCTTATATTGCGACAGTTATGTTGAGAGTTATCCTTAAGGGGCAAACTATATAGCCTGCGAATTAGTATCTAGGTATGGTTTCATCTGAACTAAGTACCTTTCTCAAAGACCGGAAAAGCTTCTTCTTTGGAAACTTGAATCATTTCTTGAGGGAATGTTTTCTTAAAGTACTTTTCTACTCTGTGATGGATATCTTTTTGATACCATTCCGAATGTCCATAGGCTTTGAACAACTGTGGCTTGCCGAGTCGTTCAGAGCGTTTCCCCATCAAACCATTCCCGATATTAAGTGTATCTATCCATATCCGATCTACGATACCTTCCAGTAACTTTGGGAAATCCGGAGTGAACGGCAGTACAGGTGAAATTGACGCTTGTATAGTTATCCCTACCTCATGTACTTCTCTTAATGCTTGAATTCCCAGCTTAATTCCCGGTGCAACCGGAGCAAAAAGCCGCTTTATATCTTCCCGATCGGTTTCAATTGTCATTGACAAAATGGGCTTCAAAGATAGGAGTAAGGACTTGGAGAAGAGCCTGTTGGATAAAGCGATCTACCACAGACGAAATGCCAAATAATCTGACTACGCCGTCGGGTTTCGGGATTTCGACCCTTCGGACTGGTGCCGTTTGATAGGCCCCTTCTAATAGTTGTTGTCGTATAAGCGGCCAGTGCTCATGGGGCTCGGAGTTTGCCGGACGACGCTTAACCATCACTTCAAGGCCCTCCGGGCTTCACCCATCTTTCCTTGGAAGAGTTCCGTCAGGAATTCTGCTTCAACGCGTCGTTCTCGAAAACGTCTGATCCATCCTTGAGTTGACATTTGGCCCTTCCCTTTTTCAGGCGTACCTTACTCACGCACTATGACCTTTGCTGACTCCTGCACGCTCAGCAAAACCTTACGGCCTTGGTTACCATCCTCAGATGGCGTTCCGTGCAGGCCTCCTCGGATAAGGATGCGTACTTTCATCCATGCACCTGTCCAATATACCCATACAGCCCTTGGCGCCTTAGGACTTCGCCTTGTTTCGCAGACTCGTCCGACTGTACTAGCCTCAAATTGGATTCTTGTATCTCAGGTCGAGTGTTTGCCTCCAGCTTCCTTCAGATTCCACCTCACGATGGACACCCTTACTTTTGGCTAACGGTAGGCGCTCGACAGCCCCCGTTCGGGAACTTTCACCCTAAAGCACGGCACCCATGCCGGGCGTACCAAAAAGGGTGCAGAAGCAAAAGCGCTTCTGCACCAAACCTTATTGTGACAACAGCTCCAACAATCTCAGGATACTGGTGACCGCTTCCGCGCGGGTCAGCGTCTCATTCGGCGCGAAGAGATTGCGAGCGCGACCGTGAATGATGCTCATGATACGAACCTCTTCCACGTAACTTTTCGCCCATGCCGGAATACTGGCATCGTCTGCAAAGCGGGTGTGCGCATGGTCGGTCAACTCCGCTCCTGTTGCTCTTGCGATCATCACCGCCATTTCCACACGAGTGACCGGGCGCCCAGGTCGAAATGTTCCATCTTCATATCCTGAAACAATGCCTGCCCTTGCCGCCAAATCAATCGCTTGCTTTGCCCATTCGCCAATTTGCTCCCCGTCCGCAAAAGCAGGCGCATCGCCTCCCGCTCCTCCTTCCAGCCGCAAGGCATGAACGAGCATCAAGGTAAATTCAGCGCGGCTGACGGCATGATCCGGTCTAAACGTACCGTCAGGGTATCCGGCAACGATGCCTTTTGCATAGGCTTCCTGAATGAACGGCTCCGCCCAATGACCCGCAATATCCGCAAATAACGGCTCCAAGGAAGGCGGGTCCGGCATCTCCTCTTGCATACGTTCCACGGTGATGGAATACGTTCTGCGCGTTCCGTCTTCTGCAGTGACCACGATGTCAATGATATCCGTATCCGTGTGCAAGGGGATGCGAATGCTTCCCTGATCACTCCGGACTTGCCGACCATTCACGCTGATTCCAGCCTGATGAGATGCAGCACGGACCGTGAGCTGGATACTGTCAGCATCATGCGGGATCAAAGCCTTGTACGTCGTAATGCCCCCCGAAAATTCCGGTATCAGCGCGCCTTCTGACAAGATGAGCTCCCTCAGTGTTGCATTGCCGGAGCGGATATAGACAGGCGGACTCGGCGGTTCTGAAGAAACCGGTTCCCTTTCTAAACGAAAGCGCCGGGATATTCGGTAACTCTCTTGACCAATCTGATCTTTGGCGTAAATGTGCAAATACCAGTCACCGCCGTTTTTGTCTGCATGACTCAACGTGCTTTGGTTAATGAAAGGTTGCCAATATGCATGTTCATCCAACGGGTCTGAACTCGTTGACCAAACATAACGGAGGGAAGCGGCATCGATCCCGCTGCCGTCGTCCTTCACGTTGACTTGACTGGATATGGTCCGCGAAAGGGTTTCATCGCCATCGGGATTCAATTCGATCTCCGGATTCGTGTGATCGATACGGATGAGTACATGCTCGCTCATCCTATTGCCTAATACATCTTCCACTCTGAACCAAAGCGAGTACTGCCCCTCTGTTGTGAAGTCGAGCGGATCATGATAAATCTCCCAGGTCGCTCCTTCATCCAACGAATACACAATGGGACGCAGCGCGATCCCGTGGTCATGAGAAGCATAAACCGTTGCGGTCACACTTTGGTTCGTCCACATTCCGCTTGGATATGCTTGACTGTCATTATCGGTAAAATACAAATCCACATCCAGCTTCAGACCGCTTCTGCTGATCTTCACGGTCCGCTCAACGATCGTACTCTTATTGCCGATTTCATCCATCGCTTGCGCCTGGATCTTCGTTTGCCCTTCTTCCGTCACCTCGAAACGAATCGGTGTACCGTTAAATGGATGGTCCTCCCACTCCTCGTCGCCGATTTTCACGCGTATCGTGTGAACATCTGTCTGCCTTGGGTTAGCGGCGCTGTGGTCGATCGACATTTCCACTTTGGCAGCATTGGTCCAGCCGTCGGGATGAAGGGTTATTGTGGGCGGTTCCGGATTTCCGCTGTCCACGACGATGTCGAAAGTCTCCGACTTGTCGAATAAAGATACGGTGATCGTTGCTTTACCACCTTTGACGGCGCTGACCTCTCCGTTAGGATCAACATGCACAATTACGGGGTCATCCGGATCAACAGTATACGTGGCGGTTGTCGTCGCATTGTAACGATCCCCGTTTTGATGCTCCGTATTCACGGTAATGTTGGTCTTGTCATCAAGGTTCAATCGATCGTTCGCAATGGACGCATCCCAGGAGATGAGCGGGTTTTGCCATTGGAGAAATGGCCGATGTCCGTCGTATTGGTACCAGCCCTCTATGAGATCCCAATCCTTAAATGTTTCCGGATCGCGAAGATCTGCCTCTGCCACAGGTATTCCGATTCCATTGTCAGGGAGTTCACCATCAGTATAGCTATCGGTCAACCAGTAGCTGCCGGTGACATCAATGATATCTCCTTCTTCATCATAAGCATAATTCGCCCCGACCAGCCCGCCAGTCTCAGAATGACCTGTTACCTTGCCTGTCGTGTAACAATGCTCAACCTCTATCACTGAACCGTAACCCCGTGTAGTATTATACCCGCTCAATCCACCCACGAATCGATTACCGTTAACATTCCCTGTCGTATACGAGTTCTTAATCCTGATCACACCAAATGGAAGATCTATAACTCTACCGACTAATCCACCTACAAATTCGGCTCCATTGACCTCTCCAGTCGCATATGAATTCGTGAGTTCATTGACACTGCCCAAATTTCCCGATTCAATCATGCCAACTAAACCACCTACATTAACTATACTTCCCGTAACGTTACCTGTTGCAAATGAATCGCGAATCGTAATCTTTATTCTAGAACCGTCTAATTGACCTACCAATCCTCCGACTTGACGGTTTCCGACAACATCGATATGGGCCGATGACCCGATCACGTCTTTTCTAATCAGACCTGCTAACCCGCCGACACAGAACTCTCCTTGAATAAGGGTTCCCGTTATCGTACTGTTTTCAATCATCCCGTTGCTATACCCTACTAACCCGCCGACGTAGCCTCTCCCTTTGATCTCCACAACTGCGAGATGGACATTCCGGATGACAGCTGTTTCTGACGTCACTCCAAACAATGATTGATAATCTTTGTCTGAACGGTTGATCTTTAATCCTGTAATTTGATAGCCATTGCCATCAAATGTTCCGGTAAATGGAGAAGAGTATACCGTTGCTATTGGCAACCATCCTTCTCCAGCACTGTAAGTTGAAAGATCAATATTGACTCCCAATCGGAAATGGGCATCCAGATAATCTCTCACCTTGTCCAGCTGTTCAGCGCTTTCGATCATATACGGGTCTTCTTCCGTGCCCGAGCCGCCGGCAAAATCACTGCTTGACGGCGCGAATGCACCGCCATCGGCGGCCTGAACCCCATTCCCGTCAGTCCCGACGAGTTGTGTCCAGATCCATCCGAAACAAAGAACGAACGCCGCCAACAGAACGGCTGATTTAAACGGTCTCATTTTCCTTTCACTTCCTTTCCAACGTGCGGAGCCCGCCAGTTCAGCATCATTGTCCGTCTGAAAGTCCAATTCTCGCCTTCTCCAAGGCTCCCAGATCAATCTTTTCCATCGCAAGCAATGGCCTTGTTCACGCTCTGCTGTTGTTCCCCGGATTCGTCGAAACTGATCGCTTCCTAGTCGGAGGGAAATACTTGTCAGCACGATGCTCTATCATCTATCCAACAATCTTAGCAGCATCACCGTCGCTTCTGCACGGGTAGCCGTTTCGTTCGGCACAAAACGGTTTCCGCCGCGGCCATCGACAATGCCAAGTTTGCGGATGGCTTCGACCGCCCCTTTCGCCCACTGCGGAATCGCTTCATCATCGGCAAAGCCGGGTAACGCATTCGCGTTAAGCTCCAGTTGTAGCGCTCGGGCGATCATCACCGCCATCTCCGCGCGGGTGATCTGCGTGTTTGGCCGGAAGCTGCCATCGTTGTATCCAACCACGATGCCCGCTTGTACGGCCTGCGCAACGGCTTGCTTCGCCCATCCGCCGATCCGGTCATGATCCGTGAAAATTAGCGCGGAGCCGTCACCTTCCAGTTTCAATGCACCTGCCAGCATCACAGTAAACTCGGCGCGTGTGACTGGATGATTCGGTTTAAATGTGCCATCTGGATAACCGCTGACAAAGCCTTTCTCTACAGCACGCATGATATAGTCCTCCGCCCAGTGTCCAGCGATGTCGGTCAATGCAATAACCGGTTCATTTGGCTTTGGCATTTCACGATAAATGGTCAGCGTATAGGTTTTCTTCGTGCCATTCTCCGCTTGTACCGTTAGTTCAATCGTATTGTCGCCTTCCTCCAAATCGACTTGAATACTGTCCGTAATTACCTTGTCCTTCCATACCACTTTCGCCGCGGAGTGAGCTTCTTTGACCACAATCTCAATTCGTTCGGCTTCTGTACGGGCCGTATATTCTGTTGTTCCAGAAGCAAATGAAGGGCTTAGTTTCAATAATTTCCCTTCCACCCATACTTGCAGATCCGCAAGATCCGCATTGTTGGACAACACACGGCCGCCCCCGCCACCACCGGAACCGCTGTTACCTCCTGGTGCTCTTGGGGTCGCTATCGCTACATTAGAGAAATCGCTGGCCCCCTTCACAGTGATAGCCTTCACTACAAATGCATACGTTGTTCCGTTCGTTAATCCCGTGACGATGTAGGAATTCGCCGACACATTCGATTGAATGAGCTTCCAGTTCGCCGGATCGACAGGAGCTGATGTGCCTTCCGCTTGGTAAACTGCGTAAGTCACGCTACCTGTTCCCGTGACAGCCTCCCACTTTAATGTAACGGAACGATCAGCCGCCGAAGCTGTTAAATTCGCCGGTGCAGGTATCGTTGCAATCGTGTAATACTCTTCCAGCACTTCGCTGTCCAGCATGCCTTCCTTCACCGCAATCGCCTTGAGCGTCATTCCCCCAGTCACTTCGATGGGTGCGGTATATTCGGCACTGCTGCTCGTTGGCGTACTGCCGTCCATCGTGTAGTAGATTGTTGCATCGTTCGTATACGTGCTCAACGTCACCGTTGTACCAGCCGGGACTGCACCGCCCGCAGGACTGGCGACTGGCTTCGATACTTGCTCTGGCTCCGCTTCTTGTGAGAGCGTGATCGTATACGTTTTACTTTCTTGCAAATAAGGGACGACTTCCACGGTAACGACCGTTTGCTCATCGGTTACTGGTATATTGACTCCTTTAGCGGGATCGGATTGTCGCTCACCATTCACATACACAGCTGCAAATTCCGCATTTTCCAGTGTCGCGAGCACGTTCACCAACGTAACATGATTGTCAATTAATACCGTGTATTCCTGTTGTACAGTATCAAACAAGAGTTCCAATTCCCGACCGCTTTGATCGGTTAGCTCAATCGTTTCGAGATCGCTTGTTGGAATGTTGAGTTGATCCGAGACATTATCGCCCCAACCGACAATCGCTCCATCTGCTTGCAAGGCTAACGTGAGAGGTGTACCTGCCGAAATCGCTACAACTTCACGCAAATTAGAAGGAACTTCGAGTTGGTTAAATGTGTTATTTCCCCAGGCAACCACCGTGCCGTCCGACTTTAAAGCAACGGAATGATGGCGACCTGCACTGATGGCCACAACATCCTGCAGGTTTTCGGGCACTTCTAACTGTTTATACGTATTATCTCCCCAAGCGACCACCGTACCATCCGTTTTAAGCGCCAAGGAATGGTAATGTCCTGCGCTAATCGCTTTTACATCATGCAGACCACTTGGCATATCCAGCTGGTTCCATTGATTCGCTCCCCAAATCACTACTGTACCGTCAGCCTTCAGAGCAAGGGAGTGAAACAATCCTGCACTAACGGCAATCACCTGATCCAAATCATCAGGCACATCGAGCCGCTTATCATTCTCCCCCCCTTCAATTCTACCCCAGGCAACGACTGTGCCATCGGCTTGCAACGCCAAAGCGTGATAGCTGCCTACGCTGATTGCCACTGTCTGTCCTTGCACTTCAGGCGGAATCGCCGCATAATGAGAACCGTCTCCCCAGATCACAATCGTGCCATCGGCTTTTAATGCCAGGCAAAAATCCTCCCCCGCCTCAATGGCGCGCACATCTTGCAAATCGGCAGGAATCGATAGGCGATTGTACAGATCGCTTCCCCAGCCGAGTACTTGGCCATCGGAGGTTAACGCAAGCGAATGGTTTTTCCCGGCAGCCAATTGTTTGGCTTTCACACGTTCATGGACATGTTCCGGCACGTCAGTCTGACCGTCATCATTATCCCCCCAGGCAATGATCATCCCATCCGCTTTCAAGGCAAGCGAATGTCGGTATCCCGCTGCAATCGCGATCACACCGCTTTTCGCAGTTTCGGGTACAACCGTTTGTTCGTTGTCTTCCCACGAACCGTCTGAAATGCCCCAGGCAATGACAGAGCCGTCAGATTTCAGGGCTAGAGAGTGTTTTTCCCCTGCCGCAATGGCGATAACGCCGCTTTCCGCCTCTTTCGGCACAGAAGATTGTCCGTAATCGTTACTCCCCCAAGCAATCACCTTGCCCGAAGCAGTTAACGCTAAAGAATGATCAGATCCTGCACTAATGGCTACTGCCTGGCCCTGCACCTCGTCAGGCACATCGAGTTTTCCTTCGCGACCATCTCCCCATGCAATCACTTCTCCGGCAGCCGTTAACGCTAAAGAATGCCAATATCCCGCCGCGATGGCGACAACGCCGCTTTCCGCTTCTTCCGGCACATCCGATTGACCATAAGAATTGGAGCCCCAGGCAATGACTTTCCCTGAGGACGTGAGGGCTAACGAATGGAAGGCAGTATTTCCCGCTGCAATGGCTACGATATCGCTTTTCGCTTCCGCCGGTACATTAGCTTCGCCGAATCTTCCCCTTCCCCAGGCGATGACCTCGCCGCCGGATGTGAGAGCGAGAGAGTGGTCTTGTCCTGCAGAAATCGAGACAATACTGGACTGTGCTTCAACAGGCACCGTTGTTGTGCCACCTTGATTCAATCCCCAAGCCAGAACTTCCCCGTCCGCTGTTAAAGCGAGGGAATGGTAACGCCCCCCTGCGATTTGCTGGATTCCTCCCCAACGATCACTCAAGGCTGGATGAAAGCTCCCTTGAGCAGACACGTTGTCATAGGGTACCGTGATCAGAAACGACTGGATGAGCAGCAAAGTGATGCACAGCTTCACCAAGCCGTTCCCCATATTGCTTTTATATGATTGTTTCATGCTTTTTCCCCGTGGATCCATCTCTTACAAATCCTCCTTCAGGTTAATCTCTTCATAGCTTCATCCGATTTATTATACAAACTACCTTTTCCTTTGTGATCAACCCTGACTGTCACAAAAATCACAAAGGTTGAAGAAGGGGGTGGAGTTTATTTGGATAAAAAAAGGAACGGATCAGAACAACTGCAGTGTTCTGGCACGTTCCAACGCTTGCAATCGATTTTTGGTCTGTAATTTGCCGTAGATGTTATTAATATGTGTTTTTACGGTTGCTAGAGAAACATTCAGTTTGAGCGCTATATCTTTATTGGACATCCCCGTTTCCATCAATCGAAGTACACTTTGTTCTTTGGCTGTTAAAGCAACCGCCGTTCTTTCATGGGGAATGCTGGCTTCCCTGTCAGCTGGCTGGAACAATCTTAGCAATCGTTTCACGTAGGGTAAAGGCACCTTTTGACTGGGGCGGCGATGCTGATTTTGGCGCAATCGGATATATTGCTCCAATAATTGGCCAAAAGCTGCCCCTTCGTCAACAAAGGTTCGAATGTACCCTTCTGGCCACGCCAATGCAAGCGCTTCTTCCAACACGTCCATACATTCTACAACCTTTCCTTGTAGGGATAAAAGCCTACCCTTACGAACAAGAAGACGGATTCGATCGCTTTGCCGTCCTGTTTCTCTAGCCATGAAAAGGAGACGCTCCGCTAAAGCTGCAGCTTCCTCGAATTTCCCCTGCTCTGCCAGTATAGAGACCAGTAAATCATATTCCTTGATCATGGATACCGGAATTTCATCATGGAATCGGAGGCCGCTCTTTCTCAGCCATTGTTTCACCGGTTTCTGTTCCCCTCGCATCCAGCCTAGCATGGCTCGAAACGAGGCGATTTTTCCGGACAAATGGGGATTCGCCATCTTGGACGTTTGTTGGGCTAACTCTTGTAATATTTGATTTGACGTCTCCTCGTCTCCTTGTACGGCGGCAATGCGGGCAAGCCATAGCGCTGCGATGGTCGCTAGGCTTCGATTATCATGCAATCTTCCAAAATCATAGGCTTGGCGCATAACCTTCTCCGCTTCGACCAAGCGATTTCGTTCGTACTGCATTTTTCCTAGGTCGATATATATATGAGCGATAAAATAGACATTTCGGGTTCCGGACCAAATCGAGAGCAAGGGAATTAACACCTGTTCCGCCAGTTGAAGGCTGTCATCCGACACGTAAATGTCCAACACTGGATGATAACCATCCCGGTCGCTCCCGAACCCAATGAAGAAATCGCCTTCCGGATGCTTCTCGACATATTCCTTTGAAAATTGAACCGCATATTCAAAATCACGATCCAAAAACGTGCGAAATGCGGCCAGAAAAGCAAGTCCGGCATGTAATGTTTCGGCTGCCGAAGGAGGAAGGGAGGCTGCGTCTTCATCCAACCTGCGAAGCGCTCTCCAATACCCGTCTGTGGCCGCTTCGACATGCCCGGACATGTATTGGGAGGCAAGTTTTGTCAACAGCATCATCGGCCTGGCAAATAACAGCGTGTCGGGAATCGCGCTCAACCACGTGCAAAGCGTTGTCCATTCCGTGTCCATCAGTTCCTGTGCAATTTTCTCTATTAATGAAAGCGCTTGTTCGTAACCGGCGGCCTTAAGGTAATGATCCACCGCTTCATGCGGATAACCGTTCTTTTCAAGCCATTTTCCTGCTGTCATATGATAGGTTTTCCATTGCCGCGGCTCGCGCATTTTCAACTGCGCCGTCAAAAATTGCCGGAATAGATGATGATACCTGTACCACTCCCGCCGCTCGTCCAAAGCTACAAGAAACAAGCTTCCCTTGTCTAATTGTTGCAAATACGCATGACTTTCGGCTATACCGGTTACCGCTTGACAAAGTTCGCCCGTCATCCGATCCAAAATCGATGTATAGAGTAAAAATTGCTGCATCGTTTCGGATTGAAGGGAAAACACTTCATCGAAGAAGTAATCCGATATATCACGTTCCGTTCCCGCCATCTTCCAGACCAGCGACGCGGGATCAGCATGTTCATGTAACGACAAGATCGCCAGTCGCATCGCAGCTGCCCATCCCTCCGTCTTTTTTTGTACGGCGGCTATGTCTTCACTGGACAATTCCATATAGGAACACTTCGCAAAAAATTCAATCGTTTCGTCCGGAGCAAAGCGGAGATCGCTTGTATCCAACTGGTTCAACCCATTTCCCGCTCTGATTCTGGAAAGAGGAAGCGATGGAGAATTTCGGCTTGCGAGATAGAGATGGACATGTGGCGGCAAACGTTCCAGCAGATAAGTGACCCCCTTCAAGATTGATTCTTCTTCGATATGATGAAAGTCATCCCAAACGAGCACCGTTGTTTGCGAGATACGATGAAGCCCGTTGACGAGCGCGGCAATCAGTGAAACTCCCGATGGATCTTCCACGGCATGACGAAGCACGGCCTGTTCGTTAAAAGACGGATAAGCTTGTTTTAGCGCCGCAATCGTATGTGCCCAAAAACGCATGCGATCATTATCCCCTTGATCGAGTGAGACCCAGGCGACAGGCTTTTCCAGCGTCATCGCCCATTCACCGAGCAAGGTGGTTTTGCCATACCCGGCTGGTGCTGTGATCAAAGTAAGTGTGCGCTCCAAACCTTCATGTAAACGATGAATGAGGCGTGAACGCACGACCAGCTCGCTTCGTGATTGGGGAATATGAAGTTTCGTGGCTATGATCATGGTTTGACCCCTCCCTTATTTGACAATCGTCATGAGATATGAACATTTTTTCTATTATTTTACCAAAAAACTTTTATTTAGGTAGGGCCTTATCGGAGCATGTCGATGCTCCTTTTACATTTGAGGAATAACACGATGACATCACGTAGTCTCGTCGACGCGACTTTTCTCCGTTGAACCATATCAGGGTGAAATCACTTTGATCGACAATGCTGGGGGTTACTATTAACATGAAATAGAACAAAGTTCGTCCTGCTCGCTAGTCGAGCACAGGAAGGCGGACGATAAAACCTTTCATCGTTTGCTCACGACAATATTCAATCGTTCCCCCATGCTTTTTAATAATGGATAATGTTATGGACAGACCTAGACCTGTGCCTGCCTTATTCTTCCTTCTGCCTTCCGAAGTTCTATAAAACGGTTCAAAGATAAATGGAATGTGTTTTTCATCTATACCATCTCCGGTGTCCATAATTGAAACGAAACACTCGCCTTCTTGACTTGTGCATGTGATGATCACTTTTCCTTGTGGCTTGTTGTACATAATAGCGTTCTCGACCAGATTGCTAATGGCTCTCTGGATTAAAAGATCGTTCCCGTATATCTCAACACCAGGATGGTTGTGGATTTCAATAGAAATTGTCTGTCTTGAAGCTAAATCGTTTAATTCACTCACTACTTTACGGATCAGCGAACCAACTTCAATCACATCCTTATCCGGGTCATTATTTTTAGCCAGTACAAGCAGTTCATTGATCATATGATTCATTCGTTTTAACGTCTTTTCAAAAATGTCCGAGAGCTGCTGATAATCTTCCATAGTCGCGGATGGGTCACTCCTCAAGACTTCCAGATTCGTCTTCAAAATCGTCAAGGGAGTTCTAAATTCATGAGCGGCATTGGCCATAAAACGTTCTTGCTGTTGAAAAGCATGTTCTATTTTTTTCAGCATGGTATTGAACGATTCCGTTAATTCTTTCAATTCATCATTTGGCAGTTCCTTAACAGGAAGCTGCACAGACAAATCGTTGGCATTGATTTTCATAAGCCGTTCACTCAATAAACGCACTGGCCACAGACTTCTTTTGGAGAGATAAAACGCCCCGACCCCACCTAATATAATCATGATGATCAGACAGATCAGCGAAAAAAGGAGAACTTGTCCTTTAAATGCGATCAATTCAGATGAAAAGCTTACATCCGATATGAGCATTCCCTCTTCGTTTACCTGATTCACTTCAATGGTGGGTACGATCACTTCTTGGTCTTGTGGAAGCAGTATATCGTTAGGCTTCACATGGACGGCAGGAAGCATAATTTGCACGAAAATATTGAGCGAAACCATCAGAAACACACCTGTCAATATGATTAAACCCAGGTTCCACAACACGATTGTTCCTGCCAATGTAAGCCGCCTGCTTTTCGTCATTTTGGCAACTCCTCAATTTGTTTGTTCAGTTGATAGCCGTACCCTGGCACTGTATTCAAAAAGTTTGCATGGATGATGGATCTTATCTTACTACGCAAAGTCGTAATATGTACCCTGACGGAACTAGAAAAAGGGTCTGCATGCTGGTCCCACACATGTTCAACCAATTCTTCAGAAGAGATAACTTGATCAGGATGAGATAAAAAATACTGTAATATGGCAAACTCCTTACGAGTGAGTGTCAACTGTTGCCCAGCGCAAGTTGCTGTCTTCGTAATCGGATTCAACTCGATAGGGCCATAGGTGAGCAACGGGCTTTCTCGTAAAAGATCACGTCTCAATAAGGCGCGTATTCTTGCTTTCAGTTCTTCAAAATCAAATGGTTTACCAAGGTAATCGTCCGCACCCAAATTCAATCCTTTCACACGAGAAGGCGTATCCGAAAGCGCCGTCAAAATCAGCACTCTGATTTGTTTGGAAAGATGTCGTATGTGTTGCAGCACATCTAGCCCATCCCTATCTGGCAAGTTTAAATCCAAGATGATGATATCGTAGGCATGGATTTCCGCCAGGTGACAGCCTTCTTCTCCATCTAATGCAATGTCTACCGCAAATCCTTCCATTTCCAATCCTTTTTTGATCGCACTCGCCAAATCTTGTTCATCTCCGATCACCAACATCCGCATCTTTAGCTCACCTCTCAATAAAACGTCGTAGTCGGGGAATGGTTTATGTTTAGATCGTGATATTTCCAGTGACTGTCACTTGATGGGTATCCGTATTGTAAATCCCCACTCGATAGTTGTCAGCGACATTCACAACAAAAGTTCGACTATCGGCACCGCCTGTAAAGTTCACATAAAAAAATGTATTGTCCGAGTCGATTAAACCAACTCGAAGTGTAGCGTCCCGAGGCAGCCATGTCAACGATATGGTAACCTCTTCGTTCCGAGTCAAATACCACGGGTTTCCAGACCCATCACTTATTGTGGCAAGTGATGATCCCGGCAAGTTGAAGTTAACCGGATAGGTAGCCTGTACACCAACATCGTCAGAATCCCCAAGATTCAATTCAATGATGTTTTCCTCTGATAGTTGAATTTTGTGTACCGGCTGCCCGTCCACAGTGACATCGCTCGAAGTTGGGTTAGCGTCATTCACTTGAGGAGTTGCCCGTTGAATTACTGTAACTGCTCCAGAAGACTGGCCCGAAATATCCTCTGACTTCGAAACAACATCACTCGTTTGAATCGTTACTGCAGGCGCATCCTTTGTCAAGGCAAATGCGGTCATGGGCAACACAGCCAGCAACAAGACAGCCGAATTAAAAAACGTTTCATTTTCACTTTTTTCACCTCATTTTGTCTTTTCCCCGACTACTTAAAAACAGTCTATCCCATCGATTGTTAAATTTTTGTTAAGTAATTCTGTATTTCAGAAAAAGAGGAAGTCAGCTGAGGAACTTCTGGGGCGAGAACGATGCTTACGGTTATCGAGGCAGTCACGAGCCCCATCGAACATGATACTGTCCACCCAAACCTGCCAGTTAAAATCGGTAGCTTTTCCGATGACAATCGGCAGTCAATCCGTTAAATCCACGACGATCTGACAGAGCCACCGCCGTAGATGGCGGGGAAGCAGATAGAGAAGAGTCAGTACATGATCGCAAGGCCCAAATAAAATTCGCGCGAGTGTGCGCCCATGTTGAGGGATACGATCAAATTCGCCTTGCCGGTAATATCCATGAATCCGATAGTTAACGCCGGAGCGCCTGCGCGGGCGTTAGACCGACGGAAACAGCCGCCTTGGGTTGTCCACGCGCACACCTTCCTGTCTTCAAATCGGCCCCGTACCACCACCCCATTTTCGTTCTCGACGGACTAGGGGAGTTCGTTTACAAACAGAATAGTCACGCGATCCGCAAAGCCGAATTGTTCTGCCTGTTTTTGCAGACGGTGCACAAATATGAGGTCAACGGGCGACCCTCTTTTTTTCTAATCGATAATCTATAAATCATGAATAAGAGAGTCGTATTTACGTTAGATCATCCAACTTTGGCGAATGCTGCGAGCGGATCTATAAAAACCTGCTTCTACCTTCATGCCAGCAAGTACGGGAAGTATGTTCAAGAAGACTGCAGCAGTTGCGGTCATGTACTAGACATCCTCACCTATCGAATAACTTAGTAATGTCGTAACCTGAATCTTGATTTCACCTCACGATAATTTGCAACAGCATAACTGCCAATGGAATAAGAATCCACCCAATAGGAAATAATGATAATGATGAGATGTGAGAATCTGGAGGTTCGTCGATGGCAAGAAAAAAACAAAATCAATCGATCAAGAATGATTTTTTCGGAGACATTCAATCAGCCCTCGGGTTACCCCCGGACTTGGTCTGCCGATCCTTGTTTGTCCAAGGGGAACAAACCGTGCAGTGCGTATATCTGGAATCGATGGTCAATAAAAAAACGATTGACGAATACATTTTGAAATCGTTCACGGAAAATACGTTTTCCGAAGGGGAAGCGCCTCGTTCCGCCGAAAGCGGTTTTTTGCGCGAATTTTCCTTTTCCGATCCATATGAACAGTTGCGGGAACATGCCGTAAAAGCTCTCCTTGCAGGCCATTGCGCACTAACCGATTTTGCAAGGGAGCGCGTTTGTCTCATCAATGTGACCGAATCCAAACAACGCTCCATTGAAGAACCGAAGTCGGAATCGACCATTCGCGGGCCGCACGAAGGCTTTACGGAAAGTATTCTGACCAATGTGGGGCTTGTCCGCAAAAGAATCCCCAACCCATTCCTCCGGTTTGATAAAATGAACATCGGCAATCAAACCGGGACGACTTTGCTTATGGTGTACATGGAGAACCTCGCCCCGGAATCGCTGGTCCGGGAAGTGCGCGGCAGATTGTCAGCCATCCGGACGGACAGTGTGCTGGAAAGCGCTTATGTGGAGGAATTCATCCAGGACCGGATTTGGTCTCCTTTTCCGACGCTTACCAACACCGAGCGCCCTGATATGGTAGCTGCCCAGTTGCTGGATGGTAAAGTGGCCGTGATGGTGGACGGGACACCCAGCGTTCTGCTGGCCCCCATGACGTTTTTCGAGTTTTTCAGTTCTCCTGAAGATTATTATCAGCGGGCGGATATCGCCACGTTTATTCGCTGGATTCGGTTGATTTCCTTTTTTACGGCCGTGTTCGTCCCTTCCTTGTATGTCGCGGCCACGACGTTCCATCAGGAACTGATCCCGACCCAACTCCTGATCAGTTTGTCCGCCCAGCGGGAAGGGGTCCCCTTTCCCGCCATCTTCGAAGTGTTGTTAATGGAAGTCGTGTTTGAAATTATCCGGGAGGCGGGGCTGCGCATGCCGCGGGCGGTCGGACAGGCGCTTTCGATCGTGGGGGCGATTGTACTGGGGCAGGCGGCGGTGGAAGCCGGTCTCATTTCCGCCGCGATTGTCATTGTCGTTGCCATAACCGGCATCACCAATTTTGTCGTTCCGGTTTACAGCTTCGGCATGTCACAACGCCTGCTTCGCTTTTCGTTCGTGCTGTTGGCCGGCTTTATGGGCCTTTTTGGCATTTTATGCGGTGCCCTGTTTCTGGTTGTCCATCTGGTGTCGCTTAAGTCATTTGGCGTTCCTTACATCACTCCCGCCCCCCCGTCCATAGGAACCGATTGGAAAGATGTGTTGGTGCGGCTGCCCCGGCCCTGGCTGGATCCGAACGGTCTGCCCGGATATATTCGGAATATGAAGAGAAAAAGGTAATCTGGAGGAACAAACATGACCAACCGGTATGCAGCGGGTCTGTTCATCCTGATGATGTTTACCGCCCTGCTTACGGCTTGCTGGGACAGGACGGAGATGAACGAACTGGCGCTGGTCAGTATGGTGGGGGTGGACAGCGACCCGGAGAGCAACAAAATAACCGTGTATTACCAGATCATCAACCCGCTCAGCGGCACTTCCGCCAAAGGTACGTCGGGAGGCGAACAAGCCCCTGTATACACTTACGAAATCAGTGGATCGTCTTTTGGAGAAATCAAATCTACGATTTACAAAATGTTGCCGCGCAAGTTATTTATGGCCCACTGCAAGGTGCTGCTCGTTTCCCAGCGGGCCGCCAAACAAGACATGCGCGATATTGTCAACTTTATCGAAATGCAACCCAACGGCCGCTCGTCGGTCCCGATGCTGATCGTCGACGGACCGTTATCTCAGGTCATGAGAACATTAACTCCCCTGGAGCGGGTGCCGTCTGACACGATCGATTCCAGGATCGACCTGCTGATCCGGAATTCGCTCCTAGTGGGAAAACAGATCAAGGTCAGTGATGTGATTGAACGGATGGAAAAGTTGGATACGATCGTATTACCGTTGATCACCGGAATGACAGAGGCACCTTCTTCCAACAGCGGGGAAAGGTCGGCGGATATCGACGCCAATCAAAACAACTTTATCATCCGAGGCGGGGCGGTTTTCCGTGATTATCGCATGGCGGGCAAACTGAATGATACGCAGCTGGTCTGGTACCATTTGCTAAATGGCGATCGAGGTCGCCACGTGCGACAGTTTCAGGTGGAAGGAAAACAGGTATCCGTGGAATTGAGACTGGTTCGCATAAAACGTGAGGTCTTCTGGAAATCCGACCAACCTGTCGTTCGGATCCGCTTGGACCTCGAACTTTCCACTGCCTATACAATCGAGTTCGTCCCGAAGTCTCGGAACGAGGTGGAGAGACTTGAAAACAGACTGAATCAGATCATAGCAGACGAGTCGCTTGCTTTCTATCAAATGATAAGGGAGCGTGGCTGGGATCTGTTAAGCATCAACGACTTGTTGCGCAAACAAACGCCAAATCATCCGGATATCGACCAAGCGGCGAAAAATGCACAAATTGAGATTCGTGCAAATACCCGGCTGCTCCGAACGGGAAGCATGAGTCAACCTTATGGAGGGACAAGATGAAGCCAATGATTTCCCGATTCCAGTTTTATCTGCTGACAATCAATTATATCCTCGGAACCACCCTTTTCGTGCTGATCGGGCGGCTGGTCGTACAGGCGGGACAGGATGCCTGGCTCATGCCCTTGTGGGCAGGAAGTTTTGGCATACTCGTCGGTCTGTTCTGGATTTTTCTTTTCCGATATTACCCGGGCAAAAGTCTGGTGCAAATCCCGCTGGAAGCTTGGGGACGTTCTCTGGGAACGCTTGTTTCCGTCCTGTATTTTCTTTATTTCTGTATTTTGGCTGGATGGGCTCTTCGAAATTTAAGCGATTTTTTAAATGGAACCATCATGCCGGAGACGCCGAAAACCGTTTTTCACGTCATGTTTTTGCTTGTCGCCTTTTACACGGTCGCTCAGGGGACGGAAGCCATCGGACGATTAAATCAAATCATCACTCCATTTTTGTTCTTCCCGTTCTGGTTTGTTCTGTTGCTGGCAATGGTGAACTGGGATTGGGGAAGACTTCAGCCAGCTTTCCATTCCGGCCTGGGTGCCATTTTACAATACCATTCCTTTTTGGGCTTTCCCTATATGGAAACTATTGCGCTCACGATATTGTTTCCGCTGGTCAAACAGGGGGCAACACGCCCCTTTTTGCTTGGGTTGATGACCGCTTCCCTTTCTCTTAGCATGACCTTGTTTATGATTATCGGTTTATTAGGAGTGGAGAGGGCGTCACAACTTACCTTTCCAGTGTATACGACCGTGCAGGAAATTTCCATCGGAGAGGTGATCGTCAACATCCATTCCATTATCTCCGTTATTTTACTGATTCTGATTTTTATCAAGCTGTTGGTACTCGTTTACGGAGCTTCCGAAACGCTGCGTCAAGTATTTCGTCCAAAAACCCGGTGGCCTCATTTTCTGGGTTTGACGATTTTGTTGTCGGCGACCGCCTTGTCCATCTATGAAAACCCGATCCAAAACGAGGAATGGGATGAAAAATATACATTCGTATATGACAGTTTCTTTGTTCTACTGATCCCCTTTTTGTTGCTAGTGACAACATGGGTCAAACGCACGTTCGAGAAGCGAAAAGGAGGATGAATTGAACATGTTGATGCTTCACATCCTGCTGGCGCCTTTGATAGGTTTACCGATGTTGGGATTGCTTCGAAAGAGACTTTATCGGGATGCAGCAGTTTTTGGGGCTGTATCTGTTATTGGATACGGATTATGGATTTGTATCGTGAATCATCGTCCTTTTATCATTACGATTTTTATTGAAAGAATGATTGAAATGTTAAAATCCATTTCAACGACGATGATATAAACGTAGAATGAATTGTTTTGCGGGTTCTTCCCAGTTTAGTACCACTATGATCCGCCAATCCTTGTGACAGAACCTTAACAGGAGATATGAAGGATGACTGAAAACGAATGATTACTAGCGGCAAAATTAATGCTTATAATAAACCGTTTCTTCATACCTACCTTGTAGCCAGATTCTAGGGTACTGATTTTGAACGGGTTGATCTCGTGCGGAATAACCATTTCATAGATTTCCCTATCAAATAATACTTCTGTCGGAGGAAAGCAAGAAGTGAAGTCACTATAATCATAATTAAATAACCAAGCATTAAACTATTTTCAAAATCTTGGTGCATTGAAAAATAAACAAAACAGACTATTAGAATACCAATTACCGTTTTTTTTATATCAGTATCTCCTCGTATAATATGTTTATAAAAAATAAATATATGTGGTAAACTTGGGCATCAGAAGATTATCATAGGTTAAATTTATCGGAGACCAAGCAATGATCAAATATCAGGGGGAGGTCGTCGGAAACGACGGCCTTTTTACTTGGTTCAAGGGTTATGCGGCAAACTGGTCTCGTAGTAGATATGCGGCATGATAGGATACCTAACTAGAGACTGCAATTTTGCATGCTTCTTGAGACAAAAAGGACGCGTAAGCTTATGCTCTTTCATTTTACTGGTGATTCCGGATACTTTACCTTAGGTTTAGGTCCTTTAGCAAACCCGGATATACTCCTTTCAATTTTCTTCTTCCCTTAATAACACAGCTCAAAACTTCTTTTCATCGGGCATTTTTTCTTGTTATTTCGCCCCCCTTCCCTCCCTCTTTTTATTTCATAGCTTTCAGAAAAGTTGCTAAAGCAATATCATGTTTGTCTATTATTAAAAACGTTTGAAATCATGATATGCTGTTCGCCGCCTGATTATTTGGCGGAAAAAAACCATGGATTCGCCATTCGGTTTGGCGGAGCCAAACCGAATAAACAGCCGACAATAGCCTAATCCCTTCTGTACATTGACGGGGGATTAGGCTATTGTCGATTAAATAGGAAAATGCTCCCGAACCTTTGGAGAGGATCCCCGGGAGCATTCACTTCATCATGTCAAAAGTACTTTATTTCGGCCTTTCTTGCAAGGCTTATTTACGCACTTTCGAGAATCAATCTCCTGACGTCCAAATCTGCTGTGACGATTGCGGCCGGCTTCTCCATAAACACGGTCGTTATTGGCGAGGCGTTGTGACGAAACACGAAGTCATCCTGATCCCCATCTACCGCTGGTACTGTCCTGCTTGTAATAAGACGATTTCCCTTCTTCCGGAATTTCTGATTCCATGGGCCCGGTATGCGACTTGGGTGCGAGAAGCGGCATTGAAGCGCAAGCGCAAGGGATTCTCTTGGCGGCAGATCGCAGAAAGCACGACAACATCTAGCGTACGTTACAGCTTCCGTACGTTGAAACGCTGGTGGGCAAGGCATTTGCACCGCGCAGCAAATGCGGCACTTTGGGTTGCCGGGCAATTCATTGCCGGGGGAGTAGACGAAGATATGCTCCGCCTTTACCCCACCATGATGAATCCAACGCCAATGGACACACTGGATTGGCTGAACAAACTGTTATCCCGATTCATCCCCGCTGGCGCATCTAGACGGGGCTATTGGACTTTTCTAAATGCAGGGTTACCTGCATGCCGCATCACGCTTATAAATTCCTTCAGCATCCGCCGCCAAGGAGCACGGCAAGCGAAAGTCGCCTCCAAAATCGCTTTAAAAATCGCCTGGACGGCAAGTTGCCCTCCCGATCCCACAAAATATGCGCCCTCCCTGGTTTCTAGCGTCTATGGGATACTCTCATAGACCACAGGGAGAGGAGATTTTGCATGGATGAGCAAGCAAGGCAGCAAGAGGCTAACTTCCGTTACGGCTTGATTGCGCCCCTGGTTAGCCGCAAATTGGATCCCGGAGAGCAAATGGCACTCATGCGCGAAATTGTAAGCCACGAGTATGAAACACCGTCGGGAAATGCCGATAACCTTATGCTGCAAGATCATCAGCATTTCTTATTTTCTTTACAACAGTCAAATGAGTAAACTCCATGTGCGTGTAATAAACGCTTGTAATAGGAAAACAGACTTCTAAATCTGAATTCAAATCGCTATAAACGAAAAAAGACCGTACAACAGTCTATTTACAATTTTTATTCATGAAATAATGCGTACTAAGATCAGTTCTCTAGCTCGCGTACTGTTTCTTTTACCTAGATGCTAACCCGGTGGAAGCAAAGTTTCCAGGGCAAAAATCTACGCGGATTAGCGGTCAGACTTGCTGACGGCTATAAAAGTTTAATACCTGATTGCAGGTCCTTATATCCAGTTGAGTTATTTAACCCCTTTTTCTATGAAAGTCAAGTAATCGCACTCTATGTGATGTGTTCAGCATCCAGCACCATTATCTAAGATTTTGAGCCCTTTTCACGTATTCATAGAGTTGTTACTTTCGAAATTCAGGTTTAGCTATTTTCCTGGCTAATATTCTAAACCCATTATAAACAAAATATCCAATTAAACAACCTGTCATATTCAAAATGATATCATCAACATCAAAATAACCTAACATTGTGACAAATTGGAAACTCTCGATCCCAATTATACTGATTAAACAAATCAACAAAGTCTTAGAAAGTTTCCTGTACTTTGTAAAAATAGTAGGGATTAAGAATCCTAATGGACAGAACGTAACAATATTACCCAAAATATTTATGAAGGCAAATGGAGTCGTTTTAAAACGGAAATAACTTGAGATACTTCGAAAAGGATCTACATTGTAGTTCCAGATCCCGATACTCCTATTTTCAAGTATGGATTGTATTCTATCAATAAAACCAATAGGTTTTACTACAACAAACCACAGAAGAAAAAAAACATAGGCAACAAATATTAACTTCCAAAACCTTGAAACATTGTTTGTAGTCATTTAATATCCTTCCCAACGTTTTTAAAGAATGATGACAGGCGGAATTTCAGTATGTGTGAAGGTTTCCCTATTAAATAACGAACCGGAAACGGGCAATCGTGTAACCTTGATGAACCGGCTCGCAACAGTCACGCTTGAACCGCTCGAACAAGTTGTACGCCAGCAGCTTGATGAGCAGATCAACTTCGTTCGCCTCAAAATCGCTGGTCGCAATCCGGTCAATCGAAAACCCGTTCTTGGCTTCCTTGATGTAATATTCCATACAGCAGCGCTGGTTGTAGAACCGCCACAGGTCAATCGGCTCCCAGTCCAGATTGGTCACGATCGCTTCGTATTGCCGATCGGTGTCGAATACCAAGCGGGTCTGTCCGTCATCGATTACCTGCGCTTTGCGAATGATCGCCACGCGGCGGGGCTTTTTCCAGGATGTCGCTTTGTAAATGAGCGTTATCCCTTCGATAATCCAGTCTTCATCGACAAATCGTTTCCAGTACCGGCAGGCTGCACCTGCGCCGCAAGGCGCTGCGTCCTTTTCAGCTTGCCGACGTAGCCGATGTTCTTGCCTTCCCACAGGCTATAGAACTCCTCGCCGCCGAAGCCCTTGTCGAATCGGGCATATTTCACCGAACGTCCGCCAAGGAGCTCGAACGTGTTGTCTAAGAATGAAGCAGCATCCGTAGAGGCATGCGTGTTCCCAGATCGGAGGAAGTCATTCAGGCACAGGCGAGACTGCCCCTCAAATGTCAGTAGCGGGTGGTAGCTTTTGCGGCCGGGCTTGTGCGGGTTCTTTCCTTTCTCTGCGCCGACTTGATCGCCGTATACGGTTTCCGCCGTCGAATCCAGATCAAGGACAAGTTTAGACGGCAGGCAGGGCCGAATGACGGTCTGATTGAGCGTTCGCAGTTCAAACCGCAAGTTAGGACAAGATGTTCTCAATCGAATCAGTTCTTTGTACAGCAAGGTATGGTGTGGGCATCGCCCGCCAAGAAATCGCTTCAGAAGCTAGTCGCGCTATAGTTTGCGAAAATGAAAGAGCCGCTCGCAGCCGAGCATCCAACCCACGATGAGATAAAGCAGAATGCGGTAAATCGGAAAGAGAGAATTTCGTCCTTTGCCGCAAGAGATGTCACGTAACGCTTCGGAGAGCTTTATTTTCTCAAGGTATTCCAGAAAGATTTTGATGCCTCCGAAGCTGGTGGCATTCTCCAAGGAAAATTCAGTCTTGATCTTGCTGACGGGTGTGGTAGACTTCACCTAAAAGGTGCTCCTCTCTTTGGGTGATGTGTTTCAGTCAAACACCATTCTACCAAAGATTTGGAGCCCTTTTCACGTTTCCACGGAGCTGTACGTTCGAAATTCAGGATTACTTTTCGTTTCTAATTAGTTACCCCTGAAAAATTCGAATTTAGAGTTCGCTCTACTCTCCTTGAAATTTTCAGGTGGACATATTTCCTTTGTATTCCATTTCTTTGCCTTATTTGATCATCTGAGCGGCTTTTCTGAGGTTATGAACCCAAATTCCCAAGCCGATCCAGGTTTTTGAGCCAACAAAGCCCCTGTACCGGCTGCGGTTTAAACCGTACCTGCGTTTCAGTAAACTGATTTTGGCTTCACCTGCAGCGCGGAAGCGTTGCAAATCTTTATACCATAACTGTTTCTCAAGTTCCGCACGTTTCTTGCTCTTCTTCCCTCAGAATGGGGTGCTGATTCGTGTTACACCCAGTTCTGCAAGGGTCGATTCATTTTTCTTGCTGCCGAAGCCGCGGTCGGTTGCCACAGCACGGGGCACCGAGCCAAATCGTTCTTTATGTTGTACCACGGCGGGAACGAGCATTTCGTCGTCCGAGGGGTTACCTTTGTATAACTCATAGCCGGTTACAAACCCATTTTCGGTTTCATCGATTCGCGCTTTGTATCCGAATTCCGCGCTCTTGGATAGCTTCCCTTTTTTGATCGGGCGTGCTTCAGGATCAAAGAAGCTGACGATCCGATCTGGAATAATGCGGTTTCCGGATACCACTTGCTTGGCCTGATCGACGAGCTTTTGGGTCAAGGTAATAGCTTCACCTAACTTCTCTTTCATCGCCTTGACGGACGCCTTACCTTTATCCTTTGTAAGATTCATAACAGCTGTTGATTTCTGACATACGTCTTCCGTCATCGCAGCGACTTGCTCCGTTATGGCATTGAGCTCGTCCCATGACTGTTGCGTGCGCCGGCGCAGCAACTTGGCGATCGAAAGGATGTGTTGCTTCACTTCACTGTTTTTATCCTCGAAGTTCCGGGTCGCTTCGGACGCCACTTTCCGGATCTTGCCTACCAGGCGAGTGATGACCTTTACGCCATCCTGCAGCAAGGTCGCATAGGTCGGATGATGTACATCCGATTCGACTACGGTGGTATCCGTCCGCAGCTTCCGGTGTTTGAGCACCTTCGCTTCATCCAGTTTTTGAAGCAAAAGCTCATTGAGTTGTTCGACCCATTCTTCGCCATAGCGCTGGCGCGCTTTGATCAAGGTCGTCGGATCAGGCATCTTTTCGTCAATGGGTATGCGGCAAAATCGCCGCCACGTCAGACTGTCGCCTACTTCCTGCACGAGGGATTCGTAACCGGAATTGTAGCGACGCTTCAGATACATGAGACGCAGGAAGGTTTCAATCGCTTTGGTCGGACGGCCCCTTAGGGTGTGATGCTTCTCTAGAAAAGGCTGCATGAAACGTTCATCATCCAGCAAGGCATCTATTTTAGCCAGTTCTTCAGGCAACGACCATACGCTCTCAGAGATGATGGAATCCCACAATGTGATTTGTTCTTCACGAAGTTTCAACATTTTTCTCACCTCAAAAGGATTTTGAGGGGCAATGAAGAATTCATAAGCATAGGAATTCGGCCCCCCTTTGGATGGTTATCTGGACAATAACTAATTCCATTTTGAGGCAGTGAATTCCTTTTATTTTTGATCAAAACCCTGATTTTTTCAGGGGTAACTAATTAACAGTGAGCAACATTCAACATGCATCGCATCGGGAGTTTGTCTTCATTCTGGAAAGCTGCAGAATGCTACTTTCTTGATTTATTCTTCATTTCTTTCTTTATGCGTAATAGACTCTCCTTCTACATCTATATTAGGAAGAATTTTATCTAACCACTTCGGAATATACCAAGCTGATTTTCCCATTAGAGTCATTACAGCAGGTACTATTGTCATTCTGACAATAAACGCATCGAAGAATACTCCAAAGGCTAGTGCCATTCCAATTGATTTAATCATCGCATCAGGATTCATCATAAATCCGAAAAATACTGCCATCATAATAAAAGCTGCAGCAGTTACTACTCTACCGCTGTCTCTCATTCCATATAAAATAGCTTTACGACTATCTCCAGTATGCATATAACTCTCTCTCATTTTACTAACTAAGAATATTTCATAGTCCATAGCTAGTCCAAACAATATCCCTATTGTAATAACAGGTAAAAAGGCTAATATTGGAGATTCCGATGGAAATCCAAAGAAATTAATGAAATGCCCATCTTGAACAACAAATACCATAAATCCTAATGTTGCTCCTAATGAAAGTAAGAACCCAACTACTGCTTTCAACGGTACTAATAGTGATCTAAAGACCATTACTAAGAGTATATAAGCAAGACCAATTATTAAGGATGCAAATAATGGTAAAGCATCATTCAATTGCTGTGATATGTCAATGTTCATAGCCGTGCTACCTGTTACCATTAATGCAATATCATGTTCTTTTTCTGTTTCTTTAGATTTGTCTCTAATAAGATTTACCAAATCCTTTGTTTCTATATCATCCGGTCCGGATTCTGGTGTAATTTGAATCATAAAAATTTCTCCGGAAGGTCCAGGTATAAGTGGTGATACAGATTTAATATCTTTTAAATCACTAATTTCTTTCACTATTTCTCCAATAACTTGAGGTGTTTCCTCTGTTACTTTACTAACTTTTGCAGCAACAACTAATTGTGCATTAAAGCCTTCTCCATACCCTTCCGTTAGTAAATCATATGCTCTTCTTTCCGTCATTTCCGTTGATTTAGCTGTTCCATCAGATGGTAGCCCCAAATTCATATGGAAGAAAGGAATTGTAAGAATTGCAAGGAATGCAATGGATACTAGCGATATAATGATAGGATGTTTAGTAACCAATCTCCCCCATCTATTAGCTTTTTCTTCGTCTGTTCTATTCTGACCATTGATTTTTTGCCAAAATCTACTTTCCTTTGCAGGCGACAATCGGTGGCCTATCATACCTAAAATTGCTGGTAAAGTAATAATCGAAATAAGCACGGCTGCCAGTATACTAATAGCGGCTGAAACACCCATAAGGGTTAAGAATGGAATTTGAGCTACAGATAAACCCAATAGTCCAATAATAACAGTCAAACCTGCAAATACTACAGCACTTCCAGATGTTCCTATGGCTATTGAAATTGAATTGTTGATGGCATGTCCCTTGCCAATTCTTGTCTGAATCGTGTAATAATAAATAGTGAGTAGTCAATACCTACCGCTAAACCCAACATAGCTGCTAGAATTATAGAAATAGAATTCAAATCAATAAAGTAGGCACCAATCATAATACCTAATAAGCTAATTCCTAAACCTAATACCGCTATAAGAATTGGTAAGCCTGCTGCAATAAATGAACCAAAAGTAATTGCTAATACAATAAATGCAACCACTACTCCAATTACTTCATAAATTCCTTCAAACTGTATGCTAGAGAAGGTAATATCTCCTCCCATTATTTCTGTCTGAATACCTGCATCTCTTGTTATTTCAATACTATCCAAAATGTATTCTTTCGATTTTTCTGACACTTTGTCAGCTTCTAACGCAAACGTAACTTGTGCGTAACCAATTGTTTTATCTTCATTTAAGTTGTTCAGCTCTATCGGTGATTGAACACTTGCTACTTTCGAATCTTTACTTATTTCATTAAGTACTTCCGTAATTTTGCTTTGGACATCCTCTGATTCCAACGTTCTATTATCTGGTGCTTTAAATACGATGTTTACAGTTGATTGTTCGGAAGTACCTGCAAATTCTCCTTTAATCAAATTGGCTGCTTTTTCCGCAGGTGTATTGGGAATAGTTAGTTCTCCATGAAAAGATGGTTTTAAACTCAGTACTAATACTGCTAATATCATCAAAATTCCTACAGTGCCAAAAAGTACCGCTTTTTTATGTGTTGCTGACCAATTTCCTAATTTATAAAGATACTTTGCCAATGTAATCTCCTCCTGTATTTCCTGTCTGTATATGTGCTAAAACAACCAAATTGATAAAATAAACACCATGAACGATTGTTCATTTTTGTTTCAAAAAAATATCCACATTATTTAAATGTGAGACATTTCTTTAAATCGGCTTTCAGTACCGTGAAATGAGAAAAACATCAACTGGTCAATGAGGATGCTAATTTTTTCCCCATCTTCTTGAGTCTTTAAAATGGTATATAATCCTTCTACAAAGTTTGTTGATAGGACATAGAAAATAAATGGTTCTTTCACAATGCTTTTATCTTCAAAACGAGAGAATATTTCTTTTTGAATAATATTATGAAGAACATCCACGACCTCGTTTTTAAAGTTCTCATATTTAGATCCCTTACTCTTACCGAAAAGAATTAAGACTTCTTTACTGTTTCCTTTAAAAATGTCCAAAATCCTATTTTTAATTTCAATCAATTTTTCATTAGGGTTAACATCAGCAACAATAATTTTATTGATCGTAGCAAACAAATCGCTATAAACCGATTCTACTACAGAATTAAACAAATCCTCCTTATTCCTAAAATATTTATACACTGTACCTAATGCAGTATCTGCGTTACTGGCTATATTTCTAACGGATGCACTTAAATAACCCTTCTCTTTAAATTCATCCAATGCAGCTATTAAGATTCGTTTTTTAATTTCCTCTTTTAAATATTGCATTCGTGAACCTCCGTTCATTTTTGAATAATATATATTTTATCATGCATAAATCTACTTGTAAACCAATTTAATTAATTGAGTTTCCGCAAAAATGAATGGCATGTAATTACGGAGGTGTGTATCTTAAGAAAATCCCCCAAAACAGAGATGAAAAGTGAGAAATATTACCTGAAAACAGCAAAAAACCTCCCTTTGATTGGTATAATTTAAGTACCGCCAAAATTAATCTAAACAAAAATGTAAATTATTAGGGGTTTTTAACATGTTCCATTCCACCACAGATGTGTATGTAACAAAACGGGAAACGATACATTTTGCAAAAGACCTGGTATCCGAATCTGGTCAAGTCGAATCCAAATTTATTACCCAAACCATTTACTGTCTGTTGAAGTCCAAAAGTGTGATTCTTAGAAATATCGCAGTCGCCTTGAATGAATTCATTCAGGTAAAGAATACAATTGATCGATTAAGTCAGAATCTGCAACGACCGTCTCCGTCGCTCACCACCCGCTATGCGAAATAAATGGTGAATGCACTTGATGAGGACGCGTTAATTCTGGAGGACGACTCCGATGTGATCAAACCGTATGGTCGAGCATTCGAAGCGTTGGGGCAGGTCAGAGACAGCTCGAGTAAAGATTACAAGATTGAAAAGGGTTATTCGGTCACGGAAATAGTCGGTTTGACTCCCCGCAGAAGCAACCCGTCAACCTCTTCTCTCGGATCCATTCTTCCACAGAGAAGGGATTCAAATCAACAAACGAAGTGCTGTTAGAGGGACTCCGTCACGTCATCGGCCATTTGAAAAAGTAGGCTACATTTGTTTTTGACGGGTGTACCCTTCTTCCTCAAAGTCGGAAACGTAGGCCGTTTCGTCAGCTGAATTCTCTACTACCAGCAACATATCGATGATTGGCTTGGCCCGGCACCGAAGTATATCCAACATGCTCTAATTGCAGAACCTTGTTGCCAAGTATTGAACGAATTCGTTCGGCCTCTTGCTCGAAACGTTTCTGAAGCCTTTCCTCACTGGCAGATGCCATTGTCGAATGGTCACGATACGGTGTCAAATATTCCACACCGCTCAGATAAGATATGGAATCGCAGAACTCTCTAATATACCACAAGCGTATATGTAAGCCAAAGCATATACCTTGCCCTCGACCCTTTAAACGGCGTCAGCAGCTATTGGTTCGCTTAACTCGATACTCGTTGGAAGACTTTTAGAAAAAGACAAAAAACTTTTTGACTCCTTCGGCTTTTATAGTGGGACCTGCTTCTTTTCATTGTCGATTTCTTCAACAAGGTTTATTTCGAATCAAATGTTAACTTAATATTTATTGGTTGCAAAGTTCTTTTAAGTGGTGAGTAATAATTTGTTCCGTTTTTTCAATGGTGAATATATCCGGTCTTAATAGAGCATGTATGGATAAACCTTCAATGACTGCAGAAAGCCTTAATTTTTCGATTTCAATATCTATGTCTTTTTTTACATAGCCTGCCTTTATCAAGATTTCAAGCAGTGCCTCCATTAAAATGTATTCTCCTTCGATGAGTTCATCTTTTTTCGTGTTCAAAACTGCACTTGTAAGTGAACGAATGACGAAAACCAGCCATACGCCAGCTTCAGCTTGTTTATCCCGATCGACAGGAACCAATTCTAACAACGTTTCCTGTACCGCAATGAAAGGGTCTTGTGACCATGATTTATTCTTCGACCGTTCTTTCCCGCGAGCAAGAAAATAATCCATGATAAATA
This sequence comes from Paenibacillus woosongensis, assembly GCF_009725165.1. Lineage (GTDB taxonomy): Bacteria > Bacillota > Bacilli > Paenibacillales > Paenibacillaceae > Fontibacillus > Fontibacillus woosongensis. Next base: position 1,213,580 of record NZ_WNZW01000001.1, read on the forward strand.
ATAGTAACTCATCCTGGTTTGAGAAATAATGTCTCAATGCTCCGGCAGACATTCCAGCCTCAGATGCGATTCTGCGGATAGATGCTTTTTCAATACCTTCGGTTTCAATAATTTTCCAAGCCGTTTCAGCGATGAGCTTTCTTTTGTGATCATGATCAACAATTTTCGGCACTTCAAATCACCTCTTGTTTTATTTAACACACTGTGTTATTATTATTTTATCACAGTGCGCGAAATAAATGAATAAATAAGGAGGATGTTTAGGTGATTGAAATCATTGAATCATTAATTCCTGCCAACATAGATTTCACAACAGCACTCCTCATTATTGTGCTCTGTGCTGTCATTGATATTTTAAGCCCCGGGGTATTGGCGATTACAGCTTATATCCTTCTCATACAAAAAGAAAAAACAGCATCGCGATTGATCGTTTTTTTATTTTCGACACAATTTTGCTATTTTATAATGGGTATCTTGGTTTATCTCGGAGTTGGGCCAATTCTTGGTATTATAGAAAGCATGGCGAACAATCAAATTTCAAGTTGGTTTTATACGATACTTGGAGTCGCCTTTGTACTCATTAGTTTTTATAATCCTAAAAAAGGGATGGAATCCCGATTTTTGGAATGGTTACCTACGCAAGTGTCTATAAGAGGGATGATCATACTCGGTATTATTGTCTTTGCGATTGAGTTTACCACAGCTTTACCGTATTTTTACTCGATATTACTAATGGATGGTTTAGCGTTTCATACGGGTTTGTCCATTGGCATTTTACTTGGCTATAACGCGATTATGGTACTTCCTTCAATCTTACTATTGATCGTGTTTATACTATGTAAAAACTGGATAATGAATCAGCTTGAACAACTGCGATCAAAATTAGTAAAAGCTCCGTTGTCTTCTGTATTAGTCGGAGTGGCAGTTATTGGGGCGATTTTATTCAATATTGGCATCAGGGGAGTTCTATCTTGATATTCGTTATGTAAAAAGGAGATGTAGCGTTATGAAAGAGATTGCAAGCGGTGCAAGTTTACTTCTATTGCTTCAGGGAGTTGGAGGTATCATAAATCGATTGGCAGGCGGGGGACCAAGTTGGTTTCTCGTCAATTACATCGATGCATTGCAAGGATATGAAATAATAGCCAGTATAATTTTAGTGATATTGGGAGCAATTATTGGTGTGGGTTCTCTTAAAATAAAGGATAAAGTTGACTAACCTATTATGTCTTGAAGACCTCATAGTTATTCCTCACCCTTGAAGTTTATTCTATGAGCATGATACTTGGGTGAGGAAGGCTCGTAAAGTGTTCATGGTTATTCAATCAAACGTTGCTCTTCCGCCATTCTTCTTGATTTAATTCCCCGTTTATTGCAGCTGCGGATACAGCACCTGAAGCAGCTGCAACAATAGATTGGTGTAAGTGTGTAGTTGCATCCCCTGCTGCATAAACACCAGGTACACTAGTTTTTCCAAACTCATCGACTTCAATGATTCCAGTATCCAACATCCGGCAACCAAGGGCAACTGGCAAATCCGATCCAAGTTCCAATTCCGGCTTGAAGAAAATCCCTGTGCACGAAATTTCCGTCCCATCCTCAAGCTTGATATGGCTTACCATGCCTTGATTTGATTGGATTGAATGTATTGGTGCATTAAATACCGGGATATTATGTGCGCGCAATTCTTCACGTTCTGCTTCACTCAATTCATCGGGACCATTTGTACAAACTACTAACTGCTTCGACCACCCAGAAAGCAATGGGACAAAATGCATTAATGTCGCTCCTCTGTTTATGACAACTAATTGCTGATCCCTTAGTTCCCAGCCATCACAATACGGGCATACAAACGCACTCTTACCATAGACCTCCGCCAACCCTGGTATACCAAGATCACGATCCTTCATTCCGATAGCAAACAGCAGTTTTCTAGTGGCTATCTTCACCCCCGAAACAGTTTCCAACAAAAATTGTCCATCTTCCCCTTCTATCAACTTGACGATATCTTCCAGATGTGAAACCGATGGATAAGTGCGAAGCTGTTCTTTAGCAATATTTCGAAAGTCATGTGGGCTAATGCCATCACGTGTTAAAAAGCCATGAGCCTCTCTAGTCACTGCATTACGCGGTTGGCCCTCATCAATAATCAATGTCTTCTTTCTAGCACGTCCTAGCACAAGTCCAGCACTTAAACCTGCAGGACCTCCTCCAATAATAACAACATCAACTTCCTTCATGATTAACTCCCTTCCACTTTAGTTTAACTTTCCATAGGTGAAGTGATTACTCAGTATGATGCATGGGCTTATTTCTAAATGGCAAATCTACGGCGTAAACTCGATTTGTCATTTTCTGCATATTTCATTCTAGACTTAACTTTTATTAAATAGTCTATCCAATTTCAAGTAATCTAACATGTACTTTGCAAGTGTTATGACTGAAAAAATCAACATTAAAATTAATGTGATTGAAGCGCCGGGTGGTGTACCCAATTCATAAGAAGCGACTAAACCACTTAACATGCCAACAAGCGCAATGACCATTCCATTTAATATGATAAGTGTTGTTTTTCAAAGGCAAACACAATCAAAGTACACGCCTCTTTCTTCATCCGCCTGAATATCATGCCCATCTGGATCAAAAATTCCCGCTCTTCCGGAACCGCCATTGTTTCGTACAACGCGTCCCTTATGCGGGAACTCATCGGATGTAGGCGCTTTGGTTGATTCATCCTCATGAATAATTAAACATGCTTTGCTCTTCTAACTGAATGAGCACTTTGCCGAAGCGCCCTCCTTGTTTGATTGGGATCGTTTTTCCAGGATAAGTTTGATCCAGATAATCTTCAATGATGGCCTGCGTATTCTCATCTACTGGATAATTGTAAAAGTTAAGCCAATGTAAAACCTCTTGAATGGCTTCCGCACGAGACACAACCCTGGCTTTCATTTCTTTTGTGACGAGTGAATGAAAGGCGTACCCTTTTAGATAAAGCAGCTGTAGCAAATACATCATCTCGGAGTTTTGATGCTTGTTGTATGAATGGTTTAACAGCGGTAATATTTCAAGGGTGAGGCTGTGTTCTTTAGGACCTGCTGCCAAGCTGATATAACAAAATTTTCGAGCGCAGCTGATCACTTTCTCCACCATCTCCCAGTCTGTGATCGCTGGGCACATTGACACAAAGACAAAATCAAAAGCTTGGTTCCAGCCTAATGTCTTCGTATCCATATCTTCAAAGGCTGCGCGCACGATCTTTACCTTACCGTCGGCCCATTTTTGATTGTTGTGCTCCAATAGTTCTGTGAACGGAAGCGACGGCTCAACGGCGGTCACATCTGCTCCTCTTTGCGCAAAGGGAATAGAAAATATTCCAGAGGCCGCTCCGATGTCGAGGACAGAGGCGCCATTAAAATTTACGCCTTGATTTTCCAACCAGCCGATAATACGTGCTGACCGTCTTCTTCCTTCATCGTTGAACGATTGCTCATTGTAGTTTTGGGCCGCGATGGCGCCAAAAGTGAATCTCGGCTCGATCCCTGCTGATTTCATCAAGTTTACACCTGTCGTTTGGTCGTCCTTCCAAGCTTGTTCCCAAGCAGCTTCGTTGCGTAAGATTTCGATCATCTAGGTAAACACCTCATTTCTTAATTTAAATGGATTTCAGCTTATGCCTCAAGCTGTTCTCATTCCCCTTCCAACTCTCCTTCAAGCTCTAGGTATTTCTGCCGCAGCTGATGCAGAACTTGTTCATCCGGTGTCCAGTACCCTCGCTGCTCGCTTTCCAGCAATGTTTCGATCATCGCATGGTAAGCCCAACGGTTGTTGTCCTGCAGCTTCCGGCTAAGTGCTTCATCAGCCATATAGACGTCATGCAGACGATCGAATACCCAAGGTTCTACTTTTCCAGTCGTGGCTGCAAGTCCCAGTACATACTCGAATCGGCTGGCCATTTCCTTTGCGCCATGATAAGGATGCTTCAAGAGATCGTTGATCCATTTCGGGTTCGTTAAGCGAGTCCTTACTCCGCGTGCAATCGCATGTTCGGCAGATTCTGTCTTGATTTGCTCCCCTGTCGTATCCGTAATATGAATGTCTGCTTTACGACCTTTCATCACTTCCACAGACTTTGCCAAGCCGCCAAAATACTCATAATAGTGGTCAGAATCCGTTACTTCCCATTCATGACTGCTGCGAATTTGCGACACAATATCCACCTCCAGCATATGTGACCGGTACAATTCCGGCTCCGCCTGTCCTCGCGCTAGTGCGCTGTATACATGCTGCTGGCTGTCCGTGTATGCCGCTCCGAGCTCAGACTCCTCGTTCCATAGCTTCGTCTCGATCATCCGCGTCACCGTCGTGCCATACTCTCCTTCTGCCGGGCCGAAGATGCGGGCGCAAGCTAAGTCATGCGCTTGACTTGCCTCATATCCAGCAGCCAGCAGCTCCTCCTCCATGCTTCGTGTATGAGCCTTGAACCAATTGAGCTCATTAGGTTCATCCAGCTCCGAAACCTTGCGGAATAGGTCATGTAATTCTTCCAGCAAATTCGGAAACAAATCGCGAAAAACCCCAGTAATATGCACCATGACGTTCAAGCGCGGTCGGCCTAATTCCGCAAGCGGGATCACTTCATATTCTGTACGGAACGTTCCGACTCCCCCGCCAATGCGAACCCCCATATAATGCAGGATTTGCCCAATGGTTTCCCCTTGTGTGCGCGACGTCTCAATCCCCCAGAGGATGACCGCCGTCGTGTGCGGGTAGTCCCCGTGCTGCTCGCGATATTGCTGTATGGAGTTTTCGGCGACAATCGCCCCCCGTTCAGCAGCTGTACGGCTGGGCACTAAGCGGGGATCGAATTGGTACAGATTGCGTCCGGTCGGCAATATTTCAGGTGTTCGCAGCACGTCACCAGCGAGCTTAGCTGGAACGTACCGGCCTTCCAACGCCCGCATCAGCCCTTCTGCTTCCTCATTTTGCAATGATCTTAGGTAAGCTTCGTAACCGTACTCGAGCGAAGCTTCCAACTGCTTAAGCCAATCTGGATGTTCACTCTTATACATGTCCGGGATTGCCTTGTTTGACACATAAGCGGTCACTAACGCATTCGCTTCCTCATCGAGCTGGCGCAGCAAGCTCACATGCTTGCCCGAAGTTAGCGCATCCGCCCGAACGCCTTGACGTTCAGCGAGCAGTCCGCGAATTGAGCGAATATTTCCCCGCTCGTGGCGAAGCACGAATTGCATATGGTTCAAAGCGACTTCAGGAGAATAGCTGTCGCCAAGCACATGCAGTCCACTAGGGATGAGCGAACGCTGCATGCGATAAAGCTCCTCCTCCATGAGTTCTACAGTTTCCGCGGAGAAGTCAAGCGACTTCGCTACCGCCTGCAGCTCTTGTAGAATCGCCTCACATCGTTCCGGCGCGAGCTGCTTCGCTTCACGATATTCGTGCAGCAAGGCTTCCAGCTCACGCCATTCGCCATACAGCTCAGCTTCTGTAAAGGGCGGCGCCTGATAGCCGATCAATACGGCATGGCTGCGCCGCTTGGCGATCATCGCTTCTGACGGATTCCCTACGTGATAGTAGTACAAATTGGGCAAATCCACGAGCAAATCGTCCGGTACACAGTCCCCAGACAGAGCGGCCTCTTTCCCCCGCTGAAACTCTAAGGTACCGTGTGTCCCGATATGGACGATGGCATCCGCTTGAAACTGTTCACGAATCCATTGATAAAACGCAGTATATTGATGCGTAGGTAGTAACGAACGATCATGCAGCGACTTCTCTGGATCCTCATGGATACCGCGTGAAGGTTGCAGGCCGATAAACACTTGGCCGATCATTAAACCGGGTATGAGAAAAGAGTCGTTGTCCGTCATGATGTCACCAGGCGGCTGACCCCAGCGGCTTATCGCTTCTTCTCCCCAAGAACGTCTGGATAGCTTCTGTGTGAAATGGGGATCCGCATAACGGATCAACTGACTCGAAGCTTGAGGATCAGACCATTTTGCGGAATTGACTAGACCGCCCTCTATAAATCTGGCACGCAGCTCCGCCGCTGACAGTTCCTCGGTATGATATCCTTGCTGCTTCAGCCAGCTCAATAAACGTGCTATCGATTCGAATGTATCTAAGAAGGAACCGCCGAACACCGTTCCTTCGCCTGGCGGATAATTGTAGCCAATGAGCGCCAGCTTCTTCTCTGCATTGGGCTTGCTCCGCAGAGCAAGCCAGCGGCGGATGCGATCTGTCAAGCGTTTCGTCCGTTCAGGTATAAGTGCAAGCCGCTTTAGCGGAACGTTTAGCTCGGTGTCTTCTCCGTCTTCCTGCAGTGCCGCTATCGGAAACATCTCCATGCTCCCGTCAAGCTCCGGCAGCATGACCTGAACGAGCAGCAACGAAGGCTCAAGTCCACTCGCAGACTGTCTCCATTCTTGTTCCGTTCTACTGTTCAACAATAGCGGATGCAGCATCGGCACATCGAGCTGTTCCAGCATCTGCACAGCCCCGTCCTGATTTCCTCCGCCGGGACCAATCCCAAGTCGGAAAGGCAGCAGGTTCACGATAAGGTCGACTTGGTGACCTTCGCCAAGTAGCAACTCGCGCAGACGGTCGAGTGGAATGTTCATCACTGAAGGAAACGCGATCGGCATGACGTTCACGAAAGCCTCCAATTGTTCCTTAAGCTGCGCAATACATTCCGCAGTATCGAGCGGATTGCTATTCCCAAGATATAAAATCGCGACATTCGGCCGACCTTCGTCGTAGCGATTGCTTTGCCGGTAGCTGGCTGCAGACGAGTAAACCGTGCGACTGCTCGGCTCCATAATCGTTAACTCCCGAACATATACCGGCTCCTTAGGCTCCGGCAAAAGATGGCAGCCGCCGTATTCACGGCCTGCCAGACAAAGCAGTCCGAGCATATTCGCTGTGCCTCCGCCCCGCCAATATTCGGTAAATCGAACGTAGTGTTCATAGTCCGACTTACCCTCATCCATTCCTTCTAGCGGCAAGGACGTTGCCGCATGTGTATGCCCTTCTTGTCTAGGCAAATTTGCAAAGGTCAGACTGCCTAGCTTGAGCAGCGAAGCGATCTCAGCGGAGTTGCCGCCAAGCGGAACGATATGAGCCGTCCCTTTGCTTAGCAGGCTACTCAACCATTCGACAACGTCCTGGCGGACGCCATGTGCATCGAAGATGACAAGGTCAGCTCCAACAAGCGTGGCTTCCACGTCCTCAAGCTCGTCGATCTTCCGATTCCCTAAATCGATGATGGTCAGATGCAGCTGATTTTTCTGATTTTGATCAAGCAATTGATATGCTTCAGACAAATGCGACAACGTCGTTTCCCCGTTTGTGAGTATGGATAGCTTCAACGCGCCATCCTCCTTTCCGTAATCCATAAATCATTATTTTTAGATCAACGTCCGTACAGCTCGTTCGATACTCCCAGCCTCCAATTGTTCTAACCGGTAATACCGCGCTTGCATCGCTTCCGCCAGCTTGCGGGCATAGCCGAATCGTACTACACCATCCTCTGTATCGATCACAAGTGTGCGTATGCCAGCCGCTGCGATGCGTTGTGCAGCTTGCAGGCTTTCCTGCCATGGATCACCTGCCGCTTCTGCGCTGACGTTCGCCTTTCCATCGGTCATGACGATCATCGCGGGGATGAGTCCACTTCTTCTATTTAACAAAGGGCGAATCGCAATGAGTCCCTTTTCCAGTCCAATACCTAGCGGCGTTTTCCCGCCAGCTGGCAGCGTCCTCAATTTGCGTTCCGCGAGCTCTACACTGCGTGTCAACCCGAGCAGCAATTCAGCTTGTTGATCGCGAAAGGCAATCAAGCCCACATGGTCACGCTGCCGGTACGCATCACGAAGTAAAGACAATACCGCACCTTTGACAGCCTTCATTCTCTTATTTGCATTCATCGAACCGCTGGCATCGACGACGAATAGCAAAGCAGTTCCTGTCTTGTTTTCCCTAACCTTCACACGCACATCACTCGGCTCAATCCATAGCTTTAAGTTCGTGTTATATGAACTTGATTGTTGCTTACGTATCCGCTGAAAGGGAGCCGCCATACGAAGCGTGGCATCAAACGCAATGTCTCTTAGAGGGCCGCGCGGCATCGCAGCCCGCACATATCGACCGTTTACCGTTCCTACTGACGCTTGATTTCGTTTCCCAGTTTGCGCTTGCTTCATTGGCTGCGGCGGGGTAAAGACGAATGGCTGCACAGCGATTTCCCGTCCAACGGCTTCCACTACAGCCCGCGCCTCTAAGGAAAGAGATTGTCTACTATCGGCTTCGCCGTTGTGGTCGCCCCCAAGTTGTGCAGGCGAAGCGAATTGTGACCGGTCAACTTGCTCGCCGTTTGTCGCATTATTCTCTCCTTCCGCTTGGTTTTCTCTTTGGCTTTCCTTATCGCGATGCGATCCTGGTGATGGATGATCGTCATTCGAATCATGCTTCGTTGGCTCTTGATCCGCTAAGTCTGCCGGCGACTTCCCTCGCGACTCTTCCGAGTAAGATGCTGCACGCATCCGGTGCGGCAGCACAAAGCCCGCTGCTTCCTGCAGATGCTCCTGTGTCGTCTCTCTAAGACCCTCCCAAGCTGCGATCGTCCGGGCCGCTTCGATCAGCAGGATGTCCGCGCGGTGTCCCAGACAGCCAGCTTCCTCAGCGATTTCGGCAGCCAAACGTAGCAGCTCTCCATCAATATGTACAGCAGGCAGCCGAGTCCTAGCCGCTGCGATACGTGCTCTCAATTCCTTCGTTTCCGATTCATAAGCTAGGCGAAACGACTCAGGATCTTGTTCGAAGGCGAGCAAGCGGCTTGCGATTTCCGTTCGCTCCGCAAGGTCCGCCGAGGTTTCCAGTCGCACATATAGCCCGCAGCGATCAAACATCGCCGGCAGCGGCTTCCTATCGTCCGGACTCATAGCTGCGAACAAGCAGAATGCTGCACTGTCAAGGCCACTTCTTCGCTCAGAGCTCTTGCGGACATGCCCATGCGCGGGCTCGCCCGCCACATTGTCGCCAGCAGTCAGGACCGCTTTCATTAACCTTTCGGGCATGATATGCGCATTGTCTACCGTGACGATGTGCCCATCCGCAGCTGCAAGCAAGCCGGGTACAAACGTTCGTTTGCCGCTGCGGACAGCAGCTGCCATATCCCAGTCGCCCCAAAGCCGTTCCTCATCCACGTTCAAAGGAATGTTAATGACGTTAAGTTCCGGCAGAAGCTCTGTAACACCATGGATGAGCGTGGACTTCGCCGTTCCTGGTGGGCCTGCCAGCAGCACCCCCTTTAATCCCGGATTTACCGCATGAAGCAGCAGCGCCTTTTGCGCACGTTCTTGACCGACTACAGCACAGAACGGATACAAGTGAGGCTTAACTTGCATGGGTGACCTCGGACAGAAGGTCGCCGAGCAGCTCGCGTATCGTCTCGTGGTCATATGCTCCCTCTTCGAACGGCCGCTTGCGCATGCGATGCGGCATCACCATCATCGCCGCTTCTACCATATCGTCTGCCACGATCTGCGTTCTTCCCTGGAATGCAGCCATCGCCATGGCGGTTTTCATTAACATGATATCCGCACGATGTCCGTCTACCTTCAGCCGAATGCCGACTGCGGCGGTCCATTTCAGTAACTCCTCGGACGGTTTGATCTGCTCGAGCAGCTGACGCGCTCGTTCTATCCGTTCCCGAAGCTCTAGTTGTTGCGGCTCATAACGTCTTCGGAATTCGTCTGGATCTGCTTCGAATGCTAGGCGCCGGCGAATGACCTCCATTCGGCTCTCCACATCTCGTTCCCCATTCACCTCTACTGAAAGCGCGAAGCGATCCAGCAGCTGCGGCCGCAGCTCCCCTTCCTCCGGGTTCATCGTACCGATCAAGATAAAGCGGCTCGGATGCGAGTAGGAGACGCCTTCTCGCTCAACGGTGTTCACCCCCATGGCTGCTGCGTCGAGCAGCGCATCGACGATCGCATCATCGAGTAGATTGATTTCATCCACGTACAAAATATGTCCATGCGCCTTCGCTAACAGTCCCGGCTCGAACTTTTTCTCTCCTTCTCGAATCGCATGCTCGATATCCAATGTGCCGACGACGCGATCCTCCGTAGCATGTACGGGCAAATTCACGACGCTCAGCTCCGGCATTAAGTCCGCGATTGCGCGTACGGCCGTCGATTTGGCTGTGCCTTTCTCCCCGCGGATCAAGATGCCGCCGAGCTTCCGATTGACAAGATTAAGCAGCAGCCCTTTGCGCATCAAGTCCTGTCCGACGATTGCCGCGAACGGATATACGTCTGCTTTCCCCTCCATGTTGATCCTCTCCTTTGTAAATGTTTTAGACATTCGTTATTTGACTGCTGCGATTGCGGGTTGAGCTGAGAAATCAACCGCCTCAAGCAGCCCTTCGATATGGCAATGCATGCGACCGCTTCGATCATCCCTTCCTACGCTCCCTCTCACACCGAACACATCGCGCAGCATGCGATCGGTGATGACTTGCTCCGGCGGTCCGCTGGCATACATTTCGCCAGCTCGCATCACCAACAATTCATCGGAGCAAGCTGCAGCATGGTTGAGATCGTGCAGGACCATGACGATCGTAATGCTATATTTGCGATTCAGATCGTGGACTAGCTCCATAACCTCCCACTGGTGATTGACATCGAGATAGGTCGTCGGTTCATCTAATAAGATGAGCCCCGATTGCTGTGCCAAGGTCATGGCAATCCATACGCGTTGCCGTTCTCCGCCGGATAAGTTAGACAGCTTTCGCTCCGCGAAGGGTAGCGTTCCGGTCTGAGCCATGGCCCATTCGACAATCTTCTCGTCTTCCTTGCGCTTTGCGCCCCATACAGGCTGATGAGGAAAACGTCCGTAACTGACCAGCGAACGCACGGACACGTCCGGCAGAGATGCTTGACTTTGCTGAAGCATTGCCATATGCCGTGCCAACTGCCGACGGGGATAGCTGTCGAGCAGTCTGCCTTGCAAGAGCACCTTTCCTTGCGCAGGCTTTAATTGACCGGCGCAAGTTTTGAGCAAGGTGCTTTTGCCGCTGCCATTCGGACCGATAATGCTGTAAATTTTTCCGACCTCCACCTGCCAATTCAGCGAATCCAGCACCGTACGGTTGTGAAGCCTCACGGACACGTCTTCCAAGCGTAACAACGTCATCTCGCTTCCCTCCTTAGCAAATATAGAAAGAACGGCGCCCCCAAAGCTCCCATCATAATGCCGACCGGCAGCTCCAAAGGAGCAAACATCAAGCGGGCGAGTGTATCGCAAAATGTCACAACGGCCGCTCCAAGCAGCACGGATGCAGGAAGTAAGAACCGATAATCACTGCCGATCAGCAAGCGGGCTGAATGCGGAACGATCAGACCGACGAAGCCGAGCAGGCCGACGACGCTGACCGCGCTTGCGGCAAGCAAGGTAGCGAGCGCCGTCAGGAAGAAGCGAGCTGCTTCCACCGACAAGCCGAGGCCGCGTGCATTGGAATCGCCAAGGGCAAGTATATTCAAATGCGAGCTGCCAATGAACGCCAGGCTCATGCCAATGAGCGAATAAGGGAGAATGATTTCAAGCTCTGGCCAGCTTTTGGCGGACAAGCCGCCAACCATAAACACGAGGGCACCGTTCACCCGATCGCTGAAGAAAATTAACAATGCGGAGATGCCAGAGCCGAGAAAGGCGGACACGGCCACGCCTGCAAGTATTAGGCGCACCGGCTGTACACCGTCCTTCCAGGCAAGCAAATAAATGATGGCAGCAGCTCCGGAAGCGCCAAGAAAAGCGATTGGTGTCAGCATCGACCATAGATGAGGAAATAAAATGAGAACGATGATGCCGAATAATCCTGCTCCAGATGACACGCCGATGATGTGCGGATCTGCCAGCGAGTTCCGCATCACGCCTTGCAAGAGCGCACCGGACAGTGCCAGATTAGCTCCAACGAGCATGCCCACTAACGTTCGAGGCAGCCGAATGTTCCACACAATTTCCTTCATTGGACCGTCATAACCGTGAAAGACATATAACCAAATCTCTGACAACGAAATGCGGACTGCTCCGGTACCGATGCTGAATCCAGTAGCGAGGATTGCCGCAGCCGTCAAAGCGACAATGACAAGAATGCCTTTGGACATCGGAATACGGAAAGCATTAATGACCATTCTCATATGTATCCGGATAAACAAGCTTAGCCAAATATTCGACTGATTCACTTAATCGAAATCCCGGGTTTGAGAGAAACCGATCAGACGGCAAGATGACCATACGGTTTTCCTTCACAGCACGCAGCGATGTCCATGCAGGTTGGCTGGCCAGATCGGATTGAATTTTCTTCTCCCCATCTTCTCGCGCCCCGTGGATCAGAATAAAAACATAATCCGGATTTAGCTCGACGATTTTTTCCAGACTAAATGGTGCAGTCGACGGACTGTCGCTTGCTGCTTCCCATGTTTCCGCCAAATTGTTCATATGCAGCATAGTTGCGACCTCGATTCCGACGGTATCTTGCCGCTGCACAGAAAGGCTGTTAGGGGTCACGTTCAGCATGATGAAAGTTGGTGCATCACTGGCCGGTACCCGGGCAGTCCATTCACGAATTTCCTGATCCAAATCGGCAAGTGCTTCCCTAGCTTTGTTTTCCGTCCCAGAGAGCTGACCGAACAACACCGCTTTTTGTTGCAAATCTGCATATGTACTCAGATTGAACAGGGCGAACGGCACGTTACTCGCATCCAAAATCGCCGTTAACTCACGGTGAAACACCACAGAGCCGATCACGAGATCAGGCTTTAAAGCAAGTAGCTTCTCCGTATTGACGGTCGTCATTCCCCCGACTTCTTCGATTCGCTCCGCCTCATCCGGCACCGTTCCACCCGGTGATGTGGCGTGGGCAATGGCGTGACCGTCAACCGAATAAAGCAAATCCAATAGCTGCGGCGATAGGACGATGATGCGCTGTGGTTGCTCAGGCAGCCGAATCTCCCTTCCAGTGTCGTCTTCGAACGTGAGAAACGACTCCCTTTCCTCCGCATCATGAACAGATACAGGTCTAGACTCCGCTGACGGCGATAACTCCAATGCATCACGATTATTGTCGCTCGCAGGATTGGACGGCGCTGCACAACCGGATACGAACATAACTCCTGCTAGCAGTCCTCCGCTCCATTGGCGAAGTAAATTTTGCCGCTTGTATGCATGCATCACTTTGAACCTCCTGTCTTTTGATTCATACAACACTTCACTCAAAATGATGTTAATCGTAATCATTACGATTAACTCATGCATATTGTAACAGCGACTACTTTTATATGTCAACCACTTCGTAATGTTTACTATTAATTTTTTGAAAATCAAAAGGACTTGACGGTTACAAAGGTTCCACAAGGTTTAGGTGGGAGGATGGCAAATATGCTGTAACGCCACCTCTATCGATGCCCCACCCTTTAATGCGTAGCTTGCAAATACATGACGGAATGTATGGCTAGTAAAATCAATTAATTCGTTGTTCTTATCTCGGATATTATGCTGTTTAATCCATGGTCGCAAATGATTCTTATTCCAATTTGAATGCGAAGCCAATCCAACCGGGTAGCCTTTTTTGCTTCTATTTCTTGACAGGAACAAATATGGAAGCCCTGATTCCTTTTGTAACGGCACTGCATATTCTTTGATTTTATCCAATGCGTATACTACTAGTTGATTCGCTGGCTTTGAAACCTCTACTGGTTCGGGACTCAACTTTCCAGTTGAATAAATTAGCATCGTATCGCCGCCTACTTGCTTGATTGAGGCGCTATAAATAGTGATCAACTCACTAATACGCAGTCCCAATTGAGTCAATATATTTAACTTATAATGTTATGTATTTTTTCGATTGAAACACTTACCCTTAGGATAAGCAGGGAGGTTGTAAATCGATGTCTGATTTAAAAAAACTGATCGGTGAAAAAATTCGTAGCATACGTAATAAAAAAAATCTGACCTTACTTCAATTAAGCCAAATAACAGGGCAACAAACCTCATATTTAACCGAAGTTGAACTTGGAAAAAGAAATCTATCCATTGATTCATTGGAAAAAATCATGGACGCTCTTAACATAAAGCCAGGAAATCTTTTAGATTTTCGAGAAATCGATCCAGATTCTCAGGAATTTGAGACCAGAACTGTCCTTGAGGTCCACTATCAATTTCTATTAGGGAAGAAGAGCGAAGATGTAAAGATGATCCATAAGGTAACAACGGAGATTTTCAAATCAATAGATGCCGCAGCGAGGTCTGAATAGCCATTTTTTATCGCCATTAACACAAAAAGAGCGTTTTCTTTTTTACACGGGATTTCGCTCTTGTATTTTCTTTAACTGTACCTGCCAATAATCGCTTCAATAATTTGTAAGTTTTAAGAGCTGACAGTATCCCTATGCAACGCTTAGCCATGTTTTAATTTGGTCTAATGTTGCCTCACTTTTGGCTTGGTTGTAAATATATTCAATCATGTCGTGCTTTTTCTGGATACGGTAGTGATGTAACCCATCGTTTAAACTTCCTTGGCTGTCATACTGGTAATATAACGTAGAAAACATGAGCAGGGTCAAGTAACGATCAATCGCCTGAGTAGATCGAACCTGGTAACGATCCATGGCCGGTTGTACTTTCGCAGTTCGAAAATACGTTTCAATGTCCCAACGTTTGCTGTAATAGCATAGAATCTCTTCATTGCTCAGTGAAATATCCGTGCTCAGAAAGGCCTTCATCAGCTTAGATTCAAAGCCATCTCCCTCTTTCCAACATAGGAGCAGGGCGGCATTTTCCAAGAGATTGAGCTTCCCTTCATAGCGATATACTCGGTAAGCGGAGGAGCCGATCGTTCTCCAGACCTTCAGCTCCTTTAAAATACCCAATTGGACAACCAACCAGCCTAGGTTATAACCAGGTTTCTGAAAATCCCGATCTCAAAAGTAAAAAAAGCGCTTGAAAACCCAAACGCTAGGTGTTATTCATGATAAAATGGCGGCGAAATCCCTTTAAGCACTTAGTTCCAGAAATACTGCATCCGCGTATACCCGACATCCCATGCTTTCATGTCGCCCTTAATCGTGATCTTCAGCTCATCCCCCGGCTCAAGCGGAATCTTGAATAGCGAAGGGAACAGATCAGGATGAGTACGCTGAAGTTCTCCAGAATTGCTCATGATCTCCCTGTCATCCCGAGTAACACTGATACTACCGGAATAATCCGTTGGTTCGGGGCATCCGTAATCGAAGGAGAAAATCGTCTGTCCCTCAGACTTGTACGTGAACGTTCTGGAATCTCCGCCTTCAGCGCCATATAGGTTATAGCGGAGCGGTATCTTCTGTCCGTTGATTTGAATACTGTCCGGTTTGTCTCCGGTGGATGAATTGCCCGAGTTGTCCGTCCATTCAGTGATCGCCACAAACGGACCCTCTACTTTAGTTGTTATTTTGTCTACCGCCGCCCCTAATCCCCATAAAGCTATAAAAAGAACCATACCCGATATAGCCGTTGCCACCAGATTGCGCCCGAGGCTCCGGTAACGGAAACCAAGCTTGTACGCCCCAAAACCGAGGGCTGCTCCAATCGAATTCTGAAGAGCGTCGTTGATATCGAAGCTGCCCAGGAATGTAAGGGCCTGGATCGTTTCCAGCACAAGAATCGCGATGAAGAATAAGATGATGAACCGGACAAAGCTGACCCGGTATAGCCATGGAATCAATATACCGAAAGGAATAAACGCAATAGTGTTCCCGAAAGCCACCATACTCATTAGGTTGGGATGCAGGAGATCAGCTGGAGACGGCAAACTAATAAAGTTCTCGGGCATGAAAATAAAGGTGTAGCTGGAAATTTGCTCCGAAGCCTCTCCTCTGCCGAAAGCGAAGAACATAAAATAAAGTACAATAATGGTATAGACAATAGTTGCGGTTAGTAAAATTTTGCGTTGTTTGACCATGCTTAACTCCTCCACTCTATTTTTCCACTTGTCACTATAACCTACTTGCCTGTTTCATGAAACCCCCACCCCTTAGCTTGATTAACTTTACTTGCCCAAATTCAGTTCTATGAAATGTAAAAAGAGACACCCTTGACTCTCTGACCAACCACTCCACGCAGAGGAGAACATGATATGTCTCATACGTTTATCACAACAAAATCATTGGAACAATCGGTCGGAACAATGGAAACTTCCGCTCCCCTGCATGATACACGCCGCTCATGCTTACTTGATGCAGGGTTTGAACCGGTGATCCGACTTATAGATGTCCGCATTACACACAAGAGCTAAGCATCGCAAGGCATGTAGAATTCAAGGCAATATCTTCACCCAGCGATTAGTTTCTGAAGTATTTGGCGAGTCATGAATGTGATCGGTCGGTCTTCGCAAATCATGTTCCAGATTTATTGTGTTATTCGCTTTTGCTTCATCCAGCAGGGCGGCCATTAACTTCTAGTATTCTTGGTAAGTCTGATCCGACCTCTTGGCTTACTTCCGGCAAATTTTGAAGCAAGAAACGCCGGAATCCCCGGTTGTTCTTCATTTCACCGAATTACACTTTCCACCTCGATCATGCGCCGGACGGAAAGTTCACGACCTTCCTCGCTCTGAAGTTCTTCACATGCTTTTGCCTTTTAGCCAAGATAAGTCATTTCTCACTTTAATCTCGCGATTCCCTTGCGCTTTGCTGCAACGCTCCTTAAGTGGGCAACCTTCAAGTCTGCACATCGGTAGTAACGCATTTGTACTTCATACACGCTTTCATTTTTTTGTATGCTCTCGCGCAGAAGTGAAGCGCGCATGGGCTTAATGACTGCAGGCGGCTCATTCAGGTTACAAAAGGGCGAGGGAGTGGGTATGGGTGAAGGAGTTTACGTCCGCCCTTTGAACGTCGTGTTGTACTCTTCTAACCTTTTCCAAGAACACGACGTTCAAGAGCGACCAGAACTCGTTCCCCCTCCCGACAACTGCAAGATTATAAAAGAGGGATCTGTCGCTAGTCATTTATGACTTTGAGACAGCCCCTTAAAATTAGAGTAGTCAACCCGTAGTGCTTGATTATACAACTTTTCCTCAAGATGGTTCAGTCGTGACCGTTATTCCAACACCTCCACATCCGCATAAGGCGATGCCGGTGACTCCAGCAGCGGCTGCGGCAACCCTTTCAGATGCATGTCGAAAAACGCGCCAATATAATCGCGTTGTGCCGCGAGCGCCTGTTCCGGCTCGACGGTTCCAACACTCCCCTGGACGACTTGAGGAGAAAGGCTCAGCTTATTGCTTATTTGCGGCAACAGATATTGTTGATCGGTGAACGTATAATGCGCCCCGTTCGGTATCGCTACATCTAGTTTCCACCCGCTTGACTCGTTCCAGAACGATGCCCTATCCTCCGCCGTGAGATGGGAATCCACCTCTCCCTCATCGGTAAAGCCTGCATTCATTAGTAAAAACGGGCGGTCAAGTCCATACAGGGCAACAGGTAGCAGGTGATCGGGCAAATAACCCATAGAACCGTCCATATCGATACCTGCGCCGATTCGCTCATCTTCATACATGGCCTGGGCAGCCGTTGCGCCCCCGGCAGAATGTCCGAAAATACCGATTCTAGATAGGTCCAGCGCCCGGTCCAACCCTTCAGGCAGCTCACGTTTCGCATGATCCGGATTGTTCCCTTCCTTGAGCGCCTCCAGTCGATCCAGTACAAACCGGACATCATCAACCCTGACGCTCATCATTTTCAGTACCGTATCCGCCCCGAAATCAGGCAATTGCTCGGTCTCTATTCTCCCTTCGGGAAACTCGACGACCGTTGTCTCATATGTGTGGTCAATGGTCACAACGACATAGCCATTACTGGCCAATTCCTGAACGTTAATCGTACCTAGACTTCTCGGAACAGATCCGCCCGGAGAATATATGATGACAGGCCAGCCCTTCTCTCCGTGCTCTGCGGGTGCGTTCAGCGAAGCATGAACGCCGATGTTGGATAGATCGATTCGGCCGGGCTCTACTCCGATTGTCGGCATGACGGTTTCGTCGTAAAATGCAGCTGCGTTTGGCGGTATATATTTGGCTTTCTGGCCAACCTCCCGGGTGGCCGGGTACCAGATGCTGATCATAAGCTCCCGCTTTCGATCCTTTACCCAAGGATCGGCTCGGTCGATATCTGTCAAGTGGAGCTCCGTCACGCCCACTGGCATCTCGCCAGTCGGCTCAGGTAACGTGATGTGAATCCGTTCACCGGTATGCGGTTCGTCGTATTGTACTGGCGGTTCCGCCAAGATGAACAGGCTAACGGCCGCAACCATTACGGCTGCTGAGGCGAACATGGCGAACCTAACCTTACGAGCAGACTCCCCGTTGATAAACTTTATGATAGAATTTACTGTGATCATGTAATATGTCATATAGATCACCATAAACAATCCAACGCAAACCAATATTGGAAGCAGGAGATTTATACCGCCCATTCCTCCGAAGAGCTTCCGCAGCCAGTTAAAGATAATCAAATAATGACCGAGGCCGACCAACAGCGGCAACAAGAAGATCAGTGCGTTCTGTTTCAGGATCGTAGCGGCGATTTCCTTGTGGCTCACGCCGATTTTTTTCAATATCTCATAGCGAGAACGATCGTTCGTCGCCTCCGTCAACTGTTTAAAGTATAGGATACTGCCCGTTGCGAGAAGGAACATCACACCCAAAAACCCTAGAATGAAAACATTGAAAGCTGCATTCTCGATGCCGAGGCGATACACGGAATAATAGGTCGATAGCTTCATTTCTGATGTCTGTATAGCTGCAAGCGCATCAGCGGTCGCCTTCGTATTCTTCTGGTCCTGAACGATGTAACCAACATATTGCTCGGTAGGAACTTGCGCTTCCAGCATGCGAAATGTATCGTCCGCAACGACGACCATAATATCCGGATAATGCCAATTGAGAACACGTTCAATCGTCATGCCTGCAAATGCTAAATTAACGTTCCCATTAGGCAAATCCAGGGTGATGGTTTCTCCTGCATAATCCGCCCATTCGTAATCGGTATACATGGGGCGAATCGCGATCACTTGATCTGATTCGTTCAGCGTTAACCGGTCAAGACTCAGTGCCTCCGCTACGCGATTATATTCGCTGGCCGATATCACTTTCACCGGATGCTCGGCTGCCTTGCGCTCACGATCAGACAAGATTTCGTCACTTGACGCTTCGCCGCTCAGATGGATGACCGGAATCGACATCTTGGCTTTCACGGGATGTGCATTGTCGCCACGTATGATCTCCTCGATCTTTTGATCGACTTCGTCATCCTGCGCTATATGCATGTAACTGAAAGGTGCCGTTACACGTGCCGTGTGCTCGTAAGCGTAGTAAGTGCTGAAACCGAAACTGAAGGCGCATAATGCGATAGCGGACAAGATGGAAATGACGCTTAGCGTACGTGCATTCCCTTTCATTCGGTACACCAGGTTGGAAATCATGATTAGGTTCATGCCCTTGTAATAATGGGACTTCCGCCTCTTGGCGTATTTCAGCAGGTAAATAACGAGCGATGAAAAAAGCAAAAAAGTTCCTGCGATGATGCCGACGGTCATGACGCCCAGGTTCGTAAAGATCTGTTCATTATTTTCAAAATTCCGAAGTCCAAATCCGTAGCCGACGATGAGCAACGCGACCGCGGCGGCAGCGGGAACGATCGACGCCCTCGGTTCCTGCTCCCCTTCCTGCTCTGCGCGGAACAATTCGATAAGCTTGAATCGATAGACCAATCGATAAGCTTGTATAGAAGTTATTGTAATTAGTATAAGAAATATAACCACAGTGGTAAGCACCGCAGGAAGGGAGAACGTGATTCCGACATCGACAGCTACTCCCAATAAGCGCATTAAAATCATGGCAAACAGCTTCGACAATAGCGTACCGGCCACAATGCCGAGAACCAGGACGCCGGCTCCAATTGTCATATTTTCATAGAACAGCATCCGGCCGATTGTTTTTTTTGGAAAACCTAATAAAGCATATAGCCCGACTTCTTTTTTTCGTTTGTGGGTAAAAAATTGGCCAGAGTACATCATAAAGACGGATACAAACAATACCAGGATGATTGATCCAACCATGAACACAGATTGCATGCTATCTGAAGATTCGACAGCCTCGACTACCTGCGTACTATATTGTAGTGAAGCAAAGACATAAAATATGGCGACGCTTGCGAACATGGAAAATAAATATATGAAATAGTTGCGAAGATTACCTTTTATATTTTTCTTGGCCAACTCAAATAACGTCATCCGTACGCCCTCCAAGCACCGTCAACACATCCAGTATCTTTTTAAAGAATGCTTGTCGCGGTGTCGTTCCTTTGACGATCTCGGCAAAAATGACACCGTCTTTTAGAAAGAGAACTCGACTGCAGTAGCTTGCCGCTAATGCATCATGAGTCACCATCAGAATGGTCGCATGCTCTTGTTCGTTCAGTTCATTTAGCGCCTCTAGCAGGCTGGCCGCAGCTTTAGAATCCAGCGCTCCCGTCGGTTCGTCGGCCAGAATCAGTCGCGGACGCGTCACAATGGCACGGCAGGCAGCAGTTCGCTGTTTCTGACCTCCGGAGATTTGGTAAGGGTATTTTTCTAGAATATGCTTGATGTTAAATCGTTCCGCAATGGCAGACACTCTGTTCTCCAATTCGTCGACCGATATACCGGACAACGCGAGGGGGAGCAGAATGTTTTCCTTGACCGTCAACGTATCCAGCAAATTATAGTCTTGAAAAATGAATCCTAGCTTGGATCGCCGAAAAGCCGATAACTGCGCCTCGTTCATTTGAAGAACGTTTTCCCCGTCGATCACGATGCTGCCGGAGGTCGGTTCATCGATGGTGGCGGCCATATGAAGCAGTGTTGTCTTCCCGGAGCCCGATGGCCCCATAATGCCGACAAATTCTCCTTCGCCTATGCACATATCGATCCCGTGAAGCACCGGCACGACGTTCCCTTTATTCCCATAACTTTTCGTTAACGCTTTTATTTCAATAACCGTTTCCACTGTATCTTTCCTCCCTGCTTTCCCTTTTTCAATTTCCATCGTACCATGCCGGTGACTAGTTATCCTTACGCTGAACTTACGTTTTTCTACTGGCGAGCTTACATTTTTGTCACGGTACTAGTTGCAGTAGTGTTAGCCGAATTAAGATATAATAGGATTAAGGATATGGAGGCGTATGGAATGAAGATGAAGATAATGATCGTAGAAGACGACCCGACTATTCGGGGGTTAATCGGCGAGACCGTCGGGAAGTGGGGATACGAATCCGTGACCAATTTCAAGACATCCTTGTCGTCCTGCAAATAGACAAACGGGTTATAGCCATGCGAACGATGCGGGTGAATCAGGTCCAGCACTTTGATGTCATAGCCTTTGGCTTTAAGCAGATGACCGGTGTCCCGCAATATTTCCCCCTTTGGGTCCAGAACGACGTAAGAGGTCGAGGCTTGCATCACATTCGGCTTAGCATAGAACCGTGTTTTGCCCGCGCCGGAGCCGCCGACAACCAACACGTTCAGGTTCCGGCGATGCTTGCGGCCATCCAGACCGATTTTGACCCGCTGCGTCAAAATTTTGTTTTGTTCCGTCCGTCTGTCTCGATACTTGGCATTGACGGTTTTCGCTCGGCCCCAGCGGGCGCTGCCGTGCTCTTCCCGCCGACGATAATTCCGTGGTGTCGCCAAATAAACCCCAGCGCAAAGCCCATAGATCAGCGCAAAAATCAACAAGCAGCGGGGCGTATCGTCCACCCACTCTATGTTAAGCGGCTGGCGCATCGCCGTGCTGAGATGGACCAACATACTCGGCAATCCTTCTGACCATGCGGGAGCAACCAACAGGGCCAACCAGATGACGGGAATAAAAAAAGCCGCAAAGAGTATCAAATTACTCCTTGCGGCTTCATCGCGTTTCATAATGCCTCCAGCGCTTTTTATTTAGAAGTGGGGCATCAATCATTTTTAACAATAAATCATCCACGGCATCCGTCGGTCGTTTCTCACCGATTAAGTCATTTCGTAACGCATTCAGCGCATGGACGACTATCCCGTGCTCATAATGATTCAAAGACAAGATTCGTTCCTGTTTTTTCATAGCACTCCCTCCAGACAAAACTTAGCGAACCGGATCGGATCGTTTAGGCTGGCGCTGTTGTGACAGGTTCCGGTTCATTCTCTGGGATGTTTGTTGAAAAGCTTCCTTCATGAGCGTCAACTCGGCACGAACTTGCTGCGGTTCCAACCCGTTCCACTTCTCCGGCGCTCGATCAAAGCGGAAGGTGTCGGTTGCAACACCAAATTGCCTGCACAACATATAAGAAGCGGAGTAGGCAACAAACTCGTTATCTGAGCGGTTGTACCGTCCATCGCCACGATCCAGTTCAGCATGTGTCAGTTCTTGGGCAAGCGCTCGAAAAATATCGCCGGCCTCAAGCCCGCGACGAATGGTAATGTTTTTTGGTTCTGGCTGATAGAACGCGTGCTTTTCCGATGGCAACGCATCACCAATGCCAATCGGAACAGGGGCGAGGTCAATTAACGCTTTAATACGGGCGCGATCATCCGGGAATGCCGGTTCTTCCCGTTTCAACGCGGCGGTCGTTTGCGCAATATCAAACATCTTTTTCGGATTGTAGCTGATACCGGTGCTGCCATCCTGCTTTTGATAGGTTTCGCCCGGTTCCAGAATGTAAAACCCTGTTTCCTTTCGACGAATGAATACCCCTTGTTCCTTCCATGTGTCAAAATCGGCAATGCGAGTCGCGTTTGGCCGCTGCGCCAGAATCAGCAACGCATTGGCCACGCTATAGCGGTCAAAGCGGCTCTGGACATCCAAATATTGCTGGAACGCCTCACCGTTCTGCATCACCGACAAGGTGGTGGCATCAATCGTATCATATGTCCATTGCCGCAGCTCCTGTTTCTTTTGCACCCATGCTTCTTTATCGAAGGATGGTTCGGTTGTACGGAAAGAAGAGGAAGCCGCAGCATCCTGTCGGAATAAATCATCCAGTTCGCTCATTTGGCTTTCCCTCGCTTTCGTCCTTTTGCTTTGTTGGCTTGTTGTTTATCGGCGGCTATCCGCTCCTTTCGAGACGGCAACGGTTCCGCTTGTTCCCGCGGCTGTCTGTCTTTCTCCCATATCCTTTGCTGGCGGTTCTCTTCGCGTATTTCCCGCAATAATTGACGGACGGACACTCGCTCCGGCTCTTGACGAGAAGGTGGATCAGTATCCCTTGCGGTAACCTCGTTGCGCTCGAAGGTATTCTCGGACGGATGGGACGTTTCCGCCGGTTCCTTCTCCGCTGTTGAATGGTCGTCCTCCGATGGAGTCGGCTCCGGCAGTTCGGACTTTCCCATCAGCTCATCCAACAAGTCGTCTGTATTCCTTTCTTCTGCGACTTCCTTCGGCAGTTCTTGTTCCTGAACTTGCTCGTGACCTGGTTCATGTCCTTGTTCCACAGCAGGCGCTTCGGACATTCCACTGGATTTTTCAATTTCACTCTTAATTTTGGCGGTATCCACAGTGGCCAAGTGGAAACGCTCCACGATCCGATTGATTTTGGACGCATCCTCCGCCCGGACCATCACATCGCACATCCCGTCCACGTTCTTTTTGTCGCGCAAAGCACAGTACAACACGCCATACCGCTTGGCTTCCTTACAGAAGGTTGCCAGGTCTTCGTTTTTGACCGCAAATACCTTTAATTCTTTCCCGCTGCGCAGCAAACCCTCCAACCGGATGCTGCCCTTTGTTCGTTTCTGCCCTTGCAAGGCCGCAAACAAATATACTGCCAAATGCTTAGCGCCTTCGCCGGAAATCTTGGCCATGACTTCGATGCTTTTCAAGCTCATGTTGACGACCTGATTGGCGGCTTCCGTTTCGGTACTCATCGAAAACTTCCTCCTTTCGATCCTGTGCGCCACTTCTGTTTAACGTCTCTCGTAGTTCTCCTGAACGCTCCAAAATGCCTTGAACCAGCTTCACCTCTTTTCGAAGCGAGGCAAGCCGTTTAGAACAAACAGCAATTTGCGTTTTGTATTGTTCTCGCAGGCCCGCATCCTTGCAGCGGCGAATTCGGTTGTACAACGACTTGCGCTTCTGGTGCAGAGATTGGATTTGTTCCTCCAACCCGTCATGAAAAGTGAGAAGCTCCTCTTGATGGGTGAGGCGGTACTTGCATAGCAGCTTGGTTTGCTCCATCAATACCGACAAGTGTCTCAAATCCTCCCGAAGTCTAAAGGATGGCTTTTTGACAGGCTTTCGTTTTCTAGGAAGCACACCCATTTCAAACAAGTAGCGGATATATAAAGCTTGCAAACCGCGCAACTTGCGACCAGCCCGAACATAACCCTTACATACTGCTCGTCGTCTGCGAACATGGGGTGGCTTCTCCCGTTCAGGCAATTGGTTTCGCAATATTCGCTGCTTGATCGCTTCCTCGGTGTAGCCATCGCCTAGACTGCGCAAACGGACAAAGCGTGTCTTTCCAGGCGCCCGTATCGCCACATGTTTGACCGCCGTTTTAAGCTCATAGCCTTGCTTTTGTAAATGGGCAAAAAACTGTGTCATCGTCATGGAAGATGCGATAGCCTGATCGATGTCCTGCCGAATTAGCCCTCTCCATGTTGGCTTTCGCTCACGTTCCGCTTTCCATTCTCCATAATGCTTGGCTTTGCCCGATTCGGGATGCTCGATCACCGACAAGTGATGTTCCTGGCAAAGCCGGTCGGATGTCTGTCTCAGCAGGGCATAGGAAGCTTTGTTGTCGTAATACCGTTTCCCATCCACAAAGGAAACCGAGTTTAACACAAAGTGATTGTGCACATGCTGTTTATCCAAATGGGTCGATACGACGACTTCAAAGCGCTCCCCCCACAACTTCTGTGCCAGTTTAACACCGATGGTATGGGCGATTTGCGGCGTTGTCTCCCCCGGCGCAAACGCTTGATAGGCGTGAAAGGCCAAAATGCCGTCCGTCTTAAAAAACTGCCGCTTCGTCCGCTGCATCTGCTCATAAGCCGTTGACGGATCGCAGTTGACACCGCTGACATATAGTTGCTTCTCCGTCTTGGCATCCGCCTGTGTATATGCGAGTACCTGCTCCAAACCTCCGCCTTCGCTACGTTCTGCTGTCTTGTCGGGATTTGCGGCGTAATCCAGCACCCGCTTTAGCCTGTCGGTCACACCCCAGATTGCGGTCGTTGCCACGCGAAATTCCCCCCCTACGGCGGATGCACATTTGGATTCACTGGTGGCCTTCGTTCCGGTTCGGTTACAGCCTGTTGAATCTGCTGGACTGCGCGGCGCAAGCGGTCGGCTTCCACCTGAAATGCAGCCCGTTCCAGATGTCCAGTCGTATGGGCCTTCACAGTGAGTTGATTCAGGTTATTCCCAATAGCGTTCAGTTCACGCATCATCGCGAAATAATCCAGGGGCGGTAGCGGTTTGGGAGTATACCCATTGATCAGTGCCCGAATGTACGCTTCCCGAGAAAGTCCCGTTTTTTTCACTTCTCTCATAAGGCGAGCATGCTCGCTTTCATTTAAGCGAACCAGAAAAGAGATTGGTCGTTTCCTCATTAGCATCACCCCTTTCCGAAAATGAGCTACCGACAGAAAATCTCATCGCCGCGGGACAATTCGAGCATCGAGGCAATAGCATCGTGCGAACGGGGTCTTAGGGGCTATGCCCCTAACAAGCGAATTTGGATATCCAAATTCAGTGCTTGCTACAACACGAGACAGTCGTCTCGCGTTGCCTTCAAGGCACCTGCCGGGAAAAAGAGAGGGACCCAAAAAACACAAAAAAGACGCCGATCCGCTCAGCGCCTTCCTTCGAACTTTTTTGTTATCTCACCAACCAGCGATAATCCTGACGGCAGTCTACAATGTAATCGACATACACGATTTCATCCTGAATTTGATATAACACCAGATACCATTTTTCCACGAACATCTTGTGATACTTGTTTGACGGGATAAATTCCGCTTCCAGAAAAGGATAGCGCTCCGGCATTCGCGCCAAGGAACGTATCGCTTGCAGTAATTCGTTTTTCGTTTTTCGCGCGGCATCCGGACTTTTCTCCGCAAGAAATCGCACATGAGTCGCCAGCATTTGGCGGGCGCGATCGGAGACGATGATCTTATAACGGGGCATCTTTTCCATGCTGCACCTCGTCAATAATGCCCTCCAGGTAAGCGTCCAGTTCATCCGGCGTCACGCCAACACGGCCCGCCAAACGATCTTCTTGCACAGCGAGCAGTTCTTCACGCAGCTTTAACATCTTCTCGCGACGGGAAAACGTATCAATGTCCATTACGACAAGATCGCCTTCACCGTTCTTGGTCAGATAAACCGGTTCCCCGGATGTTTTGCATAGATCGGCGATTTCATTATAGTTTTGCCGGATACTGGCGGAAGGTTTGATAATCATCTTGGTCACTCCTTGCATAGCTGTATATTGATTTTATTATACCTATTACATGCTATACAATCAATGCGGCTGCACTTATCCCCATATATTCACATCTTATCCACATGATGTGAAAATTTTCCGTAGCCCAGAAAGAAAAGACGCCAACCGTTCAGCGTCTACCGCTATCGGGATGGTTCACCGCGTCTTCTTCGGAATTCCATCAAATCGTTGTTTACATCCTTTCCGAACTTAGGCGGCTCATCGGATATGAGAAGGGCGGGGGAGAGGAGCCTCTGTATCGTGGCTGCCGCCAATCGCCCCGGCTCATCATTGTCCAGGTGCAGGACAAGTCGATTCACCTGGGGAAAGCACTGCAAGTAATGCGTTAGGGCAGACGGGGGAGTAGAGTCCTCCCCATTTGTCCTGGGCCTGTATATTCCGGCCAGCGACAGCTTATGCGCCTGCCGCCAATCCCGGCCAGCGAGATGTTCCAGCGTACAGTAGGATAAGAGATCAATAGCGCTCTCAAACAGATGCAGTTCCGTACAGTTTCCCGAGGCCGGAATGGAAAACGAATACCGCTTGTCGCTGCCAGCGGCTTCCCCCATATAACGAGTGCTTGTCGTACCGCGTATCGCCGCATAGCGCGGCGTTCCTTGCTGGTCGAAACCGACGAATACCGCGTTGTGATAGCGGCGGCTTTCATACAAACGCCCCGTTTCGAGACAGTAGTCGATCAACGTGCGATGGATACCACGTTTGCTGAGATAGGCCATGACGCGATGCGATGTACGATTCGGTTCAGGAAGTTCAAACCGCGCTGGAGATGAGCGTTGTTGCAAAGATTGCGAAAATGCAGGTGCGCTGCCTGGATGAACGCCTTCCATTTGCAGCACCGCATCGGGAAAAGACATGCCCCGCACTTTGATCAAATAGTCCAGCGCCGAGCGCCCGCCGATCCCCCTTGACCACCAGTACCATTTACCGTTGGAAATTTTCAAGCTGTCGTGTGTCCGGGTGGTGTAGACATTGCGGGAGCATCGGACCAGTTCTGCCGGCTCGTACATTTGCAAATATGTGAGCAGGTCCAGTCTTTTGGCACGTTCGATCTGTTCCTTGTTTACATAGCTCATTGCCGCAGCTCCTTTTGGAAATCCAGGCAGCGTCCGATGGGGTTATGGTTCATCGTGCCTTACCCCTCTTTTTGGGGTACGTATAAGCTCTGCCTTCCTTCAACTTCGTAACGCCTTTCTTGTTCATGAATGCGTCTAAATCGCCTTCATGAACTTGACTGGTCACCCCGTTTGAGTCGCGGATGTAATAATACGTGTCGCCAAATCCGTTTTTCTCTTTGGATATCAACTCCAACGATGGCACGGTTTCTCCCTCCTTGATCAAGCTGGTTCCGTAACCAAAAGGCGGCAAAATCGGACAAAAGCATCCGCCGCTTGGGCTGGCATACAACATGTTCATTCCTCCGGAAACGAGAAAAGGACCCCAAAACCGGAGTCCCATTCGTCATGAAATTGATAATTTTAACAAGTGAGCGATCTTCGACCTGTGAAATGCTCGCACCGATACCATGTTCTTCTCCGTAATGGTCAGCATGAAGTTCCCTTTCAGGGGGAGGAACGACGGTGTCAGGCCGTTATCGCCCACGGCCCACCACTCGCCGTTCGGGCGCTTCCGGTTCTTCGTCCGGAACGCTGTCCACGGCTTCATTCTCCCGCTTATCCATATTAAGCAGGGCATTCAGTTCCGCGAGTCGCGCCGATTTCGTTAGCAGCTCCTGTTCTTTCTCGAAAGGAGCTTCGACTTGTTCCTTCGCTGTTTCCATCTGCTGGAGCAGCGTGGAGAGTTGCTGGCGGCTATGTTCCAGTTTGGCTGGCAAATCCGCCAACATATTGTTCAACCGGGTGATGTTGCCGCCTGCATCCATCCCTAGCGAGATGGTATGGTCCAATGCGCCGCGCAGGGTCGCCTTGTATTCTTTATGGAAGCTGTCAAAGGATAACCATAGGGAAAAACCGAGATAACTGCCCGCCTCCTGCGGCTCGGATGAAGTCATTCCCTTGCACGCCTCCAGCAAGGCCGCGCCTGCTGCCGCTCTCTCCGTGTAGGTAAAATCCTTAATGACCATACCTGGGAACTTGGATTCATCCGTTCCCTCCGGCACAGCCGATTTGGAACGCAGATATAGAGCGACATCCTGTTCATATCCGGCAATTCGATCTTCTGTAGATTTGACTTGTTGCGGCAATACTTTCAGCAACCGATCCTCCAATGCGTAGCGTTGGCTCAAGTGATTAGCCTTGAGCAGCTTAAGCTTGGAAACCTGGATATCCAGGTCCATCTTCTCTTTGATATACGGATTACCGGTTGCCAGCGCCTTGACTTCGGCATAAGAAAGGGCTGCTTCATCGATATCCTCGGCAGAACGTACCGGCGATTTACTGGTCATGATTTGCGAGATAAAGCGCTGTTTATTCTCCAGCGTCTGATACAAATAAGCGTCGAACGTGTTCTCCGTCACATACCGAAAAATGTGTACCTCGCTATTCTCATTGCCTTGCCGGATAATGCGTCCGCTTCGCTGCTCCAGGTCGCGCGGGCGCCAAGGGCAATCGAGATCATGAAGCGCAATCAGCTTCGTTTGCACATTGGTGCCCGCCCCCATTTTAAATGTCGATCCGAGCAGTATACGAATCTGGCCAGTCCGCACCTTGGCGAACAGTTCCTTTTTCTTCACCTCGGTGTTGGCATCGTGAATGTACGCAATCTCCTCGGTAGGCACCCCTTTCTCTGTCAGCTTGCGTCGCAGTTCGTCATACACATTGAACGTTCCGTCTTGCTTTGGGATGGATAGATCGCAAAACACCAGTTGGGCTAGCCGCTTTTCCTCGTGTTCCTTCCATAGCCGAAACACATTGTCCGCACAAACGCTCACTTTACTGCCTTCGTCATCGGGCAACATCGGATTGGCCAGCCGTTGATCCAGTGCCAGCTTACGCCCATCATTCGTAATCTTGAGCATATTGTCTTCGTGCGGCTCTACTTCCTTGGCTCGCACCCGCTCAGCACGGTGGGCGAGATCCGCGACCATTTCCCGCTGGAAGTCGCTTGGCGGCACGGCAACATTGTGGAAATGGGATTTCGGTACGGGAAGCTGGAGCATGTCCGCCGTCTGGATGTCAGCCACTTCCTTGAACATATTCATCAGTTCCGGCAAATTGTAAAAACGGGCAAACCGGGTTTTCGCCCGATAGCCCGTTCCTTCCGGTGCCAGTTCAATCGCCGTGACCGTCTCGCCAAACGTCGAAGCCCAGGAATCAAAATGTTGCAATCCTTGCTTTCGCAGCCGCTCATATTGCAAGTAGCGCTGCATCGTATACATTTCCGTAATGGAATTGGAGATCGGCGTACCCGTCGCAAAGATGATACCCCGGCCTCCGGTCAGTTCGTCCAGATAGCGGCATTTGGCAAACATGTCCGACGACTTCTGCGCTTCGGTTTGCGACAGTCCGGCCACATTGCGCATTTTCGTGTAAAGAAACAGGTTTTTGTACGAATCGGCCTCGTCCACGAATAGCCGATCTACGCCCAGCTCCTCGAAGGTGACCACATCATCCTTGCGGCTGGTATCGTTCAGCTTTGCCAGCTTGGCTTGCAGCGTCTTCCTCGTCTTCTCCAGTTGCTTGATCGCGTACCGTTCGCCCTTGGCCTCCTTCAGCTCGCGAATGCCGCTTGTGATCTCGTAAATTTGTTCCTCCAGTTGTTGACGTTGGCGCTCCATCGATATGGGAATTTTCTCAAACTGCGAATGTCCGATGATGATCGCGTCATAGTCGCCGGTGGCAATCCGCGCGCAAAACGTTTTGCGGTTTTTCGTTTCAAAGTCCTTCTTGGTCGCCACCAGAATATTCGCCGATGGATATAGCTGCAAAAACTCCGCTGCCCACTGCTCCGTCAAATGATTAGGAACAACGAACATGCTTTTGCTGCATAAGCCAAGATGCTTGCTTTCCATGGCCGCAGCGGTCATGGCAAACGTTTTGCCTGCGCCTACACAATGAGCAAAAAGGGAATTGCCTCCATACAGCGCCCGGGCAACCGCATTGACTTGATGTTGGCGCAGCCGGATTTCCGGATTCATTCCCGTAAACCGAATATGACTGCCATCGTACTCGCGCGGGCGGATCGCATTGAAACGATCATTATACAAACGCGTTAATCGTTCCCGCCTCTGCGGGTCTTTCCAAATCCAATCGCGGAACGCTTCTTTCAGCATCTCCTGCTTTTGTTGGGCAATTGCGGTCTCTTGCTTGTTCAAAACGCGCTTTTCCACGCCATTCTCCAGCACGGTATCGAAAATGCGCACATCTCGCAAATTTAAGGTATCTTCCAAAATCTTATACGCATTCACACGATTCGTTCCGAAGGTCACGTTGGCTTTAATGTTGTTGCTGCGGTCATTGCTTTTCCCTCGGACATTCCAGGCAGCTGTATATTCGGAATACAAGACGTCGATAGACTGCCGGAACATGTATGGCGTGTCCACCAGTTCGAATATAAACTCCCGGATCACTTCCGGAGGAAGCCACGTCGCTCCTAACCGCACATCAATCTCGGAAGCATCCAAATCTTTCGGCTGCACCGCTTCTAATGCTTTGACATTTTCGCCGTACCGCTCTGCATCCATTTCGGCGGCACGCCGTGCAATCAGAAGTTTGTCACGAACGTTGCCAGACAAATAAGCATCCGCCGTTTCAAAAACCGGCTGTCCTTTCTCATCCAGTCTTTCCGGGTTGGGGAAGATCACGCCGCGCAACTCCTGAACAAGCTGTTCCGTTGTCATGTCGGTCAATTCTTGCATATAGGGGAGATCGACACGTGCTTTTTCTCCAATGGAGACGCCCAGCGCTTCCTCTGCCGTTTCCACATGCCGAACGGTCGTGCGCTGCCGAATCGTACGCTTCGTGAACATATCGGCTTTGCGTAGCAGCTTCCCTTCCTCGTCGAGCACTTCCAATGAACAAAGTAAAAAATAGGCGCTATCGTCGGCGAATGCCAGGCTGTTGGCGCGGCTGTTGATCAGACCGTATTGGGCGGTAAAACGATCATACTGCGCATTCAATTTCCGCTGCTGTTCCCGGATCTCTTCGTCGCTATAATCTTCCGTCTGGTATTCGATCAGTTCGCGCACCGTATCCCGCAATCGGATCATACCTTTGATTCGCCCGGCGGCCGTGGCCGACGTGTCCACTCGGTGCATCCGGCTGTTTTCGCGGTAATACAGTTGGCCGTCCACAAGGGTATAACTGAAATTGCGCACGGTCGGATCGGCCGGGAGGGACGTGTCTTCTTCATCCGGCATTACTTCCCTCTCAACCTCCACCCAATCGGCATGGATATTGGTCAGTGCTTCTCCCAGCAGTTCGCTTAAATTAGCATCCGGGTACGGGTTGCAAGTCGTCTCCTGTCTATTGCCATACATCCGGTCATCAAACGCCATCGTCCCAAGCACCATGTCAGGATGCGCAGCAAAGTACGCATTGATCGGCACGCCTTCGGCTGTCTCTGCCAAGCCAATCCATTCCACACTTTGTTCGGTGACAGTCACCATTCGGTCGCGCTTTTGCAGAAACAAAATATCCGCCGTCACTTCCGTTCCGGCGTTGGACTGAAAAGCGTTGTTCGGCAAACGAACCGCACCCAGCAATTCTGCCCGTTCCGCAATATACTTGCGGACAGCCGGGTTCTGTTTATCCATCGTTCCTTTGGACGTAATAAAGGCAATAATGCCGCCCGGACGCACTTTGTCCAATGTTTTCGCAAAGAAGTAATCGTGAATGAGAAACTTGTGCTTGTCGTAGCGTTTATCCGCCACACCATACCCGCCGAAAGGAACATTCCCTATGGCCAAATCAAAAAAACTGTCCGGCAAAGCGGTTTCCTCATACCCGCTGATCGCAATCGTTGCCTGCGGGTAAAGCTGCTTGGCGATGCGACCTGTGATGCTGTCCAGCTCTACACCAAATAGCTGCGAGTCTTGAAACGACTCCGGAACTAACCCGAAGAAATTGCCGATCCCGCAGGACGGCTCTAAAATATTGCCGTTGCGAAAGCCCATCCTTTCCAGGCAACCATAGATTGCTTTAATGACAACTGGAGACGTATAGTGAGCGTTCAGCGTTGATGCGCGAGCGGACGCATATTCGTCCGGTTCCAGCAACGATTGCAGTTCGGCATATTCGGCCGTCCATTGCGCGTTCGCTTCGTCAAATACTTGTGGGATTCCGCCCCATCCGACATAGCGGGCGAGAACGACCTGTTCATCCGCAGTTGCCTGGCGGCCTTCTAGCTCCAATTGTTTGAGCAAGCGAATCGCGGCTACATTAAAACCATACTTAACCTTGGCTCCGCCATGCCCTAACTGGTCATCGGTGATACGGTAATTCACCGCAGTCGTTTGCGGTGCAACAGACCGTACATCCTCGACAGCGGAAGGAGCAGAGGGTGCTTCCTCATTATGCGCCTCATCCGATACTTGTTCGGTTAACTGAAGGGATGCCGAGGCAGACTTCGGCTCATCTCCATCCGAAAGCTCCGGCTCTATTTCTTTTCCGGCAGGTTCCTCCGCTTCGGTTTCCACTCCTTGTTCATCAGTTAGCAGATGATCATTAAGCGGATTTTCACGCAGGATGCGTTCAAAATCTCGGCGTTCCAGTTCCTTGGTGAAAAGCGGAAAATGAACATCCCGCAGCATCACGTTACCGTTTTCCACCAGCAAAATCTCATATTCGTCCGCGCCAAAAAAAACCGTATCGCCGGGCGCATAGGCATAACGCGCCTGCTTCCGCTCCATCGTCTCCGACTGCTGTGAGGAGGACGGATGTTCTTGTTCCAACCGTTCGCGAGCAGACGCTTCTTCGGCCATCTGCCCGCGGCGCCCCTCCAGTTGCTCGGCAAATGCAGGAAGTCGTTCCGTTTCCAAACGATTCAGATAACGTCCCGCCGCCAGCAACTCGCCGATCCGCTTCTGTACCTTCATCCAAGGCAACACCAGCTTTTGCTCTTGATCCGTCATTGAACGTCGGGTCAACGTGATGCCTTTGCTATCATGATGCTCATAAATATCCGTGCCGATCAGTACAGGGGCGCGCCCGCCCGTGCCATATTCCCGTTTCAAAAATTCGGCGTTTTCTTTCTCCGATAACGATTGCTGAAAATGGAGAGCAATGCGATATTTACTGTTGGCAAAGCCGCTTCCTTGTTGGAGAATCGCATCGATCACCGCCTGCGGCCAGACAAAAGCGGAGGCTGTATCCGCCTCCGCCTGTTCCATAAATAAGGTTTGCTGCTGAACCGATGGCTCCGTCTTTCGTGCCGGGTCAAATTCGTTAAGTACTATCATACTGTTGATATGGCCGGCGATCACTTCCCAATCGTAAAAACTTTGTGCGGTTGGTTCGGTTGCCGGACCCGTCCAAAGATGGAGCACATTGCGATACGGTTCATACCCGATGAGAAGGTCTTCGTCCAGCGTAAGCTCGGACTGACCCGGCGCAAACAGGCTACGCACATACAACGCCCGCTCCCCTTCATTTTCATGTGCGGCGAAGAAAGCCTCGATTTCCGACTTGCTTTTCAGTAAAGGAGCGGTGCGCAGTAGATCGTTGATGGCATGATGGTCATGAAAAAACGGAAGACTCCGATCTTCCGTTTTTCGATCATACCATTTTAGTTGTAAATCAGTTCTGTCAGAATGGTCTCCTCCACCTGTTGCTTCAGGCTGTTCATGTAACCCGTCCAGCCCAGCGGATCGCTCGCTTTGTCCGGGGCCGGGTGCAGACGGAGCAGTTCGTTCATCGTCTGTTCGAGCTGCGTCCGCGCCGACCGGTCGATTTCCGTCAGATGCTGGTGCAGTTCGCCCGAGAGCAGCAGGCTGGCGTATGTGCCTTTCTTCTCGGTTTTCAGGTAGTTTTTGCGCAACATCCCATACTTGCCGATCAGTTGATGATCCTCGGTCAGTGTCAGGTCGGGCAGCAGATAGCCCCCTTGACGGGTGTAAGTCACTTCCATGTTCATCCGTCCTTTCTGGCAATCGTTTAGCTTCATTTTGTGTCAAGGCCGTTTCTCTTGCAACGGTGCGAACGTCTCTAGCCTGTGAAGTCTGACGTTCTACACGCCGCTGCACCCGTATCGTCGATTCGATTTCCCGCAGCATCATCTCCGCGATGTCGCTGATCGCTGCTCCAAGCTGCGAAAGAGCGGGCAGTGTATTGAAATTCCCGATGCCTGAAAGATCCTCCCGTCCAATATAGTGAGGGGCGTTCATACCACAGCGGGTTAGTGCCATATAGGCAACGGAATGATACACAATCTGACGGAACAGCACTTCCACAGGTTGGCGTTCCAGTTCTTCAAGCAGACTGCCCTCAAGCTCTCGAACAAGCAAATCCACATAATCCGAACTGTTGTCATCCACTGCGTTCCGGGCTGCGCTCAGCAGCGCATTCGGCCATGCCGCATCCGGTTCCTGCTCGCCAAACGCATTGTTCAACGTTTCCGTAACGACCGCTATATCGCCCGGCTCCATGCGCCAAAGCGAGACCGGTCGAGGATCTCCGCTTTGCGTGTCCGAGATATCAAACACATGCCGTAACCCAAAATGGTTGCCCCGGTCTTCGATAAGTGCAATACCTTTCGCCCCGCGTTTGACCCAACGGTTGAGCCGCTTGTTCCAGACGTCGATGGATGCGCAAGCTGTAGCATCGGGCCGCTGTGCATAGATTAATAACTGATCTTGAAACGGATACTTGTAGTTCCACGCCGCTGTCGATAAAAAATCCGCCCAACGGTCGGGATGTTCCACAACCGTGCGGGCGGTATGAACGGACAAATCAACGATATGCTGTATTTTCGCGGTCAACGGTACCTTTCTCCTTTCATAAGATCGTAATCTGATTGGCCAGTTGAATCCCCTCCTCCGAATAGCGGGTCATGATCCGAATCAAGCCCTTACTCTGCAAACGGTGCAAGTTTCGACATACCGTCGAAGGAGAAAAACCTACATCGATTGCCATTTTTGTACTGGACAGGTAGACCGACTTGTGTCGCCCGCCCTATCCAGCAATAGCCGTACAACAGCTTTGCAGCTGGCGGGACGGCTGCTCCCGCGATCAGCATGTAGCGTGCTAGATCATTCATTGTACGTCCTCCTTCACAAGGTTTACCGCGCCGTTCTGGTTTTGCTGAACAGATCGGCCAAGCAAGTGATTCTTGCGGTAGCAGTAGATATAGAAGCTGTAATCGCCAAGATGGGGGAAGCAGCGAATATAATAGCGATAGTGAGTGGTTTGTAAACAGAAACCACAAACATCGGAATGCCATGCGCCGGGGATACGTGCTTCCGGGTGCCGCCTGCAATAGGCTCGCATCTCATTCAAATTGAGCAAAAGTCCTTGCCATTGCAAATGTTGCACAAGTGCCGCCAGTTCCTGGCGAAAGGCAAGCGTCCTCCGTTCCCCGGCATGATCCGACCATGACATCCAAAACTGATCGTCATCAGTGCCGAAATCTCCTCGCAAATGACCGATATAGCTGAGTTCCTTGCTTTGAGTCGCGATCGCTGAATAGAAGTAAGGTGTCTCTTCCGATGCTAACGGTTGAAGTTCGCCAAACATCGCCCGAACCTCCGTTTCCACTAACGTTGCTGTTCCGTTTTTTTCTTCTGCACGGCTGACGCTTGCCGCTGCTGCTCCGTCACGCGCTCCGGCCGGGCGTAGCAGTATAAGTAAAAGTTGTAATCCCCGGCAAAAGGAAAGCATCGCAAATAGTAGCGGTGATCCTGCGTCTCCATGCGGAAGCCGTACACATCTGTGCTCCAAGCGCCGCCGATCCGTGCTTCCGGATGCTGGCTGCAGAACCGAAGCATATGCCGACGGCTTTTCAGCACGCCCTGATCGCCGATCACTTGAAACGCCTTGCCCAATTCTTCTTGAAATGTAGGCGTTTCAAAAGGTGAGTTCCGGGGAAACCAGGTCACCCAGAACTCTTCGCCCGACCGTCCAAAATCGCCGCGCAGATGACCGATGCATCCGCGCGCAATGCCCTCCTCAGCAGACGAGGAATAAAAATAAGCCGCCTCCTCCGGTGCGGCACTTTGTAACCTTTCCATTTGATCTATCCTCCCGGCTGGTGAATTTAATGGGTACCCCCTGTTCCAAAGTCATCATAAGAAGACAGGTCGGCATGATAGAACACCATATCGCCGTCCTGCAAACTAAACGTTGCTCCATACGGGTCGACAAAGCGATGCTGAAACCCTTCTCGTCGCCATTGATTGCTGAGCGGCGCGTGGATATACTGCAAATGCGGTTGATTCACATTCTGATTGCGAATCGTTTCGATATTGAAATTGACAATGATGTACCCGTCCCGCAAAAAGATAGGCGACTTATCGTCCAGCCGATTGGTGCGTCCGTACTCGGCCAAGTTGAATCCTTTGGGGACGACATACGGCGCGGCAGGTAGACTGTATTCGCCAACCCATCGCTGCACCGAAGCATGGGCACGCGAAACGTCAATGCCGGAAGGAACTTCCATACTGCCGATAAATGTCCGAAGCCGTGGCGGGAGCAACATGACATCATATCCGCCCACGTAAACGGGCTGCTGTGCATCTTTCAAAAACTGCTGAATAAACGTTTGCTGGTTGCCAGACGCACCGTTCAGCGACCAAAGGGAAGATGCCGTGTTCGTCAGTTCCTGCTGGGACATATTGCGCAAGCGGGTGTCCAGCGTCACATGACGCCGCTCCACATCTGCACTGGAGCCGATGCGAATAAAACGTTTATTCCCCGAATGATAGTACAAGTCCACCTCTTGCCGGTTCTTGCCCTTGCTGTCGACAAAGTAAAAGGTTGGCGTAATCTTGATCCCGTCGTCCGAACCGAACATATTGCCCATACTCTTCAATTCAAATTTAATATGGTAGCCGGTTTTGACAGCCACGTTTTTCTTGCCGGCATCCGGATGGCTCCCCGGTCGTATCGGCAACACGTAAGGAGGCTGATTCCCCCGTGCTGCGCCGTCGATGCCCTTCGTACCCACCCAATAAGCGTTGCCAGTCGGCGTTGCACTTCCTCGTTCTCTGCGAAATACGGTCTCCCAATTAAAGTCGGCAATGTCTGTGATGCGGAAATCATAGACACGGCCGATCACTTCAACCGGCACAACCTGTGTGGCCACATGGTGCGTCAAGTCTAAATTGGCGTTCATTTGTGACGTAAAGGAGGGAGGACTGTTTTCAGCAATGGTTCGGAATAGTACATCATAATTGCCCTCGTCCACCCAAACAGGTAAATAAAACGTTGTCTGAATCTGGCCGACCGGGATCGACGTCCATGTTTCTTTCGGGATCAGCGTTTTCCGATCCGCTTTGTACACGTCAAACGGAAACCATACTTGCTTGTCGCGCATATACTTGCCATAGTCGCGATTGCCGTAACCCTTTATATCCCGATGCGCTCCATTGGTTGGGATGATGACCGTAAATGGACGATCCAGAATAAGCGCGGCTCTCCCTGCGGTCGGCAGCGTTTTTTGATTATGCGCCTGATCGTCAGATACGGAAGCCTGGTTGACGACCGGCGTATGCACCGTCACCGGATTAATGCCATCAATGGGATAGCTTTGGTTCTGGCCGCCTCCAATTCCTTCGATGAGCGCATAGAAGATCGTGCCGGAGCTTGGCTGTTCGGCCTTGTTGGGTTTGCTGGCATCGATCAACAAACCGTTGCTATACAGAACATTTTGTCCGATCTCGGGCGGAGTCGGTATCTCCCTCGGGGGCGGGGCGGTTTCTTCCGTGATCCGGTTGTCCATAATCGTTTGCCCGTTAAAGATCAGTGAGTCATTTTTCACTTTGATTTTTCCGACAGCCTGTTCCGCTGCGTTGGTCCAATCCTCATTCGGCACAGATGGACGGCTGGAACCTCCTTGAATCGTTTGCCCAGGCAGCGTCACATTTTGATAGACCGGATCGATAATATGAGCCTGATGGGTGGCGTCGTGAGAAACCGAGACCCTTGGCTGCGCGTAGCCGTTCGGCTTCAAGGTAACTTGTCCGCTGGGTAACGCGTAGTTGGAAACCTCTGCTTTTTGCAAGCCATATACCTCCAGACGATCAATGAGCCAGTAGCTGTACTTGCGCTCCACGGTATAGCTTTTCGTTACGGTTTGTGTATCCGAGCGTGAAACAGGCACTCTGGTTGGATTGCCTTCGCTGTCCGGGGGACCGGAAACGTATTCCGTCCAGCGCAGCGTGTATGTTCGACTAACGGTAATCGGGTACGTCTTCGTCCCTTTGATTTCCGTAAATTTGTTTCGGTACAGATACGCTTTGGCATTCGCTTGAACATAAAGACTCTCCGATGTCGGGATGCCTTGAAGCACGTCGAAGCGTTCCGCACCGCGAGTATCCGCTTGGATCACAGCCGAAGCATCGGGATTCATCACTTCGTTTTCCTTGACAGCTCCAGGCTCTGTTTCGTCATCCGTACCGCCATTTCCCCCTTTGTATATGCCGATAAAATTGGAGCCTCCGGAACCGACAAAGATGGACCGATCCAGCAACTTGCTATCTCCTTTTTCCTGAATAAACAATTTCTCGTCGGGCTTGTTGTTGTTCGTGATATAAGACCGGATGATTTCATACGTCTGCCCGTCTTTGGTCAGTGCGGCTTCAAACGTGTGATTCACTTCATCTCCGGTCGCATATTCGCCTTTATCCACCTCTTTCAGGACTTGGCCGCCTTCTGTCATATAAATCGCCTTCACCGTATTTTCCTCATGGTATTCGGCGATTAGATTCGTTCCGCCCAGCGCGACCGTAAAGCTGCGAATGCGCACTTTTTCGTTCGTTTCCGGGTTTTCCTGCACCCACGTTTTTCGCGACGGGTCTTGCTTCGGTGATATATAGGAGCGAGCGATGGTATACGTTTTTCCATTGTCTTCGATCACCGCCGGAAATTCATGATTGATCGTTTCCCCGATCTCGAACTTTCCTTTTTCAAATGTCACATCCGGTCGGTCAATCACCCGTCCGTCTACTGTTTTAGCGATAACGTCCACCGGGAATTCCGCACTACGATATGGAATATGCAAGCCAAAGTAATCATCCAGATCGTCCGGAAATCTCCAGCCTTCCGCTTGTTTGATCCCGGACAACGTATAAAACGGACCTTTCCGCACCGAGCCGTCCGCATTGACCGATACCATCACAGCATAAAAGTAAAGATCGTCATTGTTCTGAATGCCTTCCATTCCTGCTTGCCAGAGGCGCTGCGTCACGATTTCTTCGGGGATTTCGTAGTATGATGTCAACGGTTGCCCCGGTACAGGAGGATCGGGATGCTGCCCGATTTGTCGTACTTCCTGATTCATAAACAAGGCATGCGGCCTGCTGCGCGGGTCAGCGCATTGTTTGGGCGATGTTGTGCTGCAAACTTGCTCCCGGGTCACCACCCAGCCCACCGTCCGATACCGAATCGAAGTGCTCGCCGCCGTGCTGGTGATTTCGAATTGAATCTTGCCGTCACGGATAATCACTTGCGGGGGAGCTGCCGCCGCTTGTTGAACGACGAAAAACGGCATAAAAAAAGTGCATGCCAGCAGCATGCACAGTACACGTTGATAAAGTTTTCTGTTGCTCACCGATCATTCCACCTTTGAAATCGTGTGGTTGAAAAACAAGCTGGCCGTGGGCGAGACCTTTAACGTGCTTCCCCAATGGCCGCCGACGTTGGTGACCATTTTGATGTCGGCGTACCCTTCATACCACACATTCTTTTCAAAATCTGCTTCCTGCGGAAACCAGTTATCATAAATCAACCGTTCATGATGTTTAAACGAGAGGAATTGAACCCGAAACTTGACGCGAATATAATCCGCTCCAAACCCGTCATAAAAAATCATGGACGGCTCCGGTTCCAGGTAGCCCATAATATGAATTTGATTTTCTTTCACCCAATCCACATATTCACGAATGTATCTCAATTCCGCATTGGAGTTTTGCATCTTCGTTGCAAACATGGCCTGCGCCCACGTATCATCAATCGTGCGGTAATCTACATTTAACAACAAAGCGCCAAACGTTTTTAAGTGTCCCATCCAGATGTCCACGTTCTGCTTGTTGTATTCGGGGATGGTCGCGTACAGTTCGGAAGACACTTTGCTTTCTGAAGGACGGGAGGGGGGGTACGCCATCTCGTACATCTCATTGGGAACATCGGCCAAAATGTAGGGATAGTCCGCCGCATTTTTCGGAAGATCCGTCTTGCGGAGCAAGCGGCCCCATTCATCCGTGTCGCTCTCAGAGATGTCCTTCGTGTGAATTGTCACCGTTGACGTACTGCCGTCCCATTCCACCTCTGCGCCCAGCACCTCGCTGACAAAACGCAGCGGCACAAACGTCCGGCCGTCCTTGGTTACCACTTGCGTATCTAAAGCGACCTCTTGTCCATTGACAAGCGCAATATTTGAACCGATTTGCAGTCGAATCTGCTGGCCGTCCCGTTCAATCGGCACCGATTGGCTCGGAGCTTCCCAGCCAACCTTGGCACCAAGCGATTCCGCAACAAAGCGAACTGGCACTAATGTTCGCTGGTTCTCGTCAACATAAGCTTGGGCATCGGGAAACCATATTTTTTTACCGTCCAACACCACGCTTACAAACGTAGGAGGAAGACTGGCAGCACTTGCCGCAACTCCGAACAAGCTGCTAACCAGGACGGTAATCGTCATGGCCATAAACCATTTCTTCACTCATTTCACCTCTTATTCAAGTAATCCTGACTGAACTGGTTGCACCTGTTACTACTAGCATAATGTGCATGAATCAGTCTGTCCACTTTTAGAAAGAGGAACAGGAAAGGGGCATATAGCCCTGTTTCGCAGCCGCTTTTTCACTTGTGAACGTTTCTTCTATCGGATAGGAGAACGGGCAGGTTCTGCGATAATATACTTTCATATTGTCTTTCATCGCTCCCACAATCTCCGTTGGCTTCATCACGCGGCTGCCGCCCAATGCGTAGCTGTTATATACCTTGTGTCCGATCGGAATGCCCTGCATAAAAGCTACAACGCCTACATCGGCAATCGTGTTGTGCCATTCCTCCATCGGGATGGACGGAAATGTAAACGTATAGGAAAGACCATTTCGTAGGGCGACCTCGTTATGCTTGTTGATCCGATAGGATAGCTCATCTTGTATTGCGCCCACGATGGTGCTACGACGCACTTCATTAAATAACGTAGCATCTCTTAACAACGGAATGTTGGCCTCCGCTTGAATGTCCCTGCGAAAACCCTCATGCCAACTACGAGTCGCCGCGACATACACCAGCACTTGTTCGTCCAACGTAAAGGAGTAGCTGTTGCCGCTTGAATCGGTATACGCATACGGCTGTTTGGTTCCCCAAGCCGATGCCATGACGGTATGACCGTTACGATCTGTCCATTCATCCTCAGCATAGACATAAAACCCGTCGTATCCAATGACGATAATTACCGGAATGTAACGCTGCAACACCCCTTGCGAAACCGGATCGCTGGATATGCCAAAATTGGTGTACAGCGTCCGGTAAAACGCCGTGAGAGCTTCCTCCTTGTTGACCGTTACTTGCTTGACCGACTCGTAGCGTGACTCATGCTGCTGATCAGCATTAATGATGAGTGCTTGTGCTGCCGCATCCACCGCTGCATCCATGGCAGCGTCATAACGCAGTTCGAGCAGCATCGTTTGACGCATCAGTTCCACGTCAATCTGATTGATCGTGGCAAACGGGAAAAAGATCAGCACGCCGACGACAGCCCATTCAATCCACTTCATTGCGTACCACCCCGCCATAAGGAATGAATATTTTATCGTTCGGGCTGACGGTGCTGTTCAGAAAATCAAACAAGATCGTGCCGGGCGTACGGCTCACATTTTTGACCGTGACCGTGAACGTATCGCCCACCCGCAGTTTGTACCTTCTTGACGGGTCATCTCTGGGGGCAGAGCTATCGGGAAACAGCACCGGCAAGATTTGAGCGTTGTAAAACGCATCATAATGCACTTCATACGTGCCCTGGAACGTTTCCGGCCTGGCCGGATCGTCATATACCGGCACATATTTCTTGCTCTCATGTTCCATCTGCACATCGAAATTAAGGCCCGTCGCCTCAATAGCTTGTCTGAAATCGGTATACATGGTCGGTGAAATATATCCTTTGTCACGTACCGCATCCACAAACGCCGTTGTCGCCCGCAGGACGACCAACTCAGAAATATCATCCTGCTGCTGGAACGCTGTGTAAATCGGGTAGATGTAAAGCAGCAGTACGGCAAGCAGTATCGCAAACACTTTGATATAACTGTTCATGGCATTCTCCTTAACGTGTGACGACTATCAGGCACATCAGACGCCCGTCCGTGTCACGTTCGTGCGAGACGCTGTAGCGGCCATGGAGTTGGATTCTATCAGAAAACCATTGCTCCCGATTCACCGGTGATGCGTATCGGACGCCATCCACCACGATTTCCGCATCTCCTTCTTCCAACCGCGCGATGGCCTGAAACACTTCGGTTCCCGACATCCTGCCATCACCGGACAAGGGAGACAACGTTTGCCGGATGGTCCGGTCCTGCGTCATACCTGAGAAATAGGCCGAATCGGCAAGCGTCGCGCCGTTTTGAAACAGCCATAGCCCGCTAACTACGGCGACTAAAAACAGGAGACAGGATGCACTCATCTCCAACATCGTTCGCGTTGCGTAATCCAATGGCTTCCTCCTTTCAGCAAAAGGGGGCGTCAGCTAGACAGACGCCCCTTGGCTTCATTTCATTTTCGCACCTTATTGTTGCCGGAACACGATCCCGCGAATGACGTTGCTGCGATCTAGCACCAATTGCGCCTGAAACTTTCCGCTCGGATTAACATAGTTCACATTGGCTTCATCGACGGTATGCTCCAAACGTCCAGGCGCATCGCCAACGACCGATCCATACGTGATGCTGTCCATCGGAACGCCAATGTTGATGACTTTGCCATACCACTGTCCGGTCGGGTTTTTCCCGGTGATTATTTGGATGCCAAATTGTTCCTGATCCGAAAACTTGCGCAGAGCATTGACGACTTGACTACCCGAAAGTGTCGTGTTGTCGTACACCGTAAATGCCGTCTGCGATAATTCCGTTTGGATATTGCTAAAATTGCTTTGAGCTGCTTTTGTAGAATCTTGCGCGGAAATAAACAACACGACAGCGAGGGTAATGAGCGCAATTGCGAGGAAAATGCCCGCCGCCATTACCAGCGCCTTTTGTGCATTGGACATAGTCGATCTCTCCTTTAAATGTAGAAATAAAAAACGGTCCTTTCCAACATGGAAAGCACCACTAAAGATGAATTATTGAATGCGTTGCAATTGCTCGTAGTACACCGACATTTGGTTCAAGCTAACAACAATGAGCGGAATGACCAGATAACCGAAAATAAGCGCCATCATTGGTGCGAACCCGATCATTCTGCCCCAGTCCGCCTTGTGCTCAATCAATCGTTCGTACTCCTGCTTGCGTTCTTCCTGTGCATACACGTACTCGGACTCCAAATCATCGAACGCTTTTCGAATCGGCAGCGTGCTTGCCGCCAGTTCCAGCTTTTCCACCATGCGCACGAATGGCTGAAAAGGCGCATCCTCCTTGAGCTGCGCCAGCGCCTGTTCAGCGCCTTGATCAAAATGGAGCAGGCATGTTTGCAGCGGCTCTTCGAACACGCGGGCGAACTGCTCCATCCAAATTAGCAAATGCTCTACCGACATGCGATCCATATCGGCCAGCATCGCAATGACCGCCTGCAATTGATCCACTTCATGCTTCATTTCCATTTGCCGCATCTTGCGCTGGAACAGGCGAATGCCGACCGGCGCCCAGTAGCCGACCCAGCCCGCCAAAACGGTCAATAGCGCTTGCCA
Organism: Paenibacillus woosongensis; assembly: GCF_009725165.1. GTDB lineage: Bacteria > Bacillota > Bacilli > Paenibacillales > Paenibacillaceae > Fontibacillus > Fontibacillus woosongensis. The sequence goes on from NZ_WNZW01000001.1 coordinate 1,258,123, forward strand.
CCATTTGACGTATTGCCTGTCGAGTTTCTCCAACTTGCCTATAATGCGCTGTGCATCCGCGCGAAGCGCTTCATCCGAACGTTCTCCTCCGGTCTCCTTTCGCAACAGCTCCAAGAGCGACTCCTCTGTAGGCCTCACCCCCTTTACTTGTTCGATGATTCTCCGATCCAGCGCGGCTGCTTCCAGCGCTCTTTCCTGCTCCTCAGGCGTCGCTTGACCAAACAACGTATTGGCATACACCGGCGCATATAGCACTTGATGCCGATCCGTAAAATGCAAAGCTATGAATAGCCCCATTGCTGCAAGAAAAGCCATGCTTCCCGCCACGATTCGCTGGACATAAAACCATTCCAACCGTAGAGGAGAAGCCGTTTCTTTCAGTAGCTTCACCATCCGTTCCGCTTCCCTTGAGCCAGGAGCAGGACCCAATCGGTGAACGAGCCAACACATCCAGCCCCAGCCGTGCGCCCATTTCTCCCATCTCTTTCGGTTGGTGATTTTCGGCGAGGTCTCCAAGCTCTGAATATGACGAAGCAGAACATAGGAGAGCCAAACGACCCCCATCAAGCCGAGCTTTATGCTCCAACCCATCACACTGCTGTAAAAGGCGTCCATCGCCGAAAAATAATAGCTGGCCCATGCTTCAATCGGACGGGTAAACAAGAGCGGAAGCAGGGCAATAACGGACAGCCCATGCAGCAAAAAACCAAGGCGTTCCCGGCGCAACAGTTCAAAGTTTAATTCACCGGCCAATTTTCCCAATGCCTTCAAATACAATGATCCGCTATCCGTTTGTTTGTCTCCGTATTCCTTCACCAGATACGACAATCCGGCCAAACCTTTCAAATAACGGTTCGGAGCCGCTTCCAAGTATTGTTCCAGTCGTTCTTCCGCGTGGCTGTCGGTCAACACTTCAACGATTTCCTGGCCGTGCAAAGTCATTTCATACGGCGCTTCATCCGTCGCTTCGTAAATCGCTTCTTCTACCATTCCGTGTCGGTGATAATGATGACGGACATCCCCGAAAAACTGGCGTAGCTGACGCAACAATCGCATTTCCAACCGTTGTACGAATACGTCTGTTAACATGCCGTGGCAAACCCAACCGCCAATCATCAGCATGACAAGTGTAAATACATCGCGCACCCAAAGCGTGATCGGCACAGCCGCTGCAAGCAACATGCCCCAGAGCCAAAGCGCCGTCCGCATCGTCTCCAGACGCAGCTTCCACTCATCGCCCAGGTGGAGAATAACCAAACGACGACGAATGAAGTGTAAGTAGGTACGCAAGAGCGGTACACGAGAGCAGAGGGTATAGAGTTGTTGCATGCCGTTGTGCAATGCCTGCTTGTTGCTCGTTTTGGCAGGTTGGCGCAAGGCTTCATACTTTCGTGCTGCCCCGGCTTCCCCATAGCGGGACAAAAATTGAAACGCTAAGACCGCCCCAAGAAACAACAGCGTCGCTCCGCCAAGCAGCAGGGAAAGCCACTCAAGATTCATCGCCATCCCCCCAATTACACAAAAACGCCTCGAAAGCTGCCTGGTCCGGACCGGAAAGCCGCTCGGCAATCTCTTTGCGGCTTTGTTCGGACAACGGATGAACCGCAACATAACGGCCATCCCGATATTCAATGACATTTCTCGCTTCATACAGCTTTCGATCCGTGGAGCGTTGGAAGTAATCCGTCACCGTCTCCATAAACGCATCCATCTTCTCATCCAGCGTCTTCTTCTCGCGAAAGTCTGTCCGGTAAGGCACTTCCTGTGCAAGCGGTACGCATTCCGTGATGCGCTCGATATAGCGGCGACCGTCCGCATCCCGTTTTAAATGAATATCGAAGTTGATGACGCTGACCACTTGCTGTTCTGCCACCTGTTCATTGGTAAACACGCCGGTTTTGAGCAATGAATTGCGCAAGGACAACACCAAATCGCGAAACGTTTTGGCGTGGTGGGTAAACAACGTAAAAAGTGAAGCCACTTGCGCCATTTGAATCATCCAGGCCGCTACCGGGTCGGTCGCCACCTCACCCAAAATGTTGACCGAGCCGTCCGTTTTTTTCTGTATATCCAGCCCAGCCTGACCGGAGATCGTTTCAGTTTCCCGAAGGCTGAGAATATTACGATTCGGATAAATTTTGCGCAGTTGCAGTTCAAAGCTCATCTCTTGAACGCGAATCGGGAGCAGGGCGGATATATGACGCACCATGGCCATAAGCAGCGTCGTTTTCCCGCTGCCTTGCGCGCCAGTTATCGCCGTAATGCGCTCTCCCATCACAAGATAGCGAATCAGAGCAATCGGCAGTTCCGCATGTTCATCGCGAATCAACTGTTCTAAAGTGGCATTTTGCACATCAAATTTGCGCACAAAAAAAGCCCACGACTCGACAAATCGGGGGCGCAGCACCACGACTCGAGAACCGTCGGCCATTTCATTCACCTTGTATCCGGTCGTTTCGGACAACTGGCCGGGAAAATTATGTTTGTAGATGTTTTGGCATACACGCCGCAGTTCCAGTTCCGATCCAAAGGAGAGGAAACTGAGGTGAATGGATTTCCCTTCATAAAAAACCCACACACTATCATGCGCCCGCGGCACTTCGCCGAGTTGAACATCCCCTTCCCAATCCCATGTTTCTTCCCATACGGAAGGCGGCAAACCGGAAACTCCACCGGACACGCCGTCAATGCGCATATCGCGCAACTCGTCCACGACACTAAAGCCTTTGTAGTGCTGGTAAATGCGCTGCACCACGATTTGCAGTTTATCCTCTTCCGATAGCCGGACGTCTTCTTGTTCATAAATCTCGCCGATCTCTTCAGCCGTGATACGGTAAGACAGCTCCTGTTCTTCTTGGACATCCGGCTTGGGCCGATCCAGATCATAGCGGCGTATGAGTTCACTAAGCGCATGATAGCCGTGACGTTTTTTGTATACATGAAGCAAGATGTCAAACCGATCCTGATGCGACAACGATTCAGGGCGATCAAATGGGATCAACCGGTTCAGATGTTCATGATCCAACGTATAGTGCTGTGCAAGCAAATCCGTTATATATTGCTTAACATACATTTTGTCACGCAGATCGCCAGACGTGCATCCGCGCAGCGCTTTTTTCATCTCGGCCCGCTTGTTTTTCCGTCGCCGGTACTCTTCTTCTGATAGACCGTAATCCGTCAGATTGGCGCTTATCACGTCATGTAGTGCTCCTTTGACGTATTCTTCCATCGCCTTCAACGTGTACACCGGCGCTTCCTGCTGGCGTTCCGGCAAGGTTCGGCTCATGCGCAAATACAGGAACAATACGCCAATCAAGACAATGCCTCCGATCAACAGACCATGTAACACGCCCATCATATCGGGGTCTCCTTCCCGCCGAAAAAGGCATTGTGCAAACCCGTTTGTTCAGTCAACGCCTGTGCCAACGCTCGCACGTCCCGCATAAACAGATAGTTTTCATGTTCCCTCGGCACTTGCCGATTGCGATACATGTATGAAATCGCCTGCCCGTTTTGTCCATCATCCAACCACCGTGTATTGTAACTGACCGAACATGCTTGTAAGCGCCGTCCATAAGGACGCAACAAATTTTTATGGGTCAAAGATGAGTACCGATCATATTTTCCGAACACAAGCACATGCTTTTTAGTTGCGAGCATCGCTTGAAGTTCATCCATCCGAAAAAAACGATGGACAGCCAACCGATTTTGCGGGAGGCACACCACCAGCACATCCGCCAGCCGCAGTAAACCGTTGGTCCATTCCGATGAATTTCCGCTGCCGCCATCCACAAACACAAGATCATACATCCGTTTCGCCATGCTTAGCAGCGGTTCCATCCAAGGCGTGGCCATGTCAATAAAACGATCATCCGGCTTGCTTGAACCCGGCAGCAAGTCGAGCCTGTCCTTTAACAAAGGCAGCGTGTAATCCCGAATCATGTTGGGTTGCAATTTTCGGTTTTGCAGCAGTCGCAACAACGCATCTACACCCATATTGACTGAGACATCCATGTCCATCTCCCGAGAGGCATGCGTTTGATAAAAGCATTGCTTCAAGGCGATATCGTGACTTTCACAATGACCCAGCAGCAACATGTGTGCCGAATATTCCAGTCCCATGACCGAGGCAGTCGCTGCCAGATTGCTCGTTGTCCCGGTTCCCGATACCGGACTCCAAAACACGATTGTATGTCCCGTCACCGTGTCCCCTCCTCTCAATCATTTTGATCAGCCTGATTAGCGACGGAAGATGGCGCGTTCTTGGCGAAGCCGCTTCCATGCCTTGCGAACGGTTTTGTCGTCCCAATCAAACAACTGTTGTGCCATCTCCGATATGGTGCGACGATACGTTCCCGATAGTCCCTTCACATCGATTCGGCCATGATGCTGGTTTTCCAGCTCGGCGGATACATCACGCTCATCCAGCGGAAAACGAAAAACCGCTTCCTCCCAGCGAATGGTCTGCTGAGCAAAAGCGGAATCGAGATACGTCTCGGTGACAGTCAGATGAACAACGGATAGCATCATCTTGTAAAACGATACCGGTTGATTCTGCGCTTCATGCAAGCATAACCGCTGCATCAATTCGACATTTCGCTGCATGGTCAATCGGTTGAAATTGCTGCACCAGATCCGCTTGTCGTAATGGGGCAACTCCCGCCCTTTGACCATTTCGGTATGGTCGGTGTCCAGCAGCATCACATCATAATCCATGCCACTTGCTTTCTGATACAAGTATCGTTCCATCTGCGAATACAAGATAAAACCACAGGCCACGTCCACACCTTCAAACTCGTAGAGCGGGGCGCGTAATTCTTCCTGCGGCAAATATCCTTGTGTCGTTTGTGCGAGAGTGGAGTCCACCACCAGCACCTTGTAATCCATTGCGGCCAGGAGTTTGCCAAGCAATAACAGCACATGGCTTTTATCCGGCGCTCCTAAAAATACAATCTTTTTCATGGTTCCTCCTTATTGATTAAAGATTTCTGAATAATCCGGGTCCGTTTCTGACTCTGGCTCGGACGCAGGCGGTGGATCGGGCAACGTCGCTTCGGGCGATTCTTCTTCTACCACGACCGGAACGGAAGAAGGCGGCTGTTCATCTTCTCCTTGCACCGACTCTTGGTCATCCTGCTCCGGGAAACTAGGGGGCTGCGGCATTTGCTGAGCGGCATTGCTTTGCTGTGTTGCGGCCCGTTCATTCATGAGTTGTTGCTGCACGGTGACATTGCCGTACATCACCCGCATTTTGTCCGCTTCGCTCATTTCATTCAGGTTGCTTTCCAACCTTTCGCGTTGCTGACGAGCCAGCTCAGTAGAAACCTGCTCAACCAGGTTCGGGTTTTGCTCCAATAAATCCAACACCATCGGATTGGCCGGATAAGTCGCCGTCGCTGCCTCTTGCAGTCCCGGTTCGATATAGGGCACCGCGTATAATCTTGCGCCTTGCAGATAAGCATCGATGATCGCGCTTGATGTGAGCAGCAGGTCGGTTTCATTCATCTCCAGCCAAATGACGGTTCCCTCGCGATCAAGCACCTGCTTTTTGGCAAGCACAACGAAATCTTCGCCAGTCGGGAAGTTGATCCTCACATCGATATACTGTGCTTTTCCCAGATGCGACGGAAGCTGAATGATTTGAAACTCTTGTGTCCGCACATCCTTGGCAATCGGGTTGCCCTCATACAGCACAGAAGCAAGAAGCGGCATTCCCGGGCGAAGTTCAACTTTGGCGTGTTTACCGACCGCCTCTTCTTCCTTAACGATCATTTCGGGCGAAACCAATGCGGTCGGCAGGGTCATTGCTGTGACGTCTTCCGGTTCGATCTGGTCACCGGCCGGAATGGTTCGAGCCACGGTCCATACCGTTTGCAGCGATTCTTCTTTAGTCGCTGTTAACTGTTCTATTTGCCTCTCATAATGGGCGATCACTTCCTGATGTTCCTGCTGTTGTTCAGCTTGTCTCATCAAGTGAAAAATGGCAGCCGACACGAGCAAAAGAATGCCGATCAAAATGGCAGCGATCACCAGCATCTTGCGATGACGATAGGTCCAAGACATGCTCACGACTCCTTTCTATACCAATGAATTTCAACTTTCTTCCTTCTCATTGCTTTTATGCTTTGCTCGACTTCTTTTTCTTCGTTCCTCTTTAGCTGTGTTGGAACGCTCCGATTCATCTTTCGGTTCTCTGCGGTCAAAACCGGGCCTTTCTTTCATTAATCGTTCGTATTTCCGCCATTTACCTTCCGTAAAGAGCATCTCCGTCACCTCCTTGTAGGCACAAAAAAACTCCCCGGCAATGGAGAGTAAGGAATGGCTATTTTTTGTTCATGTTGCTTAAGATTATCTTCCATGTTCGCGCTGCCGCTTGCGATACCAGCTTTCAAGCAATTGGACAATAAGGTCCTCCTTTTGTTTTTCAGTGAAATTCTTAGGGAAAAAGCGATCAATGCGCTCCCGCTGAATGTGCATTTTTTCCCTCTGATTGGGCTTTTCCTCCGTCAAAATCGAGAAGATAACATCCATATTGAGCCGTCCGCCCTGACTCAGTTTCTTCATACGCAGCGCCTGTGACAAAGAAGGCGTACAGTCTTCGGACTGTATCGTTTCATAAAGGTCTTGCTGCTCTTTTTCGGCCAAGTAAGACAACTCAACAGCCGGATTAAACGCGATCCGTTTTTCATCTACCATTTCAAGAATGGAAGGGATCAAATGAGTCAAGCGAATATATCGCTGAATTTGATTGCGACTTTCTCCAACTTGATCTGCTAGCAGTTCATCGGAACGTTTTTGTGTCCCAACTTGGGACACATTTTCTTTACTTGGTCTGCCTGCCTGTCTTTTCATCGCCTCCAGCTTCATCTTATAAGCAAACGCCTTCTCGCTAGGCGCGATATGCTCCCTTTGCAGGTTGCTGTCCACCATAATAATGGTCGCTTGATCGTCGTCCAGTTCGCGGACGATGCAAGGCATCATTTCCATACCCGCCAGCTCGCTCGCCTTTTTCCGCCGATGTCCGGCGACCATCTCATAACCGCCCTCTGCCTTCGGACGTACTAATCCAGGAACCAATACGCCGTATTGCTTCACACTATCTGCCATTTCCAGCATCGCTTCATCCGCTTTTACTTTGAATGGATGATCGGGGAAATCGCTGATCTCTGACAACGGGATGTCCATCACTTTTTCCCGCTGTGCATCGGCGCGGCTCTCATCGGTCGAAAACAAATCATCGACTGTGGTCAGCTTGATGCTGGCGCGTCTGTCGTCTTTCTTTGCCAATACCCTTCACCTCCTTTGTAAATGCCGCATACGCTTCGGCTACTTGTCCGTTCGGATCATGCTTATAAATGCTCTTCCCCTTGGCGCTCGTTTCCGCCGCACGGATGGAAAGCGGAATTTCCGTTTGAAACACACGCAGCTTGTCTCCATAATCACGCCGAAGAACAAAGGAAATATCCTTGGCAAAGTTGGTCCGGTTGTCCACCATCGTCAGCAGCACGCCATCTACCAGCAACTTCGGGTTGATTTGGCGTCGGACACGGGAAATGGTTTGCAAAAGCTGCGTCATTCCTTTCGCCGGTAAATAATGCGCCTGAACCGGAATGATGACGCTATCAGCAGCCGCCAGTGCATTGATGGTCAACATGCCCAAGCTGGGCATACAGTCAATAAGGACATAATCATAGTCCTTTTTCACCTTGTCTATATAGGAGCGCAAGATCGTTTCCCTGCTCATTGTATTGACAAGCGAGACTTCAACAGCAGACAATTCGATGTTACCGGGCATTAGGTCAATCCCTTCGGGATGGTGCAAAATGCCTTTTTGGGGCGGATACGATTCTTCCAACATATTTTTAACGAGCAGTGTAGCCAAAGAAATTGACAAATTATCCGGTTCGCGGTAACCCAACGCATCTGTCAAATTGCCTTGTGCATCCGCATCCACTAGAAGAACCTTTTTACCTTCAGTCGCCAAGCCAATACCCAAATTAACAGCCGTAGTCGTTTTGCCGACACCGCCTTTCTGATTGGCAAGAGCAATCACCTTCGTCATTCGCTGTTCCTCCTTTCATGAAAAATGCCGGCTGCCTGAGAGGGACAACCGGCTCTTTGAAGAAATATCTATATAAAAAGAGAACGCCCCGATAAGGACGCTCTCTTGGATATTCTTGTTTTCAATTAAAAATCACTAGGTGAATCTATCCATTCCAAGTCGAGAACAATAGAAACCTCGATTTTATCGTTTAACACCTTATTCCTGTAGTCCTTTCCATTAGTCGTAAACGAAGCATACTTTGCAGAATACTGATAATTCAGCACTTCTACGTATCGTCTCGACATATTCCTATTACGCACTCCACATGTGTTGTGTGCGGGAACATATCCACCGGCTGCACCTCTAGTGTCCGGTAGCCACCGTCCTCCAAAATCCGCAGATCCCTTGCCAGCGTCGAAGGATTACAGCTTACATATACCACCCGCTCCGGCTTCATCTCCAGGATCGTCTCCAGCAAGCGGGGATCGCAGCCTTTGCGCGGTGGATCGACCACGATCACATCTGCTTCAATGCCCTGCTCCTTCCAGCGTGGAATAACATCCTCCGAAGCTCCCACCTCAAACGTCACATGCTTCATCCCGTTTAACTCGGCATTGCTGCGGGCGTCTTCGATCGCTTCCTTGACGATTTCTACCCCATATACGCGTTCAGCGTGCTGCGCCAGGAACAAGGAAATCGTCCCGATGCCGCAGTAGGCGTCGATGACGGTCTCTCTTCCGGTCAGCCCTGCATATTCCACCGTCTTGCTGTACAACACTTCTGTTTGCACCGGATTCACTTGGTAAAAAGAGCGCGCCGAGATCGCAAACTGGACGTCACCGATATAATCATAAATGACGTCTCGTCCCCAGAGGACGCGGGTTTCGTCGCCAAAGATGACGTTGGTCTGCTTCGTATTAATGTTCTGGCAAATGCTGACCACCTGCGGGAGCTGTTCCCGGATCAGGTTGATCCAGGCTTCGACGTGCGGAATGACCTGCCCGTTGGTGACGAGGACAAGCATCATTTCTCCAGTGCGAAAAGCCTTCTTCACGACGACATGGCGCAAGAGGCCTCGTCCCGTCTCTTCGTCGTAGGCCGTGATGCCGAGCTCGCGCCCGATCGCCTTCACGCGGGTGACGACATCGTCGTTATGCTCATGCTGGATCAGGCAGGTCTCCATGTCGACGATGCGGTGGCTGCCACGCGCATAGAAGCCGCCCACCAAGCCGCCGTCGGTCACACCAATCGGCACCTGGGCCTTGTTGCGGTAGCGCCAAGGCTCCGCCATGCCAAGCGTCGGCAGCACAACAATACCCTCGCCGCCACGCGCTGCTCCCGGCGTCTCAACGTCCTCGCTCGCCGCAGAGCCCTCCGCCGCCACGCGCAGCTTGCCGATGCGCTCCAGCGCATCGACCACGTGCTGGCGCTTCCAGGCCAGCTGGCCTGAGTAGCTCCAGTGCTGCAGCTGGCAGCCGCCGCACTTGTCGTAAATGCCGCACGGCGCGGCTACGCGATCCGGGCTGGCTTCACGCAGCTCAAGCAGTTTGGCATAGCCGTACTGCTTCTTCGTCTTCAGCACCTTCACGAGCGCCTTCTCGCCCGGAAGGGCCCCAGGCACAAACAGCGTATACCCATCTGCCCGGCCCACGCCCTCGCCGTCGTGGTTCATGCCGATGATTTCGATAACAACTTCATCGTTTTTGCTGACAGGCAGTCCGGCGATTTCTGGAGCCTGCTGCTTCCTAGCGCCACGCAAATTACCGGGACTTCCATTTTTGCTTCGTTTACTAGAGCTGCGCATACCTGTCTCGCGTTCCGCTGATCCATAGGCACGGCCCGCCGCTTCCTTCCTGCCCGCTGCCCCATTACTTCGCTGCCTCTTCATTGCTGGTATTTCACTTCTTTCTTGTAAGGTTATTCCCTCATATTTAGAAAATCCGCCAGGGTTTCCATTTCTCCACGATTCCCGGCTTTAATGCCTTCCGCTTCTGTCAGTTCTGTCAGTTTTTCCGGGCTTGTCAGGTTTGTCAGGTTTCCCGGGCTTACCAGTTCTGCCGGGCTTGCCAGGTTTGTCCGGTCTGTCGGGCCTACTGAGCCTCTTAGGTCTCCAGGCCACCCGGTCCTGCCACTTATCCTGATCTTAATCTTCTCTCATCAGGTTTTCGGGTCTTCTTGCCCTTCTTGCCTTCTTGCCCAGCCTACTCTACGCTCTTCCAGCCCACCCTAGCCCACTAACACATCAGCCTGCCGGACTCCATCATGCCACCTTCATGAAGCCGGGGCTGTTCCCCGCATCCTGCATGCTTCGGAAAACAGCCCCTCTATATCCGTCCAAATATCGACTCTTCACTATCCTATTACCTGCAATCCGCCCAGTCCGATATAGCCAGTCCGGCGCGAACGCTCTTCACCCAGCCAAGGGGTCTCCCCGACAAGCATGCAACCCCACCTGCCACTGGCCTCTTGCCCAGCCAATCCCCTAACCCGCTAACCCTCGTATTTACGCAAAAATCCGCAAATGCGACGGCAAAATCTCGAACACGCCGGGCAGCTCCCCGCCCAGTTCGCCGTCCAGGTTCAACTGAACCAGGCCCGGTGAAGTGACCTCCATCCGGGTCGTCTTGAAATAGACGACACGAGGATCACTGAAATGATCGCCGCGCAGCGCCATCGTCAGCAGGCGGATGAATTCCGCCAGATTGCATTTGCGCACCGCGATCACGTCCAGCAGGCCATCATCAATTCGCGCATCCGGCGCCAGCTTCTCAAAGCCGCCGACAGAGTTGCTGTTCGCAATCAGGAACAGCATGAACTCGCCTTCCAGCACCCCGTGCCCATCAGCACGAATGATTAGCTCCGTCGGCGACAGACTGGCAACCTTCTCGATCCCCTTCATATAATAAGCCAACTGGCCGATCATCGTCTTGAGCTTGCTGGGCACCTCATACGTCAGCTCCGTCAGCGAGCCGCCGCCGGCGATATTAATAAAGTGGCGGCCATTCACCTTGCCGATATCAATCGGCCGCGTCTTGTTCTCAATCACTAAATCGCAATAATCCTCCCAGCGCTTGGGAATTCCCATAGCCCGGGCGAAGTCGTTCGTCGTTCCCATCGGAAAGATGCCGAGCGGCGGCAAATGCTCAAGCCCTGCCATGCCGTTCACCACTTCATTTAACGTGCCGTCGCCGCCGGCCGCAATAATGATATCGTAGCCGCGCCGCACCGCTTCCGCTGCTTCCCGCGTAGCATCGCCCTCGCCTGTCGTAGCATGGCATGATGTCTCAATGCCGGCAAGATCCAAGCGATCCAGCACATCGGGAAGCAAGCGCCGCATTTCCTCTCGTCCGGAGGACGGATTATAAATCAACCTAGCTCTTTTCATGATATGAACGCCACCCGTTTATCATAATTTCATTGACCTCATTATATGCAATATTTGATCCAACATCCAGTGAGGCAAAAGCGGATGGGGAAGCAGCGCTTCTCCCGAGTAGCGATATGTCAATCCTTCCAGTCTGGAAGGGATTTCTTTCTTCGTGAAATAACCTGCGCTTAGGAATAACGGGGCGATAGCCACCTCATATCCCCGTTCTTGCCAATAACTGACCTTCTTATGCACGCTATCTGGATTTAGAAGCGCATAGTCCGTCACGGCAAGGCCGCTGATGTCTTTCACCCGTGCCGCCAGGGAGGAGATGCCTTGCTCCCAGCGCTGGCGGAAGCCGTCATGCCTGCTGCCATGGCCGACCAGCAGCAGCGCCTCCCGCTCCGGATCGCGGAACAATGGCTTGACCTTATCCCAGATCATTTGGGCAACCAGCGGGTGATCGTCTACAGGCTCGCCAAAGAACACGCGCGCAGAGAGGCGAAAATGCTCCAAATCCGTCTCCTTATCCGCCGTGTCCTTAACCCCAAGCGCATACGCAATCTCATCCACATGCGTGCTGCCCGAGGACATAAATAACGGAATGACAATCATATCGGTGACGCCAGCAAGCTCCAGCCGGTCGATCCCGTCCTGAATGAGGCGGCCATCTACGATTTCAAGGAAAGAGGCTTCCACTGGAAGCCCCCCCGGTAATCCTGCTTTGACTGCTGCGACCGCCTCATCCACCAGATTCACCCAGTGGCCGTCTGGAGAACCGTGGCTGATCACGAGCACGCCAGGCCGCCGCGGGCCGTCCGCCGAAAGCGGCTCTCGTGTAAATTCCGCCTCCTCGCTAACCAGCCCTTGCCGCAGCCCATGGTCCTGCCCTGAAGCTCCGCTTCCACCCTGCAGCATATCCAGGCTTTCCTTCATCCTTAGCGCCCCAGACGGTCAAGCGTCATCTTGTACCCGTCGTTGCCGTAATTCAAGCAGCGCTTGACGCGGGAAATCGTCGCCGTGCTGGCTCCGGTCTCCGCCTCGATTTGATTATAAGTATTTCCTTTGCCAAGCATGCGCGCCACTTCCAGGCGCTGGGACAAAGATTGTATTTCGTTAACTGTACATAAATCATCGAAAAAGATGTAGCATTCCTCGATATTCTTCAATGTAAGAATCGCTTCGAATAATTGGTCGATCGTTTTATCATTCAACTTCTTAAGTTGCACTGATTAATCATCCCCTACGGTTACTATAAACACACCTACATTGTACCTGAGCTATGGCCTGCTTTTCAAGCGTTAACGATTTCACGCATCACAGAAATAACGCCCAAAATACACAAAAGCCCACCACACCCGGGACATTCGTCTATACACACGTTATTCGATACACATACAGTGTAATATACAAACGCCTATCTCCACCCTAAATATTGAAAAAGGAAAGTGATATTATGCCTCATTACTATCCTCCCCATCGAAGCGTAACGCCCTCTACCTATACAGATTATTATCCCGGGGTTATTCCGTATGAGCCGTCGCTTACGAATACAGCGGAAGCTTCCGCGCTTGTTCCTTATTCACCACCACAAGCCGCGGCGGGAGCAGCAGCGGCGGGCGAGAGCGCAGTACTGCCGGCCGCCGCTGCCGGAGCCGCAAAGTCCGCCGGGGGCTTCTCTCTCCCGAACATCGGCGATCTCAAAGGCATGATCGACAAGCTCGGCGGGATCGACGGCATACTTGCTACGATGGGGAAAGTGCAGAAGGTCATGCAAACCGTCCAGCAGTTTGCGCCAATGGCTAAGCTGATTACGGGTCTTCTCCCCGGCGGCAAAGGAGCCAGACCCAAGGGGGCCGGCTACAAGTTGGACGAATTCAGGCCGCGACGCCGCCGGCGGAGCAATAGAAGCGGCAGGAAGAGCAGCAGGAAAGGCAATAAGCGCTCCTCCTCCCGTATACACAACGGAAAAGCGAAACGCCGCCGCTAATTCTTCAACCCGCACTAGATTATATTCGGGGCCGCAGAGCTGTCGAGAAGTCTCGGCAGCTATTTTTTCTTATCCCATTCATAGCTATGAAATAGGGGCACCCTTCTTTCTTTCTCGCCTTCAGCTAATAAAGACCGAAGGGTGCCTATCAAATCGGCTGTTCTCGCTATTTCCGGTAATCTGCGGTAATTTCTGTACTTTTCCATATGCGCCATCGTCCTTCTCTGCCCGCTTAAGGTTCGGGCGTGTACCGTCTATCAATCGGTTCTGTAATCATTTTTCGCCGTGGTGCTTCGACCCGCTGACTCCTTCCCGGAGACGCAACTTTACCTGGATAGAAATTCTGCGTTCTCCTTTTAGGTTTCAATCGGTAATTCCGCTGCACCGGTGCTGCCTGATATGGCCGAGAGGGCTTGAGCGTTCCGAAGCCGGCCTGCCTTACAGGTCTTTTCAATAGCTTCTGTTTCGCTAATCTCCTAGACTTCTTCAGTCTTGATTGCCGCTTCATCCGCGTTTTCTTCATACCGTAAATACGCCGACGCCGTGGCGGATGCACTTTATGCACGGGCTGCTGCTTCTCGACATGCTGCAGAGGCGGCTGCGCAGAATCCTCGGGCTGAGCTGGCTCTTCATGTTCCAACCGGGGGGTGGACGGCCACGTACCCGCCTTTTTCTCAAGCGGCACTACAAAGTGCGATTCAGGCAATCTCCACGGTGTCAGATTAAGATATTCTTGGTACAGAGCGTATCCTGGGGACGCTGGATCCCACCATTTCGCCTCGCCGGCAAAATGTACGATTTTATGATTGAAATCTTGATCCGGATTACTGAAGCTAAAGGTGTTAAATTCCCCGCCAAGCTGTAAATAGTTGCTGCCGAAAACGTGATTGAGTACATCCTGGTCCGGCAGGGTTGTGCTGGGATGCAGCCGGAGGAAATCCTTCATCTTGTCATACCATTCCGGATTGTGGCGAATATTGTCCAGTCCAAATACGATTACACCCGAATTGAAGTAATTATCCGGATTTAAACCTAAGGGTGGAAGTATGTCGATGAGTCCTGCGACGCCTGGATCTCGGGCCGCCGCCAAATAGTAACCGTTCAAATCGATATTCCATAACTCTTGAATATCCAGATTTACCAGCACATCGCAGTCCAGATAAATAACTTTTCCGATATTGGGGAGAAAAGGCAAGAGCAGACGGTACATGCTCCCCCGGGTCCATGTATTAACTGATTGAGCGCCCTCAACAACTTCGGCCAAGTCAGGAGGAAAGACGACAGAGTAGAAATTGACCGTATGATTATAATGTGTAACCAGTTGTTTAATTCTTAGCTTGTTCTCTTCGGTCAACGACTCATCATGAAGAATATGAACGTTAACTTGTGAACCTGTATGGAGGAAGACTGATGTAAGAACGACAGCGGCATGTTCAGCATAACTTCCATCCTTATCCGTAAATGCTAAAGCCAATTCAACCATTTACATTTAACACCTCTCCCTGGTTTTTAGACAATAACGCAGTTCACGATTGCCTTACTCGTTATTATCAGGCCTCTTGGCCCCTTCATGCTTAGTGATTATGCGTAGATAGCTATTGTTCGGAACTAGGGATATCATTGTCGACTTGCAGCAGTCTGCTTATCTCCTCTTGCAGATCATCCTTCAGATCTCCACGATGCCTAGTAATAGCGAGAATAGCCTTAAGATAGCCAAGCGGGTCTCCAACATCATGCCAGCGGCCGTTGATCTCGCAAGTATAGACTGCTTCCTTGGTCAGGAGCCTGTTCAACGCGTCGGTGAGCTGAATTTCACCTCCTACGCCGGGCGGCTGATTCTCCAGAATATCAAAGATAGATGGCGTAAGAATATAACGGCCTACCATAGCCAGACGCGAAGGCGCCGCACCTGCCTGGGGCTTCTCGATTAATTGAGTAACATAAGCGAAAGCATCAATTAATGGCTTGGCATCTACAATCCCGTATTTGGATACTTTATCTTCGGGAACCGTTTGAACTCCCAGAATGGAAGTCTGGAATCTGTCGAAGCCTTCGATCAACTGCTTCAGTGCCGGAGGCTCTGACTGGAAGAAGGTATCTCCCAGCAGAACAGCAAAGGGCTCTCTACCAACAAACTTTCTGCCCAGATGAATCGCATGGCCCAGCCCTTTCGGCTCGGATTGGCGGATATAATGAATGTCTGCCAGACCAGCAAACTCTCTGACCTTGCGAAGCTCTTCAAACTTTCCCTTCTGTTCCAGGATGTATTCAAGCTCATGTGCCGAATCAAAATGGTCCTCGATAACCTTCTTCCCTTTGCCGGTGACAATCAGAATCTCCTCGATTCCAGCCGCTGCCGTTTCCTCGATAATGAATTGAATCGTTGGTTTATCAATAATCGGAAGCATTTCCTTGGGGATTGCTTTGGTTACTGGAAGAAGCCGTGTTCCGAAGCCTGCTGCTGGTATGATCGCCTTACGAATCTTCAAGTGGTCCTCCTCCTTTATAGTGCAGTTGTATATGATCTCATCGTATGCCAGAAAAGCAATTGTATAGTGGACATCTATCTAATCCGGAAAAAAATAATTGAATGCCCGTCCAGCGCTACAACAAAAGACGGTCATTTCCCGCCTTAATTTGGGTAATGACCGTCTTTGGAACTGAACTATAATTGATGTTCATAAATGCTTCAGAACTTCCTCCATTACTTGAACCAGCCCCGCCGCATAAAACTGAGTACCATCCAGATGCTGAGTACGCCCATTAGGGTAAGCACGCCATAATAGCCATAGTGCCACTCCAGCTCACGCATGTTCACGAAGTTCATCCCGTAAATACCCGCTATCAGCGTAAGCGGCATGAACACTGTCGTAATAACCGTCAGCGTCTTCATGATGCCGTTCATCCGGTTGGAATTGAGCGAAATATAGGAATCCCTCAAATCGGCCGTCATCTCACGGTTGCTGTCAATCATTTCCGACAGCTTCAGCAGATGATCATAGATGTCCGAGAAGTGCACTCTCGGCTCCTTCTCTCCCTGGATATGCTGAGAGTTCAGAACGCGGTACATCAAATCCCGCATCGGTACGATCGTGCGCCGCAGCTTGAGCAGACGGCTCCGCAGCGTAAACACTTGATTCAGCAGAACCTCCACTGACTCACGGCCCCCCAGCTTTTCCAATTCATCCAGATCGTCCTCAATGGAATATACACACGGAAAATAATTATCCACCAGGCTGTCGATGATCATATAAGCGGCAGCATAAGGCCCCTGGGACCAGATTTTGCGGTTATGCGTCCCGCTCAGCATGTTCTCCCATGCTTGGTCCACCTCGTTTAGCGGCTTCTTGTGGTAAGACACAAGGTAGCTGCTGCCGATGAACAAATCAACCTCTACCGTGCTCAAGGTGTCCGGATTCATCGCGTGCAGAACGAGAAATTGATAATCCTCATAATAATCCAGCTTCGGCCGCTGCAGGACGTGCAGGCAATCTTCAATAGCCAGAGGATGGAATTCAAAGAAGGAAGCAAGCAGCTCCGATTCCTCTGCCGACGGTTCATTGAAGTCCACCCAGCACCAAACATATTGTCCCAGACGGACATCTTCCAGCGATAGATCCGCCTTTACTTTATGATCTCGCGTAACGCCCATGATTCGCAGCATGCTCCGCCCTCCTTGCCCGCTTCCGTATTTATTATCATTTATCATTTGTCGCCAAACATAATCTATAAAAAAAAGCCAACCCTCGGCATAAACCCTAAGTGATTGGCTTTTTCGTTACAATCTAGAACAGTATGATATATATTAGCCCGGCAAGGACGGCTACAATCGGAATCGTAATCACCCAGGCGATGACGATTCGTCCGGCAACTCCCCATTTAACCGCCGAGAAGCGTTTGGCTGATCCTACACCAAGGATCGCGGAAGTAATGGCATGTGTCGTGCTCACCGGCAAATGGAATAGCGTGGCGCCGAAAATAACCGATGCCGCCGACAGATCGGCCGCGAACCCGTTAACAGGCTCAATCTTGAATATTTTCGTCCCCATCGTCTTGATGATCTTCCAGCCGCCGACCGATGTGCCTAGTGCCATCGCTGTTGCTGCCGCGATCTTAACCCATAAAGGTACATCCATATTATCCTGATAATTGGCTGTAACCAGGGCAAAGGTAATAATCCCCATCGCCTTCTGAGCGTCGTTGGTACCGTGCGTGAACGCTTGAATGGCCGCCGTAACGACCTGCATCGAGCGGAACCCTTTATTGACCGTATGCGGGCTGCGCTTCGCAAATACCCATTTCAGAATCATCATTACGACATACCCCATTGCAAAAGCAATCAGCGGAGAGAATATAAGTCCTTGAATAATCGTCGTAAACCCGCCCCAATTCAAGTTCTCCGAGCCGGCGCCAACGAATACCGCCCCGGCAAGAGCACCGATCAGAGCATGCGAAGATGAGGAAGGGATACCGAACCACCAGGTAACCAAATTCCATATAATCGCGGCGAGCAATGTTGCGACAAGGATCTCCAGACCGTTATCCAGCTTGGCCGGATCGGCTACGCTTCCGCCTATCGTCTTTGCCACGCCCGTAAACATCATGGCTCCCACGAAGTTCATGATGGCAGCCAGCATAATCGCCGTACGCGGCTTCAGCGCACGCGTAGACACCGAGGTCGCGATCGCATTGGCGGTATCATGGAACCCGTTGATGAAGTCGAAGGCCAGCGCCAGAAAGATGACAATCAGTATGATGATTAAACTCGTATCCATAGTCTCATTTATTGCACAGATCGTTGTATTTGTATATCATCCGCGCAATTCCAACCTCCCGAAAAATTGAATGATAAAGCGAAGTTATTTTATGAATTGCGCATGATAATGGATTCCAGCATATTGGCAACGTGCTCGCACGCATCTGTCGTCGTTTCGAGACGTTCGTAGATTTCCTTTTTCTTAATCAGAACGATCGGATCGGTTACTTTAGCGAACAGCTCTTTAATGCATATACGCAGCAGCTCGTCCCCCTGGTTCTCGAGATCGTTCAGACGAATCGTATGCTCGCGAATCGCCAGCAGCTTCTTCTGGGATAGCAAATGTACTGCTTTTTGAATTTCATAAGCAGAGGTACGCAGTATTTCCGCAAATTGAACAATATGCTCGTCCGGCTCGCTCAAATGATACATGAAGAAGCGGGAAGTCGTTGCTTCCAATCCATCCATCACATCGTCGAGCGTCGTCGTCAGGTTCATGATGTCATCGCGTTCAATCGGTGTAATAAACGTTTTGTTCAGTTCGACAATAATCGTGTGCGTAAAACCGTCACATTTCGACTCAAATTCCTTCATTTGCTTTGCGAATTGCTCTACATCCTTAAGCTCCGATACCTGCTGGGCGAAATAATCCGCCGAATGCACGATCGTATCCGCCATATTTTCTAACGTCTGGAAAAAGATATCCTTCTTTTTCGCTCGCATCTCTTATCCCCTTTTCTCTGCATGTGTTTCTGATACACTCGGATGACATAACCCTGAATATCTTAACACAATTAGCGACAACGTGAATACTTTTGTTACAAACATTTCACGTCTTCACATTATAATACCCCTTTGTTAGCGGTTCCTATCCCTTATATTGCATGAGAATGCAATACTTTCCTATTCTTCGACTCATTCAGCCGTAAAACGACTGTCAAATCCCGGTTCATTTGGCACAACGTTAATGTATGTAACTCCAGGGTAAAATGGAATTTCCGCATTATCCTTCACAAAACGGATAATATCGCCAGATTTCCGTATCCACTGGCCGCGAATCATGTTCCCGCGCTGAAAAATAACCGCTTCTCCGCCCGTTTCCAGGTTCACAGCCAGTCGGCCAACATCGTCCAGCACTTTATGGTCTGCTCCCATAATAACAACGTTGGCCGCAGTCAACTGGGTGCCTGTATCGAGATCGTTATGCGGCGCATCGTTAATGAATCGTTTGTACAACTTCGTACCGGGATCATATTCATAAGTTACCCGATAATTATTAAGTTGAAA
Source organism: Paenibacillus woosongensis (assembly GCF_009725165.1). GTDB lineage: Bacteria > Bacillota > Bacilli > Paenibacillales > Paenibacillaceae > Fontibacillus > Fontibacillus woosongensis. Next base: position 1,277,567 of record NZ_WNZW01000001.1, read on the forward strand.
TTTAACCTCGACCTGTCCGGCCGGCAATCCTTCTCCCGGGTCCTCTTCATTGCGGAATGGATAGGTCGGAACAGCCTCCTCTTGCTCGGTTGCATAACCCCGTTTGGCCGCTCCCTCCAGCAGCTGCTCCAAATTGGTATACAGGTTATGAGGAGCCTTCCGCGATTTATCCCGCCAGAAATATGCACCAGCATTCGTAATCTCATCGAGATCCTCCTTGCGCTGCTGCTGAAGTATGGCAAACGCGTCATTGCTGGCTCCCGCATGGACAGTGACGGCGTGATGGCTTTCACCAAGATCGATCATATAAGGGCGTATGCTGCGCACCGGACCAATCCGGATCGTCTCGTCACCGCTTTGATAGATGGCGATCATCCGGGTCACCCCGCCCTCCGCCAGAACTTCATACACGATATCCGCTTGTCCCAAGCCGGATTGCGGCCTGGCGGCCGGGGCGTTGTTAATCATTACTGCGAACGGCCTCCGGGTAATTGGGTCCTCTACCGGAAGGCCGGTCAGCGGCGCCTTAAAGACTACCGGCGGTTCCTCCACAACCGGCTCCTCCATTTGCACAGGGATGTCCTCTACCTCGTTCCCGCCTATGACGGCAGCTTTCCCTTGCCCGCAAGCGGGTATAATAAATAAGCTAGACAACAATAAGAGCAGCAGCGCATGTTTCGATCGTTTCGATCTATTTGAGTATTTCAAAATCATATCCTCCGAGCACCATGTTTTTCCTCATATTATACGCTGATTGTCCATATGTCGAAAAGACTTCAGCCAAAGAAAAAACAGTGCCGTTGTTTACGGCACTGTGCTTGAGAGTCCTGCGGATATGAATTATCCTGTATCAGACGCCTTACTATATCATCCAGTGCTGCCAGTCGCTCTGGACAGCTTCCAGCTGATTCAGCCACTCCTTCGTCTTCAGCAGCAATTGACTGCGATGCTCGCCGGAGGAATAGGTGTGATCAGCCTGAAAAATAATTTCCTTATCGCAGCGGCCTTCCGGACGCATCCAGAATACCTTCTGGAACAGGAACGCATAATCGACGGGGATTGCATCATCTGAAGTGCCGTGAATAACAAGCACGTCCCCGCTAAACTTAATCGCCTCCTGGAACGGCTGATAGGTGCCAAGCGAGTCAAAGAACACCGGGCTGAATCCGTAACCGAGATAATCGGCGACACCTTTCTCCTGCGCTTCATCGTAGACGTTCCGGCCCGTAATTTTAACGATGTCATTGAAAGGATAGCCGACAGAAGACCACAGAATAAGCTTCTTGACGCGGCGGTCGCGCACGGCGGTAAGAAGTGCGATCGCGCCTCCGAGGCTGTGCCCGATAAGAATGACCCGCGTCGGATCAATGTCCCCGCAGCTTAATCCGTAATCCAGAACCGTGCGCGTCTGGGCAATCATGGAGTCAATGCCTTCCTGTCCGTACTCTCCGCTGCTCTCTCCGCAGCCGATATAATCGAACCGGACAACTAGATTGCCCTCGGCGGCCAGCTCGCGGGCCGCCTTCACAAACAAGCGATCCACGCCAATCCGGCTGCCGACGAATCCATGGCAGATGATGATCAGCGGCACGCGGTCCTTGCAGCGCCCCTCTCTCTTGCCCGTCTCGCCTGGGTAATGAATACTGGCCGTTATTTTCTCTTCTCCATGATTAATCACGATTTGCCGTTCCATCCACTCAAGCCTCCCTTTATGCCATGCAATATATCAATTAATCCGATAAGTTTAATATGAATTATAAACTTATCTTAGCATCTCAGGAGGCTGAGTGTCAATCGTTTCCTGAATTAATCATAATACTGCCGAAAATAGTTTTGGGTCAACTCCTGGCCTTCGCTGGAGCCGCCCCCCGGTATGTCCCCGGCAAGCCATGGCTCCTCGTCCTGCAGCGGCTGCTCCTGAGCCGCGAATTTCTCCTCGGCATCAATCTCCGTCACTTCTTCAAGACTGCCCCTCGATTGGCTATTCAGCAAATATTTCCGAGTCAGCTCCGAGTGGAACTTTCCCATGGCTGTGCACCTCGCTTCTTGTAATCTTGGAAGAAATGCCGCTCATTTCTTCCTGCTTTATAGTGTTGGAGGGACGGCGTATTTTTATTCCAGCTCCTTCGGTGATTCTCCAGACTCACTCCGGCGACACTTCCGAGGACCCTTGCGGGAGACGTGAAATATACAGTATACTACTGGAGAAAATCGGTAATTCACACACAGAATTGGGAGATTGCATAATTAGCCAATCCGCCTGGAAGGAGAGATTCATGTACATTCACGAAATGATCAGAGAGACGAATCAATTAAGAGGGCAGATGTCCCCGGCTAATGAGGCTTATTTCGGAGAAATGGTGATGTATTTTCGCTCCGGTTCCAGTTCGCTGACGGAGGCCAAGGGTGAAGAAGTTCTTCTAGAGCTAGCCCGGCGCATTATTAAAAATCAAGAAAAGAATATTTCCGCTGCCGAATTATTCGGCGACGATCCGAGAGCTTACTGCGAGCAGCTTGCGGATGACGTCATGATGAAAAAGCCGCGAACCTTGAAGGAAAAAATCAAATATTATACGATGATTCCCTGGGTCGCTCTGACTTGGGTATTCTTTATTTACATGCTCACTGGCTTCTTCAGCAAATGGTTTGGCGGAGAACTGGAATACACCCGGATCAGCACAGCTTCGCTGCTTGTCATCGCCGTTCTCTCGATCGCGCTTGTCGAAGGGGTTACCCGGTATCTCGGCCCGGGAACGAAGCGCAAAGCAGAGCAAGAGCAGGGGCAGGAGCATACCAAACCCCAGCCAGCGAAATTCGACCCGAAGACATTCGGGGTGTATATCGGAATTGTCGCAGCCGTGGCCGTAGTCGGCCTTGGATTAAACTGGCTGCTGCCCGCCTTCACCGTCTCACCTTGGGACAGCCTTATCATTTTCATGGTTGGCATTATCGGCAATAAGCTGATTTTCGGCCGAAAGAGCAAGTCTTAATACCATTCTACTGGGCACAGTACACACAAAGGGGCCAAGCAGCACATCCTGCTTGGCCTTTAAGCTGTGTATGCCAAAACATTGACAAAGCGATGACCATTTAGATACATTTGCAATTCCTGCATCATGTATACTACACAATGAGATTTTTAATTGAAGGAGTTGCTCAGTGTGCTTATCCAATATTTAAATAAATGCATATTATTTATGTTGATCGCCTTTACGCTTTCCGCTTGCGGCCATGCCAGCGAGAACGCCGCCGGCGATAATGCGGCCTCTGCGCCGGATGAGGGCCTGATCCATCTGGTCAAAGCAAATGACGTGATTATTTCCGCTTCTAAGCATACGGATTCGGATGTTTTCAGAGGGCTTACCGTTCAGGCCGGCCAGGTCAGCAAATATTTCGATTGGACCAATGTCACGAACAAGACATATTATCCCGCCGTTCATATCGCAGACATTAATCGCGACGAGCAGCATGAAATCATTATTATCCTGACCACGAGCTACGGAACAGGAATGAACGAACAGGAAATCCATGTGCTGAGCAAGGAGGACTTGTCTGAGCTGTCGCTTGAAGACCCTCTTCAGGCCATTAAAGACCAGGTAACCTCTGCTATCCAGCATGAGCAGAACCAAGTCAGGGTCAGCGTGACGACAGATACCGATCAGGTGGAACAAAACTACCTCGAGTCGGATGCAGTACTCTGGAATGAGGAGGTTTCGTTCGGCTCGTTCATCGGATACAGCGCTGCCGACGGCGTAATTACCGCTACTGTCCCGGGAAGCGTCTCCCCCGCAGCGTTTGCCGTAAACGCCATCCTGGAATACGGATCGGATCTCAGAGTTAGATCGATCAGCCTGGAGCCCATCGAGTAAATGCGAATGGGCTCTTCTATATTTCAACCTTCTTGCTCAATAAATAGTTGATCAGCAGCAGCATCAAGGCAAACATAGCTCCATCAAACAGCAGCTGCCCTATCTGCAGCATCGGCGCGCTCGACATGACCTGGGCGTTAATGGAATCATTGGAGGATTGTATAACACCTATGCTAAACAGCTTCGCGTCAAATCCGCCGAACAGCGCGCTCTCTACAAGGCTTAATACATATTGAATTACAAAAAATGCTATGATCCCCACCCATGTGCCGGCTTTGCCGCGCAGGCTGACGCTGGCCCCGATCGTCATCGACAAGAGGATCATCAGCATCAAATAGGTGAGCGTCCAGAAGATGGCGAAGATGAATTTAAACAATTCCAGCAGGCTGGTTACCATCATTTCCTCCGGCCACACCGGGGTCGAATGGACCAAACTAACATAAATATAATAGTGGAGCAAGACGATTCCCGCTAACACTGCAGTAAACAGCCACCACAGCACGATGCTGGATACGGCCGTCCAGACCGGACGAACCGGCAGCAGCCTGCGGCTATAAGCCTTTATATTATTCTCGAACGTCTTGGAGGCGATGATGATTAGAATGATCCCGGTCATCGTATACAACATAAAGGAGAGGACAAATATGATCGATTGCTCCCAACCCCTGACATTGCCTACGACCCCGATGACGATTTGCAGAAAAACCAGCACAGCGAGCAGCCCCAGCGACAAATTCGCATTTCGCTTCCAATCGTACTTAAGCAGCTTCAACATTACGCATACACCTCTTTGAACATGTCATCTACGCTTTTTCCATACTTCATCCGCAGCTCTTCTACCTCCTGCTGCATCACGACTTCACCCTCGCGGATAAAAATCACTTCATCAAAAATCCGTTCAATATCCCGCACGAGATGGGTAGAGATCAGCAGACTGCTGTCCTCGTTATAGAATTCGACGATTGCATCGAGAATTTTATCCCGGGCTACCGGATCCACCCCGCCGATCGGCTCATCCAGCAAGTACAGCTTGGCATTTCTAGATAAAGTCAAGGTCAGATGCAGCCGCTCGTTCATCCCTTTGGACAAGGAGGTGATTCGCTCCTTTTCATTCAGGTTCATGAAGTCGAGCATCCGGCGCGCCTTCTCTTCGTCAAAATCATGATAGAAATCCTGGTAAAACCTTACTGCATCACGGACCTTCATCCAGGATTCCGTCAACGGCTGATCCGGCATAAAGGACACGTCCGATTTCGTCTTCAGGCCGGCGGGAGTCCCAAGAACCGCAGCCGTTCCCTGCGACGGCTGGATCAGACCGGCCGCAACTTTCATGATCGTGCTTTTGCCGCTGCCGTTCGTTCCCAAGAGGCCTACGATTTTACCGGCCCCGACGGTGAATGACACCTCGTGCAATGCTTTTTTGGAACCATAGGATTTGGATACACTTTGAAATTCCAGTATATTTTCCACGATAATCGTTCCCCTTCTCATACTGATGATTCTTTGCTCATGCCTCTGCTCAGCAATATCAATCGTTTGAACGTTGTAGTTCGCTGGCCTCGCCTTGAACCGCTTCAGTAACGATTGCAGCGATATCCTCGCTTGAGAATCCGAGCTCCTGCATCCCGTGGATGAATCGTTCCAGCAAATCTCCGGCCATTTCCTTTTTAATCCTCATAATTTTCGATTCCTCACTTGTCACGTATCTTCCTAACCCTCTTCTAGTCTCTACAATCGCTTCCCGCTCCAGCTCCTGGAACGTCCGCTGCACGGTATTCGGATTGATTTGCAGCTCCACAGCAAGCTCGCGGACCGACGGAATTTTGTCTCCCGCCTTCAGCTTGCCCGTCACAATTTCTCTTTTGATATAGTCCATGATCTGCAAATAAATCGGCAAGTTATTATCAAATTCAATACTCACAATGTGTCGTACCCCTTTCCGCCCTATCCCATGGGGCAATGCCCCTTAGGCGACATCACGCTTCTTAAACGTAACAAAGCTGGCCCCGAGAAACAAGAACATGTAAACAGCCAATACGATGAGCGAAAAAGCCATAGTCATCCCCTCAAATGGCGGCCGGCCATTTGCATATACCGACAAATCGGCATTCGTGAACAGCAGATATTTCACGAACGAATATTTGGACAGCAGGGCAACGACGAGCCCTTCCAGCATCAGCAGCGTCATGCCGATGCCAATCGTCGCTCCGCTCGACCGGGTTAGCGTCCCGAGCATAAACGCGGCGGTCACATAAATGGCCATGTATACAGCATGGTACAGAGTGGCGCTAAGCAGATTGCCGAACCCGGCCATGTCTGAGAAGCCAAACATCACGCTGCCCGTGACCAGGCCGACGATTAGTGCAAACAGGGTTAGCGATAATGAATACAGCAGCACGATCGCATACTTGGAAGCCAGAATTTTGCTGCGGCTGACCGAACGGATCAACAGCAGCTTGATCGTTCCGCCGCTGAACTCCTTGGAGACGACGCCCGCCGTGCAGATGATGCTCAGCATCACAAGGAATTGTCCAAGACCATTCTTCGAGATAACCGCCTGCGCAAACTGCGGAGCCGTGAGGACGCTTTGCAGCCCGCCCATAAATTGCGTCATATAAGCCAAGAAAATAATGAAGGCTGCTATAATCGCATATGGCACGAAGAAGCTGCGCTTCTTGAACATTTTGAGCCATTCATTCCACACTAATTTACCAAAGCTACGCAATGTAATTTCCTCCCGTCCATTTAAGGAATTCGTCTTCCAGCGATTCCCGGCTCTCTTCCATGCGGTACAGCCCGATCCGCTCCTCGCCCAGCGCCTGTACCATGCGAGGTATATAACATTCCCGAACGGTAACCGCGATTTCCTTGCTCTCCGGCGCTATTCCTGTGATAATAACTTCCTCCATCCGCTGCAGTCTTTCCTTAGCCCGCACGGCATCATCAACCCGCAGCTTCAGTTTGGCGTACTCTGTTTCACTTTGATGCTCTTCGAGGCTTCGCACCGTCACGAGCTCGCCTTGCTGGATGACAATGACCCGGCTGCACATCAGCTCCATCTCCGACAGCAAATGGCTGGAGACCAGAATCGCGATCCCCTCATCCCGGGCGATTTGCTTCAAATAATCCCGCATTTCCCGAATGCCTGCCGGATCCAGGCCGTTCGTCGGCTCATCCAGGATAAGGATTGAAGGCCGGTGCAGCAGCGCCTGCGCAATTCCAAGCCGCTGGCGCATGCCGAGCGAGTATGCCTTTACCCTCTTATGCAGCGCCTGCTCGAGCCCGACGAGCTTCGCCACTTCCATGATTCGTTCCTCTGTAATGCCCTCCGCCATCCGCTGATACTGCTTCAAATTATCATAGCCGCTCATATGCCGGTAGAACTCCGGATTCTCTATGATCCCGCCGATATGGGCAATCGCTTCGGTGAAATTCCGGCGAATGCTCTTATCCATGACAAAAATATCGCCCTCGCTCATAGAAATTAACCCGACGATCATCCGAATCGTCGTCGTCTTGCCCGCTCCGTTAGGACCCAGCAGCCCGACGATTTCCCCTTTATGAATATCGAAGGACAATCGGTTCACGAGCAGCTTGCCTCCGATTTTCTTGCTGACCTGGTTCACCGAAAGCACCGTAGGATATGTCTTTAGTTCGTGTATGCTCATAATCCCACTCCCTTGTACTAGTGTTATAGTTGAATAGTACACTAGTGAATAATTACTGTAAAGCCCTTTTTAATTTTTCACAAAAAAAATACGCCGGGGAGCGTATCTCTCCAGCGCTAGACTGACAAGAACTGTTTATTATCGAAATTCCCCGCTAAACTCCGCCTTTTCCTCCTGAACATACCACTTGGATTGAGCCTGAAACATCCTGTGATATTCTCCTTGCAATTGAATCAACTCATTATGGTTACCAGATTCAACAATTTTTCCTTCTTTCATAACAATAATTCGATCAGCATTTCGGCAACTGCCTAGACGATGAGAAATAAAAATAGCTGTTTTTCCTTTAGATAGTGTCATGAACTGATCAAATATTGCAGCTTCAGCCAATGGATCTAGGGCAGCAGTAGGTTCATCCAAAATTACAATTGGAGCGTCACGAAAAAAAGCCCGGCTTATCGCCATCTTTTGCCATTGCCCTAAAGATAACTCCACTCCTCCTGAAAAATAGGGTCCTAATTGAGTATCGAAACCTAATTTTAAATCCTTAATGAAACCAAGCGCCCCTCCTTTTTCAGCCGCTCGAAATATCATCTCCTTATCCATCATTTTATCGACTCTCCCAACCCCAATATTTTCCTCCGCACTAAATTGGTATTGAACAAAATCTTGATACAAAACCGTGATATGATTTCGAAGCTCAGTTAAGTTTATTTGCCGGATATCAATATCATCGATTAATACTTCTCCCTCTGTCGCTGGATATAATCCAAGCAAACATTTTATTAACGTCGTTTTGCCACTGCCATTCTCACCGACAATTGCTATTTTCTCTCCTTGATTGATATGAAAGCTAACATTTTCTAATGCCTTTACATTCTGTTTAGGATACTTAAATGATAGGTTCCTGACTTGAATACCCTTAAATATTTTATTTGGAAAAGAAAACACTCTCCCAGCATGATCCTCCTCTGGTAGTTCCAAAAACGTGAACAAGGGGTTGGAGAATAAAGAATCTTCGTAAATGGCTCCCATTCTGAAGGCGATATCTTCCAATCCCCGTTGTACAGTGGTTAGTGTCTGGGTCATTGCTACATATGCTCCCATAGTTAACTTCCCTATAGCTCCTAACCAAATAAGTAAAATCATTACTGTTCCTGTTACTAATATTCCAAATGCATCTACAACAAAAACAGATACCGATGTTTTCTTTTCCAAATATAATTTTTCATATCCATTTTTCCAAAATAATTTACTCCATCTGTCTATAAAATATTTAGATAGATTAAAACTTCGCAATTCCTTCGCTGTTAACCTAGAACTCAACAAATCTAGTAAATATCCCGTTTTTCTTTCGACGGGAGTCTGCTCTAACATTTGCCGATATCTTAAATTCCCCATTGTAATATTCACAATTAGAGAAGGAATAATCAATAACAATACTCCTAATGCAAGCCCCCAATGAACAGCAGCCATTAAAATTAACATACTAAATAACATGACCGTATTCTGTAAAATAGAAAATACATTATCAATAAGATTAATCACTCTAACAGAATTCCCTGAAATTCGATAAAAATGATCGTAGTAATCTGAACTCTCCATATGAATTAGCGGTATTTTAGATGATTTTTCAGCTATTAGTTGATCAAAATGATATTGGGTTTTAATTCTTAATTTGGATAGAACGTATCGATCACATGCTTTAATTCCGGCAGAAGCCATAAATACTAACAACTGTAACCATAATGTGCTAAGAGGATTTAATATATAAGGAGATCCTTTTTCTAGCAGCAAAGTAATTTGGTTTACCAACTGAAGAGTTAACCATGTCTGCAATACCGGAATAAGAGCCTGAGAGATCCTTAACAAGAGGGTTGTACAGAGTAAGAATGGATCGATGGACCAAACAATGAGAAGCATTTTTTTTATGTATTGCACTGTTAACTTATATTTTCTGATTTTATCAGTACCCGTACTTTGTAACTCCTTATCGTTTAGCATCATGAATTAGCCTCTTTCAAATCATAAATTTATAAGGCTAAGGATACACATAATGTGTATCCTTAGTTACAAAGAAAATTAGCATTCACATACATACCACGTTCTGGATGTCGTATCGATAATTTGATTATTCGAATTATAAATACGACAGTATTCATTGTATTCTCTGATTTTAATACCGTAAGGACTACAGATACTTGAAGTACAAGTTGAAGCAGTATTACAATATGTCATTAGCTATCACCTCCTTTCTATATTTTTAATAAATTCTAGGATGCTTCACGAACCTGTGCGCCGATTTTAAGAAGTATATCCAGGTCTCTCAATCCATCATTAATGACCCCCTTAGACATAACAATACCTTCAGGAGAAATATAGTAAGCAAAGGGAAATTTCCGTGTTCTTGTAATCGTTAAATCTGCTTCAGTCAAGTGATAAATTGGATGTTTGATTTGAAGAATTTTTGCTTTTTGAATAACTTCTTCAGGTGTAGGCGATTCCATAAATATTGTTAGATCATAGTATGGGTGGCGCTCAGAAAACAATTTTAGACCCTGGTAAACACTCTCACATATTTTGCAATTAACTGACAGATAAACTATGATTAGTCCCCTGCTATTTCGTTCAGTCAAATTAATCATTTTACCGGAAACCTCTGTAAATTGAAGTACAGGAAATAACTCCCCCTGTTCTAATCCATAATCACTTAAAGGCAGAAATAGATCATTAATAACTGGATGCATGTTTGTGTTTGTGTTCGTGTTCATGTTAGTATTATTCACACTCATCGTTATGCTTTGTACTTTTTTATACAAGAAGACAATGGCAAAAAGAATACAAATAATACATGTCCACATCGTAAATATTGCAATCACAAGGAAGTTCTCCAATAAATTCACCCCTTACCCCTTATTTAAGATAACGCTTTCAAACAACTTTATAGTAATATTTATTAAACTGTACAACGTAAGTATTGAAATCGAAACATACAATGAACCTAAAATATCCTTCAATGGATAGTTCCATATATTTAATGTAGTACTAGATAAAAGCAGTACTGCCCCGCATAAGGCAAGAGCACAAACTTTTAATATCGTTCCCCAACCTAATGATTCACTTGTTACCCCGCCGAAACAATTGCAATCAATTAATTTATGTAAACTCATAGCTCTAACTGCAGCCCACAAAAATGACAGTAATAATATGACTAATAATATCAGGGCAAATATCAATAACTCTTTAAACAGAATGCTTATGCCAATAATTAGTTCAATAATGATAACTGTCATCGCTCCCAATTGTTTGACCATATTTATTGGCTCTAACTGATCTATGGTTTTCTGAAATGAGGTTAAGTTAAAAATTTTTGTAATAGAAGAAACAAACAATAACAACGAAATAAAAACTTGAAAATAAATAATCATATCCCCATTAACCTCCTCCTCTATCTAGTTGTTTCAAATGTCTAAATTCTATATTTTAAGCCAAATTATAGCATGATTACATATTTTCCATATATGCTTTATTCTTCCGATTCTTTGTTGAAAATCTTCGGATGTATCTAAAAAAGACTGCCCATATCAGGCAGCCTAGGATTTGATTTTCACTTGATCGCGATATTGCTTCGGGGTCATGTTTTCAAACCTTTTGAACATGCGGATAAAATAGCTCGTCGTTTGCAGGCCGATCTGCTCCGAAATGGCGTCCAGGCTCAGGCTGGAGCCTTCCAGCAGCTCCTTGGCCTTCTTCATGCGAAGCCGGGTGACATAATCGATGAAGGTGACACCGGCTTCCTCCTTGAATAGCACGCTGAAATAACTTGGATTCAGATGGACCTGCTGAGCCACTTCCTTAATCGTAAGTACGTCGGAAATATGCTCATCGATGTATTGAACCGCTTTGATCACATACTCGTTGCTCGTATGCAGACTAAGCGGGTCTTGACTCTGGCTCGTCTGGCCTTGCCGTCCATTTGCCGCACCCGCTTCATTTAGCTCAAGCTCGCTGAAATGCTGCTGCAGGCGCGCCCTTCGCTCTTTCGCCAGGCGGGCCTTGTTTAGCGCCTTCTCGGCCATCTTGATGAGCTCGGATTGCTGCACCGGCTTCAGCAGGTAATCGATCGCTCCCAGCCGCAGGCCCTGCTGGGCGTATTCGAATTCCGCGAACCCGGTGAGCAGTACGGCTGCGATCTCGTTTTTCTCCCTTCGCAGCGCCTCCAGCAGTTCAATACCGGTCATAAGGGGCATGCGAATATCGGTGATGAGCAGATCGTATTCCCGCTCCCGGAGCATGTTCAGCGCCTGCTGCCCGTTCTCCGCTGCGGCGATGTCGATCTTGCCGTCTCCCCATTGCTGCAGTGTGTAGGACACACCCATTCTCGTGTTGTATTCGTCATCAACGACTAGGATCGCCGGTATGCTCATCTCGATCCACCTCCTCCTGAGCCTGCTCGGCAGGAATCCTCACCTCAACAACGGTGCCTCCATTTTGCCGGCTTTCGATGCGAATACCGTAATCGGGGCCGTAATGGAACTGGATCAGCTTGCTGACATTGAACATGCCAATGCCTTTGCCGCTGGACATAAACGCCACATTCATATCGTTCTGCAGCCTTTCCCGAACGTCCGCCAGCTCGGCTTCACGCATGCCGACACCGTTATCGGCGATGAGGAACGAGACAATCCCGTCCCGCTCGCTTACCGTGAGCTCAATGATTCCTCCGCTTTCCAGCGGTTCAATGCCATGAACAATCGCATTCTCAATCAGCGGCTGAATCGTCAGCTTCGGAATTTTCAGCCCATGCACGGCCGGGTCGTCATGAATGTGGACCTGCAGCCGTTCATGCCAGCGCATCTTCATTATATAGACGTAGCGCCTGACCTGCTCCAGCTCCTCGGCTACAGTAACGAAGCCGTCCTCCCCGCTCGATTGAATACTGTAGCGGAACATATCGGCAAGCCGGATGACCATTTGGGCCAACTCGTCATCCCCTTTGCGGATATGGGCCCAGTATAGCGAATCCAGCGTATTGAACAGGAAATGCGGGTGAATTTGCGAATGCAGCGCTCTGATTTCGCTTTTGCTTTTGATCAGCTCTTTTTCATAAACCGACTTGATTAAATGGTTGATCTCCCGAACCATTTGATTATATTTCACGTTCAGCAGATTAACCTCACGATTGAAGTACGTTTCCGGATTCTCCTGCGGGTTCCCGCCTTTGCCCTTTTGCATCACCCTCGTCAGCCTTTTGATTGGCGACGTAATCAATAAAGACAGGTAATAGGAAAGGACCGCGAATACGACGATGCTAAGAACGCTGGCCCAGATGAGCACATCCTGCAGAAAATGGATTTCCTCCGTCAGAGCCGTCTTCAGAACCATAATCTCCAGCTGCCAGTCGGTCGTTTTGATCTTCCGCTGCACAGTGACATACTCCGCCCTGTTGATCGCATCCTCCTCCGGGGAATCGGATGAAGCCACAGCGCCTTCAGTTCCCGCCAGCGATATCTCGTTGCCATCGGCATCGAGCAGCCGCATGATGCTTCCCCTCGCTTTTGCGACATCCCTGCTGATGAAATCAACGAGGGAGGGCTTGATGCGAATGACCAAATATCCCCCGTTCTGGTAGTCCAGCTTCTCTACCTTGACCCGCCGGACCGCCAGCAGATCCTCCGGATTCTGGGGATCGCGGCCAATCCAGATCATCGCGCCAACCTGGTGAGCTTCATTCGCCTCCCGTACGTATCGTTCACCGACCCGGGCGGCAATATTCTGCTCGACAATCGGGTAAAGGCTGTTCTCCTCAGAGAACAGCTCGATTTCCCGGATCGTCTCCGAATATGCCGTTTTATCGATCAGAATCTTCCGCAGCTGCATTTTTTCGTCATAGGTTGTGGTTTCGCCCCGCAGTTCATCGGCAAGCTGATCCTGAACCCGCTCATCCATCGCAAGCTGCAGAGTCAGGACATTGATTTCGCTCAGCAGCGATTCCAACCGTCCGCTGGCCTGCTCCGCAATCTCGTCAATATAGCGGGAGGCGTTCTCCTTCTGCACCTTCGACAGCAAATAATAGAGGCTGCTGACCGTTAGCGACAACACGATAATCATCATGACGATGAATCCGACGAAAATCTGGCCTCTCGTCTTGTCCAAACCCATCTTGCTCAGCAGCCTCATATTTATTGCCTCCTGACTGGTCTAAGGGGTATAGCGAAGCGGGCAGCCTGCCCGCTTACAGCTTCGGATAAATCATAACCTTGATGCTCGTTTCCTTCTCGGTGCGCGCGACTTCGACCGCTTCTTTAATATCCTTAAGCGCATATTTATGCGTAATGACCTGTTCGATATCAATTTCGGATTTGCTTAGTGCCTGGATAGCTGACGGATACGTGTTCGCGTAACGGAACAATCCGTATACATCGATCTCACCGTCGATGATCGTGTTAATATCGACCGGGATTTCCGACGCTGCCGGCATGCCGACCAGCACAACACGCCCGCCGCGGTTGACGGCACCGAAGGCATCCGCGATGGCCCGCGCGTTACCGGATGATTCCACGACGACCGTCACACCTTGTCCGCCGGTCAGCTCTGCGAGCCGCTCCTTCAAATTTTCCTTCGAAGGATCGATGACCGCGGTAACGCCCATTTTCAGCGCGAGCTCCTGCCGGAACGGAACGACGTCCGTCGCGTAAATTTCCGTGACGCCGTAAATTTTCGCAGCCTGGATCGCCAGGAGTCCGATCGGGCCGAGCCCTGTCACAAGCATCCGATCCGCCGGACTGACCTTGCCGCGAATCATCGCGTGCATGCCCACGGACAGCGGCTCCAACAAAGCCCCCTGCTCGAAACTCATCTCGTCCGGCAGCCGGAATAGGAAGTCGCTGCGCACGGCAACGTATTCCGCCCAGGCTCCATCCACCGGAGGAGTAGCCATGAAGACGACGTCCGGGCATAAATTATAGCGCCCTGATTTGCAGTATTCGCAGCGCCCGCAAGCCACTCCCGGCTCTACGGCGACCCGGTCGCCGACGGAGACGTTCGCGACCTTTGCTCCGATCTGCACCACTTCCCCGGCCAGCTCATGGCCGAGAATGATCGGCTTCTCTACGACATAACGGCCGATCCGCCCATGCTCGTAATAATGGACATCGGAGCCGCATACCCCGATACAGTACACTTTCACCAAGGCCTCATCCTCTTTAATGCTTGGAACCGGCACCTGTTTGATTTCGATATCCATCGGTTTGTTCAGTACAGCAGCATCCATTACATTCGGTATATTGTTCGACATAGTCTGCTCTCCCTTAGCCTAAAAATTCTGCCTATCCGGCTCTCCAATATTAAATCCTGTTAGGACCTATTTCTCGTCTACCTTAGTTAACCAACCACAGTTTGACAGCTACTCATCCAGCTCGCGGTATGTGAAATAATCGAAATCGGCATGCAGCTGCCGGCCGCTCAAATCCTGGGCGCATATGCCGATAAAAGCTCCGGTAAAGCCCTGATCGAGGGCAATGCCATCCTTGACCAGCTCCGCATTCTCATCCGAGAGCTTGGTTGCATCCATTTCTCCGCCAATTGCGAGCCACTCTTCACCGTCGCGGGAATAATAGAAGCGCAGCGACTCGTAGCGAATGATTGCTTTCATATAGCAGCGCTCCCAGCCTTCGATGGAGACCGGCGCCTCCAGAGGTTCGTCGTAGACGCCACGGTCGCTCAACATGATGCCTAGGCATTTGCCCAATTGTTCATCGTGGCTGATCTGTAAGTAATAATAATTTTTTGTATTGTAGTAATAGATCAGACCGGCCATCTGCTGGTAGGTATCAGGTGCAAATTCAACGACGGTCTCCGCTTCCACGAGAAAAGACTGCTGCCGGCGCGCCACCAGACTTTGGCGGTGATGCGAATACAACGACTCCCGGCCTCGCAGCCGCAAATAACCCGGACGCTCCTTCAGCGACGCCCATGCTTCGGCAAGCGGCTCGCGCAGTGTGCTGAAATGGCGGCTGATCTCTCCATCGTCGAAATGCTCAGTCTCCGGCTCTGGCGCAAAAGGATGCTCCGGCAGGCTCGGCCCCGCCACCTGAACCTGCGGCTCATGATCGCCCGTCGTCAGGCGCAGCCAGCCGTCCTCCGACCATTCCACCTTCTGAATGGCCGTCTCGCGGCCGAGCGTGCAGCACATCGATGGCCGCAGCGGACGTCCGCACAGATGCACGACGTACAGCTCGCCATGCTGCGTCTCCACCAGGCTTCCGTGACCTGCCCGCTGCAGCGCCGCTTCCGGGCGATCCGCCGAGGTCAGCAGCGGACCGTTCGGGTCGGCCTCGTAAGTGCCGAGCAGCGTAGCCGAACGCGCCATCGTGATGGCATGGCCGTACCGGGTTCCGCCTTCCGCTGTCATCAGATGATAATAGCCGTTGGCCTTATAAATATGCGAACCTTCCGTCAACCCCAGCGGTGTTCCCCGGAAAATATTGTGGATCGGCCCAACCAGCCGCTGCTCCTCTTCTGAATATTGCTGAATGACGATGCCGCCGAAGTGGTTTTTCCCTTTGCGGTGATCCCAGACCATGTTCAGCACCCATTTTGTGCCGTCCTCTTCATGGTACATCGATGGGTCGAAGCCGCTGCTGTTCAGATAGACCGGCTCCGACCATGGACCGCGGATATCCTTCGCTGTAACCAGGTAGTTATGCGTATCCTTGAACGGCCCCATATGGCTTTTAACATCGGTATATATTAAATAATATGTTCCATCATGATAGCTTAGGCAAGGCGCCCAGACTCCACCGGAGTCGGGATTCCCCATCATATCAAGCTGGCTCGTCCGGCTCAGCGGATGGCCGATGAGCTGCCAGTTTTTTAAATCTCGGGAATGATGGATCTGGACCCCCGGGAACCATTCAAACGTTGAAGTCGCGATATAGTAATCATCGCCCACCCGAATGATCGATGGATCCGGGTTAAATCCCCTCAAAATCGGATTGATAATTTGAGACACCGCATTTTCCTCCACTTCGTCCTAGTTGTCTGCATTACTGCCGTTTCACTTATATAAGCAGTCACACCCTAAATTGCCATTCATTAAAACTGCGCCGCACACTAAATGGAATTCATGTATCTAATTACACTCCAACCGAATGTTTCGAAAAATCAGATGGATTTCATGCACCTAAAATCAAGTATCCAGCCCATAATGGCCATCTTGCTTCTTCTAATGACATGAAATACATTTAAATCTACTTTCCATTCCTTGCCGCAGAACTTAACTACCATAAATCCATTTATATAAGTTGAACCATGAAAATGAAAGTTGAACGACTGAACTGAAATGGATGTAGGGCAAGTTCCGTAAAATCCTTCCTGCGATCGCTGTTGTTCCCAGATTTCTTTGGATGATTTAGGTTCATAATTGTCCATGTCTAAAGAGGTAGAAATCCGGGAATCGGTCACTAAGGCGACCACAAGCTTATGCTCTCTAAGCAGCTTTTGGCCAACCACAAGCCCATGCTCTCTAAGCAGCTTTAAGCCGACCATAAGCTTATTCACCCAAAGCAGATTTAAGCCAATCACAAGCAAAAGCAGCTTTCACCAGCAAGCTTACAGTTACTTCGGAATCACTTCTCTCCCTTGCCCGCATCCCATTTTGTAGTTCAACTTATATAATTCGCAGCCTTACTTAATCTTCGCCAATTCTTCCTTCACATCATTGCTGCTCTGGCCGACGATTGCCCCCATCAGATCGAGGAACTGGTCTGCCCGTCTCGCGTCAAGCGTCTGGTCGTAATATCCGAAGAAGCCTTCCAGATTGTCGCTGATCGACTTATCGTATTCATAAGCAAGCGGATGCATCTTGGAATCGTCGAGGCCAGGATTTTTCATCGGGCTGATGTTAGCGCCTTCGTAAATTTCCTTTCTCTGCTCTGGGCTGGACAGAAAACGAATCGCGCTATATGCCGCGTCCTGATCCGCCTTGGACGAGATCGCCATGCCTACGCCGAAGCCGCCTTGATACACATTGATGCTGCCTTGGCCGCCATCCACCGCAGGGAACGGCACGAAACCTACCTTCTCCGCAAACTCATCGTTCAGAAAAGCTTCCATGGCCCATTCTCCCTGCAAATACATCGCCGCACGTTCGTTAACGAACAAAGACTCAGCCGCGGCATAATCCAATCCCAAGAATCCGTTTACAAAACCCTTTCGATCAATCGCCAGCTCTCTCAGCATTTCTCCAGCCTGTACGAAGCTGTCCTGCGTGAAATCCGCCTCACCGTTCTTGGCCTTCTCGAACGGCTCCGTTCCACCGACCCGCTGAGCCAGATAAGAGAACCAGTGCAGCATCGGCCAGCGTTCCTTTCCGGCGATCGTAATCGGCGTAATATCCTTCGCGTTCAGCTGATCCACCACACTTAAAAGTTCATCATAGGTTGCAGGCGGAGTCAAGCCATTCTCAGCAAAGATCTCTTTATTATACCAGAGCGATACGCCGCTGAATAAGACAGGAATGGCATAGGTCTTATCTTCATAGGTGAACGTATCCAGTCCGCCCGGCAGCACGTTATCTTTTAACTCCGCGTCCTGGGCCAGCTTGTCCGTAATATCGCCCAGCATATTGGTGGACACCAGCGTATCGAACGTTTCCCCGCTCCAGTACGTAATAATATCCGGCAGCTGATTGCCCGCAATCGCCACCTTCATTTTCGTTTTCAAAGCCTCGTCCTCAAAAAACTCTGCCGTCAAATGGATATCCGGATGCGTATCATTGAATTCCTTGATCGATTTCTCGATCGTGTCCCGGCTGCGTGTCTCCATGCTCCACATCGTCAATTCCTTCACGCCTGCCTGTTTCTTGCTCTCCCCTTGGTTGGAGCATGCCGTAACGGTAAGCAACACGGCAAGCATCACTACTGCGAATACCTTCTTCATTGGTGTTCCCCCTCGATTTGTCATGTTTATTATAAACCCCAGCCTGTCCCTGCACCTAGCCCTTGACCGAGCCAGCCACAACCCCTTTGTGAACGTACTTTTGCAGGAACATGTACAGCATAAGGATCGGGGCTGTAGTTATAACTAATGCCGCGCTGATCAGTGAATAGTCTGCGCTGAAATTGCCTTT
Source organism: Paenibacillus woosongensis (assembly GCF_009725165.1). Taxonomy (GTDB): domain Bacteria; phylum Bacillota; class Bacilli; order Paenibacillales; family Paenibacillaceae; genus Fontibacillus; species Fontibacillus woosongensis. The sequence continues at coordinate 1,296,235 of NZ_WNZW01000001.1, forward strand.
GAACATCATCAGTCCGATCGGCAGCGTTTTCAAAGATTCCTTGGAAATCATCACTAACGGAAAGACGAAATCATTCATAATGTTGAAAAAAGAAACGATCGTCACCGTAGCCAGCACCGGCTTGGCCAGCGGAAAGTATACGCGGAAAAAGCTCTGGTATATGCCGCAGCCGTCCACGGTTGCCGCCTCCTCGATCTCCCTTGGTACCTCCCGGAAAAATCCATAGGACAGAAATACCGCCACCGGCAGGTTAAATGCGATGTATGGAAAAAACAACGCCCAAAACGTATCGTAAGTGCCGATCCGGTTCGAGATCATAAACAACGGAATCAGCGTGCTGTGCACCGGTATGAGCATACCTAAAAAGAACATTCCCAGCAGCAGGCCGGAGCCTTTGAAAGGACGGGCCGCAAAATAAAATCCGATCAAGGTCGCCACGATCAGCAGACCGATCACAGAGAACAGCGTAATGTACAAGCTGTTGAACAAATATCCGCCGATTCCTTCGCTCCAGGCTTTGGCGAAATTATCGAACCGCCACTCCGACGGCAATCCCCACGGATTCGCGAAATACTCCTTGTTGCTCTTAAAGGATGAGATGACCATCCAAACAAACGGATATCCCGTAAACACCAGGTGAGTCAGCAGGATAGCGTACAGCAGAAATTTCACAGCGGTTTTCTGGCCAAAAAAGCGTCGTTCGCTGCTCACTCCCGTACTCTTCGGCTGTTGACGATGTGCTCCCGCATGTGCTCTAAGCAAGATGACCCTCTCCTTTCTTTAGGATGATGAAATTCATTCATAAGCATCTTCAGCCAGCGTTTTAGCTTCCTCCGCCTATGTTCTTCTTATTGAAATTTAGCGCTGCCCTTGTTTAGCAACTTAAAAATGATCAGCGCCAGGAACAACCCGAACAGCAGCAGGAAGGTCGATATGGCGCTTCCATACCCGTAATCCATCAGCTTGAAGGCGTTCTTCATCATGTAGCTGGCAATGACCTCGCTGGAGTTGTTAGGTCCGCCGCCCGTCATAATATAGATGAGGTCAAAATACTTCAGCGAGTTGATGACACAGTTCAGCACCGTGAACGTAATCGTCCCCCAAATGAGCGGAATCTGAATGTTGAACACGATTCTCCACTCACTGGCCCCTTCAACCCGAGCGGCCTCAAGCACTTCGTCGGATATGTTCTGCAGCGCCGCGAAATATACGACAACATAGAAGCCGATAAACTGCCAGGCGACGACCGCAATAACCGAAGCCAGCGCCGTCCCCGTCTCCCCAAGCCAGGCATGGGTCCAGCTCTGCAGGCCAAGCTTGATCAGCAGGTTATTCAGCAGACCGAAGTTTGGATCATAGATCTGCGCCCACAGGATGCCCAGCACCGCGGTCGACAGCATCACGGGCGTAAAATAGATCGTTTTCATAAAATTGGAGCCTCTCAGCTTGTAGCCGAGCAGAATCGCCAGAAACAGCCCGACAGGCAGTTGGATCAGCAATGCCCCCAACGTGAGGAACAGCGAATTTTTTAACGAAATCCATAGCACCGGGTCCTGGAACAACCGCGTATAATTGTCCATTCCGGTAAAAATCATGGCCGAAATCGCATCCCATTGAAACAAGCTGTAATACATGCTCATCCCGATAGGAATAATGATAACCGCAGCAAAAATCAATAGCGCAGGCCCCATAAAAAAGGCTCCGCTCGTCAGCCGCTTCAAGCCCGTCTCTCTCATTACAGCTCTCCCCTTTCTCATCGCAATTGTCCTGCTTGCTTTCAAGAACCGTTCCCACTAGATCACTGCGAAGGATTCATCGCATCTGTCGTGTACAACTACTGCCCGGCTCCGCTCGTGAACCGCATCGCCCGACGCTTCACCATGCATGAGGCTGCTGGCTGCAAAATTTTCGCGCGCTACGACCCTCCAGCTGGCGGTGTTGCAATGCATTGCTTTAAAGCCCTCCGCCCAGCGGTGGCGTTGCGCTGCATGCCAAACCTGGGGAACTCCCAGCGCGGCATTGAGCTAAATAGCCTTTCGAACCCTGGGAACCTCCAGAGCACGGTGCTTGGCATCTGAACAACAGCGGTTACAGAGTTAAAGCACTATACACACGCATTCTGTATACGCTTACAAGAACAATTGTAGCAATAGTTCCATCGTTTGTTATGGCACGACGATTAGTTAAAATAGGACATCGATTGGGTTCTTCTCTCGTTCAGCTTGTAGATTGATGCGCTGTTATGGAGCGTTCCGTTGAGTGCAGCCGCATGAATAGGAACAAGTACAGGGTAAGTAAGTTTAGTGCGAAATAGGGGCGACGGCGAGTGTAGGGGGGATGTGTAGTAATGGAGAATCATGTTGAGGCGAGACCTTATGGACACCATAGACGCTATCTGTGACAAAACTGCTCATTACCGTACCTAACGGATAACGGACACAGAAGACCCTATTCGCTAAAAATCACCGGCTAAAGCAACCTTTTTAGCTAAATAAGGCCTCTCAGGTCCGTTAGCCTGGGTTTGTACTCAATTTTGCGACAATAGCGGCTCCTCGGTCCGTTAGTAACTTGCTGACAACACAAAAAAGCAGCCCATCCAGCTCAATGAACTGTAACCTATTTCATAAATCCGGTCACAGTTCACTTTGGCCGCTGTAGGCTGCCTTCAATTTGCAACTTTTTTAGATCAACAGGCTGCTGAGTGCCGCAGTTCATTCTAATCGACAATTGTTGGTTTATCCGGGTTTCTCAGAAATTGGAACATCATCTTGATCTGCTCCTCTGTGTTTCTTTGGAGGGATAGCTTCGGAAGCTGAGTTTCCTCAAAAAAGGCAACGCCGCTCGTTTCAAGCCCCTCTGCAGCTTCACCGCCAATAATTTCGCATTGAATAAAAAACTTATAGACGTGATACGGCTCTGGAGGGTGACCATGGAATTTTTTATCCAGAACAGCGAGCAATCGAACCGGTACCGCTTCGTAGCCGGACTCCTCCTTGATTTCCTTCACCGCCACTTCGGTAGGAGACAGCCCGATATCTCCCCATCCTCCAGGCAATGCCCAATCACCGTCAAGCTTCTCCTGTACGAGCAGTATTTTGTTATCCTTGAACACAACGCCGCGAATATCCACCTTAGGCGTAGCATACCCCCGCTCATTAGCGAACGACAGCTCAATAATCTCCCGGTCCACCGTAGTATAACTATTCATAATATCGATGCTGAGTTCCCGGAGTGCTTCATAACGTTCCGCATCGTAGACATCCTTCGTATAGGCAAGCCCGGTTTGAGCAAGCGCCTGAATTTGCTTCGCCCATTCCAGCCATTTTGGATCCATGCCCATCTGCACCCGACCTCCGTTCTACAACCAGATTATTCCGCTGATCCAAACTCACCAGCTCAAGCTCCAACTCCAATTGAAGCTAAAATCAAAGCCAAGCTCCAACTCAAGCTCAAATCAACAAATTGAACAAATTCAGATCTCGGTTCAGCTCCGTATAGGCAATCCCCTTTGCTTTCATACGGCCGATCAAGGCTGCATAATCCGCCGGGTCGCTCAGTTCGATGCCCACTAATGCTGGCCCGTTCTCCTTATTATGCTTCTTCGTATATTCGAACCGGGTAATGTCATCGTTTGGCCCCAGCACGTCCTGCAGGAATTCACGCAGCGCTCCGGCACGCTGAGGGAAGTTCACCATGAAATAATGCTTCAATCCTTCATAAATAAGCGAGCGCTCCTTCATTTCCTGCATGCGGTCGATATCATTATTGCCGCCGCTGATGACACAGACAACCGTTTTACCGCAGATTTCGTCCTTATACATATCCAGCGCGGACACCGACAGCGCTCCGGCAGGCTCCACTACGATCGCACTATCATTGTATAAATCGAGAATCGTTGTGCAGGCTTTGCCTTCCGGCACCTTCACGATATCGTCCAGCAGCTCGGCGCAAATGTGATAGTTCAAATCACCAACCCGCTTCACGGCCGCACCGTCTACGAACTTATCGATCGTCTCCAGCGTCACCACTTGCTCCTGCTTGAATGACTCGCTCATGGAGGCAGCCCCCAGCGGCTCAACCCCGATTAATTTCGTCTCCGGACTCATCGCCTTGATATACGAGCCGACCCCCGAAGCCAATCCGCCGCCGCCAATCGTTACGAACACATAGTCCGCCGGCGTATCCAGGTTCTCCAGAATCTCCATGCCGATCGTTCCGTTGCCCGCCACAATCTTCGCATCGTCGAACGGATGAATGAACGTCATGCCGCGGTCCCGGCACGCCTTCATCGCTTCCTCATAAGCGTCGTCATACGTATCTCCAGTTAAAATAACTTCCACATGCGAGCCGCCAAACCGTTTAACCTGCTTCACCTTCTGATTTGGCGTCGTGCTCGGCATATAGATAGCGCCTGGAATTCCCAGTGCATTGCAGGAGAAGGCTACACCTTGCGCATGGTTGCCTGCGCTTGAACAAACAATGCCCTTCTCCAGCTCCTCCGGACTTAGACTGCGAATTTTATTGTAGGCTCCGCGAATTTTGAAAGAACGGACGACCTGAAGATCCTCCCGCTTCAAAAACACCCGGCAGCCGTATTTCGCCGACAATGTCGCATCCAGCTGCAGCGGTGTGCGCACAACAACTTCCTTAAGCACATGATGGGCCCGAACGATCTCTTCCATGCCTACCGTACGTTGTTCTGTTTCTTGTTCCGTTTGATTCATTCTTTTCTCCCCGCTTCTTTATAAACAAAATTAGTAATTCTCTATATAAAAATATAATGTAGTCCTGATGGCTCCCTTATCATTTTATAGCGCAAATGCCTGTCTGAACCAGGCAGCCGCCGCGTCAATTTCCGTTCCGGTCAAGCTGTGTCCCGCATTTTCCCAGTGCACCGTCAGCTTGGCGCCCGCTCCTTCCAGCAGGCTGCTCAGCTCCTCTGTCTCGGCCGGGGAACACATCCGGTCATTTCGCCCCGCTCCAATGAAGACGGGAACGTCCTTCAAATCCGGAAGCACTACGCTCCGCAGCGGAACCATCGGGTGATGCAGCACAGCCCCGCTAAGGGCATCATTATAATGAAACAGCAGACTCGCCGCGATATTAGCCCCATTCGAATATCCTACAGCAACATAATTGCGCCGATCAAGCCCATACTTCACGGCCGACTCATCGAGAAAATCATACAGCTCGCGAGTCCGCAGCGCCAAATCCTCCTCATCAAACACGCCTTCGGCTAACCGGCGGAAAAAACGGGGCATCCCGTTCTCAAGCACATTCCCGCGAATACCGAGAACCGAAGAATCTGGCGACAGAGCGGCGGCAAGCGGCAGCAAATCGCTCTCCGTTCCTCCCGTGCCATGCAGGAGTACCAGCACCGGCGCCGACCTATTCTTGCCTTCGTGAAATAAATGCCTCATTCCTCTGCCTCCTCTTCATATTCTAAAGAGCGTACCTGAAAACTGCTCAAATGAGAAAGAATCGCGCTGCGATGCGGCTCAAAACGATCCGGCAGCATCAGGTTCTCACCAAGATGCGCCAGCGGCTCGTCAATCGTAAACCCTGGAGGATCGGTGGCGATCTCGAACAGAATGCCGCCCGGTTCGCGGAAATACAGCGCTTTGAAGTACTCGCGGTTCACGATCGGCGTTGGTCGGAGACCGCACTGCTCGATCATCCGCCGCCACTCTTCCTGCTCCTCGTCATCCTTCGCCCGCCAGGCGATATGGTGAACGGTTCCGGCACCGCCGCCGCATCTCGGAATGTCCTCTGCATTCAAATCAATCCAATTGCCGAGGTCGCCTGCGGCCTGATACCGAATCAGCCCTTCTTCCTCGCCGATCCGCTTCATATCGAGAATCAGCTCCAGCACCCTTGCCGTGCTTTCGCTGTTGCTGCTGAACAGCAATGCCCCGCCAAAACCCTTGATCGCGTACTTCAACGGCACCCCACTGAAAGACCAGGTGCTCTCCAGCCCTTCTGCGCGCTCTACCAGATCGATCAGCAAGCCGGAATTATCCGTAAAGCGAACATAATCCTCACCAAAGCGGGAATTGTCCATGAACGGAATCCCGAACTTTTTCAGACGTTTGCGCCAGAACAGCAGACTCCCTGGCGGTACGGCATATACCGTTACCCCAACCTGTCCTCCCCCGATCATCCCGTTCTCCGCGCCTTCTTGCGGAAAAAAGGTGATGATCGTTCCTGGATCGCCGGCCTCATTCCCGAAATATAAATGATACACCTCTGGTGCATCAAAATTAACCGTCTTCTTGACCAATCTCAAACCGAGGACGCCTGCGTAGAAATCCACGTTTCCCTGAACATCTCCCACAAACGCCGTAATATGATGTATTCCTGCCGTGGTTGGCATGGCTCGTCCTCCCGAAAAAACTTCTTCTCGTTATTATACGTAACCTGAGTCAACAATTCATCTTCTATCGCAAAATATAGGCCGAAAAAATACAAACAGCGCCAGATTTTATCTGGCGCTATAGCTGACGTTGTGGCAGAAGTTGTGGCGGGCATTGTTAGCTCTAAAATACCGTTCTTACTGTATGATCACTCCACTTGCCCGCTGCGGCGTTTTCCAGAATGCCCTGTATTCTCGAAGTCATCCGCAATATCGTGTTCGGCAGGATGGTCGGCCAGCTCTGTAAGCTTCCATTCCGTCGAACCCATAATCAGATCCGCTGGGAACTCCTGCCCACGGTATAAATATTCCGAACGCCCCCATTCATCCGTATAAAGCCCTTCCACTTCCACCCTCTCACGCGAGATGGGGAGCATATCCTTCTTTTCCTTGCTCATAATCGATTCGACGCCTCCATTCAACAATAAATCGTAAATTGCTCTTATCGTTAAGATGCGTCAGAATCGGGCTGCTTATCCGGATTATATTATTCAAAAAACAGCTCCTCAACAGATACTTTAAGGACTTTGGCGATGTTCATAGCCAGTTTCAAGCTAGGGTCATACTTGTTATTCTCTACCGCATTGATGGTTTGCCGTGTTACACTTACTCTCTCCGCCAGTTCCAGCTGGGACATGCCATGTTCTTTTCTTTTTAAATAGATGTTATTCTTCATCTCGTCCCGTTCTCCATCATTGCATTTTTTGCTTCATCACCATCATCGAAACGAAGAAGATAATTAGACCTGCGAGTAATATAATGAACTGAATGCCTAGTTGTTTATTAAAAAAGAGGTCTGTTACTGTCCAGAACAATAAACTGACTGTATAAAAAATACCAAGCCATTTCATTGCTCGCGTGGCAATTGACAATTGCATTTCATCCGCTTGCTTTTTCATCTCCAACACCCTCTTTTGATATATTTGTTAATAATTGTAACATCAGAAAGAGGGAATGTAAAACATGTTTTACATTTCGGGCGGTTTGATCAACATTTGTATGGGATAAAAAAAGGGCCATTCCAATCTACAGATTGGACAGCCCTTTTCTATTTACCTCAAATATTATCGCAGCGCTTTAACCGCAATGTCCGAGCGCTGATGCTTGCCTTCGAAAGTGATGCGCCCTGCAGCAGCGTAGGCCTTCTCGCGGGCTTCCGCAATATCCTGCCCCAGCCCTACGACACCAAGCACACGTCCGCCGTTGGTAACCCACTCTCCGGCTTCATTCTTTGCCGTCCCGGCATGGAAAACAAGCGCGTCCCCGGCAGCATCCAGCCCGGAAATCGGCAGTCCCTTGGGATAGGACGCAGGATAGCCTCCCGAAGCGAGAACGACGCATACCGCCGCTTTATTGCTCCATTCGATTTCAACCTTGTCCAGCGTGCCGTTAACAGCAGCCAGGAAAATTTCCAGCAGGTCGCTCTTCAGCCGCGGCAGCACGACCTGAGTCTCAGGATCTCCGAACCGGGCATTGAACTCGATCGTCTTTGGCTTGCCATCCGGCGAGATCATCAACCCGGCGAACAGCACGCCGCGGAATGGGCGGCCTTCCGCCACCATCGCTTTGGCTGTAGGTTTAATAATCATCTCGACCGCTTCCTCGATGATGGAATCCGCGATATGCGGCAGCGGTGAGTAAGTACCCATGCCGCCCGTGTTTGGTCCCTTGTCGTTATCATAGACCTGCTTATGATCCTGCGCTGCCGACATCGGACGTACAACTTCTCCATCTACAAAAGCAAGGATCGACATTTCCTGCCCTTCGAGGAACTCCTCGATCACCACCTGGCTGCCCGCATCGCCGAATACTTTGCCAACCATAATATCCTTCAAAGCCGCGTCCGCTTCCTCGCGGGTGAAGGCTACCGTTACCCCTTTGCCCGCAGCAAGTCCATCTGCCTTGATGACGATCGGCAGCTTCTGCTGGTCGAGGTACGCCTTGGCCTCCCCATAATCGTTGAACTTCTCGTAGGCGGCTGTCGGAATGTTGTATTTTTTCAACAAATCCTTCATGAACGTCTTGCTGCCTTCGATATGCGCCGCATTTTTGCGCGGCCCGAATACCGGAATGCTCTTCGCTTCGAACGCATCCACGATGCCATCCGCCAGCGGATCATCCGGCCCGACCACGACCAGGCCTACCTCTTTCTCCTGAGCGAACGCTGTTAGCTTATCAAATTCGTTCACCGCAATCGGAACAATCTCCGCTACTTGACCGATCCCTGCGTTGCCCGGGGCGCAATAAATTTTGCCTGCCTTCGGGCTTTTGGCCAACGCCCAGCAAATTGCATGCTCCCGGCCGCCGCCGCCAATCACTAAAATGTCCATACCGCTGCTCCTCCTCATATCCAAACAGCAAACGGCAGGCCGCCTCTGCGGTCCACCGTCCCTGTCCATCTGCAAAGTTATATAAAGTTTACTTCGTGATCAAAAGCCGGCTTTTAAAACTACCTCTTACAATAAAGGTTTTAAAAGCCGGGTTTTCAGCACCGAGAAGCTTGAATGAAGCCAGGGGCTGAGGAGCGGAGCGTAGGCTAAACCTACGTGAGCACCGCAAGCCCCGGCTGAATTCAAGATTCGACGCCGAATCCGCTCCTTTGAAATTACTTCGTGATCAAAAGCCGGCTTTTAAAACTACCTCTCTAGTGTTTGAAGTGGCGGATGCCGGTGAACACCATGGCGACCCCATACTTGTTCGCCATTTGGATCGATTCCTCGTCCTTGACCGAGCCGCCCGGCTGGATGATCGCCGTCACACCAGCTTTAGCCGCGGCTTCTACCGTATCGCCCATCGGGAAGAACGCGTCGGAAGACAGCACGCTGCCTTTCACTTTGTCGCCGGCCTGCTCGATGGCGATTTTCGCCGAGCCGACGCGGTTCATTTGGCCAGCGCCTACGCCGATTGTCATATCGTCCTTCGCCAGCACAATTGCATTAGATTTAACATGCTTAACTACTTTCCAGGCGAACAGGAGCTGCTTCAATTCTTCCTTGGAAGGAGCGCGGTCGGTAACGACCTTCAAATCGGACTCCTGCAAGGAATGAACATCGCTGTCCTGAACGATCATGCCGCCGTCGATCGAAGTGACCACAAGCTGGCTTTTGCGATTGGCTCCAAGCTCCAGGCCGTTTACCTTCAACAGGCGAATGTTTTTCTTCTGCGTCAGTACGGCCAGGGCTTCATCCGTAAAGCCGGGAGCGAGGATGATTTCCAGGAAAATCTCCTTCAGCAGCAGTGCCGTTGCTTCGTCAATGATGCGGTTCGCCGCGACGATGCCGCCGAAGATCGATACCGGGTCAGCTTCATGCGCTTTGCGGAATGCCTCGTAAATGCTCTCCCCAATGCCAACCCCGCAAGGATTCATATGCTTAACGACCACGACCGCAGGCTCTTCGAATTCCTTCACGATTTGCAGAGCCGCATTCGCATCATTGATGTTATTATAAGATAGCTCTTTGCCATGCAGCTGCTCGGCCGAAGTGAGCGTATCCGCCGCAGCCAGCGGCTTGCGGTAAAACGCTGCCTTCTGATGCGGATTCTCGCCATAACGCAGATCCTGAATTTTCTCGTAAGTAACCGTTAAGCGTTCAGGAAGCGGATCCCCGTTCACGTTCGACAAATAATCGGAAATCAGGGCATCGTAAGCCGCCGTATGGCGGAAAACTTTGGCCGCAAGCTGTTTGCGCGTATCCAGGGTTGTGTCTCCCCCGGCCGCGATCTCATCCAATACCTTGCTGTAATCACCGGAATCCACGACGACGGAGACGAAAGCATGGTTTTTGGCAGCGGAACGCAGCATGGTCGGCCCGCCGATGTCGATATTCTCAATCGCGTCCTCATAGGTAACGTCCGGCTTCGCAATTGTCTCCTGGAACGGATACAGATTGACGACGACCAGATCGATGTAATCCAGGCCAAGCTCCTTCATTTGCGCTTGGTGCTCAGCGCTGTCCCGTACCGCCAGCAGCCCGCTGTGCACAGCAGGATGCAGCGTCTTCACGCGGCCGTCAAGCACTTCCGGGAAGCCCGTTACATCAGAAATACCGATAACAGGAATTCCTTCCTTCGACAGCAGACTTGACGTGCCCCCTGTTGATATGATTTCTACTCCTAATTGCGACAGCCCGCGGCAAAAATCCACGATACCCGTTTTATCCGAAACGCTAACCAGCGCTCTTTTGATACTCACGATTGGCTTCCTCCTCTATATTATGGCAAGAATAACATCCCGGCTTGAGGCCGGACTGGCTATAATGGCAATAATGCTCCTCTATTCGATCGCGCGCATTCATGACCCGATATTTCTCGGGAAATATCGAAATCCATATGATCACCTCAGTAAGATAACCGACAATCGACATACACGCTAAGAAAATCGTCTGCAATTTGCGGCAGTACCCTTAGTACGACAACGTAATTTCGCTAAACATGCGCGGAATCCGCAGCCAAACTCGTGTTACGATGCAGCGAAAATCCTATACCTGTCATCATCGGCTGGTCTTTGCTTCAACCAACCGTGATGCGCCGTCCATCGATCCGGACTTTGCCTGCGGCAAACCAGCTTACCACCTGTGGATACAAGTCCCTTTCAGCCGCGTGAATCTTTTCCTCTAGGGATTCAACAGTATCCTCCGGTGTGATTTCTACAGCCTGCTGGGCAATGACCGGCCCCGTGTCCATGCCGCCATCAACCAGATGCACCGTCACGCCGGTGATTTTGACGCCGTACTCCCAAGCCTGCCCGATCGCGTCCTTCCCTGGAAAAGACGGCAGCAAGGACGGATGGATATTAATCATGCGCCCTTGATAAGCGTCAACCAGAACCGGAGTCAGCAGCAGCATATATCCAGCTAGCACAATCAGGTCAACGCCTCTGCGCTTAAGCTCCTGCGCGATTTCCGCCTCATAATCCTCGCGGCGGGCATAAGCTTTCTTCTCGAACAGGAAACATTCCACGCCGGCGCGGCGCGCCCTTTCGACAACGGGAGCCTCCGGCTTGTTGCACACAAGCAGCACGATTTCCGCGCCGAGATTGCCCACGCGGGAGGAGTCCAGCAGCGTCTGGAAATTGCTGCCCTGCCCGGAAGCGAAGACCGCGATCCGGTAGGGCTTTGGGCTCCCTACAGTTGTATCCGTCATTATACGTCCGCTCCCGTAAATTTCACTTCCCGGCTGCCTTCCGTAATCCGGCCGATCACATAAGGCGTTTCTCCGGCGGCACGCAGCGCTTCAACCGCCTTCTCGGCATCTTCGTTAGCTACAACAATGACCAATCCTATTCCCATGTTAAAGGTCGTGAACATATCACGGTTGCTGACATCGCCCTTCTGCTGAAGCAGCTCGAAGATCGGCAGGATCGGCCATGAGCCATGATCGATCTCAGCATTGACGTTGTCAGGCAGCACGCGAGGAATATTCTCGATGAATCCGCCGCCCGTAATATGCGCCATTCCTTTCACCCGTACCTGCTCCAGCAAAGCCAGAACCGGCTTCACATACAGTTTGGTCGGCGTAAGCAGCACATCGCCTAACCGCGCTCCGTCAAGCTCAGGCAGCGTATCATGCAGACTGTAGCCGCATTGCTCCAATAGAAGCTTGCGAACGAGCGAGAAGCCGTTGCTGTGCACCCCGCTTGATGCCAGGCCGATCACCGTATCCCCTGCTGCAATCGTGCTTCCGTTGATAATCTTGCTCTTATCGACTACGCCTACCGTAAACCCGGCGATGTCATACTCGCCTTCGGCGTACATGCCCGGCATTTCCGCCGTTTCTCCGCCGATCAGAGCACATCCGGACTGGCTGCAGCCATCCGCGATGCCCGATACGATCGCTTCGATTTTAGCAGGAATGACTTTATCGCAGGCCAGATAGTCCAGGAAGAAGAGCGGCTCCGCGCCTTGAACGACCACGTCATTGACGCACATCGCTACCGCATCGATTCCGATCGTATCGTGTTTATCCATTGCGAAGGCAATTTTCAGCTTCGTTCCCACGCCATCGGTGCCCGATACCAGGACAGGCTCCTCATATTTATCTTTGTTCAAGCCGAACAAAGCTCCAAAGCCGCCCAAATCCGTTAACACTTCAGGGCGGAACGTCCGCTTGACGTGACTCTTCATCCGTTCTACCGCTTCATTGCCCGCTGCGATATCCACACCGGCATTTTTATAGGCTTCAGACACGAAGGACACTCTCCTTAAACAATCATTTTATTTAATCCTATTAATTGAATCATATTAGCTTAACAGCCGCAGCCGAACTTCTCTTCTCCCGCAAAATCCGTCCGCGTCGGGTAATCGTTGTCAAAGCAGGCCATGCACAGGCCGCCCTTATAATCCTTCGCGTTATCCCCTTCCACCGCACTGATCAAGCCCTCGGCGCTTAAAAACTCCAGCGAATCTGCATTGATTTCCTTGCGGATCTCTTCAATAGACTTCGAGGAAGCGATCAGTTCGGCCCGGCTCGGCGTATCAATGCCATAGAAGCAAGGATTTTTGAATGGCGGCGAGGTAATTCGCACATGCACCTCCGTCGCCCCGGCTTCGCGCAGCAGATTGACGATCCGGCGCGATGTTGTCCCGCGGACGATCGAATCGTCGATCATGACGACGCGCTTGCCCTCGACGACGCGGCGCACAGCGCTCAGCTTCATCTTTACGCCCTGCTCACGCAGCTCCTGGCTCGGTTGGATGAAGGTACGGCCTGTGTATTTATTTTTGATCAAGCCAAGCTCGTAAGGAATGCCCGTCTGCTCGGCGTAGCCAATGGCCGCGGAAATACTGGAATCCGGCACCCCGGTTACGACGTCGGCATCAACGAACGATTCCTGTGCCATGACCTGACCCATCCGTTTGCGGGCCGCATGCATATTAGAGCCGTTCATATCGCTGTCCGGACGGGAGAAGTAGATATACTCCATAGCGCACAACGCCTTGCGCTGAGGCTGTGCATAACGGTCCTCACGCACGCCTTCCGCATCCAGCACCAGCATTTCACCCGGTAAAATATCACGGATCGACTCCGCTCCGACCACCTCGAACGCGCAGGTCTCCGAAGAGAACAGATAGGCGTCGCCAAGTCGGCCCATCGTGAGCGGGCGCAGCCCATGCGGGTCGCTGGCGATAATCATTTTATCGTTCGTCAGCAGCATGAACGCGAACCCCCCGACCAATTGCGCAAGCGCGTCCCTTGCCGCCTCGACGAAATCCTTCGGCGAGCGGGCGATCAGATGCGCGATCACTTCGGTATCACTCGTCGTCTGGAATATGGAGCCGCTCTGTTCTAGCTGATGACGGATTTGCGGAGCATTGACGATGTTGCCGTTCGTGGCTACCGCGAGATCTCCGTCCCGGTACTTGAATATAAGCGGCTGCGCGTTCATCAGGCTGCTGTCGCCATTTGTGGAATAGCGGACATGCCCGATGGAACGGCTGCCATGGAGCGAAGCGAGCAGGTCCCGGTCGAACACTTCCTTCACCAGCCCCATGCCGCGATGGTAATTGAACTCATTGCCGTTCGTGACACAGATGCCCGCGCTCTCTTCCCCCCGGTGCTGCAGCGCATGCAAACCGTAATAGGACAAAGAGGCGGCTTCAGGGTGACCAAACACCCCGAAAACGCCGCATTCCTCTTTTAACGTGTCAAAAATATCGCTCTTGCCTGTTCCCTGATTATAATAGTCTCCTGTCCAAAGCCCTTGCGGAATTATTGCATCAGACATGGAATTACATCCTCCCAGACCTGCTTCAGCTCGCTTACCGGTCTAGCCAGCACGGAGCGGGCATTCACAGAAATCTCCAGTTTGTCGCCTGTGACTTGACCGATCTTTTGAACCGGAACGCCGTAGGACGCGATCAATTGCTCAAGCTCAGCAGCCTTGTCTGGCGCAGCCGATAACAAGATGCGGGATTGCGATTCGCTGAATAGAGCAAAGTCAGGACGAAGCTCTGTCGCAAAATCGACTTTCGCGCCTAGGCCGCCGCTGATGCAAGATTCGGCCAGAGCTACGGCCAGACCGCCCTCGGACAAGTCGTGAGCTGATTGCACAAGGCCTTTCTGAATCGCGGCCAGTACGCCGTCCAGTAATTTTTTCTCTACATTCAGATCCAGCGCCGGCGGACGTCCTTCTGTCACACCATGAACTACTGCCTGGAACTCGCTGCCGCCCAGTTCAGCGAAAGTATCGCCGAGCAGGAATACGACATCGCCCTCAGCCTTGAAGCCCTGAGTTGTAATGTGATCTGTATCGTGCACAAGACCGACCATACCGACGACAGGCGTCGGATAAATAGCGCCTTTGGCATTCTCGTTGTACAAGCTGACGTTACCGCCGATGACCGGCGCATTCAGCACGCGGCAGGCTTCGGCCATGCCGTCAACCGCTTTTTCCATCTGCCAGAAAATATCCGGCTTCTCCGGGCTTCCGAAGTTCAGGTTATCCGTAATTGCCAGCGGCTCGGCTCCCGAGCAAACGACGTTGCGCGCCGCTTCGCTGACCGCGATGCGTCCGCCCACTTCCGGATCCAGGTACACGAACCGTCCATTGCAGTCGGTCGTCATGGCCAGTCCCTTGCGCGTGCCGCGAATCGTGACGACCGCCGCGTCAGAACCCGGCTGAACCGCCGTGCTGGTGCGAACCATGTAATCGTATTGGTTATATACCCACGCTTTGCTCGCTACAGAAGGAGAGGACAATACTTTGTCCAGCGCACCGTTCAAATCCGTAACTTCGGCATAGCGCTGCGTATCTACATTTGCATTTTCTTCATAGTAAGCCGGTACAGCGGATGGCTTGTTGTAAATCGGGCATTCGTCGACAAGCGCCGTCACCGGCATATCGCCCACGACCTCTCCATTGTGGATCAGTCTGAGGCGTCCGTCGTCGGTCACTTTACCGACTTTGGCGCAGATTACGCCCCAACGCTCGAAAATTTCCATCGCCTGAGCTTCATCCTTCGGCTCCACGACGAACAGCATACGCTCTTGAGATTCGGAGAGCATCATTTCATAAGCCGTCATGCCTTCTTCGCGCTGTGGAACCTCATCCAGGTACAGCTCCAGGCCGTTCCCAGCCTTACTTGCCATCTCCGCACTGGAGCAGGTCAGTCCTGCCGCGCCCATGTCCTGAATACCAAGCACGATGCCGGAATCGATCAGTTCGAGACAGGCTTCCATAACCAGCTTCTCCATGAATGGATCGCCGACCTGGACGGCTGTCCGTTTCGATTCAGACTCTTCCGTCAGCTCCTCGGATGCGAAGGTTGCCCCGTGGATGCCGTCGCGGCCTGTTGGAGGACCCACGTAGAATACCGGGTTGCCTACGCCTTTCGCTACGCCGCGCTGGATTTTGTCATGATCGATCAGACCTACGCACATTGCGTTAACAAGCGGATTGCCTTCATATGCTTCATCGAACACCACTTCGCCGCCAACGGTCGGAATGCCGATGCAGTTGCCGTAGCCCGCGATCCCGGAGACGACATGCTCGAACAAGTATTTCACGCGATCGCTTTCCAGCTTGCCGAAGCGCAGGGAATTCAGTAACGCCACCGGTCTTGCGCCCATCGAGAAAATATCGCGAATAATGCCGCCTACGCCTGTCGCCGCGCCTTGGTAAGGCTCTACTGCGGAAGGGTGGTTATGGCTTTCGATTTTGAAGACGACCGCCTGGTTGTCGCCGATATCCACGATGCCGGCGCCTTCGCCCGGCCCCATCAGGACGCGTGGTCCGTCGGTCGGGAATCTGCGAAGCAGCGGTTTGGAATTTTTATAGGCACAGTGCTCGGACCACATGACGCTGAATACGCCAATTTCGGTGTAGTTCGGTTTACGCCCCAGAAATCCGCAGATCAGCTCGTACTCACTGTCGGACACACCCATTTGTTTGTAAATTTGCTGTTCAGCGATTTGCTCTGCATTTGGTTCCTTAGCGGACACTTGCTGACTCATGCCGATCCCTCCAAGCCTTTAATATCGATGTAAACATGCGTTTTCCGTCCTCAGACCCCAGCAGGCTGTCCACCGCACGCTCAGGGTGCGGCATCATGCCGACGACGTTGCCGCGTTCATTGGAGACTCCCGCAATGTCGTCTACGGAACCATTTGGATTATCTACATAACGGAAAATAATTTGATTGTTCGCCTTCAATTGCGCGTGCGTCTCTTCATCACAATAGTAGTTCCCCTCGCCATGAGCGATCGGAATATGAATCTCCTCGCCCTTCTGGTATTGGGACGTGAACGGATTGTCGTTGTTCTCTACGCGAAGAACGGTATCATGGCAGCGGAATTTCAGCGTCGTGTTGCGGCGCAGCGTGCCTGGCAGCAGCCCCGCCTCGGTCAGAATCTGAAATCCGTTGCAGATGCCAAGAATATATTTACCTTGTTCGGCGGCTTTCGCGACCTCGGCCATCACCGGAGCAAATCTCGCAATCGCTCCGCAGCGCAGATAGTCGCCGTAAGAGAATCCGCCCGGAACTAGGATGCAATCATAAGCGGAAAGATCTGTGGCGGTATGCCACACATAATCGACTGGCTCGCCTAATGTGTCTTCAACGGCTTTGTAGCAGTCGATGTCACAGTTGGAACCGGGAAATACGAGTACTGCGAATTTCATGGATTAGCCCTCCAATTCAAAGCGGTAATCTTCAACGACCGTGTTGGCCAGCAGCTTTTCGCACATTTCTTTGACGCGGGCTTCCGCCTCGTTGCGGTCATTTGTATCGAGCTGCAGCTCCAGATATTTACCGATGCGGACACTTTCAACCTCTGCAAATCCCATGGAATGCAGTGCACCTTGAACGGCAACCCCTTGCGGATCAAGTACGCTTTGCTTGATGGTGACATAAACGGACGCTTTAATCATATTCCTCGTGTTCCTCCTAAAAAATAATAATGAATGATCATAGTTATGGTGCTGCTGGTATTACTAGTGTTGCTGGTTTTGCTAATATTGCTAGTGTTGCTAGTGCTGCTATATATAGTGAAAGCATTGCTGCTTTACTCCCGTTAAGAATACTTCAAAATAACCGCTCGCCCGTCAGGCGGGCATAAATGTCAAGGTAACGCCGGGCCGTCTCTTCAACGACCGAAGGGGGCAATGGCGCCGGCTTGCTGTTCTTGTCCCAGCCGGAGCCAGCCAAATAAGTTCGTACAGGCTCTTTATCCATGCTGTCGATATCCGTGTCGAGCGCGTAATTTTCCTTGGCCCAGAAGCGCGCGGCGTCCGGGGTGAAAATTTCGTCGATCAGGATCAACCCGCCGTCCACGGTGCCGAATTCCAGCTTGCAGTCCGCGAGGATGATTCCCCGCTCATCGCAATACCGGCGCGCGAACTCGTACAATTCGAGGCTCCGGCTGCGCAGCTGCTCTGCCAGATCCGCTCCGACCAGCCCCGCCATCTGTTCAAAGGAAATATCCTCGTCATGGCCCACGTCGTTCTTTGCAGCAGGCGTAAAAATCGGCTCCGGCAGCTTGGCGTTCTTCCGCAGACCTTCCGGCAGCTTCGTGCCGTTGATCTCGCCGGTTGCTTCATACTGCCTCCAGCCGCTGCCCGTTACGTAACCGCGCACAACGCATTCAATAGGAATCCGCTCCGCCCTCCGGGCCACCATAATCCGGTCCTTCAGCAGGTGCTTGTGCTCCGGCTTCACCGCATCGCCAAGACCGTCTATATCGGTATGGATGACGTGATTGCCAATCAGTCCGCCGGTTAGCGAGAACCAATGGGCGCTTAAGCGGTTGAGCACATTGCCCTTGTCCGGCACGGCCGGCTCGAGCACGTAATCGAAAGCGGAAATGCGATCCGTCACCACGATCAGGAAGTGCTCTCCCAAATCGTACAGCTCGCGGACTTTGCCTTTATACAGCAGCGGCGCATTCACCAGCTCCACTGCGGTTGAAATTGCTTGTGATGCCATTGTTCCAGCCCCCTTCCGCTTCGTAGTTATTCAGACAATCCGAGTTTGCGGAAAATCGTGTCTACATGCTTCAAATGCCAGGACGGATCAAAAGCATCCTCAATATCTTCTTTGCTTAGGACGGCCGTAATTTCCGGCGTCTCCTCAATCAGCTCGCGGAACTGGCGCTGCGTCTCCCAGGCCTGCATCGCCCGGGGCTGAACCGTATCGTAAGCCTGCTCGCGGCTGAAGCCTTTGTCGATCAGCTTCGTCATGACGCGTCCGGAGAACGGAACGCCGAACGTGCGGCTCATGTTGCGCTTCATGTTCTCCGGGAACACCGTCAGATTTTTCACGATATTGCCGAAGCGGTTCAGCATGTAATTGAGCAGCATCGTCGCATCCGGCAGAATGACGCGCTCGACCGAGGAATGCGAGATGTCGCGCTCATGCCACAGCGTCACGTTCTCGTAAGCGGACACCATATGGCCGCGGATGACGCGGGACAAGCCGGAAATGTTCTCGCTGCCGATCGGGTTGCGCTTGTGCGGCATCGCTGAGGAGCCCTTTTGGCCTTTGGCGAAGGCTTCCTCGACCTCCCGGAACTCGCTCTTCTGCAGAGCACGGATTTCGGTCGCAAATTTATCGAGCGAGGTCGCGATCAGCGCCAGCGTCGCCATGTATTCGGCATGGCGGTCGCGCTGCAGCGTCTGCGTCGAAATCGGCGCCGGCTTCGTGCCCAGCTTCTTGCAGACGTATTCCTCGACGAACGGATCGATGTTCGCGTAGGTGCCAACGGCGCCGGAGATTTTGCCGAACTGAACGCCGTCCGCGGCCCTGCGGAACCGCTCCAGGTTCCGTTTCATTTCCTCATGCCACAGGGCCATCTTCAGGCCGAACGTCGTCGGCTCCGCATGTACGCCATGGGTACGGCCCATCATCGGCGTCTCCTTGTAGGCAATAGCTTTTTCACGGAGGATTTCGATGAAGTTCACAATATCCTGTTCCAGAATCTCATTGGCTTGTTTCAGCAGATAACCTAGAGCGGTATCGACGACGTCCGTCGAAGTGAGACCGTAATGCACCCATTTGCGCTCTGCTCCCAGGCTTTCCGATACGGCGCGGGTAAATGCGATCACATCATGGCGGGTCTCCTGCTCGATTTCGTAAATGCGGTCCATATCGAAGGAGGCATTCTGACGCAGCAGTGCTGCGTCCTCTTTCGGAATAACCCCGAGTTCAGCCCAAGCCTCGCACGCGCAGATTTCCACTTCCAGCCACGCTTTGAACTTGTTCTCCTCGGTCCAGATCGCTCTCATTTCGGGTCTGCTGTAACGTTCGATCATATGAGTTGATTCCTCCAAATTGTAGTTTGCTGTATAAAATCAACCGCGTCCTGAACATCGCTGCACAGCACGTTGACATGTCCCATTTTGCGTTTGGCGGCCGATCCGGCCTTGCCGTACAAATGCACCTTTGGCACAACATTCGCCAATCCGGTGCTGCCTGCTTCAACTTCGCCCCAGCGTCCCGTCGCCGCGGCTTCCGTTACGGCTTCGACATGCTCGCCAAGCACATTCACCATAACGACCGGCGTGAGCAGCTTCGCCTCGCCAAGCGGCAAATTGCAGACCGCCCGGACATGCTGCTCGAATTGCGACGTCGTGCAGGCCTCCATTGTATAATGGCCCGAATTATGCGGGCGCGGCGCCAGCTCGTTCACGTAGATCCGTCCGTCCCCGGTCAGGAACATCTCGACGGCGAGGAGGCCGACGGCTTCCATCGACTCCGCAATCCGTGAAGCGAGACGTTCCGCTTCGCGCTGTACTTCCTGATCGATTCTCGCCGGCACGATGGAGGCATGCAGAATATTATCGACGTGAATATTCTCCGCTACCGGGAATGTTCGGATTTCGCCGCGCGGGCTGCGGGCTGCAATGACTGATAATTCCTTCACGAAGGGAATGAATTGCTCCAGCACGAGCTCGGTGCCCGCTTTGCTCAGCTCAGCATAAGCAGGGCCGATCTCCGCTTCCGAGCGGATCACCCATTGGCCTTTGCCGTCGTAGCCGCCGGTTGCCGTCTTCAGCACGCTAGGGATGCCCAGCCGCGCTACGGCCTCGCGCAGCTCCTGCTCGCTGCCGATCTCCGCGTAGGGAGCCACCGCCGCTCCCGCCGCTTCAACGGCCCGCTTCTCGCGCAGGCGATGCTGCGTCGTATAGAGCAGCCGGCTGCCCTGCGGCACATGCGACAGCTCCTCAAGCAGCGCTGCCACACCTGCGTCTACGTTCTCGAATTCGTACGTGATGACGTCCGACCGCTCGGCCAGCTTCTTCGCCGCCCCCTGATCGTCGTAACCGGCGACGATCTGCTCGGCTACTTGTCCGCATGGCGACAACGGTGTCGGATCGAGTGTGACGAACCGGTATCCGAGGTTCGTTCCGGCCAGCGTCATCATCCGCCCCAGCTGTCCGCCGCCAAGCACGCCGATCGTTGAGCCCGGCGGGATTACTTTTTCCAAGCGCTTGGACTGCTCAGATCCATGAATCTCGCCCTTAGGCTGAGCGCCATTTCCTGTGTGAGGGGTCTGATTCATTACTTGATCTCCCCCAGGTCAGCCGAACTGGCCAGCACTTCTTCGCGGATCCGATCGCGGCGCTCCTGTACACGGGACGCCACTTCCGAATCGAATGCCCCAATCATTTGCGCCGCCAGCAATCCGGCGTTAATCGCGCCAGCTTTGCCGATAGCCACCGTTGCCACCGGAATTCCGCCCGGCATTTGTACGATGGAGAGCAAGGAGTCGAGTCCGTTCAAAGCGGCCGATTTCACTGGCACGCCAATTACGGGAAGCACCGTCTTCGACGCGACCATCCCCGGCAAATGCGCTGCTCCTCCGGCACCGGCGATAATGACCTTCAATCCGCGGCCTGCCGCCTGCTCCGCGAACTCGAACATCAAGTCCGGCGTGCGATGTGCGGATACCACCTGCTTCTCATAAGGTATTTGAAGCTCCTCCAAAACGGCGCAAGCATGGGACATCGTCTCCCAATCCGATGTGCTGCCCATGATTACTGCCACCTGTGCCTGTGCTGACATGCCTCGTCCCACTCCTTCAATCAAATATTTGCTTACTTCTAACTGGTCATTTTCTATGCGTATATTCCCTCTTGCTCCGGCTAAGCAGCTAAGCCCATTAAAAAAGTCCGGAGCATTCTGGAAATAACAAGTATTTACAGATTCCCGGACCACGAGTGAACACACCCTATTACAGGTTTGCCTGATATTGCAGAATGAATGTGATTCTGGTACGACTGTGTTCCTCTAAGAGTCGATTCTGCAATCAAACTTAGAAAGAGCCTCCTATTGCATCTACCGGCTTCCTTCTGGTGTATTCGCTCGTAGTCCGAAAATTTACGGTTTTCAGGTAGAGACTTCCGGGCCATATCCCCGGATTTATACGAGTTCAATCATTTGACGGCTTCTTCGCCGTCCTCTATCAGTGTAACAATCCCGGATAGCTCATGTCAACTCAAACACGAACATTAATAATATCGTTAAAGAGAATGTTCGTTTTTTGGCATTGTCCATCAAGTTGGATGCGAATTGCTGGATGGACTTGTCCCTTATTCCCCTTGGATAGTTACGTGACGGGATTCGCGTACTCCCGTATTTAAGCCCCGTTGGTATATTTGTCATCGCTAACGGATGGGAGAAACGCTATTTGCCCTTTTTAGTGAAGTTAAATACGCTAACGGATACAGAGGGCCTTAATAACCGTAAACCCTGCACGATAATTGAACTTTTTAGCATATAGCGTCCCCTGTAACCGTTAGCTTCACAAATCTCTGCATTTTTGCCAAATAGCGCCTCTTATATCCGTTAGCACCGAGCAGTTGAGCATTGAGTTGAGCACCAAGCACCAAGCACCAAGCACCAAGCACCGAGCACCAAGCACCGAGCACCAAGCACCAAGCATCGAGCACCAAGCATCGAGCACCAAGTATCAAGCATCAGGGCCACTGTCAAACGTTAGTGTCCACTGCACGCGAAACCAGCAACTAACAGACTTCAAAGTACACTTGGCTCTAAAGCCGGAATCTTTTTCGACTGCGATCAGCACACAGCACACCACCCCCAGCATGCGCCTCTTATTTGCAAAATCCTCATACCCGCGCACCTTACGCCGGCCACCGTGCGCTGGGAGCTTCACGCGGTGCCCCACCATAACGCGATATTGCATTGCAATCCCGTTCGTCCGCCCCACAGTCCGCTAGCCCCACAACCGCATAACCCTTGTTTGCCTTCCCCAAACGCCAGCTACACAAAAAAGAGTGCCCCTACCTCTAAGGACACTCTTCCATAACATGCTTATTTAATAACCAGCACAGGCACCCGGGCATGCTGAACAACGTTATGACTGACGCTGCCGAGCACGAATTCGCGGATTCCTCCGAGGCCGCGGCTGCCGATGATGATAACATCGTTATTGTGCTTATTCGCATAATCAAGAATAACTTCCGCGGGCGCTCCCTGAATCAGTTCGACCTTGCCTTTCACGCCTGCGGCCTGCAGGCGGTTCCTTGCTTCCTCCGCCGTCTTCTCCGCCAGTTCATAGAAATCCTGGTTCACGGAAGCTGGTACGGGGGCGTATCCCTCCGCCACATAGAAACGCGGAAAGTCAAACACATGCACTACTTCGAGGGTAGCCTCCGGCGATAATTTCACCAGTTCAATCGCTTTATCCAGCGCCTTGGTAGCCGCCTTTGAACCATCATAAGCTGCAACGATTTTGTTAAATAACATAAGTCAGCACCTCTCCTTGTCTAGTTAATAATTACAAGTGAAGCGAGATCGTGCAATAAACTCTACTTAAATTAAATAACCCTTAGAATAAAAAATAACCCAGCAGCACCGCATTCAGCAACAGCAACAGCGGAATGCCGACCCGGAAGCTGGCATGCTTCGTTTTGTGCCGCTTCACGTTCATGGCCGTCAGCACACCGAGCGAACCCCCGATGGCTGCCAAGAGAAACAATGTCCGCTCAGGAATCCGATCGCGCCTCTGACGGGCACGGCGCTTATCGTCGGCCATCACTAGGTACGAAACTACATTAATGATAAGAAACCAGAGCAGCAGCCCGGATCTCATGCTCACCGCCCCCATCTTCGTCCGACTTTGGCAACTTGTTTCCCTTACCTCTATTATAACGCTAACCGAATAAATACAAAAGGCTCCCTCTAGGGGAGCCCTGCTTAAGCTTATGTGACTGCTCGTATAGAAAAGCTGCGAAACTGTTTTGATGGAAAGACTGCTGCATGTTTGCAAGAAAACAACCAGCTCCACATCCGCTTCACATCTTGGGAACCTCGTTCAAGCTGGGCGGCCTCTTTGCCTGCTTCTTCAGCTTAGGCTCTATCGCTTCTTCCATTATGCTGGATTTATTCTGCTGATCCTTAATTTTCGTTGATTTGTGATGGGGCATGCTCATCACCTCCCATTCTTAGGTTTCCGAGCATGCCGCCGTTTTATGCGGACACTTACTTGTTCTTGTTCTCCATGGCCGCCTTGAGCAGTTCTCCCAGGTTGGAGCCGATGGATTCCTGCTTCTTCGTGTACTGGCTTACGAGCCGTTTCTCCTCCCGCTTGTTCATACGCCTAGGATCATTATTGCCGAGCGTTTCCGTAATGCCGCAAGGCAGACATTGAACATAGCGCCCCGCTTTGCCTTCCTTCATTTCCATTTTTTTATGGCACTGCGGACAACGGCGGTTGGACAGACGCTTCTCGCCAGAACGGCGGTAGCCGCAATCCTCGCTTGGGCAGACGAGCATCAGCCCGCGCCCCGTCTTCTTCTCCAGAAGGCGGGTTCCGCAATCCGGGCAATGGCTGTTGGAGACGTTATGCGGCTTGTAGGTCGCCTCGCTGTTCTTCACACCGGACACGAGCCCCTGAGCCATCTCCCGGATTCCCTCCAGGAACGGACCTGGCTTGCCCTGTCCGCGAGCGATTCGCTCCAGCTCGGCCTCCCATTTCGCTGTCAGGTCCGGTGAGCGCAGATCGCCCGGGGCCAGCTCGATCAGCTGCTTGCCTTTGCCAGTCGGATGCAGCAGGTTGCCCTGCCGCTCAATCGTATCCGAGCTGACCAGCTTCTCGATAATATCTGCACGTGTCGCCGGCGTACCTAGACCGTGCTTCTCCATTTGCGTGAGCAGAGCCGCTTCGCTGTAACGCTTCGGCGGCAGTGTACGGCCGCCCTGAATCCGGCAGCGCTTAACGGTTACACTCTCGCCTTCCTTCAGCTCCGGAAGCAGCGTGCCGCTGCCTTCCAGCGAATCCTCGTCCTCCTCGTCTTCGTCAACCGCCTGACCATCATAGACGGCCCGCCAGCCGCTGTCCTTCATCGTCGTCCCTTTGGCATGCAGGGTCTCCCCGGCCACCTCCAAAGTGACGGCGACCTGATCGAAACGGGCTGCCGGATAGAACAGGCTTATAAACCGCCGGACGATCAGATCATACAATTTGCGTTCCTCCGTGCTTAGCGTATTCAGCAGCACCGTCTGCTCCGTCGGAATAATCGCGTGATGATCGGTGACCTTGCTGTCGTCGATAATCCGTTTGCTCAGAGGCAGCGGCTTGCGCAGCAGCGCTCTAGCCAGTGGAGCATACGGGCCAACAGCCACACTGGTTAATCTTTCCTTCAGCGTATCCTTCATGTCGGACGTCAGATAGCGCGAATCCGTCCGCGGATATGTCACTAGCTTATGCTGCTCGTACAGCCGCTGCAGGACATTGGACGTCTGCTTGGCGGAAAAGCCGAGCAGGCGGTTCGCATCCCGCTGCAGCTCCGTCAAATCATAGGCCAGCGGATGCGGGACATTCTTTTCGCTCTTTTTCAGTTTTACAATTTTACCGCTGCGGCCATCAAGCTTCCCTTGAAGCTGCTTCACCTTCTCTGGATCAAAAATCCGCGAATCGTTATTCGCCCCCCGCCATACCGCCTCGAACGAACCCAAGTCGGCGCGCAGCGTGCTGTATTCCTCCGAGCGGAAGGAGAGGATCTCCCTTTCCCGTTGCATAATCATACCCAGTGTCGGCGTCTGCACCCGTCCCGCGGATAGCGGTGACCCGAATTTGGTGGTAAGCGCCCGGGTTACGTTCAAACCGATCATCCAGTCCGCTTCCGCCCGGCATCTTGCCGACTGATAGAGCCGGTCGTATTGGTTCCCCGGCTTCAGCGACGCAAAGCCCTCCTTGATTGCCTTATCCGTCTGCGAAGAGATCCACAGCCGCTGAAACGGCTTGTTCCATTTCGCCATGTCCATAATCCATCTAGCGAGCAGTTCTCCTTCACGCGCAGCATCCGTCGCAATGATGAGCGATTGGATATCCTGTCTTCTCATTAACTGCTGTACGGCTTTGAACTGGTGGCTGCTCTCCCGCAGCACCTTCAGCTTCATTTTGTCCGGCAAAATCGGCAGATCCTCCAAAGCCCAGGTACGGTACTTTGCGTCATAGTCCTCCGGCTCGGCGAGTCCAACCAAATGGCCCAGCGCCCAGGTCACAACGTATTTCGGCCCTTCCAAATAGCTCTTATGCTTATCGCGGCAGCCCATCACACGCGCGATTTCCCGCGCTACGGACGGCTTCTCCGCCAATACTAATGTTTTCATGAGTTCACTGATGCACTCCTTTCAAAGTTCATTATAACATCCGTAGAAGCACGTAACTATTCATTAAGTTTAGATCCGAATTCACTCCCCTTCGTATAGATGAATATGAATTATTTGACACACAGACTGTACAACGAACTTAAAGTCATATATATTATAACCAGGTACTAATACCTGATAATAATACCTGGCCACACCATTGCAAATTCCTTATTTTTATAAAAGGTATAATAGCCTGTTTTTTTTACAAACCTATTTCGTAAATGAAGGAGTGATTGCTTTGACGCTTGTATCCAAATCGCGGATTACCGCCATTGGCACCTATGTTCCGGAGAAAATTTTAACGAATGAAGATTTCGAAAAAATGGTCGAGACCAGCGACGAGTGGATCGTCCAGCGAACAGGAATTCAGAAACGGCATATTACCGCTGACCATGAATTCACCTCGCACCTGTGTATCAGAGCCGTAGAGAAGCTGCGCGATACCTACAACAAAACGTTGGATGATGTCGACCTGATCCTCGTCGCCACGACGACGCCCGATTACTCATTTCCCAGCGTCGCGTGCCGAGTTCAGGAGCACTTTGGAATGGCCAGCACCGGCGCGATTGATTTGAATGCAACGTGCGCGGGCTTCTCTTATGCCCTGCATTTAGCCAACGGGCTGATCACCTCAGGACTGCACAGGAAGGTGCTGGTCGTTGCAGGCGAGACGATGAGCAAAATTACCGATTACAGCGACCGCAGCACGTGCATTCTATTCGGAGACGGCGCAGGGGCAGTTCTCGTTGAGCACGACGATACGGAACCTGGCGGTTTTGAGGCTGTCGTTATGGGCACGCAGGGAGACGGAGGAATCAGCGTATATCGTTCCGGACTTTCTGAGACGATGAATGGCCAGCCTTTGGAAGGCCGCGGGAGGATAGTCCAAAACGGGCAAGAAGTGTTCAAATGGGCCGTACGCACCGTAACCGCCGGCATTGAGGAACTGCTGGAGCGAGCTGACCTAAGCCGGGAAGAAATCGATTGGTTCATCCCGCATAGCGCCAATTTGCGCATGATCGAATCGATCTGCGAGAAAGCAAATATCCCTCTGGGCAAAACACTGCAAAGCGTGCAGCTTATGGGCAACACCTCTTCTGCCTCCATCCCGCTCGCCCTGCAGGCGGGCATCGATGCCGGCCAGCTAAAGACCGGCGACCGGCTGCTCCTTTACGGCTTCGGCAGCGGCCTTACGCATGCCGGACTTATTGTGCGCTGGGGCGTGCCCGCTATATAATAGCTAGATGAACAACTAGAGAAGGGGCGCAGCAATGGCACAGCTATTTTTTAAATACGGGGCGATGAACAGCGGCAAATCGATTGAGATTCTGAAGGTGGCTCATAATTACGAGGAACAGAACAAACCGGTGATGATCTTCACTTCGGCGCTCGATGACCGGGATGAGGCAGGCTATATTTCCTCACGCATTGGCCTGCGCAGGCCAGCGATCCCAATCAGGGATGATACCGACATCTTCGGCCTGGTCAGCCGCCAGGAACCGCGTCCCTACTGCGTGCTTGTAGACGAGTGCCAATTTCTGAACAAGGACAACATCGAGCAGCTTGTCCGTATCGTCGATGAGCTGGATGTCCCGGTGATGGGCTTCGGCCTCAAGAACGATTTTCAGAATCAGCTGTTCGAGGGCAGCAGACTCATGCTTATTTATGCGGATAAAATCGAAGAAATGAAGACGATCTGCTGGTTCTGCGAGCGTAAAGCGACGATGAACCTGCGCGTCGAGAACGGGAAGCCCGTCTATACGGGAGAGCAGATCCAGATCGGCGGCAATGAATTGTATTATCCGGTGTGCCGCAAATGTCACCGCAATCCTCCGTTATAATCCTTTAACAAATAAGGCGCATGCAGAAGCATGCGCTTTTTTTTATGATCAGGCTCTACGTTGAGACCTCCGTTATCATTCTTCGGCCAATTCCCTTCTCAGTCTCCGTCTTCGCCTTCTCCGTTTAAAAAAACTGTCTCGAAACAACAAATTACGGTATTTAAATTTGCTGAATGGATATTTGAAGGATAATGCGATGCCCTCATCCTCGATTTGGACCGCTTTCAAAGCTGGAGTATGCACCCTGCTGCGCACAAGCAGATTCACGAGCCGCTTATTGCCGCGCCGAATCGCAATAGCGAGCTTGCAAGCGAAGGCTCTGTCACAGGCAAGTCTGCTGTACAACGGCAGCACTGCCCGCGCGATTGCTTGATGAACCTTCGGTTCAAACACGAATTGCACGGTCCCCGGAGGAATTGTCGTGCCGTTCGTGTACACCAGCTTGGGAAAGACAAAATCCACGAAATACCCGATTCCATTAGTGCCAAGACCCTGCCTGGCGGCTTGTGGAGCTACCAAGGCGAGCAGTTTTTTCATCGATTTCAAGTTTGCCGTAACGACCGCCCTGCTCCACATGGCCGCAAACCTTTGGCTTGTCGCGACGGCTCTATAGAATGGCAGCATGCTGGCCGCTGTCTTTTGCAATATACCCGCATTCACCTTAGATTTGCTGAAACCGGCGCACCCGCACCCACACTCGCAGCCTCCGCTTCTTCCCCGCCATCTTGCCCTTCCCATACTCCTTCCTCCTTTGTAAATAACGGTTCGAATGGCCTCCGTTCCTCGCCCCTCAGATAACTTTTCTATAATATATGGAGTAGCCGCTTGTCACGGTTGGGCTGTTGTATCTACAATATAGAAATCAGAAGAAATATGTAGAAGCGAATGAGCAGATCACACTGCTTGAAGGAGGTTGGAATCCGTATGCCAACGATTAGACGTCTCATCACTGAGCATGATTTACAAATGGCCATGGAGCAAGGCCTTCGTATCCGCGTCTTCCGCGACAACCATCTCATCGAATCGGGATCGGTCATTATCCGTCTTACTGATGATACTGTTATTACGCAATCCAGCGTCAGCGATCTTGCTTACCATAACCGCGAAAGCTGCCAGTTTTTTGAGTTAAAAAAATAATTCGTTTGAAGGGAGAGCAATACTATGTCAAATCCGCTCGTGTCCAAAAAGTGGCTTCTTGCCCGCATGTACGAGCCTAATATGGTCATCGTCGATTGCCGGTTTCAACTCGGGGCACCGGAGGCTGGCAAGACGGCTTACGCCGAGTCCCATATCCCCGGGGCTATTTACCTCGATTTGGAGAATGACCTCTCCGCTCCCTTCGGCGAGCATGGCGGCCGGCATCCGCTGCCGGAACCGGAGGCATTTGCTAAGCGCCTCGGCCGGGCAGGCATCAGCAACGACAGCGTTGTTGTCGCTTATGACGACCAGGGAGGCATGAACGCCTCCAGGCTTTGGCTGCTGCTGCGCTGGCTCGGCCATGACCAGGTGTATGTCATGGATGAGGGATTCTCGGCATGGCAGCAAGACGGCTACCCCGTCACCGCCGATCAGCGGGTGGTCATCCCTTCGTCCTTCCAGCCTGTGGTGCGTGATGAGTTGATCGCCGATGTGGAGGACGTCCGCAATGCGATCGGCAATCCTGACGTGCTATTGGTCGATTCTCGCGAAGCCCCCCGGTATCTTGGGCAGACCGAGCCCATCGATGCCAAAGCAGGCCATATCCCTAGCGCGCTCAACGCTTTCTGGAAGAACAATCTGGATGCCGAAGGAAAATGGACATCCGTAGAACAGCGCCAGGCCGGCTTATCTGAAGTGATTGATGCGCTGAATGCCGGCCGCGAGGTTATCGTCTATTGCGGCTCCGGCGTTAGCGCCTGCCCGAACATCGTAGCGCTTCACTCGCTTGGGTATTCCAATGTTCGGTTGTATGCGGGGAGCTGGAGCGATTGGATTTCGTATCCGGATAACCCCGTTGCCACGGGCGGGGAGTGACAGCTTCCGCCAGGTTACAGGTGTACCCCGGCAAGGTTGCCGCTTGGAGCGAATGGGCTTCCAGCGGCACTTTTCTATGCCCGCAAAGTCTATAAGGAGTCAACATGCGGACACTATAACCGCTTTCTTAGTGTGCCGAACCCCTGACACTAGCCACTCGTAAGATAGGGTAGGGAAGGGGTACACCGGATGCGGTGTATCTCTCACCTTGCGCTGTATCCGCCGCCCTCCGGCGAGAGGGAGATAGAACAACGCCCCTCTTCAAAAATATAGCTGAGAGCCCCCTTCCCACCGGAGCCAATCGAGCTCTCGACTTGTTGACTTCGAACTCATATTTACATTATTTGCTAATTATGGTAAG
Organism: Paenibacillus woosongensis; assembly: GCF_009725165.1. Lineage (GTDB taxonomy): Bacteria > Bacillota > Bacilli > Paenibacillales > Paenibacillaceae > Fontibacillus > Fontibacillus woosongensis. Next base: position 1,326,478 of record NZ_WNZW01000001.1, read on the forward strand.
ATTGATTTAAAGCGCTTACATTATAACCATGCGAGGCTTGCTTCCAGCAGCATTGCCGCAGGTCTCGAAAGGGGGAGCCGCCACGCATTTATAACTCACTCCATAGTGCAAGGCCAGAACATCTAAAAACAAGGAGGACAAGTGAAATGAAAAAACTTTTTACTTTCGTTATGCTCATTACGCTGCTCGTCCCATCGATGTCCTACGCCCAATCTCCAACGCAAAATACAAGCGGTGCCGCCGCCGCATCTTCCGGTGGAACCGTAATCCCGGCACCCCAGGGATACGACGCTTACCGTCATAATATTCCTCGCGGAAATGTGCAGCAAATTTCCTATTATTCTACAACAGTAGGCAAAACACGGAATGCAATGGTCTATACTCCTCCGGGCTATACAACGTCGAAAACCTATAATGTCCTTTACTTGCTGCACGGCATTGGCGGGGATCAATATGAATGGCTCAATCAGATGAACCCTAGAAATATTTTGGACAACCTGTACGCCGATAACAAGCTCGAGCCGATGATTGTTGTTTTCCCGAACGGCCGCGCCATGCAGGATGATCGTCCAATCGGCGATATTTTTGCACCGGACAAGGTAGCTGCCTTCGAAACCTTTGAGTTTGATCTGATTAACGACCTCGTCCCTTACATTGACACTCATTTTCCGGTATATGCCAATGCTCAGCATCGAGCTTTGGCTGGTCTGTCGATGGGCGGCGGACAATCGCTGAACTTCGGGTTAAAGCATCTGGACAAATTCTCCTGGATTGGCGCATTTTCATCCGCCCCTAATACAAAGCCGGCGTCGCAGCTCATTACCAACCCGTCCCAGACGGCCAGTCAGCTAAACCTGTTATGGCTGTCTTGCGGCTCGTCGGACAATCTGCTGTGGGTAAGTCAAAACTTTCATAACAGCTTGGACTCCATGAATATTCCCCACATGTGGTATCTGGATGTCGGCGGGCATGAAGGTAAGGTGTGGAGCAGCGGGCTCTATCAATTCTCTCAGCGTATCTTCAAGTAGAGTCATGACCACTTCATTAAATAACCCTAGGAATGCTGCGGCATTCCTGGGGTTATTGCTTTGCTCGGCCAAAATAGAGAGCAGCTTTACGTTCCAAGACAATATGCACTAAGCCTTAATCACAAGCATCTTCCGGAAATGCAACTGTATTCCGGGCTAGACTTGGCTCCAATTTTCACTCCAATAATCGGCAACTATTATCAATGTGATGCAGTCACTACTCCCCTCTTTCCCAGAATGATTACAAAGAATGTAACGGCAAAAGGCATTCAAGAGCTGCTTGCCTCGTATTATAAAGACGAACGTTTTATTAGAGTTATCCCGTATAAATCCGAGGCATATCTTAAACGCCTATCTTAATCTCATGCAATGCAATAGTACAAACTTTTGGACATATTTGTGTTTGGTCATAAAGATCAAATATTGCTTGTTTCCAGGTTTGATAATTTGGGAAAAGTCGTCTCAGGCGCAGCCAGAAAGCCACTCCCCACTGGCTTCATTTCCTCCAGTTTTCTACAAAATGATCTACCGCTGCCTGCTCAATGGCCAGCCCTTCCGTGTAACGCTCCATAAACAAGGCGAAGCTACATGGAGTCGGAGAAAGTAACTTCATGAGCCCAGAATCTATAGTAATCAGACAGAAGCAGGGTTACGTTCAGTGGCAGGTCTGTATGGTTGGTCTTTATAATTAATCTGTATGTTTTTTCGAATAAAATCTTCGAAATAAACGGCAAAAGGCATATTATATATGATATTTCATATAGGTTCCCTAACTTTACCCTTTCTCGGCCAATTCTATATGATAATTCATATATAATCTCACAAAGCCAAGGGTCAAATTAAATCTCGGCAGGGTCGTCTATTGTCAGAAATCCGTATGTAAATTTGCTGGACAACCGCGTATATTACGCAGAACGATCGCGCAAATATACGGCACCAACGCATACAGCGCTCATTTATTCCTGAACCTGTATATAAGGATATATTCGCTTATTTTTTCACACATGTACTTTTACCGGTAAAAGTATGCCGGGGCAGCAATCACTCTCCGAATCTTGTTTTCTGTTGATTTCTCATTCCAATCCATGTATCTTTATTTCAACAAATTCAATGTTCAGAGGAAGCTGATCCTATGCATCGGGAAATTAGCATATTCAAATCTGGAGAAACAACGATAGAATATTCGGTTGCCGGAAAAGGTATCCCTGTATTACTGTTCCATGGCGGCCATTCGAGTTGTCGTGAGGAGTTCGGCTATCAGAGGCTGCTTGACGATGGCTATGCCATCATTACCCCTTCCCGCGCGGGATACGGCCATTCTTCCCCCATTTCCGATCTGTGGCAAGCCTGTCATCTTTATAAATCATTGTTGGATCATCTAACCCTGGACAAAGTTCACGTTATTGCGGTTTCCGCAGGGGGGCCTACCGGAATCGTATTTTGTTCTATGTTCCCTGAACGGGCTTCCAGTTTCACACTACAATGTGCAGTTACGAAGCCGTGGCTTGCACCAGAGGATAAAGAGTACATAATGGCAAGCCGTCTTTTCAAACCGGAAACGGAAAAAAGAACCTGGGCAATCCTTGCGGCGATGAATAACCTATTTCCGAAACTAATCTTCAGAATGATGGCAGCTTCTTTCTCTCAACTACCATATTCCGAGGTTCGAATACGGCTTGACCATCACTACGCTGATGCGTTCCGTAGAATGAACAACCGTCAGCGCTCCTATTCGGGTTTCTTTATTGACCTGGAACAAACCCAATGTGATTATTCTAAGGAACTGGCAGCCATTCAAGCCCCAACGTTGATTATGCACAGTCTAAACGACAGTTCGGTGCCTCTAAGCCACCCGGAAAACGCAAAGGCGCTCATCCCCCATTCGGAAGTATGCCTTCTAGATTCATGGGGGCATCTCTTATGGATCGGAAAGCACTCCGCCGAGTATGACCATGCTCTGGTTTCTTTTTTATCGCGGCAGCGCGACTAGGGGCCATCACACTTTCACCCGGCTGTTGTGGTTGTGGTGAAATTTGTGATCGAGTTGGCAAAATAATAGTTGCAATGACATCCTATTGGGCATACACTGTAATTAGTTGCAATAGCATCCTATTGAACACACCTATTAGTTGCAATGACATCCTATTGAAGACATTCCTATTAGTTGCAATAACACCCTATTGAAGAAGGAGGAGCTACACTGAGCGAGCATTGGGAGACACATTCGAATCACAAGGACACCACGGAATCGCATGGTTATTACATCTCCGCTATTTATCGTCATATGCAGGTGTTGATCTCGAAAGAGCTGGAGCCATACCGGATCGGGGCCGGACAGTATATTTTTCTCATGGCGATCGCGTCCCGGCAGCCAGTCACGCAGAAAGCGCTTAGCGAACAGCTGCTCATTGACAAGACGACGACTGCAAAGGCGATTGCTAAGCTGGAAGTGGAGGGTTATGTGCGGAGAGAAGTTGATCCTGCCGACAATCGCTACCACCTGCTGTATCTGACAGATTCCGGGCGTAAGGTGGTACCGAAGGTGCAGGAAGCACTGGGACGTGTCAAGAGCAAAACCCGTAAAGGCATTACTGACGAGAAATATGATTTGTTGTTAAGCCTGCTGAAGATTGTGCTTTACAATCTTAGCGAACAGGGGGAGATGCCAGAATGAGCGTTAACAGAGGGGAGCGGTTAACCGAAGAGCTGCTTTCTTGGGCGGAGGTAACGATCCATCCTCATCGTTTTGGAGGAGTGGAGCTTCAGTACAATAACAAGGAGATAGGTCATCAATTGGCTATCCGTGTATTTGAACACCGAGTTGGATGTTGCTCATGCGATTGAAATCGCGCGCTCCAAATACGACCAATTAATCCTGAGGAGGTGTAATTCATGCTGGCATTACCGTTTATCGCAGTGGATAACTGCAAAGACGAGATCAAGCATTATCAAAGCATTTTTGGCGGTGAGATTGAGATTTTGCGTAAGCAAGGAGAAGAGGTGCTTAATGCGGATTTGCATGTAGAAGGAGCTAGACTAAAGTTTGCCGACACGCAAGCGTCAAAGCCGGAACAGATAGGCGATTACGTAAGGGTATTTCTAAAAATGGATACAGAAGAGAAATTCCATCGTATCTATGACGGATTGGCTGCCGGCGGGACGATAATTGCTGAAGCATACGAAGCGCCGTTTAACGGATTGCTCTCCATCGTGACCGACCGGAACGGAGTATGTTGGGTGTTGTCCTATTACCGAAGCTAACAGGTACGGTTTATTAAAAAGAAAGACGCTGCCTTTCAGCAGAGCTATCTACTGTTGGCGCAGCGTCTTTAGTCATGAGTAGTTATAAGTGTGATCCTCCACTTGTGTCGATGCATTGGCCGGTGATCCACCGACTTTCCTGGGAGGCTAGAAATGCTGCAACATCTGCAATATCTAACGGTTCTCCCCATCTTCCGAAAATCGAATACTCGGCACCGAATTTATTAGCAGACGGATCCTGCAGCATTGCAGAGTTCATGTCTGTGGCAACGAATCCAGGTTGTATAGCATTAATTGTAATCCCGCGAGGTCCTAATTGATTGGATAACGCTAGTGTTAGTGTGTTAATCGCTCCCTTGCTCATGCTATAAGCAGGAATTCCGGGCAGGGAAATTCTTGTTACAGCGGATGACAGGTTAATAATTCGCCCCTCGTCCCGCAAACGCTGAAGAGCTTGTTGTATTAGAAAAAACGGTACTTTCACATTGATCCGCATAATTTCATCAAAGGCTTCTTCCGTCGTCTCCTCAATGGATGCTGGCAGACCGATCCCTGCGTTATTTACCAGTATGTCAAAATGATTGTTCCCCGTGCGGCTATACAACGCTTCATCCATTGCTTCATAAAGAGCCGTCACACTATTTAATAGGCCAAGTTCTCTACCAAGGGTAAATGCTTCCCCTCCACTGTGCTCAATCTCGCGAACGACTTCTTCTGCGTCCCCCCGATTCTTGCCATAATGAACGGCTACCAAGGCGCCTTCCTGCCCCAAACGCAGCGCGATGGCACGTCCAATCCCCCGACTCGCACCTGTAACGAGAGCGATCTTTCCACTTAGTTTTTTCATATTTTATCAGCTCCTCCTCTTATTTCAATTTCAGTTATAGCACAGGAGGGATTTCAAAATGTTGCTCCTATATTCCCATATCCTCGTGTGAAAAAGGAGGGTTGACGGGCAATAGCTGCTGACAAGCTTCATATGACACACGTTTTGTCGTCTTAACACGCATTGTCTTTCTGAGCACGCATTATCCACCTGAACACCTGTTACTCTGTATGATTTTTCGTATAGAATTATCGAAGTAAGCGCCAAATGATAAATTCTATTTGATTTTTCATACATATCCGTCCATTTTGCCTGCTCAACGTGAAATTCTATATGAATTTTCATATACAACCGCACGATACCTCTCGAATCAGTCGAATCGGGCAAACCAACCGATCGAACCGATCGAGCAAACCAAGCAAAGCAACCCAAGAAAACCAAAGCAACCCAAGCAAACCAAACAAACCAAAAAACCAAATCAATCCATCCGATCCGAAGCAATTCAATTCATTTCATTTCAATCGCTCAGACCAAATCCGGACTTTGGATGGAACCGACGTATTCGTAGTAGATGACCCGCCCAGACACGCCCCTTGCTACGGCTCTAAACTTTCCCTTCTCCACTAATAAGCGGCAATATTTAATGACCGTCATCGTATGCAGTTCCAGCTCCCTTGCCGCCTCGGTTGGGCGAATGACGCGATTGTGGCGAATGGCTGCCCGCATCAAATCTCGTTCGATTTTGGAATATAGCTTTTTAACCTTTCTTTTAACACCAAACTCCGCCGCCAGATATGGAGACAGAATGTTCCGCAATGCGGACAGAATGAACGAAGGATTCTCTTTCAACTCATCCAGAGAGATGTAGTAGACCGAACAATCTTGTGCCTGAAGAAAAAGCCCGCGGTTCAAATCTCTTCTATACTTGGTTCGGTCTGTACCGTGGGAGCCGAAATCCATGACTTCAAATATAATACGTATGGCTCCTATCACCCACATAAAGTCTACAAAGTAGGATCGCCCCCGCCAGTCCTTGACTTCATACTCAGGATGTAATCCGTGAAAATGTCCGGCAAGCGGCCACCATATTTGTTCTATGAACAACCGATTCCCGTAGCCATGACCGCGTTTTAGAGCATCGAGACGCTCCCCTCTTCTTCGTCTAAGATGATCGCTTATCCATTTATCGTGCTCCATTTGAAAACTCATTTCCTGCCTCCCTTTTTCTCGTTTTCTTCTAACAAATATAAAAAAGCCGACTCCTTTCACATCGAAAGGTAGCCGGCATTCTTTACCGCTAAAGAGCTGTATGATAATGATAGTGTGCCATAAACTTTTGGGGTGTGCAACAAGATAAGGGGAACGAGCAGCATTTATGGTCATCTTCAGAGGCTATGACGGATTGTGAACAACATTCAACGATCTGCAAACTATAATCATCCTGGCCATCTCCCTTCCGGGTTCTACCTTGCTTCACTTCGCCTTATATTGATGTTTTATTTAGTTTGAACTACGTAAGACTTAGTTCACCAATAAATCAAGAGGATGACTGCAACGAACTCAATTCTAGGTCTGAGACGAAAGGCCGCGTTGATACGGGTTTGTGACTGTGATTAACTGCCTGTGGCCAGGCTGTTGACTGCCTTTTGGCGGGCTGTTGGCGGGCTGTTGGCGGGCTGTTGCAACAGCCTTCTTTAACTTTTTTATGCCTTGCTTCCACATACTAATGAGCTTCGTCAATCTGTATGATTTCTCGTATACAATTATCAAAATAAACGCCAAATGATAAATTCTATTTGATTTTTCATACAGATCTATCTATTTTGCCTGCTCAACGTAAATTCTATATGAAAATTCATATACAATCGCAAGACGAATCAATCGAATCAGCAATAGAGCCGCAAATACCCCAAGTAATGTCAAATTAAGATGGGCAAATCTTAATGATTGCTCTAAGCTGCTCGATCATTCATCTTTATATTATCAGAAAGACAACAAGGAGCCTCGTGGGCTCCCTGTACTGTTTTTGATCGACTTTTTAAGGCGTCGTGCCCCATACCAAAGTTCCGTTTTGATGCAGCGTTACACGATTCCAATCCGCAAAGGCGGTTTTCGCCCCATCATAAGAATAGTCGTTTGCTTCGTTGAAGTTCGACCAGTCATCTTTGTACATCCGCAGCTGGATGTCTCCCGTTTGTCCGCCTGCAGGGATCGAACCTGCCGCTGCACTAAAGCTTATCTCAACGTAAGTGTCCGTATTACTGCCGGTGAGGCTCGCGAATGCCGCACTAATATTGCTTGCGCCGATTTGCGCCCAGTCGATCGATGCGTTCATATCCGCGGTACCGTCTTTCGTGAAGTAATAGCGAAGCTTGAGTCCGCTCAGGTTAACGGAGGTCGTACCATTGTTCTTGATGTTAAAGGACGGCTTCATTTGGTTATCCGTGGCGCTCGTGTCACCGACTTTGTATTGGACAACAAGGTTCCCCGTACTGGCGCCGCCGCTAGCCGGCGTTGCGCTCGCTTGCGCAGAGTTCGCGCTGTTCCCCGCGCTATTGGATGCGCTGACGACATAATAATACGTCGTGCCATTCGTCAGCCCGGTGTTCGTGTAGTTCGTCGCAGTCAGACCAGTCGCCACATTCGAGTACGGACCGCCGCTGGTCGTTGCTCGCTTCACAGTATAGCTCGTCGCCCCGCTAACTGCGTTCCAGGTTAATGATACCTGGGCGTTGCCGGCTGTTGCCGAGAGGCCGGTCGGCGCGGCCGGTGCAGCTGGATTGCCGCTGCCGCCTCCAGTTGCTTGCCGGATTTGATCTCGAACCCATTTGCCCGATTCGGACAATTGGGCATCGGTCCAGCCGCCCGTCGTCGAAGCGCCGGGAAGAAGGGCTGCGGAAGACTCGGCCTTATCGGCCAGCGACCAGTTCACCCAGCTGATCTTGCGTGCATTCAAGAAGTCAATCCACTCTTTGGACTGAGGCAAATACGGCCCTCCGTTCCCGGATGCGTCACTGGTGCCCCACTCGGTAACGAAGATTGCCGCTCCTTTGTTCATCGCATAGGTAATTCGGTCTCTTAAAAACTGTCCATGCGTGCCTGCATAGAAATGAAGCGCATACATGACATTGCTGTGTGAGACCGGATTGTCGGCCGCCAGATGAATATCCTGGCTCCAGGTCGGACTGCCGACGATAACCACTCCATCCGGATCAATCGCGCGAATGGCCGTAATTACTTCTTCCGCATACGACTTGACCTCTGCCCAGGACACATTCCCATTGGGCTCGTTCGCGATTTCATAGATTACATTTGGCGTGTTGCCGTACAATGTGGCCATCTCTTGGAAGAACGCTTTCGCTTGCGTTTTGTACGTATTCGGATTGCCATCATACAAAATATGCCAATCAATAATAACGTACAAGCCCAGGTCGATGGATGCCTGAACCGCTTCCTTCACCTTGTCCTTAACGGAAGGATTCGTAATGTAACCATCTTCGGCTGTATACATAGCAGCACGGAAGACGTTGATGCCCCAGTTATCTCTCATCCATTGCAACGACGATTTGTTGACGAAATCGCCATACCACTGCAATCCATGGGAGCTCATGCCAACCAGTTGAACAGCTTGCCCGGACTGTCCTGCCAATTGATTGCCCTGAACTTTTAATTGGCCGAAAGGAACAGCCGGAGCGGCATAGCCTTTGGGAGAGCCCACAGGCAGCAATAAACCAAGCACCAAGACCAGTGTCAATAACAAGCGGCCAGATGGCCGAATGGTATGAATCCGCATGATATAACCTCCTGATATCTACTTTTTGGTCATGCGAGAGATCCGCAAGACACAGATCTCTCGCACAATTATTTAACAATCCATAGTTTAGGGCTCATTCCCCCATACAGCCGTACCATTCTGATACAGAACGACCCGGCTCCAGTCCGCGAACGCTGTCTTCGTCCCATCGAACGAGTAGTCGTTCTCCTCGTTGAAGTTCGACCAGTCCGCCTTGGACATGCGCAGCTGGATTTCGCCGGATTGGCCGCCTGCCGCAATCGAGCCTGCGCCGGACGAGAAGCCAAGCTCCACGTACGTATCCGAATCTGTACCGGTATGGTTGCCGAACGAAATCTGAAGGTTGCTCGCGCCGAGCTGTGCCCAGTCAATCGAGCCGTTCATCGCCGCAGAACCTTCTTTGGTGAAGTAGTAGCGGATTTTAAGCGTGCTTAGGTCGACAGCCGAAGTGCCATTATTTTTGATGTTGAAGTGAGGCTTGATCTGGTTGTCGGTTGCATTTGTATCGCCTGCTTTATACTGCAACACGAGGTTCGAGGCGATCGGATCACCCGCCGGCGTCGCGCTCACTGGCGCGGAGTCCGGGCTATGACCCGCGCTGTTCGACGCGCTGACGACGTAATAATACGTCGTGTCGTTCGTTAAGCCGGTATTCGTGTAGCTCGGGGTCGTCAGGCCTGTCGCCACGTTCGTGTATGGGCCGCCGCTTGTTGTCGCCCGCTTCACCGTATAGCTCGTCGCGCCGCTCACCGCGTTCCAGCTCAAGGATACCTGAGCATTGCCGGCTGTCGCCGTCAAGCCAGCCGGTGCCGCCGGTGCCGCAGGAACTTCCGTGCCGGCCATCGGCGTCGCGCTCACTTGCGCCGAGTTCGGGCTATGACCCGCGCTGTTCGACGCGCTGACGACGTAATAGTACGTCGTACCATTCGTCAAGCCTGTGTTCGTGTAGCTCGGGGTCGTCAGACCAGTCGCCACGTCCGTGTACGGACCGCCGCTTGTTGTCGCGCGCTTCACCGTGTAGCTTGTCGCGCCGCTGGAAGGCGCCCAGGTCAAGTTGATCTGCGCATTGCCCGCCGTCGCCGTCAGGCCAGTCGGTGCCGCAGGAGCTGTCGGGTTGCCCGTAGCCGGACCGATCTGCTGCCAGACTTCGTGCACTCCGGGTTCTTGTCCTTGCGTCCACCATCTAGCTTGCCAAATAGAACCTTTGTAAACGACTTGCTCACCTGGATTGTAAGGACGGATCGGGCTCCAATCGCGGATATCCCCAAAACGATTCGGATCACCAGGATGTCCTGGAGCCGGCGTAGTCGGTTGCGAAGGGTCGGTCGTCAAATTCACGTCGATGACTTGATAGAAAGCATTTACAGTATCAAAAATATCCCATACCCCGACTATGACATAATAGCCGGTCCGATCGTTTGGAATGAAACAGTCATGCTCCACGACCATCGGCGGTATCGCGCCATTATCCTCGTATCTGCAGAACAGCTCCAGATCCGAGCGCTTCAGCGGGGAATTCGGATCCCAGCCCTTTTTCGTAATATAGTAATCCCAATAGTTGGTACTATGGTTCGCTACCATATCCCAATGGAAAGTAAAAGGCCCGCCTTTCATATTGATTTTGTTCCAGCGGTTTTCGGTCTGAACATCAAGCTCCGGGTATTTGCTTCCTCCAGCAATCTGGCCGTCGGGTACGCCGATTTCCGGAAAATCGCCGCGCCCCTCAATACTCCATGGCTCATACATAACTGCACCGCAGCCTGTATTGATCCCGTCATAACACAAGTCGGAACGACTGTTCTCTATCCAACCGTGCGCAGAAGCGCGATCGACAAATAGCAACGAACATACGATGAACATTAGCGCTGCACCTGCAGCCATAATCAGCAATCTGAGTTTTGACGGTTTATGATGCATGAATAATTGATCTGCCATATAAATAACCTCCATTCATTTGTAAATCTAAGTGATATTCCGGAGCGCTATTGAGCGCTCCGGTCTCTTATGGCTCACTCCCCCATACAACCGTTCCGTTCTGGTACAATACGACCCGATCCCAATCAGCAAAAGCCGTCTTCGCCCCATCGAACGAGTAGTCGTTCGCCTCGTTGAAGTTCGACCAGTCCGCCTTGGACATGCGCAGCTGGATTTCGCCGGATTGGCCGCCTGCCGCAATCAAGCCTGCGCCGGACGAGAAGCCAAGCTCCACGTACGTATCCGAATTCGCGCCATTATGATTGCCGAACGAAATCTGAATGTTGCTGCCTCCGAGCTTCGCCCAATCGATCCAGCCATTCATCGCCGCAGAGCTGTCTTTGGTAAAATAATAGCGCAGGGTAAGAGAACTCATATCTACCGGGCTGGTCCCTTTATTAAGAATATTGAAGTGCGGCTTGATCTGGTTATTGGTTGCATCATTGCGGTCACCGTCCTTATACTGCACGACGAGATCGGAGTTGACCGGCTCCGCGCTATCCGCCTTCAGAACAATGTGGTAAGCGGACAACGGAGGAAGCGTGTACGTGAATTGATTGTTGTTGATGTTCGTTACAGCTGCTTGTTCCGTAATGTCGGACCCGGTTTGATCGAAGCCCCATACTCTCCCGGATGTGTAGGTCTTATCACCAGACAGCTTGAAAGTAGCGTTGATCGGATCGTCGAAATTTTTATTCAGCACGATCAAGTGAAGCTCGTCATTTTCCTCGTCTGTAACCGAAGCGTATACCGAACTGTTCTCCGTATCGGATGTAACGGCGTTCACTTTGATCGAGCCGAACCCCGATTTGTTGCCGTCGTAGTTGCGATACAGCTTGTAAGCAGCGCTTGTATAATCGGTATCGTCCTCCGTCTGCCAGTAATTCGCAGCATAAAGGCCATATTTTCCAAAAATGCCGAGCGCATCCGCGGTAGCAATGCCTCCCGAAATGTGATTATCTCCGCCGTAGCTGAACTCTGTGATCGCCAGCTTCGTGCCCGGATAGTATGTCTGAATCGAAGATTGCAGCTTCGGAATTAATGGCAAGTAGTTCGAAAACCATGTGCCGATCCAGCTGTCTTCCTGATAAGTCGGATCCCATAGCGATCTTGGCGCTTGAACGCGAGCCTTCTGCGTATCGATATTGCCGGCTCCGCCAAAGACGATTCTCTGGCCTCCGCCCTGTGCTTCCGGGTACCAGTGGACATCCAGCACATCAAGCAATCTTTTGCCATTCTGCGTATGGGCATTCTTCATCTGATCCAGATAGTAGTCGATAAACCAACTGTAGTCGCCTTGCAGGCTCGGCCAATCCGGAGCGTCCTGAAGCGATAAAAATGCTCCGAAACCGTAAAGGGCAGGACCGAATATTTCGGCATGCGGATCGACGTTCTTCACCGCCTTTGACAAGTCGATACTCTTAGTGACGAGTTCTGCCGCTTGTAACTGCTCCGGATGAATCCTTGGATGCGTCTCGGACCATAGCGCCGGCTCGTTATCCAGCGAATACGCTTTGATGCCCGTTGGCGTCGAAGCGTTTCCATACCGATTAACCAGGAAGTTGACTTCTTCATCCATGTATACTTGTCCGTCGTTCAGATCAGGCTGAAGGGAGTACGGCGCATTTTTGGCAAACTCGACCTTATCCCAACGAGGTGACGGAGCCGTCTCACTCTCGTCAACCGGACCGTTCTTATCCCGGGACACATAACCCGCCATTTGCAGCGTTACAATGGAGTAAGCTCCATTCTCCAAAGATTTATCGTGAAAAGCGGTAACAACCGCTCCCGGCTTGTCGCAGTCGGTGTCTGGAACACCGCCGTTGCCGCAGAGAAAATCATCGCTGTAATGAAGCCAGTCCCTTCCGGCACTGGATGCGTTGTTCTCCCAGTTGTAACCCGTCAGCCGGTTGCCTCCGAGCCTGCGGGATGACCAGTTCTCCGTCCCGCTAAGATCCTGATTGGTTCCGTAAATATTTGGGCTGATCGGTGCTCGTTCCGACTGGGTATTAATCGTGAAAGTGACGTCGCTCGCAGCTGCATTTACGGAAGCGGGCATCGGTACGGTCATTGTCAAGGAAACTGCCAGCGCCGCACTGACGAACAGCCGCTTTCTTTGTCTTGTCTTCATTATTGATCCCTCCCAGGAATATTCATTTTAGCAAGGGATACCGCCAGTCCGCCCTGCAAAAAAGCGGTTCCGGCACATTCCCCTGTATCGGTTTATGGAGCAGTTCCCCACACTATTTGGCCATTCTGGTACAATACGACCCGATCCCAGTCAGCAAAGGCCGTCTTCGTCCCGTCGAACGAGTAGTCGTTCGCCTCGTTGAAGTTCGACCAGTCCGCCTTGGACATGCGCAGCTGGATTTCGCCGGATTGGCCGCCTGCCGCAATCGAGCCTGCCCCGGACGAGAAGCCCAGCTCCACGTACGTATCCGAATCCGCGCCATTATGATTGCCGAACGAAATCTGAATGTTGCTGCCGCCGAGCTGCGCCCAGTCGATCCAGCCATTCACCGCCGCAGAACCGTCCTTGGTGAAGTAGTAGCGGATTTTGAGGGTGCTCAGATCAACAGCCGAAGTGCCGTTGTTTTTGATGTTGAAGGACGGCTTGATCTGGTTGTCGGTTGCATTTGTATCGGCCGCTCTGTACTGAAGTACGAGGTTCGAGGCGGTTGAACCGCCGGTCGGCGTTGCGCTCACTTGCGCGGAGTTCGGACTCTGACCTGCACTGTTCGATGCACTGACAACGTAATAGTACGTCGTGCCGTTCGTCAGGCCGGTGTTCGTATAGCTTGCCGTCGTCAGGCCGGCCGCCACGTTCGTGTACGGGCCCCCGCTCGTCGTCGCGCGCTTCACCGTATAGCTGGTTGCGCCGCTGACCGCGTTCCAGGTCAAGGACACCTGCGCATTGCCCGCTGTCGCTGCAAGCCCGGTCGGTGCCGACGGAACCTGCGTTCCGGCCGCCGGTGTCGCGCTCACCTGCACGGAGTCCGGGCCTTGACCTGCGCTGTTCGACGCGCTGACGACGTAATAGTACGTCGTGCCGTTCGTCAGGCCGGTGTTCGTATAGCTTGGCGTCGTCAGGCCGGTCGCCACGTTCGTGTACGGACCGCCGCTAGTCGTCGCACGTTTCACCGTATAGCTGGCTGCACCGCTGACTGGGCTCCAGGCCAAGGATACTTGTGCGTTGCCGGCTGTCGCCGTCAAGCCGGTCGGTGCGGCAGGAGGCTGCTGTGTCGGTTTGCCGTTCACAATAGCCCAGTATGCCGGTTTGGACTGAAGACGTTCATCGAACAGCAACGGCCAGTTGTTGCGATTGACCGGGAACGACCGCAACCAGCTGTTTCCGTCGTCTTTGCCCCATACGGTCACGTTGTCGATCTTGTCCTTATGTTTAAGCAAGACGTCGAACAATTGCTTGTATCGGGTCGCTTGCGTCTGGGCCAGGCTGTCCGGCAACGTATCATACTTCGTGGAATCGTCGCTGTAAATATCGATATCCAGCTCAGTTATTTCCTGCTTAATGTTCAGTGCCGCGAACTTGGCTATCGAGGAATCGATCTCACTCATCGTCGGATAATTGATCTTGAGATGGGTCTGGTGTCCGACGCCATGGACCGGGATGCCCTTCGCTTTCAATCGGCTGATCAGGTTATAGAGCGCCTGGCTTTTGGCTGATTCGTGCGTATTGTAGTCGTTGATGTACAGCAGGGCGTTGGGATCCGCCGCGTGGGCGTATTCGAACGCTTTCTCGATAAATTCTTCGCCTGCGATCTGATACCATAGACTGCGGCGCAAACCGTCAGGCTGGGAAGCGTCGATTACCTCATTCACCACGTCCCAAGCATAAATTTTGCCTTTGTATCGCCCGACTACCTCATTAATGTGAGCTTCCATGCGCTGATACAACAGCTGCTTGCTGGCGAGATTGCCGTTGCTGTCGCGGAATACCCAATCAGGCGTTTGATTGTGCCAGACCAAAGTATGGCCGCGAACTTGCTGCCCGTTGTCCAGGGCGAATTGTACGGCCTCATCGGAAGGGTCAAAGTTAAACTCGCCCTCCTGAGGCTGCGTGCTGTCCCATTTCAGCACATTGCCCGGCGTCAGACTGTTGAAGTGTTTTGACAGCAACTCACGGTCGGCTGCCTCGATCAACTCGAAATTTTCAAAGGCTGCCCCGAACAGGAAATCCTCTTCGAACACGTCCTTCAAGGATGGAATATCCGGCTCTATCGTAATCGGTCCACGATCCGGGAGCTGCTCCAAGCGGAAGTCATCCAAATAAAAATCGACGTTCGGGTTGTTCGGGACCTCAAAATAAACGGACACGTTCTCCAGCGGTTCCCGGTATTTGTATTCCGCCTTGAATTCTACCCAGCCGCCGGACGTTGCCGTTGCGGAGTAGAGCTGGCTGTACGATCTTGTCCCGTTTTTGGTCGTATCGAGCGACATATACACCGTGCCCGATCCGGACGCCAGCTTGATCCAGCCGGCGAATAAATATGTTTGTCCGACCTGCATATGGGAAGTAACATCCAAGGATGCTCCATTCCACGATTCGGTACGGCCGCTGACGTGCAGCCCCCTGGTCCCGCTTCGCGCAGCCGTTCCGGTCGCGGACGACAGCATTTCATCTTCTCCCCGCGGGGCCCAGCCCTGTGTTGTCCCGTCCTCAAAGCCATGCTGAAGGAGAACGGTATTGGCCGCTGCAGGAACCGCGGTATACAGGGGAGCGATAAGGCAAAGGACAAGGAGTATCGTCATTGACCTGAGCGATAACATTTTCATACTAGATCATCTCCTCTCTTGCGTGCATTCGTATTCTCGGCATATTGCTTTATGGTTGAGTTCCCCATACCGGTACTCCGTTCTGGTACAGCACAACCTGATTCCAATCCGCGAAAGCCGTTTTCGTCGGATCGTAAGAATAGTCGTTCGATTCATTCAGATTCGACCAGTCGCTCCTTGCCATTCTCAGCTGGATCTCGCCGGATTGCCCCCCCGCCGCAAGCGAGCCTGCGCCGGAAGAGAAGCTCAATTCTACGTACGTATCCGAGTTCGTGCCGTTATGGCTGCCGAAAGCGATCTGGATATTGCTGCTGCCGATTTGCGCCCAGTCGATCCAAGCGTTCATGTCCGCGGTACCGTCCTTCGTAAAGTAATAGCGGAGCTTGAGGCCGCTCAGGTTAACGGGGGCCGTACCGTTGTTTTTAATATTAAAATGAGGCCTGCTCTGGTTATCGGTGGCATTCGTGTCGCCGGCTTTGTATTGAACGACAAGATTTCCGTTACTCGTGCCGTCGCCAGTCGGTGTTGCGCTCGCTTGGGCGGAGTTCGAGCTGTTCCCCGCGCTATTGGAAGCGCTGACGACATAATAGTATGTCGTACCGTTCGTCAGTCCGGTGTTTGTGTAGCTCGTCGCCGTGACGCCGGTCGCGACAATCGTGTATGGACCGCCGCTAGTCGTCGCCCGTTTTACCGTGTAGCTGGCAGCACCCGGCGACGCCGCCCAGCTTAAGGATACGCTGGCGTTGCCTGCCGTGGCTGTCAGACCTGTCGGAGCCGGCGGTACCGCAGGGCTGCCTCCATCGCTGCTGTTCAGGCCGAGGAAGGCGATTGCGTAGGCGGGCATCCCGGCTAGGGACATGTCATGACCGGCGCCCTGCACGCTGATCGCTTCGACCGGTGGCTGGGCGGTGGTGCTGCCATAACGAGTACGAGTCCAGTTCGTCTTCGGGCTGTCGGTCAAGGCCGGAGTGGTAGAGACGCCGTGCAAGTTGGTCCACTGTTTGATTTCCTCAGCAAAATTGTTGTAGCTGAGCACGCTGTCGGTACTGCCGTGCCAGAGCTGAATGCGCGGGTAGCTGCCCTTGTAGCCGGGATACATGGCACGGGCGGCGTCACCCCACTGCTGTGCGGTCTTGGATATTTGACCGTTCGAGCACTGACTATTCCAGAAGTTGGTGGAGCTGCCGGTCGCGAAACAAGTGGCCGGCACGCCCATAAACGCTGCACCGGCTGCAAAGACATCCGGATACTCAGCGAGCAGGACGTTGGTCATCATCGCTCCAGAGGACACGCCCATCGCATAGATACGACTGCTGTCGATGTTGTAGTTCGCCTGGGTCCACGATACCATTGACATGATGCCAACCGGATCGCTGCCCCCGCCGCGGGTGAGGGCTTGCGGGCTCCACACGTCGAAGCAGTTGCTGTACTCACTGTGTGTGGACTCCGGGAAGACGATGATGTAACCGTATTGCTCGGCAGCCGCAACGTAGTCGTACGAACCATTGTAGAACGCCGAGGCTGAACCCGAGCAGTAATGAACAGCCACCAGCAACGCGGGATTTGCGGCCAGGTTGCGAGGTACGTAGATGTACATTTTCAGGCCGCTCGGATTATTACCGAAGGACGTGACTTGCGACAGCGTCCCTGGCGTTACCCCCGCCGGAGCTGCATGGACCTGCTGCGCTGCCGGGGGCCATAGCAAACTGCTAATCAACAGCAGCAACACGCCGAACAGGCTAGCCACTCTTGAATTTAGGAGCATTATCATACCTCCTCAAAACTTAAATGAATGATACTCCTCCGTTCCCCTCAAAACTATAAGTCTCCTTTCTTTTCTATTTTTGTAAGCGCCTACATATAATATTACATCATTTACCAAATTTTAGGCAACGACTAAATTATGTTCTGGATTCCTCTTGAAGCTTTCCAATCCATATCCTGCATACAGGAATCCGAAAAATGGCTAGCGATGCTGTTTTAAACTTAATAAATCCATATTTACTTCTATGTTGAGCCAAAGAATCCATTATTCTCCTTTTCCGTTCACTGCAAATAAGATACGATTAAATTTGAATGATTAAAAACTGTAATAATAAGGAGATGATGAAATGGCGATCAAAGAAGAATTCAAAGGTAAAAACATCATTGTTCCTGAGAATCCGGTATCTAATTTCCTGTTCAGCAACACGGGATCTGCGCCCATATGGTTAATCATTCGCTTATACCTAGGCTATGCCTGGTTAAGTGCGGGCTGGCATAAGGTTACCAGCGATCAGTGGGTTGGGAGCAATGCCGGCGCGGGACTGACGGGATTCGTTAAAGGAGCCGTCGGCAAAGCGGCGGAAGGAAAAGACGTAACCGGATGGTATGCGTCATTTCTGGAAAGCATGGTGCTGCCGAATGCCACGCTGTTCTCTTACCTCGTTGCTTTCGGCGAGCTGCTTGTGGGGCTTGGCCTCATCCTTGGTTTGTTGACGGGAATCGCCGCCTTCTTCGGCGCTTTCATGAATGCCAGCTTCCTGTTTGCAGGCACCTTGAGTACAAATCCGCTGTTGTTCATACTTGCTACGTGGATTGTGCTGGCCTGGAAGGTCGCAGGTTGGTACGGGTTAGACCGCTGGGCACTCCCGCTGCTAGGAACACCATGGAGCAGCCGGGGGCGAAATAAAGGCAGTCGTGCCGATGCATCATAAATAACTGCAGGGGCTGCCAAGGAAATAGCGTTAACAACATGTTAAATTGAACGGCGCTATCACATGACCGCCTAATTATGGAGGATGGACAACCGGCATGGAATGGAATCGCTCAAAAATGCCTTTAGAGACACCGTTATTAATGAAGAGCGATATGTTCCATTGCCGGTGTTCATTGCTCCGCCAAGTAAATTAACGAAGAGCATCATCATCATGATTGGCCTGGCATCGTAAATCCGTATCATTCCGCCTGCATGTCTATTAATCTGTTTGATTTTTCGTATAGAGTTATGGAATTGAACGCTAAATGATAAATTCTATTTGATTTTTCATGCAGATCTGTCCATTTTGCTCGCTCAGAGTAAAATATATATGAATTTTCATATACAATCGTCCGATGACATTAAGCGGAAACCACAGTAGTTGATGACCCGCCCGAACACTCCCCTTGCTACGGCTCTAACCCCCCTCTTCTCCATGAATAAGCGGCAATATTTAATGATCAGCACCGTGCGCAGTTCCAGTTCGCCCTTTTGAGGATCTAAATACATTTTGAAACAATTGCCAATGCATTAACGTAATAACAGAAACAGGACCATTATAATATCTTAATGATTAAGAAATATTTGGAGCTCCTGCAATTAAACTCTGTTAAAATTATCACAACGATCCATCGTATCCCCCTAGCTTTGGCAGAGGAGGTGTGTATTTTGAATAGTTCGAATATCTTTAAACTCACGGGGCTTATTGTCGGAATCGTATTCCTCAATATTGTTATTCTGTCCCCGGGATTAATAGGGGTGGAGATCGGAGGAGCGAGCGCTTTCCAGACAGCATTAGGCATTACACTGTTAGTCATTAGCATCCTTGTCGTGCTTTACGGGAGCTATATCTGGGTTATTAAAGTTCCTGTTGTAACGCCTGTAAGAGACATACAAACACACGAAGACTACATAATTGCTCTCAGCCATTACAAAAATGAAAAAGCGCTTAAAAAGGATATTCTTCTCGCTTTGGATCAACTGGATCGCATGGAGAAGAGAAGGGACACCTTCGCCGATGTTCTTAGTCAAAGATTTGATCCGGCTGAACTTAGCTATAAAAGGTTCAATTCGGTAATTTATGAGGTTGAGCAGCTGTTCTACCTCAATATCAAAGGCATTCTGAACAAGCTTAGCGTATTCAACGCTTCCGAGTTCCCTATTTTTACCGGTCAACAAACCGCCAGGCAGTTTTCAGAGAAAATAGTTCAACAAAAAACAAAGCTCTACCACGAATATTTAAATTATGTGACAGGGTACCTTGAAGCAAATGAAGAAATTTTGCTCAAGCTGGATAAGCTTCTGCTGGAAATATCTCTGCTTGGAAGTACGGATTACCGTGAAATTGAGGAGATGCCCTGCATGAAGGAAATAGATGCTCTAATCAATCAGACCAAATACTATAAGTAAGAAAGGAAGATGTGAATGGCCAGCAAAGGCAAAGCGTTTTTAACATTAACGATCATTGCCGTAGTTGTATTTGCTCTTATCTATTTTGGCATTAACTTAACATCTAATTTGGGTAAGTCCCAAACGCAAATATCCTCGGAAGATGCAAATAAACGCCTGGAAAAGCTCTATAAAGATATTAGAGTTACTAGCGCGGAAGCCATTAAGGGGCAAATCGATCTTGATCCCGTATCCGTCGGCGACTCCCTTCCCGATATTTCTAAATTTCCGATATCCGTGAACAACACGACAGACAGCTTTGTTGAGATTTTCTCCTCTACAGAGAAGTCCGGTACAGGTGCCGATGGATGGCTGAATGAGGTGGCTGAGGATTTCAACAGCGCTAATGTCACCGTGAACGGCAAGGCGGTTTCCGTCAAGATCCGCAACATCGCTTCAGGTACAGCTACAGATTACATAAGATCAGGCAAGTATATCCCTGACGCTTTTACCCCTTCCAATGAGCTCTGGGGAGAAATGGTCAAGGCGCAGGGCATTAAGACCCAGCTGATATCCGACCGTCTTGCCGGTAACGTGGCGGGCATTGTATCCAGTAAGGCTAAATATGATGAACTCGTAGACAAATACGGGGCTTTAAACGTCAAGACGATTACAGAGGCTATCGCCGATAACGAGCTGTCCATGGGGTACACGGATCCTTTTGCCAGCTCCACGGGCATCAACTTTCTAGTCACGGCGCTCAAGACCTTCGACAGCTCCAATTTACTCGGTGACAAAGCAGTTCAAGGATTCGAGAAATTCCAGGCCAACGTTCCTTTTACCGCTTCAACTACGCTGCAAATGCGCGAGGCTGCGAACACAGGCATGCTGGATGCCTTCGTCCTAGAATATCAAATCTACGCAAATTCCCAAGATCTGAAGGGCGGCTATGTATTTACGCCTTTTGGCGTCCGGCATGACAGTCCGCTATATGCCCTGGGCGACTTGCCTCAGGAGAAAATGGAGATCATCAAGAGGTTTGCAGAGTTTACCCAGCAGGATAAATACCAGAGCCTAGCTAAGAAAAAAGGATTTAACGGCCTTGATGATTATCGTGCAGAGCTGGATGTGGTCGATGGAAATACTCTATCGGCAGCGCAAAAGCTATGGAAGGAAAAAAAGGACGGCAACAAGCCAATCGCCGCCGTATTCGTAGCTGATGTCTCCGGCAGTATGGCAGGCGAGCCTTTGAATCGCTTGAAGGAATCGCTGTTAACCGGTCAGAAATACCTGGGCCGCAATAACAGCATCGGCTTCGTTTCTTATTCCGACGACGTAACCATTAATCTGCCAATTGGTAAATACGATACGAACCACCAGTCTATGTTTGTCGGTGCGATTAACAGCCTTCAGGCTAGCGGAGGAACAGCAACATTTGACGGCATTGTGGTCGCAGTAAAGATGCTCCAAGACGAGCTCGCGGCTAATCCCGACGTGAAACCGCTGATTTTTGTATTAAGCGACGGAGAAACCAATGAAGGGCACTCCCTTAAAGATATCCGAGGTTTGATCGAGACCTACAAAATCCCGATTTACACGATTGGCTACAATGCCAACATTAAGGCGCTCGAAAGCATTTCTAGCATTAATGAAGCGGCCAGCATCAATGCCGATACCGATGATGTGGTGTATAAGATCAGCAACCTGCTTAACGTGCAGATGTAGATTTCTTAATCAAGAGGAGGAATGACATGTCATTTTCGATGGAAGTTATCAATCCGGAAGAGATAAAGTCTGCCATTGAGGAGCAGGTAAAGCCCGATAACGAGGAAGTGTCGCAGCTCAAAGAGCTGGCCTTGAACAATGTCTCGGCGATTTTGGATCTAGATATCGAGTCGCTGGAGAAACGGAAAGCAATATTGCAGTCGATTGACAGCTTCGGCATGAGCACCATGAGGGTGTCCTCCGAAAAAAACGCCCTGCTGCATGTCTCTGTCGGAAACTTATCAAAAACGGGCGATGACGGCGGCCAGGTCGCCAAAGGCTTGACGGAGCTGCATATCCAATTGAAAGATTTAGACCCGAGTTTGATCGACTTCACTAAGACCGGCATCCTGGGCAAATTTTTCAATCCTCTGCGGCATTATTTTGCCAAATTCGAAAAAGCCGACGCCGTCATTTCCGGCATCATCAGCTCGCTCGACAAAGGCAAGTCCATGCTAAAGAACGACAATACGACATTAGAGTTTGAACAGCAGGCACTCCGAGATCTCACGAAAAAGCTGCAAAAGGAAATCCAATTAGGCATGCTGATGGACGAAGAAATCGAATCCCAGCTTGGTGCGGCAAAGCTTCGACAGGAATCCGAAGAAAAAATCAGATTTATCACCGAAGAAGTGCTATTTCCTTTGCGTCAGCGCGTGATGGATTTGCAGCAAATGCTGGTCGTCAATCAGCAGGGAATCATGGCCATTGAAGTCGTCATGCGAAATAATAAAGAGTTGATTAGAGGAGTCGACAGAGCCAGAAATGTTACGGTTTCCGCTCTAAAAATATCAGTTACTGTAGCAAGCGCACTCTATAATCAAAAAATTGTCCTGAAAAAGATTGAACTCCTCAATCAAACGACGAACAACTTAATCAGCAGCACCTCCAGAATGCTGAAAGATCAAGGTGCGGCCATTCAAAAGCAAGCCCTTGAAACGAGCATTTCGGTGGACACGCTGAAACAAGCGTTTACCGATGTTCTGTCCGCCTTGGATTCCATTAGCACTTATAAGCAGGATGCGCTCCCTAAAATGCGGGAAACCATTCATCAGTTCAGAGAACTTGCCGAGAACAGCGAGGTCCAAATTCAACGTTTGGAAAAGGGGCATAAATTAGGCTTTTAATATAAAGTGATTGGCGCAGATATAAAATAGCGCATGCTACAAGCATGCGCTATTTTGCATCAATTGCACCGTCAACATAATCTCAAAGAAGGTATACCCGCCTAAATATCCGTAAATGAATCAATATATATGTAAGGCTCCAGCTTTTATGAGGCCCGTTTAATGCTGAACTCATGCCAAATCGAATCTTTTTCCCCCAGCAGCTCTTTGCCATTCCAGAGAATATCATAAATATCGCCTTCGTAAGCAATAGCCCGGCCCAATGCGAATGAAATGAAATAGTCTTTCCAGGAGTCAAAGATAAGGCTTGCTGCATCGGCCGCTCTCCCGATATACCCCCAGGCCTGTTCTTCCGTTATGTATCCGACGATGAAGCTCCACCTTGCAATATTTACAGCCCGGTCATAGTCCCAGGCAGCAATCGTCTCCACCCGGGCAAAATCAGATTCCGTAAAAGAAAGCTTCTTAATCAACTCTCTTTTGGCAGACTCGTAGCAATCCTGTGATTTGCCCACTTCCTCTGCGGTAAAGCTCTGCCCGGCATGAAGCGCCGCCAGCAGTTCATTGTAATCGGCACGATGTCCTTCTGTCAAAAGCCACTCAAGGGTTTCAACTGCTTCCTCTGAATTGCTAATGTCCCAGGCAGATGCAAGCCCCTGCCTCAATGTGTCCAACCCGGTCTTCACCGGCAGAATTCTTGGCGACTCAGAACGGTACAGAGCAAGATTAGCTCCGTAGGCCAATAAATGCTGCTTCTCGTTAGGCAAACGGTGGGACTGCTCCATTTCAAGCCGCAGTTTCTTATTCTGCTTATCGAGCCGCTTGCTTGATACAAGCAAACCCACGATAACCAGTACTACAATTGCTACAATAACGCCTACAACAACCAATAAAATCTTCAAAACGTCACTTTCCTCTCTCCTTAATCCAATTCCAACTCAAATATGTGGAAATTGTCTTGTAGCTATATCGGCATGTTAAGAAATAAATTTTAGGAATATAACAAAAAAGCCGAGAAAGCTCCGACCTCTGTCGGCAGCTTGTCTCAGCCAGTAAATCTATGCCCAAAGTTAGTTTTTAAATATCCGTCAGCTCCAGTACCACGGGGCAATGATCGCTCCCCATCACATGGCAATCGATCTGCGCACCCGCCAGGCTTTCGCCGAGCTTGGCCGAAGCCAGAAAATAATCGATTCTCCAGCCGATGTTGCGCTCCCGGACCTTCGGCATGTAAGACCACCAGCTGTAGACATCCGTCCGATCCGGATAAAAATAGCGGAACGTATCGATAAACCCGGCCTCCAGCAGCTGCGTCATTTTCTCCCGCTCCTCCAGTGTAAAGCCAGAATTTCCGACATTTGACTTGGCGTTCTTGATATCAATCTCCCGGTGCGCCACGTTCATATCTCCTGTGGCAATTACCGGTTTATGCTGATCCAGCTCCACCAAATAGTGTCGGAACCGCTCCTCCCACTCCAGCCTGTAAGGCAGCCTGGATAAGTCCCGCTTCGCATTCGGCGTGTACACATTCACTAAATAGAAGGACTCGAACTCCAGCGTAATGATCCGCCCTTCCGGCTCTGAATCCTCCTCGATTCCGTATCGCACGGACAACGGCTTGATTCTAGTAAATACGGCCGTACCCGAATAACCCTTCTTCTCGGCGTAGTTCCAGTACTGTTCATATTCCTCGCCCAGTTCGAGATCAATTTGCCCCGCCTGAAGCTTCGTTTCCTGCACGCAAAATATATCGGCATCCGCTGCCCGGAAATAATCATAAAACCCTTTGTTGACGCATGCTCTCAGTCCGTTGACATTCCATGACACCAGTTTCATTTCTTCCGTCTCCCTTTGCCCATTTCATGGCCAAATCTATTATAATAATGTATTATAAGTTCTCTTTTATTTTGAAGGTTACACTCACATTTTACAATGTTTATTCAAATTTTACGCATGTTTACCCGATAAATAGGTAGAGAACTATATTTTTTTGCATGATAGGCAGTAAAGGGGGTCACACATCATGTCCGAAAAAAAAGTTGCATCTCAGCAGCCGTCCTCAAAATCAGCCGCCGTCTTTACATCGAAATCGCATTTTGAACAAATTCTGCAGAGCAACAAGTCACTGATATCTATATTTCAGGATTGCATCGCCCATATAAAAGAGCATCTATCAGGCACCTATCTGTTTTTATTAACCGACGCAGAAGGTGTGCTGATCGCCATGGACTATTGCAAGACGCTGGAGGAGGTCGTTCGCCAATCCGAAATCCGGGTAGGCATGTATTTTACGGAGGAGAGCTGCGGGGTTAACGCTATTTCGGAAGCTATGGCCAAGCAAGGACCGATCTATTTGCCACCTGAAGAGCATGAAAGTCCTTTTTTCAAGACCTGGCACTGTTTCTCAACACCGTTGACCCTTGGTTCGAAAACGATAGGCTACCTAGACGTCTCAACCATTAACGCGAATATGAAAAGCGAGCTGATCGCCATCGCCAAGCTGATCCCTGGCAACATGCTGAGCAGCATGCAGAGCCTGCCCGAGCCTTCGCCCGCGGAAGAACGCCCGGTACAGCTTACCGAGCGCCAGCTCCATGTGCTCAGACTCATCTCCCAGGGACAGACGGTGAAGTCGATTGCCATCAAATTGAACATCAAAGAATGTACTGTGAATCATCATAAAAAAATCATCTTCGAGAAGCTTGGTGTTCAATCCAGTACGGAAGCAGTTTCGATCGCCAGTCGGATGTCCTATTTATAGACAATTTTTACAATTCTTCAGACCTATACTTTCTTATAGGTGAACTATGTCATAGACTATGTTAAAGTTTTTAACAGATACCTGAACAATGCAATACCCTAATTCTCGACAAAACATAGTCCAGATCCCTTCGCGATGGGATTATGATGCACCGGAACGGTAAGATGATCGGTAAATCGGGTTCACTGCTCATCCTGCCAGTCCAGCCTGCATCTTCACGGACGCATACCCAAAAGAGGAGACAGCCATCGACGCTGCCTCCTCTTTTGCATTCCCGTAACCGGCTGCGGGTGGGGGATTGAACTAGGTCAGCTCGCCCTTGGGCCTGGTTCTCCGCACCCCGCCTCTGCGTCTCGCCTTTATTCTGTCCCAGACTCGCCTCATCAGCAGCGTGATCCCGCCGATTAACGCAACCAGCCCCAGACTGATCCACAGCCCCGGCCGGCTCTTGTCATGAAACATTGTGCCGCTTACCGCCAGCAGAATGATACCCGTGCTGCCCCAGCGCTTGATCTGCTCCCATCCGCCAAGCTCTAGCAGGCTGCCTGCCGTGAAGAGAATGAAAATCCAATTGTACATCAGCATAAGCCCGGCAGCGGTCGTTACGTATTCGTACATCTTCTCTGGCAGAAGCAGGGCTAGCAAAATGGAGCCGCCCAGGGCAACTGCGGTAACCCCGATTGCGTAATAAGGGGTTTTCTTCTTCCCGCGGCTTACCTTGGCGAACAGTGGCGGAGCGTCCTTGTTTTTGGCCAGCGTCACCAGAATCGTAATGACGGCGAACAGTGATGCAACCATCGTGGAAAATCCGGCAATAATGAAAATCCCATTAAAAAAATGGGGCACAAAACTTAAGCCGTACCCTTTCAGCGCTATGACAAACGGACTTTCCTTCGCCCCCATCGTTTTCCAGGGCACCAGGCTTAAAGCCGCCACCAGCGAAGCGATGTACAGGATGGCTAATGTTCCGATCATCCAGCGCCCTGCCTTTGGAGCTTCCTCCGGGTTCTTTAACCGGATTGCCAGCATCCCCATAACCTCGATGCCGCCGAATGCGTAAAAGGCATAAATAAGGCTGGACCATCCGCCGATCGCTCCTGTCGGAAAGAGAGGCACTGGCCAGCTTGGCGTATGCTTGCCTCCACCGAGCCAGCCCATAAGCGCGGAGCCTGCCAAGCCAAGGAAAGCAATGATTGCTGCTAGCTTGACCACCGCAAACAAATGCTCCGCCCGTTCAAAGCCTTTTGTCCCCAAAATGATAATAAACAAACCAAGCACCGCATATACCGAGGCGAATACCCACATCGGGACTCCAGGGAACCACAGCCGGGTGAACAGGGACAAGGCCGCCATTTGGCTTCCCATAATGAGAATCTCCGAAGAGAAATACACCCAGCCGCTGCTGAAGCCGGCCCAGCGTCCAAAGGCATTGCGCGCATATACGCAAAATGAGCCTTCCTGAGGATCTTTTGAGGACATTTTGGCGAGTACGTCAAATACGACAAATGTTCCAGCCGCAGCCAGAATAAATGCCGGAATTATAGCCGGGCCGCCGATTTGGATCCCTACGCCCGTCCCGAGAAAATAGCCCGTTCCATCGTGCAAGCGACTCCCATCAAAGATAACTGCCACCATTTCAGCAGTTTATCCTTCGTATCTTTGCTTGTTTCGTTCAACGCACCGGACTCCCTTATCCACATATTTGCACACAGTTATCGTTTATTGTGCTGACAAAGGAGCGTAAATATTCAGGCCGCCGCCTGACGCTGCGGGGGTATGCCAAGAAAGCGGCTCCGCAATAAGAGAGCCGCCTTAAACAGCCATATGCTTATTTTTGCTCGATTTGATCGAAATAGTTCTCTTGCACAAACTTCGCGGCGGCATCAAGCTGCTTCTTGGAATCCGTTCCTTTCTTCGAGAAGGATTCCTGCACGACATTGGACATCGTCGCATAATAGTCCTGCGTGCCAAACTGCGCTTCGGGTTTGCCTTCCAGCAGATTGAACAGCTCTGGATCATACTTGTACACGTTGTCGTATTTTTCGTAAATCGCCTTCACCTTGGCCGCATACTCGGAGTCGTCGCTGAAATACTCCAGCGGCGTCGGAACAAAATACTTGCCCTCCGCTTTACGGGCCTGGATCGTATCCTCTACGGACTTCAGCGCTTCATCTGTAAAGTAGTCGAATGTGATGTAACGGAAAGCCATCTCCTGTTCATCTTTCGTCGCGTTTGGATTAATGACGAGATAATTGCCGCCCAGGATTCCGTAATGCTTGCCGCCTTTCTCCGCGGCAGGCATTGGATACGCCACGACATCCTCCGGCTTCATGCCGCCCTCGTTTAATGCCGCCTGCAGTACGTCGAACGCCCCGGCAATGACCATCGCCGTACGGCCCTGCTGGAAGGAGCTGACCGCATCGCCCCAGCCCAGGGCCCAATCCTGCGGAATGGCGTTTGCTTCCCATCTCAGCTTCTTGTAGAAGTCCAGCGCCTTCACACCGGCCTCAGAATTGAACACCGCCTTGACCTTGCCATCCTCCACCGTCTCGATATCCCCGCCGGCTTCAAACAGGAAATTTGTCCAGTTCCAGCCAGCCTCATTCCCTTTACCCATCGGCGCAATGCCGGAAATGCCTTTCTTCGGATCGGCAGCCGCCTTGGCGACGTTGTACATATCGTCCCAGGTCCAGTCCAGAGCAGGGAGCGTAATGCCTTTATCCTCCACCAGCTTCTTGTTCACAACCGTTGAAGTAATATATCCGTTCTGCGTAACGCCGTAAATTTTGCCATCGACGTTAAACTGGCTTTGTAATACCTCATTCATCTGATCCTTGTATTCCCAGTTGTTCCACAGCTCTGTAATATCGGCGACCCAGCCGCGCTCCACGAGGAAGTTCGCTTCGGTAGCCCAAGTGTTGTAGAATGTCGGGGCCTCGTTGGCAGCCATTTTCACGCCGATTTCATTGACGTCATAAGCCCAGTCGTCTTTAATGATCGTCACGTTCGGGTATTTTGCCTGAAACCGGGCGATTTTATCGTCCTCCTGCTGTCTGAGCGTCGTTTCGTCCGGCAGCGGATAATGAATTCTAATCGTAATTTTCCGCGAGGTGATGTCGTCGGCAGGCTCTTCGGCCTGCCCGGTATTACTGCTGCCGCCCCCATTGCCGGCAGCCCCTCCCTCTTCCTTGACCTTCGCATTGCCGCCGCTGCATGCCGCCAGAAGCGTTCCAAACAGCAGAAGGCACATCAGTACTGCTAAGAACTTGCGCATCGATACTCCCCTTTTCCTATTTGTTGTTGGTTGCATATTTATCATAGAAGACGACCGGTCCAGAACACGATGTGCATTCATATGGCGATCGTGTGCAGGGCTACGGAAACGCGTATGCTACCCCTTAACCGCTGACAGGCTGACACTGCGCATAATAAATTTCTGAAAGACAAGGAAGACGAAAATGGGCGGCACCATGACCATAAACAAAATATTAAATTTAACGCTGCTATCCAGCGATCTCGCGTTAATCACATATTTGTAGATCGCGGTGGCCAATGTGTATTTGTCCTCTGTATGCATGACCAGCGAGGGCCAGAACCAGTCGTTCCAGGCCGAGGAGAAAATAAAGATCGCCAACGTAGCGAAGATCGGTATGGACAGCGGCAGCGCAATCCGTGTAAAGCTGGTCAGCTCCGAGGCGCCGTCGATCCGCGCCGCTTCGAAGATTTCCGGGTGAATGCCGTCAAAGAAATTTTTAATGAGCAGAAAATAGTACGCGCTCGCCCCGGCCGGAAGCCAGAATGCCCAATATGTATTCAATAGCCCGAGCTCTTTCAGGTTCACGAAATTCGGAATCATGTAGCTGGCCGCCGGAATAAACAGCGTCATCAGGATGAAGAAATAAACCGCCCGGCTGTAGGGCACGCGAATACGCGAAATGCTAAAGGCCGCGAGCCCCAGCACCAGTACGGTCATCACCAGGTTGCCGCCAAAGATCAGCAGCGTATTTTTCAAAAACACAGGCAGTTTAATGTAGCCCCAGCCCTTCGTGAAATTTTCCCAGTGCCATTCCGTTGGAAAAAAGCGCGGAGGAAACGTATTGATCTCCTGATTCGTCTTCAGCCCGTTAAACATCGTCATAGCGATCGGATACAGCATCGTGAACGCCATGACCACTATGCACAGCACCATCAGACCGTATACGGCCCTATTGAGCGGCTTCCGCAAATCAGCTGCCGATAGAATACCTCTCTCTTCCATCCTAATAATCCTCCCTGTTCAGCTTATATTGCATGATGCCGAGCACGCTCAGCACTAGGAACATCAGTACGCCAAGCGCGGTTCCTGCCCCGTAATCAAGCTGCGTAAAGGCGTATTTTACTGTAAGCAGCGCATAGGTCAGCGTAGCCTTGTTCGGTCCTCCGTCCAGCATGGCCAGCTGCGATTGATAGGCCTGGGAGGTGCCGATGAGCTGCAAAATTAGCATCAATACGATCAAATTCCGCATTGAAGGCAGCGTAATGCATTTTATCCGGCTCCAGACGCCGGCCCCGTCGATTTCCGCGGCTTCGTACCAGTCCTTTGGAATGCTCAGTACCCCAGCCAAATAAATCAGCATCGCCGACCCGAACTGCTGCCAGGTCTCCATGACCACCAGCGATACCATGGACCAGCTGCCGTCGGAAATAAACGAAATCGGCTCCGCACCAAACCAGCCTAGCAGCGCATTGATCGGACCGACCGGATCATACATCCATCTCCACATCCCATATAGCACGACACCGGGCACGACGAATGGCAAATAAGCAGCGATCCGTGCAAACCCTTGGAAGAACCGGAGCTCGGATATGGCAATCGAGGCCGCAATCGGCACCCAGAAGCCAATTACCAAAGTTAATAACATGAAATAAAGCGTGTTGCGTACCGACAGGAGCACATCGGGATTGTTGAATATTTTGACATAGTTGTCGAAGCCGACAAAGGTGTTCCCTTTCACAAAATCGATATTATAGAAGCTGTACACGATGCCTTTCCCGATCGGCACCCACAAAAAAACGATAAATACCGCTATCGCCGGGACGAGAAACAAATACCCCCACATATATTTTTTCACGCGACTCCCTCATTCCTCTGTAGTGTCTAGCTTGGAACCTTTCTTTTATCTTAAAAAAATGAGGGAACGCCGAACATGTGCAAAACTATGTGAACTATAGCCGATCTTACTTCTTCAACTCGCTTGGGCTAACACCGAAGTATTTTTTGAAGATTTTACTGAAATGCTCCGGCGATTCGTAGCCGACGCGCTCCGCGATTTCGTAGCGGCGCAGATCGGTATTCAGAAGGAGGGATTTGCTCTCCTCCATGCGCAGCTTGATCACGTATTCCCACAAATTGTGGCCGGTGTTTTTTTTGAATAGATAGCTGAGATAATTGGGACTGACATGGTTTTTCTTAGCGACTTCATGGATGGTCAGCCCTTTCTGATGGTAGTTCTCTTCAATGTAGAGTCTGGCGCTTTCAACGATTCGGTTGCTTTGCGTCGTCAGTTCTTCGGCGGAGGGGTCCTGCGCGTAGTTATGCCAATTAAAATCGCCGTAATAGAACACATGATAATCCCCATGTCCTTCGCCCCACTGTATCGCTTTATCGGCCTGCTGCCCCAGTAAGGACAGGAACTCCGCTCCCTTCAGAATTTGACTGACACCTATCATGGCGGCCACGCCCAAATATTTGTGAACATGATGGTGCAGGCTGCGGCCAATCATCTCAAGCAGATTGATTTTGTTGACGTCCAGTTCGGCGTATTCCTGCTCGTTCCATTGGAGCACCAGACAGATTTCCCGTTCTGCGGTGCAGCAGGACAACGCATTCCATTCCTGGTAGAGCAGCTCCTTGGCCACATTTAGAGCCGCATACTCGAGCAGTTGGTGATCCCGGGCAGTATAAGCGCCATGATCTTCGACTGGCAAATCAAGCTTCATTTTCATCACGGCAAAATAAGGCCCCCGGAGCTCCAGCTCGCCGTGCTGCACCACGGCCTCATCCCAAGCGATGCCGGCCGCAGCAGGGACAGGGGCAGCCAGCAATCGCTTCAGTCCTTCGCACTGCTCGGGCTCAAGCTCCTCCATTTGAAAATGCTCCGCCTCCGGTGTCAAAAAGTTATGAATCAGCGGGACCGGCTTATCCATTTTGAGCAGGGCGTTCCGCACCGCGTCGAGAAATTGTCCGCTGTTCAGCGGCTTGATCAGATAATCCTTCGCCCCTAGCCTAATTGCCATCTGCGCATACTGAAACGTTTCATGGGCTGATATAATGATCGTCTGCACCCAAGGCTTGATCAGTTTGGCCTGCTGCATCAGCTCGATGCCGTTCATTTCTCCCATTTGGATGTCTGTGACGAGCAGATCAATCTCTTCCATACGAATGCAATCAAGCGCCTCCTGGCCGCTGTATGCGGTATGTACCAAGCCCAAATCCAGCCCCGATTCCTGCAGCAGTCCCGCCAAGCCTTTGCAAATCAACGGTTCATCGTCAACGAGCAAAATATTATACATATGCACTCCCCCTGTCTGTGATCTTCCTTGTTACGCTTGCCTGCCATATTTCTGTTATGTTTGCTTATTGCATCTGTTGGTGGTGTCTGTTGGCGGCGTCTGCTTGTCACATTGCACGTCATGTCGTTGTTACGGTTTGCTTGTTACTTCTGTTTGCCATCTTGGCCCGGTTCCTGCTGCTCCCGGCCTTGGAACGACTTCGGAAGATGCAGCGTTACCCTGGTGCCGCCTCCCGGGCGTCCGGCATAGCTCAATCCGAAAGATGCTCCGAAGTGCAGCTTGATGCGCTGATTAATATTGCCGATCCCGTAACCAAACGACGGGTCAGGGTTCCCTTCATGCAGCTGACGATTGATCCTATCATAGTCGACAGACTTATAGCCATTATCCTCAATGCGAATGAACAGATGCTCCTCATCTCCGGAGGCGCTGATCCATATTTCGCCGTCTTCTCCCATATGCCTCACCCCGTGGATGATTGCGTTCTCGATTAGCGGCTGCAGCGTAATTTTGGGGATGGCTGCCGGAAGCAGCTCCGCCGGAATATCGGTGCCAACGTGAAACTGATATTCGTACCGGTGCTGCTGCAGCTTAATATAGGCCGAGGCATGCTCCAGCTCTTCCTCCAGTGTTATCAACTCCCTGCCCCGGCTCAAGCTGATCTTCATCAGCTTGGACAGCTCCTTGATCATTTCGGCGGAGGCCGTATTGCCCTCTAGCGTGCTTTTCCAATAAATGCTCTCTAGCGTGTTGTACAACAAATGCGGATTGATCTGCTGATACAGCAGCTGTAGCTGGCTTTCCTTCTGCTTCAAGTCCATCGCGTATTTGTAATGCACTAGCGAGTTTAGGCGTCGCGCCATGTCGTATATCGTATAAATCAGCACGCTGATCTCGTCGTTCCTCTTCAGCCTCGGCGTTTCCGGGACGACGTTCCCCGGTTCATATCTTCTTACGAAATACACCAGCCGCTGCAGCGGCGTCATTAGCGAACGCCAGAAATA
The DNA here is from genome assembly GCF_009725165.1 of Paenibacillus woosongensis. Classification (GTDB taxonomy): domain Bacteria; phylum Bacillota; class Bacilli; order Paenibacillales; family Paenibacillaceae; genus Fontibacillus; species Fontibacillus woosongensis. The sequence goes on from NZ_WNZW01000001.1 coordinate 1,359,488, forward strand.
CAGCAAAATAAACAGTCCAACCGCGAAATAAACGATCGAAATCAGCTGAATTACCTGTTTGATCTCGTTCTGCTGCTGGAGCAGTGCCTGCAAAGGGACCTTATATACGAGCTTCTGCTGAAGAACGTAATTATAATTAATGACATAAATAAACTTGTCGGTAATGACATCCGTCACCCCGATCATCGCCTCGCCGGAATCAGCCTTCGCAGGCAAGCTCAGTACGGCCTCGTGCCCGTGTGTGCTGGCCGCCAATATCCGGTTCTCCCCATCGGTAAAAAAGAGCTCTCCCTCCGGCAGTGATACCGTCCGCAGTGATTCGCCGATCCGGGCATCCAAGTTCGTCACAACCAGGACGCCGATCGTTCCATTTGTGTAAATACTGTTTATGGCCCGGATATAAGCCAGTGTTTTTTGGCTGCTCTGCCCCCTTGTGGGCGGAGACAAATGCTCCACAAGCCGCAGATATCCGCGCCCCTTCTTCACGATTGCCTCATCGAACCATTCCGGCTTCTCCGCGTCATCAAAAAAATATACTCCTGATTTGCGAGGACCCGGATAGAAGGGAGCGAAGCTGTATGTATTGTCAGGATCGTAAACGTACAGCGAATAATACAGCGGTTCGCGTTCGTCACTGTCCTGAGAGTAGGAGGCCAGAATTTTCTCCAGGTTTTCGTAGTTTTTTACCCGTTCCAGCACTGTCTCCTCCCTTGAAACCGGATTCAATTTCTGCAGCAGCGCATTCTGGAATACGGTCGAGCTCACCTTGTTGATCGCTTCGATATCACGGCTGATCAGTTTGAAATTTTGCTTATTGAGCTCGATGTAGGCGTTCGTCACATGCTGCTTCAAAATTTGCCCAGCCCGGTAGTTGCCATAAGCGTTCAGGACAAATAACGGAATGATTGCGACCAGAAACAGCAAAATAAGCTGCCGCTTCACATTCATTCTGTAGAGCGGATTCTTTAGTCTTATTTTCACCTGCCATGCACCCCCGGCATTTCAACTATATCAATTGTGAAAACGGGCAAGTATGCGCATTTCTATGCACATCATGGGCATTTCTTCGATTCTGCTACCCGGTCCTGTCAAAACACACGGCCGGTTCGGTCGGTCAAAGTTTGGTTGCGGAAATACTGCAATAATGCAGAGTTTCTCCGAGTATCTCCATACAATTGGCCTGAATGATGCTAAAGCGCAAAATGATCACCTGCCTCCCTTCAAATTAGCCCTAGACTGGAACAATTCCTGCACAACCTCACGCCCTCTAATAAAAGTGAAGTCTTTCCCTCCCATAAACGTAACTGCTAGATGGTCATGATTAGGTAACTAAATGTATTTCATACACGGCAAATAACCAGCGCGCTTTTTAACCTTATAAATGATTAGGTAACTAAATGTATTTCATACAGTTAGTTCATTGGTTTTTGCATTGTTAGGGGGAACTAACTGCAAAACCTACATTTAGTTTTAGGCGATTTCAACGAATGAACTCCATTCAGGCCAACTAACTGCATGTTTTACATTTAATGCATGGATTTTTGATAAAAGGGCTTAACTAGATGTATAAAATACATTTAGCTTGTACAGACAATGGCCCTCCATTTGTGAGCAAGCACACGTTGAGTATCATCCGGCAGCACTACACTGCTAGAGCGCACCCTGCCCCCTCACCATGGACTCATCCGGCAGCACTTCACCCCGAGCGCACCCTGCAGCACCTGCCGGGACGCATCCTGCAGCCCCCCGGCCCCCGGGGAGCGCCAGCTTTTTACGCAGCCCTACCTGGCTGCGAAAGATCCAAGCGTTGTCCTCTTCCACTTTTCATGCTCACGCCAAAAAACAATCCTGCCCAAAAAGCAGGATCGCTAAAACGAATAAATTTAGTTTCGCTTGATTTGATTAAATTAGTTCATATAGTCCAGCAATTACGCGAACTGCTTGCTGCAAAATATCGGGGCTGCGGATCCCCACCACCTTACAGCCAGCCGCCTTTCCCGCCTGCACTCCTGCACCGGTATCCTCAAATAGAGCGCATTCGGACGGCCTAAGCCCCAGCGCTTTGCTGCCCGTCGTTCCATATTTCCTCGTCCGAGCGGCTTACGTCTTTTTCCCGCTAGATTTACCGTCAGCTTGACCATAACCGTCCTTTGGCCTTGTTCCACTTTGCTTTCTTCGAACAGCCCGTTAAAGTAACTCCCCAGTAGTGTATCCCCGCGGTACCCTTCTTCCGGATACCCCTGACCCCCATATATTCGTTGCCTAGTGAAAAAATCGATTCCGACACCCGGTTCCGCCCCGCATCAAAACCAAAACCTTCCTCCACGACCTTCCACGGATCTACCGCCAAATATTTGTCCGCGATCTTTGGCATGCTTTCCCGACTCCTTTGTACTAAATCTGTACGCGCTGCGACCGATGCCGGGCCTTGCCCTGTATCGGCGTGAATATCCAGATTAGCCAAAGAGCCGAATACGCCAAATGTCCAGCTCTAAGAAGCTTATGTGCGTTTTTACGATGTTAACCGAACAGCTCAAGACAGGCCTGCCAGCCGAAGTAAAAGCCAAAAACGATGAGCGACAGCCCGGAGAGCATGGAAATGCCCGTTAAGAGGCGCGGAGTCAGCAGCCGGCGAAACCCGCTCGACATGGCCGCCATGGTCAAATCCCAAATTACCAGGCCCATTACGACTGCAGAGGTATAAAGGACGAGCTCCTTCGTGCCGTAGGTTTGAGCCGCCTTCGCCAAGATTGAGCCGTAAATCCCCAGCCAGAACATGATCGACAAAGGGTTGGAAATCGACAGGAAGAAGCCCGCGCCAAAGGATTTATATAAGGACTCCTGCCTGGCGTTCCGATATTCCGCTATCTCTCTCGCTCCCCTCAGCCCCTCCCAGCCGCTGTACAGAAGCACAAAGCTGCCGAACAGCCAAAGAAAGGTTTTAACGAAAGGAACCTGCAGGAAGTGAACCGTACCGAAATAAACAAGGCCGATAAATATAAAATCGGCGCACAAAGATCCAAGTCCCAGCACCCAGGAATTCCAAAAGCCGCCGCGAATCCCCCGGTCCATTTGTGCGGCATTGATGGGACCGATCGGCGCGGCCAGCGACAGTCCCAGCAAAATATAACTCACAAACAAGCTCATGCTTCATCCTCTCCTCCCATGGCGCAAATCTTCGCCTGAACTTGTACCATTTTATTCAGGGAGGGAGGATTGTACGACTACCTGGTCAGGTTTTATTGGAGCGAAAACCGGAAAAAGGGCAGCGTGAAGCTGATGGAACCGAATCATCCCCAAGAAAATACTGCTTCCACTCAAAATTATCTTCGTTTCCATAGCTGTTCAAATCGGGATGAATGCCAACTGCATCGTATCCTGTAATCCGCTCCCTGATTTTATGCTTGATTTGGGCTGCAGCTTCGCTGGATGCGTTAAATTCCACGAGCACCCAGCGGGGCGTAATCGCCATGATAAAATAAGGAAAATGCCGGCTTTGCCGCAGGCGATGGGCCGGAGTGGCGCAGTACACAAAATACTGCTCTTGGCCGAAGCAGTATTCCCAGAGCGGATCATAGGGATCTCCAGGGATATGCTCTGGCCAGCCCCGGTCGTCCAGCTCCCTCGCTTTGACCAGTAGCCTCCAGAAGATTTCCCTGTATTCCTCCACGCTACATCTCTGTATCAGCTCCTGCGGCGTCTCGAAAAAGAGTATCAGCGATGTGTATTTCCCGAAGCTTCGCGATTCCTCACCGAAGCTCCCCAGCAGTCCGGCCAGCTCTGCCGCAGCCTCGTCCGTGCGGGGATCGCTGGCGAATCCGTACCTGAACTGCCCCCGTTTAAAGCCGATCGTTGCCGGAATGCAAGGAAATAAATATTCCTTATCGGCCAGCTTCAACGCAAACTGCCGATAAGCATCGTATTTCCAGCCGTCTTCTTTAAGCGACAGCCCGTTCATAAGAGCCTGATCGTAAAGCATAATCCCCATCCTCCTTTGTAGTACACAGTATTGAAGGAGTCTGAGATGTGTGAATGTCCCGTCCGCATTACTTTTGTATTGACATTCGGGTAATCCAGGCATATAATTCAATAAAACCTAGCGGATAAGTATGTTTTAAACAAAGGAGAGATGAAGCAATGGCTGCTGTACAAACCTTCAAAGCAACTGCACACCTGCAAAACGGCGTACAAGTCAAGACGGCTTCCCGCCAATTCGAACTGATCATCGATGAGCCCAAGAGCTTGGGAGGAACGGATACCGGAATGAATCCGGTCGAGGCGCTGCTGGCCTCGCTCGGCGCATGCCAGGCAATTGTCGCCCGGGTATACGCCCCGAAATTCAATGTTGAGCTGGAGGATTTCCGCGTGGAAGTGGAAGGCGATATCGATTTGGACGGCTTCTTCAATCGGTCGGACGTTCGTCCGGGGTACTCCGATATAAGGTATACGTTCTATGTTAAAACCAGCTCCCCTCGTGAAAAAGTGGAGGAGTTCGTACATTTTCTGGAGAGTAAATGTCCGGTAGGCGATACGATTGCCAACCCGGTTAACCTGAAGCTCGATCGGATCGTCATCGAGAACTAGAACTGAAAGAGGTATGGCTTGTCACTGCGGGCAAGCTGTATCTTTTTTTTTATTAAGAGGATAGAGATAATAAATGGAACCCCCCCCCTTAATATGATATTTTATCTCTAGGAGGGTGAGAATAATGTTGATAGAATCGTTGACTTCGCTAAATGAACAGATTCATTTTTTAAGTCTGTTATGGCTGTTTCCTATCATTTTTATGTTTCATGATTTTGAGGAAATTCTTACGATAGAACGCTGGGTTACGCAGCATGGAGCGCGCATTCAAAGCTCCCTGCCTCCGTTTGCCCGCAAGCTGTACCAAGCTTCGTTTCAAATGAACACCTTGAATTTTGCCAAAGACGTTCTGGCCATATTCATCGTCATTGTGACCGTTACGGTGCTCGCTGTATTTTACTCCTTCTACCTGCCTTTTATCGCCGCCCTGCATTTATTCTTTCTGCATGTCTTTACCCATATCTTCCAATCCGTTTACTTCAGGCTGTACGCCCCAGGTGTCTTGACTTCTATCGTGCTTGTACTCCCTTACTCGCTCTACACTTACTACCGACTGCTTACGGATCACATCGTAGGGCCGCGTGATCTGTTATGGGGACTGATTCTTCTGCTCGTCGTCCTGCCGCCTGCGCTCCTCCTGCTGCTCCAGGGCCGTAAGCGGTATGTCACTAACACGCAGACCAAACTTTAAACATCCACCCGGTAAAAAAGGGGGCCCTGGCATTTATACCATAGGCTCCCCTATTGTTATTGTTCTTCTTTAATCTTCATTTTCAGCTGGATAACCGATATGGAGCCTTGATCGCTCTGCTCCGCCTTGACCAGCTCTCCATCGAACTTCTCTCCGTTAGCCCCATAAGCTTCTTTCGCCGCCTTCGGCATATCCTCATCCGGGACGACCTTCAAGACGATATAGAATGTATCCACTTTATCCGGCTTCTTCATTTGCAGGCTGAAGGACCCGTCCGGCATAACCCGGGCGCTTTCGCCGTACCCGAAATGCCAATGATCCGGAATGTCCACGTCAGCCTCTACCTTTACCCCTTCAAGCAGATTGCTAGTCCCCTTGATCAGATAGCGTTTGCCGTCAAACGAAATCACCGGGGTAATCCACACGGCCGGGCTGCCGTAATCCTCCGGCTTCTCTCCGGGAATTTCCGTCCTCCACTCCTGGCCTGCCTTCTCCGGATCTGCATTTACGTGAATAAAGGCTACTGCCTTCTGATATACCTGATCCGACTCTTCATACTGGTGAATATAAGGACCGGTCAGCTTGCCGCCGTCCTTGCCGTAAGCCTCCATTTCACCCGCCTGCTCCTCGGGTACGAAGCTGATCGTAATGTCCAGCGTCCCTTCCTTGATATTTGGCTGCTTGATATCGAATTTGAAGGTGCCATCGCGCCCTACTTCCGCCTCATCGTTGTATCCCCACATATTATAGCCGGCGGCGGTGAGGTCGGCTTTCATTTTTGCGCCCGGCAGCAGATTCGTCGTACCTGTAATCACAACTCTTTCGTTTTCCAGCTTGGCTGTTGCATTAATCCATACGCTTGGATCGCCTTGGTCAGCCGGAGCATCCTCGGATTTCCCGCCCGTCTCGATTTCAAAATTCACATTGGAGCCTTCTTCGTCGTGTGCCGCTGCATTGGATTCGAGCGCAGCACTGGAAGCATTGCCTTCATTCATCGCTGAAGCGGCCGGGACATTCCCAGCCTTTCCGGCGTCCCCTCCCTGTCCGCAACCGGCAACGGTCATGGCCAGAGCAGCGACGATCGAGCCGATGAACAATATCTGCCATAGACCCTTATTTTCATTCCATTTCCGCTTGTGTGTCCTTCTCTTCTTCGTCTGATTCCATGCCATCTTCGTCTTACGTTCCTTTCCCTGTTTGATCATAAATGACTATGTATAATATCCAAATTATTCATTACCCCAATTTAATATATCGAAACACATTTTAACTTTCAGTTGACATTCAGTTTACATTAAGTGAGAAATCAGGAACGGCTGCTAGGATGTATTTTAAGCTCACCAAGCGAGTGTATGAACCGGCTATGGACGAAATAGCATATTCCCCAGGAAAAGAGGTGTACAAGCATTCATGAATACGAAACTCAACTTTCGGCACGAACTCAAATTTTTAATCAACCGGCAGCAATACTTTCTTTTGCGACAGCGTCTGGTCAACCTGATGGATCATGATCGGCATACAGGCTCTAACGGGGAGTACCACATCCGCAGCCTCTATTTCGACGACATCGATAACACGGCTCTGCACGAGAAGCTGGGAGGAATCCGCCAGCGCTGCAAATACCGCATCCGCATCTACAATATGCAGGACGACGTGATCCATTTTGAGAAAAAAATAAAGCTGAACGATTACATCGCCAAGGTGAAAGAGCCAATCACCCGCGATATGTATCGCTCCATTCTTAACGGCGAATTCCAAGTCCTTCACGTCCCGGAGAAGCCGCTTCTAATGGAGCTCTACCAGCAGATGAACCACCGGCTGCTTAGGCCGAAGGTTATCGTGGATTACGTGCGCGAGCCGTTCGTATTTGCAAACGGCAATGTCCGGATTACGTTTGACAAGGAGTTAAGAACCGGGCTGCATGCGGTCGATATTTTCGATCACCAACTGCAGTCGGTATCCGCGATCGACGATAAGCTCATCATTCTGGAGGTCAAATACGATGAGTTCATCCCCGAGACGATCCGGGCCGCTCTACAGCTTGAAGGGCTTAGCCGCCAATCTGCATCGAAATACGTCATCTGCTGCAAATATCTTAAAGAAAACTCATGGGAGGATTACTAATCACTATGGAAACGGCGACAAATGCATCATCTACCACCTTTAGCGACATGATCAAGAAGTCGGTGCTAAACAATTTTACATCCGATATCAGCTTGTCCAAAATTCTTATCACACTGGGCATCGCATTTATCATTGGCTTATTTATTTTTATTCTGTACAAAAGGGTATTCAGCGGCGTGCTGTACTCGAAAAGCTTCAACGTCTCCTTGATCGGCATGACCTTGGTAACAGCGATGGTCATCATCGCGATTAATTCCAACCTGATCCTGTCCCTCGGTATGGTCGGCGCCCTATCGATCGTCCGCTTCAGAACGCCAATCAAAGATCCTACAGATCTGATCTTTCTGTTCTGGGCTGCCGCCGCAGGCATCGTCACTGGAGCGGGCTTCTACACTCTAGCAGCCATCGGCTCCGTCATTATCGGGCTGGTACTGTTTCTGTTCATTAAGAACTCCACATTGGAGACGCCTTATCTGCTTGTAATCAACTGCAGCGGCGATGAAAGCGAGCAGGCGATTCACCGGGCCATTTCCGGACTTGTCAAACGCTATAATGTGAAGCAAAAAACCGTATCTCCCGGCAACATCGAGATGACGCTGGAGGTTCGCCTCCGCGACAGCGAAGGCGTGTTCGTCAACCGGATCTCCGAGCTGGACGGAGTGAGAAATGCGGTGCTCATCAGCTACAACGGGGATTATGTATCATGACCTTTAGGCTGAAGAGCGCTCTAAAGAGCCTGTCCCTTGGATTGATGTGCTTGGGGCTCGCTGCGTGCTCCGCTGCCAATGCGCCGGCCTCCCTGTCTACCAGCAATAATGGCACGGCTGCCACCAGCGCTTATAACCCTTCTTCCGGATCGGCTGCGGCCCAATTTCTCGACGAGGTTGTTTTCCCCAAAGATAAGGTCGTCGACGTCAAAATTACGATCGATCCGGATGATTTCCAGGACATGCTGGACAATGCCAGCGCCGAGGAATACAAACCAGCCTCCGTGAACTACAACGGACAGCAGATCGACAATATCGGCATCCGTACGAAAGGCAATTTATCTCTGCGAAGCGTGGTGCAAATGAGCGATTCGGACAGGTACAGCTTCAAGTTGTCTTTTAACGAATACGTCAATCAAACCTTGGGCGGACTGGAGAAAATCAATCTGAACAACAATTACAGCGATGCCTCTTATATGCGTGAATATCTCGCTTACGAGCTGGCGGAAACGATGGGGCTGCCGACGCCGAAATATTCATTCGTCAACATTTATATTAACGGCGAGCGATGGGGCTTCTACCTGGCCGTCGAGCAGATCGGAACCGCATACTTAGAGCGCCATTTCGATAATGCTTATGGGGCCTTGTATAAAGGCGTAATGACAGGGAGCGGCAGCGATTTGATGTGGCTGGGCGATGATCCCGATTTATACACCGGTTTGGAATTGAAGTCCAAATCCCATAATGGCAATGTGCTGACCGATATGCTGGACGAGCTCAATCATGGCACCGATTACGAAAGTGTGATCTTTGTCGAGGAGGCCTTGAAGTATATCGCCTTGAACGTGGTCACGAACAATACCGACAGCTACATCGGCGGAAATAAGCAAAATTACTATTTGTACGAGGAAGACGGCGTGTTCTCCATCCTGCCTTGGGACTACAACATGGCCTTCGGCGGATTAGGCGGCATGGGACGCGGCGGCCAGCGGGGCAGCCGGGCAGCGGGGAACGCGGCGGCCGATATAACTGCCGATGCGGGCAGCATTGCTAACGACAATACAGAGAATAAAGCTGCTGCTCCCCCACAATTGCCAAACGTCGAAGTTTTGCAGACTCCTGCAAATGATCAGGATCAGAATGCAAATGCTCTGCCCGGACAATCCAGCACCGCGCTGCTCATCGACGAACCTACTCAAGGGGCATTGGCCGAGCGGCCTCTCGTCGCCAAGCTTCTTGCTGTGGATGCTTATAAAGAGAAATACCATGATATTATAAAAGAGGCGATCGAAGGTTATCTGTCGGAAGACAGCTTCTCCGCTCGCGTGGAACAATTGAAGCAAATGATCTCCGAATTCGTTGAGCAGGACCCGACGGCATTCTACACGTATGAGGAATATGAGCAAGGCGTGACGGAGTTATTGGCGACCAATGCGAAGCAGGTCGACAATATTGCCCAGCAGCTGGCCGGAACGATCCCTTCCTCTGGGGACGGATCGGGCAGCGGCGGCATGGGAGGCGGCATAGGCGGCAGACTCGGAGCTGGCGCAGTTCCTGGCATCCGCAATCATGTCGATGCTTCCGGTTCCGCAGGAGAACAAGTCGCTGCCGCAAATGAGCAAAGAGCCGCGGAATGGCCGACAGCCCAAGGCGCTAACCCAGTACAGTCAGAGCAGGAAGCACCGGCTCCACAAGACGCTAACCCAAAACAATCAGAGCAGGGGACACAGGCACAGCAAGGCTCAAACCTGACCTTCGGCAATCCGGGAGCTGCTCCGGATGGGCAAGCGCCCCTGGAGAGGGACCAAGGCGGAAGGAGCGCCCAGGACGGCATGGGTCTTACTCCCCCTCAAGGCTTCGGCAATCCCGGTGAGTTTTGGGGGGCTGGCCAGCAAAGCCGCCAGCAGCAGGACAATACGACAGAGGCCATCACGGCTGGAATATCGCTAACGGTTCTGCTCGCCGCCTGTGCATTCGTATTGTATTTCCGGCGAAAACGACTATAGCATATTAGTAACTTCGCTCAACTCCATAGCTCGCCATACAACAAAATGCCCCGGCATTATAAGATGCCCGGGGCGTTCCTCTATTTGATTTTCTATTAGCAATTGCCTGCTATTTTAAGCAGCCTCCGCACCTTCCTGCGGAGCTTCTTCCGGCGGGAACTCCTCCTCTGCCGGTTGAGAACTCTCTGCCCCTGGCGCAAGATACATTACATCCGCAGACCTTGCAGCTGCCGGAGCCCCCGTTGTAATTTGTCCGTTCCCGCTATACGTCCATGTTCCCGCTGCAAAGAAATAGTTATTCATATTGTTGCTGTCCCAATTGCCTTTGCCATCCGTAAAACAGGCCTCAAGACGGGAGGCGGTTCCGATATCTACGGTGTATTTGCTATAGCCCGCTACCTCGGAGGCTTCCATTGCTATGCCCGGAACTGGCGTCCAAGTTCCTCCTTCAGGGCGATAATGGATATACGGCGCTGTGAAGCCATGTTTATAGTAGATCGTGACCTTGTTCCCACCTGTTCCAGGATTACCCGTCCCATCCGGATTTGTGTCATGCCACTGCTGACCGTCATACCAGCCGTCTGAAGTACGGATGAATCCCGGCTGGTTCTGGCCCGGGTTCTGTTTGCCCGAATTATCTTTGAAAATGACTGTCGCGCTATCCACGCCTGCGATTCTATAGGAATACCAATCACCCGAAACCCTTGTCATTGCCGGGGATGTAGCCCATGTCGGCTCGTTTGCCTTAGGCGACGTGTTATAGTAGTACAGGGAAGGCGCGCCCCAATCCGCCGGCTTCTTGAAATAAACCGTCAACCCGGCGTCGGGATTTTTCTTCGTGAAGCTGTATTCCTGTAGGGAAGACCCGTCCCCGTTCACAGCATACAGCCGCAATGTGACCGATTCGCCGAACTCCATACCGTTTCCGATCGTAATTACCGTACCATCTGTATATGGAATGCCTTGTGAAGGGTTACTGCCATCCAGCGTGTATTTTCCGGACTCCGCTTTTTTGACATGGAGCGTAACTGTTAAGCTATCTGTATTGAAGCTTCCTCCCGCAGGCGACGCGGACACCGCAGGCAGATCCGACTCCGCCGCCCGCTCAATCAGAATCAGACCGCTTGCATGTGCAGCAAATGTAGCGAACCCGCCGGATACGACGGCTTCATTCCCCGTATAGGCATCCCGTACCGTGCTGCCGTCGGCGAACGCCGACGATACATTTACCTTCGTCGTTCCTGAAGCGCCCATCACAACAACGACTTGATCCTGAGTGCCGTTCTTCGAATACGATCGTTTGAACGTATAAGGAGCATCCGCGATTTTGGCATGGCTGCCAGCTCCGATCGCAATGTGGCGGTTTCGGAATTGCCCGACCTTCTGCCAATGCGACAGGACGTCCTGATTTAAGCTGCTCCAATTCATGGAGGAACGGGTACCTTGCTGCGGGTCCGAACCGGTATCGCCAAACGCTCTGGCCGCCTCATCCCCGTAGAACGTTTGGACTCCGCCCGGCAGCAGCAGCAGAGCACTGCCCGCCTGAATCAGCCGGCTGCGGTCATATAAACGGGTATCATGCGATGAAATGTAGCTCAGCACATTGAAATTCGGGTCGCTGTTAATCTTGGAGGCATATTCGGCATAAGTGCCCTCCAAGGCGTTCAGATTGCTGTCCTGGAAGCTGAAATTAATGACTGAATCGAAGCCATAGCTAAAGTATTCACTTTTGCCGACGCCATGCCCCCATACCTCTCCAGTCATCCAGAAGCTGTCCTTCCAATCCGCTCCCGGCTTGTTCGGGTTGTTCTGCCTCCATCTCTGCAGCGCTGCGCTGCTCTCGTTCTTCAATTGCTGCCAGCGGCTGAGCTCCACATGCTTGGCCGTATCGGCCCGGAAGCCGTCAATCCCAAACTCCTCCACCCAGGCGGCAAGCATTTTCACGATATGATCGGCTGGTGCTATACCAAGGTCCTTTCGCAAACCTGAGGCCGACGGCACAATCCAAGCATCATGCCCGGTTGTTTCCTTGGCCCATTTCGTCCTCAAAATAGGAGCAAGCCCTACGCTGCTATTCACATTTGTTCGGAAATCAGGCAGGTTCCCTACGCACTGGGTTAAATCGCTGCCGCCGCAATTCTCATACCCTGCGATGCCGGCCCGGACCCAGCTGCCCCACCAGCCCGCCCAAGCAGAAGCGTTATTATAATCGATCTGATCATGAAAGCTGTGCCAGGTTTGGCCGCTGCCTGGCGTCCAGCCGGCACCGATGCCATTTCTTGCCCCGAAGCCGTATTCCTCCATATCCTTCAGAGTAGAATAACCAGGATGATTCAGAACGACATCCAATACGACGCGAATGCCCTGCGAATGCGCCAAATCCACAAACTCCCGCATATCGCTGACCGTCCCCATATTGCGATCCATCATCGTATAATCAAGCGCATAGTAACCATGGTAGCCGTAATGGGCAAAATCCCCGCCGTTGCCTCCCCCGACCCATCCGTGCATTTGCTCATAAGGTGCAGAAATCCAAAGCACATTCGTGCCTAAATCGGTAAAATAGCCCTCCTGGAGCTTTTGTGTCAAGCCCTTCAAATCCCCTCCGTGAAACGTACCGATATTTTTCCCGGTAGCGTCCCGCTGCGGACGTCCATAGGAATTATTATTGCTCGAGTCCCCGTCCATGAACCGATCCGTCAGTACAAAGTAAACGTTTGCATTATCCCAGCTAAAAAGCCCGCTCTGCAGCTCTGCAGCATCTGCCTGAGCGGCGGCGCTTGCAGCCTCCAGCGGCACGTGCGACTCATTGGCAGCTTGGAGCTGCGGCAGCTCCGGGATATACTCGGCCTTTACCGCCGCTAAAGGATTCATAAAAAGCGAAGTTGCCACAAAAATAATGCTCAGCCATAAGGCAATAAATTTTCGAGCTGGTTTATACACGATTTCTCCTCCTTAATAATCTCATCAACTTAACTTTCAGCACCAGACTGCAGCAATTTCTTTCACCCTCTCGTGCAAATGTTTGCACAAAAGACAAAACTTCCCCATTTCAGCTCCGAAAGCCATCACTTCTTGATTGGTGCAAACGTTTGTATTTTACGCCAAAATGCATTACCTCCTTTTGCCTAACATCAACTCCATTACAAAACCCGCGTTGTAAGTGCTTTCATTAAAATCAATGCTAGTTTTGCTTGTTTTTGGTAGTTGTTGTGTTGGATTTTACCAGATCAGCTGCCTGTTTAACAACCCTTTTTAACAAAAAAATTAATATTTCAAAAATATCATTATATGGCGACTCCAAATTCAAGCTAAAAAGAGTGTCATCATGTTTAAAATCGACGGAGGTGGTTAATAGTAGACAGACAAGCTAATCCAAAGATAGAGGTGATAAGAATGGGTTTCTTATGGTCATTAATTATCGGTGGTGTGATTGGCTGGCTCGCAGGATTGATTATGGGAAGGGATGTCCCCGGGGGAGTGATCGGCAACATTATTGCCGGGTTCATCGGGGCATGGCTCGGCAGCCTTATTCTTGGCAACTGGGGGCCGGTGATTGGCAATTTCTACTTTGTACCGGCGTTGATTGGAGCGATCCTCCTCGTTTTCATCGTCAGTCTGATTATGGGCTCCATGCAGCGGAATCGCTAGTGAAACAGTTCTAAAAAAAAATAGCTCAATCCTACAAGGACGACCGGATTTTCCGGCCGTCCTTGTCTCAAAGGTCCTAGTCTGCACTCATCTTAACTGGCCTCTTCCCGATATTCAGAAGGAGTTTTCCCCGTTATTTTCTTGAACACCTGACTAAAATACCGGGGGTCCTGATAGCCGACCAGCGGGGCTACCTGATATACCTTGACGTTTGTATTCTGCAAAATAAACTTAGCCTTATCGATGCGGCACTTCGTCAAATATTCCAGGAAGGTATACCCGGTCTCCTGCTTGAATAGCATGCAGAAATGACTAATGCTCAGCTCGGCCACTTCGCAGACCTCTTCAATGCTTAAATCTTTATGATAATTGTTAGTTATATACGAGGTCGCCTTGGCAATAACGGCCTGAACATCCCCGCGCGAATCATTGTCCTTGCCGTGCAAAATCCACTCGCCGAAGCAGTTCTTCAAGACAGCCATCATCTCGCTGAGCGTTGGTACAGCGTGAATCTCCTGCAGTAACCCTTCCAACGACCACTCCAGCGTCAGGTTCATCGCTTCGAATTGCCGGTACATCACGATTGTCAGCTCAACGATCATGCGCTCTGCCTGACCCTTCGTTAATGCCTGATCCTCGAATTCACCTTTTATCTTATCAAAAAGCAGCTGCATCCCCTGGCGGTCTAGCTTACGGACGCATTCCAGCAGCGATTCTTCAAGCTTCTTCGGATACTTTACTTCAGATGCAATGGCTGTCTCGTCGCTGACCGAGTAGACGTATACTCCCTCTTCCCCGGAATAGAAGCGCTGGTACAAGGCCTTGGCCGCCATCTGATAGGCTTCGTTCAAGTGATTAATGCCAATCAGGCTTGGACTGAAGCCCGTAGAACAGGACAGCTTCGTATTCACTTTGATTTGGCGGATCAAATCATGGCCTAAGCTTGTTTTTTGCTCACTGAGCTTATTGGGGAACAAGATAACCCATTCACCGCTATGAAAAGGAAATGCCGCGAGTCCTCCCTGATTCAGCGACCATTCGCTAACGATGTTGCGGATCGCGAACAGCCAAAGGGATTTCTCTTCGCTGCTCCACTGCTCATTAAGCTTCACATAATGATCCAACTGAACGACGGCCATGAAATACCCCTGTTCAAGCTCGCTGTTCTCCAGCCAGCGCATATGCTGCAGCGGACTTTGATTCCCTTCGATCAACTCGGCAAACAGCCTCTCCCTAGCAAGCAAAGATAACACCTGAACCGAATGGAGGAGCTTGTCGTTTTCTTGCTGCTTGTTAAGATGCTTCTTGGCCCGCATAATCATTTCAATCAATTCATCATGATCGATCGGCTTCAGCAAGTAGTCAAAAGCCCCTTCGCGCAGCGCCTCCCTTGCATACTCAAATTCACCGTAACCGCTGATGAAGATGAACAATCTCTGCGGATTCTCGGCCAATACCTCCTTCATCAGAGCGATTCCGTCTTTCCCGGGCATGCGGATGTCGCTAATAATCATATGCGGCGCTGTCTCGCGCACCAGTTGAAGAGCCTGCTCCCCGTTCCTTGCCTCCCCGGCAATTTCCAAGCGAAGTTCTTCCCAAGGTATGGCCGCCTTCAAACTGCGCAGAATAATAGGCTCATCATCAACCAGAATCACCTTGTACTTCTCTTCCGTCGACCCCATTCGTGGCACCTCCTGAATTCTTAAAGGGTAAAGAACTTCTTCGCTGGTTCCAATAAAACGTAGAGCTATGCTGCAATTCCTCCAATGCTTCCTTCGCGTCCAACTGGCTGCCAATCATTTCCTTTACGCCCTTCAGGAAGGACCTTTTGACTTCTGGCGACAAAATATTATCATACGGTACGAAACTTTGCGTACTCTGCTCCATCAAGGTAATGACCTGTGCAAAAACCGGACCTGTCTTCTCGGGATCAAAGCTCAGCTTGATCGACGGCAGACGCAGCCCCTCATACACGATACGGCTCTGTATTTCCTTTGTATAGAAGCCCTCCAGCAAATCTAGCGCTGCTTCCTTCTTCGCATCGTCCAAATTGGAAGACAGCCCGATGCCGATTGTATACCCGCCTGCGACCGATCTCATTGCTCCAAGCCGCATCCCTGGGAATGGGATAACCCCAACCTCTTCTTGAAAGCTTAATGCAGAGTCGTCCATCACGCCGCTGCGGCGAAACAGATTGATATCCCAGTTCCCGTTCAAATACATGGCAGCCCGGCCTGTTGTAAACTGGGCGATCGCCTCTTCGGTGGTATAGCCGTTAGCCGAGGAAGAAAAAGCTCCTGCCTCGACCCAATCGACCAGATGGTCATAGGCCTGCAAATATTTATCGTTCCGAAAATCATAGCCCTCTTCGCCCTGCGACAGCGCCTGAATCAGTTCAGGCCCTGCGTAGCGATCCATAAGGTAATGGGCGAATATCGCCGCTGGCCAGCGGTCTTCATTGCCTAGCGCAAACGGAATATAGCCGTTATCCCTCAGCACCTGGATGACATGGTCCAATTCGGACAGTGTGCTTGGAGCGTCAAGATCAAGCAACTCGAAAATCGTCTTATTATAATACAAAGGCTCCGCATTGCCTTCAATCGGCAGCCCGTAAACGCGGCCATCGAAGGTCCACAACTGCAGATCGCGAAACTGTCCCTGAAGTCCCCGATCCTGTACAAACTGGCTCAAATCCATCAACCGGTTCGCCCGGACGTACGGTTCGATTTCAGCCCCACCGAACAAGACGAACATATCCGGAGGAGTCCCCGTGACCATTTCGCTCTTCAACTGCTGTTCGCGATGCGTAGTCTGATCCATCCCTTCGAAATTCACCTTAACATTTGGGTGGTGCTTCTGATAGTCCGCCACTACGTCCTCAAAAATGCTCAGCATCGGCCGGTCATGCTCCTTCGTCCAGAAGTGGCGAAAGGTAAGCGTAATCTTATCGCTCTGATTCTCCTCAATCGGATCGCGATTACCCGCCGTAATCAGGAGAACCGATACGGCGAGAACGATAACATACAGCAGCATCCAGCCCCAATTTAACAGCCATTTCATCATGATCCCCCCTGTTTACCTATCATTATTTTATGAAACAATCTTAGGTATCCGGATTCGAATCGTAGATCCGAATCCCGAGGAAGAACATATCATGATGCCGTAATGCCCGCCAAACCGGATGCGCAGGCGTTCATGCACATTTTTAAGGCCTACACCGTTATCCCGGTATTTTTTCAGCTTGCCCCAATCCTTGCTCCACATCTTCTGCAGCGTATCCGGATTAAATCCAAGTCCGTTATCCATAACATAGATGAAAATATCACTACCCTGCTCCTCCGCCCGGATCGTGATCAATCCGCTGCCCTCCATCGGCTCGATTGCATGGTATAGCGCGTTCTCGACAATAGGCTGCACGATTAGCTTTTGCGTTTTATAGTATTTCAACTCATCCGATAGTTGCATGTCATAAGCAAACTTATCTTCAAAGCGAAATTTTTGAATATCCATATAATGCCGGACATGCTCCATTTCCATCTGCAGTGGAATCAGCTCCTGATTCTCACTGATGCTGATCCGCAGCAGCTTGCCGAGAGAAACAACCATTTTGCTGATGCTCTTGTTCCCCTGCAGTACAGCCATGGAATTGATAGATTCCAGGGAGTTGTAAATGAAATGCGGGTTGATCTGCGCAACTAATGCCTGCAGCTCTGCTTCTTTCTTGCGGTTCTGCTCCGTCCCGACCTGCTCAATCAGCTCGTCAATCTGCGTGCTCATCCGATTAAAGCCATCCACCAGCAAATCACGCTCGTCATCCGCGGGAAGTCCAGCCGTAATCGGCACGAAAATCCCTTGCTGCACTCGCTTCATACCGTTAACGACGCTAATGATGCTGCTAACCAGCCTGCGCACAAAAAAACGGTCAAACAAAAACGCCGATACCAAAGATACCAGGACGAGAATCACGGCGATATTGCGGATCGACATAGACTCCGAGGCTATGAGCTTAAACGGTGTAATCGCTACCAAAACCCAGTCTTTATTATGAGAGGGCAGATAGGTAATCAGCGATTTCTCTCCAAGATACTTATCCACATAATAACCTTTGCTGTTAGAATAGCCATCCGAAAGGAAAGGAAATGAAGTCTGTTCCCCGATATGCTCACCAGACTTATCAAATACGATATTCCCCTGCGTATTCACCAGCAGTATATCTCCTTGCTTCAACGTTGCTGCTTCCCAGAACACCTGATCCAGAATGTCCGGTTTGATATATATCACGAGTGCCCCAATGTCCTCTAGTGAATAATAATCTTTAATTAATCTGGCTTGGATGAGTACCGGTTTCCCCGTTGGGACCGAACCGTTCTCCCCAGGTCCAATCCACACCGGTCTTCCTTCGGCCAATTTCATCTTCTCGTACCAGCCCTGTTGACCCAGCTCCTGAAATGCCATGGATTCATTAGAACTATAGAGCAATTGGTGTTCGGTATACAATGCGAACGAAGTAATCATCGGATGATTGAATAGCTTGCTTATCTCTTGCTTGTTCTCGTAGCTTACTCCTGCCCCCGGCACCTTCAGCGTTTGCTGAATCACATCTTGAGTTATTGCCGAATTCGAAATGGTCGTTATTTCATTCAGCGCAAATTTCAGCTTCCGGTCGCTCTCCAGCAAAGAAATCCAATAGAAATGACTGGACTTCTTCTCCATAGCATTCGCGAAGCTGTAGTACGACACACCGCCCATCAGTATAACCGGAATGAACACGAGAAGTATAATGGCCAGCAAGATTTTTCGACGGAGCTTCATGTGCTTTTGTGGCCTCCTCCAACATCTTCTAACTGTATTATTCTTCATCGTATTCAATATTCCTTGCTAGCTTTTGATCGCCTCTGAAGTAAGTCCCGTAATAATCCAATCTAACAGCAAAAATACGACTTGAAGCGTAAGCGGCTTGTGATAAAAATCGACGACATCATTATTCTGAAATCGAAATCTTACGCCCACCATCCCGAGTTGAAGGCCATGCTATTCAGCCCGATGCAGTTTAACATCCGTTAACCACTTTGTTGTTGCGAACATTACGCTGAAAAAAAGCGCTACGGCGACACAGAAGTATGACCCCTTTCTAAATGTATAGGCTTACATCGTTAGTCTATCGAATTCAGGAATCGATTTTGAGGTAGCAATATTGCGATTTATGGTTGATATTCTTCTGATTTGCATAGAATAAAGTTACACATACTGCATACGATACACCTTGTTACAGCATTATTCAGCTAAAGACGGCATTAAGTAAAGGTTGTCTTTTTGTTGTCTCTAATTCTGCTGATCTTTTACGGACCTTAGTTCCGCTATTTCGCAAAAATGCTGCTTTTTCTGGACCGAACGGACACAAGGGATCCTATTGATGTAAAATCCATGGTTCCGACGAGCACTTCCACTGAATAGCGCCTTCTGTGTCCGTTGGCATGCCGACTTTTCATAAAAACAACAAATAGCGGATCTCTTGTCCGTAAGAACGTGCGTTTGATGCCATGCAAACAACACTTGAAAGAAAACAAAGAAGCACTGCCGATTCAAAGATCAGCAGTGCTTCTTCCGTTGCTTGGCGACGTCCTACTCTCCCAGGACCCTGCGGTCCAAGTACCATCGGCGCTGGAGGGCTTAACGGTCGTGTTCGAGATGGGTACGTGTGGAACCCCTCCGCCATTGCCACCAAACGTGCTCAGATGACTTGATCACCTGAAAACTGGATACGAAACTTCATTTGCGTGTTAGCCCTTACTTGGTTCACCGGGGCCCCCGAAAAGTATTCGGTATACTCTTCGAAGCCTCCGCTTCACTTTTTGGGGTAAAATTTGGATAAGCCCTCGACCGATTAGTACCTGTCAGCTCCATACATTGCTGCACTTCCACCTCAGGCCTATCAACCTCGTCGTCTTCAAGGGGTCTTACTAAATTGGGAAATCTCATCTTGAGGAGGGCTTCACGCTTAGATGCTTTCAGCGTTTATCCCATCCGCACGTAGCTACCCAGCTATGCTCCTGGCGGAACAACTGGTGCACCAGCGGTGCGTCCATCCCG
>NZ_WNZW01000020.1 GCF_009725165.1 Paenibacillus woosongensis
ATTGCAGCAGCGATGGCCGCGACGCTGCAGACGAAGCCTCGCCTGGATCAGCGACATTCTGTCTCGCTTTCTCCATGAAGCGCTGAAACCAGCTCTGAATCGTCCCCTTCAGGGTAAACGTCGCTGACTTTTTCACCCCGGTCGCCTTTGCCGAATCCTTCTCTGCCTTTATGTAAGTATTTTCCGCATAACGTAAAGCCTGAACCTTCCTCCTCATCTGCTCGTCAATCCGCTCGGCCAGCTTGTCAATTTCCCGCAACAGGCCGCTAGCCTCACGCGCCGCGGAACGCACGTAGTGCTCGGACGGATCGGAATAGGCCGCCTCCACATCGCTTATGAGTCGGTTTAATTCCCTGGACATTCCCGTGATTCCGTTCTCCATCGTGCGCTCCAAACGCTCCAGGTCGCGTGCCAAGCCCCCGACCCGGCCAGGATCCACCTTATTCAAGCTTGTCCAACCTCATTTCAGGAAAATATTAGTGTCTGATATTTTACCAAAATGCCTACTTTTAAGGAATAAACCGGTATACCTATAAGGGACAGGATGGCGATAGGCTAATGAAATCTATATAAATCACTAATATGAAATAAATGGCAGACGGGAACCGCGAAAGGTGCCTTTAATCATAATCCGCCTATGAACTGCCTAGGAGCCCCCTATGAACATTTCCAACTTTAGGCCTTAAGAATTAGGCAATTCCTCCAACTACAGACATGCCGGCCATGTTCAAACCTAAGCAAAAATTCCACCCAATGATAAACAGCAAGCCAGAATCAGCATCATCACCTCGCAAGCTCCCGCACAAGCTTGATCCCTGACCTGATCCGGGGACGCCGCAGCTTCTTCTGTACGTAGCGATAGTCCACCAGTTCCACCTGTGCATCCTGCATCGCGTAGGCAAAATCATCGTCAAGCAGCAAACGAAACTCCCATACCCGCTTCTCCCATTCCGGAATATGCGCCAACATCCATGAATTCTCTCTTCCCGGGTGAAAATACATCTCGCTTACGCCGGACGGAAGCCTGTAGAGCTTGCCAATGATCGACTGCTTGAAGCTGTCGTACGTCTCCCCAGCCTGCAAGCCAAAGGAATGCGATAATAAATAGTCCGGGATCGGCACTCCCAGCGCATCTGCAAGCGCTGCAGCAAGTGCGACCGGACGTTCAATGCCGGACAACGAACTCAACAGCGGGTCATCAGGAACAATGCAGCGAAAAAACCGCGCAGGCACTTTCCACCGCGATGCCTTCCAGAACATGAGCGGCAGCAGACTGCGTCCCGTTGCTATGCCGTACAGGCTGCCCATGTGATTATCGATATGGCTGATCGTTATTCCGGCTTTCTGAACCCGCTCGTATTGGGCGTCCAATTCTTTGGCTACCGCTCTGGTTCGCGCCTTTTGCTCAAACTCCCTTATAGTCTTATGCATACGGCCGCTCTCATCCTGGAGCGAAATATCGCCGGTTAAGCTTCCCCAGGGCAGCGCCTCGAATTCGCTCGTCAATGTTAAGTGAAGGCCGATATTGGGCTGCCCCCGGCGGGCGCTCCAGGCTGCGGCTTCTGTAAAGCCGGGGGCTGCGGCCATGATCGTCGCCGATGACACTTTGCCTTCCTCCAGCAGGTGCATGATCGCCTCATTCATAGCCGCGCTTTGTCCGAAATCGTCGCAGTTGATGATCAATTTTCTATTCATGGCTGCCACGGCTCCCTTCCGTATGATTTTCCCGAAAATCGAATTTTATCGTATAAGATATGATGACGGATATGAGCAGCAGGCATAGCGGTACGACGCTGATTAAGCATTGAAACGCCAGCGCCGGTTCAGGCCCCGGACGCTCTCCGCTCTCATACCCGAAAATAAGGCCCACCACGAAAAAAGCCAGCGCCGAGATCAGCCCGCTCGAACGCGTTATGAACCCGCTCACCGCCGTATAGATGCCTTCCCGTCTTAAGCCGGTTTTGGCGGCATCCTCATCAATAATTCGGCCTCCCACCAGCGCCGGAGTCACCAGGAAGCCTGCGAGCCCAAAGCCAAACACGATGCCTGCCAGCAGACCGCTGGCCAAATTATGGCCGAACCAAAGCGGGATAACGGATAAGCCGTACGCAATCAGCGACAGCCGCCAGGCTCTGACACCGTCCATGCTGCGAATGATCCAGTACCATAGGAACACCATCGGAATGACCGATACGAACACAGAAGCCAGCAGGATCGATACGGAAGCCTCTGGAATCCCTAGTACGTATTTGGCGTAAAAGGGAATGATCGAGCTGACCAGCCCGTTCACCGTTTGGGCAAAAGAATTGGCGATATTGAACACCCAGAACTTTGTATTCCGCAGCGTCTCCCGAAATGCGGCCAGCAGCCGCAGCGGCTCTCCTTCGCCCGTTTCTCCCTGTTCCCGCACGCTCATCATGCAGAGGAACATAAATACAGCGAATACGCCCGCATACAGAATAGCCATCTTGGAAAAGCCAACTGCTGTAAAAATAAGAGGCGTTAATGCCGTACCGACAAGCAGCGCCGCAACCTGGTAGCCCTGCTGAATTGCAGAGGCTTTGGCGCGGAGGCGGTCTCCGCGAAACAGCTCCGGGAACAGGGCCCCGTAGTTCACCCACAACACCGTAGCCACGGCCTCGAAGAGAACAAGCATAATAAGAAACCAGCTAAACAGCCCTCGCTCCGCGAGTCCATCTGGAGGGGAGAATAGGAGTACGAAGCACAGCATGAACAGAGGCATCGCCCCGAACACCCATGGCCTGCGGCGGCCGTAACGGGTATGCGTCCGGTCCGACCAGTACCCGAATAACGGATTATTGACGGCATCCCAGATAAGAAAAACCATTCGCGCCAAAGTAGCCAGCCCAATGCCCAGCCCCAGCTTCTCCACATAGAAGTAGCTGTAAAACGAGCTGAAGGCCTGGCTCGGCACCATCATCGCGAACATCCCCAGCGCATAAGCATACGGAGAATTGATCCACTTTCCTTTGGCGCGCATGTCTCTCTCACACTCCCGCAGAGCAAATCGCCCCGTTAATTACACCTTGAGAAACCAATCAAGCGATCCTGAGGCAGGATCGCTTGATTGGTGAATGATTCCGTATGGAGTATGCTTCATATTTATGCGTGCCATTTTATTTCCAGAACCGGACAATCCCATCAAATATCGTATAAAGGCACATGAGGGCTGGGCGGCTCCCCGTCATCCCGAGCCAATACCCGGTCAAGAATGATCTGTTCAAAATGGGCAAAGCCCGCATCCCGAGGGCGCGGCCGGGCCAGCGTAATTTGCAGGTCCAGCGCAATCTCCCCCTGCTCGATCAGAATGACCCGGTCCGCCAAAGCCACTGCCTCGCTCACATCATGCGTAACCATAACGGCTGTAAAGCCCCGCCGCTTCCATAAATGCTCAATCAGGCGCTGCATCTCGATACGTGTCAACGCGTCCAGCGCGCCAAGCGGTTCATCGAACAGCAGCAGGCGCGGATTCCCGACCAAGGCCCGGGCCAAAGCGACCCGCTGCCGCTGGCCCCCGGACAGGACGGACGGCCATTCCTCAGCCCGATCCGCCAGCCCGACCAGCTCAAGGGCTTCATAGGCTCGCCGCCGCGGATCGTTGGAACCCGAGCCGGTCAGACCCAGCTTCACGTTGTCCAGCACAGTATTCCAAGGCAGCAGCCGTGAATCCTGGAACATGAACCTCGTTGCAGGGTGAATGCCCTGAACCTCCTGCCCCTGCAGCCTCAAGGATCCGCCGCTCGCCTGATCGAGCCCCGATAGAAGGCGCAGCAGCGTGCTTTTGCCGCAGCCGCTCTGGCCGACGATGGCCACGAAGCTGCCGGGCTGCACCGACATTTGAATGTTCCGCAGCACCTGCTTGCTGCCGAATTGCTTGGACACCGCGTCCAGCTCAATCGATACGCCGTTAGTCGCAGTGTTATCCTGCGCAATTTGCTCCCGGTTCTCGTCCGCTTCGGCCTGCAGGGAGGGTTCCTTCGGCGGCGCATCGAGGTATGGCTCCCGAGGCGTATCCTTTCTTAGACGCTCTTGAATCGCGAGCCTTCTTTGGCGAAATGCGGATGCCATCGCAGCCACCTCCTTTCAAACCCTTTGGCCATCAGATCTGATAATTTGCCAAGCAGTGCATACAGTAAAATACTAAGCACCACGACGTCCAGCTGGAAGAACTCCCGCGCATTCATTGCCATATATCCGATGCCGGAATTGGCCGCGATCGTCTCGGCCACGATTAGCGTCAGCCACATGATGCCGAGAGCGAAACGGAAGCCCACCAGAATCGACGGCAGCGCGCCTGGCAGTATAACGCGCCGGTACAGCTCCCAATGGCGCAGCCCGTACACCTGTCCCATTTCAATCAGGCTTGGATCGACCGAGCGGATGCCATGCAGCGTATTAATGTAAATCGGGAAAAATACGCCCAGCGCGACAAGAAAAATTCTGCCCTCTTCCCCGATGCCAAACCAGGCGATCACGAGCGGAATCATCGCCAGATGCGGTACGTTTCGGATCATTTGGATCGTGGAATCCGTCAGCTTCTCCGCCAGCGGGATGACTCCATTCAATAATCCCAATACGAAACCCAGCAAGCCGCCGATGATAAAGCCGATCAGCGCCCTCCACGTGCTGATGCCGATTGCCGCCGCCAATTCCCCGTTCGTCGTGAGCTTCCAGCCGGCCTGGAACACCTCCACCGGCGACGGCAGCGTGCGTTCGGGCATCAGCCCCGTGCTGCCGAGCACCTGCCAGACGATCAGAATGAACAGGGGGATGTACCAAGGCAGGGCCTGTAAATGCCAGTTCTTCTTTCCCATTCGTATCGACTCCTCTTAATGTGCCGATGCCTTCGGCGTTGGCCGCACATTGTTTGCTATAAGCTCGCCAAACGGACTGATGGATGACGGCCCCGCCGCCTCGCTTCTTTGCTGCAGCGGCAGCAGCGGGAACAGCAGCTCCGCCACGCGGTAGGCCTCCTCCAAATGCGGATAACCCGAGAATATGAACGTCTCGATCCCGAGATCCGCATATTCCTGCATCCGCTCAGCGACGATGTCCGGACTGCCGACCAGCGCCGTGCCTGCGCCGCCGCGGACAAGGCCAATCCCTGCCCATAGATTCGGGCTGATCTCCAGCTGCTCCTTGCTGCCGCCATGCAGCGTGGACATCCGCTTCTGCCCGACCGAATCGAAACGGGCAAAAATTTTCTGCGCCGCGGCGATCGTCTCCTCATCTAGATGCTTGATGAGATCATGGGCCGCAGCCCAGGCCTCGTTCTCCGTCTCGCGAACGATGACATGGAGGCGGATGCCGAACCGGATCGTGCGTCCCCGCGCTTCGGCCAGCCTGCGCATCCCGGCAATTTTCTTCGCTACTTCGGCCGGTGGCTCACCCCAGGTCAAGTAGACGTCGACATGATCCGCAGCCACCTGCTGCGCCGCCTCCGACGAGCCGCCGAACCAGAGTGGCGGATAAGGCTTCTGAATGCCGGGATATAGAATATGCCCGCCTTCGACCCGAAGATGCTTCCCTTCATAATCAACGGTCTCCCCAGAGAGCTCCCGGCGCCAAATATCGAGAAATTCACTCGTCAGCTCATAACGCGCGGAGTGATCAAGAAACAAGCCGTCCCCGGCCAGCTCCACGGGATCGCCACCGGCCACCACGTTCAGCAGCAGCCTGCCGTCCGAAATACGATCCAATGTCGCGGCCATCCGCGCCGCAAGCGTCGGCGAGGTCAGCCCCGGCCGGAGCGCGACGAGAAACTTCAGACGCTGCGTAACAGGCACTAACGACGAAGCGACTACCCACGGATCCTCGCAGGAGCTGCCCGTTGGAATCAATACGCCCTCATAGCCGAGCCGGTCGGCCGCGACGGCAATCTGCTGCATATAATGAAGATCCACCGCACGCGCGCCTTGACTGGTACCTAAATAACGCCCATCTCCATGGGTCGGTATGAACCAAAATACTTTCATCACTTTTCTCCTCCTCATCTATGTCCGTGTCCGTTATACGTGTTTATTTTAAAATGGCATCATGGATGTCCAGCTTATCCGGGATCAATCCCAGCTCATGGAAGGTATCGGCAATCGACTGTTGGGCCTGCACCAGCTCCTCGTCGATCCGCTGAATGCCGTAGGCTCTGCGGCCTGCGGCCAGCTCCAGAGATTCGACATCAATTCCGAGCTGGGGCGACAGCTTTTCCGCGAGCTCTCGCGGATGGTCTTTGGACCAAGCGTCGATCTTATCCGCCTCTTCCAGCAGAATCTCTACGAGATCCGGATACTTCTCGGCAAATTCACGGGTGGCCAGGTAGAATTCATGATTGGAGATAACGCCCTCCCCATTGGCAATCACCCTGCCCCCCGTGGCGGTCTCCGCAGCGGCGAGGAATGGATCCCAGATGACCCAGGCATCCACGCTTCCCTTCTCGAATGCGGCGCGGGCATCAGCGGGCGGCAGGTATTTTACATCGACATCTTTATAATCTACACCGTTCTCCTCCAGCTGCTCTACCAGCAAATAATGAACATTAGAGCCTTTGTTGAGCACAACGGTTTTCCCTTTCAGCTCGGCGACGGATTGAAGCGGCGAATCCTTCGGCACGATAATCCCCTCGCTTCGGGGACTGGCCGGCTCATGCGCCAGATAGACGAGCTTGGCACCCGCAGCCTGAGCGAAAATCGGCGGCGCCTCTCCCGTATGCCCAACGTCGATGCTCCCTACGTTTAGCGCCTCAAGCAATTGCGGCCCACCCGGGAACTCCGTCCATTCGATTTTAATGTTGCGTTCTTCCTCCAGGCGGCGATCCAGCGCTCCGTCTGCTTTCAGAATATTGATCGTCCCGTATTTCTGATATCCGATGCGGATCGTAATATCCCTCGTCTCGGACGGCGCATCCGCTGTCGCTGCTTCTAAGGAGGGCGTGGCTGCTGCTCCCCCCGAGGCCGAGCGGCCCTCCGCCTGGCCTCCGCTGCCGTTTGCACTGCAGGCGGACAATGCCACCGCCAGCAGCAAAGCCGAAGCCGCCGCGATAACTCCCTGTGCTGCCCGTTTGGACTTTCTCTTTTCCATATCAAGCTCCCCCTTCTCTTCCTTTCACCAATCCTCAAAAAGTCCCTAAGAAAACACAAAGGTCCCCCTGATCGAAAGGCA
Source organism: Paenibacillus woosongensis (assembly GCF_009725165.1). Taxonomy (GTDB): domain Bacteria; phylum Bacillota; class Bacilli; order Paenibacillales; family Paenibacillaceae; genus Fontibacillus; species Fontibacillus woosongensis. Next base: position 7,177 of record NZ_WNZW01000020.1, read on the forward strand.
TATTACATGCCACTGTTCGATAAGAGAGACCCTCCGGCGGTCCGGTGAAGTCAATTTAATTCTGTTAATTCACATCAACTAACTTGGATTATTTTGTATATTATCATCGGGGCAGGATGGTGTCAAGAATTTTTCTCTACGCTATAGCGTTTCACTTTCGCAAGTTGAAGTATTCTTTATCCACTCTTAATTGCTGTTTTAGTATACGGTTAAACAACCCCTTACCAATTTCACCCGTACCTTTAGATACGGCAGACCGTAATATCTGACCGTCTGGCAAAGTTTTCTGATAAATTTTATCACGGCCCGTTTGCCGAATCATCACCCAGCCGTCACGTCTTAAAAAATTCTCTAAATCACTCCAGCTAGGCATGGAACATTTGCTTAACCGACTCAATATCGTCTTCCAGCAGTACACGCAATACATACGGGGCATGCTTACGCCGGTTCGGCGTATTGTAATATTGCGAATAATTATTCTCATAGTCCAGAGCATATTCAATTAACTGTCGCGCTAATTCACCTCTAAGCTCTTCGAGTGTCTCGCCATCGGCAACGATATCTTCGATTTGCTCGATTGAACCAGCGTATCTGCCATCTTCATCTTGTTCGTACTCAAAGGTCAATTCATATATAGACAGCAATTCCTTCGTTTGTTGTTTGGAGAATGCCATGATCACATCTCTGTTCCGTTTAATCGCCTGAGGCTTCTCACGCACGATAGTATCTATAAATCCACCAAAATTCGCTCTAACATCGGTTGCATTCAGAACAGTTTGCATATTCATCCCTCCTCACCCCCATTGTACAGAAATATGTACAGAATGTACACTCTGTAGTGTACTCATGAATCAATTAAAATATTCTTTCAATTCAAAAATACACTAAATACGGTGTCTTTACCTCCACCCCTCATGACACCCCCTACATGTTAACGCCATATGATAACGATAAGATAGGCAATTATAAATTAAGAAAGGGCTATTATTTCTATGATTTATACCGCTCTTGGCGACTCGATTACATTCGGGGAGAATGCTTCCTCTTTCACTAAAGCTTATCCGCAATTAGCCGTGTCCATGGCCAATGCATCTGGCTCCGGGAGGGTGGCCGGATATGTGCTGGCTCAGCCCGGCTGGAGCACCTATGATTTGCTGGATGCAGCGGTATGGCAGGGTTCTTCCATGATCAGCCATTCTGCCGTCGTCTCGGTCTGGATCGGTGGCGTGGATTTGGCAAATGCAGCTCTGTCTGCGCTTACCAGCAAGCAAACTCTAGATCCAAAACCATTTGTAGCTCGTTATAAACAAAATTTGCACGCGATTCTGACTCAGATTAAAAATACCAGCCATGCTCGAATTCTCTGCTGTACGCAATATAATCCTTTTCCGAGCAGCCCGCTGGCCGCCAAAGCGATCAGCGGCTTGAATCAAACGACGAAAGAAGTCGCGCGAAGCTACAATGCGAAAGTCGTCCCCACCCATCTTTGGTTCGAAGGCAAGCAAAGCCGACTGATCTACGGCTACCGCAAAGGGAAAATTGAGGATGCCTTGGGCGGCTTCCTGCCCATTCATCCCAATGACCGGGGCCATCATGTGATCGCAAAGGGCTTGACGCCTTATCTCGGGGCGGGGAAGTACGCCTGAAACGGTATGTGACTTTTCATGTACGACAGGCTTCAGGGTTCGAAAGTCTAATATCCTGATGCTGCTGGTTGACGAATAACGATAACAACGATATTGCTAAACGCCGTTTTCTCACGGCGTTTTTTTCATATGTTAGCGACTGTTCCCGATACTATTACCTAGTAAATAATGCGAAGTAATAGGTTTTTTTCTCAACCTGGATAGTCGCCCTTGCAAAATGAACCGCGTGTCATTATTATAAAAATAAATGACACACGGTTCATTTTACAGAGAGGAGCATGATGATGTCACCTAAAATTTCAGACAGCCAAAGAGAAAAGCGCAAGCAGCAAATTCTCGATGCTGCCAAGCGAGTGTTCTCGGAGAAAGGATACGGGGCAGCGACACTGAAGGACATTATCGAAGAAACCGGCATGAGCCGGGGCTGGATTTATTTATATTTCCAGACGAAAGAGGAGATATTCGAGGCCCTGCTCGACCATCAGGACGCAGAGCACGAACAGTACATTGAGGAATTGCTCGAAACTTCGGCTAGCATTTGGGACGTCATCACAACCTTATATTCGCAGCAGCAGGACGAACTGCTCAAGCCGCCCCGCGGAGGGATGCTGCCGGCCTTTTACGAATATTTCCTGATTGGCTGGCGGGATTCGGAACGCAGCGAGCTGCTGCTGCAGCGTTACGAGGAAGGGATTGTACGGTTCGCGGCGCTGCTGCAAAAAGGGGTAGATCAAGGCGAATTTTCCCCCGCCATGAGCGTATCTGACATTTCGAAGCTTGCCGCCTCTTTCCAGGAAGGCATTCTGACGCATACGATCACCGTCGGGCCGGAGACGGCCAATACGCAAATGCAGCAAGAGGCGCTGATTCAATACCTGCACCGCTTGCTGCATTCCTGAGCTTGACGCAGACCATATTAGGAGGATTGATGTGATGATCTCACTCTTTCGGAATAGAACATTCACCAAGCTATTCCTTGCCGCATTCGCCTCGCAGCTTGGCACCGTCGTGGGCAACATGGCCTTTGCCTACTATTTGGTAGATCTGTACAGTGAACGGCCCAGCTTTGGCAACCACGGCGGAGCTCATGTATTCTCTGCCGACCCTTGCAGTATTCTGGATCGTCGGTGTCATTGCCGATCGGCTCGACCGCAAATTCATCGCTGCTTACAGCGACTGGATTCGAGCTGGACTCACACTGCTGCTGCTTCTATTTGTCTATTACGATGTATTGTTCGCGTGCTTCTTGATTCTATTTCTGCGCAGTGCGATATCCAAGTTCTTCGGACCGGCAGAAATGGGCCTGCTGCAAGGCAGTATCCCTCAAGATCAATATGTGCAGGCCTCTGGCCTGAATCAGATGATGATGGGTATGTTCATGCTCTTCGGCATGAGTCTCGGCGCGGCGGCTTATCATTTCATCGGAATTGAAGGAGCAATCATGATTGACTGTGCAAGCTTCCTATTGTCCGGTCTGCTGATTGCCAAAGGCGATTTTCCTGAACATGCCCGCATGCCCAACGGCCGAAACCGTATCAGAGACATCCGCATCCCGCTGCTTCTCAAGGACTTTTGGCTGGGACTCCGTTATATTATGGGCAACCGGCTGCTTCTGGTTCTCATTTCCGGTTTTCTATTCTTTGGCATCGTGAACGGCGTGTTTGCCGTCCTGCCGATCTTCTCCATGAAATACAAGCTAAGTCCTGACAATTACGTGGTCCACTCTTCCATGATTACGATATTCCTCGGTGTGGGCTTCCTCCTTGGCAGTGTCATCGGCCCCAAGCTAATTCGCCGTTATACAAGAACCCCGATCCTCATTGCCGGGTTGTTCATCTCCAGCGTTCTTATTGGGGGCCTGGGTTTCACCGACCGGATCGAGGTCTATCTTCTGCTTGTGTTTATTGAAGGGATTGCCATCGCCCCCATCAACATTGCTCTCGGCAGCTGGATGCCGGAGCTCGTTCCCCCGCAAAATATGGGCAGGGTAAACGCCCTGATCGAACCTGTCATGATGCTCGGTCATTCATTAGCGTTAGGGTTTGTAGCCCTAGCCTTCCCGGCCTGGGTCTCCATTACCTGGCTGCACTATCTTCTAGGCATTTGTACGCTCGGCGTAAGCGCCTATTATCTGCTTGCTCTGCCTTCCCTGGTGCGCAAGCGTTCCAGGCAGGCGCACGAGCAGGAGCAGAAGCCAAATCCAACAGCATCTCACAGCTGACACGGTCGATCCAGCCGCGTCCATCGCGTTATTTTTTCAAGTGATAAGGCACGGTTGTGATGATGACATCCTTGCGGTAGAGCAGGTAGGTGCGGATCATTAAGCTGGTCTGGTTATGCAGGAAGTTGTGCCATCCCTTCTTCGGAATGAACTGGGGAATGATGACCGTCACCTGGTAATCGTTCTCGCTCGCTTTCCGGTGTACCGTGTCGATGAATTTGCCCAGCGGCGTAATGATGCTTCGATATGGGGAGTACAGCGTGACCAGCCTGATGTCCGGCCGCCAACGATTCCATTTCTCCTCAAAACGGGCGATATCCTCTCTCTCGAACGGAATATACACAGCTATGATCTGGTCCGGCGATAAAGATTTTGCGTAATTCAGGGAATGGTCAACGACGTGCGTAATTCCCGATACTGGCAAAATAATGACGTTCCCCGTAATCGGCACCGCCGGCTCGCAGGTTGTCAGCCGCAGCTGATCGCCCACCGCTTCATAATGCTTCTTGATCCGATAAAACAGCCAAACGATTAATGGCAGGAAGATCAGCACCGGCCAGACTCGTGTAAATTTTGTCAAAAAGAATACAAGTGAAACCGTTAAGGAGATCAGAGCGCCGATGGAGTTAATGATCAGCTTAGGGACCCAGCCCGCCGGTCTCTCACGGATCCATTTCATCATGATCCCTGTCTGCGATAGCGTGAACGGAATGAACACGCCGACCGCATACAGCGGGATAAGCTGCTCCGTCTGTCCCTGGAAGGCAATGATTAAGAGGATAGATAGCAGTCCCAGACTGATAATGCCATTGGAATAACCCAACCTGTCGCCCCGTACCGTGAACATTCTTGGAATAAACCGGTCGTTAGCAAGGTTCACGGCCAGCAGCGGAAAAGCCGAATACCCCGTATTGGCTGCCAGGATCAAGATCAAAGCCGTCGTGCCTTGGATAAAATAGTACACTACATTTCTGCCGAACGTATGCTCGGCAATTTGCGAGACAACCGTCTTCTCCGGATGAGGCGTAATCCCGTAATAATAAGCCAGAAATACGATACCTGAGAACAGAACGGCGAGCAGGGCTCCCATCGCCAGCAGCGTTTTGGCTGCATTGTCCGGCGCGGGCTCCTTAAAATTCGGGATAGCGTTGGAAATCGCCTCTACCCCGGTCAGAGCTGAGCTTCCCGAGGCAAAGGCCCGCAGGATCAAGAACAAGGTCATGCCCGCCACGGGTGTGCCGATCGGCGCATGCAGCTCCGGTGAGACATGGCCCATCGCAATATTGTAAAGCCCTACGGCCATCAGTATGAATAAAGCCACAACGAATAAATAGACAGGATAAGCCAGAATCGTAGCCGACTCAGTAACTCCCCGCAAATTCAGCAAGGTGAGGAGAATGACAAAGACAACTGCGATGATGACCTTATGCTCGTGCAGGCTTGGCAAAGCCGATGTGATCGCATCCGTACCCGCGGACACGCTGACGGCAACGGTCAGAATATAATCGACCAGCAGGGAGCCGCCGGCAATCAAGCCGGGGAAGATCCCCAGATTCTGCTTGGAAACGACGTAGGCCCCCCCGCCGTGCGGGTATGCAAAAATAATTTGCCGATAGGATAAAATAAGAGCAGTCAATAATACCAATACGCCGACCCCGATCGGGATCGAATACCAGAAGGCCGCTGTACTAACGGTAACCAGCACGAGCAATATTTGCTCCGGTCCGTAGGCTACCGACGATAAAGCATCGGATGAAAGAATGGCCAGCGCCTTCTTCTTATTCAGCTTTTGTTCCCCTAATTCCGTCGATTTCAACGGCCGCCCAATCAACAGTCTTTTGATTGACATCCTTATTTCCACCACCAGTTTGAGATATGGGACATTTTGTATCGTACCCTCTTGGTTTAGCCATTATCCGTTCAAACCAGCAATGCTATCCCATGCATTCGCACGAAAAAAGCCGCAGGAAAGATGGCCTTTCCCGCGGCTGCTCAAAAAAACCTGAGGCACGCGACAAATTCCTCTTTCGTAACGCTTACGAGGTTAGCTGACGGATTCGGGCCTGAAAGTAGCCCTACACTTGACGTTTACCTGATCCAGATCAAGCGATTCACCCCTGGGACATACGCGCACATGCGCATCCCTCTGGTTCCCCCGTTTCTGACTGCAGAATTCAGCGATAAAGGATTATTCAATGTATAAACCAGTTCGTCATGAATGAAATCTTACTCCCAAAAAAAGTATCTGTAAACAAATAAGGAATCCAGATTTAGCGCAAAAATAACCCTTCCTGCCTCAAAAGTGCGCTTACATTTCCCACGCTCTTGGAGTGGCTCGTTTTTTTGAATATAACCTCGTCGGTTTGACTACGTGGCAGAACTAGGAGTAAGGAAGCAGCAGCACGGGTCTAAAGTATATGGCTAGGATGGTGAAACGGCTTCATAAATGGGCCTATCAACCGTAGGATAAAATGCAAAAACGTATTAATATGGGATGGGTTTGGAAATACGTGGAACGTGGAGAAGGAGAGACAAATTCATGAAGATCAGCAGATTGATGTATTTACTGTTATCCATGCTTGTATTGATGGGGGTAACCGCCTGCCAATCCTCCAAAAGCGAGCCGGCACATCAACCGCCGGATACAGAAGCCGTACAGAACATGACTGCCGGAGCCCAAGACCATGATGAGCAAAGACCTGAATATTTGCCGGCGGATTTCCCCCTTCCAGACGATGCCAAGATCAGCACTTCCCACTCTGAAATAAAAGACGGCAAAAAATCGATGCTGCTGATTTTCTCAACCGAGGAAGACATGGCGGTGATCACCAAGCTATACAAGGATTATTTCAAAACGCAAAACTTGGATGATAGCGGTCAAAACATTGACGATAAGAACATTATCATTCAAGGCGATAATCCCGAAAAGAACGAGAGCTGGTCCATGATTGGCGGACGATTGTCTTCGAACGAAGGGGTCATTGAGTTAAACGTGACATGGACGGAACTGTAAGAATAGTAATACGAAATGGAATTTATGTATCTAATTATGCTCTTAATGCATGCTTCAGGGGATTTGATGGATTTGATGGATCTAAAATCAAGAATCCAGCCGTGATTAGCCAATTCTCTTATTCTAATGACATGAAATCCATCTAAATCTATTCTTCCTTCTATGCCGCAGAGATTAACTGCTATACATCCATTTACTCTAAGTTGAGCAATCCAACAGAAGCTGGCTACAAGTCCGCATAGTTAAAAAAAGAATTAAACGCATGAGCCATTATAACTGGTCCATCGTTTAATTCTTTTTTGCAATTAATGATTCAGTTCAGCTTCTGGCCGCAATTCGGACAGAAGTTCGCCCCTTCATTCTTGGCGCCGCAGTTCGGACAGAAGTTAGGGCGTTTGCCGCCTTCGGAAGCAGGAGCCGCCGGGGGCTGCTGGCTGTGCTGCGGATTGTGCTGCTGGTGTTGCTTCTGGCCTGGATTCTGATTTTGATTTTGATGCATGTTCATGTTCATGTTCTTCATCATTTCGTTCGCCATAGTCATGCCCATCATCATGCCCGCCATGTCCGAGGCCATGCCGCCGCCCTGCACTTTGCCGGATGCGATGCCGTCCGTCATGCTGACCTGCTGGTACTTCTGCAGATTGCCGATCATTTCATGGGATGCCGTCTTCGTGATCATATCCTGGATTTCCTGCGGATAGTTGAAGCTCATCACCTGGAAGCCGGTAATCGTCATTCCGTTGCCCAGCATTTCCATATCCAGGTCTTCACGAATCCCTTTGGCAATTTCCGACGCATTGGCCTGCAGATTGAACATGTCCTTGCCTTCCCGGCTGATCCATTTCATGAGCAGCTGGTCCAATACAGAGGTGATGCGGATTTTGACATCCTCCACAAGATAGCTGCCTTTCATCCCGGCGATATTATCGATCAGCGACACGTAGTCGCTGACTTTAAAGTTAAACGTTCCGTTCGCGCGAATCGGCATGCCTCCCGGCAGCTGAGGCGTCGGAATCAGAATCGGATTCTGCGTTCCCCATCTAACCGTAAATTCCTTCGTATTGACGAACAGAACCTCTACCCGCATACCGCTATTGAAGCCGAATTTGAAGCCTTTTAACGTGGATAAGAAAGGGATGATCTCTGATTCGATGTTGTATGAGCCCTCATCCTTGAAAATCCCCTCAACCTTGCCATTATTCACGAAAATCGCGTCCTGGCCGGCGCGGATGATCAGCTTACTGCCCTTCTTGATCTCCCGGTTGCTCCACTTCCAGAAGATCATATCGTCTCTAAACTCTTCCCATTCTACGACGTTGGCGAATTGATTTCTGAAGAATCCCATCTTGCTCTCCCGTCCCTTCGATTAGAATTTCCCTCTGCTGCCGCTATGCGAATGGCCGCCGCCGGTAATGCCGCCGCCGCCCCCGCCGCCCGAGCTGCTGCTCGTGTTCCGCTCGATCTTCCGCTTCGTCGTCGTCGTGCGCAGGTATTGATCCTGACGATCTACGATCCCCGAAGTGCTGGCATCCTCATAGGTGCGCCGGTTGACCGTTACGCGGCCGCCAGAGCGGTAAGTCATAATGCCCACGACGATTCCTCCAACGACTAGGGCTGCAATCAACTGGAAGCCAAAGTTGAACAGCGGGTTGTCCGGGTCCACTCCCGGCTTGAAGCCCATGTATTTGTGGGCGGTTTTAATATATTTTTCAAAAGCCAGCTTGTAGTCACCATTGGTTAAATTCGGCGTAATTTTCTCGCGGATCCGATCAAGCCTGCCGTCATCCAGGAGCTCCTCTGCCTTGTAGAACCCGGCCAAATAGACGTCCCGGTTCCTCATATCCATCGTCAGAATCACCGCGTTGCCATGGGGTTTATCGTAGCCTGGCGCCTGCTCATCATAAAAATCCTGCGTCATCAGCTTGACATCGACGTTGTCCGGATTGTTAGAAGTAATAATGATCATATCCGTTTCCCGCTTGGCTCCGTACTCATTCGCCATCGCATTTAGCTCCATGTATTCCTCTTCGGTGAGCAGGTTTGCTTCGTCATAGATCAGCTTTTTCGTTTCCGCAGCTGCCGACGTTCCAAAGGGAATGACCAAATATGCCGCAAGACAAAGTAGTACCGTTAATATCGCAAAATTCTTTCTCACAGGAACCCTCCCCCCATCATCCAGGAAATCAGCTTCAGGGATAGCAGGGTTACGCCCGATACGCCCGCAAACCAGGCGGAGACCTTCGCTTTGCTGAGCGGCGGCTTGCCGACGACCTTCCCGGTCTGGCCGTTCATCGCGAACAAGTACTCCGACCGGTTGTAGTCATACTTCACCATCCAGACCGGAATCAGGCAATAGTCGGCCCTCTTCGGTGTCGTATCAATCTGTTTATTGGTGAAGCTGACAGAAGTATACCCTGACACGGACGATGAAATGGAGGATTCAATATAGCTGCGAATCTTCTCCTTGGCCCGCGGAAGCAGCTCCCGATCATCATAGCTGTATTTGTCCGCAGTATAACCGGCGAGGTAGGGGCTCTTGAAGCCCTTCAGCCGCTCGTACGGAAAAGGCTCCAGCTTATCCATCAGATCATCGCTCATTTTATGCGAAGCATCGATCGGCAAATTGACGTAATTCAGACGGAGCTTGCGGTATATCGCAAAATGCTGCGTTTCTGTATATTGATAGTCGCCCCGCGTATAAGTCCTTACTTTCGTAGCCTGGCCATGAACCTCCACGCGATTATGCAGCTCATAGAGCCAGAAAGGAACATACACTCCGGTGATCCCCTTGACGCGATCCGCGGTCATAAATCCGTCGGGGGTAAGCAGGCCGTTCCTGCACCATTTCCGAAAAGCAGCCATCGCCTCTTCCTTGCTGATCAGAAAAGGAAGCACCTTGGCCGGGGCGAGATTTCCAGTCAGCCGGTCGCCGAGAACGACGGCCGTACCGCAGAAGCTACACACCGTCGCGGTCATCTCAGCATCGGCCATCACCTCGGCCCCGCAGCTGTTGCAGTGATACCCTCTCCCCCGACTCTCGGAAAATGACTGCTGCGTAAGCGGATCAGGAAGCTGTTCAATATTGTCCTGTCTCCCGCAGCCTTGACAGGTCAATGCTCCGGTTCTACCGTTAAAGACCATGCCGCTGCCGCAGTTGGGACATTTGTAGTCGATTACCGGCATTTGCTCACCTCAGGTACCCAAAAAGTAGCTTGCATCACAATTCCCTCTTGTTCATTCTTGCTTTGATTGCTGCTAATTCATCTTCGACGCTCGCAGAAGTGCTGGCGCCAGAGCTTGTGCTAGAGTTTATGCTAGAGTTCATGCTATTGTTCGAGCCAGCATTCACATCCGGTTTTACGTTGTCGTCTTCCAAATGAACCGCCGAATCAGCAGCATTGTCCAGTGCTTCTCCAGCCCGAAGCTCGGCCAACGCCAGTGCTTCTTCCGCGGCGAGATACGCTTTCTCCTCCAGTTCATCGAAAGTGCCGGCAGATAGGCTGCTGCCCGCACCGGTGCCTTGCTGCATTCGGGAGAAGGCAAGCTTCTCCTTCAGTTCGGATTGCCGTGCCTCCAGCTGCCCGAGGTCGGATATCAGCTTCTCCTGCAGCTGCTGCATGCTTGCCGCCTTGGCGGCAGCCAGCTCGTGAGCCGTCTGCAGCTCATTCAACTTCGCGGCCTGCTGCGCTCTCTGATCCAGAAATTTCAGGGCATCATCCTCATTGCCCGCTTCCACGGCTTTCTCGGCGTAACGCTGCAGCTTTCTGATCTCAGCTTGACATTCATCCAGAGAAGCCTTGGCCCTTCGCTCATTCGCAAGCACCGCTGCCGCTTCCGCCTTCACCTGGCCCAGATCGCTGTGCAGGTCCCTCATATATTCATCCATGGCCTTCGCCGGATCCCCCGCCCGATCTACGAACGAGTTGACGTTGGCTCTCATAATATCCCGAAATCTCGACAAGATTCCCATATAGAGTTCCCCCTCGCTAGTTGGCATTTACCTATAATACATGAATTCCTGCCAAAAGGTTTCATTTCATGCAAAATCCACAGCCTTATTCGGCTGTGGATGGACGGGCAGAAAATTTAATTAGCATGGCGACATTCCCCCGGATGATATCCCCTTTACAGAACTTCATGACGAATCTCCCTGCGCTGTACAAGAGCAGATACAAGCTGCGATGAGCCCCGTCTGGCGCACACACAAATTACCAAAATGCGACAAATGTAGTCATTGCCAACCACGATTCTAGTAAGTATTATATTAAATAACATAAAATTCTATATTTTAATAATAAATGTATTTTTAAGGAGGGAGCTATGTTGTGGAGCATGAAATTGAGAACAAGCTTAGCCAAATTATCAACCAGGTGAAGGGTACCGATGCCGAATTTTGCGCTGAAGACAATTTTATTGAACAGCTGAGCATGGATTCCATGGATATCATTCAAGTTATCGTGGCCATACAGCATGAATTCGGCCTTGATTTCTTTGGCAATCAAATCGACATCGACATCTTGAATGAATTTGGAAGACTGGCAGACTACATTAAGCAAAATGCCGTTCAGGCGCCGTTAGGGAGTGAGCTATGAGTCCCGCTACGGAAAAGTTCCCAATAGTGAATCCGCAAACAAACACAAATTCTTTCTTCTCGGAAGGCCATCTGCTGCTGCGCCAGAAACTGCAAGCCTTCATGAAGCAAGAAATTCTCCCCCACGTAGAAGATTGGGAACAGCAGCGCCGGTTCCCGCTAAGAAGCATCCTCAAGAAGCTAGGGCAACAGGAATTGCTGGGCCTGCGCTATCCCTCCCAATATGGCGGACAGGATCAAGATATATTCTCACATATCGTATTTGCTGAAGAGCTGGGCAGAATCCCCTCCGCCGGGATCAGCATGGCCATCATCATCCATAACGACATGGTCGCCCCATTAGTGGCCGACTATGGAACTGCAACGCAATGTGAAGAGCTGCTGTCCCCTGCACTTCGGGGCGATTTGGTTTTTGGCCATGCCGTATCGGAGGCTTCCGCCGGATCGGATGTGGCAGCAATCCAAGCCACAGCGGTACGCGAGAGCGACTACTATGTACTGAACGGCGTCAAGAATTTCGTCACGAACGGACTGGATGCAGATGTGTACTGCGTGCTTGCAGCCATGCCAGACCGCAACCCGCTGACGGGCATGGTGCTGCTATTCGTCCCCCGCTCGCTGCCCGGCATCGAAATTAGCGAAGAAATCGGCATGATGGGTCATCGTACCGCCAATGTTGCCAGCGTATCGTTTCAGGACGTCAGGGTACCCGCGGCCTGCCGGATCGGCAACGAAGGCGGAGGATTTCTCGCCCAATTGAACCAATTCGCGCAAGAGCATATTATCTCCTCCTGCCGGGCTACCGCAATGGCTGACGAGATGCTTCGTTTAACTGTCCAGCACTGCCGCTCCAGAGTCACCTTCGGCGAACCCCTCATCAAGAATCAATGGATCCAATTCAAGATCGCGGAATTACGCACGGACATCGAGCTGAGCCGCCAATGCAACTATGTCGCAGCTTCCATTTGGCAGGAGCAGGGAGACATTTCCCTGTTATCCGCAATGGCCAAATTGCAGTCCAGCAGACTGGTCCGCAAGGTCGCCGACGAATGCCTGCAGCTGTTCGGCAAAGACGCTTATCTCGATGACCATATCATAGGGAGATTCTACCGGGACAGCCGCCTGTTCTCCATTTCGACCGGTTCTGATGAAATGATGCTGACCAAAATTGCGAAAGTAAGCAAAATAAGCTGAACTGCAGGTGATGGATACTATGAGTATAAACCCGTTTACGCTGGAGCATGATGCGTACCGAAACGGCCTCCGCCATTTTATCGATCAAGAGATCAGGCCCCATTTAAGCGAATGGAGAGCCGCTGGCCATCCTCCCCCGATCAAACAAATCCTTCGCCAATTAGGCGAAGCTGGTTATTTGTCAGCAACGTTCACTGAACAATATGGCGGGGCAGCGCTGGACTACTGGTATAACGTCATTCTACATGAAGAGCTAGCGAGACTGCCTAATGGAGCGATCGGAATGTCCGTTGCCAGCCATCTGGATATAGCGACAAGCCTGGTCGCCAAATACGCCCGCAAAGAGCTGGCGGCGGACTGGGTCCCTTCCGCTATTCAAGGCGAATCGTTGTTGGCGCTGGCCCTAACGGAAGAGAATGCCGGTTCAGATCTGAGCAATGTACAGACGACAGCTGTGCAGGAGGGGGACGGCTATATCCTTCAAGGACGGAAGACCTTCATCAGCAATGGCGTATCGGCAGACGCTTACTGCGTCCTTGCCCAGACCGCCAATAAACAGGGAGATCCTGTGCCTACTTTGTTTTTTGTGCCTAAATCGTCGCCTGGCGTTGCTGTAGTCAGGAACCTGCCAACCTTGGGCAATCGGGGGGATATCGCAGAAATTGAGTTTGACCGGGTTAAGATCGCCCCTCAGCAGGTCATAGGCGGACTGGGATTCGGCCTGTTTATTCAAATGAAGCAATTTTTCCAGGAACGGACGATTATAGCGATCCGGATGGCCGCGATGGCACGCTACCATGTTGACCTCACCATCGAACACTCCAAGAAACGCCGCACGTTTGGCAAGCCTCTCAGCTCTAACCAGCATGTTCAATTCACTCTCGCTCAATTGATCACCGAAATTGAATCCGTTAAACAATTCAGCTATGGATGCATACGAAAAATGTCGACGCCAAACGAGAATATGGCCGATGCCGCAATGGCCAAATACGCAGGCGGGAAGCTGGTAAGGAAAGTCGCCGACCAGTGCCTGCAATTGTTCGGAGGAGAAGGCTATTTGGACGACCATCCTATTTCGCTGTTTTTCCGCGATGCCAGAGCCCTGTCATTAGCCGGGGGAACCGATGAAATGATGCTGAACATGATTGCCAAAGTAGAGTGCTAGGATATGTTATTCATCCAAAAAAATCAAAAGAATAGTGAGGGATAATCTATTATGTCTAACCGTCAATTGCCTGAAATGATCTTCGATTCGAGCGTCCAATTTCATGAGCTTGTCCATGCATTGATTGAATGGCCGGAATTGTATTCGCATATGAAGCAAAATCCCGAGGATGCGAATGAAGCCGTAAAGCTTGCCTTGCAAACCGTGGAAGATTACAAAGCGGGCAAGGAAGCTGCTTATTATAGCCTGCACCGGGCTCTGGATCTTCTGTACAGCCTAAATATTCATCCGATGGAGCAAAAGCCGGTGTTCAACCAGTATGATCCTACGCTGATGCGCATCCAGAAAGAATTGGAGGAAGCTTGGGAAGCTTACGAGGACAGCCGTTTTCCCGATATCGATATTCCGACGGATACCAAGGAATTTCAGCGCTGGTTCATGAGGACGATCCTGGATCATGAAGCAGCCAATCATCAGTTGTACGCCTATTTGGAGGAAAGCTGCTCCAAGGAGGAAATGAGTTACTTCTTCTCTCAAGAGATTACGGTAGACAGCCGTTTCGACGATCTCGTTGCCCTGGCGCAGATTGGCACCAGCGAAGTGATCAAGATGGAGCTTGCCGAAAATTACTGGGATGAAATGGGCAACGGTGAGATGGATAAAGTCCATACCGTCATGTTCAATTATTTGCTGGACGAGCTGGGGCTCCTGAATGATACGAACACCTTGTCTTTAGTAGAAGGCGCTAGCTGGCAGTCCCTGGCGGTAGGCAATACCCTTCTGTATTCCGCCCTGTACCGCAAAAATCTGTATCGGGCCTTGGGCTGCCTCGGAGCGGTCGAGCTAGTTGCGCCAAAACGCTTCAGCAGACTGGTCAAGGGATTCAAACGCCTCGGCATCAGTGAAAAGGGCCGGGAATACCATACTCTGCATATCCAAATTGACACCCGTCACGGGCATGGATGGGTCAAAAACGCGATTGTTCCGATCATCAAAGACAACCCTGAGGCCAGAATCGAGATCGTAAAGGGAGCCTTCTTACGCTTAAACACCTCAATGGACTACTGCAATAAAATTTATGAGCGCTTCTCCAAAGTAAGCGTATAAATGTTTGACCCGGCAACCTGATCCTATTCATTAGGTTTAAACGATATAAACATCCATTCTATGAAGGTGGGAGGTCTCTTCCGTGCTGGATGCATTGACAGGAAAGCCTGTAGATTCGCTGGGCGGCCGCATTTCATACTATGCCGGGAAGCAGCCGAATAAAATGGCTGTCCAGGACAGCCGGCATTCACTGACATACGCTGAACTGGACAAGCATAGCTTGGCTTGCGCTGCCGCTTTATCCCAATGGGGAATCACCCGCGGAGATCGGATCATCTGCTTCGCCCAAAAGGAAGTCTCACTGGTAGCCGCCATCATCGGCTGCCTGCGTATGGGGGTGGGGTATGTCCCTGTAGACCCTAAGAACCCGCCAGGCCGCTTGCAGCACATCGCGCGTGAAATCGCCCCCAAGGCTGTAATTTTACCAGAAAAAATGCTGGCGGAGGCAGCCGGCCTGGATCCGGAGATCCGGCGGATTCCCCTGGAGTCGATCTCCCCTTTCCATGCAGGACCCTGCCATCTAACGGAAGATTCTATATCAGGCCATGTCTGGCCTGATATAGATATCTCTGATATGGCTTATTGCATGTATACGTCAGGATCGACGGGCCTGCCCAAAGGGGTGGTGATCGAGCATCGAAGCATGCTGGCCTTCTTTGCGGCGGTCAACGAATTCATGAACATCACCGAGGAATCGGTCTGCATGAACACCTCCCCTTTTTATTTCGATGTATCGATTGTGGATACCCTGCTGCCGCTGTATTGCGGAGCAAGCGTATACTTGTACGACGAATTCATGATTCCTTCCCTGGTGCTCCAATATATCGCCAGACGGAGGATTACCCACTTTGCGGCAGTAGCGCCGATTCTATCCTTGCTGTCTGAGGAGCCCCATTTTGGCAAAGAGGATTTATCCAGCCTGAAACGGATCATGACGGGAGCAGAGGTGCTTAACGTCAAGTCGATCCAAAGATGGCTCCAGGAGGTTCCAGCCTTGACGGTCATCAACGGATATGGGCCGACGGAGGCTACGTGCGTGTGCCTGGCTCACCCGATTACAGCCGCTAATGTGAATGATCATCATTTATTTCCCATCGGCCGGCCTTTGACCGGCATAAATGCTCTGTTGATCGATCAAGCGGGAGAGATCATAGAGGCCCCGGGGGTCAGCGGAGAGCTCCTAGTTGCCGGAGACCAGCTCATGCGCGGCTACTGGTCGAATCCCGAAGCAACGAAATCCCGGCTCGTCGCAATCCATGGGGAGGTTTATTACCGGACCGGGGACATTTGCCAGCAGGATGAACAGGGCTTATACCACTTTATCGGCCGAGGCGACGATGAGGTCAAAATACTCGGCTACCGCATTAACTTAAATGAAATCAGAGGGGCGCTCGGGGAGATTCCCTTGGTAAGGGATTTCATCCTGAGCATCATTCATGAGGAGGGCCGAGGCAAAGTATTAGCGGCCGCAATTATTCTAAAAGACGGCGATCTGGAACTCGGCAAGCTCGCCAATGTTCAGAGAGCGCTTAAGGACAAGCTCTTGGATTACATGGTTCCGCGTTATTTGCTGCTATGCACCGGATTTCCCAAACTGCCGTCCGGCAAAACGGACGCGAAAAGGATCGCGCGGTATATCGAAGAACAAATCGAGCATAACAAAGCGTCCTTGCACTTGCAGTCCGCAGATTGGCCATAACTGGAGGGGATGAATATGTTGAAGCCTTTATATATCACAGATTTGGATGGTACTCTGCTTCGCTCGGACTTGAAATTATCCGATTACACCCGAACGGTCATGAACAGAGCGATTCATGAAGGGGTGAATTTGACGTACTGCACGGCTCGCACGTATACGGCAGCGAGAAGTCTATTGAGCGGGATCCAGTTCCGCCTCCCTGCCATTTTATTAAACGGTGCCATAATGGTAGATCCTACCGAGCATAAACCTATCATTTGCAACAATCTCGCATTCGAGATTGCAGCGGATATTATAGATAAAGGAAATAAATATAATTTGTTACCAATAGTCCTAAATTATGATAATATACAAGAGACTGTAATGCATTTCGGGCTGCAGAATCAAGCCCAATGCAATTTAATAAAGCAATTGAAGGCGTGGCACCACCCCGTTTCCCAACAATCAAGGCTTATGCCTTCCGACACCTTATTGAATTTATTCTTCATCGCTCCCTACGAACAACTGCTTCCCTTTCAAGAATGGATCGATTCCACCTATAGAGACAGCGTAGACGTACTCATATTCGAGGACTCCTATAATAAAGGATTCTTCAATCTCCAAATCTCCAATCCAAGGGGGAATAAGGGACTTATGGTTCAGGAACTGGCTGCTTTCTTAGGAATTCCTTTATCCGCAACGACCGTATTCGGCGACCATGTGAACGACCTCTCCATGTTTGCTGTAGCTGGGCGCAAAATCGCTGTAGGCAATGCACATGAAAGCGTCATGCAGATCGCTGACGAATCTATTCTCAGCAACGACGAGGACGGCGTTGCTAAATATTTGGGAGAGTTAATCAGTTGAGCGCGGTTCTGTTGCCCATCCAGCCGCCGATGATCACCGGTTACGTCCATCATGGTCATGTGCTGAGCATCCTCGCCCATTATCCCGAGAGCTCGGACTGGTTCTACAGCAATTATATTCAATTATATTGCCATCGTAATTTTAAGGACAGCAGTGTACCTTTCAACTTCTTCATTTACGACGAACTCATCTATGAAGCTGACAAGCAGCGCTATACGACAGGATTAAGCCATTACCTGAATTCTATTCCCTGGCTGAGCGCTGAGAAAATATCCCGGCAGAGGATACTCCAAATGGGACGGGATTGCGTCTCTTTCTTGAAAGAATGCATTCATGCGGAGTGCTACGTTTTTACCTATATCGATGAGTTTTTTATCCCTTATACTCCTTTCTTTCAGAAGAATCGATTCGCGCATCAAGTCTTGATTTTTGGCTATGACGACGAGGCCGGGACTTTTCAGGTAGCAGATTTCATCCAAGACCGGAACCAGACGAAATATACCCAATTTGACGTGCCCTATGAACATATGGCTCAGGGATTCAGTCAAGTCGAATTGGCCGGAGAGCATCGCCAGTATACCTACCTGCTGCGCTACAGGCCGCATATCGTGTATCCCTTCGATCTGCAGCACGCCTGTCGCCAGCTCTCTGCTTACGTGAATTCCGGGAATTCCTATCAAGACATGCGAAATATGCAGCCGCCCATTGATCTGGCTTATGGCATGGAATCTTATAGCTGCTTGCAGAATTACCTTGAGCAGCTGAGGCAGGACCGCATCGCCTTCGACATACGCCCATTCCATATTATGTGGGAGCACAAGACCTGCATGCAGGCAAGGCTGGATCATCTGATCACCCGATTGGGGCTAGAGGATTTGCGGGATGTCGCCGCCGAATACGCCCAGGTCGAGAAGGGGATGAGAACGGTGCGCCTCATGCTCATGATGTATCAGCAGAATCAGGATCCTGCGCTCATTTCCAAGATGATTGCGGCTCTTCAAGAAACGGCGCCCCTGGAGCAAAGCTTGCTCGAACGGATGCTGGCTGTGATGAGCTCTTCCGATGCGTATTTGAAAGGAGGAATACGATGAAAGCCAGCATTATTATGCCGACCTACAATAACGTCGAATTAATTATTCCTTGCCTGATTACGTTAAACCATCAGGTTCTGGAGGAGGGGGACAGCTTCGAGGTTATTGTCGTGGATGACGGATCGAACGACGGAACAGGCGAAGCCATACATGAACTCATCCTTAAATATGCCCTGAAATATTTTTATATCGACAGGTCTCTCGCCTCATCCCGGGCGGCCGCCCGGAACCTCGGCCTTACGGAGGCGGACGGCGAGGTCATTATATTTTTGGATGGCGACCATCTGGTGCCTCCGCATTTCATCCAGGAGCATTTGAGATATCATCGGGAGCGGGATGACCTCGTTGTAATCGGCTTCCGGAATTACTTGACGTCGAATGATTTCGATGTGGAGAGTCTGAAGACGGAATTCCGTGAGGATCTGCTGCCGGAGCAGCTGCCGGCGGACCGGCTGCTTGCCATTGACGCATTTTCAGAGAAAATGAGTAATTTGGAGACCGTCTGGTACTTTTTCTTTACCTGCAATGCCTCCGTGCGCCGCAAGAATATGCAAGAAGCCGGGCTGTTCCACGAAGGCTTCAAAGGTTGGGGACTCGAGGACTGCGAGCTGGCCTACCGGTTGTATCAGCAGGGATTAACCTTCGTTTATGCGAAAAATGCGCTCATTTACCATATGTACCATCCTAGCGAATATGACGAGAACCGTTATCAGAATTGGCTGAGAAATCTGCACACCTTCCAGGAGCTGCATCCGTCCGTCGATGTTCAGCTGCTCCAGCTGCTGAAGCTCTTCTTCAATCCTGAGATCCGTTTATTCTGGTTCGACAGCTACCTCCGGTTTGAATATGCCGTTCGCGCAGCCCATGGCAATTTGCCCTACAAGGGCCCCGTAAGCGTCTACACCGTTCACTCGCCCCTCGACGATGCTTCTCTGAATGAGCTGATCCGGGAGGCGGATGAAAGGGTTGTGTTCGTCATCGACGAGTCCGGAGATTTTCGGACTTCCCTGTCATTGTTATGCGCAGCAAGCAGGTTCGACCTCATGTACTACGCTGCCCCGAGCTGTCCTCAGAAGGAAATGATCTTCCGGCAGATAG
The DNA here is from genome assembly GCF_009725165.1 of Paenibacillus woosongensis. GTDB lineage: Bacteria > Bacillota > Bacilli > Paenibacillales > Paenibacillaceae > Fontibacillus > Fontibacillus woosongensis. The sequence continues at coordinate 26,848 of NZ_WNZW01000020.1, forward strand.
CTCAATATGGAGTATGGAGGCAGGTTGATTACGGCAAGCCGATAAAGGAGGAACATCCATGAGTTCAATGAATCAATGGAATGCAGATTTGTACGACGATAAGCTAAGCTATGTCTCGCAATACGGCAAGGGGATTCTTTCGATTTTGAATCCGCAGCCGGGCGAACGCATTTTGGATCTCGGCTGTGGTACCGGCGATCTGGCTAACGAAATATCAAAGGCCGGCGCTCAGGTGACGGGCATGGATTATTCCGAAGAGATGATCCGGCAGGCCAAGAGCAAGTACCCGGATATTCCGTTCATTACCGCCAATGCCGAGAACTACCGCCCGGAGGAGTCCTTCGACGCCGTATTCTCCAATGCGGCTCTGCATTGGATGAAGAATGCGCAGGACGTGGTTAAGACGATCTACAGCTGTCTCCGCCCAGGCGGCAGGTTCGTCGCGGAGTTTGGCGGCAAGGGAAACGTAGGCATCATCACGGAGAATACGATAGCCGTCCTTGAAGAGTACTTTGGCCTCCCCGATGCCAGAGACCGGAATCCCTGGTATTTCCCCAGCATTTCTGAATACACCACCGTGCTGGAACACCAGGGCTTCCGGGTGACCTATGCCGAGCATTTCGACCGGCCAACCCCTCTGGAGGACGGAGAGAACGGCCTTCGTCACTGGCTCGCCTCCTTTACAGGGGACTTCTTCAGCGGCTTGTCCGAAGGCGAGAAGCAGCAGGCCTACGCGTTGATCATGAACCGGGCGAAACCGCTTCTATTCGACGGTCAGATCTGGTCTGCAGACTACAAAAGAATTCGTATCGCTGCAATCAAGCATTGAAGCGAGAAGGAGGAAGCCTTTTGCACAAGCTAAAACAAATATGGGCTTTATTCTCGATCCCGAACTACACTATTCTCATTATTTCAACCTTGCTGCTAGGGATATGCATCTCCTTTACCTATCCCTTCCTGTCCTTATTTGGCGTAGATGAGGTGGGCATGTCCCCCTCCTATCTAGGCTATTTCATGACCGTTACCGCCGCATCCAGCGTGCTGATCAGCACAGTGCTTGGCAGGCTGTCCGATCGGTACTGGGGGAGGAAATGGGTGATCATCCTCTCGGTTAGCGCGGCGATCATCGGCTACATACTGTTCATTTACGTTAGGAATTATTACGTTCTGCTTGCCGTTTCCTTTCTATGTCTCGGCACGGCGTCCTCTGCGTTTCCGCAGATGTTCGCTTATGCGCGTGAAGAAGTGAACCGGAGCGGCTCGAAGCAAGCAGACATGGCCATTAACACGTTAAGGATGTTCTTCTCTCTCGCATGGGTCATCGGCCCGGCAATCGCTGCTATACTGCTTGCCTCGGCCGGCTTTCAGGGGTTATTCCTCTCAGCCGCCGTGACTTACGGCATTGTATTCCTCTTCGTTCTGATTTTTCTGAAGAACTCGAACCGCCAAGAGACCGCTCAGAAGAACGAAGCGCCCGTGAATTTAAGGAAATTTCTCCTGAAGCCGCGCATTGCGGGAGTATTGGGCTCCTTCATCCTGCTCAGCGTAGCCTCGACCATGAGCCTGGTGAACCTTCCGCTATATGTAACCCGGACGCTCCATGGCAGCCAGTCCGATGTAGGGGTGCTGTTCAGCGTAGCGGCGGCCGTGGAGATTCCCCTGCTGATCGGAGTGGGCATTCTGGCGGCAAAATACCGTAAATCCAAGCTGATCAAGATCGGGGCGGTCTTTGCGATTGCTTACTATGCCCTGGTGGCCGTCACGCCGATCGTATGGGCTATCGTTCCCATGCAGTTCCTAAGTGCAGTCGCCGTGTCGATCGTTATGGGGCTGGGCATCAGTTACTTCCAGGACCTGCTCCCGCAGGAGCCCGGAACCGCAACAACGTTATATTCCAACACCTCGGTTATCGGCAATATGCTTGGCGGAATTATCGCCGGCAGCGTCGCGGAGTGGTTTGGCTTCCGCATCGTATTTATAGTCTGTGCCGTCATGGCAGCCATAGCTTTTCTATTGCTGCTAACAGATCGGGAGTCCTCAGTGCAGGCGATAGAGGAGCATAATTCCGTCTCGACATGAATCCTGCCTCATGCAGCGAACGCATAAATGAATGACAAAAATCCGGGATGATGACATCATCCCGGATTTTTGGTGTCCCTTGGTCTCTATTCATATTACGTTGCCGCGGTTCAAATCAGATTAAACTCAATCCATCCAACTTGCAGGCCTGGCTTGAGGAAGTCGAGCGTCAGCTCGTACAGGCCCGCTTCCAGCTCGACCTTCACCAGCTTCTGGCGGATCCATTTGCCCTCCGTGCCGTTCGTCTGGATGGTCACCATCGGCTGCCCGTTCAGCATGACGTTGCATACGCTCTGCGCCAGCTCCGACTCGGGAGACATAATGTTGACAATAATCCGATACTGTCCGGCCTGATCCACCTTCATGTAAGCCGCGCCAGTGGCCGAAGGCTTGATCTGCGCATCGCGGGACAGTTCCTGCACCTGAACCTGCGCCAGCTCTGGCGTCGAAGCTGGATTCGCCTTGAAGGCATGCACCGTTTCGACGATTTCCTGTTTCCGGTCGAATACCGGGGCCTGCATGAGAAACGCGCAAATATTCATCGCACAGCGCTGCAGCTCTCCGCGGGTCAACGTGCCGTTGCTCAGCGACTCGAGCGTATTGTCGTCATACGCATTGACCTCGGCGCCGTAGTTGGTGACGACCATATACAGGTCGTTCTGCGCGCGAACCATCCAGTTCGTATATTTCCGGTCCGCCTGGCCGCCATGGACGACGTCGTTCATGACCGCCCACCAGTCCGTCATGACGATGCCTTTAAAACCCCATTCCCCGCGAAGAATCGTCGTGTTCAAATCGTAATTGGAGGCGGCCCAATGCCCGTTAACCGGGTTGTACGAGGTCATGATCGAATTGGCCCCGCCTTCCTTCACGGCAATCTCAAAGCCCTTCAGGTAAATTTCCCGCAGCGCGCGTTCAGACACGACCGCATCGACCTTGCTGCGGTGCTTCTCCTGGTTGTTGCAGGCAAAATGCTTCAGCGTCGCGTAAGATCCGCCACTGATAATCCCCCGGGTGCAAGCTGCGGCGAAAGCCCCGGAAATCAGCGGGTCCTCGGAGAAATACTCGAAGTTGCGCCCGTTCAGCGGGCTGCGCCGAATGTTAAGCCCAGGTCCAAGCAGCGTATCAATATTATTTCTTAGCAGCTCCTGCCCTTCCATGACATAGAGCTCTTCAACCAGCTCCACGTTCCAGGTCGCGGCCAGCAGCGTGCCGATGGCGACTTGGGTCGCCTTATCCCCGCTGTCCATCCGGATGCCGGAAGGGCCATCCGCCGTACAGCCGACCGGGATACCGTAGCTCAGCAGGCGATCGCTGACGCCGCCAAAGGCCGATGCCGTACCCGGCGTTACCAGCGGGCTGACCATGCCCTCGCCCCGGACGATCGTCGCCAGGTCCTCGTCGCTAAGCTGAGCAATGAAATCCTCCATGCTTACTTTGCCGTCATGGACATCTCTTAGCTTATAGCCCTGGTCTCCCGTTTGCTTCAGGCTCTGCGGCAGATTCTTCTCAATCCGCTCAGCCAGGGAAATCTTCTGCTTCGGCGCTGCCACGAAGGCAAGCTCATAAGAGCCGTCTTCCTTCCGGGCGCCCGGCTTCATGCGGGTGAAATCCTCCGTCGGCGCGAGCGCCTCCTCCAGCTGCTCCACCACTTGAAGGGCAGCCATTTCGTAGCCTTCCTGCCCCTCAACCGTAACATGCGCTGCATTCTTAACGCTATTTCCGACATAGAAACGGTACACTCCGGCTTCCAGCACATAAGCGGAAGGAGCACCGGTTACGCCGCCATCGTCATAAGAGGCCATGGCATGGACGGGGAAGCTCAGCGTCAGGCGTTGCGATTCACCCGGCTGCAGCTCCTTAGTCTTGCCGAACGCAGCCAAGGCTCTGGCCGGCTGGCCAAGCTGGCCTTGAGGGGCTTCATAATAGATCTGAACGACCTCTTTGCCCGCATAGACGCTGCCCGTATTCGTTACGGTCACGCCGATTTCCACGCAAGACTCTCCTTCCCGGGCAACAATCTTTGCTTCCTCCGGCTCAATCCGGAATTCCGTGTAAGACAGGCCATAGCCGAACTCGAACTGCACCTTATCCGGGCAGAACGTCTCGAAATAACGATACCCTACATAAATGTCTTCCTGGTATACGTTCTTGAATTCGTTCCCGTAGTTCCGGGTCGAAGGGTAATCCTCAATGGAGTAAGCGATCGTATCGGTTAACTTGCCGCTCGGCGTCACGTCGCCCGCCAATACGTCAGAAATGGCATTGCCGCCTTCCATGCCGCCCTGCCAGGCATAAATGACGCTTGAAATCGGATGCGCGTAATCGGCGTCATCGATCCAGCTCATATCGATAATATTAGAGACGTTCAGCACAACAATGGTCTGCTCGAAATGGGCGGTGACCTGCTTCAGCATGGTCTTCTCCTCCGGTGTCAGCTGATAGCTGCCCGGCTCATCGGCGTTATCCTGATCCTCGCCCGCTGTACGTCCGATGACAACGATCGCCTTATCCGATTTGCTTCTCGCTTCGCGCACCAGCTCATCGGTGAGCGGCATCTCCTTCTGGTGCCAAGGCTCTGCCGCCCAGCCGCCTCCGCCATTATCGAACGGGTTCTGTTCGATCCATTTCTCGTATACGGCCGCCAGTTCCTCGTTGACGGCTATGTTCTTCTTGCTGCGAAGGCCATCCAGCAGATTGGTCGTATAAGCAACGTTTACGCTGCCGCCCGAGCCTGTACCGCTGCGATAATAGTTGACCTGGATCCGGCCAAAAATCGCCACGTTTTCATTGTTTTTCAGCGGAAGAGCTTGTCCTTCATTTTTTAACAGCACGGCGCCTTCCGCAGCTACTTTTCTACTAAATTCAGCAAAGCCTTCTAGTGGAATTCCCAATTTGCTCGTCGTCACTTTTTTCTCTCCCTATGTCTTTTTATAAACTTAACAATAAATTCGCATGATTGAAGCGGTTACAACCTTCTCCGATCAAGGCGGTTATTTACCGGCTCTGACATTCTCCATCGTTACCCGTTCCAGCTGAATATCGGAGAAATCACTGACCAGCCCTTGACCGGTTGGCGATTGGGACACGATTCCCACCTTCAACGTATCGGAAGCCTTCAGATTGAATACTCTGACCATCCGGTAGTTCTCCCTGTCCGTAGAGTAATGCATGGCGAATGCGTCGCCTTTTCTGCCGATTTGCAGCCATACGCTTTTATCGTCCAGGTTCACTCCGTTGGCATCATCCGACACGCCGTCCGTCACGACACTAACCACAGTATATGTATCAAAATCACTGTATTCATGGCATAGCTTCGCCCAGCGGTTATCGCGGTCCATGATAAAGAGCGCTGCCCCATCGTAGGTAGAGATGAAATCATGTCTTACTTTTGCGCGCAATACAAAGTCCCCTTGAACCTCGGTATATAGAAATGGCGCATTGTTCTTGACTTCCCCGGACTCCGGATTAATGAAATAATCGGTATTTCCTGGTGCGGGAATTTGAAGCAATTGATCCTTCTCAATGATTTGGGATTCATTCAGCCACTTGTCGAATGGGTGCATATGCTCTCTCTCCTAACATGTAATTTTCTTTAGTATAACGCATATTTGGAAGCCCTAACAGACGCTAACTCAGCTTCAAGCTGCTTGAATTTTATTGAAGAGGAGGTCCATATGGCGAAGCCATGATCTGCCGGGCCTGATGCTAACGGACACACAGGTCGCTATTCCGGCTTTTTGACCGAATTTGATATGCTGTACGGACCCTGGTTCCGCTATTCAGTCTATATGAACGCGTTTTGCCCCAATTCCCCTTGGATAGCGGAACTGCGGTCCGTTAACTTCGGAATTGGTGGTTTTTTGGGAAAATAGCGGATCTACGGTCCGCTAGATCGCCGGAGCAATCGAGGGTAGAGTGATTGTTCCCCACCTGTTACCGTCCTCAAATTCATAAATCTCTATCCGCTCTAGAAAGATACAGGCCCCCTATACAATAGCTTCGAAAACTTAGAGGTGCTTCATTCAGTCACATCCGCTCGTACTAAACGGCGACGCCGGAAGCCCTCACGTTTATACAAATTCGCAGATGCAGATCGTTATATTCCCCGACATCAATGGTTACAGCCATCGCGGTATTCGGCACCTCCAGGCTTCTGCGCCGCTCCTCCCGCAGCACCGCCCAATTCCCTTGAGCATCGTCCTCCTCGCCAAAATTGGCCAGCTGCACATAAATAAACGGCAGGTCAGCGCTTCCCCAATTCCGCCGCCAGTCCCTAACCAATGCCGCGAACAACTTGCGGTACCCCGCAGGCTGCCCGGTGTTGGATTCCCCTTGATACCAGAGAATGCCCTTAACAGGATATTCCCGCAAAGGAGCAATCATGCTGTTAAAGACGCCGGAAGGCTTGTAATGGGAAAAAAGTACTCAGCTCCAGCCGGCTGCCCGACCAAGCGCCTGGAACCTCAATCAGCTCCCAATCCGCCATATCGCACACGGCATTGAACCAGCCTTCCTGCAGCCCCAGGTCGGTATCGTTCAGATGGCTGTACCAGAGGCGGCTGCTCTCTTCATCCTTGCGCAACGTCTCCTTCACGTAGCCATCGTCCTTGCACTGCTCCAAAACAGCTTCATAGCCGCCGACCTCCCTGAGCGTCTCCTCGTTCATCCAGGCTTCAATCGGTGTCCCGCCGACCGCTCCCCTTCCCTAGGTGAAACTATCATCGCCACTCCCCTGGGAACCTTTCCATAGACACTCTTCCATACCACTCTTCTATAGGTACGCTTGATTCGATCTTACTTCATTCGTATGCCCAGGGAAATGGCTCATTTTAAAGATCAAGCCCCAAAATTTCAAGTTCATTCATAAATTAGACGCGAGGCGGCCAATTCTGCAGCACCGAATTCACCCGACAAACAATAAATCCATACCTCTAGGAGGCATGGATTTATTGTTGAGGCCAGGGAAGTACGCCCCTATGGCTCCTCCCTCGTTGCTTCTATTTCGTGCGGATTGAGACCGAGCCTTGAATGCCCGGGCTGTACATATCGGGCGTGATTCCAATTAACACAGAAATCGTGATTTGATCCTTCAGTTCGGCTCCTAGCAGCGGAACCTCCAAATTCTCGGGCCAAGGCAAGAATTGCTTCAGCTGCAGCCTGCCATCCACATAAATTTCAATATCACCGCTAATCGAATGGAACCAGAGATAAGGCCGCCCCGATTTCTCCACATCCGATATCGGTGCCTGGTTGCGGTAAGTGACATAGCCGCTGGCGCCACGCAGCATCTGAAGGGCGCCGAAGCTGACATCGACCATCTCCCACGAGTTCATGTCCGTAGGATGAATCATCACGTTCGGATCCGGGCGCTCCGCAGCAATCTCCTGCGTGATCAGCCAGTTGTTGATATACCGTTCATCTACGGACGGGACGAAAGGCGGCTCCTCAGCAGGTTGAACAGGGATAACATGAGATGCGGGCTGCAATCCGTCACCTTCGATCGTCAGCACAATGTCCTCCTCTCCAACCTTGCTTTGGACAATAAGCTGGCAGCATCCGTTGAACAAGCTGCGTTCCGCAGCATAGTCCGGCTCATGGCAGTTCGGGTCTCCATTGCCTACACCAAGGATGACCCCGCTTCCTTTGATGGAGAAGGACATTTTGCCTTGCTCCGTAGGAACGAACCGACCCTGCCCATCCACCGCATAGACATTGACCGCCATCCCATCCCTGCCGTCGCCGGATAAAGCCAGCTTCTGAGTCTCGACGCGTACAGTATGAGCCTTACCCGCCGTTTGGATCTCCGCTGCTTTGACGAGCTGGCCGCCCTTATATCCCTCCATCCTGAGGGTCCCCGGCTCATACACGACATCCCATTCATATTGCTCGTAAATATCAATAGGCTGCCGGTCGATGAAGACATCGTTCAGGTACAGCGCGACTTCGTCGCAATTTGTATGCGTCATGATTTTGACCTGCTGTCCCTCTTGGCCGGGCCAATTCCAATGTCCTACAATGTGCAGCACCGGCTCATCCAGCCAGAAGGCTTGATATAAATAGTACGAATCCTTCGCGAATCCGCAGGTATCCATAATTCCAAAGTGCGTGCTGACACTCGGCCATTCATACGGCGACGGCTCACCGCGGTAATCAAACCCCGTCCATACGAAGGTGCCCATGACAAAATCACGAGTATTAATGGTCTTCCACGACTCTCTTACACTATTTCCCCAACTGGCCTTCTCTCGATCATAGCTGTCGAATATTTGCCGGTTGTCATCGCTGATATAGTTGCCGCGGGTCGAAAAGGCGCTGACCGTCTCAGAGCCAATGATTGGCTGCTTCGGATGCTTCTCCCTGAACTTGTCGTATCCGCCATTCATATAGTTGAAGCCTACGATGTCAGTAACGTCAGCAGCCCCCTCGTCCTCCATCACTCCGCCATGCATGGCGCCCAGGATCGGCCGGGTAGGATCCAGCTTCTTCACGGCGCGAATCATCCGTTTCACCATTTTCCGCCCAATCGGCGTCCCTTGCAAAGGCTCCTCATTAAATAGGCTGTAAAATACTACAGACGGATGGTTGCGGTCCCGAGTCACCATGTTCTCCAGCTGCCGCAGCCCTTCCGGGGAGCTGTCAAAATTCCTGTTCTCGTTCATGACTAGCATCCCCAGCCGATCACAAGCATCCAGAAGCTCCGGCGCCGGGTTGTGGTGAGCGCAGCGATACGCATTGCTGCCCATCTCCTTCAAGCGCCGGATGCGATACTCCTGGATTCCGTCCGGCAGGGCGACGCCTACCCCCGCATGATCCTGGTGATTGCACGTGCCTTTTATTTTGAGCGGCCTGTCATTTAAATAGAAGCCGGTATCGGGACAAATGCGGATGGTGCGATATCCGTAATTCGTAACGGCCGTATCCAGCTCTTCCCCATTCACGACAAGGGTAGAGTACAATTTGTATAGATGAGGGGCGTCCACGTCCCACAATGCCGGATGCTCGATCGGAAGATCCTGCGTAACTGCGAGGGATTGTCCCGCTGCGCAGCTGCCGCTTGCCAGCTCTTCCGCCACGATATCGCCGTCTGCTTGCTCGACTCGGGAAATAAGCTGATATTTTACAGCAGCTTCCGTTTCATTCCTAATCGTCGTCTCTACATTCGTAAGCCATCGACCAGCCTCCTGCCTTATTGGATTCACCCATATGCCGCGATGAGCTATATGAACGGGCGCGGTCTTCGTTAACCAGACATGCCGGTATATTCCCGCCCCCTCATACCACCAGCCCTCCGATACGGTGGCATCGACCTTCACGACGAGCAGATTCGGCTGATCTCCAAAATAGGCGCGATCGGTAATATCCACGGTAAAGCTCGTATATCCGCAAAAGTTCCTTTCGAGGATGCTTCCGTTAAAATAAACCGCAGCATGTGTGGCAATCCCGTCGAACTCCAAGAGAAGCTGCTTCCCCTGATCAACGGGATCCAGTTTGAATTTTTTGCGGTACCAGCCTATCCCGCGGGGATAATAACCGAAGTCTGGAACCCCGTTCTCACGGTCGAGGGGCTGCTGATAAGACCAGTCATGCGGCAATTGCACCGTGTCCCACTCGTTGTCGTTCCACTCCATTCCCGCAGGCCCCCGGATCCCGCCCGCTTTGGCAAGACCGTATACCGCCTTATGGCTGCTTTCCTTCGCTTGGACAGGATCCCCTAAATGGAACCGCCAGTCTCTATCCATGCTCAGTCTTTCTCTCATGTTCTCAAATCCTTCTCCCTATGATATCCCCATTCTATGAAAATTTAAGGAAGGTAAGTTAGGACAAAAACGGACGGAAAATAGTATAAAATGAACATCCCTCCGTTTAGCTATTGTTCTTTTCCTTAACTAGGATTAAGAATATAAATAGTAGACTAATAGACCTATTATTACATCGATGAATTGGAGAAGACACTATGCTGATGCCTTTTCGACTGTTCCCGAACCCCTCTTCCCACCCGCTGCCTCTGGCGCTCTATAGCTGTGGACTGCATGAACAGAACTATCAATACAGGCCGATGGGATATCCGACCTTGCAATGCTTCATTAACTTTGGCGGATATGGTACATTTCACTTTCCCGATGGTAAAGAGCTCGTATTGACTCCCAATCATGCCCTATTGCTGCCAGCTAAGGCTGCCCACGAGTACTATCCTGGCTCGGGCCAGACCTGGCTTCTGGGGTTTATAAGCATATACGGTACGGCGGTAGAGCCTATGATCAACGGCTTCGACCTCCCGTTCATGACCAGTATTCCGCTGAAACCCGCAGCCCTTGATGTAATGAGCCATAAATTAACAACGATCTGGCAAGCTTGTATGAACGACTCCCCGGGTATCCAGGGGCAGCTGTCTATCCAATTATATGAATTTTTGCTCCTCTTATCCGAGCATGTCATTAGCCATAAGAATCCTATTCTGCCGAACCAGCCCAAGGCGTCGCAGGATGCGCTGCAGCAGGCCGTTCAATTTATGAAGCAGCATTATGACGAAAATCTGCATATTTCTAATATTGCCCATGCCGTAGGCTACTCCGTTCAGCACTTTCAGCGTATCTTTCGCGATGCCTACGGGATCGGTCCCCACGCCTATTTGCAGCGCGTCCGCTTGGAGCAGGCCGCGGCTTGGCTCGAGAGCAATCCTGAATATTCTGTTCAGGAAATCTCTCATCGGCTGGGAATGGAAACCAGCTATTTTATACGTATTTTCAAGAAGAAATACGGGGTAACACCGAGAAACTACAGGAATGCATATGCCTATAGACATCAATTGCAATAACCCTATTTCTGTTCCATTAGGAGTGCAGCTATGTTATTCAAAATCAAGAAAAACAGCATCATGGTCAAAATGATCACCATGTACACTATTCCCTTTATCCTGCTGTCCCTGATTCTCATCTGGAACAGCCAGAAATCAACGCAAAATATTCAGGACAGCTTCATTTCAAATATGTCCCACGCCTTCGACCAAGCTTCACAGGAAATCCAAAGCCGGATTGATATGACGTATGACTTAACCGAGATCGTCAGCAAAAATAGCAAAATCATTACGTTCATAGGTGACCCCTTCCTAGGAGATGACGCGGATTTCCTCAGCCAATACCTGGACAGCGTGATTCCAATCATTAAATATGCGACTGCATTTACGGAAACCGACGACTATTCCATCCGCATCTATATGATGAATGATCAGATTCCAGAGTCCTGGCCTTACTTCTTGCATCTGAAGAGGCAGGCCTCCAATGCGAAGCTGCAAGCCTTTATGGCACAGGAGAATGAGACGCAAATGTGGCTCAAGCCGGATGACCTCCAGCTCGGGCCAAGCTCCCTGAATTCCGACCGCAGCAAATACACGCTCCTTACCAAGCTGTACTCTCCTTCACGTGAATTATTGGGACTGGTCGCTGTCATGGTAGCCGAGGATCGTCTGCTCAGCACAAATGAAGGCGCTTACCCCTCGGATATTACACAATTTCTGTATCACGAGCCTAATATTACGCTAGCCGCTACCGATGTCGATGAAGCCGCCGAAGCCGAGATTCTGCAGCAGCATTTGACCGAATCAGATGCTCATTTCATTTACGATCAGCATCTCTATTTGTACCGGACATTTGATGCCATACAGCAGACCTTCGTATACAAGGTATCCCTGGAGCAGCTGAATCAGTCGATTCACAAAAGCATGCTGAACCAATTGCTGCTCATCATTTTCAGCGTAATGCTGCTGATCGTAACATGCTACTTCATGTTCAAGACGATTTTTCTGCGGCTGAATCGCATTGTATCCACGATGAGGAAGGTCATCAACGGCAATCCCCATTTGCGAATCAGCGATACCAAGCCGGATGAGCTGGGACAGCTCGCGCAGGATTTCAACGGGCTGATCGAGACGAATAATCACTTAATCGAACGCATCGTCATGAAGGAGCGGTTAAGAAAAGAAGCGCAAATCCAAGCGCTGCAATATCAGATCAACCCGCATTTCATCTACAATACGCTGGATATTTTTCGCATGAAGCTCATCAAGGAACGCATGTTCAGTACAGCCGACCGGATGGCCGATTTCGGAAAAATACTCCGGTACAATCTCAGCAGCAATACCCTGCATACTACGCTCAAGGAGGAAATCGGGCTGATCCGCAAATACGTCAGCCTCCAATCGCTAAGCAGCAGTCAGTCGATCCAGCTCGAGGTTGAAATTACCGAGGAGCTGAAATCGTACCCGGTGATCAAATTCCTGCTGCAGCCGATCGTGGAGAACAGCATTAAATATGGGAAAACCGTGCAGAAGGATTCACTGCAGATTCAAGTTCGCTGCTATGTGCTGAAGCAGCAGGTTCGGGTCGATATTATTGACAATGGCGCGGGGATGAGCGAAGAGAAATTGAACATGCTTAACGAGCATTTTCAAGCTCCGCTTCATTATGAAGAATCCGCTCCCGCTCCGAATGCTCCCGAACGCTCCATCGGACTATATAATATCAACTCCCGGCTGCGCCTGTATTATGGGGAGTCCTACTATCTCACCATCGAGAGCAAAAAGAACGATTATACTCAAGTACAGATCAAATTACCCTATGAATGAGAGGCAATATGGAATGTATAAACTGCTTATTGTCGACGATGAAGAAATCGTGCGCGAAGGACTTCGGGACATTGTCGCCTACCTGCAGGTTCAGCATATCGGGCAAATCCTGACGGCCAAAGATGGCGCGGATGCGCTGTCCATCATTAATATAGAGAACCCGCAAATCATACTCACCGATCTGAACATGCCGGTGCTGGACGGGATTGAAATGATCAAGCAGCTGCAAGGGAAGCATGAGCATAAAATCATCGTGGTTAGCGGATATGATGATTTTCATCTGGTCAAGGAGAGCTTCAAGCTGGGCGTGCGCGATTACTTGCTCAAGCCTGCGCATTCAGAAGAGCTGCTGGAAGTATTGGATAAGATTGTCCGCGAGCTCCGCCAGGAGGAGCAGCAGTACCAGAAGGGCGAGTCGGAGAAAATGTTAACCCAAATGGAGAGAGTCAGCAGAAGCATGAATTGGGTGCTCCAAAGCGCCGAGCAGGATGAGCATGCTCTGGAACGCATATTCGCCGAATTGGGCCTCAGCCTGCCTTATCCGGATACGGCGGCAGCGATTCTCTCCCCCATGCATTCCGCCTCAAACGCCGAATCATTGGGCGCCGACTGGGATGCCCTCTTAACTAGGCCGGACACGAATCGTTTACCTATGAAGCTTTATTCGTTCTACAATAGACAAAATGATCTTGTCGTATGGATCAATTACGATAGATTGCGGGACCGAAGCTCCGCGGTCAAGCAGGTTCTGGAGCAATTCCTGGGGAGCACTCCAGAGCTCCCTGTTGTTATTGCCGTAGGCATGACCGTCTCGGCGGCGACAGGGCTGGCTCTAGCCTACCGGAGCGCATTAGAAGTACTGAGCTACAAGCTGACCGCAGGACCGCGGTCCATCCTGCTTTACGACGAGATTCTGACAAGGGAGGATCGCCATATCGCCCCTGCGGATCTGAGGATTTTGACCGAAATCATCGATATGGGCCGGAAGGATCAGGTGCTCCCCTATATTCAAAAGTATTTCAATGATGAATCATTAAGAAGAAGCACCCTGGACAGCATCCGGAGCAATTATGATGCGATTCTGCAAACCATCCGCTGGATTCCCCGTCAGAAGCAGGATTTCTCTGCCTTTGAACAGAGCGAGCAATTGCGCTTATACCTCATATCCCGAATACTGCAGACGATCGAGGCGCGCCAGAGCTTGATCCGCAGCTATGATATGGTGGAAATCGCCAAGAAGTACGTCGAAGAGCAATTGCTCGGCGAGATTAATATGGCTGTGATCGCCAACTACTGCAATGTCAGCTACGCGTATTTCAGCAAGTTATTTAAGGAGAGTACCGGGATGAACTTTCAGGATTATGTCACGATGCAGCGGATGGACTATGCCAAGAAAGCTCTGAACGGCATCAATGTCAAAATTTGCGATGTCGCTTCCGCATTGGGGTACAGCAATCCAAAAAATTTCACCCGTGTATTCAAAAGTTATTGCGGTATGAGCCCGAAGGAATACCAGAAGCTCATGAAATAAGCGGTACTATATGAAGCTTCATGGTGCTTGACGTTCTTCATAGAGGAATTCCAGCCTTCACGTTCGTTATGCGAATGCGAAGGCTTTTGCACGTCGGTAGATATTTTTCGGATGACGAAAAATGATACCTTTTCGCAAACCCGAGTCCTGTTTCCCCTTAAATAATGCGCTTACAATTTAGTTATACAGCAAAAAGAGAGGGGTTTAGAGAGAGATGACAGACTCGGAGGCTTCTACAGCGAAATCAAATCTGGCTTTGGCACGAAAGAAAGGATCCTCCCGCAATCGTGACCAGCTTTCACTCCAATCGATGATCATCCCGGGCATCCTGTTTATTCTGATCTTCACGTTCATACCGCTTTACGGCGTCATTATCGCCTTTAAGGACTACAACATCATTACGGGAATCCAGGGGATTTTCTCTTCGGAATGGGTCGGATTGGCGAACTTCAAGGAATTCATTTCAGATATTAACTTTTGGAACATGCTGCGCAATACCCTCGGGATCAATTTACTAGGTCTCTGCATCACCTTCCCGGTCACGATCCTGTTTGCATTGTTTCTGAATGAACTCACCTTTCCCCGCTTCAAGAAGCTGACGCAGACGATCACTTATCTGCCGCACTTTATTTCCTGGAGCATCTTCGGGGGGTTAATCATCAATATTCTATCGCCAAGCAACGGCGTATTGAACTACCTGCTGGTGAATTTCGGCATCATCTCCGAGCCGATTCATTTTCTCGCCGAGAAGGATTACTTCTGGCTGCTGGCGGTGCTTACGAATTTAGTCAAGGAACTGGGCTGGGGCGCCATTCTATATCTTGCGGCGATTGCCAGCATCGATCAGGAAATGTACGAAGCGGCTTATATGGACGGGGCCTCGCGGTTTCGCCGCATCTGGCATATTACACTGCCGGCGATTACAGGCACGATCGTCATCCTGCTTGTCTTCTCGATCAGCAATATTCTGAACAGCGGCTTTGACCAATTCTTCGTCCTGCAGAACCCGCTAAACATTGACGCCAGTGAGGTCATCGATACTTACGTGTACAAGGTCGGATTACGGGAATTCCGCATGGAGTATGCAACGGCCGTCGGATTAATGAAGACCGTTATTGCGTTATTCCTGCTGTACCTGGCTAATTTCATAGCTAAGAAAATAACCGGGAAAGGGATTTTTTAGGGAGGAACCTATGGTTAGAGATCATTCATGGCCGAATCGGCTGTTTAATATGTTCAACGTATTCATCATGGCTTGCTTAATCGTACTCACCCTGTATCCCTTCTGGTATTCCGTCATCGGCTCATTCAATGATGGCCTCGACTATGCCAAGGGCGGCGTGTATCTATGGACAAGGCAGTTCACATGGGATAACTATAGCGCGCTGTTCAGCGATACCGCATTAGTGAAGTCCTTCGTTGTAACCTTATCCAGAACGGTGATCGGCACCGTCACCCATGTACTTTTTACGGCCTTGTTCGCCTATGCCTTCTCGCGGAGGAACCTGAGATTTAAAAGGCTCTATTCAACACTAGGGCTAATGAGCATGTATTTGAGCGGCGGACTGATCCCTTACTTCATTCTGATTAATGCGCTGGGGCTCTACAATAACTTCCTGGTCTTTATTATTCCGACGCTGTTCAGCTTCTGGAATGTGATTCTGTTCCGGTCTTATTTTGCCGAGCTTCCCGAAGCATTGATCGAATCGGCCAAAATTGACGGCGCAGGCGAGTACACCATATTCTTCCGCATTATTCTCTCGCTGTCCAAGCCTGTTATTGCTGCCATTTCATTATTCACGGCGGTCGGACACTGGAATGCCTACTACGATGCCATGATCTTCACCCAGGGCGACAGCCTGCAGACCGTGCAGCTGTACATCCTGAAATTGATTCAGAGCACGGAGGCGGCCCTATTGCTTGCGAATATGTCAGGCTC
Organism: Paenibacillus woosongensis; assembly: GCF_009725165.1. GTDB lineage: Bacteria > Bacillota > Bacilli > Paenibacillales > Paenibacillaceae > Fontibacillus > Fontibacillus woosongensis. The sequence goes on from NZ_WNZW01000020.1 coordinate 43,021, forward strand.
CCTCGGAGCGGCACAGGGTTCAGTCACCACCACCACCCTGCAGTTAGCCGCCATGGTTGCTGCATCACTGCCGATTGTGCTGGTCTATCCTTTCGTACAGAAATTTTTTATTAAAGGAATGCTCATTGGTTCTGTCAAAGGCTAGGCGGTATTTGAGGATTGATGATATTAGATTTATTATTCTACACATAGGGGGAAATACCATGAACAAAGCATCATTGCGATTATTGGCGATTGCGCTGGCTCTAACGGTCATGATCACCGGCTGCTCCAGCGAAAAAGGCGCAGGCAACAGCACACCGGCCAAGTCTAATTCTTCTCCAGAGGCAGCAGCCTCCCAATCCAACAGCGAGCCTGGCTGGAAATCGAACACCTCGCCCGTGTCCCTGTCCTGGTACACCGGAGTGGCGGGATATTCCAAGAAGTGGGACGCCAAAAACAACTACGTGGATAAGCTCATCACCGAAGAAACCGGGGTCAGCGTGGAGTTCATTCATGCGGGCAACGATGTGAACGCGGAGTTCAACGTTATGATGGCGACCAGCAATTTGCCGGATATCATTACGCTCGACCGCTGGAACAGCACTTCGCTCATCCAGACGTTGATGAATAGCGGAATGGTAGCTCCGCTGAATGAGTTAATGGAGAAATACGATCCTTACCTGTCTACAATTCTGCCGGAGACGATGGTTGATTGGTATACGCAGGCAGACGGGAATCTCTACGCGATTCCGAACTACTATGTGTCGCCGGAAATGCTGGAGCAATATCCTGACGTCAAGAAATTCTATAACGAACGCTCGAACGGCCAGATTATCGTCAGACAAGACATCATGGATCAATTAGGGATTACGGTAGAGGACCTGCAGCAGGAGGACTCCTTCATCGCAGCCCTGAAGAAAGTGAAAGAGGCGAATATTCAATACAATGGCATGACCGTACTGCCGCTGTATTTCGATGACAAGGACAAATATATCAATGACTCCCTAGGCGTGCTGGCCGGCTCCTTTGGTGCGGTACCTGAAGCGGAGGACGGCTCTTACGTTGACTTCCGCAGAACGGAGGAATTCAAGCATGTGCTGGAGTTCGCCAATCGATTATATTCCGAAGGACTGCTGTCTCTGGAGAACTTCACCAGCGCACGTAATCAAATTGAAGAGAAAATGACGCAGGGCGCCGTCTTCATGAAGATCGGCAGCTACGCCGATTATACGACACCCGTCAGCCAGCTGTATCTCTCGGATCCAAATGCGAAATACATTACGATCGATGCGATCAAATCCAACAAGGGTACACTGCCCCAGTATGGCAGATCTCTGAACAAAGGCTGGACGCTGACCTTCGTGAACAAGAAGTCCAAGCACGCAGACCGGGCAATTCAATTTTTGGAGTACCTGTACAGCGAGCAAGGCCATGCAGCCAGCTTCTTTGGCAAAGAAGGCGAGACATTTACGATCACCGCCGATGGCAAATATAAGCGCAATCCAGAGATCGATCAAGAGTTTAACGCGGATTGGAACGCCGCTACGAAGAAGTGGGGCTTCGAGTCAATCTGGTGGTTAACGAACGAGGTATGGCTTAAGCATGTTAGGGAAGCCGAAGAGACAGAGCAGACCCAATACATGGACGGCTTATTCTATGGATCGGCCAAATACATGTACAGCAACGACGTCCTTGATTCAGGCAACCTCTTCGACGCCTATGAGCCGGGCTCCAAAGAAGCGAACGCCGAAGCCAAGATTACCGTCTTCTGGGCGCAGATCGTTCCCAAGATGATTTTAGCCAAGAACGCCGCAGAATTCGAATCTCTTTACAACGAAGCTATGGCTACCTTGGATAAGCTGGGTCTGGGCAGCATTGAAGCTGCTAAGAATGCACGTGTCCAAGAGTTCAAGCAAGCAACGGGCGTCAATCTGGTATCTCCGAAATATACAGGCGAGTATAAATAGAACAAAACAGCTCCATACCTAAGCAGGTATGGGGCTGTTTTGTGGTGAGCTTACTTTGTACGACAAAGCTTGTATCCCCTCTACCGCCGGCTTACCGTCTTCTTATCCTGCGGATGCAGAGAACTTGCCTTGTATGATCATAAATACCGGCCGGTATGCGAGCTTGCATGCTTCATGACCGCTTCCGGTGTCCCTTCTGCGATGATATGACCGCCCTGCCGTCCCCCTTCCGGACCTAGATCAATGATCCAGTCCGCAGTTCTGATCAGCTCGCTGTTATGCTCGACAATGATCACGGTATTGCCTGCATCCACGAGGCGATCCAGCAGCTTGGACAATTGCTTCACATCACTCGGATGCAGCCCGGTCGTCGGCTCGTCTAATAAGTAGAGGGTGCTGGTCTGCGATGTCCTCATCAGCTCCTTCGCCAGCTTCAACCGCTGCCCCTCCCCGCCGGAGAGCGTGGTCAGCGACTGCCCCAATTTTAAATAGCCCAAGCCAATCTCCACCAGCAATGCAAGGATTGAACGGATTTTCCCTTCCTCCTTAAAAATATCCAAGCTATCCTGTACAGAGCTCTCCAGAATTTGATTGATGGAATACCCGTTATATTGAACGGCCAGTACCTCCTGCTTGAAGCGCTGTCCATGGCAGACCGGACATGTCACCTCCAATTCCGGGAAAAACAGCATGTTCATCGGGACATACCCGAGCCCCTGACAATTCTCGCAGCGTCCGCCCTCCGTATTGAAGGAGAAATGCTTGGCCGTCAGCTTCCGCTGCTTGGCTTCCTTCCGTTGTGCGAAGGCATTGCGGATTTCGGTGAATACCTCTGTATACGTTGCGACATTCGAACGCTTCATCCTGCTGAGAGGCGATTGTCCGACGATGACCATTTGGCCGAAGTGCTCCAAGCCGTCCACCCGCTCAAAGCCTTCATGGATTTTATCATTTCCCTTCGCCAGCACATCGAACACGAGCGTGGATTTTCCAGAGCCTGAGACCCCCGTCACCGCAATTAAACAGCCGACCGGAAAGGACACCGTCACATCCTGCAAATTATGCAGGCTGGCCCGATGCACGACAATCGCTTGTCCCGTACCTTGGCGGACATTTCTTCTTGCTGTGTGTTCATAGCGCAAGTATTGGCCGGTAATGGATTGTTCCTGGTGAACGAGCTCGGACAGCGTTCCCTCGCCGATGACCATTCCGCCATAAGCTCCCGCTCCCGGCCCCATATCGATAATATAATCCGCCTCTCTCATCACATCGACATCATGCTCGATGACAAGGACGGTATTCCCCAGATCCCGTAAATCCTTCATGACGCTAACCAAGCCCAGGGTATCCCGCGGGTGAAGGCCCGCCGTAGGCTCATCCAGAATATACAGCACGCCGGTCAAGGCCGAATCCAGGATGGAGGCTAGCCGGATACGCTGGGCTTCGCCGCCGGAGAGGCTGACCGTTTGACGGTCTAAAGTCAGATACCCCAGCCCGGTTCGGATCAATCGATTGAGCTTGGTGGCCATATCCAGAGTGAACATCTCTACCTGCAGCAGGGAATTGTGATCCAGCGATGACTCGACCCGCTTCACCCAGTCCAGCATTTCCTCCAGGGAATGATGGACAAGCTGGGGGATTGTCGTATCCGCAACCGTAACGGTTCTGCTGATTTCATTTAACCGGCTGCCCTGACAGTCATGGCATTGCTGCGAATAGAAGTAAGCTTCTCCCTCCGCCGACGCGCCTGACTTCTCAGAGAAGCGCCGCCACATGCCCGTCAGCACGCCTTCAAACTTTCCGTCGCCTACCGCCTTCGGAGGGGCAATATGAGGAAACCATTGCTTCACTTCCTGACTCTCCACGCCATGGTACAGAATCGCTCGTTGCGCCGGGCTGTAATCCTTTAGAGGAAGACCGTCCTCGATCGGTACACCATAGTGCTTCATAGCCGTCTTAACAATCGACACCTGATAATCCGCATACCGCCCCTTCCACAGGTCAACAGCGCCACCTTCGATCGGATTCTCCGGATGAAAGACGGATGCCTCATGAATTTGCACTACCTCGCCTAACCCCTTGCAGGTCGGACATGCGCCTTCTATCGTATTGTAGGAGAAATGGGTGCGCGTCAGCTTCTCCATGCGATGCTGGCAATGCGGGCACTTGATAAACTCCTTGAAGCTGCCCGCTTCTTTTTCGATGTCCTCCTGGTTCAGCGTTGGCAGAATCTCCTGATGGCAATTCGGGCAAGGGCGTTTCCCCAGCTTCTCAAAGATCATGCGCAAGCTCGTGTACATATCGGTGACTGTGCCTACGGTGGAACGGGGATTGCGGTTGGTCACATGCTGGCTGACGCTGATGGCCGGGGATAGGCCGACGATGGAGTCCATCTTGGGTTTATTGATCCCCTGCATGCCCATCGACTCCAGATACTGCCGTTGGCATTCCCGGAATAAAGTGTCGATCGCTAAGGTTGACTTGCCCGATCCAGATGGTCCTGTCAGTACAACCAGCTTGTTCTTAGGGATGGACAGGGAAATATTGCGCAAATTATGCTCCCTCGCACCCTTAATAAATATCTCGTTATTCAAACGATCTCCTCCTCGAAAAATTTCTCAGCCTACCCCGATATTACAACATTCGTGCAAGTGTGAAGGTTTAAGAAGCGGCTGCTGTATGCAGCGGTGTAATCAGGAACAAAAGCCGTCCACGCTACTTTAAGGTTTTAAATGAAGCTAGGCTTTCCCCAGATGGGGATGGATGGCGCTGAAGCTATTCCGGCCGCTGCAGCCTTTGATCTGCTGGCAGTGCTGACTTCAGCTCCTCCAGGCGCTTGGCCGCCTCCTGCACTAAAAGGTGTTCCTCCGCAGACAGGCTCATATGGGACAGGCTGATTTGGCTGACTTCATCCATGAATGACAGCGCGGCTTCATTCTCATCCAGTAAATGCGCAATATCCGCCCGCAATATTACGGCTCTGTACCTAAGAGGAAGCGGCGCCTCTTCCATTCCTGGCAGCACCGAATCCAGAACCTTGGCAGCATGCGCAGGATCATCCTTGGCATAGGCCAATTTGTACGCCGTTTCAAATGCATTTCTAAATTTTGAAGCATGCACGGTGACATCAGCCTCAGCCTTGGATTGGGGCGCAGCACGCTTTGTGCCAATGAGCAAGCGATTTCCCGATGGATCGACGAGATTAAACCTGCGGTCCTCCGCAAGGCTATTCGGCTTCGTTATTTTCGGATAACCTCTAACGGGAATGCGGTTCGTCTTTCTTTTTAACGATTCGCAGAAAGTCTCGTACACGGCATCCACATCAGCTACGTGTATATAACACATGCTGTAATTCTTCGCAGGATCCAATTGTTTAAGCACAAAGAAATGCAATTCTGCTATAGGATGACGCATGCAAGCATAATGGTTCGGCCTTGCCTGCTTATACGTCATTTTAAAACCTAACGATTGGTAGAACTCAAGCTGTTCATTCACAGACCTGCAGGGCAGGATCGGGATGATCTTTCCAGACATTTGCTCCGTCATTTCAATAACCTCCTATCGTGAAATCGCTAAATCTACCTCGATATTACAACATTCGTGCAAGTGTGAAGGTTTTGGTTTATGATGCTTTGTAGAATAACCAATCAAGGTCGTAAATAAGACCATAGGCCGTCACATTACTCTAATGTTTTAATTTAAACTACTTTCGCTGTATGGGGAGGTGACTGTATGAAACTTAAACCCATTGAAATTGCGAGGAAATTAGATGTCGGTACGAGTGCATTGCGGCATTATGAAGATTGGGGGATTGTTCCAACTCCTCAGCGGGGTACCAATGGCTATCGCATTTATACGGAAGAACATGAGGCTTATTTTAAGTGTATCCGGGCGATGTATCCGGGCTTCGGCATGGCCTTGGTTCGGAAGGTGATGCCGATGCTTCAGCAGAAGAAATATACGGATGCGTTGTGGGAGATCAACCGGGTACAAGCCGAGCTATATCAGAAGAAACAGCAAGCCCTGCAGGCATTGGAGATTCTGAAGCCGGATCAAATGGAAAGCTTCCTTGCCAGCCGGAAGAAGCAGTGGTATACCATCGGGGAAGTCGCGAAGGAAATAGATGTGCCTGCTACCACATTACGGCACTGGGAGAAGGAAGGCTTGATTGCTCCTGACCGCGATCCCGGGAGCGGTTATCGGCGATATCATCGCGACGATATCCGCCGGTTATTAATTATTAGAACCGTACAGTCCTCTGTTTATTTGCTGGAGACGGTCCGCGGGATCATGGAGAAAATCAATCAGCAAAGCCTGTCCGAGGTTCGAAGAATTACCATGGATTCATTGGCTTATATGGATGTGCAAATCGAACAACAGCTTCGCGGCGCGCATTATCTCTATAAGCTCATTGAGCTGCTCAAACAAAACAGCGGATAGCAGCTTCCCGGCTCTATCATATCGGTTTGTAAAAAGACTCGAAGCCCCGGTCCTAAGACTGGGGCTTCGAGCTTGTTATTGGATAAACCCTTGTTATTTCAATTACTTCGCCGCGCTAGGCTCAGGCTCGCTCTCCAGCTTGGCTAGAGCCGCCTTGCTGACGTCTACGCGCTTGACGAACAGCGTAAGCACTAGTGCAACCACGGTCGTCGCAGCCGCAATCAGGAAGGAGTATTGAATCCCTTCAAGCAGGGCCGTTTGGCCGATTTGGGCCTTTACTTGATCCGTAATTGTAGTTGGATCCATGGCAGCAATTTGGCTGGCCGCGCTCGATTTCGTTTTCGAGTTCATGATCGATACGAAAATCGCGGTGCCAATCGCCCCGGCAACTTGCTGAATCGTATTGTTCGCCGCCGTACCGTGCGGATTCAGGCGCGTAGGCAGCTGATTCAAGCCGTTGGTCATAATCGGCATCATAACCATGGAGATCCCGAACATACGCAGGGAATACAGCATGATGATGTGGCTATATGTCGTTTCCAAATCGAATTTGGACATCATAAACGTAGCAATAGCGGTAATGGTCAAGCCGACAAAGCCAAGCACACGCGGTCCGAACTTATCGAAGAGCTTACCCGTGATCGGGGACATGATCCCCATGACGATAGCGCCGGGAAGCATCATCAGACCGGAATCCAGCGGCGTAATGCCGCGCACATTTTGCACGTAGGCTGGCGTCAGGATCATCCCCGAGAACAACGCCGCCGCATTGACGGCCGAAATGATGGCAGCCATCGAATACATCGGATATTTATAAATGCCCAGGTTCAACAGCGGAATTTCAAGGCGCAGCTGGCGAATGACGAACAGCGCAACTCCGATAACACCGGCAACGATGCAGGTTACGACGACAGGGTCGCCCCAGCCGGCGCTGCTTGCGTCACTGAAGCCGTACAGCAATCCGCCAAAACCGATTGTGCTAAGCACCACGGACAGGTAGTCCAGCTTGGTCTCCTTCGTTGGCATCACACTGCGGAACTTCCAGATGGCCAGCAGCAGCGCGATAACCGCAAACGGAAGAATCATCTCGAACAGCAGGCGCCAATCGTGATATTCCACGATATAACCGGAAAGTGTCGGTCCGATGGCTGGAGCCACGATCATAACCAGACCGAATACCCCCATAGCTGCGCCGCGCTTCTCGCGCGGGAAGCTGATGAGCATGATGTTCATCAACAATGGCGACATGACTGAGGATCCAGCAGCCTGGATCATCCGTCCAGCGATCAGCCAGCCGAAGTTCGGCGAATAGGCGGCGATCAAGGTTCCTAATGTAAAGATGGATAATGCCGTAATAAACAAACTGCGGTTCGTGAATTTCGTCAGCAAAAAGGCGGATACGGGAATCAAAATCCCGCTGACCAGCATATATCCGGTGGAAAGCCACTGAACGGCAGAATAATCAATGCTGAAATCATGCATAATCGTCGGCAAAGCGACATTAAGCAATGAGTTATTAAGAAAAGCAACGAAGGTTGCAAAAAATAACAAGCCTATCATTAAATAGGGCGGTTTTTCCAACTGTTTCACAGTATCGCTCATCCTGAAGTTTCTCCTATTCTCTATTTAAAATTTAAAGTTACTTGATGATTTTATATCATCGGTACAATAAAATCAAGTTTTTATACCCAGGGTATAATTCACATTGTATTTTTGAAGCATCGTGGATATACTTGTTGGTATCAAGTTGTACGGAGGAACTCATGAATCGACGTAAAATGCAAGTGGTTGACCATGCTTTTGCCCTGTTTATTGAAAAGGGAATCATGCAAACCTCTATTCAAGATATTATTGAACGCGCAGGCATTTCCAAAGGGACATTCTACAACTACTTCTCCTCGAAAAATGATTGCGTCAGCGCCGTATTAGAGAAGCTGCGTTACGAAGCGCGCATGAAAAGAAGCGAGCTGCAGATCGGCAAAGACCCCAGCGATATCCATATCTTAATCGAGCAAATCGCGATGATCTCGCAAACGAGCCAAAAATACGGGTTGTCCGCTTTGTTCGAGGAAATTCTGCATTCTCACGATAAAGAAATGAAGCAATATGTCATGTACCACCGGATCATTGAAATCGGTTGGCTCGCCGATCGCCTAGTTGAAGTATATGGCGAGAAATTGCGCCGTTCTGCCTTTGAGGCAGCCGTGATTTTCATGGGGATTCAGCAGCACCTGCTGTTTACGGCCAAAAATATCAATCAAATTCTCGATCCAAAGGATGTCGCCAGTACAATATTGCTGCACTATATGAGCCATATTATCGAATGCCTGGTCGAGAAGAACACCTCCGTCATTGATGACGAGAAGCTGCATGTGATGAAAGGCCAGCTGATGCAGGAAGAGGTCAAGCAGGAGGATATTTTGCAGGCACTGGACGATTTCGCATGCCAGCTTAGATTCACGAAGTCGCAGGCCGAACTGTCGGCAGCGCTGCGCTATGAAATCGATCAACAGCCTTTGCGCGAATCCGTCGTCAACGCACTCCTGAAGCCCTATGTCGAAGCCTTCAGGGGCTCTGACGGCTATGACCAATCTAAGGATATTATGACCATGATCTGGAGATATATGAGGCAGTAGATGATGAGTTGGTGAAAACAAGATACGTTATTTTGGATAGACCCCAATTGGATTAATCCTTTTGGGGCTTTCTTTTTCCTATCGTTTATAATATTGGTAAATAAGGTATTTATGAGGTGATTACTTGAACAAAAAACCTTTTCAATTGTTAAGGTATTTTTTTACGGTATTAATATTTGTCTTTTTTATATGTATCGTGTTCAGTACTCGAAAATCATTATATTTAGGATATTTAACCCTCACATCCGGCATCGCTATGTTTATGTACATCATTGAAGTGAAGAGAGGAGAAAGTCAGGATCGTCGCCTGATTTTATCAATAATTTCATGTATTCTATTTTTTGTCGTATCACTCTATATTTTCAGTGTGAATTCCTAACCCCCTCCACAATTCTCTCCATAGGCCATATATCAATCGAAAGGTAGGGCAGCAAGTAGACTTCGACTTTCTATGAAACCCTGTACATCACAACAATTAATCGTTTGTTGGTGAAAATGGCGCTGTCTTGAAAGTTTTTAAACGCGGCGTCTGCTACTTCCCCTGGAACGATCAAGCTGTTCAAATTAGGACTATTCTAGCTCGTATAGTAGGAACGCAAGTTGGGGCCAATAAAAAGGAGTGAAAAAATGAGCACTTTTGTTTTAGTTCATGGCGCATGGCACGGAGGATGGTGTTGGGATAAAGTTGTCCCTCTGTTGCGAGAGGCCGGAAACCGGGTTCTTACCGTAGACTTGCCCGGACATGGAACGGATACAACGGCAACTTCTCAAGTTACTTTGCAAGACTATACGGATCATCTATGCCGTGTTTTGGACAATGAGTCTGAACAGGTTATTTTGGTGGGGCACAGCATGGGTGGACTTGTGATCACACAAACCGCTGAATATCGCCCTGAACAAATTCAATTGCTCGTTTATTTATGTGCCTTTCTGCCGGAAAATGGACAAACCTTACTGCAAATTCTCGAAAGAGACAATAAGGAATCTCCTCTCCCCATCGTAAAAAGCGAGGATAACACCTATTTAAAGCTCCATGAGCCATTTATAAAAGATGTTTTTTTTGGTGAATGCTCTGAAAACGATGCTTTAGAGGCACAACAAAAGCTTTGTCTTCAACCACCGCTACCTTTTGTCACACCTGTTCGAGTAACGGAAGATCATTTCGGAAGAGTCCCGCGTGCGTATATTGAAACCCTCAAGGACAAGGCGATCTCCCCAGGATGTCAAAGAGCAATGTACACGCGAACACCTTGCAAGTACATGATTACCATGGATACAGACCACTCACCATTCTTATCACAACCGGAAGTTTTATCGTCACATTTAAAAGACTTGGCTGAGCAAATGGAGTTATAGTAGATTGCCATAGGCACTCATTGTTTGTTTTAATAAAGAACAGGTCAATCATGGCGAGCTTAACCATAATTGACCTGTTCAATACATATTAATCTTGGGTGATATCTCTCGGATTTTTATAGCACCATTCATCGTCAAATGGTCTACTTTTTATTTTTTCTAAATCTTCAATTGTATAAAACCAGTTGTCCTCAATCCATATTTTTGCAGATGGATATACTTTTGGAAGTCCATAAAGGATCTTAAATAGTAAATCTTCATTTTCATAGAAATCCTCGGATACCATTGCCTTGAAATATTGGTTTTCAGACTCATCCCAGTTGAAATCTATGGTCTGATAGTTATAAGGCTCATCGTACAAATTCCAAGATATTTGCCTTGAATAATTGTCTTCAAAAGGCATATCACTAAAATAAATAGAGCAAGACTTTAATTTGCCAGTTTCATCATACTCATTATAATCGTTCGAAAAATAGAGCCCGTAAGTAGTGCATACTTCTCTAATGTTTATTAATAACTCGCTTGCTGAGATGCTTTCTCCGTGCCACAAACTCAACTTCTATACCCTTATTCGTTTTTATTATCAATGGATCATTGAATTCACCCTTCCCCTCAACAGAATCCATCTTCCCGCCACCCGATCCTGAATCAGGCTTGGGCTTAGAGAACTGCGGCTCCGTCTTCGGCATGTCCATATCCCGGACAGGGACTGTAAGGCCATCGGGTGTAGTCAAAGAGGCTTGCGGCCGCGTTTGCGCCGCTTCTTCACATTCTTCACGAGCTCCTTCACGGTCTTGCCGGAGAATTTGGCTCCCGCTCTGGCGGCGCCTTCTACTACTGTCAAGGCGAAGAAGGCTTCTTAGATTCTACTCCATGTTCAAACTCTTTCTTGTATAAGTTGAAATAAAACAGGCCAATCATGGTGGGCTTAACCATAATTGACCTGTTCAATACATATTAATCTTGATTGATATCTCTCGGATTTTTGTAGCACCATTCATCATCCTTGATCACGTAAGTGCCTAGTTCCGTAAATACTTGAACCTAGCCGTTCTCATCTATACAATCTTCAGCAGATTTAATGTCATCTGCTAAATCTATATTAGGATATTTATTTTCTAATCTCTTCAAACAGTCGATGAATGCTCTACTATTTACTTTGTAAGAAATATCTTCGAACACCTCACTTAACCAATAAATTTATCTTCCTCAGGTAATTTCTTCTTCGCCCACTCTTTTATTTCTAATAGTTCTTCTAAAACAAATGGAAAATCTTCTTTAACTAAATCAATACCAACGTGAAATACCCTCGTCCATTTTAGTCCTAACTCTTCGATTGCTGGCTCCCAGCATTTATTAAAGAAAGACTCAGCAGCTACAGGAATAAAAAATTTCTCTTCAAACTCATCTTGTGCATCTAAAACCATGGCACTAATAGACATCACTTTTTCCCTCCAAACAATGGATCAAACATGTTGTTTTGACCAATATTTGTTTATCCGTAAATTGTTGAGGTGCTTGAGCTAGAAGTCCAGTAATAGGATTGATGATGACATCAAACCCCTTTGCTGTTTTATCCTCATTTTAAATTATTTAAGATACGTAAAATTAACCATTTAAGTTTTTCTTCATTCATGTTTCTCATACCATAGCTTTTAACAAATTTCTGAACCACATTCCAATTATCCAGTTGAAGAATCTGCTCTAATTCGAATCTGAGCTGTTGTCTATATTTCTGATTTTCAGATGAATTGAATTCATTTATTAGTCTATCCAATTCATCATAGTTGGCACTTACATTAAAATAACATTCAAGAAAATACTTAAACGTTTCAAGGTTCAATTCACCGTTCATGCTATCCCTCCCTATCACATCATTTAATGATTGGAAATAACAGCATCTTTTATACGTTTTGAACTTCAAGTCAACTATCTATTAAAATCCGTTAGTTTCACCATAAATAGTTCAATCATTTGTTCTATTTTTTTATTTGATAAATTTCTTCTACCATGTAAATAAACAAAGTCTTTTATCTCTTCCCAATTTCTAAGTTCGCGGATTTCCTTAATTTCTTGAACCAGACCATCTACATGTAATGATGACTCGCGCTCTTCATATTCCTCAATTAACTTACCTAAATCAGTATAATCCATACTCCAATTAAAATAACTTTCAATAAAATACTTTAAGTTCTCATATTTTTCTTGTTCATTAGTCAATATACTCTTCTCCTTATTCGAAAACTGGATATCCTGTAATAATTCTATAACCTGCAGGCATTGAAGGATCTTTAACCAAGTAGAGCTGAGAGGCAGTTAAATTATCGGTCACTTGCTTCGAAGCAGAATTCCCCCCATTTCTAACATCTACGCCTCTCCCAACCGAATATTCATGCTTAACTTTAGTAATCAAATAGCCTCTTGAATTCGGGTCATTTAACCAATCGGAAATTTGCTCTGCATTTTTTCTGATGTTTTCTTGTGTTGCTTTTAATGCAGTACTCTTATTATAAAAGGTAGTTGAAGGTACTCCTTCTTGAGCAGCACGCTTGAGTAAATCTTCATTGGTCTTACTTACATGTTTATCAAGTAAGTGGCCACCCTTAGACTCCATATCATCTAGTATATCGTTACTAACACTACTCCTTATAGTAGAAGCACTAGATTTACCCGCCCCCTCCACAGAATCCATCTTCCCGCCACCCGATCCTGAATCAGGCTTGGACTTAGAGAACTGCGGCTCCGTCTTCGGCAGGTCCATATCCCGGACAGGGATTTCAGGGCCACCGGGGGTAGCAAACGATATTTGCGGCCGCGTTTGCGCCGCTTCTTTTACGCTCTTCACCAGTTCCTTCGCGGTCTTGCCGGAGAATTTGGCTCCCGCTCTGGCAGCGCCTTCTACTACCGTGATCGCGAAGAAGGCCTTCGTCACAGCTCGTCCGTATCTTACGCTCTCTTCATAGGTAGCTTTGCCGGAAAGAACCTTCGGCTGCAGCTCAATGATATCCTGGAATGGAACCACGAACTCCTCTGCCGCGGCGTCGCCGAGCAGCTTCTTCATATCGTCAATCGTCAGTTCACCGGTCGCAATCGCTTCCCCTATAGCGTAATATCCCGGCACGGTGTCTGTCCAGAATCCCAGGGTTGCCGGGTTGGAATTGATGGCGACTTCGGCCAAGTCCTTCACATCTTCAAACAATTGACTGACGATGCCGTCCCCTACGCCTACGATCGTTACGGCAGCGGTCAATCCGCCGGTTTTCAGGTTCGGATTGTTGCGCATGCCCGAGCTGCTTTCCGCCCAAGCTAAGTCCAGCAGCTCCTTCGTGATCTTCCCGTCTACCTCGAACAGCTCCCAGCCGAACCAGTCACGCCGAACTGCCGCCATGGTGCTCACCGTGTTCGCGATATGCTGGTAGCCGGCGACGGCGATCAGGAATTCCTGATTATATTCGCCCGTAATTTCGCCTTGGTAGATGTTCATGTCCTTCAAGTATTGCTGCATGTTGCGGATATCCTCCGCAGGAACCGCCTGATTGTATTCATCAAACAGCGCCTGCATTTCCCTACGCCGCTCTGCCGCTTGACGCACCGCGGCCGCAATCGCGTCATAGTGAAGTCTCGCCCATTCCCGGTAGAGGGGATTAATCATACCAGCTGCAATTATCAAGCGCAGCTCGCTCTCTTTCGGCATCGCGGACAGATCCTGCTTCAGCGGGTTATATTCGCAGGCATCCAGCGGAGAGCCTTTATAGAACACGGCCAAGCTGACCCCGGACTTATACCATTCCTCAGCGACGCCGAGCTTCGCCAGCCGCTCCCTTTGCTGCTGGGCGGACCTATGTGCGTATCCCATGTACAGCTCGTTATTGTAAATGGCATATATTTTATAGGCCGCTTGGTTACGGGCAATTTCTTTGAAGCTGGAGGCGATCGCCTCAAGTTCTTCACGCGCCCACGCCTGCTCCTTCGCTGTCCCGGTGTCCAAAATTTGCAGCAGAGAGGCGATCCGCTCGTCCTCCTTTACCGGGTCCAGGCGCTGTACCAAAGAGGCGTCCTGAAGCTCCAGCAAGCTGCCCTTAATCCATTGCAGCAGCGATGGCCGCGACGCTGCAGACGAAGCCTCGCCTGGATCAGCGACATTCTGTCTCGCTTTCTCCATGAAGCGCTGAAACCAGCCCTGAATCGTCCCCTTCAGGGTAAACGTCGCTGACTTTTTCACCCCGGTCGCCCTTGCCGAATCCTTCTCTGCCTTTATGTATGTATTTTCCGCATAACGTAAAGCCTGAACCTTCCTCCTCATCTGCTCGTCAATCCGCTCGGCCAGCTTGCCAATTTCCCGCAGCAGGCCGCTGGCTTCACGCGCCGCGGAACGCACGTAGTGCTCGGACGGATCGGAATAGGCCGCCTCCACATCGCTTATGAGCCGGTTTAATTCCCTGGACATTCCCGTGATTCCGTTCTCCATCGTGCGCTCCAAACGCTCCAGGTCGCGTGCCAAGCTCCCGACTCGGCCAGGATCCACCTTATTCAAGCTTGTCCAACCTCATTTCAGGAAAATATTAGTGTCTGATATTTTACCAAAATGCCTACTTTTAAGGAATAAACCGGTATACCCATGACAAAACAAAAAAAGGCACCCTAAAAAGTGCCTTTCATCCCAGCTCTATCCATTTCACCGAATTTAGGCCTGAAACACTCATAGCCAGGGGATAAAAACTTCGTACAACTCACTTCGTTAACAGTGCATTCGCAATAAGCATATCGAACCTGCGGATATCGACGCCTTTCTGCAGCTTCACCTTAATGTGGCCCGCACGCGTCCACAGTTCCACCTCGGCGTTCATATCGAGAAATCCGCCCGCATTCTCCGTGGACCACATATCAATCGAGGAGTAAGGCAGCGAGTAGATTTCGACTTTCTTGCCCGTAAAGCCCTGCGCATCCCGGACGATCAATCGTTTGTTGGTGACGTTCTTCATTCGAAAATACTACCTCATTCGGAAGATTTATAGTACACCCTGTCAAGTAACTGTCCTCGCCAAAACGCCAACCTTTAAATCGATTCCCGTAACGATAGGCCAGAACGTTCCCAAACTCAATTCCTTTAACATCAAAATCACCCGAGTAATATAAGTAGTTGGAAAGCAGATTTTCTTGCAAATATCGATCAATTAGCCGTAACGCGGCCGCACTTGCTGGGCCACTTGTGCAAAGCAACAGAGGACCTGATGCCCGAAAGGGATCTCCCTGCTCCGCTGCTTTTTCTGTCTTTGCTAGGTATTGCAATGCAAGGTGGGAATGCTGTCAGGACTGGGGGAACTAGAAGCGGACAAGCATGTGGTGTAAAAACCAAACGAGGCACCATGTTTTGTTACAACAGTGGTTAGTCAGTTGCTACTGGCGTGGTGGATTATGCTAACGAAGCCAATTTAAGCAATATTAAATGGGCTATTGGTGGGTACAGTCTTTTCCCCAATTTAAGCTATTCCACCGACAATGATTACTATAAAGCCATTCACGGTACTGATTCTCCCGATAACTGCAACGCAGCCAAAGAAGGTACACA
>NZ_WNZW01000021.1 GCF_009725165.1 Paenibacillus woosongensis
CCATTAAAGTTTGACTTGCTCATTTTGAATCTGACGAGATCAGATTTGCATCTGACTCTATTATTTAGATTTCACTTCCGTGAAACCCGCTCACTCGTTGTTCAGTTTTCAAAGATCAACCTTGTTTTGCGTGTCACCGTTGTTTCAGCAGCGACCTTTATAATATATCATAGTCGCTCTTCTTAAGTCAATACTTTTTTAAAAAAAATATTTTGTTGACTGACCCCGACAAGCAAGGCCATTTGAAGAAGCGATTTATAATGTATCACAGAACTCAATTTAACGTCAACCACGAAATGTGATTATAACATTGTTAATTTAAGCCCAAGCAGCAAACCTACACCAGGCAGGCCAAGAATAAGCACCGTGCTGATCGTGACCGGATTCATCGGAATATATGTCTCCGTGAGCAGACCCGAGAAATTGACGATATATATTCCTAGTGCAGCCAAAACAACATGAAGGCCAAGGCGAGTGAGCCATGCCAATCCCAGCCTGCGCGAAAACACGATATAACCCAGCAGCAGCAATGACACGATAAGCACCAGAGACAGTATCATTTTCATCATTCGTCACCCCTCCTAGCAGAAACATATATCGCCTATTAGTCTCGAAGATAGAATCCGTCCTTTGAGTATGATCCAAATTGAAATGGCTCCCATACCACATTCGCCTGCTTTGCCGCTTTTAAGTGAACCTGATACCTTCTTTCAGCAGCTTCCAGCGTATATATAGCTATATCCACCTCGTCCGCCCCCACCGCCTCCTGAAGGGCACAATAAGCCTGCTCCCATTGTCGCCGGGCTTTCATTACCTCACGATACAATTGCTCCTTATATTCAAGCTCATTATCGTATTGTCTCATTTTCTTCCTGCTCAGCAGCCATTGCCTCAATTTCACGTTATATCCGCCCCCCCAAATCGGTATATTTCATGTGTATCGGGAAAGGGACAAACTTAGAACTACCTCGTACAAACGGGCCGTAAAAGTAAAAAGAAGCCCTGGTCATAAAACCAGAGCTTCCGAATCAACCTTCTTTAAAGTTATCTTAATTCACGCCGCCCCTCGAGCGCCTTGGATAAGGTTACTTCATCCGCATACTCCAAGTCGCCGCCGACCGGCAGCCCATGGGCAATCCGGGTAACCCGAATGTCGAACGGCTTCACTAGGCGAGAAATATACATCGCCGTAGCCTCTCCTTCAATGTTGGGGTTAGTCGCCAAAATCAGCTCTTTAACCCGCTCATCGCTAAGACGGTTAAGAAGCTCCTTTAGCCGAATGTCATCCGGACCAAGTCCTTCCATGGGTGAAATAGCACCTTGCAGTACATGATAGTAACCATCAAATTCTTTTGTCCGTTCCATGGCCACCAAATCCTTGGAGTCCTGGACTACGCAAATTACGGATGAATCCCGCGTCTTGTCCTGGCAAATCCGGCAAGGATCGGTATCCGTAATATTGCAGCATACTGAACAGTAGTGGAGATTCCGTTTGACGCTAACCAGTGCCTTGGCAAAATCAATCACATCGTCTTCCTTCATGTTCAGCACGTGAAACGCCAGCCTCGCGGCCGTCTTAGGCCCGATTCCCGGCAAATGAGTAAAAGCGTCGATCAGCTTGGCGATCGGTTCGGGATAATACAATGAGCGTGATCTCCTTCAGTCGTATAATTAGAACAGGCCTGGAATTTTCATTCCGCCTGTGAACTTACCCATGTCGTTGTTAGCCAGCTCATCCGCTTTGCCAAGCGCATCATTTACCGCAGTCAGCACCAAGTCCTGCAGCATTTCCACGTCGTCCGGATCTACAGCCTCCGGCTTGATATTGATGGACAGCACTTTCTTATGTCCGCTCACTTCAACGGTAACTACGCCGCCGCCAGCGCTTCCCTCGACGGTTTTGCTGCCGAGCTCCTCCTGGGCTTTCAGCATTTGCTCCTGCATTTTCTTCACTTGCTTCATCATTTGGTTCATATTGTTCATCTGTCCTACATCTCCTTCTTCTTAGTCATTTATATGTTAATCAGAATTGTACAAAAATCCAGCCTGTTACTCCTTCACAACAACGAGGTCGTCCCCAAACATGTTCAAAGCCTCGTCTACCCATGGCTCCTTGCCGCCGCCATCGTCCGAAGGCTCTAATTGAAACGGCTCCTCCTCTGATGTCTGTGACCCAGCGCCTTCAATACTGTCATTCCAGTCCTTGAGCATCATCGTTACTAGACGGTACGGTGAACCCATCACCCGCTCCATAACCATTTCAATGAGCTGCTTGTTCGCTGGCTTCTCTGTAGTTTCACGGTGAATATCGTTCTTGAATGCGACGAGGATGGCATCATCCAGCACGGAAACGGGCTCGCCGTTCACGAACCAGGCATGAATGGTAATCTTCTCTTCCTTAACCCCTTGGAGCACCTGATTCCATTTCCCCTGTACCGCCATGAATTCCGGGCTGCTTCGCTGAGCTAAATAGCGATCTATCCCTGCCGGGATCTTGGCCTTCGAGGCTACGCGAGGCGCTGTCGTCCGCGATGCCGGGCGATTCCCTCTGTTGTCCCCGTCTTGGCTTCCGCCACCCAGCCCCCCCTGCATTACGCGCTCAAGCTTCTTCTCCAGCTCCGCCACCTGCCGGCGAAGCTGCTGAATCTCAGATTGATCGGCAGGGGAGCTTGCAGCAACAGCAGAGACAGCCTGTACGTTAACCGCTTCTTCGCTTTGCGGAATGCTGCAGAGCTTCAAGAGAGCTACCTCAAACAGCGTCTGCGGCTGCAGCGCATATTTCATCTCGGTCTGATAATGGTTCAGCGTATCGATAATCCGGAACAACTGCGGGCGCGTAAACACTTCTGCCATCTCCTTGAATTCCTGGAGATCCAGCGCGCGCTCCGTCATTTTTTCCGCATTCGGCACCATTTTAATCATTAATAAATCGCGGAAGTAATACAGCAGATTCTCCATGCATTTATCAGCGCTTTTGCCTTCCTGCATAAGACCCTCAATCAACTGCAGCATACCGCCGACATCGCCTTCGATCAGCGTCTTCGCGATTTCCGCGAACTGCTTCGAAGGAATCCCGCCTGTCATATCCAGCGCCTGCTTGTAGGATACATGCCCATCTGAGAACGAAGCGATCTGATCCAGGATGCTCAGCGCATCCCGCATGCCACCATCCGACAACCGTGCAATATACTGGATAGCTTCATCCTCAGCCGTAATACCCTCCTGTTCACAAATCAGCTTTAGCCGCTCGCACTGCTCCTCCAGGGATACCCGGCGGAAGTCAAAGCGTTGACAGCGGGAAATTACCGTTGCTGGAAGCCGATGCGGCTCCGTTGTCGCCAGAATAAACATGACATGCGGCGGCGGTTCCTCCAGCGTCTTTAGCAGTGCATTAAACGCTTCCGTCGTCAGCATATGAACTTCATCAATAATATAAACCTTCTGCCGCACCTCGGTAGGGGCATATTTCACCTTTTCGCGCAAATCACGAATTTCCTCGACTCCCCTGTTGGAAGCGGCGTCAATCTCAAGTACATCCATAACAGCCCCCGCCGTAATCCGGCGGCAAGCGTCACATTCGTTGCACGGCTCGGAAGCCGGCCCCTTCTCGCAGTTCACGGCTTTGGCCAAAATTTTGGCCGCACTCGTCTTCCCCGTTCCCCGAGGCCCGCTAAACAAATAAGCATGCGACAGCCGCTGCTCCCGAATCGCGTTCTGCAGCGTGCGGATAATGTGCTGTTGTCCTACCATGTCCTGAAACGACTGCGGCCGCCAAGCACGGTACAGCGCAATATGCTCCATATGCGGCACCTTCTTTCTTCTTGAAACGATAATCGTCACTTTCCCATTATACTATACTCCAGGGACGAGAAAAACTTCTATCCGGACATGTCCCCGAGTAAAAGATTAACCCTTCACTCCCTTCAATACAAGCAGGAAGATTGCAGATGATTTCGGACGAAGGGATCCGGTAAATAAAAATAAAAAAACATCTCTGTCCCAAAGACAAAGATGTCGTTCTATAAACCTATGTAGCCGTGCACCTGTTATTGATCATTGCGATCCAAGCGGCACCTTTACGGCGCAACTCGAGACAGGCTTCCCCCCGGCACAAAAGTATGACTGCTTATGGCTGCTTCCTTCCGGACCTGACCAGGTTCACAGGTACTCATTGCGGAGGACCCGTCTGTCAACGTCTGCCGTAAAGACCGGACCTCACATCGGCAAGACCTCTAACAGGAATTCAACCTCGCTATAGCGGATTGCGAGTTACAGGGCACCGCTACCTCCCCATCTAGCACGGTGAAAATAAGTATAGCTCATACCTGTCCAAAATGCAACTGACGGTAAAAGTTGTCTATTTAAGATTATTCGTGAATACATGCCTTCTCTCTCAAAGTTTGATATATTTATAGAATAATATGGAACTTCATAGAGAGGATGTACCTTAATGAGAAGAATAGGCAAATTCGCCCTCGCCGCCTCAATATGGATTGGCACTCTTGGCGGAGTGACGTCGCTGCCGCAGCAAGCTCATGCCGACACCTCAATCCGCATCATGCTTGACGGATACCCCCTGCAATTTCCAGCCGAGCCTGTCATTAAAGAGGGAACTACTCTTGTACCGTTTCGCGCGATCTCAGAAGCGCTCGGCATTCAAGTAACTTGGGACGCAAACACAAAGAGCATCTCCGCCGTCAAAGGGAATGGTCCTAGTTCTGTTCGCGTACAGCTAACCCTAAACAGCAAGAAGTCGACTGTGAATGGATCCAGCGTAGATCTGGCGGTAGCGCCCCAGACTTCAGACGGGCATACCTTAATCCCGCTCAGCTTCTTCAGCCAGCAATTCGGCGCCCAAGTCAACTGGGATCAGAAGACGCGTACCGTCTCAATCTCCTCCCCGAAGCAGCGAATGTATACCATGGGCTTCTATGCCATCTCGTCCTTCTCCGACGCATCGGTCATACCAAGCCTGGACTCCGTCGCCTTCGGCTGGAGCCGGATTGACGAGAACGGTAAATTTACGCTAAGCGGAAAAGATTTCAAATGGCCCCAGCCTGCGGGAGACATCACCCCCGAGAGTTTGGTCAATGAAGCAGCCAAATCACGGACCCTTCCCTATTTAATGGTCTACTCGGGAGACGTTAGTGGCGAGTTAACCAAAATCATCGAGAATGCAGACGCCCGAAAACAGGCCATTACAGAAATGATCGCTGCCGCTAAAAACAATCAATTTCAAGGCATCCTGCTGGATTTCGAAGGGCTGGGACTTACCACAGACAAAGTGAAGACCCGCTCTTCCTTCACTGCCTTCGTTAAGGAGGTATCCTTGCAAGCCAAATCCGAGAATCTAAGGCTGGCTCTTGCGCTCCACCCGCTGAACTCCTCGTATCAAGGCTATGACTACAAAGCGCTAGGCCAAATTGCCGACGAAATCATCATCATGGCCTATGATTACCGCAGCAGCGGCGGAACAGGGCAGCCGGAGCCTGCCGATAAAGTGGATGAAGCGATTCGCCTTGCCCTGAAGGAGACGAAGAAGGACAAGCTGGTGCTTGGTCTGAACCTTAACAGCGAGAATACCCATTCAGTGAACACGCTGATCGGCTTAGCAAAGCGCTACAACCTCAAAGGCATAGCGATATGGAGACTCGGTTTAGTCAGCAGCGACGAATGGACACAAATGCAACAAAGTATCGAATTCAAAAAATAAATTCGGTAACGACAACAAATCCCCCGCCGGATGGCAGGGGATTTTCCATGTATTTCGCGATGCCGCAAACGCAGCATGTCTCTATCAAACGTAGATTAGATGCCGTATTTCTTCTTAAATTTATCAACACGTCCACCAGCATCCACGAATTTCTGTTTACCTGTGAAGAATGGATGGCAGTTGGAGCAAATCTCAACGCGCAGGTCTTGTTTCACAGAACCTGTCTCAAAGGTATTTCCGCAAGCGCAAGTTACCGTTGTCACGTGATATTTAGGTTGAATAGCTTCGTTCATGACTTCACCTTCTTTCCGCCCTGGGCCTCAAGCGTGCACAGAGTTATAATGACACATAACGTGATTATATCACGCCATGTTTTGTCGTGCAATTGGAATATATGAGGTTTACCCCCGTACTTTTACTCGTGCTAATTCAGCAGGGGGGACATGGGTATAAGAACCGATGACTACCTCCGGCAGCTCTTGCTGAAATATTTCAATCGCCTGCTTCATGCCGAATATATCCCCTTTTGCTGGAGGAATAAGCTGCAAATAGCTCTCCGGGTCAATATTAAGGTTGCGAAGCTGAATCAGGCGAAGCTTTGTACGACGGGCGAATTCAATCATCGCCTCGATCTCTTCCTCCCGATCCGTCACGCCCGGGAAAATCAAGTAGTTAATCGACGTATACACGCCCTGATCCGAGGCATAGCGGAGCGACTTCTCTACATTCGCCAAAGAATACCCGCGAGGCTTGTAATAAGCATTATAATGATCATCCAACGCACTAATTGTACTGACGCGCATCAAATCAAGCCCGGCATCGACAATGCCGCGGATATGGTCGCTCAGCCCCGCATTCGTATTGATATTGATATAACCCAAATCCGTCTGGCGCCGAACCTCACGGATCGCTTCGATGATCAGCTTGGCTTGCGTCGAAGGCTCTCCCTCGCAGCCTTGGCCGAAGCTGATAATCGATTCCGGGGTCTTCAAATGCTCCAGCATGATTTCAACGATTTCTTCGACGCGCGGGCGGAAGTTCATGCGCGTCTGCGGAGCGACGAACCCGCTGTCATCCGGCTGCTCCGAGATGCAGCCAAAGCAGCCCGCATTACAGGAGTACGACACGGGAACCGCACCCTCCCAGCGATTCAGGAACGTGTTCGAAGCAGTCAAACATTCATATCCCAAAGCACAATTCGAGAGATGCTCGTATAAGCGGTTCTCGGGATATTTTGTCCGCAGCGCCTTGACTTGATTCTTCAACTCCAGCGGATCGCAATTCAAAGGATTCCATTTCTCGGGATCATCAGATAAACGCGCCGTTACGTAAAATTGACCGTCCTTCCATACCACCGCAGAATATCCGAACAGCGGGAGCTTATATTCTTTATCCGTTTTTACATAACCGGGAAGACAGAGACGGGTAAATCCCTGTGGAAGCAGAGCCCCTACGGCCTGGACATCTCCAGGGACCGGCATCATTTCACCGGTGTCTGGATCCATCCCTACCGGCCTCGTCGAGGGAAGCCCTACCAGAGTCGCCCCTTCCGGCAGCGGAATGAGCTCATCCTCCAGAATTTCCACGATCATGTCCCCGCTGCGAGCCAGACCGTACATTGAGGGGTGATCATATACTTGCCCTTTGTTGTCTGCATATACTAAATACATGTCGTTCTCCTCTTTGCCTTTCGATTGCGGAATGCTTCAGCCATTCCATGGAGTCAGGCCTATTGTTAAGATGACGAACCCGATCCGGAGCCCGAAGGCGCAGCGGTACGGGTCGTACGGCGCGTGCTGCTTCCACTGCCAGACGAAGCTGAATTATTGCCAGCGGTATCGAAGGAAGCCAGAAACTCCGCGTTGGTTTTGCTGTCACGCAGCTTCTTCAAGAACCCCTCCACAAAGTCGTAGGAGTCGTTCATATTTTTACGAATGGACCAAATCGTATCAAGCTCTTCTTTCGTCAAGAGCACTTCTTCGCGTCTCGTTCCGGAACGGCGGATATCGATAGCCGGGAATATCCGGCGCTCTGCTAGCTTCCGGTCCAAGTGAAGCTCCATGTTTCCCGTCCCCTTGAACTCTTCGTAAATGATGTCATCCATGCGGGAGCCCGTGTCTACTAGAGCCGTTGCCAAAATAGTCAGGCTTCCGCCCTCCTCAACATTCCGCGCCGACCCAAAGAAACGCTTCGGACGATGGAAGGCCGCGGGATCGATCCCCCCACTCAGCGTACGGCCAGAAGGCGGAACGACCAGGTTATAGGCTCTGGCCAGACGAGTTATACTGTCTAGCAGAATAACAACATCCTTCTTATGCTCTACCAAACGAAGCGCACGCTGCAGCACAAGCTCAGCCACCTTGATATGGTTCTCAGGCAGCTCATCGAACGTGGAAGCGATCACTTCCCCCTTTACCGAACGCTGCATATCCGTAACTTCCTCCGGGCGTTCATCGATAAGTAACACAAATAGCTCAATCTCGGGATGATTAGTAGAAATGCTGTTGGCGATTTCCTTTAGCAACAGCGTCTTTCCTGCCTTGGGCGGTGCCACGATCAGACCGCGTTGTCCAAGTCCAACAGGGGCTAGAACATCCATAATGCGAGTGGATAAATGGTTAGGGGTTGTTTCAAGCACGAGCTTGCTTTGCGGATAAAGAGGTGTTAATGCCGGGAAGTGCAGACGCTCTGCTGCGATGGCCGGGTTCTCGCCATTAACGGCATTCACTTGCAATAGTCCGAAGTACCGTTCATTTTCTTTGGGAGCCCTGCATTTGCCGGACACCAGATCACCTGTCCTCAAATCAAACTTCCGGATCTGGGAGGCCGAGATATAAATATCCTCCGTGCTGGGCAAATAGTTGATCGGGCGGAGGAAGCCGTAGCCCTCGGGTAAGATCTCCAGGACGCCTTCCATGAACATCAGACCGCTCTGCTCCGCCTGAGCCCTCAGGATCGCAAAGATTAGTTCTTTCTTCTTAAGCTGGCCGTAATAAGGAATCTGATACTGCTTCGCCAGCTTGTACAGCTCGGTCAGTTTCATTTCTTCCAAGTCAGCGATTTGTAAATCCATATAGTATACCACCTATTCAATTTTTTCGTTATGCAGCAATGATTAATTGTCTATTACACTATGAAACCAGTATAAGTCTAAAAATCGGAAAATTGATAGACGCATTTTACTAATATTACCCGGTTCCAGCAAAAATATGCGACCGGCAGAGAACTTCTACTCTGCCTGACGCCACACATCGGCACCGAGTGCACGCAGGTTGGTCACAAGATGATCGTACCCGCGATCAATCAACTCGACGCCGGATACTTCTGTGACCCCTTCCTTGACGGTTAGACCCGCAATAACGAGCGCGGCCCCTGCCCTCAGGTCGGTCGCCTTAACTTTGGCTGCGTTCAGCTCGCCGCCCTCGATGATGGCCGAGCGCCCTTCCACGCGAATCTTCGCGCCCATCCGTACGAGCTCCGGGACATGCTTGAACCGGCTGCTATACACGAAGTCGCTTAATACACTGACCCCTTCCGCCTGTGTAAGCAGACTGGTCATCGGAGACTGCATATCCGTCGGAAAGCCCGGATAGACAAGGGCCTTCACGTCAACATGCTCGTACCGAGGCGCGCCAAGAACACGAATGGACTCGTCCATTTCTTCGACCGTAACGCCCATTTCGATTAACTTCGCCGTAAGCGCCTCAAGGTGCTTCGGAATAACCCCGTCGATGATCACATCGCCGCGGGTCGCGGCCGCAGCGATCATATAAGTACCCGCCTGAATCCGGTCAGGAATAATCGAGTGGCGGCAGCCGCTCATCTCCCTAACCCCTTCAATTCGGATCGTCTCGGTTCCCGCGCCCTTGATGCTGGCTCCCATCGAGTTCAGCAATGTGGCAACATCTATAATTTCAGGCTCTTTTGCCGCATTCTCAATAATCGTGGAGCCTTTGGCTCTCGCAGCCGCCAGCATAATGTTGATCGTCGCACCGACGCTGCACACATCCAGATATATTTTGGCGCCTCTCAGCTCTTTAGCCTGGAGATGGATGGATCCGTGCTCATTCGTAACCGTGGCTCCCAGCGCCTCAAACCCCTTAATATGCTGGTCGATGGGACGCGGTTCGAAGTTACAGCCCCCTGGCAGTCCAATCGTTGCCTCGCCAAATCTCCCCAGCATGGCGCCCATCATATAATAAGAGGCCCGCAGCTTCTTCACGGGGCCGTTAGGCATCGGAATAGGGCGAATCTGGCTCGGATCGATCTTGATTTTGCCGTCCGTCCAGGTTACCTTCGCTCCCAGCTCCTCCAATATTTCCGTATATACCGCCACATCGCTAAGATGCGGCAAATTATCCAGAGTTACTTCCGATTCCGCCAGGATGACGGCAGGAAGGAGCGCAATCGCGCTGTTCTTGGCTCCACTAATTTGAACGGTCCCCCTGAGCGGGCGTCCGCCATGAATCATTAACTTTTCCATAAGAAGAAAATCCCCCTGAAGCCGAAAATAGTTCCTCAATTCATTAGACATAAAACATCTTGCTCAATAGCACTCAACGATTCTTATCCATAATACCACTTATGTACTGAAATAGGAAAGACACCGCCCGAGGAGCGGTGTCTTTCTTATAATATGAATTGCAAACTGTGCCTGGAGTTATGGGCTTAGGCTTGATTGCTGGAACCGAACTCGCGCATTTTACCGATAACCGTTTGCTTGATAGCTTCGCGGCCAGGTTTAAGGAATACACGAGGATCGTAAGCTTCAGCCTTCTCGGCCAGAACTTCGCGAACCACTTTCGTGAAGGACATTTGGTTCTCTGTGTTCACGTTGATTTTGGAAGTACCGAGGGAAATAGCCTTCTTAATGTCATGCGTAGGAATTCCCGTACCGCCATGCAGAACTAGCGGGAGGCTAACCGCATTGCAGATCTCTTCCATTTCCTTGAAGCCAAGATTCGGTTCGCCTTTGTAAGGACCGTGTACGGAGCCAAGAGCCGGCGCAAGCGTATCGATGCCTGTCTCTTTCACGATACGTACGCAGTCATCCAGCTTCGCGTACATTACTTCGCCGATGACGTCGTCTTCTTGTCCGCCGACCATACCTACTTCGGCTTCAACGGATACGCCTTTAGCGTGCGCATATTCCACGACAGCTTTCGTCGTTTCGATATTTTTCTCAATTGGGCTGTGGGAATCGTCAATCATGACGGAGGTAAATCCGGCATCGATCGCTTCTTTACATTTGTCAATGCTCGAACCGTGGTCAAGATGAATCGCTACAGGAACTGTGATTTTCAAGTCTTCCATTAGGCCTTGCACCATTTTCACAACGGTGTTGAATCCGCCCATGTAACGAGCTGCACCTTCGGATACGCCAAGAATTACCGGAGATTTCTCTTCTTCGGCAGCTTCAAGAATTGCGTATGTCCACTCCAGGTTGTTGATGTTGTACTGACCCACTGCATACTTTCCTTTAAGAGCTTTGTTCAACATATCTGTCATACTTACTAATGGCATGGCTCCAATCCTCCTAGGACGTTTGTTTGTATTCATTTTGCCGACATTCACACGTAATTATTATAACACAACCCGACAAAAATACTATTCAAGCTTTTCCATCTATTTATGAAATTATGCCGCCAACCGATAGTTGATCCCCACCTAAAAACCTTACCCACATATGTAAAAAAAACTCCTTCAGGCGAAGGAAAACGAATTTCCCCTCGCTCGAAGGAGGCTGTCTTTACGACATATTTGATTGCTGCTTTCGCTTAAAGGACGGCGCCGCCCTTCAGCTCCATATTTACCGCCATTCTCATTTCATCAATGTCGAAAGGCTTCGTAAAATGCCTCAATGCGCCAAGCTCTGTCGCTTCCTTGATCATATCCAGCTCGCCATAAGCTGTCATCATGATAACCTTAATGGCCGGATTGACTTCCTTAATATGCTTCAATATCTCGAGTCCATCCATGCCGGGAATCTTCATGTCGAGAAGCACCAGGTCCGGTGAATCGCTGCGGACGATCTCCAAAGCCATCTTGCCATTAGCAGCCTGGAATGTCTTATAGCCCTCGCTGCTGAACACTTCCATTAATAAAATACGGATTCCGTTCTGATCATCGACAATTAACACTTTCTTCTCTTCCACTGAGACACCCTCCTACAAGTCTAGCCCTTGTAATTCTCATAAGGTATAATTCGCCTCGATTTAGGAAATCCCTTCTAATTTGGTAAAAAGATACTTAAAATCATTCGTGATTCCTAACAGGAAGAGAAAAGAATTAAGAATTATGCGCGATCGACGCCTTCACGAACTCGCGGAACAACGGCTGAGGCCGGTTCGGACGGGACGTGAATTCAGGATGGAATTGAACAGCCAGGAACCACGGATGGTCAGGAAGCTCGACGATTTCGACGAGACGGCCGTCTGGGGACGTTCCTGAAATGCGCAGGCCTGCCGCTTCCAGCTGTTCACGATAGTTGTTGTTGAACTCATAACGATGGCGATGCCGTTCATCCACCAGCTCTGTCTTGTAGCACTGCTCAGCCAAGGAGCCCGGCACTAGCTTACATGGGTACAAGCCGAGACGCATGGTTCCGCCCAGATCCTCGATATCCTTCTGCTCTGGCAGAAGATCGATCACCGGATGCGGCGTAGCCGGATTGATCTCCGAGCTGTTCGCGCCTTCCAGGCCAGCAAGCGCACGTGCAGTTTCAATGACAGCTACCTGCATGCCCAGGCAAATGCCGAAGAACGGAACTTTCTGCTCGCGGGCATAACGGATCGTCGTAATTTTGCCTTCGATCCCCCGGTCGCCAAATCCTCCAGGCACCAGAATGCCGCCGACGCCCTTGAGCTGCTCAGCTACATTATCTGCGGTAATTTCCTCCGCATTTACCCAGCGAACTTTCACTTCCGCATTGTTGTCAAAGCCGGCATGCGACAACGACTCTACAACGCTCAGGTACGCATCATGAAGAGCTACATATTTGCCGACGATTGCAATTTCAACCGTCTTCTCCAGTTTGTTGATCCGGTCAACCAGTTTTACCCACTCGCTCATATCTGGAGCCGGTGCATTCAGCTTCAAGTGATTGACGACAATCTCGTCTAGCCCTTCCCCTTGCAAGTTAAGAGGAATTTCATATAATGTATCCGCATCGCGGCACTCTACTACCGCATTGGCATCGATGTCGCAGAAGAGAGCGATCTTCGCCTTCATGTCTTCGGACAACTCATGCTCCGTGCGGCATACGATCACGTTCGGCTGAATGCCGATGCTGCGAAGCTCTTTGACGCTATGCTGGGTCGGCTTCGTTTTGACTTCGCCAGCAGCCTTGATATATGGGATAAGCGTGACGTGGATATACATGACATTGTCGCGGCCAACGTCGCTCTTGATCTGGCGGATCGCTTCCAGGAAAGGCAAGCTCTCGATATCGCCCACCGTTCCGCCAATCTCTGTAATAACCACGTCCGAGCCCGCCTCGCGGCCAGCCACGAATACACGCTCTTTAATTTCATTCGTAATGTGCGGGATGACTTGAACTGTTCCGCCGAGGTATTCTCCGCGGCGTTCCTTGCCGATGACGGAGGAATAGATTTTGCCCGTTGTTACGTTGCTGTTCTTGGACAGGTTAATGTCGATAAAGCGTTCGTAGTGACCAAGATCGAGGTCAGTCTCGGCCCCGTCATCCGTGACGAACACTTCCCCGTGCTGGTAAGGACTCATCGTACCCGGATCCACGTTAATGTAAGGATCGAATTTCTGGATCGTTACCTTTAAACCTCTATTTTTTAACAGCCTGCCGAGTGAAGCGGCCGTAATCCCTTTGCCTAGGGAAGATACAACCCCGCCTGTTACGAAAATATATTTTGCCACAGTCAAAAAACCTCCTACATAATAGTCCAGAAATTCAGGCGACTCAGATCATAGCGTAACCCATTAGCCCACGAATCATAGCTAAAATGGACATAAAAAAACAAAAAAGTGACACCCGAATAGGTCGGGGCACTTTTAAAATTTAGAACATATTTATAGGTTTGAATCATAAGCCCATGCAATAGTTTACCCGTTAGCATCTCCCCTGTCAAGTAAAGAAGAGAGCATTTCAAGAGGTTACAATTGTGGCAATTTCGTGCAAATTCAAAGGATGAAAATCAGGTTTATTTATCTTCGAATTCATCCTCGAATTCCTCATCTTCGGAATCCGAATCTTCGTCCTCTTCATCGAGTTCTTCATCATCGATCAGCGGCTCTTCATCGACTTCGTCGACGCTGTCATCGTCATCATCCGAGAACAGCTCGTCTTGATCGTCCTCTTCATCGATAGCATCGAAATCGTCGTCTTCCGTGAAATCGTCTTCCTCATCCGTGAAGTCCTCGTCTTCCAAATCGTCATCATCATCGTTAATGATGCGTGGACGCTTCGCATTCGCCACAGGATCCTCAGATTTCTCAATCGGATACCAGCGCTTCAAGCCCCACAGGTTCGTGCCTACGCAGGCAAATCGACCGTCAATGTTAATCTCCGTGTACAATTGAGCGATCGCTTCATTAATTTCTTCCTCCGACATATTGCGGACCTTCGCTACCTCGTTCATCAGGTCGCGGTAATAATACGGTGTATTTGCCGCTTTCAAAATCAAAAAGGCCAAGTCAACCATTGGAATTTCATGGACCTTCTCCGGGTCGATTTTCAAATTAAGTGGGGTACTCACCAGGCGGACACTTCCTCTCACGCAAAGTTCACTATACAGGTGCCGAAATCAAATTGGAACTTGATTCCTTCACTAACATATCCATATCACACCTAAGTAAAACCTATTTGGTATTAAGATGTCAAGTTTAATAGTGTGGTTAAAACGTGTCCAAATCGTGTATTGCCCTACGGCGCTAAATCCATTAGAAAAGACGGGAACAAATCGTTCGCCGTCTCTCGACTGTATCCGACCGAGAAAAAGGCGCGAGCCTTCTCTTCGGGTGGTCATGAAGACCATTAAGGCCTTCACTTCATCCTATGTCTATATTCTTCCTTTGGACACGGGACTTAAAGCCTTTTGCAGCATTTCTAACAATATTTTTATTATTGATAGCTCAGGCCTGTTTGCCCATTTCCTCGGAACAGGGCCACTTCCCCACTCCCGGTCAGCAGCTTCATCATAATATACTCCAACACGCTAACTCGGGAGGATATCATCTATGGATTACGCCAAATTACTGCGCTTTTTGAACGACTCCATCGACCCCTCCGGAAAAAGCGGGCGGCATATCGTCCGATTTCTGCAGCCAAGCCACTATTATGAGTTTATCCGTCAATGGTTCAAGTATCGGCACAAATATCCCGCCCTGCAGTCCATCCGTTCATCGCCGCTGCTGCAAGCCCTGTTTTGCCCTTTGCGTCTTCAGGAAGGCCAAATTGACTCCGAACCCGGGCTATATGTCGAAAGTGATTCCACCATCAGCGTTAATTCGCCAGCTTCCCGCACCAAAGAACGCGCCACCGAGATCCCTTGGGGTGTAAAGCGGATTGGAGCGCCTGAAGTGTGGTCTGTCTCAACAGGACATCGCATCCGTATAGCCGTCATCGATACGGGAGCGGATTACAGCCATCCCGATCTGCGTTATTCATTGGCACGCGGCATTCATTTGCTGAACCGTGCCAGTCTGCCTCATGACGATAACGGACACGGCACCCATATTGCGGGAACGATCGCCGCAGCCGGCGGCGCGCAGGGGATGATTGGCGTGGCTCCTCGTTCATTAATATATCCCGTCAAGGCATTTGATCATAACGGATCAGCGTACGTGTCAGATATTATCCTTGGAATTGACTGGTGCATCAGAAACCGTATGCACATTATCAACATGAGCTTCGGTATGAAGTCGACAAGCATATCCCTTAAAAATATTGTCAGGAAAGCCCATGAAGCGGGCGTCGTTATTGTCGCCTCCTCAGGAAACGACAAAAAACAGCGCACCGCGGATTATCCGGCAAAATATGCCCAGACCATTTCCGTCGGGGCTACGAACCGGGACGGGAAGGTCGCCTCTTTCAGCAATTACGGCCCTTATATCGACATTTACGCCCCAGGGGAAAAAATCACGTCCTCCTGGCTCGGTGGAGGACACCGCGAAATGAGCGGCACATCGATGGCGACGTCCCATGTCAGCGGCGCTATCGCTTTGCTGCTGGCGGCGCGTCCGAATCTTACACCGGACGAGATCAAGCAGCGTCTTCGCCGCACGGCGCGTCCGCTGGCTGGGTCGCTACCCCGGGGGCGGTCCAGGCAGGGCGAGGTCAGCGCAGTGCGCCTCCTACGAGGCAAAACATCGCGGCGCCGGCAGGGCTGACGCCAGCAAGATCCGGCAGGGCGGCCTGCAAGCTGCAGAGGAGTGCAGCCCTGCCGGACGCCGCACGGCGGAAAGCCGCCGCACAAAAAGCCGCCCTCTTCGCAGTCGCGAAGAAGACGGCTCCCGAGCCAGGCGGCTCGGCATGCGGGCAGCGCAGCAAGCGGCACTCCCGCCCATGCGCAGGCGCGACGACTCGCTGCTTGCCGCTGTTGCGGACAACCCTGGCCCGTGCTACATCCGTTCCGGCGCAGATACGCCGATCAGCTTCAGCACATTGGCCAGCACGGTACGCACGCCGCCAAGCAGCGCCAGCCGCGCAGCGGTCTGCTCCGCGTCCTCGGTAATGACGCGCTCCGCTTTGTAATAGCTGTGGAACAATGCCGCCAGCTCATACAAATAACGCACCAGGCGATGCGGCGCGAAGTTCTCGGCCGCTACGCCGATTTCTTCCGGCAGTTCGCCCATTTTGCGCAATAGATCGAACTCATGCTCAGCGGTCAGCTTGCTCAGCTTCACATCTTGGATGGCAGGAATCACGATGCCTTGCTCCTCCGCCTGACGGAAGATGCTGCAGATCCGCGCATGCGCGTACTGGACATAATAAACCGGGTTCTCATTGGATGTAGAAATAGCCAGATCCATGTCGAAATCCAAATGTGAATCCATGCTCCGCATTGTAAAGAAATAGCGAATCGCATCGACTCCGACCTCATCCATCAAATCGACCATCGTTACGGCTTTGCCTGTCCGTTTGGACATTTTCACCTTCTCGCCGTCCTGGAACAGGCTAACCATCTGAGCGATCAACACCGTCAGCTTGTCCGGATCGTTGCCAAGGGCCTGCATAGCCGCTTTCACCCGCGGAATGTAACCGTGGTGGTCGGCGCCCCAAATGTTAATCATCCGATCATAGCCGCGGTCGTATTTGTTGCGGTGATAAGCGATATCCGGCGTCAAATAAGTATAGGTTCCGTCGTTCTTCACGAGTACCCGGTCTTTATCATCCCCGTACTCCGTGGATTTAAGCCATGTCGCACCGTCCAGCTCATAAGTTTGTCCCTTGGTGCGCAGCTCCTCCAGCGACTTCTCCACCTGTCCATCCACGTACAGAGAGGTCTCGCTAAACCATACATCGAAGCCCACCCGGAAACGGCTCAGGTCGCGCTTGATCTTATCCAGCTCTTTCTCCAATCCGTACTTGCGGAGGAACTCCTCTCTTTCGTCCGGCGGAAGGGACAATAACGCATCTCCCTTCTCGGCAACCAATTCCTTTGCGAAGCCTTTGATATCTTCGCCATGGTATCCGTCCTCCGGCATTTCCACATCTTGGCCAAGCTCCTGCATATATCTCGCCTCGATGGATTTCACGAGGTTCGCGACCTGGTTGCCAGCATCATTGATATAATACTCTCGTGTAACCTCGTAACCGGCATAATCAAGCACGTTGCACAAGGCATCCCCCACTGCCGCCCCCCGTGCATGTCCTAAATGCAGGCTGCCTGTCGGATTGGCGCTGACGAACTCGACTTGTACCTTTTTCCCTTCCCCAAGCTTTACCCGGCCATACTTTTCGCCTTGCGCATAAATCTGCTCCAAGACAGGGTACAGATAGCTTTTGCTAAGGAAAAAGTTAATGAAGCCCGGACCAGCAATTTCCGCCCGTTCGACACCAGCTTGTTCATAATCGATGTTCTTCACGATTTCTTCCGCGATTTGGCGCGGATTTTTCTTAGCGATCCGTGTGAGCTGCATAGCAGCGTTCGTGGCGAGATCCCCGTGCGCTTTATCCTTCGGCACCTCCAATACGATAGCAGGCACCTCATCGCGATTTGCGAGTCCAGCAGCAACAACTGCGTTAAGAATCGCTTCCTTCACGGACTGATTGATTTGTTCCAAGGGATTAACTGTCATCTTAAACTTCCTCCTGTATATGTAAACTGATTACAAAGTGTCCGGTGATTTCTTCATGAACCCATAGGTCGTATTCCCAGGCTACCGACCCGCCGGACTCATCCAGACGAGAATCCAGCTTGCTTGTATCTGTAGATAAATTGAACCTCGTATAAGGTGACCTGTAGAACCCCGGCAGCCGCTTGCCCTGCTGGAACGTCTGCTCGGATTCCACCTCCCCGTGGCGCATGATTTTGAGCTCGTTCTGCGAAATTTTAATCGTGGCCCGCGTCGTACCGCCCGTTGGCCCTGGTTCAGGCTCGACATATCTGACGTACAGCGTGCTGCCCTTGCTTAATGTCTCGCCCTTGATACGCTGTTCTGAAGCCTCATCGCCTTGCTGGCTATTAATGACGATGACGGCTGGCTTCCAGTTCGGCACCCTATCATCTCCATCCATCAGCCTGTTCTTCAACATTTTCTTATTGTACTACTATATCCAGTTCAACGGTGCAATTCAATATTTTAGCTTCAGCAACGATCATTCAAAACTTGCGGGGAGTTCCCCGCCGCCGGTTCTACATGAAGAACACCGCTCTCACGAGCGGTGTCTCTAATTTAAAGGATTTAGTTAAAGCGGCTGGCTTAGAGCCATATATTTGACCTTGGAACCGTCGAAATGAAGATGGAACCGGAAATAATCCCCCGATTTATAACTCCATTTACTCGGCAGCTTCATCGGGTCTGCATGCAGTTTCTTGCCGACCTCTGCCGCCGTCAGCCCTACCTTCACTCCGCCGGGCGTCTCGTGAGAGCCGTCGCAGAAGATGATTTTGTTGTTAAGCACAAGAATTCCGTTACTAAACTTGCGAACCTCTTTGACTTCGCCTACGGCGTTATCGTAGTAAGGAATACTCCAGTCAGCGGTTTCGGTGTCCAGCCGTTCCTCCCATTCTGAATAGATTAAGCCGTCCACCGCGATCTGTTCCCTTTCAACCCCTTTGGGTTCCGACAATTCGGCTTGCTTCTCCGCTTCCAACCGGGCCCTTTCTTCAAAAGCATCAAACACCCCGAGCTCCGAATCGGGTTTCATCAGACCATGCATTAGCAGCAGCACCTGGTCATCGGCATAATATGCCTTCCCCGCGGATTCAAATGCGTTATTGTCCAAATTATAGGGTAATTCAATGATCCTCTGATCGCTAAGTGCAAATTGCAGAATAACCTGTCCTGCTGGGGAAGCCGTCTCTGTTGCCGCGGCCTGCATATCTGTAAAACGCAAAGATTGCAAGATCACGTACTGGCGTTCAAGCGGTAATTCCTTCTTCGTTCCCTTCCAAACCGCAAGGACGGATTTCACCTCTTCCTCCTGGAATGACAGGTGATCCAGCAAGTAAGGGGACAGTGCTTCTCCCTCTTGATCCTGATACTGAACCTGTTCCAGCGATATGTCAGATTGCTCTTCAAGGTCTGGCTTTACCGGCAGTTCCCCGTCAAGGGCAACACCCGCAGCGGAAGCATCCGTAACCTTCAACGCTTGATCCCGTTCCTGCAGCTTCACGATACCAATGATGAGAGCAGCAGCCAAGACGACCAAGCCGCCCGCCAACAAATAGCCCTTTAGATTGCTCTTTTTGTTCATCTTTCCTCCTTAACTGCCTGCCAGTTCATATGCTAAGTAAATATTTCAAATGCCATGTGATTAGACGCATAAATTGGGTAAAGGTTGCCATAATTTCTCACTAGACATGCAAAATAGTTCCAAGGGCATACACTGGGACAAACGCCGGTCAGAGCACAAAAATACCCTGCAGCCAGTTGCGCTGCAGGGTATTTCCAGCATTTGAATCTGAACAATAAATAAGCCATTTAAAACTACTTCACAAAGCCCAGCAGCATTTCGCGAATGAGCTTGGCAGCCACGATTTGCGTCTGCTCGGTCGGGTCATAGATCGGAGCAACCTCTACAAGATCGCAGCCGACGACGTTCACGTCGGATCTAGCAATCAAATGAACCGCTTCAAGCAGTTCCTTCGAGGTAATCCCCCCCGCTTCGGCCGTTCCTGTACCCGGGGCGCAGGACGGATCGAGCACGTCGATATCGATCGTTACATACACCGGACGCGAGCCCATTTTCGGAAGCTCGGTCTTCAGCGGCGCGGCTACCTCGAATGGATGGAAGTTAATATTCTGGCGTCCGTAAAGAAATTCTTCCTTCGATCCGGAACGGATTCCGAATTGATAAATGTTCTTGCCGCCCATCAATTCAGCCGCTTTGCGAATCGGCGTAGAGTGGGACAGCGGCTCGCCTTCATATTGATCACGAAGATCGGCGTGAGCATCAATATGAATTACAGCCAAATCAGGATACTTCTCATACATCGCTTGAATGACCGGCCAGCTGACCAAATGCTCTCCGCCTAGTCCGATCGGGAATTTCTCGTCTTTTAGCAAACCGCGAACATAGTCGCCAATCACGTCAAGACTGCGGGCCGCATTGCCGAAAGGCAGCAGCAAGTCCCCCGCATCGAAATAATCAGCGTCTAGAATGCTCTTATCCAAATACGGGCTGTATTCCTCCAGACCAACCGATGCCTGGCGAATGCGCGCAGGGCCAAACCGCGAGCCCGGACGATAGCTGACGGTATAATCCATCGGCATCCCGTAGATGACCGCTTTGGCATCCTCATACGACTCGGAACTGCAAATAAATACGTTGCCCGAATATGCCTGATCCAATTTCATTGCTGCACGCCCCCTTATTTCACGAGATCTTCTACGAATTTAGGCAGCACGAATGCAGCTTTGTGCAGACGCGGCGAGTAATATTTCGTATCGATCTCCGGAATTTGGGTCTCATCTACTTGAAGCGGATCATGGGTTTTGCTGCCCATCGTAAAGGTCCATAGACCGCTCGGATACGTAGGAATGTTAGCGCCGTATACCCGGACGATCGGGAAGATTTCCTTAACGTCCTTATTCACCTTTTGAATCAAATCCGCTTTGAACCATGGATTGTCGGTTTGAGCTACAAAAATGCCGTCATCTTTGAGCGCCTCGTAGATCCCTTGGTAGAAGCCGCGCTCGAACAATGGGGCTGCCGGACCTACAGGCTCCGTGGAGTCCACCATAATCACGTCGTATTTATTCTTGCTCTGAATAATATGCATATAGCCGTCATTTACTTGAACTTCAACGCGCGGGTTATCCAGCTCGCAAGCGATTTCCGGCAAATATTTTTTCGAATATTCAATGACCTTCCCGTCAATATCAACAAGTACAGCCTTCTCCACCTTAGGGTGCTTCATTATTTCGCGAATAACGCCACCGTCACCGCCACCGACAACAAGCACATGCTTCGGATCCGGGTGCGTAAACAACGCTGGATGAGCTACCATCTCATGGTATACAAATTCATCCTTCACCGTCGTCATGACCATATCGTCAAGCACTAGCATTCGTCCAAACTCTTCGGTATCAATGATCGCCAAATCCTGAAAATCCGTCTGCTCTCTCACCAATGTTTCCCGAATTTTTGCCGTAATGCCAAAGACGGGCGTCTGTTTCTCCGTAAACCACAATTCCATCGTATAACCCTTCTTTCCCGTTAGAATAGTGTTTAGCCGTCATATTAACCCTTACCGGAGGCCGGGGGCTGTCCAGATTCACTTCTCGCAAAGTTTCTCTTCCTATTGTACCAAACAAATTTGATTATATTAAAACAAGGTGAAAATGCAACTGTTTCTGGAAATCCGTAAAATCGATCTTCCCCATGCCTCCGCCATGAATATCTCCCCCAAACTTTCCCATACTGAACAGTAGCCGCATCAAGAGCGGAAAATCGAAGGTTGGAGGCGATTGAGAGCTATGCAAAGACTTGTCCGCAGCAGCAGACGGGGCTCGCACCGCAGAAGATTCCTTATATTCAAATGTTTCCTGGCCTGTGGCGTTACCATGCTGATCGCCTCCGGAGCGCTTATCTTCTATTTATATCAAGCGGATCTGCCGCTAGCATACTCCGACCGGCATTCACAGCTCCTCAGCCGCCAGGGCGAGGCTATCGCTGTCTTTTCCAGCTCCGACCGGAGCCGTTCCAACGTTGCGCTAAATCATATTTCACCATACCTCATTCAAGCGACGCTCGCTGTAGAAGACCGGCAGTTCTATAATCATTTCGGCTTTGATCTTAAAGGGATGGCCCGGGCCGTTCTCGTCAATCTCAAGGAGATGAACAGAGTGCAGGGAGCAAGCACGTTGACGCAGCAGCTCGCGCGAAACCTGTATTTATCGCACGAGCGTACATGGTCGCGGAAGCTGAAGGAAGCGATGTACACTGCACAGCTGGAAATGAAGCTGGGTAAGGATGAAATCCTGCAAATGTATCTTAACGAAATTTACTACGGCCACGGTGCTTATGGCATCGAGGCGGCAGCCCAAATGTTTTTCGGCAAATCCGCGGAACAGCTCAGCCTGGCCGAAAGCGCCATGCTGGCCGGTGTGCCGAAGGGGCCTACTTATTACTCCCCTTTCAATCAGATGAAGAATGCAAAGGACCGCCAGCGTCTCATCTTAAATGCCATGGTGGAAACGGGAAACATCACCGAACTTCAGGCGGAAAAAGCCTATGAGGAAATCCTCCAGTTCCAATCTCCGAAGCTGCGGACGACTGGAGATCAGGCCCCATATTTTCGCGACTACGTCCGAAATGTGATCATCAACGAGCTCGGATTCGATGAGAGCCTGCTGGAAAACGGCGGACTCAAAATATACACCACCTTGGATATGGATGCGCAAAAGGCGGCCGAGCTTGCCGTGACAAGCGAACTGAAGGACTCGCCCGATCTGGAGGCAGCCCTGATCTCCATCGACCCGCGCACCGGCCATATCAAAGCGCTCGTTGGCGGCGTGAACTATGTACGGAGCCAGTACAACCATGTCTTCGCAACGGCCCGTCAACCTGGCTCAACCTTCAAGCCGATTATGTACTTGTCCGCCCTGTCTTCCCGCAAGATGACAAGTGCCAGCAAATTCTCCAGCCAGCCGACCTTGTTTCATTATGATAACAACCGGAAAACGTACAGCCCCAAAAACTTCGGCGACAAATACTTGGGAGAAATCGATATGCGCCAGGCCATTGCCGCCTCGGACAATATTTATGCGGTCAATACAATCCTGACGGTTGGTGCCGATCAGGTCATTGAGTTAGGCCGGAAGATGGGGATTACCAGCCCGCTGAATGCGGTGCCTTCCCTGGCGCTGGGTACGTCGCCGGTCAGTCCGTTTGAGATGGCTACGGCGTTTGGGGTAATCAGTAACCAAGGCAAACAGGTCAAACCGGTTGCCGTACTGAAAATTACCGACGATGAGGGCCACATATTATATGAAGCTCCCTCCGCTGCCCCCGAGCAAGTCGTCGAGCCTGCCGCAGCTTACGTGCTGACCCATTTGCTGGAGAGCGTATTCGAAGCCGGAGGAACCGGAAACCGGGTGTCGGCGGACATCAAGCGTCCGGTTGCCGGCAAGACAGGCACGACAAGCACCGATGCCTGGCTGGTGGGATTCACGCCAGAGCTGTCTACGGCCGTCTGGGTTGGATATGACAAGGGGAAAATGCTAGGTACGGCTGAATCACGCAAGGCGGCCCCTATATTCGCCAAATATACCGAGAAGGCCCTGGAAAAAGTACCGCCAAAAATTTTTCCGATTCCCGACGGGGTTGTCAGCGTATATCTTGATCCCGCGACAGGCAAGCTTGCGACGGAGGATTGCCCCAGCAAAAAGCTGGAGGTATTTATTGAGGGCACAGAACCGACAGAGACGTGTGATGTTCACGGGGATAAAGAGCCTGAACCGCTGCCCGTCGAAGAAAAAACTCAGAGCCGCTCCTGGTGGAGCGATCTAAAGCGCTGGTGGATGGACTAGGCGCAAAGCATGCTGTAACATGTGAGATATCCTCATTCGGCACGCATAGGACGTACGAATGATGTACAGAAAAGGAGATCTCTTAATCATGAGCTTACCGTTTACCCCATACCCGGAAGGTATGACACTGCCTCCTGAATTCTACGACACGACAGCTCTGGAAGCAGCCCCCCGGCTAATCGGACATACGCTCGTCCGCCGAACCGAGGACGGAGATATCCGCTCCCGCATCGTCGAGACGGAAAGCTATGGCGGCATAGAGGATAAGGGAAGCCACGCTCACGGCGGGCGAAGAACCGCTAGAACGCAGATCATGTTCGGCCGAGGCGGAACAGCCTACATTTATCTAATCTATGGAATGTATCATTGCCTGAACGTCGTTACCGGTGCCGTCGATGATCCGCAGGCTGTACTGATCCGGGCTGTTGAGCCCCTGACAGCGGAGGATGAAGCTCTAATGCGTAAATATAGAGGCGCGGCGGCCAGGAAGCCCGTTGTTTTATCCGGAGGTCCAGGCAAGCTGTGCCGCGGACTTCGCATCGATAAATCGCTAAATGGCCAATCTTTGCTCGAGCAGGGCGGCCCGTTATGGATTGAGGCGGGCAGACCGCTGCGGAAGGAGACCATCATGCAGTCGCCGCGTATTAATATCGCGTATGCACAGGAGTATGCTGCTAAGCCATGGCGTTTTTTCCTGCGGGATAATCCTTATGTTCCTCTGCTTGATAAGAACATGAACGTGTTTCAAGAGTTTTAAACAACGGCGACCCAGACTACATGCGTTTGTGCAAAATTTACTTTCTAACGGTTCCTCCAACCCCTGTTCCAAAACAATTCAACTTTTGTTGAAGCATCTGCTGGAGCGCCTACTTGGCGCTTTTTTGCATTTATTTAGTTCAGTGCTCCGTCCGTACATTCAAGCGGACATTTGATTATAATGGGCAGCAGGAGTACAGTATACACAACATTCAAACAAACACTTGAATGTTCTTCTTAAAGAATTTAGGAGGTTCCTTACATATGACAAGTCCGATTCTAGTCCAAGCTGAAGTTCGCGAACAATCCCACCTACACAGCGGCATTACAGATGAACTTCGCAGCAGTCTCAATGAAGATGATATCCTCGGCATGACACAGATGTTCAAGGCGCTGTCCGATCCCAACCGGATGAAGATCGCCTACTTGCTGCAGCAGAGTGAGGAACTATGCGTTCGCGATGTCGCTTTGATTCTGAACAGCTCCGTCGCTACGGCCTCCCATCATTTACGATTATTAAAGCAAATGGACATTACGAAATCACGAAAAGAAGGCAAGAACGTATTCTATTCTCTGAAGGATCATCATATCCAAACGCTGATTACGATGACGCTGGAGCATCAGAAGGAGAAACATTGCCATGGGTAAGTCCCCCACTGTCTAAGGGCTGGATCGGGGCATGCCTTGATTGAAGGGCCTGTCCTGCACCTGTGCCCGCGCTGGCTGCTGACCCTCAGGATCGCGATCATCCGATATAAAGCCGGCATCGTCGCCTTCAGAAATCAAATAAGCACGCGTCCGGCTGAGGATCCCCTCTGAGCTGCGCGTGCTTATTTATATGACAATCTCGATGGATTGCTGTTTTGAATATGGAACTCGCTTCTATTCCGTCTCCAGAGCTGCCTTCAGCTCGTCTGAAGACTTCTCCCACCATTCTTCGTTGGTTTCTATGAGCAGCTTCTTCAGGGCGGCCTTTTCTTCCGTCCCCAGCCCATCCAAAATGACTTTGCGCTTTAGAGCATAGTCCATCTTGTTGACATGATCGGCAAGAATTTTCCATCCGCGGCGCGCTTCCGTATCGATCAGCATTTCGCAGGCAGTCATCCCGCCGTAAAATTGCCCCAGCTCCGGCGTCCGGTCCACGGCTACCCATACGATCCATACTTGGCGTCCGTTAGGAACGTCCTCCTTATTCGTCGAGAACTTGATGCCCTTCTCCACCTTACTCTTGGCATGCATAGCGCCGATATCGATGTAAGCTTCGTTCCCGTCGATGATGACCGGCGACATGCTGTTCAAATCGATGGAGCCTGCGCCGAATCCTTTATGCTTGCTCTTGTCATCGTTACTAATAATATTTAAGGCGAATATCTTCTTGCCCGTCTTCTGTGAAGTATCTTTATCTTTATTATCCATAATTCCCTCCACCTGGCTTGAGCGGTCGCTTGATCAGAACCTGAACAGCGTCCGCCGAAGGCAGTTTCTGCATGTATTCTTTCCTCATAGAGATGCTTGTTCAGCCGACATACACATTAATTTTATTTTAGCTAATAATCTCCCAAATGCAAACATATACATGCTGTAGATGCTTGTCAACAGGAGGTATCCATGGTATGACCCGTCGATCGATAATAATTAGTATGGCTATTCTTACCTTGTGTCTTTTAGGCGGTTCCATCATGTACATGCTTCATGACGACCACACGGACGCCCCCTCATTTGCCCCGCAGCAGGGCAAGACCGCCTCAGTGAAGGCCTCTTCTTCCCCGCAGGAGAGTATACAGCAGCCGACAGCAGAAATACTCAGCAACCGGGTTACAGAATACCATATTGACGTCAAGCTGAACGAACAGGAGCGAACGCTGACCGGCACCCAGACGCTCTCCTGGACCCATCCCGGGGAAAAAACGGTGAACGAGCTCTACTTTCATCTATATCCCAATGCCTTCGCTTCCTCAGAAACTACATTTATGAAGGAATCCGGAGGACGCCTGCGTGGAGATGTTATGCCGAAGGATGGATGGGGTTTCATCGAGCTGACCGATATCCGGACGATGGACGGCATTTCTCTCCTGCATCGGATTCAGTATGTCCAGCCCGATGACGGCAACCCGAGCGACAGGACGCTTGCCAAAGTGCGTCTGCCCATGTCGGTGCAAGGCGGCGAGACCATTACGCTCAAGATGAGTTTCACCGTGAAGCTTCCTAAAGTTTTTGCACGAATGGGCACCGCCGGCGACTTTGTGATGGCTGGACAATGGTTTCCCAAACTGTGCGTATACGAACCTGTCTCAAGAAGGGGAAGAAGCACGGAGGGCTGGAACCTTCACCAGTATCACGGAAATTCGGAGTTCTATTCCGATTTCGGCATTTACAGCGTGAATATCGACGTCCCCAGTGAGTATAAGGTAGCTGCTACAGGATTTCCGACCAAACCTGCAATACAGCGGGGCGAACGCAAAACCGTCCAGTATTACGCGGATGATGTGCATGATTTCGCCTGGGCCGCTTCGCCAAGCTTCATCTACGCCGAGGAGCCGTTCTCTTCGGAGGAGGTGCCAGGGGTGCGGATCAAGCTGTATCTCGATCCAGTCCACAAAGACTTGAAGGATCGTTACTTCTATGCCGCTAAGGTTGCATTATCAAACTTTAGCAAATGGTATGGCAGCTACCCCTACTCCACTTTATCCATCGTTGTCCCCCCGGCTGACGGGAATGGTGCAGGGGGAATGGAGTACCCGACCCTGATTACGGCGTTCGGGGCGACTGGCGACTCCCCTGGCTATGACGAGCTGGAGCGAACGGTCATCCATGAAATCGGGCATCAATTTTTTTATGGAATGGTGGCCAGTAATGAATTTGAAGAAGCCTGGCTGGACGAGGCCTTCACTTCCTATGCCGAAGACCGCCTGATGGAGCAGGAGTTCGGAATCACGACCAGCCTGCCGATTCAAGCCGCATTGATCCACGACCCTAAGCCGTTGACTCAACCTTCCTGGGAATTCGGCACAGCGGATACTTACGCTAGGAATGTCTATCACCGCGGTAAACTCGTTCTTCTGGACATCGAACGGCAGATCGGCAACAAAGCCATGAATCGGGCACTGTCCCTCTATGCGCATAGATATCGGTTCAAGCATCCGACCACGGCGGATTTTCAGCGGGTACTTGAGCAAACGACGGGGCGCTCCTGGAAAAATTATTTCAACCAGTATGTATATAATGGAAAAATGGCGGACTACGCCATAGAAAACATTGATATCTATAAGGCCCAGAAGGACAGCAATACTCTGTATGAGGCCGTCGTAGACATCGCCCGCAGGGGGGGAACCTATGCGAAGGTGCCGATCCTCTTCACCTTCCAAGACGGGCATACTGTACGTAAGGTCCTAGACGGGAAGGAAGAGCGTTCCCAATTGAAATTATCCTATAGGGAACCCCTCGCATGGGCCATGCTCGACCCGGATTACACGCTGGTGCTGGAGAATAAACATATTAATAACTATTTTAAAGCCAGCCTGGACGTGAAGGTCAGCACACGTGCCAATATCACCGTAACGAAGCTGATGGAAATGCTGACCAGCTCATTCCTATGGTAGGCAGCTTACGATGCCAGTTTTGTTCGGAGCCTACTCAGAGCAGTATTGCTCACAAAACTAGGTTCATGCTTACGATGCAAGTTTTGTTCGAGGCTTATTCAGTGCAGTGTTGCTCACAAA
Organism: Paenibacillus woosongensis; assembly: GCF_009725165.1. Classification (GTDB taxonomy): domain Bacteria; phylum Bacillota; class Bacilli; order Paenibacillales; family Paenibacillaceae; genus Fontibacillus; species Fontibacillus woosongensis. The sequence continues at coordinate 28,363 of NZ_WNZW01000021.1, forward strand.
ACTTTTAGGAGGGAATACCATGCCCTATATTCGCAATGGGTGGAGCAGCGTCAAAAGACAGTTCCCCTCCGTCATCATTCTGTTCCTGTATCAACTGCTGTGGGGAGTATTTCTATATCGGCTGGTCAATACGGCCGTGGTGCAGGTGCTGCACCGCTACCCTGACCCTCCTCCCCACGATCTAAGCCGGCTTCTTTTTGTCATCGAGGGGCAGAATAGATTTTGGCAAATTCCCGAGGTTCATCATTACTTATGGATGGTCATCGGCATGGTTTTGCTTCGCCTGCTGCTCACTCCTCTTGTTCAAGCGGGAATCTTGTATGGGCTGCTTCCTGGGGAGGAACGGGCGCCTGGCCTTCCGCTTTTCCGGGGCATGCAGAAATTTTGGAAGCCTGTGACGCTGTTCTACTTCATAGAGCTAGTATTGATTCTAATTCCTACGCTGTGGCTCTTGCCCAAAGCTTACACATCCCTGTCTCCCATTCTCCAGGGAAGCAGCCACATATCAGCTGCCGTCATCGCTATGGCTTATGTAGTCGGCTGGCTCTGCTATAGCTGGTTCATCCGCCAGACGGTGCTGTTCCTGCAATTCGGCTACTTATTTAGAGGCAATGCCTGGCCGTCCCTGCTCCTTTGCTGGAGGCATCTGCTTCCCGGACTTGGCATCTCCTTTATTCTCGCAGCCTCTTGCTCTATCATATTTATCTTATTCGGTACAGTATCCTGGATCTGGACGGGTCTGCTGGCCCTTATTTTGCAGCAAGCATATCCATTCTTCCGCAGCGTTTTCAAAATATGGAAAATATCCTCGCAATATTGTCTATGGCAACAAAAAAGTTAAAATTTCTTCATCTTCTCTCCTCCCTAGAGCCACAAGGCTTCCGCGCAATCGCGGGGGCCTTATTCTATGCTTGCTATATAATTCTCGCAATTTAACCATTGCCAAATGATCCCTGCCTTGTTACAATAACAACAGTACTTTTTAAGTAACAGATTTGTAATCATTTCTGTCATAATTCACAAAGATGCTTGACAGCATTGTCGAATAAGCTACAAAGGGTGTTAAAATCACAGCCGAATTCCCGTCACCGGGGAAACGGGGGAACCACTTTGGGTGAATTGATCTCGCTTCAGAGGGATCATAGGGGACCTTCAACCCGAATCCTTAAGCTAACCTCGTAGGCATTGGAAGGAGCATAACTTCTTTGAAGAAAAAGTTGGCTGTAGCTGCTGTAAGTTTGTCCATCCTGTTCACCTTAGGGGCTGGCAGCGCTTTCGCAGACTCTAAACTGGATTCAACCATCGAGTCCGCACTAGGCACGAAATATGTATCTGGCGGTACGAGCACCGATGGCTTTGATTGTTCCGGATTTACCTCTTACGTTTTCAAGAGCCTTGATATTAAGCTGCCTCGTACATCAGCATCCCAATACAATATGGGAACAGCTGTCAAGAAGGATGAGCTGAAGGCTGGAGATCTCGTATTCTTCAACACTTCCGGTAATGGAATATCCCACGTTGGTGTTATGGTTGATGGCGAGAGCTTCGCTCACGCTTCAACGAAGAAAGGCGTAATCATCAGCAAATTAAGCGAAGATTATTATGTCAAACGTTATGTCGGTGCCAAACGCATCCTAAGTACAGACAAGTACGAAGAGGTTGCAGTTGATGGCCACGATCATGACGATGTAGAATAATACGTCCAGAAAACCTGTAACGGTTCTTGCCGAACCCACCTACAGGTTTTTTTATTCTTAAATGGCGCAGGATAACTTTACCAACACACTGCAGCAGAGCCTTTCTTGCAAAAGATGGCCGTTTTTGTTAGAATAACCAAAGTGATAAGTTACAATCTTGTCATTATTGTTGCAAGTCGTTTCGTTTCGGGTGCATACAACTTGATAAGCCGAATTCCCGGCACCCGGGAGACGGGGGAACCATTTATGGGTGAATTGATCTCGCTACATAAGAGATGATAGGGAACCTTCAACCGAATCCTTAAGCTAACCTCGCAGGCCTTGGAAGGAGCACAACATCTTGAGAAAGACTTTGACAGCAGCGGCGACGAGCTTGGCTATTCTTCTTACGATGGGGACAGCAAGCGCATACGCCGACTCGGACACGACATTGAACAAAGCGGTTAATGCCGTCTACGGAACACCTTACAAGCTCGGAGGAACGACCGCAAAAGGTTTTGATTGCTCCGGATTTACAAGCTACGTCTTTAAGAAAATGGGTGTTAAACTAGCCCGCGTCTCGGCGGCGCAGTACAAACAGGGCACACCTGTTGCAAAGGACCAGCTCCAGGAAGGAGATCTCGTATTCTTTAATACCACCGGCAAAGGAGTATCTCACGTCGGTATTTATATCGGCGATGGAAAGTTCGCTCATGCCTCTTCTTCTAAAGGAATCCGCACTGACAAATTAAGCAACAGCTACTACAAGAAACGTTACGTCGGAGCGAAGCGGATCCTCAGCAAATACGGCTATGCTACCCATGCCGCTCAATCCTAATCACTCAACCGGATTTATGTCTACTGCTTTTACTTCATCGCCGCGACAATTCCTGCCAGAATTGTGGCGGCTTTTTGTTTGGAATTCCATCGGTCTACCTTAATAACGAAGAGCTAGGAAAAAAGGTTGCAGTCATCCGCGCCATAGGTACTATTTTTTTGACGCCTTGCTAAACCGTTTACACTATAAATGGATGACCCTTCCTCATAATTCCCTTGACCATCAAAAATCTCTTGGCTAGAGCCTTTACAATAAAATAAAATCCCGTTACAGTGATGGTAAAACGTTCGCGCCGGCGAAGTTCCATGGCACGGCATTTCCCATTTGTACAAGGAGGCGCAAGATGGATAAACGAGATATTCAGTTTCAGATCGTTCCTATGGAAGAGCATCATGGGGAAGCAATCAGTACTTGGCGCTACGATTCTCCCTATGATATCTATAGCTGGCTGCCTTGGGAACAAATGAAGGCTCTTGATGTTGAATTCGGCAATCCGGTCTTACGGGCAGAGCAGTATGTATCCGTTCTGGACGAGGAAGGAAATTTGGCCGGTTTCGCCCAGTATTTTCCCATGGAGAATGTCACCAGGCTCGGAATCGGAATGCGGCCCGATTTATGCGGCCAAGGTTTGGGTAAGTCGTTTGTATTAACGATCGTTAAAGAGGCGCAGCGACGCGCACCGTCCAACGTCATCGATCTTGAAGTGCTCACCTGGAATACGCGCGCCATCCGCGCTTATCAGAAATCGGGGTTCGTTATTACCGATCTGTACGAGAAAATGACTCCAGGAGCAATATCCAAGCCGTATTATTGTATGGTATATCGGGGTGAGCGTTTATAGCATGGTCTACAAAGCGTCTGAGGACGCCTTTAAGACGGTCTCAGGCATAGATATGCCCATCTTACAGTCTCCTCCGAAAGACGCCATATGGCTTGATTCTGGCGCGCTGTGAGGATGCTCATAATATATTGTGAATTTTGGGCTATTATACGTGGAATTCGTTGCTTTTTTTGTCACAAATGCTATGATCAAAGGGCATGTTCCGTTATAATAATAAGGTAGCTTACATAGGAGGGACGATTTGAATGCAAAAGTGGGTTATGAGCGGGCTATTCTTTGTCGCGTGTGCACTAGCCCTGGTGCTTATTTTTACTCTGCCCGGCAAAGATCAGGTGGCGCAAGAAAATAAGACGCAAATGCCTGAAGTCACTTTAAACGCAGAGCAAGCGGAAGCCGTCATCAAAGCAAACTGCATCAGCTGTCACGGGGATCAACTGGAAGGCTTGGCTGGGCCGAATTTGCAGCATATTGGGGCCACCTTGTCAACCGAGCAGCTTTATAAGATTATTGCGAAGGGTAAAGGCTCTATGATGCCTGGCTTCAAAGATAAGCTGCAGGATGAGGAAATTGCGAACGTCGCGCTCTGGCTTGCCGAGAAGAAATAATGAGCATATTACAAATACGCCCACTAGGAAACGAAGCGTTCCCGGTGGGCGTGTCTCGTATTTAATCCATTACTATCACAGCTATAAGCTTTTTTCGGGTGAATTCATTTTCTCGTATGCTTCATTGTATTGCTCGGCTTCCTTAATATCTATGGCCGTGATTCCACCTGCTTCCCATGATGTCAAACGAAGCGTAACCGTTTTGTAATCGATCGTAATAAAAGGATGGTGGTTAAAGGCCTCTGAGATCGCCGCGACCTCGTCCACAAAGGCTATGCCCTTCATATACTCGGAGAAGGTAAATTTGCGAACGATCCAGCGTCCCTCCTCTAGCTCCCATCCCTCCAACTTTTCCAAATGCGCCTCAACTTCTTGTGGTGTAAACGGCATGTTTTTTTCCTCCCTGTTCTTTTTCAAGAACTTCCAAGACTATGTAGTACTCCCTGTACCTTTAATGCACACGGCTTTATAGGTAGTTATTAATTCTACTTTTGGATTATTGTTATTCTTCTCAGGCCATATTCATGCCTAAAGCCAAGAGATGATTGGCTGTCCCTAACTTCATATTTTACCACGCTCCAAGGCGCATGCAAAATTATTTAATTCTGCTAAACCAGCTTCACTGATGTCAGCTCCTCTTCGCCGATCAATACGTTAATGCGATGTGCCTCCGGGTCATAAATAACAACCGCGCTGCCCACAGTGATCACCGGCTCGGAGCCAAGTCCGAAGAACAAGTCCTCAGCCAGCGCCTCCAGCACCTCATGCTTCTCTTCCTTGGATAGCCCTTCCCATTCTGCAGGCTCCATCTCAAAAAAAACATAGCAATCCGGAATACGGCCAACTGCCTCCGTAAATTCCGCCAAAATATATTCATATTCCCTTCCGTGCTTTACTCCCACGGGCGATTCGCTCCCTTCACGATCTCCTAAATAAGCCATTGTCTTATTATAAACGAAATTACCACTTAAAAAAAAAAGGATTTCTGTCGATAAAAAAGATAACCGTTTATTTTATTGGATGGTTTCTGTCTTTTCGCAAGGATGCTTAAGGACGAAAGCACGGTTTCAATTTATCTCAAGGACGAGGTGTATAATGGAAATTTCATCACTCATCGGTATTATTCTCGGTTTAGTCGCCGTAGTTCTGGGGATGTTCCTTAAAGGAGCTCCAATCGTCAACTTGGTTAACAACCCGGCGGCGTACGTCATTATCTTGGTAGGAACCGCAGCGAGCCTGTTCATAGGCTTCCCTTCCTCGGAATTGAAGAAGATTCCAAAGTTGTTCAAGAAATTATTCGTCAAGCAAAGAATGATCAGCAAGGCAGAGCTCATCTCGCTCTTTATGGAATGGGCTACCGTTACCCGCCGCGAGGGGCTCCTGGCGCTCGAATCCAAGGTCGAGGAAATTGACGACGATTTCCTGCGCAACGGTATGCGCATGATCATTGACGGCAATGACCAGGAGTTTGTCAGCGATGTACTTGCTGAAGATATTGCAGCGACCGAAGAACGGCATCGGGCAGGTGCGCTCATCTTCTCCCAAGCCGGGATGTATGCTCCGACCCTCGGGGTATTAGGAGCTGTAATCGGGCTGATCGCTGCCCTTGCAGATATGTCCGATATGGACTCATTGGCCCATGCGATCGCAGCCGCCTTCGTAGCGACCCTGCTCGGTATATTTACCGGTTATGTGCTATGGCACCCTATTGCGAATAAGCTGAAGCGCCTTTCGAAGCAAGAAATCGAAATCCGCCTGATGATGGTGGAAGGACTGCTGTCCATCCAATCTGGTGTCTCAACGATTGCCATCCAACAAAAGCTGGCTGTATTTCTGACTCCATCGGAGCGCGCCGGTCTATTAGACAAGGTAGGTGATTCCGGTGAGCAAAAAGACTAGGCATGAGCCTCACGAGGAACATGCTGACGAATCCTGGCTAATTCCTTATGCTGACCTAATGACGCTCCTGCTGGCCCTATTTATTGTCCTCTATGGCATGAGCTCTACGGATGCCAAGAAATTCGAGGAAATGAGCCAAGCGTTCAGCAGCGTCCTTACCGGCGGAATTGGCGTGCTTGATCAGAATGCCTTCGAAAGCAACACCAAGACGAACCCGATAGCTAAAGACTCATCCGAAGGCTTGATGAAGAAAAATGAGCTTATGCGCAAAGAGCAAGCGAACCTGGAAGCGCTCAAGAAGCGTCTGGACAATTACATTAAAGAAAACGGGCTCACAACACAGCTCGATACACAGCTCAATCATTCACGCCTTATGATTACGATTAGCGACAACGCCTTGTTCGCGTCCGGCGATGCTGAAGTGAAGCCGGAAGCCCGGAAACTCGCCAAAGCCATCTCCACGATGCTGGAGCAGTTCCCGGACTACGAGGTCGTTGTATCTGGACATACAGACAACATACCGATTTCGACGAGCGAGTTCCCGTCGAACTGGGACTTGAGTTCAGGCCGCGCCCTGAACTTCATGAAAATTCTGCTGCTTAATGACAAGCTCAATCCGAAGATGTTCAGCTCAACTGGTCAAGGGGAATACCACCCTGTCGCCTCGAACAAAACAAGCGAAGGACGTGCCAAGAACCGCCGAGTTGAAGTATCGATTATCCGGAAATACCAAGAAGAATCGAAAACAGGCATCCCGGCGATTAACAAATAACCGCTTGCCAAGCTGATGAACACTCAGGCCCCATTAGAGGCCTGAGTGTTTTGTTATGAACAGCTTCTTATTTCAAGTCATAGTTCAGCGCGGCCCCGAGCTCCTGCTTCTCTTGCGGTGTCAAATCACGCCATGTCCCGATCGGCTGGTTCCCCAAATGAATATTCATAATCCGAATACGCTGCAGCTTCCGCACTTCATAACCGAGCGCACTACACATCCGGCGGATTTGCCGGTTCTTCCCCTCAGTCAGAATAATGCGGAATACCCGTTCCGTCATTCGAGTGATTTCGCACGGCCTAGTCTTCGTGCCGAGAATCCGCACCCCTTCGCTCATTGCTTTCACGAAAGATGGGGTGATGGCTCTATCTACTGTAACGATATACTCCTTCTCATGCCGCCCCTCGGAGCGCAAGATTTTATTCACAATATCCCCATCACTGGTCAACAATATTAATCCTTCAGAGTCTTTATCTAGACGCCCGATGGGAAATATCCGCTCCTCATGCCCTACGAAGTCCACAATATTCCCTTGGATATGCTGCTCCGTCGTACTCGTGATCCCGACCGGTTTATTAAGGGCAATATACACATGTTTCGATGACTTCAGCGTCAGCGGCTTCCCGTTAATCCTTACGTCGTCTCCTTTCTCGGCCTGGCTGCCGAGCTCAGCGGGCTTCCCGTTAATCGTAACTTGACCGGACTCTACCAGCTTGTCTGCTTCCCGCCGGGAACAGTATCCCGTCTCACTAATGAACTTGTTGATTCTCACCTTCGTTGTCACCCCGTATGCGATCTCTGATCTCTTGATAGAACTTCATGTCTCAATAGCCCTGAAAATACTATGCATCCTGTGGGAGCTCTTCCTTGCCGTGCCTTCGCGGCAAAGTAATCGTGACGACAGTTCCTTTGCCGACCTCGCTCTCAATTTGAAAGCAGCCCTTATGGGATTCGATGATTCTCTGACTGATCATCAGGCCAAGCCCCGTTCCCTTCTCCTTATTCGTATAGAAAGGCTCTCCAAGCTTCTGCATCCGTTCCTCAGGGATGCCCTCGCCTTCGTCTATTACTCGAATGACAGCGAGATCCGGCTCATCGGGATAGAGCATTAACGTAATTTTTCCTCCGGACGGCATGGCTTCCATGGCATTTTTCAGAACATTGATGAATACCTGCTTTAATTGGTTCTCTTCACAGTGTACCAGAATCGCTTCCGACGAGAAATGAACACTAAATTCAACGTTATGTAAGTGAGCCTCACTATCCAGCAAGGAAACGACGTCACCGAGAGTATAGCGCACATCCTTGGTTTGGTAGTTTACGGCCTGCGGCTTGGCTAAAATCAAAAACTCACTCACGATCAGATTGATTCGATCCAGCTCGGACAACATAATGTCCGTATGGAGCGGGTTGATCGTTTTGGAGTGCTGCTGCATCTGCAGGAATCCCCGAAGCGTTGTTAGCGGATTACGGATCTCATGAGCTACGCCAGCGGCTAATTGCCCTACCGTGGTAAGCTTCTCTGACCTCCGCAGCAGTTCTTCCATCCGGTTATGCTCGGTCATGTCTCTGGAGATGCAAATATAAGCCGATATCCTTCCGAATTTGTCGAAGATTGGAGACTCGCTGATACTGACCTCCACGAGACTCCCATCTCTGCGTTTGCGTACGGTTTCGGACAGAATAACGGATCTGCCCTGTTCCAGCTCCCGCTGCCACTCTTTCCTATCCTGCTCTAAAAATGGCGGAATATAATCCAGCTTCCGATCTACGATCTCCTCGCTCTTCCAGCCGTATAAACATTCAAAAGCCGGGTTCACCCGCAGGATTCTTCCCTCCAGATCAATCAAGTGTATCGCATCAGCAGTCTGGCTAATTATGGACTCCAGGTATTCATTCATAGAGCGGATTTCTTCATTTTTCTGCTCCAGCTCTGCTGTGTAATGGCCAAGACTAACCGCCATAGTATTGATTTTCTGACCAAGCAATCCAAGCTCATCCCGGCGATTTACCCGCATCCTCGTTTCAAATTTCCCCGATGAGAGCTGGTTGACCTTAATCAGAATATCCTGAATCGGCCGAATAATTTCACCCGCCAGAATATAACTTGCAAATATGACGATTTGCAACAGCACTAGGGAGATCGTAACCTGGCTGAACATCTGCTTGGAAATAACCGATGAGATAGGCTCATAGCTGGACACGATCCGGATCACGTACGGCCCTTTATTTACAGGTGAAATGGGGACAAAACTCTCCAGCACTCTTTCCCCGTTGATCGTGGTGTCATGAAGTAGGCTCTCCCCCTTACGGATGACCTCCCTGATCGCCGTTTGATCCATCCTGTCATTTACATAGCTATAAGTCCCAAATAACAGCTTGTCGCCGCCTCGGAAGGTCTCGGGATCCATGCCTGTTATCTCAAGCAGGTGCTCGTTAGAACGTAAAGTCTCCTGAGTAATTCGTTCTGGACTAGTCATTTGAAGCATGCCTTCCGCCATGACGCGACTGATATTCCCCTGATTGTGCCTTTTGATGTACTCATTGACGGAGCGACTCTGTTCGACAGCCAGGGCGATCTGACGGGCGGTGACCATCATGTTGGCCTCGCTCAAATTCCTTAAGTTATCCCGGGTTGAGAAGTAACTTAAAGCAATATTTAAAGAAAGCAGAATTAATGCGAAAAACGACATGATCAGAGACAGCTTTGTTTTTATTGACAAACTTCCCCCCACCCTTTTGAACCGTTTGGTGATTTTTGGAATTAATCTATTTCTATCATCATAACTGTAACGACATGTTTTGCAAAGACGTTGATATTCCCACTCTCTTTCCCTACAATAAGTAAAAATACCTATAAATCAGCCTAATTTGACTGAGTTCAAAAAGTTATGCACAAGTTATGAACATATCAACAGATATAAAGTCCTTGTTGTGTATAATAGTGGGGATAAATCTGTGGTTATACACAGACTTACCCACAACATGTTAACAACGAATATTTGTTCGTTGGACAGGTCTTTTTTCTCATTATTTTGAAGGAGTTGACCGTATCCCATGGATTCATCCTATCCTGTTACCCCGCCTGCCTCTACTTATTCCGATGAACATTGGATGCAGGAAGCGATTAAAGAGGCACGCAAGGCCGAAGCGATTGGGGAGGTCCCCATTGGCGCTGTGATCGTGCTTGGCGATGAAATTGTCGGAAGGGGACACAACCTGCGCGAAAGTATCCGTGATGGCACGGCACATGCCGAAATGATCGCCATACGGGAAGCGAGCCAGACCTTGGACGCTTGGCGCCTGCTGCATTGCCGGCTTTACGTGACATTAGAGCCCTGTCCGATGTGTTCGGGGGCCATCGTGCAATGCCGTATTCCCCGCGTCATCTACGGGGCTGCTGACCCCAAGGCGGGATGCGCAGGAACGCTTATGAATTTACTCCAGGAGCCCCGTTTTAATCATCGTACCGAAGTAACCCCGGGGATATTGCGGGAGGAATGCGCTTCTTTGCTTACGGAGTTTTTTCGGCGGTTGCGCAGGAAGTAAAACCATCCATAAAAAAGAAGGGCGCCTCAGGGTCTATGCAGACCTTGGAGACGCCCTCTTTGTTGTGCATGTTCGAACTGTTTTGCTTATTTGGCTCTTAGTAACCTAGAGCATTCATTTCTTGCAGGAATTCATCCATTGTCATGACATCCGTAGGGATACCGATGCTGAATGTCGGCTTTTGGTTAATGCTCGTAAATTGGCTCTTCATTTGCAAGGCCAACTGGATTTTGTCCTTCGTATCCGGATCACTGAAAGCCATATCCATGTTCATCTCTTGGTAAGAAGGATAATTGTCTTTATCGATGGCCGTGTTCATATTGAACTGGTTAATTGTCAAATATCGCTGCATTTCGTCCAAAGTTGTCTGGAGTTCGTTTTGATCCATTTCTTCTAGACCCTTCTTCGCTTCCTCGATATCCTCCGGCGTTAACTGCATCATGGCGCGGTATTCATCCTTAGCGATAATATCCAGTACCTTCGGCAGCGCCTCTTGCAGCAAAATGCTGATTGCTTCCTTGGCCGTATCATTCGTTACATAGAATTGAACAACCTGCTTCGCCTTAAAGCCTTCCGGAAGCTCGATGTCTTTCGGGTCAATATCCTTGATAAATTTCTCATTCTCATACTCAGATAGAATTACATTCGCGATTTCCGCCACAAATTTTTGCGTTTTTTCGGTGTCGAGCAAATCCGGGTCAAACTCTTCCCCGCTGTACTCCGCCAATTCCTTCAGATCAAGCTCAAGGAATTTACCAACGGCTTTCTCCGGCAGAGGAAGGAATGGAATGCTTGGTATTTTAACATAAATCTTGTCCTTGGTCGTTACGAATTGCAACGTAATTGTCGTTGAGAAATCGCCTGTCAGCTTCACTTCCAGCGAAGCTTCCGACTGCATCGGCTCTTTCTGGTACACCTGAGTTAAGTTAATCTCAGCGTCCTTCAGCATAGAAAAAACTACACCCATCTCGGGAGACGATTCCCCCTCGAGCTTAAGGTCGGTAATTTTGATCTGGCTCTCAGAGGCATAGGAGTCCATGTTGAGCGCAGTTACTGCCGCGCTTTTCAGCGCTTCCTTCGGCTCCTTCTTTGCGCCGCACCCGGTTAGAACCAGTGTCACAGACATAAGTAAAATAAGGACTGACATAAAAAACTTTCTTGACATACTAATTTCTCTCCCCTTCAAAGATGACAATACATAATATTTTTGCTAAACCACTTACTATATTAACCATAATTGCGAAGGATTGAAACATAAATTATGAAAAATCTTAATGAATCGCCTTTTTCTTAAAACGTCCACCCTTCACATCATGGATATTTCCCACTGCCAGAAAAGCATTTTCGTCAAAATGGTTCACGATATCCTTAAGCTTGGCTTCCTCTAATCGGGTAATGACGCAAAATATTACCTTCTTTGGGTCGCCTGAAAAACCGCCTTCCCCGGATAGGTAGGTTACTCCCCGTCCTAAACGACTCAAAATCGCCTCGCCAATCTCATCAATCTGGTCGCTAATGATCCACACTGATTTGGATTCGTTTAAACCATCCACAACGATATCTATAGTCTTAAAAGCAATATAATACGCCAGAAGCGAGAATAGTGCCCTCTCCCAAGTAAATACGAAGCCTGCTGAGAGCAGAATGAAGAAGTTCATGAACATGATAACTTCCCCCACCGAAAACGGCGTCTTGCGTGACACCAGGATCGCCACGATCTCCGTGCCATCGAGAGATCCTCCAAAGCGAATAACCAAGCCGGTCCCGAGTCCAAGCAAAATGCCGCCAAACACGAATGCCAGCAAAGTATCCTTCACAAAAGGCTCCACCGGATGCAATACCGCCGTACCTACCGACATGACCGTAATTCCAAGCAAGGTGGAAATTGCGAAAGTTTTGCCAATCTGCTTGTATCCAATAATCAGAAAAGGCAGGTTGAACAGAAACAAGAACATGCCTAAAGGGACACCCGACAAGTAAAAAGACATAATGGAAATGCCCGTAATGCCACCGTCTGTAATTTTATTCGGAACCAGGAACAATTCCAGGGCCACCGATACAATCAATGCGCCGATCACAATAAAAAAGGCTCTGAGCATAATGCTGCCAATTGAACGCTGCTTATGATTACGAATAGATTGAGGTGAAATGGAGACCTGAGGAATAGAACCTGCATTGTCAAATTCCAATACGCATCACTATCCTTTCACTTTGGCTACGAAAAGCTTCTCTTCTATTATGACATTATTTGAACCACATGTCCTGTAATTATTGCAAATTAGAAATAAACCCCTCAGCCTGAGGCTGAAGGGTCGAGATGCGATGATCATGGTCTTTCCGGTTGGATTCAGTTTCAGACCAGATTCAGAATTCAATTTTGCTCTGCTTCGTCCTGGTATCACAGTGTTTCGCAACAGGGAGTTAACTTCATATTGCTTAACCGCCCTGAGGATTGTTATGACTAACGTGATTCCGGTTCTTTACCTTTTTTGAACCCGATAACGGCTCAGGTCCCCCGTTTCCTCGCTCTCGGCCCTGATTGGTGTCGGGCTGGGTTCCCGGTGTGGTATAGGACTTTGGTTTACTCATGTACGCTGCATCCCCTTTGCTTATCGAGCTTGGTTGGTTTCATTTACTCTTAAGGTGTGGGGAACTTGATCTATTTATGCATGGTGATCCTTGGATGACGTCCTTGGGGTGGCTTCCTTGGAATGGACCCTTAGGGTGGCATTTCTAGGCCCAGTACCTGCGTGGCGAAGTGTGTTACTCTTGTGCCTCAAATGTATTCTTGCTCGCTGCGGGGCTTTACGCATTCCATGAGCTTAACTCAAGAGTACAGAGATTGGCTAGGCACCGAAAAGCAAGCGGTCAAACTGGTACCGGACATACACAATTTTCCCCAAGACTGAGTCGTAGCACGAAACTTTTTAACGAACCTAACGATCACTATTGTTTAAAAATAACCTTCTTCAAAATGTAACGAATCTGGAGAACGTTATTTCAAATCTTTATTGCTCTAATCAGAGGATAAGCCGTAAATAGCGTGGCTAAAAATCGTTAGATTTAAAACAAGCGCAAATAGGTACAAATAACGAGGATGAGATTCGTTAGACTCCGGTTAACAGGATAGTGGCCACCAATCGGATGGCCTTATCTCAAGTGTATGGTGGGTTCTTCCCACGCGAACGAGCACTACTCCCCTGTACGCACGAAGCAAATCCGAGGCATGGATGGCACCTAGTCTTATCCCTTCATTTCTTGCTTACAACGGCGGCTCGACGAAGGGGCAACCTTTCATAGTAGTTTGTAATGCCGTGCCCCTTCTCCTTCGCCCCCCTGCGTGCGATCTGAGCCACGGGGCTTGCCTTCCCGCACCATCATATCAAACGGCCTACCGGGCATTGCTGAGAAGACATAGCCTTACTAAGCGGGTTCTTCTACAACCATCAGCCCTTGACTCTAGGTTATTACTTTCTAATATCAGCAAAAAACCGCCTCCCCGGCGGGAAGCGGCATAATCATTATTTCCTAGTTATCGTTAACGAAGCCTACGCTCCGACGAACCTTCGTGAGTTCTTAATAAATCTGGCGGAGAGGGTGGGATTCGAACCCACGTGGGCTTGCACCCTAACGGTTTTCAAGACCGCCCCGTTATGACCGCTTCGGTACCTCTCCAAAAGGTGAATCTGATTAGCGTAACAAATCAGATTCTACCATAGAGTTTATTCGCATGCAAGTTATTTCTTGCTGGTAATGTATTCAAGATTACCCATGTATGGACGCAGTACTTCCGGTACTTCAACACGGCCGTCTTCCGTCTGATAATTCTCCAGAATAGCGGCAACTGTGCGTCCTACGGCAAGTCCAGAACCGTTCAAGGTATGCACGAATTCTGGTTTGGCTTTAGCCTCCGGACGGAAACGGATATTCGCACGGCGAGCCTGGAATTCCTCTACGTTAGAGCAGGAAGAAATTTCGCGGTAAGCACCCGCCTCCGGCAGCCACACTTCGAGATCGTACGTTTTGGCAGCTGTAAAACCTAGATCCCCCGTACAGAGTGCCAGCACGCGGTAGGGAAGCTTCAACAGCTGCAGAACGCGTTCTGCGTTAGCTGTCATTTTCTCCAGTTCTTCATACGAGTGATCCGGATGAACAATCTTGATCATCTCCACCTTGTTGAACTGATGCTGGCGAATCAGACCGCGAGTATCGCGGCCAGCCGCACCCGCCTCCGACCGGAAGCAAGAGCTGTATGCCACATAATTCCGGGGAAGGTCCTCTATGCCCAGAATTTCATCACGATGGAAGTTCGTTACGGGTACCTCTGCTGTCGGAATCAAATAGTAACCATCCTCAGTCAGCTTAAACAGGTCCTCCTCAAACTTCGGAAGCTGACCCGTACCGTACAGGCTGTCGCGGTTGACGATATATGGCGGCAGCATTTCTTCATAACCGTGCTCATTACTGTGCAGATCCATCATGAAGTTGATCAGCGCACGCTCAAGACGGGCCCCCAGCCCTTTATAAAAGGTAAATCTCGAACCGGCTACCTTCGCCCCTGCCTCAAAATCCAAAATGCCGAGATCCGTGGCGATATCCCAATGCGCCTTTGGCGTGAAATCGAACTGCCGGGGCTCGCTCCAACGGCGAACTTCCACATTCTCTTCCTCGGAGCCGCCAACCGGAACATCTGCATGAGGAATGTTAGGAATAGAGAGCATCAGCTCATCGATCTGTGCTTCAAGAGCCCGGACTTCGTCATCCAGCTCCTTAATACGGTCACCCACCTCACGCATTTCGATGATCAGCTCGTCTGCATTTTCCTTGTTTTTCTTGCGCTTGGCGACTTCGGCCGATACCATGTTACGACGGTTCTTCAGCGATTCGCTCTCCTGCAGCAATTCGCGGCGTTTGCCGTCCAGCGGGGCGAAGCCGGATATAAGCTCCAGCGACTTACCTCTGTCCTTAAGCGCCTTCTCGACGCGTTCGAAATCATTTCGCATTATTTTAACATCTAACATGGGTTGTCCCTCCTAGAATCGTCCCCGGACCGCCTCGCTCGGCTCGCATGCTTCAACGGAGCAAGACAGGCCGTCATGGGATCACCAGAGAACTCGGGTGTCCTCCGTTAAAACAAACAAACCTTAACCCTTGGGAAAGAGTCAAGGTGTCTGATCAGCCCTTTACTTAGCAGCCGTTTTGTTAGCCTGAATCATTTCTGTAAAATATTTATGCAGCGAGGCATCGTCCGTCAACTCCGGATGAAATGACGATACCAGCAAATGCCCCTGACGTGCCGTTACGATTTCATCGTTATAAGTCGACAGCACTTCGACTCTTTCGCCAACCTCCGTGATTAACGGCGCACGTATAAAGACTGCGCGAAGCGGCTCCTCAAGACCTTTGACCTCCAGGTCGGTCTCAAAGCTCTCCCGCTGACGCCCAAACGCATTACGCGATACGCTGATGTCCATCACACCCAGGTGAGGCTCCTCGCCGCCTTCGATTTTCTTCGCCATCACAATCAAGCCAGCGCAGGTGCCAAAGAGAGGCTTGCCCTCACTGGAGAATTGCTGAATAGCTTCGATAAAGCCATACTTTCTCATGAGCTTGCCGATGGTTGTGCTCTCCCCGCCGGGGATAATCAATCCATCGATATCCAGGAGCTGCTCGGGCTGCTTCACAGCAACGCCCTCAGCTCCCGTGCTCTCAATGCTTCTTATATGCTCCGCAACAGCGCCTTGCAGCGCCAGTACTCCCACCTTCATGGAGAAACCTTCTTTCTATCTGACTCAAAAAAAGGGATTGCTCTGCCAATTACCAGCCGCGATCCGACATACGCTCGGCCGGAGACAACTTGGAAATTTCGATGCCTTTCATCGGCGTGCCCAGGTTCTTGGACACTTCGGCAATCAATTTATAATCGGTATAGTGCGTTGTAGCTTCAACGATCGCACGAGCGAATTTCTCAGGGTTTTCGGATTTAAAAATACCTGAGCCTACGAATACGCCGTCAGCGCCAAGATGCATCATCAACGCCGCATCAGCCGGAGTGGCTACGCCGCCAGCTGCGAAGTTCACGACAGGAAGCTTTCCGTTCTCATGAACTTCAAGCAACAGCTCATAAGATACGCCCAAGTTCTTAGCCTCTGCATACAACTCATCCTTGGACATATTCTGTACGGAACGGATTTGGCTGTTGATCAGCCGCATATGGCGAACAGCTTCGACAATGTTGCCTGTTCCCGGCTCACCTTTTGTACGGATCATGGATGCGCCCTCTCTGATGCGGCGCAGCGCTTCGCCGAGATCCTTCGCTCCGCAAACAAATGGAACGGTAAATTCCCGCTTGTCGATGTGGAACACCTCGTCTGCCGGCGTCAGCACTTCACTCTCGTCCAAATAGTCTACCCCGAGAGATTCCAAAACTTTCGCTTCCACGTAATGCCCGATCCGTGCTTTGGCCATAACCGGAATAGAAACGACTTTCATGACTTCTTCAATAATCGTAGGATCAGCCATACGGGCTACGCCGCCAGCTGCACGGATATCAGAAGGAACGCGCTCCAATGCCATGACAGCCGTTGCTCCAGCCGCTTCGGCGATCTTCGCCTGCTCCGCATTCATGACGTCCATAATGACGCCGCCTTTTTGCATTTCGGCCATACCTCTTTTTACACGTGATGTTCCTGTTTCCATGTCCACGCCTCCCGATTTTAATCTAAATATATCCCCATGTTAGGAGGCCAAGGCGCAAGACCTTGTCCCCATAAACATTACTTCTGTCTCAATATCGCAAGCGATAATCTAACTTGATATTTTACAATATTTACGCTAAATATACAACCCGTTTACTCGGGATTTATGTTTCACTTACTAGAAAAGATTTTTGATTCCGTTAAACAGATCCTTGAAAAAGTCCCCGATCGCACGCAGAAACAGCTTAAACCAATTCGCCTTATCCGCGTCCTGGGCGGTAATTAGCTTCACCGTCTTCTCTACAGGCTCGTCAGAGCCCGGAACTTTGTAGGAGTATGTCACAGTCCCCACTTCTGTTCCTTGCTTCAGAGGCGCCACCAAAGCCATCTCCTCATTCAGAGACACCGTTGCTTGCAGGCTGCTCATATCCGCACCCTTAGGTACAACGAAACTTACGCCTTGATCCGTAACGACAGGAACATCTACATTCTTTGCCTTCTTAACGGTAACCGTCTCGGCTCCTTCTACCGTCGTCTTAGGGGCAACGACCTGCTTAATTTCAAAATTGTTGAACCCGTAATCCATCACTTTGCGCGTTTCAACGAAACGTACATCCTCGGCCTTCATCGTTTTTGTAGCTTGCGTTCCCATAACGACACTGATCAACCGCATTCCGTTCCGCTCGGCCGTGCCGGTAAAGCAGCTCCCTGCTCTGGAGGTATGCCCGGTCTTCAAACCGTCCATCCCCTCATAGGCAAACTGTCTGAAGTTGGTTACATTCTTGTTCGCTTCGAGCATGTAGTTCCAGTTCACCATCGGCTTCTTGTCACGAGGGCGGAACGTATATTCTTGAATCGTTGTAAATTCAGTAAAATCAGGATGGTCAGTCACGATGTATTTAGCAAGAATTGCTGCATCCATAGCCGACATTACCGTTTCCTTGTCATTTGCCGGCTGAAACTCCTTAGGCATATCTCCAATGTCCAAACCTGTAGAGTTTGCAAAATAAGTGTTGGTCATTCCCATGCGCTGGGCTTCGTCATTCATCATCTTAACGAATGCTTGCTCAGAACCGGCGACATGCTCAGCCAGCGCTACTGTTGCATCGTTCGCCGATCCCACCGCCATGGCAATGTATAATTCCCGGATCGTATGCTGGTCGCCTTGCGCCAGGAAAATCCGTGAACCAATCGTCTTCGATGCGTTCTCCCGTACGGTAACTACGTCGTCCCAGCTAAACTTTCCTTGCTTGACTAAGTCTGCAACGATGTATTCCGTCATCATTTTGGTCATGCTTGCCGGAGGCAGCGGTGTATCTCCATTTACGTTTAATAGAATTTGGCCAGATACCGGCTCCATTAATATCGCAGATTTAACATTAAGTTCAAGAGATTCCACGGATGGAATGCTAGAGCTGATTTGCTCTACTTCAGGTTTGGTAGACGTCGTCGCTTCGGTTTGCTGACCTTCAGCAAGAACCATCGCCGGCACCGTAGATAGACATAACATATTCAATAAAAGAACAGAGGCGACGCTTTTACGAAGGATTTGCCGTTTCGATGTTCTAGGTTTCTTTTCTTTCAATTTCACTGCACTTAAAGCTCCCCTCATATACTCGTTCGATGTTCGATTGCTTTATCTATTCTATCACAGCGCAATACGCAAAAAAAGACAGGCCGGGCAGAATTCGCCCAGCCTGTGTTGGAAAATAGTGGTGTGGTGATTATTTTTACAAGGAATAGTTCGGTGCTTCCTTCGTAATTTGCACATCGTGCGGATGACTTTCGCGAAGGCCTGCTCCCGTAATACGGATGAATTTTGTATCGTTACGAAGCTCATCCAAGGTAGCTGTTCCGCAGTATCCCATACCTGAGCGTAAACCGCCTAATAGCTGGTGAACCGTATCGGATAGTGGCCCTTTGTAAGCGACACGTCCTTCAATACCTTCCGGTACCAGTTTCTTGTCGTCGTCCTGGAAGTAGCGATCCTTACTGCCTTGCTTCATTGCTCCAAGGGAACCCATCCCTCTATACACTTTAAAACGGCGCCCTTGATAAATCTCCGATTCGCCAGGGCTTTCCTCCGTACCGGCAAGCAAACTTCCCAGCATGACCGCATGCGCTCCAGCAGCAATGGCCTTCGTGATCTCTCCGGAATATTTAATGCCTCCGTCGGCGATGATCGGAATGCCATATTCGCGAGCAACCGATGCGCAGTCGTATACGGCGGTAATTTGCGGTACACCGATTCCGGCGATGACACGCGTCGTACAGATCGAACCTGGTCCGATACCTACCTTGACGACAGAAGCGCCAGCTTCGATTAAATCGCGAGTTGCTTCGCCAGTCGCTACGTTACCGGCGATAATTGTAAGTTCCGGATACCGTTTGCGAAGCTCACGTACCGTGTCCAAAATGTTAATATGATGCCCGTGCGCGGAATCAACCGTAATAACGTCAACGCCTGCCTTAACCAAAGCCTCCGCCCGTACAAAGGAATCGGAAGATACACCGATAGCCGCTCCGACAAGCAGTCTGCCCTGCTCGTCTTTTGCCGCATTCGGGAATTGGATCGCCTTCTCGATATCCTTGATCGTGATCAAGCCTTTGAGCGTGTTGGAATCATCCACCAGCGGCAGCTTTTCGATTTTATGCTGCTGCAGGATAACTTCGGCCTCTTGAAGGGTCGTCCCCACAGGAGCTGTGACCAGATTCTCGTGCGTCATGACTTCGCTAATCTTAATGTTATAGTCATGTACAAACCGCAAATCCCGGTTCGTCAAAATTCCGACCAACTTCTGCTCCTCGTTTACGATAGGAACCCCGGAGATCCGGTACTTGCCCATCAACTCCTCGGCGTCCGATACCAATCGATCCGGCGTAAGGGAGAATGGGTTTGTGATAACGCCGCTTTCCGAGCGCTTAACCCGATCTACTTCCTCAGCCTGCTGCTCTACTGACATATTCTTATGAATAATGCCGATGCCGCCTTCCCGGGCAATGGCAATCGCCATAGCCGCCTCCGTTACTGTATCCATTCCGGCGCTGATGAGCGGCATGTTCAGCTTAACCTTATCGCTCAGCTTCGTAGACAAATTTACCTCTTTCGGAAGGACCTCCGATTTACGAGGGACGAGCAGCACGTCATCAAATGTTAAGCCCTCTTTATCAAATTTACTTTCCCACACCTTAGTTTTTCCTCCCTTATATTCTATTCCTCGTCGACCGAATTCCCTTATATATCAAGGCCGGAAAGACACTTACGAAAATATATTATTGTACATCTTAGCAAAGGGCATATAGCCTGTCAAGGACAAGCGCCAGGAAATTACACCAGACTTTCACAGGCACACGAGTGTCCACGGGAGGGATACAATACACTGTTTCAGGTATTCTCCCGCCGATCTATTGTTCCCCTTTTGCGGCTAATATCATTCCAGCTAAGTAAACCGTCCACCCTCCCATATGAAAAAGAGCACTGTCTAAGGACAATGCTCTCTTACATACCCTGCTTACCCGGCCTTTGAAATCACCTGATCGATGACGCCATATTCAATCGCTTCTTGCGCGGACATGAAGTAATCCCGATCCATATCTTTGGCTATGCGTTCCAGCGACTGGCCCGTATGCTCAGCGGCAATCGCGTTTAGTCTCTCCCGGGTACGGAGAATCCGTTTAGCGCTAATTTCGATGTCACTGGCTTGCCCTTGGACACCGCCATGCGGCTGATGAATCATTACCTCGCTATTTGGCAAGGCGAACCGTTTTCCTTTAGCACCTGACAACAGTAAAATTGCCGCAAAAGAAGCAGCCATACCGGAGCAAATCGTCTGAACGTCAGGTTTGATGTACTGCATTGTATCGTAGATGGCAAACCCAGCTGAAGTGGAACCCCCAGGGCTATTTATATAGAAATGGATATCCTTCTCTGGATCCTCAGCCGCAAGCAAAAGCATTTGTGCAGTTATGCTATTGGCTACCTGGTCATCAATCGCCGAACCGAGAAATACGATTCGATCCTTAAGCAGCCTGGAATAAATATCATAGGAGCGTTCTCCTCGGCTCGTGTGTTCGATTACGTACGGGATAAATGTACTCATTTAATCAACCCCCTAGATAATTAATATCTAATACATGAACGGCCTTCCTTAGGCAGCTGCCCATACGAACGTTTGCCTGTAAACCGCTGCTTTTGGATTATCCTGATGTCGAGCATTTTGCTGCCTATGCTTCTGTAGAACGGGCGGCTGCAGCTGCTCGAGCGCGTTGGATTCATTCATGAGCATGAGCAGTGCCCGTGGATTATGCTCCCGGAATGCCTTTAAGTACGCGTATACGATATGCTCATTGTGAGGGGCGGCCGCTTGTGATGAGCCGTTTCTTTTTCCTAAGCGAGAACCTTTATCGGCTTCCGTTCCCTTCCGCTCCGATCTAAGCTTCGTCCGGGCGCGATGTAGCAATGCTTTAACAGCTCCTTCGGTCGTAGAGAGCAGTTCCGCCGTTTCTGCGGCCGTGTAACGAAATACATCTATAAGCATTAACGTAATGCGCTGATTGATAGGGAGGCGGTTTACGATTGTTTCCATGGCCGTCCAGAGGGAGGCTACATCCGACTCATTTGCCTGAAGCTCATCAACTGCTGTCCCGTCTATCGAATACGACTCTGCGCCAGTTCTATTTTTGCGACGTCCATCAATGTATATATGGTTAGCAATTTTGTATAGGTACGACTTATTGACACTGAAATCGCTGCCCTTTTCAAGAGAAATTCTCCAAACCTTCAGCCACGTTTCTTGGACAAGATCTTCCGCCTCCCATGATGTACCGACCAGGGATCGGCAATATTGACTCAGTGCCCCCTGATAAGATTGAACCCATTCAAGAAAGCTGTCATGCCTTGTCTCCATTTGGAGGCTAGCAGTTAATTGCTGATCTGCAACCACAAGGTTAGGCTGCTGATGTGGGTTTAATCGTTGTTGCAACTTGACTTGTTGGATTGGCTTCAATTGTTGGGATTGTCGGTGTAATTTGGATTGCTGTAGTGCCTTTGATGGCTGCATGGATCTTGCTTCCTGATGCAGCTTCGGCATCAGTTGTTTCATATGCTTGATTTGTGGCACCACCTTCGCTTCCGTCGAAGGTTTGTATGGGTGCACAATTACTGTGCCACTTATGGGCCTCATATTCTCCACCAGCTTTGGTTCTTGCAGAAGCTCCGCTTCCTGTACAGACTTTATTTGTTCTAGAGTTCTAAATGGCTGCATCGTTGCGTACTTGCTGCTCATTACGCTTTACACCTCCCTACACACTTAATCATTTTTCTATTTACTTATATAAACGACGGAATTGCATAATTCGATACGGTCATAAATTATAAAATATTTTCGCCATTCATTTTGATTGCTCTTTTCGGACCCTGGTTCAGCTATTTCGCAAAATTGCTGTTTTTTCTGGACCTAACGGACACAAGGGATCCCTATTGATGTAAAAATCCAGGGTTTCGACGAGCATTTCCACTAAATAGCGCCTTCTGTGTCCGTTGGCTTGCCGACTTTTGTATCAAACCAGCCAATACCAGATCTCTTGTCCGTAAAAACGTGAGTTTGATGGCACACTTAGAAAAAAACAAAGAAGCACTGCCGATTCAAAGATCAGCAGTGCTTCTCACGTTGCTTGGCGACGTCCTACTCTCCCAGGACCCTGCGGTCCAAGTACCATCGGCGCTGGAGGGCTTAACGGTCGTGTTCGAGATGGGTACGTGTGGAACCCCTCCGCCATTGCCACCAAACATGTTCAGATGACTTGATCACCTGAAAACTGGATACGAAACTTCATTTGCGTGTTAGCCCTACTTCACATAGGGAATTGGATAAGCCCTCGACCGATTAGTACCTGTCAGCTCCATACATTGCTGCACTTCCACCTCAGGCCTATCAACCTCGTCGTCTTCAAGGGGTCTTACTAATTGGGAAATCTCATCTTGAGGAGGGCTTCACGCTTAGATGCTTTCAGCGTTTATCCCATCCGCACGTAGCTACCCAGCTATGCTCCTGGCGGAACAACTGGTGCACCAGCGGTGCGTCCATCCCG
>NZ_WNZW01000022.1 GCF_009725165.1 Paenibacillus woosongensis
CATGCGGCGAAATGATTTATCCGGTATTAGCTACCGTTTCCGGCAGTTATCCCAGTCTTACAGGCAGGTTGCCTACGTATTACTCACCCGTCCGCCGCTAAGTTATTTCGGAAGCAAGCTTCCAAAATAACTCCGCTCGACTTGCATGTATTAGGCACGCCGCCAGCGTTCGTCCTGAGCCAGGATCAAACTCTCCATTAAAGGCGAAAGGAAGTTTTACCGAAGGTAAAATCTCTTTCAGCTAAGGTGTTTGACTTGCTCATTTCAAAACTGACGAGATCAGATTTGCATCTGACTCTATTATTTAGATTTCACTTCCGTGAAACCCGCTCACTCGTTGTTCAGTTTTCAAAGATCAACCTTGTTTTGTGTGTCGCCGTTGTTTCAGTGGCAACTTTCTTATCATACAACATCCGGCGATCAATTGCAAGCTTTATTTTTTTGTTGCTGTTTAAGCTCTCATAAAGCTTGTTATCAACGACCGGATATTTAATATACCATCTTTTCTACATAGGCGCAAGCCCTAATACCTATTTTTATATCCCCAATTTTCCCCATACTCCACTTCGCCTTGTTGCATCATTAATGACCCGGACCGCATTTCTCCACCATGGCAAAACGAGCCCGGCTGTTCTAAGCCAGGCTCGTTCCTATTTATATCATTCTGAACGCATATGCGGGAACAACAACACATCGCGGATCGACGCAGAATTCGTCAGCAGCATCACCAGACGGTCAATGCCAATTCCAAGTCCGCCAGTTGGCGGCATGCCATATTCAAGCGCATGGATGAAATCATTGTCCATCTCATGAGCCTCATCATTGCCATGCTCGCGCTCAATCAGCTGAGCTTCGAAACGTTGACGCTGGTCAATCGGATCATTCAGCTCGGTAAATGCGTTGGCATGCTCGCGAGCTACGATAAACAACTCGAAACGATCCGTGAACCGCGGATCTTCCTCATTTTTCTTCGCCAGCGGAGAAATTTCCACCGGATGTCCGTATACGAAAGTTGGCTGAATCAGTGTCTCTTCTACGAATTCTTCAAAGAAAGCATTCAATATATGCCCAAACGTCATATGAGGCTCAACTGGAACTTTGTGTTCTTTCGCTAGGCGGTGTGCTTCCTCATTGCTCATTTGGACGCCGAAGTCTACGCCGGTAACTTCCTTAACAGCATCAACCATTGATACCCGGCGCCATTGCGGCGTAAGGTCTACTTCATGTCCTTGGTAATGCACAACCTTCGTACCCAGCACTTCTTCGGCGATATGAGCGATCATATTCTCCGTCAGCGCCATGATATCCTTGTAATCCGCGTAAGCTTCATACAATTCAATCATCGTAAATTCCGGGTTGTGGCGTGTAGACACACCTTCATTCCGGTATACACGGCCAA
The DNA here is from genome assembly GCF_009725165.1 of Paenibacillus woosongensis. Classification (GTDB taxonomy): domain Bacteria; phylum Bacillota; class Bacilli; order Paenibacillales; family Paenibacillaceae; genus Fontibacillus; species Fontibacillus woosongensis. The sequence goes on from NZ_WNZW01000022.1 coordinate 1,400, forward strand.
TTTCGTACACTTTCTCCAGCCCGCCGACAATAAGACGCTTCAAATGAAGCTCGATCGCGATTCGCATATAAAGCTCCATATCCAGCGCATTATGATGCGTAATAAACGGACGAGCCGCAGCGCCGCCGGCGATGCTATGCAGTGTCGGGGTCTCTACTTCCAGGTATCCCAATGAATCCAGATAGCGGCGCATCGATTGAATAATGCGGGAACGTTTAATGAATGTTTGCTGTACCTCAGGGTTCACAATCAGGTCCACATAACGCTGACGATAGCGAAGCTCAACATCCTTCAGGCCATGATATTTATCCGGCAGCGGATAGAGCGATTTGGACAGCACTTCAAGATCCGTCACTTTAATGGTTGTCTCGCCGGTCTTCGTCTTAAATACCTCACCGCGCACCCCTACGATGTCGCCTAGGTCAAGAATGCTGAAGGCAGCATACTTCACTTCTGGGACACTATCCTGACGGACGTAAATTTGAATTTTACCGCTCAAATCTTGAATATGAGCGAAGCTTGCTTTCCCCATTCCCCGTTTGGCCATGATCCGTCCGGCAACTGACACCTCTACCTTTTTCTCCTCAAGCTCTTCCTTCGTCATGCTGTCGTAGTCCTGCAGAATTGCTCCTGCCATATGAGTACGCACGTATTTTTTACCAAAAGGGTCGATCCCCAGGTTCCACAGCTCGTCCAATTTATCGCGTCTGATTTGCAATAGCTCGCTGATTTCGACTTCCTGCTCCTGAGTGTTGTGTTCCTCGCTCATGTTGATACTCCACTCCTTCTACAACTTAATTATACAGCTTATATTAGTTGAATCTTGCATAAATGCTCACTACTGGAAAGTATTCAACAACAGTGAAAAAAGCCTCCCCTGGGGAAGCTCTTCCAACTCAAAATACCGCCCTATTTCTTAATATCTACGATTTTATATTGAATCACGCCCGCAGGGACCGTTACATCGACGATAGCGCCCTTTTGCTTGCCGAGGATCGCCTTGCCCACTGGGCTTTCGTTTGAAATTTTATTTTGCAGCGGATCGGATTCAGCCGTACCGACGATGGCGTATTCCATCGTATCGCCGAACTCCAAATCCTCTACGGTTACCGTCGAACCAATGCTCACCGTGTCCGTATCGATTTCGTCGTTGTTAATGATACGGGCGTTGCGCAGCATTTTCTCAAGCGTAATAATGCGGCCTTCAATAAAAGCCTGCTCATTCTTGGCATCCTCGTATTCCGAGTTTTCACTAATATCGCCATAACCAATGGCAACTTTAATACGCTCCGCAACCTCACGGCGTTTTACGGATTTCAAATTTTCAAGCTCTTCTTCCAACTTCTTCAAACCATCTTGTGTAAGAATAACTTCTTTATCGCTCATCTCAACCGATTCTCCTGTCATGGAAATAATTTTCGCACTATGCGCGCGGTCATGGGCTCCTTCAATATGAATACCTTCCGCCACGGATGGATCTAACCCATTCTCTAACAAGCCCTCAAGGGTCCGAGTTGCCGCATGCCACGGCCGTGAAAATTCACGCATCATTTGAGAATATCATATGCAAACTCATGGAGCTCAGACCACCCCATGTCGTGGAAGTTATCTCCTGAGGCGAATTTATACTGAGAAATTATAGGTGAAGCCTCTCGAAATGTCAATGACAGTACAATTTTCAAATGTAAACGTTTCATGAAGGATGTTTACGTTGCTAATCACCCTTTTATTATCATTTTCGTAAATTAAGCGGATTCCGCTTCCTTAGCGTTCTCGATGGACAGATTAGCGACAAAATTCTCGAGAATTCGTACCATCTCGTCCCGCTTGGTCTCTTCCATGATAACATCCTTAATTCGTGCAGCGCCTTGCATACCTTTCAAGTACCATGCCATATGCTTGCGCATCTCGCGTACCGCCACGCTCTCTCCCTTGAGAGCGGCTAAACGATCCATATGAAGGATTGCAATGCGGATTTTTTCTTCCGGATCCGGTTCAGGCAGCAATTCCCCGGTGTTCAGATATTCCACCGTCCGGTACAGCATCCACGGGTTGCCTAACGCACCCCGGCCGATCATGACGCCATCGCATCCGGTTTGCTCCAGCATGCGCTTCGCATCCTCTGGTGTCGCAACATCACCGTTCCCGATGACTGGAATAGACACGGCTTCCTTAACTTGCTTAATGTAGCTCCAGTCGGCTTTGCCGGTATACAGCTGCTCCCGGGTACGGCCGTGTACACTGACCGCCTTGCCACCAGCCTGTTCTACCGCTTTAGCATTATCCACTACATAGATATGCTCGGCGTCCCAACCGATCCGCATTTTGACCGTTACCGGCTTGCTGACAGCATCCACCACGGCGGACACCATTTCATAAATTTTATTCGGATCAAGCAGCCAGCGTGCCCCGGCATCGCATTTCGTAACTTTAGGTACAGGACAGCCCATGTTAATATCGATGATATCGGCATTCGTCTCCTGATCGACAACCTTGGCCGCTTCTACCAGGGAACCCCGATCCCCGCCAAAAATCTGTAGACTAAGCGGCTTCTCCCGCTCATCTACGAACAGCATTTCCTTCGTGCGCTTGTTGCCATGGATGATCGCTTTGTCGCTAACCATCTCCGCACAGACGAGGCCTGTGCCGAACTCCTTGGCAATCAGCCGGAAGGCAGGATTGCAGACGCCCGCCATCGGTGCCAGCACGACCTGGTTCTTCATTTCAATATCGCCAATTTTCAGCATAACATCCCTCCCTAATCATATTGTTGTCGAACTTGCTCGCAACTTGTAGCATTATCCCTGCCAGTCAATTTATTCTGAGGATTTCAATTCAGACATCGAAATGCCTAAAGCATCCACAATTTTAATTAAAATTTGATCTTCTGCGCGTCGGTTCCCACGCTCGATCGCTCCGAGGACGGCTAGCGATACGCCGGATCGCTCCGCAAGCTGCTGCTGTGTGAACCCCTTTAGTTTTCGGTAAGCCCGGATTCGCTGCGCCAGTTGCAAATTTTCCAAAAACGTACGCCTTCCTTTCCATCCATGCTGGTCAAAGCTTCTTGGGTGCGCCGGTATAAGCCGGAAGACTCCTCCTCGGCAACGATGTCCGCCAAAGGGACAAGTACAAAGGCACGCTCCATCATCCGCGGATGTGGCAGCGTCAGCAATGGGGTGTCTATCTCTTGCCCCTCTACCCATAGTAAATCCAAATCAACGGTTCGCGGACCATAGCGAATTTTGCGCTCACGCCCCAGCTCAAGCTCAATTTGCTGCATAGCAACCAGCAGCTCCTCAGGACCCAGCGCCGTCCGTAGCGCTGCAGTCATATTCAGAAAACAAGGCTGATCAAGATATCCTACGGGATCGGTCTCGTATAGACGGGAGCAACGGAGCACCTCTATCTTCGAGTGGGCATCCAGCCGAGCCAGCGCCTCCATCAAGGTCGCTTCCCGGTCGCCGAGATTGGCCCCTAAAGCAATATAAGCCTCTGTGGTTCCAGAGGTCGGATGTGTATTCATCGCACGTCTCACTTTCTAGAGCGGTACAACTGCACCGTCACACCTTCAAAATGAATATCAAATGGCGGATGCGGCTTCGTGACATGAACCGTTAATGCATCTACCATAGTATAAGTGTCCAAAACCGAGGATGCAATATGTTCCGCGAGGGCTTCGATCAATTTGAAACTTTTACCTTCGACAATGCCCCGCAGCAGCTCATGAATTTCGGCATAGTTCACCGTCTTGCTCAAATCATCGGTCTGTCCGGCTTCCCGTAAATCAAGCTCTAATTCCAAATCGACATAGAAGCGTTGACCAAGCTTGCGCTCTTCCTCAAAAACACCATGGTATCCGTAATATTCCATGCGCCGAAGCACCATTTTATCCATCCATTACCCAACCTTTCCATCATAAAAAATAAACCAGGAGCAGCCGGCACGACAGCCGGCAAACCTAGCAAGCTCAATTTCACGCGCCAGAGCAAGCTGAGGCTATTCACAAAGCTACGTGCAAACAATTAAGCATAAACAATAGCATCGCACATTTTGGCCAATTGTTTGATTTCCTTCACGTCGTGAACCCGCACGATCTGGCAGCCTTGAGCAATGCCAAGAGCTACCGTCGCAGCGGTACCCATGACCAGCTCGTCCACCGGCAAGTCCAGCGTAGTTCGAATAAATCTTTTACGGGACGTGCCGAGCAACAGAGGATAACCCAGCTTCATCAGCCGGTCCAGCTCCTTCATCACCCGCAAATTCTCCCCATAGTCCTTCGCAAACCCGATCCCCGGATCAAGAATAATCTGCTCATCCCTTACTCCAGCCCGCCGGGCGATCTCTATACTGTCCAGCAGGTCCGCTTCTACGTCCTGTATTAAATCAAGGTAATCCCGATCATGCCGGTTATGCATCAAAATAACGGGAGACTGGAATTCCGCCGCCACCTCGGCCATAAGCGGGTCCGCTTTGCAGCCCCATATATCATTGATAATGTGAGCGCCCGCGGCAAGGGACTGTCTCGCCACCTCCACTTTGTATGTGTCTACCGAAATAGGAATATGGGGAGCTTCGCGATGGATCGCTTCTACGATAGGGACCACCCGCTCCAGCTCCTCGTCCAGCGATACAGGCTCATGGCCTGGCCTGGTCGATTCCCCCCCGATATCGATGATATCGGCCCCGTCACGGACCATTTCCAAAGCATGGGCAACCGCCCTTTCCGCCTCGTTATACCGTCCACCATCGGAGAAAGAATCCGGAGTTACATTTAAAATACCCATAATCAAAGTCCGTTCACCAAGCTTCAGCTCGGTTTCGCCGCATTGATAAGTCCGCCGATACAGCGTAGGCTGCATGTTGTTGTCCCCCTTCTATTTATAGCCGCAATAACCTCTATAACTATCTAAAAGCATTTCCGTAACCGGACCGATCATTCCATCCCCGACCGAATATCTCGAACCCTCCGGCTCAACCAATGCCGTCACCGGCACCAGCTCTTGGATCGAATTGGTCAAAAACACTTCTTCCGCGGCGACCAGATCATCCCAGATATAGCGCCCTTCTATATACGACAGCCCTAGCCGATCCGCAAGTTCTAGTACGAAGGAGCGGGTAATTCCCGGCAGAATGCCGGTCCCAATCTCCGGCGTATATAATGTCCCCTCGCGCACAAAAAATAAATTGCTGACGATCCCTTCCGCCAAATGTCCTTGGGCCGTCAAAAGCAATCCCTCGGGTACGCCCCCTGGATGGACACCTCTGATAAGTCCCTCCAGCTCCCGCTTGGCTAGAATATTATTCATATAGTGAAGCGACTTGAGCCTGATCTTCCCCTCAGGGGTATTGCGAGGCGTAGATAAACGCCATAATTCCTTGCCATGGGCATACAACCCCGGATCAAAGGACGGCAATGGCTTCACATAGATAATAACGCATGGCTCCGTATAATCTTCCGGCGGCAAGCCAAGCGGCCCGGCGCCAGCCGATACGGTCAGCCGGATATATCCATCCAGCAGCTCATTCGCCTTCAGCAATGAGGCGATTTCATATCGCAGCAGTTCCTCCCGGGCCTCGTAACGTATGCCTAACTCCCGGCAACCGCCCCGAAGCCGCTCCAAGTGCCGCTCCAGAAGAAATGGCTGCCCCCCATACGTCCGAAATGTCTCGAACAGCCCCATACCGTACATGAAGCCGTGATCCATTACGGATATCACGGCTTCAGCGGATGGGGTAGGAACTCCGTTCACCCCGATATAATTCATACTCCTGCCCCGACCTTGCGGCTAAGGAAGTTGCGGAGAATTTGATGGCCATGATCGGTAATAATCGACTCCGGATGGAATTGAACCCCTTCCACGGCATAAGTTTTATGGCGCAGGCCCATAATTTCGCCTTCCTCGGTCTCGGCGGTAATCTCAAGGCAGTCGGGCAGGCTGGAGCGTTCCACGATCAGCGAATGATAACGGGTTGCCGTAAACGGCGAAGGAAGCCCCGTAAATACGGACTCGCCCTTATGGTGAATCGGCGAGGTCTTGCCATGCATTAGCCGCTCCGCCCGGACGACCTTGCCCCCGAAGGCTTGACCGATAGACTGATGACCCAGGCAGACGCCAAAGATCGGGATTGTGCCCTTAAACCGGTCTATGACATCAAGAGTAATTCCTGCCTCATTCGGCGTGCACGGACCCGGAGACAGTAGAATGTGATCCGGCCGCAGTTCCTCTATGCCTTGCAAATCAATTTCGTCATTTCGGCGTACAACAACTTCTTCCCCAAGCTCGCCTAAATACTGTACGAGATTGTACGTAAAAGAATCGTAATTATCGATAACCAGTATCATAACTTCATCCCCTGTCTTTGGCCTTCGGCGGCGAATTCCTGACTTAACCCGACCGCCATCGTTATAGCTCTGGCTTTATTATGGCATTCCCTGTATTCCCGATAAGGCACGGAGTCGATTACAATGCCTGCCCCGACCTGAATATGTCCTACGCCATCCTTAACGACCAGTGTACGTATAATAATATTTAATTCCATATTTCCGTTGTAGTCAATCCATCCCATAGCACCCGTGTATGGCCCGCGGGCCACAGGCTCGAGCTCCTCGATAATCTCCATCGTTCTTACCTTCGGAGCCCCGGTAATCGTTCCTCCCGGAAATACAGCAGCAATCACGTCAAATGGCGTCTTTCCTTCGTCCAGCAGGCCCTCTACCTGCGAGACCAAGTGCATTACATGCGAGTAATATTCAATAACCATCAGCTCACTGGCCCTGACCGAACCAAACTTGGAGACACGCCCCAAATCGTTGCGAAGCAAATCGACGAGCATGATATGCTCCGCCCGCTCCTTCTCGCTGCTCAGCAGCTCTTGGGCCATGGCCTCATCCTCCTCTGGCGTAGCGCCCCGGCGCCTCGTGCCGGCGATAGGGCGTGTTGCCATCTTCCCCTGCTCCAGCTTAACTAGGAGCTCTGGCGAAACGGAGACAAGCTGAAAATCGGGAAATCGGAGCAGCCCCATATATGGAGAAGGATTCAGCAGCCTCAGCCATTCATAAATCTCCTCTGGCGAAACCGTAAGCGGAAGCCCTCGGCGCAATGACAGATTGACTTGAAATACGTCCCCAGCCGCTATATATTCCTGCACCCGGCGGACCGCTGCTTCGAAATCGTCCTGGGCAAAAGAAACGGAAGCGGAACGCTCTAAGAGGCGATCCCACTCGGCGGATGAGACCTCCCTTGCCGCCAACGACATTTGGCGGACCCTTGTCTTCTCTGCTATCGTCCCGTGTTTGGCCTCATGGATAATTTCATTCCAGCGATCAAGCATCAGCGATGCCCGCCGCTTCGCTCTTTCGAAGGCCTGGGCCAGTGACATTGCAGACTGCTCTTTCCCAACGGGACAATGGACAATAGCATATACCTCTTCCAGCTCATGATCGAACACCCACAGCTCTTCCATGCGCATCCAAATATAATCGTCAATTTGGAGGTCATCCTCTGCCATAACAGGAAGACGCTCCAAAGAGCGGGCCACATCATAACTGAGATATCCTACGCCGCCTCCGCTGAATTTAGGCAGTCCAGGTACCGCTGGCGACTTAAACGGTTTTAGCCATTCGTGCAGCACGTCCAAAGGGCGTCCTTCAACTTGTTCAATATGGCCCGTGGAGGTGTCCTCGATTTGCGCAACAGTTCCTTTTCCCCTTATGACTGACAAAGGCTCCAAACCGAGAAATGTATAGCGGCCGTCCTTGCCGCTCTCTAACACAAAGGAGTATGGCCGCGCTGTGTTCCAGGCCTGCGCCCAGTCGCCCGGCAGACGGGAATCTGATTTCATCTTGACGGCGCAGGGCAGCATCGTCCAACAGCCCTCCGCTGCCCAGCCCTCCCATTGCTCCCATCGTGTAATGGTAATCATGCTATGTCACTACCTCCAGCCCTTGATGCGTTCTTGTTGCTAGCTAGTATACTAGAACCTTATTCCGTTGAACATCCCCAATAACATGCAACAAAACAATCATAAAACAAGCAACAACCCCCACACCGTCTGATGCAAGCGGTTGGGGGTTGACTCAATATATACAAGCCGCAGCTAAAAATTAAGCTTCGAAATTGTAGAGCGGCGTGCTCAGGTAACGCTCGCCGTTACTTGGAACGACTGCGATTACGCGTTTGCCTTTACCAAGTTGTTTGGCTACCTTAAGCGCAGCGAAGATGGCTGCACCGGAAGAAATTCCGGAAAGGATGCCTTCCTCTTTAGCCACTTTACGAGCTTGCTCGAATGCTTCCTCGTTCTCTACGTGAATGATTTCATCGTAGATTTCACGATTCAGAATTTCAGGAACGAAGTTGGCGCCGATCCCTTGAATCTTATGCGGTCCGGGTTTGCCACCGGACAGAATTGGCGAAGCTGCCGGCTCGACGGCGTAAATTTTAATGTCAGGGAAACGCTTCTTCAGCACTTCACCTGCACCGGTAATCGTGCCGCCCGTTCCGATTCCCGCCACGAATGCGTCCAGCTTGCCATCAAGCGAATCGATCGCTTCGACGATTTCCGGACCTGTCGTCTCACGGTGGATCTTCACGTTAGCTTGCGTTCTGAATTGATCGGCCAGGAAATAGTCCGGATTTTCAGACAGAATTTGTTCAGCTTTCTTAACGGCACCGTTCATGCCTTCTGCCCCTGGAGTCAGGACAAGCTCGGCTCCATAAGCACGCAGGAGGTTGCGGCGCTCAATGCTCATCGTTTCGGGCATCACGATAACCGCCTTGTACCCTTTAGCAGCTGCAACAAGCGCAAGTCCGATACCGGTGTTTCCGCTGGTTGCCTCGATGATCGTACCGCCCGGCTTCAACTTGCCCGCTTTCTCAGCTTCTTCCACGATGCTGATCGCAATACGGTCTTTCACGCTTGCGCCCGGGTTCTGGTACTCGAGCTTTACATAAATTTCAGCGCTATCCTCGGGTACGATGCGGTTCAAGCGAACAAGCGGTGTATCCCCGATGAGATCTGTTACGTTATTAACGATTCTAGCCATACGAAAACCTCCCTGAGTAATAAAAATAATAAGCTGCAAATCATCTAATCTAGCTGTGATCTAGTTGTAAAAAAACGAAAGAGGAGTCGGATTTACCGCGGTTCTCCTGCCCTCATTTATTTCCGAGTAAATAAGTTGGTATTCTTCTTTCATTATCTTAACAATCAGCAGAGGCAGTTGTCAAGAAAGGATAGAAAAAAATACTTTGCGCAATCCGGAAATTCCATAGGCTCGGCAAAGTATTTAACAATTTCAACCTTACTTCTTGGTCTGGGCTTGAAGCTCGGCAATACGCTCCGGGCTTATTCTATAAGCCTCGTTGCAGAAGTCACAAACGACTTCAATCTCTTTATTCTCCTCGGCCATCTCGGCAAGCTCGCTGTGACCCAGGCTAACCAGCGTACGTTCAACGCGCTCTAACGAGCAGTTACAGGCGAACACGACCTCCGATTCGTCCAGCAGCTTAAAGTCCGGTACGATCCAGCCCAGCAGTTCCTCAAGCTCCAACCCCTGATCCAGAAGAGAGGTAACGGGAGGAAGCTGGCCGATGGCCCGCTCAATTACGTCAATCTCCTGATCACTCAGCCCAGGCAGCAGCTGAATGATGAAGCCCCCAGCCACGATGACCGAAGAATCTGTATCGACCAGAACGCCTAATCCAACGGCTGACGGAGTTTGCTCTGAGACTGCAAAATAATAGGTGAAATCCTCTGCAAGCTCGCCGGAAATCAGCGGAACGCTTCCCCGGTAAGGTTCCTTAAGCCCAAGATCCTTGGTTACATGGATAAAACCCGTCGTCCCGACCGCTCCGGCTACATCGAGCTTGCCCTGACTATTGCTCGGCAGCTGTACATGCGGATTCTTGACATAGCCGCGAACCTCGCAGTTTGCATTCGCATCAGCGATGATTTGCCCGATTGGCCCGTCGCCTTTTACCTGAACGGTAAGCTTCTCATCTCCCTTCAGCATTGCGCCCATCATCGTTGCTGCCGTTACAGTTCGTCCCATCGCCGCTGTTGTTGTAGGATAAGTATCATGACGGCGGCGCAGCTCTTCTACCAGCGCAGTCGTGCGGACGGCAAACGCTCGTACCTTGCCGTTCATGGCCGTCCCGCGAATCAAACGGTCTTTTTCTTGCTCCGTTCCCATAGATGTGAAGCCTCCTTTTCTGGATGTAATGACTATTTACTGACAAACTGTACTTATTATTGACTCTCTCTTACTGATTACGCTCGTATATGATACGCAGCCCTTCCAAAGTAAGAAGCTGGTTCACTTCCTGAATCGATTCTGCCTCGCTGGCAATAAGCTCTGCCAGCCCTCCGGTTGCGATTACCTTTGGCTCGGCATTCATCTCCCGGCGAATCCGGTTCACGATGCCATCCACTTGGCCCGCATACCCGAAAATAATACCCGACTGCATCGCATGGACCGTATTACGGCCGATGACCTTCCTCGGCTTCTCCAGTTCGATCCGCGGGAGCTTGGAAGCACGTTGATACAGCGCTTCTGTGGAAATTCCGATGCCCGGCACAATGGCCCCGCCCAAATAATTGCCGGCTGCATCGATACAATCGAAGGTCGTAGCCGTTCCAAAGTCGACGACAACGAGTGGACCACCATATTGCTCTACCGCGGCAACGGCGTTGACGATGCGATCTGCGCCGACCTCGCGCGGATTCTCGTACCGCAAATTAAGTCCCGTCTTGATGCCCGGTCCGACGATAAGCGGCTTCTTGCGCAAATATTTCTCGCACAGCTCTTCGAGTACATGCATCAATGGAGGGACAACCGAGGATATGATGACCCCCTCAATATCGCCTACTGCAATCTTAGACATTTGAAACAAATTATGAATCTTTACCCCGTATTCATCGGCCGTAGACTGCCGGTTGGTGCTTAGTCGGAAATGGTGAAGCAGCTCTCGGCCCTTGTAGATTCCCAGTACGATATTCGAGTTGCCTACATCTACCACAACGAACATGCTGCTTTACCCCTCTTTCTTCTCATTCAGATCCAGGCTAATGTCCAGACTGTCGAAGGAATACGTCAATCTTCCGACAGAAATGACATCCACGCCGGTGTCAGCGATTCCGTAGATCGTCTGCAGCGATACGTTGCCCGAAGCCTCTACCGTAACATGTGGAGCTCTCGCCTTAATCCGGCGCACCGCTTCCTTCATCAGCTCGGGCGCCATATTATCCAGCATAATAATATCTGCTCCAGCCGACAAGGCCTCGTCCACCTGCTCTAAATTCTCCGTCTCAACCTCAATCGTCATCGTATGAGGAATTGCCGCGCGCGCACGCTGCACCGCTGGGGCTATGCCACCTGCACCCTTAATGTGATTGTCCTTAATCATGACCGCGTCATACAACCCGAAGCGGTGATTGGAACCGCCACCTACGCGAACTGCATATTTCTCGAGCATTCGATGCCCGGGTGTAGTCTTCCGCGTATCCACGAGACGTACGGGCAGCCCCTGCAGCGCATCGACATACTGCCGCGTCCGAGTTGCAATTCCAGACAAACGCTGCAGCAAATTCAAGGCAAGCCGCTCTCCGGTCAGAATGCTGTGCGTGCTGCCCTCCACCTCGGCCAACACCGTTCCCTTGCTTATAGTTTCGCCGTCCTGCACCAAGGGATTAAACGCAAGCGAAGGATCCACCATCTCAAAGACAAGAGAAGCGATCGGCATGCCCGCCGCAATCCCTGTCTGCTTGGCATGGATGATTCCCTTGGATTGATGCTCAGCAGGAATCGTTACAGCTGCTGTAATATCACCTGAGCCGACGTCCTCTTTCAGCCAATGGCGAATGGATTCCATCAGGCCTTCATTATAACCGTTAAACATCATCGCTCATTTCCTCCAACATTCCTTTTTCCCGCTGCTGCAAAATATGCTTCCTCCACAACGCATCATTTCGCTGCGGATAGTCTTCGCGATAGTGGCCGCCACGGCTTTCCTTCCGGGCTAGCGCAGATTCAATCAGCAATAAGGCACATGTTAGCATATTAGCATATTCCCACTGCTCTCGGGTATGGAGAGCTGCGTTGAATATCGACAGCTGGCGGCGCAGCTCATTTAGTCCTTGATTCAGACCCTCTTCACTGCGGCGTACACCGGCTTTTCGCACCATAAGCTTCTGCAACTCCAGCCGCCGTTCTGCGATCGGCCATGTGACGGCATCCTCGCGAGCCTCTTGGCAATGTATGCCTTCACCTGTTCTCTCCAGAGGAGACAGCTCCGAGATCCGTTCAACGATACGCCGCCCGAATACGATTGCTTCCGACAGCGAATTGCTCGCCAGCCGGTTTGCGCCATGGACTCCTGTCGAAGATACCTCGCCGCAGGCGAACAAGCGATGCACGCTCGTCTCTCCGTGAAGCCCGGTACGGACTCCTCCCATCATATAATGCGCAGCAGGCGCCACGGGAATCCAGTCGGCCGTCATATCAAGCCCGTATCCGAGACAAGTATCGTATATTGTCGGAAAGCGGTGCTTGATCGTCTCAGGATCCTCGTGCGTTATATCCAGAAAGACGAAGCTTGACTTCGTCTCCTCCATCTCGCTGACAATGGCGCGCGCTACGATGTCGCGCGGGGCAAGCTCCAGCAGCTCATGGTATTTCTCCATGAACCGCTCTCCTTTCACATTGCGAAGCACTGCGCCTTCCCCGCGGACCGCCTCGGATATTAAAAACCGCGGTGCGCCGGGATAACATAATGAAGTCGGATGAAACTGAATGAACTCCAAATCCCGTAGTACGGCTCCAGCCCGGTAAGCGATAGCCACCCCGTCCCCCGTAGCCACATCAGGGTTCGTGGTATACCGATACAACTGGCCCGCCCCGCCGGAACACAGGATCGTGGCCAGCCCTCGCAGGAACACTCGCTGTCCGTCTGGACGCTGCACCAGCGCCCCAATGCACTCATTACCCTCCGTAATCAGATCAATAACAAAATGCTCATTCAATATCTCCACATTAGAGTGGCCGGCTAACTGCTCGGATAACGCGCGCACAATCTCATAGCCCGTGGCGTCCCCATTGGCATGCAGAATGCGGCGGTGGCTATGGGCCCCCTCCCGTGTTAAAGCCAGTTCCCCGTTCTCCAGATCAAAAGCCGTACCAAGGGTGATTAACTCCTGCACACAGACAGGCCCCTCATTGACTAGAATATCCACCGATGACGAAGAACATAGCCCTGCCCCGGCCATCAGCGTATCCTGACTGTGATACTCCGGCGAGTCCTCTTCGGAAATGACTGCGGCAATGCCTCCTTGCGCATACCGGGTATTACTCTCCAGCAGTGCTTTCTTAGTAATGATGATAACGCGGTGACGCTCACTAGCTTTAATAGCGGTATATAGTCCGGCGATGCCTGACCCGATCACGATGACGTCCGTCTCCACGGCAGGCAGCTCACTTAAATCAAAATCAACCAAATATCGTGGTATCATTACACAGGTCACCTATCTTGAACAAGAGAGTAGCGCATGCTACTTGACTTGTAACATGCGCTCTAGGGAAGTTCTGGCTTTGTCGGCTACGGCAGGCGGCACGTAAATTTGCGGCTGCATCGTCTCCAAGCATTTGACCAGTTTTTTCAAGTTGTTTACTTTCATATTTGGACAGACGAGGAACTTCGTGGCGAAATGGAATGTTTTGTCCGGACTATCCTTACGCAATTGATACCCGGTTCCATCTTCCGTGCCCACGATGAATTCCTTACTGTTGGAATTTTTGCAGTATTCTAAAATAGCTGTCGTACTTCCGACAAAATCACCCATGGCAACTACTTCAGGACGGCATTCCGGATGAACAACGAATTCCGCGTTAGGGTGCTTCGCTCTCATCTCTACTACGTCCTTCACGGTTAGCATGTCATGCGTATTACAGTAGCCTTCCCAGATGATCATCTTCTTGTCGGTATGCTGTTGTACATAGTGACCCAAATTTTTATCCGGCACCCAGATGATTTCATCGGAGTCGATCGAATTGATCACCTTAACCGCATTGGATGACGTACAGCAAATATCCGTCTCGGCTTTAATCTCGGCGGAAGAGTTAATATAAGTGACGACCTTGGCGTTTGGATGCTGTGCCTTCAATTTGCGCAGGCCATCCACGTTGACCATATCCGCCATTGGACAGCCCGCCCGCTCGTCGGGAATCAGCACCGTCTTGTTTGGCGCCAAAATCTTTGCGCTCTCCCCCATGAAATGGACGCCGCAAAATACGATCGTATCTGCATCCGTCGAAGCGGCCTTCTGAGCCAATAGGAAAGAGTCGCCCCTGAAGTCGGCAACCTCCTGAATTTCATCACGCTGATAGTAGTGCGCTAAAATAATTGCATTACGTTCCTTCTTCAATTGCAGCAATTTCTCCCGCAGCTCGCGGTTCATTTCCGCCTTCCGCTCTAATGCCAGAGCTTCCACGATGATCCTCCCCCTTAATCCTTTATCCGCCTCTTCTATCTATATAGCGGGATTTTACATGCCTGCACTATTGATCATAATTCCATCATAACTCCCTGGCAGCTAAGAAGAACGTATAAATTTTCACGTTACTTGCCATGTAGTTGCCGAGGATGTGAAATTCGGTACGTTCTTATCCGCGAAAATACCGATAGGTTCACTCCATTGTCACATTACGTTGTTTAACAACTAATTTACACAAGGTCGGTATCCCTGTCAATCGACCTGAACCATAATACATTAAATTTAAAGGATAACGGTCTAATTCCTTGGTCATTCTCGGCTGGCTGCCAAAAACCTAATCTTAGCAAAAGCTCCTTCGCTAGCCCCACGAGCAAACCATAGCTCCAACGTGCTGGCTAGCGTCTCTATGACATCAGTTGCTAGTCGAAAGCTGAAACTAAACTATTGAAACTGAACCTGCTGGCTCCCCGAGACCAGAGCAAGACTAAACCGAAAACCGGGAGTTCATTCGGAAAGCGAGAAGTCAGGCCAAAACTAGATCAGATACGTCAAGCTTAACCGAGACCATCGTGGGTAGACTCTAGACCAAGAAACCGTCAGTCCAAGCTGAATACGAGGCATCAGCCACGAATCTAGAGCTCTTAACGAATCTCACGATCGCTATTTATCTAGAAACAACCCCTTTTGATATGTAACGAAACCAGGTAACGTTAATTCATCCAATGCTGCTCCAAACAGCAGTTTTACCGTTAAATAGCGTGGATCAGATTCGTTAGATCTAAAATCATAGCAAATATGTGCAAATAACGTGGATGAGATTCGCTAGACTTAAACAATAAAGCAAATGCCTCCTTCAAATCGCCTTTCATAGTTATAGAACTGTTCAATCGCTCTAGAACTTATTAATACACGTACACACGGCAAAAAAGGGCAGCCCCTGGTGCTATCCAAGGGCTGCCCTGATTCATTTTCAATCGACCGACTATACTGTCGGGTTATTGTTTCCATTGTTGCCGCTGCCTTTGTTTGGGTCATCCCCATCAGGACGGTCAGCATTCGGCAGATCGTTAACTGTTCCATCTGGCGTATCCACAACCGGATCGCTTGTAATATCATTCGCCGATCCATTAGGCACATCATTAGGGATGTCCCCGGTTGGAATGCCCGAGGCGCCTGTAGAGCTGTCCTCTGGCTTGCCTTGGATACGAACGCGCACATCACCGATATTGTCAACGACCGGTTCGCCCGATTCTCCCGAATTATCGCTGCCTTCACCGCCTTCGCCAGGCTCAAGCAATTTCCCATGCTCGATCAGTTGCTTGATTTGATCCAGCTCCAGCGTCTCCTTCTCGAGCAAAGTCTGCGCGATAAGATGCACTTCTTTGGAATGCTCGGTCAGAAGCTGCTTACAACGCTCATACATCTCTGTGATGAAACGATGCATTTCCTGATCGATTTCATAGGCGATTTGATCGCTATAGTTCTGTTCATGGCCGATATCGCGACCCAGGAATACCTGGCCTTGCGATGTGCCAAATTGCATCGGTCCAAGCTTCTCGCTCATACCGTATTCTACAATCATGCTGCGCACGATGCTTGTCGCTTGCTGGAAGTCACTGTATGCTCCAGTACCGATTTCGCCGATGAATAACTCCTCAGCCACACGGCCGCCCAGAAGGCCCGTTACCTTATCAAGCAGCTCCTGCTTCGTGACAAGCATCCTGTCTTCCTTCGGAAGCATAATTACATATCCGCCCGCACGTCCGCGCGGAATAATAGTTACCTTATGCACCATGTCCGCATGCTCCAAGAAGTAGCCTACAATCGTATGGCCTGCTTCATGGTAAGCAACGATCCGCTTCTCGCGATCGCTGATGACGCGGCTGCGCTTCTCCGTACCTACGATGACGCGGTCGATAGCTTCGTCAACCTCTCTCATCGAAATATCCTTGCGATTGCGACGTGCAGCGAGGAGTGCCGCTTCATTGAGCAAGTTCTCGAGATCAGCACCCGTAAAGCCCGTCGTACGCTTCGCAATAATATCCAACCGGACATCATTCGTCAGCGGCTTGTTGCGGGCATGTACCTTAAGTACTGCCTCGCGGCCTTTGACATCTGGACGATCGACCGTAATTTGACGGTCAAAGCGTCCCGGACGCAGCAGCGCCGGGTCCAGAATATCCGGACGGTTCGTTGCCGCAATAATGATAATGCCTTCATTCGCTCCAAATCCATCCATCTCAACGAGCAACTGGTTGAGCGTCTGCTCCCGCTCGTCATGACCGCCGCCAAGGCCAGCGCCACGCTGACGGCCGACAGCATCAATCTCATCGATAAAAATAATGCAGCTAGCTGATTTTTTCGCATTCTCAAACAGGTCCCGTACCCGCGACGCACCGACACCGACGAACATTTCCACGAAGTCAGAACCGGAAATGCTGAAGAACGGAACGCCGGCTTCGCCCGCAACCGCACGGGCAAGGAGCGTCTTACCGGTACCCGGAGGACCTACGAGCAGTACTCCCTTAGGAATACGTGCCCCAACAGCGGAGAATTTGCGCGGATCCTTCAGGAACTCGACAACCTCGACAAGCTCCTGCTTCTCTTCATCCGCCCCGGCAACATCCTCAAACGTCACCTTCTTCTTCTCCTCGTTGTAGAGACGCGCCCGGCTCTTGCCAAAGTTCATGACTTTGCCGCCGCCACCCTGCGCCTGGTTGAACAGGAAGAAGAACAGAATAAACATAATCGCAAGCGGCAGCAGCGAAGTCAGGAACGTAAGCCAGATGCTCTGCTCCTGCATCTTCTTCCAGTTCAACTGAAAGCCGTTCTGCTCGCTTAAATCCACGATTTCCTTCAACACATTCGGGTCGTAAGGAATATAAGTCGTGAAATTCGTCGTTTTACTCTCTCCGACGGCTTGCTTATATTTACCGGTTACCAAGTAAGCGTAACCGTCAAATTTCCCTGTCATTTCCTGGACGTTATCGGCTTTCAATTGCTGACGCAATTGATCGTATCTAGGGGTGTCGGCCGTTTCATTTGTGCCTGTTAGGATTTGGACGATGCCCACCACGACTAAGAAAAGTATTAAATAAAAACCAGAATTCCGGATGAACCGATTCATCCCCTGCCTCCTCTCAAAACAACTTAAGTTATTTTACCATAGTCCCTTACTCATTATCAAAAAAGTCGCAGGCGATGTTCGGCCAAAGGCCAGATATGGGCTTTAGCTCTTGTACACTTCTGGCTTCAAAACTCCGATGTAAGGAAGGTTCCGGTATTTCTCGGCATAATCAAGCCCATAACCGACAACGAATTCATCGGGAAGCACGAATCCTGACATATCAGCCTCCAAATCGACCGTACGTCCAGCCGGTTTATCAAACAGAGTAACGATCTTGACGGAATTAACCTTCCGCCGCTCCAGAACATCCACCAGATAGCTGAGAGTCAGACCGCTATCGATAATATCCTCTACGATCAGAACATCGCGTCCCTCCACAGAGGTATCCAAATCCTTGATGATCTTGACTTCGCCGGACGATTTCGTTGATGATCCGTAGCTGGATACAGCCATGAAATCAAGCTCAAGCGGTACGGTAATTTCTTTAACGAGATCCGCCATAAAAATAAAAGCGCCTTTCAGAATGCAAATGACGAGCGGATTGCGTCCTGCATACTCTTCACTAAGACGCTGTCCTAGTTCTGCTACTTTATCCTGAATCTGTTCCCGGGTAATTAAAATTTCCTTAATGTCGTTCTGCAAAATAAGTAGACCTCCTACGTTATACTATGAATGTCTTAACCCGGCGATAACCCGATGCTAGTTACTCAGCATCCCGTACTACAGTCATCAACAAGACGGAGGACGTATGCTGTCCAACCGCAGCGATCGAAGACCTTCGAATGCCGGGAATCCATAAAATCCGGCCCTGGCCATCGGTGACTATAGGTATGCGGGAACGAAGAGAGGGAGGTACTTTTTCATCGATGAAGATGTCCTTCACCTTTTTGGTGCCGTTTAGCCCCATGACTTTCATCGTATCCCCCGGCTGACGGGAACGCACTGTAAGCGGATAGACCAGCTCATCCGCATCAAACACAGCACTGTCTTTACCGTGCGTCATCTTACTCATAGCGTCTTGCCCGGCCGCGGTCTGCGCAAACAACAGGTTGGTGCCTAAACCCTGAATCTCAACTTCCGCAGGAATGGAGTCCACGCGGTATGTATAGCGAAGGTCGTCAATCCCCCCCGCTGCATTAGGTATAAACCTGACGGTGTCGTATTCACGAACACACTGCAGCCCACCCCCGAGATCAAGACTCCATGTCGTGGGAGCGTTCTGAATCGCCCCTTGACGAACACGTTCAATCTTGACAAAATCGCTTTCTTCCAAGCAGAAAGGCAGATAATTTAATATTAGTTTAATCAACCTCCGTTGTAAAGCGGCATGTAAGGTGCCAAACGGCTCGATATGAAAGGCTAAGCCTTCACCGTCCGAGGTGACGAGCTCCTGATATGCCCGGTCGGTCAATTGCTGTAAATAATCATCTTCCTCGCCAAGCGTGTCTGCCAGACGATTCAGCGACTCAGCCAGTTGTCCATTATATTGCCCCAAAAATGGCAGCACATCCAAACGAATTGCATTTCGCGCATATTTATTTTGCAGATTGCTGCTATCTATGCGGTAAGGAATTTCTGCATCCTGACAAACCTTCAGGATTTCCGCTTTATAAATCCGTAACAAGGGTCGAATCAGATTCACATTCTTCTCTCGCCGCTTCATCCTCATACCTGCAAGCCCGGACGTGCCGCTTCCGCGCAAAATGCGCATCATCACCGTCTCTGCCTGATCATCCGCATGATGAGCCAAGGCAATAGAGGCCGCTCCGTATTTGCTTGCTACCGCATGCAGAAATTCATATCTCTTCTCCCGTGCCGCCAGCTGCGCCCCTTTTCCAGATTCCTTCATATATGTAGGGATATCCAGATTCGCTAATTCAAAGGGCATATCAAGCTGCCTGGCCAGGCTCTGCACGAACTCCGCCTCCTCACGAGACGCTTCTGGCCGGAACCCGTGATTGATATGCGCGCAGACGAGGTTCAGCCTCTGATCCGTTCGCGAGGCTATGGCATGCATAATATGAAGCAGCGTAACCGAATCGGGTCCTCCGGACACCGCGACAACGATACAATCTCCGGGAGACCACAACCCGTATTCCTCCCCGGTACGGCGAACTCGTTCCACCAAGGGGTACATGCTGTAATCGTCCAATTGTCTCCCACCTCACCAACTAATTCATCCAAGACTCTTGGATTAGAATCGGAAAGCCATGTATAACGCATAAACCAGCAGCGTTACAGATATTGCGAAAGCGCTAATGATCCAACGCGGCGTCGCTGCCTTCTTCACCGGTTCCGGCCGGGACGCCGTCACAAGTTCCTTCCATAATAAACAGGCCTCCGCCGTATCACGGAATTCCCCCTGAATCGCCTTCTGCAGCCACCCTCTGTAGGGTGCTAGCGAATGGGCTTTGTATACGATATCAAGCAGATCGCCGGAGCTTCTCATTTGCGGCAGCTGCAGTGCGGCATGCTTCAGCGGCTGCTCGGCAAGCAGGTGAATACATACGACGGCAAAGCTGAACCAATCATAGGAAGGCTCTGCCGTCCGGCCTCCGGCATTCCAGAAGCCGCGATCATACCACTCCGTAAACTGTTTGACACTGCGGCCAATACTGCTGACACCGCCATAATCGATCAGCTCTACTTCCCCGTAAGTCCCCACAAGAACGTTCTCCGGCTTTAAGTCGCCGAATACCCAGCCCGACTCATGCAGGCGGCGGAGCTGCCGTAGCAGATTCATTCCGGCGGCATCCATCCATCGGCTCCCGCGCCTCGCGAGGAAGGCCCGTAAAGGTTCCCCCTTTATATACCGCATCACATAGAAAGGGATCTCCTTGCCTTGGAAAGAATAATCGTCTACCTCGACCAAATAGCCAGGATTGTCCCGCCTAACGGGATGATGTCTTCGTCCTTGGCGCTGCAAAGCTTTTAACACATTAATTTCCGACTGAATATCTACGGTATCGAAACCCATTTTGAGCGCGTACAGCCTTGCGCTGTCCACCTGCTTCACCAGATACACGACCCCATTGGCTCCCTGGCCTAACAGCCGCTGGATGAGGTAACGTCCGCCTCTCCATCGGCCGGTAATCAGCGTGCCCTGCGGCAGATTCAGCTTAAACGACGTAGTCACCGAGCATTCCTTCTCCTTCATCGGATTCCTCCGGCCAAGCCACTTTTCCGTTTCTATCCAGTGTACCATACCGGAAGAATTCCATCACCTTCTTGATCGCAGGCCCGGTAGGCGTTGCGCCCCTCATTACCAATCGCTGAAAAATCGACCTAGCGCCGCCGAGATCCACTGTCCAATCCAGATCGAGTACAGCATCTTCGCCCCTCGGCCCCGGAAAGTGAAACACCGCCAGCTGGCTCTGTCCTTTCCTTGCTCCCAAACTGAGCATCATATCGCGAATTGCCTCCTCGACGGCGGCAAGCTTCGGTTTCATGCTCGCACTGGCATCGATAAGCAGCGCAATCTGCAGGGGACTGCTTTCACTAAAGTCATCGATGACATCGACGACTTGCGAACGTTGGTCGGGAGGCAAATCTACAATGCTCCCATTTCCCAAAATTTGCCTCAACTCTCTATTAACCGCTTGCTGAACCGTCTGAACCACCGTCTTGCGCGTCAACATTTGCATCGTCTGGGCAAGACGCTCCGTTCCGGTAAGCTGGCTCATTCCGCCGCCGGCCTTGGCGATCTCCGCAATTTCCTGACTGCCCAGCTCACCGATCGTTCCATAGTCGATAATACCGACAACGTTGACCGTGATTCCCTCCTGCCGGGCCAGGGCCGCTGCTAGAACCGGACTCTCGCCTACATTGGAGCATCCGTCTGTAATCAGCATAATCTGTCGCATTGCACAAGCCTCCTTCCAATCTCTCTTCTCTATCATTTCCAGAGAAATCGCGATTCAAACCAGGATACAGGCCGCTTCTCCGACCAAATTGCAAAAAGGCATAGATACTGGGCTATCCCCCCCGTACCTATGCCTTCCGTTTCTATTTCCATGCATTTATTTCGGAGGATTGAAATATCCTACCGTTACCGCGTGATCGATTAACTTCTTGAATAAGAAGCGATCCGGTGCGGCGCAGGAGATGCCGGCTGCCCTGATATATTCCAGCGTTTGCGGACAACTGAAGCGGTAGACGGAATTTTTAGCGCCGTCACCCTCCAATTGAGCCATCGCCAGCTCCGTTCCCTTCTGATCCTTTGGCTGGCTGGAGTCCAGCAGCCATGCTTCATATTCGGGCCAATCCAGCAAAGAGATGTAGTAGCCGTAATCCCTAAACTGGTCGATCATATCTTCATATGAGATTTGCACGGGATTACATATATGAAACATCCGCCCTGCGGTGCGATTCAGCAGCAGGAGCGTCGCTATGGCCTCACCAGCGTAATCAATCGGCGTAATATCAACCTGCCAGCTTACGCGAGGCGCCTTACCCAGCAGTAGCATCGCCTTAAGCATACGGTAAAATGCATTGCTGTCCATGTTCGTCTGAAAGATTCCGCTCCTCGAATCACAGGACAGATTCCCTACGCGATATACGGTAACGGGCACGCCGTCCTCTTCGCATGCGCTAACGGCTAGTTTCTCCGCCTCCAGCTTGCTGTTCGTGTATACATTGTCAATGCTGAGGGAGTAATCATATGTCTCACTTTGCGTAAATGCGTCCCACAGTCCGCTCATGGCCAAATCCTCCGGAATGCCGATCGTGGAAATATAATGAAAACGAAAGTTGTCCTTTCCTTTCCCCAGCGATAACAGGCGTCCCGTACTGTCCACGTTCACACGTCGGAAATATTCCGGTTCCCCAAAATGCCGCACTTCCGCACCGCAATGCACCACCGAATCGATCTGCTCCCGCAGGAGAGCGTACTCCCTGTCGCTTAGACCCAAGTTATCCTGCTGCAAATCTCCTGCTACAGCAATTACGCGTCCCTCCATTTTGCTTGCGCTCTTGCCCCCAAAATAGGCCGTCATGACTTGCAGTAGACGTTCATAAGGCTCACTTCCGCTAACTGGACGAACCAAGCAATAGATCATGGCCTCACTCCGCTCGAGCAGCTCTTGCAGAAGCCTGGAGCCGAGATATCCGGTGGCCCCCGTCAGCAGAATATGCTGCTGGCTGTACGAAGCCTCCGCGATACCCTTCCTGCCAAATTGCAAAGGATGCTCCGCCAAGTCGACAAGCTCGGAGCCTTCCACTCCGACCGAAATGCCTGCGCCCTGTTCAACCGCAAGGGACGCTACCCGTTCAGCCAGCATCGCGATCGTCGGATTTGCAAAGAAATCGCCTATCCTCAGCCCGGGGTATTTCGGTTTTAACAGTACGAGGGCTTCCAGTATTTTCAGAGAATGCCCTCCCGCCTCGAAGAAGTCCTCGTGTATGCCGATCCGGGTGCGGCCAAGCACCTTTTCCCAGGCAGCTGAAATCTCTAGCTGCAGCTCATTTACTGGAGGGATATAATCCGTCTCTTGTTCATCTTGCATATCGTATTCAAAAAGCGCCAGCTGCTTGCGGTCGATTTTACCGGTAGGCGACACGGGCATTGCATCGATCGGAACGAAATGGCTCGGAACCATGTATGCTGGCAGCTTGCTCTTCAGAAACGACTGCAGCTCATTCCGGCTTAGCCCGCCTCCGTCCCGTGAAGTATAGAAGGCAACCAGCATTTTGGAGCCGTCCGTACCGTCTTTAGCAATGACCGCTACATCCCTGATACCTTCAAATTTTGCTAAATGATCCTCGATTTCTCCAACTTCTATCCGATAGCCCCGAATTTTCACCTGGAGGTCTTTGCGTCCCATATACTCGATAACATCATTCTGCAGGCGAACCAGGTCGCCTGAGCGGTAGTATCTTTTGCCGGATTCCGGATGAACGGGGTCGAGGATAAACGCTTCATCCGTCTTGTCCTGCTGGTTTAAATAACCTCGAGCCAACCCCACCGAACTGATCAGCAGCTCTCCCGCTACGTTCTGAGGGCAAAGCTGATTATGCTCATCCACGATTAATATTTCATAATTCGCAATAGGGCGGCCAATGCCTATGGTCGAAACATCATCCGGCACTACATCCTCGATTGGGTTAACGGTCGTGACTACGGTTGCTTCCGTTGGCCCGTAAGCGTTAACGATCAGCGGACGATGCTTCAGCTTCTTCTGGAATAACCGTACGGCTGTTCCCGCAAGAGCCTCCCCCCCGATGACGAGGCTGCGGATAGACTTATATTTGTCGGCCTCTTCCTCATTTAAATAGGTGGATAATTGATTAAAGAAAACCGTAGGCAGTATGCCGAAACGCGTTGCTCCCGTGTATCCGATCGCCGCCGTAAACGCTTCGACCGAATACCGCTCGTCCCCCGATAATAAATGCAGCCGGGCGCCCGCATGCAAAGCGCTGAATATATCGTAGACCGAGGCATCGAAGCTAAAGGTTGAATACTGCAAAATAACGTCCCGTTCATGGAGCCCCAACTGCTCCACCGTAGCAGCAGCTAAGTTGATCACGCCGATATGCGGAATCAATACTCCCTTTGGTCTGCCCGTTGTGCCTGAAGTATAAATCACGTAGGCGACGTCATCTGCTCCAACAGCCACCCTTGCTGGCTTGGCCGGGTAATCGCCGAGATTGCCATCCAGGCAAAAAACCTGATATGCTGACTGGCTCTGCCCCCGATCATGCCGCCTCTCTTGCTCTTCCAGCAAGGAGGCCACTTTAGATGCATACTGCTTCTTCGTCAGGACAATAGCCGAGTGGGTGTCCTGGATAATATACGCGTTCCGGTCGTCGGGATGCTCGGGATCGAGCGGAACATAGGCCCCGCCGGCTTTCATTACACCGAGCATGCTGATGACTGCCTCCAGGCTCCGCTCCATAAAGATTGCCACGAAATCGCCAGGAACGAGCCCGGAGCTTAACAGCATTTGCGCCACCCGGTCCGATTCTATATCCAGCTCCGCATAGCTTATTTCCCGCTGGCCGGACGACAGGGCGATCCGATCAGAGTACCGCTTCAGAGACAAACCCAGCAGCGCAGGAATGCTGGCCGCCTCTGGCAGCTCCTTTGCTGTGTCATTCAGCCGGGCATAAACCTCAACGTCTTCCTCCGTCAACAAAGGTATCCTGCCGATCACAACGCGTTCGTCCGCCAGCACAGCATCCACGATTTGTTGAAATAGCGCGCCGTACCTCCGAATCGTCGTTTCCTTAAATAAATTGCCCGGATAAGCAATATGAATCAGCGGTTGACCTTGTTCAACCCTCACATCCCAGTGAAGCAAACCTGGTCTGCTGCTTTCATTCCTGCCATAAACCGCCTCCAGCTCGGGAATGGGGCCAATAATGCCCTCAATTTCCTCTAACGGCATACTGGCCGCCTCAGCCTGTACAAGCCTGTCCGCAATTTGCTTATACAGATCGCAAAATTGGCTGTGGTTCTCGAGTACTATCCTTACTGGCAGCAGATGACCCCGGCTGCTTCCCACGCCGAAGATCAACTCCTGCTCACCGGTCATTCTATGCAGGAATACGCAATAGCAGGCGATCATCCATGCCCGCAGCTCATCCGTGCCCCTTAGCACAGCATCCAGCTGTTTCATATTTAAATCCAGTGCATAAGTCGTTTCGCGCAGCTCTCTGATCTGTCCGTGTTTAGGAAAGTCGGTGTACATATCCAAACCGGACAACGGGGGCTTCAGTTCATCCAGCCAATACTGTCTGCTCTGTTGCGTTACCAGTATGGTATTCATCGTATCTACTCCTTCAAGCGATCTCTCTATTTAACAACCAGTGAGCCTGGCACGTATGCCTGGAACATCTACGCCGTGTTCATAATTTCAAACCGGCGACGAGCTCCTCCAGCTTATCGGAAATCTGATTCAGTTGTTCAGCGGCATTGACAATTTTATTGGAGGAGTTCCGCTGCTCCATCGCCCCCGTTTTGATCTCCTCGGACACGGCAGCATTACGCTCAGCCAGTTCAGCAAGCTGCTTGATGGCCGCCGTAATTTGTTCCGTCTCCGCCACCATTTCCTCGGTAGCCGCGGATACCTCCTGAATTTGACTGGTTACCGCATCGGTAGCCGACAGTATTGAGCCGAACAGCTCTCCCGTTTCTTGGACAATGCCGATGCCGACCGCAACATTATGCTCACCCTCATTGATTGCCTGGACGGCCTGAAGGGTCTCTTGCTGAATATGCCGGACAAGCTCAGCAATCTGTTCCGCAGATTTCGCCGACTCCTCGGCCAGCTTCTTGACTTGGTTAGCAACCACGGCAAAGCCGCGGCCTTCTTCCCCTGCCCGGGCAGCCTCAATGCTGGCATTGAGGGATAGGAGCTGCGTCTGCGTGGCAATCTGCGTCATGACCTGGACAATTTCCTCAATTTCGCCTGAGCGCTTATGCAGCTGCTCAATGGAATCGACCGAATATTTGACCGATTTATGTATGGAGCCCATTTGCGTCATGACCTTCTCTACTTTATCGCCGCCTTGCTCGGATTGCTCCTTCATCTGCATCGCCGCTTCCGATACGGCGGAGGTATTCCCGGCAATCACATTCGCTCCAGAAGCGATATCCTCCAGAGAAGTAGCGCTCTCCGTAATCGATTTGCTTTGGAGGGATACCTTCTCGGAGATTTCCTCGATATTATTCGTAATCGTGAGTGAACTCTCATGATTATCTTCCACGGTAGAGAACAGCACCTTGGATTGCTCTGCGGATTGAATCGACACATCCTTAATTGTCGCTACCAGACGGTTGATGTTGCTTACCGTGGAATTGAATTTAGCGTTGATCTGGCCAAGCTCGTCCTGACTCGTCTTCAGCTGGACGCTGAAGTCCCCTTGGCTCAGCTTGTCCAGCGCGGCCATCAAATCCTTCACCGGGGCAAAGGTTCTTCTCATCAGGATATATTGCAGAGTAAGGATAACCAGCAGGGTTGCTCCAAGAGCAATCGATGCGTATTTAAGCAAACTCTGTTGTCCTTGCATAATCAAGCTTGCATCGATGTCCATCCCCATGTAAGCAATGACATTTCCTTGCCCGTCCTGGAACGGGTACAGCACAGTCAGCCATGTTCCATAATCGTCTTTATACGGCTTCGTATAAGTGATTGTCTTCGTTTGCATCATCTCGCGGACGCCCTGCACATGAAAATCCGGCTGTTCCAGCAAATCCCCCAAATGAAGGCCTTCCTCCGCAAACATATCGAGGATGAAACTAGGGAAAGCAATCATTAGTGTCTTATTGCCATCCACCAGTTCGGAACCGAAAATATATCCTTGAGCGACATTCGGATGTGTGGCCGACAGTTCATCGAACAGGAGCGTCAGCTTCTCTTGAACAGGCGATTTGGGATCTGTATTGCCCATAGCTTCGGCCGCCTCGTCGGCGGTTACCTTTTTGCTCCAGGCTTCCATAATTTTAAGGGAATCGTTTCTTAGCTGGTCCGTCAGAACCCCGCCTTGAATGTAGAAGCTGGAGGCGATTAATATGACTCCTGTCAATATGATCGATAGACTCGTCAGCAGCATGTTCTTGGAAACAATGCTCAATTGGGTTAACTTTCTTAAAAAACTTGGCAGCTTCATGGCAATTCTCCTTCTCCTTCTCTCTGAATAGATCGATTAGATGTCTTATTTCCTTCTTTAAAGCAAAAAAAGTGAACTACAGCGTAGAAGCAACCATAGTTCACTCATTTATCGCAGACACCTGCATGAAAAGCTGCCCTCACTGACAAGGAAGCATAGAGCTCCTGCAGAGGGCCATTTCTGGCTTTTCTTATTGCAGCTGGCTGACATTTCTCCGATTGGAGAGTAAGTCCCTATAGCTTTGCGTCACTACCTTTCGATAGCTTTGCCGAAAAAATAAGAATATGAGATTAAGTTCTTTAGATGGAATATACCTAATAATAAGGTCGATATTACTATATAGTTCAAAACTTTTCCATCGAAAATAGCATTTTTTACGTATTTTTTACAAAACTAGTTCTTTAGACCCCTCTCTTTTCTCACAAAAAGTTCATATTCATACCATTCTCTGAAATGCATTCTCCTTTTCAGCTTACTGTCCGAGGCCGCTCTAACCGGCTAATGCCTGGAATATGCAGTGTTGACCACTGCGGGCGTAAATGCTCTATTTGGGCTACAACGACGGTCATGTCGTCATGAATGACATTTTTCTGGTAGCGAATGACGGACTCGAGCAAATGATCCGCCATTTCCTGCGGGTCCTCTGTCTTTATCTCCAAAATAAGCCGCTTCATCCATAGTTCCTTGTTAACCGCGTGACCCGGGGCGTCATAAATGCCGTCCGTCATCATAATAAGCGTATCTCCGGGATGAAGCTGGACCGTTACCAGGTCGATGTCGATCTCTTGAATGATGCCGATGGGTAAATTGCTTGCCGATACGGGAATTACCTCATTGCCCCGTTTGATAAAGCTAGGCGAAGAGCCGATCTTCATAAATGTCGTCTTGGCCGTATATTCATCGATCAGCGCCATATCCACTGTGGCATATACTTCGTCCGGAGAACGCAGCATAAGTATCGAATTCACGGATTTAATGGCAATGGTCTCATCCATGCCGGATTGCAGAAGCTGCTCCAAAATATTTAGAGCCGTGCTGCTCTCCTGCCTCGCCCTTTCCCCATTGCCCATGCCGTCGCTGATGGCCACCGCAAAGGTGCCATTGCCCAGCTCCATGGCGCTGAAGCTGTCCCCGGACAGCAGGTCACCGCCTTTAGCCGTTCCTGCTACGCCGGTGACGATTTCATATGTTTTCGCCGACCCGAAGGTTACCGTCGCCAGTCCCTCCTTGGCCCTGTATTCCGTTTCTCCAGTCACTGCAATATGCTCGCCCAATATATCAGATAACAGCGGGGCGATAATCTTGCGGCACTCGTCAAATCCACGGGTATAGGCATGCACGATTTCGATCTCCACATTCCCCTGGTCGAGATTAATGATATCGATGCTATAAATGGACAGCCCGAGCTTCTCCAAAGCCTCACGGATCTGCTCCTCCTGCCGGTACATCGCCTGTCCCTCCCGCTTAATCTCTTTGGCCAAGTCCTCCATCACTTGGGAGACGCCCGATAATTGCTCTGCTACGAGCTGCCGGCTGTCGTATATTTGCCGTTTCCACTGCATATCATGTTGATACAGATCGTATTCCCGCTTCATGAGTTCCAGTACTCGCTCCGTTTTGGAGCATAGTTTACTCCAGTTCGCCGGCAAATCCCTTTTGCTTAAGTCCGGCTTCTCCTCCACGGCAGTCATCATTTCCGTCATGAACTTGTAAGTTTGATAGAATTTCCCGTCCCAGCAGGCATTTTTGCGAAAACAAGAGGCACAGGCTCCCTCGGTAACGGCGTTCATGAAATGGTCGAACTCCTCGTTCCGCTTCGCCATGTCGCCCGAACCGGCTGCTTGTCCAAAGCTGCGGGACAGCTGCTTGAACACTTTCGAGAACTGCGTAACCCGTTCCGCTGTTATATCCCGTACCCGTTTGGCGTACTCATGCTGTGTTTTGGTATGATCCTGGGTGCCCGGCACATACCTCGCGATCATCTTGAAGACGCTGCCCGGCGTCAACAGAAACAGCAGCACGGCCGCGCAGCTCTCCCACGTCGAAGCGATAATATCCTTGGAACCAGTCAAGTACACAGACAGTATGGAGGAGCCTAGCAGCATGCCAAAGCCGACTGCCCACTTGCGCCCCTCCCGCAGCATGCCCGCCAGCATGCCGGAAAAAGCCAGCAGACTCATTTGGTATAGCGCCGACATATTGGCCAGGCTTAGTATGAGCCCCGTGACGACCCCAACGGATGCTCCTAGCGAAGCTCCGCCTACCATTGCGAACAGCAGGATTAAATATCTGGATAGAATATGCTCTGCCGATAATCCGTAAATCTCCCATCCGACGAGTCCGGTCATGACCGAGGCCAGCATAATGACGAGACATAATATTTCTTCGTTGCGCAGCTGATAGCTTCTTTTACGGAAAGTGAACAGGGGAATCGCCTGCATAAATACCAGTGTCAGAACAAAGCTTAATACCGCATCCATAACGGTCATCGTTAAGGCATACCAGGTTAGCGATGGACCAATTACGGCACCGAACAACCCTACGATAAAGGTTGAAGTGAACACCATCAAAGGCGCATAAGTCAGCTCCGCCCGCTCGAAGGCTTCCATCCCCCGAAAAACCAAGTAAAAAATCAGCAGCTCCGCAGCGATACTTATAACATGATCACCAGACCCGAACAGGGCTCCCGTAAGGATGGAAGAAGCAATGAGTATCGCGGCATCCCGGCGCAGGAATATCATTACAGCGAAAAAAGCGGCCGCAAACGGAGACAATTCGTCCAAAATCGCCGCCCTGCCGAGCAAAAAACCCATCGTCAGCATCAGCAGCAGCCAACGGTTTGCCGCAAAAAACTCGCTCGCTCTATTCAGTCCGGGAATTTGTCTCCATTCCCTCCACCAAGGTTCCTTCACCTGCTCTTTCATCCTTCTCGTTCCCGGGAAAGCGATGACATTCCATTTTCCTCTCATCCTGGCACCACCCTTTCTAAGTTTTTAGGTATGTCCCATTATAGGGAGCCGTCCTCGGAAAGTTTGTCACATATCGGAGCGGATCAAAAGAAATTTCCGACAAATTGAGAGGGATTTATAAAGCAGCGCGAATGTAGGCCCCTCCTAAACTTGCGGCTCTACAGGGGTTCTTATGTTCGCACTTGAGAAGCAAAACGGAGAGCCTATCATCTAGCGATTCCTCATGAGATAACTGGAAAAGGGTAGTAACCTGTCGGTAAAAAAATGAAGACGACAAAAAAACTGCTCTTGCCCGCGAGGGAAAAGAACAGTTTAAAAATAAAAACCGCAGGCTATCCTTCCGCCTGCGGTATACATCATTCATTTTCAAGAAAACTACATACGCTTGGCTCCGCGGCCTCCGCGTTTGCCCTCGGTGTTCTTCTTTAACGAAGAAATGCGCTCTTCACTATCTTTGAGGAAGCGGGACATTTTATCTTCAAAAGAAGTTTTGCCGGCTGGGGGCTTGAATGAACGCCCTCCCCGTTCACGGTTAAATCCGCCGCCGGGACGATCTCCCTCTCTTCCGCCAGGACGATCCGGACGCGGTGCGCGAGGTGGTCTTTCTGCCTCTACCGGTTTGTCCACGGCCTGTTTAATAGAAAGGCCAATCTTACCGTCCTTGTCGACGTTAATAACCTTGACAGTTACAGCGTCGCCTATCTTCAGGTGATCGTTAACATCCTTGACGTAATTGTCGGCGATTTCTGAGATGTGAACGAGACCCGTGACACCTCCTGACAGATCCACAAATGCTCCGAAATGCGTGATGCCTGTCACTTTTCCTTCTAACTTGGTGCCCACTTCAATTGCCATAAAATAAAATGATCCTCCCTTAAAAATATACAGCCAGGCCTCGAAATCATGACTGTGGTGATTTGATTATACCGAATGACGGAAACAAGGTCAACAGACGTATGTCCTGCAAAAACTAGTCATTTTCCGGTGACGATTCGGAGACCCGAACCGGGATTTCACCGGGTTTATAAAGCCCGTATTTCTTCATAGCGATTTGTCCAATATATTCGGGGTCTTGGAGACGACTGATTTCGTACTTCAATTGCTCCAAGCTCTGCGTGGCGGCGTTCATCGAAGCTTGGCGTTCCTCCAGCTGCTGGGATTTGGCATTGATTTCACCCGACTGGGAAAAAAATGTATACACTGCCCAGCCCAGAAAAATAATCATAAACCCCATCCAAATCCGGAGTCGCCGTCGTGCCCCAGCCATTTGATGGGCAGCCTGACCCTTGGACTGATTCTTGGAATTTGTGGACATAGCTGTTCTGCGCATAGGGCACCTCCTTCTAATCTTCTTTTCTGCCGAACCAGCGCTTCCATACTGTTGTTATACGATCGCGAACCGATACCGCCAACTCTATGATTCGGAGCTTCCTGATCAGCGGCCTTAGGGCCCAGAGGAGAAGCTTCCAAATCGGCAGCAGGGTGATCCGCCCCATAAACAGCAATATGACCCAAGCAAAGCCTAATAACAGCTTGATTCCCTTCAATAACCATATTATCGGTGCAATAATGAAAATTCTGAATATCCGTACCGATATGAGGTAAATCTTTTTAACTATCCTCATTAACATTACCACAAAACGCGCCGTTATAACACTTAAGAACAAAAAATAAATCCAAACGCCTATAAACAATCCCAAAAAGACATAGAAACGCAAATCACCCTGATTACTGTGATACAGCATGCGGAATACGAAAAGCGAGGCTGCGACCCAATACAGCAGATCCAGGGCATGTACACTCCACCGGGGAAAGCGGAGTTGCCCCGAAACGACACGGTAGCTGTCAAAGGCGATGCCCAATATACCCCCGGATACAGCCATCCATAAGAGCGTCGCCCATTGAACCTCCAAATTCATCGGAACAGCTTGCCGAGCAGCCCTTTGCCGCCGGAATGGGAGCCGGGATCAATGTAGGACAGGGAATTGACGAGACCCTCAATACTGACGAGTCCCTGCTCCAAATTCAAATTTTTGATATGTAAATTCTGGCCGCGAATGGTTAAATGACCCAGCTCCGTCTGAAGCAAGAACTCCTCGCTATCGAAGCTCTCTACATTTAGCACGCCTGTAATTTCAAGCAGCTTGCGCTGGAATAGTCGAACTTCCTGATGCTTTCCCTTATTGAGATCCACCATGGCATGTACCCCTCCTTCTAAAAATAGCTTATGGAAAGAGGGTTCAGTTTAGAACTGCTAAAAAAACGAAAACGGCGCCATAACGGCGCCGTTATTTGTTCGTTATCATCCTAATCGTTCATAGAAAGTTGTCCTTTGGAATCGGCTCTTCCTTCACCAGCGTATACAGCGTGGAGGCCTCCTCCTTACGCGTTGTCTCCGCCAGTCGTTCGACTCGTACGGTTACCAGCTTCTGGCCGAACTGAATCGTGATTTCATCCCCGATCTTCACGGCGGTGCTCGGCTTGGACTCGCGTCCATTGATGAGAACCCGCCCCTGATCGGAGACGTCCTTGGCCACCGTACGCCGCTTGATCAACCGCGACACTTTCAGGAACTTATCAAGACGCATTATTTTACAGCTTCTTTAAGTTTGTTGCCCGCTTTGAAAGCTGGAACGTTGGATGCGGGAATTTCGATAGTTTTGCCCGTTTGCGGGTTGCGGCCCGTGCGGCCGGAACGTTTACGAGTCTCGAACGTGCCAAAGCCGATCAGTTGAACTTTGTCTCCGCTTGCGAGAGCGTCGGTGATTTCGCCAAGAAAACCATTCAATACAGACTCAACGTCTTTTTTAGTCAAGCCGCTTTTGCTGGAAATGTTGTTGATCAGATCTGTTTTGTTCATCAATAATGCCTCCCAATAATTAAAGAAATGATGAAATACGGCAGCACAATGGAGAGAAGTCTCCGAATAAGTCGCCATACCTTGTGTAAGAGTATTCTTGCTTAATTCTAAAAATCCTGCCCGATATCGATATTTTTTTTATTTTTTATCCAAAAAGCACCGCTATTTAGACAAATTGGCCATTTTACAGCTGGCGTTCGAGCTCCTTGGCTTCATCCCAATACTTGTCCATCTCCGCAAGGGAGCTCGTGGCCGGCGTCTTGCCCGCTTCTTTCAGTCTTTGCTCGACATGCCGAAAGCGGCGTACGAATTTACGGATTGTCAAGGACAGCGCCTCTTCCGGATCAACCCCGATGAATCGGGCGGCATTGACGACAGAGAATAGCACGTCGCCCAGCTCCAGCACCTGTGCTTCGGCATCCTCGCCCTGCCCAACCGATGCTTTAAGCTCGGCAAGCTCCTCCTCGATTTTGTCCCAAACTCCGGAGATGTCCTCCCAATCGAATCCGGCTTTTGCAGCCTTCTTCTGAATTTTATAAGCCTTCATCAATGCTGGCAAGTCGCGAGGGACGCCGCTAAGCGCGGATTGCTCCTCCGGCTCGATTCCCTTGCTGCGCTTCTCCTCCGCCTTCATGGCTTCCCAGTTGCTAAGCGCTGCCTCCGCATCCTCGGCATTCAGCTCGCCGAAGACGTGCGGGTGGCGGTAAATCAGCTTCTCATTCAAAGCCTGAATTACATCATAGGCAGTAAAGAGCCCTGTCTCTTCCTCCATTTGCGAGTGCAGCATCACCTGCAGGAGTAAATCCCCAAGCTCCTCCCGCATATGGTCGGGGTCGTCGTCATCGATCGTTTCCAGCACCTCGTACGTTTCCTCGATCAGATTCTTGCGGATGGAGCGATGGGTCTGCTCCCTGTCCCACGGACATCCTTCCGGGCTCCGCAGAATCGCGACGATTTCATGCAGCCGCTCAAAGCTTCTGTTGCGCAACTGCTCGTCCCGGCTTGCCGGAATGTAGATTAGCGATAAATTGCCGTACCCGGCCACATGATCGAGCTCATGCAGCGGAACGCGCACGATCTGCTCCCGGCCTTCCACACCGAGGGCATGACAGGCGACCACTTCATGGTCATCGGGGTACATCTCCATCAGGCCAAGTTTAACATCGGAGGCTGTAAAGGTATCATATACCTGGCCAATCAGTGTATGCATGCGCGGATCAAGCTTCACTGCGCCTACATCCGATGCGTCGAGCAGCGCAAAACCCTCGATCGGGTCAAAGCCTAACCGGACGAAGGCCTGATCCAGGAAGCTCTCTCCGCCCCGTACCTCTAGCTGAATGCCTTCCACTGGACAGCGCCGCCGCAAAATTTGCACGGTCGCTTCGGCCACCATCGGGTGGCCCGGAACCGCATATAGAATGACCCCGCTGTCATCAGCGCTCTGGGCCCTGGCCACCAGCCTATCCGCGATCTCCTCGTAGACGGACGGAAAATCCTCGTGCTCTTCGTAAACTGAGTCAAAGGATTCGAACCGGATGTCCTCTTCCGATTCAAGCCAGGCTACGACGGGATGATCCTTCGTGCGGACGTAGCGCTCCGTCGCTGATTTCAACTGTTTTATGATTCCTAGCGTCAATTGATCCGGATCCCCCGATCCGAGGCCAACCACTATGATCGCTCTGCTCATATCGCTATCGTCACACTCCTGTTCTAGCATCATTGTCCTCTACTATAACGCGATTTACGGGGATGGAGCAAGCGGTCCGGCGCCGAGACGCACAGCGGTACCGTGCAGCGGCGCGCTGGCAACGCAGAGCTCCGTGGCGGACACCCTAGAAGCTAGGGTGTAGAGCCGAGCAAGCGCGGACGGCGATCTGCCGCCGCGCGGCCTATGGCCCGCTTAGCGGCACAGGTTCGGGCTGCCAGCGCGGACGGCGCTGCGGCGAGCTGGTAGAGCTGCGCCGCTAGCGCACAAGCCGCAGGCGGCGCAGCGCCGCCACCAGCCGCGGCGAAACGCGCGGCAATGCCGCAAGCTCGGCCGCGCTCAGCAGCCCGGTGCGCAGCACGGCTGCCGCGAACACGGCGGCGCCCACGGCCACGCCGAGCAGGCTCTCGGCGAGCGCCGCCACACGCC
>NZ_WNZW01000023.1 GCF_009725165.1 Paenibacillus woosongensis
GGGCGCGGCCGGTGCGCCGGGCAAGCAGCGCCAGGTTGAGCGCTGCTGCAGCGCCGTAGGCGGCGATGCCGGCGAGGGCGGCGCCCGTGATGCCGAGCGGCGGCACGAGCAGCGCGTTCAGCGCGGTCTTGAGCGCCGCCGCGGCGAGCAGGTGCAGCGCGGGGGCGCGCACGTGGCCGAGTCCCTGCAGCAGCGCTGCGCTCACAGTGACCAGCGCGCCGGGGGCCGCCGTCCAAGCGATCCACGCCAGCGTTGCGCTGCCGAGGCCGTCCTCGTACAGCATCACGTTGATCGGCTGCGCCAGCAGAGCCAGTCCAGTTGATGCGGCGAGGCCGATCAGCCAGAACCAGCGCAATGCCAGCGTCGTCTGCCGCTGGATTCCTACCGGATCATTCTTCATTCGCAGCTCCGTCAGCGCAGGAATGAACATCACCGACAACGAGGAAGCCAGCATCGTTACCAATTGAACGAGCGGAACACCGCGGTTATATATGCCAACCTCCACCATGGCCTGCAATTCATCAGCTCCCCTGCTTTGCAGCAATCTCGGAAGCGTGAAGGTGTCTACCAGACTAAGGAGCGGAACGGCGAGGGCTGCAAGGCAGACCGGAATCGCATAAGCCAGCATGGCCGCGAGGAGCCTTGTTCCCCTCTCTTCTCCAGCGCCTTTCGCCCGGTCAGGGATATCGATTTCTGAGTCGGCACCAAGTTCCCGGCTAGGTGCCGTGCTCTCCCTTTGACCGGAGCTGCGGCGCCAATATACAAGCATGACCAGAAGCCCCGCCATCCCGCCGGCGGCTGATCCGGCAAAAGCCCCTCCCGCGATAACATCATCCGCGGCGCCAACCCCCGTCCAGTATAAGAGCAGGACGATCATTACCATTACGCGGACTGTTTGTTCTGTAACCTGGGAGACTGCTGTCGGCACCATTTCCTGCAGCCCCTGGAAGTAACCCCGCAGAGCGGCGGTCAGCGGGATGAATAGCAGGGCTGGAGCCGCATTGCGAAGCGCTGGCAACAGCTGACTGCTGCCAATGGCACGCGACAGCAGCGGGGCTCCAAAATACAGCATCGCAAAGCCCGCCGCCCCGAGCAGTCCCATCATCAGGCTGGCCATCCGCAAAACGGACCGCTTGCCGTCTTCTTCGCCCAGCACCTGACGCTCCGCAATGAATTTGGAGACCGCTGCTGGAAAACCGGCTGTGGCAAGCGTAACGATCATCATATAAAACGGGTAGACGGTATTATAAATGCCGAATACCCCGTCCCCTCCGATGTTTTGCAGCGGAATCTTTTGCAGCGTTCCCAGCAGCTTTGTCACTATAGCGGCCAGCGCGAGGACTGCCGCCCCTTTAAGCAGCTTGGATGGCCGGGGTTTGGTAAACTCGTCTTTCATCATAGGCACCCTACTTTAAAGTTCAAATATGCATCAGGTACCATTATAAGACGATTTTACTCCCCGTTAAAGCAACGACAGATCATGCAGCTTAATAGCTCTGCCATTACCCTAGGGGATCACCGCACTTTTAAACGGCGCAATACGCCCTCCATGCATGCCTCCACAAACAAACTCCCGCCTGCCAAAGCGGTGCTTAACCGTTCAGCGCAGCGGGAGATCCTCGGCTTATCAAGACAGAATTACTGTTCCATTTGTTTGCCGAGAAAGCCTGCAGCCGTCTCAGCCATCTTCGACTCCAGCTCCGACATTTTTACGGACTCATCCTTATTCATCAGTACGACTGTCCCGATCGGATCACCGCCCGAAATGATCGGAGCGATAACATAGGAAGAAATAGTCTCAGGATGATCCTTATTAATTTCATAGCTTCCCGTGTTCGTTTCAAGCAGAATTTTGCGCCCGTCCATGCTGCTCTCCAGCAGAGAGCTGATTTGCTTGTCCAGATACTCCTTCTTGGATGCTCCCGCCACTGCGATCAGCGTATCTCGGTCAGAGATGAGGGTAATATGGCCTGTGCTCTCATACAAGGACTCGGCGTATTCCTTGGCGAAATCGCCCAGTTCGCCAATTGGGGAATACTTTTTCAGAATCACTTCACCGTCGCGATCCACGAAAATTTCGAGCGGGTCTCCCTCGCGGATCCGCAGCGTGCGGCGGATTTCCTTTGGGATAACTACCCGTCCAAGATCATCAATACGTCGTACAATTCCAGTAGCTTTCATATCACATGTTGCCCCGCTTTCTTAAGAAGTTTTGACTACTGTCTGATGAATATTCCTTGCCCTTCTATACGTACATTGCAAAAGCCCGCGACGACTGCAGACGATTTGCCTCACCTTGCTTGAAGCAAGATTAGCTGGCGATTTGTGTATATGATAAAGGGATCTCGGCTTCTGTGATTCTGACCATAGTATTCATCCCTTTCCAGCACCTTATTCATTCGTTTTGTCCTTGAAATCCGCTTTACTCCCCAATTGGGAAAAGAAAGCAGCGCGAATGATTCGCGCTGCCGCCCAGAATGGTGAATCGGAAAAAACGCCTGGTTTTTTCCTTAATTTACAGGAAACCTGAAGCCCTTACTTCGTATTACCCGCATTTCCGTCGGTTTTCTCGCTGTTGTTCGCTCCAGCATTTCCGCTGTTGCCAGATTCCTTGCTTGTTCCTTGCGAATCTGTCCCTGCGTTGCCTTCGCTCGCCGGTGGCGTTACAGCATTGTTGTCAGTTTCTGTGTTGTTCTCCACCTTAGGCAGGTCAATCTTCTTGATGATCTTGTCCAAATCCTTGTCCATGAACTCGTCCAGCTTGGTGGAGCCGACCAGGTTCTTAATCATGTCTTTCTCTTCTGCGGTCAAATCCTCATACTTCTTCTCGGTACGGGATTCCACCCGCATAATATGGTACCCATAATCCGTCTCTACGGGGTCACTGATTTCGTTAATCTTCAGCGTCCGTGCTTTCTCCTGGAACTGTGGCACCCATTGCGTTACCAATGCATCCTCATATAAGCCGCCGTTATCCTTCGAGCCGGGATCCTCGGAATATTCCTTGGCTAAGGTTGCGAAATCTTCCCCTTTATCCAGCTTGGCCTTGACTTGGTTCGCCAGCTTCAGGGCGTCTTCTTTGCTGCGCTCCTTGCCCTCCGTGTCCGTCAGGCCGATCAGAATATGCCGAACCGATGCCGTCGTGTAATCATCTTTAGTCGCTTCGAATTCCGTCTTAATGTCTTCCTCTGTAATGCCGGCTGTTTGGCTGGCGACTACCGTGAAAATGCGGATCATGTAGTTCTTCAATTCATCTTCGGTGATCTTTTGAGTATCCAGCATTTGCTTGAATGCCTCATCACCCATTTGCGTTTTGATGGCTGTGAGCTGATCCTCTGCCGTTTTCTTGCCTTCCTTCTGTGCCTTATCGTCGGCTTTCCCGGACAAATATTCATAAGTTATAGCTTGCTTCACCAAAAATTCCCGAAAATCGTCCATCTCCAGCAGTTGTGCCATTTGAGGCTGAAGTGTTTTCATGATGCGCAGCTCAAGATCAAATTCGTTCTCAGTGATCTCCCCGCCTTCATACGTGGCCACCACTTTACCCGAGCTGCCGTTATTTGCTGCTTCTTTGCCTTTATTGTCATCTTTCTTGCCACATGCCGCTAACATGGAAATCGTTAATACCGCAACCAGCGCAATAAAAAGCGTCTTCCAGGAACGTGCTTTACTTCGAGACATCTTGTAGTTCCCCTTTCAATTTGAACGAAACCTTCAGGGCCTCAAGGAATTGCTCCAACAAACCCATCAATGCTTTATCGTCCAATTCCTTGGTTTTGATTCGGATCAGCATCGCCGAACCCTGATTAAATTGTACACGCCTTCCGAACAGATTGCCAACTTCCGCAAGCTTGGCTGGAAGAATATCCTTCTCCCGCCCATCGAGGAACTTGATGACAGTCTCGTCTCCGCGCCGTGTAATGGATTCGATTCCATAGAGCTTGCCATAGAGCTTCACCCGCGCCACGGAAAGCAAGTTTTCCACAGCCTCCGGCAATTCTCCGAACCGGTCGAGAAGCTCGTCCTCCAGCTCGGCAACGTCTTCGAAAGCGGCGGCCGAAGCTGTTTTTTTGTAAATCTCGATCTTTTGAATACTATCATAAATATAGTCGGAAGGTAAATACGCATCGATTCCGAGGTCGATGGCCGTATTCCAGGCTGTATCCTCAGGCGTCTTTTCGCCTAACATCTCTACCTTCCGCTTCTGGATTTCTTCAGCCAGCATTTGAGAGTAAAGGTCAAAGCCTACCGACGCGATAAATCCGTGCTGCTCGGCGCCAAGCAAATTTCCCGCTCCGCGTATGGACAAGTCCCTCATCGCAATTTTAAATCCGGAACCAAGCTCCGTAAACTCCTTGATGGACTGAAGACGCTTCTCCGCCACTTCCGTCAGGGACTTGTCTCGCTGATAGGTAAAATAAGCGTAAGCGATCCGATTGGAACGGCCGACTCGCCCGCGCAATTGGTATAGCTGGGATAGGCCCATTTTATCCGCATCATGGACGATAAGCGTATTTACGTTTGGAATATCTACCCCGGTCTCGATGATGCTCGTACTGACCAGTACGTCATACTCTCCATCCAGAAAATCCAGGATGGTCTTCTCCAGCTCTTGCTCAGACATCTGCCCATGCCCTACGCCTACTCTGGCTTCAGGAACAAGCATCGATATTTGTGCGGCCATCTCCTGAATGCCTTGGACACGGTTATACAGGTAATAGATCTGTCCGCCCCGCGCCAATTCCCGTTCAATCGCCTCGCGGACCAGAGCCTGACTATGCTCCACAACATAGGTCTGTACAGGAAATCGGTTCTCCGGTGGTGATTCAATGACTGACAGATCGCGCACGCCCAGCATTGACATGTGAAGCGTTCTAGGTATTGGCGTAGCGGTCAGCGTTAATACGTCGACATTCGTCTTCAGCTTCTTGAGCTTCTCCTTATGGGTTACGCCAAAACGCTGCTCCTCATCGACGATCAGCAGTCCCAAATCCTTGAATACTACGTCCTGGGACAGTAAGCGATGCGTCCCGATAACGATATCGACGGTCCCTTGACGGACACCCTTGATCGTCTCGTTCTGCTCTTTCCGGCTGCGGAAACGGCTTAAGGTCTGTATGTTGATCGGATAACCCGAAAATCTTTCGCGAAATGTCTCGTAATGCTGCTGTGCCAGGATCGTCGTCGGCACTAGAACAGCGACCTGCTTCCCTTCAATCGCAGCCTTGAAAGCAGCCCGGATTGCGACCTCTGTCTTGCCATAGCCAACATCGCCGCATAACAGGCGATCCATAGGACGGGACAGCTCCATATCCTTCTTGATTTCCTCGATCGCCCTGATCTGATCCCGAGTCTCCTCATAGGGGAACATCGCTTCGAATTCCTGCTGCTCGGGCGTATCTTTCTCAAATCCGTAGCCGGGCGATGCCTGACGTTCAGCATACAGCTTGATGAGGTCGTCGGCGATATCCTGTACGGAGGAACGGACTTTGTTCTTGACCCTCGTCCATTCATTTCCGCCCAGCTTGTATACTTTGGGCTCCTTATCCTCGGAGCCTACATATTTCTGGATCAAATCGATCTGCTCGATCGGCACGGACAGCTTATCTCCGCCCGCATACATAATATGCA
The DNA here is from genome assembly GCF_009725165.1 of Paenibacillus woosongensis. Classification (GTDB taxonomy): domain Bacteria; phylum Bacillota; class Bacilli; order Paenibacillales; family Paenibacillaceae; genus Fontibacillus; species Fontibacillus woosongensis. The sequence goes on from NZ_WNZW01000023.1 coordinate 5,632, forward strand.
TGTAGTCTTTGTGAATGCCGCCGACTTCCAGCGTACCGATTCCGAGATATTTCCCTATCCCGTGATTTTGGTGAACTACATAATCGCCAACTTTAAGCTCTGTATAGCTCTTTATGCGTTCGGCATTATCCATACTCTTCGTAACTTTGCGGGCTTTGCGCTGCTTCTTGGAGAACATTTCTCCTTCCGTAATCACGACCAGATGCACCGAAGGCAGCTCGAACCCCGACTGCAGATTACCTTGCAGCAACACAGGCTCTTCAATGCCATAATCAAGCAGCACCCGCCGCATCCGTTCGATACGCTCCTCGCCGCCCGCTAGCATGATCACATTGGCTCCGCTTTTCTTCCAGCGGTCCATCTCTGCCTTGAGTACATTCATTTGGCCATGGAAATCCTGCATCGCCCGGCTGACGAAATTAATAATGTTTTGCGGCTGTACATGAGGCACCTGCCTGAGGAAGAGCGATAGGAACAACGTCTGAAACGGCCGACGGTAAAGAACCTGATCTCCCTCCATCGCAAGCGGCAGATCAGGCAGGCTTTTGCCATTTTGGAACAGATGCAGATGCCATTCCGCTTCATCCCGCTCCAGCTGTTTAGCCGTCTCCAGCAGCCTGGCCGGTTCGTCCAGGATCAGCAAAGCGTCTTCCGCCATAAAATCATACAGCGTTTTATTCTCAGGATAAATCAGCGAAATGTATTTATAGTTTTCCGGAAAATACACCTGCTCACGCAGCAGTTCAATTTCCCTGGAAATTTCCTCTTTCAGCTTTTGTTTGGCCTGACGATCAGTCATTTTCTCCAGCTGCTGCTCCAGCCGCTCCGATACAATTTGAGCGGCCTTGGTTAAACGTTCCTTGGAGGCGATAAGCTCTTTGCATGGAGGAATCGATACATGCTTCACCTGATCGATAGAACGCTGATCCGCCGGATCAAACGTACGGATCGAGTCGATTTCATCGTCGAACAGTTCAATCCTGTAGGCGAGCTCCGCAGTCAGCGGATAGAAATCGATGATTCCCCCGCGGATGCTCATTTCGCCACGTGATTCTACCCGTTCAACTCTCTCATAGCCAAGCTCAACCATTTTGCTTAAAAAATGATCCAGCTGAAGCGTACCGCCAAGCGTGATGTCCAAATGAGCGGCAGCCATCGTCTCCGGTGACGGAATAAATCTGCGGATGCCGGAATAAGGCACCACGACCACGCCCCGGAATCCTTGGGAGCATTTGAGCAGTACCTCGATGCGCTGTGCCAGCGTCTCGGGACTCGATACCGCCGATTCCGCCGCGACAAGCTCGTTCGCCGGATACAGCAGCACCTCTTCGGCCGATAGTGCTTCCTGCAAATCCTCTGCAATTTTCTGAGCTGCGAACATATTATGGGTCACGACGAGAAGGGGACGGCCGGTTTCCCTGTACATTGCGGCCAGCATGATTTGTTTAGACGATCCGGATAAACCGGAGATCAATTGTTCCTTCATTCCCGAATTTACGCCTGCTACGGCAGCCGAAAAATCTGGATCTTTCGAAAAAGCTGGTATAAGTGCTTGTAGCAAATGAGGCACCTCTCTTAAAATACTTACTGAAAATCTATATTACTCGGGTTACGGCCCGTAAACCCGAAGCAAAAAGGAGCCTCAGCAACCGTGCCAAGGCTCTATTCAATCTCCATCGATGTATACCTGCGCTGTTTGTTCCGCCTGGTTCATTGCAGCGGGCTGTTAAGCAAGGTCAGCTCCGGATGATTCGTTAGCGCCTCGGCGCAATAATCGCAAGTTACGCGAACCGTCGTATCGCCGTTCGAATCATACGCTATTATATCTCTCCGCTCATCGGGGGTCAAGAAATGGAAGCCGAGCTGCACTTCGGATACACCAGCCGATTCAATGCGGCCAATTTGGGCGCGGCAATGTCTGCATACATAGTTTATTGCCATCATATGCCTCCTGAAAGATCATTATACCTTCAGTATGCCCCGAATTGACGTTGTTTAGCCCTTTATTGCGAGCGTTTGCTAACATCGTAATCAGTCGGTTTGTCCATCAGCGATTGAATTTAGCCATCGTTTGCTCAAAGGTATGATCCAGGCTGAATTCTAGTGCATCGCATGCCTCCTGGATCGATTGCTCCAGCATGGGCTTCTCCTTTTTTGCAAAAGAAGACAGGACATAATCGACAATCGCATATCCGGGCTCAGGCCTGGAGATCCCCATGCGGATCCGGTTGAACGTTTGGGTCCCTGTATGCTGGATAATCGACTTGATCCCATTGTGGCCGCCGGCGCTTCCTTGGTAGCGAAGGCGGTTTCTGCCTATTTCGGTATCCAGGTCGTCATAAACGACGATCATGTCCTCCAGGCTGACTTTGTAGTAATCCATGAAGGCCCGAACTGCTTCCCCGGATAAATTCATATAAGTCATCGGTTTAATGAGCGCTACTTTTTTTCCGCCGATGATGCCGTCGCCTACCAAGGCTTTGCATTTACTCTGACGGATATCGATGCCGTGCCTCTTAGCCAGCTCGTCCAGCGTCATGAACCCGATGTTATGTCTTGTTTTCTCATATTGGGCTCCCGGATTACCGAGGCCTACGATCCATTTCATGAGGTATGATGTACTCCTTTCATTGAATCTCATCCCACCCAAACCCTCCCTTACCGTAAGGGAGGGCCCCCAGGGCTTGCAGCCCTCGGGACTCCCGCAAACTGGAGTAACGTAGGAGGTACACAGGCGCTCCTGCTCGCTGTCCCCTTCGGGGATGTGCTCTACTTTAGGTGCGTGAAACGCTTTTCCCCCTTCGGGTACGTCTTACTTTTGGTTCACCCGGGCAACCTGGAAAACATCCTGAGAGGGGCGCTCTCCCTTCGGGATTCGCTTGCTTCGTGAGCTTCTTCGTACTATTTATGTGTAACTTCCTACTGAGAGGATTTCCCTTCGGAATTCGCTGTGCTTCGACGAAATTCTTCGCAATGTCTCTATAATAAACGTAAATACGCCGATAAGGGTTACATCCTCCGCGCAGGAAGATGTAACCCCCGAATAACAAGGAATCCTTATTCGATTTCGAACAGTTTGCTGATAGAGAGCTCTTCATGAACGCGAATAATCGCTTCTCCCATCAGCGGAGCGACCGACAACACTTTTAGCTTGCTTGTTGGATTCGGATGCGTAATTGGAATCGTATCAGTAACCACAACTTCCTTCAGCGGAGAGTTTTCCAGACGTTCCATCGCCGGACCAGACAGCACAGGATGCGTACAGCAAGCATAAACTTCTTCAACGCCGCCTTCTTTCAAGGCATTGGCGCCAAGAACTATCGTACCGGCCGTATCGATGATGTCATCGACAAGGATGGCCGTCTTGCCCTCAATGTTACCGATGATGTTCATCACTTCACTGACATTCGGTTCCGGACGTCGCTTGTCGATAATCGCAAGCGGCGCATTCAGGAAATCTGCCAATTTCCGGGCGCGTACAACACCGCCATGGTCTGGGGATACAACGACCGGATTCGGAATTTGCTTGGAACGGAAATATTGGGCCAAAATTGGTACTCCGAGCATGTGATCGACCGGAATATCGAAGAAGCCCTGAATCTGCATCGCATGCAAATCCATTGTAATTACACGGTGCGCGCCTGCCTTCTCGATCAAGTTCGCTACCAGCTTCGCCGTGATCGGATCGCGTGAGCGGGCCTTCCGATCCTGGCGCGCATAGCCGTAATACGGGATAACCACGTTAATGCTCTTGGCTGAAGCCCGTTTCAAAGCATCCACCATAACAAGTAGCTCCATCAGATTATCGTTGACCGGCGCGCAAGTGGATTGCACGATGTACACGTGGCAACCTCGAACGCTTTCGGACAGCTTCACCTGGATTTCTCCATCGCTGAAGCTGGTCGTTTCCGAATCTCCCATAGGAATGCCGATATAATCAGCGATTTGATGCGCCAGTTTTGGATTAGAGTTACAGGTGAATATCTTCAGTTTAGAATCACAATAAGTCATAAAATAAAAACCCTCCGTGCTGTTATCGATAGTTCAAATCGATTCTGGTCATTAAAATGGTTACTGCGTCTAACATCCTTTGCCGTTGTTGTCATGCCTTTACTGCCTTACATCCAGATTCCTCGGCTATACTTTTGAACGCATACTTCTATATTACACTATCTTGCCATAACATTACTAATAGTGCTTGTTCACTTTCGTGAACAGGAGTTAAGATTGTTTTTCTTTATCGCGTTTTGCCTTGGCTCTGCCACGGAGTTTCTCCGCATATCCCGCCTTATTCTCCTGCCGGTTTCTGGCAATGGCCAGGTCATTATCCGGAACGGTATGGGTGATGGTAGAGCCTGCAACGACGTATGCGCCTTTGCCGATCTTCACCGGTGCGATCAAATTGACATTGCTGCCTACGAACGCATCATCCTCGATTTCGGTAATAGACTTATTATAACCATCATAGTTAACGGTTATCGCACCGCAGCCAATATTTACATTCTTGCCTACTTTAGCGTCCCCGATGTAGCTTAAATGGGACACCTTGGAGCCTTCGTCGATGGAAGCGTTCTTGATCTCTACAAAATCCCCGACTTTGACATGCGCTCCAAGCTTTGCTCCCGGACGCAAATAAGCGAAAGGTCCAACGGTAGTCTCGCTGCCTACTTCGGCATCCATGAGTACCGACTGCTTAACCTTCGCCCCATTATGGATTTGGCAATTATTCACTTCCGTCCCTGGCCCGATCACGCAGTCTTCGCCTATGACCGTATTGCCCGCGATCGAAGTTCCCGGATAAAGGATCGTATCCGAGCCGATTTGCACGTCCGCTCCGATATACGTCGATTGAGGATCGATAATGGTGACCCCGTTCAACATATGTTTCCGGTTAATTCTTTCCCGCATAAACTGCTCTGCTTCGGAAAGGGCCAACCGGTCGTTAACTCCGATTGATTCCGCATAATCCTCGGTCATATAGCCTTCAACAATTTCCCCAGAATTGACAAGAATACCAATGACATCGGTCAGATAGTATTCCTGCTGGGCATTGTTGTTCGTAACCTTGCTAAGAGCAGCAAACAGCTTTGCATTATCAAAACAATAAGTGCCTGTGTTGAATTCCTGCACTGCATCTTCTTCCGGAGAACAATCCTTCTGTTCTACGATTCGCACAACAGAACCATTCTCCCCCCGGATCACTCGGCCATACCCCTGAGGGCGTTCCGTCCAGGCTGACAGCACGGTAGCCGCTGCACCGCTCTCTGTATGCAGAGCGATAAGCGATTCCAGTGTCTCCGGCTTCACAAGCGGGGTATCTCCGCAGATGACAATGGTAACTCCTTCTTCATCCTTGAACAGCGGCTCTGCTTGTCTTACAGCATGGCCCGTACCGAGCTGCTGCTCCTGAAGCACATATTCTGCCGATGTTCCGAGATAAGATTTCACTGCTTCTGCACCGTGGCCTACCACCACAATACTTCGTTCACAATTGATTTGCTTTACCGTGTCCAGGACATGCCCGACCATCGGTTTGCCGCAAACGGGATGGAGCACTTTATAAAGCTTGGACTTCATGCGCTTCCCTTGTCCTGCAGCAAGAATAATCGCTAATCTTTTCAAGGCCCCGGCCTCCTTCTCTTGAACTCATTACTGAATATATCTTATTTAACACAAAAAGAAAAGAGAGCCATGTATCATGGCTCCCTTTTCTTCGAACCCCAATTGGTTAGACAAAAACCAGTACTTAAGCCCCTTCTTCAATAACTTCTTCCTGGTCAGCAGCGCGCTCGTATTCAGCCAATACTGCGGCTTGAATCTTCTCGCGGGTGCCTGAAGAAATTGGATGAGCGATATCCCGGAACTCCCCGTCCGGTGTTCGCTTGCTTGGCATTGCTACAAACATTCCATTATTTCCGTCGATGACGCGAATGTCATGAACAACAAACTCGTTATCGATGGTAATGGATGCAATTGCCTTCATTCTGCCTTCCGAGCTGACTCGGCGGAGCCTTACATCCGTAATTTGCATATGTGTTCACCACCTTTTTCCATCAGGGACTTGGTGTAATATTCCACATAGCCAACGGAAATCCTCCTTTTTTATGGAACAAAATACCCTAAATTCAGGAATTTTTTTGAAATCATGAGGTTTTCGACATGATTCGTCTATATCATAGCCATTTTTTGATGAATCGACAGAGCATTAAAATAGTTATTTTGAGAAATAGTTGCCTGGCTCTACTTTAATTTCCTTACCCTTGGCATCGACCACCGTCAACGCGGCCAAGGATACGTAATCCTGAAGCAATCTTTGCTCCGATTCAATCTCACCGGACTCGACCAGGACGCCTACGCCGGCAACCTCAGCATTAAATTCGGCCAATAGGTCTACCATCCCCTGGATGGTGCCTCCGGCCTTCATGAAGTCGTCCATAATGAGGACTCTGGATTTTTCTTTCAGCGCGCGCCTAGACAGGGTCATCGTATGCAGGCTTTTGTGCGATCCCGATACATAATTGATGCTAACGGCCGACCCCTCGGTAACCTGATGGTCCCGCCTCACCAGCACGACTGGTAAATTCAGCTCAGCCCCTGTGGCATAGGCGAGCGGGATTCCTTTCGTCTCCACGGTCATAACACAATCGATTTCACAGTCAGCGAAAACAGTCGCAAATAATTTACCGGCCTCGTTCATGAGCGCAGGCTGACCCAATAAATCAGACATATACAAATAACCGCCCGGCAAGATGCGATCCGGCTGCGACAGTTTCTCACACAGCTGATTGATAAATGTAAGAGCATGCTCTTGGCTCACTTTAGGAATATACTTTACCCCGCCTGCAGCCCCGGCCAAAGTATGCAGTTCTCCCATGCCTTCGCTTTCAAATACTTCCTTAATAATCGCCAGATCCTCGCTGATCGAGGATTTGGCCGCCCCGTAACGCTGTGCAAAAGTGGTAAGTGGTATCAAATGATGGGGACGTGACAATAGAAATCGCGTCATTTCCACCAATCGAGCGCTTCTCTTTAATTTTTTCACGAAGTACCCCTCTAAATCCGAATATTTTAATGAGAATATTACACGATTGTACGCCTTTATTCAAGTCTTCCTTAAGTCAGCAGGCGCACAGCGTAAACTTCTTTGCAAAAGCCGCGCAGCCCGTTATAAATCCGGAACGCCTTGGATTCCTTGGAAACCAGGCCGAATACTGTAGGCCCGCTGCCGGACATGAGTACGCCGTCCGCTCCAAGCTTCAGCATCGTTTCCTTCAGATGCGCAACCTCTGGATATAATCTCAGGGTCACTTCCTCTAATACGTTCCCTAATTCCTCGCATACCTCAGGAAAAGAAGATTGTTCAATCGCCAGTCGCATGCGATCAGCAGAAGGATGCTCCTTTACATGATCACTGCGGAAGCGCCCGTAAATTTCCGCGGTCGATACATTAATAGGCAGCTTCGCTAGCACAACCCAGCATTGCGGCGGATTGGGAAGAGGGGTTAGCTGCTCACCCCGGCCAGTCGCAAGCGCCGTTCCGCCCGTTATGCAGAAAGGGACGTCGGATCCCAATTCAGCACCAAGCTGCTTCAATTCCTCTACAGGGATGTTCAGATCCCATAGCCGGTTCAAGCCGCGTAGCGTAGCTGCCGCATCGCTGCTGCCGCCAGCAAGGCCTGCAGCTACCGGGATATTTTTATCCAAATGAATATACACGCCGCTGCGGACGTTGTACCGCTCTTTAATCAGCTTGGCCGCCTGGAAGGCCAGATTTTTCTCATCCAGCGGGATATAGCCAGCCTGGCTTGAAATAATAATGGTATCCCGGGACAGAGCTTCCATTTCTAAACGATCGGCTAAATCCACCATGGTCATGATCATTTCAACCTCATGATAGCCGTCCGGCCGCTTATGTAATACGTCCAGCATCAAGTTGATTTTCGCTGGAGCTTTCTCGTAAATCTTCAAGGCGTACACCACCCTCAGCATGTCCATGGAATCTTTTCTTGCTCGTTGTGCAATCATTAACGTTTACCATATTATAAATTTAACTGCGGCCTGCGTCTATTGCAGACGGTCAAATACCTGCCGTATGTACGCCTAATTCTCAATATGTTAACAAACAAGGGGCCTTCCTGAGTCAGGAAAGCCCCTTGTTGAATTATTGCCGTGCAGCCGCACGTTCTGCCATTTCGATGGCTCTCTTCACCATATTCCCAGCATCCTTGGCCTTAATGCCTCCCCAGCCCTCCTGCTGAACGGTGTCGTAGAAACCCAGTTCCTTCGCAAGCTCCATCTTCAGCTCTTCCGACATTACACTACGCCGTCTCCGCGCCATGGCATGTCCCTCCTTACAGAATGATGGATATAGGAACATTGGATAGTATGCGCCGCTGGCAGCTCATCATACGGCGAAATACCTTCCAAGGATGCTTCTCGCCAATAAAGAAAAAAACGGCGCCGCACAACGCGGACAGCCGTTTATTTAACTCATCATGATGCTCACTATTTAATATACGTAATCCGCATCTCGTTATCGCTGCTATCGTCACAAATCATCACTTCAACGGATTCGGTAAGTATATCGGCATAACTGTAAGACACTCGCTTAAAAGTCTGTTGCTCTTCATCCAATTTCACGATAAAGACAGATGGATATGTCTCTTCCAATACACCGGTACGTTCGACGGTCTTACGGCGACCACCGTTTGCACGCAGCATAATTTTCTGTCCTACGTAAGCGTCGAGACTATGCTTAATTTCCGACAGCGTATTTTTAGCCATTGCCTGTGACCACCTTCTTTCTTTGTCCATTATACAAGGAAGGAGATCATTTGTCAAACTGAAATAAATAATTATATCAGGGAGAAAAAAGTATTGTCAACGATTTTTTTTCGACATCTTTTTATGAGGAGATTTATTTGCCATAAATCCCGGGAAAATAGCACAATTCGGCGTTTTTCGGCTGATTGTAGTCCTTTCTCAAAAAAACAAAAGAAGCACCTCACGGTGCCACTCGGAAACCATAATATATGAAAACAAAACCTCACATGGATGGAACTACCTTAAGGGTGGTTAAATCTTTGAGCTTAGGCAGACCAATCCGGTAGCTCCCTCGTGTCTCAATCCCGCCAACGCCCTGCGTCCCGCTGATCGTATTGTTCAAGACATCCATCATACTGATTGTATCGCGAATCGATGTAAAGGATACCTTTGCGGCAATATAGACCGGGTCAAGCGCGTGAATAAGCACGCGGGAAGGCGAGCTGGCAAAGTTCGCCCCAGCTTGCAGCAAAGCTTCGAAATGGGACTGGCACGCCCCAGCGACGACCGTTAGTGCATCAAAGTTGCGCTCATACTGTCTGGCCGTCTGTACTGCCTCTACAAAATGGCTGGAGTTCTTGTAACTCGTCAAATTGTACAGATCCGCGTGCGGCCGGTTCTTAAGCACGCCATCATGCCCCGTTATGACCACGATGTCCGGGTGGATGCTCGGAAGGAGACGGTACAAGACACTCGCCATTTGCGACTCCGCCACATAATAGCCATGGACAGGCACTCGAAGTTTCTCATACAGCTCCAGACTTTTCTTCAAGTACCTCTCATCTCCGTCTAAATGCAGAACCTTGCCTGGGACCTCAAAATAGGACGGCTCGTTTTGCGCATACCACAATGGATTCCCCAAGCTGGCCTGATTGCGCTCGGTTTGCTCTTGACGATCACGATGCAGCCGTTTTAACGACTCCGTGGCCTTAATACGCGCTCTTCTAGCCTTCTCGCTTGGAGAGGCAGGGTCAACCTTAACGAGATCATGTAAAGGGGCATCAGCCAGCAGCCTAAACTCCGTCCCCTTAATCATCGCTTCATTCCGCTGTATGCTTTCCACCCGGAAAGTTACGTCCCCGCCGTACGACTTCCGGACAACCAAGTCTCCCAAGTTCGTCAAATAAATCACCTCTACCCTAAAGTATGGGCAAAAGCGGGGATTGGTTACAGGAGCGGTTATTAAAAAGCTCTCCTTTGACCTCGAAGCAGTTATTAATGCTTCAAGCCTGCAGCCAACAATACGTTGCTAAGAACGGCATACTCCTGCAGAGACAGCGTCTCCGCCCGGCGGCTCGGTTCTATGCCTGCCTCGGCAAGAAGCTGCTCCAACCTTTCGCGGCCTTCCTTCGGGAAGAAGCGGCTCTTCAGATTATTGGCAATGGTCTTCCTTCTTTGAGCAAAAGACGCATGGACAACATCGAAAAAGAAGGCCTCGTCCTCCACCGATACCGGGGGTTCCTTCCGAACGGTTAAACGGATTACCGCCGACTCCACATTCGGCTGGGGAATGAACACCGTATGCGGCACAATACAGACGAGCTCCGGCTCGCTGTAATACTGCACGGCGATACTGAGGCTGCCGTAAGCCTTGCTCCCAGGGGAAGCCGCCATGCGCTCTGCAACCTCTTTCTGAATCATTACGACGATATGCTCGAGCGGCAGCCCTTCCTCCAGCAGCTTCATCAAAATCGGCGTAGTCACGTAGTAAGGCAAATTTGCTACGACGCTGACACCGGACACGTCTGCGAACTGCCGTTCGAACAGCTCGCGTAAATTAAGCTTGAGCACATCGCCATGCACGACCTCGACATGAGGATAAGGCTCCAGCACCTCCTCCAGAATCGGAAGAAGCCTCTGGTCGATCTCCACGGCCGTCACCTTGCCAGCCTGCTGTGCCAGCTTCTCCGTCAGCGCACCGATGCCTGGACCGATCTCCAGTGCCCCCTTGGACTTGTCCAGTCCAGCAGCTGCGATAATGTTGGCTAATATATTCTGGTCGATCAGGAAATTCTGACCGAGGCTTTTTTTAAATGAGAATCCATGCCGCTGAATAATTTCCTTTGTGCGGCGAGGCGTTGATATATCTTCTCTTCTCATGGCACTTTATACCCCTTTGTCCTCCAGTTGAGCCAGCGCAGCCAGAAACTCCTCCCGGCTAATCCGAAATACGTTAAGCCGTTTGTAAAGCTGCTTGCCGTTGCAATAACCAATGCCAAGCAATTCACCGATCACACGCCTTCTGGCAGCGGCTGAAGGGTGAACAATTAAGCCGGCGTCTATTAAGTCTTCCCAATCGATGAGTGTGTCATCAGCCTCTGCAGCTTCCGCTTCGGTGTGCACACGTGCCAGCGCCTCCCGAATGGCTTCGGGAGAGGCATTCTCCACACCGATATCACCGCGCCGCGTAGCATCGGCCTCCCGCAGGAAAGCATGTTTGCAGCCCGGTACCCGGCCTGCGACAATTTTGCGGATTCGCTCGCCGGCATGGTCAGGATCAGTCAAAATGATGACTCCGCGCCGCGCCTGCGCCAGCTCGATCTTGCGCAGCACGGTCTCGTTGACCGCCGAACCTCCGGTTTCAATCGTATCGGCCTGTACGGCCCTTTTAACGGCAACGGTATCGTCCCGCCCTTCCACGACAATAACCTCTTTAATCATGGGAATAAATGACCCTCTTCCTCATACGCAAAAAGAAGAGGACTTCTCCTCTTCTTTCCATACCTTTTTCATTTATCTATAGTATCTTATTCCTTTTACAAAGTAAAACAGGAATCAGTTCAATTCTGGTTTGTTTGGACCGATAACATACACCGTGCGTCCCTTCTTGCGTCCGAAGTTCTTCGCCGATTGCAAGCTATCGAAGTAAACGTCCATTTTGTTCCCCTTGATGGCGCCACCTGTATCCTCGGCTCTGCGGAACCCAATGCCTTCGATATATACCCACCAGCCCATAGGAACAACGCTCTTGTCTACGGCGATCGTTCTGCCTTCCGTTACGCGTGTTCCGGAGGCGGTCTTCGTACCGATGCCATCCTCTTCGGCGGAATAGGCGGTTAGTGTGACGTCTTTAAGCACTTTTTTATATTTAAATGAGACGCCGCCTTTGGTTGTCGTTCCACTGATATCCACTTTATCCGCAGTGCGGGTAATATTAGCGGCGAGCACAGCCTCGGGCTTAGGCTTCGTACCTACAGCGACTACCTTGTCCTGAGCCTTCGTCTCGATCTCTTTGCTCAGCCAACGCTTGGATACGAAATTTCCGTCTTCATACACTTTTTCGATATGATGTACAACTACTCCTTCGCTGCCCTGCTGCAGCACCTTCGTCTGCCCCTTCTCCAAATTAGGATCTGAGGTTTTGACGACGGCAAATGGCACGGTCTCTTTCGTTTGTACCTTTTGCTTGGATACGCGCACCACTTTGATCTGGAGATCGGAAGTGACTTTGCTGCTTAAATCCGGAGTGATCTTGTCATCCGGGTTTACGGTAATGCCAAGCTCGTTGATAATGCCCTGTACACTGGATTGAGTCGTCAGATGCGACTTTGTCTTGCCATCCACGTTGACTTGCACCGGAACCGCCCTTACGATAACGATCCGGTCCCCTTTCTTCAGGGAGCTCTCAAGCGGCCGTGATATGCTATCACCCTGGCCCAGCACGATGGAATGTTCATCCAGTACTTGATTCACTACAGATTTACGGGTCTCGATCTCCTGGATCTTCCCGTCCACCACCAAATAAATGTTCTTGCTGTTGCCGTTCAGCCAAATCAGAATAACGATGATCGCTGCAACAGTTAACAACGTGACGACCGATATCTGACGTAGGTTCTCATGCTTCCATCGCAATGCGTAAGACATACTGGATGAGCGTGATTCATGGGTCTCTTCTTTCTTGAAAATGCCCACTTTCCGTCCTCCTTCATAGTCCCGCCCTAGGTCAATGCATGATGAGATGTTGACGTGACTATTCCCGTTTTTTACGGAATGCTAGAACTGCAGCATCCCGCATCCTGCCCCAGTCTGGTCGGCAATTGTCACCTCCTGTTCTACAACAGTATGATGACCCTATTACAATTATTCAAAACAAAAGAAGCCGGAAGAAAGAGTTAGAGCAACTCTTTCGTGGCTCCTGTAGGTCTTGGTGTAATAGGATGCACGAAGTTGCCTCTCTTGACACGCTTACGAGGTTAGCTGTCGGGTTCGGGCGAAGAGAGCCGCCCTTTCTCGGTTCATTCGCTCATGGCGCAATGACCTTGAATTCACCCCAAAGATCCTGCAAAGAAATCAAATACGGCAACGTTGACTGTAAATTAAAAATATTTCATCAAGCCGTATCCGGTTCCCCCGTTCTCCTCTACGGAGACTCAGCGAGACTGGTTCTGGAACATGATTCGATGGCCATAGGCAATGCCCTATACTCGGCCAAATCGATCACTGAAAAGATTCTATCCTGTTTCAACGCATGTTGTAAAGGACGAATCAAGAACGTTTTCTTAAGAAAAAGGTTAAAAAAATGTAATAAACTCGGTGTTTTAAATTAAAATGCATTAATCTTTCCAGAAATCTCTCCTTTTCACCGCTTTTCCTCCCGATTTCATCGAATGGAAAATCGTTCCAGTGCATTACGGGTTGTGATTTCTGCAATTTCTTGGAAGGACAACCCTTTTAATTCAGCAGCTGCCTCCGCCACTAACTGGACATAGGCGGACTCATTTCTCTTTCCACGATAAGGATGCGGAGTCAAATAAGGGGAGTCAGTTTCAATCAATAACCGGTCGAGCGGTGTTTGTTTCAACACTTCTTTAGGCTGCTTTGCATTTTTGAAGGTGATTGGGCCTCCGAAGGACAAATGAAATCCCATATTCAGACATAATTTGGCCGTTTCCCAGCTCCCCGAGAACGAATGCATTACCCCGCCGACTTCATGGGCTTTCTCTTCCCGCAAAATACGCACTGTATCCTCATGAGCATCCCGGTTATGAATGACGATCGGCATTCCAAGCTCCCGGGCCAGCCCGATCTGCTTGCGGAATACGGCATGCTGGACATCCTTGGGTGAAGTATCCCAATAATAATCAAGACCAATCTCTCCAATCGCCACAACTTTCTCATGGCGGCATAATTCAGCAATCCAGTCCAAATCCTCTTCTTTCATCGTGATGGCATCCTGGGGGTGCCAGCCGATGGCGGCATATATGAAGTCATAGCTCTCGGCCAGCTTCATTGTGGTAGGGATCGTTTCCCGATTAAAACCGATGTTGATCATGCGCGTAACTCCCTGTTCCACCGCGCGAGAAATCGTTTCCTCGCGATCCCCGTCAAACTGCTCTGCGTCCAAATGCGTATGTGTGTCCACTAACATGGTAATAGCCCTCCTGTATTTAAGTCTCCTGGCCAAAAACACGAGCCAAATCGGCAGGCAGCCGAGAACAGACCGCCTGTAGTTTATTGTCTGGAAAGTACAAATAAAATTTACCCCGCTGTATGCCGCTAATCGACCGGACAATATCGGAAACCTCCGATATTTCCACCAAGCGCTCCTGCTTGTCCAGTAGCAAAATTTGCTTGCCGCGAAGCTCTTCGTCAGGACGAGACACATCATAAGGCAAGTCTGTCGGAAAATCAATGATCAGATCATAATCCGGATTTAAGCCTAATTTTCGGAATTCTTCGCGAATTTCCCTTATTTTCTCCAAATCGAGCGAATCCAGTTCAACATATTTGTACAATTTGCGATCTATAAAACGGGTGCAAAGATCAGCAAGCAGGGAATCAGCCTCATTTTTCCACTGCATAAAAGCCGTTTGAATCAAAGCTTCATCTAATAGCAAATATTGCTGCACTGTCAGTTCAGAGTTGAACAAGCCTGGTAAAGGGTTGGGGAGAAAGGAAAATGAATACCCCTCCGCATATAGTTCCTTGGCCCGGCGAAAAATTTGCCGCAAAATAATCTCCGAACTCCGCGTTACCGGATGGAAATAAATCTGCCAATACATTTGATAACGGGACATCAAATAATCCTCTACCGCATGCATGCCGGTCTCCTTCACGACAATACGTCCCCGGTATGGCCGCAGCATCCGCAAAATCCGATCCATATCGATCGTACCGTAATTCACGCCGGTGAAATAAGCATCTCTCAGCAAATAATCCATACGGTCGGCATCTAGCGGACTTGTCACCAGATTTACGACTATTTCATTAGGATAGTCCTTCCGTATGACAGAAGCCACTTTGTCCGGGAAGTCCTCGCCCATTCGCTTTAGAACATGCCCTACTTCCGTATCTCCAAGCAAAATGCGGCAGGTCCAGTCCTCATGATTCATATTGAAGGCTTGTTCGATAGAGTGAGAGAAGGGGCCATGCCCCAGATCATGGAGCAGCGCCGCGCAGAGCGCGACAAGCCGTTCCTCCTTCGGCCAGTCCGGATAATTATTTCGCTCGAACTGGGAAATGATTCGCCGTGTGATCTCATATACTCCTAAAGAATGAGAGAATCTGCTGTGCTCTGCACCATGAAAGGTCAAATAAGAAGTGCCAAGCTGCCGAATCCGGCGAAGCCGCTGAAATTCCTTCGTATTAATAAGTAACCAGATCAATTCATCCTGAACATGAATATAATTATGAACAGGATCTTTGAATACCTTTTCTTCGCGAAGGTTATGCATGGCCAATTCTCCTTGTTTTCAATTTATTTGAAACTACAAGAATTTAACTTCACAGGTCATGTCGAGAGGATCGACATACTTTGTCGAATTTTGTCTAATTTAGTCATGTTAAATGTCGTAAGTATGTCGAATGCTTGAAAAGCCCGGTATAAAAGCAGTTTTTTAAAAAAGCTCACACATTTATATCTTTAATTTAGTAATTTAACTGAACTCTACCATAAATAGGTTGACTGTTTTGGGAAACGTTGGTATTATAAATATCATAAAAGATAGAAGTTTGTCGAATAATGACACTTTTAAAAATTTTGTTAAAATTTCCGCGAGAGGGGTATCATCAGTCATGATGAAATCAACAGGTATTGTTAGAAAAGTAGATGAGCTAGGTCGTGTAGTTATTCCTATCGAATTGCGTCGTACACTCGGAATCGGAGAGAAAGATGCGCTTGAGATTTATGTGGACGGCGAGCGTATTATGCTGAAGAAATACGAGCCTGCCTGCATCTTCTGCGGCAACGCTGAGAACGTAACATATTTCAAAGGTAAAATTGTTTGCCATGAATGCCTCACAGAAATTCCAACACCTGTGACAAATTAAGAATTATAGTATATAATAGACTTACTGAATCTGTTAATTCTAACCTTTTTCATATCTCCTTGGTGCCTTCTTCGGCTTGAACCCGGCCGAATGAAGGCTCCCTTTTTTTGTACGGCCTTATTTTCTGCCTATATTTTGTCCATTTTTCCACCCATTGCTATATCAGCGACTGATAAATATCCCTCTTGGATACCCCCCGATCCTGCGCGGTCTTCTTCATTGCCTCCTTTCGAGGTAACCCTTCCTCTTCGTAGTGTAACACATGATCATGGATAGACAGAGGCTGCCACCAAGCGTTCCGCTTCTCTTCAAGCTCCCCTGGGTCAGCTCCTTCCACTACAATACAATATTCACCCATCGGCGGATGCTCCTCCAGCCATTCCAGACATGCCTCGACTGTTCCCCTGGCCATCTCCTCAAAGCGTTTAGTCAGCTCACGAGCCAGAACTATTCTCCGGTTCCCTAGAACAGCGCGCATGGATTCCAGAGTTTTGATCAGGCGATGCGGGGATTCGTAGAATAACAAAGTGCTCTGTTCCTCCTGCTGCATATGAAGTATTTCATCCCGCTCCCTCTGTTCCCTGGGAAGAAAGCCAATAAATTTGAAACTGTCCGTAGGCAGACCGGAAACGATTAAGGCCGATAAAGCGGCATTTGCTCCCGGCACAGGTACAACGGATATTCCCGCCTCGATCGCCAGCTTCACCAGGTCGCTTCCAGGGTCGGAAATGGCTGGCAGACCGGCATCGCTGACGAGAGCTAAATTTTTTCCTTCTATTATAAGGCGTATCAGTTCCGGTCCACTGGCCACCCGATTATGATCATGGTAACTCAGCAGCTTGCCCGGCGTAATTTCGAAATGGGACAGCAGCTTTCTCGTCTGTCTGGTATCCTCTGCGGCGATAATATCTGCTTCCCGCAGTATGCGCACTGCCCGATAAGTCATATCCTCCAGATTACCGATCGGCGTAGCAACCAAATAGAGCGTTCCGCAGCCGGATAGTTGACCCTGCTGCTGCTCGGCGAAACTTCTCTGCACCTTTACACTCATTATTTTCCCTCTTTTGACCCGTAATATATTTCGTATATTTCTTTGCAGTATTCCCCATTCTCCTCGTATACGATCAGCGGCGGCAGCACCCTTACATCCGGCTTGCCATCACGCAGCGCTTCAATAAGCACCATGTTCGCCTCCGCGCCTGCCCGCGGATGAACGAAGCGAATAACCTTAGGCTCAAGCCGATATTGCCGTAAAAGCGTCAGAATTTCACCAAGACGCTGGGGCTTGTGCACCATCGACATTTTGCCTCCGGTTCGCAGCAGCCTCATTGAGGAGCTAATGACCTCCTCCAGCGTGCAGTGAATCTCATGCCTGGCAATGGCTTGATGCGGATTCAGCTTCAAATCCCCGCCGGTCAGCGGCATATAAGGCGGATTCACCGTCAGTGCATCGTACGCTCCATGCCCTGTCTGCTGTACAAGCTCCCGCAGGTCTCCCTCGCGGATGGTGATCCGATCTTGCAGAGCATTCAGCTGTATGCTGCGGCGGGCCATATCCGCAAGCCGGGGCTGTATTTCAATGCCCTCGATCTGAGCCTCAGTACGTGTAGACAGCAGCAGTGGAATCACGCCATTGCCCGTGCATAGATCAATGATTTTGCCTCGCTTCGGCACGGCTGCAAACCGGGCCAGCAGTACGGCATCCATAGAGAAGCTGAACACCTCGTCACTTTGAATAATCCGTAAATGATGCGCCAGCAGATCGTCCAATCTTTCTTTTTCGTATAAAGGTACTTCCATCGGCAATTGGCCTTTTGTCATTGCATACTCGCCTTTCTTTTGAACAGGTGATTGAAAAAAAACCGTAGGAAGCTCCTACGGCTTTGCTTATTTATTCAGAAAAGACAAACAGAACAGGCAATCCCCTTCCGTTCGTAAATGTCCATAATACACGTTGCAAATATGGAATCCCTCATGATACAGACGTGCGAGATTGTCATACCCTTCTCCGACGATATCAATCGCTTCCGGCGGCTCCTTGCCTTCTGGCAAGGTGGATTCGCCTTGGTCTGGAGATAACGGAAGGCGCCCTTCGGTGGACTCCCGCTTCAAAATCTTACGTAATTGCTCATTCTCCAGTCGAAGCTGTTGATTCTCTTCCACTAACTTCTTGACCTCGAGCATCAGCTTGCTCAATTCGCCGTGAACGGTTCCCATTTGTGCGTCCAGCGCCTGCATATGCGTAAAAATATCTTTATTCTCCAAGTTCCCACCCCAGAGTCATCTCTAAAGTTCTATCATGAAAACTCATTACTTAACGACAACATCATCTAAAGGAAGTTCCTTGACCTTACCTATTTCAAATAATTGCACATGAACCGAACGCGAGCCCGCATTCAGCCCCACAACCTTCCCTTCACCGAGCGAAGTAACAACCATCTTGCCTACCGACGGCAGCTCTTCCTTCACGCTCTCGTAGTTATCATGCTCAAATTTCAAGCAGCACATCAGTCTTCCGCAGAGCCCGGAAATCTTTGTCGGGTTCAGCGACAAGCTCTGATCCTTAGCCATCTTGATCGATACGGGCTCGAAGTCGCCCAGCCAGGACGAACAGCATAGGATGCGTCCACATGGACCGATCCCGCCGAGCATCTTGGCTTCATCCCGAACTCCGATTTGGCGAAGCTCGATCCGCGTACGAAAGATACTGGCCAAATCCTTAACGAGCTCACGGAAATCGACCCGGCCTTCAGCCGTGAAATAAAAAATGATTTTGTTGCGGTCAAATGTAAACTCGACATCAACCAGCTTCATTTTGAGATCATGATCTTTGATTTTATTTAAACAAGTGGCAAAAGCGTTCTTTGCCGCAAGCTTGTTCTCTTCCACAACACGGGCGTCAGCATCGTCTGCAATCCGAATAACCTTCTTCAGTGGAAGAACGACATCCGTTTCTCCAACCTGCTTCTTCCCGACGACAACCTTACCATACTCGATCCCGCGCGCCGTCTCAACGATGACGCTCTGTTCCTTCTCAACCGGAAGCTCCAGAGGATCGAAATAATATATTTTGCCCGCTTTCTTGAAACGGACACCTACTACAGTGTACAAAAACTTACCCCCTCGTCTAGCACTGGCACTAATAAATATGTGACCTTTCAAATAAATCCCTGTTATTGCATGGGAGAAAGTTTACTGCATGTTCCGGCGTGTCCATTAGGTCTGTATCTCTATGATTATCCTTCAACGCCAATTAAAAACTGCTCTACGCAAAGCTGGCCATTCATATTCTGTCTTAGCTTCTTCCGGCTCTCCGCCGCCAGCGCCATGGCCTGAATCCAATGCTCCTGACTGCGGCTGGAAGCATGCCGATTGATGAAATCCAGCTCATCTATGAAAACAATCCGGTCATGCCGGCGATAGAGCGCATGGAGCATGTCCTTAAACCACAAATGGAAAAGATTAAACAACATGTCCAAATGATCGCTGAGGCCAGCCTTGAAAATAGTCTGCTGCGCTGTAATTAAAGGAGTCCCCCCACGTCCTGAGGCTTCCTTCCCTAATTGTAACACTACGTTTCTAATTTCTGCAAACCAATTCTGCTGTAGAAGCTCGCGGCATGGACCCAGTCCTGCCGCCAAATGAACAGCACACCTCACCAAAGTGGGCGGAAATCCTTCGTTTGATAAAATCTGGAGCATTTGTTCCGGATCCAGCGGCGTAAATGGAACCCACTGTGCCCGGGATTGAATGGTCGGAAGCAGGGCCCGTCCGTTATCCGACAATAAAATGGCCACGGCTGGAGACGGTGGCTCCTCCAGAAACTTCAACAAGCTGTTCGAAGCCTGCACGGTCATTTTCTCCGACTCGTCGATAATATAGACCTTCGGATTCCCGCCTTCCGAACGATATGAGAAAATCCGCTGCAAGTCGCGGATTTGATCAATCTTGATGGTCGAGCCCTCAGGAGCGATATAATGGAGATCCGGATGATTGCCATGCAATACTTTACGGCATTCCAAGCATTCCCCGCAAGCATCATCGCCGTCCTCCGTGCAGAACAGCGCCTGTACGAATGCCATCGCCATCTCCTTCTGTCCGCTTCCCGGGGGCCCGCTGAATATATAGGCATGCGATATCTGGTTGCGGCGAAGGCCACTTTGCAGCAGCGCCTTAGCCGCATCCTGCCCCAAAATTTGCTCAAATGACATTTGCATTTTTCATTCCTTATTAAGTCGATTCACATCTTAATTATGCTTCTTGTTAAGAAACTAAAAACAAAGATTGATCAGCATGCCTCTGATCTCGCCCATTTTCTGAAGCAGTTCAATTTTCCCCTGCTCCGTCTCCAGGAGCTCATCAGCCATCTCCAGCAAAGCAGCGTCTATTTCGTCCAGCAGCTTATAGCGCTTGCCTCGCCCGCGGCGATCCCAGCCCCTGGAATCCTTCATGCCTACGCCGCGCCGTACCGTGTCTTCCATAAATCTTTTGACGAGAAGACGATATGCCTTCAGCTCGCGAATGGTCATAGACCGGGCCAGGCGGTCACCCTGAAGCTGGATCTCCTTAAAACGGCGATTCAATTCCTCCTGGGAGGCTCGCTCGCCCTGGTGCTGCATGACGTCGGAGAATGTTTTGGATTGTACCGGTTTTGCAGTATTGTCATTGATTCCAATGCCATTGTTCAGCGGCCTGAATCCCGGACCTATCTTCATTGCATTCACAGCCTATCTTCATTTATTTCAAAAAATGGTCTCTAAATCTCGAGCGCCTCTAAAAATGTTCGAAGCGGTCCACCGGCAGAACGAAGACGGTGGCGCCACCAACCTGCACCTCAACCGGCAGCGGCAAATACGAATCGGTCGTTCCGCTCATCGGCGTCACTGGCGTGACAAGCTGTTCACGGACTTTGCAGCTGCTGCGGATGACATTTAATACGGATTCAACCTGATTGTCATCTACCCCGATCATAAACGTCGTATTCCCTGCCCGCAAAAATCCGCCGGTACTTGCTAGCTTCGTCGCCCGATAATTTTCCTTCACGAGCGCACTGGATAGACGATTGCTGTCTTTATCTTGGATAATCGCAATGATCAGTTTCATTGCAGCCCCTCCTCGTATTTTAGAATTTCGCAAGATTGGTTCGCATCCGGCTTACGAAACCGAATACATTTATATTTGACAATCATACTGCAAATTCCTTTAATGCTGCAAAAAGATAGCTCTTCATTTCCTCACTGACCTCCTGCAGCGTTCTGGAGGCATCGATCGTGATGATCCGCTGTGGGTACATCTGTGCGGCTATCCGGTAGCCCTCCCTCACTTTATGATGGAATTCCAGGCTCTCCATATCCAATCTGTTAACCTCGCGCCCTTCTCCTGCAGCGATTCTTGCCAATCCTTCTTCCGGCTGGATATCCATGTAGAATGTCAGATCGGGAAAACGGCCGCCAGTCGCAAAGCTGTTAATCGCCAGCACCTCATCAATGCCAAGGCCTCTGGCATAACCTTGATAAGCCAGACTGCTATCGATGAAGCGGTCGCATAGCACGATGGTTCCCTTATCGAGTGCAGGCTCTACCTTCTCCGCCAAATGCTGCCGCCGGGCCGCCGCATAGAGCAATGCTTCGGTTCGTGCATCCATGGCCGTATGCTCCGGTGCTAAGATAACCTCGCGAATTTTCTCGGCAATCACAATTCCGCCTGGCTCCCTCGTTGTCAGACATGGAATGCCTTGCTCCTTAAGCAGCGAGCTGAGCAGCTGCAGCATCGTCGTTTTGCCCGAGCCTTCCCCGCCCTCCAGCGTAATAAACAATCCTTTACTTTTCATCGGTATTCCCGCCTTCTGTTTGCTCTTTATGGAGATGTTTATAAACCAAAATCGTATTCAGCTGAGAATCCGCAGCTCCCTGACATTTAGCTCCGGATTGCCGCAGCCCTTGTAAGCGCCGCAGCGCTTTCTCCGAAATGGCCTCTCCCGGATAAAACAGGGGAATGCCCGGCGGATAAGGAATGATCATTTCCGCTGCGATTCGGCCCAGACTATTATCCACCACTACGGCTTCGATTTCTTCCTGGGATCGCGGCTGTAGCGTAAATAGCACTGGATTGGAAACTCTGTCTCCCAGGTCGTTCTCAATGTTCCACGTGGAAACAGGGCCCATGGTAAAAGACTCTCCCGCCATGCTCTGCAGCGCATGGTATAAGCGTTCAGTATCCTCTCTCGTCGTCCCCAGACTCAGCGCCAGAACCACATATCGTTCATCACTCATTTCCGGTATGCAGTTCGCCGCCTCTAGCTTCGCCTGCAGTTCGTAACCGCTCCAGAAGCCGGCTGCATCGTAAAGTACAAGTTTGAACGGATCTTGTGTAGTATATGCAGCATCTTCTCCGCTGGCGCCCGTCTGTACGATGCCAAAGCGGGGCAGGTCAGACCGGATCGCCTGGCGCAGCCAGTCCGCCGCTGAAAGGCCTTCGCTAAATGCGGCGTGACCCTGCTGCTCCAGCAGATGGCGGCTCAGATCAAGCGATGCCATGATCGGATATGAAGGGCTGGAGCTCTGCACCATCGCAAGCCGCTGACGCAGCAGGCCGCGATCAAGCAGGCGGCCCTTCACGTGCAGCATCGCGCCCATCGTGAGGGCTGCGAGCATCTTGTGCGTCGACTGCACGACGCCATCAGCGCCCTGGGCTAACGCGGACACCGGCAAGGCCGGGTGCAGTCCATAGTGGGCGCCGTGTGCCTCGTCGACGAGCAGCGGCACGCCGTGAGCATGGCAGAGCTCCGCCAGCTCTGCCAGCGATGCGCCCATCCCGTAGTAGTTCGGGTGCGTGACGAGCAGCCCCTTCGCGCCGGGATACCGGCGCAGGGCTTCACGCACCGTCTCTACGGACGGGATGGTGGCGAGCCCGCTTGCGCCGTGCAGCTGCGGCGCAAGGAACACCGCTTGTGCTTGCGCTAGCATCAATCCGTGGATGACGGATTTATGCACATTGCGCTGCACAAGCAGCACGTCGCCTGGAGCGGTGCACACGCTCAGGATGAGTGCCAGGTTGCCGGCTGTGCTGCCGCCGACAAGGAAATACGTCTCCTCGGCTCCGAACAAGGAGGCAGCCCTCTGCTGCGCCTCCTTGATTACTCCCTCAGGGTGATGAAGATCGTCCGTTCCGGTAATTTCCGTCACATCAATCTCCATGACCTGAGCCAGCTCCATCGCAGGGTTACCACTGCCGACTCTGTAGGCTTGGCCATCTTTATGGCCTGGGACATGAAAAGAAGCAAGCTTCGCCTCTTTGTACCGAAGCAGGGCCTCGTATAAGGGAGCACCTTGCTTCACACTGTCAGACATATATATCTGGTCCTTCCGAATGAATTGACTTTACTTACCCTTTTGATAAAACAAGGTGAAACCCGTACCCATTAACAAACATCTTGCCTTCAAATTTCTTATATACAGGGTATCACTTCATTTTAACGCTTCTCTTGCGCTTAGGGCAACATACAAAAGGACCCGCTACATATTTCAGCAGGTCCCTAACTATGAATACTATGCATTCTTTTGCACCCATATCTGCTTCATTCGATGGATAAAAAAATGATATTTCTCCTCTTGAACATCTGTGTGGACCATTTCCGCCTCACAAGCATCGCATATGAATTCCGACACAATATGAATACCTTCCGATTTATGCTCACCGCATATTATGCATGTATGATGCGCATGTTCATCCATCCGCAATCCCACCTTGATTTATTTTACTATCAGTATGACACATGTTCTATTATTTTAAACCCTTTCATAGTACACTTCTTACTATATATGTATATGCAAAGCCTGATGCAGTGGTGTTTGTACGCCACAAACATAAAATATTCTTTTTTTCTGCCGATATATTAGTAAGAGCATGCCTCTTTGAAGGCTTATCTATTTACTTTTTTCCCAAGGAGGGTTGATTATATCGATGCCCGCTGAATCCGGCACGAATGCAACATTTTACCACTATAGACTTCTCAAGAAATTGGTAATACCCAAAACCCTGATCTATAGTCTGCTGACGCTTCCATTAATATGGCTTGCGGCAGAAATTGTCCTCTTTACTTGGACGAGTATATTTTTCTTCCTGCTGGCAATCCCAATTGCCCTTTGGATTCAATATGTAATAGCTCGATCCGTACTTGTCATTCAACACAGCACGTACCGCAAACGCTGGCGTTTTACCCGTCGTTTGCCATGGATCGGTTATATGCCGGATCAATATGTCCCCTACTCGGTATATCGAAGGGTACAAATTCATACCTCGTGGATCGGCCTAGTCATAATCGGTATTATAATTCCTTGGTCTCCGATATCTTTTGTATTTTCCTTGTTCTTCTGGCATGCATGGAGTATAGCACCGCGGCTTTATCCCCTATTTGGCTTCAACAACCAACCTAAAGAAGGCATGATCAAATTTAATGAGGAGGATATTTCCTATTACATGCCTTAGAGCAATCTCAATGGCTTTACATATATACCATGTTGAAATCCACTCATCCTTATTCTTTTTACCTCGATAATAAAAAAACCTGTTTCCTGCAGTGATGCAGGAAACAGGCCGATACGCCAACTCCTATATTCCATATGCTTCAATCCTACCGGATTATGAAACTGCTACTGACTGCCCTCCAGACCTTGTATTACGGTCTTCCTGTCCTGCTTCGGCACCAGCACGGTAAACGAATTATCATGAATTGTTAGTTGAACGATAACTTTATCTTTCTTGTATACATGAGTCGTTCCTGAGTTCTGATCCTCTTGTTCCGTCCAACCCCATTCACTAATCGCTTGCTGATACTCCGCCGGCACGCTATCGGACTCTTTAATTCCCGATAACGAATAATGGACGTAATCCATTCTGGAATTATTAAGCGCTGTTTCCGTAATACTGGCTTCCCCAGGAACAGGGAAGCTCTTCTCGACAACCGAGCCTTCAAATTTCGTCCAAGAAGGTGTGGAAGATGCACAGCCTGTAATGGTGAGCAGAATCACCCAGACTAACCCCATGAAGCATAAGGAATATCCTCTTCCTCTTAGCCGCATGTTTTTTCCTCCTTACCTGACCTAACATACTATATTACTTGGATAATATTAACATTTGTGGAACAGAACAATTGCATAAGATAGGCTAAATTTCCTAGGCGATAAACTACCATTCTCATTATAACGCCAGTCTGTACCTTGTCGGTAACAAAAAGGTTACATTAAAACGAACAATTAAATGTGAAAAAGCCGGCTTTTTTGATTCCTTTATGGGTATCTGCCTTTTATGAGGGAGCGGAATGGGCTAAATGCATTTTATACAGTTAGTTAGCCCCTTTTTCCAATAAAAACTCCTACTAATTGCAAATCCTACAGTTAGTTAATCATAATTCATTTCAATCCTCGTGATAGTCTTAACTAAATGTATGTTATCCAGTTAGTTATCTCCGACACGCCTAAAGTGAGTGAACTAACTGTATGAAATACATGTAGATACGTAGAGGTTAGTATTAGTACCACACGACATCTTACCCCAAAGGGAGGACCTTTTCATGGAGTATGCTGGAGTAACAGTAGTAATCCAGTTCATTCCCAAAAATCTAATGGCTCTTTTCATCGTCTAACTTGTCATCTGCCACATTTCAACCCGCAGTTCGGCTCCTTATACTAAGGAATACGTTGTTATCGGCATACTTCTCTACAAGAAACAGCCTTAAAACACTCAAAAGAAAAAATAAAAACCACCACCGGATGATCGGCAGTGGTTCTTCGCTTGGCGACGTCCTACTCTCCCAGGACCCTGCGGTCCAAGTACCATCGGCGCTGGAGGGCTTAACGGTCGTGTTCGAGATGGGTACGTGTGGAACCCCTCCGCCATTGCCACCAAACATGTTCAGA
>NZ_WNZW01000024.1 GCF_009725165.1 Paenibacillus woosongensis
ATTGCAGCAGCGATGGCCGCGACGCTGCAGACGAAGCCTCGCCTGGATCAGCGACATTCTGTCTCGCTTTCTCCATGAAGCGCTGAAACCAGCTCTGAATCGTCCCCTTCAGGGTAAACGTCGCTGATTTTTTCACCCCGGTCGCCTTTGCCGAATCCTTCTCTGCCTTTATGTATGTATTTTCCGCATAACGTAAAGCCTGAACCTTCCTCCTCATCTGCTCGTCAATCCGCTCGGCCAGCTTACCAATTTCCCGCAGCAGGCCGCTGGCTTCACGCGCCGCGGAACGCACGTAGTGCTCGGACGGATCGGAATAGGCCGCCTCCACATCGCTTATGAGCCGGTTAAATTCCCTGGACATTCCCGTGATTCCGTTCTCCATCGTGCGCTCCAAACGCTCCAGGTCGCGAGCCAAGCCCCCGACTCGGCCAGGATCCACCTTATTCAAGCTTGTCCAACCTCATTTCAGGAAAATATTAGTGTCTGATATTTTACCAAAATGCCTACTTTTAAGGAATAAATCGGTATACCTATGAAAATACAAAAAAAGACACTACAAAAAGTGTCTTTCATCCTAGCTCTATGAATAATTCCGACTTTAGGCCTGAACAATAAAATTCAACAACAGGGGAATACGAGTTCCTTCCATACAGCTTACTTGGTTAACAGCGCATTCGCGATGAGCATATCGAACCTGCGGATATCGACGCCTTTCTGCAGCTTCACCTTAATGTGGCCCGCACGCGTCCACAGTTCCACCTCGGCGTTCATATCGAGAAATCCGCCCGCATTCTCCGTGGACCACATATCAATCGAGGAGTAAGGCAGCGAGTAGATTTCGACTTTCTTGCCCGTAAAGCCCTGCGCATCCCGGACGATCAATCGTTTGTTGGTGAAAATGGCGCTGTCGCGAAAGGTTTTGTAGGCAGCAACGGCCTCTTCCCCGGGAACGAGCAGGTTGTTCACATCCGGGGGAATCGGGCACTCGGACACAAGCGTCCATTCCAGTATATGACTTGTCTCAGCCATCAATTTTACCTCCTAATCATTTGCAACTATTCCCATAGATACATCCAGATTAACATAGGGAGCGAATACCTGGAACCCTTGCGCGGGATGATTTTATAAACATACGGCCCTCTCGCCCGTTTTAACACAAAAATACCGCCCAATGGCGGCAGCGGCTGCCGTTTTGGACGGTAATTTCATACATAAACAGAACGTTGGACGCCCCTACAAGGTCACCCCTTAATCGAACCGATCATGACGCCTTTCTCAAAATATTTCTGGATAAACGGATAGATCACTAGAATCGGCAGCGTAGACACGATAATGACGCCGTATTTGATCTGGTCGGCATATCTTTGCGCATAACCTCCCGCGTCTCCTCCGGTGCCCGCCCCGCCGGCAAACACCTGATTGGACAGCAGGATGTCTCGCAAAATAATTTGCAGCGGCTGCAGGTTGTTATTGCGGATATAGATCAGCGCGGTAAAGAAGTCATTCCAATGCCCGACCAAGTAATAGAGGCCGATTACCGAGATCATCGCCTTCGAAAGCGGCAGCGCCACCTTAAAGAAAAAGATGAAATGCGAGCAGCCGTCCATGACCGCGGCCTCGTGCAGCTCCTGGGGCAGCGAGCTCTCGAAAAACGTCCGGGCGATAATCAGATAGAACACGTTGACGCAAAACGGGATAATGAACACCCAAATCGTATTTGTCAGGTGCAAATCCTTCATTAGAAGGTAAGTCGGAATAAGTCCCCCGTTGAAGAACATCGTCACCACGAAAATAAACATAATGACCTTCCTCGCCCGGAACTCCCGCCGGGACAGCACATACGCCGCAGGCAGCGTAAACAGCATATTGACCAAGGTGCCGAACAGGGTGTAGAACACCGTGTTCCGGTAGCCCGTCCAGATTCGCATATCCTTGAAAATCTCCTGATATCCGAAGAAGCTGATGTTTTTCGGAAACAGCCAGACCTTGCCTGTCGCTACGAGCGTGGAGTCGCTGAAGGAAGCGATCACGATGAAATAAAGCGGATAAACGATGATTAGAAAAATAAACGTGCATAGCAGCCCGAGCGTGATTTTGAAGGCGAGCTCTTTGCCGTTGAGGCGTGCTCGGTTTCTGTTGATAGGCGGTGGGGCTCCATGGATGCTCGGCCCGGTTCCACCGATACTTGGCCTGCGGCTATGGGCGCTTAACCCGGCCCCCTGGTTGCTTGGCATGGTGCTATCGAGTCCTGGCTGCCCATTGCTGCCTGGAGTTCCTTGGCTGAGTGAGATTCCGCCACCGCTCAAGGCTCCATGGATTCTTAATCCGAATCCGTCGCCGCTCAAGGCCCCATGGAATCTTGGTCCGGATCCGTCGCTGCTCAAGGCCCCATGGCGGCCCATTCGAGTATGTTCTTTGTCGGTTCCACCATTACGCTTATGCGTACGATCCATGTCCGTTCCTCCTTCCCTCATAGGCTTTTAGAATAGGCTCGTCTCGGATACCCGCTTCGAGATCGTGTTCATGGCGAACAGGAAGATGAAGTTGATCACCGTATTGAACAGGCCGATCGCCGAGGCCAGGCTGAACTGGCTCGAGACGATCCCAATTTTGTACACATAGGTGGCAATGACCTCGGACACGGGCAGGTTGAGCGAGTTCTGCATCAGGAATATTTTCTCGAAGCCGGTACTGAGAATGTTGCCCATGCTGAGAATGAACAAAATAATAATCGTCGGCACAAGCGCCGGAATATCAACAAAGCGAATCGTCTGCCAGCGGCTGGCCCCGTCGATGCGGGCTGCGTCATAGAGCTGGGGATCAACCGTGGACAGGGCAGCCAGATAAATAATGCTGTTCCAGCCGCAGTGCTGCCAAATATCCGAGAGCACGTAGACCGGAATGAAGGTGCTGGTTGAGGCGAGCAGGTTGATATGCCCCAGCCCGACCGCTTTCATCAAATGACCGACGACGCCGGTCTCCGCCGACAGCAACACATTCAGCATGCCGACCAGCACGATTATCGAGATGAAGTGCGGCAGATAGACGGTCGTCTGCATGAGCTGCTTCATTTTTTTGCGCCGAATCTGGTTGAGAATCAACGCCAAAATGATGGGAGCCGGAAAACCGAGCACAATGCTCGCCAGGCTGATCAGAAAGGTGTTCCGCATCAGGTCGGTGAACAGATAACTGTCGATGAATTGCTGAAAATACGCCAGTCCCCGCCATTCGCCCCCAGTCAGCCCTTTGCTGAAGTCATAGTCGCGAAAAGCGAGCTGAATCCCGTACATCGGAATGTAATTGAAAATCAGAATAACGATGATTGCCGGGAGGATCATGATCCAGAGTTGATAATCGCGCGTGGCGGCGTGAACTAGCCCTTTACGAGTCCGCATATGCTCCCCCCTTATTTTTTGCTCTTATATTCCTCGTAGTATTTTTGCATGATCTCTAGATTTTGGGTGATGCCAGCCTTTTGGGCCTCCTTCACGTACGCGTCCCATTCTGCCTCGATACCGCCCTTGGTCACCCACTTGGCGAAGCTGGACTCGGCCAGGTTCATAATGTTCGTGTTGTTCAGGCTCATCGTGTTGTTGTCCATGGTTGAGTATTTGATAAACAAGCCGGGAAAAACATCCTTATCCAGATCCACCTTCAGCGCTTCATCCAAAGGCTCGGATTGGCCGAGCACCTCCTGCATGTCTTTGCCGAGGGTCAGCTGCAAATCGTCCGGGATATAAAAAGCCCCGTGATCCGCCATCGTGGACGTCCATTTCCAGGTGCCGGGGTCCATCTCCGGATTAGTCGGAGGCAGCACGCTGTAAGTCCCGTCTCCATGGTCTTCAATATTCGGGCCGATCGAGCCGAACAACGCCTGTATGCCGACCTTCGGATCGTACAGCTCATTGATAAAGCGCATCGCCGCTTCCTTATGCTTCGTCTTGGCGGACATTACGACGTGATTCGTACCGTAGTTCAAGGAGTAGTAATCATAGCTCCACGACAGCTTCCCCGTGTAATCGGCGGTGACCTTCAGCGGAGGCAGAGTAATATACTGCGGGGCCAGCTGCTCCCCGAACCGATCGGACGCCACCCAGCCCCAGGTGAAGCCAACCTTGGCCGTGTCCCCTTCCCCGCGGGCGATCGATTGATATTTCGTATAGTCGTGTGTAAAAACTTCAGGATTGATCAGTCCCGCCTTATACAGCTTGTTGAGGAAAGCCACCATGGTCTTGTAGCGTTCGTCGATGAGGAAATTCTTGATCTGTCCATCCTCGACAAAATAGCCCTGACTGCTGCCCTCCGACAGCGTGATGCCCATACTGCCCAGAAGCACGGCCGGATTGAAATACCCGCCGATCCCGCCCGGCCAATCCATCGGGATCTCGTCCTTCGCATCGCCATTGCCGTTGGCGTCTTTCTCTTTAAAAGCGACGAGGACGTCATACAGCTCATCCCAGGTCGTCGGCTTTTGCAGCCCTAGCTCATCCAGCCATTTCTGGTTGATGAACTGCCTGGTGCCGGTTGACGGCCAGAACCGCTGGTATTTGGGGAGGCCGTAGATTTTGCCATCCGGCTGCGTGGCGATGAGCTTCGTCTCGGGCTTCTCGTTGAACATCTTCTGCACGTTCGGGGCCTGGTCGAGCAAGCCGGACAAATCCTGGAACAACCCCTGGAACTGGGCAAAATCCGCATCCGTGATGACATTCGGCCCGATGAACAGATCCGGGATGTCGCCGCTGGCCAGCATCGTGCCTTTCTTTTGCCCATAGTCGGTGGTAATCTCCTGCCACTCAATTTCGACTCCGGCGGCATCCTCGACCGCCTGCAGCCACTCCATTTCCGCCAGCGGCTTGGTGAGCGGATGCTTGGTCATAATCGCCGTCAGCTTCACCTTCTCCCCGGACGCATTCCCGGGCGTTGTCCCCGCGGACTTGCTATCTCCCCCTGAACCGCACCCCGACAGCAGCATGGCTGTGATCAAGACGAATGATGTGAGAACGCTTACCTTTTTCCGCATATCCATACCTCCACACATTTGATATGGGCCCGATCGATACAGACCGCTGCCACAGCTTTGCCTGGACTGAATCGCAGGCACCTTAGACAGTAACGGGAGATGCCAAGCCGCGTAAACGGGCAGTTTTTGTGCGGATCTTCATTTTTCGAAAGCGCTTAATGCAGTGTGTGGCTAGATGGTTGTTCCCGGCCGTACCGGGGCGGCTTCAATT
Source organism: Paenibacillus woosongensis (assembly GCF_009725165.1). Lineage (GTDB taxonomy): Bacteria > Bacillota > Bacilli > Paenibacillales > Paenibacillaceae > Fontibacillus > Fontibacillus woosongensis. The sequence goes on from NZ_WNZW01000024.1 coordinate 5,232, forward strand.
ATTGTAGATTTTCAAAAAATGCCCCTTGCGATGGTTTATGCAGGCAGATTCATTAACGGGCCATACAGCCCTGTTGGTGGGGAGCCGCATCGTGCGCACTGCTCCCTGTTCGGACAGGGCGGGTCCGGGCATGCTTGGATGGTTGTCGACCCTACCGCAGCTTGCCATGACAGCTCCGGATGGAACGGAGCTTAGCTTCTGTGGGTGGTGCGGTATTGTCCGGGTGTGGTGCCGACGATTTTTTTGAAGGAGCGGATGAAGCTCGAGGTGTTCGTGAACCCGACCTGGGCGGCGATGCCCTCCAGCGTCCCCTCGCTCTCCCGCAGCAGCTGGATCGACCTCTGAATTCTGAGGCGGTCGATGTATTCCTTGAAGTTCTGCCCCATCTCCTTCTTGAAATGATGGCTGAAATTCGAGACCGACATGCCAAAATGATCAGCCATCAGCTGCAGCGAGCAATTCGGGTCCATCCCCTTGTCTTCGATCATCGCAAGAATCTCCTCGCGGGAAGCCGCGCGTCCCTTCGGCAGCGTCTCGCGAATCATCTCGCACAGCTTGGCGCCACTTTCTTGGATGATTCCGGTCATCTGCTCCAGCGTATAGCGAGGCTGGAAAGCCGCATCTGTCAGACGCAGCAGGCTTTGGTCATCATGGCGGAACCGCTGCAGCCCGTTAAAAATCACGCTGGCCGTGTTCAAATACACACTCCGCAGCATATGCGGAGGCAGCCCTTCGCTGTTCAGATAGCAGACAATCCGCTCAATCAGCGACTCCACCAGGGAGGCTTCGTTCTTCAAAATCGCCAGCTCCAGCGACTGCAACAGCTCGGCGAAATAAGAGACCGTGCCGGACGGCGATGTCTCGATCTCAGCAAAGCTCAGAATCGGGCTCGTATGGCGCAGCCGCAGCTGCTCGACCGTACGCAGCGCCTGCAAGTAGGAGACATGGGCTGAGTTGGGATCGATGATGTACGTACAAGTTAGTTCAGATTGATCCTGTCCCTCAGTCCTTCTTGCTCCTTCTGGCTGGCTATGTCCCTCAGTCCTTACAGCCTCCCCTGGCTCGCCAATGCCGATGATCGTCTTCCAGCCCGTTCGCACCTGGAGCTCCTCCTGCAGCCGGGCTAAATACGCTTGAACGGAGAAGTCCTCCCCATGGGAGCAGACGAATACAATCTCATGATGATAGTTGCTTTTGAAAAAATAACCCTGAACTCTTTCAGGCAGCTGGCTCTCCCGGTTTTTGCAATAAAGCAGCACAAGATTCGTCTCCTCCGTCTCGGAATCACAGGAGATGACAGCCACCGTCACGCGCGCTCCGTCCAAACTCACTCCTACCTTCTCCGCTTCCCGCTGCACTTGCTCCCCGCTCAGGAAATGCCCGTTGACCAGCTCCAGCAGCATATTGTCCCGCATGATTGGCAGCGTCTCCTTCACCTCTTCATCCAGTCGGCTGTTGACCGCAGATAGACCGCTTAACGTATAACGGATCGCCTCGATCTCGTTCATCGGCCCACGCTCCTCCGGCTCGAACAAACCTGCGGCGAACTCGACCAAACGCTTAATTGGGTGGTAGTTTTTGCGGATCGAGACGTAGATGACAATCACTTCAAGTAGCAAAATGCCTCCAACAAGCAGAATCGTGTTCAGTTGAATCGTACGCAGCCCCTGGAGCGATTCCGACACCGGGAGCAGGCTGACATACTTCCAGCCGTTCTTATCCGAAACCGAATAGGATACGAGGTAGGATACGCCGTTGATCCGCTGAATGCCGGAGGACGAACCCTGGTTCGAGCCAGGGGAGGAAACGGAGGACGAGCCAAAGGCCGTACCAGTGGACGCACTACCGAACGTATCAGAGAGTGAGCCGCTATCTTTTCCCAGACTGCTTACCAACTGCGTTAAATCTCCCGAGCTCTGAACTAGCGCCTCGTTGGAGGCAACGATCGGCTGTCCCTGCGCATCAAAAATAAAGAAGTCCCCCTTATACGCTTCCGAGACCGACCGCATCATGCGGAGGATCGTATCCTCCCGGACCATGATCATCACCACGCCAGGCGAACTCGTGCCGCCCACCGGAAGCGGCTGCAGGAAGGTCAGCATCCGTACCCGGTTATGACCGGGGACCAGCACCCCCTCTACAGGCCGAACCATGGGAGAATCCAGCATGTTCAGCGTCTCGGTCAGATCGTTATGAGGCCAGCTCTCATAATAAAAACCAACCCCCGGCTTCCCCATATCCTGCACACTGTATGCGCTTCCAGTTTTGGAGAACAAATAACCGGTGCTTCTCACATACAGCAGCGTGTTGTATATAAAAGCATCTGTCGCGTTGTACTTCTTCATCTCATTCGCAATCAGCACACGCTGGTAATCACTCTCCTCGGCTTGATACAGCCGGAACTCCCGATTCTGCACCAACTCGAACGGCAGATTGTACACATACCGCGTGAACGTATCCATCGACGTCATGAACTGCTCCGTAATGTGAGCGTTCCAGTCCATCTCCTTCTCTTTGACCACCTCCGCCGAATACGGATAGTAATACAGCACAATAATCATGACCGGAAACAGCAGCACCAGCAAATAGGAAATTAATAGCTTGGTCAGTAAATTGATCTTATTCTTATTTCCCCCAGGCTTAATCAACTTGTTACGACCCACCTTGTTATGGTTCACCTTGCTCTTATTCAGTTCGGTCTTCCCCAAGCCGCGCTCACCTTCCTTTTTGAAGTTCCTGTTAGTAAAGAAAATATAAGAAGAAATTGAAATTTACAACCATTTCTTTGGACTATCTGGGATAGCGGTGGATGTAGGCAACAAAGAAGTTTGACAGCGATCTAGCTGCGAGTTGACCGCTATGAGGCCCATCACCTGCAGCCCCTTGTTATTAGTAAATGTAGCTTAAGTCCGCCTTGCTGCTGTGTGACTATATTATAAATGTAGACGTAGAGGGGAGTTAGAGAACATGGAAGGATTTTTTTGGGGGGACTTAAGGGTAGTCGATACTCTTGGCTAATGTAACCGCAACTCAGTAAGATCTAATAAATAATTAGTTCAAGGTTGTATTTTACTGGCCTACATTCCACTTTATAAGTATAGAAATCAGGCGCCGATTTCAACTAATAAATTATTGGAGGTTTTTAATATGGCCACAGTTGCACAACATCTTAGCTACTCACATAATGGTAAAACAGTACACACAATAAAAGCTGATCTTGCATCCATCTCTGTAGTTGATATTGGTGCTAAATCAGTTAATGATCAAGCTTACTTTGGTGTAAATGGTACTTTTTTTAGTGGATCTTCTTTGCTAGGTATTGCAATGCAAGGTGGGAGTGCTGTCAGGACTGGGGGAACTAGAAGCGGACAAGCGTGTAATGTAAAAACAAAACGAGGCACCATGTTTTGTTACAACAGTGGTAAGTCAGTTACTACTGGTGTGGTGGATTATGCTAGTGAAGCCAATTTAAGCAATGTTAAATGGGCTATTGGTGGGTACAGTCTTTTCCCCAATTTAAGCTATTCCACCGACAATGATTACTATAAAGCCATTCACGGTACTGATTCTCCCGATAACTGCAACGCAGCCAAAGAAGGTACACA
>NZ_WNZW01000025.1 GCF_009725165.1 Paenibacillus woosongensis
TCGCCACACACTTCCATCCATTTGTCAAGTCCTTTTTTCTTTTGCATGCAAAAAAAGAGCGGGCTATCTTTTCGATAACCTGCTCTTTTCACGATATTTGGATCTGCGCCCTAACTTAATGACATTGCCCGTGAGGGTACCCTTTCTTATATATTCAAACCATTTGCGATTTTCAAAAGTTCTTCTTTATCCATACCGCCTGCAGCCATAAAGTAGATATCGCCGATCATGAAGGTAATTTGTGCCGTTTTCCCTGGAGTAAAATAAGCGATGGTGCCATTGTTCAAGGTCACCGTCTCAATGTTCTCTTCATAGGGCATGCGGATGATCTCGTCTTCCTTCAGCGTCTTGAACATCATGGTCAATTGCTGGTTGTGCCGCGTTTCGAACAGCAAATATACGCCTTCGATCTGTCCGTTCACCGCGGGATCAAGGGCAGAGCCCTTTCCGGTAATCGGTTCTGCCGAATTAAACCTATATCCTCTAGGCATATAGGTGATCTTAGGTAGCGAAAAAGGGAGGCTCTCCCGTAAATCGTTCAGCTGCGTCTTCATGGATAACGGAAATACTTTCGGACATGGCGGCTGGCTGACGTCTGCCTCGTCATAAGAAGCATTCAGCGCATATGTTACGCCGCTTTCGTCCGGCTGCCGCCCTTTGCCAAAAATGATCTGGCTCATGCCGTTGCCCCAGCTTCTCAATTCCTGATAGATAGGGGAAACTGCTTCCGTCACGATTGGCGGCGTGAACAGAATTGCACTAAACAGCATAAATGCCGCAACCAAAGCAATGACCTCGTAACGTCGCAGCCATTTCCAGCGTTTGCGGCGTCTAGCCTGCTTCATGAGCTTCGGCTGTATTGCATTCCAGGATTGTTGCTTATAAGCGTCGATATAGGGAGGAAGCTGCTTGGTTGCCTCGTCGAAGGCTTCATCAAACAATATGTTAAACTCCGCGGGATATACGGGTTCGCGGGGACTGCTTCGTTTCAATATGGTCACCCCACTCTTTATACAGCATTTTTTTGATTCCTTCTCGCGTACGGTGCAATCGCTGTCTGACAACATCTTCGCTAATATGGAGCCTTTCGGCGATTTCTTTGTAGCTCAGCCCCAGCTTCCAGCGGTATTCCATCAGTAATCGGTATTCCGGCTTAAGTTTATGTAAGTAATCGATGATGGCTTCTTCCATTAGTTTCGTTTCCACGATTTGCTCAACGGAGCCGGTGGGGTTGATGAATGGATCTATTTCTATATAAACACTATCTGCATCCAAATGGTTACGGTACTTTTTGCTTTTTCTTAAAAAATTAATGGCCGTATTCCGCGTAACGACTTTCAGCCAGGATTTCATCCCGACTTCACTGTCGAAGGCAGGCTTGCTCGCAACGACTTTAAGGAAAGCTTCCTGTATAATATCTTCGCTGGTTTGATGATCTTTGATCATATAATAAACTGATCCATAGACAAGATCGTAGAAAGCATAATAAATTTCTTCCTGAACGCTCTCGGCTAAGTCGTAAAAATCAGCGACGAGCAACCATTTCAGGCGTTCCGACATGATTTTCTCCTCTCCGGTTCCCCTAACGGTTTTCATATTCATCTATATGCATTCTACATGATTTTTGGCGGAAGAGGAATCTTTTCCCTCTACATGAAAACTTACACTGAATTGTGAATCTTTCAGTTGTTCATCGGCAGGGTGATGACGCGCCTGTTACTTTAATCTACAATAGAGTAGTTGGATGTCATACATATTAAATAGGTGCATCGGGAGAGGAGTTTAGCATTTAACATGAAACGCTTAATTTGGATGGGGTGTTGGGCATATTTGCTCATCGGTCTAGCGCATGTCGTCGTCGGGTCGATTATGCCTAACCTGCTTGAGCATTACGGCAAAGAGTACACGGCCGGCGGAAGCCTTATTTTTGCGCAGTTTGCCGGATTTCTGGTAGGGGTGCTTGTTTCACCGCTGCTTATATCCAATTTTGGTAAAAGAACTGGGCTGATCATCGCGACAGGGATGCTTTGCATCGCCGAAGTTTGCTACACAATGCTGCTTCCGTGGGAATGGATGTATGTAGTCGGGACGGTCGCCGGATTCGGATTTGGCATGATTGAAGCCGTCATCGGCACGCTGATTATCGTAGCGGTAAAAGAAGGCACGGCCGTTGCGATGAGCAAGCTCGAGGTATTTTTCGGGGTCGGCGCTTTGGTCATGCCGCTGATCGCCGGCTGGCTGATCCGGACGGAAATGTGGCGTTTTTCCTTCCTTTTTATCGCTTTGTCGGCTTTGCTGATGCTGCTGGCCTGGATGAAGAGCGACTTTGGAGAATTAAACGATTTGCTGAATGCGAAGGAAGCCAAACGGGAGAAGAAAGGGACACTGTTAGCACAGTACCAGGGAGTACGGGGGCTGCTGCTTGCCGTCTTTACGATCTTCTTCTTCCTGTACGTCGGTACGGAAATGAGCTTTGTTAACTTTCTGCCATCCCTGCTAATAGAGAAGTTGGGGACCGACAAATCGACTGCTGCGCTCAGTGTTACTCTGTTCTGGATGGCCATGACACTAGGCCGCGTATTCTGCGGGGTCATTGCAGAGCGCATTTCCTACGGCCGTTATGTGCTGTGGAGCTGCGCTGCTAGCCTGGTGCTCATATCGCTGTTTGCCATTACTGGGCAGTTATCTGTAATATTCGTTCTTATTTTGCTGTTCGGACTGTTTATGTCTGGGCTGTTCTCGATCGCTCTTGTATTCGCCAGCAAGCTGCTACCTGGGGCAGAGGAGTCTACACCTAGCATCCTTATCGCTGCAGGGGGGACAGGAGGGGCGGCTCTGCCGCTCGCAATGGGCAAAAGCATGGACGTCGTCGGAGCGGATACATCCGCCTGGATGCTGTCCGCGTTCGTCGCCCTGCTCTTGATTCTTAGCATATCGGCTATCCTTATCGAGCGATTTCGTGCAAAACGTATTGCCGAAGCCTGAGACATTTGTCATAATCAATGCAGGATGCTGCAGAGGAGGTAACCAATCGTGAGCTGGATGTATGCTGTTATTATCGTTCTGGTCATTATCGCAGGAATAGGGACGCTATGGGTGGGGACATCTAAACAAAACCGGACAGGTAACCCCAATTATGATAAGCGGACGACGAAAAATATCGTAGGGCTTACGGTGATGTACGCCGCTTCCGTTATTGTCATTTCTGTATTGGTCGCAATGATTCTCGATTGATAAGCGAATCAGCGACCAAGAAGCGAAGAGCCAAGCAAGCGCAAAGATGCGCCGGCTTGGCTCTATTTTCGTTCAAATGGCGAAAGATTAGATCGCCCAATTGCCTTTGGAGAAAATTTGCTCCTGTTCGCCGTCTGACGAAATGCCGTAAATGTCCATTTCTCCTGAGCCAATCATGAAGTCTACATGAACCAGGCTTTGGTTCAGGCCAGCTTCCTGCAGCTGTTCCTGCGACATGGTCGTACCGCCGTTCAGCGTAAAGGCATACCCCGCGCCGATGGCCAAATGGTTGGAGGCATTCTCGTCGAACAAGGTATTGTAGAACAGAAGGCCGGATTGGGAAATTGGCGATCCGTGCGGTACCAAAGCTACCTCACCGAGGTAGCTTGCGCCATCATCCATCTCTACAAGCTGCTTCAAGGTGGCTTCGCCTTGCTCGGCTTTGTAGCCGACGATTTTGCCGTTCTCGAAGGTCAAGGAGAACTTATCGATGATATTGCCGCTGTAGCTCAGTGGTTTCGTGCTGGATACCGTGCCGTTGACACCAGTTTTCAGCGGGGCGGTGAATACTTCCTCGGTAGGCAAATTCGCCAGGAAGCTGACGCCTTTATCGTTATCGCTCTCTGCAGCTACCCATAAGTGGTCAGCCGGAAGCTCGATCGTCAAATCCGTTCCTGGAGCGACATAATGCAGCTTCTGGAACTTCTTCCGATTGAGGTAATCCGCTTTCTGGCTCAGGTTCGCGATGTGCTCCTTCCAAGCCGCGACCGGATCGGGCTGGTCTACGCGTACGGTGCGGAAGATCGCTTCCCAAAGCGCAGGAACCTGCTGGTCTACCGGCAGATCCGGAAATACTTTGGCAGCCCATGCTTTGGAAGGGACGGCAACGATTGACCAGGTGAAGAAGTTAGCCATTTGCAGCTGGCGATATTTAGTCATCGCTTTAGAATAGGTTTTCTGGTGATTGGTCAGGCGCTCCGTCGGTACTCCGTTCAACAAATCCGGATCTGAGGAGATGACATGCAGCACAGCTGCGTTATTCTCTACGAATTCCAGCATTTCCCCGGCATACCATTTTGGCTCGTCGAGGAAGGATTCGTCCGCAGCCATATCATAGCGCAGGCGGGTAACCGTATCGTCGCTCCAATTGACCTTCACAAAGCGGGCCCCTTCGTTGTAAGCCTCCTTCACGATCAGACGGACCAATTCAGCGGAATCAATTGTCGCATTAATGATCAGATTCTGCCCTTTCTGGATTTGAACACCAATCTTGACGGCCAGCTCCGCATATTTCTGCATTTTCAGATCGAAATCAGTCATATTTGTAACTCCTCCATAGTGACATAGATAATTCTAGCTACCTTATATTGTACTACGAAACGGAAAGTGTATCCAAGGAAGCGGGCAAGTCCTAGGCATGGCTCCATTATCCGATGATGAAATCGCCTTCTGGATAACGAAACAGCTCCTTTTTGGATTTAGGGGTCAAAGCATATACTAGAGTCAGCGGTCCAATCCGGCCGAGGAACATCACGAGTCCGAGCACCACTTTGCTGAAATCTGTCAGCTTCGTCGTCACGTCCAGGCTAAGGCCGGAGGTCGCGAACGCCGAGGTTGTCTCAAATAGGAGCGCGAGAAAGGCCCGGTCTTCTACGGCGGATAGGATCATGGCAGTAATGATCACAAGAAACAGAGCCAGCCAAGTCTGCGTGATCGCCCGCAGAATGGACTCTTTGGACAGGCGTTTGCGAAAGAATACAATATCTTCTTTGCCGCGCAGCATGGAATACATTGCGCCGATGAGGATGGCGAACACGGTTACTTTGATTCCGCCTCCTGTAGAGCCTGGTGCGGCCCCGATGAACATCAGCAGCAGAAGCAGGAACTGGGTCGATTGCTGCATGTCCGACACGCTTAGGGTCGACACTCCGCCGGAACGTGCACTCACAGAGTGGAATACCGCTGCAAAAATCTGATCCGTCAGCGGCAACTCCTGAAAACCGGGAGATTTGAACACCTCCATCACAAAAATAAGCAGCGAACCGACGACGATAAGAATCCCTGATACGGTGAGCACGACTTTGGAATGCAAGGACAGCCTGCGGGTTGTGCGGAACGACAGCAAATCCGCCAATACGATGAAGCCGATGCCGCCAAGCACGATCAGGACGATGACTACAATATTGACAAAGGGGTCGCTAACGTAAGCGGAAAGTCCGCTATAAGGACCATGTACCGCTCCGAATAAATCAAACCCTGCGTTATTAAAAATTGAAATACTGTGAAATACTCCATAATAGAGCGCTTGACCCAGAGGCATATCGAAAGACCATCTTATGGCTAGCAGCAGAGCTCCGACCGATTCGATGACAAAGGAGTATATCGCCACCCGCCGAATCAGTGAGACGAGTCCTTCCAGCGTGTTCTGCTTCATCGCCTCCTGAAGCACCAGGCGGTCGCGCAGGGAAATGCGCCGGTTGAAGGCGAGAGCGATCAAGGTTCCCATCGTCATAAATCCCAAGCCGCCGATTTGGGTAAGAATGATTAACGTGAGTTCGCCGAACAGCGAAAATTGCGTCGCCGGATCAACCACAACCAGCCCGGTTACGCAGACGGCCGACGTCGCCATAAAGAATGCGTCCACCAGAGCGAGCCTCTGCCCGCTAGCCGAGGCAGGCCCGAGGGACAGCAGAAACGTGCCGATGATGATAATAATGGTAAATCCAAAAGTTAATACTTTGGCAGGGGATAGTGAATCTTGCTTTTTTTTACGCTTAAGCACTTTGGTATGCACCTCAATATAGACTTCTTGAAATTGAAACAAAACATGTTACGATAAATAAAGCTGAGCAAGCCTCTGGCTTGGCCGACGCTTTGCACAGGTATACCGATTATAGAGCAATTTTAACAAAATTCACACCGTTCTTCGCAACAAAATTAATAGAGCAGAGGAGAGACGTCGGAATGGAACTGCACATCGTTGAAGCACAGATGCAACGGCAGGAGGATGGCACTTACATAGGCAAAACGATATTTAAGATTGCATCGCATAAAGCCAATTACGAAATTACGTTCTTCAGCAAGAAGGGGGATGATTGGGACTACAGTTTGCATTATGCGGATGAACCAGGGATTGAGGAGCAATTCCTGCTCGTCGATACAAGGATCGAAGAGGATGACGAACTGTTTGACCGGCTGCTGGATGCGGCATGGGATACGCTGCCAGCCGAATAAGGAGGAGGCGACAAGCGGCGATGTTACACTGTCCAAAGGGGAGGAGATTGCTTGCTGCAAAAGCCTTTTTACCGTATTTGCCTTGGAATCATCATGGTTCTGACGATCATTTTATTATTGTCCAAGGTTAGCTTTATTTTTATTCCGCTCGTTACTTTAATTAATATTCTGATTGTGCCGGTTATGCTGTCGGGATTTTTATATTATTTGCTCCGGCCGATTGTGCAGTTTCTGGAACAGAAGGGCTGGAACCGGATGCTGTCCATACTGGCCATCTATTTGCTTTTTGCTGGCGTGGTTACGGTCTTTCTGATCGTCGTATGGCCTCCGCTTCAGAAGCAGGTAACCGATTTTGTGAATAATGTGCCGCTGCTGCTTCGCGAGCTGCAAGCCCAGTTCAATGAAATTCGGCAGTCCAGACTGTTCTCCATGTTCAGCGAACAGAACGAGCAAATATCGAACAAGCTGACGGAGTCTATCAACTCCGTGATCGAGGCGGCCACCAAATCGATTTCCCATGTCGTCACTTTTCTGAATGATTTCTTCATCGTCGTAGGAACGGCGCCAATCCTTCTATACTACATGCTGAAGCAGGATGACCGGGTCACCCCAACCTTGACCCGAATGCTTCCAAAGCGTTATCGGCGTGACGGCGAGCAGGTCATCCACGAAATCGATAACGGGCTCAAAGGTTTTATTGCCGGGCGAATGATTAGCGCTGTACTGCTGGCTGTCATGGGTTTTGTCGGCTTCTGGCTGATCGGTTTGCCTTATCCGCTGCTGCTGGCTATCGTCGGGGCGCTGTTCAATTTCATCCCTTACTTTGGTCCGTTTCTGGGGGCTATTCCTTGTGTGATCGTGGCATTTACCGAATCTACATCGATGGTGATTTGGGTCATCGTGATCGTCGTAGTTTCCCAGCAGATCGAAGGCAATTTGATCTCCCCGTATATTTATGGGAAGACGATCAACATACATCCGCTGACCACAATTATTCTGTTATTGATCGCCGGCGACTTCGCGGGCATTCTGGGCATGATTCTGGCAATTCCCGTATATATGATGGCGAAAATCATTATCGTGCGCATGTATCAATTGTATTTGGACAGCAGGAAGGGGGACGAGGAGGAGGACGCTACACCTGAGGACTCATCATTGCAGGCGGCTGTCCCAGCCTCGGAGGATGTGCATCGCTAGGCTCATTTCCTGGTCAAGGTGATCAAAGTCATATCTCCATTCCTGTCCCTTGGGAGATGATGATGCTACAGGCTATCATTAATTCTCGGGGGATGATAAGTATGGCAGTAACCGCCAAAGGCGGGAAGTACTTCTACGCATGGAGTACAATACTTCCTGACGGATCTTTTTGCCTGCCGGATCAAGCCCTGCAGGAATACAACATCACGTTGAACTCCAAAATTATCTTAATGACGGGCCGGAATACGGCGAAGGGTTTCAGTGTCGTGTGTAAAGACTTGATCCCAAATTCGCCGCTTGCGGCGATTTTTGGGAGCTTGCCTGAGCTGCAGAACCACTCCCTTCCCGAAGGGCAAGCCGTTACCTTTAAGGAGCGCATGTTCTGCTGGGTGCTGCTGAGCAAGGACCGCTATATCAAGCTTCCTCTCCAGACATGGCAGAAGTTCGGTCTGCAGCCTGGCGATAAGCTGCTCAGCATGCGCGCAACCCATTTGGCCTTTAATATTCTATCGGAAGGTCCTTATATCGAATTGGCCAAGCAGATGCAAGATATTTTAGAATACAAGTAGCAGGCGAATGGGTATTTATGATATGCGGTTCCCCTGCGGGCAATGTCATTAAGATAAGATCAAAGACAAGACCGGGAGTAAAACTGAAATGCAAAACGGCATAGGAAAAGCCCTGTGCCGTTTGTTTTTTGGTTCAAGCAAGAAAAAAGCGTACAGCAAACAAAGCG
>NZ_WNZW01000026.1 GCF_009725165.1 Paenibacillus woosongensis
AAAGGGAGCAGCTGGCGAAGCTCGGCGTCGCTGAGGAATGGTATAAGTCCGGGGTCAGCTTGGCCGTGTTCTATAAAGGCTCTCCGCTGGATGCCTGCGAATATAACCCGCTGAAGCAGGATCTGTCTGCGATGCCAAAAGAGAGCGAGCTGCGCTTGATGATCGCGGCTGGCATGATCAATCCCCTCTACCGAGAGTGGGCGAAACTCCACTACGACGCCATTGCGGCCGCGGTGCGTCAAGCGGCGGAGCGGCGCAGGGAAATGCAGGCGCTGCTGGATGAATATAATCAGGCGGTTCCTACGGAGGATATCCGCAACATGCAGCAGTATTTGAAGGACATGAACATCTACCAAGGCGAGATTACGGGCGAATACAACCAGGAATTCCTGATCGCCGTCGCAGGCTACCAGCATATCGCGAACACAGTGAGCTCCATGGCGGCAGTTCGGCGCGATTGGTTCGGATGGGAGATGTTCGAGGTAGACGGGAAGATCACGAAGGAGCTGCTGGACTTAGCCCGTTCGGAAAGAGGCTCAGGCATACGCAACAATCCGAACCTGAACACGGGCGGATTGACGGCGGCCGTAACGATCGTAGGCGTAGGGGATGGCATCGTCAGTCAACTGTTTGAAGACGTGAAGGACTTAGCTGAGTTCGCCGTCAATTCCAATCCGGCAAGCCTGGGATTCTGGACAGATACCGTGCCGGGATATTACGCTATAGGGGAAGCAATTGCAACCGGCGAGTTGACGATTGACGATATGAGGAAATTGCTCGGCGACGCCGCGGCAGAGGAATTCGTGGTTCCTTTCCAGGATATCATCGAGCTGCAGCCGAAGGTTCTTTCCGGCAAAGCAACCTATGAGGAAAGCGTAAAATACGGACGAGCCGTGACGAAGGCCTTCTTCGCGATCACGGTAGTAGAAGGCGCCGCCAGAGCGGGAGCCAAATTCTCCGGCAAGACCGTGAAGGAACTCGTGAAGAGCGTGAAGAAAGCGGCGCAAACGCGGGGGCAAGTATCGCTTGCGACCCCCAATGGCTCAATCCCTGTCCGGGATTTGGACGTGCCGAAGACGGAACCGCAGTTCTCCAAATCCAAGCCTGATTCAGGATCTAGTGGCGGGAAGATGGATCCTGCTGAGGGGATGGGTAATGGTGTAGGATCTGGGACAGTTAATACTAGACTAAAAGCCACAAAACTATCTTCTGAAAAATTTGAACTAGACTGGTTACCTGATAAATATACTGCAGTAGAAGTAAAGGGTTCTGTTAAAGTCGCAGGGAAAGATGTTGATGTCTCGAGAAGAGTATACCAAATCGAAATTGATAAAAATTATGTGCCGAAAGATCCTGCTGCAGGTGGACTAACTAATAAGGAACTCATGGTGAAAGGGAAATCGCCTTATGTTGTTAAAGACGGTGAGGAGAGTAAAGTTGAGCTTCACCATCTAATCCAAAAAGAACCTGGAGGTATGGTTGAAATCGCTGAAACTACTCACGATAAATACAGTAGTGAATTACACGGATTAGTAGAGGACGGAAATAGCTTTAGAAATGATCCATTACTTGAAAAACAGTATAATAACTTTAGAAGTAATTACTGGAAGATGCGTGCGAATGAGGAATAGTTAAATGGAGGTATACCATGAATGAACAAATATTAAATATGATCGAAGAGTATAGCGAAGAAAAGGACTTTTTCGGAAAAGTATCAGACGAGGATATTCGCAATGCTGAAGAAATACTTGGCTTAAGATTTCCTCAAAGTTATCGAGACTTTATAAAAGATTATGGCTCAGGTGGAATCTGTGGGGTGGAGGTTTTAGGCGTTCAAGGGAATCTTGGTGCGTCTGTCGTAAAGGCAACTGAAAGATGGAGAAAATTGGGATTGGATTTAAGGCTAATTGTAATTGAGGATTCAGGAGAATTTGTTCGCTGTATGTTTTCTGCTGATATTAATGATGATAGGGTATTTAGTTGGGAGAGGGGCGGGAAAGAACCCTCCGTTCGTTATGATAAATTTGATGACTATTTACTTGATATGTTTCAAGAAGGAATTGATAACTTGTAGTCTCATGGGAAAGGTTTCGTAGTTCCTTGATGGCTACACTGATTCAATCCCCCGCGTCATCCTGATTATCGTGGTACAGCATGGCTATGATGAACAGGAAGTACAGCGGCAGTATCTCTTATGGAGGAAATGGAACGTTCAGCAAAAGCTAAGCACCCACGCCGCGACAGAAGGGAGGCCGAATCCATGAAACGACTACCGTTAGATACAGCCTTAACCCTGATCGGCGGGAGAACGTGCTAGGACATTGTTCCGATGCAATGGACGAGATTGTCGGAATCTTCGTCAAGTAAGTCAAAGACCCGATGTCACAGGAGCAAGTCGAGCTAAGCCTCGCACATTACTTGCTAAGTCTAAACACAATGATGTTGTTCATCGGAACCACGTCTTAGCCCAAATAGCTCGATTCTTAAATCAGTATGATTGGCGGCTATCCGACGATCATATAAATTACCACCGTAAATATCTACCGTTTAGATCTATTGGGAAGAACATGATAAATACGATGCTCAAGTATTCCTATCGTTTCTGGAGAATATTGTCGCAAAATATCCAGAAGGGAAAACGATTATGATTTTGGACAATGCGCGTATTCACCATGCTCGGCTGATTCAACATTTCTTAAAGCAACACTCTAAACAGTTAGAACTCATATTTTTACCCCCGTATAGTCCCCAATTAAACATCGTTGAAGGGCTTTGGGGTTGGTTGAAAAAATCAGTGATCTACAATGTGTTCTGCTCTTCTGTTGAAGAGATACGTACTGCAGTAAAGTCCTTCATGGATGAAATCAGCAAAGAACCTATCAAAGTTGTTGACCGTCTTTGCATTCAGTTATGAGGAATCTTTAATGCCGAATATATAGATTAGCTACGTAAAATTTTATTATAAGTCATTGTAGAAGCGTTTTATGTACACCAAATTCTTGAGGTCTTTAGGGGATTACTAATGAAAATGAATTGTTATAAAATGGTTAATTTACTGGCCTTATGTATATTTCTTCTAACAGCATGTTCTAATGGACTGAATGTCTTTAGCCCTTCACATTCGAGTAATCAGGATAATCAACACAATGAAGTAAATAATAATGTCCAAAACCCTTATATTGTAGAGAATGACTATGTTGGTGAACAGTTGGAACTTGTTAAATTATTAAATTTATCAACAAAATATAGGAATGAAGCCAATTCGGATGAATTTATGAAGCTGATAAGTAGTGAACCAGACACTCCTATTAAGCAAATGAATACA
>NZ_WNZW01000027.1 GCF_009725165.1 Paenibacillus woosongensis
CAATGTCATTAAGATAAGATCAAAGACAAGACCGGGAGTAAAACTGAAATGCAAAACGGCATAGGAAAAGCCCTGTGCCGTTTGTTTTTTGGTTCAAGCAAGAAAAAAGCGTACAGCAAACAAAGCGGATGGACTATCCGCTTAAAAATTGTTCATGTGAACCGAATTATGCTACTCTGTAGACGAAGCTAACAACTGATTTATAGCGAATTTTACGCGTATTCTTCTGCCCTGGGCGAAGGGGGCGAATCGGTAAAATGTTTTTGCGAATCAGTGCTTCAACATCGGGCGGGGGTTCATCATCCCTTGAGCGCAGGAAATATCTACAAACGTGAACGGCGACTGTGAAGTTAATTTGGTAGGAATGCCGTTTATCCATTTGCGAAATGACGACGTGTGAGGTCATCATTTCAGCGAAATTGTACATGATCATTCTTGCAAAAATCTCTTGGATGATGAACGCTTGCTTCTTTGCGTGAAAATTGGTCAGGCCAACGGTATATTTTAAGGCCCGGAAAGAGGTTTCAATGCCCCATCGCAAGTGATAAATAGACTTGAGTTCATCGGGTGGGAAATCAGCGGCAGATAGATTCGTTATGACGGTTTCATATGCACCATTGAACAGGACAAAACGAACAACCCGAAAGGAGATGGGGTAATACAAGTTCTCCTGTCGATCCAAAAAATCAAAGGTAGACGTAGAGGGGACGAACTTGTAAATCTCAGGATGAGCTTTGACCTCTTTGGTTTGTTTTTTTGTGAGTGTCAGATGAATGTCGCGATCAAACTCTCCGCTAGAAGGCAAACGCAAGCCCGAAAGAATGCCATTGGAATCCAAATCCTTTACCCTTATGACATAATTCCACCCTTTGCGTTCCAAATGCGCGAAATTGTTGTAACTTTCATAACCCCGATCGGCAATCACAATGGTTTTGCCTTTGATGGGGGAGCGGTCAACCATAGTCGCCAGCGCCCTTCCCTCGTTGCACAACCTTCGTGGCTGAACAAGAGCATCCACGTAAAGTCGGTTACACAAGTCATAGGCTGCATTCAAATGCAGCAGGTTATAGCCTTTCGTGTTTGGTTGGCTTTGAAAATAGGTGTCTCTGTCCGTAGGATCCGTTGTGATATGCAAATCCGAACCGTCAACAGCAAGTAATCGATACCCTCGGTAATCCTTGATATCCGTATACGATTGCGTAAATTCGTGGAACAAGAATTCCACAGCAGACGGCAGGATTTTATTCCTCTGCTGAACAAAAGCAGAAGTAGTTGCAGTGTTTACGTCATAGCCCTGCGATTCCAAGAGTTCCTTATATATACTGTTGCCGCCCATGGAGATCAAGAGTTGCATCACGGTATCAAAGGGTAACTTTTTCCTTCGAGTGAAGTCCTTTTCCGGGTTTTTGACATAGGGTGCTGGCGCGGCTGACATTTCTCGGATGAGGGATGTCAGCGTTTCTTTTAGCGAATTCGCATACTCATTCATTGGCGAAACCTCCTCGTTTTTTCAAGGGGCTTCGCCACACACTTCCATCCATTTGTCAAGTCCTTTTTTCTTTTGCATGCAAAAAAAGAGCGGGCTATCTTTTCGATAACCTGCTCTTTTCACGATATTTGGATCTGCGCCCTAACTTAATGACATTG
>NZ_WNZW01000029.1 GCF_009725165.1 Paenibacillus woosongensis
ATACGGGAAAAATGCAGTTGAGTGGGTAAGTAAAGGACGAGAAGAATTACGCACGAAAGTTAAGACCAATGTAGAGCAAAGCGCAGCTGTAAGAGAAGCGTCCAACTTCGATGTGCATTTGAAAAAAGAGAAGGAAATTCTTGAAAGGATCAAGAATAAGGGGACGGGTAATACTATAGGGAACTTTGCAGGTAAAATAAATGCTGAAAACATCCCTAACATGTCAAAGCAAGAAATCTTAGATAGCTTGCCGAAGGATTGGAAGTATACTGAGAACAATGGTTTCGTTCACATTAGAGATGCTAATGGGAACGTCCGAATGAAAATTGACCCACCTGATAAGGTTACAAAGTATGACCATGTTCATTTGTTTGATGAGAGTGGTAATCCAATTGATGTAAACCTGAATGTTGTTGACAGAAAAAGCCCTGATGCTCATATCCCATATAAAAAGTGAGGTGATTAGTGTGAAAGCTGAAAAAATTCTGTCCGAAATTGAGGCAATGCACTACTGGGATGCTAGAGTATTAAAGTTTGATTCAAGTTTTTTTGGTGATGAAATAACCCTTGTGTTTGAGGACACAGAGTTTAACGTCAAATTGTCCTTTATTGGGTGTTCTAGTTTTTCCTTTGTTACAAGTGCTGATGATAGGATAAAACCTTTAAGAGAGTTGACTAGACCACAAATTCCTTATTTTCTTCAAGATATCGAAGTAACAGATGTTCAGAGTGAGGGTCATAGTTTGCTAAGTTGCAAAATCTTAATGCCCCCTCTTAACGCAGAAATACTTTGCGCTTCAATTTCGATTGAAAAGATATAGTAGGTCAACCTTGATAGGCTTCGTGCCTTTCAAGGTTTCTTTTTTGTTGGGGGCTACCCAGTGCCGAGTGAACCCATCATTCAACCAATAACACGAATAACCCATGTAATACCCGTATAAAGATTTCATCATTTTGCTTGTACGCACACATCAATGCTTGAATTTTATCACCTAAATAACGGTATTCCGTTACATTGAACAGGTCGATTATGGTCAGATACCACCATGATTGACCTGTTTTTTGTTATCTTCGTTTTCTTGCGGTTTTTTCAAATTAAACGCAACTTTGCGAATAGATACCCCGATGGATATAGTGTCGAGAGCATCGCAACAAATTCAAGGGATAGCCCGACCACTATTATTGTCAGGACTTAACTGAACATTTCTAACGGGAAGGACATGTGTTAAAGGCTAGCCACCTGCCCTCTAATTAAGCCCGAAATTCATCAAAAAATTCGGGAGGGGGCGGCACATGAAAGGAGTCACTGTATCCATCGACCGCATTGTCATTGACTTTACAGACGTATATTGGGACTTTTTCAATGAGTTCCATAAACACATCTGTCACTATTTTCCTGAGGAATATGTGGACACCCATCGGTTAACCTTAGAAGTACAAACAGAGCTGAACTGGTCCGATGAATTAACTAAGGATGTGGCGCAGCGAATTGCAAAGAAACAGGACTATAACTTGA
>NZ_WNZW01000002.1 GCF_009725165.1 Paenibacillus woosongensis
CCTGTGGGCGCTGCGGCGCAGCCGGCGCCCCTGGCGCGGCGTCCCTCACCTCCGGCAGAATGCCGGGAGGGAGGGAGGGACGCTCGCCGAGCAGCGCGTGGATGCGCGCAGCTCGCTCCTTGGCGGCAGCGCGCAGCGCCTGCAGCCGCCCGGCGGCGCCGGAGCGCGCCAGCAGCGCATCGCGCTGCGCGGCCAGGCTGTGCCGCGCCTCGCTGAGGCGCGGCGCCAGCTCCGCGAGCAGCCCGTCCGCGATCGCGAGGGCTGCGCGGCGGTAGCGGCCGGCGATTCCGGCCGCCACGTCGGCGGCGTAGCGGAGCGTGTACTCGCCGGAGAGCAGCGCGCCTTCGCGTGCAGGACCGGCGATCCACTCTTCCTCTGCCTGCGGAAGCTCCGCCTCCAGCCTGCTCTCCCACTCCGCGCTCCACAGCCCGTGATTCTGCCCGAGACGGCGCAGCAAATCGCGCACATGCCAATCTACCTGCGCTTGCGCTTGCTCCTGCAGCTTGCCTAGGAACAGATCCCTTCTCCGTTCCTTCTCGCGCTCCGTCTTGCCGGCATGGAACAAAAGACCCATCTTAAAGCCGGACTTGCGGCTCTCCAAATACAGTGCGGCAGCTTCCCGAAGATCAGGCGTCATCAAATGCGCATTGGCCAGCAGACCGTCCAATTCCTTGGTCAAATCATTGCGCAGCCGATCGATGAGGCCATCCTGCTCGGTAAGCTCCCGCTCCAGCGCCGACAATTCTGCCTGTAGGCTTAACAGAGCTTCCTCGCCGCCTACTTCCTCAAGCAGCCGCTCCTCTTCTTCCTCGTCGGCATCCTTCAGCCGCTTCAAATACTGTTCCGCTCCGTGGAAAAGCGAGCAGCCGATGCTGAACTCGAGCAGACTCTCCCGAATCTCAAATAGGGAAGCAATCGTCTTCTCCAGCTCGCTCAGCATATTTAACGGATGGGACAGCTCCTTCAGGGATATATAGAACACCCCTGCCGGTACGATTCCCCATAACTCGAAGGCGTCCTCCACGGAACTGCGGTATTTCTCAAACGACAATTCGGTTTCCCGGTGCTTGTCGATCTGATTTACGACGAGATAGAGAGGTTTCCCCCAATCAGCCAGCCGTTTGGCAAACGACAGATTGCTTTCCGACAGAACATGGTTGTAGTCCATGACGTAGAACACGACATCGGCTAAATGCAGCGCCGAATTGGTAGCCATCGCGTGTCCAGCGTCATTGGAATCGACGCCAGGCGTATCCAGCAGCACGCCATGCTGCCCCAATATAGGAACATCATCCCATAGGGAGATCATCGAATATGTATTTCCGTCCCGGCAATAGTCATCCAGCTGATCAAGATGAAGCTCAATCTGCTCCGTATGTGCTTGCTCCGTATCGCTTATATCTCCGTTTTCCGCCTCCGCCCGTGTAAGGACGGCCCGAGGCTCTCCATTGCGAATGGCAGCCACATTGGCGGTTGTCGGTATCGGGCCCGACGGCAGCACCTGCTTGCCGCACAGCCTGTTAATCAGACTGGACTTGCCTGCGGAGAAGTGTCCGCAGAACGATAACGTTAATTCATCAGCTTTCAGCTTCCTTGTTAAATCTTGAATTTCCCGGCAAGCTCTTAGGTCTTTACCTGACTCATATAACTTCAAGAACTGGTCAAGTCGGTCATGAAGCCGCTGATCCCGACCAATTGTCAACGTTTCCATGAATATGTACTCTCCTTATTTATGTTTGCCTAACGCCTCACGAAGCAAGAAGCGGTATTCATTTTTTAGTATTCTCCTCGACATATTCCATGTCTTAGGAAATACATTCATTTTACATGAGTGGCATCCGTCAGGGAAGTCTCATAATTAGTGATTTTCCAGTAAAAATTATAGAACTTCCAGCTTATATATAGAAAAACGCCGCTCAAGGTACATTCTTCGTTGCCAAGAGGCCGATATCTTCGTTTTTGATTAAAAATGAAGCATTTCATCATCTAAAATAAACATTATTTTAGATTCGCCTGTCTTAACCCGTAATATTCCAGATGCCTAAACAAAAAACCGCCTCACGGATATGCCCGCAAGACGGTATTCTGATAGCCAAACCGTTTACACCGAAGGCGCCTCGAGCGAATCGGCCTCGGATGGAATTAGAATTTCAAACACTTTGCCATGCTGTAATATGGTGATTCCTTTCTCCTTATCCTTCATCACGACCACTTCAGGTTTGGCCGCCATGCGCTCCAAGTAATGGCTCGGCACTTCGCCGGAGTCGCTGACAGTCACGCCTTCAATTTCGCGCTCGTCATTCTCCTGCAAGTCGATTTCGATGACCTGCTCGAACATATCGGAGAATTGTTCAAAACTATCGGTGTACACAGAAATACATTTCATGGAGTCTCATCCTCTTCTACCTAGGTTTAAAAGTCACTTCTCTCTATCTTTTCTGACCGGTGACTTTTTCATACGTTTTTTGCCTTCCCGGCAAACATCCAGCAGCGGACAAATCTCGCACTGCGGATTCTGGGCCTTGCAATGATATCTTCCGAAAAAGATCAGCCGATGATGGGTAATCGTCCATTCTTCCTCGGGAACCCGCTTCATCAGCTTCTTCTCGACTTCAAGCACGGAATCGTTCCAGCCTGCCAGACCCAGCCGCTTGCTGACCCGTTCCACATGCGTATCGACGGCGATCGCCGGGACGCCAAATGCGTTCGAAACGACCACGTTGGCCGTCTTGCGGCCCACGCCCGGAAGCTTCACCAGCTCGGCATGCTCGCGAGGAACCTCCCCGTCGTACTGTTCAATGAGAATCCGGCATAAATTCTGAATATGCTTGGCTTTACTCCGAAATAGTCCGATGCGCCGGATATCCTGCTCCAGCTCTTCGAGCGGAACGGCAAGATAATCTTCCGGCGTCTTGTATTTCTGAAATAAATCTTCCGTCACCTTGTTTACGGTTGCGTCGGTACACTGTGCCGACAGCAGCACGGCAATCGTCAATTCAAACGCATTGCTGTGGCGGAGCTCACAGTGCGCATCCGGAAACATAGCGCCGATGCAGTCCAGAATATGACGGACACCCGCGGCATTCATGTCTCCACCTAACCTTTCTTCATGAATCTTCACGACGAAAACCGTCTTGCCCGGGAATGATCCCGCAACAAGACGGTTATTCTCACGAAAATGATTATTGTTTTTCGATTTCAACGAGTCTCTCACCATTGAAATACAAAACAATTTTATCATCATCTTTCAGAGATTGCACGGAAATCGTCGTATCACCTTGGTGAACATACGTATCCGCGTTTACAAAAAAGCGATATTTGTCATCCGCGATGGTCGCTCTTTTAACAACTAGCTCTCTAGCATTTGCATCATAGCGGGAGAATTTCCGCTCTAGCGAAGTCAGAACTTTGACGATAAGGGTACCATCGCTGTCTTTGCGCACCTCTACGCGATCCGCTGATGATAGTCCGCCTGTCCCCGTAGTTACGGACGTTCCGCGAACAACTTTGACGCTGCCCGATAGCGGGAACGATTCGGTTCCGCCGGCAAAGGTTTTGACCGTTAAGGTAGAGGCGTCGATATTTTGCACGCTGCCCAGCGTCAATTTGACAACCTGCAGCGATACCGCTTTATGCCCATTAAATGCCACGTTGATCGTTTGGCCACTTTGGATATTGTTCACCCTGATCGGATTGCCGTTCTCATCCGTGAGAATCGCCTGATCGACATAGAAGCTTTCCGTAAGCCCGTTATTGCTGTTCACCGCTCTGATGCGGCTATAGGACGTATCTACCGAGCTGACCACGAATTGAGCGGAAGACTTTACAGCCAGCGTCTGAACCGCATCCTGGTTCGTACTTAGCATAGCAACTACAGGATCGCCGACTTTTACATCGCTCAGCGTCGCGCTTTTGCCGTACAATTCAATCGTAGGAGCGGTTCCCTGGTAAGGCAGTGCAATTGTTTTATTATCGGATGTCAGCAGCGTAATCTTCTTCTCCGCCGTATTTACAGACACAAAGGTGCCTTCATATTTATAAATCATTTGCACGCTTAGCGCCCGGCTGCCGATATAAGTCACATTAATTTTCCGGTCTTTGTTCAGGACGGATTCCATCCCCGCAAGGGTCGGCTGGTTGGAGTTGTATTCTACCTTCGTCTTATCATCCAAAACAAATACGTGCGGCTTCGCATTCGCATCCAGCACCGTCAGCGTCTTGGACTTGCTATCGTAGTTCACGACCGTAGCGGCCGGCATTTGCTCGGACTGGCGGCCTTCCACCACGATCTTCGTCACCCGCTCCTCAGCATCCAGTGTCAGCTCGACCTTATCGCCGCCGTTCAAATCAGCGATCAGATCGTCAAATGTAGCGTCTTTAATGCCGCCTACGATAATTTCCGGTTTCTCCGTTAACAGCTTCACTTCAGGATATCCGCTGGCATTGCTGTAGGTCAGCAAGCGTCCGTTCTGATCCAATCCAAGCAGCGTCCCTTTGACCGTTCGCTCGATGCTTTGCGTCACCTCAAGGGAATCCAGCACGCTGTTCTTCACCGAATATTTAATGGCCGATTTGGCTTGCAATTCGTTGAGGCTGTTCAGCTTCTGACTTTGGTATAGCAGAATCGTCGTCTCGTCTACTGCATAGGTCTCGACCGTGCCTGAAGCATCGCGAATCGTTACTTTCTTGCCGGTCACATCGACAGATTCAATTGTGCCAGTGCCCGATTTGCTAACCAGAGCAGATTTTACCTGAACAAGCACCGGCTTCCTTGCCGCAGTATAAGTCTCCCGTTGTACGATAATCGTGCTCTCCGGAGTCAAGCTGCTGGCTGCCACTTTATTGCCGTTCTGATCCAGGAACGCTGTTGTATCGTCGAATGTATATTCCACGGAATCGTTATTCACGAGCATCAATATCCGATTACCATTCAGAATACGAAGCAGAGTGCCCTCTGTAGTCTCCAGCTGCTGATTCCCGTCAATGATTTCAACGTACGCCGCCGAACCAATTTTATCGATCGCCAGCACCTTCGTGTAAGTCTTCAAATCGTGCTTCGAGATCTTTAATTGCGAATCCTTGGTGAAGTATACGCTGCGGTTATCGAGAACGAAGCTCTTCAACTGATTATCTACGTACAAGGTCAGCTTGCTGTCGGTCAGCTCGGTCACGATCCCCTCATACACATTAGGATAATTGGCATCTAAATGCTCCGCGCCTTTACCGAAGAAGGTCGCGATTTGTGCCCGTGTCACATTGCCCTGCGGATCGAATTTATTGCCTTCAATCCCTTTCGTAATATCCAATTTGGCGGCCAGATTCACATAACCTCTAACTGAAGAGGTAATTTTGTCGTGGTCTGCAAAGCCAGTTGCCGCTATACCCAGCGCTTTGGCCTCCTCGTCTTTGCCTAAGGCGCGGATAAGAACTTTAGCTACCCATTCGCGGGACGCTTTTTTCTGTCCCCAGGACTCCTTCTCCTTTAAAATAGCCAGCTCTTCATCTTTATCGATCAGATTCTTCTTCAAAGCCAGCTCGACATAAGGTTTCGCGTAACCGCTAATTTGCAGCTCGGCAGGAACCGTATCTCCGCTGCCGACTTCAGCACTTAAATTCATAAAGCGAATCGCCATCGTAATGGCTTCCTGCTGCGTAACGCTATCGCTCGGACGGAACTTGCCGGCATCCCCGACAATGATGCCCTCCGCAGCTAGCTTGTAAATATATTTCTCGGCCCAAAAGCCATTCTGTACGTCGCTAAATAAGGAAAATGCCGTATTTGACGTGTTTGTAATATTTGTTCCCGTTCCCGAATTGGCAGAAGACTCTGCCGGCTCGTCCGCGAAAACGGCTGCGCTGCCGCTTAGGCAGATCGCGGCAGCGAGCATGGCCGATACCGCCTTTTTGGAATTACGTCTATAAGTACGTTTAAATGATGACATCAAATTCTCTCCTTCAACATTGATCTCTTAACCAAGTTCGACGGCGAGCTGCTATTTCCTCCAAAAAGTTGCTATTTTCTTAGAAAAGGATGCTCTAATTCGACATGGCCCATCAATGTGTCCGCCTGCCGGCCATCCACCAGAACTTCTATGGATTGCACTTCTTTGAACTGGAATAACGCCTTCGTCAACGACTCCACGGCGAGAGCTTCGCCGCCAGCTCCAAGCCGGGCCTCGTCTGGCAGAGTTAAATCGACAGTCAGCTTCCCGTCTTCGAGTACAGCCTGCTTGAAATTCACCTTTTCCCAAAGCGGCAGCAGACCAGAAGTCTCGCTTTGCTGCAGCGCCTTTAAAGTCTGCATATATTTCTCGGCATCGGCGCTATACGTAATTTCCTTATTCTCTGGAAACAGTTCGTTCAGCTGATCATCCGTGAAATATGCCTGAATAACCATCGTATTGGCCTGCTCCTCCGGGGAGCTATGATTTGAATCGCCTGCGCCATGAGCAACGGGATTGCTCGGCGGTTCTTGAATCGCCGTTCCGTCTACACTATTGCCGGCATTTCCTTGATTTTCCTGGTTTCCTTGCCCGCCTTCCACGAGCGCATTTGGCTTTTGGCCGCATCCCGCGGTTACGGCAAGCAGAAGCACCAAAACGCCGATGATCCATAGTTTTCTGTTCATGGTCACTTCCTCCTCCTCTAAAGGTGTTCAGGAAGCCGGCAAGCCGGCTTCCTGAATGCACATTTTATGAGCCGCTGGCTATTTTAAACCCAAATACTCTTTGATTCCGTCGACAACGCCCTGGGCTACGCTGTCCTGGAATTTCTCCGTATACAGCAGGGCCTCGTCGCTCTTATTGCTTAAATAACCAACTTCCAGCAGAACCGCCGGCATTGTTGTTTCTCGGGTAACATGCAGACTCTTTGCCCGTACTTTCCGATCGGACAGACCGGAAGACTTGACCAGATATTTATGCATGACATTTGCAAATGGCACGCTTTCTTGCCGCGTATAATATGTTTCTACGCCGCTGGCCGTCGCCGATCCGCTATTGGCATGAATGGATACGAATACGTCGGCATTCAGATTGTTAGCCAGTTTGGCCCGGTCTTGCAGCGTCACATACACATCAGTACTGCGCGTAAGCACATAGTCCAGCTGCGTTTCTTTCTTCAATAACGCTTCGACTTTCTTGACGATAGAGAGGTTAAGATCTTTCTCTTTCTTCTTCGTTACGCTGATGGCGCCCGGATCTGTACCTCCATGGCCCGCATCGATGACGACCAGCGGTTTGCCGCTGCCTTTCGATGGATAGCTCTGATCCACATTCAAATCAATGATGACATAACCGTCGTTTGCATTCAGCAAAGAATAGTTTCTTGCACCTGATAAATCCATGACAATCCTTATCGTTGAAGGATTATCGCTGAACTGCGAGTAGCGGATTTTGGTTACATCCGGATAATCGTTAATGTCCATGAATCCGGTCTGGAATGCATCCAGTGAATGATTAGTTGAAAATGATTCATCAAAGCGGGCATTTGGTATATCGATGACGATCCGGTCTGGCCCCGTCAAGCGAAATACATCGGGGGTTACGTTTTTGTCTACCGCAATAATCAGGCGATTGGCATCAAAGCCGATGCCTTTTACACCCGCCAAATTTTGTTGTTCCGGCACAGGAGTACCGGAACCGTCCCCTGGACTTTCGCTGTCTGAACCGGTGTTGCCAGTGTTTCCGCCTATTCCGTTTCCGCTTCCATGATCCGGGGTAATTAAATATACCGTCTTCGTAGCGTTGTCCCAGCCTACGGTAAGACCCATTTGTTCACTAACAAAACGAAGCGGCACAAGCGTCGTATCCTCTTTCAGTATCGGGGCGACGCCAAGGGCCAGCTTCTTGCCATTCACCGTAGCACTTGCCTGATTCACAACCAGCTTAATCGTTGTATCGCTTTGCTTTATAGTTACCGTGCGCGTCCCTTTTTCCCAATCGACGTCAAAACCCAGCTCCTCCATGACGACACGAATCGGAATCATCACATTGCCTTTCACATTCTGAACCTGGCCGTTCTTTGGCAAGTTCAGCGCTTCTCCGTTCAAATAGATGCTTGTGCCTCCTCCGGCAGCTTGTCCTATTGTCGGAAAAGCGAAAATACATACGAGCATGAATACCAAAAAACCAATTCTTCTCATCCGTCACCCCTACCATCTTAAAATTTTGCCTCGTGATGACCGATGACTTAAGCCCTGTTTCTCGGCATCACCAGACGACATATTAGACGTCCAGAATAACTAAAAGTTGCGTAATCTTTCCTGTTTTCCGACAATAGTCCCTACGACGGCCAGAACAAAAAAAGACTATTTTCAAGCCCGCAAGCTTGGAAATAGTCTTTTTTACTTGAGCAATCCCTGTATTTAACGAGTCATCGGATGGTCGAGCTCCACATGCCCCATGAGACTTTCTACCTGTTCTCCGTCGACCGTAAGCTCCAGGCTCCGAACCTCATCGAATTGAAACATCGTGGCTTTCAGTGAATCGATCGCCAGTACTTCGCCGCCCGAACCAAGCCGGGCCTCGTCAGGCAGACCGATATCAATGCGGAGCTCCCCGTCCGCAAAGGAAACTTTGTTTAGAACGGCCTTCTCCCATAGTGAGAACAAGCCGTTTTCAGAAACCTGAAGCTGCTTAAAAGCTTCGGCATACTTGTCCTCTTGTTGTTCAAACTGGATCTCACGCTGCACCTTCGTCAGCTCCATGAGATCATCATCCGTAAAATACAACTCTACTTGCACGGTCTGCAGATTTGGCTCCTCAACCTGTGTATTATTCTGCCCTGCCCCTTGGGAAACATTAGGTTCGGTTACTTGGGCCGGCTGCTGCTCTCCTTCCGGAGCAGCTTGGGGCTTCTGCCCGCATCCGGCAAGCGCGGCCGCAAGCACAAGCACAGTTCCAGCCATAACAAGCTTTTTCAAAACGATTCCCCCTCTCTGTTACAATCTATACCCGCTTCGTTAGTTTCTGTCACAAGCCTAAATACTCTTTAATCCCGGCTACAATGCCTGCTGCAATTCTATCCTGTACGGCTGGATCTTTCAACACCGCGTCATCCTGGGGGTTGCTGAGAAAGCCTGCCTCCAGGAGTATCGCCGGCATCGTCGTCTCGCGCGTCACTTTCAAATTCTGGTGCTTCACCTTGCGGTCGTTCAACCCTGTTGCTTCGATCATGTATTTATGTACCGTATCCGCAAGAGGAATGCTGACGTCCCGGGTATACAGCGTCTCGGTTCCAGTGGCTGTTGCAGAACCGCTATTGGCATGAATCGAAATAAAAATGTCAGCTTGCAAATCGTTTGCAATTTGTACCCTTTCGTCCAGCGTCGGATATGTATCGTCGCTTCGCGTCAGCACCGTAATAATCTCCGTTTCCTGCTGAAGCAGCTCATTCACTCGCAGCGCGATCGCCAAATTGAAATCCTTCTCCCGTCCCCCCGTTACGCTTGGGGCTCCCGGATCCTTCCCGCCATGTCCAGCATCAATGACAACAAGTCTTTTGCCGTCCGGCCTTGCTGGAATTACAGGAATGACAGGAGGAGTCGCGGCCTCCAAGGTCAGATCGACAAAGAGTGATCCGTTCTCGTTTGTAACAGCAAATTCCCTGCTCTCGTTCAAGTCGATAACGATTCTAATCGTAGATGGATCATTGCTGAATAAGGCATAGCGAATTTTCGCCACTTCCGGGTAACCCTCGACTGCCAATTGTCCTTGGCTTGTCGCGTCCAGTGGCAGCGCATCCATGAATTCGTCGGCAAATTTAGCGTTCGGAATGTCAATCACAATCCGTTCCGGATCTGTCATCTTGAATACGTTCGGCGCTACCGGACGATCGGCTGAGATCATAAGGCGGTTCTCGGTGAAGCTTAAGCTGCTGATCGCCGAGAGATCTCCTTCACTATGATCATTGTCCGCCTGTGAACCGGCATTGCCGCCTCCCGGATTATCCGGCTGCTTTACCGGCTGCTGTGGAACAGCTTCCCCTTCGCCGGCTGGAGGTGTACTGGCCCCTCCACTGACAACGCCACCGCCAGAACCGCCGCTTTCACTGTACAGATGCGCTGATTTTGTTTCGTTATCCCAGCTGACCTTCAGCCCCATCTGTTCACCGACAAAACGCAGCGGAACAAGAGTCGTGTTATCCTGCAGCAGCGGTGGAGCGGACAAGTCAACCTCGCTGCCGTCCACAACAGCCTTAGGGTTGTCTATAAAAAGCTGCAGCAGCCGTTCGTCCTGCTTAATCGTAACCGTCTCCGTCTGCTTCTCCCATCCAACCTCATAACCGAGTCCTTCTGAAATGATACGAATGGGAACCATAACGCTGCCATTAACCAGACCTGCTTGTGCAGCACCTGGCTGCTCCAGCTCCTGGCCGTCCAAATAAATTGAATGACCGGCGGCAGATGCCCCCCCAATGCCCGGCAAAGCCCACAGCATTACAACCAGCATCAACAGAAAACCTAACTTCTTCATCGTATCCCCTACCAATCCCTTTTCCGCCCACCGGCTGTAATATTATACCAGGTTCAAACGACACCAAAATATGACATGCTCATACACGATCCCATGTCACCTTCTAATTAACCCCATACTATCAGAAAATTCGTCCAGATCATAGACTTTAATGCAAGATTCGCGAAAGAGATTCATATATTTGTAGTATGTTTCATAGACAAAAATAGACAGTCCCCCGAACTACTCATGTAGATCGGGGGACTGTCTTTAATGCTGTATTGGCATTATGCGATCGAGTTGCTTGCTCTCTTCGCTTCATAAGCTGAGATGAGATGCTCATGCTGAAGTGTAAGTCCGATATCGTCCAGACCTTGCAGCAGGAACTGGCGGCGGTGCTCATCCAGATCAAACGAAATATTCAGGCCGTATTGATCCGTAATCGTTTTGTTCTCCAAATCAACCGTCAGTTGATAACCCTCATGCGCAGCAGTGCGCTGGAACAGGTCTTCAACCTGTTCTTCGGAGAGCTTGATCGGCAGAATGCCGTTTTTGAAACAGTTGTTATAGAAAATATCCGCAAAAGACGGAGCGATGACACAGCGGAAGCCGTAATCCAGAATCGCCCATGGCGCGTGCTCACGGGAGGATCCACAGCCGAAATTGACTCGCGAGATCAGAATTGATGCACCTTCATAGCGAGGCTTATTCAATTCAAATTCCGGATTTACATTACCTTCCGTGTCAAAACGCCATTCATAGAACAAAAATTGTCCAAATCCAGTGCGCTCAATCCGCTTCAAAAATTGTTTAGGAATAATCGCGTCCGTATCTACGTTTACGCGGTCCACCGGACCGACGATGCCTGTAAGTTTGTTAAAAGCTTCCATGATTAGTTCTCCCCTCTTTCGCCTTCGTTAGCTAACGACTTCGCTTTTCACATTCCATTCGCGGACATCCACGAAGCGGCCTTTAATCGCTGCCGCCGCCGCCATTGCCGGAGAAACGAGATGCGTTCTTCCGCCGCGGCCTTGACGTCCTTCGAAGTTCCGGTTGGAGGTGGAAGCACAGCGTTGGCCCGGATCCAGAACGTCGGGATTCATGGCAAGACACATACTGCAGCCCGCATCGCGCCATTCAAAGCCTGCCTCAATAAATACTTTGTCCAGGCCTTCTTTCTCTGCCTGCAGCTTCACGCGGCCTGAACCAGGAACGACGATTGCCGTTACTTTGTCAGATACTTTGTAGCCTCGTGCGATTTGTGCTGCAGCGCGGAGATCCTCAATACGCCCATTCGTACATGAGCCGATAAATACATAGTCGATTTCGATGTCAGTCATCGGCGTGCCCGGTGTAAGGCCCATATATTCAAGTGCTTTCTCGGCAGCCTTACGTTCGTTTTCCGATGCAAAGTCATTCGGGTTCGGTACAGTTGCGTTGATATTCGTTCCCATACCTGGGCTCGTGCCCCACGTCACTTGCGGAATCAATGCGTCAACGTCAAATTCCACGACACGGTCATACTCCGCGCCCTCATCTGTAGTAAGCTTCTTCCACTCCGCTACAGCGCGATCAAAGGCTTCACCTTGCGGTACATGCTCGCGGCCGCGCAGATATTCGAAAGTCGTCTCATCCGGAGCAATCAATCCTGCTCTGGCTCCAGCTTCAATGGACATATTACATACGGTCATTCTTTCTTCCATCGTTAGCTCGCGGATTGCCTCACCGGTGTATTCGATAACGTAACCAGTTGCAAAATCCGTTCCATATTGGGCAATAACGCCCAAAATCATATCTTTAGCAGTAACGCCAGGTTTGCGTTTTCCGACAAAACGTACCTCCAGCGTCTTCGCCTTGGCTTGCTGCAAGCACTGCGTAGCCATAACGTGCTCTACTTCACTCGTGCCGATACCGAATGCCAGCGCGCCGAATGCTCCATGCGTAGAAGTATGGCTGTCCCCGCAGACGATCGTTTTACCTGGGTGAGTCAAGCCTAGCTCTGGCCCCATAACGTGTACAACGCCCTGATCGATCGTATCCAGATCATAAAGCGTTACGCCGAAATCGCGGCAGTTCTTCGTAAGCGTATCGATCTGCTGCTTGGAAATCGGGTCTTTAATGTTGAAACGGTCTTTCGTCGGAACGTTGTGGTCCATCGTCGCAAAAGTCAGCTCCGGACGACGTACCTTGCGCCCGCTGAGGCGCAGTCCCTCAAATGCCTGCGGAGAGGTTACCTCATGCACCAAATGCAAATCGATATAAATGATGCTTGGTTTTCCTTCTTCCGCATAAATCACGTGATTGTTCCAAATTTTCTCATACATTGTCTTTTTAGCATTACTCATCGTATTCACCCCACTGAAGGATTCGAACATGTAACGAAGCAATAGAGAGAACATAAACTTGCCTTAGTCCACGCTTCGTATGTTGTCATTAATATATCATCTCTCTATTGATTGTTCCAAGATATAATTTCTATAATAGTTATAGGATTTGACTATAAAGGAGGGATGGTAGTTAATTGCCCCGACTAAAAAGAGACCATCACGCATCTAGCCGGCAGGCTATGCCGTGAAAGCCTCTTCTTTCGCCGTGTCGCATAACACCGCGGCATCCCTTGTTATTTATTGAAGCCTTCGATTCCCATGATATGGTCAAGCGGTACAGGCCCGATCATCCGGCTGTCTTTGCTGTTGTTGCGGTTGTCACCCATCACAAAGATATGGTCCTCGGGTACTTCCCATACCTGGCTTTGCTCCGCATACATTTGCTCTTTGATGTAAGGCTCCTCCAGTTGGATTCCGTTTCTGAACACTTGTCCGTCTTTAATCTCGATTACGTCGCCTGGCAGGCCGATCACACGCTTAACGTAAAAGAAGTCCTCCTTCTTGTTGCCTGACAAAATACGGATTAGCGGATGCTCGTTTACGCTGTCCCAAAAAGTTCGGTCGCGGTCAATGCGGCTGTCGATGATGACGATATCTTCATATTTCGGCAGCTTCTCCAGCGCGTGCGCTATTTTCCAGGCATAGATCCGCTGTTTGTCGTCCAGCGTAGGCTCCATGGAATGACCGTTCACCTTATATGGCTGAATAACAAATATGCCGATGAACATGCTGATAATAAAGCCGATGATTATAGACAGGCCCCAGCCCTGAACCTCTTTCCATATTTTCATAGAAACGGCAACCTCCATTTACCAAATCATTTATAATAATTATACAACCAACTCGCCTAATAATAAAATTTTAGAGCAGAATACCTGCTTGAAAGCATTAATAAGTCCTATATTTTATTTAAAAATGATAGGCTATACTTATAGAATGCTAATCACAGTCACGTACTGAATCGCTACACCAATTCAAGAAAAAGGTGATCTCATGGAATTAAGGCAGCTCCTTTATACTTTGAAGATTGCTGAGGAGCGCAACTTCTCCAGAGCGGCCGACAAGCTCCATATCGCTCAGCCGTCGCTCAGCCAGCAATTGTCCAAGCTTGAACAGGAGCTGGGCGTCAAATTGTTCCAGCGAAATACGAGCACCGTCGAGCTTACGCATGCCGGAGCCAGCTTCATCAAGCATGCCCGCAAAATTATGGATGCCGTGGAGCAGCTTCGCCAGGAGATGGACGACATTTCCCAGCTGCGCGCCGGGCGAGTAGTCATCGGGAGCATGCCGATAACTGGCTCGCATTTGCTGCCCTATGTTCTGCCGGCGTTTAAAGAAGCCTATCCCGATATACAGGTTACTCTGCTTGAAGATACATCCTTGAACCTGGAGAAGCTCACGGCAGGCGGCGGCACGGATCTCAGTCTGCTCTCCCTGCCGCTGCAGGAGCCTTCTTTAACCTACGAGACGATCGGCGAGGAGAAAATCGATCTGGCCATCCCCCCGAACCACTACCTCGCCGACCCCGGCAATCGGCCCCCGGGCGGAGTAGCTCTGGAGCAATTGTCCGGCGAATCCTTCATCGTCCTAAAGAAGGGCCAAGGCTTCCGCAAAATCATGATTGATTTATGCCGATCTGCAGGATTTGACCCCGATATCGTGTTCGAGAGCAATAACATTGAGACCGTCCAATCCCTCGTTGCCGCAGGAATGGGCATTACCCTTGTACCGCGCTTTATTGCCCGGGCCAAGCGCAGCGAGCTGATTCCGGTGTATGTCCCGCTGGCGGAGCCGGTTCCAAGCCGCACGCTCGTAATTGCATATCGGAAAGGACGCTATCTGTCCAAGGCAGCCGAAGCTTTTATCGACACGTTCCGGACAACTATTGAGACGCGAATGAAGGAAGAGCCATAACTGCAAAAAGGGCTGTCCCTTAAGCTTAAGGGACAGCCTTTTTTTGCGCTTAGGATATTAAGGTGTTACATTATACAGGCTTGGACGCCGGTCCTCGAACACCGGAATCCTGGAACGAACCTCATCGACCAAAGACAGATCAATCCGCCCGGCAATAATGCCTTCCTCTTCTCCTCCCTCGGCGATGACTTCCCCCCACGGATCGATAATCATCGAATGGCCGAAGAAGTTATCTTTCCCGCTTAGTCCGGTGCGATTGCAGGCTATAACGTACATTTGATTCTCGATCGCCCTGGCCATCAGCAGTGTCCGCCAATGATGCAAACGGGGATGCGGCCATGCCGCCGGCACGAACAAGACCTTGGCCCCTGTCAGCGCAAGCGTGCGCATAAGCTCGGGGAAGCGGATATCATAGCAGATGGAAGCTCCCGAGGTTTGTCCGTCCAAGTCAAAGGTCACTGCGGACTCCCCTGGCGCCAAGTGCTTCTCCTCCTGCATGAGCCGGAACAGATGCATTTTGGAATACGCCGCTACCTCTTCACCACTCACGTCATAAATCCGCATCGTATTGTACACGTCTCCCCCGCGCTTCTCCGCAATCGAGCCGGCTACAATGCAAACCGCATTACGCCGTGCGAAGCCGGAGATCCACTCCCGGGTCTCGCGCCCGTCCACGTCCGCCAATTCATGGATTTGCTCCAGCGCGTAGCCCGTGTTCCACATTTCCGGCAATACGATGACGTCCGGCTTGACGGCCTGGCTGACCGCCTTCTCCATCCAGCTTTCTACGATTTCGCGGTTTTCCGCGGGTCTGCCCATACGAATATCGCATTGGATCATGGCGATGTTCCATGATGTTTGCTGCTGAGTCATGCCGAATCTCCTCTCATCCGTTTAATTCATTTTGAGTACCATCATAAGCGCCCATCCTTAACCATGCAAGTACTGTTTTGATTCAACTGCAAGCAAACGGATAAGCAATCCATTCTATACAGATTGGATAAATCATGTTAAATTATCAATATTGCTATTTTATAGACCGGAGTGTTGAACATGAGCCAACAAAATCGATCACAGGGAGACTCCCTTTTTCCTATTCAGGCCGCTGACGTCATGGATAAGCTGCCGAAGCAGTTTTTTGCTTCGCTTGTCCAAAGCGTAAACCGGGAAATTTCACAGGGACATGATGTGATTAATCTCGGTCAGGGCAACCCCGATCGCCCTACGCCCGAGCATATCGTTAGAGCCGCGCAGCAAGCCGTGGCCAATCCGCAGTACCATAAATATTCCCCGTTCCAGGGCTACAGCTTCCTCAAAGAAGCCGTCTGCCAGCGCTATCGTGAAGACTACGGTGTTACGCTGGATCCGGAGAAAGAGGTTGCCATTCTGTTCGGCGGCAAGACCGGGCTTGTCCAGATCGTCCAGATTCTGCTTAATCCTGGCGACCTGTGCCTGGTTCCCGATCCGGGATATCCCGATTACTGGTCGGGTGCTGCTCTCGCCGGAGCCGAAATGTCCTTCATGCCGCTGAGAGAGGACAACGCCTACTTGCCTGACTATGGAGGCATCTCGCCCCTTGACCGCAAGCGGGCAAAGCTGATGTTCCTGAACTATCCGAATAATCCGACCTCGGCTACGGCGCCGCTATCCTTTTATGAAGACACCGTCAGGTTTGCCGCCGAGAACCAGATCGTGGTCGCGAGCGATTTCGCCTACGGTGCCATCGGTTTTGACGGCCAGAAGCCCGTAAGCTTCCTGCAAGCGGAAGGCGCTAAGGAAGTGGGTGTGGAATACTACACCTTGTCCAAAACCTATAATATGGCCGGCTGGCGTGTCGCCTTTGCGCTTGGAAACGAAAAAATTATTTCGCTGATCAATTTGCTGCAGGATCATATATATGTGAGCTTATTCGGCGGCATTCAGGAGGCGGCCAAGGTCGCGCTAACGGCTCCCCAGGACAACGTCGCCGAGCTTGTAGCCGTGTATCAATCCCGCCGTGACGCTCTATTCGATGAACTGGCGCAAATCGGCTGGGAAGCGCGCAAACCGAGCGGCTCCTTCTTTTCCTGGCTGCCGGTGCCAAGTGGCTGGGATTCCGCCTCCTTCGCCCGCAAGCTGCTTACCGAGGCCAAGGTCGCCGTTGCCCCGGGGATCGGCTTCGGCCAGCATGGAGAAGGCTATGTCAGAGTCGGGCTGCTGAGCAGTGAGGACCGCCTGCGCGAGGCGGTGCAGCGAATCGGCAAGCTTGGCATGTTCTAACTGTTTTGCTTTGCAATGCCGCAGAACGCATGGTATTCTATCAATAAATCCAAATTCGTATTTTCAAATGGATATTTATAAATTTGACTAAACGTGAAGACGGGACCAGTACGATAGACCAGCGTCGTCCAGAGAGTAAATTCCTTAGGCTGTGAGAATTTACCGTTCGCCCTTTCGGAACCCTATCCCCGAGCGGCCGGCCGAGAAGCCGGACAGCGCCCCTGTTACCGGGCTTTGAGTCGGATGAGATATTCATCAATAAAGGTGGTACCGCGGAAGTATAACTTTCGTCCTTTGCGCTGCAAGGGGCGAAGGTTTTTTTATTTTCTTCATCATTAATATTAGGAGTGATCTCCATGCTACGCCGCATCGTTGTCAAAATAGGGAGCAGCTCGCTGACTTCACCGGAAGGAGGATTGAACCGGGCAGCTATCGACTACTTCGCCTCTGAATTAGCCGCCCTCCACGGGCTCGGCTGCCAGGTATTGCTGGTCACCTCCGGGGCAGTAGCCGCCGGATTCCGCGAGATCGGCTATCCGGAGCGTCCAAAGCTGCTTCATGAGAAGCAGGCTGCGGCTGCCGTAGGGCAAGCGCTGCTTATGCAAAATTACCGGGAAGCGCTATCCGAGCACAACGTCGCCTCGGCTCAAATCCTGCTGACCCGCTCGGATTTCCAGAACCGCAAGCGCACGGGCAATGCCAGCATGGCCATCGAGGAGCTGCTTAAGCGCCAGGTATTGCCGATTATCAACGAGAATGACACCGTATCCGTCGATGAACTGAAATTCGGCGATAACGACACCTTGTCCGCGTTGGTTGCGAACCTGCTGCGCGCAGATCATTTGATCATATTAACGGATACGGACGGCCTATATACGGAGGATCCGCGCATCAATCCTGCTGCGAAGCGCATCGGGCAGGTGGACGAAATCACAGACGATATTTACGCTATTGCGGGCGGTGCCGGTTCTGCCGTCGGTACAGGAGGCATGCGCTCGAAAATCGATGCCGCCAAGATCGCCACCCGGGGCGGCGTATCTGTATTTGTCGGCAAGATGACGCTGCCCGGCCAGCTGAAGGACATTCTGGAAGGACAAGGCCAAGGCACATACTTTGAAACGCGCTCCTCTACTCTGCCCCGCAAGAAGCAATGGCTTGGATTTCTATCCACGCCGCTGGGGACGCTGACCGTAGATCAAGGCGCTGAGGAAGCGCTTATCCATGGCGGCCGCAGCCTGCTTCCCGTCGGCGTAAGACAAGCGCAGGGATATTTTCATGCCGGGGATGTCGTTGAAGTTGTTAATCAGGACAAGGAAACGCTGGGCCGGGGAATCGTGAACTATGATTCTGAGCAATTGCAGGATATTATGGGATTAGCGAGCACAGAAGTCGTCAAGAAGCTGGAAGGCATCCACCGTCTCGAAGTCATTCATCGGGATGAATGGATTTCATTAAAATTATAAATAAAGAGCTTTATATTTTTATGATTCCAAGGAGGTATTCAAATGAGCGAAGTAAGACAAAAGGCAGAACTTGCCCGAAAAACAGCAAGCATATTGAACAGTCTGACCACAGAACAGAAAAACCAGGCATTGCTGAACTGCGCCCAGGCTTTGATCGATCATAGCGAAGCCATCATTGAAGCAAACAAGGAAGACCTGCAGCGCGGCCGGGAGAACGGTACTTCGGTTTCCCTGCTGGATCGTCTGGCGCTTACAATAGAGCGTATCGCCGGCATTGCGGAAGGCCTGCGCCAAATCGTAGAGCTGCCGGATCCGGTCGGCGAGACGCTGGAGACGATCGACCGTCCTAACGGCCTGCATATCGTCAAGAAGCGGGTGCCCCTTGGCGTAATCGGCATTATTTATGAAGCGCGTCCGAACGTGACCGTCGACGCCCTTGGCCTGTGCCTAAAGACCGGCAATGCTGTCGTACTTCGCGGCGGCTCCTCGGCCTTGTCCTCCAACCGCAAAATCGTGGAGATCATTCATGAATCTCTGTCGGGCAGCGCCGTTCCTCGCGATGCGGTGCAGCTGATCGAAGATCCAAACCGTTCTTCGGTTGACGAACTGATCAAGCTGAACGGCCTGATTGATGTTGTCATCCCGCGCGGCGGCAGCTCGCTGATCCAGACGGTCGTTCAGAACGCAAGCGTGCCTGTCATCGAGACCGGTGCCGGCATCTGCCATACGTACCTGGATGCGTCGGCTGATCCGTCTATGGCCGCAGATATTACGATGAACGCTAAGGTTCAGCGCCCTTCGGTGTGCAACGCAATGGAGACGCTGCTAGTGCATAAGGACTTTGCGCAGTCCCATTTGGCGGATATCGCTGGCAAGCTGCGCGAGGCGAGCGTAGAACTGCGGGGATGCGACGAGACTCTTCGCCTGATCTCCTGGGCCAAACCTGCGGCCGAAGAAGATTACGCTACCGAATATAATGATTACATTCTTAACATCAAGATCGTCGATAACCTGGATGCGGCTCTGCGGCATATCGACCGCTTCGGCACGAAGCATTCGGAATGC
Source organism: Paenibacillus woosongensis (assembly GCF_009725165.1). GTDB lineage: Bacteria > Bacillota > Bacilli > Paenibacillales > Paenibacillaceae > Fontibacillus > Fontibacillus woosongensis. The sequence continues at coordinate 19,543 of NZ_WNZW01000002.1, forward strand.
ATTGTGACCGAGAATGGTTCGAATGCGGAGCGATTCCAGCAGGAGGTCGATGCCGCGGCAGTATATCATAATGCTTCCACCCGCTTCACGGATGGATTCGAATTCGGTTTTGGAGCCGAAATCGGAATCAGCACGCAGAAACTGCATGCCAGAGGACCGATGGGTCTGCCTGCGCTAACCTCAAGCAAATACATCATTAACGGCAGCGGACAAATTCGGAAGTAAGGAGGCTTCATACGATGACGATAAACAACACGAATAACGCCCCTTCAATATGCTTCTACGGCGCCGGCTCCATGGCGGAGGCTATCGTGCGAGGACTGATCCACCGCAAGGTAGCCCTGCCGGAATCCATTACGATGCTGAACCGCAGCAATCAGGAGCGATTAGCCCATTTGGAGTCTGCCTACGGCATCAAAACGGGACGCAGCGATGCGGAGAAGGAATCGAGTCTCCTCTCCGCATCGGTCATCGTCCTGGCCATGAAACCCAAAGACGCTGGAGAAGCGCTCAAGGCACTAGGACCGAAGCTTAGCCAAGAGCAGCTCATCGTATCCGTCATCGCGGGGCTTTCCATCTTTACGATTCAAGCCTTGCTTGGATATAAAGCGCCGATCGCGCGTACGATGCCTAACACTTCTAGCTCGATCGGTTTTGGCGCCACCGGCATCTCCTTCTCTGCGGAGGTGAACGAAACGCAAACCGCTCAAGTACTGAAAATGTTCGAAGCCGTTGGCACCGTTCAGGTCATCCCCGAAGAGCAAATGGAGATTTTGACCGGTGTATCTGGAAGCGGCCCGGCATACATCTATTATATGATGGAAGCGATGATCGAAGCAGGCATCGAAGGCGGGCTTAGCGTAGAGCAGGCACGCGAGCTTACCGTACAAACCGTGCTCGGTGCTGCTGCCATGATGAAGGAGACGGGTGAAGAACCAGCCAAGCTCCGCAAGGACATTACTTCCCCGAATGGATCCACGCAGGCAGCGCTCGAGACGCTGGCAGCCGGCAGCTTCAACGCTACCGTCAAGGCTGCCGTGCATCGCGCCGCCGAGCGTTCCAAGGAAATGGGCGAAGCCGTAAAGGAGGCATTGTTATGAGCTATTGTACGGCCACGTACCGTATTTATGATGATAGAGCAGACTTTCATAAGAAGGCCGAGTCCATCGCTATCGGCATGACCGTCGGTACATGGACTGAGCTGCCGCAGGTTAAGCAGGATCAGATGCGGGGGCATCTTGGACGGGTCGAGAGCGTCCAGGTCCATGACCCGGAAAGCGGCGTGCCGGGGGAGCGTTATGCCGACGTATCGATCTCCTACCCGGACATCAATTTTACTTCTGACATTCCGGCACTGCTCATTACTGTCTTCGGCAAAATTTCTATGGACGGTAAAATCAAACTGCTCGACCTGAAGCTGTCCGAAGCTTTTCTCAGCGCCTATTCCGGTCCGAAATTCGGTATCCAAGGCGTTCGCGAGCTGCTTGGCGTCCCCCATCGCCCGCTGCTTATGAGCATCTTCAAATCCGTCATCGGCTACGATCTGGGCGGACTCCGCGAGCAATTCATGGCGCAGGCTTTGGGCGGCGTCGATCTTATTAAGGATGACGAGATTCTGTTTGAGAATCCGCTAACGCCTATCGAGCAGCGCGTACGCGTATGCCGCGAGGCTGCGGAGGAAGCCAAACAGGTTACCGGCAAGGAACTGCTCTATGCGGTCAACCTGACTGGACGCACGTCGTCCCTGAAGGAACAAGCACTGCGGGCGATCGATGCAGGTGCAACCGCCCTGCTGTTCAGCGTACTGCCGTATGGATTCGACGTCCTGCACGAACTGAGCAGCGATCCAGACATTACCGTGCCAATCGCAGCGCATCCATCGCTCGCAGGAGCGCTCTACCCGTCGCCGCATTACGGCATTGCCGCATCCTTGCTGCTCGGGAAACTCATGCGCATTGCCGGAGCCGACCTGGTTCTGTTCCCTTCTCCTTATGGATCGGTCGTCATGCCGCGGGAAGAGAACCTGGCCATCCAGCGCGAGCTCATAACCCCCGAGCTGGCGATCCGCAGCAGCTTCCCTGTTCCATCTGCAGGCATCCATCCCGGACTCGTTCCGCAAATCCTAAGCGATTTCGGTACGGAGGTTGTCGTAAATGCCGGGGGCGGAATTCATGGCCATCCAGATGGAGCCAGCAGCGGCGGCCGCGCCTTCCTGCAAGCAATCGACGCCTCATTGAACGGGGTGCCGCTCGAGCAGGCGGCAGAGAGCCTGCCTGAACTGAAAGCCGCGCTCGATATTTGGGGAGGTCGCAAATGAATAGCCGTAAGCAGCCCGTCATTTTCTGTGATTTCGACGGGACGATCACATTAAGCGATAATATCGTAGCGATTATGAAGCATTTCAAGCCTGAGGGCTACGAACCGATCATGGAGCAAATTTTATCCCACGACATATCTATCCGCGAGGGAGTCGGGCGGATGTTCGCCCTGCTCCCTTCCTCCATGAAACGGGAGGTTACGGATTTCGTCTTGGGGCAAGCCGGCATTCGCGAAGGCTTCGCAGAATTTCTAAGCTATCTGCGCGAACGAGGCATTCCGTTTTATGTGACCAGCGGCGGGATCGATTTCTTTGTACTGCCGCTGCTCGCCCCTTTTGATATACCGCAGGAACATATCTACTGTAATAGCGCCGATTTCAGCAGCAAAGGTATCACGATCACGTGGCCGAATCCCTGCGATGAACATTGCGACAACGACTGCGGCATGTGCAAAACGACGGTCATGCGGCGATTCCCGGCCAGCCAATACGAACGCATCCTGATTGGCGACAGCCTGACCGACTTCGAAGGCGCCAAGCTGGCGGACCGCGTCTATTCCCGAGCCCGCCTGACGGAGAAATGCCAGGAACTCGGCGTTAACCACACGCCGTTTGAAACTTTCCATGACATTCGCCAAGACCTTATTCAACGAGAAGGAGATATAATAAGAAAATGAGTTTCCATGCCATTTCTTTAGAAGAGAAGCAATCCGCCCTGGACGAGCTGCGTAAGGCCAAGGAGCAATTTGCCGCGCGCGGCTGGTTTCCGGGCACAAGCGGCAACCTGTCCATCCGCGTCGGGGAGTTCTCTCCCGACTCGTTCCATTTCGCGGTAACGTCAAGTGGTAAAGACAAATCGATCCATACCCCGGAGGATTTCCTGTTCGTTGATGCGGCCGGCGAACCCTGCGAGACAACGAAGCTGAAGCCCAGCGCGGAGACGCTGATCCACGCCAAGATCTACCGCATGACCGGGTGCGGTGCGATCTTCCACGTGCATACCGTGTTCAATAACGTCCTAAGCGAGCTCTACGGCGATCAAGGTTATGTTCCCGTGCAGGGAATCGAGCTGATTAAGGGGCTGGGCATCTGGGAGGAAAATGCGGCCATCGAAATTCCGGTGCTCCCGAACTACGCCGACATTGCTGCAATTGCGAAGCTTGTTCCCGACGCCCTGAAGCCGGAAATCCCCGGCATACTGCTGCGCAACCACGGGATTTACGTTTGGGGCAAAAATGCCTTCGAAGCGAAGCGGCATTTAGAAGCGTTCGAATTTATTTTCGAGGTGGAATATCGCAGACTTGCTTTAAAGTAAATAACGGCCTAATTCCTATGCAACCAGCCCCCTTTGGCTAACGGACACAAGAACCCCTTTTATACTGAATTTGGCAAGGTAAGCGGACATAGGATCCGTTATTCGCTCTATGTAAGCTTGTTTAGTTTACTTTTCGGCCTAATAGCTATCTACGGTCCGATTAGAACGAGCCATAGTACGATTTAGAGTAATTTTACCGAAGAACTTAAAAAGGCAGTTTCATGCTTAGCGCAAACTAAGTACGAGACTGCCTTTCATCATTGACTTAATTAGAAAAATACGATCCAAATAACAACGGCGAGCAATATCCGGTAAATGGCGAACGGCATCAGCTTAATGCGGTTGATCAGTTTCAGGAAGAATCGGATCGACAGCAGAGCAAAAATGAAGGCGCTAATGAAGCCGGCGATGAAGAACGGCAGCGCATCCAGCGTCATATACTCCCAATTCTTGTACAGGGAGATCGCGCTTGCCCCACACATGATCGGAACAGCCATAATGAACGTAAAATCCGCCGCCGCCCGGTGGCTCATCCCCGCCAGCACCCCTCCGGAAATCGTGGAGCCTGAGCGGGAGAATCCTGGCCAAATCGACAAACACTGGATTAAGCCTACGATTAATGCATGTCCATAGGTCATTTGATCGACTGTTTGAATCTTCGGCTCCTTCGGGCCGAATTTATCGGCAGCAATCATCAAGATTGCTCCGAGCACAAGTCCGATCAATACTGTGGATGTAGAGAACAAATACTCATCGATATAATCCTCAAACAGTACGCCCAAGATCCCGGCCGGGATCAACCCGACGATAACCTGCCCCAGCTTCAGCCGCGGCCCCCCTGCGGTTACGGCCTGTTTGCTGAAACGCGACAAGCCAAGCAAATTGAGGATCCGATCCTTGAACACAACCAATACCGCCAAAATCGATCCAAGCTGGATCACGACCTTAAACGTATTGGCGGCATATTTGGAGGACAATAACTGCTCCGTTTTCAGCCACATATCATCTACGATTATCATATGTCCCGTCGAGGAGACCGGCGCAAATTCAGTGACACCTTCTACCAATCCCAGAATGATGGCTTTAATAATATCCAAAAATAACATGCTCCTACTTCCCCTCTTCTCCGATGTGCCGGAAAACTGCTAGATTCGCGTGTTTGGCAGCATACCGCTTGCCTTCCAGCTTTTAAAACTCCTTTAATAGGATAGATGGTTTGCGGCCATTTTTCAAGAAGCCCTCTTCCGTCTGCGCATGAACCAAATGAAAAAGACAATCAGGCCCGCGCCTATGATCACATAAGCAATGTTGGAATAAACGTCCATGAACGCGACGATCTTCTCCCAGGAGCTGCCTACCGCAGCGCCTACGGACACCAGAATCACGTTCCATATCAGCGTCCCGACGGTCGTATAGAGGAGAAACAAGCCGAATTTCATCTTAGCCATGCCAGCCGGAATCGAGATCAGGCTGCGAATGAGGGGAATCATCCGGCAGAACAGGACCGTCCAGTAGCCATATTTATCAAACCAGGCGTCCGCTTTGCGAACATCCTCCTTTTTGAGCCGAAGATACTTTCCCCACTTGTCGATGATCGCTTCCAGGCGATCGACATTTAGCATATAACCTGCGCCGTACAGAATAACAGCTCCAAGCACAGAACCTAGCGTAGCAGCAATGATAACCCCAGTCATCGTCAGACCCGAATACGTCGTCATAAAACCGCCAAACGTCAGGATCACCTCGGAAGGAATCGGCGGAAAAACATTCTCGAGCGCAATGAGTAAAAATATCCCTATGTACCCGAACTGCTCCATAAATTCAGTAATCCAGTTTTCCATATCGTAACCTCCACAGATTGTCTTATCTCTTATTCTCTCAGCCAAGGGCCTTTCTTAAATTGCGCAAATACCGTCTTCTAATGAAGAAGAAGTACATGATTTGAATAACGAAGAAACTCATCAAAATAAATCCGGCCTCCATCGCGATGGAGAAATTCAAGTAGCTCTGCAAAGCAACAAAAGCAAAAAAGCTGTGGATCATCGCCAAAACGATGGGCACGAAGAAAAGCAGTCCGATTTGCCGGGTGATCATCGTGTCGATCTCCTTCCTCGTTACCCCGATTTTCACCATAGTTGTATACTGGCGGCGGTCATAGTCCAAATCCGCATACAGCCTGAAATATAAAAAACTACCCGACGCAATGAAAAACACAGTGCCGACGAGCAGCGCAATAAACAGCATCGTGCTGTAAATGCTCTTCTGAACGGCGAACAGCGTACCGCTGACGGTCATTGCATATGGCTGCTCCTCTTCATAAGCCATTTTCCCCCGGCGGGTCAAGGCATTCCCGATTTCCTCGCCCTGAGCAGGATCCTTGAAGTAAAACCCGAAATAACGGTCTTTCTGCACGGATGCAGGAAGACGGTCCATCCACTCATCACTGACGACGAGGCCGCTGAACTTCCCTTCCATACTGCCGCCCAGCTCCAGCATTAAATAATCAGGGATTGGCACATGCTTCGTAATTCCTCTTTCCACGATCTTCAGCCCTGTGCCAGGTATCGTGTACGAGGCAAGCGGCCGCTCCTTCAGCAGCGGTCTCTCGCGCTGCGAGCCCAGCATAATGAGCGCATCCTGGCCTGTCAACGGCGCTTCCTCAAATGGGATTCCCGCCGCAGCGATCAAACGCGCGTAATCCGAGTACGCTACAAGCGCCATACGCATAGCCGCCGGTGTTGATCTGGATGCTTGAACAACGTCGACGATTCTGATCGGCAGGCTGATGCGCTCATAGGTTATTCCGTGCTCCGCTAACTCGCTTTCTATCTCTAGCAAATGGTCGCGCTCAAGCAAATTAGCCGCTTTGGATACATAGCCGATCCCCGCAAGGTAATCCTGCCGGAATTCATCAGACAACCGGTGTATGGAGGCAAATACCCCGATAGCGCAGAACGTGATCGTGGATATGATCGTCACGAGGAACAGCATTTGCGCATTCCTGCTCATCCGCTGCGCCAGCGCGGGAACCGTCACGATATTCGTCCTCCGCCAGAACAGCCGGGGCCGCCTCCTCACAAATGCCAGGAAGTACGCGCCGAAATGGGCATACAACAGGTATGTGCCGACCACCGTCATCAAGGTTACCGGTATCATACGCATGACAACACTTGCCGCGGTTGAGGTTGCCGCCAAATAATAACTCAATATTACGAGAACTGCGCCTAAACCGGATAGTACCGGCGACTTTCTCGGCGGCTCGACTACCCGCTGATTCGACTGAAACAGCGTCATGAGCTTGCTTTTGCCGATCAGGGCGGGCGTGCACAGAGAGATGAGCAAAAACAGTGCCGCAAACGACAGCAACGTCAGCAGCAGGGCCGCCCAGGAAATGTGAAAACTTAGCCGTTCAATGCCAAGCATATTAGCCCCGGCCATTAGGAACAGCTTCGCCGATACAAGGCCTGCAGCAAGCCCGGTTACAATGGATGCGCCGCCGATTGCCACATTTTCCAGGAACAACATGCGGTTGAGCTGCTTTACGGTCATCCCGTGCAGCCGTAATATCCCAAACTCTCTTTTGCGCGACTGCAAAAAAGAAGCTACTGAATAAATAACGAAAAAAAACGAAAAAAAGTATACAGTCCCCTCCGCCACCTGCAAAGCCTGTACTGCCTGGTCATAAATCATGTTCTCTTGAATGCCGGGATGAAACAGAAACAGAGCGCACAGAAAAAAACCATGACCGAAAACGAGCTGCTTAAATAGTAAGCGGCATAGGTCCGCTTGTTGCGGAGCACATGACTAAAGGCGAAATGTCGAAAGGTCATGCGTATCCCCTCCGAGCAGCGATAGCATATCGATAATTTTCTGAAAAAAAACCTGCCGGCTGCTGCCCCGGTAAATTTCGTTATAGAACTTCCCGTCCTTGATGAATATAACCCGGTGGCAGTAGCTCGCAGCTACGGCATCATGCGTAACCATAAATATCGTCGCCTGCTCCTTCTCATTCAAGGCGGTAAATGCCTCCATCACTTCGCGGGAGGATTTCGAATCCAGATTCCCTGTCGGCTCGTCAGCCAGGATCAAGGAAGGGCGGTGAATCATCGCCCGGGCGATCGCTGTTTTCTGCATCTCTCCGCCGGATACCTCGAATGCATATTTCTTTAACAGTCCGCCGATCCCTAGTCTTTGCGCGATGGCTGCGGCCCTGCTCTCCATTTCCCGTACTGGCGTGCCATCCAGCGTCAATGGAAGCACAATGTTCTCTTCGATCGTCAAGGTGTCCAGCAAATTGAACTGCTGAAAAATGAAGCCCAGCTTACGGCGGCGGAACAATGCAGTATCTTCCTCGCTCATCTGATGCGGCTCTCTTCCTTCGATCAGCACGCTTCCTGACGTTGGTTCATCGATCGTGGCCATGACATTCAGAAGCGTCGTCTTGCCGCTGCCGGACGGCCCCATCACGCCGACGAACTCCCCGCGTTCCATTCGGAAAGTAACACCCTTAAGCGCTGGCGTGGGAACTTTGCCTTCGTATATTTTTGATAAAGCACGCACTTCTAGAACCGACATAGCTCAATATCTCCTATCTGACAGGGATGATCATAGTATAAGTTCTTCCGCCTTCACGAAGCCACATCTTAATCTTACACTTCCCTTACAACACTGTAAGCTTGTGCTTATGAGACGAATCCAAGGCTAGAATATTATTCGGACAAGAGTACCCCGCCTCTCATCCGACTCTATTTCAAGCTCATGGCCCAGTTTACGGCAGATTTCGTTGGCCAAATACATACCCATCCCCGTCGATTCCTGAAACCTGCGGCCATTCTCTCCCGTGAAATAAGCGTCGAATACGCGCGGCAGGTCACTCTCCGGAATACCGATTCCTTCATCCTCGATTTCCAGCATGGTTCGCCCGTTCTTTGCGTAAGCACGGAAATACAGACTGCCGTTCTCCTTTAACGTATAACGGACGGCATTCGTGATCAGCTGGGTCAACACAAAGGTCAGCCATTTCTCGTCGGACACGACGGACAGCTGCGGTTCCATTTCTATGACCGGAAATACCCTTCCGCGAATGAACAAGCGTTTTTGTGCCGTAATCAACGAACGGACTAATTTCTCCAATCCAAGAGTCTCCACATAAATATCATGCTCGAATTGATCAAGACGGGCGGTATAAAGCACCATATCTAGCCCTTTTCTCAGCTTGTCCAGTTCATCAGCGATCGCCACCGATCGTAAATCGCTCTCCTGCTGCACCATCAAATGAACGACAGAAATTGGCGTCTTCATCTGGTGCACCCACTGGTTGATGAAACGGATATGACCTTCGATCTTCTCCGTCTGCCCGCTCACCTCGGAGATATAATGCCGATATTGCGATTTCAACAGGCGATGCAAGCCCTCGGATAACGGCGATGACGGCTTCACATCGGTGAAATCCCCGATCGATTCGGCCGGTTCCTGCAAGCGGCGGTAGAAGGAACGATGCGTCAAATAGCGGAACACTAAATATCCGGCCAGGAGGCAGCTGCTCAGCAGCACCGCATACATGCTGACCGCAGCATTACGATGGCCGTCCAGCCAATAAACAAAGGTAATGACCGCAAGTTGAATAAAGTAAATGACAACGACGGGCCGCTGCTCCCGCAAAAACAGCCTCATGGCGTGTTCTCCCAGCTGGGAACGAGCCGGTAGCCCAGCCCCCGCACGGTCTGAAGCGCATCCTCGATGCCTAGCGCGGACAGCTTCTTGCGAACCCGAGTTACATATACATTTAGCGTGTTGTTATCGACGAAAATTTGTTCATCCCAAATTTTCTCCAACAAACGGTCTCTGCTGACCACCTGCTCTGCTTTTGTCATCAGCTCATCCAATATTTTCATTTCCGTATGGCTCAGCTCGATCCTCATCTCATGAAGGAACAAACACAACCGTTCCCGATCCAAGCGAAGACCGTGCACCTCTACCGGGCGGCCTTCTGCTTGCGCCGCATATGTTCCATAAGCTCGGCGAAGATGGCTATTAATTTTGGCCAGTACGATATCATAATCGAACGGTTTTGTTATATAATCATCCGCTCCGTTATCAAGCCCCATCACCTGATCCATTTTGCCGTCGCGGGCAGACAGAAAAATGATCGGACAGGTCGACAAGCTGCGGATTTGGCGGCACCAATAATATCCGTCATACTTTGGCAAATTGACGTCCAGCAGTACGAGATGGGGAGCAAACTCCCTAAACTGCGTAAATATGCTCTCGAAATCAGTTACAGCAAAAGTCTCATAATCAAACTTATGCAAATATTCCTCCAGAAGCTTGACCAGCCCCTGATCATCCTCGACAATGAAAATTTTGAACATCATCGTTCTCCTTTTTACTACCACGATCTAAAAGTGGCCTGTGGTTCTTAGCCTCTTCTATCTTAGCAAAGAAACGCCCCTATATGCGAAAAAGAAGCCCTGCTGAACTGCAGAGCTTCTACTCATTTTCAATATTCCTCATGCCGCTTGTCTTTGTGCCTTGTCCTGGACAGGAGTTTGACTCCGCCTCCGATAAGCACAAGCGAAACAATAAGCGGCCGCAAATAGCTTGTAATAAACTGGTTAATCCGGAATTCCGGGAGGAATCGGTCGAATAACGGAATCACAAGGCTCATCGTTACATAGTAGATGCCAAGCAGCAGCAGAATCAAACCCAACCAATTCTGGTTATCGCCTTTCCAATCCAAGAGCGGACGATCCTCAAGCTGCAGAACCCGGTCATATCGGCTTGCTGCCTGTAATCCGTCAAAGAAGCTGTAGAACCAGATGACCGGAACAATAAATAGAAACAAGGACAACCGCAGAACATCGATAATATAGAAGCTGCCCAGGAACAAAACCATCAGCTGCAGACCGCGCTTCTGCATCCCGAGGTACATTTGGCCAGCCCCGGGAAAAGCAGACAGCAGCGTCGCCAGCACCTTACTGCGTTTTCCTTCCACCCGGCCCGATTCCCATTCGTCAAACAGCGTTCGATCGACTAGCAGTTCTCCTGCCTGTTTGCGGTGAACCAGCTGCACAGCGTCGAACATGCAGTACAGCCAAATAATCGGCAACAGGCCGAGGAATAGCAGAAACACGGTTTGATGCGTCAACCCGGTGACAACAAACATAATCGTGATTAAGCCGAAGAAGCTGATTAGAAAGGACAGACCCCGCTGCATTAAACCGAGCTGAAAATGACCCAGCCCGGGCACGAACGACAGTAAAATCGTATAGAAACGCTCTGCATCAGCTTCGCCTTTGCGCGGCGTCTCGTACGGATAGGCGGACATATCCGCCTCGGGGGCACGCAGCAGAGTGATGATCAAATCCAGCATGCAGATGCACCAAAGCGCAAATGCACAGATAGCGGCGGCAAGCATAAATTCCCCTTCATTGCTGGCAACGGCAGCAAGGAAGCCAAGCAGCAATCCCCCGAAGAAAAACAGTGGATATAAGACCCCCCTTATCCTGCGTCCCCAATACAAGTGGCCTAGGCCGGGAATGCAATTTAGAACGAATGCCAGCATTTTATTTCGATAACGAGGCAATAGAATCCCTTCCTTTCATGTAATTTATTTAAGGTTTCAAATGATCAATCCAGCCTGCGGTTCTGTCCATAATTTGCTTGCTTACGGACGGCTTGGTTGAAGGAGGCAGGATATGCTCGGTCCCGGAGCTCAGGTGATCAAACGCACCCAGCGATAACAGGAATAAAGTAATCGACGCCGCAATGACGTAATTAAACAGCGGGTGCTCCCTTAAGCCTTTTTTCCGGATTAACGGCTCCGCTGATTCTCTCACTGGCTGCGCGTCCCCATGGATAGAAGTCTTGCGCATCACCGCTTCGATGAATGCTTCCTCCTGCTGCAAGCCGGGCAGTTCCTGTTCATGTTCAGCTAACGCAGCCATATAAGCTGCCAGAGCTTCGTCGTCATGCAGCAGCAATACTTCGGCCTGCCGTGCCTGCTGCTCACATAGTTCTCCTCGGATGTATTTATCCCAGCAGATTTCCCTGCTCTGCTCATTTCTAATGTCCTGCCCCTGGTCATTCATCGCCACTCCTCCTCCTTCCAATGCTCGCGAATCCATGATCTTGCCCGGTATAATCTCGATTCTACCGATTTCACCGCAATAGACTGCTCCGCTGCGATAACATCGTAGCTCTTGCCCTCTAAATAAAACGCCGTAATGATATCCCGATGCCCCGGCGGAAGCGTCAAAATACGGGTTCGCAGCTGCGCTTTGCGTTCCTCATCCATCATTTGCTGCAGCACATCGTCTTCCTGGGCTGGTGCGATATGTAACACTTCCGCAGGATCCCACTGCTCCTCTCTGCGGCGATCCCGTTTCCGCTTTAAATCGATTGATTTATGAATCGCAATACGTGTCAACCAGGTTTTGAAGCCTTCAAACCGGTATCCGGGGAGAGATTTGTATACTTGTAAAAATATTTCCTGTGCGGCGTCCTCGGCTTCCTTATGATCATGAAGCACGGAATAAGCGACCCGGAACACATATGGCCCATATTGGCTGACCAATTCACGGAATGCTCCGCGATCGCCCCGCTGTATTTTTAGAATAAGCTGCTTTTCCTCAATGACTCTCCCCTCCTTCCCATCTATATAGACGAAGCAGCCTGGTGCCGCCCCTGCAAATTATTTGAAAAAACTTATAATTTCTTTATATCATAACAAAGACGCTGGCGATTCCGTGATCGCTAGCGTCTCTACCTCCCAGGCTAATCTCTCATATCTCTTCATTTGCGGTTGTAGCGATTCAGTCATACCGATGGATACGAACCCGAAGGAAATTATAGATTTCCTCCGGGATATTCACATTACAGCACGATTCGAGACCCTCGAAGCCTGGCGAAGAGTTGGCCTCGCATATTTTATAATGGTCGCCATCGAAAAGCAGGTCGATCCCTGCGATATCCAAATTAAGAATCCGTGAAGTTTCCAGCGCAAGCCATTCGATTTCCGGCGTAATTTCATAGGGCTCCACCAAGCCGCCCCGCGAGAAATTGGCCTTGAAGCTATCGCTTCCAGAATAGCGCTTCATGGCAGCCACTGCTCGTCCGCCGATCGTAATTACCCGCAAGTCTATGCCCCGGCTCGTTTCGACGAACTCCTGCAGGATCATCGTGGCATCTTCTTTATAAGCACTAATCATTTCAATTAAATCAATAAATTTGTTGCGACTTTCGGCCAGGAACACGCCGCAGCCCTGGGAGCCCGCAATCGTCTTCACCACGACGGGAAAACCCAGATGCTTGTCCACCAGATCTACATCAACCTTCGAGCGAATCAGCATCGTTTTGGGAACGGGCAGATTATGCTCCGCCAAAATTTGCAAGGTATACATTTTATCCTTTACCGTCTCAATGCTCTGGGACGAGTTGAACGTCTTAACGCCCAACCGCTCCAGATGCCGGATTAATGCCAGACCAAAATAATTCGTCCCGGCCCCCATACGCGGCAGGACGAAATCCGGCAGCTGCAGTACTTCGCCGTCGACCATAACGCTCTTGCGGTCATCCCGGGTAACGATCAATTCGAACTGCTCCGGTGAAAAAACGCGGACGTCCATACGGTGTCTTTCCGCCTCTTCCAGCAATCGTTTCAGTTCGAATGTTTCGGGTCTTACTTCGTTGGTAGCGCTCTTGTAAATGATCCAGCCTTTCATGACATTCTCCTCCCGATCTAATGAATGCACAAACTGGTCTATAGTCAAGATGTCCTAGCACTGCATACCAAACATAACATATTTCGGCCCTACTAAAAAAGAGGAAACCTCTCCTTGGAGAGATTTGGAATTGCTAGGGTTACTAGCACCAAACTCTCCAAGGAGAGGTTCCATTTCTTGTAACACAAATTAGATTATCGCCCCAAGCTCCGGAATTTCTGAGCATATGCCTTGGCATCCTCAACCGTGTGGACGCGGTTACGATTCCACTCCAGCAATATCCGGTCGATATAGCGAAAGTGCACTTTGCCGGCGAAGACGGCTTCCTTCAATGCCAGCAAAATAAGTTCCTCGGGGTAACCATCCTGATCCACCCAGCTTGAAATCGTCTCGCATTCCATCGGCGATAGGGGTCTTGCGAACTCTTTTTCGAATATAACGAATAGGTTCCGTTCGTTCGCCTCCGGTTTGGCTGCTTCCGGCTCACGCTGATGGCTCTGCTGCCGCAGCGCGGCCCGTTCTTCAGCCAAGCACTGCGCCAGGCGTTCATACATCCCAGCCAAATTGTAACTCTCAAACTGGATGCCTGTGCGTTCGTCCCATTCCATATCGATGGAGATCCATTCATTCTTCATCAGCCGCTGAATGACGGAGGAGACCTCCCCAGGCGCTTTTCCCATCCGCTGCTCCAGCTGCTCCATCGAAGGAAAATCATTATGCTCCAGCTGCTTGTATGTAACTAGCTGCAGCAGAAGCATGACTTCCGTATCACTTAAACCGAGTTTTCGGTAATGTGTCAGCAGAGAGGAGGGTACATGCACAACACCTGCTTCCATACCGAATGCGACTCCTTTTGCCCACACCTTCCAACCATCGGTCAATGCCATACGTCCTCACCTTTCTCATCCTTACGAACCCGTACTTGTATTGTATAACGCAGATGACGTCCGGGCTACTGTCCTTTTACGGATAAAGGCGATACAGCATCCGCGGGAACGGAATCGTCTCACGGACATGATCCAGTCCGCAAATCCAGGCGACCGTCCGCTCGAGACCAAGCCCGAAGCCGGAATGCGGTACTGAGCCGTATTTGCGCAGATCCAGGTACCATTGGTAAGCTTCCGGCGACAGCTCGTGTTCCTGAAAGCGGGCCTCCATTAATTCCGGATCGTCGATCCGCTGCGAACCGCCGATAATCTCTCCGTAGCCTTCCGGAGCAATCATATCCGCGCAGAGTACAACCTCCGGACGGTTAGGATCAGGCTTCATGTAGAATGCCTTAATGCCGGCAGGATAATGCGTGATGAATACCGGCTTGTCGTACTGCTCGGCAATCGCTGTCTCATGCGGCGCACCGAAATCCTCGCCCCAAGGAAGGTCAAAGCCTTTCCCATGAAGAAACTCGATAGCTTCGTCATAAGTAATCCGCGGGAACGGGGCTTGAATGCTCTCCAGCTTGGATATGTCGCGGCCAATCGTCTCCAGCTCAGTCCGGCAGTTCTTCAGGACGGATTGAACGACGTGCGTAATAAACTGCTCCTGAACAACCAGGCTTTCTTCATGTTCGGTAAAAGCCATCTCCGGCTCAATCATCCAGAACTCGATCAAGTGACGGCGGGTCTTGGATTTCTCCGCCCGGAATGTCGGGCCGAAGGAATACACCTTTCCAAGCGCCATCGCCGCCGCTTCCATATAAAGCTGCCCGCTCTGCGTCAGGTAAGCATCCTCGTCGAAATATTTCGTATGGAACAGATTGGTCGTGCCCTCCGCGGAAGTTGGCGTCAAAATCGGCGGGTCGACGAGTGTAAAATGATTCTGATCAAAGAACTGCTGGATCGCTCTGATGATTTCCGCGCGAATAACCATGATCGCCCGCTGCTTCGAGGAACGCAGCCATAAATGGCGATGATCCATCAGGAAATCAACGCCGTGCTCCTTCGGTGTAATCGGATAGTTTTCCGTCAGATGGATGACTTTGATTTCCGTCACCGTCATTTCATATCCCGATTGGCTGCGCGGCTCCTCACGGATGAGACCTGTCACATACAGCGAGGATTCCTGGGTCAAGCTTTTTGCCGCATCCCACGTCTCCTCGGATACTTCGCTTTTGACGACGACAGCCTGAATGTAGCCTGTGCCGTCACGGAGCTGAAGGAACTGTATTTTACCGCTTGAGCGTTTGTTGTTTAACCAGCTGCCGATGACCACTGTCTCGCCGACATGCTCGTTAACCTGACGAATCACCGTTTTGTTCGCCATTTATGAACATCTCCTCTAACTAAGCTGATTTATGCATTCTTTTTATTAACAATATGATGGGTATCCCGGGCAATGACCAATTCCTCGTTCGTAGGAACAACAAGAACCTCTACTTTGGAATTTGGCGTGGAAATGCGCCGCGGATCGCCGGAACGGATTTTGTTCAGCTCTGGATCAAGCTCTACGCCAAGATAAGTCAGGTTTTCGCAGACCTTCTCGCGCACGATCGCCGAGTTCTCGCCTACACCCGCCGTAAATACGATGACATCCACACCGTTCATTGCCGCTGCATAAGAACCAATATATTTGCGAAGACGGTACTCATACATTTCAAAAGCAAGCGTCTCGTTGGGTTCGCCGGCTTCCAGCCCATCGGTAATATCACGCATATCACTGCTGCTGCCGGAAATTGCCAGCAAGCCGCTGTGTTTGTTAAGCATGGAGTTGACTTCACTGATCGAGAGCTCTTCTTTGTTCATGACAAACGTGACGACTGCCGGGTCCAAGTCACCGCTGCGAGTACCCATCATGAGGCCTTCCAGCGGGGTAAGACCCATCGAGGTGTCAACGGACACGCCGCCTTGAACAGCGGTCAAGCTGGCACCGTTACCGATATGGCAGGTAATGATCTTAAGGTCTTCGATCGGACGCTCCAGGTAAGCTGCAGCCGCTTTGCTTACATAGTCGTGCGACGTGCCATGAGCCCCATAGCGGCGTACGCGGTGTTTCTTATATAATACTTTCGGGATCGGATATAAGTACACCTTCTCCTCCATCGTTTGGTGGAAAGCCGTATCGAAAGCCACCACCTGAGGAACGCCTGGCATATTTTTCTCTGCCGCGTTTATCCCCATAATTGCCGGCGGATTGTGCAGCGGAGCCAGGTCGAACAAACGGCGAATTTCGGATTTTACTTCTGGAGTAACAAGCGCCGAGCCTTTAAAGAATTCCCCGCCGTGAACGACGCGATGCCCGACGGCCTGAATTTCCTCGACGGAATTCAGGACGCCGTGCTCTTTATCGGTCAGCTTCTCCAGAACTTTACGAATTGCAGTCGTATGTTCCAGAATTTCGCTAACCTCCGTAACTTCCTCTTTGCCTGTCGGCTTATGGGTCAGAATGGAGGAATCCATGCCAATCCGCTCAACGAGACCTTTCGCCAATACGGATTCATCATTCATGTCATACAATTGATATTTCAGGGAAGAGCTTCCCGCGTTGATTACGAGAACTTTCATAGCCGGTCACCATCCTTGTCGTATTTGAAAAATCCTTCACCTGTCTTCACACCCAAATTACCGGCGCGGACCATCTTTTTCAATACGAAGGAAGGGCGGTATTTCAAATCGCCGAATTCGCGGAACATG
Organism: Paenibacillus woosongensis; assembly: GCF_009725165.1. GTDB lineage: Bacteria > Bacillota > Bacilli > Paenibacillales > Paenibacillaceae > Fontibacillus > Fontibacillus woosongensis. Next base: position 36,523 of record NZ_WNZW01000002.1, read on the forward strand.
CGCTCAAGCGCCGCCAAGACGGAATCCAAGCCGAAACGGTCAGCCATTTCAAGCGGACCGTACTGGAACTGATAACCGACGCGCATGGCATTGTCAATGTCCTCTGCCGTAGCAACGCCTTCGCCCAGCACGTGCAACGCCTCATTAATCATGACGCAAATGATGCGGGAAGTGACGAATCCTGGTGATTCATATACCATGATGCCGCGTTTATCGACAACTTCCTCCACAAAATGCTTCGTTTCTTCAAATGTTGCATCCGAGGTTTTCAGTCCGCGGATAATTTCCACGAGGTTGATCTTGGAAACAGGATAAATAAAGTGCATGCCGATCACGCGCTCGGGATACATGGTCGAGCCGGCGATCTCCGTCAAGCTGAGCGTGGACGTGTTGCTGGCCAGAATAATATTGCTCGGGCATACGTGATCGAGCTGCTTGAACACTTCTTTTTTGGCATCCAAATCCTCCGAAATGGTCTCGATAACCATATCACAGGTACCGAGTTCGGCAAGATGGGTTACTTTATGGACTTTGGATAAAATCAGCTTCTTCTCGGCCTTCGTAATGGCCCATTTCTCCAGCTGCTTATCCAAGCTTGTCTCTATCATATTATAAGCGTGGTCCAATTTCTCAGGCGTTTCCTCCACTAGCAGCACATCGAGTCCTTTGGCTGCCAGCATTTCGCTGATCCCCTGACCCATCGTGCCGCCGCCGATGACACCTATTCTTTTGAAGTTCATGGTTCTCTCGCTCCATCCTTTCATCATCTACACATAATATTGTACCCTTCATGTCGAATAATACAATTTTTTATACCCAACATATAATAATATCTTAGCACGGACAAAAAGTAAAAAAAATAACCGGCATACGATTTATGCCGGTAAAAGTGCACTGTCACCAAATTGACATCTAAATTGCTCCCCAGAGAGGCGTTCCTCTCGCAACAGGATCTCCAGTGACTTGTCGAATGCCGCCGAATGATCAAGCAGCAGCTGCTTTGAACGAGCCGCCAGATTATCCAAAATCGCGGCGTTCTCCTTCATGAGCACTTCCTTGGTCATCATCTCCATATTGACGATGCCAAGCGATGTTAACCCTGAAGTCATCATCGTATGCACGATGTTGATCGCCTGCTCAAAATCGTTGCTGGAACCGGTGCTGCGCTCCCCGTAATAAATTTCTTCGGCAGCCGCTCCGGCCAAAGCGATAATGATCTGTCCTTCCAAATAAGCTTTTGTGTATAAATATTTGTCTTCCTGCGGATTGTGCCGGACATAACCAAGCGCTCTGCCGCGCGGACTCAGCGCAACCTGATTCACGCTTCCCGGTGCAACTACCTCGGCGGCGATCGCATGACCCAGCTCATGAATCGCAACGCGCCGTTTCTCTTCTTCTGTAGACACCCGGTCAGTCCGTTCACCGAGCATAACCTTGTCAATGGCCATCGACAAATGGCGCTGCTCGATTTCCTTCTTGCTCTCTCTCATTGCATAAATTGCCGCCTCATTCATGACGCTTTCGAGCTGCGCCCCGGAGAATCCGAAGGATTCCTCGGCGACCTTCTCCAGACTCACGCTGTCATGCAGCGGCTTATTGTTGGCGTGAAGCTCCAAAATATGCATACGGCCCTTCTTATCCGGCAAATCGACCTGGATATGGCGGTCGAACCGCCCCGGGCGCAGCAGGGCGCTGTCCAGCATTTCCTTGCGGTTCGTCGCCGCCATAATTAAAATACGCGGTGTTTCCGTAGAATAAATACCGTCCATTTCCGTCAACAGCTGATTCAGTGTTTGATCGTATTCGCGCTGCTGGCCGCCTTCTCTTTTACCACCGATCACATCGATTTCGTCGATAAAGATAATCGCATTGTCCTTGTTATCTTTAGCGGCACGTGTCCGCGCTTCCTTGAACAGTTCGCGGATCCGTCCTGCCCCGACCCCGACATACATCTCTACGAATTCGCTGCCGGAGGCGGCGACGAAGACGGAATTCGTATAGTGGGCTGCGGCTTTGGCCATCAAAGTCTTACCCGTTCCCGGAGGGCCTGTCAGCAAAATCCCTTTAATTGGCCGAATGCCGAACTGCTTGATTTCCTCATGGCGCACCATGAAATCAAGCGCTTCCTGCAGCTCCTGCTTAGCGCTTTCCTGGCCGCCGATTTCTTCGAAAGTCAGCTTCGCCGGTCCCGCCTTTTTTCGCTTCCGCTCCTGAGCTGCGCCAATCGCAATGCCTCCGCGCATTTTAAGCACAGTGAATACCGCGCCCACCATCAGGAGTGCGAAGATCAGCGGAACTACGTTAAGTCCCATATAAGCCATAAAAATCAATAAAACAGGAACAAATCCGGCAATGGCTTCCCACATCCATTTACGCATTTGGCCACACCCCCATTTTTTGCGGAATGCGTGGCAAAATAACATACTTGCTTGCAGTTCCATAGGTCAACGTCACATAGACGTTCTCATCATCCATATCCGCGGTCGCCTGCAGCGCTTCGTGCTGCTGCACCAGTTGATCCAACGTATGCTGGATTTCGGTGTATTGTTTGTTTTCCATCGCCTGAGCTACGGAAAACAGCGTTTCACTCCATATTTTATCTAAATCCGGTGTTGAATGGTCCGTCACTTCCAGCTTCAGGTTGCGATTGCCGAGCAGCTTCTTGCCGTCTTTCTCAATGTGTCGGACAAGTCCACCCATATCCGTACCCGCTGCAAGATCAAGTTTCAACCCTACCTCTTTAGGGGTAATATTAAATTGAACGCGATTTACGCCCTCGTATTGCTTAACCAGCTTTTGGAACGGGGCTTCAATCGCCCATTGGCGATAGCCAAACCAACCGCCAAACAGCAGTATGGCAGAGACAGCAGCGATAGCGACAGTTTGTCCGATACGTAATTTCATTCGCGGCTTCCTCCTATCCTATATTGTATATATAAATTATTGCATTAAATGATATACTTCGATCTATCACAAACTACAAATAAGAGTATAACATATAGTTCGCGCAATATCGAAACCAAAGTATGAATATATTTAAAATTTTTAGGGAATTGCAAAGAACCTCGCTCCACCCGAGCGAGGTTCTCCCTTTTTACTTTATGGATATCGCAGCTTAATCAACGATTCGGCAGCGTAAATTTATCAGGCAGAATCGAGCCGTCACTAAACTTGAAAAACTGATAGTAGTGATGCTCCTTCTCCTTGTAAAAGAGCTGCCAGACATATTCGCCCTCATAGATCCCCGGCATGAGCCTGACGATTCTGATTCCCGGCAGCTGGCTTTTGATGATATCCCGGATCTGCTGCTCGCTTGTTCCGCTGCTAAGAAGCTCTTCATGCGCTTCCCCGCCTTCCGGCAGCCAGACCATCAGTTCCTCACCGTTCTCGTTTTGTCCTTGAACTACCCAGCATACCTCGTCCCACACTGATTTCCACGTCTTGTCGACCGATACGATGCCCGTTTGCTGTTTAGCCGTCTGAATCGCCGCTGATTCCTCATTCCAAGTATCCTGCATGATGTATACATAAAAACGATGAAGGCCAAAGAGCACAAGCAGCAGAATGAGGATAGAAAGCAGGATCCATTTGGTTCTCTTCTTCAACCTTCTCTTCCTTTCCTAAACAAGCTTGAGGCTATCTGGATAACAGACCTTCAAAAGCCGCCTGTGCTTCATGGCGAATCCGCTCTTCATCCAGAGTGAGGCAAGCGCCGTGCTTAACGATTTGCTTCCCGTCGACCCATACATGCTCTACATCTTTCGGTCCGGCGGAATATACGACATGAGAAACGTAATCGGTTCTCGGTACAAAATGCGCCTGCTCGGTGTTGAGCGCGATGAAATCCGCTTTCATTCCTGCGGCAAGTTTGCCCGTATTGTTAAGGAACACGGATTGGGCCCCGTATTCTGTCCCCATCCGCAGTGCCTCCAGCGCCGGGACTGCCGTCGGATCTCCTGATACCCCCTTGTGAATCAAAGCGGCGAGACGAATCTCTTCAAACATGTCTAAATTGTTGTTGCTCGCTGCACCGTCGGTACCAAGCGAAACGGTAACCCCCGCTTTCAGCAGTTCAGGAACCCGCGCAACGCCGCTAGCCAGCTTCAGATTGCTTCCTGGATTGTGTGAAATCGCAACTTTATGGGCAGCGAGCACTTCAATCTCTTCATCTGTCAAATGAACGCCATGCGCAAGCAGGGTCGGACGCGAGAACATGCCCAGCTTTAGCAAATGCTCCACCGGTCTTGCTCCGTAATCGGCGACGTTTTGCTCCACCTCGGCCTGCGTCTCCGACATATGTGTATGCATCGGCAAGTCAAGATCATGTGCTGCCTGCACGAACTGCTCAATGTAATCCGGCGGGCAGGTATAAGGCGCGTGTGGCGAAATCATCGCCGTAATCCGGCCGTCCGCCTTGCCGTGCCAATTGCGGGCAAAAGCAACCGCTTCATCCAGCTTCTGCTTCTGTACGTCAGGCGGGCACAGCCCGATCGCCCCGCGCATCAGTACCCCGCGGATGCCGGATTCTTCCGTCACCTGTGCGACCTTGTCCATATGATCATACATATCGAGGAAGGTTGTCGTCCCCCCCTTAATCATCTCCAGTACGGACAGCGCAGTTCCCCAGTACACATCATTCCCTGTGAACTTCGCTTCCATCGGCCACATTTTCTCCTGCAGCCATTTTTGCAGCACCATATCGTCCCCGTAACCGCGCAGCAGCGACATAGCTGCATGACCGTGCGTATTGATCAGACCAGGCAAAAACAACAGGCCTTTTCCGTCCATAACTTCCGCATTCTCGCAGCCTTCCGGACGCTCGGAGCCAATATAGGTAATAAGGTCGTCCTCAACGAGCATATAACCGTTAACGACAGGTTCTTGTTCTTCCAGAACGGCAAACGTACCGTTTGTGATTAGCAGTTTACGACTCATTCGAAGTAAGTTCCTTTCCGTCATTCAAATAGTAGGCAAGACTAAGCAGGTCCGTCGTGAAATCAGCCGCATGTATTCTTACCTCCGATGGCACCTTCAAAATAGTTGGCGCGAAGTTAAGAATCGCTCCGATCCCGGCGGCAACAAGCTGATCCGCCACGCGCTGGGCCTCGAAATCAGGAACCGTAATGATACCGATCCGTATGTTCATCGCTTGTACCGTCTCCACGAGCTCCTCGATCGGTTGAACGGTAATATTGTTGATCTTGGTGCCAATTTTGGACGGTGAGGCATCGAATACCGCCACGATTTTCATATTGTCCTTCAGGTAGGCATTATAGTTAGACAGCGCTTGGCCTAGATTACCAGCTCCGACAAGAGCTACATTGATCTGCTGATCCAGATTCAGGATCTGCCGGATTTTTTCAATGAGATAGGACACGTCGTAGCCGATGCCTTTACGGCCAAAATCCCCAAAATAAGCGAGATCCTTACGGATTTGCGCGGGATTAAGATCAAGCTTCTGACCCAATTCCTGAGAGGATACCGTAGGCACTTCACGAAGGCTCAGCTCATTGAGGAAACGCAAATACACTGGCAATCTGCGTACAACCGCATCGGAAATTTTTTCTGATTTCATAGCTTTTCTCCCCTTATAATGGCGCGATATGAATTACGGTTATTGCTCCTTTGCCCCCTGGACTTCGTGAACATCCAGCCATTCGGAAATTCTCGGTACCATTTGCTCGGTCGGCATATGTTCCATTTTCGGCCCAGGCAGCGAATATAAGAAATATTTCCCGTAGTAAGATTCCAAGATGCGCGTATCGTACACCACCACTATCCCGCGATCCTGAGAAGAGCGCACCAGGCGTCCAAACCCCTGTTTGAAGCGGATGACGGCCTGCGGCACGGACAGCTTCATGAATGGGTTCTTCTTCTCCTTCTGAAGCCTTTCGCTCTTCGCCTCGACGAGAGGATGGTTCGGCGGCTGGAATGGCAGGCGGACAATAGCTAGGCTGGTCAGCGCCTCCCCCGGTATGTCCACGCCTTCCCAGAAGCTGCTCGTGCCGAGCAGCACGGATGCTTCCTGGCCCTGGAATCTGCGGGTCAGCTTCGTGCGGCTGCCGCTATCCATTCCTTGGCCGATGACGGTAATTCCCTCGGAGGATAATTGCTCCTTCAGCGGGTCATAAACCTGGCGGAGCATCCGGTATGACGTGAATAACACCAGCATCCGGCCGCGCGTTGCTATTGCCGTCTCGGCTAACGACTGCACCAGCATCTTCACGAAATGTTCATCCCCCACGCTGCCTTTAACGCTCGGGAAATCACGCGGAATGACGAGCAGCGCCTGGTTTCTGTAATTGAACGGCGAAGGCAGCATGGAGGTCAGCAGCCTTTCGCTGTCAGCGGCTTCCTGCAGTCCAAGCTGTTCGATCATGTACTGGAATGACTTATCCACGGACAATGTAGCCGAGGTCATAACCACGCTCTTCTTTTTGTCGAAGAAATAGTTTTTGAGCTGCTGGCTCACATCGATCGGGACCGCGTAAATTTGCAAGGAGCGGCTGCGGTAATTCCCGTTACCTTCGATCCAGTATACGGTGTCCTCGTCATCAAGCTTCATAAACGTACGGATCGCTTCCCGCTCTGTCGCCAAGTCCTTGAGCAGACCGCTGATATCCGTCAGCAAGCTGTCCGCCCCGTAATCCTCCTGCTCGTCCCGGATGTCGTTCAGCACCCGTTCCCCTTTGCGGACGATATCGCCCAGCAGCACATAGATATGATTCTCTAGCGCGCTGAGCGTATCCCAATCCTTAGGTTTCTTGTGCGGCAGCAAGCGAAGAACAAATTGCCCCGGGTCGCCAGGAGCCGCATCGCTTCGTTCCGGCATTAGGGCGAACAGCATTTCGCTCAGCTTGTCCCAGCTTTCCTTCACATCTAGCAGCGAAGGATAAATGCCATCGATTACACTGCACCAGTCCGCGGCTTTCTCGCCGGGCGTACTCTGCAGCAGCATTCTCAAACTAGGCAGCTGCCCTGTCTTACTGTCCTTGAAAAGGCGGGTTAATGTGTGTACGACCGTGAAGTATTTCATGTGAAGCCCCAAATGCTTGCCTGCCACATCTTCCAAATGATGTGCCTCGTCGATGACCAGCCGTTCGTACCCCGGCAGCAGCTGATGCCCTGCCTGGATATCCGTGAACAGCTTGGAATGGTTCGTGATCACGACATCAGCTACGCCAGCCTCGTGTTTAGCCCGGTGGTAGTAACATTTGCGAAACCATGGGCAGGAACGCCCCAAGCAGGAATCAGAATCACTGGCCACCGTCTCCCAGAAATCGCCGCCGCGGCTGCTCAAATTTAGTTCCTCATCGTCGCCCGTTTCGGTCTGGGTCAGCCATACGATCATCTGGGCTGCTGTCATGACATCTTCTTTGGGAGAAACGAAATCTCTCCTACTTATTTTATGTTCAAATTTGCGCAGACACAAATAATGCTGTCTTCCCTTAAATACTGCCGCACGAAATGGAAATGGCACAACGTCCGTTAACAAAGGGATGTCCCGCTCGCGAAGCTGCTCCTGCAAATTGATCGTGTGCGTACTGACCATGACGTTCTCGTCGTGCTTTACGCTGTGATAAATGGCTGGCAGCAAATACCCGAGTGATTTCCCCGTGCCAGTTCCGGCCTCGACAAGCAGGTGCTTGTCTTCGTCGAAGGCGCGCATTACTTCCGCAAGCATCATGTTCTGCGCCTCGCGCTCCTCATATCCTGGCAGCTTGGCGCGCAGATGTTCACTCACCTGCTCCTTGAACTCCGTAAAGCTGATGTTATCTAGCGGATTGTCCAGCATATTCTCCCTAGCGGGCATAATATCCATCCAATCCTCCACTTGCAAAGCGTACTGGCGGTAATACGTAAATCCGTCCATGTCCTGCTCGCCCTGCAGCTGTCTTTCCTGCAGCGCAGCATCAAAGAACCAGCCCAGATCGCTGTCTTCCCCTGCAAACAGGTCGGCGAGCCGCTGCACCGTGAGAAGCGGCAGGTCGTTTAATTCATCCAGGCATTTGAGGAATATATAAGCCGTGGCCAGCGCATCGCTGTCAGCTTGATGGGGCCGGTCATGCTCTATGCCGAACTCGGCAGATACCAGACCGAGCTGATAAGAACCAAGCGAAGGGTACAATATTTTCAAAAAATCCATCGTATCCAGAATGCGCCCGGTAAAAGGCAGGTAGCCTGTTTTGTCCAATGCGCTCTGAAGATAATTAAAATCAAAAGCCACGTTGTGGCCGACAAGCACGACATCGTTTAGAAGCGGAACCATTTCCATCATGACTTCATCCAAGTCCGGCGCATCTTTGACGTCATCCTCGGTAATCCCCGTCAATCCTGTAATAAAAGGAGGAATCGGTATCGTCGGCTTGATGTACGAATGATATACCTGGGAAACGGTCAAATTATCATCTATAATGGCAAGTCCAACTTGAATGATCTCATCGGAGGACTGATTGCCCGTTGTCTCAAAGTCAAGTACAGCATATTTCATTTCTGTTCTATGGTCCCTTTCGTTCCAGTCTCTATTTCTCTTAACAGCATAACAGAAGATGGGCGTTTTGAAAATTGACACAGATGAATACAAAAGAAGCGATGCGCCGCAAAATAACGGATTCCCGCATCGCTCCTGCATTCGGCCCGCCTACATCAATTTCGTAAGCTGAGTGCCATACTGAAGTTTTCCTGTGCTATGCAGACAGGCTTCCCAATTGGCTAACGGTTCCGGCAAGCTAGGGTCGCTGTGGTGAGCAAGGGTGAAAAATTCTCTCGCTTTACTGCGATTTCCCTTTTTCGCCTCAATGCAGCCAAGCGCATTGTAAATAATGGAACGCAGCCGCTTGTTTGGCGCACTCCTAAGGACTGCTTCAAAATGGATTGCGGCCTCCTCGCTTTCATCCAGATGAAGATGGCACATCGCCAAATAGGTGCGGCCGATCAAGCTGTTAGGATATTCCGTGAGTACGGCCTGAAACTGATCCAGGGACTGGGGAAACATCAGCAATTTGTAATATCCCTGGCCTTTGACAAAAGCGTCGGCGCTCATTTCCGGATAATCCTGCTCATATCTATCCTCGAGACTAATGCCGGATTGGCGCAGCGTTCCCATCTTCTCCTCGAAAATAAGCCACTCTTCAATCATGCTATCGCTCATTTGCCGCAGAAGATGCCACTTTCGGGCAAGTTCATGCTTATGAGTCCCTTGGGCGATCGGGTATTGCCGGGCAATTTCATCCAACATTTCATTCATTTCCGCAAACACATGTTGAAACATCATCCGCAACCCACCCTTTAACGAAAATGAAATCAGTGCGAGGCCTTATGTTCATTTTTTGTTCCCGGGGGGCTTTTCATTCCCGAAGGCATTAATTGCATAACACGGGCTGCGAGCATTAACGAATCGTAGCGTGGACTTCCTCTTTGGCAGTCTCTACGGGACGATTGTGCTCATCGACGAACACGACGGTCGGTTTATGGCTTCTCAGCTCCTCCGCGGACATTTGTGCATAGGAAATGATAATCACATTGTCTCCGGGTTGAACCAGCCGGGCTGCCGCCCCGTTCAGGCAGATCACTCCGCTCCCGCGCGGCCCTGGAATGACATAGGTTTCAAGACGCGCGCCGTTATTATTGTTCACGATTTGCACCTTCTCATTCTCGAGAAGATCCGCCGTCTCCATCAGATCCTCATCGATCGTAATGCTTCCAATATAATTCAAATTCGCCTCGGTTACTGTAGCCCGGTGAATTTTCGATTTCATCATCGTTCTATACATGGCTATTTATCTCCCTCCATCGTCAAAATAACGTTGTCGATCAACCGGGTGGCCCCAAATTTGACCGCGGCGGCAATCAGCAGCTTCCCATCTTCATCCTTGACGCGCATCGAGTTTGGTACGGACTCCAGGGAAGGAAATCGGCGGATGTCCGCATAGTCGATCACAGCGGCCGGCTCTGCTTCGATACTCCGAACCAGCTCTAAGACAATATCCTCTGCCGTAGCCGATTCCTTCTCTCTGGCCATCTGTTCCGCCAGCCGCAAAGAACGGGAGATGACCAGCGCCGCCTGACGCTGCTCCGGCGACAAATATACGTTGCGGGAGCTAAGAGCCAGCCCGTCGTCTTCTCGTACGATCGGACAAGGAACGATTTCGACATCCATATTGAGATCCTGAACCATTTGCGTAATAACCGCAACCTGCTGTGCATCCTTCTGTCCGAAATAAGCCCGGTCAGGAGCAACGATATTCAGCAGCTTGCTGACTACGGTAGTCACCCCGTCGAAATGGCCAGGACGCGCTGCCCCGCATAGGTGATCCGTCAGCTCAGCCACGTGAACCGTCGTCTTCGTCGGCTGTGGGTACATCTCATCGACGGACGGCAGGAATACAATATCTACGCCTTCGCGTTTGGCGAGCGCCATATCCTTGTCACGGTCCCGCGGATAACGGTCAAAGTCCTCATTAGGTCCGAACTGGAGCGGATTTACAAAAATGCTCAATACGACAAGATCATTGTCCATCCGAGCGCTCCGCAGCAGGCTGGCATGTCCTTCGTGCAAATATCCCATCGTTGGAACGAAGCCGACCTGAAGCTCCCTTCCTTCTTTAGCGGCGGCAAAGCGCTCAGCCCGCAAATGCTCCCTGACATCTCTGATCTCCGTTAACACAATCATGACTAACCTTCCACCTTCCCTTTTCCATACAAACCATCGACTACTTTCTCGTCGGCGGCAAAAACATGCTGCTCTCCAGGGAAAGCGCGCGTCTTCACATCGTTCACATATTCTGAGATGCCTTGTCGGATCTGCTCACCGATATCGGCATAGGTTTTCACAAACTTCTTCTCCCGGTAATCCGGGGCATATTTCAACACATCATGGAAAACGAGCACCTGCCCATCGCATCCTCGCCCCGCTCCGATGCCGATCGTTGGAATTGCAAGCTCCTTGGAAATCGCTTCAGCAACCTGCTCGGTTACCAGCTCCAGAACAATGGCAAACGCTCCAGCCTGCTCCAGTGCCTTGGCGTCAGCCATGAGGCGCTCGGCATCCGCTTGGTCTTTCCCTTGAATGCGATATCCTCCGATCTGATTGACGGATTGCGGAGTCAAACCGATATGGCCCAACACGGGCACGCCAGCCTGTACGACCGCTTGAACCGTATGAGCGATTTCTGCGCCCCCCTCCAGCTTCACAGCATGTGCATGGCCCTCCTGCATGATCCTTCTGACCTGGCGCATAGTCTCATCGATGCTGCCATGATAGGTCATGAATGGCAAGTCTGTTACGATAAAGGTGCGCTGGGCACCCCGGGCTACGGCACGGCTGTGGTAGACCATATCCTCGATCGTTACCGGTATCGTCGTGTCGTAGCCAAGCACGACATTGCCGAGCGAATCTCCGACCAGAATGAGGTCTACGCCCGCTTCCTCCGCCAGCCTGGCAGAAGGATAATCGTATGCGGTAATCATGGTGAGCGGGGTTTGCTCCTGCTTCATTTTTTTCATTTTCACGATGTTTAAGGCATGTTTGACTGTCATTTCCTTCATCTCCTTTGGTTTTCAAGCCTCGCGGATGGTTCATCATCCTTCAGTCCGGCGCCAACGACAAATAAACCTTCTATCGCCATCGTCGCAGCGCTAAAAAGGTCCGAATCCAAAGAAGAGTCACTCTCTCATTCGTCCCTTCTGTCTCGGTCCTTTCCGGCTCAGAGCAGAATCCGACGCAACCGAACAAAACCACGGTCATGACGGTTTTTCACTTCCTTCAAATAACAACAATGTCCACAAGAGTGCAGCTCGAATCATCGATACCGCCTCATGTGGACAGTATAACAAAGTTTCTTAAGGATTACACCCGTCAAAATGCACTTCCCCGGAGAAAATTGTGGTGAGGCTGTTATCCTCTTGCATAATGAGGAGTCCTCCCCTCTCATCCAAGCCGATCGCTCTTCCGCTTACTTCTCCCTGTGCAGTTTTGACAGTAATTTGCTGACCGGTCGTCACGGATAAAGCCTCCCATAAGTGACCGATCGGGGCGAACCCCTCTTCCATGTATAGCCCATAGAGCTTTTCCATTTCTGTCATCACTGCGCCGATCAATACAGCCCGGTCCACCTTCCGGCCGCTTTCGATTTGCAGAGAGGTCGCAATGGATGCCAGCTCCGGCGGCAGGTCATCGGGTTCTAGATTGGCATCGATGCCGATTCCCGCAATGCAATAGCGAATCATTTCATCCTCACCTACGGACTCCAACAAAATTCCGCAAATTTTGCGTCCGCGGACCAGCAAATCGTTCGGCCATTTAATGCCGACGCCGATTCCCGTTACTGCCCGAATGGCGCGGCATACTGCCACCGCAGTGAGCAATGTAAGCTGGGGTGCAGCGGATAAGGGTAGCTGCGGACGAAGCAGCAGGCTCATCCAAATTCCCTTGCCAGCAGGAGAATGCCACTTGCGGCCCTGACGTCCTCTGCCGATCGTCTGCTCCTCGGCAATGACAAGCGTACCTTCACTCGCTCCGTGTTCTGCCAGCAGGCGAACCTCTTCCTGCGTAGATGTGGTTACGTCCATTAGCTTTAAGGTCTGGCCGAAAGAGACCGTGCTCAATGCCTGGAGCAAGGTACTGTATTCGAGTTTCTCCGGTTTGCTTACCAAACGGTATCCTTTACGGGAGACAGCCTCAAATTCATAGCCTTCCTCACGAAGCTTGTTGATTTGTTTCCATACCGCCGTCCGGCTTATCGACAATTTCCGGCTGATTTCTTCACCGGATATATACTCGCCTGGCCTGGACTGCAGCATATCAAGCAAGCGGCTATCACTCATTTTGTTTCACCACAGCTTTCACATAATCGAGCAAGAGCTCCTTCTCGTTTGGCACATCGCCGACGGCTACGAGCTGCAGCAGCCGCTTCATTAGATCCCCCAGCCATGGGCCGCCTCTCTGGCCTAAAGCCGCAAGTACGTCCCCGCCGCGAATCGCCAGCTCCTTTAGCTCGTGAACAGGCACGCCGCGGTGCCAGCGCAATTCCTCCTCATTCAGACGAAGCAGCGCCTCTTTCCCCGCGCTTCCCTGGCAAGACAACCATTGACGCTCACGCTCCAGCCACAGTAGGCTGATCATGTGTCCGTAGTGCAGCTGAAGCTCGACCCAGCCCCGGCGAAGCCGGTCCGACCCGGCCGCACCGTGTCTCGCTTTTATTTCACCCCATGCCTCGTCAAATCTTATGATGTCTGACGTAGTCTCAGCGACCTGGTTCGAGAATGTCCATGCTTTCATCTTGGCCTTCGCCTCATACCTGGATATTCCTAATCCTTGAAGGAGCATAGACCATCTTAGCTCCTGGGGATCGGCCGGCATATGGCTCAGCGCCTGAAGCTGCCCCTCCTGCCGGGGGCTTCGCCCGTCACCTTCTTTAAATGGCAGCTTGGCATAATGCAGCAGCCGGCTGCGGCGAAGCAGCTCCAGTCCCCGGAGAGGATCCGGTCCCAGCATCAGACGCTCCAGTTCGGCCCGTACGCGCTCCATCGCCACGTAGGTTAGTTTATCCCTGCCTTGAATAAGCGCCCGCCAGAGGCTCTTTACGGGGCGGAAACCGAACACCGACGCAAAGCGAACAGCTCGCATCATACGGAGCGCATCCTCGTCAAACCGCTCCGCAGCCTGTCCAACGCAGCGGATGACTCCTTCCCGAATATCCGACCAACCCTGAAAAGGATCCGTCAGTTCGCCATCCAAACTGCGAGCAATCGCATTCATCGTAAAGTCGCGGCGCTGTAAATCCTGGGTAATCTCGTCCACAAATTCGACGGCTGCAGGGTGGCGATGATCTTCATAATGGGATTCTGTGCGAAACGTCGTGACCTCAAACGGATAGTCTCCCATCAGCACTGTAACAGTGCCATGCTGCAAACCGGTCGGAATTGTACGTTCGAATAATTCCATAACGAGCTCAGGCTTCGCTGAAGTCGCGATATCCATATCATGCACCGGGCGGCCCATCAATTCATCCCGAACGCAGCCTCCGACGAAGTAGGCGCTGTAGCCGGATTCGATCAATGTTCTAAGCACCCGTTCCCCCTGATGCAGCATCAGGGGGTCTACCTGCTTCCATACTTGCATAACTATAACCTCCAGAGGCCAACCCTCTTTACATTCAAACAGTCAGGCAGCGCATCGTGGCATTCCATGCCTGCCCAAATGAATTATTTCACCCGCAAAGCGGCTTCGGTACAGGCATTTTACGTCCCAGCACTTTATAATAAATGCTCTCATACTGCGCTGTAATGAGATCGCTGCTGAATTCGTTTTTTGCACGCGCCAAACATGCCTCACGGAATTTATGCGCAAGCTGCTCGTCTTTAAGCAGCGAGAGCGTGTCGTCCGCCATCTGGCGCGTATCGCCGATGGGGGACAGGAAGCCCGTCTCTCTGTGAGCGACCAGTTCGGGAATCCCCCCCGCCATCGAACCAACGGTTGGAATGCCGCAGGCCATCGCTTCCAGGGCAACAAGACCGAAGCTTTCCTTTTCGGACGGCAGAAGCAGTACATCCGCCATTGAGATAACGTGAGCGATATCATCCTGCTTACCGAGGAAATGAACGCGATCCGCCAATCCCAGTTCTTTTACTTTCCATTGGATTTTGGGAAGATCCGGACCTTCGCCGACGAACAGCAGCTTGGAAGGAACCTCTGCATTGACCATATTGAATACATCCACAACATCGCTTACCCGCTTGACAGGGCGAAAGTTGGAAATATGCATGAGCACCTTCTCGCCGGGACCGGCGAATTCACTGCGGCAGGATTTCGCGTCACGCGGGTAATACACCCGCTCATCCACGAAATTATACGTGAGCTCAATATCTCTCGAAATGTCAAGAACCTCACGCGTCTCTCTCATAAGATCGCGGGACACCGATGTAACTGCGTCGCTCTCATTGATCGCCAGCCGGATCAAGTCCTTCAGCGATTCATCCTGCGCAAGTACTGTAATGTCCGTTCCGTGCAGCGTGGTGACGATTTTCAGTTTATCGCCAACCATTTGTTTGGCCAAGAAAGCGCAGACCGCATGCGGAACCGCATAATGCACGTGTAAAATATCCAACTCCTGCTGCTTGGCTACCTGCGCCATCTTCGTGGCCAGCGATAAATCGTAAGGCGGATATCGGAAAACATAATAATCGCTGACCTCTACTTCATGATAAAAAATATTCTTGTGGTAGCTGCCCAAGCGAAAAGGAACGCTATGCGATATGAAATGAACCTCATGTCCTTTCTCTGCCAGCAGCTTGCCTAACTCAGTGGCAACAACCCCGGAACCGCCAAGCGTCGGATAACAGGTTATGCCGATTTTTAGAAATGGGTCCATAAAGTGAGGGACCTCCTTCGTAGTCTTGTGCCTTACTTTGAATTTATATGCTGCTGGATCCGAATCGTTCTATCAAAAAGGGCGACTTGACCGCAAATCCTTCCGCATAAGGAATAAGCTTGCGCTGGCCAAGCAAAGCATCCCTTGCTTTCACCCGATCCACATACCCCTGATTCAGAGGCGTCGGAGCGATATCCTCTCCGGGAGCGGCCTGTCCAAATTGAGAACGATAGCATTCCAGCGCTTGCTCCTTGACTGGGTAATACTCGGTAATATCTACGAGCAAGTCCGGCGTTCTCCAATCATTAATGAAGTAAAAATATAAATCAGGAAGCGGGATCGCAGGAATTTCCGGCATATAGCGCCGCAGCTTGGCGTTGAAGACGGCTTCCTCCACAAGCTTGCTCGCTGCCACATGATCAGGATGGCGATCATCCCAGTACGGAGCGAAGACGATATCCGGCGCATGCGACCTGATCACCGCAGCAACAGCGGCTATATTGTCAGACGTGGGATCCAGTCCCCGATCTGGCAATCCCAAATTTCCCCGATGTGCCAGGCCGAGTACCCGGGAAGCTGCGGCCGCTTCCTCTTTGCGTAATTGAACACTGCCATTTGAGGACAACTCGGCTTCCGTCAAATCGATGATGCCCACTTTAAATCCGGCAGCAACCTGTTTCGCGATCGTGCCGGACATGCCGATCTCCGCATCGTCAGCATGAGCGCCAATGACGAGAATATCCAGCTTTATGCTCATTACGCTAACCCCGGCTTGTTCTGCTCTACCAGCTCACGCCAGGCGAAATCTCCCCGGTCGAGAGCCCGGATCAGGATTTCCGCAGTTGCCATATTCGTTGCCACGGGGATGCCGTGCACATCGCAAAGGCGAAGCAATGCTGTGATGTCCGGCTCATGCGGCTGAGCCATCAGCGGATCACGCAGAAAAATGACGAGATCCATTTCATTTTGTGCGATCAGCGCGCCGATTTGCTGATCGCCGCCGAGCGGCCCAGACAGGAAACGGTGTATGTTCAGGTTTGTGCTCTCCATGATCCGCGCCCCTGTCGTTCCCGTCGAATATAATTTCTTATCCATGAACACATGTTCATAGGCTATGGCGAGGTTAACGATATCTTCTTTCTTTCGATCGTGAGCAATAAATGCGATGTTCATCATATGCGTTTTCTCCTTTTTGAGCAGCATCTCTAAATATCAGTCCACTATCAGTCTACAAAATGCTCAAAGCCGTAAATCAAGCCTTCATATTCGAGCACTTTGCTGATCGCAAGGTTGACCCCCGGCATATATCCGGCGCGCTCGTAGGAATCGTGGCGAATCTTCAATGTCTGGCCAAATCCGCCGAAAATAACTTCCTGCTGGGCGAAAACCCCAGGCAGACGGACGCTATGGATACGGAAGCCATTATAGTAGCCTCCTCTTGATCCTTCGATCGTCTCTTCCTCATTCGGATTGCCTTGGCGCAGCTCCTCACGGTTCATGGCGATTAATTCCGCGGTTTTCACTGCAGTTCCAGAGGGAGCGTCTAATTTCTGATCCCCATGATATTCGATAATTTCAAGATGAGGGAAATATTTAGCCGCCTGGGCCGCAAATTTCATCATCAGGATAGCTCCGATGGAGAAGTTGGGAGCAATCAGCCCGCCGATTCCCCGCTCCTGACACTGCTTGTCCAAATCCTCGATTTGCTCCGGTGTGAAGCCCGTTGTTCCGATTACCGGACGAACTCCATGCTTAATCGCCGTCACCGTGTTGGAATACGCCGACTGCGGCGTAGTGAAATCGACCAGCACCTGAGGTTTGCCTTCCACCAGCGCCAGCTCCAAATCCTTGCTGAGCGTTACGCCGCAAGCGGGAAGACCGACTAACGTACCTGCGTCCAGGCCTTCATCCGATAAATTCACCGCTGCCACCAGGCGCAAGTTCGGATCCTCAAGAACCATCTTTACTACTTCTTTACCCATTCTGCCACCAGCTCCGGCAACAGCTACTCTAATTTGTTCAGTCATTCGAAATTACCTCACATTTCCTAGGATGATGATTGATTAATCTTGGATGCGAACCGTTGTTCCAATTGTTGAAGCTGCTTTGTGATAGCCTCGTCCTGCGGAAGCTGCAGCGCCTCCCGGACGGCTCGTAAAGCAAGCGTGTACTGCTGCAATTCACCATAGGCTATCGACAGCCATAGCTGAGCGATGACCGATAACGGGTCCAATTGGACCGCCCGTTCCAGCAGGGCAACCGCGGATTTCGCCAACCCGCGAACAGGATCCTGGGACTTCTCCACCAGTTTCTTCGCCATGAGCGTCAATTCCTTGGATTGCAGCCGGTCATAATGCGATTTATATTCCTTATGGGCAGGTTCTAGCGTGGCAGCTAAACGGGCATGATGAATCGCCTTCTCCAGTTGACCGCTGCGCGCGCAAGTAATTGACAAGCGATAATGAATGTCTGCATTGTCCTGTCCCTCAGCCAGCGCCTGCTCGAACCAGTGAATCGCTCCCTCAAAATCATTATCAAAGATGCTGCGATAAGCCTTCTGCAAATTTTGTTCAACCTGCATATGCTGTCCCCCCACAGTATGGGCTGAAATTACTACAGCATATGATGTAATGAATTAATCGGTGTCCTTTTTGGTCCAACGCTCAGCATCGCGGGTATTAAATTTATGCATAACCTTATCATGCGCTTCCGTCAGGTCGATGCCGAGCGAATTCGCAAAGCAAATCGTAATGAACAATATATCGCCTAGCTCCAGTTCGATGGAATTGTCGGCTTCATCCGGCTTTTTCGGCTTCTCGCCAAAGCGGTGGTTCACTTCCCGGGCCAGCTCGCCGACCTCTTCGCTCATCCGGGCAAGCATGCTAAGCGGACTGAAGTAGCCTTCTTTGAACTGCGATATGTATGCATCCACTTCCCGCTGCATTTCCGACAGTGTTTTCTCTTGCAATGCCTATGCCTCCCCGTCTTTACTCGGTTTTATCCCTATGTTATCGTAAAGACGTTTTGAAAACAAATCATTTTTTAATCGCTGCGCAAAAGGTATACTATATGAGTTGAGCATCGATCTTTAGAGAAAAATCAGCGGAGTTGAACAACGATCAATACTTCTAACGCAAATCGGTGAAAATAAGAAGATAACGCAATTTATTTTACTGCAGGCGAGGGATTTTAATGAGAACTCTTAAACTGGCAAGCTATCTGCGTACTATACTTCCCATCATGCTGGGGACGGCGATTTATGCGTTCGGGCTGCTCTATTTCATTATACCGAACCAATTAATGGAAGGCGGGGTAACCGGTGTGACGATCCTGCTCAACTACGCGTTCGGCATTTCCCCTTCCATCTCCAACCTGGTGCTAAATATCCCTTTATTTCTATTAGGGTGGAAAATATTAGGCGGGCGCTCGATCATATATACAGGACTCGGCATCGCATCCTTGTCTTTCTTCCTCTGGATGTTCGAAAATATGATTCGTACCGGCTGGATCAATCCCTTTACGACCGAGCATGATTACATTCTGGCCTCCCTTTATGCCGGGGTTACGCTTGGAGCAGGTTTGGGCCTCGTTTTCCGCTTTGGGGGCACGACGGGAGGCTCGGACATCATCGCCAGAATTCTCGGCCGCAAATACGGCTGGAGCATGGGACAAGTGATTTTAAGCCTGGACGTGATCATTATCGGCTTGTCTCTGTTCTATATCAGGGAGGAAAATATTCTATATACGCTGGTTGCCGTCTTTATCGCCTCCAAAGTCATTGACTTCATCCAAGAGGGCGCCTACTCCGCCCGGGCCTTCACCATCATCAGCGACTTCGCTCCGGAAATCGCCGACATCATTACGAAGGAGCTCGAACGAGGCGTGACGCTCATCCCTGCTGTCGGCGCCTATTCCAAGCAAGCCAAGCATGTTGCTTACTGCGTCGTTTCAAGGCAGGAAATGCGGCGGCTGCGGGGGATCGTCAGGTCCATTGACCCTAGAGCATTTATCATCATCAGCGACGTTCATGACGTACACGGGGAAGGCTTTAAAGAGGATTAGCCCCGCTTCGTAAGGAAGCAGGGCTAACCGGAACAGTCGCTTGATTTGCTATTCTCCCGTCTTTAGAACGGTACCGCCATTTTATTTAGGCCTTTGCACCGGAGATACGTCTTGTTCGGCCTGGTATTTGCGCATCGCCGTATAAGTCAGCGCAAGCATGATCCAGCCGCCGATCAGGGCGCTCCAGTACCAGGGACTCCTAATCCCGATGATCGGCAAAAAAACGGGCTCATGGCCTTTGCGCCCAAACAGCTCCTGCAGCAGCGGCCCCCCTTGATCGATCGCTCCTCTCAGCGCCGCCTCATCCCAAGAAGTGTCACCTCCGAGCCGCTCAATATAGGACAGCCATGAATCGAACTTGTTCACGTCTGCTGCGTCTCGTTGAATGAGCGCAGCCGGCCTGATCATTTCATAGTTCGCCTGCAAGGATTGGAACGCTTCCTTGAATCCGGTCCGGTCACCACCCGAGCGAGCCTTTCCCATGTCCTGCAGACTGCTGGACATCACTTTATAATATTGCTGCCATAGGGCATCCCGTTTATGCGTCAGGCTATTTACGGCCAGTCTTAAGCGTGCCGACGTCTCAACCCACGCTTCAGGCGACAGCTTCACCCGGTTGATCGTTTCCCTAGTATCCATAATGCATTCCGCAAGAGCATGGATGCCATCTACAGAAGTCACCCCCCGAAACGACAACCCCTCCAGGGTCCGGATTAATTGATCCATTTCCTGGTGCGCCGCCGAAGTATCTCCTTGCTGCATGACATTGTATAGGCGCTCTGTCACGGTTTCAAAGCTCTTCAGCCTCTCGTCCCGTTCCATTGAAGATGATACTTCTGAATCGCTATGCATGGCCGCAGCCATGCCCGGATGCTGCACCATCCAACATACAGTCAGCAGTGCATACAACAGCACGAGCAGTCCCCGTCTCTTCTTGTCCCGCGTCACGGACATCCCCCCCTTACCAATCATGGTATGGCAAGCTGTCCTGCCTTAGAACCGCTTATATTCTTTTGGCTGCTCTCATGGCTATCCAACCGGCTGCTATGCTGGCTCCCGTCAGCGCTACGGTAAAGACAGCCACATACCCAACATCGTCCCAGAGCGCCTGCGGCAGCCAAGGATAGACGCCAAACGAATAATCTATGAAATCATTTAGGAATGTCCAAACCCCCGCTGCAAGCAGCATAACCGTGCCGTATTTGAAGAAGCGGACGAAGAGCAGCGCTTCAACAGCCATGGCTAAATGGGAAGCCACCAGCATCCAATCCTGCCATACGAGCACCTCGCCCTGATATGCACCTGCAAAAATAATGCTTACCGCCCATACGCCGTACTTTACACTCGTCACCACCGCTAACGCTTCAATTAATGTGCGAATCCGATTATACTTCGACAATGTGGTCGGAAACATTAGAAACAGCAGCGCCAGCGTAAAAAACAAACTAGCCGTAGGGCTATCCGGCACGAAAGGAATCAGCCAGCGCGGATAATTGGCCCAAGTCTCACGAAGCTGCGCCTCATACCATATGTACCCATAAACCGTGCCTAACAGATTACTTATGAACAAAGCCCATAGAATGAACCGGCTCGTCAGAAACTCCCGGCTCCAAAACGATGACAGCCTCAACTTTCATGCTCCTTCCATGCAGCAGGCTTGCACAGCCGCAATTGTCCTTGGAAACCAAAAACCTGATCGACGCTGCGATCAGGTTTTGATTTATTTCTATTTTACTGTTCGGCTTTTTGTTTCGCAAGCCATTCGGCCAAGTGATCGATCTCCTCATCGGACAGACCTGCCTTGGTCGCAACATCATACATTGGCGGCATCGTTTCATAGCCTTCATGGATGATCGTCAGAATCTCATCCTTGCTATGCTTGTCTCCGATTCCACGCAATGACGGAGCCGCAGTTCCCTTCAAATCAGCAGCATGGCAGTTGATGCAGGTAGCTTTCTTGTATGTCTCCATCGCCGGATCATCTTTATCCACGATGGCCACTTCTTTCTGCCGAATCGCGTTCGAGGTAGGCAATCCTTGTTCCCGTTTCTCCCTAGCCTCTTCCTCGCGTTGAATGTGCTCCGGCTTCGCGCCCGTCTTCTCCAGCTCATCCGTGTAATGTGTCCAGGCTACGTTCGTCAAATAAACGGTGGCTGCCAGCGACAGAAACATCAACGATGAAGCGATTGGACGGCGATAGAAGCGGCGCTCCTTCCCGCGATCAAGGAACGGAGCAAGCAGTAAACCGCCGAATGCCACGCCCGGAATACCGAGTGTTCCGAGCACGACCCAGTCTCCCGAAGCATAAGGATATTTCAAATACTGGTACAGAAATAGAAAATACCAGTCCGGCATCGGAATAACCGATGCGCTTGGGTTAGCCGGATAACCGAGCGGAGCGGGCTCCGAAATGGTCAATACGAGAAACCCTACAAGCACGACGACTCCGACCATCCATTCTTTTAACAAAAAGTTCGGAATAAACGCCTCCGATTTGCCCGGATATGCCGTATAATCGGGAGGAGTGATAAATCCGTTACCCTTGCGTACGCGCGAATCGCCGACAAATACGACTTTTTCTTTCGATTTGTCTACGTGAGCCATGTTAGTGCCTCCCTTCTCAATTTTATAGCGGACCGGAAATACCCTGTCTGCGGATCATAATAAAGTGTCCTACCAGAAGGATAAGCAGCACGGCCGGAAGGAAGAACACGTGAATAGCAAAGAACCGAGTAAGCGTCTCAGCCCCTACGATGGTGCCGCCCTGAAGCAGCTCTTTGATAACAGGCCCGAGAACCGGTACAGAGTTAGCGATTTCAAGCGTAACCTTCGTTGCAAAATACGCTTTGTTGTCCCATGGCAGCAAATAACCAGTCAGACCGAGTCCGATCATGACAAAGAAAATCAGCATGCCCACAACCCAGTTCATCTCCCGCGGCGCCTTATAGGAGCCCGTGAAGAATACCCGTAGCGTGTGAAGGAACATCATGACGATGACCAAGCTTGCTCCCCAGTGGTGCATACCGCGGACGATTTGGCCGAATGCGACCTGTGTCTGCAAATACTCCACACTGGCGTAAGCATTAATAATGTCCGGAACGTAATACATCGTAAGAAACATCCCCGACAGAATCTGGATTACAGTAATAAAGAACGTCAAGCCGCCGAAGCAATACACGAAAGCGGAGAAGTGATGCGCCGGGTTAACGTGCTCAGGAACCTCGTGGTCCGCAACATCTCTCCAAATCGGCGTGATATCAAGACGTTCATCAATCCAGTTGTACACATTTTTAAACATCCGAATCTACGCCTCCTTATTTCACGATACTATTCGGGATAATTTCACCCAAATAGACCCAATCATCCTTCAGCATGACCTTGTATTCGTCAAGCGGAGCGGACGCAACAGCGAGTTGCTTGCCCTCTTTCGTATAATGCGCGCCATGACAAGGACAATGGTACTGCTCAGGAAAACTCGCATTAGTGTTCCATCCGACCGTGCAGCCCAAATGCTTACAGATCGGTGAAAGCGCATAAATATTGCCGCTCTCATCCTTGCGGATCCAAGCGACGAGTGATGCTGTGCTCGAATACCAACCGTCCTGCTGCTGCAGCTCGAACGTGAATTCCTGCGGCTCAGTCGTGATCTTGCTGACTTCAACTACCTTAACAAAGGTGCCCTCGCCTTTCTTCTGCAGAATCGGGTCTACAGCAAAACGTACCATAGGCAGCGCTGCACCCCCTACCATAAAAGCGGTAGCGCCCCCCAGCGTATATGTAAGAAACTGCCGACGGGACATTTCCTTACGTGTAGGCGGTTTATGCGATGATTCATGCTCGTCGTTATGAATGCTCATACTGTCTTCAACCCCCTTTGCAAGCCAATTCTCTCTCCCGTTTCAATGATAAATCTCACATGTTTTGGTAAGACATATTAATAATATATTAGGGTTCTGAGAGCGTCAAGAATATCCGTCGTCTTTTTCAGCCCCTGGTGCTCAACGAACGCATAAAATGTTGATAATTTGTCACAATTGGTGTTTTTAGCCCTGCTGCCACATTTGCTGAATTTTTCTGCCTACCGCGGCGCTTGCTTCGGTACCCTGAACTTCCTTAAATTCGCTTGCGGCAACGATTAAATCTGCATGAGGAATATATTCGGCCGGAAGCTCGACATCGGCAGACGCGACGATGATATATTTAAAACCAGATAACTTGACATTATGACAAATTTCATTTACTTGCGACAATATATCGTCCCGTCCATATTGAAAAGAAGGATATGTTACGACTCTTCCCTTGAATGGAATCTCGATCCAATCCATGACGTCTCTTAACCTCTCAAGCGCAGCGGTCACTTCATATGGCTGCTCGCTCCCGGTAAGCCCGGTGACCGGAATGAGGCAAGTATCCAGATACGGCTGCAGCTCTTCCCATAACGTCGCCTCGATTTCACTGAATTTCATATGTATCCCCTTCCTGTTTTCCTTTAAACATTATATACAGAGGATATCGTCAATTAAAAGCTTGAAAAAAAAGAATGCCGTTAACGGCATTCCTTCAAATCCTCTAGCGCTTTAAGTTCTTCTGTCAAAGCTCGAAAGGCTTCTTCGTCACCCTTGGCCAAAGCGGAATCTATTTCACTGTAAATTTGCTCGGAACGGTGTTTGCGTAGAGCTTCATCCCATACCATCTCCGCGGCCAGGCCAAGCATCACTTCGTAAGTTACCTTCATTTGATCCATAGGATGCACCTCCAACTAGATCCTGTATTCTTTTCCTTTCGCAACATAGCTGTCGGTCGTCAGTTTCATTCGCTGCAAATCGGCTTCCGTAAGTTCGCGGACAACCCTTGCGGGTGAGCCCAAAGCAAGCGTATAAGCGGGGATGACTGTATTTTCCGTGACTAAAGAACCTGCTCCTATTAAAGCATATTCACCGATAGCTGCTCCGTTTAAGATGATAGCCCCCATGCCGATTAAAGTGCCCTTGCCTATATGACAACCGTGAATGATCGCGGCGTGACCAACAGAGACATCGTTTTCGACGATTAAGGGCTGCCCGGTATTGACGTGGCCTACAACCCCATCCTGAAGATTAGTTCTCTCCCCAATTCGGATTCCAGCCAAATCTCCACGAAGCACCGCGTTGAACCAAACGCTGCTGTCTTTACCGACGGTTACGTCACCGATCAGTTTAGCGCCTTCTGCAATGAATACTGATGCATCCACCACAGGCTGTTTTCCCCGATAATTCAGTAACAAGATAACCACTCCTCCGTTTTGAATTGGGAGTGATTGTATCAGCATGGTTTGTCATTGTCAATGTACGCGGCAGGCTACCTCTATCCGATGCAATTAGCGCTTTATCAGCTGATGAACGCAGTGTTTCCCGAAAGGTGTCGTCTGCACAAATCTTTCACGCGTTTCTCCTTCGCCGATTCGCAGCATACCCAGATGCAGCATCATGTGCAAAATGCGTTCTTCGAAAATGGACTCCGGAGTATCGTAATAAAACGGCTTGATCAAAAGCTTCATTTGCGCGAACAGCGAAACTGCTGTTACCCATTCACTGGAGCAGCGCTCTATCCAGTAGATCAGAGAGAGCAAGTTAGGGATAGGCCCTTTATAAAGTCTTAACCAAAAGCTAACAAACTGTATCATCGGTTCTTGCTTGTTTTCCGCAAGGAACGCACTGCCGTTAGCCGTCAGGACCAATAATCCGCCTTCCTCCCTTATCCATTTCATGTGATAGGCATAGTCGTAGAGCAGCGCCAGGCGGTTCGGATAATCCTTGAACCTTCGCCCATAGCCAAACCTCCAGCCCTTGCCGACCAGGGGCTCGGCCACGTGAAGTTTATCCAGAAGCTGCATCTGATTTCTTCTGTACATGACGCCTTCGGCATTCAGCGGTATTTCGTGGTGATAAACGTAATCCAGCAGCTCTCTTAAATCCTTCGGAAGCAAATCATACTCCTCCCTGTAGACGGTCGGTTCCGCACCCGCTGGTGTGACGGCCGATTTAAACCGCGACTCCAGAGATGCTCTGAAACGCCGCTTCAGGTCCTCGGGAACTTCGAACAAGTACTTTGTGCTTGCGGTTGAACCGTTAAACAGCCATCCACGCTGCCTGAATCTAGTGATGACATCCCTGGGGCTCTCGCGCTCTTTGGCATCCTGCGTGAAACGCGATTGCTGAGCACAGGCGATCAATTCTTCCAAGCTGAACTGGCGTCTTCCGTCAAATAGCAGCCTATTCAGAAATCGCAAATCTTCCAAACTCAATTGATCAAGATGCTGCTCGATAAACTCCCTGCGCCCGACCGTCTGTAAAATCGACTGAATCAGATCGTTCTTAGAGTTTCCGTTGCAATCACATTGGTAATGATCCGCTATTCTGCTAAGCTGTCCGATATCGGCAAAAGTGAGCATATCCGCCAAGTCCATATTTTACCGCCTCGCTGTTTTACTACCATTATGGGAAAATTTGCAGCTTTTATTCCGTATTCACAAAAAAAATAACCCGCGGCTATGCGGGTTATTTCGAATCCTTCAAATTTTCTGTAAGATGCTTCGTACAATTATAAAGCAGCATGTACCAATCTTGATCCTTCTTCTCCAGAATCGTGAGCGACAAGTTGCCAATCCGTTCTGTGTACTTATTATCATATAACGCAGTATATAACTGGGCCAACAATGCCCCATGTGAAATGACAAGGATGCGCTTATCCGGATAACGCTCGCCTAGCTCTTCCATAAATTCGAGGGCTCGACGCCGGATGTCATCCTCCTTCTCCTGGCCCAAGTCCAGCATGTACCAATCTTTACCCCAAAGGGTCTCCCTCTCCTCCGAGGTCAAGCCCTCGATTTGGCCGAATGCCCGCTCCATTAATCTGGAATCGGGGTCGTATACCGGGATTTGCAAAATTTCGGCAATGATTGCGCCTGTCTCTTGAGCGCGCGATAATCCACTCGTAATAATAAAGTCCCATGGGAGTTCACCGCTCTCGCGTTGAAGCCTCTCGGCAAGCATCAGAGCTTGTCTGCGCCCCTCGTCGTTGAGCGGGATATCGCTTTGGCCTTGGATTTTCCCCGCTGCATTCCAATCTGTTAGTCCATGACGAATTAATCCGACAATCATGCTGAACCTCCGCGTAATTTGCTTCGATATTTTATTCATTTGAACAGTACTATAATATATTATTGCCTTTAAAAACAAGCGCTTCTTCCCGCAAATAGGTGAAGAAGCGCTTGAACTGTTATTGAATTATCTCCTTGCCCGGCGTATGCCGCTGTAGGATATGAGCGCCAGCAGCATACCTGCCATCGACAGAACCATCCAATATTGCGGATAGGCAGGTCCCATTTGCATGACAAAGGGCTCTACAATCCCTCGCGAAACGTTCGACAAGTCAAATATCGGGAGCTCCGCCGAGGAGGCCATATCCTCAGTGATAACAACGGGCTTAAGCACACCTGTAGCCGGTTTGATCGAATCATTGCTCTGGCCGTATCCACCGATCAGGAATACGAGGAAGCTGCACAAGAATACTGCCAGGAAACAGGCGGACCAAATGGATACGCGCCGTCTAATCCGATTGGTAACTTTGCTATGCTCGCCGCCAGGTGCGAGCCAAGGTGATTCCGCATAGATGCGATCCATGACTTTGCGGTTCACCCGCTCCGCCTCATCTGCTGACAACTCCACTGGCAGTTCATGAATCATTTCTATACTATCCTGCCATAAGGAGTATTCAGCCGCACAGTATTCGCAGCCCAAAATATGCCATTCCAGCATTTTACGCTGGGGATCATGATCCGGCAAGTCGGAAATTAATCCGAACAGCTCTTGGGCCTCTCTACAATTCATCTGCTTTTCATCCCTTCATACGGCTCGTAAATCTGTTCATAAAAGTAGGGTTCAAGCTGACTTTTCACGCTGCTGCGTGCACGGAATAACAGAGATTTCACTGCGCTTACGCTTTGACCCAGCACACCTGCGATCTCTTGATAATCCAGTTGGTCGTACTCGCGAAGGATAAGCGCCGACCTCTGCTTCTCCGGAAGGTTATTAATCGCTTCACGCACCAATTCAACCTTCTCGCTGCGCAATATCGCTTGCTCCGGTGCAAGTTCGTTAGGCGCCACCGGTACAATACCGCTCTCTTCCAGCGGGACGCTGCCTGCGCGCTGCTTGCGCAGCTCACTTAGCACCGTATTTCTGGCGATCGTATACAGCCAGGTTGAGAATGATGCATCCACTTCGCGGAAGGAGTTCAGACTCCGAAATGCTTTATAGAACGTTTCCGAGCATAAATCTTCTGCGAGCAGCTCCATATGAGCGCTCTTCAACATGTGATAGATAAAGGCCAATATCTTACGCTGGTATCTCCGCATCAATTCCGAATACAGCTCCGTATTGCCTTCCTTAATTTCACGAATCATTTGGGAATCCGTCATTTGAGTGCGATCCTCCTCGCCCATCCATGTGCTTCTTCCCGTTCGACTCTCTCTTCATTATTACCGAACAGGATTCAAAAAGTTGCGGTCTTCAAGCCATATTTTTTTATAAACCAAATTATTGCTGAATTAGCAGGTGTTCGTACAATCCTTGAATATTATACCATAGATTCTTAATAAGAAAAATAATGCTATGTAACCGCCAACTACATTCTAAACGAAATCAGCAGGAAAAAGGTTGCTTAAATTTGACAATTATTTAAAACGCAAAAAAAAAGGCCACTTCGTAAAGTGGCCACTGCTCAATTTAGAGCAACAGTTATTGGATAGGAGTGGAGAGAAACCATACTGTAGTTCTATTATATTGTATACGTTTTCATTCTGTCAACACTATTTTTTAATCGCTTTCATTTACATTTGGCAAAAGGTGCAATGCACCTATGCCGCCTACACATACACCTTGTAATTTAAAGACTGCAAATGCTGCTTTGCCCGTTCCATTTCCGACTCTTGGCGGAAGGATAAGCGCATGACCCCAGGGACGTCCTCCCGGCTCTCGATAATCTGCATGTTGCTCAGGTTAATATGCTGGTCGCCGAGCTGCGTCGCGATTTGACCGATAATTCCCGGGTGATCCGGCACATCGATATAAATATCGTACAGTGAAGTAATTGCGCCTTTACGCCGCTCTGGAAGCTCGCTGCGGAATTGGTTAGCGGTGGCGAACGCGGTCTCGATGCCCTCCCCGTCCCGCGATTCCAGTAAATGAATAAACCCATCGATTTCGCGGTTCCAGTCCTTAAGCAAAGTTAGGAGAATATCCCGGTTACTCAGTAAAATATCACGCCAAATAACCGGATCGCTTGAAGCGATTCGCGTAATATCGCGAAATCCGCCAGCGGCAAGCAATCGGTACAAGCCGTCAGCGTCCGTGTTGTTATAGGTGCGAATTTGATTGACGAGCGCTACCGCAATAATATGCGGCAGATGGCTGATAGCCCCGACAATTTCATCATGCAGCACCGGGTCTACCCGGACAATTTGCGCTTTGGTATAGGACAACAGTTCCTCCAGCTTCCGGTAGGAATCCTCCGGAACATCCTCTGAAGGAGTCAACACATAATACGCATTCTCGAATAACAGCGAGGAGGCAGCCTCAACGCCGGAACGCTCCGACCCGGCCATCGGATGGCCGCCAATGAAATGTACGCCCGGACGGCTTAGCATCGCCGCGCAGGCGGCTACCGAAGCTTTTGTGCTGCCGACA
The DNA here is from genome assembly GCF_009725165.1 of Paenibacillus woosongensis. Taxonomy (GTDB): domain Bacteria; phylum Bacillota; class Bacilli; order Paenibacillales; family Paenibacillaceae; genus Fontibacillus; species Fontibacillus woosongensis. The sequence continues at coordinate 65,681 of NZ_WNZW01000002.1, forward strand.
TCCGTAATGATACATCCCTGCTTAAGCGGCAGCTCGCTGAGTTTCCGCAGATACGGCTCCAAACTGCCGACGGGTACACACAAAAAAATGAAGTCGGCGTCGCACGCCGCTTCTTCCATAGATAAAGTCACGGCGTCAACGACGCCGCGATCCATAATTCTTTGTTGGGATTCGGGACGATGGCTGTGCCCAATGACGGTTAAGCCGGGCTTGCCTCTCAGGCAAAGCGCCAGCGAACCGCCAATCAATCCTACTCCGAATATTGCTACTTTAATTGGCATGAATTCTCACTCGATTTCTACGATTTGGATTTAAGACGCGCTCCTACAGGAACTATACCTGTACCTGGTCTTTCTCTAGGACCTGCTCCAGAGCGGCGATAAACTTCACGTTCTGCTCTTTGGTTCCTACGGTCACGCGAATGTAGTCCGGATACTTGCCGAAGCCGGAACGAATAATAATGCCCAGCTTCATCAATTCCTGAAACACTTCCCCTCCCGGCCGTTTGACCTGAACCAGCATGAAATTGCCATGGGCCGGAAAATAGGCCAATCCAAGCCGCTCAAACTCCGCGCTCAAATAACGGACCCCTTCAGCATTTTTTTCCCGGCATTCCTTCACAAAATCAAGATCTGCAATAGAGGCCTTGGCAGCTGCTTGACCAAAGCGGGACGTATTGAACGGCTCGCGAACGCGGTTGATCAGCTGAATCACCTCCGGCTGTCCAACGCCGTAGCCGATCCGCAAAGATGCGAGGCCGTAGATTTTGGAGAAAGTCCGCAGGACGATCACATTAGAATATTTGCCAAGCAGGCTGATTCCGTCCGTGTAGGAAGCATCGGTCACATATTCGGCATACGCCTCGTCAAGCACGACAAGAACATGGGCGGGCACCCGGTCAAGGAACGATCTGAGGGCATCGTCCGTGACGATGGTGCCCGTCGGGTTATTCGGGTTGCAAATCCAGACAATCTTGGTCTTCTCCCCCACCTTAGCGAGCATGCCTTCAAGGTCATGCGTGCCGTCCTGCAGCGGAACTTCGATAATCGTCGCCCCTTCGATGCGTGAATTCGTGTCGTACACGGAGAAGGTCTGATCAGCCATGACCGTTTCGTCCCCTGGCAGCAGGAATGCACGGCAGATCAAGGCGATGACTTCATCGGAACCGCAGCCGAAAATGATCTGCTCCCTGCTGACCCCAAGATGCTGTGCAAGCACCTCGGTCAATTCCGCAGAGCTGCCGTCAGGGTACTGGGTAATATTAGCCAGTTCTGCTTCAATCGCCGCGCGAACGCGTGGAGAGCAGCCATATGGATTTTCATTGGAGGCCAGTTTAATAACTTCCTCCAGGCCTAGTTCCTTCTTCACTTCCTCAGCAGGCTTGCCTGGCTGGTACACAGGAAGATTAACTATTCGGGATTTGGGCAGCATCAGAAGTTCCTCCTTCAATAAAAACTAATAAAAACTATGATTTTAATTGTGCCACAAAGTCGCGGATTTGCAATAAGCCTTGTGATTTTGTTTCTGGATCTTGCAACAGAGGAATGGATTCCTCAATTTTACGTACGATCGCGCTGCCGATGACCACCCCATCGCAAATTTCCGAGAAGCGGCGCACCTGCTCGCTGCTTGATATGCCAAAGCCGATCGCCACAGGCAATTCCGTCTGTTCCTTGACGGAACTGATAAACTGCTCGACTCCTTCGAAGAAGGACGATCTTTCCCCCGTCACACCTACCGATGATACACAGTAAATAAAGCCGCGGGCCGAAGACATAATGCGTGCGATGCGGTCGTTGGAAGTTGGCGCAACAAGCGGCACTAGCCGTATATTAGCCGCATCCGCAAGAGCGAGCACCTCTGCCGATTCTTCAAAAGGCAAGTCAGGGATGATCAATCCGCTGATTTCCGCCTCCTGCAGCTTGGAGAAAAAACGATCCAATCCGATCTGCAGGGCCGGATTGTAGTAAGTAAACAATACGAATGGCATCGTCACGCCGCGTTCCTTAGCCTTCCTTGCCGTATCGAGACATGTGTCAATCGTGATGTGATGTACAAGAGCCCGCTCGGAAGCGCGTTGAATGACCGGTCCGTCGGCAAGGGGATCCGAATAAGGAACGCCAAGCTCTACAATGTCAGCTCCTGCTTCCTGCAGGGCGACAAGGATGTCCACAGTCGCAGCCGGATCCGGGTCGCCAACCGTGATAAAAGGCATCAGCGCCGTTTTTCCCTCGGCCTTAAGCCGCTCAAAAGTAAGATCTAGTGCATTGGTTGCCGCTGCTGCATTCATGATTGCTTCGCTCCTTCCGTGTAAGCCATAATCGACTCAACGTCTTTATCTCCACGCCCCGATAGACAGATGACGATAATCTCATCCTTACTCATCGATGGCGCCAGCTTCACAACCTGGGCTACAGCATGGGCAGATTCCAGCGCGGGAATAATGCCTTCAGTCCGGCTGAGAAGCCCGAGCGCATCGAGCGCCTCAGCATCGGTAATCGGTACATACTTCGCTCGCTGGATATCCTTCAAATAAGAATGCTCCGGGCCCACGCCGGGGTAATCAAGGCCTGCCGAGATAGAATGCGCAGGCAGCACCTGTCCATGTTCATCCTGCAAGAGGTAGCTCATGGAGCCTTGGAATACCCCTCTCGTCCCCTTCGTCATCGTTGCGGCGTGATACTCGGTGTCCACTCCTCGGCCAGCCGCCTCCACGCCAATCAATTGAACGGACGTATCCTCCACGAACGGGTAGAACATGCCGATCGCATTGCTGCCGCCGCCTACTGCTGCGACAAGCATATCCGGAAGCCGCCCTTCGGCTTCAAGGATTTGCCGGCGCGTCTCATCGCCGATAACCCGCTGAAAATTCCGTACCATCATCGGATAAGGATGCGGACCCGTAGCCGATCCGAGAATGTAGAACGTGTCCTGAACGTTAGCTACCCAGTAGCGCAGCGCTTCGTTGCAGGCATCCTTCAACGTCCGCGTACCGGACAGCACGGGCACCACCTCGGCTCCGAGCAGCTTCATGCGGAATACGTTAAGCTGCTGGCGCTTCGTATCCTCCTCACCCATGAACACCTTGCATTCCAGCCCAAGCAAAGCAGCCACCGTCGCTGTCGCTACGCCATGCTGCCCCGCCCCAGTCTCGGCGATTACCTTATTCTTACCCATCCGTTTAGCCAGCAAGGCTTGCCCGATGGCGTTATTAATTTTATGGGCTCCGGTATGGTTCAAGTCTTCACGCTTCAAATATATTTTGGCTCCGCCCAAATGCTCTGTCAGACGCTGGGCATAATAAAGCGGAGTTTCCCTGCCTGAATACTGCTTCAGCAAATAGCGGATATCCTCGAGAAATTCGGGGTCATCCTCGTATTTCCGATAAGATTCCTCCAGTTCGATGAGCGCGTTCATTAAAGTCTCCGGCACATATCGGCCGCCAAAGGGACCAAAGCGCCCCTGTTCGTCAGGTACTTGCGTCATTTCCCTTTCACCCTCTCCACGAATGCTATAATTTTATTTATATCTTTTACTCCGTCTGTCTCAACGCCGCTGGAAACGTCAACCCCGTCAGGGTTTAGGCAGCCGATTAGCTCCTCCACATTGCCGGGATGAAGGCCGCCCGCAGCAAGGAACTCTATTTCATGCCGGTTGGCCCAAGTCTTATATGGCTCCGCGCGCTCCCAAGCGAAGGTCTTGCCTGACCCACCGCCATAGAGCGGGTCATACGTATCCAGCAGCAAGCCGTCAATGACGCCTTCATAGCCAGCCAAAGGCTGCTCATGATGAATCGAGCCGTCATCTTTCACCGAAAGCGCCTTAAATATTTTCACCCCGAACGCCTGCTTCACTTCCCTGCAAAATTCTGGCGTCTCCGAACCGTGAAGCTGAATAATATCGAGAGGAGCCTCCGCTAATATTCGCGAAAGCTCCGGTAAAGTCGGATTAACGAACACGCCGACGCTGGCCGGCGCCGTCCCCGTGATCCATTCCTGAAGTATGGGAATTAACTCGGCAGCCTGAGCCCCGCTGACCTGGCGCTTGCTCTTGGCGAATACAAAACCAATATAATCTATAGGTAAGTGTACCATAGATTTTAGCACTTCAACGGATTGAAGTCCACAAATTTTTACCGCAGTGCTGCTCATCATGCATAGGGCTCCCTTCTACTGGCCATAATTATTGTCCAGCCCGGCATGCCGAGCCCATGACGTTGACAACGGCCTGCTGCACGTCCTCATGGCGCATGAACGTTTCCCCGATGAGAACGCCTTTGGCGCCGCAGCCCGCCAAAAATGAAATATCCTCTGGCGTTTGAATGCCGCTCTCACTTATAAGCGTAATATCCGCAGGTACCTGCTTCGCCAAGTCAGCGGTCACCTGAAGTGTCGTCTCAAAGGTCTTCAAATTACGGTTGTTGATCCCGATCAGCTTAGCCGTATTTAGACTGAGTACGCGCTCGAGCTCAGTACGGTCATGGACTTCCACCAAGGAATCCAGGCCAAGCGAAGACGCTGCCTGCAAATAATCCCGAAGCTGGACATCGTCTAAAATGGCCGCGATCAGCAGTACCGCATCCGCCCCAAGCAGCCTGGCTTCAAAAATCTGCCGCTCATCAATAATAAAATCTTTGCGCAGCAGCGGCAGCTTGACGGCCTCGCGGATCGCCTGCAAATAATCACCGCTCCCTTGGAAGTATGTCTCGTCCGTAAGTACGGAAATGCAGTCTGCTCCGGCCGCCTCATAGCTGCGGGCAATTTCTACCGGATGAAAATCCGCACGAATCAGCCCTTTGGATGGAGAGGCCTTTTTCACTTCGGCGATCAAGCCCATCTCCCTGTTGCGTCCTTCCGCCAATGCCCGGTGAAAGCCTCGGGTCGGACCCATGTCCGCAATAAGCCGCTCCGCTTCGTTTATTGAAAAATGCGCCGCGAGCGCGGCGACCTCCTGCCGTTTCGTTTCCACAATTTTATCAAGATACATAGCTCAGTGCCTCCGTCGTTTTAATAAGCTCCTCCAGTTTACCATACGCTTTGCCCGAATCAATCGATTCCGCTGCGATGGCAACGCCTTCGCGAATGCTGTCTGCAAGGCCGGACACATAAATGCACGCTCCGGCATTGGCCAGCACGACATCCCGGTATGCGCCCTTCTCCCCCTGCAGCACACGGCGGATGATAGCTGCATTGACAGCCGGATCCCCGCCCATCATTTCGCTGAGCGGGTATGTTCCCAGGCCTAGATCGCTCGGATGCACATCATAAGTCGTTACGTTTCCGTTTCTTAATTCCGAGATGCGTGTCGCGGAAGAAATGCTGATTTCATCCAGGCCTTCATGGCTCGTCACGACAAGCGCACGCTTCAGCCCAAGCTCCCTTAATACTTCAGCGACAGTCTCCGTCTTCTCCCGATCATAAATGCCCAGCACCTGGCGGTCCGCTCCCGCCGGATTCGTCAGCGGGCCAAGCATATTGAATATAGTGCGTACCCCCAATTCCTTGCGCGGGGCAGCCGCATATTTCATCGACGGGTGATACAGCTGGGCGAAGAGGAAGCAGATGCCGATATCGTCAAGGCAATGCTTGGCCTGATCCGCGCTAAGATGAATGTTAACCCCAAGCGCCTCCAGCACATCCGCGCTCCCGGCACGGCCCGAAGCCGATCGGTTACCGTGTTTGGCAACGCGGACGGACACCGACGAAGCCACAATGGCTGAAGTCGTCGAGATGTTGAATTTGTGTATTCCCGAACCGCCGGTACCGCACGTATCCAACAGCTGCTTCGTTTCCGTTTGCAGCCGGTTGGCGTGGCTGCGCATCACTTCGGCAAACCCGGCGATCTCGTCAACCGTCTCTCCTTTAATCCGAAGAGCCATCAGAAGCCCTCCGATCTGGGCATGCGTCATTTCGCCGTTCATCAGCATTTCCATGACCTCGCGGGCTTCCTCCCGCTTCAAATTCTGACCTTGTATCAAACGGTTAAGCACCGATTGCAGCATTTCCTGTCCGCTCATAGTCCCTTCCTCCTCATCCTATATTTAAGGGGTATATTCATACAAATAATCCTGGTTAATGACCGCTTCGTCGCCCGATTCTGTCGGGAACATTGCTTCTGCTGTCCGAATCGCCTTCAGCAGGGCCTTCGCTTTGTTCATCGATTCCTGATATTCATTCTCCGGCAGCGAATCCCAGACAACCCCGCCCCCGGCCTGCACATAAGCTTTGCCATTCTTGAACACAATCGTCCGAATGGTAATGCAGGAGTCCATATTGCCGGAAAAACCGAGGTACCCGATCGCTCCGGCATAGGTGCCCCGGGCTTCCCTTTCCAATTCGGCGATGATCTCCATCGCCCGCAGCTTCGGAGCCCCTGACACCGTTCCTGCCGGTAGGCAGGAGATAAAGGCATCGAAGAAATCCTTGTCGCTCCGCAGCTTGCCTGACACCTTGGATACCATGTGCATGACATGGGAATAGCGCTCGATGTCCATGTAATTTTCGCATTTTACAGTACCGAATTCGGATACGCGCCCGAGATCGTTACGACCAAGATCTACGAGCATCACATGCTCGGCACGCTCCTTCTCGTCCTGCAGCAAATCCGCCTCCAGGGCCGCGTCTTCCTCTGGTGTCGCTCCCCTTGGCCGCGTTCCAGCGATAGGCCGCGTCTCCACTCGGTCGCCCTCAACCTTTACCAGTGCCTCCGGGGAAGTGCCGACGATAATCTCATCACCCATTTTCAAATAATACATATATGGAGACGGATTCATCGTACGCAGCACCCGGTAAACGTGAAGCGGATCGACCGCCGTCTCGATGTGAAAGCGCTGGGACAGCACTACTTGGAAAATATCCCCGGCACGGATATATTCTTTGCCTCTCACCACCATATCGAGGTACTGCTGCTTGGTCATATTCGACTGGATTTCTCCCAGCTCGACGTCCCCGGGAACCGGTCTGTGGTTCAAGCGTTCGCCCGGCCCTTCATCCAGCAGTAAATCCGCCATTTCATCCAGCGCCTGCTGCGCCTGCCCATAGGTGCGGCGAATATCTTCGTCGCTATCGCCCTCCTGGACATGGACATTGGCTACGAGCAATATGTGCTGTTTGACGTGATCGAATACGATCACCCGGTCGCAGAACATAAATTGAATATCCTGCATATTCATATCGTCAACTTGATGGGCCGGGAGCTTCTCGTAATATTGCAGCAGATCGTATCCAAAAAATCCGATTGCCCCGCCCGTAAACGGCGGCAGTTCCGGCAGCTTCGGGCTGCGGTATTTTCGCAGGATCGCCTTCAGCTCTTCCAGCGGCTTACCGGGCAGCTCTGACTGTTCGCCTGCTCGCTCAATGACCACCTTGCCCTTCTTCGCCTTGACCATCATGAAAGGATCAGTTCCGATGAAGGAATATCTGGCCCATTGAATTCCTCCCTCTACACTTTCCAGCAAAAATGCCTGCTCCCGCTGGGCAACCCGGCGAAAAATACGGATCGGCGTCTCCATGTCAGCCAGCAGTGGACGTACTATGGGGATTAAATTGTATTGCTTAGCCAGTTTGATTACCTCTTCTACATGCGTGGTTATCATGTCCTTCACTTCCTTTTCCTCAACATTATGGCGCTTCAATGCGATGCTTCGAGCTTTGCTGTTCAAATAAAAAAACCTCTACCGAAGTAGAGGTTTGAATAGACTCGCAAGTATTATACTGCTACGCAAATACCCGAAGAAATATAAGAAATAAAGAGTCATCGAAGGAAGTTCCATATCTTAGCTAACGACAAACCAGGGACGTCCCCCAGCGTCTATCATTATCTGATATTCGATTTCACGACTCCATGTTTCTATATCTGCACTCAAGGTACTGCTACTCAGCTCAACTCTGCTCATCTAAAGCTCTACTCAGCTCAAAACACACGATCAAAACTAAATTCTGTTATTAATAATACATGATTCCATGTTCCATGGCAACCACCCGGCGCAATTTATCCTAGGAGCCGGATGCCGCGAGATCTGGACGCAGGCTCTTCGCTTCATTCAAGTACACATGTTTCATTTCGCGCTGGCTCTTGTTCGTATTCACTTGGATCAACAAGCGGATGCACATCGGCAAGCTGCCTTTGACCGGAATTTCCGTCGAGCACATAAGGGGCACGAGCTCCCATCCCTTTAGCACACGGATGGCCCGTGCAGGAAATGTAGCATCCAAATCTGCCGTCACTGTTATCCATACGCTGCAAATGTCCTCTGGCTCGATTTCGTTACGAGCGACGATTTCTTTCAGGAGCACAGCCGTTTCCTGTAAAATTTCCGCCTCCTCATTACGGGTAACTGTTGTGGCTCCCCGAATCCCCCGATTATACATGCTGCCCTTCCCCTTTCAATTGTTTGATGACTTGTCGCACTTCATCCAACGTCATGTCGGATACAATTTCAACCTCTCCAATTCGGACAGGTAAGATGAAGACGATTTGGTTTTCTTTGAATTTCTTATCATGGAGCATCGCGGAAATGATCTCCTCATCATTCAAATGCCCGGGAATCGTCGTCGGCAAGCCGAACTTGGCGAGCAGGGCCGTCGTCTCCTCGTAAATGGAACGATCCCTGCCCCTGTTGACAGCAAGCTGGGCAGCCGCGGCCATGCCTATCGATATCGCCTCGCCATGCAGAAACTCGCCGTAACCGCCGATAGCCTCCAGCGCATGACCAATCGTATGACCCAGGTTTAGGATCGCACGCAAACCTTGCTCCGTCTCATCGGATGACACGACCTTGGCTTTAACAGAACATCCCTCCGTCAGCCCGTAAGTGAGCGCTTCGCGGTCCAGCGCGAGCAGCCGATCGGCGTTATCCCGGCACCAGTAAGCAAATTGTTCATCCCAGATCAAACCATGCTTGATCATTTCGGATAGGCCTGAGCGAACGTCCCGTTCTGGCAAGCTCTGCAGTGTGTCTACATCATAAAGCACCATGGCCGGCTGATGGAATGCGCCGATCATATTCTTGGCCAGACGGTGATTGACAGCCACTTTGCCGCCAACGCTGCTATCATGGGCCAGAATCGTTGTTGGCATCTGCACGAAATGCACCCCGCGCATAAAGGAAGCTGCTACAAAACCGGCCAAATCCCCGACGACTCCGCCGCCCAAGGCAACCACGGTCGATTTGCGGTCAAGACCTCCCTCGATCGCCGCAGTCATCACCTCTTCGAAGACGTCCAGCGATTTTGATTTCTCGCCGGCCTTCACGACCGAACTAACGGTTTGGTATCCGCTCGCTTGCAGCGAATTTACGACGGTCTGCAGGTATTTCGGAGCGATATTCTCGTCGGAGACAATCAGCACTGGACTCTTCGTCGTCAGTTGATGCTGCAGAAAATACTCTCCAGACTTGCTCAGCATGCCTTCACCAATATAAATAGGATACGAACGATCCCCTAAATCTACCGTTAACGTCCTCATTTATGATGCGTTCCCCCTTTAAAACTGCTAAACTGTAAAGAGCTAAAATCCGAACATATCTTTGCTAATTATAGTATATGTGCTTTCCTTTTGACAAGGAAGCGTTATGCCCTTCTATGCTTAAAAAGACGCACCGCCGCTGCTGCTTGAAGCAGCAACTACGGTGCGTCTGGATCGTCTCTACTACCGACTAGCTTGAGGCCGGACGATTGTTCGCCGAAGCAGCAATGATGCGCAGCGAATCCGCTGGCAAATCAAGAAGCCCGTTTAATTGGCCGCGTTCCACGCCAAGTACTTGCGCGCATTCCTGCGGCGTCAGGAACCCTCTGCGATAAGCATCGATCACTTTTCTCTTATCCATGACTAACCTCCACGACATTGGATATTTCAAGTATCGGGCAAGACTCGCATGAATATACATCAATCTTTTTTGCGGTAGAAAAAAGTTTCCGAAGCTTCCAAACCATAATTGCCCGGAGAGAATATTTGCTCCGTACTGCCCACAAAAAGGATGCCGCCTGGACGAAGCGCCTGGGCAAAGCGGTGATAAAGTCTCTGCTTCGCTTCTTCCGTGAAATAGATCATGACGTTGCGGCAAACAATCAGGTCGAAGCCTTCCTCGAAATCATCGAGCAGCAAATTCTGCTTCTTGAAAGTAACCGCCTTCTTCAGCTTGGGCTCGATGCGGTACATCACGCCCTCGGGGGTGAAATACCGCCCAGCCACATCGGGCGGCACATCCTTCAGCGACCGTTCCAGATAAAGTCCCTCGTTAGCCTTCCCGAGCGCGCCGTCATCAATGTCGGTTGCCAACAGGTATGTATTTTGCAGCAGGCCATAGTCGTTCAGAATCATAGCTAGCGTATACGGTTCTTCTCCGGTGGAGCAGGCCGCGCTCCATACACGCAGCCGGGACTTCCCTGCCGCCAGAGCGGGCAGTACGGTATCCCGCAGCGTCTCCCAACGATTGGGATTTCTCCAGAACTCGGACACATTGATCGTCATTTTATCTAAAAATTCATAGAATAACGGTTTATCGTTCGTCATCGCCGAGAAAAAAGACGCGAAGGTCGAATATCCATTCTTGTTTCGCAGCGTCGTTAAGCGCCGTTTCATCTGAGCCTCTTTATACTGCGCCAAATCAATCCCTGTCAGTTGTTTGACATTACGGATAAAGCCCTCATAATCCGGATCGGGTATTCCGTCTTGGCCGGAGCGAATCTGATTGGAAATCAACTCTTTCATATCCATGGATCAATGCTTCTGGAGTAGTTTAGTATTTCATGAGGCTCGAAAAAGTTGGCGATTTCCCGTTCTGCGCTCTCCAAACCGTCAGAACCATGGATAAGATTAAATGGCGTGTGGGCTGCGAAATCCCCGCGGATCGTGCCCGGCAAAGCCTCAGTCACCTGAGTTTTACCGATAACCATTCGGGACAATGCAATGACATCATCGCCCTGCCAGACCATTGCGAATACCGGACCAGACGTAATGAAGCGCACCAAGCTGTCAAAAAAGGGCTTGCCCTCATGCTCGGCATAGTGACGCTTCGCCTGCTCTTCCGTCACGTGTACGAGCTTGCCGGAAATCAGTTTCAATCCTTTGTCTTCAAACCGGCTAACGATTCTTCCTACCAAACCACGCTGAACCCCATCTGGCTTAACCATCAAAAATGTCCGTTCCATGGTTTACCTCCCCTAATGTTGTCACATTGAATACTACGATGATATAGTGCATTCTTTTAAGCTACGACTACAGCGTATTTTACCAGAAATCAGGGAATAAGGGTACCATAAAAATCACGCTCCTAAAGAAGGTGCATCCTCCTAATAGGAACGTTTATTGATGAATAAAGCAATCTCCTTCAAATGGGTTCTAGCCTTGCTCTCCGGAAGCTGATCAAGCGCCGCCAGCGCCTTATCGGTAAAAGTCTCCGCCAGCCGCTCGGCCTGCGCAATACCTGAGCCCGATTTGATAATATTGATCGCCTCCGAGATATGCTCGCTTCCATCCGCGCTGCGTATCCCTTCGATGGCCTGAAGCAGCGGCCTGCTAAGCTCCGGGTCTTGGAGCGTATAAATAACCGGCAGGGTAATATTGCCCTGACGCATGTCACTGCCTGGCGGCTTGCCGATGCTCTTCTCCGTACCGCATAAATCAAGCAGATCATCGCGAATCTGGAAAGCCATGCCGATATTATAGCCGTAGCGGTACAGAAGCGAACTCGCCCTCGCATCGGCTCCCGAAGCCACTGCGCCAAGCTGACAGCTGATCGCAATCAACAGGGCGGTTTTGCGCCGGATACGCAGCAGGTAATGGCGAACCGACTGTCCGGTATTGAAGAAATCGCGAATTTGCTCCATTTCCCCGATCGACATTTGCACCATCGCTTTGGACAAAATCTGGTGCACCTCAGGGTCAGACAGCTGGGTAGCCAGCATCAAAGCTTTGGCATAAATGTAATCGCCCGTATACATTGCGATTTTATTGTCCCACTTCGCCTTGACCGTCGGCTTGCCCCGCCGTGTTCCCGCGTCGTCGATCACATCGTCGTGTACGAGCGATGCCGAGTGGATCAGCTCGAGCGGTACGGCGACATACTGCAGCCGCTCCAGATCGTACGTGCCAAACTTGCCGCCCAGCAGCACGAAGATCGGGCGCAGCCGTTTGCCTCCTGCCTTCAGGAGATGGAGCGAGGTTTCGTTCAGCAACTCCTCATCGCCCTCGACGCTCCGGTACAACTGCCGTTCGATGAAGTCCATGTCTTTCTTCAATGTACCGAAAATATCCATTAGTTTCATTCTTTCACCCGTATCAACGTATTATCGCTCCATATGTTCAAGCTTACCTCGTGCTCTAGAAGGCCGAGCTCGCGAGCATAAGCGAAATACAAAGCTAATCCAGCCTGCTGTTCTTCGTTAAAATCATAACATAAATTGTTAAAATAATGCCGCCAGTACTGGGGCGTCCCGCCGATTTCCCGGCACGCCTGATCCATGAGGGGACTTAAATCGCTCAGGCTGCGGCACTTGCTTTCTTCGAAAGCAGAACATACGCGCGAGAGAAATACTGGATGCTCCTCCGCAAAAGACTTCTGCACGGCCCACACCGCAAAGGTCATTCCGTACCCCGTCCATCTTTTCCAGACTTCCCCTAAATCCGTCACGATATAATTATGATCCCGCCAAGACGCTTCAATCGCGTGGTCACCGATCAGCAGAGCCGCATCGCTGCTCTCCATCATCACGTCCAGATTCGGCTCGCTGTCCCAGTAGGTCGGCTTGCCGCCGTAGGCTTTCTCCATAATAATCTTCAGCAGATTAACTGAGGTCGCAGACGTATTGGTCAAAGCAATGACGCCATTACGGATCTCCTGCGGGGGTTTCCTGGAGAATAAAAGAATAGAGTTCACGGGGCCGTCCGAGCTAACAGACAGTCCCGGAAGCAGCCAGAACCGTTCCCAGCCCAGCCCGAAGGCAAACGAGGATACCGGCGCGATATCAAGCGATCCGCTTAGCATGCCCCGGTTCAGCAGCGAAGGCACCTCCGTTACGAGACGAGGGCTGCCGGGCAGCATATTGATATCGAAATAATGAAATACAGGCCAGACGTTGCTGTACTTAATCCGTCCAATCAAGACGTCGTCATTGTTCCTGTTCTTCAAGTTGCTCCCCCCATCTGGTAAACAGATTATGTTCAATTCTCAAGCTGTCTAGTACTTTACCAACCAAGAAAGAGACCAGGTCATCGATATTCTGCGGGCCGAAATAAAATGCTGGCATGGCCGGAACGATCCGGACTCCAAGCTTGGCCAGCTTCAGCATGTTCTCCAGATGAATCGCATGCAGCGGCGTTTCACGCGGAACTAGAATGAGCGGCCGTCCTTCTTTCAGCATCACGTCCGCCGCACGGGTCAGCAAATTATCCGACGCACCGTGGGCGATTCCGGAGAGAGTCCCCATCGAACACGGCATGACGACCATGCCGTCTACCAAATAAGAACCACTAGCGATCGTTGCGCCGATATCGGCGATCGGATGATAAATGTACTGCCCCGAGAAACCCGCAAAGTGCTCTTGCAGGACCGCTTCACGGTTCGATGTATTCCAGCCGAGCTCCTCTTTGATGACCCGCCAGCCTGCATTCGTAATGACAAGATGCACATCAAATCCCAGCTGCAGCAGGGACTGTACCAATTTCACGCCATAAATCGAGCCGCTGGCACCCGTTATGCCGACGACCATCCCTTTCCGTCTCTCAGTGCTGCTGCCCATCAATAGTGCCGCACCACCAAATCAATCAAGGTGAACGAGAATACCACGATGCTGAGGACGCCGTTCATCAGGAAGAAGGATGTCTGCAACCGGCTGAGATCGCCTGGCGAAACGATGTAGTGCTCGTAGAATAAAATCAAATAGGCGATAATCATTCCGGCGATGTACCACCAGCCAAGATCGCTGAGCAGCAGCAGAGCAATAAAGCCTACAGCGGTGATGATATGAAACGCCTGGGCAATCTTCAGTGAAGCCGCCACCCCGAATCGCACCGGGATAGAATGGAGTCCCTCCGTCTTGTCAAACTCGACGTCCTGACAAGAATAGACGATATCGAAGCCTGCCACCCAAAACGTTACGGTAGCAAACAGGATCATAGCGGTCAAATCCACCTTGCCTGTCACAGCAACCCAGCCGCCAAGCGGAGCCAGCGCGATCGTCAAGCCCAGCACGACATGGCAGAGCCAGGTAAATCGCTTCGTATAGGAGTACAGCACCAGCATGACGACGGCAATCGGCAGCAGCTTCATAGCCAGCGGATCCAGCTTGGCTGCAGCCCAGAACAATAGGGCAAACGACACGATAATAAAAATGACGACTTCCCCGATCTTGAGGAGCCCGGCAGGAATCGCCCGATTCGCCGTTCGGGGGTTCTTCTTGTCGCTTACCCGGTCGATGAGCCGGTTAAGCCCCATCGCAGCACTTCTTGCACCGAACATCGCCAGCAGCACCCAGCCGATCTGCCCCCATGACGGAAATGTCTGTTGAATCATCACGGAGCCGAGCAATGAGCCCATAAAGGCAAATGGAAGGGCAAAAACGGTATGTTCAAATTTAATCATCTGTAAAAAAATAATAGCTTTTCTAAACATGAGGCGTCTCCTTTGTTCCGATATGTAAGGCGGCGACTCCACCCGTTAAAGGATACGCTTCGACCTTTTGCAGGCCGATTTCACGGAAAATCTGAGCCAGCTCGTCCCTTCCTGGAAAAGCGACAAGCGAATTAGGCAGCCATTTGTACTGCTCATAGCGTTTGGCGAACAGCTTGCCAAGCAGCGGCATCACCCTCTGGAAATAAAAATAATAAATTCCCTTAAACGGCTGCCAGGTCGGCTTGGACATTTCCAGGCAGACAACCATGCCTCCGGGCTTGACTACCCGCTGCATTTCGCGAAGCACCTGATGCAGGTCGGGCACGTTGCGCAAGCCAAAGCCGATCGTGGCATATTGAAAGGTATTATCCTCAAAAGGAAGATTCATCGCATTGCCCTGCACAAGCGAAATGCGATCGCTCAGCCCGCGTTCATTCACCTTGCGGCGGCCGAACTGCAGCATATTCTCGCTGAAATCCAGGCCAGTTATTTGTCCCCCGCTGGCCTCGGCCATGCTGATGGTCCAATCGCAGGTACCGCAGCAAAGATCGATTGCCGTATCCCCCGGCGACATGTTCATCTTTGCCATCGTAAACTTGCGCCATGCTTTATGCCGCCTGAAGCTGATAATATCGTTCATGATATCGTATTTGGGAGCTATATTCTCAAATACCGCATGGACAAACTGCTCCTTTGGTTCAGATGTAGAATTACTCATACTCGTCTCTCACCTTACCCTTCCTGCATTGCACGCCGCTGCGTTGATAGTGCGGTACGAAACGGTTCGACAATCGCAGCCAGCTCGGACTGCTCCTTGTCCCCCTTTAGTTCCTGAACGAGCGCTTGAACCCGCTCTACGGATTGATGCAGCTTGTGAACGAGCTGCTCGTTCACGTCATATTTGGCCAGAAGCGAAGACCACTCCCGCCGGTCGACCTTGCGCCGCGAAATGGCTTCCTTGTCCTCGGCCGTACCCGTTTCCATAATCCGCAAATAAGCAAAGCCTCGGCGTTCCTCCGGCAGCATGCTGCTGGCCTTCATTTCAGCAAGCACGACCTCGCAGCGGCTAAGCTCAGCCAGCAGCAATCTCCACAGATTTTGCAGCGGCTTGTCCATCAGATGGGAGAACGATTGGAACAAGCCCATCTTGATTTGTGTGCACTCCTTCAAATATTCCTCCGTCGGCAGAAGCTTCTTCAGCTTGTTGTAGAGCCCAACCTTCAGCCGGTTGACTTCGCAAATCGCCGTGCTCATGGAAGACACCTGTTCGATTTGTCCCGCCTTCGCGAGCAGCTCATAGAACAAGCTGCTGAAATAATCGCCCGCCAGTACCTTAAGCTGGCGGGATCGCATGCTCCGCTCCTCCTTGCAGGTCGAGTCGACATCGATCATGTCATGCGTGTCGAGCCCGAGCTGAACGAGAAATGCCGCCAGTGCGGAGGTCTCATGCGCCCGAATTTTGCTGCTGTCACGGATGTTTAGAAACATATAAAGCAAACGAACACGGGCAACCGGATATTCCGGAAGCGCCGTGTGGTTGGTAATCATGTCGTATCCGACATATTTATGTGCCATTTCAGTTATGCGATAAGGTTTCATCCTCTGCCTCCGAGCCGCTAATACTGACAATCTCTTCTGAATGATGGTTAATTCAAAGAGATGTCACAATCCTGTCTATTATAGCATATGTTATTTCGCCGCGCACAAGATACGGCGCTTATTTCGCAATAAAATATAAGTCTTCGCAGGCCTGCGGGTTACTTGCGGATCATCGTCTTCCACAGACTTGTTTCCGTAACCCTGAACCAGCGTTTCAGCTCATGGCTTAATTCCCGGTTGCCCCGGGTCCGTAACTCCTCAAGGGCATCCTTGGGCCACTCCCCCCGGCGCACATCCGCAGCCAGCAGCAAGTATTTATTTCCGAGCCACCTGTCCTCCGCGATGAACCGCACCAGCAGACGATGCACGTTGCTCGTATCTGCAAAGGCGCGATCAATGGCTTGAGCAAGTCCTTGGTATAGTCTGTCCGGTTGTTCGGCGCCTTCCGTAATCCTGAAATCAAGCGACAACACACTTCCGCTCAACTCGACCTTAGCAACGGGGACAAGCAGCTCCCAGGCGATCAGCTCATCGACTAGGTTATCATGATTCAGCTCCACAGGCTGCTCATGCTTGTCGAGCAGAGCAGCATTGGCCGGGACGCCCTTGCCTGCCTCCCCGCTGAGCCAAGAAACGGCTGCCAACAAGACGGCACAGCCCATCGAAATCAGCAGCGCCTGTACAATAATGGTGGTATGCTTCATGAGGCATTCTCCCTTGGTTTTTGACCTGGTTATATTCTGCCCTATTTGGTCTATACCCCATTGTACAATTAAAAAAAGCAGGCTATGCCTGCAAAATCAAAATCATTCTTCCGTATCGATTCTGCCGTGCTTGGTCATAACGACAGCTTTACCTCTAATTTTCACCGCCGACGTATGGTCGGTAAATTGGGCGATGAGCACCTCGCCCTTGTCCAGCTTCTCCGTATGATGGAAGCGCGTGTCCTTGCCACGGGTAAGCCCGATGACCTGCACGCCCTGCTCCTTCGCCTTCACGACGAAATAATCGCCGTTATTTACGTTTCGCTCTTCCCCGCTGCCGGCACTCTGATTGTGCTGATCCATCCTGTGCGATTCCTCCCATCGGATAAATACACTGAAGAACTACATCCATCCGTCCCTTAAAAGAAAAGGCCGTGAACAAGCGCCCACGGACTTTTTACCAGAGAAGATATGTAGAAATCTTTATTTAATTCCGTCTTTGAGCGCTTTACCTGGTTTGAATGCAGGAATTTTGCTCGCAGGGATTTCGATTTCCTCTCCTGTTTGCGGGTTGCGTCCTTTACGGGCGGAACGTTCGCGAACTTCAAAGTTGCCAAAACCAACCAGTTGTACTTTGTCGCCGTTTTGCAGCGCCGTGGAAATCGCCTCAAATACAGCGTCAACCGCTTTAGCTGCGTCTTTCTTGGAAAGCTCCGTGCTCTCGGCTACTTGGTTCACCAAATCGGATTTATTCATCAAAACTCACCTCCCCGTTCAAAAATACATCACTCTGATATTCTGTGTTTCCGTTTTACCGCAGAATATACGTTATTCTACATTATTACTGGATATTTGCCCAGCAAAAGTTCATTTGGCCGCAGCCGTCAAAGGCGCGGAACAAACTTATAGTAATACAGCCCATCTAGAATTTCAAGTTTTTTAAGTCCTAGACCGGTTCAAAACATAAAATGTGATCGACAAAGCAAGCACTAGTACCGAGCCCTTCACGATGTCATGCGCGAAATATTGGACGTTCATCATGGTCAGTCCGTTAACGAGTACGCCGATGAGCACCGAGCCAATAAAAGTACCGATAATGTTCGGTTTGCCCGCACCGAAGACGGAAAAACCGACAAAAGTGGCGGCAACTGCCTCCATCAGCAGAGGAGCCCCGGCGTCGATTTGTCCCGAACCAACCCGCGAAGCGAAGAGCAGTCCGCCAATGGCCGCAAATACGCCGGACGCCATGTAGGCGAACATCCGCACTTTTTTCACCTTGATCCCCGACAGTCTTGCCGCTTCCTCGTTGCCCCCGGTGATATAGATTTGCCGGCCATATTTGGTCCGGGTCAGAAACAGATGAACGACGATCACGAAAAAGATTAGCAGAATGACGCTGATCGGAATTCCGAGGAATTCCCCCTGTCCCAGCAGCAGGAAGGTTTTATCCATTTTGCCCGCCGCTTTGCTTCCGTCCGGGAACTGCATATTGTTGTAAATCGTATACCCTTGAGCGTACGTTTTCTGGATTCCCGCGACGATATACATCATGGCCAAGGTCGCCAGCAAATCTGGAATTCTCATTTTGATGATTAGAAAAGCATTCAAGAGACCGATCAAAGCCCCGATTAATAGCGGAAAAATAATCACTACATACAGGGGCATCTGATACCAGATCATCAGCGAAGCCGAAACGACTGTAGTTAGCGAAACCGTTGATCCTACGGATAAATCAAAGCCATCTACGGCCAGCGACAGCGTAACGCCAATCGCTACAAAGGTCACGATTGCGATCGAATTCAGAATGTCGCTTAAATTGCTGTAAGTGAAAAAGTAAGGCAGTCTGATCGAGAAAAAGGCGATCACCGCCAATACGACCGTTATCGTTCCATACCGGAACGTGACATTCATCAATCTGTCTTTCACAATTCTTCCTCCCGTCCACCGCTTGCAAAGTACATAATCTTCTCCAGGGTCGCCTCGCTGCGCGGCAGTACAGCCGCAATTCTGCCGTCATACAGTACGGCAATCACGTCCCCGATCCCCAGCCCTTCATCAAGTTCGCTCGTCAAATACAGCACGCCTTTCCCCGCAGCCGCCAATTGTCCAATAATACGAAAAATATCGCTCTTCGCCCCGATGTCGACCCCTTTGGTTGGCTCATCGAACAGAATAATATCCGCTTCTTTCTCCAGCCATTTGCCGATAGCCACCTTCTGCTGGTTTCCTCCGCTCAAATATTTCACGGGCAGCTTGGACGAAGCGGTCTTTATGCCCAGCGAGGAAATTGTGCGCTCAGCTAGGCTCCGCTCCCGGTTTCCGGAAATAAAGCTGAAACGGCTGATCCGATTGAGCAGGGGCAGGCTGATATTGCGCTCCACAGACTCCTCCATGACAATTCCCTGCTTGCGCCGCTCTTCGGGTACGCTGACGATACCCGCGGCAATGGCATCCGCCGGCTGCTTGAACAGCATTCTGCGGCCTCCCATGCAAATCTCCCCGCCGTCCGGACGGTCCGCCCCGGCAAGCATCCGGGCGATTTCCGTCTTGCCGGCGCCAACCAGGC
The DNA here is from genome assembly GCF_009725165.1 of Paenibacillus woosongensis. GTDB lineage: Bacteria > Bacillota > Bacilli > Paenibacillales > Paenibacillaceae > Fontibacillus > Fontibacillus woosongensis. The sequence continues at coordinate 85,161 of NZ_WNZW01000002.1, forward strand.
CGACGACGGCCACGATTTGCCCGCTGCGCACCGTTAGATCGACGCCTTTGACCTTGCGGCCCTGACGCAGCCCGTTAACGTTTAGAACGATGTCGCCAATCTCGGCAGGAACTTTGGGAAACTCCTCCGCAAAGCTCTTCCCCAGTATTTGCGCGACCAGCTCCTCCATGCTCAAAGCGCCGACCGGTCCGGAATGCACCTTTGTTCCGTCCCGCATCACCGTGACATAATCAGCATGCTCCATCACCTCGGGCAAACGGTGAGTTATAAAGACGCATGCCGTCCCCCGATGTTTGAGCTCGCTTAATATGCGAAAAAAAGTATCCGCCTCCGACCCGCTAAGCGGAGCTGTAGGCTCGTCGAAAATGATGACCTTCGCATCCTGCCTGACGATCCGTGCGAGCAGTACCATCTGCTTCTCAGCAATAGTTAAATCGGCGACCTTTCTCTTGACAGGAATATCTACTTGAAGCGATGTCAGTATTTGCTCCGCCTCTTGCGCCTGGCGCCTAGGATTGATCCACGCCTCGCCGTCCGAGGCTCCAATCGCATCCAGCATAACGTTCTCCGCGACCGTAAGTTGGGGAACGAGACTGGCGTCTACCTCCTGATAGACGCAATGAATGCCGAGCCGCTTCGCATCTGCAGGCGATTTATGCTTGACGGTCCCTCCGTCCAGCAGCATTGTCCCTTCATCGGATTCGTAGGCCCCTGCCAAAATTTTCATCAACGTGCTCTTGCCTGCCCCGTTCGCACCGAGCAGCGCATGCACCTCCCCGCCTCTTAAGCCAAAATCGACGCCGCGGAGAGCCGGAATGCCAGCGAACGACTTTGTAATTCCTTTCATCTGCAGCACATACTGTTCTTTCGTTCTCTTTATTGCCGATGTCGCCAATTAGCAGCACTCCCTTATTCAAAAAAGCGCGCCCTCCGGCGCGCCTTTCGCATTTTACAGCCCTAGCTCCTACTCTACGCCATACTCTTTCATCCACTCTTGAATTCCTTGCTTGGAGCCGCCCCAGCCCTCAACATACTCGGACAGGTCATCCGTGGATACCTGCTGATCAGGCAGGGCATCCCGCGCGACGAGCACCGCCTTCAGAACGACGTTATCCTCCGTTTCATCGCCGTGCAGCTTCTGGTAAGCGTATCTGACCTGTACCCGGCCGATATCTTTCGGGTCCACCGCGGCGGAAGCGACCCACGGGCTCTCCGGGTCCTGAATAATCTGCAAGTCCTCGTCGCTTAAATCGATGCCGTATACTTTGATTTCATCCCGGCCCGCAAGCTGAATCGCTCTGGCCGCACCTTTGGCGAACTCATCCCAAGCAGCCCATACTGCTGTAATTTCGCCCTTTGGATATCTTTTTAGAACGGCTTCCATCTGGGTTTGCGAGTCGAGCGCCGGATTGGACGCCGTTCCGAAGCTGGCGATTTCCTTCATTTCCGGGTTGTCCGCCAAAAACTTCTGGTATTCAATATCACGGCGTTCCATAGGTGCGAATCCGGCCACCCAAACCTTGACGATATTGCCCTTGCCGCCCGAGTCCTGCTTCAGCTGCTCCAGCGACAATGCAGCCATGCTCTGATCGTCCTGGGACAATACGGTTACGCCAGGTACTTCTACCGTCGCATCAAATACAACTACGGCGATTCCTTTCTCTACCGCTTTCTTGATGCCAGGCTCCAAAAACTCGGCTGCGCCGTGATCTGTCAAAATAATATCAAAATTTTGATTCACTGCAGATTCGAGCAGCGAGGACATTTTCGCCTTATCATTTTCCGCGACGAACGTAGTAAGCTCCCCGCCGAATTTCTTCACTTCTTCCGTTACGCCCTGAACATATTGCTGCGAGAACGTACCCGTATTGAATTCCATGACCAGCGCTACCTTCTTGCCCGCAAGCTCCTTGCCGCTCACATCTATCGCCCCGCTGCCCTGCTCTGCCGCTGGCTGAGATTCCGCCCCCGAAGCCGGTGCTGGCTCCTTCTTGATGCCGCACGCACTGACGACGAGAACGAGCAGTAGAATTAGCGCCGTCGTCCATGTTTTTTGCCCAAACGTGATTTTTTTCATGGTTTCTCCCCCTCTAGGTATGTATCTTTAAAAATCTTTATACATTAATATATATCTTAATTCCAAGTATGTAAATCGGTTTTTACTATTTAAACAAAATAAAAAACCGCACACGCTGTAACAGCTTCGTGCACGGTTGGGATAGAAAGGTTATGCTTCTATAAAATGATAGCGATCAGTCCGCCAGAGCCTTCATTGATGATGCGGCCTAGCGTCTCCTGAAGCTTGTAGCGGGCGTTGTCTGGCATCATGGCGATCTTGCCCTGGATGCCTTCCCGGACGATGGAGTGCAAGGAACGGCCAAAAATATCAGATTCCCATATTTTAATCGGGTCATTCTCGAAGTCCTGCATCAGATAGCGTACCAGCTCTTCACTTTGCTTCTCCGTTCCGATGATCGGCGCGAATTCGGATTCGACGTCGACCCGAATCATATGAATCGATGGCGCAGTTGCTTTCAGGCGCACCCCGAACCTGGATCCTTGGCGGATAAGCTCCGGTTCATCCAGCGCCATTTCGGCCAGAGATGGAGCAGCGATGCCGTACCCAGTCGTCTTGACCATTTCCAGCGCTTCCGCAAAGCGGTCATATTCCTTCTTGGCATGCGTGAACTCCTGCATCAGCTGCAGCAGATGATCCTTGCCCCTGATTTCAACGCCAACGACTTCCATCAGGATTCGATCATACAGATCGTCCGGCGCGTACAAATCGATTTCCGCTACGCCCTGGCCCATATTCAGGCCGCTGAGTCCGGCACGGTCGATAAATTCATATTCGAGAAAGTTGCTGACGACCCGGTCAACGTCGCGCAGACGGCGGATGTCCTTGACCGTATCGCGGACAGAGTTTTCGTAATTGCTGCGCAGCCAGTGGTTCTCGTTCAGCACCATCACCCAGCTCGGCAAATTCACATTGACCTCGTGCACAGGGAATTCGTACAGCACTTCCCGAAGCACTCCGGTAACGTCCTCTTCGGTCATTGTCGCTGCGCTTAATGCAATGACCGGAATATCATACTTCTCGGCAAGCTCACCGCGGAGCTGCTGCGTTTCCTCGCTAAGCGGGCGCGTGGAATTGATCACGAGGACGAACGGTTTGCCGACCTCCTTCAATTCAGCGATGACGCGCTCTTCGGATTCTACATAAGAGTAGCGCGGAATGTCGGCGATCGTACCGTCTGTCGTCACTACGACACCAAGCGTGGAATGCTCTTGGATGACCTTGCGCGTCCCGATCTCCGCCGCTTCCTGGAACGGAATCGGCTCTTCGAACCACGGCGTAGAAATCATGCGCGGCCCATTTTCATCCTCATAGCCTTTTGCCCCTTCGACGGCGTAGCCGACGCAATCCACAAGCCTGACGTTGACTTCCAGCCCTTCTGCCACTTTGATTTGCACGGCATTATTTGGCACGAATTTGGGCTCTGTCGTCATGATCGTCTTGCCGGCTGCGCTTTGCGGAAGTTCATCCACTGCACGGATCCGATCGGCTTCGCTGGAAATGTTCGGCAGAACGACCGTTTCCATGAAGCGTTTAATAAAGGTCGATTTTCCGGTTCGGACGGCTCCAACCACACCGAGATAAATATCTCCCCCGGTGCGTTCGGCAATGTCCTTGTAAATGTCCACTTTCTCCAATACCAATGATATCCCCTCCTCAAAATTCGCCGAAGGAAAAATGCTTTGAGAGCATCCGCTTCGTTATTTGCAACAACTCGTACATTCGTTTGGACTAGTATCATCATATGTAGCAAATGCACTATTATGACGGATTATACCGTCCGCGCCTACTTTTTTTTGCTATACCGCCGCGCCGGGCGGCACCAATGTTTCCGCCATATAACATTGTATGATCGGTGCCCGCTTCCTATGACATGCGAAAAAAGCCTCCCTATGAAGAAATCATAGGAAGGCATCCAAATGAGCTTAGAACGCTCTCTTGATTTAATTTTCGGCTTGCGCCACCGGAGTACCGTCTACCCAGGCATATGGGAGGGATTTTACCGGAACAAAATAAGACTGCTCCGTCAGCAGCACCCTAAGATCTCCCTGCTCGCTGCTGGCCGCTGTGCCGGATTTATCAATCGCCTGCATAATATCCCAGGCGTAATCGACGTATACCCGTCCCGATTTATCGATCAAATAGGGAAGGGGCTGTCTGGAATAGACGCTAAGCAGCTCATACCCCTCACCGCGGATTTTCTTTAAATCCACCTCATGCAGGCCCGGGTATGTTTCCTCTTCTTGAGTTACCGGCCATTTCCCAGGATGAGATCTTTCGTATTCATCGACAAGCCTCTGAACGTCGTTCACCTTCTGTACCGTGATCAAATCCATCACTTTGACCGTGGGATTACTCTCTTCATCGATGACGAGAAAATAAGCGCTGCCCCCCTGCTCGAAAGCCGTATCAGGGATTTGATCCATATACCCCTGCTTGTTCAGCTGGTCCAGGTTGATCCGGAATTTTTCGTAGCGAGGCACCTCTTCCCCCGCCGTAATAATCGGCAGGATTCCCGTATCCTGCTGGAAAGCGTTTACTGCGCTTTGGATCCGCTCGACGCTTTCCCGGTAAGACACGCTCTGTTCCTGCTGCTTGGCCCCCGGATACATACAGCCTGACAGTAGTGTTATTCCCGCTGCAACAATGATCATACATGCGATGTATCTCATATAAGTCTTATTCACAACTCTTCATCCTTTGCAAATATCATCCGTTATTCCAACACCTTACCACAGATCATCCTCTTGCTGGCGCTCCAATTGCTTGCGGATCGCCGCCTTTAGTGGATCCTCCGGCAGCCGAACCTCGGCAGCCCCGATAATTTTGGCCTGGCAGGCCAGCCGAATTCCCCGCTCTAGAAGCGGCCCCAGCTTGCGCTGCTCAGCAGCGGTAGGCGGGCTTAACGACGAGTTATGCCCTGTATCCGCCTCCACCTTACACATCAGGCAGGCAGCATTGCCGCCGCAGCGCGTCGCGACATGAACTCTGGCATTCCGCGCGGCCTGCAGGACGGTTGTCCCTGGACGGACTTTTGCCGTCTTATCCTGAGGCATAAATCTGATCGTATAGTCCATACGGAATTCCTCCTATTGCTGTTGCCTTGCCTTTAGCAGCCATTCCTCGTGTATTTCGGGAGCTGCCAGCAATTTCGCTACGGCAGATACCATTTCTGCTTCCCATGCGTTGCGGGCAAGCAGCAGCTTCAGCAGACCCACATGCCGCTCCGGCGACTTCCGGATCGCCTCAGCAACTGCATAATAACGGTCCGGGCGTTCTCTCAGCACATTGAAAAGCAGCTCATGAGCAAGAGGCATTAACCGAATCGGCACGCCTTCCAGCATGATCTGCTCTGCATGTCCGGACAGAACGCCGTTCACTTCCGTTCGGTACATCGAGTTGCCGTTTCTTATTTCGAACCCCCCGACCAGTTCCATCGTCAGCGCCCCCAGACGGTAGTGGCTTAGCATGGAGGAGTAGCGACCGCTTTCATCCCACACAGGCTCGTCCAGCGCCAAATCCGTTAAACGGTTATGCAGCTTCTTCGCTTCAGCGCAATCATAATAAACGTCAATGTCCCGAGGGGAGCGTTCCAGCGGCACTCCCTGCAGCCACAGGCCGCAGCTTCCACCCAGCAGCCAGGCGGCATCAGCTTGATCCAACCGGCTGCCTAAGTTCTTCAAGGCAGCTACCAGCGGGGCCTGTCCCTCCTCTGCGATGTCTATGCTCATTACATACCTCTTCCCTTGACTCCGTTATACTTAGTCTTATCCTTCTGCAATGCTTCATCCACTTACGTGATCGACACAAGCCCCATCAGGAAACCGGTAAGCATCACAATAAAAGCGAGCAAGGACAAAATCCCTTTGACGATGCCTTTTGTTTTGGTGCGGGCAAAAGTGACCAAAAAGACGGACACGCCCATTACGAGAATCGCTGCGATCGATAACCACATCTTCGTCATTGCATCCATGAACGTAAACTCTCCCATTTCCCATAATCGATATGATGAATATTATAGCATTTTGAATAAGAACAGGCTATGCAGCACGCAAAGGATTCCTCCAAAATTATACACACAAATAGAAAAAGCACCTTTCGGTGCCTTTCCGTCAAATCGCCGTATTTCTACTTCTTAAGCATTAATTTCATCAATGCTTCCATATTGTTCGGATTCATGCCGCTTTTCTTCACGGCCCCGATAATTTCCGAAATCGTGCTTTCCGTAACAGGCACCTTGGCCATCGCGGATACCTGCTTAATCAGCCTCCGCAGTTCCGCTTCGCTCTGCAAAGTAGACGGCTTCACTGTACTTGCCAGCTTTTTGACGGAGCTCTCGGAAATATTCTTTCCTGCCTTCTTGTTAATCGCGTTCAGGGCTTCTTTGGAAATTTTGCTCATATTCTCCCCCCTTCGCATTGCTCTTCCACAGTTTATGAAAAGCAAACGAAAAAGGTGTTAGGATACGAGCCAGCTTCCTATGGGTGCCCAGGCCTAAAGTTAGGCGTGCCACTGCTCCCAGGTTTCCAGGGTCATGACCTCCATCTCAGTCTTGCGATCGCGTCCCATCAGGGCTTCCACAGCGACCCTTGGTTCGACTCCATCAAACAGCACGTGATACAACTGCTGTGCGATCGGCATCTGTACATGGTATTTCTCTGAAATGGTGCGGGCAGCCTTCGTTGTCCGAATGCCTTCAACAACCATCCCCATAGAGCCAAGCACGGTATCTACCGATTTGCCCTCGCCAAGCATGTAGCCAGCGCGCCAATTCCGGCTGTGACGGCTGGTTGCGGTTACAACCAGGTCTCCCACCCCGGCCAGACCTGCAAAAGTAAGCGGGTTCGCGCCCATTTCTACTCCGATGCGGGTAATCTCCGCTAATCCACGCGTCAGCAGCGCGGCCTTGGCATTGTCTCCGTAACCGAGCCCATCGGACATGCCCGCCCCGAGGGCGATAATATTTTTCAGGGCACCGGCCAGCTCCACGCCCAGCATATCTCGATTTGTATACACCCGGAAATAGGAGTTCATAAATAAATCCTGCGCTATCTGTGCCTGCTTTTCCTCCAGCGAAGCGACGACGACGGTCGTCGGGCAGCGCTTCACGACCTCCTCCGCATGACTGGGACCGGACAGGACTACAATCCGCCCTTCCTCACAGCCCAGCTCCTCGGCAATGACCACGGACATCCGCTTTAAGCTCTCCGTCTCAAAACCCTTGGTTGCATGGACGACGGTCATATCCTCATTCCAGTGGGGCTTCAGCGCCCGGGCCACATCCCGCATCGCGGAGGATGGCGCGACGATGACGACTGCCTTCGCTCCGTCAACGGCCTCCCTCATGTCGCTTGTAGCGACAATCCGGTGCGATAGATCAACTCCCGGTAAATATTTTTCATTGCGGTGCTTCTCGTTAATTTCATCTCTTTGCGCCTCGTTACGAGTCCAGATCATCACATCCATCTTATCGGCGAGGACGCTGGCTAATGCTGTTCCCCAGCTTCCTGCCACTAATACGGCCGCTTTCTCAGACAACTCGTTTACCTCCCTTGGAGCCAAGTTTATTCTCTTTGCCTTGGACCAATTTCACGATATTCGTACGATGTCTCCAAAATGCAAAAACAAAAATAATAAGACTCGTCCACAAATAAGGACCGGTTTCTCCCGTGAGCACCAGAAATAATGGAGTCAGCAGAACAAACAGCAAAGAACCGAGAGAGACGTATCTCGTAAAAACGATCGATAAAATAGCGATTATTCCTGCGTAAAGCGCCGGGAAGAAAAACAAGGAAGCCATAACGCCAATCGTCGTGGCAATCCCTTTTCCCCCGCGAAACCGGAAATAGACCGGCCAGTTGTGGCCGATAATGGCAGCAAGCCCGCATAAGAGAGGTACCCATACATGCTCACCGCCAAGCCACCTGCCAATCCAGACCGCAGCTATTCCTTTTAGCACATCAAGAGCTAGCACCATGATCGCCGGCCCCTTGCCGAGCACTCTCAGTGTGTTGGTTGCTCCAGCATTGCCGCTTCCATGCTGACGGATATCAATTCCTTTCAAGGATTTCGCCAGCAGGACACTGAAGCTGACAGATCCCAACAAATAACTGAAAATTACTGCAATCACGGGTAAAATCACATTTTTCCTCTCCTAACCTTCATCAGACTTACGGCGTGTGAACAACCGAATTGGAGTACCTTCAAAATCAAATGCCGCCCGGATTCTATTCTCCAAGTACCGCTCGTAGGAAAAATGCATCAGCTCCGGATCGTTGACGAACACCACGATTGTCGGCGGTTTGACGGATACCTGGGTCACGTAGTTGATCCGCAGTCTTCTTCCCTTATCTGTCGGCGGTGGATTGATCGCAATCGCATCAGATACGACATCGTTCAGCAAGTGCGTTTGCACCCTCTTCGCATGCTGGTCCGCGACATGCTGCACGACGGGCAGCAGCTTATGCAGGCGCTGCTTCGTCTTCGCGGACAGGAAAACGACAGGCGCATAAGTCATGAACAGGAAATGATCACGGATCTTCTGCTCGAATTGATGCATCGTCTTATCGTCCTTCTCAACAACATCCCACTTGTTTACGACAAAGACAGAAGCCTTGCCTGCCTCATAGGCATAACCGGCAATATGCTTATCCTGTTCGATGATGCCTTCCTCCCCATTGATCAATACAAGAACGACGTCGGCCCGTTCAATCGCTTTCATCGCCCGCATGACGCTGTATTTCTCCGTCGTCTCGTAGACCTTGCCGCGCTTGCGCATGCCTGCCGTATCAATCAGCACATAACGCTGGCCATCCTTCTCGAACGGTGTATCAATCGCATCGCGGGTCGTTCCGGCAATATCGCTGACGATGACCCGCTCTTCCCCGAGAATTGCATTAATCAGGGACGATTTGCCTACGTTCGGCCGGCCGATTAGAGCGACGCGAATAACATCCTCGTCATATTCATCATCCGCAAGTTCTGGTAAATTGTCGGCAATGGCATCCAGAAGATCGCCGATCCCTGTACCATGGCTGCCCGAAATGCCAATCGGCTCCCCAAAACCCAAGTTGAAAAATTCATATATGTGATCGGAGCGGCCGATATTATCCACCTTATTGACGGCTACGATAACCGGCTTGCCGCAGCGGTACAGCAAATTGGCAACTTCCTCGTCCGAGCTCGTTACCCCGGCTTTGGCATCGCACATGAAAACAATGACGTCCGCTTCCTCAATCGCCAGCTCGGCCTGCATGCGAATCGACTTCAAAATCGGTTCCTCATCCCCCAGCTCAATCCCTCCCGTGTCGATGATGCTGAACGGCTTGCCATTCCATTCACCTACTCCGTAAATACGGTCGCGGGTAATACCGGGCTTGTCTTCTACGATCGCGAGCCGATCGCCGATAATCCGGTTAAAAATCGTCGATTTGCCCACATTCGGCCTTCCTACGATAGCCACAACGGGTCTTGCCATACGGATACCTCCTAAATTTTTGTCCTTATATTTAAACGAAATGCTTACTAAGTCATGATTCACGATTATCATCATAGCAAAAAAAGCACTAATTGGCTAACGTTTCATTGCTTATTTTAAGGCGTTACGTTTTGCCCATCTTTCGGCAAAGTAAACGTTTTTATTATAGCCGTCTGCTATTGCTTTACTCCCCGTGGACCATGCCAAAACAAAAATAAAAATCGGCGAACCCGTGTTAGGGGGCCGCCGATCCTTATGCCTGCTAAATCCCGTCTATTTCCACTTGCTCAATTTGTCACCAAACCGCTCGCCAAGGGTAACGCTCAGGCCTTGATTATTCAGCGAAACGTTAGGGTTGTCGTTCAAGTCTTCTTTCCTTACGCTGCTGCCTCTGGATGGCTTCTCGCTCTTCGGTGCCGGTGCTGGAGCCTCTTCCGTCTCCTTGATGCTCAGGCTGATGCGCTGCTCGGCTGTATTCACATCCAGGACTTTAACTTGAACCGTCTGTCCCTCTTTCAATACCTCATGTGGTGTACCGATATGTTTGTGGGAAATTTGCGAAATATGAACTAGTCCTTCTACTCCAGGCGCAATTTCGACAAAAGCACCAAAGCTAACGAGACGCTTCACTTCGCCGCTAACGATATCTCCCGACTTGAATTGCTCTGCCGCAGTATCCCAAGGACCAGGCGTTGCTGCCTTGATGCTCAGGCTGATTTTGCCTTTCTCAGGATCTACCTTCAGAACCTTAACCTTCACTTGTTGTCCTTCGGAAAGCACATCCGACGGTTTGTCAACATGGTTCCAGGCAATTTCGGATACGTGAACAAGTCCGTCTACGCCGCCTACGTCTACGAATGCACCGAACTGAGTCAGGCGCTGAACCGTTCCTTCGATGACTTGGCCTTCTTGCAGCTCGCTCATGACTTTTAGCTTGTTCGCTTCGAATTCCTCATCTAGAACATCTTTTTGCGACAGGATCACTTTGTTGTTCTCCGGATCGATTTCCTTCACTTTAACGCGAAGCGTGCGACCTTTGTAATCGCTGAAATCTTCCACGAAATGACGCTCCACCATCGATGCAGGAATGAATCCGCGAACGCCAACGTCCGCCACGATACCGCCTTTAACGACATCGGCAACAGTTACTTCAAAAGTCTCTTGGCTCTCGAAGCGCTTCTGCAGCACTTCCCACGCATTCTCGCTGTCGATCGCCCGTTTGGATAGCACAAGACGCTCTTTCTCATCGTCAATGCTAACGACTTTGGTCTCTACTTCTTGGCCTACTTGAACGGCATCCGAAGCGCTGTCCAAATGAACAGAGGACAATTCACGAATAGGAATAACGCCGTCATATTTATATCCAATGCTCACATAAGCCTGGTTGTCCTCGATTTTGACGATCGTTCCTTTAACGGTGTCCCCTTTTTTCAAGGATACGATTTGATCCAGTTCATCCTGGTTCGCTGCCTCAACAGCTTCTTGATTCTTAATTTCTTCCGACATGTCAATACCCTCCTCAATTCAGCAACCCATTTATTTAAACCCGCTTGAAGCGAAGTTCAAAACAGCTTGATGTTGATAGCTTTCCAAAAGTCTCCTGCCTTCATGCATATAAACTCTTGTCCAGCGATCAATCCAGTTACCCCTGCGCCTTAAGTTCCGCAATCCGGGACATAATCATTTCCGTCACGCGCTCTGCGGCATCAGGATCAGAACCTTCCTTGAACTCCGATATATCAATCGGAGCCCCGTAAACAACTTTCATTTTCTTGAATAACTTATAATTTCCCACAATGGCTACGGGAATAATGACCGCATCGCTGCGAAGCGCGAAGGTCGCCGCTCCCCTCTTGCCCATCCCGCCGGAGCGGGATCCTTCCGGGAAAATCCCCATGATTTTACCCGTACGAAGAATGGTTAATGCCGTTTTGATCGACTCCTTGCTCACGCCGCCTCTCTTGACTGGGAATGCGCCAAGCTGCGTAATAAGCCAGCCAAAACCGAAAATGTCGAACAATTCCTTCTTGGCCATGAAGTGTACTTTCCGCTTCAGGAGTATGCCGATCGTCGGCGGATCCAGCAAGCTGATATGGTTGGAACAGAGTAGCACGCCGCCTTCCTTGGGGATATGCTCAAGTCCTTCCCCCTCCAAACGGAATAGCGCTTTATAAATAAGTAGTAATGCACCACGGCAAAAGCTATAAATCATTTCTGTTCTCTCTCCCATAAGATTGGCTAAATGAAACGATGCGCTCTGCCACTTCACGAGGCGTCAAATGCGTCGTATCCAGCAGAATGGCATCCTCAGCCTGCCGAAGGGGGGATACTTCCCTCTCTTGGTCCAGCCGATCCCGCTCTGCGATATCGCGGGCGATCATTTCCAACGTAATTCCTTGCTGATCCTGCATTTCCTTGAATCTGCGGCGGGCACGCTCTTCTACGGTTGCCGTCATGAACACCTTCACTTCAGCATCCGGCAGCACCGTCGTGCCTATATCGCGTCCATCCATGACGACGCCTTTGCGCAGAGCCATTTGCCGCTGAAGAGACACGAGCCAGTTTCGCAGCCCTTCGATTTGAGCGTAACGGGAAACTTGGGAGCTCACCGTTAAAGAGCGGATTTCCGCGGTCACATCTTGACCGTCTACGAGAACCTTCTGTCCGTCTTCTCCCGGCATTAATTCTATACCCAAATTTTGCACCGAATGAAGCACTTTATCGACTTCTTCCGGCCCGATTCCAAGATTCTGCAAATGCCAGGTAGCTGCCCGGTACATTGCACCGGTATCTACATAGACATATGACAGCATGCTTGCAACCATTCGGGCAATAGTACTCTTCCCCGCACCGGCAGGTCCGTCGATCGCGATGTTGATCTTGCCGTTATGTGATGACGTTGTCCTAGCCAACGCGGACGCCTCCTCAAAACACGGTCTCAATAAAAAAGCAGGCATTGCCTGCGACGTGAAAATTATACCACACAACGTGGGCGGATGCAAAAGGCGGGAAACGCCAGCTGTCTTTACACCATTCCTTGTTATCGTTCCTTGGAGCGGTCAAGCGCCACGCCTTCATAACGGTCAGCTGAAGCAATATAAGCCCGAATAGCCGGAACCCTAAGGACAATCTGACAGACGCAAAGTCCTGCCAGGGCAACGATAAGCGCCTTTTTCAGAAAAGCCTCCATCCCGCTGCTGAATTTCAAAAACAACTCCGTATATTCCTCGGCCTCGTGGTCTCTCTGCAAATGAACTCACCTCTGCTTGCATAGATATGCTTATCATATCCAAAGCAAGCCGATGCCAATCTTGTCAGCACTTAGACACCGCGGTTTTCGAGAAGGAATCTAGCGGTTTTTAAAATCGAATTGGCGTTCGAAACAATACCGGATCAGCTTCTGCCTTTCCATATCGGAAATGCTGACGAATTTCAGCATCGCCTTCGTTCGCCCCGTTTCGAGCGGCTTCGTGCGTACGATTTCAGCTTCGAACGGAACATGGTCGATGCTTCCGTTCTTATAGGACAGCAGCAGCCAGCAATACAGCTGCTCGCCTTCGGACAAGTGGTATTGGCTATCGGCGATCAAAGACACGCCACCGCCTCCCACGTCCTCCGTCAATGCCACGAACCGGGTGTTGTCTTTCAGCTTCACCGCAAGGTCCAGCTTGGATACAACCCGCAGGAAATGGCGCCGCTGTACCTTGGTAATCGTCTCAGACTCCGGCTTTCTGACTCTGACCAGTTGGACGACATCATCCGCGAAGCCAAGAACGTATGTATTGAAATAATTTTTGACTCCTTGATCGGACAGGAAATATACCGACAGTTCGTCGCCCATATACAGCCGCTTCATATGTCCGCTGCCGCTTTCGATCGGAACTTCGATCAGAAGCGTATCGTCTTCCACATCGGCGATGCGTGACTTGTATTCCTTATCCATATTTTTGCCGTCTGCCGATGCGACCTGGATATACAGCAGGTCATTTACACTAGGAAACAAGTCCCTCCACCACCTTGTTTATTATAGGTTATCATTACCATTTGATTATACCACGGGCTGGATCAAATAAATAATCCGATGACAATAAAAAACGGACCAGATCATTTCAATCTGGTCCGTTTTTGGTTTTACCGGGAAGTCTTCTTAGCGTGCCCATCGCGGATTTGTTCGACGACTTCCTCATTGCCGTTATCGGCATTAAGATAGATACGATATTTCGAGCCATTAATTGCACCGCCGAATTCATATGTCAGCACTTTCTCCGCCATATCGTTCTCGATCAGCGCAAGCCGGTTATACTGCTCTTTGTATTCAGGATTCAAAAACTTGCGGGCCTGCTCAAGCGTTAGCTTCGGAGTCGAGAGTTTTTGCTCCTTCCCGTCCTGCTGCTCATAAACATAATCGCTTGCCTGCATGCCAATCACATGCCCGTTGTCCAAAGCGACCCGAACCGATACTTTCTCCGGATAAATTAGCACGTCTTTATTCTTTTTGACAAATGTGAAGCTGCCGATATTGTCGTATTCATCGTAAGTCACCGGCGTTAAGTCGTGATAACCCTTGTTCTTCAGGAAATGAGCCGCCGACTCTCTGGCCTGCTCGTGAGTGACCGCTTTAGGTCCAATATGGCGGTCGCTCCAGAAATTGATCAGATGGCCGCCTTGACGCGTGAAATCGAGCGTAACGGATTCGGACTTGTTTCCTCCTTGAACCTTGGCCGTATAGGAAGCCCATTCCGTTCCCTTTCCATTTTCGGTAACTTGGATATTATGCGGCGAATGAACTCCAGCAAATTGGGCGGCTTTCGTTTTGATTTCATTGACGGTAACAGGTTTCCCTCCGAGCTTCTTGACGGACCGTTTGTTATAAATGCTTGCCACGGATGGTCCCCAATCCAGCTCCGGATACTCCCCGACTCGCTTGTCTACCGTCTTGAATCCGTCGATAATCGTATTGTCCTGCTGACTGTTCGGATTGGCTAGCGTAGTCTCCACGTCCATCCAGCGAAGGCGTTTGGAAAGGACCTTGTCCTGAACTTCCTGCAGCTGTTTGGAAATGTGCTCAGAGCTCTTGTAAAGCTCCTTCAAATTTTTCATTTCACTGTCGGTCAACGGCTGCTTGGCCAAATCGCGGACTCCCGCCTGATAAGAAAATTTCGAAATTCTGGACAGGAATTCTTCCGTTTTGTTAAAAGGAAGCATGGTCAATGGCAGCTGATTGATTTCATTCTGCGCTTCGCTTGTGATCCTCCATACGTTCACCAAACCCTTGCGCTGCGATCCGGTCGAGTTGCTATGCACGGCCAGCGTATTCCCTAGCTCTCCGTGAAGCTTGTCGACATGGAACGACAAACTATGGAATGCGCGCTGATACTGGTTTTCCGCTTTGATGAGAATCGCGTTCTTTTCTTGGTTTTCCTGATAGCCCCACATTAATGCACCGATTAACAGAACCGTGGCGATCGGAAATAGTATGGCACTCAAACGTCTATACATATCATCTACACTCCTTCCTTCAACGAACTGAAGTTAGTTTGACTAGAAGGAAGAAAGATTATTCACTTTTGACAGCTCTGCTGAAAAATGTTCTTTATGTCCATTTGTTACCCATTGCCCATCAAGGCATGTCCTCTTCAATAACGAAATCATGGCGGTTATCGCATAGACATTGCTTGAACCCGGTCTCGATCTGACCGCGCTCCTTTTTGCCGCGCAGAACGAATCGTTCGCCGCATGTTTTACAAGTGATTTTCACTTTTACACGCACTAAAAAAGGCACCCCTTTCAGCTTCACGACATGGATAGCCGCGAATAAGCTGTCATTAGGATGCCCTATTTTCGGTCTTGTTAACCCTATCCTCAAGCAGTCTTCGGAAAGGGGATCTCTTGTTGGCCCTGTACATTTTTCCGATGCCTCCATACCACAGATATGCCATGAGAGGAACAATATACCAAATCCAGTAGTGCGTAATATTATCCAGTATCCAGTCATATACACCATGATAGAACAGAGGCATTAGCAATGAATAGACCAGAAATCTTCGGCTATCCTTGCCTGTAGAGAATTTGGCCCGGCCCATGTAATAACCCATCATGACACCAAACATGGCATGACCCGAGACAGGCAATAAAGCCCGGAGAAGCAATGTTCCGACAGTAGCTTGCTGGGCAAAGGAATAAATGACATTCTCTACCGTAGCGAAACCGAGCGAAATGGCTGTAGCGTATATAATCCCGTCGTAAGGTTCATCGAATTCTGTATGGTTATATATCATATGGAACAGTACAAACCACTTAAGCGATTCTTCTACGCCTGCCGAAATGACGAATGCGTTGACCAGAGAGCCCTCACCCAGCCAGAGCATCAAACCGCTCTGCAGTATCATGACCGGGAGAATAATAATAAATCCAAGTAAAAAAACCTTAATGACCATATGCAGCGGTTCGGCTTCATACTTGTCCTTAAGGTAAAAATAAGTCAACAAGGCGATTCCGGGGGCTACCGCTGCGGTCGCAATCGAGAAAAAAATCAACGGTATTCCCCCTCATCGACCATTCGAAATATTCAAGCTTTCGCTGATCCGATACAATACGTACCGCACCATCGCTTAGTCCTGACGCTTGAAGTTACTGCAAATAACTCCGATTGCATTCTCGGACATGACCTGGTTTCCGTACTCTTCCAGCATCGCCGGAGTAACAGAGGTCGCCTCGCCGAACTCAGCAAGAACCGCAATGACTGCCGGATGCTTTCCTTCTTCCAAATCTTCTGGCTCTAATTGAAGAACCCATTTCCCATTATATTTAAATAGTCTGCCAGCTTCAGTAAGCATAGGCCGCAGAACGTGAGCCGCTTCAATCAATACTTCGAAATCATCAAAGGAATATAGAATCGTATCACTCTGCTCCAGCGTTACTTCCATCTCATAGACTTCGTCCGGTAAATCATCCTCATAGTGCGGCCCAACCCCATGATGGTGGTCGAATTTGCCGCGCGTCACTATGACGACCATTCCTTGAGCAGGAAGCGCAAAAACTTCAACGGCCAAAGGGCCTGTAGCGTCAAATCCCACTTCATTGTAAGCCTGATCCATCATTTCCGTGAACAGGTCATGAACCTTGGGAATTTCCTGCCACATGTCCTCTTTCTGGATACCGCGTTCGCTAAGGTCGTCAAACGTGAGGAAAATCCGTATCTTATCTTGGCCCAATCTTTCAATTTTCATACAGGATCCTCCTCCCCAAGCCTTGTTATAACAGATTATGAAACCTGCTGTAATATGTGCTGGAAATGGTTCTTTGTAAGTATGTTATCATTTATCTTACTTAAATGCACGTAATAAAATAGACAAAAAAAGAATCATTTTCTGCTCGACCCCGAGGGAGCTGAAAATGATCCATAAATCGGCAATTTTTAGAGCCCGGGAATGACCGAATTCGTCTCTTTCAAAATTTGCTCCACCTCACGGCGGACATCCGCATTTCCTTTGATGAAGTCCGTAATTTGCTTCACACTGTATTCCTTCGAATGACTCGCATCGTGCGAGGATGAAGCTGAACTGGGATGCACCTTCGATTCGCCCATGCCGGACGAGCCGTGCTTATGCTCGCTTGCAGACGAATGCCCATGTTCGCTCCCTTTGCCTGCAGAATTCATGGTCATTCCAGCCAGGTTCATTATTCCTTTGCCGCCTGTAAGCTTGCCTCCGTTTCTTTTGGCCGACCAAATCACCGCTGCAGCCCCAACTAATGCACCACATAAGAACGAGACAGATTTCACCCTAAAAACCTCCTTGATTGTGTTAAAATCATTTGTAGTGTTCACGCTTTGGTTCAAACTCATGCGCAATAAATACAGGAAGAAACACGGAAAGGGAGATGAAATCATTTGCTCAACAAGAAGGTTCTGCTTATCGCGGCCTGCTGCATCATTCTTGCCTCATGCGGCTCCGTTCGTCCATCCGCCAATTCTGAAGCTGCCAATGCAGGCCAAACCATGTCAACCGAAACGAATTCCCCCGGAATTCCGGTTAATGGCCAAGCTCTGGATGACGCTACAGACGGCAGCAGCAATGCTTCCGCGGGAGCAGAGGAAGCAAGTCCCGACAGCTCTGATGCCGAGGCTTCGCCCGAATATAAGTACCACATCAACAAGGCCTATAATGTAGTTCCGAATGAGGAAGACACCGAGAAGAAGGTCGTTCTGCTGACCTTCGACGACGGCCCAAAAGAAAAAGATATGCTGGAAGGGCTCCTGGATACCCTCGATAAATACGAAGCTAAAGCGATATTTTTCGTCAATGGCTACCGTGTCAAAAAAAATCCAGACTTGCTGAAGCTCATCCATGATCGCGGGCAAATTATCGGTAATCACAGCTGGGATCACATCGACTTGAAGAAGGAATCAGCAGATAGCGCTCGCAAGCAGATCGAGGACGTGCAGAACATTGTTGAAGAGACCGTCGGGGAACGCCCACGATTCTTCCGTCCCCCTTTTGGCTCGGGTAACGATACACTTCACGGCATCGTCAAGGATAATGAAATGATCTATATGACCTGGTCTAACGGATCCTTGGATTGGGACGCCAAATTCAAGAACAAGCCGGAAGGCGTCATTCAGAACGTAATGGATCAGCTCCATCCCGGCAGCAATATCCTCATGCACGAGCTTCCTTGGACGGAAGAGGCACTTGACGAGCTGCTGATGAAAATTCAGGCGGAAGGCTACAGTTTCGTGGATCCGCGGACAATTTCCGCTCTGCCCGAGGACTCTACTGAATCGTAAAGGATCTGGCAGGCATATCATATATGAATCAGGAATAAGGGGCTCCCTTGGTCAATCGTAGACCAAGGGAGCCCCTTATATTCAGGCTATTATGTTCGGATTGAACCGCTCCCTGCCTCCTACATATTGGCGAAGCGCTTTAGGAATATAAATGGAACCGTCCTCCGCTTGATGATTCTCCAGAAGTGGGATAAGAATGCGCGGAGAGGCAACCGCTGTATTGTTCAAGGTATGGCAGTACACAGGGTGGCCTTGCTCGTTAATGCAGCGTATATTGGCACGACGCGATTGGAAGCTGTGCAGATTAGACGAAGAATGCGTCTCTCCGTAGCTGCCACGGCTGGGCATCCAGGTTTCTATATCGTACTGCTTATACGTTCTGGCCGACATGTCCCCTGTACATACCGACATTATGCGATAGGGAAGCTCCAGAAGGGTAAGCAGTTCTTCGGCATGGCTCGTGATTTCCTGCAGCATTTGTTCGGACAATTCCGGATCAGGCTGACAGAGCACGACCATTTCCACCTTGGCAAACTGATGCACGCGGTATAAGCCTTTCACGTCCCGGCCGGCAGAGCCCACCTCGCTGCGAAAGCAGTTTGATACAGAAACTAGCCTTAGCGGTTCACTTAGATCCAGCACATCTCCTCCAAAATAGGAAATGAGCGGAACCTCCGATGTACCCGCAAGCCACTTCTCTTCCTCCTCAATATAAAAGGATTGATTCTGCCCAGCAGGGAAATATCCGCTATGAACAAATGGTTGTTCCTTAAGCAGCAACGGAACCTCCACAGGAGTGAAGCTGCGCTCCATTAACAGATCGAAAGCGAGCTGTTGTACGGCTCGATGCAGAAGCACCCCCGTTCCTTTCAGATAATAGCTGCGGCTTCCGCCTGCCTTGACTCCCTTTGGGATATCAAACATATCATGCATCATGCCCAACTCTACATGATCCTTTGGCATAAAGCTCCACTCCGGAGCTCTGCCCACGCGCCTAATTTCCACGTTATCTTCCTCCGAGCTTCCAATCGGAGTGTCTTCAGATATAACGTTAGGGGCCAGAAGTGCCAGTTGAGTAACTTTTTCAACTGCTTCTTCCCACCGTTTGCTCGATTCCTTCAGCGCCTTATTGACACGCTTGGAGGCCGTCTTCAGCTCGCCGGCTTCGGCCTCTTTCCCTGCAGCAAGCAGCACGCTTGCTTTTGCTGCTCCTTCATTTCGCAACCGACGAAGCTCTTCACATTCCAACTGATACTTTTTTCTGCGATCATCCCATTCCAAAAGTTCACGAACCGAAAACTCAATCCCTTTATACTTCGCTGCTTGTTGGATCTGCTCGGCATGATCCCGAATCCATTTCATTTCCATCATACCAACACCGCTCCTTCCCCCGGATGGGGTTATTTTGGGTAAGCTTGCAAAAAACACAAAGAGCGCCCTCATCCTTTGGGACGAGGAGCGCTCTGCTCGCGGTGCCACCCAACTTATTGAACTGTGTTGACAGTCCAATCACTTTGGTTCCGCGATAACGGGCGGTGCCGGTTAACTTAGGAAAGCAGCGCAGCACTTGCAAACTCCCTTGGCGAAAACGCCTCCGAGTTGGATTCTCTTCATTGGCATATTCCGAATTTGAAATTATTCTACATAGTATATGATAAAAAGAAGCCACATAACAAGGTTGTAAACTACATGCCGTTGTTTTGTCCCCATGGCGATTCGCTGATCCCCCACCAGAACAACGATACCATCACCGTAATAAAGATAAAAAGCAAAGCATTGAAAAAATATTTTGTCAGTTTTACCCGTTGGGAAGGATAAACCTCCCGCCTGGACGGAAGCTCCTGGGCTGTTATATCCAAATCTGCCCCGGCTGCATCTTGCCGACTGACCGGATCAACTGTATAGCTCCTGCGGGCTATACGGGCAGCTTCAACAGGATCAGCGCCTTGCTTGGCGCTAATTCTCGCTTGTCGATTTGGTTTGCGCGAGACCTTAGTTTCCTTTAAAGGCTTTTTTGAATTTGCCTCGTTGCTTTTTAGAACCCTTGAATTGGCTTCGCTCGATCTATGTTGCTCTGGATGCTTCCGGGCCGCCCCGGATCGTTGATGTCTGTCTTTCGGATGGCGGCGCTGACCGTACCGCTCCATCCTGCTCAAGCGTTCACTCATGTTCCCCTCCGAAATTTAATGACGAGTCCCGATATGAAATCAATGAGAAAATGGCACACGATCGGAGCCCATAACGTACCCGCCTGTATATAAATGTATCCCAACGCATAGCTGCTAAGAAATACCCATCCTGTCGGAATCCAGTGCCTAAGGTAGCGGACATGGATCAAGGCAAAAATAATACTCGTCCAATACGGTCCGAGCCCGTGCTGAATCGCTCCACGAAACAGCAGTTCTTCGCAAATAGACACGATGACGCATATGATTGCGATATGCCACACCGGACGATTGCGAAACAGCATCTCATTGACTCCCCCATCATCCAGGCTCTCCTCCTTAACGAACCTCGACAACAGGAAATCGACGCCAAACATCGTCGCGGCCAATCCACAGCCCCATAGCAGAAAACGATAATTTTCCGGAAATTGGAGCAGTGAAATCACGCTTCGCTTCTGAAAAAAAAGGATGATGATTCCGATAATTAAAGTAATACCTTGTGTAATGTATAAATTAATCAGCAATAGGCGCTCATTAAGTTGACCCGGATCGACTCTTTGAATTTTTATTTTGCCGAACTTGTCTTTTTTCATAGTATTCGTCAAATCCTGTCCTTTATTATAGTTCTATACACAAACCAGTACCAGGCATATAAGCTATCTTAGTGCTCTTGGACTAAAAAATACTTGTAAGAGGAGCGTTTTTGATTATGCAGAAAAAATCTTACCGGTTCGAATTATTGTTCATGCTCGGGTTTCTGTTTACCCTGGTCGCGGCCTTCGGAACTTTCTTCCTTGGCTTCAAAATGGGCATCACTCAAGCTGAAGCGAAATATGCCCATCTAACGAACCTACCGGGATTTGAGACGACGACTTCCTACGAGCAACAGGACCTCGTCGCCTACTATTACGTTGTCTTCCAGCCTTACGAGCAATTCAAACAAGAGTATTTCGGGCTCGTCGACCAGCTGAGAAGCAGCGATTCCAGGGTAAAATCAATCGGCATCATGAAGGATATCCGCAATGCATCACGCAAGCAATATGAGCAGATTCAAGCTCAGACGATTACGGTGTCCTCCCCCTTGTTACAAGATGCACAAAGTGATATTTTGAAAAGTCTAAAGCTCTTTGATGAAAGCACAAGCCGGATTGAAATCGGCAACAAAAACGGAACTGAGCTTGCTAAATTGCTCGCTGAGGACGATTTTACGAATAATGCCGAACAATACGGACTGAAAGCCCAGCAAAAATATTATACTTCCATGATGAAATGGGCCGCTAAAACCAACAAGTCGATTCCTTCGGACGTAGTGCTCAAGGAAAATACCTCCATCAAAGAGTGGGCATCCTATCCACTGGCGGTTAAAAATAAAATTGTCAGCGACTTGATGGTCAGCAGCAACCTCTATGTATCGTATCTTCCGCAGGATATGACGGCTAAAATCGACCAGATGATCGACAGCGGCAAGGCAGGCTCCATGAAGCTGAACTCGGTAACTTCCATTGTCAACGTCCTTATGGATACCGAAGCCGTGCAAGGAAAAGAGTTCCTGAAGTGGAAATCGGCCTATTATGCAACGGAATTCCTTCCGGAGGTGCCATTTTTCTCCGAACAGTAGCTGCTGTCTGTATGGCGGGGTCTGATACAATTCGACAACATTAAAATCATAACCAAATTACCAAGGTTATTCAAGGCTACCCCGGACCCTATCATTTACGGTATTGACACTTTCCTTAAGGTCATGATACATTATGAAAAATTGCATTTGTTAAACACGATGAAGGAAACGAGTTGTCGCGAAGCTTACAGAGAGCCGGTGGTGCTGCAAACCGGTAGCGGAATGGGAACTCTAGCGATCCTGAGTAATTGTGCTGAACGATAGGAGTAGGCGCAATCGGAGGAACTCCGTTATCAACATGTCATTATGACAACTGAGGCTGTATCTGCGAGGAACAGCGAATTAGGGTGGTACCACGAACAACTCTCGTCCCTTACTACGGAAGTAGTGTGCGGATTGAGAGTTTTTTTATGCTTGTGGCAGCCTGCCTGCAGCCTTTAGCAAACAGCTTGAACCTCGATCCTTCGCTCCTCTAACGCATTGGAACGGTATCGGGATATAGTGTTTCCTATTTTAAGCGAATGCTTCCGAAGAAAGTTTTGTATCGAAGACTTTCCGAAGAAGCAATGCTATATACAAAACTTTTAGGAGGAAAAGAAATCATGTTCAAAGTACTAGTATCAGATCCCATCAGCGACCTCGGAATCCAACAGTTGATGGACGCAAGCGACGTTGTAGTAGAGAAAAAGACGGGACTTTCGGAGGATGAGCTCATCCAAATCATTCCCGGCTACGACGCTCTGCTCGTACGCAGCCAAACGAAAGTCACCGAGAAGATCATGGAAGCCGGAACCAATCTGAAAGTGATCGGCCGCGCAGGCGTCGGTGTCGATAACATCAACCTGGATGCAGCGACCAAACGCGGTATCATCGTGATCAATGCCCCGGACGGCAACACAATTACGACATGCGAGCACGCTTTTGCGATGATGATGGCTCTTGCCCGTCATATTCCGCAAGCTTACGCTAAGACGATCCAGGGAACCTGGGATCGCAAGTTCCTCGGCGTGGAGCTGCGCAACAAGAAGCTGGGCGTTCTTGGCATGGGCCGTATCGGCAGTGAAGTCGCGAAACGCGCTAAGGCATTTGGCATGGACATTCTCGGATACGATCCGTTCATGACAGAGGAACGCGCCGAGAAACTGGGAGTGAAGCTGGCTACCGTCGATGAAATCGTACGGAACGCTGACTTCATCACAGTCCATACGCCGCTTACTCCTGAAACAAAGCACATGATTTCCCGTCCACAGTTCGAGGTTATGAAAAAAGGCATGCGCATCATTAACTGCGCCCGCGGCGGCGTAGTCGATGAGCAAGCATTGGTCGAAGCGATCGATCAAGGCATCGTTGCAGGTGCAGCCTTCGACGTATTCGAGCAGGAGCCACCGGCAGCGGATCATCCATTTCTGAACAATCCAAAAATCATCGTTACTCCTCATTTGGGCGCATCAACGGTAGAGGCTCAAGAAAACGTAGCGATCGACGTGTCGGAGCAAGTGCTGCATATCTTGCGGAACGAACCGTTCAAGAACGCGGTGAACATGCCTCCAGTCGCGGCAAGCGTGATGAACAAGCTGCAGCCGTTTTTCGAGCTTGGCGAAAAAATCGGTGCATTTGCTGCCCAGTTGAACAACCAGGCTGTGCGTGAAATTCATGTCGAATACGCCGGCGATCTGGCAGAGGTAGATACACAACCGCTAACACGCTACATCATCAAAGGTGTATTGTCCCGCCATTTCGGCAACGATGTGAACATCGTCAACTCGGTGCATCTGGCCAAGGTACGTGATATCGATGTGGTTGTATCGCAATCCTCGGCAAGTAAGGGCTTTACAAACCGCATCAGCGTTACGCTGAAAACAGAAGACGGCAAGGATCGCCGCATCGCAGGCACCTTGCTTAAAGAATATGGCGCGCGGATCGTGCGGATCGATAAGTTCCCAGTCGATATCGCTCCGGAAGGCAACTTGATCTTCATTTCTCATAATGATAAGCCTGGCATTGTCGGAAGCGTAGGCACCCTGCTCGGTAAAAATGATGTAAATATCGCTTCGATGCAAGTTGGACGTAAAATTATTGGCGGCGAGGCGATCATGGTACTGACCGTGGACAAGACAGTTTCCAAAGAAGTGCTTGATGAATTAATGAGCCTGCAAGAGCTGAACACTGCTCTGCAGATCGAATTTAAATCATAATAATTAGCCTGCAATTTAAGTAAGGGGCTTCAGACGTGGTATCTCCCCGTCTGAAGCCCCTCTCCTGTTGTTCCACGATGAACAAGATTTATCTTCGAGATCAGAAATTTTTCAACAAAAACATCCTTACGAGGTAAGGATGTTTTACGATTATTGTACCTTTTCGACAGGAAGGGTGATCTGGAAATGCGCCCCTTTCCCGATGCTGCTGTTCACCTGAATGGAGCCGTGATGGGCATCGATGATATTTTTTACGATAGCAAGGCCAAGTCCCGTTCCGGCAGCCGTTCCCCGTACCCGGGCTTTATCCGCTTTGTAGAACCTCTCAAATACGAAAGGTAAATCCTCTGTCGGTATCCCGGTGCCTTCGTCTCGAATGGAAATGTGCAGCTCACGTCCTTGCTTGCCTTCCTTGGCGTCCGTAGCAATATAAACACTCCGTCCCTCCGGCGTATGCCTGAAGGCATTGTCCAGCAGGTTCGTGAGAACCTGCTCCAACCGGTCTTCGTTGGCTGCTTCAGCAACCATCGGTCCGCTCCCCAGATCCAGCTCCAGTTGAACATTGTGCTCTTTGGCCCGTACCGCAAACTTGCGATATACGCGTTCAATGAGCTCCTTGACGTCAACTCTGTGCATGGCGATATCGGTATGTCCCGCTTCCATCCGGGCCAGGTCGAGTAAGTCACGGACCAGACGACCCATGCGCAGAGACTCGTCGTGGATAACCTGCACGAGCTCCTGGCTCTCTTCTGGAGAA
This sequence comes from Paenibacillus woosongensis, assembly GCF_009725165.1. GTDB lineage: Bacteria > Bacillota > Bacilli > Paenibacillales > Paenibacillaceae > Fontibacillus > Fontibacillus woosongensis. Next base: position 110,238 of record NZ_WNZW01000002.1, read on the forward strand.
GCGGCCATTCCATCGAGAAGCGCTTCGCTGTATCCCTGCATCATCGACAGCGGTGTCCGGATTTCATGCGATACATTGGCCACGAAATCCCGGCGCATCTTCTCCAAACGCACTTCTTCGGTCACATCGCGCAAAACCGCTACCGCGCCTCTAATTTCGCCATCCGACGAAAGCGGCGCCATATGCACGGACCACACGCTTTGCTTAACGTGAATATTGGCGCTTTGATCCCCCTCCTGATCCAGCACCTTCCGGAACATCGGCAGGAGTGGTTTCGGAATCTGGATCGCCCGTTCGCCATGCACACTTAATTGAAGCGCGTCATTCTCTTCGTCCGGCAAGTCGCCCCACAATTGAAGCAGTTGATCGCCTGGAGGATTGGTCAGAATGACCGCTCCTCCCCAATCCAATGTAATCACTGCGTCATTCATACTTCTTAAAACGCTGGACAGATGTTCCTTCTCATGGTTCAAGCTGCGGATCGTATTCTCCAGTTCCTCAGCCATATGATTAAAGGTGTTGGCCAACTCACCAATCTCATCGCTTGTTTGCAGCGATAGTCTCGTATCGTATTTCCCCTTGCGAATCGCATCGGCAGCGCTGATCAGCTGCTGCATCGGCTGCGTAATTTTCGTGAAGAGGAATAAGGCAAAAAACGTCGTCAGCGAGAAGCCGATGATTGAAACGATAACAAACAGCTTCTTGACTGCTGCGGGATCGGTGAAATTCGTATCGATATATGGCAGCAAAAACAATCCCATGCTCATCAGCACAAAGGCCACTAAACCGATGATCGTAATCCACAGCTTGCCTACAAGCGTTCTCCAGAAGCTCACTTATTTCGCGACCTCCAGCTTATAACCAACGCCCCATACGGTAGTAATCATCGCTGCCGACTCCGGCGATACCTTATTCAGCTTCTCGCGCAGCCGTTTCACATGGGTGTCCACGGTCCGCAGATCGCCGAAGAACTCGTAATTCCATACGTCCTTCAGCAGCTCCTCACGGGAAAATACTTTGTCGGGAGAAGTGGCCAAATAATGGAGCAGCTCGTACTCCTTCGGCGTAAGACTAACCTCTTGTCCGCTTGCGGTTACCCGATGGGCATCGTGCTCAATGACAAGATGAGGGAATACGATATTATTGCTCGTACCGCTCTCTTTGGTCAAATAAGCTGTAGCCGATGCGCGCCGCATGATCGCCTTGACCCGATATATGACTTCACGGGGACTGAACGGCTTGACAACATAGTCGTCTGCCCCGACTTCAAATCCCTGTACCCGGTTGATTTCTTCCCCTTTGGCCGTGAGCATCAGCACCGGCGTCGACTTGATCTGCCGCAAACGGCTGCACACCTCGACTCCATCAATTCCCGGAAGCATTACGTCGAGAAGGATCAAGCCGTAATCATTGGAAGTTGCTTTTTTGAGAGCGGTCTCACCATCTTCCGCTTCATCAATTTCGTAACCCTCTTTTTCCAAATACATTTTGAGCAGACGGCGAATACGTTCCTCATCGTCCACTACGAGAATGCGGTTTTCTTGATCTGACATGAACAACAACCCCTTCATCATCTTCCCATTCGCTTAAGCACTAGTAAATGGTTACATTATATCATTAGTCCGTACCCGCGTAAGAATGCAAACCGGCGATGATCAGATTAACGCCCACGAGCGTGAACATGACAACCAGAAATCCTAATACAGCAAGCCACGAGGCTTTGCGGCCATGGAATCCCCGGGATAACCGAAGATGGAGATACACGCTATAGAATAACCAGGTAATGAGCGCCCATACTTCTTTAGGGTCCCACCCCCAGAATCTGCCCCAGGCCTGCTGAGCCCAGATCATCGCAAAGACGAGCGCGCCTAGCGTAAACACCGGAAATCCGATGGCAATCGAACGGTAACTGATTTCATCGAGAAGATCAGCGTCCAAGCCTTTTACGGCCGGTGACACCGCTTCGCTAATCGGCTTGCGGATAATAAGCCTTAACAAACCGTATAGAACCGTCCCTGTAATGAACGCCCATACAAGTGTATTGGTTTTGCGGCCTGAGCTCTCTCCTTTGAACCAGGACGGAACCTCCATCCACGGCTTGCTCATGCCAAGGAAAGAACCGGCGCTAACCAATTGGCTGTTATGCGGCGCCACGATCGGCGGCAAGTTGTACACCATTTCAACTGTTCTAGACTGCTCGGTTTCCGTAGGTTTAGGCGTAAACACGGCTTCGTACCCGGCGGCACGGAAAGCAAAAACCGATACGATAAATCCCACTACTATAATAATAGAATAAAACGTAAATTCAAGCCATAGCTTCTGGCGGCGCGCTGATTTGTCGGTCCCCTTGAAATCGACGGTACGCAATAGATACATCAGGCCTGCGGCACAAGCGATTGCAAAAAAGGATTCCCCGGCCGCGGCCAGCGTGACGTGAATATACAGCCAGATCGAGCGCAAGGACGGGATCAAAGGCTGCACGTCCTTCGGAAACACCGCCGCATACGCCATGACGACGATCCCTAGCGGTGTCGCGAACAAACCAAGCAAGGCTTTGCGGTAAATCAAATACAATATCGTAAATGCCATGATGATCATTAGAGACAGAAAGGACATGAATTCATACATATTGCTGACCGGGATATGTCCTGACCAAGCCCATCTCGTAGCTACGTACACCATATGAGTGATAAGTCCAAGCGTGGAAGTAATAAACGAAATTTTTCCCCATTTGCGCTCATGTACCTGCGGATCGCGATTTTTCCACGTTTTTCCCGTGATCGTCACCACATAAAAACAAAATGCCACACAATAAAGTAAAAAAGCAATGACAAATGCCTGTTTACTAATATCCAATAAATTCATGACCGGTTTCCTCCGTTATCCAAAGACTTCTCATCCACTTCAATTCCCATCGTTTCCAGGAATGACGACACTTCGCGCCTCATTCCAAACCAATTCTTGGTCGTATGCCCGCCCAACGTCAGGATGCCGTCATCGATGCGCAGCCAAATTCTGCGATGCTGCCAGTAGAAGCCCATAATGAGCCCCACCATGACGATTCCGAGTCCGGTCCATACAAAAGGCATAGCGCGGTCGATGCGGATGTTCAAAAAGCTTGTGAAATGAATGAAGTCAACGTCCTCCATCGCCAGCATATCGAATCTCAGCTTGTGGTTAATGCCTCCCAGCGCTTCATTCAGCTTATCCTGACCGAAAAGCTCCTGCTGCTGAAGGTACGGAAAGTAGATGAATTGTCCCCCATCTTCGGGCAGACCCGGTCCGGTGATCGTAAACAAGAAGGCCGGCGCATTCGGCTCGCCCGATTTCGTAATCGGTTTATTATTCTCGTCCAGGCCGAAATCCAAATACTTGTCTTTTAGCTTCAAATGATAAGGTCCTACGTCATATTCCGTCTCGGGGTCGTTCATACGGAGCATAAACTTACCATAGACTTCCCCCGTCTCCTGATCCACTAGTGTCGGCTGGACGGAACGCAGCATCGTAACCTCCTCGAAGTCGAATTGATAGGCTTGAAGTCCTTTGTAGCTTAGAGGATCGTTGACACGGATGTTGTGCCGGTCGACCTCTACAAGCTCGGGTTCGTTCAATGGGTCGTTACAGCTGGCGACGCACTTGTACAGCACGGCTTTCGTCTCGAACAGCTTTGGAACGATTTTCCCCTTCTGTCTGAATTCATCGGACATCTCATCCTCGGTATAATATTCCACGGTAAATTTCTCATTTTTCAAATAATAGTTCGTATCGGGAATCTGCGTGATTTCTCCTTCGGGAAACCAATAGTGCTCGTCCAAATGAAGGCCGGGCAGCCCGCGGAACAACACGGCGAGCAGGAAAACAATCAGGCCGATGTGAATGACGTACGGACCCCAGCGGCTGAAACGCTGCTTCTCCGCCAGCAAAGCCCCGCCGTCGGTATGAACCCGGTAACCCTTCTTCTTCAGCGGAGCGATGGCCCGGTTCACCCATTCCTCCCCACTGCCAGAAACGGGTCCCTGATAGACCACCCTTTGCCGGGTCAAGAACTGCATGTGCTTGCGGATTTTCTGCTTGGACAGCGCTCGATAGAGCGGCAATACCCTGTCCAAACTGCAAATCACAAGCGATGCGCCAATCATGACAAGCAGCAGAATGAACCACCAGGAATTGTATGTGTCGGATAATCCGAGCATATAGTAAATTTCACCAATGGTTCCATACTTCTGTTTATAGTACGTGGAAGGATCGAAATTTTTAACAAACATGGTCTCCTGGGTAAATACGGTGCCGAGCATTGCTCCAACCAATGTAATGCTGATCAGGTACACCGCTACTTTAACCGAGGAGAAAAAATTCCAGATTTTATCAATGAAATTGGGATTGGCCCGCTGTGAGCGGCGGGCTACCCCATCGTAGCGCATCTCCAGCAATTCACTGGAGCTGCGGCCCGCTTCCTCGTATTGAGGTTTGCCGCATGCTTCGCAGAGCACCGTGCCGACCGGATTCTGATGCCCGCATTCGCATTTCGTATTTTTAATCAATGTCTGATCCTCCTATTCATCAATTGGATGCAACGAGCGTGGCGATTTGTTGGTTAAGCGTCTTCAAATTCAGCTCGCCCTGATGGATGGAGATAATTTTGCCTCGCTTATTCACGAAAAAAGTAGTCGGCATTGGCACAACCCCGTATTTACTGACGATTTCATTCTTCTTATCGAACAAGATCGGAAAATCGACTCCGGTTTGCTTCACAAAATTGGCCACGGTCAAATCGTCTTCCCCGGTATTGATTCCCAGGATAACGACGTCCTGATCCTTCCATTTCTCCCATTGTGTCTGCAAGGCCGGCATTTCATTCACGCAGTACGTACACCAGGTCGCCCAGAAGTTAATGACCAGCGCCTTGCCCTGGTATTTCTCCAGATTATGTACCTGTCCGTCTAAACCGCGTAGATTGAAGGCAGGAGGTTTATCGCCAGCTTGAGGAATCCCCTTCTCGCCTCCAAACACAGCCGTGCCTATCGCATAACCTCCCAATATGACGATAAGCGTCAATATGATAATTTGTACCGGACGCCTTGCCTTACCCATTATCAGCACTCCTTCTATGACAAAGCTCATAATATATGGACAAAAGGTGAATATCCTATGAACATTATAACGAAAAGTGTCATAGATGCCGCTAGGTTAAATTTGAACTTTATGTGACCTTCTATCTTTTTCTCGGCTTGCCTGCGCTTCGTGCTTGCTTGAACAGCTCTTCGACCTCTTCCTTGCGTAAATGACGGTACAGCCCTCTTTTCAAATTATCAAGGTAAAGACCTCCGAAGGAAATTCGCTTCAGCTTCGTAACCGGGTGCTGGATCGCCTCGAACATCCGGCGTACCTGGCGATTGCGGCCCTCGTGAATCGTAATGCTGATGACCGCCTGCTTGCCGTCGGGATCCACGTCGTAGTACTCCACCTCGGCCGGCGCTGTCATTCCATCCTCCAGCATGACGCCGTCCTTCAGCTTATCCAGCTCCGTACCGTGCGGTACTCCTTTGACGGTAGCCAGGTAGGTTTTGGGCACATGGTGTTTCGGATGCGTCAGCAAATGGGCAAAGTCGCCGTCGTTGGTCAGCAGCAGCAGCCCCTCCGTATCATAATCCAGACGGCCTACAGGATACAGCCGCTCGGTAATGCCTTTCAAATAGTCGGTGACGATTTTTCTTCCCTGCGGGTCGGAAGCACTCGTGATCACACCTTTGGGTTTGTTGAACATGATATAGATTTTCTTCTCTGCCCCGATCGTTCTTCCGTTTACGGTAATGACATCCACAGCCGGGTCAGCCTTCGTTCCAAGCGCTGTAACCGTTTCGCCGTTCACCTGCACCTGGCCGCTCGTAATCAATTCCTCGCATTTGCGGCGCGATGCCACACCGGCAGCGGCCAATATTTTCTGTAATCTTTCCATTATCTCTAGTCACCTCATAAACATGATACCTATATGAAAGAAAAATCACAATAGCACGGGTTATCCGGCAAAAATAAAGAGCCGTCCGAGCTGTTGTTCAACAGTCGAAACGGCTTGTCAACCGAATATCAGCAAGCATACCGCAATTGCGGCCACAAATCCTACGGCATCCGAGAAGAGCCCGACCTTTAAGGCATAGCGTCCGTTGCGGATGCCGATGGCCCCAAAGTATACGGTCAGCACATATAACGTCGTGTCGGTGCTTCCCTGTACCGTGGAGGCGATCCGGCCGATCATTGAATCTGGCCCGTACGTCTTGATCAGGTCGGTGGTGAAGGCCAGGGAGCCGGTTCCCGTCAAAGGGCGGAGTATTCCTAAAGGCATTACTTCGGGCGGCACATGCAGCAATTTAAGGAGCGGGCCCATCCAGCCTGTAAAAAACTCCAGCGCGCCAGATGCGCGAAAGACGCTAATAGCCACCATCATCCCTACCAAGTGGGGGATAATCCCAATTGCTGTGGAGAAGCCATCCTTTGCTCCGTCCACAAACGATTCATACACTGGAACCTTCTTCATAAATGCATATAACGGAATAAATGCAATCATCATAGGAACGGCCCAGGCCGAAATAATATTAATCCAATCCAGCAAGGACGATCACCTCTTCATCGTTATTGCGGAAGCCGGTGCAGGCGGATTCGGCGTGCGGCGGAAAGTGCGGTGCCGATACCAGCGGTCTGCTGCAATCGCCGCCGCGGTCGCTATGGCCGTCGCCAGCAAGGTCGAGCCGACGATATCCGCCGCGTTGGCGGAGCCGAAATTGAGCCGGATGGCAATCAAAGTCGTTGGGATCAAAGTAATGCTCGCGGTATTCAGGGCGAGGAGCGTACACATCGCTGCGGATGCCGTCTCCTTGTCCGGGTTGAGCTCCTGCAGCTCCTGCATCGCTTTAATGCCCATCGGCGTCGCAGCATTTCCCAGCCCAAGAAGGTTCGCGCTCATATTCGAAAGAATATATCCCATCGCAGGATGGTTCTTTGGAACGTCCGGAAACAAATATGTAACGACCGGCCCAAGCAGCTTGGAAATGGCTTTGACGAGTCCTGCGTCCTCTGCCATCCGCATCATTCCCATCCAGAATACGAGCACACTGATCAATCCAAAGCAAACCGTGACACCTGTTGCAGCTCCCTCAAATGCCGCCTGGGTGACGAGATTGATATCCCCTTTAACCGCCGCAAAAACAAAGCCGATGATGATAAGTCCTAGCCAGATTTTATTAACCATTATTTCATCCCCTCTCCTACAGGGTAAATTGCTAATCTACGAGCAGCAGTAATTTGATCACTGCCGCAAACGAATTTCCCCAGCCTCGGCCAGCAAACACCGCCTTGGATGTCAGGTTTCCCCCCGCCGGGTCTGGCGAGGGTATGAAGCTGCCCTGCTCATAAACAGGAACCTGACCGATTTCATGGCCATCCAGCGAGATTTTTATTTTTCCGCTGTATCCGAAGTCTTTGGCCCGCGCGTTCTGGAGAAACAGCCTGCGCTCAACACGTTCCAGTTCGCCGCTGGCAAGGGCATAACTGAACCCGGTACCCGTTACTAGGCCGTTCTCAACAGGCTGTCCCGCCTCAATGATTTTCTTTAGCGGATAATTGAAAAAACCATAATCGAGCAGTTTCTGGTGATCGTTCCAGTCGTCTCCATCATTAAGTGTAACGACAGCCAGCTGCTGGCCTGCCCGGCTTGCGGAGCTGACAAGGCAGCGGCGGGCGGTTTTGGTGTAGCCTGTCTTAACTCCGTCTGCCCCCTCGTAGAATCGCAGCATTTTATTTTTATTATCCCATTTGTAATCCCAGGGATTATTCGGGTTGGGGGCTCGCTTGCTTCGCGTTTTAACGATTTCCTTAAACACAGGATTCTGCAGGCTGTAAGCGGTTATGACGGCCAAATCATTGGCCGAGGAATAATGACCCTTCGCATCTAGGCCATGCGGATTCTGGAATTGGGTATGCTTGAGCCCTAGCATTTTCACCTTTTCGTTCATTAAATGGACGAAGCCCTCCTCCGACCCGCCGACATGCTCGGCGATCGCTGTCGCCGCATCATTCCCTGAGCGAAGCATCAGGCCATAGAGCAAATTTTCCAGCGTCATCTCTTCTCCAAGCTCCAGATAGATGGATGAGCCTTCCTTGCGATAGGCATTATTAGTGACAGTAACCACATCATCCAATTTGCCGTGTTCGATCGCAATGATGGCTGTCATGATCTTGGTCAAGCTGGCCACTGGCATTTCCACGTCGCCTTTGTGGCTGTAAAGAATGCGTCCCGACTTCACGTCGATCAGGGATGCCGCCTGTGCATGAGTTCCCGGCGGACGTGGCGCTTTATTTTCTGCTGCTGCGTTTACGGGGATGAGTAACGAAACAGCCATGACGGCCACCATGCTGTAACGAAATATCGAGCGTATTGTCATTATGCGACTCCTCCGGTATTCTAGCGCTAATACTTGTACACTATATGCGGGACAAGAGGGGAGTATGTCCACCATCCCGGCAAAAAAAGACCCCTCCCGAAAATCGGCGGAAAGGATCGATCAGCCTCTTCGGCTGGCAAGCCTGTTTAGCTGTACGTATTTCCTGTATTATTGTCGGGAACGGGGATCCCCTGAATCGAGGCTGACTGAGTTGTACCCGTACCATTGTTCGGAAACATCGATTGAATTTTATCCATTACATATGGAACGGCATCGATCATTTTCTCAAACAGATGGGTTTGATTATCCAGCGGAACGATGTTTACGCCCTGCTTACTGACAACGAGAAAAGCGATCGGATTAATCGATACGCCTCCGCCGCTGCCGCCGCCAAAAGGCAGTTGTTTATCGTGCGCAGCCGCCTCATGGATCTCATCTGTATTATAGTCGCTCCCGCCGGCAGCAAAGCCGAAGCCAACGCGGCTAATCGGCAATATAACGCTGCCGTCCGGCGTTTCCACGGGCTCGCCGACAATTGTGTTTACATCCACCATATCTTTGATATTTTCCATGGCCGTTTGCATCAGCCCTTGGATCGGATGATCTGACATAATTAATCCTCCTCTTCAGCCTAAGTAATAAGAACTACCTTCACTTCTACAGTTTGCACAGCACATGGCCTTAATATGCGTGACAAAATCAAAAGGAGCCCGCAGGTCCCTAAGACCGCGAACTCCCTTGATTTCCTTTGACGGTGAGGCTCAGCCATTTTTTGAATCCGCCTTTTACCTTTAGCACACGAACAATAAGTACGAATCCGGCGTATAGCGCACGCCCTAAACGAATTTTGCCGCTGCATTCAAATTCGGTGACAAATTGCGGCGGCTGATTAAAGACGGGCACAACGAAGAGCCTCGGTGTTTGCTTTAAGCGTATGTAGCAGGATAACCACCCGATTAACGTCGTTTTCAAGCCCCATAACACTCCCGATAAAGTTGCGGTATGAGCCGCATTAGACATAGCAACATTCGTGGACCAGTCCAGCTTGTCAAAAGTAACATACCTTAGCGTGCTTGCCATCCATTGCTTTAGCCCTCTTGTCGCCCGCAGCAAATCATAAAATTGATCTGCCCAAAAACGAACTTTATCTTTATTGATATCCTGCGCACTGCTATCCGCTTCTCCCTTTTCAAGATTGCTTGTATGTTTCTGCTCCACCTTGAAGCCGTCCTTCATATTTTTGAAGATGATGTACGGAATTTCATAGCGAAGCCGAGTTATCCCATAAAGCGTAACTACTTCTATACGAACGGTCTCGTTCCAGTTTACTTTGCGGGCAACCAAGCGAAACTTGATCGGAGATAATAAAATGAGGACCAAAGCAATGCATGCGAGCAAAAGGATCAGGATGACTCCGAGCCAAATCCACACAGGAAAGCCCTCCATACCATTCAAATGACGATCTTAAAATAGTATGGCTCCGTAAAAAGGAAATCATGTGCTGGAACTGTGCTACTCCTCATTAACGTCATCGAACGTAAGCTGCTGCTCTTCCAGCCTCTGGAATAGGAGCTGGGTCTCTTCCTCCAAATTCTCCGCACTCTCAAATTCGTTCAGGTCGGGCAAATCCTGCAGGCTGCCAAGGCCAAAGTAATCCAAAAAGGCAGCCGTCGTTCCGTACAAAATTGGCCGTCCGATGGCCTCGGCACGCCCGACCTCCTGAATCAAGTCCTTGTTCACCAGCGTATGAATAGCCCGTTCCGACTTAACTCCGCGAATTTCCTCCACCTCGATCCGGGTTATCGGCTGGCGGTACGCAATGATGGATAAAGTCTCCAACGCCGCCTGGGACAAGGACGAGCGGGTCGGCGAATAAGCCAGCTTTTCGAAATAGGCTGCATGCTCCGGGAGCGTAGCCAGCTGATAATTACCCGCGAGCTGGACGATTTGCAGTCCCCTCCCCTCCCGCTCAAAGGATGACTTCATATCCAATAAAGCATCGGTGATGATGTCCTGGCGCTGCTCGGTGACTTCGGCAATCTGCTTTACGCTGAGGCCCTCCTCTCCGGCCAGGAACAGCAATCCTTCAATAATCGATTTCAAGTCCCGATAATTCATTTGCCTTTACTTCCCCTCTCCACTCCATCACAATGTCATCAAAAAGTTTGTTTTGGTAACATACGATCTGCTTCATCTTCATCAGCTCCAATATCGCCAGAAAGGTGACCACGATTTCATGACGGTACATCTCTGGATGCAGCAGCTTGGAAAACAGCAGCCTTCCGCCTCTGCCCGTACTCTCCAGCGCAGCGATTACGTCGCGGATCCGATCCTTGACCGAGATTTCGTCCCGGTGAATTCGAGCGACCGAGCTGCGCTTCACGGCACGGCGCAGCGCCTTCTGAAACGAAGCGATCAAGTCGGCAGCATGCAGCCCTTTAACGGGATTGTCATGCACTTCTGGCATGAAGGACGATAAATCCTCGGCCTCCTTCGTAAAGATCAGGCTTCGCTCCCATTCCCGCTCGTGCAAATGCTCGGCAATCCCCTTGTATTTGCGGTATTCGATCAGTTTGCGGATCAGCTCGTCCCGCGGATCCTCATCATCCTCCATCAAATAATCGAAATCGTCATCTAATTCGATCACAGGCGGCTTAGGAAGCAGCTGCTTGCTCTTGATTGATAGCAGGGTAGCTGCCATGACCAGAAACTCGCTTGTGATTTCCAGCTCGAGCTCCTGCATGTTATCCAGGTATTCCAGATATTGATCGGTAATTTCACTGACTGATATTTGATATATATCGACCTCTGCCTTATCGATAAGATGAAGCAGCAGGTCCAGCGGACCCTCAAAGGTATCCAATTTATAAGTTACTGTCGTCAATGGACATCCTCCACCCGTTAGAGGCAGTTCAAAAGGCTTTCCTTATGAACGCAAAGTGAATAAAAAATGCAGTACCCTAATTTAGGGTACTACATTAAATAAGCACTATTTTAGCAAATTCGTCAAGTTGGCCATTTCGATTGCAGCCATTGCCGCATCCCAGCCTTTGTTGCCTGCCTTCGTACCTGCGCGCTCGATAGCCTGCTCGATATTCTCTGTAGTCACTACACCGAAGATTGTCGGAACGCCTGTTTTCAATCCGATCGCGGCTACGCCCTTAGCAACTTCGTTGCATACATAATCATAATGAGACGTTGATCCACGAATGACCGTACCCAGCGTAATGACGGCATCGTATTTTCCGCTTTCGGCCATCTTTTGTGCGGCAAACGGAATCTCGAATGCTCCGGGAACCCAGGCTACGTTTACCTCCTCATCTTTCACACCATGACGCTTCAATGCGTCCAGCGCACCGCCGAGCAGCTTGCTTGTTATAAATTCGTTAAAGCGGCCAACAACGATGCCATATTTCAAACCTTCCGAGACGAGATGCCCTTCAAATACTTGTGTCATAAATCAATTCCTCCAATTTTATATGATGGTCTAATTGCCCGATGTTTCGTTCTGCTCGATGACGTCAAAATGAAGCAAATGCCCCAGTTTTTTCTGCTTTGTATGCAAATAATTGCTGTTGTCCTCATTTTCCTTCATTTGGATAGGGACACGTTCCACGACTTGCAGACCGTAGCCTTCAAGTCCGGTAATTTTACGAGGATTGTTGGTTAGCAGCCGGATCTGGCGGACGCCAAGATCTTTCAGAATTTGCGCACCGATGCCGTAATCCCGCAGATCAGCCGGGAAGCCGAGCTTCAGGTTGGCATCAACCGTATCCAGTCCCTGCTCCTGAAGCTTGTAAGCCTTGAGCTTGTTGACCAGCCCGATGCCCCGTCCTTCCTGGCGCATGTATAGCAGAACACCGCTGCCTTCCTCTTCGATTTGCCTTAGTGCTGCCTCGAATTGCGGCCCGCAATCGCAGCGGTGGGAATGGAACACGTCCCCGGTCAGACACTCGGAATGCACCCGCACCAGCACGGGCTCCTCGCTGTTGATTTCCCCTTTGACGAGAGCGACATGCTCCTTAGCGTCTACATCGTTCGTATACGCGATCGCGCGGAACTCACCGTAGTCAGTCGGCATGCGTACCTCTACCTCGCGAGTAACGAGCTTCTCTTTCTCGTTGCGGTAATGGATCAAATCCTTGACGCTGATCAGCTTCAAGTCGAACTGCTTGGCAATCTGCACTAGATCCGGTAAGCGCGCCATCGTTCCGTCTTCCTTAATCACTTCGCAAATGACGCCGGCTGGATATGAACCGCACATGCGCGCTAAATCGACCGCCGCTTCTGTATGCCCTGCACGCCGCAGAACACCGCCCTTCTTCGCGATCAACGGAAACATATGCCCTGGTCTGCGGAAGTCGGAAGGCTTCGCGCTGGGATCCATGATCGCCTTCACCGTAAGCGAACGTTCATAGGCCGATATGCCGGTTGTTGTGTCGACATGGTCGATCGATACGGTAAACGCCGTACCATGATAGTCCGTATTTTGCGCGACCATCGGTTTTAGATCAAGCTCTTCCGCCCGCTCCGGAGTAATCGGCAGGCAGACGAGCCCGCGCCCTTCGGTAATCATGAAGTTGATGACCTCCGGCGTCGCCTTCTCGGCGAGAGCCACGAAATCCCCTTCATTCTCGCGGTCCTCGTCATCGACAACGATAATGACTTTGCCGCGCATGAGCTCGTAAATGGCTTCCTCCACCCGGTCCAATTGAATATCACTCATAATAGTCCCTCCCTATAGCTGCACGATTAATTGAAGCAATATGACTTATGCGAACCCGTTCTTCATCAGAAACGGCATATCGATGCCTATTGAGGAGTCTTCGGTCTCGGACGGCTCATCCTCGTTATTCCCTTTACCGAACGCGAGCAGATGCTCAACATATTTACCAAGGATATCGCATTCCAGATTAACGGTATCCCCTTGGCGTTTATGCGCCAAAACGGTTTCCGCCAAAGTATGGGGAATGATCGATACGCTAAAGATAGACCTTTCCGCGCGGACGACTGTAAGGCTTATTCCATCGACCGTAATGGAGCCTTTGGGAATAATGTATTTAAACAGGGATTTCTTCGCAGGGGAAATTTCGAAGACGACCGCATTCTGATCCTGCTTCACTCCCGTGATCGTTCCCACTCCGTCTACGTGCCCCTGAACGATATGTCCGCCAAAACGGCCGTCTGCAGCCATGGCTCGTTCCAGATTTACTTTGCTGCCCGATCTGAGCTGGCTCAGGTTCGTATGGCGGTACGTTTGCGGCATAACGTCTACCGAAAAGGATGAACGGTCAAAATGTGTGGCCGTCAGGCACACCCCGTTAACAGCGACACTATCCCCAAGCTTCATCCCTTGGGTCACCGTGTTTGCAGATATGCTGATGACCATGGCCTCACCCTTGCTTTGAACCGATTTGATGGCGCCTACTTCCTCTACTAGCCCGGTAAACAACGCAGCCACCTCCTTCCATTAACTCCTGAAATTTCTTTATGCGTTCCAAACGGGATATCCCGAAATGCAAACATTATCACCAATCTGCTCCACGGTTATATCGTTTAAGACGACCGCATCCTTCATCAGTTCGAAGCCGTCAAACACAAAGGTGCCTGGTGCATTCAGACCGCCGATGATTTTCGGCGCCATGAATAAAACCACTTCATCAACCAGCCTGCCATTAAGCAGTGATCCGTTAAGGCGTCCTCCCCCTTCGACAAGCAGCGAAGAAATGCCTAGTTCGCCTAGCCTGTGCAATCCAGATTGAAGATCGACCTGTGGCCCTTTGCCGCTAACGATGACCTGGATTCCCCGCTCGGTTAACTGTGCCCGCCTGGTTTCAGGAGACTTCTCCGTCGTCAGCACAATCGTCGGTACGGCGTTATCGCTGAGCACCTTGGCTTCATCAGGTATACGAAGAGTCGAGTCGACAATGATTCTCGCCGGCGAAATGCCAGGTACCGACAGCCTCGTCGTTAAAGAGGGATCATCGGCGATTACCGTATCCACACCGACCATAATCCCGTGATGGCGATGGCGCATCGTGTGTACGCGCTCCCGTGACGCGTCATTTGAAATCCACTTGCTGTCACCGCTTTTAGAAGCGATTTTCCCGTCCAGCGTACTAGCGGTTTTGATCGTGACATATGGCATCCCGGTCGTAATGAATTTGATGAATTTCCGGTTTAGCTTGATCGCCTCATCCCGCAGGACACCGACCTCCACCTCGATTCCGTTTCGCCTCAGCAGCTCTATACCTTTACCGGCCACTTGTGGATTTGGGTCTTCGCAAGCAACAACTACGCGGCTTACCCCGGCCTTGACCAGGCCTTCGCTGCATGGAGGCGTTGCCCCGTGATGGCTGCACGGCTCCAGCGTTACGTAAACCGTGCTGCCTTTTGCCGCCTCGCCGGCCATATTCAGCGCATGAACTTCCGCATGCGGAGTTCCCCGCCTCAAGTGACTGCCAAGACCGATGACAGCTCCATCCTTTACAATAACGGACCCAACCACCGGGTTGATGCCGGTTTGTCCCTGAGACCGGCCCGCCATGTCCAGAGCTAGTCTCATATAGTACTCGTCATTAATGATCTCCAAAGTATGTTTCACCTCCACCCTGCTTCAAGCAACATCGGCAGCAAACAAATAAAGCCCCACCGGAATCCGATGGGGCATGAGAGCAAATGTACGCAAAATGAAAGCACACAAAGTTGGGTATGCGAAAACATAACGGAATATAGGGGCACAACCATCAAGAAGCTGCCCAAGCCGCCGTCGCTCAACCAACTCTTCAAGTATCCCGGTTTCCAACATGACATGATTCTAACATGAATGAACACGTCATTGTGAAAATTGGAACTTAAAGAATATGCTTTGATTGTATTAGATATACTCGTAGTCGATACGTCATATATCCTGCGTCTCCTTCTCCCATCCAGACTATACTGTCGGTCCCGGAATCTCACCGGCTCAGCCGCATGCTTCTTATGTAGCGCAAGCGGGTCACGGACTTGTACTAGCTTCGAACTCACTCTATCGAGTCTGCAAGCAGTCATCACCGTCGGTAGGGAATTTCACCCTGCCCCGAAGTTAACGTTGGAAATATTTTATTGTCTTAAATGTGTTGATTAATGGCTTCGTAAAGATGTTACCACCAAAAAAAATAAAAAGCAAGGCGCTAATCTGCATGGACACCTTGCACAACCCTATTCTTCATCTGAATTGCAATTATATTTGCTCTGAAAAATGATCCTTCAAGCAGCGATTGCTGTTTACAGTAAATACGTATTTCCACTCGTTTCCTTCTGGTTCAAGCCACTCAAATTGATAGGAAATTTCATGCCCCGCTTTCTTGATACTGAAGCACCGGATGACTGTTTCCCTGTCATATGAGTGATCTATTAGTAGTTTCCCCACTTCAATAAGCGGCGTCTCAACCTCTTGATCAACGCATTTATCCGCATCCGTTTTTCTCAAGTAGACGCTACCGCAATGGATACAGCTATACATAAGAGTCCTCCCCCCACTTCAATAAATTTTTACTTTATTTATTTTGGACCGGTTACGTTTGCGCAAAATACTGTCAAACTAAACGGTTGCATTAATTCGTTAGTAGTAGGTACTAGGTATCAATCTGTTTGATGAACAGAATATCTCTAGCAATACTCAAATTCAAGCTATTATTTTCAATAGGTATGCAAATTTAGCACCACAAACATAAAGAAAAAAATACTAATGAATTAATTTTTAGTAAATTTAAGGAATGACAGGAATGTTAGTTTGCCTATTCGTAAATTTCATGCCAGTATTACCTTATTGGTAACAAGGGATTACTTAACATTAAAACATGATGGAGCTGAGAAAACAATATGAAACAACAGAAAATCTTGTTTATATCTAATGAAACTAATAACTTTTCTGCTTCCCGGCGTACTTTTCTGGCAAGAAGGAATCTTAAAATTTGTCGTGTGGCAACTATGTAACAATACCATTTCGGTAACAAATAAAAAGGGTCAGTGAGGTGAGTAGATGAAACGAGGACATTCACGGTTTAGCTGGAAAGACCTTTATTACGACCGCGAAATCGAACATAACTGCAGATGAGTAAAAAAACTTTTATGACATGGAGTATTTGCAGAGAAATGAACCAAGCAGCCCCGGTTGCATAAAAGCATTCATCAGCGGGAAAATTACAGACAACATGCTGACAAGGAGGTAATTATAGTGGCCAAGCCGGACGATCGTTCCGATAACGTGGAGAAATTACAGGATGCCATCCAGGATACCATTGAAAATTTCCGTGAAGGACAGGATTATTTAAGCGAGCATGCCGACGAAATCAGCGGCGAAGAGAAGGCACAGATCGAGGCTAAAAATGAACGTCGTTTGCACAGTATCGAAGGCTTCCGGGAAGAGGTTAAGGACGAAGCCGCCGATGCTCAGAAGTAATCCAAGCCTGCCTGTTAACTCTTAACTTCAGAGAGAACCAGGATCATCCTATCCTGTGTTCTCTCTTTCCTATTGGCTATTTCAACTATGTTCATCCGCAATAAAAAATGACACCGATCTCCCGATCGATGCCATCCTTCTACATCTTCGTTTAATTACGCTTCGTCCCAAACGGTAACTTCCTTCATTTTGTCGCCAGGACGGATTTCGTCCACAAGCTCCATACCGGAGGTCACTTTTCCGAACACCGTGTGTACGCCGTTTAAATGCGGCTGTGGCTCGTAAACGATAAAGAACTGGCTTCCGCCCGTATCTTTGCCCGCATGCGCCATAGACAGCACGCCACGCTCGTGCTTCGTCGTATTCGTAGCCGTCTCGCATTTGATGGTGTAGCCAGGTCCGCCTGTACCGTTTCCAGTTGGGCAGCCGCCTTGGGCCACGAAACCAGGGATAACACGGTGGAACGTCAGTCCGTTATAGAAGCCGGAGTTAGCCAGCTTCTCGAAGTTTGCTACAGTGCCCGGCGCTTCTTCCGGCAAAAATTGAATTTCTACCTCTCCGCCTTTTTCCAGTACGATCTTGCCTTTTTTCATATCGGATCACTTCCTTCTTTATTCTCAGTAAGACAAACCTCTTACAGTTTACTATGAAATCGGGCGATGAGCAAAAAAATCCGCCGCCAATTTTGGCGGCGGAACAATTAAGCCTTATTTAAACGAAGGCTGCTTGGAAATACGCTCGGGAATGAGATCGCATGAGATGATATCTTCAAGCGTCTCACGCTTAACGACAACGTCGCTAACCCCATCCTTGACGAAGACGACCGCCGGACGCCGGATACGGTTATAATTGCTGGCCATAGCGTAGTTATACGCTCCTGTGCAGGATACAGCAAGCAGATCTCCCTGGTTAGCCTTAGGCAGCTCCAGATCCCAAATGAGCATATCCCCGCTCTCACAGCATTTGCCGGCAATCGATACCGTCTCTTCATTGTCATCATTGCCCCGGTTCGCCAGCATGGCCTCGTACTTGGAGTCGTACAACGCTGGACGCGGGTTATCCGTCATCCCGCCGTCAACGGCAACATATTTGCGCACGCCGGGAATGTCCTTCGTCGAGCCGATCGTATACAGGGTTGTACCGGCATCGCCGATAATGCTGCGGCCCGGCTCTACCCAAATTTCTGGAATTTGCGCATAAACTAACGCGAAGTGCTTCTTCACCGCATCCGTGATCGCTTTGACATACTGAGATACATGCAGCGGCTGATCCTCCCCGGTGTAACGGATTCCAAATCCTCCACCCAGATTGATGACCTGGAACACGACGCCAAGCGTCTCCTTGACGTCCGCCGCAAATTGAGCAACGCGCTCTACGGCGAGCTCGAAGCCCTCCACTTCAAAAATCTGCGAACCGATATGAGAATGCAGGCCAAGCAAACGCAGATTCAGGCTGCCGGAGGCAAGCTCTACCGCCTCTTTCGCCGAGCCGTTCCCAATATCGAAGCCAAATTTCGAGTCGGTCTGGCCTGTTGAAATGAATTCATGCGTATGTGCTTCCACACCAGGAGTCACGCGCAGGAGCACGTTCACAGCGACGCCCTTCTCCGCAGCGATTGCTTGCAGCATATGCAGCTCCGTGAAATTGTCCACGACGAAGCAGCCAATGCCCGCGCTAATGGCCATTTCCAGCTCATCCAACGTTTTGTTGTTGCCATGGAAGTGAATCCGTTCCGCCGGGAACCCGGCTTGCAGTGCCGTATACAGCTCCCCTTCCGAAACGACGTCCAAGGACAGCCCCTCTTCCTCCACAACTCTGCACATCGCCATCACGCAGAAAGCCTTGCTTGCATAAGCTACCTGGAAAGACAGGCCGGATTGCTTGAAAGCATCCATATATTCGCGGCATCTTTGCCGTACAAGTGCTTCATCGACGATATATAGCGGAGTACCATACTGCTGCTTCAGTTCGACGGTATCGCAGCCGCCGATTTCGAGATGCCCTTTGGCATTAATTTTACTAGTACCGTGTAAATACATTTAGCACTCTCCACTTTCAACTTTTACACCAGTATAGCAAACATTAGGTGAACTGAAAAATGGATTTTTGTGAATATCATTTGTATTTTTTTACGGACAACCTGATCTGCTACTCATTACGTGGCATGCGAGTGCGGTCCCTTGTCTTGTTGAAAGATGGCCTTTGCTTGGAGGTCATGACCGGCAAGCGGAACAAAATGGCGGCCATTGCCTTTGCATTAAACGGAATAAACGGCCACAGGTAGGAGGAATTATAGGACCGGCGCAGCGTCAGCCAAACAATGTAGGCCGTCACGCCGACGACAAACCCCGGACCGCCGAAAATCGCAACAGCGATAAGTAAACCCAGACGAATCGCCCGGTTGGCAAGCCCCAGCTCATAGCTCGGCGTGGCAAACATTCCAATGGCCGCAACAGCCATATACAGCACGACCTCGTTGACGAACAAACCTGTTTTCACAGCAATATCTCCAATGAGTATCGCCGCGATCAGACCCATCGCCGAAGCAAGCGGAGTCGGCGTATGTACCGCAGCCATCCGAAGCAGATCTACGCCGAATTCAATCAGAAGAAACTGGGCGATCAGCGGGATTTTAGCCTGGGTCTGCGGGCCAATAAACGACAGCGCAGCTGGCTTAAGCTCGGGATGAATCACCATGAGGAGCCATAATGGAAGCAAAAACAACGAAGCAAAGATGCCGGCAAACCGCACCCAGCGTAAATAGGTGCCCATAAATGCCGTCTGCCTGTTCTCCTCCGCATGCTGGCATAAATCAAAGAAAGTCGTCGGGAAAATAATGACGCTGGGCGATGTATCGCTAAAGAGCACAACCCGCCCTTCTAGAATATGCGAAGCAACGACATCCGGCCGCTCCGAATACCGGACCAGCGGGTACGGATTCCAGCCCTTGCGCACAATCGCTTCTTCCAATTGTTTTTCCGCTAGCGGAATGCCGTCGATATCAATGGATGTGATCTTCTCGCGTACGGAATCGACCTGCGTTTTATCAACGATATCATCGATATAAGCGATGCATACATCGGTTTGCGTTCTGCGCCCCACCTTATGCAATTCAAAGGTGAGGCCAGGGTCGCGAAGCCGCCGGCGGACAAGCGTAATGTTCGTGAGCAGTGTTTCGGTAAATCCGTCCCTCGCCCCTCTCACAACGCGTTCGAGCGATGGCTCTTCCGGATTCCTTACCGGGTACGACCGGGTATCCATCACTAACGCTTCCTGCTCCCCATTAATGAACAAGGCGCTCATTCCGCTGAGCACCATCGTAATGACATCGCTCAGCTTATTGATTTTTTTTACCTGGATATGCGGGATATAAAGGTTAAAGAAAGCATGCAGCGCCCCGGAAGATACATTATCGGGCGATAAATATGTCAAGCGTTTCAGAATTTCCTGTAAAATATCCTCCTTCGCAAAGCCGCTGATGAAGAACAACCCTGTTCGCGTTTCCCCGAAGGTCATTTCACGGAAATCAATATCAAAGCTCTTGCCGAGGCCGACGACCTCCTCCAGCGTTTTTTTCGTCGTATCTAGATCCTCGCTAATCCTGCCGCTCTTCTGCCAATAAACAACCGATTCCTCGATCGTATCGGAACGCTCATTCTCCACCTTCTGATTCCGCAGCTCTTCGTTTACGTCCCCCTGCCCCTTCTCCCTGTCAACACCGTCCTTCTCCTCGGCGGAGTGTTCCTCCGGATATGGAATAAAATCCGGCTGCTCCTGTGAATATTCGTTATGCTCCCGATCCGTCATATCCTTTACCTCCTTCCATTTGACTCGCATCAATTCAACCTTGTTGTTCTATGGCGTATAAACAAAAAATTCAAATAAAGAACCGGCTACTTTGCCGAATACCATTGCCAGCAGCAGCCCCAGCAAATAATGCTGCATCCGGAGCCTCTTGGCGAGGATCGGCAGGACATTAAGCACCTCGGTCAAGGCTGCTGCGAGCAAGCCGACGAAAATGCCATTCAACAAGCCGACAAAGCCGCTGATCAGCCAAGGTCCATGCATATGCCACTGGTAGAAATCGGCTACGGTTCCGATGAAAGCTCCGCTGACCATTGCTCCTTCATACCAATGTACTTTGTCATACGTCCGGGTCACTTGGGCAAGTCTCGGAATGACGTCTAGGACGATAAAAAGAGCAATGACACCTCCTCCTACCGCAATGCCTCCGGCCAACCCAAGAAAAACAAGCACTGCCGCTGACCAGGGTGAAATCAAGGGTCCTTCTCCCCCCGTCCTGCCGCTTTATGCATCTTCTTGTATTCCTCGGTAATGACGAATTGATCGAGGTTTTCTTGATATAGATACATTTCCACTTCGAGGGGAGTAGGCTCTTCATTCCACTTTTTCTTGAACAAATGATTGAAGAACACCACCATCCCGAAGCCGATGCCAAGAGAATAGGCTCCCTGGAATAAGTGCGGATGTTCATCCCGCTCGCCCGTAATCATTTCCACGATCCGTACTTGTACCGCCTGCATGCTGACATCCGCGTGGAAGTTCATAATCGTCAGCGCCGAACCGAAGAATAGAAGCAGCCAAACGGCAAGAAACAGAACCAGAAGAGGCCTTCTTTCCTTGCCGACCATCTCCACCAATACCTGAGGCTCGCCCATATACTCTATTTGTATATCCGGAATACGCTCTTGGAGGCGCGATATAATCTGCAGCATGTCGATCAGAACGAGATTACCGTCCTGCTCCCGCGGCTGCTTAAGGACAATGTCCAGGAGTCTCGGCTCAATGTTTGGGTCAGCTAGAACACGCGCAACGTCCCGAAGCCGCACATCCTGGCCGAGCGGAAGCTTGACATGCTTACGCAGCTGCAAATATATCGTAGCTGTTCCCTGTTTCATCCTAACACCTCTTTCCAGGACGAATTGTCCATAGTATGCCAAGCGGGAGGCTGATTTACTCGCAACCCAGCGAAACACCTGGCTCCGCTTTGAATATAAAAAACGGCTTCCGGTATTTAACCGAAAGCCGTTTTAGTGCAACTGCTGTACTTGCTACCTAACCCTGCTGTGTCATTGGGCAATTTGGTCGCGAATGTTCTGCAGGATTTTTTTCTCCAGCCTTGATACCTGCACCTGGGAAATCCCTAGCCGGGTTGCTACCTCAGACTGGGTCTGATCGCGGTAATAACGCAAATATACAATCAGCCGCTCCCGGTCGGACAAGCCATGTATCGCCTCGTGAAGCGCCAGCTTGTCGAACCATCGCTCCTGGGACTCATCAGCGATCTGATCCATCAGTGTGATCGGATCGCCATCGTTCTCAAACACCGTCTCATGAATCGAGGTCGGCGGTTTGTTGGCCTCCTGGGCAAATACGACATCCTCCGGCGTCAAGCCGAGCTCGTCCGCTACTTCCTTAACCGTAGGCAGGCGATTCAGTACCTTGGATAACTCATCCTTCTTCTTGCGAACCTTGTTCGCCATCTCCTTCAGCGAGCGGCTGACCTTAAGCGTCCCGTCATCGCGCAGAAACCGCTGGATTTCTCCGATAATCATCGGAACGGCGTACGTGGAAAATTTGACGTCATAACTGAGGTCGAACTTATCCACTGATTTCAGCAAGCCGATACAGCCGATTTGGAACAGGTCCTCGGGCTCATACCCCCGATTCATAAACCGCTGCACTACCGACCAGACGAGCCGTATGTTGCAGTTCACCAGCCGATCCCGTGCACTATGGTCCCCGGATTGGCTCAGAGCAATCAACCGCTTCACTTCGGCATCATCCAAAAACTCTCTTGAGGTTTGCTTCACATCCGCATCCATAGATCCAACCCCTAATTATATAAAGCTTTCTTGGATACAATCCTCTTCTTCATCCGAATGGACGTGCCTCCGCCCATTTCGCTGGCAACATCAAACTC
This sequence comes from Paenibacillus woosongensis, assembly GCF_009725165.1. GTDB lineage: Bacteria > Bacillota > Bacilli > Paenibacillales > Paenibacillaceae > Fontibacillus > Fontibacillus woosongensis. Next base: position 133,060 of record NZ_WNZW01000002.1, read on the forward strand.
ATCCATGAAATTCTCCATGATCGTAAAGCCCATTCCCGAACGCTCCAGCTCCGGCTTAGACGTATAAAGAGGCTGCTTTGCAAGCTCAACGTCTTCGATTCCCCGTCCTTTGTCTTCTATCACTAAAGTAACGGTATCCCCTTCAATCTGAGCTGAAATCGTTACGATTCCTTCGGGATCGTTGTCATATCCGTGAATAATGCAGTTCGTTACGGCTTCTGACACGACAGTCTTCAGATCCGTAATTTCATCCATGGTGGGATCGAGCTGCGATACAAATGCGGCGACCGTCACTCTGGCAAAGGATTCATTCTCCGATCTCGCGGCAAATTGCAGCGACATAAAATTGCTGGCGGACTGGTTCATAACGCGACCTCCAATTCAGAGAGCGCATCGCTCTCATTCTCGAAAATGCTCATGATCTTGAAGAGACCCGACATTTCGAACAGCCGGTATACCGAGCGGTTTACGTCACACAGCACCATTTTCCCGCCCTTATGCTTGATCAGCTTGTATCTTCCGAGAATGACGCCTAGACCCGAGCTGTCCATAAACTCCAAGGACTTCAAGCTAAGCACAAGATGGCGGCAATCCCCCCGCGCAATCTCCTCATCCATTCGCATACGGACGTCGTCGGCCGTATGGTGATCCAGCTCTCCGCTTAAACGCACGATCAGCGTCTCGCGGTGCCTTACCATTTCCACATGTAAATTCACGTCTGTTCACTCTCCTCCCTGACATGAACACAACAATTCGCTAAGCCCCAGCAGAATTCCTTCCCACTGACAAAACTAGAAGAAAAAACCTATGAATCTACAAAAAAGAGATGCGAGGCAGAGCGCTTGAACATCGTCCACCAACCTGCCTTATCAATATCTGTTGGTGATTTCAATGGGAACTCGGTGATAACCTTATGCTCCTGATAGACGATCAGCTTCCCGATATTTTGGCCTTTCTTGATCGGGGCAGCAAGCTTCTCAGGTACCTCAAGCTTATGAGTAATGCTGCCAGGCGCAGCCCCCTTGTTGACCAGCACATTCAATTGGCGGGCTGCGGACAGCTCCAGCATCGAAGATTGCCCCTTTTGAATCTTCACTTTCCCGATCACTTCGCCGGCCTTGTAAATCGGCATCAGAGCATATTGGGAGAAGGCGTAATCGAACATGGCGGACACCTCACTGTTCCGCGTTTTCGTGTTTGGTTCTCCCAAGACAACGGCAATCAGCCGCAAGCCATCTCTTTGCGCCGTGGCCGCCAAACAGAATTTGGCCTCCGACGTATAACCGGTCTTCAATCCGTCGGCGCCGGTGTAGAACCGGACGAGCTTGTTCGTATTGACAAGCCAGAACGGCTTCTGCGTATTCTGCCGCAGGTAATCCTGATACGCCCCCGTATATTTCGTAACCTCCGGATGCTTCAGCAGCTCCCGACTCATGATGGCAATGTCATAAGCTGAGCTGTAATGTCCCTCCACGGGGAGACCGTTACAGTTCTTAAATTGCGTATCCTTCATACCAAGCTCGGCAGCCCGCTGATTCATTAGCCTGACAAAGCCTTTTTCCGATCCGGCGATTTTCTCGGCGATCGCCACGGAAGCGTCATTGCCCGAGGCCATCGCAATGCCTTTGAGCAATTCTTCTACGGTCATTTGTTCCCCTGCCTCCAGGAATATTTGCGAACCGCCCATCGAAGCCGCGTATTCGCTTGTTGTCACTTTATCCGAAAGCTTCAAGGTGCCTTTCTCAATCGCCTCCATCGTCAGCAGCATGGTCATGATTTTCGTGATGCTGGCTGGCGGCAGCTTGTCATGGCTTTTCTTCTCGTAAATGATCGTCCCCGTATCTGCATCCATTAACACGGCGGAATTGGCATTTTCCGCCAATAGAACATCCCCATCTTCATGCGCCCCGCCGTGATTGGCGGACATGGCCGCCGGCCAGGCCGGAAAAATCAGCAGAACTGCGATGCTCCAAATTATCAGCCGCTTGCTCAAGAATAGTCCCCCTTCAACATATTTTACAAAATATTGGATTCTGCTAACCTAGTATCGGCGAAAGGAAGCCAATATATTCCTGCTGGAGCAAAAAAAACAGCGCCCCCTCCGATCTTGGCAAGATCGTTGAGAACGCCCGATGAATTCATTATAGTTTGCTACGAGTTCAATGTTACAACTTGGGGATAATTCCGAGCACAAGATTAAGAAACTTCTCACGAACCCGGTCCGTCGTCTCGATCACTTCCTCATGGGAAAGCGGCTGATCCAGAATGCCAGCAGCCATGTTGCTGATACAGGATATGCCCAACACCTCGATGCCAGCATGTCTGGCTACGATAACTTCCGATACTGTGGACATGCCCACGGCATCTGCTCCCAGAGTACGGAACATTCTAATCTCTGCAGGCGTTTCGTATGATGGCCCTAGCAGGCCTACATAGACGCCCTCCTGCAGCGGTACTTCCTTCTCTTTGGCTACCTGCTTAGCAATCTCGCGAAGCTTGCGGTTGTAGGCCTGCGACATATCGGGAAAACGAGGGCCCTGTTCAGAATCATTCGGACCTGCGAGCGGGTTTCTCCCCGTCATGTTGATGTGATCCGAGATCAGCATCAGATCGCCAGGCTTGTACGATGTGTTAATTCCGCCTGCTGCGTTTGTAACAAGCAGTTTTGCCACCCCAAGCGCCTTCATCACCCGAACCGGAAATGCCGTCAGTTCCGGACCGTAGCCTTCATACATGTGAAAGCGGCCCTTCATCAGCACGACAGGGGTTCCTTGCACCGTACCAATCAACAGCTCGCCAGCATGCCCTTCTACCGTCGACTGGGGAAAATAAGGAATATCCTTATATGCAATGCTCACGGCCTCCTCGATATGGTCAGCCAGCACACCAAGGCCCGAGCCAAGGATCAAGCCGATCTTCGGCGTCACACTCGATTTGGAACGAATATAATCCGCCGCTTCCTGAATCATTCCTTGCGTTAATATCGTTGTCATTGTCATTAATCTCCTTTGTATAAAATATCTTATGATTACGTTTATTCAGCTGATGAATCAAAGGCCTGCGCCTTGCCCCGGGGATGAAATGCCTCATAGACGGACTTCAAGTTGGGCTTGCGTTTGCTTAAATACATCTGCACGGTAACCATATCGGCATGTCCTAGCATTTCCTGCACCGACTTTACGTCAGCGCCGCCTTCCAGCAAATGCACAGCGAAGGAATGGCGGAGTGTATGCGGCGTAATGTCCGCTTCGATCCCAGCCTCCCTGCCGTACTTCTTGACGATTTTCCAAAAACCCTGGCGAGAGAGCCGATCTCCCCTTGCATTAGGGAACAGTACTTCGGTGTCAGACAGGCTTAACATTTTCGGGCGGCTCTCCCTCAAATATTTCTCCAGCCACTTAGCCGTAACGGTCCCCATGGGGATAATCCGCTCCTTCCCGCCAGAGCACCGCACAAATTTCATAGCAGTATCGACGTCCGTGACATCCAGCGCAATAAGCTCGGATACGCGGATACCTGTCGCATAGATCAGCTCCAGCATCGCTTTGTCACGCAGCCCGGAGGTTTTGGACACATCAGGCATGTCCAGCAGCAAATCAACCTCGGCCACCGTGAGCGTCTGCGGCGGGGACTTGTCGATTCTTGGCGCTTCAATCCATTCGCCCGGCTCCTGATCCAAAAGCCGCTCCCGCTGCAAATATGTAAAAAAAGCGCGCAACGACACTGCAGATCTAGCCACAGTTGCCGGGGCTTTTCCAGAATGGCCGAGCAGCGTATAATAAAGCTTCACCCCTGCCCTCGTCAGTTGGGCGGGCTCATTCACCCCGCGCTCTAGTGAATAACTGATAAATTGCTCTACGTCCCGCTTGTAGCATTCCAGCGTTGCCGCGCTTAACCTCTTATGATCAGTCAAGTAACCCATAAACGGGGCAATATACTGTTCCAAGCTTCGCGCCCCCAGTTCTTCATTTTATTCTCCGTACCAATAAAACAGCTTTAATCGGTCCGCCATAAATTCAATTCCATAATTGCCGGCCTGCTCCGTTTGAAAAGCTTTAACGGCTGAGCCATCCGGAATTCGGTATTTATCTTCTGGAAACAGATAGCCGCCAAATGTACCCAGCACCTTGTACAGCAAATACGCCAGCGCAATGAACAATACCGCAAACTTGACACTCTGCAGCCATTTTCGAACTGAAATTACCATAAGCCTCTCCCTCTCCTATTTCTTTACCCGAACTCATGCCTTCCAACCAGCAAAACCTGGTCGGACAGGCGCCTGACAATAGTATATAGAAGACAGAGGGGATTTATGTGGCTGCGTTTAAAAAAAGCCCCTCACAGCGCGGCGGCCGTGCGGAGCTTTAAGAAGCAGACTTAAGATTTCTTATTGCCGGACTCAGGATTGTTGTCGTTCTTATCTTTGCAGCGGTAACAAATCCCGTGGAAATCAAGACGGTGATCGAGCACAGTGAAGTTAAACTCTTTCTCCAGTCTTTCTTCCAGTGGCCCAAGCCAATCCTCACGGATCTCATCCATGGCACCACATTGTACGCAGATGAGGTGATGGTGATGATGTTTGCTCGTATCGGTTCTCAAATCGTAGCGGGCAACGCCATCGCCGAAGTTGATCTTCTCTACGACATGCAATTCGCTTAGCAACTCCAAAGTACGGTAAACGGTCGCAAGACCGATTTCAGGAGCTATGTCTTTAACGAGCATGAAAACATCTTCCGCACTAAGATGATCGTCTTCGTTCTCGAGCAATATCCGTACCGTAGCTTCCCGTTGGGGCGTCAATTTGTAACCCTGGGATTGTAACTGCTGCTTGATTTTGTCGATCTTTGCTTCCATGTTCTCCCTCCCCCAGGAATCGCCGCTCATTGATCTAATATCTACAATCGCTTCTTTCATTATAGGGGGTGTCATTCAACAAAGTCAAACATTTTACTAGAGTGCCAGGCTGGATTCAAGCATCGGTGTAACCCAACTCATCATCACAGGGGTCACCCACGTTTCGAAAGACGAGGCAGCCAGCATCATTAGACCCAAAGCCATGGTCACCCCTGTATAGTTCACAAAAGGCCCAGCAACACTGCCGCTGCGGTTCATAAGCACCCTGCTGCGGATAATATTCAGCGAAAAACCGATAGCAGCGACGCTGCTGATTAACAGCACTGGTATAATGATTAAATTATGCGGAGCAACGGACACCAGGGCGAACAACAGCCCTTTCCAGGTAAATTGGCCGACTAGGCAGCCAACGGTAAAACCGATTAGAACCCCCTTCAGGAAGTCCAAAATAAGAATGCCCGGCAGCCCGATGACGGATAAGCCGAGCAGCCAGATCAAACCAAGCCATTTCAAATGCAGGACGGCGACCTCCCAAAATGCCATCGGGTGAAAGTCGGCTCCACCTTCGTTAATGGAAATGAAGAAATTGCCCAAATACCGGGACAAGTCCTGCTGCTGCTCTAACGTCAGGGCATTGACCATTAAGGCGCCGAACACAACCCCCATGAGAAAGAGAACCGAAACAAACACATAAATAGGGGTTTGATCCTTAAGCGCATAACGAAAAGGCCGAATCATGCAGGCATGCTCCTTTCGAAGTTCACATTGTTTACACGGGATACCCTTTACAAGTAAAAATATGAACAAGCCTGCCTGCTTATGCCCTATTCGTCAAAACCTTTCGCCGTATCGACTTTGCCGTACGTCCCGCCGCCGCCCGAAGTTAGGGCGAGCCGTCCATCACGTGCTGCGGCGATACTCCCGGCCAGATCCCCGCCGACCACCCCCGCTAGCTCTTGCTCGGAAACCCGGTGCAAAATATTCATCTCCGTTCCAAAGGCCCGGAGCAGCGCTTCAAACTTCGCAGGTCCAAGACCCGGAATGAACTCAAGCGGCACCTGGTAATGATACGGAGGCCGATGCGCAGGTACAATAGGTGTGGATCGGTCGGCAATCGAGCGGATTCGATCCTGCACGCCCCGAACGAGCTTGGCCGAGCCGCAATAAGGACAGCGTTCAACAGCGGCCTCCGCCTCATCGATAATATAGCTGCAGCCGCCGCAAAACGTCCGGTGATACTTGCCGAGCCGCGGATTCAAGCCGTAATTGGCGGCAATCCTTCTGCCTTCCTTCATGCCAAGCGCCTTCTGGAATTCGCAGTAATTCGGCCGGGCCATCCGCAGTTCATTATATTCCCTCCCGATCTTCCCTAAGGAATGGGCGTCCGAATTCGTCAGAATCGGGTAAGGGTCAAGCTCGCTAAGCAAACCAGCCATCTCGGAATCCGCACTCAAGCCAAGCTCGACAGCGCTGACCCGCTCGAGGTCCAGCACCTCCGCCATTCGCGGTGCACAACTTCCGTAAATGCTGCGGTGGGGCGTGAAAATATGTGCCGGAATAACCATGCCTCCCCGGTCATAGACCTCTTTCTGCAGCTCGCGAGCGGGAACGTAGACACGCTGCGAGCTCAAATGTACGTTCTTCATGTGCTTATCCAGCCATTTTGTAAAGGACTTCATTTGCTCCAGACTGGGGTAAAAAACAAGCAAATGGGCCGGTCCCATCCCCGGCTCGCGAATTTCCAGCTCGCAGCCGAGCAGGATCGTTGTTCCGCCGTAGGCAATTCCGCCCTCCTGCAGTTCCTTCATCTCCCCGGCCTGCAAATAATCATCGATATCCCTCTGCACGCCGGGAGAATGGCAGTCGATGATTCCGATGAGAGAGATCCCTTTGCGCTCCTCTGCTTCCTTGGCGATATTGCCAAACGTCAGATTCCGGCTGCCGCTGATTTTAACCGGATTTCCCGCGTTTGTCCTCCCAATATGCACGTGAAGATCGGCATAATACGTCCCTAAAAAACTGCTCATATCATTTAAATTTTCTGTGCTGGTTGCCATGCCTACGCACCCTTATTGGCATGATCGCCGGCCATTTTTTGCTGCCATATATATGCAGCCAAAATCGTCTTCGCATCGGAAATCCGGCCTTCCGCAATGTATTGCTGTGTTTCCGCGAAGGTAGCTTCAATGATTTCCAGAAATTCATCCTCGTCCGGCGAGGCAATGCCCGCCTTCAGATCCTCCGCCAAATACAGATGGATAAGCTCATCGGCGAATCCAGGCGACGTGTAGAAGGAATGCAGCAGAGAAAGTCTGCTGCAGCGATAGCCCGTCTCTTCCTCCAGCTCGCGTCTTGCCGCCTCCATCGGATCTTCGCCATGCTCCAGCTTGCCGGCGGGAATCTCCAGCTCGCAGCGCCCCAGCGCTTGGCGATACTGATCGACGAGCAGCAGCCGTCCTTCGTGGACAGCGAGAACCGCTACAGCGCCGGGATGTTTGACGATCTCGCGTTTCCCTTCCGTCCCGTCAGGCAGCTGTACGGTATCTACCTGCAGCGAGATCACTTTCCCTGTAAAAATATGCTCCGTAGATACGGTGGTTTCTTTTAATTTATCGTTTGATGATGTCATGGAAATCCTCCCTAATGATTAACAATCATAACTTGTCCAAGATGAACATATGGTGTTATTATACCAAACCCCAACAAGGAGGGCACCGCTGATGAAGAGCTATATCTCGGACAATTCTCTTCGCGCGCAGGGCAAAGCCTGGCAAATCCGTATCCTGCTTAACCAATGGCAAAAACATTCCGGTCCAGCATGCAAAGTAAAGGATCTTATCGCTTCGCGGCAGCAATTGAACCCGAAGGTGAGCGGCCGTGAATAGAAATGAGTTATGCGAATCTGCTGCGGAGACGACCATTTCTGCGGATCTGCCTGCCGCCGAACGGCTGATGCAAATCGGGCTGAACCTGCGGCTTACTCAGGGCAGCAGCGACGACGAAATTGCCTTATCACTGTGGGATGTGATTGAGCAGGACAAGCTGCCTGGCGGCCGCAAGCTTCTTGTTCTTGTGCTGCATCAGCTGGGGGCATACGATAGCGCTTCTGCTTGGCTTACTCCTGACATGTTTGCAGATCAACAACTACAGCTTGTCCATGCGGAAATTTTGCTCCGATCCGGAGAAGCAGAACAAGCTCTTTCCTTTATTGAGGACTGCTTAACTCCAGCAACGCGGGAGGACGCGGATTTTTGGGATCAAATGAGCCGCTTGTCCGATCTTTCCCGCCTCATGGCGCAGCGGGATTATGACTGGAATAAGGCTGATTTGTATCGTTTAGCCGGTCTAATTAACCTTGCGATAAAGCTTGGCCATACAGAAACCGCCTTGCAGCTCGCCGGCTCGGAAGTCGATTTGCAATATCTCCTCATTAGCGCGCTTTATCAAGAAGGCTACATAGAGGCGGCCAAGCGCCTTTTGTGCAGGCTGCCCGATCCGCTGTTGCTGGGCTCGCTGCAGCTGTACCGGGAAATTGCCTTTATATCTGCTGAAATGCTGCATGATGAAGGCTGCTACGAGAAGGCTTGCCGCATTTTCGAAACGCTGATCAGGCAAGCCCCGGAAATGGCGCGTGCGCGGTTTGGCGCTGCTTCCTGCTATTTGCATCAAACTATGGACAACTTAGTCAAACGCATTGAGCTGTACCATCCCTCCGAAGAAGAACAGCGTAAAATCGAAAAATATCTGGACACGCTTCAGCAGACCTTGCTCACGCTAGAGAAGTCGAACTGGCACACAACCTGGACTCCCGTACAGCAAAAAAATATTGGAGGGCGTGACAAACGGCCGCTGAATTAGAGTGCAAAAAGGCGCCCTCGCGACAACTTCGCTTAAAGTTATCAGGACACCTTGTATGCGGAAAACATTTGCTTATTGGCTTATGAATTTACCGTTTGCGCAACGATCTCCAGCGCGTATTCGGCGATTTTCACAATGTCATCGGCCTTAATTCGCTCATTTGTTGTATGAATCTCCTCGTATCCTACTGCAAGATTAACCGTAGGCACGCCGAATCCGTTCATGATATTAGCGTCGCTGCCCCCGCCGGAGGTAAAGGTTCTACCGGAAAGCCCCAGCTTGCCTGCAGCCCGTTTGGCCAACTGGACAACGGCATCCTGTGCTCCAAGATGGAACCCGGGATAAATAATATCGCTTCTAAACTCCCCTCTGGCTCCGAAATCACTGCAGGCCGTATCGACGGCTTCCTTCATCAGCGCCAGCTGCTTATCCACCTTTTCCCGCGACAGGCTGCGTGCTTCGGCATACAGCTTCGCGTAATCAGTAACGACATTCGTTGGTCCGCCGCCTTCGAATTTGCCGATGTTGGCCGTCGTTTCTTCGTCAATGCGCCCCAGCTTCATGCGGGCAATCGCCTTGCCGGCGACCTGGATCGCACTGATTCCATCCTCCGGATTAACGCCGGCATGCGCGGATTTGCCGAATATTTCAATCTCGATGCGCGCCTGGGTTGGCGCCCCCACACAGATTGAACCTACTTCTCCGTTCGAATCGATTGCAAAGCCGAAGCGGGAGTCCAGCAAGCTGCGATCCATAGCTCTGGCGCCAAGCAATCCAGACTCTTCTCCAGCGGTAATGACAAACTGGATCTTTCCGTGCGGCAGCTGCCGCTCCTGCAGCACTTGAATGATCTCAAGCAGCGCGGCCAGTCCTGCTTTGTCATCGGCGCCAAGAATCGTTGTTCCGTCACTGCGAATCCAGCCGTCCTCGCCGATCACAGGTTTGATGCCTTTGCCCGGCGCAACGGTATCCATATGGCAGGTGAACAGGAATGGCTGCGCTTGAACATCTTGTCTTGCCTGCAATGTTGCCACGATGTTGCCGGCACCGTGTCCGGTCCGTTTCATAGAATCGTCTTCCACGACATGCAGTCCTAGCTCAGCAAATTTCGTTTTCAAATAATCGGCAATTTTCCGTTCGTCCTTCGTCTCGCTGTCGATTTGCACTAATTCCACAAATTGTGCGATGATTCTGTCCTTGTTGATCACTGGACTTTCCTCGCTTTCTCTTTTGCGCTAATATTAATGAATAGAGGTCAAGTACATGTAAAGGAGCTTTGCAATTTATGATGCAAAAAAAATGGTTCAAAGTCGTCGTTTATCTTATGCTATTCGCCATGATCGGTTCTACGCTGCTTGCGCTGCTCGAACCGCTGCTGTTCCGCTAGAGCTTATGACTCCCAGTGCTCCTTGTACTCGGAGATTTGAAACACTTCATTGAAATAAGGCAATATTTCACGGGCCACCTGCTCTACGGAGAAGGCCAGCCCGGTCATGTCCTCCAACGAGGTCACGCCATATTCCTGAATGCCGCAAGGGATGATGCCGCGAAAGCCATCCTCCTGAATCCCGGATTTGACGTTGAAGGCAAAGCCGTGGCTTGTGATAAATCCTTTTCTCCGGCGGCATTTATTGAATTTCACGCCAATGGCGGCAATTTTAACATCACCTACCCATACCCCGGTATAGCCCTGCTTTCGCGAGCCAGAAATGCCATACCGCGCTAAGTAGTTTATGATGACCTGCTCGATATCCCGAAGATATCCGTGCAGATCGATCCCCTGATTTCCATCCAGCCAAAGCAGCGGGTAGCCGACGAGCTGACCCGGTCCATGGTATGTAATATCTCCTCCCCGATCGATTTCAAACAGGGAAATTCCTCGTTCCTTCAGCTGCTCGGGGCTGAGCAGCAAATGCTCCGGATGGCGCGAAGAGCCGATCGTATACGTTGGCGGATGCTGAAGAAGCAGCAGGTGTCCCTGCTGCTGTCCTTCGTCGATGGCCTTCACGATCTCTTTTTGCCTATTCCAGGCCTCTCCGTATTCCATCATCGGGAAATATCTGACTTCCAAGGAATTCGTCATACGGTTCATCGCCTTTCTCGGATTCATGAAGACTCGCATTATAAATTTAGTATACCTGCGTATCTAGGGAATAACTCTCCATATTGTCTTTGACCCGCTGCATAAAACGTCCGCAGATCACCCCATCCAGTATACGATGATCTAGGGACAGACACAAATTCGCCATGGAGCGTACGGCAATCATATCATTAATAACGACGGGCTTCTTCACGATCGATTCGAACGTCAGAATCGCCGCTTGCGGATAGTTGATGATCGGCTGGGTCAAAATAGAACCAAACGATCCGGTATTATTAACGGTAAACGTTCCGCCCTGCATATCATCCAGCTTGAGCTTGCCCGCTCTTACCTTCGTCGCCAATTCTTCGATTTCTCTGGCCAAGCCGGCGATGTTCTTCTGGTCCGCCTTCTTAATAACAGGTGTCATTACAGAATCCTCTGTGCCGACGGCGAGCGAAATGTTGATATCGCGCTTGACGATAATTTTATCGACCGCCCATACAGAGTTCATAATCGGATAATCCTTGATGGCACTGACAACCGCTTTGAGCAGGAATGCGAGATAAGTCAGGTTAACGCCTTCTCTTTTCCTGAATTCGTCCTTCAGCTTATTGCGAAGCTGAACTAAGTTGGTTACATCAACCTCAATCATCATCCAGCCGTGAGGAATTTCCGACACACTTTGCCGCATACGCGTAGCAATTGTATTCCGGATCGGCGTCACATCGATGAAATACTCCGACCGGTCGCCGCCCTCCACCTCAATCGTCGGAATTTTCGGCGTCTCTGAAAGATGAAGGCCAGAATTGCGCACCTGCTCCGCTGCCGCATTATTAAACTCAGCCGGCGGGGCTGGCGTGGAGACTGGCGCTGCCGGAGACCGGGCTGGCTGCGCAGGCCGGGGCGCTTGGTAATTACTCTGATCCACGGGAGCTGCTGCGCCTCCTTTGTTATTCTCCAGGTAATTCAATACGTCCTTACGGGTAATGCGGCCGCCTAGGCCCGTTCCAGAAATAGCCCGCAGGTCTAGCCCGTGCTCTTGTGCCAGCGTCTGAACGGCCGGGGAATAACGGCTCCGCTGCGGCCCATCGCCGTACGCAGCGGTAGCTGCATCCGCCTGTCCGGCAGAAGCTGCCGGGGAATCAACGCCAGTTGCGGCACTAGCCTCCATACCGCCAGCCGTTTCAATCCGGCAAATGACAGCCCCTACTTCGATTTCCTGCCCTTCTTCCGCTAGCAGCTCGCCCATGACCCCGTCTAAGGTGGACGGAATTTCAGCATTCACCTTATCGGTAATAACCTCGCAAATCGGCTCATACTGCTCGACGGGATCTCCCGGCTTCTTCAGCCATTTGCCGATCGTTGCCGATACGAGCGATTCCGCAAGCTGTGGCATTACGACATCCTGCAATGTTCTATTTGATGACATATCGTCCCTCACTCCCATTAATACAGAGCCAATTGAAGCATGGCTTCCTTGACCTTATCTTTGCTGAGCATAAAGAACTTCTCCATCGGCGGGCTGATCGGCATGGCCGGTACATCAGGCCCGCACAGCCGCGCGATCGGCGCATCCAGCTCGAACAAGCATTCCTCTGCGATGATCGCCGATACTTCTGCTCCGACTCCGCCGGTTTTATTGTCTTCATGCACGATTAACACTTTCCCGGTCTTGCGTGCCGCTTCGATAATCGCTTCGCGGTCAAGCGGCTGCAGCGTCCGCAAATCCAAGATGTGGGCGCTAATTCCTTGCTCTGCCGCGAGTTCTTCTGCGGCCTGCATGGCGAAATGCAGCGGCAAGCTGTACCCGATTACCGTAATGTCGGTGCCTTCCCGAAGTACGTTCGCCTTGCCGAGCGGGACGATATAATCATCCTCTGGTACGTCTTCCTTGATCAACTTGTAGCATTTCTTGTTCTCGAAGAACAAGACGGGATCAGGATCGCGAACCGCAGCCTTTAGCAGCCCCTTGGCATCGTATGCCGAATAAGGAGCGACGATTTTCAGTCCTGGTGTTCCGAAGAAGATCGATTCCGTGCACTGGGAATGATACAGTCCCCCGAAGATCCCGCCGCCGATCGGCGCGCGGATGACGACGGGGCAGCTCCAGTCGTTGTTGGAGCGGTAGCGGATTTTAGCCGCTTCGCTGATGATTTGATTCGTCGCTGGCAGCATGAAGTCGGAATATTGCATTTCAGCGATTGGCTTCATTCCATACATCGCGGCACCAATGGCCACCCCGGCAATCGCAGATTCGGACAACGGCGTATCAAGCACACGCATCTCGCCAAATTGCTCCTGAAGCCCTTTCGTCGTCGTGAATACCCCGCCTTTCACGCCAACGTCTTCCCCTAATACGAATACGTTGTCGTCAAGCTCCATCTCTTCCTTCATGGCAAGACGAATAGCGTCGATATATTCCATTACCGGCATGATTATTCCTCCCCTTCGCTATCCGCGTACACATGCAGCAGCGTATCCTCCGGCTTCGGAAACGGCGCGTTCTCCGCCCGTTCGATCGCTGCCTTCAATTGTGCCTGAATGTCCTTCACGAGGGCTTCATCCTGCTCTTCCGACCAAAGCCCGTTCTCGATAAGATAGCTTTTCATTTTCGGTATGCCGTCCTTCTTCCAATTCTCCTCAACCTCTTCCTTCGTACGGTACACGAGGTCGTTATCCGAGGTGGAATGCGGAGACAGACGGTACATCATCGCTTCGATCAGCGTCGGCCCTTCGCCGCGAAGCGCACGCTCGCGCGCTTCCTTCACGACACGGTACACCTCAAGGGCATCATTGCCGTCAACGCGAATGCCCGGGAAGCCGTAACCTTGCGCCCGATCGCTGACTTTACCCCCGAGCTGCTTCTTCACCGGAACGGAGATGGCGTACTGATTGTTCTCGCACATGAAAATGACCGGCAGCTTCTGCACACCGGCAAAGTTCAGTCCCTCGTGGAAATCTCCCTGATTGCTAGAGCCTTCCCCGAAGGTAACGAAGGATACGAACTCCTTCTTCTGCATTTTAGCAGCAAGCGCAATGCCTACGGCATGCGGAACCTGGGTCGTCACCGGGCTGGAGCCTGTGACGATCCGAAGTCTTTTGCAGCCGAAATGTCCAGGCATTTGGCGGCCCCCGCTGTTCGGGTCATCCGCTTTGGCAAAGGCGGACAGCATTAATTCTTCCAGTGTCATGCCTACCGACAGGACGAAGCCATAGTCGCGATAATAAGGCAGGAAATAATCCTGCTCGCGATTTAAGGCAAAAGCCGCTGCTACCTGCGCGGTCTCCTGTCCGATACCGGAGACGTGGAAATTGATCTTGCCCGCCCGCTGCAGCAGCAAATTACGCTCATCAAACTTGCGCGCGAGCAGCATATATTTGTACATGTCCACTACTTCGGCATCCGTCAATCCGAGTTGCTCATGCTTGGGCTGTGTCTTTGTTGATACTTTTGCGTTCATGGGAGTTACCTCCTTCGATTAGAACCCTGCTAGTCGTCTGTACCGTACATGTTTGCTCTTATCTTAAAACCTGGTACTAAGACTTGGGTTAACCTTATTATAATCCCTTTTTCCGCAAAAAGAAAATGTTCTTTGCAGGGTTTTGTTGATTATGTGATACTTATGCCTAATTTGTTAAATTCCAACCGCATTGCCGTCCACGGCCAATGCTGCTTCGCCAAGAATTTCGGCCAGCGAAGGGTGCGCAAAAACGGTCTGGCCGATCTCCCATGGCGTAGCATCCAGCACCTGGGCAAGTGCGGCTTGACTAATCAGTTCGGTAACATGGGCGCCAATCATTTGCACGCCAACGATGTCGTTGCTTTTACGGTCAGCGATCACCTTCACGAAGCCTTCCTTCTCCCCGTGTACAAGGGCTTTGCCAATGGCGGAAAACGGTACTCTGCCAATCTTGATGTCAATGCCCTGCTCCTTCGCTTCCTTCTCATTCAAACCGACGGAAGCTACCTCCGGACGAGTGTATACGCAGCGGGGCACATGTCGGACATTGTACCCATGGGACGGCTCTCCCGCAAGATGATGCACCGCCATCAGCCCCTCATGACTTGCCGCATGGGCGAGCTGCAGACCGCCGATGCAATCGCCGATCGCGTAAATATGCGGCTCAGTCGTTTGCATCGACTCGTTTACCCGGATATAGCCTTGATGCAGGGCGATATCGGTATTTTCAAGGCCAATGTTCTCGACATTCGCCTGCCGTCCGATCGAAACAAGCAGCTTGTCTGCCTGCAGGCGGACTGCATTGCTATCTTGTACAGCAGTAATTGCGATACCGTCATTGTCTTTCTCTACGGTTTCCGCTTGTACCTTGCAGCCAGTAAGAATTTCGATTCCCCGGCGCTCCAACTGCTTCTGCAGCTCGCGTGCAACCTCTTCATCCTCGTTAGGAAGAATCTGTGCAGCTGCCTCTACAACTGTGACCTTGACCCCAAAATCATGGAGCAACGAAGCCCATTCCACGCCGATTACACCGCCCCCCACGATAATTATTGAAGTCGGCAGCTCCTCGAGCAGCAAGGCCTCATCACTGCTAAGCACGTGCTTACCATCAGGCTCCAACCCTGCGAGAACACGCGGCCTCGAACCTGTCGCAAGGATCAGGTGAGTCGGCACGATCGTCTCCATATCTCCGTCATGCAGCTCGACTGCAACGGCTCCGCTCTTCGGCGAGAAGATCGATGGTCCGATCACTCTCCCTTTTCCATGAATGACCTGGATTTTATGTTTACGCATCAAATATTGAACGCCTTTATGAAGCTGATCTACGATGCCCTGCTTTCTTTGCTGCACCTTCGGAAAAACAAGGGATAACCCGCTCGTCTCAATGCCATAGCTAAGGCTGTCCTTCATTTGCGCGTACAGCTCGGCACTGCGCAGCAGCGCCTTGCTCGGAATGCAGCCCCGGTGTAAGCACGTTCCTCCCAGCTTATCCTGTTCGATGATCACCACTTGCTTGCCGAGCTGGGCAGCGCGGATTGCCGCAACATAACCGCCAGTCCCGCCGCCTAACACTGCTACATCACATGTAATCGTCATTTCCGATCTCCACCTATCCCCAAAAATGTCCAGACAAACTTCTCGTTTCTTATTGTACCTCGTTTTTTCCACATTACAAACTAAGAACGAAATAGACAGCCGTTCAAGAAGAAGGTATGATAAACGTAACATCATCTTGAACGAATAGGATATATTTGCTGACGAAAGGAATTGCTGCAACTCATGAAATTGATGATATCCCGTTTTATTGCCATCATTATTCTTGTTATCCCCGGTATCGCCGCGATGATCGGCTTCCTAAAAATGAAGGACGCCTTATTCCTATACATGTCCAGACACGGCGACGACTCGCTGACCCAAGTGCATTTTGACTGGTTCGATTTCGGACTTGGCGTCGTTTTGTTTGCAGCCGGAATCGGATTTCTGGGCGGCTGGATTTATTTTCGTGACCGCAAGCGCAATTATCTCGGACCGCGTTTCAAGAAAAAAACAGAAAATCCTTCATAAAAAGGATATTCTACTAACGAAACAAACCCTCTTGAGCGAGCATTACGCCTGTCAAGAGGGTTTGTCATATTTGTTATTCATACAGGGCATCCTTCAGCTTGCTGGACATTCGCTGACCGCCTGAGGATTTCCTTAACAGTACCCGCCGCAATCTTGTATTTTCTGCCGATAATTGCCCGGCCGTTTCCAGCAGCTCAGCGATCAGCGATCTTTGCTGCTCCGACAAGGACGGGTCATTCAGCAGCGTCTTATATTTTGCTTCGTCTAGCGATATTTTGTTCATTTTTCTTAGTCCTCCGACTATATTGTATCACAAACTCCTTACAGCCCGTGTTTATTCGAACGCTATACTTTTACCAACAACTGCTTCTTGATCTGGTTTTACTCAAATCATACAATTAGAATGAAGACGCTGTTCTTCATAACCTTTTTTACTTCTCTTCTCCAGGTACCCTAGTGTATCTGGAGTTTTTTGATTTGCCTCACCTATGGATAATTGACATCTCCAATATCATTACCCCCACTTCTGTTACTAAATATGTCTAAACTGTAATTTCAAAAAATTTCATGAAGAAAGGGGCGCAGCATGAGCGCCCCTTTATTACCTGATTTCGTTTGTATTGTTCTAAACGTTAATGGTATCTCGATAGTTTATCGGAGCCTCCGAGCAATGTCCGATAAACTATCGGAGGAATTTTTAGTCAACGTCAGTATCCCGCGTTACCGATTGCTTTCAGCTTACCTTGTGTTCGATCCGCAGCTTATCGGCCACCATCGCGATGAATTCGCTATTCGTCGGTTTCGATTTGCTGATGTTAATCGTGTAGCCAAATAGATGACTTATGCTGTCAATATTGCCGCGCGTCCAAGCTACTTCAATCGCATGGCGAATTGCCCGCTCAACGCGTGATGGCGTCGTCTTGAACTTCTCGGCGATGGCTGGGTACAGCGTTTTGGTAATCGCGCCTAGAATCTCAATATTGTTGTATACCATGGTGATGGCTTCCCGTAAATATTGGTATCCCTTGATATGAGCAGGAACACCGATTTCATGGATGATGGAAGTAATGTTTGCATCTAGATTTTTGCCTTTTCCAAGCGGTACTACGTTGGACTTCATGAAGGATGAGGATGGAGAACTGCTTGAGGATAAGGTTTGTACTCCAACAAGCTGCCGAATTCGATTGGCCAATACTTCCATATCGAACGGCTTCAAGATGTAATAAGACGCTCCCAGCTGAACCGCACGCTGTGTGATATTCTCTTGTCCGAAGGCAGTCAGCATAATGATCTTTGGCTGTGGAGATACATTTATATCGCGTAAACGTTCCAGCACACCCAATCCATCCAAGTGCGGCATAATGATATCCAGGATCAGCACGTCCGGAACTTTAGAAGCATGTTCAATCATCTCCAAAACTTCCTCGCCATTGTATGCAATACCTGAAACAACCATGTCATCCTGTTCAGAAATGTACTCTGCAAGCAAATTCGTGAATTCCCGATTATCATCCGCCAACAACACTTCAATTTTTTGCACTGACGACTTCCTCCTTGTGTATATGAGTTTCCTTAATCCTTCTTCCAGGATAAGGATTCGACACTCAAAAGTAAATTCCTTCTGTCGAAAATTATTTTTATTTATTTTTTTAATAATTTGATATATAATCGTTTGATGCTTACAAATAATGATCTCATTCGTTACCATTCGACAAGTATTTACGGCGGAAATGTCGGATTTAAGCGCCTGAAATAGCAGCTAACTTTATCAGTCGCATATTTCCCCATCTTCATTAGCATATAATTTTATGCTTCATGTGGCAAGTCTCTGCATTAAGAACCCCAAATTACTCATCCCTGCATTTATCCAAGAATTATCGCTTTCGCCTATTGAGATTAACATTTTTAATTTTTGGACGCTGTATTCACTTCTTAAGTAAAAAACCAATCTTAAGGCGCTAGCTCGCCTTAAGATTGGTTGAAGTCGTCTTATCCTTCAATATACCCGCATCCTGCAGCATCCATTCGATGAAGCAGCCGTAGCCCGAACGCGGGTCATTAACAAACACATGAGTTACCGCCCCGATTAATTTACCGTTCTGTATGATTGGGCTGCCGCTCATTCCCTGCACAATGCCTCCGGTCTTCTCCACCAGCTTTGGATCAGTGATGCGAATGACTAGACCCTTAGTCTGTGGTGTGCTCTGACGCGACACATGGGCGATTTCTACCTTAAACCGCTCCACCTGCTGGCCTTCCACGACTGTCAATATTTCCGCCGGCCCCTCCTTTACATCTTCGGAGAATGCTACCGGTATCGGCTTCTTATACACGCTGTGATCCGGATTTTCCGACATCTTGCCGAATATGCCGAAATGCGTATTTCGCTCGATCGTTCCCAGCGTTTTTCCTTCTTTGACGAAATGTGCCCGCTTCTCGCCGGGTTCGCCGCTTTCACTCTTGGAAATAGACGTCACGCTGGACTGGAGAATTTGTCCGCTTCCTACAACAATTGGCGTTTGTGTATTCATATCGGTAATAACATGTCCGAGCGCCCCATAAACGCCTTCGTTTGGAGCATAAAAGGTTAACGTTCCCACGCCAGCAGCCGAATCACGGATGTACAGCCCCAATCTCCAAGCCTTGTCCTGCTTATCGAAGGCAGGAGTTAATGTGGTCGTAAACTCTTTATTGTTTCGTTTGTACACGACTTTTAGAGGCTTCTTATTGTTGCCTGCTTGCTCGACTAAAGAAGCGACCTCGTGCACGTCTTTCAGGCGTGTACCGTTCAGATGGGTAATCAAATCTCCCGGTTGAATGCCTGATGCCTCTCCGGGTGAAATTTTAGCCTTGTCTGTATTTACCAAATGGTGGCCTACTACCAGAATGCCGTCGGATTTCACTTTAACGCCGATCGTTTGCCCCCCTGGAATAACCTTTAAATCAGGGATGACATTCACTTTCACTGGCTTTAGAGGAATTTGTCCAAAAAGCTTCATGCGGAGCTTGGCTTCGCCGCTGTTCAGCGAGGATAGCTTTAGCGGCGAGCCGAGGGATACCCTCATGGAGGAGTTAGGTTGGTCGTTCAACATCACAACATCGGGTCGATCAACGCTAACCTCTGCCAGTACGGGTATGGCCAGATCGATTTGTGCGCCCTGGCCTTGAAACATGCGCAGTTCATCCGGCAGCATCGGCGAATGACCTTCGACGGCTGACGTGCCAAGGAAACAAAAGAAGAAGGCAAGTAAAAGACCGAGAAATCTACTCCTGAGGTTCGGGTTCAATGGCTGTCACGCTCCCTTAGCTTCTTTCGCTTGACGAAAAGGTGGTCGCCAATTGCGTACCTATAAGATACCCCGGGTGTGGTCTTTTATTACTGTCAATCATTGTTCCGCTCGTCAAATCACACCCTTCTGTGCCCGAGCCAGTTTAAGCATTTCCTTGGCATGGTGGCGTGTACTGTCCGTAATCTCCACGCCTCCAAGCATTCGAGCCAGCTCATTGACCCGTCCGTTCTCATCCAAATGCTCCACTTTTGTCATTGTTCGTCCGTCCGCCACAATCTTCTCGATCAGATATTGCTGATCCGCCATACAAGCAACCTGCGGCAAATGGGTAATTGAGAATACCTGGCATGTCGCGGATAACCGGTACAGCTTCTCAGCGATGGACTGTGCAGCCCGGCCGCTTACCCCCGTATCCACCTCATCAAAGATTAATACGGGAACCTCGTCATGGCGGGCAAAAATACTTTTCAGCGCCAGCATGATCCGCGACAATTCCCCGCCAGAGGCAATTTTGCTCAAAGAACGAAGCGGCTCTCCAGGATTCGGAGAAATTAGGAATTCGGCGCTGTCCATGCCGTGTTTGCTGAGTTTCACCAAATGGCCTTCCCATTCAACCCCGCTTGGGTCCAATGTCCGCTCCAGCTTGACTTCAATGGAAGTGCGCGCCATCTGCAGATCCTTCAGCTCGTTTTCAATTTGCTGCGCCAGCAGATCCGCCTTTTCCCGGCGTACAGCGCTAAGCTTATCCGCTTCCTTCAACGCCGCAAGGAGCAGCTTCTCCCGTTCAGCAGACAGCTTCTCCAGCCGCTCGTCCTTATTCTCCAGCATATCTGTATCGCGGGATATCTGCTCATAATATTGAAGAATTCCTTTGATATCGTCGCCGTATTTACGGCGCAGAGTGGAAATCAAGTCGAGACGCTCCTCAACCTCCTCCAGCCGTTCAGGATTAAACTCGATCTTGTCCCGGTAATCACGCAGGGCAAAGGATACATCCTCCAGCAAGTAATACGCTGACTGCAGCTGCTCCAGTAAAGGCGCAATCCCTTTCTGGTCATACCCTGCAACATCCTCTAACCGGGATACTGCCTTTGCTATCGCTTCCAGCCCCTGCGGGCCGTATAGCAGATCGTAAGCCCCTGACACCGAGTCCATCATTTTCTCGCTATGGGATAGCTTTACCTTTTCCTCGGCAAGTAATTCATCCTCTCCTGCCTGAAGTCCCGCCGCTGCAATCTCCTCCAGCTGGAAGCGGTATAAATCAAGCATTTGCAGTGCCTGCTGGCTCGTGCTCTGTAATTCTCTCCATTCTTTGTCCACCCGCTGAAACGCCGAGTAAGCTTCCCGATACTTTGCTTTTACGGCGGCAATATCCTCAGAACCAAACGCATCCAGCAGCATCAAATGCCGCTCAGGACGAAGCAGTGTCTGGTGTTCATGCTGGCCGTGCAAATTGATCAAGCTCTCGCCTACTTGTCGGAGCATTGACAAGTTAACCAATTGGCCGTTGATCCGGGCGTAACTCTTGCCTTGGGCGCTAATCTCGCGACGGACAATCAGCGCCTCACCTGAATCCGCGCTAATTCCCAGCTCGCCAAGTATAGCCCAAACCGGATGATGCTCCTTCAGCTCGAAAGCAGCCTCCATCTCCGCTTTGTCGCTACCGTAACGGATTAATTCCGCCGAGCCCCTTCCGCCGGATATCAGTCCCAGCGCATCAATGATAATCGATTTCCCTGCCCCGGTCTCACCGGTCAATACATGAAAACCCCGGTCAAACGTGACATCAACCGCCTCGACAACGGCTAAATTCCGAATGGATAAATGAACGAGCACGTAAAGGCACTCCTTTCGCCAAATGTAAACAATGCAGCAAATATCCCACAACTGAAAGTGGATTATGAAATAAACGCCATAATTTGATCGATGACGTAATGGCTATAATCTTCGTTACGGCAGATTAACAGAATCGTATCATCGCCGCAAATCGTTCCAAGCAAATCGGGCCATTCCATGTTGTCGAGCAGAACCGCTACCGAATTGGCTGTTCCCGGCAAGCATTTCATAACGACCAAATTTCCCGTATGGTCAATATGCACAAAGCTGTCTACGAGCGCCCGCTGCAGCTTCTGCACAGGATTGTAGCGCTGTGCAGTAGGCATCGAGTATTTGTATTTGCCATCGTCGGTAGGTACCTTGATCAGCATCAGTTCTTTGATATCCCGAGACACAGTAGCCTGCGTGACTTGAAATCCTGCTTGGCGCAGTGCATCTACCAGCTCATCTTGTGTTTCGATTTCGTGGGCGCTAATAATTTCCCTGATCTTAATATGCCGTTGACCCTTCATCTTGTCCTCCATATATCTTTGATATGCGACGCTTCTTCGGCGTCGTCCGAATCTGTGCTTAAGGTGATTTCTTTGATTTGTCCCTGTTCGGTATCGATATAGAGCACGCCTGCACAGTCAGGATACAGAAGCAGGTAAGGAAGTATTTCGCGGCGAAGTCCAGCGCCTGTCCATTCAATCAGCTGGCGTTCTCTCGATCTCCTTACCAAGTAGTATTCTCCATGCTTCTTCACAACATAATCGATATATAACCGGCTGTGCAGCACCTGGGCTTCCACCCGGAATGCGAGCGGAACCTTCAGCTTGTCACTAACGATCTTATAGCCTGCCGACTCCAGCAAATCAACGGCCGGATGCTCCTGAATGTCCTCGTTAAACTCAAAGCCGACACCAGAGCCCAGCGTAAAAGGTTTGCGCAGCCACATCCTGAATCCACGATACAGCAGCAATAAGGCAATACCCGCTATGACTACCATGAGAAAACCATCGGTATAATCGCTCATCGAAATCACCTCAGATGATTAATTCGACGCGATTGAATAACCTCCTGTTTTCATGTGGATATTGTTAAGCATTAGTACATAATTATTCGTATATTGTCATTATAAGCGAACACCCGTTCTGTATGCAACTTTTTAATGAATATATGCATAAAAAGTGACTATCGGGAGCTGTAACTTCACCCTGGCACAGATATTATCCATTTGATAGCTCAAAAAAAGCCCATCAATAAGATGGACTTTTGGTCGTAAACGTATCCTTTGCTTCCTGCACGACATGTTGTGAGGTGTCGCGAATATGCTGCAATACATCGGAAGATTCTGCTTCCGCAAGCAGATCCCTCTCCTCAGGGGGCATCAGCCTTAAATGGGCCAAAAATTCAATATTGCCTTCCCCGCCCGTTATCGGGGAGAAAGTCAGTCCCTGCAAGACATATCCCAGCTCGGTCGCAAAGCTGAGCACCGTCTCCAGCACCTCCTGGTGGACCTTTGCATCGCGTACGACGCCAGACTTGCCGACCTTCTCCCGTCCGGCTTCGAATTGCGGCTTGATCAAAGCAACGATATCCGCAGGCCGCTCAAGCAGCGCGACAAGCGGGGGAAGAATAATCCGCAATGAAATAAAAGAGACGTCAATGCTTGCGAAATCAGGACTTGGTCCGTCCAAATCCTCTGGCGTCATATATCTGAAATTGGTCCGCTCCTTGACGTTGACGCGTTCATCGTTCCGCAGCGACCAATCCAGCTGGTTATAGCCAACATCAATCGCATATACGTAACTGGCGCCGTGTTGAAGGGCGCAATCCGTAAATCCGCCGGTCGACGAGCCGATATCGAGCATAACCCGCCCGTTCATATCGATTTGAAACAGTTTCAAGGCCTTCTCCAGCTTCAATCCCCCGCGGCTTACATACGGATGGATTGCTCCCTTGACCGTCAGCTTCGTATCTCTCGGTATTTTGGTGCCAGCCTTCTCGATCCGTTCCTGATTCCCGAATACGAGCCCTGCCATGATCGCCGTTTTGGCTTTTTCTCTGCTGTCGAAATATCCCTGCTCGACCAACAAGACATCTATGCGTTCTTTGGACACAGACATAACATTCTCCTGACTCTGTCTTGTTAAGATGGTTTTACTTTCTTGCCGAAGCTGAACTGATGTTCTGCCCGGTACTGCTGAATTTGCTCCACGACAGCCTCAGCGGTCAGTCCAACCTCCTGCAGCTGCTCCTTGATGCTGCCATGCTCAATGAACCGGTCCGGAATGCCCATGAGAGACACGTCGATGCCAGTGATTCCCTGTTCAGCATAGAATTCGAGCACCGCGCTTCCCAAGCTTCCAGCCTGACAAGCCTCCTCAAGCACGATCAGCTTCGTTCCGGCACCCGCCAGATTCAGCAGCATGCTGTTATCGAGCGGCTTCAGGAAGCGGGCATTGACCACACCGACACTTACGCCTTCCCGCTTCAGCGTCTCGGCTGCTTCCTCGGCAACCTGTACCATAGGACCAGCGGCGACGATCGCAACTTGATCGCCTTCCCGGAGCTTCTCCCAGCTGCCGATCGGTATGGACTTAAGTTCTTCATCCAGCGGAACCCCCGGAACGTTCACCCGAGGATAACGATACGCGATCGGACCATCGTTATATTCAAGCGCCGTCTTCATCATGTGGCGCAGTTCGTTTTCATCCTTCGGCATCATCAGCACGATATTGGGAATGTGGCGCATAAATGCGATATCATATACGCCTTGATGCGTCTCACCGTCCGCGCCGACAAATCCGGCCCGGTCAATGGCGAACATCACGTTTGCGTTATGGCGGCAAATATCATGGACGATCTGATCGTACGCCCGCTGCATGAAAGTGGAATATACGGCAAACACCGGCTTCATTCCTTCCATGGCCAGCGCCGCGCACATCGTAGCCGCATGCTGCTCGGCAATTCCGACATCGATCATCCGGTCCGGGAAACGCTCGCCAAATTTCACCAGCCCGGAGCCGCCCGGCATCGCCGGCGTCACCGCCACGATACGCTCATCCTGCTCCGCCAGCTCGATTAGCGTCCTGCCAAATACCTCGGTATACATCGGATTGCCGACGGCCTTGAGCACTTGGCCGGATTCGATCTTATAAGGCGTAATTCCGTGCCATTTATGGGAATCCTCTTCAGCGGGAGTATACCCCTTGCCTTTCGTGGTCAATACATGAACCAGCACCGGTCCGTTCACGTTATTAGCCTGGGTGAACGCCTCAATCAATCCCGCGAGGTCATGTCCATCAACCGGCCCGAGATACGTAAATCCGAGTTCTTCGAACAGAACGCCGGATACCATTGCGTATTTCAGGCTATCCTTCAGCCGCTCGACCGTTTTGGCCAGCTTGCCGCCAATCGCCGGGATTTTCTTCAGCAATTGCTCCACTTCGTCTTTAGCGCGCAAATAATTTTTATCAGATCTGATTTTCGTCAAATAATTATGCATCGCCCCGACATTAGGTGCAATCGACATCTCATTATCATTCAGAATAACCATTAAATCCTTCTGTTCATGGCCGATATGATTCAAGGCCTCAAAAGCCATGCCGCCCGTCAAGGCGCCATCGCCGATAATAGCGACAACCTTATTGTCCTCGCCCTTTAAATCCCTGGCCAAGGCCATCCCCATAGCTGCCGAGAGCGATGTGCTGCTGTGACCAGCTTCCCATACGTCATGCTCGCTTTCGCAGCGTTTGACAAATCCGCACAATCCATTATGCTTGCGCAGCGTATCAAACCGGTCCATGCGGCCGGTCAGGATTTTATGGACATACGCTTGATGACCGACGTCAAAAATAAATTTGTCCCTAGGACTGTTATAGCAGTAATGCAGCGCGATAGTCAGCTCCACTACACCCAAATTGGACGCAAGATGTCCTCCTGTCACTGACAGATTCTCGATAAGAAACTGGCGGATCTCGGCGGCTAACGGCGTCAATTGTTCGATTGGAAGTTGTTTCAAATCGTTGGGCTCATGAATTTGAGAGAGCAGCAAAGCGAATTCCCCGCTTCCTTCATTGGATTTCTCATGTTGCTAATTATAATGACACTAATTATAACATATGAATAACTTTTGTCGAAGTTATCCAAGCATACTGTCCTCTTGCATCTCTTTCCTTAACGATCCCGGTGCATCAAATAATCGGCGATCCCCAACAGACGTCCAGGGCTTGGAATGAGTCCATTTGAAACCGCTTCCCTCGCTTGCTTGGTCAGACGGTCCACTTCAGCCCGCGACTCCTCAAGACCGATAAAATAAGGATAGGTTACCTTCTGCTGTTTGAGATCGCTCTGTGTTTTCTTGCCGAGCTTGCTCTCGTCCCCGACTAGATCAAGAATATCGTCCTGGATTTGAAATGCGAGCCCGATCGCCCGGCCAAAAGTCTCTAGAGCTTTCAGTTGCTCGGCCGAAGCGGATGCGATGCGTCCTCCGGCCTTCAAACAGAAGACGATCAAATCCCCGGTCTTATGCTCATGTATGTAGCGAAGCTGGTCGAGATCGGTCAGCCCCTGCTCCCCTTCCATATCAGCAGCCTGTCCCCCGACCATGCCGGATGGCCCCGCATAACGGGCCAAATCCTCCACGATGGCCAGCGCGGCCTCGGCGGGAACGCCATGATGTTTACTCGCCTGTACAACGCTGTAGAAGGCATGGGTCAATAAGGCATCACCCGCCAAAATCGCCATGGCTTCGCCAAACACCTTGTGATTTGTCGGCTTGCCGCGGCGAAAATCATCATCGTCCATCGCCGGGAGATCATCATGAATCAGCGAGTACGTATGCACCATTTCTACGGCGCAGGCGACGGGCAGAGCCGCATCGCGGCTCCCGTGAAGCGCCTCTGCCGCAGCGATGACCAGCAGCGGGCGAAGTCGCTTGCCGCCGGCCATCAGGGAATAGCTCATGGCTTCCTTCAGATTGTCCGGAAAACTCCATTCAGACGGAACCGCCTGCTGCAAGTGAGAGGTCACAAGCGCAGAAATTTCCTCGATATAAGGAGAAATCTCCTGCTTATCCAACTGAATCACCGCTCTCCTCAGTCAATGGATCGAAGGGTTTCTTTACGACTTGTCCGTCGGCTTCCATGATCATTTCAATTTTCCGTTCAACCTGTGATAATTTACTGCCGCATAATTGCGATAATTGCATGCCTTTCTGAAACAGATCGATCGCCTTCTCCAGTGGCACGTCGCCATGCTCCAGCTGGGACACGATATCCTCCAGCTCGTTCATCGCTTCCTCGAAGCTGTAGTCCTGCTCTTTAAGCTCCTTCAGATTCTGCTTCTCAGTCTCCAAGATCGTCACCTTCTCCCCTCATGCCCCAAACCTGGCAGTCCAGCTCGCCGTCGGTGAGCTTAACCTTGACCAGGTCTCCAGGCTCTACATCTTTCAGCGACTTGACTAAACGCCGCCCTTTCTCGTCGTATACAAGACTGTATCCTCGAGCCATGACCTTCAGCGGGCTTAGAGCGTCGAGCTGCCTAATCCCGTAAGCGAGCGTCTGGCTTTTCTCCTTCAAAATCCCGTTCATCGCCGAGCGCAGCAGCCGGCTAGCTTCCTCATGACGCCGCTTCGTCAGCGCCAGCGTATCCTGCGGATGGTAGCGCAGCAGCCGCTGATGCAGCCGCGCCTGCGCCGCGCCCGTCAGCTCCGCCTGCGCCCGCATGCGCCGCACGAGCCGCGCCTGCAGCATGTCCAGCCGCTCCGCATGCTGGAGCAGGCTGCGCCGCGGCTGCCGCAGCGCCGGCGATGCCGCCAGCCGCCGCAAGCGCTCCTGCGCCTGGCGGAGCTGGTGCTGCAAGCCCTGCTGCAGCACCCTCTCGCGCTGGCGCAGCTGCTCGCGCAGCTCGGCGGCGTGCGGCACGGCGAGCTCGGCGGCAGCGGTGGGCGTGGCGGCGCGCAGGTCGGCGACGAAATCGGCGATCGTAAAATCCGTCTCATGGCCTACGGCCGAGATGACGGGAATCGCCGATTCGTAGATGCTGCGCGCGACCGCCTCTTCGTTGAACGCCCACAGCTCCTCCAGCGAGCCGCCGCCCCGGCCGACGATCAGTACGTCGGCCTCGCCAAGCGCATTCATCGTCCGGATTGCCTTGACGATGGACGGCGCCGCACCCTTGCCCTGCACAAGCACTGGGTGCAGGACGATCTTGGCCTGCGGATACCGCCGCTCCAGCGTCGTCAGAATGTCCCGCACGGCAGCTCCGGTCGGGGACGTGACGACGCCGATCACACGCGGAAACGCAGGCAATGGCCGCTTCCGCTGCGGCGCGAACAGCCCTTCGGCCTCCAGCTTCTGCTTCAGCTGCTCGAAGGCCAGATACAGGCTGCCGATGCCGTCGGGCTGCATTTGCGTCGCATAGAACTGGTACTGCCCGTCCCGCTCGTACACGGACACATTGCCCCGGGCAATGACGCGGGTTCCTTCACGCGGAATAAAGGGCAGCCGCTGATTATGTGAAGCAAACATGATGCTTTTGATCCGGCTGTCCTTATCCTTCAGCGTAAAATACATATGTCCGCTGGAATGATGCGTAAAGTTCGATATTTCTCCGCGGATCCACACTTCAGACAACAGCGTGTCCGACTCCATCTTCATGCGGATATAGCGATTCAATTCTTTGATCGTATATATTTTTTGTTCCATGGGGCCTTACACTCCCCCCTTTATGGCTAACAAATTAGGCAAGGCCTTGAAGCCGCTTGGCTGCAATCAGCGTATTTTGCATCAGCATCGTAATTGTCATCGGGCCCACGCCGCCTGGTACAGGCGTAATCGGTCCGGATATTTCCTTCACGCTTTCGAAGTCCACGTCTCCAGCCAATTTGCCGTTGTCCAGACGGTTCATTCCAACGTCAATCACAACAGCGCCAGGCTTCACGTACGAAGCATCCACAAAGTTGGCCCGGCCGATCGCCACAACGAGAATATCAGCCTGCTTCGTCAGCTCCTTCATGTTCGCCGTACGCGAGTGGCACATCGTCACCGTAGCGTTCTCCCGCTGCAGCAGCAGAGATACCGGCTTGCCGACGATATTGCTGCGGCCGATAACAACGGCATGCTTCCCGGACATCTCAATGCCGGTGCGCTTGATCAGTTCGATCACACCCGCAGGGGTGCAGGGCAGCAGGCTATCATCGCCGATGACCAGATTGCCGACATTGACCGGATGGAAGCCGTCTACGTCCTTCTCTACCGCAATCGCGTCGATCACAGCCTTCTCCTCAATATGCCCCGGCAGCGGAAGCTGCACAAGAATACCGTGAATGTCGCTTTGCCTGTTCAGCTTGTCTACAAGTGCGAGCAGCTCCTCTTGGGTTGTGGAAGCAGACAGGCGATGAACCTCAGAGTAGAATCCAAGGTCATGGCATGCTTTCTCCTTATTGCGCACATATACTTGCGAAGCCGGGTCCTCGCCTACAAGAACGACGGCCAGACCAGGCTTGAACCCTTGGCTTGCCAGGCTTTCGACTTCTTTACGGATATTCCCTCTAATTTCCTCAGAAACCTGTTTTCCGTTAATGATTGGTGCTGTCATAGACTTCTCCCCTTATCCATATAAATTATTTATTGTTGATTTTTCAATTTCTCCAGATCATGAATCATCTTGCCGAGCACACCGTTAACGAACTTTCCAGACTCCTCCACGCCAAAATGCTTGGCCAGCTCGATCGCTTCGTTTACGGCTACTTTGCCCGGTACGTCGTCGCGGAATACCATTTCATAAACCGCTAGTCTCAATACCTGCCTGTCCACCTTGGACAAGCGGCTAACCTGCCAGTTCTTCAAATAATCGGCCAGCATCTCGTCGATGGCCGATTTGCGCTCCCAAGTACCGGTTACGAGCTCCAGCACGAAGGCCTTCGTCTGATCAACGTCGGACAATTCGACCATGCTCTCGTTCTCACCGGCCGCTTCCGCTATGAGCATCGATACGGCCTCCTCGGCCCCGACCTCGTTCATTTCCATTTGGTACATGCTTTGTATCGCAATTTCCCGTGCTAGTCTGCGTTTCATGTGCTTCCTCCTTAACCTCCATAAGAACAACGTTTATGCTTCCTACTACTTCATGATGAACCAAAATGCCGGTATTCTATTACACCGATTTCAAACAAAAAAAACCCGTGACATGCTCTCTCCACAAAAATGGGCAAGATAAAAACGCAGCTCTTTTTCCGGAAGACAGCATATCACAGGAATCATTTAAAAGGGCGCCAGCGCGCGTTCAACCAGTCCAACAGCTCCTTCCACGGAATGAGCGGGCCTTGGTCAATATCCTTATACTTGCCGATCGTATAACCGACATATAGGAGAAGCGCACAAAATAACATGTTCCAAAATCCGAAAAACAGATAAATGGGAATTAGAAATATCGCAGCTGCCGTTCCCAGCAGGCGTCCCTTGTAATCCTCCCATATTTGCTTCCAATTCATTGGGATCTTCACCCCTATTCAACCCGGCTTTTAATCACAGGAGATTGTACAAGGTTAGCAATATACACCGATACATATGAAACGGGAATACCCGTAATTTCCTCTACATGATCATGCACCTGCTTCTGCACTTCACTCGTGAGCTCCGGAATGGAAGTCTCGCCATCCACCAATGCGCGGACGATAATTTCCAGACCCGAGTCCGTGATGCGAATCCGCGTCTTCACGTCGCGAATGCCGCGTACCCGGGACGCCGCTTTGTAGGATAAATTCTCGATGGTCTCAACCGAGATCTGAATATCCCCGTACTCTGTCCTCTGGTCGATGGAAGGAAGCGAACCGCGGTCGCGCTTGATCGAAATATAGAAAAAGCGAATGCTGAGCAGAAACAGAAGAGCAGCCACGCTGATCACGGCGATAATCCATGATCTGCTGTCATATTGCTTCAGCTCGACGGGCACAGCGTTTGTCACCAGGAGGATGGCGATGACAGATATTATTCCGATGCTTAGGCTGTAAATAAACAGCAGCAGTCTGTCCAAAATTTTGGGCACGACGGATAGAGCCTCCTTAAATTATAGTAAACCCCTGACGGTGGTCGTCGGGGGTTCTTAGCTTAATCTTTATTTCACCCTATGGCTCAGTTCCGCCTCTTCACTTTTCTCAGCCGCCTTAAAAATGACGTCGTGAATATGTACGTTAACTTCAACCACAGTCAATCCGGTCATCGTTTCGATCGAACGCTTCACGTTGCGTTGAATCTCCGTAGCAACCTCCGGCAAGCGATTGCCGTATTCGACGATAACGGATACATCAACAGCCGCCTCACGCTGGCCGACCTCAACCTTCACGCCTTTGGACAGATTCTTTCTGCCAAGCAGCTCGACAATGCCGCCTGCGAATCCGCCGCTCATGCCGGCAACGCCTTTCACTTCAACCGTAGCCAGCCCGGCGATCACTTCGATAACCTCGGGTGCAATTTGAATTTCTCCAATATCTGTACGTTCAAATTCCGTAGGCAATGTACTCATTACTATCATCCACCTCTCAATAAGTTTGACGAAACCTCATGACAAAGAGGCTGGCCACTTATTATAAATACTATATCATTTCAGGATCATTATGACAAACGGACGGCGAATTCTAAATCTCATTTTCTTCCAAAAATTTAATGTCAAAATCGCCTCGGATAAACACCGGATGATCCAGCAGTTTTTGATGGAACGGGATGGTCGTATGAATACCTTCGATCGCGAATTCAGCCAGGGCACGTTTCATTTTGGCAATGGCCTCCTCGCGGGTCGGAGCCCAGACGATCAGCTTGGCGATCATGGAATCGTAGTGCGGGGAAATGGTATATCCCGGATAAGCGCCGCTATCTACGCGAACCCCAGGTCCGCCCGGCGCCAGATAAAACCCGATCTTGCCTGGAGACGGCATGAAGTTGCGGGTTGGATCCTCCGCATTGATCCGGCATTCGATCGACCAGCCGTTAATGACGACATCCTCCTGTTTGAAGGATAACGGATTGCCTTCGGCAACGGAGATCATTTCCTGGATCAAGTCGATGCCGGTAATCATTTCGGTGACCGGATGCTCTACCTGGATACGCGTATTCATCTCCATGAAATAGAACTGGCCGTCGGGGCCTAGCAGAAATTCCAGCGTCCCTGCCCCGGAATAGTTCACGGCAAGAGCTGCGCGCACAGCGGCCTCTCCCATTTCCTGACGCTTCTCGGGCGTCAGCACCGGGCACGGGGCCTCTTCCACCAGCTTCTGGCGTCTGCGCTGCACGGAGCAATCGCGTTCTCCCAAATGGACGGCATTGCCATGCTTGTCCGCAATAATTTGGATTTCAACGTGCTTCATGCCTGTTAAATATTTCTCCAAGTATACGCCGGCGTTGCCGAAGGCCTTCTGCGCTTCCTGCTGCGCCATCGTGATTTGCTGAATCAGCGACGCTTCGTCCTCAGCGAGGCGAATGCCTTTGCCGCCGCCTCCGGCTGTCGCCTTAATGATGACCGGATAACCGATATCGCGCGCGACCATAACCGCTTCATCGAGGTCTTCGACCAAGCCGTCGGAGCCAGGGATAACCGGGACGTTTGCACTCTTCATTGTTTGCTTCGCCACAGACTTGTCGCCCATTTTCGTAATGGCTTCCGGAGAAGGGCCGATAAAGGTAATATTGCAGGAATCGCATATCTCCGCGAAATCCGCATTCTCGGCCAGGAAGCCGTAGCCCGGATGAATCGCGTCGCATTCTGTCAGCGTTGCTATGCTCATCAAGTTCGTAAAATTCAAGTAGCTGTCCTTGGACAAGGTCGGTCCAATGCAATAAGCTTCATCTGCAAGCCGGACATGGAGCGAATCCTTATCCGCTTCGGAATACACGGCTACAGTAGAAATGCCGAGTTCCCGGCAAGCGCGGATAATCCGCACGGCGATTTCACCGCGGTTTGCAATCAATACTTTTTGAAATTTCACTGATTTCCCATCCTCCTTGGAAAGCTAGATAAGACCTTCAACAAGGCCTCTTTTAACCGTAGCTTATTCCGGCTTCACCAAAAAGAGAGGCTGTCCGTATTCCACGAGCTGCCCGTTCTCTACGAGAATATCGACGATCTCGCCTTTCACTTCCGCCTCCAGCTCGTTCATCAGCTTCATCGCTTCAATAATACAGACGGTCGTCTTTACGCCTACCTTGTCTCCTACGTTTACATAAGGATTTGCATCCGGGGAAGAAGCTCTATAGAATGTTCCAACCATCGGGGACACAATCTTATGTAGGTTAGCATCGTCAGCTGCGCTTTCCGCGCCCTGTGCTGCAGCCGGAACCTGAGCGTTATCCGCAGCGGCAGAGATTGCTTGTCCAGTTACTGCAGCAACTTGCGGCAGACTAGGCACTACCGCCGGTTGAACGTGTACAAGCTCGCTTTTGCCTGGCTTGCGAATACATAGCCTTGTACCTTCATTTTCGATTTCAAGCTCATGAACCGAGGTTTTATCCACCAGCTCGATCAGCTCTTTGATTTCATTCAATTTGAACATATTTTTTCTTCACTCCTTCAGCTTTTTCGCAAAGCTCGGGCCTTTTCGCATCATAACTTTATGTATTATATCACAATCGATCAAAATGGAAAGAGTCCAAGATTCCCTTGGACTCTCCAGCTCAATCGGCTAATGAATAATTTTAATGCGGGTAATCCAAGCGGGCGCACTATTGTGAAACGTACTGTACTTTGACTTTATCCTGGGATACGCCAAGCTCCTTGATCACCATATCGACGATGCTTACGGCATCTTTCACCTGAAGCTTTTCGCTGATCACAACGACCCGGTAGCTGTCATTATCTTCGGCCACGACCGCATTGGCATACTGCTGCTGAAGACGCTCCTCGATATCCATGATTTTAGCTTCCTTTTCTTCCAGTGCACTCAGCTGCTGCTGAGCCATCACGGCTTCATCCAGCGTTTTTTTGTCGTCGTTCACCGTTTGCATAAGCTGCTCCTGCTTCTTCATGTTCTGCTCGGCGCGGTCCATCTGATAAGCAGTCAAGGAATCTCTCGATAAAATCCCTTCCGACTCCAGCTTCTTGAGTACATCTTCATCTTTGGCGCTTTCGGAAGAAGTGTCCTTGTCCGCCGGCTTCGGCTGGTCGGTCTTCGCCTTGTCGGCCGCCTCGCCGTTATTTGCCTCCATGCTCTGGGAAGCATCTGTCCCCTCATGGTCCTGAGCGGCCTCGTCTTTGCCGTCAAGGGCCTCCTTCGCAGCCTCATCCCCGGCAGTAACCTCGGAGACGATAATATCGTCATCCGACAAAGCGCTGCCTTCGACGATGGCTTCGTCATCTGCCGCCTGCTCCATCATCGTAACCTGTTTGCCATCCGTAGTTTTGGGCTTATTCATTCCTGTGTCTTCAGTAAACAAATAATATGCCGAGAGAATAACCATCAAGCTGAGCATGGAGACGAGCCAAATTGTCTGTCTTTTCGATTTCATTGTTTTTCCTCCTAGAATCAAAGTTTTTTGATTTTGGTTATTTTAAATATTTTTAATATCGATGCCCTGCAGATTTACTGCGATTGTTTCCTGGGGACGACGGAAATCCGGTAGGCCGGCACATTCAGACCCTTCTCGACCGCGTCAACGATCAGATTTTTGACGGTCTTGTTTTCAGCCCCCCTGGCGACAATGAGCACACCGCGAACTTTCGGCTTGATCTTTTTGGTGATAATCGGCTTCTCGCTGCCGCCTTCTTCATTTGTGACGATCTGTCCATCGCGGGTGTACTGCGTAATATGGCGTTTTCCCCCGTCCTTGTCGTTCTCCTCGGTCAGCTGCTGCGTGTCTTTTGTATTGCGGCCAATGATCAGCTCCTCCGTGGAATCGATCGTAACGAGAACGTCAACAGCCCCGACGCCAACGATTTTCTCCAGAATCTCTTTCGTTTTATTCTCCAGCGACAGCTCGATTGCATCGAAGCTGCCTTCGCCCCCGCCTTGGTCGGGCAGCGCGGACGTCAGCATCTCCTGTCCTGCGGGAGGTTCTCTCCCCGCACCGCCTGTATCAATCTGCTTCACATTGACGAAAGAATTAAACAGCATGATCGATACGCCGATTAACCCGAGTATAATAAGCAGCCGGTATGCGTTTACCTTCTTTTTCCCTTCCAAGCCGCGCCCGATCAGCGACTCCAGCTTCTTCCACCAATTCAGCATCAACATCCCCCTCGCTACTTCTCATTTTCCGGCAGTATGACATGTACGAGCTCTTCCGGGATTCCCCAGTCACGTGACAGCAGTCCGGCAATTTGCCGGCTGAGTCCGCTCGAACCCGTTTCCTGAGCAAGGCCTTCTCTATAAAGGTCAGCCTCACGGCGATTCTCATTCCCATGATTGATCCCTTCTCCGGTTGAACCGCTTGTTAAAATATCCTTCTTGTTATTTTTTGTACCGGTATTGCTGGCTATATCGCTATCGCCGCTATCAGCTATGACGGGGGTGCTGTCCTCGTCCCCCGGCTCCTTCTTCTGGGGCTTCACCTCAATGCGCACAGGCTCCACTGGCGCAATAACAATCTGTGCGGAGTCATCCCGGATGCTGCTGGCTTGATCCTCTATGCGGGAAGCCTCCTTTTCCTGCTCCATTTCTGCTATATAAACTTCTACCGCTGAGATAGAGGGCTCCGCGTCGTTTTTGTCCGACTCCAGCCGGACTGCTACCCGCTGCACAGGCTGTCCGGTTTCCCGTTCGATTTGCTCCTTCATCCGGGCGGCCGCCTCCTCGCTAGCCCATTGCATCGCCTCCTGCTGCCTTTGCATTCTCATTTGCTCCCCCTGCCGCAATATTTCCTCTGTGCCTGCCGTTGGCAGCTCCTCATTACCGCTATTGTCCATAAAGGCCATTTCCAGCCTCCGTTCGGCATCCGGGGCGAACAGGCGCATTACTGGGGAGATCAACGTCAGCAATATGAGCAGACTAACTACAAGCTTCACGTATCTCTCCATTGAACGATTAGGAAGCAGCAGATCGATGAACGTCGCCAAAAGTACGACAAAAATAATCTCCTTCAGCCATTCCGCCAGCCAGGTCATCAAAAAATCACCACCACATCTTTTCTATCTCATCATCACCGTCACATTGCCTGCGGTTAACGTAATCGTGATGGCGAGAAAGAACATCAATCCTACTGCGGCAAGGGCAGCAAATACGTAAATCATGCTTTTGCCAATCGTCTCCAGGCAGGACACAATCGGCGTCTCGCCAAGCGGCTGCATTACCGCTGCCGACAAATTGTATATCAGCGCCAGCGTCAATATTTTTATAGCGGGAAAAGCGCATAAAAACAGCAGAATGATCACGCCAACGAGGCCGATCGAGTTTTTGACGAGCAGCGAGGCTGAAATCACAGTATCTGTAGCATCGGCAAAAACCTTGCCGACGACCGGAACGAAGTTCCCGGTTAAATACTTGGCTGCCCGCAGCGTCACGCCGTCCGCTACCGAGCCGGTAATGCCCTTCACCGAAATGACGCCTAGAAAGACGGTCAGCATAACGCCGAGCAGAGTCATACTGATCGTACGCAGCAGATTGGCGAGCTGCGTCAGCTTGTACTTCTCTGACAAGGAGCTGACAATATGAAGGACAGCGGAGAAGAACAGCAGCGGAAATACGATCGTATGCACGACCGTACCCACGGTATGCACCATAAATACGACGAGAGGATGCGTGACAGAGACGGTGACCACATTGCCCATCGAAGCAAGCAGCGTAAACAGCAGCGGCACCATGGCCATCATGAAATCAATCATGCCGCGGATGGCCTCTGTAGCATATGAGATCGCAACGTAAAAGCTGTTGATCGCCAAAATGAGAATGACCATGTAACAAATCGCGTAGGCGACTTTACTGACTTGCTTGCGTTCAAAAGCAGATTGAAAGGTTTCCAGAATCGAGCTGAATACCGACAGCAGTACGATCGTCGCCAGAATATGGCCGTTGTACAGCACCTCATGCCACATATATTTCAACAGTCCAGTGAAGCCCGCCTTGACGCTAAACGAATCCCCATTCGGATCCTGAAGCAGCATATCCATGAAAGAGGGCATTTTCTGGTCTGGAAAAAAACCGCCATATTCCTTCATCAACTGCTGCCAATAGGTTTCCACCTGATCCGTAGGCAGCTCCTCCGCCTGCTTCTTCATCCATCCGTCACCAGGTTCCGCCGCAACAAGCGTCAGGGGCCATAACAGGAAGAGACTGAGGACAAGCATAATCATCGGACGCTTGCGCCAATTGAATATCTTCTTTTTCATCATCTGTCCCCATTTCATTAAGCAGGCAGCATTCTCATGACAGTTTCGATAATGATGCTGATGATCGGAATGGCCAATACCATAATCAGTATTTTGCCGGCAAGCTCGATTTTGGACGCGATGCTCTCCTGACCGGCATCCCTTACGATCTGGGCCCCGAATTCGGCAATGTAGGCAATTCCAATGATTTTCAGGATCGTCTTGAGGTAGATCATCTGCACACCGGAGGATTCGGCCAACTGCTCCAGCACCTCGATGATTCCGCCGATTTTCCCTGCCAAATACATAAAGATCATGATGCCCGTGGCAACCGTGATAAGGAACGCAAACATCGGCTTCTGTTCCTTGATGGTGAGGATGAGTATGGTGGCGATCAATCCCAAGCCTACGATCTGGATTATTTCCACTGCCGTATCACCTACTGGAATAAAAAGATCGATTTGATTTCCTGAAAGAGATTGTCCAGCAATCGGATAACCATAAACAGCACGACGACGAACCCGATCACGGTCACCCAGTGTGCCATGTCCTCTTTGCCCATTTGCTTGAGCACCGTGTGTATCATGGCGATAATGATGCCAATGCCTGCAATCTGAAATATGGCATTCACTTCTATGTTCATTGTTCTGGCACCTCACGATCATTTTTGCAGCGACATTTCGTCGGCGATGAGAGGGTAGTCGCAATTAATAGAGCAATATGACGATAAAAGCCCCGCCAAGCAATCCCAAGCTCCTGCACATCTTTTCATAACGGGCTTGTTCTTCGCGAGCCGTCTGCTCCTCGCTCTCTAATTGGCGGACGGCTGTCGCGATATGCCCCAACTGATTCGCCCGGTCGCTTGTCCCTAAAGTGAAGCCAAGCTGATGCATAACCTCTTTCTCCGAGGCCTTCATGGCGGTATGCTTCCATCCCGTCTCGATCGCCTGATGCAGACTTTGCTGAGCCGTCCAATTCAGAGGCGGGTTCATTCTCCGGGCTGCTTCCTCAAACAGAATCTTGATCGGCTCGCTGCTTTGATCCGCCATGCGCTGCATCGCTTCGGGCAGCGGCGTGAAACCGTACATAATTTCCGTCTCCAGCCGTTTCAGCGCCAGGATGAGCCTTCTAATCTGGTTGGGACGGCTGGCATATTGCCCCGCTTTCACCAGGCCTGCCAGTGTGGCAGCAAGAAGCACTATGGCTGCGCCGAACATTTTAACCATATCGTTCCCTGCCCTTCGCGCCGAGTCCCGAATGGTCAATTCCCCTCCGCTTGCCATCCCAGAGGCGATAGGCAAGTCCGCCTTCACTGCGGCTGAGTACGGCATACATCTCGAAGAAAGGAGGGTCAGCCAGCCTGGAAAGGGCAGGCCTGAGGGATAGCTCGTTTACATCGGAGCCATGGGCGGTGGCAATCACCTTCACTCCCGCATGCAAAGCCTCGGCAAGGGCATCCGCATCCTCGGGCCGGCCGATTTCATCAACGATGATCACATCCGGGGACATGGAGCGGAGCATCATCATGATGCCTTCCGCCTTAGGACAGCCGTCCATAATGTCGGTTCTGGGACCGACGTCAAAGCTGGGCACCCCCCGCTTGCTTCCGGCGATCTCCGAACGCTCGTCGATTATGCCGACTTTGAGGCCTGGCCATTTTGCCTCCGGATGCCCCCAGGCGCCGCTGCTGATTCCCCTGGCCAGATCGCGAATCAATGTCGTCTTTCCCTGCTGAGGGGGTGACAGGATCAGCGTATGGTAGACAGTTCTGTGCTTGAAATCAAGGAGCTGGGGCAATATCCGGTCGCCGATGCCCAGCACTTCTCTCGCGATCCGCACATTGAACCCGCTGATGTCCCGTAAATGCTCAACCCTGCCCCCGCTCAACACGGTTCTGCCGGCAAGCCCGATTCTATGGCCTCCGGCAATCGTAATGAAGCCTTTGCGAAGCTCTTCCTCCATCGTGTACAGCGAATGATTCGTTATTAAATCCAGGAGCCGGTTGCCGTCCTGCTTGCCTGGCTTATAAGCGGCGGCCGGATCGCCCGTCAGCCCGCCTTCCGGGGTCAGGTAATAATGCCGTCCGGCGGCGTTCACTTCCAGGGGCCGCCCCTCGCGGATACGGATCTCTTCCAGGCCTGAGAACAATGCAGACGGCAGCTGAAGCAGCAAGGAACGGATTTGATCGGGAAATACAGATAGCCAGCTAGGGTTGCTCATCGTTTGTACCCCCAATAACTTCTGCTTGATTTGTGGAATTCTATGTCTTAGCTTGTGTCATATCTCATGTGTATGCTTGTACTTTGGCTTTATGACGGGAAATCTATCATTTTTTCAAAATGCCGATTAAGAGACACGAAATACCGCAGCATATCCAAATCAGCTTGCCCCACGACAGCTTATCCGCCATCCCGGCCAGTCCGATAGCCGTCGTTAACAGGAGCACCGTGGGCCCTACGAACGCAAGCATAGAGTTGACCGCAAGCGCTTTGTCCACGCGCCCCAGCTTCAGCATAATTAAGGCGGCAACGATTTCGATCGAGCCGGAAATCACCCGTATGGTCGCCATGCTGGTCACGAATTTGTCGAGCATAGCCGGATAACAAC
Source organism: Paenibacillus woosongensis (assembly GCF_009725165.1). GTDB lineage: Bacteria > Bacillota > Bacilli > Paenibacillales > Paenibacillaceae > Fontibacillus > Fontibacillus woosongensis. The sequence continues at coordinate 172,389 of NZ_WNZW01000002.1, forward strand.
CTCCTTCTTGTCCATGTCTCTCTTACCATATGCCCGTTCATCTCTTTTTATTTGCAAAAAATAGAAGAAGACCTCCAAAATATATGGAGGCCTTACGGATAAGAGATGCTATTTTTTTCGCTGGAGCATCAAGGGCTCAATCTGCCAAATGCCAGTAGCGTACTGCTTAATCGTATGATCGCTGGAAAACTTGCCCGAATGGGCGATATTAAGCGCAGATTTCTTCAGCCAGTCGCGTGCATTGCGGTAAGCCAGATCGATTCGCAGATGAGCCTCCACATAGCTGGCGAAATCCTTCAATACGAAAAATTCGTCCTGATGGTGCAGCACCGATTGGTAAATGGACTCGAAATCTTGGCCTTCTGGACAAAAACGGCCCGGTTGGATCAGCTGGTCCATTACTTCTTTTACACGCAAATCTACGTCGTAAATATGCCACGGCGAGTATTCGCCGCTCTGGTTGTATTCCATAACCTGCTCTGCCCGCAAGCCGAACAGAAACATATTGTCATCGCCTAGCATTTCATGCATCTCCACGTTGGCTCCATCCAATGTTCCGACCGTCAAGGCTCCGTTCATCATAAATTTCATGTTCCCGGTTCCCGAAGCCTCTTTGCCTGCGGTCGAAATTTGTTCGCTGACATCAGCTGCCGGAATCAGCTTCTCGGCCAAGGACACCGAGTAATTCTCCAGGAAAACGACCTTCATTTTATCGCGGACCGTGCGGTCCCGGTTCACCGTGTCAGCCACCGTATTGATCAATTTAATGATGTTTTTCGCCAAATAATATCCAGGCGCAGCCTTGGCGCTGAACAGAAACGTCCGCGGGGTAATGTCGGCTGAGGGATTATCCTTCAGCTGGTTATACAGATGCATCATATGCAGCACATTGAGCAGCTGCCGCTTATAGGCATGCAGTCGTTTCGCCTGAACGTCAAAAATTGAATCGGGGTCGATGCTGATGTGAAGCTTTTCCCGCACGTATTTCGCTAATCGCAGCTTGTTTCCCCGCTTGATCTCGTGCAGATTGTCCTGAAAACCGCGATCTTCAGCATATTTGATTAGCCCGATCATTTCCCTAGGCTGCCTATACCAGCGCGAGCCGATAGCTTCGGTAATGAGCTTCGCTAATTCCGGGTTGGCGTGCATAAGCCAGCGCCGATGAGAAATCCCGTTCGTCTTGTTGTTGAACCTCTCGGGATACAGCTCGTAGAATGCTTTCATTTCGCGTTTTTTCAATATTTCAGTATGAAGGGCAGCTACGCCGTTTACACTGTAGCTGCCAGCGATGGCTAAATTGGCCATCCGGATTTGATCCCCAAACACGATGGCCAGCTGTGAAATCCGGTTCTGATCCCCCGGATAACGCTCCAGGAGCTCCGCGCAAAAGCGTTTGTTCATTTCCTCAATGATCATATAAATGCGCGGCAGCAATTGTTTTACCATGACTGCGGGCCATTTCTCCAGCGCTTCGTTTAATGTAGTATGGTTGGTGTAGGAGACCGCCCGGCGCGTAATTTGCCACGCCTGTTCCCAGGAGCAGCCCCTTTCGTCCAGCAGAATCCGCATGAGCTCCGGTATCACCAGCGTAGGATGCGTATCGTTGATATGTATCGCCGCTTTGTCCGGCAGGCATTCGATTGAAAGCTCCAGCTTGTCGAACGTCCTTAGGATGCTCTGCAGGCCTGCAGAGCATAAAAAATACTGCTGCTTCAGCCTTAGCAGCTTGCCTTCAAATTCGGAATCATCGGGATAAAGAAATTCGGATACGGACTCGACCGAGCGATAGTAGTTCAAATAATTATAGTAGCTGCCGTTATTGGGTTTAATGGGTGTTTTTGCCGGCCGGGCGCTCCAGAGGCGAAGCGTATTGACATGGCTTGAGCCGCTGCCGATGACCGGGATGTCATACGGAATGGCCCAAATGCTCTCGTAGCCTGCCAGCTCAAAATGCAGACGGCCGTCTTTCTCCATCATTTGCACCTCGCCGCCGAAGCGCACCTCCACCTTTTTGTCTTCCCGGCACACCTCCCACACATTCCCTCGCTGCAGCCAGTAGTCCGGCAGTTCTACCTGATGTCCGTCCACGATTTTTTGCTCGAATAGGCCGTATCGATACCGAATCCCGCATCCATGCCCGGGCAGCTGCTGCGCTGCCAACGAGTCGAGGAAACAAGCCGCCAGCCGCCCAAGCCCCCCATTGCCCAGCCCCGGATCGCTCTCCTCCTCCTCGGCTGAGTCCAAATCGAAGCCCAGCTCTTGGAGCCCGTCACGCACAAGCTCCAGCACACCCAGGCTCAGCAAATTGTTCCCCAGCTGCCTTCCGATTAGGAACTCCATAGAAAAGTAATACACCTGCTTGGCTTTGGCCGCTTTCAGCTTCTGGTTCGTATTCGCCCAATCCTCGCCAATTCTTTCTCGGATCATCATGCCCAAAATACGATATACATCCGCGTCGGTCGCCTGAGAGACAGGCTTCCCCAACTGCATCACCAGCTCTTTCTTAAACGCTTCCTTGAAGTTCTCTTTAGTATCGAACACGCTTATGGTCCTCCCTATTCAGCTTTTCCTTGGTAGACATGAAAAAACTATACCTTAATACCTTATGTTTAAACTTGCGGGAGCGATAAAATAACAAAAATCAATAATTTAAACCCAAAAAAAACTAAAGACCGTCTTCTCTGCAATGAATTTACTGCAGAGAAACGGTCTTCTTATTTGGTAGCTCAATATGAATCAAACCGGGTTAGCGGCGTTCCTGCGGTCCACCGACGAACACTTGGCTTTCGGTATCCAAGCCATAAGCGGTGTGCAATGCTGTGACCACCTCGTTGAGTTTTGTTCCCTCGATAACGCAGGATACTTTGATTTCCGAGGTGCTCACCATCTTGATGTTAACGTCCTGCTTGGAAATGACATCGAACATTTTCGCCGCTACGCCTGGATGGCTAACCATGCCGGCCCCAACGATCGACACTTTGACCAATCCCTCTTCCGAAGTAACCTCATCGAATGGAAGGCTGCCGCGAATTCCGTTAATGACCTGCAGCGCCTTCTCCAAATCTGTCAAAGATACGGTGAAGGAGAAATCCGCCTTGCCGTTCTGCACGCCGCTTTGTACGATGATGTCTACATCGATTTTTGCTTCTGCCAAAGAACCGAACACCTGGGCTAAAACTCCAGGAATATGGGATACTCCCAAAATGCTGATTCTTGCTACATTTTTATCGTAAGCTATTCCGCTGACTACTACGCCTTGCTCCATTTTCACTTCCTCCTTAACAACCGTACCCTCATTATGATTAAAGCTTGAACGAACGACGAGACGAACATGATTATGCTTCGCATACTCTACTGCGCGCGGGTGAAGCACGGCGGCCCCCAGGTTGGCCAGCTCAAGCATTTCGTCATAGGATATTTCCTTCAGCTTGCGGGCGTTCTTGACGATCCGCGGATCCGTAGAGTAGATTCCGTCTACGTCTGTATAAATTTCACAGTAATCGGCGGAAATGGCCGCTGCCAAGGCGACCGCCGTCGTATCCGAACCGCCGCGCCCGAACGTCGTAATTTCCCCGTCCTCGCTAATCCCCTGGAATCCTGCAACGACGACGACATTTCCTTTATCCAGCGCCGCTTGCACTCGCTGCGGCTGAATATCGGTAATACGGGCTCTAGAATGCTCTTTATCCGTACGGAAACCAGCCTGCCAGCCGGTAAATGACACAGCCTTACGGCCCAGCGCATGAATCGCGATCGATAGCAGCGAAATCGAAATCTGCTCACCGGTCGTCATCAGCATATCCATTTCACGCAAAGGCGGCTCTTTGCTGAGCTGCTTCGCCTGATCAATTAAATCATCCGTCGTATCTCCCATGGCGGACACCACCACAACGACCTGATGTCCTTCATCCTGCTTCTCGGCGATGCGCCGGGCTACGCGCTGCATCCGTTCCGTATCGCCGACAGAACTTCCCCCAAACTTCATCACAAATAAAGCCAAATCAGACCCTCCCAAAAAAGTAAACTCTCCTATCCAAAAGCACAGTACGGCTATGAATACACGATAAATCCGAATAAAATCGCTATCGCCGCAAATTCAAGCAGTAACGCTTTAAACCAGTATAATACGAAAGAGCTGAATTAATCCATTGCTTTTCGCGGCAATATGCGAAGTTTTCGTCATATTCCCCGATCCAAATGAATCCATAAAAATTCCTCCACCCGAAAATGGAGTGGAGGACGACGCTGCCTTCTGCGAGGCATGCATGTAGCGTGAACTTACGCGCGGGAAATGTACTTGCCTTCACGAGTGTCAATCAGAAGGACATCATCCTGATTAATGAACAGGGGAACCTGTACGTTAAGTCCAGTTTCCAGCTTGGCGTTCTTCGTAGCGCCAGTGGCCGTGTTACCTTTAATGCCTGGCTCGGATTCCACTACGCGCAGCTCTACGCTGTTCGGCAAATTGATTCCGAGAATTTCGCCCTGGTAGCTAACGATTTTTACGTTCATATTTTCCTTCAGGAAATTCAGTTCCCATTCCAATTGTTCCGAGGACAATGTAAATTGGTCGTAGGTCTCATTATCCATGAAAGTATGGTCTTGTCCACTAGCGTACAAATATTGAACATCGCGATTCTCAATCATCGCTCTGCTCACGTTCTCACCGGCACGGAAAGTCTTTTCGACCGTATTCCCGTTACGGAGATTTTTCAGTTTAGAGCGGACGAATGCAGCCCCTTTACCCGGCTTTACGTGCTGGAACTCCAGTACCGTATAAATGTCACCTTCGAATTCGATGGTCAGGCCTGTTTTAAAATCGTTAACTGAAATCACAAATAGAACCTCCTATAGGATCAAATGAGTTGCATAACTACTATATGATAATATAAATTACCCCATATTAAAGCCGTTCATTAACAATCAATGACGGTAAATTCCTTGCTCGATTCAGTCAGTCTGCGGCAGCCGTCTTCCGTTATGACGACATCGTCTTCAATCCGGACCCCGCCGAAGCCCGGTATATAAATCCCCGGTTCGACAGTAACGACCATTCCCGGCTGAAGGATATCGTCGCTCAGCTTGGACAGGCGCGGGGCTTCATGCACTTCCATCCCCAGACCATGGCCGGTGCTATGGCCGAACTGCTCTCCGTAGCCGTAGCGTACAATAATGTCACGCGCCAAGGCATCCGCTTCACGCCCGGTCATGCCAGGACGAAGATGCGCCAGCGTATGCAGCTGCGCTTCCAGTACGATATCGTAAATCTCGCGATGCTTGGGAGCAGGCTTGCCGAGCATAACCGTCCTTGTAATGTCCGAGCAATAGCTGTTCAGCAGCGCTCCAAAATCCATTTTGACGAATTCATCACTGCGCAATACGCGGTCGCTGGCTACCCCATGCGGCAGAGCCGAACGCTCGCCCGAAGCCACAATCGTATCGAAGCAGCTTGAAGTCGCACCGTTCCTGCGCATGAAAATTTCGATCTCCAGCGCCATTTCCCGCTCTGTTACGCCCGGACGCAGCACCTTCAGCATATGCATATACGTCTGATCAGCCAATTCCGCAGCCTGTTTCATTAGCGCCAGCTCATGATCATCCTTGTAAATGCGCAGACCTTCAACCAGGCCAGCGGAAGGAATCAGCTTGACCGGCCGCAGTTCCTGCTCATATGCCCGGTATGTAGAAAAAACGACGTTCTCTTCTTCAAACCCGAGCTCGCTGATCTTCTGTTCGGCCAGCAGCTCCTTTAGCGTCTTTGCCACGGACGAGCCATGCTCCACAATTTCGAAGCCTGCGGCTTGATCGGCTGCCTGCGTCATGTAACGAAAATCCGTTAACAAATAAGACTTGTCCAGCGTAATCAGCACGAAGCCGGACGAGCCGGTAAATCCCGTCAAGTATTGCCGATTGACGTCTCCGGAAATCCATATCGCACCCAAGCCCTTCAGCCCCATGGCTTCCCGAAGGCGGCTTACTCTAGAATTCGCCATTATATGCTCTCCTTATTTCCGACTTTCCAGATACCGCACGAGCGCCATTAATCCCAGCTCATAGCTGTATGAGCCAAAGCCGGCGATTTGCCCAATCGCCAAGGCGGCGGTAACCGATGTATGACGGAATGATTCACGGGCATGAATATTCGACATATGCACTTCCACAAAAGGGATATTCACCGATGCAAACGCATCGCGCAGCGCATAGCTATAGTGCGTCCACGCCCCTGGATTGATCAAAATACCATCGATGCTGCCGAACGCCGCATGAATTTTATCAATCAGATATCCCTCGTGGTTGGTTTGATAACATTCAATCGCCAAACCCTGCTGCTCGCCCAGCTTCAAGAGCTTGTCCTCAATGTCGTGAAGCCCTTCGGAACCGTAAACGCCAGGCTCGCGTATGCCGAGCATGTTTAAATTCGGTCCGTTCAATACCAGGATACGGTACATCATGCCACACCCTTCCTGCAAAATAACCAAAAGTAATTTTAACATAGGTGTGAGGGAAAAGAGAAGCCTTTTATACTTATTGCAGCGCTTTTTGCGGTTCTCTGCGGCGTTCGTCTGTATATTCCATCGCGGCCGTATATCCGATGAACAGTCCCCATAGCAAATACAAGCAAAATTCGCTGATCAGCGTATCGACCGGGAGCGCAGTGACCTTCTTGGTCATGCCAAACATCGGCCCCAGAACAAGAAAGATCACCAGCCACCAGACAATACCGTAAATGATCCCGGGGTAAGGCCCCTTCAATCGTCGCATGAATATTGTATACAGCATTGCGGCAACGATCGAGAACAAAATGAAGAACAGCCACCCGACATAATAGCCTGTCTGCGTTTTTAGAAACGAGGTCTTGAAAAAGGGCTCCGCCAAATACCCAGGCACAACATCGGTAAGTCTGAAAAAATACATCAGCCCCCTCGCTCCCCCCCAGATTAGCCCGGCAAATAAACCAAGCTGCAAGCCGAACGTCCATATATTCGTTCTGTTGTTGCTTTGATTTCCTTGCTGCCGTTGATTCGACATTCGCGCATCCCTTCCTTTCCTGCTCTATCCAAGGCTTCCATTCGTCGTTTTAGTATGCGCATTTCCAAAAAGACTAAACAAACTAGAATTTGATTCCCATATTCGATACAATGGAATTATTCTTAGCGACAACGATATTAATTAGGGAAGGTGAAATATTTGCCGAAGGATTCCAAACCGAATATATATGGCGGCCAAGCCGTAATAGAAGGAGTCATGTTTGGCGGAAAGCATGTCAATGTCACTGCGGTCCGCCGCAAGAGCGGAGAAATTACTTTTTTGGAGGTCCCTAAAGAGGACAAGTCTTGGGTCAAGCGGCTGCGCAAAATCCCGCTGATCCGCGGCATAGTCAGTATTATTGATTCCAGCGCCAAAGGCTCAAAGCATTTGAACTATTCCGCCGAAGCCATGGCCGATGACGAGACGGAGCCAGAAGAACGGGCCAAGCAGAAGGAGAAGGAATCATCCGGCTTCTCTTTGACGATGATTGTAGGCGTGGCCATCGCCGGCGTTCTATCCTTCCTGTTCGGCAAAGTCGTGTTTACCCTGGTTCCGGCCGTCGTAGAGCAGTATTTGTTCGAAAACGCCTTCGACAACCGGGTGCTGCATACGCTGGTCGAAGGGGTCATTAAGATCATACTCCTCTTGGTTTATTTATGGGCTATCTCGCAAACCCCGGTAATCAAGAGACTGTTCCAATATCACGGCGCCGAGCATAAAGTAATAACAGCATACGAACACGGGGAAGAACTGACGGTTCAGAACGTGCAGAAATACAGCCGGCTCCATTATCGCTGCGGCAGCAGCTTCATTATTCTGACCGTCATCGTTGGCGTAATCATTTACTCTTTGTTCCACTGGGACAATGTCTGGGAGCGCATGTACATCAGATTGCTGCTTCTGCCGCTGGTTATCGGTGTATCCTTTGAGCTTCTGCGCCTGACCAATGCCGTTCGCGATATTCCCGTACTGCGGTTTCTGGGTTATCCGGGTCTGTGGCTTCAACTGCTGACGACAAAAGAACCAAAGGACGACCAAGTAGAAGTATCGATCGCCTCCTTTAACCGGATGCGAGAGCTTGACGCACAATATGAGCGGGAGGGCGTCCTTGAACAGCCTGCCCCTAATACTGCCTTTGATCCCGTGAAAGGATGATAAGCGATGAAGAAGCAGGCCATCTTATTTTGGAGCATGATTGGACTTGCTGCATTTGGCGTAATTAACGCAATATTCGGAAATGGTCGAATGAATTGGAGCAGCTTGCTGATTCCTGCCATCCTGGTGGGGGTCGTAGTCTGGCTCTACAAATTCCCGCCCCGCAAGTACAGGGCGAAGCATCCCAAAGTGAAACCTTCAGCCCGTACGATGGCCAAACTGGCTGCCGAGCAGCGCCAGTCCAGCGGGCAAAAGCGCAAGCATTATCCGTTCCAGGTCATCGAGGGGAACAAAGGGAAAAACGACGAGGATATACCGAGATACCACTAAGTCTTTAAATTTGCCTGCTGATACTTTATGAACTGTTCTTCGTAGTATTGGGTGTTCCATTCATCGAAGAAAAGGTTGCCGGATTGGAGACCAGATTCATAAAGCAGCAGGCTTTCTTCTTTACTGATATCGAATTGGGTTGTACCGATGCCAAGCGTCGGTATTTTTATTGTCCGGTAACGGTTTGACTGCTCAATGTATCTCTCGTCATGCGCGGAGAGCATCGTCTCTACGAGCGCTTGCAGCATCGTGAATGGGCCTCTGATCATATGAGGCTGGTTGGAGTTCTTCCCGACCATTTGGAAGCCTACCGTCGGGATCATCTTTTCGCGGGGTTTGCAGCTGTCATCATCGAACAGCCATAACGGAAAATTGCTCAGCAGCCCACCGTCAACGATATGCAGAAACTGATCGGCAAAAGGCTTGCCCGTGGACAGGCGCGGCGGCAGCCGCAGCAGCACCGGATCAAAAAAGTAAGGGATGCTGCAGCTCATCCGCACCGCCCGGGCAACTTCGAACTTGTGCGGTGTAATCCCCAGCTTCTGAAGATCATCGGGCAAAATTAAAATTCTGCCGCTTGTGATGTCGGAGGCGATGATCGTTAATTTACCCTTCGGCAAGTCTCCAAACGTTCGGATGCCTTTATCCTTCAAGAGCATCCGTATCCAATTCTCCAAAGATTCCCCCGAGTAAAGCCCTTTCTTCAACAAAACCCGCAGCGCCGGCCCTACGAGCCGCACATTAAAAATCCGCGACCTCTTCAGAAATTCCAGAAATGAAGTGCCCATGATGACATCCTTCATTTCCTCCGCAGAGTAGCCGGCGGAAATTAAAGCCGCTACGATAGAGCCGGATGAAGTACCCGCAACCCGGTGAAATACCGCTCCGTACCGTTCAGCCGCCCTGACGGCTCCCGCCAGGGATATCCCCTTGACGCCTCCGCCCTCGAATACGCCGTTTATCAGCATAAACAACAGCCCCCATTCCATACACGTCTACTGCTTATGTATGTCATGGGGGCTATTCCTATGTCATCCTAGGAGCCGAAATATGATTTCAATAATGGAACTAGTCCAAGGGGATTTTTCCTTAAATCTTTGGCGCTAAAAAAGATGCTGCCCTTCACTTCAGGAATTCGCTCATTGTACTCCAGCTGGTGGATAATTTCGTCCGCCGAATGCCAGCCGATTTCCGGCGTGCCAATCTTGTAAGGAGAATGGCCTATATACAGCTTCACCTGCGTTCCCCGAACCTCCTGTGCCCACCAGTCTGTCAAAATATCGTAACGCACCTCGGGGCGCGTCAGACTCCAATACAATTGCGGCGTAACGTAGTCAATCCATTCATTGCGAATCCAGGTCCTAACGTCGGCATAAGTGCTGTCATACGCGGTTATCCCTGCCTTCGTGTCTGAACCGGTAATATCCGAAGCCTTGTTGCGCCATACCCCAAACGGGCTGATTCCGTAAGAAACTGCCGGCTTGACGGCGCGGATGCTTTGACCAAGGTCGCGCACGAACTGGTTGATATTATCACGGCGCCAGTCCCCTTTGTTCAACTGATTCGCGTTGTACCGCTTCATCGTTGCATCGTCATTAAATTTGCTGGAAGCCGTCTCGCCAGACGGGTAGAAATAATCATCCAGATGCACCCCGTCGATATCGTAGCCATTTACGACTTCCATAATGGCATCAATAATATGCTGGCGCGCTTCAGGAATACCGGGATTAATATAGAGCTTGTCGGCAAATTTGACGATCCAGTCCGGATGCTGATGTACGACATGGCTGCTTGGCAGCTTGCTCGTATCGGCATTCATGCTAGCCCGGAACGGATTGAACCAAGCGTGAAACTGCATGCCCCGGCGATGCGTCTCCTCGATCAGGAATGCCAGCGGATCATATCCCGGATCCTTGCCCGCTGTTCCGGTCAGATAAACCGACCATGGCACAAGCTGGGATGGATAGAGCGCATCCGCGGTAGGCCTGACTTGAACGAATACCGCATTTAACCCCATGGCCTGAATCTCGTTCAGCAGCTTGGTGTATTCCTGCTTCTGCTGCTCGGCGTTTCCGTAAGATGCCTTCGTGGGCCAATCGAGATTGAGTACTGAGGATACCCAGACTCCCCGCAGCTCGGACGCTGCTCCGCCGCTTTCAGGCTGCTGAACCGCTGGTGGTGGCGTAGATGGCTGTTCGGTCGGAGGAATGACAGGCGTTGTTGGCCCGGTAATTGGCGGAATGCTCGTCCCCTGCGTAGATAGCGCAATCGTTCGCGTTGCGGAATTCCAGTCTACCTGTAAACCAAGCTGTTCCCCAACGAAACGAAGCGGAAGCATTGTTCGTCCGGACTGGATCTCAGCCGAGACATCGAGCTTCACCGCGGCATTATTCACTTGAGCCGATGTACTCCCCACCCGCAATACAATGATATTGCTGTCTTTCGCAATCGTGACGGACTTAGCGCTGGCCAGCCAGTCGACCTGAGCTCCCAGGCCTTCGCTGATCACCCGAAGCGGTACCATCGTGACATTGTTTTTCGGTTTGATATACGGAGGCGAATCGCTGGATAAGATCCGCCCATCCAGAACAATTTCGATCGGACGCGCCGCCGCAGCATCCGCGTGACCGGAGAAAGGCCAAATCAACAGCAGAATGATAAAAGAAAAGAACCAAGTGCGAAATTTCATGAGTAACCTCCAGATCATAGTAAATAATTGCCGGCGTCCAAAATAAGTCCCCTCTATCTCTAACGCCTTCCATGTCCCAAGAGTTGCGTTTAGCTTGCAATAAATGACTTGTGCCGGGCGATAAGACAAAAGAAAAAGCATCTGTCCGGGCAAGACAGATGCTCTAGCTAGGATTCGTTCATAATCTCCTTATCGACATCCCGAAGATCCTGAATTCTGGTTTCATCGCGCTTGAAATAATCCACCAGAGCAGCGATGCGGGTAATCGAATCCCAGCTCAGATGATGCTCGATTCCCTCCACATCTTTATAGATGTTCTCCTCATCGACGCCGATCATTTCCAAAAATTCCTCCAGCAGATGATGCCGGTCAACGAGACGCTTGCCGATCTTCTTGCCTTTGCTCGTAAGCACCAGGCCCCGATATTTCTCATAAATGACGTATTCGTCTTTATCCAGCTTCTGGATCATCTTCGTGACGGAAGAAGGATGTACCTCCAGTCCTTCGGCAATATCGGAAACACGCGCATAGCCCTTCTCATCAATGAGCTTGTATATGCGCTCCAAATAATCCTCCATACTAGGTGTTGGCATCTTACGAACCTCTTTTCCTCTATTGGCGTCGCGGAAACTGACCGCATTACCAAATGCTACTATATTAATGATACATGTTGTGCTCGTCCGTTGGCAAGTGCGCCCCAAATTTAGAATTTAAGCCATTCAGGCGTAATCTGCTGCAGCCAAATCGTAATTTTGGCCATTTGATTCGTAAACAGCAGCACCCCCATCAACAGCATCAGCGCACCGCCGATTTTCATGATCGCCGCAGAATAGCGGGTAATCCATTTCGTGCTGCCGATGAAAAAAGCCAGGATGAAAAACGGCAAAGCAAAGCCCAGCGTATATGCCGTAATCAGGTTTAGCCATGTTCCCGGCTCACTGACCGCAAGCGAAATAATTGCAGCCAAAATTGGCCCTACGCAGGGGGACCAGCCAGCGGAAAAACCGATACCAAAAATAAAAGAAGCCACATATCCGCTCTTCTTCATCTTAATATCCATTTTCCGTTCCTTCAGCAAAAATTGCGGCTGGAATATGCCGAGCAAAAACAAGCCCATAAGTATAATTAAAATAGCAGAAATCTGGCGGATCAAATCCCGATAATGGATGAAAAACTCGCCAAAAAGCCCGGCCCCGAAGCCAAGAGTATAGAAAACAACAGAGAATCCCAGAATAAAAGCGAGCGTGTGTGCCATCGTCTTCATACGGACTTCCCGCTTGTTTTGCTCCTTCTGCAGCGTTTGCACAGACATCCCCGTAATATAAGACAAATAGGACGGGTAGAGCGGCAAGGCGCAAGGCGAAATGAAGGAAGCAACACCTGCCCCGAAAGCTATCACTACATTAATATCAGCCATTACAGCCTCCGATCCTCAGATGAGATAGAAAGTATTGTAATGTTCTAAGCATTCAGCCCTTTTTTGCCTATAAGCGTAACGATCAGCATGCCGATGAGCAGCAGCACAATCGTAGCGCCCGGTGCCAGATTCCATATGCCGGCCATAATCAGCCCGATCACAACGGCAATTTCCGCGATAATGACCGAGAAGATCACCGAGGACTTGAAGCTGCGCGCAATAAGCAGACTGCATGCCGCTGGAATCGTAATTAAAGCGGATACGAGCAGGGCGCCAACGATCTTGATAGCGGTACTAATGACCAGCGCCGTCAGCACAGTAATCAGCAGGTTGAACAGCTTAACGGGCAGCCCGCTGACCGCAGCGGCATCCTCCTCAAACGTAAGGAGGAAAAATTCCTTGAAGAACAGGGCCACGACGGCGATAACGACGAGCGTAACCGCGCCGACGATGTATAAATCTTCCCTGCTCAAAGTGTAAATGCTGCCGAACAATACATCCGTATTGTACCCTATCCCGAGCGTAAAGAACAGCGAGGCCAGCGCCACGCCACCAGACATGATGATGGCTATCGACAGTTCCGCGTAGGCTTTATAAGCTTTGCGCAGCTTCTCGATCGCGAAGGAGGCCAATACTGCAAAGGCCAGTCCCACCCATATCGGATTGGCATGGATCAGGAAACCGAGGGCCACGCCCGCAATCGTTACATGGGCCAGCGTGTCCCCGATCATCGACAAGCGGCGCAGCACTAAAAAAATACCGATCAGGGGGGCTGTGATGCCAATGAGCAGCCCGCCTATCAGCGCTCTTTGAAAAAATTCTGCCGTAAGTATTTCCAAGTTTCACATCTCCTCAAAGTTTTGCCTAAGCAAAACTTACATCGAAAGCATAAGCCTAGTTTTGCGGAGCAAAACTTACTTCGTAAGCATAAGCTGGCCAATCTATTGGATTGAATGCTGAAGGTCGGGAATCGAACAATCCTGATCATGGGAATGCTTCACATAGAACTTGATCGCTCCGCAGCGATCCAGCGGCTCATTGCCCAAATTATCCTCAATCATTTCCACATCATGCGAGACCATCAGAAAGGTCATATGATGATGCGCATGCATATGGAAAATCAGCTCGAAGAAATCTTCCTGGGTCTGCGCATCGATTCCGACTGTAGGCTCGTCTAAAATTAGCAGATCCGGCTTATTGATCAAGGCTCTGGCCAAAAAGACGCGCTGCTGCTGCCCGCCGGACAGCTCCCCGATCCGTTTGTCGGCAATATCTCCGATGCGCATTACCTCAAGCGCATCGTCGCATTTCACCTGCTCCGCCTTGCCGATGCGGCGAAACAGCTTCTTATTGTTATACAATCCCGACATGACGACTTCTCTTACAGTCGCCGGAAACAAAGGGTTGAACGAATTTTTCTGCGGCACATATCCAATCCTGTCCCAATCACGAAAACGACGAATCGGCTGTCCAAACAGGCGAATTTCCCCATCGGTCGGCGACAGCAGCCCGACCATCATCCGCAGCAGGGTCGTCTTGCCGGCCCCGTTCGAGCCGATGACCCCGACGAAATCGCGTTCTTTTACCGTAAAACTGAAGTTCGAAATCACGTTCTTGTCCTTATAGGAAAAGGAGACATCGGCAAGCTCGATAATATTGTCATGGCAGGCCAACGCCGATGCCGCTAAATTGTCCGGTTTCATCTTGACCGTCCTTCCGCTGGTATGTCTCTCCTTATTGTAAGGCGAGAACAAGATTTTGCAAATTTTTCTCCATCAATGTAAAGTAATTCTCTCCAGCCTGCTCCTGCTGCTTCGTCAGCCCCTCAACCGGATTAAGCACCAGCGTCTTCACGCCCGCTTCCGAGGCCAGCGTGTTCACAAGCTTATCAGACACAAGCTCCTCAAAAAAGATATACTGAATACCTTCTTCCTTCACCAGCTTGGATAGATTAATCAAATCCTGGGCTTTCGGTTCCGCTTCCGGCGTCAGGCCCATAATCGAATGCTGGGTCAGCCCGTAATCCCGGCACAGATAGCCAAACGATTGGTGGGATACGACGATCTCTTTCCGGCTCGTCTTCGCCAGTTCCTCCGTAAACTTCGCATCAAGCTGCTGCAGGCGGGCATGCAGCTGTTCATAGCGGTCCTCGTATTGCTCCCGGTGAGCGGGATCAACCTCGATAAAGCTGTTTTTGATATTCTCAGCCATGATTATCGCCGATTTCGGACTTACCCAAGTGTGCGGGTCGATATGGCCGTGGTCATGATCATGATCATCCTCAGCATGGCCGTGTCCATCTTCATCATGATGATCCTCGTTGCCCGCGCCGTGCTGGTGTCCACCCTCTTCATCGCTTGCAATCAGAGGAATCCCCTCGCTTACTTCGACAGTCTTCACCTTGGAGTCGCTGCCCAGGCCTTTAAGGAAGCTGTCCAGCCAACCTTCAAGCCCCGCTCCGTTGTATAAGAAGAGCTGTGCTTTGGACGTGTTGAGGATTTCCTGGCTGCGCGGCGTCCAGTCATGCGGCTCGACGCCTACAGGCAGCAAATTGATAACATGCGCCTCCTCTCCTCCTATCTCTTTTGCAAATTCATAGAGAGGGTAAAAACTCGTAACGACGTTGACCTTGCCCGCAACAACCTTGTTTTCATTATTGTTGCTTCCGCAGCCGGCCAACAGCAGAGCTACCGCAAGAAGCAGCAGAACCGCTTTCCAACCTTTATATATGTTCATGTATGACGCCATTATGATCTTCCTTCCTAGCCATCCTTAATCGTAATTATTACTAGAAGGATTATAGGGTCTAAATAAAACGATTGTCAACCGCCTAAATCTGTCTTTGGTGTATTGTCACATTCTAGTGTTGGCGCATAGATAGCAAAATAAACGGAATCATGGCGTAACGCCGCTAGTTTAAAGAACCGTAATATGGTGCTAATAAAATTACATGTTCTTATCCGAATTTTTAGTTATTGACCTAGCAAAGAGCTTGCTTCGCCTAAGAAACATAACAATCTTGCAGGTTGTGCATTGAAAAGTGCATGTTCCCCTTCTGACGTGTGTGGTATAACAGCTTATGAGTTTGAAAAGCGCTTTTAAGAAAGCGCAATATCAGCGATGAAAGGAGGCGTACATTCATAGAGAAAATCGAAATGGATACGAGCGATCCGCCTGGAAGTCGAATACTGACTTCATGACGAGTATTCTGACAGCGGTTTCATATCCATGTCTCGCTGCTACCGGCGTCTGGAAGTTAATCAAAAGGAGGATGTATGAATGAGCAAAAAGCGCACCGCCAGAAACAGGTTATGCTCCATTGCTATGACCGCGATGCTGTTGTTTGGTTTGTATCCCCCATTCGGTCTTTCCGACGTATCCGCTAATAGCGTGTATACCGTCCACGCTGCCGCTTACATGGGTGCCAGGACAACCGCAGAAACTACTTTGCCTGACAGCATGGAAGTGGAAGGCCAGAGCGCGCCTGTCACTTGGCATATCGGCGAGGATACCTTCGCCGTACCTTACGATACGGTGACGGTTACCGGTACGGCGGGAGGCAGAGCGGTCTTGGCTAATGTGGAAGTTATTCCGCCCTCTAGCCATCCCTTGGTTTATTTCGTAGATAGCGGCCGAGGCGGCGATTCCCTTGGCAACGATCCTAGTACCTCGCCATTTTACGAGGCGGTTAAAGAACTGACCGGCGCATTATTGCTCAATCAGCTGCCCGATCAGAAGTTTGACGGAACGAGCGGCTGGGGGTTCGACGATTCGGTACACAAGGTAAAAAACTCCAAAGACGGAGGGCATACGGACCCCGCTGCAGATCCGTCGATATGGGTTGTCGGGCTGCGGGCTGCGGGCGATCATATCATATATCAGCTCAAAGCCCTTGAAGCAGGAACCTATACGCTCAGCAGCGGTTTTCACGACTGGTACGGTAGCCGCTCCCGCGTGATACGTCCCCATATCGAGTATCAGGATATCAGCGGCGATAGAAAGACGATCTATCTTGATCAGTTCAATACTAATGCAACTAGGCTCATTTCCAGCGAATTTACGATTCCCGGAGACATTGACACCAGCGTTCCCATGAAACTGACCTTCGCGTATGTGTCCGGCGAAAAACCAATCTTGAGCTGGTTCGCCATAGCCAAGGGCGGGATCAAAGGCATGATCGAAGACGCTCGGAAAAATGCAGCATCTGCGGTCAAAGTATTGCTGGACGGCAACGATATCAAAGCCGGCAATGTCAACGGCCTCACATTCAAGGGATTTGGCGTACTGAGCGCAAACAGCACTAGTGCGCTGCTAATGGATTATAAGGCCGAGCATCCTGAGTCTTATGCAGAATTGCTGCAGATTCTGTTTGGTGGAGACAACCCTATCATGACACATGTAAAAATTGAGATGGGCAACGACCGCAATAACTCCACCGGTCCGGACCCGGCCACGATGCGTACGGCCAATGAAGAAGCCAACGTTGCCCGTCACCCCGGTTTCCAGCTTGCGGCCGACGCGAAGGCTGTGAACCCTGATCTCAGAGTAAGCATCCTGCGTTGGAGTGCTCCCGCTTGGGCGGACAACAACGACAAAATTTATGCTTGGTATAAAAACACCATTCTGGCCGCTTATCGCGAGTACGGCTATATGGTCGATTACGTCAATCCCCATATTAACGAGCATGCTCCGGACCTGACTTGGACAAAACAATACGCCGAACGGGTTAAAACGGATCATGCCGGCTTTGCGAGCGAAGAAGAGAAAGCGCTTTATCAACGGATTAAGGTTGTCATTTCAGATGAAGTCGGAATTGGCTCCTTCGGAGGCAGCATGGTGAGCGACGTTTCTCTGCGGGACGCGGTATCAGTCGCCGCCTACCACTACAACACCGACGATGACAGTGCGGGCAATTTCAAACGGCTCGCGGAGCAATTCGACGTCGAAGTCTGGAACAGCGAGGCGCAGGCCACCTTCAGCAACTCGTCCTTCCGTCCCAACAACAATATGAAGGATCCTGCAGCTGCAGGCACCGGCATCGGCGGTACAGGCAGCGCGCTGGAGATGGGCAATACCATTATCAAGGGATTCGTCAATTCCCGGCGGACGCATTTTGTTTATCAGCCAGCCATCGGCTCCTTCTACGAAGGCGGTCAATATTCCTTCAAGGAATTGGTCAGCGCTCGCGACCCTTGGTCGGGCTGGATTCATTATGACGCGGGTCTTCACGTCCTTCAGCATTTTAGTTGGTTCGCGAAGGCCGGCTGGGAGAACGGCAATAATGACGAAGGAATTTGGAGAGCGGTCCCCCAGGCCAGCTACACCGGCGCGACAGGCACTAATCCGGTCAGCGGACGCAACGGCACGCCAAGCTATATGACGCTCGCAGCCCCCGACAAGAGCGATTTTTCAACCGTTATTGTCAATGACAGCGAGTATGAGAGAACCTACAAGCTCCAGACAGTCAATATGGCGTTTACGGGCACACCTTCCCTGGAAATATGGGAAACTCGCGCCGCCGGCAAAGGCGAAGCCTTCAACAGCAGCTACATGCAATATCGCGGGAAGGTATCTGCTGACGGAGGCGGAATTTACACCGTGCGCGTCAAACCTTATTCGGTCGTGACCGTTACGACATTGGAGAACAATGGGAACAATGCCTACCATACACCGTTCCCCGTTGAGGGCGAGCGCACCGTGCTCGACACCGATGCAACAGGATCGATACAAAATAGCGGGGACGGTATCCTTTACGCCGACGATTTTGACTATTCCGGCAAGACGGTTCCTGTCATCGGAGCAGGCGGTCAAATTACGGGAACCCAGAGCTATATCGAATCCCGCGGCGGTTCTAAAGGCGCAATCCCCCGCTACACCCATGATCGCAACGGCGCGTTCGAGGCATATCTGGACGAGCAAACCGGAAATTACGTTCTGCGCCAGCAATTGGACCGGGGGCTTATGGGGCTTGGCGGCACGTGGAACAACGGCGAGCCCGTCACAGCCATCGGCGACTACCGGTGGACCAACTATAAGGCCAGCGTCGACGTTTCGTTCGAAACGAACAATGCGCAAGGCGGCGCAAATTACGCTGCGATAGGCGCGCGATATCAGGGCGGCGGCAGCTCTCATACGATCAACGGCACGCCTTATGTACTGAAGTTTTGGTTTGACGGCGGCTGGCAGCTGCAGGTCGATGGCCGTTCCGTGGCCAACGGCAATGTCGTGAGCGGTTCCGGCGGCGTGAAGATCAATGACTTTGACGACGCTTATAACGCATGGCATAACATTGCGATTCAAGTTGCGGGCAGTCAGGTGACAACCTTCCTGGACGGCGTGGAGCTTGCCTCCTACACCGATCCGCACCCCAAACTGTCCGGCCGGGTAGATCTGGGCAGCGGATACTATCACGTTCGTTTTGACAATTTGCTGGTAGAAACAGTGGGGGGCTACGCACCGTATTATTCCGAAGCGCTTGACGATCTGGAGATGCACGACCTGGCTCCCGTTCCCCAGCCCAAACTCGTTTACAGCGGTTCGTGGGCCCATAACAACGGCCAGGGCATGTTCCATTATCAACGCTCCCTTTCCACCAGCCAGGGCGCTGATGCTGCGCTGGAATATACGTTTGTAGGCACCGGACTGGATATTCTGGGCCCCAACGATGGTTCGGCGAAGCTGGAGGTGGTGGTGGACGGGCAAATCGTAGCGCCTTCAGCCGCCGCGACAGCTTCCAAGGAATTGTACCAAACCTTTACGCTTCGCGGTCTTGCATTTGGCGAGCATACCGTCCGGATCAAGGTGTTAAGCGGCACCTTGGTTGTGGACGCCGTGGCGGTTGTTTCCGGCGAAGTGCAAGGTACGCCCGATATAGCTGCTCTCCAAGAGACGGCAGCAGAGGCGCAAGGCATCAACAAGCTGGACGAATTCCGCGACAGCGATTGGCAGCTCTTTGAAGCCGCGCGGAATGCAGCCGAGGAAGCTCTCAATAACCCTGCTTCCTACCGATTGGATCAAGAGGGGGCCGAACAGCTCACAGCGCGCCTTGTTTTTGCCCAGAAACAGTTATTTACGGGCGATATACGGGAGCTTAGTTCGCCTCATTATGCTGCCGCCTACGTCGGTGGAGCGCCAAATCTCCCCGAGAAAGTGGAGGCGACACATGAAGACGGATCGAAATCGTTCGTGACTGTGAATTGGAATTTGGACGGCGTCCGTTTCGATACTCCCTATGAAACGGTAACCATACACGGCACCTATGGAAGCCTTACTACCGTTTGTTACGTAGAAGTAGTCCCTGAGGACATTTTGTATTTCGCAGATCTTAACGCTACCGAGACCGGACTGACAGCAGGACATACATCTTCCAATACGCTTGGCTATGATTCGCCGGCATACAGTGCTGTCGCCGCCCTTGCGGACGCCGACGGCAAACCGCTTCTCAACGATGCCCCGGACCGGATTCACGACTCCGCCAAAGCCTGGGGGCACAGCGGCTACAATGCCAGCGGCTCGCCGTCCGTCTCTTACAAAGGGATCGTTAGCGGCCCGTACAGCAAGCAAAGCACAACCGGCATCTATACCGCCAATCAGGCCGGAGCGGCCCTTACCTATACGTTTGATCATCTGCCTGCTGGCGAACATACGATAACGCTTGGCACATACAGTTGGTGGCCCGAATACTCCCGCACCGAAGAAGTCTACCTTGAATATGGCGACAAAAACGAACTTGTGGATACTATAACGCTTGACAGCAATTCATTTGACATAGTACAAGGGTACAACTTCTCCATGGCGGAAGCCGGAGCATTGACTCTCAAACTGGTGGCGAAAAGCAACCAGTCGCCGATGCTGTCTTTTGTCGGCATTGCACCGGTCAAAACCCCGGAGGCTGATGTCACGAAGCCCGTCATTACCTTGTTGGGCGAACCGGTAGTTCGTCTGGACGTTGGGGATGATTACGCGGATGCAGGCGCGGCGGCGATCGATGATCGGGATGGCGACATTACAGATCGGATCGTGACCACAGTGACCAGCAGCGTATATGGACTGACGGCAATTGACACATCGATTCCAGACATTTACAAGGTTCATTACAATGTGAGCGATGACGCAGGCAATGCGGCTGACGAGGTGACAAGAACGGTCATCGTAACGGAAGACATCGAAGCCGATATAACCAAGCCGGTCATTACCTTGTTAGGCAAACCGGTGGTTCGTCTGCCCGTCGGCGCTGACTTCACAGATGCAGGCGCAACGGCGATCGATGATCGGGACGGCGACATTACGGATCGGATTATGACCACGGTAACCAGCAGTGTATATGGACTGAAGACCATCGATACATCAAAAGCCGGAACGTATACGATCCACTACAATGTAAGCGATGCGGCGGGCAATGCGGCTGACGAAGTAACAAGAACCGTGACTGTCTATAGAAAGGATCACGGCGGCACGACAACGACTCCGCCGTCGAACACTTCGGCTCCCCCTTCGGGGCCTAAGCGTCCAACGAAACCCGAAATCCCCTCGACTACTCTGGTTCTTGGTGCGGACGATTTACGTGACGCCATCAATGGCACAGTAATCGTCCGTATATCGGAGAACCAAGATACCGTCATTCTTCCGGGGAATATTGCAGAAATTTTAGGAGATAACCGTCTCCGTTTCGCCGGTCCGAATATGGCCGTCGAATTCCCTGCTGCATCTCTGAAGAGCATTCAAGCCGTTGTACCTGGAGATGAGGCCAATGAAGCGCGGATTCATTTCTCAATGCGGCTCGTTTCGAAGGATGAAGCCGCCCGGCTTGTTCGCAGCTCTGCGGCCAACCGAACTGTTCAGTTGACAGCAGCAAGCGATATGTACGATCTCAACATGCGGGTTGTTGGCGCGGACGGAACTTCCAAACCGGCACCAGCCTTTGCCGAGCCAATAACGATCACGCTGCAAGTCGATCCGAATGCCGATCCCGATTTATTGGGCATTTACTTTATTGCAGCAGACGGAACTCTTGAGTATATGGGCGGAACGTTAGCGGACGGCATGATCACCGCGAAAATTCATCATTTAGGGAAATATGCCGTTCTCGAATACAACAAAACGTTCGCCGATGTAGGTGAGAGCCATTGGGCGATTCAAGCTATTAAAAAAATGGCGGCAAAGCACATCATTGCAGGGATTGATGATACGCGTTTCGATCCGCAAGGCAACGTAACACGGGCCGAATTCGCAGCGATGCTGGCACGCGCATTAGGGCTAACGGCTGCTGATACCCTGACATTCACGGATGTGAGTCCAGATGCTTGGTATGCCGAAGCAATCGCCAAGGCAAGCAGCGCTGGAATCGTGCATGGGCGCGATTCGAACACATTTGCGCCAAATGCCGTCATCACCCGGGAAGAAATGGCCGTTATGATCGTGCGTGCGTATAAGTATTTGCATGTTGCAGAGACAACCACGTCATACCTGGAGTCGTTTAGCGATAACGGACAAATTGAAGCTTGGGCGAGGGAGGCCGTGGGAGCCGCACAAGCATGGGATCTCATCCGGGGACGAGGGAATAACCAGTTTGCTCCGAAAGCACCGATGACACGAGCGGAAAGTGTTCAAGTGGTTTCTAAATTTCTAAATTAAACAGAGTTCATGAAAAAAAATAGGCGAGTCCGCGCCATGCATGCGCGGACTCGCCTTTTAATCTTTTCGATGCTTGCCTTACCTATCTGCTTACTTGACGATCGCGCCGTTTGGCATCGAATCTGGAACGGTCGCCAGCGTCAGCTTATCTCCCTGCGAGGCGGCCAGAATCATGCCCTGCGACAGCTCGCCGCGAAGCTTGACCGGCTTGAGGTTGGTCACGCAGATCACTTTGCGGCCTACCAATTCCTCTGGCTTATAGAACTTCGCGATCCCGGAAACAACCTGGCGCTGCTCATAGCCGAGGTCGAGCTGAAGCTTAAGCAGCTTATCCGCTTTCGGCACCGGCTCGCAGGCTGTAACCTCGGCCACGCGCAGTTCTACCTTCGCAAAGTCGTCGATACCGATTTCCGGCTTCGACTCCTCCTTGACGACTTCCGTCTCCTGCGCTTTGGCAGGCTCTTCTGGAGCACGCTCCGCTCCCGCGGACATCGAATCGACGATGTACTGGATTTCCTGATCGGCATCAAGTCTTGGGAAGATCGGCTCCCCTTTGCCCAGCTTCGTTCCAGCCGGAATCAAGCCGAACGATTTCGCGCTCTCCCAGGAGGTGAGCTCTCCTGGTTCAATGCCCAGCTGTGCCCAGATTTTTGCCGGAGCCTGGGTCAGAAACGGCTGCAGCAAGATGGAAGCGATGCGCAAGGATTCCGCCAAATGCACCATGACCGAAGCAAGTTCCTCCCGCTTCGCTTCTTCCTTGGCCAGTACCCAAGGCTGCGTCTCATCGATATATTTATTCGTCCGCCCGATGAAAGCACTGATCGCTGTCAAGGCTACGGAGAACTCCAGATTCTCCATCACTTCCTCAACCTTGCGGATCGTTTGCTGCGCGAGCTCGGACAGCTCGGCATCGTACGGCGTTACATTTGGACGGTACGCCGGCAGCTCCCCGTCGAAATATTTGCCGATCATCGCCACCGTGCGGTTCAGCAGGTTGCCGAGATCATTGGCCAAATCTGAGTTGACACGCTGCACGAAGCTCTCCGGCGTAAAGGAGCCGTCAGAGCCGAACGGAACCTCGCGAAGCAAGTAATAGCGCGTTGCATCCAGGCCATAACGGTCGATCAGCATGTTCGGATCAACGACGTTTCCTTTGGACTTGGACATTTTACCGCCCTTGGTCAGCAGCCAGCCGTGTCCGAAAACCTTTTTCGGCAGCGGCAGATCCAGCGCCATGAGCATAATCGGCCAGTAGATCGTATGGAAACGGACAATCTCCTTTCCGACGAGGTGGACATCCGCCGGCCAATAGCGGTCATACAGCTCCGGATTGTCCGTGCCGTAGCCAAGCGCCGTAATATAATTGGACAAGGCGTCGATCCACACGTAGATGACGTGCTTCGGATCTCCCTTGACCCGGATCCCCCAATCGAATGTCGTACGGGATACCGCCAGATCCTCGAGACCTGGCTTGATAAAGTTGTTGATCATCTCATTCTTGCGGGATTCCGGCTGAATGAAGTCGGGATTCTCCTCATAGTACTGCAGCAGGCGATCCGCATAGTGGCTCATGCGGAAGAAATAGCTCTCCTCCTTGACCAGCTCGACCGGACGTCCGCAATCTGGACAATTGCCGTCTACGAGCTGACGCTCGGTAAAGAACGATTCGCATGGCGTGCAGTACCAGCCCTCGTATTCGCCTTTATAAATATCACCCTTCTTCACCAGACGGTCGAAGATTTCCTCAACGACAGCTTTATGGCGCGGCTCCGTCGTACGAATGAAGTCATCGTTGGAAATGTCCAGCTTCCGCCACAAGTCCTTAATGCCGACTACGATGTCGTCGACGAATTGCTGCGGAGTCTTGCCGCTCTCCTGGGCTTTACGTTCGATCTTCTGCCCATGCTCATCCGTACCTGTCAAATAGCGCACATCATAGCCCCGCAGGCGCTTGTAGCGCGCAATCGCGTCTCCGGCTACCGTCGTGTATGCGTGCCCGATATGCAGCTTGTCGCTCGGATAATAAATCGGCGTCGTAATGTAGAATGTTTTTTTCTCAGCCATCTTCCTCGTCCTCCTTCATCTTCAACAGCAGCAGCGGCAGCGCAACAAAAAAACTCCCGCCCCGTATGGGGCGAGAGATCACTCACGCGTTACCACCCAAATTCCCTGCGTCTTCGCAGACTGCAGGCTCTGTCGGTCTTAACGACCCTCCATTAACGCCGGATTTCGCGCCGCTCCCTCACCGCTGGCCGTGGAAAAATCCCGCCAAGGCGGCTCGAAAGCAGTTCCTCCCGGACCATCTTCCAAAGCCGATTCAGACCGGTTTGCAGCTCCCCCGGCTCTCTGTCACAGAATCCCTCTTCGTACTCATCCGTTCGTCGGAATGATATCATGCTTGATCAAGCAGCTCATGTGTTTACCTTCTATCTTAGAAAAAGACCATCCCTCTGTCAAGCGGTCCAGGGCCGCTGATACCAGCAATAGCCTCCGGGTGCCACTTCCACTAGCTAGGCCTCTGACGAGCTCCCGTCGCTAAGCTTGCCTCCCTGCTCCGGCCCCCGTGATTTCCTTGGAGGAACGGGATCGATCCCGCCAGGGTGAAACGGATGGCAGCGGGCAATTCGCTTGGCTGCAAGCCAGGATCCTTTCACCGGGCCGTGCACTTCAATTGCCTCCAGAGCGTAGGCGGAGCAGGTCGGGTAAAACCTGCAGGTCGGCGGCTTCAGCGGAGAAATAAACTTCCGGTAGAAAATGATCGGGCCTTTAACCGCTTTGCGAACGATGCCCATCTTCAGGACGTCCCGCTCTTCTGCGGCAGCCGCTCGCCGTTCAGCTCGCGGCGGCAGTCTTTGCAGTAGCCGAACACTTCGAACTTATGCTTCACGACCTGGAATTGCTCAGGCGCGTCCGTCAAAGGCATGGGGCAGAAATGGATCGGATACGTCCGCTCGCATTGCAGGCAGATCATATGGTGATGATGATGCCCCTCGCTGCAGCTGGCCCGGAACTTGAGGCCGTCCTCAAACATGATCTGCTCCAGTACCCCCAGTTCCTCCATCACCCGCAAATTGCGGTACACCGTATCAAAGCTGAGGCCGCTATATATTTTTTCCATATATTCATAAACGTCTTTCGGCGTTAAATATCCGTCACGCTCTGCAAACAGCTTGGCCAGCGTTCTGCGCTGATCCGTAATCCGCAGCCCTCGGGCGGACATGACCCCGATGATTTGTTCACTCGACAGCATGTGCATACCTCCCGTCTGAACTTGCGTTATGCATGCGTCTCTTCTAATAATGCCCGAAAAAAACAGCAGCGTCAATGAAGGCCCGCCCAGCTCTCCACTCCTCATCTCTCAGCCAGGCACAAAAAAGGCAGGCCCGACCTTTCTTGGTCTCGGCCTGCCCTGAGCGGTACAGAATGCAAAATGGCTAATGCTTGATTTCAGGCAACGGCTGGAACAACAAATTAACGGACAAGCTGCTGCCCGGCGCGGCAGTGAACAGCATTTCCACCGTCTCCTCGTGATCTCCAGTCCGGTACAGCACGGCCGCCTCGTGGGGTGCCTTCAAACCGCTCGTATCGGGAAGCTGGACGATCCGGCCATTCACCATAATCACACCATCGTATTGCCCGCCCCGTGGATTAAACGTAATCAGCGTCCGCGGAGCGACCCGGTAGAGCTTGATCCGGTACAGCACGCCGAAGTTGCCCGCGTTCATTTGATACGTCCCTGTCGCGCCGTCCCTGCCGACGAGATAAGGGTCCTGCGAGTTGTCACCGATCATCAGACGGGCAGGCGTAAGGCCCAGAAGATCGCCATACCGGATGTTTCTTGTCGCATCGAAGTATGTTCCCCGGTTGTGGTTATCCATAGGCAGCACGGATAAATTTTGCAGGGCATTAATAGGATCTCTAGTCGTCGAAAGCATGATGACGTGATACTGAATCGTCTGATCGCTGTATAAGTCCGCAAACAGGGATACAACGTCTCCCTGTCTCATTACGCTGGAGCTGAGTTCTGTAAAAATAACTTTGCTTTGTCCAGGGGACAGCCAGACGTCCTTAAACTTATTGCCGTACTGCATCGATTCAAAATAGCGCTGAACCGACATTTTGCCGGAAGCAGTCGCGTACTTCGTAGGTCCGCCCATCCCTAAGCTCGTCTGAGTTAAGCGCGCGGTTTCCGAGCCACGATTTGTGGCTACGACGTACATCTTGACGTTTTTCCTCGTTGCATTTACATGATGCAGCATGAATCTCGTATTTCCGATCGCCGATTCCCGGTAGAGGATACCTTCGGAATAGACCGTCTCCGGGCTGTTGCTACGAATCAGTGTTACGGGCTCTGTATCGTATTGGTAAGGAACCTTAGCCCAAGTGGGAATTTTGGTACCGTCAAACGAGTATTTGCTGCCGACTGGGGTATAAATCTTGTAGAATTCGTCCCTCGTATACAATATCTCGTCCGTAATCGTAATCGTCTTCTCGACCGTCGAGGACAGCCCGTATTTATTCCTTACAGTCAAGCGGATCGTCTTCGGCCCTGGTGTGAAGAATGCCATTTCATTGTTGAGCCATTCCCGCGATACGATCGCATTATCCTCGTCCGTACTATAATCCGTGTAGGAAATGAATTCCCCGATCTTATAGGTATCCTTATTCGTAGTAAAATCAGCGACTGGAGGCGTATGCGGCTTGTTCACCGTCACGGTTAGCCAAAACGTATCGCTCCATTGTCCGCTGGAGTCCTGGACACGGTAACTGACCACGTATCTGCCCGGATACATAAAGACTTCCTCGCGCCCCTCCCACTGCTCCTCCACAATCGGCAGGCCTTTCGGGGAATATGCGCTAGGGATATACTGTACCAAAGTCTCGCCTGCGAAAATTTCCGGGTTGCTGATGCTGAATGAGGCGACCGGCTTCGTTGACAGGTTGAGAATGACCTTCTTCTCCTGCTGGTTGACCGTGTAGGGGATGCCAAGAGCTTGCGTAATAGAGGTTAACGGAACCAAGAATACGCCGTTAGAAGAATATGAGGGCCCTTTCATTGGCTTGACGGCACCGTTCACTTTATAGGTCTTGCTGTTCAGCTTGAAGCGCAGCTCGTCGCCGCCCCGCCGGATAATCGTCTCTTTGGTTTTATTGTCGAAAGATAATTTCAAGCCCGTCCGCTCTACGATCGCCCGGATAGAGATGTAGGAAACTCCGTCCTTGACGGTCATCGGATGCGGGGCCAAGTATTGCTTGCCGTTCTGATACATCTTGTTGCTATTCATCAACAAAACCAGCTGGCTGACATCGGGATCTGCTGCCGCATTCGCCGTCCCCGCGGCGACAAGGCTGGTCTGCTGGCTATCCGCTGTAGACTTGGTTTCCGGCGGCTGCGCCGTACCATTTGCCGCAGGCAATTCTTCCTTGCTGCCTGAGCCGGTTCCCTCAGCTCCCGGGTTTTCCTGATCGGTTATGCTCGTCTGAGCATCCTGCCAGTCGGTTGTGATGCTGGTTTGTTCTGCCTTGATATCCTCCGTGCTTAGAATACTTCCACGTACGGTCTCTGCCGCACCAGCAGGTAGAACCATGGTCACAAATGAAGCTATGGATACGGTGGTGAGGACCATTTTTTTCAAATTCATTGCTTGACTCCTTCTACTCCCATTTGAATAATACTGTCACTTCTACACTTATTATTTAACGCGGTTTTATAGGAAAAGTTGCTGCTCCTATCGTACGACACGCAAAAACCGGTAAAATCCGTCATGTAATACGGACTTATACCGGTTCAGTAGGTAATTAGTGCCATATTAAAATGATGCCGCTCTCCAGGGTCACAGGCCGTGTCCTATCGGGAACTGAGGGTTGAGCCCTACCGGAAGCTTACCCTGCGGGCGAAGCTGCCCGAACAGCACTTTGGCAAGCGCGTCAAGCGAATATTGCCGGTTCTCGTATAGGCACAAATAGGTTCTAATTTCAGGAAAAAAATTGATATCATATGGATTCCGCGTAGATACAACTATAATACTAGAACCATGAATTTCATTCAATCCCTGAATTAAGGAAATCTGCCCTTCGGAGACCTCTCCTTCCGCGGTGTAAGTAAGCACGATAATCTGCTTGAAGTTCCTGCTCTGTTCTATCGCACCCCGAATTTCGCCGCTGTCGGGAAAAGTGCCTATGGTAACGAGTGTCACTTGCTCCGCATAAGGAGCGATCGCATCGGCCAGTGTGTAACGATGCACAGCTGGCTCATCCACCTCAGTCCGGCGGCGCAGCTCAGGCCAGATGACGAGTACAGGCTCCGCTCCGTCTAAAGGCAAATTGCGGCTTGCATCGCATACGAGCGTCACACTTCGCTCTGCGATCTGCCGAAGCAGCGGTTCGCTCTCCTCATTGGGCGTCAGCGGAGGGCTGCAGGGTTCCGGCGGCAAGCTCTCTTGTACAACGCCGATGCGCTTCTGCTTCAAGGACAGAATACGCCTCACGGATTCATCGATTTGTTCCTCGCTTAATCGTCCGCTTTGCACAGCGGCGAGCACCGTTTGCATAGCTCGCACCTGCTCCTCCAGCGTATGGCTGACCAGGACGATATCCGCTCCGGCCTCGATGGCCCTTACGGCGCCCTCGGCGATGCCGCAGCTTTTGGATATCGCATGCATCTCGAGGCAATCCGTGATGATGACGCCCTCGAATCCAAGCTCGGTGCGCAGCAAGCCGGTAAGTACGCGGCGGGACAGCGTTGCCGGGATCCCGTCCGGCTCGAACGCCGGAAATATGACATGCGCTGTCATAATCATGTCCACGCCGCTCTCTATCGCTTTGCGAAACGGCGGCAGCTCAATGCGGTATAACCGCTCCTTACTGTGCGGCACGCTGGCCAAACCATGATGCGAATCAACGGCTGTATCGCCATGCCCCGGAAAATGCTTGGCCGTAGCGCTGACCCCCTGATTTTGGTATCCCCGGATTGCTGCCGCGCCATGTTCGGCTACCTGCAGCGGATCCTCGCCGAATGAGCGGACGCCGATAACCGGATTAGCCGGATTGTTATTAACATCAACGCACGGCGCAAAGTTCAGGTTGATGCCAAGGGCAGTTAATTCCTTGGCTGCCAGCGTAGCGGCCTCTTCCGTCAGCGCCGGATCGTTTACAGCTCCAAGCGCCATATTGCCCTGAATTCGGCTTACGCCGTCATGATCCAGCCTCGCCACCATCCCGCCCTCCTGATCCATGGAGATAAACAGGGGGATTTCCGGTGTGCTGCGGGGCAGCTGCTGCAACTCCCGGGACAGCCTGGACAGCTGTTCCACGCTTTCGATGTTCCGGCGGAAATAAATGACACCGCCCAAGTGATGCTCCGCGATCAGCCCCTTGATTCCTTCATCTGCCGCAGTGCCGGGAAAACCGCAAATAAACATTTGCCCGATTTTTTGCTCTAACGTTAGATTTGACAATTTCAATCTTCTACACCTGCTTTCATATAATCGATTATTAAATAAAACCATGTTTGGGAATGACGCATTGAATCACCGTGCCTTGTCCGGGAGCTGAGCAAATGAACAATCCGAATCTGCGGCCATACTGCAAGCGCAGCCGGTCATGAACGCTGCGCAGTCCCAGGCCCTGTCTCTCCGGACTTGGATAAGGCTTCAACGCATCGTACTGGACTTGCCCTAGCTCTGCATACTGGATGGAGGATAGCTGCTCCCCTGTCATGCCGATTCCGTTGTCTTCGATCCGCAGAATCATCCGGTCTTCCTCCAGGAAACCTGTAATCATGATACGCCCCGGATATTCAATGCCGTCGAAGCCGTGCTGAATGCTGTTCTCCACGAGCGGCTGCAGCGTTAATTTGAGCAGCCGGTACGACATCATTTCCTCCGGGATATCGATGGTATAATCGAACAAGTCGTCGAACCTGATCTTTTGGATTTCCAAATAGCTGTACAGATGCTCGATTTCAAGACTAAGCTTGATCTCTTCCTTCTCCTGAATGCTGATCCGCAATATGCTGGCCAGGCGCAGTACCATTTCGCTTACCTTCCGCCCTTCGTTCTGAATTGCCAGAACGTTGATTGATTCCAGTGTGTTAAAGAGAAAATGAGGCTTGATTTGCGCTTGCAGCACCCGCAGCTCTGCGTTGGCCTTCTGCTCCTGCTCCGTCTTGACCTGTTCGAATAGCTCGTTGATCTTGTTCATTTGATTGTTAAAGCCCTTTTGCAGCAAAAAGAGCTCGTCATCGCCCTTCTCTTCTACTCTGGCCTGTAAATCCCCCGCCTCGACCTTGCGCATAAACCGGACGATTTTGCCGATATGGCCGGTAATCCGGTTCATGAACAGCACGTTGAACAGCGTTGCTGTGATCAAGCATGTCAGCAGGATGGCGATAAACCATTTGGCAAAGGTCGTCACCTCCTGCGACAAATAGCTCCAGGAAGTTACAGATACCAGGCTCCAGGGATAACCTCCTTGCAAATTGTAAATAGAAATGATACTTTCCTGCCCGTTGAACTTTCCCTTGAAGCTCTGATAGGTATCATTCGGAAGAAACGCCTTGTTAATATGCTCCTGGATGTACTCGCCGTCAAACTCGGACTGGTGATCATATAAGACAAGACCGCCGTCATTAACGAGCATAAAACGGGTATCCTTCATTTCGCTGCCCAGCTTCAAATTCTGAAAAATCCGCTCAAACTCCCAGTTCTTGATCTGCACCGCCAGAATGCCGAGCGGCTTCATCGTATTTTTATCCTTGATCAGCCGGATTTGCGTGAATACGTTTTCAGAACCCGTCAGCTCGGGATACTCATAAGGTGCAATCCACTTCGACTGGCCCTTGAGCGCCTTCACTTCTTCATATAGGGGATGCAGCTTAAACTTCTCATACGGCAGAGTCTGGAAGCTCTCCTTGTTGAACAAAGTCACCACGTTAGAGGTTTCGCCGTATCCCCGCTCACTGTACAAAAAAGCGTAATCGATGGCAGGGTGGTTATATAGCAGGGAGCGAAAGTTTTTCTGGTTCTCGTTCAATTGAATTTGGCTCACCAGGTTTTGGGATTCGGGATCCTCAGCCATGAGCGCCATTTTGAATATTTCGTTGGAGATCCCGCTATCCGTCACATTGTCCATTTCTTGAAACACTTTTTTGATGCTGTAGCTGATCGCCTTGAGCGAATATTCAGCCTGCTGGCTGTGCTTTGTCTCGATCGATTGAAAGGTGACGAAAAACGTGACGACGCCAAGAATGAATAACGGTACGATCACGAGGCCGAGAAAAGCCGTCAACAATTTGATCCTCAAGTTCATAGGTTGTCTCCTAGTAGAAAATAGTCCTTACGGAAGCTCCGTGTTCGCTGCCTGCTGCGTCCGCTGCAGCGCTTCGAGCATCACTCCCGGCTCCGCCGCCCCGCTGAGCATTTGCTGGATTCCAAGCCCCAATGCCTCATTGACCGGCGTCTGGACAAGCGCGTCATAGGCAGGATATGAAATATCAATTTGCTCTACGCCGTTAAAAATGTCCTGCAGCAAGGGATCGCTCACCGTATCCGCAAGACGTTGGGCATCGATGACTAGAGCAGGAAGCACGCCGTCCTCCTTCAGCCCCCGCAGCTGCATTTCCTCCGTCCAAAAATTCACGATGAACCGCTTAACCGTCTGCAATTTACGGGGATCGTCCGCCATCGAGCTTGAAAAACCATATCCGTTGTTAAAGTCGTTCATGACGATGTAAGGGTCACCCTCCGCTTCCGGCGGCATGTTGAAGTAACCGATTTTGCCGATTAAATCACCCGCCTGATCAGGATCTCTGAATACAGAGTTCGCCCAAGATCCGTCCATCATCATGATCGCTTCGCCGCTAATGATTTGATTTCTCATATCGGTATATTCCGCGGCCAGCTCGCCAGGCACGTAATATCCTTTGTCGACCCATTCCTTATGTTTCTTGAAGGCCCGTACGACATCCGGGTCGGTCCACTTGGCAGTGCCTGACCTGAAGCCGTATGTTATCTCGGATCCGGCGAAATAAGACCATAAATTGTTCGTTGTCATTAGCGGAACCCAGGCTTCCTTGGAGGATTGAGCAAATGGAATTTTGCCGTCTGCCTTAATGAATTCCGCCAGCTGTTCCAGCTCGTCAAGCGTCCTTGGCACATGAAGCCCCTTCTCTTCGAAATAAGCCTTATTATAAAAAAAACCTTCGATTGACGCTCCGGCCGGCAAACCGTATACTTTTCCGTCATGCGTATACGGCTCAAGACCCCTGATTTTATGTTTGAGCCCCAGCTCATCCAAAATCGGGGTCAAATCGAGCATCAGCCCTTCCCGCGCATAGATCCCGGAATCCGGGCTGCCAAATACGTCGAAGATGTCCGGCGGCTTGCCGGCAGCCATCTCGCCGCGCAGCTTCTCCTTGCGGTTCACCTCGGAATCGACCGCGTCCAGCCGGATTTTCAAACCGGGAATATCCGCTTCGGTCTGCCGAACGACGTCTTTCAGAATCGCCAGCCGAAATTTCTTGGATTCTCCCACCTGCGTATGTCGAATCGTCACTTCAAAAGGCTCGTCATTAACTTCTTCCTGCCCTCGTAGGGAGGATCCATTCACCCCTGCCGGGCTGGTGTCCTCGTTCCCCTTCTCGCATCCGGATACAAGCATAGCCGCTGCGATGAAAAGCAGAAGAAGACATAACATGGAACGATTTCTCATTGAATGCAAAGCCCCCTATTTTATATGAAGCTATCTCTATTATAGTCCGGGCAGCTGCCTTTCGTAAGGGAATAATTCTCTGCATAAGGGGGAGGATTAAACGAAAAAAGAGCCGTACCGATTAGCAATCTGCCAATCGGTACGACTCGTTTCTAGCTATTATGATGTTATGAAATCGCGGATAGCGTCTGCTTTTTTCCTTCTTCAATCAACTCGTATGCCCGCTGAACCTCTGCCTCCGTCGGTGAAGGCACGCCTTCCAATGGATAACTCCAGCCTAGCTCCTGCCACTTGTATATGCCCATCTGATGATACGGAAGTATTTCAAATTTCTCTACGGCGTTCAGTTCACCGATAAATCGTCCGAGATCCAGCAAATCCTGTTCATCATCGGTCAGGCCTGGAACAAGCACGTATCTGATCCACATGCTGCGGCCTTCCTTAGACAGCCATTTCGCCATGTTCAGCATGCGTTCGTTCGGCTTGCCGGTCAGCTTGATATGCTTCTCGTTGTCGATATGCTTCAAGTCAAGCATGACCAGATCGGTGACATCCAATAGATCGATGATTTTCGGGCCTTCATTATAACCGTTCGTATCGAGCGTCGTATGCAGATCCCAGCGCTTCTTCACTTCACGGAATAGTTCCGTCACGAATGGCGCTTGCAGCGTAGCTTCTCCACCGGAGACCGTCAACCCGCCGCCTGACGTCCGATAGTAGTTGAGGTACGGCTCAATTTCAGCAAGCACCTCTTCCAGGGTCATTTCTTTACCGTCCGTCAGGCTCCATGTATCAGGATTGTGGCAATATTGACATTTCAGCAAGCAGCCCTGCATGAAGAGGACGAAGCGAATGCCCGGGCCATCGACCGTTCCAAATGTCTCCAATGAATGTATGCGACCTTTAAGCATGTTTCGTCACCCTTTCTGTAATTGGCTGCATGTATTGCATTCATACCCTATCCTTATTACATCGAACCATGGAAGGTGCGGTTGATGACATCAAGCTGTTGTTCGCGAGTCAGCTTGATGAAATTAACGGCATAACCGGATACGCGAATCGTCAGCTGCGGATAATTCTCAGGGTGCTCCATCGCATCCATCAATTGTTCGCGGTCAAAGACGTTGACGTTCAGGTGATGGGCTTTGCTGCCGAAGTAGCCGTCCATCATGGCTACCAGGTTGTTCTTGCGGATTTCCGGTTCTTTGCCGAGCGCTTTTGGCACAATCGAGAATGTGTTGGAAATACCGTCAAGGCTGTGCTCGTAAGGCAGCTTGGCGACAGAGCTCAGGGATGCCAGCGCACCTTTCTTGTCGCGGCCGTGCATCGGGTTAGCCCCTGGCGCGAACGGTTCGCCTGCTTTACGTCCATCTGGCGTTGTACCCGTCTTCTTACCATATACCACGTTGGAGGTAATCGTCAAAACGGATTGTGTCGGCATTGCATTACGATATGTTTTGTGCTTGCGAATCATCTCCATAAAGCTCTCTACGAGTTCAACGGCAATTTGGTCAACCTTGTCGTCGTTGTTGCCGTAGCAAGGGAAGTCTCCTTCAATTTCAAAATCTACGGCGATGCCGTTTTCGTTGCGGATCGGTTTGACTTTCGCGTATTTAATAGCACTAAGCGAATCGGCCGCTACGGACAGGCCGGCGATGCCGCAAGCCATTGTGCGTAGAATGTCGCGGTCATGCAGGGCCATTTCAATCCGCTCGTAGCAGTATTTATCGTGCATATAGTGAATGACATTCAATGTATTTACATACAATTTAGCAAGCCATTCCATCATCGGCTTGAAGCGTTTCATCACTTCATCGTAATCGAGATACTCGGACGTGATGGCCGGGAATTCAGGAGCAACCTGAGCACCGGATTTCTCGTCCTTACCGCCGTTGATCGCATACAGCAGCGCTTTGGCCAGATTCGCGCGAGCGCCGAAGAATTGCATTTGTTTCCCGATTTCCATTGCGGATACACAGCAAGCGATACCGTAGTCGTCGCCATAGATCGGACGCATCAAATCGTCGTTTTCATATTGAATCGAGCTCGTCTCGATAGATACTTTGGCGCAGTATTTCTTAAACGCCTCCGGCAATTGCTCAGACCAGAGCACTGTCAGGTTAGGCTCAGGCGCAGGTCCCAGGTTATACAGCGTGTGCAGAAAACGGAAGCTGTTCTTGGTTACGCGGGTAGCACCTTGTACCGTCATCCCGCCGATCGATTCGGTTACCCAAGTAGGGTCTCCGCTGAACAGGTCGTTGTATTCCGGCGTACGGAGGAATTTCACAATACGCAGCTTCATGACGAAATGGTCTACCAGCTCTTGCGCTTCAACTTCTGTAATCGTGCCTTCGGCCAGGTCACGCTCGATGTAGGCATCGAGGAAGGATGATACGCGTCCAAGGGACATCGCCGCGCCGTCCTGCTCCTTAACAGCAGCCAGATATGCGAAATAGAGCCATTGGAATGCTTCTTTTGCGGTCGTCGCAGGTCTGGAAATATCGAAGCCGTGCATTTCACCCAGCTGTTTCAATTCGCCAAGTGCGCGGATTTGCTCGGACAGCTCTTCACGCAGGCGGATCACGTCCTCGTCGATCACATCGACTTCAAGACTTTTCAGTTCATTTTGTTTTTGTTTGATCAGGAAGTCTACCCCATAAAGGGCCACCCGGCGATAGTCGCCAATGATCCGGCCGCGTCCGTAAGCATCTGGCAGGCCTGTAATAATACCAGCTTTGCGGGCCGCTCTCATCTCCGTAGTATATGCATCGAAAACGCCTTGGTTATGCGTCTTGCGAATCGTCGTAAACATTTCAATAATGCTTTCCGGCAAATCAAATCCATAGGCTTTGCAGGAATTGAAAACCATGTTAATGCCGCCGAATGGATGGATCGTACGTTGGAACGGAGCGCTGCCCTGCACGCCGACGATTTGTTCCTTCTCCTTATCCAAGTAGCCTGGAGCATGAGATACAATCGTAGATGGCGTGTTCACGTCAACATCGAGTACCCCTCCAGCTTCCCGCTCTTTCTTGGTTAGATCGGAAACGATGTCCCACAGGGCAACCGTGTTGTCCGTAGGTCCCGCCAAGAAAGCTTCGTCACCGTGATAGGGGGCAATGTTATGGTCGATAAAATCGCGAACATTGACTTCCTTCATCCATTTCCCTTTTTTAAAACCTCTCCATGCGGACTGTACTTCTTGTACTTCTCTTTCAATCACCGACATCTGTATTCCCTCCATTTATATAGTGTATGCGGGGTTGAAGGCTGCATCCCGCACCCTTGGATCCCTAAAATTTGTGATAATTTTCACAATTCAGACACTGATAAGCCCATTTTTACCATTTATACGAATCCATTCAACTCATCAACGTATGAGGGATCTTTATACTGCTATGATATACCAGATCGGACAAAAGGATTGTGACAAATATCACATTTCGAGTGATATTTGTCACTATTTATTGAACAGCTTATATTCTAATTATTTAAATTTTAGGCAGCCCGGATTTTACTCCTCAAAGCGTCCGTAGAATGCGTCGCGGTATACTTCCGCAAGCTCGCTCACTAGCGGCAGCTTCGGATTCGCCGTCGTACACTGATCCTCGAAAGCACGGTCAGCCAAGTAATCCACACGCGCTTCGAAATCCTTCGCATCGAAGCCGAGTTCCTGGAAGCTCGCCGGAATGCCAAGCTTCTTGTTCAGCTCGCGGATCGCGTTGATGAGGCTCTTGACGCCTTCTTCCGTCGTACGGGCAGGCAGTCCTAGGATGCGGGCGATTTCCGCATAGCGCTCGTCAGCCACGAAGTGTTTGTATTTAGGCCATGCTGCGAATTTCGTAGGCTTTTTCGCGTTGTAGCGAATCACGTGCGGCATCAGAATCGCGTTGGTACGGCCATGTGCGGTATGGTATTGACCGCCCCATTTATGCGCCAGGCTGTGGTTGATTCCCAGGAACGCATTGGCAAAGGCCATACCTGCCAGCGTCGAAGCATTATGCATTTTCTCGCGGGCCAGCTTGTCGCCAGTTAGCGCCGATTGCTCCAGGTACTGGAATACGAGCTGGATGGCTTTGATAGCAAGACCGTCCGTATAATCATTCGCCATGACCGATACGTAAGCTTCAATCGCATGCGTCAGAACGTCCATGCCCGTGTCGGCTACAGCCACTTTCGGCAAGCTGTATACGAATTCAGGGTCGATAATTGCCACGTCTGGGGTCAGTTCGTAATCGGCAAGCGGATATTTCGTATTGCCGTTGATTTTATCCGTAATAACTGCGAACGAAGTCACTTCCGAACCTGTACCCGAAGTTGTAGGAATCGCTACGAATTTAGCTTTTTGGCCGAGACGCGGGTATTTGTAGATCCGTTTGCGGATATCCATGAATTTTTGCTTCAGGTTATGGAAGTCGGTATCCGGATATTCATAGAACAACCACATTCCTTTTGCAGCGTCCATCGGCGAACCGCCGCCTAGTGCGATGATGCAGTCCGGCTGGAATTTAGCCATCAGCTCGGTTCCCCGTTCCACCGTCGTTGTCGAAGGATCCGGCTCAACATCCGAGAACACTTCGATGGCAACTGGAGTTTGGCGCTGGCGCAAATAATGCTCGACTCTTTCTACATATCCGAGTTTGACCATCATCGGGTCGGTTACGATCAGCACACGGCTGATGTCCGGCATTTTGGCCAGATATTGCGTCGAATTTTTCTCGAAATAGATTTTGCTTGGAACCTTGAACCACTGCATATTCACGGTACGACGATTCACCCTTTTCACATTGATCAAATTGACAGCCGTAACGTTCGACGAAGTCGAGTTGCGTCCGTAAGATCCGCAGCCCAGTGTAAGCGACGGCAGGTTCGTATTATAGATGTCCCCGATCCCGCCCTGCGAAGACGGCTGGTTGACCAGAATCCGGCAGGTTGGCATGCGGTCCGAAAATTTTTGTATGATGTCTTCATTGTTCGAATGGATAACCGACGAGTGCCCCATTCCTCCAAATTGCACAACTTCCAGCGCACGATCGATGCCTTGCTCCGCTGTTTTGACTTTGTAGCAGGCGAGCACAGGGCTCAATTTCTCGGCAGACAACGGGAATTTAGGGCCTACGCCTTCGATTTCAGCGACCAGGATTTTTGTTCCCGCAGGCACTTCAATGCCGCACAGTTCGGCGATCTTCGTAGCAGGCTGACCCACAATCGTCGGGTTCACTGCGCATTTATCTGCAATGATCGCGCCGGCCGTTAATTTGGCAGCTTCCTCTTTGTTAACGAAATAGCAGCCGTTCGCAATCATTTTTTTCTTCACTTGGTCAAAGATCGGTTCTTCGATAATGACCGCTTGCTCGGAAGCACAGATCATGCCGTTGTCAAAGGTCTTGGATAAAATAAGGTCGTTGACCGCTTGATCCAGATCAGCGCTTTTCTCAATGAAGCAAGGTACGTTGCCAGGACCGACGCCCAGCGCCGGTTTGCCGCAGCTGTACGCCGCTTTAACCATCGCGGATCCGCCGGTAGCCAGAATGCAAGCTACGTCAGGGTGATTCATCAACGCATTCGTACGGTCCATGGACGGATCTTCGATCCATTGGATACAGTCCGCTGGCGCGCCATGTTTGACCGCAGCTTCCAGTAAAATTTTCGCGGCTTCTGCGCTGCAGCGCTGTGCGGATGGATGGAATCCGAAAATGATCGGGTTGCGGGTCTTGATCGCGATCATGGCTTTGAAAATCGTCGTGGATGTCGGGTTGGTCACAGGGGTAATCCCCATAATAATGCCAACGGGCTCGGCGATTTTCTGGAAGCTGTCATAAGGGTTATCTTCGATGACGCCAACTGTCTTGTCGTACTTGATGCTGTTGTGGATGTACTCTGTCGCGAACATATTCTTGATGATCTTGTCTTCATATACCCCGCGGCCAGTTTCCTCCACAGCCATCTTCGCTAAATACATGTGCTTGTCGAGGCCGGCAAGCGCCATCGCCTGAACGATCTTGTCAATTTGCTCTTGATCCAATTCCATAAACGCTTCGGTCGCCTTTTTCGCTTTGTCGATCAGGGATTGGATGTAATCCTCTGCGGTAGGCTGCTGCTTCGTGGTCACATTGTTCTTTACGGCCATTTCTCTCATCCTCCTAATTTCATATGGACCAACCAGGGAAGTCTCTCTAGGGTGCGCTGCATATTGTGAATATTTTCACTTTCTGGCTTATCCATCGGAAGCTTTAGCTTCTCTTTTGTTACCTTGATCATAACACAGGATTTTTAGTTTGTATAGTGAATATTTTCACAAACTTTAAAGAAATGAAAACTTTCATCTTTATAGCTTGTTTTTCATGCCGTACTTTCAACGATGGATTATGAATTTAATTTCATAGACCGCCCTGTTCTGCAATGAGTTTTTAGACGCTTAGATAGTGAAAATAGTCACAATGTTAGAATTTAGACACTTTTGAGGCCTTGCAAGCCGCCCCAAAGCTTGAAGTTCGGTATATAATTAATTTAAATTAATTTAAAATTTTCAGAAAAATTTGGAGCATGAGGGGGATTTAAAAATGACTCAATTCGCAACGGCAACCCCGCCCCGTGGGAATACGAGCTGCTTTACGGAGCAAAACTTCAACCGGCTTCTCGTAACCATGAAAGACAAGACGTATCCAGAAGGAACGCATCTGTTCTGGGAAGGAGACTTCTCCGACAAGCTGTTCTTCGTTAAGCGAGGGCGCATTAAATTGACCAAATCCACGGACGAAGGCAAGGAGCTTATTCTATATATGTACGGGCGCGGAGACATGGTTGGCCAGGCCGATCCCTTCTTCAGCTCGAAGCACAGCTTTACCGCCGAAGTCATCGAGGACAGTGAAATCGGCATTATTGAACAAAAAGATCTCGAAATTATGATCTGCCAGCATTGCGACTTTGCCATTGACTTCATGAAATGGATGGGCATCCATCACCGTCTGACGCAGACCAAGTTCCGTGATTTGATGATGTACGGCAAGCCGGGAGCGCTTTGCTCGACCCTGATCCGTCTCAGCAATACCTATGGCGAGAAGCAAGGCGACAATATTCTAATTAACAAGAAAATTACGCATACAGATCTGTCCAACATGATCGGTGCGACCCGCGAAAGCGTCAACCGGATGCTCAGCGACTTGCGCAAGAAGGATGCGCTGGAATATGTGAACGGCATGATTCTTATTAAAGACCTTGTCATGCTGCAGGACATTTGCCACTGTGAGCTATGCCCCAACGAAATATGCCGGATTTAATGATGCTAAGACGCAAGGAAGCAACCTCATCTCGGGCCGGGAGGAGGTTGCTTTTCATTTTGCCGCAAGCTGTTCCTGCGAAACTTATATTTGCTGCTTGTTGGAATCCGCACCCGCCTTCTCCGGCTCAATGCCGCTTCCTCGCTCCTCTTCCTGTTCCCGGTACTCCGTCGGAGTTACGCCGGTATAGCGCTGGAATACCTTGGAGAAATAACGCCTGTCGCTATAGCCGACAAGGACGCCGATTTCGGTTACGCTGCGGGAAGTCAACCTTAGCATCGTCTTGGCAAGCTCCATGCGCTGTTTTCGCAAATGTTCAACGAACGTCTCCCCGTAATGGTTCTTAAACAGATGACTGAAATAGCTAGAACTGATATTCAGGTGACTCGCAATATCGTCGACCCCAATGTCCGTACTCAAATTGCGCTGAATATATTCTCCGGCCGAAATCATCAGCAGCTCGCTGGATTTCTTATTGATCTCAAGCTCCCTGATGTGGTTCTCCAGCTCCGAGATCACGTTCAGTAAATCCTTCACGTTCTGACTGTGCTGCAAATGCTGCCACATCTTCCCCTCTTCCCGGGAGTTCATAAAATCAAGCTCGCGCATTTCCCGGAGCAGATGAATAATGCTATATTGCAAAAATTTCTCGATTCCCAGCGCCGAACGCTCGGAAATATGCGGCAAATTGGCCTTCAACTGCCCAAGCCCCTGCTCGACCTTCGATTTGTCGTACATTTTCAGACCTGAAGTGATTTCCTCAACAATCTGCCACTCTGACACCGCAGCCGCATCGCGCGCCAGCGCGTCCTCCGTCATAGGGAGCAGCTGTTCATGGCCCGCTTGCAGCATCAAGCCGCGCTGCAGCTTCATATACGTCTGGGATAGTCCCCCGATCTCCAGGGGCCCCTGCTCCCAAGCCAGACTGACCGTTAGCTTGATATGGTCCTTGACCGCCCGCTGGATTTCCCGGGCCCACTCCTGCATCTGCGGTGAGCTAGCGGCATTACCCGAACGCTCGAACTCCAGCAGAACGCACCACTCCCCCTGGCGCATTTGGACCACTATATAATGAGGCTTCTGGCCCGGAATCGCCTCCTGCAGCACATTGCGCACCGCAAAGTTCCACAGCTTACGCTCCTGCTCCGTCCATGACACGGTACGCTGCGCATAATCGTCCAAGTCTACCAGGAACAGAGCGTATTGAAGCTCCCTGCCCTGCTCCTCCTCCAAACCCCATCGGGGCACGTCAGCCGCAAAGCCCATCAGCACGTCGAACATCATTTTCTCGTTCGCGAGTCCGATCATCCTTTGCAGCTGCCGTTCCGCACAGCGCTTCTCCGACCGGCGCGAGCGGACTTCATCCGCAAGCTTGCCAATCGCCGCTTCCAGCTCCGTATAATTGATCGGCTTCAAAATATAGTCCTTTACTCCGTGCTGCAGCGCAAGCCGGGCATATTCGAACTCCTGATACCCGGTCAGCATAATAACCTCAGTCTCATAGCCGAGTCTGCGGATCTCCCGGAGAAATTCCAGGCCGTCCATCAGCGGCATCCGGATATCGCACAGAATGATGTCCGGCTCGAATTCCATGACCAGCTCCAGCCCCTTGACGCCGTTGCGGGCCGTCCCGACAAGCTCGATCTGCATTTCCTTCCAAGGAATCGCATTCTTTAAATGATTGAGTATAAGAGGCTCGTCATCAATGAGCAGCGCCTTGATATCCACAGAGCATTACCCCATTTCGTCGTTACCGTTCTACTGTTAATCTATCCTTTTACCCCTCCAGCCGTCAAACCTTCAATGATCTTCTCTTGCAGAATGGCATAGATCACCATGACGGGTACGACGCTGTAGACAATTCCGGCCGACATTTGCGCATAGTTAATGCTGAATGCGTCACGGAAGCCTACCATCCCCACTGGGAGCGTCTTAAGCGAGTCCTCGGAAAGAAAGTAATTGGCAAGCAAAAATTCATTCCAGTTGCCGAGAAAATTAACGATAAAGACCGTCACAAGCGCCGGAACCGTTAGCGGCATCACCACTCGGGCAAAAATGCCGGGAGATCTAAGCCCGTCCACGACGGCAGCTTCCTCGATCTCACTGGGCAGCGATTTCATAAAAGCCGTTAAAATGACGACCGAAAACGGGATAGAATTCGCCGCATAGGGGATGAGCAGCGCCCAGTGCGTATCCAGCAGGTTCGTCGAGCGCATCAAATTATATATTGGCAGCAGCAAAGCATTGCCCGGTATGAGTATGCCTAGAATAATGATCTGATACAGCATCGGGCTAAGCTTCGTGAACCGCATCCGGGTAAGCGCGAAGGAGGCCATGGAAGCCATAATGATCGTAGCTACCGCGGCAATGACAGCAATGTACAAGCTATTCAGAAAATAAGTGCTGATTTTCGCATTCACCCAGGCTTCCACGTAGTTCGACCACTGGAACTCTTTCGGAAAGCCGAACGGATTTTGGGCGATCGCCAGATTGTCGGTCTTCACCGATGAGAACAGCACAAACAAGAATGGATACAATATGACCAGCAAATAAATCATCAACAGGATATG
The DNA here is from genome assembly GCF_009725165.1 of Paenibacillus woosongensis. GTDB lineage: Bacteria > Bacillota > Bacilli > Paenibacillales > Paenibacillaceae > Fontibacillus > Fontibacillus woosongensis. Next base: position 215,202 of record NZ_WNZW01000002.1, read on the forward strand.
AGCCAGGCTGCCCTTGAGTTTTTTTGTCATCAATATTCGATCCTTTCCGTTCTTCTCACTACAAGGACTTGATAAAGCGCAGTAATGATAAGCGTAAAAATAAAAATCAAAACCGCGATACTGTTCCCGTATCCGTATTTAAAGCTGGTGATGGAGTGCTTCAGCATATAAGTGGCCATCACCTCGGTAGAGCCGGCCGGTCCGCCCTTGGTCATAACGATAATGATATCCGCCGCTTTCATGGCTCCGGCGATCGAGAGCATGATGACGACCGACACGATCGGCATGATAAGCGGCATCGTGATCCTCATAGCCCGCTGGAAGCCTGTCGCTCCGTCAATCATCGCCGCTTCGTCCAGCTCCTTCGGAATGGATATGATTGCAGCCAGCACCATGACGATATAGAACCCTGTCCACTGCCAGGCGTTCGTGATCAGAATGGAGATCATGGCCCAGTTCCGGTCCGACAGCCAATAAACTTTGTCGATGCCGAATAGTCCCAGCACATTGTTGAACAGCCCGATATCCGGTTCATAAATAAATCCCCACAAAATACCGATCACTGCCGTCGACATGACGGAAGGCATAAACACGGCCGTTTTATACAGCCCCTTCAGCTTCTTGACGTTTGCGATCAAAAGCGAGAATAAGATAATCAGCGGAACTTGAATAAAAACAGAAAACAAAATAAAGAAACCGTTATTTCTAACCGACACCCAAAAAGCGTTTTGGCTCATGGACTTCGTATAATTTGCTAACCCGGTGAAGTTATACGTCTTGGCAATCCCGTTCCAATCAGTGAAGCTGTAAAATGCGGCATTAATTACGGGATAAACAAAAAATAATACGATACCGACAAAGGTCGGGATCAGGAACAACGCATACATCAGCGGACTTCTCATCGCCTTATTCATAGAAAACCCTCCAGCTTCTTACTTGGTTGTAACATGGCTGTGCTGTGAAAAGGAGCACCACCTGGATTAGCTGGGGTGCTCCACATGTCAATATAGGCTGTTATTGTCCGGCTGCATTCGCTTCGTCTTGTACTTTTTGCAGGGCGTCAAGCATAGCTTGTGGATCTTGAACGCCTTCAATGACGCGATGGATACCGCTGCTAAGCTCGGTGTTGACCTCAGCCTGCACCAAGGCATCGAACGCTGGCCATTTGTACTCTAGTTCATTCATGCGCAGAATGATTTCCTTAACCAGATCATTAGCCGCATTGGCCTCCAGATCTTCCTCATTCAAAATCATGGAAGGAAGCAAGCCGTCCTCCTTCAGACTTTGCAATTGAACTTCATCACTGTAAAAGACCTTAATGAATGTTTTGACCGCTTCCAGCTTCTGCGGATCTTCCGCTACCTTTGCGGAGAAGCCATAGCCGTTGTTCGAGTCAACCATCGAGCTGAAGCCGTCTCCTTCATTCAGCGGTGGCATGACGAAGAAGCCAAACTTGCTCTTGCCGTCAGCGCCCACCTCATCGTTGAACACGGAGGAAGCCCAGGAACCGTCGTACATCATTACGGCTTCATCCGTCAGCAGCTGGTTGCGCTGGCTATTGTAGTCGATGCCAAGCTCACCTTTCTTGAAATAACCCTTCTTCACCCATTCCTGATGCTTGCTCACGGCCTCGACCATTTTCGGATCATTCCACTTCGATTCACCGGTCTTGAATCCGGCCGTGAAATCTGCTCCGGCATAGTACGCCCACAGGTTATTCGTCGTCATGAGCGGTACCCAAGCATCCTTGGAGCCTTGGGCGAAAGGAACCTTGCCGTCAGCCTTCACCTTCTCGGCAAGCGCTTCCAATTCGGCTAGCGTTTTCGGGACTTCCAGCCCTTTTGCAGCAAAGTACTCTTTATTATAGAAATACCCTTCGATCGATCCGCCTTTTGGCAGGCCGTATATTTTGCCATCGTATGTCCAAGGATCCAAGTTGATGAAACGCTCTCTCAAGTTCAACTCATCCAGAATTGGACCGATGTCAAGGACTAAGCCTTCTTTCGCGTATACGCCGATATCCGGGCTGCCGAAGGCATCGAAAATATCCGGAGGATTGCCTGCAGCCATTTCGCTTCTCAGCTTGTCTTTCCGGTTAACCTCGCTGTCCACACCGTCAAGCTTGATCGTCAAACCAGGAACCTGCTCTTCGATCCTCTGCTTCACGGCCTCCAAGCGAGCCAAGCGGTTTTTGTTCGGTTCCCCGATTTCGATATGGCGCATTTTCAGCTCAAACGGCTCCGCTTTGCTGTTTTGCTGCGCATTTCCGCCATTGGCGCCCGTATTTACCGGCTCCACGGAATTGCTGCTTTTTCCGCAGCCCGCCACCAGAGCGCCGGCTACAAAAATCAGACTTAACATCATGATCAGACTTTTTCTCACTGTTTGACCTCCCTAAATAATTGAGTAGTATTGCTATGCACCCTCATTATAAAATAAGGCTTCCGGCCTGTAAGGATGACAAATCCACTATTAGAGGAGATATTTCTATGGACTTCATGAACCAGCGGCTTCGTCCGTCTTCATGCAAGCAAAAAGACGCCCTCCCAGCCAGTATCGGCTGACAGGACGCCTTATTCTGCTAACTGCTTTCTCATCTCGAAACATCGTTTTTCTTGCGCACTGGGGAGATAAACCAATAAGCCATGCCTACAAATACAATGCCGCCTACCATATTCCCTAGCGTCACTGGAATCATATTGTGCAGCCAGCCGGCGAGCGAAATCGTATCCGGATGGTTCGGGAGCAGCAGCGAGAGGCTGAGCAGCGTCATATTAGCAACGCTGTGCTCATAGCCGCTGGCAATGAAGGCAAAGAGGCACCACCAGATCAGCACCAGCTTGGAGATGTCATCCTTGGCGCGGTTCGCCATCCACAGGGCCAGACAGACAAGCCAGTTGCACAATATCCCGCGAAAAAACAGCTCTGATATCGGGGCAGCCATCTTCTTCGCTGAAGCAGCGAAAATCAAATGTTCCGGTCCGGCAGTCTTGAATAAGCCCGAACCGACGATGAGCAGGCATAGCGCCACTGCGCCCGCCAAGTTGCCGAGGAACACAATCGCCCAATTCTTCAGCGTGTCGCCTGGCGAAGTCCGCTTAGCAAGCGTACTGATCGTAAAAAACATGTTGTTTCCCGTAAACAGCTCCGAGCCGGCAAAGACGACCAAGGTGAGGGCTATCCCGAAGGATGCCCCCATGACGAGCGATTGAATGGGAGATTCCGCTTTGGCCAGCGGAGCGCCGAGACTAAAGATAAGTATGATCCCGAGCCCCACATAGGCACCGGCGAGCAAAGCGGATACAATGTATCGCGGCAGGCTCTCCCGCATCGCGTCCCTTTTCTTGACTGCCGCTTCAATAATGGCCTCAATATTTTGCGTATACATATCAGTTCTCTCCCTTTGCTCCCGTCATTCATTCAAGCTTGAAAACCCGGCTAATTTCCTATGCGCCAATCCAGACGCCGCCGTCCTCTACCTTCACCTCATATACCTTCACCTGTCCGGTATCCGGAGCTTGTACCAGCCCCGTCGTTAAATCGATCTTCCAATCGTACAGCGGATCATATAAATAGTGGCCCGACACGATACCCTCGGCCAGCGGCCCGCCCTTTGGGTGGGGATTCTTGTTCTCAACGGCATAGATCCGGTCGGAGGAATCGCGGAATACGGCAATTTGCTCGCCGTTTAATTCCACGATCCGCCCGATCTGCTTCATAAACATATCCAGCGTGCCTACATGGTGCATGGTCTCCTGCGTTGCTCCCATCTCCATTCTCCTCTCTGATCGTTATCCCTTCATTTCTACGCTATGGAACATTTTGCTGCGGCTGTCATGGTCATTCAGCATTTTTCTCCAAGGCTCTTCCGCCTGTTTTAAGGCGAACTCGACGCGCTCTACCAGCTCCCGGCGATGATTCAGATCGTCGACGGCAGCAGCCTTGATTTGCTCCAGGCCAACGCGCTCAACCCATTCCGAGGTGCGTTCCAGATAATTTCCGGTCTCCCGGTAATATTGGATGACGGCGCCGCATACCTCGATGAGTTCCTCATCCGTCTTCACCTTGCAAAGCGAATCCGCCAGACGGGCTTTAATGCCGCCGTTGCCGCCGATGAAGATCTCCCAGCCCCCGTCGTTGCCGACGATGCCGATGTCCTTCGTGCAGGCTTCCGCGCAATTCCGCGGGCAGCCGTTGACAGCCATTTTGAATTTGGCCGGATAGTCTATCCGCTCAAACTTGCGTTCCAGCAGCGCTCCCATGCTCATCGAATCCTGGGTGCCGAAACGGCAGAACTGCGAGCCTACGCAGGTCTTGACGGTACGCAGCGATTTTGCGTAAGCATACCCCGACGGCATGCCGAGCTCTTCCCATACCTTCGGCAGGTCCTCTTTTTTCACGCCAATCAAATCGAGGCGCTGGCCGCCGGTCACTTTCACTACCTTAACATCGTATTTCAGCGAGACATCGGCGATCTTCTTCAGATCCTCCGGTGTCGTTACGCCCCCGTACATCCGCGGAACGACCGTATACGTTCCATCCTTCTGAATGTTGGCGTTCAACCGTTCATTGACGAAGCGCGATTCTTTCTCGTCCTCATGGGTGTCCGGATAAATCATACCTAGGTAATAATTGAGCGCAGGGCGGCACTTCGAACATCCTTCCGGCTCATTCCAGCCGAGAACATGCATGACCTCTTTGGTCGTCTGCAGCCCCTTGGCTTTAATCTCGGCGACGATTTCGTCGCGGCTGAGCGTGGTGCAGCCGCAGATGCCCTGCTTCGCTGCGGTTTTGAACCCGTCTCCCAGCACATACTGCAGAATTTGCTCAACGACCGGCTTGCAGCCTCCGCACGAACGGGTTGCCCCGGTGCAGGCCTTGATTTCGTCCACCGTCGTCAGGCCCTGGTTCGTAACTGCGTCGATGATACTTCCTTTGGTCACCCCGTTGCAGCCGCAGACGATTTCATCGTCGGACATCGTCTCGACCGTAGCCGTTTTCTTCGCCCCGCTGCCGCAGCAGCCTGTGCCCATCAGCGTATTGTACAGCTCGTCGGTCATGGCCGTTTTTTGTTTGATCAGCTTTTGCAGCTCCGCCGAATCCGTGATGTCCCCATACAGGACGGCGCCAACCATAATGCCATCCTTAAGCAATATTTTCTTATACGTGCGCTTCCAATCATCCTTGCTCGCGATGACCGTATGCTCGGGTCCGTCAATAAATTCGCCGGTCGAGAATACGTCCACGCCGGAAATTTTCAATTTCGTAGATACGACCGATCCCTCATAAGCAGCGGTTTCTACTCCGCAAATATGCTTCGCCAGCACCATTCCCTGCTCGAAGAGCGGAGCCACGAGGCCGTAGCATACGCCGCGATGTTCATTGCACTCGCCTACCGAATATACGTCCTTCATCGACGTCTGCATGTAATCGTTGACGACAATGCCCCGGTTTACTTCGATGCCGCTGTTCTTGGCTACCTCAACGTTTGGTTTGATGCCTACGGCCATTACGACGAACTCCGCGTCCAGCACAGTATCGTCGGCAAAGCGAAGGCCGCTCACTCTCTCTCCGCCAAGCAGCTCGACCGTCTGTGCCTGCATTTTGAACTTAATGCCCTGGCGCTCCAGCTCCGCGCGCAGCATAAGCGCGGCCTGATGATCCAGCTGCCGCTCCATTAGATCCTCCATCAAATGGACAACCGTAACGTCCATGCCCAGTTGCACAAGACCTTTGGCAGCCTCGAGCCCCAGCAGTCCCCCGCCGATGACAGCCGCTTTCTTATACGTTTTGGCAGCCTCCAGCATCTGATTGCAGTCTGCAATATCGCGGAAGCCGATCACGCCTTGCTTGTCGCTGCCCGGAATAGGCAGAATAAATGAGTTTGATCCTGTGGCGATAATCACCTTGTCGTAAGGAACCCTCATTCCCTCTTCGGTCACTACTTCTTTATGCGTTTCGTCAATTTTTACGACCTTGGTTCCTGTGTGCAGCGTAATACCGTTGTCAGCGTACCATTGCCAGTCATTAAGAACGATATCGTCGATCGTCTTGCTTCCCTCAAGCACATAGGAGAGCATAATGCGATTATAGTTCGGATGCGGCTCGCTGCCGAATACCGTAATTTCAAATTGTGTTGTCAACTTCAGAATTTGTTCGACTGTACTGATTCCGGCCATTCCGTTCCCGATCACGACCAGTTTAGGCTTATGAGTATTCATATCGAGGAATGCCTCCTTCTTAACTTTGATCCTTTGTTTCCATTTCATGGTGTTATTATATAATTAAAATTTAAATGAGATTGTGATTACATTCACATTAATTGTGAATATTATCACAAGAACTGTCACATTTTTCTTTTCTTCCCGCTTGCATCCTGCATTTCGCGAAGTTCGGCCTTGCGCAATATTTTAGTCCAATCTTCGCGAAATGCAATCCCTTAGAGCAGAGGATCACCAAATTACATTCTGATCAGCTCCAGCTGCACGTTATCATGTGGTTTAAGGCGCATTTCCAGCCCGTTCTCCTTAAGCTCTTTATGATTTACCTTTAAAATCCACATTTCATGCATGCCTGGCTGTTGTCCATTAACAGCAATAATTTGCTTGTTGTTCAAATTGAATGTGACGATTCCGCTCATTCTCAGCAGATCCCTTACCGTAATGTTATCTTCATACCGCTTCACAAACTGCAGCCGTTCCCCGCCGCTAGCGACGCCATGATTTACGGTTAATATGATCGCTTCCTGCCCCGTCAAATCCCCTTCGCTGTTCACCGTCTTGACATAGACGAGGATAACGTCGCCCTTCTTCAGCTTTGTGCTCCAGTCCTCCGGCTTCAAGTCCTGCTTATTTAATTTCACGCCCCATTCCAGGGTCGTATCCAGCGATACATCCCCAACGGACAAGATGCCTTTGCCATCACTCGTAAGCTGGATCAGCTGGCTCTCCAGCGCCTGCCGCACGGTAAGTCCCTCCATATAATCAAAATGAATACTGCTGGTTACATCAGGAATCAAGGTGCTTCCATCGATTTTCAAAGTAATGTCATGTTCCTCTTGCTTATGTTCGACCGGAGCCGGAGGCTCTTTTACAGTCTGCGACGTACAGCCTGTCCCGAGCAGAGCGAGCATTGCGGTCAACATCGATATAAAAGCCATTTTATAGTTCATATCTGCACCTGCTTTCCATATAGGCCTCACCCGAGTTCTCTCTTTCTAGCATAACGGACTCGAATCCAGTTCTCAAACATGGATGCTAAGCAAAGTGTTTTAAATTGCATATACTATAGTACACCACCGACCATTTCTGCCAACAAAAAAAGGCCCCCTCTTCAGGGCAGCCCGCATAGAACAATAAAATGATAACTTAAACTTCGTTATTCGCTTTTAAGTATATCGTGGTCAACGTAGCGTTCGCCATTAAGCTCGCTGATTAATTCGATGGCTACCTTTGCTCCATCGCCTGCGGTAATGATCGTATGGACGCTGACGCCGGCAGCCGTGCCCGCTGCCCAGATCCGCGGCTTGCTCGTTCTTCCGGCTCCGTCCGTCTGGATCACCGTCTTGATCCGCGGCTCCGTGCCTTCCTTCAGTTCGAGCCCGATGGAGCTGGCCAAGTCGGTCAGGACACCCGTAGCCAGAATAATATGGGATGCTTCAAAGCTGCGGCCTGAATCCGTCTTCACGGTCACTTTCGAACCGCCATTCGTATCAATGGCCGTTACCTTCTCTTCGATGAATTTGGCCCCGAACTTCTCTGCCTGTTCACGTCCAATTTGCAGTAACTCCGGACCGGATATTCCCTTTGCTCCATAATGGTTCTCGATCCATGCCCGTTTCGTCATGCTCGTATTGCTATCAAGCACAAGGGTCTCCTTCCCTGCCTTTGCCAGGAACAAAGCTGCGCTAGCCCCCGCTGGCCCTGCTCCGATCACAATGACCTCAGCCACAAGTACACCCACTTTCGTTATTATTCGTGCCGCTCCGTCTCAGGTAACGGCACGAAGCTTAGTCGATCCATTTCTCGGCCCAGCATTGAACCTCGCCCATGACCGGCCCCAATGCCAGCCCTTTTTCCGTCAGTTCATATTCGATCCTCACCGGCGTCTCTGGATATACGTGACGGACGAGAATGCCTTCATTCTCCAGATCCTTCATCCGTTCAGACAGCATTTTATCGCTCATCGACGGAATCAAGTTGGAGATGTCCTTAAATCGCTTAGGCCCGGTCATCAACGAATGAATGATCAGTCCGTTCCAGCGCTTGCCCAAGATCGAGAATGCCGACTCGAACCGCGGACACAGCGTATGATGCGCATCTTCCATTGCTCTTCACCTCTCTACCCGAGTGAACTCGGAAAACCTAAAACTTACGTTTAGTTAGTATATATCAACCTTAACATATTTTTTACACCGTGAACACTGGGATAATATTTGATTATACCGCAAAAAGAGCGCAGAGTGAATCCGCTTTAAGTTCCATTTCTTCCTTGCCTTTCGTCTTGTTAGATACCATCTAACAAAAAACGGCTACCAAGGCGGTAGCCGCTATTTCTAGTATACTGCTTCCTTAACCAATTATACCCACCACATATCAGCGGCGGAATCCTCGATCATGATTCCCTGTAAATTGCGTACCGCCTTCGTGAAGCCTTCCTCAATCGACATCAATCCGTCTTCATGCTCGATGCTGATCACATAGTCGTAGCCGACCAGGCGGAGAGCGCTGATGATATCGCTCCAAGTCTTAAGATCATGGCCGTAGCCGACCGTACGGAACTGCCAAGCCCGGTCCATCATCGCTGTATACGGCTGCATGTCCGTGATGCCGTGCATATTGACGTTAACAGGATCTACGGAAGTATCCTTTGCATGGAAATGGTGAATTGCTCCGGCACGGCCCAGAATGGAAATCGCCTGTACCGGATCGATGCCCTGCCACCACATATGGCTTGGGTCCAGGTTAGCTCCGATGACTTCGCCCGCAGCCTCGCGCAGCCGCAGCAACGTGCCCGGCGTATGAACGGAAAATCCGCCATGAAGCTCCAAACCGATTTTCACATTCCGGTCAGCGGCATATTTTCCCCATTCCGTCCAATAAGGGATCACCTTGTTCTCCCACTGCCAGGCCAGTATTTCCTGATAGTCGTTCGGCCAAGGAGCTACCGGCCAGTTCGGATACTTGGCATCCTCATGATCGCCCGGACAGCCCGAGAACGTATTAACGACCGGAACCTCCAGCCGCTCCGCTAGCTGTACCGTCTTGACGAACGCATCGTGGAATTCCTTGGCAATCGCCTTCTGTGGATGCAGCGGATTGCCGTGGCAGCTTAGTGCGCTGATGATCATGCCCCGTGATTCCACCGCTTTCTTGAAGCGTTCCAGCGCCGCCTTGTCCTCAAGCAGCACGTCCGGGTTGCAGTGAGCATTGCCGGGATAACCCCCGGTGCCGATTTCCACGGCCTTTAGGCCCTGCCCTGCCGCCATATCCAGCGCCTTTTCCAATGAACGTCCGCCAAACAAAACGAGAAATACCCCTAGTTTCATGGTTGAACCTCCTTAGATCTATGGATTAGTCAAAATATACGGTCTTGCCAGTTCTCGCGGAAGTATAGATCGCCTCCAGAATTTCGGTGACTACAAGCGCTTGCTCCGGTTTAACGAGCGGCTCTTTATCCTCCAGAATCGCCTCAACCCAAGCTCTCGCCTCGCGAACGGCATCGGTCTCCTGCTCGCCGTCAAAGAAAGCTACGCCACCGGCGCCAAAGTCGACCTTCGTCTCGTACAGCCGGCTCAGCTTCTCGCCGTTGATCCGCAGGCCGTCCTTCATGTCCGCTCCGCCTTCCGTACCGCAGAGCAGCGTCTTCGCTTCGCCCGTCTCCACCACGTTCAAGGCCCAGCTGGATTCCAGCATAATGGTGGCGCCGTTCTTCATCGTAATGAAGCCAAACGCTGAATCTTCGACCTTGAACTCCTCCGGATTCCAAGGACCGAACGCGTTGGCGGCATTTTCGCGGCTGCCGAGCTTATGGAATACCGAGCCCGTAACGCTTTTCGGCTCATAGTTGTCCATCAGCCACAATGTCAGGTCAAGCGCATGCGTGCCGATGTCGATCAATGGTCCTCCGCCCTGCTTCTCCTCGTCCAGGAACACGCCCCATGTCGGTACGGCACGACGGCGAATAGCAAGCGCTTTCCCAAAATAGATGTCGCCCAGCTCCCCATCCTCACATAGCTGCTTCAAATACAAGCTGTCGCTGCGGAAGCGGTTCTGGTAAGCAATGCTGAGCTTCTTCCCGGTGCGCTTGGCTGCATCGAGCATTTGACGCGCCTGCTCTGCGGTTTTGGCCATCGGCTTCTCGCACATCACATGCTTGCCGGATTCCAGAGATGAAATCGTGATCTCGGCATGCGAATCGTTCGGCGTGCAGACGTGAACGACATCCACATCTTCCTTCAACAGCTCGCGGTAGTCCGTGAACACTTTAGCGCCTTCCACACCATATTCCGCAGCGGCCTTTTGAGCCCGCTCTTCTATAATATCGCAAAATGCGACCATTTGAACCTCAGACAGCTTAGCCAAGCTCGGCAGATGTTTGCCGTTCGCGATTCCACCGCACCCAACGATGGCTACTTTTAACGTTTTAGACATTGATTTTTCCTCCCTCTTGAACATAACCTTTAATCCATTCCATGCTTACTGCAATGCTATCCAGCGAATCTCCAGCGCAGTAATCCTGCTCTACGATGATCCACTTCACTCCGTCTGCAACAGCGGCATCCGCAATTGCCTTGATGTCGACGATTCCCCGGCCTAGCTCAACCGTTTCAGCAGATCCGTCCTCTTTCTTGACAATATCCTTCAAGTGCAATAATGGAATTCTTCCGCTGTATTTCGCTATGTACGCCAGCGGATCGAAGCCTGCATAGGTTACCCAGCAGGAGTCCAGTTCAACCTGAAGCAATTCCGGAGCGACGCGCTCATAGATTGCGTCAAGCACTGGCTGGCCGTCCAGCGTCTCGGTCAGCTCGAACTCATGATTGTGATATAGAAGCCCCAGACCGGCAGCAGCGCAGCGTTTGCCAATCGCCTTCAAATCCTCAATGACTTCAGGCCAGCGGTCGCGTTCGTCCTCCGCCAAGAAAGGGAAAATAAGATATTGGTTGCCGATCGCTTTGTTGAACGCAATCTCTTCTTCCAGCGCATTGCGCAGGCGGTCGTACGAAGTATGAGCCCCGATGACGGATAATCCCGTCTCCTTCAAGATTTCGGATACCTGTCCAGGGGTACGCCCGTAATAACCGGCAAATTCAACACCCTTATAGCCAAGTTCGGCTACTTTGCGCAGCGTGCCTTCAAAGTCCTTCTCCAAATGATCTCTAACCGTATACAGCTGCAATCCTAAATTCGCCATGTTCTCACCTCATATAATTAATTGGATGGAATAACCATTGTCTAAGAAGCTTCAAACTAGCCAGGCCTATACAAGCACTGCCTTGTCAGCTGGACGATAACCCCCGATCGACGGCAATGATGAGGCGCTTTCCAGATGAATATGTCTTTCTTCCTTAGATGAAGACAGGAAAGCATGCATCGCTTCGAGCACATGGTAGGCGAGCTTGCCGCTGGCCCGGTGCTCCCGGTTCTCGAGAATCGCTCTAGCCATGTCTTCGATCCCCTTGCCTCTCTCGTTGGCGCCTCCGGTGAAAGCAGGCTCAACGACGCTCCATTCTTCGGAGCCGTATTTGCGAATCTTCACTTCACCGTCAAAGCAGTTCGGGTCGGGAACAAGCAGCGAGCCTTCCGTTCCATATATTTCAATGCGGGGAAGCGTGCTGCCACCAGGAATGTCGAAGCTCGTAATCAGGGTACCGATCGCTCCGCCTGCAAAATCAAGCGTTCCGCTGTAATGCGTCGGCGTATGCACGGGAATGCGCGTGCCTGCCCGCGGACCGGACTTCACGATACGCTCTGGGAGCAAGCTTTGCGCTGAACTGCTAATGCGAGTGATCGGCCCGAGCAAATTGACCAGTGCCGTCAAATAGTACGGCCCCATGTCGAACATCGGTCCGCCGCCCTCCTGGTAGAAGAAATCCGGGTTCGGGTGCCATCCTTCCGGCCCTGCTCCCATCATAAACGCCGAAGCCGCAACCGGCCGACCGATCCGTCCTTCCTGAATCGCCATGCGGCTAGTCTCCAGCCCCGCTCCGAGGAACGTGTCAGGCGCACAGCCCACGCGCAGCTGCCTTGCCTCTGCGAGCTCTAGCGTCCGTTTAGCGTCTTCAAGCGATATCGACAACGGCTTCTCCGCGTACACGTGCTTGCCATGCTCCAGAGCCGCAATGTTGATCGCCGCATGAGAAGCCGGAATCGTGAGGTTGAGAATGATGTCGATGTCCGGGGACTGCAGCATCTCTTCCACGGAGTATACTTGCTCAATACCGTATTCCTTGGCCCGTTCCGCCGCCTTCTCCGGCAGCAGATCGGCCAATGCCGTTACTTTGGCAACGGTGCTGTCCTTCAAATAATTCAAATAGGCTGGGCTGATGTTTCCACATCCGATGATTCCAATTCTCATGGCTGTCATTAGAGTTACCCCCAGAAGCGTTATTGTTGTTTTGCCGTCACTCTATTAACATAGTAATTAAATCGGTTGCAATTTAAAATGAATAATATGATTGAGACATGAACAATCTGCTTATTATTTTTTACGAAGCAATGGAGGACAACGTATGCGACTTCATGATGACTTGCAAATACTGACAGCAGGCTACTCCGTTCACCGCAAGCCGTTCCATATGTCCAATGATGACGGATTGGGCCACTTTCTGATTCGTCTCCAGACGGCAGGCCGGTGCCGAAGCCGCATCAACGGCCAGCTTGAGCTGCTGGAGCCGGGCGATCTTCTGCTGTTTGCCCCCGAGGAGCCTTACGAGCTGAAAATCGAAGCCGAGCAAAATCAATCCGGCGAATTTACGGTGGACAGTGCGGATTATCATATCTTCCTGTCCGGCGCCTGGGTCGAGCGATGGTGGCAGGAGACCAAGCGGCCGCAAAAGTTTAAGGTTACCTTGTCCGAGGGCCTCGTCGGCGCCTTCCGGCAGATTATGATGGAGCAGCGCAGAATTTCCAATCCATCACCGGAGATCGCCGGATATTACCTGAAAATTTTATGCCTGGATATCGACCGCAACCTGCAAGAGCATCAGGTTCTGTCGCCCCAGTCATATCTTGCCCACCGCATCAAGAACTATATCGAGGAGAACGCTTCCTCCCCGTTTAAGCTGGAGGATGTTGCTTCCCATGTCGGCATCAGCGTCTCCCGGGCGGTATTCCTGTTTAAACAGGCATTCGGCACGAGCATCATTCAGTACACGCTGGAAGTCCGGATTAACATGGCGCGCGAGCGCATCATCTACAGCCCTTTATCCCTGGAGCATGTCGCGGAAAGCTCAGGTTTTCCCAACTACAACTATTTTCACCGCCTCTTTCGCAAGCGGTACGGCATGTCGCCCAAGGAGTTTCGCCAACGCGCCCGCAGCAGCGGCTGAACGAAATCATTATAGCGAAACGCCGCCCTGTCCTATGACAAAGCGGCGTTTCCATGTTTTTTATATCGGAGAATTTCCTTGATTCAAGGCTTGTTCGATTTGGCGCTTCTTCTCCTGGTTTTTCTTCACATAAGATCCAAGCGCTACGATAATGATGATACAAATGATTTCAAATCCGTATTTGACCCAGCCTGCTGCGAACCAGCCTTCAATGAGCGGCTCTTGGACAAGCATTTTGGCTGCGGTCCATGCCAGCACGGCCGCGCCGATCGTAATCACGAACGGGAAGCGATCCGTAAGCTTCAGTATCAGCGTACTTCCCCAGACCATAATTGGAATGGAAATCGCCAGCCCGATAACAACCAGGACGAAATCCCCATGAGCTGCACCTGCCACGGCCAACACATTGTCCAGACCCATCATCGTATCGGCGATGATGATCGTCCGGATCGCTGCCCACATTTGGCTGCCTGCATCGATTTCATGATCCTTCTCATCCACCAGCAATTTGTATGCAATATACAGCAGCATCAGGCCGCCGGCGAGCCGAAGCCCTGGAATAGTCAACAGCTGCAGCACAAGCAGGGTCATGATGACGCGAACGAGAATCGCTCCGACCGTTCCCCAGAGGATTACTTTCTTCTGGTCCTCTTTCTGTACGTTGCGTGCCGCAAGCCCGATCACAATGGCGTTGTCGCCTGCAAGAACAAGATCAATCAGCACGATCGACATCAGCGCGGTCCAAAAGTCCAACGAAGTAAAGTCCATTTTCTCTCTCCCTTTCTTTATTCCTGCGATGAACTTGTCCCAACAAAAAACGCCGTGCCGGTATTGGGCACGACGCTTAAGCATCCAAAGAGACCTTCACCCAATACACGTGCGGGCAAAGGTCTCGCCAACAACATCCAATGTTGTCAATAAAGCCGGGGACAATCCATCCCGTAATGACGACTTTACTGTTACAGCTACTCCCCTTTGGGAACCATACATCCATATAATGTGATTATTATAACACGGTCTTAGCCCAAGCGCCAGATATCTTGAAAAAAATATGAAACTCGCACAACCTTTCTAGCAAGCCCGCTTCTTTGGTATGATACAGAAAGAAAGAGAGGGCCTTGTCCGATGAAAAAATGGTCTGTGGCAATACTGTATGCTGCGTTATTCCTGCTAACCTACATCTATCGTCATGAGCTTGCGGGATGGATTCAAGGATCGCCTCCAGTCTGGCTGCTGCTGGCGCTCTCCACTCTGCTGGCTCTGTTCCCCGTCATGCCTTATAAGGTCGTGGTCGCCGCTGCGGGTTATGTGATGGGCACATGGAGCGGCGGAACCATTATCTTGATCGGCTCTACGCTGGCCGGTGCCATCGTATATGGGGCGGCAGCGCTGTTCCGGGAGTCCGCGGCTAGCTGGCTGGCCCGTTACGACAAATTGGAGCGGCTGACGCAGTTCTCGTCCAGCAGGCCTTTTCGCACCATCGCGATTTGCCGCTTGATCCCGATCCTGCCCCAGACGGCAGTTAACATTTATGCAGGCGCCACAGGGATGTCCTTCCTCCACTTCATCCTTGGTTCTCTTGTCGGCAAATTGCCTGCCGTTTACGTTTATGCTTACGTGGGCTCAACCCTGACAGAGCGTCCGCTTGCCGCGGGGGTTATAGCCGTGTCCTATTTCGTGGTCCTGCTGCTTCTGCTGTGGGTTTGGGGATTTCGTCAAAAAAAGATATAATAAAATTTAAAATGAAACGGAGGAGTGCATGATGAGTACAACGCCAACGTCGAATAGGGAGCTGGCTACGTTTGCCGGCGGCTGCTTCTGGTGCATGGTTTCGCCCTTTGAGGAGCTGCCTGGCATCTACGGCATCGTCTCCGGCTATACAGGCGGCCATACGGCAAACCCTACCTATGAAGAGGTCTGCTCTAATCGCACCGGACATTATGAAGCGGTGCAAATTGCTTTTGACCCCTCTGTGTTCCCGTACCGGAAGCTGCTGGAGCTGTTCTGGCAGCAGATTGACCCGACCGATGAGGGCGGTCAATTCCATGACCGTGGGGATTCGTATCGAACGGCGATTTTCTATCATACGGAGGAGCAGCGCCAGGAGGCCGAGGCGTCCAAACTGGCCCTGGAGCAAAGCGGAAGGTTTGCAAAACCGATCGTAACAGCCATTCTCCCGGCTGCGCCATTCTACCCTGCAGAAGAATACCATCAGCAATACCATAAGAAAAATCCTGCCCATTACCGGAGATACCGCAAGGGCTCGGGGCGGGAGGATTTTATCGAGCGGCACTGGTCGGGCCCGGCCGACAAAGTGGAGCTGCAGCAGCGCCTGACCCCGATTCAATATGAAGTGACCCAGAACAACGGAACGGAAAGACCGTTCACCGGCGAATATTGGGATAACGAGGCTGATGGCATCTATGTCGACATCGTGTCCGGCGAGCCGCTGTTCAGCTCCAGGGATAAATATGACGCCGGCTGCGGCTGGCCGAGCTTCACGCGACCTTTGCGATCATACAGTATCAAGGAAAAACTGGATACAAGCCACTTCATGATCCGTACCGAAGTCCGCAGCCGTGAGGGCGATTCCCATTTGGGTCATGTATTCGATGACGGCCCGGAACCAACCGGTCTGCGCTACTGCATCAATTCGGCGGCACTCCGTTTCATCCCTAAGGAGGAGCTTGTACAAGAGGGATACGGGGAGTATCTCTACCTGTTCGAAGAGTCCGGGCAGTCCGGCAGCGATGAATAATAAACCGTGTTAGCGCGTTTCTGAATCAGGGTAATGAGTATAGGAATACTACCCTCACAAGGAGGAGATAATCCATGCCCTGGAACCAACAGGATTACCCGGTATCCATGAAAAACCTGGATGCGCGCGTCCGCAACAAAGCGATCGAAATCGCGAATGCCCTGCTTGAGGAAGGCTATGAGGAAGGCAGAGCCATCGCGATCGGCACGGCAAAGGCACATGAATGGGACGACAACCACCCCAAGCATCATGACGACAAAAAATAATGCCGCCGCAACGGCAAAAAAACAGCTCAGGCTATCAGGCCCGGGCTGTTTTTTCTTTGATTGCATATGGCACACGGAGAACCGGGGTATCTTGCTTCCCGCAGTTTACGGTCCAGGTGATCGTCTTGCCAGCGATCAGCACGGCCAGGATCGTGAATACCGTTTCCGTAAATGGTAAATATATTAAAGATATGCCTAGAACCAAGGCATCCATCAGGATGAAAACCGTACCGATCTTCAGGCCGGATCGTTCACTGATGATGAGGGACAGCATATCGTCCCCGCCTGTAGCCCCGCCTACCCGCAGCACAACGCCTGCGCCGATTCCCGTGAACACACCCGACAGCAGCGCAGCAATCGGCAAATTATCCTGCAGATTTAAGATAAACGGCGAGAACCGCTCGCATAGCTCATAAAATGCCGAGAATGCCAGTGATGCAAATAACGTATTTGCAATAAACTTGCGTCCTTTTAAGAACACAGCGGCGATCAGTACCGGAATATCCAGCATGATCATGCTCAGAGCCGGCGGCAAATCGAACAAATACTTGCCCAGCAGCGCCAGGCCCACGAATCCGCCTTCGGCTAAACCGTTCTGAAAATTAATATGATAATACGTGAAAGCCAATAAAAACGTACCCAGCAACAGCATTGTTACCTGCAAGCTCAAGGCTTGCCAGTCTACTTTTTTCCCCATTTCCAATCCCTCTTATCGTAGTTTGGTCAACCTTGCGGCCGCACCCTACAAAGAAGGTTGGTGAGGAGTTCATCCTTCGCATCATTCCACGCTTCCTTCGTAGGGTGGTTAGTCTAAATTACCGACGACACTACGAAAAGAAGCTAAGTGTAAGAGAGATCACAACGTTTCCAAATCGTCCTTAGGGATTTCGTCCTTCGGGAACCCATGGTATCCTGATCCTTTCTTTTTTGGTTTGTATCTATCTTTATTATAACACAGCGGCAATGATGACTAAACAGCTTGCCTCAGAAATAATTATTTCGTTCCTCCTTGATGTGATTAAATTCATTGCAATCTCTGAGTTGTTCACATTTTAGGAATTTTTCCTGTGACGAAAATCACCTTTTCGGCCTGAAGGCGGTTCTATACTGGTGAAGAAATGCGAAACCACAATTTAAATTAGAAAGAGGGTACTGTTATGCTTGATTCACGAACAATCGAAATCATTAAATCCACAGTTCCTGTGCTGGAAGTGCACGGAGAAACAATAACCCGCACATTTTATGAAACGATGTTCAGAAACCACCCCGAGCTGCTGAATGTATTCAACCACGCCAACCAGCGCCAGGGCAAGCAGCCGACAGCGCTGGCCAATGCGGTCTACGCCGCCGCCGCGAACATTGACGCCCTGGAGCGTATCCTTCCTGTCGTCCACGGCATCGCCCAGAAGCATCGTGCGCTGGGAATTCTTCCCGAGCATTATCCGATCGTAGGTGAGAACCTGCTAGCTGCGATCAAAACCGTGCTGGGCGAAGCGGCTACCGATGAAATTATCGAGGCATGGAGCAAAGCTTACGGGGTCATTGCGGATGTCTTTATCAGCGTGGAGGCGGGCATGTACGAGCAAACCGAGCAGCAGCCCGGAGGATGGAGAGGCTTCCGCCGCTTTATCGTCGACCGCAAGGTACAGGAAACGGCGGAGGTAACCTCTTTCTATCTCTTGCCAGAGGATGGCAACGCAACTGCTTCATACGAGCCGGGACAGTACATTACGGTAAGAGTTAAGCCGGAAGGCCAGGAGTTCACGCACCTTCGCCATTACAGCTTGTCCACTGCCCCAGGAGCCGGCTACTACCGGATTACCGTCAAGCGGGAGGACGCTGGCGACGATCGGCCGGCTGGCATCGTGTCTACCTATCTTCATGAGCAAATTCAGGAGGGCGGCATTCTCGAGCTTAGCGCGCCTGCGGGCGATTTCACGCTGAATCAGAACCTAGGTACGCCCGTCACACTAATCGGCGGGGGCGTAGGTCTGACGCCACTGGTCAGTATGCTGGAGACGCTGCTGCAGCATTCCGATCGCGATATCGTCTATATTCACGCCGCCCGGAGCAAGGGGCACCATATCCTAAAGGAACATGTGGCCAAGCTGGCCGCCAATAATTCTACCCGCTTGAAATGCTACACGGTCTATGAATCGGCTGCGGACAGTGAAAGATGCGACAAAAGCGGCTATATCGACGCTTCGTGGCTCTCGCAGGTTGCGCCCCTGGAATCCGACTTCTATTTCTGCGGACCGGTGCCGTTCATGCGGGCGATCAATCAAGCCCTGCACAGCCTGAACGTGCCTGAAGCGAATATCCATTACGAATTTTTCGGACCGGCCGGCAGCCTGGGCAGCCCAAGCGGCTCCAGCCCAAGCTCTAATTCTGAGGAATAGGCTGCAGCCGTCCGGCCGCCTATGCGTGCTGCCCGCGCAGCAGACGGTTGACCGTTTCCCTCCGGATCCCGATCAATTGGCCGATCTCTTCCTGAGTCAAATAGTCCGTAAGAGGAACGCCGTTGGCGTGGTGGCTGAGCCACTTTTGCAGCAACTCCAACCGTTCGCCGGGGGTGCCTACCGTAAGATGATCGAGGCGCTCCTGCATAAAGCGGACCTTCTCCTGAAGCAGTCGGGCGACTTCCAGCGGCTTCTGCGGGTTCTCTTCGAGCTCACGGTACCATTCCTGGGCCGAAATGACCTCTACTTCGCTGCGAATGAGAGCTATTGCCGTGCCATGCGTCTCCTTCGGGGAGATTAGGGAGTGGTGCGGCACCGTCTCGCCGGGATACAAGATGTTGAACAGGACCATATTGCCGTTCTCATGCAGCCGCGTTACCTTGAACAGGCCGCTTTTAATATGGTAGAGATATTTTCCTTCATCGCCCTGGCGAAATAAAATCTCTCCTTTATGCAGAATCATCGATATCGCTCCATTCGTTGGTTTAAACTCTCGTAGCAATTATTATAGCAAAAAAACACATCCAAGCGTTTATTCCTGATCCATGCAGCAAGCCCAGCGCCTATACAGGCGCTGGGCTTGTTGTACTTCCTTGATGATTATGGGGAGGCATCGTCTGCGGACGTACCGTCCGTTTTTTGCGCCACCTTTGTCTCCTGCTTGTCCCGCCAGGATTCATAGCTATGCACGGCAACGCCTTTAAACGAGGAATGCTTGCCGACCAGGGACACCAATTTGTCCAGCTCCTGCGTCACGGATTCCAATGGCTGTTCGTAGAATGACACGCCTGGTCCCTCCTGGCTTTTGGTAAGCTCGACGCCTACCCAGACCTGCTTATTCCGCTCGTCGGCTTCCTCCAGCGTCGCCCGCGACACCTCATAGATGGCTTCCGCTGCATCCCGGTAGGCCATAATTGCCACATAATCGAACTTATCGACCATCCACTGCCGCAGATCGCGGCCTTTTCCGAGCTCCTCATGCTCGATGCCATTGAGCCAGAAGGGAACCGCTGCTCCAATTTTGAGCTGATCGCGCTGTGCACGCTCCACCCATATTCGGGCGCTCTCCATCCATTGCTCGACCATGGCATCCTGCTTCGTTCCCCAACTCTTCAGCAGGTAAGGCTCTACGTCGAATTGCACGCCTGCAAAGCGCTCTTCAGGCCTGGATTGGTCATTGTATTGCTTGACCCAATCGAGAAAGCGGACCGCTTCCTTGCGCTGCTCCCGCAAAGCCCATTCCGGATGCCCGTTCAGGGCATGAACCTCCAGCTCGGCTTTGGTTGCAGCAGCCACAAACCGCCGGTACGAGGCATCGCTTACCTCATTTCCGATTTGCAAAAACACGGTCGTTACGCCGTTCTCTTTAGCGAATTCAATAATATCCTGCGTATGGCTCTCCACAAGCCGGGCGTCCCAAAGCCAGGTCGCCTTCGCTTCCGGGACGGAAGGACGGAGTAGAACAACAAACAATCCAGCAAGTAGGACGATTGATCCTGATGCCAATACCATGATGAGCCCTCTATACCGTTTAAATAACGATTTGATATTCATCTCCGCCTCCACTCCTGTTTTATCCGGGCCAAGCCCGTTTTTCTGTTCTGTTTAAGCCAATCTCTTCTCTTAACCTACGATCAGCGCTTCGGCCTGCTCGTCCACATGCTGAACGGAATGGCCGAGCTTGTACACGTGAGGCAGCTTGAACTCCTTGAATGCATTGCGCGTATCCAGAATCGGAACGCCTAGCGAGGCGATGGCGCTGTAGTCGAGATCCGAGTGATTTGTCACCAGGACCATGCAATCATAGGATTTGAACTTTTCAAGGTCATACTTCACGCTATGAACGGTGACACCGGCTTTGTCCTTGAAGCTTGTAGCAAACGGATCATAATACTCCACGGCTGCACCGCTGTCTTTATACAACTCATATACTTCAAGACCCGGCGACTCCCGGAGATCGCTGATATCCGGTTTATAAGCCATGCCGAGAATAAGGATGTTCGACTTTTTAATAGATTTCGCATACTCATTCAAAATTTTCGAGGTTTTGTTTACTACGTAATAAGGCATATTGTCATTTGTCGATTGAGCAAGCTCAATGAACTGACTGTAGAAACGGAATCCTTTTGCCTTCCACGACAGGTACATCGGATCAAGCGGAATGCAATGTCCGCCGATTCCCGGCCCCGGGTAGAATGGCATGAAGCCGAATGGCTTCGTCTTCGCAGCATCGATGACCTCCCAGACATCGATGCCCATCCGGTCGCACATCATTGCCATTTCGTTAACGAAGGCAATGTTCACACTGCGGAATGTATTTTCAAGGAGCTTAGACATTTCTGCCACCTTTGGCGACGATACGGGAACGACCGTCTCGACATACCGGCTGTATACGGCTACGCCAAGCGCCAGGCATGCCTCCGTCGTTCCGCCAATGACTTTCGGCGTATTGAATGTATTGAATTTCGTATTGGACGGGTCTACCCGCTCCGGTGAGAAGCAGAGGAAGAAATCCTCTCCGACTACATACCCGAGGCTTTCCAGCTCGCGCTGGATCAGCTCCTCCGTCGTACCCGGGTACGTCGTGCTTTCCAGCGTAATCAGGACGCCTTTTTTCATATAACGTTTAATGTTCTCCACTACGGTCACGATGTAGGATGTGTCTGGATCTTGATTTTCGCTAAGCGGAGTCGGCACGCAAATGCTGATCGCATCGACGTCCCGCAGGGCTGCATAATCGGAAGTTGGCTGGAACCGTCCCGTTTGCACGACTTCGCTGAGTGTCGTGGAGGAGATATCGTGAATATAAGATTCCCCGCGGTAAATCTGGTCGATCTTTCTGGAATCCAGATCAATACCTACGACCTTGAATCCTTGCTTGACCATTTCTACGGCCAGCGGAAGGCCGACATATCCGAGGCCCACGACGCACAGCACGGCATCTTTTGACTCAATAGCTTCCAATAAATCACGGTATTGTTTATTCACAGGTTTCAACCTCCATATTGTCTAGTAGTTGTTTTTTTCTATATTTAATATTTAGTGAATGCAGCGCCGAATCCGCGCATCCAGTTCAACTGGCGAGAAGGGCTTGGTGATGTAATCATCTACACCGCTTTGGAAGCATAGACTGATCGTTTGCTCTACGCGCTGCTCGGTCAGAACAACAATTTTCGGCGTGTTTTTAACGTTGAGCTGCTGGATATGGTGAATATAAGGCAGGCCGTCGATGCCATACAGATTCAACTCCGTCAGCACCAGATCCGGATTCCAGCTCTCGATAAGCTCCAGCGCGGAAATTCCATTATCCGTTACGGTTGTGTCATAGCCCTGCATCTGCAGCCTGATTTGCAGAAACTCGCGAACCGCAGGATCGCCTTCGACGATCAGGATACGGCTTTGCGATGAGTGAAACTCTTGTCTCGTAAAAATATGGATATCCCCGGAAGGGCTCAGCTTCGCGGACTCCTCCATTTGCTTCAAAACCTGCTCGCTCAGCTCGCCTTGCTCGGGAAAGCTCGACAAGGTCATGTGCAGATCCAAGTCTCCGACGATTTCCTGAATCCGCTGCTTCAACAGCAAGCCCTGAAAATGAACGGAATCAAGCGGCTGCCCGGGCAGCAGAACGGCATAGCTGCCAGGTTCGTTACCGCTCCAGAGCTCAAAGGTTACGCCGGGCTGAGATTCTAAAATTCCGCGAATTTGCGTCTCCAAATAGGATGGAGCACTTGCGGAATAGATGAACAGAACCCCATTGGCCTCCTGGACAGATTCCCTCACATGCCGCTCGATCGTTGAATATAAACTGGATTGCTTGATTTCGGTTTGCAATGCTGCCGTATTCGGCATCTGAATTCCCGCCTTTCTTTGAATTAGGATGGTTTAGCCCTTTGCGGGCTGTTACTGCCTTGGCTATCAACTCCCTTCCCGGACTCCTCGTCCAAACAAGCCCTTAAGCCTTAAGCGGTCTTGGCCGCTTTGCTTTCTTCTTTCCAGCTTGTCCGGGTCATCGTTCCCCAGGAATTGTTATTGCGCATAAATTGAATATGGCCTTGAATCCGCCAAAGTCCGCCAAGCTGGGCATAACCGAAGAACTTCAAAGCAGAGAACAGCAGCAGGCGGGCCAGGTCGGACAGCTTCGTAAATCGCTTGAAAGCAAGCTCCTCCAGGAACAAGGCGCCGATGCTAAGCAAATAACCGCTCAAAATATTGATGAGCCCGAACACGACGAGAATTTTCCAATTCGTCATATCCATGATCGTATAACCGACCAGCGCAAGCAGCCCTGTAATTTTGAAATATGGATTAAGTGCTTCGAAAATAATATTGTAGGGCATTGTCAGCAGCCCCATGACCTTATATTTCGGGTTAAAGGCCATATCGTAATTCTCGATCATGTTCTTCAGATTACCGCGTCCCCAACGCTTCCGCTGATTGGACAAAATGCGGTAAGTATCCGGCGCCTGCGTCCAGCATACCGCTTCCGGACAAAAGGCGACGCGGTATTTCAGCTTGTTCTCCAGCATATAGCGATGCAGCTTGATAATGATGTTCATGTCCTCGCCGGGATATCCTCCACGGTATCCCCCTACGGCGATGACATAGTCCTTGCGGAACATCCCGAACGCCCCGGACACGATAATCAGCCCGTTAATGGAGCTCCAGCCGATGCGTCCGCCGAGGAACGCCTTCAAATATTCGACAGCCTGGAACATCGGCCACATTTTGCGCGGCAGCGATACATGCTTGACCGCCCCGTTCTCGATCACACAGCCGTTGGCGATCCGGACGTCCCCGCCAATCGCTACGGTCTCTTCCGGATTCTCCATGTACATCCGGGCCATGCGGATCAAGGCGTCCTTCTCCAGCAGAGAGTCGGCATCGATGGAGGAAATAAGCGGATAGTGGGACAGATTGATGCCCGCATTCAGAGAATCCGCCTTCCCGCCGTTCGGCTTATCTATTACATAGAGATGCGGATACTGAGGATTGTAATAGACAGCTGTAATCGGCTGGCAATCGATCGAGTTCCGCATTTCCGGATTTGGCAGCGGCTCGAGGCCAAATTCCTCCCGTAATACTCCCAGCGTGTTATCGCTGGAGCCGTCGTTGATGACGATTACCTCATAGGTCGGATAATTCAAGGTCAGCAAGCATTTCACATTCTCGATGACCGTGAGCTCCTCGTTAAAGGCCGGTACAAGCAAAGAAACGGACGGCACCAGCTCCGAGCCCGAGAGCGTGTTGTATTTCGAATAAGCCGACCTGCGGAAAATCGTCATGATGTTCCGGAATGAAAAAGCCATAATCGTAAAATAAATCGTATTTACCGTCATTACATAGTAAATAGCAAACAAACCGTAAATCAGCAAAATGTCTCTAAGCAGTGTAATCGCCTCCGACCGCCGCGACCTGACGAACCGGTCTTCGCTCGGCAACGCCGAAATACCGCTCGTACAGCAGCTTTTTTTTGTTATAGGCGACCATTTGGTCGAGTTTTTGATGCTCATTATCCTGCAGCATCGCTCTTTCGATGTGATACATCGCTGTCTCCCGCTCCACTCCGGAGCCGTTCATCGCGATTTGGCAGAGCACCTCGAAGCCTGTTTCTCCCAGCTTCGCCAGACTTTCAGCGCTGTTGTTCCGTACCCACCAATTCGCATCCTTGAGCGCATTGCGGAGAAGCGGAATGCTGCCGGCAGCGTGCAGAGAGCCGAGGGATTTCGCCACGGCCGCCCGCACCTCCCAATCCTTGTCGGCCATCAGCTTCTTAATGGTGTCGTCCTTAAGCACCGGGTTGGAGCTTAAATAGAGCTTGACGGCCTCGGCACGGACATCCGTCTGTTCGGCGCCAACCAAGCGATCCAGGGAAGGAACGACCTCTGGAATCGCCTGCCCCCACATCGCGACGAGAGCGACCTTCACGAGGTCCGGATTCTCATCGTCCAGCAGCTTCAGCAGCAGACGGCTGGCATCAAGCTGGGTCTCCATTACGATATCGGCAGCCATATTGTGGATCGGCTTGCCGTGGCGAAGCAGGTGCTGCAGCATTTCCTTCAGCTGCTCCTCATTCTCCGCGCTTTTGGCTACCGCCCGGGCCACGACGATCGTAAGCGGGGTATAGCGCTCGTTCTTCATCATCGTCAGCAGCCGGGGGACGGCCTCGGCTGCGCGCATTCCGCCAAGCCGGTAAGCGGAGGCAATCCGCCGGCCGTAGAACAAGCTGTCCAGCAGCTTGATATCTTTCTGAACGAATCCGGCGTCGTGGCAGAGCTTGACGAGTTTCTCCCGATACTCGCCCTTGAACTGCTCGATCCAGCCGATCAATTTCTCCTGGATAACCCGGCCTTCGAGCTCCTTAAGCTTGCCCGGCGGAAGCGGAAGCTCCGATGGGCCGTTCAGATGGGTTTGAATGAATTTGAAATAATCCTGATGTTTCTGCAAGTACTGCTGATTTTTTTTCACTTTATGCAAATGATTGAACTTCAATACGAATAGAGATACGATTCCAATCCCGATCAGTCCCAGGCAGAAATAAATGAAATAGATAGCCAAGGTTAGATGCGTATACATAAAGAACATTCCTCCTTCTATATACCAAGCACCGGACTATTCAGGCTGATGTTCCGGCAAGCTTTCGTAAAACTTCTTCAGCGCATAGTAGCCGGACTTTAAATTCTCGGTGTAATTCACGGTTTCCCAAGGCGACCAAGTATATTTCGGCTGCTCCGCAAGATCGGCGGGTCCGCCTTTGCCCGGGCCAAATATTTCCTGGTTCTTGCGGTCTTTAATCCAGGGCACAAAAGTGATTCCGTCCGTCTGGGCCGTCGTAAACGAGCGGTCCTTCTTGAGCGGCCCATAATCAATGACCTGAAGGGAGCTGGGGTCTGCGAAGCCAAGCAGCATCCAGGGAATGCGGAGCTCTACTTCGCGGCCGCTATATTGCCACGAAGTCAGCGAATTGAAGTTCTCATCCTTCCGATCCGAGGTTCCCCGCACCAGACTGCCGACTGTCATATCCTGAAACGGCTGGCTGAGCCTCGTATCCGGCGGAGACATCGTCAAGCTGACGGCAAGCTTCCAGGGTTGGAACTGCACCTTCTCTTCCTCGGTCGGATCCTCGAGCATCCAGTGGCCGTACCGTCCATAGAGACGGCGGTGGAAATCATAGCTCGGCGCAGTCTTCACCTCTGTCTCGTCATCCTGGCCGATGACGACCAAATTTTCCAGCCCGTCGCTCAGCTTGATGCCGGGCAGCTCGGTAACCGGCTCGTTTCCGCCTGGCTGCGTACTCGTTCCCAGATAGATTTGCCGGGCTTTCGGATCAAAATTCTCGCTTAATGTGAGCCCTACGTATACGTAAGCCTCGTCATGCGTCACGCGGAACCGTTCAATGCCGGGAGCAGGCTTGTCCCACGACTTCACCTCTCCTTCCGGCAGCGCGTCCCAGTCGCTCAGCTTGCCGTCGATGATAATGTCCTCCTCTTTCCCCGGACCCATGGCGACGATGCCAAACAGCTTCTCGTTCGTCAGGACATTCAGCCAATAGGAGCGCCGATCCTCAGGAATTTCAAAGCGCATCGTATTCCACGTCTTCTTAAACCACTCATCCTGCCACATGAACAATATGGCGCCAGAGTAGCCTTCGTCATAAATGTCTTTCGTCAGGGATACGTCGATTTCGGCCTTTTCGTCATCGCTGTGCCCGCCTTGATTCCGTCCGCCGGGACCGATATGCGATACGCCCAAAGACGCAGGTACGCCGTACTCCGTAACCATGATCGGAATATCTTTGTAATGTGCCTTTAACTGTCGCAGGTAAGCCTTATACGTATTGAATCCGCCGTTACCGTCCGGAATCGTCTCCAGCGTCTTGTCGAGATGGAAAAAATCCGGATAGTACGGATAAACGTGATAGGCCGCGAAGTATCCGGCCTCCCAATCGACCGGCTCTATATGCGTCGCATCCACGCTGGCCAAGTCCTCCTCGAACAAAGGCTCTCCGGGATGCTCAAGCACGTCCGTTGTGACCCAGTTCGTAAAGGTCATCGGATGCTGCCAGCCGTAACCGGCTTCCAGTTCAGCCGTCTGGTCGATCAGCTCGGCGAGCCAGCTCTCGAACGGGCTGGCCTCTTCCAGCGCCGAGAACCGTTTGCCCCGGTAAGGCTCTATAGAGGCATACTGCGTGTTTGTGTTGTCGACCATTTCGGGATCCCACTCCGTACCGATATGCCAGGCCATCAAATAACGCCCCGCATTCGCTCTGTACTTTCCTCCCGAAGCTCCCGGCTGTACCGGTATTTTTAAATCTCCATATACCGCTTTAACCGCTTTTTCGATTTCTTTATGGAATGCTTCCTTGATTCCAGGGTTATACGCATCCTTAAGCTCAATCAATTGTTCTTCAGGCGACCAAATGCCTTGAATGAAGTACAGCGGATCGTCTCCTTTTTCTTTGTTGTATTTGACTAAGGACGTATAGAACACCGGATTATGCACGGTATAGATACGAATCACGTTGGCGCCCATATCATCGATTTGCTTGAACCAACGCAGATAATCCTCTTCAGTGATCGGGAATTCCCCAGGAAAATGACCAGGAACCGTAGCTCCCAAGTTGACGCCTTTCACGAAAATCTCCTGCCACTTTCCCTCGCCCTTGTACTCCATGAACCGGTCTCCCGAAGTTTGGAATTTGATTTTTGCACCGTCCGCGGTTTGGAACGTCGCAAGAGATGGAGGCAGATTTTGAATGATAAGGTAGATCCCACCGGCGATCAGAATACCGCCGAGTACGAGTAAAATAAATAACCTTTTTCGCGCTAACGTTGTCATCGGGTTTGCTCTTGTCACCTCGCTATTTTTTTGTATGCAGGCGATTTTACCAGTACGGTCCCCTCACACCTCCACTCCTCTCGTATTACCTCTATCATTAACCAAGTACTCTAATAAAGTAACTAGGCTAATAGAAGTGTTTTCCATTTGGGCCCTATCCTGCATAATAGAAGCCTTTTAGCTCTTGCTTCCCGGTTTTCTTGCATGATCGCCTTTTAACAACTGCACCTCTCGTCCTTATGAAAAAGACTTGAAAAACGAAGCATTCCTATGCTGCATTTCCAAGTCGCTGTTTTCAGAGAAGTACAGTGCTCCTGCTGTTCGCTCATATTAGACGCGCAACTTTTTTCGAAGTTTCGATCTATTTTTACACCCGTTTCCATAAAGGTTACAAAATTGATACCAAAGTCTCGTGCAAAAATCGCTTAATAACGCGGTTTTATAGCATTTTGTTAAATTCTGTTATCCCCTAAAAAAACGTGCGCTGGTCCTATACTAGTTTCTATCCCTTTTCGATAATTTTGTTCCGGATTTTTCCATAGGACTAGGTGATCCCGCCGATGACTTCTTGCCCATTTCTCTCCCTGCAATAGGAACCATAAAATTACATTTATTATAATATAAAGGGACTATATCGAAGTATCCATTTTCCATAAAATTCACTTGCATAACGAACTTACGTTCGGTGTATAATATATAAAACGAATATACGTTCGCATTATGGTGGTGAAATATCATGATTAACTCAACAATCGAGACAGAAGAAGATATTCAAATCATCAAAGAGTACACCTTGCTGCCTATTTTGCTGGATATGCTGGCAAGGGATATCGAGGAGCTTAGCCTACAGCAGAATAAATTGATCTACAATCTCGTGATCTTTTATCTTAAGGGAATTGAAAGCAGCATCCATCTCGAGCTGAAAACCCTCAGAAGCAAAATGCGGCAGCAGCGCATTCAAGTGCTGAACACGACGATGAACGCGCTGGGCGTCGAAGTAGAGTACAAGGTTCGGGGCTATATCCACCGCTTCAAAATGCTCAGAAGCCTGGTGAAGGCCGAACTGATGATTCTTCTTATGAGACTGTGGGAGGCGCCCAAATGATAAGCGCGCGCGAAAGGACGATTTTTTTGGCGGATTGCCAAAGCTTCTACGCCAGCATCGAGAAAGCGGATCATCCGGGATGCCAGAACAAACCGGTAGCCGTAGCGGGAGACCCCGCCCGCCGTTCAGGAATTATTCTGGCGGCCTGCCCCATCGCCAAAAGCTTCGGGGTAACTACGGCGGAGCGTCTGGGAGAAGCGATCCGCAAATGCCCGGGTCTCGTCGTCATGCGCCCGCGGATGCAGCATTACATCGATGTATCTCTGATGATTACGGACATTTACCGGGAATACACCGATTTGGTCGAAGTTTTTTCGATCGACGAGCAATTTCTCGACGTATCGGGAAGCCTGCACCTGTTCCAGGACGATCCGCTCGCCATGGCGAGGTCGATTCAGCAGAAGGTGCTTAAGCAGACCGGCGTATGGGTACGCATCGGCATCAGCTCCAACAAAATGCTTGCCAAGCTGGCTACCGACATCTGGGCGAAAAAAAATGAGAGCGGACTATATGTCCTGCCCAAAGCTAATGTGCCTGAGGCGCTTTGGCCGCAGCCGATTCCCAAAATGTTCGGGGTTGGCTCCCGTATGGCTGCTCACTTCACCCGGCTTGGAATGTACCAGATCGGCGATATTGCCCAGACACCGCTGCCGATGCTGAAGGACAAATTCCGCGCCCGCTTCGGCAAGCAAAGCGATATTCAGGCGGAGGTCATGTGGAGAACGGCGAACGGGCTTGACGATTCCCCGGTGACGCCGCGCACCTTCGACGCCGCGCCGAAATCGGTCAGCCATATGATGACGCTGCCGCGGGACTATGCCGAGCCGGATGAGATCGACACCGTATTGCTTGAGCTTGTGGAGGAGGTCTGCCGGGATTGCCGGCGCAAAGGTTATATGGGGCAGGTCGTTACCGTCAGCTGCCTGTGCAGTCCCTATGATGCGCGCCTCGGCTTCTCCCGGCAGATGAAGATGGCCGATCCGACCCATCATACAAATACCGTCTACGAAGCGGCCAAGAGACTGTTCTACCGCCACTGGAACACTCTGCCGGTACGCCGCTTAGGCGTTGCGCTTAGCGGTCTTGCCTCCGACCAGGGCTACCAGCTGACCCTTTTTGAGGATCAAGTAAAGCTTCGGGCCTTGGACAAAGCAACCGATCAGATTAAAGACCGCTACGGCAGCGCGGCGATTATGAGAGCCTCCTCATTGACGACATCAGGGCAGGCCAGAGAACGGGCAAGAAAGATTGGAGGGCACTATAAATGAGCAAGAAGCTATCAGGCAACGGCCTTTGGGAATCAAGCCGGATGATGCTCCCCCAGCATAAGGAGCAGTCCGTATCAGCCAGCCGGCAGGCGGCGGGTGAAGCAGCAGGCGGAGCCGCGCACCGGACCATTTCTCCTCCAACGGCCAAGGATATCGAAGTCATCAGGAGTTACATCATTTTGCCTGTAGCTCTCGAAATCGTCGAGAAGAAGAACAGGGAAGTCGAAATGTCGTCCCAGACCTTCAAAGCCCTCTATGCCGCAGCGACGAAAGTGTTGGCTCAGCATATCCGCGGAGATATCCAGCGATACCGCAAATCCCTTCTGGAGCAGGGCATTCGCATTTTCGAGCCGTCGATGGACGGTCTGGACATCCGCTATCGCTTCGTATGCCGCGGCATGGAAGACGAGTTTACAATGACCAGGGATTATTTGAAATCCCAAGTCAGCCTGGCCATCGGCCATTACACGAACCATTTGACTGCGATTTTGCGCGGAACGGGCAAGCGCTAAATCCGGGCGTTGTACGGGCAGCCGACAAAGTTACCTGTCCAATTAATCCCTCTCTTCCCTGCATATTTATAGTGTATACCCGCCATTAGCAGGCAAGCAGAAGTGGAGGTGAGCATAATGCTGGTACAGAAGTATACGCTGTTGCCGGGCACATCCTACGCTACTCCTTACTATGTGGCGCAAAGCGCGCGGCCCGGACCAACCGCTATGATCGTTGCAGGGATACACGGCAATGAGACCGGCAGCATCCAAGCGGCTCGCAGGCTCGTCCGCATGCTGGGCACAGACGAGCTTAGGCTTCATACAGGACGTCTTGTCATCGTCCCCACGGTCCATAGGCGTGCATATCGCCAGCGTATTCGCGGCGTGCCGGATTTGAACCGCACCTTTCCCCGCAAAGCAGGCCAAACAGCGAAACATCCGCTATCCGCGGCGCTGTTTGATACAGCAAGACGCTATCGCCCCTCCTGGTATCTGGATCTTCATGAAGCGAACGGTTTATCGCAGCAAAACTCCAAGGTACTGGGCCAAACGCTGATCACTGATCCGGGCAGCCGGTCCGTATCTGCCGCACGCAAAATCATCAAAGGAGTCAACCGCACCATCCGGGCCAAATCCCAATCCTTCAATCTGCGGCTGCATGAGCTGCCTGGCTCCTCCCGCACCGCCGCAGCCCGTATTCTTGGAGCACGGACAGTCACCGTAGAGACAGGCTGGAGCCTGCCCTTTTCCACCAGGGTACAATACCAAATCGATGTCGTACGCCGCTTTCTTGGCGAAGCGGGATTAACGAAGAGCTAATAAAGGCTCTGCATGCGGACTATCATATAGAAAGAAAAACATTTATCGACGTACCTGACGAACCTCGAATATATTAAAAGAAACCGTTCGCCCCTGCAGGGACGAACGGTTTCTACGCTCACCAACCTATACAGCTTTACATTACCTAAACATGCTCCATAACTTAAGGAGATGGAACGTATTCCGAGGGTCGACTTTTTGAGCGATGACAAACTGGACGATCTGTTCCTCCTGCACGCTTGTCAAGCGTTCATTCAAAATCGAGGTTGCCGACTTCACCAGCCGTCTGACCTTGGCTCTATCCTGCAGGTCCGATTTAGTCAGACCATCGGCGAGGGACTTGATGCGCTCTTTTACGGCTGGGTTTTTCATTTTCAGCTTAATGCGCTCCACCAGCTGCGGACTGATGCCATATTGCTGATAACTCAAAACTGGGTTACACCTCCCGTCACACGCTAATCCTCATTAATATATGACGGATAGGATGTACATGTTGCCACAGAAAAAATGCCCTTGGCAAGCTAGGATTAAGGTAAGCTTGCCGAGGGCATTTCTCTCTCGCTCGTAACAGACATAAGATCCGCTATTTGTCCTAAAATCGCCAAAATGGATAGGGAACGGACACAGGAGCCTTTATTTGCTGCAAATCACAACAGAAACTCATTCATTTGCTCAAATAGCGGAACCTGTGTCCAACAAACCAATGAAATAGGACGATTTTCATAATATAACGGAACCACGGTCCGTCAGAACCCCACCGGTGTTTACTCGTGCATCGATCATGCCCCTCTAATGCGATTGCGATTGCGATTGCGATTTCAAAGCCGATCGCGGTTCACATCAATCGATCAGTTCGCCTTGGAACACCTGCTCCCGCTGCAGATACCCGCGCAGCGGCTCATACTGCGGCGACGTCCAAAAAGACTCGTCGCCGACCAAACGGGCGGCATCGTCCCGCGCCGCCTCCAGCACCGCGAAATCGCTGACCATGTCTGCGATTCGGAATTCCGGCACCCCGCTCTGCTTGGTGCCGAAGAAATCCCCGGGACCGCGCAGCTCCAGGTCCCGGCGAGCCACTTCGAAGCCGTCGTCCGTCTCGGTCATGACCTTCATCCGTTCCTGACCGACCTCCGACTTCGGCTCGGCGATGAGCACGCAATACGAAGCGTGCTCCCCCCGGCCAACCCGGCCGCGCAGCTGATGCAGCTGCGACAGGCCAAAGCGGTCCGCGTCCATCACGATCATCAGCGTCGCGTTCGGCACATCCACGCCGACCTCCACGACGGTCGTCGAAACGAGCAGCTGCACTTCATTGTCATAGAACGAACGCATGACCTCGTCCTTCTCGGCCGCGGTCATCCGCCCGTGCAGCAGCCCGACCTTGAAGTGCGGGAACGCCTGCTGCATCGAGACGTGCAGATCAATGGCATTCTGCACATCCAGCTTATCAGACTCCTCGATCAGCGGGCAGATCAGATAGGCCTGCCTTCCGGCGGACACCTCGCGCTGGATAAACCCAAGCACGCGATCCATCATGTGATGCTTCACCCAATAGGTCGAAATCGGCTTGCGTCCCTTCGGCCGCTCGGACAGTGTGGACACGTCCATGTCGCCAAAGGCCGTAATCGCCAGCGTGCGGGGAATCGGCGTCGCCGTCATCGTCAGCACGTCCGGATTGAAGCCTTTGCGCCGCAGGATGCTGCGCTGATTGACGCCAAACCGGTGCTGCTCGTCAGTCACGACCAAGCTGAGCGAACGGAAGAACACGTCCTCTTGAATAAGCGCATGGGTCCCGACGACGATATCCGTTAGCCCCATTTGCAGCGAGGCAGTCAAATCCTTGCGCTTGCGCCCGGTCACACTGCCCGTAAGCAGGCCTACGGTAATGCCGAACGGCTCGAACAACCGGGACAATGAGCGCATATGCTGCTCCGCCAATATTTCCGTTGGCACCATAAATGCTCCCTGATGTCCCGATTTGACCGCCGCATACAGCGCAATGGCTGCCACAACCGTCTTGCCCGAGCCTACATCCCCCTGCAGCAGACGATTCATGCAGTACGGAGAACGCATATCCTGCAGGATCTCCAGCTCCACCTTCTTCTGGGCATCTGTCAGCTCAAAGGGAAGACTGCGAACGAACTCACGGATCGTCGCATTATCCACCTCATGCTTCACTCCGTCCATCCGCTCGTGATTCATCGCCCGGTAGGCCTGCAGCTTCAACTGAAACAGGAACAGCTCCTCATAGACCATCCGGCGGCGCGCCTGCTGCCCTTCCTCGCTGTCCTGCGGCTGATGAATGCGCCAAATCGCCTGCCGTCTCGGCATCAGCTCATACTTACGCAGGAGCTCCGGCGGCAAAATTTCCGGAATCATCTCCCCATATTGCTGCAGTGCCTGTCCGATCGTTTTGCGCATCCAGGTCTGCGTAATTTTCCCGCCTACCGAATATACCGGCTGCAGGCTCCCGCTGCGCAGCGTGCCGCGGTCGGGAAACTCCGACTCCGAGACCGTCAATTGGCTGCGCCGCTGGTCCCATTTGCCCGTGAGCACGATCTCCCGTCCCGCCGTCAGCTGATCCTTCAAGAAGTGGCGGTTAAACCAGGTCGCCGTGAACATCCAGTCCTCGGCCACCATTTTGCACGTCAGCCTCGATTTCCGGCCGTAGCGCTGCAGTACAGGCACTCCCATGATCTTGGCTTGGACAGTAATCCGGTCGCCGTCCTTCACCTCCGTCAAAGAGCGCAGCCGGTAATCTTCATACCGAAACGGATAATATTCCATTAAATCATTTACCGTAAAGATGCCAAAGGCGTGAAGCTCTCCTTCTTTGAGAGCACTCACGCCGTTAACCTGCTTTACCGGAATTTCGTTTAAATCCAAACTCATTCCAATCCCTCGCTTCAAGCCGGCCACACGAATATAGCTACCACTCCCGGGCCGGTATGTGAACCTACGACTGCGCCGATGTCCGTGCGAACCACCTCATGCAGCGTGAAGTGCTGGGACAGCAAATCCACAAACTCCTGGGCGAGCTCTGGATTCACACCGTCGCAAACCGCAACATTCAAATCTTTATGATTGCCAAAATCATTCACGAACAGCTCGATAACCCGCGATACCGCCTTCTTGCGGCCTCTCGCTTTATCCACTGCGTAGATAATGCCCTCCTGATCCACCGACAGAATCGGCTTGATGTTCAGCAGCGTGCCAAGAATAGCCGCCGCTTTGCCGATCCGTCCGCCCTTCTGCAAATACTCCAGCGTATCAACCAGGAAGTACAGCCTGCGGCTGCGCCCAAGGCGTTCGACCTCGGCTTTGATCTGGTCCACGGTGGCTCCCTTAGAGGCCATTCTTGCCGCTTCAACCACTTGAAGACCAAAGCCGTAGGAAGCACTTAAGGAATCAATGACTGTAATATCGAGCTCCTTGCCCGTCTCTTCCTCCAGCATCGTCTTCGCCAAGAGGGCCGATTGATAGGTTCCGCTCATGCCGGAAGAGATATGGATGGATACGATCGGCGAGCCCGGATTCGCTTCCAGCAAATTGCGGTAGACCTCGGCATACTGGGACGGGGACGTCTGGGAGCTCTTCGGCAGCTCACGCGACTTTGTCAGTTTGTCGTAGAACTCTGCCGCTGTAATGTCGACGCCCTCCAGAAAAGATTCCTCGCCGAACGCAAGACGCATCGGCACGATATGAATGCCATATTCCTCCGCCGTAGTCTTCGGTACGTCAGCCGTACTGTCTGCAACGATGACAACCTTGGTCATGAGATCCTCATCCTTTCAACTCTCCCGTCACCTCTAGGCGCAGCCTAGGATTCCACAGAGAATAAATAATAATATATCGGCTGGCCGCCGTTGTGGGCCTCCACTTCGACATCCGGATAAGTCTCATTCATCCAAGCTATCAGTTCGCCAGTCATCTCGGGCGAGGCTTCCTCGCCGACGAGAATCGTTACGATCTCATCCCCGCCCTCCAGCATTTTGGAGAGCAGATCCCGGCACGTCTCCAGGAGACCTGCTTCCGTTGCCACGATTTTGGAGTCTGCAATGCCGATATAGTGACCGGCTGTAATTTCCAGTTCATCGAATACCGTATCGCGAACCGCATAGGTCACCTGTCCCGTCTTGACATGGTTTACGGCGTTCATCATGCTGTCGGCGTTCGACTCTACGCTCTCTTCCTCCTGGAACGCGAATGCAGCGGCGATTCCCTGCGGAATGCTCTTGCTTGGAATAACGGTAACCTCGCGCTCGCCTTCCAGAAGATCGCGCGCTTGCTGTGCGGCTAGTACAATATTCGAGTTGTTCGGCAGAATGAACACATGCTGGGCGGAAATCGAATGAATCGCCTTCACGAAATCCTCGGTACTCGGATTCATCGTCTGTCCTCCGGCGAGCACGACATCAACGCCAAGGCTGGTGAAAATATCAGAGATACCTTGCCCTGAAGCAACCGCGATGAAGCCATAAGGCGCCAGTTCGTCGGCCGGCATCTCCGCACGCTCTGTCTGGCGCAGGCCCTCTGCCGGGATATCGGCGAACAATTCCGGCATGGGAGCCGCGTCCATTCCCGCCGACAGCAGGTCGCGATGCTGCTCGCGCATGTTCAAAATATGAATTTGCGTAATCTCGCCATAACGCAGGGCCAAATTCAGCACCTCGCCCGGCGCTTTAGAATGCACGTGTACTTTGATTACTTCATCATCAGCGATGACAATGATGGAATCTCCATTCTTTGACAGCGCTTCCCGGAACTGATCTTCGTTAAATGGCGTATTTCTAGCTTCACCGAGCGTACGATTGATGAAAAATTCCATGTCGTACAAAAACTCGATATCCTCCGTCTCCAATTTGGCTTGGGCGGAAATCGGGGCGTCCGGTGTAATTCGCGGAGCCGCAGAGACCGGTTTTACGGCGGATACAGCTTGTCCCGTTACGGGCTCTTCCATCGGTATCGTTCCGTTCGTTAAAACTTGCAAGAATCCTTCATAAATATATACGAGTCCTTGTCCACCGGAATCTACGACACCGACCTGCTTCAAGACGGGCAACAGCTCAGGCGTATGGGCAAGCGCCTCCTTGGCCTTGGCCAGCACCTCCGTCATCAGCTCCGTCACATCCGTCGTCCGTCTGGCATAGAATACGGCATGCTTGGCCGCTTCTTTGGCCACGGTAAGAATCGTGCCTTCCACCGGCTTAACAACGGCCTTGTATGCGGTATCCACACCGCTCTGCAGCGCAGCGGCGAAATGAATCGTGTTGAGTTCTTCGTAAGCCGCCGCATAGCGGGCAAAGCCACGGAATAACTGGGACAAAATAACGCCAGAGTTGCCTCGCGCGCCCATCAGGAGACCTTTGGACAATACGCCCGCCCGGCTGCCTAAGCCTCCGGTACCGTTGTTCTTCAGCTCAGACACGCCTGCCGTCATCGTCAAATTCATGTTCGTCCCCGTGTCTCCATCCGGAACCGGAAACACGTTTAAGGAGTTGACATGCTCGGCATGCTGATGAAGCCTCTCCGCCCCGGCTAACACCATAGCGGTAAAATCTGTTCCATTCAGAGAACGCTTACTCAATGAAAATTCCCCTTCCTAGCTTGATACACGTACGCCTTGAACCGAGATGTTGACATACGCTACTTCGAGTCCAACGACTTCGGTGAGTACATATTTTACTTTTTGTTGTATGTTGTGTGCGACCTCGGAAATTTTCGTGCCATAACTAACTATAATATAAAGATGAATCGACAATTGATTATTCTCCAGGTTCACTTCCACACCACGGGCCAGATTCTCTCTCCCAATCAATTCGGCAAAACCGTCCTTGAACTGCTTGCGGCTTGCCATTCCTACCAATCCATAACATTCCATGGCGGCCGATCCGGCGATCACCGCTATGGCTTCATCGGAAATATGGACTGTCCCATGCTCCGTATGTAGTTCAATAGCCACGCCCGCATCAACTCCTCCCCAAAATTATTATGGACTAATCAACATTGTACTATAAGAAGAAAGAGAAATAAATAAAAGAAGAGCAATGGAGCCAGAAATAAAGTTGCGCCACTGGTTGACGGCTCTTTTTTTACTGTGATATTATAGATAAGTGTTGTTTTAAGAGGTTGGAATTAGGAGGTGTAATGAATGTCTCGCAAATGTTATGTGACAGGCAAGAGCCCAAGCACAGGGAACAATGTATCCCACGCAAACAATCACACGAAGCGTACTTGGGGCGTGAACGTACAAAAAGTCCGTATTCTTGTAGACGGTAAACCGAAACGCGTATACGTTAGCACTCGGGCTTTGAAATCCGGTAAAGTAACCCGCGCGTAGGGTTGTAATAAGCATATAGACAAAAAGCACCTTGTCATTCGAGGTGCTTTTTTAATGCCCGCCGCCTGCTCCGCCCGGCCTGGAACGCTGCGTGATCGGCGGGAGCGGGCTCGCGTCTTCCTGCTGATGCTTAGACGCAAGGTCCCCTCCCTAATTTTTCTGAAATGTGTTCAATACCGCTTTGACGAATCCGCCCAAAAACTTAGGCAGCTTGAATGTGTAAAATTTCATCCTTCACCCTCCCCATCATTCTCATGCCTTCACCTATAGTCTATGTTCCAAGTCTGCTTCCCGTGTATTGAGGACACAAAAAAAAGGCTACATGAGAACCCTGCTCATGTAACCCATTGTATGCGGCACTGCCCATCCCTATACCAACGGACAATACGGTTTCGCTAGAAACGCTCCACGCTGCCGCGGATTTCAGAAATCGCTGCCGCCCGGTCCTCGCGCCCGAACACCGCACTGCCCGCAACTAGCACATCTGCCCCGGCCTCTACTACGGTTGGCGCCGTAGCAGCGGTAATCCCGCCGTCAACTTCGATATGCAGGCCCGTTAATCCCAGCTGCTCTCTCCACTCGGCAATTTGCGAAATCTTGCGGACCGTTCCCGGGATGAAGGCTTGCCCGCCGAAGCCCGGATTCACCGTCATGACAAGTATGAGATCAAGATCTTCGATCACTTCGCGAACCGCCAGCGCCGGCGTAGCCGGATTGATGGCGACCCCTGCCTTTACGCCCAGGCTCTTGATTTGCTGGATGACGCTGTGCAGGTGCACACAAGCCTCGGCATGAACCGTAATCAGGCTTGCTCCTGCCTTAGCGAACGCTTCGATATAACGCTCCGGATGCTCGATCATGAGGTGCACGTCCAGGAACAGCTTCGTATGAGGCGCCACGGCTTCCAGCACCAGCGGCCCGAACGTCATGTTGGGCACGAAATGGCCGTCCATGACATCGACATGAAGCCAGTCGGCGCCGCTGCGCTCAACCTCGGCGACTTCTTGAGCCAATTTCCCAAAATCCGCGGACAAAATAGACGGTGCTATGTTGATTTTTCGCATGAAGTTAGTACCTCCGTTTTTTATCTTTCATTTCCTCATAGAACTGTACATAATGCTTGTAGCGGCTGGAGACAATTTCGCCTTCCTCCACCGCCGCTCTAACCCGGCACCCCGGCTCATGCAGATGGCTGCAGCCCCGGAATTTGCATTGCTCCGCATATTCGCTGAATTCGATAAAACAGGATGACAGCTCCTCTACGCCCAGCTCCAGGAAGTCCAGCTGGCTGAACCCGGGAGTATCCGCAACATAACCGCCATTATCCAGCTCGATCAGCTCCACATGGCGCGTCGTATGTCGGCCGCGGCCCAGCTTCAGGCTGATTTCACTTGTTTCTAGCGATAATCCCGGCAGCATGGCGTTCAGCAGAGATGATTTTCCCACGCCCGATTGCCCGGCAAACACGCTGATGTGGCCAGCCAGCCGCGCCTTTACTTCATCCGTCCCGCTTCCCGTCAAGGAGCTAGTAATGATAACCTCATAGCCTACCTTTTCGTATAACTCGCCAACCTGCCTCGTTAAGTTGCGATCCTGTTCATCGCCCTGCTCATCCAGCAAATCT
The DNA here is from genome assembly GCF_009725165.1 of Paenibacillus woosongensis. Lineage (GTDB taxonomy): Bacteria > Bacillota > Bacilli > Paenibacillales > Paenibacillaceae > Fontibacillus > Fontibacillus woosongensis. The sequence goes on from NZ_WNZW01000002.1 coordinate 254,722, forward strand.
TCCTTCGTCAGGCAAATCAGGGGGCGGAGTCCCGCATGCTCGATATGTACGAGGAACTTGTCCAGCAGCTGCAGGTTCAAATCCGGCTCCTTCACGGAGAACAGCAGAACCGCATGACTGGCATTAGCGATGGGCGGACGGATCAGCTCCGTATCGCGCGGCAGTATTTCGTCTACCGTGCCTTCCCCGTTCTCGGTAGGGGTATATAGAACTTGGTCCCCTACGAGCGGAGTAATCCCCTTTTTCTTGAAAATGCCGCGGCCCCGGCACTGGAGAACAATCTCCTCTGCCGAGGCTAACGGCTTCACATAGTAATATCCGCTTAATGCCTTAACAATTAAACCTTCAGGCATGCTGCCGGCCTCACTTTCATTTTCTTCCTGTCTAGTTGTTGCCGTGTTCTTTTTTACCCTTGCCTTTTCCTTTGCCGTTATTGCCCTTATTGTTCTTATCCGCTTTAACGGCTTGGGCTACAGCTCCCTGGTCGATGCGTCCCGTTTCCGGGTTTTCAATCTCGCCTTCGTCCCATTCATTGTACGAATTCTCGTCATATTGACTGCCCGGCAGTTGAGGCACAGGTACCGTTCCCTGCTTGGCATCAATGTACGAGACCAGATAAGTGTCAAACAGCTCCCCATCCCGGATGACCGAGACCGCACCGTTCTTGTTCGGGGCTAATACAAGTTCAACGGAGAACGTTTGGGTCGCATTGATCGTTTTGGTTCCCCATTCTCTATTATCCCCCCGTGCGTCCCCGTAGACGATCCGGATTTTGCTGTTCTTGCCTTCCTCCACAGGAGCTGCCGGCACTTCAAAGGTGTATTTGATGGCTTCCGGCGGATAACCTGAGCTTACGGTCAGCACCATTTCGGTTCCCGGCGTAGCCAGGCTGTTCGGGGCAAACGGCCATTGGTCAATGACCTCGCCCGCTTCTCTCTCAAAGCTAGGCTCCGTCTTAATGCCATCCTTGGCCAGCTTCAGCCCCAATTCCTTAATGAGGGCTTCAGCTTCTTCCTGTTTCATTCCTATCAGGTTCTTCATACTAAATTCCTTAGCGCCCTTGCTCACTTTAAGTGTAATGCTTACTGACGCCGGATCATACTCCGTGCCTTCATCGGGGCTTTGACCAATAATTTTGCCAGCCTCTTCCTCGTCGCTGAACTCTTCCACCTGACTGATCCGGTCCTTATCCACTCCGGCCTGGACGAGCTGGGCTTCCGCTTCCTGATAAGTCATGCCGCTGAATGACGGCATTTTCTTCAGCGGTTTGGCTATACTCACGGTTAAATCAATAATTGCGCCTTCTTTGACTATCGTACCTTCCGGCCTGCTTTGGTCATAGACGATCCCTTCATCGAAGCCTTCCTTGTACTCCCGCTTCACGTCGCCGACCGCCAGTCCCTTGTCCTGCAGCGCCTTCGCTGCGTCCGCTTCGTTCATATTAAGAACGCTTGGAACCGTGACGTCAGGTACGGTGAAGGTTTTGTTCACGTACCATACGACGCCGGCCATCGCCACAAGCAGCAATACCGTTAGGCTTACCCAGAGCACTGGCTTCGACCAGAAGCTCGTGCCCTTTTTCGCCTCGTCGCGGTCCTCGTCGGCCTGCGCCTCCCTGGACAGCTTGGAACCGCCCCGGGCAGCCGAGCCGCCCATTTGCGGCCTGATCGCCGGAACGATCCGGGTGCTATCCTCATCGTCGCCGTCATCAAATAAAAGCTTCGACTCCATCCGCCGCTCCGGCAGCAGGCAGGTCTCCAAGTCAACCAGCATTTCTTTGGCCGACTGATAGCGTTCGCCCGGATTTTTGCGCATCGACTTCAGAATGATGTTCTCAACGCTTTGCGGAATCATCGGGTTAACCGAACGCGGCTCCTCGAAATGCTCCTGCAAATGCTTCAAGGCAACGCTAATCGGGCTCTCTCCCAGGAACGGAAGGCGCCCCGTCAGCATTTGATACAGCACAATGCCCAGCGAATATAAATCCGATTTCTCCCCGGTAGCGACTCCCTTCGCATGCTCCGGCGAGAAATAATGCACCGACCCTACGACCGAGCCGGTTTGCGTAATCGTCGTAGACGTGACCGCGCGGGCGATCCCAAAATCGGTCACTTTCACCCGGCCATTGCGGCCGATTAATATGTTATGAGGTTTAATATCGCGATGAATGATTTGGTTATGATGAGCATGATCCAGGGCATCGGCGATTTGCGATGCAATGCGGATGGCCTCGTCCACCTGCAGCGGCGCGCGCTCCTTAATGATTTCGTTCAGGTTCTGGCCTTCCACGTACTCCATGACAATATAATGAATATCGTCCTCCTGTCCTACATCATAGACGCTGACCACATTGGGATGCGACAAAGATGCAGCGGACTGCGCTTCCCGCCGAAAACGGCGTATAAATTCCTCGTCGTTCACAAATTGCTGGCGCAGCACTTTGATCGCTACGTTGCGATTGAGGAGAACGTCGTGCGCTTTGTAGACGAGCGCCATTCCCCCGCCGCCAATTCGTTCGATAATTTGATAACGACCGCCCAATTCGTGTCCGATCATGAGTTCCACTCCTTTATGCTTGACCCGGCTTCTTCCTGATGCTCAAGCAGGGCAACGGTAATATTATCGTCGCCACCTGCATTCAAGGCAAGCTGAAGCAGGCGATCAGCCCGATCCTGCAAGGAGAGATCGTCCAATCCCAGCGTAAGGGTCATTTGTTCCTTTGATACATAGTTGCTGAGCCCGTCGCTGCAAAGCAGCAGGATATCCCCGGTTTCCAATATGATATGGTCCAGATCGACCTCCACATCGGAATCGGTGCCCAGCGCCCTCGTCAGCACGTTGCGCCGCGGATGCACGCTGGCTTCCTCTTCACTGATTTGCTTGCTCTTGACAAGCTCATTCACGAGCGAATGATCCTCCGTCAGCAGAATCAGATCGTCCTGCCGAAACTGGTAGGCCCGGCTGTCGCCAATATGGCCGACAACCCCTTCCCGTCCGCTGAGAAGCACGGCGACGACGGTCGTTCCCATGTTGTGGTACTCATCATGTTCTGAGGCTTTGCGGAAAACAACTTCATTGGCATGCAGAATCGCTGCTTTAAGCGCCTCAGCGCATGCCTGCACCGACAGTCCCGGAGCCAGCGAGACGATATCCTGAGTGATCGTCTCTACCGCCAGTTTGCTGGCGGTATCTCCGGCCTGATGGCCGCCCATGCCATCGGCGACAATGCCTAAGGTGTAGCCCTGCTCCAAGCGGGATACCCAGGCGCTGTCCTCATTTACGGGGCGGACGCGTCCCACATCACTTAAATACACCATTTTCATTGAATCAGATCACCTCGCACCAGACTCCATATGCTTCGCCCGCAGCTGACCGCAGGCCGCCGCGATATCGTGTCCTTGCTCACGGCGGATCGTCACATTGATGCCCTTATCCGCCAAAATGCGCTGAAACTGAAAAATATCATTTCTTGAAGTTCTCACATATTTGCGCTCCGGCACATGGTTAACCGGGATCAAATTCACATGACAAAGCATGTCCTTGATGACGCTGGCCAGTTCCTCAGCATGCTCAGGCTGATCATTGACACCGCCGATCAGCGCGTATTCGAATGTAATTCTGCGTCCCGTCTTTGCGATGTAATAACGCAGCGCCTCCATAACGTCGTCGAAAGGAAAGCGGCGGTTCACCGGCATTAACTTGGAACGAAGCGCATCGTTAGGCGCGTGAATGGATATCGCCAAATTAATTTGCGTATCCTCGTCGGCGAATCGGTAAATGTTAGGAACAATACCGCTCGTCGAGACCGTAATATGCCTTTGCCCGATATTCAAGCCTTTGTCATGGATCATGATTCTAAGGAAGTTCATCGTGGCGTCGTAATTCTCGAATGGCTCCCCGGTGCCCATAATGACGATACTGCTTACACGCTCGCCGCGGTCATCGAGGATTTTCTGAGCCTGTACAACCTGGGCAACGATCTCCCCAGCCGATAAGTTCCGCTTCAGTCCGCCCAGCGTCGAGGCGCAGAACGTACAGCCGACCTTACAGCCGACCTGGGTCGTTACGCAAATGCTGTTCCCGTAGTTATGCTTCATGATGACCGTCTCGATCGCATGATCATCATGGAGCCCAAACAAGAACTTGACCGTTCCATCCTTCGATTCAAACTTGGTGATTTCATTCAAAGTGACGAAGGCGAATTGCTCATCCAGCTTTTGGCGGAGCGGCTTGGACAGGTTCGTCATTTCCTCAAAAGAGTTTACACGTTTTACATAGAGCCAATCAAAGATTTGCCCTCCGCGAAACGCAGGCTCTCCTTGGGCGACAGCCCATTCCCGTAATTCATCATAAGTATAATCGTATATAAAAGGTTTCATCTTCACACACCTGTCCTATAGTATATCGTATGCAGTTGCCCACTCATTCTTCCTATTTTAGCACAAATCATTTTTACACTAAAGTCCGGCAAGTTTCAAGCCTTGCCGTCTTTTTCCATATGGAGGAAAAAAGAAAGCCGAGCTTTCCCCGGCGAGCCGGGTCAGGGATCGGCTAAGACTATTGAACTATGAATTAATGCGTGACCATCGAGCGGAAATCATCGCGGCTGGAAAGGCCGGCATGGTACAGCACAACGTCCCCGTCCTGCAGACGGTAGGTCACGCCAAACGGATCCTGCACGCTCCGGGCAAAGCCCTCCATCTGATGCCACTGGTTAACCAATGGACCGTGAATATACTGCAGATGCGGGTCGGTGGCTTGCCCTTCGCGCACCGTCTCCATATTGAAATTAACCACGATATAACCATTTTTCAAAAAGATCGGCGACTTGTCCGTAAGCCCTCTGTGCGTTCGCCCGTATTCTGCGACGTTCGTCCCAGCCTTCACGGCATACAGGTCGGCTGGCAGGCTGTACTCGCCGTACCATCTCTGCACGGCAGCATTTGCCCGGCTGGGATCGACCCCTGCGGGGATATTCGTTTTCGGCCCGATAAAAGTACGCACGCCTTCGGGGAGACGCAGCAGGGTCAGGCTCCCTATCGCCGTCCTGCGTTTCGTGGCAAAGTTGATATAGTGACTTACAAACTGCGGGCGCCCGATGTTCGCAATTTGGCCAAAAGAGTATTGATAGTCATATTTATAAAGCGCCGTATCCGTCAGTTCCTCTTCGGGAACATTGCGCAGGCGCTCGTTCAGGACAACGTACCGGTTCACCTCGTCGCCGGGCGAACCTACTTTGACATAGCTTTTTCCGCTTTTGTGATAATACAGCTCCACGGGCGTGCGCGCCCCGTCTTCCGCACTGATAAAGTAGAAACTAGGCGTAATTTTGATTTCATCCTTAATTCCGAACATATTTCCTTTAGTCTTCAGATCGAATTTGAAATGATATCCGGTTTTGATAGCGACGTTCTTATATACGGGATGACTTCCGGGACGAATCGGCAGAGTATACATGGACGAGATTCCTCTTGGCGCCCCGTCTATGCCCCCTAACCCAGCCCAGTAGGCGGTTCCCGTTGGCAGGCTGCTTCCCTTCGCCGTCCGGAACACCGTCTCCCAGTGGTAGTCGGCAATATCGGTAACCCGGAAATCATACACGCGTCCAATGACATCTACCGCCACAGTGTCATAGGCAATATGATGAGTTAAATCCAGGTTGGCATTTCTTTGATGGGTTGCTCCGGCAGGCGCGTTATGCGCTATCGTCCGGACCTCGACGTCATAGAATCCTTCATCTACCCATACCGGGAGAAAAAAGGAAAAGCTCTCCTGCGGCTTCTCCACCTCGATCCATGTATTTTTCGGGTGAAATTGCGTCTTGGAGCCGTCGTAGACATCAAACGGAAACCTGACCTGCTTGCTGCCGATGTATTTTAAATAATTGCGGCTGCCGTATCCGAGATAACTCGCATGCTGCCCCGAATTTGGCAGTTCAATTACAAAAGGCCGGTCCAGAATAACTGCAGAACGCCCTGCTGCCGGCTTGGTTTTCTGATTATGCTCCCGGTCATCCGATACGGCAGGATAAATGACGACCGGAGTATGTACGGTGACCGGGTTGATGCCATAGATAGGATAACTTCTTTCAGCAGCACCATTGACCTGGACATAATATACCGTTCCTGTGCTCGGCCGCTTTTCCTGGTTTGTCTTGAACATCGGAATGACGTTTCCCGGACTGTACAAAATATTGTCGCCCGTCATAGCTGCTGTCGGGATTGGGGAAGGAGCCGGCCCGCTGCCCGTCGTTTCCGCTCCGCTCATGAGGGTCTGTCCATTGAACGTGAACGTATCATTCCTCACCCGCACGCTAACCGCCGACCTGGCAGCTGCCTCAGGATCGCTGTCAGCACCCACAGTAATGTCGAGAACAGCGGATGGTTCATAACGATGCGTCTGTGCTATCGCAAAATACGGGGTGTTATATCCGCTAGGTGAAATTCTGATGCCGTTTGCCTCGAACGCATAATTGTGCAGGGCAGCCTCTTTCAGGCCATAGACCTCAACTTGCGATACCGTCCAGAAGGAATAGTTCTTATCCACCTGGACTTGTACGGTTGAAGGCTCACCCGGTTGTCCATCTGGGGGCGGGGGCGGCGGCATAACAGTCACATTGACGGTAAACGTACACTTCCCCGTCATTTCCTGGTAACCGTATTGATACAGATAGTTCTTTGCCCATACATTACCGTACAAACTTTCCGTTGTTGGTATGCCATCCAGCACATTAAACCGTTCACTGCCCCGGGCGTCCGCCCGGATAACCGCGCTGACATTCGGGCTGAAGTCTTCTCCCGACATTGTCCTGCCGGGCGAAGGGGTCGTGCAGGTCACCCCAGGCTCAAGCGGATCGGGATCCGGGCCCGGAGGCGGCCCATTGCCTACTCTGATCGTCGCTATCCCTCTCAGCCAATAGGGTCCTTTTTTCCAGTCAGCGGAAATTGTTGTTGTTCCCTCCGAAATCGCGGTAACTTTGCCGTTGCTGTCAACAGTGGCCACTGCTTCGTTACTGGAGGACCACGCCGTCTCCGGCGCTGTGGAGACATCAAACCACTTCTCGTTCCAATCCGCCATCGTGTAATCCAGGGTTCGAACCTCAGCCCTCATATTTTTGGTTTCATTGGCTTGTAAAACGGCATTTTCCACTACGCGAATTTGCTTTTTTTCTACTACGTATCCGGTGTAGAACACATCCATAGGGATGTAGTATTCTACAATAAATTTAGGTGCGCCATCAGCCCGGGTAGAATACTGGTATTTAAGGCTTTCAACTAATGGGTAGCCTGTATTAACCCTAACATTAGCTATAATCTCCCCGCTATTAAAAAGAGGTTTACTTCCTACGGGTTCATAGGAGTTAACATTGTTCCATTGTATATCTCCAATAGCTAGTTCTCTAATATTAGTTTTAAGAAAAGAGTTACCTACTATATCTTTCATTGATTGAGGTGCATACTGATTCATATCTAGTCTTTCTTCAGTTTGTTTTTTTAAAGGAAGAGCATTATCCCTGCTACTATACGTACCAGTCTCTACTTTTGTATTTCCATAAGTTGCACTCCATAATTCCGTATCAGACTGCACCCATACAACCTTAGGTCTAGCTAATGCTTCCCCTTTTACTTGAACTTTAATCGTTTGGAGATATACCGGTCCATTTGGCGTTACCTCTATATCGGTTGTAGGGTAGCCATTTTCGAACCCATCACTGGATACTGGAATCGATAATAAAACTGAGATTAGGAACGGGGTTAAAAAAACAACCAAACATTTCTTCATTGTTCCATCTCCATAGTATTATTTTTTCATAGTAGCTACATAAGAATTATCGTCAATGGTGAAACTGCTTCGTTCTTTTACATAGCTCTCAATCCATAAAGTTATCCCTTCACCTATATTTTTCATTTTAAAAAATTCCTTAGCATCTCTATTAGGAAGCGTTAGATAACCATATTTCTCAGTTATATTTGAATTTCCTACCCTCGTGCTACCTAAAAGATTTGACCTTGTTCCATTCATATAATGTCCTAAATCAAACTCACTCGCCTTCGGATAAATAGTAACTTGCATATACACCCGATAATTTCCCGGTTTATCAATCCGCTCCACATAATCAGTCTCATCCACAAACAACGGCGCATATATGCTGCTGATATCCTTGAAGTCCTCCGTATCCACGACAATATAATGGTGGAGCTTCAAGGTGCCGGCGTTATTCTTGAAAGTATAGGTTTTATCAACCACATTATTAAATGACGTATTCCCTGTCGTAAAAGGGCTGATCGTCTCAAGGTTGGTTCGTTCCGTACCTACCTGACGCAGCTCTCGAAGTCCCAGAAATTGATCCGCCTGCTTCAGGCTTGCATTCTCATAATTTAGCAAAATGGCAGCTGTCTCTGCACGGGTTGCCTTCAGATCCATACCAAAAGAGCCGTCCGGATAACCGCTTAACAGCTTCGTACCTAAGGCAACAGCGATATAAGAGGACTTAGATTCAGGTATACCTGGATTAAAATATTCCTTCACCGGAATAACTGTTGTCTTGGTATCCTCCAGAGCCTGCCTGTAGTCCGGGTCAGCCTCAGCCAAACCGGATGCCATCCATTTCGCAATTTCATAGCGTGTAATCGGCGTGTTGGGCTTGAAGCCATCGGGATAATCGCTAGGCTGCACAAAACCAAGGGCAATCGCCCGCTTGACCTCTGCCTCGCTCCAGTGCCCGGCTAGATCCGCGAAGCTTGCCGCAGGATTCACCTTCGCCTCGCCCTCCGCCACGCGGGCCAGCAAGGCCGCAAACTCTGCTCGCGTAACAGTAGCGTTCGGCTGAAATGTCCCGTCTGCGTAGCCTTTGAAATACCCTTTGCCTACCGCCGCTTCAATCGCTTTGCCCGCCCAATGGTCTGGTTTTACATCCTTAAAACCCGTGCCTGCAGCCTTAACACCCACAATAAAATGCGCGTTCATTACAAATATCCACCCAGCCAGCAATAAAGCAACCCGTCTTCTCATCGTTACCCACTTCCTTATCGATTATCATTTATCCCTTGTCCCTATGTACATTGCACCCCTCCCTCCTATTTCGTGATGACAGGACCAAAGACCTCCTTTTAATTGGATAACCTGATAAATTAAGGAATTTGTCCCCCGCAAAAAAAGCACAGCTCTTCTACTCGCTGCACGCGAGTCAAGAGATGTGCTTCATCTTCGTTTATTATATAAGAAATTTCCTGGTTCGTAAATCACATATTTTCCAGATTTTATTCAAATTTTGCACGTTTCGTTAACCGTGCGATATAGAAACCGTCCGAATGATAATGCTGCGGCAGGATTTGCAAGCCTATTGCTTCCGGGGTCATCCCATTTTCCCGGTTATCCGAACCAGACTCCGGGACGAGCCGCTGCCACTCCGCCATCTCTGGAGCAGGTTCGAAGTCGGGATGGCGATCAAGAAACTGTCTTACCATCTCTTCATTCTCCCTTGGTTCAATCGTGCATGTACTGTATACCAGCACCCCGCCCGGTTTGAGAAGAGGACTCACCCGATCAAGTAAGTCACGCTGAATGCTGGTGATCTCGGCGATATCCTCCGGCGTCTTGGCCCATTTCAAATCAGGCTTGCGCCGAATAACGCCTAGTCCAGAGCATGGGGCATCCAGCAAAATACGGTCAAAGCTTTCTGGCGCATAACGCTTGTCAAGCTCCATCGCATCCCCCGCCAAGGCTTGGACATTGCCAAGGTGTAAACGGGAAGCCTGATCGGCGATCAGCTTCACCTTATGCGGGTGAATGTCGTTCGCGAACACTTCGCCCGAGCCGTTCATGCGCTCCGCCATATGGCAGGTCTTGCCCCCCGGAGCTGCGCAGCAGTCCAGCACCTTCATCCCGGCCTCAGGTTTCACGGCCTCGGCCACCAGCATTGAGCTCTCATCCTGGATCGATAATAAACCGTCCTCATACCACGACGTTAACGCCATATTCCCCCCGCTCAGCACGATAATTCCGTCGGGAGAAACCTTGGAGGCGGCTACCTTCAGCCCCTGCTCTTCCAACTGCTGCATGAGCTGATCCCTGCTGATCCGCGTTTGGTTGACCCTCACACTGACTGGAGGGGACTCATTGTTCGCGCGGCAAATAGCCTCGGCGGTCTCTTCGCCGTATTGGTCGACCCATCTTGCCACCAGCCACTCGGGATGCGAATGCTCCAGGGCAATCCGGCGTGCCGATGGCAGATCCTCGGGCAGCTTCAGCTCCTCCTTGTGTCGCAGCACATTGCGAAGCACCCCGTTGACCATTCCCGATATCCCCTGATGCCCTCTGCGTTTGGCGATGTTCACCGCTTCATTGACAGCGGCATGCGGAGGAATCCGGTCTAAATAATAAATTTGGTAGAAGCTCAGCCGCAGCAAGTTGCGTACCCAAGGCTGCAGCTTAGCCACTCCCTTAGCCACGAATTGATCAAGATAATAATCGATCGTATTCTTGCGGGAAATCGTGCCGTATACGAGCTCGGTGGCAAGTCCTGCTTCCGGTCCCGCCAGGCCGGACTTCTGCAGCGCGGAGTTCAGCAGCAGATTGCTGTACGCGCCCTCCTGCTCCACTTCAGTCAGCACATGCAGGGCCGTATCGCGGGCTGAAGCCTTGTGCTGCCGGCGCGGTCCGCCCTTCGCGCCCTGCTGTCCGGCTTTGGACGCGGCGCCCGCATTTCCCCCATGCTTTACCCGTGCTCCGCCGCTCGGGCGGCTTTCCTTGTCCCTGCTCATTCAAGTACCATCCCCGGCTGCATGACGCCGCCGCGAATAAACTCGGAGGCTTCCATCGCTTTTTTGCCTGCGGGCTGAACCCGTGTTAACAGGACGGAGCCATCGCCCGTCTTCACTTCGATTCCCCGCTCCGATAAATGCAGCACCGTGCCTGGAGCTTGTCCGCCCGCTTGTTCCCCTGTACCCATACCCGCACTAGCAGGAGCAGGCTTAGCTACGGCCCACACTTTAAATACATCACCATTCCAGAGCGTATATCCGCCAGAGTACGGCACTAGGCCTCTAACCTGGTCATAGATCGCCCGCGACGTCGATGTCCAGTCGATTTTCTCGTCCTCCCGGGACAAATTAGGGGCATACGTGGACTCCTCGTCGTTCTGTGGAATCCGCTCGGCCCGCCCTTCCAGAATCAGCGGAAGCTGCTTCAGCAGCAGCTCGGCTCCGGCCAGACTCAGCTTCTCGAACATCGTCCCGGCGGTGTCCTCATCTTCGATCGGAACGACAGATTTGGCGATCATGTCCCCGGTATCCAGCCCTTCCGCCATGTACATCAGCGTGATTCCCGTCTCCTTCTCCCCGTTCATGATCGAACGCTGAATCGGCGCGCCGCCCCGATATTTCGGGAGCAGCGAGCCGTGGACATTCAGGCAGCCATGTTGCGGCAAATCAAGCACAGCCTTCGGCAAAATCTGGCCGTAGGCGGCAGTAACGATAAGATCCGGCTGCAGCGCCGCCAACTCCTCGATCGCCTCAGGCGCCCTCATGCGCTGCGGCTGGAGCACGGGAAGGCCGTGCTTCAAGGCAGCCTCCTTTACCGGCGTAGGCATCAATACCTTCTTGCGTCCCTGCGGCCGGTCCGGCTGCGTCACGACGCCTACCACGTTATACCCCTCGCGCAGCAGCCCTTCCAGGGAAGGTACAGCGAACTGGGGAGTTCCCATAAACACGATATTCAACTGCGAAGTCACTCCTTCTCTTCACCCTCAGGCGTAATTTCATATACTCTTTCCGCAATGTCCGTATACAACACACCGTTCAAGTGATCGATTTCGTGCTGAAATGCCCGAGCCAGCAGCTCCGTCCCCGTATAAGTCACTTCCTTGCCGTTGCGATCCAGCCCTTTGACCGTAACCTGCATCGCTCGTCTTACATCGCCGCGGTAACCGGGTATGCTCAAGCAGCCCTCGGGTCCGAATTGCTCCCCTTCCGAAGAGACGATTTCCGGGTTGATCAGCTCAATCAGCCCATGCTCATCCCCAACATCGACGACAATCACCCGTTTCAGAATCCCTATTTGCGGGGCAGCCAGCCCGACTCCTTCCGCATCGTACATCGTATCCGCCATGTCCGTTAGGAGCTTCTGCACGTTAGGGGTAATTTTCTTCACTTCTTTGGCTACCTGATGCAGCACTTCATCCGGTTCGTTGACAATAATCCGAATCGCCATACTGGGAACATCCTCCTCTTGCCTCTTCTTAGATTTACCTGTTCTTAACAAAATATATATGCAGCCTTCCGCCCCGATGCTCCGGCCGGAACGCGCCTTTTAAGCGGTCAGGCCCGGCCTTACATCAGCATCTGCGGGTCAACATCGATGCTGATTTGCAATGACGCATCCCGCAGTTGGCCCATCATAGCCGCTGAAATCTCGCGTACGAGAGACACCGCATCCAGATCTCCCCGATATTTTACCATACATTGGAACCGGTATCGGTTCTTGATGCGGGGGAGCGGCGAGGCTACAGGCCCGAGAACGTCTAACGCCTCTGCCGTCCGCCGGTCCAAATCGCCGAACCAGCCGAGACGCTGCGCCTTGCCCCGCAATTCGCTGGCGAAGTTCTCTGCCATCCGCAGCAGTACAGGAAGCTGCTCATGGGAGAGGGTCACGAGGATCAGGTGGCTATAAGGCGGGTAATGCAGCAATTTACGGTGCTGCAGCTCTTCCCTCACAAAGGAATGATAATCATGCCTGCTGGAATGAATGATCGAATAATGCTCTGGCATGTACGTCTGAATATATACTTCGCCCGGCAGCTGATGGCGTCCGGCCCGCCCGGCCACCTGGGTCAGCAGCTGGAACGTTTTTTCCGCCGAACGAAAATCGGGCAAATTCAGCGCCGTATCTGCAGCGATTACGCCAACGAGCGTCACTTCCGGGAAGTCCAGGCCTTTAGCGACCATTTGCGTGCCGAGCAGCACATCGCCTTTCTTCTCCCGAAACGCCTGCAGCAATTTCTCATGCGAGCCCTTCTCGCTCGTCGTATCCACATCCATGCGAATGACCCGGATACCCGGGAACAGCTTGGACAGCTCGCCCTCTACCCTTTGCGTCCCCGTTCCAAAATAGCGGATATGCTCGCTTTGGCATTCTGGGCACTCCGTAGGGGTAGGGGTCGCATAACCGCAATAATGGCATCTTAAGTTGTTGGACTTCTGATGATACGTCAGCGATATGTCGCACTCCGGACATTCCGCCACATAACCGCAGGTCCGGCACATGACGAACGTCGAGTATCCACGGCGGTTAAGGAACAGCACGGTCTGTTCCCCCCGCTCGATCCGCTGGGCGATTCCCTGATGCAGAGCCCGGCTGAACATAGAGCGGTTGCCCTCTCGCAGCTCCTCGCGCATGTCGATGATTTGAACGCCGGGCAGACGGCTGCCCGAGGCGCGCTGCTTCATCTCAAGAATCATTGGAGCGAAATCATCGCTGCTCAGTGATCGCGCAGCATGATAGCTCTCCAGTGAAGGGGTCGCCGAGCCTAGAATGACCGCAGCACCATGCTGGCGAGCCCGTTCTACCGCCACATCCCGCGCATGATATTTCGGCGTTTCCTCCTGCTTGTAGGATGTTTCATGTTCTTCGTCCATGACGATCAATCCCAGATCGGCAAAAGGGGCGAACACGGCGGAACGTGCTCCGATCGCTACCTGGACGCGGCCCTCGCGGATTTTCCGCCATTCATCATAGCGCTCTCCGGTCGACAGGCGGCTATGCATCACGGCGACCTTGCTGCCGAACCTTCCCTTGAAACGCTCCACCATTTGCGGGGTCAGCGATATTTCCGGAACGAGGACGATCGCCTGCCGGCCCTGCGAAATGCAGCGCTCGATCGTTTGTAAATAGACCTCCGTCTTCCCGCTGCCGGTCACTCCGTGCAGCAGAAACACGCGCTGCCGGCGGGAATCGATCGCCTCGGCAAGATAACGGTAGACGTTCTCTTGCTCGGGCGTGCGTTCCAGCGGCTTCGTGGCCTTGAAACGGCGATCCTGGTATGGATCGCGGAACACCTCTACGTCTGTAATCGTTGCATAGCCTTTATCCGCAAGGCTCTTGACCGTCCCTGCCGTAACACGCAGCGTGGACAGTACTTCCTGCATCGATAAGGGAACGCCCACTTCCAGCAGGAACTGCAGTACTTCCTGCTGGCGGCGCGCCTTTCCTCCAAACGAAGCAAGCGCCTCTTTGGCTGCTTCCCCGCTGACGGCTGCAGCAACGGTTTTTACGGTTTTTTTCCTGATCCGGTCTTTAATCGCCTGGCTCTCGAATAATATCCCTTGTCCAAGCAAGTTTTTAATCACTTCAACTTTATCCGGATAACGGCCGCTTAAATGAGCCATCGTCACCGGGCCAGCCTGGTGGATATAACCGACGATCTCACGTTCAGCCGGACCCAGAAGGGCTTGTGAGCCGAACAGAACCCCCGGTTCTGCTGTCTGCTCCCCTTCATTCTCATGCTCATCGGCGACGTGAATATATCTTTCCGCCTTGCCCTTTAATGCCGAAGGAATCATGGCCTGCAACGCCGAAATCATGCTGCAGGCATATTTGCGGCTCATCCATGCCGCCAGCTCCACCAAATCCGGAGGCAGCGGGGGCAGCAGATCAAGCAGTTCATCAATCGGCTTCATTTTCGAAGAATCCATCTCCAGCTCTTCATGCAGGGAAACGACGAACCCTTGTACGGTCCGGCGGCCAAAAGGCACCCCGACCCGGCTCCCCACTTCAATCCAGCTGCTCATGGACTCAGGAATCAAATAATCAAAAGGCCGGTCGGTTTCCCGGCTCGGCACATCGACAATTACTTTAGCCATTCTGTACATTACTTCGACTCTCCCGTCAAACGCGCCGCGGCCAGCTCCATAATCCTGAGCCCGATTTCCTCCTTGGACGCCTGCGGAATCGTCTCTACCTGTCCATTGGCATCGTATACATGCACAATATTTGTATCGGTGCCAAAGCCCGCACCCTCGGCAGTTACATCGTTAGCTATAATAAGATCACAGTTTTTACGCCGCAGCTTGTCCATCGCATGCTCCTCAAGACGATCCGTCTCGGCGGCAAATCCGATCAAAAATTGCGACCGTTTACTCCGCCCCAGTGTCTCCAGAATGTCGATGTTCTTGACAAGCTCCAATGTCATGGAATCCCCAGACTTCTTGATCTTGCGGTCGGCAGCCTGTTTAGGACGGTAATCCGCAACGGCAGCCGCTTTGACGAGAATATCAGTATCCGCCCATAGCGTGTTGACCGCTTCATACATATCCTGGGCAGACTCGACGCGAACGAGAGACAATCCCTCCCGGTGAAGCGGCGGGGATACGTCCGTCCGGCCCGCGACAATCGTTACTTCCGCCCCCAGATCCAAGGCGGCCTTGGCGATTGCAAATCCCATCTTGCCAGACGAATCGTTCGTAATATAACGTACGGGGTCCAGCCGCTCCACCGTCCCCCCCGCGGTAACAATGACCTTTTTACCCGCCAGCGGCCGCTGCGCCGCCCGCCCCTGACGAGCAAAATAAGCCTCGACCGCAGCAATGATATTTTCCGGCTCCTCCATCCGGCCCTTTCCTGTATAACCGCAGGCAAGCAGACCACTTCCCGGCTCCACCATCATTACTCCGCGAGCGGTAAGCTCCGCTAAATTACGGGTCACTGCCGGATGGGTATACATATGGACGTTCATCGCCGGAGCCAGCATGATGGGAGCCTCTGTCGCAAGCAATGTAGTGGATAGCATATCATCCGCCAGCCCTACAGTCATTTTGGCGATGATATTTGCGGTAGCCGGCGCGATCAGCACCAGATCAGCCCAATCCGCAAGGTCGATGTGCGCGATGACCTGCGGGTTCTTCTCCTCAAACGTATCCGTGTAGACAGGGTGCTTGGACAGCGCCTGCAGCGTCAGCTCCGAAATGAACTTCGTCGCCGACTCCGTCATAATGACGCGGACCTCTGCGCCTTGCTGCACGAGCTTGCTGCAGAGCGATGCCGCCTTGAAGGCAGCGATGCCGCCGGTAACCCCCAGCAGTATTTTTTTGCCGGTTAACATCGGTGATCCCCTCTCTTTCCGCCCCTATTCCTTACAGAAAAAAACAACAACCTCGCGGTTGTCGTGAAAAAAACACTAAAAGTGTCTAATAGCAGCCCGGAGGCCATGCTTCTTATTCGTCAGCGTTCTGGTTCTCGCCTTCATCCCGCTTGATCTTGATGAAATCTCCGTAAATTTCCTCCAGCGCAACGCCGACCTGCTTATGGGATTTCGGCTGCTGCAATTCGCTCTTATCCCCTTCTCTGAGCTGTCTTGCTCTGCGGGATGCAGCTACAACCAGGGAGTATTTACTGTCGACTTTATCCAGCATTTTATCAATAGATGGATACAACATATTCAACAACACCTCTTCAAGTATTCATCGAATCACAGCACAGCTGCGCTCGGTTATTTCCTGACTTTGCAATGCTCGGCTGTAATGATGGCTTCAATTCTCTTGCAGGCCAGATCAATTTCGTCGTTAACGACGGCGTAATCATAGTGTTTGAGCAGGGCGATTTCATCCGCAGCCACGGACATCCGATGATCAATCGTCGCCTGATTCTCCGTACCTCGCCCTTGAATCCGCCCTTTTAGCTCGTCCAGGGATGGCGGGAGCAGGAACACGAATATGCCCTCCGGGAACTTCTCCTTCACTTTCAGCGCGCCCTGAACCTCGATTTCCAAAATGATATCCTTGCCGCTCTCGATCGTCTGCTCCACGAAATCACGCGGAGTCCCATAATAGTTGCCGACATACTCCGCATATTCAAGCAGCTGGTCGTTCTGGATCATTTCAACAAACTGTTCGCGGGTCTTAAAAAAATAATTCACACCGTGCTCCTCGCCCAGCCGCGGCTGCCTTGTCGTCGCAGACACGGAATACACAAGCTCCGGCAAACGATGCCTCAATTCATTGCAGACCGTTCCTTTCCCCACTCCGGACGGTCCAGATAATACGATAAGTAGCCCTTTTGCCATTGTTCTCTCCATTATTCGTCGTTGTCGTCGTCTTTGATGGATAGACGATGCGCGACCGTCTCCGGCTGTACCGCCGATAAAATGACATGGTCGCTATCCGTGATGATAACCGCCCGGGTACGGCGCCCATAAGTGGCGTCGATGAGCATATGACGGTCTCTCGCCTCTTGAATAATCCGCTTGATCGGAGCGGACTCCGGGCTGACAATGGAAATGATGCGATTTGCCGATACGATATTTCCAAAACCGATGTTAATAAGTTTAATTGCCATGGTTAGGTAGTTCCCCCTAATTTTCTCGATTCGTTTGCAAACCGTGGAGCCTCACTCCATATTTGCCGCCTGCTCGCGAATCTTCTCCAATTCTGCTTTCATTTCCAAAACACGGTTGACTAAAGCCAAGTGGTTGGCCTTTGATCCGATCGTATTGGTTTCGCGATTCATTTCCTGTATTAAAAAATCCAGCTTGCGCCCGATCGGCTCGCGGGCATTCAGCAACCCGCGGCACTGCTCGAAATGGCTCTTCAATCGGATCAGTTCCTCGTCGATGTTGGACCGGTCCGCAAACAGCGCAATCTCCATCGCAAATCTCTGCTCATCCAGCGCGCCGTCAAACAGTTCATTGAGCCGGCCTTGCAAGCGGGCGCGGTAATCGCTCACCACTTCCGGAGCGAGCCTTACGATTTCGGCATGAAGCTCATCCAGTTTAAGCAGCCGGTTCTCCAAATCGCGAACGAGATGAAGCCCCTCCTTCTCGCGCATGCGCAGCAGCCCGGATACCGCCTCATCCAGCCCGTCCTGCAGCACGCTCTCCCATTCACCATCTTGCGAGATGGCTTCCTCCCCAGACAGATCGGGAGCCGTTAACACATCAGGCAGGGTCAAAATATCCCTGGCCGTGAGATCTGCCTTTATACCGAAACTCCGGTTAAGCTCCTCAGCTGCCTGCAAGTAAGACTGCACCATGGAAGAATTCAATACAAATGGCAAAGAGCTGCTGTCGTCGCGCTCTTTGCTGATGTATACGTCAATCCGGCCACGCTTGACATGCCGCTGCACAAGACGCCGCAGCCCATCCTCATAACATGTCCATTCCCGGGGCATGCGAAGAACGATTTCGGCATACCGGTGATTGACGGATTTAATTTCAAATTGAATAACATAACCGCCGTAATGCCTGGCGGACTGTCCGTATCCTGTCATACTGTGAGACAAAGGTATCACATCCGTTACCCTATTGTAATTGATAATTATGAACGAGACAAGTAGCGTGATCGATGTGCGGATTTCTCCCAGACATAATTACTCAAAATGACGCTCATTTCATAAAACATAAATGGAGTTATCAAATAAATGCCGTTAAAATGCTCCAAAGCCGTGTCCAGCAATTCCTTGGCGATTTCCACGCCGACTTTGCGGCCTTCCTCTCCCTGCAGCCCATCCATCCGCTTTCTGACGCTGTCTGATAGCTGGATGCCGGGAACCTCGTTGTGCAGATACTCGGCATTTTTACCGCTGGCCAGCGGCATAATGCCGATGAAGATCGGGATATCCAGGTGAGCGGTCGCCTCTTTGACCGCAACGATCAGCTCAGGGTCGTAGACTGGCTGGGTCATGATATAGTCCGCGCCAGAGGCGATCTTTTTCTCCAGACGCTCGACGGCTTTATGCAAATGCTTCACGTTCGGGTTGAAGGCGGCGCCGACGACGAACTTCGCCTTTTGCTTCAGCGGTTTGCCCGAGAAGGCGATCCCTTCATTAAGCTGCTTGATCATACGGATGATTTCAAAGGAAGTCAAATCATATACCGAGCTCGAACCGGGCAAATCGCCGAAGCGGGCCGGATCGCCGGTTACGGCCAGCACATGGTCGATTCCAAGGGCATCAAAGCCCATCATGTGCGACTGGGTGCCGATGAGGTTGCGGTCGCGGCAGGCAATATGAATGAGCGGACGCAGCCCCGTCTCGGACTGGACGAGATGTCCCAGCGCCATATTGCTCATCCGCGTGACAGCCAGCGAGTTATCAGCCAGAGTCAAGGCATCGACTCCCGCCTCCTTCAGAGCGGCTGCTCCATCCATAAATCTGCGGATATCCAGATCGCGCGGCGGATCGAGCTCGACGATGACCGTATGGCGCTCTTTCACGAGATCCACGATGCTCGGCTCTGCAGCTTGCCCCCCGAAGCTCTCCCCAGCCTGATTCTCCCGCTCAGCAGCAACGATGGAAGGCCTTACCTCCGGCAAAGCCGCCCCTTCCTGGAGCGGCTGGGCCGTGTAATCGGCGAGCGCCCCGGCAATTGCGGAAATATGCTCCGGCGTCGTGCCGCAGCAGCCGCCAACCAGCCGGGCGCCCAGGTCCGCGAAGGAAAGCGCGCATTCACCGAAATACTCCGGAGTTGCTCCATATACATATTCTCCATCTATATAGTCCGCTAAACCCGCATTCGGGAAGACGGACAGCGGAATATCAAGCGGCCCCCCGAGACGCTCCATTACGCTCATGATCCCCTTAGGGCCTGAATGGCAATTGAAGCCGAGCACGTCGGCGCCCTCCTGGCGCAAAACTCCGAAGGCTTCCTTTATACTGTAGCCGTCCAAGGTCCGGCCTAGCTGATCGACAGCGAACTGGCAGATGACAGGAATAGAAGTATGCTGCCGCGCTTTGCCTAGCGCAATCCGCATTTCCTCCAGGTCATAGAAGGTTTCGAACAGAAGCGCATCAACATCTTCCGTCAGCAAAGCGGCAATTTGCTGCTCATAATATTTATTCAGCTCCGGAACGGAGACGTTGACCCTTTTCCCGCCGCGAATCGACCCTACCGCCCCGGCAACATAAGCGTCTGTGCCCGCTACGTTTCTGGCAATGCGTACGGCCGCTTTGTTGATTTCCTCCACCTTGGATTCCAATCCGAACTTAGCGAGCTTATAATAATTCGCCGAGAACGTGTTCGTCTCCAGCAGCTGCGCCCCAGCCTCTATATAACGGCGATGGACGTCGCCAATGACTTCAGGTCTTAGTAAATTAAATTCTTCATAAGAAATGCCTACGGGAAAACCGAGCTGATATAAATAAGTGCCCAGCGCCCCGTCCCCGATCAGTACCTCATGCTTCATTTTCTCGCGTAAATCCGGCCTCATATTCCTTACCTCCACAGCCCACATTCTATTTCAAGATCTATCGCAAACTCGTTTTCATTCTAATGTACCACAAAATCAGGCTGAATGGTTAGAAAAAGCATCGTACCCTCTAGCCGCGAGCGCTGCCATTCCCTACCATCGAACCGGCTTTGAGAGAGCAAAAAAGAAGAGGCCTCCTGGCCTCTTCTTAGCGCAATTGCCCGATCCTCCCTTCGTACACCGTCTCCGCAGGACCGCTCATGTATACATGGTTATCCGTTTCGCTCCACTCCACATATAAATCACCGCCCGCGAGGCCGATCCAGGCTGCGCGGTCTGTATATCCGTGCAGAACGGAGGCGACCAGCGTAGCGCAGGCGCCGGTTCCACAGGCCAGGGTCGAGCCGGCGCCCCGTTCCCATACCCGCATTTCCACGCGGTCCCGGGCCGTAACTGTAGCGAATTCGACATTTGTTTTTTGCGGGAAAATAGGATGCTCCTCGAGCATGGGCCCCCACTTATACAGATCAAACACAGCTGCATCTTCGACAAAAATAACGCAGTGGGGGTTGCCCATGGAGACCGCCGTAAACCTGAATCGCTGTCCGTTTACTTCCAGCGGCCAATCCAGTACCGGGCTTGCTTCCAGCGTGGTCGGAACGGCGCGCCCGCGAAGAATAGGCTCCCCCATGTCGATGCGCACGGACGAGACTGCGCCTGAATCCGTCTTCAGCTCCGCCAGTTGCACGCCGGCGCCCAACGTTTCAATGCTGACCTTCCTGCGGTCGATATACCCCTTCTCATACACGTACTTGCAGACGCAGCGAATGGCGTTTCCGCATTGCTCCGCCTCTGTTCCGTCGGAATTAAAGATTCTCATTTGGAAGTCCGCCCGCTCCGACGGCAAAATAAACACCAATCCGTCGGCCCCCGCGCCGAAATAGCGGTTGCACCATTTCACAGCGAGAGAAGAAGCATACTCCGGCAGTTCCTTCTCTCCGTCAATCACAAGGAAATCATTTCCGAGCCCGTGCATTTTCGTAAATTTCATCAAAACCACCCCTTCAAGCTTTGGCCAGCAAAGCTAAACTATGGGGTTAGTCTATAATTTGAGGGCTCGAAAAGGTATTGATTTTATGCACGAATATTTGTACTCTTCGCCGGTGCGAACGGGCCCGAACTGTTGTACTTGCGGCGGTTCCTCCGCCCTGACCAGACGCTGCCCGCGCCGAGCAGGAACGTTGGAATGCCCGCGGCCACGAGAGTAATGGACCATTCCCGCGGCGAAAGCGGAACGGTCTTGAAAATCGGCTGCAGCGGCTCAATGTAGATAACGCCAAGCAGCAGTAGAATGGAAGATAACACCGCGATGACGAGCAGGCGGTTCTGCAAAATGTTGCGGTGGAAAATAGACCGCGAGCTGCGGCAGTCGAAGACATGGATGAGCTGGGCCATGACCAGCGTGGCAAACGCCACCGATTGCGCCTTAACGAGCTGGCCTTCCGCTCCCGGATTGCTCTGCAGTGTAATCCAGAAGGCGCCGAGCGTACACAGGCCGATCAGCAGGCCCCGGCTCAGAATCTTCCAGCCGAGGCGGCGGGCAAAGATGTTCTCGGTTGCGCCGCGCGGCTTATGCTCCATCAGATCCTTCTCCGGCTGATCCACCCCGAGCGCCATAGCAGGCAGGCCGTCCGTCACTAAATTTACCCAGAGAATTTGGATCGGCATGAGCGGCAGCGGCAGACCGGCCAGCATGGCGAACAGCATCGTCAATATTTCGCCCACATTGGAGGCCAGCAAATACCTGATGAATTTGCGTATATTCTCGTAAATGTTCCGTCCTTCCTCGATCGCGGCGACAATCGACGAGAAATTATCGTCGGTCAAAATGAGCGAGGACGCTTCTTTGGAAACGTCGGTTCCCGTGATCCCCATGGCGATGCCAATGTCGGCCGCTTTGATAGCGGGGGCATCATTGACACCGTCTCCTGTCATGGCAACCACATGCCCCCTCCGCTGCAGAGCCTTCACGATGCGCAGCTTATGCTCCGGCGATACCCGGGAATAGACGCTAATGCCGTCCGCCTTCGCTTCCAGCTCCTCGTCGCTGAGCATGTTCAGCTCCGAGCCGGAGACCGATTCGCCGCCACGCTGCAAAATCCCTAAATCCTGGGCGATCGCTTCGGCGGTGAGCCCATGATCCCCTGTAATCATCACCGTCTTAATGCCCGCTTTGCGGCAGACCGCGATTGCATCGCGAACCTCCCGCCGCGGCGGGTCGATCATGCCGGTCAGGCCGACGAATACCAGCTGTGATTCTACCGCATCCTCGCTGTTCGTATTTTCATGGGAGCGGAGCTCGCGATAAGCCATGCCCAGAACGCGGAGCGCCCGGCGCGCCATGTCTTCGTTCGCGGCCTGCACCCTTTGGCGCAGCGTGCCCGTGAAAGGCACGACCTTACCCTCCCATAATATGTACGAGCAGCGCTCCAGCAGCATATCCGGAGCCCCTTTCACAAAAGCCAGGGCTCCGCCCTGATGGGATACAACGACGGACATTCTTTTGCGTTTGGAATCGAAAGGATGCTCCTTCTCACGCTTGTATACTCCGCTTAGCGTGCTTGCGGTCAGCCCCATTTTGGCCGCTAAGGTGACGAGCGCCCCTTCCGTCGGGTCTCCCTTCAACTGCCAGCGGGATCCCCCAGGCTCCTCTTTGCCTTTACGCCGGCTGCCTGCGCTCTCTTCCTCTTCTTCCTCGTAAATGACGGCATTGCCGCACAATGCGCTAATTTGCAGCAAACGGCGCAGGCTCTGGTCCTTCTTCACGTCGAGCGGCTGCCCCTGCTCCATAACATGGCCGACCGGCTCATACCCGTCGCCAGTTACTTCAAGCGGCCGCCCTTCCAGCCAAACATGCGTAACCGTCATTTTATTTTGTGTCAAAGTGCCAGTCTTGTCGGAGCAGATGACCGAAGCGCAGCCAAGCGTCTCGACGGACGGAAGCTTGCGCACGATTGCTTTGCGCTTAATCATCCGCTGTACCCCTAACGCAAGGGCAATCGTCACAATTGCCGGCAAGCCCTCTGGAATAGCCGCAACAGCCAGGCTTACCCCAGCCAAGAACATGCTTCCGGCGGGCTGCCCGTGAATGATTCCGACCACGACGACAAGAACCGTCAAGGCGAGAGCCAAATAAATCAAAATTTTGCCGAGCTGCTCGAGCCTCCGCTGCAGCGGTGTCTCCTGCGCCTCCGTATTCTGGATCAGGTCGGCGATTTTGCCCATTTCCGTTTCCATCCCTGTGCGAATGACGATGCCCTTTCCACTCCCGCGGGTCACCATCGTTCCCATGAAGCCGATATTTTTCTGATCGCCAAGCGGAACTTCGCTTTCCCGGATCGTCTCCGAATGCTTATTTACCGGATGAGATTCGCCGGTTAACGCAGATTCCTCGGCATCGAGACTGCTCGTCTCCAGCCAGCGGATATCGGCCGGAATACGGTCTCCGCTCTCCACCATGACGATATCACCTGGTACGAGCTCTCGCGCCGTAATATCGCGGAAGCGTCCTTCCCGCAAAACTTTGGCATGGGGAGCAGACAACTGCTTGAGCGCCCTAAGCGACCGTTCGGCGCGAAATTCCTGGATAAAGCCCAGGACTCCGTTCAGGATGATGATGGCTATTATAGTAACGGCGTCCAAATATTCACCGAGAAGTCCAGATATCAAGGTAGCTGCCATCAGTACGAGCATCATGAAATCCTTGAATTGGTTCAAGAAGAGGAGCAGCGGCGACACTTTCTGCATTTCCTGCAGCTCATTCCAGCCGCTTTGCTCCTGCCTGCGCCGCGCCTCTTCTTCGGTCAGCCCCTGCTCCCGCGAGACGCCGAACCGTTCGAGAAGCTCCTCCCCACTCCGCTGGTGCCAGTTTTTTTGTTCCATCCTCCCTATTCCCCTCCCGTATTTTATGCCGTTTTACAGAGCGAAGGCTTTTCCACCTAGGGTAAATGTATTCGGGCCAGTCCTAAATTATCACAGGGGAGGACTTAAGTTTTTGCATGAAGTATGGCATCATAGAGAGAGCGCGATATGCGCCAAGGCACTTATAAGAGGGAGACTGTACAATTATGGCACTTGACGGAATCGTAACGCGTTCCATTGTCCACGAGCTGCAAATTTGCGTGGGCGGACGCATTAATAAAATACATCAGCCATCCGAGAGCGATATCATTATCAATCTGCGCTCACAGGGTGAAAATAGAAGGTTAATCTTATCGGCTAATCCGACTTATCCGCGCGTTCATCTTACAGAACAGTCCTTTCCCAACCCGCAGGAAGCTCCCATGTTCTGCATGCTGCTGCGCAAGCATTGCGAAGGCGGCGTTATCGAGGCGATTACCCAGTACGGGATGGAGCGGATTATCGCGCTCGATATCAGGCAGCGTGACGAGCTTGGGGATATTTCCGCCAAACGGATCATTATCGAGCTGATGGGACGGCACAGCAATATCATTCTCGTCGATCCCAACACAGGCGTGCAGCTGGACGGCATTCACCACGTCACCCCTTCCATCAGCAGCTACCGCGTCGTCATGCCGGGATTTGCCTATACGAAGCCGCCGGAGCAGCATAAGCTGAATCCGCTGGAAACCAGCAAGGAGCAATTCCTGTCAGCCTGGGGCGAAGCCGGGGAAGCAGCAGCAGAATCCAGTCACTGGCTGGTGCAGGCTTATAGCGGCCTCAGCCCGCTGATCGCGGATGAAATTTATTATCGCGCCCGGCACAGCGAAGCTGACGCCAAAGCTCCCCTTGTACAAGAGCCCCTGCAGCCTGATGCATTATGGTCAACTTTCTCGGCCATGATGCTCGATATTGCCCGCCATCAATACCAGCCGATGACCGGTAACAACATCAAAGGAAAACATGTATTTTCGGCCGTGTTGTTAAGTATGGTTCAGGGAGATATCCGGACGTTCGATTCGATCAGCGCTTGCATGGAGGATTATTACGGGGAAAAGGCGCTGCGTGATACCGTGAAGCAAAAAACGAGCGATCTGCTGCGTTTTCTGCAAAATGAGCGCAGCAAAAATGTAAAGAAGCTGACGAAGCTGCAGGAGGATCTGGCGGAAGCCGAGGATGCCGAGAAATACCGGATCTCCGGGGAACTGCTCCTTGCTTCCCTTCACCAAATTGAAAAGGGCGACAAAGAAGCTGAGCTCATCAATTATTACGATGAAGAGCAAAAGCCTATGCGGATCTCCCTTGATCCGCTGCTGACTCCGTCCGAAAATGCGCAGCGTTATTTCAAGAAATACAACAAATTCAAAAACAGCCTGACGGTTATCGATGAACAAATGGACATCGCTCGCAGGGAAATCACGTATCTGGAGGGTTTGCTTCAGCAGCTGGATTATGCGACGCTGAACGATATCGATGAAATCCGCGAGGAATTGATCCAGCAGGGATACTTGAGACAAAGAAGCGGCAAAAGCAAGAAAAAAAAGAAGAGCGACCGTCCGACGCTCCATGTCTACACTTCTTCCGAAGGCATAGACATATACGTAGGCAAGAACAATCTGCAGAACGAGTACGTAACCAACCGCCTGGCCAGCCACAATGATACCTGGCTGCATACGAAGGACATTCCGGGCTCCCACGTCGTCATTCGAAGCGCCTCCTACGGGGAAGCCACATTAAACGAGGCAGCCCAGCTGGCAGCTTATTTCAGCCAGGCCAAGGAATCCAGCAGCGTACCCGTCGATTACACGCTGATCAGGCATGTTCGCAAGCCAAGCGGCGCGAAGCCCGGCTTCGTCATTTACGAGCAGCAGCGCACTTTGTTCGTCACGCCTGACGAGGCGCTTGTCAAGAGCCTGCCAAACACCATCAAATAAGCTGCGATATATAACTTAAACAACAAATCCTTCGGCCATTTGCTAATGCTTACATAGCAAGGACGAAGGATTTGTTCATCTTGGGCAGTGCACGCTGCTTTACTGCAGGTACGAGGTCAGTTCTGACCTGCGTGCCCTGAGCGATGACGAAGCAGTTCCAATGTACTTAACGGTACTGTACGCGAGCCAATATCCCCGTGAAAGATCACGCCCTGCCGGACGCCATGGTAATCGGAACCGGCAGTCGGAATCAGATCGAACTCTTCTGCCATTTCCAGGTAACGCTGCTCGTCTGCTGCCCCATGGTCAGAGTGATACACTTCGATGCCTGCAGGCTGGCCCTGGGCAATAATCCGTTTGACCAGTTCGTCATCCCCATATAACCCGGGGTGCGCCAGCACAGGGACGCCGCCGGCCTCACGAATCCATTGCATCGCCTCCCCTGGCGCGATCCTGGGGACGCTTGCATAAGCCGGCTTCCCTTCGCCCAGATAACGGTCAAAGGCATCCCGCATATTCTCGGCATAGCCCTTTCGGACCAATGCATCGGCGATATGCGGCCGGCCGATGCTCTCATCGGGGCGAAGCGGGCGGCCAAGCCCATCCTTGATCTCCTGGAGCGTCAGCGGCATTCCGAGGGCATGCAGCTTCTCCAAAATGAGCTCATTCCGCGCTTCTCGCGTAGCCCGAAGCCTCTGCAGTCTGCCCAGCAGCCTTTCATCCATGGTATCGATATAATAACCCAGCACGTGAATGTCGCGGCCCGCCGCGACCGTGCTGATTTCAACGCCCGGAACGACCGTGATGCCGTATTGCTTCCCGGCGGCAAGCGCCTCTTCAATTCCGGCTACCGTATCATGATCCGTGATCGCGATGGCTGCCAGACCCTTCTCCCGGGCCAGACGGACATTTTCTGCAGGGGCGTTCATTCCATCGGAGGCCCGGGTATGAGTGTGCAAATCACATAAATTATCGAATACCGAATCGTTGATCATGGAGTTCCTCCTTAACTGTCTACAAAGGTAGCTGCTGTTCCCGCAAAAAGGTCAGAAACGTAACTGCGGATACCGGAAGCAGCGTGGATTTCAAATGGATCGAATAAAACTGGCGCTTGAACTTCGCATCCTCGATTTCCAGAATCTCCAGCAATCCTAGGGCTAGCTCATGCTTGACCGATGACGGCGACAGAAATGTAAGACCGAAGCCGGCCTCGACTGCGGACTTCACGGCCCCTGTGCTTCCTAGCTCCATGACGATATCCAGCTCTGCGAGATCGATCCCGCTGCGTTCCAACTGCTCCTCCATGACTTGGCGGGTGCCCGAGCCCTTCTCCCGAAGGACGAACGGGTAGGATAATATGTCCGCTAGCTTCAGGGAGCCTTTGCTGGTGAGCGGATGCCCTGCAGGCACGACCAGCTTCAACTCGTCCTCCATGACTGGCTCTGATATCATATCGGGATGATGCACAGGCGCTTCGACCAGGCCAAAATTAAGCTGATGGCTTACAATTTCGTCAATGATCTGCGTCGTATTCATCACCTTTAGCACGATAGAAATGTGCGGATACTGGCGTCCGAACGGGCCGAGCAGGCGCGGCAGCACATATTCGCCGATCGTGAGGCTGGAGCCGAGCAGCAGGCGCCCTTCCAGCATGGACGTGAACTGCGACATCGCCTTTTCGGTCTCGCGCATAAGCTCGATGCTTTTGCGCGCATACGGATATAAAGCTTTTCCCGCTTCGGTCAAATCAATACGCTTCGTCGATCGGACTAGCAGCTTCGTGCCGAAATAGTCCTCAAGCGATTGAATTTGCATCGTTACTGCAGGTTGGGTCATATGTAACGCCTGCGCGGCCGCCGAAAAGCTGCCCCGCTGGGCAACGGTATAAAAAATATGTAATTGGTGATAATTCAAAGCCATTGTCGCTTCACTCCTTCTTCTCCATTACAATAGCATGTTCATGCAAACAAAAACCAGTTAATTTCAACAGGTCGGGGAAAGCCATGGAGAGACGTTCTCCATATCCATTTCATAAAGCAGCTTAAACCTGGCCGAATCGTAAGTGGAAGCGATAAAAAGCCCTGGCTCCCCATAGACCTTAAATAAAACAAAAAAAAGCAAACACATCTTCGTGTCTGCTTCATGACCTTCTCTAAATTAGAAACGCGCTACCCGCTCTCAAATTATTTCCGCTTGCGGCTGTTCTTCATCAGCGTCATACGCCGGGAATGCCTCAGCCAGGAATAATAGGAACGCAGGTCACGCAGCTCGATCGTCTCGGACATGCGTCCGAGAAACGTCACGATGATCATCCTATGCATAGGTCTTCCGACCAGATCGTATTCCCCAGGAATTTCGGAAAATTCAGCAACCATCACCAAATCATCGTCCACCAAATAAACGTCCTCTTCATTGCGGTAATAATGCTTGATCCGCCCCTGCTTGAGACATTCCCAAGCCCAGCCGGCAATTTTCTCAAAGCCTTTGCTAGTCCGATCTATCCTGTCGCGATACCGCATCATGGCATGGTTAGTGATCACGATATCGGAGACTCTCTTATCGCCTAATGTTATGTGAAAAGCCTCATAAGTTCCCCACCGCTCCGTAACCTTGTCTCTCATGACGCACCCCTCATGTCTTGTAGTTGATAGGTCTTTATAACTAAGTATATTTACCTATAATCATACATCACTTTCCATTATTCTACAAGGGAGGCCTTGATCTTAGAACTAAAATTTATGAGAAATTTTACTCCGCTTTAACTTTTTTCACTGATTCGTTGCTTCCTAAAGCGAGCATTAGCGCCTCCATGTCATAACCGCCTTTAAGCTGTATCGTCAAAGCGAGGGTCATCGATTGTCCCCCGCGTTCCACTTCAAAAGACAGAACGGCAATATGAAGCTCCCTAAGCTGTTTTAAAATCCGCTCCAAAGCCTCCGCTTCGTTCTCGAGTACAAGGGTGATATTTTCGACTTTTGGAGAGGTCAACCGGCCTAAGCGGCCATGCAGCACGATTTGGCCTACGAAAATAATCAGCATCACACCGATGCCGACGAAATACATGCCGGCCCCAACCGCCATGCCAATTCCCGCCGTCGCCCATATGCCTGCTGCTGTAGTCAGCCCCTTCACCGTTTGCTTCTGCATGAATATCATGCCCGCCCCCAAAAAGCCGACCCCGCTCACAACACCGGCCGCGACTCTTGACGGATCGAGCGACAGGTTGCTCCAGCCGATCTGGTCCTGAAAGCCGTACTTGGAAATGATAATCATGAGGGCAGAGCCAGCAGCCACGATAAAATGCGTCCGCACCCCCGCTTCCTTCATGCGGCTTTTTCGCTCAAAGCCGATGATATAGCCGCAAATCCCCGCGATCAGCACGCGCAGCAGCAGTTCATACTCCATGATTTCCGCCTCCTGACGATGTTCTGCTCCATTCTGGATAAAACCGCTAAAAATAAAGAGCGCCCCGAAGGGTCGCTCTTTATTGTATCCCGCCGGCATTTTAATAAGTCCTACGCCAATCGGGTCATGAGTATTCGTACGTGCATTTGGATTCTACAATCCATAATATTGCGTCTTGTCTGGAACTTCCTTTGAATATTCCGTCTTGATTTCATTGCGATACGATCGTTCAATCTTGCGGACATACGACAGCTTGCGGATATTCCGCATGATATCCTCTGCGCGCTCCGCATTTACATACATGACGACGTAATGCATCCGCCGGGATAAATAGTGCACGCTCCCGTATTTCTCCAGATTTCTTGCCGCCTTCAAATCGTTTACCCATATGATATAGCCTGTACGTTCCGGAAACATGTAATCCCCCCAATATCGTCGCCTGTAAAAGATGGTGCTGCCGCCATATATCGGCGGTGCCCCGTTATCCGCAGCTGCAACTGCCGCCGCTTCCGCAGCCGCCGCCCTTTGGATTCGGGTCGTTGCTCGGTACCTTAATAGTATCGGATACGGAATAAGCAATCGTCTCCGACATCTGATGCAGTATGTCGTCCAGCTCTTTCTCTGCCGCTTTGAATTTGCGTACGGCTTCGAACTGCTCTAGCTCCTTCTCCACCTGAGCTACTTTGTCTTTCGCCTCATGGTAATTGGGATGGTAGTGGCCGAATCGCTCCGTCTCCTCAAAGAGCTCCTTCTGCGCGTCAAGCTTTCTGACGAATGCCTGGATCTCCGGGTCTTCCTCCACGCGTCTCTTCCAGTATAAATAATCGGATACCGCGGTGGAATTGTTTATCATATCGCCTAATTCATAGGCGTATGTCAAAAGCTGGGCCATATCGACCGTCTTCAGCTCGGTTACGCTCATGAATCTCAACTCGATTCTATATAGAATGGTCTACTAAAAAATCCATGCAACAATACAATTTTCAGTAGACTACACTATAATAACATATTCGGTTTCCCAGCAGAAGGGTTTCCCGCGATTGCTCCGTTCCGGTCTTCCGCAACGATCTCTGGAAGGAGCAGACGCATAATCTCCCAATTTTCCGGAGTCAGCACGGCATCGCGGCCTTCGGAAGAATTGGGCGAGAACAGTTTGCCTGTAACCTGCCAATCCGCCCCCCCTTGCAGGCCTGCGGGCAAATATTCATACATTTCCCCTTTGATTCCCAAGGCGAGCATGACATGCCACTTCATAGCCTGGCTCACCATTTCCCGGGCGGTTGAGGAATGATAGCTTCTTGCCGTCTTTAGCCATATGGCCGGAACCTGATCCAGCCCCGGAAACAGCTCTTCCCGCTCCAAGCCAGTATCAAATAGGCGATATGAAGAGCGGTCCTCCCCGCAAAATATCCAGCCGCTGCCGTTGCCTCCTGACTGCGGAATACCGTTCGGCCCTCCTAGCTCGGGCAACTTGGACAAAGAACCATCCAGCCTGGGGAAAACCCGCAACTCCCCCGGTTCCCCAAGCTCCCTCCCCCATTCTTCAAGGGCAAGGGCTACATTGTCCGGGACGCCCGAAGAGGAACGCTGCAATTGGCGGAGCGCTTCCCGCCAGGAGCGGCCAAGCCGGATCCCTTCGGCGATGCTCTCTCGCGTCAGGCGATACACCGACATGCGGTCCGCATAAATGCATTCACTAATGGCTTCCAGCTCCCATCGGCAGGCAAAAGACACTTCTGGGGGCACGATGATTTCAAAATCTGGCTGAACGCAAAAGCCGGATTCCGCCGTTTCACCGTCTTCATCCCGATGCAAAGCGTCCTGCGCCAGCCCAAGCCTTCTTGGCTGCTCTATCCAGCGAAAGGCTCGTCCCCCCGCATTATGGCATCCCAGCTCCAGCCAGCCAAAGCCGCACATAGCCTCGATCCAGCCCCATAGCCAGCGCCGCCATTCCTCAGGCGGGTCAAGGCGAAGCAGCCTTTCCTCCTGCAGCCATTGGATAAGCATCTCTATGGAATACCACTCGCCGGGAACAAAAAACGGAGATGATAATGCATAAACAAGGTGCTGCAATCCTGCCTCCGCGGGAACATATTTCGTTTGAACTCGGCGATACAGCTCTGCATTCATTCCGTCCACATTCTGTTCTAGCCAGAAAGTTATTGCCTGCATATTCAACTGCCACGCTTTTGGAGCCTGAATGATAAGCTCCATATCCAGCAGCAAATCCAGCACGACCGCCGTTGAAGCCGGAATCGTCTCTTGGTGGGGATAACTAAGCTCCAACCCCGTTACGTCTTCAGGCTGCAGCGCTGTTTGCCCGCTTAATTTCACGAGTGCCCGTTGGTAAATGCCTCCTTTTGCCGTAACGGGAATACCGTACTTTGCAATCCAAACGAGGCTGCGGAACAAATCCAACGCGAGCCCCCGCTTCGCCTCGCGGATAAGCTTGATTTCGCTGCCGCTGATCGGCTCAAGCTTCGGTTGCATCCATTCACCCTGGATCATGTCTGCAATTTCCTGTGGAATGTAGAATAGACGCTCGCCCCATGAATTACGGACCGAAACCAGATAGCGATGACGCAGCAGTGCCGGAACGGCTGCACGCAAATCGGCCGCCGTGGTCCGGCCCTCGGCGGCCTTCGGCAGATGCTCCAGCTTGAAGGAGAGCCCGGCGAATCGGCGAAAGATTAAGAATAAGGCCATTTTAGCGGCTGGCGGGAATCCTTCCGCTCCGCGTTCGCGGCCCTGCATCTCTTTCGATGTCATGCATTCCCTGTTCATGCCTAAAGCACCTCCGACTGGGCAGCATCATCTTGAAAGATAGCTTCATCACGGCGAATCTTGTACTCATAGCCCTGCTCGACAAGAAAGAGCTGACGGCGCAGGGCAAAATGCTGCTCCCTGCTGTCCGCGGAGACCAAGCTATAGAAATATGCCTTTTCTCCCGTTGCCTTCGGCCGGAGTATCCGGCCGAGCCGCTGCGCTTCCTCCTGTCTTGAGCCGAAGCTGCCTGAGATCTGCACGGCCACTGACGCATCCGGCAGATCTACGGCAAAATTGGCTACTTTGGAAACGACAAGGACTTGAATCTGCCGTTCGCGAAACGCCTGAAACAGCCGGACTCGCTCCTCCTGCGGAGTACTGCCTGTAATAAGCGGTGCCTGAAGTACGTATGCTGCCTCGGCAAGCTGCTGCAAATATTGGCCGATGACGAGGATTTGCCGGCCTTCATGCAAGCGCAGCAACCGCTCCAGCCAGGCGGTCTTCCGGGAATTTTCGGATGCGATTCTAAACTTCTCCCGCCCTTGCGCGGCTTCATACTTTTCCTTTAAGGACGGGGCCATCGCAACCTGAATCTCCTGGCATTCGACCTTGGCGATATGCCCGGTTCGCTCCAATTCGCGCCAAGGCACCTCATAAAGCTTAGGTCCGATCAGAGAGAAGACATCCCGCTCGCAGCCGTCTTCCCGGACGAGCGTAGCCGTCAGCCCGAGGCGCCGGGTCGCTTGAATATCAGCCGTAGCCCGGAATACGGGAGCCGGGAGCAGGTGCACCTCATCATAAATGATCAGTCCCCAGTCTCTTTCGTTGAATAAGCGCATATGCTGAAAATCGCCGTCTTTTTTCGTGCGGTGGGTTAAAATTTGATACGTTGAAACGGTAACCGGACGTACCTGCTTCTTATCGCCGGAATATTCCCCGATCTGTTCGGACGTCAGCGTCGTCTTCTGGCAAATCTCAGTTATCCATTGCCGTACGGAGGTGACATTCGAGGTCAGGATCAGCGTTTCGCATTGCAAGCGCTCCAGTGCGGCAAGCCCTACTATCGTCTTTCCAGCCCCGCACGGCAGCACGATCACTCCGCTTCCGCCATGACTCGCCTGCCCTTCGGCCGGATTCACCCGGCCGGCAAACGCCTCAACGCCTGCTGCCTGGTAATCCCTCAGTGCAAATGGTTGGCCATCCCCAATCACGCTCCTTAGAGCGACCGGCAATGTATGTCCGCGATGGTACCCCGCTTCATCGGTGATGGGATAACCCAGGCGTGCCGCCTCCTGCTTCAGCAGGCCGCGAAACACCGCTGGAAAGCACAGCCGGAAGCCGTCCCGCTGCAGCCTGAAAGAAGCCAGCGACGGTTCCCTCTCCAGCTCATCCAGCAGGGCCGGGTTCGAGCGACGCTGCTCAATATAGAGCATGCCTGGGGCACCGTCTGTTTGAATTAAAGCCAGAGAGCCGTAGCGAGACATCCACATGCGGATGTCGGAAAGCACCTTGCCCGGCACCTCCCATCTCGACAGGCAGCGGAGCATCTCCACAACATCGTCCGCCGTTTGGCCACCCGCTGCAGCATTCCATAAAGACAGCGGCGTAATTCGGTATGTATGAAACATGGCCGGACTTTTGACGAGTTCTGCAAAAAGAGCCAGCTTGTTTTTGGCCTGTTCGAAACCGGGATGCCCCTTCTCCAGAAGAACCGTAAAATCACGCTGCACGATGCAAGCTCCCATTCCGTTCATCCATTAAAGCCTCCTTATTCCTTCCAAAAGTCTGTAATATGGAAAAGAAGAAGCCCGCAAGCATGATGCGAACCTCTTCTCTTAAATTGACCTTAGCATGACTAGTGGACTTGGTGGGAAATATCGCTCAGCGCGTCGCCGGCTTCATCGGCAAAATTGTTGCGTACAGCCATATCTCCAATCGACACGATCCCGATGAGCCGTTCTCCTTCCGTAACCGGCAGGCGGCGAATTTGCTGCTCCGCCATCATATCCGCAGCCTCGTCAACCGGCGTGTCCGGCGATGCGCAGCGGATGCCCCGTGTCATAACCGTCTCTACGGCTGTAGATCCCGGATGCTTCTCCGCAATCGCCCGAATGACGAGATCACGGTCGGTAATCACTCCGATCAGCCGGTCTCCATTTTCGACGACGGGAATGAAGCCCGTATCATTGTTTTTCATTTTTACCGCAACCTCATAGATATTGTCCTTTGGCGATACGGTAACTACTTGGTCAGTCATGATATCTTTTACTTTTCTCATTGCCATCCCTCCATCATCTAGATTTCCTAGGAGGGAGCCATATTATGCATGGCCCTTAAATGCTGCTTTCTTGGTAAGCTTCCGCCATCGCGATCAAGAGGCTTGCCGCATGCAGCATCGCTTTTTCATCGATATCAAATTTTGGATGGTGATGCGGATAGATCGCATTCTTCTGCGGATTTCCGGCTCCTACAAGCATGAAGCAGCCGGGAACCCGCTGCAAATAGTAAGCAAAATCCTCGGCAGGCATAATTTGCGGTGAGAGCTCGCTCGACAGCCCGGTCTCCCGCTCCGCAACCTCCCGAAACCTCTCATACTCCTCCGGATGATTGACCAGGCTCGGATAGCCGGTCATATAA
This sequence comes from Paenibacillus woosongensis, assembly GCF_009725165.1. Lineage (GTDB taxonomy): Bacteria > Bacillota > Bacilli > Paenibacillales > Paenibacillaceae > Fontibacillus > Fontibacillus woosongensis. The sequence goes on from NZ_WNZW01000002.1 coordinate 289,598, forward strand.
TCGATCGTTACGCCCGCCCCGTAGGCCTGTGCCGTCCCTTCAGTCAACCGCTCGATCCGTTCGCGGATTATCCTGCGGGTCTCCTCCTGGAAGCAGCGGACCGTACCGGCCAGGCGGCATGTGTCGGCAATAACATTCTGAGCCGTCCCCCCGTGAATAGAGCCGATCGTTACGACAGCGGGATCCAGCGGGTTGACTGAACGGCTGACGACACTCTGCAGCTGGAGAACAAGCGCCGCTCCGGCAACAACGCTGTCCACCGCGGCATGCGGCATGCCGCCATGGCCGCCGCGGCCTGACAGCTCGATGAAGAATTCGTCGGTCGAGGCCATCATCGGCCCGGGCCGGCTGGCCGCCGCGCCTACCGGGATCGGCGTCCATAAATGCACGCCGTAAATCACGTCCACGCCGTCCAGCGCCCCTGCCTCAATCATGGATAGTGCCCCGCCCGGACAGACCTCCTCCGCCGGCTGAAAGATGAGCCGGATTTCGCCCTGAAGCGTCTCTCTCCGGGTGCTGAAATATTCGGCAACCCCGAGCAGAACGGCCGTATGGCCGTCATGTCCACAGGCATGCATAACGCCGGGAACCAAAGAAGCATATTCGCACGTCTTCTCGTCCTGAATCGGCAGTGCATCCATATCGGCACGCAGCGCAACCGACTTCCCCGGCAAATGGCCGCGAATGGTGCCTACAACTCCGTTCCCTCCGATCCCGACCGCTGCATCAATGCCCAGCTTCTTTAGCTCATCAGCGATGTATGCCGCCGTTTTCTGTTCCTTGAACGACAATTCCGGGTGGCGGTGCAAATACCGTCTCCGCTCCACCATAGCCGGAAACAACGATTTTAGCGTTTCCTCTCTCATGGACTTCCACTTCCTTCTTCGTCAATCACGCATCAAACTGCCGGCAGCATGCCCGCCGACATACGATATGTATTATTGTAGCAGAAAAATCAGCGCCCTCAATATAGGGCATATCACCATAAACGGCGTCCCTTCACCCTTTTGAAGCGTTTCCTATGCTTGCACAAGTGGTGGAAACATAATATCATGGGAGAAGAACTTTTAAGGAGGCATTTTACACGATGATTCTCGAAAATACCGGTTTGAACGGATTAAAGAGCGACTTGTCCTATCTGGACGAATCCGCAGAGAAAGTCGGGTTTATTCGCTGGCAATGGGAATATTACCGGGCTACATACGATTACAAAATAGAAGCAAATGATAACGAGTACTTCCTTCGCATTAACACGCGGGCTGTAGAGGGCAAATTGGAGCGTCCGGACACGGTTCTGGAAATTGAAGCGGTCTATATCGGACGGGCTACATTCCCGCACGGGCTGGAATACGAATCGGAAATCCCGTCATTCGTACAAAAGACGGCCAACCTTAAGCTAGCCGAACTGAAGCAGCTTCTAGAGGCATAAGGAATTTGGCATGAGAGACAGCAAATCAGAGCCCAAACGCGGAGCTCCCGATTTTCAACTGCTCATCCTCACCTTGTTATTGGTTGGCTTCGGGATCGTCATGGTTTTCAGTTCCAGCTCCAGCATTACTTTGGTAAGCGAAAAATTTGGTTATGATTTGATGTACTTTACGAAACGTCAAATAGCTTTCGGAGGAGTCGGCCTGATCCTCATGTTCATTACGATGAACATTCCTTATAACAAATTCAAGAAGCTTTTTGTTCCGGTTTTTATTGTAACTATTATTATGCTGATGCTTGTTCCATTTTTAGCTGACGATATCTTTGGGGCAAGAAGCTGGTTTATGATCTTCGGCCTGGGCGTTCAACCTACCGAGCTGGCCAAGATTGCTACGATCCTTTATCTGGCTGCTCTGATTTCAAAGAAAGGGGATCGCTTTCGGGATTTAAGAACAGGCTATATTCCCGTGATGGTCATCGTCGGCTTTGTGGCTGGTCTTATCATGATGCAGCCCGATTTTGGCTCATGCATGATTCTGGTCGCTACCGCAGGCCTGATTATATTTGCCGGCGGAGCAAATTTGAAACATATTTTAGGTTCTATCGCTTTGCTTATCCTAGGAGCCAGCATCGTACTCGGTGCCGGCGCCCTTTTAGAGCAAATTAATCCAAGCGAGAAACAAGCAGGCAGCAATTATAAAGTAGGACGAATTACATCATTCATTAACCCTTGGGAAGATCCGCAGCACACAGGCTATAACATTATTCATTCCTTAACCGCGCTAGGACATGGCGGCTTAACAGGAGCAGGATTCGGCCAAGGCATTCAGAAGCTGCATTATTTGCCCAACTCGTACAATGACTTTATCTTTTCCGTCATCGGCGAAGAGTTCGGGTTTATCGGCAGCATCATTTTCCTATTGTTATACATCTATTTTATATGGAGGGGACTGCTGGTCTCACTCCGCTGCTCCAGTACGTTCGGCTTGCTGACCGGCGTCGGGATTATGGGGCTTATCGCCATCCAGGCCTTCGTTAATATCGGAGGCGTAACGCGGACGATTCCCATTACCGGCGTAACCCTGCCATTCATCAGTTACGGCGGCTCCTCCCTGCTGGTCATGATGGGAGCAATGGGCATTGTCCTCAGCATCTCGCGCGACTCCTCCCTGCCTGCAAAGCAGGAACGAACCAAATCGGTCGTTGTAAAGGATCCATCGTATGAGCTGAGCCATCCGAGACGCCGCCATTTATAGCAAGAAAGAAAGAAAGAAAGAAGACTACGGGCTCCCCGTAGTCTTCTTTCTTTCTTGCCGGTTCGGTTCTGAAATTCTCGAACGATCTATGTACCGTCACGCTGCACGATCAGATTTCATCATCCTTGAATGCAACGCCTTCAACTTTCACATTGACTTCCACGGTTTTAAGTCCTGTCATGCTTTCGACCGCTTCACGAACATTTTGCTGAAGCATCCGGCACACCTCGTGAATCGGCGTCTCGTACAGCACAATAATACGGAGATCAATTGCCGCTTCCAACTGACCGACTTCTACGGTGACGCCCTTTTGCACATTTTTGCCGCTTAACCGCTTTGCCCAGCCTTCGGACAAGCCGCCAGACATAGCCGCAATTCCCGGCGTTTCCAGGGCCGCCATCCCGGCGATTTTTGCAACGACGTCGTCTGAAATTCGAATAAGCCCATTATCTAACTGTAATTGTTCGGTCATGGTCAATTCCTCCTTCAACCTCATTATATTTATTGTAATTCCTATGCTGCTGTAAAGCAAATGTGGAATATTCTTTTGTGGTGTATCGTTTTTATTTTACCCAAATTGGTTATATTGAGTTTGATATATTCACGCAAAGCCGAGGTGCCAATATGCGAAAATATGTATCGCCAAGCCTGTTGATCATTTTCTTTATTTTAAGCGCCGCAGGGCATTACGCACACTGGCCGGCCACCCTGCAGTTTATCATTTCCGCCGTTGCTGTCATCTTTGTTGCCGGATTTCTGGGAAAAGCGACCGAAAGCGTAGCTCATTATGCCGGACAGCGCCTGGGCGGATTTCTTAACGCAACCTTCGGGAACGCTGCGGAGCTGATTATCGGCATTCTGCTCGTTCGCGAAGGATTATTCGACATGGTCAAAGCGAGCATTACCGGCTCGATTATCGGAAATCTGCTGCTTGTCCTCGGTTTAAGCCTGTTCGCTGGCGGATTAAAGCATAAAATACAACGGTACAACGTATCGCTGGCGGGCATGAACGGCTCGTTGATGATCGTGGCGATTATCGCCTTGTTTGTACCGGCTATTTTCCTGCAGACGCATGTCCTCCATGAAGAGGACCGGACCGCGCTTAGCCTCGTCGTCGCCGGAATCCTCATCGCTTCCTATTTGCTATGGCTCGTCTTCTCCATGATTACGCATAAGGATTATTTGGCCGATGTCACGGAAGCCGGCAAAAGAGCGGACAATGGAGCTGCCGCCGAATCAGACGGCATCGCCCTGGCCACCGCAGGAGGCTCGCATGAATTGCCGCCCGCATGGTCCAAAGGCAAATCGGTCACGTATCTCGTCCTGGCAACGGTCATGGTCGCTTTCGTCAGCGAATGGCTCGTAGGAACATTGGATACGTTCACAGAGCGTTTCGGTCTTAGCGAAATATTTGTCGGTGCCTTCGTTGTCGCTATCGTCGGGAATGCGGCAGAACACAGCGCAGCCATTTTACTCGCCATGAAAAATAAGATCGGCGCCTCCGTAGAAATCGCCGTGGGCAGCAGTCTGCAAATCGCTTTGTTCGTTGCTCCGGTGCTGATTTTTATCAGTCACCTCTTCGGCCGGCCGATGGACATCGTGTTCACCGTAATTGAGCTTGCGGCCATTGGCGTGTCCGTCTTCATCGCCAAATCGATTACTCAGGACGGACAGACGAACTGGTATGAGGGCCTGCTCCTGATTGCTGTCTATGCGATTCTGGGGGTCTCGTTCTACCTCGTATAACGCCGTAAGATCGTCAGGTCGGCCACACAGCGATACAAACAAAGAAAGCGTACATCCCGGCGATCACACGGATTGTACGCTTTCTGTGGTATGTAAGCCTGTTTCTATTAACAGGCTACTCTTTATTATTCATCGCTTCGTATAACAGGGCCAAATTCCGCTCGAGCTTGTTCAAAATTTGTTTGCCTGTTGACTCTTGAATGAGCCCGACACGAACCGCGTAGTCAACCTGTCTGGAGAAACCATACATCTGGGTATCCAATACTTCCTCATAGAGAGGGCAGTAACGCGTAGCCAGGTTCTCCATCTGCACTTCGATCAGCTTCTGTATTTTATCCGCATCTTCCTGCAGAAGATTTAATGCTTTCAGATTCAGTTGCTCCTGCAAATCAGATGAAGTCATGTTTCTTCCCCCCTATGTCCCTAAAGTCGATCACTCATCTACTCTATTCTTAATATTAGACGAAATCGAAAGCCAATACAAGAACCTCTCTAAATAATCCCTTTCCCAAGTCTCCCCAATTGGGTATGACGTTTCGCACATCCCGGAATGATACTTCTAAATATGTTCAAAAAAGCACCCTTGCCTGTATCGGCAAGAGTGCTTCTTCGAATGAGCAATTATTCGGCAACTACCTTCACATTCAAGCCGTGCTTTGCAAACACTTCAGATACGGCAGCCTTCGCAGCGTCTGCATCTGGTCCGTGAACATGAAGCTCATAGCTTTGCGTGTTTACCAGCGTTGTGAAGAGACCCAAAATACTTTTTACATCGATGTACTTATTATCTGCTTGAAGAACGATGGATGATGAAAATTTGCTCGCGGTTTGAGCAATTTCAACTACCGCTTGATTGTTGTTCGCCATTTCGAATCCCTCCGCGTCTAACTTTGGAATAAATATATTACCATGATACATTGAATCCGCTTCCCTAGCAAGGTATATTCTCTCTATTTCAGGTTCTCCGGATTCAACGCCTCCAGCTCAGGCACTACAAATATTCCGTCTTTGCGGATGAGCACGTCATCGAAATAAATTTCCCCGCCGCCGTACTCTGGACGTTGGATAAGCACCAGATCCCAATGAATGGAGGATTTGTTCCCGTTAAATGCCTCTTCATAAGCCTGGCCCGGCGTAAAATGAAGGCTGCCGGCAATCTTCTCGTCGAACAGAATATCCTTCATCGGGTGCAAAATGTACGGATTGAAGCCGATCGCAAACTCGCCAATATATCGTGATCCTCCGTCCGTATCGAGGATTTTGTTAAGGTTTTCCGTATCGTTGCTCGTTGCCTCTACGATTTTTCCATTCTCGAAGCGGAACTTGATATTCTCGAACGTAATCCCGTTATACAAAGTAGGCGTGTTATAGCTGATCGTACCGTTTACCGAATCTCTGACTGGCGCCGTATATACTTCGCCGTCCGGGATGTTGCGCTCTCCCGAACATTTGATGGCGCCGATTCCTTTAATGGAGAAGGACAAATCAGTACCAGGGCCGGTAATCCGGACTTTATCCGTGCGCTTCATTAAATCGGCTAATGCATCCTGCGCCCGATCCATTTTAGCGTAATCCAAATTGCATACATCGAAATAGAAGTTCTCGAAGGCTTCGGTGCTCGTGTTCGCCAATTGCGCCATGCTGGCGTTCGGATAACGAAGGACGACCCATTTCGTATGCTTTACCCGCTGCTCGCTATGTACAGGATGGGAATAAAGCGAATTGTACAGCTTCATTTTCTCCTCAGGGACATCGGACAACTCGTTCACATTCGCGCCGGCCCGGATACCGATATAACAATCCATCTGTTTCATCCGGTTAAGGTCAATTTCTGCCCAGGTTTTCATCTGTTCCTCGTTTGCATATTTGAACAGCGAACGCTGCACTGTCCGGTCAGTCAGCTCCACAAAGGCATTCCCTCCCTTCCTGCCAACCTCTTCGACGATCGCGATCAGCAAATCCCTTTCATTGCCGATCATCTCTACAAGCACGTTTTCTCCCGGTTGAACGTTAACTGAATAGCCCACCAAATTTTCCGCCAATTTCTGTATTCTTGGATCTCGCATACAGACTTACGCCTCCTCTAATTTAGATAAGCAGCATTCCCATCTTGACAGGAAAGCTGCTCCGTTAGTTGAACGCTGGTTAATTCGTTTTCTATTGTAGCACGGTCTGCCGGTCTCTTCCAAGAGATTAGGAGATATTCGGAAAATAACCAGCTTGCTATTTATAATCAGCAAATCGGTTATCTGTACGCAGCATCTCCTGCTGCGGAGCACCTTGCGGGCTTAAATACGCTATTCTCGATTCAGAGGTCAGGCGCATCGGAAGCCCTGTCTTCGAATTGAGGGTCAGATGGTATACGGCTTGAATCTCAGCTTGATTCAGCATTTCGGCAAGCTGTTTATTTCCCGCATTCCAGATCTGCTCCGACTGGCTGGCCAGCTTCGCCCGTTCCGCATTCGGCAGCTTGGCAAGCTTGCTTTCCCATTTCTGCCTTACCTGCTTCATCTCTTCCTCCAGCTCACTGCCAATCAAAGCCTGTGCATCCGCGGCATCAAGTTCAATCCGCAGCACCTTCGTTCCTCTGGCTGCCCCGCTCTCCAGCTTGATCGATTTCCGGGCATTGCGGATATGCTCCAGCTGTTCCAGCGGGTTAAGCCGTGCGAGCCCCTTGCCCAGCGACTCTTCGTCAGAAACAATATGCCAGCGCCGTCCCTGCGCCACAAGCTTCGTTTCATATTTTTCCCCCGGGCGCGTCCCCGATGCCAGCAGGCTTCCCTTGCTGCCGGACGCCCCTTCCGCAATGACGGTCCGCATGGTCAAGCGGTGATGGTCATCCAGCCTGCCGCTATAGCTTAAATTTTGCTCCAGTACCCCCTGCTCTCCGCGCCATAATGCCGCTTTGCCCTGAAAGGTCAAAGCATCAACGCCGGCCAGGCCAGACCACGCGTGATTAAACCATTGCTCGCCGGTTCGCGCCTCCTGCAGGCGGCAGGACGACATCAACACTGCAGCCATCAAGCAAAAAATCGCTAAGATGAACCTGTGAAGCAGACCCATGATGCTGATTCCTCCCTTAGGATAAAGCCTGTTAGCTGTAGGCTGTCCCTGCCCAAAAAAACTATGCGTCAGCACAGCAAAAAACTGCCTCACGACGTGAGACAGTTATCATGAAACAGCACTATATTATTTAACCAGCCTGCGTTTGATTTCTGCCGTTATTTTTCGCTTTGTACAGCGCCATATCCGCCTGGTAGAACAATGATTCAACACTGATCCTGTCATCATCCCGGGTCCACTCGGCAATGCCGCACGACACAGTCACCTTCGGCTCGGTCTCCTGTTCTACGCGCAAACGAATCATCTCCGCGATTTGCAGCCCGTGCTCCATGCTCGCTCCCGGCAAGTACAAGGCAAGCTCTTCCCCGCCCCAACGGGCAGCGATATCCGTCTTGCGTATCGTGCTCCTGATAATCGAACATACCTGCTTTAGGATCTTGTCTCCGGTTTGATGCCCGTACGTGTCATTGATCCCCTTAAACTGATCGATATCGACGACAATCAATGAGCCGTTGGTGTCCTTCTTCTGAAACTCCTGAATCGTATCATCCAAATAATGCCGCGCATACAGTCCTGTGAGCATGTCCCGATTGGCCATTCTACGTACTTCCGCATGCAGAGAAGCATTAGCGATGGCTAGGCCGATATGGGAAGCCAGCACCTGCAGCAGCTTGTAATTTTCATAAGAGAAAAACCGTTCTTCCCGGTGGGACAGCATAATAACGCCATTCACCTCTCCCCTGACGATTAAAGGAGCGGCAATCAGGGAGCGGGAGTCCGTGATCTCCATCATTTTAGAAGAAAACTTGCCATAGGCCTTGTAATCTGACAGAATAATCGGCTCTTGCGTCGAGTAGACCAACCCGCTAAAGCCGTAATCCTTCGGAAAAAACTCCTTGGACAACGACGGCACATTGCTGGACATGATTTCGAAATGCTCGTTTTCTTTGGTGATTTGCGAGATGCAGCAAAATTCGGCTTTAAAAATCGACAGCAGCTCTTCCGTTGCGAATTTAAAAACCTCTTTGGGACGGAGACTTTGATTGAGCCGTTTAGTCAATTCATTGATGAGCCGCAGCTCGCTGATCAACAGATTGGATTGCTCGTACAGCTTCGCGTTCTCGAAGGCAGTCCCCGCCGTATCGGCCAGCATGCTGATGAGCTGTAAATCGATTTCCTCTACCTGATCCTTAGGCAGCAGCAAATGAAACACCCCGTAAACGCCCTGCTTGCCAATGAGGGGAACCGCAATTTCTATGTAAGGCTCGCCCTCTGTACTCTGCAGCTCTTTGCGCAGCATCCTGCCTTCCATAAAAGCCCTAACGCAGATATGCTCCTGCTCTCCGTGCAGCAGAAGCGACTTGACCCTCGGATCGCGGCTGACGTGATCCTGTGACATGAGCAGCTCGACCTTCGCATCTGGATACATGCCGGCAATTCTCTCGAACACTTCCGACAAAATGGAATCGACGTCGATTTTGCCATGCAGCTTCTGAACGACCTGGAACAAAATGGAGCGACGATGCTCCTCGCGTTTGGTCTGTCTCTGAATGCTCAGCAAATCAAGCACGAACCAGGAATGGAATCTCTTATAGAAGCAGGCCCGGAAATAATGGGCGTTCATTTTTGCCAATATGAGCGAAGCATCAGCACTTATGCCTTCATCCAGCACGCAGCCGAACACGGCGAACAATTGCCCGTTACTCCGCGTTAAGACCGGTACGGCAATGCAGCTGAAGCATTCGAAGGAACGGACGGCACATTCGAGGCTTTGTACGGTGGCGGCGATCGTCTCGGCCACGAGCTCCGGGATCGGCATGTCCGCATCGATGATCGTCCCGGTATGATTGGCCACAAACCACCATCCCCCGTCAAGTTCAAGCAATCCGGAAATCTCCTGCTTCCAATCCGCGTAGCCTTTCTGTATGAACGGTTCAATATATGAGTAATCATGCTCTGTTATATCGAGTTGTTCCAGCCAACTCATATGCTCACTTGCTTCCTCAAATAGCACAGACAGCGAAGAATTCGGAATTGTATCTATCATCGGGTCGTCTCTTGATTGTTTGGCCATAGGAAAACTCCTTTTCGTCGCACTTGGAATACGGCGATTTATTGGTAACCTAAGCTATTCAACTCTGTCCATGTATAACAGCTGATCATGTTCGTCTCGTCCGTCCAGTCAGTTTCGCTCCTGCGATTCTTTTTTGTGACTATATGTTTATTTTACTATCTTCCGTCCCTTTTTGCATTAATTTTACTCTATTCTGCCACACTTTTTTAGGCCGAAAGCCCTATCGACATAAACCACGGTTTTTAACGCTTTTCATACAAAAAACCCATCTTGACTTTATTCGATGATTTCATATAATATATATTGTTGAAGAAGACTGGATAGGTCTTTGATTGGGGCGTAACGCATGCGAGCACCCTCTGGATTTTGTTGCTGTCGGGACAGCGGCTGAACTTTCCTGACAGATAAGCGTAATTATCTCTATCCTTCGCTTACTAAACAAAGTCCGCGCAAGTAGAACCCTAGCGAAAATTTCAAATTAAAGGAGTCTACCTATACAATGGCACGTTACACTGGTCCTAAATTTAAACTTAGCCGCCGTCTTGGCATTTCCTTGAGCGGCACTGGAAAAGAATTGAAGCGCCCGTTCCCTCCGGGGCAACATGGTCCAACCCAACGGAGAAAAATCAGCAACTACGGTATGCAGCTTCAAGAAAAACAAAAGCTTCGCCACATGTATGGTCTTGGCGAAAAGCAATTCCGCACTTTGTTCAACAAAGCTCAAAAAATGAGCGGTATCGCGGGTGAGAACTTCATGTTCCTCCTCGAGACTCGTTTGGACAACTTGGTATACCGTCTGGGCTTTGCCAATTCCCGTGCAGGCGCACGTCAATTGGTATCCCACGGACACGTTACCGTTAACGGCAAAAAGGTTGACATCGCTTCTTACTCCGTAAGCACTGGCGACGTAATCGGTCTTCGCGAAAGAAGCCGCGGTCTTTCTTCTATTAAGGAAGCCCTGGAGAACCGCACTCACGTTCCTGCTTACCTTGAGTTCAACGACCAAGCGCTGGAAGGCAAATTCATCCGTTTGCCAGAGCGTTCCGAGTTGTCCCAAGACATTGACGAGAAGCAAATCGTCGAGTTCTACAACCGTTAATAAGCTTCACAAAACCGACTCGTCCGCAAGGATCGGGTCGGTTTTTTTATTTTCTGCAGAGCAATGCATTTTAGCAAGTTATAAAATACATACTTTTTACAAGTCCAGAACGGTGATTCTCAGGCCAGAATCATTTTTTTCTGTGCGGCCAATCTTTGAAAGAGCATTCAAATCCCTTAATTTATGCTATAATGTTGCTGTTAAAAAGGAGGATATTTCATGGCTCGCGATAACGATACAAGCTCCAACAAAAAGCAACAGAAGAACAAGGCAAAAGCGCCAAAACGCTCGAAATGGCGCTGGGTCTGGATGACGCTGGGCTGGCTGACCCTGTTCGGATTCGCTGCCGTTCTCTTTGCCGGAGGCGCCGTATTCGGGTACGTCACCTCGATCGTGAAGGATGACCCCGTGCGGTCCCGTGCCGATATAGAAGCGAAAATCAATCATAACGAGATGACAGGCTTCGCCTATTTCCGCGACGGCTCAGGCATCGGCCAGCTTCGTTCGGAAGAAGACCGGCGGCCGGTCAGTTATGATGAAATTCCTGCTTCCGTCATAGATGCGGTAATCGCTATCGAGGACAACAACTTCTACCGCCATATCGGCGTCGATTTCAATGGAACAATGCGTGCGGTCAAACAACGGCTTCTGAAGGAGGATGTACAGACCGGGGGCAGCACACTGACTCAGCAGCTGGCCAGACGCGTATTTCTGAGCCTCGACAAAACCGCTAACCGGAAGGTGAAGGAAATTTTTCTTGCTGTACGTCTGGAACGCTTTCTCTCCAAACCTGAAATCATTACAGCTTATTTGAATAAGGTTCCTTTTGGCAACGGCTCAAACGGATATCAGGTCTACGGCATCAAAGCTGCCGCCAAGGGGATATTCAACGTCACCAACCTAAACGAGCTCAATATTGCCCAGACGGCTTATCTGGCGGGGCTGCCTCAGCTTCCTTCCTCCTATTCCGCCTTTAACGGCAAGGGTGAGTTCAACGAAGAAGCATTTGCGCGCGCCATCAAGCGGCAGCAGCTCGTGCTGTCCCGCATGCTGGAAGAAAGCAAGATTACCAGAGAGCAGTATGACGAGGCTTTAGCCTTTGACATTAAAGGCTCTTTGGCAGCACAAACAAAAAAAGCTTACGAGACCTATCCTTATCTAATGCTGGAAACCGAACGTCAGGGCGCTCTCGTCATCGCCATGATGAATAATCCGGAGATGACCAAAGAGGAGCTGCTGGGCAATCCGCAGCTGCTCGAAGAAGCGCGGCAGCAGCTTCTGACGGGAGGCTACCGGGTATACACGACCATCGATAAGCAAGTGTACAATGCCATGCATAAGGTGTCGGAGAACGCTGACAATTTCAGTCCTTACAGCGAGAAGAAAGGGCTTGAGCAAGTCGCTGCCATCATGCTCGACAACCGTTCTGGAGCCATTCTCGGCATGATTGAAGGCCGGGACTTCTATACGGAGCAAATGAACTATGCTACACAAATGAAAAGGCAGCCCGGCTCCACAATGAAGCCGATCGCCGCCTATCTGCCGGCAATGGAACTCGGTCTGATCCAGCCGGCCAGCATCATCGATGATTCGCCGATTATTTTGCGGGATTACTCCAAGGGCTATCATATTCCGGTAAATTCAAGCGGCGGGTATAAAGGCTTGGTTACAGCAAGGACCGCGCTGAATGAATCGCGAAACGTACCGGCGCTGAAGGTGTTTAATCAAACTGTAGGCATCGAGCAGGCCTGGGAGTTCACCAAGAAGCTCGGCATTACCACATTGGTCGAGGATGACTACGGGGCGCAGACTGGCGTCCTTGGAGGCCTTAAATACGGCGTCACTGTTGAGGAGCTTACGAACGCGTATAGCACAATCGCCAATGGCGGAGAATTCACCGATGCCTACATGATCGAGAAAATCACCGATTTTAAAGGCAATGTCGTCTATAAGCATCAGGTAGATCCTGAACCGGTCTTTTCCAAACAGACCGCCTATCTGATGACAGATATGCTTCGCACGGTCATTACCGACGGAACAGCCAGATCACTCAAAAGTGACTTCAAAAGCTATGGAAAAATCCCGATTGTCGGTAAAACGGGCTCTACGCAAAATTATGCGGACGTATGGTTTATGGGGTATACTCCCGACGTGTCGCTAGGCGTCTGGATCGGTTATAAAGAACCGGTTAATACGCTGTCTAATGCAGGCAAGTCGAGAGCTCGCTCCATCTGGGCCAAAGTGATGAATGAAGTGACCGACAGCAAGCCGGAGCTGTTTCAAACGAAACAATTTGAGAAGCCGGACGGCATCGTAACCAAAACCGTCTCAGGCTATAGCGGCAAGCTGCCGACTGCCCTTACACAGCAGGCCGGAAAAGTGGTTACGGACATGTTTAACGCGAAATACGTGCCTACCGAGCCTGATGACGTGCTCGTTCGGACGAAATATATTACGTATGAAGGCGTGAACTATATTCCGCATGACACGACCCCCTCCGACATGGTGCTGGAGAAAGTCGTCATGAAGCGCGAGAAGCCGATTAAGGAGCTTGTCGACGAGCTTCAAAAGGCCTTTTCCGGCATGAAAGGCGGTCATAAACCGCTTAGCTTCTATATGCCGAAGGATGCTGGCGAAGATGCTCCAACCAAGCTGGATCCAAGGGAAGACGATGGCAAAGATCCATCACCGCCAAGTGATATCCATCTGACTGCGGCAGGCGGCGCAGCGAAAATATCTTTTGCCAAAAATCCAGAAAATGATGTCGTCGGCTATCGCCTGTACCGGTCGGAAGGCGGAGCTGCCTTCAAGGGAACAGGGAAAGTCGTGCTGACGGGTCAAGACACCTTGTTCACGGAATCGGGCTCCGGAGGGAATTACGCCTACTACATCACAGCGGTAGACGTTGCTGGAAGAGAATCCGCGCCAAGCGCGATCGTCAGCTTCGATAGCTGGAGTGGCATTCATAATCCAGATGGCTCGGATCAGGAGTCATTGCCGGATATTGATTTGGATAATTTAGCCCCGCCTAACGCACCAGGGCAAGTTGGTGTGCAGCTCAACGATCAGGAAATTACGGTATCCTGGGCAGCCAATGCGTCCGAGGAACATATTACGAAATACCAGATCTATTTATCGGATACAGCAGATGGAGTGTATTCCAGACTAGGCTCGACCCCAGCCACGCATTTCTCGTTTAAAACGGATGCTCCAAGCGGTTGGGTCAGGGTCACGGCGATCAATGGGCTGGGAGAATCCTCGCCTTCAGGTTCGGTGCAGTTCAAGAAATAACCGCGAACACCAAAAGCTTCCATGGAACATTTCGTTCCGATGGAAGCTTTTTTCTATGAAACTTGATTTTGTTTGTTTTCAATGGGATTTATGTCCAAGCAGCCGAATTTTGAGATTCATATACTGTTCGCGAAGGAGGTGACAGCATGAGTAAAGCAATGATCTCTCAAGCCGTTTTTCCAAGACTTCGCTTGTTTCGAGAGGAGAATTTCAGAGGACGCAGATTCGTCGTTCGCGGTAATGTCGGAATACGGAACCTAGAGCGGACATTTGGCGACATCGAGAGCCTGCGCTTCTTCTCTCCGAACGCGGGGGCTACCTTAGTTCTGTTCTCCCGTACGAATTTCAGAGGAAGATTCCGGGTTTTTCGGGGCTTAACCAATATCGCCGATTTAGACGACATTATTGCAGGCAGCGAGCCAGAATCGATCATCAGCTCCAATAGGCGTCTAAGCCTGGCGGAAATTCGGGCGATTCGCAGAACAGGCATTTTGCCTAACGGCTTCAGATCTATCTAATATCCTCGAGGCCTCCGGGACATTCGGCTAGATCGTACTTAGATCTGCCGGATGTCCTCTCTTATTCCGCTGAAGCTTGCCGTAATTAATGTTCCCTGCCCCACCGCACTTCGCACCTCAACCGTCCCCCCATGCGCTTCGGCGATTTCTTTAGCTATCGCCATGCCTAGTCCACTGCCTGACGTTATGCGATCCGTGGGCGTTCCCCGATAATACCGTTGAAACAAACTGTTTAAGGTAGCCTCATCCATGCCGTTACCGTTATCTTCGAAATGTAGGGTGAAGCCGGATCCAGGGCCTTTCTGCAACTGAATTTTCAATTGCGTCCCTGGCGGGTTATGCAGCATGGCGTTGACCATAATATTATCCATCATTCGGCGAAATGCAAGAGGATCTACATGATAATAAATATCCTCGGAGGAAGAAATCCATTCGCATTCATACGGCGACCAGGCAGGATCCTCCGCAATGCGCGCAACGGCTTCCCCCGCCACCACGTTCACATTGCGGTATTCCAGATGCAGCGCATCAGAGGCATGCTTGAGGCGATAAAGCAAATTTAAATCCTGAATCAGGCCATCCATATATTCTGCCTTTTCCACCATGATTGCCGCAAAGTCCGTAACTTCCTCTCTGTCCCACTCGTACTGCCCGGATCGCAGCAGTTGGGCATAACCGTATATGGAGGAAAGCGGCGTCTTCAGGTCATGGGACAGGCCGGCAATCCATTCTTCCCGCATACGCTCATTCTGCCCACGTTCCAACTCATGCTGCTCCAGCTGCTGAGATAATTCCTCAACAGAATAAACGACTTCAGCATACGCTTTATACCTGTGCTTCAGGCGGCCGGAACGCCGTCTGCTGCTCGGTCTGCCATGCCGGTCGGCCGGCTCCTTGTAATACCGCTGCGCAAGTTGCTCCAGCCATCGCATTACATGAAGCATTGGCAGCCCGATTCTATTCCCCTGCCACAATGCCAATCCGCCGCAAGCAAGCAATAGGATCAGCACGAGACTGCCGAACCCGTACATTATGAGCTGACTGTCACTAGTGACAGTAGGGCCAAACGGTGTTAAGCCGATGCCAGGAGCAGCATCATATGGAGCATGAATCAGCCACATCCTTCCGCTGTCCTTCTCCGTTCTCATTTCCGTGCGCATGCCATAGCGTTCCGGGTATTGCCATCTTAATACGAGCTCCTGCGGAGAGTATTGATGCGGGACGCCTGAAGGCAGACGGTACGACAATAGCTCTTTTCCCTCAGCACTCAGCAGCTGTATGCCGGCCTTATATTCCTCCAGGGAGTATCTAATCTCCTCGGGCCATACGATGGTTCCAGAGGCCGACTCAGTTTGCCGCGCCTCCCTGATTAAATGTTCAAACGCCGCACCTCCCTCGGCTAGTACAGACGCCGCCGTGTCCAGCGGCTCCTTGACGCCATACAGAAGCGTAACCATTTCTCCTTCAATAGGGCGAATCAATATATAGAGCCGATAAGGAAATGGCTGTTGACGGTTAAAGTAGTCGATCAGTTCACCAGGCTTATATATTCCGGGAACATCCGGGGGTGTAAAATAGGCGCTCGTTGCCTCCCCATCCTCATTTAGCACTTGAAGCCAGCCGCCATTAGCTTCCACCTGCTTCAGCAGCCTGGGCGAAATGTGCGGAGAGCCGTCCTCACGGACCGAATAAGCGTCCATGATGGATTCCAGCGCCACGCGGGAGAAATTCCGCTTTAAATCCAGTTCCGTCATTTTTTCTGCGATCCAAAGAAACATCATCACAATGCAAATTGCCGTAATAACTCCGACAGTCAACCACTGTCTGATGAACATCCAGACAAAACGGCGGCGCATGGTCACGGTTCTGCTCCTCTGCGGACCAGCTTATAGCCCAGTCCCCGCACAGTCAGCAAAAATTCTGGTTTGGCAGGATTCCGCTCAATCCGCTCTCGTATACGGTGAATATGTACCATAACTGTGTTGTCATCCCTGAACGCAGACTCGCCCCAAACCCGTTCATAAAGCTCGTCTTTTGAAAATACACGATTAGGATGGCGGCATAAAAATAAAAGCAGCTGAAAGACTTGGGCCGGGCAGTCAACAGCACTACCGTTTACCGTAAGCTCCTTGGCGGTCCCATCCACAATGAAGTAGCCAAAATCATATATTTCTTGAATACTCGCCCTCTTTGCAGGCAGAGATCCTGGCGATCCGGATCCAGTGGTCCTTCTAAGATGAACCTTCAGTCGAGCGATGACCTCAAGAGGATTGAACGGCTTAATGATATAATCATCCCCTCCTATCGCGAAGCCAGTCAGCTTGTCCAAATCTGTCGAACGGGCCGTCAAGAACAGGATCGGCGCAGCTGTCCATTCGCGAATGAATGGGGCTGCCTCGAAGCCGCTCTTACCCGGCAGCATCACGTCTAAGATAATAAGATCGTATGATTTGGAGCGGCAGGCCTCTATGGCCTCCTCTGCGCTCTCGACGGAGTCTACTTCGGTATAGCCTTCCTTGGCCAATACCGTCTGCAGCAATTTAAGAATTGCCTTCTCGTCATCCACCAGCAGGATTTGGGGCTGGCTCATTCTTTAGTCCTCCCTGTGCTTCCATATAGTTGTGCTCATTGTAACATATCCTTGCTGTCTCATGGCTTCTGGAACCTTAACAGCACCTTAACAGAAGCATAATAAATTTAAGCAGCTGTTAATCCCCTGTTTTTCTAGCGTTCAACTCCGGCGGCTATAATTACAGACAAAGAGATCAACTCGATGTAGAACAGGAGAGACGCCATATGAAAGCAAAATTGTTAATTTGCGCAGTAGCATTATTCATTTTCACAGGGTGCAGCCTGCCAGATTCACAAAATTCACAATCATCAAAGGATACCCAGCCATCCCCCGATATCCTGGATAGTATCGATCTGCTCCCCCAGGCTTTGCAGAACGAACATTATAAGCAGGTGTACAACACGCTTAGCCCCGATTTTCAAAGCCAAGTAACCATCCAGCAAATCAAAGAGCTGTCGCAATCTTTCTTTGGGGCTAATGATACGTTTGTGATGCAATCAAAGATAGCAGTCAACGGCATGACGGACTATGTATGGATCGATCCTTCCTCCAGCAAAGGAATTTCCGCTGTAACAGACCAGAACGGAGTCATATGGGGGCTGCAAATTGTAAATCTGTCCTCTTATCCCGCAGCGGATAATGATTACACCAAGCAAGAATACAGTTTACCGTTTACAGGGGAATGGCTAACCTTCTGGGGCGGCAGCAACGTGCTCTTCAATTATCACTACGCTTACGAGACCCAGCGCTATGCTTACGATTTCATCGTCGTTGAGGAAGGCGGCAGCTATGAAGGGGACCCGGCGGAAAATGAAAGCTTCCATGCTTTCGGAGAGGAGGTGCTGGCTCCAGCGGACGGCATCATCATGGAGGTCGTGAACGATGTGGAGGATAATGCCCCTGTCGGCACCATGAACGAGCAGCAGGCCGCCGGTAACTACATTATCATCAACCATCAAGGGGAGTACAGTATTTTGGCGCATTTCAAACAAGGATCGATCAGCGTGCAGGAGGGGCAAAAGGTCAAACGAGGCCAGACGCTTGGACTGGCCGGCAATTCCGGAAATTCCAGCGAAGCGCATATTCATTTCCAGGTGTCCGATCAACCAAGTCTGGGGAAGGGCAAATCGATTCGCATAAAATTTAAAAACGATCTTGACCCCATCAAGGGGCAATTCGTTGAAGGCTGACTACGAGAAAAACGCCGGGGCTGACATGGTTCATCCCGGCGTTTTTCTTGTATTAAATGAATATCGCTTCATGCCTAAAGCGTGTTATCAATCCTCAATCGTCGACAGATCCCCGGTTGGAAGATTCAGCTCCCAGGCCTTGAGCACGCGGCGCATGATTTTACCGGAGCGCGTCTTCGGCAGCTTATCCTTGAACTCGATTTCGCGTGGTGCCGCATGAGCCGACAGCCCTTCCTTCACGAAGCGGGCGATGTCTGCCTTCAGCTCCTCTGAAGGCTCGTATCCATCCAGCAGCGAAATGAACGCTTTGATGATTTCTCCCCGCGTCGGGTCAGGCTTGCCGATTACGCCCGCTTCCGCAACGGCCGGATGCTCCAGCAGCTTGCTCTCCACCTCAAATGGGCCGATTCGCTCCCCGGAGGAATTGATGACGTCGTCAATCCGGCCCTGGAACCAGAAATAGCCGTCTTCGTCCATATAAGCCGTGTCGCCGGAAATGTACCACCCCGGAACCCGGAAATACTCCTCATATTTTGGAGCGTTGTTCCAGATTAACCGCATCATGGCCGGCCAAGGTGTACGGATGGCCAGATTTCCCATCCGGTTAGGCGGCAGAATCTTGCCGTTATCGTCGATAATCGCGGCTTCGATGCCCGGAACCGGCTTGCCCATGGAGCCCGGCTTCAGCGGCATCGATGGGTAGTTGCAGATCAGTTGTCCGCCGGTTTCCGTCATCCACCATGTATCATGAATGCGCAGCCCGTATACTCTGTGTCCCCAGCGTACGACCTCAGGATTCAGCGGCTCGCCGACGGATAGGACATGTCTCAGCGAAGACAGATCGTATTGGCCGATGATGTCTTCCCCTGCTCCCATCAACATCCGGAATGCCGTCGGCGCACTGTACCAGACTGTTACTTTGTTCTGCTGAATCGTATCATACCAGTCACCGGGACTGAAGCGTCCTCCGCGCACAACATTCGTAACCCCAAGCAGCCAAGGTGCGAATATCCCGTAGGAGGTCCCCGTCACCCAGCCCGGATCGGCCGTACACCAGTAAATATCGCCTTCCTTCAGATCCAGAACAACCCTGCCTGTATGATAATGCTGAATCATCGCGTTATGAACGTGGTATACACCCTTAGGTTTTCCCGTAGAACCCGATGTATAGTGCAGGATCATCCCGTCCTCGCGGTCGACCCATTGGATTTCGGTCTCCGGTGCGGCCTTCTCCAGCTCGGCCAGCAGGTCGATCAGCCCCGCTTCCTGCGGAAGATCCTCGCCGACCAGGAACACATGCTTCAGCTCGGGCAGCTCGTTCCGCTTGACGCGATGCAGCAGCGCAGGCGTCGTGACGATGGCTACCGCGCCGCTGTCCTCCAGCCGGTCCTTGACCGCCGTTTCCATAAAAGCTTCGAAGAGCGGCCCTACGACCGCACCTACCTTGAGTGTACCGAGTACGGAGATATACAGCTCAGGGCTTCTCGGCATAAAGACGAAAACACGGTCGCCCTTACCAATGCCATAGCTGCGCAGTACATTCGCAAATTTGTTGGACAGCGTACTCAGTTCTTCATACGTATAGGATTCATTCCTGTTCGAATCACTGAACAGCAGAGCCGTACGGCTGCCTTTTCCCGCATCCACGTGGCGGTCGATCGCTTCATAAGCCATATTGACGCGGCCCGTATCATACCAGGAGAATTGCTTCTCCACTTCGGCCCAATCGAATTTGGCGTAAGCCTCCTCATAGTTCCCCAAATTGGACGAGGGGGCTACCTCCGAAATAATCTCACCTTGCAGCTGACTCATTGTTTCATCCTCCCTTGAATCTGTCTTTAAGCACCCATTAATAAGCAAATTCAAATCATGAAAACGGATACACGTCGGCGGATTTCATAGTGCGGATTAATGCTGTCAACCTAATGGCATAGTTTGAAGCGGTATCCACTTGTTCATGAGGGCCAGTGTGTAATTAGTCATGCAGTGTGCAGCGGGATGTCAAGAGTTAATTATGAATGTTTTATGTCGGAATACATTATATCACACGCTTTTATGAGGGGCTATACTTTTCAAATTTTCATTTTTCTGTTATAAGTGAGGGGAACGAGCAAAGGAGGCGGCGAAAATGGAACATCGGAAAACGCATATCCGCCATACCGTATCTAGTGGAGGCCGCGAAATCGTCATTGAGGGCCCGGTTTCGCCGGAGCTCCTGCAGCACTTTCAAATGCATGAGGAACTCGATGCTTTTCGCAGACCCAAGGACCAGCATGAGGCGTTGATCGAAATCGCGGGACTCCCGGAAGGACGCATTATCATCGCAAGGGAGCAGGACACAATCGTCGGTTACGTCACGTTTCATTATCCGGATGAAATGGAACGCTGGTCTCAGGGAAATATGCCCGATCTCATTGAACTGGGGGCGATTGAGGTAGCCAACGACTACCGCTCGCTAGGACTCGGCTCGAAAATGATCCGGACAGCATTCGAGCAGGAGCAGATGGAGCGCTACATCGTATTTACGACCGAATATTACTGGCATTGGGATTTGAAAAGCAGCGGACTTAGCGTATGGGACTACCGGAAAATGATGGAGCGGCTCATGAAAACGGTCGATATGGTCTGGTACGCTACCGATGACCCGGAAATTTGCTCCCATCCGGCAAACTGCCTGATGGTCCGCATCGGAAAAGATGTCCCGCTGGAATCTGAAGAGCAATTTGACCGCATTCGCTTTCAGCAGCGGTTCATGTATTAATGCTCATGCAGATGATGACACAAGAGCAAGGAGAGTGGCGCCCATGACTGGAAGCGCTTTATTGATTCATCACGATAAAGCCATGAATTATCATTTTCACGACAGCCATCCTTTTCATCCCCTCCGGCTTAGATTAACGCTCGATCTTCTTGCCGAAGCGGGTGCGCTAGCCCCTACAGCGATGCTGACGTCGCGGCCGGCCACAGAAGAAGAGCTGCTGCAGGTTCACCAGCCGGCTTATATAGAGGCTGTAAAAGCGCTAAGCACAAATCCAGGTCCTGATTGGCTGGAGCGGGCAGCGCAGTACGGGCTGGACGACGACGATACGCCCTTCTTCCCAGGCATGCATGAGGCTGCTGCCTATGTTGCCGGGGGCTCGATTACGGCCTGCGAGGCGGTCATGTCCGGACGCTGCGATCATGCCCTGCATCTGGGCGGCGGCCTGCATCACGCCCTCTCTGCTAAAGCAGCGGGCTTCTGCGTCTACAATGACGTCTCCGTGGCTATCGCCTATGTTCGGCAGCGCTACCAGGCACGTGTGCTTTATATCGATACGGACGTGCACCATGGTGACGGGGTGCAGTGGAGCTTCTATTCCGATCCTGAAGTATGCACCTATTCCATCCACGAGACCGGAAAGTATTTATTCCCGGGAACTGGCTTCGTGCAAGAGAGGGGCGAGCACCAGGGCTATGGAACCTGCGTCAACATTCCACTTCAGCCGTATACGGAGGATGCCTCCTGGATGGAATGCTTCGAGCAGTCGATCCTCCGCTTGACGGAATATTTCAAACCGGATCTTATCATCAGCCAGCATGGCTGCGATGCGCATGCGCTCGACCCGCTCTCTCATATGCAGTGCAGCATGGCCATCTATAACGAAATGCCCGCCATCATACACAGCCTGGCCCATACGTACTGCAGCGGGCGCTGGGTTGCCGTAGGCGGCGGCGGATATGACATCTGGCGCGTCGTTCCCCGGGCATGGAGCCTGCTGTGGCTGGAGATGACCGATCACCCGCTAAAGCGTTCCCTGGAGCAGCGTCCCCGCACCCGGCTCCCCCAAACGTGGATTGAGCGTTGGCAGGAACAGAGCTCGGTAAGCCTTCCGGCCGAATGGCTCGATGATTTGACCCATTGGGAAGGGATTCCCCGCAGGGCCGAAATCACGGCAAAAAACCGCGAGAGCCTCGCGGTTGCGCTGCAGGATTTCCCTGAAATCTAATTAACGGTTCAGGCCGGCGACCATCTCGTTTAAAATTTCAAACGAATGCCGGGCAGCGAGCACCGTAAATTCGGCGAAATTGACGTCCGCCGTACCATCGGCCTTGTCGGACATCGAGCGGAGAATGACGTAAGGCACTCCATTCATATGGCATACTTGGGCTACAGCCGCCCCTTCCATCTCCACGCAGGCGCCGTCCATCGTCTCGTGAAGCTCGCGGACATAATCATAATCGGAAATGAACTGGTCGCCAGACAGCACCTTGCCTACGATAAAGTTGTTGTCCTCGCACAGTTTGGAGCAGGCCTCTTCCGCCAGACGGATCAATTTCTTGTCTGCCTGAAAATCCGAAACGTCCTGATAAGGAATCATGCCGCGGGCAAAGCCGAGCGGAGTAACGTCCATGTCATGCTGCTGGCATGAAGAGGAAATCACGATATCCCCGATGTTAAGCTCGGGGTGAACCGCACCTGCCACTCCTGTAAACAGTATCGTGTCAGCTCCGAACCGATCCACCAGCACCTGCGTCGTTGCAGCGGCATTGACTTTGCCGACGCCCGACTTGCATACGACAACCTCTTTGCCGTGCAGCTGTCCGGTCACAAAGCTGATTCCGGCATGTATGACCGTGTTCTGCCCCTCTACCTGCTCCAGCAGCAGAGCGATTTCTTCATCCATGGCGCCCATCAGCCCGATTGTTGCGGCCATAACGATCTCCTCCTCTTTTTTTCCCCTAAAAAAAGCTCCTGAGCAGGAGCTTTTTCCGTATAACCTTTTTCATATATTTGTCTTTAATCTTCTTCTCTATCTATAATTGATGAATCAGTCCAGCCGATTATACATGGCTGACCGACAAGCGAAGAATCGTTTCATGCGGCAAAATGACCTTCGAGCTCTCCACAGTCTCTTTCTTCATCAATTTCGTCAACAGACGCATCGCTACCGCACCAAGGTCGTACATCGGCTGTGCCACCGTAGTCAGCTGCGGCCGAACCATCGAAGCCATGCGAATGTTGTCCACACTAATAATAGAGAAATCCTCCGGCACTTTGAGACCTTCGTCCTGAATGCTGTGGATCGCTCCAATCGCCATTTCATCCGTGGCGGCAAAGATTGCCGTCGGGCGCTTCTTAAGACCCAGGAAATACTTCATCGCTTCGACACCGGATTCGTAGCGGTAGTTGCCAATCCGCACCAGATCCTCCTGGTACTGAATGCCCGCAGTTTCGAGCGCGCGCTTGTAACCCTGGAACCGCGCATATCCGTTAGCCGGATCCTGCAGCGTTCCACTGATCATGGCAATCTCGCGATGGCCATGGCGAATCAGCGTGCTGACGGCATCGAAGGCAGCAGCCTCATGATCGATATCAACGGAAGGAATTGTCCCGTTCTCATCGCTCGTCGCACACAACACAACCGGAACAGAGGAGGTCTGGAAAGCCTGCATATGCTCTTCCGTCACTGCTCCGCCCATAAAGAGAAGCCCGTCCACCTGCTTCTCGAGCAGCGTGTTGATGACGCGGATTTCCTTCTCCTTCTTCTTGTCCGCATTACATAAAATAATGTTATAGTGGTACATGTTAGCGATGTCTTCAATACCCCGGGCGATTTCAGCGAAAATTGAATTTGAGATGTCCGGAATGACTACGCCAACCGTAGTCGTCTTCTTGCTCGCAAGGCCTCTTGCAACCGCATTCGGACGATATCCCAATCGTTCAATTGCTTCGTATACTTTTTTCCGGGTTTGCGGTTTCACATTGGGGTTGTTGTTGACAACCCTTGAAACCGTGGCCATTGAGACGCCTGCTTCACGTGCCACATCATAAATGGTAACCGTCACATTCTTCTCTCCATTGCCAATAGATTTTCACTCATTCATCCCGTAATTTTCAAGCTCCAATTAGGTTTATGATACGACAAAATTTTACTTTGTGCAATGTTCGCGCTTCATTCGGCTAGAATTCCCTCTAGGGCTTCTAAAGTTATGTCGGAATGGGAAGTGTGCCAAACGGCTTGTCCGTTTTTGACCAGTATGGCTTGAGGGGATTCATGCTTCACTCCAAGGCGCTCGGCAGCCGCATCGGCGACGGCCCTGTCTTCGACAACGTATATCACACCGTAGTTTACAGCTTCGTTGGGATTATGATTTAAGTATGCATCGAATTCCCGGTGTGCTCCCGAACTGATGGGGCAACGGGTACTATGTTTGAATAACAAAAACGGCCTGTGCGCTGAATCTTCCATAGCCTGGGCAAGCTCTTCTATGGAAGTTATTCTTTTCAAAGCAGCCATAATATATCCATCCCCTTTTTCCGACAAGGCATACTTAACATTACTCTTTTGTTATCTTAACAAAAAAAAGACGTTAAACACAACTCATTGCAGTACTTTTGCCAGGAACCGCCCTTAATTTGTTCTTGAAAACTGACTGTTATTTACAAAGTCAGATATTTGAGCCAATCTTTTGGAAATGTCCTCCATCCAATCCTGGTCTTCCATTCCTTTGGCGCATCCATACACATCCAGCAGCAGGTTGATGCGCTCCTTGCATTTCTGGTCGAGAAGCGATTCAAAAGATGGTGACTCGGTCTCGCTCCATGTCCGGTAAATGCCGTACATTACGTCTGCCAGTTCGCTCACTTCATTAAAAAGCACGAGCCCCTGCTCCCGGCTCGCCTTCAGTTCCGCCAGCAAAGCAAGCAGATCCGGTTTTATGGCTGGAAGCACCTCGTAATGACTGCATTGCTCGCATTCGAATACCGGTACTCTGTCAATCTCGATAATCCCTTCAAAAATGAGCACTCTAAAATCGAGGCTCATTTCTTGCCCGCAATGACACAGCTTGCGCACAGTACCACCTCTTCTTACAAATCATTTTCAATTTACTTTTACTTGCCCGCCGTCCGTTGAATGATGTATTCGACCCTTAAGGGATATTCTCCTTTTCGGGGATGTAAATGCTTGTAATTTCCTTGACTGGCAAGGAATCTCGCCTAGGCTGCGGCGATGGCCATATGAAAAATAACTTTATTTTTGATACAATTAAAATATCGAAAACGATTTTCGTCAAGACCGATCGAGAACAGGAGGCGTCCATATTGAGACTTACTGGTAAAAGAGTTATCGCTTTAGTAGATGAGGAATTCGAGGATTTGGAGCTGTGGTACCCGATTTATCGGGTTCGCGAGGAAGGTGCCGAGGTTCATCTCGTCGGACCGGAGAAAGGCAAAAAATACATCGGCAAGTACGGCGTGCCTGCCGAAGCGGAATATAGCTTCGAGGAAATCGATGCCAAAAACTACGACGGCATCCTCGTTCCGGGCGGCTGGGCCCCGGACAAGCTGCGCCGTTATGACAAGGTGCTGGAAATGATCAAAGAACTTCATGCGGCCAAGAAGCCGATTGGCCAAATCTGCCACGCCGGCTGGGTGCTGATATCCGCTAAAATTCTACAGGGCGTTACAGTTACGTCGACGCCGGGAATCCGCGACGATATGGAAAACGCAGGCGCGATTTGGAAGGATGAAGCCGTCGTCGTGGACGGGCATATCATCTCAGCCCGCCGTCCGCCGGATCTGCCGCCGTACGGCAAAGCATTCGTCGATGCGCTGGCGAAAGCGTAACCCATTCCCCTGACCCTAAAGTGCTGCTGAAGACAAAAAAGAACCGCAAGGGAAGGAGCCCGCTGCTCTCCCTATGCGGTTCTTCTTGTATTTAATGGTTCTGCCACACACAGCTTTCGGCAAAACGCGTCAGCTCTGCCTCCACCTCGGCGCCGGTCGCAAGCCGGAAGCAGTTCGCCCCGGCTTCCCGCCCGGCGGAAGCTTCGGCATTCAATATCCGGTGCTTCACTCTTAACAGCGATTGCGGGGACATGCTCAGATCGCGGACGCCCAGATATAGCCAGATCGGGATAGCTTTCTCGTCTCCGGCAAGTTCTCCGCAGACACTGACCGGAATCCCCGCGTCCTGCGCCGCCGTAATCGCCTGGCGCAGCAGGCGAAGCACCGCAGGATGAAATGGCTGGTACATATGGGCGATCGTCTCGTTCATCCGGTCGACAGCCAGAACGTACTGCACCAGATCATTCGTGCCAATGCTGAAGAAATCAGCTTCCTTGGCCAAAAGATCGGCGATCGCTGCCGCAGCCGGTACTTCAATCATGACGCCGACCGGTATGCCGTCGTCGTAGGCGATGCCGCGCTGGTCGAGATCGGACTTGGCCTCGGCCAAAATTTGCTTCGCCTGGCGCACCTCCTCCAGCGAGGAAATCATCGGCAGCATGATTTTCAAGCTTCCGTAGGCGCTGGCACGAAGGATGGCGGTCAGCTGGGTTTTGAACATTTCTTTGCTGTTCAAGCTGATGCGGATGGCCCGGTAACCGAGGAAGGGGTTATCCTCCTCCGGCAGCTCGAAATATTCCAGCTGCTTATCTCCGCCAATGTCGAGCGTGCGAATCACGACGGAATAGCGGCCTGCCTTCTCGGCAACCTGCCGGTAAATATCGAACTGCTCATCTTCCGATGGAAAGCTGGGACGATCCATATAGAGGAACTCCGTGCGGAACAATCCCGCACCTTCGGCGCCGTAATGAAGCACCTGCTCCAAATCCTTGACGGAGCTGATATTGCCCGCCAGCCGAAAGCGGACGCCGTCCCGTGTAATAGCTTCGACCGTTGCCAGCAGCTGCAGCTGCTCCTTGCGCTTCCGCTGGATTTCGGCCAATTCCGTGTAGCGGTCTATAATTTCCTGATCAGGTTCAACATAAATAAGTCCTTCGTCGCCGTCAACGACAAGCATATCGCCCGTCTTCAGCGGCGTTCCAAGCTTCTGCTCCAGTCCGGACACAAGGGGAATCCCTAGAGCCCGGGCCATAATCGCCGAATGCGAGGTCTTGCCCCCAGCCATCGTAACCATGCCCAGCACATTATCTGGATTCATATGTACAAGCTGGGAAGGCGACAATTCCTTGGCCACCAATATATAGGGCTGGGTATCGGCCGGCAGCGTAATGTCGGGCGTACCGAGCAAATGCTTCAGCAAGCGATTGCCGACATCCTTGATATCAAGCGCCCGCTCCTTCATGTACTCATCATCAAGCAAATCAAACATGGTGACAAAATGATCCGTTGCTTCTTTGACGGCAACTTCCGCCGCCTTGTACTGACGTTCGATGATCCCGCGGATTTCGCTCATGAATACGGGATCCTCCAAAATGGCCAAATGGGCGTCAAAAATGCTCGACTCCTCAACCCCTACCGCTTCCTTGACTTCATTTTTCATCACTTCGATTTCCGTCTTGGATGTACGTATGCCTTCATACAGTCTCTCAAACTCTGCGGCCAAATCCACCTTATCCATCTGGCGGTCCGGCAAATCCCATTCCCAGGCAGGCAGCACGAATGCCTTGCCGATGGCTACGCCCGCTGCTGCAGCGACGCCCTGTATCATGTTTAGACCCCCTATATCCTGCTCTGTTATAGGATACATCTCTCTATAATATTTATCTTTATTCACGAAGTAATTCGGGTTCGCACTATTATGGTAATCCTAGGCTTGCAAATTTGTCAAAGGAAATTAAACCTGTCCAGCTAAAACAAAAAAGAGGACCCGCAGAATTCAGGTCCTCTCCTTAGGGATTATTGCCGGCTCTTGCCGAGCAATATGCTGTCCTCTACCTTGATACACCGGTCCATGATCACCTTCAGGCCGCCCTGCTCGGCGATCTGCGCCGCCTCCTCGCTGATGATTCCCTGCTGGAGCCACAGCACCTTGGCACGGGCCGCAACCGCTTCACGGGCCACCTCCGGCGTATGTTCGCTGCGCCGAAATACGTTTACGATGTCGATCGGCTCAGGAACGTCCGCCAAAGAAGCATACACCTGTTCGCCGAGAATCTGCCCGCTTACCGCCGGGTTCACTGGAATAATGCGGTAACCGTTGCTTTGCATCGCTTGGGCTACCATGTAGGACGTGCGGTCCGGCTTGTCGGACAGCCCGACGACGGCGATATTGCCCGCATGCTCCAAAATTTCCTTGATTTCCTCGCGGCTGGGATTTTCAAAAGCCATGGCTGAATCCTCCTCTCGAATTTCCATAGTATGCCCTGCTCTATCTTGTTATACCCATTCTACCTGAGCGCCAAGCGCCTTCATATGATCGAAAAATTGCGGATACGATTTGGCGACGTGATGGGCGTCCTTGATGACCAGCGGCTCGCGGCAGCGCAGGCCGACAATAGTCAAAGCCATAATGACGCGGTGATCGTAGTGGGCGTTGATCTCGACGCCCCCCTCAAGCCCGCTTGGACGGCCGTGCACGATGATCTCGGCCTGGCGCTCCTCTACGTTCGCGCCGGCTTTCCTCAGCTCGTTCAAATAATCCGTAATCCGATCGCATTCCTTGTACCTTAAATTCTCTACGTTATAGAAACGGGACGTTCCTTCGGCAAACACTGCAGCGGCCACCATAGCCAGCACCGCATCGGTCGCTGCATCACCATCGAACTCTACCGGACGCAGGCGGCCATTGCCTTGAACGTGAACTGTATCGTTCACATGGGTCAGCGGTACGTCCATCATTTGCAGGACATCCACAACCGCGCGCTCGCCCTGTTTGCTGCGCTCGGCGAGACGATGCACCTTCACATCGGACTTCGTTACCGCAGCTGCCGCCAGAATGGCCGCCGAGCCCGGATAATCGCCCTGAACCGTGTAGGTCTTCGCCTGATAGCTCTGGCGGCCAGGAACCTTGAAGCTCATGTAATCGTCGCTGGCATGGATGATGATTCCCGCCTGCTCCAGCACTTCCAGCGTTTGGCCGACAACGACCTTCGATTTCAAATCGTCCAGCACTTCAATTTCGCTGTCCTCCTCCAGCAGAGGGGTCAGGAACAAGAGGGCGCTCAAATACTGCGAGCTGACCGCGCCAGATACGGTGATCTTGCCGCCCTTCGGATTGCCGCCGCGAATAGTGATCGGCAGCCGTCCTTCCTGATGGTCGACCTCGACGCCAAGCTGCTTCAGAGCCGTAATCAAATCGTCATGCGGACGTTTGCCCAGGGAATCAGGATAAGTGTTAACGAAGGTCACCTCAGGACACAGCGCGGCGATGCCCATCAGAAACCGCAGTACGGCTCCGGCGTTGCCTACGTTCAATTCCTTAACATCCTTCGGCTTCCGGCCAAAGCCCGTAATGACGATTTTCTCCTCATCCTCCTCCAGCACCGCCCCAAGGTCGGCAATACAGCGGCGCATAGCATCGCTGTCCTCGCTGTGCGCAGGATAGTATATGGTGCTCGTCCCTTCGGCTAGCGCGGCAACGAGCAGATAGCGCGTTGTATAATTTTTTGATGATAGCGCCCCGATTTCGCCGCTAAGCTCGGGCGTTGGTCTAACGATAACGTCCATTTATATTCTCCTTTTTCATCAAATGTTATTTTGATTAACCGCGGTAATGCATTAAAATCTCAGACGCTAAGACGTCCGGAGTTTTACCCGTGGTATCGATTTTGACGTGAGCGAAATCATAAGCATGCTTGCGCTCTTCCAGGAGGACGGTCAGTCTCTCCCTCGCCCCTCCGGCAAGCAGCGGCCTGCCCGGATCCTCGCCAACGCGCCTCAGGATGCTCTCCAGATCGGCGGTAAGGGCAACAACCCAGCCCTTTTCCAGCATGGTGGAGCGGTTCACTTCGCGCAGGACGGCCCCGCCGCCAGTCGCCAGCACTACCCCGCCTTCTTGCAGAACCCGGCTCAGCAATGCCGACTCCATATCCCGGAAGTAGGGCTCGCCGTAATTGGCAAACAATTCGGGAATTGTGCACTTCGCCTCCTCTTCGATCTGTTGATCGAGATCGATCAGGCGATAGCCGGCCATTTCGGCAAGAACGGCTCCTACCGTCGACTTGCCTGTGCCCATCATTCCTACCAGTATAATATTGTTTCTCTTTCCACTCAATATTTCACCTACTTTATTCCTGTGCTGATGGCAAACTTTTTCATATCATAACACAGGAGCCTGCATTTCGGCACATCTCATCGCTAAATATTCAAAAAAAGGCGCCAAAGAGCAACACCGCTCTTGACGCCTTATGAATCAGTTGATTAGAACCATTGATGATGGAATACGCCTTCTTTGTCGACGCGTTTGAACGTATGCGCCCCAAAGTAGTCGCGCTGCGCTTGCAGCAGGTTGGCTGGCAGGCGCTCCGTACGGTAGCTGTCGTAGTAGGACAATGCGCTGGAGAAGCCCGGAACCGGAATGCCGCGGGAGACCGCTGCCGAGATCACTTGGCGCCATGCATCCTGATATGTTTCCACGATGTTCTTGAAGTAAGGATCGAGAAGCAAGTTCTTCAGGCCAGGATCACGGTCGTAAGCTTCCTTGATGTTATGCAGGAACTGGGAACGGATAATGCAGCCGCCGCGGAAAATCATCGCGATGTTGCCGTATTTCAAATCCCAGCCATACTCGTCGGAAGCTGCTCTCATTTGTGCAAAGCCTTGAGCGTAGGATACGATCTTGCTGGCGAACAGCGCTTTGCGAACATTTTCAATGAACTCCTGTTTGTCGCCGTCAAAAGAGCTGGCAGCCGGACCGCTCAAAATTTTGCTTGCGGCAACGCGCTCTTCCTTCATCGCGGACAAGAAGCGGGAGAATACAGATTCTGTAATCATGGACAACGGCACGCCAAGGTCAAGAGCGCTTTGGCTTGTCCATTTGCCTGTTCCCTTCTGTCCGGCAGCGTCTAGAATGACATCGACCATCGGTTTGCCGGTCTCTTTATCGTATTGCGAGAAGATGTCCGCAGTAATCTCGATCAAGTAGCTGTCCAGTTCGCCTTTGTTCCACTCGGTGAAAATTTCATGCAGTTCCTTGGCATCCAAGCCAAGCACGTCCTTGAGCAGGTGGTAGGCTTCGCCGATCAGCTGCATATCGCCATACTCAATTCCGTTATGCACCATCTTGACATAGTGGCCTGCACCGTCTGGACCGATATATGTACAGCATGGATCGCCGTTCACTTTAGCGGAAATGGCCGTAAGAATCGGCTCGACTAATTTATATGCACTTTCCTGGCCGCCAGGCATGATCGAAGGGCCGTTCAGTGCGCCTTCCTCACCGCCGGATACTCCTGTGCCGATAAAGCGGAAGCCTTTGGCTTCAAGCTCTTTGCTGCGGCGCTGCGTATCCGGGAAGTAGGCATTGCCTCCATCGATAATGATATCGCCTTGATCCAGGTAAGGAAGGAGCTGCTCGATCGTTGCGTCGGTAGCTGGACCTGCTTGTACCATGATCAGGATTTTACGGGGAACTTCCAGGGAGTTGACAAATTCTTCAACCGAGAATGTACCAACCACGTTTTTGCCCTTCGCTTCGTTCGCGAGCATATCGTGAGTCTTCTCAGGGGAGCGGTTATACACCGAGACGGTGAACCCTCTGCTTTCAATATTTAGGGCAAGGTTCTTACCCATAACGGCAAGGCCGATAACGCCAATTTGTTGTTTCGACATGGTCTCCATCCTTTGCATTCTATATTTTTTTCAATAATATCATTTTAACTCTTTGAAGTACAGAAGTGAACCCCTTCATCCAACTCTCATTTTATATTTAAAAACGGCCCTTCCCCTAATCCGAAAGAGCCGTTTCAATCCTTGTTTGATATTCGCATTGTCTCTGTTACCACTCCAGTTGGATTAATTGAATACGAAGCTTGCGCAGCTTCTCTTTGCAGTCCTCGATCAGCTTTTCGTCGCCGGATTTCATAGCATCATACAAATGATCCAGTTCTTCGTCCAGCTTCTTCTGCAGGCTCTCGATCTGCTGCTCCGCTGATTGCGAGGCCAGCAGCTCCGCGACTTGCTCCATGTCAAGCATGGGGCCTTTTTGAAAAATAACCCGATGCTCCATCCCGGTAATTTCCACCAAACGGATGACCTCGCCAAACAAGATGCTCTCGATTAATATTTGCCGGTCTTTGAACCGTTTGACGACCGCATGGCCGCGCAAGTCCCCGATCAGCTTCTCGAACCATTCCGCCAGCTTGGCATCCTTAATGACATAATCGCCTGCCAGCTTGTATCCTTTCGCGAGACGCTGAAAACGCAACTTGGTCAATTTGCGTCCAGTGCGTACGGAAATAATAAAGATCGATTCGTTCTCACTCCAGTACAGCGAATATCCGTCCTGAATCAGATCGCGAATCAGCTGCTGAATGTGCCGGCGGTCGAAACGGAGTTCCAGATTGCAGTATTCTACCTCGTAACTTTTATTCACGGCACTCCCTCCTTACCTTATCTTATACTTCATCTTATGTAGAGGTAACTTGGATTATTGATTATTTTTACCCGCTATAGGCCCATTGTGAAGCAGAATGGGCTGAAAAAGTGTTATACTGCGAGTAACGGCCGATAGTGGCCCATAGAAAAACAAGCTTTCTGCTGGAGGTTACCATGATGAATTTTACCGGCTTTCACAGCCAAGATTTCGATAGCTTGACCGTACCAGGGCTTGAGCCGCGGATGGAAGCGATCATCGCGAATATCCGCCCCAAGCTCGAAACGCTTGGAGGAACGCTTGCTCCTTACTTGTCGGCCCTGTGCGGTGAAGAGATGTTCCCGCATGTCGCGAAGCACGCGAGACGGACAATCAATCCGCCCGAGGATACGTGGATTGCCTGGAGCAGCAGCAAACGCGGCTACAAAGCGCTGCCGCATTTTCAGGTAGGGATGTTCTCCACCCATCTGTTCATCATTTTTGCGGTTATTTATGAAAGCCCGAACAAGGAAACGATCGCCCGGTATTTGGAGAAGCATACAGCCAAAGTAGACAAGCTTGTGCCGGCTGATTTCTACTGGTCGACCGACCATATGAAGCCTGAGGGGACGCTCCACGGGGAGATGAATAAGGAGGCCCTGCTGCAAATGGCCGGCAAGCTCAAAACCGTGAAAAAATCCGAGCTGCTGTGCGGACTGCGCCTCGATCGCGATCACCCCCTTCTTCAAGATGGCGAGGGGCTTACCCATAAGATCGAACAAACCTTCGAGACGTTACTGCCGCTCTACAAAGGATCCTTCTAAAACGTAAAACAGCCTTCCCCTTACACTCGGGGAAGGCTGCTTTTATGCCGGGATATGATAATATGGACAAAGAACAGGATGCCCATCACAATGGCGCTAGCCATAAACGGCGCTGAAGGGCCGAGCATGTCCCACATTTTGCCGGAGACGATCGGTCCTACGACCATCCCTGATCCCTGCACTGTTAAGAACAGGCCCCACACGGTCCCCTTCTCCCCCTCGGGAAGCATATGAGAGATCATCGTATCCCATGTCGGCAAAATGCACGCATAGCTGATCCCGATGAGAATGACGAGGATCCAGACGAGAGAAATGGAGCGGGTTACGGCAAACAGCCCGATCGCTACGGAAGAGAGCGCGAAGCCGATATGCAAAAACCATTTTGTCCCGAAACGGTCCACCAGCCGGCCGATCGGAATTAGGCCGATCACAGTGATCCCCCCTCCGGTAACGAGCAGGGCGCTGAAGGCTTCCGGTGATAAATCAAGCTCTGTCCGCACGTACAAGGTGATGACCGGGGTCAGCAGCCCAATCGCGAAGGTCTGCAGGAAAAGCGCCGGGAACAATAACCGGCTGACATGGAGATTCTCTTTAATATGGCGGATCGATTGGCGGACATTGTTGAGCACTCCCTTGATTCCGCCTTCCCAAGGAGAAGGCTCCTCCGATGGTTGTCCCGCCGCATCCGGCCTGCTCTTCATCTTGCTTTTCCCCGGCAGGAACAAAGACACAATGACCACGATTCCCATCAAAGCAAGCAGAACCCAGAAGACCGGCCGATACGAGCCGTCCACGAAAAAATTAATAATGACCGGGCCTAAGCCTGTCCCGCCTAAGCTGGAGATTTGAATGACGCCCATCGCTGTGCCGAAATTGTTATTCTCGCGCGTAACGGCGGAGATGCCCATCAGAACGCATGGCCATAGCGGAGCGGTGCCGATGCCGATCAGCGCGCACCCCAGGACAATCATGCCCACTTTATCCGCCATGGCGATGATCAGGACGGCAAAAAACGTCAGCAAGAGCCCCAGCATCATCGTCAGCCTGAAACCGACCCGCTCAATGAACCAGCCAGCCGGGCTGCGAAACACGTTGTCGCCGATATACTGAAGCGAGAAGGATAATCCGATTGCGAACGCGCTAAGATGCAGTACATCCCCCATGTACACAGGTAAAATTGATACGATTAATGCTCCCTTTACGAACTCCACCAGGAACATAATGATCCATAGGCTAATGAAAGTCGGAGTCAGCAGTTTCTTGCTTACGAGTTTGGTCGTTATTTCCACAGTCGTTCTCCCTTATCTTCTCTTTATAATCGTAAAGTTATTTCTAGTTTATCCTTTTGGGACGGTAAGTTACACCCGGATCCGAGATTATCTGCATCTTGCGTCCAATCTTTACTTGCAATCCATTCTCTTTTTGCTATACTCAACTTTGTTTAAAAATTTTGCATGGAAAGGCAGGGATGGCCTTCATGGATCATCAAGTCACACCGCTGTTTACCGCGCTCAAGAAGCACGCGGCCGGCAATCCCGTTCAATTTCATATTCCCGGGCACAAAAAAGGGCTTGGTACCGATAAAGAATTTCGAGAATTCATAGGTGATAATGCCCTCTCGATCGATTTGATCAACATTGCACCGCTCGATGACCTGCACCAGCCTACAGGCGTCATCGAAGAAGCGCAGAAGCTGGCAGCAGACGCGTTCGGCGCCGATTACACGTATTTCTCCGTTCAGGGCACAAGCGGCGCGATTATGACGATGATCCTGTCCATTTGCTCCCCCGGCGACAAAATCATCGTGCCGAGGAACGTACACAAATCCGTCATGTCGGCCATTATTTTCGCTGGCGCCAAGCCGGTCTTCGTCTCCCCTGCACAGGACGAGAACCTGGGGATCGATCACGGCATTACCACTTCTTCCGTAAGAAGGGCGCTGAAGCGCCATCCAGATGCCAAAGCGGTAGTGGTTATCAACCCGACCTATTTTGGCGTCTGCGCCAATTTGAAGGAAATCGTCGACCTTGCCCACAGCTTCAATGTCCCTGTGCTCGTGGACGAAGCGCACGGCGTGCACATTCATTTCCATGAGGAGCTTCCGATGTCGGCGATGGAGGCCGGCGCCGATATGGCCGCGACAAGCGTGCACAAGCTGGGCGGATCGATGACACAGAGTTCCGTGCTGAATCTGAACGTAAAGAACGGATATGTCAACCCGCAGCGCGTTCAGACGATTATCAGCATGCTGACTACGACGTCGACTTCATATGTGCTGCTTGCTTCGCTGGACACGGCAAGAAGGAATCTTGCGCTTAACGGGCGGAAAATGATACAGCGTGCACTGGACATGGCGCATCATGCCCGGCATGAAATCAATAAAATCGAAGGCTTGTACTGCTTTGGGCGGGAGATTCTCGGCAGCGAAGCTGCCTACGATCATGACCCGACCAAGCTGACGATTCACGTCCGCCATCTGGGGATCACCGGCTATGAGACGGAGAACTGGCTGAGAGATAACTATAACATCGAGGTAGAGCTCAGCGACATGTACAACATTCTGTGCTTCATTACCCCGGGTGATACGGAAGAAACCGTAGAAACGCTGCTCACGGCGCTGCGCGAATTGTCTAAAATGTACTATAAAGAAAATAATGCCAACGAGCTAATCGTAAAAATACCGGAAATTCCTCAGCTCTCGCTTATTCCGCGTGATGCGTTCTATGCAGATACTGAGGTCGTTCCTTTTAAAGAATCGGCAGGCCGCATCATTGCCGAGTTCATCTATGTGTACCCGCCGGGCATTCCGATTCTCCTCCCTGGAGAAGTCATATCCCAGGACAATATCGACTATATCGTCGATCATGTGGAGGTAGGGCTTCCCGTAAAGGGACCGGAAGACCGGTACATCAATCAGGTGAAAGTCATCGTCGAAGCCGACCCGATTTTCTGATGATTGAAACTTATCATCGAGGCGTGCATATCCAAAGAAGCTCCCCTAGGCGGGGAGCTTCTCTTCAGTTCAGGTCATGGATCTATAGACAAGCATGCTACACTTCATCTTGACCGGAGACCAGCTCGTTGTAAGCAGCCTCCACTTGACGCCATTCGTCCTCATCTTCAATGTTGTAAAGAACCATTTCCTCGTTCTCTTCTTCCAGACGAAGGATGATTCCGTCCGCTTCCGGATTGTTCCGCTCAAGCAATAGCGCATATACTTTCTCGGCTACGTCGAACGTTTCGACGAGAACCATTTCCACGTCGTTGCCTTCTTCGTCCGTCAGCGTGAGCACAAACTCCTCGTGCTCATGGTCATGATCGTGTCCGCAGCCGCACGCTTCGCCGTGTTCATGCTTGTGATCGCTCATTGAAATACCTCGCTTTGAATGTTTTGTTGGTTTGTTTGGATGAACCTGTCAGTTTCCTCTCGTATCGTATCATTTTTTTACGGGGCAGGTCAATTCAGTAACGAGGCATTCCAGAGCAAAAATGAATTATTTCAGCACATTGATGCTTTTCTCCGACACGAGGACGAAATCGGAGTTGCCGGCCGCCGGCTTCATGTAGAAACCAAGCGTATATTGGCCCGCGGTTTTGAAATCATACGTATAATCGTCAGTGACGAAATAAAAGTTGCTGCCGGTATCTTTAACATCTTTGGTCTGAATCGTTCTGGAGGTGCCGTCCGGTGCCGTAATCGCAACTCTAATGGCGGATATTTCCGTCCTCAGATTGTCGATTTGCGAGAATACGCTGAACTTAAGCTTGCCGGTCTTCTCGATATCGGAGAACACATCCTTGCCTTTAAATAAGAAAATATGCACGTTAGGCTTATAATAATTAACCTTTTTCGTTGCTTCGTCATATTCGACCAGTCCCTCGAGCTCCCGGACCGGGACATAAGTTTTGCCATCGATCACATAACCGCCATCTTCCACTTCACGGCCGTCCATATACAGCTTTACTTTCTGCGTTGCTGAATCTGCAAACAGCATGGATCCGCCCGCAAGGGAGAATGCCAACACTAGTACCGCTACTCTTCTCCAATTCAAGTTCATCAATAGCCCTCCAATTGATTCATGTTGATGTTAATGTATACTCCTGCAAACGGCCCAAGTTGCGGTATTTTCTGCAATTCACTCTTATTTTTTGCGAGAATGCAAGAGCTCCTTTCTCTCATGAAAGAAATCGTGTAAATTAGAAATGTATGCCAAAAACGTTAAGGAGGGAATCCTTTTGTCGCTTCGCCTTCAGATGCTTGGTACAGGCGGCGCTTTTGCCAAGCAATATTTCAATAACAACGGACTATTGTATGCAGACAACTTTACGCTGCTGATCGATTGCGGAATTACGGCTCCGCTGGCGCTTCACCGGATCGGCAAGCCGATGGAGGCCATCGACGCCGTTCTGATCACCCATATTCATGGCGACCATGTCGGCGGATTGGAGGAATATGCTTTCCGCATGAAATACGGCCATGGACGAAAGCCTGTGCTTTACGTTCCCGAGCTGCTGGCAGAGCCGCTATGGGAGAACACGCTGAAAGGCGGACTGGGTCAGGACGGCATCGAAAAGCTGGAGGACGCCTTCCACGTCCATCTCCTTCGCGAGGGGCAAACCTCGGAGCTAGCGCCAGGCCTCACGCTTGAAATCATTCGCACCCCTCATATTCCTGGGAAGAACAGCTACTCTTTATACTTGAACGGTGAAATTTTTTACAGTGCGGATATGATCTTTCAGCCCGAACTGCTGAAGGAGCTCGTATATCGGCGCGGCTGCCGCAAAATTCTCCATGAAGTGCAGTTGACAGGACCGGGTCAGGTTCACACCACTCTGGCAGAGCTTCTGACCTTGCCTGCGGACATCCGGACGAAAATCTCGCTGATGCACTACGGCGATGAAATGGAAAGCTATATCGGCCAGACGCTCGAGATGGATTTCCTTCTCCAGCATGAAATCTATCAGTTATAGGGATAGCTTCTCACGATACGACAAAGCCGCCTTGGGAATCCTTCCCAGGGCGGCTTCTGTGCATCTTCTATTCGAATGTGGGCAGCGCGTCCAAATTGTTGGTTGGATCTCCGTCCGCATCGCCGCGGATATACATCTCGCCGTCTTTTCCCTTGAATATGTTCACGCCCGCAATGGCACCGGCATTTACCTCACTCAGCGCATCCTCATAGTTCAATATACGGCCACTGGAGGTTTTGAACCGGGTCAGGTTGCCGTCCCCGTTTCTTTGAACCGCGATAAAAGTCTCTCTGCTGTCAACAGCCATCCTTCATCACATCTCCTTAATCTACTGAGATTCCCAGCAGGGATGCCTATAGTGTTGCCTGCTTCGGCCATTTATATGAGGGGTGATGCTTATAACGGCTTTTCCATGCGTACGTGCAATATGCCTGCGTCATAAAACGGTTCCGTGGAAATCGTCTCATAACCCAGCTTGGCGTAGAAGCCCTCGGCCTGGCACTGCGCATCAAGAACGGACTTCGTCAGTCCAAGCTCTCTGGCCCGCTCTTCCATGGCGAGCAGCAGTATTTTGCCCACGCCTTTCGATCGGAATGGCTTCCGGACCGCAATCCGCTGCATTTTGGCGCTGTTATCTTTATAGTACGTAATTCTTCCCGTTGCCGCAGCCGCGCCTTCCATCTCGATCAGCACATGAACGGCGTCCGGGCTGATCACATCATATTCATCGATTTCCAGATCGATCGGCACCTTCTGCTCCTCTACGAAAACTTCCTTGCGAATGTTCAAACATTTCTCCAATTGCTCTTCCGAATTAACGGCTATAATTACAGCAGCAGCCATTGATACCCCTCCCATGTTGCTTTATTACTCTGCAAACTGCATCATTATACAAAAAAAAGCTTTTCGTGTATAGTTGTAAAGTAACTACTACGCTTCTATATAAGTTGAACAATTGAAATGAATGTAGGGCAAGTACGTAAAATGTTCCTACGATCGCTGTTGCTCCCGGATTTCTTAGATTATATAGATTCATAAAAGGAAGAAATCCAGTCACAAAGGCGACCACTGACGTTTCTTCGGAATCATTTTTCTCCCTCGCCATGCATCCATTCTTCAGTTCATCTTATATATATGAACATCTACCCCGGAAGGAGTCACTACACCATGGTCACGTTGACGATTGTCGCAGCAGTACTAGTATCCGTCATACTTATCGTTCCCATGTTCTACACCATCAAAAAAGGGTATTCCCGGAAATGGGAGGATGACTGAGTTAAACCCTTCTCACGGGGGCGTGATGACCTCTTTCGAGTAGACGTGCTCCCGTACAGATTTGCCGTATACCTTGTCGCGTACGGATTGGCCGAACCAGGAAGGAAGCTGCTGCTGCCGCTGCATCGTCTCTTTACTCGGCTCCAGTCCGCATCCGCTGCCCAGCAGCAGAAGGCTGGCCGCGCCGACGGCGAGAACGATTTTACAAATAGCTTTACGGGGGAATCGCGCTGCTGTCGTTAGCTTGTTGTGCTGCACATTGTTCATCCTTTCTGTCATGTTCCTCAGTGCTTTGGCTTTGGCTATGGCATTGTGCCTGCTAACTTCATTTTCGTCTGCATCCGCACCCTTTATACGCCAGAAAGGCTCCTATCTGTGAACTCTCTAATTATATTTAAAAAAGGGTTTGACAGAGTTCGCTTAACCTGGTATGATATTTCTTGTCTTCACTAATTGAATCTGATCTGTTAGCTCAGCTGGGAGAGCACCATCTTGACAGGGTGGGGGTCAGTGGTTCGAGCCCACTACAGATCATAGCCGAGAGCCCTTGTGTATCAAGGGCTTTTTCTTTTTTCATCATTCTCTCCATCCGAGCTTTTGAAGGCATTGGGGACAAAGTGGGGACAAAAGGCTTGGATTAGGTATCTTATTGGACTGAAATGGACTTATTTCTACACACAAAAAAAAGACCTCCGTCGAATTTACGTTTCGGAGGTCTTTATAATATTTAAGATAAATTTTTATCACCCGTTTCTATTTCAGTAAGAGTCTGGTTCGATATCAACGCCTTATCTTCTTTCTTTTTAACCGGTATGTTATATGTGATTTTCTTTTGTTTATTTTCTTTGTTTTTATCATCGCCACTATCTAAATCAGATTTAAAAAGAATCTTCATTAATAATGAGATAATCCTGTAAGAAGAAAACAAAAACAGTGACAAAGAAAACATCCAGATAAAGAATATGATTCTTACAAAAGGTCGAATATCATCAATTAAAACATGCATAATTGTTGAAAAAATAATAACAATAAAACCACTACCGATAGATTCAAAAAAGTAAGATTTGAGCAAAACATCTTGTTTTTCATCATATATTCTTTTCATTATACTTGAACCCTGGATCGTGATTAGAATACCAAGTAAAGCAGATAAAAAACCTAAAATAATTGACCCAAATGTTATTACTGAATCAAGGACCTTGTCAAACTTAGGTAATTCATAAGTGAAGCCTAAAAGGAGAGCTGCCAGTACAATAATACAACAAAAACACCATGGAATAATAAAATAGAACTTACTGTTCATAATCTGCAGCCCTCCAATTAATTAGCTTAAATAACCTGTTATTTCACTTTGCCTATTGTTATTTTCCGGATGGTAAATCTGCCACATCGCTTCGGCCAATGAATAATGATTTAGTGATCCTCTCGTTTCTAACCGAAATGTAGCGTAATCATGTGCTTTACTATCAAACAGATCAATAACTTCTACTGGAGCGTCATCGTGATCTTTTACTGCCAGCTCCGCTTTGGTGAATAAACTCTGATGTTGCTCGATATCGTCAATTGTTGCACTAACTGTTTCTTCATCCAAATTTAAATCCTTTAATTGCCCTACAGTGATTGTTATTTGGGCATTTATACCATTGTACTTTCCAAAAGAATCAACAATTTTAGCAAGTGGCGATTTTAATGATGCTATAATTCCTTGGTCAAGTGCTTTGTGAACATTAGCCAACCGTAAATTTAACCTTCTATAAATAGCAGGCTTCCTCGCAAGCGTAAAGGAATTCGGAACCGCGATAGGACGTAAATACACTCGCTCGTCTTGATCTATCCACAAAAGATTTATGTAATCCTCAATCCCGCTAGGCCCCAAGCTAAATTTGTTTCTTTGTAACATTAAGACATGATTGGATTGATCATATAGTGCTGACACTTCCTCACCTAGAAATTCATCGTCTTCTAACTCAAATGGTTCTACATTTGTATCTAATTTTGCCTTTGAAGGAATATTAGTGGCCCGCAATCTTACAAAATGTAAAAAATGAAAATTAAAGTCCGTATCCAAATAAGCTTCCTCTAATCGTGCTCTCTCTGATCTGTAATCTTTAGCTCTTTTTTCTAGTGACATCGACGAAACATGACTCATCCATTGTTTTAAATCAAAAAGAGACTCCTTTCCAAATTTATTCTTGATCCATACTTGATAGTACTCGAACTTTACTCTTCTATAACTCATGTAAACCCCTCCTTACTTTACCTATATTTCTACAAGAGGGTGATATTTCCTTTTAAGGAATTTATAAATACTCGATTGCGCCCATATAAGAACACATGTTCCTATTTAATCATAACATACTCATACAAGAATTACCAGAAAAAAAGAGCCTCGCCAGCAAAATGCCAGCAGAGCTCTTTTCACCGATGCTATCGGATTGCATATCAGGGGTGCTGATATGTAACCACATTATACCATTTACTTAATCAACCTTCCAAGTATAGTCCCCAGTGTCCCGACATCGACCGGATCGGTTGCCTTC
This sequence comes from Paenibacillus woosongensis, assembly GCF_009725165.1. Classification (GTDB taxonomy): domain Bacteria; phylum Bacillota; class Bacilli; order Paenibacillales; family Paenibacillaceae; genus Fontibacillus; species Fontibacillus woosongensis. The sequence goes on from NZ_WNZW01000002.1 coordinate 331,685, forward strand.
CAGTCCGGACTGATTTCCGCATTCTTGATCAGCCATTCCCGGCCCTTCTCTTTCCAAGCTGGCGCTTTACTGCCGTCTGTCACGGGAGCCGACTCTTTTCGTTTCAGCCCCAAGTATTTAGCGATCCCGGACACATGGCCGGCTATGATCGCGTCGATGACCTCTGTCCGCTTAAGCCTGGCCGAGTCGGCCGCAACATCAATGAACAGGTTCTCCGTCAACACAGCCGGCATTTTACTTTCTCGGACCATGTGCAAGTTCTTAGTCTTCTTACCTCGATCTATGACGCCATAAGGCTTAAGCGCGGCCATGATCTCGCCATGCAGCACATTCTGAAATGATGTACTCGCAGTTGAAGCATTAGTATAACGGAACGTCTCATAGCCGCCAGCACCGCCGCCAGCATTGCAGTGGATACTAACCAGGAGGTCGGCGCCAGCTGCGTTGGCTTTGTCAGTGCGCTCCTTAAGCGTCAAATAAATGTCTGTGCTACGGGAGAACAACACCTGAACGCCGTCATACTGCGATTCTAGCTGCCTCTTAACACCAAGGGACACCGCAAGCACGATGTCTTTTTCCTTCAGGGCGTTAGCCACAGCTCCCGGATCCTTGCCGCCATGACCGGCATCAATCCATACCTTTTTCATTGCTCGCCAGCTCCTTTCTTTTCCCCTGGAGGATTTAACGCCTTGTTCTGCATCTGACCGGCTGCAGCCGCCACCAGGAAGGCGTTGGCTAGTGCTAGAGCATAGACGCGCCAATCCACTACTGCAGAGCTATCGACGGCTAGTTGAGCCATAATCAGCACAATCCAGGCGACAACAACAGCTAATAAATCGGTGGGTAATTTGGGGGCTATCTCGTCAATAAGCCCTTTTGTATACTGCACTACGAAGTAAACAAGCAAAGAAGCCCCGGCCATAGTCCCCAGGGCTTCCCACGTAAAAAGCTGTCCTGTTTCCATTTGAAATCATTCCTCTCAATATTATTCTTCCAAGCGATCAATTCGCTTGTGCGCCTGCTTGGTCGACTCTTCTACCCGCGTCACGCGTTCGGATACAGTCTCTAAGCGTTGCCCTTGCATCCGCACGTCAACCCTAATGTCATCAACGCCGCGTTTGATATATTCGACGTCTGTCTGCAGGGTAGCTCCTGCCCCCGCTTCTCGTGCTGCGTCTTGACGTATTGTTCGAGTGCGGCTTATCCAACCGAGTGCTATACCGCTAACTGCTGTGATGATAGAGATGATAATCGTGAACTCCATTCATTTCCTCCAATCAAAATAGCCCCCGGAAATCCCCGAGGGCCGCGCCTTATTTGTACTTGTTGCCGGTGATGGCCTTAAACTCCGTCGTGTTGATCACACCAAATTGAACGTAGAGCCGGAGCTGCGCTTCACTGACCCATTTGTACTTGTAAAAGTAGATCAGGCGGTCATATTCGCTATTAAACATTCTACTCATCGCCTCCTCCTCTATTTGTAACATCAAGGAGCTTCAGCTCCAGCGCTACCATCGATTTGCCCAATGCCTCGTACTGCGTAGATAAGTCACGAATCAGCAACTCCTGAGCAACAACCTGAGCGCCCAGTGTGGTGTTTTGCTGCTTAAGCTCTAATACCTCCAACTCGCGCCGAACTGACTCAGCAGCCAGCACCCTCTTCGAAGTGATTACATCCTCAGGCTCCATAAGCTGTTCAATTTCTTTTGCCGTTATGTCTTCAGTCCAGTAGGCTGTAGGTTCCAGGGAGTTGTCCTTGCCCCACGCCGCTAGATCAAAACGCGGACGAGACCCTGCGGCACCGGCACACCGACGACGTAACCGGCAACCTCGGGCAATTCACCGTCTAGTTCCTCCGGCTCCGGCAACGGTACATAAAAAGGGACGACACCCGAAAAGGCATCGTCCACTAATTCGACCCCCTGATAGAGGCCGTCTGTATTTACTTTAGGTACTGCTTTCAAACTTCTCACCCTTTCGCTAAATACGACCCTCTAAAGATCAGAATCGCATTGTAATAAGTACCGTTACCACTTGTCCCGATGCGCACTAAACCATCGGTAGTAAACTCAATAAGTCCCGACGCATTCGCCGATCCGTTGGCAGAGTAGCACTTAATCTTTTGCATAATATCAGGCTTGTAGCCGTCAGGCATTGACGCTATTTGTGTTCCTGTTGCAACGGCACCCGATCTAATAACGGCTTCAAAATTTACCCTACCTGACGCGTCTTTATAATACCTAAATGTCGGATTTTCTGCTGAGTGTCTAGCCCATCCGTTTAAGAGCGGGGATTCAATCCACCCGGGTGCATCTTTCTCGGCTTTCTTCTGCTCAACTACACTTACCCGCTGTAATGCTTCGGCCACTCCTGCAGTCAGATCGCTGATCTGTGCTTTTTCGTTCGCTGCCAGACTGCCTGTGATCGGGACGATGGGCGACTTGTCCAGTTTGGTATAGGTGAAGGAATAAGCTGCTGATTGAACGTAATTCGCGTTCAAAATGTATGCTTGCTCCGTTCCCCAGGCCCCGATTACCGATTCTTTAACCCATTTATAATCAAGACGAGAGTTTCGATATATCGCTTTTATGGCTGCAGCCATATTGGACAACGACGTCCCAACACCCATATTATTGATTATCCAGTTTGTATTGGCGTGCTGCTTCGGTTTCACACTCTCACGCAACACAATCCCCGTGCCAACTTCAACCATGTTATCCCCTTCGGCAAGCGTCAGGCTGCCTTCCACCATAACTGGTTCGACGGTTTCTTTGGCGAGACGGTATAAAAGATTGTATAGCGCCTGATTCGGGGCTTGAGATGTCGGCAAAGTAGCGGTATCTGCTACCCCCGTCTTGCCCACTATCTTCCAGTATTTTGTCCCGCCGCTCCAAGGTACAGAACCATCCTGATTACACATCGTCCATCCCCAAAAATACGCTTTAATTTCATATTGTGTCGGGTTATGACTGTCCGCCCAACCACTGTCGGTGTTGGCTATAGAGATTTCTAATATGCTAGCTCCCGGAGATATAAAATATTGATCCCCTCCAGTATAAGCATCGATAACTCGTGCCAATTGAGTACCATTAAATTTTGATACATATACATTTTCAGTTAGCCCAGACATAACCGTATAAATCTTTTTAAACCCAATATCAAAGCCAGGCATTAAGTTCCAAGACATCCCACCATCCAGCACAACCTTTTTCCATTTCGCAAGCTTTAAATATTGCCCATCCTGTTCAAATAGTACGTCCGGATCGCTGCCGTATTCTGGATTCGCGTGTAATTCCGTTTGAAAGGCAAGCATTGATTTTTGTTGAGGCTGAAACGGTTTGGGTTTGGTGCCGATTGTTAACATTGGGCTCGATAATGTGAATGTACCTATCGGGTAGTTCGGTGATTCTGGTGATTCTCCGTTTTCTAGTGTCAAGAACACCGTCATGTACGCAGTTCCCGCTGGTGCTGTAAACGTACCTTCAAAGTGCCTTACATTGTCTATTCTAACTTTGGACGAATCCAAGAAGTAAACAAATGCACCTTTACGAGCCTGCCCCTCCCAGCCGGTGCCTTCTACAGAAAATGAGTAAGTCAACCCTTCAAAAGCTGTTATGGTGCAGGTTATATGACGCGATGCTACGCTACCGTCACTAGTTCCCGAAACGCGATAATCCCCATCAATTTTTAACAACATGGTAGATGGCTGGTCCCATTCGTAAACCGGAGGCAGCAAATTTCTAGATGTGGCAATCGCATACGGATTCTCGACGCCGATTAGTCCGATCCGGCCTTGCGTGCTGATCTCTGTCTTGCCTCGTATCTCGTCCAACTTAAAGCGTGCGCCCTTAGCAGCGTTGACCATCTGTAAACCAGGCTGCAAGGTAACATCGGCAGCCTCCGCTGCATCCAGACGGTCCTCCAGATCTGTTATAGCCGCAGCGTGCTCATCTAGCAGCTCGCCATGGGTGATGATCTCCGCAAGCTGGGCAGCTGACAGCAAACCGCCTACGGTTAGTGTGGCTGTGGGAATCGGGTCTGCTCCGTGTTCGGTGTGGGTTATGCCGTGCGCCCCTGGAGCGGCCGACCCGGTAGCCGTTACGGTAATCTCGCCAGTATTCGGGTTAGTAGTTACTGTTATCCCAATCCCGCCGACGATATAAAACTGAGAGGACGGATCCGCTGCCTCGATATCATTCACCTTGGCAAAGGCGTTCTGGTTAACCTGGGCGCCCGTTTCGATGCTGCCTAGCTTGTCGTGATCAGCCTGGGTAACGCGCACCTCCTGATCGGCAATGTGCGCAGCCAATTCGGTAGAAGTACTACCGTCGGCCTTCGCGTCCCATTCAGCCTTTTGGGCCGATGTAACGTGAATATCCGTATTCGCTAAGTGGCCGTCCCAGCTTACTTTTTTTGCCCCCGTTACATGGACGTCTGTATTTGCGATATGGCTATTGGCGGTTGATTTATTCGCATCCATTTCCTGTTGGACTTTATCGAATCCAGCATCGATTGTTCTAAAATCCTGACTAATGTCCTTACTTGCAGTTAGGTTTGCGTACCGGTTCGCCATGAGGGTCAACTCCTTTCAGTTGCTTAATCCCGATACTGACTTCATCCTTAATGCCTTCCAGAATAGATTCACGTTCAATAGGGGGATAAAGAGAGAGTATGGCCTGAATTACTTGGGTAATCTCCGGTACGGGCCTATTCGGATCAAGCTCAGCCTTGAGTACATTTTGTATTTGAGCCAAGGGTAATCACCTACCTTGTTGAAATAAGAGGGAAAACCTCCCTAATTGTCGAAGATATAGGCGGTCAGGCCTATCATCGTTAAAAAGGAGGTTTTCATAATTGAGTTTAGAAGATATTGTTAATGTAACTAAAGCTGCAAAGGATGCAGGAGTCCCCGTTGATAAATTAGCCTACAACGCCTTAGAAAAGCCTACAACTGAATTAGGAGAAGGACTTGGAAATTTATTTTGGTTAGTATTTTCCCCTATACATGCTGCTAGAGCTTCCCTAGAGCCTAGAATAAAGCAGTTCAGGCAAAATCTCGAAAATAAGCTATCAACTATTCCTCCAGAAAATCTGGTTGAGTCACCACTGAATATTGCAGGGCCTGCTCTTGAAGCAGCCAAATACTACATAGAGCATGAAAGTATAAGAGAGATGTTTGCTAAACTGATAGCATCTTCAATGGATAATCGAATTCAAAATAGGGCTCACCCTTCTTTCATTGAAATTATTAAACAGTTATCACCCTTCGATGCTGAAAATCTACAATTTTTGTTTGATAACCAAGGTAAATTCGGGATTATCAATATAGATGTAGATACTAAGCATCCCGCTACTAAGAGGCGAGGGAGTACGACTGTCGCCTTTAATACTCTGCCTTTTCCAAAACTCGATGCTACAAACCAAAGCTCTTATCTTGCTTCAATCGAGAATTTAGAGCGCCTTAAGATAATTGAAATAACTTATGAGAGGTATTATCTTGAAGATTTAAAGTATAAAATTTTTGAAACCCACCAATTTTGTCAAGCGGTAAGGGACATGATCGGAAGTGCTGTAATGAGTGATGGCTCTGAAATAATTAGTATTCAAGATAAAAAGGGCATTTGGGAATTCACCTCCTTTGGTAAAAACTTTACCCGATGTTGTCTTGGATTACGCTCAGACTCGCCTCTCTAAACGCTTCTTTGTAGTCGTTAAGTACGCGATCCAATTCCATGGAAAAATTAGCGCCCATTAGCTCAACTGCTTGAGTCACATGTTTTTTGGTCATAGCTAAATCGGATTCAAGCAGTTGAATTCTTTCCTGCAAAGGTTTTGTAGCTTCAGAAATCATGAGTAACACCTGTTGTTCATCCATTCCATCTTCACCCTTTCAAGGCATAATAAAAGGCCCCGCTGATCAGCGAGACCTGATTTATGGTTATTATTTTGTTTTGAACCAAACCCCACCAGTTCCGTCATACTTTCTCTCAAACACAACCAGTGGCGATTCATCATTCTTCTTAACTTGGAAAACTACCCATCCTTCACTAGACGACCCAACGTAAATACTAGCATCGAGTTTTGGTTCAGGCGGGACAACCGACGGATACTCATAAGCAGTTCCCGAAGTAGAAACCAGCGTAAAATCACCACCCCAGAGGCGAACGGCAGCATCTGGTTTAGCATTTCTAGAAATTGTAACTTTAGCTTTGATCAGCAAATATTCGTGTCCAGCATCTGGCTCGCTATTGAACATATTAGCCTCTTTTATCATTTGCCAGGCTTGCTCACCTCGAATGACTTGCGAGATATTTACACTGCCGCCGTAATCACTAATAATGTCCTTCACAGTAAACGGAAGCGTTGTTCCGATTTCCGCCGGATTAGATCTACTATTTGTACTCGGCTTCGTATTTTCAGTAGCTTCTTGACTAGGAACACTTGGAGTATTAGGAATAGTAGCATTCCCAGCACTGTTGATCGTAATCGTACTCGAAGCACTATCATACGATACTGTTGCACCTAACATTTCCGATACTGCTCGCAAAGGTACGTATGTTGTGTTGTTAATTGTTTTCACTTCTGCTGTTGCCACCTTGCCATTAACAATTAACTTCAGCTTCCCTGCTCCGTAAGCTCCAGCGGCAAATGACGATAGGGCTATCGCAGCAACACTCAAAGACAATAATAGCTTATACCTTTTAGTCACCTAATCCCCTCATTCCTTAAAATATAGGAATATAGTACCATGATTTGGTAGATAGGTTAAGGATTAATTTTCCAGTGCTTGCAAAGCTTCGTTTATCAGTTCAAGCTCTTTGGTGTATTTCTGAATGTCGGCGGCTTTATAAGTAGCTAAGTTCTTCTCGGCTGACTCTATAGTTTTTTGAGTCAATTCTCCGCCGCTCGAAGCTTTTAACTGATCAATCCCTGCCTTGATCTCGTCTCTTTCAGATTTGAGCAGTTTTAAAGTATCGTTTTCCAAACCCGCCTTAATCTTTTCAAGCGATGCTTTGGGTTGCCCTATATAAGGATTGTCTATTGATTCAGATCCAGAACCAACAATAGGCTGTGCATCGTCAGTAGTAACATAAATTGTCTTTCCACTCACCTGTATATCAGCCCCTAGCGCATCAGACAGGGCGCGAACTGGGGCATTAGTTCTGCCATCAATTACCGCGCCTTTATCTTCTTGCGTTTTTCCATTTACTATTAGCGTCGATTTGGGCACGCCCGGTTGTCAACGACTAGCGATATTTACGTGCACGTTACCAAAAAAGTAAAGAAACGTACCGCGGGCAAATTTGATAAGTTTGCACGATAAAATGATTAATCTAATACTTGCTTTTAACTCGGCTGACTCTGGGGACAAAGTGGGGACTGAATGTAAGCCTATGTATAGAATTGAGTCCAAATGAGAACAACATGCGAACACTCTAAACCCTTGATCTTACTGGGTTTTGTGAAATTGTTCCATTTAAAATACTAGGCCCATCGCCTTTGACAGGGTGGGGGTCAGTGGTTCGAGCCCACTACAGATCATACTTAAGAACCCTTACAATTGTAAGGGTTCTTTGTTTTCTCAGTGCTTTTTCCGGCATGACAAATAAGCCATATTGATTCAAATGGTCAAAAGGGTCTTATTGGGGTCATTGCATCAAAATCTTCGAACCTCTGATTAGCTCAAATAACCTCCTCTACTTCTTCCTCAAATAGCATTTTACCAAACATAATCGCCGTTACTCGGAAGTAAATGAGAATAGGTATCTAAGCTAATTCTTACGTCAGCATGACCCAACTGCTCACTAACGATCTTCGGATTGACTCCTTGTAGTAGGAATGTAGCATGGGTATGTCTTGTATCATGGAATCGAATTTTGGGAAGTCCCAGCATTTTGATCTGAGCGTTGAAAACTCTCCTGATATTGCTTTTGTTTGTGGGATTCGCTTCTTATGCATTTCCAAATATTCCAAATATGAGGATGATTACGGTCAGTAAGAATGTACCCAAATAAAAAAACTAACTCCTCTTTATATTTTATCGAGGAATTAGGCTTTTGATCTGCAACATTCGCTCCCGATTACAGAAAACAAAATACTATAAGATAAATTTGCCACCATGGTAACAGTAATAAGTGTCTGCTTCGAGTTCTTTGATCTTTGTCAGAGACTGTTCTGCCTTATCAATGTCTAAGCAAAAATACGGATTAGCTATAACTAATTCTTGATTTTCTATTACGGATGCATCACCTGTGATTACACTTTTCAAACTCGGAAAATATAATGAAATATGTCCCGACGTATGTCCTGGTGTTGCTATTACTTTACATTTGTTATCTAATATCCTATCACCATCATGTACCTTTTCATCAATTGGTACATGTTTTAAATTCCTTAGTTGCTGTACAAACCATTCTCCAAACTCTTTTTCTTCATCCGACATGGTTGCTAGCATCTTTTCAGCTTGAACTAAGCGTTCTGACTTCGCTTCACCACTAATATATTTTGATTCAACTTCACTAGCTATGATGTTAATCCAAGAAAATTTTTCTTTAAAATTATATAAAGAGCCTATATGATCATCATCATAATGAGTAATAATTATGTTTTTCAGGTTTTTCATTTCATAGCCATTTTTCAAAATTTCATTTTCGATTAAAGTTAAGAAGTTTGTATACCCCGTATCGACTAAAGTTAGTTCATTATTCAATACGATTAAACTAGGGAAAATCCAATTTGTCTGTCCATTGAACTCAAATTCAATTGGTAGCTCTATTATCTCCATTTTCTCCCTCCATACTGGTTATTTACTGTTTATATTTTTATCAAAAATTGTTCAATTATTTGGCCCGGTTGTTGAAAATCGATCTTGTAAATTATACTTCATAAGTTAATTTTAACACATACCCATAGCGTAAGTTCTCACTAATCCGAACCCATATTAGTTCTGAGATATAACGTTAAACCAAGCCTGCCATGTAATTTTTGAACTTGATCCTTTAACTGTTCGTTCTCTTCTTCTAGTGCCTTTATACGGCTAAGCTCGATTATCTCAATTCCCTATTGCTGAATAGTAAAGAATAGCAGTAAGGTTAATCATAGATTAAAATTCGACAAAAAACCTCCCTACACTGCAGGATCTTCCATATCCTGCCGATATTTCTTCCAGTAAAGAGACAATTTGTTCAGAGATTGTATAGATTCATGGTCTATAGTATTTATTTGGAATTGTTAGATTGTTACAGATGTTATTACACATGTAGGGAGAGCGCGATGAAAGTTATTCTTCTGGATGATGATAGAATTGCACTGGACTATTTGGAACAACAGCTGCAGCAGATTCCCGGAATTGAAATTGCGGGGAAGTTTACAGATCCGGCAGCAGTCAGGAAAGAAATCATTAATCAGCCGGTCGACCTGGTTTTTCTCGATACCCAGCTGCCCGATGTGGATGGGATTCAGCTGGCGGAGGAAATTTTACAAATCAAACCTGATTTAAAAATCGTGTTTGTGACAGGCTACGAGGCTTATGCGGTAAAAGCCTTTGAGCTGAATGCGCTGGATTATTTGCTCAAACCTGTGAAATCGGAAAGATTGATGAATACGCTCCAGCGGATTGACTGGTCGCAGACGGCGTTTGATTTGGACCGGCTGGCGCAGCAGAATCAATCACTGCAAATTAAAATGCTGGGCCATTTTCAGATGATCCTTGACGAAAAGCAGCTGCCCCCGCTGCGCTGGCGGACGACCCGGGCTCAGGAGCTGTTCCTGTACATGCTGCAGTGCCGCGGCCAATTCATCCGCAAATCGACCTTAATCGAATTGCTGTGGCCCGAATACGAGCCGAACCGGGCGTTTTCTTTGCTGTACACGGTCATTTACCATATTCGCAAAACTCTCGAGCAGTACGAGGAATATTTTTCCCTTACGAACTCTGTTGATGGATATATTCTAAATTTGAACAATGTTCTCGTTGATGTCGAGGAATGGGAGAACTTCATTCTATCCAGCCCGCCCGTAACGAACAAAACAATCGGCGAATATATCGGCATGATGAAGCTGTTTAAAGATGACTACCTGAAGGAATACGATTACTGGTGGGCGGAGAGCGAGCGCCAGAGATTAAAGATGCTATGGCTGCGCACCTCGTTCCGGATGGCCGAATGGTACATGTCGAGCCACCAGCAATCAAAGGCCGTGGAAAAATATTTGGAAATCTGCCATCAGCATCCAATTGCGGAGGAAGCGCATTTTGCACTGATGAAAATTTTCGCGGCAAATAAAAATTCATTGGCTGTCCACCGGCAATACCGTCTGCTGGTCGCTATTTTACTGGAAGAGTTCAATGAACAGCCAAGTACATATATTACGGATTGGTATGATGACTGGAAACAGGAGCACGAAGAATAACGCTTACAACCATTTTCCAGCCGGCTTTGCAATTTTGGGGCATTCAGACTAAACTCATGTAGTATTCATGCTTTTTAAGCCATTCGCCGATCTCGTTATCTCGCATGGGCTTGCCGTAATAATACCCTTGCATCACATGGCAGCCCAGTTGGGTCAGGAACTCGATATGCTCCCGCGTCTCGACGCCCTCGGCAATGACGTCAAGCTGAAGATGGTCGGCCATCATAATGATTGCGTTGATGATCGCCCTTTTGCTGGGGCTCTCCAAATCATTCGTGAATAAGCGGTCCAGCTTCAATGTATCGATGGGGATTCGATCCAGCAGCCCGATCGAGGAATATCCGGTTCCGAAATCATCCATGGATACCCGGACGCCAAGCTCACGCAGGCTTTGCAGCTGGCGGATGATATCGTTGATATCATACAGCACCATCGACTCGGTGATCTCCAGTTCAAGCAGATGAGGCTCTAGCTCCACTTTGTCAAGCACGTTCCGGACAATTTCCTGCAAGCTGTCGGTTTGAAAGAGACGCACGGACAGGTTAACGGAAACCGGCTGTTCCAATCCTTGCAGCTGCCATCGCTTGCACTGGCGGCAGGCCTCCTCCAGCGCCCATCTTGTCATCGGCACGATCAGCCCGGTTCCTTCGGCGATTTGGATGAACTCCCCGGGGCTAACCAAGCCAAGGCGCGGATGTTCCCACCGGATCAGCGCCTCGAATCCGACCAGACTGCTCGTTTTTACGTTCCATTTCGGCTGGTATACGATAAAGAACTGCTTATTTTCTAAAGCTAGCTGCAAATCTTTTTCAAGCTCCATTTTGCGCACCAATTGCAGGCCCATTTCATGGCTATAGAAGCAAAACTGGTTTTTTCCAAGCCCCTTTGCCTTGTACATTGCCGTATCCGCGGTCTTGAGCAAGACAGAGCGGTCGGAGTCCTGAATCGAGCCAATGCTGATGCCGATACTGCCGGTGACGTACAACTCGTTGCCTTCAATGTGATAGACCTGTTTAATGCTCTGCAAAATTTGATGGGCCAGCTGCTCCGCCCGCTTTGGGGTACAGTGCTTGATAATGAACAAGAACTCGTCCCCGCCGATACGGAACGCCTGCTGATCCTCGCGGATGTACTGGCGAAGCCGGATGCCGACTTCCTGAATGAGCAAGTCCCCGATATTATGGCCAAGCGTATCGTTGATGGCTTTAAACTGATCCAAATCGAGGAACAGGACGCCGAGCTTCTCGGTGCCGACATGAGAATCGAAAAACCGGTTCATTTCGTTGCGGTTTGGCAATCCGGTAATCGAGTCCAGGTAGGCCAGCTTCTCGAGCACATGGCGGTCGAAGAAGATCGCTCCCCAGGACACGACCAGAATGATGAAGATGACGATGGTCACGCCAAACAACAGAAACAGGTCTGCGCCTGTCGAAGCTTCTACCACCATATCGGTGGTCGCGGAATACTCCATCTTCGCGGCCTCCATCCCCGTGTAATGCATGCCGCAAATCGCGGCGCCCATCGTGGCGGCCGACAGCCACTTGGACCAGCTTGCCGAGGATTGGCTGCGAAAGCGCAGGAACAGCAATAACGCTGCATAGGATGCAATTAAAGCGATGACCGCCGAAAGCACCCAAAGCGTTTTATCATAATAAATGTCAACAGGCATGATCATGGCTTCCATTCCGGTATAGTGCATCGTTACGATCCCGCTGCCCATGATGAAGCCGCCGACGGCCATAGTATACCATTTAATATTCCGAGGGATCGTGATGTAAAATGCAATAAACGAAGAAATCACGCTGGCCAGCAGCGAACCTATGGTCAGCCAGATATCATAGCTAACTGTCATATGTATATGAAAAGCTAGCATGCCAACAAAATGCATCGACCATATGCCGTTGCCCATGACCAAAGAGCCCGCTAGCAGCCAGAAGAACCTGGTTTTCCCGTTAGCGAGAGAGATTTTTGCCGCTATACTCAGAGCGGAGTATGATGCCAGTACTGCAATTATTACTGAGAGTGCCACAATATAGTAATTATAACTGCCTTCTATGTTCATTGATTCCCCCCCTTACAAATATATTAAGCGTACCGGCTCTACAAAAACTTGACAGCCTGGGAATCGCTTCGTGTATAGGTATTGTAGAGTTGTCTTTGTTGTAATCGAATATGCAAAATAAAGAGAGAGGAGATTCATTATTCATGGAAGGTTCGGCAATCATTGAGTTTTGGAAAGGCCAGCTGCTCGAGCTTCAAACCCCTGAAGGAGTCATGTATAAAACGCAAATCATCCAATTGGCGAACAACCGACTTTACATACAAAAACCAGTCAACCGTATGAACCGTTATCTGTCCTTCACCGGCAGTATGTCCGTAACGATCTTCTTCCATAGCGAGGAGCGGGTGCTGTACTCTTTTGATACCGAGATAAGCTTGCAGCTTAACCAGCTGTCATTCCCCGTCCCGCCCGCAAGCCGCATCAAAAAAGCACAAAGACGCCGCTTCTTCCGGGTACCCGTTGAGGTCGAATTAAATTTGAATCTCAAACCAGCCGGACAACCAAACGAAGATGAGTTTATCAAGGTAACGACAAAGGATATCAGCGGGGGAGGACTGTCCTTCCTGTGCAGCTTTGAAGTGGAGTCAGAGAAGCTGGTTGCGGGAGTCATGCATCTGGAGACGAACAATTCCCAGAATACGATCGAGTTTCATGGAAAGATCGTCAATTGCGCGGTACTCCCGGACAATAACTATAAAATTTCGCTGGAATTCGTTCAAATGAAGGAATCCATCCGCTCCGATATTATTAAATACTGCTTGTTCAAACAGGTTGAGGCGCGAAACAAGCTTAAAAATTATTCGCTGTAGCCGATTCTCGCATAATCCGGTAATGAAGAAGGATTTAGTGTATTTTTGCCGAATAGTTCTATTTGCCTACAACCGACAGACTATACTTTATAGAACTCTGAGGTGAACGAGAGCGATGAATGGCTCCATGACAAACGTGAATTTTTTTGAAGATATTACTTTTGACCATTTAAATGACCGTACGCTGCCCCTCGACAAATGGGATTGGATTATGATGGTGCTCAGCGGCAGTGTTGGCGCATTATGCGACCTGGTCATCGGACATCCCAAAGGCATGGAAGAGCCGAAAATTACGAATAGTTCCTTCGGAGGACTCGGAGAGCAGCTCAAGCAGTATGATTTAAAAAATAATCCCATCGACTATCAGGAACCTGGAGCATTTGGCGGGGATCACCGGCTGTATTCCTACGGGCATGATCTGTTTCGCTTCTTCGAAGGCGTAAGGCAAACGATGTTTGGCGAATATGCCGGAGTCTCGTCCGTGGGATGGGGCGAACTGGTCAAAGAATTTCCAGAGTACGAGCAGCTGGACTTCGGGACAGCCGTAATCGTCAATTTGCTTCACTTGTTTAAGGATTTTTGTACGGTACGCTCCTTGCCCCTTCCCGGTATGACGATTCTCGCTAATTTGAACGGCGATCAAATGCCTGCCTTTGCAGAGAAGCTGTATATTGATCATGGTTTCAATTTGCGTATCGTTACAGGTCAGGCTTTAAGCGTTGCGGCCATTGAAATTATGCTGAGAGTGTATCTGTTCCTCCGCTACTTTAATGCAGACGCGCCTAAAGAAGCAATCCGCTCCAAACGGAGCAAAATGCTGCTGTTCACGCATTCCTTCGCCATGCTGTTCAATCTCGGCAAAGTGGCGGTTACGAAGAATCCGTTTATGCTCAATGTCCCGCAGCTCCTGATGATTGCGAAGTACTGCTTCCAAATTGCCAGGGATAGCATGGATTTGCGCAAGCAGCTTGTTAGCGCTAAGCAGCTCTCCTTCACCGGCCAAGAGCGTGATATGCTGGCCTTGTATGATAACGCAGCCACGATGAACGAGATACACAGCGCCTATGAGGAGTCTATCCAGGACTATGCGGACATGAGAAATGACCAGAGCATTATAATCTTAAACAACAACAAGATAGCAGAACGAATCGATGATGTCGCGGATACCTACTCAGAGGTTATTCGGCTGCTAGAACGACGCAAAGGTGAATAACTGATGAGCAAGCAAATGACTGTACTTCAAAGTGAAATCGAAGATTTGGCGAAAATAAAAATAACCGATGATATGCTCAGCAAAGTGGATATTTCCTCGCTTATTCCTAAAATTACCGAAGTCGTCGGGCATCTGGACGATGCTCAGGACTCTTTGGACAAGCTCTCCGAGCAGGGCATGTTTAAAATGTGGTGGGGCTCTTTTACCGGGGGCAATGACAAAGTGCTTGCGAATGCCGAAAAGACGCTGATCGAAAGCTCGAAAATGAATATCGGACTGGCCATGCTAACGACGATGTACGCTAAGGTGATCAAGGACCAGCAGAACGTGCTGCAGCAGCAGCAGCGAGAGCTTAAAGAGCAGAACGACGCGATCCGGGAGCAGCAGGAGCATATTGAGCAGCTCTGGGGCATCAGCCATGACCAGGCGAAGCAAATCCTGGCCGTCATACGGGATCAGCAGACGATGATCGATGAAGCCGAGCAGCGGCTCATCCTACAGTTCAGGCAGGAACAGGAGCTCGGAAACGAGAAGCTGCAGCAGGAAATGAAAAAGCAGCGCGACGTTTTGGAGATTTGGAGAAAGGAGCTGCTGGAGCAGCTCAGACAGGAAATTGCCGAAGAGCAGCAGATGCAAGCCAAGACGGCGGAGAAGCTAATATTCCGCAAATTGCTGTGGTGGGTCGGCGGCGCTCTGCTTGTCTCCCTGTCCGCCTCATATTTGATCAACACCATAAACCCTTGAAGCCATTGGCTCCAAAGGTTTTTTTGGTTTTGTTACGTCCGAAGGAAGAATGATTACACCAAATACCAGACAAGAGCGCTGAAACTGTTTCCTTCCGCCGCATACTGAATGGACTGGACGGTAAATCTTCTATTTTCATACAGCCAGTCGTTGATCTCCTTCTCAAGATCACCAATATTTGTGTTGAAGAATGTTTTTACACTATTTCTCTTCATCCTCATCACCTCCCCACAATCATCTTATTCGACATTCTATCCTTGCAAGCCTGCTTGCACGCTAACATTGCTTAATTGCCTGCCTCTCCTTGCTTCTCATCCAGGAAATAAGCCCGGCAGGGATAAAATCATCAAATTGCAGCAAAATAACTAAACGTTGGTTAACGACCGCAAAATGGAGGATAGCTTCAGATGTCTAAATACACCCGATGGTTCATTCCGATTCTGATATTAACCCTTGTTTTTCCCCTGATCCCGCACCCCATGTCGGCCCACCCGGCGTCCCAGTTCAAAGACAGGGCTTATTATGAGGAGCGAGGCGATATCGTATGGGAGGTGCCCACCGAAGACAAATGCATTGCCTTTACGTTTGACGACGGTCCGGATCACCGCCAAACGCAGCAAATTCTGGACGTATTGGACCAGTACAACGCCAAGGCCACCTTCTTCGTCGTTGGGGAACGGGTTGAGAAACACCCTGAAATCGTTAAAATGCAGCTTGCCAAGGGCCATGAGATCGGCAACCACTCATACCGGCATCCATCCTTTCAGGGCTTAAGCAAAGGCAATATGCATAACGAGCTCAGCAAAACCCAGCAGGCCATTTACCAGGCTACAGGATACAAGGCCGTGCTCTTTCGTCCTCCCGGCGGATTTTACAACGAAACGCTTATCAACGTCTCTAAAGCAAACGAGTTGAAATTTATCCTCTGGTCCTGGCACCAGGATACGAAGGACTGGCGATCCCCGGGCGTAAATAGAATCGTCAAAAAAGTACTGACGAACGCACGCAGCGGCGATATCGTCCTCATGCATGATTATGTGGCTAACAGCACACAAACCGTCGAAGCCCTTAAACAGATTTTGCCCGAGCTCAAAAAACAGGGCTATTCCTTCGTTACCGTAACCGAGTTACTAACCCATAAAGCTAAAGCCCAGCCTGATCATCAGCTGAAAAAAGTCATACATTAAATGCTCAAGATTCTGCCGTCCCATAGTCATCTGCTGATGTCCGGCTTGCCTCTTCTCAACTCATTTGCGATCAACGCCTCCGACGTCGGCGTCGTAAGAACGGACATCTCGCCAAAATCCTAAGGCAAAGCGGAGAAGCTCACACTTCTCCGCTGCTTTATTTTCAGGCGCTTAAAAATTAATTTATTTAAAATTTAATAATTGTGATTTAAATCACATATATTGTGAAAATTATCACTTATAATAAAGACATCAAAGATGATCATCCTTCAAACAAACACTAACAAAAGAACATCACAATAAGGAGTGGTAATTATGTTTAACAACTTCCTCAGAACAAATAAATTTGCAATGTGGTTCCTGACCATCGTCCGGATTTATCTCGGCTTCGAATGGATGAAAGCAGGATGGGGCAAAATTACGGGAGGCTTTGATGCCGGAGGTTACCTGGCCGGAGCCATCGCCAAGAGCACCGGCGACCATCCGGCAGTGCAAGGCTGGTGGGCAGCATTTCTAGAACATGTCGCACTGCCCGGAGTAGACATCTTCAACATCCTCGTCCCTTACGGAGAGTTTCTCGTCGGCCTTGGCCTCATTCTCGGTACCTTCACCACCTTTGCAGCGCTGATGGGACTTGTGATGAATGCGGCGTTCCTTTTCTCGGGCACAGTGAGCACGAATGCGCAAATGCTCTTGCTTGAAGTACTGATTGTCGTAGCAGCCGCCAACGCCGGCAAAATCGGACTTGACTACTACGTACTCCCTTACCTGCGCGGGCTGTTTAACCACAAAAAAGCGGTAACCAAGACCGAAGCGCCTATCGGCAAACCACATTTAAAAGTCAAGCACGGCGCATAAATATAAAGCATGAGAAACAACAAGGCTGTTCCTCTTACGAGGAGCAGCCTTTCCTTTTTGCCTTTGCCTTGACAGCCAATAGAAGGACCTGACCCATTCAGTTCACCAAGCCATCAAAGATGGAGCGCTCCTGCTTTGCAGGATTAAAGCTCTCCCGTTCCCATACAAGCTGGAATAATTCCGGCGCGAAGTGCCAGGGCGGACCGTCATCGAGCTTACCAAATACCCGTTCGATCGATAAAATCTGCGATTCGTGCGCTGCGAGTGCTTTGGCTTTCGTCTCATGCAGCCCCTCCTCCCCCTTAAGCTCCAATACGGCTCCGGCCCCCTGGCTCCCCATCACGTTATAATACAGCTTCTGGACAGTGCTGCACGCCCCGCTGAACACCGCTTTATTTACCGCATGATGAATGGCGATATGATCGGGATGGCCGGAAATGCCGTCCGCGGGAAAAGTAACGACCACCTCGGCCCCATGCTTGTTCAGAAACGCAGCAATTGTATCGACCAGTACTTCCTGCTTCACTTCACGCAGCTTGCCGTCTCCCAGATCCAGCTGCTCGATTTCCGCGATGCCTAGTATGTCCCCGGCCCGCTGCAGCTCCTGATCGCGAATCTCTGCCAGCTGCTCCCTAGTCATGGCTCCGAGCCTGCCGCTTTTCCCCGCTTCTCCTCTCGTTGCCGTCAGCAGCACCGCCTTATTGCCGCTATCAGCGATCTGCCGAATCAGATAAGAGCAGCCGAAGGTTTCGTCGTCGGGATGGGCATAAATAAAGCCAACCGTTCTTGTCATATACTCGTCTCCTTAAATATCCTGTAGATTTTCGTTACTATACTTACTATACTTTAATATTGACTAAGTAGTTAAAATTCACTACAATGCAGAAGAATCCAATATAGATAGGTGATCATAATGAGCAAAACCGCATACCGCGTGTTACTATATTATAAATTTGTTCACATCGAATCTCCAGAAGCATTTACCGCGGAACATTTACAGTACTGCAAAGACCTCGGCCTGAAAGGGCGTATCCTCATCGCTTCCGAAGGCATTAACGGAACGGTGTCCGGAACGGTGGAACAAACCGAGAAATATATGAACGATTTACGGGCCAACCCGCTATTCCAAGACATCGTCTTCAAAATCGATGAAGTAGAAGGACATGCCTTCAAAAAAATGTTCGTCCGCCA
The DNA here is from genome assembly GCF_009725165.1 of Paenibacillus woosongensis. Lineage (GTDB taxonomy): Bacteria > Bacillota > Bacilli > Paenibacillales > Paenibacillaceae > Fontibacillus > Fontibacillus woosongensis. The sequence goes on from NZ_WNZW01000002.1 coordinate 350,159, forward strand.
CAAAAAAGAACTGGTTACTTTCCGTTACGAGCATGAGCTAGACCCGAACAAAATCAGCGGCAAACGGCTGTCTCCCGTCGAATTTCACGAACAATTGCAGCAGGAAGATGTCATCGTCATCGACGGCCGCAACGACTACGAATACGATATCGGCCATTTTCGCGGCGCCATCCGTCCGGAAGTGGAGTCCTTCCGCGAGTTCCCGGAGTGGATTCGCGAGAATTTAAGTGAGTATAAGGATAAAAAAATTTTAACTTATTGTACAGGGGGAATCCGCTGCGAGAAACTGACCGGCTTCCTGCTGCATGAAGGTTTTACGGATGTAGCCCAGCTAGAGGGCGGAATCGTCACTTACGGCAAAGATCCTGAGGTACAGGGACATTTGTTCGACGGCAAATGCTATGTGTTCGATGAGCGGATTTCCGTGCCGATCAACCGTACCGACGAGGATATCGTTATTGCGAGCTGCTACCATTGCGGCGAGACGAATGACCGCTATATCAACTGTCCCGTGTGCAATCTCCAGCATGTCTGCTGCGAAGCCTGCGAGGAAGAGCATCACGGATTCTGCAGCAGCGAATGCAAGGAAGCCGCACTCACTGCAAGCAACGGCTAATGTCATTCTAGCAAGGAGTGTCACGATGAACCAAATCAAAGAGCTGCCGACGAGGGAACGGATTTTGCACATGATGAAAACATCCGGCCCTCTCAGCGCGAAAGAAATTACGTCCGAATTGCAAATTACGGAAATGGCGGTCAGGCGCCATCTCGGCACGATGGAGCGCGACGGGCTGATCGAATCTAAAATGATCCGGCAGACGATGGGAAGGCCTACCTCGGTATTCGGGCTTACGGAGTTGGCCGAAGGCCTGTTTCCTAGAAACTACCATACGCTGACCCTCGATCTGCTGAGTGAGCTTGAAAATGAAAGCGGCGAGGATACGATTAGACGGCTCTTCGAGAAACGCCGGGATAAGCTGAAGCAGCAGTACCAGACAAGCATGGAAGGGATCCCCTTTGCCGATAAAGTAAAGAAACTGGCGCAAATTCAGAACGAAAACGGCTATATGACCGAGTGCGAGCAAAATGATGATGGTGATTTTGTGCTGAAGGAGCACAACTGTCCGATTTCGCATATCGCAAACCGTTACAACCACGCCTGTGACTGCGAATTAAGCTTATTCAAGTCGCTCTTGAAGACAGAGATTGAACGTACGGAATGCCTGGCGCAAGACGGAAAAAGATGCATTTATATCATTTCCAATCCCAAATAAGGAAGTAGAACAGCAGTAATATAAAAACCTTCGGAGCCGCCGATTGTCAGCGCCGAAGGTTTTCTTTTGCCTGAAATTGGGTATGATTAAACAGGGAATATCACTCTATATCATCAAAAGCTCGAAGCTCCTCCTCAATCGTCTGCCGGATCAACTGTACGCACTCTTCGACCGTCTTGGCAAATACCCGCTTGCCATTGACCATCGCATAGGGCCTTAGCTTGCACAGGCCGCACAAATTGAGGCAGTCGAGGCGGAGAACGGCTATCTCGGGATATTCTTCTTCCAGCTGCTCCAGCTCTACCGAGCTGAGCAGGTTGCTATCGCATACTTCCACAACGACGATTCCCAAGCCCACCACATGTCACCTCAAATTTACGTTATCGTTACAGTTCAATTATTATGATAAACGTCCTACCATTTGTCAATACAAACTACCCATTTAATATACTTAACATACATATAAGTTGACTAAGTGTGCGTAAATATTTATAATGATCATTGTGAGAAATAAAGGGCACTACATATACACTAGAGAGGATGATTTAAATTATGGCACACCAATTACCTGCTCTACCTTACCCGAATAATGCACTCGAACCACATATCGACGAACAAACGATGATGATCCACCATGATCGCCATCACAATACTTATGTAACGAACCTGAACGCGGCGCTGGAGTCCGCTCCTGAGCTTCAGTCCAAATCTCTGGAAGATCTGATCGCCGATCTGGACAGCGTTCCTGAGAGCATTCGCACAGCGGTTCGCAACAACGGCGGCGGACACGCCAACCACTCCCTGTTCTGGGAAACGATCGGACCAAACGGCGGCGGCCAGCCTTCCGGCAAGCTTGCTGACGCAATCAACAACGAGCTTGGCGGCTTCGACAAGTTCAAGGAAGATTTCACGAAAGCAGCTACGACTCGTTTCGGCAGCGGCTGGGCATTCCTTGCGGTAGACAAAGACGGCAAATTGTCCGTATACAGCCTGCCTAATCAGGATTCCCCAATCATGGAAGGCAAAACTCCAATCCTCGGTCTGGACGTTTGGGAGCATGCTTACTACCTGAAATACCAAAACAAACGCCCTGACTACATCGCAGCTTTCTTCAACGTTATCAACTGGTCTGAAGTTGAGAAACGTTATGAAGCGGCTCTTAACAAATAATTGAGTTATTGCAAACACAAGACGGACATCTCTTCACCGGGATGTCCGTCTTTTTATGGGTTTGTGGATGTTTATTCAATTCTATTTATTTTATTGTACGCCCTGCTTCCTCTTTACGGATTCGCGGACGATCAGCGTTGGCGCGATACTCCAGCGAACCGCTTCCCGGGAAGGTTCAGACAGTGATAGCAGCAGCTCTGCAGCGGCATCGCACATTCGCTCCTTCTCTACGCGTACCGTAGTCATATTCACCCCCGAGCTGCTGTCATACCGGAGATCATCATAACCCGCAATCGAAATGTCCCCAGGCACAGCAATGTCCTGTTTCTGAAGCACCTCGGCCAAAATATAGGCAATTCGGTCGTTCCCGCAGAAAAATGCGCTTGGCAGCTCGGTCAGTCCAGACAGGAAGGAGGAAATTTCCTCTTCCGTATAATCATAGCCTTCTGAAGACGTTAGGCAATACTCTCCCCTTATCTTCAGTCCTCCGCTCTGCATTGCCCTCCAGTACCCCAGCCAGCGCTCTTCATGGCTTGTCGTCAAATTGACGGGGCCGATGAATCCGATTTCGGCATGTCCGCACTCCATGAGATAGGACACCGCTTCATATGCCCCCTCCATATTCGCCGAGGTGACAGCCGGACAAGGCAGGTCCCGGTGATAAGAATCCATCATGACAAGCCGGACCTGCTGCTCCCAGACAAGACGCGCATATTCCAAGCTCGTAATTCCAAATAATATAACGCCTCGATAAGAAATATCTGTGAACAGGCGCGGCAGCTTAAGAAGCTGCTCGGATTCGCGGTCAATCGGCGCGATGACGGCGTTGAAGCCTTTGCTGCGAATGCTCTTTTCGAGCCCCCAAATCATGTCATGATAAAATTGAAAATGATCATTGTCCTGGTAGCTCATAATCCGCTCTGGCACAAGCACGAGAATATTGGATTGTTCGCTGTCGCTGACGGCATAAGGGCCATATCCCATTTCCTTGGCTGTATGCATAATACGGCTGCGCAATTCCTCGCTTACCCCCTTCTTGTTGGTCAGGGCCAGCGATACGGCATTTTTGGAAATTTCCAGCCTGTCGGCAATATCCTGCATGGATATTTTCTTTTTACGGGCCATTCTTTTCAACCCTCTCAAAACATGATAAACTTAACCTAAATATACTTTACAAAAATTAATTTTGTCAAGTTTGTAAAGTTAACATAGAATACAGGAGGTATTCGACTTGGAAGTGAAATACGCGATAGGCATCGATATCGGCGGTACCAAGACAGCGATCGGGATCATCGATTCGGATGGAAAGGTATGCGCCAAGACCTCCCTGCCTACAGATCTAACGATTGATCCGCACGTGATGGTCAGCCGCATAGCCGATGCCGCCAAGCAGCTGCTTGCGGAACAAAGCCTAAACGAAGCCCAAATTGCAGGTATTGGAGTCGGGGCTCCCGGTCCTTTAAATACGAAAACGGGCCATATCGTCAAGCCGCCCAATATGCCGGCTTGGCATGGCTTCCCTTTGCTTGAATCCTTGAAGCGGCATTTTGTGCTTCCGATTGCATTCGAGAACGACGCCACGGCTGCTGCACTGGCTGAGAAATGGCAGGGAGCCGCGCGGGACGCCGACCATTTCATCTTTATAACGATCAGCACCGGTATCGGCGCCGGCATATTCTCGCACGGCAAGCTGATTACGGGCTCGACCGGCAATGCTGGCGACGTGGGGCATATCGTTATTGATCCATCCGCCGGGGACTGCGTATGCGGCCAGCAGGGCTGCTGGGAGTTCGTCGCTTCCGGCACGGCTATTGCCAGACAAGCTTCCCGGCTGCTTGACAGGGACGTCAGCTCCAAAGAGGCGTTCGATCTTGCCAGGGAAGGGCATGCCGGCATGAAGGCGCTGATCGATCAAGTGTTTCGCTACATCGGCATCGGCTGCGTCACACTGATTAACACCTTCGACCCGGAGAAAGTAGTCATCGGCGGCGGCGTCTCGCAGGTCGGTAACCCACTGTTTAGTGCCGTGCAGGATTATGTGAGCAGTTGCGCCTTGAATCCTTCAGGGCAGAGCACCCCGATCGTTCCTGCCGCATTAAACCAGGATGCAGGTCTGATCGGCGCTGCCGCATTGATCCATATGAAATATTAATCACGCGATAAGAAGGGAAGATAACATCTCTATGAATCAACAGCCTATTTTTCTCAAACCTGTATTTCAAGAGCGCATTTGGGGCGGAAGCAAGCTGGCAGAGCTATTCGGCTACGATATACCTTATGCGAAGACCGGAGAGTGCTGGGCGGTATCGGCTCACCCCAACGGACAAAGCGTTGTCAAGGCCGGGCCCTACCAGGGACTGACCCTCGGGGAGCTATGGTCGTCCCATCCCGAATTATTTCAATCGGAATCACCGGTATTCCCCTTGCTGACCAAAATTTTGGACGCTTCCGACGACCTCTCCGTTCAGGTTCATCCAGACGATGAGTATGCTGGAGAGCATGAGAACGGCGAGCTGGGCAAGACGGAGTGCTGGTATATCATTGACGCCGAGCCGGGCGCAGAGATCATTTATGGCCATGAGGCCAAATCCAAGGAGCAGCTCGTGCAGTGGATCGAGGAAGGAAATTGGGAGGGGCTTCTTACCAAGGTTCCGGTTCATCCCGGCGATTTCTTCTACGTGCCTAGCGGGACGATTCATGCTCTCGGCAAAGGAATCGTTGTGCTTGAGACCCAGCAGAGCTCAGACACGACCTATCGTGTTTACGATTATGATCGTAAAGACAAGGACGGAAATACCCGGGAGCTTCATCTGGACAAGGCCATTGACGTCACCACGATTCCCCAGTCGTACAAGAAGGAGACCTATGATACATTTACGCAAGAAGGACTTACTATAACCTCCTTTGTATCAAACGATTTCTTCACCGTACAAAAATGGGATCTCGATGGCCAGGCCCATCTGGAAGCTGGCAAGAAATACATGCTTTGCAGCGTAATTGAAGGACATGGACAGTTGACTACCGGAGACAATCAATACCCGCTAAACAAGGGCGACCACTTTATTCTCCCTGTCCCCTTTGGCCCGTATGAACTGAACGGTTCGATGAATTTGATCGTGTCCTCGGAATAACGGAATAGCAAAACCACACAAGTCCTAACGCCGAATAAAAAACGGGCTGACTCTAGTTAGAAGCATCTAACTTCGAAGTCAGCCCGTTTCGTTTACATTTGTCCGATTAAATACCGTTCACGAATGATCCGGAAATGATGAATCGCATGACCGGCAATAATATAAGCAAGCGCCCTGCTGGATACAGGTCCCCCGCTCGCAGTTCCGACCCGCTGCCAAGCTTCATCATCCAATTGCCGGATAAGCGACAAGGTCGCTTTCCTGACCATCGTGAAATCCTTCAGCAACTGCTGGATCGACAACCGTTCAAAATTAGCATGGTTCACAAACAGCTCCTCGTTAAAACCCGGCAGCGGCGTCTTATCTCCCCTGGCAATCCGCAGCAGCCGATAGCTCATCACACGCTCCGTATCCGTTATATGCCCCAGCACTTCCTTCAGGCTCCATTTACCTTCTGCATACTTATAATTGCCGGCTTCGTCCGAGAGTGTTCCTAGTTTAAGCATTGCTTCCTCCGGCTGAAGCTCAAGCAGAGAAATTAACTCTCCTTCCGGCACTTCACGAATATACTCCCCGAAATGCTCCAGATACTCTCCTGGCTGTGGTTTAGACAACGTCATAACTCATCCCCCAAACATAGATATAGATCTTTAATCATCCCATACGTCATCCATCAGAGACTTCATATACTCGCTTCTTTGCTTCGTCTTCCCAGCGTTTGCATTCCACCGGGTTCCGTCCCATTCCACGACATCTCCGGTCTTTACATCGGCACCTACCAGCTCGCGAGGCACGTCCCTTGTCTGGCCATCTACCTCTATAATACAATACTCACCTTCAAAGCCTTCAATGATCCCAACCATCGTTCCACTCACCTCTCGGTCGTGATTCGGTATGTATGACCGTCTGAAGCAATTTCCACGGTGCCATGCAGGTCATTGCGGTATACTTCAATCCCCTGCTTACTCAGCCTATCCAATACGGTCGAAGTAGGATGCCCATAATTGTTCTCCCCAACCTGGATCACCCCATATTGCGGAGCAGCCTTCTTCAAAAAGCTTAACGTAGTAGAAGATTTCGAGCCATGATGTCCTATCAGCATTACGTCGGCCTGCAAATCCGCCCCGGATTCGATCATATCCTTCTCACTCTGACGCTCGGCATCACCGGTCAGCAAGTAGGATGTATTACCGTACACCACTTTGACTACGGCGCTCATATTGTTCTTGTCATCGTAGGTTTGGACGGGGGCAACCATGGTCACCTGAACGTCTTCATCCCACTCAAGCCCAAGCCCTGCCTTAGCCGTCTTGACCTTCAGGCCCTTATTCTTAATCGAGAGCAGCAAAGATTCAAAGGTCTTCGTATTTGCTTGAATCTTCGGCATATAAATTTCCCCGATGTCAACATGGTCGATGACCCGGTCCAAGCCGCCGATATGATCTGCATCCGGATGCGTACCGATCACGATATCCAAGCGGTTAACGCCATACTCCTTTAAATAATCAAGCATCGCCTGCTCTCGGTCATTATTCCCTGCATCGATCAGCATCGTCTTCCCGGAAGGGCTGATCAGCAATTGGGAGGCCCCTTGACCCACATCGAGAAAAATAACCCGCAGACGGCCCTCATTCTGCCTGGAGCCGCTGCTTGTATCGGCAGGACTCCCCAGTTCCAATTCCAGAGCACAGCCAGATAACATCAGCACGACAGCCAGAATACTAACGAACATTCTTAACTGAAACTTAAAAATCGAATGACACTTCTTCATGGATGATCATTGTCCTTTTCTAGTTGCTCTAACCTTGCGCCATGACAACGAAACAATTAGAACATTTGTTCCACTTATTATATTAAATGCTCCAGCCAGAATCAACCATTAGCTTGTAACCTTTATTTGCGAAAATAATGCAAAAGCACTTCAGCCAAATCGCTGAAGTGCTTTAAAATTGGAGAATACGGGATAAATGAGACTTATTATTTCACTGTTACTGAAATGGTAACCGTCTTGCCACCGAACTTTCCTTTGATCGACGTCGTGCCTTTGCCTACCGCCTCGATTTTGCCTCCGGTCACTTTAGCTACAGACGGTTTGGAGCTGGTCCATTCTGCGCTGCCGGTTACGATGGCCGTCGCACCAGTGTCATATTCGGCTTTGACAACAACCGTTTTGATTCCTCCAGGAGCTAGTGCAAGCTTCTTCTCGTCTACGGTCAGCTTGGTCAGCTTAGGAACAACCTTCACGTTGACGCTGACGTTATGACCCTGATAAGATCCGGTCAATGTAGCCGAGCCTTCACCAACCGCTTTGACGGACGTGGAACTGATTGTGGCTACGTCCGTATTCGAGGATTGCCAGTTCATTTTCGAGGACAGGGTTACTTTCTGGCCGTTCGAATAATAACCAGTTACTTTAATCGACTTGGATTTCTTCAGGTTAAGCTCGATATTCAGCGGCTCTACGACAACTTTCGTAATTTTTTGCTCGACTGTCATCGGGATGCTGATTGTCTTGTTCGAGTATGTCCCTTTTAAAGTCGCCGATCCCTTGATCAGGCCTTTGATCGTTTTGCCGTTTGCGGAATCTTTGATCACCGCATTGCTGTTCGAAATCGTCCAAGTAATTTCGCTGGCGATATCTTCCTCTTCATTTCCGTCCTCGTATACGACAGCTACTTTAGGAAACGGGCTTTCCTCGCCAACGACCAGGTTCAGCTTCTCTTCCTCGCTGATCAGCGCCAGAACCTTTTCCTTGACCGTGACTTCCACCTCAACCGAACTATTGCGAACGGAGTGGGCCGATCCGGCTGTAACCTTGGATTCTGGAAGCTTTGCCGTAATCGTTACCTTGCCTGCATCCTTCGCTACGATTTTGCCATCCTCAATCTTGACGACATCCTCATTGCTGGAGGACCAAATCACTTCCTTGCTGAAGTCTATTTCCTCGTCGTCCAGCTTGGTTGCTTTGATTTTCGGTACGTTCAGCGATTCATTCTTGAGCAATTCCAGCTCGCTCTTGTCTGCCTCAAGCTTCGTAATAGTCGGTTGAACCGTCACATTCATGCTTCTGCTTACGCCACGATAGCTGACTTTGATTGTGGATGTTCCGACTGCTTTTGGAGAAATAATTCCTTTATCCACCGTTACAGCCAGAGGGTTAGAGGATGTCCACTCAGCTGCAGCGGTAACATCATCCGTCGAATTGGCCCCGCTTCTAACCTCTGCCTTTGCCTCCAGCTGCTCGCCGATGAACAGGAATTGCTCGGACGAAGGGTTCAGGATGATCACTTCATACGGTGTACGTACATAGACGTCCACTTGACCCTTGGCTCCGAGATATTCGGCTGTAATCGTCGCTTTACCGATGGCTACAGGTTTGATCTTGCCATCCTCAACGGTAGCGATGCTCTTGTCGGACGTCGACCATTCAGCTTTATCGGATACATCCACTGTCGATTGGCTGCTCGACAAAGTGGAAGTGGCTTTCACCTCAATCTCACTATCGCCGACAAGCAATTCGATATCCTCCGCCTTCTCATCATTGCTTGCATATACGAGATTCAGCTCCGAGTACGGGGAAGAGACTGTGGCCTCGAAAGAAGCCGTCAATCCGGAGTATTTGGCCGTAATCGTCGCTTTACCTTCTGCAACAAGCTTAATTTTACCTTTATCGATCGTGAGCACGGACGTATTGGAAGAAGTCCACTGCGCATCTTGAGTTACATCCGCCAGCGTACCGTTCGTATTCTCAACGACGGCCTGGGCTTTAACATTCAGATCCGCTTCATCCGCTCCAAGCTTATATTTACCATTCAGCGAATACTCCAAAGTCAAATCCTTGTATGTATCCACTGCTTTGACGGTAATCGTATCTACCGCGGAATTGTTATAGACAGCAGTAATTGTAGCGGTTCCGCTCTTGAGCGGCGTTAGAAGACCATTATCTACTTTAATGGTATCCGGCTGATCCGATGACCAGCTAACGCCACGGGTAATGTCCTTTTTGACCGAGGACCCCTCGACCGTCGCCCATACCTTCAATTGCTTCGTTCCTTTGCCAACCGTAAGTTCTAGCGTTGCACCGGAGCCTTCAATATCAATCGATAAGACATCGCCGGAGGCAGCAAAGACGCTAGTCGGGAATACAGCGGCAATGAGCAGCACCATGGTCAGGAGCCACTTCGTCATTTTCCTGTTCGGAATCATCCATTTCTCTCCTTTGTTGTCATTTATAGCCGGAAATCTAAACCAGCTCTACTGAAATTATATCGACATCTAGGATTAATTTCGTAACCTTTTACCAGAAAAATAATTCGTTTGTCCTACTTCCCTATCATTTATGGCTATGAATTACATTCCAATCGATCGGTTGTTTGCCTTGCGCTTTCAAAAAAGCATTGGTCCGGGAAAAAGGACGGCTTCCAAAAAAGCCCCGTCTCGCCGCCAAAGGACTCGGATGAGCCGATTCAATGACAAGATGGCGGTCCGTGTTGATTTGCTCTCCTTTTTTCTGGGCATGGCTTCCCCATAAAATGAAAACCACAGGCTCTTCCCTTTCATTTAACGCTGCTACGACCGCATCCGTAAACTTCTCCCAGCCCTTGCCCTGATGGGAGCCGGCCAGTCCTTCGCGTACGGTCAGCACCGTGTTCAACAGCAGCACCCCCTCTTCGGCCCATGAAGTCAAAGTGCCTTCAGAAGGAACAGGAATTCCAAGATCGCTGGACAGCTCCTTATAGATGTTCCGCAGCGATGGCGGAATCTTTACCCCAGGCAGCACAGAGAAGCTTAAGCCATGGGCTTGGCCTGCGCCATGGTATGGATCCTGCCCCAGAATCACCGCCCGTGTCTGGCTGTAGCCCGTCAGTTTCAAGGCCTGGAACAAATACGGCCGCGGCGGAAATACCGTATGCTCCCTGTACTCCTGATCCAGCCAATCCATCAGCTCATGGTAATACGGCTTGTCCATCTCCGCTGCAAGCACCTGATCCCAATCGTTGCCGAATATCTCCTTACTCATGTTGTTGTCTCTCCCTTTCCAAGCTTCTAGCATTATATACTATTCATAAACTCATTTTAGCAGAAATCCCTTAAGCGGAACCGACAAAAAAATCGCACAGCCTTCGCTTTCGCGAGAGCTGTGCGATCTTTGGTTGTAATGCCGAGGACCGGGATCGAACCGGTACGGTAGTCACCTACCGCAGGATTTTAAGTCCTGTGCGTCTGCCAATTCCGCCACCCCGGCATAATTAACATGCCAGTTAAAAATCTATGCCGAAAAAATTCCTGCGTTATTGATTATAACATGATATTGGACAGAGTTTCAAGACCAAATGTAAAATTTATCGCCCGGTGGCCTTTTGCAGATTTTTTTGGTAGGTTAAAGATAGGTAATTCATGCCCTTACATCAAGTCGGTTTGTCTGGATACACTACATGATGTATTCCATTTACGACAGGAGGTCATGCATGTGGATATCACGACAGACACTTACCAAATTGCCCCGTTAAACGATCAGAAGCAAGCCGTTGAAATTATCAAAGAGGCCGAGGCGGCTATAGCTGAAGCAACCGGGAATGAGGTTACCTTAATCGCTTACGAAAAGTCAAAGAACCGATAATCTTTACTTTATAGAGGAGGGAACTCCAATGAACAACATGCCTAAGATATTGATCATCGCCGGGGCAGTCCTCATTATTGCGGGCTTGCTCTGGTCTTTTCTGGGCAGGTTTATCCATCTCGGACGTTTGCCAGGTGATATCATGATTGATAAAGGGAATGTTAAATTTTATTTTCCCATCGTGACCTGCATTCTGATCAGCGTCGTACTGTCATTGATCAGCTATATCGTCCGCTGGTTCATGAAATGATTCGAGCCATCCAATTTGTATTAATTCACGACGACCCACAGCAAGTTCCTCAGCCTATGGGGATGTGTCAGGAGCCTTCAGCTAATGAAAAAAATTGCTATTATTTTTGCTATCATCTCACTGCTAACCGCATGCGGCGGCAGGCCTTATTCCAAGCATCCAGAGTCTGAACCAAGTGTTCAGGCGAGCAAGCGTGTAACAAATTTCACTACATACCAAGGAGAGGCTTACTCCTTTTCTTATCCCTCTTCATGGGAAAGAAATGAAGACATAGGCATAGGTGATAATATTGAATACGTAGTTTCTTTTGCCTTTCCAGATCCGAACGATTCTAAATACAATATTCTTGCGCAAGCCTTTATTTCCCCTACCGACAGGTTAGTAGATGTTAAATCAGCTAGCGATGCTCTCATCGAGTCTTTTAAAACCAACATTGAAAATTTCAAAAAGACCGGATATACCGAAAAACAATACAAAAATTATATCGGCGGGATCTTTACGGGGAAATTTGAAAGCAATGGCGAAGACTTCACGATGGTACAGTACGCAATCCCAACCGAGAAGTATATATTTTACCTGAATATAACCTATTTTCAGCCTCTCTATGAAAAATACGGTATAGAGCAAACAAAGCAAATTATCGATTCAGTAGAGCTGCATCTCGGACAGGAGCAAAATAGAGCCAGATCAAACGATAGTATCGCTGATAGAATGGTTGAGGTTGTTCCGGTCTTTACGAATAAAGAATTAACTCCGGCATCCTATGAGTTTCTGGATCGCACAAAGCAACTTTTCCCTGCAGACTCCCAGGAATCCATAGACGAGGTCAAGCGTTTATTGAACCCTAAAGTGACGACCAGGCATTTGGACAAAAACATCAATGACTATTTAGACACCTTCGTTAAGATCCAAGGAAGGGTATTAAAAATTGATGAGATGGTATTAGATGATAATACGATCACTATAGCCGTAATTTACGATAAATATAGTAATGTCATATACATTTGGTATCCAGGTACGGCGAAGGACTTGTTCAAAGACGATCAAGCACTTGTGGTGGGTGTTCCTACGGTTAACTTTTCTTATAATGACACAGCTGGCGGCATTACATACGCCACATTTATTGCCGCTGCCGTATTAAAAGAAGTAAAATAAGGAGGCTCACATATGAGCACTGGAAACAAAGAACAGTTTTCTGGAACCGGATTAGCGGTGGGAGTCGCTGTTGGTGTCAGCGTTGGCCTGGCCATGGATAATCTCGCCGTCGGAATCGCCATTGGCATATCATTAGGCGTCTCTCTTAGTTTAATATGGAAGAAAAAGAGTTAATAGCCTCCCTAATGTCCGTTACAACCATTACTAAACCATTATATTTACTGTTAGGAGAACAACATTATCATGAGCAAAAAAATTGTGGCCATCGACATGGACGACACCATCTGTCATTTAATACCCAAAGCGCTTTATTATCATAATATGCAGTATCCCGGACTTCAATTGATGATGGAGCAAGTTACCAGCTTTGACCTAAGCGGAATCTGGCACCCAGAATGCACGGAGGAAGCCTTTTTCGGGAGACCCGGCCTTTACGAGGAACTGGATATCTTTGATCAATATACAATCGAAGAAATACGTAAAATGACCGAAAAATACGATGTCATCGTCATTACTGCGGCTCGCCCTTCCTCCGTTCCCGAGAAATGGAACTGGATGCAGAAGCACCTGCCCTTCATTCCTTTTGAGAACTTTTTTGTAGCGAAGCGGAAGTATTTGGTTGGCTTTGATCTGCTGATTGATGACGGACCTCATAACATTATCGCCGCAAGCGAGGCCGGCAAGGAGACGATCCTGATCCCCCGCCCATGGAATGCGCATATACAGCATCAATACCAGCTTAAAGACAGCTGGCAAGGAATGAGCGATTTGGTCGATCAGATGCTGGCATCCAAGACGGGATGATCATAGCATGAATATTGGTTATTCACACGGTTACTCTGCCTCTTCCCAATTCCACAGGCCCTGCATGCCCTTTGCCAGTAAGGGCTTCTCCAGCAATTGGACATCCGTCATTTCCCAAGCATAACGGCCGTCGCGGTAATCCCCAAAGGCATATTCATGCCCCTCCTGCGCGGCAAGCGCCACAAGTCTTGGGGCATCCCATATGACTAACTTTCCCTCTGCCTCGAGCCATACGTCCCCTTTTTCCCCACACGGTCTAGTTACGGCATAACAGCTCTGCAAATTCGCTAGGGCAATAACCGCCCCTGTCGGAAGATTGTCCGCTGTGTAGCCGTGCTTCGCCAGAATACTGCGAAAGGGTTCCTCCCGGCAAATCCTCTTATCGACTTTCTTCCCGGCGTGGATCGCGATTGATCCGCGATGCCTTGTTGCCCAGCTGCGTGTTTCAAAACGCTTCTCCTCAAGGGCCAGAAATGTCGCCCAAGGCTGGATGATCGTTATTGCCTTTATGAGTATCCTCTCCTTTTATTATAGGCTAATATAGGCTAATGCCGTGCCACTCTGGGTTAAAGTCCATAGACTAATGTCAGGTACATTAACCTTAGGAGGTACGTTTATGAACGCAAATGAGTATCAGCAAATCTGTTGGAGCTGCATGAATAAATATGTCGGGATTGAAACGGCCGACGGTCATGCATACGATGGTTTTATCGCCCATGTAGATCAGAACTATGTGACTCTTGCTGTTCCTAGCAATGAAATGATCCAGCGCTTAGACGGCTTACCAGCGAATGAGTCAACCTACAGACAGTTTGGTTTTTTCCCTGGCTTTTTCCCTAGACGCCGGTTTTTCTATCGCCGTTTTCCCTTCTATGGCATTCGGAACTTATTTCTGCTTCCTTTTTTCATCTGATTTAACTGTTGGTATGGTAACACGCTGTATTTGTCAGCTGCTCCGCTGCCCGTTAGGCAGCGGTTTTCTTCTGTCTAAATTGTAACAACTGGAGGATACGAGCGAAAACACATTAGGACAAAAATTATATTAACTTCCTTCAGGGCCAGGGCCTTTTACTCCTACAACCAAAGGAATGATATATCGAACATGGGGAATGAATAATCCAAGACACATTGCATATCTCCTCTTTGCTTAAAAATCCTTTCTGCTTTCTGAAAGTGGCGATTATTTTGAAATCTAATATTAATACTCTTCCCAAGAATTCTGCCTGCAAAATAAGATATTGTAATATTTTCAGATTTAATTAACGAAACCTTTATTTATAAGAAAAAGCGGCAACCTAAGATTTATTCGAATCTTAAGGTTGGCCGCCTTTTTGGTTAAATCTTAAAAATCCTTATTATCCTGCCTCACTTATCTACCAGCGAAGTTAGCAAACTGTTGTAAATGGTCCATTTGCCGACAAAACTACTACCCTATAAACTTCCTACTAACAGCAAAAACCCCTTGCTGCGCAAGGGATTCTCTTATCTATGGGCCCTGAGGGACTTGAACCCCCGACCAGTCGGTTATGAGCCGACCGCTCTAACCAACTGAGCTAAGGGCCCGGGAACGGGGTAAAGATAAATTGCGGGGGCAGGATTTGAACCTGCGGCCTTCGGGTTATGAGCCCGACGAGCTACCGGGCTGCTCCACCCCGCGTCAGTAAATAGCGACAACTAATAATATACACGATACCCCTGCCAGGCGTCAAGTATTATTTTATAAAAATCAAGGAATAAAACGGACACCGTATTTCCCCTTCCGCGAACGGAATATCTCCACCTCCCTCATCTCATCGAAGCCGTAAATCCAGCCGTCCTGAACAAGCCTTTTGGCCAAGCAGCCTGCCTGGAATTTTGTTCGGTACAGCTTGTTAAAATACACCCATTTCATCTGATATTCCTGCCCTTCAAAGATTTTGTCGATGAACCATTACAACTATAGAATACCCAACAACGTACAAAAAAAAATCCCGCCGGTTCAAAATCCGGCGAGATTTTATTATTAATGCATTTCAAATACCGAGCCATCCTCATTAAACTGGGCTTTCGGGTTCTTTTTCAGCTCCAGCAGCATTTTATTCCCCTTCTCTTCCCATTCCTTCAGCGCTTCTGCCACTGATTTCTTGTCCTCAAGCACTTCCTGGAAATGCGGTCTTCCTGAGTTCGTGATGTTATACAGCCCAGGGATATCACGCGCAAGTTTTTCTTCGGCGGCGCTAGCTGGCGGTACAGGCTTCAACTGATAAAATGCATCAATATTATAAGACTGGCCAGCCTTAGGTGTAATAAAGGATTTGCGGGACACCATTTCATACGAGTTGCTGCGGGATCTCAGCTTTGCGAAATCCTCCCCGTTTACAAACTTAATGAAATCCCAAGCAGTCTCAGCGTTTGGAGCAGCACTGTTGATCGAGAACGTATTTCCGATCCAAATATTGCTGCCAATCCCCGGCTTCTCCGGATGCACAGGCATCGTCACGATATCCCAGTCCACCGGGCTGTAATTTTTAATCTTATCTGCATTGTTATTGGCTTCTACGATCTCATTAATGTAATAGCCGTCACTGATCATCATGGCGAGCTTGCCCGACAAGAACAAATCGCCGTTGATCGGACTGTAATTGTCTTCCGAGTAATACTCTTCCATGTTCATATTTGCTGAACTCGGAATGGTTTTATCCTTCGCCAGCTTGCTGATCGTATCCCACACCTTTTGCCATTGCGGCGAATTGACCGTCATCAGTTCAGCTTTCTCGTCGTACACTCGAAGTTCAAGCGGGGTTACATAACTGTGCATATCCCAATAAGGATCACTGCCTAAATAACGGTTGAAGGAGAAGCCGAACACCCGATCCTTCCCTTCTCCCTTGGAGACCATACGAGCTTTATCGAACACCTCATCCCAGGTCATTCCGTCTGTCGGCGGTTCGATTCCTGCATCCGCAAAAACTTTCTTATTATAAAATAACGCGGACGAACTGAAGGTCGGCGACAGTCCGTACAGCTTGTTGTCTCCGCCAATATCCTTAAGTGTATCGATGACTACCGGCACGATATCGGAGGTATCGAACTTATCCTCCTGAATCATCGGATCCAGCGGCTTAAGCAAATTCTCCTCTGCCAGCCGTTTCAGGGTACCGGTATCCGCTATGATGATATCCACCGGGTTGTTCCCCGTCATCAATTTCTTCATGCCTTCGAAGTAATCCGGCTCGACGTACTGTTCATTGTTGCTGTAATCTCTGTAGCGAAATTCGGACTGGTCTACGGCCGGTACGATTTCGATCCTTACGTTGTTATTGAATTCATAAATATCGGTGTATTGCTGCCGAAACCAGGAATCATCGTTGGAGCCGTACAGCATACCGATGCGCAGCACCTTTTCTTCCTTGCTGTCCTTGACTTTGCCGGCGCTGCTGCAGCCGGCAAGCAGGCCGACGGTTAAGCTCGCAGCCAAAGCAAAAGTCATTACTTTACGGATTTTTCCACTATACCTGTTGTTCATTGCTTATCCCCCTCTAAAGGTTTCGGTGCTGTAATTACAATTTTCTCCCCGTCGAACTCCATGCTGGCCCGGCCTCCGATACCAACAGCCTCCAAGTATTCCTTAGGAACCTGCAGGCGGCCCACCCGGTCAACCACGACGAAGGCTTCGTGAACCTCCTGAAGCCCGCCGCCCTTAGAGCCAGGCTCTCCGCTCGCCTGATCCAAATTCGGATTGCGTTTTACGAACTCGGTGCTCGTTAAGCCATCCCGAATCGCGACGACACGGTCAACCTTCCCGGCCAATTCTAAATCATGCGTGACGATCACGATCGTAATGCCAAGCTCCTTGTTCACTTCCCGGAAGATTCGCATAATTTGATCGGAGGTCGCCGTATCGACCGAGCCCGTAGGCTCATCCGCCAGCAGCATCTTCGGCCGGTTCGATAGCGAGATGGCGATGGCTACGCGCTGCTGCTCGCCCCCAGACAGCTGATGGAGCTTGTTATGCATCCGGTCCTTGAGCCCAACCCATTCCAGCAGCTGCTTCGCGTAAGCGCGGTCCAGCTTGCCGGACAGCAGCATCGGCATTTCAACGTTCTCTAGCGCCGTCAAATACGGGAGCAGATTCCGCGCATTATTTTGCCATACAAAACCGACGGTATTTCGTTTGTACTCCACTAATTGGTCGTCCTGAATCTTCAGCAAGTCCCAGCCCCCAACGTGAACCTGACCGGCAGAAGGCCGGTCGAGACCGCCTAGGATATTCAGCAGCGTAGATTTGCCGCTGCCGCTGTTCCCGATAATCGCCATCATTTCCCCTTGCTCTACGGTCAAATTCAGCCCTTGAAGAGCAACGACTTCAATTTCCTCAGTCTTAAAAATTTTAACGAGTCCTTCGCAATGAATCATTGCCATCTTACCGCTCCTCTCCCATCTTGACCGCTTGATGGACCCGCAGTCTGCGAATTTGCCAGAACAGTAGACCGGCCCCCAGCGCCAGCATGACAAATACTACGACATAGAGCTGGAACGTGTCCTTGGAGTCGAAAATAATTCTGAACGGCGGAACCTGGGTCGTTACGTTATCGGCGGTTTGCAGGAACGGCAAATACAGTTTGCCGACCACCTTGCCAATGGCGATGCCAAGCACAATGGATAAGCCTGCGGTCAATATTTGTTCGGCCAATAGCATCAATGTAAGCTGCTTCTTCGACAATCCCATCGCCCGCAAAATGCCGAATTGCACGACACGGCCCGACAGATTGAAGAACCAGTACAGCACATAACCGATCAAAGACACGATAACGGATACGAGGAACCCGAGGCTAAGGATGCCGAACACCCCGCCGCGGGTAGGATGCTTGCTCTGCACGGATAATACGGTGCGCACATCCTCCACGGAATAAAGTTCGATTTGCTTCTCCTTCAATTTCTCCATCAGTGGAGCCACTTTCGCTCCCTCCTCCATCTTAAGCCATACCTGATATGGAATAAGCGGAAGCTGATCGTTGATGTAGTCCAAATTGGCGATAATAAAAGGCTTCTCGTCAGGGTACTGGCTCGGCCAGTAAGGCACAATGCCATAGACGGCCAATTCAATGGCGCCATCCGTTAACGATACGGAGAAAATATCGCCCTGCTTCAATTTATGCTTCTCGGCAAAATTGGACGGAATAATCGCAGCGGCTTCATTCATTCCTAATAAATTCAAATACTGAAATGGATGTGCCGGGAACAAATCGTTCCGGAACCAGGCAACCTGTGCAAAATCCGCGTTGTCGATCCCCATTAAAGTTCCCTGGCCGGCCGAGCGCCCCGAAACGATGATGTTCCCTTTCGTTTGCAGCACGCGAGCGGCATGCATCACGCCATCCAGTTCACGGAAGGCCTGAAACGGCGGTTCTTCATTATATACCATCTTCGCTGGCGGGGTATTTCCGCCTTGACCGCCGCCAGGTCCGCCAGGTCCGCCAGCTCCGGGATTTCCTCCCGGCTGTCCGCCGCCCTGGCCCCCGCCCTGTCCTTGGTTTGGAGGCGTTGTCGTTTTCTCTGGCGTTCCTGTCCAGACGGCCTGCATAATTACATCTGTCCCGTATTTATAAAGCGTCCGTTCCGTCGAATTCACATCGATCGTCCGGGCGGCCGAGGCGTTATAGACCCCGAGGCCCAAAGTCAGAACGAGCAAAATCATGAGCGGGTAATAGGATGTAGACGAACGTGATAACTGCGTCAGACTTAAATAATAGGGCACCGGCAGCCACTTTTTCCCGACCCAGCCGATCAGCTTGAGCAGCCACGGGAATACACGCAGGAAAAACAAACCCATTGAAAATATCGCTATAGCCGGCACGAAAAACAGGAACGGCTGAACCTGCAGCTCATCCGTGGTCATCCCTGTCTGAAACGTGATCATTTGACGGTCCATGAACAGGTAATATCCATAACCCGCAATGCCAAGCAGGGCGATGTCCAGAAAATACCGCTGCCAGCCGGGCTTCCGGTCCGAGCGGGCCTGCTTTTGCTTCGCATTGACAATCGAAGACCTCGCATATGAAATAGCTGGTATCAGCGTGGCTAGAATAGCAATAATGACGGCAGCGCCGCCTAGAGCCAAGGCGTCCATATTAAAGCCCACGGGAATCGACTTGCGGTTCACGAAGGCCAGGAAGCCGTCAGCCGCCCCGATGCTCTTGGACATGAACCAGCCAAGCAGCGGACCAATAATCATCGCCGCCAGCCCAAGCAGCAGCCCTTCCAGCAGATAGATGAATACGATCTGCCTCGTCGAAGCTCCGCGGCTGCGCAGCACGGCAATGTCGCTTTGTTGTTTGTCGAGCGATTGGCGCGCATTCATGACGATATAATAGAACACCATAGCAATCATCGGCGCGGCCAATGTGAATAGCAGCGTTTGCATCTGCAGGCTTTGTTTGCGGAAATCATTCAACAAACCGCCGAAGGAAATATCCACCTTTGTATCCTTCAGCTTCTGATACAGCTCCACATTCAGGCGATCCAGCGTGCTCTGGAGCGGTGACAACTGGCTCGTCTTGATCTCCCTAAGATCGAATGCGTAGTACCACCCGGAGTTGTGCAGCGGCACCGTTAATTTTGTAAGCAATCCTTCATTAAAAGCTTTCTCACTGACGTAAAACTGGTTCATCATGCCTTCGAAGCCTTGATACCAATAAGGATCTCCCTCTTGCAAAGGCTGGAATGTGCCCACGATTCTTACCTTAAGAGTCACGTCTGATTTGCCGATCACGGGATATTCCATCACCACGCCGACATGCAGATCTTGGCGGAACATCGCTTCTTCCAGCATCAAGGCATCTATATATCCGTCCTCGACTTGATCCGAGAACACTTTCCCGTTTGTGATTGAGATATGTTCCGGCATACCGCTCATCGAAACGATGGACATCGCCCTTTTCCGGCTGGCATCCACCTTTGTCGGATCTTGAGGGTACACCTCAGACGTACGAATGGAACGTGTATTTACAAAAGTTTGCTGCGGGAATCCGATCTCCTCAGGCACTTCATTTACGATATACGAGTGAACGTTCTCCAGACCGGCAAAATCCGTCTTTGCTCCGCCCGCAGCCTGATAGCTCATCAGCAGGGATCCGGCAGGCAAACCTTTGCTTTCTTCCTTCAAAGAATTTGAGACAACCCGCTTCAATGCCCCATCCGAGTACATCGGTATGCTTACTGTGAATGAGACAGCGACGACAAGTCCCAACAACGTACTAAGCGTCAACCATTTCGTGTTCCACATTTTGCGGAACAGCAAGCGTAATAAAGGAACACCCATTAGCGACCCACTACTTTCTGCCCCGGCTCTAGTCCTTTTACAATCTGCACATCAGTCGGAGTTTGAACTCCTACCTCAACGTCCGCTTCGCGCTTTGTTCCGTCCGGCTCGATCACCTGTACGTAAGTACGCGACCCTACTGTCCGCAGTGCCGAAATCGGAATCACCACCGCATCCTCAATACGCTGGGTGACGATCCTAACGGTCAGCATCGCACCACGTCCCAGATCTTCAGGCCACTTATCCAATTCAACGATCAGGTACTTATCAATAGAGTCCTTCTCCGGAGGGGTTCCATTTTGACCTCCGCCGTTATTGCCCCCATTGTTGCCGCTATCCGTTGAGGAAGGCATAACTTTGACCTTTCCGTCGAATTTGCCAAACGTATTAATATCAACGGTGGCCTTCATCCCGACGGCAAGCTTCTGCAGATCATCCTTGCTGAACGTGGCGCCAACTACAAGCGCCGAAGTATCGGAGATGACGCCGAGTGATTCATAGGCCTTGATCGTACCGCCCTTCTCTGCCTTCAAGGACACGATTGTGCCCGCAAACGGCGCCCGCAAAGTTCCGTCCGCAATTTGCTGCTCGAGATCGACCAGCTCCTGGCGCGCTTCCTCGAACACGATGGCGGATTCCTCGAATTCATATTCCTCTTTCTCGTCCTTCGTGCGCAGCGCTTCCTTCATCGCGATCTCCTGCTTGCGGAAATCCAGGCGCTTCTTGCGAAGCTGCTTCTGCAGCTCTTCGACGTCAAGTTCGATCAGAATGTCGCCTGCGGCAACCTTATCACCGGCCTTCACCCGGACGTTCTTAATATGCGTGGCTCCTTTATCATCGGAGAAATACAGTTGCTCTTCCCGCTGGCTCAGCACTTTCCCCGTCCCTTTCACGTCCAGCTCAATCGGTTCCTTCCGGACCTCGTATTCCGGCTTCTTCGAAATCGTTGGCGGAGTAATCACCGGAAGATCCTCTTCCTCCTCTTCATTTGGCAGCAATCCGCAGCCGGACGCGCCAACTAAGACAATACATAATGACACTAGGCTCAGCGTCCGGAGCCATGCCCTTTTATTCGATAAATTTTCCATCCACCATTTCATAAACATGGTCTGCTACCTCCAAGATTGTAGGATCGTGAGTCGTCATACAAATCGTCACTTGTTCCGTATGTATGATATTTTTGAATACTGACATCACCTGTGCACCCATTTGGGAATCCAGGTTGGCCGTCGGTTCATCTGCAAGAAGCAGCTTGGGGCGATGGGCAATCGCTTTGGCGATCGCTACGCGTTGCTGTTCTCCCCCCGACATCTCGAACGGGCGGTGAAACATTCTCTTGCCGAGCCCTACCAGCTCAAGGCACTGCGTTACGCGCGGCTTCCATTCCTGCGGGGGAACGCCGGCCATCCGAAGCGACAGCTCTACGTTCTCCCATGCCGACAGCAGCGGCAGCAATGCATAGGCCTGAAAGATGAAGCCAATCTGGTCGCGGCGCAATATCGTACGCTTGTCATCGCTAAGCTGATGCAGCGGCTGCCCGCGGAACAGGATTTCCCCTTTCGTTGGCTGGTCGAGTCCGCCCAGCATGTTGAGCAGCGTCGTCTTTCCGGAACCCGATCGGCCCTTAAGCATCACAAGCTGGCCGGATCGAACCTCCATGTTAATGCCCTTCAGCACATGAAGTTCGGTCCCGCCTACCGGAAACGTCCGGTGAACTTCCCTTACCGACAGAATGGGCTCCGAAGATTTCGGGGGCGCCACGTTATTCTCAGGCACTGCGTCCATCTTCGCGGCAGCAGCTTCCTCAAGCCCCTGTCCCGCATTATCAAGCTCTCGGACGGGTTCCACTGGTGAAGCATTATTCGAGATAACGCTCACATCTTGATCATCGGATTGTTCTGATTTTACCGTTTTGCGAAACCATCGCATCATTGTGTATCGGTCTCCTATACTTCCTATTTTTACGCGTCCCTTAATTCATCACGTCTAGCATTATAAACGAAATCTCATGGCAAAAAGTTACAACATTTTTTACGATATTGAGATAATATTACCATTATTTATTCACTGAACTGCGGCTGTAAGTCTGTTAAGATGACAAAGACTCGTAATATAGCAGAAATTACGGCATGCTTCAGCGCTGCTGATAGTTTATAAATTCTAGCAATTCTGAAAAAAGGGAGGAGAAGTGATGAAGCGGCGCGCAAAACTATTTCTTCTCATTACTATGACGCTTTTTGTTTCCATAAGTTGCAATCTTCAGACACCAATCATAGCTCTGACTCAGGGAACACCGTTTCAGGACATTGGCGACAGCTATGCCAAAACAGAAATCGCCGCCCTTTACCGGGATAATATCATGGCCGGAATCAAACCCGGATTTTTTGCTCCCAAGCAGCCGATGACCCGGGCAGAATTTCTCACGACGCTCGTTCGCCTGCTTCGCCTCACTCCGGTTCAAGCCAAGGTGCCCGCATATAGCGATGTTGCTTCGTCTTCCTGGTATTACGGCTATATCCAGGCCGCCACGGAAATCGGCCTTGCCTCAGGAACAGGCGCGGGTACATTCAGTCCGGACCGGCCGCTGAGCCGCCAAGAGGCGGCGGCTTGGATCGTTCGTGCATTCAAGCAGCAGCCGGGCTCAGCAACAGCATTAGCCCCGTACCGCGATCAATCGGAAATCGCCCCATGGGCGCTGCCTTATGTTAATACGGTCACGAAGCTGCAATTCATGGGTGGATACGAGGGAATGTTCCAGCCAAACCAGCCGTTATCCCGCCAAGAGGCAGCCTCACTATTGTATCGCATACATGCACACAAGCCTTGGATGAACGAAATCGGCAAAGAGATGAGCCCAAAAATTCAAATAGGCTGGCAATACGGACAGACTACACAGCAATATGAACATAGCGTTCTAAACTCTAACGTAAATGTCTTGTCACCGCGCTGGTTTTTCTTGGAAAGGGGAGGCGAGCTGCAGGACTATTCAGATCCTTCTCTCATCACATGGGCCAAGCAGCATGACAAAGCAATATGGGCTATGCTGGGGAACCGCTTCGATATGGAAGCGACCCATGAGCTTCTGGCGTCACCGGCCGAAACGGCCAACTTTACCCGCAGTATCGTGTCCACCGTGCAGAAATACGGCCTTCAGGGAATTAACGTCGACTTTGAAAACGTAAAACCCGAAGATCGTCCCTATTTCACCCGTTTCATCAGACTGCTGGGCGAGCAAATGCATAGCGCCGGCGCCGTCCTATCGGTGAATGTCTCGCCAGAGTTAGGCAGTGACTGGACAGCGGCCTTCGATTACGCGGCCATCGGCAAATATGCGGATTACGTCGTGCTAATGGGATATGATGAGCATTGGGCAGGCGGCAGCTATGCGGGATCCGTCTCCTCTTTGCCTTGGGTACGCAGCGGTCTTGATACGCTGCGGCAGGACGTGCCTGATCATAAGCTCATTTTGGCTCTGCCTTTCTACAATCGAGACTGGACCACCAAAGGAAGCAGCTCGAACGCAGCTCTTGCTTCGACGGATATCACCCTGCAGGAGCAGACTGATTTAATGGTGCGCTATAAATTCCGGCCTGTATGGAACGAGACCCTTGGCCAGTACCACGCTGCGTATAACAATGGAGCAGTCCATCGGATATGGCTGGAGGATTCCCGGTCTCTATCGCTTAAATATCAGATGGCTGCGAGCCGGGGCGTGGCTGGCTATGCATACTGGCACATCGGCGGCGAGACGCCGGATGTTTGGACAAGCCTGAGCAATGCGGAACGTTACTCCACGTACTCATTTGACTAATCATACTTATAGAAAAAAGGGCCATTCCCTACTACAGGGAATGGCTCTTTTGTTTGATTAAACTCCAAAGGATGCCGGATTTTCTCGCCAAGATTGCAGCAGGATAAATCATCCGGCTTCACGATACCCTTCTCGACGGCAACTTCGATAAGCGCTCCATAGTTGGACAGCGTCTGCAGCGGGATACCAGCTTCAGCAAACGCCTGCGCAACTTTATCCAACTGGTAGTTGAAGATGGCCAGCACGGCCAGCGGTTCAGCACCCGCCTCGCGTACAGCTTGTGCCGCTTTGATCGAGCTGCCGCCAGTCGAGATCAGATCCTCGATGACAACGACCTTCTGCCCAGGTTTGACCAAGCCTTCAATCAAATTTTCCTTGCCGTGGCCCTTCGCCTTGTCGCGAACATAATCATCGGCAACCCAAGCTTTTGGGAAACGAAGGCCGCATGGGGAATCCCCGCCGTAGCCGTACCCGCAATGACCTCTGCCTGTGAATAAGAGACAGTCCTTACGGAGTCCTAACGAAAGCAATAGTACAAGGAGATGATAAGATCATCAACTAGTCTTGCTAATCGCTAACTTACGATTATTTACCACTTTTACCTAAAATAGTAAGAATATATAAATATTGTTTACATATTATGTACTATGTGGTAATTTAATGGTATAAATCATTATATTTCATATTTTGGTCATTTTACAATAATTGTAGAGCTGGCCAGCTTACAATATAAACAGATTTTGTGCTTCTAATAAAAAGAAGAGGATGATAACATGAGAAAAACTTTTATTTTAGCAATTTTGAGTATAATTTTAATTTTCTCAGGGGCAATATCAGCGTTCGCAGCACCAATTGACCAACTTAATAATAGTGATAGTATTTTATATCATAGTAAGAGCATTCAATTACCATCAAACCTGACGAAAAAACAAAAGGAAATTCTTACATCACAAATTCGAGAACTGGAACGCAGCGAAAACAGTGGAATAAAACCAGCATTGGTACCAACTCCAATTTTCATTCCGTACGTCGTATCTTCATATGAATATGATAAAAAGAAATTAGGTACCTTTTTGGAGAATAAATCCGACATCACTCAAAAAATTAGCAAGACAGTTGAAGTATCATTGAGTATGTCTGGAAGCGGTACACTCGCAAAAACACTTGCGATACAATTAGGATTTGAAGCATCCATAAAAGCATCATATACTGCAGAGGCATCCGTCCCTGCAAAAACTACTTATTATGTCGACCAGATTGATCACTGGAAACACGTTCAAGGAAAATACGACATATATTTATTAATAAATGGTGTACTTACTCATCAAGGTAGTGGTGACTGGTCTGTTGAAGTTCCACAATATGTTGGTTGGAGTATAAGATAATAAGGTATATTCGTATAATTACTATAGATTTGACAATAGAATTAACTGTAGAATGATAGTGAAATGATCACTTAAATACATTTCATTACATTCTACAGTTTTTAATATAGGAGAGATTATTCATGAAAGATCGTTTTTATTTAATCATTGCTGTATGTACTTTTATTACTGGTAGTTTTTTTAGTCTGCTACTAAATTTCTTAACAGTAATTGTTCATGAGTCGCAGCCAAACAAACCATTAACAGATTTATTTCCGTTCTTGGCACTACCGTTTTATTTAAGGTTACTAGAAATTGGTTATGTGGCTCTAATTATTATCTTTCTTGTTAAATATAATCGTTCAAAAAGTGAAAAATGATATTAATTAAATATGTGTAAATTTACAAAAAAAACACTTCGTAATAAAAGTCTATCTGCATATCCTGCTATATGTCAGAAGCATTCTTTGGGATTCCTCAATGTCCCGATTATCCCAGTTTCCCCTGGGTTTCGAAAAGTGGAACTGCCCAACAGACGCACTTTTTGTGAAATCTCTATTCAAAAGACCACTGAGAACTTTACAAATAATGCAAAAATATAACTATAGCCAATACTAAAAATAATTAAAGAACGAAACATTTACGGAGACAAATGTTTCGTTCTTTGGGTTTCACTTTAACGACGCCGGGTTTTGCCGCCATGACTTTAATAGTTCCAGGTCTTCCGGCTGAATGTCGCCGCGCTGTACGGCCACATCAATTAATGTCGTATAGTTGGACAACGTCTGCAAGGGAAATCCCGCCTCTTTGAACGCTTGCGTCCCCTTATCCAGCTGATAGCTAAAGATGGCCAGCACGGCCAGCGGTTCAGCACCCGCCTCGTGTACAGCTTGTGCCGCTTTGATCGAGCTGCCGCCAGTCGAGATCAGATCCTCGATGACAACGACCTTCTGCCCAGGTTTGACCAAGCCTTCAATCAAATTTTCCTTGCCGTGGCCCTTCGCCTTGTCGCGAACATAAATCATCGGCAACCCGAGCTTTTGGGAAACGAAGGCCGCATGGGGAATCCCCGCCGTAGCCGTACCCGCAATCACCTCTGCCTGCGGATAAGTACTGCGAATTATGCCTGCAAACGATTCGGCAATAAGATCGCGGATTTCCGGATAGGACATCGTCAGGCGGTTGTCGCAATAAATCGGTGACTTGAGGCCCGAGGTCCAAGTAAAGGGCTGGTGCGGCCGCAGAGCGACCGCCTTAATGTCCAGCAATTTCCCTGCTACCTCTAAAGCGATTTGATTTGTATTTACCATGCTTCCTTCATCTCCTCTATAATAAGCTCAGCAGCACGCCGCGGATCTTTGGCTTCCGTGATCGGCCGTCCGACCACGATGAAATCCGTCTCTTGACGCATCGCGTCTCCTGGGGTAAGCGTACGGAACTGGTCTCCGGCCGCGCTGCCTGCCGGGCGGATGCCCGGCGTTACCGTTTTGAAGCTGTTCCCGCAATGCCTTTTGATCGCCTGTACCTCAATCGGGGAGGCGACAACTCCATGCAATCCTGCTTGTTTGGCCAAGGACGCATAAGCGACAACAGCATCCTCCATCGTTCCAGGAATACCGATTTCCTGGTTTAGGGTCTCCTGACTGGTGCTCGTAAGCTGAGTGACCGCAATGATCGTGGGCATAGCCAGCGACGGGTCGCCGGCCAGAGCAGCCTCCGCGCCGGCCAGAGCGGCAGCCATCATTTTCAACCCTCCAGCAGCATGTACATTGAACATGTCTACGCCGAGCCGGGTTACGCTGTTGGCTCCGCCCCTCACGGTATTCGGAATGTCATGCATTTTTAAATCCAAGAACACCCGATACCCCCGCTTCTTCAGTTCCCTTACAAAATCAGGACCAACTGCATAGTACAACTGCATCCCGACCTTCACGTAACAAGGGATGCCTTCCAGTTGAGTGATGAGCCCCCGCGCCTCTTCCGCAGTCGGATAGTCAAGCGCAACCATGAGGCGCCCGGCAGCTTGTTCAAATGTACTCATTTAATGTCCCCCCGTCATACTTGCGGCTCCGAAGCTAAAGCTTCCGGAGCCGCGTAAATTTCTGAATTGCTCAATTATATCAATCTTACAGGACCGGCATCGCTTGAGACGAGAAGTTAATCGTCTCGAGCATGTTAAGCAGCGCGCGTACCGTATCCAGCGAGGTCATGCAGACGATACCGTTCTCGACCGCTTCCCGGCGAATGCGGAAGCCATCACGCTCCGGCTCTTTGCCTTTGGTCAGCGTATTGATGACGAAATGAGCTTCCCCGTTGCGGATCAGATCCAGAATGTTCGGGGACCCTTCGCTTAGTTTATTAACCGTTGTAACATGGATATTGGCTTCCTGTAACGCAGCGGCCGTACCGCCCGTCGCCAGTATTTTGTAGCCCAGTTTCGAGAAGCCCCGAAGGATTTCCACGGCCTCCTCTTTATCTTTATCCGCGATTGTCGCAATAATTGCACCTGTGGTTGGAATTTTCATGCCTGCGCCGACAAGCCCTTTATACAGCGCTTTGGCATATTGCGGATCGCGTCCCATAACCTCGCCCGTCGATTTCATTTCAGGACCCAGCGTCGGCTCCACGCGGCGAAGCTTCGCGAAAGAGAAGACTGGAACCTTAACGGACACGTATTCGGCCTCAGGCCATAGTCCGTCTGTATATCCAAGATCCTTCAGCTTGGAGCCAAGAATACACTGTGTAGCGACATTGGCCATCGGAATGTTCGTCACTTTGCTCAAGAACGGAACCGTCCGGGAAGAACGAGGATTGACCTCGATCACGTAAACCTCGTTGTTGTAAATAACAAACTGGATGTTAACGAGACCCACCGTTTTCAGTTCACGAGCAATTTTAATCGTGATGTCAGCAATTTTGCTCTTCAATTCGTCAGATACATGCTGCGGCGGATATACCGCGATGGAGTCTCCAGAGTGCACGCCCGCTCTCTCGATATGCTCCATGATCCCCGGAATGAGCACCGTCTCGCCGTCGCAGATCGCGTCGACCTCGACCTCTTTGCCCAGCATGTAACGGTCGATAAGCACCGGATGCTGCGGATTGATGTTGACGGCCTCCTCCATATATTTCAGCAGTTCTTGGTCAGAGTATACGATTTCCATGGCGCGTCCGCCGAGCACGTAGGATGGGCGGACAAGTACTGGATAGCCTAGCGATTGCGCCGTCCCCACGGCTTCATCGACAGAGGTTACCGTGCTGCCTTTCGGCTGGGCGATTTGCAGTCTGGACAGCAGCGCCTCGAACTTCTTCCGGTCCTCTGCCTCATCAATGCTCTCCAGCGATGTACCAATGATGCGCACGCCTGCCTTCTGCAGCGGCGCTGCCAGGTTAATCGCCGTTTGGCCTCCGAACTGGACGATGACGCCAACCGGCTTCTCCTCTTCAATAACGTTCATCACATCCTCGAAGAAGAGCGGCTCGAAATAGAGTCGGTCAGACGTGTTAAAGTCTGTCGATACCGTCTCTGGATTGTTGTTAATAATGACCGCTTCATACCCAGCCTTCTGAATCGCCCAGACGGCATGCACTGTGGAGTAGTCGAATTCGATGCCTTGGCCGATCCGGATCGGTCCGGAGCCAAGCACAACGATTTTTTCTTTCTTCGTCTGCACAACTTCGTTCTCGGTCTCGTAAGTAGAGTAATAATATGGAGTGGATGCTTCAAACTCCGCTGCGCAGGTGTCTACCATTTTGTATACCGGGCGCAGGTTGTGCTCTTTGCGGAAGTGAGTCACGCTCTCTTCCGTCAAATGCGTTCCCCCTGGCTGGCCCGCCGCCCGCAGCTCAGCGATGGCCCGGTCTGTAAAGCCAAGGCGTTTAGCCTCATATAGCGTTTCGTAGGTCAACGATGGCTCGGATGCAATCTTGTGCTCGAATTGCACGAGGCGCTCGATTTTATCCAGGAACCACCAGTCGATTTTCGTTAAATCTTGAATTTGCTGCAGCCTGTAGCCGCGGCGGAACGCTTCGGCAACCAGGAACAGCCTTTCGTCATCGGCCTGAACGAGCCGCTGATCGAGCGTCTCTTGGCTCAGTTGTTCCGTGCCTTTCAAGTACAAGCGGTGCGTGCCGATTTCCAGGGAGCGAACGGCTTTATGGATCGATTCTTCAAATGTCCGGCCGATTGCCATAACTTCGCCTGTCGCCTTCATTTGCGTTCCCAGCTTGCGATTCGCATGAATGAATTTATCGAACGGCCAGCGCGGAATTTTGCTGACGATATAGTCGAGCGTCGGCTCGAAGCAAGCGTAAGTCTGCCCTGTAACCGGGTTGACGATTTCGTCCAGAGTGTAGCCGAGCGCAATTTTAGCGGCCATTTTTGCAATCGGGTAGCCCGTTGCCTTGGAAGCCAGAGCGGAAGAGCGGCTGACACGGGGGTTAACCTCGATAACATAATATTGGAAGCTTTGGGGATCAAGCGCGAACTGTACGTTACATCCGCCTTCGATGTTCAATGCGCGGATGATTTTAAGCGATGCGGAGCGCAGCATTTGATACTCGCGATCCGACAGAGTCTGGCTTGGAGCCAGAACGATGCTGTCGCCGGTATGTACGCCGACAGGATCAAAGTTCTCCATATTACATACGACGATGCAGTTATCGTTAGCGTCGCGCATAACCTCGTATTCGATTTCCTTCATGCCGGCGATCGATTTCTCAATCAGGCATTGCCCGATCGGGCTGTAGCGGATCCCGGATGCAACCGTCTCCTTAAGCTCTGCTTCCGTCGCGCAAATTCCGCCGCCCGTACCGCCAAGCGTATAAGCCGGACGAACGATAACCGGGTAGCCGATCTCATCTGCGAAGCGCAGCGCCTCTTCAACCGTTGTGATGATGGTGCTTTCCGGAACCGGCTGCTCCAGCTCACGCATCAGTTCACGGAACAGATCGCGGTCCTCCGCTTTCTCGATCGATGTAAGCTGCGTACCAAGCAGCTTCACGTTCTCCTGCTCGAGAACTCCCGCACGGGCGAGTTCAACCGCCATATTCAAGCCGGTCTGTCCCCCGAGGGTCGGCAGCAATCCGTCTGGACGCTCCTGACGAATGATCTGGGTAACGAACTCCAGCGTAATCGGTTCGATGTATACTTTATCCGCCATATTCGTATCGGTCATGATCGTAGCGGGATTGCTGTTGATAAGGACGACTTCCACGCCTTCTTCCTTCAAGGCTTGGCAAGCCTGGGTACCAGCATAGTCGAATTCGGCCGCTTGACCGATCACGATTGGACCGGAACCAATGACGAGAATCTTCTTGAGGTCTTTATTGATCGGCATATTAAAGCTCTCCCTTCGCAGCGGCCATGATTTCAGCCTGACGTGATTTTTGCGGATTATTCTGCTTATGTTCTCTGATCATATCCAGGAACTGGTCAAACAAATAATTGTTGTCCTGAGGACCTGGCGACGCCTCCGGATGATATTGCACTGAGAAAGCCGGATATTTCTTATGTCTGACGCCTTCGATCGTTTTGTCGTTGTTATTGATGTGTGTAATTTCCAATTCCGTACCGGCAATCGAGGATTCCTTCACCGCGTAGCCGTGATTCTGGGAGGTAATGTAGCATCTTCCCGTAGCGAGCTCCTTAACCGGGTGGTTACCGCCGCGATGGCCGAATTTCAGCTTCTCCGTATCTGCCCCGCAGGCCAGGGACAGCAGCTGATGCCCTAAACAGATGCCGAAGATCGGATATTCGCCGAGCAGCTCAGCGATCATCTTCGCAGCATGAGGCACGTCTTTCGGATCGCCAGGGCCGTTCGACAGCTGAATGCCGTCTGGGTTAAGCCGGCGAATCTCCTCAGCAGTCGTATTATGCGGTACGATAACCACATCGCAGCCGCGCTTGTTCAACTGGCGCAGGATTCCGTTCTTCGCCCCGAAATCGACAAGTACGATCCGCTCCTTCGTTCCCGGATTATGGTACAGGAATTTTGTCGAGGTGTTGGCCACTTGATTATGCAGCTCTTCAACCTTCACGTTCGACATCATCGCTTTCAGCTCCTCTACCGATTTGGCCGAAGTTGTGATGATTCCCTTCATCGTACCGTTCTGGCGAATTTTTCTCGTGAGCATACGCGTATCGATATCTGAAATCCCTGGAATGCCGTGCTCTTTAAGTAAGTCGCCCAGACTGTATTCAGCGCGCCAATTGCTCGGAATCGGCTCGTAGCGGCGTACTACGAGTCCATGAATCGCTGGAACGAGCGACTCGAAGTCGTCCCTGGAAATGCCGTAGTTGCCGATCAGCGGATAAGTCATCGTCACGATTTGACCATAGTAGGAAGGATCCGATACGACTTCCTGATAACCTGTAACTCCCGTATTAAAAACGACCTCACCCGTGAATTCGCCCTCTGCCCCGAATGACTTTCCGGTAAACAGCGTGCCGTCCTCCAATAACAATCTTGCCTGCATTTCCCCGCACTCCTTTATGCTCGACTTTTGTATCTATATCAATAATTTATAAAAAAAGTTCTGCCCATGTTGCCGTTTCAATAAATTTATTGTTCCTGCCAGACTACTTTGCCGTTAACGATGGTCGTCACCGGCCAGCCTTTGAGCTTCCATCCGCCAAAAGGAGTATTGCGCCCCTTCGAAGCGAACGTTTCCGGGTTAACCTCCTGTTCCTTATCGAGATCCACAATCGTCAAATCCCCAGGTGCTCCCGGTGCCAGTCTTCCGGCGGTTAACCCGAATACCCGGGCCGGATCTTCCGTCATGCGCTGAACAAGCAGGGACAGCTCCCACTTCCCCGTCAAGACGAACTTGGTATACAGGAGTGGAAAAGCCGTTTCGAAACCGACGATACCAAACGGCGCCAGCTGCATTCCCTTGGCCTTCTCCTCTTCGCTATGCGGAGCATGGTCCGTTACGATCATGTCGATTGTCCCGTCCTCCAGCGCTTGAATACATGCCTCAACATCCCGTCGGGAACGAAGCGGCGGATTCATTTTCCAGTTCGCATCAAGGCCCGGAATGTCGGTCTCCGCGAGCAGCAGGTGATGCGGACATACCTCCGCTGTCACGCGGATGCCGATCTCCTTCGCTTGCCGAATCAGGCGGATCGATTGCTCTGTGCTGACGTGGCACACATGATAGTGTACGCCTGTCGCCTCCGCAAGCAGGATGTCGCGCCCCACGTGAATCGCCTCGGATTCGTTCGGGATGCCTTTCAGGCCATGGCGCTTCGCGAACTCACCCTCATTGACCGGAGCCCCTTCTACGAGCGAATTGTCCTCGCAGTGAGCGATAATCGGCATGTCCAGCGACTGGGCAAGCGCCATGGCGTCCTTCATCATTTGCGCGCTTTGTACGCCGACCCCATCATCCGTAAAGCCGATGGCTCCAGCTTCCTTCAGCGCCGCAAAGTCCGTCAGCTCGCGGCCAAGCTCGCTTTTTGTAATCGCAGCGTAAGGCAGGACGTTGACCAGTCCCGCTGCTTCAGCTTTGCTCTTCACCAGCTCGATCGTTTCCGGGGTGTCGATGACCGGGCGCGTGTTCGGCATGCAGGCGATCGTCGTAAACCCGCCTTTGGCTGCCGACCTGGAGCCCGTTTCGATCGTTTCTTTATGCTCATAGCCCGGCTCTCGCAAGTGGACATGCATATCGATAAAACCCGGCGTTACCAGCTTGCCTCCCGCATCGATCGTCTGATCCGCGGGCTTTGATCCTTCGCTTCCCGCTTCCGCAAGCTTCTCAATCACTCCGTCGCTGATATAGATATCCTTTAGCTGAAGCTGGCCGTTTCCGTGCAGTACATTGGCATTCGTAATTTTGAGTAGCATAACTTACCTCCGCTCATTGAATTGCTATATTCCGTGCTAGGTTATTTGTTCTAATAAGCTGTTCAGCCAGTGAGCAACACTAGTGCTTCATCGCCCGTTCCATAACTGCCATTCTGATCGGAACCCCATTCTCCATTTGCTTGAAAATGCGGGACTGGTGATGCTCCACGACGCTGTCGTCGATCTCTACGTTCCGGTTCACTGGCGCAGGATGCATGATAATCGCGTGCGGGTAGAGATTCCGTGCCCGCTCCTCCGTCATCCCGTAGTTTAGCCGGTATTCTACCGCGGAGTTCATGAACCCTCCTTCATGGCGCTCCAGTTGTACGCGAAGCATCATGATCACATCGCTGCTCATCGCCTCGTCGATGGACACATAAGGAGCATGGCATTCGAGCTCCGGCGCCTTCATGCTGTCCGGTGCGCAGAATTTCACCTGCGCTCCTAATTTCTGCAGGGCCCACAAATTCGAGCGTGCTACCCGGCTGTGCTTGATATCGCCGATAATGGATACCTTGAGTCCTTTCAGTTCGCCAAAATGTTTTCTCATCGTATATACGTCAAGCAGCGCTTGCGTCGGATGCTCATTGTTGCCGTCCCCGGCATTGATGAGCGGAATCGACACTTTCTCGGCGATCTCTTCCAAGACGCCGATTGGCTTGAGGCGGATAACTCCGGCATCGATGCCCATCGATTCCAGCGTGCGGACCGTATCGTAGATGGATTCGCCTTTCTCTACGCTGGACGAAGCCGCCGTAAAGTTCATCACTTCGGCTCCCAGGCGTTTCTCAGCCATTTCGAAGGAGAATCGCGTCCGCGTACTGTTCTCAAAAAACATGTTAGAGATGAAGCGGTCCTTCAAAATCGGAACTACCTTCTCCTTCTGGCTATTCCAGTAAGCGGCCCGGTCAAGAATCCAGTTGATTTCTGCACCGCTTAAATGCTTTAATCCCAGCAGACTGCGCTCTTTCAATGCGGAAGCTGTCATCGCCATATCAGTTCTCCTCCCGATGGTGCAAAATCCGAACAACGTCGCTTCCATCGATTTCCTGAAGCATGACCTCAATCTCTTCGGACTTGGAGGTTGGAACATTCTTGCCGATGTAATCCGGCCGGATGGGAAGCTCCCGGTGCCCGCGGTCAGCAAGCACGGCAAGCTGGATGTTCTCCGGACGCCCGCAGTCCATAATCGCGTCCATTGCCGCACGAATCGTGCGTCCCGTATAAAGAACGTCATCAAACAAAATTACTTTTTTGCCATGTACCGGCAGGCTGAAGGTGTTGCTATTCGTTCCTTCCGTCTTGTTCCGGTCATCCCGGTAGAAGGTTACATCCAGCTCTCCCCAAGGGATGCTTGCCCCTTCGATTTCTTCCAGACGCTCGGCAAGCCGTTTCGCCAGGAAAACACCCCGCGTTTTGATGCCTGCAAGTACGCATCCTTCAATCCCCTTGTTTCGCTCCAATATTTCGTGCGCAATTCTGGTAAGTGCCCGCCGAATTGCAGTCTCATCCATAATGACATGTGTGTCAATGCTCATGGTATTGGCCTCCTAAGATGATAAATTCACCTGGTTCCGTGATAGCGCACAAAAAAACTCCTTGCCTGATACAGGCAAGGAGCCGTTAGCCACAGTAAATGACCATGACTATCTGCGGGCGAGTATCGGGAGATCACCGCGCAGAAAAGCGCAGGTCTCCCCATAACGACCCATTCACGTTACCTTGCCAGCCTCACGGGACTGATTTAAAGGTGCTATTGATTTAAGTGAATTATGACAGAAAGCACCTTATCTTGTCAAGAAGGCAACCTAGAAAAATAGGATGAATATTTTGGAACGCGAGATGGATGGAAAAAATGGCCTTGCATACCCCATCGCGTTGTTTTTAATAATTATACATACAAACTAATAATTATACAACACTTTATACAATCGCCGTTAAAACACGAAAGAAATATCTTCGAGGCGCCGTTTGATTTCCGCAACGACTCTTCGCTCTTCCTCCATTCCATCAGCCGCAAACGTTACCGAGAAGCGCACAAAAGCGCCGGCCTCATCCCACGGTACCGTCGAAATCAACTTGTGGCGAATTAAATACTGGGAGAATTCCTCCGCTGATCCGAAGGCCTCTCCGCCCGCTATCTCCTTAGGTGCCTTTACGTATAGAAAAAAAGAACCCCTAGGCTTACTCGCTTCGAAGCCAAGTTCATTCAGCGCGCTTACGAGGAGCTCGTGCCGTCTTGAATACTTAGCAGCGATGGCCTCCGTTATTTCCGGCCTGGATAAAGCATAAGCGGCCGCCTTCTGAATCGCGATAAATTGCCCCGAATCGCAATTGTCCTTTACATCGCTGAACGCTTTGACGATTAGCGGGTTCCCGGCGACGAAGCCGATGCGCCAGCCCGTCATGTTATACGACTTGGATAAAGAGTGCAGTTCTACGCCGACTTCTTTGGCCCCCGGAACGGACAGGAAGCTCAACGGCTTCTGCCTGTCGTACGTCAGAGCTGCATAAGGGGCGTCATGAACGACGATGACATCGTATTTTTTAGCCCAGCAGACAACCTCCGCAAAGAAATCATAACTCGCACATGCACCCGTCGGATTATTCGGATAATTTAAATAGAGCAGCTTTGCCCGCTGGGCAACCTCTTCCGGAATTGCTGCAAGAACGGGGAGAAAGCCATTCTCCTCCATGAGCGGTACATGATATACTTCCCCGCCCAAATATTTCGTATGAGTTCCCAGTACCGGATAACCCGGAACTGTCATAATCGCCACATCCCCCGGGTTGATGAAGCAATATGGCAGCATCGCCAGGGCCGGCTTGGAGCCGATTGAATGCACGATTTCTGTCGCAGGATCAATGCCCTCCACCCCGAACACATTTCCCAAATATTGTGCCGCAGCTTCCTTGAACTCAGCTATGCCATTATCGGCATAACCTCTGTTTTCCGGCTTGGCCGCCTCCGCCGCCAGCTTCAGCACGATGGCTTGATCAGCCATTTCGTCGGGCTCGCCTACGCCCAGATCAATCAATTCTATATCGGGGAATTCTGCCCTGGCAGCAGCTTTTGCCCGTTTGATTTTCTCGAATTTATAGATTGCTGTATCCGTCCCGTAACCCGCGCCGCCAATTCTCTCTGCAAACTGCCGCTGAATATAAGTGTTTTTATTTGGTTCCGAATTTATTGTTTGTACTGTCATGTTCATCCATCTCCTTCATCGGTCTATCGTTATATGATGCTTGAAGCCCACCGGCCATGGAATGGATAAATCGAGCTATCGTTTGCACTTTTATGCTGTATAGGTGAATCAGAGCAAAAAAAACCTCCTGACTAATCTCGGGCCCGAAGCCCGATATCTTGTCAGAAGGTGTTATTGTATTAAATATTTGTCCAGCCGCTTCTAGCTAGCCACGTTCGGCGGCAATTTAGCGGCTTCGGAGCGAATGAAGCAAATCCTCCATATCCGCTGGCAGCAGAGCTGTGAATTCCTTATACTCGCCCGTGGAAGGATGCACGAATCCAAGAACCGCCGCATGGAGCGCTTGTCCATTGAATTTCGGGCCTTTGCTTCGCCCGTACATTGGATCGCCTACCAACGGATGGCCGATGAACTTCATATGCACGCGAATTTGGTGAGTTCTCCCGGTCTCCAGCTTCAGCTCCAGCAGCGTGTAATCCCCGAAGCGTTCCATGACGTGAAAATGGGTCACCGCATGCTTGCTATTGCGATCAATGACGGTGTACATTTTACGGTCGTGAGGGTCACGTCCGATGGGAGCATCCACGGTGCCCTGATCATGGCTAAGATTGCCATGAACGACCGCCAAGTACCTCCGTGTCACCGAATGCTCCTTCAGCTGAGCCGCCAGCGAAGCATGGGATTTGTCATTTTTCGCCGCCATGATCAGCCCTGATGTATCCTTGTCAATCCGATGAACAATCCCCGGGCGCAGCTCGCCATTAATGCCGGACAAATCCTTGCAATGCGCCATCAGCGCATTGACAAGCGTACCGGAAGAATGCCCGGGAGCAGGATGGACGACCATGCCCCGCGGTTTGTTGACAACGATGACATCGCTGTCTTCATAGTAAATATCCAGCGGGATATCCTCCGGGACAATTTCTACGGATTCTGCCTCGGGGATAGTCAGCGTAATGCGGTCTCCCGCCGCGAGCTTGTAATTGGTCTTTACAGTTGTACCGTTAACCAGCACGGCTCCTTCTTCAATCCAAATTTGGATTTGCGTACGCGAGGTATCCTCGCCGAGCTGCTCTTTGACAAATTTATCGACCCGGGCCTTGGCTGCCACTTCGTCAATCAGCCATTCCATTTCGTTATCCTCTGCATGTTCGTAAGATGTCAATTCATTCATGTCTTATCCTCTTGCTCAGCCACAACAGCCGAGGCCTGCTTCTCCCGCTTCATTTCCAGGAACGAGTCCAGCACGATCATCCCGAAGCCGATCACAATCGAGGAATCAGCCACGTTAAAAATCGGGAACGTATAGCTGCCGAAATTGAACTGCAGGAAATCAACAACTTCCCCGGTGAGCAGCCGATCCAGGAAATTGCCCAGCGTTCCGCCTAAAACGAGCGAAAGCGCGACAGGCAGCAATTTGTTGGAGGACTTTTTCACTTTTTGCAAATACCAAATAACGCCGATTACGACGATGACCGTGAATATGATAAAAAACCAGCGCTGGTTCTCCAAAATTCCAAAAGCCGCGCCACGGTTGCGATGCGAAGTGATCAGAAAGAAGTCTCCGATAATGGGAATTTGCTCCCCAATGGCCATACGCGTAGCTATCAAATACTTCGTACCCTGATCGACCAGGAAAATAATTAACGCTATCAAAAAATATATCATGCGGCAAAGTCACCTCGTTTTTCATTTCCCCCGCATCAGCCGGCGGTAGGATTAACCACATGCAAGCCCTGTATATTGTAGCACAGCAGGAATTAAGTCGTCCATGTAAGATAGTATTTTCCGTAGGTAAATCGTCGTACTTTGACGCAAAATAAAGCTATGAACAATGCCCATGCGACTATCCGGGCCGAAAGGAGACCTGACCTTATATGCCTCATCCTAACCTTACCAAGCAGCTCCTCGAGGAGCTTGAAGCCCAGCTGCGCTCCGAGCAGCAGTCCATTGAAACCAAGCTGTCCGCCAATGACCACTACGGCTTAGAGGGGAGCGTCCGCGACAATACAAGCGAGCTTAGCACGATTGACAATCACCCTGGCGATATCGGGACAGAAGTGTTCGAGCGCGGTAAAGACGTGGCTCTGACCAATCATGATGAGTTGCGGCTAACCCGCGTAAAGGACGCACTGGATCGGATGGCTGCAGGAAGCTACGGCTATTGCTTAACATGCGACCAGCCAATTGATATCGAGCGGCTAAAAGCTCTGCCCGAGACGGCTTACTGCAAGGATCACAGTCCACAGTCCAAGGTGTCGAGGGACAGGCCTGTAGAGGAGCTTGTGCTGTATCCGCCGTTTGGCCGAACGAGCCTGGATGAGCGCGCCGACGAGACCGAGTTTGACGGCGAGGACGCCTGGCAGATCGTTGAAAGCTATGGTACTTCGAACTCTCCAGCCATGGCGGAGGAGGACGAAGTCGATGATTACAATGATATGGAAATTGAAGCCAGCAACGAACTAGACGGATTCGTCGAACCATACGAAAGCTTTGTTGCTACAGATATTTACGGCCGTAACGTTGTTTTTTACCGCAATGGCCAATACCGTAAGCATATGAGCGCCACGGAACATCTGGATAGCGAGGATTCGCTTGGCGATGGACCGAACATTTACTAATCACGCTTGCTGCATTGGCTAAAATGTTTTAAGCTCCAGCTGGCGCTGTACGATCCGGACGATATCGGCGATATAATCTCCGATGATCGGCAGATTGAGCGCCCCCAGGATTTGCAGAATATAAATGATCGTGGCTGCAAAAAAAGTGAACCCGATCGCAATTCCGACGCCCCTCGCCATACCGGCCAGAACGTTGCGCCAGATGAGGCTCCATGGATGGTACAACAGCTCGGCATACTCAATGATCCGGGATTGCTCGAGCTGCTGCGCCCATTTCAGAGTCATGTCGTACATGACGTTTACTTTCTCTTCTGCTGTATCAGATAATTTATCATGGCCTGCTTCCGGTTTCTGCTGAGTCATATGGGCTATCCATCCTTTACTGAAGGCGGCGCTAAGAAGCCAAATAGTGTTGAATTGAACGCAAACGAGCCAGGCTCCCTTGAATAAGGGATTTACCTGAGCTCGTTTGCGCTTGGGTTCTAGATATTATGACCTTCAGTCAGGGCTGCCATACAGCGATTAGCCCTTGATTTGGATTCCGATCTTCTTCGTGCCGAGATCTGCGGTTTCAGCTTCGCCCTCTGGCTTGCCAAACGTAACGTCCGTGATCAGGACGTTATCGCGCAGCACCTGTTCAAATGCCTCGATCGCCGCTTTCAGCTCATCGTCCACATCGAGGACAAGATGCACTCGCTTCTCGATCGGCAGATCCAGCTTCTTGCGGGTATCCTGAACGGCCCGAACGACCTCGCGCACCCAGCCCTCCTGCTCAAGCTCCGGTGTAATATCGGTGTTCAGTGCTACCGTAATGCCATAACCTGATGCGGAAGCAAAGCCAGGCTTCGCCTGCTTGTCGATCAGCAGCTCATCCGCCGTAATCTGCAGCTCTTCCCCTTCCGGAGAAGTAACATGGAT
The DNA here is from genome assembly GCF_009725165.1 of Paenibacillus woosongensis. Taxonomy (GTDB): domain Bacteria; phylum Bacillota; class Bacilli; order Paenibacillales; family Paenibacillaceae; genus Fontibacillus; species Fontibacillus woosongensis. The sequence continues at coordinate 390,630 of NZ_WNZW01000002.1, forward strand.
CGCTCCGCTTTCTACTGCCCGGCGGGTATCCTCTGGCGCCAGTCCTTTTAGAAAGCCTTGCAGGAATCCTACGTTTTTACCGTATTTCTTACCAGCGACTTTCAAGTTCAGCTTCAGCGTAAAATCAACGAATCCGCTGTCGCTTGTCTCCAGTTCAATCTGCTTGACGTTAATCTCGTCCTTGATAATTCCCTCGTATTCACTCACCGCAAAATCGTGATCCATCGAGACGATCAGGCTCGTTAGCGGCTGGCGTGTTTTGATTCCGGTCTCATTCCGCACGTTGCGGGCCAGTTCGACGATCTGACGCGCTGCCTCCATATCCTTCTCCAGCTTCTCGTCGATCAGCGCTTCGTCAGCCTTCGGATAATCATCCAAATGCACGCTCTCGCCACCGCCAAGATTCGTATAAATATCCTCTGCCAATAGCGGCGTGTACGGCGCCATCAGCTTGGAAAGCGTCAGCAGCACGTTGATTAGAGTCTGATAAGCGGATACCTTATCCTCTCCGAGACCGCTGCCCCAGAAACGGTCGCGCGAACGGCGGATATACCAGTTGCTCAGCTCATCGATAAAGCCTTCGATCGCTTTGGCCGGGTTCAGGAAATCATTCACGGCAAGTCCTTTGCCTACAACCTGGATCAGGCTGTTCAGTCTGGATAGAATCCAGCGGTCCAGCTTGCTCTTCGAAGGGCGGAATTCATGCTCCTCCGGCTTGAAACCGTCGATTGCCGCATATAGCGTCAAGAAAGAGTGCGTGTTCACCAGCGTGTCCACAACTTTGGATTTCGCCTCAGCCACGATCCCCTTAGAGAAACGCTTGCTGTTCCATGGCGCGCTGTCGGACAGCAAGGCCCACCGGAAAGCATCCGCTCCGAATTCATTGATGATATCCCAAGGATCAATGACGTTCCCTTTGGATTTAGACATCTTCTGTCCATTCTCGTCAAGAATATGCCCCGTCGAAATGACTGCCTTATAAGGTGCCTTGCCATTAAAGAGCGTCGATACAGCAAGCAGGCTGTAGAACCAGCCGCGCGTCTGGTCGATCCCTTCGCAAATCATATCGGCCGGGTACTGCTCCTCGAATACTTTCTGATCACCAAACGGGTAATGATACTGGGCGAACGGCATCGAGCCGCTATCGAACCAGACATCGATCACCTCGGATGTGCGCTCCATAATTCCGCCGTCACAGTGCGGGCAATGGAGCTTCACCTCATCCACGTAAGGCTTGTGCAGCTCAAGATCCTCGGATATATGACCAACGGCATGGTCGCGCAAATCCTTATGGCTCGAAGGAGCGTATTCGCCCTTACAGGAGCCGCACACCCAGACATTCAGCGGGGTGCCCCAATAACGGTTGCGGCTGATGTTCCAATCAACCAGATCCTCGAGGAACTTGCCAAAGCGGCCTTCGCGGATATGGCCCGGGTACCATTGCACGTTATTGTTGTTGGCGATTAGTTGATCCTTAACCGCGGTCGTCTCAATAAACCAGCTCTCCATCGCATAGTAGAGCAGCGGCGATTTGCAGCGCCAGCAGAATGGATAGCTGTGCTCGTATTTCTCTTTAGAGTACAATAGTCCTCGTTCAGAGAGCCATTTGACAATGTCGAGATCGCAGTCCTTCACGAAGCGGCCAGCAAATTCTGTCACTTCGTCCGTATAGCGTCCTTGCGAGTTGACGACGCTGACGAATTCTACCTTATTCTCGCGGCACACTCTATAGTCGTCTTCACCATGAGCAGGGGCCATATGAACGATCCCTGTACCGCTCGCATCCGTGACGAAGTCTGCGCCAAGTATGACGAGCCCATTCTCGGGCGAAACGTAGTTAAATGGCGGAGTATAAGGCTTGCCAACAAGCTCGGCTCCCTTTAACGTGGACAGGATCTCGAATTCGCCTTTGAGCACGTCGTCCGCCAGATTTTTGGCAACGATATAAACGCCGTCGTCCTGCTTCGCACGAACATATTCCAATTCCGGATTCACGGCTAGGGCCACGTGCGAAGGCAGCGTCCAAGGCGTCGTCGTCCAGGCAAGCACATATTCGCCGCTGTCCTTAAGCTTGAACTTCGCCGTAGCGCTCAAATCCTTGACGTCCTCATAGCCTTGAGCTACCTCATGTGAGCTGAGTGTCGTTTGGCAGCACGGGCAGTACGGGCTTACGCGATGACCGCGGTACAGCAGCCCCTTCTGGTGAATGGTGGACAAAATATTCCACACGCTTTCGATATACGAATTTTGCAAGGTGATATACGGATTATCGAGATCAGTCCAATATGCGATCCCTTCCGTTAATTCACGCCATTGCTTCTCGTATTCGAACACGCTATCCTTACACTTCTTCACGAACTTTTCGACACCGTATTTCTCGATTTCCTGCTTGCCGGAAATGCCGAGCTGCTTCTCGACGCCAAGCTCAACCGGCAATCCGTGTGTATCCCAGCCGGCCTTGCGGACCACGCGGTAGCCGTTCATCGTCTGATAACGGCCGATAAAGTCCTTGATTACACGGCCTAGAACGTGACCGATATGCGGAGCGCCGTTTGCGGTAGGCGGGCCTTCATAAAATACATAGTTCGGGCGGCCTTCACGGTTTTCCATGCTGCGTTTGAACGTATTTTCCTGCTTCCATTTGGCCAGGATACGCTGATCGCGGGCGCGCGCTGGTTCTTTGACATCTACTTTTCTCATTTTGTAGCGACTTCCTTTCAATGCATATTATTAGCTTTAAAATCTAACAGGCTGCAGCAACCTCTATAGGCAACAAAAAAAGCCCCGCCCCAAAAGGGACGAGACTCCTATCTCGCGTTACCACCCTTGTTCCACACTGCTTCCTGTCCGGAATGCTCCGACTCGGCAGCATGGCACTCTGATCCCATACGCTTCATATGGAGCCGGTATAACGGCCGGCAGCCGGATATAGCTTACGCTTTCCACAGCGGAAATCTCAGCTCATCTTCTCCGGGATGATATTCCGTCTGTGTCTTGAACGTTGACTCGCAGCAAATCGTCAACTCTCTGAGAACAAAATCACAGCGTACTGGTTCCCATCATCAAATCTATATACATAATTTAATATGTCTATAGTTATAACTTATGATGCCCCGCTCTGTCAACAAGGCAGACGTTTTAGTAAATCTCCTTAATTTCACGCTCGCGTTCACGGTCGCGATCCTCAAGCCGTTCACGGTCTTCAAGCGACTCCCAGCCGTCGTTGCTGAGCAGATCGAGCTGGGCCTCGACCAGCGTACGGAAACGGGCGCGATAAATCGAAGCCTGCTTCTTCAGTTCCTCGACTTCCATCGCGATCTTGCGCGACTTCGCCAGCGATTCATTGACGATCCGATCGGCGTTCTTCTCAGCTTCCTTTACGATGAGCTGCGCTTCCTTCTTGGCGTTGTTCTTCACTTCATCCGCCGCTTCCTGCGCCACGATGATCGTCTTGCTGAGTGTTTCTTCAATATTTGCAAAATGATCCAACCGCTCCTGCACGGCCAGCAGCTGGCTCTGGAGCTCCTTGTTCTCCCGGATCACGATCTCGTAATCTTTGATCACCTGATCAAGAAATTCATTGACTTCATCTTCATCGTAACCGCGAATACGTCTGGAGAATTCTTTATTATGTATATCCAGCGGCGTTAATGGCATGTTGCGCACCTCCTAGAAAATTCGAAGCTTCTGTTAAATAGAAGCATTACAGCACAAGTGTTGTTGTTAAATTCGACAGGAATCCCCGAACTCCTGCAAAGCCTTCACACAAATTTACCAATTCGGACACGGTGTCTGCCCTTTTTCGTCATGCCGTCCGCCTCCAACACCTTGAATCTGCCGAATCCTTGGAGCGCTACAACGTCGCCTGGTTTTAACGGTTTGGACGGATCCTCCTCCGTCTTCCAATTCACCCGGCAGCGGCCCGCCTTGATTGGCACGACGATTTTGCTCCGGCTCAAACGGAACACGTCGCTTGCGATCCCGTCCAAACGTAAAGAAGCCACCGTGATATCCAGCGGCTCCAGCACAGCATCTGCCGTTCTAAGCGCCTCGAGTCCCAGCACTTCGGTCGCCACGCTGACCCGGTGTACCTGGCGCAAATTCATATCCAAAAAGGCGGATATTTCCTTCGCCACAATAACATGGCATCCGTCTTCACGGACATGAATGTCGCCGACTTTATCCCTTTTGAGCCCGAGCCCCAGAATGGCTCCCAAATAATCGCCGTGCTGAAGCGAAGCCAGCTTCTGGTCATCCGACGTGATGCTGAGCACCTTCATATTCATCGGCTCCGCCTCAATTTCCCGGTAATCGGGTGCGATCAGCGCCCGCTTCCGTTCCGCCTCCGGGAACCCGCCATCCAACCGGATACGGACATCCGCATGGCGATTCGCCAGGCTCTCCACGATGTGGCATTGCCGCGGGTCCAGGAAGTCGCTTAATTTCGCTTCATGATAATCCCCTGCATTCACAACCCACTCCCAGGCCCGGTCAACGAACGGGCGCTCTTCCGGAAGAAAATGTTCATGGATGTTAGACCGCATACGCTACCTTTACCCCAGCACGTAGCTCAGCACGCCAATCAAGCCGAAAACGGCCATCCGCAGTACGAAAATAGCGACGATCGGCGAAATGTCGATCATACCCATAATCGGCGGAATAAAGCGTCTGAACGGGGCCAAAAAAGGCTCGACCACCTTGCCAAGCAGTTCTCCAATAAAGCTCTCACGGGCGTTTGGCACCCATGACATCAAAATATAAATCAAAATCATGTAAAAATATATATCATGCAGCGTCCAAATCAAGCGATAAATATCAAATCCCAAGCTGCCTTCACCTCATTCTGTTATATTCATGTTCTTCAGTCAGAATTTCCGTAATCGAGCCTTGTATTTCTACCGTATCCGGGGTACAGAGAAATATGTTTCCGCCGATTTTGGAAATGCTGCCGCTGAGCGCGTAGATCGTGCCGCTGAGAAAATCAATAATGCGCATCGCCTGATCGTTGCGGACCCTTTGCAGGTTCACAACGACAGACCGGTGCGAGCGCAAATGATCCGCGATTTCCTGCGCCTCATCGTAAGACCGCGGCTCATACAGGATAACCTTAACGTTCTTCTGGGAATGGATACTGACCACATTGTTCAACTTCTGATTCCGCCGAGCCTCGAAGCTAGGGGCTTCAAACTCGGCTTCCTCTTGCTCCTGAAGCTTCTCGCGCTCCACGATTTCTTCTTCTTCCTGAAGGCCCAGAAAATTCATAAACCGATTCATAACTCCCATTACATCTCCTCCCCTTTCCCTACTAGAATTGTACCCAAGCGCACCCATGTCGCTCCTTCCTCAATCGCTACTTCAAAATCTCCCGACATCCCCATCGACAACTCGGTTAACGGTTCATTCGTAATTTTCTGGGCATTCAGCCGATCCCTTAGCTCCCGGAGCCCCCGGAATACCGGCCGTGTCAGCTCCGGGTCATCCTCGATCGGTGCCATAGTCATAAGTCCAATTATTCTGATGTGAGGATAAGAGGCGATTTCCCTCAGCAAATCAGCCGCCTCTTCAGGGCTAACTCCATGCTTGGACGTTTCCCCGGATACGTTCACCTGCAGAAACGCAGAAACGGTAATCCCTTGAGCTGCTGCCCTCTTCTCTAGCTCCTTGGCTAAGGAAAGACGATCCAAGGAATGAATATATTGAAATTTGCCAATGACGTCCCTAACTTTATTGGTCTGCAAATGGCCGATGAAATGCCATACTCCCCGTCCTTCCAGCGCCTCCCATTTAGGAACCGCGTTCTGCGGACGGTTCTCGCCGATATGAACAATGCCTTCATCCAGCAGCAAGCCTGTCGTCTCCAGGCCTACATACTTCGTCACTGCGACGACGTTGACGTCGTCCCGCCGGCGGCCGCTTCGTTCGCAAGCTGCTTGGATGCGGTGTTCCACCTGCTGTATCCGATCTTTGAGCGACAAAGAAAGGATCACCTCTCTTTCATGCCAATCCAGCTCGCCATCCTGCCGGTTACTCCGTTCTGTTTGCGATAAGAGAAGAACTTATCAGGATGGCAGCTTGTACACCATGTTGTACATTCGATATGAGTCGGCAATATTCCTGCTTTTATCATAATGATTCGATTCAATTCTTTCAAGTTCAGCATGCATCGGCCCGGTTTAACGGACGGCGCTGTGAACGCAGCGACCGTCTTGCCTGCCGGAAGTCCGGCTCTCACCTTGGACATGACCGCTTCATCGACCTCGTAGCAGCATTCCCCGATCGACGGTCCGATGGCCGCCCGAATATCCTCTCTGCGGCTTCCATACTCCTTCTCCATCGTCTCTATGACCACGGCCGCGATTTGACCTACCGTACCTTTCCAGCCGGCATGAGCCAAGCCTACGGCTTCCTGGACAGGGTCAAGGAAGTAGAGCGGAACACAATCGGCATAAAACGAGGTCAGCAAAACTCCGCGAACGTTGGTGACTAGACCGTCCGTATTCTGAAAGGCGCTTTCCCGCTCCAAATAACCTTTGCCTGCATCGGCGTGTTTCACTATAGCAACATGCGTCCCATGAACCTGCTCGCCACAGGTCCACTGCCCGGGCTCAAAGTCCAGAAACTCCGCTAGGATGTTACGGTTATCCAGCGCATCGGCCTGATCATCGCCGACATGATAGGCCAGGTTCAGCGAATCGTAAGGGGGGCTGCCTACCCCGCCATTTCGGCCGCTAAAGCCGGCGCTTAGTCCGGGCAGCATGCCGTTCCAGCTCTCCAGCATAAACGTTTCGGGCTGGCCATTCCTTTCTATAGCTTTCCATTTAAACGGCTCCATCATCCACCTCTTTATCATTTCATATCCTGAAATGGTACTGTAAACTCAAGTTTACCATAAGGCGAACCGCTTTTCGAAGAGGCAGCCCGCCGAATTCCGTGAATTCTAGCCTCGGCGTTCTGCTCTCCCGTCCCGGTCGATATAGACAGTCGTCTCAAATTGCTGGACGCCGCTTTGGGCCAAGCCGTCCATTTTGACCAGTACGACGTCCGAGCCGATCTTCACGATGTTTTTCCAGGGGATGATGAGATCGCTCCCTCCCCCAAACAAGCCCATAAACTTCGTGTTGACCGGAACCACGATGGCTTCAATGACACCCTGCTGCAGATCAAGCTCTAAATCGCTAATATGCCCCAGCCTTTTGCCGTCAACAACATTGATGACATCCTTCGTTTGAAAATCAGATATTTTCATGCCAGCCTCCCGCCAACCGTTTGTAATATGTATATGATAATCGTCCGCAAAACATTTAAAGAACCCGACGGACAAATAAGAAAAAGGTTCCTTTCCTTTAAATCCAAAAAAAGGGCTCCCGAAGGAACCCATAATTTAAGACTTAACGTGCTTCTGCATTTGTAAAATAGCGGATTTCTCAAGCCTCGAAACTTGCGCCTGAGAGATGCCGATTTCATCGGCGACCTCCATTTGCGTCTTTCCTTCGAAGAATCGCATTGATAGAATCATCTTCTCGCGGCGGTTCAGCCGCTGCATCGCCTCACGCAAGGCGATCTCTTCGATCCAGGATACATCCTTGTTCTTATCGTCGCTAATTTGATCCATAACATAGATCGGATCGCCGCCGTCATGGTAAATGGGCTCAAACAAAGAGACTGGATCCTGGATGGCATCCAGGGCAAATACCACATCCTCCTTCGGCAAACCCAGCGCTTCGGAAATTTCGAAGATCGTTGGCTCCCGCGAATTCTGGTTGGTCAGACTGTCGCGCATTTGCAGCGCTTTGTAGGCAATGTCGCGCAGGCTGCGGGATACCCGGATCGGATTGTTATCCCTTAAATACCGCCGGATTTCCCCGATGATCATCGGTACGGCATAAGTAGAGAATTTAACGTTCTGCGATAAATCGAAATTATCGATGGCTTTCATGAGTCCAATGCAGCCGACTTGAAATAAATCGTCTACAAACTCCCCCCGATTGTTGAATCGCTGGATGACACTCAGCACTAGCCTAAGGTTGCCATTCACTAACTTTTCTCTGGCTGATCTTTCATTGTCCTGCTGCAGGGAGCGGAACAACTCGCGCATTTCCACATTGGTTAGAACGGGCAATTTTGCAGTATCTACACCGCAAATCTCGACTTTGTTTCGGGTCATCGTGTCTTTACCTCCCAAGGAGAAACTTAATGATCATTATCTCCCGGGGCTGTATTTTTATTCCTTTGTTTATGACCTCTAGACCATCTTATTAAACTCCTTACGGAGACGTTTGATAATCCTTTTTTCCAGCCGGGAAATGTAAGATTGCGATATTCCCAGCAAGTCAGCCACGTCCTTCTGCGTCTTCTCGTCGCCGTCAACGAGGCCGAAGCGCAGCTCCATAATCAGCCGCTCCCGCTCGCTCAGCTTATCAAGCGCTTTGTGCAGCAGCTTGCGGTCAACCTGTTCCTCGATATTGCGGTAAATCGTATCATTCTCCGTGCCAAGCACGTCGGAGAGCAGCAGCTCATTGCCGTCCCAATCAATGTTGAGCGGCTCGTCGAAAGATACTTCTGTGCGTATTTTACTGTTGCGCCGTAAATACATTAATATTTCATTCTCGATGCAGCGGGAAGCATACGTTGCCAGCTTAATCTTCTTCTCCGGATCGAACGTATTGACGGCTTTGATCAGTCCGATGGCCCCAATGGACACGAGATCTTCGATGTTGATTCCGGTATTTTCGAATTTCCGGGCGATGTAAACGACCAGACGCAGATTTCGTTCGATGAGCATGGCTCGAATTGCGGAATCTCCCGAGGAAAGGCGCTGCAGCAAATATTCTTCTTCTTCCCTCGTCAAAGGAGGCGGCAGCGCCTCGCTCCCCCCGATATAGTAGATTTCCTCGCTCTTGAGTCCGAACAGGAACAACAGCCGATAATACTGTAATTGCAGCATCAACTTCCATCTAACACGCATTTTATTTCCTCCTATATCACGATCCTGATGTACTGACAAGATACTCCTCTTCCCGCCCCGTCATCCCTTCGAGCAGCACCGGATGAATGATCGCACGGTAGGCAGATTCCATGGACAACCGCCCCCCGTCCAATCCAATTAGCACCCGGCCCGTCGTCACCGTCCGCCCTTCCTGAACAATCGACACTTCATCCGGCTTCAGCGCGATCATAAACTGAGAGCCTTTATTAATTCCCCGGTAAGGAACAAGCCGCAAACGGTCCCTCCATCGAAACGAATCTTCGTCGCTCCACTCCATGATGAGGTTGTCCGCTTGCTCCGCAGCTAACCGGCTTAGAAAAGATCCCGGCAGCATCTGATCCCATAACGAGGCCTCCATGACCATGACGGGCCATCTCGTCAACGGATCCTTCAGTTGATTGCCCGTATCGACAAGCCCCATGCACCGTACCGTCGTCTCATCGATGCGTACTTGTACTTCGGCCAGACAGCTTTCTACGCGCTCCGCTGTACGTCTTGAGGAGACAACCGCCTTAAACCATAGAACCACTATAAAAAAGACAATGATTGTAAATATTGAACCTACTTCGAGCGAAAAGCCAAGCCCCCCGGAAGCAGAATACCAAATTCCACTCCACACTTCCCCAGAATTCTGCAGCAGATAATGAATGCCCAAAATGCCGCCAGCCGCTGCAAAATTCACCATGTAGAAGGCTCCCATATTCCGTAAGTAGTTTTGCAGACTAGCATAACCGAATGCGATCCATAGCATGACGACGGAGAATAAAAACTTGACCAGGAAGGTAAATAGAAAAGATAGCTCCGGAAGAAACATCATCAGGACATAAGCAGCTCCCACAGCCGCCGAGGCCGTGATCCGCCATGCCCTCACCCGCTGCCTCCTGATCCAGGCCGTCATCAGCAGCAAGCTCGCATCGATCAGCAGGTTCATAAGAAATATGAGATCGAGATAAACGACCACTTCGGTTCACCTGCCCTAGCCCTCCCTAATCTTCTTCTTGTGATGATAGAAGAGCCTTCCTAAACCCACAGGAGTTGCTATCAGTATAAAGATATGGCATCGTAAAGTCTGTCTAAAATTGGGTGAAGATAAGTACTAGTTTTGTCGAGCAATGCAAAAAACCTCTATTCCACGATACGTGGAATAGAGGTTTAGATTTTGGGGAGATTTGGTCAAACTTAATCGTTATTGTGACGGGAACGGTTGCGGAGGAAGGTTGGGATATCCAGTTGATCACCACTTGGCTGGTTTCCAAAAGGTCTCAACGAGGATGCCGCACGGCTATCTTGCGTTTCGGCTGTGTCTGCACCCGGCTTGCGGACAGGCACTGCCGAAGACTTATGCTCGAATCCGGTCGCAATGACCGTTACCTTAATCTCTTCCTTCAAACTCTCATCGATAATTGCACCGAAGATCATATTAACTTCCGGATCAGAAGCAGAGATGACGATCTCAGCTGCCTCATTAACCTCGTATAGGGACAGGTTCGATCCACCTGTAATATTCATAATTACACCTCGAGCGCCTTCAATCGAAGTCTCGAGCAACGGACTCATGATCGCTTTGCGAGCAGCTTCTGCCGCACGATTCTCGCCCGTAGCTTCACCAATTCCCATCAGAGCGGATCCGCGTTCAGTCATAATCGTCTTCACGTCGGCAAAGTCAAGGTTGATCAGACCCGGTACAGCAATTAGGTCAGAAATGCCCTGTACCGCTTGACGCAGCACATTATCCGCCTCGCGGAACGCTTCCAGCATCGGCGTTTTCTTATCTACGATCTCAAGAAGACGATCATTAGGAATAACGATAAGGGTATCTACCTTCTCCTTTAATGCTTCGATGCCATGCTCGGCATGTGAAGAGCGCTTGCGTCCCTCGAAGGTAAACGGCCGGGTCACTACGCCTACAGTCAGTGCGCCGCACTCTTTGGCGATTTCCGCAATGACCGGAGCAGCTCCCGTCCCCGTTCCGCCGCCCATACCAGCTGTTACAAACACCATGTCCGCACCCTTCAGTGTGTTGGCAATCAACTCGCGGGACTCTTCTGCCGCTTTCTTGCCCACCTCAGGGTTCGCACCCGCTCCAAGTCCGCGGGTCAGCTTATCTCCGATTTGCAGCTTATGCTCGGACTTAGCTAAATGAAGGGCTTGAGCATCCGTATTCACCGTAATGAATTCGACTCCCTGCACCCCGTTCTCGATCATTCTGTTCACAGCGTTGCTACCGCCACCGCCAACACCAATGACTTTTATTTGAGCCAAACTCTCCATTTCAAAATCAAATTCCAACATACTCTTCCATCTCCCCCTCATTGTGCATGGATGCCCCGTCCATTTAGAAGTTAAATGAATTCACTGAATAGACTCTTCAGACGTTCCATGATCCCTGGTTTGCTCGCGCTCTCCTGGGTAGTTACCGGTTTATTCCGATTGGTTGTCTTCTTTGCACCGTTGCCGGTATTCCGGACGCGGATATTTTTGATAACCTTGTATAATATGCCAACGCCTCCCGTGTATCCAGGATCACGGACACCGATATAGTCCGGTACAGCGACCCTTACGGAAGCAGCCAGTTCCTCCTGAGCAACTTTGAGAAGCCCGGGCATAGACACGGTTCCTCCCGTAAGTATATAACCTCCGGGGAGCTCGTTGTAACCGAGCCGTTTGACTTCCTGCCGGATCATTTGAAATATTTCCTGAACGCGAGGCTCGGCAATGGCTGCCAAATCCTCTTGGGTAAATTCCTTGTCTACATTGCTGCCGATCCTCGTAACTTTGAAGGTAACGTCCGCCGCCGAGTCCTCGATAGAGGCGCAGCCGTACTTGAGCTTTACCTTTTCTGCTTGGTCCGTTAACGTGCGAAGGCCATATGCAATGTCATTCGTTATAAATTCTCCCCCTATCGGAAGCGTAGATGTCGCTGTAATTGTCCCGCTCTCGAACACTGCAATCGTCGTGGATCCCGCGCCGATGTCTATCAGCACAGAGCCCATCGTCTTCTCATCCTTGGATAATGCAAGCTGGCCTGCTCCAAGAGACAGCAATACCAAATCGCTTACTTTAAGCCCGGATTTCTCCACGCAACGAAGCAAATTATGTATCGCCGTCTTTGCGCCGGTAATTATCGTTGCTTCGACCTCCAGACGAACCCCGATCATGCCGCGGGGGTCTTGGATCCCTTCAAGGCCGTCCACAATGTATTGCTTGGCGACCACATCAATAATTTCCCGCTCCGGAGGCAGCGCAATCACTTCCGCTGCTTTCAACACACGGTCGATGTCGTCTTCACCGATTTCGCGGTCTTCGTTCTGTACGGCTACTACCCCGTGGCTCGTCTGGAGTCCGATATGATTTCCCGAAATGCCGACGTATACTTCCGATATTTGAATACCTACCATCCGTTCCGCATGATCAACAGCGCTGCGGATCGATTGTACGGTTTGGTCAATATCTACAATCGCGCCTTTACGAATTCCTTCCGAGTCGGCCGATCCAACTCCAATAATATTAAAGGTTCCATTACTAATTTCCCCAATAATAGCACGAACTTTGGATGTACCGATGTCCAAACTAACAATGATGTCATTGTTGCTCAAGCTCTGGCACCTCCTATTTCCCATTCAAAATTGTTATAGCCTAATAAAACACACACTCTACATATTCAACATCGTTTGACCTTTCCCTCTTTTTTCTACAATTTTTTTGAATTCCATCTTTTGCATAAAGTAGGATAAAGGTAACGATAGAATAGGTTCCTGGACCTTTATGTCCAATGCTATAAAATTAGACAAAAAGGCTTCTTAAAAAACTAGCCCATAAAATGTATTTTATCATTGTTTCTCATTCATGAGTAGTATCATTTTGTCCGTCATGCGGCTCGTAAGGGACATAGGAATCCGCCTCAAGCATAGTAAGTATTCCGGGATCCTGAGACTCCAAAATGGAATTCATGTACTCAAGCTTCTTCGAAAGGAGCGAAATGGCTGTCACCACCTCAAATTTGGAGCCGGTATACAGCTTGATCCGATCCGGATATGACAAGGTCGGTGAAGGTACGATTTCTGAAATATCAGATACCTGGTCATCCGGGATTTGCGCCAGAACTTGGCAAAGCTTGGACAAATTCGGATCATCCGCCTTCCATCCCGTCAAAATCGGCTTCTCCATCGGCATTGAGCCGATCCCCAGGCTGATCTTTGTCCCATTGGCTAGAAAACCCTTCAAACCTTCATCCACGGTCAGTTCATAGGCTGCAAGCGGATATTCCTTAACCCTGATCGTAATCCCTCCGGGAAAAGATTTGTTCACCTCGACATCCTCAATGGACGGAATTTTCGTCATACGCCTCGCTATCGTATCCGAGCTCGTCCCAAAAAAAGGAGCGCCAACCTCGAGGCCACTGATTTCCAGTAAATCCTCATTTGGCGTATATGAGCTTCCTTCAAACGTAATGCTGGAAATTTTGCTTAAAGACGAACGAAAAAAAAGCACCGCGAGCAAAGACAAGCACAGGAGAATTAAAATCCCGGCTACTTTTTTGCTGCTTCTTCTTTTCGATTTTGGTTGCTTCAACACTGGCATATTGGCTTTAGACATAACTTTTCTCCGTATTATTGTAATGTGCAAAGCCTTTATCCCCTCCGGCGGAGGGGATAATTCAAGGCAACATTAGGCCAGATCCAGCTGCTTGAGTACAGGAGCATCGCGTCTCACGACGCCTCCAAGCCGCTGAAACATCACTTCTATCCGATCATAACCACGGTCAATGTGATATACTCGCTCAACGATCGTCTTGCCTTGCGCGGCTAATCCGGCAATCACGAGTGCGGCACCGGCTCTCAAATCGGTTGCCTCCACGGTAGCGCCATATAGTCTAGGCACTCCGCGAATAATCGCTGCGTTCATATCAACGGAAATATCCGCACCCATCCGTACTAATTCATCAACATGCTTGAATCGACCTTCGAACACCGTTTCCTTCATTAAGCTAACACCGTCAGCCAAAGATAGAAGCACCATAACCTGGGACTGTAAATCTGTAGGAAAAGAAGGATAAGGTGAAGTAATGATACGTTCTACCGCTTTAAGACGGCCTATGCTGCTTACCGTTATTATATCATTGTAGGTGCTTATTTGAACACCTGCCCGGCGCAGCACATGAAGCAGAGAGACCAGATGGGAAGGATTGCAGTGCGTCAGGGTGACCGTTCCTTTTGTGGCTGCTGCCGCAATGAGCGCTGTGCCCGCCACGATCCGATCGGGAATGATCTCGTAATCGCAGGGGCTGAGCCGCTTTACCCCCTGGATCGTAATCGTGTCGGTACCGGCCCCCATGATGCTCGCGCCCATGCAATTAAGAAAATTTTGCAGGTCCTGGATTTCGGGCTCCCGTGCCGCATTCGTAATTACGGTTGTTCCTTCAGCCAGCGCCGCAGCCATCATAATGTTCTCCGTAGCGCCGACGCTCGGAAAGTCAAGATGAATATCGCTGCCCACAAGTTTGCTCGCCCTGCACCAAATCTGATGATCATTTTCCTCGATTACGGCTCCAAGAGCCTGTAATCCTCGTAAATGCAAGTCGATTTTCCGTTCACCGATTGCGCAGCCACCGGGTTGATATATGCATACTTCCTTGAACCTTGCCAGCAGCGGCCCCATCAAAAAAATAGAAGAGCGCATCTGCTTCATCAAATCCTCAGGCACATGGCTGGAATCCGCTCCGCTGGCATCGACCATGACGGTGTCGTCCTTATGAACCGTTTTACAGCCTAATCGGCTCAAAATGCCAAGCATAACATCAATATCGAGCAAACGAGGAACATTTCGAAGTTGCACCGCTCCCTCAGACAGCAAGCTGGCAGCCAAGATAGGCAGTGCGGCATTTTTCGCTCCATGGATTTGAATGGTTCCTGATAGGGGTCGCCCGCCTTCAATCACCAATTTGTCCAATGTATCACCTCCGAGTTTACCGTTCACCCACGAAGTAAACTTCCGGCACCAAAGCGATATCATATTTCGAGGCTATGGTATCCTTGATTAGCTCCATGAGCGCGAGAACGTCCTCTGCTGTCGCTTGCCCCGTATTGACAATGAAATTGGCATGCAGCTCGGATATTTGCGCTCCGCCTATACTCCTCCCCTTAAGTCCTGCCGCTTCGATCAGCCTCGCCGCATGGTCCTTTGGCGGATTACGGAATACGCTGCCCGCGCAGGGCTGCTGCAACGGCTGAGTCTTGCGGCGGCGATCCTTATAGGTAGCCATGGCAGCTGCGATCTCCAAACGATCCCCTTCCTTCAGGGTGAAGATGGCATTGGCCACTACTCCGCGGCTCCCATGCAAGATGGAATGGCGGTACGAGAAATCCATATCCTGCGCATTGTAAGTCACCAACTCACCCGTCTCCAGAACAATTTCAGCTGATTTAAATATGCGTGACACATCAGACCCGTGAGCGCCAGCGTTCATATATACGGCTCCACCGACGGTTCCCGGAATCCCCCCAGCAAATTCCAGACCGGTCATGCCTTCCTTACCCGCCATAATGCTCAATCTCACGAACGAGGCGCCTCCCCCCGCTTCGGCCTCGGTTCCCCGAAATTGGATCTGCTCCATTTCCCTGCCCAGCTTAATTACCGCACCGCGAATCCCCTTATCGGATACGAGCATGTTGGAGCCCTTGCCTACCATTAACCAAGGAATTTGCTCTTCATGAAGCTGGCGAATCAAATTTGCCAGCTGCCGCTTGTTCTCTGGGATGATTAGAGCGTCGGCCGGCCCTCCTATTTTCCATGTCGTATACTTCGACATCGGCTCGTTTGGCAAGACCTTGCCCACTTCCTGCTCTGACAATTTCGATATCCATTGCTGCATCTGAAAATCCCTCCTTGACTAACATGCCGAATCCCGTCCGGTAGTCAGGCCGTCCGATGATCGGTTATATCCGTATACTTCCACCGGCTGCATGGGTTCGCGGAGACGACGCAGGATGACGTCTTTCCTTCTGGTCCCCGCATGGATTGTCACGATTTATATGGTATATTATGCCCTCTGAAGTAAGAGTGTGACAAAGGCCCAGCACCGGCAATACTCTATCGTTTTCCTTGACTTCGAACAAGCCGCCGCATTTCCTCCACGATCAAATGAGCCGATTCCGGCTTGCCGAGCTTCCTTGCTGCTGCTGACATTTTTCCATGAAGGGAAGCTTCCGTCATAATTCGTTCTACCGCTGCAAACAATTTGCCGCCGTTTAATTGAGGCTCGAGGATCACCTCGGCCGCTCCCGACGTCTCCAGCGATCTCGCATTTTTCTCCTGATGATTGTTCGTGACATTCGGCGACGGAATCAGGATGGACGGGATGCCTAGGGCGGTAATCTCCGCCAGGAAGGACGCCCCGGCCCGGTTTACAATCAACGAGGTACAAGCCAGCACCTCCGGCATATTATGCACGTAAGGCAGCACCCGCAAGTTCCCCGGAATCTCGCCTAGTTTGGCAGCGATTGCCGACTTTGTAGTTTCATAGTAGCTTTCGCCGGTAACATAAATAAAAGAAATATGCCCCAGCTTAGAGATAAAAGGCGCCATATCGATCATCGCTTCGTTGATCACTTTTGCCCCGCGGCTTCCCCCGACAATGAGAACGATCGGGCTGTTCGGCGGAAGCCCGAGCGAAGCATATCCCTTGTTTTTATCCGCTTCAAAAACAGTCGTGGCCCGAGGATTCCCGGTATACAGAATTTTCTTCGCCGCCGGAAAGGCAGCACCTGATCCTTCGAAGCTGACTGCTACCGTAGATACGTATTTGCTCAGAAAACGATTCGTCAGTCCGGGTACCGCATTCTGTTCATGGATAATGCTCGGAATGCCGAGCTTCGCCGCTGCATATACGACAGGACCGCAGACATATCCTCCCGTTCCAATCACCACATCCGGCTTGAACTCTCTCAGAAGCCGTTTGGAAGTACGCACGCCCTTTACGAAACGAACAATCGTTTTAACGTTATCAAACGACAATTTCCGGCGAAAGCCGGTAATATTAATAGCTTTGAATGGTATGTTCTCTTTGGGCACCAGAGAGCTCTCAAGCCCCCGTTCGCCGCCAATATATAGAAATTCGGAATCAGGATATTCCGCACCGCATTGTTTTGCGATCGCCAGAGCGGGATAAATATGTCCCCCCGTTCCGCCGCCGCTTAGCACGACGCGCATACTTGTTCACCTCGCATAACGGGATAAATTCAATAGAATACCTAGCGCCGTCAGCATCAGCGTAAGCGATGAGCCCCCGTAGCTGATCAGCGGCAGGGTAATGCCAGTGACAGGCATGAGACCGATGACGACGCCGATATTGATAACAACCTGTACAGCTACCATACCGACAATTCCGACGGCAAGCAAGCTTCCGAAGCTGTCTTCTACTGTCATCGCCACTCTCATGCCCCTCCACACTAAAATGAGAAACAGTAATAAAACTAGCAATCCGCCGATAAAACCAAGCTCCTCAGCCAAAATTGAGAAAATGAAGTCCGTCTGTGGCTCGGGAACATAGCTGTATTTCTGGCGGCTCATCCCCAGCCCCAGACCTGCCAGTCCACCGGGACCAATCGCATACAGCGATTGAATGATTTGATATCCGGCGCCAAGCGGATCAGACCAGGGATCGAGAAAGGCGGTAATCCGCTGCAAACGATACGGCGCAGCCAAGATAAGCCCGACGAAGCCGACTGCTCCGATCGCAGCCAGTCCGGCCAAATGCCTGATTCTTGCCCCGGCGGTAAAAACGATCAGCAAGGATGCGCCCATCATGACCGTGCCGGTTCCTAAATCCGGCTGCAGCATGATGAGGCCAAACGCTAGTCCCATAATGCCCAGCGGCGGCAGCAGCCCTTTTGTAAATATCGTAATCTTGTAATCTTCCTTGCTTAGCCAGTAGGAAAGGAACAAAATCATTCCAAGCTTCATGAACTCGGAAGGCTGAATCCCAAAGGAACTGATGCCAAGCCAGCTTCGCGCACCGCCCCGGACGACGCCTATGCCGGGAATAAGCACAATAACGAGCAGGACAAAGCAGACAAGCAGAGCAAGCTTGGCATATTTACGCAAATGGCGAAAATCGAAGTTCATCATGAAGAACATAGCCACAAGACCTAGCACAGCAAACAACAGCTGTCGTTTGACGAAATAAAAGGAATCTCCGTAATCATGGAAAGCGAGTACAGAGCCCGCACTGTATACCATTACTATTCCGATAGCCAACAGTCCCAATATGCTGGACAGCAGCCAAAAATCCGGCGCCATGCGATTTTTGCCCATCGTGGAAGCCACCTCTTAACCAAAAGTAGGGGCTTTTCCACCCCCCTACTTAAAGGGTATGCACCGCCTCTTTAAAAATGCGTCCCCGCTCCTCGTAAGAAGCAAACATGTCCCAACTAGCGCAAGCAGGCGACAGCAGGACGATATCCCCCGGCTCCGCCAGACCGGCAGCTTGGAGGGTTGCGGTTCGCAGCGTCTCGGCAGCACTGTCTCCAGTATCGACAAGCAATGCGTCCGATAATCCAGCCAGCTCGGCGACGCGGGCTATTTTCTCCTTCGTCTCTCCCAGCGCCACAACAGCTTTAACCTTGTCCCGGAATACGGGAACCAGCTCCATGTAATCGGAGCCTCGGTCCAGCCCCCCAGCGATGAGCACAATCGGCGCCTCCAGCGCCTCGATAGCCATCGTCGTCGCCTTGGAGTTCGTCGCTTTCGAGTTGTTATAGTAAGTCACGCCCTCTTTAACGGCAACGTACTCCAGCCGGTGCTCCACGCCACGGAATGCGCGCAGCGGCTCGGCAAGCTGCTCAGGGTTTGCTCCTGCTGCAAGGCATGCGGCAATCGCAGCTAGAGCGTTCTCTGTGTTGAAGCGGCCCGGCAAGCCGATCTCGTCCACTCGAATAATCTCGATGACAGCATCCTCGGCATTCCTGTAAACGATCACTCTTGACTGGGAATCCGCACTTTGCGGCAAATACGGAGGTTCGACGTAAATTCCCTCGGCCTTTAGCCGCTCCGTCATCGAGAACGGTAATAGCTTCGCCTGGATATAAGGGACAAGCTCCCGGCAGATCGGATCATCCCAATTGATTACGGCGGTGTCCGCTTCCGTCTGATTGGCGAACAGCTTCGCTTTCGAGGAAACATAGTCCTCCATCGTGCCGTGATAGTCCAAATGGGTCTCGGCGACATTAAGCAGCACACCAATTGCAGGGCGGAACTGCTGCGTCCCTTTAAGCTGGAAGCTGCTCAGCTCTACAACCATCCAGTTGTCCGTGCGGGCTGCCTCGGCTGCTTCACAGAGAGGCGTTCCGATATTGCCGGCGACGATCGGGTTAAGGCCCGCGTTTTGCAGCATGCTTCCAATCCAGGTGGTCGTCGTCGTCTTGCCGTTTGAGCCCGTTATGCCTATCATTGGCGCAGCGCATAAGCGGTAGGCAACTTCGACTTCGGTCACGACATCAATCCCCAGCTCAAGCGCTTTGACGACGGGTGGCGCGCTGTAAGGAATGCCTGGATTTTTTACGACCAGCTCGATTCCCTGATGTATCAGATCGTCCGGATGCCCCCCGCATAGAACAGAAATTCCCAAAGCCTCTAATTCAGAAGCTTCGGGACATTGGTCTCTGTCCTTTTTATCATTAACGGTTACGATCGCCCCTTGGCGATGCAGGGTTTTGGCAACTTGAACACCGCTTCTTGCCAGGCCCAGGACGACAATCTGCCGTCCCCGGTATTGTTCTGGATGCTTCATCATATTACAACCCCTTGTTTAAATAAAGTCCAACCCCGGCCAGCAGCAAGCCAACGGCCCAAAAAGTAACGACGACCCGCCATTCCGACCAGCCCGACAGTTCGAAATGGTGGTGAATCGGACTCATCTTGAATATTCGTTTGCCACGAGTCTTGAAAGAAATAACCTGCAGTACGACGGACAGCATTTCAATGACGAAAACCCCGCCGATTACAAGAAACAAAAGCTCGCTCTTCGTAATAATCGCAATGGCTGCAATCGCGCCCCCGATGCCAAGCGATCCGGTGTCCCCCATGAACACTTTTGCCGGATGGGCATTGAACACGAGAAAACCCAGCACCGCACCGATCATCGCTGCCGCACAAACCGCAGCCGGTATCGATGTAGCCTGCATCGCGATGACGGCATATGCCCCGAGAGCGATGGCGCTCACGCCAGACAGCAATCCATCCAGTCCGTCGGTAAAATTCACCGCATTACTGATGGCAAGCATCATAAGGATAATAAACGGATAGTAGAACCACGCTCCCCAGTCAAAGGCTATCGACGTACCCGGAATGCCCAGCGCGGTGCTGTGTCCTTCGGAAATCAGCAGAGCGCAGACGATCCCGGCGAACAGCAGCTGTCCGAACAATTTCTGTCTGGGCGTCAGTCCCAAGGAACGTTTAAATACGATTTTGATGTAGTCGTCCAGAAAGCCGACCAGTCCGAAGCCAAGCGTCGCCACGAGCAGCACGTAGAAATCCGTATTGATCACCGAGAATTTCAGAAATGCCAGCGTGAAGGCCAATATAATGACGATACCGCCCATCGTTGGCGTCCCTGCCTTCTTCTGGTGGCTCTGCGGTCCTTCGTTTCGAATCTGCTGCCCGAACTTCATCCGCCGCAAAATCGGAATAAGCAGCGGAGCCGAAATGACGGCCAGTATAAAGGATACTCCTATCGTTAACAATATAAGTCCAAAATCCATGGGATCACCCCCTTATTAGCCGGTATTTATTGAGGAAGCTCACTATTTTTGAGGGCCTCCACGACTTCTTCAAGCTTCATGCCCCGAGACGCCTTGACGAGCACGATATCCTCGGGATGCAGAATCGCCAGAAGCCCTTCTATAAGCTCAACTTTATCAGTATATGCATGAATGCTGCTTTGGTCCAAATGCCCTGCGGCACCTGCCGCGATCATCGCGCCTAGAGTTCCATAAGTGAACAGCAGGTCCACTTTACCGCCTTTCATAAAGGCACCGACCTCCTGGTGCAAAGCGTCCTCGGCGTCCCCAAGCTCCAGCATATCGCCCAAAACAGCAATTTTGCGTCTATACCCCTTCATGTTCTCAAGCACGCCGATCGCCGCCTTCACGGCTGTGGGACTTGCGTTATACGCGTCATTCAATATCGTGATACCGCTGCGCCCCTTCACGATCTCGATCCGCATGCCCGTCAGCTTGATTTGGGTCAGCCCTTCCTTGATCGCGGCCTCCGTTACCCCGAAATATCGGGCGACGGCGATGGCTGCAAGACAATTGATGACGTTGTGCTGGCCGAGCAGCGGCAAATGAAGCGGTTCGTTGCTTCCAGCGCTGGACGTGAACACCGTCCCGTCATCCAGGAACATCAAGTCGACAGGATAATCATCGTTATGCGGCAGCAGACCAAAGGTTATTGTATCGAAATGATCCGGTTTGAGCGTCGCCGGTTCCGACAGAACCTCTTGAATAAGCGGCTCGTCACCGTCATGGACGAACGTCCCCCCCGGCCTGAGCCCTGCCAATATTTCCAGTTTGGCCCGGGCGATTTCCAGCCTGGACCCGAGCTGCAGCAAATGCGCTTCACCAATGTTGGTGATAACCGCTACTTCCGGTTCGGCCAGCTTTGAGAGCAGCTCGATTTCATGGCGCCCGCTCATGCCCATCTCCAGAACGGCAATTTCCGAATCTTCCGGCATGGCAAGGATCGTTAATGGCAGGCCGATATGATTGTTGAAGTTCCCTTGCGTTTTATGCACATTGTACGTCGTAGACAGCAGTGAGAAAACGATATCCTTGGTCGTCGTCTTGCCGTTGCTTCCGGTAATTCCAACTACCCTGGCTTTGCTCTGCTTGAGGTAGTTTTGCGCCAGCCGCTGAAGAGCTGCCAGAGTATCATCTACGATCACAGCCGGCCCAGGAGGCGAGCCTTTGGCTTTGTCCCACAATACAGCCGCTGCGCCTGCTGCGAGGCAATCTCCGGCAAAATCATGGCCGTCAAATTTCTCGCCCACCAGCGGTATGAACAGACAACCCTCTATAATGCTGCGGGAGTCTGTCGTAATCCCTTGTATAATTAATTCGGCATCCTCCGGGCTGCGGAGTTCGCCGCCGCACATCGCCGCTACTTCTCTCAATTTTCTCTTGATCACTTGTTCAAGCCCCTTATCGCTTCTTTCGCAACGATCCGATCGTCGAAGTCATGCACTTCCGTGCCGATCAGTTGATAGGTCTCATGACCTTTCCCCGCAATCAATACTACATCTTCATTGCTTGCCATTTCAATAGCCTTCCGGATTGCCTCCCGCCGGTCGACAACCAGCTCATAGCGCTTCTCGTCGACACCATCCTCCACAAGCCCGGCCGCAATATCATTCAGGATCGCCACAGGATCCTCCGTACGCGGATTATCAGACGTAACGATGACATACTGCGCATATTTGGCAGCTATTTTTCCCATGACGGGCCGTTTCGTCTTATCGCGGTCCCCGCCGCAGCCAAATACGCAGATGACCCGTCCTTCGGCAAACTCCCCTACCGTGCGCAGCACGTTTTCGAGCCCGTCCGGCGTATGGGCATAATCGACAATGACCGCAAACGGCTGCCCTTCATCCACAGCTTCGACCCGGCCGTCCACCCCTTTTACAGCTTCCAGGCTCTCTTTGATACGATTCAGCGGAACACCCTCAAGCAAAGCTGCAGCTATCGCTGCCAGAGCGTTGTACACATTAAATTTGCCCACCATCCGAAGCGCAATGTCGGCGCTGCCCTGAAACGTATCAACATGGAATGTAGTTCCCCGGGCCGTAATGGCGATGTCCGATGCCCGGATATCGGCCGCATGCTCAACGCCGTAGGTGATGACCTCCGCCGCCGTTTGCTGTGCGAAATAAGCGGATACCGGGTCGTCTGCATTTATCACTGCATAGCTGCGCAGATCAGGATCCTCCTCATAGATATTCCCAAGCCGTGAGAAGAACAGTCCTTTGGCGGCGCGGTATTCTTCCATCGTGTGATGGTAATCCAAATGATCCTGCGTCAAATTCGTAAATATGGCGGTACGGAAGCGCGTTCCTTTGACCCTTCCCTGTTCAAGCGCGTGTGAAGATACCTCCATAACGCAATAATCTACATCGCTTTGCACCATTTCAGCTAAATAACGCTGCAGATCCAACGACTCCGGTGTCGTTCCCGGCATCGGGAAGGTCTGCCCCCCGTATTTCCGTTCAATCGTGCCAATCAGCCCCGTATTGCTGCCCTGATCCGCAAGAATACGTTCAATGAGATAAGTCGTTGTCGTCTTGCCGTTCGTCCCGGTCACACCGATGACTTTTAGGCGAGAGCTCGGCGTCTGGTAGAATACATTGCTTAATATCGCCATCGCCAGCCTGCTGTCCTTCACCTGAAGCTGAGGCAGATCGACATGCTCCAAATACCGCTCTACAACCAGCGCCGCAGCTCCCCGCCGAGCGGCTTCCGGAGCAAAATCATGCCCATCCACCGTATGGCCTGGCAGGCAGACGAACAGGTCGCCAGCGTTCACTCGCCGGGAATCGATGGCGATACCCGCGCACGCCGTCTCTTTATTACCATGTATTCTCGATGTAATTAAATATGTAGCCAGCTCTGTCAGCAGCATGTAAGACCCCTCCGTCAAATTGTTACGTTCCTTTTCAATGCACTCACTTATATTATCACCAAGAGCATGGTTTTTCAGGAATATTATTCACTATGGTCATGCTCGATGCCTGCCTCGGATTCTTGGCCCATGTAAATCCGGATGATTGAACCGCTCTCCACCCTCGTTCCCGGCTTCGGCGCCTGATTAATGACGATATTGCCAACCCCTGATTTAGCCAAGGAGAAGTTCAAGTTCAAGTCTTCATAGATTTCCTGCACGCTATGCCCGATCAAATCGGGAACGGTCACGATTTTCGTTTCTCCGTATTTGTACTTCTTAGTCATCTGATCCTTACGGGGAGGGACTTCCATGTACTCCAAGGCATCGGTCAATATATTGCGGACGATTGGCGCAGCGACAACGCCCCCGAATTGAATGCCTTGAGGATTGTCGACCGCGGTGTATACGACGATTTTTGGATCGTCTGCAGGGGCAAAGCCGATAAACGAAACGATATGCTCGCTTGTCGAATAACGGCCGTTCACAACCTTCTGGGCCGTTCCCGTCTTGCCGCCGACCCGGTACCCGTCGATAAATGCGTTCCCCCCTGTACCGTTCGCAACGACGCTCTCCAGCGCGCTCCTTACTTGCTTTGAAGTCGCCTCGGAAATGACCTGCCGGACAACAGTCGGCTCTACCTCGTCGACAATCTGGCCGGTGTCGGGATTGGTCCATGATTTCGTCACATGGGGCTTATAGAGCTTGCCGCCGTTAATGGCGGCTGACACGGCTGTAATCTGCTGGATCGGCGTAACCGAGACCCCTTGCCCGAACGATGTCGTCGCCAGCTCTACGGGCCCAACTTGAGACAGCTTAAACAAAATGCCGTTCTCTTCCCCGCTCAAATCTATCCCTGTTTTGCTGCCAAAGCCGAAATCCTTAATGTACTTGAATAGAGTCTCTTTGCCGAGCCGCTGTCCAAGCGTTACAAATCCCGGGTTGCAGGAATTTTCCACGACCTGCAGGAAGGTCTGGCTTCCATGACCGCCCCTTTTCCAGCAGCGAAGCGAGGCGCCAGCCACTTTAATAAAACCCGGATCAAAAAAACCTTCGTTAAGATTGACTTTCTTCTCCTCCAAAGCCGCTGCCAGGGTAATGATCTTAAATGTTGACCCCGGTTCATAAGTCATCCAGATCGGCAGGTTGCGGTTGTACACCTCAGCGGTGTATTCCTGATAATTTCCCGGGTCATATCCCGGGCGAGAGGCCATCGCCAGTATTTCTCCGCTATTGGGATCCATCGCGATGGAAATCGCCGAATTCGCCTGCAACCTAGCCATCGCCTGATCGAGCTCCCGTTCCATGATGCTCTGAATCGTCTTATCGATCGTAAGCTGCAAATTAAGCCCATCCTTCGGCTCGACGTATTTCTCCGACGAGCCCGGCATCAGCCTGCCGCCCGCATCGGACAAATACGAGATACTGCCGCTCATTCCGTTCAGCTGGCTGTCGTATTTCTGCTCGACACCGGTCAGTCCCTGATTGTAGCTGCCGGTAAAACCAAGAATATGGGCAGCCAGCCCTCCATAAGGATAATACCTTTTGTTATCCTCAGCAACAACAATACCCGGGAGAGCCAAATCACGAATTTGCTGTCCTTTTTCCATCGTAATTTTGCGTCCGCCGGGCTGCAGCCTGACTATCGATTGTCGCTTCGTGATCGTCTTGAGAATCTGTTCTTCGCTCATCCCGAGGAGCGGCGCCAAGCTGCGCGCAGTAGCCTTCGGGTCCTTGATCTGCACCGGAATCGCCATCACCGTTGGCGTAGTTATATTATAGGCGAGCGTAACCCCGTTGCGATCGCTGATTTCCCCCCGCTTAGCCGAGAAAGGGATGTTACGCCGCCAGGAATCCTCCGCTTTAGCCGACAGCTCCGCTCCTTGCCCTAGCTGTACGTAAGCGAGCCTGATAACCAGGGCCGCAAACAGCATAACCAGCAGCAACAGCAGCAGCAGCAATCTTCGCCTGATGGTAATCTTGGATACTTTCATAGTTTGACCCCCTGTTCGTTCCTCGCAAGACATGATCGTACTGCTATCATGACTATTCAGGACAAACAGGGGTTAGAACAAGCTATGGGGATGGCTCGCCAGATTCCTCCAAATCAGACTCGTTCTTATCATCACCATCCTGGTTTTGATCAGAAGCGTCTTCTCCCGCCGCCTCCTGGTCACCCTCCTTGCTAATAGGCTCCAGCACAAGCGTAACCTGCCTCTGGCCTTGAACTTCCGTCACCTGTTGATCAACGACATACCCTTCGCCTACAGTCCTTACGGATACCTGGAGCACAGACAACAGTTCCATCGCATCGCGCAAAGATTGCCCCTTCACATTAGGGATGTTCAAATGCTGGCCTTCTTCCGTGAGAATGTACATATGCTGGCCAGGCTTCATATAAGTCCCGGCCTTCGGAAATTGGGAGACGACCTTGCTTCCGTTACCCAGCGTCGCATAGGAAATTCCCTTCCCTGCAAGCAAATCCTTGGCTTCCTGCACACCCAAGCCGCTAAGCTCCGGCGCCTTTGCGCCAGTTGCGGCCGTAGAAGAGTTCGATGCCTTATCGATCTGCTTCGGCACTCCCATATATTGCAGAGCCTGGTTCATTATTTTTTTGACGATCGGCCCTGCCGCCGTACCGCCGCCAAGTTCGGAATTGCTAGGTTCGTCGATCAATACGAGGATAGCAATTTTGGGATCATCTACAGGGGCGTAACCCACGAAGGAAACGACCTGTTTCGTATAATCATACCCGCCCTTAGCCGCCTTAACCGCGGTTCCTGTCTTGCCTGCGATGCGATAACCGTCTATATAAGCATGCCGGCCGGTACCAATCTTTAGATCGGAGACCACCTGTTCTAGATATCCGCTAACTTCCTTCGCTTTCTCCGGCGATATGACTTGGCGAATGACTTTCGGCTGCGTTGTCACGGTCTCCCCGGTATGAGGATCCGTAATGGATTTGACAATATGCGGTTCCATCAATTTGCCGCCGTTCGCCACCGCAGCTACCGCGACAAGCTGCTGGACTGGCGTTACAAGCAGTTGGCCGTGTCCGTAGGACATGGCAGCAAAGTCTGCCTGGTATACCGGACTAACTATCCCCTTTGCTTCTCCGGGAAGCTCTATGCCTGTCTTTTGCCCGAAACCGAAATTGTCAACGTACTCTTTTAGCAAATCAGGACCCAGCTTCTCATAGCCAAGTTTAACAAAAGCAACGTTACTGGAGCGCTTGACTCCTTCCAAATATGAGATTGCTCCCCATCCCGACCGTTTTACGTCGTGAATCGTCTGGCCGGGTACGCGAATGCTGCCGGACATGAAGCTCTCGTTCGGATTGAACATGCCTTCCTGCACCGCTCCAGCCAGCGTTACAATCTTGAACGTCGAACCTGGCTCATAGACTGATTTGATCGCATGGTTGTAGAAATTCCTCTGGTCGACGTCTTTCCAATACTCGTTGGGATTATAAGTTGGCATGTTCGCCATGCCCAGAATCTCCATCGTTTTCGGATCAACTGCGACTACCGTCATGCTGATCGGCTTCAGTTCGGCGTAAGCTTCCCTCATCGCCTCTTCGATATAATACTGGATTGTATAGTCAATCGTCAGCTGTAAATCCTTTCCATTCCTTGCTGGCGTGAAAATTTCACTAGCCTTGGGGATCTCGATTCCACGGCCGTCGCTCTTATATTCAAGCGAACCGTCCTGGCCTCTCAGCTCCTCATCGTAGTATGCTTCGATGCCCGTGCCCGGTACAGCCTCGCCTTCGCGATTGACATAACCGAGCACATGCGCCGCCAGGCTGTTCTTCGGATAATATCGCTTTTGATCCTTAATGAGAATGATGCCTACATCTTCAAGTTCATGCTCTTTCATCAGATCATCTCTTAATTTCTCAACCTGTTCCTTTACGTCCTGATCGACCTTCCAGCCCTCTCTGCGCACTTCTCTCTGCCTATAGAACTCGCCGTCTTCGTTCTTGGCATTGACGAGCTCGCGCAGTTCATCCTCTTTCTTGCCGAGGATATCGTGAAGCCCCTTCACGATATCCTCCTGGATTCCCGCCTCATGAATCAGTTTGGGATTGATGGCGACGGTGTAAGCAGGAGCATCCACCGCCAGAATATCGCCGTTACGATCGATGATTTTGCCGCGGCTGGCCGGTATCGTCTTCTTCTTAGACCATACCTTTTCCGCATAGTCTTGCCAGAAATCCGCCTCAACGACCTGTATCCAAAACACTTTTCCCATCAATACAGCAAAAAAGAGGGTAATAACTCCCCCTATAAGCAGCGTCCGCAGTTTGATTCTTTTGATCATGGCTAGAACCTCTTTAATTCTTTATTTTCTGGCTACCTTGGCTGCGTCTTCTGAATTCGCAGTTTTGCTGCCGGACTCTGTCGAAATTTGTACGTGAAACCCTTCTTCATTCGACTCCGTATAACCGAGCTTGGCGGCCTCCTGAGGAATTTGCTCCTCTAGCTTTTCTTTCTGTATGGTCAGCTCATTCATCTCGGCGTTCAGCTTCTGCATGTCGGTATTTAGGTTATACATTTCGCGTTTCATGTTGTACAGATTGGCATTTTGCCACAGCAAACCACCCATCACGGCTACACAGAACATGATAGTGAACATATATAGCAGCTTCTCCCGAACAGGAAGAGCGGCTCTGCGGGTAACAACCTTCGTCGTTTCACGGTAGCGCTGCGACTGATTGCCGCGTTCATGAGCTTTTTCCTTTACTGCCAAATTTCCCCGTGTATAGGCCATATCTCGATTCCTCCGCTACAGATTACAATTTCTCCGCTACGCGCAATTTCGCTGAACGCGCCCGGGGATTATCAGCCAATTCTTCCTCGGAAGGAACCATCGGCTTCCGGTTAATCAGTTTGAGTTCACCCTTCCCTCCGCAAACACACATCGGGAAATCCGGAGGGCAAGTACACCTCTCGACAAATTTTGCAAAAATTTGCTTGCAAATCCGGTCTTCTAGCGAATGAAATGTGATAACCGACACTCTGCCGCCCGGCGCCGCACAACGAATTGCAGCATGCAACCCGTCCTCGAAGGCGCCCAATTCATCGTTAACCGCGATCCGCAATGCCTGAAAACTTCGTTTGGCCGGATGTCCGCCCGTACGGCGCGCAGCGGCTGGAATCCCTTCTTTAATGAGTTCAACCAGTTGACCGGTCGTCTCGATCGGATGCCCGGCACGCTTCTCGGCGATGACTCTGGCAATTCGTCTTGAAAATTTCTCTTCACCATACTGATATAAAATACGCGCAATTTCGCTCTCCGGCCATTCATTCACGATTTCTCTTGCAGTTAGACCGGCCGTCTGATCCATTCTCATGTCGAGCTGGGCGTCCGCATTGTAGCTGAAGCCCCGCTCGCCCTCATCGAATTGAGGTGATGATACGCCCAGATCGAACAAAATACCGTCAACCTGAGGCACGCCGTCCTTCTTAGGAACCCAATCGAGCTCCGACAGCTTCTCCTGCAAATATCGAAAATTGCTTCGCACCAAGGTTAGCCGCTCTCCATAAGAGGATAATTTGGCTTTGGCATTCTCATGCGCCCAATCATCTTGGTCAAAGGCGATTAGACGCCCTTCAGCTCCAAGCTTGGACAGAATTACCGAGCTATGCCCTCCGCCTCCCAAGGTACAATCTACATAAATACCATTCGGCTTGATGCGCAGCCCCTCTGTCGCTTCTTCCTTAAGCACTGTGATGTGATGAAACAAGCTGCAGCCCTCCAGACCGTCTACAAATCAAAATTAAAATCAACGAGTTTCTCCGCAATGTCATTGAATGTGTCCTCCGATTGCTGAAAGTATTGCTCCCAGGTGTCACGGCTCCAAATTTCAACCCGATTCGACACACCAAGTACAACGCAATCCTTCTCAAGCTTAGCGTACTGCCGCAAATTTGCCGGTAAATTTACCCTTCCCTGTTTGTCCCACTCGCATTCTGTCGCTCCTGAGAAAAAAAAGCGGGTGAATGCACGAGCGTCAGACTTCATTAAAGGGAGGGCCTTCAGCTTCTGCTCCAGCACTTCCCATTCCTGCATCGGATACACAAAAAGGCATTGGTCCAAACCGCGGGTCACTACGAAAGAAGCTCCGAGGAGATCACGAAATTTAGCCGGTATAATTATCCGGCCTTTGTCATCAATGCTATGTTGGAACTCCCCCATAAACATTGAACCGTCACTCCTTACCTCTTTCCCCCACTTTGCACCACTTTCCACCACTCATGACATTAGTTATTCTGCATTCTAGCGTAAAATCCTCCTACAATGCAAATTATTTTTCGAAGAAAGCGTATATTTTTGCGATTCTTTGGATACTTCCAGGTTTTACATAAAATAGTTAGGTATTAAGCACATTGACAAGGGACCTAAAGTCCTATCAAGCTTCTTTTTCCGTCACGTCAAAAAGACAGGCGGGAAATGTTTTCCCGCCTGTCTTTTTATAATAAATGCAATATACTGATACGTTATAATCTTAATGTTCTTGCCAGCTATCCAAATAAGCGCGTTGTTCTTCCGTTAGCCGGTCGATGCCGAAACCAAGGCTTTCCAGCTTGTAACGGGCAACCTGCTCATCCAGCTCATAAGGTACGTTAACTACAGTTGCGCCGATTTCTTTATAGCGCTCATTGACGTATTTCAAGGACAAAGCTTGCAGAGCAAAGGTCATATCCATAATTTCGGCAGGGTGTCCGTCGCCTGCCGCTAGGTTCACCAGACGGCCTTCGGCTAGAACGTACATTTTGCGTCCATCCTTAAGCTGATATTCCTCGATGTTGCGTCTTACGGTGCGTACGGAAACGGAACGCTCCTCGAGCTCCGGCTTGTTGACCTCAACATCGAAATGCCCTGCGTTGGACAGAATTGCTCCGTCCTTCATTACATCATAGTGCTCGCCGCGAATAACGTCGCGGTTGCCCGTCACCGTTACGAAGAAATCGCCTACTTTGGCAGCTTCAATCATCGGCATAACATGGAACCCGTCCATGTAAGCCTCGACCGCTTTGATTGCGTCGATTTCTGTTACGATAACATTGGCTCCGAGTCCCTTGGCTCGCATGGCAACCCCTTTGCCGCACCAGCCGTAGCCAACGACAACAACCGTTTTCCCTGCAACGACAAGGTTCGTCGTCCGGTTAATACCGTCCCAGACCGATTGGCCTGTTCCATAGCGGTTGTCAAACAAGTATTTGCAGTAGGCATCATTGACCGCAACCATCGGGAACTTCAGCTGGCCTTCCTTATCCATCGCTTTGAGGCGCAAAATACCGGTTGTCGTTTCTTCGGCGCCGCCGCGAACGTTCTCCATCAGGTCGGGACGCTCGGAGTGCAAAATGCTGACCAGGTCGCCTCCGTCGTCAATGATCAGATCAGGCTTATTCTCCAGAGCGCGGATCAACAGCTCTTTATATTCCTTCGGATCGGGATTATATTTCGCAAACACCGTTACTCCGTCCTCAACAAGCGCCGCGCATACATCATCCTGCGTGGATAGAGGGTTGCTGCCCGTAATGGTAACCTCAGCTCCGCCCGCTTGCACCACTTTCGCCAGATAAGCGGTTTTGGCCTCCAAGTGCAAAGATATAGCTACCTTCAAACCTTTAAATGGCTGCTCCTGCTCAAATTGCTTGCGGATGCGGCTAAGCACCGGCATATGGGCTTCCACCCAATCGATTTTCAAATGGCCCTCTGGAGCCAGCTTCAAATCCGTAATTATGCTGTTCTGAATCGCTTTTGTTGTCAATGCAGTAACCTCCCAATCATAATCTGTGATCAAAATTTCGCTTGCTGAATGCCTTTACATGTAAATCATTCTATGATGCCCCATCATGTCGTACGGAACTTCCATCAGACGGTCAATCCAATCGAACCCGTAGCGATTTAAATAGGCAAAAATATTGAATACCCGCTCCTGTGGCTTGCGCTGTGGAAACAGGGACAGTTCAATACGGTCAAAATGGCGCAGGCCCGTTTCATTGCTTCTTTCGAGCGCATCCTTGACACGCGTCTGCATAAAATCCATCTGTTCGATGATTTTGGCTTTATTTGCACCGCCCAGTTTGAGCAGACCTTTTTCTACACTGCCAAGCTGCTCTATCAACGGATCGTACAAATCAGCGAAGGCTCTCTTCATATCCTCGAACCGGTCATCCAGCCGGAGCTGATCCTGACTTGCCAGCCAATCCGCCTTGATTCTGCCAAATACGGCATGATCCATTACATCTTCCCATGTCAGCCCATATTTGTCCATATGCTTTTGCAGTTTGTCGTCCATAACTGTAAACGACATTCTTGGCAGTAAGATCGGCATGCGCAGCTGCAGCAGCTCGAACGCCTTACCCGTTAGGGCCCAATATGCAATTTCCCCGTGGCCCAGCACGGAACCGAGCACAGGAAGCAAATAATCCTGCATCACAGGCCGGGTAAGCACGTTGTTGCTAAAGCGCTCAGGATGGCGATGAAGCTCGTCGAGCAGCTCGCTCGGAGTAAAGGAAACCAAACCTTTTCGGTCAACAAATCGGCCGTCACGCTTAAATAAGAGCAAACGCTCTCCTTCAGAGACGTAGAAAAGATTTGCGCCTCCCTCGGCAACCTCAGCCTGCTGAGAGAAGCCTTGAGCGGCAATCTCTCTGGAGGCCGCGTGATACGCGGATTCCAGTTCATCGTTGCTACGGATCATCGCCTCAAACATCGGTGCTTCCAGCCGCCGCAGCGCCGGATCCGCGGAATCCAGCAGGATGAGGCCATACTTTCCGAACCAGGTGCCGAGCAGCCTTGCAAAGGCATCAGTCAATGAACCGGATACGGCCAGCGTATCCCTCAATTGCTGCAGCAAATCGGCTTTGAATTCGCTATCCGGGAGCAGTCTCTCCAGCTCTTTAGCGGCATGGTTCCACTCCTCCTCGCTGACCGTAGTATGGCTGACCGGTCCCCTGCAGCCTTCCTCGCGCGGAATGCGGATACGGCTTACCTCAAGACTTGGCGAGAGCACATATGTATGATTTACCTCATCCCAGTCATGATCCTCCCCGGCAATCCAGAATACGGGAACAACATCCCGCCCTAGCAGGGAAGCCGCCCGCTCAGCCGCTTTAATAATCGTTGCGGCTTTGTATATAACAAGCAAAGGCCCCGTGAACAAGCCGCTTTGCTGTCCTCCAGCAATAACGACAGTTCCCGGCTGCTCCAGCCTGCTCAACGAACTCATCACGGCAGCCTCCGGATTAAGCCGTTCATTATATTCGCGAAGCCGGCTGACAAGTTCCTTTCGTCCGGCCCGTAAATGCTCTGTCTGATCCAGCCACTGCAGTCTAGCCGTCCAGCTTCGATCGTTTGCCGGATATCCTCCGCCGTACAAATGCTCTACTGCCTCATAGTCCGACAGGTAGGACTCTGCCAGCGGTTGACCGGATTGTAAAGGCTCTTGAACAACGTTCATCAGGTTCATATCCTCCTGTTCCTTATCGAAAACCTCCATTCGATTGTACCGAATGTACTCCTTTCCCGTCAAAGCGAATCTATGTTTTCAATAAATAAGCTCTCCCAGGCGGCGAAAGCGGCGCTGAGAGAGCTCATCGGTTTTTGTTATTTTTTCGGCATCGATACCCAGTGTCCCTTGGTTACCTCAACCAGTTCGGAATTTTCCAGATCAAAGGCACCGCCGCCGGAACCGCCTTTGGCCGAATGGATTGGACCATTGGCATCGTCCTCCAGCAAAATGCGCTTCTTATTAGCCTCGATTTCCGGATCAGGGATCGGGATCGCGGACAGTAGCGTCTTCGTATACGGATGCATTGGATTAGCATACAACTCTTCGCTCTCCGCAAGCTCCACGATGCGGCCAAGGTACATCACCGCTACCCTGTCGCTAATATGCTTGACCATGGACAGGTCATGCGCGATGAACAGGTATGTTAATCCCAGACGATCCTGCAAATCCTTGAGCAGGTTAACGACCTGTGCCTGAATCGATACGTCCAGCGCGGAAATCGGCTCGTCGCAAATGATGAATTTCGGATTGACGGCAAGCGCGCGGGCAATCCCGATCCGCTGGCGCTGACCGCCGGAAAATTCATGCGGATAACGCGTCGCGTGATCCGGGTTGAGACCGACCATATCGAGCAGTTCCTCGACCCGTCTCTTCCGCTCCGCCCGGCTGCCGGCCATATTGTGGATGTCCAGCGCCTCGCCGATAATATCGGTAACGGTAAATCTTGGATTCAGCGATGCGTACGGATCCTGGAATATCATCTGCATATCGCGGCGCATCGCCTTCATTTTCTTCGGAGGGAGCTTGCTGATATCTACTCCGTTGAACTTTACACTGCCTCCAGTAGGTTCGTATAAACGGAGGATAGTCCGTCCTGCCGTCGATTTGCCGCAGCCTGACTCGCCAACCAGTCCTAGCGTCTCCCCTTCCGCAATGGAAAAGCTGATATCGTTAACGGCCTTGAGTACGTTGCCGCCGCCAACATTAAAATACTTCTTGAGGCCTTCGACCTCGATTAGATTTTTATTCAAGACGACTGCGCCTCCTTCGCCATCGGATGCAGGTCCCAGCACCGTGCAGTATGCGTGTCGCTAAACACGGTCGCTTCTGGATCGATCCGTTCACAAATCTTCATCGCCTGATCACAGCGGGCTGCAAACGGGCAGCCTAGCGGCGGCTTAATCAAATCGGGCGGAGTGCCGATAATCGGAATAAGCGGCTCGCTTTTCTTCTGGTCGAGGCGCGGCATGGAGCGAAGCAGTCCCTTGGTGTAGGGATGCTGAGGATTTTTAAAAATCTCCCATTTGGTCCCGGTTTCCACCACTTCTCCGGCATACATAACGATTACGCGATCGCACATGCCGGCTACGACGCCGAGGTCATGCGTAATCAGAATGATTGATGTTCCAAGACGCTGCTGCATGTCCTTCATAACATCCATAATTTGCGCTTGTATCGTCACGTCTAGGGCGGTCGTCGGCTCATCGGCGATCAGCAGTGCTGGCCGGCAAGCGAGCGCAATCGCGATCATCGCGCGTTGACGCATCCCTCCGGAAAATTCATGAGGATATTGATTAAAGCGGGCTTCCGCGTTTTTGATGCCGACAAGCTTCAGCATTTCGATCGCTTGGTCCTTAGCTTCAGCCGCTGACATATTCTGATGTTTGGTTAACACTTCAGTAATTTGCTTGCCGATTTTAATCGTCGGATTCAAAGAGGTCATCGGGTCCTGAAAGATCATGCCAATGTCTTTACCGCGAATAGCTTCCATTTCCTTATTGCTTTTCTTGAGCAAATCCTGTCCTTGAAACAGAATCTCGCCTTGCTTGATGATCGATGGAGGGGACGGGATCAGGCGCATGACTGTCTGGGCCGTGACGCTCTTACCACTGCCAGATTCGCCGACGATAGCAACCGTTTCCCCTTTTCCTATTTCAAAGTTCATGCCACGAACGGCCTTTACTTCTCCGCCTTTAACCTGGAAGGATACATGCAGATCCTTAACTTGTAAAATCGGTTCCATCATTCCACCTCCTATTTCTTCAGTTTAGGGTCCAGCGCGTCGCGAAGACCGTCGCCGAATATGTTAAACGACAGCATGGTTAAGCTGATTAGAATGGCTGGGAACAGCATCCGCCAAGGGTAGTACAGCCAGCCGGTAAGCGCGTCACTGATCATGGAACCGAGAGATGCGATTGGCGCTTGCACGCCAAGTCCGAGGAAGCTAAGAAACGCTTCGGCGAAAATAGCATTCGGAACAGACAGAGTCACAGTAACAATAATCGGTCCGACAGCGTTCGGGAGCAAGTGACGGAATAACAGGCGTCCCGATCCTGCCCCCATAGAACGGGAAGCAAGTACAAATTCGCGGCTTTTGAGCTGCATAATTTCACCGCGTACAATCCAGGACATATTGATCCATCCAGTAATCGTCAGGGCCAAAATAATCGTGCCCAGACTCGGCTCCATAACGACAAGAAGGAGAATGGTTACTAGAAGGTAAGGGATGGAATACAAAATTTCCGAAAACTTATTCATGATTTCATCCACACGGCCACCAAAATAACCCATGATACCGCCGTAAATAACGCCTATCAGCAAGTCGATACAGGCAGCGGCCAAACCTACGACCAGGGAAATTCTAGCCCCCATCCAGGTACGAACGAACATGTCGCGCCCGAGGTCATCGGTTCCGAACCAATGCTCCGCAGACGGCGGCGAATTAGTATTCAGATAGTCATTAGAATAATAGTTATATTCTGAAATCCATGGTCCAACAATAGCCGCTAGTGTGATTAACAGCAGCATGATCAAGGCCCCCATCGCTAGCTTGTTGCTGCGCAAGCGATACCATGCATCTTTCCAAGCTGAAATACTTTCACGCTGAATGACTTCCGCTTCCTTCTCGTCCGTGCCGATTTTACGGAAATCTTCCGGCTTCAGGTCAGCAGGGGCCGGCATTACTTTCATCGGTTTTAAATCCATCCGTTACCCCTCCTTTCCTTTGTTTAGTTTAATGCGGGGATCTACGAACATATATGCAATATCCGTAACAAAACGGGCCAACATCAGTAGGATGCCGTAGAAAATCGTAATGCCCATGATGACCGGATAATCGCGGACGCTTATCGCCTCAACGAACTGCTTACCAATACCGCCGATCCCGAAAATCTGCTCGATGACGACGGAACCGGTGACAATATTCGCAGTCATTGGCCCTAAATAAGTGATAACCGGCATAATACCATTTCGAATAACATGGCGGAACAATATGGCCATCCAGCCGAGTCCCTTAGCTTTAGCCGTCTTGATATAATCGGCATGCAGCACCTCGAGCATGCTTGAACGGGTCAATCTCGCAATGAACGCGATCGGCTGAGCTGTCAAAGCGGCAACCGGCAAAATATAGTACATCGGCCCATTAAAGCCCATCGTCGGCAGTAATTGAAGTTTTGAAGAAAAGACGTATTGAAGCAAAGTTGCAACAACAAAGCTGGGAACAGCAATGCCAAGCACCGCTAACACCATCGCCACGTTATCGATCAGCTTGCGATGATACAGCGCTGCCAGCATTCCGAGCAGTACGCCCACAATAACCGCTACGATGATGGCAACCAACCCGAGCTTCAATGAAGTCGAAAACGTCTGCCCAATGATGTCGGAGACATCCTGGTTGATCTTCTTCATCGAAATTCCGAAGTCCCCCTGGACGATATTCCCCAAATATTTTAAATATTGCTCATAAACGGGCCTATCCAAACCTAATTGTTCATACAGGCGCTCCTTAATCGCAGGCGGAACCTGTTTTTCTGAGGTTAGTGGATCCCCTGGAATTGCTTGCATCAGAAAGAAGGTGGCCGAGATTAGAATGAACAATGAAACCAACATGTAGAAAAACTTATTGGCAATATAACGAACCATGCCCGTTAGCACCCCCTTTGATAAATTTCGACATAAATCGATTTTAGGATAATTCAATCACAATGTCTATTCAATATAATTGCCATAAGTACGCAATGCTTGGAAGTTTCCTGACCGCATACAAAAAAACGGGATATATATGGAATACCCACATATATATCCCGGTGCAGCTATTCAAAATTACTTACGCGCGTCGGTAATGTAAGCGCGAGTATAGTCGATCGCACCGCTGAAATCGAGCGATACGCCTTTAAGCCATGGTTTTTCTACCGCTACGTTTGTATAGTAGTAGATTGGCATAATAGCCATATTGTCCTTAACAAGGATTTCCTCAGCCTTTTTGAAGTTTTCGTTACGTTTTGTGTTATCTTCGATAGCCTTAGCTTCAGCGATCAGCTTGTCGAATTCTTCATTTTTAAAGCCGATATCGTTATTACCGCTGTTGGAAGTCCACAGGTCGATAAATGTCATCGGATCGTTATAGTCCGCGCTCCAACCAGCACGTGCCACTTGATAGTTCAAGTTTTTGCGGTTTTCGATAAATACGGCCCACTCTTGGTTTTCCGTTTTCACGTCAACACCAAGGTTTTTCTTCCACATATCAGCTACGGCAAGAGCGATTTTCTTATGCGCTTCACTGGAGTTGTAAGTCAAAGTGATATCAGGCAATTTCGTGTAGCCTTCTTCTTGCATACCTTCTTCAAGGAGCTTCTTGGCTTCTTCTACATTCTCGGTGAAGTAATCGTCTTTAACCTCAGTACGATATTCATCGTTTACCCCTGCGATACCTGGAGGAATGAAGCCGAATGCCGGAATTTGCCCGCCAAGCGTTACTTTGTCGACGATAATCTGACGATCGATCGCCATGGCGAATGCTTTACGGATTTTAGCGTTGTCAAACGGTTTAGCTGTAACGTTAAACTGATAGTAATACGTACTTGCAATACCTTTTACTTTATATTCATCTTTCAATTCTTTTTGAACAATCGGAATTTGGTCGGTAGGAATCTCTCCGTTCGGATGTCCTGCACGATCCAATTCATTGTTTCTGTAACTGGTGATTTCAGTTGCTCCACTATTTACAAGGGACATCGTAATTTTGTTCAGCTTGATGTCGTCTTTGTCCCAATAATTTTCATTTTTAGTTACTTCGATCGTTTGCCCTTTAATCCAAGTCGTCAAAGTAAACGGACCATTTACGATCATTTTGCTTGCGTCTACTGCCCATTTCGCATCATCTTTAACAGATTGGTGGACAGGGTAGAAAGTATAGAAAGAAGTCAGACCAAGGAAGTATGGCGTCGGTGCATCCAGTTCAACTTCCAATGTGTAGTCATCAGTTGCCTTTACACCAACTTGACTGAAATCTGTAATTTTGCCTTCATTGTAAGCTTGAGCATTTTTCAGGTAGTACAATTGGTAAGCATAAGGTGCAGCCGGCTGTGTGTTCGGGCTAAGTACGCGCTCCCATGCGAACACGAAGTCATTAGCCGTTACAGGGTCGCCGTTGCTCCATTTTGCGTCTTTGCGCAGGTGGAATGTATATTTCGTACCGTCTACATCCCATTTTTCCGCTGCAGCAGGAACAGGTTGCCCGTGCTCATCCATACGAGCCAGACCTTCGTACATTGTTTTGAGGACAGTGTTAGCTTGGCTATCTTGCGCTTGGGCAGGGTCGAATGTTGGAGGCTCAGCGCTCAGATTAACTCTAAGCGTTTGATCCGCTGCCAATTTTTCCTCACCGCTGCTTGCATTCTCGGCAGGTGTATTGTTCTTGCCGCCGTTAGAGGCGCCTTTGTCATTGGAACCGCAAGCAGCAAGCAATGTGCTGAGTGCCAATACCAATGTCAAAAGAAGCAAGAGACTCTTATTCTTCTTCATCTAGCAATATCCCCCTTAAAATTTGTGGTATATGTTTTTAGATTATACAACCAGCGGTCAAAAAATCCAATACATAATTTCAGAAATTGAACTATTGTTAATAAAATCCTTTGCATTTTCTTAACAAAATAGTCCTTTCTACATTATTGGCTTCTGCTTATGCCACCGATTTTGCCGCTTTTGACCGCCATTTGTGTCAGCTTGTTGTCAGCTTGTTATAAGGCTCCATCACACGCATTTATGTAAACTCATGCTGTCCAAATATATGTAATAAAGCTGATTAGGAATAAGAGGACGTAAGCAACACCCGTTCCGGCGAACGCGAGACGCCATACCGCACGAAGCAGCCGCTTGATATCCACTTTCCCTTTCAAGCGGTTTTGCGCGCCACCGATAAGTCCGGCAGCAATGAGCAGAATCAGCACAATGAGGTAGAGTCCGAATCCGGATTTGAAAACGATGTTGAACAGGGCTGCAGCCGCTAGAATGAAAAATAGCGTCGATACGTCCATTGCGAGCAGCAGCGCCGCTTTCTTATCTTTTTTCAGATAAAGATGAATGAAATAGACGAGCAAAAATGGAATGATTGGCACGATAGCGAGTATGGTCAAAGTATCACTTAACAGACTCATGGTTCCACCTCCTGCAAATATTTCAACAAATGGCATTTCCTCTTTTAATTTGCCACAGTTCGGTTAATCACTTATGTAGTCCGCGAACGAGCCGCCATAACATTTCGTGGCCGGGAGCCGAAACACCAGCCTGTTTGGCCATTTCTGCGAGCCGGCCGTTAATATAGTCGATTTCCGTCGGCGTTCCTTGCAGTACGTCCTTCAGCATCGAGGAAGTATTGCTCGCCGTCAAGCGGCATACCTCCGCTACTAACTCGTAAGCATCCCCTTCAAAAGGAATGCCCCGGGCCGTGTAAACCGCCGCTGCCTCATCGCAAAGCTGCTTCAGCAGCGCTCTGCGCTCTGCGGAATCCAAAAGTTCCCCGTTGGGGATTCGCCAAATCGCGGTCAGCGGATTAATCACAGCATTAATAAGCAGTTTTCTATAAATTTCCCTATCGATGTGTTTCGACAGAAGTGCATAAAATCCTGCCATATTAAGGGCATCAATTAATTTTTCTGCGGCATTTTTTGAGCATAAACCCGCTGATTCGCCGCTCTGTTCTGCCATGCCGATCGTGGTCGTCCCCTGCCCAGAACGGACGACCTGCCATGGGAAAGGACGATTCGCTCCTTCGGTCGTAATAGCCGCATAAATCGGGGTGCCTGGAAAGCTTGCTGACAAATATTCCAAATGCCCGACTCCATTTTGAAAGCACAGGAGATGTGTATTAGGCCCAAGCAGTGACTGCAGCTCTTTAACTAGGCTGCAGTTGATATGCCGTTGCTTTGTTACCAGCATAACCCAATCGGCATGTCCATCCGGCCGTGCCATGGCGGCGGCATCTTGCAGTGGATGGGCGGCCGGAACTGCAAGGGCGGCCGGATTTCCTTCTCCTTCCTGCAAAACAATCCCCTTCTGAACCAGCAGCTCGGCCTGCTCCGCCGTTCTTGTCCAAAACCGGACCCCTTGACCAGAAGCAGCCAGTTTGCTTCCAAAGAGCAAACCGAGTGCGCCCGATCCAACGATCTCGAATTTCATCCTCTCCACCCTTTCCGCATTTCTGTTATTTCCTTTATACCAGACCTCGTCCCCACAACACAAAGAAATTCCGGCATCAAAATACCGGAATTTCTCAATTAGCGCTTAAAGGTGGTCTATTCGATTCGCTCCAGGTTGCCGTTCGCATCCATTTTGAATCTCGTCTTTAACTCTTCATCCTCTTCATTCAGAAATGCAAGCCGCCGCGCCCGGTCCATAATTTGAATCAGCGCTTTGTAATCATCGTTTACCACCCTGTAATCAGTCTGTACTTCGTTGACCTGATCGGACAAACGCTCTTTCTCTTCGCGCAGCACGGCCAGCTCTTCATCCTTCTCCCGAAGTTCTTTCTCAAGCTGCTTTACATATCTGTTCGTTTCCTGAACCGTATTCTTCCACCCCCGCAAAAACCGGATGACTGCATCGATGGAAATCGTTTCTTCCGTAATCCCTTCACTT
Organism: Paenibacillus woosongensis; assembly: GCF_009725165.1. Lineage (GTDB taxonomy): Bacteria > Bacillota > Bacilli > Paenibacillales > Paenibacillaceae > Fontibacillus > Fontibacillus woosongensis. The sequence continues at coordinate 431,765 of NZ_WNZW01000002.1, forward strand.
TTATAGAGTCCTTCTTCCAGATCTACAGAAGCCAAGGAAGCGATCGAGGTTTGGCTGGCGATCGACCCCTGCTTTTTCATATAGTTCCGTTTCTGCCGCTGCGCCTTGGCAATGCCAATAGCCGCCTCGTACTTTTTACGGACACAGCTGTTCCAGCGGAAACCGCAAGCTGCTGCCGTTCTCCCAATTCGTTCCCCCACCTCTTCAAACGCAGTCAGTTGGGTGCTCCCTTCGCGGATATGGCGCAAGGTTACCTCGGCCAGGATCAAGTCGTCCTCCGCGCTCCATGCATCTTGTCTCACAGCTGTCATGCTATAAAAACCTCCTAACGACATCCTAATATAACCGTCTTCCGGGCACGATTCCGGGCCGGTGTAATCGGTAAAAAAGCTTCATATTCCATCCTATGCCTCTCATAGAGTTCATAGAATCTATTTGATACTATTTTGTATGTCCAAAATAAAGGGCTGTCATACCTCGTTCGATAAAATGCGAAAAATTCTTAATCCGTAAAAACAATACTCCATAACATGAATCACTTGTCTGGGAATCAATCGTTAATCTTTGGTGACTTTTCGTTTACAGTTGTTAGGGTTACGGGTATAATGAGGTATAGAAAATTGGATGTCGCCGATACATACGAAAGGGGGACTTATTTGTGGCACGCATGTACCGCGTCCTTGGCTTCTTCACATTAACCATTGGACTTATGGCCTTTGCCGGTAACCATATCGAAATGGCCCTGCTATTTTTCCTGCAAACGGCTTTTTTCGTCATCTTTGGTTACTTGAAGTTTACGGAGAGAACGTATATCCTGCTGTTCTGGGGATACATGATCGTCGCTTTTACGGGCTTCAGTTACTGGACGATCTTCCAGATGGGACTGCCTCTCTAATCCATAGGTGTGCTGAACGAGTAGGATTAACTCACTCTTTCAATCAAGGGCGATTCGGCCAAGGCCGAGTCGCCTTTTTCATTAAGACTATTTCTTGTCCTGATATCATATATATTTATAGACCAACCCAAGGAGAGGAACGCTCTTGAACAGACGTCTCATATCCTTCTGCTCCTCCTGCTTGCTGGCAGCATCGCTAGTTGTAGCTCTAATCTTCCCGTTAGACCATGCCCATGCATTCCCATTATCGGAAGAGGAGCAGGAGATTTTGGAGAAGAGCTTATCCATCGTAGAAATTGACCGGGAAATTGCCCGAGTCGAAATGAAGCAGCAAGACACGGAACGTTCAATGCTTAACCTGTCCAAGGAGCTTGCCGGAAAAGAAGAAAAATTGCTGTTCGCACAGGAACGTGCCGGCGCCCGGCTTAGGGCCTACTATATGGGGGAACGTGAGGATTTGCTTGCGGCTCTTCTGTCCGTAAACAGCTGGAAGGACTTCTTTACGGTGCTAGATTACTACCAGTTGATCATGGAGCGGGATCGCGATGTGCTAACGGGCTACAGAAACGAGCTCGCCAAGCTGAATAGATCCCGGAAGCAGCTGGCGGCGATGGCCGATGAACTGGCGCACATGAAAGACGATCTGGTAATGCAGCGCGAACGTGTGATAGAACTGCAGCGCAGCGTAGACGGAAAGCTTGGAGCGAGCGCCGATCCCGAGCACCTGAGGGCGATGATCGAAGAGCTTACAGCTTATTGGGAAAATGTAGGGTTACACGAGGTGCGCCGGTACTTCAAGGCTCTCGCTTCGGCGATGATGGATTTTCAAGAATTTCTGAAGGATCATCAAGACAGCCTGGTCTCGGAAAACGGAGGATATGTCCTTGTAATTCGTGAAGAGGATTTGAACGCCTTCCTGCGCGGTAAAAATGATCTGCTAAGCAATATGGCATTCCTTTTCGAAGAGGATAAAATTGTAGCTACGGGAAGCCGGGAAAGCCTTAATCTGCGGGTAGAAGGCCATTATACCGTAGAGGACGTTCCGCAGAACGCCATCGTGTTCCATGTTGACCGGCTCGTGTTCAACGGGCTGGAACTGCCGGACACAACGCGCCTAGAGCTGGAGAAAGATTTTGATCTCGGATTTTATCCGCAAAAAATAGTTCCCTTCGTGAAGGCCGTCGAAGCGGACATTCAGAAGGGAACCTTGACCGTCAAGCTGAAGCTCTCTCTCTAGAGGGCTTCTTGCTTGCGCTTATTTATTTGTCGCGCCCAATCTGTGCGATTTCCTTGCCGTATTGCTCGAGGGTGAGCCGGTAGTTCATGAAATCCGTCGTCAGGCGGGCGAACTGCTCCATTTGCTCGGGGAGAAGGCTGCCAACGGGCAGTGCGTCCGGCTTGCTTCCCACCAGCGAGGCCGGAACCCATGCCGGTATTTTATTTCTCTCAAATTCGAAATACAACGATTTAAGGACAGGCAGATGCCCTGTAGTTTCATGCCACTCCCGTTGCCTGCCGGCTCCGGTCATTTCCTCAATCCACGCTCCTGCAGCTTCGGCATTTGGGCTCTTGGAGGAAACTACGAAGCTGCGCCCATAGCTCCACATTGCAGTGCCCGTATTCCCCGAATCGGGTATGAACGCCTCCATTCGCGGATGCTGCCCGTCTCTGATCTGTGATGCACGGGTAAGGCAAATCGCCACCTCGCCGTCATAAATACGCTTCCAAACGTTTGATGCAGATTGGGCTTCCGTATCATAACGAAGCAAATAAGGGCGAAGTTCTTCGAGGTACCGAATGCCTCGCTGCATCCCCTCAGACATTTCAAACGGCGGGCTTCCTGCCGCCGCATTCCCGCCAAACTGCCAAAGCAAGGATAGAGCCGCGTAAGGCTCGCTAATATCCGCCGCTAAAAGACTGGGGATGCGGCTCTGTTTCTTGAATGAGGATAAAAGCTTCTCCCAGTCGTCGGCCGATTGAGGAGGATGATCCAGCCCTAATTCCTTGATTAATGCGGGATTGTATGCGAATACATAAGGATCGGTATCAAAGGGGACTCCCCATAAGTAGCCATTCCATTCATTCTGGCCCAATGTTACGCTCAGTACCTCTCCTGATAAAGGGCTGGAGTAGTAGCGCTCGGCAGGCAGCAGATACCCGCTGGACGCGAATTTCCGTATCCAGTCATTGTCCAGCAGCAGGACATCTGGAGATTCCCCCAATTCGAACTGCTGCAGTAAATCGCGGTACGATTCACCGGATGGCAAATTCACCAGTTCTACCTGATCCGCAAACTGATTCATATATTCATAGTTCCATTGCTGCAGACGCAGAAATTCTCCTTCATTCATTTGTACAGCAACTCGAAAATGCCCCGGCTCCTGAACCTCTTTTGGGTTCGGAAGAGATACGGGCTCAGGAATGACACCTTCCTCATTGCGGATAAGAGTCGACTGCTTACTTGGAGACAAGTTAATTAAAGCAAGTAAAAGGATAGCAAAAAGCACCCAATAATTTCTACGCTTCACACCTGTTCTTCCTCTCTGGCGTTCCGATCGCCGTCCGGCATCCAATCAACCCTTATTGTAACAAATTACCTCATACTTTGTCCCCTACAAAACATGGCAAAAACCGCCGAATCTAAGTCCGGCGGCTCATTTTTAAATATTTTATTTTCAGAAATATACAAAATTACAGCAAATCCGCGGCGGCCTGAGCCAATTTGGATCGTTCCCCCTTTTCCAAGGTGATATGGCCGCTCAGGCTTTGTTCTTTGAAGCGCTCCACCAGATAAGTCAGACCGTTGCTGGCGGAATCCAGATAAGGATGGTCGATTTGCTCAGGGTCACCGAGCAGTACAATTTTACTACCTTCTCCGACCCGAGATACGATGGTTTTCACTTCATGACGCGTCAAATTCTGGGCTTCATCCACAATAATGAACTGTCCTGGAATGGAGCGGCCTCTTATATAAGTCAGCGCCTCAACCTGTATGCTCCCGAGACCCATGAGGATCTTCTCGATATCCCCCGATTTCTTCGTATCAAATAAATACTCCAGGTTATCATAAATAGGCTGCATCCATGGCCGAAGCTTTTCTTCTTTCTCTCCGGGCAGGTATCCGATATCCTTCCCCATCGGAACGACGGGACGGGCAATCAACAACTTCTTATATTTATGCTCATCCTCTACCTTCAGTAATCCGGCGGCCAGAGCAAGCAAGGTCTTTCCAGTGCCGGCTTTACCTGTAATAGTCACAAGCGGGATTTCGTCATTTAACAGCAGCTCAAGGGCCATTCGCTGCTGGGCATTGCGTGCGCTGATCCCCCAGACGGGTTCATTGCTGAGAAATAGCGGAGCAAGCTTTAGGCTATCCTCGCTGACCTTGAGCAGAGCTGACTTTCCACTGCCCATTTCATCCTTCAGGATAACGAATTCATGTGGATACAGCGGATAGGTTAGTCCCAGCGGCTTGATGGGTAGAGAGCGGTAGGAATAAAACTCGTCAATTACGCCGGGATGGACTTTGACGGTGGAGTATCCGCCATACAGCTCGCTTGGACCCGCTGTGCGGTCGGAGAGGTAATCCTGGGCTGTTAGACCAAGTACGTCAGCCTTAATGCGGACAAGGACATCTTTACTTACCAGCACGACTGTTTTAGAGGAGCCGAGCTCGGCTTCCTCAAGGTGGTAGTTAAGCGCGACAGCCAGAATCCGGTTATCGTTTGAAATATCCCCGAACATCTCCTGTACTTTGGCGAAGCTGCGGTGGTTTAGCTCCACCTTCACCGTCCCGCCATTATGCAGCCTTACTCCATCGTGAAGATGTCCTGTTTCGCGAAGTCCGTCAAGCAGCCTGGAGACTCCCCGTGCATTTCGGCCCAGTTCGTCAGCGTTCCTCTTCTTAGAGTCGATTTCCTCCAGGACGATGGCCGGAATGACGACCTCATGTTCCTCGAAGGCAAAAATCGCATTGGGATCATGCAGCAATACATTCGTATCCAATACAAATATCTTTTTCACAGTTATCCCCTCCACCGCTTGTCATTGCAGCCTATTTCATTTACATACATATTTCTTCCCGCTAGCGGGAAGCTTAAAGACAGACATTATTCCCGAAAGGACGATTAACATGCGAATATGGCTGTGTTTGTTACTGGCGGCTATTCTTCTTGCAGGCTGTAATACAGCATCACAAAAGGCATCACCCTCTCCCCAAGGTCAACCTAACAACAACCCGCGGGCTCAAAGCACCGCACCAGGCAATACACCGTCGGCTCAAAACGCCGGCAACCAAAATCAAATTAATAAGCAAGCCCATCTGGAACAGCTCGTTAAGCGGGTGCCCGGTGTAAAGGGAGCTCGCTGTGTTGTTTTGGGCAATACAGCCGTAGTCGGCATCGATGTCGACGGCAAGCTGGAAAGAGCCCGCGTGGGTAATATCAAGTACACTGTTGCCGAGGCTCTGCGCAAGGATCCGCATGGAGCCGGTGCGATCGTCACCGCAGATGTCGATTTGAACAATCGCCTTGCGGAAATCGGCTCCAAGATCAGGCAAGGACACCCCGTATCCGGGTTTGCAACAGAGTTAGCCGATATTATCGGTCGAATCATGCCGCAAATGCCGAGGGATACCGTTCCGAGAACCGAAAACGATGTCCAGGGCCGCAAGCCGGGGGCTTCGGTAAACCAGCCTTCCACGCAAAGCCATACCTACAAATCCAAGGCAAACCAGAACAAACAAAGAAATAACAATATGCAAATGGCTCCGCAAGGAAATCGATAGTTAGATGAGAACGAAAAAAAGCCCGGCGAAAAACAATTCGCTAGGCTTTTTTCATGGCTTCAAACACTTGTGCGTCCAGCATGTCCGCTGCACGGCGATCATAAACTTTATTGTACACAGGAGCAGCAACAAGCTGAGCTCCATAGAACAGAGCATTGTGAACCGCCTCGATATGCACGTCGAAGCAGCACATCTTGAAAGGGACACTTTCAAGCGGGTCTTGAGCTACGGCCGCTCTGCCGTTAATGGCATAGATCGTCCCTTCGCCAAAGACAGTAATCGTTACCTTCGGGTGAGCTTTGATATTGGCGACCAGCCGCGAACGATGGTCAAGAGCAAGGCGAAGCGTGGAATAATCCAGTGCGTAGACCCAGGAAATCGCGCTTGAAGTCGGCCCGCCGGACTCGATATCTACGGTGCTCAATAATACAAACATCTCGGACTGGAAAGCGGTGTATAAAGGTTCGGATAACTGCGTAACGATATCAGACATGAACCAGCCCTCCTATACAATCCTTCTATATGATTGTATTATAGCATGCTGCAAAACTTGCCTTCAATCATCAGTTGCCTGCTACCGCGGCCTCCGCATCCCCGGTTTCACTGGCCGCCGGCCTGTTGCCCGAGAGCTCATCCTTCAGGGCCTGCTTAGCCTGCTCGAACTCGTCCTTGTTCAAATAAACGTATGGGCTCTTCCATTGGCCGGTGACCGGCATGAACGCCACATTTTCCTTGGATATGTTCCAATAGGCTGAAATGATGTTCTTCATTTGTTGGGATTCCAGATCCGTCTCCATATTCTTACCGACCGACTGGATTACTTTCCCGGCACCAAGCACACCGTCAAGCGATTTAGCCTGGTCGATGAGGGCATGCAGCACTTCATTCTGGCGGCGGTTGCGGTCGAAGTCATCGGAAGCCTTCGTTCTTGGACTGCAGTTAGATTTGCGGTACCGGACATAGCCGAGCGCATCCTCTCCCGATAAATGCTGTTGTCCCTTCTTCAGGTTGATGTTCGTATTATCCGCACGGTCGCGGTAACACATATCCGCATCAACATTGATATCGACGCCGCCAAGCGCATCCACAACATCACGGAAGCCCTGGAAATTCAATACGGTGACGTAATCGATGTCCAGATCGAAATATTTACTCATCATCGTTTTCATCTCATATTTGGCTGTAATTCCTGACTTCTTCTCCTGGACGAGAAAATTCGGATAATAAGCATTCAGTTTGTCAGGCTTGTATCCCTTAAGCTCCAGCAGCGTATCACGCGGCAGCGATACTACGGTAGCCGATTTTGTGTCGGGATTCATGGCGATGACCATCATCACGTCGGTAAGATGCGTCTTCGTCTCCGGACGGTAGTCTGTCCCCAATAGCAGCATCGTCAGTGGTTTGACTTTGGCCGACTGCTGCGGCGCAACCTTCTCGTCGGTTCCGGTTTCCTCAATGACCTGATCGATCGTGACGGACAAATAGCCGATGTACACGCCTACGCCGAGTGCCAGTACAACCATCAAGGCCAGCAGCGTTCGCAGAAATATCTGGAATCCGCTGGCTTTCTTTTTCTTCTTGCGAGAGCCTTTTTTAGGTGACTTTCTATGGCTTTGCTCCCGAGGAGGCAGGCCACTACGTGTAGAACTCATGGATTAAAACACCTTTTTCATGTGAATTAGCAATTTGACCTACAATCCTAAAAACGTATCTGCACTTCAAATAGTTACAAGCCTTATCCCCGCTGCCAGTTATTACGGAGCATTTCCTCCGTCTCCCCCCACGGCGGATGAGCTGTTTTTCTTATTCCGGCGCCCCTCCACAAAATAGCGGATGCGCACCATGAGCATAAGAGCAACTGCTACGAGAAGACACTGGATGATCGGCAGCTTGTCGATTTGAAAAATGAGCAGCATGAAAGAGCCGATCGCCATCAACACGTACAAGATGACTTCTTTCCATAAGGGCAGCTTCTGCTGAGCCCGAAACACCTTATTGTACACGAAAGTAACCAATACAAAAATGAGAATATACGCGATCACCGGGTGATCGGCAAACCATTGTTGCAACATAGTTCCCTCCTTCGAGGCAGTAGCATCGTTATAGTTTTCTTACAGCCTTACTTTACCATTATAAGTTGGCTTCGGACATTTTGCGATGTTTTTCGGCACGCTCGCGTTCGCTCTTGTTCAAAACTTTCTTCCGCAAGCGAATGTTTTTGGGAGTAATCTCGCAATATTCGTCATCGTTGAGGTATTCCAGCGCCTGCTCCAAGGAGAAAATCCGTGGCGTCTTCATCTTCACCGTATCTTCTTTCGTCGCCGAACGAACGTTAGTCAACTGCTTTTCTTTACAAATATTCACGACGATATCATTATCGCGGTTATGCTCTCCGACGATCATCCCTTCGTATATCTCCGAGCCGGGCTCGAGGAACAGCACGCCGCGATCTTCGATCGACAGAATGCCGTACGTAGTCGACACGCCGTTTTCGCTGGAAACGAGAACCCCCTGATGACGTCCTCCGACTTGTCCGCCAACGAACGGTCCATAGCTGTCGAACGCATGGTTCATGATGCCGTAACCTCGGGTGAGCGTCAGGAAATGCGTGCCGTAACCGATCAGGCCCCGGGCAGGAATGAGGAACTCCAGGCGAACCTGTCCGTTGCCGCTATTGATCATGTTGACCATTTCCGCTTTGCGCGAACCCAGACTTTCCATAACCGTTCCCATATGCTCCTCCGGTACATCGATAAGCAGGCGTTCGATCGGCTCCATCTTAACTCCGTCGATTTCCTTCACGATCACTTCCGGCTTGGATACCTGAAGCTCATATCCCTCGCGGCGCATATTCTCTATCAGTATGCCGAGATGCAATTCTCCCCGTCCCGACACGATAAAGGCATCCGGGCTATCCGTCTCATCTACCCGGAGGGATACATCGGTCTCAAGTTCCTTCATCAGACGCTCCCGCAGCTTGCGGGAAGTAACCCATTTTCCTTCGCGGCCCGCAAACGGGCTATTGTTGACAAGGAAGGTCATCTGCAGAGTCGGCTCGTCGATTTTGAGCACCGGCAAGGCTTCCGGATGATTCGGGTCAGCGATCGTCTCGCCGATGTTGATATCTTTAATACCGGCAATCGCTACGATATCGCCTGCTCCGGCTTCATCGATTTCGACGCGGTTAAGGCCCTGGAAGCCGAACAGCTTCTCGATCCGGGCGGATTTTTTGCCGCCTTCGCGCGTCATGACCGCAACCGGCTGGCCTTGACGGATGACCCCGCGGTTAACCCGGCCAATCGCGATACGTCCTAAATATTCGTTATAATCCATCAGCGTTACAAGGAATTGCAGCGGCTCTTCCACGTTCTCCGTCGGCGCCGGAATATGATCGATAATCGTATCATACAGCGCCTGCATATTGCTGTCCTGCTTCTCCGGATCCAAGCTGGAGGTGCCGTTCAAAGCGGATGCATACACGACGGGGAATTCCAGCTGTTCGTCATTGGCCTCAAGCTCGATGAACAAATCAAGCACCTCATCGATGACTTCCGATGGGCGAGCGGCCGGACGGTCGATCTTATTTACGACAACGATCGGGGTAAGCTGATGCTCCAGTGCTTTGCTAAGCACGAATTTCGTCTGCGGCATGCAGCCTTCATAAGCGTCAACTACGAGCAGAACACCGTCTACCATTTTCATAATCCGTTCCACTTCTCCGCCAAAGTCGGCGTGTCCCGGCGTATCGACGATATTGATTAAATAGTCTTTGTACGTAATTGCCGTATTCTTCGCCAAAATCGTAATACCGCGCTCACGCTCCAAATCATTGTTATCCATCACGCGCTCTTGTACAGTTTCATTATCGCGGTAAATGCCGGACTGCTGAAGCAGCTTGTCGACAAGCGTTGTTTTGCCATGATCGACGTGAGCAATAATGGCTATATTGCGAATATTGTTTCTATCATGCATAAGTTTTCTCCAAATCCTTTCATGTCTGCGTCTTTGCAGTAAATTGACATATACCGACTGGTCCACCCAAAGAAGCGCCGGACGAAAACTTCCGACGCTAACCTATCCTTAATATTATACGCAAAACCAGAATTAATTCAAGAACTTTCCAGAGATCTACCAGATTCGGCGGCTATTCCCGCGGTTTACAATCAGCCAGATCCCAGCGGCGATCATTACGATCGCCAGCAGATAAACAAAGGAAAAGGCGAACAGGCTCCAGCCCAGTAAGAAGATGGAAACAGCAGCGAGCACAATGGCCGTCAACAGCATACCGCTCTGACGCTGCGTTGAATACGCATAATACTCAAACAAGCCTACCGCAATGCCAAGTATAAATGCCGGCCATAATCTGTAGAACAGGAACGTCCAGCCCCCAATGATGCCTATAAAGAACAGAATGGAGTATATGACAAGAATCCCCGCAGGCAGCAGCAATTCGGCAGAAGCTCTTCTGGAGATAACCCATATATGCAGCAGGATGCCGGGAATCAAAAGAATCAGCGGCCACAGCGCTTTTCCGAGAAAGCTGAATACTCCCCACTTCCCAAGCAAAATGATGACTCCCGCAGCTAAGATCAGTATGCCGGTCATAAGCTTGTTGTTGTCGGACATTCTGTCACTCACCTTCCAATTGACAATTACGGACAGGACTACCCTTTTTGTGCCATCCTTATTCCAGTTTATATGAAGAAGAGCGAAAACGCTACTCCCTCATGTCGCTTTATAATTGCCGATCCAACCGAACATAATAACAAGCGCAGCAAGAATGACCGGAATCCATCCGTGTACGGATGGCAGCATTTCTGTCAATAATACGCCTAATTTTGCATCCTTTATCAGCATTTCCCCGGCCGTATAACCTAATATGCCTGCGCCGGCGAATGTCAATATTGGAAACCGCTGCAGCCATCCTGTAATGATATTACTTCCCCAAATCACAATGGGTATACTTATGGCAATGCCTATAATCAGTATCGCAAGGTCTCCGTCAGCCAAAGCAGCAATCGCCAGTACATTGTCCAGACTCATGATAAAATCGGCCAACAGTATCGTTTGTATCGCCTTCCAAATCGTGTCCGCGTGGCTTCTTGTCGAATCGTTATCCCGGTGCTGGAGCAGATTAAAAGCAATCGTACCTAGCAGCACTCCCCCAATGGCTTGAATATAGGGAATTTTGAGCAAAATCGTCGCCAGCCATGTCAGGATGCAGCGCATCAGCACCGCGCCAAGCGCTCCCCACCATACGGCTTGCCTGCGCTGCTGAAGGGGAAGATTTCTGCTGGCCATGGCGATAACGACAGCATTGTCACCGCTAAGCACCAAATTAATAATAAGGATTTCGGTTAACAATATTACATGCTCCATAGGCTTATCCCTCCCATACACTTGTATGAGGGGATGTGCCAAGCTATACCCTTTCTTTTACAAAAACAACACTGGACAAAAACCATTTTTAGTGAATAAATAATAAAGTGCATGGCAAAAAATTTATGGAAGAAGTGACCGTAGTGGAACTATTTAGCGCTGCTTTTTTTATCGCTTTAATTAATATTATATTCATCGATCTAATTCTGGCTGGAGATAATGCCATCGTCATCGGCATGGCCGCCAGAAAGCTGCCCGCACATATCCAGAAGAAAGCTATCCTGCTAGGTACGGGCGGAGCGGTTCTGCTCAGAATCGCCGCGACGCTTGTTGTCGTATGGCTGCTCAATATTCCTTGGCTGCTTGCCATAGGCGGAGCTATGCTGGTTTACATTGCCTATAAGGTGCTGGTCGATGAGAGCGGCCATGAAACGATAGATGCGAAGGAATCCCTCTGGCCTGCAGTTAGGACCATCGTTATTGCCGATGCAGCGATGGGACTCGATAACGTGATCGCCGTTGCCGGAGCCTCTCAGCGGCATATGATTCTTGTCGTCCTCGGCCTGCTGATCAGCGTCCCGATCGTCATTTGGGGCAGCACACTTTTCATCAAGCTGTTAGGACGTTTCCCTTGGATAGCTTATGTGGGCTCTGCCGTACTCGCCTATACCGCTTCCCATATGATCACGGAAGAGCCGCGTTTAGCGCCGTTCTTTGCGGACAAGCCCGTGGTTAAATATGTGTTTATTATCCTGACGATTCTAGGCGTGCTTGGCGCCGGCTATGCAGCAAAACAAAGACAGCGGCGGCGTGAGCAGAACAATAAGCGCCCCTCGCGTCATGCTACACGCTAATCTGGGATGACAAACAACAAGGCTGCCTCACCATATTAGTGAGGCAGCCTTGTTGTTTATTCCGGAGCTATAACGAGTTGCGCCTAACCTTTACCCTCCTAAAACCACTTATCCTGTGCAACCGGTTCCCCTTGCGATCTTCTAATGACGGTTTCACCCGGTTTGATCAAGATCGTCTCGGTCTTGCTGACCGCTTCTTTAATTTGCTCATCCAGTTGAGGCAGGGATGCCTCGATTTTCTCGATGATATGCAAATTCGGGTTCGTCGATGGTGACTTCGGTACAAACAGGGTACAGCAATCTTCATAAGGCAGGATAGATAATTCATAAGTGCCAATTTGCTGCGCCAAACCGATAATTTCCTCTTTGTCGGTTGTCACTAACGGCCGAAGAATCGGCAGAGACGTAACCTTTCCGATAACGTTCATGCTGGCCAGCGTCTGGCTGGCAACCTGTCCGAGACTATCCCCTGTAACCAGGGCGAGCGCGCCGTTTCGCTCGGCCAGATTGGTAGCGATTCGCAGCATCGCCCGGCGCATGAGCGTAATCATGACGTTCTCATGATTGCCTCCGGCGAGCGTGGTCTGAATCTCTGTGAACGGAACGAGATGAAGCTTGATTTTTCCGTAAAATCCGGACAGCACCTGAGCGAGATCGATAACCTTCTCCTCTGCCTTTTTGCTCGTATAAGGATAACTATGAAAATGCACGCATTCGATTTCCAATCCCCGGCGCATCGCAGCCCATCCGGCAACCGGGCTGTCGATGCCGCCGGACAGCAGAAGCATCGCTTTCCCGTTCGTACCTCGCGGAAACCCGCCCGCGGCCGGCACGACCTCGGAGAACAGGTAAGCCCCCTGCTCGCGGACCTCGATCCGAAGCTCGATTTCTGGATGGCGCACATCGACTTTTAAATAAGAGCACGATTTCAGGATCGGCGAACTGATGATTTGGTTCATTTCCTGAGAAGATACAGGGAACTTCTTCCATACTCTTCTTGCATTGACTTTAAAGGTCGTTTCCCTGACGATATTCATGCTCTCGATGAAGCTGATTGCCTGAGTAATAATCTCATCGATCTCGGGTGCCGCTACCTTGACTGGACTAATCGACGTAACGCCGAATACATTTTTCAAAACCTCGATAATTGGAGCTGCAGGCTCTCCGTTCAAAACGACATAGATCCGCCCGTATTCCTTCTTGATTTCGGTCGCCGGGTAAATCTGCAGTAAATCTTGAACATGAGCTAAAGCAGCTTTTTCAAAACGAGAACGATTTCTGCCCTTAACGGTAATTTCCCCGAAACGAAGCAGAAGCATATCATATTGCAGCATTTTATCTGTTTCCACCTTTCACGATCTGCAGGCGCTCCATCATGCGCGTGACAGCGCCCAGCAATTGTCTGACATCCTCTTCGGTATGCTCATCTCCCAAGCTGACGCGGATCCCCGACAAAGCGCAATCCTTCTCTTTCTGCATAGCAAGCAGGACGCGGCTTGGTTCGCTTCGTTTAGAGGAGCAGGCAGACTGCGTAGAGACCAGGAAGCCCTCCTCCTCAAGCATATGAAGCATCGCCTCGGCCTTCATTCCCGGATAGGAGAAATGCACGATATGCGGCGCTCCATCGGGGCTGGAATTGACCACAAGGCCAGGCAAGCCTGCCAGTCCTTCATGGAGTTCGCGGCTCAGCTTGGACCAGTGCGAAGCAAGAGCAGGTTGGCGTTCCGCCGCCATTCTCATCGCCTTCGTCATACCAACAATGTACGGAATGTTCTCAGTACCGGAGCGCAGCCCTCCTTCTTGCCCACCGCCTGTCAGCAGCTGTGTCAGATGCACTCCTTCCCTGACATACAGGAGTCCGGTTCCTTTAGGTCCGCGGAATTTATGAGCCGATAAACTATACAGGTCAATCCTGCTGTCCCGAATGGACAGCGGCAGCTTGCCGAATCCTTGAACGCCGTCAACATGGAAGAGAACCCGGGGATGACGATTCTTCAAAGCTCTGCCGATTTCAGCGATTGGCTGAACCGCCCCAACCTCGTTATTGACATGCATGACGGACACAAGCACCGTGTTATCTGTTACCGCTGCTAGGACATCCTCGACCCGTACAGCACCGTTGGCCTGTACCGGCACATAAGTCACCTCGCACCCCTGCTGTTCTAGATGTCTGCAGGTCTCATATACGGAAGCATGCTCTACCGTGGTTGTCACGATATGATTTCCACGCTGGCGGTACCTGGCCATCGCGCCCCTGATTGCCAAATTGTTGCTCTCCGTGGCTCCCGACGTAAACACGATTTCCCCCGGATTAACCTGAAGCGCATGCGCGCACACTTCTCTGGCTTTGGACAACAGCTTCCCGCTGTCTTCTCCCATACGATGCAAGGAGGACGGGTTCCCAAAGTGTTGGGCCATCACTTCTCCAACGGTACGAATAACGTCTTCATAGGGCGGCGTAGTAGCTGCGTGATCAAAATACTTCATTTCATCCCCCCTAATGAACAATATAATCCTTGTCTATTGTAACGGATTCCTAACGATATCGTCATTGTCAAAAAAAAGACCAAATGGGAAATCGCAGCGAATCAGCGCTTTCTCAAATGATCTCTGACTTCTTGCTATAACGAATATAAGCCCAGCCACCTTGCTAGCAAGCCGCTAAGCCTGATACTTCAATTGAGCAGTTTCAATCTTTCTAATATAATTCTGCGTTTCCTTCGGGAGCAAATGCAGCTTCTCCATCAATTCCTGGTCATTGCTGATACCAAGCCGCTGGACACGCCCAGGTCCTGCATTATAAGCAGCCAACGCTGTCTTTACACCGCCGAAACGCTGAAGCTGATATGACAGGTAGCGCGTGCCTCCGTCAATATTCTGGGCAGGATCAAACGGGTTGCTTACGCCCAATCCTTTAGCTGTTCCATCCATGAGCTGCATCAGCCCTTTCGCTCCCGCTGAGGATACCGCATTGGCATTAAAGGAGGATTCGGTCTCAATGACAGCCTTAATCAAGCTCTCCGCTACACCGTAAGCCCGGCTGGCACGGCTGACGAGCTCGTCGATATCCCTTCCCGCGCCTGTTGGTGCCGATAAACCCGAAATTGGATTAGAAGCTTCAACCGGAAGCGATGCCATGTCCGCATCACTGTATGTAGTTTGCCCGACAAAATACCATAAGGCATCCTCTAGAGTACCAGGCAGCATCCCGCCGGCAGCAGGCAAGCCGCCCTGCGGCAATGTCTGCTCTTGTCCTTCCGCCACCATTAATTCTTTCAGCAATATATCGAATAAAGAACCTTCACTTCCGGAAGAGGTTCTTTGAACAGAAGTGCCTTGTAGGTCGATATCATTCATCATTTGGAGCTGAATCAGCTGTCCCATCGTACGCGTATCGATTTCCATCTCGTTCTTAACTCCTCTTTCTCCCCATGGAATGCTATATCCTATATTTTACACTTGAAATCCGACAATAACCACCTTTTTTCGAAAAATTATTTCGTTTACGCGAAAAGACCTTCGTCTGAATAGACGAAGGTCTGTGCCAATACGGAGAAAACTGAAATTAACGAGTAAAAGGAATCAAAAAGAAATAGCTGAGCGTAGCGATAGCGCCGAGACCGATCGCCCAGGCTCCTGAGGTTTTGCTTCCCTGGCTGTAGGCGTAAAATCCCATAATCGCGGCAAGGGGCCCGAGCACAATTGACCAAACAAATAAAGAAGCGATTCCTAAACCTACGCCAACATAGCCAACGGTACGGCCTGCCGTTCCGGTGTCTGCCGCTGCATCGTCCTGGTTCGCTTCACGGTCTGTCCGGGAGCTTTCGTACGTTCTTGTCGGAGCAACCTCGGCGGAATATTCCTCCTCGTGTGTTCGGCGAGGATAGTCCACCCGCTTCGGATCGCCCGTCAGTTCTTCATCATCAAGGATATTCTCCACATAATCCTTATTCTCATCCGTCATCTTCTGCACCTCCAAAAGTTATTATGATTTGCTTACCTTGTTACGATGATTTCGGCTTAAACGTATGACAGCATGTAGCGGCGGATGAACTTGCGGTATCCTTATGCTCGCTATCAAAAGCTTCGCCTGCGAATTCCGCATTATATTTGCGGTCTGCATGCTTGTCGATATCGATCATGATCAGATCCGCATTGCAATAATTCTGCTCCCCCCAATAAGCGCAATTCGATACGCTGCATCTGACAATTGGTTTATTTTCATTTGGCATATTGATCACCTCGCATACATTTTCCCCCGACAGTATGCCGGATATGCGGCCGAATTAATGTCAAATCGATACAGAAGCTCAGGAATAAAATGAAGGCAAAATCCTCAACCTACAGTTACATGAAACTACAGCAGGAGGGATGATCCATGAAATGGGGCAGATGGGTCGCTATTGGAGTGTCCGGTGTGGCAGCCATCACGGTCTTGACGTTGTTGCCGCAGTTTAACATTAGTCCACAGCCGCAAGCAGGGCAGCAGCGGACAAAACAGCAAATTATGCAAAATACGAAGCAGAAAGAGGTGCCCAGGCCCGCTGAAGAGAAGCAATTGAAGCAGTTGATGCTGCGCCGGGACGTCACAGCAACAGAAAGGCTGGCCAGACTTGATGCCAAAAGACATTTACAGGCGCTGGCTGAAGGTATCAAGGATTCCTCGTTATCAAAGCTGTCCACCGATATCCGGGAACTGCAAAAAGGGCATAAGCAGTTTCGTTCGATTATGCTGTACAGTTCTACGGGAAAGGATAAGCATTTCCGCGGCAGCAATGAACGAACCGCCCCAGATGTACAAGAACAGACAAATTACTATGTCGCCCTGGCGCGAAAAGCACTACGCAAATCTGAGCCCTATGAATCGCCAGTTTTTCCGGAAAAGAATCCGCATTTTTTTGTCATTGCCGAGCCTTCCAGACATAACAAAGATGGAATCATCGCCGTCATGGATACCCACATTCTAAGACGCGTCAAAGAGCATCAAGACAAAAATCTGCGCTTGATCCCTTATCCGAAGGAGGGCAAATACAAAATCGAATCGGTGCATACCGACACCCTTAAGGACCTTACTGTCAAAACCGGGCATGACAATGAAAAAGCAAGCCATTTTTATGAAAATGAAATCGTCGTGACCTTTAAAGAGCCTCCGTCCGACCAACAGCTCGCCCAAATCCAGAAGGATATTAAAGCAAAACATACGAATAAGCCGCGGTCGATTCGCAACACCTATATTTTTCAATCGGATAGCATGAGCATGGACGAGCTGAAAAAATATTTTGTCCAGAAATGGCGCCCGGCCTTTATCGAGCCGCATTATTTGTATATGACGAATGAAACAGCGCCCGCGGCCGATTCGCCGGAAATTCCTAATGATTTGCTGTTTTCCGAATACCAGTGGAATTTGCCCATCATCGAAACGAACCGGGGCTGGAAATTATCTAAGGGCAGCAATGACGTCATCGTTGGAGTTGTCGACACCGGCGTGGATCTGTATCACCCTGATCTGGAGGGACGGCTGCTGAAGGGATATAATGTCATCGATCCCGACAAGGATCCTACGGACGATGTAGGGCACGGCACGCATGTCGCCGGCATCATTTCGGCCAACGTAAACAACAATGAGGGCATCGCCGGAATGACGTGGGGCGGCAAAATATTGCCGGTTAAGGCGCTGGATCAGTCCGGCTCGGGTACGACCTACTCCGTTGCCCAGGGCATTATATGGGCTGTGGACAACGGGGCTAAAGTTATCAACATGAGCCTTGGCAACTACGCGGATGCCCAATTTCTGCATGAAGCCATCAAGTATGCCTTCGACAAGGACGTCGTTCTGGTCGCGGCCACCGGCAATGACAATACGGAGCGGCCGGGATATCCGGCAGCATATCCCGAAGTGCTGTCCGTGTCGGCTACCGACAACAACTTAAAGAAAGCGTCGTTCTCCAATTACGGCGACTATGTTGACGTAGTTGCTCCCGGCGAAAGCATTGCCAGCACGTATCCCGATAACCAGTACGCCGCATTGTCGGGCACCTCGATGGCTAGTCCGCATGTGGCCGCGCTTGCCGCTTTGATACGATCCATCAATCCGGATCTGAAAAATACGGAGGTCATGGACATTATCCGCAGCAACGTCATCGATCTCGGCGATCCCGGCCATGACAATATGTACGGATATGGACAAATCGACGTGTTCGCGGCGCTGGAAGCCGCCGGAGCCAGCGGGGCTCCGCTGCAGCTGTGGCCCCAGCATATCGACCAGAAGCTGAAGCGGCTGCTGGATGATACTCTGCAGCGCTAAGTCACGAATTCTGGAGTTGCATGTTTATAAAATATAAATAAAATGCCCGTTACCCAGTATGCTGTATGGAGTTACGGGCATTTCTCTGTAAATACATTCACATTTAATTCACCTATCACCCAGAAATTTAGGAATTCATTTTTATCGCACTTGTAAACAATAATATAAATTGTAATTTTATTGGTTAAAAGACATTTTTTATTGACGAAGATAATCTTCTGACTTATAATACAATGCAATTATCCAGAAGGAGGTTATATCTAAGTGAGGAAAGTCCTTGATGTCGAAAAACCTACTGTTGCAGTTTATAAAAGATACTCGCATTTTCTAGCAATTATGGAGAAGGATAAAGAAGCTTTAGGCTGGGTCATTAATCATTTTCTTCAATTACAGACGGAGAGACCAATAGAAGAGGACGTACATTGGCTAAGCTTTTACACTGGTCATAATTTATTGGCTCGGCATTGCAATAATCCATTCTTATATATTCAAGAAATAGAGACTAGGCTGGTGTCTTCCCTAACAGACTTAGCCCAATTTATTATCAATTGTATTAATAATGATCAATTCGTTTACATAAACTGCAACTCTTATTACATACCTAACTCTAGATCTTACTTAAAACACCATAGGCGCAGCCAAATATTAGTTACCGGATATCATTTGGAAGAGGGGCTCATCTATTATATGGACTACTCCTTAAGAGATCGATATGAATTGCTTTCATTGCCGATCTCCGACTTTACCGATGCTGCTATGCAAGGATTTGTTGGTGAACCGAACAACAGGGCTAAAATTCTCGTTATAGAACGGGAGAAGGACGTAAAGTACCAATTTAATATCCGGTTAGCTTATAATTTGCTCGATGATTATTTGCATGCCCGTAATACATACGAGAGGTTTTCTGTTTTTCCAAAACCACGGGATCATGCGTTATTTGGGATGGACATATACAATGATTTTTCCAGATTCATAGAACTTATCGGGGAAAACAATACCGAAGTAGACCAAACTATTCTGCCGTATCAAGTTTTGATGGAGCACAAACGTTGTTTATTACTGCTTATACAATATTTAACCGAGCATTCCTATATCGAACACTCAGACGATCTTATACTGGCTTTTGCAAAAATAGATGAGAAAGCTCGTATTTTAAGAAACATCTACATTAAATATCATCTGAGCAAGGATATATCGTTGAAAAAACGGCTGCTTCTTCATCTTTACGAAATAAAAAATATGGAGCTAGACTACATTCCGAAATTAATAACTATTCTCGAGAAAAGAATTTAATGAACGATTAAATTGAAAGGGCTTACAGGGAAAAGGTTCGCAGTGCCTCAAGGTAAACCGTGCCCCGAGAAGTTATTACGACATCGCATCATGTACATTAAAGAAGATGACTCCTAACAGTTTAGGAGTCATCTTCTAACAGCATAGTGTTTTTTTATTAACCGACCACATTAAGAACCACAGCTCCAAGGCCAGGCCCAGTGATCTACTTCAATTGGATTTAAAATTGGAACAGCGCTAGGACCGTTCATAAAAACTTGTTGCAGTGATGAAAGTTTGCCATAAGCCGGGTTCTGTACCGTTCGCGGTAATCGGGAACTACCCTCCCGCTAGTAAGTGACAATCATCTATCTAGGCCGTACATTACTGCACGGCTCCAGCGACCAACCTAGACGCGCTTCGGGCGAAAGCTGCCTGTGCCCGCAGGCGCAAGCTGCGTCTCATTAGGTCTTGCTCCAGGTGGGGTTTACCAGGAACGAAGTCACCAGCGTTCCTCGGGGTCTCTTACACCTCGGTTCCATCCTTGCCTGTGCACGCCTTGCGGCGGCCATCGGCGGTCCGTTTCTGTGGCACTATCCTTCGGCTCGCGCCGACTGGACATTATCCAGCACCCTGCCCTTTGGAGCCCGGACTTTCCTCCCGCGGCTAATAGCCGCCGGCGATTGTCTGTCAAACTTTCGAAGGCAACATTAAATAGTATACAGGGATTACTCTGCAATCACAAGTATAAATCAGCGCCAATGCTGACGTTTTCTTCCAATGCCAGCAATTTGACCTCAGCGGAATGCAAACGGCTCTGTATCAATGGCCGAAGCATGGACCTTCGTCTCATACTTGTGCTCGGCAATCTTATCGGCAAGCCAGGCCGCCACTTTTGCTTTCATGATTTTCTCGGCGTTGTGCCCTGGATCGATCAAGGTAATACCCGCCATGAGCGCGTCCTGGGCGGTATGATAGTCGATATCGCCGGTAACAAGCACATCCGCACCCCGGAACTGGGCATGCCTCCAGTAGCGCCCTCCCGAGCCGCCGACGACAGCCGCCTTCTTGATCTGCCGCTCCAAATCCCCTACGACCCTTACGGCGGGAACATCCAGCTTCTCTTTAACCCGCTCGACAAATGCCCCCAGAGTGACAGGCTCGGCAACCCTGCCTACTCTCCCTAATCCAAGGCTCCGTCCCTTCAAATCCATTGGATAAAGATCATAGGCCACTTCTTCATATGGATGATTTTTGAGCATGGCCTGAATAACCTTATTCCTCACGCTGTCAGTGATAATCGTCTCGATGCGGACTTCCTCCGCCCGCTCCAGCTTGCCCTGCTCTCCCAGGTATGGATCGGTTCCCTCCCTAGGCAGAAACGTGCCGTATCCTTCAATATTGAAGCTGCAGTGGCTGTAGTTGCCAATCCATCCCGCCCCGGCATTCAGAATCGCATCCAGCACTTTCTGATGGTGGTTCTTCGGCACGAATACGACCAATTTGTACAGCTTGTCCGTATGAATATCTTCCAATGGGGCCGTATTCTCAATGCCTAGCGCCTCAGCCATCCAGTCATTCATACCGCCTTCCGTTACATCCAGGTTCGTATGGCTGATATAGACGGCGATGTCATTCTTGATCAGCTTCTCATAGACCTTCCCCATCGGCGTATCGGTTTGCAGACCCGCTAACGGCCTGTAAATAATCGCATGATGCGCGATGATTAAATCCGCGTCAAGCGCAATCGCCTCATCGACCACCTCTTCGTTTACATCCAAGGCGACGAGCACATTGCGGACTTCCTTCTGCAGCGTCCCAAGCTGCAGTCCGATTTTATCGCCCTCCATGGCGACATGCTTCGGAGCCAGCTGCTCCATATACTGGATTACGGTTTGACCTTTGGCAAACATGCCAGCACCTCCTTAAGCTGCTTGATTAATATACTTAACTCCTGCTCTTTCTTCTGGGAGGACGGAAGCTGGGAACCCGCAACAGAACGCTGGATTTTCTCCAATTTGGAGATTTCGGCATTCCATTTATCGAAGAACACCTCTCCAGCCTGCGCAGTTAATCTCGGTCCCATCATTAACAACAATTCCTTCGTTAACGCTGCGCCGCTATTGGCATCACCCCGCACTTGCTGCAGCAGTCTTTGAGAATACAGCTCATCATTCAGACCTGCTGCACCGGAAACGGCATCCGCCGTAATGATCTCGTATATTTTTCCATCCTCCGCCACGATCACCTCATCCGAAACATACCAATCATGCTCCAGCAGCCAGCGCCTGACGAACTCCTCCCCAACATTGGGCTGCAAAATGAGCCGTTTAACACCTGCAAGCTTATCTACTCCCGCCTCTAATATGGAGCTGATTAAGGCGCCTCCCATACCCGCAATCGTAATCGCGTCCACTTCGCCGGGAGCAATCACCTCCAAGCCGTCTCCCTTGCGGACGGATACCGATTGACTTAGTCCCGCTTCCGCTACCTGTCTTCTCGCAGCCTCCAGCGGCCCGTCATTGACCTCTCCAGCAACGGCAGATACCGCTGTCCCGTGCTTTACTGCCCATACCGGCAGCAGCCCATGATCAGAGCCAATATCCGCAAAACGGCAGCCCGGAGGCAATCTGTCCGCGATATGCTGTAATCTTGATGATAATTTCATCCGAGTAATTACTCCCTCCATCCAACAAATATCCGCACCATTTTCATTTGCATTGGGCCAGGAAAAAAGCTAAAATAAAATCAGCAAGAAAAAATAGGAAAAAAGTAAAACTAATGTAAACCATATGCCGCTTTCCTGAAAAAAAAGACCTTTCTGCTGCTGCAGAAGGGTCAGGGTAGCACGACGACCTATTCCAAGAAATCCTTCAACCGTTTACTGCGGCTAGGATGGCGAAGCTTGCGCAATGCTTTCGCTTCGATTTGACGAATTCTTTCCCGTGTCACGCCAAATACTTTGCCAACTTCCTCCAGCGTTCTCGTCCGGCCGTCATCCAAGCCGAAGCGCAGGCGCAGGACGTTCTCTTCCCGCTCGGTCAACGTATCCAGCACATCCTCCAACTGCTCCTTCAGCAGTTCATAAGCCGCGGCATCCGCAGGGGCCAACGCCTCCTGATCCTCAATGAAGTCCCCTAGATGCGAATCATCTTCTTCGCCGATCGGCGTTTCCAGCGATACGGGCTCTTGTGCTATTTTCATGATCTCACGAACTTTTTCAACGCTAAGCTCCATCTCCGCTGCAATTTCTTCCGGCGTCGGTTCGCGCCCCAACTCCTGCAGCAATTGACGAGAAACGCGGATTAGCTTATTGATCGTTTCTACCATATGCACCGGAATACGGATCGTACGGGCTTGGTCAGCGATGGCCCGCGTGATGGCCTGGCGAATCCACCATGTCGCATAGGTACTGAATTTAAAGCCCTTCTTGAAGTCGAACTTCTCCACTGCTTTGATCAAACCCATGTTTCCTTCTTGAATCAAATCCAGAAAGAGCATGCCGCGGCCTACATAACGTTTCGCAATGCTGACCACGAGTCTGAGGTTAGCTTCAGCCAGACGGCGCTTCGCTTCCTCGTCGCCATTCTCAATGCGTTTAGCCAGCTCAATTTCATCATCGGCCGAGAGCAGGGGCACCCTGCCGATTTCCTTTAAATACATGCGTACCGGGTCGTTGATTTTGATACCGGGAGGCAATGTCAAATCATCATCAAAGCTGAATTCGTCGCCGTCGCTGCGACTTTCATCATCGCCGCGATGGCCGAGCTCATCATCGCTGTCATTTACAACATCTATCCCCAAATCCCCTAAATGCTCAAAAAACTCGTCCATTTGCTCAGGATCCTGATCGAAAGGCGAAAGCTTCTCCATAATTTCTTTATATGTTAACGAAGATCTTTTCTTGCCTAATTCCACCAGTTGATCTTTGACCTGGTCCAATGTCAGTTCTGTTTCAGATTCCGTATGCTGATCATTCGCCATACTTGACTCCCTCCTCCCTAGAAACATCCGCGAAAATTCATCCAGCTATTGTCTCTCTAGGGCTATAATCTCACTTGCAATTTGTGCCGCTCGCAGAAAATCCCCGGCACGCTCTGCCGAAACCATTTCTTCCTTCTTACGCTGAATTTGGGCCTGCAGCGGAACACGCTTAATTTCCCGGATACAGTCGTCAAGCTCCTGAGTCGTCCATTCCTCCGGAGTATCCATCATCGCGATAGATGTGACGGCCTGCTCCAGCCGTTCATCCTGCAAAGATGAAATAAAACGGCTGACATCCGGCGCTTTCCCCCCTGCGTAATAGGCGTATAGATAAGCAGCAATCGCCGCATGATCATTGATGTTAAAACTATCTCCAAGACGATCGCCAACATAACGGGCGACTTCTTCATCCTGAAGCATGAAGGATAACAATCTCCGTTCCGCGACATGATAAGCAGGCAGTAAAGTCGGCATGGATGCCTTGCCTTTTTTATGCCTAACATTATTCCAC
This sequence comes from Paenibacillus woosongensis, assembly GCF_009725165.1. Classification (GTDB taxonomy): domain Bacteria; phylum Bacillota; class Bacilli; order Paenibacillales; family Paenibacillaceae; genus Fontibacillus; species Fontibacillus woosongensis. The sequence goes on from NZ_WNZW01000002.1 coordinate 455,750, forward strand.
CTTTTGGCGTTATTATCCCCATGGGATGACCTTTTTTGCATGTCTTGACGGAATTGATTGCATTCCTGTTTCAAGCTATCAAATGAAACCTGCAGTTCGGCAGACAATTCCTTCAAATAAATCTCCCGCTCTGTCGGCGACGGCAGAGGCGCGATGACTTCCAGAGCATCTTTGATGTATGCGACCTTTCCATCTTCTTCTAGCAGTATATGGTTTTTTTTCAGATATATAAGCTTAAATTTAACCGCTGAAACAGCGCCATCCAAGACTTGCAATCTGAACCTCTCGGCCCCGTATTTACGAATGAACTCATCAGGGTCAAGTCCTTCACTGAGCAGTGAAATTTTAATTTGGAAGCCTGCGGCCTCCAGTATCGGGATACTCTTCAAAGCTGCGGCTTGTCCGGCATTGTCGCCGTCATAGCAGACGATGATTTCGTCCGCGAGTGTTCTCATGATGCTGGCGTGACTTTCGGTAAGCGCGGTTCCCATCGTAGCAACACCGTTATGGACCCCAGCCTCCCAAGCACTAATGACGTCGCCGTATCCTTCGAATAATACGATCTGACGCGACTTGCGGATTTCCGTCTTGGCCTGATGAAGATTATAGAGCGTTCGGCTCTTGGTAAATAACCTGCTCTCCGGAGAATTTAAATATTTGGGCTGGCCTTCCCCAAGTATCCGGCCCGCAAAAGCGATCACTTTGCCGCTCCGGTTGTGCAAGGGAAAAATGATCCGGTCGCGAAAGCGGTCAACAAATCCTGATCCGTCTTGCTTGGACGATAATAAACCGCCTTTCTCCATGGCACTGAGATCAAACGAGCGCTTCTCCAGAAACTGGACAAGCGTATCCCAGCGTGCCGGGGCATAACCGATTTGGAATGTGTCGATGGCCTTATCGCTAAACCCCCTTGACTTCAAATAGTCCATGGCCGGTTTGCCATGCTCTGTATTGTTCAGTAGAAAATGATACAGCTTGGAAGACCATTCGTAGGCCTGCAGTAATTGTTCCATCTCCCGGCTTACAGGGGCGCTCCCTGTCCGGAAGGCATTGTCCTGAAAGGGGATATGAGCCTCTTCCGCCATGACTTTGACAGCTTCGGGAAAGGATAATCCTTCGATTTCCATCCTAAATCTGATGGCATTTCCGCCTTTGCCGCAGCCATAGCAGTGGAACATTTGCCGTTCGGGCGTCACCGTAAATGACGGCGTCTTCTCCGAGTGGAAAGGACAAAGACCTTTCATATATTTGCCCTGTCTAGTTAGATGAACGTGCTTGCCTACCGTATCGACGATATCATGCTGCTGCAAGACCGCCTCGATGATCTCCTCCGGAATTCCTCGTCCGGTACTCATCCAAACCACCTTCATCTCTATATAACACGTAAATAGTAATTCGCTAAAATTGTACATTCTCCTGCATATCTCGCAAAACTTTTGACAACGCATCTATAAACTTCTTGCGGTCATCGTCCGTAAAAGGCTTTGGCCCTTTGAAATACCGCCCGCCGCGCCGTGCTTTGGCATGATGGTGACGACGTTCCAGCAAATAATCTATATTGCCGGGATGATACTCCTCGCCTCTAGGCGACAAGATCCGGCACGATTTGGCTAAAGCCAAGGCAGCAAGTCCATAATCCTGAGTAATGACGATATCATCCTTGGCAATATGGTTGGCAATGTACAAATCCGCGCTTTGCTGACTGCGGTCAACCTGAACAATGGTAACCCCCGAGACCTGCTTAATCACATGGTCATAGGAGGATACCATCAATACGCCAACTCCGAACTTTGCAGCTGTAGCAGCGATTTCAGCCTTGACGGGACAGGAGTCTCCGTCAACGACGATCCGTGTATTCATCAGACTCCCGTCCTTCAAAACCGTATTATGCTATTATGCCCAAACCAGCTTGCTAAAATCAGCAAACATGCTTAATTCCTCGTCAATTGCCTTAAGCAAGGCCAGTCGATTCGCACGAACCGTCTCGTCCTCAGCCATAACCATAACTTTGTCAAAGAATAAGGTGATGCTCTCCTTCAAGCCGGAGATCAGCTTCAGGGCCTGCGCTGCGTCCCGCTGCTCCAATGCTTCGCGATATGCCGCAGTAACCGACTTCCAGGCTTCGTATAGCTGAGATTCCGCCGGATCATTCAACAGGTCTGAGCGAACCTTCTCCGCAGAAGCCTTGGCAGCGAGATTGCTCACTCTTCCGAACGACTCGACCGTCGTCTTAAAATCATCCTGTTTCACCGCAGCCATCAGCGTCTCGCCTCTGGACACGACGGAAACGACATCATCATAGCCTGCGGAAATGACGGCGTCTACAACATCGTAACGCACATGATCGGATAGAGTTTTCTTAATGCGCAGTCCGAAGAAATCGGTAAGATCCTTCAGAATCTCGTCCTTCGTCCGTTTCAGCTCATGGAAATGCTCATGCGTTTCAAGTGCGATATCGAACAGCACCGGCAGAGCAAGCGAGAGCTTGTGCTCCAGGATGATCTGCACGATACCGGCAGCCTGGCGGCGAAGACCATACGGATCCTGCGATCCCGTTGGAACGATGCCGATAGAGAAGCAGCCTGCGATCGTATCAATTTTGTCGGCAATGCTTACGATTGAACCTACCTCGGACGCCGGAACCGCATCCCCGGCAAATCTCGGCTGGTAATGCTCGAAGATCGCTTTGGCTGCAGCCTCGGGTTCTCCCGCTTTGCGTGCATAGTCTTCGCCCATTACGCCCTGCAGCTCTGGGAACTCATAAACCATTTGGGTAACGAGATCGAATTTACAAATTTCCGCGGTCCGGTTAACCGCTTCCGTCGTACCGGCATCCGTTTTAAGCACGGCAGACAGTTTCTCCGCATTCCGCCGAATCCGCCGCACTTTGTCGCCGACCGTCCCTAATTCTTCGTGGAAGACGATACTCTCCAGCTTGGACAAGGCATCCTTGATCGCCAGCTTCTGATCCTCTTCATAGAAGAATTTGGCATCCGACAGCCGGGCGCGCAGCACCTTCTCGTTGCCTCTAGCAATAAGCTCCAGATGCTCGGCATTGCCATTACGCACCGTTACAAAATAAGGAAGAAGCTCTCCTTGATCGTTCAGCACCGGGAAATAGCGCTGATGTTCGCGCATCGAAGTAATCAGCACCTCTTGCGGAATATGCAGGAAGGATTCCTCGAACGTCCCGTACAACACTGTTGGCGTCTCTACCAGGAACAGCACCTCCTCTAGAAGGTCATCCTTCACGGAGATATTCCAGCCTTGCGCCTTGGCCAAGCTGTTAATTTGCTGCACAATCATTTCCTTCCGCTCATTCACGTCGGCGATGACATACCCGCTGCGAAGGGCCTCCACATAATCCGCCGGCTGACCGATTACGATCTCGCCGCCCAGAAAACGATGTCCGCGCGTTACATTTCCGGACTTCACGCCAGTAATTTCAATATCGATAATCTCGCTGCCGAGCAGGGCAACAATCCAGCGGATCGGCCGCACGAATTTAAAATCATAGCTGGCCCAGCGCATATTTTTCGGGAAGTTCATCGCATGGAGAATACTCAGCAGGCCTTCGGCCACGATCGAGGACGTCTCTACGCCGTTACGGCTTTTGCTGATATAGACATACTCCGTGCCCCCGAGCTCCTTGAAGGTGAATTGCTCCGGGTCGGCGCCTTGGCTGCGGGCAAAGCCGAGCGCAGCCTTGCTCCATTGCCCGTTCTCGTCCAGAGCGATTTTGCGCGAAGGGCCTTTCACCTCTTCGTGAACGTCCTCCTGCTTGTCCGCCACTTCTTTAACGAGTACGGCAAGACGGCGAGGCGTGGCGTAAACAGCAACTTCTCCATGCCGGATCAGCTGCTCGTCGAGCCATTTCACCGTCCGGTCCTTTAACTGCTCCATAGCACCGCGAATAAAGCGAGCCGGCATTTCCTCAAGCCCGATTTCAAATAGCAGATCTTTAGCCATGGATTTCGCCCCCTTTCTTCAGCATCGGGAATCCAAGCTTCTCCCGCTCCTCCAAATACGTCGCTGCCACCTGGCGGGCCAAATTCCGCACCCGCGTAATGTATCCGGTGCGCTCGGTCACGCTGATCGCGCCCCGTGCGTCAAGCAGGTTGAACGTATGCGAGCATTTCAAGACGTAATCATAAGCCGGAAATACAAGATGCTGCTCCATCGCTTTCGAAGCTTCCTGCTCGTACATATTAAATAAAGTAAACAGCATTTTCACGTCCGAGGTCTCGAACGTGTACTTGGAATGCTCGAACTCTGGCTGATGGAATACATCGCCGTAAGTCGTACCGTTCACCCATTCCAGATCGAACACGTTCTCCTTCTCTTGGATGTAAGAAGCAAGCCGCTCCATACCGTACGTGATTTCAACGGCGACCGGGTTCGTCTCAATGCCGCCGACCTGCTGGAAATACGTAAACTGCGTAATCTCCATTCCGTCAAGCCATACCTCCCAGCCGAGTCCCCAGGCGCCAAGCCCAGGATGCTCCCAGTTATCCTCAACAAAACGGATGTCATGCTCAAGTGGGTTAATGCCAAGCCGCTTCAAGCTCTCCAGATAAATCTCTTGAATGTTGTCAGGGGAAGGCTTCATGATGACCTGGAACTGATGATGCTGGTACAGACGGTTCGGATTCTCCCCATAGCGTCCATCCGCCGGTCTGCGGGAAGGTTCCACATATGCGACATTCCACGGTTCCGGACCGATTGAACGTAGAAATGTCATCGGGTTAAGTGTACCGGCACCCTTCTCTACATCGTAAGGCTGCACGACGATACAATTCTGCTCCGCCCAGAACTGCTGCAGCGTTAGAATCATTTGCTGAAAATTCATGACCACAACTCCTTTACACATGTTCGTGTTCAGCCGGCGTGCAATGACGTGCAAAAAGCCCCCGTCACCTACGCCTGCTGTTCAGACGTAGGGACGAGAGCTGTTACTTCCCGCGGTTCCACCCTACTTGATTTGCATTATAGCAGCGCAGACTACAAATGTCGCTTGCCGCTGATGCAAAATCCGCTTTTCACGATCGTTTCCGTGCTCCAGGGCCGCCATTTTCATGAGTTTCTCCGGCTCGGGCTTCCACCATCCCCGACTCGCTAATCCGGTTTAAGAACGCATTACTTTTCCCATTCAACGCACGGGTCTCTATTAAGAGAAATCTTTTTTATAATACATGAATAATGAACATAAAGTCAAATTTCATATTTGTCTAATTGATCCAGGAAGTTTCTGGATTTGAGCTGCAATCCCAGCTGCATATCAATAAACGCGCGCATCAGTTTTTTCAGTTCCGCCTTCGTCGCGTCCTTCACCTCGACATTGCCTAGACGGCGAAGGTCCATTCGCTCAAATAGCGACAGCAGCTTGAATGTGCCGGGAGCAACCATCATGGCGGCCGGATCATGATGCCTGCAGCTTCGGCACAGCCTTCCCCCGAGACGTGGACTGATGAAATACGAATCATCCTGCCGGCCGCAGGACAGGCACTCCGCAAAAACGGGCCCGTATCCGGCCGCCTGCAATATTTTCATCTCAAATAAGCGAAGAACGATTTCCGGATCCTTGCCTGCCGACAATCCGTCCAAGCACGCCTTAAGCTGATTAAACCAGAAGCTGCCGACTTCTTCGTCCTGCAGCGTCCGGTCCAGAAGCTCGCAGGCATAAGATGCGTAAGCCGCCAAATACAGATCTTCACGTAAAGAAAAGTGAGATTCGATAATCTCACCTTGATTCAGCGTTCCAAGGCCTTCCTTCTGCCTGTAGAACGTATATTCACCATAAGTAAACGGCTGGGTCAGAGCAGCATGTCGACTCTTGACCTTCTTAGCCCCGCGGGCGAGCACCCCGATCTTGCCATGCGTTGCCGTGCACAGCGTAATGATTTTGTTCCCCTCGCCATAATCCATGCTGCGGATGACGATACCTTCCACCCTGTATAGCATGTCTCTCCCCCAAGCGTGATGTTACAGCGGAGCGGCGTCTGCATCCTGCTCCACAGCTTCCAGCTCTGCCGCAGCTGCGGCCTCCTCTTCACAATTGCTGCAAGCTTCCTTGTACAGCATGTAAGCATCGACATCTCCAGTCATCGCAAAATACTTCCACGAAAAATCTCGCAATCGTATTCACCCTTTCTTCGGAAATGAAGCTGCGTTTATGAAGAATAGGATGGCCTAGCTAGCTTAGAGTATGTGATGAAATTACTGCCATTCGTTAAGCGTCCCGGTGAAAACCGAGATCCTTCAAAATCCGCTCCTGGTTGCGCCAGTCTTTTTTCACTTTGACCCACAGCTCAAGAAAGATCTTCGAACCGAGCAGGTTCTGGATATCCTGTCTGGCCAGTTTCCCGACTTCCTTAAGCAGCGCTCCTTGCTTGCCGATAATGATCCCTTTCTGGGAATCGCGCTCGACGAAAATGACAGCGGAAATATAGACGACCCCATTGTCCTCAACACGCATATCCTCAATCGTCACGGCAATAGAGTGCGGCACTTCCTCACGGGTTAAATGCAGGATCTTCTCACGGATCAATTCAGCGCAGACAAACTGCTCCGGATGGTCCGTAATTTGATCCTCGGGATAATATTGCGGCCCCTCCGGCAAATACTTGCCGATTTGCTCCAGCAGCGTAGTGACGTTGTTGCCAAGCATGGCGGAGATCGGCACGATCTCCGCAAAGTCATATAGCTCCCGGTATTGCCCGATCAGCGGCAGCAGCTGCTCCGGTTCGATCCGGTCGATCTTGTTCATGACCAGGATTACGGGAGTGTTTACATCTTTTAATCGTTCGATAATGAACCGGTCGCCTCCGCCCAATCCTTCCGAGGCGTCAACAAGGAATAATACGGCCTCTACTTCCCCTAACGTATTCAATGCAGTCGTGTTCATGAAATCCCCGAGCTTGGATTGGCGTTTATGGATGCCCGGGGTATCCAGAAAGACAATTTGCATGTCTTCCGTCGTATATACACCATGGATTTTGTTCCGCGTTGTTTGCGGTTTATCGGACATGATTGCGATTTTTTGCCCGATGATGTGGTTCATCAGCGTCGATTTGCCGACATTCGGCCTGCCGACGATCGCCACAAATCCTGATTTGAAAATTGTTTTTGCCATTTCGTCTAGTCCTTTCTGTCTTCCGTAACGATGCTAAGTTTTCTGCAAATCTGCAGGACCAAAGGCATACGGCAGCAGCTCCGCCACGGTCGTCTCTCTGACATCGCCTTTCATGTTGCCGAGAATCACCGGCATGTCCGGGCTGCACAGCTCCAGTATGACCTGGCGGCATACGCCGCATGGCGCGATGGGGTCATCCGTCTCGCCGATAACGGCTAGCGCCCGGAAGCTGCCTGGAGCAAGTCCGTCGGCTACAGCGCGGAACAGCGCGGTTCGCTCGGCGCAGTTTGTTGGCCCGTATGCCGCGTTCTCGATGTTGCATCCATAGTGGACATGCCCGTTCGCATCCAGCAGTGCGGCGCCGACGGCAAAGCCGGAATACGGCGTATAGGCAGCAGCCCGCGCTTTAATCGCTTCTAACAGCAAACTCGTGTTATCCATTGTCGTCATCTCCTCAGGCAATATAGTGGTAAGCCTTGCTCATTCCCTGTGCTGTGGAATAGTTACTGTCGAAAATAAGCCATCACCGGCTCATAAAACAACAAACAGCCTACGCATACCGCAATAATTGCCGCAACAAGCACGGCTCCTGCCGCCGTATCTTTTGCCGTCTTCGCAAGCGGATGCCAGTCGGGCGAAACAAGATCCACGACGGCCTCCAGCGCCGTATTCACCAGCTCTGCCGCGATGACGAGGCCAATGACGATCAGGAGCAGGGCGACGTCGCGTCCCGGAAGGCGAAAATACGCTGCGGCCAGCAGAACAGCGACCGCGGCCAGCAAATGTATTTTCATGTTCCGCTCAGATTTCAGCGCCGTTACGATTCCTTCCGCCGCATAGCGGAATGTGTCGCTCCATTTGGATGCAGGCTTCATTAACGGGTTAGCCCCACCTGGGCCAGGACGGCTTCCTGCTTGCCCATCATCTCTGCCTCGCTCGCCTCATCCTGATGATCATAGCCCAGCAGATGAAGGAAGCCATGCACGAACAAAAATCCGATTTCCCGATTGAGGGAATGGCCGTACTCTTCACTCTGAGCCTTCGCCGTTTCCACGGAAATAATAATATCCCCGAGCATGTCGCCAAAGCCTTCCAGCTCTTCGCCTTCTTCAAGCTCATAGACGATTTCCTGCTCTTCTTCAACTGATTCGTTCATGGCAAAAGAGAGTACATCCGTCGGCCGGTCGATTCCGCGATACTCGCGATTGAGCGCATGAATTTCTTCGTCGGTTACGAACGTCAGGGCAACCTCGCCGTCAGTTACGCCTTCGGCCTCTCCGGCTTTTTGCAGCAGTGTATGCAATAGCTCTATTAAATCTTCCCCAATTTCGATGATTTCTTGCTCATTACTGTATTCGAGCTGTAATGCCATAGCTTACTTGCCCTCCCGTCTTTGCTCCATTAGTTCGCTTTCTTGATTTCTTCCGGATATTCGATCCGCGAGTGGAAAATGCCCATCACGGTTTCTTTCAATGTCTGTGCAATGACATCGAGCTCTCTCATCGTCAGGTCGCACTCATTGAATTGATGATCGTCGAGACGGCTCTTGATAATCTTCTCGATCATTGTCTCCACCTGCTCCACGGTAGGCTTGCGCAAAGACCGCACCGCCGCCTCCACGCTGTCAGCGATACCGACGATCGCAGCTTCCTTCGATTGGGCTTTCGGCCCCGGATAGCGAAAATCTTCTTCCGTGAAGTCAGGCTCTACGCCCTGCTCTTCAGCCAATCTAAGCGCCTTATGATAGAAATAATGCAGAAAGGTCGTCCCGTGATGCTGCTCTGCAATATCCCGAATCGGCTTCGGCAGCTTATAATCCTTCTGCATCTCGACCCCGTCGCGAGCATGGGCAATAATAATCGACTTGCTCAGCTTAGGATCGATAAAATCATGCGGATTCTCCATATTGTTCTGGTTCTCTATAAAATAGCTCGGACGCTTGGTCTTGCCGATATCGTGATAATAAGATCCGACCCGGCACAACAGTCCGTTGGCCCCAATCGCTTCTGCAGCCGCCTCCGACAAATTGCCGACCATCACGCTATGATGGTATGTGCCCGGCGTCTCCGTCAGCAGCTTGCGCAGCAGCGGATGATTCGGATTGGACAGCTCGACGAGCTTCAGCGCCGACAGGATGCCGAAAGTGACCTCGAAGAACGGCATAAGGCCGATTACGAGGATCGTTGTCAATAGTCCGCCCGCCACGGCAAAACCGATCGCATACAGCGTGCTGGATTCCGTCCAGCCGTTGTTGTTGACCAAAATCAGCGTAAATACCGCCAGGGAGCCAAACAGCGTAATCATGATCCCTGCCTTTAGCAGGGTCGAGCGCTGACTGGCCCGGTGAATAGCGAAAATAGCTGCAAAAGAAATAACGACAGCAAAAAATCCGAACTGAAAGTCAAAAATCTGCCCTTTGTGCACATTTAGAATAACGCTGGCCAATATACTGAACAATATAGAGCATATATATGCCAAAGACATGTCAAGCAACAGCGTAATCAGCATGGCCCCTACCGCGACTGGCGCAATATAGCCGATATAAGGCCGCTGTTCATTTTGTACGATGTTGACCACATGCATCGACAGGATCGTTATCAGAATGATCAGCAGCAGCATAACAAACTGCGAATTGTTGTATTTGAAGCGGCTAACGCCTTCCGACTGGCGGATATACATAATCAGGCCCAGTGCCAATAGCGAAGACAGAATGATCAGGCCAAATTGCGGCCAGTAATTTACTTCATCCTTGAGCAGTCCGTTCTTTTCCAGCAAGGAGTACATTTCCGGGGTGATTTTCTCCCCTTTCTGCACCAATACATCACCCTGCTTGATGAACACGGTCGGCGTCTTCTCACGCGCTTCTACCTTCGCCGCTTTGGTAGCTTCCTCGTCGTAGAACTTGTTGGCCGTAATCGCCAGCCGGGCCAGTTCCTGAACAACTTCCCGCGATACACGCTTGCTCAGCGAGCTCGTGCTCACCTGCTCCGCAACCTTGGCGCGCGCTGTCTGAGCGTCCACGATTTGGTCCGTAGTCAGCCGGGCGACGATATCTGCCGCCACAGGCTTCATTTCATTAATATCCTCCGGCGTCAGCCTCGGTATTTTGATAAAAGTCTCCTCAGCAATATGATATGCCTGCTCGCTGATCTGCTCATTTACTTCTTCGAACAGCTTCTCCGAATAGTTCGGTGAATTTCGGTTGTTCCTGATAAAATTCTGGATATGATCCTGCGCCCTTTGCGGGAGCTCCTCGCGATAAATTTTGATTTTGTCCTCGGTCGACACCTGATCATCCTGATTCAGACGGAAAATCCGGTCAAGCATTTGCCCAACGAGCACCTCATTGCGCAGCGGAAGAATCGTGTAGACTTGTCCTACTTTTTCGGCCGCTTCTTCCTGAGCCTTTAATGTCGCTTTGGTATCCGGAATGTCCATCGGCGCCAGTATCTCCTTGTCGCTCGGCAGCCCGACGGCAATATCATAGGTTTCCGGCAGCAGCTTGGGTGCAAGACTGGCATAGAACATAATAATAAGCAGCGCAAACAGAACATAGCGTACAGATACGCTATGTTTCCATCCGGCTGTTCGGGATTGCAGCGTTTTACCTTTTTGCATTTCGTTTGAGGTCATAGTGCAGCCCTCCTGAAAAATTTAGAGCCCGGCAACCTTGTATTTAAGCAGATTAACCCTGATTTTCAGCGGCACGGTCATAAGCAACGATAATTTTCTGTACAAGTGAGTGGCGCACAACATCGGATTCCACAAAATAAACGAACCCGATTTCTTCAATTTGCTGAAGAATATTCTTTGCTTCGATCAATCCGGACTTTTTGCCTTTCGGCAAATCAATTTGCGTCACGTCGCCCGTAATCACCATCTTCGAGCCGAAGCCGAGGCGCGTCAGGAACATCTTCATCTGCTCTGGCGTCGTATTCTGAGCTTCGTCCAAAATAATGAAGGAATCGTCAAGCGTCCGGCCGCGCATATATGCAAGCGGCGCAATTTCGATGAGGCCGCGCTCCAAGGCTTTGGCCGTCTGCTCCGGCCCCATCACATCGTATAATGCATCGTACAGAGGACGTAAATAAGGATCTACCTTCTCCTGCAAATCGCCCGGCAGGAAACCAAGGTTCTCTCCGGCTTCTACAGCAGGCCGGGTAAGGATGATCCGTTTCACTGTACCTTCCTTAAGCGCAGTTATCGCGAGGACGACGGCCAGATAGGTTTTGCCCGTACCTGCTGGACCGACCCCAAATACGATGTCGCGCTTCTTGATCGTCGTTACGTAATGCTTCTGTCCGATCGTTTTGACCCGAATCGGCTTGCCTCGGTAGGTTAGAGCTATTTCCCCCTTATACAGATCAAGCAATTGATCGGCCCGAAGATCCTTTGCCAAATCGATGGCATAGAGCACATCACGCTCTGTCAAAATATATCCGTTGCGGATCAGCTCCAGTAAAACCTCGAATAACTGCTGGGCAATTTCCACCTGACGGGCTTCGCCACGAATCGATATTTCTGATTCCCGCAAAACGATCCCTGCATTCAGACTGCTCTCGACAAGCTTCAGGAACGAATCCTGCGGACCGAATAGCGACAATCCCTCAGAGGCACTTTGTAATGTAATTTTGGTATGCGAAATTTGTTCTGACAAATAGACTCATTCTCCTTGATCGTATACTATCGGAAGATCTTCCGCTATATTCTGCTCTACTTCAAAAAGCACTTTCATATAAACTTTACCATTGTCTGTCTTCTCATGCAAAATTTTTTGACTGACAATTTTCGATTCGACGCCCTGTTTCGCATAAATGTCGCGTAAAGCTCTGTCGATTCCGTCTTGTTTCGCTTGCTCCGCCGAAAGCTTCAATTGGATTACCGTCGTCTCCAGCAGCTTCTCGCTCATCCAGCCGAACGGCAGCTTCCAGCTTCTCCAGGTCAGCGGATCAAGCTCGCTCAAGGTTTGGAACTCGGCAAAGCCCGGCCTGCCGTATCCGGTGATCTGGACAGCGGTCTTGCCGAAGAACAGGTAGCCCCGCTCCTTTTTTTCTCCCGTATAGACATTCTGCTTTCGCACAAGCGGCACCTCGATGTTATATTCATGCCAGACGATCCCCTTAATCTCTCCCTTGGCTACGACAAATTCATTCCCCTGTATGCCGGCAATTAGCACTTGTCCTTTTCTCACCCGGTCATGCTTCTTCACCTGGGGTTGTCCCCGCTCGGAATAAATCTGCGTAATCACGGCATCGGAGCTGCTGACGAGATGGCTGGGGCTTCGAAGCTCCTGTTCCTTGGGGCGCGTAGCTTCGACGACCTGGATTGTGATGCGCGTCCCGCTGCGGGATACGCCTACCCAGGAAGATCCGGCCAGTTTGCGGGTTAGCTCTGCGGATAACTTGTCCTGTTTTTGAAGGCGGAATATCCATTGAAAAGGATAAATCCCTTCTTCGCGTGCAGCACGCAGCACGTCTTCGGTTGATATGTTCTCATTGCCCTGCACTTCAATATCCCACACAAGTGACGAGAGGGCAAATATAATCGCGATGAACAGGGCAAACCCCGCGATGAAAATTTTGCGGCGCCACAGCCTGGCGAGCAGAAAAGGCATGCCGCTGCGCCGCTTTACGGACATTCTGCAGCCTGTCCGCTTCAGCAGCGGACGGAGGGAGAAATAATCGCTTAGCTGAACATTCATCTCCATCTTCCGCTCCGGTAAGGAGCGCACATCCCATATCTCTATGCCTTCCTTGGCCAGTTCATTAATGAGCCTCTCGAGATTCCCGCCGCGCACAACAATCCTCACACTGCCGCGCAACCGGGATAAGACCGATGATTTCACGCGATTCACTCCTCCACTCCATGATATTTAATGCCGGAAATCCGGCCCTCAATAATAACTTCTTCAGGCATGATTGCCTTGATCACAAGCTCCGCTCCCTCGACCCTCAGCACCCCTTGCTTCAGTTCGAGATGAAGCTCCTCTGGTGAGAAATGAACCACCCCTTTGTGATTCTCCACCAGCAGCTGCTTGTTGCCAATCATGGTGAGCCTCGGTAAATCGAATACGAGATCCCCCGGCAAGTCGAGCGCTTCGACCGCCCATTTGCGGATTTTCCGTGATAGCTGGCTCATCTGAGGCAACCCTCCTTCCTCTACCCTACAAAATATGCGCCAGAAGCGGAATTTATGAGACCCGGGGCAAAAAGGAGGGCAAGGGGAGATTGGAGCGGATCTTGATATCCTTTTTTTCAAGGTGAATTAAACGGATTGTGGATGGCGGCCCCGTCAGGCGTGAGAACAACGAGCATTGAGGGCTGCAGGATGATGCGTAAAAGTGTAATTTGTGGTCGACCTGTCGACCCACTGCCCCATCGACCCACCGCTATTATGCAGCAGATTACTGCTCTCTTAGAGCGGAGCGGTGCGAAAAAGAATTTTAAGGTAAAGAATGTGAAGTGTGTGAAGTGCAGGAAGTGCGTGAAGTGCAGGAAGTGGTGGAGTGCAGGAAGTTGTGCCGCGTTGTAAAGTGAGAGATATGGTTGGCGAAGGCCCAAATACCAGAAAATCCTGCACTTTCCTCACGGTGCCTTAATAGAACTGAAATCTTTCTCTCCAATAAATTAAACTACGGATTTATGACTGTCCTAAATGGTCAGGACACAGATGATGACTAAATTGACTGTACCTAGATAGCAAGAATCAGGTAACTAAAAAGACAACTAGATGTAATTCATGCAGTTAGTTCAGCGGTTTTGGCCGTGTTAGAGGGAACTAACTGCATAACCTACACTTAGTTTTAAGCTATTTCGACGTATTCGCTCCATTCAAGCAAACTAACTGCATGTTTTCCATTTAGCGCATAGTTTTTTTGATAAAAGAGCTTAACTAGTTGTATAAAATACATTTAGTTTTAAATAATCAATGAATGGTTGCTTGAGTGTGGGTACAAGTTACTTGCCCCAGTGAACTTTGGAGAAACCGTAACCTCATCTTAGAGAAGAGCGAGCCCTATCGTCCTAGGGAAAGCAAATCCTATCGTTTGTGCAATGAGCCTGGCATCCTCCAGAAACAACGTAAGGAGAAAAATAAAAATCAATGTCGCTTTCCTCCAAAACGTCGATCGTGACAGGTCCTAACCAAACATAGCAATTGCATCGTTCGCCTCTAGGCCTTATATTTTTAGCCTCTAAATATAGGGCCTTTGATTCCCAACCCCCTCCGCCACACAAAAAACACCTTCTACATTCGTAGAAGGTGTTCATTTGCGTATGTTATTGCAAAAGCTGCTGAACCGCTTGATTCACGAGCTTCCCGTCCGCCCGGCCTTTGACCTTGGGCATTAGAGCGCTCATGACTTTCCCGATATCCGCCTTCGAAGAAGCACCGGTTTCCTGGATGGTCTGCTGTACAATGACTTTAATTTCTTCTTCTGTAAGCTGTTCAGGAAGGTATACGGCAATAATCTCAGCTTCAGCTTTGACATTTGCAGCAAGATCATCGCGACCTGCTTTTTCAAATTCTTGGAGGGCATCTTTGCGCTGTTTGATTTCACGACTTAGGATATCAAGCACTTCATTATCGTTCAAAGGTCTTTTCAGATCTATTTCAAGATTCTTGATCGTAGCACGAACCATTCGAATGGTGGAGAGTTTGAACTTGTCTTGACTCTTCATCGCTTGCTTCATATCTTCGTTCAATCGCTCGCTAAGATTCATGGTAGCTAATTCCTCCTAAAACTTTCTCTTACGAGCAGCCTCGGACTTTTTCTTGCGCTTTACGCTTGGCTTTTCATAATGCTTGCGTTTCTTCACCTCAGCCAATACGCCATCTTTTGCGATGGAACGCTTAAAGCGACGAAGTGCAGCATCAATTGTCTCGTTTTTGCGAACTTTAGTTTCAGACACCAGTTTTCCCTCCCTCCGACCAGACCGTCCAAGAGCATAACACGGTTCATCATTCTTCATTATAGGGGAAAAATAAATCGGGTGTCAACCAAACACCTAGTTTTTATCTTTCATTTTCACCATTAAATTTTTAAATGGCGTGAGAATCGGAACTTTGCACCAAAGCGCCTAGCTTTGCTCCGCCTATCAAATGATAGTGAATGTGGTAGACGGCCTGTCCGCTGTCCGGGCCGCAGTTGTTAATCAGGCGATACCCTGTCTCGGCAACGCCAAGCTTCTTCGCGGCTTCTTGGGCTACCCGGTGGAGTTCCCCGATCATCGCATAGTCCTCAGGGCCCACGTCGTTCATTGTCGCAATGTGCTTCTTTGGAATAATTAAGACATGCGTCGGAGCGGCCGGCTGAATATCATGGAATACGAGAAAAGTATCGTCTTCGTACACTTTGTTTGAAGGAATTGATCCATTTGCGATTTTGCAAAACAAACAGTTTTCCATTTCCAAGCCTCCTACAAAATATATATGTACCATCATACCTAAAATTAGCAAAAAAAAGAAGCACCCTGCTTCCTCGAAGACGAGTTCGCTGGTCGCACGGACGTATTGGACCCAAATTCAAATAATCTCTGTCACCAATACGTCCGGCGGGGTGCTTGCAAAATGATGTCGGCTAACTGTAGTATAACAGCCGGGTGAAGCTGTATCTGTGATATGCATCACGGTCGCAAAAAATATCGGCCTATTTATAACCTCGAGAATTTCGGGCGTGTCGCCGAGGGCGCCCTTGTTCACAGCCCTTATAATCTTTCGAGCACCACCCGTGAGCCCTCCCCGCCGCTTTCTGCCGGGATGACGATCAGCTTGCGGGCTAATCTTGCCCGAAGCTCGGCCACGTGGCTTATAATCCCAACAGATAAATGATCGTGATGGAGATGCTCCAGTGAGGTAATCACCGTATCCAGCAGCTCTGGGTCCAGCGTGCCGAAGCCTTCGTCCAGGAAAAAGAACTGCAGCGGGTATTGGCCGCGAAGCTGAATCTGCGCCGATAAAGCCAGGGCGAGCGCCAAAGAAGTGAGGAACGTCTCCCCGCCGGAAAGAGTAGCTACCGGACGTTTTACCCCGCCGTTCGCATCGTCGCAAATGACAAAACCTCCGCCGGAATCGCATTCCAGCGCATATCTCTGATTCGTCAGGAACCTCAGCCTCTGCGATGCCGCTTGGCTGACGTTCATCAACTGCTCCTCCGCTACGTATTCCACAAACGCATTTCCGCGCAGCGAGGACTGCAGCTTGGCCAGCAGACCCGCTTCATGCTCCCGCTTCAGGCGGACTTTCTCGAGCTCCTGCCAGCGGACATGCCGTTGTCCGAGATCCTCCAGATCACGCTGCGACCTCGCCTTCAACTGCAAAGCAGCCTCATCCTGCTCCTTTGCAAGCCGCAGTGCTTCGCAGCATTCCTGCCACTCCGCCTCAGTCACCACCCGGCCTTCCAGCTTAACCTCGAGCTCCTTGAGGCTAATCAACAGCTCGCGTTCAGCATCCCGGTGGGATTGGATTTGCTCCTCCATGGAGCTCATCTGCTCCTTATCCATAATAGCTTCAGCAACTTGCTGCTCGCTATCGAACGGGGAAATCTTAAGCTCAGCCTGCCACTGCTCCCGCAGCCTCGCTTCCTGCTGCCGGGCCTCCATGGCGGCCTGCTGCGCGAGTACATCCGTCTGGCTGCAGCGCTGGCGCTCCGTCTCGGCTTCCGCTTGGCGGCGTTTGCCCGCCTCGGCCTGCGCCCGCAGCCAGTCGATTCGCTGGCGGGTGCTCTGCAGCAGCTCATCTGCCGATTCTTCGCCGATCCATGCCGTCAGGCGCGTCTTTTTGTCACGAAGCAACTCCTGTTTGCCCTGCTCCTGAAGCTCCCACTGCAGCAGCGACTTGTCAAGCTCGGCGATGTCTTTTTGCAGCTGGGTAATATTCGCTGTTTTCTCTTCAATAAAAGGAATGCTTAGAGACAGCCGCTGCTTGATATCGTCCGCAGCCTGATCCCGCTCGTGAAGCTGCTCCATGCGGATGACCGCCTCCTCCGGCGACAAGCCCGGATGCTCCAGCTCCCATTCCTTCATGAGCCTAGACAGCGCTTCGCGGCACTCGCGGCTATTCCCCTGGGACTGCTCAGCCAGTTGAGAAATCGAAGCCGCCTCCGCTGCCGCGGAAGCCCGCTTCGTCTGAATTTCGGCCAGCTTATGAGTCAAGGTCTTGACTCCTCGTTCCAAAGCTGCGAAGCCCTCGCGCCATTCGGCCTGCCAGCTCTTCAATTCCTCATATCGCTGTGCTAGTACAGCTATCGTCTGCGCTTTTCCGGACAGATCAGCCTCTAATCCGCCGGCAAAATCAGAGCCATCAGTATGGAGCGAGGGTACCGGGAAGGCTGCGGCTTGAGATGCGGCTGCTTCGCGGCGTGCAATCGCACCAGACGAATCCTCTTCAAGAACTGCCTCCAGCGTGCTGGCCAAGCTGCCCAAAGCATCGGAATCCCTCGATGCTGCATAGCGTAAATCGCGGGCTTGTACCAGCAACACGCCAGCCTGCTCCAGCTCCGACTCGCTGCTCAGCAAGCCCTGCTCCTCCAGCTCAGGAGCAGCCGGAGACGGATGCTCTGTCGAGCCGCATACCGGGCATGGATGGCCTTGGCTTAAGGCTTCGGCCAAGCGCAATGACCATTGGTGCTCATCCCGTTCTTTCGCGGTGCGCTTCAAAGCCGCTTCATAGCGCTCAATCCGCTCAGCCAGCCCGGCAGCCTCGGCAGCAAGCCCCGCCAGACTCGACCCGGCTTCCCAAGCCTTCTCCGACAGAGTCAACCGCTCACGTACCAATCCGGCTTCCTCCTGGGCCAGCGCTTCCGAGCGGGCGCTGGCTTCCCTCGCCTTCGCAAGCTGCTTGCTCTCTTCCGCCTCGGCCCTGTTCAACGCTTCACGGGCACTGTAGATCCCCTGCTGCCGGGATATCGCGTCCTGCAGGCTGCGCCGCTCGGAGGCTTTTACCTCGTTGCTCTTGAGCTGCTCCTCCAGCTCCTGCTTACGCTGCTGCGCTTTGACCAGCAGCTGCTCCTGCTTAACCAGCTCTTCACCGAGCTGCCGGTGCTGCGCGCTTGCCTGCTCGCGCTGGGCCGCAAGGCTCCTCGCCTCCGCAAGCAGCTGCTCGCACTCCGCCTGCAGCACCTTCGCCTGCTCGAGCTGGTCCAGCCGCAGCAGCAGCGCCGGCTCCTCGCGCCCGAGCTCAGCCGCAGCCGTCTCTGCGGCCTCTGTCGCGGCGCGGGCGCTGCTTGCCGCGGCCTCCGCCGCCTCGCGAGCCTCGGCAGCCGCGGCGGCACGTGCAGCGGCGAGCTGCTGCGCTTCTTGCCAGGCCGCTAGCGCCGGCCTGATCCGCTCGGCAGCAGCCGCGGCCGCGAGCCGCGCTTCCAGCTCGGCGACGGCGCCGTCCCGCTCGCGCAAGGCGGCAAGCTGCGCGGCACGCGCGCTGCGCTCAAGGCTCAGCTCGCGCACCTTCGCGAGCTGGTCGCTGCGCTGCTGCGCATGATCGAGCTCGCGCCGGCGCGTCGCCGCCAGCGCCGCAGCTGCTTTAAGCGCAGCCTCTGCCTCGCGCAGCGCTGCCTCCGATGCGTCGCCGAGCCCCTGCTGCTCCGCTGCGAGCTCTTTGAGCGCTTGATCGTTCTCCTTCACCTTACGGCTCAATTTCTGGGCCAGCAGATCGCCGTATTTCTCGAGATGGAACAGGCGCTGCAGCATCGCTCTGCGCTCCGCCCCCTTCAAGGAGAGAAATTCGGCGAACTTGCCCTGGGGAAGAACGACTGCACGGGTGAAATCATCCATTTTAAGGCCGATTTTCTCTTCGACGCAGCGCGTAACTTCGGCCAGCTTATCCGCCACGACCTTTTCTCCGTCGGGCGATATTTCAATGAAGCGGCTAACCGTATTGCTGACGGAAATATCACCTTGGCGCTTGAAGCGGCGCTCTACCCGGTAGCGCTCCTCGCCTTTTGCCGACATCAGCTCGAAGGTGAAAGCTACGAACAGCGAATCCTCCGAATGGTTCATAATCCCCTGTGTTCCCCCGGAGGCACGGCCGACTTTGCCATACATCGCCAGTGTGATGGCATCGAGAATCGTAGATTTGCCGCTGCCGGTCGGACCGAAAATGCCAAACAGTCCGGTGTCGCATAGCGTCGTGAAATCAATTTCCTGCATGCCCCGGTAGCTCTGCAAGCCCGATAACTTCAGCGAGATCGGCTTCATACTTCCTCCTCCTCTTCGATGCCGGCAGCTTCATCTTCGGCCACCAGCGACATAAACAGCTCCACCAGCTCCTCTTCCGGCTCCGCTCCGCCGCTTTGCCGCTGGTAAAATTTGCGGAACAGCTCGTGAACCGGCATTTGAGCGCGCGAGGCGGCCGCCGTCTCCTCGGACCGTCCCGGATACACCGGTCGGATATGTACAATTCCCTCGTGAGCCTTGCGGAGCGTCTGGATATCGCTCATCGACATCGCTTCGGTCAGGCTGATCTCAAGGTCGATGAAGGCGTTTTTGTCCCGCCCCTCATCAAGCCAGCGATGAGCCTCTTCCAAGCCGCCGCGGCATGTCCAGCGCACCAGCGGGCGGCCGCTGCTGAGAAACAGTTCTTCCATTCTCGGAATCTCACCAGGAGCTGTATCCAGCAGCATCACCGATTTTGCCTGCCCGGCCTCCGAGAAGCTGTAGGAAAGCGGAGAACCGCTGTACCGGATCAGACCGCTGCTCTTGACGAGCTGGGGGCGGTGCAAATGCCCCAGCGCCGTATACTGTGCTCCAACATCCAGAGCCGCAGGGTCTACCGTATACGCGCCGCCGACCTGGATTGGACGCTCGGAGTCCGATTCTACTCCGCCCAGCACATAGATATGGCTCATGGCCAGATTCACAGTGTCAGGCCGAAATTCCTGGGCCAGCTGCCGCATTAGCTTGCCGACCTTTGCGCTGTAGGCCGAGCGCAGCTCCCGTTCGTCCCCGTCCTCGGCCAGCAATTCGGATAATCTCGCTTCCGAGGGGTAAGGCAGGGCCGCGATAACCGCCCGTTCTTTCGTACGCGGCACGTCCACGATCACACTTCGAGGACTGGGCAGACCCACCAGCGTAATACCGCGCTGTGCGACAAGCGGAGAAACGGCAGAAATGCGCTCAGGCTGGTCATGATTCCCGGCGATAACGACAAGCTGGCAGCCGTTGTCATTCAGACGGGCCGCGGCATCGTAGAACAACCCCTCGGCAGCCGCAGGCGGGTTGACGCTGTCATATACATCACCGGCCATTAATATCATATCGACCTGGTGATCGCGGGTAAGCTGGATAAGCTCATCCATAAACATCTCCTGTTCCCTAAAACGGCTTCTTCCCTCCAGCGTCCGTCCCAGATGCCAATCTCCCGTATGCAAAATGCGCATTTCCTGTTCCTCCTCCAAATTGAAACTACTGCGATGAGTCCTGCAATTTGACCGCTTCCCCATGATCGAAAAAGTACAGCCATTTCTCATCGACCTTGCGGCCCATGATCTGTTCGATCGCTTTGGCGTACAGCTCGAGCTGGAAACGATAGGTTTCCGCCAGCGCCGGCACGCCTCCCTGGTGCTCCAGCACCCGGTCGCTTTTATAATCCAGCAAGTACAGCTTATCCCCGACAGCGAACAAGCAGTCGATAATCCCTTGAATCAGCACGGTCTCTCCGGCCAATTCCTCAATCGCCAGCCGTTTCCCGTCCGCTTCAGCTTCATCTGCGACGCCCGCTGTAGCCGAAGCGAACCGCGGGTAAGCTTCCTCTACAGACAGGCCGTAGCTAAACGGCATCTCCCGCCGAATCCAGTCAGCCTGGCGCAGCAAAACGCCCAGCGGGCTTTGCAAAAATCCGGCAACCCGTGCAGTATCCATTTCCGCGCTCTGCTCCCGGGACATGATCTGCAGCTCCACAAGCTGCTGCAGCGTCCGGCGAACCGTCTCTTCGTCCGCCTCCTGGTCAAAAGGAAGATGCTGCATGAGCAAATGATATGCCGTTCCCCGTTCGGTCGGCGTCATCCGCTTCTCCTCCATAAACTTCGGACGGCGCAAATGCAGCTTGTATTCGGCCTTATCTTCAAGAACGTTCCGCCGCTCCATGCGCGCTTCCTCTACGGCGAGCCAATCCATCGGCGGCTCCTCCTGCATGGCCAAAAGCGTCTTCATTTCGGTAACTGACGTCTTGGCCGAAATCCGGCCGGCCATTTCGTAAGGGTAGCGCCAGTCCAGCCTTGCCCTCACGGCATCTTCGAACCTCGTATCCTCCGCCGGGCGGACAGGAACAGGAGCGCCGGCTACCAGCGCCTGCAGCATGGCCTTCTCCTCCGGAGCCCAAGCTTTGGTTGCTGCCGCTTGCGCATAGGCAGTCACGAACTGCTCGGCGGCGATGAAGCCGACCACCCAGTCCGGACCGCTTCCCTGTCCATAGTCCGCTGAAGGCTCCGGTAACCCGGCGAATTCGCGAAGCTGTGCCGCAGCCGGGTGGCGGATTAACGAAGGCCCGATCCAATCCAGGTAACTGCGCCCCCGGGCAATCAAATAATCAGGAAGCTGCTCAGTGCGGCTCGCCAGAATGCTTCCCCATGACTCCACCGACTTGGCCAAATCTTTGACCGAGGAAATCAGAATGAGCTTGTCCTTAGGTCTGGTCAGGGCCACGTACAACACCCGTATTTCCTCGGCCAGCAGCTCCAGCTGCGCCCGGCGGCGAATCGCCAGATTCGGAAGCGTGGGATAGCTCACCCGCGTATTCTCATCGACGTATTTAGGCCCGTAGCCCATTTCCTTATGCATCAGGAACGGCGTATTCAAATCCTGCCGGTTGAACATTTTGGACAAGCCCGCTACAAAGACGACCGGGAACTCCAGCCCTTTGCTTTTGTGGATGGTCATAATCCGAACCGCATCCTCCTGTTCTCCGGCAGAAGCCGCCGCGCCAAGGTCACCGCCGTTCTCCCGCAGCCTCGTAATATATCTCAAAAACCTGAACAGGCCGCGCGCGGCTGAGGATTTCTCGAATTGTCTAGCCCGGTCAAGAAGGGCCCGCAGGTTCCCCTGCCGCTGAGCTCCTCCCGGCAAGCCGCCGACCCAATCCAAAAATCCGGTTTGCCGATAAATGTCCCTAATCAGGTCGCCAAGTTCACCCTCCCTGGCTTTATTCCGCCAAGCTTCGAGCTGCCCCGTATAGACGATTAGCCTGTCCCTTAACGAAGCGTGCTTTACTCCGGCATGAGCCGCCGAGTGCTCCGCGGCCCAAAGCTCGCCCGGCGCTGTTCCAGCTTCGCCGCCCTTTTCTCCTGAGGATGCAGCTGCAAGTGGACCTTTAGGTTCATCTGCCAGGGCTTCTGGCGCCAGCAGCCCGCTATTCCTTATCTCTGCTGTCGTCTCTTCCGCAGTCTCTGCCATAGCAGCTGTCGAAGCTTCAGCCGAAGCCCATGACGCAGCCTCCGCCCCTGCCATATCCGTCTTCTCCGGGTCAATGTAAGCCTGCACAGCCTCATAGAAATTGCCTTTTGGAGCAGCAAGGCGTATTTCAGCCAGCTCCTCCTCGGACAAATTGCAGAGCGGTGAACGTAGGACAGCGGCCAGCGGAATATCCTGCATCGGGTTATCAATGACCTGGAGCAGGGACATCATCGTTTCGACCTCAGAGGCGTCGAAATACCCCTGGCTCACTTCTCCATAGGCCGGGATGCCTTCCATCCGAAGCTCCTCCATCATGGCGGGAGCCCAGGTCAATGTAGAGCGGAGCAAAATGACCATGTCCCGGTATTCTACGGGACGCAAGCCCTTCAGATGTTTATCGTAAATGCGCAGAGGCTTCTGCCGCATCTCCCGAATTTTGGCCGCAATGGCCCGGGCCTCCAGACGAACCGCCTCCAAATCAGCAAGCTCCTCGTCGATTCTAGCTCCCTCTGACTCGCCCTCCGCTGCCGGCGTTTCACCCTCTGCAGCCGCATCGCCGCTCCGGTCGATCAGAAGCAGCTCAGGGCGGTAGTCCTCCCCGTCATTGTCAGGGTAGCCTTCCCCATACACGAGCTCCGAACGGGAATCATATGCAATTTCCGCAACGGTCTCATTCATGATTTGCCGGAAGACATAATTGACGGCATCGATCACTTCCCGCCGGCTGCGGAAATTGCGGGCAAGGTCAATTCTAAGCCCTTCCGCCGACGCATCCCCGCCATAGCTCCGGTATTTCTGCAGGAATAGTCCAGGCTCGGCCAGTCTGAACCTGTATATGCTCTGCTTCACGTCGCCGACCATAAAGCGGTTGCCCGGCTCCCGCCGGGAAATCAGCCGGACGATATCCTCCTGCACCGTATTCGTATCCTGATATTCGTCGAGGAGAACCTCTTCGAATTGCTGCTGATATTCCAACGCGGCATCGGAAGGCATGACCTTCTCCCAAGTTGACTCCGGATGCCGCAGAATTTGCAGACAGTAATGCTCAAGGTCAGAGAAGTCGAGCCAGCCTTTGGCCGTTTTCTCCTTGCGGTACCGCTCGGCGAATTCCATAACGAAAGAAGACAGCTCGGCCATCAGCGGAGCCATCTGGTTCATCTCGTCCAGAAACGCCTCGGGCGAGCGGCCGAACAGCTGCGTACGCAGCTCTGTGAGCGTCTTCTTTGCTTCCTCGCGAAGCGTTTTAACCCGCTCCTGCAGCGCCGGATCGGTCTGATCCTTCTTGCACGGCTTCAGCTTGCCAAACGCGACGGCATCGAATTTCCCATGCAGCAAAGACCACTGCCCTTCATGAACGTAAGCCAGCATCAGCTCGACCATCGCGATGTCCTCTTCCAGCGTGGCAGCGTAAGGCTGCGGTCCGCCAGGGGACATCGCGATCGCCTCGGCCTGCCGCAGCAGCTGAACAGCTCCTTCGAGGGTCAGCTTCGCATCGCTCAGTATGCTGCTGACCCACACGCTTTTCTCCAAAGCCTCCACGCCAGGAGCGGCAAAAGCCTCTGCGGCCTGCCGCAGCCAAAAGTCCGGCCACGGATGGCTCCGCGAGAAATCGTACAATTTCTGCACCAGGAAAAAGACAGCATCGTCGCTGCGTTCTCCGCCAAACCAGTCCACCAGACGCAAAAACGGGCTGTCCTCCCGCTCGAGAGCATATTTCTCCTCAAACAGCTCCTCGAGCACTTCCTGGCGAAGCAGGGCCGTCTCGCTTTCCGATGCGATGCGGAATCCGGGGTCAAGCGGGATCAACGTATAATAGCGCTGGATCACTTCCATGCAAAAAGAGTGAAGGGTCGTAATCGAAGCACGCCCCAGCATGGCAAGCTGACGCCCCAGATGCTCATTCGCAGGATTCCGGGACAGCTCCTTCTCTAGCGCCTCCCTGATGCGCTGCCTCATTTCCGTAGCGGCTGCTTTAGTAAAAGTCGCAACAAGCAGGCGGTCCACACTAAGCGGCTGATCCGTGCTGCACAGCTTCCGGATGATGCGTTCCACCAGCACTGCCGTTTTGCCCGAGCCGGCCGCTGCGGCGATCAGCATATTGCTTCCGGACAGCGATATCGCTTTCCACTGATCGTCGCTCCAGTAGCTGCCCGGCGGCTTCGGTATGCTCATCTTTGCCCCTCCTCTCTGTCATTTTGCTCGAACAGCTCCCACAGCTTATCCTTGCCGGGCTTGCTCAGTACCTGATAAGAAACGTCCTCCACTGTTTCATCAAAACGGCAAACCGGCTTAAAGGCGCAGTGCGTGCATGCCGTCTCGGTGCCCAACCGATACGGAGTGATCCGGACGTCTCCTTCCGTAATTCTCGTTCCGATTTCCGTTATGGTCCGCTTGGCCGATCGAAGCAGCTTGTGCCATTGCTCTTCCGTAGCGACAGAAGCGCTGCTGTAGAAGCCCCCGTCGGCTTTGACGGCGACCGGAAGAATATCGGAATACCCTTTATCCAAAACGCTGTCCATCTTGGAAATGACATCCCTATCCGCAAGCAGCAGTCCCTTCATCTTGAATCGTTTCAGCATCTCCTGTTCAGCTTGCTCCGGGCTCATGCCGTTGCTGCTCTGCAGCAGCGGGTTATGAACATGGAAGTACAGCGTGCCCGCGGGCATTGCCCTTTCCCCAAGCCACGATTCGCTGGACGCAAGCAGCACCTCAAGATAGGTCAGCATTTGCAGCGATAAGCCGTAATACACCTCGTGAAGCTTCAAATCCGTCTGGCTTGACTTGTAATCAATAACTCTTAGCAGCAGCCCCTGCTCTCCCTCCGCGACGTCAACCCGGTCGATCCGTCCGACGATTTCCATGACGCATCCGTTTGGAAGCTCAAAGGTAAGCGGGGGAAGAGCTTGCCCGGGACCGAAATCCAGCTCCAGGCCGATCGGCTCGAAGCTGCCTCTTCTGGAATGTTCTCCGAGAATGATAGAGGCACGGCCCACGATATTCTTAAGCTTGCGGGTAATGTACCCATACCGCTTCGAGCTCAGCAGAATTTCACCCTGCAGCTTTGGCGCAATCCGGTCAACCGCTTCCTCCGCCTCTTTCAGACATTGTTCGGGGGAAAGGCTGCCCCAGCTGCGATTCTGTTCCTTGAACGTAAGCGCCATCGAGCTTAACGCCGCATGGAACAGTTGGCCGATATCCGGCGCCTTCAGCCGGTAAATTTGCCGTTCCTTCAGCTTTAAGCCGTGAGAGGCAAAATGTGAAAACGGACAAGCCGAAAATTTCTCCATCCGGGACACGCTCGTCCGAAGACGCTTGCCGTATAATCGCCGGCTCGTCGCGGCAGATAGCCCCCGCACCTTGTTGCGGTATTCCAGCGAGCCAAGCAGGCGAGCAACTTTGCCATCCCATTCCGGGCTGGTCTTATACCAGCCCAGAACGTCCCACCATACCGGAGAGATCGGCTCGCCGTTTCTCCATTGCCGCAGTTGATCGATTAACCGGGACAACGTTGGCGCCGGACGGCTCACATATTCAAGCTGCTGTTGCTCGGGATCGCCCGCGGCTGGAGCTTCCGCCAGGAAGCGTTCCTGCAGACTCGGAAAAATCGTCTTTACATGCCGGATAACCTCGGAGGGCAGAAGGGCCTTGCCGTCTTCGTCAGCCAGCGGATAGCTTAGCCACAGCGAGCGGCTCGCCGCCGACAAGGCCTCGTAAATAAGGAAGCGCTCATCAAGGAGTCTTCTTGTCAGGCCAGGGGCGAGCCCGATGCCGATCTCGGAGAGCCGTGTCCGCTCCTGATCGTTGAGCACGCCTTCTTCCTGGAGGCTGGCAGGCATGATGCCTTCATTTATTCCAAGCAGAAATAGATGCTTAACATGGCTTGAACGCGTACGATCCGTGCTCCCGATCAATACCTGATCCAGGGATGGCGGAACAAGAGACAGCTTGAGATCCTGCAGCCCCGTCTCCATAATTCCAGCGAATATATCCAGGCTAAGCTCCTCTTCTCCCATCATTTCTACGATTTGATCAAGGAGGTCCAGGACGGCGCTCCATAGCTGGCGATGTTCCATTGCCTCCTGCGGCCTTCCCTGGCGCTGGGCTTCATGCGCCAGCTTGTCTAGACGGTGGGCAGCCTCGGTATCTTCGAGCAGCCTGTAGACCGCCGTGCACATTTCACGGGTATTGCGGCTCCGCTTCAATCTCGTCTCGAAAGCGGACAAAGGCGTTACAATCGCCTCGCGGCAGCGCTCCAGCAAGCGCATGGACTCGTTCTCCGCTTGCTCGGCCGGACGCTCAGGTCCTTCTAGTGACAGGCTGGGCGTGCCCTTCCATGGCCGGCCATCGTTCCAGCGATAGCCGTGAATCCCACTCGCCAACGCATAGTTTTCGAGCCGGTCCATATCGCTGCGCGTCAAGCTGCCGTCCAGCGGCAGTAGAAATTCGCTCTTGACGCAGCGGAATACATCCTCGTATTTCCAAAATTTCAACACAACGTCCAGGGCGCCCCGAATCAGCTCTACCATGGGATGATAGAGGACGCTCCGCTTCTGGTCGAAAAAATAGGGAATGCCGTATTCCTCAAATAACGGGCCGACGAGGTGGTCGTAGTCCTCCAAATTTCTAACAAGCAGAGCCATGTCACGCCATCTAGCCCCCTGCTCCCTGGCCAGGGCAACCATCGCCCGCGCGGCTCCTTCAATTTCCACGCGTCGGCTGCCTGCCGCTTGCAGAGACAATGCGGCCGATAAATTCTCCGGCGCCGCCGCGCCCTTCCACGGGGTCCGGTGTTCATAGGCAAACTCCAAATGCGATAATGTCACATTGCTCTTAAAGCGTGGAAACGGACGGACGCCGAGAACCTCCGCCGGCTTAACCTCCACTCCACATTCCTCCGCAAGCTCGCGAAGCTTCATGTAAGTTACCGCTGTGGAATGAAACAGATTCAGTTCATGCGGCAGAGCTCCGTCATCATAAGGACGGTCCAACGTAAGCGATACGGTCATCGACGAGGCCGCCGACATAAGCACGCCGATGGCTTTGTACTCCTGGGGGGTAAAGGACTGGAACCCGTCGATCCAAATGTCGGCCCCGCGAAGATAGGAAGAATTCGGAGCACCCTCGGCAAGCTTGACGACATGATCCTCAGCATCTATGTAGAGTTGGGATAATTCCTGGTCAAATTCACGATAGATAATGCTGAGATCATGCAGCTTATCCTTCAGGAGCGGCGATTCGCCATCGGACCTTTCGAGGATCTCCCCGTATTTGTCCAGAGCCGAGAAATCGGCATCATGTTTCTTCAGCTCGCTGTACAGCGCATTGATCCGGTCAATTACACCAAGCTGATCGCCCGACTGCTTATATAGCTTCAGCTCTTTGCGGTGCCTGCGCATAATTTTGTAGAGAAGCATCTTCTTGCCCTCTTCACTGATCGGTATAAGCGCCGATCCACCCGTTTCCTGCATAACCCGCAGAGCCAGACGGTGAAAGCCGAGAACCTGGACTCTGACGGTACCATATAATTGCTCCGACTGGACGATAGCCCGTTCAATCTGGAACGTCCCCTGTTCCGGGGCGATCAAAATAATCGGCGGACCCGCCGGGTCGGCTCTTAGCATCGAGGTAATCCGCTCCAGAATCAAGCTGCTCTTGCCGCTTCCTGAACGGCCGATGATCAATTGAAGTGACATGATGCTCCTCCTAACAGCAAAACTGCCATAAACCTAAATTTTATATCAAAGCAAGAAGCAATGCTGTCGCGGCTTCTTGTCACGGTAAAGTTGTTAATTTACATTATAGCATACAGATCTTAGCGATTAAGCCGCAAACAAGAATATATGTTCTGTTCATTGTAAACTAGTAAACGCGCAAAATACAACAAGACTTCTGAAAATAATCAGAAGTCTTTTAATGCAGCTGCCGTCATTTCCTTTTTTTGCCACCCTGGATAAGTTAAAACGTCTTGCTCCGCACCTCAAAGATTGCAAACTTCAAATAATGCCCTTCATTAACGCCTAAAATTTGCGGATGGTCTTTCCCGGCCGCCCGCCATTCAATCAGCCTGAGCACCTTGCCCGCGTCCATCGCCGCTTCCTGAATCGTCTGCAGGAACAGCTCCGGCTTCATATGGTAGGAACAGCTGGCAGTAACCAAATAACCGCCCTCGTTCACCAGCTTCAGGCCATGTAAATTAATGTCCTTGTACCCTCTGCACGCCCCTTTGACCGCCCCTTTCGTCTTGGCAAAAGCCGGCGGATCGAGTATGACGACGTCCCAGGTACGGCCACCGCCGGCCGTCATTGGCTGAGAGGTGTCTACTTTGCCGGTATCGGCAGCGCGCAGACGCCGTTCGTCCAGCCCCTTGACCTGGGTGCGCAAATACTCGAAAGCATCCGCCACGACGAACTCCACCCGGTCCTCAAAGCCGTTCAGCCTGACGTTCTCCTGGGCGCTTTGGATCGCGTGCTCGGAAATATCGAGGCAGGTTACCTTTTTGGCGCCGTACTTGCATGCATGAAGCGTAAAGCTGCCCGTATGAGAGAAACATTCCAACACGGTTGCCCCGTCCCAATAGGGAAAAACAACCTCCTTGCCCTTCCGGTTGACCGGAGCCATGCGGAATCCCCCGCCGTCCGCGGGAAGCTGCTGCAGCGTAACCCCGCTCCTTTCTCCCCAACCCGTCATCAGCGGTTCAATGGAAGCGCGGTTCTCACGCTGATCAAAGAAATACCCCGTCTTCTGGCCCTGCCAGATGTCGACTTGGATCAACAGGCCATTCTCCGTCACGGTCACATGCCGCGGCGGATCGCCGTACAGCGGACCTTTGACCTCCTCAAGACCTTCCAGGGCGCGGACGGATACGTCGCTGCGCTCATAGATGCCCGCCGGCCGAAGCACAGCTGCCAGAGCTTCAACAATGCTGTCGCGGCAGCGGTCCATCCCCAGTGTAAGCAGCTGTACGACAAGAACATCGCCAAACCGGTCTACGATCAGTCCCGGCAAGAAATCAGCCTCTCCGTAGACAAGCCGGTAGGCATCCTCCTGAAGAAATCTGTTACGGTGTGCAAGACACTGTTCGAAGCGCTGGATGAAGAAAGCGGTGTCCATCGCTTCAAGTGGTTGATAGGACACGACACGAACTGTAATTTGCGAATCGGGATTGTAGTAGCCTGTTGCCAGAAACTTGCCTCTCCAGTCCAACACGGATACTAGGCTACCCGGCTGCGGTCCGCCCTCTATTTTCTCGATTTCATTGCTGTAAACCCATGGATGCCCCTGTTCCAGCCGTTTCTTACGACTGCGTTGCAATATGACTGATGGCACGCTGACCCACTCCTCTTATTCTTAAATAGCTTCTCCTCAACTTGCACTGCCGCCCGGTATAGGCAACTGGCTTATAAAACCGGCCGGAGGCTCGGGCATGAGAGCTGCAAGTACTGCATATATGTAACTTGTACAGCTTTATCAGAGGAGGGAGCTCATGTTTCACGAAATTGTGTTCCCGGCGACGTTTGGCTTTGCTCTGTTTCTGCTTGGCATGAAAATTATGGAGGCGTCGCTTCAGGCCTGGGCCGGACCGAGGCTGATCAAACTGCTGCAAGCCTCGACGCGCACGCCATGGACGGGCCTGTTATCGAGCACCTTCGTTACGGCCGTGCTCCAGAGCAGTACGGCCGTAACGGTGATGACAATCGGGCTCGTCAATGCCGGGCTGTTGTCTTACGGCCGGACACTGGGCATCATCCTCGGCGGCAACATCGGAACCTGCCTGACTACCGAACTGATCGCCTTGAATATTTCGCGCCTCGGCATTCCGCTTATGATTGGCTCTCTCGTCATATGGGCTTGCGCCGTAATGGGCGAAGAAGCGTATGCCCACGGCCAGGATGGCGGACGCTGGGCGCGAAGGCTGCGGCCGATCCAGTTCGGATCGCTCGCTGCGTTCGGCTTCAGCCTTATTATGATCGCGATCAAATGGATGCAGTCGATCGGTCCAGCTCTAGAGAACCGCGGCGTGATCTCCTGGCTGCTGATGCACGCGGACGACAGTCTCCTCTGGGGGGCCATCGCCGGAGCAATTCTCACGGCACTTATCCATAGCAGCGCAGCCGTTATCGCCATGACGATGGGGCTTGTAGCTGCCGGGGCGCTCCCGATTGAATTTGGCATTGCTATGGTCATCGGCTCTAACGTAGGCACATGTATTACGCCGCTGATCGCCTCGGTCGGCAGCTCCCGTTCAGGACAGTTCGTCGCCTGGTCCCACGTCATCCTCAACGTGCTTGGCGCAGTGCTCTTCATGCCCCTGGTTCCATGGCTTGAAGCGGCGGCAGTCTGGCTTAGCCCTGATCCCGCGGCACAGATCGCCCATACGCAGACGATTTTCAACGTGGTCTGTTCCTTGCTCGCGCTCCCCTTTTGCTATTTGCCCATCTGGTCAAAATGGAGCGGGCCGACGCATCGGCCCCGGGAATATTCCACGCGGCCGATGGCGCTGCCTCCTGCCAAAATGCGCGATTAAACCTGAACGCCCAGCAATTTTAACGCTTTTTCCAGTATAAAATCATTGTTGTCATAACCGGCATTGCACTGCCTCTCCCAAGCGACTGCAGGCTCATACCAGGCCACGCTGCGTATTTCCTCCGTTTGGGGTATCAGCATGCCGCCTTCGCTTTCAACAAGATAGTAGTGAACTTCCTTTTGGATATCTCCATGCTGCGGATGATGATAAGTATAGGCAATAATATCGATGGGCTCGACGATTCGGCCAAGTATTCCGGTTTCCTCTTTAATTTCACGAAGCGCGGTTTGCTCGATCGTCTCCCCGTTCTCCTGTTTTCCTTTAGCATAGGATATTTTGCCGTATCGGTCCGTAATGAGCTGTATTTGCAATTGTCCCGCTTCTCTGCGGTAGACAATGCCTCCTGCGGATATTTGCTTGGACGGCATAACATGATCCCTCCTTATTCGTAGCACATTCTCTAAAAAACGGATTCTCAGCTTGCCCCTACCGGGGATAATACCCAAATGGACAACAAGGATTTCACCCCGGGGTGAAATCCTTGAAGGCAGGTATGATATTCAAACACGCGATAAGCCGGACAGATTGTTAGGCCAATGCTCTGGAGGAATCCTCCAAAATGCGTACAAGCTGGCCTTCACAGGTGTTGACGCCCGCTTTTGTCAATTTGACCCGGCACACTTTTCCAGTCAAGTCACCGGAAGCCTCAAAGCGAATTTGCAGGTAGTTGTCGCTGAAACCGGCAGCGTAGCCTTCGCCTGCGACTCCCTTCTCATCCTTCTCCGGTATGACATCGACCACCTCGCCGACGAATTTCTGTGCATACGCCAGCTGCATCGATTCTGAGAGATCAATCAGCTCATGGACGCGTGCGTGCTTCACTTCCTCGTCCACCTGGTCCTCCATCCGCGCTGCCGGCGTACCGGTACGCTTGGAATAAGGGAATACGTGCATTTCCGAGAAGCCGATGCGCTTAATCGCCTCGAAGCCCTCCCGGAACAGTTCATCGGTCTCGCCAGGAAAGCCGACGATAATATCTGTCGTAATCGCCACATCCGGCATGAATTCACGAATCTTCTTAATCTTGAGTTCGAATTCTTCAATCGTATATTTCCGTCTCATCCGCTTCAGCACTTCGTTGCTTCCGGCCTGCAGCGGAATGTGAAAATGACGGCACATTTTGCTGGAGCCCTTCAGCACTTCCAGCATCTTATCGTCGATCTGGCTTGCTTCGATCGAACTGATCCGCACGCGCTCAAGCCCCTCGACCTTATCCAGCTCCCAGAGCAAATCGGACAGGCGGTAGTTTTCAAGATCGTCGCCGTATCCCCCGGTATGAATGCCGGTCAGTACGATTTCCTTGTATCCTGCGGCGACCAGCTGCTTCGCCTGATTCACGACGCTTTGCGGATCGCGGCTGCGGGACAAGCCCCGCGACCATGGAATGATACAGAAGGTGCAGAAGTTATTGCAGCCCTCTTGAATTTTGAGAAAGGCGCGTGTCCGGTCTGCAAAATCCGGTACGTCCAGCTCCTCGAAATCCCGGGTTTTCATAATGTTGCGCACGGCATTAATCGGCTGGCGCTGCTCCTGAAGCTGGCCGATCAGGGGCATGATCTTCTCCCGGTCCTGGGTACCGATCACAAGATCCACCCCAGGGATGTCCAATATTTCGGCAGGCGATGTCTGGGCATAACAGCCCGTAACCGCAACGATCGCGTCCGGATTGCGGCGGATCGCCCGGCGAATGATTTGCCGTGATTTTTTATCGCCAGTGTTCGTGACCGTGCACGTATTAATCAAGTATACATCTGCGGTCTGTTCAAAATCGACCTGCTCGTAGCCTTCGTTCTTAAAGAGCTGCCAAATGGCTTCTGTGTCATAGAAGTTGACTTTGCAGCCCAACGTGTAAAAAGCGACGGATGGCATTGTTTAAAACTCCCCCATTTCTCCGGTTTCATACATGATGCAGGTCAAGGCGGCCATACCAGCCGTCTCCGTTCTCAAAATCCTTCGGCCCAGCCCTATGGATACGGCACCTGCCGCTTCTAATTGCGTGATTTCCTGCTCCGTAAATCCGCCCTCAGGACCGATCGCAATCAACACCCGCGGCTTCGCCCCCTCCTCCATGCGCTCCGCAAAAGGCTTCAGCACGTCCCGCAGCTGCTGGCCGTGCTCCTTCTCATAGCATACACAGGCGAGGTCATATTCCGGCAGCTTGGCGAGCAGCTCCTTCCAGGCCGCCGGCGAATCCACCGTCGGAATCCTGCTGCGGTGAGCCTGCTCAGCCGCCTCTTTCGCGATTTTGCGCCAGCGGAGCGCCCGCTTCTCCTCTTTCCGCGGATCATATTGAACGACCGTCCGTTCCGACATGAAAGGCAGAAAGGAGGTGGCGCCGATCTCCGTGCATTTCTGGATGACGACTTCCATTTTATCGCCTTTCGGCAAACTTTGGGCGATCGTCACCTGAACACGGGGTTCTCCGGATGGCTCAAGCATTTCTATAATACGGGCTGTCACTTCCTGCGCTTCAATCTCCGTAATCTCGACAAGCGCTTCCCTAGCGATCCCGTCACTGACAATCAGCTTATCTTCAAGCTTGGAACGCATCACTTTGCCTATATGGCGAGCGTCCTCACCGGTTATGCTCACCGTCTTGTCCCCAAACTGTATCGGGTCAATAAAATAACGCTGCATTTCTCATCAACCTCACCTTAATCACCAAAGAACATCATACAACTTTTGAATTATGGATTCCAGTATTTATTCCTCGAAAAAACGGGCAGGACTACCCGCCAAACAGCATGAGGAAAAAACTGCCGAACTGAAAATAAATCGAACTGGCTGCCGCATATAAAGGTTCAATAATCACACTGCGGAGCTGGGGAATGATCAGGATGAGCAAAAAGATGAGTATAGACCACTGCTCAAATTGCTTCAATGAGATTCTGGCCCGGTCAGGTACGATATCCTCCAGAATACGGTAGCCGTCAAGCGGCGGCAGCGGCAATAAGTTAAATAGGAATAGAAAAAAGTTCCAGAAATTAAAAATCCCAAAAAAAGTATGAACGGCATTATACAAGATTTCATTCGAAATCATGTCGAGTATGCCGAACTTGGAAAGCGCGACATAAATCATCGTCCCGAGAAAACCGAGCAGCAAATTGCTCAGCGGCCCTGCCGCGGCGACGACGATCCCCATTTGCCGCGGCTTCTCGAAATTATCCCGGTTGACGGGAACCGGCCTCGCCCAGCCAAATCCCGCAATGAGGAGCAAAATCACTCCAAACAGGTCGAAGTGGACAGCCGGGTTCAGGGTGAGCCGCCCCTGCAGCCGTGCTGTCGGGTCCCCAAATTTATTGGCAAAATAAGCGTGGGAAAACTCATGCACGGTAAAAGCGATAATCAGCGTAATTAAAAAATAAGGCAGCTGATCCAGGGGAATCCGCAATATTTTATTTAAAAAATCCATGAACGGCTACCTCTTTCTCGCAACGAAAGCGACCCAATCCTCTTCGCGGGCAGTCTCCTCGATTTCGAAGCCCGCCGCAAGCAGCGCTTCCTTCACGGCTTGTTCTTTATTTTTGTATATTCCCGAAGCAATATAATATCCGCCCGGCTGCAGCGCCTGGTATACGTCATCGATGAATAACAGGATAATTTCCGCTAGTATATTAGCTACAACCACACGAACGGGAAGTTTAACGTCTAGCTCGGCCCCGGCTTCCTGCTTCAAAACGGATAACAGGTCGCTCTCCACGACCGTAATTTGCTCCTCCAGCTTGTTGAGCCTCGTATTCTCGATTGCGCTGGAAACAGCAACCGGATCCAGATCCAATGCTAGAACCCGGGATGCGCCAAGCTTAACCGCCCCGATGGCGAGAATGCCTGAGCCAGTCCCAACGTCAATAACCTCATCCCCTTCTTGAATGACGCCCTCCAGCGTACGGAGACACAACGAAGTCGTCGGATGCGTGCCGGTTCCAAAAGCCATCCCTGGATCAAGCTCGATAATTTTCTCCTGTTGCGATTGGGGGACGTAATCCTCCCAGGTCGGTTTGATCGTCAGCCTCTCGGACACGCGGATCGGCTTAAAATATTGTTTCCAGTTGTTCGCCCAGTCGTCCTCGCTGACATCCTTCACAGCGATTTCTGCCTTGCCCGGATCAATGTCGTAATTCGGCAGCTCCGCAATCCGTTCCTTTACGGAAGCTACCACCGCATCAATGTCCGTTCCTTCCGGGAAATAGCCGCTAATTCTTGCTTCCCCCTGGGGAATATCGTTGGGCGGTATTTCAAACCATTGTCCCAAGGACGTATCTCTAGGCTTATTGTTATCCACGTACTCTTCAATGGTAACGCCGCCAGCCCCCTCCTCATGCAAGAAGTTGGTAATCATCTCTACCGCTTCTTCCGTTGTATGTATAGATATTTCCTTCCAAATCATGTTGATTTATCCTCCTCGGTTCATACGCATACCGTTTATTGTACTATATAATATCCAGGGAAACAAAGGCCGCTAACGGCCTTATCTCGATCGTTCTAAGTCCGGTTGAAGGCTCATGAAAAAAGGGCAAAAGACGCAAATTGTCTTTTACCCTTAAACTTAAAGTTTCCCCGGCTGCTCTGTGCGCCAGGGATTCGTCGTTTTTCCGGAACTCCATGAACAGCGGCTGCCTGCGGCGCCTGCTGTACGGCTTCGCCCTGCTTGATCAGAAGCGCTGCTGCTGCCTGCGGTCAGCGCGTTCGCTGCGCTCCAACGCTTCCCAATCCTCCTGATCGGCCAAGTCTTCGGAGAACTCCACGTCCTCGTTGTGCCCAATGGACATTCTTGATGACTTTGCCGTATTGGAGCGCTTCGCGTCCTGCTTGTGCTCGCTCATCTTCCCGTTTCCCTCCTTCGGATAGTTGCAGGTTACATCATCCCGCCAAGTTCTTCAATGATCCGCAACGCTTGATGATGACTGGACTCGTCCACGACAACCGTCAGCAGGATATCGTGTCCGGTCGGTCCGCCTTGACCGCCATGACTCATCCCGCTTGCTGCAGGATCGGCAGCCGACAAAATGCCGGCCGACCTGTTGGTGATCTCCGCATCCTGAGTAATTGCCGCCAGGCTCGAAATTTTGCCGGTGACCGGATTTAGCGGGTCATAACCCTCGCCCGAATATCTGCTAAAACGGTCGATGGACAAGTCCACGACCCGAAGGGCTTGCAATTTTCTGGCCGCGCCCTCTGCCTCTTCCGGGCTTTTAAAATAAGCGAGTATGTTTTTTTCACCCACCCGTGATCGCCTGCCTTCCTTCGGCATGTATTGAACCTGCTTCTTCCGCAGCTTCTTAGTCTGTAGGATGCAAAAATGAATGGCATTTTATACAAATGATTCGTTCTTTTAAAATTTGAAACTATTATCGGGAGGTTTCGTATATACTCTTATATAAATACCATTTTTACATTAGGAGGGTTTACTTTTAGTATGTTCAAGAAAATGACGGCGCTCGTGATGGTATTCACTTTATTGTTTGCTTTCGCCTCTGCGGATTTCGCGGACGCGCGGCGCGGCGGTGGTTTTAAATCCGGGCCACGCAGTTACACGACAACACCAAAGAAATCAAGCAACGTCAATAAGTCGGATTCCAACACGACCAACAAATCGACTGCAACTCCAGGCGCTACGAATAATAGAACCGGATTTTTCGGCGGTGGCAGCTTCATGAAAGGCATGATGGTCGGCGGTTTGGCCGGACTTCTGTTCGGCGGACTGTTCGGGGGCATGGGCTTTTTCGGCGAGCTGCTGGGGCTCGCAGTCAACTTGATTGCCATTTACCTGATCGTAATGGTGGCGGTTGCCCTGTTCCGCAGGTTTAAGAAGCCTCAGGTGTATCAAGGCCCGCGTCATGACGACCATGACAATCGCGGAGGAAGATTTTAAGTTATGATTCTAAGCATGGATGAAATCATCAACGCCATTTGTATTCATACAGCCGAACGTACCGGCTTGCGGCCAACAGACATCCAAGTGGAGCTGAGCTGGGATGAAGATACAGGTTATACCGGCGAAGTCTGGGCTAACGGGCGCAGCCGTTACCTGATCGAATTGAATATTATAGAAGCGATTATCCAGTATGTGTACAAGGAATATGGTATTCGGGCTTTCAA
The DNA here is from genome assembly GCF_009725165.1 of Paenibacillus woosongensis. Classification (GTDB taxonomy): domain Bacteria; phylum Bacillota; class Bacilli; order Paenibacillales; family Paenibacillaceae; genus Fontibacillus; species Fontibacillus woosongensis. The sequence goes on from NZ_WNZW01000002.1 coordinate 492,948, forward strand.
AGACGATATTACCCTGGAGCTGGATGAAGAAATTACAGCGTCCATAAGGCAGTAAAGGTTGACTGCTGTAATATGCAAAGGCACCCTCTCGTTCTAGACGATAAGGGTGCCTTTTTATTGTCTCTGTTCGAAGAAAAGTGTATTCGTTTAATTTATAGCTAGTTTACCCTAACTCTCTTCAGACCTTAAGACTGATCTGCCCGCTTGCTTCCCAACAAGAAATTAAGCTGCTCCAGCAGGCTGCTGCCCCCGGTTAAGGAGATCGAGCCGATCTTCTCGCAAATCTTCTCCAGGAACTCAAGCTCTTTCAAACGGTACAGCGTCTCGTTCTCATCCATCAGCTTGGCTGTATTGAGCAGGCTGCGTGTCGATGCCGTTTCCTCACGGCGGGTAATGAGGTTGGCTTGCGCTTTCTTTTCGGCTAAGAGAACGGTATTCAAAATATCTCTGATATCCCCCGGCAGGATGATATCCTTCACCCCGGCTGATATGAAACGGACGCCATACTCCTGTTCCTTCTCCTGAAGGCGCGCCAGCACGAAAGCGGCAATTTCCTGCTTCGTTCTAAGCAGATCATCGAGCTTAAAGGCTCCGATATATTCACGCAATATCAATTGCAGCTGGATATAAATCTGCTCCTCGAAGGATTTGATAGCCAGAACTTGCAGCGGATGAATGACCTTGTATTGGCAAACGAAGTTCAGCCTTAGCGTAACCTTATCCTCCGTCATCATTTCCTGCCCCGTCATATCCAACTGCTGTTGCCGTAAATCGACCTTCTGCAGCGACACCGCCGTCGGCCCTCTCCAGAAATAATACTTCCCGGGCGCAAGCTCCCTTTGCATGACATGGTTGTAATATAGTATACCTGCTTCATGCTCTGCTACTTCCAGCATATGGTAATAGCCATGCAGTTTCGGCAAAACAACGGGATCGACCTCGGCCGGCAGCTCCGGATTGCGAATATCGACATGAACGAAGCTATGCTTCTTCAGAACGTTCCAAAAAGCGTATGTTCCCGGCTTAAGAAGCCCGCTGAACCGGCCATCCTCGTAATGCAGCACATATTCGTGATCCATCACCTGGACGACCTCTAGCTCCCGCTTGAGTATGTCGTCATGCATGAACAGCTGCAAATCCTGGCCATCTACTTCAAACGGCATGGCTGTATCGACAACGATGATATTGCTCTCCGTAAACGGGGACAGACGGTACGTACCCGGGTGCAGCATTTTTTCATAGTTCCCCTGCTTGAACAGCAAGCCGCGCTTACCCTTATGTATCGCAATTTTTTTCAGCATCTCATTCTTCCTCCTTCACGGCGGCTCCACCGCCGATTTATGGCCTCTTGCAGAGGCATCCTCCTGCCGCATCAACGGAGCTCTGTTTAAGAAATGCCGGCCGCCTGCGTCCCGCCGAAGCATCCATGAGCTTACCGCAAGACTCGTTTGCCTTCTTCCGGTCTGCCCGTTTCTCCTTCATGGGCAGCAATCAGCTAGCAATTTCGGTATCCACAAAGCTGCAAAGCATCTGCTGCAGTGTGCATAACAAGCCACCGAGAACCCTCCACCAGGCCATCATCTGTACCTTTGTCTCTCGATTAAAAGTCGAGCGCTCTACCACTGAGCTAATCCTTCTCTAAGGATAAGGGATTCGAACCCTTGCATTGGAGATTTCATGCCTCTGACAATACAGCATGCCAAGCATAGATGGTATGCCTGCACTGCGGAATGATCGGACATCCCAGCCTGGGTAAAGCCAGCTGTGCATGAACTCATAGCTATCATCGCTTATTATGGAAAGAACGAACATGGCGAAAGTATTACGAACCGGGAATTTCTTCTCTGAAAAAGAAAAAAACCGACGTCTTGATGACGTCGGTCGGCTACCCCTGTGTTTATTTAGCTTATGATTCTCAATCCCCGCGGAATGCCCGCTTCATCCGGTCGAAGAATGACTGCTCATTCTCGTGTGTATGCTCCCCGTCGAGCGCGGCAAATTGCCGCAGCAGATCTTTCTGCTCGTCGCTTAGCTTGCTTGGCGTTACGACGACCACCTTGATATGCTGGTCGCCTTGGCCGATGCCGCGAAGCCGCGGCACCCCTTTGCCTTTCAGGCGGAAATAAGTGCCGGTCTGTGTACCAGCCGGTACCTTCAGCTTCACCTTCTCCGTCAGCGTAGGGATTTCAATTTCATCCCCCAGGGCGGCTTGTGCAAAAGTTAATGGGATTTCACAGTAAATATCATCGCCTTCGCGATCGAAGAAATCATGCGGCTTCACGCGAATGACGATGTACAAATCCCCGGCCGGACCGCCCCGTAGGCCGCCTTCCCCTTCGCCGGTCATCCGCAATTGAGCGCCGTCGTCTACCCCGGCTGGAATGCGAACATGGATTTTACGCTGTTTTTTCACTTTGCCGCTGCCTTGGCAAGTCGAGCATTTCTCTTTAATAATTTGTCCTCTGCCCGAGCAATTGCTACAAGCACGGCGGTTCACCATACGGCCGAACGGCGTATTCTGAACCACTTCCTCCTGTCCTGTGCCACGACAGACGGAACAGGTCTCTGGCTTCGTGCCCGGCTTGGCTCCTGAGCCAAAACATGTGTCACAATTCTCCGTACGCGGAATCGTAATATCGCTCTCTTTGCCAAAGACAGCTTCCTTGAACTCGATCGTCATCGTATACTGCAAATCGTTGCCGCGCTGCGGCGCATTCGGATCGCGACGGCCGCCGCCGCCGAAGAACATATCAAAAATATCGCCGAAGCCGCCGAAATCCGCCCCGGAAAATCCGCCGCCCATCCCCTGATTCGGATCGATATGGCCATATTGGTCATAGCGGGCGCGTTTTCCCGAGTCGCTCAGAACATCGTATGCTTCCTTGACTTCCTTAAATTTATCCTCCGCATCCGGCGCCTTGTTCACGTCAGGGTGATATTGACGCGCCAGCTTGCGGTAGGCCTTCTTAATCTCATCGTCTGAGGCACTCTTGCCAACGCCTAGCACCTCATAGTAATCGCGTTTTTCAGCCATCCTTCCACCCCCACTATTGCTATAGCTCTGCTCTCTCCCGGATCATCCCTCAATCCGGCAAAAGGAAAGTCAAAGCACGGAATGCCCCGCGCTTTGACCTTCCCGGTTCACCAAAGTTGTATGGTTAACCAATCGCTGCTATCCAGCACGATTAGTCTTGCTTCTTCTCTTCGTCCACAACTTCGTATTCAGCATCTACGACGTTGTCTTTGCCGGCTCCGCCGGCAGCGGCGCCTTCAGCGCCTTCAGCTTGGCCTGCTTGAGCCTGAGCTTGTTCATACAGCTTCACAGACAACTGCTGTACAATCTCCGTCAGCTTCTCGGTAGCAGCCTTAATCTCGTCGATATTGTCACCCTCGAGCGCCTTTTTCAGCTCGTCTTTAGCCGCATTGGCTTTCTCTGTCTCCGCAGCGTCGACTTTGTCGCCAAGGTCCTTGATGGTTTTGTCCACACTGTAAATGAGCTGGTCGCCATTGTTTTTCGCTTCTACAAGCTCTCTGCGTTTCTTGTCTTCTTCTGCATGAAGCTCGGCGTCCTTCATCATTTTCTCTACTTCCTCGTCGCTCAAGCCGCTGGAAGAAGTGATTGTGATTTTTTGGCTTTTGCCGGTTCCTTTGTCCGTTGCCGATACGTTAACGATCCCGTTGGCATCGATATCAAAGGTAACTTCGATTTGCGGCACGCCGCGCGGTGCTGGTGGAATGTCGCCCAGCATAAAGCGACCCAGCGTTTTGTTGCCTGCCGCCATTTCACGTTCCCCTTGCAGAACGTGAATCTCAACGCTAGGCTGATTGTCTGCATAAGTTGAGAAGACTTGCGATTTGCTCGTCGGAATGGTCGTGTTCCGTTCGATCATTTTCGTAAATACGCCGCCTGCGGTTTCGATCCCAAGGGACAGCGGAGTAACGTCTAGTAATACTACGTCTTTAACGTCGCCTGTCAGAACGCCCGCTTGTACCGCAGCGCCAAGGGCAACAACTTCATCCGGATTAACGCCTTTGTGCGGCTCTTTGCCAGTCAGTCTCTTGATCGCTTCTTGAACGGCAGGAATCCGCGTGGAACCGCCGACCAATACAACCTTGTCAATTTCCGCCGGTGTCAGCCCGGAGTCGCTAAGAGCGCGGCGTGTCGGCTCAAGCGTCCGTTCTACGAGATGTGCGGACAACTCTTCGAATTTGGCACGAGTCAGGTTCATCTCCAAATGCTGAGGCACGCCGTCGGCTACCGTGATAAACGGAAGGGAAATCGTCGTCGTCAGGACGCCGGACAATTCCTTCTTCGCCTTCTCGGCAGCATCTTTAAGACGCTGTACAGCCGCTTTGTCCTTGCTAAGATCAATACCTTGGTCTTTCTTGAATTCGGCTACGAGATAGTCGATGATCACTTGGTCAAAGTCATCACCGCCCAAGCTGTTGTCCCCGCTGGTTGCCTTAACTTCGAAGAAGCCGTCCCCAAGCTCCAGAATGGATACGTCAAACGTACCGCCGCCTAGGTCATAGACAAGAATCGTTTGATCTTCTGCTTTCTCCATACCGTACGCCAGTGCTGCTGCCGTAGGCTCGTTCACAATACGCAACACTTCGAGGCCCGCGATTTTACCCGCATCCTTCGTCGCTTGGCGCTGGCTGTCATTGAAATAGGCCGGAACGGTAATAACCGCTTGGGTTACCGGTTGGCCAAGGTAAGCTTCGGCATCGGATTTCAGCTTCTGCAGAATGATCGCCGAAATTTCCTGCGGCGTCATTTCTTTGCCGTCGATATTCTCCTTATGGTTCGTTCCCATATGTCTCTTGATCGAGATAATCGTGCGATCCGGGTTCGTAATAGCCTGGCGTTTTGCCGTCTCGCCGACAACGCGCTCACCGTCTTTCTTGAAGCCTACAACGGATGGCGTCGTGCGCGCGCCTTCCGGGTTAGGGATAACGACCGCCTCGCCGCCTTCCATAACGGCTACGCAAGAGTTTGTAGTTCCTAAGTCAATACCGATTACTTTGCTCATATAAGTAATGTCCTCCTTAATCGATTGTGCTTATGTTTGTCCTTCCTCTAACCGCTGACCTTGACCATCGCCGGACGAAGTACCTTATCCTTCAACATATACCCTTTCTGTACCTCTTCGACAACGATGCCTTCTTCATGCTCATCCGATTCCACCTGCATGATTGCCTGATGGAACTCTGGATTGAACGGCTCGCCAACGGTCTCCATCGCCTTCAAACCTTCATTGCCCAGCACGCCTTCGAGCTGACGGAAAATCATTTCCACGCCCTTGGCATAGGAAGAGACATCTGTACCCTGCTCACCGCTGGCGATTGCCCGCTCGAAATTATCGATGACCGGCAACAGCTCGGTGATCAGCTTCGCGGAAGCATATTTCCCCAGCTCTTCCTTCTCTTTCTGTGTACGCCTGCGGAAGTTATCAAAATCCGCCTGAGCTCTCATCAGCCTCTGCTGCTGCTCTTCCAGTTCAGCGCGAAGCGCCTCTGCCTCTTTATTGCTCTCTTCGGCCGAGCTAGCCTCGGAAGTCTGCTGCTCGTTAGCCGCAGTTTCCTCCGCAGTGCTGTTCTCGTCCGTTGTATGTTCTTGATTTACGTTATCGCTCATTTCCAACTCTTCCTCTACATTCGTATTGATGTTGTCTTGAATCGGTTCCTGCTCCTTCAAGATGTTCACCTCCTTAACATGCCGTGCAACATAAATATCATGCTCATTCTTATTAATGTAAGCGGGACAGGAATTCTGTCAAATCCTTAGATAACATATCCAAAATCCGCATGACCCGGGCATACTCCATTCTGGTTGGACCTAAAATACCGATCGTGCCCACGGCTCCGCCATCGATGGCGTAAGTCGCCGTAATCAGACTGCAGTTGGCAAATGCTTCATGCTTGTTCTCAGTACCGATACGCACCTGAACGCCTGACCCCTTCGAAGCCGCGGTCATCATCTTCAACAACGTCGGCGTCTCCTCCAAGAGGTCAAGAATGCTCTTTACCTTCTCGACATCCCGGAATTCCGGCTGCGTCAGCATGTTGGTAGTTCCGCTGAGGAACAACCGCTGTCCCTCGGTTCCGTCGCTGTCGAGCGCCTCGTCCAGCACCTTGATCAAATCTTCGAAATGGTCGATATGCCGCTGCATTTCTTGACCGATTTCGTTATAAAGGGCCGACTTCAGTTTATAGATCGGCACGCCGGCCAGCCTGTGATTGAGCAGGTTAACGACCTTCTCTATTTCCGATATGGACACCCCTGGCGGGATCGAGACCGTCTTGTTCTCTACCTGCCCGGTATTTGTCACAATAATGGCAACCGCCGTAGTATCATTCAGCGGCAGCAGCTGAAAATGACGAAGTGAAGTGTGGAATACTTCCGGCCCAAGCAGAATAGAGGTATAGTTCGTCATATGCGATAAAATCGTACCTGCATGCTGGATGACCTGCTCGGTCGCGTTCAGCTTCTCGGCAAAAAACGACTTCATCGTTCCCAACTCATCCGAAGTTAACAGATTGAGCGGCATCATATGATCAACATAATATCGGTATCCTTTGTTAGATGGTATACGGCCTGCTGAAGTATGAGGCTGCTCGAGGAATCCGAGCTCCTCCAAATCTGCCATTTCATTACGAATCGTTGCCGGGCTGTAGCCCACATCGCCTCGCTTGGAAATGCTTCGGGATCCCACCGGCTCCGCCGAACGAATATAATCATCTACAATGGCTGTCAGTATCATTCTTTGGCGTTCCGTTAACATGAAAATCCCTCCTAATTAAGACTATTGACCGCGTTCGTTAGCACTCACTCATACCGAGTGCTAATCGCTAATACAAAAATACCAAACCGACAAGACGATTGTCAAGTCAGTTCAGTATCTTAAGTACTGCTATTTCATCACAGGCGTGCTGCTTCGGGCAGTGAATGCAGTCCGTCCAGACTTTCTCCGGAAAAATATCCTTCTCTACGACCGTAAACCCGTTTTTCAAGAAAAAAGAAACTTCATAAGTCAGAGCCATAACCTTCGGTATGCCGAGGCCCTTTGCTTCCTCTAACAGCTGCTCCACAAGCAGAGAGCCGAGACCGCGCCCCTTATATCCTTCTGCTATACCCAGCGACCGGATTTCCACAAGCTCTTCGCCTAAACGGCAGAGGGATCCGCAGCCAACGACTATACCGTCAATTTCAGTTACGACGAAGTCATTAATCTGCCTGCTCAGCACCTCTCTCGACCGCGGCAGCATGATGCCCCGCTGGGCATACCCATCAATCATTTGAAATAGAGGCTCTACGTCTTCCAATTTTGCTCTTCTGCATACAGCTACAGCAGGCATGCTGATCCCTCCTCGAATCCGGCACAATAATATGAATAAATATACAACAAAGCGTATATAAGTTCAATATATTATTTTCCGTCCAAGGCACCTACAAATTCGGCAAATACTTCATTGCCAAACAAGATCCCCTTCCGGCTCAGCCGATAGCCTCCTGCTGTTGCGGTTCTCTCCAGCAATCCGGCATCCAGCAATTTGCTGAACTGCCCCCCGAACACTTCATCAAGCGAAAGCCCGAACTGGCTCCGGAACCGTTCATCCGAAATGCCCTCCAGTACGCGCAGACCGACCATGACGAAATCCTCCATCGCTTCCTCGCGGGATATCTCGAACCGCTCGAGAATCGGCCTTCCCTGCTGAGTTGCTTCATTATATGGGTTAACGCCCTTAATGTTGACATGGCGCCAGCGATTTACGTATCCGTGGGCGCCCGCCCCAAGGCCGTAGTAATCTTCGTTTCGCCAGTAAGTCATATTATGCCGGCTCTCGAAGCCGGGTTTGGCAAAGTTGCTGATCTCATATTGCTTGTATCCGGCTTGCTCCATGCGTTCCATCAGCAGCAGATACATGTTCAATTCGTCCTCTTCCGCCGGCAGGGGAAGCTGGTTCTTCTGATACATCGTATGGAAAAGCGTATTCTCCTCGACTTTGAGGCTGTATATGGAATAATGCGGGAGACCGAGCTCCAATGCTCGGGATACACTGTAATCCAGCATTTCGATCGTCTGGTTCGGCAGACCGAACATCAGATCGATCGATAGATTGTCCAGCCCGGCCGCTCTCGCGTTCTCCAAGCTGCGAAATACGTCGTCGGTGTTATGGATTCGCCCGATTCCGCTGAGCAGCTCGTTCTGGAACGCCTGCACGCCGAAGCTGACACGATTGACGCCCCCCGCTTTCATGACGGCCAGCTTCTCCCGGTCCGTCGTACCGGGATTGGCCTCCATGGAAAATTCGATATCCGCTGCCCAATTTGGAAAGTGGCGTCGTACGGAGGACAGGAAAAATTCCATTTCATCCGGCTTGAGCACGGTCGGCGTACCGCCGCCAACGAATATGCTCTTAATCTCTCCGGGCGGCGTCTCCTGCACCGTTAGCTCCATCTCCAGATCTAGCGCCCGCAAATAATCCATCACCGGCTGATCCTTGAGGACGTAAGAGTTGAAGTCGCAATAGAAGCATTTATTCGTACAAAACGGAATGTGAATATATACGGCTTGGGGAGCCGTTTTCGTGCATGGCGAGGAACCCTGCGGCTCCCTGCCTTCTAATTTTATTTGATGGCTCACGCTGGTGCCCCTCCTTCATATGTTTTACTGCTAAATTTGATGACTTTCCAATGATAGTACGGAAAAAGGAAAGCCCTCCGGCTTTCCTTATTTATCCCTATGCATGCGGCAAATGGTTCGGTTAATTGTCGTCGATTTTCAGCACCGCCATAAACGCCTCCTGCGGCACCTCCACGTTGCCTACCTGCTTCATGCGCTTCTTGCCTTCTTTTTGCTTCTCGAGCAATTTGCGTTTACGGGAGATGTCCCCGCCGTAACATTTTGCAAGTACGTTTTTGCGCATTGCTTTGACCGTCTCTCTAGCTACGATCTTCGTACCAACGGAAGCCTGAATCGGCACCTCGAACATCTGGCGTGGAATCAGCTCGCGCAGCTTCTCGCAAATGGCGCGTCCACGGTGGTAAGCCCGGTCTCTGTGAACGATGAAGGACAACGCATCGACCTGCTCCCCGTTGAGAAGGATGTCCATTTTGACCAGGTTCGATTGACGGTAGCCGGAAAGCTCGTAGTCAAAGGAAGCATATCCCTTCGTGCTGGATTTCAGCTGGTCGAAGAAATCGTACACGATTTCGGACAATGGGACCTGGTACGTAATCGTTACCCGCGTCGTATCCAGGTACTCCATATTGATAAATTCCCCGCGTTTGCTCTGGCAGAGCTCCATGACTGTGCCCACGAAATCATTCGGTACGATGATGGAAGCCTTGACGTAAGGCTCCTCTACGTGATCAATCTTGCCGACCTCCGGGTAGTTGGAAGGGTTATCGATCGACACCGTCTCTCCGTTCGTCAGGGCCACTTTGTATATAACGCTTGGCGCGGTCGTAATGAGGGGAATATTGAACTCCCGCTCGATGCGTTCCTGAATGACGTCCATGTGCAGCAGGCCGAGGAAACCGCAGCGGAATCCGAAACCAAGCGCACTGGAGGTCTCCGGCTCGAAGCTGAGTGAAGCATCGTTCAGTTGCAGCTTCTCCAGCGCCTCGCGCAAGTCGTTGTAATCGGACGTGTCGATCGGATACAGGCCGCAGAATACCATCGGATTGATCTTGCGGTAACCCGGGAGCGGCTCTGCCGTCGGATTCTTCGCATCCGTGATCGTATCCCCGACTTGGGTGTCGCCCACCGTCTTGATGCCAGCGACGATAAATCCTACATCACCGACATTAAGCTCGTCTACCATCGTCATCCGCGGCATGAAGGCGCCGACCTCAATAACCTCAAACGTCTTGCCGGTCGCCATCATTTTGATCTTCGAGCCCGCTTTGATATGCCCGTTAATAACGCGGACATACACGATAACCCCTTTGTACGGGTCGTAATGCGAGTCGAAAATCAGCGCCTTCAGCGGCTCGTCGGGATCTCCCGTCGGAGCGGGCACCTTCTGGACGACCTGCTCGATAATTTCCCTAATGCCGATCCCCGCTTTGGCCGAAGCGTGTACCGCCTCGCTGGCGTCCAGGCCGATGACATCTTCGATTTCCTGCTTCACGCGATCTGGATCTGCACTCGGCAGATCGATCTTGTTAATGACCGGCAAAATCTCAAGATTGTTATCCAATGCCAAGTAGACATTAGCCAGCGTTTGAGCTTCGATCCCTTGTGCGGCATCGACGACCAGAAGCGCTCCTTCACAAGCTGCCAGGCTTCTGGATACCTCATAAGTGAAGTCGACGTGTCCTGGCGTATCGATCAAATTAAGCACATATTCTTCACCGTCATCCGCACGGTATGAGAGACGGACTGCCTGTAGCTTAATCGTAATTCCGCGTTCTCTCTCCAGATCCATCGTATCAAGCACCTGCTGCTGCATTTCCCGCGAGGTTAACGCCCCGGTGTATTCCAAAATGCGGTCAGCCAACGTTGATTTGCCATGGTCGATATGTGCAATAATACAGAAATTCCGAATTTTTTGCTGCCTTGCTCTAATATCTGTCATTGTTACCCCCACCACAAATCCTTAGAAGTATAATCAATTTATTATATCAGGTATGGAAAGCATCAGCAATGTTGGCCTTGGCGTCAGAAAAATAAAATCCCGATTGGGAGGTTGTTCTCCAACCTCCCAATCGGGATAATTGCTTCTATATTATATAGAAGCAACTGCTTAACTTTAACGTTTACAGCTTCAGGAACGCCTGCAAAGTATGGTCACTCAAGTATGGCAAATACTCATGCCCGTATTCATGGTAGACCAGCAGCTCTTTTTCCGCGCAAATCTTGTTATACACCGCAAATTGCGTGGACGGCGGGCAGATCGTATCGGCAAGTCCGGTAACGAACAGCACCTTGGCCTTAATCCGGCTGGCCAGATGTTGAATGTCAATATAACCTAGCTTCGTGAAAAACTCTTCCTCACGCAAATGGTGAGGATCGAAGAACCGAAAATAATAATGAATTTCTTCATAAGCCGAAGTTGTAACATTCAGTTCAAAGGCTCTGCGGTAATCGCACAAGAACGGATATACGGGCACAGCCAGCTTAACCCTTGGCTCCAGTGCAGCGCAAGCTGTTGCTAGGGCACCTCCCTGCGAGAGGCCGTGCACACCAATCCGCTCTGGGTCTACATGTTCCATGCTCATCAGAATCCTCACCGTCTGCACCGTATCGAGAAAGACGTTCCGGAAATACAGCTTATCCGTATTCAGGTCATCGATTCCCCGGATAATATGGCCGCGAATCGTCGTCCCCTGTACCGTCAAGTTATCCTCGGACAAGCCGCCTTGGCCGCGGCAGTCCAGCGCCAGCACCGTAATGCCGTGAGCCGCATAATTCACCTTATCTGCCCAGTCCCCGCTATCACAGGAATAGCCATGGAACATCGCCATAGCTGGGCCTTGACCCTCCGGTTTCTTCGGTTTTACGTATTTTGCATGGATTCGCGCTCCGCCTGTCCCGGTAAAATATAAGTGATAGCAATCCGCTAACGGGCTGCTGAATTCAGCCGGAACCAGTTCATAGTCCAGTGATTGCCCTTCCAGCTCCTGTAGCGCCCTCGCCCAATATGCATCAAAATCAACCGGCCGCGGGCTGCTTCCTTCATATTGCTTCAACTCCGCTAACGCCATGTCACTGCCCATCCGTTACGCCTCCTCAAATAAGAGGACGAAAACCGCTTCTTAATAACGAAGGATTCCGTCCTCTGCCTAATATGGTGATCGCAAATCTCAAGCTACATCATGCCGATCCCGGCATCGTCGGCCACTTCCTCGCTCGTCTCCTTTACGTACTCTACAATTTCCTGTACCGTCGTATAGGCTACGCCTACGTAAGTATCCGCAGCTCCGTAATAAATGGCAATTCTGCCCGTTTCGGCATCATGCAGAGTGGCGCACGGGAACACGACATTGTTGACAAACCCCCGTTCCTCGTACCACTCTTCCGGCGTCAGCACATAATTCGCCGAGCGATACTTCACTTTGGAAGGCTCATCCCGGTCTAGAATGACAGCGCCCATGCTGTATACGAGCCCATTGCACGTGCCGGTAACGCCGTGATAGAACATAAGCCAACCTTCCGTCGTCTCGATCGGGGCCGGTCCGCCGCCGATTTTCACCGATTGCCACCAGCCTTGCCCGCCCTTGGACATGACATGGCGATGCTTGCCCCAATAGACAAAATCAGGGCTTTCACTAAGGAATACATCGCCGAATGGCGTATGCCCGCTATCGCTAGGGCGGGACAGCATCACATAGTTGCCGTTGATTTTGCGCGGGAAGAGCACTCCGTTGCGATTGAATGGCAGAAACGGATTCTCCAGGCGCACGAACGTTTTGAAATCCTGCGTCTTTGCAGCGCCAATGGCTGCTCCGTAAAAATCAGTACACCAAATAATAAAGTATGTCCCGTCTACCTTGATGACCCGCGGATCATAGGCATAGTTCGGCTGAAACGGCTTGCCTGCCTCGTCGACAAAAACAATCCGCTCTTCTTCAATCGACCAGTTCAGCGCATCGTCGCTCCATCCGAGATGAAGATGCGGGCGCCCGTTAACCGTTTCTGCACGAAACACTCCGGCGAACCGCCCTTCGAAAGGAACCACCGCGCTGTTAAAAATACGAGCGATCCCCTTGGCCGGATTTCGCTGAATCACCGGGTTATTGCTATGTCTCCACACCGGGCCTGCTGTACCTGCCGGTTTTTCCTGCCAAGGCATGTTTGTTAGTTTGTCTCCAATAATACGCACTTCTGTCATGTGGTATGTCTCCTTCCAATGCATTCATCAATGAATTATTTCACGGAACCCTGCGCAAAGCCGTTATAGATATATTTCTGCAGTGCAATGAATGCGACCAGAATAGGAATGATCGTAATCATGATCGCCGCGCAGATGACTTCCCATTGCGAACCATAGGGCCCTTTGAATTTGAACAAGGCGGTCGATATCACTTGCAGATTCTCGCCCGGCATGTAGAGAAACGGCGTATAGAAATCATTGTAAATGTTAACGCCCTTGACAATGATGACCGTCACGATCGCAGGAGCAAGCAGCGGTAACACGATTTTGAAAAAAATCGTAATATAGGAGGCACCGTCCAGCATCGCCGATTCATCCAGAGATTCCGAGATGGAATCCAGAAACTGCAGAAAAATATAAACCGCGATAATATCCGTTCCCAAATAGAGAATGATCGGCGCAAAGCGGGTATTGACCATATCAAGCGTATCGATAATACGGAACGTAGCCACCTGTGTCGTAACGCTGGGAATCAGCGTAGCCAGGAGGAAGGCCCCCATAAGCAGCTTGCTGCCCCGGAATTTGAAGCGGCTAAGCACATAAGCGATCATCGATCCGATCAGCGTGGCTCCTATAATGGAAATGGCGAGAATAAAAAGCGTATTGCCAAAGCCGAGCAGCATTTTCCCATCGACGAAAGCTTTCGTATAATTCGAGAAGTTCATCCAGTTTTGCGGCGGATCGAGCGGACTGGTCGCACCATATTCGGCATTTGTTTTTAAGGATGAGAAAAATACGACAATGATCGGAATGAGGGCCGCAAAGGTGCCTAGAATGAGCGTAATATATTTGAACGTACTGCCTGCCGCATATTTGAGTCTGTACACGATCAATCATCCCCCTTAATCAGAACCCGCTGAAGCAGCGTCACGAGAATGACGATGATAAGCAGCACGACAGCCATGGCCGAAGCAAGGCCTAGCTTGCTGTATTTAAATGCAACGTCAACCGTTTGAATAACAAAGGTATTACTTCCGTTGGAGCCCCCGGTCATAATATATGGTATATCGAAGGCGCTGATCGCACCGCTAATAGCCAAAATTAAGTTGAGCTGCAAAATCCGCTTAATGCTGGGCAGAATGATATGCCTGAATTGATGCCAGCGATTTGCGCCGTCAATGTCAGCAGCCTCATAAATGTCCTTGCCGATGGAAGAAATCGCTCCAAGGAAAATAATGAAGTTGAAGCCCATATACCTCCACAAGGACGCGCCTGCAAGCGAAATGTTAATGATGTTCGGATTCAAAAGCCAGCCCTGTGATAAATGCCCAAGGCCGATAACCTGAAGCAGCGTATCCAAGGTACCGTCCGGCCGAAAGAAGACGAGAAAGATGAATCCGATGGCGACCCCATTGAGCAGATAAGGGAAAAACAGCACCCCTTTAAAGAAATTTTTGAAGCGGACATTGAAACTAAGAATGGTAGCAAAGTACAAAGCCAATCCCATCTGCACGAAAGTCGCTCCGAAATAGTAGAGACTGACCTTGAACACGGAAAAATACTTTGGATTCGTAAAAATCGTTTGATAATTTTCAAATCCGACGTAATCGAAGCTTTTACTGTAACCGTTCCAGTTCGTAAAGCTGTATTTGAACATGTTGAATACAGGGAGATAGGCAAACGTGAATAATAAGACGACCGGAATCAGCGAGAAAGCGATAATTATGATTCGTCTTTGCGTCTTGTAGCTTAGGTTTGCAAACACCACTCACACCTCCAGGCCTTGTCTCTGTCTTGATTTGGTATAGAGAAGAAAAACGCGCAGAGGCGTTTTTCTTCGAATGGTTCCAACCCGCAAGATGTCCGGATCGTTTACTTCGTTACTTTTGCCCGGGATTTCACCCATGCATCGTTAAGCTCCTTCATGATGTCATCATAAGATTCCTTGCGGTTGCCAATGGCGGCTTCTACAATCCGTTTCTTGAAGTCAGGCTGCCAAAGGCCGATCTCGGCGTCTTTATCGATCTTGTCGACCCAGCCCTCCTGGCCCGGCTGCGCCGGAGTCTGCAGTTCGAATTTGATGTCCGTGCCTTCGAATTGCTTCAGCGTTTCCGGCAGCGGCGCACCGATGACAGGGCTCATGCCTCCGCCCTCCACAGTGGGGTAACCTGATTTATGAATAAACCAGTCCACCCAGGCTCTAGCCGCATCCTTGTTTTTGCTGTGCTTGCTGATCCCTAATGTATAGTCGTCCGCAAGCGGCATAATAACTTCTTTGGCATTCGTCGGGAACGGCATGTAGGCAATATCGTCCGGATTGGCCGCCAGCTCCTGTACTTGTCCGATCGCCCATGAACCAAGCACCATCGCACCGATTTTGCCGTTAGCCAAATCGGACTTGGACGCTTCCCAGTTCGTCGTCGTCGGATCTTTCTCGATTAAGCCCTGCGCCACCGCGTCATACATCACTTTGTACAGCTCATAGTGAGGCTGTCCCGGCACAAAGTTATCATCCGTGTTCGGCTGAGTTACGTTGACGTAATCCACATCGCCCGCCACGGTCGTAAGCACGGCTTCCCATTGGGTTAGCGGCCAGCCGTCGGCGTAGTTCGTATACAGCGGGATCGCGTCGCCCTTCTCTTTAATCGCTTTCAAAGCAGCCATGAACTCATCCGGAGTTCTGGGCGCCGCCGTCACGCCAGCGTCTGCAAACACCTTCTTGTTGTACAGGACACCGGAAAAGTTAACGGCAATCGGAATACCGTACGCTTTGCCGTCAACCGCTCTTTCCTCAAGACCGATGTATTGCTTGCTCATTTCCTCCAAATCGCCAAGCGGTTCAAAAAACTGCGGCGTATCCTCGAGTGGAATGCTCGTCGGCAGCAGAAGGACATCCCCGTAATCATCGGAGCTCATCCGCACCGTGATTTGCCCTTCATAATCCGACAGAGCCTGGAAATTCACCTTGACATCGGGATATTCCTTGTTGAATTCTGCAGCATACTGCTTGAAAACCGTATCCACAATATCTGTTCTTTGCGTGATTACGGTAATTTCGCCTTTAACAGCGCCTCCTCCATCTGCCGAGCCGCCGCCAGCGTTCGCTCCACTGCCGGATTCCCCGTCACCGCCATTGCCGCTGCAGCCAGCCAGCATGCCAAGCACGAGCATTAAAGCCATTAACCCCAATACCAATTTGCTCTTCTTCACCCTTGCAACCCCTCTCTATAAAATTAGGTTATCGATAACTTACAATTCAGATGGTATACTGAATGCGCTTTCCCGTCAATCATTTAATTTTGCTTTTTTTGTCTCTATAGTGCTTAGATCACCTATCTTCACTGAAATAGCAATGTTTTTTGTCCCTTCGACTTTTTCTCCAGAAATCTTTTGTGGAATATACTGATAACTTTCATACTCTAGCATAAAATTAAATTATTAGGTTATCGATTAGCTAATTTAGCAAGTCTATTTAAACTTTTCTTTATCTTTAAAAAATATAAATGTATACTACCTGTAGGCTGTTGCATTAAAGTTATGGTTTAGTATGACGCGAAAGCAGGTGATTTTCATGAAGAGCAACATTACAATGCGGGATATCGCAAATAAGCTCGGTGTCAGCAGTGTGACGGTATCCAAAGCACTTAACGATAAAGAAGGCGTTAGCGAGGAGCTTAAGCAGAAGATCAAAGCTTTGGCCGGGGAAATGGGCTACCGTTACAACTCTGCGGCCAAATCCATTAAAGACGGTTTATCGAAAAATATCGGCGTGCTTATCCCCGAACGGTTCACCGGAATGTCCCACTCGTTCTATTTGCGCGTATATCAGCAAATTTCGCTGCTTCTGGATCAATACGGATATTTTGGCATTCTAAATATTCTGAGCAACGAGGATGAGGAGCTGCTGAATTTCCCCCGGGTTTATAGCGAAAAAAAGGTCGACGGCATCATCGTCCTTGGCCAAATCAGTAAAAAATATATCGAGACGGTCCAAAACATGAATCTGCCGAAAATATTTCTTGATTTCTATGACGAGCATGCCGATATCGATTCCATTGTAACCGACAACTTCTACGGGGCTTATGAGATGACGAATTATTTGATCCGCAACGGTCACCGCAGAATCGCCTATGTCGGGAATATTTATTCGACGAGCAGCATCCAGGACCGTTATCTTGGCTACTATAAATCCTTGCTGGAGCACGGAATGCAGCTGGATCACTCCTTGATATTGAGCGATCGGGACGATAAAGGAAAATTCATCGACATTGCGCTTCCGGACCCGCTGCCGACCGCCTTCGTCTGCAATTGCGACCAAATCGCTTATCTGCTGGTAGACAAGCTGAAGCTGAACGGTTACAGCATCCCGGAGGACTGCTCCGTCGTCGGCTTCGATAACGACATTTACGCCACTTTAACCTCGCCCCAGCTTACAACAGTCGAGGTCGACATCGAGCAAATGGCCAAATCGGCCGTGAAATTCATCATGGATAAAATCGAGAACCCGCACCGCAAGTTCGGACGCGTTATGGTTCAGGGCAATATTATATACCGGCAATCGGCCAGACAAATAGATGCCGAAGCCAGAGAGATTTCCAGCACTTGACACTGATCAAATCCGCCCCCGGGGCGGTTTTTTTATTTTTGCCACAATTTGCGGTTGATTTATTTAACGAAAACATCTATAAATTAGTTATATAACATCATAAATTTTATGATAACAAATCTAACAAATGACTTTGTTATCTTTTCAGATGATGGGTTTTCACGTTCCACCATTCACTAACAAAGAGAGGCTGATACGATGAACAAGCCGGATTACATTGCCGGAATGACCTGGGGATTCATGGGCGTTCGCGGAACATGGGCAAATGATGAAGCCAAGCATTCTATGGAACAGATGGCTGCCGCAACCGGTGCAAACTGGACGGCCATTGCCTTCTCGGCCATCCAGGCTACCGCTCATTCCACCGAAATTCCTTATTGGGACGCCCCTACGGTGACGGATGAGGAAGTAGCATGGGCCGTCCGGGAAGCAAAAAGCTTAGGATTGAACGTATGCCTTAAGCCGATTGTGAATTGCGCGGACGGTACCTGGCGGGCGCATATCAATTTTTTTGATAAAGATGTTCCTTGCGAGCCCAAATGGTCGGACTGGTTCCGCTCTTACAGCGCTTATATCCTTCACTTTGCCAAGATTGCCGAGGATACGGGCTGCGAAATGCTATGCATCGGCTGCGAAATGGTGCAGGCGGATCGCCGGGAGGCCGAATGGCGGCAGTTGATTGCCGAAGTCCGTAAAGTATACACCAGACTGATTACCTATAATTGCGATAAATATCAAGAGGATAACGTTGGTTGGTGGGATGCGCTGGATATCATCTCCTCCAGCGGCTACTATCCGGCAAATGATTGGGAGAATCAGTTGAATCGCATCGAGAAGGTCGTTCAGGCATACGGCAAACCATTCTTCTTCATGGAAGCCGGCTGCCCGAGCCGCAGCGGCTCCGCCGCCATTCCTAACGACTGGACGCTTGCCGGTACAGCAGATCAGGATGAGCAGGTTAAATTCTATAAGGCAATGTTCAGCGCCTGCGACAGTCGGGAGTGGATCGGAGGCTTCATGCTGTGGGATTGGCCAGCAAAGCTCTATTCGCGTGATGAGGCGGCGGCGGATGACGGTTATTGCGTTTATGGCAAAAAAGCCGAATCGGTCATTTTCGATTATTACATTTCCAAGACAAGAAATGGGGAATAAGCATTGAACAAGCAAGTAGATGCAGCTGCCTGGCTGGAAGAAATCGAAGGCGAGCTGAACAATAACATTTTGCGCTTCTGGATGGAGCGTACTGTAGATGTGGATCATGGCGGATTCATCGGGGAAATGGATCATGCCGGAGCAATCCGCCCTCAGGCTGCAAAAAGCCTTGTCCTGAATGCACGCATCCTCTGGACATTCTCGGCAGCCCATCGCGTTTATCCGCATGCCGGATACTTACGCATCGCCGACAGAGCGTACAGTTATCTTCAGGACAAATTCATAGACCACGAATTCGGGGGGCTGTACTGGATGGTCGATTACACCGGCCAGCCGATTCAAGACAAAAAACAGGTATACGGCCAAGCCTTCGTTATTTACGCGCTGTCGGAATACCATCTGGCCTCAGGGCGTCCCGAGCCAGTGCAGCAGGCCATTCGGCTGTTTGAGCTGCTGGAGAAGCACAGCTACGATTCCATCCATCAAGGCTATATCGAGGCTCTCGCCCGCGATTGGCAGGTTACCGACGATCTGACCTTAAGCAACAAGGATCTGAACGAGAAAAAATCGATGAACACCCATCTGCACGTGCTCGAGGCCTACACCAATCTGTACCGGGTATGGAAATCAGAAACTTTAGAACGGAAGCTCAAGGAGCTGATCCACGTCACGCTGGATCATATCGTCAATGCGGAAAATGCGCATTTCCACCTGTTCTTCGACGAAGAGTGGAATGTAAAAAGCACGCATATTTCCTACGGCCATGATATCGAAGGCAGCTGGCTGCTCATGGAAGCGGCAGAAGTGCTGGAACATGACCACGCCCTGCTGGAGCAAGTCAAGCAAACGGCCATCGCCATGGCCGAGGCGACGCTTGCCGAAGGCGTAGATCAAGACGGCGGACTATGGAATGAAGCCGATGAGCAAGGGCTGACGGATACCAACAAGGATTGGTGGCCGCAGGCGGAAGCCATGGTCGGCTTCTATAATGCCTATCAGCTTACCGGAGACAAAAAATTCATGGCGGCAGCCCAAAATTCCTGGCAATTCATTCGCCGGTTCATCTCCGACCCCGCGCATGGCGAGTGGCACTGGGCCGTACACCAGGATGGCACTCCCATTAAGACGGAACCCAAAGTGAGCGCCTGGAAATGCCCTTATCATAACGGAAGAGCTTGCCTGGAAATGATCTCCCGTTTGGATGCACTAATTTAAAAAATGGAGGCAATTCGTATGAACATTCAATTTGCGGAAAGAAAAGCAGCATTAACTAAGAAGTATGAATCTCTGATCGCCCGTCCCAACGAGAAACTTCCGTTCGGTAACGGCATTTATGACCGCTATCGCTATCCGGTGCTTACTGCCGAGCATGCGCCCCTGATTTGGAAATATGATTTCAACCCGGAAACGAACCCGTTTTTCGCGGAAAGGCTTGGCGTTAACGGCGTTTTTAACCCGGGAGCCATCGAGCTTAACGGCAAATTTTATCTGGTCGCCCGGGTAGAGGGAGTCGACCGCAAGTCCTTTTTCGCCGTCGCCGAGAGCGAAAGCGGTGTAGACGGCTTCCGGTTCTGGGATCATCCAGTCGTCCTCCCGGAAACCGAAGATCCCGATGTCAACGTCTATGATATGCGTCTCGTGAAGCACGAGGACGGCTGGATATACGGCCTGTTCTGCACGGAGCGTAAAGACCCGAACGCGCCCAAAGGGGATTTGTCCAGCGCGATCGCCCAATGCGGCATTGCCCGCACGAAAGACCTCGTGACCTGGGAGCGTCTGGCGGATTTGAAGACGAAATCGCCGCAGCAGCGCAACGTAGTGCTGCATCCCGAGTTCATCGACGGCAAATATGCCTTCTATACCCGGCCGCAGGATGGATTCATCGACGCCGGCTCCGGCGGCGGGATCGGCTGGGGACTGTCTGCATCGATCGAGCAGGCTGTCATCGATGAGGAAATTATCGTCGATGAACGGCAGTATCATACCATTAAAGAAGTGAAGAACGGCCAGGGACCCGCCCCGATCCGCACGGATGCCGGGTGGCTCCATATTGCGCACGGGGTGCGAAATACAGCAGCGGGACTAAGATATGTGCTGTACGCATTCGTTACCGATTTGCAACAGCCGTACCGCATCACTCACAGCCCAGGCGGACATCTGATTGCCCCGGATGGCGAAGAGCGGGTCGGCGACGTCTCCAACGTCGTATTTTGTAATGGAGTTATCGCCCGTGAAAACGGGGAAGTGTATATTTACTATGCCTCCTCCGATACACGCATTCATGTGGCTACGACCACGGTCGGGCAATTGGTCGATTACGCTCTGCATACGCCGGAAGACCCGCTTCGTTCTTATGCATGCGTCGAACAAAGAATCGGGCTTATCGATCGCAATATTCGTTTCATGGCTGAAAACGTATAAATTCTATCATCTTAATAAACAGCAAAAAAACCTCGCCCTGCGGTGAGGTTTTTTTTATTTTGCCCGAGCCCTTGCAGGCTCTAACTTACTGTTCAAATTGATGCATGCGCTGCTGCTCCTGGTTTCGAGGCTGATTGCCGGTACAGCAGTTCTACCGAAATAAGCCATTTCTCCACCGCCCTGTTCGAATCGGCCAGCCGATCCAGCAGCTTCGTGACCGCGCGGCTGCCAAGCTGCTCCTTCGGAACACTCACCGTCGTAATCGCAGGCTCAAAACGGGCGGCATCGTCAATATTGTCAAAGCCCGTAACGGTAATATCCTCCGGCACGCGAATTTCCAGCTCCCTTAGGATGCCAATGGTATGCAGCGCAATCGAGTCGTTCGCACACACCAATGCGGTTGGCAAAGCCGCCGGCTTGGACTGCTTTCTGGCCTGCAGCCATTCCTTCAGCCCCGGGCCGAATCCGCCGGTCTCCACGCTGTCCAAAAATAGCATCGGGTCATTATGCGTCTGCACATCAAGACCATTCTCCTCCAATGCGCTGCGGAAACCGATCCATCTGTCGCGAAAGCTTCTGGAGAAATTCAAATTGCCGAGAAAATGCAGCTGCCGATGGCCAAGCCCAATCAGATGGTTAGCCATCCGGTAGGTTCCATCGACGTTGTTCGCAAAAATTGAATCCGCGGGAATCAAATTATCCTCATGGTCGACAAGCACCATCGGCAAGCCGGTGCGATGGACTTCCAGCAGCAGGCTCGTGGCGATTTGGCCTACGCCAATCATCCCGAGAATGCCTTCAGGGTTGATGATATTCATCATTACTTCCGTTCTCGGCTCGGAAACGATGATCATGCCAAGGTTCTGTTCCTCAAGCTCGTCCGAAATCCCTTCCAGTACTTTGCCCCAATACAGGGATTCCTTGTTCTGCGAGCGGATATTTGGCATCAGCACGAGTACCGATTGCTTCCCCGGGGGAATGACCGCCGTTCCCATGGTCGGCCTGACGTTCTTAACATAGCCGTTCTTTTGATTGAAATAACCGAGCTGCGACGCGGCCTGAATGACCCGCTCCTTCGTCATTTCGTTAACGCCTCCCTTGCCGGACAAGGCTTTGGAGACGACAAACTTGGATACGCCGAGATGATCGGCGATTTGCTGCATCGTTACCTTCTTCAATGAATACTACCTCCGGACATACACCCTTATAGTGAAATCGCTTTGTTATATAATTCAATAACAAATATAACTTCATTATAACAAATTTATCCCTGCCCATGCATTGGTGTTTGTCCGATATATTCATGATTTAATCGCCGGAATTAAACAATGAGGCTACCCAGTAAATGCTTCGCTGAGAAACCTGCTGCAGCAAATTCGCGGCCTTATCGGCGAAGCGGTCTACCGGCGCTTGCTCGGGCTCGGGCAGCAGCAGGCTGTCCGGAGTTTGCAGACGCTCGGGGGTTTCAAGGGGGGGAGCTGCCGCCCTTGGTGGCTCATTTTCCTGGGGCCGCCTCTCCCAAAGCCCTTCCCGGTCAGCCTGAACCCGCCCGGTTTCTTCATCAACCTGGTCATACTGCCGGCCGCTTACGGCAGAGACAGGATTGTATATGCGGTTCGTCCCCGTCTCCGCCAGCTGCATGCCAAACGTTATGCCCGCTACGAGCAGTAATCCGTAGAACAATGCTTTTCTCGTCGTACGTGACAATGAGATCCCCCCTTACTATTTCTCACCCCGCGGGATGTTTCGACGCGGCCTGCTTCTGCCCGTCCTTCTGCGGCGGCTGTCCCTTTGTCAGCGAGCCGGCCTTCTCCGCTTCCTGGCCTTCCCAATAAATATCCGCGATGATCCCGGCCAGCACTCCGGCGGTTCGCTCCAGTTCCTCCCGGGTGTTGTCGATCCCGCCAATTTCGATTAGTACGCTTTGCGGCGAAAGCGACTGATTGTATTCCCCGTTCCCTTGGGAAGAAGTCTTGCCCCATATCCCCCTGGATATTCCGGGATAGGATCTCTCAAGACGCTCGTGGATCGAGCTGGCAAAAGCCTCATTTTCCCGCCAATTTTCGTTCCCATGTCCGATAATGAAATAAACCTGCGCATAAGACACCCCGTCGATCGTCGTCGTCGTTTTATCATGCCGCTGCGAATCCCGGTGGATATCGATAAAATATTGCAGCTGCCCGTTTTGGGACATCGCTTCCTTCACGGTCTGCCTCGAGTATTTATAAGAGTAGTTGTAACTGTAATTTTGCACGGTTGCCGCGTAATTCTCATAAGCATGGAGCGTAGCCACACCCTTGCGTTCCAGCGCTTTGGCCAGTGCGTCTCCGACCAGTCCCACGTTCATCATATCTTTAGATGAGCTCGGATTGGTTGAATCTATGCCGAGAACCGGGTTAAACGATTCCTGCGGGTGTGAATGATAGACCATGACGATATTTTTATGGCCCGGCTGAATCGGCGGCTCGTCCTCCCCCTTAGCATCCGCTTCCGGGGCTGACGGCTGAACCGGCTCCACATCGGGCTCCTGGCCGTGATCTGCCTCGGGATGATCCGGACCGCTCCCGTCCGCGCCAGCCCCTGGCCGATAATCCTCCGGTGCCTGTACCGTCTTATTCCCCGATCCTGTGCGCAGCAGTATCGGACTATCTGCGCCAAGGCCTGGCACTTCGCGGGCTACCAGACTCTTGGGATCGGACGGATTCACATCCGTCAGCAGCTGGACTACGAAATTCGTCATCTGTTTACCCGAAAATGAGCTCATTTCTTTTTCTGGCACCATATGAGGCAATTCCATGCCCACCATACTGATAAAGAACCGGCTTGATAAGGAAGAAGCCAGTCCTTTCATGGATGAGACCGGAGAAGTATTCAGCTGTTTTTCCGCAATTCCCCCTACGCCAAGCAGCAGGAAGAAAATGACCGACAACACCGACAGTAGCAGAAATGTCTGTCCCATAGCAAGCATGCGCATCAGATTATGTCGCATTCGGCCGACATTCCAAGTTCTAAACCATCTCATTTTGTGAAGCCCTCCTTTAGCCGAAACCACTTTCTATATTCCAAATCTATGAACCTATCCCGGCAAGTAGAACTCTTACTCTCACAAAAAAATAAAGTCCGCTAGATTGCGAACTTCATAGGATCGGATTAGTACCGGACACAAAAGAAAACCCCACTTGAAAGGAACCGGCCATCCGCCCATGAACGGGCGGATTTCGATCCGTCTTCCAAATGAAGCATCTCTCT
The DNA here is from genome assembly GCF_009725165.1 of Paenibacillus woosongensis. Lineage (GTDB taxonomy): Bacteria > Bacillota > Bacilli > Paenibacillales > Paenibacillaceae > Fontibacillus > Fontibacillus woosongensis. Next base: position 517,201 of record NZ_WNZW01000002.1, read on the forward strand.
TTGCTGCGTATCAGCTTTTAATGAGTATGTGCAGCGACATTATCTTTGTCTACGGCCTGATGCAAGGAAATATTCAGTCCGGTGGCAATAACGTTGGCGATGTCCTCGATAAACTCATCAATTTCCTTTGGCGTCACAATAAGATCATGGCCCAATGGTTCAAGCACCTCTTTGACTAATCCCAATCGCTCGCCTTCGTTAAGCTCTGTCAGCAGCCCCATGATCCGTTTGGTGTTGCTCTGTTCGCTTCCATTCTCTGCGTTGAAATGGGACATCATCATATCGAGCGCGTTATTGACGATCGTCGACGCATAGCATACGGTTGGAACCCCAATCGCAATGCAGGGAACGCCGAGAATTTCCTTCGTCAGCCCTTTGCGTTTATTGCCGATGCCCGAGCCCGGATGAATGCCGATATCGGCGATTTGAATCGTCGTGTTGACCCGCTCCAGGGAACGGGAAGCCAGCGCATCTATGGCGATGATCACGTCGGGTTTCGTACGGTCGACGATCCCTTGTACGATTTCGCTGGATTCAATTCCCGTGATGCCCAGCACACCCGGAGCGATCGCACTAACCTCGCGGTACCCTGGGGCCACCTGGTCCGGCGTCAGCTCGAAATAATGCCGGGTCACGATGACATTCTCCACAACCAGTGGTCCGAGAGCGTCGGGCGTAACGTTCCAGTTGCCCAGACCGACAATGAGGATCGTAGCACCGGGGCCGATACCGATTTTACTCAGAAAGGCAATGAATTCCTTGGCAAAAGCGGCGGACACCCTTTCCTGCAGCTCGCTGTCATGACTGCGCAGACCGGGAACCTCCAGGGTAACGTAATGGCCGACCAGCCGGCCGATTTGACGTGAAGCCCGCTCGTCCTCCACGTCCAGACGAGTGATTTTAATCCCGTTTTGCTCTTCAACATCTTCATGAATCCCGGTCACCGGCCCGCCGTGAACCGTCTCTGCGAGCTCTTTAGACTCTACTGCCAAATCCGTACGAACCGAATATTTCCGTAAATCCAGATTCATCTGAGGAAGACCTCCCTTTTACGTTATCATCTTATATTGTGCGGGAGGATGATAGACATTATGCAGGTCTTTTCTTTACAATGAATTTATTGCATTTTGCCTTACTGCGTGATAAAATATTTTAAGTTGTGAATCATCTGGGATGATATTTGCTTTACAGGAGGTGAATGCAATGCCAAACATTAAATCCGCTATCAAACGCGTAAAAACTAACGACAAACGCCGTGCTCTGAACGCTTCGCAAAAGTCCGCTTTGCGTACTGCTGTTAAAGCTGCCGACACTGCGCTGGTCAACAATGAAGTAGAAGTAGCTAAAACAGCTTTCGCTGCAGCTGCTAAGAAATTGGACAAAGCCGTTACTAAAGGCTTGATCCACAAGAACGCTGCTGCCCGCAAGAAATCCCGCTTGGCTAAAAAATTGAACGCCCTTACGTCCCAAGCGTAAGCGCCGTTATTTATAAACTTAAGCTCAAGAAGACCTGAACATCACTGTTCAGGTCTTTTTGGTATGCTTTATAAGATAAGATGGTTCCCGACATTTGCTTCATTATGCACCCAGACGCAGCAAAAACAGCTCAATCCCGAGCACCTTGTCGATCCCCCCGCTCTTCATTTGGTGATCCAGCTGCGCTAGCTCGGACAACACCTGGCGCAGCTTGGCCGTCTCAAACCTCCGGGCCTGCTCGCCGGCGATTTTCACCGCATAAGGATGGAGCCCCAGCTGCGAAGCCATTTGCTGCTGGGAATAACTCTGCCGCCCGAGTTCTTTTACCTGCAGCATAATCCGAAATTGACGGGCAATGAGCGCCGCGATTTTGATCGGTTCCTCGCGCTGCTTCAGCAGCTCATAAAAGATGTCCAGCGCCTGCTCGAGCTTAAGGCCCGCAATGCATTCCACCATGGCGAATACGTTTTGCTCCGTCGTACGCGCTACCAGCTGCGCTATGGCGGACTCATCGATAACGCCGCCATTCCCCGCATACAGACACAGCTTGTCCAGCTCTACGGCCAATGCAGCCATTTGCACGCCGCTGGCGGCGATTAGCGCATCAGCCGCCTCCCGGCTCATGGTGCAGCCTCGTTTCTCCGCCTGCTTGACCGCCCATGCCGCCAGTTCTCCGCTGCCCATTGGCATAAACGAGAGCACCGTACCCGCCGTCTTGATCGCCTTGACGATCTTCTTGCGCTCATCGAGCTTCTCGCCTTGAACGACGAAGACAAGTACGCTGTGCTCGGCTGGATTCGCCATGTATGCCGTTAAAGAATCCAGCCTGTGCTCCACCTTGCCCCCGTCCTTACCCGCCGTGAACACAGAAGCGTCCTTGACCACGATCAGCTTCCTCGGTACCAGAAACGGCAAAGTCTCCGCCTCCTCAATGACCGCTTCAATCGGCGTTTCGCTCAAATCAAAAGCAGCCATAGCAAAATCGCGCTGCTCCTTATCGACGACATGCTTCTCAAGCAAAGCGATGAATTCGTTGATTTGGTATTTTTCCGTCCCATAACATACATATAAAGGGGAGACTCGCCCCTGTTTTATATCCTTGATCGCCGTTTTGATATCCACTCGGCTTCCCCTCTCATCTCACCAATAGTCCCTGGCAGGCAGTACTTCTATATTCGCTCCTGCCATTTATGCACCGTAATACTATGATACTGTGAAATCCAGGTTTCGTCCAAACGCATTTGCCGAACCCCGGACATACAGCGGCGCTTCCGCCGGCACAGACAAACAAAGGGACCTCCGCCGCAGGCGAACAGGTCCCTTTGTCCCGAAGCATCTATATAAACGCGGGCTGAAAAGCTCTAGAAACTTTCCCGCCGGCGGTCATACGACGTTCAGGCTGATTCTCTTTATGTCTCTTATATTTATAACCTATTCCATATCTCTTCAAATCGTGCTGCTCTTATTTATTTTGAGAAGAATTTTCCGCATCCGCCGCCGCTTTAACCTGTACGGTATGCTTTACAACGCTGCCGTCCACATCCGTCTCATAGGTAAACTTCGTGCCATCGCTGGACCATTGGCCTTTAAGCCATGTACCGCTAACCTGTTCTTCCTTAACGAGAACGTACTCCTCAGCATTAACCTGGTAAATGGACAGATGATTCCCCATTAGGACAGCCTGGTATGCTCCATCCGGAGAACCCCATTCTTCCGGAATAGCAGCAATGCCGTATGGAATAGCCGGAGCTTCTGGCGAAGATCCCTGCATGTCAGGTGCCATTGGAGTCATTTCCATGCGCTGATCAGCCACATCCCCATGGTTCGCAGGACTGCCCGCAGCCGGCGCTCCTTCGTCCGGATTCTCCTCGGCTGCTCCGTTATGTTGTACTGAGCGACTGTCAGCGCCACCCGAATAATCAGCTGTCGGAAGACCCGCCCCTCCCCCGAATCCCATATTTGCATCTGCGTTGCTTCCGGAGGATGCATCCTTATTTTCCCCATCGTGCTTCAAATTGGCTCTCTTCTCTGGAGCAGAAGCTCCTGGCGAAGGGGACTGACCGTTGCCGGTAAGAGAGTCCGCGTCTCCTGCACTGTCCGGGCTTGCTTTTTGAGCTGCATCTGGATTCTCGGTCTTTTCTGGAGAAGCTTGGTTCTCGGCTTCCTCCGAGCTCTGCGCCGCAAACGGATCGCCTGAAAACAGTTGATTCAAAGATTCCGCGCTATCGTTAGCCGTCGATAATTCCGCGTTGGGAATCGTCCGCGGCTCATATTGCGTAATGAAAATACCCAATATGACCGCCGCTGCAACCGTGCCGAAAATTCCCGTCCGGAATCTGCGGCTGCGCTGCGCCGCCTTGCTATCGCTTCTGCTGCGCAAGCTGCTCGGACTGGCCGCTGCCGACGCGGCTACCGATCCCAGGATGCCATCGTCCTCCACTGCACTCCCCTCTTCAAGGCGGGCCCGGTCAATCTCATCCAATTGCGGCATGATCCGGTCAACAAGGCTAAAGCGCGGGGCTACATCCGGAAGCTCGCTGAGTTTTGCCGACAACTCGTTCAGAAGCTCAAATTCCTTGGCACAATCACTGCATTCACGAATATGCTCGAATAGCAAAGAGGTTTCCTCGTCATTTAAATCATGGTCGATATACCGGTGCATCCATTCCACCACCTCCGCGCACTTCATCCTGATACACCACCTTTCTGATAATCTTGGAGTAAATGCTGAAGCTGCTGCCTTGCCCTGAATAAATACGATTTCACCGTATTCAATGGCAAATTCAAACTATCAGCGATTTCGTTATACGAAAAGTCCTGCAAATACCGCAGCACCACAACGGAGCGATGATGTTCGGGAAGCTGATCGATCGCTTTGCGGATATCCTGCGCAATATAACCGGACATCACTTCACGCTCGACATTATCCTTGCCTTCGAACACGATCTCGTGCTCTTCAATCGATACCGTTGGTTTTTTTCTGCGAAACTTGTCGATGCAGATATTTGTCACAATCCGCTGCACCCAGGTTTTGAATTGGGCCTTTTCCTCATAAGTGTCGATTTTCGTATAAATCCGGATCAGCGCTTCCTGGGCTGCGTCATGCGCATCCTGTTCATCATTTAAAATATAATAGGCCGTGCGATATACTTGATTTTCTATTTCTCGCAATAGGGTGATTAGAGCGTCGCGATCGCCCGTTTGAGCGGCTCTGATGAGTTCCTGCTCCACCACAAAGGCTCCCCCTTCCTTGCAACCTTACAGACGATATCGACAGGCGATATGTTGCAATGTTGTTACTATTTTTTGTTAGAAATTTTTAGTAGTAAAGTCTTACGTTATCCTATAAAGCCTGAATCTCACCTAAGAATACCAGAAAAAGCGAAGCCCGTCACCACGGGGAAATCAACTTGTACCGCACGCGAATACGGCCGTTTTCCACTTCCATTTGCACCTCGCCCTGTTGATCCGTGCGGTAAATCCGGCTGCCCGAAGAGGAGATCCGTTCTACGACGGACGGATGCGGGTGGCCGTAGCTGTTGGAGGCTCCAGCGGAGATAACGACCGAGGCAGGACGCCAGTATTCGAGCCATTCTGCGGATGTCGATGTTTTACTGCCGTGATGGGCGATTTTCATTACATCTATAAATGTGGAAGGTATACTGTTTGCTAGAATGCTAGTTCGGGTCTCCCCGGCAAGCTCCTCCAGAACCCGATACTCCGCCGCTTCGTCCATGTCTCCCGTAAACAGAAACGTCGCGCCAGTCATCTGCAGTACAAAGACGATCGATTCGTGATTCTGCTTCTTACTGTAAAGAATCTGCCCCTGAGGCGATGCATCCGGTTCGGGTGACAAAATCCGCAGCTCGGTCGCTGCATCAAGCTTTAGGCCCATTCCTTGCCTGGCGGCATAAATCGGTATTCCCTTATGAAGCGCCGTATCCATCAGCTTGGCGATCGTGCTTGAATCGCTAAGCGATCCATTGATCAGCAGCGCATCCACCGGAAACTGTTCGAGCACCGCCTGCAAGCCTCCAGCATGATCCTGATCGCCATGCGTTAGAATGACCGCATCCAGCCGGTTGATCCCGCGTTTTTTCAACAAAGGAACAACGGTCTTGGTCCCTACTTCAAAGGGCTCGCGACGATTTCGCCAAGCCTCCTCTGGTTTGCGGAACGAAACGGTGCCTCCTCCGTCCACAAGAATATTCCGGCCTTCCGGCGTAGTAATCAAAGCGCAATCCCCTTGTCCCACATCGATAAACTGGACATGTCCTTTGCCCTTCATATTCATAGGCTGATATCCTAAATATAATTGGACGAGCAGCAAGCCAGCAAGCCCTCCTTGCAGCAGCTGTTCAGGGCGGAGCTTGGCCACGTTTAGCCACTTACCGCCGCGGCGGCCTTTCCAAGCCCGCTGCTTCGCTAGTGGATCGAGCGGCTGCGTGTCATCGCTTCCTTCCAAGTCAGCCTGACGAACAATGCGGCTTCGGTGCCTAAAGTACAGCAGCAAATAACAAGCGGCATAGAATATGGCAATCCACATTAACGAAGGAGATTTCCAGTAAGTCATGAATCCGCTGCGCGCATTCAGCCATTCTGTCACGATGAACGTTGCCGTGTTCAGGAGTCTGACCGGATAAGCGATCCATTCCCCAAGAGGCAGCCACAATGCGCTTAACAGCAGGGCCGCCGTGCCGCCGGGCAGAGCGATCATCCCGATGATCGGGACAAGCAGCATATTAGCTGCCAAAGATAGAAGCGAAAATTGGTTGAAATAATAAATAGTCAGCGGAAAGGAAACGATTTGCGCAGCGACCGTTATCGCGGCGGCTCCGGCGGCCTTGGCGGGCAGCCACCGCAGATAGGGCATGAGCATGGGAACGAATGCGATCAACCCCGCCGTCACGATAAAAGAGAGCTGAAAGCTCACGTTCAGCATGTAGTAAGGTTCCCATAGCAGCATCAATAGGGCGGCCGCGGACAGGACGTTCAGTCCGTCCTTCAGGAAGCCGCGCCGCAATAAATAGATCCCGATCATCGTCATTAATCCCGAGCGGATCACGGAGGGGGAAAACCCCGTAATCAGCACATACACGGGGATGAATAAGAACACGATACGGTAGGCACTTTCTCTGGTTACCCGGCACAGGCGGAGCACTCCGAAAATCAAGCTTACATTAATCGCGACATGACTGCCGGATATAGCCAGAATGTGCGTCAGGCCAAGCTGGGAGAACTGCGCGTATTTCTCGGGCTCCAGCTCGCTGGCCAGGCCGATCAATAGTCCTTTCATATAACCCGCCTGCCAGTCCGGGAACAGTCGCTCGATGCGTTCGCCAAGCATCCCTCGGGCAGCGTCAACCTTCCCGAGCAGCATAGGCGGGCTGATCTTGGCGTCCGCTTCTACCTTCACGGAGGAAATGCCAGCCGCTTTGAGAAGCCAATGGACCCTTTGCGTCCGCAAATACTCGCGATAGTCGAAACCGCCAAAATTACGGGCCTCATTCGGCCTCTCCAATGTGCCTTCCAGCTCAAGCCGCTGGCCTCTTCGCCACCCGCTTGCGGCCGCAGCTTCCTCTATGGATGCCAGGCGCAGCTGCACGATCAGCTTCTCTCCGCCCGCCTCCTCAGGTCTCTCGCCTGATTGCTGACCCGTAAAGGATACCGAATCCATGCGAAGCGTAAAATCCGCGCGATCGCCATCCACTTCCACCGGAGTCAGAAGCACTCCCTGAACCAGCACCTGTGTTTGTCCTGATTCAGAGACAGCAGCCGTACCCAAGCTGCTCGCGGCCAACCATTCGGACAGCCTGCTCACATTTCTCCCGTCATGGTACGACCAATAAGCAGCCCCAAGCGAGAACATCAGTCCGTAAATAAGCAGCTTCTTCCACGGGCAGCGGAAAATCAAGCCCAGCAAGGGCAAGACAAGCCATGTCCCCAACCAAAACAGCCAAAAGGCAGAACCTTCGTGCAAATAAGCCAGAGCGCTGCCGGCAATCCAACTGCATACCGCCATTACTAAAGGCCTGTGGCGCATCAACCGAACTCCTCTCTAAAGAAGATTTAATCCGAGCTTTGCAGCTTCCTCAGCACAAAAAAAGAACCCCATCTGCCGCAGCAGACGAGGTTCTTCCTTCATCTCTTATGCTCTTATGCCCTTATGCTCTTATATCCTAATCCTCAACCCGTCCATCCGTTTCCTTCGGAGGCTGATACGATTCCAAGCGCCGGAAGATAATCCCCTTCTGGGCCATCATCGCCGAAACCTTGCCCGTGTCCTTCGGATAAGGACGGTGATAAATAATTTCCGTGATCCCGCTGTTCGCCAGCATGTTGGCGCACGTCCAGCACGGCTCGTCGGTCACATAGACGCTGGAGCCCTCCCGGTCGATCCGGTCCGTGAACAGCAGCAAGTTCTGTTCCGCATGGATCGTGCGGACGCAGCGCTGCTTCTTGACCATCTGTTCCTGACCGTCCACCGTCACCATTTCGTATTCCTCGGCGATCATGCAGCCCGCTTCCGAGCAGTCAGGCACTCCCGATGGGGCGCCGTTATAGGCCGTTCCGAGCAGCTTCTTCCCCTGGACAAGCACGGCGCCCACATGCCGCCGGTTGCAGCGCGATCTCGTGGATACCATATATGCGATATCCATAAAGTACGTATCCCAATCTTTGCGTGTATCTGGACTCATCCTTTAATTCTCCTCTTACAGTTTGATATAAGGCTTCAATTTCTGGAACACTTTCTCCCCGATGCCCTTCACCTTCTTCAAATCACTCAAGGAATTAAAAGAGCCGTGTTGATTCCGGTAGTCTATGATCGCCTGCGCCTTCTTCTCGCCAATGCCCGGAACGGTTTGAAGCTGCGAACTGTTCGCCGTATTTATGCTCACCAGCCCGTCCTGCGGCGAAGGCTCGGCAGACGGCTGCAGCGGCACCGCCCCTGCCGTGCTGCTGCCAGATGCTAGCGGTACGGCAGGGGCGGTGCTTTGCTCCAGCACGCCCGCCTGCCCGGCTCCATCCAGGCCAGGATTCAGGCTATCCGCCGAATCCCGCACGGCAACACTTCTGCCCGCAGCCAGGTTGCCCTGGACTGCTGCGGCCTGAGCCGGGGCTGCTTCTGCTTGTGCCGCAGCCGCCGAAGCTCCCCCTTGCCCGCTATCGCCGGCCATTGCGGCAGCAACCTCGCGGTTTACCGGTGCCCAGCCTTCAATGCCGGCAGGACGGCTCCCGCCAACGGCAAACAGCATCAGACCAGCCCCGAGCACAGCTGATACAACCGCTGTCATTACGTACTCCCGTTTCAATTTCATCGCTCCAATCTCAAAAGAATCTGTCCAAAATGTCATGAAGATCCCATCAAGATGCATACATATATAAACGACGAATATTTTTGTGCTTAAGCACGAAAGGGGGAAACAGGATGAAAGTCGCTTTCATCGGAACGGGATCGATGGGAAGCCTGCTCATTGAGGCTTTCCTTCGTTCCGGTGCACTGTACCCGCATAACCTGCATGTCAGCAACCGCAGCAAGACCAAAGCGGAAATGCTGGCTTTGCGGCATCCCGGCCTTAACGTCGCGGCCAGCAATGCCGAGGCTGCCCTAGGAAGCGATATCGTATTTATTTGCGTAAAGCCCCATCACTTCCCGGAGGTTATCGCGGAAATTCGCAGTGTACTTCTCGAGACGCAACTGCTCATCTCCATTACAAGCCCTGTGCTTATCTCCATGCTGGAAGAGCAGGTCCCTGCCAAAATCGCCAAAATCATCCCCAGCATAACTCATTCCGTACATAGCGGCGCCTCGCTCTGCATTTATGGGGAGCGGGTTCAGCCGGAAGATCGGCTGCTGCTGGAGCAGCTCATGTCCTCGATTAGCAGGCCGACCCCAATTAAAGAGTCGGAGACGAGAATCGCCTCCGACATATCAAGCTGCGGTCCTGCCTTCGTAAGCTTCATCGTACAGCAATGGGCCAAAGCCGCAGCGCAAATGACCGGTATCAACATGCCGGAAGCGCTAAGGCTCAGCGCGGAAATGCTGCTCGGTACAGGCCGGCTCTTAACGGAAGGCGGCCTGACGGCAGAGCAACTGCAGCGCCGCGTTGCCGTTCCCGGCGGCGTGACGGCCGAAGGACTGGCTATATTGGAGGAGCGCCTTCAGGGCGTATTCCTAAGTCTGATTGAGGCGACGCAGCGGAAGCACGAGGCCGATCTGGCCAAGCTGGCCGCTCTTTTCGACGCCGTCAAACCTGCTGCAAACAGTTCTGTCAGCCCTGACCATGGCGATTTAGAGTCAGACAGACCTGAAATACTCTAGCCGACAACGATATTGACGAGCTTGCCCGGAACTGCGATAACTTTGCGAACAGCCTTTCCTTCAATAGCCTGTTTCACGTTCGGCAAAGCCATGCTGTGTTCCTGCATCGCTGCCTGATCAAGATCCTTGGCTACTTTGGTGCGGTCCACGATTTTGCCGTTCACCTGCACGACGATTTCCACTTGGGAATCGACCGTCCAAGCCTCGTCATATACCGGCCAAGGCTCATAAGTGACGCTCTCGTTATGGCCAAGGCGCTCCCACAGCTCTTCCGCCAAATGCGGAGCCAGCGGGGACAGCATTTGCACGAAATTCGCCGCGGCGACTTTCGGAATAACATCGGTTTTATAGGCCTCATTTACGAAGATCATCAGCTGGCTGATCGCCGTATTGAAGCGCAGTGCCTCGAAATCTTCAGTCACTTTCTTGATCGTCTTATGCCAAGTGCGTTTGAAATCATCCGTGCCTTCGCCATCGTTGATTTTCGCGTTCAGGCTGCCATCCTCGGCGACGAACAGGCGCCAGATCCGGGACAGGAACCGATGCGTTCCTTCTACTCCGCTTGTATTCCATGGCTTGGTCGCCTCCAGCGGACCCATGAACATCTCATAGACGCGCAGCGTATCGGCACCGTATTCGTTCACGATCACGTCCGGGTTGATGACGTTGCCGCGGGACTTACTCATCTTCTCGTTGTTCGTACCGAGGATCATTCCTTGGTTAACCAGCTTGTGGAACGGCTCTTTCGTAGACACAACACCCAGGTCATATAAAACCTTGTGCCAGAAACGGGCGTAGAGCAAATGAAGCACCGCGTGCTCGGCTCCCCCGATGTACAGATCAACTGGCAGCCACTCTTCCTGCTTCTCCTTGGAGCACAGCTCCTTATCATTGTGCGGATCAATGTACCGCAAATAATACCAGCAGCTACCTGCCCATTGCGGCATCGTATTTGTCTCGCGGCGCGCCGGAAGGCCCGTCTCTGGATCTGTTGTATTTACCCACTCTGTCACGTTAGCAAGCGGTGACTCTCCCGTACCGGAAGGCTCAATATGATCAACCTCCGGCAGAAGCACCGGCAGTTGATCTTCCGGCACCGGCTTCATCGTGCCGTCCTCGAGATGCAGGATCGGGATCGGCTCCCCCCAATAACGCTGGCGGCTGAACAGCCAATCGCGCAGGCGGTAGCTTACTTTCCCGCGGCCTTTACCGTTCTCCTCCAGCCAAGCGATCATCTTCTTAATCGCTTCTTCGTTGCGCAGACCGTTCAGGAAATCGGAATTGACATGCGCGCCATCCCCTGTATAGGCTCCTTCCGCAATATTTCCGCCCTCCACAACCTCGATAATCGGCAGACCGAACTGCTTTGCGAATTCATAGTCGCGCTCGTCGTGTCCAGGAACGGCCATAATCGCGCCTGTTCCATAACCGGCCAGCACATAATCCGCAATCCATACCGGCAGTTTCTCGCCGCTCACCGGATTGATCGCATAGGCTCCGGTAAAGACGCCGGTTTTTTCTTTCGCCAAATCCGTACGCTCCAGATCGCTCTTGCGGGCAGCCTGCTCCCGGTAGTCATTCACTGCAGCACGCTGGGCTTCTGTCGTAATTTTCTCCACCAGCTCATGCTCTGGCGCTAGCACGGCATAGCTCGCTCCAAACAAAGTGTCTGGACGTGTCGTGAACACCGTCAGCGTCTCTTCGCTTCCCTCGATTTGGAATACGACCTCAGCCCCTTCGGACTTGCCGATCCAGTTGCGCTGCATATCCTTGATGCTCTCCGACCAATCGAGCTCCTCCAGATCTTCTAGCAGGCGCTCGGCGTATTCGGTAATCTTCAGTACCCATTGCCGCATCGGCTTGCGGATAACAGGGTGCCCCCCGCGTTCGCTCTTGCCGTCGATAACCTCTTCATTAGCCAGGACGGTTCCGAGCGCCGGACACCAGTTAACAGGCACCTCAGCCACGTAGGCGAGACCTTTCTTATAGAGCTGGATAAAAATCCATTGCGTCCATTTATAATATTCCGGATCCGTCGTACTGATCTCCCGATCCCAGTCGTAGGAAAAGCCAAGCGACTTAATCTGGCGCCGGAAGTTGTTGATGTTCTTGACCGTAATGTCGCGCGGATGCTCGCCCGTATCAAGGGCATGCTGCTCCGCAGGCAGACCGAATGCGTCCCAGCCCATCGGGTGAAGCACGTTATATCCGCGCATCCGCTTGTACCGCGAGACGATATCCGTCGCCGTATATCCCTCAGGATGGCCTACGTGAAGGCCTGCCCCTGATGGATAGGGAAACATATCCAGCGCATAAAATTTCGGTTTGCCCGGCTCCTCTGTTGTTTTGAATGTTTGGTGCTCATCCCAGTATGCCTGCCATTTCGGCTCAATCGCCTGGGCACGGTATACATCGTGAGATTGATTGTTATTGCTCATGATCTTAAACTCCCTTCAGTGAATAAAAAACGCCGATTGACGTATTTTCCAATAGCAGATAGGCCATCAAAAGAAAAACCTCCCGACCCATAGCGTATCATCGCTAGGGACGAGAGGAGTATTCCCGTGGTACCACCCTAGTTAGCTTCCGGCATGCTTTGCCATCCGCTCCCTTTGCACCCTTAACGCGGGCAAGACGATGATGTTTCCGGAATAGCAAGCACCAGCCAAACGAGGCGCAGAATCCCATTGCATCATAACTCCGAGGCGAGTTCATTTGCATTCTCCAACCGGCTTGCACCATGCACCGGCTCTCTGGGTGGCAGAATTTCAAACTATTATTCCTCTTCAAAGTTCTTGAATATCCATTTTGATTACCAATCATTATATAAAAATGAAACAGCCTCGTCAATGATAATTGAGGCGCGTCCTTCTGTTTACAGCGCACTGTATTGATAATGATCGTAACAGACAGGCTGGCCGTCAATCAACGCTTCGTAACCTGCTCCTTCCTTTATATATAAACTCAGCCCTTTGCCGCAGATCATCCCCGTGTATTCGACCTGGAAATCTCTATCCATCTTAAATCGGGGTTGAATCTGAGACATCACGCTGGCGAATTTCCCAAGATCAAAGATTCCGCGTTCATTTGCCGCCGCAGCGCCCACCGCTTCAACCACGACTCCGCTCCTGCGTCCGCGGCATACGACAAGCTGATAACCGTCCTGCCGGCGTATTTCATACGGCCCGCTCAAGTATACGGCGAAATAAGTGTCTTCCACTTGACCATACAATGCATCTGGCTCCTGCAGCCACTCCCCTTCGGGAATAACGCCGATCACTTCGTCGCGAACCGATTCCGGCAGCGGATATAGCGCCATAACCACATTTTGATAATAGAGCACCTCCGTCCACTCGCTTTGATGGCGGGGATCGCGGCCGGATTCATCATATCCTTCCCCAGGATGGAAAAAGTACAGCTGATTGCCTAAGCCGCCGAGGCGCACCGGCAAACTAAACAGCCAGCGCAGCTGCTCGTTGTCGAATTCCTTGACCCTCTCCCATAACCCTCCTGCCGCGAACTGTTCAGTAATATAAGCATAAGAATGCAGCACTCGCCTCTGACCCTCGACCGTTTTTATGATCGAACGGCACACTTCGGAAGGCTGCTTGCGATTCAGCGCAATACGCAGGGCGCTCTCCGGAGCCGCACGGAACAGAAGACCGGCATATTCCGTTCGCGGCATCTTTTCCGGGAGCGTGAAATTGCCGAACTGCACATAATCATGCAGAACGTTCGCATCCTTTGGCGCGTCATGCGGCCAGCCGCGGGAATGTGCGCCGACCCAGGCGCCTTTTAAATATAAACTCGCCCTTACTTCCCATAGATGATCCAGCATTTCTGCCAGCTCCGCCTTAATTTCCTCATCCTCCATTAGCTCGAAAGCACATGTGAACGCCTGTACCCAATGCCAAAACCACGGCAGCGAGCCGTATTCTGCCATCCCTTCTCGCTGTATAAGCTCAAAAGTACGCTGCAGACAGTTTCTCCCGTCTTCAACTAAAGCCTGATCATTGTACCTTTGGCCAAAAATCAGCTTGGCCGCAGTGAATTTCGCTTCATGATGACCGTAATGTTCAAGCGGCTTACGATAAAAATTGCTCTCATATACATTTCTTAATGCTGCTTCAAAGCTCTCCGCCAGCTTGCTGCTCATATGCCGGGCGTAGTTATGATAGAAATAAACCATCAGGCTTCCCATCAATTCAACGGGCAGCTCGTGAGGCGCAGCTTGCTCGGGAACCGGATGCAGATTAAGCGGCCAATGCCCGTACATCGGGCTGTCCGGATCATTCTGCTGCAGTTCGAGCACCCGGTGCAGCACTTTTTCAGCCAGCTGCTTGCCCTCCGAACGATCGAACCCCGGCTCCTCCTTCGGGCTAACGGCAGCCGCGAATAGATAAGATGCGTAATAATAATTATCCCGAATATCGCCATGAAACCATAAACCGCTACTTAATAGCGGCTGGTTCCACGCTTTGGCCGCCGCCTTCCGTACGATTTCGTTCATTCTTTGTTCATGCTGATTCATAAGTTGACTTCCTCCTGATCACTAGTTTACCTGAATTACTTTGTTTCTTCTCTTTAGGCAAATGATCCAAACAGCTTGCAAATTAAACACAAACGGATTAATATGAACCTATATGAACATTTTAAACTAAAGTGAACCAAAAGAGGAGGCTTTTTTAAAATGGAAAGACGTTATGCATCTCATCCCAATGAAGTAAAGCAGTTCGACACGGATCGGCTTCGGGAGGAATTCCACATCCCGACCCTATTTACGGCCGACAAGCTGGAGCTTGTCCTGACTCATGAGGATCGCCTGATTATCGGCGGCGCTTATCCTGTGAAACAAGATGTGAAGCTGGAGACCGACCTGAAGGAGCTGGGCGTGTCCTTCTTCCTGGAACGCCGCGAGCTTGGCGCCATCAACGTAGGCGGCCCTGGGACAATTATCGTCGACGGCACAGAGTATGATCTCAATACAAAAGACTGCTTATATGTTGGAATGGGCTCGAAAGAAGTTATTTTCCGCAGTAAAGATGCCAGCAAACCGGCCAAATTCTATTTGAATTCAGCGCCTGCGCATAAAGAGTTCCCAACCGCGAAGACGACGCTCGGCGAAGCCGACTCCAGCGCGCTTGGCTCAATTCAGAACTCCAACGACCGGACGATCCATCGTTTTATCCATGCGGACGGTATTCAAAGCTCCCAGCTGGTTATGGGTATGACGCAGCTTAAAACAGGGAATATGTGGAACACAATGCCAGCGCACGTTCACCCGCGCCGGATGGAAGCTTATATGTACTTCGATCTTCCTGAAGATGCGGTCGTCATCCATCTGATGGGCGAACCGACAGAAACCCGTCATATCGTGATGAGAAACGAAGAGGCAGTTATCTCTCCTAGCTGGTCCATTCATAGCGGTGTGGGAACGAGCAATTATACGTTCATCTGGGGCATGGCCGGCGACAACAAAATCTACAGTGATATGGACGCCGTAGCCATGAAGGATTTAAGATAGAGAGATAAATATTTACGGAAGAGTTGAGATAGTATGAGTCCGATTAGACGGCATGAGAGAATCATGGAAGTTCTGCTGACGAACAAAGAGGTGACGGTTGCGGAGTTAAGCGACAAGCTGGGGGTAACTGGCAAGACGATTCGCGAGGATTTGACCCGGCTCGAGGAGCAGGGTTTGATCGTTCGCGTTCATGGCGGCGCCATTCTGGCGCAAAGCGATCAATTCGGCATCCTCCCTTCCAAGGAACCGCTCGCGAAGCATGCGGATGAGAAGGCCGATATTGCCCTTAGAGCGTTGCAGCACATCAAGCCTAACGACATCATTGCGCTGGACGGGGGGAGCACGACACTGGAGATTGCCCGCCGTCTTAGCAATGAGCCGTTAACCGTCATTACGAATGATGTCTATATCATCAGCGAACTGGCCGCGAAGGACAATATACGTCTCGTCGTCCCCGGCGGCTACCGGGTTCGCAACATGCTGGCCGGGCCGGAAGCGACTTCGTATATTCAGCAGTTGAACATTCAAAAAGCTTTTATTTCGGCGACAGGCATTCACCCGGAACATGGGTTATCGATTTATACCGGAGATCTGATCGGCTTCAAACGGGCTTTAATCGAAACCGCCCGCGAAGTCATCGCCGTCATTAACCATCATAAATTCGGGCAAACCGCGCTGCGGACGTTCGCCTCCATCAATGAGCTGACCTGCATCATTACCGACAGCGGACTGCCGGCCGAGGTTGCCCGCCAGTATAGCAGCGCGGGAGTATCGATCGAGTGCGGAAACAATAAGAACTTCTAATCATTTATGAAGGAGAGTCCAACCCATGAAATTGTTCGATTTAACAGGCAAAACCGCTCTGGTAACAGGTACTACCGGCGGATTGGGACAGGGTATCGCCATCGGGCTTGCCGAAGCTGGAGCGGATGTCGTCTGTGTATCCCTTGGCCGCAGTGAAGAGACCGTGTATCAAATTAAAGGCCTTGGAAAAAAAGCGACCGTTGTTCAAGTCGATTTAAGCGATCACAGCAAATTGGAAGCAACCTTTAACGAGGCGCTCAAGCTGACGGGCCAGATCGATATCCTGGTGAACAACGCCGGTATTATACGCCGTACACCGGCCAAAGACCATAGCGCTAAGGATTGGTCCGATGTCCTTGACCTGAACCTCAGTACGGTATTCCTGTTGTCCCAGCTTGCAGGGCGCCATATGCTCGAGAGAGGCAGCGGCAAAATCATCAACATCTGCTCGATGCTCTCCTATCAAGGCGGCATCAACGTTCCAGGGTATACAGCCAGCAAGCATGCCGTTGCCGGCCTGACCAAAGCCTTTGCCAATGAATGGGCAAGCGGCGGCGTGCAGGTTAACGGCATCGCTCCGGGTTATATGGTTACGGATAATACCGCGCAAATTCGCGCGGATGAGAACCGCTACGCTTCGATTACGGACCGGATTCCTGCCGGACGCTGGGGAACGCCGGAAGACCTTAAAGGTTCGGCGGTATTCCTCGCCTCCTCGGCATCCGACTATTTGAACGGCCATATTCTCTGCGTAGACGGAGGCTGGATGGCCAGATAATTCATTTCGGCCCAACAGGCTTTACTAAAAAAAGAGACATAAAGACGTTTATCCAAGTCTTTATGTCTCTTTTTTTCCATCTCATTGTTCAGCCAAAAACTTAATGTTGCGGGCATGCTCATTGATATGAAAATGCCCCTCTTCCGCCTGAAGTATCGTCCGCCCGTTGATTTGTAATCGAATGAATGTGACTCCATCGACAACTCTGTCTTGATCGAATCCGTAAATCCGGTTCGGCTTGACGTTATCCCCTGTATAGCTGACATTGCGAAATGTAATATTCTCAATGCGTGTGCCAGGCTCAGGGTTATAATCGGGATTATGCACCACGCGAATATCCATCAATTGTCCCAATTCAAAAGGCTCCACGCGAATATCATCATATCGAACATTGCGGACAGTATTCTTATCGCCCGCATTGATCGCCATCGCTCCCCAATAGTTCTCTTGAGGCTCGTGGTGTTCAAGAATATCCAAATTTTCGAACACGATATCTTCGATCGTATCCCCGTCCTTATTGTAATCGCCATGTGTGCCAATCATTAACGGGTGCGCGACATCAGCCCATAATACTGAATTGCGGACCTTTACGCGGCTTGTGCCTCCACGATAATCCCAGCGGGTTCCGTAGATGGCAATACAATCATCCGAGGTACGAAGGAACACATCATCGATCTCAATATCCGAACTGGCCATCATGTCGATGCCATCCGACCAGCCTCTTGTGCTGAATGATTTAAAATTTCGGATCCGGATCTGGCTCGACTTCCCGATATAAATACTGTAGTGAGGAGGGTCTATGAGAATTAATCCCTCAACCTCGATATTGTGCGAGAACCCGATGCGGATGCCGCGGAAGGCAGAGTATCTATGATACTCGGATAAATACAGAACGCCTCTTCCTTTAATAGTTACATCCTGTACATGTTCGCAAACCAGCGAGCCCACAACGATAGCACCGCCTGCAATATAGACCGTTTTCCCGGACGGAATCCGTAGTATCGTCTCTTCGATATAATGCAGCCCTGGAGCAAAATATAGGGTATCCGGCTCCTGCCCCGAGCTGTCTAGCGGCGTCTTAAGCAATCTCAAAATATCCGCGGCACGATGAATGGCCGTTTTTCCCGGCCGCTCTAATACGACTACGCCGGGATCGTCCGGCTGGGGAGCGTCCTGTTCCGGTTCTCCAGCAAACAGATGCAGGTTGCGGAACCGCTCGCCATTGATTTCCACCGATAATTTCACGGGCCGATCGATCACAAAACGGAGGATCCCGCCCTCATGGCCTGCCCTTATTTGCGTAGAGAGCGGACGAATGACCACGGAATTGATTTTGGCAAACAAACATTCAATCTCGACTTCAACGATGCCTTCGCGATCAAAATAAGCCATCGATGCCTGGCGAACGTGATGCATGTCCACTTTTACCTCATAAAGAAACAGCTCCTGCCAATCTCCATCCTTAGCCCGCACACGAACGCGATAATCCTTCGAACCAACGGCTCCCTCTGGAGCTGAATATATGATGGTTTTATTCATTTGTATCCCCCAATAATTTATAATTATTTACATACTTAAGAAATACAGCCGGAGAAGAAATCCCCCGGCTGTATATAAACGATGATTCTATGATTCCCGCCCCTATCCTTTTGTTGCCCCTGCGGCAATGCCTTTGACGAAATACTTTTGCAGAAAAATAAACGCAAGGAGCACCGGCACAACCGACATCGTCGTCCCCGCAAAAATCATATCCCAACGGGAGGAGAATTCACCGATATAACGATAGATTTCCACAACCATCGTCTTCGGCTGGCCGGACGGAAGCACCAGCATCGGCATGAGGAAGTCATTCCATATTCCGAGTCCGTTCAGCACAATCATGCTCGCCGTAACGGGCCCCAGAAGCGGGAATACAATCATCCAGAACGTCCTTACTTTGGAGCAGCCATCGATTTCAGCCGCTTCTTCGATTTCGAGCGGAATGCCTTTGACGAAGCTGGAGTACAAGAGGCTGCCGAAGCCGACCGCCCCGGCGATGTATATCATGATGGGGCCTGCCAAGCTGCCGTACAGGCCGAGCATTTTCAGTTCCTTGAACAAAGGGATCATATAAGCCTGGAACGGAATCATCATCCCAGCCAGGAAGTAGACGAACATAAATCTAGTCCATCTCGTATTTCTGCGCTGGATCGCGTAGCCTGCCATAGGGATAATGATCACCTGGAACAGGATGGAAACGACGGTCAGAATCAAGCTGTTTACGATCGCTAAAGGATAGTTCGTTTCCGTCAGCAAATATTTAAAGCTGTCCAAGTATAACGACTGCGGAAAGGAGATCGCGTCGCGCATAATTTCGGCGTTGCTCTTAAAGGCCGACATAATATTAAAGAAGATCGGAAAGAAGAAAATGACGGCGATCACCAGCGTGATCAGGAATATGCTAAGATTTATGAGTGTTTTTCGTGTTTTCAGTGTCATCTTACATTTCAACCTCCCTCTTCTGGAGGACTTTCACCTGGAACACGGTAATGATCAATATGATGAAGAACAGTACCAGCGCCAGTGCGGTGCCGAATCCTTGCCGCAATTCGCCGAAGCCTACTTTATAGATAAGATACGTCAATGTTTCGGTCTCAAAACCAGGACCGCCGTCAGTCATGACTGCGATTTGGTCGAATATTTTCAGGGCGCTAATCATAGCTAGAACCATACATACCGTAACCGATCCGGCCAGGAGCGGGAAGGTGATATGACGGAATTGCTGCCAGCCGTTGGCTCCATCGATGCTTGCCGCTTCATTGAGCTCTTGCGGGATGCCCTGCAGCCCTGCGAGATAAATAATCATATAATAGCCTGCGCCCTTCCAAACGGTAGACAAAATGACGGCCAGCATGGCATATTTGGGATCGCCCAGCCAATCTACGGCGAATGCGCCCAATCCGAGTTTGTCCAACAATTGATTCACGACACCGAAGTTGTAGTTGAGCATCATGGCCCAGACGAACCCCATGACGATGCCGCTCAGCAAGGTCGGAAAATAAAATATACTTCTGAAAATTTTGCTCAGCCAACGTACTTTATCGACGAGAACCGCCAAGAGAATGGCGACGATATTTTCAAGAATAACGAGACTGATCGTTAATACCATCGTATTTTTCAAGGCATTATGAACCCTGGGACTGTTCCAAATTTCTACGAAGTTGGCTAATCCGATGAATCGAACATCAGAGCTGATGCCATCCCAAGAGGTGAAGCTGTAATATACACTTCCTAGCGTCGGAACAATCACGAAGAGGGTGTACAATATAAATGATGGCAGGATGAAATACAATGCGTAAGGCTGCCACATTTTCTTTTTTTTAATGGTAGGTGTAGCCATAGTTCCTCTCCCTCCCTCAATCGCTCGTATGAAAAGAGAGGGAACCCCCGAAGAGGTTCCGCTCCTCAGCATGCTTGCTTTTACATGGCGTTCGCTTTCACTTGATTGTCATATTCCGTATCTGCTTGCTTCATGTAGTCCGCAACGTCTCCGTCCTTCACAACAAGCTCCTGGAGCAGCTTATAGTACCAATTGCGGAATTGCGGAGGTATTAAATTGTCGCCCCACCAATTGTTGATCGCCAAAGATTTATTTACAGTCGGATCAGCAATCAGATCGAGCGCAACCTGCATTTGCTCGCTGGTCTCATAAGTGACTTCTGCTTTAGTTGAGGGAATCGCGTTAATGCTTGCCAAATAGTTCGAGTAATTCTCCGGCTCAAAGAAGAATCGGATGAATTCCTTAATCGCTTCAACCTTATCCGCATCCTTGGATGCTTCCGTCGAAATGGACCAGCCGGCAGGAGATGGCAGCCCAATCACATTGATTTTGCCTTCGCGGTCAGGAACAGCATAGAACCCGAATTCAAAATTAGGATCCGCTTCTGCAATTTGCGTGAACATCCAGGTTCCCGAGTACAGCTGCGCCGCTTTGCCGCTAACGAGGATCGAAGCTGTCTGGTTATCTCCCGTGCTCAACCAGCCTTTGTCGACGTACTTTTGGAACAGATCTTTAAAGTCCGTCATAGCTTGAACCACTTTGTCCTCAGTAAAGCTGGCCTGCTGCGCCGTACGCTTGGAGTTCCAATCTGGGTCTTCGGCGTACACTGCATCGATGAGGAACTTATTGACCCAGAAGCCCATATGGAAAATATCTTTGCCACCTACGACGATCGGAGAAATTCCGGTCGCTTTCAGCTTTTCCTGGATTTCGATAAACTCGTCATAGGTTTTTGGCAATTCAGTCACGCCGGCATCGGCATAAGCTTTCTTGCTGTAAATGATTCCTTGCGGCGCATTGACCTGCATCGGAGCATTCCACACCTTGCCATCCACTTCAGGCGGTGCCTCGAACAGATCAAGCAAATTTGCCGGCAGTTCTACAATTTTTCCCGCATCCGCGAACACCTCCGTGTCCCGCATTTCTACAAGATCCGGGAATTCGCCGACGGCATCTTTAGTCTTCAGCCAATCCAGGTAAGCCGATGACGTTGTTTCGCTCAAATCTTTTATTTTGATATGAGGATTCACTTCCATAAACTTCTTGACGGTATCGGCAATCGCTTTTTTTGTCGCCGGGTCGCCGGAAGCATAACCTATCGTAAATGCAACCTCTTTCTTCGCATCCTCTGCTGCGCCATTCCCTGGCGTGTTAGCGGGATTGCCGCCTGCATTGTTGCCGCCGCAAGCGGTCAGCATCGTTGTCGCCACCAATAATAGTACGGATAGTTTCAGCAATGTTTTTCTAAACATAGTTTGAGATAACCTCCCTTTTGCCTCTAGACGGAAACGGGTGACGGATGTGCGCATCATCTGTAAGCGTTTCCCTTGATAACAGCATAGCATCCCCATTTTTGGATTAGAATGAACTTTTTTAAGCGCCATATGCTCAATTTTAAGAAGAGAAAACAAAAGCGAACGAGAGGGTTATCCTCTCATTCGCCAAAGACGCTAGACTGTTTCCTCGGTAATCGGAAAAGTAAGAAGCACGGATGTTCCTACATGCTCCCTGCTGTTAATCGTCAGGCCGTATTGCTCGCCGAATACCGATTTGATCCGTTCATGCACATTTTTGAGCCCGACGTTTTTCCCCGGTGCTTCAGGATCGTTTTGCGCCATATGGATACTGTCCAACTTATCCTGCTCCATCCCAATTCCGTCGTCATACACAGTGACGATAAGCGTGTCGCCATTCTTCTCCACGGTCAGCCCTACCGTGCCTTTGCCTTTTTGCTTAAGCCCATGCTGAATGGCATTCTCCACAAGAGGCTGAAGGGACAGCTTCAAGATTTGCCAGTTCAAATCCACCTCCGGCTCTATGCTGCAATGAAGCTCGAAGCGCTTGTCGTAACGAACCGAAATAATGTAGAAATAATCTTTCAAATGCTCCAGTTCGCTATGAAGGCTAACCTTCTCTTCGCCGTAATCGATCACGTATTTCAATTGATTGGAGAGAGAGAGGATCATATCCGCCACCTCATCCTGATCCTTGTCCACGGCATTCATTCGGATGACCTCAAGCGTGTTATACAGGTAATGCGGACGAATCTGGCTCTTCAGCGCATTCAGCTCGGTCTGCTTCTGCTTGATCTGGGCGACATAAGCCTCATCGATATACGCCTTCAGGCGCTCGACCATTCGATTAAAGCTATAGCTGAGTCTGCCAAACTCGTCATTGCTCTGAATTTCGACCTGAGTATTCAGGTTTCCGGACTCGACCTTGCTCATTTGCCTCATCAGAGTAAGAATCGGAGCCGACAGCCGCCTGGAGAACCAGGTTCCCATAATAATGAGGGCTATGGAGCACAGAGCGATAGCGATAAAGATCGTCATGCGCACAGAAAATAGCTGCTCAAACAGCGACTCGCGATGAATACGGGCCGTCAAGCTGCCGTCAAGAAACGGGATCGGCTCCGACATGACCATCATCCCTTGATCCGACCCGGACACTAGCCGCTCTCCATCCGCAGAAGAGGACTCATTATTGCTGAAATATACTTTGCCTTCTCCATCCAGCAAATACAATTCGTCCTTCTCCCCTAGATTCAGTTCCTTCAAGAACTGATCGAAAATAACCGTGTCTACATCAATGAATAAAGTGCCTACGACTTTGGGTTCTGCCGTAACACGCCCGGAAATATCGATTAAATTGCGGCCGATCGTAAATACCTTCCGGTCAGAGGTCGGAAAGTAGTCGTCAGAATGCGTAGGAAATATCGCCAATTTGGAAGGATTACCGCTCATTTGCTGGCGCCACTCTTCATATGGAAGCAGCTCCGCAGCCAGTCCCTTGTTCTCCTTCTCTTGGTAATAGAGCTTCCCGTCGCTCTCGCGGACAAAATAAACACTGCTAATATAAGTATCGCTATACAACACCGTCTTCAAGAATGAATCGACCGGGATGCTGTTGATTTGCTCCAATTCATTGACATTGTAAGTCTGGTTTTGACTCGAACTCTCGACATACCCCTCATACCTTCCGGTGTACATCAGCTTGGATACCTCGTTGTATTGGTTAAATGCCGAATTCAGATTGTAGCTCATATACAATACCATCTGCTGCAAATTGCCGGTCGTATAGCGCTCTACATATCCGGTAAATGTATTCACCGAAAACAAGCTCAGGGCAAACAGCGGGATAAGCCCGACTAAAATAAAGGACGCTGAAAATTTAACGAAAATGCTAGTAAACTTGCGGCCCCATAAACGCATATGCAGTTCTCCTATTCGACTTTTGCGGATTGCTTGTACTCCTGCGGCAGCTTGCCGTACATTTTCTTGAACATGTCGCTGAAATGTCTGGCATTGTTATAACCTACACAATCGGAGATTTCGTAAATCATCATATCGGTCTCAAGCAGCAGGCGAACTGCATGCTTCATGCGCACCTCCGTCAAATACTGCTTGAAATTCTGCCCCGTATGCTTCTTGAAGAAGCTGCTGAAATAGTAAGGGTTCATATAAATCATCGAGGCCATAGAGTCCAGTGTAATGTTCTCCTTGTAATGCTCCTCGATATAAGCTTTAATCTCTCCTAGCTGGACGGCTTCCTTATTCGTCAGTTTATGGGTGATTTGCTCATAAATCTGCTGCACGAGGGCTTCGACTTCCCTCTCCAGGCCCTCATACGTGCAGTGGGCGGATAGCCGATCAAGCAGCGACGAGGACTCCTGATGACTTTGATCTATTAAAACCCCGATATGGGACATCTCCTGTTCCAGCACCAGAATCATGTTATAAACATTTGAAACCGCCACGTTCTTGCTTCCATCGGCCTGCTGCTTGATTAAGCTGAGTAATTGTTGCGTTAGTACGCAAATCTGCTCTCTCTGCTGCGAGGTCAAAGCCTTGACCAACGACGCTTGCAGTTCGATTAAGGTATGGCCAAGAGATCCAGGAGATTCAGGAGATTCGAAATCCCATCTATTATTTTCAATGACCTGATTCAAGCCGACGAAATACTTTCTTCTAAGCGCTTTCAATGCGGTGCGGTACGAATACTCTGCTTCTTCGGTGTCGGAGACCGCGCTGCCGATGCCGATAGATACCTTCAGCTTCAAATAGCTATTGATCTTCTCATGCAAATCCTCCGCAAGCTGAACCGGCTCCCTCGGCGTTTCATGCTGAACCAAAATGCCAAATTTCCCTTCTTTATGAAACATAAGCGCATTTCCAGCAGTTTCTATCGTTTCCTTAATAATATTGTTCAGTGCAAAATGAACCAGCTTGCGCTCCCGTTCCTCCCAGTGCGAAGCCCCGCTCAGATCCGCATCCGTCTCCAGTAGACATACCGTTGTGTACTTGCTGACGGCGATAGCGCCCAAATGAATCAGCTCGGCGGCGGCTTTCCGATTTCCATCTGTCAAGCTATCGAGCAGCTCCTCGATCGTTACGGTGCGATTCTTCCGTTCATAATGATCAAGCATTTCCTTTGCCCGCTCGCCCTCCGTCTCCTCACGAATTAATGCTACTGCTCTCATAACGACATCTTCCAAGTGAGACTTAATCACCGGCTTGACCAAATATTCGAGCGCCCCGTATTGAATCGCCTGCTTGGCATAGGCAAACTCTTGATAAGCGCTAATAAACACGACTTTGACCTGCAGATTCTTTTCGTGGATTTCCCGAATGATATCGATCCCGCTGCAGCCGGGCATACTAATATCGCTAATGATTAAATCTGGGTTACATGTCTGAATGAGCTGTCTCAGCTCGTTTCCGTCATTGGCCTCCCCAACGATCATCAGTCCAAGCTCTTCCCATGAAATCAGCTTCTTCAATCCCCGCAAAATGACCGGCTCATCATCAGCCAACAACACCCTTATGTTCATTGCCATCTTCCTCCTTCTGCGCGGGCTATGAGGTTGCTAAAACACACTTTAATTATATAACAACGAGTTCTTCCGGCGTGCCATAAATAACGATAATTACAATGCTATTTCAACGTACAATTTCAGGAATGGGATACGCCCGAACCTCATTAAATCCACTTTAGCATGATGGTTCACAGCCGGAATGCAGTTTTTTAAGACCAATGTGCAGTTTCTTTAGCTTGACCTGTATATCATTGCGGCTTTCCGCTTCTCGGCGTCCCTCCGGTCAGCTTGCGGTAGGCCTTGAAGAAGCTCGAATAGCCGTTAAATCCAGACATGAAGCAGGCCTGAGTGGGCGTAAAGCCCTGCATCATGAGTTGATCCGCCAAATGGATTCTTTTATAAGTGATATATTGTTTAATCGTAAATCCGGTCGTTTCCTTGAAAATACGGCATAAATGATATTTCGTGACGAAAAATCTCTCCGACAGCGCATCCAGCGTAAGCTGCTCCTCCAAATTCGCATTAATATATTCCAACACAGCCCTGACCTTGTCATCCCCCAGCTTGCTGCTGCTTGGCAAATCCGCTTTAGCCAAATCATTGATTGCCGATAAAATCTGCACAATGATGCATTTCGCGACCATCTCATGCTCGGTGCTCCTCTGCTCCAATGCCTGCCGCAGCTTACCGAACAATTCAAGCAGCCCGCTTGCTCTAACAATCTCTGCACTTAACTGATTATCCTCCCCCAGCTTACGGAATTTGATCGTACGGAAGAAATCGATACCGCCAGCCATAAAGGGGGGCAGGAAATTGGCATCCATGCTTAAAACGATCCGCTCATACGGCAGATTTTCAGCAATATTCACGACATGAAGCTCATTCGAATTCATCATCAGAATCGAGTATGGCTCCAAGTCGTATTTGCTGCCCTCAATCGTAAAGCTGCCTGCTCCGTTGATAAACATAAATATTTCGTAGCCCTTCTCATAATGGAGCTTATAATCCAGCGGATTGGGCTGCTCATCTCTAGCATGGTGATAAAAAAAAGAGCTGTCCACAGCCGCATAATGAAATTTCCGTTGCCGACCTGCTTCCATCGAAATCACCTCACCCTAAACATATAGCAAGATTCGCATAGTTTCAAACAATTATCGGGAAGAACTTAGAAAATATTAATGATAAATTGAAGTAGAAATCTCCAAGAAGAGGTGATATCAGAATGGCCAATTTTATGATTTCAGGCTTTGCTGATGAAATTGATGCGGATTTTGAGACGCAATTGAAGGGATTACAAGCACTCGGCATCGATTTTATCGAGGTAAGAGGCGTGAACGGAAAGAACATCTCCATCCTGTCACACGAAGAAATTGCAGAGGTCAAACATAGGCTTGCCCATTACGGGATCAAGGTTTCCTCCATCGGTTCACCGATCGGCAAGATCAGTATTTCGGACGACTTTGGGTCTCATCTAGATATGGCCAAAAGAGTTTTTGAAACCGCTAACACATTGAATAGTCCATTTGTGCGCATTTTCAGCTTCTATATGCCGGAGGGAGGCGATCCTCCCCTATACCGGAACGAAGTCATCGAGCGAGTCGGCGCTATTCTGGAGGCCGCAGAGGGCAGCGGATTAACGATCCTCCATGAGAATGAAAAGGACATCTTCGGTGACAGTCCCGAGCGCTGCCTTGATCTGATGGAGGCCTACCGGTCGCCGCATTTCGCCAGCGCCTTCGATCCAGCCAACTTTGTGCAATGCGGCTGCGAGGTATACCCGGCAGCCTTCGAGCTTCTGGAGCCCTATATCCGGTATGTGCATATTAAAGATGCTCTAGAAGACGGCAGCAATGTTCCGGCAGGAATGGGCGACGGGCGGATCAAGGAGGTGCTGAGAAGCTTAAAGGCTCGCGGGTATGATGGCTTCCTGTCGCTGGAGCCGCATCTGGGCAGTTTTCAAGGCTTGGCCGAGCTGGAGCAAGCTCCGCTGGCCGATACGCTTGAAGCTGGCGGGCTTCACACCTTCAGATTAGCGCATTCATCCTTAATATCGATTCTGAACAATATTTAAAGGAGGATATCCTCATGGAAAATGTACGCCTCGGCATCATCGGCATCGGCAATATGGGCATGTCCCACAGCTTGCGGATTCATCAGGAGCATAAGGTACCGGGCATGACGCTTGGCGCAGTATGTGACACTAGCTCAGAGCGCAGGACATGGGCGCAGGAGAATCTGCCGGGAGTGGCCGTCTTCGAACATGCAACAGAAATGTACGAAAGCGGTCTGATCGATGCCGTCTTAATCGCCGTCCCTCATTATGATCATCCTTCGCTTGCGATTGAAGCCTTCGCCTGCGGCCTGCATGTGCTCATCGAGAAGCCAGCCGGCGTATACACGAAGCAGGTGCTGGAGATGAACGCGGCCGCGAAGCAGTCGGACAAAGTTTTTGGCATCATGTATAATCAGCGGACAAATCCCGTGTACCAGAGAGTCAGAGAACTCGTGCAAAGCGGCGAATTGGGCGAGCTTAAGCGAGTCGTCTGGATCATTACGGACTGGTACCGTCCACAGGCCTATCATGATTCCGGCTCCTGGCGCTCCACTTGGGAAGGCGAGGGCGGCGGCACGCTGATCAACCAAAACCCGCATAACCTGGATTTGCTCCAATGGATGCTCGGCATGCCCCGCAGAATCCGCTCCTTCTGCAGCTTCGGCAAATATTACGACATCGAGGTGGAGGATGATGTGACCGCTTATCTGGAATATTCAAACGGTGCAACAGGCGTCTATATCACGTCAACGGGCGAGGCGCCAGGCACAAATCGGCTGGAGATTTCCGGAGATATGGGCAAAATCGTCGTCGAGAACAATCGCATCACGTTTGACCGGAACCGCATTTCGGAACGGGAGCACAATCGGCTGAACGTAGACCCGTTCCGGAAGCCGGAATGCTGGCGCTGCGAAATTCCCGTCTCGGGGGACGGTGGTGAACAGCACATCGGCATATTTAAAAACTTCGCAAAGGCGATTCTACAGGGTGAAAAGCTGCTGGCACCAGGGGAGGATGGCATTCACGGCCTGCTCATTTCGAATGCGATCCATTATTCAACCTGGACGGATGACTGGGCAGAGCTTGACCGCTTTGATCACGAGCATTTCTATGAGCTGCTGCAGGAGAGAATTAAAAGCTCCACGGTAAAGAAGAACGTCGTCCAAAAGGTCGTCGACGTGTCGGGAACGCATTAGTCGGGATAGGAAACTGAAGGCAGCACATTAAAGGAGGTTTCGTAAATGACGAAAATTCTAGGCGCGCAATTATATACAGTTCGGAATTTTGCCGGAACGCCAAATGAGCTTGATGAGACACTGCGAAAAATTAAAGAAATGGGATATACGACGATTCAGTTATCCGCGATTTGGCATATCCCTGTCGATGAGCTGGCGGCGATCGCCCGCGCCCATGGTTTGAAAGTTGTGGTCACCCATATCCCTTATGACCGATTTATCAAAGATCTGGACGGCGTGATCCGTGATCATCATACGCTGGGCTGCGGGCTGGCGGGGCTGGGCGGATTGCCTGCCGAGTATCATAGCGCCGAGGGCTACATCGCCTTCGCCAAGAAATTCTCGGCGATCGCCGATGAATTGGCGCAAAACGGACTAAAGTTCAGCTATCATAACCATCATTGGGAATTTCAAAGCTACAACGGAAAGCTCGGCATGGATGTGCTCATTGAACAGACAAGTCCGGAGAACTTCCTATTTACACTGGACACCTACTGGGTACAGGTAGGCGGCGGCGACCCCAGCGCCTGGATTCGCAGGCTGGAGAACAGAGTCGAGGCCATCCACCTGAAGGATTTGACGATCATCGATTCGCAGCAGATCATGACCGAAATTATGGAGGGCAATCTCCATTGGCCGGAAATTCTGCAAGCTTGCGAGGAGGCAGGAGTCAAATGGTATTTAATCGAACGGGATGACGGGCCGACAGACGCGTTCGATAGCTTGAAAATCAGCTATAACAATTTGCACAAGTTCGGATTCTCCTAAGATGAACCAGTTGAATGCCGTCATTGTCGGCTGTGGCGCAATCGGCCCCATTCATGCCGCAGCCATCAGGCAATCGGAGGCCTCCGAGCTATTCGGCGCATGCGATATTGTGAAGGAGCGCGCCGAGACGCTGGCTGGCAAGGGGGATTGCCGGGTATACACCGATTTTAAGCAGGTCTTGTCCGATCCGGCGGTTCACAGCCTACATATATGCACCCCGCATCATTTGCATGCAGAAATGGCCATTCAGGCCGCCGAGGCCGGGAAGCATATCGTGCTGGAAAAGCCCATAGCCATGAACGTCGCTGAAGCACGCAAGGTAGCGGATGCAGTGAAAGCTTCTGGCGTGGCCTGCTGCGCGATTTTGCAAAATCGATTGAACCCGTCCATTGAAAAAGCGAAGGAACTGATTGCGGAGGGAACGCTTGGACGAATGCTCGGCATTAAAGGGTTCCTGACCTGGAGGCGAACGGCGGACTACTACCGATCCGACTCCTGGCGCGGCAAATGGGCAACCGAAGGCGGCGGCCTCTTAATCAATCAAGCCGTGCATATGCTGGATTTGCTTTACTATCTCGGAGGGGAGATTGAAGCAGTTCAAGGAAATATCGACACGCGGGTGTTGCAGGACATCATTGAGGTCGAGGATACCGCCGAAGCCACTTTATATTACAAGGACGGCAAGGCCGGAATGTTCTATGCTACGAACGGGCATTCCGAGAACAGTCCCTTTTTTATTGAAATGCATATGGAGAAAGGCTTGTTGCGCTACATGGATAACCAGCTTATGCTGGTCAGCGGCAGGGATGTTCAATGGCTGGAAAGCGATGTGCTCAGCGCAAATCAACAGCCAGCCGTCGGCAAATCCTATTGGGGGCAAGGCCATGCCAGGCTGATTGACCAATTCTATCGGAAGCTTGCCTACGGTGATGGCAGCTACGTCCCGCTGCAGGAAACCGCCTATTCCATGGGCTTGCTTGATGCGATTTATGCTTCTTCTAAGCGTCGTTGCAGGCAAACCGTAGAGCTGTTTTAGCACGAAAAAGCTGCTCCTCGTCTATAGAGTTTGTATAGACTTGGGGCAGCTTTTTACTTTAGCATCCTATTCTTTGTCGGACTCGGATAATGCAAATAAAGCCAGCTTGGCGTAGAAATCCTCCAATGTAAACCGGGCATCGATGCTGCGATATACGCGAATCGTTCGCCCCTCTTGACCGGGGACATATCTCATCTGCGAATCGATCCTTGGTGCAGCAACGTTATCGTACTCGAACATATGCTCATCCAGCAGAAGCGCAACCGCGGGAGAATCGCCCAGCACCCACATTTCGCCTTTTGGCCAATGCGCCTGATGTCCGTGATCCATGTTGTGCTGAATTAACTGCTCGTACAGATACTTTCCGATCTCCCCCTGCGGCCTCACTCTTACCGCAAGCTCGGCCAGGCTGACACGCACCATGTCGTATACGTTTTTGGGCACCTGCCAGAGCGGAATGGGGGATTGAAACACAACGTTAGCGGCATCGATATCGTTGCTAAGGTTGAACTCCCGGCTTCCTTCGGGATAGGCGCCGCCGCCAATCCAAATCGCGGTAAGACGGCCAGCGATGGCCGGCTCCATTAAATAAGCCGAAGCTAAATCCGTTAAAGGGCCAAGGAAAATGACATATAACGGCGGCTCATCCTCTTTCATCGCCTCGCGAATAATGATCTCCGCCCCCTCGGAAGGTACAGGCGTGCTTGTGTCCGGAATTTTTACCGGGGCTCCTTTATATACCTCGAACTGGTCTTGCAATCCCATGAGACTCAGTACATGACGAATTTCTGCATAAGATTCCTCCATCGTCGTCTCTCTGCGGGTGCCGAAGTGGGCGCCAATGATTCCTTTGATTTTAAATCTTGGCGTCAGCACCGCATGCACGATAGCATACTGGTCATCAGCTTCACATTTGGTATCGGTGTTTATGATCAATCTAATCTTTTTCTGTTCTGGCACATCATAAGGCATGCTCATGTCCATCTCATCTCCCTAACCTGGATTTTGATTTCATGCTAGCCTTGTTTATCCATAACCACTTGCCCTCGGCGGACTACTCCTTGCCCGTATAGCGCAAGTAATCGAAGTCTGCATGCAGCCGCGTTCCCGACAAATCCTGAGCACATAATCCGATGAAGGTACCCGTGAACCCAAGCTTTCCCTCATATTCATCGGCCAATTGCCCCAGATCCTGCGGGCTGCCGACATAGATCCAATTTATGCCGTCAGGGGAACAACTGAACTGAATCGCATCATATTCGATATCTGCTCTCAAATATACCCGATCCCAGCCCTCCACAGAGACGACAGCCCCTTCCGGCTCATCATAATTGCCTTGATCTGATAATGTCAGCGCCACATGCTTGCCGATCGCTTCATCATGGCTGACCCGCAAATAGAAATGATCGCGGTCATCGTAGTATAAGGTTAATCCGGCCATCTGATTGAAATGCTCCGGTTCGAACTCGACGCAGGTCTCCACCTCGCATACGAAATGCTCCAGCCGTCTTGCCACCATACTCTGCCTGAACCAGGAAAACAGCGATTCACGGCCGCGCATCCGCAAATACCCTGGACGCTCCGTGAGACTAAGCCATTCTTCATCCGCCGGAACTCTGAGCGTATGGTACTGAATGCCGAGCTCAGATGCCTCGAAATGATCCGTCTCGGGAAGCGGAGGGAATGGATGAAGCGGAAGATCAGGGAGCTCTACCTCGAGCTGCGGCAAACGTCCGCCTCCGGCGATCCGCAGCCAGCCGTCCTCCGTCCATTCCAGCTTCTGCATGCCTGTCTCCCGGCCAAGCGGGCACAGCCTGCGTCCCGGCAGGGTGCGTGCGCAAATGAAGGACATATACCATTCCCCATTCTGCGTCTCCACAATCGCGGCATGCCCGGCCTTTTGCAGCGGATAATCCGGATCGTTCACCGTTGTGATGAGCGGATATTCTGGATCATACTCGTAAGGCCCTTCGATACGGCGGGAACGAGCCAGGGTCGCTGCGTGGTTCCAGCCTGTGCCTCCTTCGGCAAGCAGAAGGTAATACCAGCCGTCTCGTTTAAACATATTCGGCCCCTCGCTGACACCGATATCCGTCCCCGTCGCGATCGTACGAACCGGGCCGACAAGGCGCTCTTCTTCAGGCGAATACTCCTGCATGACTACGCCGGCAAACCGATCCTTTCCCTTGCGAAAATCCCATTTCATATTCAGCAGCCACTTCCGCCCGTCATCATCGTGGAATAAATACGGATCAAATCCGCTGCTATTTAAATATATCGGCTCTGACCAAGGGCCCGTAATATCTGTAGCCGTCAACAAATAATTATGAAGATCCTTAAATACGCCCTTACGGCTTTTTACGTCCGTAATCATTAAATAATACGTTCCTTGATCATAAGTGAGCGCTGGCGCCCAGATTCCTCCAGAACTTGGTGCTCCAAGCAGATCCAATTGAGACACGCGGCTTAGCGGACGCGTCAAAGGCCGCCAATGCGCCAGATCTTTGGAATGATGAATTTGCACACCCGGAAACCACTCGAAGGTAGAGGTGGCAAGATAGTAATCCTCCCCCACGCGAATCATCGATGCGTCCGGATTAAATCCCCGGATCACAGGATTGATAATGCTTGTCATTTGCTTGCTCCTCTCAGTGAAAACTTTGAAACATGAAGCCACTCTTCATGTCACTTGGTTTCACTGTATCATGGAGCAATGAGCGGAGGTATGCTGCTTTTTAAGAGCATGGTATGCTTTTTTTAGAACCGGCTTCAGAAGCTTCGGCGAAAGGCGAATGGTCAACTGCGGCACTGTCTTGTAGCACAACTCCCACCGCCCTCTTCCATCCCTCGTAATTTTGTGCCCGGTGCGTCTGATCCATTAAAGGCATGTAAATCTCGTATTTCCGCATTTGCTTGGCAATTTCACTGAGCGAATCCCAGATTCCAATGCCAAGCCCGCCCATATAAGCCGAGCCCAAAGCCGATAGTTCAGCAACATCCGACTTGGATACCCCGCAGCCCAGCATGTCCGCCTGGAATTGCATGAGAGTGGCGTTGTCGGAAGCTCCCCCGTCGGTGCGGAGCATCTTAAGAGGTATTCCCGTCCCCTCTTCAATAAGCTCAATGGCGTCCCGAACCTGGTAAGCAATGCTCTCTATCGCGGCCCGAATAATATGGGGTCTGCCCGTCCCCCGGCTCATCCCGGATATCATCGCCCTGGCCTGCGGCTCCCAGTATGGCGCGCCCAGCCCGACAAAGGCCGGAACAAGGTAAACGCCTTCATTATGATGCGTCTGAAGCAGCAGTTCCTCCAGCTCGGCAAAAGTATGGAACAAGCCCAAGTTATCGCGAACCCACTTGATCGTGTCCCCCGATGTACGAATGACGGCTTCCAGGGCGTAGGTTACTTTCCCGCCGATGCTCCAGCCGATCGCGAGCACCAGGCCATTCTCTGCGGCGACTGGCTTCTCGCCGATATTCATCAGCACGGATGTCCCCGTGCCATAGGTCGCTTTGGCCATGCCTGTCTCGAAGCAGTGCTGTCCGAACAAAGCGGCCTGCGAATCGCCGATAATCCCGGCAATCGGTATCGGGTAGGACAACAGCTGTGAATCCTTCGCATTGGTTACCCCGAATACCGCATCGGATGACTTCACTTCAGGCAAAAGCTCGATCGGCACGCCGAACAGCTCGCACAGCTCAGTGTCCCAGCGCAGCTCATGGATGTTGAACAGCGACGTTCGGCTCGCATTCGTGTAATCCGTGGCATGAACCGCTCCACCGCTAAGCTTCCATAGCAGCCAGCTGTCCATCGTGCCTGCCAGCAAACGTCCCTCTTCCAGCAGGCGGTCGATATAAGGCACCTGCTCCAGCATCCAGCGCCATTTTGCCGCCGAGAAATAAGGATCAAGCATCAGCCCTGTCTTCGCTCTTACGATTTCTTCATAACCCGCTGCCTTTAACGTCTCACAGCGTTCTGCCGTGCGCTGGCATTGCCAGACAATGGCATTGCATACCGGAAGCCCCGTAGCCCGGTCCCACATCACCGCCGTTTCACGTTGATTCGTCAGGGTGAGTGCTGCAAGCCGGCTCGGTTCGATGCCAGCCTGCTGAAGCACGGCCTCGGAAGCGCGCAGCACATTTTCGTAAATTTCCATAGGATCATGCTCCACCCACCCCGGGGAGGGGTAATACTGCTTATGCTCCACCGAGCTTTTGGCAATAATTGCCCCCGCCGAGTCAATGATGAGCGCCTTCGTTCCCGATGTACTCTGATCTATAGTAAGCAAATATCCTTGTTTGTTCGTCATCGCCCCTGGCTCCTATTGTCCCAGCATATCCAGCGCCAAGTTCTTGATGTTCTCCGCACTGATCCCGTAATGTTCGAATACTTCCTTCGTTTTCCCGGCAATCGCCGGTTCATCCGGAATGCCCAGCAGACGAAGCGGCACCGGATGATGCTGCACGACGACCTCCGCTACTGCAGCCCCAAGGCCGCCGTGTACGCTATGCTCTTCCACCGTAATAATACGGCCCGTCTCCCTCGCTGCCTTAATGATCGCCTCTTCATCCAGCGGCTTGATCGTATGCATATTGATTACCCGGCAGGAAACTCCGGCTTCCTTCAGCTTCGCTTCGGCATCCAGCGCAACCCGTACCGTCTCTCCCGCCGCGATCAGCGTAATGTCCGAGCCGTCGCGCATCGTAACGGCTTTGCCGATGACGAAATCATAATCAGCGGATTCGTAAACATCCTCTACCGGGTTTCGCCCGATGCGAACATAGACGCCGCCCTCATAATTCACGAGCGCCTCGGTCATCCGTTTCGTCTCATGACGATCCGCCGGAAGAATGACCGCAAGGCCGGGGATCGCTCTCGTTACCGCCAAATCCTGCACGGAATGGTGGGACATCCCGAGCGCCCCGTAGCTAATCCCGCCGCTGATTCCGATCAGCTTCACATTCGTTGCTGAATAAGCCACGTCCACTTTAATCTGCTCGATGCTTCGCATCGAGAGGAAGCAGGCGGGCGAAGTAACGAACGGCTTTTTCCCACTGTGCGCCAGCCCCGCCGATATGCCGACGATGTTCTGCTCCGCGATGCCGACCTCTACGAATTGCTCTGGATAGGCCTGCGCGAACGGTCCCATTGCCGCCGAGCCTCGGGAATCGCTGGCCAGCACCAAAATGTCCCGATCGCTTTGCGCCAGCTCCAGCAGCGTATCGCAAATGACTTGACGATTAGCAATTTTATTCCCCATTGTTATCGAACCTGCCCTTCCTGTTGATAGCCGGCCAAAACCGCGGACAACTCGGCCAAGGCCTTCGCAAGCTCCTCGTCGCTTGGCACGTGGTGATGCCAATGCGGCACATTTTCGGCAAAGGAAATGCCTTTGGCCTTCACGGTATTGGCAATGATGAGCGTTGGCTTTCCTGGAACGGTCGGAGCTGCCTCCAATGTATCCACGAGCTGCTCCATATCATTTCCGTCGATTGAGATGACGTGCCAGCCAAAGGCCGCCCATTTCTCGTCCAGCGGATCGAGGCCCATAACCTCTTCCGTGGAGCCGCTGATTTGCAGCCCATTCCGGTCAATGATGCCAACCAAATTATCGAGCTTGTAATGAGCTCCCGCCATTGCCGCTTCCCAGACGGAGCCTTCCGCTTGCTCCCCATCGCCCATCAGGCAGAATACCCGGTAGCCGCGTCCGTCCCGCTTAGAGGCCAGCGCCATGCCCACCGAGATCGCCAGGCCATGCCCCAGGGCTCCCGTATTCATCTCAATCCCGGGCACTTTATTGTTCGGGTGACCAATTAACCGCGTTCCAAACTGTGAGAATGTCTCTAATTCTTCTTTTGGGAAAAATCCTCTATCCGCCAAAATACACCACAAGGATTCCACCGCATGACCTTTGCTCGCTATAAAACGATCGCGATCCTCCCATTTCGGACGAGCCGGGTCGAGGTTCATGACTCGATAATAAAGTGCCGTCAAAATATCAGCGTTGCTTAGCGATCCGCCGGTATGTCCCGCCTTGGCTCTATGAATCATCTGGAGCAGATCCATGCGTATTTGCGCCGCCTTCGCTTTCAATTCAATAATTTCCATCTTCACCGCCGCCTCCTTGTTCATGATGTTTTATAAATTCGAACCGCGCAGCCAGGCTTGGATTTGCTGTTCTGTCGGATCGACGGGATCCGCCGTCAAGCCGGGAATATAGTTGCATGCCTCATATAAAGCCGGGATAACGTTGGCATGTATACCTACCGAATGATGCACATAAGGGCCTTTGACCAGCTTTTCTTCCCATAACGGCCAATCGTTCACTTCCACCCAAACGTAAGAACCGCGCGTATACGGCCCTTGAATGCCGCGAGCCTTGCCGAGGAACAATTGATATTCCCCGTGATCCCCATCGAATCTGGCCAGCGTCATGCCGCCGCCTTTGATTTCGCCTTCATGCGTCCCCGGGGCATGATCGTCAAACAGAAAATGCCGGGATAGCTTCGGCCGCTCCTCCACAGACAGCGATACCGGAAAATTGCCGCAATGGAACAATAGCTCCCCGTTTTCATTCTCTGGATGACGAACCGTCAGGTCGGCAAAAAACGTCGGCAGCTGATTCATCGTCGCAGCCTGCACCATCACCGAGGTGATCGCCCCGTGGATATCGGTCTCGCACGTCACCGGAATTTGCTCATCGGTCAGAATCGCATTGGCAAGGCACGGCATGATGCCCATCGCCTCCTGCAAGGCCGACCAGCATTGGATGGCAATAGCTGAGCATCCGTTCTGCACGGCGTACTGCTTCATCGCTACCTTCAAAGCGGCAATGCGCCGAACATCTTCCTCGGTGACCTCCGACCAATCCAGCTTTGCTTTAATATAATCGATCGCCTCTGCCAGCTCGGAGCTGCTGCCTTTCTCGATCTGCTTTGAAGCTCTTTGAATGTCGATCAAAGTGATCGGATGAAGCTCAATGCCGAACCGTTCCAGCAATTCGCCTTCATTGCACATCATCGTCCAGAACGATGTCGGTCTAGGGCCAATCTGTAAAATTCGCAGACTGCGGAACTGCTTCACCACGTTCGCCGCGGCTACGAAATTCGTAAATCCCCGCTCAAATACCGGAGAATCTACCCGGCTGTTCGTCACATACGTAAACGGCACATTAAAACGACGCAGAACCTTTCCTGTCGCAAACAGCCCGCACTGCGTATCACGCAGGCGCATGCCGTCCTCCAGCGGCGCTTCATCGCGCGGCCCCCACAGCAGCACTGGCTTGCCCAGCGCTTTGCCTACCCTCGCCACCGTATCCTCTGTCCCGAAATTACAATGTGGAAAAAAGACGGCATCGACATTTTCGCGTTTGAACCGCTCTACAATTCTGTCCGCAGCGATATGATCGTCGTACAACAACCCTTCCTCATTGATTCCTTCAAGATCTACGAGCTCGAAGTCCATTCCAAAGCTTTGGATTTTCTCCTTAATCATTACTTTGTACTTGAACGCATCCTCCGCACTGAACGTAAAACGACGTGTAGGGGCATATCCCAATTTCAATTTCTTCATCCGGCACACTCCTCAGGTATTATCGAACTAAACAAACTAAACAGATTTAAGATTATTAACTAAACAAAATAGATAAAGTTTAGTCAATTCCATCGTCATGAGTTAAAATTACCACCAGTTTAGGAATTAGTCAACGATATTCATTGAAATTTAGTTAATTTTAAGTTTAGTTAACTAAATATTTAAGTTAACTTCCATCCTGTCCTTGATAATTTTTTTAGAGATGTGTAAACTAAACCTACTAAACAATTGAATGGGAATGGAGAGATTCTGAACTGTGAGAATGGAGGATATCGCCAAAATTGCCGGGGTTTCCAAAGCGGCTGTATCATTTGCGCTAAGCGGAAAGCAGGGCATCAGCGCGGAAACACGCGAGCGGATATTGCAAATCGCCAAAGAGCACGGATATTCCCCTAAATCCAAGTCGGCAGCGCCCGAGCAGGCGCTCAAAACATTACTCTTTTTGGCATTCGCCAATTCCGGCATCGTGCTTGAACAATATTATCAACAGCCTTTTTTTCGCGAGCTGATTCAATACATCGAGGAACGATGCCGGAGCTACGGTTATTCGCTCATGTTCTCTTCGGTAGAGCCGGAGCATTATGTGGAGGAAATTAAAACCATCGTGGAGGAAAAAAGAAGCGACGGCGTCATCCTGCTTGGAACGAATCTGAGTCAAGCACAAATAGCAGCAATCGCGAATGAGTTGACCGCTCCGCTCGTCGTACTCGATACCTGCTACGAGACGCTTCCGGTTCACTTCATCGAAATCAATAATATCATGGGCGCTTATCAGGCAGGCGCTCACCTGGCGGAGTTAGGACATCGCAATATCGGCTACATTGCCTCCAACGTGAGAATCCATAATTTCGAAGATCGCAAGCGGGGTTTCCTCGCCGCTCTTCAGGATCACCAGCTGGAGGTGGCCGGGGACGGCTTCTTTGCCGTAGCCCCCACGATCCTATCCTCCCAGGATGAATTAAAAAGTCAGCTCTCTGCCTACCTGGCCTCTGGCAAACCTATGCCGACAGCCTTGTTCTGCGAGTGCGACTACATTGCCATCAGCGCCATCAAGACATTAGGCGAGCTCAACTATCGGATTCCGGAGGATGTTTCGGTCGTCGGATTCGATAATATCTCGGAAGCGCGGATCGTTTCGCCCGAGCTGTCAACCGTCCATGTCGAGAAGGAACGGATGGCTCAACTCGCCGTCGACCTGATGATTCAATCGATCGAGTCCCCCCAGCCGGTGAAGACGAAAGTAAAAGTGGATACCCAATTTATTCCGCGCGGCTCATCGAGCGGCATCAAATAGCATCGGATAGCGGGGCGGGGCTTTTTCCCAAATCTCCTTTGAGCTCCCGAATAAAAACTCGAAGGCAAAACGACAGAATGGGGCTGTTTATTGGTGGTAGGGGCCGCGAGGTTGTAGGGTTACGGGGTTGCGGGGTCGCGAGACTGTGTGGTCGCGAAACTGTGAGACTGTGGGGCTGCGAGGCGAGCCCCCGCGCGCCAAAGTCGCGGAGCGGCAGAAGTCGGTATCTCATACTACCTTTAGGCATTGCTTTATTTCAAGAGCTCGACAGTATGTTGGATTATGATTGAAGCATCGCCTTGGACTTAGGTGACAGTAACGGAAATCAGCAGCCTTATTTCAATGATTTTTGGCTATAATGTGCTCCTTACGGAACTCAGTGACGTTATTTGCCTATTTTGGTGGCAAAACTTCGCGAATGGCAGTCATTAACGGCTTACAGTTCCGGTAGCCTTCAAAAATGCCATATTTCGATGAATAACGTCGCTCAGTTCCGCAAGCAAGTCTCCGCCCCTCCTTCCCCTCCACTCCTTGCTTCTTCTGAACTTTGCATCATCCTCTCCATACCTCCTCCACCTAAATTTTTCAAGTTGCTGCCAATATTCAATTGTTTGGAATCGCAGTATTAGCCCACAATCTACTGAAAATAGCAGGCATACGTCTAGCTACTTTCCTTCGAAAATAAATGCGTAAAATAAAGCCGGACGGAAAACATCGCATTTCCCATCTGGCTTTCATTTTAGGTACTTATTCAACAGCCCTTTCCTTTTAGGCTTATTAGTCCAGTTACCGTTTCAACCCTGTCGCTGCCGATAATCACTTGGCATAGCTTCAACATTTTATCTACCACAAATAAAGATCGTTGCCCTTGAGCTTAAATATGGCTTCCATGAAGTAAAAATCACCGTAAATGATCGCATGATGATGTGTATCGCTATGATAGGCTCCGGTACCGTTTAGCAGGAAGTGGTCGGTATCGGCCGACCAATCGATCCGCGATTCGTCGAGCGTTCGCAGCAGCTTCAGCGCCGCCGCCACAAAGGAGCGGCTTTCATGCCCGCCGACGGCCTTGGCGATCTCGATGAATCCGCATGCCGCAATGGCTGCTGCCGTATCGTCCATCAGCCTTGGCTCCTCCGGCTGTCTGAAATCGACCGGGATGATGCCATCCTCTGGAATATTAGCCATAAAATAATGCGCAACCCGCTTGGCCGTCTGCAAATACTCGTCCTTTCCGGTATGAATATAACTCATCATGAAGCCGTACAAAGCCCAGGTCTGCCCGCGCGTCCAGGAAGAACCTTCCCCGTAGCCTTGACCGCCATGCGTCCTTACCACCCCTCCATTAAAAGGATCGAATTCGACAATGTGATTGACGGAACCGTCAGGGCGAACGAAGGCCTGCATGGACGTATCCGCGTGCCTCATTGCAATTTGCCTGAAACGTGGATCCCCCGTCTCTTCAGTGGCCCAATACAGGAGGGGTATATTGAGCATGCAATCGATAATTGCCCAGCCCCTCGTATCGCCTTCCTCCAGGTCATTCCATGCGCGGATGAAGCCCCCTGCCAAATTGAAGCGGCCTGCCAGCAGATTCGCAGCATGGAGCGCCCGCTTCCGAGATTCCGCGTTTCCCGTCACTTTGTAATTCGCTACGCTGGTTGGCAGCCACATAAATCCAACGTCATGATGCAGACCGTAAAATTCTTGAAAGCACCGATCCAGCTTGGCTTCGGAGATTTGTCCGATCTCCTTGTACTTCTCGTTGCCGGTTTCGTGGTGCATAAGCCACAGCATGCCTCCCCAGAAACCGTTGGTCCACCAGCAAATGCCGTCTGTGTCATCGCCCGAAGGATTATGGGCGCTCCGATCGTCGTGCACACCGTTAATCGTCGTATAAGGAATCTTGTTTCGCGAACGCTCGCTGACCACGTCCATTTTCTGTGTCAGTTTCCTAATGACGCCATCCAGCCATTGCCGTTCCGTATCATTCAACATGGGATTGTCCCTGCCTTTCGTCATGGACTCGTTTCTAAACGGTATCCGTTTTCAACAACTTGTTCCAAGCGTACCATCGCGGCTTCATGAATTGAATGAAGTTTTTTAAGCCGCTTATGCAGGTATTTTAGAAACACGCCCATGCTTCTCACATTACTCGTACCAATATCCCGGGATGATCTCCTTTTCCAACTCCAGCAGCTCTTTAATCATCAAATCTGCATCATGTATGGAATTTGCGAGCGGATCGGTCAGCATCGCTCTTCTCAATTTCGTGAAGCTTCGTTCCACAACAGCCTCCGCCGTCAGCTCGTGCGTATCCAGCACGAGCTCCTGCATGCCCCGGATTCCCCGCGGCATCTCACCCACATGAAGGGGTTGAACACCGTTCATATCCACTTCGCATAGCAATTCAAGGAATGCGTCGTCATTCATGTTCGTTACGGCCCCGTTATTGAGCGTATTAATAAAGAACCGCTTGCCCAAATTGCCCACCATATTTTCGATAATATCCGTGGCGTGGTCGGGCCCGAATGATGTCATGTAGTCGGCAATAGGACGTTTACCGGAAAGGAAATCATCCACTTGCCCCCACATCTCCTCATGGCGTTGATACCGGTCTTCCGTTTCCCAAATCGATAAAGGCGGAATGGTGTCTT
This sequence comes from Paenibacillus woosongensis, assembly GCF_009725165.1. GTDB lineage: Bacteria > Bacillota > Bacilli > Paenibacillales > Paenibacillaceae > Fontibacillus > Fontibacillus woosongensis. The sequence goes on from NZ_WNZW01000002.1 coordinate 559,097, forward strand.
CCGTCTTGCCCAGTCCCTGCCAATAGCGGACGTATTCCTTCGTGTGGGCCGTACATGTTGGAATATACCCGAAAATGTTAAAGAGTTCATACGTGATGGCATCGTTATACAGCGCCTTTGCGCCTGTATCCCCGCCATCGTTTTCCGTTCCCGCCGATATTCTCATCGACTCAGCTATCTTAGGCATGACATCCTTTCCATCATAGTCAGCCTTAAGCAGCCAGGTGAAATGATTGACGCCAGCTATGCGGAAATCAAATTTCCGGTCGATTTTCTCATTGAACTCGCTAATATCCTCAATGATGCCTGCCCGAATGGCATAGTAAGCTTTCTTATGCGGCATATGGTGGCTGTCGCAAAGGGCGAAGGTTTTCAGCTGCGGCGCATATCGGCTTAAAGCGATGCCATGGACGGCAGATGGATTGATATAATTAATGACCCACGCATCGGGACAAAGCTCCTCGATGTCTTTAGCGCAATCCATTATGACTGGCAGTTCTCTCATGGCTCTGAAGATCCCGCCTGGGCCGATCGTATCCCCGGAGCACATTCGAATTCCGTATTTTAAAGCAACCTGGCAATCGATGCCGCGATATTTTACAGTATCCTTAGCAAAGCTGAGGACGACGAAATCAGCGCCCTTCAGTACCTCTCTCCGATTCGTCGAGCCCTCCACTTTAAGGGACACTTTGTTCTCCTTGGCAACCATTTCAGCAAGCCTGACCATCTTGGACAGCCTTTCTTCATCCGTATCTACCAAAGCAAGTGTTCCTTGATTCAAGTATTTAGAGTCGACCATCTGCCAAATCGATTGACGGCCGAAGAATAAACTTCCCGCCCCGATAACAACAATCTTCGGATGTGATACTTTAGAATCTATCATGACAAACCCTCCTTATGGGTAATGACCCCATTATAGGAGACTGATTTCGAAAGTAGAATATGAGATAGTTTTACGTTTATGTCAAATAGTATGATTATTTATGAGCGGCACTTCAATGCTATAATATGATCATTTGAAATATGTCTTATGGTAGAGGGATGATAATGAATACGAAAATGAAGGACATGGGAATTCTCAATGAGTTGTCGGAATTGATCTCGCTGCGAATGAAGTCTGTTTTTGAGCTTACCCATGACGGGAAGTGGGTCGAGCATAAGGCACATATCGACTACGATCTTTGGTTCATACAATCCGGAAACGTTACGATTCGTATCGATGGAATCGAACATCAGGCCAGGGCGGGAGATGTGGTCTTTTTTTATCCGGGAATTCCTTATATGGCTTCTACTACCGATCAGGGGTGCCGGTTTATTTACGTGCATTTCGACTTCGAAATTGGCAAGCAGCAGCGAATTCTGAGCGACTTTCCGCTCTCGGGCATTATACCGGAAGAGCTGATTCGGGAGGAAACCATCTTGTTCGGCAAAGCCTTTATGCAATCGAATCAGTTAGACAGCATGCCGGGGAACCGTCTATATTTAAAAGCTTGTCTAACGGCTGTCATCGCCAAAATCATTGAACTCTATGGACAAGAACGGTATACCGGCACATTTCTGAATGGGAGAAAGCCGAGAACAGCCGAGCGGAATTTGGACGTGCTGCAGCCGGTATTCGGTTATATTCACAGCCACCTGCACAAATCGATTAAAATGAGTGAGCTCGCCCAGCTTGTCGGCATATCCGAAAAATACTTCATCACTTATTTCAAAAAGACATTGGGCATTACCCCGGGACAATATATTTACCAAATTAAGATGAACCGGGCGAGAGACTATCTAAACTTAAAGAAATATACGATTCAGGAAATCGCCAGCCTCCTCGGCTACCCCGATCCGTTTACGTTTTCGAAGGCTTTTAAAAAGTACTATAACGTTCCCCCATCCAAATTTGATTAAAAAAGCTGTCAGAGGACATACATGTCTTCTGACAGCTTTGCTGCATTTCAGAGCCTTTTCGGCGGTCTATTCATCCCGGCCTTCATACCGGAAATAATGAAAATCGGCATAACTGCCTTTAAACTGATTCATGTCGTGGACGGCGATGCCGATGAAATTACCGGTAAATCCGCCGGACAGGAAGCTGATATTCTGCGGCTGGCCAACCGGCTGCCATTCTGCTGCTCCTTCCCCGCGATAAAAATACTGACCGTTGACTCCAGATACTTCCACGGCCAAATGAACAGGCCCTTCCTTTAAATCGATCATGACAGGCTCAAGGGTAAATTCATCCCGCTCGCAGCGCAGCAGTCTCAGAACCCTGCCTCGTCCTTCTTCATGGCTCACATAGGCATACCAATAATTGTCCTCATTCAGATACAGCATCAATCCCGCCATTTGCAGATACAGAGTTGGCTCATGATCCAATGCCGTCTCGGCACGAAAGGACTTATCCGTCTGCCGGATGGCCACGATATGGTGGCTGAACAAGCTCTGAGCAGATTCACCTGCATAAATTCGCAAGCGGCCCGAGCGCTCGGAAAGCGAACACCAGCTTTCATCAGCCATCATGCGAAGCGTGTTCCAGCGTGGATGCAGTTTAGGACCGTTGAAATCATCCACAAATTCTGCCCGAATCCCGCCCTTGATGACTGCTCCTTTAGGCAGCGGCACTTCCATTTGCGGCGTGTTGCCGCCGCTAGTTAACCGAAGCCATCCTTCCTCATCCCAATACACCCTCTGTAGAGCGGTCTCTCTCCCGAGGATCGCATACTGGCCTTCCAGCGGACGGGTGCACAGGTGAGCCATGTACCACTCGCCTTCAGGCGTCTCAACCAGGCTGCCGTGGCCGGCGCATTGCAGCTCTGCTTCAGGCTTCCCGCTAGAGGTCAGCATCGGATTAAGCGGATCGACCTCGTACGGCCCGAGCAGCTCCTTGGATCGTGCTACGGTCACCGCATGGCCGCTGCCTGTGCCTCCTTCCGCAGTAATGAGGTAGTAATAGCCGTTACGCTTATAAATATGCGGGGCCTCCGTCTTTTTCAGCGGGGTGCAGTCAAACAGCTTCTGCGGTGCTCCAATCAGCTTCCGCTGCTTCGGATCGTACTCTTGAATGACGATGCCGCTCGATTTATTGCCTTCAGTAATGCGGTAATCCCATAGGGCGTTTAACAGCCACTTGCGGCCGTCTTCGTCATGGTACAGGGATGGATCGAAGCCGCTGCTGTTCAGATAAACCGGCTCCGACCAAGGCCCATGGATGGAGGGAGCGGTAATTAAATAGTTATGGCAATCCTTAAAAGGACGCTTGGTGCTCTTAACATCCGTATACATGAGATAGAACAAACCATCATAATAGCTGAGCTGCGGCGCCCAGATGCTGCAATTCTTCGGATTTCCCTGCAGCTGGACCTGATTCGTCAAAATATCCGTGCAATGCTCCCATTCCGCCAGGTTGGCCGACTCGTACACTCTGACGCCTGGCAGCCATTCAAACGAGGAAACGGCAATATAATAAGTGTCTCCGGCCCGTACAATGCAGGGATCCGGGTTAAAGCCCGGCAGTACCGGGTTGCGGATTACTCCTGTGTTTCTGTTATCCGAAATCAAGATGGCTCCCCTCCATAAACCTATTTTGATTTAACATCCATGGCCCGATCTCATAAATCTTCATCAAAGCCTTACTTCAGGTCAATCTCCGGTTCCTCCCAAGCTCTCCTCGGGAGGCAACGTGACCTGCTCCAGCAGCTGCCCTGCTTGCTTCGTATTCCGGGATTCGCAATTAACCACAGTGACCCGTTCGCCATTTTCGACATAAAAGGCCGGCCCTACATGGTTCTCCACGGTTACGTTCCGGAAGCGGATATCTCGTACGTTGCCGAGGAAGAAGCCCCGGTTGCTCATATCCTTAATGCCCGCCATCATCGCCGGCTGTCCGGGCGTAGCGTTCTCAGCCATCGAAATATCGATCTGATCAAAGGTCACTTCCGCAACATACTGCTCAGCCAGTCCATACAGGAACCCGGCGGCGGCATGCACCCTTCGGGCGGTAATGTTGGCGAAATGGATCCGGCGAAAGCGCGGCGTCTCCTCCGTAACCGGATATGGATGCTTGTCCCATACGTATTTGTCTTTGCCTCGCGGCCCGCAAAAATAATACAGGTTCAGGATGAATGGGCAAATGACGTCCTCCATAACGATATTGCTTACCCGAATATCCTCAACGATCCCACCCCGTCCGCGCCTGGATTTCAAGCGAATACCGCGATCGGTTTGCTTGAACACGCAATTCGAAATGACGACATTCCGCACGCCGCCGCTCATTTCGCTGCCAATGACAACACCTCCGTGTCCGTGAATCATCGTACAGTTGGTAATCGCGATATTCTCGCAAAGAACCCGGGCCTCCGTATCCTCGGTCCCTGCTTTAATGGCGATGCAGTCGTCTCCCACGTCAATTTGGCAGTTGCTGATGCGAACGTTCGTGCAGGATTCCGGGTCGATGCCGTCCGTGTTCGGCGAGTCTGCGGGATTGAAGATCGACAGATTATCGATCGTCACATCCTGGCAGCGAACTGGATGAACCGTCCAGCTCGGCGAATTCGCGAGTGACACATCCCGCAGCGTTACCCGGCGGCAGCCGTCGAAGCTGATCAGCTTTGGGCGGGGATACGCAAGCTCCCCGCGGCGGTTCCTATGCTTGTCCCACCAGGCCTGCCCGTTTCCCTCCAGCCTGCCCGAGCCAGTTACGGACACATTCTCTAGATCCTGGCCGAAAATGCATGAGGCGTATACCTCCTGCTTCACGCCCTCCCAGCAGGAGGTCACAACCGGATAGTCATCCGGGTGATCACTGAAAGACAGTGTAGCTCCCGGACTGATATGAAGCTCAATGTTGCTCTTCATGATAATCGCTCCAGTGCGGTAACAGCCCGGCGGTACGCATACCTTGCCGCCTCCCGCCTCTTCCGCAGCGGCGATGGCAGCCGCAATCGCTGCCGTCGACAGCTTGGAGCTATTTTTGCGCGCACCATAATCATCTATGTTAAAAACAAGCATGTCCTCTGTCTCCTTCGTCAGATTATCGATGCGCCGCGCGCCTTTCAACCTCCAAATACTCGTATTCTGTACAAGCCAGCAGGAAGGCGCCAAGCCCCTTCTGATCATTCGTAATGATCGGCTCACTGATGTAATACGCATAAGTTCCGTCGCGGCGGTCTTCTCCGCCCAAGCCGGCTACCTGGCAGGTCTTGTTCAAATTGACCCAGCCTTCCTTTGTCTCCAGCACGAATTCTGCAATCAGGCCAGCGTAGGCATGATCCAGCGAACTGATCCATTCGGAGCCAAGCAGTCCGAGACGGAGGCCTTTAGCTATGGCATACGTGATCATGCTGGAGGCGGAAGCCTCCAAATAATTTCCTTTGCGGCCCCCGGCATCGACGACTTGATACCAGACGCCGGAATCGGCATCCTGATAGTTCCTTAGCGCGCTTAACGTATCGTTCAGAATCCGCCTTAGCTCATTGAAGTCGCCGTGCTCCGGCGGCAGCAGTTCAAGGACGTCAACGAGCGCCATCACAAACCAGCCGAGTGACCTTCCCCAGAAATTCGGCGACTGCCCTGTCTGCGGGTTACACCAAGGCTGCACGCGCTGCTCGTCCCAGGCGTGATAGAGGAGTCCCGTTTTTTCGTCCTTCGTATGCCTTTCGCAAAGGATGAATTGCCTGGTTACATCGGCGAGATCGCCCTCCTGCTCGAAGTTCAGCAGATATTCCAAATAAAAAGGGGCTCCCATATACAAACCGTCCAGCCAAATCTGGTAAGGATAAATCCGCTTATGCCAAAAAGCCCCTTCCGACGTGCGCGGATGCGTCTTCAACTGCTCCCGGAGCAATGCCGCAGCGCGTGCGTATTTCTCTTCGCCAGTCTCCTTATGCAGTACGAACAGCAGCTTGCCGTTATTCAGGTGGTCGATGTTATGCTCATCCTGCCGGTAGCCCTTCACCGAGCCGTCCTCCTGAATGAAGTAATCCATATTATCGCGAATATACCCGAAATATTTCTCGTCCCCAGTCATCTTCCACAACCGTTCGAATCCCTTTAGGATCACCCCGTAATCATAGGACCATTTCCCGTTATAGCCCTGGCCCTCATACAGCTTCGGCGTACGTTCCATGATGGAATCCGCGGTTCGTATCGCCCAATGCATCTTTGCCATGCCGATCATCCTCCTGTTGGAAAATAGACCGTTCCGCCGCAGCAGCAGCTGCGGACGGAACAGCCAAAGCTTAGGGCGCATATGCCCGTAAGGCGAACCGTTTACTTGCCATACACTGCTTTATATGCAGCTTCGTATTCGGCGATGATTTTATCGCCTCCTGCTTTTCTCCAGTTTTGCACGGCCTGCTGGAATCCGTTCAGATCGGTTTTGCCGAGAATATATTTGTACGTAGCGTCCGTAATCATCTTCTGCAGCTCGGAGCCTTGTTCGGAATTCGTCGGCGATTCCAGGGAATACAGTGGATTAAGCACCGCAAAGCTCTCATTCTCCTCGATCAGACGGTTGGCCTCTTTTCTCAACGGATCCGAGTCATGAATTTCAAAGCCGCTCTCCTTCGGGCGGGAGCCCGCAAACGGCTGCACCTCCTGCTGCCACAGGCTCGTATCCTTAATGGTTACCGCTTTGTTCTCATCGATTGTATAATGGACGTCCTCAAGGCCATATGTCATCAGCGTGTATACTTCCTCCGACATCAAATCGTTCACGAATTTCAGCACACGCTTCAGCTCCTCTTCATCCTTCACCTCCGATTTAGGGAAGGCGAGCAGGCCTCCGACGCCGTTGGACGTCGACCAGATGGCTCTGTCGCTTTCATTGCCGGTAGACGTAATGCCGTTAATCATCACGAGCTCCATATCGTCCTGAATGCCCTTGGCCAAATTGAGCAGGTTTTTGCTGTCGAAGAGGGCCCCTACGTAAATCCCCGCTTTGCCTTGCGCGAAGTTCTGCTGCTGATCGGTCTTCGCCGTAACGGCAAAATCCTGATTGATATACCCGTTGTCGTATAGCTCCTTCATATAATCCATCGCTTTGATATAGCCTTCCGACTCAAATTCAGGCGTGACTTGCCCGTCCTCGCTTACGCTCCAGACGCTGGGCGTGCCGAAATAGGAGCTGAGCGTCTTGAACGCGCCGAAGACGAGATCGCTGCGGTCCATAAATCCAGTCGTATCCTTGACGCCGTTACCATCCGGATCCTGCTCCGTAAATGCTTTGGCTACCTGCATCAGCTCATCCGTCGTGTTCGGCACCGGCAGCCCGAGCTTGTCCAGCCAGTCCTTCCGGACGATAACCCCATTCCTCGCCACCTGCTTCTGCAGCGGTACGCCATACAGCTTGCCCTCGATAGAGGCCGATCTGCGCATATCCTGCGAAATGGCCGCCAGGTTGGGGTATTCGTCCAGGTAAGGAGCGACATCCCAGAATACGCCGGCTTTCAAAGCGTTGCGAACCGATGAGTTGTCCAGTATCGTCAGGGTGACGATATCCGCCAGAGAGCCCGAAGCGAGCGATGTGTTGAGGCGTTCCTCTTTGGAGGCATCCGGAATCCACGAAAATTTGATGTCCGTATTCGTTGCCTCTTCAATTTTGCTTAACACGGTATCTGTCGGCGGCGATGGCGTCTGCAAAATATTCAGCCAGCTAATCGATGCCTTTCCGTCGGCGCTGGCGCCGCTGGAAGGATTGGCGCCTGATTTTGTTCCCCCGCATGCGCTAAGCAGCAGGCTGCAGCACAGCGTAAGCGCTGCCAATTTTGCGATTTTCCGTTTCATGTGCTTTTCCCCTTTTTCATTGTTTTTTGTAAGTTTGATTTATCTTCCTCTTCCCAAGCGGAAGCAAGAATTCACATAAAACTGTCAATAGACCCCGTCTTCACCGAACTTCTTGGCCAGTCTATTCGCAAAGATGACCAATATTAATCCGACGACGCCCTTGAACAGGCCTACTGTCGTGCTGAAGCTGAGCTGTCCGTTCTTCAAGCCTGCCGTGAAAATATACGTATCAAAAATTTCCCCGATCTCCCGGTTCAACGAGTTGAGGAGCAAATACATATGCTCGAAGCCAAGCTCAAGCGTATTGCCGATTTTGAGGATCAGCAAGGTAATGATCACCGGGCGGATCGCAGGCAGCGTAACATGCCATATTTTTCGCAACCGGCTGGCGCCGTCCATTTCGGCCGCTTCATACAGCTGTGGATCTACAACGGTAATCGCCGCTAAATATATGATGGTGGACCATCCGGCTTCTTTCCATATGATCTGCAGGATGTACATGGGACGAAGCCATTCCGTGGATGTCAGAAAGCTGATTTTGCTTCCCCCGAAGGCGGCGATGATCTCATTGACGACGCCCCCGTCTACATTGAGGAATACATATGTGATCGAAACGATGATGACCCAGGACATGAAGTGGGGGATATATACCATCGTCTGAATCGAGTTTCTGAACATTTTATGCCTGACTTCATTTAGCATTAGTGCAAGAATAATGGGAATCGGAAAGAACATGGCCAATTCGAGCGCAAACAGAATCAGCGTATTGCGCAGCAGCATCGCAAAGGTCGGTTCGGTAAACAAACGTACAAAATGCTTGAACCCGACCCAAGGACTTCCCTGGATGCCCAAATACGGCTGATAATCCTGAAAGGATATGATCAGGCCTCCCATCGGAAAATACTTAAAAATGACAAAGTACACGAATCCGGGGAGAATCATCAAATACAACAGTTTATTCCTGCTTAGGCTTTTAAAATGACGAAGCATTTCAATTCTCCTGGACCCGGTTCCCTTATGCGGTTTGCCTTGTAACGGAATTGCTGAGGAATCTGCTTCTTTCACCGGCTGTCGACCTCCTTGATCAGTTAACATGTGTTCGAGCCAAGCATATCCGGTAATCGTCATTCCGTATATAATCATTAGCTATCGCAGACTCCCGAAATCCCATTAGCACCAGGCAAATTGTAGCTTCGGATCAGGATTCATGATCGGGATACCTCCCGGATTGTAGCTGATGATCATGAGTGGAGATCAGGATTATTGCCTTGATCCAGCCTGAAGTTCCATGCCTGGATCCCGCCGTTAAAGTCATAGGACATGATTATATACGGAATATTTACAGCTTGTTATGGTGGATATAAGACTACTATCAAGGAGGATTCATACTGCTATGTCCAAATCTGCATTTAAGAAGCCATCGCTGGGAAGCCGGATTTTCAACTTTGTGAACTATGCGCTCCTGCTTCTGTTCGCGCTTGCCTGCCTCCTGCCGTTCGTGAATGTTGTGGCAAGCTCCTTTGCCTCGACGCAGGAAATCGTGTCAAAGAAATTCGTCCTGTTCCCGACGACCTTCTCGCTTGACGCTTACCGGTTCATCTTCTCAACGCCGACCATCTTTAAAGGCCTCGGCGTATCGATTGGCACTACGCTGGCAGGCACGGCCGTCAGTATGACACTGACGGCCCTGATGGCATACGGATTATCCCGCAAATATTTATCAGGGAGGATTGTCATTAACTTTATTATCGTTTTCTCGATGCTGTTCAGCGGCGGAATGATTCCGACCTTCCTCGTCGTCAAATCGGCGGGTTTGATCGATTCGTACTGGTCGCTGATCATTCCGACGGCGATCAACGCCTTCAACCTGATCATTATGAGGAACTTCTTTCAGGCTCTGCCGGAAAGCCTCGAAGAGTCGGCTAAGATCGATGGCGCCAACGACTTCCGTATCTTGTGGAGAATCATGCTGCCGCTAGCCCTGCCTTCGATCGCAACACTTTCGTTGTTCTACGGCGTCAACTACTGGAACACATATATGAATGCAATTCTGTACCTTAACGATTCCGAGAAATGGCCGCTGCAGGTGCTGCTGCGCCAAATCGTCATCGTGTCCAGCGGAATGGAGGGCGATAATTCCTCCGTGGACATCGTTCCTCCTGCACAAACGATCAAAATGGCAGTTATCGTCGTCGCTACCGTTCCGATGCTGATCGCCTATCCGTTCGTACAGAAGCACTTCACGAAAGGCGCACTGCTCGGAGCGGTCAAAGGCTAGGCCAATATATTCTATGAGCGGTCGCCTCAAATCAAAGAAGTTCTGGATCACGCATGAATCATGCGAAGCCAGAACTTCTTCTTGTGTTTAGCGCCCTGCGGCTCAGCGCTCCAATTTCATCTTGCGGTAGGCTCCCGGCGTGACATGCTCCTTCTTGCGGAAAGAACGGATGAAGTTTTGCGAGTTTTGATAGCATAGCTTCTCCGCCATATCCTTGACCGTCATATCCGTATCCACCAGCCACTTCTTGGCGATTTCCAGCCGGTAATGCATCAGATATTCGCTAAAGGTAGTTCCGTACTCCTTGCGGAATATGCTGCTTAAATAATTGGGGCTGTAATGAAGACGCTCGCTGATCGCCTCCAGCGACAGCTCCTGATCGTATTCAGAGCGGATGATCGCGGCGATCTTATCCGCAATCGAGCGGAATTGCTGGTTCGTCTTCTCTTTGACGCTTCTGACCATCGGGTAGATGACCTCGTGCACAAGCATGCGCTCGATCTCCTCGGGATTCCTTGTATCCAGCAGCCGGTGGTATAGGTTAGCGTTGCTTGGCGTAAGCAGCACCTCCACACCGATAAGCTGCTCGAGCTGAATGAGATTGTTAACGAAGCGGATCAGCGTCACTTCAAGATTCATCGGATTCAAGCTATGCTTCATCATATCCGCCAGCAGCGGATATAAGGAGCGGGCCACCTCCTGCTCGTCTCCAAGGCGAATGGAGTCAAACAGCCGCGCCTCCAGCTCCGTCGGATAATGCAGCAGAATCGGCCCGGATATCCCCGTGGAGATGTCCTCGTAAAAGATAATTGACTCCTTGCCGAGATTCAGCCGCTGATAAAGTGCCTCCAGGCTCATCTCGCAAGCCTCCCTGCTTCTCAGCGCATCCTCATAGGGCACGCTGATTCCTATGCTGACGGAGGTGCTTAAATACTCCCGGGCAGACCTGATGATTCTCTTGGCATGCTGCAGAATCTGCTTGCGCAGGTCTGAGGCGTCCTCCTTTTCAAAGAGAAGCACCGTGGCCTGCGTCCGCTCATTAAGTACGACGGGCAGCATTCTTCCCAGTTCGGGAACGATCTCCTGCACAAGATTGTTTACGGCCAGCAGCAGCACGTCCTTGCTAGGCGGCTGCCCCTCGCCATAGCTGTCCAGCTGGATGAGCATCGTGACGAAAAGCGTGCTGTCTGTTACCGGATATCCGAATCGTTCCAGCCCTTTCTCCGCTTCCTCCCGGGTTAACCGGTTCTGAAGGAGATTGAGCACGAACTGCGTCTCCAGCTTGGGCTTCTCCAGCTCGATCAGATGCTCCAGACTCTCCTTCTCGGATACAATGGAATCGATCGAGCGGATGATCCAGTCCACCTCGTCCCTCAGCATTGGCTCCGGGCTCATGGCTAAGCTGCTTTGGATCTTCCGGAAGGGCCGCGTCAGATACACCGACAGCACGTACGCCAGCATAACCATCAGCAGCGTGATCACGATCCCCATAATGATGAGACCGTAGCGCGTGGCAGCCAGCGCCTTGCTCACTTCCTTCTGATCGAGCAGGGTCACATAGGTCCAATTGTTATAATCGGATTTGGCGTATAAGGCCATGATAGAGCTGCCCGCCCTGCCTTCAATCGTCGCTTTGCCCGTCTGTGTCCCGCTTTCAGCCTGCTCGCTAATGAGCCGGAGCTGCTGCGGGGACAGCATTTCGGATGCCGTCTCGGCGGCGTATAGCAGTTCTCCCTCTTTATTCAATATATAAACGGAAGTATCCGGCTTCGTCTGCAGCGTATGATTCAGCGTCTGCAGGGATATGTCCGACAGCGCGACCGCCTGCTTGTCTTTGGAGGACACGGGCAGCGTGTGCACAAAGCGGATGCCGTCATCCGTTTTAACCCAGTACAGTCCCCTGCTCGCTTTATCGATGTACTGCTCGTACAACTCCTCCCTATCCTCGCTCGACAGCTGGGACAGCGAGCCATTCGAAATTCTCCAATTCTGCTTCAGGCTGATTAAGGAATATTGAACCCCCTCCAGCCCCATTGTGGCGATATAGTTCAGCTGGGTATTCAGTTCCCGGTACGCTTCGAAATCCCGTTCCGTCAGCGGACTGTTGATCACTTCGTGAAAGGATTTCGTCGTACTGTAAGTATAGAATGCATATTCAATCGTCTGGATTTTCTGTTCCAATGTATTGCGGATTTGCGTGATCAAGCTTTGGCGGCTCTCCCCGACGCGCTCGGCGACCGAGCGTGTGGTTGACATATAAATGTAGCTCCCAAAGCCGACCACGAGTCCGATGCTTAAGACAAGGATAGAAATGAACACGTTGTAGAACGTCTTGCTCTTTCTCATTGCTCTCTCCTTAGGCAAAAATATGATTGAATCTGATTTGCCGATTATTCAGATAGATACTATTATAGCGCTTACATTGTTTTCGGGACATAGGGATTTCTATCGATCCGGCACTTACTCCGGGCCATTGCCAGCAGAGTGCGGTGATGGAGGGAAGCAGCGGACTTTCCTAATTGGGCGGTATCTACTACAATAGAACTAGACATGTTTAAATAACATAATCATTAATCGCATAACATATGTATAAATAAAAATGATGGAGGCTGTATTATCAAATGAAGCTAAATCTTACGGCACAATCGCTGCCTGTATATGAAGCATTATCCAGCGCAGTCCGGCTGAACATCATGAACCTGCTGGCTGAGCGGCCGATGAATATTAAGGAGCTTGCTGAAGCCCTCGGGTTAAGCAGCGCCATCATGACGATGCACGTACGCAAGCTTGAAGGCGCGGGGCTGGTTTCCAGCGAAATGGCTCCCGGGCGGAACGGTTTGCAGAAAATTTGCTCGCTTGCCGTCGACAGCATCGAAATCGTCATCCCCCGTAAGAAGAAAGACGAATTAAAATGCCACCGTACGGAAATTCCGGTTGGACATTACTCGGACTTCATGATCGAGCCGACATGCGGCCTCGCTACGGTTGATCATATTATCGGCAGCTTTGATGACCCAAGGCATTTCTGGGATCAGGAACGGATCAATGCCGGCGTGCTCTGGTTCGGCAAAGGCTTTATCGAATATAAAATCCCGAATTTCCTGCTGTCGAGCCAACGGCCGGAAGAGCTGGTCATTACGATGGAAATTGCCTCCGAAGCGCCGGATACGAACAATAACTGGCCTTCCGACATTACCTTCACCTTAAACGGAGTCAATCTGGGCTACTGGACAAGCCCCGGCGATTATGGCGACAGCCGCGGCAAATATACGCCGAGCTGGTGGCATAACAAAACGAATCAATACGGCCTGCTAAAAAAACTGCGCATTACCCGTGAGGGTACGTTCATGGACGGCCTCAAATTGTCCGATATTACTTTGGATGATGTCGGTATTCTGGGCAAGCAGTGGACCTTCAAATTATCCGTGGAGGACGACGCCTTCCACGTCGGAGGCCTTACTTTATTCGGCAAAGGTTTCGGCAACTACAACGATCATTTACTGTTCGAGCTCTATTACAGCTGATATACAGAAAATTTCTAAAACGACGTCTGCCGCAAACCAATGACAAAAGAAGCCTGAAATATCTTCAGGCTTCTTTTGTCATTTATTATAAATACATTGTTTCCTCATGATAGGCTCCCCACCGGCTTTGACCCGGCAAGGCGCATTCCCGCTCCTTCAGCTTGGCTACAACGGGAATGATACAGCCGCAGACAAGGCAGGTCGTTCCGTCCTGCAGCTTGGGGCAGGAGCGGCACAGCTCCAGCCGCTGCTCATAAATTTCATCCGGAACGCAGCGTTCCGGTGCAAAAGCGGAGGAGGCCAGAATGCGCTGAATCTGCTCCCCCGTTACTTTATACTCCTCCCGGCAGCCTTTACAGGATGACGTCGCCATATCGCTTAAGCCTTAGGAGTCAATGCCAGCACGGCAACGGACATCGGCGGCAGCTCGGCTGTCACCACTCCGCCCTCTACCGTAAAGCTATGGAATGCCTGCGGTGCTACCGTATCCGGGGCTGCGAACGTATTGTGAGCGTCTATCGTATCCCCCGTCAGCACCGTTCCCGTTACCTCAAAGGATTGCCCGCCCCAGCCCCGTACATCTACCGGAACAACCGCCTTCTCGGCATGGTTCGTGTTGCAAAGGCTGATATGAACCACTCCGTTGGCATTGATCGAGGCCGAGCCAGTCACGGCCGGAATCTCCCGTCCGTCGTAGCTGTATGCTCCGCCATCCACCTCCAGCTCGATCCGTTCAGCATCCTGGTGAACCTTGAACATATCAAACACATGATATGTAGGCGTGAGCACCATTTTCTCCCCTTCAGTCAGGATTACCGACTGGAGCACGTTCACTGTCTGGGCGATATTTGCCATGTGAACGCGTTCGTTATGTTTATGGAAAATATTGAACGTCAAACCGGCTACCAGCGCATCACGAATCGTATTTTGCTGATACAGGAAGCCTGGATTCGTACCCGGCTCAACGTTGTACCAGGTTCCCCATTCGTCGACGATCAGCCCTACGCGCTTCTCAGGATCATATTTATCCATGATGACGCTATGCTTCGTAATGAGTTCATCCATCCGCAGCGCCTTCTCCAGTGTCTTGAACCACTCGCTCGTCTCAAAGCCCGTAGCTGGTCCTTTATCTTCCCAGGTATCCCCAGGCACCGTATAGTAGTGCAGCGTGAGTGAGTCCATGAACCGCGAAGCTTCCCGCATCAGAACCTCTGTCCAGTTATAATCGTCTACGTTTGGCCCGCAGGCGATCCGGTGGATTTTATTATCGTCATAGTTACGGACGTATGTCTGATAACGGCGATAGAGATCCGCGTAGTATTCCGGACGCATATTTCCGCCGCAGCCCCAGTTCTCGTTGCCGACGCCGAAGTACGTTACCTTCCAAGGCTCCTGGCGGCCGTTGGCCTGACGCAGTTCGGACATTGGCGATACGCCGCCAAAAGTCAAATACTCCACCCATTCGGACATCTCCTGGACGGTGCCGCTTCCCACATTTCCGTTGATATAAGGCTCGCATCCGAGCATATCGCACAGCATCATGAACTCATGAGTACCGAAATGGTTGTTCTCGACCACACCGCCCCAGTGCGTGTTGACCATTCTTTTGCGTTCTTTTCTAGGGCCGATGCCGTCCTTCCAGTGATATTCATCGGCAAAACAGCCGCCCGGCCAGCGGAGCACCGGAATGTTAATCTGCTTAAGCGCTTGCACGACATCGTTTCTAATACCGTTCGTATTCGGAATCGGGGAATCCTCGCCCACCCAAATCCCTTCATAGATGCAACGGCCTAAATGCTCGGAGAAATGGCCATAAATATTACGGTTAATAGTGCCTCTACGGAGGTCGACATTCAGAATTGCCCGGTTTGCCATGGAAACAACCGCCTTTCAATTAATGATTGTATTAATCAATTAATACTTACACAAACATTATAGGCATGTTCTGATTCGTTCGTCAACCGGTTGTGTATATCAAAATCGGCAGACGGGCCCGCTCGCGCTGTATCCACCTGAACTAACTGGATTTCATGCATTTAGTACACCGGTACACGGCCCCTAATAAAAGTGTAGTCCTGTCCCCTTAAATTTTACTGGTTTATGAGCCAAGTGGTGAGGGTCAGATAACTGAATGTATTTCATGCAGTTAGTTCATTGGTTTTGGCCGTGTTAGCGGGAACTAACTGCATAACCTACATTTAGTTTTAGGCTATTTCGACAATTTAGCTTCACTCAGGTAAACTAAGTGCATGTTTTGCACTTAGCGAATGCTTTTCTTAATAAAAGAGCTTATCTAACTGTATAAAATACATCTGGCTTTTACAGACAACGGCCCAATTTGTGAGGATTTATTTGGCGGTATGTGCCATGGTTGGGGCAGACCTCATATTTAAGGGGCCGAGCCATTTACACATAGCAATGCCGCCTTCCACCTTCCCAGCCCTTAATTTTGATTCTAATCCAGTTAATTGGTCATCCCGCGCCCCGCCCGCGTCAGACTCCCCTAATTTAAGTCCAGCAAACAAGCTAAGCTAGTTTAGTCAGCAAATACTAAACGGCTCAAAATGGCTAGTTATCCGTTACCTCCGTTAATGTCCTTCTCACCATATAAAAAAAGCGATTTTAGGGCCGGGCTGATCTCAGCTCCCTAAAATCGCTTAAAGCTTAACTATTCATCTTCGATCGGTCTCATCGTCCGAAGCACGCCATATATTCCGTTCAAATCGCCTTCGGGAACGAACTTGAATTCTATCTCCCGCTGTCCCTGAACAAGCTCGGACGGGATCGGATACTGCTTCGTGAAAAATTCCCGTTTGCGCTCTAGCGGCGTTCTCTCTTTGGCCAGCAGCGTACCGTTAGCGTAAATATTCATGACCCGGTTATGGTTGATGGAGAAATACGTGACCTGGAGCAGGTTGCCGGCTTTCGGATCAACGGCAAGCTTATAGCTGAACCATCCGCCCCCCGCATGCGCTAGCCGTCCGTTGAGGCCGTCCCATGCGCCGCCAAAGGTCTCCTCTCCCTTAATCCCATGCTCCAGCTCGTATTGATCGTTACCGACCTGCACGCTGTCGATGGTCGCTTCTTTGATCAGCTGCTCCCGGCGGCCCCGCTCTAAATGCTGCTTCAATTCGTCCGAATCTGCAGCTACGATGTTCCAGTAGATGCCGTATCGTTCGCGGTGCTGCCTGTAATGCGGCGTAAATACAAGGCGCTCGTCTTCATCCGTGTTCCGCAGCTCGAATGCGAGCTCATCACCCCGCCTTACCAGATGGTGCTCGATATCGACCAGCCACTGCTCCGGCGACGTCCCCTGAGGAATAATGAAGTCCTTCACGAGCATTTTGCGGGTTGGCACGCTCACC
Organism: Paenibacillus woosongensis; assembly: GCF_009725165.1. Taxonomy (GTDB): domain Bacteria; phylum Bacillota; class Bacilli; order Paenibacillales; family Paenibacillaceae; genus Fontibacillus; species Fontibacillus woosongensis. The sequence goes on from NZ_WNZW01000002.1 coordinate 576,037, forward strand.
ATGATCCCGGTTGCCGCCTGCGTCATATCCTCCGTACCCAGCCCTGCGCTCAGTACGACAGGACCGTACTGGAAGCCGACAACATTCTCGTTGTCCGGTAGTCTGGAGACAAGGATCTTCATAGGCAGCGTCAGCGTCAGCACGTCGCCATGGCTCCACTCCCGGTCGATGACGATATACTGCTGCTCAGAATTCCACTGCACCGCTAACCCATTCAGCTTCACCTCCATTTGGCCCGATACCCAATACGGAATCCGCAAACGCAAATCCAGCCGCTTCCTGCGGCCATTCTCGATCTCAAAGGCGAACGAAACCTCCTCAGACTCCGGGAGTTCCGCATGCTGGATCAGTCTGATCCCTTGCTCGGCCCAATCCAGCGCAGAGCTGAAATATTGATTGACATACAGCGTGCTTCCGCTATGAAAATAAATGCTGTCGTTCAGCTTCGTGAAGCTCTCCATCCCCGTGCCCGTACAGCACCAGAAATGCTCGAAGGGAGAGCTGTATATTTTGAAATATCCGGTCGCCATCGGCTGAAAATACATCGTCATTCCCGTCTCTGGATTTTGCGAGGACAAAATCGCATTCACATAGTTTCGCTCGTAGAAATCGCTGTATTTCACATCGCCTGTCAGCTTGAACAGCTCGCGCGTCAGCTTGAGCATGTTATAGCTGTTGCAGGTCTCGCAGGTAACATCGGAACGCTTGCTGTTCAGAATGTCCGGCTCGCTGAAGTGCTCGCACTCGCTGTTGCCGCCGGTTATATAGCTGTGATGATACACCACCATGTCCCAGAAATTCCGAGCAGCCTCCAGGTAGAAGCGCTCGCTTTCGCCCAGAACGAGATACCGTTTCAACGCACCGAGAAACTTCGGAATCGTCGTATTGGCATGCTTACCGCGCAGAATGTCCCGTCCCTGCTGGATCGCTTCGAATAGCGGAAGCTCGTCAAATTTATGGGCTGCCTCCAGATGCCTCTTTTCACCGGAAATTGTATAGAGATCGTATAAACAATCGTTCATGCCCCCGTATTCTACGGCAAGCACAGTAGCCTGGAGTTCTTCGGTCCAGCGGGACGTTCGCGAGGCCACCCAGTCCCCCAGCCTGACTACCGTATCGTAAGCGATCCTTGAACCGGTAGCGCGATATCCAGCGATCAGTCCAGCGATGATTTTATGCATCGTATACCAGGGAACCCAGGCGGGCTGCCGCTGCTCGATATTGTCGATCAACTGCTCGGGGAACGCCGACAAGTAGCCGCTCTCGAATTGACATTCCGCTAGTTCAGCCATCATATAATCCAGCTTCCGCTGGAGGGCCGGGTCCTTCGTATTCTCGTAGGCTTGCGAGCAGGCCGTCAGAAAATGGCCCAGCGTATGGCCGCGAATCTCGGTGTCTTCCCAGCCAGGATATATCTTCGCCTTCGGCTGCAGGCCCCGGTTCTCACGGAAGCCGGCCAGCAGCCGGTCTACGTCATAGCTGTGCAAATATTGCAGCTCTTTTGCGAAGGCATTAGCATGATAGTCCCCAGTCAATACAACCTGCTCCAAACGAAAATCCTGCAGTGCACTGCTCCGTACGATGGTCTTCATCTTCATCTTTCAACCCTCTTTCACCTCAAAATAACCGCTAATTTCAGATTAGCGATTGAGGATGGGCTGGAAAATAGCGAAACGTTCGAATCCGTGTAAAAAGGTCAGGTTTTTATTTTTGCTGTAGGAATACTCCATGAGAAATGATATCGTTAAAATAGTTGATTATCATCATCTAATCATTCAAATTCGCTTGGCAACAGCTGACGTTAAGTGTTAAAAGGTCAGAAATAGAGGAGGAACTCCCGCATGAATGGCTATCTGTTTCATGTAGATCAACCGCTGCATATGACGATGACAGGCAAGTTCGCTTCCCCTTCGCCGGATTGGATACATTTGAGCAGGGTACTGATGGATTATGAATTGTTCGTGCAGACAAAGGGAGTGTTATATATCGCGGATGAGAAGGAGCAGTACGTGCTGGAGGGGGGCGACTTCCTGCTGATGCCACCCCGCGCCAGGCAGTATGGATACCGGGCTTCAGATTGCAGCTTCTATTGGCTGCATTTTATTCCATCTGGCGGTGGAGCCGACGTCCAGGTCATGGATACGGCCCAGCATGTACACCAGGCCGGAAGCATCGTTATTCCCCGCAAAGGAACACTGCGCAGCGCAGATAAAATGATCGTCCTGATGAAACAACTGCAGGATGCCGTCCGCAACTACCGCGAACAGACGCTGAGCAACTACATGACGACGACAATTCTCTGCGAGCTGTACAACCTGTTGTTCCGCCCGAATCGCAAAATAAAGCAGCATCAGCTCTATAACGACATCGTTGATTATATTCAGTGGCATCGTTACGAGCCGCTTAAAGTATCGCAAATCGCCGATCACTTCGGATACAATGTGAAATATTTGTCACACCTGTTCTCTAGCATCGCAGGGGTGTCATTGAAGCAATTTATTTTACAGCAAAAAATCGCAGCCGCCTCCTTCCTGCTTACGGACACGAATCAAACGATCAACGAAATTGCGATGCAGCTCAGCTATCACGACAGCCATCACTTTATGAAATCCTTTAAGCAAATGACAGGCCTAACCCCGACGGAATACCGGAATGCGTACGCGAACCGGCTGTTGTTTTATGAGTGAGGGATAAGACAAAGCCGGCTAGCAGAATCTCTGCTTAGCCGGCTTTTATGTAGCTACTAACTTTTGAATTAGCTCAGTATCCACCGCCGTGCTCTAAGCCTTTCACGGTATTCGTATGGCCTAAACTGCCTCCTACAAGGCCAGACCCTAAAGAAATAACGATAACCAGTGCCAAAATCCATTTACGCATCTTTTATCACCCCTTCCAGTAAAGTTTCATATTCCTTTAATTGTCCTTCTGTTGCAAATGATCTATAGCGTTCAAATAAAGGAATTAGCTTCATAAAATAGTTATAATTTTTGAGGGATATAGCAATTTTTAGCGTAATTAATATTTTCGATATCCCTTCCTCAAATTCCTTTTTTCTCAAATAATATACAGATAAATGATAGAATAATCTTAAGTATCGATCCTTACTTACCTCTAACCTATAGTAATTATCAGCTCTATCGTATAATCCCGTATCAATGTTAAATTGTTCGAGTATATCATCTATAAAAAAATTATGAATATTTGATGCCTCAACAATAACCCTTAGGCTAGGCAATATCTCGGGTGGATGCTTCTTTACCGATTCAATATATTCCGGAATGATAGATTGATCACCAAGTAATACCTTTAGATTATAAGTGTTCAATTTGGCAAACAACTTGAATTTCTCAACCTCTTCCTTTCCAGATTCATTCAATCCAACAAACCAGCTTAAATCTGCATAACCTGCTATGTATTCAGGTATCTCTTCGTATCTTCGTTGAAATTGTAATGCAATACCTTTTAGCACGTAACCTTGACCATAATATACAACTAAGTTTCGTTCAGCTCTAAACTGAAATGCTTTACCTTGAAGATATGCTCTCTCATAATTTTTATAAACCATTTTAGCGAGATTTCTGAGCTCATCAGAATATATTTCGGTTTGCACCCATTTTTGCAAAGTTAAATAGGCATTGGCTAAATGTAATAACCCGTCCAATTGATAATCCTCAGGCAAACGATACAAGTAAAGCTCAAATCGCGTAGCCGCAATCAGATTAGCTTCTGCGTCATCCCCCAAAGATAACCGAAACAACCTGTAATGGCTGATGGCAAGCCGTTCGGAATGCTGATACTTCTCACTCTCAATCACAACATTGTAAAATAAGCGGGATTCCTCACGCAGCCCTTTCTCGTAAAGCTCCTCGCCAATTTCGAAAATCATGGGAATGTAGCTCAAATTTTCTACGATGCGATCAAGCACCTCTTGAATGCATTCGGTCTGTCCCACTTCGGCGCACCGGAGCAGAAAGGCCTTTACCCTTCTGCGGTTCGGTTGATCCGAATCCACGCATTCATTGACGTATAACGGATAAAAGTGCCCTTCCGGCTGTTCCAGGGCTTCCGTCATTAAATCCAATTGCCGAATGGCAATGGGTTTGGGAGGGTTTCCGTTGAGAATGGCGCTGAGTGTCCCGCGATTAATTCCCGAGCGGCTGGCAAACCTGCTCAAAGAGTAGCCTCTGCGCTCAAGCTCCTGTTCTATGATAGAACGGATCGTGGGTTCATTCGTCACTCTGGCTCCTCCTTCCTATGCATCAGCGTAAAATTCCAAAATATTTAGCTAAGTGATTTAATCTCCTATATTTTTACACATTATACGAAAATATGAACTGGTGGTCAATTAATTTTTTTATTTGTTTCATATTTTATTGAAATTCCCCTAAATTGAAAAAAGGCTGTCCCGGCAATCATCTGCCTGATCATTGCCGGAACAGCCTTATATGTTGTTGTGGTTACGCTCTCTGCCTTTTACTCCAGACCGTAATATCCGCACACGACTTCGCCCACGGACTTGGCGGCGACGAGCAGCGCATCTTCGTCGATATCGAACTTCGGATGGTGGTTGAAATAGACCTCGTCCGTATTTTTAGGCTTACAGCCAATGTAGAAGAAGCAGCCCGGGATTTTCTCCAGATAATAAGCAAAGTCTTCCGATCCTGACAGCATATCCGCCTCCGAAACAGCTGTCAGATAATCGCCTATGCCCCGGTTTAGATACTTGACTACATTGGCGGTAATTTCAGGATCATTATAGAGCGGAGGATAATCCGCCGTATAAATCAGTTCGGCCGTTATGCCGAACATGGCCTCGATCCCCTTCACGATCCGGTGAACTTCCTTGTCGATTAGCTGCTGTGTTTCTTTGGTCATATAACGGACATCGCCTTCCAGTACAACCGAATCCTTAATAACATTAAAGCTCCCTTTGCCGTCAAAAGAGCCAATCGTGACCACACCGGTCTCGAACGGGTTTAACCGGCGACTCACAATCGTCTGAACAGCAGTCACAAAATAACTTGCTGCGACAATAGCGTCATTCGCCAAATGCGGAGAAGATCCGTGCCCCCCTTTGCCATGAATAATCAGTTTGAAGTAGCTTCTTCCCGCCATCGCATAACCGCTGCGATAACTTACTGTTCCGGCTGGCGAGGTTGGAAACAAGTGTATCCCGAAAATTTGATCCACATCGTCCAGCAGTCCCGATTCAACAATCGACTTGGCTCCTCCTGGAGGAGTCTCTTCCGCATGCTGGTGAATAATCTTGATCGTTCCCGGGATATCCTTCTTCAACTGAATCAGACAATCGGCGAGCACCAGCAAATAAGCGGTATGACCGTCATGGCCGCAGGCATGCATCACACCCGGATTCTTGGAAGCAAACGGCAGCCCCGTCTGTTCCGGAATCGGCAGAGCATCGAAGTCGGCGCGAAGCGCAATCGTCTTGCCGGGCTTCCCCCCGCGAATCGTTACGATCATTCCGTACCCTTCCCATCCCTTCTGAACCTCCACATCTTTGCCTTGATAAAAGTCGGCAATATATTGCGATGTCTCTTTTTCATGAAAAGACAGCTCAGGATGCGCATGCAAATGTCTCCGTATTTCAATCATTTCTGCCTTTCGGGCTTCAAGCATGCTTAGTAACTGTTTTCGCACATATTTCCCCCCGTTCACTTATTTCAACCTGGATGATTCCATAAGTTAAGCTTTTTGAAGTTTAGGGATTCTCCGTTTTTCAGCCTTCCTGTCGCTAGGAACCATAAATAGGATCGCGAGTATGGACAGCACACAGAAAGCGACATTGACCAGCAAACCTGTGGAGGCGGCCAGTTCTACGTTGCCCGAAGCTGCGATTGTTCCGTATACGGCTGCTGAACTCGCCACACCGAAGGAACCGCCCAGGGAGCTGGCCATCTTATAGATACCCGATGCAACCCCAACCTTGTCGGAAGGCGCATTGGTTACGGCTGTGTCGGTCGAAGGCGTAGCATACATGCCAAGGCCGATTCCAAACAGCATGAAACCGACAAATACCACGATGGAATAGAGGAAGCCCTGAATAAAGGTACAGGCGGCCAATGCAATTCCGATCCCCGTAATCACGGTGCCAACCAGCATCGGTTTGCGGGCGCCAATTTTCTGCATAATCTTCTCCCCAACCCGAATCATCGCAAGCACGCTGACCAAATATCCAAGGGATAACATCCCCGTTGCAAAAGACGTAAAACCTCGGCCCACCTGAATATAAGTATTCGTAACAACAAGCGTACCGGCAACCGCATTCAACAGGAAATTGGAAATCGTTGCACCGGAATACGCTCTATTCTTGAATAGGGAGAAATCGATAAAGCCTGTCCCCGCTTTATGCGTTTCTACTCTAAAGAAAATAATGACAAACAGCAGGAAGCAAACCATTAAGGATATTGTAATCATGCTAGTCCATCCGAACGAAGCACCCTGCGTAATAAGCAAATTCAGAGAGACCATGGCCACGACGAAGGCCAGCAGGCCACTGGTGTCGAATTTGGAGCTGACGCCTTGTTCGACCTTGCTTTCAGGAGTCCCCTTAATGAGAAAAATCCCAAGCACCGCAATAACAATCGAGAAAATGAAAATCCAGCGCCATCCCATATAAGTAGCTATTGCTCCCCCGGCAAACGAGCATACGCCCGATCCGCCCCAAGAGCCGATCGACCAATAGCTTAGCGCCCGCTGACGCTCTGCACCGTCATAGTAGGTTTTAACTAGAGCCATCGTCGCTGGCATGATACATGCCCCAGACAGCCCTTGAACAATGCGCCCAATAATCAGCAGAACAGACCCTTGCGCAAGTACAAGACATAAAGAGCCAACAATGCTAAGCAGCATCCCGATATAAGTCAGCTTCATGCGTCCATACTTGTCCGCCAATCCTCCGGCAACGACGATAAAAATTCCGGAGAACAATGCGGTCAAACTGATCGCAATGTTGATAATATCAAGGGAAATCCCCAGATCGGCCTGTACAGCAGGCACAATATTCACCATCGATTGAGCAAACAGCCAAAATGTAATTACCCCGAATACAATTCCCAGGATTAACTTGTTTGTGCCATGGTATGGAGTGTCCATTTATTTGTCTTCCTCTCTTAGGTAGTCTATAACTACAGCGCCCATCGCTTCGGCGGCAATAAGCATACAGTCCTCGTTAATATCGAATTTAGGATGGTGATGCGGATAATATTTGCCATCCGCCGGCATCGCCCCTACATAGAAAAACACGCTCGGACGTTCTTTGGCATAATATGCGAAGTCCTCCGACGGCGGCTGCGGCTCACAGCGTTCAACGCCCGTCACTCCAGGTATCGCACTGCTTTTTAACGACGCCGCTACAAATTCCGTCAACGCTGGATCATTGTAAAGCACCGGATAATCATTCAGGTAATCCAGTTCATACGTAATTCCAAACGTTTCCTGCAATCCCTCCAGCTTACGGCGAATTTCCCGTTCAACCAGTTCTCTGGTTTCTTCCGTTATCACCCGAACATCGCCTTCCAGCTCAACGGAATCTTTAATGACGTTAAAGCTCCCCTTGCCGTCGAAGGAGCCGATCGTAACCGAGGCTACATCAAACGGATTCAATCGGCGGCTTATAATCGTCTGTACAGCCTGAACAAAATAGCTGCCGGCAACGATCGCATCATTGGCTAGGTGAGGCGAGGATCCGTGTCCGCCTTTGCCTTTTATTTTTACTTTGAAGTAAGCTCGTCCGGTTTGTATATTCCCTTCGCGATAATAGATTTTGCCCGACTCCATCGTAGACATGACATGGATGCCGAACACATGATCGACGCCATCCAGGCAGCCATCCTTGATCATTTGAACAGCTCCGCCTGGAGGTTTCTCTTCCGCATGCTGATGCAGAATAACCACCTTCCCCCAAAGCCGATCCTTCATTTCGATCAAAGTTTCGCCCAGAATCAGCATGTAGGCGGTATGTCCATCATGGCCGCAGGCATGCATAACTCCCGGGTTCTCCGAGGCGAACGGAAGGCCTGTCTCCTCCATAATCGGAAGCGCATCAAAATCAGCGCGAATAGCTACGGTCTTCCCAGGCTTCCCGCTATCGATTGTAACGACGACGCCATTTCCACCTACATTGTTACGCACATCACAATCCTTATCGGCATAAAAATCAGCGATATACTTAGCTGTATTCTCTTCGTGAAAAGACAGTTCAGGATGGGCATGCAAATAACGCCTGATCTCGATGATCCGCCCTTCCTTTTCGCGCAATCTTTGAAACAGTTGCTCCTTCAATTTAAATGCCTCCTTAATTCACCTTGTCAGGAAGTGTAGACATGTTTATATTTCCTGATTGTTGTTATATTCATACACATACCGTATAACGACAAACAGAGCCTTCCCCGGCGGGAAGACTCTGTGTATGAAATAAAGTTATACTTCTAGAATAGAAGGCATGATATGTGGAGCGCGGCCTACTTCCTTCATGAAAAATCTGCGCATGATCCGGTGCGTCGACCGAACCCAGTCAGAGCGATTATACGCCTGGCGCTCTCCCTGCTTTGACAGGTTCCGCTTGAGCGACATTTCCGCACGCCGCAGCAGCGGACGGGCATCCTGCATGTAGACGAAGCCGCGGGTCACGATATCGGGTCCCGCAAGAATTTGCCCCGTCTCGGCGTCAATGGTCATAACAACGATGACGATGCCCTCTCTAGCCAATTCGCCCCGCTCTTCCACGAGCTCGTCCTCATAGGTTCTCATCTCTCCGTTGCTAATAAAGACGTCACCCGACGGAATAGACCGGCCTTTCTTGGCGCGGTTGCGATAGACGGACAGCGTATCTCCCACATTCATTACGAAGATGCGGTCTTCCGGCAGCCCCGTCTGCATTGCCAGCTTGCGATGAGCGAGCAGCATGCGGTATTCCCCGTGAATCGGAATAAAATACTTCGGGCGGATCATGCTGAGCATAAGCTTTAAATCCTCCCGGTTGCCGTGGCCCGAAGTATGAATATCGATAATGGAGCCGTAAATAACATTGGCACCTGCCCGCATGAGCATATCAATGCTGCGGTTAATATTCTGCTCATTGCCCGGGATTGGCGAAGAGGAGAAAATAACCGAATCCCCCGGGTAAATCTGTACGGAGCGGTGCGCCCCGGAAGCGATCCGGCTCAGCGCGGCGTTAGGTTCGCCCTGGCTGCCTGTACAAACGATTAATACCCGGTTATCCTCATAACGGTCAATATGCTTCACGTCGATAAGCATGCCGTCGGGCACGCGGATATATCCGAGCTCCTGCCCGATTGTAAATACCTTCTCCATGCTGCGGCCAATAACGGCGATTTTGCGGTCGCACTGCATCGCGGCCTCCACCACCTGCTGCAGGCGGTGCACGTTGGAAGCAAACGTTGCGAACAAGATGCGTCCCTCGCATTGCTTGAACGATTCAAGAATCGCATTGCCAACTTTGCGCTCTGATGGAGTAAAGCCTTCCCGTTCGCTATTCGTGCTGTCAGCCAGCAGCGCCAGAACGCCCTCGCTCCCGACGCTCGCCATCTTGGACAGATCGGCAGGCTTGTCCTCCGGCGTAAAATCAAATTTGAAATCCCCGGTATGTACGACCGGGCCGTACGGCGTGTCAACAACGACCCCGAAGGCGTCGGGAATGCTGTGCGTCGTTCTGAAGAAATGAACGGCGAGATGCTGGAACGCATACCTGTCAGTCTCATGGAACACATGCAGCTCGGCTTGCCCGAGCAGACGGTATTCCTCCAGCTTGGCCCGAACGAGGCCAATCGTCAGCGGACCGCCGTAAATCGGGATTTGCAGCTGCCGGAGCAGAAACGGTATGGCTCCAATATGATCCTCATGACCATGTGTAATAAACAGGCCTTTGATTTTGTGCTTGTTCGCAACCAGATAACTCATGTCAGGAATGATATAATCAATTCCAGATAGGCGCGAGTCGGGGAACTTCAAACCCGCATCAATAATAATGAGTTCATTTTTGTATTCCACGGCGTACATATTTTTACCGATCTCACCAAGGCCGCCTAGCGCGAAAATTCGAACCGGCGGGGGAGACGATTTAGGACGGCGCTGTGCCTTCGCTGTCTTTGCAGTCTTCGCGGTTTTGCTAGCTTCTTCATTCATTATGTGCTTAATTCCTCTCTTGCAAAATACCGGTCACCAGAAGGGCCGGACTTTTTATGATAGTATTGTATGGCTCTCTATGTTTCGATGCTCTCTATAACTTTTCACCATGCTTCAACCGTTCAATCAGATCAAACAGATCGCTCCTCTTGACCCTCCAATGTCTGCCGATTTTAAAAGCCGGAATGACTCCCTCGTTCACCATCTTATAGGTTGTAACTTCACTAAGCTGCAAATAATTCGCAACCTGAGCTATCGTCATGATCTCGATTTCCGAATCCATAGAAATAATCTCCTCTATAGAACATTGGTTTGTATTCAATTATACTCAATTATACTCATAATAACTAATTATTTTTCCAAAACGCAAAGCTGGCGCAGTTCAATCCTGCGCCAGCTTTGCGTTCAACCGCTTTATTCCATTGGTTTAACCTGATATATCAGTTCCGGCCCGCACCCGTAATGATTTGCCTAATTTGCTCCAGCGGGGCCTTGGGCTGCCTATTGTACGTCAGAAGCCCGTTGATCTCCTGCTCTACGTCCGTAAGCTGTGTATAACAGAATCCTTGTACGACCGGGGAGGCGTACATCGGATCGACGACGTCCTTCAGCCGCTGTAAATAATCCTCTTCATTATCCGCGCCGGAATACCCCCAGCCTTCCCACTCGCTCGCCTTGAAGGCAATTCCGCCGAACTCCGTCACGAGGATGGGCTGGCCGGCATAAGCTGCTCCGCCGACGAAGATACGGCGATTCGCGGGCATGGCTTCTATTGTGGATTCTATTGTTTCGTATCGGGCCTCCAGCACTTCGCGGCGGCTCTCATAATCGTGAATGGTCACGAGATCCGTTGTCATATGCTCCCATCCGTCGTTATATACGACAGGACGTGTCTGATCGAGCGATTTCGTCAAATGGTACATGGCCAGACCGTGCTGCTGCTGCTTGGCATCAATCTGCACGTTCGGAACTCCCCAGCTCTCATTTAGCGGCACCCATGTCACAATGCAGGGGTGATTGTAATCCCGCTGAATCACCTCCTGCCACTCGCTGGTAAACTGCCGCACGTAATTTTCAGAGTAGGCGTAAGCATTCGCGGCCTCACCCCAGACGAGCATGCCGATCCGGTCACACCAGTACAGGAAGCGCGGATCCTCCATCTTCTGATGCTTGCGCACGCCGTTGAAGCCCATCTCTTTGGCCAGCTCCACATCCCGCTTCAAATCCTCATCACTCGGAGCCGTAAGGATACCCTCCTCAAAATATCCCTGATCAAGCACGAGCCGCTGATAATACGGACGGTTGTTCAGGCACAGGCGTCCATTTTCAATAGATACCTTGCGCATCCCGAAGTAGCTGTCCACCTCATCCAGCAAACGGCCATCGCCGACCAGCTTGAAGGAAATATCGTACAGGTTCGGATGCTCCGGAGACCACAGGCGGCCCAGTCCATGCTCGGCAAAATCATGGAGATGGATGCTGCGGTGCTCCTCCGGGCGAAGCACCCGGTATCGGTCGGCAGCAACCCGCTCTCCTTGAAAAGACACCGTTACTTCAAGCTCCAGGTCTTTGATGCCGCCCTGCACGCCTTCCACGAAAGTATGCAGCCGAATTTCATTCCGGTCGATATCGGGAGTCATGGCTACCCGCTTTAGATAGGCCTGATCCACCGGCTCGAGCCACACCGTCTGCCAAATTCCCGTGGTCCGCGTATAGAAAATGCTCGCCGAATTTTCCAGCCAGTATTGCTTGCCCCGCGGCAGGGTAATGTCCCGGCTGAAATCTTCTGCGCGGACCGTGATTGTCTGGCCTTCCGGAACAAGCAAATCCGTGATATCGGCCTGAAACGGCGTGTGCCCGCCTTCATGGATAGCGGCCAGCTGCCCGTTAATCCATACTTTGGCCAGGTAATCGACCGCGCCGAAATGAAGCACGATCCGCTTTCCGTTCCACGCCTCCGGCAGATCGAAGCTTTTGCGGTACCATACCACATCGTGGAACTCCGGGTTGCCGATGCCGCTCAGCTTGCTCTGAAATACAAAGGGAACTGCAATCGAATGCGGGTATGGAGCCGGGTCAGCATTCCCGTACCATTTCTCCTTCTCCCCGATTCGGTCATCATCGAAGGCGAACTCCCACTCCCCGTTCAAATTGAGCCAATCCGCACGAACAAATTGCGGTCTTGGATATTCCTCTCGCGGAATCGATTTATTGTTCTGGATGTTAGTCACTGATCTTTACCTCCTGTTTGTGTCAAGTCATATTCATCGCATTACGCCTGGCCGCCGCTAGAATGCTCCGGCTCTTTGCGAAACTCGCTGCGGTAATCCTTCGGGGAGAGCTTCGCCTCCCGTTTGAACACGCGGTAAAAATGGCGCAAATTCGGAAACCCGGTTTCCTCGGCAATCGCCGCGATTTTATCATCGCTGTCCATCAGCCGCCGCTTGGCCTCTTCTATGCGAATCGCTGTCAGCCGCTCCACGAAGGTGGTACCGGTGCGCTGCTTGAACAGCGAGCTGAAATAAGCCGGGTTCAGATGCACCTGCCCCGCCACCTCGTTCAAAGTAATCTGCTTATGGAAATTGGATTCGAGGTACTGCAGCGCCTGCTCCACTGGGTCGTGGCAGATTTCCAGCCTGGAATCGGCGATGCAGCGGGACAGGGCCGCCAGGAGCGTCCGGCATTCCATGATGAACTCTTCGCTCGACGTAATCGAGCATATATCGAATATGAGGCTGCGAATATCCCGCTCGCCCAGCCATGCCTCGGTTAAATTCAGCTTCTCGGCCGATTCATAGAAATGAATCAGAAGCTTGCATATTTTCTGGTAGACAAGCTCGGGGCTCCTCGCTTGCCGGCACAACTTGGCGATCTCTGCTTCCGCCCGGCTGGCCGCTTCTTCTGCCCGCCCTTCCAGAACGGCGCGCTCCATCGCTCCCCAGGATTCGGGATCGACCTCAAGGCATAAATCATGATCCCGGCGGATCGTATCATATTGCAGCACCTTGTCGCCGCCGACGATCAGCCGGTAAAGCAGGCTGATTTCAGCATCACGGTAAGAATTCGAGATGGAATCGACCCCTTCAGCGACCCGGCCGACGCCGATCGTTACGGTGAGATTCGATAAAGAGGTGATCTGCCTGCGGATCGACTCGGCCAGCTCGATCAAGCCGCGTCTGTCCTTGCTGCTCAAATTGACAATGGCTGCGACCTCAGAATCAGAAAGCACGAGACTATAGCCTTTCATCATCCGCTTGTTGACTATTTCCTGCACGAATTGACGGATATAGAGCTGGAACAGCGAGGGATCGGCTTTGAAATACCGTTCTGAGCCTATCGAACCCTTATCGAGCTTGATCAGAAAGCAGCAATAATAAGGCTGATCAAAATCAACGCCAATTTTACGCAGCAGATCCACATGATGCTGCTGCACCATGCCGCGCATTAACCCCGCAATAACAGACTCGCTTACATGGCGGCGGATAAGCTCGTTCTCCTCTTGATCAAATTTCGGAGCCGCTGCCTTCCCCCGTTTTGCCGTCTCTTCCTTCAGCTTGCCGAGAATCCGTCCGAGCTCGCTTCGCTCCACCGGCTTCATTAAATAATCCTTGGCGCCATATCTCATCGATTGAAGCGCGTAAGTAAAATCTTCGTAGCCGCTGACCACGACGCATTCCGTTTGCGGAAACCGCTCCTTCACGACGCGCTGCAAGGCGATGCCATCCATCCGCGGCATGCGGATATCGGTTAAAATGACATCGGGATGCAGCACCTCCGCGCGGTCCAGGGCCTCATATCCGTCCGATGCATCGCCGACGACCTCCCATTCCGGATCCAAGGACGTAATCATGGCCCGCAGCCCCTTGCGAAATATCTTCTCATCATCGACGATCAGAATTTTTGGCATAAGATCTCCTCCTTGGTTAAGTCATGATGTGGAGTGGAACACAACCGGTTTGCGATCCTCCTCACGGGTCGGCATATGCTTAGCGGGAACCGTCAAGGTGACGCGTACCCCGCGGTAAGGCATGCTATCGATCGAAAGGCCATATCTCTCGCCGTAACTAAGCACAAGGCGCCGATGCACATTAAGAAGTCCGTTGCCCGTGGCTCCGCCAAGATTTCGAGAATAGGCCAGCTTGTGCCGAATCTGCTCAAGCTGCGCGGTAGTTAGACCGATTCCGTCGTCCTCCACGGTTAGCCGCAGCAGGCCGCCCTGAATGCCCCCGGTCAGGGAGATCCGTCCCTCGCCTACACCCTTGTCAAGTCCATGCTTAAAGGAATTTTCGACGATCGGCTGGATCATGAGGGGAATGGCTTCACAGTCCATCGCCGCCTCCTCGATATCCAGAGTGAAATGCAGCCGCTCATCGTAACGCAGTTTCTGAATCGCCATATACCGGCGGATATGCTCGATCTCATCCTTGAGAACGACCCCTGACTGGTGGGCATTCAAGGAATACCTCAGTATGCGGCTCAGATTGTTTGTCATCGTCGTAATTTCCTTGCTGCCTTCCAGCTCTGCGTACATACTGATCGATCCAAGCGTATTGTACAGAAAATGAGGATTGATCTTGCTCTGCAGCGCAGCAATTTGCGCGTCCTTCTCCCGAATCTCGGTTTCATAGAGCAAATAGCCGAGCTCGCTTAGGCGGGAGACCATTTTATTAAAAGCGCTGCCTAGCTGGCCTACCTCATCCCACTGATTCACGGGAAACGCTACTTCAAGCTGGCCCTTCTCCACCTTTTTCATCAGGCGGCTCAGTTTGCGGATGGGGAGCGTAATCCGGTACGCCGTAAATACGGAGAACAGCATCGCCGAACCGACGCAGATGATCCCCATAATCGTGATGGAATTGCGAACCTGCAAGCTGTCCTGCATCAATTCCGAAACAGGAACTGCCCCGACGGTGGTCCACTGCGTCAGTTCAGACGTAGCATAAGAGACTAGCATCCGTTCACCGCCCGATTCCAGATGGGTCACACCTTCTCCGCGGAACGAAGCCGCGGCTCCGTCAGCTCCTGGAATGACAGAGCCTTTGCGAATGACGAGATCGCCCTTGGCATTCGTAATATATAGAGATTCTCTTTGCCCAAGCTGTACCTGTGCCAAAATTTTCTCCACTATTGCCGGATCGACGTCAAGCACGATGTAGCCGAGCGTCCGCCCGCTGTCGAAGCTGCGCAGCTCCCTCACAATGGAGAACACCTCGTAGATCGAACCACTCGTCGGCTTAAGCTCGTGCGTCGTCAGAAAGATCGGCTCTCCAAAATGGCCCTGAGCCTCCTTCAGCCACTCGGCATCTTCATCCAGCTTATAGCTTGTGACATACTGGCTTTCCGGCATGACGACGTATGACGCCCCCTTGGAGCCATAGAGCGACACGCCCATAATATCGATTCGTCCATTCAGGAACACCTTGGACACGAAATTGTTCAGCAGACTGATTTCTTCCAGGCTTAAGGATGCCCCCGGCTTTCTTTCCGAGGCCAAATAATCGAGGATATCCTGGTACTGGTAGGGCATCAGCGAGAGCCGGTTCAACTCCTCCATATAAGTGTCGATGTTGAGCGTGATCTGCTTCATCGTCTGCAGTTGAGACTCGCCGACATTCGCTTCCATCGTTCCCCGAAAGCTAGTGAACGCATAGACGCCAAGCGCCCCGAGCGGGATTACGATCAGAACGGAGTTAATGAGGATTAATTTCTGCGCCAGCTTCAAATTTCTGAGCCATTGTATTCCTCGTCGCAATTTCGTCATCATAGCTGTCCCTCACTTGCGCAAATCCGCATTGATTTTCTTCACAGCCGCGTCCAGTGCTTCCTCCGGCGTCTGATAACCATAAATCATTCTTTCGAACTCATTAATGATCCGTTCATTAATGCTCCATTGTTTGGCGTTTCTCGGCCAGTAAGCGACGTAGTTGGCCGTAGCGGCATAATCGCTCCGGTATTCGAGCTGGTTGAATACCTCTGAACTTGTAAGCTCGGTCATGCTGGGAACATGCCCGGCCTTCGCCCACATATCCCCATGGCTCACGATCCAGCTCGCGAAGGTCAGTATCGCCTCCCTTTTCTCCTCCGTCATCCCCCGCTTCTTGGGTATGGACAGATTGTGGGAGTCGCCCCAGACTGCGGGACGATCATACAATGTGGGCATGGGGACAACCCCGAAATGAAGTCCCGTCGCCTTCTCGAAGGCGCCTGTTCCCCACATCCCCGTAATCAGTACCGCTGCTTTGCCGTCATAGAACAACTGGAAAGCATCGTTGATGTTGGGCGGGATCAGCTTATCCTTATATAGGCTGTTCACGAAGCTAAGCGCTTCCAATGAAGCGGTATTGTTGAATGTGGCCTCCATGCCATCTTCGCTGTAGAACTGTCCGGCGTCCATCATTTGGTTGTAGAGGCTCCACCATAGCCAAACAGAATCAATTCGCGTGCTGGGCTGAGCCAGCGGAGCGATATCGGGCGGAACCGTCCGCCGAATTTGCTCCAGGAAGCTCTTGAACCCATCCGCTCCCTTCGGGATAACAGGCCTTCCCGCCTCATCCAGTACGCCGGCCTTGGACAGCCAGTCCTTGTTGTAGTACATCACCAGGGCATGTGTGTCGAGCGGTATCCCGTAGTATTCTTCTTCATATAATACCGAACGGAGTATATTCGGATTAAAGCGTTTCCAATCGATGCCGATGTTTTTGGCCTCCGCTGTCAGCTTCTCCACGTAACCGTTCTGAACGAACTGGGGCATGATCGTCGAATGGACGATAGCCACGTCTGGTGCATTACCTGACAATACGGCTGTTTTCAGGCGAGAATAATAATCGTCTAGACGCGAATTTTTCTGGACAACCTGGATTTCCGGGTGTTCCTCGTTGAACTGCTCCACCATCTCGGTCATGAATTGGTTATCCCCGCCGCTAAAGGGGGTCCAGTATTCCAGGCGCACGACATGAGGCGGTTTCGAAATCTGTGCTGCTCCCGAGTTCTGTCCCGTGCATCCGGGCAGCAGGAGCAAAAATGCGGCTAATGACATGAATCCGATCGTCGCTCTGCTGCGGTATTGATTCCAGCGATGTCTCTTCATATTCTCGTCTCCTAACGACACAGAAAGTTACAATCTAGTCAGCGATAATATCCATATAATCAAGGCTCAGGTCTCCTGAAGCCCCTTTAATCATAATTTCATTATCACCTCTCTGCAGCTTTCCTTCAAACACAACTTCTGTAAAAACATTGCGTCCCGTTGCGGGAACAGCCAGCCTTGCACCTTTGTTTCCATTGATCTTCAGCTCAAAGCTTCTTTCCTCGTCGCCCGGGTTGGAAACACCGAGAATTAAGCGATATTCGCCCGCTTTAGGGACATGTACCGACCGGAATACCGCTGAGGAGTCTGCCTCATTCGTCAGCTTCATTACGCCTTCGCCGGAGGCCGACAGATCGGCGCCTACTGTCTCTTCAAGAGCAGAGGATGCCGTCTCCGCCTCATATCTTGGTATTTCTATCGCTTGAATTCCGCCGAGAATGTCGGTCGAAGCACCGTCTTCACCCATCCGCAGATCCAGCTCGCCGCCTCCCGTTCCCAGCCGAACGCGCCCGTAAGCATAACCAGCCTCATTCTGCGCAGTAGCTGGCAATTGTATTGATCCCGCTTTGGTGTCATTCACCCACACCTCAAGCGTTCGGGTGGCGCCCGTCTCATTCATATAGTGGACTAACAACGGCATCTCCGCTGGAACGGCTGCCGTAAATTTTCCGAAGCTGAGGCGGTCTCCGTCTCTATGGGCATGCTTGGCCATATAAACGCCCGACCCCGATGGCAGCGGAATCGCCGTCTCCAAGGACAGCGGCTTTCCGAACTCCGGCAGCCCCTGCTCGTTCCATGTAATGCGCTGCGCCCGGGCTTTGCGGTTGTTCCAGCCGTCGGTAGGACTGGTCGTGCCGTGATAGACAATCCAATCCTCCGTGCCGTCCGGAGATTTAACGAAGGAATTATGCCCGGGGCCATACACGCCGGCTTCCTCGTCCATCGTCATGAGCGGCCCGGCCGCTCTCTCCCAATCCTCCGGCTGAAGCGGGTCGCCGCCCTCCTTGAGCGCCAGCAGGCCAAGGCTGTAGAACGGCGTCCAGCTCCCTGCCCCGGAATAGACGATAAATACGCGGCCATCCCGGTATAGAATTGCTTGGCCTTCCTGAATATATGGCGGTCCGCCAGCCATTTCCCATTCCTGGTCCGGCGAAGACAACATTACCCTCGGTCCGCTGATCGTCAAAGGATCGCTCATCGGAGCAATATAGGTGTTCTGCCGGATGTTTACGTCTCCTTCCCAGCCGGACCAGACGAAATACAGCTGCCCTTCATGCTCCATCGCCAGGCCGTCGATCGCCCATTTATGCGTCTCGTCCGTAATTTGCCCTTTGAACTCGTACTCGCCAAGCGGGTCGTTACCGGCCGCTTCCAGCGCGTACATCCGGTGATTCTCGTTCTGTCCGTCATCCGCCGCGAAATAGATATACCATTTACCGCGAATATATTGAATTTCCGGAGCCCAAAGGTTGGCTGAGTACATCGTATCAATCGGCGGGTACCAGACCACCTTCTTCTCGGCCTGCTTGAAATCAATCGTCCGGGATTTCATAACCATGATGTCTGTTCCATGATGAGTGAACGTCATGTAGTAATATCCGTCTTTGTATACAACGCTCGGATCGGGGGTATCCATATCGATCAACGGATTTTTGAATGTGCCTCCATGGCCGTTGTATTGCCCGTCAGCTTTGCTGCTATCCGTCTGTCTCATCGTAATCACTCCTACTATAACGATGACGGCGATGCCTAAGAGCAAGGCTGCCGCATACATCAGCCTGCGTTTGCGCAATATTCGCCTGTCTCTCACAAGCCTCACCTCATGACTAGCTTTGATCATGCTATTAATATTGTTGATTTGATCACTTGATTGCAGATTGCGTAATGGCCTTAACAAAGGAACGCTGACCGATAATGAAAATCACGACCACCGGAATGGCCGCTGCTGCCGTCATTGCCATCAGCTTGCCGTAGGATTGGGTATAGCTGCCCTGGGCCATCATAGCGATCCCTGCCGTAATGGTGCGCATCTCCGGTGAAGTAGTAGCATAAAGCGGCCATACGAAATCATTGTAAATTCCCATAAATGTAAAAATAAGCAGCGTAACCATAATCGATACCGAGGACGGCAGCATGATGCTGGTATACAGCTTCCATTTGTTCGCCCCGTCGATCCGGGCGGCTTCCTCTATGTCCTTCGGGAAGGAAATAAAGAACTGATACAATAAAAACACACTGAAAGCTCCCGCGGTATAAGGAAGGATAAGCGCAGCGTACGTATTGATCAGCCCAAGCGCGTTAAATTCCATATACATCGGCAAAAACGTCAGCACGCCAGGAATCATCAGCGAAGCGATGAACATCGACAGCAGCGTTCTGCGCAGCGGCAGGTCCTTCAACCTGGCCAAGGCGAACGCCGCCATGGAAGCGATGAGCAGAACGATCGCTGTTCCCGCGATGCCTACCATCAGCGAGTTCGTAATCCATTGCAGGATCGGAACGTTCATCAATTCTCCGCTAAACCCTTTAATATAGTTGTCGAAAGTCGGCTTCAGCGGAATGAAGTTCATTTTGCCGGACAACGCTTCAAAATCGTTCTTAAAGGACGTCGATATCATCCATACGAGCGGCAGCAGGAAAACGACGGCAACCACCGAAGCGAGAAGAACAAGCAGCAGCGTTTTGATCCGTTTCATGCTCATGACTCTTCCCCCTTATTTCCGTAAGTCAGTTTAAATTGCACAACCGATATGATCATGATAAGCAGCGCCATCAAAATCGCCATCGCCGAGGCGGAGCCGATCTCCTTGCGGATGAACGCCTGATCGAGTACGTTGATAAGCAGCACCTTCGTGCTGTCCCCCGGGCCCCCGCGGGTAAGCAGAAACGGCTGGGCGAAGACGTTAAACGAAGCGATCGTGGATGTGATCATTACGAACAGCATGACCGGTTTGATGGATGGAAGCGTAATGTGGATAAATTTATCCCAGGCATTCGCTCCGTCCAGCGAGGCGGCCTCGTAGAAATCTTCCGGCACCTGATTCAGAGCATTGATGAAAATAATCATGTTGAAGCCGATCGTCCACCACAAGGTCGTCGTAATGAGTGACACCCAGGCCCACGGCTGGTCGGTCAGCCAGGGAATAGCCGGGATGTTCAGCTTCATCAGCAGACTGTTCAGAAATCCGGAATTCGTGTCGAAAATCATCAGCCAGATCACGGACATGACCGATGCGGATAACGCATACGGTAAAAAGTAGAACGTGCGGAACATGCCGCGGATTTTACTTGGGAGATGCTGGATGAGCATCGCAAGCGCGAGCCCGACCACAATCAGCAGCGGCACGGAATAGATGACGAACTGGATCGTGTTCCACAGCCCGTTAAAGAACAGACTGTTCAAATAGGTGCCCGGCGTAAAAATCGTTATATAATGCTTTAAACCTACAAAATCATGATCTGGCGATAGAAGCTCAAAGTTATGCAGGCTGATATACACGCCGTAAAGTATTGGAAACAATAAGAAAGCGGCAAAACAAATGAAATAAGGCAGCACGAACAAAGATGACGTTAATTTGGAGTGCCAGCTTTTCACCATAGATTTATCCCTCCCGCCCTGGGGGCTTTGCTTCATTGCCTGGAAAACCGAAGGAGACGAGAGAGCAGCTGCCGCCTATTTCCCGTCTCCTTCAGCATTCAATTACTTCGGGCCGTTAATTTTTCATCGCCTGCCGCGATTTCGCGACAGCATCGTCCATTGCTTTTTGCGGATCCTTCTTGCCTAACAGCGCGTTGTTCAGCTCGCCCCAAATCGGCTCGGAGATCGTTCCCCAGTTGAGTACGTTTGGTGCGAATTGCACATCCGCGAAGCCGGCAGCAATGCTGCTCTGAATCTCCAGCTGCTTGAACTCCTCGCTCTCGATCATTTTCTTCGAGGCCAGCGCTTGACCGGACTCCGCCCATTCCATCGAGTGCTCCGCCATGTATTTCAGGAAATCGCCGATACCGGCCAGCTTAGCTTCGTCAGTCATTGCCTTTGGAATTACGAAGCCATGGGAGCCGGCAAAGGCGGCACGTTTCTCTTTACCGATTTGCGGAATCGGAGCCACGCCATAATTTAAGCCTGCTTCATCGAACTGCGACTTCATCCAAGGGCCGTTGAATTGAATCGCGTTCTTGCCTTGCAGGAACAACGTATTCTCTCCGTCCTGCTGAACATTGCCCGGGGAATAACCTTGATCGACCAGGCTGCGCATCCAGGATACCATTTCTACCGCTTCAGGAGAGTTGTAGGCTACATCGCTGCCATCCCAGAGCTCGCCCCCATTTTGCCAGACCAAGGATGGGAAAATAAACTGCTGCGGCCACAACGTTGGAAGCACGTAACCATAAACGCCTTTGTCCTTATCGGTCAATTTGGCAACAGCATCCTCAAACTCAGCACGGTTGGTCGGCGGATCGCTTACACCTGCTTGCTCGAACAAATCTTTGTTGTAGTACATGACAACCGGATGGATATCAAGCGGAATGGAATACCATTTGCCGTCGATCGTTGAATATTCGACCGGAGCTTCGGCGTAATCGTCTTTGCTGATTCCGGATGCCGAAGCGATATCATCCAGCGGCTGTAATTGATCTTTGTTTACATACGTCGGCACATTATCCACGTGCATGATCATCAGGTCCGGACGCTCTTTGGATGTGCTGAGCGCAACGTCAAGCTGCTTGTAGTACTCTCCGTTCGGCTGAATGACGAAATTGACCTTGTATTGATCTTGGGAAGAATTATATTTGTCTACAATCTTCTTCATGAACGGGCCATCCGCACCGGAAAATGGGCTCCAGAACAAAATACTGGTCGTCTCCTGCTTCTTCCCGCCGGAAGACTCCCCGCCGCCGTTCACCGCAGCAGAGTTGCCTCCGCCGCTCGAATCCTTGCCGCCGCAAGCCGCCAGCCCGATGACCAGAAATAGTGACAATAGCAGTGCAGCCGGTTTTCTAAAATTTTTCCCCATCTTCTTTTTAACCCCCTAAATGTCTTAGTTGCCTGTTTCTTTGCGATGCCTTGTAGTGGTGCTCCTGGTGCTTGGTGATCTTGATGCGAAAGTTCAATCTCTTGCTTGATCTCATCTTATCGGGGATCGAAATCCAAAAACATGTCATATCTTTAGGTCGTAGGGTCAATTTTTTGGGGGATGAAAAAACGCCTCTAAATCTCAATAGTTTATTGATCTAGTAGCGCTTTCTATATTAGTTATTGAATTAAGGCACAATTCTATAGCACAATACACGCCATTATGAGGATCATCAGTAAACTTAACAGTACTAGCGAACATCAACTGTACACAATGGCTGCTTATGCTAAGAGCAACAAAAGACACGCATTTAGATGCTTACGGACACACGATCCGTTATTTCGATAAAATGGACCTCATTGGCATATGTAATGGACTCAGAAGGCGTTATTGCCTCAAAAATCAGTCTTAAATCTCCTGAAACAGAGAATAGCGGCCTCTAGGTCCGTAAAGAGTCGGAAAAGGTCATTTTCGTGTAAATAAGGGATTTACGGTCCGCTAGTAAACACGAACTAACTCAAGCGGGCTAGGATTACGATTTCGCAGCATATGCAAAATGGCCCAGCAGCCCGTTAACGGGACCCTCAGGACACTGTGCTTAATGCAATCCAGGCTTTTCCCTAGAAGAACATATAACTGAACAGGCAAACTAAAACAGGCCACCCCAAAGGGTGGCCCGTGACCTGTATATCAACTATTAATGATGCTACAGCTATGAGCTGTTAACGCTTCATTCCACTACTTCACGGCAACATAGAATAAGCGGGCAGCATCATCAACCGCCTCAACCCATTCGAAGTCTGCATAGATCGCAACCTCCCGGAAGCCGCAGCGAAGCAATTCGCTCTTCATCCATGCCGGGTCGTAGGCCCGCTGAATATGCGTCTCTTCAAACCGGCGGTACATATCGGGCCCGCTGCCTTCTTCCCGGGCAAAAATGGATAAATAATGCTGTATTTCATCCCTTGCCGCATCGCGTTCGCAGGTCCATATGTATGATACCGATCGCTCATCGCAAACAAAGGGCTGTTCTTCGTCATACCGCTTCAGCGTATTGGGATGATGAACGTCAAACAGGAAAGTTCCTCCTGGCTTCAGCCCGTTATACGTTCTTTGGAATGTGCGAACGATATCGTCTTCCTCCAGCAAATAATTAAGACAATCACAGAAGGAAATGACGGAGTCTACCGGATCCGGAACCTCCCAGTCTCTCATATCCTGCTGTACCCAGCGGACGCTGCCTTCGCGGAACAGCCGTACGCCCTGTGTGCTTCGTTCCATTTTGCGCCGGGCTACGGCAAGCATGTCCGCGGACAGGTCAATCCCCGTTACTTCGAAGCCGGAATTGACCAAAGGAATCGTGATGCTTCCCGTGCCGCAGCCAAGCTCAACGACCGTCCGCGGCATCCCGTGCCGCTCCCAAGCGGTTCGCGCAAAACGGAGCCAATCCGGATAAGGCATATCTTCCATTAATTCGTCGTATACATAGGCAAATTTACGATAAGCTGCCATGCTGTCACCTGACTTTCTGCAATCCAATCCATCGCTGCTCCATGTTCCATACATGCCAGCGATTATCTTACCGGTCTATTCATTCCGTGCACCCGCACGCTTCACATTACTCATTCTATTCCCCAGGATAAATTCCTGGGGCATTTAACCATTCGTCGAATCCGGGCCCTGAGCACCCGGCTCACGAGCTTCCCCAGCACCCGGTTCCACCAGATACGTCCAGTTCTCCTTCTGCGTAACCTTGCCTTCCTTCATCAGTTTGCCGAGCGCCCGCTTGAATGCCGATTTGCTGATGCCGAACCGCTGCTTGATTAGATCGGGCGCTGTCGAATCCGAGTAAGGCATGCCTCCGCCGGGACGCTCCTGAAGGTACTCCAGAATGCGTTCCGAATCCTCTTTGCGTCCGATCTCTTTGCGTTGAGCCATCGACAGGTTAACCCGCCCGTCCTCGCGGATATGGGTAATGCGCACCTTGACGCGCTCCCCAAGCCGGAGCAGCCGGCTCCGCTCGGAGGAGTGGATCATGCCGATTGCGCCGAAGCCAAGCACGCCGCCGTCAACGACAACAAAAGTGCCCATTTGCAGTGGCTTGTACACAATAGCTTCAGCCCACTCGTTTTTCCAAGACGTAGGTGCGTGAAAGGTCTTCGGCGCCAAATCCTGTTCACCGGCAAGTTTGGCCTTCAAGCGGCCCTGCTTGTCATGCTCCATAATCACGTAGACGCTGTCGCCGACCTGGGGATGGAGCTCCCGCAGCTCGGGCAGCTCGCGAATCGGCAGCAGGAGCTGGCGCCCCAGCCCCATTTCCAGGAAGCAGCCAAGACGGGGATGTACGTCCGCTACCTCGAGGAGAGCAAGCTCGCCCAGCGTCAAGTATGGCTTCTTCATCGTTGCGGCAAGACGGTCCTCTGTATCATAGAACAGGAATACCTCCACCGTCTCCCCCGGCTTCACTTCACGAGTCAGCTCGGAATAGTGCAGCAGGACGTCCTGCATGCCATTGGTCAGAAAATAGCCGTATGGCGAAACCTCGCGGTCGATCGGAAGCGATACGATAGTGCCAGCAATCAGGCTCATACGGTCTCCACGACTTTGGCGTCGGACCAAAGCCGCTCGATATTGTAAAATTCGCGTTCATCCCGGTGGAAGATATGCACGATCACGTCTCCCAGATCCATCAGCACCCAGCGGGCCGAATCCATACCTTCGATGCCCCGGATATTCACGCCGGCTTGCTGAGCCTTATTACGAACCTCCGTCGCGATGGATTGAACCTGAACATCCGAGTTTCCGTGACAAATGACAAAATAGTCGGCGATGAGCGAAATTCCCTGCAAGTCCAGCGCCACGATGTCCATTGCTTTTTTCTCATCCACGGCCTTAATGGCCAGGTCTAACAATTGTTTAGGTGAAATCGGCATTCATACGAACCTCCTGAATCGTTATTGTATAGTTTACTTGCTTCTTATTTGCAGAATCAAATCATTACGCGCCAATACAGTCGTTGGAAAAATGCGCTTTTGCTTCTCGATCAGGAAGGATATCGTCGAATCCAGTCCAGCGACAAGCGCTTCCTCCAAGCTATGCTCGGCCAGCTCGCGAATCCGGTCTACGCCGGGAAAGTCCCGCCCTGGCTCGATATAATCGGCCAGGCAAATGATTTTGTCCAGCTTGGTCATGCCGACGCGCCCCGACGTATGATACCGGATCGCCTCGATCACGCCTGTATCCTCTACCCCGTAATCCTGTTGGGCGACATAAGCTCCGACCTCGGCATGCAGCAGCTGTTTATCGTAATCGAGCAGCTCCATATTGAGCTCATGATCGCGAATGACTGCCTCCTGCTGCTCGATCGGCCAATACTTGGCCACGTCATGCAGCAAGGCGGCTAAATCGGCCCTCTGCGGATCTTCGCCGTACCGGTGCGCAAGCGCGACCGCGGATTCCATGACGCCTAGCGTGTGCCCCCATCGCCGCTCGGGCATTTGGCCGGAAACGATGTCCATTAATTCCTCACGGGTGTAATCCATACAAACCGCTCCTTGTCATATAATCATGGACAGAGTCCGGTACCATATACCGTATGGAATGGCCCGCAGCTATCCTGCTCCTTATCATGCTGGACGATATGTCGACCAGAGGCATTTCCGCCAAATGGACAGCATCCTGGATGAACGGAGGCAAGGCGTCAAGCTCAAGGAAGCTCCCCGGACGCTGAAGGCCGATAAATCTTAGCATTTGCGCCAACTCCTCAATGCCTTCCCATTTTGGAAGGTAGTTGACCATATCTGCGCCAATGATGAAATAGAATTCTATGTCGGGATACATTTGCCGCAGCTCCTTGACCGTCTCGACGGTATAGGATACGCCTCCCCGGCGCAGCTCGATATCCAGCGGCTTGAACGCCGGATTGCTGCGGATCGCCTCCTCCACCATGGCCAGGCGCTGTTCCCCGCTGACACCGGATTGGTGCTTGTGGGGAGGCGTATGCGAAGGCATGAACCAAACTTCATCGAGCTTGAACTGTTCGCGGGCTCTTTCCGCGGCCAGCAGATGGCCGTGATGAATCGGATCGAATGCTCCTCCCATAATGCCGACTTTTGACATCCCTATCCCTCCCGGCCCGGTTTAAGGCAGCTCGATTTGTTTATAATCCCGCGATTCCTTATACAGGACGATTGTTCTGCCGATAAGCTGCACCAGCTCTGCGCCGGCTCCCTCGGCCAGTTCGGAAGCGATCTCCTGCGGATCGTCCAGGTTGTTGTTCAGAATCGACACCTTGATTAATTCACGGCGCTCCAGCGCTTCTGAAATGTGCCGAATCACCTGTTCATTGGTTCCGCCCTTCCCGACCTGGAAGATCGGCTGCAGGTGATGCGCCAGGCTGCGCAAGTAACGTTTTTGTTTTCCTGTAAGCATGTAATACAAAACCCCTTAACATTCAAATGTACTGCTTGTGGTATAGCTCCTTTTCAGGCTGTAATGCAATCTATAGTTTAGAAGATTTATGCCTGCAAACTGCTCAGGACAGCGGCGCGCATCGCTTCGACCGGCGCTGGGCGGCGTGTCCAATATTCGAAGGCATAAGCGCCCTGATATACGAACATGCCGAGCCCATTATGAATGCGGCAGCCGATGGACTCCGCCCGAACCAGCAGCTCGGTCTTCAGCGGATTATAGATCAGATCGCTAACGACCATATGGGGAGACAGAAGCTCCGCCGGAATCGGCAGTTCGCCGATGTTAGGATACATCCCAACGGACGTCGTATTAATGACAATATCAATTTGGTTCTCTTGGAGAATCCGATCCAGCTCCCCTACGCCGCAGGCGCTGATGGGTCCCAAATGTGCCCATTCGTCTGCAAGCTCCTGGGCTTTGGCTGCCGTCCGGTTAGCGATCACAACGCTCCCCGGCTTCTCCTGCAGCAGCGCATACACGATGCCGCGCGCCGCTCCGCCGCAGCCGATGACCAGCACATGCTTGCCGGACAAATCAGGAACGGCCTCTTCCTTGAGAGACCGAATATAGCCTATTCCATCCGTGTTGTAGCCGGTCAGAAGCCCGCCCTCATTCAGGATGGTATTGACGGCTCCTATTTGCTTCGCTGCCTCATCTATCACGTCTACATATTTCATGACGTCCACTTTATGAGGCACGGTTATGTTGACTCCGCGATAGCCAAGAGCGACGATCCCCTTTATGGCATCCTTTAACTGCTCCTGCCTGACATGCAGCGGCACGTAGGTACCCGCAAGGCCCGCAGCCGCAAGCGCTGCACTATGCATCGCCGGCGACTTCGTCTGGGAGATTGGATCCCCCATTACGCCAAACAGCAATGGCAAGCCATGATTCCCCTGTAATTGATTACCCATTTTCGTTCCTGAGCCTCCCTCTCCATCATCATACCGCGAAACGCAGCTTCGTCAGATTAACGAAGGGCGAACCATAACTTTAATCCCCTTCGGCACATGGGCAGCAACGACGGAACCATTCTCGCCGTTAATTTTGATCCAGCCCAATCCTGAAATGAAGACGTCCATACGGCTGCCTCTTGGAATGCGGAATTCATGCCGCGTGAAGTCCGGCAGCTTCTGCAGGCTCTCGCGGGAAGGAGGGGACAAGAGCTCTCCGCCATGCACCTCGAACAGCTCGTCCGCTTTCTCCAGCTTCGTCCGATGAATCGGAACCCGTCCGCTGATGAAGCACGTGAACGATTGCCGTTCCCCTTGAATAAAGTCAAAACGGCCGAACCCGCCGAAGAACAGTGTCTGCCCTTCGTTGAGCTGGTACACGGCCGGCTTAATAGGCTTGTCCGGCAAAATGGCGCCCAAATCCTCCGGGCTGACCAATTCGCTGTAACGGGACGGGTACACGATTCCCGGAGTATCGATGATGGCGCGGCCGTCATCCAATGGAATATGAACCATGTCTAGCGTTGTTCCCGGATAACGGGAAACCGTCAGCTCCTGATCCAAATCGCTGTAATCGCGAATTAGCCGGTTGATCAGCGTAGATTTGCCCACATTGGTCGCGCCGACGACGTACACGTCGCGTTTGCCGCGATGCTCGGCCACGGCATCCAGCAGGCGGTCGAAACCGCTGCTCTGCTTCGCGCTGCACAGGACGATGTCCTCGACTTTCAGCCCGGCTTCCTTCGCTTCCTTCTGCACCCAATTGCGGACTTTATTCCAATTGGTTACCTTGGGCAGCAAGTCGGTTTTATTGACCGCCAGCAATACGGGATTGTTGCCGATGAACCGCTGCAGACCCGATATAATGCTCCCCTGGAAATCAAAAATGTCTACGATATGGATGACCAGCGCCTCTTTGCCGCCAATCTGGCTCAGCAATCTTAGAAACTCATCCTGCTCGACAGTAATCGAAGACGATTCATTATAGTTCTTAATCCGAAAACAGCGCTGGCAAATAATGATCTCCTTCTCTATAGCCTGCGCCGGCACGTACCCCGGTTGATCCTTATGCTCGCTCTGCAGCTTAATGCCGCAGCCGCCGCAGCGTCCGGCGTTCCGTTCGCCATGTTCCTCTCTCACTTATTTTCCTCCTCCAGCCATAATCCGCTCTTATGAAGCCTACGCTTGACGATTCGTTCCAGCCGGCGGTTAAACCTGGTCCCAAAGCCTTCATCGGCAACGGCAATCGGCAGCACCAGTACAGTAAATAGCCCCAAACGGTTTCCGCCGTACACATCGGTCATCAGTTGGTCCCCGACCACGATGGTATTCTTGGGGGCCAGTCCCATTATGCTGAGCGCTCTATGGAAGGCAGAGCCGAGCGGCTTCCTCGCCGCATGCACAAATTCGATATTTAAAGGGGTAGCGAATTTCGACACCCTGTCCAGATTATTGTTTGACACAATGACAAGTTTAAACCCGAATTTCTTTACTTTTTCAAACCATTCGACGAGTTCAGGCGTAGCTAACGGCGCCTTTGCCCCGACTAGGGTATTGTCCAAGTCCGTAATGATTCCCCGGTACCCTTGCGCATAAAGGCTTTCCAAGTCGATATCAAATACGCTGTTCACTCTCAGCTTCGGCAAAAATCTCTCAAACAAATACGTTCACCTCGGTTTCATACGACAAACTATACCACAATCTTACCGCGACTTCCTTATATTTTAAAAAAGAAAACGCCCCCGTTGCAAGCGCACCGAGGACATTTGGGAAATTGAATCCCGTCTCTGTTTGTTATGCGGAATTGTTTCTCCCTTTAACCGCCTTGCTCAGCTTGCGCGAGAGCTCCTTCACTTCCAGCAAGTGCTCCGGCAGCACGGTATCCGGGCTATAGTTCGCTTTCTCAAAGCTGATCAATAAAGGGTGAAGCAGCTGTGCCAGCTCCGGCTGATCCAGCTCCCAGCGGACAATGGATTCCCGCATCGTTTCATGCTCTTCCCGGTACAGCCCCTGCCGCCGCAAACGCCGGACCACTCGGAGCACCTCAAAGGATATTTTCTCTGCCAAAGTCAGGCTGCGTCCAAGCCTTATTCTTACTAACGCCAAATATAACTCGGATCGGAACATATACATGAGCGATGAAACGAGTGTAGTCAACGAGATTCCGAATACCCAGCGCAGCACCTTTGGATCCATGCCATCGAGCAAATTGGACATCTCCTCGCTGCTTGCGTCATCCTCCGCCAAATCCTCGCTCCACGTATCTACGCTTTCCTCTTCCGGGGTCAGCAGCGTTGTATCGAAGCCGGGAGTTGCTTCAAACGGGATCCAGCCATATTCTTCCCCGAAGTACAGCTCAGCCCAGGAATGAGCGTCTGAATTGCTTACACTGTAGCCGGTCTCCATTTCCGGGAAGCGCTGCATCATTTCCATGGTGGGCATGCTCCCCGGTGCATAGCCTTTGACCCATCTCGCCGGAATTTGCAGTGATCGGGCCATCATCACCATAGACGTCGAGTAATAATCGCAATAACCCTGCTTGATTTCGAACAGGAAGCTGTCGACGAAGTCCTCGCTTTGCTTCCTGGTCAGATCGGGCTTGTTCGTATATTCATAATTTTGCCGGAGGTACGCTTGCAGCAGTTCCATTTTCTCATAGGGTGTAGCGCCCTCTGCCGTAACTTCCTCTGCCAGCTCACGTACCCTCTGCGGAAAATTAGCCGGAATCTGCAAATATTGGCCGTTCACGTTCCGGGACGAATAAAGCGCGTCATAGCTTGCCTGCCTTAGTTCCTCCACCGGAATGACCGGGATCTCCGCAGTCACCTTATACCGCTTCGGATAAGCATAACCGGGATCAGCTCCGCTAAACCCGCTCCAACGCAGCTCCGCCTCCTTGCCGGCCCAATGCATCCGGGGCCGGGCTTCCGGTTCCTCATCCAGTACTTCCACGCTGCTGATTGCGTAACCCCCGAATAACACTGGATAATCTTTATCCGTCTGCATCGTAACAATTTGCTCCACCTTACGGGTCTCTATCCGGCCCGCATCGCGATTAACAAGAGGTTGGCTGTTGTCGCCGCCACCTGCATAGAAATGCGTGTCCCGCCCTTCTTTGTCCAGATCAGCCCAGCCGGCGCCGGTGTATATCCGGCGGGTCTCTCCCCGCCAATACGAACGGACATCGGAAATCACATTCATGACCGGGCTGTAGCTGAATTCGAAGCCGTCTCCCAGTCGGGTGTCGTCTCGGCTATAGCCCGACAATACTTCCTCCGGGTAATTCGGCGACGGAATAATGCTCGTTTCGCTGGACGGTACGGCACCCGGACCGGGCGCCTGTACAGCGGCGCCTCTTTTCTTCCAGGCCGTGTACGGGTCGGTCAAAATAGGCGAAACCGCAGGCATGCTTACCCCGATCAAAAGTACCGAAGCGAAAATAACGACGATGTTCAGCGTAATTTTCAGCGGTTCTTTGCGCAGCTTCACCCATCCTTGCGGGTATTTAAGCTGAAATTTGCGGAAATGCAGGCATACTAGCCATCCCAGACCAGCGAACACTAGCCAAGCGACATTTCCCCACAAATAATAGGAAGTAAAGGAATCCAATATGGTCAAGGCAAGCAAATTGCAGCTTAAGAACATGATGACCTTGGCGCGATCTGTCAGCAAACGGATCAGCAAATCGAACAATCCCCAAGCGGCTAGGGCAAACCAGATATAAGGGGACGAGTGCGCTAGCAGTTGGCGAGCCTGATCCGGAAAGACCGGGCCGCTCGGATAATAAATATAAATGCCCAAAATGATTCGGAGTATCACAATAAGTGCAAAAGATTTCAACGTCCAGTTAAGCCATGGGCGAGAATGCAGCAATGCTTCACATAAAGCGACGGCAAAGAGCGTTGCTGTAACGAGAGCCGTCGTCTCCTGATACCAAATCGGTTCTGTATAATCGATCCACTGCATGCCGATAATCATCATCCAGACAATGACAAAGAGCCTATACCATGCCGGCTCGGGGGATTTTACCGCATTGTTCATGTAAGTCCCCCTCCCATCGCGGAGGGAAGTTCCTGCAGAGAGGAGACTTGGATTCCCCGGATTTCCCGGTGATGAAGAGCCGTTTGCCAGGAAGAACGCGCTCCTCCCCCTTGTCCTGGGACGGACACCTGAATATGATAGGGCGTCATCCGTCTCATTTTGGCCCAGCCAAAGACACTGGCCGCCGTTTTATCCGCCAGCGGACTAATCCAAATGAAGAAAGAG
Organism: Paenibacillus woosongensis; assembly: GCF_009725165.1. Classification (GTDB taxonomy): domain Bacteria; phylum Bacillota; class Bacilli; order Paenibacillales; family Paenibacillaceae; genus Fontibacillus; species Fontibacillus woosongensis. Next base: position 608,055 of record NZ_WNZW01000002.1, read on the forward strand.
CTCTCCGGGAAAAAGTCCCGGATCTCGTCCAGGCGTTCTTGGTGGCTCCCGCTTCCGTCCGCATTGATATCGACTAGATGCTGGATCATTTGCTGACGCTCGATATATCCTTCGGCTGGGGCAAATCTGCGAAGCTCCTGACCTAGCGTACAAAGTCCCATGCTGATCCTTTCCCGCAAACCGTATTCGAGCAAAGATGCGCAGACGGACACTGCCAGTTCAAACTGCTGCGAAGTCTTATAGCTGCTTGCATTTGCATCCAGGACCAGGATGGTCTTCGGAAGAGATTCATGCTCGAATTCCTTGGATTTCCAAGTTCCCGTCTTCGCCGTTGCGCCCCAGTGTATTCTGGAAATCCGGTCCCCGTAGACATAATCGCGAACCCCGTTGATTTGCGTCGTCTCGCGGCGGGAATTGGATACGGCCGTCTCCGGTCCGGGAAGCCTCGAATTCCGGCTATATAACTGCCAATGGGGAATGAACACCGTTCTTGGAAGCACGCGGAATTGGGCAGCGGCCTGAAAAGTCCCCTTATGCTCCATAAGACCAAAAATATCCTCGGACTTGCATTCTGTACCTGCAAATTCATATTGTCCCCGTTCCAGCGGCGGCGTATTATATACGAGCTCGGCCTCGCCGCGGTTTTGGGGAATAACGCTATCCTCAAACGCCCACGAATCGCCATTATGGCGCTTCATGACCTCTCGGACGATGATATACGGCAGCGGCAGCAATCTGGGGAGCTGAAGCTGCAGCCTAATTTGAGCCTGGTCCCCGGCCTGGAGCAAAAATTGCTCTCCATGTACGGACAGCATCGTCCGGTGGCCCTTAATCTGGCGGATTCCCCACAGACTGCTGAGAAGCCAGTAGCATACGAGCAAGGTAACCATCGCAAAGAGCATAAATGAAGTTTTGCCGCCCTGAAATAACAAATAGAGCAGACAAATCAGCCATAAGGAGGCGACTCTCCAAAATTTCAACGAGCGTACGCCTGATTTCCATGTATTCAGCAGGGCTCGCATCTTCTCAACCTACCGAAGAGATGGGCACTTGCGCCTGTTTAATGATTTGCTGAAGCACCTGCTGTGCGCTCATGCTGCCAAGCCGGGCTTCCGGGCGAAGCAGAATTCGGTGGCCAAGCACATAAGACGCAAGCGTCTTGATATCGTCGGGAATCACGTAGTCCCGCTCCTGAAGAAAGGCGTACGCTTTTACCGCCATAACGAAAGCAAGCGAAGCCCGAGGACTTGCCCCAAGAAGGACAGACTCATGCTCTCGGGTACGGCGGACGATGCCGAGCAAGTAATCGCCCAGAGCATCACTCAAATAAACGTCGCGGATCTCTTCTTGGATCTTGGCAATTTCGTCCATCGTAGTCACGGCCTGAAGCTGATCGGCAGGCTGGCCCTTGGCATGAAACAGCAGCATGGTTTTCTCTGTTGCCGCATCAGGGTAGCCCATCGCTATTTTCATCATGAAACGATCCAGCTGAGCTTCCGGCAGCATATAGGTACCCTCAAAATCGATCGGGTTCTGCGTAGCGCAAAGCATGAAAGGATGCGGCAGTTCATATGTATGGCCATCGGCCGTCACACTGCGTTCCTCCATAACTTCCAGCAGGGCCGACTGGGTCTTCGTCGTCGCGCGGTTAATCTCGTCGGCAAGCAGAATATTCGTCATGACCGGACCCGGCCGAAATACGAAGCGTTCTTCATGCGGATGAAAAACCGATACGCCAGTTATATCGCTCGGCAAAATGTCGGGATTGCATTGGATGCGGCGGTATTCTCCGCTCATGGACTTGGCCATAGCTTTGATGAGCTGGGTTTTTCCCGTTCCGGGCACATCCTCGATCAATACGTGACCTCCGGCAAGGAGAGCAGTGAGAAGAAGGGTGATCTCAAATTCTTTTCCCAATATGCAGGATTCCAGGTTTGCTCGGACAGCAGACATCGTTTGTATCGATTGCTCTCTTACGGGCATCAAATATTCCCTCCTCAGACATCATTCGTCACACTTATACTTATTGTACATGAAGCAGGGAGGGGAAGTACACATGCATAATAAATCCCCGCAAAGCGTTACACGCTCTAACGGGGATTCATACTCGCTTATCCTCTTGGCCGAACGACAAGGGCAGCCAGGAAGGAGAAAATAATCGCCGCTGAAATGCCGGCGCTGGTTACTTCAAAGATGCCGGTGATGACGCCGATCCAGCCATCCTTCTGCAGCTCTGTTAATGCGCCGTGTACCAGCGAGTTGCCAAAGCTTGTAATTGGCACCGAGGCGCCAGCCCCTGCGAATTTAATCAGCGGATCATACCAGCCGAACGCATCCATCACGGCGCCGATTACGACAAGCGTGCTCATCGTGTGAGCCGGAGTCAGCTTTATGACGTCAAACATCAACTGTCCGACGACGCAGAACAACCCACCAACGATAAAAGCCCACAGAAAAATCATTGCCCACCATCCTCCATTTCCAAAACTACCGCATAAGCGATGCAGGGTATGCTCTCATGCTTTGCCAAATATTATTTACCGCTTCGCCGCTTGTTATGTTTGGTAAATCATCCATAATGGCAGCTGCCGCGAGATCTATGCATAAAAAAAGCGCATCTCCTAAGCTGTTTCGCCAAGGAGACTGCGCTTCTGCCGTTCTTTTCTTATGACGCATGTTGACCCGTCTTATCTTGTCTACAAATATTGAAGCACGATAACGAGCAAAATGAACAACAAACAGATCAGCAGCCAGTCCCTCGAATACCGTTCCATCGCCATTGTCATTGCCTCCCTATGACTCCCAGCATGCTCTTCTGCAATTATATGCAAGATCTTGGTTTGACGTGAATGGACAATCCGGAAAAGCTGGTTCATACTAAAATAGATGGAAGGAGAGACATTTCATGAATGAAGAAACACGTTCATTATTCAAGCAATTAACCGAGTTTCCAGCAGCTCCGGGCTTCGAAAGAGATCTTCGGGCACTGCTAAAAGAGAAGCTGTCGGCATATACGGAAGAATTTGTGCAGGACCGCCTGGGCAGCCTGTTCGGCGTCATCCGCGGCGATGAGCAAGGCCCTAAAGTAATGGTTGCCGGGCATATGGACGAAGTAGGCTTCATGGTTACGGGAATTACGGAAACGGGCATGGTCACGTTCCAGCCGCTCGGCGGCTGGTGGAGCCAGGCAGTATTGGCCCAGCGCCTGCAGATTATTACGCCGGAAAGGACCATTATCGGCGTCGTCGGCTCTACGCCGCCGCATTTGCTTGACGATGCGGCCCGCAGCAAGCCCGTGGATATTAAGGCGATGTATCTGGACGTCGGAGCGGATGACCGCGCCGAAGCGGAAGCCTTCGGTATTCGCCCCGGGCAGCAGATTGTACCGATTTGCGAATTTACTCCGCTGGCCAACCCCAAGAAAATTATGGCCAAGGCCTGGGACAACCGCTACGGCGTCGGGCTTGCCATCGAGCTGATGCAGGCGGTGCATGGCAGGCAGCTCCCGAACACACTGTATTGCGGAGCGAACGTTCAGGAAGAGCTTGGCCTGCGGGGCGCAAGAACGGCAGCGAACCTGATTCAGCCGGATATCTTCTTCGCCCTGGATGCCAGTGCCGCCAACGATATGGCCGGAGACAAACGGGCGTTCGGCAGGCTCGGCGAAGGAACCTTGCTGCGGATTTACGATCCGAGCATGCTGACACACCGCGGCCTCCTGGAATACGTGCAGGATACGGCCGATACGCATCGCATCAAGTATCAATACTTTGTCTCTCCGGGAGGAACTGACGCAGGCCAAGTCCATTTAAGCGGCATCGGCGTTCCGTCGGCTGTCATCGGCATATGCTCCCGTTATATTCATACATCCTCTTCGATTATCCACACCGATGATTATGCAGCGGCTAAGGAGCTGCTGATCAAGCTCGTCGAAGGGCTGGACCGCACTACGTTGAACACGATTCTCGAGAATAGCTGACGATAAATGTTTAAGGCGCCTGCTCATGCAGGCGCCTTTCGCAGTGTTATCCTATAATATTTTACTTCAGCGCGCTCTCCAGAATCATGACGCCGCGGCCAGGCACCGTAACCGAGCCTTTAACCGTCTCGTTCGTAAGAAGATCCTTCTGCTCTCCGTCGCCGATCCGCACCTCTGCCGGAGCAGCATTATGGTTAAGCAGGAACAGATAGGCGTTGCCGTTCTTCACGCGCCGGGCCGATTCCACGCCCTCTCCCGCGGACACTAGCGGCTCGATCCCTTTCTCTGCGCATAGATTGGCTAAGAAGCCTTTCAGGAAGGAAGCATCGGGACTGCTGGCTACATAATAGGCTTGACCGGAGCCAAACCGATTTCTTGTGATAACCGGCATGCCCTGGTAGAAATCATCGCCATACTCAGCCAGAACTTCCGCTCCTTCGGAATGGATCAAATCGCAGAGCAGACCGCAGTCATATTCGCCCTGCAGCTCTCCCCATGGCTGCTTCATGACGATTCTGTTCTTCTGATCCGGGAACAGCGCATCGATCTCCTCAGCCCAGATACCGAGCAGGGAGCGGAGCTCTCCCGGATATCCTCCCAGCGTGACAATGTCATTCTCATTGACGATTCCGCTAAAGAAGGTTGTCACAAACGTGCCGCCGCCAGCTGTGAATTCCTCCGATTTCTTAGCAAAACCCGGTTTTACCATATACATTACCGGAGCGATGACGATATCGTATTTGCTGAAGTCCTCCTCCACACTCACCATGTCTGCCTCGATGTTCATTTGGAAGAGGGCATCGTAAAATTTATGCACTTCATTCACATAGTTCAAGGCGACCGTCGGCCCGCTCGACAATTCGATGGCCCAGCGGTTCTCCCAGTCGTAAACGATGGCAATTCTCGCCTGCGTTCTCGCGTCGATCAGCTTGTCGGACAACTGCTGCAATTCGCGACCAAGCTCGGCGCACTCCCGGAATACACGCGTATGCTCATGCCCGACATGTTCGATGACGGCGCCATGGTATTTCTCGCAAGCCCCGATTGAGCGCCGCAATTGGAAGAACATGACCGTATCCGCGCCTCTGGCAACGGCCTGATAGCTCCATAGACGCATAACGCCCGGCCGTTTCAGAGAGTTGTAAGCCTGCCAGTTCTGCTGGCTCGGCGTCTGCTCCATGAGCATGAACGGCTGGCCGCTTCTAAGCCCGCGCATTAAATCATGGCTCATTGCCGTAAAGCTGACCGGCGTGTCCAGGGAAGGATAGTTGTCCCAGGAAACGACGTCCATTTCTTTGCCCCATTTGAAGTAATCCAGCTCAGGGTAAGTCCCCATCAGGTTAGTCGTGATCGGTATATTCGGCGTATGCTGCCTGATTTCATCATGCTCCAGCTTGTAGCATTCCAGCAAGCTGTCCGACATGAATCTGCGGTAATCGAGGGAAATTCCCTGGAAGTTCGTGCGGTTGCCGTTCCACTCTTCGCTCAGCTCGCTCGGCTGTACGATTTCATCCCATTCATAGAACGTGTGTCCCCAGAATCTCGTATTCCAGGCCTTGTTCACGTTCTCGATTGTGCCGTAACGCTTCTTAAGCCATACGCGGAAAGCTTTGGCACAGTTGTCGCAATAGCAGTAGCCGCCGTATTCGTTCGAAACGTGCCAGATCAGCAGTGCGGGATGGTCCTTATACCGCTCGGCCAGCTTTCCGGCAATACGGGCGGAATATTTGCGGTAAGTCGGGCTGTTAGGACAGGAATTGTGCCGCCCGCCGAATTTGCGTTTTCTGCCTTGTACATCCACCCGCGTTACGTCAGGATATTTCTTGGCCATCCAGGCCGGGTGAGCCGCCGTGCTTGTTCCCAGGCAAACATACACTCCATTGTTATATAAACGATCTATCGTGGCATCCAGGGCCGAAAAATCATAGGTCTCTTCATCGGGCTGAAGAACAGCCCAGGCAAAAACGTTTATCGTCGCCACATCGATGCCCGCCAGCTTGAACATGCGATCATCCTCGCTCCAAACCTCTGGTCCCCATTGCTCCGGGTTATAGTCGCCTCCATACCAAATCTTCGGCAGCTTATCATTAATCAATGCGATACACATCCTTTAATGAAATATAATTATATTATCATTGTAATTGCTTAATTTACTGCTATATATATAATAATATTGATTGAGGATATAATAATATGGAACTCTATCAGGCAGGTGATTCTGATGATCGCAAAAGCGATGCGCCGCTTCGTATTCTCACCGTCCGGCGCCTCTGGGCTGCCGGTTAGCGTAGAGAGCATCGGCTATAATCCTGAGCAGGAGCCCATCTCCCGCCCGGAAGGGTATCCTAAATATCACTGGATTCAAACCGAAGAAGGCGAGGGGATCCTGCATTTTGCCAATGAAACGGTCAGGCTGACCGAAGGAACAGGCGTGCTATTGCCCCCTGGACTGCCCCATCGTTACGAAGCTAATCCCGCCGGAATATGGCGCACTTATTATTTGACTTTCGGAGGCGAGGCTGCCGCGCACATTCTGGCATCCTTTGGCGTGCTGACTTCATCGCTGTACCGCCTGGACACCGACTCTCCGTTTGTTCCTTTGCTGAGCCACATGCTGGCCAGACTCGACACGGACACCGATATGTTCGGGCTCGAGACGTCCACGGATGCCTACCGCTTTCTTGGCCTGCTTAGCAAATACGGCCAAGTCAGCCAGATGTCCGCCTCCCGGAACATCGAAAGGCTGATTCCCGTATTGAAATGGATGGAGCAGAATTTTAATGACAGCGATGTCGGTCTTGATGATCTCGCCGAAACCGCCCAAATGTCGGGACGGCAGCTGAGCAAGCTGTTTCAGCGGGCCTTCAGCCTGTCCCCGTACGCCTACTTCGTGCAGATGCGCATACATAAGGCGAAGGAACTGCTGGCCGGCCGCTCCGATTTAACGGTGGCGGCGATAGCGGAGCATACCGGGTTTCGCGACCCAAGCCATTTCGTTGCGACGTTCCGCAGAAATACTGGCATGACCCCGCAGCAGTTCCGCAAAGTATATTCATAATAACTTTTAGCTAGAATAACAAGTCAAACTGGGGCTAGAAGACGAAATGCCCAGAAGACGGAGGCATCCATCTTCTGGGCAGTCTTGCAAATTCATTTAGGATCATCTGATTTATTTTTACTTGATGGATTTTTTGATTAACAGTTTGCCTTGCGCACATTTTGTACGATTTTCCTACAGTAAGAACAATGGCGCTTTCCATAAACGGTATTTGAATAAGGTTAATTCAACTTGTCTAAAAGACGAATAATGAGCGTAACAGCCTCCTCGCGCGAAGCTGGATCAGCAGGAGCGAATCGGCTTTCTCCCTTGCCCGACACGATTCCAGCCGCAGCAAACGCATGAATTGCATCCGCAGCCCAACTAGATTCAATATCAGTGAATGGAGACAACTCTACCGGGACATAGTTCGTCAATCGAGCAAGAACAGCTACCATTTCCTCGCGAGTAACTTGCTGATTAGGGCGGAATGTACCGTCGCTATATCCCGAAATGATGCCCAACTCCTTCAATGCCGCAATCTCTTTCGCCGCCCAATGCTGCCGTATATCCGAGAAAAACGCATTGCCTGCGGATGTCGGTCCAAATGCTTTAGCAACCATCATTGCAAACTCTGCTCTGGTAATACTGGCATTGGGTCTGAACGTACCATCCTCAAAACCCAATACAAAGCCCATGCGAGCTGCCCGCCCAATTGCTGATGCGCTCCATGCTGACGGGGACACGTCTTGGAAGCGCGCAGCGGGCGCATTTTGCCCATGTTTAATCATTGCCCGGAGGACAGCTAGATCAACTTTATCGTTGAACACAGGCTTTGCTGGCGTCGGCTGAGCTGGCTCTGTTGGGCCGGGTTCAGGTTCAGTTGGATCTGATTCCGCTGGAGCAGATTGTAGCGGTTCCGTTGGAGCAGCAGACCCTGCCGGCTCCGTTGGACGTGATGTGTTCCCATTCCCTGCGTTCCCACTCCCCGTATTGCCGCTGCTGCTGGGTGTCGTTATCTTCACCCTTACCATAACGTTCTCGTTCTCATATGTCGCAGTAATGACCGATATGCCTTCAGCTACGGCTGATACTACGCCAGCTTTATTGACCGTCGCTACGGACTCGTTGCTTGTGGTGTAGCTTGCGAATGCGGTTATGTCCGCTTGTGTTTTGTCGGAGTAATTGGCTTTTACGCTCAATGCTTGCGTAGTTCCAATCTTTAGCGAAACGGTCTCTGGCGCTATCGTCAAACTTTCCAATGTTACTGGCTCTGGCTCTGGACCTGGCTCCAGTACTAATTTTACCGCCACGCCTACCATTGCGCTCTCGCCTTCATATGTCGCCGTAATCACCGATATGCCTTCGGCTACGGCTGACACAACGCCAGCTTCATTGACCATCGCCACGGACTCGTTGCTTGTGCTGTAGCTTGCGAATGCAGTTACATCTGCTTGCGTTTCGTCCGAATAGTTAGCTGTTACGCTCAACGCTTGCGTACTTCCACCCCCTAACGAAACGGAATCTGGCGCTATCGTCAAATTCTCCAATGTTACCGGCTCCGCCTTGTGTAAGCGCAGCTCTGCCATATTGCCATACCATGTACCGGAGTTATATATCCGAATGTAACGGTACGGTGCACTCTCGCTGATAGAAAGTGTTTGCCATTCCATGGTTGAGGCCGCTGGAACCGTTAAATTTGTCCATGTCATATTATCGTTTGAACCCTGGACTATCGTTCCTTTTATTCTCGTATAATACTGATCCTGCCTGGCCAGCAATTCAACCGTGGATAGCTGAACAGCATGGCCTTCTTTGAAGTCAAAAATGATATAGCTGCCGCTGCCTGAACTGCTGCCTGCACGGAAATCCGAATTCGTGCTTGCATTACTATCAAACAAATTGTTTACTTGCTTCAGTGTGTCCGCTGCTGTTCTGCCTGCTGTAGAATCGATTAATTCACTAATGCTTGTCACATTCTCAATGACATGCGTCTCGTCGACAAGGATTAATGTAGAGAAATCCGTTGTGGACGTAATTTGGAAACCGTCGCTTCCATCCTGCAGCTTATAGTTAATGGTGAAGTTGACCAGCCCTGTTGACACTCCTTCCTCTATGACTGCAGCTGCTATAAAGTTCACATCGTCCTCTGTGCTGACCACTGCCTCCTGCCCTTGAATCATGACTCGAACATCGTTGATGGCTTCTTTCGCCTGAATCGACAATTTAACGGTATCCCCCGAAACAATTCTGTTTCGTATGGCTTGCTCCGAGCTGATCGAAACCGATTCAAGCTTGCTAACAGATGTAACAGAACCATAAAACTTAACTTCAGCCATATTACCGAACCAGGCGCTGGAATTGTATAGACGAATATATCTGTAAGGGCCTGGATCCGTAATCTTCAATTGCTGCCACTCTTCCATGGAGGACGCTGCGCTGCTTATTGTCGTCCACGTTACATTATCGTTAGAGCCTTGCACTACCGTACCTCGTATTCTCGTATAGTACTGATCCTGCCTGGCAAGAAGATCTACGCTGCTAAGCTCAACCCTGTTCCCTTCTTTAAAATCGAAGGAAATATAGCCTCCTGCTCCGCCCCCATTAAAGCGATAGTCAGAGAAGGTGGTAATGTCGTTGTCAAATAAGTAGCCTGTCTGCTTCAAAGTGTCCGCTGCGGATCTGCCCGTAGTAGAGTCGATAAGACAAGCCATTTCCAGTACATCGCCGATCAAATTCGACTCGTCTGCAAGAAACAGCTTGGAGCCATCGGTAGTAAAATATGCCGTGTCTCCCGCTGTTCCATCATAGGTTAAGTAATCGATGGAGAATGCGATCGTCCCGGTTTCCGCCTCATCTCCCATTGCTGCAACGGCGGTAAAACTCATATGATCCGTGGTCTGAACATCCGCTTCCTGCCCCTGAATCACAACTCGGACATCACTGATTTCTTCTTTCGCTTCAAACGTTAGCTTGACGCTATCGCCTTTTACAATTCTGCCTTTCATACTTTGGTCTGAGCCAATGGAAATAGATTCTAACCTGTTGCTAGCCTCATGGCGCTGCCCGAAAATTCTAAACTCGCTTAACTCCAGCATGTTGGAAATCTTCCCGTGCAAAACATCCGGCTGCGGATCAATCATTTGGATTTTGAACAATCGAAATTGCGAATTTTGATATTCATCTGCCACCTCGATCATTGACATTTCACTAGTAAATTCCGTTTGCCCTGGTGTAATTCTTGTCCAGTTAACTCCATCATTAGAGGCATAAACCGTCGTTCCAGCCATTCGATCGTCAAAATTCATCCTGCCTTCAAAACCAAAAGCTTCTGCGGAAACCTTATAGTCGGAACCAAAATCTACAATATGATAAAGATCCGGCGCCAACGAGTAGACAGGAAACGAATTATCATTGTCATCCACGAGAAGAGAGATAGAGTCTCCAAAGGTAGAGTTGACAATATGGCTATAATCCATGCTGCCATCCTTCAACAGCGGAGTAAGCCATTGAAGATTTTCGGCCGCTGCCTTCAAGGACTTCAACTGCTCTACAAATTGTTCATCATTAGCAGTCTCCAGCAGTTTTTCCGTCTCGGATAATACCTGATTATAATAGTTAAGCGATGCTGTCTCATAGAGCGTATTCGGATCATACAGAGAGCGGACCGCCTCGACTGCAGCAGCTCGATCGACAGCTACCGCTATCGTTACCTTCTTGGTCTCCAGGGTAGTTCCATCTGATGCTTCTACTACAAAAGAATAGATCCCTGATTGCAGCGGCTGCCATAAAAATTCTCCAGTATCTGCATTTAATGAAGCTCCGTTCGGAAGTTCAGCTATGTTATACGTCAAAACATCTGAAGAACTGAAATCCGTCGCAGAGAAGTCCAACTGCAATGGCGCACCGACAAATACATCGATGGCTAAATCCGACTTCCCAGTATTAAAAACGGGCGGAGTCAGCTGTTCCCCTGCCTTGACATTGAAGTGATCCATTCCCACTGTCGTGCCTTCGCCTTTGACATTCATGTAAACCAAGCTGAAATCTCCATGCAGTTGGCCATATGAAACATTATTGATCCCCATATCAAAAGTTATATATCTCCACTCATTGCGTGTATCTGGCAAGGTTAACGTATGATACGGCTCAGCATCGAAGCCAGTGCTCAGCTCCAATACGGCCGGACCGTTGCTGCGAAACTTCACCCCGACAAGGCTTGAAGTGCTGCGATTTCCAAAAGCAAGATTATGAACCGCAATTTTGCTTCCCTCGGATGCCGGATTGAATTCCACATATGAAACTCCTTCATCCACCGCAGCCCGTGTGGTCTGATCAAAAGCAGTATACCTTTCTTCAAGCTCTACAAATGCTGCATGCTGCTCTTTAGGAAGATATAGCGTTCCTTCCACCTCGGCTTCCTGCGGAATATAAAGCCAGAAGTCGCCTCCGCCGTCCACGCTTTCCCAAGCCTGTGTAAAGTTGCCCTGATAGTAGTAATTGGATGGACTCCGCTTCACAAATGCTTCATAAAAATACGGCGCCTCTTCCGCCACATCCATATCCCTGACATACTTGTAGTAGTAATACATATCCCAGAACAGAGCCGTATTTGTTCTGCCCTTGTATAAATCGGAAATTTTATAATAGATGCCTTTAACCTCTCCATCAGGAAATATCGAATGCGCCACAGGTGTCCACGGCGTGTCATACCCAAGCATAAACTGCCAAAAGTAATCGGCTGCCTTCAGCACGCGATCATCTAAAAATTCATAGTAGCCTACGGCATGATCTTCCTCGGATGCTACACCTTCTGTCGGATCTACTTTCGTTCCCTGAGCATAAAACATTCGGGCCAAAATCGCTGCATTCGTTAAATCACCTGCACCATGAGCCTGATCCCGTCCCATCTCCACATGCTGGACTCGCCGTGAATCCAATACATCTCCAGTTGCCTCATTGGTTTCTACTAAACGGAATAAACGCTTAATCGATCCGTTGAAGCCTTGGTTAAGAGCCGTTTTATTGACAGTAGCCCACTCTACAGCTTCATTGTATCTTTCTCTATTGTCTGTAAAAATATAGCCTGCCATTGCACCGAGAAGCGATATAGATGCTGATTCATAAAATGGTTGTTATCGTGCTGAAAGGTTTCAATCACCGGGTTAATTAGATGATTGGTAAAATTGGCGGTATCCTCTTCTGTCCATGCCAGCGATACATCTTGGTAACTGGCAGATCTTAAAATTTCTGCTGCAGTAACCATTCGATTCAGCGGAATACCGGTATGGATATGAGCATCATTAAAATACGCATACTGATCCGGATCCATCTGAGACCAAATACGAATGATGTCCATTGCATTTTTACGATAAACTTCTTCACCCGTAACAACATACATCAGCGTTTGTGTATAAGCTTTCAATCCATCCTGGATAAACTTTGAATTGATGCCCTGGCTATTGAACGCATAGGATGCCGGCTTCGCAGGATCGCTAGAGCTGGCATGGCTTGAAGTCACCGACTTTGAAGCCGCAGAGGATACGGTCATAGCCTGGTAATAGGAATACCACGGCTCCTTCTTCGCTAATACCTGCGTTCTCATGTTTTCCAGGACAGATTTAGTTACACCGACGCCAGGATGAGTAAAGCCATTACTCTCACTTTCTATAATTTCAACCTCATAACCACTGCCAGACGAAGCCGAAACGGATGCCGGTGTTATTATAGCGCTAGAAGCAAGCATTAGTGCGGCAAGGGAAGCCGAGAGAAAGCGCTTCCAAACCACCTTGAAATTAAGCGTTCTTTTCATACTGCACCTCCATATAACTTTAACTAGTCCAATCCTCAACAACCTATCCTCTCAAAAAATCCAGCCCTTTGCAGGAATTGAAGAGACAACTTTTCGTTTTCATGCTTAAGCTTGAACTGGCCTCCTTCCTTATATTTTTACATAGCTTCCAATTCCCCGTTTCATAATGTCTATAGCTGTTGTTTGCTCGTTCTAAGATTAACATCGCCTTATGTGATGATGAATGAAGTTTTTAAAGACTTATATGCAGGTTATTTAAGCTGCATCGCAATAACAAGGTTCGACCCTTTCGCCCTTAGAACTTTTTTGCAGCACAAAAAAAGCGGCAGCTTATATAGCCCCGCCCGCTTTAAATTAAACTATCTAGCAAAAAAAGACAGCTGCCAACTGCTATTCCACATCAAAATCAAAATACTTCTTTGGATAGGGCTCGTAGTTCAATGTATAATGCCACCATTCCTTGTTGTACGGTTTGAAACCGGCAGCCATCATCATTTCTTTGAGCAGCAATCGGTTCTTAGCCTGTGCTTCAGTCAAGCCTGCTGCATCATGTGCTGAAATCTCGCCCAGAAAATCATGTATACCGCCCATGTCAAGCGGCTCTCCCGTTACTTGATCAGCCAAGGTTAAATCTACAGTACTTCCGCGTGAATGGCCTGACCGCTGCGAAAGGTAGCCAAGCTTGAACACATTTTTCTTGTCAATGTCTGGATAGAACTCCTCCTTCATCTTGACATCCTGCTCATCTGCTGCCCATTTCTTGAAATGCTCCACCGCCTTTTGCGGACGATAGGCATCATAAATGAGCAAGGAATAGCCCAGCGGCTCCAACTCTTGTTCTGCTTTTTTTAGCGCCTTTGCTGCTTGTACGCTTAAAATAGCAAACGGCGCATGATAGCCGTCGATTTGTTCTCCAACAAAGTTGTATTCACTATAATAGCGAATGTCATAGAAAGCATGCTCGAGCACCTCGTCTGCATAAACAAACCCTTCAGGCAGCTCTCGCTTCTTCGCAATCCCGACAATCGGCTGATCCCCTGCTTGATCCGCCTCAGCTTCTAGCTGAGCTTCTTCCCCTTCCTGCGCGGAATTCTGCCCCATCTCCGCTTGATCGCTCTCCAAGCCTGGTTCAGCTCCAAGCTCTTCTTGTTCAGAGCTCTGCCCTGCTTGTGCTTGCTCAGCCTCTCCAGAAAGGTTTTGTCTCTCAGCGTGCTCGCTCGCTTGCGCTTCCTCAGACATAGTTTGACTGGATAAGTTCTTTTCATGTGCCGGCAAGGAAGTGGAGGAGCATCCTGCTAGTAATACTGCCAGTAATGCTGCTAAGCCTAAGCCTGTCGTTAACCGTTTTCTATTCATCAAGTCTCCCCCTTCAGCCCTAAGAAACAAAGAACCACCAAGATCAGTAAATGCACAGAGAATATGCTCCTCTTACATTTAAGGATTTTGGCGGTGCATGATTGCATCATCATATTATCTCTTTCAACCGTTGTCAACAACAGGCACACTCTAATGGCTTGACTGGCAAACGGCCATAACCATTTAACTCCAAAGTACGTAACCCTTAGTTTCGCAGTTGAATAAAGTACGTCTCGCCCGATTCCGCCCAGAACCGTTCCCCTGTATTGACGATGCTTCCGTCAGACGACTGAACGAATAGCGGCTCCGCATACTGAACTGAGCACCATCCTGTCAAAGTGGGGGTCAATTCAGCTGAACGAAGGCGGCCGTTCTCCCAAGCGGCGCTAACCGTAAAGCCGCCCCTGGCTTTCAGCCCGCTGAACCGGCCGTTTTTCCATGCCTCCGGCAGTGCCGGGAGCAGCTCAATCGTCTCTTCATGGCTCTGCAGCAGCATCTCGGCGATGCCCGCCGTGCCGCCGAAATTGCCGTCGATCTGAAACGGCGGATGGTCGTCGAACAAATTGGGATACGTCGAGCGGGACAGCAGAGTATTCACGAAACGATGCGCCGTATTCCCGTCTTTCAGCCGCGCATACAGGTTGATCAGCCAGGCGCAGCTCCAGCCGGTATGTCCGCCCCCTTGAGCAATCCGGCTCTCCAGCGTCTTTCTGGCTGCCTCAGCAAAGTCCGGCGTGCGGGAAGGCGTGATGGCATTGCCGGGATAGAGCCCGTATAGATGCGACACATGGCGATGACCAGGCTCGGCTTCCGGGTAATCCCCGCTCCACTCCTGCAGTCGGCCGTCCGTCCCTATTGCCGGCTTGGCCATGCGATCCAAGGCCTCCGCGAGCTGATGGGCAAACTCCCCGTCGACGTCCAAAAGCTCAGCCGCCTGCAGGCAATGACCGAATAATTCCCTGATAAGGTACAAATCCATCGTGGAGGCAGCTGAGACGCTGCAGGGCTCCCCTTCCTCCGTCAGAAACTTATTCTCCGGCGAGGTTGACGGTGCGGTAACCAGCTCGCCGCCCGGTGCAGGCACAAGCCAATCCAGACAGAACTCCGCAGCGCCTTTCATTAACGGATAAGCCGTCTCCGCCAGAAACTGCCGATCCCGAGTAAAGGTATAATGCTCCCACAAATGCCGGCTTAGCCATACTCCGCCCATCGGCCAGAACGCCCAGCTCGGCTCTCCGTCCGACGGCCCAGCGGATCTCCATAAGTCTACGTTATGGTGCGCCGTCCAGCCCCGGCAGCCGTAATGGATCCGCGCCGTCCGCGCCCCCGTCTCGCTCAAATCCTGAATCATGCGGAACAGCGGCTCATGCAGCTCGCTTAAATTGCAGATTTCCGCCGGCCAGTAATTCATCTCGGTATTGATGTTCGTCGTGTAGTTGCTATTCCAGGGCGGCTGCATATGCGGATTCCATATTCCCTGCAGATGCGCCGGCTGCGTGCCGGGCCGCGAGCTAGCCATTAACAGATAGCGGCCATATTGAAAATAGAGCGCCTCAAGCATCGGATCCGGCGTGCCCCCCCGATAGGTCTTGAGTCGTTCGTCTGTCGGCAAGGAGCTGCCTTCCGCGGATAACTGCGGATCCAGTTCCAGCTCCAGCTCCACCCGGCGGAACAATGCCCGGTGATCCTCAATATGGCGGCTGAGCAGCCGGTCATAGCCGTATCGAGCCGCGGCTTCGAGCGGCTGCCTGCATTTCTTGGCTGTGCTAATCCCTGTATCCGTCCCCGGCATGACCCGGTAACCGGCATAATCAGTCGCAGCCGCCAGCAGCAGCGTCACCGAGCTAGCGCCGGCTATCTCAAGCCGGCCGCTCCGCACAGCCAGATTCCCCCCGTCGTGCAGCACGCGCATATGCGCTTCATACGACAATCCCAGCCCGTCTTCATAAAGGATGGACTGCGGGTGATCGCCCCGATGATTATTGGCAATATGGCTCGGTGCCCGCCCCCGCATGACTAGGCCGGTCCCTTGCTCGCATGCCCCAACGCTGTGTTGAAGCGGAGAGTCCAAGGCGACAGACAGATGGATGGTTCCCTGCTCTTCCGCCTCCAGACGAACGACCAGCACCTGATCGACCGCGCTGACGAACGCCCGCCTCGTAAGCCTGCCCCCGCCGGCACAATAGGTCACTGCCGCAATGCCTGTGTCTAAATCCAGCTCCCGGTAATAATCCGTAATCTCGCCTGTCCCCAAATCCTCCAATTTCAAATTACCCAGCGGCTGGTACGATTCCGTACGCTTGCCCAGCATGTTCGCCTCAATTAGCCGCTCCGCTTTCTTGTACTCCCCCGCAAATATGAGCTCTCGCGACCGTTTCAAGTGACGAAGCGCATCATAATTTTGCGTGTCACGAGGAAAACCGGACCATAGCGTATCTTCATTAAGCGCGATCAGCTCGCTGCGGTGTCCCCCGAATACCATGCCGCCCAGCCTGCCATTTCCGATAGGAAGTGCTTCTTCCCAGCGGGATGCGGGACATCTGTACCATAGCTTGGTGTCCTCGCTTCCGATACAGTGCTCTTTACTCATTTTCTCCCCTCCGATTGTAAAAAACTTAGAGAAAAAGGCCCGAGTATTTACGGGCCTTTTCTTGATTCATGCTATCCAGTTGTAGCAAATCCGCTCAGCGCTGAATTATTTAATGTCTTTGCCTGTGAATAGAGATACTCTTGCTTTCACGAGCTCCGTATATTCGGCTTCCATTTTTTCTGCGCCTGCTTTATCAAGCTCAGCAAGGAAATCATCATAGATTTTGTCAAATTGATCCGGCTTGGACAGCACAGCCTCTGGAATGCGTTTCCACACGATATCTTTCGTCTTCTGGAAAATGACTTGATAATCACCGTCCGTTGGAACCGGCATGTTGTACAGTGCACCCCATTCCTTCGCTTTAAATTCGCTCTCTTGCGGGAACAGGTCCTTCCAGGTCGTTGCGCCGTAAGCTGCTAACGATTCTTTTTCCGCATCGGAATAGAGCTCCACGATTTGTTCCGGGAAATTAATCGTGTAATAGTTTCCTGTAGAATCTTTAACTCCATCGCCATAGCGGGCACTCATCGTTATATATAATCCGCCTGGATTTCCGAGACCTGTTTCCTTCGTGAAATTCGCCGTATCATTCATTCTTCTATTCGTTATCTCGGCTGGGATGGTGCGCTTCCCGTTCTCATCTACCGTGTAATGCTTGCCTTCAATCCCCCAGTTTCTGAGGATTTGACCTTCATCGGACGCGAGCCAGTCAAGGAATTTGATCGCACGAACCGGATCCTTACATGCGGTCGTAATTGCAATGCCGTAACCGTCGACTCCGGCAGGCTGGAAGGAATGGTCTACATACTCCTCACTCAGCGTGACAGGGAAGTGTGAATAAGTGTACTCGTCTTTGCCTGAGGTTTTCAAAGCATTCTCGGCATCCATATAGCCCCACTCCTGGTCAATCAGACCAAGCACGCGGCCGCTGGCAATTTTCGCTTTGTATTGGTCTTCCTTCTGAACGAATGCATCCTTGTCAAGCAAGCCTTCATTGTACATACGGTTCAGCCAGCGGAAATATTCTCTTTCTTCCGGCCGCTTGTAATGGAGCTTGGCTTCGTAAGTTTCCGGATCCACGTAATATTCGCCGTCATCCGGAGCACCGGTCGTGATAAAGGCCGGATTAGTCACCGTGATCATGATTCTCCAGTCATCCGCACTCAAGGTTAGCGGAATCGTCGGCTGTCCGTCGGTAGTCGGATGCTTCGCATAGTATTCTTTTAATACGTTTTCAAAATCTTCAAGGGTCCGGACTTTGGGATAACCCAATTCCTTCAATACGCGATGCTGGATTTCAAAACCACCTGTTGCATCGAAATATTGATTATCGACTCCCATGTTTGTCACAATAGAGTAGATGGCCGGGTCATCATTGCTGTATTTCAAACGGTTCATGTTATCGCCAAAGATTTTTTTAATATTCGGTGCATGCTCTTCAATCAAATCGGTCAAGTCAAGGATAAGTCCTGCATCCACTAGTTTGGACAACTCGCCTTTGGCGAAAATCAGATCCGGCACATCTCCGCTCGCTGCCATCAGGGCAATTTTACTCTCGCCTCCTCCCGCGCCTACATCGAATTCCGCATCCAGGGTAACCCCGGTTTTCTCAGTAATGGCTTTGCCTACTTCATCCTGCATGTTGTTCCAGTTCGGGCTAGCATCCGCTCCGAAGAACGAAAAGGTCACAGGGCTATTCTCCGATCCTGCTTCACTGCTTTGATTCGTATTGGCGTTGCCAGCATTTTTGCCATCGCCGCCGGAACCGCCGCAGGCGCTGAGCAGCATCGAGCTTGCCAGCAGAAGAGCGGCAATCGTCTTAGGAGTTCTCCATTTCATTTCTACTTTCCCCCTCATGTCAAATTAACTGCTATATTTGTATAACAGGCTGTCCCTGTATATACCAAGGTCAAGGCTTGATCGGCACAAGCAGGCTGATAACGATTCAACTCAGGACGGATTGGAAATTAAGTAAGTGCTTGCATTTGGAGCCCTGAAGATTTACGCCTTGACGGCTCCCAGCGTCATCCCTGACACAAAGTAACGCTGCAGAAAAGGATATACAAACAGGATCGGAACCGTTACGACAATGGTAATCGCCATTTTGATCGATTCCGGCGATACCTGGGCCATTTGATTGGCGAGATCATTGGCATTGGCCATCCCCGCTCCTTGGTTCGTGCTTGCCAGCACCTTCATCAATTCATACTGCAGCGTGGTCAGACGGGGCTTATTCCCGTTATACAGATAAGTATCGAACCAGGCATTCCATTGACCTACCGCCAGAAACAGCGCGATAGTGGCCAGAACCGGCTTGCAGAGCGGCAGTATGATTTTGTAATAAATCTTGAAATCATTCGCGCCGTCAAGCGTTGCCGATTCCTGCAAAGCATATGGCAATCCGTCAATAAAGGAGCGAATTACGAATACGTTAAAGGCGCTGACAAGGCCTGGCAATACATAAATCCAAAACGTGCCGATCAGATCCAGATGACGCATCAGCATGTACGTCGGCACCAATCCGCCGGAGAAATACATGGTTAGGGCGAGGAATGTCGAGACGAATTTCCGCGAGGCGAAGTCCTGGCGGCTCAGCACGTATGCCAGCATGGATGAACTGATCAGCCCGAGTATTGTGCCGACAAGCGTCCGCAGAATTGTAATCTTAAAGCCTTGAATCAATCCGGTATAACTAAAGATCGTCTTGTAGTTTTCCCAAGTAAATTCGCGCGGCCAGATATAGATGCCGCCCCGCACCGTATCCGTCGAATCGTTGAGCGAAATCGCGAGCACGTTCAGGAAGGGGTACAATGTAACGGTCAGAATCACAGCCATGATCACCATGTTGCAAATATCAAAGATCTTATCCGCCTTGGTTGCGTTAAATGCTTTTGACGTCGCCATTTTGCTCCCTCCCCTACATGATGCTTTCTTTTGTTGTTTTCTTCATAATGCCGTTCGCCGTGAGCAACAGAATGATACTGACGACGGAGGTGAACATACTGATAGCGGTGCCATAAGAGAAACGGCCAATATTGATCCCGTAATTAAGCGCATACATATCCAGCACCTCGGAGTAGTCCGTTACGAGCGAGTTGCTAAGCTGGAACTGCTTCTCGAAGCCGATTCCGATTAAATGTCCAATCGACATAATCAGCAGCACCGCAATGGTCGTTCTTATTCCCGGCAGCGTAATATTCCACATTTGCCGGAAGCGGCCCGCGCCGTCCACTTTGGCTGCTTCATACAGCTCTCCGTCAATTCCGGCGATAGCCGCCAAATAAATGATCGCATTCCAGCCGGTCTCCTTCCACACATCGGAAACGGTTACAATTCCCCAAAACCATTTGCCCTGCGCCATAAACTGGATGGGTTCATCTATAATATGAAGTGCAAGCAATAGCTCGTTCACAATCCCTCCGTCCCGGGAGAGCATCTTGGTAATAATCCCCGCCACAACGACCCAAGAGACGAAATGGGGCAGATAGGATACCGTTTGTACGGTTCTCTTGAAAAACTTTCCCCTGAGTTCATTCAGGAATATTGCAAAAGCGATGGGGATAATGAAGCCTGCGATCAATCCCATAACGCTCATCGCCAGCGTGTTTCTGAGTACGAGATAGAACCTTTCGTCCTGGAACAGGTCCACGAAGTTCTTGAAACCGACCCATTTCTGATCGAAAAACGGCTTGGACGGCTTATAGTTCTGGAACGCCATCGTCCAGCCCCATATCGGCAAATAGTTGAAAACGAACAACCAAATTACGAATGGCAAGGACATCATATAAAGATATTTTTGCCGTACTACCGTTCGCCAAAATCCTTTCTTCCGCTTCTTCGACGGATCAGGGGTTACGCTTACATTTCTAGTATCGGCTTGCGCTGAGAGCGTCTTCATTTGTCTGTCCAATCCCCCTTTCTGACTATATATTTAAGATAAACCAGAAGGAGAGTGGGGAATACCCGACAGATTTCAGAGAAAACCATATAGAAATTAGACATTCATCAGCCAAACCGTTAGACCTGTTCCCGGCGAAGCGGAATCGTAAAGGAAATCTCTGTTCCTTTGCCATATTCGCTTGAAATTTTAAGACCGTGCTGCTCGCCGAAGGTCATGACCAGCCTCTGCTGAACATTGCCCAGGCCAATGCGGTTATCTACAGCGGCATGAGCTCCGACCATTGATCGTCTGACCTCTTCAAGCCGCTCCAGGGTCATGCCCATGCCATCATCCTGAATCGATATTTCCGCAAAGTCGTTCGCGGCCTGAATGAGCAGTTTAACATGGACTCCGCCTTCCTTATTCTCCACGCCATGCACGACAGCATTCTCCACAAGCGGCTGAATGATCAGAGGGGGCATGAAAATGCCTTCTAGCTTGCGGTCGATGACTAACTCGTACTCCAGCCGATCTTCATAGCGGAATTTTTGGATTTCCAAATAGGACCGAACCATTTCCAGTTCTTCCTTCAGCATAATTTGATCTCTGCCTACCTCCAGATTTTTGCGCATCAATTTCCCCAGCAGCCGGACGACGTTCGCAATCTCCTTCTCCCCCTTCAAATGAGCGTTCATCCGAATTGACTCCAGGGAATTGAACAGAAAATGCGGGTTGATCTGGCTGGCCAGCATCTTTAGCTTGATCTCCCTTTGAGCGATCTCCAGCGCATTGTTCTGCTCCGTCTTCTCAACGACCTGGTTCATAAGCAGGTTAATACTCTCCACCATATAATTGAACTGCCGCGACAGCTGCCCGATCTCATCATTCCCGTCGACGGAGGACACTACAGCAAGGTCGCCAAGCGCCAGCCGATTGAAGTGGCGGCTGAGACGCAGCAGCCGGTTCGTCATTAGGAACGAGACGATATACACAAACAACAGCGCAATGAACAGCACGAGCAATATAAAGAGCAGGCCAAGAAGGCTAACCTGATTGGCATCCTTGACAATAGCCTTCGTCGCAAAAACGGAAACGATTTTCAATCCGTTCATGCTCGACTCCGGAATCAAATCCTCGACGACCACGTAGGAGGGCTCGCCTTGCATTTCCATTTTGTGCGCACCGCTTGGCTGCTGGTGCAGGTCAATCCCGTAATCGAGCTGATGGATCGTTTTGCCAACCAGATTTGGATTTTTGCCTGCCACGATATATCCCTGCTCATCGAAGATCAGCGTCTCGAACTGTTCCTGGCCCAGCATCCGGTTCAATTCCTCCTGGTTCAGCACGATCATAAGCACCCCGCTGGAACGATGCTCGGGAAAAGGAATTTGCCGGACCAAACTCAGTTTCCGGGCGGGAAAATCATCGCCATCCGCAACATAGAACCAGCCTATGCTTTTTGTTTCCATCGCTCTCTGATACCACAACGCGGAGCGGGTCGCCTCCTCCAGCGGAATCAGCTCCAAATTGTTAATGAGTGTCGGGTTGTCATAATAGAATCGAATGGCAGAAATCCCGCGGTACAGCTGAACATATTCCTTGAAATCATCGTAGCTCAAATAAGCCTTGGTCAGCTCGAACACGCTTGGATACTGGACAGTCGCCATTCTCTCCAGCGTTTTATCAAACATGAAGGTGTTGGACAGGTCTGTGGGCACGCGAAGCATATTTTCCAGCTGGGTTTTGATTTTTTTTACGTCGTTCGTAGTTTGCTCAATCGCGCGTTCCATCGCCTGCTGGCGAAAATGACCCGTTATCGCCCCGCCCACAATCAGGACGGGCAGCATAACGACCACGATATAAGTAATCAGCAGCTTGTGCTTCAGCTTGAGATCATTCAACAAACGCACCATTTTAGTTCGCAAAAAAACACCCCCCGATGTTTAACCGTTTACTCTGCTACTCTACTATCCTTCGATGGACTTGTCCCTTCCGCGTCTCTATTATGACAAAACCGGGCTGCGGCTAAAAGAGGGGCAATCAGGCAATATATTAAGAACGTAAAAATGAAGATGGAACTGTTCCATCGACATGAGAATGTTGCAAAAACCTCACGGCTCCTTGCAAGAACCTCACAGCCCATTGATTGGACTGGAAGTCTTTCTCTCCAGTAAATTAAACTAAGGATTTATGGCTGTTATCTAGATGGTCAGGATCAGGTACTAAATGTAATTCATGCAACTAGTTCATCGGTTTTGGCCGGATTAGAGGAAACTAACTGCAAAACCTACATTTAGATTTAAGCTATTTCGACGAATTCGCTCCATTCAGGCAAACTAACTGCATGTTTTACATTTAGCACATGTATTTTTTATAGAACGAGCTTAACTAGATGTATAAAATACATTTCGCTAGACTCCCACATTGCTACTTACTGTGGTGTGATCATACATGACTCCACCTAGGTGTATTTAACATGACTTCTCGATATTGATTTGATCCCCAATGAACGGTTACTTGAGCTTCTGGAAGGCGAAAAAAAGTATACGACGGGTACTAGCTACTCCAGTATCGTAACGAAAACACCCAATAAAAGCGGAAAATATCCCCTATGCGATGCAGGGGATATTTCCACTTGAATCAAACTTGCTTATTTAAGTGTAACTTGAATTTCCGCTTTACCGCTGAATGTGCCTACTGCGATGCTGCCATCGGCATTCAGTTGGCCGCCTTGCACCGATGCTGCCTGGCCGAAGCCGTGCAGACTGATGTTAAACGGCTTGCCTGCGCCTTCACCCGTGATGCGCAGCGTAGAGCCTTCGCGCGATACCGCGATTTCCAGCTCGGTTTCGCCCTTCACGTTGCGAACCTTCCGGGATACCTGCGCACCGTCTTCGATTTGATACAATCTGACATCTGCGTCCTGAGCGTAGTCATAATCCGGTTTGACATCGTTCGCGCCCATAACGAGGATGGAGTTCGGACGAACGAAGAGCGGCAGGCTGAAGAAATCGTAATTCTCTTTGCGCCATTTTCCGCCTTCGATCGTTTCACCTGTCAATAGATGGGTCCATTTGCCTTCCGGCAGATAGTAGGCTACGTTGCCTTCCTTGCTGAATACCGGTGCCACCAGCACAGAGTCGCCCAGCATATATTGACGGTCGAGCATTTCACTTGCCGGATCTTCCGGGAACTCCAGGAACATCGCGCGCATCGTCGGCACGCCCTGCTCAGTCGCTTCAACCGCTGTGTCGAACAAGTACGGCATCAGACGGCATTTCAGCTTCGTGTAGAAGCGCGTTACGTCTACCGCCTCATCGTCGTATGCCCATGGAACCCGGTAAGAGCTGCTTCCATGGAGACGGCTGTGGCTGGACAGGAGCCCGAATGCCAGCCAGCGCTTGAACACGTCGGCAGGCGCCGTATTCTCAAATCCGCCAATATCGTGGCTCCAGAAGCCAAAGCCGGATACGCCAAGGGACAATCCGCCTCTCAAGCTCTCAGCCATCGACTCGTAGTCCGCGTAGCAGTCGCCGCCCCAGTGAACCGGGAACTTCTGACCGCCCGCAGTAGCCGAACGGGCAAACAATGCCGCTTCATTTTTGCCAAGCTTCTCTTCCAGCACTTCAAACACAACTTTATTATACAATTGAGTATAGTAGTTGTGCATTTTCACCGGGTCGGAGCCGTCATGGTAGACGACATCTGTTGGAATCCGCTCGCCGAAGTCGGTCTTGAAGCTGTCCACGCCCATATCTACGAGATCACGCAGATAGCCCGCGAACCATTCGCATGCATCAGGATTCGTGAAATCAACAAGCGCCATTCCCGGCTGCCACAAATTCCACTGCCATACGTCACCATTAGGTCTTTTCACAAGATAGCCATGCTTCTTGCCCTCTTCAAACAGAGCGGAGCGCTGAGCGATATATGGATTGATCCATACGCAAATTTTAAGCCCCTTCTCTTTAAGACGCTTCAGCATTCCTTCCGGATCCGGGAAAGTGCGCTCGTCCCATTTGAAATCCGTCCAGTGGAATTCACGCATCCAGAAGCAGTCGAAGTGGAAGACATGCAGCGGCAAATCTCTTTCCGCCATGCCGTCAACAAAAGAATTGACCGTCGCTTCATCATAGTTCGTTGTAAACGACGTCGTCAGCCACAGCCCGAACGTCCATGCCGGAGGCAGGGAAGGCTTACCTGTCAGCGCAGTATATTTGTTCAGAACCTCTTTCGGCTCAGGACCGTCGATGACGAAATACTCAAGCGATTCCCCAGGAACGCTGAATTGTACTTTCTTGACCTTCTCGGAAGCTACTTCAAAGGAAACAGCACCCGGATCATTGACAAATACCCCGTATCCTTTGTTCGTAATATAAAAAGGAATGTTCTTGTAAGCTTGTTCGGAGCTTGTGCCGCCATCTTTATTCCAGATATCCACGACTTGACCGTTCTTGACGAAGGAAGTAAAGCGTTCTCCAAGCCCGTATACCCATTCGCCTACCGTAAGATCCAGTTCTTCGCGCATATATACCGCGCCGCCGTTCTCCTCGACATGAGCCATGGATTTGAACGCGCTGCCCGTAATGCGCTCCGAACCGCGGTAGAAATCAACAGACCATTGCGGCCCCTTGTTCACTCTGACGCTCAAATTACCGCTCTTCAGCTCGGCGTAATCGTCGTTCTCCGTAATTTGAACGTGATCGCCGCTGCCGCCTGCGAGTTCGAAATGAGGACCGTGATCCACCGTACCGGCAAAATGCACCAGCTTCACGCCAATGACGCCTGGAAGCGGGGAGTGGAATTGAATCGTCAGCAGTTGGCCGTTGATCGTATTGGCACGACCTTGAATCGGTCTTGTTGAAGCATAGGCTGTCAGCTTATTATCCGCAATCGTAAAATCGTGGGCCTGCACCGCTGTCGACAGTGTAAATCCTTCACGAATCAACCAGTTGCCGTCTGTAAATTTCATCGTTTAGAACCGCCTTTCTGATATCGTTGTAATCTTGCAATAAACCGTCTATACTTGCATTATACTGATAAAAAATAACCCATTCTAACATAATTTAATGAATTTATAACACAATATTGATGAGGTGAGCTTAAATGGATCAAGCATTGCGACGCTCTCTGAAGGAGAGCAAGACTCACGGCGACGAAAGATTGCCATTTGGCACCTACTGGTACCAGTTCGGCCCAGGCGAGCACGTCGTGGACTGCCATTGGCACGAAGAAGCCGAATTCTTCTACTGCCTGGAGGGAGAGACGCTGTTCCAGGTAGACACCGATTATTTCGTCGTGCGGGCCGGGGAAGCCGTATTTATCGATGGCGGTGATATTCACGCCGCGCATGCCCATGGAGAACAGGGCTGCTCTTTTTTTACACTCGTATTTGGAACGAATATGCTGTCCAGCGCTTATTATGACGCTGTTCAGGAGAATTTAATTCTCCCGCTGCAGGAAAGAAAAGCCACGTTCCCCCGTCATATATCCGGGAAGCATGATTATGGACAACCCTTGTTGCAGCACCTGGCAGCTATCATGGACAGCTGTGAGGCGAGAACTCCCGGATATGAGGGTTCTGTCAAAGGGCATCTCTATCTTATGCTCTCGGAATTAGCGGTACGTGGCCAGCTGTGCAACCGTGCGGCAACTACCGGTAATGACTCCTTCAAAATCGAGCGGCTGAAAAAGGTCATCCATTACATTCAGCAGAACTATGACCAGCAAATCCGGCTCTCCGAATTAGCCGCGCTTATTCCGATGAGCGAAGGACAGCTGTGCCGCTTCTTCAAATCCATGACCCGGCAGACCCCGATGGATTACATTAATTCCTACCGAATCCGGCAAGCCGTCGAGCTGCTTCGGGAGCCTGACCGCAAAATATCTGACATCGCTCTTGAAGTAGGCTATGACAATATCAGCTACTTCATCCGGGTATTCCGGAAGGCGATGAATTGCTCGCCTTCGGAATTCCGCAAAAAATGGTTCGAATCCATCGAAGCTTAAATCAAACGATCCGGAACCAGCTGAGCCGTACCTCGCCCTTCAGCCTCAAATACAGCTGCTGGCGGCCAGAAACCGCTTCGACCGGAACAGATATCGTCGTCCATGCCTGGGGTCCGCCGGTCGGCAGCACCCGGCACTGGGCTGCGGCAGGCCCGTCCGCGGCATCCAGCGCGATTTCGATCTCACCGCCCTGGATAGCTCCCGATACTCTCGCTTCAAACCGCTGAGCCTCGCTTCCGAACTCCACGTCATGGAACGCGATCCAGCCTGCTTCCCGCTTACAGGCCACGCTCTCGCCGCCCTCGCGGCATTCGTCGATGAAGACGCCCTCGTAGTCATCGTAGTTTACTGCACGCACCGGAGCTGCGGCCAACCGCGGCGGAATCTGTTCTCCTTCAACCTCCAGGGACGTTTCGAGCAAGATATCCCCGGACGAACGACCGACCATCAGCGTATATGTTCCACGCTCAACACAGTAACGATCACGGGTCACGTCCCAGAAGGCCAGGTCGGCGCTGTGCAGCTCGAACGTTACTGCAGCCGATTCTCCGGCGGCCAGATGGATGCGCCGGAACCCGCTTAACGTCTTCAATGGGCGTACAACCCGGGACTGGTTCGCACGGACATACAGCTGAACGACCTCGTCACCGTCCAGTTGCCCAGTGTTGCGCACATTCACGGATACGGTGACGGACTCATTTTCGGATACTTTAACGGCGCTTAATGTCAAATCACTGTATGCGAACTCGGTATAACTGAGTCCATGACCAAAAGGAAACAGCGCTTCGCCCTCGAAGTATTGGTAGGTTCTTTTGCCCTTGATGATGTCATAATCCATCATGTCCGGCAGCTCGGAGGCCGACTTGTACCAGGTCATGTTCAAACGTCCAGCCGGATTGTAATCTCCGAACAGCACGTCGCCCACCGCATGTCCAAGCTCCTGTCCCCCATGCGATGTAAAGATAATAGAAGGAACATGCTCCTTCTCCCAATTGACCGCAAACGGGTAACTGCCGACAATAACGACAACGGTATTTGGATTGGCAGCATGTACGGCCTGAATCATGGCCTGCTGTGATGGCGGCAGCGTAATGTCGGCGCGATCCGTCGTTTCCTTCCCGTTGATGAACGGACTATTGCCGACAAACACAATGGCCGTATCGGCAGATTTCGCCGTATCGACAGCATCCTTCAGCCCGTCCTGCACAACCTCTACATAAAATCCGCTTACAGCAGCAGCCTGCTCTACTTCGGCGACGACCAACCGCTTGTTCTCATCCTCGATGATTGCCTTGGCTTCCCAGGATTTCATGACGAGCGCGTCCTTCTCGCCTTTGGCGAAGCTGAACACCTCTTTAACGAACCAGCCGCTGGCCTCCTCCGAAACAGCGGCAATGCCTCCGCCCTGTTCGCAGTCGCGTTCTGTGATAAATTTGCCGTTGCCCAGCGCCCGCAGCGTAAGACTGTTCCAGCCCCAGTCCGTGCATTCGAATATTTCGGCTTGCTCTGCAGATGCAGCGTCCGCTCTGAGCTGCCCGTCTTCGGGAGCAACGGAAATATAATTTCCGCTCTCGGCGGAACGAAGACGAACCCGGTTATTTCCCGTAGAGAAATGGACCCGGCTCGTTCCTAACCGCTCCATTACTCCCTGAAGCGGTGTAATTTTGTATGCCGGCGTGCCGCTATACCAGTCGGTATAGGCCTCGTTTGCAAGCGGTCCGATCACGGCAACGGAGCCCTGCTCCTTCGGCAGCGGCAGCAGTCCCTCGTTCTTCAGCAGCACGATCGATTCCTGAGCCGCTCTCCGCGACAGGGCCGAGTGCTCCGGCGCGCAAAGCTTCGACTCCGGCACATGGCTGTAAGGATTGCGGTCATCCGGATCGAATTCTCCAAGACGGAAGCGAACCCGAAAGGTGTTGCGCAGCGCATGATCTAAATCGCTCTCTGTCAGAATGCCTTGCTCCAGCGCATCGCGCAGCGCCTGAAATGAAATGTCCTGGTCATCGGTGATGCTGTCGATTCCCGCCTTCACCGAGCCTGCAACCGCCTCGGCATAAGACTGGACGTAACCGTGATCCATGACCGTTCCCAGCACGTCCCCGGCATCGCCGACGACAAAGCCGTCCATGCCCCATTCGCCTTTGACGATTTCGTTGACTTCATTATTCAAATTGCATGGGGTCCCGTTGATGCCGTTATATGCGGTCATCATCGAGCCAGCGCGACCTTCGCGGAATGGCGCTTCAAACGCCTTCAAATAGTACTCGCGCTTATTCCGGGGATCGATGCTGACCGAAGCGCTGCCGCGGTCGATCTCGTTATTGTTTCCGTAGAAATGCTTCAAGGTGGCTACCGTCTTATAGTAGAAAGGATGGTCTCCCTGCATTCCCTTAACTAGCTCGCTCGTCAAGCGTCCGGTCAAGCACGGATCTTCCCCATACGCCTCCTCGGTCCGGCCCCAGCGGGGATCGCGCTCCATATCGACCGTCGGCGCCCAAATCGTCAGGCCGTTGATGGCCGGATCACGCTGGTAATACACCCGGGCTTCATCGGCAATGACCGCTCCTATTTCATGCATCAGCTCGGGATTCCACGTGCAGGCAAGGCCCGTATTTTGCGGAAACACAGTCGCTTCGCCAAGCCAGGCCACGCCATGCGCTCCTTCGGTGCCATGCTTGTATTTTTTTACACCCAGCCGAGGAATCTCCGCCTGGTATTGACACATTAATTGAATTTTCTCTTCCGTCGTAAATCTGGAGATCAGGTCGTTCACCCGCTCGTTCAGCGGCAATTCAGGATTCTGAAATGGAAATTGGTAATGGTTCTCCACGTAAAATGACCTCATTTCTGTATGAATTTCAAGTTTGAAAGCGCTTTTAAATGCCGCGCTGCTTACAGCTGTCTGCCCATACTGTCATGATAGCTCGCGTGAAATAGACTTCATACAGGGAAGATTAGTCATGTTTTCATATAATAATCTAAGTTCTTCGTACTACTGAGCAGGCTTTCCGCTCTACCGAATGGATTAATGGGTTAGTGAATTAATGGATTAGTGGATTAGTCGATTGAATGGATTTCATGCATCTAATTACTGTTCAAAAAGCCGTTTCGCAAGATAGCTGTATTTAAAGTAACTAAAACACAGTTTTTCAACCTATCGGGACATTTTTAAATTCTTACTGCTAGAAATCCAGTTAATGGCGCATTCAGCGATGGACCGCATCTTTTTACTACAGCAAATACAGTTAGCTGCGTGCTAAGAAATAGGGACAAAAAAATCTTTCCAGGATAATGCCTGGAAAGATCGGATGTGCAGCCTAAGCTCGCATTTTTGCGCTTGGCTTGAAGCAAGTTAACGAAAAGCTTGCTGTTTCGTTCTGATCACTCACTGCTCGCATGCCGGCGATAAGCGGACGGAGAAGTGCCTACGTACTTTTTGAATTTGGAGTGAAAATAATCGACGTTCGTGTAGCCGACCTTCTCCGCTACCTGATACACCTTAAAACCGGCCTCAAGATAAGATTTCGCCTTCTCGATCCGAACCTTGTCAAGATAGGTATTGAAGTATTCCCCCGTCTCATTCTTGAACAGCTTGCCTAAGTAGGCGCTATTGTAGTTCAGGACGCCCGACAGCGTCTCCAGCTTCAGGTTGTCGCTGAAATTCCGTTCGATCAGGTCGAGCATGATTTTGACCTCGCGGTGCTTGTCTTTTTCTCCCAGGCTGTTCATCAACTGCTGGAAGAAGTAATCAATCTTGTCATACAGTGTATAGATGCTGCGCATATGATATATTTCGGTCAGCATATCCGAGAAGGGCTTGCTATGCTGCTGAAGCCCAGGATGCTGCTGCAGCCCTTTGCCCATAACGGCGGTTAAAATCTCCACGAAGCGGCGTTTGATATCCGTCTCGGTATATCCTTCCGCAATCAAGCTGCGCCCTGTCTGCCTAACCAGTGATTTCACGGCTTTCATATTGCCGATATCGACGGCGTAATAAATTTGATCCGTTAGAGTTTCGGATGGGAGAACCTCGGAGCAACCCTCTTCATACTCACTATGCGCATCGTTCTGGCATAGCAGCTTCCCATCATCAAGAAAAAAATGCAGCTTGATCAGTTCGCGCGCAGCGCTGTAGGAACCGGCTATTTCATCCAACGAACCTGCCTTGGAGCCAAGCGCCACCGTGAATTCCACGCCTGTCTCACCTATGGCAGTCCGGATGGAACGGTATACGCCTTCTCTCTCTATAGCAAGGAGCGGTTCCTTCAGCAGTACGCCGACTTGCCCGTAAAGCTCGAAAACAAGGCCTCGGTCATCATGCTCGAAGGTCTCGGCCATAGCCTTTTTCAGCAGATAAAGCACCGATTCCGTCAATTCGTCATGCAAAGCGACCAGCAGCACCTGGTAGCAATTCCATATTAGCCCCAGCTCCTCGGCCCGATCCTTCAGCTGGCTGCGGTCATCCGACGTATGCTGCGTATCCGTCAGCAGCATATGAATCAAAGCTTCCCTTGTCCACTCCTTCGTGGCATGCTGCCATTCTTCCGACGCCCGTTCCTCTTCGATCGCTGCCTTGATCCCCCGGAGGTACTCCATCAACTCGTCTTCGTCGACCGGTTTAAGCAGATAACCGTCGGCCCGATGAGCGATGGCTTTCTTGGCATAGTCAAAATCCGCATATCCGCTTAGAATCAGGATATGAAGCAAGGGATCCTGCTCACGAAGGCGCTGAATAAGCTGGAGCCCGTCCATGCCCGGCATTCTAATATCAGCAATAACGAGCCCCGGCCGGCAAACTGCGTACTTCTCCAGCGCTTCGTTTCCATTGGCCGCCGTATCCGCTACCCGGTAACCAAGAGCTTCCCAATCGATAAACGCGCGAAGTCCTTCTCTCAGCTTCGGCTCATCATCCACAATCAGGACGTCAATCATCCAGAACTCCTCCTCCGGATTTATTTATAAA
The DNA here is from genome assembly GCF_009725165.1 of Paenibacillus woosongensis. GTDB lineage: Bacteria > Bacillota > Bacilli > Paenibacillales > Paenibacillaceae > Fontibacillus > Fontibacillus woosongensis. The sequence continues at coordinate 639,681 of NZ_WNZW01000002.1, forward strand.
CGGCATTCGCGCCAAATCTTCGACTTACCTCCGGCCTATTTCCAATACAAATAAACTGTCATCTCATATCACAGTTAGAGTTAAGCGCTTTCATTTATCATATACCCGACTCCCGGTTCTTGGCCTACATAATCCTGTGCATTTGTTGCACTATTTTGACATTGTGCTGAGGAGAAAATAAGGGTTCCAGGCTGTGGATTGCCTGCGGCATGGAACCCTTTCCGAACAAACAGCGCCTTGCAGTTAGATCGTTTCCCGAACCCATACGCTCATTTCGCCTTCACCGCGATTGGCCCAGGCGTAATAAGGTATAAATGTCACTTTCGCTTCTTGCAGAGCTGGCACGGCCTCCGAGCTGTACAACCCGCCCGGCCACTTAGCGGCATCCTGCCGCAGGCCTTGGGCCGTGATCGCTACGACGTCCCCCAGCAAGCCGTTTTCAAATTTCGCCTCAAGCTTGGCGTTGGCCGGCAGTACGATTTCATGCAGGTTCTCGCCGTTATCCGCCTGCTCCAGACAATACACAAGCGGCCCGCGCTGCAGCGCGACTTTGCCCGCATTTCCGCGAACCAGGGGATGGCTGCGCATACGCTCCACCGGCATATCCAGTACCAGCTCTACGAAGTCGCCCTGCTGCCAATTCCGGGAGATATGAACGTAGCCATCCTGAATAACTTGGCCGTCCACCGGATATGGGTCGTTGTTGACGGACAGGCGGGCATGTCTGCACCAGCCAGGAATACGCAGCGCGAGAGCGAATTCACCAGGCTCCTGCGGGTTAATTTCGAACCGAATCCGTCCATCCCATGGATAATTGGAGGTTTGCTTCACCTGTACCTCGCTGCCTCCAACGTTCAACTTGGCTTCCCCGCCAATATAGAGATGGGCATAGATGGTGCCTCCCTGAACCATATAAATATACTCCCCTAATGAAGCGAGCAGGCGGGCTACGTTTGGCGGACAGCAGGCGCAGCCGAACCATTCCTGGCGCACCGGCTTGATATGGTCGAATTTGTGATTTGCCCCGCGGCAGGCTTTAGGATCAACCTCCAACGGGTTAACGTAGAAGAAATGCTTACCGTCCCGCGACATGCCGGCGACAACCGTATTGTACAGCGCCCGCTCCAGCACATCGGCATACTCCGCCTGGGGAGCAATCCTTAGCATCCGGTGCGCAAAGAAGATCAGCCCGATGGAAGCGCACGTCTCAGCGTATACGGTATCGTTCGGAAGGTCGTAGTCGAACGAGAACGCCTCGCCCTGCGGCATGGAGCCGATCGCTCCGGTAATGTACATCTGCCGGGACACGATGTTGTCCCACAGACGCCGGCAAGCTGCGAGAAGCGATTCGTCCTTTGTCTCGGCCGCCACATCCGCCATGCCCGTCAGCATATAGACCTCGCGGACAGCATGGCCGATTGCTTTCTCCTGCTCCCTGACGGGCGCGTGCGACTGAGTATATTCCAAATCGATCGCATGATTAATTCCCGTCCAGTGACTCTCGCCTCCGCGTTCCTTCAGCTGTATTTCATAGAAATTCGGCTTCTGGCCCCGCTGCTCTACAAAATATTGGGCAAGGCGCAAATAGCGCTCATTTCCGGTTGCGTGATAAAGCTTAACGAGGGCCAGCTTGATTTCCTGATGTCCATCATAGCCCCGAAGCTTGCCCGGCTCTGTGCCGAATACGGAGTCGATATGATCCGCAAAGCGGGATACGACGTCGAGCAGCACTCTTTTTCCCGTCGCCCGATAATAAGCCACACCCGCCTCAATCATATGGCCCGCGCAATAGAGCTCATGGCATTCGGCTAAATTGCTCCATCTTCTCCCTGGCTCTTTAAGCGTATAGTAAGTATTGAGGTAACCATCTTCCTGCTGAGCCTTAGCGATGATCTCGATCACTTCGTCCGCCGTTCTCTCCAGCTCGGGATCCGGCTGCGATTCCAGCAAATAGGATACAGCCTCCAGCCATTTGGCCACATCGCTGTCCTGAAATACCATGCCGTAAAATTCGCCCTCCTCCAGCCCGGCAGCAATCTTGAAATTACGGATAGCCCCGCTTGGCTCGGCGGCTTCGATCCGGTCATTCAGCGCATCCCATTGGTAAGGAACTACGACGCTGCGCACCAAATCGATATAATAGCTCCAAAAATCGTCTTGGATGTTCACGTGATTAAGCGGCACTCTGTCAACATGCTGAAACGGTATAGATTTACTCATGCTGGAGCCCTCCCTTTTTCGAAATATCATACTGACAATTCTGATTCTATCCGATATATTTAATAATTAATATCAATAGCACCAACCTATTATTTATAATATTTCACACTCATATCACACAAATAGACTAGGAGGGTTCCTATGATCAGAGCCACAGAAATCGTCCATTTTCCGGCTCCGCCCGCTCCGTATTACCTGGAATGCGGCTATACCTCATACGCGCCGGGAGAAGCGCACCCGAACCGGCGGAACATGGGGAAATTCGATCTCATCCTTATGAAGTCCGGGACGCTGTTCATCGGTGAAAAGCACCGGAAATGGGGCTTGACGGCCGGGCAATCGCTGCTGCTGCTTCCTGATCGTTATCATTATGCAGTTCAGCCCTGTGAGCAGGATACGACATTCTACTGGGTTCATTTTCACTCTGTATGCAAGTGGGCCGAATTTCCTGCCGACCAGCAGATCGCTCTCCAGTCGGAGCAGCATTATCATGAATTTCTGACTTCTCCCTATGACATCCAGCTGCCAAAAATGTGGGACATGCCTTACCCGGAGAGAGCTTACCAGCTTATGGAGACACTGCTGCAAACGCCCGGCACGCGCCAATCCAGCGCCTTCTGGACACAGCAGCAGGCGTTCGAGGAACTGCTGCGCATGATGGATTTACGGCAGCTCGAACAGTATACGTCCCCCGCCGTCGCTGTTGCCGAGAAGACCGAGGCCTTCATCCGAAACAACTACCGCACCGAGCTGACGAGCGGGGATATGTCTGCGGCGCTGCATTACCATTACAACTACATTACGCGCTGCATGAAGCAGGTCTACGGGATGACGCCAAACGATTATTTGCAGCATTACCGTCTGGAGCAGTCCAAGCTGCTTCTGCTGAAAACGGAGTGGAAAATCGCGGAAATCGCCAATTACGTCGGCTTTAGGAATACTCCGTATTTTTCCAATCGGTTCGCCGGCAAATACGGCTGTTCCCCGCAGCAGTTCCGCAGGCAATTCTCCCATACTCCCAATAGAAGCAAGAGCTGACCGCATATATCTGCGAATCAGCTCTTTGCACGCTTTAATTGAATTTATTTATGAGCCAGAGCCGCTACTTCATCCGCCGTAATGACCCCCTTGTAAATATGCAGCTCATCGATCATGCCCTTGAACGGCGCATCCCACCAGTTCACGCCCAGGCTAAAGGTGCCTTGGTCATCCAGGAACACATCCGGGAAGCCGGTGCCTGTAAATTTCTCTTCTCCGTTCACGTACACGGTGACATGGCCCTTGTTGACGGTGAAAGCAAAATGCGTCCATTCTCTCGGAACTGTATTCACGCCGGTTCCAGCATCATACCAGTTCGATCCCGCCCATAACATCGCACTGTTTCCTACGCCGTCGTGGCCCTTCGGCTGAAAACTAATCCAGCTGTCACTAGTCTGTGCTCCAAAAAAAACTGGCGTATAAGGTGCAAGCTCCTCCGCATAGACCCACATCGTCACTGAGTAGCTATCGCCGGAAATCAATCCCTCCGGCAGCAGGACGCCTGACGCGCCGTCGAATACGGCCGCTTTGCCGGTTACGCCCGGCTCATAGGAAATGGTTCCGCCGGACGGTGAACTGATCATATCCCCAATGACCGTCCCTGCTCCAAAACTGCCCGCTGTATCAAGCAATTGATCCTCAAAGGAAAATTGAGCTGTTAATTCTGCAGCGTTCTCCACCGGATCCGGAGCATATTCCTGCGACAGCTTTGCCACCAATTCAGCGGTAATCGGCACGTCATAAATCCGCACCTCATCCATCATGCCCTTAAACGGCGTATCCCACCAGTTCACACCCAAGCCGAAGGTGCCGTGTTCGTCCGTAAACACATTCGGGAAGCCGGTGCCTGAAAATTTCTGTACACCGTCGACAAAGACTTTTACCGTTCCGCGATCAACCGTAAAGGCCACATGATGCCATTCATTGGCGCGGATTCTGGAGCCGGTCGTCGCATCGTACCAAGACTCGCCCGACCATAGCATCGTGTTGTTATCCCAGGATTGCGGCACCAGGCTGATCCAGCTGTTATTCGCCTTTGCGCCGAAGAAGCTCGTCGCAAATTGCGTGTGCTGCTCTACATTCAGCCACATGGCGACAGAATATCGGTCGCTGGCAATCAGTCCATCCGGTAGTTTAATGCCGGAATTCCCGTCAAATACCGCGGCTTTGCCTTTTACCCCTTCATGATAGGTTATTGTGCCGCCAGTGTTGTCGATCCGGTTGCCTGTAACTGTACCTGCGCCGAAATTGCCGGCGGTGTTGCGCAAATCCCCCTCAAAAGAATACTGTGCCACCAGGCCGTATGCAGGATCGATCGGCACAACCACGATCTCGAATGTCTTGGTGGCGGTCGCCGTTCCTTTCGTCATGGTCGCCGTAAGTGTCGCCGTCAAATTCGCTTCGCCAACCTCCGGCGGTGAAATAATCCCCTTGTCGGTGATGACCGTTTCATCTGAGGTTTGCCAGGAAATAACCGTACCGCGGGCACCAGTCGTTGGCAGTGTTAAATGGGTCATGACCCGGCTCGTATCGCCAAGCTCCAGAGCGCTCTTCACATCGCCCACGATCTGTTCGTCCGATTTGTCCGGCTGCCGGATACCCCAAACGGTCTCTCCAGAGGAGGAGATCGCGGTAAATGTCATCGTCTCCCGTTCGAGCGCCGTATCCCACTGGCGGACGAATACTCCGTCATAGGTTACACCATCTACCGTAATTACGGCTTGATGCCCATTCCGCAGCTCCCATGATCCTGTGACATCGCCTGTTATCGTCTTATTCTCGTTCAGACGGACGTTCACCGCAGGCGTAATATTGCCAGAATAAGCCAGTCCATGGTTTACAAATTTATAATCGCCAGCAATGTCGCCGGCATTCGCCGTTTGAATCCTCTCCCCGGCATAGCGCTCCGGCGCGACCACGAGCCAGCCGTCTTTATTCAAGAACATCTGATGGACGCGAAGTTCATGCGCCTCGCCCCTTTGCGGAAAACGTGTATGGAACAGCAGGAAGTACTTCCCTGTCTCTTCCTCAAAATATACGGAGTTATGGCCAGGCGACGCATAGCCATAGCCTATGCCCGTCCCCGGCTCTCCGACCTGCCGCTCAAACAGGAAGTTGCCGATCATCTTGATGCCGTAGGGCGAATTGTCGGTATTGCCCGGCAGAACCGCATTATTCCCCGCCGCATCCACGTAAGGGCCGTCCGGCTCGGTCGCCCGGAACAATCTCATGTTGTAGCCGCCGTCCGCCCCCAGCCATCCATAGGTCACATTCAAGAAATAGTAGCCGGTAGCCTTATCATAAATAATGTACGGGCCTTCTCCCGATTTTGTATATCCGCCGGCAATTTTGGTACCGAAATAGCGATCGATGATTCGGCCATCCGCCGTAACTCCATCCTGACCCGGATACATCGCCCGGCCTGTCTGCGGATCGAGCTCAAGGACGAAAATTCCGCCAGACCAGGAGCCATAAGTCATCCACAGTCTTCCGCTGCTATCCGTAAACAAAGTTGCATCAATAGCGTTCGGATACATGCTGTTGTTATAGGAGCCATTGCTGTTGAACCAATTCGGGTTGCTTCCGGCCAATATACCGTTATCGATCAGCGCCTGAAGATTTGTATTTGTCCATTTCTTGTTGACCTGGCTATCGGCATCGTAAGCGTCGTTTCTAGTAAAACCCGAGTACACGATCGTATCCACATATTGATAAGGACCTTCGATGTTTTTGGATACCGCATAACCGATCGCCGACCGGATATAGGTGGAGGATGCGCTGTAATACATCATATAAGCGCCCGTAGTTCCATCCTCATTCACGTAATGCTCGTTCCAGACGACGTCCGGCGCCCAGACGGAGAAGCCGCCTTTACTGTCGGAGTCATTCTCTCCAGCCCAGGCAAACGAACCCGCCAAATTCGCGGATAAATCGCCAAAGATCACATTGCCCGGCGTCTCGTACCCATTCGTGAACCGGGTCCAGTTCATCAGATCAGCCGACTTGGCCGCCTCGATATGAGAGCCAAATACGTAATATGTGCCGCCATCTTTGATAATGGACGGGTCATGCACCGACACCTCGGTAAATGTCGGCTTGCCCCCCGGCTGCGGATTCGGCTGCGGATTCGGGTTTGGCGATGGTCTGGAAGTGGACGGCGAGCTTGAACTCGAACCTCCGGGCGTATTTGTACTTCCATTGCCAGGAACCGAAGCTCCCTCGTCTTCACGGACGAGTCTTGTATCGTTTGAATGAATCACTCCTTTGCCTCTCACCGGAATCGTCTTATTTACATGAATGAAGACCTCCTCGATTACACTGCCTTCGTGAACATTCAGGGCCGCCTGCTGACGAAGAACGAGCTTCTTTATCAATCCCTGCAGCAAACTAAGCTCAGGATGAGACAAGGAACGAACCTCGACCTCAGCGAATTCTCCTGACAGCTGCACCTTGGAGTGCTTCGGCAAAGCCTCGTCCAATATCACTTGCATGAAGCCTTCGGCCCCGTCCGCCAGCGCCTTTTCCTCCAATTTGGCGCTGGATTGGACAATGATTTGCTGGACACTTGTATGGCCTTTGGCCGCCAGTCTAATTTGCCCGTTCCGCTTATTTACAACGATTTCACGAATTTCAGAATCGGCCAAGATGACCGTGTTCTCTCCGCCCCCGTTCGCGTACACCTTGCCCTGTACCTTGACGTTGTAGAGCGTCACATCTCCCTCAGCAATCCCTTCTGTCAAATACAGATTGCCTTGAATCGTTGCATTCTTCAGGACAATACCGCCGCGATGGATGACCGCATTCCGGTACGAGCCGCCCGAATGTGTACCTTCCTGATTAAAAATTTCGCCGGACAGCTTGCCGAGCAGAACGAGCGCCTCGGCTCTCGTTACGGGGTTACCGCCTCTAAAAGTATGATCGGGGTATCCGCTCGCATAGCCGCCTATCAGCAGCGCAGCTACCGCCGGGGCACTCCAGGAAGGAAGCTCCTCTCCATCCTGAAGCTGCACCGCCGTGCCCGATGAGCCGGAGGGCTGCAATGCAAACACCTTCGCCAGTACGACGGCCGCTTCCTGCCGCGTAATCACTGCGCCAGGGCGTACAGTCCCATCCTCATATCCGCTTAAATAACCGGCTGTAATCGCTTTCTTAATTTCTGAATAATAAGCATCCTCAGCATGCATATCTTTAAAAGAAATTTCATTCATTGGCGAGAAATTAAATACTTTATTGACTAAGGTCACAAATTCAGCTCTCGTTATCGCCTGATTTGGCTTAAACGATCCATCGCCATAACCGTGAATCAGCCCCTTCTGAACCCAGTCGGCAAACGGCTTCTCCGCCCAGTGACCCTTTATGTCAGTGTCGGTTATGTCGGTTGTGTTACTTACGTCACTTACATTACTTACGGCATTTACGCCGCTTATACCACTTTTGTCACTAACGCCGCCTATGCTATTTCCGCCGCTGCCCGAACCGGCAAAACCGCCATACTCGGCAAAAGCCGCGGCAGGCATCAGCATGGCCAATGTCAATATGACAGCCAGCAGTTTATCCCATATACGCTTCACATTCATTTCCCCCTATGGATTCATATAAATAAAAGAACCGGCAGCGTACTGGATTAACTAATGGCTCCATCTCGCTGTCGGTCCTTGTTCTTGTATGAGCTGTTACTCTACGGCAATCGTGACGACGGACATGGCCGGCAGCTTGATCGCCAGCTTATTGCCCTGCACGGCAGCCCCAGTGAATTCCACCGGCTTGACGGCATCCGGCTGCTCAAAGTTATTATGGGCATTCATCTTGTCAGCCGTGAGAATCGTTCCCGATACCTTCGCACCGGCAGCATCGAGACCGCGAAGCTCAAGGTCGAGCACGGCATCCTGCAGATGATCGATATTGCACAGGCTGATATGGACTTTGCCTGAAGCATTTCTGGAAGCGGAGACCGTCACCTGCGGCAGTTTCTCGCCATTATATTCGTACTCACCGAAGGTGGAATCAACGGCCAGCAGCTCGGCATCCTGATGAACCTTGTACATGTCGAACACATGATAGGTCGGCGTCAGGATCATTTTCTCGCCTTCCGTCAGAATCATCGCCTGCAGCACGTTGACGGTCTGAGCAATGTTCGTCATTTGCACGCGGTCGCAGTGATTGTGGAAAATGTTGAAGTGCAAGCCGGCCACCAGTGCGTCCCGAATCGTGTTCTGCTGATACAGGAATCCTGGATTCGTTCCCGGCTCCACGTCGAACCACGTGCCCCATTCATCGATGATCATGCCTACGCGTTTGTCGGGATCGTATTTATCCATAATCGTGCTGTGCTTGCGGATCAATTCGTCCATATGAAGAGCTTTCTTCATCGTAATAAACCACTCGTCCTCCGGAAAGTCGAGGGCCGATCCTTTGCCCAGCCAGAAGTCCCCCGGAATCGTGTAATAGTGCAGGCTTAATCCGTCCATAAGCCAGCCTGCATTCTTCATTAACACTTCCGTCCAATTATAATCGTCCACATTCGCCCCGCCGGCGATTTTATAAATTTTGTTGTCCCCGTAATTACGCACATAAGTCTGATAGCGGCGGTACAAATCAGCGTAATATTCCGGACGCATATTTCCGCCGCAGCCCCAATTCTCATTCCCCACGCCAAAATATTTCAGCTTCCACGGCTCTTCCCGGCCATTCTCTCGTCTCCAGTTCGCCATGGGGGATTCGCCGTCAAAGGTCATATATTCGACCCATTCCGACATTTCCTGTACCGTTCCGCTGCCCACGTTGCCGCAAATATACGGCTCGCATTCCAGCAGCTCGCAGAGCAGCATGAACTCATGGGTTCCGAAATGATTGTTCTCAACCACACCGCCCCAATGCGTGTTGACCATGCGTTTGCGGCTTTCCCTAGGCCCCACGCCGTCCTTCCAATGATATTCGTCGGCAAAACAGCCTCCCGGCCAGCGCAGCACTGGAACCTTGATCTGCTTCAGCGCCTGAAGAACGTCATTGCGAATTCCTTTCGTATTGGGGATCGGGGAGTCCTCGCCAACCCAAATCCCCTCGTAAATGCAGCGGCCCAAATGCTCCGAGAAATGGCCGTAAATATTCTTATTAATAGTTCCTTTGCGGATGTCCGCGTTAACGATCACGATATTTTTCAAAATGATGCCCTCCAGATGAAAAATAATATTTTCCCATTACAAGACAAGCAGCAAATTACCGAGTTCGTTGCGCATCCGGCAGAGGTTCCCCGAAGTTCGGCGTTCCGTCCTCATTCCAATGGAAGATTTGGGCGCGCGTATGCCGGTTTGGATCATACAGCGGATCCCCTGTAATCTCTTTGTAATTTCGGGCATGATAGACAATGACGTCCCGGCCGTCCTCTGTAACCGTAAAGCTGTTATGTCCCGGACCATATTGCCCGTTCTCCTCATTCGTCACGAAGACGGGAACCGGAGATTTGGACCAGGCTTGCGGATCAAGCAGATCGGCAGTTTCGTCTGCATACAAGAGTCCCATGCAATAATTATGATCCGTGGCGCTGGCCGAGTAGCTTATGAATATTTTACCGTTGCGCTTTAAGACCGCTGCTCCTTCATTCACCTTGAAGCCAATGATTTCCCAGTCATATTCTGGGGTTGAGATCATCGTCTGCTCTCCTGTCAGCGTCCACGGATTACTCATTTTGGAAATATACATATTCGAGTTGCCGTCAATTTCAGGATCCTTCTGCGCCCAGACATAGTACAGATCCCCCCGGTGCTCGAACACGGTTGCGTCCAGGGCAAAAGATTCCCAGCGTGTGCGAACCTGCCCCTTCTCTGCCCAAGTTCCTTCAAGCGGGTTAACTGCACTGTTCTCCAGAACGTACATCCGGTGATCAAACAAGCCGTCCTTCGTCTCCGTTGTTCGTGCAGCGGCGAAGTAGATATACCATTTACCCTGAATATAATGAATTTCCGGAGCCCAAATGTTGGCGCTAAGCGGCCCGGTGTCATACTTTCTCCAAGCCACAACGGGCTGTGCCTCGCCAAGCCCTTGAATCGTTCGAGCTCTGCGCACCTCGATCCGATCGTACTCTGGAACAGAAGCCGTAAAGTAATAATAGCCGTCACTATGCCGGTAAACCCAAGGATCTGCCCGTTGCTCAATAATTGGATTTTTGAATTCATGGTTTGTTATCATTCTGGTTTCTCCTTTGTGAAATCATTTTGTATAAATCCAGGGCAGGCTCAGCTCTCTGGTTGGGCCTTTTGCTTGCCCCAGATTGAAACTCCACGCTCATCCAATCCGGTAAATATGAGGGTTTGCCCCCCTTTTTCCCAATCCCATGAAGGAAGCAGCTGCACGTTCGCGCTGTTCCCCTCGCCTTCGGCAACATCGTTCCATGTCAAAGTCACCGTTCTCCGTCCATCGAATTTCCAGGTCCCTTGTCCCCGGCTGCCTTCCAGCTTCCCTTTGGGGTGAAGGATAAGCTGATCGGACTCGATCATTCCGTCGATAAACGGATCGATTTCAATCCGTTCCCACTCCCCGGCGATCAGCGCCTCCGGTATGTCCTGTTCCTTCTCTCCGGCATATCTCTCTGGTGATACGACAGGCCATCCGTCCTCCGTCCACAGAATTTTGCGGATATGCAGATATGACCAGTGTTTATCCGCCTCTCCGCGGGCATGGTGAACGATGTAATACTCGTCTCCATCCTTGAGAACGGAATTGTGGCCCGGCGCTATCCAGCCCTCTTCTTCACCGAACTTATAGCCGCCGAGAATTTTAGTGCCAACCTCATACTGCGGCTCAAATCCGGTATCGGTCATTTCCCGTCCGTTATAGTCCACATAAGGCCCGGTAATCGTATCTGAACGAGCCACCCGCACGTTATAATCCTCGAATAAGGAATCATAGGATACGAACAAATAATATTTGTTGAATTTCTCGTTATAGATGATATAAGGCCCTTCAACTGCCCCGTCCTCCAAAATAGGATCACGTGCGGCTATTCTAGTGCCGAATCCTTCCTCGCCAGGCTTCCCTGTCTCCGGATCAAGTTCAATGATGTGAATTCCGCCAAAAAAAGAACCGTACACCATCCACATCCGCCCATCGGTATCCGTAATAATGTTAGGATCGATGGCATTCAGCACATCCTCGCTTCTCGTCTTAAGCACAGCCCCTTGATCTTTCCACGGACCTTCGATGGACTTGGAAGTTGCCATGCCGATCATAGACTGCCTGCTGCCAAACGTGGACGCCGAATAATAGAGCCGGTACTCATCTCCATGCTTCACGACATCGGGAGCCCACAAATTGACTGCCCCGCTCCAAGCCCCAGCCTCTTCCGGAATACCCGGCAGCGCATAGCCGACCCATTGCCAGCGGATAAGATCCTTGGATTTGCGCACCATGACCCCCGGCTGCGGATCTCCTCCGACTTTGACGTCCGTGGAAAAGATATAATAGCCGTCTTCCGTCTTGATAATGCCAGGATCGTGGGCATTATTGACCGTCCACTTCTCTTCTGCATGAAGAATTGACGTATCGTACATCGCCATCTCACCTGGCGAATCGGGAAATATCGGTTGGGGCGCTCCTTTTCCCGTGCAGCCAACCGCCCCGAGAATCATCAATAGAGACATGCCTGACAGCACCGCCTTTTTAGATAAATTCATCGCTGCTCACCGCCCTGCAGACTCGCTTATCCTTTCACTCCAGAAATCGCGACCGACTCGATAATTTGCTTCTGGAACACAAGGAAAATGATCAGCACCGGTAGAAGAGCAATAACAGAAGCCGCCATAATCAGCGGGTAGTCCGTCTGGATCGCATACGTCGCATTAAAGTTCGCTATAACGAGCTGGAGCGTCATTTTTTCCGGCGAATTCAAATAAATGATCGGTGCCAGATAATCGTTCCATATGCCCATGAACCATAAGATCAGCTGAGCGGCTACAGCAGGTTTGATTAATGGAAACGTAATGACCGAGAAGAGCCGGAAATAAGAGCTCCCATCAATTTTTGCCGCCTCAATGACCTCGTTCGGAATGCTGATCAAATACTGCCGCAGGAAGAAAATCATAATAATATTGCCGAATAAGCCAGGAACGATGAGCGGCAGCAGCGTATCGATCCAGCCCATTTTAGAGAACATCATAAATTGCGGAATCATGACTGCGGGATAAGGGATCATCATCGCCGACAGCAGCATGAGAAAAATTTGATTTTTGCCGGGAAATCTGAGCTTCGCGAACGAAAATGCGGCCAGGCTGGAGGTAAACGTACCTACGACTGTAACTGATACCGCGATAATGACGCTGTTCTGGATCCCGCTAAGCAGCGGACCGGCTTCCCATATTTCCAAGTACTTGCTCCATTGCGGATTGCTAGGGATCCACACCGGAGGCAATGCAAATACGTCCAGTTTTTGTTTGATAGAAGTAGATAGCATCCATAGCAGGGGCGCAATCATAAAAACGGCCCCGATCGACAATATGATGAAGATGATCGTATTCGTCAGCTTGATTCTAGTCGAATGAGACATATTCATATTCTCTCCTTTCCCTCATACTCAAATATCAAAGGATGATTTCTCGTTCATTTTGAATTGAATCAGGGTCACAATAAATATGAATATGCCCAGAACGACTGCCATGGCGGAGGCATAACCCATTTGCAGGTTGTTAAAAGCCTTCTGCCAAATATAGAACACGACGGAAGCCGATGAATATTCCGGTCCCCCCGTAGAGGTCATAATGTTGATTTCCGTAAAAATTTGCGACCCGCCGATAATGTTCGTCACGACGATAAAGAAGGTCACCGGCTTAACCATCGGCCAGGTGATATGGCGGAAGGCCGCGAAGCCGTTGGCTCCGTCCAGTTCAGCCGCTTCATAATAGGAGCGGGGAACGCTTTGGAGAGCCGCTAAATACAGGAGCATGGTGTAACCAAGGCCTTTCCAAACGGTCATCATGATTAGGGCTGGTTTGACCGTATGCTTGTTCATCAGCCAGTTGGGCCCTTTAATGCCGAACAGTTCGAGGAATTGATTCACTAGGCCGTAATCGCCGTTAAAGGCCCAGCTCCACATAATCGAAATGGCGGCAAGCGAAGAAATAACCGGAACATAATAAATGACGCGAAATGTCGTCGTTCCCGGTATGCCCCGATTCAATCCGAGGGCGATCAGCAGGGCGAGCACGATGCCGATCGGAATTCCGATCATCATGTAGATGGTATTGAAGCTTGCCTTGTGGAAGAGTTCATCCGTAAACAAATCCTTGAAATTGCTCAGGCCGATGAAATCCATCTGCCCCAGGCCATCCCAGTCCGTAAACGAACCGTAGAACGAATACGCCACAGGGAACAAGGTAAATAGCAAAAAGCCCAGAACCGGGGGAGTTACATAAAGCAGCCCGTACATTTTTTCTTTTCGATAGAGATTCGATTTGGTTTTCATGCGGTTCACCTCTATTTCGGATGCCAGAATGAAAATGATGCTAGCCCCTTTGTATGATAACCTCAGTGACTAACATCATTTTGCATACTGGATTATTACAATTGCTAATGTTGCAGAACGGTTATTTTTTCTTCGATTTTTGCTCCTGTTCAATGGCTTTATCCAACAGCTTTTGCATCTTCGGCTGTTCCTGCTTCACATATTCCGCAGCCGTAATTTTGCCATCCAGGACTGGCTGGATATCCGTAAAGAACAGGTTGTACCATTCGGCATTGTAAGTGTAGTGGCCTGGCAGCACTCTGCCGTAATCTCCTACGATGTCCAGGAACTCCTGCTTGTTGGCTGGTCTCGTCGACGTATCGGCAGCCCATTCCTCCGCCATATCGATCAGGTTCGGAATTTGCACCTTGGCGTTAACCAGCATTTCCATGCCATCCTTCGATGCGGTCAAATAGTTGACCAGGGCGACCGCCTCTTCCGGATATTTGGTCTTCTCGGAAACTCCGATTCCAAGCGAGCCTATCCAAGTAGCGGACTTACCTGTCGAACCTGCAGGGTAAGGCATCAGATCATATTCGAATGGGAGCCCTTCATAAGTACTCATATCCCAAGGTCCTACCGGGAAGAAGGCCAGCTCTCCTTTCATCCAGCGCTGGTAGGTATCCAATGTTTGCGCATCTTCGGCGGAAGGCGTAATTTTATGGACGTTCTGCATGTCTGCAAAGAACTGAAGCGCTTCCGCGAATTTCGGATCATCGATCGTGACTTTCGTCTTTGTCTCGTCAATCCAGTCTGCCCCATTACTCCAGACTAGCGACTGCAATACCCAGTTCACGTTAAAGCCTGTCCCGTATTGATCGATCTTTCCGTCTCCGTTCGTATCCTTGGTCAGCTTTTTGTTCACTTCAATAAATTCATCCCAGGTCATCGGGACGTCATTGTCCGGCAGCGGGATGCCTTCCTTCTCGAACATCGTCTTGTTATATCCTAAAGCGAACGGTCCAACGTCCTTCGGCATGCCGTAGATATCGCCTTGTCCGGCCATCTCGCCGTCATAGCGGTATAAATCAACGCCGTATTTCCAAATGTTATCAAGATTAATATCGTCGTTATAATTCAGGTAAGGCGTAAGGTTCATCAAAATTCCGCTGTTCACGTAAGCTTTCAAATCGCCGGATTCAAAGTAGAACACGTCAGGCACTTTATTTCCCGTGATGGCCGCTTTCAGTTTCGTGGCATACTGATCCGCTGCTGTAACGACCATTTTCACTTTTACGCCGGGATGATCCGCTTCAAATTTCTTGACGACTTCCGTATAAGCCTTCTGCTCATCGGTACCTCCGCGGTACATAAATGTCAGCTCTTTAGTCTCTGAAGATTTGCCGGCATTCCCGTTGCCATTGCCGGCTCCTGCCTCACCGTTCCCTTTGCCTCCGCAGCCTGCCAGCACGGTTGAGAGGATGAGAATGAGCGAAACGAGCGTAAACCAACTTTTTTTCTTGACCACCATAAACCCTCCTAATGAATATTGATTTAACATTGCGTAAAATAGAAATGTTAAGCCTACGTATTCTTCAACCATATGTAAAACTATTTTTAAATAATTGAATGAATCCGCTTGCAAATATAAAATAACATATAGAACGTAGATTGTAAATAATAAAACTTAAAACTTTTTATAATTATTTAAAATTAAATGGTGAATCACGTTAAAAGGGGGGATAAAAATCAAATTAGCGCTTATTTAGGGTAATTAATTTTATATAAATATATAATATAAAGATTATATCATCCTTATTTCTATTTATATATTGGCTTTTCAATCAAATTTTAGGATGTTTTATGGGTAATAAAAAGCGTTTATTTAGGCTTCATTAAAATAAAATGGGCTTCCCATGACCTTGTCCAACCGTAAATGAAGAAAAAAGCACCTGCAGGTGCCTCATCAATTAGGTGGTCAGTTGCTATCTCCTATGGTTTAGGGGCGGCTAGCTAACCTTTTACCGCCCCGGCCGTCATGCCATCGATGAAATATTTTTGGAAGGCCACAAATAAAATAAAAATGGGAAGAATCGAAAAAAACGAGCCTACAATCAATAAATCATAGTTGTTTCCGTATGGTGTGAGCAGCGTCTTGAGGCCAATCGGGAGCGTGTACTTCCCGGCATCGCTCAGCACCATAAACGGCCACAGGAAGTTATTCCAGCTGTTCATGCCGTTCAGAATCGCCATCGCCGCAAAAGACGGCTTCATGACAGGCAGGATCAATCTTACGTAAACCCCATATTCGGTAGCCCCGTCAACCCGGCCCGCAGCAATAATCTCCTTCGGCACGCCTCTTAAGTATTGCCGGAAGAAGAAGATCGTCGCGGCGCTGGCGATCCCCGGAAGCACGATGGCCGAATAGGAGTTCATGAGACCGATATTATGGGTCAGCGTATACAAGGGCAGCAGCAGAATTTCAAACGGCACCATCATGATCAGCAGCACGCAGATAAACAGGAAGTTCTTACCCTTGAATTCGTAGGCCGAAAACCCGTAAGCCACCGTCGCACTAACCAGCAAAGTTAGCACCACCTGGACAATCGTCAGCAGCAGCGAGTTGAAAAACCAGGTGAAATACGCATGGTTCCCGGAGAACAAATAAACGAAGTTATCAAAATTCATGACCGAGAGGTCGAAACTCAAATTCAGCCCGTAGCGGATCAAATCCTCCCCCGGCTTGAAGGAGGCGATGGTTACGGCATAAAACGGAATGAGAATTAGCGCACACAGGATGGCGAAAAAGGCAAAAAGGATGATTTTAACAGTCATATCCCTGCTCATTCGTCACTCCTCCTTCTTGAACATCCCGGAAAAGGCCAGCTGCGTCAGATTGATGATCATCGTGATCGCCAAAAGCACAATGCCGACGGCTGCCGCATATCCGAGATTGTTCTTCTCGATTCCTTGCCGGTACAAATAACCGACGATCGTGAGGCCGATGTTCTTGGGCGAGTTATTCCCGTTCCACAGCATCATGCTCTCGATGAACATCGCGAGACCCGCATAAATGCTGATCGTCAATACATAGATCGTGGTCGGTTTTAATAAAGGCATCGTAATCCTTGTGAATTTCTGCAAGGACGACGCTCCGTCGATCGAGGCGGCTTCATAGTATTCGTCCGGGATATTTTTGAGGCCTGCCAAAAAATAAAGCATATTGACCCCTGTCCATCTCCAGGTCGCCAGCGACACCAAAGCTACAAGTCCGGTAACCTGCCCCTTCAGAAATTTGACCGGTCCAATCCCGAACCAGGCCAGCACGCTGTTGATCATCGAGCCTTCCATTTCTCCAAACATCAGCCGAAAGATCGTCCCGGCCACGACCACGGAGGTCAATGCCGGAAAGAAGAAGGAGGATTTAAAGAAATCTCTCCCCCACATGAATTTATTGTTGATGAGTACGGCAAACAGCATCGGAAATGGAATCAGTACAGCTAGGGTAAGCACCATATAAACGGCGCTGTTCGTTACGGCTTTGAGGAATACGCCGTCGCCCATCAGCTTCTCGTAATTGCTGAAGCCGACCCAACTGGCTTCCTGCCCGAGCTGTATTTTCTGAAAACTCATGCCAAAGGAGCTGCCTAGCGGATAGACCCAGAAGAATAAAAACACGAGGATAAAAGGCAGCACAAAAACGTAGGGAGCGACTTTTTGCGAGTAGAGAAATTTTTTGATCATTGCACTACTCCTTTATGAAATTGAGTCGGAGCTGCCCTTGGGAAGAGCAGCCTCCTGAATTGATGAATAAGCGATTGCCAATACGGTTGCTATTTCAATTCTTGTTCAATTTGCGCTTGAGCTGCGTCTAGTGCTTCCTTTATATCTCTGCCGTCTTCAAATATTTCGTTCAAGGTAACTGTGCAAAGGACATTGTTGATCGTTGGCGTCGC
The DNA here is from genome assembly GCF_009725165.1 of Paenibacillus woosongensis. Lineage (GTDB taxonomy): Bacteria > Bacillota > Bacilli > Paenibacillales > Paenibacillaceae > Fontibacillus > Fontibacillus woosongensis. Next base: position 657,327 of record NZ_WNZW01000002.1, read on the forward strand.
GGAGGTCGATTTGATCAGCTGAATTTCGCCCTTGAGCTCATTCAGAACATCGAAAGGGTTGTTCTGGAAATATTGCACGAACTGGTTGTCTGGGTTGTGAGTAACGTCCTTCATCTCCCAGACGTCCATGTTGACCGGATCAAAGCCCAGCGTATTCCATATTTCCTTATTCGCATCCAGCGATAATTTGGCGAAGGCCAGGAAGTCCTTGGCCAGCTGAATATCCTTGGCCGTCTTCGTCACGACGGTGCCCGTGCCTCCCCCGCCAACAGAGCGCGGCATCCCTTTCTCGATGACGGGGATTGGCGCGATTGCGATTTTACCGGATAAATCCTTCATATAGTTCGTATACCTCGACATTTGCCAAAGTGGCATGAAAGCGGTGGCGTAATTGCCCGCATTGAATTCGCCATAGGCTTCCTCGGTATCCGGCTGCCCTCCGGCAATCGTCGATAGAACATTGCTGTCCTGCAAATCCTTCAGAATGGTCAGGCCTTTGACCATTTGTTCCGAGTTTACAACGGGCTTGCCAGCCTCATCCGTGAAATCGCTGCCCTGCTGCGCAAGCAGCATCGAGGTCTGCCAGGTTGCGCTGGTATCGGCGGTAGCCATGTATTTGCCGGTGGCTTCGTAAACTTTGATTCCAGCCTGCTTGAAGTCTTCCCAGGTCTCGATCGTCTTGTAGTCAACGTCAGCCTGCTCTAGAATTTCCGTATTATAGAACGCAACCGATGCGCCTACATGGGTAGGCACGCCGTAATTTTGGCCGTCCTTGCTGTACAGGTCGACCCTCGATTTCACGATCGTGTCGCGATACGGGTCAATCACGTCATTCAAAGGCACCAATTGGGGAGTCCCTGCCAGGAAGTCCGGGAACTTGCCCAGCTCAATATCCGCGATATCGGGAGCCCCAACCCCTGTTTGCACGGCGATCGATAGTTTATTATGCATGTCATCGTAAGGCATTACTGTCACATTCAACTTGATTTGCCGATCCTGGTTGGCCTCGTTCCATTTGCCAAGCATCTTCTCAAAATGTTGACCGTGTAGCTCCACGAATGTCCAATAGGACAATTCCGTTGCGCCTTCACCTGCTCCTCCGTCGAGAACCGAGGTCTCCCCTCCCGTGCTCTTAGTCGACTGCCCGCAACCGAACAATGCGAGCGTCATTGACATTGCGACAAACACAATAAACCATCTTTGCTTCATTGTTGACCTCCTTAAAATTTTCTTTTAAGTGCAGATCATAGAAGTTAAAATTGTGCATACCGGTTAAATCCGGCGGCTGTACGCTGCTGTGTCTTGGACTAGTTGTTCAGTTTAGGTAATGTTTAACTTAGCCCTATGAAAAGTTATGTGCTCATTTAGCTATGCGCTGTTCTTAGCTATGGACAGCTATGTGCTGGTATGTCTAGGCTGTAATTGGGTGATTGGCGCTGCTATGCCTTCTTTAGCCGGATGACGTTCCAGGAGGCTTTGGAGAGACGAGTATTCACATAGCCATTCTCACAGGCGGCATCGCCATGCGAATGCGGCTTCACTTTCTCCTCATTAGCCGTATTTGCCGCCTTGAGATCGTCATGCTCAAGCACGATATGCTCGATCACCCGGTAATTCTCGAAGCCCCGCACATCACATTTCAGCTCCAGCGCTTCCTCCAAGTGACGGTTCACCGCGAAGATGGTCAATTCTTCTTCGGCTTCATTGTATACGACAGCGCTGTCCAAATAAGGAACATCGGTGTAATCCTGCGCGTCATAGACCGGAGATTCGACGACCGGCTGCAGCGATACGCCGCGGCCATAAATCGATGCGTGCATGTAAGGGTAGAATATCGTCTGCTTCCAGGCCCTTCCGCCATTCTCGGTCATAATCGGCGCGATGACGTTGACCAGCTGTGCCATGCAGGCCATTTTTACCCGATCCGCATGCCGCAGAAGCGTAATCAGCATGCTGCCGACAAGCAAGGCATCCTCGAAATTATAGACGTCCTCCAGTTGCGGCGGCCCCACGCTCCATGGCTCGATCTCTCTATCCGCTTGGTTGGAGTGGTACCAGACATTCCATTCATCAAAGCTGAGATACATCGTCTTCTTGCTGCGCTTCTTCGCCTTAATGTAGTCGCAGGTCGCGATGACAGTGCGGATAAAATGCTCCATATCCATGGAGCGCGCCAGATAGTTGGCAGTGTCATCGTCCCGGTTGCCATAGTATTGATGCAGTGAAACGAAGTCAGCCACATCGTAGGTGTGATCCAGCGTAACCGCTTCCCATTCCGGGAATGTCGGCATCGCCGTGCTGGAGCTCCCGCAGGATACGAGCTCAATGTCGGGATCGACGAGTCGCATCGCTTTAGCTGTCTCGTAAGCCAAACGCCCATACTCAACGGGAGTTTTCTGGCCGATTTGCCAAGGGCCGTCCATCTCGTTGCCCAGGCACCAGGTCTTGATTTTGTGTGGCTGCTCATAGCCGTGGCTGCGGCGCAAGTCGCTCCAATAGCTTCCTCCCGGGTGATTGCAGTATTCGAGCAAATTTCTCGCCGCGTCGACGCCCCGGGTACCAAGGTTCACGGCCATCATGACCTCGGAGCCAACCTCCTTGGCCCAGTTCATGAACTCATTCGTGCCCACCTCGTTCGGCTCCAGCGCACGCCAGGCGAGATCCAGCCTTTTCGGCCTCTGTTCCACTGGCCCTACCCCGTCTTCCCAGTTGTAGCCGGAAACGAAGTTCCCGCCGGGATAGCGAATAATCGGCACGTTCAGCTGCCGGACAAGGTCTTTCACATCATTGCGAAAGCCCAAATTGTCCGCTCCAGGATGGGATGGCTCATAAATCCCCCCATACACCGCTCGTCCTAAATGCTCAATAAAGGATCCGTAAATACGTTTGTCTACTTCCGCGATCTTGAACGCTTTGTCTACGACCATCCGTGCTTTCTGCGTTGAAGCTGACTTTGACGTTGTGGACAAAATATTCACCTTCCGTTTCAATTAAACATAAAATGATTTTGTTGTACTTGAATGAATCCGCTTGCAAATATAAAATAACATAGAGGATATAGATTGTAAACGATTAAATCTAAACCTTTTTATAATAATATGAAACTATCTCTCGCTTCTATGCTTATTTGGGGCAATTTTAGTTCTTTTGCGGCCTTTGGACATCTATTAAATTTATATAAATATATAATATATATGCTGATATATTCATGTTTTTAATCATTTAAGGGCGCTTCTGTAAAAATCCAGGCGAATTATCACCGGTTGGAAATTATTGGTTTAAATTTATTTGAACTAAAAGAGTGATGGCGGGATTAATTGGCGGTCTGAGGATAGTCGGTAACCTGGGGGCAGCGGCGGGCATGGCTGGTTGAGCTGGGCCCGGCTAGTAACTTGCATGCAGCGGGCTCGTGTGCCTATATCCGAACGCAGCGGGTCTGGCTTGACCTGTACTCGAATGCAGTGGGCAGGACGTGGCTTATACTCGAATGCAGTCGGTTGGGCGTAGCTTATACTCGAATGCAGTCGGTTGGACGAAGGCTAACGGACACAGAAGACGCTATTTCTCGCTTTTCGGCTAATTTGGCGGCCTAACGGACACAGGATAACTTATTTACTCAAAACCTATATTCTTTTAAGTCATTTTGGCACAATAGCGGAACCACGGTCCGTTAGCATACGGATTTGCGGCATTTTAGCAAAATAGCGGATCTAGGGACCGTTACGTTTGCAGCAAAGCTTTACTTCATTCGAGCATAATGTGACTGAGGCGCAGCAGCCATCGACTGGCATGTAGGCTCGATGATGTGCTAGGTATCTTGTGAAACCCAAGTAGCCGACTTGCTCCAAAGCTCGTAAGTGCACCAACTAATGTGCCTTTCCAACTAATGTACCTGTACCAACTGATGTGCTTGCTTGTACCAACTGATGTGCTTGCTTGTACCAACTGATGTGCTTGCTTGTACCAACTGATGTGCTTGCCGCCCACAAAACAAAAAGCCCTTGACCATTATGGTCAAGGGCTAGCAGCTTTACAAGCAACTAACGCGTTCGGTACAGCTCAGCTCGAACAATTCACAATAGCTCAATCGGCTCGAACGGTCATTTTCACTCCTTCGCTGTAATACGACTGCCCCACACCGCCTCACCTGCGCTGGATAAAGCAGTGAAGACCATGACGTGCTGCAGCGATCCACCGTCCCATTGGCGCAAGAAAACGCCGCGGTATACGCTGCCCGAAAGGGTCAGTTCAAGCTCATGGTCGCCGGTAAAGCGCCATGTGCCTTCCTCGCTGCCGGTCACCTTGCCGTTGTCGTCCAGGCGGATGAGCGAAGATTCCTTGACCTCGGGCGTAATGTCCTTGCCGTGGCGGACGAACTTGTAATCGCCGGCAAGCTCCGCCGCATCATACGATCCGATCGTCTCGCCGCTATAGCGGTGAGGCGCCACGACTGGCCAGCCCTGCTCGTTCATAAACATCTGATGCACGCGCACCTCATGCCTCTCCTCCAGATTCGGAAACCGGGTATGAAAAATCAAAAAATACCTGCCTGTCGCTTCATCATAATAAGCGGAATTGTGTCCAGGCGACACATAAGCCGTACCCGCTGCCGGCGTCTCTCCCCCGGCAGAGCCAAATTCCACATTGCCCATCAGCTTCACGCCATAAGGGGCAATCGCCTCATCATCAAAGAATGTGCCCGCAGGGCCGCCTACACGGGTCATGTCATTACCCTCGGCATCTTCAAACGGACCGTCCGGCGTTTTCGACCGTACTACGCGAATGTTGTAGCCCCCGGTAGCGTCAAGCCCGCCGTATGACAGAAACAAGTAATAATAATCCGTATCCGGGCTGTACAGCATATAAGGGCCTTCGATGCGGCTATGGTTAGCCCCGAGGAGCTTCTTCCCGTAGCCCTGATCCGGATAAGGGAATCCGGTCTCCGGATCCATCTGCAGAATATAGATGCCCCCGGAATAAGAGCCGTACACCATCCACAGCTTCTCCTCTTTATCGAAAAAAACATGCGGATCCACGACGTTCGGATGGACTGTGGCATCGTATATCGTACCATCCTCGCTCGGCTGCCCCCACATCCCTGACTTCAGTATAATGCCCAGGTTCTTGTACGGCCCCTCGACCTGATCCGCCACCGCCACGCCCATAGCCGATAAAGGGGAATCCCCCTTGCAGGCGTTGTAGTACATGTAAAAACGTCCATCCGGCAATTGAATGACATCCGGCGCCCAAAGCGTATTACTCTGCGCCCATTCCAGCGTTTCCGCCAGCTCGCTTGTCACGTTCGGAATCAATGGATTTCCGTCATGCACCCCTGAAGCGATCTCCGTCCAATTCATGAAATCCGTTGTCTTTGCCGCAGCCAAATGGGAACCAAAGACATAATAAGTATCGTCCACCTTGATGACGGATGGATCATGAACGGATGCATTTTTGAATTTCGGCACCTCTTCTGCCGCAGCTTGCTTTCCCGTCTCCGCCTGCACTTTTCCGCCTCCCTCAGCAGCCCCCCTGGGCAAACCGGTCGCAGCCTGCCCGCTGCAAGAAGCCAGCAGCAGCATGACTGTCCATCCGATGGCTATTTTAAGCTTCAATGGTAACCCTCCCATAGATTGTAACACGATTTATTCGCCAGATCTCCGCTATGATTGTACTCACATATCTCCTCCAGCTTCACATCTCGTTTCAAATAAACATAAACTCATTTTGCCATTTTTAAATGAATTCGCTTACAGCTATAAAATAGCATACAGTTTCCCTACAGTAAACATATCTATATAAATCTTTTTATGTTTTATTGAATTGTATCTCTTTATTTTTAATATAAGCTTATCAATATAAAGAATCATTCGAAAATCGCTTTGTTGCTTACTGCATATCCTTTATATAAGTATAAAATGATGATAATTTAAATTGGAAGCAATTGTTTTATATTACATTAATATTACATTATTTAATTAATTGCTTTCATTTTCAGTTTTGTTGGTTTATAATTATTTGAAACAAACGAAAATGAAATCAACTTTTTTCGGAGGCTGGTACGGTAGATGATCTACATTAAAGATCTAATGAGCGGGATTGACATTTTCAAGGCTCTAGGCTCAGAGATTCGAATTCAAATTCTGGAGCTGCTGGCAAACAATCAATCCTTGAACCTGAATGATCTGGCTAACAAGCTCAATCTAAGCAATGGCGCCATCACGATGCATATTCGGAAGCTCGAGGAAAGCGGGCTTATTGAAATCAATACGACGGTAGGCAAGCACGGAATCCAGAAAATTTGTTACTTGAACAAAGACAAATTAATGGTCGATCTTCGCAGCAAGGATGTGGAAAATTTATATGAGGTGGAAATCCAAGTAGGACATTACAGCGACTACCAGGCGGTTCCTACCTGTGGACTGGCGACGAAGGACAGCATTATCGGCGATTTTGACGACCCGCGCTATTTCGCGGATCCGCAGCGGATCGACTCGGAAATTATTTGGCTCGCCGACGGATTCCTGGAATACCGGATTCCTAACTATTTGAAGCCGAACCAGACGTTCCGCGAAATCCAGTTCTCCATGGAGCTGAGCTCGGAGGCGCCCGGCTTCAATGACAACTATCCGTCCGACATTTACTTCTATATCAATGGCATCGAAATCGGCTACTGGACGAGTCCGGGAGATTTCGGCGATGCCCGGGGAACCTTCAACCCCGACTGGTGGCCGCCTCATTTGAACCAGTACGGCATGCTTAAACTCATCCGCATCAACCACGAAGGCAGCTTCATAGACGGATGCCGGATTTCGGATGTCACCATCGATCAGATCAAACTGGACTACAAGAGCGAGCTGACCTTCAGAATCGCGGTTACCGATAAACCCGTGAACAAAAGAGGCTTAACGATCTACGGCAAGCATTTCGGCAACTATAGCCAAGACCTGCTCGCCCGGGTGCTCTATGATGTTCATGAGGTCCATGAGGCCGAGGATAAAGCATCCTCAAGACCCAGCAAGGATAGCAAGCACACCAACCCGACGGTGCAGGCTGCAGCTCAGGAATAAGCAAGTAAGCTCATCGGATCGGCCACAATAGGATACAGTAATCAGCCGAAGGCTGTCTTTAGGTGCGGAAGCAATGTTCTGCATAAGAGACGGCCTTTTGCCCGTTCAGGTCTTTAAGGCCAGATGCTGCTCGGGAAAAGGATATATTTCAGCAGCGATTCATAGTATGATGTGTCCAAGCTCTGTCTTTGAAAGGGGTTTCAATATGAAAAAGATATGGATCGTCTATTTGCTCCTGATCGGCTTTTTTCTGCTGTACGTACTGGACTACAGATCCCAAAGCCACTTGAACGAACAGTGGAAAAGCGCAGGATTGCGGGGCGAAATCGATGAAAAATACGTGATGGTCACCTTTCAAATGGGGATCGATTACTGGAAAAGCAGCCTAAAGGGCTTCGAGGACGCTGCCCAGGCGCTGAATGTATCCGTCGAATACCGCGGCTCCACGCAGCGCGATGTCCATGAGCAGATTACGGTGCTGGAGCAAATTATCGCCAAGAAGCCGGCGGGCATTGCGATTTCGGCCATTCATCCCGCTGATTTGACGGAGACGATAGGCAAAGCAGTGGACGCGGGAATTCCCGTCGTCCTGTTCGACTCCGATGCGCCCGGAAGCAAAGCCTATTCCTTCCTCGGCACGAATAATTATTCCGCAGGCATTAAAGCTGCCCATCAAATGGCGGAGCTGACGAACGGCCGCGGCCAAGTCGCGGTCGTCACCACGCCCAACCAGCAGAACCATCAGGATAGGACCGACGGATTCCTGGCTACAATCCAGAACGATTATCCCGAAATGAAGGTCGTCGCTGTGAAAAACGGCAAAGGGGATCAGATTTACTCCCGGCAGTCGGCCGAGGAAATATTGCGGGATTACCCGGATATCGCCGGTATTTTTGCGACGGAAGCGAACGGCGGCATCGGAGTTGCGGAGGCGGTACGGGAAATCGGCGGGAGCCAGCGGCCGAAAATTATCAGCTTCGATACCGACAAGGGCACGCTGGATCTCGTTAAAAGCGGGGATATCTCCGCAACGATGGCCCAGGGCACCTGGAATATGGGCTATTGGTCGCTGCAATTCCTTTTCTCGCTCGGACATGATCTGAACACCGCGCAAATTCCGGGTACGCCGCCCGTTCCCGAGCAGGTGGATACCGGAATCACGGTAGTGACGCGGCAAAACGTGGATGATTACTATGCGAAATAAGTTTACGTCGGCGGGGGTGCGTCATTTGTCATTCAACAATTTACCGATCCGCTACAAGCTGATTATCCACTTTCTGCTCATCAGCATCCTTCCGTCTATTGGGCTCGGTTTCCTGATTCACTGGACCGTCGACCGCGTTCTGGATCGCCAGGTTACGAATAACACCCTGCAGCTGATCGGCAAGGTGAATGAATCTCTGGAGACATATGTAGAAAATTTGCAGAATATGACCTTCCTGATCGCTTTTAATCCGGATGTTCAGCGTTTCCTGGAGCCTGATAGCAAGAGCGAACCAGCGCCGGCGCCCGCCTCCGAGGAGGATCAGTACGATATCCGCAAATTTCTGCAAGGCTTTACGACTCTCCATTCAGAGGTAGCCGGCATTATGATCGTGAACAGCAGCGGCGAATATATCAGCAACGAAATGTATGCGCGGACGGAGAGCGACTTAACCCGTGAATCGTGGTATCAGGAGGCCGTGCGCAATAAGGGGATATTCAAAATTGTCGGTCATCCGAATGAGCGCAATGTCACCAATCATGTCAATTACAAAAACAGTGAAGTGGTGTCGGCTGTCCGAGCCATTCTCGATCCCGATACGCAGCAGGTGAAAGGCGTCGTCCTCATCGATTTGAAGCTGAGAGTCATCGCAGAGACGGCGCAGGACGTCCGGCTCGGCAAAACCGGTTACCTCACGGTGATCGATAGCAGCGGCGATCTCATCTATGCTCCTCCCGATCCGTACATTGAGCATATCCCGCTAGATTGGCTGAATAAGGACGGCTCGGGGACGTATTCCCATCAAGCCGACGGACGGAAGCTGCAGTTGATCTACCGCGTATCCCCGTTTACCAACTGGACGACGGTCGGCGTCTTCAGCACCGAGGATTCCATCTCGGAAATGCGGGAAATCCGCTTCTATGTCGTCAGCTTCGTATTCGTGGTCTGTCTGCTTGGCATGACGGCCTCCTTCTACCTGGCCCATTCCATCTCCAGGCCGATCGGGCAGCTGATGTCCTTCATGCAGAAGGCTCAATCCGGCGACTTGACGATCCGCTACTGGGGCGATCGCTCGGATGAGGTCGGGCTCCTCGGCCGCCGCTTCAACGAAATGCTGCTGCAAATCAACCGGCTCATTTCCTTGACGGAACGGCAGGAGCGGCAGAAGCGCGAGGCCGAGCTCAGCAGCCTGCAGGCCCATATTAAGCCGCATTTTCTATACAACACGCTGGACACCATCCACTGGATGGCCCGCCGCAAGGATGCCGTGGATATCGCCGAAATGGCGGAATCGCTGTCGAAGCTGTTCCGGATCGGGCTGAGCAAAGGCAATGTTATTATTCCGTTATCCGATGAAATCGAGCATATTCGCAGCTATTTGCAAATCCAGCATGTCCGTTATCAGAACAAGCTGGATTATGAGCTGAAGGTCGATCCGGCCGTGCAGGATTTCAGTGTGTTGAAGCTCATTCTTCAACCCATCGTAGAGAATGCGATTTATCACGGGATCAAAGAGCGCCGGGGTCCGGGACATATTGAGGTGGAAGCGATGGAACGAGAAGGAAACCTGGTAATTACGATTCGCGACAATGGCAAGGGAATGTCGGAACGGCAGCTGTTGGAGCTCCGCCGGGCGATTGAACAAGCAGCAAGCGCAGAGGAGGAGCCTGGCTCCGATCAGGCTTCCATCGGGAACTGGGCCAACGCGCCAGCTGGAGAAGCCGCAAAAACGGCTGGAGAAACGAAGGGTTACGGCATTTTGAACGTACAAGCCCGGCTGCGGCTTACCTTCGGCGAAAAATACGGCCTTCACCTGGACAGCGTTCTGGGCGAAGGAACAACGGTAACGGTAATGCACCCGCTGCTGCGGGACAATGATTTTCACAATGGAGTTGATCGCTGATGTTAAATCAATTTTCGCCTGCTTCCGCTCACCGCTGGAAGGTGCTTATTGCCGACGATGAATTCATCATTCGCGAAGGCATCCGGGAAAGCGTCGATTGGGAGAAGCTGCGGCTGCAGGTCGCCGCGGAAGCCGAGGATGGCGAAGAAGCGCTTGAGCTCGCCCTTCGGCATGGGATCGACATTTTGCTCGTCGATCTCAATATGCCCATCATGGACGGAATCGAACTGATGAAGCACGTCCGCGAGGAGCTGCCGGACTGTAAAATCGTCATCATCACAGGCCATGATGAATTCACTTATGCCCAGACGGCGATCCGCCTTCAGGTGAAGGATTACATCCTGAAGCCGGCCAATCCGGCGCAGCTGGAGAAGGTGCTGCGCCAGGTCAGGGATGAGCTGGAGGCCGAGGCCATCCAGCAGGAGCATCTGCAGACCGCTTCACGGCAAATTACGAAGAGCTACCCTCTGCTGCGGGAACGCTTCTGCCAGGAATGGATGGACGGGAGCATGACCGGGGAGGAAATCGTGGAGCAGCTGTCTTTTCTCCAACTGCCCGTGACTGCTCCCGCCCTGCTTGGCATGATCCGCCTGCGCGAGGCAGCCGCGCCGCAGCCGCTGATGAGAGAGAGCGAGCGTCAGCTCTATTTGTTCGCGATCGAGAATATTGCCGCCGAACTGCTCGCACCATACCCGAAGGTCATCTTCCGCGATCCCTTCGGCGTTATCGTGGTGCTGCTCTGGAGCTTCTCGGCCGATGCCGATTTCCATCAGATCGAATCGTCCGTGCGGACTTACTTGAAGGTCGCCGTAGATGTCCATTTGACCGAGGGGGATAACGACGTCGCAGCTATGCCTGCCGTCTTCCGCAAGTGTAAATCCGCCGTTTTGAAGGAGACCGCTGTCTCCCCGTTAGTGCGCAGAGCGAAGCAGTATATGCTGGAGCATTACGGCGACTGTACGCTGACACTAGAGTCCATGGCCCAGCAGCTCCAGTCCTCTCCGGTGTATCTAAGCCGGATGATCAAGCAGGAGCTGGATACCTCGTTCAACAGCTATTTATCACAAGTCCGCATTCGCCGGGCGTCACAGCTGCTTAACGGCACCGACCTCACCATCGCCGAAATCGCCAGACAGGTCGGCTATGAAACCCAGCATTATTTCAGCACGGCGTTTAAACGCACCACCGGAATCTCCCCCCTGCAATATCGCAAAGGAGGCGCTGCTCAAGATGAGTAGCGTCTTGTTTTTTGTCGAAAAGATTTAGCTTCTAGTATATTCCAATAATATTATATTTTTGGTATATTTATATTAGTATCCTATATTATGGGAAATTTATAGTTTTGAAAGGAGGGGATGTCGCCGGGATTGCCTCCGCTGCTAGACATTGAATAAGGTATTTTCCTACTTAGAAGAAAGCGGGATAAGCAGAAGATCTACTATACTCATGATCATTCTCGGGAATCAGTTTTACTGCAGTAATCCTGGCAAGTTTACTGGGGTTCAGCTTGTTTCTCAACTACCTATTTCAATTAAAAAGGAGACATTCACATGTTCAAAAAAATCGTCGCCGTTTCGTTAGTAGCAGCCACTCTTATGATCCCTTCCTACGGAGTCTTTGCCGCGGATAGCAGCAGTTACGTCAGCACCACTACTCTAAGCTCGAAAGAGGTTTTGGCAGGATTAACGCCTGTGAAATCGTCCGGAAAAATTACAACGATGTCTGCAACATACAAAATCACAGGAGACGGTGTAAGACTGAGAAAAACTCCTTCGACATCCGGTACAGTACTCGGCTTGCTTAACAAGGGCGATATGGTTAACGCCCAACATGGCGGCACCGATGTGGTTGCCGACGGATATGTCTGGAAGCAGGTTTATAGCTACAATCACGAGGCATGGGGATGGGTTGCCGTTGATTACCTGGAGGAAATAGGCTAATCACAGCCTCCTATATAGTAAACCCCCTCGCCATGGGAGATTCCCACGGTGAGGGGGTTATTTAAATCTAAGCACCTATTCAGTTCGCTCACTAGTTGATTCCGAAGTATTCCTTAATCGCATCCACAATGCCTTGGGCTACCCTGTTCTGAAAATCTTCCGTGAAAAGCAGCGCTTCCTCTTCTGCATTGGACAAAAAGCCTACCTCCAGCAAGGTAGCTGGCATGTTGCTCCTTCTTAACACCTCATAGTTATTGTATTTGACTTTACGATCCTTAAGCCGGGTCGCTTGAATCAGGTGCTTATGCATCACATCAGCCAACGGCTTGCTGGCTTCGCTGTAATAATAGGTTTCGGTACCGCTTGCCGTCGGTATATTCAGCACCGAATTGGCATGAATAGAGATAAACGCATCCGCGTTAAGATCGTTTGCGAGTTTGGCGCGATCGGGTCTTGTGACGTAGGTGTCATCATGCCTGGTAAGCACCACATCGATCAACGGCTCCTGCCCAAGCAGCGCTTCTACTTTTAAAGCCATCGTCAAGTTGAAATCCTTCTCTACTCTGCCAGACACTCCGGTAGTACCATTATCGTGAGCTCCATGTCCCGCATCTATCACGACTAACCTATTCCCGGTAACCGGTACCGTCGTCGTTGTTGTCGGCGGTGTAGATATGTCTGGAATGGTGTCAGGAGACGCAGCTGGTACGGTTGGCGAAGTTGGATCGAATAAATCCAGCACAATTCCTTCCGAATTCCCCGCAGCATTGGAAAGCTGATAACTTGCCTTGGAGTTCAAATCCAGGACAACGCGAATGGTCGAAGGATCCGATTTGAACAAGGAATAACGGATTTTGCTTACAAAAGATTGTTCTTCCTCAATATTAATCTGGTAGCTCCCCGCTCCCGCCATATTTTGCAAAGTAAAAGCATCCGCTAAAGCAGCCCCCGGCAAATCAAGAACGATCCGCTCCGGCCCGCTCATAGTGAAAATTTCCGGCTGCACGCTTTGATCCATGTTAATCGTCAGACGATTGTCCGCGAATTGGATATTCTCTATTAATCCCTTATTAGCAGAGGTTGTATCGAGCGAATCAGGTGTGCTCTCCAAAGCTTCCGAGGATAAATACACCGATTTGGTGCCGTTATCCCAGTTGACCTCCAGGCCGAATTCTTCCCCGATAAACCGCAAGGGCACAAAAGAAGTCCCCCCTTTCAACAAGGGTGGCGACGTAAGCGAAACGACCCGCTCATCGACATAGGCACTGGATTTATTAATGGCCATCGCAACCGTTTTGGAGTTGTTTTGAATTTTCACCGTCTGATCCGTCTTATTCCAATTTACAACGTAACCCAGCTCCTCCACCACGCGGATCGGAACCATTACTTTGCTGTTGACGATTTCAACTTGAGACAAATTAGCTGCGCTGAGCTGCGCCCCATTCAAATATATCGAAGCGGTATTGGCAAATACCGGCGAATTAAAACTAAGCAGGAACAGGCTAACTGCAAACAAAACGATGACTCCGAACCTTTTCAATCTATCCACGCATCCTTTTAATAATAATAGAGACAACTAAATATATCCAAAATTCCAACATCACCCATTTTAACGCTAAAACACACCAAAAGTTGCTATTTTTCTATAATATTTTTGAATAAGAATCTACAATTCTATCAAAGGTCCTAAAACATGCGCAAAAAAAACCACTTCTATTGAAGTGGTCTTAGATTTTTCTAGTAGTTGACTTGAAACTGCGCCGACTCCACCCAGCTGCCCGTTGCAAAATCCCGGCCTCTGACCAGAACCTTGTCTGCATAGATTTCAACGTAAAAGCCTTGGCTCCCGGTAAGATGAACATCCTCGTCTGTCCATAAATAGGCTACGGAAGCCGCGTTGAACATCGTTGCCGTTTCTCCCTTGCCATCGAACATCGTATGCTCGGCCTCTAACTGCCAATGGGTATGCCCGGTAAACATGATCGCTTGCGGATGCTTGCTCAGCACCTGCTTCAGCTCCTTATCCTGCTCCACGCCGTACCAGTTCTGAGCTTGGAGTGAACCCGCCACCGTATCCATCAGCGGTTGATGCAAAAATACGAAAACCGGTTTATCGGCGGAAGCCTTCTCCCCAAGCTTCTGATCCAGCCATTCCAGCTGCTGCTTCGTCAAATGGCAGAATCTTTCCAGTCCCTGTTCCGTACCGAGAAAAATAAAATGATACCCGTCAATCCAATGGTCGTGATAAACTCCCTGCATGCCAGTCTGGGCGGTATAGTTCCCCAATCTAGAGCTCCAATTTCCAGAGGCGACATCATGATTGCCCAAGGTAAAAAGAATAGGAGGAAGACCTTCCCGGTTAGCCTCGATAATACGCTTTAATTCCCCGTACTCCTCGATAAAGCCGTGATCCGTAATATCGCCTACATGCATAATTCCGCTGCTTCCGGCCGCATTGGAAATAATGTCCTTTAGGGCTCTGTCGAAGTTCTGATTATATTCATGATCGGCATTCCCGGTCACATGGGTATCCGTAATGACCTGGAAGGCAGCCAGCGGCTGTTCATTTGCTTGGGCATGATCGATATGATCGATATGATCGTATTGTCTCATGGAAATCTCCACTCCCTTTCTTTTACCATTTACAAAGATGATTAATGGGCTTTCGAGCTCATATTCAATCCAATTACGCCAATGACGATGATCGCCATCCACATGATCGAGGACAGGGGAAGCCGTTCACCGAACAGCCGCACGCCCGCCAGCGTAATCAAGACAATGCCGATACCTGACCAGGTAGCGTAAGCGATGCTCATGTCCATATAACGCAGGGCATAGTTAAGGAATGTAAAAGCAGCACCATAGGACGCGAACATCGCTACGGAGGGCCATAATCGCGTGAAGCCCTCGGACATTTTCATAGATACCGTGCCCGACAGCTCAAGCGCGATGGCCAGGGCGAGAAATAACCAGCCGATTCCATCCGCAGCCTTCATCCTGCCGCTCCTTTCAGCCGGAGCTCATCATAAGCTCCAATAATATAATCGGCATCGGGCAAAAGCTCCGCCGCCCCGGCCTGCCTCGAATGCAAGCCGATGCAAAGCCTTGCTCCGGCCGCCTGGCCCATGATCATATCTCCGTTCGTGTCGCCGATCACCGCTGCTCCCTGTACATCTATGGACAGCTTACCGCAGGCCAGCTCCAGCATATCGGGAAACGGCTTTCCCCGCCCAACCTGATCGGTACCAACTACAGCGCCGAAGAAATGGCGAATACCTAGCCATTCCAGATGCTTCTCGGCCGCTAATGTATCATCGGCAGTTACGACTCCAAGCGGGATATGCTGTGCATGGCACGCTTCTAGAAAAGCGAGGACACCAGCGATCAGACGGACGGGACGAGCCCGCTCCAGCTCCGCATCGGCTAACCTGCCGCTTAGCTCCGCCAACTGCTTGGCTTTTGCCCAGGATAATCCCGCTCGATACCCCCGCCAAGTCAGCAGGGTAAACAGCTCTTCCATCGTCCCCATCGCCAGCGGTCCATTGCGATCATAATCGATCACCGCGCCATCCGGTCCATGAACCGTCCCCCACAAGTGTGACTCTGTGAAGAGCAGCTCCTGCCCCGGCTCCAGTCCAGATTCTAGCACTCTCGTCCGTCCAGACAGCTCCAGCTCCGCTAGCTGGCTTCCAAAGTGCCGCAGCATATGCTCGCTCCAGCTCCCCCACATGGACACAAAGTCCAGCAGGGTGCCGTCCTTATCCAATAAAATGCCGTTAATCGCATAGCTGTGATTACTTACAATGAGTTCAGGCATTCCTAGTGTCACTCCTATTTCATGCTATCCAGCGCCTTTTGAGCCACTGCCTTCGCTTCCTTCAGCGCTTCTTCAGCCGGAATATTCTCGATTTGCACTTTATCGGCTGCGATTTTCAGCGCGTCGTTAATTCTGCCGCCGGTTGGATCCTGGAATGGAGCGGAAGCATGCGCTGCCTGCATGAGCGGGATTTTACTCTGCGGGTTTTGTTCGCTGTAGGCAACAAAGTCCGGATCATCCAGCGCAGATTGACGAACAGCAATATAGCCGGTATTCATCGACCAGGCTGCCGTGTTTTTGGAATTATTGAAAAAAGAAAACCATTTGAACGCCGCCTGCTGCTGCTCGGGACTTGCTTTGGCCGGAATACCCGCCATGATCGCACTCGCGACCGGCTTGCCTTCGCCAACTCCTGCCCAGCCCGGCTGCTCCATCGCTCCAAGCTGTGTGAAATCAAGATCGCCCTGGTCACCGCTCGAGCCAGTATAACCTGCCGCTTGGCCTTTCATCACGTCGTCGATCGTTTTGTACCAATATTCCCAGCCTTGTCCGCCATAGTGAATGCGCATAATGCCATCTTCATGAATCCATTTGCGGAACAGCGACCACGTTTCCACCCATTCCGGGGAATCGATCATGACTGTCTTTCCATCCTCGCTAAGAATACGTCCGCCTTTACTTAGTACGGCATCAATCATATTCTCGCTGCCCCACATCGGCTCCCAGCCGTACACCTTCGTTTTGCCGCCTTCCCGTTCCGTCATTGCCGCGGCCGCCGCCGCCAAATCCTCCCATGTCTTGATATCCTCCGCCTTGATGCCCGCCTGCGCAAATTTGTCCTTACGGTAGTACATCACCTGGGTTGTGCCATACATCGGCAGGAAGTATTGCTTGCCATCCACCTGTCCCTGAGACAGAAATGTCTGTACAAAATCATCTTTATTAAAGTCCGGGCTTTGGGCGATCATTTCGTCCAGCTCGGCAAAATAACCTTTTCGAGCCCAATCCACATTCGCCGCTAGAACAGCCGCAGGCACATCACCCGAAGCGATCGCCGCCTGAAGCTTCTTCTCCGTCTCCGAATAATCGGCCTGGACGATCCCTTTGACAATAACCTCCTGCTGGGAGGCATTGAATTCCTCGATGAGCGCCTTCATTTGCTCGCCCAGCTTGCCGCCAAGCCCGTACCAAAATTCAATCGTCACTGGCTCCTGCGCTCCATTTACTGCGGCGCCAGCCTGCCCCCCCGTGCTGCTTCCGCTGCCGTTCGTACCGCAGCCCATGATCAGCACGAAGCTTAGAATCAAGGTGAAAATCAAACCCTTTTTCAATAAATTCATGTATAGCTCCTCCACTCCACTTTATGAATTGTATAGTTTATCCCTTGTTAACTCCCGCAGATAAATTCACGCTCTGCATAATTGTCCTCTGCGTCAGCAGAAACAGCAGCAATAATGGCATAATCGTGAATGAACTGGCAGCCATGATCAGCGGCCATTTCAAGCCGTAAGCACCCCCCTCCACAAAAAAACTGCGCAGACCCGCCGAAACCAGCTGCAGATCAGGACTTTTGGTGATCAACATAGGCCAGAAATAATTGTTGTATTGCTCTATGAACGTAATGAGCACGAGGACGGCAAAGGACGAGCGGGTTAACGGTACAAGAATTGACCCCAGAATGCGCCCATGCGATGCCCCATCGATATGCCCGGCCTCCACCAGTTCATGGGATACCTGCAAAAAAGCTTGCCTGATGAGAAAAATCGAAAATACGCTGACACAGTTAGATAGAATCATGCCGGCGTAACTATCCAGCAAGTGAAGCTTGGATAACACGATATAACTCGGTAAATAAACTGCGGTGTTCGGCACCATATAACCCAGCAGGATCAATGCGGTCAGCAGGCTCTTCTGCCGGAATTTCATGTGAGTCAACGCGTAGGCCATCATCGCGGAATTGATTACCTGAATGATGGCAATCGCGCTAGCTACGCCGATGCTATTTGCCATATAGCGCCAAAATGGCGCCGCCTCCCAGGCTTCGAGAAAATTACCCCACTGGGGAGATTCTGGCCAAAAGGTTGGTGGAAACTGCCAGATTTCATCATTGGTTTTGAGACCGCTGGTCACCATCCAATAGAACGGGAAGGCCATTAGGAGGCCGATTAGTACCAACGGCAGATGCCTTGTGAGAACCGGGCTTATCTTTGTCTCAGTCATGAATTGCTCTCCTGTTCCTATCGATCTTGATTTAGTGGTAGTGTACGCTGCTCCTGCTTACTGCAAATGAAACCATGGAGAGCAGCACGCAGCCAATGACCAGCACGACTGCCACGGTCGATGCTTCTCCAATATTGAAGGCCTCAAACGCAGATTGATAATACATGTACAGCAGCGTTCTCGTAGATCCCGACGGCCCGCCTTGCGTCATCACGTTAATCTGATCGTAGGCCTGCAGGGACTGAATAATTAGCACAATCGTCAGAAAGAATGTAGTCGGAGATATGAGCGGAACCGTGACATACGTGAACCTACGCAAGCTTCCGGCTCCATCGATTGCGGCCGCTTCCAACAAATCGCGCGGCACATTGCGCAGAGCTACCAGGTAGAAGACCATCGCCCAGCCGACGGATTTCCAGCACGTTACAATCAAGATGCCGATAAGTGCCCAGCTTGGATCACCCAGCCAGCCTACTCCCTCCGAGCCGAAGAAGCGCAGCACGTTATTGGCCAGCCCTACCTCCGGTTCAAAAATCCAAGACCATACGATGGCCACGGCGACGGTTGGTGTTACCCAAGGTGAAAAAATAAGCGTGCGATATATTCCAGAAAATCTAAGCTTGCTGTTCAGCAGCAGGGCGAAGCCGAGCCCGCCGATCAGCGTAGGAAGGACGCTTCCCGCCGTAAACAGCAGTGTAATGCGCAGCGCCTTGTAAAACGCGGGGTTGTCCGCCAATTCAGCATAGTTGGCCATGCCGACGAACAGCTTGTCCGGACTCATGAAATCCCATTCCGTAAAACTCAAATAAAAAGCATATCCTAGCGGGATGAGCCAAAACATCGTGAGCGGAATCATCGCCGGCAGCGTGAACAGCAGCGCCTTGACATCGGCCGCCAGTTTGGATGGTTTCAAGTTGCCCCTCCTCTTTTGTTCAAAATATTTTTAACTTATATCAATAGGAACTTTTTTGATTTCCGAAAGCCTATTGAACACTCGCTCGATTTATGATTTGACGCTATGTTATAATCGCTTTAAATTCCGTCCTCCTTGTCTGTATGAAAATCTAGTTAACTTCGTTCGTTCAAAAAATATTGTACACTCGAAATTAAGGGGTATGGTTTTCTCCATGTAAATTGGAATAGGAAGTTATGTAAAAGACAACCGTGAATAATTTTGATGCGATAGCGGGTGAAATTATGAAACAATCCAATCGGGATGAGGAGCAGCGCAAGGTCAAACATGAGGAGCTTCGCCGAAAAGTAGTTAAGGCCATTGCCGATACGATGGATTTGTACGGGGCAACCCATTCCTTTGGCGAGTTATATGGCATTATGTATTTTGAGGACAAGCCGATGACGCTGGAAGAGATGAAGAACCGCATGAATATGAGCAAAAGCAATATGAGCTATGCCGTTCGTTCGCTCATGACTTCCCAAATGGTCTATAAGCTGCCGGAAAAGGAGCAGCGTAAAGACCTCTATCAGGCGGAGACGAACTTTTTTCTGGCTTTTCAGAATTTTTTTACGATAAAGCTGCAGCGTGAAATAGATGTGATGACGGAGGCCATTAACGAAGTCCTGCCCGAACTTACAGAAATCATTCTCGACCTTGGCACACCGGAAGAAGAGCGCCAGCTATGCTTGCAAGATCTTCACAAGCTGCGGCATGCCCTAAGCTATTACACATGGCTCCAGCAGTTCGTTTACGATCTCCGGGAGGGGCGTTATTTTGATGAAAGCGTGAAAATCGAGCCGGAGAATAGGCCCGAGCCTAACTCTGCGGAATAAAAAATAGCGAAGCAGGTGAACCCATGAAATCCTTAATGATTCTCGGAACCAGTTCCTCCTGCGGCAAGAGCTTCATCACGGCGGCTCTGCTGCGCGTGCTGCGGAATAAAGGTATTGCTGCCGCCCCCTTTAAGGCGCAAAATATTTCCTCCAAGTCCTTCACGACCGAAGATGACTGCGAAATCGCTTATTCTACCTATATTCAGGCCTTAAGCGCAGGCGTGGCTCCGGAAGCGGATATGAATCCCGTTTTGATTAAGCCTGCCTATGACCAGACGCAAATCATTTTAAACGGCAAGTTATTATATACAGGCAGTTATACGAGATACGAGAATTTTCTGCCGGAAATCAGAGCTGGCATTGAAAGCTCTTTTCATCGGCTGGCCGCCAAATACGACATTCTCATCATTGAAGGCGCGGGATCAACCGCGGAGATTAATTTGGCCAATCAGGACGTAGCTAATATTTATACGGCAAAAATAACGAACTCCCCGCTGCTGCTCGTCTCGGACATTCATTATGGCGGCGTCTTTGCAGCGATTCACGGCACGATTGATTTATTGGATAAGTCCATCAAGAATCAACTGGGAGGATTCATTATCAATCGCTATCAAGGGCTCAAGGACATTTTGCAGCCAGGCATAGATGTCCTTGAAAATAAGCATGGCGTCCCCTGTGCCGGAATTTTGCCCTACCAGCATGACCTCATCGTGCCGGACGAGCAGAGCTTTGACCGTATGGCCGAGTTGTTCGAAGCCAACATCGATCTTGGACGGATCAGCCGTTTGCTGGATGTTGCGTTGTGATTGAAAATAGTGGAAAATTATTGTAATTACTACTGCCAGAGGAGAGAATAAGATGACCCGATCGATACTCACCCTATATGTTTTTGCTTTAACCCTGGTCTTTAGTTCCATTCAAGCATATGCATCATCGTCCCCTGTCTTATTTCAGGATAAGATTCTTGTCGTTGACAATGTAAAAACTGAGATAAGTCTGGCATTAGGAGATAAAATCTCCTCTGAAATCGTTGTTACTGGCCAAGATGTCGGTGTTCGTGATTTTTTCAAATTGTTCACAGATGAGGTAGCCTGGGACAATCAAAACAAGGAAGTCATTGTGAAAAACAAGGGGAAACAACTGGTTATATCACTGTCTGGTAAGGTAACAACACAGGATAATCAGATCATTTTGCCTGATGGCTGGGCCTACCTCGAGGATGGTAAGGCATATTTAAAATTCCCTTACCTGGCCTACCTATTTGACCGCTATGGAGAATTTGAGTCTGATTCCGAAGAATACCAATGGAAAGAGATGCTTAGCTTCTTAAATATTGAATATATCGATACCAATAACTCCTCGCCAAAAGACCGCATGGTTCATTCGTTTGTTATGATTAAAGCTAAATGACACTAAAAGTGTACATCTTATTCAGAGGAACTAAAGATGGATGCAATCCGCCTGCGCGTTGGTGAAAATTGGGTTGTATGTAACAAAGTGGTTACTACGCATGTCTGAAGCGGCAGTCGAAGTTGCCTTTGATCGCCATAAAAATGCACCCCCTAGAAAATTCATCGGTTAAACCAAGGAGGTTTCCAATGTATTCTAAGGGGTGCACTTCAGCCCTAATATTACTTCTTCGTTGTGTTGATCGTATTCAAGTTTTTGTCGAATCTCATACCAGGCTTGCCGATGAACACTTCTACCCCGCCGGCCATTGTGAGTGTCCGTTTGTATTCTCTAATCAGAATCGATCGGCCATCCAGCGTGAACACCTTGTCCACGTATTGCGAGACATCTTGTCCGTTATAGCCGTCATCCAATATTTTAAACAGGTTCTCCCCCTTGTTGGGCAGGAAAAATTTAAACAGCTCTCGCGCCACATAGGGAATTTTATCGGACTCCGGGTCATCCTCGCCTCCGCTCCAATATTTAAAGTAAATACTGGCTAGTACCGCGGGCTTGGTTCCTGTATTAACTCGAATAGCATATGATTCAGCTCTCTGTCCAGATGGATTGCCGTAAGGAATAAAAAACATTTGATGGAAGTATAGCTCTTCCTGGAGAATCTTTAGGTTCTTGTTCATGTCGTTAGTAGCCTTGGATTTAATCTTTGGCGGCATCCAGCCGTAAGGAGGCTTATAGGGCAGATCGTATGCCGGCTTGCTTGCCGGGATTTTACCGACGTAAATGATTTGCTTTTGAGCTTCCTTGCGAACCTCCACGGGATATTTTGAGATACTCTGGTAGAAATCATACGGTACATACATATTGTTATTGATTTGCAGCACCGGGGCTGATATGGGCTGTCCATCCTCGGCTTTTTTCTGGGCAGTATAAATAGCTGTGGGTTTGCCGGAAACCTTGATGACAGAATCGTTCAACCTCGATTCTATGACCTGCTCGTTTGCAAGCCGGAACCGGCTCAAAGAAGAGTCCCAATTCCGAATATCTTCCACTGTGTATCCCTGCTCCATTTTTCCGCCCATTTCCCATACAGGAGTAGCGATCGGAACGTACAGAATGCCATCAACCTCATAGACGGAGCCTTGGCGAGGAAGCTCCACCCCATTCACCCGAACAACCGCCTTGCTCTCTAAGGATACAAGCTTAGACGTATCGATCGTGTTCGCCGCCTTTGGAACATCCCCTATCGTAACAACCTTATGGGTACCCTCCTCAGTAACCTGGATCGGGATATCCAATGCAGTGGAAAAGAAATCATACGGTACGTAAAACTCGCCCCGTTGACCGCCTATAGGGGTAACGGGATGCCCGCTAGCTGATTTTTGACCGGTAATCGCCAGGATGCTCTGGTCGCTTGCAACTGCAAACGCCCTGGCAGCAGCCGTTTGTATCTCCTGTTTACCAGGCATAAGAATCCTCGCTTGGCTGCCGTTATCCAGATATTCGACTTTCCCGCCGAGCCGTTCGGCGATGAACGATAGTGGAGCATACCATACGCCATCGCTCTGAAGCATCGATCCTTTCAACGGATTTCCAGCCTGATCATAAACGAGAAAACGATACGGATCGATGTGCTTGACAGCCTCTTCCTTTGCCGCTGCATGCGATGAATCGACCGCGGAGGCGATTGGAGTAAGTAGAAGGATTGACGCGATAACCATTAGAAGCACTTTTACCCTTAACTTCAAAGTTCTTAACCTCCATGTCTGCTATGTACTTTTATTTTGTCATCTGGACGAAAGACGGCCTAGATGACTAATTTATTTTATAGGAGATTTGTCCTATTTGACAACATATTCCTCATAATAAAAGTGAACCCTCCTTCTGCCGAGGAACACAAGTGCCACCACAAATAAGTTTGATTTTTATAAAAAGAGTAGGTTTATTGTAAATACGAAAGCCGCCTCTCCTTGTTATACTCTCTTCTGAAAGCGGATTCATAGAGGACTTCAATTTATAAACAGGGGGTAAGCGGGCATGAAAAAAACGACATTATTGCTGCTGACGTTCGTACTGGCATTAACTTTGACGGCTTGCGGAAGCAAGGATAACAGCGGCGGATCGACGAAAGGCGAGAAAGGCACAGTCGGAATTGCGATGCCGACGAAATCATCGGAGCGCTGGGTGAACGACGGCAACAACATGGTGAAGGAGTTCCAACAGCAGGGTTACGGCACGGATCTGCAATACGGCGAGGACGTCGTAGAGAATCAGGTATCCCAAATCGAGAACATGATCACCAAAGGCGTGGATCTGCTCGTCATCGCGTCGATCGACGGCGCGGCCATTACCGAGGTGCTGCAAAAAGCGCATGATCAAGGCATCAAGGTCATCGCCTATGACCGCCTGATCATGAACAGCGAATATGTAGATTACTACGCCACCTTCGACAACTTCAAGGTCGGCGTGCAGCAGGCCTCTTATATCGAGGAGAAGCTTGGCCTGAAGGAAGGCAAAGGGCCGTTCAATATCGAGCTGTTCGGCGGCTCGCCGGACGATAACAACGCTTATTTCTTCTATAACGGCGCGATGTCCATTCTTCAGCCGTACATCGATTCCGGCAAGCTGGTCGTGCGCAGCAATCAGACAAAAATGGAGCAAATCGCCACCCTGCGCTGGGACGGGGCTACCGCTCAGGCGCGCATGGATAATCTGCTGAGCGCTCACTATGCGACAGAGAACGTCGATGCGGTTCTCTCCCCTTATGACGGCATCAGCATCGGAATCCTCTCTTCCCTGAAAGGCGTCGGATACGGCTCCGGCAATAAGCCAATGCCGATCGTTACCGGACAGGATGCCGAGCTGGCTTCAATCAAATCAATTCTGGCCGGCGAGCAGACGCAAACGGTCTTCAAGGATACGCGCGAGCTGGCAAAGAAAGCCGTGGGCATGGCCCTCAGCATTCTCGAAGGCACGGAAGCCGAGGTCAACGATACGGAAACCTATGACAACGGCGTGAAAGTCGTTCCTTCCTACCTGCTGGAGCCAAAATCGGTAGACAAGGACAACATTGAGCAGGAATTAGTAGAGACCGGCTACTATACCAAAGAGGAATTGGGACTGTAAGTTGGTGAACGCAAACGGCATATACGGCGGTGGCCTTTCCGGCCTCCGCTGTCCTTTGTACTCGAATGGAGACGAAAGGCTTGGTGAGAACTGTGAGTGACTTCATTTTGGAGATGAGAGGAATTACAAAGACATTTCCGGGCGTCAAGGCCTTGGAAAATGTGAATTTGAAGGTCAAGGAAGGCGAAGTCCACGCCCTCTGCGGGGAGAACGGCGCCGGCAAATCCACGCTGATGAAGGTGCTGAGCGGCGTCTATCCGCATGGCTCGTATGAGGGCGATATTTTGTTCCGAGGTAAGGTATGCGAATTCAAGGATATTAAGCAGAGCGAGAGCCTGGGCATCGTCATCATTCACCAGGAGCTGGCTTTGATCCCCTATCTATCCATCGCGGAAAATATTTTTCTCGGCAACGAGCAAACCAAGCGGGGCGTCATCAACTGGAACGAAACCACCGTCAAAACAAAGGAGCTGCTGGCCACGGTGGGGCTTGAAGAATCCCCCAACACCCATGTGGTCCAGATCGGAGTCGGCAAGCAGCAGCTTGTGGAAATTGCCAAGGCGCTCTCCAAGAAGGTGAAGCTGCTCATTCTGGATGAGCCGACGGCCGCTCTCAACGAGGATGACAGCGAAAATCTGCTGAACCTGATCCTGGAGCTCAAAAAGCAGGGCATTTCCTCGATCATCATTTCCCACAAGCTGAATGAAATCGAGAAGGTCGCGGATTCGATTACGATTCTGCGGGACGGCAAGACCATTCAGACGCTGGACATGCGCAAGGATCAGGTGACGGAGGATGTCATCATCAAAGGAATGGTCGGCCGGGATCTCACAAACCGTTATCCGGAGCGTGTACCGAACATCGGGGAAAAACTGTTTGAAGTGCAGAACTGGCAGGTCGATCATCCTCAGCAGGAAGGCCGCAAAATGCTGGACGACATCAACATCCATATCCGGCGCGGCGAAATTGTCGGCGTGGCCGGACTGATGGGGGCAGGAAGAACGGAGCTCGCAATGAGTATTTTCGGCAAGTCCTATGGGAAGAACATCCAGGGCAAGCTGCTGCTGCACGGGAAGGAGATCCGGCTGAACGATATCAGCACCGCGATCCAGCATGGCATCGCCTACGTGACGGAAGATCGCAAGGACTACGGTCTCGTGTTGATCGACGATATCAAGCGGAATATTTCTCTCGCCAATTTGAGCAAGCTGTCCCGCCGCGGTGTGATTAATGAGAGCGAAGAAGTGCTGGTCGCCGAGGAGTATCGGCAGAAATTAAAGATCAAGACGCCAAGCATTCTGCAGAAAACGGTCAATTTAAGCGGAGGCAACCAACAGAAGGTCGTCCTCAGCAAATGGATCTACGCGCAGCCGGAAATTCTCATTTTGGACGAACCCACCCGCGGCATTGACGTCGGCGCCAAATACGAAATCTATTCCATCGTCAATCAGCTGGCGGATGAAGGCAAAGGCATTCTGTTCATATCCTCGGAGCTTCCCGAACTGCTCGGCATGTGCGACCGTATCTATGTCATGAGCGAAGGACGCATTACCGGTGAAGTCCAGCGCGAGGACGCCACCCAGGAAGTACTGATGAAATCCATGACTCGAGGCAGGGGGTAAGGAGATGCAAATGATTAGCGAGCTTTTCAAAAAAAATATCCGCCAGTACGGCATGATTATCGCTCTTGTATTCATCACGGTCTTATTTCAAATTCTAACCGACGGCATTCTGCTGAAGCCGCTTAACGTAACCAACCTGATATTGCAAAACAGTTACATTCTCGTGCTGGCCATCGGGATGGTGCTGGTCATCATTACGGGACATATCGACCTGTCGGTCGGCTCCATCGCGGCGTTTATCGGGGCGCTGGCGGCCATCATGATGGTCGACATGCAGCTGCCTCCCTTTCTCGCCGTTATTATATCGCTGGGCGTCGGGGCGCTAATCGGCGCGTGGCAGGGCTTCTGGATTGCTTATGTAAGGATTCCCGCTTTTATCGTCACCTTGGCCGGGATGCTGCTGTTCCGCGGTCTAACCATGATTATTCTGAACGGCCAATCGATCTCGCCGTTTCCGAAGTCGTTCCAGAAGATCAGCTCCGGATTTCTGCCGGACTGGTTCGGAGGCGAGAGCATTCACATCCTGACGATCGTCCTTGGCGCCATCCTCTCCCTGCTCGTCATTTGGCAGGAATGGAAGGAGCGCCAGACACAGATCAAATACAATTTCGAGACCGCACCGCTGTGGATTTTCCTAGCCAAAGTGATCTCCCTTGTCGCGATCGTCAACGTCTTTACCTATGTGCTCGCTACCTATAACGGGATTCCGAACATTCTCGTCATCCTGTTCGTACTCATCGTCATCTACTCCTTCGTCATGAACCGGATGATCGCCGGACGCCATATTTACGCGCTGGGCGGCAATGAGAAAGCCGCCAAGCTGTCCGGGGTCAAGACGAAGAAAGTGACCTTCTGGGTTTTCGTCAATATGGGCGCGATGGCGGCGTTATCCGGACTCATCTTCGCCGCACGCCTCAACTCGGCAACGCCTAAAGCGGGCACGAACTTCGAGCTGGATGCGATCGCAGCCTGCTTCATCGGCGGCGCTTCTGCTTCCGGCGGCATCGGCACCGTCATCGGTGCAATTATCGGCGGCCTGGTAATGGGCGTCATGAACAACGGCATGTCCCTGATCGGCCTTGGGGTGGATTGGCAGCAAGGCATCAAAGGGCTTGTCCTGCTCCTGGCCGTGGCCTTTGACATCTATAACAAATCGAAAACGAATTAAGTGCGATTTGCAGCCTGCAGGTGTGCAGTCCTCTGAAAAAGCTTCACTCTTTGTTAAAGAGTGGGGCCTTTTTTTTATGCTACAATTGGGTATATATGGATAACTATTAGGGATAGCGGGGGATTCTTTTGTCGAACTCGACCATTACGAAGGGAGCCTTGGCCCATGCTTTGAAGCAAACCATGCAGGAGCTTCCCTTAAACAAGATCACTGTAAAGCAGCTCGTAAGCCGCTGCGGGGTGAATCGGCAAACGTTTTACTACCATTTTCAAGATATCTACGATTTGCTCGGTTGGATTTATGAGACGGAGGCCGTGGGCAACCTCGCCGAATATCGCAGTTACGATACGTGGACGCACGGGTTATATACGATTTTCACCTATATTGAGAGCAATAAATCCTTCTGCCTGAACACCCTTCATTCCCTGGCTCGAAGTCAACTGGACTCCTACTTGTATGCTGTCACCTATGACCTGATGATGGGCGTCGTGGAGGAGGTAAGCCGCGGCATGCATGTTGCCGAAGAGAATAAGAAATTTCTCGCCAACTTCTATACGCTGGCCTTTACCGGGCTTGTCACTCAATGGATGCAGCAGGGAATGAAGGAAGAGCCGGCTTTGATCGTGGAACAGTTAAGTGAACTGATGCAGGGTAATTTTGAACGGGCCTTGCAGCGTTATAGGCAGAAAATCTAGACATTACCATGCACATGTTCAAAAATGATACAGCACCCGCCAATTGTCAATTTTCTATAAAAAGGAAATCCTGTACATTTAAATTGTCTTACTCTAGATGTGCTGAGGTTGTTATCAAAATCTACGAGGGCGGGGATGAATAGTATGGGCACTTCCAGTAACCAGGTGTATTTTGTCGGAGGAGGAATCGCGTCATTAGCTGGGGCGGCATTTCTGATCAGGGATTGCGGTTTTCCAGGACGGCAGATTCATATTATCGAAGAGCATAAGGTACTCGGAGGAAGCAACGACGGCGCCGGGGACCATGAGCATGGCTATGTCATCCGGGGCGGCAGAATGCTGAACGATGAGACATATGAGAATTTATGGGACTTGCTGAGCTCGATCCCCTCTCTCGATGATCCGAGCCAATCAGTAAGGGATGAGATTATGGCCTTTGATATGGCGCATCCTACGCATTCCCGGGCCAGGCTTGTGAACAAAGATGGTGAAGTGGAGGATGCGGCCTTTATGGGATTTGACATGGGAGATCGTATAGCCATGGCCAAGCTCATCATCACACCGGAGAAGCAGCTAGGCCGGCTGCGGATTAACGAATGGTTTGGGGCTCATTTTTTCCAGACGAATTTCTGGTATATGTGGGCGACAACCTTCGCCTTTCAGCCCTGGCACAGCGCAGTCGAGCTCAAAAGGTACATGATCCGCTTCATGCACGAATTTCCGAGGATTCATACGCTTGAAGGCGTCACGCGTACGCCTTATAACCAGTACGACTCGATCATTCTTCCGCTGCAACGGTATTTGCAGGAGCATGGTGTTGATTTTGAAATGAATTGCACGGTGACGGATTTGGATTTCCAAGCGGGGGATGGCATTACGGTGACACGCATGCACTATGTAAAGGATGGAGCGGAGCGTGCGCTCGATTTGACGGAGGAGGATTTGGTCATTGTCACGAACGGCTCGATGACGGAAAGTTCCAGTCTTGGGTCGATGACAGCCCCTCCACAGCTAAACGGCAAGGGCAGCTCATGGCAGCTATGGGATCGGATCGCGGCGAAGAAGCCAGGGCTGCTCGGTAATCCCGCTTCCTTTGATGATCACATCGATGAATCCAAATGGGAATCGTTTACCGTTACCTGCCAGAGCTCCCGCTTCTTCGATCGGATGGAGAAGTTTTCGCGGAATAAAGCCGGAAGCGGAGCTTTGGTGACCTTTAAAGATTCCAGCTGGCTCATGTCCATCGTGCTGGCTCATCAACCGCACTTCCGCAACCAGCCTAAGGATGTAAAAGTGTTCTGGGGTTATGGCTTGTACCCGGATCAAGTGGGGGACTATGTGAAAAAAAGAATGTGTGACTGCACCGGAGAAGAAATTTTCACGGAGCTGCTGCATCATTTGAAATTCGAAAATGAGTTGGATGAGCTTATCCGCTCCGCAAACTGTATTCCCTGCATGATGCCGTATATTACCGCGCAATTCATGCCCAGAACGCCCGGCGACCGCCCTCAGGTCGTTCCTCAAGGCTCAACGAACCTGGCTTTGATCGGTCAATTCTGTGAAATTCCCGATGACGTTGTTTTTACAGAGGAGTACTCCGTCAGGACAGCTAGAATCGCTATCTATCAACTGCTGGGAGTGGACAAACCAATCCAGCCGATCAACCGGTATCAATATGATATACGGACTCTACTTCAGAGCGCCGCAGCCTCTTTCCGTTAGATTTCACAGGAAGGCTGAGACAAATCTCAAGAAGCCGATTGCTTCAGGCAATCGGCTCTTTTCTCCGCAAATAATCATACATGACTTCGTTATAGCGATTGATCAGCCGGTCAAGTTCCATAGACTGCCTCAGCACCCGCGTATCCCGCAGGCCGTATTGCTCCGCAAGCTGCCCAAGCTGACGCCGTTCTTCTTCAATTCTATGTTTAATATAATTGGATTTTAATTTCTGCACAAAAAACACCACCTAATGAATATATTAGTATAGGTTGACAAATATACCCATTATACGTTTTTCGATAACTTTTATTTGATGTATAAAGAGCCCGAAGCCTGCAAGGCCCCGGACTCTCTTTATGTTCCATTTTCAAACCATATGTATAGACAACTTAATTTTATTAACTTTGAAGCTTAGGATTGGAACCATATTTATTGTCGCCTGGCTCGCTATCTTGGCACATGAACACAATTAGAACAATCGCACCAATTAGAGGAATAAAGCTTAGCAGAATCATCCAGCCGCTTCTTCCCGTATCATGCAATCTCCGCATAGCAACCGCGAGACTTGGCAATAGAACAGCCAGTGAATAAACGTAGGACAGAATTGTATCCAAGCCTATTAACCCACCGATAAAGCCAAGAACTAACGAAGCAATCATGTTGAATAGAATAAACATCCAGTATTCTTTACGGCGCGCGCTCCCTTCAAATCCGACATAGTTTTTGAGAACCTTTAAATACCACTCCACTAACGTCACCTCATAAAAATAGTTTTGTTGCGACAATTCGCACAAGGATATATCGGTTTAATAGATTCATTTCTTTATAGAAAACATACTGTTTTTTGCAAAATCAATAAAAAAATCATGAAAGGATTGCCTGGGTTAAATCCCAAGCAATCCTTCGCCACCACCTATGATAAAGAATAAGCTAAATCATGCCTCATTCAACGCTCGCAGCAAGGTGTGCCGGTTATAGCGAACCAGATGCGCCTCGCGAAGACTCTCCGTAAATAAATCTTCATCGACGCCAAGCTCCTCCAGCGTAGAAGGACCCCCAGCAAGAACGAGCAATTCCCGGATCCTCGATGCGGGCGGCACCTCGGCCAGCCATTCCCGAATCTGGTCACCGTGCTCAAGCAGCGCCTTCGGCTGCCGTCCCGGGAATTTGCCTTCGTCCACGGCCGCGTGATACAAGCGGGAAATTTCGGCACACGCGACGCCAACCTTAGCCCCGTGAAGCAGTGCCCGATTTCCGCGGCGCAAATAGGCCATCTCCCAATGATGAGATAAATGGTGCTCTGCACCGGAAGCCGGATGAGACTGCCCGAACAGCAGCATCGCAATGCCTGATTCGATCAAGGCCGTCATCAGGATGCGAATCCCTTCCTCTGTCCGCTCTCCGATCTCCGCAGCATGCTGGATGCAGGAATTAAGCGCCTGCTCTGTAATGACTGCAGCCTGTTCGCTGTAAGGCTCTCCCCCCGTAAGGCGGGATACCTTCCAATCAAACAGAGAGGTATATTTGCCCAGCATATCCCCGAAACCAGCCGCTACCAGCGGCTGCGGCGCCTTCATAAGAACGTGCACATCGGCAAATATGGCTATCGGCGGAACAGCCGCCACTGTTTTCTTCATCCCGCGAATAATCAGCGGCGCGCCCGCTGAGGTAAAGCCGTCCACGGACGGAGCCGTCGGAATTGATACAAACGGAATTCCCGTCTTATGACTCGCGAAACGTACGATATCATGGATCGTTCCGGCACCGACCGCAATAAGCCCATCCGTGGTGCCAGGATCTACTTCAAGCAGCAGCTGCACAACAGCTTGCTCGTCGGCGACGACATCGCCGGCCGCATTCGGCTCCAGAAGACATAGCTTTGTCTTCAAGCCCTGGGATTGGAGACTCTCTTCCAAGGCTTTCCCTGCCGCATCATAAGTATTCTGGTCGGCTACGATCACTAAGCGGTGCAGAATACGATCTCTTAGAAAAGGAACTGCCTTATAGATCGCGCCGGTCTCCAGAACGATTTTCTCCAAATGGTCTATTTCCCGGGAATTATCCATGCCGAATTTACCTCCAGTCTGACGGCATTACTCCGTAGATTTCTTGATGCTCTTGAGCCGCTTCATTACGTCGTTCTCGCCGCGGCCGAAATAATCGTGCAGCTTGCTGTATTCCTGGTATAGACGGTCATAGATTTCCACGTTCTCTGGAATCGGCTTGAACGTCTCTTCCTTCACCCGGGCCATACGCTCTGCCGCATCAAGAATCGTGTCATAACCGCCAGCCTCTTTCCCGGCAGCTACCGCCGCAAACATCGCTGCGCCAAGTGCCGGCGTTTGCTTGGAATCGGCAACGAAAATTTCGCGATTCGTAACATCCGCGTAAATCTGCATCAGCAGACGGTTCTTCTGCGGCAATCCGCCGCAAGCGTACAAGGCATCAACCGCAACTCCATTGTTATGGAAAGCGTCGACGATTTTACGGGTACCGAAGGCCGTAGCTTCGAGCAGGGTACGGTAAATTTCCTGCGGCTTGGTAAGCAGCGTCATCCCCAGAATCAGGCCGGTCAAATCTGTATCGACGAGAACAGACCGGTTGCCGTTCCACCAATCCAGAGCCAGTAATCCGGTTTGTCCCGGCTTATAGGCTGCAGCTTCCTTCTCAAGCCATTGATGGACGCCGATGCCTTCCTTAGCCGCCGCTTCTTTGACATAACCCGGAACCGCCTCTTCTACGTACCATTCAAAAATATCGCCTACGGCCGACTGTCCCGCCTCATATCCATACAGCCCGGGGATGATGCCATCCTCAACGACGCCGCACATGCCTTCGACCTGCTTCTCTTCCGTGCCTAGCAGCATATGGCAAATCGAGGTGCCCATCGCCATCACAAGCTTGCCCGGTGTTACAACGCCAACAGCCGGTACGGCGGCATGAGCGTCTACGTTCCCGACGGCAACTGCAATGCCCGGCTTGAGGCCCATTATTTGCGCCATATGCTCAGTCAACCCGCCCGCATTTGTGCCGAGCGGAATGACTTCACCGCGAAGCTTTGTCTCTGTAAGGTTTTCCAGCCTTGGATCCAGCGCTTTGAAATATTCCTTGCTTGGGTAGCCGTCCTGCTTATGCCAGATCGCTTTGTAACCGGCCGTACAGCTGTTGCGGACAATAGTGCCCGTCATTTGCGAGATGACCCAATCTGTCGCCTCCAGAAACATATCTGTGCGCTCATAGATTTCAGGGGCTTCATCAAGGATTTGCCATACTTTGGCGATCATCCATTCGGATGAAATTTTGCCGCCGTAACGCGGGAGAAACGCTTCTCCGCGCTCCGCTGCGATCTCGTTGATCTTATCCGCTTCCGGCTGAGCGGCGTGATGCTTCCATAGCTTCACCCAGCTGTGCGGATTATCGATGTATTGCGTATCGAAGCAGAGCGGCTGGCCCTGCCCGTCGATCGGCAGCATCGTGCATGCCGTGAAATCGATCCCGATTCCGATTACATCAGCCGGATCGATGCCAGACTCCCGGATAACCGCTGGCACGGATTTCCGCAGCACCTCCAGATAATCGTCAGGATGCTGCAGCGCCCAGTCATGCTCAAGTTTGATACCGGAGCCCGGCAGTTGTTCGTCGATAACGTGATGCGGATAAGCGGTCACGTGATCCGCCACTTCACGTCCGTTCGCTAAGTCGACCAGTACCGCGCGGCCCGATTGCGTACCGTAATCTACCCCGATGGTATACTTGTTAGCCATATGAAAAACCTCCCGTTCAATAGCGCATTATTTTTGTCCGTAATATGCCTTGGCTCCATGCTTGCGCAGGAAATGACGGTCCAGCAGCGTCTGATCCATTGGTGCAGCCTCCGGATTAAGCATCAGCATGCGTGCCGCAATCTTCGCTACTTCCTCAAGAACAACCGCGTTATGAACCGCATTATGGGCATCTTTTCCCCATACGAAAGGTGCATGGGCATGCACCAATACACCTGGCACCTGGGTCGGGTCGATGTCCGCAAACCGCTCGACAATCACGTTCCCCGTCTCCAGTTCATAAGCCCCTTCGATTTCTTCCCGGGTCATCGGCCGGGTCACAGGAATTTCTCCGTAGAAATAATCGGCATGTGTCGTGCCATAAGCTGGCAGCGCCTTTCCGGCCTGCGCCCAGCTTGTTCCCCAAGGAGAGTGAGTGTGCACAACCCCGCCGATATCCGGAAAAGACCGGTACAGCACCATATGGGTCGGAGTATCGGAGGATGGACGCAGTTTGCCCTCGACCACATTGCCCTCCAGATCCACGACGACCATATCTTCCGCTTTCAATTCCTCGTACGGCACACCGCTTGGCTTAATGACGAACAGTCCGCTTTCACGATCAATCCCGCTGACATTTCCCCATGTAAATGTAACCAGTCCGTGCTTCGGCAGCTCCAAATTAGCCTCCAGAACCTGCTGTTTAAGCGCCTCCAACATATGCGGCCACTCCTTTCCTCTCATCGTAATTCTTTACGTTGCATATCTATTACAGATACCCTGTCCTGATTAGAAGGCAGATGCAGATCTACAACTAGATCTATAAACAAGACAAGTATCCAATCCGATCAAACTGCAAACATCTAGTGTTAGATCAAACTACAAGATCAGTCAAATCAAGTTGTAAATATAGATCTAAGATGAATTCGACTGAAAATTTGGGATGCAGTCAAGGAAACACATCCCATGAACCTGTATCATCCAAGGAATTTAGGAGGTACAGCTTCGTAGGAACAGTTTACGTACTTACTCACAACATTTTTATCATTCAACTTAATAATAAATGGATTTATAGCCGTTAGTTTCTACGGTAAGAAAGGGAACATAAATTTAAATGGATTTCATGTAGTTATAAGAAGGAACATCGCCAATGATCGGACTAGATCCTTGATCTTAGTGTATAAATCCATCTAATTCCCTAAAACAATGGTTTAGAGCCTAATTAGATACCTTCATTC
The DNA here is from genome assembly GCF_009725165.1 of Paenibacillus woosongensis. Lineage (GTDB taxonomy): Bacteria > Bacillota > Bacilli > Paenibacillales > Paenibacillaceae > Fontibacillus > Fontibacillus woosongensis. The sequence goes on from NZ_WNZW01000002.1 coordinate 692,005, forward strand.
CATTTAATACAGCACAGTTTGGTTGGTATATGCATATAAACATACAAGCTAAATCAAAACGTATTGTACGTACAAGTTATAGGCTAGAGCCCTGGGAAACGGACCCTAGCTTTGCAATTCCACTTCTTGATTCGCCTGTTCTCTGTTATGCACGGATTCCCGCTCTACGATCTCCGGTTTAAAGACCGTGTCTTCAACCACCAGTCCCTGCTCAATCATCCCGATGAGCTGCCGGGCTGCCAGCTCGCCCATCTCCGTTTTCGGATGCGTCAGCGTCGTCAGCTTCGTCCCGGAAGCGAGCGCAAGAGATGAATCGTCAAAACCGACGACCGAAACGTCCTCCGGAACACGCAGGCTGCACTGTTGAATAGCCTCCATCAGAACGACCGCCAATTGATCGTTGTAGCACACAAAGGCGGTCGGCCGGCCTTCCTCATCCTGCTGTAGCAGCTGCACCGCTTGAGTGTACGGGACTCCGTCCTTCTCCTCCGTCGTGTAAGTTACTACTCGTTGGGGAGATACACTGATCCCGAACTCCCGATGCGCCGCGAGAAAACCTTTAAGGCGATTAACCCCTTGCAGGTCATCCCGTTTAAAGAACCCGACGATAGAGGTGTGTCCCTTCTCCAGCAGATGTCGTGCAGCCAAATAGCCGCCAAGCTCGTCATCCACCTTCAGGCAAGGACATTCCAGCTCGCGATACTTCTCATTGATCATCAGGTACGGAATGCCCTTCTCCTGCAGCGACAGAAAGTAGCTTAAGTTCGGATTGCCTTCCGCGCTCTTGGTGGGCTCGATGATGAGCCCGCTCAGCGGCTGGCTGGTCATCAGCTGCAGGCTTTCCATTTCCTTCTCTTTATTGTTATCCGTGCTCGATAGAAGAAGCCGGTATCCTTTGCTTCGCAGCTCCGCCTCGGCGCCGCGGACGATATGCGGAAAGATATAGTCCGAAATGTATGTCGTGATGATCCCAATCGTCTTGACCTGCTCACCCTCTCGGCGCAATGGGTTTCTCGCGAAGGTGCCTTTGCCTTGAATCCGCTCCAGCCACCCTTCCTTCTCCAATTCACCGAACGTCTGGCGCACCGTTTGCCGGCTAATGCCGAACTGTTCAGAAATCTCGTTCTCCGATGGGACCTGTTGTCCGGGCTGCAGCTTTCCCGTTTCAAACCATGACAACAGTTCATTTTTGAGCTGCATATATTTAGGAATCCGCCGATTACTCATCATTCACCTCAGCCAAATGCTCTTATTCTACCCGCTATTGTATCATAGGCCGGGGAACGCGCGGAAACAGGATCTCTCAGGCTCAGACCATTAGCGCAAGCGGTATGCCATGTCGCTCCAGCGAAGCTCGTTCTTGAACCGGCGCAGCGACGTATCCTTGTCAATGATAACAGCCTCGATACCAGCCATTTCCGCCCAATCCGACAGATTCTCGGCCGTAATGTTATAGGACAGCACCGTATGGTGAGCCCCGCCTGCCAAAATCCATGCTTCTGCAGCTTCTCTCAGCGACGGCTGCGGCTTCCAGAGTACGCGGGCAACCGGCAGCTTCGGCATCGGCTTCTCTACCTTTACCCCGTCAACAACGTTAACGATCAGGCGGAAACGGTTGCCCAAGTCTACGAGGGAAGCGTTGACCGCCGGGCCGTCTTGACCATCGAAGACGATGCGCGCCGGATCTTCCTTGCCCCCGATGCCTAGCGGGTGAACCTCGATCGACGGCTTCGTCGCAGCTATCGTCGGGCAAACCTCAAGCATATGTGCGCCAAGGATCATATGGTTGCCCGGCTCGAAATGATACGTGTAGTCCTCCATGAAGGAAGTATTCTTGTTGTCGGCAAGCACTTTGAGCACACGGGTCAATGCGGCGGTCTTCCAGTCGCCTTCGCCGCCGAAGCCGTAGCCCGCTTCCATCAGACGCTGTACAGCCAGACCCGGGAGCTGCTTCAGACCATGCAAGTCTTCAAATGTCGTAGTGAACGCACCAAAATTACCAGCTTCAAGGAACTGTTTCATCGCGATTTCGAGACGCGCCTGATAAGCGATCGAATCGCGAACCGAACCAGGACTCAGACCTTCTTTGGTAATCGTGTATTTCTCAGCATATTCATCGAGAAGATGCTTCACTTCTGCATCGCTTACTTCGTTTACCAGCTGTACGAGATCGCCGATACCATACCCGTTCACCGACCAGCCAAGCTGGATTTGCGCTTCAACTTTATCGCCCTCAGTTACCGCTACCTCGCGCATGTTATCCCCAAAGCGCGCTACCTTTAGGCTGCGGCTCTCTGCATACGAAACGGCTGTCCGCATCCACCCGGCGATATCCTGGCGAACCTCGGCGTCCTCCCAATGACCGACAACGATTTTACGGGCAATGCCAAGACGGGCCCCGATATGGCCGTATTCCCGGTCGCCATGCGCAGACTGGTTCAGGTTCATAAAGTCCATATCGATCGTTTCCCAAGGAATGTCGCGGTTAAATTGCGTATGGAAATGAAGCAGCGGTTTCTGCAATTGGGACAAGCCGCGAATCCACATTTTGGCCGGCGAGAACGTGTGCATCCATGTAATGATCCCGGCGCAGGATGAATCACTGTTCGCTTCGACAATTAATTTATAAATTTCATCTGGTGTGGTTACAATTGGCTTAAATACGATGGATTGTGCAAACGCAGGATCTTTGTCCAGCTGCTCGGCAATGATGCGGGAATGCCCAGCTACCTCTTCCAACGTCTCAGGCCCGTACAAATGCTGACTTCCTGTTACAAACCAAAATGAATACGGTTTCAAATTCATTGCGTTAACGCCTCCCAGAGTGATTGATTTCTAAAGTAAAAATGCAATAGTTCTGCCAACTTGTATATACAATATTGTTATATTTAAACCCCTTATGTTAATTGTACGTACAAGTTCTTACCTAGATTCTATAGCTGCTCCTCTGAAAAGGCAAGTATTTTTTTATCCCCATCGGTTCAAATTCCTATGTAATCTTCAGTCATTCGTCCAATAATCGATATCGCTTCGCAATCCCCGCCGCGGCCTAGCCTTAGCTTGTTCCTCCGTCCCTGCAACATTTAACAGCCTTAGGGTGGCTAGATTAGATTTGTCCGGCCAATTCAGATATCCGTCTCTCTCCATCCGTCCCAGAGCTGCCAGGATATCCCGCTCCATTCTGCCAGTTGTACGTTCAAGTTCCTTCATGCTCGGAATACGGCGGCGCTGAGACCAAAAATTATAAATAATCCGCAACAGCTTGCGTTCCAAATCAGGAAGCATAGTAGCTGCCTCCTTTCGTAATTTGCTGCTTAAGTGGTTGTGCGGTTGGTTGTACAGTTGGTTTTGCAGGTTGTTTCATAAATGGCTTCACGGGTTGTTTTATGGATGGCATTATGGATTGTTTTGTAGATTGTTTTGCAGATTGCTTCACGGGATGAAGTGCGAGAATTTGCTCAGCTCTAAAGGCTCTTGGTGCTCCCGTTTGCAGACATGTTGCCCGAACCAGCCCATTGCGAATGGCATGAATGTGAATGGACCGTTGTGTAATTCTGCCGCTGCGATCCATGTATATGATCTCGACCACCTGGTTAATGTATTTTTTCACCAATATCATCTCCGATAAGAACATTTGTTTGTATTATATACGAACTTATGTTCTTTAACAAGTAGCAAATGGCGCCTGGCTGCCCACATTTTTCCTTAAGATGACTCGTTTAGATTTTGTCAGGCAATGTTAAGGAAGAGTAAGAGGGTGGGAGGAGAAGCATCGGGTATTAAAGGAAATTTCGATCATGTGAAATGAAAGGAGACTGCATTATGTGGAAGCTTGGTGAAAGATATCGAGGCAAAGGGAAGGGGATTCTGTGGATTATTGCGTTTTGCATACTGATGGGGTGTGCGTATGTGGCATACATTCTGTTTAGCGTGTACTGGTCATAAAGAAACTTGCAGGGAGTCTGCATCTTGAGACCAAATGGGGTTGTTAATCCCCTTGTTCCTTTAGATTCAGGCTTAACCATCGGTAATAACCATTGCGACTCGCCTGCAAGCTGGTTGTCTAGTATGGAGGGCGTCCGCTAGATGTATTTTCTACATTTACTTTAGGCGAATAAGGGTAAGTTTTGCGAAGTAAATGTAATTCCTACATCTAGTTTACGGCATTTTACCTGACTAGCCTCCATATCTCTTTTCTAACTGTAAGAAATGCAGCTAGTTTGTGTTGTCATCGATAAACGGCAGTTTTTAAATGTAACAAATGCAGTTAGCTCGAGCTAACTAGCTAAATACGAGTGGCTGATAGCGATTGTAGATTAAGAGATTAGAGATTAAAGATTAAAGATTAACGAATAATGGACAGCAAATAGCGGAAGGTGATTGGTGAACTTAACAATTAGATAGCATAAAGCGGGACAACTAGTAGACAGGCATCGAGGAAACAAGTAGACAAGTATCAACTGCAAAATAACAAGTCTTAAAATATAGCAGCAAATACGCAGAGTAAACTCCCAGGCGCCATGGGAATTTACTTCTGCAATCTGCTGAGAATCGTGCCAAGCGTTCCAATATCGATTGGATCGGTTGCCTTCCAGTCCGGACTGATCCCCGCGTTCGCAATGAGCCATTCGCGGCCGCTTTCTTTCCAATTCTGTGTTTTTTCAGGTTCAACCGTCTCTGACTGTTTGCCTCCTTTATGCTTCAAGCTCAAAAATTGGGCAATACCGTTCACATGCCCTTTGGCAATGGCTTCAATTATCTTCTGCTGCTTCAGTTTGTTCGCATCGCCAGTTACATCAATGAACAAATTCTCTGTCAGCACCGCGGGCATTTTGCTTTCCCTAAGCATATGAAGATTTTTGGCCTTCTTGCCCCTGTCAGTGACGTTATAAGGCTTGAGCTCCGCCATAATTGCGTTATGCAGCATATCTTGTAGAGATTTAGAAGCCGCCGATGCCGAGGTATATCGGTAAGACTCGAATCCTCCGGCACCGCCCCCGGCGTTGCAATGAACGGAGATAAGAATATCAGCGCCCGCTTGATTGGCTTTGCTGGTACGCTCTTTTAAGGTGATATCAGCATCTGTCGTGCGTGAGAGCACTACCTTTACATCCGCATACTGAGCTTCAAGTTGTTGCTTCATGGCAAGTGAAATACGGAGGGTAATGTCTTTCTCCTTCAATCCATTTCCGGTTGCTCCCGGATCTTTCCCTCCATGTCCCGCGTCGATCCATACCGTTTTCATTGATCATCCGCCCCTTTCAATGCTTGCTTCACGAACTGATTGCCGTATACCGCAAACGCTCCGGTAAGAATGCCCTGAATCAGCGAATCCGGCCCCCATCCAAGCAGCCAAATGGTTAGCAGAACTGCAGCGACGGTAACGATATATATAATGCTCCAATCGGGAATCTTGGGCGTTTTTTTGAGAATATAGCCGATCACCCAGCATACTGCCACAACTCCGATTAAATACGGATGTATGAGTTCAAAAATAACGTTCCAGTCCATCACTATCTTCCTTTCCAACTTTTAATATAGTTTATTCCTCCAGGCGGTCCAGCCGCTTGTGCGCTTGCTTAGTCGATTCTTCCACCCGCGTTACACGTTCGGATATTCCATCCAAGCGCTGGCTTTGAATACGCACGTCCACCCTGATATCATCGACGCCGCGTTTGATATATTCCACGTCTGTCTGCAGGGTCGCTCCGGCCTCCGCATCTTTCGCTGCATCCTGGCGTATGGTCCGTGTGCGTCCCAACCAGCCTAGCAAAATTCCACTAACGGCCGTCGCAATGGAGATGAGTATCGTAATTTCCATCCTGCTCCCTCCGTTTCAAAAAGAATAGCCCCCGGGATCGGGGGCAAAAATTAAAACCTTTATTTGGCGTCCAGCATTTGCTGGACTTGATCTTTCCACCGAATTGGTACATCGTCCAGCGTCTTAAGGCTAGCCTTGATCAGATCGAAATAGATTTTAGCCAACGATCTCACCTCCGGTTACGATTTCAGCAAGCTCAGCAAGAGCTAACTGCATCTTGATCTTATCGTTCTCCTGAACCTCAGCCAACTCAGCAAGAGCTATCTTTAACCCGTTGTTTTCCGCTCGGAGATGTTCGAGCTCGCTTGGCTCTTGTGTTTTTGCAGACTAGTGAGTTCGTCGACCTCTTCCAATGTCAACCCCTCGCCCCACATGTTGGGTTGTTCCAGAACGGTATAAACCGGTGGCTCCCCTCGTTCTTCTTCAGGTAGAGCGACCCATTCGGAGTAGACTCTTTGATATTCATCTTCTGTCGCCGTTACTTCGTCTTGGTACGCTTCCCACGCTGCCAAATCAAAACGCGGCCAAAACAATCCAGGGGACACCGGCACACCCACGATGTAACCGACCGGCTGCGGTTTCTTTTCGGAGAATTCGCCGTCCAGTTCCACTGGCTCCGTCTTAGGCGGTACAGCATAAAAAGGAACGACACCAGTAAAGGTATCGTCTACAAGTTCGTCTTCGATATAAAGGCCGTCAAGCCCAACTTTAGGTACTGCTTTCAAGTAGACCCCTCCTTATTGCTCTGCCTCGATAATTATCCCATCGAGAAATACTGTTCCATTTGGGCCAACGTCAACCGTAAACTCTCCTGAAGGATAAATTGTTATTCTTCCCTGTGCGTAAACTTGGCTAGTATTACGTGATAATACTCCAATACTTCTATTTGCTTTCGGCCGATAGCCCTGAGGGAGTATGAAGGCAGAAAGAGCACCTACTGATCCTCCCTCTATAGTTCCTTTAAATAATAAGAGGCTACCTATTTTTTTGTACCCCATACCATGATTGCTAGTCCACCCGTTCAACAGCGTTGGCGTGATCCATTGCAGGCTTGGAGCATCCTTCTCCGTCTTCTTCTGTTCAATGACGCTTACCCGATGCAGCGCTTCGGCCACACCTGTTGTCAAGTTGTTAATCTGCGCCTTTTCGTTTGCAGCTAGGCTGCCGCTAATCGGCTGAATCGGAAACGTGTCCAGTTTGGTATAGGTGACGGAATAGGCTGCGGATTGATCATAATTCGCGCTAAAAATGTAAGCTTGCTCCGTTCCCCAAGCGCCAGTTACCGATTCTTTAATCCATTTATGATCACGACCAGAATCCCGATATATCGCTATTATTTCTGCTGCCTTGCTGGACAAAGACGTCCCAACCCCAGTATTGTTAATTATCCAATTGGTGTTGGTATGCTGCTTCGGCTTTACACTTTCCCGCAACACTATCCCTGTACCTACATCAACCAAATTATCGCCTTCTGCCAGCGTTAGGCAACCTTCCACCGTGACTGGTTCGACGATTTCTTTTGCAAGACGGTATAGGAGCTGATAAGATGTCCTGTTAGGAGCTTGGGTTGTTGGCAAGGTAGATGTATCCGCTACGCCAGGTTTATTTATGGTTTTCCAATATTTTGTGCCCGTCCCCACATAAGGTACTGAGCCGTTTTGGTTACACATTGTCCAACCCCAAAAATACGCTTTTATCTCGTCGACCGAAGGAGTGTAGCTGCTTCCCCACCCGCTTTCTTCGATAGATATAGTCAAACTAAATAAGTTCTCAGATAGTAATTGCATATCTGCCTTATCCCATATACCACCTGCCGCCATACGTCTCTCCAAAAGCACTCCATTGAATTTAGTAACGCTAGCAGAGTCTTTAAGTTGACCCGATATTGGTAGGTTAACGGATTTATACTGACCATTCGAATAGTTATTCCCAAATGTCCAATCCATCGACCCATTTAGTACAATCTTTTTCCACTTCATCAGCTTAAAATACTGACCATCCCACTCAAAAAGTACGTCTGGATCGCTTAAGTCCGTTGGGTTAGCATGTAGCTCCGTTTGAAAGGCGAGAATTGATCTGCGTTGAGACTCAAACAGTTTGGCTTCGCTAAACGTAAGCATTGGATTCTTTAACTTAATAGTGCCTCCGCCAGGCTCATACCAAGCTACCGTAATTTTCGAGGTATTTTGCGGCGTAATAAATGTCCCTTTATTGGGTATATTGGCCGCAGTAATCTGCACTCCACTGCGATCTATAAAACCCACCCAAAGTGTCCCTCTATCGTTTACATCCCATGAAAGTGCATATTCCTGCTCAGGAATTGCCGATACTATGGATTGGAATGCAGTTCCTGCTGACGAAGCTCTAAACGTCGCCTCAACCTCATAGGGTTCCTTTATGTTTAAACTGGTTATCCCTGCGCCTGCCGTCCACTCATAAAACGGTGGCAGCAAATTACCAGACGTTGCAATCGCATAGGGATTTTCCACGCCTACAATACCTGAAGAAACGAACGGGTATTTATCAGCAATTTCCTCACTGGTCATCCCATCGAGTGCCGCGTACTCGGCCTCTGAAAGCTTATAGATGCTCACTTCGTCGATATTACAACCTTCGGCTCCGGTTCCTGTAAAGTTTTCATTTCCATTTTGATCAACAAGAGCAATTCTCGGAACTACATAACGAGCGCCAGGAGGAACTTTTGCCTTAACATACCCATATGTAAACTTCGTAGGGTTATCATAAATAACGCTTCCTCCAATTATTCCACTTACATTCTCGGTACCTGTCTCGTTCCAAAAAAATAAGGTCATGTGTGCACCAGCAGATTGTGGCTTTATCCATGCTCCAAAAAGAATATATTCTCCTTCTGAAACCCTGTAGCAGTCTTCTACTACACTTCCTGCGAATCTATAATAATGAGTAGTATCAGTTGAAGTATCCGCTACAACCTTTAAAGAAGCACTTCCAGACTTTTTGATAGTTGTGTCTATACTAGCATTTACTCTATTGTAAAAATATCGAGGGTTTAGACTTTCACATCCTCCCCAGCTACCGAGTATATTAATAAGCGTTCGTCCCCGTACTTCGCCAAGCTTAAAGCGTGCGTCGCGCTTAGCGTTGATCGTTTGTAATCCTGGCTGCAGTGTAATAAACTCGGTGCTGGATCTATTTAGACGATTTTGGACATTACCAACGGCCTCGTCAATCTTATCCCAGTTCTCATTCAGCATCGTCTCAATATTAAAATACTCATTCCCATCGGCTACCGGATCCTTCTTCAACAAGTTCAAGTGTTCTGTGTTACTTGCCAACTGAACCACCTCCTGCAAATTTTGATAGCGGCACCTGCTCCAATTCGCCAAGCGTCATGACGGCATGGATGTCTTGAATCAGCAAATAGCTGAATTCGTACTCGACCGCCAAGTGCGCCGGTTTAAGCTCCTCAATGACAGCTTTCAGATCATCCAAATTCGGTGGAACGCCAATTGTATCAATAAACTTCACCGTGAAGCTCCATTCATCCGGCTGAAAAGATACATCGACCGTACCGCCGTCGTATGCTTCGGCTACATTTTTGACCAATCGGCCGGTAAATTGCCCGGCACCCCTCAGCTTTGACTCCACAACGGCGCGCCGCTGTTCCAGTGGCTTGGCCAGGTCTGTTTCAATCCCCAGTTCCTGCTCCCAGCGGTTCAGCCCCCAGGTAGCCGTCTTTACGAAAAATTGCTCCAATGTATCATCGAGCGCCTGGTACAGCAGATCCAGTTCTGCACCTTTAGCATTCATATCCCCTCGCATCACGCGAGAAGTTTCATAATAACCCGGCAGATATGAAAAAAGCTCGCGCCCTCTCGGGCTTGTCATCATTTGAACACTCATAGACGACCACCATTTCCAGCACTCATTATCGCTTTATAATTCATGATCTCAGGCATCATCCTCAACAACAATCGCCGACTCGTGCTTGCACCAGCCCACGAACACTCCATCACCACATTACGCATTCACTACCACCGTCCCCAACACGGCGACCTGACCGGGCTGAATCTGAATGTTCGTATCCGCGTTACCATTCACCGTTAGATCGGAGTAATCGATAATCGGTGGAATATCCAGCAGAACTGAAGCAATACGCGTTACCCGCACGAGCGGATCGGCAAAAGCCAGCTGCTTCAAATATGCCTGCACTCCCTTTTCGATCAGCGCCTTCACTTCGGCCAAGGTAGCGCCATCCGCCAAGGTCAGCTTAACGCTGATATGAATCGGCACTTCCTCAGCCGCCATCACGGTCACGACCGGCCCCGCCGGAGCCATGCCCTCTCCTTGCCCGTCCTGCGTCGGGTCGATATATTGCTGGGCTGCCGCAACGATATCCTCGTTGGCCGCGCGTTTGTCCGCATCAAGCAAATAAATGCCGACCGTTCCCGCTCCGTTCCATAACGGATGAACCTGTACGCCGCCAACGCCCGGCACCTCTCCGGCCCATTTCATATACTGGGCTTTGTTTCCGCTTGTCCCTTGGCTCCGCACCTGATTTAGAAAACGTTCCAACAACGATTCATCCGACTCTACATCCGTGCCGCCCCGCGTCTCCTCCAGGTTCGTCACAGACACAATCCCGTTCACCGAAGCAGACATCACCGTAATCACTCCTGCAGACACCGTGCCATTGCGGCCTGATTCTACGGCTCGAACGCCTACTAATGCCACACCTGTGTCATCCAGCGTCACAGCTGCCGTCGTCGCGTATTCAATAGAAGCTTCCCCCGTAATTTCATCGGCCGGAGTAGCTACCAGTGTGCCCGCAGGCACCGCTGTGCCTGGCGTTCCGGTAAACTGAACCTGTCCGGTTGCCGCCGTCGCCGCACGCCGCGCAACGCCATGCTCTGCCGCCCGCATATCCAGGTATGGCCCATAGGACGAGCTGGCAAAACCCCATTCCAGCACCTGCCTGGCCCAAAGCGCGGCCTCCGACAGCATAAAAGCCACAGGAGCCTGCGCATCCCAAATAAACGAGCCCTCTGATTTGTCGATATCATCAGGCACCCGGCTTAGCATTCGCTGCATAATCTGTTCTTCCGTCTGTTCTTGCAAATATACTGGCAATCCTGCCATTACACGGTCACACTCCCTTCCAAAACTGCAGTCTCATCTCTTACATTCATCACGCGGCAGGAGAACAAGCAGGCATCCCCAGACCAGCGAAAAGAAAACTGATCCACCCGCGCCGTACGCGGATCTATCATCAATGCCTCCGTCGTCATGCGCTGAATTTCCGATTCCAGCGCCCCGCGGCTCATCCCCCGGCCAATCAGGCCTTCGTATTCCTGCCCGTAATCGCGGGAATAAATCAAGTGATGATACCTTGCCGTTCGCACGGCTTTTTCACACCACATCATCCAGGCTGCGGTCTCGTCGGCGGACGCTATTTTTCGCGTAGGGGTCATCCGGAACTCGCCTGCCTCAAAATCAAACAGCCAGCTCCGCCCAAACATTCCTCCAGTTGCCGCACTCTGCTCCCCCAGTACGTTCAGCTCATCCGACCCAGCCGCGCCCGAACCAGCGCCCCATTCCTGCTCCTCAGGAAATAAATTAGCCACCTTGGCTCACCACCCTGCATAGGACGACCACCTCATGGCCGCCATTCAAATTAGCGGCAACGACGCGATCCCCCGGCTGAAGACCGTCGGCCAGATTAACGCGAACGTCCTTGATCTCGGCCGCCTCAAATTCAAAACGCGTTCGCGGACCCGGTACTCCAAGCGGGTATCCCTCCTGATCGACGGGCGACATCATCGTTCCTATCATATGAAAAGCCGGAATTTCCAAAGTGACCGGAAAATCCGCAACCCAATAATTTTTAATTTCGTGTTTGAAATGATCCAGCTTCAGCCCCGATGCAGTTATCGTTCCGAGCTCCGTGGACATGCCGGACAGCATATCTTTGGCATACCCCGCCATCTGCTCCCGGAAAACGGCCGCCAATGATTTATAAGGATCAGCCATGGTTGAGATAATACCTCCTTTTCACATAGTCGTATGACCCCAGCTCCAGCGACATCCGTCCCGGATCGCCCAGCTCATGCGATATTGACATGACGATCAGTTCCAGGCCGTTTAGCTCCACCTTATCACCAGCCCGCAGCGTGTTAATGTCGAGCCCGTTGACGGTGAAGGTCTCCTGAAGGCTAGTCAGCATGCTTTTGGCCAATTTTTTGGCATCCGCCGGCGTCTTCACATCCTCGTCCTGAACAATCCGCTGCAAAGTCCCGAATGTACTGACTTCTCCCGTCTCTACCGCCAAAAATTGCGATGGGGGATCGGCTTTGTTCTTATCGCTGCCGGTTCTCGGACTCGCTGGTTTGCTGCTATCGGTGCTGCCAATCACTTTGACCTTAGTGATCGTTCCCTCCAAGGTCCGATGCTGGTCGATGCCCTCCAGAGCTTCAAGCTTCCATACGGTTTTGTTGCTGCCGATTTTGAACAGCTCGAGACCCGCAGGCGTCATCCGCGGCATGTACGCATCCCCGCCGAGCTTCACGGTCTCCCTTAAGTCCGTTACGATCATGTTATAGATCGCTTGAGAGCGGTAAGTCGCCTTACTTAGGGCCTTTTCCGTGTCCGGAATGGAGGCCAGATTGATTTGCCAATCCTGCGCGTATTTCTTGAGCCGCTGGCTTGCTGTTCCTCCCGAAGAGAACAAGTACTCATCCTCCGATTTCGCGAGGTAAATGGTCCGGTCGTACACCACAAGGCTGAGGCTCTTGCTGCCGCGATTGCTGCTGATACATTCCCACACCACGCCGGGATTCAGCAGATAGACCATTTCCTTGCCTCCAAAGGGTACTCCGCTTACGCGAATCGTCTGCCCCGGAGCAATGGCCAGTCCAGATTCAGGCACCCGCAGATTGATGCGGGCCTCATACGAAATTTGATCCAGCGAATCGGTTAAGGAGACACTCTCGATCAATTCCCGCAAATAATGCTTATCCTCCAGAACCACCTCATAACTCATGACGGCATCACCAGCTTCTGCCCTGGTTTGATCAAATTGGGATTAGGGCCGATCGTTTTTTTGTTCAAATTGTAAATAGCCGACCATTTGGAGCTGTCGCCGAGCTCCAGCTTGGCAATTTTGGAGAGGCTGTCGCCGGACTTGACGGTGTAGGCTTTTGGCTTTTTTTTCAAATCAGGACGATTCGATCCACCACCGCTATTCCCGCTGCCTGCAGCACTCCCCGCCTTCGTATGAACCTTTGGCTGCCTCCACATCCGGGCCGTCAGATCGAAGTAAATGTCGTCGGGCTCCCCGCCCTTAAACGTAGTGTCATGTACCGTGATAAAAACGAGCAGGTTCACCAAATTCTCAATAATCAGTCGAACGGGGCGCTTGCTGTTCATCATCTCCGTCAGCAGGTGCATGGCTTCCTTTGGCGCAGGCTGCATCTCGTGGTCTCCCCACCATGCGGGAAAAAAAGAAGAGAAGGTGATCTCCCTCACCCTCTCTGCCGTTGCCATATCAAATTCCCCGTAAGATAGCATATTCAAGGTCTCGTAGCCTTTGCCCCGAGTGATTCTCACCTCTTCCGGATTGACGGGGAACACGAAATCGGTGCCTGCCGCTTCATCTATTAACCTGATTTCCACTCTTTGCTCCCCCCTTATTTGGTCATATTTATAAGTACTCTGCTTATATTATGAGTCACATGCCATCCAACCTGCTTGGAAATACTATCAATATCGATTTCCTGTTGCTGCTGATGAATTTGGACCATCCCCGGAGGCATATTTACTATAATCTCAGGGGCTGGCTGAGGTGCAGCCGCCTGGGGAACAGGGGGATTTGGAGCAGGGAGCGGTCCATTTAATGATTTGAAATACTCAGCTGCACTCAAAATCTCTTCATCCGTTAACGGGGTCCCAGAAGGCTTATTGCCAGTACCGAAAATAATCTCGTGCTTGAGTTGTTCTATATCGGTAGTTGGGTGCGATTTCCTTCCGCCGCCACTTAAGTAGGCATCAGCTATAGTCGTTCCCGGAGGGTAAGGTGGGTCATGGAATGTGCGTTTTCCTTTTTCACTAAATAAGTCATATATGCCTACCCCGATTTTTTCACCAATCATATCACTTACTGTATTTCCAACTACTGTTGCTATATAGTTTTTAGTAAAGAAGCCAGTTACTGCCGTTCCAATCAAGCCGCCCACAAAGCCCCCTATTTTCCCTGCTCTCTCCCTATCAGTCTTGGCAGTAAATATCTCATGGGCTGATTGGATTTGTGAAATACCCGGTATTTTTATTATCTTTTTACCCTTGCCTATAAACTCCGTTACCTTCTTCACCCAAGGTTTATCCATAAAGCCCTTTATTTTACTGTTATTCCATAAGTCTTTGGCCTTGGGAATCCACTCGTTCTTTACCTTGCTGTTGTCCCACGCTTGTTTTACTTTGCTATTCTGCCAGGAATCCTTGATCTTCGGAAGCCATTTATTACTCCACTGATCTTTAAGCTCCTTTTGCGCTCCGTCGACTATATCAGATTTTATTGACTCTATTAATTTATTTCCGAATTCCTTCAAAGCGTTCCCGGCATCGGAAATCATCGTATCCCACGGAATATTCGAGAACTTCTCAACAATACGTTGAGGATCAATGAGCTCCAGGAATGCCTCAAAGAATATCTGACCGAGCGTCTTACCCGCTGCTTTGCATAGCGGCTCGCTTTCTGGAGGGTTGCATCCTGAGGATTCTCCGCATTTGCACTCTCCTGCCGCCTCAGCCGGACAATCAACAACTTCCAGCGCGTCAAAAATACACTCTAAAGCTTCCTGGAAAGTCACCGAGATCCGCTGTAATAAACTTTCTCCTTCAGCACAGATCTGTTCAGCTACAGAGCCGCCAATCGCAGCTCCAAAGCCTCCCATTTCCACCTCGACCCGCCACCGGGTACGGCTCAACTCCTGCAGCGCGCCCCTGATCTCGGCGATCTTCGGCGTCGCCAGGTCGATCAGTTCGGCCACCGGACGGGCCGCGGCCTGATTAAGCCGCTTCATCGTTGCGCTAAGCCGGATGGCCGTTTCCGTGAAACGGTCCTCTAACGTAATGCTCGGCCGCATTCTCGTGTTACCTAGTGCGAGGGCGCGCCGCCGGGTTTGCAGCAGCATGTGGTCCAGGCCTCGCAGCTTCCTCTCCGCGGCATCGAGATCCCGGGAATCGATAATGATGTCCATTGAACGCAGTTCTTGATTCGCCACGTTTTACCTCCTTTCTGCCGTAAATCAGCCATCGCGGACTCATCCAGACGGCTTCCGCCCGAAGCCGGACGGCGAGGCTGAAGATGACATCATCTCCAGCTCCATCTCCGTAAAAGCCCGCAGCAGCATGCGCTCTCCCTTCGGGAGAGACCAGAACTCTCCGGGGCGCAGACTATGCCTGCTCCACATATGGAACAAGAGCGTCGTCATGCCGCCGGAGTTCGCTAGTTTTTTAGGTCGGCAATGTCCACCCCGAAGCCGGACAGCTCCAGCACCTTATCGCCTACAGCATCAAGCTCCCCGGCGAGAAGCATACGGCGCACTGCTTCATCTCCGCCCGACAGCCGGAGCCGGCTCGTAATGCGCTCGTCGCCCCAGCCGCTCAGCTTCACGCTTTGCTCCTGGCCGTCGCCCTGCTTGCGCACGACCTCCAGAGCAGAGGTCGCCTCCTTAATCAGCGTCGCATTAAACAGCTCGCTGTCGATCTTTTCCGAGACGTGGCCTTTCGTCGTTTTGCGGACCGTGCAGCGCTCGCGGATTGAATCGACCTTGCTGGAGGTCAGGCCGCGCAGCGTTACGCGCAGGCTTAGCCGGGAAATAAAAACGGTCTCTTCCGGCAGATTCGCTGCCGTCTCGAAGAGACCGTCGAGAATATCCTGTTCGTTCCACTCTTTTACATCGCTCATGTTCGTTTTCTCCTTTCAATTTCGGGAAAGTTTAAGGTCCTGTGATCGGATCAAGCAGATCATAGCCCTCGAAGGTGAACGGCGTTTCTTCAACAACCTCTTCCCCCGCCGTCCAATTAGCCAGCTGGATTCTATCGACCATACAGTTCTTCAGCTCAATGCGTTCAAAGCCGTACGCCTCTGGGTCATCCAGCTTCTGAATAATATTGAACTTCTGAAAGCCCCTCTGGATCATGTCGGAGGTCACTTTGTAGCCGCTCATCGTACCGGTGCCTTTTTTGCGGCCCAGCTTGAAGACGGTGTATTCCGTGCCCACCAGATTGAGTTCTCTTTTATCCGCCTCTACGTTGGCCTCCAAGTGATTCAAGTTCGACTGCCATACGCCATCGATAAAAATCTGCCCGAACGTCCCCATAATGACGCGGCTTGGATCGAGATATTGTGCCATCTTATCAATTCCCCCTCAAAATTATTGCACGTAGAACGTGCCGAAAATTTGTTCCATCACATCAGTGTCGTCCGCCTGCCAGGTCAGGAATACCTGATCATCCTCTGGCCGCATGACTGCGCCGTCCCCGTAAAATCTCGGATCCAGCGTCACGTCGTAGCCCGTAGCTTCGATGACACCCTCCGAAGCCAAAGACTGCAAATAATGCTTGCCAGCGCTAATCAGCGCCTGACGGCCTTCCTCTGTATTATTGACCTTGCCGATGTAATGATCCTCCGCCTGACGCTGCAAATCAGCATTAATCTGGTCAATAACGCGGATTTTGCGGATTTTCTTCCAGCCCTTGTTCTGGCCCTGCTGCAAGGTAATCAAGCTGTTCACCCCGCGCAGCACCTTGACCCGGCGGCCGTCATGCACTAGCAGGAATACGCCGTTGTGCGCCGCCTGCTCCTGTTCCGAGCGCGTCCAGCGGCGGGTCACGTCCTCAAACGGCGACGCGGCATACGTCGTGGACTCTTTCAATGCCTGTCCAGCAATCAATCCGGCGACCCAAGAAGCGACCTGTGCGGAGGAATACGATTTTCCGTTCAATACAGCCCCCGTCCCTACGTTGATGACTCCTTCAAAATCCGCTGCGACACTGCGAGCAATTGCTTTATTCACGGCATCTGCGCCCGTATCCTCTGCGAATGTTCCGCCGAGTGCGGCCATAATGCCTTTGCCCTCGCTGCGCACCCGTTTGATCCAGGCGACAAGGCTCGTACGCAGCGCCGCGTCCGTAACCCCGTCGAGCGTTAACACATGAAAATCCTGCGTCTCAAAAGCTTCCGTAGCCGCGATATAATCCGCGTTCGTAATCCCTGAAATTCCGCTGGCCCCCCCTTCAAAAGTCACGCCGGACACATTGGCGAGGTCGCTGCTAAACAGCTTCTCCGCCACGATCCACTTATTTCCCGCATCCTCATTGATTGCGGCAACAGCAGTATCCACATCGCCAGTACCCAGCGTGATCGTGCGGAGCAGCGCGTTGCCTTCATAGAGCTTGAGCTCCTTCACGTCCGGCACGGCCAGGCTCGATTGAATTGTCACCTTAAAAGCATTGCCGCGTTCGCCGCTGTATTTGGCGCTTAGCTTCAATACATCCTCAGGACTCGCTTCACTGTTCTTCAGTACAAGCTCGGCCGGCGCAGCAGAGCTGTCCGCAATCCGGTAGGCCAGCAGCTTCTTTGCGCCGCCAAGCAGGGAGAAGTACAGCGTCGTATAAGCCGTTGCCCCGCCGGATTCGTCGGTTGAAAACAGCTCTTTGATGGCATTTTCGCTCGTTACCTCCACAAATTGGCCGATCGGCCCCCAATGCGCCTTGACCGGAGCGACCACCACGCCCCGCGCGCCCGGCGCGATCGCTGATCCCGCCGCACTTACAAAGTTCATGAACAGCCCCGGCAATACCGGCTGACTCGTCAAATTCCAATTTCCTGCTGCCATATTTACTTCACCTTCCTATTCAAAAATAGTTGTACCTGCTTCTTTGCTTCCTGAACTGTCAAGCTGCCGCCAGGCAGCGAATGATATGCGCCCGCCAATACCTCTGGCTTCACACCCATCAACGCTTCCGACTGCTGCATAATTTCATCAAGCGGATACATTGGCTCGGCAGCCTCAGATGCATTGACAGCTTTCGCTGCTTTGTTTGCTTTACTCGCATTACCTGCCTCGGCTTGAACCGCTTGAGTGGCTTTAATTGCTTCAGCTGCCGTTTGAGCTGCTTTCTTTTTTTGTGCCATTGCTTTTCACCTCAAATTGATGTTCGTTTGTGTTGAATAAACTGCATCCGTGCCCCCTCGTCCACAGCGCTCGTGATGCGCCGGCTGAACGTCACCGACAGCAGTCCCTCCGTTACTCCGTTTGCATTCCAATTTACCTTAGGCTCTAGGACGGTCAAATACGTCTTAGTGCCAGGTTGCAGCGGAATCTTCACTGCTTTTCCCAGGCCTTCAATCAGGGCAAGAACCGCCAGATGCTCTTGATCTGCATCCGTCCCGGCGATAAAGGCGGTGAACTTTTTCCGCAGCTCCCAAGAAGTTTTTCCATGCGGTGTCGATTCCATGTCGACAATCCGCCACATGACTGCGGGCGGTTCATAACCTAACGGCCAGCTGCCGTTATATACTTGCCAATCCGGGCCCAGCACACGCTGCGTCCATGTCTGGGTCGCATTAAGCCATGGGTCACTGCTGATTTGTACCGTTCGGCTTAGTGGTTGCGGCACCATCAAGGCGAACCGCAGGCCTCGTTTCACGGCATCCCTGGCTTCATCCGGCGTATCCGGCCCGATGTTTCCCTCGAAAACACAAAGGAATCTCTCCCCTGTCCCAGCCCTCAGCAGCTGCTTGTCCAGCGCTTTAACCGTTTCCTCACTCAACCCATCCAATCCGGCCGGACTTAAGCGGGGCACGTAAAGCCACAGCTCGATGATTTGCCTCAACCCGGACCAGGCGCCGTTTGCTTCCACCTCTCCCTGCAAATACAACGCGCAAGGCAGTAAAGCTTCTTCCCCAAACCCGCTAGAAGAGTTATAGACCGCATTCAGTCCGGGCACCGCATCCAGCAGCTTGGCTGTCACCGCACTTCTCATAAAGCACACCATTCCTGCATCACTAATTTATCTGCTCCGACATTGCACAATGGTATCACCTCCCCTTAGGGCTGCCGCCTCGCTTTCGTGGACTCTCCCAAAGAACGGCAAAAACCGCTGATTCGTCAGCGGCTTTCGTCCCTCTCTATTCATTTCCACAATACAAATTTAACACGTTTAAAGTACAGCGAACGGACATCCCCTGGTCATAAACCGGACATCGGGCGGACAGACTTTAATAACTCAACATTTATCGATAAACGAAAAAAGCCTGCCTCGTCCATCCCAGAACAAGACAAGCCATCTATAAATGTCTTCTCCCCATAACATTCCCCCCATCGGCAGCACATCGCACATTAGACTGTTTAGTGCTAACTTCCCGTAAGGGATTTAGCTAATTTCTCCAAATAGCTATACTCTATTGATTCAAGATCCATAATCATTGATTTTACCTTGGATGTGTCTGAGCTGTCCCCTTTAATTATTTGCTTAATCATGTAATTTCGAATAACTATGGCCTTTTCTTCAACTTCTTTAAACAACTTAATGTATAACTCATCATCTATTAAGTTCAGTCCTCCAAGAAACTCAATCCTTCTTGTCATTAATCGCTTATGTTCAAATAAAAGATGAAGGGCTCTTAAAAATTTAAAATTAGCCCCGGCCATATTACACAGCTCGTTATAGATTTTAATGCCGAAGGTAGGTTTCAAACTCCCATGCAGCTCTGGCCTTTCTTTTGGGACGCCTTCCAAAAAGCTATATTTATGTGAAGTATTCGTTGAATTTAAATAATCATAAAGGGTTTGAATAAAATATTCTAAATTAAAATCATATTTTTTCCATTGATTGATTCCTATTAGTTGGATACCAAAAATATTATCCCATGAATCTGTACTATAATCATTTTTCAAGTCAACTGCTTTTTCTATTTCTTCAAAACTTGCCGTACTAAGCATATGAAAATTTTGAAAGTAATCTGCAACATAAAAAATATTCCTCTGTTTATTGTAACCGTAAACAAACAAATCATGAGGTGAACTTTTTCTAGTCTTGTAAGCTGAAATATGCTGTTTATCAATAAGAGTATATATGTAGTTATTGGAATCCAAGATTTGCATAAAAAAATCACAAATATTTATATTCAAATTTGACAGCATAAGCTTACTTATGCTGTGAATGTTCAAAAGGGGATGATACTCCCTCATAAGGGGCTGATAAAATTCAAGAAAATAGTCCGTTTCAAATTCGTTATTATAAATATCGAACCTTAACTGCATATGATTGGTAAAAATCCAATTATTATAAGATGGATGCTGTACCAATATTGAGGAAATATTCGCATGAATTGGATAACCTGTTATCAATGGTTGTCCCATAAATAATTTTTTTTCCAAAAGTTAACCCCCTACAGAACGAATTAATTTTCAATAGTCATACCATTTTTTCACTGCCTTTAAACTACTTTAAACCTTTTTACATAATACTAAATTAAACGATTTAACTTTTCAACCATTTATTAACTTAATAAGGTAAAGATTTATATAAAACCTAATAAATTTAGCGTAATCTCGATTTCATTATTAAAAAAAAGCCGGCTTCAGCCGACTCAATGCACAGATAAGGTTGCTCTCCTCTCCCCTGGTTCCACAAATACTTCAAGCTTCATAGCTATGGCGAGCAGCTTGAGCGCGCTGGCTTTGATGCGCCGGTATGTCCGGTCGCTAATGCCCATTTCCCCGCAGCTGATGAAGTCGTATTCGCGCTCGCCCGCCAAATAACTGCGTTCAATAACTTCGCGCTGCATAACGGTAAGCCCGCCCATGGCCTGATCCAGCAGCTCCGATTTTCTCCGCAGCTCAGCCTCCCGGTCGATATTGCGCAGCGCAACCTGCTCGGTCGGCTTGTGAACGGCATGTGTAGCCCCGTGATATCTCTGTGAATAGCTGTGCGTCACACTCGCCAGTTCGCGGATGTAGCCAATCTGCCGATACTGCCGCACCTCTTCAAGAAACCCAATAACCGCTGCTCGGGTTGCGGACTCATCCACCGGCAAACTATGAAAAATCGTAAATGAATTCAATTGTCGCTTGCTCATTGTAAATCCCTCCATGAAATTCATTATTCTGCGTTTCCATTGCCAATACGGCAATAAAAACACTGTACACTTACAAAGCAACAGCCTTTGTTTTCTTAAACAAATTACGTTTAAAGTGTTGATTTGCCCCTTCATTCAAGGTAAAATACATATATAACGTTTTAATCCATTCACTAAATTACCAATTCGGTAACGATAATCCGATTATATATTACCATTATGGTAATGTCAACATCTTACATCGTTAATTTCATTCAAATATTTCTATGCCATTATGGTAATGGCGAGTTATTAGTATAGTTCAAACAAAAGAGGGAGTGTCTATGCATACACTGGGCGATCGGATCAAACATCTTCGAGAACTGAGAAACTTAACCCAAAAAGACCTCGCATCTAGAGCAGGCTTAACGACTGTTCAGTTGTCGAGATATGAGACGAACGACCGGAAGCCAGACCCCGAATCGTTAAGAAGGATTGTCGATGCGCTGGATACCAACGGGGATTATTTGCTGGGGCGGACTTCCGATCCTTCGCCAACGGAGGAAATACAGGCGAGCATGTCCTTTTACGGCGGACCGGAGGCTTACACGGCGGATGAAATCGCTATGATGGAGGCCGCATTGAAGGCTTACCGCGAGCAGAAGAAAAAGCTTCTGGACAACCAATCCAATAATTAACTATAATGAAGGCATTACCCTGCAATCTCATTTATTCTCATTCGGGTCCTTAACCAGGACCTTTATTTGCACCTTTATACCGAACATACATTCCCATAAGGGGTGATCTCCATGTTATTTTGTTATTATCAAGAGACCCATCTGGAGCAGTGGATTAATGCAAAATACCGAAGCAGCGGCCTGCTTGATGCCGAGCAGCATGATATCGAGCGGATTGCGGAAGCTTTTGACATAGAACTCATATATGCAGACTGCCCGTCTTTTTCAGATAACGAGGAACGGGTCATATTCCTGAATAAACATACCCACGATGTGATGGCCCGGGTCATTTTCTTCCATGAATTATGCCATGTCCTGAGGCATGCAGGTGATCAGCGCGTCATGCCCAGCCTGTTCAAGGATGCCCAGGAAGCGGAGGCGGATCAATTTGTCCTGTATGCAGCCGTCCCTTTCTACATGTTCGAGAAATTGCCCATTCCGGATCAGCGGAGCGAAGCCATCCCTTTCATCTCTGAAGTATTCCATATTCCGCTTGAACTGGCCGAGCAGCGGCTCGATCAAATTCAGCGGCGCGTCCTGCACGGCAGTCTGATGGCAGCGGCCCAGGAGGCTGAAAGAAGACAGAAGGAGACCGTGGTCAAATGGTCGCCCGAAACACAGCGGATTCTTTCCCAACTGGAGAAGCAGCTTTGGGAGAAGGGGTGAATATATGCGGATAAGAGCATTTTGCGATTTCTATAACGAAGCCTATAGGCCTTTGCAGCTTGTGATCAAATGTGAGCCGGGCGAGCTGGACTGGTCACAGACATTATACATATCCCTGCCTTCTCCCCTCGAGCCGCTGGAGGCCGAGGATTACGGCGATGAACGAGGCGTGTCCGTGTTAATGGACGATCTGGTGAGCCAGGCAGATGACGACAGCCTCCTTGGTATTTTGCTCCCGCAAATCTACGGGCGCCACGGAGAGACTTTTGAACTGCTCCTTGTCCAAATGGATGACGTCGAGGAAATCCTTCAATTGGACAGGTATTACTGAACAGAGTTTTATGACAAAGCTGCTAAAAGAGCTCCGGTTCACCGGAGCTCCTTAGCAATACATTCTAGAAGGGTTAATAATCGCCCTTTTCTTATTTAACCTGCTCCATTTCAAACCTATATGACCCGGAGCCCACGGTAACCCAAATTCCCTGCTTTGCTGCTTCGATCTTCTCGATGCCTCCCGTTTCGCCCAGCGGTTTTCCGTTTTCCGTAACCTGGGTCTTGCTGGACGCTGCAGGCAGAAGAATTTCGGCCGTAGTGTTGACCGGCACTGTAACATCAAAGCGAAGTTTGCCGTCATCCAGCTTATGCCATGCGCTGCGGATCATGCCGTACATGCTCTCCAAGCGGCCGTCCGCCCAATGCAGGCCCTCACCCGGCTGCGGCTTAATTACAATCCGCTTGTAGGCCGGAACCGTCTCATCCAGGTCGATGCCCGCTACGACCCGGTACAGCCAATCGCCGATCGCCCCGTAAGCATAATGATTGAAGGAGTTCATATCATCGCTCCAGAAGGTACCATCCTCTTTGATGCCGTCCCAGTGCTCCCAGATTGTCGTAGCGCCCTTCGTAATCTGGTATAGCCAGGATGGATAGTCCTGCTGGAACAACAGCTTATATGCGATATCATTATAGCCGTTGTCGCTTAGTACGAAGTTCAAATACGGCGTGCCGACAAAGCCGGTCGTCAAATGATAGTCGCTCTCCTTCAGCAGTTCTATCAGCTTCCGGATAGTACGTTCCTTCGCCGGGCCCTCTACAAGCCCGAACATTAGAGCCAGTACCTGCGCGGTCTGCGTACCTATAGCCAGCCTTCCCGACGGGGTAACGAATTCATCCTGGAACGCCTTCCGCACATTGCAATACAACTCCGCATATTTCACAGCGTCGTCCGCCTTGTTCAACACTTCTGCCGCCTTCAATACTAAGGATACCGAGTACGCATAGAAGGCCGTAGCGATATAATCGCGGTCGGTGGCGCCGACATAACTGTTTTCCTTCGCATCCAGCGCCAGCCAATCCCCGAAATGGAAGCCGGTATTCCACAGAAATTCGTTCTCTCCCTGGCTGCGGATATACTCCACCCAGGCTTTCATGCTGTCGTACTGCTCGGCCAAGAGACGTTTGTCTCCATAAACTAAATAGATCGTCCATGGGTTAATGACCGCTGCATCTCCCCAAGCCGCCGAGCTGTGCTGGTCTTTGAACTCCTCGCCGCCTTTCTTGCCGAGCACGTTCGGAATGACAAATGGGACGCCGCCGTTATCAAGCTGATCCGCAGCTAGGTCGCGGAGCCATTTTGTAAAAAAGTCAGCGGTACCGTGCAAATATGCCGCCGTTCGGATGAACATTTGCGCATCCCCCGTCCAGCCGAGCCGTTCATCGCGCTGCGGACAATCGGTTGGGACATCCAGGAAATTGCCTTTGAGACCCCACTCGATATTATGCTGCAGCTGATTTATGAGCGGGTCCGAACACTCGAAGTAACCCGTCCGCTCCATGTCCGAATGCAATACCATTCCCTTGAATTGCTCAAGCCGTACCTTGCTTTCGTCAAAACCGGTCAGCTTCACATAACGGAAGCCCTGGAATGTAAAATGGGGTTCGTAGGCTTCAAGGCCATTTCCCTTCATGATATAACGTACCGTTTGCTTCGCTTTACGCAAATTGCCAATGTAGAAATTGCCCTCGCGGTCGAGCACCTCGGCATGCTCCAGCATCACTTCATTCCCGGCTTCGCCCTCTACCTCGAAGCGCACCCAGCCGACCATGTTCTGCCCCATATCGATGACAAGTTCGCCTTTAGGCGTCTTTATAAGTTCCACAGGCTTAAGCTCATTAACGATGCGTACAGGATCGCTCTCCTGAGCAACGAGAATGTCCTTGGAGTGAGCTAGAATCTTCACCTGATGCCATCTATCCTGATCATGGAAGCCTGCTTCCATCCAGCCCGACTGCTCCAGCCTGGCATCATAGGTTTCTCCATGATAGATTTCCGACATTAGGATCGGACTGCCCGCTGCCTTCCACTCGCCGTCGGACACGATCGTCAGCTGCTCTCCATTTTCCAGCTCAACATGCATTTGCAGCAGCAAAGCCAACTGGTCACCGTAAATGGAATGCAGTCCTTCCCATGCGAGATGGCCTTTGTACCATCCTGTTCCTAAAAATGCCCCAATGACGTTCTCTCCGGTTTGCAGCAGGTTCGTAACGTCATAGGTTTGATATTGCAGCCGCTCATGATAACTCGTCCAGCCCGGATTAAAGTAGCTGTCGCCCACTTTCCGGCCATTCAGCTTCAATTCATACAGTCCCAGCGCCGTCGCATAAATCCGCGCCGATTTCACCTTGCCCTCAATCCGGAAGCTTCTGCGCAGCATAGGGCATTGCTCGGCACCAACCCCTGCAATGCCTCCTGGAGCTTGAATCCACTCCCCCTCCCACTCCTGCGGAGATAACAGCCCCATTTCCCAATAAGCTGTTTCCGACCAATCGGTGCACTCCTCCTGCTCATTCCAGGCCCGGACACGGTAATAATAACGCTTGCCGGACTCACATGCTATACTGTTCAGCTCGATCTGGATTGATGCGTCCGACATGATTTTGCCGGAATCCCAGAGCACCTCGTTCCCCGGCTCATCTGCCGATACGACGATTTGATAAGCCAGCTGCCTTACTCCCCGCTGATCCGATTCCAGCTTCCAGCTAATCCGCGGATGCGGTATACCCAGACCGATCGGATTGACCTTATATTCACACCTGACGTCCGTGATCTTAAACATAGCCATCCTCCTCATGGATAAGTTTTATCGCATTTATGTTGGGGGATTCCCCCTATTTATAACTTGATTACCCTTTAACCGCGCCAGCCGTCATTCCCGCTACGATCCGTTTATTAAAAATGAGAAACAAGATCAGGGGCGGGACGGTCAACAGAACGACGTCGGCAAACAGGAGATTGTATGACGTGTTGTACAGGCTCATGAAGTTGTACAGAGTCAGCTGTGCCGTTGCGTTCTCCGCACCCGGCAGGAAATACAGCGGATTGACAAAATCATTGAAGACGTTAACCGAAGTCAGCACAATAATCGTGGACGTGACCGGTTTAAGCAGCGGCATAATCATACGGAAGAAAAAATTGAGGCTTCCTGCGCCGTCAACGAGTGCCGCTTC
The DNA here is from genome assembly GCF_009725165.1 of Paenibacillus woosongensis. Taxonomy (GTDB): domain Bacteria; phylum Bacillota; class Bacilli; order Paenibacillales; family Paenibacillaceae; genus Fontibacillus; species Fontibacillus woosongensis. The sequence continues at coordinate 717,839 of NZ_WNZW01000002.1, forward strand.
ATCGATTTCCCGTGGAATGGTAGCCACAAAGCCGGAATACAATATGATCGCAAACGGGATATTGATCGCAACCTCAATCAGGATGAGCCCGGCCATCGTTTTGAACATGCCGATCCCGTTCAAGACCCAAATCGTTGGCACAACTGCCGGCGGAATCATGAGTCCGGCCAGGAATAGAAAATGAACGATGGTCAGCGGCTTGCTCTTCCTGCGCTGCATAATAAATCCCGCCATCGCGCAGACGAAAACTAGAATGATGATCGAAGCGACCGTAATGAATGCGCTGTTGAAAAAAGCGCGAACCAACATATAATCCTGGGCCTGAATCACTTCGCGGTAATTGTCAAGGATTTGGAATGCGTTCGGCCATTGCAGATTCATCTTGGAAGCTTCCCTGCTGTTCTTGAAGGAATTGATCAGAATGAAATAAAACGGAATAATGAACAAGATCACTGTTAGCAAAATAGCGAAAAGCTCCGCTATGATTTTTCCGGATTTGCGCATTACAGATCGACCTCCCTTTTCGTGAGAAATCTGTAGAGCGGGAAGGCCAGCACAGCGACGATCACGAATAGAATGACGTTGCCTGCCGTGGATAATCCGTAAAATCCGCCTTGATATTGCTTGTATATGATCGATGCGATCAGGTCAGAACTGAAGCCGGGTCCCCCCTTGGTCATGGTCCAGACCAAATCGAATGTCCGCAGTCCGCCGATAAACGATAAGATAATAACGGAATTCATCGCCGGCCGGATTAGCGGCAGCGTAATATGCCAAAATTTACGAAAGGCATTCCCGCCGTCGATATCGACCGCCTCGTAATAATCGGCCGGAATGGACATCATGCCCGCAATATAGATGACGGTAGCAAAACCGACGCCTTTCCAAATATCCACGAGTCCGACCGAATAAATCGCGAGCGCCGGGTCGCCAAGCCAGTTCGGCCCCTGAATGCCGAGCGCCGCCAATGCCGTATTAATCAAGCCGCGGGACGGATGCATCAAGTAGCTAAATGTAATCCCGACTGCAATCGTACTGATCAAAGTTGGAAAAAAAACGACCGATCTCAGAAAATCCTTCGATCTGATGCCAGAGGTCAGCAGCACCGCCAGCAGCAGGCCGAGCACTACCTTCGTTCCGCTAGTCATCACGGCGTAAATGAACGTATTGCGAAATCCGATGTTCAGCGAAGACTCCTTGAAGAACATGATAAAATTATCAAGGCCGATGAATTCCCAGTCCGTGAGCGTCCAGCGCGTCATACTGAAGAAGAAGGACACGATCGTCGGCAGCAGAAAAAAAATAAAGAAGATGATGCCCGCGGGAAGCAAAAATCCATAGCTGTACAAAGATTTCGTTGATTTCATTCAGGCTTCACTCCTTCCTCGGAATTGCCGGCCCCGCAGCCGCTGCCGCAGGGCCAATTGTTACCAAATAGCCGTTACCAGCCCTCAAGACCGAGTTGGAGCGCCTGCTTCTCGACATCACTGTCATATTTGGCCGCGCCTTCCGCCGCGGAGGATATTCCCGTTGCTACTTCAACGGTAATCTGCTCCAGGGAAGGGCCTTTGATTGGAGAATAGAATTCCAGCGCCGGAGCCGTTTTGCCGGATTCGAAATAAGGCAGCATCTCTTTTACGGCAGCGTAAGTATCATCAGGCAGCTCCACGCCCTTGATCGGCATCGGCCCTTCCGGTTTCATAGCCGTCAAGTATGCTTTAACGCCTTCTGGAGAGACGAAGAACTCCATCCACTTTTTGGCAGCGTCTATTTTAGAGCCCTCTTTATTTGCATAAATACCGCCCGGCATCCAAATCGTCAAGCCGTTGACATCGGCCGTATCACTCGGCTGGGCGAACGCGCCGATATCATCCATCATTTCAGGGTAATTCGCATTAATATTCGTCAAAACTAAAGTCAGAATTGGATAATGGGCCGCTTTCCCCTCGGCCAGCATGGCCAGCGCATCCTCCAGCTTCGTTGCCGTAGCGTCATCATTGAAATGCTTCTTGTCGCGTAGCGATTGCAGCTTCTCGAAGCTGCGCAGCGCTTCTGGCGTCGTGGCGTATTTTGCTTTGTTATAGGTATAATCCTCCGCAAAATTCGGAGCCAGGGAATGCACGTTATAATAATCAGCCAGTACGACAAGCTGGGAGGTCCAGGAATCGCTAAAGGAACCGATGACCGGGGTATATCCGGCTTCTTTAATTTTATCGTTGTTCGCCAACAGTTCATCCCACGTCTTTGGCACCGACAGCCCCAGCTCGCTATAAATTTTCTTGTTGTACAGCCAGGCTCCGCCCACTGTTGATCCGCCTGGAATGCCATATACCTTGCCATCTACCGAGACCGTATCTTTAAAGGAATCCAGCACATTGTCCATAAACGGTTCGTTCGTCAGATCCACGAAATACTCCTGCGGATTCAAGGCTTTGAACAGGGAACCCGAGTTGTAGAACATTAAATCCGCCATATCGCTTGTCGCCAGGCGCGTCTTTACGACGTTATCTCCCTCTGTACCGCCAGGGCGGAGTTCGATCTTGGTCTCAATGTTCAGTTCCCGCTTGATTTCATCTGCTACCGCCTGAATGCCGTCAATCGCGGTCTGGTTGTCGATAAGCAGCGTGAGCGTCGTTTTCTCGGTATCCGCAGCCTCCTTCGCAGATTCATTGCCGGAAGTTCCGGCAATGTTCCCGCCTTTGCCGCAAGCGGACAATACAATCAGCAGTAAAGCCAGTGTCAGACTTAACCAGGTTGCTCTTCTTCTGAACGTCATAAATGAATCCTCCTTTTGGACATGTGCCCCCATCTTATTTGCATTCCATTACCGCCAAAAGGGCCCGGGTTCCCTTAAGCGAAGCGTCCGTTAAACGCTTACATATATAGTTTAATTTTAAAATGAACGGAACACAGCGGGGGATTTTTCGTATTTAGGGGGAGAGATTTTCCTTTAAGCCAAAAGCCAGGCAAACAGATGCCCGGCTTTATTGAGCTTGCAGCTTCTTCTGATATTCTGTCGGCGTAATGCCCACAATTCGTTTAAACAGATGGCTGAAATATTTGACGTCCTCGTAACCGACCATCTGGCAGACATCCTGAATCCGCTCAATTCCGCCAGCCAAAAATTCCTTCGCTTTCTCCATCCGGTAGCTTGCCAAATATTCCGAGAAAGACTGCCCGGTCTGGGTTTTGAACAGCCGCGACAGATATCCCAGACTGACATGATGTTCGCTAGCGAACTGCTGCAAAAAAATGTTCTGGTGATAATTCTGATGGATCCATTTCAGGAGCACGGGGATCAACTCTTTAGGCAGCGTATCCGACGAGACCGTCTGGGCACAGATGCTTAATGCGAAATGCTCCAAATGACGCCCGAGCTCCTCGTATGTCGCTACTCCCTCGAAATTCCCTTGCACTTCGGAATCCGTCTGCCGCCAATCCACCGCCCCCTGCTGCAATTTATATCGAAGCGAGTAGGCCATGTCATTCAAGAAAATCATCAGCTGGTGCCGGGCCACCCGCTTGTTGGCAATCTTGGCGACCACCGTAGCGACGGTTTCTTTAATTTTGGTCATCTGGCCTTTCTTGATGAAGGCTTCCAGCACCCTGATATCGTCCCATAGATCGCTGAGATTCACCTCGGAGACCGCTTCATTCCGGCCAATCCAAGTAGATTGGGCAAATCTCCGGTTCGTTTCCACTCTTTCGTCCAATCCTCTGTAGACGGCATGTAGAGAGGCCTTCGCCTGCTTCAGGTCCCAGCCGACATGTATTGGCCCATCCTGCTTCGCTTCCAGGAACCATTCGTGCAAGTCATTTTCGTATCGTTTGATCTGCCCCTGGTCGTTGAAAGGGAGAAGCAATATCTTTCGCTGCGCGTCCAGCTCCACCATGTAGCTGCCGCCGGCCGCATGATTTACAAATTCACGAAACCCTTCTTCTGCAGCAGACGGCATATGGGCCAAACCTTGCTCTGCCATAGCCAGAACTATGAAATAGGGCTGCTCGTAGATCTCATCAAAAAGCGGAGAATCGACAGGCTCCGAATGAAGCAGCATTTGCGACAGAAGCCATTTATTCTTGGCGCTCCTTAACTTCATATCGCTTTGAATGCGCTCGATGGCATGATCGATCGTGTCGTAAAGTGCCTCTTTTTTGACGGGCTTCAGCAAATAATCGATAACGCCAAGCTTCAAGCCTTGTTGGGCATAAGAGAACTGATCGTGCACGCTCAAAATGACCGCCCTGATTGTTGAATCCAATTCAGCAAGCCTTTCGACTAATTCCAAACCGCTAATGCCCGGCATTGTGATATCCGTGACGACCAGCTCCGGCCTGATTCTCACCGCTGCTTCAAGCGCGTCATCCCCATTGTCATAGCTGTAAACCCGGTGCCGCGGTTCATATGCCTTAAACAATTCCACGAGTTCTGCAAGCGCCCAGCGCTCATCCTCCACTAAAAAGATATTCATTGCGTCGTCTCCTCTGCCGGCATTGGTGTAAAAACCTTGTAAGGAAAAATCAACGTCACCGTTGTTCCTGCTCCCTGTGAGCCCGCTATCTTAACGCCGTACCCTTCACCGTACAGCAATTGAATGCGCTGATGGATGTTGCTGAGTCCAATCCCTTCGCCATCCTCCTGAACATCATACTTACTGCGTTTACTGTACTCGGCAAGGCGCTGCTCCAGCTTTTTGATCGCTTGCTCCTCCATACCCATTCCGTTGTCGCTGACCGAGATCAGCAGCAGCTCCCCTTCCGTGCATACTTTGATATTTATAAAAGCATCCGCTTTCTTCCGGCTGAAGCCATGGATGATTGCGTTCTCTATTAGCGGCTGTACCGTAAGCTTGAGGACGGAGGCGTTCATCAGTTGCTCAGGGACTTCCATTCTTAACTCAAAGCGGTCGCCAAAGCGATGCTTCTGAATGTTCATATAATTATCCACATGCTCCAGCTCCTGCCGAAGCGAAACGGGAAGCTGCAAATTCTTCATGGTGTATTTGAATAAGTCAGCCAGCGATTCGGACATTTCTGCCACCTCTTCAACACCCTTTAAGCGGCTGATGGACTTCATAATATTCAGCGTATTGTAAAGAAAATGCGGATTGATTTGCGCTTGCAGCGCGGATAGCCTGGCATCGTTCTCGGCCAGCTTGGATTCGTAAACCTCCGTGATTAGGCGCGATATACTGTTGAGCATGTTGTTATACACACGGCTTAGCACCCCGAGCTCGCCCCTGTTTTTAATATCCATCCTCCCACTTAAGTCACCCCGTTCGACCCGGTTCATCTCGGTAATCAGCTCCCTTAAAGGCTTGGTCACATGGCGGGCAATCAGGTAGGCGACTATGGATGCAAGTACGGCTGCGATAAATCCGACAATGACAAGAATGATCTGTGCCTCCTGCTGTTTGGCGACCAGGAAATCGTTAGACAGCAGAATCAGAATGTTCCAGCCAGTGTAATCGGATTTCTCGGAAGTGTACAAATACTTTTTATCCATCCAAACGATTTCCCCGGAATTTTTCCTCTCGTCTGTGCTTAGCGCATGAGCGAAGGCTGCAACGCGCTGTCCCGTATAGGCATCCTCATTGTCATATATGACAGCGCCTTCATCCGTAACGATGAATACACGCATTTGCTCGCCAAGCGGGTCGGAGCCAGAGTATACGAGCAAGCGTCCCATTTCATGGGCGTTGATATCAATCTTGAGCGAGCCAATTTTATCCCTTCTGGGAATCCGGTAGATATGGCGCACAAGGGAAAGGTTTTTCTCCCTGTAGCCTTCTTCATTGGAGGAGGACGGCGGGAGCAGCAAATAACCGCTTTTGGACATCGCATCCAACTGGGTCTGCCAAAACTCTTCCTGAAATACTTCGGCATTTACGGTTGATCCTGCCTCGTAATGATAGGAAATATGATCCGTCGTTAATAGGCGGATTCCGGCAATTTCCGGACGAGGATGGGCATAGTTGAAGAGCAAGGCAAAGAGCTCGTTCCTTACCTTCAAGCCTTCCTTAGGACCGATTTGGGCATGATTGGCCAGAATACCCTGTATGGCGGGGTCGCTGAAGATCGATAGAGAGATTTTCTCAATGTCATCCATAAAAAAATCGACGGTTTTGCTATACTGCCCGCTGAGCGTATTTAACATCGAGTAGGTATGCGTCTTCGTATCTCGCATATTCCCATAGTAGAAAATAAGGCAGGTTAAACCGATCACGACAAATAGAACGAGAATAAATGCGATCAGAATTTTCGTTTGCAGCATCAGATTGCGCCAGGTTCTCAAGGGTATCATCTCTTTTCCTCGATGTCCGATAGATTACATGTCACTTTGCATCTAATTATAACCATGAGCACTTTTATAACAACCTAGTTTTCAAAATAGAATATATCCATATTTTTACTATATTTAACAAAATAGACACTATAGTCATTCTAAAATAATAATTTTTCCATTTATAATATATTTTGAGAATTATCTATAAATAGGGGGGCAGGCGGATGTATTTCAAATTTAAGCCGGAGGTCATCTTCACGAAGCGCAGAGACGGCTCTATACTAAGCAACGTGATGACAGGCCGTAAAATCTATCTTGATGCGGAGGATACCCGCAGAGCAGAAATATTGCATGATCACTGCCAGCCGGGCCCCGTCTCGCCAGGCGCGGGGAATTTGGCGGCTTACTTGGCGGAGCAGGGTTTCGGACATTTACACAAACGGAACATTCGTGTGGAAAGCAGCAGTCACCTGATGCATGCTAGACAGATTGATATAAAAGCGAAAATAGGCCGTTAGGCATCAAAAGCCTGACCCCGGTATTCTTCCGGGTTCAGGCCTTTAAATTTAGCCATGCCTCTATCCTTTTACAGCGGAGCCCATAGTCATCGCCCTTTCAACCTGTTCACTGAAGAACAGATAGATGATCACCATCGGAAGGCTGGCAATCGTCATCACTGCCCCCATTCCGCCCCAGTCGGTGCTATATTGACCCTGAAAGAACAGTAGTCCCAGGGGTAGTGTTTTCATCGATTCATCAGAAATAAGTATGTTCGCCAGCATGAACTCATTCCAATTGTTTAAGAATTGAAATATGACTACCGTCGCAATCGCCGGTACAACTACGGGTACTATTATTTTAGTGAACAGCCGATAGACACTTGCTCCGTCCATGCATGCCGCTTCTTCAATCTCGGAAGGAATATCGCGCATAAACCCATAGAAAATAAGCGATGAAAATGGCAACCCAATCACGATATAAGGAATAATGAGCGCCCCATACGTATTCGCCAAGTGAAAGTCTTTTACAAGAATAGCAAGAGGTATCATAATGACCTGCAATGGCATGAACATGCCCACCAGCATATAGAGCCGTACCGCTTCCCGAAACCTCCAGCGCAGCCGGGCGATAGCGAACGAGAACATTAACGCTAAAATGACGATAAATAACGTTGCCGCCGTAGAAACGACCACACTGTTCATAAAATACTGCGGGAGATTAAATTGAGTCCAAGCATTCATGTAGTTTTCATATCGAAATTGGGTCGGCAGCCCAAATGGATTGGTAACGAATATTTCATTGTTGTCCTTGAGTGAATAGGAAATCATCCAGAACAGCGGATAAACAGAAATAATAAAATACAGCCATAAAGGAACCTGGATGAGGAATGATTTAACCCGTTGCATAACGATCTCTCCTTCTAAGATGCATGTTAATCATCTTTACGATCAAACACCTTGTTGATAATCATCGTCGCTACCAGTGAAATGGCGACCAATAATACAGATATGGCTGAGGCGTATCCATACTTATTCTCCAGGAAGGCATACCGGTAAATCATGAAGGTTAAAGTATAATTGCTCGTGCCTGGCCCGCCATTCGTCATAATAAGCATTTGTACAAAAGCGCCGATTCCTGATGTGATCGCAATGATAAAGCAAAACTTAAAGGTTTCTTTCATCAAAGGGAGCGTTACTTTACGGTGAGCCATCCATTTGCTGCAGCCGTCGATGGTTGCCGCTTCATAGTATTGCTCGGGGATCGATTTCACTCCTGCATACAGGAGGCTGAATTGGTAGCCCATGAACTGCCAGGCGTTAACAAAAGCAATGGCAACAATCGATACCGTCGGCGAAGTCAGCCAGTTTTGCTGATAGGAGATTCCCATGATCTGAAAAAGCTTATTGATCAAACCATTCGTCGGATCATACATTGCAATCCAAAGCTGGCATACTACCGTCACAGACAAAATCACCGGCACAAAATAAGCCGTTTTCAGCAATTTTCTAAACTTGACTCGCGGATCGGCACAAGCCAGCGCTAGAATCGTTCCGAGGCCAATTTGAAAAACGACCAGGACAACGGAAAAAATAAAGCCATTCCGCAAGGATGTCATGAGAAGAGGATCCTGGAACATTTCCTTATAATTATCGAGACCATTAAACACAGCCGTACCTAATCCGTCCCATTCAAAAAAGCTGCGATACATGGTTTGCAGCACCGGTGAAATGAGAACGACTGTATAGGCTAGCAATGCCGGAAGCAGAAAAATCAGTATTGCCTTCTTGTTGCTTAAATATCTATCCATGGTGTAACCCCACTCCTTTCCTGGAAGCAATCCCCCCTGATTTAACACATACATCAAGGGGGACGGCTGGGTCTCTATGTCTTACTTGTTCTCTTTAGCCAATACGGAATTTAGATTTTTAATGAACTGCTCCGTGGAGAAGCCGTCGATCAGCATACTTTGCGTATTGTCATCCAGCACATTCTTGATCGAAACATTGTTCAGGGCGACCGCATAATCGGTAGCATTTGGAAGTATTTCATCTGCAATGCGCTGCATCATCGGCGGGATTTCCGCCGTAATTTCTTTATCCACTTTTACGGATACGATCGGACTGCCAAGCTGAGCGTATTTATACTCGGCAGCCTTTTGAGCTAGGAAGCTGGCTACCTTCACCGTCAGCTCCGGATCTTTTGTCGATTGAGATACAGCAAAACCGCCAGGGGATGGAGAACCGTTAACTGCATATTTAGTTTTTTCATAGGTTTCTTCATCTTTTGCCGGCCAGTACATCCAATCCACTTTATCGCCAAGTTTTTCTTGAGAGCTGTAAATTTCCCATTGTCCGTTCACGAACATTGCAGCCTTACCCGTGTAGAACAAGGATGAAGCCTGATCATAGTTCGTATTTGTAGCGTTTACATCAAACAGCCCTGCTTCTTGCAATGTTCTCAGTTGATGAGCTGCAGTGATGAAGGACTCGGGCAGTTCAGTGACACCGGCTTCATCCAGCTTTCCGTAGCCCATGGCTTCCTCGCGCGTAACAAAGCCTTGATAAAGCGCTGTAGGAATCCACTTCTCTTTAGCGAAAATGGAAAGCGGAACATACCCTTTTTCCTTCAGCTTTTTCGCAGCCTCTGCTAACTGATCTACGGTCTTGATCGGAACTTCAATACCAGCCTCTTCAAATATTTCTTTGTTGTAATAGAGGATCTGGAATTCGATGCCGGTAAATGGAAAAGCATAAATATGACCGTCTGGTGCAATTAACCGTCCTTCAACCCCAGGATTCAATTTATTCTTAAAAGCTGTCGTTTCTTCAAATTCATCTAATAAAAGAACGTTTTTAGATTTGGCAAACGTTTGCAAAGTTACCCAGTCTGTTTCGAATATATCCGGCATATTCCCGGTAGCGGCATAAGTTTTTAGCTTCTGGTATCCATCCTGTACCGCAGGATCCAGCACGATTTCAACATGCGGCATTTCCTTCTTCAGTTCTTCTACCGCATAGTCAAACGGTTTGGAGGTGTCGTCATCAAAATGCTGAGCATACACCTTTAGCTTAACCTTCTCTTCTCCTGAATTACCGCTTGAGCCTGTCGAACCCTGACTCGAATCCCCCCCTGAACAAGCAGCTAGCAACAAAGATAACATGGCGATGGTGACTAGAGCTGTTAAAGACTTAAACCAAACTTTTTTCATGCTGTTACCCCTCTTTTCTGGATTTAACGTGCTGTTCACCTTCTTCTGGCAACGCTTTCAAGGTGTATGTTTATTATAAAATTGTTCATCGTTTTGATTAATGTAATAATCGAGCATCATAAGGAATAAACAGGACAAAAAAGACGAATCTACTCAGGATTCGCCTTATTTGCATGGAGCTGCTCGAATTCGGAAGGGGTTAGACCAAATCTTTTTTTAAAGCATTTGGAGAAATAATTCGGGTCATTATACCCTACCTTTTCTGCCACAGCCGACAGCTTCATTGGTCTGGTTAGCAGGATGTCCTTCGCTTCCTTCATGCGAATGTAGGTGATATAATCTACGACTGAAACGCTAGCTTCCTTCCTAAACACTTTGCGCAAATAACTGGCATCGACATATAGGGCTTGTGCCACACCTTCGACAGTCAATTCTGAATCTGAATAGTTTTGTTGGATATATGCTTTGGCAGCCGTAAATAATTGATACGATTTCGAAGGCCTAAAAGATTCCCTATAGTTAACCGCTCTGCTGAACAGCTCGGCGATCCATCCCAGGGCCTCTTCCCAGGAGGGCAGCGCTTGTCGCTGCTGCTCTAGCGCGCTGCCCGTTCCCCACACTTCCTCCGGGTTCAGTTCGGACTCCATGATATAAGCACGACAAAGGTTGATTAAGGCCTCCAGATAGCTCTGTCCCCTAGCGCTCGAAATGGAAATATCCATCTTGTGAATAACCTGCCAAATTCGGCTCATCTCTTCGTGGACGGCATCCATCTCCCTCATCCTGAGCGTCAAAATCAGCGTCTCCTGCACATCAAATGGGAGAACTCCAAGGTTTGCCGCTTTCTGAGGGGGGATTTGCTCCTGAAAAGAAGGCCGGGAGCGTTCATCTAAGGCACGTTTTACCCGCTGAAGCGTTGTCGCAAATTCAACTTTATTGAACGGTTTAAGCAAATAATCCTGTGCCCCCAGCCGAACCGCCTGCCTCGCATAATCAAATTCACTGTGACCTGTCACAAATACGACGGAGATATCAGGCTGTGTCTGCTTTAGCAATTTCGTCAATTCCAGCCCGTCGATAAACGGCATGGATATATCAATGAATGCGAGATCCGGTCGATTCTCCTTGGCTTCCTCCAGCGCTTCTCTTCCATTAGCCGCCTCGCAGCAAATATGAAATCCGTGGCTAGCCCAGTCTAGTTTGCTTCGCATATAGTCTCTGAATAATGGTTCATCATCAACAATCATAACTTTATACATTCTGTTCACCTTTGCTGTAGTTATTGGGAAGAACCAGTTTAACCGTTGTTCCTTGGCCCTCTCTGCTCTCAATATGAATACCATAGATGTCACCGAAATACAGCTTCAGTCTTTCATGCACGCTAAATATGCCAATCGATGTTCTCTTAGCCGAATCCTCTTTGAAATCAGCAATACGGGATATAAGCTGAGGGGACATTCCTACGCCGTTATCCTCCACTTTAATGATTACATGCTCGCTGTCTGCATGCGCACAAATCCGAATAAAGCCGCTGCTGTCCTTCGTCTTCAGTCCATGATAAATCGCATTTTCGGCCAGGGGCTGCAGCGACAGCTTGGGAATATGGATTCCCTTGAGTTCGTCAGGAATAGCAATATCATATTGTAAAATATGAGGATAACGAACCTGCATAATCGTTAAATAGTCATTAACGATTTTCACCTCTTCTTCCAGCGTAATAATTTCATAGCCTTTGCTCAGAATGACACGATAGAAATCCGCAAGAGCTTTGGTTGTATCTCTGGCCTCTTCCGTTCTCTCCATGTCAGCAAGTACATAAATCGTATCTAAGGTATTGTAGAGGAAATGCGGCTTTATCTGAGCATGCATCAGCGCCAGCTCATATTCCCGCTTACGGAGCTGCTCATTCTCTACGGTGGCGATAAGCTGCTTTATGCGGTCGATCATGAGATTGAATACGGTAGCCAGCAGTCCGGTCTCATCCTGCGCGCGAATAGCCGCTGTAACGTTCAAATCGCCTTCCTTGACTCTGCGCATCGATTTAGCAAGCTGAAGCAGGGGATTTACTAGGATCTTGGATAATAGAGCTATGCCTAGGAATGCAAGCAATAAACAAACCATCCCGATCACAACGGTCATCCAGACATTGTGACTGATCATGCTTTTTAGCGCAGTCATCGGGTTCATATTCACCAGGCTCCAGTTCATCCTGTTGTAAGGATATACGCTGATGAATTCCTGCCCTTGGTCACGATCGACAATTTCTGAATAGGGTTCATTAAGAAACGTCAAGGGCCGCTTCATCTTTAAGTGATCGAACGGCTCTAGAACATATTCCGGATTCGAACTGGAAATAATCCTCTGAGCCGTATCCACCAGCAAATAAGTCTTGGAAATGCCCTGATTATTCTCAGTGCCGAGAAATGAAGAGAATGTCGTCTCCTTCACATTGATAAATAAGGTGCCTAATTTATTGCCGCTATCTACATCGATTACGACCTTGCCGAGAGTAAGAACGGGAACCGCCGGGTCACTGACCAGAAAATTACGCTGCTCCATCGAAAACCAGCGATTGCTTCCATAGCTTCCCATCCGAGTCATCTGTTCGATCATTCCGCTATCAATTACCTGATGTTCATCCTCGTTTATGCGAGAGTATGAAGTATGAATGTGGTTGCTCCTATCGATAAAAATGGCAGAATCAACATCGGGAAACAGAATAAGATCCGTGGATAGTTTGCTTTGGATCTGCCGTCTGAACTTCAGCTCTTGTACCGAATTACGCTGCTCAGGGGAGCTGGCAATGATGCGATTAATATCAGTAGCAATAAAATTAGCGCTGTTCTCTGCATTGCTAATAATAGAATCGATTTGAGATACTATTAATTTTGACTCATCCAGGGCACTTTGCTCCATATTTTGGATGGTAGATTGGCTGAAATTGTAGCTAGAGAGATAGCCCGAAATAAAGAGCGGAATAAAAATCAATGGAAGGAATATAAGAATAATCTTGTGCATGATTTGTAATCGTCCAAACCATTGGAACATGGTCCTCCATCTACTCACAACATGACCTCCAGTGATTTCATAGCTGCTATTATTTATCCATTCTAAAATTCAAATCCTAATTTGTATAGGATGTTTCAAAAACATCTGTCTTTACAAAAGAAAACGGGGTTGTTATCTATTTTCGCTAATTATGGATATTTTGGATCAGATTGATATATTGTGATTCCAATCACCTAGTCGCCTTTCCTCCTGCGTTATGCTTCTGATGGATAGATGATGTAAATGATGCTCAGATCGTTTTCACAAATAAAAATGAGGAGGTCGCATAGATGAATCAAGCTGCGTTAAATCATCATGATGAGCGGATGCCGATGTTTTGTTTTCAGTGTCAAGAGGCATCTAAAGGTGTCGGCTGCACCATCGTAGGCGTATGCGGGAAGACGCCTGAGGTCGCCAACCTGCAGGATTTGCTCATATTTATTTTGAAAGGCATTTCCTTTTTCAGCGTGGATACGGAGCTGCCAGAATCGCTGCAACGCCGGACATCCGTCTTTATGATGGACTCATTGTTCGCTACAATCACAAATGCCAATTTTGACCGGGACGTGTTCGTCGTTAAAATTCGGGAGGCGCTCGCTCTTCGTGATGAAGTACGTAAGCATTGGGAGCATCAGCATCCAGCCAGCCAGACGTTATTGCCGGATGCTGCGGCTTGGCATGGCTACGATGAGGAGGCATTGGATGCCAAAGCCAAGGAAGTTGGCGTACTTGCCACCGAAGATGCGGATATCCGCTCCCTGCGGGAGCTGCTTACCTATGGGCTTAAAGGAATGGCGGCATATCAGTATCATGCCTATCAACTAAATTATACGAACTGCGAAGTGGAGCAGTTTATGCAGCGAGCGCTTGCCGCTACTTTAGATGATACATTAACCGTGGATCAAATGGTCGCACTCGTGATGGAGACGGGCAAATTCGGCGTGGACGCCATGGCCTTGCTGGACCAGGCCAATACCGGCGTTTATGGTCATCCCGAGGTGACGAAAGTCAACATCGGAGTGCGTAATCGCCCGGGCATCTTAGTCAGCGGCCATGACCTGAAGGATCTGGAAGAGCTGCTGCAGCAAACTGAGGGAACTGGCGTGGATGTGTACACCCATAGCGAAATGCTGCCAGCCCACTACTATCCGACCTTTAAGAAATACGAGCATTTTGTCGGGAATTACGGCAATGCCTGGTGGAAGCAAGCCAGTGAATTCGAAGACTTTAACGGCCCGATCCTAATGACGACCAACTGCATCGTTCCGCCAAAGCCTAGCTATGTGAAACGCATCTTTACGACGGGAAACACCGGCTATCCTGGCTTGCGGCATATTCCGGAGGGTGTAGACGGTCAGCCTAAAGATTTTTCCGAGTTGATTGCCCTAGCCAAGCAGTGCCCGCCCCCTACCGAGCTGGAGACCGGGGAAATCGTCGGCGGCTTTGCCCATAACACCGTGACGAGCATTGCCGACCAAGTAGTCGATGCCGTGAAAACTGGAGATATTCGGCGTTTCTTTGTCATGGCCGGATGCGATGGCCGGATGAAATCGCGCAATTACTACACCGAGTTTGCCCAGCAGCTTCCACGCGATACAGTCATTCTCACCGCGGGCTGTGCGAAATACAAATACAACAAGCTAGATCTCGGCGAGATCGGAGGCATCCCGCGCGTCCTGGATGCGGGGCAATGCAACGACTCCTACTCGCTCGCCATGATTGCGCTGAAGCTGAAAGAGATATTGGGACTTGATGACATCAACGAGCTGCCGATTTCATATAATATCGCCTGGTATGAGCAAAAAGCAGTCATCGTGCTGCTGGCCCTGCTCTATCTTGGGGTCAAAAACATCCATCTCGGGCCGACGCTGCCTGCCTTCCTCTCTCCGAACGTGGCCAATGTACTGGTGGAGCAGTTCGGCATCGGCGGGATTACAAATGTTGAGGATGACATGAAGATGTTCCTTGGGGCTTAGTTTTTATTGCGATAGGGGGAAGCGGAGTTCCCGGTGTCTATACTTTCTTATATCTTATGAAAATAGGCTGCGCCCTTCCTTGGTTAGAAGTAAGCGCAGCCTATCATTATGGAAAATTATTTGTTATGGCGGTATTGACGTGACGGAACAAGCTGCTATTTCAACACCAATGACTTGAAATCCAGCTTTCCCGATCCCTCAAAGGTAAAATAGAGCGCCTGCTTCCCATTTTCGATGTTAATTTTCGCCCCATAATAAGTAAAATCACTGCTTGGCGAGATTGATATCCTTGCGATCGGCTTTGCATGTGAACCATTCGCAACCAGCATGAACCCCGTAGCACGACCCCGAACACATACAGCGATTTCCGACACATCCTGCATCAGAAAATATTTGAAGCCCGCCACGGCTCCATTTCTCATATTTGCAATATATTGATAAGGATTATTCTCCCTGTCTTTCCCGCTTTGCGTGAAATATGGATGCTTTCGGAAGGTTATATTACCGAAATAAACCCCATACCGGCCTGCGCCTTCCGCTGACATCAAATGACAAGCTATACGCGCCTCATACTCTCCTCTGCCGTTTAAGGGACCGTTATTTAGTCCACAACTCGTCAGCTCTACCTGCTGAATCGTCCCATCTTCCTTGATCTCGATCGGCTCGGCTAGTCCCTGTCTGGAATAATGATGCCGGTTCGTGTGCCTGTGATGGAACACATACCATTGATCTCTAACCTGAACGATCCCGCCATGATTGTTGCCAATATAGTTATAGGCCTTTTGATCCGAGTCGTGCCCGTTCATATAAAGGTCGCCATTGCTTATGATCGTTCCGCCGAATTTAAAGCCGCCTGTCGGGCTTTTGCTTGTGGCATAGCATAGTTCATGGCCGTTGATCGACGAGTAGATCAAGTAATAGGTATCTTTTATTTTACGGATCGAGCTTGCCTCAAAAAATTCATGCCCCTCGAATCCAGTGCCGTCTGCCTCCCCCGCTTTGGGAAGGATAAGCCTCGGTTCACCGGTCACCGTTTTCATATCCGGCTGTAACTGAATTACGTATCCGCCTTTACAAGTTCGTTTCTTCCATCCTGTCACAAAAAAAGGAACATCTTTTATTGGTGCAAAGCCTGAATACAGATAAACGCATCCATCATCATCAACTAGAACGCCGGGATCGAATAAAATAGGATCTCCGCTGTGATCCCACAGCCTATCTCCGTTCGGATGGCTTACATAACCGTAAAACTCATACTCGCCTGCCGGTGAATCACATACAGCTACGGCCATAACGCTGCGAAAGGCCAATGTATAGTACAGGTAATATCGCCCGTCTGGCCCTTTTGCCACATCGGGTGCATACATCTGATACAAGCCTAATTTGTTCATAGGATCTTGCGTTTTCCTATAGATGACCCCTTCGTATCTCCAATCACTTAGATCATCAATGGGGGCAGACCAGCAAACATAATCATTCATACAAAAAAGCTTACCGTTAAATCTGTCATGCGAACCAAATACATATAATCTATCTCCGAATACATAGGGTTCACCATCGGGGATGTATTCGTAGCTAGGCAAGTATGGGTTCAAAGCCTGGCTTGGCATCATCGCGTTCATCTCCCTTTGCTGCTTTACAACAGTGTAAAGGATTAAATGATTCCAGCATATCAACCAAAAGTTGCCGGAGAAAACTCATGGGTGCAACTAAATATTCCTTCTATAATATAACGGCACATTGCCCGTAACCTCCTTGAACACCCGGCCGAAATGCGTTACACTTCCAAAACCTACCCTTCTGGCGACTAAGTGCACCTTCATAGAAGAGTGCTCCAGCAGCTTCTTGGCTTCCTTAATCCGCACGCTGTTCACGTACTCTACATATGTGAAACCCGTCGCTTTTTTAAAGTACCGGCTTAAATAATAGGGGCTGATATAGAACTTATCCGCCAGCAAATGCAGCGATAAATCCTCTGTGTAATGTTCATTAATATAGCGGACGATCTCCGATATTCTTTCATGCATGGGACTTGGCGAGGCTAGCGCCTCCATGGCGTTCTGCTTGAAGTGCCTGCAGCAAATGATAAGCAGTTGCACGGCGAGCGTCCGCGCATATAATTCGAAGCCGCTCTCCTGTTCCTTCATTTCCTCTATAATAGCCCGGGACAGCGGCTCGATCGACAGTTGGCTGCGCAAGGAACCGTTCACGATCAAATAATCCCGTTCCAGCAAAGGCCGAAGCGCTTCCTTATGGGAACCATCCGGCGCAAAATACTGCTCGTGTATATTAATGATAAGCCGTTCATGCTTCGGCTGGGCCGCATTGATCGTACGATGCAGAATATTCGGCGCAATAATGACCACATCGCCCTCGTTGACCGCTATCGTTCGGTCCTGAATAAAGATATTCCGCTGGCCGGACATCAAATAGTAGATTTCGTACGTGCTGTGAAAATGGCTGACCGGCATATGGTGGCTTAACGCTTTCCGGTGGGACACCAGGAAATTCCCTGTGCGATTCTCAAAATAAAGATCTCCCAAACTGTTTCGCTCTCCTTCTCAAGCCGTTGTTGACGATATAGTTCTTAGTATTTCATTATATCGCAAGAAATAAGAAGAAAGAGAATAAATATGCAAAACATGTACATTTTACGATGCTAGAATAGCAGTATAAACAAGAAGGAGGAAGGATATCAATGCCATCATCCACATCCCTTAAGAACCCAATTCAATGGGCGCAAACCGCCTGCGAAGCAATTATGGCCAAATTCGAGCCGGAGGATCTTCCGCCGGACCGGTTCCACTACCATCAGGGGGTCTTTCTGTCCGGCATGGAGAAATGCTGGCAGCAGACCGGAGAGCAGAAGCTGTACGATTATATGAAACGGTGGGTGGACAGCCAAGTACTTGAGGACGGCAGCATCAAGAAGTTTAAGTCTGACGAGCTTGACGACATTCAGCCCGGCGTGCTTCTCTTCACTCTCTATGAACAGACAGGAGACGAGCGATACAAAAAAGCGCTGCATACGCTAGTGCCTCTGCTGAAGTCATGGCAGACGAATCCGTCGGGCGGATTCTGGCACAAGGGGCATTATCCGAATCAAATGTGGCTGGACGGCTTGTATATGGCCGGCCCGATTGCTGTACAATTTGCCAAGACTTTCGGCGACAGCGAATATTTCTCCATGATGACCTTCCAGGCTCTCCTCATGGCGAAGCATACGAAGGATCCGGCCACCGGGCTGTTGTACCACGGCTGGGACGAGACTAAAGAGGCTAAATGGGCCGACCCCGTTACAGGTGTCGCGCCGGAATTCTGGGGCCGCGCTATTGGCTGGTATCCCGTTGCTTTACTGGAAATGTTCGAATACTTGCCGGAGGATCACCCGGATAAAGCCAAGCTCGTGACCATTCTGCAGGATCTGCTTATCGCTCTGACGAACTATCAGGATCCCGCCACTGGACTGTGGTATCAAGTCATCGACAAAGGAGACAGCCCGGATAATTGGCTGGAAAATTCCTGTTCAGCGCTATTTGTTCATGCCATTGCCAAGGCGGTCCGGTTCGGCTATTTGGACCCCAAATACATGGACTATGCCTGGAAAGGCTATCAAGGCGTAATCGATACGCTAAAGTTCGACGAGAACGGCAACGTCGTGATCGGCAACATTTGCATCGGCACCGGAATCGGCGATTACGCCCACTACATTGCCCGCCCAACCAGTGAAAACGATCTGCACGGCGCTGGCGCCTTCATTCTCATGTGCGTAGAGATGAATCTGGCGGAAACATAATGCGGAAATCTGCAAATAACAATAGAGAGCCGGCATCGCCGGCTCTCTATTGTGCTAAAACCTTTTATATGTAAGAAGAAGTTTATTTAAAAAATTTACTTCCATTAAATATACTTTTTCAAGAGTATTCAGTATTTTTATTATATTTTTTTTGTCTTTTGTTAAGTTAAATTTGATATTTAAATTCATTGCGATCTGTAAATCTCTTAGAATTACATTGATACATTCTAATAATTCTGTATTTTTAATACCCATTTTTTTAAAAGTAAATTCTGTACGATCTTTCATTAGTTTTTTATGTTCGATTAAAATATAAAAATTCTTTGTTAATAAATTGATTTTTTCGTCATATAAAGCTAATCTATAGTGCTTAATTAACACTTTATATATTGATATGCCAAAAAAAGTATTACAATTTGTGTAGTAATCTTTAGCATAATTTTTAATGGTGTTCGCCGAATGCTTATACTCAGTAATTAAACAAACTAACAAATCTTTATTTAAATTACTTTCTACAAATTTAGGCTTCAACATAAATATTTTTTTTAGATAGTCATCGTTATTTATTTTGAAATATTCAGGTAATTTTTCATATGATTTCCTTAATTCAGAGTAGCCTACCAAGTTAAACGAAAATTTATTATTAATATCATAACCCACTACATTAAAAGTCTTGTTCTCTTCATTATAACCATATATCATTATCCCATGCCCTAAATTATAATTTCTATAAGCCCTAGAAAATGGCAGGAAATACTCATCAACATGTAAAAAAATATAGTATTCTTTTTCAATATGCTCTACTAAAAATTTAATAATATCAACATCAATTTCTCTTCTAGTTAGTAAATAACTGTCATCTTTAAACTGTGAATAAGATAAAAAGTCATCTTCACAATAATCAAGCACTGCGACTTCATTTTTATATTCATCTACTTTAAACTGTATGTATTTATCAAATATTAGGTGATCAATTTGATGATTAACCTCTAATATTGACATAATGTATGAATGTTGAGGTAGCGAATCTATTGTTGGATATACAAGAGGAAGAACCTTCATATAAAAACCTCCGTAAATCTAATTTAAGCCCCTACACCGATGTAATTTATAACCTCCTTTTCTTGTATAAATATCTATTTATCTGCTTTATTCAAAAATCTCTAAGTATCATCATCTTTTTCTTCGCTATAGTTCTCAAAGGATCTGTTGATTTCGTTGACTTGCTTTTTCATCCCCCCCCATTTCATATAAGAATTGTTCTTATCAATAGGGATATTTTTCTTTTAAAGCTAAAATAGCTTTCTTCACATGTGCGCCTTTAGGAATTGTTTCAATATCACCTTATTAGAAGTCTTTTGGTTTTCAGATAATTTATAATTTTAGCTACAGAATCTTCAAGGTCCTGATGGTCAGTTTCAATAATAAGCTCGGGACAAATCGGCTCTTCATACGGGTCGGTTATGCCAGTAAAATTCTTAATTTCACCCTTTCTTGCCTTTTCATAAAAGCCCTTTGGATCCCTTCGCGCACATTCTTCCAGGGAGCACTTTACATATATCTCAATAAAGCTGTCCCCAGTAAATAATGCTCGAACCGCTTCCCTGTCTTCTCGATACGGCGAAATAAAAGCAGCTAATACAATTAATCCTGAATCAACAAATAATTTTGCTACCTCTCCTATGCGACGTATATTCTCTTTTCGATCTTCAGGAGAGAACCCCAAATCTTTATTAAGACCTTGTCGAATATTATCTCCATCTAGAATATATGACCTAATATTAGAATGATACAGTGCTTCTTCGACAGCTACAGATAGTGTTGACTTGCCTGCTCCCGATAATCCAGTAAACCACAGTACACAACTTTTATGTTGATTTAAAAGATAACGATCTTCTCTAGTTATTAAAGCTTGATTCCAACCGATATTTTTCTGGCTCTGTAGCACTATTTTTCACCTCTATTGCTAGTACATTTCAATCTGCTATCCAACTATGAAACCTAATCTTGACATTAGCCCCGACTCAACTGTTAATATCATCTAGAAATTACGAGAAGATGTAAAATACCTATATCGTCAGCACATTAAACAGAATTCACTTCTTATCTTCAGTTTATCAATGCCCTCTCAAGCCCTACACTCAACTAATATTCATTCTGATAACCGTGTGGCAAAATGTAATTGTTTGAACATAGATCTCTTAGTTTTATGTGAGTATCTAATACAATAGGCAGGATCTGATCATAAATATCCCCAGTCCAAGATTCTGCATTATAACTCGGTATACTTTGAAGATATATGGAACCATCCTCTGTCCTATTGCCAATTGTTATTTTCTTTCCAGAGGCATTATTAACTGCAAGATAATTGTAGTTAAGTTCTAATTGATCCAATCCTTTTTGTATTAAATCATTCTTAAATCTTTCTAGTGTCACAACAGGATTAGAGCACAATTCATCATAACTTAAGATGACTCTATTTTTCTGCGGTATAAATTTTGCATTAGAATAAAATTTACTCCACAAATTAGCTCTTTCTATCCAATTAGCCCCTGCCCATTTATAACCGATGTGATACGATTTTTCCAAACTCTGGATTACACCCGAAAAATGTCGTATAACTAATATGATTATTGCATTGGGATATTTATATAAAAGATCATTAATAATTAACATGTTCCACGGAGTTGAGTCACAGAAAAATTGTTTATTTTTTTTTAGTGTTATACTAGTAGCAAATACAGAAGAGAATTCCTGTAATTCCCTTATATATTTTTTTTTGTATGGAGAAGGAACCCCATAAAACTCTCTTGGGGCAATATAATAACTAAAGAAAAAGCCTGAAAACTCCTCCATATTACAAACAGAATTAGTATTGCCAATAACATTCCCTATAAGAGTCGTCCCAGAGCGAGGAGAACCTACCACAAAAATTGGAACCACTTTTTTGTCATTCAATATCTTTTTCCTTCTTTCTATTTAGCGAAATTAATATGCAACTAGAATAAAAGTGGACACCTCATAAGTGAAGCCAATAATATGATGAAAGAAGAGTTGTCCGAGATCAAATGTGCAACGGTCACACTGAAAAAATAAAATCAAGTCATAAGGTATACTGCTAACAACCAAATGAAGATTTACTACCGTTCGGGCATTTACTTCACCAGGTTTT
This sequence comes from Paenibacillus woosongensis, assembly GCF_009725165.1. Lineage (GTDB taxonomy): Bacteria > Bacillota > Bacilli > Paenibacillales > Paenibacillaceae > Fontibacillus > Fontibacillus woosongensis. Next base: position 739,826 of record NZ_WNZW01000002.1, read on the forward strand.
TATCAATTAATGAAATGATTTTTTCAATTCTATCGAAATTTTCCATTAACAAATCATCATCAGCAATCGTTATGCCGATTTTTTCTTCGAGTTGAACGATAAATTGAATTGTCTTGATTGAATCTAATCCTTGGTCAACCAGATTTTCGTCAGGATTAAGAGAATTTTGACTTTCTAAAACTTTTTCTATCAATTCGAGCACAATCCGTCTCATATCCAATCTAGGTCACTCCTTTTGATAATAATTTATTTTAAAGATTGTATTTTACAGTAAACTTTCTCTTCCTGATTTATGATATCATTTAGTTTATTCATTATCCTGGTTAGAATCTCAGTCTTATTTTTGCTGTATCTCCCTTTTATTAACATCCCCCTTAGTATCCTCCATTCCCTTCCTAAATTAGAAATACTCTTAGCTGGGCTTAAAAGCGAAGTCCAGCCCGAATGATCAGCAAGGTAGTTCAATGAAATGGCGTACTTGATATGGCCCAATCCAACTGAAACAAATTTGTCAAGTATTTGATCTGCAGCTTCAATGTAATTATTACTTATAATCCCCTCAAATATCTGTCCTTCTTCAAGTTCAGTTTGCAATTTTTTCATCATTAGAGTATTGACATTTAATATTGATTCCGTTAGCAACTGCCTAGGATCTATCCGTAAATTAGGAACAGAATTAAATTGAAAGGTATTACAAATATTACAACCATCAAAGAATTCATCGAAGGGAATCTCTTGCCATTGAATATCACTTGCAAAGTGAGTAATCTTATATCCATAAAAAACTTTTTCCTCAACACTAAAACCAAATAATAGTAGGACATAGTCATCTGATTTTGTAGAATAGCTTTCTTTGCCTACAGTTAATGGTCGTCCAGCACTCAATTCTCCCCTAGCAAGTTCGAGAATTGTACCTTTTGACAGGTTCGAGTGATACGTTGTTTTTATACCGTGATATTTCTCCAGTAAATGGAATTTATCATCATCAGGCAATTCAATTCGTTGGCTAATATCCCATACGTTGGGAAGACCAACCCCTTCATACGAAAATCTCCAAGATTTTAAGTACATGTATTCATAATCCATTTTTCTCCAAGTGGCTATTGTCGCAACTGCATTTTCCATACAATCAAAAGCTTCATATATAAAGGGCTTAATGGTATTTAAGTTGGGCAATAAAAACACCTCATATAAAATAAATAAATTTAGAATACGGTACTCCTGCCGCTTTGCTGTATAAGTATCAAATGGTATAATGCATGTAATTTATAATGTAGGAGAATCATTTCTACCTTCTAACATTTTTAAATCTGTAGTTAAATAGTTCATCATTCGTGACTTCTACCTTAACGGGAATTTTATAAGGCTCTAATTTTTCTGCACAAAATCTCCTAATCCGATCTTTAACCGACATAGCGCTTTCTGAATTAATAACGTTTACTTTCGCTGTTACTACTTCCCCAAGAAGAGGATTGGGGGCACCTATAACTACGACATTTTTAATATTTGGGACTTGCATAATGATGTTTTCAATCTCGACGGGATAAACTTTTTCCCCGCCGACATTAATAATTTCAGATTTTCTGCCAAGTATTTTTACATATTCCCCCTTTACAAGCACTTGATCTTGCGTGTTAAACCATCCCTCTTCGTCAAAAGGATTGGGGGCGTTAAGATAGCCCAGAATGGCAGATTCGGCTTTAATGTATAAGATTCCATCTACCACCTTAGTTTGATATCCCTCCCCCCCTATTTTTACCCATAGCGAATCGGAGCTTTCAGACCTTGTTCTCAGAATTCCTACCTCAGAGAGCCCATATGTTTGTTTAAATTTAACGTTGGGCAGAAGTTCGACAAGCCTTTTAAGTGTTGTCTCAGGCATCACTTCTGTCCCGTAGGTAATAATTTTCAATGAAGAAAGATCATAATGTCTGAAGCTTTCGGAAACAAGCAGTAAATTCAAAAAAGTAGGTGAGGTCGGCAAAATCTCTACTTTATGTTCCTGAATGATTTGGCACACATCCTCAGGTCGTCTGCTTTTGCAAGTTATTACAGTGCCACAAGAAGCTAATGTATGAAGTATAGTGTTTATCCCACCTACATGATCCAAATGTAAAAACGCAAGAATTCGATTTGGGCCTTTTGTCGTTTTATATTTTTGTAATAGTTTAGTAAGGTCGTGTACACCTCCCTTCTGTTTACCAGTGGAACCTGAGGTAAACAAGACAAGCCCAGGCTTCCCCTCCTCAATAAGTTTTTCTAAAAGTATATTTGTGACAACATAATTGTGATTCTCTAACGTAAGAGATTCGTTTTTAACGATCAGTCTTTTAGAACAACCGGCAAGTTGCATGAGCTCTTCCTTCTGTCCCTCTGATGACTTACTGCTAAGCAGAACAATAATGTTACGGTTTGCTATTAATGCAAAAATAGCCGCGCAAATGATTGGTGAATAATCGCAATCTATCGCCACCGCTTCACCTGGCCGGAGATCCGCTTTCTTAAAATAGTCCAAACTGTATTCGTACATATTTAAAATTTCAGAGTAGTTATACACTCGATCTTCAAATATGATCGCTTCTGTATCAGGCCGGTTGCGAAAATTATTAATCAACCAATTGATTATCAATACGTATTCCTCCCATTTGCAAATAATATCACTTAACATTCAGTCTCTATTAAATAAAGTTTATAGATATAATCAGCCAACGTACTCACGGTCATAAATGGGCTGTTTGGGGCTGAAAAAACCTTTTCATCCAATAGAGTATGCGGAATACTTCCAAATTGATCGATAATTCGTTCCTCTACACATAAAATGAAACTAACAAATCCAATAGAATCCAATACGGTTCCTTTTCCCGACAAAGGGGTCCGTTCACTTTTTACCAGATAATATCCATCTTGTTGATAGTGGTTCGCCTCATCCATTGCGTCATATATTAAATTTAATGCAGTTTCGTAAAGAATCATTGGCTTTACTCACCACCTTATTTGGCCTTTAGTCTTAAACGGTTTTCTATTTCCTCAAATAAGAGCTCATGGTACTTTACTTCATATTCGTAAATCGGGGTTAATTTGTTAATGGATGCGATTAGAGCTTTTTTGTTATAAATTGAAGTATGTTTATATCGTCCTAACACTGCCCTTATATAGATATAGCGATTAATAATGGACTCTAGTAAGGTAATTTCTTCACTATCTTGGTTTAAGAGTTTTAACATTCGGTATTTGTCAGTCAATTTATCAAACATAATATCGTGGATAGTGTCATATAATTCTTCTATATTTTCCGAAAGTAACCCCTCATCGGATACAATTCGGCTATAGTCCAGTATAAACGCTTTCAAATACTCTAACCCTTTTACGATAAACTCTTTTTCCTGAATCATTTTTATCATAAAGTTATGAATATAATGATCCGCGGTTCCGGAAAAACGCTCAATTAGGATGTCCTTCTCATCTTCTATAGCAAAATACTCAAAATAAGTCTCTTTACCCAGTTCACTATAATTCTCAACATACCCGTTATAAGTATCCATCAAACCTACATATGATATCGTTTTTCTTTCATAACCGTTCGGATAAGGATTTTCAACAACATCCAATATTTCAAATGTATGCTCCGTATCGTTGAATCCATATACCAAAAAACAGTGAATTATATGGCGTAATTGATATTTTGCATTTCCTGGCATATAATAAGGATCTGCATACACAATTACGTATCGATCTTCCATAATTGCTCTTTTAATATCATCAATTATGTTAGCACTTCTTCCCTTTTTGTATACTTGAACGGAAAGATCCTTCATTAATTGACTTAACTCTCTAATTTGATTGATTTCCACATACAGTTTTATGTTCTCTTTAAACTCGCTTAACCCATATTTGAAGGTATAGTTAAAAAGAAAGGGCTCAATTGGCCGTTGATATTGATTCATTATGCTGAAAATTCCATGAAGTAAACAACTTTTTAAATTTGCTTCCCCAAAAGGTTCGATTCTGAGTACTTTTTGTTTCATAGTTCCAATTCCTCCCTAATCCAAATTTATTAGAAAAATTTTACTTGTAAGAAATATAAGCTTCGGCATACGGGTAATCAATTTCATTGCCGCGATCCTTCATTGTTTGTTTAATATGAGAGCGGTAATCAAATAACTTAAGCTGGGAGGCATAAAAGCCTACTGTTTCCAGCTTTGAAGTGAATTCTTCTTCAGTTAAGGGGACGTAAAGAGTAGGGCTTTCAATTTTCGACCAAATTTCATACCCTAAGTAGAAGGCGTCGCGGTACTTGGACTGGACTGTAAGGATGATATCAGAGACAACCTTATGATCAGGATGATCATCCAAATGATGTGGAAATAGGACAAGTTCAGACTCATAAACCAAAATTCTATCTTCAATCTCTTTTTGAATCTGTAACCGGTGTTCACTTAACTCTCCGTCTGGAAAATCTAAAAAATCTAAATCTGTAATACCGAGTGTTTGAAGGGCGGAAGCAGCTTCTCTTTTCCTGATTAATGCAAGTTCAGGGTCTGGCTCAGCTCCCGGTACACCTTTCTCTCCGTTAGAGATAAAAACTATCTTTATTTGTTTATCCAGTTGTTTTGTTAACTTATAAATCAATCCCCAAGAACCAAAGATTTCATCATCTTGGTGCGGTGCGAATACGGTCACTCTTTTTAATCTCAAGATGCTTTCAAGTTTCATATAACAACTTACTCCTTTCTAACTGCTTGCTGAAGAATAATGTTTAATCGCAAAAAGCCATGCGACCCTAGATAAGAATATAAATATTCCTCCTAATATGACCGCTAAAACAAAATCTTTCCATTCCATTTTTCCTAGTAAGAATCCTGCTGGGATATAAGAAACAAATGCTAGAGGAAGTACATACGTAAAAACTATCCTGATATATTTGGGGTAAATAGATATTGGATATCGAGTAATGCTTAAAGATGTATCAACCGCTACAATAGCATTATCTATAACAATCGCTTTAAAAACTATCAATAAAATGGTAAACCATACACTATAGAAAATAGCAGAACCTATTATTAAATATAGTAAGCAAAGAAGCGCATTCGTTAGGGTAATCGTAACCCCAGAAAACGCAATAATGATTATTCCTTGAATAAATTGAGTAATTGAAAAAAAATTATAAGTCGCAAAAGAGACCATAAATTGGGAATCGACAGGTTTGGTTAGAACAAAATCCAACTCGCCTTTTCGAATCAGCCCGGTCATATAAGACAAATTAGGAGTTATAAACAATCGAACAATAGAGATTGATATTGTGGAGAGTCCAAATAACAATAAAATTTCTTGCATCGACCAACCTTTAATAGATGTTACATTTCCAAAAATACTTTGAATAAACAAAACATACAGTATAATTTCTAGACCAGACGCAATAAATGCAGAGATGAACTGTGCCCTGTATTGTAAACTATGCAAAAATGAAGTTTTAATTAAAATTCCCAAAATCTTAATCATCTTATGAAATGAATACAAAAAAAGTCACCCCCCAACAGCCTCGTACCTGCGTAGCCCTAAAGACCAAAACAATCGTGCTGCAACCAATAGCCCGACCATCCACAAAATTTCAATCATTAAGTTGAAGTAACACTCTTCAACTGATAGTATCCCAAGCAACATATATACCGGAAAAGTAATTAACATTTTAAAAGGTAAGTAGTTAGCAATTAACTGAAAGTTCTCAGGTAATAATACAAGCGGAATTAAAGAACCTGCCAGGATCTGTGCAATAAGTTTGTAGGCTGAGAAGATCCCCCAACTATCAACCAACCAAAACGCCAATGTACCCAGGATCATTTTTAATCCACAATTCATAAAATATGTAACAACTAGTGTAAATAAAAATAGCGGTATTCTCTCAACAATAATATTTCCGTCTGAAATATAAGGATGAAAGTATATCAATGCGATACCTAAAATAGGAAGATAAATTAATACTGTGATGATATTAGAAGCTGCGGTTCCCCAAACAGCCCTCCAAAAAAAATCAATAGGTCTGGTCAAGTGAAAAGAAAGTTGCCCACTTTTAATCATATTTAAAATCGGCCACTCCATATTTGGAGTTGTTGCGACCATTACGAAATTTGCAACTAGATAGTAAGTCACCATACTACCCGCTGAGAATGTTTGTACCTTATCATTTGTTTGAAAGACAGCAATCCAAACAAATATCATAATAAACGGAACAATAACATCCACAAGCATCCAAATAGCCATATTAAATCTATAAATAAAGGTTTCTTTGAAGTCAAATACAACATAAGCTAAATATTTCTTAAATAAGTTAGGATTATCCGACATTTGTTTTTTTGCCCTCCAGATAAAAATTGGATATTATATCATCCATATCTAATTCTTCAATTGAAATGTCAATTATGGGGAGGGCTCTAAATACTTTCGAAATAACCTCAGTAGCTTCTACATTGTCAACTAATAAATCAATAATTTGGTCCTGATTGTTCTTTATAACAGCAATACGACTGGATATACTCTCTAAAATTTCAGCATAATTCGAAACTTTCCTATCTAATGAAATTGAAATTTTTCTCTGACGATTATACTTTTTCTCTAGCTCGCTCAATAAACCATCGAATATCTTATGCCCTTGATTAATAACGATAACCCGATTGCACAGTTCCTTTATATCCTTCATATAATGACTTGTTAAAATGATGGTAGTTCCACTTTTTTTGTTATATTCCTTTATCATTTCCCTAAAGTTTCGTTGAGAAACTACATCCAGTCCTAACGTCGGTTCATCTAAAAAAAGAATTTTAGGATTATGCAACAGAGCAGCAACCAACTCGCTCTTCATTCTTTCACCTAAAGACATCTGTCGTACCGGTCGATGAAGCAAGTCAGTTATTTCAAAGCTTTTCGATAAGTATTTTAGCTGTTTTTCAAAGAAATCGTTATTGAGACCATACACATTTTTAAGCAGGTGATAGGAGTCTATTGCTGGAAGATCCCACGATAGTTGGGATTTGTTCCCGGCTATGATGGAAATTTGTCTCAAGAAATCAGCTTGCCTTTTAAAAGGATTATATCCAAGAACTTCAATACTCCCCTCTGATGGGTGCAATATACCACTTAATAGCTTTATAGTTGTAGTCTTCCCTGCTCCGTTAGGCCCAATAAACCCTACGAGTTCCCCTTGGTTTATTTCCATGGAGATATCGGTTAGCGCATGTTTAACTCTATATTGAGGATTAATATATGATTTTAAAGATGCAATAACCCCTTCCTTTCTCTCTCTATACTTGAACTTTTTTCCTAAATTTTCAACACTAATTACTTTCTCCACATCTATCTCTCCCTCTCGAGATCATAGAAATTCCTTTAACCGTTAAACGAACTAAAATAAATATCCTCGCTTGAATTGATTGTATTTGAGTGACCCCCGAATAATTCTTCAAGCCCTTGCAAAGAAAGTTCCCCGACTAAAAAATTATAGATTTTCAAGATACGGACATCTTGTTGAATTTCCGAGAATAAGCTTGCACTATATTTAAAATGTTCTTTGTAGAACGATGTGTTTCTTTGATGTGCAAGATGATAATTTACCCCATTCGCTGCAAATCTAAAAGGATGACCAGCGTGAAAGAGTCGATATCCTAATTCAAAATGTTCAAATCCCCACTCTTTAAACTTTGGGTTAAACATTCCCGCACTGCGCAGATCATCCCGCCTAACGGAAGAGTTTCCGGAAAAAAAGCCCATCCAGGGAATGACGCTATCTGTCCCCCCTTCTTCTTTGAATAGGTGGCTGATAACTGTAGAATATAGATACTTTCGTGCGAATCTTGTAATTTTTCCGCTTTTAATATAACTGAGTATTTCATTTACTCTACACTCTAAGTTCGAAATATATAGTTCTTTTGGATTTCCTATCACAACACAATTCCCATTCTTTTTATGAGAGGCCAGATGTATCTCAATGAATTCGCTACAAGGAATACGATCTGCATCATTGAAAATGATTAGCTCACCGTCCGATGACTCTATTCCAGTATTTCTAGCTATGGCTCTTCCTAAATTTTGTTGTCTAATGACCTTAATTTGCAGACGTTCTTTCCATTCGTCCAGTTCTAACGGATCGTCCGAGCCGTCATCTACAACTATTATTTCAAATATATTTCGATTTATGGTCTGATTGCAGTAACCTTCAAGAGTCAATTTCAGCGGGGTACTTTGATTATAGACTGGAATCACAACACTAATTTCCATCGGTGACTATCCTTTCAAGATATCTTTTAGCTTTTAATAGCCCAGCAAAGGCCGCCTGTTCGCTTTTTGTCCACTGTTTGCTCTCATTTTCAATAACGATCACCCCCGTATACTGTTGTTCTTGAAGAACTTCCCATACCCTCCGCCAATCAACATCTCCTTCACCCGGTAGACTATAATCGTTCAGTTCAGTTCCTTTTGTCTTATCCTTGGCATGAACGTTATGTATGTACTTCCCATACTTACGAATTAAATCAAGATAATTATCTCCCATGGTAATGCAATGGGATAAATCCAAAGTTATTCCAATTACTGGGGACCCTTCAAGCAATAAGTCCCATAGCCGACTATGTGCCCCTAGATTTGTTATACGATTACTATAGATTCCTGGACAATTTTCTATTAAAATTTTAATTTTATTTTCTGCTGAATATTCATAAATATCCTGCATATCCCTATGAAATTCACAAATACTATCTTGCTCTTGTTGACTTTCATCATATCCGACATAAGTACCAACATTCCTAACACCTAACTGTTTAGCTAAGTCTATTGTATTGTATAAATATTTTTTGTTTCTTTTCTTAAAGTTTCTATCAAGGTTATTTAGATTGCAGGTTAATGTACTAATCCCTAAATTATATCGATCTAGGATCTCTTTTATTTCATCCACTTTTTGAAGAATGGTTAAATTATTGAAATTACCTAATATAACGTCATTTTGGGTTATAGAAGGCATGCAGCTAACTTCTAGCAACCTCACATTTTGCTTGGAACACCATTCTGCAATCTTTTTGAATTCTAATCCCCATAAACAATGAATGGCAATTCCTAAGTTAAGGACAGACATCCAACCACTCCCTTACTTTCAAGACAACTTCACTCTGAGCTTTCGGGTGAGTGAACAATGGATCAGAATCAATACAGCACAAACGACCGTTTTTTGACCTTTTCACGAGTTCTGATACAGTTTGAATAGCTTGCTCATTAACCACACTAAGAACCACTAACCAATTACAAACTTCACTAGTTAAAAAATAGTCTCTTAAATTTGCGTGTTTTATTTCCTGAAGTAGCCTTTTAGATATTTGGCTTCCCAGTACATTCCAGTACAAAGAACCTGAATAGTGTAGCTTTTCAAGCCATTCCTCTACAATTGCATTACGGTTAAGATCAAGCGTTCCCGTTTGTTCCAGCATAAACCTGGCTGATTCCGTCAAACCTAATTCATAATCAAAAACTGGTTCGAATGTAGGGTTAATTAGTATGATGTCATTAATACCTGCATCAATTGCCAACTTGGTGGCCACTAAACAACCAAACCCAACCCCCAACAAAATTATCTTCGAAGGCTTATAGTTTTCAGAAACATAATTAATAATCAATGCACCATCTTCAAAAAAGTCTCTTAAACTCAGGTCCATTAAATCTCCCGTGCTGTCACCACTACCTCTAAAATCAAATCGGCAAACGCTCACGTCTAATTCTCTTGCCATACGTGCCAGCTTAGAAAGTAGAAACCAGCTCTCACATTTATCTTGAAAAAGTCCATGAATCCCAATAATCCAAGTATTATTACATTTAGAATTCTCCAACAAACAAAATAAAGATTCTTGTGCATTGTGATTCTCTATATACACCTGTTCAACATTCAGACGAATCACCCTTATAGAATATATTTGCTTTCAAGCCAACTTATAGATGAAGCGATTACTTGTTCCGTCCACTCATTGGACAAAAAATGATGATCGCATTCCGCAATTTCTACCTTACTAATCTTGAAATGATCTATCTGCCGAATCCCCCGAGCAACTTCTTCATCCTTACCGCCATAAATAAATAAACAATCTCGATCAAGTTTACCGAAATTTAGTTCTTTTAGAATGCCATTGCGTTCTTGAAAATATTCGTGGTGTACCCAATGTCCAAGCACCGGCCAAACCATACGAGATCCGACCCTATGAAGCCTCTGATTAAGAGAATCTCTTGGAGTATCTTCGCTTGCAATTTTAAAAGTAGGACTCCAGAATATTAAACCTTTGATATAAGATTGTTGAAGTGCAACCTGATATGCGATAAAAGCCCCGTCACTAAAACCAAGCAAGTGTATTTGATCAGCGCCAAAATTCTGCTGGACATAGCGAATTGACTGATCAATATCTTTTACTGATTGTGATATAGTAAATTCATAAAATTCGCCCTGACTTATTCCCGATCCCGTTAAATCGATTCTCAAGCAGGAATAACCATTTTGAACCAAAGCCCTGGCAAACCGGAGACATATCCGGTGTACATCAGTACGAGTACCACCAAGACCATGACAGATAATTACGGTCGCTTTCGGTTTGGAACACGTATGATAAACTCCGAATAGTTCTTTCCCATCATTTAAAATAGTCACTGGTAGTTCCATATCATTCTCCTATGCAATTCGACAGCTATAAAATAAATTTTAGTTCACTGTTCTTGACATTTTGTTTCATGAATTGTTTAATTTCGTTACTAACCTGATGCTTCTCAGCATTCTTTTCCAATTCATTTACCAGTGAAAGATACAATTTCTCATCCCATTGGTTCGAATTTGTAGAAACCATTTCAAGACACTGGTCGAAAAACTTGTTTACATGACTCCCAAATTCTTCTGACATTACATGCAGACGGCTTTTAAATTCACTTACCTCTTTCCACTCAACATAATTTTTTTGAATTCTGGCCAGTAAACCCATCCCGTATTCCAATGTAACTGCCAAATTGGATGCGTTGCTTATATAACGTGCATTATTTAACGATTCAGCTAGAAGGCCAACTTTTTTATTAACAAACCGATATTTTAGCGGTGCTTTATAGTTAAAATCCTCAGTCAATAATCCATCCTCTTTAATTTTTGCTGCTAGTTTTACACCTTCAAAAATCTTCAATGTACGGCAAAATGAAATAAACGAGTAGGATTTGTTAATCTTATTTAGAAATTGACGATTCTTTTCCAAAGTTTCAACGCTAGAGTATGGATTAAACATAATAAATCCTGGAAGAACATTTACATCATATTTATTAAAAAATTCATAAGCTCTTAAATTATCTTCGACCTTTGCACGTTTATTGAACAGATCCAAGTCGTCCTGGCTTCCTGATTCAAATCCAATGAGAACAGTTGATAAACCGGCAAGACTAAGTTCTTTGATTAAACGTTCATCTTCTTCGGATGTATAAGACTCTGCTCTTGTCAAACAGTTAAAATAAAATTTAGATTGCTTCTCGTTGATCGCGTTCACAAAATCAAATAGTCGTTTCTTCCCAAGCAGCCCGGGGTCTTCAAAACTATTATCAATAATGTTAAATTGCTTCACTTCGAAATTCCGGTTAAGATGCTCCATTTCATTGACCACATCTTGAATTGCTCTACCTCTCCACTTCTTTTCATATCCAATATCAATACAAAATGTACACCTCGCCTGACATCCTCGTGAGGTACGTATTTTTGCTTTTCTCTGACTCCGCAAAATAGAAGCATCACGAACTGGCCAAGGTGAATTATTAAAATTATCCGTAAGAGGTTCTGACTTATAAATATGTTCACCTTGCTTATATGCAATCCCGTAGCATTTATCTGTAGGTTGCCCAGATTCCAGGGTTTTTACAAGATTAACCGCACTATCTTCCGAGTCTCCTATTATCAAATAATCTATAGCAGAACAGTCATTTAGTAACGCTTCGTAATTGATACTTCCCCGATGTCCGGTCAAGCAAACTACAAGGGCGGGCTTTACGGATTTCGCAAAGGCAGCAATACGATAAATACAATCGATTAAATCATCTTCTGCATAAAAATCGAAAGTGAGGAATAAATAACTTGCATTTTCAACAAGTTTCTCAATCTCTTCTTCTAAATTATCTTTTAGCAATTGAAACTTATAATTGTGGACTCGTGAATCAAATCCATTGGAGATAAAACAAGATGCAAGCGTTTGCATATCTAGATTTTCTCTTTCCTCCCACTGTCCATCGTATACAATTTGGAGCAACTCAATATTCATCTTGAAACGTTGTCACCCCTTTCAAGAAGGCTTTTTATCGTATTGGAAACTACCTCAATAGTTCTCAAATTATCGACGACCAGCTCTTCATCGCTGAATTCAACATTAAATTCTTCTTCCAGATAAACGACCAACTCCAATATCTTTATGGAATCGAGGCCTAGATCATCCATCAAATTCATGTCATACTTCACTTCTTGTTTCGAAATGGATACAGCAAAATTATTATAAATAACGTCTACTACCCTTTCTAAAAGTTGTTGCTCAAAATTTGTTTTCATTTATATTACCTCCGAAATTGGTTATTGCATAACGATAAACATGCAGTGTTTTTAATGCCATGGCTCGTACAGAATAATCCTCATTAACTTTTCTTAAATTAGTAATCCTGATATCGTTCAACTGATTGACAGGTGTTGCAACGGCTCTTTTAAGTACCATCGAGAGCTCGCTTCCGTCAATATAATATCTATTGTGCGAATCTAACTTTAAATCAAACAAAAAGCCATTTTCTTTATCAACGATAATTTGCTTTAAGCCGCCTATATTAGAAGCTATTGGCACGGCCCCCACCACCATAGCTTCAAGTGCCACAATACCAAATTGTTCGTCTAGTGACGGAATGACGATATAGTCAGTTGCTGCGAGTTTCTGGTAAACTTGCTGTCGATCTATATAACCAGAGAATTGGATTTTTTTATCATATTTTTGTCTAAGTTCAGTCTCCAGCGAACCTGTACCAATAACCTCAAAATCAACTTCATTTTTGATAAGGTCAGTTGAAATACATTCACACAGCTGTTGAATTCCCTTTTCTTTCTCCAACCTCCCAACAAACACCATATTTTTTTTTGTTCCAGGCTTCTCCTTTCTATTGATAGGATAAACATCTGTAACCCCTTCAGTGACAATACCATGAGGTACTATAAAAGAATGCTTGTAATTCGTCCCATAGACTTCTTCCAACAACTTTTGCCCGTAATCACTTACACAAATTAATGCATCTGAACGGGAAACCATGATTTGTTCTCTTTGCAGAATAATACTCATGTCGTTTGGATGCGGATGCCCTCCGGCATTTTCGTACTGTTTCTCCATAAAATGAATCGTACTTACAACCGGAACCGAGTAGGTATCAGATAATTTCAAGGCTGTCTCAATCATCATCCAACCATGACAATGTATCACCTCCGGAATAAAATTTATTCTGGAGAGCCTTTGGGATACAGTTTCGCTTAGGTGATCAAGACAGGATTCATCCGAAGGCAGGCTTGTACAGCGATTAGAAACAATGTTACTTTCAATTCTCCCTAAACATTCATTAAAAATAATATTATTGTTGTTCTCAAGTAAACCGTACCGGTTAACAGTTACTACTTTAACCTGGTGCCCTAACGCTTTCAGTTCCTCGGTCAACTCGAAAACATGTTGTCCCATACCCCAGATAGGCTTAGGTACAAAATCGTAAGTTACCATTAAGATATTCAATTCTATCACCTTATTGCTTGACTTTTTTGCAACCACAATTCCCTCAGCTTATACCGTTGGATTTTACCAACTGGACTTTTGGGGATACTTTCCGTAAATTCAATTTGATCTGGAGAGATAACATTGTGTTTCTTGCAAGCTTTTGCGATTATTTGCTTCGCGTTGTCCGTGTTACTAACGGCGTGGGAAGCCAATACAATAAAAGCCACAATTTTATTTGAGTAGAAATAATCCTCGATCCCTATAACTGCTACCTCTTTTACAAAATAAAGGCTCCTTATTGCATCCTCGATTGAAGATGGCCAAACATTCAATCCTCCCCTTACTATCATCTCGTCTTTACGCCCACGGAGGTAGAAAAAACCATCCTCATCACGATAACCAAGGTCACCAGTTAAAAGTATCCCCTCTGAAAGTACACGACTAGTCAATTCCGGCCTTCGATAATAACCTTTCATTACGTTTTTTCCTTGAACAGCCAGTTCCCCAATAGTGTGAGAACTCTCGATTCTTTCACCATTTTCGTTAATTAAAATAACGGAAACACCAGAAATAGGTTTTCCAATAGAACCCGCTTTATTGATGAACAGATTCGGGTCTAGGTAAGTGACTCGAGGAGATGCTTCCGATAAACCGTAACAATGATAAATGTCACAATTAAACATTTTATGCATGTCAACAGCAAGCTTCACATCCAAATACGCTCCAGAAATCGATACTGCTCGCAGTCCCCCTTTATATTTCGCAGAAAACCTTACAAGCGAAGCTATCATTGTAGGAACCGCACCCAAAATTGTAATTGGATTTTGATTGCAAATCTGAAGAATGCGTAATGGATTAAAGCCTTCTGAATAAATAAACAAGGTTGCTCCGCATAATATCCCTGCAATCAATTCTGCGGTCAGAGTTGAAGAGTGATATAATGGTTTAACAATTAAGATCGTATCTTTAGAGGAATAGCTGATATAATCGGTTACCGCCAAAACATTCGTTACGATATTTTCGTAAGTTAACATGACACCTTTGGGCTTACCCGTCGTACCCGAAGTAAATAATATCGTAGAAACATCACATAGCTGTTCATCAAGACTTTCCCGATTCACGATATGAATTCCACATAATTCTACATCTGGAACCTCAATTGCCGAAATAGATAGATTGAATTCTACTTCTGAGTCGCTAATGATGGCATTTATGCCATAGTCAGTACAGAATTGAATTAGTTCTTCGCTGGTGTGCTGATTGTTCAGAACAAAAACCTTCTTATCACAAAAAAAACAGGACAAATAAAAAATACACCAATCAATAGAGTTGCGACAGCTGATTACCACGCTTTGGATTCCATGCTGCTCCAATATGCTTACAGTACTGTTTATTCTTACATAGATATCCCTATAGCTAAGATGGCGTTTCCCATCGGTTAGGGCAGTCTTACTGCTATCGAAAGATACACTTTTCCCATTTACTACAAATTCCATCGAATCAATCCTTATTCTATAAAATTAAGGAACGATGTTAACTCCATTGAACCTAGGTAATATTTGGCAATCCCTGATATCATTATGATTAAACAGCCAGAGAATGAACCGCTCAATTCCTATACCGAAGCCCGACGTTTTCATAGGATATTTTGTTTTGATTGTACAGTACCACTCGTATTCAGATGGGGGTACCCCATGCTTTTTCAAAGCCTCCAAGACCTCTTCAGCATTTCTATGCCGTTCCCCCGATCCGACTACTTCTCCAATACCCATCAACAAGTCAGCATTAAGTGCCTTACTAGTGTCCTCTTTGGAAACGCTCTGATAAAATGGTACCGATAAATGGTCGAAATGAGTCAGCCAGACTATACCGAATTGTTCCATTAATTTCTTTTCTCCTAGATTGTTGACCGCTCTAAAACCAGCCGGGTGCTCATCATAGTATCTGGAATCACCTAACAATTTGATAGCCTCATCGGTTGTAATTCGTTCAATCGGACCACTCAGGTTGGCAACTTTCTCAATGTGGGAATTGTCTCCATTAATCGAAAGCAAGGTGTCTGCATAGTCTTCAAGCAGCCTTGCCGACATATATGAGATGTAGTCTTCAACTAATTTCATGACATCATCAAGTGTCCCAGGAATCTCGGCTTCGCTATGGAAAAATTGGCACAAGTGCCGTTCATCCGCCGACTCCCCCCTAAAAGAAGGCATAATATAGTAACAGCCTTGTTCAAAAATTCGGCACCCGTATTCCAACATAAATTGCATGGAATCCGCCAGGTATGTTTCAACGCCACAAATTTCGACTTTAACAGGTAATGAATCGCTGCCAAGTCCCATTGGACTGGATATTGAACCTGTAGTGATTGGAAAGTTCAGCGTTTTTATATCTCGTTGTTTGTAGAAATCCACCGTGTAAATTGTTATTAAATTCTGAACTTCAGCGATAGCACGATACCAAGGATCTTCTAATAATTTGATATAATGAGTCCCTACATCCATCCATAATTTTCTTGGCCTTATCAAATTTCCAACTGGCATTACATGGCCTCCTAGTCATTTTTATTCAAAGCTTATTACTAGCTTGGAAAAATTCACTTATCTCACTTAATAGTTTTTTTGAAACATAATGGTAATTTCGTTTATTGATAGTGATTCCGACACTGAAGCCACCTGCATTATCTCTACCTCCCCCTTTTTTATAAATACAAAAGGGCAAAACAGGGATAACATTTTCAGGTAAGTTTTGAAGACTGCTGAAAAGCAGATTTGATTCACCCTCAGTCAAAAGCAGTATAGCACTGCAGTTTGGGGATATGGATTCTAAATATCGCATTCCCAGCTTCATGTACAGTATTTGCGGAGAATAAGCAATCGCAATCAGATGCCCGCAGATTTCGACTTCTTTTCTAGTCTTCTCAACTACGTGATACGCCTGCTCAATGCAAAGTTGAATCTCTTGCTCTCTTCTTTGGTATTTCTCGCTTAATTGTCCGTTTGACATCCATATCCCTTGCGCAATATCTTGGACGAACAGTAACTTATCCGAATCCTGCATACCATTTATCAGCTTCATAATCCGCTCTCCGATCGCAAAGTATTCATTTCGTATATTGAAATCAAATGAGTGTGCAATCTTTGAAAGAGCAAGCGATTCATCATCTGAAAACGAAAATGCTCGAAAGATCAATTCTGAAGCTGATACTCCGCCTTGTCTGACAAATTGGAAACAGAGCCGATTTAAAAGCTTTTCTCTGTCAGTAGAAAGATAGTGATGGTCAAAATAGTACAGCCTGGCTTTCTCCGAAAGACTGATAAGTTGTTCGTCACTAAGCGCTTGTTCTACTAATGGCAAGTCGGAAATAAAAATTTTTTCAAAACCGTCAAATATACTATTGTTAAAAAAAACAGCTAGTTGAGAATAATCCAACAGTCTGCATTCCAAGTCCATTGCCTCTGAGGGTGAAGTCAAGCGCAGGTGCTTGATGATTAGCGCCTGGGATATTATACCATCCGGATCCTTCGAATGACTGATAAGCAGGACTTTTTCTTTCATTCTACTCGCCCCTATTTCCTATTCCGCATTTATGATATCTTGGACGATGTAAATAACTCACTATCCACTTTATAGTTCTCTTTGCGGAGGAGCATAAGACTATACCCCATGATGCTCAGGTTATCTCGAAATAACAACATGTACTCCCTGTATTTTTTTGAAAGAATCTCATATGATTCCGAACATAGGCTTTTCAGATGATCCCTTTCCAATATCTCATCGACAAAGGCGTTAACCGTATCCGTTTCGATATAGTCGAAAGAATAATCTTCATACCAGTACTTATTCAGTAGATCATGAGTGAAAAAGTCATACCAATATTTTGATTCCCAAGGAATAATTTCAACCTGTATCGCATCTGACACCTTCTTAAGCAACTCATCCGAAGGCTGTTGAACATAGTACATTGGTGCAGCAGCAATAAATCCTCCATTTTTCAATACACGTACGTATTCGGCAAATGCTTTTTCACGGTTTGGAATAAGGGATGTAACATTTCCGCAAAAAACCATGTCGAAGGATTCCTCAAGGTAATCCGTTTGGGATGCGTCCATTAATTCAAACTCGATTAAGTGACCCACTCCTTCCTGCATCGCGCGTTTTCTTGCTTCCTCCAAACTGACAGGGTTGATGTCAATTGCCTTGATTTTGCAACCAACTAATTTAGCAAGTTCCACAGCGGTTATACCTGTACTTGTTCCGATTTCCAGCACCCGACTGTCTGGTTTAAGGAAGGCCCTTTGGGCTAGTTGGAAGATCGTATTATAACCACCAGGTGGACGGTTGGTTTCGCGCACAAGACCAATCATCTGGTTGTAGTCCATTTTCAAAATATCGGATGGCGTATACTCGTTTAAACTAACTTCATTTGTAGTATTTAACATTAAAATTCTCCTTGTCCTTTTATATTTCTTATTACCAGTACAGAGCAGTTTCTGGCCCAATTTCGATAGAGGAATCCTCCATTTCGATTTCAAGTTCCTCCGGGTTCATAGTTTCATTAGAGCGATTTTGATTTTTGCTGTCTTCTTGACTACACATGATCATTTCCTCCTTACAAAGTATTTGATAGCCTTACTTTTCTAGTTCACGGTTATACAACTGTTTGTAAAAATTGCGTGCCCTCTCCCCGATACATTGCATACGGAAGGAATAACGCTCGACGCCTGGAACCAGAACTTTAATGACTGGAAACTCCAAAAGAGGGTTTGTCAAATCAACCAATAAAATCTTGTCAAACCCTGCTGTTTTAA
Organism: Paenibacillus woosongensis; assembly: GCF_009725165.1. Classification (GTDB taxonomy): domain Bacteria; phylum Bacillota; class Bacilli; order Paenibacillales; family Paenibacillaceae; genus Fontibacillus; species Fontibacillus woosongensis. Next base: position 758,409 of record NZ_WNZW01000002.1, read on the forward strand.
TGTTATTAGCCATATACGTAAAGTCTTCTAATGCACTTGAAAAATGAAAAGAAGGGATTTCAGAATAATGCAGTTGTTTTTCTTGAGAGAACCAATACTTGTATTTTTGTTTATAGTCGCTGTATGGCATTTTTTGTTTCTTATCCTGAAATTTTTTCAAATCTTCTCTGGCTCCACTGATTGTGCTAACCCTGGAGAGAGCAGCTTCATTTAGGGCTGTCATTAAGGCTACATCCTTATTAGGATGAGCTCCGTATCCACCACTGACGTACATAGGGTCTAATAAATCCAAATCCTCGATTAAAACAGAGAACACAGGAACTTTGATATCAGGTGCCGAAATATATCGAATAATGAGATTCAAATTACTATACGCAGATTTAATTTTTCTGATCTGATCAGCTAGTGCCGAATGTGTGATGCTTTCCAATGGGACAGTCGGGTAATTTCTCAGCAATAAATTTAAAGCTGCTGAATCCCGTTCGATCACTTCAGCTAGCCCGTGAGACATGCACTCGATAATGGTGTTACCAGCGGCTAATCCTGTAGTAAAATAACGAAATAACATTCTGCCCTTTTCCGGCTTGTAAGGATAAAAAACGGTATTAGCAGGTATATAGTATGATTCCCCAGTAAACAAATTTACGGCTTTCGTCCATTCTAATATCTCATCCTCCAGAAATCCCGCTTCTTTAGGCATGTTAAATTCCTGTGGATGGACAACCTTACAGCGTTTCTTTAATTGAATATAGCTATCAGCTATAATCCTTTCAGACGAGTAATTCTTTCTTTCAGCACAAAAACGTTCAATTCCCTCTACGATTGCGGAGACCTTACATTGCTCTTTCGTACTGCCCTTTCCTGAAAATACAGTAAAAGTTTCCTCTTCCTCCTCGGCATCCGGCCTTACACATTGATAAGCGGTTATACCTATAGAGTCTAATCCGGTAATATCCGGGACACGGGTTATTCCCGCGAGATGCTGAATTGGTTCAACCCGACTTAGGGTCACTTCTGGACTAACAGTCCGTTGCTGACTCAAAGACATTTTTTTTCCCGGGTTATTTTCAAGAAAGGGATTAGTACTAAGAAAATAAGATGGTGAAAAGAGAAACTCCCTCTCCAACAACGACCGATGTGTGTTAACCAATTCCAAGAATGTTGCCCGATTCCCCCAAGGAGCTGAATCTTCTATATTCTCGATAGAATTGAACAAAATGTACTTCAACACATCAAAATTGCTTAGTATCGCATAAAAATGAATAATCGATCGTTCTTCGGGAAGTAAATGAGAATACATTTCAATAAATGGATAATAATATTCCATTCCGTAAGAATGCCCAACGAATTCCCCGATGGCGAGCAATGCATCTCCGCCCCAAAATGCATCAAGGTCTAATACAAGCAACTTATCAGAATCGGTCACTAAAAAATTGGATAAATTGAGATCAATAGGAATCAATGTCGGCTTAACACCTTGAAAGTATGTTTGGTTGCTTTCAAGATAATTACTTAAGAAATCATGTATTTCTTTCATTTTTTTCAAAGAGCTTGTTGGTTGTAGGGTATTAAGCTGGCTCAAAGCATCTCTTAAATACGCTTGCAAAAATTTGTACCAACTGTCGAAATTACCTTTCAAACCGGAATGTAGCGGCCCGAATCCTTCTACTTGAATTTCCCTGCAATCCTCTAAATACATATAAATATCTTCCATGTACTTTTGAATATCCACATCCTGCTTAAGGAGTTCTATTAGTGTACAGCCCTCCACATATTCAGTGATTACATATTGAACATCTTCATCTTCCGACGACTTTCCTACACAGTTACGTATAAAAGCAGAATGAGACAAATACTTATAAATAGCGCTTTCATTGTTATTAATTAACGAAGACTGCAACGATAATAATTTAAATAAATAAACTTTTTTTTCAGCTTTAACTTTATAAACTCTATTTTTCGTTTCTGAAATCAGTTCAATTTCTTGAACAGAACCCAACTTCTGTCGAATAAATGAAATTTCGTCATTTATATTATTCATCATTGATTTCCCTTCAACCTATTGTATGTAATAAATTGCCTTTCTTAGCGTCAAAATTTTATCGTTCATTATGATAAGGGCGTTCATATGGTAACATCCCTGAACCATATCATGAGGTAACTCCAATGATGGTAGCGCAATGTGATGGGAATCCCCTTTATGCAATGTACCCTCGATAAAAGAAGCTGGCATTTTCATAGGGTTTCGCTTGTCAAATGGCTCCATTATCACACCAGCCAAATAATAGCACGGCATTACCTGCGAAGATTGAATGTGAATCACTATATTTTGATGATCTCCTACCTTCCAATAAGTTTCACAATCAATTTGACCTGTCAGGAAATCATCTAAGCCATCAAATATAGTTGCGCAATTCAAGCATTCTATTAACCTTCTTCTGATACCTATTGCTTCTACTGTTTTTATCTCCACTCTGACCGGAGCGCCACAATAGGGGCACCATTGACAGTTACTCTCCTTATCCCGTTCTGATAAGGAAAAATAACGGTCAACTTGAAAACGAGTATACCCCCCCAAATTAAAAACCATTGTTTGGTAAAATTGAAACCAAGCTTTTTGAAACTCCCGGTAATGTCGCCGGAGTTTTTTATAAAAATCCGGCCACTCCATTTGAAAATGATCATTTTGTTTCAATCGATTGAAGTATAGCAGTATAGTTATCCATAATGACTCGGTTTTATCGCTTAAGACTTGCAACTGATCACTAAAATAAGGTTTCCCCAACAACCTTGACCCGTTAATAATCATGCGGGAATATTCAATTCCTTTTGTTAACGATGGATTCCATTCGACATATTCAGTTTGCGTTCTCGTATTAACTTCCGAAGAATTGGTGATGAAATATTTAAAGAATGAATTAAAATCCTTATATTGCTCGAAGGCTTTTTGAAACTGAAGCGGCCTTTTTCCACTATTCTTAAATTCCGGGTCTCCGAAGATAACTATGATATTTCGGCTGTCATTATAAAGTTTGAAATGGTTTGTATTGAAATATTCAACTGCACTGCCAATGGTTTCTCCTTTTGAATACTTCTCAGCGATAATTGGACCGGCAGTACGATCGAGTAGGGACATGGAGTATGTAGTTAGCAAAACGGCTGAGTATGGAGATTGGGCAAACTGAAATGCAAGCGAAGATCTTTCATCGTATACACTCTGTTTTAACAAAACTCCCCAGCATGTATATAAAAAAACAAGCGCGCTCCTCAAATCTAATGCGGATATCAATTCATTCTCTTCCGTTTTTCGACTACATGTGGTGCTAAAGAAACAGGGCATCAATTTATTTATTGCTTCGTTATCGTTCGAAAAGTCCCTTTGCGCACAGAGAACCGCGTCTCCGATAGACATATCAACACCATTAGAGTGCGGTGTAGCAAAGAAGAATGTAGCCTTTTCATTAATCAATGATTTAGGACTCGCCGAACTTCCTTTACCCAGAACCACCTTAAATTGATCGAATTCAAAAGTATGCGATTCTTTTTCCAGTGGATAAAAAAAATGATATGGAAAATCTAAAGGGATTTCTAAATTTATATAAATATATGTTTTTAGGACAAAAAATTCTCTAGTTTCTGAATCGAATGGATAGAAAAAGCCAAGAGGTGTATTGTTTCTGGCATTTTCTTTTGATGTAAATATTTTATTCATATTTGTCACGGAAAATTGCTCTGGAACACAAAAGACATAAGACTTGGCGCTCGATGTCTTCTCAAAAAACTCTACAGTTAATTCTTCATACTCCGCGAATACCACTGTTCGGCCACTTAATATACCGTAAAGTAGGGACTGATCATAACTTTGATCCGTTACACAAACGATGACTTGTAAATCTGTCAGCTCATTTGAAGAGACTGCTAATACTGAATTTATACAATACCCCAAGCTGTTGTACGCCTCTCTTAGAGCTTCAGTTCCGCTATATGTACTTAGCCTTGTGATTTGTTCGCAAAGCTCATTTTCTTTCGAATCATTTAACAATCCTTCTATAAACTCATTTATTTCACACAAGTTATAAGAGGCATCCAGGTAATTAAGCGCTTTCATAATCTTCTTAGTTGTTTTTTTATTTGGTGACGGAACAATCAACAATTCCCTGTTACATTTTCTATAGTATCCAGCAATCAAGTACGCAGAAGGCAACATGGAGTGATCATATGTTTCCAATATTAAAGCCTGACTTTTTTTGTTATCGAAATCAGAAACCCTTTCGGTCAGCAGCTGCGAAATCACATTCATCACCTCAACCTCCAGCAATCACACTGCTGATGTATAGGGTGTCATTTTTTTGTAATACTGTATCAATTCCCTGCCTTAACCGAATATCATCATCATTTATAAAAATGATAATATTACTCTTTAATTTACCGTCATTAGCATATATTGATGTTTTTACAGAGGGGTAATTGGTTATTAACTGATGCAAGATATCTCTAACCGTAGCCCCGTCCTGGACCTGAAGAGCCTTCTGACCATCGATTAATGACATCATCGTAGTCGAAACGACTAATTTCGCCATATTTTCACCTCGTACATATGATAAAAAGTAAGGGGTGGTAGCGGTGATTGGAGTCGAACCAATACCTTCCGGGAATGCACCGGACGCTCTTATCTCCTGAGCTACACCGCTTTAAGTGAATTTAACGCCTTTTAAGGAGTTTTATTCTTTTTATATTATATATTTACAGAAAAGCATATTTCAATAAATCTGTAAATAATTAACTCCTTTAAATTATCAAATACAATATTACAAAATTAGACGGAAGTTTCCCTCCGCCTCTGACTGCTATCGACAAAATATTCTCGACATATTAATTTATTGCCTTCTGCCTTCTTAGTTAATCTTACTTTTTTGGGTACTTATGCTCTTTTTATATTCCGCAGGTGTCATCATCGTGTATCTTTTAAACAAAGCACTGAATTGTGAAGTTGAGGTGTATCCAACTAAACTCGCTATTTTCGTTACTGGTAGCTGAGTCGTACGCAACATTTCCTTACCGTAATTGATACGCAGTTGATTGAGATAATAGATGGGGGAAATTCCAAATACCTTGGAAAATGTATTACTCAAATAAGTAGGATGGCTTCCAACGAGATCGCCCAAGGTTTGCAAAGTAATTGGGGTATTATAATGAGAACGAATATGACGATGAACTTTGATAAGTCTGGTATCTATTTTATTTAAGCAGTTTGAATCTTCGTCAACTTCATTCATTTGTTGTACGATTTCGTTGATAACAAGAGACAAACCCTGTAAACTCACTTCATTCCCTTCTAAGATATTACTTCCAAAATAAAGTAACTCATTAAAATAGATACACTCGTTTAATCGAATGATCGCCTCTTTTGTATTCTTTAACGAACTGTTACTAAACGTAAATCCTTGTACCTGCATCCGATAGGTTGAATGACTTTGAATTTTAATAATATGATTTGATTTTTTTAAAATGATAACGCTCTCATCATGTAGTTCAAGCTGCTTTTTATTATCAATCAAAATTGCCCTGCCTTGAACTTCAAGATATACGGGACAGTTTTTCGGTATATACCATAATTCTGTCTCGCCTGGCATAATATAATTTTTTTTGCGAATGGTTATCAAGCGTGACAAGATATCCCCCCCAAAAAAAAATGTTAAGAACTCATTCTGTTTGTCCGCTTACTAATATATCGTGTTCAGATATTCTATTAGTTTAAGGGCATCCTTTTGTTTCAAATCTAATTCTTTACGGTTTTCCATTACAAACTGTTTGAATGGTTCTAATTCTCGATCATTTTCCTCAAAACAATTAAACAAGTAATAATATGTCAAATCGTAAAAATAAGTGTCCTTTGCTGTCTGTATAATTTTTTCCGCGATTTCTGGCTGGATGATTTGTTTCTCTAATGCTCTTAATACACTATAGCGAATATTTACAAGTGGTTCTGTAACTGCCCTTAAAGAGTCTGGGTCAAAAGTAAGAGCCACTTCTGCATCTGACTCGATGATTTTGTCCTTATACATCCTGTACACATCACCAATTCCAACCATACCATATACATCCAGTTCTGCGGCACGGAGCGCCCCCATACTTGAACTTCCAATCACCTTCACGCCTCGTTTAAGAACACTTAACACTTCTCTTGGCGTGACAGATAAGTTCATATGGAAGACGCCGTCCACAATTGCGACTATTTTCGCATCATCAGGAATATTTTGTAAATCTCCTCGTTTAATAGGCCCCCGTAAGTCAGCTTTAACTTTTAGAAACTGACAAACTTGATTATGACTCATACTAGGACCAATATAAATGATAGGTAGCGTCTCCTTAATTAGAATTTTCCCCCTTTAATTTACAGTTTTGGATTTTGCCATTTGGCAATTAACTCGTCTTCTTTTTCTTTAGTAATTCGGTCAAATAGAACATGTGCTTTGTTTACATTTATCGAACGCAAAGAGAAATCTTCAGGCCATTGTAAAACTTCATCGAAATTCATTTGACTGGTAATGCCACGTGAAATGCTTGGGAAGAAGGGGGAACCTAATTGCGTAATCCATCTAATCGCTTCAACAATATGCAAGAAAATTTCAGCCATTCTCTTTTTATGATCATCCTGTTTTGCTAATTGCCAAGGCGCTGTTTTCTCTAAATAGGCGTTTAAGTGGTTCGAAAATATCATAATCGCATTAATTGCGGCAGAAGGACTATTTTCATTCATAGATTTCTCCACAATCTGTCTGGTTAGGAAAGCTTGTTCCCGGATCTCTATATCTAGCTGGTCGATGGTGCCTATCCCCTGAACTTCAATTCGACCATCAAAGTATTTGAAAATCATCTGGATAGTTCGGTTCACCAAATTCCCCAAATTATTCGCTAAGCCACTATTTATACTGGAGATCAAATTCTGGTAATCCAAGTCTCCATCACGCCCTACAGTGAGCTCCTTCAACAAATAATATTTCAAAGCGTCGGGGGTTATATCCTCCGCAAGCATAGTCGGATCGATTTTAGTAGCTGGGTCGGATTTGGATATCTTTTTGCTGGAAATCGTCCACCATCCGTGAACGATCAAGGATTTAGGCAAACTGACTCCAGCTGACATCAGTATACACGGCCAATAAATGGCGTGAAATTTTAAAATATCTTTGCCAATAATATGAATCGTATTACCCCAATATTGATTAAATAGCTCACTGTCGAATCCACCCAGATTAGAAATATAATTCGTTAATGCATCTATCCAGACGTACATAATGTGCGACTCGTTACCAGGCACCTGAATCCCCCATCGAAAGGACGTTCTTGATATAGAAAGATCCTGCAGCGGATTATGCTTTAAAAACCCCAGTACTTCATTTCTTCTAGTTTCCGGGTAAATGAATTCAGGATGTTGTTCAATATGACCCAACAGCCGATCATAATATTTGGACATCCGAAAAAAATAGGTCTCTTCACGCATAAAATCTACGGTCCGGTTATGTATCGGGCAAAGCTTACCTTCCAACAGTTCAGACTCCGGGTAATATTGTTCACAATCTACGCAATACAAGCCCTCATAGTGACCCAAGTAGATATCGCCATTTTCCTCCATTCTCTTCCATATCTCTTGGGCGACTTGACGGTGTCTCGGTTCTGTCGTTCGAATAAAGTCGTCATATGCAATACCCAGTTTGCCCCACGTTTCTATGAATTTCTCCGCTAAATCATCGACAAATTTCTGGGGTTCACAATTGTTTTTCTGCGCAGCTCGTTCGATTTTCAAACCATATTCATCCGTACCTGTTGTTAAACGTGACCGGTAGCCTCTTAATTTGTAATATCGATTATAACAATCCGCAAGAATCGTTGAGTATGCATGTCCTAAATGCGGCGTTCCGCTGGCATAATAAATGGGCGTAGTGATATAAGTATACTTCATCTTCTTCACCTCAGTAATTTTCTTTAGTAATGGTCTTTTTAATCGTAAAGCGAGCCAATCAAACGAACACTAGCTGTTTCTAAGGCATTCACTAATATCTTTCCACCAATGGGGAGTGTATATATTGGATCAACATGAGAAAAATTCACATTTGCAATAATCGGAAAATCATAACCCTTCAAACTATCCTTGAGTAGTTCTTGTAGCTTGGAGGTATCAGAAAAATAAGAATTTCTAGGGAACATGCCTATCATAAGTCCTTGTATACACTCAAATATACCAAGTTGTTTGAGTTGTGTTATTGAACGAAGAAACTTATTTGGAGGTTCGTTAAAACCTGATTCTATAAGTAAAACCGAATTTTCCATTGAAGGGAAATAGGGCGTTCCTGCCAATGCGAGTAACGTATCTAGATTTCCTCCCAATAGTTTCCCAGTACATTCACCACTTTGAAGTATTTCCCACCCTGGGTGAGGATATACTTCTCTTGGACCGAGTGACTCCTTTAGGTACCATAAATCATCCGCACAATAATCTGATGCTGAAAGTTCAATATCATGTTCTCCATTAATTAATCGGAGGAAACTTTCCATCGAAATTGGAAATAAGTTAGGATCGCAAAAAGCTGAAAATGACATTCCGTGAAGCGTTTTACAACCGGTCATATGGTGTATTCCGTTTAGCAATCCCGTCGTGTCGCTATAACCGATTATGAGTTTTCCAGATTCTTTAATGAGATCATAGTCCAAAACATCAAGGAGTTGGTTGGAATTGTATCCGCCAAAAGCCGCCATAATCATTGTAGTATCAGGAGAAGAAAGTGCGGAATGAAAATCATCTATCCTTTGCTCTAATGAGCTGACACCAAGTTCCCCTTGCTCATTTATGTACCTTCCAAATTTCACCCGGTATCCAAACTTCTCCAACCTATTAATTCCGATTCTAATCATTTTTTCTGACATGACCGACATTGAATTAGAGGGAGTCAGAATAAAGATTCCATCACCCTTCTGCATGTTCCTTAGCTTACCACACATTCAATTGTCCTCCATGTTTCTGCAGAAAACTTAAGATTACAGCCCTCCAGCCGGTCCAGGTCATCCACTGAACTAAAAGTTACATCTTCAAAAATGTTATAGCTCTCAATTATGGTTGGAACAAAGGGCTTTATGAGTATGATGACCCCTGCCATCATTTTGCATATCAATTCTAAATCCGCCAAGGATGGATTTTTGTAAAGCTCGCGAGTGGAAATTATATTTCCACATTGCTTAATATATCGTAGAACCTCAGTCAAAGCCTGATTGGGATTCAATTTTTCGAAATGTCCCCTAACGAGCACTATAGTTTCGTATATGAGTTCATGTAACACTCCTTGTTTAGGAACAGTAGACACATTATTGTTTTGGAGAATAGTCCTGCACCGTTTTAAAAAACCTCCAACCTGTCGACAAAGTACACTGTTAATAACTTGAACAAACTCAGCTTCTTTGAAATAAAAATCATTCATCGTGTCCGGGGTTCGGTATGCACAATAAAATCGGATATAATCTACGGGAAACTTATGAGTCAGCTCGAATATGTCCAAGGGAATATCAGTAGCTGACAGATCTAAGAACCCCCTCGCTGATATTTGGAAATCAACAGTATAACTATGTGTCGCTTCTCTTAGAAGGATTGGCCATACAATCCCATGGTAATAAACAATATTTTTCCCTAAAAAGTGCCGAAAAGATATATTTCCACCCAAGTCATTGGCTAAAAAAAGATAACCAATCAACGACTCATACCACAAGTAAATATACTGATCTTCATCATTAAACGGAATAGTAATTCCGTAATAGTTGTCTCGCGTGAAATCCCATTCTGATAAACCATCACACAACAAGGAATTTAAATAGTTTTTGACATGAATTTGCATCTGACGGTCTATGCCATCCTCAATTATTGATTTCCCTTTTTGGATGTCTAGGAACCAATGATTTACGATGCTTTCAATAATTTGATCGCTTCCGCAAAAAGCGCACATATAGTTATTTTCTGAATCGCTCAGTTTTATTTTTCCTGTCTTTGTCACTACATCGCTGGATCCAATACGAAAACGTTTGGGCAAATACTCCAGGCATTCTCCACATGAATAAATAATTGTCTCCTTTTGCACAATATAACCTTTTTCTCTTAAGTTGTATAACGACTCGTATACAAGATCACGAAGAGCGGAGTCATCAGTACGTTCATATGTATCAAAACGTATATCCAAACAATCAAAAATTTTCTTGTATCTCTCATGATAGTTACTTTTTAAAACCTCTGCCTCGATATTTGTATCTTGGAGTTCCTTTTTAACCCAAAGCCCGTGGACATCGGTTGCGGAAACTAGCACACTGTCGTAACCCAGAATAGCAGCCATACGATTTATGATATCAGCAGGTAAATAAGTACTAGCAATATGTGCAATGTGGATATCGGAAGGAATAAAAGGGAAGGCGGCGGTTATAACCAGACGATTCATCTCCGGTATGCACTCCTGTCAGTAAGAAATTTCACAATTCAAAGTTATCGACTATATCTTTCAAAGCAGATACTAAATAACGAACATCTTCATCTGTATTAAAAGTACCAAAGCTAACCCGAAGCGATCCACCGGGAAAAGTCCCTGCAGTTTGATGAGCGATGGGCGTACAATGATATCCAGCTCTAACTGCAATGCCGTAGTGTTCATCTAATAAAACACCCAATTCAATTGGATCAATACCTTCCACATTAAAGGACACTACGCCGGTGCGGTAACGCAGATCGGATGGCCCATAGATTCGTACTAATTCGATAGAGTTCAATTCCTCCAATAACTTTGCCGTTAATTTCATTTCCTCTTCATAGATACGCTCTACGGTTTGTTCTAACACGAACTCTACACCCGCAAGCAGTCCACCGATCCCCGGCGTGTTTGGAGTGCCGCTTTCATAACGATAAGGCAATTTTAAGGGCTGTTCGCTATCTTCAGAATAGTTTCCCGTCCCCCCCATAATAAGAGGTTCCAATCTCAACTGCTGATTGATATAAAGCCCCCCCGTACCTTGAGGGCCATATAATCCTTTATGTCCAGGAAAGGCAAGCATATCCACATTCATTGCAACCACATCAATGGGCAATACACCAGCCGACTGCGAGGCATCCACCAACAAAGCGATTCCCCGTTCTTTAGCCAATCTCCCTATTTCTTCTATAGGTGTAATTGCACCCGTTAAGTTGGAGACATGAGATACTACAATCAACTTTGTATTCTTTTGAATCTGTCTTTCGAAACTGACAATGTCCCAGGACCAGTCCTTCCTAGGTGATATGTAGGTAACTTCTACGGCTTTATGGTTTTTAAGATACTCTAAGGGACGTCTAACCGAGTTATGCTCAATCGTAGTTGTAATTACATGATCATGCGGTTGTAAAAAACCAATGATAGCTTGATTTAATGCATGAGTTGCACTCGAGGTAAATATGATAGATTGTGGATCATTGCAATTAAACAACCTTGCCAACTGAACTCTAGCATTAAACAGGACAGAACGTACATCTTCTGCCAAGCGATAATTACCTCTTCCAGGATTCGCTCCCAGTGTTATTAAATCTTGCATTCTTACGGAAACGCTTTCTGGTTTAGGCCAAGACGTGGCCGCATTGTCCAGATAAACCACTTTCATCTCATGGAACCCCTTTCATAAAGTTGCACGAGTAAAAATTATTTAGTTTGTATTGACTCTTTAGCCGCCTATAGATTACCATAAAAAAAAGTTTATTACAATTATTTTTGAAAGGAGCCTGCAGTGAATGGATCGTTACTCACGACAAATTTTATTTCCTCCAATTGGTAGAAAGGGCCAACAAAAAATAATGAATAGCCGTGTTGCCATCGTAGGATTAGGAGCATTGGGATCAGTCTTGGCTAATCATATGGTCCGAGCGGGGGTCGGTTTCTTACGCATCATAGATCGTGATTTTGTTGAGGAAAGCAATTTGCAAAGGCAAATGCTCTACGATGAATCAGATGTAAGAGGACTGCTTCCAAAAGCTGTTGCTGCCTTTGACAAATTAAGTTTAATAAACTCACAAGTAGAAATTGACCATGTGGTAGCGGATATTAACAATACGAATGCTGAAGAATTATTGAGTGGATTTAATCTTGTATTGGACGGTACGGATAACTTTTTAACCCGTTTTATTATCAACGATGTTTGTGTTAAGCATGGAATTCCTTGGATTTATGGAGGTGCCGTAAGTTCAAATGGAATGTACTCCGTTATTCGTCCGGGTGAAACGGCTTGTTTCCGATGCCTGTTTGAGACACCGCCGGAAACCATCGTCGGCGAAACTTGCGATACTGCTGGCGTGATCGGACCATTAATCCATATTGTTGCTTCATTTCAAGCGGTTGAGGCACTAAAAATACTTACCGACAATATGGAGCAACTCAATCCCTTTACGGAAAATTTCGATATTTGGTTCAATGAACAGAGACACTTAAAATTTAAGAATAGTAAAAGACCGAATTGTCAGGCCTGCGCTAACCATAATTTTGAATTTTTAGACCCCTCTATTACTCACGAAAGCATTACATCACTTTGCGGCCGCAATACAATCCAATTTACTCCGACCGTTTCGAAACAAATAGACTTGACCGAATTGTCTCGGCGGATTAGTCATCTAGGAATAGTGAACAGCAACAAATTTTTGGTTAGGCTCCATATTAATCCTTATACCTTGGTCTATTTCAGTGATGGCCGCGTTTTGATTCAAGGTACCGATGACATAAGTACTGCAAGATCGCTTTATTCCAAATATGTCGGTGCATAATGCTGGCATGAATTCCGCTTAAATTCGCTTTTGGAAATTTTATCTTACAAATAAAAAATTGTAGATTCAACCGCATTAAAACGCAGAATTATTATGTTTTATGGCTGTTTAACAGTACTATATACCTGGTACATTCTCGTATCGTAAATTTAGCTATAATCACAACATAATGATTTATGGTTTTGATAGAGATAAAACGTCTTATATTTCCAATGATTTTAATGAAAAATATCTGTTTAGTGAATGTTACTTTTCCCAATTCGTAGATTCATACTATCAATTAAAAATACTCCTATTTAAGAAAAAAATATACATACTAATTTGACCCTTCGACTTGTAGATAATCTAATAGTTATTCGACAGGTTCTATCCTGTTATGCGTTCATCATATTTGCATCAATATTTTCAAGGACGGGTAAAATGAACCATAAACTTAGATGGAACCTTGTATAGAAACAAATAATGATTTCTTTGGCGCAGATTCTTATAGAGCATTCTACGCCTAAGAAATCCATTAGCACTTCTTCTTATAAAACTCATAAAACTCATCGCGCTTTCACGCTAAGCCCACTCCTTGCCGCTATGCTCGATACCGGAGCCTTCCTTAAAAATTACTGTCCCTAGACCTCAGGAATACTTTGACAAATTTGACTTTCTCCATTTTCAGCTGAACTCGGCCGGCCGCATCATAGGCTTCCGATCCACATATTATGAACGCAATTTCATAGCCCTCTTTATCCGTCCCCATTGGATCGTACATCGACACGTCCTTACGCGTTTTCTTCAGTCCAGATCCTCACCCGTATTATCGAATTTCTTAAGATTATGAACACGTTACTTTGGATTTTCCGTGCAGCTCATTCAGCACTTGCTCCAGCACCTGCGATTCCTTAACCGCAAGCATTTGGATCTTTGCGATAGCCTCTTCCAGCAAGCTCGTATCTTCCTTTAAGAAGAAGGCGTACTTGTAAAATAGCTTCCGGATCAAAAAGGCCTCTCGTTCAATCTCTTGATACTGGGCTGTCAATTTTTCAGAGGGACTCCAATAGCCGTTCTGTTTCATATACTCCAACCGGTCGGCCATCATTTTCTTGTGCTCCCACAGAAGGTGAATCGGGATAATGTTACGGTATAATGTGGAATCGGATTGGAGCAAACGCAAATATTTGACGATTTCGTCGTAAACCTTAAGCCCGTACACATGATGATTGGGACTGGCGATCGCCCTGTATCTCTCTGAACTGTTGCGGGACAACACATAATCCTCCAGGCTTTCGATCACCAGCTGAGTATCAAATGGATAGGTCCGATCTTTATTTAGGCTATACAGTATAATCTCCTTCGTATAATACGCCTTACTGCGATCGGCCTGTCGATAGCTTTCTAGAAACGGCTCATATCCGATATCCGTCTGTCCGTACTCATAATTGTGATTAAAACCGAGCGTATGAAATACTTGCTCTTCATCATCATAACCGAACAATAAAGTGTCATGCGCAAAATGATGCTGCCTGTACATGGCCTTCCCCGGCAAATAAAATTCATCCAGAAATAAATAGACGTAGTCTCCCTGATCGATGCTTCGCTTGAAAAAAGCGATCAAATCCGTTCCCGTCTCCATCCGGCTGAGCAGATCTGCCGTAATGATTTTGAGATGAAGCAGCTCATTGTAATGATGTGTATGCATGGGCTGATAGTAGTTAACAAAGATATGTTCATCCAGATGATTAAAAAACTCAGGGTCCGCGCTCCATTGAATGTAATGGCTGTGAAGCCAGGGGAGAAAGTGCGGATGCTCCGGCATAACGGATAATGGATACGCATGGTGCAAATAGCTGTACAGCGCAGGCTGCATATGAACAGGGAGCTGTTTATGCATTAATGTATTCCCCCTCCACCCGCAGCAACCGCCAGCTTCTCTTCGATAAACGCCGCCATTTTACGGATCGTATTGCACTCCTGAAGATCGAAATGGTCGATGTCAAAATGCTTCTGCAGTTCTACCTCAAGCTTGAGCGCAAGTAACGAATGCCCGCCAAGCTCCACAAAATCGTCATCGATACCGATATTGACGTTTTCGAGCACATCCGACCATACGGTGGCCAGCTTTTTCTCCAGCTCCGTTTGCGGTTCGGCGTATTCCGTCCCAGTATAGTGAGCTCTCTCGCTCGGCTCGGGCAGGGCTTTACGATCTATTTTTCCGTTGGGGCTTAACGGCATTTCATGAAGTTGAACGAACCGCGTTGGGATCATAAACCTAGGCAGGGACTGTGACAAAATATCCCGCAGTTCGCCAGCCCCAAATGTCCTGTCTGCCACGTAGTATCCGCAAAGCTGTTTCTCGCCGGCTTCGTCCTCCCGCACGACAACAACACTTTGCTTGATGGAAGGAACCTTAGCGAGCTGAGCATTGATTTCGCCGAGTTCAATACGAAAACCGCGTATTTTAACCTGATGATCCATTCGCCCGACATACTCGATCGTTCCGTCAGGCAGCCATTTGGCGAGATCGCCTGTTCTGTAAATTAGTTCTCCCTCCGCGAAAGGATGATTTACAAATACCTCGTTCGTCAAATCATCTTGATTTAAATACCCCCGGGAAAGACCGGCTCCCCCGATACACAGTTCCCCTGGAACACCGATCGGCTGAAGCTGACGATCTCCATTGACGATATACATTTGGGTATTGCCGATCGGTGAGCCAATCGGCAGGGTTGCCGCTTCAGGATCAATGCTGTTAACTTTCCAGTACGCCGCATACACCGTACACTCGGTCGGGCCATATATATGATATAAGCGGCCAGCACCTAACATATCCAGCGCTTTTCTTACATGGGATACCGATGCCTGCTCTCCCCCAAAAAAGATCGCCTTCATATTTTTCAAGCTTGACAGGTCACAATCGATGAACAAATTAAATAAGGCTGTCGTCATAAAAGAAACCGT
The DNA here is from genome assembly GCF_009725165.1 of Paenibacillus woosongensis. Classification (GTDB taxonomy): domain Bacteria; phylum Bacillota; class Bacilli; order Paenibacillales; family Paenibacillaceae; genus Fontibacillus; species Fontibacillus woosongensis. The sequence goes on from NZ_WNZW01000002.1 coordinate 774,163, forward strand.
GATTTGCTCATTTTTGATCAGATCCGTAATTTCGGCAATGTCTCTCATCGTTTCCTTTGGAACGAGGATCAGTGCCGCCCCCCGCAGCAGGGCGTTGTAGATATCAAATGTGGATCCGTCGAACGCATAACTGGACAATTGTAGAACCCGGTCCTGTTCTGTAATTTGAAACTCGCTTGCACCCTGGATCAGACTGGTTACATTGCGATGCGTGATAAGAACCCCTTTTGGAGCGCCTGTTGTCCCCGAAGTATACATCATGTACATCAAATCTCCCGGTTGATTCACATCCGGTAAATTGGATCTGTCTTCACAATAGGAGAGCTCTTCGTCCAACACAACATGATGCTCCACACCCGCAGCCTTGGCTGAAAGATGCTTTTGCAGCAGCATCAGCTTTATCCCGGAATCGCCGATCATGTAATTCATCCGCTCCTGCGGGTATTCCGGGTCGAATGGAACATATGCGCCTCCCGCTTTCAGGATCGCGAGAAGACCTGTAATCATCTCCATAGATCTTTCCGCGAGAATGCCAACAGGCTGCCCCGCCCTGACCCCTTTGTTTCGCAAGGTCCGCGCCAGTTGATTGGCCCGTTCATTTAATTGGCGGTAAGACATCGACTGGCCTTGGAATGCCACCGCAGTCCGATCCGGGAACCGGTTTGCCTGCTCCTCGAACCATCGATGAACCGTAATGTCTCTGACGGGAAACGAGGTGTTATTGAATTCCGCCAGAAGCTTGTTTTTCTCTTCCATAGTCACGATGTCAAAATCCTTCAGCCTTTGCCCCGGAGATTTCATTCCCTGCTCCATAATCAACATCAGCCGATCGCAAATTTGCCGTATTTCCTCTTCCGTAAACAAGCCGGTTCTGTAATCTATTTTAAGCAGCAGACTGCCGGGCATATTATGCAAATGAAATACAGCGTCCAAAGTCAGATCCTCGCAGCCGTAATCTTCACTATTCCCTAATTGCGAGCCAGCTTCTTCCGCCTGCCCCATATCCAAATAATCCATGCTTAGCTGAAATAAACGGTTCACATGGGGATGACTTTTCCTGATTTCGGACAGCAAAAGGTCATATGGATACTTATGATGCCGCAGCGCAGACAATTGTTCCTGACCCGCCTGTGAAACAAGTTCCTTGAATATCATCTCCGGTTCAAGCGTTATTCTTAATGGCGTAGTGCTGACAAACATGCCGAGCGCATGTTTATCATTGAAATTGGTCCGGTTCAAATAATTGGTACCGACGACAATATCCTGGTTGGATGTTAATTTGAACAGAAGTATAGAGAGGGCGCTTAGGAGCAAGCTCGAAGGGCTCACATGATGCTCTTGACAATAGTGATTGATTTGCTCGGACAGCGGCTGTGGCAGAGAATACGAAAACCTTGCAGCATGTGTATCTATGGCAGGTACCAGGTTCGCCTTGATCGTAGAGGATTCCGGAACAGTTTGAAATTTTTCGAGCCAATATTTACGGTCTTTCGCAAACCTGCCCGACTGAAGATACTTTTTCTCTTCTTCTATATAAGCTTGATAGGAATATGGCAGAGGGATTTGAGGAGTTTCACCATGAAGCAGCTCTTGATATAGTCTGTAAACTTCCAGTCCGCATTTACTCAGGGAGAATCCATCCTGAATGATATGATGGGATTTCATGTATAACCATGTTTCGTCCTCGCCTTTTAAAATGATGCAAAAATAATACAATTCCGAACCGATGAGCTGAAACGGAATTTTTCCTTGTTCCCGAATCCACTCGTCAATGACGGATTGCTCCGTATCCTGGCTGAATGGAACGACATCAACGGGTTTTAGCTCAGGCTGCTGCATAAACGATTGGTATACTTCCCCCGAAGCTCTGACATGCAGGCGCAGCTGAAAAATATCATAGGATGCAATCAACGCTTGAACAGCCTTCTCCAGCACGGTTACATCCAGCCTTTGCTCAAACTTCAAGGCCGCATTCAAATTTCCAATCGAGGTGCCCGGATAGGTTGCTTCCATCATCCAGATTCTTTGCTGCGGGTGTGTTAATTCATGCTCTCCGTTTGTATCCAATTCATTGCTAAGCATCTCTCCACTCCTGTTCTCTATATATTTCCATCTAATTTCCATGCGGAGAAATTATAGCATGTCGGAGTAGTGTTTTATACTTCATTATTTTACATTTATTGTTTAAATTCTTTGGATTGGAAATGGTCATTTATTCTACACTTTTTAACGATTCAATCATATTGATTCGGGACACCTTTCTCCGAAGCAGCAAGTTAGAGAGTGTGGTGAGCAGGAAGGCAAGAATGACGGATACGAGCAGAACAAACATATTGATTTGATCTGGTATTTGCTGATGGGTGCTCGACAGCGCCTCTATAATAATGGAATACATGTAGCCGCTGATCGGCAGTGCGATAATGACTGCAAAGGTAGTGAGTATTATGTTCTCAAAGAAGATAAGCCGGTTTATTTTGCTTTTTTGATAACCCAGTACCTTAAGCGTAGCCAGCTCGCGATTCCTTTCATAAATATTGATGGAGGATATCGTGTAGATGGCACCAAACGAAAGAATGACGGCACTAATAATAAACATAATGAAGATAAAACTGTTTTGCTTCAGAATATATTGTGCGGATTCTTTCAAATCATCCTTATCCGCGATGGTATCTACCTGATGGTCTTGTTCGAAGAACTGGCGAACGTTAGTAAGGTCTGCGGCACTGCTGGCTTTCACTAGAAGCGAGGTTGGGTTGTAGTCGATGCCAAAGCTATGGAGATACGCTGCCGTGCAATAGAACGACGGATTCGAATACTGATTGGATATTTGCGCAACCTTCATTTCGACCGCTTTATTCGCAAACGACGGATCGGTGAATTGGATGCGGATCGTATCCCCTACCGCAACCTTATAGTAATCCGCATACGATTTGGGTACCAGCACGCCGCTGTCCATAAGCGTAATCGGATTGTCGTTCTCGTCGAAAAATTGAATGAGAGTGTTGTCCTGCTCCGTAACGATCAACGTGGCGTTTTCATGATCATCGCCTTTGACGAATTCCACGGGAAAGGCCGATAGATAGTAGCTGCTCTCAATCCCGGCGGGCAGCTGCACCTTCTGAAGCTCTGCTTCCCTCGCATATTCGACCTTCAGATCATAGGTATTTACCTCTTCGATCTGGTCAGCCACCCTTTGCAAGGACGTTTGAGTCCCGAAAGCCGTGATCAATAATACCGTGCTCACCACAACGCCAATGGAGCTCGCTATCGCCTTGTGCTTATTAAGAAAAATGTTTCTCAAAATAAGCTTATAGCTATAGGAAATCCGTCTCCAGATTCCCGGAAACCGTTCGATGAGCAGCTTCCTCATCTTCTTCGGCGGTTTAGGCCTCATCGCCTGCGCTGCCCGCTCTCGCAGAATGCCTCTGCCGCTCAGGTAACAAGCCAGCATGCCGAATGCGCTTGAGAACAGGATCGGCGGAATGACCGAGAAGGAGGATAGGGAGAAGGTGATACCTGGTAGCGAGTAGGATCTGGCATTCGACGCCTCAATCATGGGAACGAATAGGATCGCCGAAACGACGCAGCCAAGAATGGAACCGATGATGCCGACAAGCACCGGGAATCCCATGTAATGGAGCATGATGCTGCTGTTCTTCACTCCTAACGCTTTCATAATGCCTACTTGGTTCCTTTGCGAATCGATGATTCGAGACATGATAAGGAAGAGAATGATCGCCTCAATCATAAAGAGAACCAACGGAATAACCTTGCTCATCAATTTATTGTTATGGACCGTTTGCTGAAGCTGCGAATAACTGAATGTCCGTTCTTTGCTGATTTGGCTTACATAGGAAAGATTTTTGGATTGTGCTTCAATGTTTTGGCTTAACTGGTTTACATCGTACCCTTCTTCCGCATCGATCAACACTTCATTATAGAAAAGGCTGCCGGCGATTCGAGGAACTCCCGCTTCAGCCACATATGCGAATCCAGATGTTTTATGGTTCTGGGTTTCATTCTTTTTCGCATATTCCACATTCTCGCCCAAGGCGCTAATGGTGAACGCCACATTCTGATCGTTGACGCTTAACTGTATTTGATCCCCGACTTTGTACTGATGTTCCCTAGCGTAATGGGAATCCAGCAAGATTTGATCCTTGCGAGACGGTATGCTCCCCTCAATGATCGCAGGCGTATTAATGATATTGTTGGCAGGGATCGAATGGATCTTTAAGGCCGCTTTCGTATTGTCAAAAGATTGCGTCGCATCAAAGGTGTACCGTCCTTCAATTTTGTTTATCCCTTCGATTTTCCCTAATTCCGCTATATCCTGCTTGGAAATTCGGTCGTAGTAGACGTTCAAGTCGCTTAAATTATGCGCTTGAAAGTAGTCCTTCGAATAAGCGCTAAGATTATCGCTTAACGTTACTAGCCCCGTATAGAAAAAAGAACCTACGGTGATCACCAACACAAAAGCAAGAAATTGGCCGATCGATTGCTTTATGTCCCTTAACAATTTCTTAAATAATTTCATCACCATTCAATCCCTTCAACGCTTTGTTTGTGCTCATTGACCGTTACGCTTTCGATTTTTCCGCTTTTCACGCGAATGATTTTATCCGCCATCGGGGCGATCGCGGAGTTATGCGTAACCAGAACAACGCACTTTTTCGTTTCTCGGTTCAGATCCTGAAGAAGCTTCAATACGGACTTGCCGGTCACATAATCCAACGCGCCGGTTGGTTCATCGCAGAGCAAGAGCGAAGGGTTTTTGGCAACGGCGCGAGCTATGGCGACTCGCTGCTGTTCTCCTCCGGAGAGCTGGGACGGAAAGTTCTTCATCCGGTTCTTTAACCCGACTTTATTTAATATCTCTTGGGCATTCAAATGGTTTTTACATACTTCAGCAGCGAATTCAACGTTTTCTAAAGCGTTCAAATTGGGGATTAAGTTATAGAATTGAAAGACAAAGCCTACCTTCTCGGCGCGATATTCCGTGAGCTTCTTTTCGTGGAAGCTAGTTATATCCTCACAGCCAACAGTCACTTTACCCGAGGAAGCCGTATCCATGCCGCCAAGTATATTCAGAATCGTGCTTTTGCCGGCGCCGCTTGCGCCCAGAATAACAACGAACTCGCCCTCGTTGATGGAAAAGTCAACGCCGTTCAGCGCCTTGATTGACACTTCGCCTATTTTGTATTCTTTCGTTACGTTTTTGAATTCGATTAATGTTTTCATAAATCTTATCTCCCCGTTATATATTTTCTACACTTTTAAAGCTCTCCCCTTAGCCATGAGCCTTGTATATTTCATTGCATGTCGGTATACTACTCATGTAGCATACTATAATACAACAATTTCATTGTCAATAACTGGGGCAAGTGTAAGAAAGGATCCTTTTCTCTCTTCAGGGGATTTGCTATTGACATCTGTTTACGCGTAAGTTATGGTTTGCTGCTAGATAGGTAACAAACTACGATGCTGAGTGGTGAGGCAATGAACGTAACTTTTGACGATAAACAGCCAATTTTTCAACAAGTAGCTCATATCATTGAGGACGATATCCTGAACGGAACCTACCGGGAGGATGAACAGATTCTTTCCGTGGCTCAGTTTTCTCAGCTGTTTCAAATCAATCCGGCTACCGTAGTGAAGGGGATCGGCCTGCTCGTAAATGAAGGTATTTTGTATAAAAAAAGAGGGCTCGGCATGTATGTCTCCATGGATGCTAAACAAAAGATTCAGAATCAGCGAAGAGATCGTTTCTACAATGAGCTGCTGTCTGATCTGCTTTGCGAGGCCGATAAACTCGAGCTGACGACCGAAGATATCATTAACATGATCAAACAATTACGGAAGGAATGAATCTATTGTGAGCATCGTATTGAGCTGCGATAAATTAAACAAAAAATACGGCCCTACCTACGCATTGCGGGATCTGGATATGCAGCTGGAAGAAAACGTGATTTACGGCTTGCTTGGGCGAAACGGCGCCGGCAAAACGACCTTGCTTAACATCATCGCAGGCGGAATCTTGGCGGACGACGGCTCCATTGAGATCAGAGGGAACAAGCTTGAAAAAGGAGAACTTCCTGAGGATTTCTGTTTCGTTCGGGAGAATAGCAAGCACTTCGGAGGAGCACGAGTGATCGAGGCTCTGCAGCTTGCTTCGAATTTCCATCCCCGTTGGGACTGGACGTTTGCTCATAAGCTGCTTCAGACGTTTCGGCTTGATCCAAACCAAAAAATCAAACAGCTCTCAAGAGGGACGGAATCGCTCGTAGGAATCATCATCGGTCTGGCTAGCAGGGCAGCGTTGACATTATTCGACGAACCGGTGCTTGGACTTGATGTTTTGATGCGGGAGAAGTTTTATAAGGAGCTGTTAGAGGATTACGCCAATTCCCCCCGTACGATTTTGCTTTCTACGCATTTGATTGACGAAATCGTCCCAGTCGCAGAGCGGGTTTATATCATGGATCAGGGCTCCCTCCTGCTTCATGACGAGATTCATCGGATACGCATGGCAGCTTATTTGATTCGCGGAAATTCGGATGCTGTGGCTTCATTTACAGAAGGGAAGCGAGTATTACATACGGAATCTTATGGCCACGGGAAGCTTGCCGCCATTTTCGAAATATTGAACGATGGGGACAGGCTGCTGGCACGCCAACTAGACATTACGATTGAACATTTGACGCTTCAAAAGTTATTCTCGTATTTGATCGAAGGGGGTCACTAAATTGAGTGCATTAGCCGTTCATTTAAAGGCGACCTATTTGCAATTGCGGATTTACATTTGGATGGTCATTATTTTCATTCTCCTTGGCAGGTTGGCGGAATTCATTGTTGGTCTCTTTACAGATACCAGCCAAAGCGCAGTACTTGCAGGTGGAAACCTGCTGCTTCTCATTTTGCTCCTTATTGCCATCATGCTCCCGCTTAGTTATTACAAACGCATCGTACATTTAGGCGCAAGCCGAAAGCAATATTTCGTGGGGCTTCAAGTCGTTTATGCCGTGTGGGCAGCAGCCATCGCCTTATTCAATTGTTTATGGCCTCTGGTTGAAGTGAATGTGCTCCATAAGAACACTGTTAATCTTGTCGAAGCGTTTCGTTGGAATGAATTTGGCCTGGCAGGTTCTTTTCTCTACCAAACTATTTTTTATTTGATGGTTATGGCGCTCCTAAGCATGCTGGTCTCCGGTTACTACCGCTTTGCCGGCTGGCTGGTATGGGCGCTGTTCATTGTGGCGATCCCAACCGGAACGGCGATTCCTTCGCTACGCGTTCATGTTGCCTCTTTTTTCGAAGCATTATTATTTAACACTTCCCTGCTCGCGGGCGTTGGATTTAATCTTATGCTTTTCTTCCTATTCGTAGCCGGCGGTTGGTTTTTTACCATGAGAAGAACACACTAAATATACTTCTATATAAGAACTAAATAATGTGTCTTCTTGAAAAATCATTTCGTAAACATCTGGTTTGTCGTTTGTGGTTCATTTACGTTATTCGAGATTAAAATAGGTAATCAGGGCGAATAAAGTATGCCTGGCCGCGGATAGCATAACAGATGGACAAGAGTCTTTACTTCTAACGGTTACCATTGCCGTTAATCCGCCCATTTTTCACTTTTTGAGATTCTAACGGTTATATATACGGCTATTCAATTTTGGTTAATATATTGCGACGAATTCTGTACAAATAACGTAGATTACAACCGTTAGAACATCGAAGTGCTCATTTTCGGCTGATTAACGGTGTGGCAATCGTTAGAGGTTTGGAAGGGGGACAGAGGCTTTTCGTTTTTGAGTCTCATCCCCATTTAGTGAACTGTTTTTGAAATTTGCAGGAGGCTGTACTCAAAATGCCCTTCATTCTAGCTCTCAGAGCTTGTTGAAGGGCATTTGTGTTACCGGGCCACTTGATGATATAGCACAACCCCACGTCACCTCTGAGCTAGTTCGCACGTAATAGCATACTGGTATGTGTCAGGGGGAATCGGGTAACTATCGATTAATAAACCTTTTTCAATATTTCTATCACTTCATCTAAGGTAAGACCAAAGGACTTGTAATAGGACACCTCGCCAGCCATTTGTTTCATAACCATTTCGTTGCGCATTCGCAGCATTTCTTCGGGGGAGTACTCCGCCACAAAGCATCCTTTTCCTGTGACCGTATTGATCAAACCACACCGTTCGAGTTCTTCCCACGCCTTCTTGACGGTGATGACACTAACACGCAGCTGGTGGGCAGCTTGCCTGATGGGCGGCAGACAATAACCGCTCCCCAGCTCGCCTTTCAGAATTTGAGCGCTGATTTGCTCAAAAAGCTGCTGATAGATCGGTTTCTCAGAGGTGTTCGAAATAGCTACGTTCATTGGATCTCCACTTGAAGGAATCGTTTGACCCCAATTCGATAAGCAATGGCGGTAAGTGCTATAAATATCACGATCCCCGCGATCAGGATATAGGCTTGAAGCGCCCTGCTGTAGGCATCCGTGTTATAGAAAATATCAGACATCATCGGACTCTGGAACCCGAGCCACTGAGCGATCCCAGCGAACAGCATGGCAGCCGTTATGGAGTAGAGCAGGGCCGCGCCGATTTTGTACGCCGTCTTGTAATATATGGGGATAAAAACAAGGTTAAAGATCGCCAGCATGGCAAAACACAAACCCCAGAAACCCAAATTTGGCGGGAAGAAAATGTAGTTCATATTCGGATATAAGCGCAACGTGATCATACCAAAGACCATGGCAATCACAATATGCAACAACTCCAAGCCGACGACCACAACTATTCTTGCTTTCACGATATCCCTTTTGGTAACGGGCATCATCGAAGTAAACATCAAATCGTTCTGCGATCGAAATTGGTTAAACATATTCGGTACCGTGATCCAGACAAAATACAGAAGAACGATGAAATAGATCCAGCCGGGAATGAGCATTAAAGCGCCGGTCATAAAAGGCATGATAAAAAACATAGGATGTACACCTAATTTAATATCCTTCATTACCAAGTTAACCATGGGTATCCCCCTTCTTCGTGAAATATATCAAGATATCCTCAAGGCTTGGCGTGGCAGTTTTTATGCCATAGGATGGATTGAAATCACCCACATGAATTAATCCCGTAAAACCGAACGAATTCGTTTTATAGGATATCATCTGATCCTTCACCTGCAGCAATTGGCTCTCGGTACCGTTCAGCAGGAGGAAAGATTCTTTGAATTCCTCCTTCTCGCAGCTAAGAATAATTTGCCCATCCGAGATAAAAGTAATGAAATCCGCACACTTCTCCAAGTCGGAGGTAATATGGGTCGAGAACAGAATGCTGACTTCGCCGCCTACGATAAGCTCTTGGAAAATATCCAGCAGATCGTCTCTCGAGGCCGGATCAAGCCCGCTTGTCGGTTCATCGAGGATGAGAAGCTTCGCCCCATGGGATAAGGCAAGGGCAAGGCTGTATTTCACCTTCATTCCCGTCGACAGGTCGGCGATTTTTTTGTTTTCATCCAATTTGAACCTTCGCAGGTAGTTGTAGTAGGTCTCATCGTCCCAATTCTGATAGAACTTTTTAATCGTTTCCGTCAACGTCTTCATTTTGCTCCGCCTATAAAAATCGGTGCCTCCGAAAGCGAATCCGATGTCCTGCTTCAACTCAAGTTCGTGTTCGGCCATGTTTCTGCCCAGAATATGAACCTCGCCGCTATCGATATGAGTCATATTCAAAATCGATTTGATCGTGGTTGTTTTACCTGCACCGTTAACACCGATAAAGCCCATAATGTAACCCTTCTCCAGTTGGAACGAAACATCTTTGAGCGCAAATTTCGGGTATTTCTTATTTATATTTCGAATATCTAGCGCCAGCATTCTGTACCTCCTCACAAATTGTGTATACCGAGCATACACAATATATCACCAAAAGTTAGGATCGTCAACGACCCCAAGCCTTAGGGGTAAAAAATTATTTAAAACACCCGCCAGACTTTAAAGTCGGCGGGCGTATTAGGCATCTAGTAACCTCTATTTCATTATTTCTTCTTATAAACTATAAACTCATGATACAGTTTCACCGATTAATATTGTGCATAATTGCATCGTAAAGAAAACCTGCTAAATCCTCACTGCTATATTGATTAAAGTAGTTTTTGAATCTTACATCGAATTTGTAGGTATGGGCAATGCAAGCCAGCAGCTCTGTATCATCTGACGTGAAATGAATTATATTTCTTTTCCACTCCTCAATTAACCGCTGCACTTCATCCGAGGAAGGCCCCTGATGAATACAAGACGCGATTTGTTTAAATATTTCCTCCATGGATGAAAATCGTTCCTCTTTTTCATCTGGTGATAATTTTTCCATCGTTTCATTATACGCTTGATACGCCTCTGTTTCGCCATAAAAGAAACTCGCCTCATTAGCATATTGTTCTTTCAATGGCAGAACGGAAGTACTGTTGAAGATTTGCAAATTACTAATATCATTTCCCGAAACGTATTCTTCGAGAGCTACCATGATTGTTTCTAGTCTTTCTTTTCTCGATAATAAGGTTTGTCTATGTTTCATTAATATTTGTTTCTGTTCTTGCTTTGTCAGCTTTAGAATTTCCGCAATCTCTTTCAAGGAAAAATCCATTTCCTTTAAAAACAAGATGGTTTGAAGTTTTTCCAAACTGCTTCGATCATACAGGCGATACCCTTTTTCCGTCAGATGTGTCGGTTTAAACAAATGAATTCTATCGTAATAATGCAGAGTCCGAGCTGTAATGCCTGTAATTCGAACAATATCTTTAACCGCTAATAATCGTTTTTTCATCCCAAAATCCTTTGACTTCGTCTAATATTTGAGCAGCAGGCGTTATTGTTGCCTCAAAGATCGTTCTTCCTGTTTTTCTTAAATAATACTGGATTAAATAATATCCGCAGGCATAGCCAGCGCTATAAGGCATATTGACCGGTTTAAAGTTTTGAAGTTTGGCGATCTCGTCACCGTAAAGATACGGAGCAAATTGATCAAACCCCGTTAATTGCAATTTCTCTCTAAGCACAGGTTTTATGTGCCTGTTCAGTGTTTCTGCGTTTGTTTTCGAGACCCAAGGGCCGAGTAATTTTTCTCCAAATAGGAACGTAGCATAATTCTCTGCTAATCCTTCACTTACAATGAGCTCGCCCAAATTAACGGTATGATCCCATTGAATATATTGATATCGCACATTATGGTTGCATTCATGCGCCAACGCAGCCTTCATTCGAGGAATCGTGTACGCATTGGGCAGGATTGTACCCCAGATAAACCCGGGAATGCCCCCAAAGCCGCTATATCCTTCGTTGATGACTAAGGCACGGTTGTCCGGATTCCCTAATTGAATGGTAAACAAATAGTCGGATACGGAGAGGCTTATTTCATGTTCGATAAATAGATCGAGGCTCTTCCTTACGGCGTGCTCACACTCTGACCAAAAGGATTCCGACGAAATCTGCCCGATCTCTTGTGAAATCTGCGGTGTAATCTGCTCAGGGGCTCGATGCATCATGCTATTAAACGTAATCACGTCAAAACCATTCGCCTCTTCCGCTCGAAAAGGGATCTGTTGAATTTCCCATTGTTTCATGAAGGGAGCCATCATTTCATTTCTGAAAAGTTCAAGCTTTTCCTCGGGCGAAGCTTGGGCAACTTTTTGATAAATATGATCTGAACGCAGTGATTTTATATTCATAATTCTCACTCCTAGTCATTTATAGTGAGAATTATGCACTATGACCTTACGTCATAGTCAAGCGCTTTAAATCAAATACTTTAATTGAGTGTTTCATACATTTTCATTTGATCTGGGACTTGCTGCAAGAGGATATCGTGGCATTGGACGAGATTTACTTCCTATACTAGAAAGAGAGTAAACCCCGTTACTGGTGCTGTAGCGGGGGATGTTCAGGGTAATAGAGTACGGTTGGAATTATTATGAAAGTCCCTCTTAATGGCCGAACCGTACCGCTGATGAAGATATATCGCTTAAAAAAACGAAGCGAACGATGACACTCCGTTAAAGCTCTTGGATGAAGCCCCCGCAAGATTCGCGGAAGATGAACGGCGTCTCGAACACGACCGCTTTCGGCTTCGTCGAGGGATCAAGAATCCTTCCCATTACCAAACGGATACATGCCGCGGCCATCTCTTCAACGGGCAGCTTGACCGTTGAAAGGGACGGGACGCTGTATTTCTCGGCATCATGGTCGCCATACGTCAAGATCTCCATCGCGTCGGGAATTTTGATATTTGCGCGATGGAACACAGGAAGGGCTGCGACTGCCATAATTCCCAGCGGGAAGAACATGGCTGTTGGCAGCTCGCCGCCTCCCTCCACGATTCTCCTGGCCGCCGCATTTCCGCCCTCCATCGTCATCGGAGCGGCTTGGATATGCCGCTCCTCCAGTTCGAGTCCGTACTTGCCGCACGACTCGACGAACCCCTTGAAACGCAAATTATTCTCCGACCTCACGAGATGGTCTGGCACAATCGTGCCAACCTTCTTGTGCCCGCGGAGCGCAAACAATTCAGCCGATTTTCGGCCAATCTCGTAAGTATCGACATGGACGCAGCTATAGATGCTGCTCTTGCGATTGAACAGCACGGTCGGTACGTTTAGCGGATTGTCTTCCAGATAACGTTGGTCCTCTGCGGAGATGCCCGTTAGAATCACGCCATGATACATCCCGCTGTCGCATATTTCCTTTATTCTATGGATGTGCTTCCGCTTGAAAGGCTGGATCGTCATCTCGAACGCATACTCTTGTTCCAGAATCGAGCTCTGGGCCCCCATGAAAAAGCGCCCCAACAAGTCGGAAGAGAGGTCGGACGGCCAGAACGTGGCGATGACCGGAAGGTTTCGACCACCGGATTGTCTTAATCGTCTTGCCGACATATTGGGTACATAGCCAACTCCTTGCGCAGCCTCCAGAATTAGCTGTTGCGTTTTTTTTGAAATGCGCATTTCGTCGCCGCGGCCGTTGAGTACGATTGAAACCGTCCCGACGGAAAGCTTCGTTTTCTCAGCGATTTCTTTAATCGTAGACATACCTATCCGTCCACTCCCCGTTCGTAATACTCTATTAATACGGAAAAGTACCCGGAAAGTCAAACCAGCGGCTTTGATCGTCGGCATGAATTTATGAACTATATTGACTTTAGACATCATTCCCCTTACGATTTAGTTGCTAAAACGTAAATGCAACTGTGCCTGTATATCCCTCAGGAGGTCAGAACATGACGATACCCCCCGAACGTGCAATCGGCGAACCATTAATGAGTTCGAGCATTTGGACGGCAGATTTTATTAAACTGACGATCGTGACAACGCTGCTTCGAATCTGTACGCAGGTTCATATTACGTCCATGCCGCTGTTCTTCCTTCACTTGGGAGGCAGCCATGCGCTGGCCGGGCTGTCCATGACCTTCTTTACATTGGCAGCGCTTCTGACGCGACCGCTTATCGGCATAACACTCGATACATACGGGCGGAAGCCCATCCTTCTGTGGGGTGTTGCCTTGTATACGATCACGACTATGCTGTACGGCTTTGTTGCCTTCATACCTGCGCTGATCTTCCTGCGAATGATGCACGGCATTTCATTCTCCGCAAGTTCGACGGCAACCAGTACAATGGCCTCTGATGTCTTGCCAGAAAACAAGATGACCCAGGGAATCTCATATTTCGGACTCTTCGGAACGCTGGCCGTAGCAATTGCGCCGTCTACTACACTATACCTATTGGAAGTTTCCGATTATGCCGTACTCTTTTACTTGACCGGAGCCGTCTCCTTGATCGCCCTCCTGATCAGCTTGCGTATCGAAACCGAGAACAAACATCGCAAGGATTTGGCGGCGGACACCCCGTCCCCCCCATCCAAGCGGCATTCACTTGACGCGGCAGGACTTTGGTATAAACTCGTGGAACCTCGTGCTATTCCGCCTTCGGTTATCGTCCTGTTCGTATCTTTGGCAACCAGCACGGTCATGGTATTCCTCCCGTCATTCGCGATCGGCAACGGCATCAGCCATATCGGTGTAGTTTTCGCCGTTCAAGCCGCTGCATTAGCTCTTTCCCGCTTCATCGTCGGACCGTGGACCGCAAGAATGGGTCCCCGCTTCGTCATGTCCGTCAATCTCCTTGCGCTCGGGATTGCGCTCGCCGGAATCAGCTTTTCAAGTACATTGTGGGAACTAGTCATTTACGCCGTCTTGTTCGGCTTCACGAGCGGATGTCTAATCCCTCATCTCAATGCGATGGCCATTACGAACACGGATCAAGCAAACCGCGGAAAGGCGAACGCCACATTCTACATCGCGCTGGACTTCGGGATCGGCGCCGGGGCCGCAGGATGGGGGCTCTTGTCCGACTTCTTGGAGATGCGGTGGATCTTCCTGCTTGCCAGCTTCATCATGATTTTCGCCTTATCGGCGTTCTTCTATATGGAAAGTTCACGGCGGACGAATGCGGGCATTTAGATTTAACGTTTTAGCAACGCCTGCAGCCCGGATTTAATATTGACTTTTTGTACAAATCGAGTTACGATTCACGCATAAGTCAAAAATGCTAAAACGAAAATGCAACTTTTTATGAAAGGATGTGGATGCGGAATATCAAGAAGCAGCGAGAGCGACCCGGCATAACAGAAACACGAACTCCGAAAAGAAAAAGGAGGAGATTTTTTTGAAGACGGGAACGAAGCCGTTAGTGCAGCCCATCATGAAGGTCTTAGTCATTGTATCTTTGTTATCTGTATGTTTTCTCGGTCCATTGCATGACGTCTCCGGCGCGGCTGCTGCCAAAGGCAAACCTGCATTTGAACAGAAGGGCGCTATTGATCTGCTGGTCGGCGAATCCTTTACATTGGAGATCATTAATAAGCCTCCCGGTGCGAGCTATTCTTGGAGCAGCGACAAAATCTCAGTAGCAGCGGTCGATCAGAACGGGCTCGTTAAAGCATCTTCAGTCGGCTCTGCAACCATCACTTGTAAAATAACGGTTAACAAGAAAGCGGAAATTCTCTCCCTGAAAGTCATTGTCAAGGAGGCTCATGTGAAACTAACACCGGAACCAGCAAAAGTGCCTGTCGATAAGAACGGATTCGACTCCAGCGGAAGAATGGTTGCTTATTTCGGATCGCCGGTCATAGACGGTAATAAGGATCCTGTATGGAATAAAGCGGAAGCGGTTTCACCTAAATATGTATCAAGCAATATCAACACAACCGCCACGTTTAAGGCATTGTGGGATGACCGCGCGCTTTACATTCTTGCAGAGGTTAAAGATTCAAACTTATCTGTACAATCCGAAACGCCTTACATGCAAGATTCCGTGGAGTTATTTCTGGATGAGCACAATAACAAAACGCAGGAATACGGCGTAGACGATTTGCATTTTCGCGTGAATTATGAAAATATGCAATCCGTGGACAACGGAAATACCGAGCGATTCTACACATCTTCAAGAAAAACGGAAGACGGATATATCATTGAAGCAAGAATCGCTTTGAATACGAAACCGGAAAACGGAAAGGTGCTTGGCATCGAATTGCAGGTGAACGACGCGAAAGGATCGGAGCGAGTCGGTACTATCAACTTATTCGATTCGACCGGCAGCGCCTGGAACGATACGACAAAGTTCGGCGAAATCCTGCTTACCGGCAAGAAAAAGGGCGATGTCAGCGGACTGAATTCCTACGATCTCATCAATTTGATCAAAAGTACACTGAAGCTTGATCTCAAGCTTTATAAAAATGCAAATATTGTTACGGATGCGATTGCCAATGCTTTCGCCGAAAATGTTCTCAAAGACCAAAAAGTCACCCAGCAACAAATCGATAAACAATATGCCGCCATCAAGGATGCGGTCGGCAAGCTGGAAATGACGGAAGAGGCGGCGAACGAGAAATATTTCAAGCCGGTTCCAGATGAATATCGCCTGGAAAACAGCAGATCGGGGACAATTGAAAGCTTATCGTACAAAGCGGCTAACTTAAAAGGCGGTACGGACGACAAGAAATTAAATGTTTATCTTCCTTACGGTTATGACGCTTCCAATCCAAATAAGAATTACAATGTCCTCTATTTGATGCATGGCGGGGGCGAGAATGAGAATCTCATTTTTGGCGGACCCGGCCAGAGCAAAGAAATGAAGAAAATACTGGACAATATGATTGCAAATGGTGACATTGAGCCACTTATTGTGGTGACACCTACGTTTTACGGCGGTAAGGATGATGTCGCCCTCTTCCATGAGGAACTGATCAATACAATTGTTCCGTTGGTGGAAACCAAGTACAATACCTATGCCAAATCCGGAAGCTTGGACGATTTGAAAGCATCCCGGGCGCATCGGGCATTCGGCGGCTTCTCCATGGGTTCAGTCACAACTTGGTATACCTTTATCCATAATCTGGACTATTTCAAATACTATTTGCCATTGAGCGGTGACAGCTGGATCCTTGAGCAGAGAGGCGGCGGCCTCAAGCCAAACGAAACGGCAAAGTACCTCGCCGACGTTGCAAGAGCATCCGGATATAAGCCGCAGGATTACTATATATTCAGCGCCACAGGCACCTTGGATATTGCATATCCGAACTTGAAACCTCAGATCGACGCGATGAAGCAGTTCACCGATGTCTTTGTTTATTCATCGGATACGAAGAAAGGGAACTTCTACTTTATCGCTGCCGATGGCGGTACGCATGCTTGGAATTGGGTGAACCAGTATATTTACGACATATTGCCGGACCTCTTTCGCAACTAAAGAGCCGAATTAGATCACCAGAATGGCCGAGCGGCTCACAGAGCCCTCGGCCTTTCCTTACTTCTCCTTATAAAACTCATGATAAAACTCCATCAGCGCCCTTTTCTCAATCCGAGACACATAGCTCCGGCTGATGCCGAGCTCTTTGGCGACTTCACGCTGCGTCGGCATTTATTGTATAAATATTACATTGACATGTTATTATGGAATGTGAAGGGTTTCTGTATCACACTGATAATAAGACTTTCAGAAGGGGATTGAATTAGTGAAATTACAAATTGGAGAACCAATGATCTATTCTTATCCTGTACATTTAAACCACTTGTCTATTATCTCAATAAATTCAGACTACGAACCATGGTTTTATAGTAACTATATTCAATTATCTTGTCCTCCAGAGTTCCCTAATGATCGGACTAAAATTGTTAACTTTTTTAATTATGATGATTTAAACCCCTTTTATGGTTATTCCCCTTTTACCAAAGAACATAAAACTTCTCGTTTAGAGAAACCGGAACAGATTATTCCCCATTATAAAGGGTTACTAAAAGATCAAAAATATATAAATATTTTCGTTGATGACTTTTACCTTGCCTTTAGGCCAGCGTATAAATTATGCCATACCCCTCACGAACTTTTTCTTTTTGGATATGATAATACTGCTGAGCACTTCCATGTTCTAGGCTACGATACTTCAGGAAAACCGAAGGAGTATACTGTTTTTTTTAGTGAGCTAGTAGCAGCATATATGAGCGCCTCAAATTTGCTAGAAAATTATACAGCGTCTACATGGATGCACTTTGATTATCAATTTGAATATAACAAAAACCAATATGGAATAAATTTATCAAATATTATTAGTCTGCTCGAATCTTACATTAACTCAACAGAGTTTGAGTTAATGCCAGGAACTGTTTGTGGGGTCTCTATTTATAAATTAATAAAAGAGTATTATTATAATTATTATTATTCATTAACATCTGTTGATGTACGTCCCTTCCACTTACTATGGGAACACAAGAATTTAATGTATATAAGAATGAAGTACTTACAGAATTATTTTTCACTAGATCTGAGTAACTATATATCTTCTCTGTTTGATCTTCAACAAAATTATATGATTTTAAGAAATAAACTAATTAAATGCGAGATTTCTAAAAATAGAATTCAAACAGATTTATTTTACAAAACAATTGATTCGTTAGTATATAATGAAACTCAGTTATACTCCAAATTAATAAAAGAACTAAAAAAATTACTATAACTTATGATCTTACCGAAGGCAAAAGACTGGAACAGGCGGCAGTTAAGTATTTATGCACCGCACGTCCATTGTACGTTGCTCAGCAAACGACAAGTGAAAGTAAGCCAAGTGTGCCAAGCATTCGCTTACGGTTGTAATATTTAACGCATGGTAAGCCTGTTCCTTAGTCTTAAATCGAGTATAGCGCCTATTCCCTTCCCTCACTTCTTCTTATAAAACTCATGATACAGCTTCATCAGCGCCCTTTTCTCAATCCGCGACACATAGCTCCGGCTAATCCCCAGCTCCTTGGCGATTTCACGCTGCGTCCGCTCCTCGCCTCCATGCTCGAGACCAAAGCGACCCTTAATGACCTCCTGCTCCCTGGCCTCGAGAATATCGAGGTTTTGATAGATTTTGCTCTTCTCCATCTTCAGCTGAACCCGGTCCACCACATCGTCGGCTTCCGTTCCCAAAATATCTATGAGCGTGATTTCATTACCCTCTTTATCCGTTCCAATCGGATCATGCAGCGACACATCTTTACGCGTCTTCTTCAGGGACCGGAGATGCATCAGTATCTCGTTCTCAATACAGCGCGCCGCAAACGTCGCCAGCTTGGTCCCTTTGTTCGGCCGGAAGCTCTCAATGGCTTTAATCAAACCGATCGTCCCGATCGAGATCAGATCCTCCAGATCCTCGCCGGTATTATCGAATTTCTTGACGATATGAGCCACCAGCCGCAGATTATGCTCAATCAGCATATTTCGGGATACAGCATCTCCTTCAGCCATGAGCTGAAGATGCTTCGCTTCCTCCTCCTCCGTCAATGGCTGGGGAAACGCATTGTTTTTCACATAAGACACAAGCAAAGTCAGCTGCTTCACGAACAAGGCAATCGCAGAAAACAATTCCATGAACAAAGCACCCCCACGTCGATTGGCCGAAGGGGAACGCCCCGCTCCAGCTCACAATGAAGTTCAGTTCTACATTGTATGTAGGCGCTGGCCTAGATGTGCATGTACGCGGGAAAGTAACTTTGATTGGCGATGCCTGATTTTAGTTTCCTGAACTATTACTTCTTCGTGCCAATCGTATCGCTCAATTTCGCTAACAAAGTATCCACACTTGCTTTTCCCAAGGTCAAATCCAAGAATTCGATTCGAACCTGAACTCCATCCCCGCTATCATAAACTACAGGCTGTGTAATATCCGAAAGGCGCGGGTTCCAAGGATAGAGAAGATAGACCTCACTGGCGCTATATTTTTTGCCGTAAGCGTATGCTTGATACATGTCTGCTTGCGATATGCCGTAGTCTGGACTTGGTGAGAGCAGCTTCCATTTGGTATCCAGCACGATTACCCCGCCTGGCCCTTGTACGACGATATCTGGTTTCAACTGAAACCTGGCGGGATTTTGGAATAAACGGTGAGTACGATCCTGGGTCTTAACTTGAACCGGCGATTGCCCAAGCCCTTTCTTCAGCAAGCCCGCAACGTATCGTTCAAATATTTTGTCCATTGGAAATAACAGCGCGTACGCAGCACTTTGTCCCCTAAACGGAGTAAAGCTTTGGCCTGACAGGAACAAGCGGCACCATGCTAAAATGGCCTGATACTCCTTCATTGTCCGATCCGTTGTTACACTGGCCCAATCCTTCTCTAATTGCATGGATGTGTCGATATTGTCAAATGCCGTCAGCAGCGCGTAAAGATCTTTCTGATTTCTTGTATTACGGCTCACCTTCATCAACAACCCGATCGTTGCCTTGATCAGACGATTCTCTGCTCGATTCATATTATACTCGTCATATTCGACAAAGAAACGTTCTTTGTGTCCCGCATTGTGTTTAATATGCTGGGCAAACTGGAGCTTCCCTTTAAAGAAAGGCTCATTGTCCCGATGTTCCCGGTAATCCGATTTTAATCCGTGTTTGACCAGGGCAACAGCCTCTTCAATGAACATGCGGATGAAGATGTCTAGCAGATGGTGGTTCGCTGTACCAAGCCCCGCCATATTGAATGGTTTATTGGGAATGTCCCGGATCGACTTTAGCATATGGAGGAAGATACTTTTGGTCTGTACAATGGAACTTTCCTCATCGCGTGCGTACACTTTCGGCAGGATTTCAATTTGCGTGCCATCCGCCATAGAGATTACGCCAACATAGTTTTTGGCGCTAATGGTTTTGCCGACCCCTTTCCGGCTTGCCAATGTCATTAGCTCAAGGGCATCCGTCAGATGGCCAGGTCCCTTATGCTCCAATACAAATCGTTCCAGCCGGTCGAAGGCAAGCTCAGGCATGCAGTGGTAGCCAAGTGAAACTCCATTCGGATTTTTGCATAACGTACCGTACTCTTTTAATGTAATATAAGTGCCTCCACGACGGTTGTTGAACGCGTTAATACTTAGATCCATATTCGCAGCCCTATTCATGTCCGTTATAATCGTAAATTTTGCGGTAAGAGGCAATTTGGCCAAATGCAGCACGGTTGATTTTATAGGTGACGCTATCCTCCAGCTCCACTTCGCCTAGATTGCCGAACAAATCGTTCGCATTTATTTTTTTTACAACGATAAACTGCTCCTTCTCCGGCTTATTATTGTCGCCTAGAACGAGACGAATTTTCTCATAGTTATCATAGAAATACTCCTGGAGCAGCGGGATAATCGTATGCTCGAACAGATGTCCTAGCTTGTCCAGCGTGGGTTCCCTGTTCAAGTCCAAAAAATAGGCATGTCCAATCGTATGTTCCCGGTCATACAATGCCTCGATTCTACGGTTCATTATCTCCAGCATCTTAGATAGGTTCAACAATTCCCCATTCACAACCAGAGAAGAAAGACAGCCTGGATCTGGCATCATTTCGGCAAAAGAAAAACGCCGGCGCAGCGCTGTGTCCAACCGTGCGATGGAGCGGTCTGCCGTGTTCATCGTGGCCAGCAGATAGACGTTATTCGGAACGCCAAACGGCTCCTGAGAATACGGAAGCTTAAGCACCAATTCCTCCGGCATTCCAAGTCGTTTGGCCGGTTCGATCAGCGTAATCAGCTCTCCGAATATTTTAGAAATATTGCCTCTGTTAATTTCATCTATGATGAAGACGTAATTGTTTTTATTTTGCTGAAGGACGGAATTAAGCTGCGCATTCTCATGCTTTTGTAACATAGAAAGTACATCTGACAACGTAATTCGATTCAGCCGGTAAACAGACCCTAGCGTCATAACGACGTCCCCATTTAACTCCAAAATATTCTCCCGGATATCTTTGACTAGCCAATTCACTTTTCGAGAACGCTTGTAATTCTCCATCTGTTCCAGCCATTCATAATCTCCAGTAACTACGCCAATTCCGTCTATCGTTTCTTCATCATATAGAATAAGGACGATATCCCCCTTACGCATTTCATTCATAAATCGGGAGAGGATCATTTTGCCTCCATGCTGGCTGTAATCCGTTTCTTCATTTACACTTTCACCATAGGAATCCCATCCGATGCGGATCCTATTATGATTGAAGCAGTCCCGCTTAACCGGGTTCTCTTTAGAACCTCCCAATGATACCTTCCAAATCGTAGGCTCCTTGCGAATTCCGAAATGATTGCTGTCTTGTACAATCGGTTTAAGAGCGGTATCACAGAATCGTTTAAAAATTCCGGGGGAAATTTCGTATCCTACTTCTCCTGTTTCAATTCCGTTTTCTTCCCCGGATAGCATTTTCGGCTTGATGCCTTCAATAAACTCCTCATAACCGTAGGATTGGTGGAATGTCGTAAATGCAATTTGGCCATTCGCCTTATAGGCTTCGAACCGCTCCTTAATTGGATGGTATCCCTCTGCCTCAGCTTCTGCGAGAATAGTGTCTATAGGTTTATTTTCAATGATAGAGACCGCATAAAGAACCGTATGATAGGTTTTCCCTGTCCCGGGAGGGCCGTGCATAATAATATTTTTATCCAGCAGTCCGTGATGTCCCGAATCTATATTCACACTCGGATGTTGTGAAGCAGATTCTGAAATTGATCCGCTCTCCAGCTCCTTCAGAAAATCCTCGTAGTAGGCAAGGCTATACTGAAATGCCTTGTTGCCGGCCTTTACATTTACTTCATCAAAGTTCTGCGCCTGCTCCATCATTTTTCTCATGCTTCGATATAAGCTAGAGTCGCTAATTTCAAATACGTTTGCAGTCTCCAGCTTAATTCCGTCCAACCGGGATGGGGCTGTTGTCAGGGCAGAGACATAAGAACTTATCGTATTTTCTGAATAAGGCAGTCCATTCGATTTTTTTTGACGCCTTAACCAATCGGTATATTCCTTTTTACGCCATCTGGCTTGTTCGTCCATTTAAATACTCCTCCCAAAAACATAATCTCTATTAGAATAAGTAATCAAAATTTTCGGATTAATAGGATGTTCGACACAGCAACTCGTTGTTCCTCCGAATCACTCCAAACAAACATCACTGCAGAGCCAGACCAAATCGGATATAATGGATAATCCAGCATGCATTCCGCTATCGGAGGAATGAAGCAATATATCATCTTGTGGAGGCTTTTACGAAACTATGCAAACTGCAAATTCTACTCATGTCAAAATCATCACGGCTGATCCCAGCGGAATCGGCCTATTTGGACTGGCGATCGTCACCCTAGTCGCTTCCTCGCAAAAGCTGGGACTGACGGACGGCTTAAGCTATGTCCTTCCGTGGGCGATATTTCTCGGGGCGTTCGCCCAGTTGTTCGCCTGCATCCAGGATGCGAAGCATAACAACACCTTTGGGATGACCGCCTTTGGCGCCTATGCCTTCTTCTGGTTCTCCATGGGCGTCAGCTGGCTGATCAAGCTCGGCGCATTCGGGCCGGAGCTGGCTGCTGGTGTAGACGGCAGGCAGCTTGGCTTTGCATTCGCCGGATACCTCATTTTTACTATATTTATGACCATTGGTGCTATGGAGACACATAAAGTGCTCTTCTTCATATTTGTCCTGATTGATCTTCTTTTTCTAGGTCTAGCTATGGATGCATTTGGCATTGCCCCGGAAGTGTTCCACACCCTGGCTGCTTACGCGGAAATGGGCATTGCCCTGCTCTCGCTGTATGGTGCCGGAGCGGCGGTGCTGAATGTGCATTTCGGCCGGGTATTTCTGCCCGTAGGGCGCCCGTTTGGCATCTTCAAACCCAGGGCCTGACCCGCTGCTAACTACAAAAACAAAGCCGCCCTTTGCGCTCCGATACGCGATAGGCGGCTTTTTCATATGGTGTGACTTTATCACCGGGCTTTCCAGGCACGTCGGCGGGACATCGCTTCCGTCGCCAGAAACAGGACTCCCCCGACAAGGGATGCAATGCTTGCAAACAAATACATGCTTGCTCCCCCGTACAGATCGGATAGTCTCCCGCCCACGACTCCGCCCGTCATGCCGGCCAGGCCAAGGTACACCATGCTCAGTAGCGAAAAACCTGTAGCTCCTAGCTGCGGCGGAAGAATCCGTGCGACATAATGCATGGCCACGATCCAAAACACTGCAAAAGTAATAGCAGCCCCTGCTTGGAGCGCCAATAGAACCCACGGATCATCCGACACATAATACATGAACCAGCGAATCGTGTATAACAGGCCGACGATGCCGATCAACACGTATTCATGGATCCGGTTTAGATACCTCCCGAGCAAAGCGAAGACGGGAATTTCCATGGCAGCGGCCAGAGCCCAGGCCCATCCCACCATGGCATCGGTGGCGCCCAGCTCCTTCATGTACAAGCCAAGCATAACATCATTCATCCGATGAGGAACTGAAATGACGAATACTAGAAACAGAAACCACAGGAATGATTTGTTCGTGAACAGTTCTTTTAAGGTGGTCAGAGTCATGCCTTCTCCTTCGGCAGGCTCGTCGCGCAGGAAGATCAGCAGCAGTAACGGCACGACCCAAGCGGCCCACAGCAAATACGGCAGACCGGTAATCCCGCCCAATACAGCCAGCAGCAGCCCTCCCGACAGGGATACTACGGTGTAGCCCAAAGAACCGAACAACCGCAGCGAACCGTAGGATTTCCCTCTGCGCGCCGCCGATTGGACGGAAATGCTGTCCAGCAACGGCATCGTCGGCTGATAGAAGAAGTACAACGATAATACGAAACATAGCGTCAGTACATAGCTCTCCCCAGAGTTGAACAATGCGACACTGCTGACAATCGCCAACATCCACAGCCAAAAAATCATCATTTTTACCGTCTGCAGCCGATCGCTTAAATACCCCCAGAACGGCTGAATCATGCTTGCCACAAACGGGCCAATCATCATAAGAAAACCGACTTGCGAGGACGAATACCCCAAGTTCGCAAAATACAACGGCAAAAATGGCGCAAGCACCGCTAAAATAGCGTACTGCCAGAAGTTTATTCCACGAAGGATCAGCATCTGTCTGTCTTCTCGTGCTGCAGCTCTTTTGTTCATGGTTGTCAAAGTTGATCTCTCCGCTTCATGATGCTATACATGCCTTAATTGTAATAGTCATAATTATTCGGTACTTAAGCCCGTGACTATGATATAACACAGTTGTATACCGTCTTCAAGACATCTTTGTCCAGTTTGGGCTGCATATTTGAATAAATCAGCACATCTACCCCTGCCGCGAATGAAAGTGCAATAAATTGCTGATAAACATCTGAAATTTTACAATTCAAAAAATGGGAGTTTGCCCCAAAAGCCCTATTTGCAGTATGATGATTTTATTCACGGATATATGAACTTTTATACGGCTACGATTATTAAAATCAATGAAATGGGGGATCGGTATGGGAGATTTTCGGCATCTAGACGCAATGCTGGACGGCTTTACGAAGAAGAATCTTGCTGGCTGTGCCTGCGCTGTAGCAAGACATGGGGAAATTTTGTACGAAGGCTATCACGGTTACGCTAATGTAAGCAAGGGAATCCCGGTATCTGACGAAACCGTGTTCCGGTTGTTCTCCATGACGAAAGTCATCGTATGTACCGCAGCCATGATGCTCTTCGAAAGAGGTCATTTTCTGCTGAATGAGCCGCTGCATGAATACATTCCCGAATATAAAAATCCGCAGGTCGTCAAGGCCAAACCAAACGGCGAAATCTATATGGAAGCCGCCAAAAATCCAATTCAAATTAAAGACGCGTTCTGCATGACCGCTGGAATTCCTTATCCCTTCGGGGAATCTGAACCGGCCCGGCAGCTAAGAGCTCTGCAGCAGAAGCTAAAGGACGAGCATGGAAAATACAGCCTGCTCACCGAAGTCAAAGCCGCAGCTCAGGTTCCGCTGGCCTTTGAACCGGGCACGCAGTGGCTTTACGGGTACGGGCACGACTTGGTCGGCGCTTTGATCGAGGTCATTTCCGGCAAATCGCTGGGCCAGTTTTTGCAGGAGGAGCTGTTCAGCCCGCTGGGAATGACCAGCACAGGATACCGTTATCGCGATAATATCGAGGAGCGGATGGCTTCCTGTTATAGCCCTGCCGCAGATGGCACTCTGCAGGAGGTTCCCGGCTGGCTTGATGAGCATCATCAGGCAGACTCTATTTATGAGAGCGGCGGTGTCGGACTCTACTCCACCTTGAAGGATTATCTGGCCTTCACGCAAATGCTGGCCAACGGCGGAGTTTGGAAGGGTGAGCGAATCATCGGCCGCAAGACGATCGATCTAATGCGAACTAATCATTTAAATGATAGACAGTTGGCCGACTTCCACAATTCCTACCTTGCTGGTTACGGCTATGGGCTTGGCGTCAGAACGATGATGGATCCGGCGGCCGGCCACTCCAATAGCTCCATCGGTGAATTCGGCTGGACCGGCGCCGCGGGCACCTGGGCTTCCATCGATCCAAGCGAAGGCTTCTCGGTAGTGTACATGCATCAGCTATTCCCGAACATGGAGGAGTATCACCATCTTCGCGTCCGTGCAGCGGCTTATGGCAGCTTGTAAATGGTAACCGATACCGTAGCGGAATAGAGCGTAATATAGGATATCCAATGCATATAGCCAATCTACAGGCTGAGAAGTCTGTAGATTGGCTTTTCTCCAGCAGTTTCCCCATGGAATCTTCGGAAGAATTCCAGAAAGGCAGCAATGACTACTGGCCCGCTTGAATCTTCAGTTGAACGCTGTAACCATTGTAAATCGCCTGAACTTTATAACCGCTAGGCAATCCGGCGGTCTCTACCGATCCAAATTCTCCATTTTTATCCGGGCTGCCGTCCGTAATGATTGTGATGACACCTTTAGGAACATAATCATCTGCAAAATTAACGCGCAGTTTCCCTCCATAAGACGCACTTCCCATAATCCGAAGCCCGTCATTTGGGCCTCCGAGGCGAAGCTCCAGCGTTCCTTGCTCAGACTGCTTGAAGCTTCCTCCGATCGTCAGCTTGCCGGAAGCATTGGCAACCACGAGAGTGCCTCCCTGATTGGATACGTCCCCAAGGCCGAACGCCGTTTCCGATTCGCCAACAAGCGTCCCTCCGTCGATCCGTGTTCCACCGGAATACATATTGCTGCCTGCCAGCTTTAATGTGCCTGTCCCTTTCCTGATCAGTCTGCCAGTGCCGGAGATGTCATTACGCCAGCGATCCTCTGCATGGAAGCCGCCTTGCGTAGAATCCATTGTTGCCGTAACATCGCCTGCAAATGCGCCGTATCCATCCGCTGCTGCAAAGAGATTGAGACGCCCCCAGCCTTCCTCGTCATCCAGCACGGGATACCCGGAAGGGAGAGCCGTCGTAGCCAGCACCCAGCGGCGCTGCGTATCGTCGAGGTATGGCAATCGCGTCTCCAGCAGCACCTCCGCTCCTTTCGGCACGACGGCCGGCTTACCCGTTGGCCCTGCCTGTGGAAAATCATAAGTCAACCGCTTCGTAAAATTCTGCTTGTTCGCAGCATAATTGCTGAAATGATCTGCCGCTGCCCCCGTATGAGCAAGCAATATATTGTGCGCCTCCTCGTAGGCCGCCTTCTTCAGACTGCTGTTGGCCGGATCATTCAGGATTGCCGCAGCTAGCGCTGTCGCCATGACCCGCCCTCCCATGACATCAAATGGCGAGTGCATGCCTGCAACAATCCGATTGTGCCCGAGCTCCGAAGCACGGGTGAGCAGTTCCTGGTAACGCTCCGGGATGGCATAAGCCATCGCATAGGCCGTCAAATATGCCGCATTCGTGTGACCGCTGGGATAACCTCCATCATTGCTTGGATCTGGGTTTTGAGCTGGAACAAGAGTCGGCAGGACGGCTACATGGTCATTCCAGCGGAATGGGCGGGCGTAGCTGTAATAGCTCTTCGCAGGATTCGTCGAAGAATAGCTGCCGCGCAGCGTATCGACTAAGCTGACAATGCTGCCTAGCGATGATTCGGGAATGCCCGAATTCGTCCCCTCATCGTCATATTTTTTACGGGTAGCGTCGGCCGGAATGCTTTTGATCGTCGTCCTAGCTCCTGCTTTGACGCGATAGATATCGGTAAGGGGGCCCAATCCTTCAATGACACTGTAGCTTTGCTTGCGGCGGTCATCGTAATAGGCGGCTTCCGCCTCTTCAGCCGTCCGGTTGGCAGTGATTTCCACGACCTTCTGGATATTGGCGTCCAGCAGCGCATCGTTCAATTTGCTTCCCGTATCCCAGCTGCCCCCGGGAGTCCAGAGCTTGTGATATTCCGATAGAACTCCAATCGCGGGATTGGAGACGGCCGATAAATGATCTTTATCATTATTTTTGTAATGGTCCACAAAGTAACCCCATGACGGCTTCGGCGGAGCTACCGATTCGGGGATTGCCACGGCGCTTGCCCCTGCTCCTCCGCCAAGGCCCCCTGACAGCAAACATACCGCTAAGGATACAACGATTCGTTTTTCGTTCGACGGCTTCAACTTAAACATAATTCTCCTCCTGCTGGCATGAATTCAGATTTATACAAAAATATGTATATATCCACCGTAACTTACGATTGTCATGGTAGAGTCCGGGACATGTTATTAAATTATTAAATTTCTGGACATGACATAACAGGCAATCAGGCAAAACAGCTCATTCCGAAATCCATACAGCATTCCTGTTTAAACATCCTCTTCTTTCCTTTAATATAAAAGGTGGGCCTGCTGCATCACCTGATTTAGCAGCTCCCGTCTTAAACTAAACATTCCACTCTACTAGCTAATGAAAAGGACGTAATCAACCATGCTGCAATCCATGAACCGCCTGCTGAACCGCTTGATGCCTATAATTACTCCGGTGAGCATCGTCATTGGTCTCCTTTGCGGCAGCCGCCTGTCTTCATTTACTTATTTGTCCCCATGGCTGTTCGCATTCATGACCTTTGCCGGAAGCATCAGCCTCGGTTTTAAAGATTTTGTGAATGTGCTCAAGAGGCCCTTGCCCCTGATCATCTGCCTGTTCATTCTGCATCTGGCGATGCCTCTCATTGCGATGGGCTTCGGCCATCTTGTCTATCCGGGAGATATGTATATGATCACTGGGCTAATCCTCGCTGCCAGCATACCGACGGGGGTCAGCACCTTTGTATGGGTCAGCATGTACAAAGGTAACATCGCCCTGACGCTATCGATTATTCTGATTGACACGATGCTGGCTCCCTTCCTTGTTCCCGGCATTCTATCCTTGCTCGTCGGCACCGATGTGCAATTGGATGTATACGACATGATGAGCAGCCTGTTCTGGATGATCGTCGTGCCCTCCCTGATCGGCATGATTTTGAATGAATGGAGCAAAGGAGGTATCGCACCCATTTGGGGTCCGCGGCTCAACCCGTTTTCTAAGCTCGCGATGGCCGCCATCGTGGCCATTAACGGCTCGGTCGTCGCCCCCTATCTTACGGATTTCAGTCTGCATTTGGCAGGTCTGGCCGTCGTCATCGTGGTCATAGCTTCTACGGGCTACTTGCTCGGCCTGGCCTTCTCCAAGCTCATGGGGTGGAGTTATCCCGACAGAGTCGCGCTCATCTTCAATGGCGGCATGCGGAACATTAGCGCGGGGGCGGTGCTGGCCGTTACTTATTTTCCCGCTCCTGTTGCCGTTCCGGTCGTACTCGGCATGGTATTTCAGCAAATGATCGCCTCCCTTGTCGGTTATTTACTCGGCCGCAGTGTTCGGGCAGATAAGGGGCAATCGAAAAATGCTGTGGGACTTTAAGCCGTTTATCATACTCATCGTTGAAATAGCAGGCCATTTATTACAAGCTCCCAGCCCATTCACTTCCTGGGTAAAAGCTAACTGACTCCATTAAAAAAACAAATTCTCTTTTCCGATATACAAAATAGGGATGATCATTCCTACATTTAAAGAAAGAGGGATAACAGCATGAACAAACAAAACTTCAAACAAAAAATGGCCATCTTTAGTACAGGCTTCGTGGCTGCGGCCGTACTGACGACAGCTACCTCTGCATGGGCGGCCCCGCTTCAAAAGCAAATTACTGCCTTCTTTAATGGCACGAAAATTTACGTCGACGGCAGGCTCGTCCAATCAACTGATGCCAAGGGCAACAAAATCGAACCGCTCGTTTATGAAGGAACCACGTATCTTCCCGTCCGGGCAGTAGCGGAAGCCTTCAACAGCAAAGTAACATGGGACGCTCCGGGCAACAGCATTTATATAGGCAAAGTCAATGCAACCGATCACGATGTTTCCTTGTCTTCACTCGACTTTCTTAGCGAAAGTCAAAGTATCAAATGGGGACATTTGGATTGGCAGAGCCACAGCAGCAACAAAGTAACTGCCTGGAGCCCGGAAGACGATAAGGATAACACCGGGACCAATTATAATGATGGCCTGAAATTCGAGCTTGTCGGCTCCGGCACGGGGGCTACGCATGGTCTGGCTATGGAGAGAGAATACCTGCTGAACCAGAAATACAAATCTTTTAGCGGCAGCTTTGTCCTCCACTATGACAGCCGTTCCTCGGAGGAGGCTCACGCTACGCTTAAAGTTTACGGAGACGATCAACTCCTCTATACTTCCGACAAACTGGAGAAGGGCGTGCTTCCGATTGATTTCGATGTTAACGTCTCAAATATCAGTAAACTAAAAATCGTCATTACCAACACCGACTCCGACATGGATTACAAAGATAAGCTCTACTTCGGAATCGTTAATGCCGGGTTCAAGAAGTAGTTCTCTTATTCATAAGGGCCTTGCCGCATCCGCGGCAAGGCCCCTTTCTTTATTTCCCTTTTCAAATCTTCACACTAGCAATATGCAGGCACTACCGTACCGATGTCTGCACAGGTTACAAGTGTATCCCCTGTCCAGGTCTTTCGTTCATTCCCTTTAATTTCAAGCGTATAAATCCGGCCTTCGAACTCTATCTCGCCTTGTACCGGCGCATACGTCATCCCGACCATTTCCCGCAGTTGTCCATTGCGGTCCGTTACTGCCCTGGTGCCGTAAGGAAAACGCATATAAACCTCGCCGTTCCGGTGCACTGTGGCGCCCGCTCGGGTATTCACCAATTCATACAGCACGCCATCGATGAAGCGGGAATACGCTGTTTCTCCGGCCACCTCTTCCCCATGATCCATCGGATACGGCAGCAGCCCTGTGAACCATAGCTCTCCTTCAGGCGTAGGCATAATCCCGCACATCCGCTCTACGAAATCCAGCACGCATAAAAGCGATGGTGAATAAGTATCCGTGTATCCTTCTTCTCCCGTCCATGGGCTTAATGTTTGCGAAAAACGAGTCATACGCGACATTGCACTTAATATCGGCTGCATCACCCAGGTCAACTCCACGTATCGGCCGTGATGCTCAAAAGCATGCGGCGTTCGAATCAAAGTCAGGAAATTCGTGGGCCCAGCCCAGCTATTATACGCCGAGGACGGATCAAAGCGCGGATCATCCATCGCTACTGAGGTTAAAGGATATTTAGCAAAAAACTTGCTCGTATTCAACAAGTAACGTCTCAGCGCCTTGTCGAATAATGCACGGTCCCCTGTCTCACAGGCTAATACCCTCAGCAATACATCGGACTGGACGCGGACGAACTCCCCGTTCCGATCCACATCATAGAAGAACTCGTCGGTTTCGTCGAAGCAGTGCCTGAACAAGCTCTGCTCGCTCTGCTTGGCCTTCAGCTCCCATTCCGCCCCTTCCGCCTCTGCTCCCAATTCACGCGCCATCCTGGCCAAATATTGGCGCTGGCAATATACGTTAGCTGTCAAATCAGGCGCCAGAAATGGAAGTATGGGCGAATCCGGGTTATACTTCCGGGCATCGTCCAAATGGGCGGTATCAGGAACATGCCAAAAGCGCGGCGACAGATCATGGCCGGTATCGAATGTGCAGAATGCTTCTACGCAGCCGGTGCCCCGAGTGTTCCGATACCGGGCGAGCCATTCGTCAAACCGGGCCATGGCGGTGTACATTACCCTCAGGAAGACCTGATCACTTGTACCGCTTACGTTCAGCATATAGTGATTCCATACACTTCTGGCCAGCGGAGTTACCATCTGGATTTGCCTGTAGCCCGGCCCCTGGGCCGTTACTTTATAGGGCATCTGGCCGTCGTCCCTTTGATAATCGGCGAACAGGCGGAACGTAGCCTCCGCCACGCCGGGTATGAATCGTGACAGCAGCTCGGCATTGATCGTCCCCGTGCTCTCCAGCCAGGTGCCCGGATAAGCTCCGCCTTCATGCAGGACGTGAGCACCTCCTCGGGACATAACGATGCAATCCAGCAGCTTGCGCCCCGCGGAGTAATAGACGCCCTCGAACCGTTCCGCCGAGGATACAAACTTAACGCCTGAACGCTGCCATTCCTCAAGTACTGATCCGTGAGAACTTTGCTTCTCCTCCCCAATCAGCGCTACCGCGTCCAGACCCCGCAGCTTTGTCAATAAGCTCTCATTCAATCTCATCAGCCTCTTTACAATGTAATCATCGATGCTCTTCTTTTCACCGCTTACGCCCACGGTCCATCATGCTCGTAGCAAAAGCCTTGAAAATCGGCTCTGCCGCCTTTCTCACCGATCGTATAACTAAACAGTCCGACTCTCGCTCCCTTCCAGAAGCCTGCGCTCATGCGGCACTCGCCGCCTAACGGGATAAAGATTACCCCATCCAGGCTGAAGAAGAAGCTGGTCTCGCCCGATAAATCGATATGACTCTTCAGCCAGACCGATTCGCCGGCAAGCTTCGGACCGTAGAATACCGTTCCACCTGTAACGGCTTGAAGATAATTGCCGCCTTCCTCTGTCACAACGCCGATCCAGTTCTCTTCCCGGGCGCAGAGGAAGGCCAAGCCGGCCCGCTGTCCCGGATTCATATGCAGGACGCTGAGCTCAGTACATACGATGCCTTTGCTTCCGATCAGCTTCTGGGTCAAAGTGTTTCTCGCCTGCAGAAGCTCCGGCGCCGGCATTGCCTTCAGCCGCAAATATCCCGGCCTTTCGCGCAAAGACCAGCCGTCATTGACCGGATTATGGTTCCACTGCCACTGCAGTCCGAGCTCCGGCCCCTCAAACGTATCCGAGGTCTGCGGCAGCCGCACCGGATGACGCCCGGCGACGGACGGCTTCCCATACACGGCCACGGGCTCTCCAGCCGCGCCAATGACGGGCCAATCGTCCACCCACTCCACTGGCTGCAGGTGACACACCCTTCCGATCGCACCCGCGCTCTGGAAATGCATGAACCACGTCTCCCCGCTGTCCAGCTCCACCAAGGCTCCCTGGTGCGGTCCGTTGATATCGGTCGCTCCCTTCTGCAGGACGACCCGGCGTTCATACGGGCCATAAATATCCCTGGCGCGAAGCACAGTTTGCCAGCCCGTCTCTACGCCGCCCTCGGGAATTACCAAATAATAATATCCGTTTCTCTTGTATATTTTCGTTCCTTCGGCAATTTTTCCGACATAGACGATTACGCCGTCATCCAGCAGCGTCCTGCCGTCCGCGCTCATGCGATGAATAATAATCGGGCCGGCGCCAACGGTGCTGTGACCCAGATAGGCATGGCCGTCGTCGTCCCAGAATGGGCAGGGGTCCTCCCAGCCGGCAACGCGCTTCACTTCATGAAGCGCACTCCAGGGACCGGCAGGGTCCTGAGCCGTGCTCATGTACAGCCCTTCATCCGGCGTGCAGAAATACACATAGAACAGCCCATTGTGATAGCAGAGCGCAGGCGCCCAGCTCCCTTTGGCATAAGCCCGCATGTCGTCATACGCCGGATCGATATCCAGCCGTTCGTATACTTTGCCGATAATCGACCAGTTGACCAGATCCTTCGAATGCAGGACCGGCATGCCCATGAAATGAAAATCCGAGCACACCATATAGAAATCATCGCCCACGCGGATGACGTCCGGATCGGAGAAATCCGCGTTCAGCACAGGATTGCGATAATAGCCGTTGCCGAGATCCCCCCACGCAGGCATTGTCATCGTTCGGTTCATATCCACTCTTTTTCCACTCCTTTATTCTAAAAAAGCTTACCCTTATCCCTTCACGCTTCCAAACACGAGCCCCTTCATGAAATATTTCTGCAGGAACGGATAAATGATCAGTACCGGGAAGGCGGCCAAGAATACCTGGGCCGATTTAAACGTCCGGTTTGAAATCTCCGACATATCCAGCAGCTCATTGGAGCTGACGATGCTCGGATCAGCCTCGATAATGATCGTCTGCAAGTAGCTCTGCAGCGGATAGTTGGCCGGCGAGTTCATGTAGATCAAGCCGTCAAACCAGGAGTTCCAGTGCCCCACGAGAACAAACAGCGAGATCGTCGCCAAGGCTGGCTTCGAAAGCGGACAGTAGATGCTCCATAGCACGCGCCAATGTCCAGCCCCGTCGATATAAGCAGCTTCCTCGATTTCTTTGGGCAGGTTGCGGAAGAAATTCATCAGCAGGATGACATTGAATACGGGTACGGCGCCAGGCAGTACTAGCGCCCAGATCGTATCCAGCAGCCCCAAGGACTTGATCGTCATATAGGTCGGAATCAGCCCGCCATGGAACAGCATCGTAATGATGAAGAACCAGGCATACACGTTCCGCATCCCGAGCGCCTTTTTCTCCTTAGATAGCGGATAGGCGATCGAAATGGTAATAAGCATGTTGATGATGTAGCCGAGCAGCACTCGTTTGCCTGAAACGAAAAATCCGGTCAAAAATTCATTTTTGGTCAGCGCGTATTTATATGAGGCAACCGTAAAATCAACGGGCCAGAGCTTAACATACCCGGCAGCAGCCGCGCTGCTGGAGCTGAAGGAAATGGCGAGCACGTTGATTAATGGCAGAATGCATACAACGGCCGTAACGGTTAGCAGAATATAGTTGAACGTCAGAAATATTTTTCGGCTGATTGATGTTTTATGCATGCCTTCTCCCTCCTAGAAAACCCTGTATCCGGCGTATTTGTTAGCCAGTTTGTTCGACAGGACGATCAAGACGAACGAGATCAGCGATTTGAACAAGCCAACCGCCGTCGCCACGCCGTATTGCGCGTCCACGAGACCGATCCGGTACACTAGCGTATCGATAATGTCCCCCGTGCTGTAGACCATAGGGCTGTACAGGTTGAACACCTGCTCAAAGCCCGCATTAAGCACATTCCCCAAGCTGAGCACGGTCATCAGGGTAATGATCGGCAGCATGCCGGGCAGCGTGATGTGAATCGTCTGCTTCCAGCGGTTCGCCCCGTCCATGGTAGCCGCTTCATACAGGCTCTGATCGATCCCCGTCAAGGCGGCTAAATATACGATCGTGCCGTAGCCGAAGGTTTTCCAGGTATCCGTCAGGACGAGCGTATAAGGGAACCATTTATCATCCCCCAGGAAAAAGATCGGCTTGATGCCGAATACGCCCAGAAATTGATTCACGATCCCGCTCGAAGGAGACAATATGTCGATCAGTATCCCGCCCAGGATAACCCAGGACAAGAAGTAAGGAAAATAAATAATCGTTTGAATCGTGCGTTTGAAAAAGGCTCCTGCCAGCTCATTGAGCAGCAGCGCAAATATAATCGGAACAACCAGTCCCGCGATAATTTTCAAAATGGCGATAAATACGGTATTCCACAGTACACTCGTAAAGTTCGGCATATCCAGCATGTAGCGAAAGTTGTCCAGACCAATCCATTTCGAATTGAAAATCCCTTTGGAAGGAACGAACTTCTGAAAAGCGATCACCGTCCCCAAAATCGGGACATAGCTAAAAATTACAGTTAAAATAATGCCGGGTAAAATCATCAGATGCAGAGGAATTTCCTGCAGTTTCTTCTTCATCCCCATCGCGGCTCCTCCATTCATAACCATGCTGACAATAAAAAGGGAAAATAGAGTTGCCCCTTTCTTCCCTTTTCATCGTCATCTTATCCAATCTGTGCCCAACTTTTATTTGTTCTTCTCAGCCCATTCGTTGACTTCCTTCGTAATTTGCTCTCCGCCAAGCTTCTTCCAGTCCTCCACGAACTTGTCGAAGTTGTCCAGCGACTGCCCCATGATGATTTTGGTGAATACTTCCTCCTCCATCTTCTCCAGGGTGGCGAGCTTCTCCACCATCGTCGGCGTTGGCGCCCCGTAGAAGGCATCAAAAATATAGTTGTCCTCTTGGACGTAATGATCGATCACGTCGAAGCTGCTTGGCGAACCGAATACGCGTTCTGTTCCCCAGTTCGCTCTGTTACCGCCCCGGTAGTCGACGATTCTGTCATAGTAACCCTTTTCCTCAACAGACAGCTGGGATGGGTCATTCGTTTCCAGAGCCTGCATCGTATTCAAGTGCGCGTTCAGGTTTTTCTTGGCCGGGTCGGCGCTGATCAAACTGTACAGATAGACCGGAATGTTCGTATCGGTAATCCCGAATTTGCTGTTCTCTTGAGCGACTTCCGGATCATAGCCCTGCATGCTGAAGTTCAACAGCTTGATGATCGCTTCCGGATGCTTGCTGTCCTTGCTCACCCCGTAATATCTCGTAATCGGCATTTTGCCGATCGGGGTTGCCTTCTTGTCGTCCATGGATACAAGCGGCAAAGCCTTCCACTCGGCGTTCGGGTCATTGTCGACATTCTGCTGGATGATGGACAGCGGAGCAGACATAGAGCCATAGAACATGCCTACCTTGCCGCTCGCCACCGATTCGGTCACCTTGGCGCGGTCCTTCACGCCAAACTCCCGATCCAGTATGCCTTTAGCGTACAGATCCTGCAGCTGCTGGAGCGCGTCCTTCACGCCGGGCTGAATGCTGCCGTACACGAGCTGACCGGATTCATCTTTAACCCATTTGCCCGGATTCACATGATAACCGGAGAAATATCCGGACGTACCGAAATGAGCATCCGTCAAAAATGTTTTGGTGAACGCCAGACCAAATGTATCGTCTTTGCTGTTGCCGTCCGGATCATTTTTCGTAAACGCTTCCGCAACAGCGAGAACATCCTGCATTGTTTGCGGCTCAGGGAGTCCGAGCTTCTCCAGCCAGTCCGTCCGGACATACAATATCGGCAGCCCGTCGACCGCAGAGGACGTATGCGGAATCGCCATTAATCTCCCGCCGATCTTCGCCGTGTTGAAGCTGGCCTCATCCTGCAGCATGATTTCCTTCGTAATTGGCGATGCGTATTTCTCGAACAAATCCGTCAAATCATACAGCATGTCGTTCTCCGCCAGGTCGGTCAACTGCTTATTCTTCAGCCACATAATATCGGGCAAATCGCCGGAGGCGATCGACACGTTCATTTTCTGATCGAACTGCTCTACAGGAACCGTCCAGACATACTTCAAATTGATGCCGAGATCGCTTGAATAAGTGCGGGTATAAATATTGTCCTCGATCGTATCGTTGTTTTCGTATTTGTAAGTGGATTCCGTATAACGCCATGCCGTAATGTCCACGGGCGGATCATACTTCGCCATCAAATCCACATCGGCCTTGGCCGGATCTGGAGCGGCTGCGGGCGAATTCGCTTCCTTTGCGCCTCCGCAGGCTGTAAGCAGCATGAAACCTGCCAAGCATACAATTGCCGATTTCTTCATTGTTCTTCTCTTTTTCATATGAACCTCCCTGAAAGCTGTAAGTGGTATAGGGCCCTTATATGTTTAATGTTAGATTTGAAACCGCTCTCATTCAATATTCATCTCTTGACATTTGAATCAGCTGTTTACCTGTTGAATATGGTGGCCCGATACTCCTGGGGCGTCATATGGGTCGCCTTGCGGAAGGAGCGCGTGAAGTTCGTAGCCGTTCCGTATCCGACAAGCTCCGCCACATCCTGGATCTTGACGTCTGGATTTTCCAGCAGCCGCTTGGCCCTCGTCATTCGGCACGCCGAGATGTATTCGGATAAATTCGTGCCGGTCACCTGCTTGAATAGCCGGGATAGGTAAGACGGGTTAAAAAAGACCAGCTCTGCCAGCCGGACCAGCGATATCTCGTCGGGATCATGCAGATGGTCCTGGACGTGCTTCTGAATGACGGTGATAACGTCCCTTGCCCGCCTCTCCTCCTCCTGACTCTGAAGGCTGAACAGCATATCCCCGACATGGAGCAAATAGTCGAATGCTTGCTGCCAGGACTCATGCTCCCCCGGCTGCATCAGCTTGTGCAGGCCGATCCGGGTCGCCGCCGTCTCGACCAGGTTCCAGCGATTCATGTAAGACAGGAATACCAGCCCGATGGAGTAATACAGCTCCTGGGCCGGGACATGATGCATGCTGTCGATGCCGGCCAGCGCTGCCGCGCAATCGAGCAGAATAGCTCTGAATTCGGCCCGCTGTCCATGCTCCAATTGATCAGCAAGCACGGCCGGTTTGGCATGGCGCAGAAGCGGCTTCCCGCGCTGTTCCTCCCCTGGCGGCTGAAGCTGCTTCTCGATCATTTGCTTAGCGAGAAGCAGCATGCCGCAGCCCTGCCCGATCCGGTAATTCATCAGCATGTTCACCGTGGAGAAGCGTTCCGCTGCGTCCTTCCACATCACCGGGCTATCGTCGAGCACGAACGACAGCACTTCGCCGAGGGACTCGCGGCACGCCGACTGGATCAGCTCCAGATTTCCCTTCATGAACGTCATGGCCCGCTCCCAACTCTCGGCTTCGCTGCTTTCCTGCAGCGGCTGAATCAGCCAAACCGGGTCCATGCTCTCATTGACGACGTCAACGAACGAGACGCGAGCGGATAAATACTGGTTGGCTATAAGCCTGATTCTGTAGAGCTGCCTGGACTTCGTCGCATAGGTGAGCGCGCTGGCAAAGCTGTTGACCCTGCCCAGCATGATGAGCACAGGACGGTCCGCGCGCAGTGGAATCGCCAGTTCATCGAACTGCTTCTGATGGATTTCCTGCACGCCGAGCTGCTCGTTCAAAATTCCTTTGACGTAGTCTTTTTGCAGCAATTCCCTTGTCGCGTCAAGCTGCTCCTGGGCCTTCTGGAGCAACGCCTCCGCCTTCAGCTCCGTCTCGATATCCATGGCCGCCTGCTCGACCATTTGAATCACTTTCTCATACCCTTCGGTCTTCAATAAATAGCTCACGCCCTCATACTGGAAGGCCGAGTAAATATAGGAAAATTCATTATGTCCCGTCAGAAAAATGACCCTGCAGCTAGGCCATCTCTCCCTGATTTTGTCCAGCAGCTCAAGTCCGTTCAGGCCGGGCATCCGGATATCCGTAAGCACGATATCGAAGCGCGTCCGGTCGAACAGCCGCACCGCCTCATCACCGGAATAGGCCTTGTAAACATCCAGCTCCAGCTGGGGCAGATTCGACAGCACCTCATATAACCCGTCCGCTATAATCATTTCGTCATCGACGACCAAAAGTCTGTACATCCTACATTCCTCCATCCGAAATGACGATCCTTATTGTCGCTTTTAATCCGCCTAACTCGCTTCGCTCCATATATAGTCCGCTGTTCTGTCCAAACTTCAGGCGGATTCTCTGATGAATATTGAG
This sequence comes from Paenibacillus woosongensis, assembly GCF_009725165.1. Classification (GTDB taxonomy): domain Bacteria; phylum Bacillota; class Bacilli; order Paenibacillales; family Paenibacillaceae; genus Fontibacillus; species Fontibacillus woosongensis. The sequence continues at coordinate 813,140 of NZ_WNZW01000002.1, forward strand.
AAGCCCCGTCGTCTCCGCCTCATCCGGACGCGCGAGGCTCTCGTTCAGAGCACGGATCTGCTCATCCGTCAGCTCCTCGCCGTTATCCTCCACGATCAGCAGCAGCTCGTTTTCCGTTCGGGCAAAATGCACATTTAAAATGCCGTTGGCGCTTTTTTTCTCCAGTCCGTACTTGAATGCGTTCTCAATAATCGGCTGAACAATCAGTCTTGGCACCATAATATGACCCACATTTTCCGGCAATTCGCCGAACTCGATCCGGTTGCGCTTCGCGAATCGCATCGCCTGGATTTCGGAGTACACCTTGGCATGATTGATTTCCCTCCCCAGCAGCACCTCGTCGGAATCGCCCCGCGTAATGAATTGAAAATACTCCCCAAGCTGATTCGTGAACCGCTCTAGGTTGTCGTAATCGCCCAAGCGCGTCATTGTGTTAAGAATGAAAAAGCTGTTGTACAGGAAATGCGGGTTGATCTGGGATTGCAGCTGCTTCAGCTCGGCCTTATGCGTCAATAGCTGCTGCTTGTACACCTGGTCGATCAAGGACTTCAGATTTTCCAGCATGGCGTTAAAACGCGTATAAATATACTGAAACTCATCATTGAAATCATGGTCGATCTGCTCGTTGAAATCGCCGTGCTCGACTTTGCGGAAAGCCTTCACCAGCTTGTACAGCGGCTTGTGAATATACTTATAGACATAAAGGGAATACACGACAATGATGGCAAAGGATACGAGCAGCAGCAGAACGAACCAGTTCCGGTACTTCTCAAGCGGCTGGAATACGGCATGAACCGGAACGTATTTGCTGAGCACCGCCCCGAAGAAATGCGAGTAGCTGTACACGGCTAAATACTGCTTGTTCGTAATCGTCACGGTCTGCGCCGTATTGGGGTCGACATCGCTTAACATTTGCGAAGCGGCCGCAAGATCGAAGTGGGCGTCATGGCTGGTCGTGATCTCAAACTGCGAGCTTTTAAATACTAATCCCTCCCCCGGGGAGTTAACCATTTTCTTCATATTTTCTTTGAGCTTGTCTTTGGAAATTTCGATGACCACGATAAAAAGCGGCCACTTCTTGCTCTCCGGCGTCACAAAAGGATACGAGGCGCTCAAATAGGTTTTGCCGTTCATATTGATCAGCTTCGAATCCAGAGATAGCGGAATATTCTTGAAATCATCATATTCCTCCGGATTAAACGAGGAAATCGTTAGAGCGGATACGTTTTTTTGGATCGCCGGAATATGGGCGTACACATCGACGATATAAGCGCTGCTGTTCCGTATGGCGTTAAGCCGCTGCTGCAAGCGCAGAATGCTCTGCATTTTCTCAATATCATTCATCGATTCCGGAATCGCGCCCAGCGCGTTTAAATTATCATCGCTCAAGACATCATACTGCAGCGTTTGAATTCGTTTGAACTCCTCCTCCAGGCCGCTGTAATATTGCGATACCTGTGAAATCATCGATTTGGAGATTTCGTCCTCCAAGGTGCGGACTCCCCAGTTATAAATGAGCATGCTGAGGATATAGAGAGGAAGAAGAATGCAAATAAACGAGAGGATCAGTCTTTTGAGCACGTTTTTTTTCCATGGATGATTCAGGTTCATGTTCTCCCTCCCCCACTAGAATAGAAAAGAGCCTTCGCTGTAGGCAGTGTTCCTACCGAAGGCCGATGAACTTGTAACGGCAATCCTTACGCCTGCTTCTCCGCCGCGTCCTCTTCCAGCCACAATATGGCCGTTACGCCCCGCGGATAATATTTGCTGCCCGTGATTTGCCCCGAGATGATCTGATCGCTCCAGCTCCAGACCGAGAGCTCCGGATGCGTCAGCCATTCCACATGGGCCCTGTCGGCATGGCGGCCCTGTTCATCCCAGGTTAGCCCAAGAATTTGCCGGGCGATGAACTGGCAGAGGTAGATTTTGCTGAGCCAGCTGTTGTTGCTCGTCGAGGACAGCTTCCAGCCCCCGTCTTCGAACAGGCAGATGCCATCCTGCAGCACGCTGCGCAGGTGCCGATCCAGCACATCGATATATGCCCCGAAGCGGCCGCTGCGCTCCAATGCATCACGGCAGCCCGTCACATACGGGAATATCAGCCCTTCAATGGCTGGTATGATTTTAGAATCATTGCCTTCCCCGATGACGGCCGGAATATAGCCTTGCTCTGTAACGCTGGACACGAGCGTTGCTGCGCATTTGACAGCCTGCTCCCCTGCGGTCTGAGCCTGCTCAGCCATCCCAAACTCGGCAAACAGCTTCTCCATCGCCACATAAGCCGCCCAGCATTTGCCCGCCAGATAAATATTGTTGCGCGCTTGGCCAAGAGAGACATCCAGGCTGTCGTATGTGGTAATTTCCGCGCCACCCTTCGTGCGGGTGCTGTCCAGACCCATGATACCGTTTCGCCGGGCCGGGTCGGGATGATCCCGGTTCAGCATGCTGTCGAGACATCGTGCCATCATGCCGATATTTTGCGTCATCCAGTCGGAGTCGTTCGTCTTGTCGTAATACGCTGCCGCGCAAAGTATCCAGTTTACCAGCTGCTCATGGGTCATATGCGAGAAGCAGCCGTCGAGGCCGTATATTTCATAGGAGGAATGGCCTGGGCGGGATAAGGAATTGTTGACTCCCATGTCGTGCGTAAAGCTGATGCCTCCCGGATACTCGGTGCGATCCCCCGGGAACGTAACTGTATCCTCATAGCTGTAGCGCTTCACGAACATGTCCAGCTCATTGCGCACTGTCCACGGGTTCATCCGCAGCTCATAATACAGCTGATCCACCGTCAGATCGAAGGTGTTCATCATCCGGTATTCGCCTTCATTGACCACCCAGAAGGGCTCACCGTTATAATCCAGCAGCTGTGTGGAGCCGTAATAGCTGCGAATGGCATGGGCCAGCATGAATGCCTGATCCTCGTTCAAAGGGGATTTATCGATTAAATCATTCGCCCGTTCTGCCTCCTCCTTCAGAGCATCAAACCTGGATAAGGCATATTCAGCGACCGACTCAATATTCGGAAAGAAGCGGTTATAGTAATAGCTCGCATCGATTCCGGTAGTTACATATCCGGCTCGGTGGAAGCAAACGGCAAAACGATAGGTCTGTTTCGTTCCGGCCGGAACATCCATCAGCATCGCCCCGGACGAGCCGAGCCCGAAGCCCCAGTTCTCTTCATGCGCCGGTCTGAGAATTTCCTCTATATTGAAATATAGCCCGGATTGCGCCGTCCCGCGCTCGGCCGCAATCGCGATGAAACGGCCCTGCCCGATTCCGGACAGCCGATCCGACACATCGTCCAGCCTGCGCATGGAGCCTGCAGGGTCGTTCTTGCGAAAGCCAAAGAAGGCTCGTCTTGACCGGCTGCATCCCGTATTATCCACTTCCATCTCGATCAGAACCGCGGGGACCAGTACATCCTTCAATTCCTGCTCGGAAGCGGTCCTCGGATCGGGAACGGAGCGCACCTGCGAAATGATGCGGAAGGTCAGGCCGCTTGCGTTCCAGCTGTCGGTCGCCAGCCGGAAATCTCGTTTAATCTCTTCCCGGGGAATATGATGGATGATTCTCCGCTTCTTTTTAACAGCAGGATTGTCTTCCTTCTCTACGTCATAGCGCTTGCGGTCATCCTCTCCCGTCATTTCATGGAACGGCAGTGAATCGTATCCGCTGCCATCCTCCCGTTCAAGGCCGATATACACATTTTGCATAGGCGACTGGCCCAGCTCCAAATCGAATCCCCCGCCTGCCTCGGGAAAACCTAATGTAAAACTGGCAAATGCCCCGATCGGGGAATGATGGGCGTTAAAAAACTGGTTTTTCGGCGTCATGCCTCGGACACTCCTTTAATGCAATTCTCCTAAAATCCATAGGGTTAAAATCTATGGTAAGGCTTACATTCGAGGAGGAACAGGGTCAAACCTTACGACAAAATGGGCAAAACGGACGCCCGCCGTCCAGATTGCCCTGGTGCTGTATGATATAATAAAGCTACCAATTTACAGTAGATGAGGTTCCGATCGTGATGGATTATACCGGCACACCTAACACCATGGACAGCATCATGTCTCCGGATATTCAGGCCGCCTTCCGCATTTATGCCACCCACTGGCGCAAGGTCAACGCCGCCTGGCGTTATCCTGTGCATCAGCACCGCGCGTTTGAAATCAACATCGTGCTGGAGGGCGAGCAGCATATGACTGTTGCCGGCCGCCCCTTCCTGCAGCATACCGGGGAGATCCTGTTCATCCGCCCCGGCGTGGAGCATTCCAGCCAAGGCTCCGGCGGGCCGGGGGGAATGACGTATTACGCCCTTAATTTTGATATCGATGATTCATCCCTAAGACGCTCCCTCATGATGGCCGATTCGGTCATTCTTACGGGCGATACCGCGGAAATAGCGGATGTTCGGCAGGCGCTGGACGATTTCATCTGTTCTACGATTTCCGGTGAATCGGATACGCATCGCCAGCGCCTAAATGCGCTTCGCGCCTCGCTTCGGCTGCTCACCGCTCTTAGCGGCTGGGCATTATCGGAGCTGTCCGATAACCCGCCAGCGTACGAGCCAAGCCCGCCTGAGAACGCGATTCTGCTCGCCAATGCCATTGAAAAGCACCTTGAGGAGCTTGTCTACGCTTCAGCAGCTGGCGGTGAAGGGAGAGCCGGCATCGAGGACATTGCCGCTAAGCTGGGGTACAGCCCCGCCCACTGCAACCGCGTGTTCCGCCAGGTTTACGGTAAATCGCCGCGCCAGTATCTGTCGGGGCTGATTATCCGCCAGGCCAAGCTGCTGCTGCTGAATTACAGCCTGTCCGTAGAGGTAATCGCCCTGCGCCTCGGCTACCGGGACGCCTCCCATTTCAGCAAACAGTTTAAACGCTGGACAGGCCTTTCTCCGCAGGGCTATCGCAAGCTCAACCACCCCGACCGCCGGGAGATTGATGCCGAGCAGCATTATCGCGACAATCCGTTTATATAATGTGGGAAAATAATAACGATCTACGGGCCGCTGTTATCCGCCATTTGTCTTGATTAGATTTTGATGTGACAAATGGCTCCTAAAGGCGGATGTAAACTCCCTACGATTCGTTATTATTTTCCTGGGGGTAGGAAGGAATTAAGTCTTTCAGCACCAATGGATGCTTCCGATGTGTGTTTTTTCAAAACGCCTTAGGTTGGATGAAGCTAGAGGCTGAGGAGCGGAGCTGCACGTTTTCGAAGAAAACGACTCCGAAAGCATATGCTTGGAGAAACCTACGTGAGCACCTGTAATGTTTCTGTAGGAAACATGCTTCGTAAGCATAAGCTCGTCTCGGCTGAATTCAAGATTCGATGTCGAGTACACTCCCTGTTTTACTTCGTGATCAAAGATTGACTTTTTGACAACCTCTAATTAGGGGAAAATAATAACGATCTACGGGCCGCTGCTATCCGCCATTTGTCTCGATTTGATTTTGATGTAACAAATGGCTCCTAATGGCGGACGTAAACTCCCTGCGATTCGTTATTCTTTTCCTGGGGCAGGAAGAAAGTAAGGGGCTGTCCCGAAAGTGATCATAGATGGCTGAGACCCCCCATTCTTTCAAAAAGCTCTCTGTTCTTCAGAATCAATTTTCTCCCTTACCTGCACCCCATTCTTTAAGTCCTCTTATATAAACTGTTGGTTATACTAGCCTGTCATACAGGTCATACAATAAATGGATTTCATGTATCTAATTATGCTCTAAACGAATGCTTAAGGGGATTAGATGGATTTTATGCAGCTATAATCAAGAATCCATTCCATGATTGGCAATTTTTCTTATTCTAACGACATGAAATCCATTTAAATTTACATTTCCTTCTTGACCGCAGAAACTAACTACTATAAATCCATTTAGACAAGGGTTGAACTATTAAAAGGGGGTATTCGCCGCTATAAAAGCGTCAAATCGAGGATTTCGGCGCTCCCTGCTACTCGGCCTGCCCAAAGTAAACCTAAAGGTTGGGCGGCCTTCACTTGCCCATCAATAATATGCTCACATGGGCCAACATGAAGCAAAAAGCGCAAATTCCGGGACTAATATAGCCCGAGAACTTGCGCTTTTATCGTAATAGGGAAATCGTGCTGCTCGTCTCATCTGTTACTGCTTTGGAAAAACTACCTTCGGGACAACCCCTTACATCTACCTTACTAAATTAATCGATTTTGATGATGATTTTTACGACATCGTTTTTCCGGTTGATATTGACGTCAAACGCCTCGGCAATTTCATCGAAGCTGTACTCGTGGGTCACAATGCCGGACACGTCGATGAGCCCTTCGGCCATCGCCTTGATCGCCTGCGGGTAGATGTCCCGGTAGCGGAACACAGTTTTGATCTCCGCCTCTTTGCCCAGCAGCTTGGCAAAGTTGTATTCAATAATATCTTGCGGCGCCATGCCGACCAGCACGACTGTCCCGCCCCGCTTGACCATGTACGCTGTCTGCTGTACCGTCTTTACCGCTCCTGCAGTCTCCATAACAACATCCACGCCTTCGCCGTCCGTCAGCTCGTAAATCAGCTTGACCGCGTCCATCTCGGCCGCGTTGATGACTCGCGTTGCGCCAAGCTCCAGCGCTTTATCCAGCCGCTTCGGAATGACATCCACAACGGTAATGTCGATAGCGCCAAACGCTTTGGAAGCCAGCAATGTCGTCAGGCCGATGCAGCCTGCCCCAAGAATGACCACGGAACTGCCGAGCGTGACGCCGCCCTGCTTGGCGGCATGCATTCCGACCGAAAGCGGCTCGACCAGCGCTCCCTCTCTACTCGAAATATGATTAGGAAGCTTGAACGCCATGTTCTCCGGAAATGCAATGTAGTTTTCAAAGCAGCCATGGTAGGGCGGCGTAGCGAGAAATTCCACATCGGGACACAGATTGTAGCGTCCGCTTTTGCAAAACTCGCATTGTCCGCAGGTCACGCCCGGCTCCAGAGCTACGCGGTCTCCTACCTGCAGCTGCCTGACGCCCTTCCCGATAGCGACAACCGTGCCCGCGCACTCGTGCCCGAGGATAAAATCGCCGTTAACAATAAAGTCGCCGATTTTGCCATGCTCGTAATAATGCACGTCCGATCCGCAGATGCCTACGTATTCAAGCTTGACGAGCACCTCCTGTTCTTTCGGCTCGGGCACCGGAATTTCGCGGATTTCCATTTGCTTCAGGCCAGTCATAAATGCTGCGCGATTGTTCAACAGAAACGCCTCCATCTTGCGTTATTATTTCAATTCATCAGTCCTCGATGCGAGGAATCCGGTCAATGCGGGGATCGGCAAAAATGTCATATTCGTCAAGGCTCCTAGTGCTGAATTCAGATACGACCGCGCCTGCCGGGCCTGCCTGGAACCAGTGCTTCGTATTCGGATAAATCGTATATTGCTCGCCCTCTTTCAGCACGATTTCATGGAATACGGAGTAATGCTCTTTGCCGCTCTCCGGGAGAACACCGCGAATATTCGAGCTGGGCTCGCCTTCCACATACAGGTACACTGTACCGTAGCGGCAGCGGAAGGTCTCTTCCTTGCCAGGGTAATTCAGCTTGGGAATCGCCGGATGTCTATGCTCGGGACAGGTCTGTCTAGGCAAAAGCACCATCTCCTTCGCACAGCAGCGGTCGGTATTGATCAAGGTGACAATGGATAGTCCCACCTGCGCGAATTGATCCAGCCCGAAGTCGGCGATCTCCAGATTTTCCTTCTCCTGTTCGGTCAGCACGATATGGGCCTTGTCGAAATAATCCAGAATCATCGGCTTAAACTGCTGATACACTGATTTTTTCATAACGGCCGCATCCTCCTTGTATTCTATTTAGTTGGAAATCTCGCATTCTATTTAGTTGGAAATTTAGTAATTTATTAATGCTTATCTGACCGAAGCAAACTTGAGCGATTCGCTGCCTGCGGAATAGACGGTAATCGTCTTCACCTCACCCGGCAGCAGATCAAAGTAGAGGTCGGAACAGTCATAACCGCCCGCAACGTATACGCCATGCGCAAAGCCTTTGCTGGTCAGCGTAATTTTGCGATCCGTTCCGACCTGCTCATCGCTGACGATTTCAACCGGCGATGGATCGAATACCATCGTTTTCATATCGCCTGTCCGCAGGGATATCGAGCTCACCGTATCGGAATCAGGAATCAGCATGATGCTGCCCTTGGTGTAATCCTGCTCCGGCAATTTTTCCGTAAGCAGGTAAACCCGGCTATGCGGCTCAAGGGAAATTTCCAGCGTTCTCGTCTGCCGAACTGTTCCGTCGAACGAAACATAACCGTATTCCGCCTGAAAACTCACCTTTTCTGCCGTATCATTCATCCCCTGCACAACGACGTTTCCGTCCACCACGCGCATCGACAGCTTCGTATGGGCCAGAGCGCGTTTTACGCCGTAGTACGGGATTTTGCGGCTCAGATAATAATCGATGATCGTCCAGCCGACCTCGCCCCAGGCATCGTTGTACATCCAGAACAGCGCGCCGCCGCAATCTTCCTTGAACCGGATCGCTTCCAGCGAATACTCAAGCATGAGCGAGTGCACCATGCCGCCGTAAAGCAGATAGTCCTCGATGGACAAATTATCGGTGCGGTCAAGGTAGTTTTTAGCGATACCTGTAACGACAGTGCCTTTTTCAAACACATTGCAGTGCATTTGCCACACTTCGCTGTCGAAATCGATCTCTTCCCCGCCCAAATATTTCTTTGTGCTCTCCAGAGAGCAAGGGCCGACGAAGCCGTATTCGCTCACGAATTTGGAGTTCACTGTATCGAAGTCCATCGGCTCGATGCGCTCGTCCATATTGAGGCTCATGAAGGCGTTATGCCAGCGATGGACATCGCCGACCGTATCGTCGTTCGGAAGCGCCCCGCCGTAAGGCGAGCTGTTCCAGTAAGGAATATGGGAGCAGTTGTTGTACATGATCTCTTTGGCGAGAATGTTCGCGATGTACATGCCGTACTGCTTCTCATGCTTGAACTCGATCTGCCATCTCGGATTGTCATATTTGTTGAAGATCCAGTGGACTTCGTTGGTTCCACAGAACAAGGCAATGGATGCCCGGTTGCGCAGGCGCTTGGTCTGATAATCCATCTCGGCCCGCATCTCATCGCGGAATTCACGTTTGTGGTCAGGATAGGTAGAGCAGGCCATCATGAAATCCTGCCACACCAACAGGCCGTTCCGGTCGCACAGATCGTAGAAAATATCCCGTTCAAACAGTCCGCCGCCCCAAACGCGCAGCATGTTGAAGTTCGCTTCCACCGCCTCGCGGATCAAGGTCTCATACTTCTCGTCGGTAACACGCGCATGGATGAAATCAGCTGGAACCCAGTTGCCCCCTTTGCTGAAAATAGGAACGCCGTTGACGATCAGCCGGAAATTGCGCTCTTCGCCGCGCAGGATGGACGTGTCCAGCTCGACCGTCCGGATGCCGAATTGGAATGCGGGATATTCAGTTTTGGCGTTCGCGCTCACCGCAGATACCTGCACATCGTACAGCGGATGATCGCCATGCCCCGCAGGCCACCAGAGCCGGGCATTTTCTACCTCGAGATCCACGTCAAAGTAGTTCGTACCGGAGGTCAGAAGCAGGTTCTCGAGCTTCTTCGTCACACAGGATTGCCCGTCATAGGAAATGTCGATCTGCAGATCGCAGTTCATCGTCCCGATGATGTCCAGGTTCTCGATGTTAACGGTCGCTTTAAGCCGGGCTGTCTGGTCAGCGCTCACGGTAACAAGCTTTACCTCGCGTACCGCGATCTCTTTCTCGCAGCGCAGGTATGCATTTCCGCCAAGCCCGCAGGTAACGACGCGCGGTCCCCAGTCCCAGCCCACCGTATATTGCGGACGTCTTACGTAGGAACGGCGATAGTCGCCGCGGTCTTTGCCGCCGTTGTCGTATTCGCGGCAGGTCGCCCAGTTGAGCTCTGCCAGGTCGCTGTCGGTAACGTCCTCCAGCCCGGTAGTGACGCGCACCGTAAGCGTGTTTTTCCCGGCGGTCAGAATGTCCTTGATATTGCGGACGAACGGATAATGCACATTGCGATGGCTGCCGATATATTGATCGTTTACGAAAATATCGCTGTTTGTGTCAATCGTTTCGATCACAAGCTCGATAATGTCACTATCAAAATCGATACCCGCGCCATCGAACTCCTTGATGTACCACCAGGAACGTTGTTCGATCCATTCGCTGGCGAGCGCATGATCGGACTCAAGCGGCTCCTGAATAATGCCATGCTCGATGAGAGGAATACGAACATCCGTCGGAAGCGTACAGGAATACCAGCCTTCCTTCAAAGCCTTCACAGCCGCCAGGCTGTCTCTGCCCCAGTGCAGCGGCGCCTCATGAAGAAGCCATGCGTCGTTTAAGTCAAATCTTTTCATAAGTCTCCCCATCCTTGATGTGTAATTGTTGTATTTCTTATTTCATTAATGTGAATCAACCCTTGACCGAACCGGCGACCATCCCCTTGATGATCTGCTTGGAGAACGCGAAATATAGTGCCATGGCGGGAAAAATAGCGATCAGCATCGAGGCCATCATTTTCGGATAATCAGTAACGAACTGTCCTTTGAACAAGGTAATGCCGACAGGCACGGTCATCAGGGTCTCCTTGCTGATCAAGATCAGCGCAAACGTAAATTCATTCCATACGATAAAAAATTGAATGATGCCGACGGTAACGAGGATCGGCTGGCACATCGGAAGCACGATGCTGAACAGAGTACGATGGAAGCTGCAGCCATCAATGTTGGCGGCTTCCTCCACTTCAATAGGAATGCTTCGCACATAGCTCTCTACCAGGAAAATCGCAATCGGCAAACCGAAGGCCGCATACGGCAAAATCAGCGTGTACCATTGGTCGCCCATCCCGGTTTTCGTAAACAGCACGTACATCGGAACCATTAGGGCATGAATCGGAACCAGCATCCCGAGCAGGTAGTAGTTATAAAGCGCATTTTTCCCTTTAAATCGGAATCGGGAAAGAAAGTAACCGATAATAAAGCCAAGAATCAGGATGATCGCCAGCGACAGCACGCTGTTCCGGATGGTGTTGCCCATCCACAGTAGAATTTTGCTTTTGGTCAGAATCGCAATGTATTGCTGAAAATTTGGGTTATGCGGCAATGAAATCGGATTGGCATAAAACTCGGCCTTCCCTTTAAGCGAAGAGTAGAATAACCATATCGCCGGAAAAATGCAGGTAATGGAGAAAACGGCCAAAACCAAATTTGGGACCAGCCCGGATAAAAAACGGCGTTTACTGCTCTCCCCCATCACTCACACCTCCTTGTCCTTCGTAAAGCTCAGCAGCAGCCATCTCGTTCCGGCGATAAATATCAGGCTCAGAATCAGGATGCCGATCGACATCGCGCTGCCGTAACCCATCTTATAGCTGAGGAAGGACGTCTTATATGCGTTTAGCGCCATCACGTTGCTTGAGGTTCCCGGCCCTCCGCCGGTCATCACATAGATGTGGTCGAAGACCTTCATCGTCCCCGCGATACAGAGCGTCACGCAGACGATCAGCGTATTCTTTACGAGAGGCAAAGTGATATGGATCGCCTTTTTCCAGCCGTTCGCCCCGTCGATCTCCGCCATCTCCAGCACCTGCGGGTCAATGGAAGCTAGAGCGGAGAGGATGATGATCATGTAGTATCCGATATATTGCCAAATCAGGGGAATCGCAACCAGTGTCAGCGCAAGACTCTCGTTGTTCAGCCAAGGCTGTATCCATTCCGCTTTTCCGATTTGCTTGAGAAAAATATTGATCAGACCGTAGTTGTAGTCATAGAGCATCGTCCAAATAAAGCCGATCACGACCGCCGATAATACCGACGGAAAATAAGACATCGTTCTGTGAAAAGCCTTGAATCTGACGCCTCTTGTATTCAGCAGTATGGCGAACAAGAAGGCGAAGCCGATTTGTCCGACAATGCACAGCACCGTAAGATAGATGTTGTTGACAAAAGATTGGATGAAAATGTCGTCCTTAGCCAGTGCTATAAAATTATCCAAACCGATGAAATTCATCTTCGTCCCGCCCGACCAGTCAAAGAACCCGTAATAAAAGGCCAGGACGATCGGAACAAATACGATAAAGGTGTACAGGATAAAGCCCGGCAGCATGTACAATATGAAAGCCTTTCTTGACGGACGAATTGCCTGGTTCATGTAGCTGCTTCCTCCTTCATTAGCGCATGGATGCAAGCTGCCGGCACGCCGGTGGCGCCAGCAGCTTGAACCATCGCGGCGGTTACAGGCTGTCCTGCCCGGATTGAAGCTGCGCGGCCAGCTCTTGGCCTGTTTTCGTACCGTTCAGCACTTCCTGCAGACCCGTATTCATGCTTTCGATAATCGAGCCTTCCATCAGCATGTCGTAGATCGGCGTAAACGTCAGGGAGCCGGTCAATGCGGCAAAATCCTGCGTCAACTGCGGGAACTGCGTCAAATCGGTGCCTTCAATCAGGCTTGGACCGGTCATGCCATATTTTTCAGCATAAACTCTGGAAAAGTCATAACCCGCCGTACTGAACAAAAAGTCCATAGCTGCATCAAGCTTCGCGCCCTCCAGATTTTTGTTGAGCGCCACATACCAGCCGGCTCCGCCGGAGATCGTATTGTTATCGCCCTTTCCACCATCCACGGGCGGCAGGATCGCAACCTTGGTCTGGCTTAGCACTTCCTCCGAGGCATTGGACAGCAGGTAGCTAAGCGCCCAGTGACCGTCAATGGTAGCTGCCGCCTTGCCCTGTGCGTAATATTCCTCGGCCTGCGCATTGGAGATGATATTGAAATCAGGGTTAAACACTTTGTTGGCGGCAATATTCTGCATCTGATCAAGGGCGCTTACAAACTCAGGGTCAGTAAACTTCGCGCTGCCGTCGCGGGCTATAATCGAATTCGTCCAATCGGTGCCTGTGAAACGGTCGCCCATGGTCGAAAGGATGCTGGATTCGGCCGGCCATTTGTCCTTGTTGCCAAGTGCGATAGCGGAGATTCCCTTTTCATTAAATTTCTCAGCGGCCTTGTAAATGTCTTCCCAATTGTCCGGAAAACGGTCATAGCCGATTTCTTTCCACATTTGTTCGTTATAAAAAACAACCGAGGTGATCGAGAGCTGATTCGGAATACCGTAAATGTTGCCGTCCCGCGTAGCCGCATCAAACACGCCTTTGCGGAACTGATCCTTGTGCTCATATTGGTCCAAATAGTCGTTGATCGGCATCAGCAGGTCGTTATTTGCAAAGTTGCTCACCCAGGAACCTTTTAAGAAGAAGATGTCCGGGATTTCGTTGACGGCGGCCTGCGCCTGGATTTTTGTCGAATAATCTGCCTGCGACATGACTGACTGTACCAGGTTGACATTCGGGTTGTTCGCCTCCCACTCTTCAACCAGTGTCATATAGCTGTCCATTTCTGCGCTTGTGGGACGCTCCTCCTCCAAATAATAGTGCGAGAAGGTCAATTGAATCTGTTCTCCTTTTGCCCCGGCCGCACCGGAGTTTCCGGGGGTCGTGCTGCCATTGCCGCTTCCATTGCTGCCGCCGCCACAGGCAGAAAGGATTAGCGAGAGAGCTGCCAGAAATGAGATGATTTGAATGATCTTTTTCTTTTTCATGTTGCCCCTCCAAAATGTATATTTGATTTCATAACCTAACTATAGAAGACGTGAGATTCATTTTGTATCCGCTTTCTTGTCTTCATTATCCTCGTATTTTGTCATAATCAAAAGAAAAATCGAAGCAAGCTCTGCTCTTGTTGCAAACTATATCCTTAAAATTTGATATTTATCGCAAAAAATGACCTTCTCATTAAATTAGCATAGGACAATTGACACCTGTCCGGCGCAATGACAGAATAAATTCATAACATCAAGGGGGAGTGTATGCCCTGTGACTATGCGTAAAAAGCTTATGCTGTTCTTCATCTGCCTCGTGATGATCCCGATTCTTACGATTTATTCCGTAGCAATCAACATCTTTTATGAGAGCACCAAAAAAGATTTGCAAGCGCTTTTTTCGAACCATATCCATGGAATCGGCAAAAGCGCGGATCAATATTTTACCGATGCGCTGGATCTTACGACTTATCCATTAATGGAAACGAATCTGAAAGCCTTCTTAAGCAAGCCGAAGGATGATGAGAATTATTTCGCGCTGACCAGCAACGCCAATAGCATCCTGCTCTCTATGCCCTACGGTTTCTCCAACGGCATTCGCGGCATTTCTCTTCTTTCGCGGGATCAAGCCTCTATTAATGTAGGCATTTCGTTAAAAATATCGAAGGAAGATCTGGAAGCTGCGCGAGCCGGGGCATCGAGACCTTATTGGGATTATCGCGACGTGTCCAGTCTGCAGGATACGCCAAAAGAGGCATACAGCCATATTACTCTAACCCGATTGCTGAGGAATCCGAGCAATTTGTCCGAGGAACTCGGCTTTATCAAGATCGCCATGAGCCGGAAGCAGCTTATCGATACCCTGATGTCGGACCGGATCAACCACGAGGTTTCCTATTTTATCATTGATGAAAATAACAAGCTTCTTGTAGATACGAGTTCCGGCCAAAGCTACGCCAGTCTGAAGGGGGATATTTCCTATCCGCATCTTCTCCAGTTGGCTTCCAGCTCAGCCAATACGCAGATCAACGGGCAATACTTCATTTCCGCCCATAAAATAGAACGAACCCCATTCGTTTTATACAGCATTGTAAAACCGAATATTCTAACCATTATTAAGGAAACGCTTCTTAAGGGTTTGTCGCTGACCGTGGTGCTTGTGCTCCTGTTTACGCTGCTATTGTCCTTCACTTTTTCCCAGATTATCACGGCTCCGCTCGTCAAGCTGGGCAAGCGCATGAAGTCGATCTCCAACGAGGATTTCTCCGTGAGGATCGATGTGAAGAGAAATGATGAAATTTCGGTGCTGGCCAACAATTTCAACCGTATGGCGCAGCGGCTGGACTTTCTGTATAAGGAAGTCTACATGGGGAATTTGAAATTACAGCAAGCGCAGCTAAGCGCCCTGCAAACACAGATCAACCCCCATTTTTTATATAACACGTTGGACACGATCTACTGGATGTCGGAGATGGGCGACACCAAAAATGTCAGCTCCATGGTTTCAAATATGTCGAAAATGATGCGCATGACGCTCTCCCCTAACAATAGTGACATGGTGACGCTGGCGGAAGAACTGGAGCATCTAAGCTGCTACATCCATATCCAACGAATCCGCTACGGCGACCAGTTCGTGTTCGAAATCGATTGTCCGGAGCATTTGAAGTCTTGTTACGTTCTGCGCCTTCTGCTGCAGCCGCTGGTCGAAAACGCACTGCTCCACGGTCTGAAGAACAGCACCCATGGCATCGTAAAAGTGCGAATTTACGAAAACAAAAATACGCTCGTTTACGAGGTGATGAATAATGGCACACCGGTGGACGTCACTGAAATTAACCGCCTGCTGGAGGTAGAGGACAGCGGCATGCGGGGATTTGCTTTACGGAACATTAAGGAGCGGATCGCTCTGAAGAATGGAAAGGGCTTTCATCTTGGTTGTTTTTTGCGTGACGGATTCAGCGTCTTTCAAATTACGCAAAAGCTGAGGGATGAAGATACCGATTCCCGTGAAATCACGCTTTCGGACTACAACAGTGAACAAACAAAGGGGCTGAAAACATGATAAAAATCCTGCTCGTTGACGACGAAGCATTTATCCGTCAGGGAATTCGCTATACGATTCCGTGGGAAGAGCATGGGATGGAAATTGTCGGAGAAGCGGCTAACGGAGAAGATGGCTTGAAGCTGGCCATTCAGCTCTCCCCCGATATCGTCTTTGCTGACATCCAGATGCCGATCATGAGCGGAATTGAGCTGGCCAGAAAATTAAATGAGTATTTGCCGCGGACGAAGGTGATTATCCTCTCCGCATATGGCAATACCGAAAACTTTACCCGTGCGATTGAAGTAAAGGTAAGCTCCTTCGTCCTGAAAAATGCCGATTCCGGCAAAATACTGGAGGCGGCCCTCCGGGCAAAGGACGCTATTTCGGAAGAAAATGCCGCCTTTGGACGCCAGGCGCTGATGCAGACGATCTATAAGGAAAACCAGCATTTGATTAAATCCGCCTTGTTTGCGAAATTTTTAAAAAACGAAATCCCGTTGAACACGTTCCAGAAGAAGGCGGAAAAACTGGATATGCCGCTGCCCGGTCCCTGCTATTCAGTGCTGCTCTCCCGCTGTGTTGCGAATGACGACTGGCTGGTGTACAACCATTTTGTACAGGCTTTTCAGGAGTTCGAGCCCTTCGTATTCTTCATGGACGACGGCAAGCTCGTAACGGTATTGAATGTCGGTGCGCAGGGTGTTTCGGAGGAGGTTATGGAGAAGACGCTCGCCAATCTCAAGCCTTATATTTTTGGCAACAGTATGGTGTTAATGAACCGGATCAAGTCGCTGGAGAAGCTCTCCTGCGCTTATGCGCTGCTGGATAATGCGCTGGATGCCTGCTTCTGGAACACGGAGCGGGAATATACGGAGGTTGCGCCAACAGATTTGTTTCCTAGCGTAGGGCTAAGTGAGATACGGAATAGCGAGAGCAAGGTCATCTCCGCGGTGTTGTCCAAAAATGCTGCCCATATTGAAAGCGCTATCCAGGAATACGCTGAGTTTATGCGTCAAAATGCCGTCTCGCGGTCGCGCTTTCTGGAATCGGTGAACCGGATCATCGTGCTGATGGAGGCTGTGATGGAAAGACACAACGATGCCCGCAAAACCGCGGAAATTGTTGCCGAAACGGAAACGCCCGAGGAAGTGATTGAGCTGTTGCTGAGCCTGGCCAAGCCAAACATGGAGACGGATTATAAAAATGTGCAGTTTGCGGCCGCACTGGATTATATCAGCCAAAATTATAACAAGGATCTCAAGCTGACCGATGTCGCCAGGGCCGTTTACATTTCCACCGGTTATTTGAGCAGAATCTTCAAAAGCGAAACCGGCTATTCCTTTAAAGAGTGGGTGAATCGCATTCGCATCGAAAAAGCGAAGGAACTCATTCTAAACAGTGATTTGAAATACTATGAAATCGCCGAATTGGTAGGGTACAAGGATTACAAGTATTTCTCCGCCTACTTCAGTAAATTATGCGGAGTCAGCGCGAAGGAATATAAAGTGCTGAACAGCCCGATGCTTCATCGTTAGAGTCATGTTCTTGAAAAAACAGGACTTCCCGCAGTCGTTTACGACGGATGGGGAAGCCCTGTTTTTTTGATTTGAGGATCAACAAATCCCTTTTGTTTTTTCTTTGTCCGCTATTTCACTGAACCCAGCATACCCTGCACAAACTGCTTCTGGAGCAGGAAGAAAATCAGCACCGTCGGCAGCGTCGTAATCACGATGGCCACCATAATAATTCCATAATCTGGATTATAGGAGGAGGCCAGCGACGATACGATCAGCGGCAGCGTCTTCTTATCCTGCGTCTGTAAAGCGATCAAAGGCCACAGGAAGCTGTTCCAGTAGTTCATGAACGTAATGATCGCTGCGGCCGCATAGGTCGGCTTCATCGTTGGAACGTAGACCTGGGCGAACAAGCGCCACTCGCCTAATCCGTCAACTCGCCCGGCCTGCAGCAGTTCCCGCGGAAACGACTTCGTATTCTGCATGAAGAAGAAGATCATAAATGCCGTCGTAATCGAAGGCAGGATGACCGCCGTCGGCGTATTCAGCATGCCCATGTTGCTGAACATGCGGAACAGCGGAATCATGACTGCCGCAAATGGCATCATCATGGAGAGCATGAGCAGGCCGAACAGCCTGTCCTTGCCCTTGGAACGGTAAATTTCAAAGCCGTATCCAGCCATGGAGCTCAAGATCAGCGTTCCAACCGTGCCGACGATCGCGATCAGCGCGGAGTTTCCAAAGGCAGCCCCAAGGTTGGTCATATCTAGCAATTTTGTAATATTGCTCTGCAGCATCGAACCGAAGCTGAACTTACCCTTCACGATATCCGAGGATGTGTTGGTCATCCCGATCAGCATCCAGACGAAGGGAAACAGAGAAACGACGGATGCGATAATCAGGAACAAATGAATACCCAGCGAGCTTAATTTTCTCATTGTTTCTCACCTCCGACCTTGAGCTGAAGGAAGGCCAGCACAGCCACCATCACTACGATCGCATAGGACACTGTCGCCGCATAACCGAAGTTAGGCGTATAGACGAAGGACAAGTTATAGATATACTGGGAAATCGTCATCGTCGAGTTGCCCGGACCGCCGTTCGTAATGTTGACGACCTCATCAAACAACTGCAAGGTCCCGTTCGTCGAAATAATCGCCGTGAATAAGATGATCGGCTTTAGCATCGGAACGGTAATGCTGAAAAATTGCCGTGTCTTCGATGCGCCATCAATCGAAGCCGCCTCATAGACGCTTGGATCAATATTCTGCATCGCCGACAGATAGAAAATCATATTGTAACCGGTCCAGCGCCAGGTAATCGCCGCAATGATGACAATCTTAGCCCATACCGGATCCATGAGCCAGGCAACCGGCTCTTGGATCAGGTGGATGGACATCAGCATCTTGTTCAGAATGCCGTCGACGGCAAAAATACTCTTGAACAGCACCGCATAAGATACGAGCGATGTTACGCAGGGCAGAAATATGGCCGTACGATAAAACCCTTTGAAGCGAAGTTTCGGCATGTTCAGAAAATAAGCGATCACCAGCCCGAGCATCAGCATGATCGGTACCTGGACAATCAGGTATAACAGCGTATTAAGGACCGCTTGCTTGAACATCGGATCTGAGAACAAGCGTCCATAATTGGCCAGTCCTACATATTGATACACCGTCCCTTTGCCGGACTGAAACGACAAGAGCAAAGATTGCAGCATGGGATAGAAGCTGAACAAAAGAATAAGCGCTGAAGGCAACAGCACGAACTGCCATCCCATCAAAGAAGATTTATTCCATTTACTGCCCATAGGTTACCACCCGCTAACTTAGTATTTATTGCACCTGCTGTCCAAAATGTTTCTGAATGTTAGCCAAGCTCTGAGTCAGGTCCGCACCGTTCAAAATGTTAGGCAGCTCGTTCTTGAGAGCGTCCTTGGCCTCTTGCGTGTACATTCCCAAAGAAATACCCGGAACCTCGGTAGACCATCTTGTGAAATCGCTGTAAATCGCCTGACCTCCGAAGAATTCTGGTTGCTGATTGTATACTTCGCTGGAGAAGGCTGGGATAAAGGAGCCGACTCCTCCGTTTTCCGTCAGAAAGCGCTCATAGAATTCCGTGCTGCTGCCCATCGTGGAAGCGAGGAAGTCAATCGCCAGATCTTTATTCGCGGATTCCTCAAGCACAAACCAGCTGGAGCCGCCCTCGTTGGAAGCATTGACGCCGCCTTCTACATTCAATCTCGGAATTGGTGCTACACGCCATTTGCCGCTTTGATCCTGGGCATCCATGATCGAAGCGATTTGCCATACTCCGGATACGACCGTAGCTACGTCGCCGGCGTTAAAGCTGCCTACAAATTCGCTCCAGCCCGTTACCGGCTTGGCAATTCCTGAATCAGCGATCGCTTTGTACACGCGAAGCGTCTCGGTCATGGCCGGATTGTCTACGAAGTTACCTTTGTTATCCGGCGTAATGTACCAGGATCCAGCAGATTGAAGCAGGATTGAAGTCAAGGCTTCATCGTTCGGATTGATGGTCGCCATGTATTTGCCTGTCTTTTCTTTGACGACTTTACCGATTTCAATATATTCATCCCAAGTAATGTTCTCGAGATCCTCCGCTTTATAGCCGGCTTCCTCCAAATAATCGACACGGTAGAACATGCCCGTTACGCCGATGTCAAACGGAACGCCGTAAATCTTATCTTCGATCCGCAGCGCATCTACCTTATATGGAGAAAATTGCGTAAAGTCTACCTTTTCTTTAAAGTCAGCAAACGTTCCCGGATAAGCGGTTACGTATTTTTGAATGTTCGGATCGTTCACCAGAATGATATCCGGCAGCCCGTCTTTGACGCCTGCAGCCAGGTTCGTGTTCAGCTTTTGCTCCAGATCCGTTTTCGCCATATCGATAACTTCCAGCTGGAAATCTGGATGATCTTTCTTGTACAGATCCTCGGCAATTTTCAGCGCAGCTCCAGGAAGGATCCCACGCCCAGGCAACGACTTTCTTTGTTCCGCCGCTCCCGGCTTCATTGCCGCCCTTCTCCGCAGAGCCCGAATTCGAAGAACCGCACGCCGCAAGCAGTGACGCTGTCATAGAAACCAGCAGCAACATGGATAACCATTTTTTCACTCTTTACAACCCCTTTTGATATGTTTTGTAAGCGTTTCATGTAATTCGTTATCTATTTTAGAAAATTAAAAATGCGAAGTATAATCAAAATTAGCTCTATATTAGCAGTAATTATTGCTCTCTATCTGGTTCCCAGTAATTTCCTAGTAATAATTATGGGTGATAGCAGTTATTTTGTATTTTCAGGATTTCCCCTGTCCAATCATACCTTTATCACAGGGATTGGTATATGATTAGGACAAAAGACTTTGCAGGAGAGGTGTAATCATGGAAGAACGCTCCGCAAACTATCGGGTCATGATCGTGGATGATGAAGCGATCCTGCGCACAGGCATGCT
Organism: Paenibacillus woosongensis; assembly: GCF_009725165.1. GTDB lineage: Bacteria > Bacillota > Bacilli > Paenibacillales > Paenibacillaceae > Fontibacillus > Fontibacillus woosongensis. Next base: position 833,821 of record NZ_WNZW01000002.1, read on the forward strand.
GCATCTATGCAATTGGAGCGAATATGGAATCGAAATTGTTGCCCAAGCTTCAAATGGTTTGGAGGCGCTGCAATATATAGAAGAGGTTCATCCCCATGTGGTGATTACCGATATAGTCATGCCGATCATGGACGGAGTCGAGTTTGCCAAAATCATGGGCAAGGAGCACCCTGAAATTAAAATCGTGGTGCTGAGCAGCTACAGCGAATTCAATTACGTGCGCGAGGTATTCAAATATGGAGTTACTGACTATTTGCTTAAGCCTAAAGTCTCTGCTGCCGAGCTGATATCGCTGATTCAATCGTTGTGCAGCGGGATGGATTTAAGCGAACAGAACCAGCCTTCTGTGAAAAATGATCCTGCCCTGCTGCTCGGACAATGGCTTGGCAGCAGCCATATTGAGGAAGATAAGCATAATGAAGCTCTGCTTCAGGAGCTTGGCCGGCGCTTCGATTCCGAGCTCTTCATCATAGCCAAAGCTAGTACAAGCCTGCTGCTTTTAAGAACCACTTATACGCAGAGCCAACTGGAACAGCTCCTCCTCGAACTGGCAGCGAAGCAGTTACACGGACTGAGTTATGCTCTCGTATTTTTGAAAAACGAATGTCTATTGCTCGTCAACTATGAGTCTGATCGGTCCGTTGAGATGTTATCCGCCCTGAAGCGGTTTGCAGACTCGGCCTCGGAAGCCCTATCCTACATGTCATTCGTTCTTTCAAATCCCTTTCAAGACCTACAGCAAATGAAATCAGAGCATGTCAGGCTGACTCCCTATCTTGGGAAGCTGCTATATTTTACGGGGCAAGCGCTCGTTACCGAGGATGATATCACAGTACAAAGCGAGAAGGCGGAGTTTAATCAGGAGCATTTTACGGCAGCGCTGCGCAGCTTCTCCATCGATGAGGCTGGCGCGCAATTGGAAACGCTTTTCTCGGAAAATACAGACAGCATGGCCTATGATGAATACAGCCTGAAGCGCCTATGCCAGAATCTCATTTATACGGCAATGAGCACGCTGGAGCAAATGAAGCAGCCCGTAGCCGAGCTAGGCTCGTCTAAGCTGAAGCTGTTCAAAAGAATAGATCTAGCTTATGACATCGAAGAGCTTAGAGGCATCATGCTGCAATTCCTGCAGAATCTGAAGGAGATCCTTCCAGCGACGGAGCAGCAGCAATCGCCGATTCTCCAGCAAATTTACGCATACGTCCATAAGAACTATGCCAACGAAATATCGCTATCGGAAATGGCCGACAGTCTGCATTTGAATTATAGCTATCTGTCCTCCTATTTCAAACAGCGCACGGGCGAGAATCTGACTTCGTACATCAACCGGGTGCGGACGGACAAGGCCAAGGAGCTGCTCATGGATCATAAGCTGTCGGTGTCGGAAATCAGCCGGTTGACGGGATTTTCGGATCACAACTATTTCTCCAAAGTATTCAAGAAAATAACCGGGATGACTCCCGTGGAATATCGCAATCAAATCCCATCATAAAGACAGGTGTTTAATGTGCTGCGCAAGAACAGCATCTTTATTAAAATTCTCGTCCTGATGCTCTCGGGCATCCTGGTTATTTCATTGCTGCTAACGCTGGCGTCCTCTACGATCTCGGAACGGATTCTGCTGAACCAGGTCGTCAAGAACGCCTCCGCCAACATGAATCACGTGAAGGGCGAGCTGCTGAATTATAATGATCAAGTCGTCAATACGATGCTGCAGATTAGCAGCAGCAGCGAGTTCAGGAACTATATTACGAAGCCGGCCAATACGCCGCAGGAGCAAATCAATCTGGTGATGTCCCTGGGCAAATATATCGATTTGTACAAGGACTATTTAAGCCCGGAGAAATCGCATATTATCGTGTCGGCGCTGCCTGGGCTGGGCGGCCGCCACTACTCGAGCAACGCTCTGAAGTGGGACAAAATCCCCCAGGATATCGTCTCGACCTATATGACCGAGGACGGCAAAATTCCTAACCGTATCCGCTACAACAGCAGCCCGGATTTATTCGTAGAGACCGTGCCTTACGACAACTATATTTTTGCGACCAAGCCCCTTGTGCACAGCAGCACAGGCTGGATGTACGGGTATGCTGCCGTCGTGATGGATGAGCAGAACATTTATCGCAAATACAGTCCCTACATTTCCGAAGGCATTCATATTTCCCTGATCTCCTCGGATGGCACGATACTGTCCAGCAGCCGGAAGGATTCGATTAGCAAAAAAGACACGACCCTGCTGTCTTTGGCCGGCCATGTGTCCGAGCAGGGGGGCGTATGGTCGGACTCGGAAGACAAGCAGACCTATATTTCCTACTATCTGCCGGAATTCAACGCCTATTTGCTTGAAGAGATCGATCAGTTAACGGCCTTCGCGCCCTTATACCGCATTTCCACCGAGATCCTTACAGTCATCAGCGTTGTACTGCTTGTCACCATGCCGTTCGTCTACTCCTTAAGCCGGCGGATTACCCGCCCCCTCAGCCAGCTCGTGAAGACGATGCAGACGAGCAAGGGGGATAATCTGAAATTTCATCCCCTGAAGGAAGGCGACAGCTATGAGACGAATGTGTTGACCAAAGCGTACAATCGGATGATCCGCGAAATCGATCAATATACGGATAAGCTCGTGTACGAGCAGCAGGAACGCAGAAAGGCCGACCTCAATGCGCTGCAGATGCAAATTAACCCGCATTTTCTTTACAACACGCTAAGCTCGATTAAATATTTGGCAAAAATGCATCGTACGGACGAGGTGGACCAAACGATCGACAGCCTGATCTCCATGCTGCAGAGCACCTTGGGTTCCACCGAGGATATGGTTACGGTAGAAACAGAAATCGAGACGCTAAAGCACTATGTATTCATTAACCAAATCAGATACGGCGAGCAGATCGGGGTTCATTACGAGATTGCAGAGGACTGCTCTCAACTGCTCGTTCCTAAGCTCATCATCCAACCCTTTGTGGAGAACGCCTTCTTCCATGCCTTTCCTGGAATCGCGAGCGGGAATATTCACATATTTATCCGCAGGCTGGAGGAGAGGCTCATGATCGAGATTATGGATGACGGGGTCGGCATGTCTTCAACGGTGGAGCAGATCAATGAGAAGAAAAAACACCACTTGTCCGGGATCGGGGTCAACAATGTACATGCGAGGATTCAATTGTTGTTCGGCGCCGATTATGGCGTCCAAATCGAAAGCGAAGCAGGCTACGGAACGGCAATCAAAATTACGCTGCCGGTTACGCAATCTGTAGAGCGGATGAATAATTAAAGACGAACAGAAAAACAAAGCTAGCGGCATAAAAGCCGCCGCTATATAAGATGAACTGTTGAAATGAATGCGGGCAAGCATGAAATGTTCCTATCATCGTACTGCTCCCAGATTTTTTGGATGATATTTCGTTCATAACAGACAAAATCCTATCACAAAGGCGACTACAAGCTTATGCTCCCGAAGCAGCTTTCTGAGAAGAAAGCTGCTTCGTTTTTGCGGATTCATTGTTCTCACTTGCCTGCAATTGATTCTTTAGTTCATCGTTTATAAGCTGCCCGCCACTAAGTTGTGTTGTACATTAAACTGCACACTAAGATCTATACACTAGCTGTATCGTGCATTAAGACGCACACCTAAGAGATCTATACACTAGGCTGTGTCGTACACTAAATGGAATTCATGTATCTAATTATGCTCTAAACGAACATTTCAAGGGACTAAATGGATTTAATGCAACTAAAATCAAGAATCGAGCATGTAATAGGCAATCCCCCTTCTTTTAATGACATGAAATACATTTAAACCCGCCCCCTCTTTCTTACCACAAAAATTAACTACTAAAAATCCAATTTATATAAGTCGAACTATTGAAATTGTTTAGTCATTTTATAGCTTCTTTAGCGTGGTTATAGGTTAACACGTTCAAATATCCATTGCGGGCAAGTGCAGAAATTAAATCGACTGAAAATTCGTTTGTTTTAGTTTTTTATAAAACAAAGCTCTCTCACACCCAGACAATACGCGATGGATAAACCTATGCCTTAATACGTCGGCCAGCCGCTGGAATCCCAGTTCAAATCACTGATAAGCAGCTTCGGGTTGCCGTTGTCGTTCCGGTCATAGGCATGTCTTGCGATGACGTTGTTGTACACATGCTGTCCGCCTGGGCCGGCCCAACGTGTATTACCTGCATCGAATACCGTTCCCCCGCCGTTCATCATGTCCACCCCGCTCTTATCCTTATAAGGCCCGGTGATACTCGCCGATCTTCCGACCACGATTTTATAGTTGCTGTTCGATCCCTGGCAGCAATTATCAATGGAAGCGAACATGTAATAATAGCCGTTGCGGTAAACGATGGACACGCCCTCAATGCCATTGCTTCGCTTAGCGATCGAATAGAGACTGCCTGTCGGCTTCATCGTCGTTTTGTCCAGCTTCGTGATTTTGATGCCGCTGAACCAGGAGCCAAAGGCCAGCCAAGGATTGCCGGAGGCGTCAATGACGAGATTCGGGTCAATCGCGTTATAGTCCACCGAAGGATCCGATTTAATGACCAGCCCGTCATCCCGCCAGCTGCCTGCCCCTACGCTCGTCGCCGAAGCCAGGCCGATCGCTGAGGTATTTTTACCGAAGGTAGAGATCGAATAATATAACCAAACCCGGCCATTGTACAGCTGAACATCCGGTGCCCACACATCGTTTGTGGTCATATTCGGCACATAAGTTTTCCACCAGGAAGGCGGGCTCAGGAAAATTTGGGGAACACGGTACCAATTGGTGCCGTTATCCGACCTCAGTACTTGGATGCCCTGCCCCGTCGAGAACGTATACCAGGCCGATCCTTCCTTGATGATGGATGGATCATGAACAGCGACATCGCCGGTCAAATTCCAATGTGCCGCCAGGGCTGTTCCGACGGCTGATCCCAGGATAGCGACACTGCAGATGACCGATAAAAGCAATTTCCGATAACGCATTTGACATTCCTCCAGTTTATTGAATTTGAAGAGAAAAATGATAGCGCTTTCTCTCAACTACAATATACTAGAAAAGTAAATATTTTGGAATATTAAATTTAAAACAATATATATTTTTATAAAATGATTTTCGTAAAAAAGCAGCTATCCCTGATAACCTCGGGGGATAACTGCTTCCTTACCATTTAAACTTTTCATTACGTGTTCTACCATTCACCAGGAAACTACTTCAACCTAACTTTCCAAGTCCAAACAAATGGCCCCTTGCTCCCGGACATTGATAATAAATGTCGAGGTGCCGATCGTGTCCTTGATGAACTCGGCGTACTTGGGCGCCTCTTCATTTGGAAGAATCGCCAGGATCACTCCGGCGAATCCGCCGCCATGGACCCGGCAGGCTCCTTTGCCGATCGATTTCAAATACGATTCCGTCAGCGCCAGCGCAACCGTAATCCCTTGATGGCGAACGTCTGTCTCCTGGTAGCAGTTCTGCAGCCATTTCCAGGAGGAGTTCCCTGAATCCGTGATCAGCTCCAGAAATCTGTCCAATTGTCCGGCCTGCAAGGCTTCTACCTGGGCATCTACCCGGTCGTTCTCCGTAAAAAAGTGCAGCGCCCGCAGCACCGCCCGATCCCCGCATTGTTCACGGAGGGAATTCAGATTGCGGTAAATGTCCTCCGGTGCCAATTCACGGCAGACCTCGGCGCCTAGCGCCTTGGCTACGGCCCGCATCTCATTTGGCACCGCGGCGTAATCCTCTGTCAAATCAGCATGGTTGCCGCCGGTATTGACGATAACCAGAGAGTAGCCGCTGTTTTGGAAATCATAGTTTACAGGCTGAACGACAGGCTGCTCCGGGTCGGCGAAATCGATCGTGATTAAACCGCCAAACGCGCAGGCCATTTGATCCAGCAGGCCGGACGGCTTGTTCCAGTACTTGTTCTCGGCGTATTTGCCGATTTTGGACAAAGCCACGGCATCCAATTTGGATTCATTATAGAACGTATTCAGAATGCCGCCGATCAGCATCTCGAACGAAGCCGAGGAGCTTAGGCCGGACGCGGGAATGACCGTTGTCGAAATATAGGCTTTAAAACCCCCGACCTCACAGCCCATCTCTTGGAAGCCCGCTACGATACCGCGAACCAGCGACAAGGTTGAGGCCTCGTCCGCAACCGGTTCCAGCTCCGTCAAATCAACTTCAAACGTCCCTTCATAACCTTCTGAAATGAATGTAATAATCGGCTCGTCTACCTTCACGGCAGCGGCAATCGTATCGAGATTAATGCTGCCTGCCAGCACCTTTCCATGGTTATGATCCGTATGATTCCCGCCAATTTCGCAGCGGCCGGGCGCGCTAAACAAAGCCAGCTCGCCGTCTCCGAAGTGCTCCTTATAGGTTTGCACCAAAGAGCGGTAACGGGCAATCTGATCTGCTAGCTGTCCTTCGCCGTACATTTTGGACAGTAATGCTTTCCCCTTGCTGCTCTGCAATTTCTCCATCGTTTGCTCTGCGTTTTGCATCTTAGAATCCTCCTGTCTCTTACAACTCTTACAGCTCTTTTATTCTGCTAGTTACCGCAACGTGGTACACGACCTCAGCCGATACCTCGTGAAATTCCGCCGTCTGCTCTCCCTCGAACAGCTGCTCCACCGCCATGGCAGCGTCTTGTGCCACATTCATGACGCCTTTGCGCAGCGGCGTCGTTTCCAATACAATTTCCCCGCCTTGAATGGCTTCCTGGAATCGCGACAAGCCAATCTCCCACGGGGCGCCATTATAGAAATGGTCGTGGAACAGCCTGCCCTCAGAAAAAGCATAGCCGACATTCCCCGTATAATCGATCTTAAGAAGAACATCCTGGGCATCCTCCAGTATGCGTTGGTCTAGAGAAATCAGCACCTTATGACTATGAATGCGCTTCACTTCCATTGTAATGGGTTTGGCCGGGATCTGTATATGACAGTTTTCAAACCAGCCATCCCGCTCGGCCGCAATCCGGCAGCCCTCTCCATCGGCCTGCCATTCCTGATTGCTCCTTTCATCCGTATATTCCCGGAATGAAAATTCATTTGCACCATAACTGAAAAACTCTAATCCGTATGCGGTTCCGGCAAGCGGGGTATCCGAGAACAGAATGCGTCTTCTGCCTCTACCTGCTGTCGAGGCCAAGGCTGAGACCGATTCATCTTCGACTCCTCCCATTTCCGTTTCCACTTCCCACAGCATAGAAGCTTCCTTGGATGACATCGCATAAATGCGGGTCTCACTGCCGTCCGTCCGGTAAATACGAATCATTGCCGGTACGTGATGAGGCACGACGATGCAGTAGCTTCCGTCTTTTTCCCGCCGAACCGTTCCTGCATCCGTCTCGGCGCTCATTATCCCGTCCGCCGCCAGCATGAATTCTCCGTCGATGCCTTCCGGCATAGCGAAGAAGTAAGTGCTGAACTTCCCGGAACCCGTCACCGTTATAGGCTGTGCCGTGGCGTAACGCAATAGCAAGCCGGATAAGTCGAACTGGAAAGGCAGCATGAACGAAGCGTTTTTGCGAATCGTCAACGTATTATTCTGTGGCAAGCGAATGCTGCCTTCCCCCAGTTGAATGTCAAATTGAACACCCCGATGCTCCTTCATTTCGACATGGTCCTGGTAGTTGTTCACGAAAACAAATCCCGAGCTTCCATCGGTACGCAGAGCATACCGGAGCGTCTCCGTATTATCCGGCGCAAGTCCGGCCGCCCCTTCCGGCAAAACCGTGGACATCGGCGCCAATCGATCCCCGAAGGCTCTCAGGAAATAATGCAGCAGGCGAAGCCGATGGTTCGATTCCCGGATTTGGCCGAACTCCCCGATCGGGGCCTGGAAATCATAAGTAATCCGCGGAGTCGTGCTCTCGTTCAAATAACCGCTCTGTCCCACGGGATTTGTTCCGCCATGAAACATGTAATACCCGATAAAGTTGCAGCCGCCCGCAATTTTCATCAGGCTCATAGCCGATACGCTCTCCGGCTCCACCTGAAAGCGGGACAAATACCAGGTCTGCATGCCCCCGCCCATTTCGCAGCAGGCGAACGGATATTTCTCCTTCGGATACGGCGGTGCAAAATCTCCGGCTACCCCATCGTCATGATAACTGTCAAATATATACTCGCGCGTCGGCTGCTGCAGCGAATTTTGCTCGCTAATGCTCCAAGGCGTATAGGCGTAGCCTCCATAAAGCGGCAGCACCTCATCCTCCAGCACCGGGGCCCCGCCCCAGCCTGTGCTCGTATAAACCGGCGTATCAAGCCCGGCTTCGATCGCGAGCTCTTTCAGGTGCCGCATATGCCTTACCCCTTCGCTTCCCCTACTGCCTCCGCTCAAATACTCGTCTCCCTGTTTTGCCGTCATCTCCCATAACGCCGCGGCGGCGTTAAGCTCGTTCTCCAGCTGAATGCCAACGACGGGGCCGCCGTCCTTGAACATAAGCCCGGACGCCTCACGGCCGATCTCCGCGTATAAGCGCCGGACATAATGCAGATAACCCTCATCATTCGAGCGGACATCGAACGCACGGCCAAACAGCCAGTCCGGCAGTCCACCATTGCGGACCTCCCCATGACAGAACGGCCCGATGCGTAAAATGACGTAAAGGCCGCTGCGCTGGCACAGCTCAATGAACTTCCGCAAATTGCGGTTCCCCCGCCAGTCGTATAGCCCTTCGATTTCCTCATGGTGATTCCAAAAAATATAAGTCGCGAGAATGTTGATGCCCGATGCTTTCATCTTGTTGATTTCTGCTTCCCAATTCGCTTCCGGGTAGCGGGAGTAGTGAAATTCACCGCAGATGGCAAAATACGGCTTTCCATTGAACTCCATATAGTAGTTCGTAAAGCTGATTTCGTCTCCAGCCGGATTTCGTCCGCCCAGCCTCAAGGTTGAAGGGGTTACTTTTTTGGGCATAATATTGGCTTGAATGGAATATAGCATCGTCAAAACTCCTCTCAATGGGCAATTTGGGCAAATCGGATTAGAGAAGACAAGCCGGGCATTCGCTCCGGCTTGTTGTTAGGCTAACATGCAAATTTCAAATATTATTGGCAGGTTTGCGGCTTAAGCCGGACGTTTCAATACGACTACTCCGTGAACAGGCAAGGTAAGTTTTCCGCTCAACGCTTCGCCTGTTTCCATATTCACATATTGACGATCATCCAGTTGTACATGCTGCTCCTGTCCGCTGAAGTTCATCACGAACACATAATCGAATTCCCCATCCGTCCGGACCTGAGCGGTCACGCCGGCAGGCAGTTCAGTATGAATAACCCGGTCAACGCCTGCGACATCAACGATCTGCTTGTAGAACTCGCCCAGGAAATCGTCCTTCAGGCGCGTCGCCATATGGTAAGCGCGGCCTTGCCCGAAGCGGTTCACCGTAAGTGCCGGTCGGCCCGCATAGAAGCTGTCCGTATAGGTTCCCAGTACCTCAGCGCCTTCTGTATGAATCAGCTCGCAAATTTCATGGGACTCGAAGCTGCCCGCGAAACCCAGCTCATTGCCCTCGGCCATCGCTATGCCGTTCCGGTCATGATCGTACAATCCTTCAATTTCCTCCGCCCAGATGCCAAGCGTCTTGCGCAGCGGTCCCGGGAAGCCGCCAAGATGGCACAGATCATGCTCATCAACGATACCGGACCAGTAGGTCGTAACCAGAGTTCCGCCATGCTCGACGAACTTCTCCAGCTTACGGCCCGTCTCTTCGCGGCATAGGTACAGCATCGGAGCAACGATCAGCTTATATCCGCTAAAGTCATCCTCCGAGCCGATGATATCCGTCGGTACGCCCTGCTCCCAAATCGCCCGGTGATGCGCGATAACCGTCTCCTCGTAATGGATGCCTGAATTGCGCGGTCCTTGCGCATCCTGTACGGCCCAGCGATTATCCCAATCGAAAAGAATCGCTGTCTTCGCCGGAGTCGGCGTGCCCGCAATCTCCGAAATATCGGCAAGCGTACGTCCCAAATCGGCGACATCCTTGAACACTCGTGTATGCTCATGTCCAACGTGATCCACGACCGCCCCGTGGAATTTCTCGCTGGAGCCTCTGCTCTTGCGCCACTGGAAATATTGCACGGAATCCGAGCCGTGAGCGACCGCCTGCAGGGAGGACAGCTTATGCATGCCCGGTTGCTTCAGCTTGCTGACCGGCTGCCAGTTCGTCAGGCTCGGAGTACTCTCCATCAATAAGAATGGCTTCTGTTGGAGCGAGCGGTACAGATCATGCCAGAACGAGATCGAGGCGCCCAGTTCGATATCATTTTTATAATCATGCCAGGTCGGATACACATCCCAGGAAATCACGTCGAGAATTTTAGCTAATTTCCGATAATCTAGCCCTTCGATCATGTGCATATTCGTCGTTGCAGGCAAGTCAGGATTCGCCGTTTTTACAGATTTAATTTCGTGATCACAGTAATCCGTCATTTGATCCGTCACGAAACGGCGCCAATCCAAGTTCTGGCCATGAACCATACTCTCACCATGAGGAGCAGGCGACTCGATTTGGCTCCAGTCCGTGTACTTATGCGCCCAGAAGGAAGTCCACCATGCAAAGTTAAGCTCCTCGAGCGTACCGTATTTCTCCTTCAACCATGCCCGGAATGCATCTTGACAGTAATCGCAGTGACAATCCCCGCCAAGCTCGTTTGAAATATGCCAGCCGATGACGGCGGGATGATTCCCGTAGCGCTCAGCCAATTTGCCATTAATAATAGCCGTTTTCTCCCGGTAGACCGGCGATGTATAACAGTGGTTATGCCTCATCCCGTGCAAATTACGGACGCGGTTCGCTTCCACGCGAAGCACCTCAGGATATCTCGCAGACATCCAGGCCGGACGCGCACCGCTCGGAGTGGACAACCAGGCATAGATCCCGTTCTCGGCGAATGAATCCAACACCTTATCCAGCCATTCGAACGTAAAAACCCCTTCCGTCGGTTCAAGAGCAGCCCAGGAGAACATGCCAAGCGCCATTACGTTGCAGTTGGCGAGCTTCATCATGCGAATATCCTCTTCCAGCACTTTTGGATCATGCAGCCATTGATCCGGGTTATAGTCGGCCCCGTGCATTAGCACAGGAAGTTTATCACTAATCGGCGGAAATTTCTTAGTCATCGCTGTATCTCTCCTTATAAATCGTCATATTCACTTATCTACCTTTGATAATAGACCAAAAACCGCTTATACTCATAGAACATATCCATCTAAAAGTCGTCTGATCTTAACATTGAACCATTTTCCCAGCATTAACCTTATGAATGCACATACCTATTTCCTGATTATGGAGGTCGAATTCACGATGATGCCTTTTCTACTAGCCGAATTCACGAATTTGGAAGAAATACTCCCTCTCTATGTTTACTGCGTCGGCAGCCATGAACAAAAACACCTAGAGCGCCCCGAGGGCTATCCTGCGCATCAGCTGTTTTTGTCCAGAAGCGGCCAAGGAATCTTTCGCATTCAAGGTCATGCCGATATCCTATTGACTCCCGGTTCGGCCTTGCTCCTTCCCGCCAACCAGCCACACGCCTACTTTCCTTATGAATCAACGGAAAATTGGGATCTAGGCTTTGTCGCCTTTGACGGCAAGGCGGCAAAATCCCTTTTAGAGCAAATGAACAAGCTCGTACTAACCGTTCTGCAGGTGCCCAACTTTGAACTGCTCTGGAGCCAACTGGAATCACTGTGGCAGCTGATCAGCCTCAACGGGGAACAAGCATACTGGGAAGCCTCCAAGCGCATCTACGGCATGACGATCTCCCTGCTCGAAGGGCAAGCCAGCGATAAGAAAATCCTAAAAGGCGTCACTTCTTCGGGAAGCCCACAACCTGCCCTGCAAGCGGCAGTTAAGCTAATTCATGATCATTATAATGAAAGACTGCTATTAACGAATGTAGCCCGAGCCGCCGGATATTCTCCGCAGCATTTTCACCGTTTGTTCGTATCCAGCTACGGCATGACACCGCAGCAGTACATTTTGCAATTGCGAATGCGGAGAGCGACCCAACTGCTTCAGGAGAATCCTTCTATTACGGTCGAGAGCGTGGCCGAGAAGCTCGGCATGGAAACGAGCTACTTTATCCGCATGTTCAAACGTACCTACGGCCTGACACCCAAAAAATACAAAGACCAATCGTAAAATTCATTTAAAAAGCTGTCCCAAACAGGCGTTTGGGACAGCCTTGAGCCTTTTATTTCTGCGCTGCCAGGAATGCATCAACCTGGCTTTGCATCTCGGCGCCTACTTTATCGATGCCTGCCGCCTGCAGCTGCTTGATCAGATCGGCTTGGCCTTTTTCGATATCCTGGATTAGGCCGTATTCCAATGGAATCGCATAGCGCAGCATCACGTTCCCCAGGTTGGATACTTCGTTCTTCACCTTGCTGTCGTCAAACACGAAAGTTTCAAGAGGGTAATGGTATACATGCTCCTGCCACTGATTGAGCATTTCGTCAGCTTCCTTCGGATACGTCGTATCCGTACGGTTCAGCAGGGAGTTCCATCCCCAGTTCGAGAAGCCGGTGTAGTTCGTAGAGCTCGGACCCGGCGTAAATTGGTCATCGCCCACTGGCTCATAGTGCTTGCCGACAATGCCGTACATCGTCAAATCGTGAATTTCCTTGTCGTTTTGCAGTAAATCGATCAGCATCAGTGCACGCTCCGGGTTTTTGGAGGTAGCATGAATCGCCATGCCGTTCTGAGTCGAGACCGCCGCGGATTTCATCTTGTCCGGCGTCAAATCTACGATTGCCATTTCATACTCCGGCTTATCCCGGCGAGCTTCCGACATGTTGATTGCAACCGTACCCAGGTTATGTGCATAAGATGCGATCTTGCCAGCTTTCATATCCTGCCATATATCGTTTTTGTAGCTAATGATATTTTTCGACCATGCGCCGTTATCCACTAGATCTTTATAATATTTCAATAATTCCGTAAATTCAGGCGTATCGTAAACGTTAAATACTTTTCCGGCTGGATCGTCCATTTGGAACGCAAACGGTACATTCGGATCTACGACCTTCCAGTTATTCTGCTGCTCAAGCAACACCTCGTCCAGTTCATGCCATTTCCAACCGTCGCCCGGTTTGGCGCCAAAAGCACCTACACCTTTTTCATTGGCGGCAATCGTCTTCAGGTAAGCCGCGTATGTCTCGGGGCTGTTCACCGGATCAAGATTGTATTTCTGGCGCAAATCCTCGCGAATTAGCACTACTTTATCAACGACTTCATTGCTGTTCTGCGGTACCATGTATACTTTGCCGGATACCTTCGCCTGCTCCCACGCTGCCTTAGGCAATGCCTCCCACGTTTTCGGCGTGTACTTCGCCAGCATATCCTCCGTCAGCTCCAGGAAGCCGCCGCGGATTGCTTGATCATTGTAAAATGCCCAGTTTGCCGTATAGACAATGTCAAAGTCCTCGTTAGCCGCAAATTTCAACGGATATTTCTGCGTCCAATCCGACCAGTCAAGGAATTCCGCTTCGACGGTGGCATTGATTTTATCCTTCAACAGCTTGTTCAACTCGCCAAATACTTCATCATAATCCACCGGCTTGCCCCCGACGAGAAGCATCTTCAATTTGATTTCCTTGGATATATCAATCTCATCTGTAGCCCCTGCGCTGTTTGCTCCGCTATTTTCTTTGCCTGCGTTAGAAGCGCCGCTGTTCTCTGCCGCATTCTTCCCTCCGCCGCAAGCGCTGAGCAGCGTCGCCAGCATCAGAAAAACAGCCAATAGAAGTGTTACCGTTTTTTTAGTCTGTTTCATGGCATTTTCCCCCAATCAAATAATGTTTTCAAGAGTACAGCTATATATTGATAACCAGGTTTCCCTGTGGTCACCCTTTGACGGCACCGATCGTCAGCCCTTGAACAAAGAAGCGCTGGATGAACGGATAAGCGATTAGAATAGGCCCCGTAGCCACGATGGTCATCGCCATCTTCAAGCTTTCCGTCGGAATATCGAGGTTCATGGCCACCCCAGACTGCATCATCGCCTTCCGCATTCCGTCCATATTGCCTAACAGCCGGTAGAGATAGTACTGCAAAGGCATCAGCTCGGATTTTGAAATAAAGAGCAGGGCATGATACCAATCGTTCCAGTAAGCCAGTGCGATAAACAGGCCGATCGTCGCCAGCGCCGGCTTGGACAGCGGAATGATCAGCTTCAGGAAAATCAGGAAATCGCTGGCCCCATCGATTTTGGCTGACTCGGTAATCGCTTCCGGAATGCTGCTCATGAACGATTTCATTACAATAATGTAGAACACATTCATTAGCATCGGTACAATCAACACGACCAAGGTATCCTTCAAATCTAAATAGTTGACGATCAATAAATACCACGGAACGAGCCCGCCGCTGAATAAGGTCGTAAAAAAGAAGAAGAAGGAAAAGTGATTGCGCCACTTAAAATCCTTTCTGGATAGAACATAAGCCGTCATCGAAGTCAGGAATAATCCGACAGCCGTGCCGATCAAAGTCACACTGATCGTAACCCCGTAAGCTTTGAGCATATCCGCAGGATACTTGAACAATATGCTGTAGGCTTCCAAGGAAAATTGGGTCGGGATGATTTTGAACCCATGCTCGATAATCGAGCTTTCCTCAGTGAATGAGGAAGAGATAATCAGTATAAACGGAAAGATACAAAATAGCGCTAAAATAGTGAGTAACGTATATCCGATAACCGCAAGCAGCATACGATCCGATGATTTCCCCTTACCTTTATTCGCACGGATTTCCGGATCGAAACGGCCGGGATTTGCTGTTGTCGCACTCATAGCCTCAGTCCTCCCTTTCTAGAACAAGGCGCGATCCTTGTCGTATTTGCGCACTGCATAGTTGGCTAACAGAATCGTCGCGAATCCCAGGATAGATTGATAGAACCCTGCCGCCGCAGACATGCCGATTTCATTGGATGTCGTTAACGAACGGAACACATAGGTGTCGATGACGTCCGTGGACGAGAAGAGAAGTCCGTTATTGCCCACCATATTGTAGAACATGCCGAAGTCTCCGCGGAAAATATTGCCGATGGCCAGCAGGAACAAGATAATGACGGTAGGCATGAGATTCGGTACGGTTATTTTCAAAATTCGCTGAAAAATATTCGCCCCGTCAATTTCCGCCGCCTCGTACATCTCCGTATCGATGCTCGTAATCGCCGCCAGATACATAATGGAGCCGTAGCCCAGTGCCTTCCATGCCGACACTACGATAAGAATCAGCGGCCAATAAGCAGCTGTGTTATAAATGTCGATAGGCCCGAGACCAATTGATCTTAGCATTACGTTCAATGTACCTACGTCGTAGTTAAACAAGTTGTAAGCAATAGCCCCAACCACAACCCAGGAAATGAAGTACGGCAGGAACAGCACCGTCTGGGTAACCTTACGGAACCATTTGCCCGCAACCTCGAACAGCAGAATCGCTGTAACGATCTGCAGCAGATTGTTAATGATGATAAACGCGATGTTATATAATGCCGTATTGCGGGTTACACGCCAAGCGTCGCCCGATTCCATGAAAAATCGAAAGTTCTCCAATCCGTTCCATGGGCTTCCGAATATGCCCCCTTGATAGTTGAACTGCTTAAAGGCAAGAACGATGCCGGCCATAGGTACATAGGCAAACAGCAGGAAAAACAATACAGCGGGGGCGAGCATCAGCAGCAGTGCTCTGTATTTCTTTAGATCGCTGAAAAAGCCCTGATTTTTCATGTCTACTCCCCTCTCGAAATCTCGTTATTCTCTCTAGTGTCCTTACTTTTCATTATAAGGAGGCGGTTCCCGCATGAGGATTCAGGCAAACAACAAAAACTAATACTAATTCACCGATTCACTGAAAATACAAAAATTCTGTCATCTTAAAAAGCCCCCGGCCAATTGCCGAGGGCAGCTTGCATTCATCTATTCGCTTTCTTTCCAAAGCTAGATCTTGTTCTTTTTTCTATACTCCCCGGGCGTCATTCCCATGCTCGCTTTAAATTGCCGGTTGAAATAAATAATGTTTTTGTAGCCCATCAATTCGGCCACCTCGTACACCTTAAGGGTCGGATCGCGTAAAAGCTGGCAGACCCGGTTCATCTTGCATTCGTTCAAATATTCGCTAAACAGCATGCCTGTCTCTTCCTTAAACAGATGACCCAGGTAGTTCGGCGTGAAATCAAATTGCGCCGCCACTTCCTTCAAAGTGATCTTCTTCTCCAAATGTTCCTCGACGTAGCCCATAATTTCGTCGATCAGCTTGCGCTTCTGCCGCTGCCGCTTCACGTACAGCTTCTCCGACAGCTCGAAGAACCTCCGTCTCAGCCATGATACAACGTCATGCACCGTCTCGAACTGAAACAGCACATCGGGCTGATGGGATTCCCACTCCAAGAGCTCGTACAAATTCTCGCTGCGCTGCAGCAATTCGGCATGCAGGCTTGATGTGATGCGGATAATGAGCTCGTACACATCCTTCTTGCTGGCCAGCGGCATGTCCTTGTAGAGCAAATCAAGCAAACAGTCATCGATAACGACCAGATCGTAGTCCATAATGGCATTCAGCATGGCGGAAATGGTGCCGTCAATCGGCGTGCCGGGAGCTCCCTGCCTCGCCGGCTCTGTCGGATCGCGCAGAAGACGGTTCTTGCCGAGCAGCCATTTTGCGCTTAGCGAGGCTTGGGCCTGCTGAAAGGATTCATGCAGGCCTTGGGCATCATTTGTATATTTCCCTACGCCTACAGTAACTGTATAAGAAGTCGTCTGTGCGACTTCATGAATAAGCTCGTTGAGCCGTTTTACGAACAGGTCCTCGGGTAATGCCGACAAAACAATCAGCCTAGTCTGTCTAGCTATTGCTAGGGCGCCAAGCTCCGTACCCATCGCCAGCGATTTAATCCGCTGAATAATGGTGCGCGTCTCCACCCGGCGAGCATCCTCGGATAAATCCCGCAGCTTCCATTCCAAGTCATCGATTTCGATGAACGCGGCGGCGCAGCCAGATGACAGGAGCGGGTGGAGAATGCTCTGCAGATGCGGCTCGGGAAAACCGGGATCATCGTGTTCCAGCCACCTCAGCAGCAGCTCCTCGCTAACCAGCGATAACGTCTCGGAGAAAGAGCGCGCCTGTTCCTTCTCCTCCTCCACCTCTTTGCAAAGCTTGCTAAGCAGATCATACAGCTCCTTGTCTTCCACCGGCTTCAACAAATAATCACACGCGTTGATTTCTATTGCTTCCCGGGCATAATTGAAATCCTCGTGGCCGCTAATGAACACGACCTTAACCTCGGGATTGATCACTTTGGCTTTACGTGCAAACTGTGTTCCCGACATGATCGGCATCCTGATATCCGACAGGATCAGGTCGATCCGCTGCTCCTCCATCACTTTTAGAGCCAGAAAACCGCTGTTGGCCGTGCCTGCTACATGGATGTCCAGTCCGCTTGCCAGCACTCTGCGGCGCAGCCACTCCAAATCGACGGCCTCATCGTCTACCAGCAATACATTTACGCTCATCTTTTTGCCACTCCTCTCTAAGAAGCATTATCGTTAATACGGCAGCTTTGGGAATTCGGGCGTATCGGCAGCATCACCGTGACCTGCCGGCAGGAGAAGCCGCACCGTCGTGCCCCCGCCGTAAATACTAGCGATTTGAACACCATAGGCATCACCGTACCTGAGCTTGATTCGTTCATCCACATTTCTTACCCCATAGCCCCCAGTTTGGCTAGGCCCCGTCATAAGCAGCCTAACCTGCTCGGGACGCATACCTACCCCGTTGTCGATGATCTTCAGTTCGACGTCATTGTTCATGCGACGGCCCGTAATCCGAATCGCGATCGTTTCTCCGAACCAGGCATGCTTAAATACGTTCTCGACGAAGGGCTGTAAAATCAGCTTAATGACCTGATAGTCCAGTATCTCAGATTCAACATCGACCTGCACAGTAAATGCGTCGGCGTACTTGACGCGCTGAATTTCCAGGTACGTCTCGACCTGCTCCAGCTCTTTTCCCAAATGGATATGTACATTTCCTTGATTCAGTGTTAACCGGTAAAAGCGGGAGAGACCCTGAACCATCTCCGTGACTTTGCCGATCTCTCCCAGGTTCGCCAAACTATTGATCGTTGACAGCGTGTTATAGAGGAAATGGGGATTGATCTGCGCTTGCAGCGCTTCCAGTTCGGCCTGCTTCTTCTGAATCCCTTGCAAATACACACTATCGATCAGCTCCTGGATGTTCATGGCCATCATGTTGAAAGCTTCGGCAATCCGCACGAACTCGTCATTTCCCGAAAAGCGGATGCGCTTCTGAAAATTTCCTTCCTGAAAAGAACGGACAAGCATGACGATCCGGGTCATTTTTCGTCCGTTGAGCCTGGCTACCATGAATCCAATAAAGGTCATCCCGATAAAGCTGATTGCACACACCCCAAGAATCACCCGCTGCAGCTTCCCGGCATCTTTCGTCAAATATGCCTTCGGAACGAGCGTTTCGATAGCAAAATCGGTCCCAGAGATAGGCTCATGAAGACGGAGATAGGCATCGCTGCCTCCTGTCTGTTCCCCCAGTTCAGCTTGTTCGGCTAATTCCGCAGGGCCGCGCTGGTACACCCGCTCGCCCGTCAACTGATGGATTAACCGGACTGTGATCCCTTCTTCTACCGGAAAGGTGGCTAAATTTCCGAACAAAGCGTCGAGAGGCACAGTAATTCGCACATAACCGATGATCGCCCCGTAATCGCTGTACGATACGAGCTTGCGGATGTGGGAAATATGATCCAGTTTTTTATCCGTATCGATTTGGACCCAAAGATTGTTGCGCTCCGAATTTTTGTGCAGCTGATACCAGTCAGTTGACTCGATGTCCCGCAAAGGAAGGATGTAATAATCACTTTGCTTAATCGGTTCTTCCAAATTATCGCCATTGATTATGATCATATCGCTATTGGGCGTATAGAGCATGAAGCGGATGTTGTTGCCGAACAACTGCAGCGGCGACACGATTTGCGGGATGATCTCATCCTTCATCGTCAAATAAATGTCCAGCGGCTCTCCCTTTTTCTGCAGCGCTCTTTGAAAAGCCACGCTGCCGAACAGCGTATCCGACATGCGCTGGATTTCATCCATTTGGTACTGAATATTGTTCCTGGCCTGCTCCATGCCGGTACGGATATTCGTCTCCGCCATTTCCGTCCGCGACTGCGTCAGCATCGTATAAGAGATATATCCAATGAGCACATCCGTCAGCAGCACTAGGAGCAAGTAAGGGATCATCATTTTATATGTAAAAGGCACGTAACGCTTTTTCAAGTTAGGCATCGCTATGACTCCCCTTTTAAACGATGATGTTGGATATTTATCTTATCGTAACAGATCGCCCAGATATGTATATCAATCTTTGTATATTTACTGGATGGGCCAGGATTCTTCCTGTTATTAATCGTAAATCGCACGCCAGCCAAACTATCAATAAAAAAGCAGCAGGGACAGGCTTGGCCGGTGCCTTGCTGTCCATGCTGCCTCAACTAATATCTTCATCAGCTGCGATGTTATCTTTCTAGGACTAGTATGGAAAGTCACGGCCAGTGGCTTCTCCACGCGCTCGGCAAGATCCAGCACATATCCTCCGGCTTCTCCGCCGAATATCCCGAACTCATGCTGGAGCGATACCACGGCCACCCCGATGCGGTTCAGCCGGTCGGCCGCCCGGATATAAGCAGCCCGGTCATGCTTGTCGAGCTCCCAAATGCCCGGAGCCGTCTCCAGTCCCGAAGCCTCGCTCGTCCGCAGAGCAATAACCGGATCGATGCCCCGCCATCCTCTCGCCCCCCGGATGCTCTGGCGCAGATGATGCGTATATGTGGCAATGCCGCAGCGCTGGGGGATATAAGTACCGATAAAAGCGATTTTCGTCATATGGATACCGCCTCCCTCATCCGATTTACAAAGGCTTCATAAAGCGCATAATTCGGGCCAGCCTCCGCGCCCGTGCCGAAGACGCATTGATGAAGCTGCGCTCCGGACTCGACGCGGCAGCCTTCCCATAGAATGGTTTCGGACAGCTCCGTCACCCTTCCTTGATCGATATTAAAAAAAGCTGAATTATGGCGGTCGATTTTTCAACGATCATGTTGCCATAATAGTGAAAATACACCTCATCTTCAGCTTTGTTGCTTTGTTGTCTTCGGCTTGTCCTCAAGCCGCAGCAATCGTTTTATGCTTCTTCTCAGGCGTTTGGCCTGATTTCCCGTTCGAATAGCCATCTGCTTGATTCCCATATTCCAGGACAGCATCGTATGTTCCGCCTGCAATATAGCGATGGCTCCGCCTGCCGCATAGCCCTCCGGCAGCTGCGGGCAGCTTTGCGGGCTTGCCCCTTTTGTCAGCCACATACGTATCCTCCTTTCGATATTAGCACTCAATGAAGTCGACTGCTAATAATATTATAAAAAGAAGACCCGCTTCAATTTCAACCGGCGGATTTGGGCAAAAACTCCCCTCTTGGCCGATTTAACCGAAAAATGCAGGTCCAACTCCTATCTTTTGATGCGATATTTCTTAAATTCTTTTGTATACACTCTAAAAAGGGCTTTTTCCGCTCAGCCATCACCGTTTCATTTCTACCCATACCGCCTCGGGACCGGTCTGCACCCTGCTGCCGCCCTTCGGCTCCAGGCTAATGATCAGCCGCTCGGCTTCCTCTGCCCCGTATCCGTGGTAATAGGTTTTCCCCTGAGGATGCTGCACCGGAAGAATTCCCGGGCTGCTCGCCTCGTCCTCCATCTGCAGCCAAATCTGATAATCCTTCTCCACCACCGAGTGGAGCCCGTCCACAACGATCAGCATTTCGCCGGATTTCCGCTTCAGCCAGACCGTGCCTTCCCCGTAATAAGGAGGGTGAGGCTCAATCGCATACCGTTCCGTATCAGCGCTCTGGATCAGATGGATTTGATGTGAAATATCCCGTTCAATCCGGCTTTGCTGCTCGCCGGGCCAGTTCTGCGGACGAAGGGCAAACAAGCCGCCGAGCAGGAGGATCATCGCCAGCCCGCCTATGGCGCCGAAGGTATATCGGCTTCGATCCGCTGCCCATTTGCGGCGAAATGAACGCAGCCGGAATGAGAGGGTCAGCCTGCGGCGCAGCCTGCGCGGTGGCTGTCGCAATGAGTACATCGATGCATTCGGGTGCAAAAACGCCTGCCGGTTCGCAGAAGGCTCTCCGCCGCCCTCCGAATCGTTAAGGACCGGTCCGATGCCGATGGCGGCCTGACCCAGCAGCCCCGTCCATTCATGAATCATCGCATCGCAGGACCGGCACTGCCGCCGGTGCTCCTCCATCCTGGCCTTCTCTCCGTCCGGCAGCCGTCCCATTGCGAAATCGGCCAGCTGCTCCTCCGCAAACAAGCCGCAGGGCTCAGCCCGGTCATGAAGCGGATACATCGGATTATTTATGCAATTTATCCTGCGCATACGGCTCCACTCCCCCTCCCAGCTTGCCCAGGTTCATCTCGTCCAGCCGGCGCCGCAAATTGCGGATGCCATAACGGATTAACGACTTGACCGTTCCAACGGGCCTCTTCATATGCTCGGCGATTTCGCGATGCGACAGCTGCTCAATATAGCTTCCATGAAGCGCCATCCGCTGCATCGGCGGGATAGCCTGCATCGCCTGCTTCAGCTGCTCCTGCTCCCATTTGCGCAGCGCCTCATACTCAGCGGATTCCATCCCCCTGCTCCAGAGGATATCCGCTTCCTGATCCATGCTCCATTCCTCCGCCACAGACCATCGCTGCTGCTTCCGCAGCCGATCCAGGGCCCGGCTGCGCGTGCGTACCGCAAGCCAGGCCTCCACACTGCCCCGAGCCGGATTATAGCTGCCTGCCTTATCCATAATTTCAATGAATACGTCGTGACACACGTCCTCCGCCTCGGCTGCATTCTTTATGCACTGCTCTGCCAACCTGTACACCATCGGAGCATAGGCATCGTAGAAACGGCCGAACGCCGTTACCGATCCCTCCGCAATCTCCGCCAGCCATAATTCGGGGCTCTCCTTCATCCCCCGTCCCTCCTTGACCATAACCTGTAACTTAGGATCATATTGGGCCTACTTTAGGGCCAGTTATTTTACGCATATTGTAGCAAATTTCATCCGGCTTTTTGCCAGCTTGATCATTTTTTAGCTGCTTTTAAGCAAATATTTAGCTAATTTTAAGCTTTCGATAAATCCAAATCGGCAGCTTCCTACGTACTTCTTATGAACAAAAATATTAAGGAGGGTTCATACGATGAAATCGCGGGGAAGGAAAATGAAACTGGTGAGCATGCTGCTCCTGCTCGTTCTCGGAGCCGGCCTGCTCGGGGGAATGCCAGCATCTGCTGCCGGAGGAGTCACGCTGTATTCGGCGTACACTTCGATTTCCGTCCCACCCGGCGAAGCTTTGGATTACAGCGTCGAGGTCATCAATAACACGTCCGACGTCGTAATGGTTCCGCTGGAGCTTAACAATCTGCCCAAGGACTGGACAGCCGAGTTGAACAGCGGCGGCTGGCGGGTGAAGGAAGTGTCCGTCAAGCCCGGAGAATCCAGCACCGTCTCGCTGAACGTGACGGTTCCTCTACAAATAGACAAAGGAATCTATCGTTTCGAGCTGACGGCCGGCTCGGCGGCGCGCCTGCCCTTTACGGTAGAAATTACGGAGAAAGGAATCTACCAGACTGAGCTGACCACCGATCAGGCCAATCTGCAGGGACCTTCTGATTCCAGCTTTACCTACTCGCTCAAGCTGCAGAACCGGACGGCGGAGAAGCAAAACTACGCTCTACAGGCCCAGGCGGATCCGGGGTGGAATGTGACCTTTACCTCCGGAGACAATCAGGTCTCCTCCGTCGAGGTAGAGCCTGGCGCCAGTCAGTCGATCTCGGTCAAGGTACAGCCGCCGGAGCAGGTCAAGGAAGGCAGCTACATCATTCCTGTCAGCGCCTCCAACCAGTCGACCTCCTCGGAGCTGAAGCTGGAGGCTGTTATCACCGGCACTTATGGCCTGGAGCTGACGACGCCAAACGGCTTGCTGAGTGCCGATGTGACCGCAGGCGGCAGCAAAACGGTTGATCTGCTGGTCAAGAATACCGGAACAGCCGATCTCACGGACATTAATCTCAGCTCCAACGCCCCGGCCGATTGGGAGGTCAGCTTCAATCCGAAAACGGTCGACAAGCTGGCCGCCGGCCAATCCACCACGGTAGAAGCCAAAATTACCGCCAGCAAAAAGGCGATAGCCGGAGACTATGTCACGGGCATGACTGCATCCTCCCCGGAGTCCAGCTCCTCGGCGCAATTTCGGATCGCTGTTAAGGGCTCCATGCTGTGGGGCTGGATCGGAGTACTGGTCATCGCTGCGATTCTCGGCGGCATCTACTATCTGATTCGCAAATACGGGAGGCGATAACCGTGGCAGAGACGGTCATCGACATTCAAGCGTTGACGAAAAGCTATAACGGCGCAAAAGCCGTAGACCAGCTGTCCCTGCAGATCAAACGCGGCGAAATCTTCGGCCTGCTCGGGCCGAACGGAGCCGGCAAATCGACGACGATTCTCATGCTGCTCGGGCTTAGCGAACCTGACGGGGGCAGCATCAACGTCCTCGGCCTCGATCCGACCAGGGAGCCTATTCCCGTCAAACGCAAGGTCGGATATTTGCCCGACGATGTCGGCTTTTATGAGGACCGGACCGGCCTGGAAAATCTGGTGCTGTCGGCGAGGCTGAACCAGGTGCCGGAAGCGGAGGCGAAGGAGCGAGCCTACCAGCTGCTGGAGAGCGTGGGCCTGCAGCATGCCGCCCATAAAAAAACGGGGGCATACTCCCGCGGTATGCGGCAGCGGCTCGGATTGGCCGACGTCCTGATCAAGGCGCCGGAAATCATCATTCTTGATGAACCGACGCTCGGGATTGACCCTAAGGGAATGGATGAGCTGCTGGCGCTGATCCGCAGCCTGAGCGAGGATCAGGGCTTGACCGTGCTCCTGTCCTCCCATCAGCTGCATCAAGTGCAGCAAATCTGCGACCGGGTCGGATTATTCGTTCGCGGCCGGCTGCTTGCCGAAGGCAATATCGCCAGCCTGTCCCGGTCGCTGTTCGCCGACGATCCACTGCAGATTACCGTGGAGAGCGGTCCGCTGAATAACGGATTGCTGGAGCGAATCCGCGCCATCCCGGGCGTGCGGCACGCGGAGCTTGAAGACGGGGACGGAACGGACCATGCTGCCGCTTCGGCTGGAGCAGAGTCCGCCGGGCGCAGCCGGATGATCGTCGGCTCGGATACCGACTGCAGCGATGCGATCGCCCGGATGATCATCGAAGACGGCGTAGCCTTGTTCGGCTTGCAGCGGAAGGAATACGGGCTCGACGAGATCTATCACCGTTATTTTGAAGGAGGTGAACAGCATGAACAAGGAAGCAGCCGACCTGAAACACAGCAGGCCTGACCTGAAGGGCAGCCTGCGCCGCCTGGCGAATAACGTCCGGGAATGGCTCCGGCGCCAGCCGCTGTTCCGCAGAAGCGAAGGCGAAGGCCGCGGCTCCGTCTTCGAGCGAAGCAAGGACGGCGGGGGCTGGAGAACCTCGCCCTTTGGCGTATTGGTGCGTAAAGAGATCTCCGACCATATCCGCAGCTGGCGGTTCATGCTGCTGCTCGGCATTATTCTGCTTACCTGCATCGCCTCCCTGTATACGGCCATGAACAGTATACAAGAGGCCATTCAGTCGGATAGCTCGGCGAGTGAATTCGTAATCCTGAAGCTGTTCACGCTGTCGGACGGAACCCTGCCGTCCTTCATCAGCTTCATCGGATTCCTTGGCCCGCTCCTTGGAATTGGCCTCGGCTTCGACGCCGTCAACAGCGAGCGCAACAAAGGGACCTTAAGCCGGATCATGGCCCAGCCGCTGCACCGCGACGCGCTGCTTAACGCGAAGTTCGTCGCCTCGCTTAGCGTCGTCAGCATGATGTTCCTGATGCTCGGCTTCCTGATCATGGCTCTGGGGACGATCATTCTAGGCATTCCCCCGACCTTGGAGGAGTTCTTAAGAATGATCAGCTTCATTTTCATCATTATTTTCTACATCGGGTTCTGGCTTAATTTGTCCATCCTATTCTCCGTGCGCTTCCGCCAGCCGGCTACCTCCGCGCTGTCGGGAATTTCCGTCTGGCTGTTCTTCAGCTTCTTCTACGACATGATCCTGAATATCGTGTCCAAAGGAATCGCGCCGAACGCCGGAACGGCCACGGTCGAGGACATCGTCAGCTTCCAGAACCAGATGCTGTGGCTAAGCAGAATATCGCCTTACACGCTGTTTAATGAGGCAACCACCACACTGCTTATGCCCTCGGTCCGCAACCTGGGGCCGCTGACGACCGAGCAGGTTTATGGCGCCATTGCCAGCCCACTGCCCTTTGGTCAAAGCCTCTTGCTCGTCTGGCCGCAGGTTACTGGCCTCATCGCGCTGACCTTGATCTGCTTCGCCCTTTCCTATGTCCTGTTTCTCCGCCAGGAAATCCGCGGCCGTTCCTGACGGGCCGGCCGGAGCACTGGACAGAACGAATTGGCATACCGGGAAACGGCAAAGGGGCTGTCCCTCGTCATCGTAGATGACCGCGGGGCGCCCCTATCTTTTTTAGAATGATGCTATCCGTCTGCCAGAATACGTTTCTGTGGAATCAATTTCTGCAGAATCAATTATTGCGGAATCCATTTCTCCCTTGCCTGCATCCCATTCTTTGACTTATCTTATACAGGCTGTCGACTCGAACACTAACCCCCATTCTTTAGCCCATCTTATATAAGCAATCGAACTCAAATACTAAAACCCCATTCTTTGCTTCATCTTATATAAGCTAACGAACGCGAACATAAGCTATCGAACTGAGTATAGCTGCCGAACTCGAACATGGCCATCGAACTCTAACATAGCTGCCGAACACGGACATAACCATCGAACTCTAACACTAAATGGAATTCATGTATCTAATTATGCTCTAAACGAATGGTTCAATGGATTAGATGGATTTTACGCACCTAAAATCAAGAATCCCGCCCATGATGGCGATCTCCCTTCTTCTAACGATATGAAATCCATTTAAATCTACTTTTCTTTCTTTGCCGCAGAATTTAACTACTATAAATCCATTTAGACCGAAGATTCGCTACTTTCATGCTCGCTAGTTCCACGATTTATGCTCACTATATCCACGATTCATACTCACTAGATCCACTATCTCGCTAGACCACGATTCATACTCGCTAAATCCACGATTCATGCTCGCTAGTTCCGTGATTCATGCTCACACGTAAAGAGCGGTGGAGGACGTGTTTAGTCAAATCAAGGGCAAACGGTCGTAAAGATATTTTGGGGACAGCCGTTTCACGTTGGACAGCTGTTTCACGCTAGACAGCTGTTTCACGTTATAGCACCGGTTGGCCCCTTCCGGCCCGTCTGTGACTGCATCATTTCGGTCCGTATGGGGACGGACGGAAACAAGGCCTCGCGCGCGGGGCATGGCTCCCGGTCCAGATAATCCCTCAAGGCCGCAGGCATATCGCTGTAGATATCTCGCAGCGAAGCGCCTGCATGAATATTGCCAATGACGACGGGATAGCACAGCTCCGAAATAAGAATGTCGCCGTTGCCATGCAGGTGAAGCTGCTTCTTCCCTTCTATGCAGTGCGGAAAATATATGCCAGGCTGCTCCTGGAATCCAAGCTCCTCCATAAACCGGTCCATGCAGGTGAAATACAGCGTCATGTCGTTTTTTCTACGGGCAATAAGCTCGTTGACTGCCTGCTTTAACGCATCCCGGGCCGCAATAGCCTTCCATCCGCTGTGATTCATAATGATGCTGTTCTGTATCTCATGCGTACGAACCCCCATGTCATAAACATGATCGTGAATTTCCTTCATATGATGCTCGGTTTCGCTGAATAGCAGCGTCTCCAGCACGGTATCCACTCTGGTAGAAGCGAACATGGCGATGTTATCTCTGATTTTGCGATATACGCTAGGGTGAAGGTGATAATACCGGGAGAACTCCTCCGCCGTCGTAAAATTGAAGGAAATATGGATCGTTGTCAATCCCGCGTCGGCCA
This sequence comes from Paenibacillus woosongensis, assembly GCF_009725165.1. Taxonomy (GTDB): domain Bacteria; phylum Bacillota; class Bacilli; order Paenibacillales; family Paenibacillaceae; genus Fontibacillus; species Fontibacillus woosongensis. Next base: position 860,976 of record NZ_WNZW01000002.1, read on the forward strand.
GCCGCCGAATCCGCTCCTCATTCAGCAGGCTGCCGTTGGAATTAAGCTGAGTCTGAATGCCGCGGGCCGAGCAATAGCTTACGACCTCGACGCAATCCTCATACTTCAGGGTGACCTCCCCGCCGGACAGCCTAACCCGCTTTAGGGATGGCAGTTGCTCCAGCAGAGGGATCACCTCCTTGGCGCCAATGCTGTTCCCATCGTTTCTCTGATAGGCGCAGCAATAGTCACAGCGAAAGTTGCAGTTGGAGGCCATGCCGATTTCCAGCCCTTCCAATTCGTAGCTCAGGGGCTTCTCCAGCTCCAAAGATTTATATTTCATGCTTTGACTCCTTTAATGGAAAATTAGGCCAGCTTACATCTTAAAATAATTGCTGCGCATCGTCTGTGACGCTTCTTACTGTATAAAGCGAAGATCAGCGGATCAAACCAGACAAGAAAAGCGCGTGCCCCTGCCGGGACACGCGTCCTAAATCCCACCCTTTTACTTTCCAACGTTAATCTTTCCTACGCCTGCGTTGGCAATCACATGATTCTTCACCGTATTAACCGCATCCAGCGTATAGCTGTACGGAGGCGTGTAGCTGGTCGTCGAAGTCGTCGGCATACTGCCGGTGCTGTTCACGAACAGGTTATTTTTCACATCCCAATAACCTTGCTCCTTACTGTACAATGTAACAATCGGATCCTTGGAATTTTCAAAGACATTATGCTCGATGCGGAGCTTGGCCCCCATTCTGGAGTTGATGCCCGTATCGATAATATTGTTGTAATAGTTGTTGAATAAATGGCCCTGACCGAAGCGAAACAGCGGACCGCGGGAATTAATATTTTCAAAGCGGTTATGGTGATACGTGATTTTCCGGTCGTAATTGTCGCTGTCGGATGAGCCGATGAGCGAGGTTTTCCAGCTGTCATGGATATAGTTGTAGGAGATCGTAATATATTGGGCGTTTTTCTTCACATCGATCATACCGTCATAATAATCCTTGTCGGAATTGAGAGTAGCGTATAATTCGTTGTGGTCAACCCAGACATTATTTGCCGGGCCTTCGATGCTGATGGCGTCCTTGTCGCCAATATTGACATGGTGGATTTTCAGATTGCGAATAATGATATTGTTCGCACGGGTCACTTTAATGCCAATGCCCTCGAATTCAGCACCAGCGCCCGTGCCAAGTATAGAGACGTCATTAACGTCTTTGATGCTGATTTTGTTATCCGAGGAATTGGCCGGCGTAATTTTGCCCGACACATAAATGGTCAGCGGCTGGCTGCCTTTATTCTTGAGTGCGGTTTGAAGCGCGGCCCCTGTGGTTACCGTGACAGAGGTACCGCCTGCTCCGCCGGTCGTTCCGCCGTTCATGGTTGCAAATCCAACGTATCCGGGATCGGCTGCCTGGGAAGATGGAAGAGAGAACATGCTTATCATTACTGTTAGTACCAACAATAAAGCTAATCTTTGTTTCATACTATTCACGTCCTTTATAGGTTATAGTAAGCACAAAAACTAGTAAGCGCTTTCAATTTCCGGGCCGATAGATTGGCCTTGCAACCTCCTTTCTTCCTTTTTATTATCCTCCTGATCACCTCCTGTTTATCAATTTTACCATAATTTTAATATTTTGCTATAATTTATTTAAATTATTCCGAAAAAACGGGACTATTCTACAAACTGAGCCATCTGCAGAAATAGTCCCTGTCGATTTCATGTTACTCTTTAGAATCTAGCGTTTAGATAGCGGCCCCTCTCACCGAATTGAATTGCTCCGTGAAATGATGGGTCGTCTGGATGTAACTGATCGTTCTATTCTCGGAACCCATAATAACGGAATGTGTCTCGGCTTTATGCTTCGGCAAGTAGCGCACCCCGTGCAGGAAGTCGCCTGATGTCACGCCGGTAGCCACAAACAAGACGTTGTCATGACCGATCATGTCCTCCATCCGGAGCAGCTGATCTGGCTTGGAGAGCCCCATACGAACGCAGCGGTTGTATTCCTCAAGCCCGTTAGGCAGCAATCTCCCCTGCATTTCCCCGCCAAGGCATTTCAACGCCGCTGCTGCAAGCACTCCTTCCGGCGCTCCGCCGGAGCCTACATACATATCGACTTCCTTCTCCATTGCGGCCTCAATGGCACCCATCACATCGCCATGGCTCAGCAGCTTGATCCGGACTCCGGATTTGCGCAGCGCGTCGATCAGTACCGAATGCCGCTCCCGGTCCAGGATCGATACCGTCATATCCGCCAGTGGCTTATCCAGTATGCGGGAGGCTTTGGCGAGCGTCGTCTCGATCGGATCATCCAGCGAGAGCTGCCCGGCAAGCGCTGGGCCGACTGCCAGCTTCTCCATGTAAATATCGGGAGCATGAAGCAGGCTGCCCTCGGGAGCTGCGGCGATGACGGAGATAGCGTTATTCAGCCCGTTGGCAACCGTCTCCGTTCCCTCCAAAGGATCGACGGCAATGTCGACTCTCGGCCCGCGGCGGTTGCCGATTCTTTCACCGATGTATAGCATCGGCGCTTCGTCCATCTCCCCTTCGCCAATAACTACCGTCCCGTCAATAGCAACGGAATTGAATTTGCTGCGTATTGCCATCGTCGCCGCCTCATCTGCGCTATTCTTATCGCCCCGACCTGTCCAGCGCGCCGCCTCAAGGGCAGCCGCTTCCGTAATGCGTGCTAATTCCAGTGCTATGTGACGCTCCATTGTTTCTCCCTCCACCTAATTTTTTAAAGGTAGTTTAAAAATTCCTCTTTTGATCACGATGTTTCTCTATAAACTTATAAGTGCTTCATGATGAGCCCTGCCGTCTCTTCGATCGCCTTGTCGGTGACGTCAATCACCTGGCAGCCCAGCGAGGCAAACAGCGACTGGGCATATTTCAATTCGTACTGCACACGCTCAAAGGAGGCATATTCGGCATCATCCGGCAGACCCAGCGCCTTTAGCCGTTCCGAGCGGATTTTGACCAAATGCTTCGCGTCAATCGTTAATCCGATAATTTTATCGCTGCTGACCTCCTTCAGCTGGCTCGGGGGGGTTAATTCAGGTACGACGGGGTAGTTGACGACTTTTTTCCCCTTATGCGCCAAAAACATGGACAGCGGCGTCTTGGAAATGCGCGAAACGCCAAGAATGACGATATCCGCTTTAAGTATGGCGCCCACATCTTTGCCGTCGTCGTTATTCACAGCAAATTCGATAGCGTCCACTCGCTGGTAATAATCCTCATCGAGCTTATGGCCGGGCGTACGCTTGGGCGTGTCATTAAATGTATCCACAAAAGCCTGCATCATCGGCCCCATAATATCCACAGCACGAACGTTTAAGCGGACGGCTTCTTCCCTCATCGCCTCCCGCAGCTCAGGCTGCACTAAAGTATATACGACAAAACCTCCACGTTCAGATACTTCCTCCATCAACCGACTTAACTCTTCTTCATTGCGAACGTTCATGAATCTCTTGATCTCGGTGTTGGGTAATTCGAATTGCTCAAGAGTGGCCCGGACAACCGCTTCCGCAGTCTCTCCGATGGAATCTGAACAGATTGCTATAAAATGAGCTGGAGACTGATTCATCCCATTCCTCCCACTAATCCTCAGCTATCGTGTCTAGCAGCATTTTTATAATATTTGTCTTAGAAATTCGCCCTACCACTTTTACGTCTCCCTCTTCGCCGGTCTCCGCCGGCACGACTACAGGCAAGCTGTCAATTTGATGAGCGATAATTTTCCTCGCCGCCTCAAGCACCGAATCCTCCGGTGAGACGGTGATGATATTAGGCCGCCGAGTCATGATGAAACTTACGGGCATTGAGGATGCAGTGGCGTTGCCTAGCGTAACCTTGAGTAAATCCTTGCGGGATACGATCCCTGCCAATCTTCCTTGCTCATCCGTAACAATCAAATGGCCTACATTCTCTAGAAAAAGCGAGACGACCGCCTCTTGAATCGTCGTCGTTTCACGAACAATCACAGGTACGCCGTGAAGATCCCCGACCTTCATATCAAGCAGCCGAAGCTTGCTCTCTTCTTCCGGCGTTCTTCTCTTGCCCAAAAAATATCCTACCTTCGGTTTTGCATCGATATAATCGAGCATGACGAGAATGGACAAATCTGAACGGATTGTCGGGCGAGTCAAATTCAGCATTTCCGCTATGAGATCTCCGGTAATCGGAGCATGCTTTTTCACAATGTCAATGATTTCCAATTGACGGGATGTTAGTTTGATAATAAATCCCTCCGCTTCAGATAGGTTCGCTCCTAGTATAACATTCCTTCGTCATTCATTAGAATGTCATATTGGCGAATTTTGATTCCTCCTTCCTGTAAGAAAAGTTTTATTGTGTATATAATACGTCATATTTAATTATTGTTCAATATATAATACGCACTATTTATTAATTTGAAACGATTAATGTGTAAATTGGTATGTTCTCATGCAAAATAAGCCGGCGCCTTGAAAGCCCGGCCATGTTCATTTATTACCAAAATAAGCTTCAATTCTGCGGCTGCCAAGCCGATGGTTGAGCAAGCAATCGCTTCAAATATACAGCTACCTGCTCAATATGCTCGTGCAGATAAAAATGCCCTCCAGGGAACTGCTGCTGCCAAAACTCCCCCTCACAGTAACGTCCCCATCCCTCCATCTCCATTAAATCGACAAGGGTATCCTCCATACCATTGAGCACACAAATACTTGTATGCAGCTTAGGCCTTCCGGCCTCCAGTCGGTACGTCTCCACCAGCTTGAAATCGGAACGGGCAATCGGCATAAAATATTCGGCAAAAGACGGATCTTCCAGCAATTCTGGAGGCGTCCCGCCCATGGAAGCGAGCTCCTGGCGAAATTCCGTGTCAGGCATTAAATGACGCTTGTTTCGCAAGTGCAGGTGGGGCGGATTTTTACCGGATAGAATCAATATAGTGGGCCCCGGCAGCTGGGCCTGCTGTAGCGCATAAGCAAGCTCGTAAGCGACCAGCGCCCCGAGGCTATGCCCGAATAGGACGTACGGAATGCGATCAGCCAGCTGTGGCTTCAGCATATGGATTAGATCTGCCACAGTCTCGTCCATATTTTCATATAAAGGCTCGTTCGATCTGATTCCGCGACCTGCATACTCAAGAGGAACCAGCTTAAGACTTGAATCAAAACGACTGCTCCAGCGTAAATAAGATGACGCACTGCCTCCGGCATGCGCAAGGCAGATCAATTTTCCGATAGACATACGTACTCCTTCCTCTTCCGATCCTGGGAAACACTCCGGGATAACCTATAATTTTCCTTTTATAGATTTATTATACTTCAACCTTACCAAAGAGTGATAGAGCAATCCCCATTAGACATTAATTGTACTTCCCGATATGATGAAAGTGTGTAATGTTCATAGCACGGGAGTGAGAGCATGAAATCTTTCTATCAGAATTGGATACTGGATTACGAATTGCCGCTAGTTATCCACCACGGGCATAACCTGACGTTCTACGCACATTATCATTCTGAGATTGAATTCATCTATGTCGAGTCGGGAAGTATCCTTGTCGGAGTCAATGAGGAAAAGCGTCTGCTCACGCAAGGCGATATGGTCATTTGCTGCAATAACGACATTCATTATTTTGAGAGCAAAGAAGACTCGCAGGTTATCATTCTCATATTTAAGCCGGAAATGATCAGCCTATCCGTGAACTGGCCAAATGATTTCAGCTTTGTTTCCCCTTTTATGCCGGGGGGAGACCCTGCATTCAAGCATATCAGGCAGCTGTTGTACGACATTATGGAGGAAAAAGAAAACGCCAAACCGGGTCATCAAATGTTCATCAAAGCCCGTCTGCTCGAATTATGCGGAACGCTGCAGAGAGTCTGGCCGTCCCACAGGCTGAGCCGCAGTTCACGAAGCAAGCTCGAATCGAAGCGGGCGAGAATCCAGCAAATTTTGTCGTTCATTGAAGAAAATTATCAGGATGATTTATCCGTGCAATTGATCTCGACCCATTTTCAAATGGAGCCGTCTTATTTTTGCCGCACGTTCAAAAGCGCTGTGGGTATTAATTTTCGGACCTACTTAAATACGATCCGCGTGCTCAAGGCGGAACACAAGCTGATCAGCAGCGATGCCAGCATTATGGATATTGCGCTGGAATGCGGCTTTAACAGCATCCGTACGTTCAATCGGGTATATAAAGAACTGAAGGGATGCGTCCCTTCCAGCTCGCGTGACGGTGTTTCTTAATGTGCCGCACTGCCTGTTCATCAAATCTAATTTCAATCTGGAATGCACTTTATGTTTAAAGTGCATTTTTTGTCTATGAATAAGCATAAACTGGCGAGAGATTCATCCGGGTAATTTCTATAATAATATTGAATTCAATTTTATTATCGATGGAGGGATACAATGAAGCAGCTGCGCGTCGGAATGATTGGCTACAAATTTATGGGAAAAGCACACAGCAACGCTTACCGGACTCTGCCGATGTTTTTTCCTGAGGCTATGAAGCCTGAAATGACCGCCCTGTGCGGAAGAAACAAGGAAGCCGTAACCGAGGCTGCCGCACAATTAGGCTGGTCTGATGTCGTAACGGACTGGAAGGATCTGATCGCGCGTGACGACATTGACTTGATCGATATCAATGCCCCTAGCGATGTCCATAAAGAAATTGCGCTCGCTGCCGCCAAAGCCGGAAAGCATATTTTCTGCGAAAAACCGCTCGCGCTGACATTAAGCGACGCCCGCGAGATGCTGCAGGCGGCGGAGGAAGCCAAAGTAGCCCATATGATCGGCTTCAACTATCGCTTTTCACCGGCGGTCAAGCTGGCCAAAAAGCTCGTAGAAAGCGGCAGGCTCGGCAAAATTTATCATTTCAGAGCCTGGTTCCTGCAGGATTGGGTCATGGACCCCGAATTCCCGCTTGTCTGGCGGCTGCAGAAGGAGATTGCTGGCTCGGGCTCGCATGGCGATCTTGGCGCCCATTTGATCGATCTGGCCCACTACTTGGTCGGAGACATTCATGAGGTCATTGGAATGAGCGAGACCTTCATTAAAGAACGCCCGATCGCCGAGGAGATGACGGGACTAAGCGCCAAGGGCAGCAAAGATGCTCCACGGGGACCGGTCACCGTCGACGATGCAACGCTCTTCCTGGCGCGGTTCGCCAACGGCGCGCTCGGCAGCTTCGAAGCGACCCGCTTCGCGGCAGGACACCGGTCGACTAATTCCTTTGAAATTAACGGGAGCTTGGGCAGCGTAAAATTTGACTTTGAACGGATGAACGAGCTGGAAGTGTATTTTAACTCGGATGAAGAGGATGTCCAAGGCTTTCGGAGAGTGCTGGCTACGGATCCGGCTCATGAATATGCGGAAGCCTGGTGGCCGCCAGGACATACAATCGGCTTCGAGCATACGTTCATTCATGAAATATTGGAACTAACCAATGCTCTTCGGGAAGAGAGGCTGCCACAGCCGAATTTCCGTGACGGCGTGAAATGCCAGGCTGTCCTGGAGGCCGTAGAGCGCTCCATCGACGAGCGCCGCTGGGTCGAAATCTCGGAAATGTAAAGGAGACAAAGAGATATGAAAAAGGCATTAATTGTCTGGGGCGGCTGGGACGGACACGAGCCGGAGCAAGTCGCAGCCATCTTCGCAAATATATTGCGAAACCATCAATTCGACGTGGAAGTTGCAGATACATTGGAAGCGTATGCAGATGCAGAGAAGCTGATGGGTCTTGATCTGATCGTGCCCGTCTGGACGATGGGGGAAATCCCGCAAGCATACGTCAACAACGTATCGGCAGCGGTTCAGAACGGTACTGGGCTCGCCGGGTGCCACGGCGGCATGTGCGACTCCTTCCGCCATAATGTAGACTGGCAGTTTATGACCGGAGGCCAATGGGTAGCCCACCCGGGTAATGACGGCATAGAATACATGGTAGAAATCAAGCAATCCTCCAGCCCGCTTGTCGCCGGAATGGAAGACTTTAAGGTAGTGAGTGAGCAATACTACCTGCATGTGGACCCGGCAGTCGAGGTGCTGGCGACCACCCGTTTTCCCGTAGCCGACGGCCCTCACCGATTGAACAAAGCCGTCGATATGCCGGTTGTTTGGACGAAGCGCTGGGGAATCGGACGCGTGTATTATAATTCCCTCGGACATCATGCAGATATCGTTGCGATGCCGGAGGTCACCGAGCTGATGACCCGTGGCCTCCTCTGGGCAGCGGAAGGCAAGCAGCTCGCTAAAGAGATGTATGGCAATCAGACGCTTAAGCAGCAAAATCACTATACCGGCATGGGCGATAGCCAATAAACCGCCAGCTGCACATAAGAGGAGAGGCGTATCATGGACAAAATGAAGGTTGGCATTATCGGCTGCGGGAAAATCAGCAGCATTTATATGGAGAACTGCAAGAAATTTAGCGTCCTAGAGCTTGCGGCCTGCGCTGATCTGGATGTAAGCCGTGCCCGGGAACAAGCGGAGAAATACGGCATTCCTCGCGCCTGTACTACGGACGAACTGCTCGCAGACCCGGATATCGACATCGTCATCAACCTGACGATTCCGGCCGTGCATGCCGAAGTAAGCCTTAAAGCACTGGAAGCCGGCAAACATGTGTATGTGGAAAAGCCGCTTACCGCTACGCTGGAGGAGGGCAGGCTCGTGCTGGATACAGCGAAGAGGCTCGGCCTCATCGTTGGCAGCGCCCCGGAGACCTTCCTCGGCGCGGGCATTCAAACCGCTCTCAAATTGATCGAGGACGGCGTGATCGGCCGCCCGGTGTCGGCGACAGCCTTCATGATGAGCCGCGGGCACGAGTTCTGGCATCCGGATCCAGAGTTTTACTATGCGCAAGGCGGGGGGCCAATGTTCGATATGGGGCCTTATTATTTGACCGCCCTGGTGCAATTGCTCGGCCCGATTCATTCCATTGCCGGGATGACAGGCAAGGCCATGGAAGAGCGAATCATTACGAGCGACAAAAAATACGGCAAAACGATTCCAGTCAACATTCCCACCCATGTTGCCGGTACGCTCCGGTTCGAGAACGGTGCGATCGCTACCCTGATTACGAGCTTTGATATCTTCGGCGGCAGCAGCCTGCCGCCGATCGAAATCCATGGGACGGAAGGAACGCTGCTTGTGCCTGATCCGAACACGTTCGGCGGACCGGTGAAATACCGTAAAATCGGCGAAGCCGAATGGACGGAGCAGCCGCTTCTTCCAGGCTATACAGAGAACAGCCGTGGAATTGGCCCGGCAGACATGGCCTATTCACTGCTTCGCGGCCGTCCGCACCGGGCAAGCGGGGAGCTTGCTTACCATGTGCTGGAAGCGATGTGGGCATTCCATGAATCATCCGACTCAGGCCGATATTACGAGATGCACAGCCGCTGCGAGCGCCCTGCCGCTCTTCCAGCCGATCTTGCGCCTTATACACTGGATTAGATTCTAAAATTTTAAATAGATACACGACATATAAAAACCGGGCAGGGGATGCGATATCCCCTGCCCGGTTTATTAGTTGCTGTTTATTATTATGATGCAGAATGCTTATGCACGGATTTCGCGGAACTTGGCCACGTATTTAGCGGCAAGCTCAGCGATCAGATCATAACGCCCTTCCTTGGCCGGTGCCGTCAGGTTTCCGCCGATCCCTACCGCAATGCATCCGCTGCGAACCCACTGCTCCATATTGTCGAGATCAACGCCGCCGGTTGGCATGATGTTCACATGCGGCATCGGGCCTTTGACAGCCTTGATATAACCCGGATTAAAGTTATTGCCCGGGAACAGCTTCAGCACGTCCACGCCGAGCTTCAACGCTTCTTTCATCTCATTAAGCGTCATGCAGCCAGGCATGTAAGGTATGCTGTACAGATTGCACAGCCTGCCTGTCTCCTCATCAAAGGAAGGACTCACGACGAATTCGGCTCCTGCCAAAATGGCGATTCTCGCGGTGATCGGATCCAGCACCGTTCCCGCACCAATCACAGCCTGCCCTCCGTACTCTTTAATCAGACGTTTGATAACCTCGTCGGCGTCAGGCGTCGTAAACGTAACCTCAATATTGTTCAAACCGCCTTCGATGCAAGCCTTGGACATTTGATAGGCGGACTCCGCATCATCTCCGCGGATTACCGCGACGACGCCCAACTCTGTAATATTTTGCAGCACTTTTATTTTCTTCATCGCCATCTCCCTTTCAACTAAACTTTTTTATGTTATTTACCTTACTATTTATGATTATCTACATCATATTAAACAACAACTCGGCTGTAAATGCACTATATTTCTTGAATAATTATCGTTTTTTCGCTAAATTTCACGTATTCTTATGGAAGTTCTGTGTCAAACCACGTTTCTTCAATTCCTTTATTGTACAAAACCGATTTATGTGTTAATTTCAAGATAACCGATTATTTTGAATAGGCCAAATTAGTTCATCATCTCACAATTAGATTTAGGAGGAAGCATAAATGAACAAAAAGCTTGACGTAGTCACTTTCGGCGAACCGATGGCGATGTTTTACGCTAATGACCCCGGGGAATTGCATAAAGCACTTTCTTTCTCCAAAGGGATGGCCGGCGCTGAATGCAACGTCTCCGTCGGATTATCCCGTTTGGGCCACTCCGTCGGTCTGGTCACCAAACTCGGGGAGGACAACTTCGGCCGTTTTATTACCGATACCCTGAATAAGGAGAACATCGACACCTCCAACGTAAAATTTACGAATGAATATAGAACGGGTATGCTGGTCAAATCGAAAGTACTGACAGGAGATCCTGTCGTAGAATATTTCCGCAAAAATTCAGCCGCCTCCACAATCAGCTTATCCGATTTTGACGGCGATTATTTCGCATCCGCGAAGCATATGCATGTAACTGGCATTTTCCCGGCAGTTTCGAAAACCTGTCATGAATTTGCTCTTCACGCTGTCGATTTCATGCGGTCCCAGGGAAAAACCGTATCCTTCGATCCAAACCTGCGCCCTTCCCTATGGCCGGATACAGATACGATGGTGAAAGCGATTAATGACCTGGCCGCCCGCTCCAACTGGGTATTCCCGGGAATTAGCGAAGGCAAGCTGCTTACGGGGCATGATAAGCCGGAGGACATCGCCGATTTCTACCTGGCGCGCGGCGTTTCGCTCGTAGTGATCAAGCTTGGACCGGACGGCGCTTATTTCAAATCATCTGACGGAGAAGGATATGTTCCGGGTTTCAAGGTCGATGAAGTAGTGGACACCGTTGGAGCAGGAGACGGCTTTGCCGTAGGCGTCATCAGCGGGTTGCTGGAACAGCTGCCGCTGCAGGAGGCTGTCCGGCGCGGCAATGCGATCGGTGCCATCAATGTCATGTCCCCAGGTGATATGGACGGTTTGCCTGACCGGGTGAAGCTGCAGAAATTTATGGAGCAATAAATCTGGATATGATAGAAAAAGAACATGCCCCTCGTTAACGGGAGCATGTTCTTTTTTTATATTGTCCGTACGGATTGCCCTTGCTGCAGCATCGGCGGGAAACGGTATGTAATCGGCAGCTCCGTCCCCTTCTGTTCAATCGAAGAGAGCAAAATTTTCGCAGCCTGTGTCCCCATGTCGTAAGCAGGCTGGGATATCGTCGTAATGACCGGATTATAGATATGCGCAAACTCGGCATCATCGATGCCAATTACGGACAACTGATCGGGAATCCGCAGGCCTGTCTGATTGGCGTACTTCAAAATTTCCGCCAGCACAATATCATTGCCTGCCAGCAGCGCTGTTGGCGGTTCGGGCAGTGCCAGCAGCCCTTCCAGCACCTCGGCTATATTTTCTTTCGGTGCATGGCAAACATAGGCTTCGTCGGTCGGAAGGCTGAGCTCCTCCATCGCTTTTTTATACCCGCTGATCCGCTCCTTGCGAGGTGTAATGGCGTAATCGCCAAGCGGAAGCGACAGAATCGCAATCCGTTCATGTCCATGCTCGGCCAGCTCCTGAATCGCAATTTTCGCCGCAGCTTCGTTATCAAGCAGCAAGCTTTGCGTCGTTACACCCTCAACGAGCCGATCCAGAAATACAAGCGGGAGCTTCATCTCCATCACCCTGCGATAGGAACTGTTACCGTTCCCGGACGGGAATACGATCAGGCCGTCGACCTGGCGAGCTGCCAGCATTTCGATATATTCGCGTTCCTTCTCCGGACTCTCATCAGCGTTGCATATAATCACCTGCGTTTTATGCTGCTGCAGCTCGTTTTCGATGGCGCGTATGCATTTGATCGATAACGAGTAATCGATATTGGCCACAATGATGCCAACCATGAAGGTTCGATTCTGCTTCAGGCTGCGGGCAAGTCCGTTCGGCTGATATTTGAGGTCCTCGATAACCTCGCTGATCCGCCTTCTTGTATCCTCGCTCATATATTGATATCGTTCGTTTAAATACTGGGAGACCGTGCTTTTGGAAACCCCGGCTCTTTTGGCCACATCTTCGATTGTCGGTTTTTTCATCAACCTTCTCCGCTCCTTGTCCAACCCGCTGAGGGACAATACTATTCGGATATCGTCACTCAATTCATCTGTATTACTAAAAAAGTATACCTATCTTTTAGTAAATAATCTATAGCTACGCTTCACTTGCATCTAGTTACAGGCTGCAAATTTTCTGTTTGGCCATTATCGCTCTGAGTGGTTCGGCAAGGTGATGAGCGACCCATAAGCCCATTTCTATAGAGAGCTCGTGGTAATTGCCCGCTCTGTGTATCCCCCTCAATTCTAAAGTCTGTTGACTATACGGCTGATTCGATGTAATTCCAAGCAAAAGAGACATCTGCCTCCGTACTAAAATTGCAGGCTGCAACCCGCGATTTTCATACAAAGGAGATGTCCCTCTGATCCTATCCTTATACCCAACATCCCAAATTTACGGTTAATTCAAACTGCCAACAGCGATCCATGTGACGAATCCATAATTTCTAGAGCTGGGCTTCATTCTCGAAATTTCAAGAATTGCTGAGTCAGGCGCCTGCGATTTCAACGAGACGTAATACCCCGGATTGTTCGCCATGGCTACGATGACATAATGCGCATGGGCAAAGGGCTCCTCAAGCAATACCATCACTTCTGTTGATTCCTCGTGATTCTGAAGAAGAAATGCTGCCATTCCAAACTGCTGCATCGTTGGTTGATCCCGTATGGCAGTCACTGGGGTTACTGACAAATGCTCCAATTGAACCGCACCCCGCTTGATATGCGGGCTCTCGATCGCACCGGCGGCCAAATGTTGGCTTTGTATGACTGCATCCGCCAAATGATCGCCCTGAACAGCCCCTGCCTGCAGATGTGCCGCCCCCACGGATTCTTCCTGCAGTACGGCTCCGTCTACTGCGCTGAGCTGCAAGTGAGCACGGCTGACCGAGCCTGCTGCCAGATCGCTTCCCTTCACACCGCCCTCTGGCAGCAATCCTTCCTGCCGAAGATCGGCAGATAAGTGTTCAGTGTTCACCGTGCCGACACCGATATGACGGGAGTTCACCGCGCCTGCCGCAATATGGCTTTCTGACACGATGCCTTCGCTCAGATGGCGGGATTCCACTTGACCAGCTGCCAGATGATGGCTTTGGATCAGATCATCCGCCAGGTGATAGCTCTGAATCGACTCTGCCTGCAAATGTGACGTGCCCACGGACTCTTCTTGAAGCACTGCGCTGTCTACCGCGCCAGGGTGCAGATGAGCGCGGCTGACCGAACCTGCTGCCAGATCGCTTCCCTTCACACCGCCCTCTGGCAGCAATCCTTCCTGCCGCAGCCCGGCAGATAAATGCTCAGCCTTCAACGTGCCGGCACCGATATGACGGGAACTCACTGCACCTGCCGCAATATGGCCCTCTAAGATAATGCCTTCGCTCAAATGATGGGATTCCACTTGACCAGTTGCCAGATGATGGCTTTGGATCAGATCATCCGCCAGGTGATAGCTCTGAATTGCCTCAGCCTGCAGATGTGACGTGCCTACGGACTCTTCTTGAAGCACTGCGCTGTCCACCGCATCCGGCCGCAGATGCGCACGGCTGACCGAGCCTGCTGCCAAATCGCTTCCCTTCACACCGCCCTCTGGCAGCAATCCTTCCTGCCGAAGATCGGCAGACAAGTGCTCAGCCTTCAACGTGCCGGTACCGATATGACGGGAGCTCACTGCGCCTGCTGCAATATGGCTGGCTGATACAATGCCTTCGCTCAGATGGCGGGATTCCACTTGACCCGTAGCCAGATGTTGGCTTTGAATTAGGTCATCCGCCAGATGATAGCTCTGGATTGCTCCTGCTTGCAGATGTGCCGACCCTACGGACTCTTCTTGAAGCACAACGCTGTCTACCGCGCCAGGGTGCAGATGAGCGCGGCTGACCGAGCCTGCTGCCAGATCGCTTCCCTTCACACCGCCCTCTGGCAGCAATCCTTCCTGCCGCAGCCCGGCAGATAAATGCTCAGCCTTCAACGTGCCGGCACCGATATGACGGGAACTCACTGCACCTGCCGCAATATGGCCTTCTAAGATAATGCCTTCGCTCAAATGATGGGATTCCACTTGACCAGCTGCCAGATGTTGGCTTTGGATTAGATCATCCGTCAGATGATAGCTCTGAATTGCCTCAGCCTGCAGATGTGACGTGCCCACGGACTCTTCTTGAAGCACTGCGCTGTCCACCGCGTCCGGCTGCAGATGCGCACGGCTGACCGAGCCTGCTGCCAAATCGCTTCCCTTCACACCGCCCTCTGGCAGCAATCCTTCCTGCCGCAGCTCAGCGGATAAATGCTCAGCCTTCAACGTGCCGGCACTGATATGACGGGAGCTCACCGCGCCTTCCGCAATATGGCTCTCTAAGATAATGCCTTCGCTCAAATGATGGGATTCCACTTGACCCGTAGCCAGATGATGGCTTTGGATCAGATCATCCGCCAGATGATAGCTCTGAATTGCCTCAGCCTGCAGATGTGACGTGCCCACGGACTCTTCTTGAAGCACTGCGCTGTCCACCGCGTCCGACTGCAGATGCGCACGGCTGACCGAGCCTGCTGCCAAATCGCTTCCCTTCACACCGCCCTCTGGCAGCAATCCTTCCTGCCGCAGCTCAGTGGATAAATGCTCAGCCTTCAACGTGCCGGCACCGATATGACGGGAGCTCACCGCGCCTTCCGCAATATGGCTCTCTAAGATAATGCCTTCGCTCAAATGATGGGATTTCACTTGACCTGCCGCCAGATGTTGGCTTTGGATCAATTCATCCGCCAGATGATAGCTCTGAATCGCCTCTGCCTGCAGATGTGACGAGCCCACGGAATTTTCCCGGAGCACCTCGCCATCTACCACGCCTGGCTGCAAATGCGTACGGCTGACCGAGCCTGCTGCCAGATCGCTTCCCTTCACACCGCCCTCTGGCAGCAATCCTTCCTGCCGCAGCTCAGTGGATAAATGCTCAGCCTTCAACGTGCCAGCATTGATATGACGGGAGCTCACCACTTTTTCGGCAATATGGCTGGCTGATACGATGCCTTCGCTCAAATGGCGGGATTCCACTTGACCCGTAGCCAGATGTTGGCTTTGAATCAGTTGTTCTGCCAGGTGATAACTCTGAACGGCTCCTGCCTGAAGATGCGCTGCCCCGACGGACTCCTCTTGGAGCACAACACTGTCTACCGAACCAGGGTGCAGATGAGCGCGGCTGACCGAGCCTGCTGCCAAATCGCTTCCCCTTACGCCGGCCTCCGGCAGCAGTCCATTCCGCTGCAGATCAATAGATAAATGCTTTACCTGAACGGCTTGAGGAGAAATCTGCCTTGATTCGACGGAGGAATCCGCGAGGTGAATGCCGTTCACGCTATTTTCACATAGATGCTCCATCTTCACCGAACCAGGCGATAAATGGCGGCTCTGCACCGCTCCCTCTGCCAAGTGATGGCCCAGCACAGCCTCGTTCTGAATATGTGAAGAATTTACGCTCTCCCCTAGCAGAACATCTCCATCCACAACGCCTGACTGTAAATGAATGCGCCCAATCACACCTGCTGCTACATCTTTGCTGACAATGCCTCCCTCTGGAAGCAATCCCTCGCGCTGCAAATCAGACGACAAATGCTCTAATTGCACTGCATGTGGGCGAATATGCCGGGCATCAACCGAAGAGTCGGCAAGATGCTTCTCCTCCACGCTGCCTTCTGTTAAGTGTCGGGCTTCAATTGCGGCTTCCGTCAAATGCTGTCCGTTGACCGACTCATCGCTTAAATGATGAGGCAGCACCGAACGCGGCTGCAGCTTCGACGAGCCTACAGATTCCCGTTGCAGTATATCGCTGTCTACCGCCCCTTCCTGCAAATGAATCCGGCTGACCGCGCCCTGCATAATATCCTTTCCCGCAATTCCTGTCTGCGGAAGCAGCCCTTCCTGCCGCAGCTCGGCAGACAAGTGCTCAACCTCCACCGCCTTCGGCTGAAGATGGCGGGATCCCAGCGAAGCATCGGCGATATGCTTGCCATCTACGGAGCCCGAAGATATGTGCTGCCCCTCTACCGCGCCATTCGCGAGATGCCCGCTATGAACGGATTGCTGCGCCAAATGCCTGCTCTGCACCGCATCAGCCTGCAAATGAACCGATTGTACGGCATCGTTCTGTAAGACATCGGCATCCACAATGCCTGCCTGCAGGTGTATTCGTTCAATCGCTCCTGGCGCAATATCGGCTCCAGCGACTCCATCCTCCGGCAGAAGCCCCCGCTGCTGCAGCTCGGCGGACAAATTCCCCTTCTGCACAGCTTGCTGCCGGATATGCCATGCCTCGATCGCTTCGGCAGCAATATGCTGTCCGCCAACAGCCCCTTCCGATACGTGGCGGGATTGTATTACGCTGTCGGTCAAATGCTGACTAAGCACAGATTCTACACTAATATGTTGCCGTTGTATGGAATCTGGCATCATATGCAGGGAACCGACTACACCGGTTTGCAGTACGGCTCCATCGACGGACCGAGGCTGTAGATGTTCTCGGCCTACTGAGCCCGGCATCAAATCATCTCCGCTGACTCCGCCCTCGGGAAGCAATCCCTCACGGCATAATTCCGGTGCTAAATGAGCAGCCGTAATGGATTCAGGGCTTATATGCCGCGATTCTAGCACCGCATTTCCGATATGCCGGCCCTTAATGACTTCCTCGCCCAAATGCCGATCCTGTACAGCGTTCTCTCTTAGCTTGGCAGCCGTAACCGATCCATCATTCAACGCTTTTTCCGGCACTGAGCCATCTGAGAAATGGTGGCCCTTCAATACGCCCGTAACGAGGTGCCTACTAGTTACAGCTTCCGTTGCAATATGCTCGGACAATACGGCTCCCGGAGCCAGCGCGTCGCTTTGGACGGCCTCTTTCGATATATGCCGGGTCAGGATAGAAGCAGGAGCAAGCTTGGAGGAGACTACGCTTCCTTCAGCAAGCTTGGATACCGTTACGGCTAAATCATTAATTTTGTCGCTTGTAACGCATTCGGGAGACAGTTTCAGCGAAGTGATAGAATGATCCTGTAAATGGTGGGTAAATACGGCTCCATGACCAATATGCTCTTCTTCAACGGCTCCTGGCTGCAGTTGAATCCCCCCTACGCTCTCCGGTGCTAATTGAGGGGCATGAACAGATCCTTGAGCCAGATGGTAAGAATGGATCGCCCCGGCATCGATAGCCTTGGCCGTAACCGCTCCGTCAGCAATTTTGCTTCCGGTGATGCTCCCATCCTTCAGTTTCTCGGAGATAATTGCCCCCTTCTGAATATGGGGTGTTGAAACGGAGTTTTGCGCCAAATGCCGATCCCCAACTTCACCTTCGCCAATTTTATCTCCGGTCACGGCATCTTCTGCGATATGCCACTCCTCAATGGCATAGGACATGATATGCCCTCCCTGTACGGATTCAGCCGCGATATTCGGAGACTTCACCGCGCCGGGGGCAAGCTGTGCTGATTGAATCGAACCGGGGGCAAGATGCCTGGTCAATACAGCTTCATCCGCTATTTTTTGCGGTAAAATGCTTTGGTCGGCGATTTTGGATGAGGTGACCGCCTGCTCGACGATTTGCATCGTGCCCACCGATTGATCTGACAGCTTCGTCGAAAGAATGCTGCGATCGGCCAGATGCTTGCCTTTGATTTGCCCTGCCCCGATATGCTCTTCGCCAATGCTGCTTGCACGAATATGAACCCGGTCAATCGAATCCGGCGCGAGATGCTCCGACTGGACGGCGTTCTCCTTAATATGCTGCGATGAGATGATCTTGTTCTCCAATTGCTCTGTTCCGACGCTAGAGTAGGCCAGCTGTTCCTTCCCAATCAATCCGGGAGCCAAATTGCGCACATTAATCGCATCCTCGGCTAAATGGCGGCTTTGAATAGCACCGTCTTGAATTTTCCCCCCAGTAACAGCGCCGTCGCGAAGCTTGGAAGATGTGATGGACTGGTCGGCAAGCTTGGAGTTATCGATGACACCGTTGGCCAAATTGATCGTTTGAATACTGCCGCTCATTATTTTATCCGAGGTCACGGCTTGATCCTGCAGTAAATCCGTGGTCACAATCCAATCGCTCAGGTGGCGGCTCTGAATCGAATGATCGGCCAGTTTGTCAGCTACGATGATGCCGTCAGCCAGCTTATCTGAAGTAATGCTGCCTTCCTGAAGCTTCTCCCCCCCAATGGAACGATTCCTGATCGTTCTTCCTTCGATGGAGCCCTCAACCAGATGCTCACCTGTAATCGATTCAGGTGCAATTTTGGATGAGGTTACCGCCCCATCGGCAATCTTGATGCCTTGAACGGCATAATCAGCCAGCCAGGCCGTACCGATCGTCCCATACTTGATCCTCGATGCATCGATCGTATAAGGAGCGATTTTTGGCCCTGTTACGGCGGCATCCCTCAAATCGTTCGTATAGACGATCCCTTCGTCAGCAAGGGGTGTCTTCTTCTCCGCCAGATGCGCCGCCAAATTCAGGTTGGATAACGGTGCTTCATCATCGGTATGCTCGGCGTTTGCCGTCACTGTTGACTCAGCCGCCTCCTCTGTATCGGCTAACTCATCCTCCTCGATAAAAAAATCGTCCGCCATCAAATCATCATCAGGTGAAAATATTGCAGGCGCAGCAGACTGATGGATCCTCATATCCTTCGGCTCGGTTCGCCGCTCGCTTATTTCCGTCTCCAGCAGTTTAAGCTCATTAATATCCGGATTATCCACGTAATAAAGCGACTTTTTCTTCTTACTGCTTCTCGGGGGTTTGTTCTTCTTCAAGCCGTTCTCTCCTTTGCCCAGTAATTAATCGTCTGTGGCATCATATGCGAACGGCTAGGCACTTGTCACAGCTGCATTCTCTGCAGCCGACCGATTCAACGCAACACAATGCAAATAGCCCTAGCAAGATCTTCTCGCTAAGGCTATTTCCGTTTCAATTATTGAGTTACGATAGAATTCAAGGAAGCATAGGCTAGAGGCACAAAGCCTTCCGATGGCTCGCCTTGCGGGATATTCACTTCGAATGCATACCCCTGTCCGCCAATTTCCTTGACAATATATTGCTGGCTCAGATCATTTCCGGCAGCCTGCAAAAACACGGAAGTATCCGGCATAAACCTGTTCATGACTTCGCCTGTAACTTCTTCGACATTGCCTGTCTTTGACAACCTTTCCTTCGCTTCACTCAGCAGATCATCCGCGTTGTAATCGGAAGGGAGCTTAATAATTTTCACCTTGTAATTTGAATCGTATTTCATGCTTAATGTATCCGATTGCGAATCAAAGTTAAAAATATCAAACACATAGAGCGCATATCCCTGGCCCTCAGCCAGATTGGCAGTCCGTTCTTCCTTCATTCCTTCAAGCTCAACCTCAAGCTCCTTGGTCGCGGGCAGCTCTCCTGATGCCCGGGGCGCCTCAGCCTTCTCCAGTCGTGTAAGAACCAGCTGTTTCAGCGGATCATCCCCGGGGACCGCCTTTTCTACGTATTCGAATTCGACCGGGTCACCGGGTAACAATCCCTCAGCGATGGCGGAAATCGAGGCATCCATCTGAAATGGCGTCGGTTCCCCGTTTACCTCTATTTCTAGCGAATGATTATCCATCAATCCTATAAACCGGCCTGTTCCCTGTTTTGTTACCTCATTTCCGGCATCTTCGGGAGGTTTGATCTCATCTTGTATCTGGCCATTCCCGTTATTCGAGTTTCCCGGTGTTCCCGGCTGGTTCGTTCCCGTCTTGCTGCACGCGGTTAGCGACAAAGACAACGTTAGCACCACTGCTGCCAATAATGTTAATACTTTTCTGCTCTTATTCATTATGCACCTCCACCTACGATAACGTTTCAAGCTCTAGAAATGTTGCACTATTTATTACCCGAATTCGCCGTCTGCAGCTAGTCGATAAGCCATCCCGCCTTCGTTCAAGCAAAAAGGCGCCCTTAGCCATTTTATGGCTGAGGGCGCCTGGTTAAAGCTTATTCATTGTTTGAGGCCGTTCTGGCGAGGAACAGACATACGGTAATTAATAAAAATGCAATTAATGCCATAAAAGGAATCGTGATGAATCCCCACCAATTCAAATAATCGGTATTACACGGAATCCCTACTTTGCAGGGCAGCAGCTCCGCCAAACCGGGAATTTTCTGCTGGGCGTAATGATAGATCGAGATAGATCCTCCGATGATGCTGAGCGGAAGGGCATATCCAATCATTCTGCGGTCGTTGCGAAACGCGGCCATGCCGAGCATAATCACGAGCGGATACATGAATATGCGCTGAAACCAGCACAGCTTGCAGGGCTCATAGTACAGCACTTCACTTAAATACAGGCTTCCTGCGGCAGCTACCATCGATACGAGCCAAGCAAGATAAATGCCATATTCCCTAAAAAAAGAGCGTACCGGGCCTTGGACCATCCTACTCACCCTTCAATTCGTTTTCTATCGCTTTCTTGATCTCGGTGTAGTCTCCAAAGTTTCCGTTATACTGCTTGCCGTTAATGAATATCGTAGGTGTTCCTTGAACTCTGAGCTGATTCGCTTTGTTTCGGTGCTCGTCCACTTCGTTCTGGTACGTCTTCTCTTCGATATCCTTGCGGAGAAGATCGTAGTCGATGCCAATATTCTCCTTCTGCGCCAGCTCGACCAGAAAATCGACCGTCGCCCACTGCTCGTTCTCGTTCCCTTGATTTGTGTACAAGGCATCAAAATAAGTCCAGAATGCTTCGTTGCTTTGATGGTATACAGCCTGCGCTGCCAATGCAGCCGTATCTGAATCAGGTCCTAGAAAAGGATAGTTCATAAAATAAAAGGCAGCCTTGCCCTGATCTACATAATCGCTTTGGATTTGCGGCTTGACAAGTTCATTGAAAATGCTGCATGCCGGGCATTTATAATCTCCAAATTCCACAATTTTAATAGGAGCGTTCGGATCTCCCAATACCGGAAGGCCAGCATATTCAAACGCCCCTGCTTTGGGTTTCGTCGGGATCAGTAAAACAATAATACAGAGCGCCAACAGCACCCCCACCGTGGAAAACCAAATCACCCGTCTTGTCTTCTGTTTTTGCTGCTGCTTCATCTGTTCCGATTTGCGCTGCGCCAACGCATTAGTCTGCTTTTTCGGCGGCATGTCATCCCCTCTTTCTTTAAATTTGCATATTCACATTATACAGTGTAACCAACCTTGTTACAAAGGAATGTTTTCGCTTTGTTATATTGGAATTATAATACATAACATGAATATATTATACTATCATTATAAAAAAACATCTAACGACATAATGCTAGATTCGATAAATTTAAATTTAAGACAAAACCTAAAAAAAGACGGCCCGATAGACCGCCCTTCCTGTACGCAGACAAACTGGAAATTATTCTTTTTCTCCGCCGCCTTCAGCAGCCTCCGGTTCCGCTCCAGCGTCGCCTTCCGCCTCTGCCTCGGGCTCTGCCACGCGCGGGAGCACGACAGAAGCCAGCAGTTCATCCTCCAGGGCAATCAATGAGATGCCTTCTGGCAGCTGAACGCCAGCGGCAACCAGCTTGTCTCCGGTGCCAAGCGGACTCACATCCACCTCGAGCCCGGACGGCAGGTCATCCGGCAAACCTTCGATTTCAAGCTCCGTCGCTTGAATTTGCAGAATTCCGCCGACCTTAGTTCCTTCGGCCGTCCCATTGTAAATCAGCGGCACCTTAACGCGAATCGGTTTATTTTTCGATACCTTCTGGAAATCGACATGAAGTACTTTGCCGCCTCGCTGCTGAACATCCTTTATCAATACCGGTATGCCCTGAGCCCCGTCAATCCGCAGCTCAAAAAATTCGGTACGTCCCGTACGAGCCACTCTGGCCAGTTGCTTCTCATCCACGTAAATAGACTGGGCTTCCGTTCCGCCTCCGTACACGCTAGCGGGAATGCCCCCATTTTTCCTTAATCGATGAAGTGAAGAGCGGGTAAACTCCGTCCTCTTTGAGACGTCTAAGTACTGGGTTCGCTGATTCGTACTCGCAGTCATACGTAACACCCTCCTCATTGTAATGCCATGGCTGAAACCACATTGTTATTTTACCCAAATCTCCGCTATTCCTAACGGTGCTAACCTGATAATTCATTAATTGCTAAATGCGCTAAATACGCAGATATGAAAAAAACCGGCGCATCCGCGCCGGCTGGAAAGAAACCCAAATATCTTGTTGGAAAAGCTGAAACCTGATAAGTAATACCTGATAAGCTTAGAATAGCGCGCTTTATTGTTGGATGCCTCTGACAAGCTCCACGACTTCCTCGGCTGTGCTTAGCTGCAGCGCTTTGGCCGCCAGCTCCTGCATTTCTGCCTTGGAGAGCTTGGCGATTTGCGAACGCGCAGGCAGAATCGAAGTGGCGCTCATGCTGAACTCATCCAATCCAAGCCCAAGCAGCAGCGGAATTGCCGTGGAATCTCCCGCCATCTCTCCGCACATACCTGCCCAGCGCCCTTCTTTATGAGCGGCATCAATAACCATTTTCACCAGGCGCAATATCGCCGGATTGTATGGCTGATACAAATAGGAAACGCGCTCGTTCATCCGGTCGGCAGCCATCGTATATTGGATAAGATCATTCGTGCCGATGCTGAAGAAGTCAACCTCTTTGGCAAACTGATCAGCCAGCACCGCTGTTGCCGGAATTTCCACCATAATCCCGATCTGGATGTCCTCCGATACGGATACGCCTTCAGCCGCTAGTTTATCCTTCTCCTCCAGCAGCAGGGCTTTTGCTTGGCGGAACTCATCCAGCGTAGCGATCATCGGGAACATGATCCGCAGATTCCCATAAGTGCTCGCCCGCAGTAAAGCGCGAAGCTGTGTCCGGAAAATATCCGTCCGCTCCAGACAGAGACGTACGGCCCGAAAACCAAGGAATGGATTCATTTCCTTCGGCAAGTCCAGATATGGCAGCTCTTTGTCGCCGCCGATATCCAGCGTCCTTACGACTACCGGCTTGCCTTCCATTTTCTCAAGCACCGTTTTGTAGGCGTTGAATTGCACTTCCTCCGAAGGAAGCTCCGTCCGGCCCATATATAGGAATTCGGTACGGTACAGCCCTACGCCCTCGCCGCCGTTCTCCAGTACGCCAGCCACATCGTTTGGCGTTCCAATGTTGGCCGCCAGCTCCACATGAATTCCGTCGCGGGAAGCTGTCGGAACCTCACGCAGCTTCTTCCACTCTTCGATTTGCTGCAAATGCTGGTCACGCTTCGCGGTATACTGTTCAACAACCTCAGGCGAAGGATTTACGATAACGGCTCCGTCCAGTCCATCGACGATCAGCAGATCGCCGTTGTTCACCTGGCTCAGCACGTCCTTTGTTCCAACGACCGCCGGAATTTCCAGGGAACGCGCCATAATGGCCGAATGCGAAGTACGGCCGCCGATATTCGTCGTAAAGCCTTTTACATATTTGCGGTTAAGCTGCGCCGTATCCGAAGGCGTCAGGTCTTCCGCTACAACGATAACCTCTTCGCTGATCTCAGCGGGATTTACGTAATTCAGACCAAGCAGATGAGTCAGCACGCGCTTCGTAACGTCCCTCATATCTGCCGCACGCTCCTTGAGATAGTCGCTCTTCATGTTCTCAAACATGGAGATGAACTGCTGCGCGGTTTCGTTCAGTGCAAATTCAGCGCTGACTTTCTCCGTATTGATTTTGTCCCGTACAGGGGTAAGCAGCTCAGGGTCGTTCAGAATGAGCAGATGCGATTCAAAAATCTCCGCCTTCTTCTCCCCCAGCTCTTGATGCGTGCGTGCTTTAATCGCCTCAAGCTCCTGCTGCGACTTCGATAAAGCTTCGTCCAGGCGAGCGTTCTCTGCCGCAGGATCCTCGATCTCCCGGCGCTTTACCGTATAATCAGGGTGCTCCAGCTTGAAAACCGGAGCAATCGCTACACCTGCCGATGCAGCAATCCCATTGATGTTAAGCATTTACTTCGCCTAACCCTTCATTAACCATTACGTCAGTGAGCGCTTGAAGCGCTTCTGCGGCATTGTCTCCATCGACAGTCAACGTAATGAGATCGCCTTTTTCAAGCCCTAGGGAAAGTACGCCAAGAATGGACTTCAAAGTCACTTTTTTGCCGTTAGCTTCCGCGAATACTTCAGCTCCGCTGAATTTGTTTGCTGTATTTACCAGCGCTGTGGCTGGGCGTGCATGAATACCGTCTTCATCCGTAATTCTGAATACTTTTTCCATAATAAGTACACTCACTTTCTGTTAAAATTTTGTTTATTTGAATCCCTCATCTCCGGATGAGGGATGTTGTAACCCCAGGCCGTGCTTATTTTATCGTAATAATGCTGCCTTCTCCAGCTTTCAGCTTGCCCGTCTTGTTCAGTTCCACCGTAGAGCCTTCTGGAAGGTTGGAGAAAATAATCGGCGAAATCAATGACTTCGCATTCTCTTTCACATAAGCGATATCCACTTCCATAATCGGCTGCCCTGCAGCTACAAGGTCGCCCTCCTCAACAAGCACTTTGAAACCTTGGCCCTTCAGCTTCACGGTGTTAACGCCGATATGCACCAGCACTTCCTTGCCGCCATCGGACAGGATGCCGATCGCATGCTTGCTAGGGAATACATTGAACACTTTACCATAAACCGGGGAACAAATCGTCCCTTCCTCTGGCAGCACCGCAAATCCGTCACCCGTCATTTTTTCGGAAAAGACTGGATCAGGAACGTTCGTAATATCCATCAATTCGCCACTAGCTGGCATTACGATATCCTCGTCGATAATCGCTTTCCCGTCCTGAGCTGCTTGCTGCTCTACCTCGGCCGGCTTCTCCGCCGCAGCAGCAGGCGATATAACTGGGGTCTTACCACTCATTATATCCCCAATTTGGGTCTTAATCGTATCAGATCTTGTGCCAAAAATGGCTTGAATGTTGTTGCCAACTTCCAGAACTCCAGAAGCCCCAAGCGCTTTAAGGCGGTTTTTGTCTACATCTGCTTTCTCTTTCACTTCAACGCGAAGCCGGGTAATGCAGGCATCGAGATGGACGATGTTGCCCTGGCCGCCCAATGCGGTAAGAATGTTCTGCGGCAGCTCATCCTGTGTGGTCTGCCCTCTTTGTTCCCCGCCGTCTTCTTGAGCGGATTCATCCTCGCGGCCTGGCGTCTTCAGGTTGAATTTGCGGATGACGAAGCGGAAGCCAAAATAGTAAATGACGGCCAGAATCAAGCCGACGATAATGACGTTCCACCAAGGCGTACGCCCCGGAATTACTCCAAAAATCAGGAAGTCGATCAATCCGCCGGAGAATGTCATCCCGATTTTGACATCGAGCAGATGCATCGTCATGAACGACAAGCCCGCAAATACGCAGTGTACGACAAACAGCAGCGGTGCCACGAACAGGAACGAGAATTCAAGCGGTTCTGTAATCCCCGTCAAAAAAGAAGTCAGCGCGGCCGAACCCATAATCCCGGCAACATACTTTCTGTGTTGCGGCTTGGATTCGTGATAGATCGCCAGCGCGGCAGCCGGCAAACCGAACATCATGAACGGGAATTTACCGGTCATGAACGTACCTGCAGTAAACCCTACACCATCGCGAAGCTGCGCCATAAAGATCTTCTGGTCTCCGCGAACGATTTGTCCCGCATTATTTACGTATTCCCCGAACTCGAACCAGAACGGCGAATAGAAAATATGATGAAGACCAAATGGAATAAGTCCCCGCTCGATGACGCCGAATATAAAGGCAGAAAGCGTACGGTTCTGCTCCAGCATAAAGTGGGATACGGTGTTAAGCCCCCCCTGAATCGGCGGCCAAATGATAACCATAGCCAAGCCTAGCAGCAAAGATGTTGCAGCAGTCATAATGGGCACAAAACGTTTACCTGCAAAGAAACCAAGATAGGACGGCAGCTCGATTTTAAAGAATCGCTTGTACATCGAGGCTGCGAGAACCCCTACAATAATCCCCCCGAATACGCCTGTCCCTAATGTCGGGATACCCAGCACGCTAGCATAGGCAGGATCTTCTCCGATCATTGAAGGCGTAACCCCGATCACCGTTCCCATGGTCACGTTCATGACCAAATAACCGATGATCGCGGCAAGTCCCGCAACTCCGTCCCCGCCAGCAAGCCCTACCGCCACCCCGACGGCAAACAGCAGTGCCAGATTCGTAAAGACAATATCGCCAGCATTCATCATCACCGTAGCGATTGCATTTACAGTGGCGTTATCCAGAGCCGGCACGAGGTTCAAGAAATCCGGATTGACCAGCATGTTTCCAATACCAAGCAGCAATCCAGCCGCAGGCAGCAGCGCTACAGGCAGCATCAAGGCCTTACCTACCCGCTGCAGCACGCCAAAAAAGCGTTTAAACATATCCATCCTCCTGTAAGCTTTTCTCTATATAACTGCCCAACAACAGCAAAAAAGGCATAAGCTAATAAAAGGTACTTCTGGCTCACATCTCCTACGGTTATAATACCCCGCATTATAGAAATGCAATCAAAGTACTTTAATCAACTCATGCCTGATCGAATCAGTAACACATTGTCATATGCTATTGTTGTTTATCGACTAGAGTATAGCAAGAAGGTCAATTCAGTGTCAAGCCTCTATCGATGATGGACGGTCAGACGATGCAGATGCATGGTCAGATAGCTGATTTCAGCCTGGTATACCGGCTTGTTCAGCCTGGCCTCCATCACTTTCGTCAATTTCCCGGCCAGCTTGTACAGCTCCGGATATTCCTGACTTAGCAGCGCTTCCAACTTCTCGACGACGGCCACTTTCTCGCCACGCTTTACGCGCTCAATCGCGAACCTTAAATGAGTCAAGAGGCGTGAGTAATCCAAGGAATGGCGCAATATTCTCATCCTCAGCTCCTCCTCTACCATATTCACAAGGTCTGCGATCAGCTGCGTGTGCTCGCGTACCTCGCTGACATGCCGATTGGTCATCGCGCTGTTGATGTGGAGGGCGACAAAGCCGATCTCGTCCTGGCCTAAATCTACGCCCAATCTTTCATGAATAAGCTCGATTGCATACTCAGCCAGCTCGTATTCCATAGGATAGATCTCTCTGGTCTCGAACAGAAAGGGGTTATGGATGGCCATATCCTGCTCCGCCCGTTTGATTGCAAACGAAAGATGGTCAGTCAATGCAATGTGAATATGTTCATTCAACTCTTGATTCGTCTTCTGGGATATATACATAATGATTTCCCCAATGACTTCGATCAGATGTTCATCGACCTGGGGAACAAGCTGTTTATACTGCTCCTGCTCCTGCTGGTTCTTCAGAATGAACATCTTCTCTACCGCATCCAGTGGAATCAAGTCGCCCTGCCTGCGGTTAAATCCGATGCCCTTGCCAATGACAACGACCTCGCCATGTCCAGGATGATTCGCAATGATTACATTGTTATTCAGCGCTTTGGCTACATGCAGCCTGCTCACAGTTGCACCTCACTTGCCTCCAAAATACAAAATTCCATGCTTACGAATATTAAATTCTACCATAGTACGGCGCAATATAAAAGCGCCTCGCCTTTCGGCGAGACGCTTTACAACGAGCTTATGCACAAATGTCAATAATTACTTCCTGTTATCAAGCAAATCACGCCATGAAATCAGGAATCCTGCTCCGAGGAAGCTGCGCTTTCCTGTACGACAGGCGGTTTGACTGATTCTGTCTGCAGCGGAGAAGGCGAGTTATGAGCCGCCCCTGCGGAGGCTGCAGCCGGAACCTGGGCAGAAGAAGCTGCCGGCAGGGCTTTGCCTTGGGTCAGGCCTTTAATCAAACGATCCAGCTCGATGCCGGATACGCTTTTGAGCATTTCCGGCGCCGTAGCCATGAGCTCGGTCACGTAATTGCTCACCCGGGCAGCGCCTTCGCCTTTGCCGGTGTCCACAACGGTGAGCTTATCGATGGACGAGATTGGACCAGCGATTTTCTCCGCAAGCTCAGGCAGCATTTTCACCACGATATCCAGAATCGCGGCCTCGCCGAACTTCTGGAACGCTTCGGCCAGCTTCTCCTTCGCTTCGGCTTCAGCAAGCCCCCGCAGCCGGATAATCTCGGCGTCGGCCGTCCCCTTTGCCCTTTCAGCATCCGCGATCGCAAGACCTTCGAGGCGTTTCTGCTCAGCAGAAGCCTTAGCCTGGGTCTCGATGGAGTATTGCAGCGCGTCGGCCTCCCGCATCTTTCGGGCCTTCTCAGCTTCCGCTGCCTGCTCTACCGCATAACGGTCGGCGTCGGCTTTCTTCTTCACTTCGGCGTCATATTGCTTCTGCCGTACCATAATTTCCTTATCCTGCAGGTCAATTTCCCGTTCTTTGCGCACGAGCTCGACCTTCATTTGCTCTTCCACCATCGTCTGCTTTGCACGCGCTTCCTGGATATGATAAGCCTGGTCAGCTTCTGCTTTCGCCGTGTCTTGCTCCTTTTTAAATGAAGCGACCTTCAGTTCCTTCTCTTTGGAGGCCTCGGCGATATTCGTATCGCGGAGCAGTTCGGCCTTCTGACCGGACTCCTCAGCGAGCGCCTTTTGAATCCGCGAATCCCGCACCGCCTCGGCTTCAGCAATCTCGGCGTCACGTTTTACCGCGGCAATACGCGGCTTACCAAGCGCCTCTAGATAGCCGTGCTTATCACGTACGTCTTTAATCGTAAAAGAGACAATCTGCAGCCCCATCTTTTTGAGATCCCGGGCAGCGACGCCTTGAACCTCCTGGGCGAATTTGTCCCGGTTCCGGTATACTTCCTCTACGGTCATCGATCCGAGAATTGAGCGAAGATGGCCCTCGAGAACTTCTTGGGCTTCTCCTTTAAGCGATTCAATCGGCTTGCCCATAAACTGCTCTGCTGCCGTAGCCACGTCTTCAACCGAGCTGCCCACCTTGATAATGGCAACCCCGTCAGCCGATACCGGCACGCCTTGCTCGGTATAGACCTCCGGAGTCATCACGTCCAGCTTATGCGACAGCAAGGACATGAACTCCGCCTTTTGGAATATGGGCCAAATGAAAGCCCCGCCGCCGCGGACGATTTTGATTTTGCGGCCCGTTTCATCATCAGAAATATTTTTGCTGCCTAGGAAGGAACCCGTAACAATCATCGCCTCATCCGGACTTACCGTCTTATACCGAGCCCAAAACGCTAAGCCAAGCACAACGATGACCGCAATAATGATCAACGGAATTAACAAAAAATCAGGCATCCCTTCAAAAAACATCACACCATCTCCCTTTCCTGTCCATTCTCATAAAGCCGCGATACCTGCACGACGCCGTCCTTGGAATCAATAACGACGACAAGCGTGCCTGCCGGAATTTCCGTGTTGTCCCAGCTTGATGCAATATGTAGCGTGTTGCCAGCCACAAAATTGACCATGATCTCCCCGAACCCCGCCTTTGGGATCGGCACGGTCACTTCACCCAGCTTGCCAGGAAGCTCGGCTGCAGAGAAGCCTGTCGAGTTCTCGCTGTTCTCCATCGGCTTAACGTAAGCAAAATAAATGATCACCGACATCAATAACGCGATTAGAATCGAAAATACAATGACGGCCGCAATACTAAGACTGGTGTAGCGGACGAGCAATACGCCGGCCCCCCCAAACGTAGTCACCGCGGAAGCCAGAATAATCGGCTTTAGAAAATCGACGTTTAAAATGTCCAATATCCCGTCCAGCCAGCTGCCTACGATATCTCCCACAATGACGCTTAGCAAAGCGAATACGGCTCCGCCGAGCAGACAGCTCCAGAACATAGCCTCCATCTGCAGCCCCTCCTTTCTGGATGTGTATATATTTAGTAATACGTTACAGGAAGTGGTTTCGTTTCGTTCATTTAGCAGGCTTCGCGGTGAACCGCAAAAGCCGAGCAAGGCACCCGCGGGTACCTGCTCGGCTTAAACATCTTATTTTTTGACCGCATCTTATGTTTATGCAGCGGCCAGCGCGCTATAGCACACTTGCATCGTTACGTTACAGGGAACGGCGGTAAATGGCCAGAACATCCTCTTTTTCAAGCTTCGCGAAATTGCCGAAAGGTCCGAACCGCATCGCTTTATCGGCCATCAGCTCCAGCTTGCTGTCATCGATATCGTAGTCGGCAAGCCTGCTTGGCGCGCCGATCGAGTTCCAGAACGCGCGCAGGGCGGCGATTCCTTCCTCGGCCACCTGCTGGTCGCTTTTGCCGCTTGGATCGATCCGGAACACTTTCTCCGCGAGACGCTTGAAGCGGGCTACGTCATGAGGCAGATTATGACTCATCCAGTTCGGGAACAGAATCGCCAGGCCGCCTCCATGCGGAATATCATACACGGCGGATACGGCATGCTCGATATTGTGGGTTGCCCAGTCACCGGAAAGTCCCATATTCAGCACTCCGTTCAGAGCCATCGTGCCGCAGAGGAGAATCGTCTCCCGATGGTCGAAGCTCTCTAAATCCTCGATCAGCTTGGGTGCCGTCTCAATTACGGTACGAAGCAGCGCCTCGCAGAATTCATCCTGCAGCAAGGTATTGGTTTCCTTGTGAAAATAATGCTCAAATACATGCGACATAATGTCAACAATGCCGTACACCGTCTGGTCTTTCGGCAAAGTAAAGGTATTCTCCGGATCCAAGATCGAGAAAACAGGATACACGAGCGGGCTGCCCCAGCCCAGCTTCTCCTCGGTTGCTTCGTTGGATATAACCGAATTACCGTTCATTTCCGAGCCAGTAGCGGCCATCGTCAGCACGGTTCCTAGCGGAAGCGCCGCCTTCGGAACCGCCTTGTGCTCGGCAAAATCCCACATATCCCCGTCGTATTTGGCTCCTGCCGCAATCGCTTTAGCGCAGTCCAGCACACTGCCTCCGCCTACTGCTAGAACCAGTTCGATCTCCTTTGTCTTGCATAGATCCACTCCGCGGTGAACGGTGGACAAGCGAGGATTCGGCTCCACACCGGCCAGCTCGGTCACTTCTGCCCCGATTTCTGTAAGCTGGGCAATAACCTGATCATACAGCCCGCTCCGCTTAATACTCCCTCCGCCGTATACCATCAGCACTTTTTTACCGTATTTAGGAACCTCCGTCTTCAGTGCTGTAATTTGCCCTTTGCCAAAAATGAGCCTCGTCGGGTTATGAAATTGAAAAGAGTTCATGCAACATGCCTCCCTTAGTTTATCCCTTAAATTATGTACTGCACTCTAAATTATACTCTTCCCCCTTTTAGGAAACAATCCGCATACTTAAAGTGAGCGGAGCGGCTTCGAGTGACATTTCCCTTGGTGAGTAACGCCATGCTTTCTTATGAAAAAAGACTGCCTTCCATTCATCGAATGAAAGACAGTCTTAACCTAAATCATGTTACGCTTCGCGATACCCAGCGGCGCTTACGAATCTGCGGAAGGCCTCGCGTCCGGCAGGCGTAGTCTTGAACACGCCGGCATGCTCCAGAATAGCGGAGAATTTCAGCCCTACCTCATCGCGAAGCAGCGCCTCGGCTTCTTCCGGGCTCATACCGTGCCCATGCGCGGCAACAAGCTCCCGGACCCATTCAGCGTGAACTGCAAGCGCAGCATCACGCCCTGCAAGAACTTCTTCATACAAACCTTGGTTCCCGCTTAGGATTTCCGCGATGCGGCCAAGCTCCTCCTTTAGCCGTCCAGGAAGAATCGCCAGTCCCATCACCTCGATCAGACCGATGTTCTCCTTCTTGATGTGGTGCATTTCCCGGTGCGGATGGAATATCCCTTCCGGATACTGCTCATTTGTCCGGTTATTGCGCAGCACGATATCCATTTCATAGCTGCCGTCCGCGCCGCGGCGTACGATCGGCGTAACCGTGTTATGCGGGACGGCTTGCCCGTTCTCTTCGGTGAATGCCAGCACCTCGGCTTCCGGATCGCTATAGCATTTCCATTTTTCATACAAATCATCGGCAGCGTCCAGCAGCACGTCCGGCTGGTGGCTGTTCAATCTCAGCACGGTCATCGGCCATCTCACGATAGAAACCGTGACACCCTCGAATGCTTCATGCCGGAACGCCGCTTCGGCCGGAGCCTTCTCCAGCGGGAACGTATGCCTGCCCCCCTGGAAATGGTCATGCGTCAGAATCGATCCGCCGACGATCGGCAAATCTGCATTGGAGCCGATGAAATAATGAGGAAATTCCGCCGTGAAATCCAGCAGGCGCTTGAAGGTATCCCGCGTCAGCTTCATCGGCACATGATCATGATGGAAGACGATGCAGTGCTCGTTGTAGTATACGTAAGGCGAATACTGGAACAGCCACGGCTCATCGTTCAGCTCAAGCGGAATGACCCGCAGGTTTTGCCTTGCCGGATGATTGACCCGCCCGGCATATCCCACATTCTCACGGCACAGCTGGCATTTCGGATAGACCGGAGGAGGCAGCAGCTTGGCCATGGCAATCTCCTTCGGGCTTTTCTCCGGCTTCGATAAGTTGATCGTAATTTCCATCTCGCCGTAAGGCGTGGCCTGATTCCAGTAAATATTGTTCGCAACCCGGTCCATGCGAATATAGTTGCTGTCCACTGCAAGAGCATAGAAATCGCGGGTTGCCGCCTCGATGCCTTCCTCGCGCGCGGTCTTCTTGAACGCAGCGATCGTCTCTGAAGGCCGTGCCATCAGCTGACCCATGATTTTAGCGTCGAGCAGGTCGCGATACGTATCGGAATTATCCGGAATTAGGCCAGTCGCATAGCCATAATCGATTAAAATATCCAGCGGCTCGCGAAGCTCGCTGCCAGCAGACTCCTCCAATTCCGTTATCCATGGCTCATCCAGCCAGAACAGCTCTAGCAAGCGGTTGCGCGTATAATCCAGATCCCAATCATCAAACAATCGATGCCCGAGCCCATATTGCAGCAGCCGTTCTATCGCTTGCTGCGCTTCTTGCATAGTTCTTTCTTTAGCTGCCACAGTCCATCCACTCCTTTACTTGAAATCGTCATAACCGCCTGGATGCGCGCTATGCCAAGCCCAAGCGCTGCGAATGATGTTGTCCAGGCTGCTTCGCGTCGGCTGCCATTTCAGAACGGATCTCGCCTTATCTGATGAAGCGATCAGCACGCCTGGATCTCCGGCGCGGCGCGGGCTCATGACGACCTCGAAGTCGCGGCCGGTCACTTCACGCACCTGTTCGATTACTTCCTTAACCGAGAAACCTTGTCCATTCCCCAGGTTGAAAATGTTGCTGTCTCCGCCTGCGATCAGATGTTCTACCGCAAGCAAATGCGCGTCCGCCAGATCGCTGACATGGATATAATCCCGGACGCATGTGCCGTCCGGCGTATTGTAATCGTCGCCGAAGACGGAAATCGAAGGCCGCTGTCCAAGCGCAGTCTGCAAAATCAGCGGGATGAGATGACTCTCCGGTCTGTGGTCTTCCCCGATTCGTCCGCTATCGTGCGCGCCCGCCGCGTTGAAATAACGAAGGGACACGTATTTGATGCCAAGCACCTTATCGAACCAGTCGATCATCCGCTCCATCATCAGCTTCGTTTCTCCGTAAACGTTCGTCGGTTGCGTTAAGTCCGACTCCTCGATGGGTACCTTTTCAGGCTCCCCGTAAGTAGCGGCCGTGGAAGAGAATACGATGCGCCGTACATTGGCTGCATCCATAGCTTCCAGCAGGCAAAGCGTGCC
Organism: Paenibacillus woosongensis; assembly: GCF_009725165.1. Classification (GTDB taxonomy): domain Bacteria; phylum Bacillota; class Bacilli; order Paenibacillales; family Paenibacillaceae; genus Fontibacillus; species Fontibacillus woosongensis. Next base: position 895,148 of record NZ_WNZW01000002.1, read on the forward strand.
GTATACGTTGTTGTCATAATATTTCACAGGCTGCTGCATGCTCTCTCCGACCAGCGAGTTAGCCGCGAAGTGAATGACCGCTTCAATTTCGTTCTCGGCGAATAGCTTAGCCAGCAGCGCCTTGTCCCGCAAATCCCCTTCATAAAGCTTGCCGCCAAGCAGCGCTTCGCGGTGGCCCGATTGCAAATTGTCGAGGACGACGACATCTTTTCCACGGTCCAGCAATTCCGCCACAGTATGTGATCCGATATACCCTGCTCCACCAGTAACCAAAATAGCCATTTTAGTTCTCCTCCTTCATTTCATGTACTCCCTGCCCTACTCCACAAACATAAAATTCAGCTTCTAGACCGGTACGGCGCTGATAAGCCTCGCCAACCTGCTTGACGTAGCCATCTACGGCATCTTCATGTACGAGGGATACCGTACAGCCGCCGAAGCCCGCTCCAGTCATCCGCGACCCCAATGTCCCCTCAATGCGAAGCGCTTCCTCTACCAGGACATCCAGCTCCATGCAGCTCACCTCATACAAATCACGCAGAGAATCATGCGACGCATTCATCAGCTTGCCGAAATGCTGGAGATCGTTGTTGGTCAGCGCTTCTACGGATTCCAGCACGCGAGCGTTCTCCAGCACGACGTGCTTGGCACGGTCCAGCAGCACCTGGTCCGTAAAAATGGTCTCCAGCTCCCCCAGGCGCTCCGGCTTCAAATGCGCCAGGTATTTCAGCCCCGGCTCATGAGCCTGCAGCTGACGCAGCGCTTCATCGCACTGCGAGCGGCGTTCATTGTATTTGGAGTCAACTAGACCCCTTCGTTTGTTCGTGTTGCCGATCACCAGCTTGTAGGCTCCAGTACGGAACGGTACCCGCTGATATTCCAGCGTATCACACATGAGCAGAATCGCATGATCCTTGGCGCCGTTTGCTACGGCAAACTGATCCATGATGCCGCTGTTTACGCCGACATATAGATTTTCCGCGCGTTGGGACAGGCGGGCAATTTCCACAGTATCTGTCTCTCTGCCCTCCATCGTCAGCAGCGCAAACGCAGTGACTACTTCGATTGAAGCGGAAGAGGACAGACCCGCGCCGTTCGGTATTTCTCCATGGAACAGCAGGTCATAACCGCTAGTCAGTGTAGTGCCCAGCTTGTTCAGCTCCACTATGACTCCGATCGGGTAGTCGACCCATTCCCCTGTTTTGGATTGCCCTAGCTCATTCGCTTCGAACTCCGCGGCATAAGGGAAGTTTGCGGAGGCAAAGGTTACTTTTTGGTCAGGACGGCGGCGGATCGCCAGCGTTGTTCCGAATTCCAGCGCTGCCGGCAGAACATAACCCCCGTTATAATCGATATGCTCGCCGATCAGGTTCACGCGTCCCGGCGCATTGAATACAAATATGCTCTCTTGGCTGCTCCCATTGCGGGAGAGGAACAGTTGCTCCATTTCCTGTTTGTTCAACATGCACACCCCATCTTCATGGAATATTCGGTTCTTGCTCTCAGTATAAAGACTTCACGCCATTTTGATAATGTATGTATGCGAGGTTTGTATGGATAAATATGACCTTCCCAAGTAGAATATAAATAGAATGAATTGATCCGCCAAGCACGAAGGAGGCTCCCCAATGCTGCTAGAAACCTACAGCGCTGCCGCTAACCCCGAAGTATTTGATGAGAGCGACCTGCACATTTTGTTTGCTGGCGAGAGCCAGACCAGACCGGATCACCGCGTCGGGCCGAAAGTTTATGACTACTATCTGCTCCATTTTGTTGAAGAGGGCAACGGAACCTTCCAAACGGAGTATTCCATATACGAGCTGCAGCCCGGAGACGGCTTTCTCATTCATCCGAATCAGTTGGTTAGCTATTCATCCGATTCCGTGACACCATGGCGTTACCGCTGGATCGCTTTTACGGGGGCAAAGGTACCCTCGCTCCTGGAGCGTGCGGGTTTAACGCCCAAGCATCCCGTCATTCACGCCCCTACAGACAGCCGTATTCCCGAGCTGCTGACATCCGTGCTGCAGGAATTCCGCAGCAAGAAGCCAAGCTCGCACTTGCACTCTCTCGGCTGCCTGTATTTGATCATGGCCGAGGCGGAGGACTCTTATCTTAAAGAATCAACGCTTCCCTCCGGCGAGTCGGCCGTGCAAAAAATCGTCAAACAGATGATTTACTATATTTCAAGCCAATATGCCCATCATGTATCCATTGAAGAAATGTGCGCAAGCCTGGGATATAACCGCGCTTATCTCTCCCGCGTTTTCAAGAAGGAGACCGGGCTGACCCCCGTTACCTATTTGCTGAAGCTCAGAATCGACAAATCGCGGCAGTTGCTGCGCGAGCGGCCTGAGCTGTCCATCGAACAGATTTCTTCCTCTGTCGGCCTTAACGATGCGCTCTACTTCTCGCGGCAGTTCCGCCGGTTTTACGGACAATCGCCAAGCGAGTACCGAAGAAACGCCTCTGGAAAATAACCGGAGCCCGCTTCCCTATGCAAGGAAACGGGCTCTTCTATGCGTACGGACAACATTAATGCTCGCCATGGTTATGGAGGATCGTTTCGATCCGGTTCAATTCCTCGTCGGTGAACTCAAGCTTGCTTAGCGCCTGAACGTTCTCTTCAATTTGACTCACCCGGCTTGCGCCGATCAGCGCAGACGTGACCTTGCCTCCGCGGAGCACCCATGCGAGCGCAAATTGGGCAAGGCTCTGCCCCCGTGCTGCGGCCATCTGGTTCAGTGCGCGTACTTTACGCAGCATCTCAGGCGTGATTTGCGACTCCTGCAGAGCGCCGGTCGGGTTCTTCGCACGGGAATCCTCCGGAATGCCGTTCAAATATTTGTTTGTGAGCAGTCCCTGAGCCAATGGACAGAAGGCGATGCTGCCAACCCCATTCTCCTCCAGGACGTCCTGAAGGCCATTCTCGATCCAGCGATCCAGCAGCGAGTAATTCGGCTGATGGATGAGCAGCGGCGTGCCCAGCTGCTTGAGGATGGAGACCGCTTCCTTCGTCTGCTCCGCTGAATAGCTCGATATGCCTACGTACAGCGCCTTACCGGAGCGAACGATGTGATCCAGCGCCATCATCGTCTCCTCTAGCGGGGTCTCCGGATCAAAGCGGTGGGAATAGAAAATATCTACATAATCAAGGCCCATCCGCTTCAGGCTTTGATCGAGGCTGGAAATCAAGTATTTGCGGGATCCCCACTCGCCATAAGGACCTGGCCACATATAGTAGCCGGCTTTGGAGGAGATCACCAATTCATCCCGGTAGGGTGTCAGGTCTTTTTTGAGCACGGTACCGAACATTTCTTCCGCCGAACCCGGAGGCGGGCCGTAATTGTTGGCCAAATCAAAATGGGTAATGCCCAAATCAAAAGCTCTGCGAATCATCTCGCGTCCGTTCTCAAACGTATCTACACCACCGAAGTTATGCCATAATCCAAGCGATATGGCCGGAAGCTTAAGGCCCGAACGACCCACACGGTTATATATCATCGACTCGTACCGGTCTTCACTAGCAATATATGCCATTTAGTTCCCTACCTTCCTGCTGTAATTTTCTTTCGAAAAATATCATATCTCGTTCAAAAACCTTTGGCAAGAAGGAAGAAACCGTTTTCGGCATCATGGCGAACCCTTCAGCTCCCGGCTTTAAGCAGCGATTCCACCTGCCCGAGCACCGCGCCAATCGGCTCGGCAATCAGCAAATCGGCCTGGTTATCGTAAGCTGTCGGCGATGCATTCAACAGCACTGTCCGCTGTCCCCGAAAATACGTGACCAGGTGAGCCGCCGGCTGAACGGTCAGAGAAGTCCCGCCGATCAGCAGCAGATCCGCTTCGCTAATTGCCTCAACCGTCCTTTCGATCACCTGCGTATCCAGGTTCTCCCCGTACAATACAACATCGGGTTTGACAGTTCCCCCGCAAGTCTGGCATTTTGGCACAGGATCGCCCGTACTCATCACTTCCTCCAGGCTATGGAACCTCCCGCAGCCCATGCAATAGTTCCGGTGTATGGAACCGTGCAGCTCCAGCACGCTGCGGCTGCCTGCCTTCTGATGCAGGCCGTCGATATTTTGAGTAATAACCGCATCCAGCTTGCCTTCGTCCTCCAGCCAAGCCAGGCAACGATGAGCCGGATTCGGCTCGGCATGCAGATGGATCATCTTCGTTTTGTAAAAATCATAGAATACCTCCGGATGGCGGTCAAAAAACGGCCGGCTCAAAATTTCCTCCGGGGAATACGGCGAAGCTTTTTCCTGCTGATAAATGCCCGCTGCGGAACGAAAATCGGGTATTCCGCTTTCTGTAGAAATGCCCGCCCCGCCAAAAAATACGGTTCTGCGCCCCTCCTTCACCCAGGACGCGAGCTGTTCGATTTTGCTTAATGTCACTGCTTTCATGCCTCCTCCAGTACTTTCATTTCCCTAAAGCTGCGAATAACCGCATCCGCATCCAGCAGGTACGATTCTCCTCCGCCGTCCGGAGCTAGTCCAACCGTCATCCGCACCCCCGCCTGCTTGCCCATCTGCATATCCCCGTTGCTGTCCCCTACGACAATCGCATGCTCAGGGGATACGCCAAGCTCGCGGCAAGCAAGCACAGCCATTTCGGGAAAAGGCTTGCCAAGGCTCACCCGATCCCTGCCGACGACAACGTCGAAATAGCGCTCGATTCCCATCCAGCTCAAATGCTCGCTCGCTGCCTCCGTCGTATCCGACGTGACAACAGCAAGTCGTATTCCCTGCGATTGGCTAGCCTCAAGTAAAGCTGCGAGCCCTGGCATCGGTCTGGCGTTTCTGCGCTTTCTCAGCTCAATCATCGCCGACGAGCTGAACTGCCTAACCTGAATCAGCGCTTCGTTCCAAGGAACTCCCGCCGCATACAGCTGCCAGGCGAGCAGCGCGGTGACCTCTTCCTCGCTCCCCATTGCTAGCGGCCCGGTCTTATCATAATCCTCGATCTGCTGCCGCTCATCCAGCTTGAGCCCCAGCAGTGCTGCTCTGCTGTCGATCCGCCGCGCCCCCAGCAATTCCAAATGGCTGTCCAGCAAATCCAGCAGCGTCATCGCCCATTCTCCCCAGAGGGCCATGAAATCCAGCAAGGTTCCGTCCTTATCGAATAATATCGCCTGGCATGGCACACTGCGGTCGCCTGCCTGAACAATCGCCATAGTCATTCCTCCCGGTTTCATCGTTCGCTTTATACAGCCCTCGTACAGCTTACTCACATTACCGCTATTGTATATGATTCAATACTTTGCCACAAATGAGCGGACTGACAGCGTTTTCTATTGTGATAATTATCACGTGTACTGATCTTCAAAAAGAGTACCTTTATTACAGAGACCGTATACTTAAAATTTGAATGATTGAAAGGCTTGAGGAGGCTGTCAGCATGAAGACGAACATCATCCCATCGAATCCGCGCGGAGAGGCATTTTTTCTCAACCTGCGCTTTTTACTGATCATTTGCGTCTTCATCGGCAATGCCATCGAGCCGCTGATCCAAGACATAGACGCCATGCATGCTCTATATGTATGGATTTTTACTTTTCATATGCCGCTGTTCGTATTCGTCACCGGGTACTTCGCCAAAACCAATCTGCTCGGCCTGCCCGGCCGGAAGCTGATGCTGCAAATCAGCCTCCAGTACGTTATCTTTCAAAGCCTGTATTCAATACTGGACGTTACCGTATTTAAGGTACAGAACATCCACCATTCCTTCTTTGCTCCGTACCTGCTGCTCTGGTTCCTTGCCAGCCATCTGTGCTGGCGCGTACTGCTGACCGTCATGAACAAATGGACGCCCCTCCAGCAGCTGGCGGTATCGCTTGCTCTGGGCGTGCTCGTCGGATATTTGCAAGTAGATGGAGTCTGGCTCAGCTTGTCGCGGACCTTTGTGTATTTGCCTTTCTTTATTGCCGGTTATCATTTTTCATTTGCCTATTTGGAGAAAATTTTCACTCCTTTGGCCCGTGCGCTTACTATGTCGCTTGCCGGTGTTATGCTGGTCGCCGCCGTTTTATGGGGGCAGCTTATCGATGTCGGATGGCTGTACGGCAGCATGACGTACGGGCAGCTCGGTCATAACGAATGGTATGCCGGAGCCTACCGGCTGGCTCTTTACGCCCCGCAGCTGCTGGCAGGAATCGCTTTTCTGTCTTTCGTGCCCTTGCGGGAGAGCAAGCTGACCGATCTGGGACGGCGCACCTTGTATGTGTTCCTCCTGCATGGACTCATTATCCGCTTTGCGGCCGCCTCCCCTTTATATGATCGCGTTACGAATACGGCAGCTTCCGCCATGCTTATTGTCGGGGCTATTGCCCTGACTCTTGTGCTCAGCCATCCCCTTGTACGCAAATGGACGTCGCCGGTCATTGAACCGCCGGTGCAATGGCTGCAGAAGCTGGAACGCCGGGCCTTCCACCCCTTCCGTACAGTCAGCAAGCATTGACCAGCCGAGTCAGCAATATTGAAGAATATTGCCAATTTTAGAGCCATTTGGATCTTTTTTTGTTTTCTGGCGTTTCAAACTAACTGGCTGTGGTAAATAAATCATACGCAAAACAATATTTTTCGCATAAGGAGTTGATTGGAAATGGCACGCGGAAACGGCAAAATGAGCCGTCAAGAAGCCGGTCGCTTGGGAGGACAGGCCACCTCCAAAAACCACGGCAAAGAGTTCTACCAGGAAATCGGGCAAAAAGGCGGAGAAGCTACTTCCAGAAGCCACAGCAAGGAATTCTATCAAGAGATCGGCCAAAAGGGCGGAGAAGCCACCTCCGAGAAGCACGATAAGGAGTTCTACCGCCGTATAGGACGCATGGGCGGGGAAGCCCGCAACAACAATAATAATAAATAAGGATGGAAAACCATCCGTTTGCAAGGATGAGTTCCAGATTAGACTGGGGCTCTTTTTTAATCAAAAACCTTTCTTCCAATCCTTATCAAGCGCTAGAAAAAGCCGAATACATATGATAGACTTTAGAGAAAACCTTTAGCGGTGTAAAGTTCCAAAATCACAATATACATTTTATGGGGGGATAGGCAACCATGACTGCCAAGAAAATGCGTTCAGATATGATCAAAAAAGGCTTCGACCGCGCGCCTCACCGCAGTTTGCTGCGGGCTGCAGGCGTGAAGGACGAGGATTTCGGTAAGCCGTTCATCGCCGTTTGTAACTCCTATATTGATATCGTTCCTGGCCACGTGCATTTGCAGGAATTCGGTAAAATCGTCAAAGAAGCGATCCGCGAAGCCGGCGGCGTACCTTTTGAATTCAACACCATCGGCGTCGATGATGGTATTGCGATGGGGCACATCGGGATGCGTTATTCCCTGCCAAGCCGGGAAATCATTGCCGATTCCCTGGAAACCGTTGTTTCCGCCCACTGGTTCGACGGAATGGTCTGCATCCCGAACTGTGACAAGATCACGCCAGGGATGATGATGGGTGCGCTTCGCGTGAACATCCCGACTGTATTCGTCAGCGGCGGACCGATGAAAGCCGGCGTAGACAGCAAAGGACGCAAACTGTCCTTGACTTCTGTCTTCGAAGGCGTAGGCGCTTATCAAGCGGGCAAGATCGACGATGCTGACCTGCTTGAGCTTGAACAATACGGCTGTCCGACTTGCGGCTCCTGCTCCGGTATGTTCACGGCCAACTCTATGAACTGTCTCGCCGAAGCGCTGGGACTGGCCATGCCGGGCAACGGTACGATTCTCGCGGTCGACGAAGCGCGGAAGGATTTCGTAAGACAATCCGCCCGTCAATTGATGGAGCTGATCAAGCTTGATCTTAAACCGCGTGATATCGTAACAAAAGAATCGATCGACAACGCCTTCGCGCTTGATATGGCTATGGGTGGATCAACCAATACAGTGCTGCACACCTTGGCTTTGGCTCAGGAAGCAGGCATCGATTACCCGCTGGAGCGTATCAACGAGGTGGCCAACCGTGTCCCTCATATTTCGAAGCTGGCTCCGGCATCCGACCATTTCATCGAAGACGTTCACCGGGCTGGCGGCGTAAGTGCCGTAATCAACGAGCTGTTGAAGAAGCCTGGAGCGATCCATGGCGGCCAAATGACCGTAACAGGCAAGACGCTTGCCGAGAACGTGGCCGGCAGCGAGGTCCATGACCGTGAAGTTATCCGTTCCATCGACAACCCGCATTCCGAGAAAGGCGGCCTCGCCATTCTGTACGGCAACCTTGCACCTGAAGGTTCCGTAATCAAGGTTGGTGCGGTTGATCCTTCGGTTGGCGGGTACCATAAAGGCCCTGCCATCTGCTTCGACTCGCAGGAGCAAGCGCTGGAAGGCATCGCAAACGGCAAGGTCAAGGAAGGCCATGTTGTCGTCATTCGCTATGAAGGGCCAAAAGGCGGACCAGGTATGCCAGAAATGCTCGCTCCAACGTCGCAAATTGTCGGTATGGGCCTTGGCGCGAAAGTCGGCCTCATCACGGACGGTCGCTTCTCTGGAGCTTCCCGCGGCATCAGTATCGGCCATATTTCTCCGGAAGCAGCCGAGGGTGGACCTATCGCCTTCGTAGAAGATGGAGATATCATCGAGCTGGATCTGAATAACCGCAAAATCGAGCTTCATGTTTCCGATGAGGAAATGGCCCGTCGCCGTGCGAACTGGAAAGGCTTCGAGCCAAAGGTGAAGACCGGTTACCTTGCCCGCTATTCCAAGCTCGTCACCAACGCAAGCAACGGCGGAGTTATGAAAATTTAATTGAAATCATCTTCAAATGCATAGAAAGGGGCGGTTCCACATCTTCATGTGGAACCGCCCCTTTAGTTTAAGGACTAACACGGCTGCGTTGCGCTTAAAGCAGTTTCCTCGGCCTCCGCGCTCTCCTGGTCGGAGGCAATCTCACCGCTCTCTTTGCCAGAGAAACGGCGATGCGACCCGTCTTCAGAGTATTTATCAAGCAAGAGTTCCATTGGCATCACGATAAGCTTAGGTATCAGTTCATGGGAGGAACGCTGCTTGAGACGGTCCCCGCCGGAAGGATGAATGACGCTCATCAGAAATTTCAAGTACAGGCGCGTCGAGCGGGCGAAGAAGCTGTCCGGCAGATCGGTTACCGTAAACCCGAACTGCTCCGGTCCGCGGTTGATCATGCTTACGCCATACAATGCCTTGACATCCATTAATTCCGGATGGGTCTGAACATATTGCGCAAGCTCGGGAAGCGTCTTTTCGACGCCGCGGATCATTTGGATGGCGACTTGTACGGACGTTCTTGAGCGAGAGCCGATTTCGAACAGCCGCTTATTGTCGAAATGAAGCTCCAATACCCGATCGCCGTTTGCGAGCTCTATATCGCCGTTCATCATCACAGGCTCTCCCCGGTACGGACGAATGCGGAAATGAAAGATCGGTTCTTCCTTATTTGTTGTTCTCAACTGGAAGACAAAATGAAAAAGTCTCTCCCACAGCAGCCATAACGAGACAACAATACGTTTACCGAAGGAAAGGCTTGCCTTCTGCTTGGAAGTTTCTTTTGGCGCTGCCGGCATGCTTTTTTGACCGTGGGACTCGCGTTTGACCGCTTCGCTCCGCTGGATCATATCGTCAATCCGGATCGTGCCGATTCCCTGCTTCTCGGCGACCTGCAGTACTCTTTCCAGCGCTTTCAGCATTTCCATAGGGGCTTGCGCATTCGCTCCAAGCGTATTACCGCAATCATGCAGCAGGAATACTTCGCCGCCCCTCAGCTTCTTCAGCATGCGCTCTGTTAATCGATCTGCACCCAGGCGCTGGCGCCAATCGCCAAACATCGACGACCAGAGCACAATCTGCGTCTCGTTGCGTCTGGCGAAGTCGAACAAATTGACGATTCCCCAAGGCGGACGATAGTAATGCGTATTACTGCCGATAATGTCATGGATGATTTTATTTGTTCGTTGAATCTGCTTCTTAACCGCTGCCGGTCCCATTAGCCAGTTCGTCTTATGAACATAATTATGAATGCCAATCAAATGGCCTTCTTCATGCATTCGCTTGATCAAATGCGGGTACTTCTCCGCATTCGAGCCGACAACAAAAAAAGTGGCTTTTGCTCCGTATTTCTTTAGCAAATCAAGCAGCTGCGACGTATATACCGGGTCCGGACCGTCATCGAAGGTTAGAGCAAACTCATCCATCCCGATCCCTCGCCTGAATACGCGAAAGCCGAACAATCGCGTAATCAAACCGGGTATAAAAGCGTATAGTGTTGAAATATAAAATAACCACAGCAGCAAAGTCTCCATGTTTTTTCCCCACTTTTCTATCTCATTCACTGACTTTGGCGGGCCCTAAGGCTTTTAGTGTATCCCTTTTATTTTATCATATTAACTCCAAATTTAGGGTCTTAAATTTCATGAATTCTTGCTGCCAGTAGATCCATCACTCTACGGAACAGTTCAGTAGCTTGATGTGGCGCGCCTGGGCTCCGATTCTCTACAAGAACGGCCACTGCGTAACGGGGCTGCTCGACTGGCCCGTATCCGATAAACCACTGATGATTGGCCGGCCTCCCGGCCGAGACAACCTGGGAAGTTCCTGACTTGCCGGCCAGATGCCACTGTGCATTCTGTAAAGCTTGCCCGGTTCCATGACTTACGACTTCCTTCATCCAGCCGCGCAGTACTCTTGCGGTAGACGGGGAAATAGCTCCGTAATTGGATGGAGCGGACTGGGGAGGGAGTTCCAGCATTCGGACGCCATTTTTAAAATAAATATCCTGGACTAGCCGCGGCGCCGCTACTTTCCCATCTTGGAGCAAGGTTACCACCAGGTTGGCAGCCTGCAAAGGAGACACCAACACATCGCGTTGACCTAAAGCCGTTTGTGCCCTCGCTCCTCCATCAGGGCTAGCCGCTTTGGCGAACACGGCTCCAGCCTCCTCTTGATCGAACTGCCTTAACGCCAGCCCTCCGCGAAAAGAGGGGTTCTGCCAACCGACCATGCGTCCGAGCCCCAATTTGTCCGCGGTACGTTCAATGCTGTCGGCCGTCAATCTCTCGCCTAACTCGGCAAACACGACATTGCAAGATTGGGCAAAAGCTTCCTTGAGCGTAATCTTGCCATGTCCTCCTTCCTTCCAGCAAGAAAGACCGTATTTACCGTAATGTCCCGTACAATGAAACTTTTCTCTCGGGGAAGCTGCCCCCTCCTCAAGGGCCGCAGCAGCGATTATCGTCTTAAAGATCGAACCCGGTACCGCAGCCTTCACCGCATGGTTGCTCCAATTGCCCTGCTTCAAATCGATTTGCCCGGGGTTAAAAAAGGGACGTGATACCATAGCCACAACATCTCCCTGCGCCGCATCCAGGACAACGATTGCTCCATCACGGATTCCCATCTGCTCGGTCAAATCTTCTAACTGCTGCTGAATCGTCCGATCCACGGTCGTTCGGACAGATAGCGGATAATAACGGTCATTAGCCGTTGTCAAACGCAACCCCAGACCGGATATCGGCCTTTTCTGTCCATCTACGGTATAGGCGGCCCGGGTAGATCCGACTCCGCGCAGAAACTGGTCAAAGGTGCGTTCCAGTCCCGACGCTCCAACCTGCAGCGATAAAGGAAGCGCTCGGCTATTCGTTTGCCCGTAAAGACTGCGGATATAATCCGGTCGCTGCGCTACATACCCGAGCCATTGTTTTCCCGATTTATCTTCCAAATAGCGCTGCATGTACGGGAGAATCCTAAATCCGCTAACCTGGCTCCATCGCTCCGCCTCATGGTCAGCCAGCACAAGCGGCGCCTGCCCTTCCGAGTTTCTCCATATATGCGGATATTGAAGCCTGCTCCATTTCCCTTCCAATTCAGCCGCCGTAACCCCAAGCAAATCAGCCACATCATGGATTTCGCTGGTATCTGGTAAGTGTTTGAGCGGAAATAAGACGGGAACCCAAACCGTCTTCCCTGTCAGTGGTTCGCCATACCGATCCAAGAAATGTCCTCTTCCTGGATCCAGTTCTATTCCTTCCTCCCGCTGGCGAACGGCTAATTCATTTATCGTCATCCCAGACGCGCTAATGGCCTTATTGGCCGAAGCGATCTGAATCCAGACCATGCGAACTGCATACAAGCAAAGCATCAGCATAAAACCTATTAGAATATAAAATATGCGTTTTTTACGAAGTAATGTCATCGTCCTCCACCTTTCCGTCTTCTTATTATTTCCTGGGAAAAGCAGATTCACACTATCAGGGTAATCTGGCTTGGTGAGCTAGTAGAAATTTCGCCATGAAATGAAAAAAAACGCCATGCGGCGTTATAAACGGATAACTAAAAACCCAACTGAGTCAAAGAGTTCAGTCGGGCTTGTTCACGTTAGTTATTCAAAAAATATTTCGACGATTTCAATCTCTCTCTCCCGTGCCAAGTCTCTGAAGAAATCATCCACCTTAACAAGAGGTTTAAAAATATCCGTGGGGTTATTGTACACGATCGTTGCATTCTCCCCATTGCTTAATTGCACCCGCTTGCCAATAAAGTTTGGCAGAAGGTTTTGAGTCAGGGCTTGGACTGCCCTTTCGTTTAGCTTTCCGAATCCAAGCTCATACACTTTACGCAGCACGGTGATTAAACTATCATGCGGTTGCCGCCTAGGCGAAGTCGTCATTTCGACATATGCGTTGGCAACGGCTACAATTTGTGAATAGGGATGTATTTCAGTTCTTCCGATTCCCATTGGGTATCCGGAGCCGTCTTCATATTCATGATGCTGGAGAGCGGCAAGTGCGATCGTCTTATTGTCCTTGATCGATTCCCGGATAATTTCGTAGCCATAATGGGTATGGCGCCTCATTTCCTCCAGTTCTTCGTCTTGCAACTCGGTTTTGTTTTTTATAGATTGGCGCACACGGCTTTTGCCGATATCGTGCAAATATCCTGCTTTACTGATCTCATGACACTCTTCTCTGGAGTATCCGAGCCAGGTAGCTATGTAATAAGACAGCAGTCCAACCTGCAGGGAATGATTATAAATGTTCACGTCGTCATTGCTGAGCATGTACAGCAGAGTTGTAATATTTTTGCGGTCATCCAGCGCCTCCAAAGTCGGCAGCAGGTGTTCGTCAACCATGGACTGATTGAATTTGCCCGTCGTTAACGCTTCAAGAAAAATGGCCTGAAAAGCTTGAATCGTCTTATCGAAGTTTCTTCGCAATTCCTGGCTGAATCCCAAACTGTCTGGGACATTTGAAGAATAAGCCTCTTCGCTCCCCCCGTCACGCGGATCGATGTCGACATAATCGATGCTCTGACGAATTAATAAGGCAATTTCCTCGGTTTGAATAACCGTACCTTTAGGCAATATGTGAAGTCCAGCACCATTAAAAGTATCTTCCCTTAATCTGTCTCCGGCCTTAAGCTCCATAACATGAGTTTTCATAGAAAAGACCCTCCCTTCGTATATATTCTGTTGCACCTTATTTATAATATCGAAAGCTAAAGTCATAAATTAAATAGTGCTAAGGACTATATCAAGAAGCAATTGTTATAATACTATAGCCCAGACTTAACTAGGCCTTTTAGATCATTCTCTAAATTTTAAAATAAAAAAGAGGCGGAGATTTCTCTCCACCTCAATCTTGAAACACGATCCGTTAATCCCGGCTCGCCAGTTTTGCCAACAGGCGAACGATCTCGAGATAAAGCCATACTAAGGTAACCATTAATCCGAACGCACCGTACCATTCCATATATTTTGGAGCGCCTTGGTTAGCGCCATTCTCAATGAAATCGAAATCAAGTACGAGATTCAGAGCGGCCACGATTACGATGACGACGGATATTCCGATACCGATCCAATTGCTCTCATGCAGATAAGGAATCGATATTCCAAAGAACCCTAGCACAAAGCTCAGCAAATATACAAGCGCAATGCCGCCTGTAGCCGCAAACACGCCCAGCTTGAAGTTCTCCGTCGCTTTAATCAGCCTTGATTTGTAAGCGAGCAGCAAAGCGACAAAGACACCCATCGTCAGCAGTGCGGCCTGCAACGTGATCCCGCGCTGCACATTTTCGAAAATCGCAGAGATCGCGCCTAGAAACAACCCTTCAAGAACCCCATAAATCGGTACGAGAAACGGAGCTGTCGTCGGCTTGAAGCTAATGATAAGAGCCAGAATGAGGCCGCCTATCGCCCCGCCGATGGCGTAAGGAATTACGTTCTGCCCGTTGAAATACATGGACCAGGATGCAAATGCGCCACCTAAGAGTACCGCAAGTGTAATAAATACTTTGTTGACCGTACCTTCAATCGTCATTGCATCCTGTCCGGAATGATATCCGATTTGATCGAATGTTTTGTCATTCAATGTCGGATTGCCGCTGCGACCTATCAACCTACAATCACCTCAGATAAGATTTTATAAACATACTAACATATACTCTAAGTTTGTCCATATTAGTACGCCTATATTTTTGTCTAGGTTACACTGTGAACTTGGACAAAGACTCCTTCAGGCCATTGGATACATTCTCCAGTTTGCTGGATAGGTTGACAAGCTGGTCTCCGACGTTTTGCTGCTCGCTGCTTAGGGAAGCTACCTCCTCCGAGGTCGCGGACGACTGCTGCGCTACCGCGCTGACGTTGCTCATCGCTTCAGACAATACGGATTGCGATTGGTTCAGCTCGTCGATCGATGCTGTTACCGAATCCAGATGCTGCACGAAACCTTCCATTTGCTCCTGAACAGATACAAAGATTTGACTTGTTTCCTTCACAGATTTGATTTGATCCTGGAATAGCGGGCTTGCTTCCGACAAGGCCTCGACAGTCTCATTCATTTCCTTCTGGATATTGTCCGTGATTTCCCCTACCATCGTGATGGATTGTCTGGACTGATCGGCCAGCTGGCGGATTTCGTCTGCTACGACCATAAATCCGCGCCCTGCAGCTCCGGCCCGAGCCGCTTCAATCGTAGCGTTCAGCGACAGGATGTTCGTTTGCTGCGTAATGTTCTGCATAACGTCGAGTACCTTCATAACGGAGGATGTGCTGGATTTCAGCGCTTCTACCTTCTCAGTTAGCGCATTGACCATTTCTCCCGTAACACTTGTCTTTTGCAGCAGCTCGTTCAAGTACTCCGTACCCTGCTGGCTGGATCTTTCCACCTGACGTGCGGATGTTTCCATCTCTTTATTCGCGGAGATGACATGCTCCATTTGCCGCGAAATGTTCTCCGTCAGCTCATTGCCCCGCTCTGCTTCATTGGCCAAGCTTGTTGCTCCATTAGCAATTTCCTCTGTCGCGATTGCAATTTCCTTGGCAGAAATAGCTGTTTTATTGGAAGCCTGTGTCAGTTCAGCCGCCGTATCCAGCACATCTTGCGCGGAATTGTTCGTTTGCTTGACCAGCTGTGTAATCTGCTCCATCATGACATTGAAGCTCGCGGTAAGCATTCCGATTTCATCCTTGGATTTCGGCTTCATCCGGACATTAAGGTTGCCCTTCGCGCCTTCCTCCATCAAATTCTTAAGCGCAACCAGCGGACGTCCGATCATTCTGACTATCCACATGCCGATCAGGATGGCAATAACAGCTACGACAGCCAGCGAGACGAACGTAGTCACCAGGATACCTCTGGCATCCTTGGTCAATTGATCCGTAGGCAGTACGCCCATCAGCGTCCAGCCTGAATTTTGCTGTGTATTGTACACCGCCAGCACCGTTCTGCCCTGCGCATTTTTGATGCGTGTGCTTCCTGGGGCTCCGTCTTCCTTCTTCTGAATAGTAAATTCAGATTGCTGTCCGTTCTCTCCTTCAACCGAAGAACCAACGATCATATTATCAGCCGTGAGCATTTGGACTTTAGAGCCATTACCAAGGTTAAGCTCCTGCAAATATCCGTTTAGAATTTCCAGGTTAATATCAGCCACGAGAATGAAACGTTTCATACTGCTTACGCTCTGCACAGATCTGACCAATCTGAAGATCTGCGTTCCGCTTGCATTCTCATTGGAAGCCGTTATCCATTTCACCTGAGACGTATTCGCCATGTCCTCGAACCAGGATTCGCTGCGAATATTGTTGATGAAATTATTGTCTGCACTTCCCGACGTTACCGGGCCGATCAGATCCTCTTCCCCTGGAACCATGTATACCGCAACAACGCCTTTGCTTGAGAACGTCATCGAGTTCAGACGGTTTCTCATTTGGTTAGATGTTGTGAAGCGGTCATAATCTGATGTAGTAGTAAGAGAGGCGTCCCGAATTGCTTTCTGCATTTCATCGTCAAGGAATACCTGCTGCAAAGTTTCTTCATATTTCTGGAAAATGATATCCAGCTTCTGCGAAGTTTGCACGATGGTTTGTTGGCTTGCTGTTTCAGCATTCTTCTCAATCGTGTTTTTGGCCATTGTATAGGATAGAATTCCTATCGCAAGTACAAAGGACATAATCGCAATGAAGAAAATAAGAAACAAACGGATGCCTACCGATCTTGACGGATTGAAGTCTTTTGGAAGGCTCTCGATCGCAGAATTAAATTTCTCCTTCCAGCCTCCGCCTGCTTTATTTTTAGGCTGTATTGCATCCGTACCTTTCTTTGTCTTTTTCTTGTTGTCTTTAGCTTGGTTCTCCTTCTTTGGAACCAATTTCATGTTGATCACCCACCGCTCATAATAATTAACCCCACGAAAGTAGGACTCGAGGTCATGCTACAAACCTCATAAATTTTTCCTCTGTTGCTTGTTAATATTCGACAAAAAACCACCTTTTCCTTTTTATTATCGGTAAAAATCTCCTATGAGTTTAACGTTCTGCCAAAAAAGTTAAAATGACAGTAAGGAAAACTTCTTGGCGGGGTCTTGCCCAAAGGGACCAGACTGCGGCTGTTTGCAGCTTTTCTTGCATTTTCAGGTTCTGGAGCCACTGAAATCTATGTTTCTGAACATCAAAAAAAGAGTCTTTAGTCCTACTCGGACAAAGGCTCTTTTTTTGATGTTTTATCCCATTATTTCTTTTTTCTCATCATATCAAAATAGGCTACGGGATGATCTACTTTCATTTTGATTCTTTGCAGCGGGTGGCGTGCCGCATCCAGCTCGTTGCCTTCCTCGTCCCAGATCGTTCCAACGGTTTGCTTGAAGAAGGTTCCGTTCGGACCGAAGAATTCGACTTCCTGGCCTGGCTTGAAGTAGTTGCGCTGCTGGATAACTGCCGTGCCTTCAGCCGGATCATATTCCATGACAAGTCCGGCGAAGTCGTACGGCACCGCCTTCTCCTCCGGCTCATAAATATGATCCTCGTGATCCGGCGTATCGTAGAAGAAGCCCGTATTCAGCGGACGATTCGCCGCTTTATTGATTTCCTCCAGCCATTCCGGTTTTAATACATAGTTATCCGGGTCGGCCATATACGAATCGATCGCCTGGCGATAGACGTTGACTACGGTAGCCACGTAATGGATCGACTTCATTCGCCCTTCAATCTTAAAGCTGTCAATGCCGACATCGATCAGGTCAGGAATGTGGGCAATCATGCACATATCTTTGGAGCCCATCGTAAACGGGTTATCCTCCTCCTGGAACAGCGGGAGCGGGGTAATCCCAGTTTTCGGCGACCGCCCTGCCTGTGCCATAGCCAATTCCTCTTCAGATACCCAGGCTTCCTCGCCCGGTCCATCTTCGAACAAATCGTATTTCCAGCGGCAGGACTGGCAGCAGCCCCCGCGGTTGGAGTCCCGGTCCGTGAAATGATTAGACAATACGCACCGTCCGGAAAAGGATGAACACATGGCCCCATGGATGAAAGATTCTATCTCGATGTCCACATGCTTCTTGATTTCCTGGATTTCTTCCATACTGGTTTCCCGGCCCAGTACGACCCGCGGTAACCCCTCTTCTTTCCAGAATTTCACCGCCTGCCAGTTGATCGTGGATTGCTGGGTGCTAAGATGCACCTCAAGCCCTGGCGCTACGCGGCGAGCCGTATCGATAATGATCGGATCCGCCGCAATGATCGCGCTGATTCCTGCAGCTTCCAGGTTGCGTAAATATTCTTCGATTCCCTCTATATCCTCATTATGCGCATAAATATTCGTAGCCACGAATACCTTAGCTCCGTATTTTTTTGCGAACTCCACGCCCTCGCGCATCTCTTCAAAACTGAAATTATCCGCATTCGAACGAAGACCATATTTCTGTCCCCCGATATATACTGCGTCCGCCCCATAATGAATGGCAAATTTCAGCTTCTCCAAATTTCCCGCCGGAGCCAGCAGCTCAGGCTTGTCCAAGCGATAGCGTTTCCCGGTATATTTCGGCTGATGTTTCTGTGCCGTTTGCATCCTCGTTCACCTCTTGCCTTTATTAATATACTTGCTCTTTATAGAAGAAGCCAAATGAAAGCTCACGCTCGGGATCCTGAACTTCCCGAATTGCATCCAGCCAATCTTCATTGAATTCATAGTCGTCCGGATTGCTAAAATAGCTGTCGACCGCTTTCCGGTAAGCCCTAATAGCCGTCGTATTGTAATTCACGTCTTTCAGTAAAGTTTCGATTTTGAAGCTGTTCACACCCGCAGCCATCAGATGATGCAGGTCCTCCAATATGCAAATATCATCCGAGCTCATAATATGCGTGCCATTCGTATCCTCAAAAATCGGAAATTTCTCTCCAGGACGCTCCGCTTCGACAAGGAACAATCCCCGCTCTTTGCCCAATTCGTCTTTGCCATACTCCAGCGTTCTTCCCTGATGCTTCAAATAACTGTCCACCAGACGGCGTTTGGAATGATAAATATTCGTCATGCCGTGAACCTGTACCTCAGAATCAAGTTTGAGGTGAGGCTGCATTTCCGTGATTTCATCCATATTGAGCTCGCGGGCCAGCACGACGCGCGATGCCCCTTTGCTCCCCCAATAATTCGCCGTTGCATAGTTCGTGGAGGTCATTTCTGCATTCCAGTGGAGCTTTAAATTCAACCCCATGGATCTTACTGCCTGCAGAACCGCAGGATCCCCGAATTGGATGCCATCGACGCCGGCCTGCTCCAGCTGCTGCAAATAGAGCGGAAGCTCCGCCAGCAGCTCATTGCTAATAATATTTATTACGCTGACGTAAATTTTAGCGCTGCGGGCGTGAGCCAGCTTCACGGCCTCTGCGATTTCATCTACGGCCATACTGCCGGGCAGCCTCATTCCGTATTTCTCTTCCCCGATTAACGCAGCGTTGGCTCCGGCTTCCAAATAGCCTTCCAGCTCCGCCAAAGAACCTGCCGGGACAAGCAGCTCCGGTTTGTTTCCCATATTCAACCACCTTCGTTATTTAGCTGTTTCTTTGCTTTTTTTGATATTCTGCAGATGCTCCGCGTACGTCTTCGCAAATAAATGCTCGCCGCTGCCGTCTTTTTTGGTGACATAAAATAAATAATCCGACTTCTCCGGCTCCAGCGCGGCTTCGATCGATTTCAAGCTGGGTGCCGCGATCGGCCCCGGAGGAAGCCCCTTGTACATATAGGTGTTATAAGGGCTGTCCACGCTCTGTAAATCCTTGTACAGCAAACGTTCCTTCGGCTTATCAAGCAAATACTGAACCGTTGCATCGATTTCCAGCTTCATATCCCTGGCGATGCGGTTATAAATTACGCCTGCCACCAGGGCCCGCTCACTGTCCGCAACGACCTCTCGCTCCACCAGGGAAGCGACCGTCATCAACTGATTGAAATCCAGTCCCCGCGCCTTCAGCTTCTGGTCAAAATCAGGAATGCTCTTGATTCGTTTATCCGTTTCCTGCAGCATCCTGGCAATGATATCCGCCTCTGTGCTTCCTTTTTCCAATTCGTAGGTTTCTGGAAACAAATATCCCTCCAAGCGATAATTCAGCACCGCCGTTGCCGGAACATCGGCAAGAACGGCACCATCGATTCCCCGAGGCTCTTTGGTCAGCTGCAAGAACGCTTCTTTATCCACATAACCTGCATCGGCGAGCTTGTCGGCCATTTGCCTAACGGTGTAACCCTCAGGTATGGTAAAGCGAATCATCTCGGCCTTGACCACGTCCCCACTGTTTAACTTTTGGATGATTTCGTCATACGTCACGCCCGGCTGCATTTCATATATGCCTGCCTGGAAGCGGCTGCCCTGCGAATTCCATTTCAAATAGGTTTTGAACATAAATGAGTTTTTGATCAGACCCTGATCTTCCAAAATCTTCGCAATCGAAGCCGTTCCCGTTCCCGGTGCGATCGTAATCTGGACGGGCTGCTCCGACCGGTTCACGGGCTGCATTTCCATATAGCCGTACGCAGCCAGCGCGCCTGCGCCGATGAGCATAATAAGCAATAAGGAAAGTAGCCCCTTCCATACCTTCTTCAATCAATCAACTCCCTTAACAGCCAAAAAGGGCGGTATCCGCCCTTCTCAGACTTATCTATAAAAATGACTGGCTTCACAGAAGAGTTGTGCTAGCGCACCGCTCTATTCCGGAAATGTTAATTCATCGTACAATTCGGACACGTTCTCCCATTCATCATCATCATCGATCGTAACGAGCTCCAAGGCTCCGTTCTGGCCACTGATAATTTTGAATATTTCCGGTTCGGCATTTCCGTCGCCCTCTGCTCTAAGCACTGCATAAGAGCTGCCTGCGACATCGAATTCGCTCTCGATCGAATAATCGGAAACCCGTCCCTCTTCATCCTCAAGCTCTACGACGGAACCGAATGCATCCTTCACACGGGAAGTCCATACCACATGACTGGCGGAAAATTCTGGCATCAACCCTGATCCTCCCCGTCAAATTCATCGATCAGCGTATTGAACGTTTCCTCGACGATTTCCCATTCCTCGTCGCTTTCAATCGTATACAGCTTCAGGTCATCGCCGTCTTCCTCGTAACGAAATGCGTATACCTCTTCGGCCTCTTGATCCTCATCGGACTCCACAGGAACGACCATCATATACTTTGCATCCGAACCGTCAACCTCGAACTTCATGATGACTTCAAACTCTTCCTCATTGCCCTCGTCGTCAGGGATGTAAATAATCTCCGGTTCTTCTTCATTGCCGATACGATCATTAGACATGTGCGATCACCCTCACTTTTTACTCTTAGAGTCCAAATAGTTTTGCAAAATCAAAACTGCGGCCATTTTATCCACAATTCCTTTGCGCTTCTTCCGGCTGACATCCGCTTCAATCAGCGTCCGCTGGGCCGAGACGGTGGTCAGCCGCTCATCCCATAAATGAACCGGCAGCTCGATCCTGCTGCGAAGCTCTTCTGCAAAGGCCTTGCATATTTCACCACGGGGACCGACCGATCCGTTCATGTTCTTAGGCAGGCCAACGACAATTTCCTCGATCTCATGCTGACTGGCCAGTTCAGCAATCCGCCCGTACTCGTCGCCCTCCCGCCGGCGTTCGATGACTTCCACGCCTTGGGCGGTCCATCCGAACATATCGCTAACCGCAACGCCGATTCTGCGATCCCCGTAATCCAGACCCATAATTTTCATGCTATTCTCCTAACGGTGACTGGACATGTAAAACCTTACCAGTTCTTCGATCAATTCGTCGCGTTCCTTCTTGCGCACAAGACTTCTGGCATTGTTGTGGCGCGGAATATATGCCGGATCCCCTGACAGCAGATACCCGACAATCTGGTTGATTGGATTGTAATCTTTGTCCTGCAACGCTTCGTATACCGTAAGAAGAATTTCCTGCGCAGACGCCTCCTGCTCATCACCCTTGACATTAAACTTTACAGTTTTATCCATGTAGTCCATGATGACACCTCGCTTCTTAAGACATACGTCTTCTTGATCGCAGTCTGGTTTCCTCTTAGTCTACCCTTACTATATCATATTGTAGGTTCTTAAAGGAAATTTTCGGTTACGGTATCGTATGCCGCACATTTACCCTTGCGCTGCAACTAACTCTTCAGCAAGTTTCAAGGCATCCTCCAGCTTGGAGACATCCTTGCCTCCGGCTTGCGCCATATCTGGGCGGCCGCCTCCGCCCCCGCCGCAGACGGCTGCCACTTCCTTGACAAGCTTGCCGGCATGAATGCCGCGCTTCACCTGCTCCTGAGGTACAGCTACGACAAAGTTCACTTTGTCCTCCATCGCTGCGCCGAGTACAAGGACGGCATCCGGTACTTTGACTTTCAGCTCATCAGCCAAGGTTCTTAGCATATCCATACTTGCGGCTTCTACCCGCGCCGCAAGCAGCTTGGTTCCTCCGGCCTCGACAATGCGGTTCGTCAACTCGCCGGCCTCGATCGCGCTCAGCTTGCCCTGAAGCGACTCGTTCTCGCGCCCAAGGTCCTTCAGCTGCTGATACAGCGCTTCGATCCGTTTCGGCACCTCATTGACGTTCGATTTAAGCAGCGCTGCAGATTGCTTGAGCAGCTCGAGCTGGCCATCCATGTACATGTAAGCCCCGCGGCCAGTGACCGCCTCAATCCGGCGGACACCAGAACCAATGCCGCTCTCGCTGATCAGTTTGAACAGGCCGATCTCTGCCGTATTGTTGACGTGGCAGCCGCCACACAGCTCAAGGCTGTAATCGCCGACCTGAACGACGCGGACGATATCGCCGTACTTCTCGCCGAACAAGGCCATAGCGCCCATCGCCTTGGCTTCGTCAATCGGCTTGTATTCGATCACGACGTCCAACGCATTCCAGATCTGCTCATTGACCTTACGCTCGATCTCCGCCAGCTCCTCAGGGGATATGCTGCCCAGATGCGAGAAGTCAAAGCGCAGGCGCTGCGGCTCGACCAGGGAGCCGGCTTGATTGACATGCTCGCCGAGCACTTCTTTTAGCGCTTTGTGGAGCAGATGTGTTGCGGTATGGTTCTTCAGAATCTCGCTGCGCAGCTTGCGGTCCACCTGGGCCGTCACGGCCGCTCCTACGCGCAGTTCGCCAGAATTCACCGTGACTTGATGTACATGCTGTCCGCGCGGCGCCTTGAACAGTCCGTTCACATCGGCGCTGCCCAGCTCGCTCAGAATTACCCCTTGGTCGCTCACCTGACCGCCACTTTCAGCATAAAAAGGAGTGGACTCCAGAATAACCTGACCGCTTTCGCCCGCCGACAATACATCGGCAAACTCATCGTTCGCAATAATTGCTAAAATTCTGGTGGACGTTTCAAGCTCATTATATCCAACGAAATCCGATTTAGTCGTAAAGTCAGCCAATACGCCGCCCTGTACCGACATACTGCCGCCTTTATGGCTCGCAGCCCGGGCACGCTCCCGTTGTCCTGCCATTTCAGACTCAAAACCCTCGCGGTCTACGGTCAGGCCATGCTCGGCAGCGAAATCCTCGGTCAAATCGAGCGGGAATCCATACGTATCATACAGCTTGAAGGCATCCGCACCGCTGATCACTGTGCGTCCTTCATTCTTGGCTTGCTCGCTGATCTCAGAGAGAATTGCCAATCCATCACTCAGCGTTTCGTGGAACCGCTCTTCCTCCGTGCGGATTACCTTCTCAATGAAATCCCGTTTCGCCACGACATCGCCGTAATAGCTGCCCATGATATCACCAACCGTCTTAACGAGGTTGTACATAAACGGCTTATCGAGACCCAGTGTCTTCCCGTAACGGACAGCCCGGCGCAGCAAGCGGCGGATGACATATCCGCGGCCTTCATTGGACGGAAGCACCCCGTCAGCCACGGCAAAGGCAACCGTGCGGATATGGTCGGCGATCACCTTCATGGCCACATCGCTATCTTCGCCCGCACCGTATTTGACCCCGGAGATTTTCGCGGTCTCCTGGATAATTGGCATGAACAGGTCCGTGTCAAAGTTGGAGTTCACGTTCTGCAGAATGGATGCGAACCGCTCCAGCCCTGCGCCGGTATCAATATTTTTATTGGGCAGCGGCGTATAGCTGCCGTCTTTATTATGATTGAATTGCGAAAAGACGAGGTTCCAGACTTCCAGGAAGCGCTCATTCTCTCCGCCTGGCATGCAGTCCGGGTCGGACAAATCGCCGTATGCATCGCCGCGGTCATAGAAAATTTCCGTACAAGGACCGCATGGTCCTTCGCCGATATCCCAGAAGTTGTCCTCCAGCTTAATGATTCGCTCGGCAGGAAGGCCAATCTTCTCGTTCCACAGCTTAAACGCCTCCTCGTCCTCCGGATAGACCGTTACGGACAAACGCTCAGGGTCAAATCCGATCCATTCCTTGCTCGTCAGAAACTCCCATGCCCAAGTAATTGCTTCTTCTTTAAAATAATCGCCGATCGAGAAGTTGCCCAGCATCTCAAAAAAGGTATGATGCCGCCGCGTCTTTCCGACATTCTCAATATCATTAGTACGGATGCACTTCTGCGAATTGGCCATGCGCGGATTATCCGGTTTTACACGGCCGTCAAAATAAGGCTTCAGCGGAGCCATTCCGGCATTGATCCACAGCAGGGACGGATCATTATGAGGTACGAGAGATGCGCTCGGTTCGATTTTATGTCCTTTGCTGGCGAAGAACTCCAGCCATTTGGAACGAATTTCACTTGATTTCATAAGGGTTCCTCCTAAACAGATCATGTTCGTGAAATCTTGAAAAAAAGAAAAAACGCCCCTGAATATCAGGGACGATTAACTCGCGGTACCACCCTGGTTATCGTATTTCGGAACTTGATCACGCCCGATAGATACGATCGCCTCGAACAGTTCGATAACGGGAACCACCCGGCGAATTTGCTTCGCTCTCTGAAATCAGCTTTCCGTCCGGTCAATGATCGGGTTCTCTCAGCCAACGCGGCGTAAGCGGGACCTCTGGATCGGTCTGCCAGCTTCGCGAAGGAACGCCTTCTCTGAAACCATGAACATGGACGTACTTCATTTCGTCAACGATTTGCAGGTTATACATGTTTGAATAAATCACTAATAAGTATATAAGGCGGAATTCCCGCTGTCAATGCGGTTCTAGACCGTTTTTCGGCGAACATAATACGTATAAAAATGCTGCAGAACCACTTTGCCCACCGCAAATAGAGGAACCGCCAAAATAAGACCGGCCACACCGGCTATTTCCCCGCCGACAAGCAGCGCGAAAATAATGAGCATCGGATGCAAATTCAGCGACCTGCCGACGACCTGCGGGGAGATAATGTTGCTCTCAATAAACTGGCATACCGTATTGACCAAAGCAACCATAAGCACCATGCGCCACGATATCGTAGTAGCCATAACGAGAGCAGGCGCCGCGCCAAGAAAGGGGCCGAGATAAGGGATGACATTGCATACCGCAACCACCCCGGCAAATAGCAGCGCAAAGGGCATGCCAATCAGCATATAACCGAAATAGGCGAGTACCCCGATAATGACGCATACGAGCAGCTGTCCGCGCACATAATTGCCCAGCGCGCCGTCGATATCCTTCAATAGCGCCACGGTGGACTTGCGGCGGGAACGCGGCAAATAATGAAGAATCATTCTTTCAAATGCCTCGAAATCCTTAAGCATATAGAAGATCAGAAAAGGAATGATGAACGCATTGAAGACGACTCCGATCGTCGTACCGATATTGTCTAGAAATTTTGAAATTCCGTCAGCCAGCCGATGCTCGAATTGAAAAAACCAATTGTTCATGCCCATACGGATGCTGCCGGGAAGCAGACTGCTGTCCCACCGGTTGATCATTTGCTGGGTATGCAGGGTCAGCTCTGGCAAATGCTCGCCCAGTTCCTCCAGCTGCTCAATGAACATCGGAATGACATTGATCAGAATCACTGACAGGCTGGTCACAAACACCGCATAAATTAGCAGCACGGCCATCGTCCTCGGCACCTTGCGGCCGCCCAGCATCCGTACCACGGGATTGAGAATATAAGAAATAATCATCGCAATGACAAAAGGAGCCAGTACGGCTTTTAAAAATCCGTAGACATGAGTCAGCATCGGGCGGAGCAGCCAAAGGAAATAAAGGATAACCAAGCCCAGCAGCAGCCATATTCCATTGCGAAACAATTTGTTGTTCTTGAACGGTTCCACGCACGATCCCTCCTTGGCGGCGGACTGGCTATAGGTCAGTATGTGCGTGACGAGGCAAAAATAACCGTACCGAAGACAGTAAAAAGCCCTCCTCCTAGCGGAGAAGGGCTCACCTGCGCCATTATAGAATCGTGCATTCTATATGTAGGCCGGCCATATTAAGTCGATGCATGCATTTGCGAGAAATCCTGCGTCATTTCCTCGCCGAAGAACAAATCATCCAAGGAACTGAGCGTTCCGTCTTCCTCAACCTGGTATACGGACATCTTCTCTCCGTTTACCGTCAATTCAATAAAGCATCCCCAGCAGTAGAATTGATGGGAACCGATCTTCCCAATATCCTTGGAGCTGCAATTTGGACATTTCATCATTCAATCACCTATCCATTGATAGAATTCATGGTCTTCTCCAGCCGTTGCTCACTGTTCGGGGGGACCATGATCGCATTTTCCCCTTTCGTCATCCCTGGCATAAAAGGCAGTACTTTGCGCCCCTCCATCAGATCGGATATGAATCCATCACTGATTTCGATACCAGTAATTGTATTTCCCAAATTCTGCTCAAAATAAACATCCGCAACGGTTCCAATCCGCGTACCGTCCTCCGTGAGAACGGGAAGTTCCTTCAATTTGCCGTTACCCGAAATGAAGGTAAGCTGTATATTCTCGGCTCCGCATTTGCGGACAGCCTGTTGATTGCGAATCATGACGGCATCCTCGCCGTAAGCGACGATATCTTCCCAGAGCACTACTTTGCTGCTTGTGGAGAACATCGTCTTCCCCTCCAGCGTAATCCCTGAAATAGTCCAATCTTCATTCAACATTACATCGAGGACTTTTCCGACCTGCTTGCCGCCCTCCATTTCAAAGACGGCCAAGCCTATCATATCCTGCAGTCTCATAGTTGTTCAGGTCCCTCCTCGCTGGGCTAATTACAGCTTAATGTGAAAAAGCGAACGCATCCTCCTTTCCTTGAAATCTAAAAACACAGCCCATTATATTTTTTTACGAAGACGGGTAAGGATGGTTCCAACTTTTTCGGCAGTGTACTCTATTTCTTCACTAGTATTACCCAAACCAAAGCTGAATCGAATCGCCGAGCGCAAAAGATTTTGCGGAAGATTCATGGCTTCAAGCACATGTGACGGCTCTAGCGATCCCGAGGTGCAGGCAGAGCCGCTGGCTACCGCTATTCCTTCCATATCGAGGTTCATCAGCATCGTCTCCGTCTGCATTTCCGGAAAGCTGATATTCACGATATGCGGCAGATAAAACTCCTGATTTCCGTTAACGCGAAAATGCTCCGATCCGACGGTCCGTTCCAGATTGGACAACAATGCTGACCGCAGCTTCAGATCATGCTCGCGTCTTTCCGACAATCCGGATACAGCGATTTCCGCAGCTTTGGCAAAGCCGACGATCCCGGCCATATTTTCTGTGCCAGCCCGTCTCTTCTTCTCTTGGAGGCCGCCGTGCAGAATCGGCTCGATCATTCGTTGTTTACGGATATACAGCGCACCTACGCCTTGAGGGCCGTTGATTTTATGCGAGGAAAAGCTAATGAGGTCAACTGGAAGTTCATTGCAATGGATAGGAACGGCACCTAGTGCCTGAACCGCATCAACATGAAAGACGATGTCCTTGCCGGTGCTGCGGATCAATTCCCCGATTTCAATGATCGGCTGCAGCGTGCCGACTTCATTGTTGCCAAACATCACGCTGACCAGAACCGTATCGGGCCGCAGCGCCTCAGCAACCTGTTCCGCATGGACGCGCCCCGTGCGATCGACAGGAAGATACGTTACCTCGAAGCCGTCTCGCTCCAGCTGCTGGCACGAATGCAGAACGGCGTGATGCTCAATGGCGGTCGTCACAATATGCTTGCCGCGGGATTTCTGGGCATGCATCGTTCCGAATAAGGCCAGATTATCGCTTTCCGTACCGCCCGCCGTAAATACCAGCTCCTCCGGTTTGCAGCCGAGAGCCGCGGCCAGGCGATCCCTAGCTCCATTTACTACCCGCTTCGCTTCCCTTCCGAAGGAATGTACGCTCGATGCATTCCCGAAATGTTTCTGCATGGCGGAAATCATAGCTTCGGCAACCTCCGGACGGATCGGGGTCGAAGCTGCATGATCCAAATATATTTTTCTCAATTTATGATCACCTGTCTTTTCTTTGCAAGGTTGCGCAAACAACCTGAATTTCATGCGTTTTTATCGTATTCTTCCCCTGAAACATTCCCATCATAACGCCGGGCTAGGCAGGTGTCCAGCAAATGTGCATCATAATCATGATTTTCTCTTTAATTTCTGCGTTAATATTCCGATGATAAAAGTATAAACCGAAGGAGCGTGAGAATGATGCACGAACTAAAAATGGCAGTTACACTAGAGCAAGAAGTCGTCATAATACTGGACTCGGGTGAGACGATGCGCGGCTTACCGAAATGGGGAGCAGACCCGAAGAAAGTGCAGCTTCGCACCGTGGAAGGCGCGTTCTGGTTTCTGCTGGAAGAAATCGTGCACGTCACTCGCATCATCCCGATTGATAAAATCGAAAAGCCCCGCCCGGCACAAACGCAGGCGAAGCGTGATCGTTCTTACTGGATAAAGTAAACTGTCGTATCCTTGCCATAAGCCTAACAAAAGACTCCTCGAGAGGAGTCTTTTTATGTTCGTCGCTATATTTAGATGTAGAACATATAGTTTTGCTCTGCGCCAGCCTCTTCATAATTAATCAGACTGTCTAGCGTCGTCGAGTCCAGCACCTCAGCGATGCTGTCACGGATCCGCAGCCATAAATCCCTTTTGGCCGGATCATCCTCCTCCGTGAAGTCTACCGGGGAGATCGGCCCTTCCAAGACGCGGATAATATCCCCTGCTGTAATCTCTTCAGCAGCGCGCGATAGTATGTAGCCCCCATATGCACCGCGCACGCTTTTCACAAGTCCGGCGTTTCTAAGCGGCGCAATCAGCTGCTCCAAATAATGCTCGGACAATTGGTTTTTCTCAGCGATGCTCTTCAAGGAAGTAGGTCCTTCACCGAACTTCGCAGCAAGTTCCATCATGATCGTTAAGCCATAGCGTCCTTTCGTGGAAATCTTCAAAGAAGCCACCTCTTTCAATTTTCAAGTAATATTTATATAATTGAACATTGATCCATAAAGTAATGATAAGGGGGCTTGTGTCCGTGCCCAAAGGACATACTTGGCCAATAACTCCCTATTCCTATCATTAACCTATGTTTATCGTAACATATCCCGTGTCTTTTGGAAAATAAAACGGCCCCGCTTTCGAGCAATTCGTTTACCGTGAATTAACATTCCGATAATTTCGCCCGAACTGGCTGCTTATGATAAAATATCGACAGGGAAACCGCCAAAGGAGTGATATAGATGTCTGGATCAAACAGCGAAACAAGAATTGTCGTCGGCATGTCCGGAGGCGTCGATTCCTCGGTAACGGCGCTGCTGCTCAAGCAGCAAGGATATGATGTTATCGGCATTTTCATGAAAAACTGGGATGATACCGATGAGTTCGGCCGCTGTACGGCGGAGGAGGACGCCGAGGACGTACGGCGCGTCTGTGAGCAAATCGATATCCCTTACTATACCGTCAATTTCGAGAAGGAATACTATGATAAAGTATTTGCCTATTTTCTCGAAGAATATAAGCGCGGCCGCACGCCAAATCCGGATGTGATGTGCAACCGCGAGATCAAATTCGGGGAGTTCCTGAATAAGGCCATGGATTTGGGCGCCGATTACGTAGCCACAGGACACTATGCCCGTGTTGTGCAAGAACATGACGGACAATATAAATTGCTGCGCGGCGTAGACAGCAACAAGGACCAAACCTATTTCCTTAATGCGCTGAATCAAGCGCAATTGGCCAAAGCGATGTTCCCCATCGGACATCTGCCCAAACCGGAGGTGCGCCGCATTGCTGAGGAGGCGGGACTCTATACTGCCAAGAAAAAAGACAGCACAGGAGTCTGCTTCATCGGCGAACGCAATTTCCGCGAATTTCTAAGCCAGTACCTGCCCGCCCAATCCGGCGATATGGTTGACATTGTAACGGGTGAAGTCAAAGGCCGGCATGACGGCCTAATGTATTACACGCTGGGACAGCGCCAAGGCCTTGGCATCGGCGGATCAGGCAGCGGCGAGCCTTGGTTCGTGGCGGAAAAGGATTTGCAGAACAACATCCTTTACGTCGTGCAAGGGGACAAGCACCCAAGCCTGTATTCGACCGGTCTGGTCGCCTCGGGCGTAAACTGGATCGCAGGCGCGGACAAGCTGCCGGACAAGCCGTTCAAATGCGTGGCCAAGTTCCGGTACCGCCAGCAGGATCAAGGAGTAACCTTGATTCCGCGGGAAGACGGAACGATGTTTGTTGCCTTTGACCAGCCGCAAAAGGCGATTACCCCAGGCCAGGCGGTCGTCTTCTACGACGGCGACGAATGCTTGGGCGGCGGCACGATCGAAGCAGCTGACAAGATGCCTGCTTCCGAACCGGGAGTATCCCTAGGCTAACTGAAGCTTTCGCACAGTGAAAAGGGACTGTCTAATAATCTCCAAAATAAAAAGTTGGGCAAGAAAACGTAAAGTTTTCCGTCCAACTTTTTTGCTCTGTCGCTTTGCAGGAAAGTAGCGAAGCGGATGCCCGCCACCTTAAGCAGGTTGTGGGCCAAAGGCACAAATCCCAAAATCGGTATGAACCCAGCCTTCGCAAAAGAACCGACGGAATGAGCGATTGCCCTCGACGTGCTCCCCTTAGTTTAATGGATTTATAGTAGTTAATTTCTACGACTAAGAAGGAAATGTAGATTTAAATGGATTTCATGTCGTTAGTGGGAAGGAAGAAGATCATCCTAGGCTGGATTCTTGATTTTTGGTGCATCAAATCCATCTAATTCCCTGTACTATTCGTTTCGAGCATGATTAAATACATGATTTCCATGTAGTCTATATCCCTGTTTAGCTTCGTGTCCGACAGTTTTTATAGAGGTGCTAGAGGTGCTAAAGATGGGAGCCACTCAGTCATCTAGGTTCACTTTTGAGACAGTCCCCTCTTCCGTTTCTCTGGCAGCCATTACAGATGGCGCACAAGCTCTTCCACAAATTGCTCCAGCTGCCCGCGGTCCAGCTCATCAAACCGGCTGGTAACCGGGCTGTCGATATCCAGGACGCCAAGCAACTCGCCGTCCTTGATTAACGGTACGACAATTTCCGAACGGGAAGCGGCATCGCAGGCAATATGGCCGGGAAACTGATCGACATCATCCACCAGCACAGTAGTGCGCTGCATGGCCGCCGTTCCGCATACTCCCCTGCCCAGCGGAATCCGGATGCAGGCCGGCAATCCTTGAAACGGCCCCAATACGAGCTCGCCATCTTCATACAAGTAAAAGCCAACCCAGTTGATTTGCTCCAGAAATTGATTCAGAAGCGCCGCCGCATTAGCGAGATTGGCTACTCGGTTAGGCTCTCCTTCCAGCAGCGTCCGCAGCTGCGACTTGACGACGGAGTACTGCTCTTCACGGGTTCCAGCATATTTTTCGGATACGAACATGGCATTTCCACTCCTTTTGTAATCTAATCTCTGTATCGGCTCCTCTTTATTCGTAAATCACGTGGATCCAGATCGATTAACCTAAATCATGTCCGGTTATGATGATATCTATGACGAGGAAAACATTCAAGACTAAAATTGACGGCTGAATAAAACCAGGATATTGCTTTAACCCGGTTCCGTTCGCGATTCCACCCATTTACCTCTTTCCTACTGCATGTCCTTTGATCGGCGGATTTGCTGGTTATGGCGGATTTTGCTCTCATTCCCCTGCTCTGTCGCCTCATAGAACTTCCGCTTCGCCAAATTCGGCGGCAGATAATCCTGCTTCACATAGTGCCCCGGATGATCATGCGGATATTTGTAGCCGACATGTCCCAGCTTTTCGGACCCCTTGTAGTGGGTATCCCGCAAATGCAGAGGCACCTCCGCCGATCTCACATCCTCGATGGCCGTCATCGCTTTGGAGATCGCTGTGGTCACAGCATTGGATTTCGGGCTCTCTACCGCAAATAGAATCGCCTGGGCGATGTTCAGCTTCGCCTCCGGCCAGCCGTTATTCCGATACGCCTCCAGCGCGCTCACTGCCTGAACCATCGCTTGGGGATTCGCCAGGCCGATATCCTCGCTGCTTGCGGCAATCAGCCGCCGGATGAACGTCATCGGGTCCATCCCCAGCTTCTCCACCGCGTACAGGAACCAGAACAGCGCAGCATCGCTGGAGCCGCGAATGCTCTTATGGAACGCCGACAGCACGTCGTATTGCGTAGATTCATCCGCTTTGACGAGCGGGCGCCGGATCGATTCCTCCGCCACCTCCAAAGTAATGTGGACGCAGCCGTCCGGCCGCGGAGGCGTCGTCATCGCCGCCAGCTCCAGCGCATTCAGCGCCCGGCGGATATCCCCGTTCGCCATCGCCGCGATATGCAGCAGCGCCTCCTCGTCTACTTCAAGATGCATGAAGCCTAACCCTTTCTCCTTATCTGTCAAAGCCCGCTTCATCGCAATGAGCGAGTGCTCTTTCGTCAAGGGCTGCAGCTGGAACAAGGTCGAGCGGCTCATCAAAGCCCCGTTCACATAATGGAACGGGTTCTCCGTCGTCGCCCCGATAAAAGTAATCGTTCCCTTCTCCACAGCCGGAAGCAGGGCATCCTGCCGCGAGCTATTGAACCTGTGTACCTCATCAAGGAACAGAATTGTTTTCGTTCCATAGAAGGACTTATCATTTTGCGCCTTCTCGATCACTTCCCGCACATCCTTTACGGAAGCATCTACGGCATTCAGTCTTACAAACTCTCCTTGCGTATGATTGGAAATAATATGAGCAAGCGTTGTCTTCCCGCAGCCGGGGGGGCCATACAGCAGAATCGAGGATACCTGGTCCGCTTCAATCGCCCTGCGCAGCAGCTTGCCGGGCCCCACGATGTCTTCCTGCCCGATATATTCATCCAGCGTCGTCGGCCTCATCCGGTCGGCAAGCAGCCTGCCGGCAGGGCTCGAGCTTTGCTGGTAAGAGAACAAATCCATGGAGTTCACTTCCTTATGACTCATAATGACAGCCTAAACTTAAACACCATTTTACCATATTGGGACATAAAACATGATCGGGTACAAAACATTTAAAATCATTCTTTCGCTTTCTTCCCAAGGCGGAATATGAGTTAATATAGATGTCGGGCCGACGAATCACTGGAAAGGGGGCTGATGAATGTGATTTCAGTGAGTGAGGTGGTTTCCGCGTAAGCGGAAACCTCAAGCAAGGGGGCTGTATAGCCCCCTTATTTTCGTTGCTGTGAAAATATGTTAAGATATAGCC
Source organism: Paenibacillus woosongensis (assembly GCF_009725165.1). Classification (GTDB taxonomy): domain Bacteria; phylum Bacillota; class Bacilli; order Paenibacillales; family Paenibacillaceae; genus Fontibacillus; species Fontibacillus woosongensis. Next base: position 928,514 of record NZ_WNZW01000002.1, read on the forward strand.
AGTTATTTATGAAATGACAATAACAATAAAATCAATTATTGCGAAAGGGGGATTACGATCATGCAAACTTATTTCGTTCTTGAACTACATCGAGCACATCGAAACAAGGAGGAACATGACCGTGAGCTACAAAAATGGGAAGGATGTGCTTCCCCCCCGATTGCTGAAGGAATTGCAGCGCCATATTCAAGGTGAGCTTCTCTATATCCCCAAACCGGAGCAAAGCCGTGCTTCCTGGGGAGAACTCAGCGGTTCCCGCACATCGATTGCCAATCGGAATGAGGAAATATTTCGGAAGCATCGTTCAGGCCTGTCGGTTAGAGATTTAGCCGAGATGTACTATCTTTCAGACGAGAGCATTCGCAAAATACTGGCCAAGATGCGCACTGCCCAGAAGGAAACATCACCCTCATGCTGACTACTAAATCTCCATATAACGAAATCAGGAGCTGCCCCATTAGAATTTCTAATGAGCAGCTCCTGATGTGTCTTTCCCCTAAGAGACTAGAGTTGATTCATCTCCTTTATGACTTCCAATGGCACTTTTAGCTTCCGCGACTCCGTCAACAGCCCATTCATCTCCTGCTGTACGTCCGTAATCTGTGTATAGCAGTAACCGGCGATATAATCCGTATTCTTAATCGCGTGGTGTATCGCTTTTAGTCTTGCTACGAATGATTCTTCCGAGGACTCCTGATGGCCGTAACCCCAACCCGCCTCATTTTTATAGGCAATGCCGCCGAATTCACTGACTAGGATGGGCTGCCCGCTATAGGCATAACCATCTGCAAAGGCATATTTCCTATTGTTAAAGGCGATTTCGTTTCCTATAATCTTCTCCTTATCCTTATAACGCCGCTGGAACTCTTCCCCTGACTCTACATAATCATGGAGCGTTATGAGATCCGACACCGTATGCTCCCAGCCATCATTGGATATGACAAGCCGGTAAGGATCATAAGCTTTGGTGAGATGATAGATGGCCTCCGTGAAACGCTGCTGCTTCCTGTCCTTGGCAATTTGCATAATCCCCCAGGATTCATTAAATGGAACCCACACAACAATGCACGGATGATTATAATACTGCCGCACTACCTCCATCCATTCGTTGGTAAACCTCTGAATCGCATTGTCGTTAAACTCAAATGTAGCTGCCATCTCCGACCATACGAGCAAACCCTTCACATCGCACCAGTAGAGAAAACGGGCATCCTCTACTTTCATATGCTTCCGTACGCCGTTGTAACCCATCTCCAGAATCGCATCGATATCTTGGATGATGGCTTCCTCCGAAGGCGGAGTAAGATGGCTCTCTGGCCAATAGCCTTGATCCAGAACAAGCCGCTGGTAGATCGGTTCGTTGTTAAGCAATACCTGTCCGGCTTTGGTGGAAATTTTCCGCATGCCAAAATAGGAATAGACATGATCCATCTTCTCCTGGCCGCGGTACAAAATAAATTCAACGTCATACAAATTCGGATTGTCCGGCGTCCAGCAGCTCATCTTCCAGGGGCCGTTCACTTCATGAATCAGGTCAACCTCCAACTGGAGCCAGCTTCGATCCATCGCCAAGCCGACCTTTTTAACCTGCTCCCCCTTCAAGCTAACGATCGTTTCCAGCCACATATCTCCGGCCGGCCAATCGCCGTTCATTTGATATTCGAACCTCACCTTCCAGGCGTCGACGTCCGGGGTTATTTTCACTTGATCAATATACGTAGGCGCTGCATATTCCAGCCATACCGACTGCCAGATTCCCGTCGTCTGCACATAGAAGCACTCGAAGCTGTTCTGTTCCCAACGCTGCTTCCCTCGCGGCTGGGCAGCATCCATGCTATCTTCCACCTTAACCGTCAAGCTATTGGCTTCTCCACAAGTGATATAGGAGGTAATATCGAAGGAAAACGCCGAATAGCCTCCCTGATGCCGTCCAACATACTCCCCATTGACCCAAACCTTGGCGATATAATCAACGGCTTGGAAGTTCAGTATGACTCGCCTGCCGGCTTTCTCGGCCGGAATATCCAGCGTTCGATGATACCACACATTAGAATGGTGCTCCTCTTCGCCAATCCCGCTGGCTTTCGTTTCATAAGTGAAAGGAACAACAATTTGGCGGTTACCGCCGAAATTCTTCGGCCATCCCAAGCGCTCACCCATGTTGTCATCATCGAATCCGAAGCTCCACTCGCCATTCAAATTAACCCAGTCGGTTCTTACGAATTGCGGTCTTGGATAATCTTTGATATACATCTGTGTTACCATTGTCTCTCATCTACCCCTTCATCCTGGTTTTATCTCATGCTATGTCGTCTTAAGCGGCTGATTAAAGCGTCTAACCTACCCTTTAACTCCTGTCATCGATACACCCTGAACGATATGCTTTTGGAGAAAAATATAAACAATCATCGTAGGAATAGCAGCGATCGCACTGGCTGCCATAATCGTGTTCACGTGCAGCACATTATTCGAAAGGAAGGTCGGCAATCCTGTAGACAGCACCATGTTTTCTTCCGAATTAATCGTGATATACGGCCAGATGAAATTATTCCAGGACATAATGAAATAGAAAATACCAATTGCAATCATGGCTGAACGCGTTAGAGGCAAATAAATTGACCACCACAGGCGGAAATCCCGCCCCCCGTCGATTTGCGCTGCTTCCATATAGTCCTTGGGCAGCCCATCCATAAATTGCTTAATCAAGATCAGTCCAAGCGGATTCGTCAGGCTGGGCAAAATAATGCCCCACATATTATCCAGCAAATCAATGCTTAAGACCGTCTCGTATAAAGGAATCAGCATGGCTTCCGTCGGAATCAGCAGCCCGGACACGCATAAGATAAATAAAAAACCCTTGGATCTAAATGTTTTGCGAGAAAAAGCAAATGCCCCTAACGAGCTAATGATCACGGTAATAAGCGTAGTTACGGCTCCGATCACGAAGCTATTCCAGGTCCATCTCAAAATTTGCGATTCGGTTAATACTTTGGCATAGTTTCTAATGGTTAAGTCCGAGAAGTCCGTCCACTCTGCAATCGTAATCGCGGATACGCCTTCGGGCTTGAAAGAAACGACAAACATCCAAACTAGAGGAATTACAAAAATGACTGCCAATATGACGGTTAAACTATATATCGCTGCTCGCGCCACCTCTATTCACTCTCCATTTACGACTCTTTTCTGTTAACAACCATGTATTGAACCGCGGCAATCAACAGCATAAAAATACAAAACAACGTCGATTGCGCGGCTGCAAGCCCGAACATATCCTTCTTGAATCCCGTTACATAGATGTAACGGATGATCGTATTCGTCGTATCCCCGGGTCCGCCATTGGTCATAATTTGAACCTGCCCGAACAGCTTCAAGCCCGCGATGATTTGAAAAAAGATTTGCACCTTCATCACAGAAGATAAACCCGGAAGCGTAATGAACCGGAATTTATGAAACGAAGACGCGCCGTCAATATCAGCAGCCTCATAAAGTTCCTGGGATATTTCCTGCAGCCCTGCCAGGAATAATACCATGACAAAACCGACCGTCCACCACACGGTAGCAATGACAATGGACCACCAAGCCGCATTAGGACTGGTAAGCCAGTGAACTGAGGATAACCCTAGAGTCTCCAGGATGACATTGACGAGTCCATGCTTGGAATCGAACATTCGGAGCCAAATAAAGCTAATGACAGAAACGGAAAGTACGTATGGCAGAAAGTAGATCGATCGGAACATCGTCTGAAACGGAATCTTGCGGTGAATTAACAGAGCCAGTAACAGACCAAGCGAAATAATGATCGGAACGACTAAAATGACAAAATACAGGCTGTTCCATAAATATTTATAAAAATCGCTGTTCGTCAATATTTTTGTATAATTATTGAAGCCCACATACTTCTCCATCCCCAGAATCGTCCAGGAATGAAGACTGATATAAGCGCCTCTAAGCAATGGCCAAATATAGAAAACAAGAAGCGGAATTAAAAATGGGGCTAGAAATGCAATAGCTGAAAACTCATTTTTTAATTGCCTTTTCCACCCGCTTGCTGCTTGCTGAGCCTTCACGGTCATCCTCCTCCAACGCGATGCAGAACTGCCAAACCAAGCCTGCTTTCAAGGTTTAAGGAATGAAACCGCATCATCAGATACGGTTTCATCTCGCTCACCTTACTCTTAATTTTGAAGAATCTCGTTAATATCCTTCTCCATGCCCTTTACCCCATCTTCCGGCGTCATCGTTTTAAAAATAACAGCCTGAAGCACATCCTTCACCACCGTATCGATCGCATTGTACCGATCCGTCTTAGGCGCGTGTTTTACCGTTTTTTGCGAGGCGACAAACTCTTCCCGATACGGAAGGTTCATGTATTCGTCACTGGCAGTAACCGCCTTTGCTGCTGGAACATGACCCGCTTGCGCCCAAATTTTCCCGCCCTCAAGCGTGAAATACTTCATGAATTTCATTGCAGCAACCTGCTTCTCTTCCGTCACATATTCAGGAATAACGAGAGTATGGGAGGCTGCCCAATGCGTCTCGCTGCCAAAGATCGGAGGAATCGAGGTGATGCCGACATTCAGGCCTTCTTCACCGAGATGCCAGCCCGCTTCCCACACGCCGCCAAACCATGTCGCGGATTTGCCGCTATGGAATGTATCCCAAGGCGTCTTGTCGTTAATATCACTAAGACCTTGATCATAAAGATTCAAATAAAATTTCAGTACGTCTATTGCTTTCTCATTGTTGATGTCGGCTTGACTCAGATCATCTGTCAAAATACTGCCGCCAGCCTGATAATATAAATTGTAGAAGGGCTCATGAAAGTACGGCGTATTCACACTAAATGGCGTTATCCCTGGAACTTTGCTTTTGATTTCTGTCAGAAATTGCTTGAAGCCTTCAGGAGATATTTCGCCAAAATTCGGCGTGCCATCCTCATTTAGCAGCCCGGCCTCCCCAAGCAAATCTTTGTTGTAGTAGAACATATGGAAATGGGTATCGATGGGAACAGCATAGGGAATTCCGTCATAGCTGACGCTTTCCACGTTGCTATCCGTAATTTCGCTGAAATCAAAGCCAGCTTTCTCCGTCAGCTCACTCAGCGCACTCAATTGACCCGCCTTGACAAAAGGCGCAAGCCGGTCAGCATGAGCTACCGCTACATCCGGGCCTTTGCCGGAGGCTAGTGCTGTACCGAACTTGGCATAATACTCGCCCGATTCCAGCCGCAGTGTCTTGACCTTAACCTCTTGCTGGGAGCCGTTAAAGCCGTCTACGATCTGATCGACAAAATCGCCTTCCCCGCCCCCAAATAGATTCCAAAACGTAATTTCGACCGGCCCGCTGGTCCCACCGCTGCCTGTGCCGCTATTCGTCTCCGCCGCCTTTCCCGAGTTGGCCGAACTGTTCCCTTTGTTGGAGCAGCCTGCTGCAATCAGCACGATCGCAAGTATCAAGAATAACATTGTCGTGAGCCTGTTCCTTCTAGCCATGGCAATCCCCTTTTCTTGTATAGGTTTAGAACAGCTTCTATTGACCCGCTTGTAATGCAAGCGCATTCATTCTGTTCTTGAATTTCATATTAGAATAAAGCGGCGGTCATTCAAACGGAATAAACCACGCTATCTATCGTAAAAAATAAGGTTTTTACTGCACGATGTTTCATATCTGGTCTTTACGGTGCAATATTTCTCTCTATCCGAGTAAAATTTACAGATTCGTCAAAGCCTGCTTACATGGACTTAACCCCATCCCTATATTCGCTTGGTGTTACACCTGTCATTTTTTTAAACAGTTTGGAGAAATACTTCGAGTCAGATATGCCGATCAATATGCCGACCTCACTGCTCTTAAGATCTGTATTGCGGAGCAGGGCCTTGGCACGCTCAAGACGAACTTTGGTAATATAATCAATGACCCCTTCGCCCATTTCCCGCTTAAACAAATTGGAGAAGTAATTTTTACTAAGATGAACATGCTGGCTTAGCACCTGGAGCGACAGATCTTGATCATAGTTCTGCTCGATGTACTGAATGGCCTTCGCAATGCTTCCTTGATCACTTGAATAGACGGCCCGCATCTTCTGGATCAGTTCTTCATAGATTTGCACGAACCACGCTATAATCTCCTCCAGCGTCTCAAGCTGTTTAATCTGGTCAAATAATTCCTTCTTCCGTTCATACAGCCATTCATGATCATGGGATAATTCCAAATACATATTGGTCAAATTCAGTAGCAGTTCAATGGATATTAGATGCACGGCTTCATAGTCGAGCCTTGCCTTCACATGATCGAAGGTATCCACAAGATACTGCTGCATCGCTTCACGATCCAAGGAATATAAATAATCATTCAGCTTCTTGTTCATCACCGGAACCGGCTTTGCCGCAATGTCAGTTTCATATACGAATTCTTGGCCAATCACGATGCCGCATCCGATAAACAGCTTCAGCCGATAGCGATGCTCTGCCTCTAAATAAGCATTCCGGAGCTCAAGCAAGGTATAGAATGGATTGCTTACTCCAAGGGTTGCCGATAATCCTAATTCGTCAAAGATTCGCGAGATGACCCGTTGCGCCAATTCCTCTGCCGCATCAGCAGAAATACCTTTGCACAGTACAGTCCACAGCCCCGTGCTTCCAGAGATAATTTCGTTATCCTCCGAACCGTTGGAGCATATTTCCCTAGTTGCTTCAATCCCCCTGGTATGGAGCATAATGATCTCATCTTCTGAGTGATGGCTTCTCAGCTTCTCCAAATTATCGATCCCGATATACAGTAAAATTTGAGGAGTCTTGCAGGAAATCAAGCCTGCCGCTTGCAGTTTCTCCTCGGTGACGTGGGCCTCCGAAATCGTGCCGTGTGCCAGACCCATTAGCAATGCTTCTTTGGTAACGCGATCTTTATTCGATTCTTCGTGCGCCTGCTTATTCGGGGAATGACCAGCAGTCGATTGAGCCTCGTCCAGAACGGTCTTCAGATTCATCATCACCTGCTCCAAATCCTTGGGCATAATATCGGACTTGATCAAATAATCCGTTATCCCGAGACGTATGGCCTTCTGGGCATACCCAAAATCGTCAAGGCAAGTCAGCAAAATCAGCTTGACCTGCCGATCCAATGCCCTGACCTGACTGACAAACTCGATTCCATCCATCACAGGCATCTTGATATCGGATATGACGACATCCGGCGCCAGCTCTTCGAAGGCCATCAGCCCTTCCGTGCCGTTGCTTGCTTCACCAACTACATCAAACCCCATACTCTCCCAGTCTATCATTGCTTTAATTCCATACCGGACGAAATGCTCATCATCCACGATCAGTACTTTGTACATATTGTCGTCCCCCTGATTACTCTAGTATTGGCAGCGTAATAACCACAACGGTACCCTTACCAGGCTTGCTGTTTATAGCAAGACCGTACTCGTCCCCGCAAATCAGCTTGATTCGCTCCGCTACATTCGCAAGACCAACCCCTAGGAAAAAAGCTCCTTTCGGCAAATCATCGGGTGCCAGACCGCCGAAATGAACCTCATCCTCAAAGCCGAGGCCATTGTCTATAATTTCGAATAATAGATGCTTCCCCTCCTGCCTGCAGCGAATCGTAATTACAGCCCCCTGCGGCTGATCCGCAAATCCATGCAGCACCGCATTTTCCACAATCGGCTGCAGAATAACTTTAGGCGTTCGATACAACTTCACTTCGTCTTCAATTTCATAATTCACTTCAATCGGAGTAGTGGTGCGCAAATTTTGAATTCCCATATAACACTCGACATGCTCGAGTTCCTCTTGAACAAGAACCGTATCGCTTCCTTTTCCGATACTGATATGCAGCAAGCGGGATAATAACCGGGCCATTTCCGCCGTATTATTTGCTTTCTGAAATAGCGCCGTCCACTTGATCGCGTCCAATGTATTATAGAGAAAATGCGGGTTGATTTGCGCCTCCAGGGCTTTTACCTCGGCAATTCTTTTATTATTCTGCTCCACATACACCGCTTCCACCAATTCTTCAATTCTCCCCACCATATCATTAAAATGATATTGTAGACTGCCGATTTCATCGCTTCTGCCCTCGTTGATGTGAATCCGTGTCGCTAAATTGCCGAGATGAACCTGCTTCATCGCCTTCACCATCGCTTTTAAGGGCTTAGAGACAGACGATGCCATGGCATAGGCCATAATGATCGAGAACAATACGCACAATATCATGATCATAGCGATTACTTTTATCACTTGATTCGAATCCTTGTATAAGCTGGACCGTTCTATAATATGTACAACCTTCCAATCGTTGCTCTTTAGCTGCTGGTAGTTCACCATAACCTCTTTCCCTTTATACCTGGCCACGAAGCTGCCTTCCTTCACCCCGTCCTTAATAGCTGCCCCCGTGTCATTTTGAAAATAGAGGTCCATCGGCGTCATCAGCATGGATTTGTCCGCATGCGATAAGATGATTCCATTCTGATCGATTACGAAGCTTTCTGTAGAAAGCTCACTATCTGTATTTTTACTTAAAATATCGCTAAGCATCTCTTCCCGGATATCGAGCACAACCACCATGCCCATCTGCCGGCCATCATGAATGTTGAATACCTGTTTGGCCAGTGAGAAGACCAGCTCCTCATGATTGTCCGCCGTATCCGAATACTGTCCTAGTCTCGTGGGAAACCAAACATAAGCATTCCGCTCAGCCATCGTCCGCTCATAGAATTCAGCCTGATGAGCTTCAAGATCCTCCCAGCGAAAAATCCCCTTAATATACTGGGCATCCGTAATAAACGAAATCGATTTGAACTCTGGAGAAACCGCCGTGAAGTAGGCCAGCTTGGTAGTCAGCGTGAGATGTTCCACAATGCTCTCATCACGCTGCTGCAGCTTATCCAGCAAAGACATAACTTCCGTGTTCGTGATGACCTGCATCAGCATATCCTTGTACCCGGAGAAGCGGATATCGATATTTTCGCCTGTCTGTCGGATCAGCTGCTTCGAGGACTCTGCCACTTTCTTGTCAATGGCATCTTTAGAAATAGAATAAGAAACCAGCCCCAATATAAACAAAGGGATTAATGTCATCGCCATGAGCAGCAAAATCCATTTGTATTTAATGCTTGTTCGCAAATGCCGCCAGCCCTTGCCTAATCTCATCGTCATCATCTCCACCTGCATAGATACGAACAAAGAAAGACCCAGCCGCATGGCAGGATCCTTCTTCCACTATTTCTGAACTATAGAACTATAATTAAGGATAGACCGCGAAGTTATCAAACGACGTACTCTGATGAGCCGTTCTTAACCCCGCCTTTCCATGGGTAAATGCCGTTTCCGAGTTATCGTTATAATCGATTTTCGGAACGTTCATATCACCTACGTACACCTTAATATTCGTTCCCTGTACAACTACCTTCATTTTATGCCATGTACCTGTGGACAGAGCCAGATTTACTCCCGTTAAAGGGCTCCAGTTATAGTTTTGTTTGCCGAGATACACCCCGTCCGTCTTGATGTAAGCATAATATCCCTGTAGGAAATCGGCATTGCCTTGTCCAAGCTCCAGCCCATTTGCCGGATTGGTTCCACGGATAATAATTCCCGAGTCTCCTCCGCCATCGTTCATGCGAATATCCGCTTCCACGGTGTAATCCGCCCAATGATCATCGCCAATCGTAGTTTTGGCAAATGTGCCGCCTGCGGAATGATACAGCCCATCGCTTACAGACCAGCTTCCTTCCCATTGCTTCCAGTCGCCGCTCTTGCCGCCATCAAAGCTATCGCTAAAATGAGGTACGCTTGCATGATGCTGGAATTCCAGACTGGAGAAGTCGGCCTCGCCCGTCACAAATTCAACCCGTAATTCTCTTAAGCCTTGCGTGAGAGGTATGCCCTTCACCGTGATCGAGCGCCATTCATCCCAGCCGCCAGTATTAGGGATTTGCACAATGCCGGTCAAATCCGTCGTTCCGTCCCACAATCTGATTTGTACGCCGTCCATGGTGGTTGCCATTCGAAACGTAACGTCATAAGCTCCCGTTGAAGCCACATTTACCTTATACTTTAACCATTCCCCGGACTGGTTCCAGCCTACGTTATAGCCGCCTTCCGGATTAACGCGGATATCTACCGCATCCTTTCTATATTCGCCGCCCAGATTATTTGCGGTTGTATCATGATAAGCGATTCCTTCGCCACCGCTCATATAATGTACCGCTTCCACTTTGCCAGGGACGGGCTTATACGCATCCCAAGCGTTACTGCCGTCCACTTTGTTGCTGAATGCGACATAAGCAAAGTCAGCATGCGTATCTTCGGTTAAATAGCCGATCTGACCACCGCCAAGATTGGCATTCTGTACAATCTTCAGCATCTGATCCACGTAGATTCGGAATTCGTTCCCTGATTTCTCGACCCGAATGCTATGCCACTTGCTATAATCAAACCCGGAAGGCAGTGAAGCATAGCCCCATTCTTGAGGCACACCGTTTACTACAAAATTGACTTCCAGGCGGTTATGCAATTCGCTCAGCATCGCCACGCCGTAATTATCTTCATTTACATATGAAAATGTAGCGCCGTAACGCGGGGAGGCGCTTGTGCCTCGATTCATTTGCTTCATATGGAACTCTGCCGTATAATTCGCATCTGTCGCCGCGTTCGTAATTTGTTTATGCGCCGCCGTAGAGCCCAGGCTATCCTGCCACATTAACTCCTGGTTATAGATGCCCCAATGCCCGCCGTTGACATTGTACCAGTTCGAGCCGATAGCCGTTCTGTTAAAACGGTCATGAAAATCCGGCATATCCGGGTCGGGCTGCGGCGTTGCCGTAGGCCCCAGGACGAGCATTTTGTCCCCGTTCCATACGACACGATCCATATTAATACTTCGAATCGGCCAGCCTTCAGGCGTGTAGCCCTTCCAATTATGGTAGAACATATAGAGCGAATCCAGATCCGGGCCGGTAACTAACCCATTATGGCCTAATCCAATCGTTGGCCCCTCGGTCGAGAGGACGACGGGATTCTGCTTGCTGGCAGGCACAAACCCGGTTAAAGGATTACTGCTCACCGCATAATCGATCCGGTAAGCCGGACTATGAACATGGTTTCCGGTGTAAGTCATATAGTATTTTCCGTTCCGCTTAATGACAGTAGCCCCTTCTGTCCAGCCTCCGCTGATCGAAGCGCCAGTTTGATGTCCGGCTCCAAAAGTATAAGGATCACTCATAGGATGAGCGACCATCTGGCCGTGTTCAGCGCGGTAGAAATACCACTGTCCATCGTCATCAATAAACACATGACCGTCAATACTCAATCCTTTATTGGGGGTCTGAACGGTGAAAGGCCCTGTAGGGCTTTCGCTGCGCAGTACGTAATGACCGTTTCCGCCTGGAGAGGTATACATATAGAAGTAGCCATTCCAATAAATAACCTCCGGCGCGTAAGCCCCTTTCGTAACCGGGTCCGTTGCCACAAGTCCGGCATAAGTCCAGTTCACTAAGTCCGGCGAGCTCCAGGCTTTAATACCTGTCTCAGAATCCTTGGTGCTGACGTACAAATAATAATCGCCTTTGAATTTCAAAATATAAGGATCACCGGAACCATATGTTTCCCATTCATTGCTGAGTGTCTGAGGATTCTGGTAGGCCTGCGCCAACGAAGCCGGCAAAATTAGGCATCCAACCATTAGAACAAGCAAAATCTTTAAATATCTTCTCATAGCGTCCTTCCTCCCACAGGCGAATGTAATCGCTTTCTATTTTATCGTCATCTTATCATCACTCCTTGAAGTTTTTTATATCTTATAGAGTATATAATTTGAATGACTGCTCTTTTAATGAAATAGAATAACAGGTATGGCTATCCTTCTGGGGAGGTATGTCCCGTGAATCTGCTCCAGCAGGAGCTCCACAGTAACTTTGCACATTTCCTCGACATTTTGCTTGATGTAGTTCACTTCTGCTAAATCGGACTGGTCAAAACTAATCAGTTCCGGGCGTTGCTCATTGGGCAGATTCATATGTTTTAGCGCCCGAAGCGTCATGTGGGTGAGTTCTGCATTTCCAGTGAAAATCGCCGTTATTTCAGGGTGGTTTCTTAGAAATTCCTGAATCTTGGAGCTTCCTTTTCCCGAAGCCATATCAGCTATGCTCACCACACACCACAAATTTTTGTTGATCGGCAGGTTTCGTTCAAGGAACGCCTTCTCAAATCCTAGCGCCCGGTCCGCCGTTACCGAATTGGTCACTTCCATCGTTACAAAAGCGATTTGCTGATGCCCTCGGCTAATGAGATGCTTAACCGCCTGATAGGAGCCATCCACATTATCTGCGCTTACGCTGTAAGTCTCGATTTCTTTCAGATAACGATCGATCAGGACGAGCGGGAACCGGTTCAATGACAATCTTAAAATATCATTGTTATACATCTCCTGCTCAATCGGAAATATGATGAGTCCCTTTACCCTTAATTGGAGTAGATCCTCGATGGCCTTGCTCTCTTCCAGCGATGATTCCTGAGTAATTTTGATCAGGAGATGATAGCCATTTTTTCGGACGTATTGCTCGATAGCATTGATGATCCGCTGGTCTACCTTTGTCTTCATGCTGGGGAGAATGAGCCCGATTAATCCCTTATGACCGCTCATCGACGGGATATCCTTGGGGATATGATTGACAAATGTCCCTTTTCCCCGGTGTCTGACCAGGATTCCTTCTTCAGCCAAACCATTCAAAGCATTTTTAGTTGTAATCTTGCTTACATGATACTGCTCGGCAAGCTCTGTCTCCGACGGGACACGATCCCCTGGCCTCAGCTGCCCCGTTCGTATGAGATACCGGATGTCCTCTTGAATCAACTTGTATAGCGGTAATGACTTCATAGGCAAGTCACTCCCTCCTGTTCCATGCTGCTTAAGACAGCTCTTCCTATGCATAAATCTATACTCATTTTCACGCGATCTGAATTTACAGAAGAGGACGAGCCATATTCATGACCATCTCTGAATTCTCCGTAATCACATAATCAGGCAACTCCTCTCCATGCAGCAGCCAGAGCTCGTGCAGAGCCCTTGTACAGCCGACATAGAGCAGTTTGGCATCCTCCGGCGAGTAATGCTCCCGGTCGACATCCGTAACGATGACAGCGTCAAATTCAAGCCCTTTGGACAAATAAGCTGGCAGGACGGATATGCCGCCGGCATACTGATCGGTGCTGCCATCGATCAAATGGGCTTCAATTCCCTCCTGAACGAGCCGTTCATGGAGCTCCGAGGCATCCTGCAGCGTCCTCGTCAGCAGCGCCGTCGTCCGGTAGCTTCCCTTGAGCACGGCCTTCAGTGTCTCGCTGATGGCCCCGCTCCGTTGCGTTCCCGCCGCAGGCAATAGCTTGACCGGCTCCCCGCTGCGAAATACGGGAACGGCCAGCAGCTCTGTGCCGACTCCCCTAGCCAATATCTCGTTTCCGAAAGATATGATTTCCATCGTCGAGCGGTAGCTGCGCGTCAAGGCAAAATAAGCCGTATCCTCCGAATGGAACAGCTCCTGCATTTCCCGCCAATCGCGCACCCCTTTATAATAGTGAATACCCTGCGACAAGTCTCCCAGTATCGTGAAAGAATGCCCTTTGACAAAACGGTCCAATACAGCGATTTGGAAGGGAGAGAAATCTTGAGCTTCGTCGATAACAACATGGTCGAAAGTCATCCGGCCCTCGATCTCGTGAATGCACGTATATAAATAGAGCAGTGGCGCGAGGTCCTCCTCTTTAACGATGCCCTGCTTCAGGTTGCCGCGCGTCTCCTGCCAAATGGCCGGGGGAATGTCAGCAGACATGTCGGGAAGGCCTATGCTCCCCTTTTTTTTGAGTTGAAAAAGCTCCTCGTACAGCGAAAGCGGCGTAAGCTCGGGCCACTTCTTGGCATAGGATTTCTCGCGCTGCTGCGCTTTTTTCTTCCATTCCTTGAGCTGTGCCGCAGACGGGGCTTTCTTCAGCTCCATTTCGATCCAGCGGTGAAGCCGGGCAAGAACCCGTTCTTTGCGTCTTGCCGCAGGATAATGCTTGTATTCTCCCTCAAACCAAGCCATGATCTCGGAATAGGGAAGCTTCGTTCCCTCCCAAGGCTCGAAATCGATCTGCGGAACGCATAAGGCTTCCAGGTTAGCGAGAAAAGCATCGATGACCGCCTTGAAGCGCATCGAGCCTTTGAACCGACCCGGCAGCTCGTTCTCCGGCACTAGGTCCGACCGTTCTGCATCGAACCAGCGATGAAGATCTGTTTGGCCTGCAGTCAGTGGATGCTCCAGCTCAAGTATTCCCGCTGCCCAGTCCGGGAACGTGCTTTGCTGGATATCGCCTACGCCGAGCTCTGGCAGCACCTCGGAAATATAGTCGATGAACATATGGTTCGGCGCAAAAATGATCATGCGTTCAGCGGTTATTTGCTTCTTATATTGGTACAGCAAAAAGGCCAAGCGATGCAGCGCTACCGTCGTTTTCCCGCTGCCTGCTACGCCTTGAATGATGAGTGCCGTGTTTTTTGCCGCCCGGATGATTTGATCCTGCTCCGCCTGGATCGTCGATACGATATCGCGCAGCCGATTGTCTTTATTTTCGCCGAGACGATAGACGAGAAATTCATCCGACACCGCGGGACCCTCGTCCTCCCGATTGAACGTATCGACGACGCGCTCCAGAATCTGCTGACGGATTACGATGTTTCTTTTTAAATAGACAAGTCCCTCGATAATGCCCTCCGGCGCTTCATAGGACGCTGAAACCCCGCCTGTAAATGAGTAGAACAAACTCGCTACCGGCGCTCTCCAATCAATGACCATCGGCTGCTGGCCGGAGGGGTCGCTGACGCCGACTTTGCCAATATATAGAGAGGCAGGCTTCCGGCCCTGTTCCTCAAAATCTAGCCGGCCGAAGTAGGGCTCCCGCACTGATTTCTCCAGCTGCTGGCGCTGTTCCTCCCTGCCCGCCTCCAGCACCTGCTCCGTAAAATCATGACCTGTGTACACAGGTATGGCTCGCAAAGCTGACAATTGGCGGTCGATCTCCTGCAAGGTACGGTCCAGCCGCTCCTTCTCTTCTTGATAGGCACTTTGAAAATCAGTCATTTCAGTTACCTCCTAAGGTTTAGTGTTCCAATTGTCCCGGCGAGTGTATTTAATATATCCAAAGTCAAAAGGAGTTACATTATACCACCATGGAAAACAAAAAGCGACTGCCTTCACTTAAAAAGGCAAAATCGCTTTGTCGTTATTATATCTTGATTCCGTTGATTTCAAGCAACTCCCGGACGGCTACGCTGACCATAATAAGGCCGACGACGGGCGGAACAAACGAGTTGCTGGCCGGAGGCTGCTTCGCCTTGCGGATTTTCGCGCCCTCTGGGGCAATTTTCTTGGTTACATCCTCACGAGGTTTAACCGGGTCCTCCGTAGAGAATACAACCTTAACCCCTTTCTTGATGCCGTCTTTGCGGAGCTTCGTGCGAATGACGCGAGCCATCGGATCGACCGAGGTCTTCGAAATGTCCGCTACCTGGAAGCGGGTCGGGTCCATTTTATTCGCGGCGCCCATGCTGGACAGCATCGGAATTTTTCGCTTCAGACACTCTTTGATGAGATGGATTTTGTACATAATCGTATCCGAGGCATCCAATACGTAATCGATGTCGTATTGGAACAGCTGCTCGTAGGTTTCTTCCGTATAAAACATATTTAGCGCAATCGTCTCGCATTCCGGGTTGATTAGCTTGACCCGCTCGCACATCAAATCCGCTTTTTTCTGCCCGATTGTCGTAGTGAGGGCATGGATTTGACGGTTGATATTCGTTATATCGACAACATCTTTATCAATCAGAATGATGCGTCCGACTCCCGTACGGGCTAGCGCCTCTACGGCAATCGAGCCGACTCCGCCGATGCCAAGCACCGCTACCGTACTGTTTTTCAAGGCTTCAAGACCCTCGGCCCCGATTGCCAGCTCTGTCCGTGAAAACTGATGCAGCATACTTCCCGCAATCCTCCTTTATGAAGCAGAAACGGGCTGCGGCTTCCTGTCAGGAGGCAGTACCCGTTTCTAGCGAATGAATTATTGTTTTTTATCTTCAGCCGGCTTCACGGCCAATTTAATATGAAGCTGCTCTAATTGCGGTGCGTCCACTTCAGACGGGGCATTCATGAGCAGATCTGTCGCGCTCGCCGTCTTCGGAAACGCGATCGTTTCACGCAGGTTATTGCGGCCGGCCAGCAGCATGACAAGACGGTCAAAACCGAAGGCTACGCCGCCATGCGGTGGAGTACCATAGTCAAAGGCATCGAGCAGGAAGCCGAATTTCTCCTGGGCTTCTTCAGGGGACAAGCCGATGGCCTTGAACATTTTCTCCTGAACCTCCCGCTTGTAGATCCGCATCGAACCGCCGCCGACTTCGTAGCCGTTCAGTACGAGGTCATAGGCTTGGGCCAGAATTTTGCCCGGATCGGTATCGAACAGGGCGATATCCTCGTCACGAGGGCGCGTGAACGGATGGTGCTCGGCGACATAACGCTTCTGCTCTTCATCCCAGCCAAGCAGCGGGAAGTCGACAACCCAAGCGAATTTGTACACGTTGTCGTCGATCAGGCCAAGCTGGCGGCCAATTTTAAGGCGCAGATTGCCAAGTACGTCGGCAACTACCTTCTTGGTATCGGCGGAGAAGAGCAGTAGATCGCCTTCCTCTGCACCTGTACGCTCTTTCAGCGCCTCGATTTCCTGCTCGGAGAAGAATTTAACGATGGGTCCGCGGAATTCGCCTTCCTTCACTTGAATCCAGGCAAGACCTTTCGCGCCGTAGCGGGCTGCATACGTTCCAAGATCGTCAATTTCCTTGCGGCTCCATGTACCGCAGCCTTTGGCGTTAAGTACTTTAACCTCGCCGCCCTTCTCGATGACGGAGGAGAACACTTTGACCCCGCAGGTCGATACGATATCGTTCACCTCGATCAATTCCAGGCCAAAGCGCAGGTCTGGCTTGTCAGAGCCATACTTGCCCATCGCGTCAGCATAACTCAAACGCTGGAACGGCGTAGGAATGTCGATTCCTTTGGTTTCTTTGAACAGACGTACCACGAGTCTCTCCATCATATCGAGCAGTTCGTCGCGGGACAGGAAGGAGGTCTCGATGTCCACCTGGGTGAATTCCGGCTGCCGGTCGGCGCGCAGGTCCTCGTCGCGGAAGCAGCGGGCGATTTGGTAGTAGCGCTCCACACCGCTGACCATCAACAGCTGCTTGTACAGCTGCGGCGATTGCGGCAGGGCAAAAAATTCGCCGGCATGTACACGGCTCGGTACGAGATAATCACGAGCGCCTTCTGGAGAGCTCTTCGTCAGGATCGGCGTTTCTACCTCGATAAAGCCCTCCCCGTCTAGGAAGTCGCGGAATACCTTCGCCGCTTTGGAACGAAGCATCAATGTCTGCTGCATTTCCGGGCGGCGCAAATCCAGGTAGCGGTATTTCAGGCGGATCGACTCGTCCACTTCGATGCCGTCTTCAATGAAGAACGGAGGCGTTTTAGCCGCGTTCAATACTTCGATTTCGGAAATTTGCACCTCAATTTCGCCAGTCGGCAGGTTCGGATTGACCGTTTCTGGATCCCGCTTGACTACTTTCCCTTTCACGGCAAGGACGTATTCGCTGCGTACTTTATCGGCGATTTCCAGCGCTTCGCCGGAATAGTCCGGGTTGAATACGACCTGCACGATGCCGCTGCGGTCGCGGAGGTCGATGAACAGAACGCCCCCAAGGTCGCGGCGGGTCTGCACCCAGCCGTTCAAAACTACTGTTTCTCCAATATGAGCGGCGCTAAGCGATCCGCAATGATGAGTACGATTCATGGATATGTGGCTCCTTTATAAATAATATTGGGGTCGGGCATGGTATGGTTCTATCAGCCGCTTGCCGCCCTGACGGGCCCGCTTTACGCCTTCGCTCCTGCGATTAGAGCGATAAGCTGCCACGGGGGCGTTGTTTGGTGTTACTACGTGCCTGGTGGCGCTGTCCCCTTCGGGGATTCGCTCACTATTGTGCAGGGCAAGGACTCATGCGGGTTGCGCTCTCTCCTGCGGAGATACGCTTGCTATGATGAGGACGACGGCTGCCTACTTCAGCTCGTTCGCAAGTTCAGCGAGCTTGACGGTGCGCTGCTCGCCGGTCTCCATCGACTTAAGAGCAATTTTGCCGCGCTCCAGTTCGTCGTCACCGAGAATGGCGGTGTAGCGGGCTTTCATCCGGTCGGCGGATTTCATCTGCGCCTTCATTTTGCGGCCCAGGTAATCACGCTCCGCCGAGAAGCCGGCTTGACGCAGCTTGAACAGCTGTGTCGAAATTTCCTTGTCGGCGGCTTCGCCTAGAGCGACCAGATAAACATCGAGCGGCTTCTCCGCAGAGAAGTTGACACCTTGCTTCTCGAGAATGAGCGCGATCCGCTCCAGACCGATCCCGAAGCCGATACCCGGCTGGTCGGGACCGCCGATTTCGGAGACAAGGCCGTTATAACGCCCTCCTCCCCCAATGGTATCGATCGCTCCGATGCCTTGGGCTTTATATTCAAACGCGGTATGCGTGTAATAGTCCAGTCCGCGAACCAGACGGTGGTTGATCGTATACTCTATGCCCATCGCCGTCAGCAGCTCTTGCACTTTGGCGAAATGCGTGGTGCATTCCTCATCCAGGCTGTCCAGAATCGAAGGGGCATCGGCAAATTTCTCCTGATCCACCTTGCAATCGAGCACGCGCATCGGATTGCGCTCGATCCGGGATTGACAATCCTTGCACAGATTGTCCTTCATCGGCATGAGGAAACCGAGCAATTTGTCGCGATAAGCCGCCCGGCTCGACGGATTGCCAACCGAGTTCAGCTCTACCTTGACCTCCTGAAGGCCAAGCTCACGGCAGTACTGATATCCAAGCGCCACAACCTCGGCGTCAATCGCCGGGTCGACAGCGCCGAATACTTCCACCCCGAATTGGTGGAACTGCCGCTGGCGTCCCGCCTGCGGACGCTCATAACGGAACATCGGACCGATGTAATACAGCTTCGTTACGTCCGGCTCTCCATACAGCTTGTTCTCTACATAAGAGCGGACGACTCCCGCCGTTCCTTCAGGCCGAAGCGTCATGCTGCGGTCGCCCTTGTCAATGAACGTGTACATTTCCTTCTCGACAATATCCGTCGTTTCTCCGACACCGCGTTCGAACAATGACGTTTGTTCGAAGATCGGCGTGCGAATTTCCTTGTAATTAAAGCGACGGCATAAATCTCTGGCTCTCTCTTCAATGAATTGCCACTTCTCGACAACGCCAGGCAGTATGTCCTGCGTGCCTGTCGGCTTTTGAAAAGCCATGTCTATCCCTCCATCCAACGATCTTACTGATGCTGTGAAAATAAAAAAACTCCCGTCCTGTTCATGAATCCAAACAGGGACGAGAGATACTTTACCGAATCACCCGTGGTGCCACCCACATTCCGACTGCCTTGACTATAGCCCGGTAACAGGAGTAACCCGTCCCTTCTTGCGCTATGCCTATGGCCTTCGCTTTATGCGGTTAACGCCCGCCTGCGCCGCTCGGCTACTCTGTTACATTTCGCCGCCGGTTCTCAGGGAAGTCTTTCGTTCAATCATCACCGGAATCCTTCCAGCCAGCCATGGGCGGAAACAAGGCTCCAAGCATCGGCTTGAAACAGCATGCATCCCTCACGCCGGGATTCCTCTCTGTGGATGTGGGGTTGAATTACTTTCTCCCGTCATCGAATAAATGTATTAAAGAATTTTGCGTATATTTTTAAATTTTAAGTAACCCTAGGCACAAAGTCAAGCTTTAATCAAGAAAAAGACCTGCTACCAACGGGGTGCAGGTCCAAAAGTATATATTTTAAAAGGGGGTCATGCTGTTATTATAAACAGGCTATGTTAAAAGAACATGAAAGTAATATTACAGTTATATTACATAAACGAAAGCGATTTATTTCAGCGTTATCATTCATCAAGCTGAGCCACAAATGCACCCTGGGAGCGCAATTTATGAACGACAGCGTCGTAATCCTGATCCCGGACTTTAAGGCTCAGCACATATTGCAGGCTGTCGTAATCCTCATCGCCGAAATCATTCAGATCCATCACCGGATCCGCTTCATCATTTTCTTTTCGCGCCATCGCTTCCTCATCATCACGGCCGCTATCAGCGATAGTGCTGTTTGGCATGATGACCGGCACGAAACCTTGCCCGCCGGCAGCCCCCGGATAGCCTACGGCACCGTAAGTTCCTCCTGCTGCACTGTTGCTTACCGGAACGTAGGGAACAAGGATGTCCGCGTCCCTTCCAATCGACTGCTCCAGGCGACCGACCTCAACCTGCTCCGTCTCGAACGATAACAAGCTCGTCCTGGCTCCCTCCGCCTGATCCTCACTTTTAAAATAAGCTTGAATATGTTTGGCCATATCAATCTCTCCTTCGTCACATGAAGTCACTGAACCGGATAAGACTGGTTTACCGCTTACTTCAGCGCCTGCAGTATTTCGCGTACAAAGGCCGGCTCATCTTCAGGCGTACGTGAAGTAATATAATTGCCGTCGACCACGACTTCCTGATCTTTAAACTCGGCTCCCGCATTGATCATATCGTCCTTGAGCGGCGGATAGCACGTTATTGTCCGGCCTTTCAGCAGATTCGCACTGATAAGGATTTGCGGTCCGTGGCAAATCGCAGCAATCGGTTTTTTGGCCTCATTGGCCTCTTTGACAAATTGCAGTATCCCTTCGTTCAAGCGAAGATTTTCCGGAGACGACCCGCCGGGGATGACTACGGCGTCATAATCCGCCACTTTGACGTCAGCAATAGCTTTCTCTGCCTGATATTCGGCTTTGCCTTGCTTTCCCTTCAGTGTCTCCCCTGCTTTGAGGCCAATAATGTCCGCTTCGTGGCCCGCCTTCTTCACCTCGTCGTATGGAACCTGCATCTCCGAATCTTCAAAGCCGTTAGCCAGCAAAAAGGCTACTTTGCTCATGGCTGTCCTCTCCTTCCAAAAAATTTCTCTCTCGGGAAGTTATTACCCGCAACGCGATTTTTTATAACAAAGCAAAATAGAGCCGATTGGCTCTAGCTGCCCGGCCGAGGGATTAACGCCCTTCCCGGTTTGAACTCCAAATGTATCCACTCGTGCTCCTCGGTGCTGGCTGCCCGGGACAGTATGGAGGCTTCGCTCCGGTCCCCTGCAGGAATCAGCGGAGGCTGGCGCCATTGTGCAGCTTTCAGAGACTGTCGCATGAAGTAAACTCCTTTTATAGCGGTTGTGCTTTTTATTTTTGGGTAACAAAAAAATACGATCTCTGCTTTCAGATTGCCCTGAAAGGAGAAATCGTATTCCAAATCTGCGCGCTACGGCGTTTCCGTCTTGGGCGGCTGCTGGCTCTCAAGCATTAATGTTACAGGGCCCCAGTTCGTCAACTGAACGTCCATGTCAGCCCCGAACTCCCCCGTCTCGACCACCAGCCCTTTATCCCGAAGCAAAGCGTTGAACCGCGCATACAGCGGCTCCGCCGTTTCCGGCCTGGCCGCGGCAATGAAGCTCGGGCGTTTGCCTTTGCGGCAATCCCCGTATAGCGTAAACTGGGAGACCGACAAAATGGCTCCGCCAATATCGGTTACGCTCCGATTCATCTTGCCCTCGTCATCTTCAAAAATCCGCAGTCCGGCGATTTTGTCCGCCAGGTACGCCGCCTCCTTCTCCGTGTCCTCATGCGTAATGCCGACCAGCAGCATAAGGCCTTGGCCGATCGAACCAATCACGGTACCGTCTACCGTAACCTTCGCTTCCTTGCAGCGCTGCACAACAACTCTCATCGATTCATGTCTCCTTTAATTCCGTCCCAACTCCGAGATTACTGCATAATGCGGTGCACGGTGTATACATCCTGAACCCGTTTGATCTTCTCCACAACAGAATGGAGATGGTCGGTATTGCGAATCAGGATCGTCATATGAATTAACGCCATCTTATTCTTGTCCGCACGTCCGGAGACCGCGGAAATATTCGTCTTGCTCTCCGAGACCGCTTGAAGCACCTCATTTAAGAAGTTGCGGCGGTCATGTCCGGTAATTTCGATGTCAACGCTGTAATTCGCTTCCACCGCGCTTTCCCATTCCACTTCGATGACGCGCGCCGCCTCTTCCCCATCGCTTGCCGTCGGAATATTCGGACAGTCGCTGCGGTGAACGGAGACGCCGCGCCCCCGGGTAATGTAGCCGATAATATCGTCCCCCGGCACCGGGTTGCAGCATCTGGCAAAGCGCACGAGCAAATTGTCAATGCCTTTGACAACGACGCCGTTCGTTGGACGGGATCTCCGTTCCTCCGGCGCCTTTACTTCCTTGACCTCGGATGTCAGCTCGATCTGCTCGGCCTCTTCTTGCTCTTTGCGCAGCTTCTCTGTTAACTTCGTCACGATCTGGGATGCGGTAATGCCGCCGAATCCGATGGCCGACAGCATATCCTCCACATCGTTGAAGGCGTATTTCTTCGCTGCTTCCAGCAGCTTATCCTCTGTCATCCACTGCGCCGCATCAAGACCCGCGCGCTTCAGCTCTCGCTCGATCGCGTCGCGTCCCTTGTCCACATTCTCTTCCCGCTTCTCTTTCTTGAACCACTGCTTGATTTTACTGCGGGCATGGGAGGACTGAGCGATTTTGAGCCAATCCTGGCTTGGTCCGTAGGAATGCTTTGAGGTCAGAATTTCGACGATATCGCCGGTTTTAAGCTTGTGATCCAGCGGCACGATCCGTCCGTTTACCTTCGCGCCGATCGTCCGGTTGCCTACTTCGGTATGGATACGGTAGGCAAAATCAAGCGGCACCGAGCCGGATGGCAGCTCGATGACTTCGCCCGAAGGGGTAAAGACAAAGACAAGATCGGAAAAGAAGTCCATCTTCAGCGATTCGACGAACTCCGAAGCGTCTTTGGCTTCATGCTGCAGCTCCAGAATCTCGCGGAAGAATGTCATTTTGTTCTCCGGCGTGCCAGCCTCTGTCCCTTCCTTATAAGCCCAGTGGGCGGCAATCCCGAATTCTGCGGTCCGGTGCATTTCTTTGGTGCGGATTTGCACCTCTGTAGGCTCCCCTGTCGGTCCAACAACGGTCGTATGCAGGGATTGGTACATATTTGCCTTAGGCATAGCGATATAATCCTTGAACCGCCCCGGCATCGGCTTCCAAAGGGTATGGATGATCCCTAGGGTTGCATAACAATCCTTAATGTTGTTCACGATGATCCGAATGGCGAGCAGGTCGTAGATTTCATTGAACTGCTTGTTCTTCGTCGTCATCTTCTTATATACGCTGTATATATGCTTCGGCCGGCCGGACAACTCGGCCTCAACGCCCATTTCATCCAGCTTCTCCTGGATTCGGGCGATGACATTTTTGATGAATTCCTCCCGCTCCGCCCGCTTCTTGTGCATCAGATTGGCAATCCGGTAATATTGCTGCGGATTCAAATAGCGCAGGGAGATATCCTCCATCTCCCACTTGATCGCCGAAATCCCCAACCGATGGGCGATGGGACAAAAAATCTCCAGCGTCTCATAAGCAATGCGGCGCTGGCTCTCCTCGGACTGGAACTTCAAGGTCCGCATGTTATGGAGACGATCCGCAAGCTTAATAACGATGACCCGGATGTCCTGAGCCATGGCAATAAACATTTTTCGATAGTTTTCGTTCTGCTGTTCTTCCTTGGATTGAAATTTGATGCGCTCCAGCTTCGTTAGCCCATCTACAAGCATGGCGCAATCGCTGCCGAAGTGATCATGGATTTCCTGCAAGGAAACGGTCGTATCTTCAACGACATCATGAAGCAGGGCTGCAATAATAGAAAGAGCATCCATTTGCATGCCCACGACAATTTCTGCAACCGCCAGCGGATGCAGAATATAAGGTTCACCGGATTTCCTCAGCTGGCCATGATGGGCTTGTTCCGCGAAGTCATATGCTTCCCGAATGCGCTTGAGATCCGGTTCTTTAATGTAGATAGACGCCTTTTCGAGTAATCGCTCTATGCCCATTGAATCCGATTCGTTTCCTTTCTATATAAAATAAGACTGTATAGCAACGTATAAAAGGGCACTTTTCGCCCGATTTTGATTTCCTATAATTATGACTGCTGCGTCCTCTTACGTCAACCATTGGCCTGGATGAACATGCATAAACATCGTTATTTACACTATATAAGATGAACTAAAGAATGGAGTGCTTCTGTTCCTTATGAACCAATATCGTACTAGCCCCGCATTTATTTTTATATTCGCGGCTTATATAAATGGATTATTAGCATTTAGTTTCCTTGGCAAGGAAGGGAAGTTAGATTTAAGTGTATTTCATGTATTTAGATGTAGGGAAATGGCGACTAGGGGCTGGATTCTTGAAATTAGGTGCAGACAATCCATCTAATCCCCTGATACCTTCGTTTTGGGCATATTTAGATACATGAATTCCATTTAATGCATCGGCTTAGCTTATTTCATGGCATCTTAGTGTTCAGCACCGCTTATTGCATGGCAATTAGTGCACGACCTAGCTTAAAATGCATGGCAATCTTAGTGCACGACTCAGCTTAGTTTACGCAATTTAGATAAAGATGAGCTAAAAACGAATGCAGGCGAGGAAAACCGATTCCGAAGAGACGGAAAGCAATGCTACAGAAAGCTGCTTCGGAAGTATAGGCTTATAATCACACTTGTGACCAGATTTCCACCTCTTACAAACCTATATCGTACTTACCCACATTTTTTCATTTCATGATTCAGCTTATATACAAAATAAAAAAATTGTAGATTATACAGGAATTTGTTTCCGAGGCATCGAATATCTTACTTTTAGCTGCATACATATTAATATTTTCAAGGAGGTTTTGCTGTTAATGAACGAGCCCCACATCGACGCTTCATCCACTAATCTCGATCCCAAGGTTGCCGGTCTTCTATGCTATGCGCTAAGCTTCATTACGGGAATCATCTTTCTAGTCTTGGAGAAAAAGAGCAGCTTCGTCAAATTCCACGCCATGCAATCAGTCCTCGTATTCGGCTTGCTGACCGTTGCCAACATCTTTTTTTCCTGGATCCCGTTCATCGGCTGGATCGGAACCCTCATCGTCGGCCTGCTTTCTTTTGTGCTATGGATCGTGCTGATGCTGATGGCGCTGCAGGGAAGATGGTTCAAACTGCCTTTTATCGGCGATTTCGCTGAGCAGCAGGCGAACAATTTCAAGTAGGCTGGCCGCTTAAATGCGAATCCTTCGAATAATCGATATAATCCGCGATTATCCGCGCCTTTGGCAAGACTCAAAGCTCGCTGCTTGGCGAACTTTGGGTCTTTTTCATTAATTTATTTGAAAATTATAATATTTTCTGTTGAAAATTGCGGACATAGTCATTATCCTAGTAAGGATAACTAAATATGAACGTTTAGAGGAGTGACCCTGTTTGCAACGTGAAATTCAAGTTAATGAGAAAGTTCCCTTCGGGCCTGGTGTTCTGCTGAGTATGCAACACCTTTTTGCCATGTTCGGCAGCACAGTGCTTGTACCGAATATTTTCGGCGTCGACCCGGCAATGATCCTGCTCATGAACGGGATCGGTACGCTGCTGTATATCTTGATCTGTAAAGCAAAAATCCCCGCTTATCTCGGATCAAGCTTTGCCTTTATCTCCCCGGTACTCGTAGTTCTGGCTGCTCATCCGGGTACAGGCTATTCTTACGCCCTTGGCGCTTTTATCGTGACAGGCTTAATTTTCATCGCGGTCTCGCTGCTCATTCGGCTAGCTGGTACCGGCTGGATCGATATTGTATTTCCTCCGGCTGCCATGGGGGCGATCGTCGCGCTCATCGGTCTTGAACTGATCCCGGTTGCCGCCGGAATGGCTGGTCTGATTAATTCAGACCCGACCAAGGCCTGGACGCCGAATCCGACAGAAATTATGCTGTCCCTCGTTACACTCGGGGTCACCATGCTGGGAGCCGTCATGTTCCGCGGATTCCCTAAAATCATTCACATCCTCATCGGTATCGTCGTTGGATACGGTCTGGCTTATTTCTTGGGTGCAGTAGACAAGGAGGCCATTGCAGCTGCACCTTGGTTCTCCATGCCGACCGTAACGACGCCAAAATGGAGTGCGTCCGCTATCATTACGATCATTCCGGTAGCACTGGTCGTTATCGTGGAGCATATCGGACACTTGCTGGTAACAAGCAACATCGTGGGCAAAGACTTGTCCAAAGATCCGGGCTTGCACCGCTCCCTGCTCGGTAATGGTATCTCTACCGTATTGTCCGGTTTCGTAGGTTCAACACCGAATACAACCTATGGAGAAAATATCGGCGTCATGGCGCTGACGAGAGTCTACTCGATCTTCGTGATCGGCGGTGCGGCCATCTTCGCGATCCTGCTCTCGTTCTCCGGTAAATTTTCCGCTATCATCGCGTATATTCCAACACCGGTTATGGGCGGAATATCACTTCTGCTGTTCGGGGTCATTGCCGCTTCCGGTCTGCGGATTTTCGTAGAGCAGAAAGTCGATTTCTCCCGGCCGACGAACATGCTGTTAGCCACCATTGTCCTCGTCATCGGTCTGAGCGGAGCAACGCTGAAAATGGGCGATGTCGAACTGAAGGGAATGGCCTTAGCTACCATCGTAGGCATTGTGATGAGTCTGTTTTTCAAGCTTATCGAAGTGCTCGGCCTATCCAATGATAAGGAAGAAGCGCGTTAATACAAGAACAATGCAGAATTGGTACTAAGAAAGGCCGAGCAGGGAGGCGATCCCTGGCTCGGCCTTTCTTTTGCCGTAAGCACACATTTGTGTGGCGTCCTTTTCATTGATTCTTAGTTGGTAAATGTGTAATGCGGCGAATCATATTGCGGCCCCGACTTCTCATAAGTAAACCAGTAATCGATGACGTTTCCGCCCTGCAGTCCACCGATGACCTGCTCCCAGGTGCCGTTATTGTTCGTCATCCGGTAATTCAGCTGCTGCCCGCCAGACACCGTGTAATGAATGTCCACGTAGAGCGCAGGCGTTTTCGGAACGAAGACAATCTTGACTTCCGATCCCGAGGCGCGGTTTACTCTAACCGTATAATCATCCGTGACGATGTCCCCGTTATTGCCGCCTCCGTCTCCGTTGCCCCCTCCATTGTTACCTCCGTTGTTGCCGCCGCCATTGCCGATATTAAAGCTGTTCGGCTGCACCGTCACCTGATGGCCGTCAGAGAATTGAACCGTTTTTACGCTATTCGTCATATTATAGACGACATAGGTCTTGACTCCGTTCTTATTGAATACGGCATAAATTGGATAGTTCGCGGTTACCGATGGATCAGCATGCCCTAACGCATCCAAGCTATAAATCCAATGGTACGCATTTGCTTTGGAGTTGCCGGCCTCCGGAGTCAACTGCGATACGCGAGCATTAAATTTAGCTTTGGCATCCGCAGGATCAGAAATGGCCCGGTACATGTATACGAGATCCTCCCACGGGCTGAAATTGCCGCCGCTTTCCGATAAGAGCGCATTGTAATTTCTCGCCGCATATTGCGGATATTGCGTCAAATATAGCGATGCGGATGTGATGGGAAGCCAGTTAATGCCATGAACCTCAGTCGGGTTGCCTGTCCACCAGGTGGCGTCGCCTACCGTCTTGCCTCCCCAAATCATGCTTGCCGTCTCCTTGGTAAAGCCGGCAGGGAAATTCGTATCATGCACATCGAACCAGTATTCGTTAATGGCATTCATTTCCGTTACATATTGATAAATTCCCGCGTCGCGAATCGTCTTGTTCCCAGTAGCCTCGCCCCACAGTATGAGCCCTGCCCAGGCATTCATCGCCTCTGACGATGACTCGTTGTTGTTGCCGTCCCCGAAGTTGGCATGTCCGGAAGCCCAGGAATGGCCGGCATAAGGGTCAAAGTTGCGCAGATACGGGAACATCGAATCCGAACGGTCAACATTCGCGATGTCGCGAATAAGGAGCTTAATCATTCCGCCCCAATTGGCGTCGCTGGCCCAATCTTTATCCGTCCTGGCAATCTCAGCCGCCGCCTTAATGAAATAACCGTAGTGGAAATGATGGTCATTCAGTTCGTTAGCCGTCCCGTAGCTGTCGGGATAACCGATGACGGTTCCCCAGTTATTGTTGTAATAAAATACATTGGAGGCTTTCAAGTTGCCGGATGCATTACTTGCTTTCAGCCAGTCCTCCAAACGGCTCTTGATTTCCGAGCGGAACTGGCTTGCCGCAGCTGTGTTGCCGACCTGATCGGCGATCGGCGCGAGTACAGCCAGCTTCCCTAAACGTTTGCCTGTCCAATACGTATCCGCGGCACCGGCAAACTGCTCAGCAGCAGCCTCATTTATATACTGGTTGAGAACATTCTTGTCATAAGACCCGAGATCCGGGAGCGAAGGCAGAACGCCGTTAAACTTCATCTTCGTCTGAAAGCCCGTTCCTTCCACCGTCTTCATTTGACCGCGAACGGAAGGGTACGAATATGCCAGAGTAGCCGCAGATGAATTTTTCCATTGATGCGGATACAGCGCGAATATGGTTCCCGATTGATTGCCTTCTTTGGCTGCCGTGCTTGCCGTGAAGGTCGTCGTGACTTCACTGGTCGCTTCATTATAGGTATAGTTCACTTTAGTATCGGTAATATGGGAATAGGCGTATTGCTTGAATTTATTCAAGGTTTGCACAGAATCGTCCGGAAGCACTGCGATCGAAAAATAGTTTTTGCCGTTCAATTGGTTCGCCAGCGTGTTACTCCCGATTCCGCTCCAAGTACTGCCCGTCGGTCCGAATAAGCCGTAATGCGCGCCTTCGATCGTAATCCCGAGAACGGAGCTGCTGCTATCTCCTGACCATACCGTTGGCGGGGTATAAAATTTAAGCTTTGGATCCCCTCCCGCAAAGGTGAAATACGCGTAAGGCGAACCGTGTCCATAGGATACGCTCATCGAATTGTTCCCTTGCTGATACAGCGCCTTCACAAACCAGTCACTGAAGCCATCTACCTTAGCATCAGGAAAGGCGCCGACTGCAGAATGGCTGACCGTGAAATCATGGATATCATTCATCCAGCCCGCGACGAATCCTGGCAATGCGTGAACTCTAGCTCCCGGATAATAAATGCGGATGCCATCCCCCTGATGCTTCATTGCCAACGGATGCGGATACTGAGCTTCAGAATGAGTGCTCCAAGCCAAACTGCTCCACCAATCATTCGTAGGCATTTTTCCGGCCACGTTGGAAGTTTTGTATATACTGGCCGGTGCGTCCGTCGCTCCTGGAGGCAGTACGGTCGAATAAGAGCCCCTACCTACGGGAACCTCCCCTGAAAACGCATTCAAATTTGTCGTCCACATGGACATGCCAACAGCCAATACTAGTACATACGAAAGTAACTTCTTCAATGATATCCTCCTCTGTTAAAATGATGGTCAATCGTCTGCATGCATGACTTATACACCCCTATTGTTAATCCTTGGCAACATCTAGGTCAAGAAAATACTGTTAATTTTTAACTAAATAAGGCGAAACTACTACTAATTGACTCAAAATGTGGTACGAAACGACTTCGGTTAATTTCGTAGAAATTACTTTATTTTCCACAACAAGAATGAAGCATACAAAAAAGACATCCCGCGCAAGAATGTCTTTAATGTCTTTATGCTATGGCTTGCCAATCTTAATACTTTAACAGCGAGAACACGTCGATGCCCGGCAATTTCTCGCGGCCGTTCAACTCGCTAAGCTCAATTAAGAACGCGGTTCCTACCACATTGCCTCCAAGCTCGCGAACGAGCTGCACCGAAGTGGAGATCGTCCCGCCCGTAGCAAGTAAATCATCGGCGATCAATACGTTCTGTCCCGGCTTGACCGCATCGCTGTGCATGGCCAAGCGATCCGAACCATATTCCAGGGCATAACCGACTTCGATCGTCTTATACGGCAGCTTTCCGCTCTTGCGGATCGGAATGAACCCTACGCCGAGGGCATAAGCCAATGGAGCGCCAACCACGAAGCCGCGCGCTTCCGGCCCGGCGATCAGGTCAATCTTTAAATCTGACACCATTTTCTTAAGCTCATTAATCGCTTCGCGGTATTTCTCTCCGTTATTCAGCAAGGTCGTAATATCCTTGAAGCTGATTCCCGGCTGGGGAAAATCGGGTATGACGCGAATGTACTCTTTGAAATCCAATGCAATCTCCTCCTAGTTTTAGCGCATAACAACAGCATATCTATGAAATAAAAAAGGAATAGCTAAGATACGTTTTGCTGATTTGTCATTAGCCACTGCGTAATTTGCGGTATTCCGGCATGATGGAGGATCTGCTCCATTTCAGCCAGCTCTCCAAGCTCCAGATAGCGGCGAGACGTGTCCAGGGCCCGCTTGGCGGGAGCCTGTGCCATCGTTAATGTACCCATATCGCGATGGATGAAGCCCAACTCCTCGAAAACCGCCAGCGTCATCACAAGCATCCGCCGTGACAGGCGGGTGCGCCGCATCAGGCCGGAAATCAGCTCTTCCTCCGGCACCGCAGCCGTAACCTGCTGCTTGAGCAGAGCATAGATCTGTTTGAATTGCTCCCGGGACGGCGGAAGAATCGCCTCTTGCCGATCCCTTGCCGGGTGAAATAGGTACACTCTCTCTACTGAGGAGAATGTCCCCATCATCTTATGCCATATGTCGAAGGACTCGGGCAGTTCAAGAACAAACAATATTTTTATATCCATCCTGTTTTGCCCGTTCAGTTGAGCGGCCGTATTGCCAGGAATTACGCCAACGTCCTTATCATATATCCAACAAGGGGTATCGTTCAATTCATAATTTTTCGTCAATTCCGAGTCATTGCCCGCAACGACGGCGATTACTCGCTGCTCAAGCGATTGCTGCTCTACCAGCTGACTGCGGATTTCATTCATCTTCAATACAGGATGGCTTGCCCCCCGGTAATCAAACACCTGGATATGCGGTACAGC
Organism: Paenibacillus woosongensis; assembly: GCF_009725165.1. Classification (GTDB taxonomy): domain Bacteria; phylum Bacillota; class Bacilli; order Paenibacillales; family Paenibacillaceae; genus Fontibacillus; species Fontibacillus woosongensis. The sequence goes on from NZ_WNZW01000002.1 coordinate 959,581, forward strand.
GAGATCCTGAATCATCAGCTGCGGCTTGCGTGATCCGTTCCATTCATTGATGCTGGCTTCGGCCACAACATCTATCCGGGCCTCTTCGGTTAACTGGGATAACAGCTCCCCCTTCCCGAAAGCCACCGCCTCCATCATTGTTCCATCCTGGCTGAGGACAAGCTTCATATGTTTGCCTTCCTTGCCTAGCGAACGGCTTTCCACTAGCTTGGCGCCGCGAATAAGCAATCTTGGGCAGGTATTCCCCATGCCGAACGGAGCAAGATTCTCCAACTGCTCAATGACCGGCAAGGAAATATCCGATAAGCGGCACTCCAAATCCGTATGCATCACCGGGATGAAATGCTCCTCGCAAAGCACGCCGGCAGCGAACTCGTTCAACTGCTCTTCCAGCTTCGCAAGCTGGCTGCGGTGCAAGGTCATTCCCGCTGCTGAGGGATGCCCTCCATAGTGATCCAGCAGGCCTTTGCAGTGAGTTAGAGCCTCATAGATATCCAGCCCCGGGATGGAACGAGCCGAGCCTTTGCATGTTCCGGTCTCCGGGTCTATAGCAAGAACGATGGTTGGCCGATAATAGCGATCCAGTATTTTAGAGGCCACGATTCCGATGACGCCCGGGTTCCAGCCCTCGCCAGCCAACACGATAACACCCGGCAAGGCCCCCTCAGCGTCTTTGCCGGCCAACTGGGCGATCGCTTCCTGAACGATGCTGTCCACCAGCAGTTGGCGTTCCTTATTCAGGATGTCCAAATCCTCAGCAATCTTCTCAGCCTCTTCAATACTTTGCGTCGTTAACAGGGCGACAGCCTGATTCGCATGGCTCATTCTCCCGCTAGCATTGATGCGGGGTGCAAGCCCGAACGCTACGTTGGTCGAGGATACCATTGTCAGCGGTTCGCCTTTTGCGTAACCCGCCACCCCCATTAGAGCCGTGATCCCCGGAAAACTGGAATAAGCCATCGCCTTTAAACCGTTCATAACTAGTATACGATTCTCATCTGTAAGCGGCATCAAATCCGCTATGGTTCCCAGTGTAACCAGCTCTGTCCAGGCAGCAGGGGTCTCATCTGCAAGTAAGGCTGTCGCCAGCTTATAGGCCACCCCGACCCCGGCAAGGCCCTTAAACGGATATTTACAATAAGGCAATTTGGGATTGACCAGCGTATAAGCCTCGGGAAGAACTTCCGGAGGCTCATGATGATCGGTAACGATAACATCCATCCCTGCCGCATTGGCGTACGCGATTTGCTCGACCGCACTGATTCCCGTGTCGACAGTGATCACCAGCGTGAAGCCTCGTTCTACGAATGGCTCTAGAGCAGAGATATGAAGCCCGTACCCCTCTTTGGAGCGGTGAGGAATATAATACTCGAACCGGGCATTCAAATGGCGCATCAAGCAAACCATAAGGGCCGTGGAAGATACGCCGTCCGCATCATAGTCACCATAAATCAAAATTTGTTCGTCCTGCTCTACAGCCCGCCTGATTCGTGCAACTGCCTCTTGCATGCCGCTCAGCAAATAAGGATCATGCAGATCCTCCATGGTCCCCTCCAGAAAATGACGCGCTTCCTGAGCGTCTTGAATTCCACGGCTTACGAACAGGGAAGCCACAATTTTCGGTATGCCGGCCTGCTCAGCCAGCAGTGAAGCGGCTTCCGCGTCACTATGTAGACCAACCCAACGGTACTTCGGATGAAGCAACCTGACAGCACCTTCTTTCCTTCTCTCCTACTTGCGGGCATTTTTCTTTATTGCAGCAGCGTAGGCAGATCATTATTCGATCCTTCGTAGTTACTCTTGTAAGGATAGCCCGGATCATAAGGCATAACTTGTATACTTACGTCACTCACCTGGGAAAAGCGATTCATCAGCAGTATTTTGGCGCGATTCGCAATATGATTGGCTTCCAATACGGAAATCCGCGGATTCACGCTAATAATGACTGCGACGGATATATAATGGCCGCTGCCATGCAATTTTAGTTCGTCTACAGTGATAACCCCATGTACCCTTTGAACGGTTTCAATGAATGCAGACTTGTCCTCTGCCTTCGACTTCCCTTCCTCTTGGCTGTACACGGCTCCTACGATCAGCCGATACCCTTTCCATAGGACAAGGCAAGCCACAACGATAGAGGCAGCCGGGTCGGCATACAACAGCAACGGTATATCCCACGCTTCGCCAGTCATCGCCCCAAAAATTCCGAGAAGAACAATAATGGAAGTATACAGGGAATGCCTGTGCATTTCGATAAAGGATTTCGAGGCATTACCCGGTTTTTTGAGATTTTGGCGGTACTGAAGCTGAAATACGATCTCTCTTAAGGCAATCGAGACGACAATGGCCACCCCAGCCATGAACCCTGGCGCAACAACCTTCCCGGTAACCATAGTAGATACTGAAGCGCCTCCCATTTGCAATACGCCCATAAACAGGAATACAGCGAAAAAAATCGCTGCCAGCGGTTCCGCCTTCATGCGGCCGCCTGCCCCATCCCCAAGTCTCAGCCGTTGTCTGACGCTTTGCGGAAGCTGAACCTTCTCCGCGATGCCCGCTGCCGCATCCGCCGCGGAATATAACGCATCCACAAGCAATGCTCGGCTGTCAAAGAGCAAACCGATCACTCCTTTGAATACAGCCAGGATGACGTTGTTTGCAGTGCCAAGCCAGACGGCAGAATCAGATGGTACAGCTCGTTCGCGAATCATATTAACCCTCCTGAAACACGTTATTACCATGAAGACGGCGAAGCCGCGTCCTTCATTAAGACGCGGCTTCGCTCCTGCCATGCAAACGGCAAACCGTCGTTTAGGACGCTTTGGCCGGTTTGTTTTTTTGCTTGCTCTTAAGCACAAACCACAGCGGGCTGGCAATAAAGATCGAGGAATACGCCCCGAACAGCAACCCTATAACCATGGCCAGCGAGAACATCCTGATCGACGCCCCTCCCAACAGGAGCAGGAATAAAGCGGCAATAAATACGGTTAAAGCGGTATACAGTGACCGCATAACGGTTTGGGATACGCTCTTGTTTACGAGATCGATCAAATCCTGGCGTGTCTTCTGTTTGGCAAACCGCAGGTTTTCCCGAATCCGGTCAAAGATAACGATCGTGTCATTAATCGAATAACCAATGATGGTGAGCACCGCAATAATAAAGGTCAAATCTACCTCTAAGCGGAAGATGGAGAAGATCGTTACCACCATAAAGGCATCATGCAGCAAGGCGACAATGGCAGCGATCGCAAAGCGCCATTCAAACCTGATGCCGACATAGACGATAATCCCGAGGCTCGAGAGCAGTACAGCCCATATCGCATTTGCCGCCAGCTCTTTCGCCATTTCCGGATCAACGGTATTGATTTCCATAGATGCACCGCTGTCGAGCTTCAGTATCTCGCCCTTCAATTGGTGATCCTGATCCTCGTTCAATACCTCATCGAAGCGGATCGACATCCGATCTACGCCCGGAGTGATTTTCGATCCTTCCAGAATACCGATATTCTCTAAGATGGGCTCGATTTGTGCTGAAGTCACGTTCTTCGTGAACGAAATGTCAACATTGGAACCGGCTTTGAAATCGACGCTATAATTGAGGCCGAACACAGCCAATGAGATGACGCCAATTATCGTTAGTATGATGGAAAATGTATAGCAGCGCTTGCTAATGTGCACAAAATTCAAATGCAATAATTTATTTTTAAAGCTCACCAATTTCACTCTCCTTTACACCGAAATATTTCGGCTTCCGCAGCTTGCCCGCTTTAAGCAGCAGGTTCAGCAGGAAACGGATAAAATAAATATTGGTGGCAATGCTGAGCACGATCTCAACGATCAAGACAAGGGCGAAACCTCTGACCGCTCCGGTCCCGAAAATATACATTACGATCGCTACAATAATCGTAGTGATGTTCGAGTCCATTATCGTCCGGAACGAATGCTTGCCCCCTGCCTTCACGGCGGACAATATGCTCTTGCCTTGACGCATTTCCTCCTTGATCCGCTCATTGGTAATAATGTTGGCGTCGACCGCCATGCCGACCCCGAGAACAATAGCCGCAATCCCCGGAAGCGTTAGCGTAAAGTCTGCAAAATTAAAGACCACAATAAGCAGCCAAGTGTGCAGAATCAAGCCAAAGCTGGCCAGAAGACCCGGGACGCGATACAACCAAATCATGAAGACCAATATGAACAAAGAGGCAACCAATCCCGCCTGAATCGTCTGATAAAGAGATTGCTTTCCTAGCGTCGCGCCGACGCTCTGCGAGTATTTCTCCGTTAATTTAAGCGGCAGGGCGCCGCGGTTGATCTCATCCTTTAGATCATTCGCTTCCTCGCGTGTGTAGTTTCCGCTGATTGAAGCCGTTCCGTCTCTTAATACGGCTCGAACAACAGGGGCAGACAGCAAATCATCGTCAAGGAAAATAGCCAGCTCCTTACCCAGCAGCCGCTCGGTAATTTGGGCGAAATTGTCTTTATCCTTCAGCTTGATCGCGATTTCCGGCTGGTTGAGCTGATTGAACTGTACTGATGCCCCGCCTTCGACGAAGTCGGTGCCGACCAATTCAATTTTGTTAAATTGCTCGGGACTCGTCTCCGTTCCATCCTTGCTGCGGAACGTCAAAGTCGATGGCTTCTTCATCAGCTTTCGAACTTCATTCTCGTCGGTGACGCCTGCCAGCTTCAGACGGATCCGGTTCGTTCCTTCCGTTGTGACCTCCGGCTCGCTTGTACCAAGCTGATTAGCGCGTTTCTCTAAGCTTTGGGCCGTTTTGAGCAGTGACTCCTTCGTAACTTTTGCTCCGGCTTCAAATGGCTCGGCTTCGTACAAAATCTCGAATCCGCCCTTCAAATCCAGGCCAAGATGTACATCTCGAAGCAGACCAGGGCTTGTCCAAGCCATAATTGCTGTTGAGACAACCACGACGGTTATGAATACGATGAGTCTTTTCATCCCGTACCTCGTTCCCCTTTCGAATTCTCAATATTCCTATTATAGCGATGCAGGAAAAGAGCGTCAATTTATCAAATATTGTCGGTTTTATTAAAGCTTCCCTAGAGAATAAAAAAAGAAATCCCGATTTCCTAGAAACGGGACCCACGAAATGCAGATAACGTCATATAGTTCATGAACTGGGTAGATTTGAGCGAAAGGATATCGTTCACCAGTTGATGAAGTTCGGGATATCCTTCTTTCTCATATTTATGACTGACGCAGTTCCAAATGTCCGATACGGTTACATGCTCATAACCGATAAGCCGGAATTCCTCCACTTTGCTGCGGCATAGAGCTTCGATCGTTTCATTTAACTGCTTCTCGGCGAATTCCTGTTGATCCATTCATGCTGCCCCTTTCCTGCGAGGTGAGCTGTCATTAAACTAATTCTACCATTCTTCCGTGATTCCTGCTTCCTTGTTCCGGTTGATTGATGACGGTTCTCTTGCGCTTGGCAAAAAAGAGCTGTCATGAATCCGGACAGGTTCTGCATATTCATAAATATATCAGACAAGACGTCATAGTAAAATGCTCATTCCGGGAAAGAGGGAATCATTTTGAATAAACAGACCTTTATCCAAGGGACCATGATCCTGCTTGTCGCGGGTATCGTCAATCGCATTCTCGGCTTCATTCCCCGCATCCTTCTCCCCCGAATCATCGGTGCCGAAGGCGTAGGCCTCTATCAGTTGGGGTACCCGTTCTTCCTCGTTCTGGTGACCATCATTACAGGGGGCATACCTCTAGCCGTCGCTAAGCTGATCGCGGAAGCGGAGTCGTCCGGCCAGCCAGGCCGATCGGCGGCAATACTGCGGACGAGCCTCATTTTTACTGCAGGGGCGGGGTTGCTCTTTACCATCGCCAGCCTGGCGGGCGCACCATGGATCAGCCGCTATGTCCTGCCGGATTCCCGGGTATACCATACCTTTCTCGCCATGAGTCCGATGATCGTAATTGTCGCTGTGTCCTCCGTATTTCGCGGGTATTTCCAAGGCAAGCAAAATATGATTCCTTCCGCGAGCTCATCAATTATGGAAACCATAGGACGGATCATATGCGTGCTGTGGTTCTCTTACCTGATGCTGCCTATGGGCGTTGCATACGGAGCCGCCGGGGCGATGCTCGGCGTAGCCGCCGGAGAAGTGGTCGGCATGGCGGTCATTCTATGGCACTATTGGCGCGCCCGCCGTAAAGAGATAAAGGCGCCGCCTGCAGAAGCAACCGTTGCCCCGGGTAAGGGATCTAGCCTGAATCCGGATCCGGGACGCTGGTCTTTCTCTACTTTGAAGCGCATTCTCCGTATAGCAATACCGGTTACAGGAGGCCGCCTAGTCGGCTCGCTGTCTTATTTGCTGGAATCAATCACCACCGCTCAAAGCCTGGCCATAGCCGGCATTACTACGGCGATTGCCACGGCCCAATATGGGTCACTGCAAGGCATGGTGATCCCTTTGCTGCTGCTGCCAGGAGCGCTCACATCATCGCTCGCTGTTTCCCTCGTTCCTTCCCTGGCTGAGGCCCAGGCAAGAGGGGATATGCGTACGATCCATCTGCGGCTCCATCAATCTCTGCGGCTGGCCCTCGTTACGGGGGGACCCTTCGCCGCGCTGATGTATGTCTTGGCCGAGCCTTTATGCCTGCTTATATATAACAATGCAGATATCGCCGGAATGCTCAAAATCATGGCCCCGTTCGCCCTGTTCCTATACGCCCAATCGCCCCTGCAGGCTGCCCTGCAAGCACTCGACAAGCCCGGACGCGCTCTGCTGAACACCTTAATCGGAGCAATTATCAAAATATCGCTCATCCTTTATCTGGCATCCAATCCAAGCTTGGGCATTTACGGAGCGATTATCGCCATCATCGCCAACTTTGCTGTCGTGACGCTGCTGCACGGCTACAGCGTATCGCGAGAACTGCGCTATCGTATTCCTTATCTCGATGTTATCAAAGTGATTTGCGGAATGATCATCATGGCTGCAGCGGCCGCTTATATTTATTACGAACTGCCGATCAGCCCGCTTTCGGAAATTCAGCTTGTCTTAGCCGCATCCATTTCGGGTCTGCTGTATCTCGTGCTGGCGGGAGTCATGGGACTGATCGATCTTCAGGATCTCCGCCGGCTGCCGCTGCTGCGCAGATGGTTCCGTTAGCTACGGGTCCTGCATCAAATTGATGTACAGCTTCCCTTGATGATCGATGGAACAAAAAAATATTTCCTTGAATTCCTTGACGCCCCTGGCTTGAATTTGATTTTTCAGCCAAAATCGCGTTTTGCCGATCTGCTCCAAATTGCGGTCCTGAACCCTGCCATCCATAATGAGGGACAGAGGAATTTCCTCGTATTTTATTCTAGGAACAACCGGCTTGCTGGCTCGCTCGGCTGCAGCGCTGCCTTGTTCGTAACGTCCGCTCCGGGCTGCCTCTTTTTTGGGCATGACGCTCAATTGGCCGCTAGTTTCGAGTACAGCAAATTCGACATCCGCCACATTATCAATATTATTGGCTCGCAGCTGCATGAGCAGGTCGTCAAGATTATAACGCTGCCTTCTCATCTCCTCCCGGTTGATCCGGCCGTTCTGAATAATTACGCTAGGCTTGCCGTCAAACAGAGATCTCACCCCCCGGCTGTGCAAAGACACTTTGGCAATCGCCATTTGTATTAACAGCAAAGTAAGCATGGGAACAATGCCTTCATACAGGGGGCGTTTCATATCCTCGATCGCGAATACCGCGATTTCGGCAATCATGACTGAAATGACCAAGTCGAAGATGGACAGCTCCCCGATCTCTCTTTTTCCCATAATGCGCATGACAACAAACGCGGTAATATACATGAGCACGGTCCGAAGTATAATCGAAGCGAGATGTACGGTCATCAGGTTCCCTCCATCATATTTAATCAGGTACAGTCAGAACGATTAGTACAAATATTGTGACCTTCTTCCCGCTGACCCATGCGAACCTCAAATCGCTTAATTTGCGGCGGGACATGCATTTTTTGCTATGTCCGCACGCGTTCGCAGCAAGCAAACCTGTACTAAACCAGTAAGCTTGACCATACAATGATGATAATAAATGAATAGGAGGAACGAGTTATGGATTTCTTCCGACGTTTGGGATCAATTCGACTTTCCCATCCCACCTTGTCTGGCATATGGTACGCTTTCCTGTGGATGATGATCGGGGCGCTGATTTTATCTCTGCTGCTGCAATCCGGTTCGCTGGAGGAGCACAATCTTACCTGGCCGATTTACATCGTGCATGCTGCTGCTCTGTTATTTGGGGGACTTACCTCAGGGAAGCGGGCTGGGCAGAAGGGCTGGTATCAGGGGGCTCTTACCGGAATGCTGTACGGCCTTCTAGTATTGTGCATCAGCTTTCTGGCCTTGGATAATTCTCCGGGGCTAAACGATTTCACTTTACTTCTTCCTGCCTTATTGATCGGGGCTCTAGGAGGGATGTTCGGAGTCAATTTGCATAAGAAAAGATAAGATACTGCTCTAAGCAACAAAAAAGAGCCTGTTGCAGGCTCTTTTCTCATTCAGATGGGCTTTTCGTCGTTACTTGGATTCGGAAGCCTTCTCTGTGCTTACGCTATGGCTGATCGCGTTGCGCTCAAACGTCAGCTTCGTCGCATCATTCACGAGAAGTACCACGTTATCATCCGTCAATGAAACGATTGTACCGTGCAGACCGCCGATTGTGACGATCTTGTCCCCTTTCTTGAGCGCTCTCAGCATTTCATTGCGTGATTGCTGCTTCTTCTTCTGAGGACGAATCAACAGAAAATAAAACACGATAAACATGATCGCGAACGGAACAACCAAGGAAATGATTGGATTCGCCGCACCTGATCCTGCCGCTGCTGCATACTGGAACATGGATATCCCCCTTTCGCTGAATAATTGCTTTTCTTAGAATCCCTTATCATTGCCAAACAGACCATACCGCTCGAAGAACTCATCCCGGAAATCGAGCAGCCTGTCTTCCATAATCGCCTGACGAACTTGGCGCATCAGGTTAATTAAGAAATACAGGTTGTGATATGTAGTCAGCCGAAGACCGAATGTCTCATCACTTTTGATCAAGTGCCGCAAGTAAGCCCGGGAGTAATTACGGCAAGTGTAGCAATCGCACTCCGGATCGAGCGGCCCGAAATCTCTTGCATATTGAGCGTTGCGCACCACCAGTCTGCCTTGGCTCGTCATCGTTGTGCCGTTGCGGGCAATCCTGGTCGGCAGCACGCAGTCAAACATATCGATTCCCCGGATGGAGCCTTCAATCAACGCATCCGGCGATCCTACCCCCATCAAATAACGGGGCTTGTCTGCCGGGAGTAAAGGCACCGTATAATCGAGCACCTCATACATCAAGTGCTTAGGCTCACCAACACTCAGTCCACCAATAGCATACCCCGGAAAATCCAGGGAAGTCAAATCCTTCGCGCTCTGTTTGCGCAAGTCTTCGAACATGCCGCCTTGGACGATCCCGAACAAGCCTTGATCATGCGGGCGGGCATGGCTTTTCAGACAGCGCTCGGCCCAGCGGGTCGTGCGTTCGAGTGATTTTTTGACATAATCATGCTCAGCCGGGTAAGGCGCACATTCGTCAAAGGCCATCATGATATCCGAGCCCAACGCGTTTTGGATTTCCATCGCGACTTCAGGAGACAGGAACAGCTTGTCGCCATTCAGGTGCGAGCGGAAATGCACGCCCTCCTCCGTAATCTTCCGCATTTCACTGAGTGAGAACACCTGGAATCCGCCGCTGTCGGTCAGGATCGGACGATCCCAATTCATAAATTTATGCAGTCCGCCCGCTTCACGAATAATGTCATGCCCAGGTCTCAGAAACAAATGATACGTGTTGCTCAAAATAATTTGCGCATCCATTTCCTTAAGTTCTTCCGGGCTCATCGTCTTAACTGTGGCTAGCGTTCCGACCGGCATAAAAATCGGCGTCTCAATCACGCCGTGCGGGGTATGCACCCGACCGAGCCTTGCGCCCGACTGCTTGCACGTCTTAATGTGTTCGTAAGTTATTGCTGCTGCCAATATTATCAACCATCCTCTTAACCTTAATAAATAAACATGGCATCCCCGAAGCTGAAGAAACGGTATTTGTGCTCGACGGCTTCACGGTATGCGTTCAGCAGGCGCTCTCGCCCGGCCAGAGCGCTGACCAGCATGACCAATGTTGACTTGGGCAAGTGAAAATTGGTAAGCAGCGCATCTACCAGTTTAAATTCATAGCCGGGATAAATGAAAATGCCTGTCCAGCCGCTCATCGCGGTGATCGGACCTTCCTGGCCTTTACCCGCCACCGTCTCCAGCGTGCGTGCGGAAGTCGTGCCGACGGCAATGATTCGCCCGCCGCGCTGTCTCGTTGCATTCAGCAGCTCTGCCGTCTCTTCGGACAGAATATAATATTCCTCATGCATGACATGATCCTCTACCCGCTCGACCGACATGGGCCTAAAGGTTCCAAGACCTACATGCAGCGTTATAAAAGCGATGTCAACGCCTTTAGCCTGCACCTGCTCCAGCAGCTCATTCGTGAAATGCAGGCCGGCAGTCGGTGCGGCGGCTGACCCTTCATGCTTAGAATATACAGTCTGGTAACGCTCGCGGTCGTCGAGTTTCTCCTTAATGTAAGGAGGAAGCGGCATCTGTCCTAGCCGGTCCAGGATTTCATTAAAGATGCCCTCATAGGAAAAAGAAAGCACGCGCTCCCCCATATCCCCTTCGCTCTCAATCGTAGCTGTGAGTTCGTCTCCGAAAGTGATTACAGCGCCGGTCTTCAGTTTTTTGCCGGGCTTGACCAAGGCTTCCCACCGGTCGTCCCCTATGTTCTTGAGCAGCAGAACCTCGGCCTTGGCGCCTGTGTCCCGCTTGGCGCCAAAGAGCCTGGCCGGAATTACCCGAGTATCATTCAATACCAGCGTATCTCCTGGCTGCAAATAGTCCAATATCGCCGGAAACATATGGTGCCGCACCTCACCGGTGGCTTTATTTAAAGAAAGCAGCCGGGATGCGGTACGATCGGCGAGCGGTGTCTGTGCGATCAATTCTTCCGGCAATTCAAAATCATATAAGTCGACATTCATAGGATGCAATCATTCCTTAACGATAGTTACGTTCTGATAATAGTGTTGCAAAATGGATATATAATCATACCCTGCATCTGCCATTCCTTTGGCCCCCCATTGGGATAAGCCAAGACCATGGCCATTGCCGCGTCCCACGAAGAGGAAACGGTTCGTCTGATCAACGGCCCGGGCCGCACCGTCCGCTCCCATGATGACCATACTGCCGCCGTTCCAGTTGCTAACGCCCGATGAAGACAGCACTGGCGTGCCGGAGGACGCCGTCCCGGCGGCCATTTCTCCGCCTGCGCTTTGTACAGTATACCTACCGGTAGCCGCAATATCAAACAGTGTGCTTGGGAGCCCGCCAAAAGCAGAGCGGAATAAATCCGGATAACGAACATCGAGGATTTGCCCATTGGCTTTGATCTGCGTTGCGCGTCCGGAAGGCCCGCGCTGTGTAATTTCCAAATTGAGGATCGGGGAAGGAGCTTCGGTCCCCGTTCTGCCCTTCAGCGACTTTAACAGCTCATCCGAGCTATAGGGGCCTCGTATCCACGCATATGAGCTGGATTCCTCAACGAGGCCAAGCACAACCGCCTGATCGCCAGGATTCATTTGCGCCACCGGGCTGACATCCGCTTGGATCAGCGGAATCGGACGGACATTCGTTGCGCTTGACGTTACCGTCATTTGAGTCAGGCCCGCTGCTGTTTTTCCTCCCGTAAGCTTTACGTTATCTTCCCTTACGTATCCCGTTTTACCCGAAGGCAGCAGCACATGATACCATGATTTCAACCCTGCCTGCGCAGCCTTGTCCCCATCGCTCGGCATGCTGCCAAACGTCGCGTTCGGGTTGCTCCATACCTCGGTCGAATCGGCCGTCATGCCCCCGCTATTGGAGGAGAAAATGGCTTCCACAATCCGGCCATTCGATTTTATAACCTCACCGGCTGTGCTGTCCACGGCTTGTTTGATGCTGTCAACTTCCTTATCAACTCCATTGTATACCTGGCTTAAGGTTGTATCCACCAGTCCTGCGACGTTGAACTTATTGCCGGCTGCATGGTACAGCGCATAGCTCCGGGCTGCAACCGCCTGCGCCTTCAAGGACTCCTGCGGCCAGGAGCTAGGCACCTCTGCAGCGACGACCGAATACAAATATTGCTCCAGCGGAACGTCGTTTACCAGGGCAAGCTGGCCGTTTACGCTGCTGATTTCGAAGTCCCCGCGAAATTTACGGGCTGATCTCTCGGCCACTTGAATGACAGAATCTTCGCTATCCCGCACGACCAGCTTCGTATTTGCGCCGCTGACCGCATAATGGTCAACCGTCCTTGGAGAAACCGCTTCCCCGGTAACATCACGGTACGCAATCAGCGCAGGGGCCTGAACATCCACCGGTGATAAATTCAATTGCGGTTGCAGCTGAAGAATCTGTCCCTTCAGCGCGGCCAATGCCGAATCGTTAACGGCTCCGCCGACCCATACCGCATATTGGCTGGCACCCACAACAGCAACCTTGACCTCTATCCCTGGCAGGCTTAACGATTGGCTGTAAGCCTCCGCTTCCACTTTGCTTCCAAATACGCCTGCGGAATAATAGTACCCCCCATGAATGGTCGGCTGTGCTCCTCCCAACTGTCCTGCTAGCGCCTGGGTCACACGGGTTACCGCCCCAGATGCCTCTTCTGCGCTGGCATAAGGCCCCGTATACACTTGATATACCGTTCCGCCCGCTTGCTCGGTGACAACCGCCACCGGCTTGTCCGTTCCGCTCTGCAGCTTCTTGACGGCTGCCGAGACCGTTTGCCAGTCTGCGCTTTCCAACGCTTTGACTTTAATCCCGTCCACGCTGAAGCGTACCGTCTGACCCGGAGTGAAATCAAGCCAGCTCTCAAAGCTGCCGTCTTTTTGCGGCCCTGCCTGCCACGCCGATTCCGCTGCCAGGCTCACCGCCGGCACTATCGATTTATACGTGCTGCCTAAGTCCAGGAACATGGCGACGCGAACTCGCGTATCCGGCATCGCATCCGCACCGGCTGGCGTCTGGAATAGGCCGCTCAGCAATGCTGCGCTCAATAGAGCCGCTGCCCACTTTGAACCCCTGTTTTTTTGTCCTCGTCTCGGTCTAGGAATAATCACGCTCTGTATCCTCCTCATCAACGTGTAATGCAGTTGGCTTCTCTTCTCAAGAATCCGCAGGCATGGGCAGCCCCAGATGCTGATAAGCCGCCGGAGTTGCCACTCTGCCGCGCGGTGTACGCTGCAAATAACCGATTTGGAGCAAGTATGGCTCGTATACGTCCTCAATCGTCTGGCTTTCTTCCCCGATCGTCGCGGCGATCGTATCCAGTCCGACAGGCCCGCCCCGGAAATTCGTAATCATCGCCCGAAGCATCTTATGGTCGATCAAATCAAGACCCATAGGATCAACCTGCAGCCGCTGTAAAGCTTCCTTGGCAATATCGGTAGTAATATGGCCGTCTGCACGCACCTGAGCGAAATCCCGCACCCGCTTGAGGAGCCGGTTGGCAATCCGCGGCGTTCCCCGCGAGCGAAGCGCGATCTCATCGGCTGCGTCCCCGATAATATCGATGCCAAAAATATCAGCGCCCCGGCTTACGATATAGCTGAGCTCCTCCACCGTATAGAACTCCAGACGGTTCACCACGCCAAAACGGTCGCGCAGCGGCGCTGACAGCAGTCCCGCTCTCGTCGTGGCGCCGATCAGCGTAAACGGCGGCAAATCGAGCCTCACGGATCTTGCGCTCGGCCCCTTGCCGATCATTATATCCAGGGCGAAATCCTCCATCGCCGGATATAGCACCTCTTCCACCGTCCGATGCAGCCGGTGGATTTCGTCGATGAAGAGGACGTCCCCTTCCTGCAAGTTCGTCAGCAGAGCGGCTAAATCCCCTGGCCGCTCGATTGCGGGCCCTGACGTCGTCCGCAGGTTGACGCCAAGCTCATTGGCGATAATATTGGCCAGCGTCGTCTTTCCAAGCCCCGGCGGTCCGTACAACAGGACGTGGTCCAGTGCTTCGTTGCGCATTTTTGCGGCTTCGATATATATTTTCAAGTTGTCCTTGATTTGGCTCTGTCCGATATATTCCGCTAAATAACGGGGACGAAGACTAAGCTCCACGGCCTGCTCTTCCATCATCAAATTCGCGGATATAATCCGGTCTTCCATCGCTAACTTGCTCCTTCCCCTCTAGCCCAAGTCAGCCTGCATACAGCAGCTTGAGCGCTTTTTTCATGACCGAATCCACCTCTTCGGCAGGCTTGATCGAATCCTTCAGCTGGTGCCATACCCGGTCAAGCTCGGCGTCGGTATAACCGAGCGCCTTCAATCCTTCCCTGGCCTCCGGCCAGCCCGGATTTAGCCCATCCAGCCCGTCCAACTCAGCCGGCGCCTCATCAAACAGCGAAGGCCCGCCTAGGCCGTCCAGCTTGTCCTTCAGATCAAGGATCATCCGCTGCGCCGTCTTCTTCCCGATTCCCGGCAGCTTGGTCAGAAACGTAATGTTCTCCTGCTGGATCGCAGCTACGACATGCTCCGGTTGTCCCCCGCTTAGAATGCCGAGCGCTACCCGCGGCCCGATCCCGGATACTTCGATCAGCTTGCGGAACAGTTTCTGCTCCTCCCGCGTCGGGAAGCCGTATAGCAGGATAGCATCCTCCCGTACGTGATGATGGGTGTACACCGTCGTCTGTTCGTTTTTGGCAGTAAACACATAGGGATTCGGGCAATAAATACGGTACCCTATTCCCTGAACATCCAACACGACATAGTCGTTTTCCAAATGAGCCACCTGGCCCCTAACAAAATCAATCATGTCCTCAATACCTCGTTCAATTTCGAATTTAGTGTATAAGAATGGGCATGACAAATCGCTACGGCCAGCGCATCCGCCACATCGTCCGGCTTCGGGATCGCCTGCAGCTTCAGGAACATTCTCGTCATTTCCTGCACCTGCTTTTTCTCCGCTTTGCCGTACCCTACCATCGCTTGTTTGATTTGCATTGGCGTATACTCCGATATCGGCAAATTACGCTGTGCCGCAGCTAGTACAAGTACGCCTCGCGCCTGGCTGACCGACATAGCAGTAGTCACGTTCCGGTTGAAGAACAGCTTCTCTAGCGCTACGGCGTCAGGCTGGTATTTGTCGATAAGCTGAACCATGCCTTCATAGACATGAAGCAGCCTTTCTTCCTCTGGCGTATGCGCCTCTGTCTGAATGCAGCCGTATTGTACGGGAACGCATTTGCTGCCTTGTTTATCAATAAAGCCGAAACCGACGATGGCGATGCCCGGGTCAATCCCTAATATTCGCAACCTCTATCTCTCCCCATGTTTGTTTACAGCTCCATATTCCTGAAGGAGCTTCCTTGCGGAAGCGAAGCCTATGTCCAGATAACCGAACATATGTATTCACTTATTATAGCAAAAGAATGAGGACTGTTGAGGAAAATCTTTGTAGAACTTTGTCAGCGGCAACAAAAAAAGAGACGTTTGGACAACGCCTCTTGGCATGATAGTATATACGCTTTATTCATCCTTTTGTTGCATGACCTTCCTGGCCGGCATGGCTGCAAATTCGCTGAATGTTGACAGTACGCTGTTGTACTCGTCCAAATCCTGTATGCGGATGCCCTGATGCAGATGCAGCAGTACGTCAGGGGGCAGAGAGCTTTCCATCGTCTCTACGTCTAATTGGAAAAAGGTTTTAAGCACCTTCTCTTTATCTGGAGGTCCATCGAACAGACTGAGATTCCCCTGCTGGTCGATCCCGAAATATCCGTTGCTTCTGCACGTCTCCGACAGCTCATTGATCTGCTGCTCAAACCAGACGTCTCCTTGGGCATCAATGCTTCCCTGCCAGCCTGGATTAGAACGATATATTTCAATGACTTCATCGGGACTTAAGGTTCCCAGGACGGAACTCTCTTCTCCGCACGCATATATTTTGTTTAAATGAACGGTTCGCCGCTGCCTGCTTTGGTTCAATTGTTCGATCCAGGCTGATTCCAAATCAGTCTCCTTGCCTGCGCCTATGGCCGCTTCCCTGATGATTCCCAGCGTTTCCAGAGCAATCGGCTCCTTGGCCATCAATTGCTCCATTTGATTGGACAACATCAGTCCGAGCCAAGTCATCATGGTGACCAGCCCGCAGCCGCCAATCGTCCAAATAGCGCGTCTCCATCTTCTCCACCGGCGCCTTAGCTGTCTTTTGATACGGAAGATATTCACTGGTATCCCCTTCTATCGGTCGATATTTATTGTTATTGTGACCGGAGGGAGATTGAATTATACAGAATACAAAGAAGCAGCCACTCTAAAGAATGGCTGCTTCTTTGTATATCGGGACGACACGATTCGAACATGCGACCCCCTGGTCCCAAACCAGGTGCTCTACCAAGCTGAGCTACGTCCCGATGACAAGTAGTTCATAAATGATTTCTTGTAGCGACTCCTTTTTGGGTCACTTCTAAGATAATATCACTTGGAATCAAATGTGTCAACACTTTGTTTTTCAGCCATCAATCAAGTCAAGGAAGCTGCTGCTTCATGCAGTCGGCCTCCTTGGATTTTTATGATTACACCTATCCTCTATCCTCATTGTCCTTGTAATACTAGGTTATCTTTATATTGGTCCAAGTCGATGACTTTATTAATATAATCATACTGTTCGGCTTGATGAGAAATTACAATTAATATATGACAAAGCTGCTCGGCATTTAAAATGCCCGCGATCAGGTCTTTCGTATCTATATCCAAATTCGATGTCGCCTCATCGAGAATAATTAAATCCCGGTGAACCAAAACAGCTCTTAAAAACGCGATCACCTGCGTTTGCCCGCCCGATACGCCAAAGCCATTCTGCGAGATTTCCGTATTCAATCCTTTTGGGAGTTTTTCAAGATAACCCATCAAGTTATATTTCTGGGCTGTCGCGATGACATCATCTATTGTTTTTCCTGTTTGTCCAAAAAGGATGTTATCCGCCACCGTTCCTTTGAATAGAAATATGCTTTGGGAGACGATGCCTATCCGTTTCCTTATCGAGTTAATATCTAGCAGCGAATAATCCTGCTCATTCATCATGATTTGCCCCTGAACAGGCTTATACAAGCCAGTAATCAGTTTAATGAGCGTTGTTTTTCCTGAACCGTTCAAGCCGCGAAGAAGCACTCGGTCCCCGGTTTCCAGCTCAAAGTCCATGTTTTGGATAACCCATTCCTTGCCGGCCTCATATTTAAAGCTTACTTCTTTGAAACGAATAGTGCTGATGCTTTCATCAAATCCCCGAGCGCCGGCCATATTTTCGTTTTCCGTTTCCAGGATCCCCTTAATTCTGCTTATGCTGACGCACACCGGCTTTAATGTAACTTCAATGCTGCCAAATGCCTGGGTCGTCGCGAGAAGCTTCGACAAATATAACGAAAAAGATGTATATATCCCTATCGTCAGATCATTGTTCAGAATTAATATTCCGGAGATGAATAAAACAAATGTCGTTACCAGGTTATTGCTTAAAATAATATTTTGAACAAAAAACACGAAATTCAGGCTTTGTTTAAGCAAACTTTTAATCATGCTTTCCAGTTTTCTGTTAAGCTTTTGAATCTGCGTGTCTTTTCCGACCAACAGTTTGATCTCTTCTATGCCATTTAACGTCTCGAAGACCTCTCCATTCAATTGAGCCGATGATTCATAGACTCTAGTGGTGCTTTCAGATATTTTGCGGGATGCCTGCCTGGATATAATAAAATACAGCGGAATGATAATAAGGGTTGTAAAAGTCAGCGTGGAGCTCAATTGGAACATCACAAACAGAGAGAATATAAAATCAAAGATGCCGGTTACCGTCCCCAAAAATGAAGGGGAGAACAATACGCCTAAGCTTGAAGACTCCGAGATTCTACCTAGGGTATATCCCTTGTCATGTTTATTGTGGAAGGCTAGGGGTGCATCTATGACCGATTCTACGGTCGATACTCTAATCTTATTAACAACCTCATATTGAACCTTGGAAAAGATATAGGAGTAACCTATGTTTACCATGTAACCAGCAATATAAATTATTGCCATTAGCAGGGCTATTTTCAATAAATCGAGATAGCCTTTATTCATTAAAATAATATTATCTATGGAGTACCCAATTAAATAAGGGATGGGGGTGATCAGCAATGATGACAGTCCCATGCCTATCATCCCAGTCATAAATTTGTATTTAGATTGCTTTAAGTATGGCCATAAAAATAGGAGATTTCTATATTGGAATTCCTTTTTGCTCATATACTTCACTCCAAGGCCCTTGTAATACTTGCCGTGAACGTTCTAAATCAGCAGCTTTTCCTTGATTAAGGCTGGTATCCTATTCTTAAACCATGTGCAATTGTCCCCCATTTCCTTCGCTTTAATGAGCCCTCTTAACACGCAGGCGCTGCAATAATAAATATTGGAACAGCTCCTGCATTCACTCGAGTCAAGCTGCGGGGAAGGCATATTGAAGAAAGCCAAAATATAGTCTCGATTTTCATGGTAAAGCGTCTTAATATCTTTCTCCAGCACATTGCCAATGCTGCTATCAAAATATTTCAAATTGTCCATTGTGCAAATTTTCACGTCGCCCCGCGACGAAATGACGCAATGAGAGGTCAAAGCACCGCAATTTTTGCTGTCAGAACGATTGCTGTCGATAATCGATATAAAGTTGGCGTATTTATTATTGATGATATTCAGCTTCTCTTCTAGCAAAATCATATCCTCAGAGGTCAAATACAAATCATTGTCCGCCCCCATGGCTCTGCCTAAAGAAAGAACGGGAGAGATGCCAAAATGCTCGATGTTTAAACTATGTACCCAATCTGCGATGTTCTCGATTTCTTGAATATTTCTTCTTGTAATGACTGTTGCAGTTCTCATCTTGACATGGTTTTCCGCGAGTTTCATAATATTGCGCTGAATTCGGCTCAACGTTCTCGGGGCTTTGGTAAACCAATGCAAATAATCATCATCTAGGCTGTGGATATCGATTTGAACAACAAACCGGGATTTATTCTCTATGATAATGTCCATGATCTCTTCGGTTAAAGCAATGCCATTGCTTAAAAAGGAAATTTGGTCATATTTTAAACTCAGCGTATACAATAAAATTTCCTTAAGATCGGGATGAATCGTAATTTCACCCCCCGTTAATTCGATCGTGTGAACCCCCAATTCCTCAAACTGAAACAATATATTTTTGATATCCTCCAGGCTCATATCATGATTCCCGACTTTACCGTAATCGCCATAACAATGCAGGCATTTGATATTACATCGGTCGGTTAACTCTAATGTGACAACTTTAGGATACATCGATTTTTCTTCCACGACCTCATAGGAAATATATTTCGGTACTCTGCTATAAATCACGTCTATACCGTGCAGCTTGGATAGATTCATTATAAATTCTGTGACTAAAGCATCTACTCTGTCATAATTTTCGTTATACTTCTCAGACAATAATGCAATGACCTCATCATAAGTTCTCGTGCCGTTAATGGAACGAATAATTTCTGCACCCGTGGGATTCAAGGAAAATGAATGACATCTTCGTTTTTCCAAATCCTCATAAACTTCCATTACGATAATCTGCTCCGAGTATTTCTTCAGCTTCAAATTCTTACTCCATGAAATATAGCTTTTCATCGCCAGACCTCCCATTCCCCGAATATTAGGAATAATATGACCAGGACCTATCCCTGATTGAAGTAGACGATTATGAACTTAGGGATAAGTCCCCCCAACTTCACATAGATTAGTCAACTGTGTTCAAACCGCTCAGTGCAGACACAAGTGTCAATGCCGTAACCGTACATGCCGCACATGCTAAACATCCCCAGCATGTAATGCCATTTGGTTCAACGCTTGGAGCTACCATATTTATCTACCTCCTTTCTATCTTAAAGATTAAAATTTGATGTAATTTCCTTAAAATGTAATTTCTATCTCGATATTAGTTTACAGCGATTGTAAATTCAATAGAGTTACAGGTGATAGTTTTTACAAATTATAGAACAAAGCCCAATATTTTAACTAAAATTAGTGAAGTTAATTTCGTTTAAATGACTTAATAGGAAAATTTATACTAAAAAGAGTAGACAATTTATTTTTGCAGGCGTACACTAGAAGTGTATATATCGTATATATACAAAATAACAAAAGAGGTCGATATGCACATTTCAATTGTTTATTCCTTGAAACAGCCAATTTATGAACAGATTATCGAGCAAATCATCGTTCAAGTTTTAAATGGCAAACTGAAGGAAGGTGATCAGCTGCCCTCAATTAGAAAGCTTGCCAGTGAACTTAAAGTCAGTGTAATTACTACTAAGCGCGCTTACGAGGAACTGGAGAGGACTGGGTATGTTCATACCGTTTTAGGAAAAGGCACCTTCATCGCCTTCCAAGACAAAGAGAATATGAAATCAAGGCAATTGGAGATCATTACCCGAGAATTAGAACGGCTTGTTCCGGAATGCAAAAGGTACAATATCGGACTTAACGAGCTGCAAAGCCTTGTACAGACGATTTACGAGGAGGAAGATGGACCTTGAATGAGGAAGAAAATATTTTGGAGGTTAACAGTATTTACAAGAAGCATAAAGGGTTCGAGCTGCAGCAAGTCAGCTTCTCCCTCAAAAGAGGTTATATCATGGGTTTCATAGGCCCTAACGGGGCCGGCAAAAGCACTACGATTCGCTGTATTATGGGCCTCACTCATCCTGATAGCGGTCATGTCAAATTGTTTAATACCGACGCCGACGCGCAAGACAATATGAAGTCTTTGAAGCAGCGTATAGGCTTCGTATATGACCAGAATGTATTTTTTGAAGATTTGACCGTCGAGAGGAACAAGCAATTGATCTCCATGTTCTACGACCGATGGGATGACAAGGCATTCTACGACTATATTACAAAATTCGGCGTACCTCTATCGACGCCAGTAAAATCCCTCTCCAAAGGCACAGCCATGAAATTCGCTTTGGCTATCGCACTTTCACACCACGCAGAACTGATCATCATGGATGAACCTACTTCTGGACTCGACCCTATTTTCAGAAAAGAATTGCTGGATGTATTGCTAGAAGTTATACAAGACGATCAAAAAGCTATTTTTTTCTCGACGCATAATATTTCGGATCTGGAGCATGTGGCGGATTATATCACTTTCATTCATGATGGGAAAATTCAATTCAGCAAAGAAACGGAAGCCATCCTAGATGATTATGTCATCATTAGGGGGCCCAAGAACCTGAAAGAGCTTGTCGAGGAGCACCGCCCTCTGGCCATCAAATTAACCTCCTTAGGGTTTGAAGCTTTTATGGAAAGGGAGCAGTTGGAACGGCTGGATATGAATCCTGAATTCAAAGTAGAGCGGCCTGCACTGGAAGACATTATGTATTACGTTGTAAAGAGCCAGAATGGTTAAAAAGGAGCTAACTGGTATGTTGAAATTGCTTTTCATGGAATTATACACTCAAAAAAAAATAGCCTTCCTGATTCCGATCATTATGTTCCCTCTTTTCCTCACGCTCGGCGATAGAATTTCAGGCTCAGGCCTGTTCCCCACGATCATCTTCAGTTTAGCCGTCGGGTTTATCAGTTATTTTCTGACGAGCTATTCCAATTCGAATACGGGAGAAACTGAAAAGCTGCAATACAAGCTGCTGCTGAGCTTGCCGCTTTCCCGCAAAATGATTATCGCCGCTAAATACGCCACGATTTTCCTATGGTGGTTGATATCTTATATTTGGCTCATTTTAGTGCTGTTATTGTTGAAATATGCAGCTGGCATCCACATGGAACAGCCGATTCTAAACTGGGAAGTCGCGTTCCTCTCCTTATGCTGCTCTTATTTCATGAACGCGATTTTTTATCCCCTCTATTTCAGATATGGATATCGGACAGCGAATATCATCGGCATCATGGTATTTTTTACGCTATCCAACTTTGCAGGAAAATTAGGTTCGCTGGACCCTTCCAGCCAGGCATTTGCTTCTCTGCTGGCTTACCCGCTGACAACCTTTGCTTCATTGACTGCTGTGTTGGTTTTATTTACTTATCTCATTTCCCTGCTTATTTTTATTAAAACAGATTACTAACTTCTCTTCACGCGATTTTTTATGATATCTATATCGAGGTGAAATATGAACCTTAACAACTCTAAAATCTTTTCTTTTATTATGGCAGCCCTGTTTATCGTCATTGCCATTTCCCAAGCCTTAAGCGGTTATTTGGCGGCAGTTTTTCCCTTCGCATGTGCATTAATTTTTTTATATAGAGGTTTTAATCAGAAATAAACATAACGGCTATAGTAAAAGCTGGGTACAGATGATATCATTCTGCGCCCAGCTTTATTTCATGAATGCTTGCTTGCCGACTTACCATCTTTTATCGATCGCTTAAAGCGAAAACTGTTCATAATTTGCAAAAGAAGGTTATGCCATGATAGCATGTCAATCAATGGATTGTTTCAAATGTCCACGAGGAGCCATTGAGGACAATCCATAATCACAATTTGGAACACTGGAGGTGTATGAATGCTAAGAGTAAACCGAGATGACGAGCGTCCGATCTGGCAGCAACTGCTGGACCAAGCGATCCATAATATTACAACCGGAAAATGGCCGCCAGGCGAACTGCTGCTGCCATCCCGAGAGCTCGCTCTATTAATCGGCGTTTCCCGTTCAACTATACAGATTGTATACGAGGAGTTATACAGCCGCGGGTACACCGTAACCTCTCGACGCGGCGGAACAAGAGTTAGCGAATGGACATATGCTACTCAAACTTCAGGGGAAACTTCGGCTCAAGGACCAATCCCACCCGAATTGCCTTTATTAAATGCTGCAATCGGCCATTTGCACAGTTGGTTCGGAGACAAAGATGAACGAATTATAGAAATCGACTTCACCCCCCATGAGCCTTATTTAGATGAGCATTTTCAAAGGAATTGGAGGCAATCATTTTTACAGGCCTCGTCAGAAGCAGGGTTGGACAGTTGGACTTACGGCGATGCCTATGGATTCCGGCCGCTAAGAGAACAGATTCAACGTTATTTGTCGCTTGAACGGGGGGTCCATGTGGATATCGATCAAATCATATTAACCTCAGGCGCACAACACAGCATCGATTTGATCGCCCAAGCTCTTTTACATGAAGGAGATACGGTTTCGGTTGAAGATCCCGGCTTCCCTGCTGCCTGGATGGCGATGAAGTATCGGCGTATGCAAGTTGTCCCCGTTCCGGTCGACGAATACGGGCTATGCGTAGACCGCATTCATCCCGGATCCAAACTTGTGTTCGTTACACCATCGCACCAGTGTGCGGTTGGGGTTATTATGTCGGAACCCCGCAGGCAGCAATTGTTGCATATGGCTGCTGAGCAGCGGTTCTGGATTGTCGAGGATGATTATGACAGCGAATTTCGATACCGCGGCGATCCGCTTCCAACCTTGTTCAGTCAACAACCTCAGAATACATTGTATATGATGAGCTTTTCCAAAATGATTGCTCCTGGCATTCGGATATCGGCAATCATCGGCCCCAAAGAGGCCATCCGTCAGCTTGCCCAAATCCAGGAATTAACCTATCGTCATCTTCCGATTATGGAGCAATTAACGCTTGCTCATTTTATCAGACATCGCCATTTCATGCGCCATATGAGGCGTGTTCGAAATGTATACCGGCGTAGACACGCAGCCATGACGAAAGCCATCAATGCGTCAGGTCTCAGTGAACATTTCACTTTGAGCGGCGTAGAAACTGGCTTGCATATGCTTCTTGAATCTCATAAATCGTTTGACGATGAGGCAGTGACGAGCCTAGCGTTAGAAAAAGGAATCCGTGTTTATCCGCTTAGCAGGTATTGTTTGGAAAGCAATCGAAAAGGATGGGTATTGGGTTTTGCTAAAGTAGATGAAGCAGCCATTGAAGAAGGCATTTATCGTCTGGCGGGGATGCTTGTATAATTCAAGCAACTCCGCCATTCCTATTGCATACGCGTTAAGCAACCACAGTGTTGAGATTCTTTTCAACTACCTGCCACATTATTAAATTAGACAAAAGAAACTTCCCGTACCCGCTTGATTTCAGGTATCGCAAATAAGGATTCCATCACATTTTTGGAAGCTTTTTTGTCGTTTTTTAATATCATGACCGCCGAACCGCCAACTTCGTTGCGCCCCACTTGCATCGTGGCAATATTTATACCGCTTTCTCCAAGTAATGTTCCAACACGCCCAATGATGCCTGGCTTATCCTTCTGTGAAATGAGCAAAACATATCCTTCAGGTGTAATATCAACCGGGTATGGCCCGATTCGAACAAGACGCTCCCCAACGCCGGGCACAGCAGACCCTGTCACCCATCTTTCCTCGATTGTCGTCTTTAGTCGAATCGTAATCTCGCTGGACAAGCTTCGGATTGACAGGGATTTTCGAACCACAAAGTGAACGTCACGGATCTTCGCCAAGTGAATGGCATTGACGATATTAACTTGTTCTGCACCGAGATGGTGAGTTAGCACGCCCTTAAGCACATAAGGGATCAATGATGACGTATCGAGATCGGCAAGTTCCCCTGCACACTCCAACGTGATTTCACGTACGGCACCATCGGTCATCTGGGCAAGCGCTTTTCCCAGTTGCTCGCACAATGTAAAGTAAGGTTGTAATTTGTTCAGCAGCTCGGTTGATACGGCCGGCATATTGACTGCATTTTTAAACGGTTCATGTCGCAGCACATGAATAACTTGTTCGGAAACACCGAGGGCAACATTCTCTTGTGCTTCCATAGTAGATGCACCCAAATGCGGGGTAACAATCATTTTAGGATGCCTTAGAAATGGGTGATCCGGTGCTGGAGGCTCATGCTCAAACACATCAAAAGCGGCGCCTGCCACAATACCTTCGTCGAGTGCTTCGACAAGAGCCGCTTCGTCAATAATCCCCCCGCGAGCACAGTTGATCATTCGTATTCCCCGTTTCATGACGTCGAATTGCGGTTTGGCAATCATATGATGCGTATTATTCGTTAGCGGCGTATGAACCGTCATAAAATCAGCAGTTCGTAGGATTTCATCTAAGGTTGCCAGCTTAATACCCAGTTTGTCAGCCCTTTCTTCCGATAGAAAGGGATCGTGACCGATAACGGTCATCCCAAACGCCGCTGCGCGTTTGGCCACTTCAATCCCGATACGACCAAGCCCAAGTACACCGAGTATCTTGTTTTGCAATTCAACGCCAAGGAATGATTTACGATCCCACAGCCCGGCAATCGTCTTGGCATAGGCTTGCGGTATATGCCGGGCCAACGCCATCATCATCGCAAAGGTATGTTCGCACGTCGTAACCGTATTACCATCGGGTGCATTGATCACGATAATTCCTCGGCTCGTTGCGGCATCCAAATCAATGTTGTCCACACCGACTCCTGCCCGGCCAATGACTTTTAAATGAACCCCGGCCTCCATAACACGACGAGTGACTTTCGTTTGAGAACGAACGAGCAGCGCATCATAAGGGCCGATGATGGAAATGAGCTCCTCCTCACTCAACCCCGTTATTTTGGCGACCTCTACATCTTCAGCACTCGTCAGTTGCCGCAATCCAAAATCACTTATGGGATCTGATACCAAAACTTTAAACATTGACCTTCCTCCTTCTCAGCGTGACAACTCTACGGCAGTTGAATTGTCGGCTTGATCAGTGATTGATTCAACCTATACAACATTGCATGGATGAAGAGCACTTGAAACGGACTTATAGAATTTATGGAAAAATATAATAGAGCCCCCGTCTTTGTAATCAAGACCCGTGGCTCTGTTGAAATGTTATTGATTTGTCCTCTACACAGTTTTTCCAGGCTTGAACATTTTATCTTCCTCAATCGGATTTCCTTTCGCGGTGATATAATGAGGATCAATTCTATACACCTGAACCGGACCGCCGAATACTGCTGACCGGTATTTGTCTACGTGCTGCTGAGTTAGCGGCCGATTATAGTAACCAGGCACATACTTATAAATCATTTCCTGCAACATGTGCGTGGCTTCATTCAGGTCGACGATAGGCTGTGCCTTGCCAAAAATAATTACACTCATATACGCTGTGTCCGTCTTGGCTGGCACCGGATCAGTAATCGTTCCGTATTCTTCACAAACCGTGAAGCAGACCTCCGGATTTGCATTCATAACCTGATTTCGTCTCCCACCGGTGGCTCCGTGGAAATAAAGCTTCCCATTTGTCCAGACAAAATTGAGCGGAACAACATATGGCAGATGGCCATCGACCATTCCAAGATGTCCAATCCGAGCTTGCTGCAGAAACGTCTCGATTTTATCCTTGTCCAACACTTCTCTTACCTTGTAACGCACTTCATCCATTCTTTTCACTCCTACTGTACTGATGTATTATTATGTAAGTCTATCAACCATTGGAGTGAATATAAATGTCCATAATTACAGAAATGTAGCAATCCATATCTAACACTGAAAGGGCTATGGCAGGATGCCGGCAACGACGCCGATATCAAGGCAGATAGGGAAACGGAGGCAGGTCGTGCTCCCTGGCTTTGGCTACGCCATCCTGCATGCTCATGCGGATAGCGTAACCACAGAATTCAATCTATCCGCGCTATCTCGATCCTAGCCCTGATATCTTCACGCCTACAACCACTTCTGCAAAAGTTCGTACGGCAAGATCATCCGGCTTGCGTCCAACTCGTTTGGCCACAATTTCTGTAAGGAGCTGCATTGTCTCCAACTCATTTGACGACATATCAGGTCAATCCGGATATCATTGCATTTCGCACGGCTTGAAGCGGGCTTAAATCAGATGGTTGATCTACAAATGAAGCGATAAGTAACGGGTCATAATTATCCGTTAACACCGAAGTCAGAAAAAAACAAAAAAGACGCTAAAAAATCAGCGCCTAATCGCCCAATGAAGTATATGTCCCTCTAACCCTCCGCCTTGTAAAACTCACCGGGAAATCATCTTACAGCAGCGGGAGGAGGGTCCGATTGATATTGACATCAAATCTTATTTCCTCTATATATATATTATAATCTTTTTAATTTTTCTCTTCGCATTTATTAAGAAAGGAGTGTCCAATCCATGAAGAAGAGATCTTTAATGTCTATATCTTTTGGATATGGATACTCTACTGCTGTTTTTTTCTAGAATTCATTATTACGGGTGAAGTGTGTCCAAAAATGAATTGTCATAACAGCAGAACATTCTAATTTGCGGAGGTATTTTAAAATGGATTCCAAAATTACTAGAAAAAATCCTGAAGGTGTGTATGGTCCAGTAGGTAACTACACTCATATTACCAAAATCCCTAGAAACTCTGAGCTGTATGTTACTTCTGGCCAAATTGGGGTGGATCAGAATGGTAACATTCCCGATAGCATGAACGAACAAATCAAGAATACTTTTGACAATATCCAAACCGTATTACAATCCGAGGAGCTAACATCAGAGCATATTATTAAAGTAAATATCTGGGCTACCCAAAAAATAGATTGGGACTATCTATATAAAAAGTGGTCACAATTATTCGGCAGTGATTATCCAGCAATGACAGTTGGCTATATTTCTGAATTAGGTCTACCAGAAATTAAAATAGAAATTGAAATATGGGCCGCTAAAGTTTAAACCGGCTTCAAACCCCTCACGTAAAAGTATTATTTTACATGAGGGGTTTTTCGGCTATGCACATCTAAAAGCCAATAGCCTATGCAATGAGCAAATTTTTGAAGCTAAAAAGCAAATAAAGACTCCATCTTACGCAGTATTCAATTAAAGGTTTGGTAATTTCGGAATATACTTCAGGAGGATAACAAGCAGTATCACTTTACTTAATCTCTATGTCGATGCATTGAGTCAGCGCATTAAGCCTGAGTCATTACGTAGCATTTTCCCATTCTCCTTGAGAGACATGGGTTTAAGAATACAAATCGAAGGTTCTTCAACTCAAGCAATGAGTGGGGAAGTAAAGCTCAAATAAAAAAAGCTCGCTAGAGAATATCTCTAATGAACTCTTTTCGCTAATACCGGTGAGAGGACTCGAACCTCCACGGGTCTCCCCATTCGATTTTGAGTCGAACGCGTCTGCCATTCCGCCACACCGGCATATCATATTCAAATAAAAATGGCACGCCCTGAGAGATTCGAACTCCCGACCTTTTGATTCGTAGTCAAACGCTCTATCCAGCTGAGCTAAGGGCGCATATTTATATGGAGCGGACGACGGGAATCGAACCCGCGACCCTCGCCTTGGCAAGGCGATGCTCTACCGCTGAGCCACGTCCGCAAAACTTGGTGCGCGTGGAGGGACTTGAACCCCCACATCCGAAGACGCTAGATCCTAAGTCTAGTGCGTCTGCCAATTCCGCCACACGCGCAACTCTTAAAAGTGAGCCATGAAGGACTCGAACCTTCGACACCCTGATTAAAAGTCAGGTGCTCTACCAACTGAGCTAATGGCTCAAATCAATGGATTCTCATCCCTTATTCAGAGATGTAATGGCGGAGCCGACGGGATTCGAACCCGCGGTCTCCTGCGTGACAGGCAGGCATGTTAGGCCTCTACACCACGGCTCCACACTAGGTAATGCAATTGCGGGGACAGGATTTGAACCTGCGACCTTCGGGTTATGAGCCCGACGAGCTACCGAGCTGCTCCACCCCGCGTCAGTAATAAAATTTATATATGGTGGAGGCTAACGGGATCGAACCGCTGACCCTCTGCTTGTAAGGCAGATGCTCTCCCAGCTGAGCTAAGCCTCCATAATATTTTTGATGAAAGTGGTGACCCGTAGGGGATACTCTCACTTCGTTCGAGACTGCGATGTTATCGCTAACGACGCTTATGCTCTGACGAACCCCTTTATGGGATTCTCATCCCTACTGATGCTTTAATGAAAGTGGTGACCCGTAGGGGATTCGAACCCCTGTTACCTCCGTGAAAGGGAGGTGTCTTAACCCCTTGACCAACGGGCCATATGGCTCCCCGAACAGGACTCGAACCTGTGACAACTCGATTAACAGTCGAGTGCTCTACCGACTGAGCTATCAGGGAACATCCGCTTGGCGACGTCCTACTCTCCCAGGACCCTGCGGTCCAAGTACCATCGGCGCTGGAGGGCTTAACGGTCGTGTTCGAGATGGGTACGTGTGGAACCCCTCCGCCATTGCCACCAAACGTGCTCAGA
>NZ_WNZW01000031.1 GCF_009725165.1 Paenibacillus woosongensis
CCTGGCAGATTCATACGGGGTTTCACGTGCCCCGCACTACTCGGGATCCGTCTCGGAGGGAACAGACTTTCGATTACAGGGCTTTTACCTTCTATGGCCGGCCTTTCCAGACCTGTTCGTCTAACCTCTTCCTTTGTAACTCCATGTGAGACGTCCCACAACCCCAGAGAGCAAGCTCTCTGGTTTAGGCTAATCCGCGTTCGCTCGCCGCTACTGACGGAATCACTTTTGTTTTCTCTTCCTCAGGGT
The DNA here is from genome assembly GCF_009725165.1 of Paenibacillus woosongensis. Classification (GTDB taxonomy): domain Bacteria; phylum Bacillota; class Bacilli; order Paenibacillales; family Paenibacillaceae; genus Fontibacillus; species Fontibacillus woosongensis. Next base: position 250 of record NZ_WNZW01000031.1, read on the forward strand.
ACTTAGATGTTTCAGTTCCCCTGGTATGCCTCTTCACACCCTATGTATTCAGATGTGAGTGACTGCGTATTACCACAGCCGGGTTTCCCCATTCGGACACCCCCGGATCAAAGCTTGCTTACAGCTCCCCGAGGCAGTTTCGTTGTTCGCCACGTCCTTCTTCGGCTCCTAGCGCCTAGGCATCCTCCGTGTGCTCTTAGTAGCTTAACCATAATGCTTCGGTTTTGCGCCTGGCGCTCTGTTGTTCGCCGATTTCTTGATCAAGTAAATTCATACAAGGTAGAAATCGTCTCACAAAGGATCTCCAGTCCCAAAACCTACGCTAGCTACTTTTAATTAAACTTGCTTTGACACAAGTTCAGCTAAAAGGAATTTTCTAAAACGCAAATTTCGTTTCGCTATCCAGTTTTCAAGGATCAAGGACGGAACTTTTGTAACGATCACCTTCGGTGACGTTCAAAATTCCTGTCAATTTGTTCAACCGCCATTTTACCGGCGGAAGACTATCTTATCAAATCCACACTCACCATTCAAGCGGTAAGTTATGGAAGAGATATTGTTTATGGTGGAGCCAAGCGGGATCGAACCGCTGACCTCCTGCTTGCAAGGCAGGCGCTCTCCCAGCTGAGCTATGGCCCCATATCCAAGCCCCAAAAATTTACGGCACACCCCGAAAGCTTTCTCTAAACAAATCATGGAAACCTATCAAGCATGACGCATATTATGGAGTTGTATGGTGGGCCCTAGTGGACTCGAACCACCGACCTCACCCTTATCAGGGGTGCGCTCTAACCAGCTGAGCTAAGGGCCCGTAAAAGGAATGTTCAATTTAAATAACACCCAAAAAAGCGGGGTGCGCTTGGCGACGTCCTACTCTCCCAGGACCCTGCGGTCCAAGTACCATCGGCGCTGGAGGGCTTAACGGTCGTGTTCGAGATGGGTACGTGTGGAACCCCTCCGCCATTGCCACCAAACGCTTGAGAGTTGAACTCTCAAAACTGACCAACGAGTGAGCGATTTGTTCACTTTGCGAATGCAAAGTGTATCCGGCAGCTTGCGCTGACCGTGATTTGTACCGCTTCGTTACGGAAGCGAGGTACTCCATAGAAAGGAGGTGATCCAGCCGCACCTTCCGATACGGCTACCTTGTTACGACTTCACCCCAATCATCTACCCCACCTTCGGCGGCTGGCCCCTTGCGGTTACCTCACCGACTTCGGGTGTTG
>NZ_WNZW01000032.1 GCF_009725165.1 Paenibacillus woosongensis
TGAACTGCACCCCTAATGTTAGACACCATCTAACATATTGGGGGTGCAGTTTTTGTATGGCTAAATTTAATGCCGATGAAAAATTAAAAGCGGTCTTACGTTATTGTGAAAGTTCAGAAAGCTTGAAATCCATTGCGAGATCACTGGGGGTCGATCACTCTGTCATTTTAAATTGGACTAGGCAATATGAGCATCACGGTGAAAAGGCTTTTAGAAAGGGCTATACATCATACACAGCACAGGATAAACTAGACGTACTTCAGTATATGAACGAATCTGGGACGTCTGTTAGGGAAACGGCTGCAATTTTTAATATTGCGAGTCATAGTACCATTTTAAGCTGGCAAAGAAGCTTAGAATCACATGGCATAGACGCCCTACAGCCACAGAAAAAGGGGCGCTTATCCATGAAAAGGGGCTCTAGGGATCAGAAGAGTCAAACACCAGCAGAAGGATCCATCGAGGCTTTACAAGCAGAGCTAGAACGTTTGCGTATGGAAAATGCATATTTAAAAAAGTTGAATGCCTTAGTTCAGAACAAGGGAAAATCACCAAACAAGACAAAGCGAAAGTAGTCTATGAACTAAGGAACGAATTCTCGGTGAAGGCACTTCTAGAGCTAGCAGCGATTCCTCGCAGTACCTATTATTATGTGATTAAAACGTTCGACAAACCAGACAAGGATGCTGAGTTGAAAGGCATCATTCAAGTCATCTACAAAGAGCATCAGGGGCGATATGGTTATCGTCGTATTCGAGATGAGCTAGTAAATCGTGGACACCGTGTGAATCATAAGAAAGTGCAACGTCTAATGAATATATTGGGATTAAAGAGTCTTGTGCGGATGAAAAAATACCGTTCGTATAAAGGTATGGTTGGTAAGATAGCACCTAATATTTTAGAGCGTGACTTTTATGCGAAGAAGCCCAATGAGAAGTGGGTTACGGATATAACGGAGATTAAATGTTGTGGAGAAAAAGTATACTTTTCTCCGATACTCGATCTGTTTAACGGCGAAATTATTACGTATACGATTGATTCAAGGCCTGTATACACTCTAGTTTCCAACATGTTGGATCAAGCATTTGAACGGTTAGCAGATGAAGACAGCCCTCTCATTCATTCTGATCAAGGCTGGCACTATCAAATGAAGCCCTATCGCCATGCTCTTAAACGGCGTGGTATCCAGCAAAGTATGTCGCGCAAAGGGAATTGCTACGATAACGCCGTCATAGAAAGTTTCTTTGGCACAATGAAATCTGAATTCCTATATTTAAAAGGAGTTCGATAGTATTGAGCATTTTAAACAAGAGCTCTTCACTTATATCGAGTACTACAATCACAAGCGTATCAAGGCAAAACTAAAGGGAATGAGCCCGATCCAGTACCGAACTAATTCCCAGAGTTTCGCTTAATAAATTAATAACTGTCTAACTTTTCGGGGTCACTTCA
>NZ_WNZW01000033.1 GCF_009725165.1 Paenibacillus woosongensis
GCTAGAATAAAAAGTGGACACCAGTTAACGGACTGGAGATAATGAGACCAACGGAGGTGTGTCCACATGGGCGATCAAAGACAACGGTATAACGAAGAGTTCAAAAAACAAACGGTACGGTTCATCCAGGAACAAACGAAAACGGTGGCGGATTTAGCGGAAGAACTGAATATTCCCCGAAGCACCCTACATCAATGGATGAGCCAATACCGAGAATTAAAACACGAGCCAGCAGCGAGCGCAGATCGCGTACGGGAACTAGAAGCCCAATTACAAAAAATGAGTCAACAACTGCAGGAAAAAGACCAAAAAATCTCCGATGTAGAAGAAGAACTCGCTATCGTAAAAAAAGCAGTGCACATCTTCAGCAAACCAAAGAACTAAGATTCCAGTTTATTGAGGAACATCGCTCCGAGTTCGCTTTGGAGAAGATGTGCGCTGTACTTCAGGTGTCTCGGAGCGGTTATTACAAATGGAGAGCCAAGAAACCCAGTTCACAAAAACTCAGAAAAGATACCCTCATGGAGCGGATTAGGTATCATTTCAATGATCACAATAAACGTTATGGCAGTCCCAAAATCACACGTCTCTTGCACCAGGAAGGGCACGCCGTTACAGAGCGAACCGTAAGTGTTTATATGCAAGAAATGCAGCTCCGCTCCATCGTATCCAAGAAGTATCAAGTGCATACGACAGATTCCAACCATAGCCATCCAATCGAGCCAAATCATCTGAACCAACAGTTTAAAGTCATTAAGCCCAATACCGTATGGGTAACTGACATCACGTATATTCCCTGTCGAGAAGGTCGTTTATATCTTGCAAGTGTAATGGATCTTTGTACTCGAGAAATTGTAGGATGGCGTTTGGCTGATCATATGGAAACAAGTTTAGCTCTAGGTGCTTTGCAGGCTGCTTACGAAGCGAAACGTCCCGGTAAAGGACTGCTGCATCACTCTGACCGTGGAACCCAGTACACCTCCAACGAATACCGAGAGCAATTAAAAGCATACCAAATGAAGCCCAGTATGAGCCGAAAAGGCAATTGCTACGACAATGCTTGCATCGAGTCTTGGCACAGTATTTTGAAGAAAGAACTCATCTATTGTAATGCTCGTTTTAAGACCAAGGAACAGGCCTACCATGTGTTATTTCAATATATTGAATTTTATTACAACCGCAAGCGAATGCATGGTGCACTTGGCTATCTTTCACCTGTTCGTTTTGCTGAACAATTTAACAGAAAATCTGTCGCATGAGTGTCCACTTTCTTGACAGAGGTCC
>NZ_WNZW01000034.1 GCF_009725165.1 Paenibacillus woosongensis
AATTGGGAAATCTCATCTTGAGGAGGGCTTCACGCTTAGATGCTTTCAGCGTTTATCCCATCCGCACGTAGCTACCCAGCTATGCTCCTGGCGGAACAACTGGTGCACCAGCGGTGCGTCCATCCCGGTCCTCTCGTACTAAGGACAGCTCCTCTCAAATTTCCTACGCCCACGACAGATAGGGACCGAACTGTCTCACGACGTTCTGAACCCAGCTCGCGTACCGCTTTAATGGGCGAACAGCCCAACCCTTGGGACCTACTTCAGCCCCAGGATGCGATGAGCCGACATCGAGGTGCCAAACCTCCCCGTCGATGTGGACTCTTGGGGGAGATAAGCCTGTTATCCCCAGGGTAGCTTTTATCCGTTGAGCGATGGCCCTTCCATGCGGTACCACCGGATCACTAAGCCCGACTTTCGTCCCTGCTCGACTTGTCAGTCTCGCAGTCAAGCTCCCTTTTGCCTTTGCACTCTACGAATGATTTCCAACCATTCTGAGGGAACCTTGGGGCGCCTCCGTTACTCTTTAGGAGGCGACCGCCCCAGTCAAACTACCCACCTGACACTGTCCCCGAACCGGATCACGGTCCTAGGTTAGAACTTCGATACGATCAGGGTGGTATCCCAACGATGCCTCCACCGAAGCTGGCGCTCCGGATTCCTAGGCTCCCACCTATCCTGTACAAATCGCATCAAAGTTCAATATCAAGCTGTAGTAAAGCTCCATGGGGTCTTTCCGTCTTGTCGCGGGTAACCTGCATCTTCACAGGTATTAAAATTTCACCGGATCTCTCGTTGAGACAGCGCCCAAGTCGTTACGCCATTCGTGCGGGTCAGAATTTACCTGACAAGGAATTTCGCTACCTTAGGACCGTTATAGTTACGGCCGCCGTTTACTGGGGCTTCGGTTCACAGCTTCGGGTTACCCCTAACCGCTCCCCTTAACCTTCCAGCACCGGGCAGGCGTCAGCCCGTATACTTCGCCTTACGGCTTCGCACAGACCTGTGTTTTTGCTAAACAGTCGCTTGGGCCTTTTCACTGCGGCCCCCTCGTGCTATTCACACTACCGGGGCACCCCTTCTCCCAAAGTTACGGGGTCATTTTGCCGAGTTCCTTAACGAGAGTTCTTCCGCGCGCCTTAGAATTCTCTTCTCGCCTACCTGTGTCGGTTTGCGGTACGGGCACCTTCTCCTGGCTAGAGGCTTTTCTTGGCAGTGTGAGATCATGACCTTCGGTACTGTAAATTTTCCCTCCCCATCACAGCCCAGCCTTA
>NZ_WNZW01000035.1 GCF_009725165.1 Paenibacillus woosongensis
TGGTGAACAGTTGGAACTTGTTAAATTATTAAATTTATCAACAAAATATAGGAATGAAGCCAATTCGGATGAATTTATGAAGCTGATAAGTAGTGAACCAGACACTCCTATTAAGCAAATGAATACAAAAAAAGTTGTGGATATGAAGATTAGCAATATCGGTGAAATCACTGGATCGCAAGGCTCAATTGTTACTATGACGACCACAGAGGATGATTCTGAAGGCAATTTAGTCATTTACGTTTTCCATAAAATAAATGGAGAATGGAGAATTTACGATATTGACTAAATAGTACCTTGGCCCCTGCTTGGCCTCCGGCTTCCTCCAGATTCCACCTCAGGGTGGAACCCTTGCCCTTGGTAAACAGTAGGCGCTCGCCAGCTCCTGTTCGGGACTCACCATAGAGATGATGCCTATGCTGGGTGTAGAAGTAACAAGATGACCCCTGTATAATACAGGAATCATCTTTTGTTAATAGGTAGCTAACTTAACATGGGCATTGATTGCTTTTTTTAAGTTTTATATCATTTCTTAGACCCATTCTTCGGCTGCTACTCTGACCATGGAATAGACTGATCGGTTTACACCGCTAGGATCATAATTAGTAGGAACCGGATTACCATTACGAATAACAGCGTATTTTATCTGGGAAGAACCACCGCCATCTAACATAATTGCAGTGTTACATCCACGATCAATCATAAATTGTCTAACACCCCAAGCATTTTCGCTTTGAAAAACTGCTAGCCAGATTTTAGATCCATCCCAGCCAATGGCAGTCCGTTGTGTCTTGGACATTGGCCCAAATCGGTACGCATTCTGTGTACCTTCTTTGGCTGCGTTGCAGTTATCGGGAGAATCAGTACCGTGAATGGCTTTATAGTAATCATTGTCGGTGGAATAGCTTAAATTGGGGAAAAGACTGTACCCACCAATAGCCCATTTAA
>NZ_WNZW01000037.1 GCF_009725165.1 Paenibacillus woosongensis
CAACACCCGAAGTCGGTGAGGTAACCGCAAGGGGCCAGCCGCCGAAGGTGGGGTAGATGATTGGGGTGAAGTCGTAACAAGGTAGCCGTATCGGAAGGTGCGGCTGGATCACCTCCTTTCTATGGAGTACCTCGCTTCCGCAGCGAAGCGGTACAAATATGCTCTGCAATAACAGAGCTACAATAACGAGTGTCCATTTGTTCAGTTTTGATGGAATTTGCGGGGCCATAGCTCAGCTGGGAGAGCGCCTGCCTTGCAAGCAGGAGGTCAGCGGTTCGATCCCGCTTGGCTCCACCAATCAAATACCATCTTGATTCAAATCAATTCCATAACTTACCGCTTGAATGGGGAGTGTGGATTTGATAAGATAGTCCTCCGCCGGTAAAATGGCGGTTGAACAAATTGACAGGAATTTTGAACGTCACCGAAGGTGATCGTTACAGAAGTTCCGTCCTTGATCCTTGAAAACTGGATAACGAAACGAAATTTGCGTTTTAGAAAAATCCTTTTCTGATGAATTTAAATTAGCTGCAAAGCCAAATTGAAATTCATCATAGCTGAACTTGTGTCAACAAGTGAAGTGAAAAGTGGCTAGCGTAGGTTTTGGGACTGGAGATCCTTTGTGAGACGATTTCTACCTTGTATGAATTTACTTAATCAAGAAATTGGCGAACAACAGAGCACCAGGCGCAAAACCGAAGCATTATGGTTAAGCTACTAAGAGCACACGGAGGATGCCTAGGCGCTAGGAGCCGAAGAAGGACGTGGCGAACAACGAAACTGCCTCGGGGAGC
>NZ_WNZW01000003.1 GCF_009725165.1 Paenibacillus woosongensis
GCGAGGCGGCCAGCGGCATGCTGCAGGCCGCCAGCACGGGCGCAGCCCCGGGCGGCGCAGGCCAGGCCGCCGGGGCGCTGGCGCATGGCGCTGCCGCTGCACAGCAGGCCGGCGTTCTGCCAGAGGCGGCGGCCCGCGAGACGCTGAAGGGCGTGCTGCTGCAATTGCTAGCTGCGGACGACGTGCCGGCACCGCTGCAGGAGGCCGCACGCCAGCTCGTACATCAGCTGACTGGACAGCAGCTGCTGCTGAATACGGATCGTACTGCGCCTTTTGCACAGGTGACGCTGTTCCTGCCCTTTATTGGAGAGGACGGCGAACAGACTGCGGCCGTTCATATCGAATCCCGCCGCGGCCGCAAAGGGGAGCTGGATGCGGCCAATTGCCGGCTCTGGTTCGATCTGCAAATGAAATCGCTTGGCTTGATCATGCTGGACGTCCAGGTGCTGGACAAGAAGGTCATGTTGAAAATTTATGCCGAAGCGGAGACGACCGGGCAGTTCCTCGAATCCCGGGAGGAGGAGGTTCAGGAGGCGCTGCAAACAGCCGGTTACCAGCTGGTATCTCTGAAGAGCGGCCTTCTGCCTTCCGTAGAACCTGAAACGATGGGCGCAAATGAGCCGGGTTCCCCATTTTCGTATACGCCGACGACCTATAAAGGGGTGGATTATCGGATATGAGTGAGAGCAGTGAAGATCAGCGCCCCTACCAAATCAGAAAAGCCGTCGCCCTCAAATACGATCCATCCCAAAGCGACGCGCCGGTCGTCGCGGCCAAAGGGAGCGGCTATCTGGCCGATCAAATACTGGAGAAGGCCAAAGAGCACGGCGTGCCCGTACAGGAGGATGCCGCACTTGTAGAAGTGCTCTCCAAACTGGATCTGGATCAGCAGATTCCTCCAGAGCTGTACACGCTGGTAGCCGAAATACTTAGCTTTATATACCGTTCAGATAAAATGGCGGAGAAGGGGATTTCCCATGAATATTGACCCAAATGGCAAGCGCATACGCCCTTTGGATGGGAGAAAAGCAAGAGGGCGATTGGCCGAAGAAGCCGGAGCACGCTATTTGCAGGCACAAGGTTACGAACTGCTTGAGCGCAATTGGCGCTGCCGTTCAGGAGAAATCGACATCATCGCAAAACAAGAGGGTGTAATTGTAATCATAGAAGTGAGAAGCCGAAGTGTACATAATGAACAGTTCGGGACGCCGGCGGAATCTATCACACCCCGTAAAATGAAACAAATCAGAGAGACTGCTGCCGTATATCTGCACAGGACACAGCAATATAACGAGCGGGTTCGCTTCGACGTTCTGGCCTTGCAGATGAGAGGGAATGAGATGATTTCCATTGAGCACATCCCTGCTGCTTTCTAATAAGATACATCCTGCGACCCTTGAACATCAGCGAGCTAGAACGCATTTAACGGCAGATTGCTTTGTCTTACAGAATGAAAACCATATAGCCTTGCTGTCATAGCATGGGTGAGAGATCAGATTCCTCGAACCCATCTGAAGACGGCAAGGCTATGTTTTATTTATAGATAAACCGATTTATCCATTCGCATCGGCGATTCTATGATCAAGCTGGCGGTACTGAATCGCTTCGGCGACATGACCACCAGAAATGCAGTCGGCCCCTTTCAAATCCGCGATCGTGCGGGACAGCTTGATGATACGGTCGTAGGCGCGCATACTGAGGCCGATTGATTGAAAAGTGGCTTCCAGCAGCTGCACTGCTTCCCGGTTTAACCGCGCATATTTCCGCAGCAGTTTGCCGCTTAGCTCGCTATTGCAGGAGATCTCCAGCCCTTTGTAACGCTGCTGCTGCAGCTCCTGTGCATAAAGCACTGCTTTTCTCATTTCTGCCGAGCTAAGGGGCTGTTTATCGTTCAGCCAATTTGCCGGCAGTGGAACTTCAACATGCATGTCGATACGATCCAGCAGAGGGCCGGAAATACGCTCCCGGTATTGGGCTACCCGATAGGGGCTGCAGGTACAGCGCGGGAGCGGCGGCTGGCCTCCAAAAAATCCGCACGGACAAGCGTGTCGTCAGTACCTTTGGGGCTTTCAAAGCTATATTGCACTTTAACCTCAGCCTTACGCTTTTGAGGGCTACCGTCTGGCGGCTGAATAGTGTATACAGTGATTTTATTCACCAAGGTTTTAACGATCTGCCGTTTAGTTTCGTATGATGGATCCTTATCGATCTTAGATCTAAAATCTAGTAGTAACTTTTCCGCATTGCGAAATTGCACTGTAACTAGCTCATCTGCATTAAGCAATGCATTAAGTTGCTTAATTCGTTTTTCTAAATTCATACTTTCTTCCATGATCTCTTGCAGCTGTTTTTCAACGTCTGCTGCAGTGATCATTTTTTGTCTATACAGGCTCAAAATGCTTTGTCGTTCATTCTCTTTATCTTCCAAGCTTTTAACTACTAGATCAATTTCGTGGAAGTACTCATTTCTTAGGCTTCGTTTAACGTTCATTCCTTCCTGCAGCTCCTTAATTGCATCACCTGGGTTTAAGATAAAGTTTACGCATTCAGCCCACACCATCTCTTCGATCCACTCACCTGGAATATTTTTAGATCGGCACTTTTCGTGTGAAGGTCCTTTATAAGCGCTTTTTCCGGTACAAACGTAGAAGGCCTTCATTGGCCGACTGCCATCGCTAGACTTAGAACCTGTTGAGTAGGATGTACCAACATACGTACGACCGCAGCAACCACATTTAATAATACCTCGAAGCAAATATTTCCTTGTCGCATTACGTACCCCTTCTAGTTGATTCTCACGAAGTGTTTCTTGAGCAACATCCCAGACCGTTTCTGACACAATAGCAGGAACTTCTCTCCGAATAATTTCACGATCTTTCTTGGAACGCTTGCCATAATCGTGTATCCCTTTATATGTTGAGTTTTTAATGATTGAGCCAACTCTCCCAGGATACCAGATTCCAGCTGTATTCACTTTTCGTTTGCCTCTATCCTTAACTTTACGCTTATTTACTACATAAGATGGAGGAATATTTAAAGCATTAAGGTAGTCGGCAACTTGAATCGTAGTCATCTTTTGATCTGCTATTAGATGATAAACCAACCGAACGACCCCGGCCTCTGACAAATCTTCGTTACCAGGAAGCGGATCTTCATTAACTTCCAAAAAACCTTCCGCATCCACCCTATATCCATATGGCACAATACCACCCAGCCATTTGCCTAGTCGAGCGTGCCGATTAGCACCATGCCATAGTGTCTCGACCAGAGTATCGCGATCAAATTCAGCTTGTCCAGCTAGGAGAGTTATTACAAATCGCCCCATAGGGGTGCTGGTATCAAATGGCTCGGTCATCGACTTAATAGTCACACCGTATTCTTCTAACTGATATATAGCATCTAGAGTAATCCTTGCTTTACGACCGAGGCGCTTCATATTGTAGATAAGAACTGTTTTGAATTTCCCTGCCTTTGCATCTTCTAACAATCGCTGTCCTTCTGGGCGATCCGCCAGGGGGATTGTCCCAGTTACACCATCATCTTTATACCAATCCACAATGTTTAATCCATGTAAATCACAGTATTTTATAGCAAATTCAATTTGGCTTTGGATGGTTTCACGTTCTTGTTGGTCATCACTGGAAACTCGTGGATAAACAGCAACATCTTCAACTTTATTTAATTCAGGAAAATTAATCATTCTTAAATCCTCCTAAAGATATTTACAAGTTAAGTAACGGAAAAATCACAGCAGTCCTTTGTCTCTGTAACCAGGCATACCTTTCGCCAGCAGTTGCCGGTTTAGTTGCTTTAAAATTCGCTGTGTCTCGGGAGACCAAGTTGGCTGCCGATTCTTCCTGTGGTTGGTTAATTCCTGGCTTCTGCGTTCGGCGGCCAAGCTCCCATTCATTTCTCGTCTATATATTTGTTCTAACCGCTGTTCAGCTAAATCCAGTGTGACATTAAACGTCTCTGATACTAGATGGAGAGCATCCCACTTACGATCAGGGAGCTCCAACTGACTAAACATATAGAAGGGCATGGTTGCGTATAAGACAAAAGCTTCTGCTTCAAACTCCTGCGCTTGTTCAAAGAGTTCAGGCATATAGCGTTGATCGCCGGCATGCCTAAGTACGTGACATAGTTCGTGGAAAAAAACTGTACGTGCCCTGGCATCCGAGGCTCGCTTGTCTATAAAAATGACTCGCAGCTCGTTGTCGGAAAATGATGGTGAGTCAGAAAACAAAAGTTTCACGTCGAATGCTTCAGCAATACATTCAAGGTCGTATAGATCTGCAGGCGTAAAAATTCTATTTTCAAGCAACATGCTTGATATCCATTGTTCTAAGTTAGTTTCTTTATAAAATGTAAACATGAATATCACCTCTTGACGGGAATGTACGTTCGGTTTTTGCGTGAAAAGAAAAGCCGTTTCCGGCTAGAATAACTAGATGATCAGATCACTTCTTTTTATCAGGATTCTTCGGCGGAGAGGATGCAATTTTGACGATAAGTTCCGGATCGATGTTAACGCCTTGGGTTTTAATAATGACGGGTTCAGGCTTTGGATATTGTCCGGATCCTGTAAACACTCCGATTCTGATCACAGAAAACACCTCCATGAAGGGAATGTACGTTCGATTTTTGTATAAAAATAAAAGCCATTGCTGGCTAGTTTTATTTTTGGTTATATAATTGCAATTCCAGTTTTGCTTTGAGAGCTACAGTTTCTTCTATGAAACTAAAACATGGATTTTTTGAATTGTGACAGTGCTCCCACATATCATCAAAGTATAACTTACCACCTTTTCCCTTGCTGTAACAAAATTTACGTGCACGCTCAAATGTTGAAATTGCCAGTTCACATTGCTTAATTTTATCTTCAACAGTTTGACAAGATTTAATCTTGGAAACCGACTCATATATAGAATCTTCAAATTGTGAGACTTCCGATTGGTATTTTCGAGAAAAGTTAAAAGCTAAATCTTCTTCGCGCTCAGTTCTATGAAATTTCGGGTTAAGACTATTTTTTTCTGAAATTTCAGCATTTTCAAGCCCCTTTATTATTAACGCTGGAATGTCATTTTCAAGAATTGGGCTACCGTCTTTCTTTCCCCATAGGGTATTACTAATTTTTTTTAACATTATGAATCATCCCACCAAATAAATCCTCATCGGCTGAGGGACTTGCTCTTGCATCAACGATTTTTTAATTTGTCGACTTCCAGTTCGAGATCCGCGATACGATGATTTAGGAAACGGACATCACCACGAATATCGGATAAGGTCTCATCCATTTTTTGCTCAATCCGAACAGTGCTGCCATGGATTTTATTCACATCCATCGCCAGTGCTTCCAGTTTGGCATCCGTTTCTTCTTGCCGATCGCGGATGGCAGTGGTAATTTGATGGAGTTCAGACTGGCCAGACTCGAGGCTGCCGAGACGTGTGTTCATAGATTTTAGCTCGTCTAAAATTTTAGTTAGGATTTGGTCGCTCATAAGCGCACCTCCGGTTGCATCTTATCTTTCGATTTTAAATATCTATGCTTTGCGATTCGATAGATTTTTTTAAGTGAATCAATGTCTTTTTCTATCTCTAGTATAAGAATTTGATATGTCTCTTCCTTGGTAAACAAGTGGAAGGGCGCTTCGACTTGATCGATTGTCTCAAAATAAAGTCGCTGAAAATCATCTGTGTTTAGGTTAAGTTTCTTTTGAAAAGAAATTATTTTTGAGATAATACCAGGCGCTATAGTACAAAATGATTTCTCATACGGAAAAAAACCACGCTCGAAAATATACATGTAATTCAAATTAAAGTTGTTGTCCATCCCACTCAAATCAAAGAAACAAACAAGGAAGAGGTTTGTTAGTGATTCACGAAGATTCCCTTCTATATACTGAATTACTGAAATGCTGTGGATATCGTTTCTGTAAAGTCCCCAATTGTTATTTAATTTATTTCTCTCTTTACGTTCATTCAATATTCTATAGGCAATCTGAAATTTGTTATAAGAAGGTTCTTTCTTCTTTATTTGATCAGCTTCAAAAATTGTAATATTTGTTTTTGCTAAATGGCTATGGAAGAAAGGAACATGTTCGTTCTCATCTAATGTTCTTTTTGCCGTTTCGGATAATTCGTAAGTTTCTTCAGGGAAATGAAGATGAAGTTGTGATATTGATAAAGAACTCAACAATCTGGAAATTAGTACTTTCTTAGTACCTGATACAGGGATATTCATTTTTTTCAACACTTCTTTTAAGTCAGAAACCGTTGAAGAATTTAAGTTGCTTTCAATGTTATACGACTTGTTTATCAGACCAGAAAAAATAAGTTTGTTTAATAAATCATTTGGGTCAATTTCATATAGATAATTCCAAAAACCAGCGAATTGCATTTCGCCTACTTTAGTCCCGCTGGCATAATGGAGCATGAGTATATCTACTGGTGTTAACTCGGATACGGAAAGTCTAGTTATTTTTTCAGATTGTTTCGTAATATTATTTTCAGTCGGATTGTTTGTTGCGGCTTCTTCCTGGGAAGAATCCATTGCAGACTTTTTCTCGAAAAATCTAAACAATTTGGAAAACATATTCGTCTCCCTTTCTCCCCATCGGCTGGAGTACTTGCTCACTTTTTCTCGTCGTTTTTCATCTTTTTGAGTTGCTCTCGATACGCCTTCAATGTGGCTTCCATAACTGCAATTTCATCAGGCGTGTAATTTTTTGAGCCGCCGTAGAAGGACATATTCGTTTCGTAGCTATCTGGTTTATTTGTTCTACCATGTAAATAATCAGTAGTTACATTAAAATGATCAGCAATCTGATTTGTAAGTTTAAATGAAGGCTCCCTCTCATCTCGTTCATACATGCCTATTGCACTTTCACTGACCTTGAACAACTTGGCAAGGTCTTTTTGCGTTAAGTTATTTTCTATACGTAAAGTTCTCAGTCTTTGACCGAAAGTAGCCATCAATTCATCACCCGATTATATTCTAACACATAGCGTGTTATTTTTTAATGAAAGAACACAAAATGTGTTGACAACACAGAGCGTGCGGTGTATATTATGACTAACAACACAAAATGTGGTTTTGCGGAGGGGTGGTGTATAACTTGATCTTTGATATGAAGGAGCTAATCGCTAAAAGGTTAATCGAGCTTCGGGGCGCTGCTGGCAGAGAAGAGACTGCTAAAGCAATAAGAATTAGTGTAAGTGCGCTTCAAATGTATGAAAATGCTCAACGGATCCCTAAGGATGAAATAAAAGTGAGGATTGCAAATCACTACAAAAAAACTGTACAAGAAATTTTTTTTGACCCAGAACCACACGAAACGTGCGGTGATGGTAGGCAATCCGCAACATCCGATCGAAAGGAGGTGGGGTGACAAGTGAACGAGGAACGAATATCTATTCTCGTTGAACAACTTGCTGGTCTTAAACAATATGAGTGGTCAAGGATCAAGCAACAAGTTGACATGATGTTTAGTTCGAAAGCCGCCAAGGTGGAGCTTGACGACTTGTCCGAACTAAAAAGAAATTTGGAGATTGAGTTCAATCTTCGACGATTTGGATAAAGATCGGATTAATCCGATAGTCCTTTCCTTTGTATCGAATATGGACATAGTCGAGCTGATACATTGTGTGTTCCTCTTTTTTATTCGGACTCCAAATTTCTGCATTCTCTTCCCACCATAAAGAAGGGGCAACAAAACGGGGGCCCATGACACATTCGTCATCGGCAGTAAGATCAACCCATTCACCAAGAAGATTTGCGTAAACCTTTTTCAAGCGTGTTCACCTCCCTTTAGAATCTTATTTCGATAAAGGAGTGATAAATTCCTACACTTTGCACGAAAGGAGGTCATATCTTGGAACACAACCTGCAAGACGTTAAGGCGATCCGTGAAACGCGCGATCCTGAAGAAGCAACAAAATTGCTGGAAGACGGCTGGGTGATTAACTACATGAACCACGAACCAAGCCGCAGCCGGTATGTACTCATTAAATTATAGGGAAGTGAGTTTATGGCCAATCCGCAAGGGATTACCTACAAGGCAGAATATGAGCCCGATATGGAGCGAATGGTCGAGGCCTTGAAAATTGTTAAGGAAGCTCCGCTACCTAAGAAGGATGACAGTAATAAGCAGGACGAGCTACAGGAAGGAGCCTAGCATGAGATTCCGCTGGATGCGTCAATCTTCCCGGGCAGCCTTGATCGCAGCCATTGTCACGCGAGTGGTACTCCGGGGGATGAAAATCGAGGAAGCCCTGGATAAATCAATTCCGAAGTTTGGATACAACCCTGAAAAACTATCACAGCTAGAACGAAAGCGAATCCTTCGGGATGCAAGGTTGGAACTGAAAAGGATAGAAGAAACCCGTCGGAGCGGTACCGTAAGCCGACGGGCAGGGGGATAAGGGGGTGGGGTAAAGCTCTAACTATATATTATTACGAATATCCTCACCTGCCTATTCCGATCTGGAATAAAACGGGAGGTGAACATGAATTGTTGAAGTTTGGAGCTATAATGCAGGCCTGCCGGGAGCGGGCCGGATTAACCCAGGAAGAAATGGCAGCTCGTCTGAATCGGACACAGAGTTGCATCAGTAAGTATGAGAAAGACCATAAGGTGCCCGACATGCCAACTATGATGCAATGGGTGGAGGCCACAGGTGCTAAAGAAGTGTTAATAGCGTTTTTGTACGGCTTGGATGGTCTGAGTATCATGCAGGATCTAATGAGATTAGTGGGAGGCTGATGGATTTGAAAAGAGAGGTATTAGCAGCACAAGCGCGAGCGGCTGGACAAGCCGCAGAACATAATTTGCAGTTGATTGTAAGGGATCCGGACAGAATGATTCATCCAACTAAGTTGGTAGATGGAATCACTTACCTGAACACCATGATCAGATTTGCGGAAGAAGAAATGAAAAACGACCGCCGGCCAGGGCAGTCGCGTTTGAGAACACGTCTTAAGAGTCTCTTGCTGTTCATTGTACTTGTTGAACGTCGTGAAGGCAAGGGGGGAACCGCGTGATTGTTAAAGACAATGTGGAGCATCTAATCGGCCGAGAACTTACAGAGAAGGAAACTCGGACTATTGATTGGTTGAATACTTGGGAGGCGAGCACCAGCAGCACGATTGCTCATTTAATCAATGCTGCATACATTAACGGGCGCCTCATGCAGAAGGAAAGAAATAAGGAATAGGACAGGCTTCGGCCCTGTCTCCCGACGTCGGACGGTTTTTATAACCTTTTCTCCGTTCGGCGTCGAGAGATGCGGCTGACGCATCCAAGGTGGTGGCGGAATAGGGATCGCAACGCCTGTGAGTCGAGAAGTAGGGTGAAAATCCCGGCGTTTAAGTTGCCGGCAGCAGCTGGCTGTAAAATCCAATGCGGCTTTGCGGTGAAGTCTGGTCCGTGCATTGCGCTAACTGGCGACCAATGATCAACTAAGTGCAAACCGTAGTAAGGTGCAAATCCTTACCCACCTTGACAAGTACATAGGAAAGGAGGACAAACCATGCAGATAATTCAACGGTTAACGGTAGTTAGCAATCCAACGCGGGTATTCGAAGTTGGGACGGAGATCGACGGCCGGGAGGTAATCGAGATCAAACAGGTAGGTCACGAACATGATTCCGTTCATTCTGAATTCTTTGTACTGGATGAAGAAGGAAACCTGATTTCGAGCATTGAGAACTGCCCGGTCGTAGTGGATTGGAAAACCATCGCTATTCATGATTAAGAGGAGGTAGTCACTTGATAAAACAGGCTTTGCTAGAGTGGAGAACCGAAGCAGTTACTCGCTTTGGGGAAAAAACGGCCTTCTGGAAATTTGTTTGCCCTAAATGTGGGAATGTTCAGTCACCTAAGGATTTTGTAGATGTAGGGATTGATCAGGAAAAAGCAGCAAACATGTCATATCAGGGATGTATTGGTCGTGCAGTTAAGGATCAGGGCTGTAATTGGGCAGCATATGGCTTCTTGGGAACTATGGGGAAAGGACGCATTATAATTGCTCCTGACGGTCGCGAAGTGGAGGTATTTGACTTCGCAGATCCTGAAAACGAAAAATGACCCGCAGCAACGGGTCACAGGCATTACAAATTTTCTTGCCCCTATCGTAGCAGATCGGGGCAAATCACACAAGTGGGAGGGATCGGGATGTCAAGGGCACACTCGGCCTACACAGTTGATCTAAGTCAGCAAAACACAGATACCAAGGTACAACCTGCTGACCCCTATAATCCTGCAGTACTTGAGATCCGCGGGAACTTTGGCAGCATTCAGATCGCCGCCGCGGATGAGCAACTGGCAGAAGTCGAGTCCGCAATTCGAACTTATCTGGACGGAATCCGCTACCCGGAGACACCGGATCAGCAAGTCATCTTAAATTATGAAATCAATAAATCTGTTGAGGAGGAAATCGCATGACTAGACAAACGATTGTTGACCGATTACTGGCACTGCCCAGGGAAATTGCAATTGCTGAGCGGGCTCTATTGGCAACCGAAGAAGAACTTCGCAAGCGCAAATCAGATTTGCAGGCTAAGGAAGATGAACTCTTAAGTAATGGCACTATTGATGGGAAAAACGGGGAGATTCGCGCAGCTCAGTTGCGATCATTCACGGGATTTAATCGCCAAGAAGTTGCATTCGCCGAAAAAGATCTCATGAAAGCGCAAGTCGACTTACGGCTACTGAATACTGAACTGGAGGCACTTAAGGCGGTCGTAGATTTGTTGAAGGGGGCTGCGGCATGAAAAAAATCGTTTTGGAGCGATTGACGCTCCGTAATTTCAAAGGGTTCCGGGATTTCACACTTTCCACCAACGGCGGGCATGTTGACGCATTCGGAGATAACGGAACCGGGAAAACAACCCTGTTTGACGGCTTTATTTGGCTCTTGTTTGGCAAGGATAGCGCAAACCGGTCGGAGCAGAAATTTGAAATTAAGGAACTGGACTCCTCGGGGAAAGTGCTTCGACACAAGCTGGAGCACGAAGTGGAAGCGGATCTTCTGGTCAACGACCGCCGCCGGACATTCCGGCGGGTCTATGCCGAAAAATGGACCAAGAAGCGTGGATCCGTTACAGATTCTTTCGAAGGACACGCCACGGATTACTACGTTGACGGAGTTCCCGTAAAGCTTTCTGAGTATCAAGCTGAAGTGGATTCCCTCATTAAAGAGGATCTCTTCCGCCTCCTGACTAGTCCTTCCTATTTTAATGAACAGCTTAAAAAGGAGGAGCGCCGGAAGGTACTGCTCGAAATCTGCGGCGATGTTACGGATGCGGAAGTAATTCATTCCAATCCTTCGCTCAGCCGATTGCCGGCCATCCTGGGTGAGCGAGATGTTGAAGCTCACAAAAAGACTGTTGCAGCCCGCTGCAAAATGATCAACAAGGAAATTGAGGAACTGCCGGTTCGTATCAGTGAAGCCCAGCGGAATCTACCTAATGTTGCTCATTTAGATGAAGAATTACTGCAGGAAGATATTGATTCCATTCGTTCACGAATTAAAGAGAAGGAAGAGGAGTTGTTCCGCATTAAGAATGGTGGAGAAACGGCGGTTAAGGAAAAACGGATTCGTCAAATTGATGGCGAGCTTCTCGCCATCCAGAATCGGCTTCAGTCGGCTGTACTGGATAACGTCACATTCAAACGCAATGAAGTAAATCAACTGCAGAAGGAATACGATGCAATTCGTCGGCAAATTGACGGTAAGAAATATCATATTCAGCAAAACGAGCAGAGCATTGAACTGAAGAGTCGCGAGGCAGATCGGCTCCGTACCGAGTGGACGGAGGTCAATAGCCAGTCATTTGAGGGGCACCAGCACGATGCGAACTGCTCCGCCTGTGGTCAGGCTCTCCCTGCAGAGCAGATTCAGGAAGCTTACGCTAAAGCAGAGGCCGCCTACAACCGTTCGAAAGCAGAGCGACTTGAGCAGATCAACATCCGAGGAAAGGCGGCCAAGGAGGAAATTCGCCGCTTGCAGGATGAAAACGATCGATTCAATCAGGAAATCGAGCAACTGAGCGACAAGGCTTCTGAGTTAAAAACGACGCTGACGGTGGCTGAGGCGGAACTTGAGGAGCTTCGTTCAGGCATTCAGGACCCGAACGCAGATCCTGATTATCGGAAGTTGCTTATAGAAAAGGAAGAGGTTCAGCAGGAAATAAATCGTCTGCGTGATTCAGCCAATGGTGAACTCTCCCGAGTACAACAGGAGTTATCTACTCTTCAAATTGATCTTCGGACGCTCGAAGAGGACAAGGCTAAATTTGCTCAAGTCAGGAAGATAGAGTTGCGGATTGCTGAATTGGAGAAACAGGAACGTACCCTGGCTGCTGAATACGAACGGCTTCAGGAGGAAATTTTCCTTACAGAGGAATTTACCCGATCTAGAGTTGCCCTCCTGGATACAAAAATTAATTCAAAATTCAAATATGCCCGGTTCCGTCTTTTTGTAGATCAGATCAATGGTGGCTATAAAGATGTCTGCGACACGCTTTACAACGGTGTGCCCTATGACGGTGGGCTGAACAATGCGGCACGGATCAATGTCGGCCTGGACATCATTAATACACTTTCTGAGCATTATGGATTCTCGGCCCCGATCTTTATCGATAACGCCGAGGCCGTGACCCAGTTGATCGAAACGGATGCCCAGGTGATTCGCCTGGTCGTAAGTGAGAAGGATAAAAAGCTTCGGATTGAAACGAAGAACGATAACATGCAGGAGGCGATTTAATTGACAACTCAACAACAGGCTATAACAAAACAGGAACCGACCCAATCTGAACGCTTTATGGCCAAGGTGATCGCTGAGTTTGGCTCCAGCGTTGGCGAAGTTGCATTGACAAACTTCCAAAAGCGCCTCGCTCAGAATTATTTCATAGCCTTGGATTCAGTCTTAAAGTCCACTGAGGAAAAGCGTCTCAAAAAATCTGAAAAATATCGCGATCCGTTACCAGTGACTTGGTTAAACGTGAATATGGATAAACTTGCTAGGGATGTTGTGGCCTACGCAAGAATCGGATTCGATCCATCCCAGCCCAATCATATCAACTTGATTCCGTTTAAGAACAACAACACTGGTAAGTATGACATCGGTTTTATAGAGGGATACCGGGGCATCGAACTCAAAGCCACAAAGTATGGTCTGGATGTACCGGATCATGTAACAGTCGAGCTTGTTTATTCGAATGATCGCTTCAAGCCAATAAAGAAGGATGCAAATAATCCTCATGAGGGTTACGAGTTTGAGATTGTAAATGCTTTTGATCGAGGGAGCATTATCGGAGGATTTTATTTCCACCAATATTCCCAAACGCCTGAAAAAAACAAGTTGGTTATGATGACCAAAAAAGATATTGAAAAACGTAAGCCGGCACACGCCAGTCCTGAGTTTTGGGGCGGTGAGAAGGACACGTGGGAGAATGGTAGAAAGGTCGGTAAAGAGGCCGTTGAAGGCTGGCATGAAAAGATGTGTTGGAAGACGGTATACCGTGCCGCCTTCAATGATATAACCATTGACAGCCAGAAGATTGATGACGATTACTTGCGTTTGAAACAGATGGAAAGCGATTTTGCAGAGGCGGAGGTTGAACAAGAGATCAATGCCAATGCGAACAAAGACGTTATCGATATTACACCTCCGGTAGGTTCAGAGCCTAATCCGGAAACAGAACCACCAAAGGAACCAGTGCAGTCTTCCGACACCAAGGCAGTGACGGCTGACCAAGGTGTGATGGATTTTGAAGACTTCACGGGGGATATCCCACCACTTGGTAATGAAGGGCCTGATTCTTGGTGATTGATATTCAAAGTCTTGGCTCCAGCAGTGCGGGCAATGCCTACCGGATTTCGGATGGACATACCGCCCTCCTGCTGGAAGCTGGCTTCCCTTATAAGTCTTTGCAGCGGGCTTTGAACTTTAGAATGTCGGACATTGCCGGCTGCCTGATCACACATGAGCACTTGGATCACAGCAAAGCCGCTAAGGACGTCATGAAGGCAGGGATTGACGTTTATACCAGTCAGGGTACTGCGGAATCCCTAGACCTTTCTGGCCATCGCTTAAAGCCCATCAGGGCACATGAGCAATTTACCGTCGGCACATGGACAATCAAGGCGTTCGAGATCGAGCATGATGTAGCGGAACCACTAGGGTTTGTCCTGGCTAATACGGCAGGAGACAAGCTTGTATTCCTGACTGATACCTACTATTGCAGATACCGCTTCGCCGGCCTTACTCACATCATGGTGGAATGCAATTATTCCATTGATATCGTTAACCGTCGGGTGGCCGCTGGAGAGTTGCATCCAGGCCAAAAGAAACGACTTCTTCGGTCTCATTTCGGACTTGAGCATGTAAAAGGCTTCTTGAGAGCCAATGACATCAGCAAGGTGCAAGAGATTTGGCTGCTGCACTTATCGGATGGAAATTCCGATGCGGATCGCTTTAAGCAAGAGATTCAGGAGACAACCGGGAAACTGGTTCGGGTGGCCGATCGATGATCGAGGACAGACCAATTATGCGCAGCATGATGGGCGAGCGGATATGGCGGCTGATGCAGTCTGATCCGGAAGGATTCAAGCGGGAGACACGGAACTACTTTGCCCGGGCATACCCCGGCTGGACCGTTATAAGAGTGAGATATCCATTCGTGTTTTTACGTGATGATAGGGGGAATCGGCGATGAGTGTAGTCCAACTTGACTTGTTTTCGTTTAAACCTGAACCGCAGGTGGAACAACGAGCACCGGTTTTAAACGGCATGTACTACGAGCGCAGCACAGGCAAGTTCGTATCTTATGTGCAGGGTCGTCGCTATTACGAGGTAACGCCGGCTCGCTGCTTGGGAGACAAAGCCTGGAAAGAAAGAATAATGAGGGAGCGATCGATATGAGCATGACTAAAGAGGTAAATGAGCCTCACACAAATGAAATTATCCAGTTTCTGCAGGAAAAGAATGAGGAGGCAAAGGAGGCAGGGATTGAACAGCACGCACGTTTTGTTATGAGTGTTGCTTTTACATTAGGTTCTCTCATTGGGTTTGATCTCAAGCCCGAAGGATATGGTCCAATGGTAGGCGCGACCATTGAAGCGCTCACGGATGGCCTGCAGGCGGCAGCTACCCATAAGGGTGTCAAAGTAACCTTCGTTAAAGTCGTGCGTGATTGAAAGTAAGCTAGGGGGATGAAGCATATGCCCGAAGGCAGTTACCCTTTTCCAATGTACTCAGGGCTTTTAGAGCCAGAACACTACAAGAAAATAGGCGCGGCGATATGGCTTTTTGCATGGTGCATTAGCTCCACGACCAAGGAGGTTGAGAAAGACGGGACTGTCTGGGGTATAGTGCTCGGCAATAAGCCCTTGAAACTGTCGGACATTGCTGAACGATTTGGGGTCAATAACAAAACGGTAAGCCGCTGGATAGACACCTTAGAGCAACATGAGTACATACGAGTGACCAGGGCTGCAAGGGGATTAATTTTATCGGTTCGAAATTCGAAGAAGTGGACGGACAAGACGGACAAAAATGTCCGATCACCCGGAAGTGAACAGACAGAAATGTCTTATCACAGCGACAGTGATAAGACAAATATGTCCGATCTCTCGAATGATGATCAGACAGAAATGTCCGATCAGTTAGGTAATGAACAGACAATATTGTCCGATCATGAGAAAAATTCAGCAAGTGATCGGACAGAAATGTCTGATCTAAAAGATATTAAAGATCTTACTACTACTACTACTACGGATTTCGAAATTGATTCGATAGATGCAAGATCAAACGGAATGATTGCTATTTTAAACGCTTATTGCAAATTGCATAGAAAACTTGATTTTCATGTTAAACCACGTGAACGCGAAGCCATGGGTAAGATGGTCGCCGGGGGGATGCCGGTACCCTTTACCATCCGAACTATGGAGAGCCTGCTTCAGGCAAAGCGTGAACGGGAGGGAGACAGCTTTAAATACCCGACTAGCTTTTTGTATTACGTGGACGCAATCGAGGAAGCCTGGCTAAACTCCCAAACTACCAGCCCACAGATGGTTGGAGTCGCCCAGGGAGCGCCAGAACATCCAAAACGAATGACCAAACAACAGCGAGAAATTGATGCATTAGAACGATTTATCGAGGAGGAACGAAGACGTGGAGCTCATAGAAGTCGCTGAACTATACAAGCATATAAAAAAGCACTATCCCTTCTTCGATGCATCCGTTGAAAAAATCAAGGAAGACCATGAACAGTATCTTAAAGACTTCCCGGAGGATATAGCCTGGCATAACATCCATCAGCATATTAAGACTGAGACTGTAACACCGGGGATACCGCACATTCGCGGGAGGCTCGGTGAGCAGATTGAGCGTGACCGGATGCAGACGGCGACCGCCGAATACTTCGCAACTCGGGAGGAGGCGCGGAAGCAAGCATGTCTACCGCCGCCAGGCTGGAAGGAGGCTGTCTATGCAAAGCTCGGTCGATCCTGAAGTGATAATGCCCCACGATTTGGCTTCTGAGTGTTCAGTGATCGGCGCGATCCTGGTCGAAGCGGAGGTATATGAGCAAGCCGAATCACTTAGTCCGCAGGCGTTTTACAACGACATTAATCGGACGATATTCGCCCGGATTACTGATCTTGCAAACGAAGGAGAGCCGATTGACCTTGTGACGTTGACCTCGCGCCTACAGGAACGGGGTGAGTTAGAAAAGATTGGCGGTGTCAGTTATTTATCCAAGCTGGCACATGCAGTGCCGAAGACAGAGAACATCGAATCCTATGTGACCAAAGTGCAAGAGAAATTCTTGCTTCGAGAGATCATCCAATCCGCACAGTCACAGATTGCTGCAGCAGCTGCTGGCGGCAGTGATGTTCAGACGTTGCTTACGGAAATGCAGCTAGCTACTGCCAAACTGACAGACCAAGCAGCTCCGCCACAAGATTTCAAATCGATCAAGGATGTTCTGATTGAAGTCGTTGAAACCACAGAAGACAAGGCTGAAGGTTTTAAAACCGGGAAAGTAACAGGCATTCAAACGGGATATGGGGATTTAGATGGTATGTTGGGAGGATTGCAGAGGAGTGACTTGATCATTGTGGCGGCACGGCCGTCCGTGGGTAAGACAGCATTTGCTCTTAACATTGCTCAAAACGTAGCTACTCGGATTTCGGAGCCAGTAGCAATATTCAGTCTTGAAATGTCAGCCGCACAGTTGGTCACACGTATGGTCAGCGCAGAGGGCAATCTCGAGGCAGGCAAGCTTAAGATCGGGGACATGGGGGACGCCGATTGGGGCACAATGGCGGATGCCGTCGGTGTCCTGGGCAGTACGAATATCAAGATTGATGATTCCGCAGGCATTACGATTCATGATATCCGGGCAAAATGTCGGCGGTTGAAGAAGCAAGAAGGTCTGGGCCTGGTCGTGATCGATTACCTGCAACTAATTGCTAGCGTTGGTAAAGGTCGCGGTTCCGAGAACAGGCAGCAGGAAGTGTCTGAGATTTCCCGGACGCTGAAACATCTGGCTCGTGAGCTGGATGTTCCGGTCATCGCCTTATCCCAACTCAGCCGGGGCGTGGAGCAGCGGCAGGACAAGCGGCCGATGATGTCCGACTTGCGGGAATCAGGGGCGATAGAGCAGGATGCCGATGTCGTGGCGTTCTTGTATCGGGATGATTATTACAACCAGGAGACGGAGAAGAAGAACATCATCGAGATTATTATTGCTAAGCAGCGGAACGGTCCAGTTGGCACGGTTGAGCTCGTGTTCCTGAAGCAATTCAATAAGTTTGTAAACTACGAGCGCGTGCATACAGATCCAGGGCCAGTACCACCCGAGCCAACGAAACGTATTCCGGACATGCACAGAAGAAATAGGGCGTCGTGAGGAGGAGGGTGAGAATTGAGTACTCCGTGGAGCAAGTGGAGTGTTTACGAGTATATGCGACACACATACATGTGGACTGGTCGGCAGCCGGATCTGTCGGAACTGATCGGGAACTTTTCGGAAGTTCCATTGTCGGAGATTAAGGAGGGCATGAAAGAATTCGAGCTCACCGTCACGATCGGGGGCGGTAAACGTGTGTAGTGAAGCATTGGTAGATCCATTTTTTCAAGATGTGCCCTGGGACTTGATATATAACGACAGCGGCGAGTTGATCGGTGAGGTTTATGTGCTGCTGGGGGCAGCACGGAGGGAGGGAGATCCATATGATTCAGTTCACCGTTTACGGCGAACCGGTCGCGCAGGGAAGGCCAAAGTTCAGCACGGCGGGAGGGTTCCCAAAGGCGTATGACCCTGCGAAATCCCGACATTATAAGGATTATGTTCGTTTGGCCGCTACGGAGTATGCTCCGGCAGTACCATTAGAAGGCCCGATCGGAATGGTCTTGACGGTTTATAGATCTACACCAAAGAGCTTCAGTAGGAAAAAAGCCGCGCTGGCCGAAGAGGGGAAACTTACTCCAACGACTAAGCCAGACGTGGACAATTACCTCAAAGGGGTCAAGGATGCGCTTAAGGGCGTAATTTGGCGGGATGACAGTCAGGTTGTTGAGGTTTATGCACGGAAGCGGTACAGCGCCCGGCCAAGGATTGAAGTAAAAATCAAGGAGTTATCATAATTTTTCATAGAGGGGAAAGTGATGGGGATATGTTTATGAAGAATCACGCAAAATTTACTGCCGAAATTGCGAAGGGTATCAGCATCAAAGAAACAAACGTCGAGGTGAAACTGCTTATTCCTTTGAAGTCTGCCCAGGAACATTTGGTTTTCCTTAGCAGTAACCAAGGGGAAAAAATAAATGTCTTCCTCGGTGATCCGCAGGCAGCGCTTGATTTCGGTGAAGATGAGGATGCCATGTATCAAAAATATACAGGTCGCTACGTTACCACTGACAGCTCCGGCGTGGTTACCAAGGTCGAGAAGCCGGATGGTGAAGAGGAAGATGAGAATCAGCAACAGTTATTTGAAGCAGGACTGGAACAAGGTGACGATGAGCCAGATGAATACGAACAAGAATTACTCAATGCGATGGATCAGCAAAATAATTCTGACATTCCAGACTGGATGCAGGACGAATCGACTAGCGATCAGGAAATGGATTTTGGCGAACAAAGTGAGCAAAATGGAGAACCTTCTCACGAAGCTGCAGTTGATTCAGAAACTGTTCCAGAGGTCGATAAAAAGCAGCTGGAAGAATTCATCCTGAAGGAGCAGCCGATGTTTGAAGATATTCCGTTTGACTTTCCTCAATTCTTGAAACGCCGGAAGGAAGAGGGCAAGACATGGATAGAGATTGCCAAGGAAGCCGGCGTACCGAGCTCACAAATTAATTCCAAGTATGTTGTGTATAAGAAGCGAGTAACTAAGATGATGAAAGACGGCGGGGCAGCGTAACCAGGCGTTTGAAAATAAAAAGGGCCCATTGCGGCCCTTTAACCAAACATATGATCTTATTTTTGTGAGGTGTAGGACATGAAGAACACTTTGGGGGATTTGAATAATCACTTATTTGCTCAACTTGAGCGACTAAGTGATGAAGAATTATCCGGGGAAAAGTTGTTTGATGAAATCAGTAGAGCCAAGGCTGTCACGAGTGTAGCATCTCAGATCATTGCAAACGGAACTCTGGTGTTGGAGGCCAGGAAGCTTGCAGACGATCGAATGAATGCGGACACTAAGATTCCTAAGATGCTAGAAGGTGGCAGCTGATGCATCGCTGGACGGATGAGCAGAAAAACTATATTCGTGAGATAGCCCAAGGCAGGTATAATTCTGAAATTGTTGATTTGTTTAATAACAGGTTTGGAACTGAGATCTCTGAGGGACAAATTAAAAGCTTTAAGGCAAACCATAAGATAAAAAGTAATGTCCCACGGAAACGCACAACCGGCGATGAAGGTTTGTTCACACTAGAGCAAAAGGAGTTCATCAGGCAAAATGTTGAGGGCCGACTAAATCAAGAACTCGCTGATCTAGTCAATGAAAAATTTGGTCTACAGATCACGGCTAGGCAAATGAATACGTATAAAAAAAATCACGGTTTGGTAAGTGGATTGGATTTTCGGTTCCCAAAAGGGTTTACTCCGGCAAATAAAGGAACAAAGGGACTATACAATGTAGGCGGTAATCGTACTTCGTTTAAGCCAGGTCATAAGCCTTCGAATTATAAACCTGTTGGTTATGAACGAATTGATCGTGATGGATATACGCTGATTAAAGTTTCTGATGAAGGCCCTTGGAACAAAAGATGGCGACATAAGCACAAGGTGATTTGGGAAGAAAAGCATGGCCCAATTCCAAAAGGTCACGTAATTATCTTTGCAGATCAGAACAAACGTAACATTCATTTGGATAACTTGATTCTGATCAAACAGAGCCAACTTTCAGTCTTGAATAGAAAAGGCTTGCTCCATAATGATGCTGAACTAACCAAAACCGGCATAATCATGGCGGACATATATCGGAAAATTAGCGAAAGAAAGCGAAATGGAAAGGGAAGGCGTTAAGCCATTTCAAGGGGGGAGAAACATGACCAGACAGTTCTCGCACGAAGAATGTATGTCGCTGCTGGCCGACATAAGGAGCTCACAGCTTGGTGACTGGACGCATGATATCCATACGATCGAATCCGGCCCGGCTAGATTTGTAGCTCGCGCCAAAATCCCAAGCGGCACCGAGGTTGTCTACTATCGGACTGAGAGTGGCGCAAGGGCATGGCCAGCGGCTAATTGGGACAGGTACGCAGTGCCTCGAGCGGTTAAGCAAGTGGAACCGGAGCAACTGGAGTTATTTTAAAAGGATGGTGACACACGATGACCAACAAGCCATTAACCCAACGGCAAGCTGAGGCACTGGAGTTCATAAAATCATTCGTGGCCAATAAGAGGTATCCTCCGACGGTGAGGGAGATCGCCGATCACATGCATTACAGTTCATCTTCGACCGTGTTTGAACTTCTTGGGCAGCTTGTTAAGAAGGGCTTCATATCCAAAGGGGAGGGGCCGAGAACAATTCAAGTTATTGATAAAAACGACATTCCCGGAAGCAGAGATAGGTCAAGTAGAGAAGATGTTCTGAGAATGAAGGCAGCCCTTAGGAACATATTGGACATTTGCACGGATGATTTTGCTAGATACCAGGCACGTTATGGCCTTGGTATTAATGAAGAAGGGAGCAATGAAGGTTATGAGCGAACCAGGACTTTATAACAAATACCAGATTATCAACCGAGAGACCGGGCAGGAGTTGGTAGGCGCCTCCTTCGTGCTTAAGCCGGCCAATGATTCGGCGGCGCGGGCGGCATTAATGGCGTATGCCGAGGTTACGGATAACAGGCAGCTCGCTATAGAGATTACAGCATGGGTTTCAAGCCTGCCGGAGCTGATGAAATGTGATTGGTGTGACGAGCCGGCGGCGGAGTTAAGTAATCCTCACATGTTTGATATGGCAATTGGAAAACGCATGTGCCGTCATTGTTGGGAGCATGACCGAGAGGCTTACATGGGAGTATACGGTGAAGATATCGGGCAGTTCAAATCGATTGGAGGGGACAACCCTTGAAAGCCATAACGATTATTCAGCCCTGGGCGACACTGATCGCTCTTGAAGAAAAGAAATTTGAAACCCGTGGTTGGGCGACCAGGTACCGTGGAGAACTGGCCATCCATGCTGGCAAGCAGATGGATAGGGAGATATGCCAACAGGAGCCTTTTCGCAGCGTACTGTCCAAGCATGGCTATACGGCAGATAATTTGCCGACAGGAGCAGTGGTGGCCGTAGCCAATTTGACCGAGTGTTGTCGAATTGAAAGGTTGGGAGATTGGGGGGGCGATATTGAACCTGTTAAATTGCATTATCCCAACGGAAGAGTCTTAATTTGGGCCGGAGCTTTAAAAAATACTAAAGAATTCTTTTTTGGAGATTACACAGACGGCCGCTATGCCTGGGAGCTTACGGACGTCCAACAGCTGCAGGATCCGATCCCGGCCAAGGGCATGCAGCGGCTATGGAATTGGGAGTATGTAAAGTAAACACTTTTTTAAAGGAGGATAGTCATGGCAAACCGTTATACGCTTACAGAGAAGATTCGGGAGAAATATACTCCTATTGTCCAGGAATTCATCCAAAAGTTAGAGGATTCAAATCCAAAAGACACTGATATTCTCTTGGAGGTTGATTTTAGTGACACAGAGCTTAATCCATACACCTTGGGAGAACTCCTGGAGGAGCTTGGGTATGAGAGAGGCGACCAACAAGAGAATGGTTGGCAGTTGAATTTCTGGATTCCTTATACAAAGCAAGGTTGCAAGGCTATTCAAGTTGATGGGACAGGAATTACATTCGAACTAAAATTGATGGAAAAAAATTAATGCGACAGGGGGCACGACGGTGCTAGATAAAGGATTTGAGTGTGAAGTATGGACGCCCGAGCGGATCGAGGCACACTTAAAAGTGATCGGCGCGGACAAGCCGCCAGAACCGCAGAATGAGTTTCCGTTTAAGATTACAGCTCCGAAGCAGGGGCGTTGGGGAAAATACTTAAAATGAATATGCAAAGACCCCCATATCCTTGGCCGGGGCGGGGGTCAATCGGTAAATGTTTCCTTCATTCTCATTCAAATATAGCACACAAAGGGGAATGAGGGGAATGGCGATGGCGTGGGAACAGGGGGAGCTTTTTCCGAAGGCATCAGAGCAGGAGATCCAGCGTACAAAGTTCCTGCTCGGGAAATATACAAGTATGATTTCTTTGATGCGAGACTTCGAGGAAAATGAACAGGATTTGAAGCAGGTGGCCATTGATGGGGAAGTGGCTCGCCGCATTGATCAGGAAGACCTTCATGCGGATAAGACAGCTAATGCAACGATTATGATTGAGAAGCAGCGTTGGGTTTATCAGCAATATAAGTTTTACACTACACAACTATTAAGAGCTTGGGGGCTTATTCAAGATCCTGATGAGAAGCGGGCGGTTGAATACCGATATATCCAAGGTTATTCGCCTAAGGAGACAGTGCTGTTCTTCCGTCACAGTATGTCTGACAGTACTATTCGTCGAAAAATCGATGACGGGGTGAAAAGCATGGCCAACTCGCTTAAGTTGATGGGATTCTTTGAACAAGACAACGCAGATTTTTAATGGATATTAAAGATAGCGGCAAGCTAAAATGATTAATTTGCCGCTATTGTGTTTATTTAATTTTATTCAACTTAGTAACTACAAATCCTTGATCATAATTATGCCGGAACGTAATTTGATATTTTACTGCCTCTTTGTCGATTTTATTTTTGGTGACCTTGTGAAAACTCGCGATTAGATCCAATTCATAAAATCCACCGTCGGTTTGTCTCATACTAGTCACTTTAAACGGATCAAAGCTATATATATTTTTGACTCCTGGAATTAAGTATTGTTTTTCTTGAAGAGCAAACAAAATTTTCCTCTGTAATTCAGTTGTTAAAATTCGTTCGAGTTGTCCTTCCCTGGATTTAGGAAATTCCCATAATGCAACCCACTCAATAGAGTCCTTTTTTTCTACCTGATTTTGCTTTGGGGGTAAAGCGGCTGCGGACTGACATGACAGCGACGTTCCGATAATGAGGCTTGCTGCAATGCTAAGTGTTTTTTTCATAAATATCACCTCATCATAGATCTTCCCCTTTATACATGATTTTATGTAATAGTGCATCAAAGGATAGCGAATCATAGTTAGATAGAGTTTTTGACCAAGAACTGAACACAACATGACCACAAGTTGAACACCACATGACGGATTTCCCATGTTAGTATGTAAGCATAGAAAAAGGCGGGAATGACACGCACGGCTGCATGAATGCGGCGATGAACCGGGGCGTACCTCTCCTGCCTTTTCTATTATTTGAGTAAGGGAACGATCTGCTGTGCTTTGTCTGGAAATGTGCCAACAGCATAAACAGTTAATGCAAGAAGTCCGAATGCTACGATTAAGGAAATTACTATGCCAGATAATTTTTTAGTAATATTCAAAATAGTTCTCCTTTCAGTAATCATTAATTACAGAATAAACCATTTCGAAATTAATATCAAAATAGTGTGCAATTGATAGGAAAACGGTGCAAAGAGACCGAATTTTCGGGAAGATCGTTAAACTCGGTTTTGACTTCGTTTTCTGCAGCTCGTTAAAATGGTCTTGTCATACGTATCTAGTTACAAAGTACGTTATCTTTATAGCAAAGAGCGCAGCAATTTTGCGGCGGCCGGGTACGGACGCAACGATCTAACGGATCTCATTGCACAACAATTACATAAATAAATCGAAGTCGTTCCTTCCTGGAGCGGCTTTTTTATTTTGTCGAAACGGAGCGTGATTGTATGAAAATCCTTCAATGGCTAGTTAAGGTGACATATGGTAGATCGGAGCAGCCGAGAAACAGAGGTGAACGAAGACATGGCCGGGAAGCGTAATAAGCTACGGCGTCCTCGATTGGAGCTGAGGCAGCCCAACAAGTGCAAAGGGTGTATTTGGGGATCGTGGACAGGGACGAAGCAGTTTTGCAGCAAACAACGATGTATTAAGAAGGGAAATCCTTCCTGATGTCGAAGTATGACGGGGGAGGGAGTTCTGTGGAATTAAAAGATTATATAACGATTGTCATATCTTTACTTGCACTTGCCTTGTCTTTATTTAATTTTGTTATTAGTAGAAGAAAGTCAACGAATCTATTTACTAAGCTGAGCGTGTTAATCAATGGAATTGAATCTGATATAAATTCGATACATTTCATTTTTAAAAGCATTCATTTGTTCCCTTGGGGACATCATTACAAGGAATCAAACGAATTAAGTTTCCAAAGCCGGAAAATATTATTACAGCAAAAAATTGATAGTTTTAATGAGTTGTTAGTTCAAGATTTAAAAATAAAACGAAAAGACAAAGAAAATATATTTTCTATCCTAATGGGAATAGAAGGCGATTTATTTGAATTAGTTCATTATCTTGTTGAAGAAGAGGACGACCTCGAGGCTTGCCAAAACTTTATTAACTCAATGCTAATGGGAGTAAGAACAATAAAAGACATTATTAGTAAAGCTGAATAAAATCGCGGAGAAAGCACCTTAACCGGTGCTTATTCTTTTACCTACACGACGTGATACACGCCTCGTTTTAGGCACGTATGTTCTGAATGTCCATTTGTGGTGCCAACATGACAGAGCGTCAGCGCGGTGGTATTCTGTGCGTCTCGTGACGAGTTAATGCCTAATCACTTCACAAAACCAACTCAACACAAAGGAGGCGGCCTTTCATGCAGCAGCCGATGCTCGATCTGGCTGATTATGGCCCATGGCTGGTGACGCATAAGGGTGACCGTGCTTGCCGCCTTCTCGCCGATCGGCATTATTCTCGGCAGAATGTCGGTCATCCGATGTTCACACGCCCCGGGCGTAATCTTGTCCTTCGGACGGCAGCCGGTGATGCAGTGTGGGTAACCTGGTCGGGGATTCGAGACGACGCTCTGCAAGCGTGGGAGTGTACTATCTTCCGCAACGAATCGCAGCACCTCAGCAGCGACATGATTCGCGCTGCGGTAGCGGCTACTATCGCCGAATGGGGCCAACCGCCACCTGATGGCATAATCACATATGTTGATCAATCGAAAGTCCGGAGTTCTAATCCGGGCTTTTGTTTTTTGTCTGCAGGCTTCCGACGAATCGGAAAGAGTAAGCGCCGGGGGCTGCGTCTTCTACAATATCATTCCTTGACCAGTGTTAAGAATATGTCGGATACTGGAAGATAATATGTTTTAAGCTTGGGGGTAGTGATATGGATTCCGAAAAAACACGAAAAGATGAATTGAAAAAAACGTTCAAGATCGATCAGGGAGCATTAGGGGAATTCCAAAGGGTTTATTTAAGTTCCATCGCCCCTATGCAAGATGCGATTCGAAAGCTGGCTGAGTCATTTAGAGTAAACATACCAAAAATAGAATTCCCGAAGATTCAGTTTCCTAAAATAGATTTAGGGGAATTCACCAAAAATTTAGAGGAAGAGTGCAAAAGCAACGCTAAGTATGGTTGGTGCTTATCAAGCGAAATGCCGTTTGGAGCTTATCGAGAAATCGCACGTACTGACGATACTCAGGAAGTAAGAGATCAACTTTTTGTAAAAATGTTTGAAGAAGATGGCTTCCGGCTTTATAACGATGAAAAAAGGTTTATTATTTCCTCAAGTTCTGAGGAATGGAGAGATTTTTATATAGAGTGTTTTCAAGCATTTGAAGGCGGTATGCTCAAAGCTGTCATCCCATCATTAATATCTGCAATTGAACACGAACTTGCTTCCGGTATTGAAAGTGGTGAGATAGGAAAAAAATTAATCCGAAATGCTCAGCAATCTTTTGAAAGTAAGTGGGGGCCTACAGGATTTGTATATGTTATGGGGGCTTCGGTTATCTCTTTACTAGAAAACGGGTTGTTTAGGGGAGATGATTTTTCTAAACCACGTCAACCGTTGTTAAATAGGAATAGAGTTCTTCATGGTCGGGATAATCCATCTGAATGGAGAAATACAGACGTTTACAAGTTGATTACTATTATATCAGCAATCCAAATGTTTCGAGATTAACATAAAAAAGCGTGCCACGATAGCACGCTTTTTTATGTCGGAGGTGGTGATAATGTAGTGGCGAGACAACGAGACCCAAGGCGCGACGAGGCATTTGAAATATGGAAGGCAAGCGGGGGCGAGATCGACCTTGTAGACATTGCCGATCAACTCGACATTTCAGCTGGCACGGTCCGAGGGTGGAAGTCCAAGGATAAATGGGAAGCAAAGTTTAACGGAACGCTCCGATCAAATGAACGGAACGCTCCATTGAAAAATACGGAACGTTCCAAAGCTAGGGGCGCCCCAAAAGGGAACAAAAACGCCGTGGGAAACCGCGGCGGTGCTCCGCCAGGGAACCAGAATGCGAAAGGTAATAAGGGCGGTCCCGGCGGCCCGCATCGTAACGATCACGCCGTGACACATGGATTCTTTCGGAAATATCTGCCGGAACGCACACTTGAGATCATGGACCAGATCGCGGACCGTTCGCCGATCGACATGCTATGGGATCAGATTATGATTCAATACACGGCCATCATTTCGGCCCAGGAGATCATGTTCGTCGAGAGCAAAGACGAAATGATTAAGGAACTGAAGAAGCGGAAATATGAAATTCATGATGTCGGTAAGGACAAAGTAGAGTTGGAAGAGAAAGTCACAGAAGAGGAATACGAATTCCAATTCTCATGGGATCGCCAAGCAACATTCCTTAACGCCCAATCCCGGGCGATGGCGGAGCTTCGCAGCTCCATTAAGCAGTTCATCGATCTGGCCAATGAGGACGACGAGCGCCGCCTGAAGCTGGAGCAGATGCAACTGAACATCGAGAAGACGAAGGCGGATGTTGATAAGGCCACTGCCGAAGCCGAGAAGCTGAAGAAGGGATCGACCGGCAAAGAACCGCTTCATATCATTGTTGATTACGGCGATGACGAAGAGGATGATACATCATGAGTGCTGCCGCAGCTGTTAAGGTCCAGTTCAATGCTCACTTTAAAGAGGTCAATCGATCGAAGCGCCGTTATCGAGCTCTCCGCGGAAGCGCGGGTTCCGGGAAGTCAGTCAACATTGCACAGGACTACATTCTTAAGCTTGGCGATCCGAAGTATGCTGGCGCGAATCTCCTATGCGTCCGTAAGGTCAACGAAACCAACCGGAATAGTACTTTCGCCGAACTCACCGGGGCGATCAACCGGATCTACGGAGAGCGGGCGGAAGAATATTGGGAAATTCTCCGATCACCGCTGACGATCCGCAGCAAGGTAACTGGGAACGAGATCATATTTCGTGGAATGAACGATGTTCGGGACCGGGAAAAGGTTAAGTCCATCAACTTTGCCCACGGCAAGCTGGTCTGGATATGGGTGGAGGAAGCTACAGAGCTGCAGGAATCGGATATCGATATCCTCGATGACCGGCTGCGCGGTGTGCTACTGAATCCAAACTTATACTATCAGATCACTTTTACCTTCAACCCGGTTTCGGCGCAGCACTGGATCAAGCGGAAGTATTTCGATCGTGAGAGCCCGGATGTGCTGACGCATCATTCTACGTATCGGCAGAACCGCTTCATTGACCCTGCATATTATCGGCGGATGGAGCGCCGGAAGATCGAGGATCCGGAAGGCTATGCGATTTACGGCGAGGGCGAGTGGGGCGAGCTTGGTGGACTGATCTTCAAGAATTATATCATCCATGATTTTGATACGTCGTTCGAAATGTTTGACAGTATGCATCATGGCCAGGACTTTGGATTCAATCATGCGAATGCGATTCTCACCGTCGGCGTTAAAGATGGTGAGTTTTTTATTTGCGACGAGATTTACGTGCATGAGCTTCCAACGGATCAAATCATTGAGATCGCCGACCGAAAGGGGCTGAGCAAGTATCTGGCTATGTATTGCGACTCCGCCGAGCCGGACCGGATACAGATGTGGCAGAATGCCGGCTACAACGCAACGGCTGTCGTCAAGGAGCCCGGCAGCGTTCAGGCACAGATCGATTACCTGAAGCAGCGGAAGATACACATCCATCCTGACTGTGTCAACACTATCAAGGAAATTCAGCAGTGGTCATGGAGGAAGGACAAGAAGACGGGGTTATATTTGGACGAGCCGGTTAACTTCATGGACGACGCGATGGCCGCATTGCGGTATGCTGCAGAGCCGCTGCGGCGTCCGGAGATGGTATACAGCAACCAACGGCCTGCGGGCTGGTGATGTGGTATTGGTCACTCTTTTTTGAGTGGCTTTTTTATTTGCTTTGAAAGAAGGTGATGAACCTGACGATTGTTTATACAAATAGGAGTTTTCCACCGCCGCCGTACGACCTGGAGATTGGTCTGATGCATTATTATCGGCTCCTGTACGAGGGCGAGCATGCTGAGATCTTCCCGCGAGCCCAATCGGTTACAAAGGAGCGGCGGCTGGTCCGGCGCCGCGTAGGCGTTCGATCATGGCGGCAGGTAGAGAAGGTTTTCAGCGCTGATAATCAATACATCGTCGCCAACTTCAGCAGCCTTATCGTCGAGGTCCCTGCGGATCTCTTGAACCGGTCGCTCGGGAACATCTCGGCGGACACGGAACAAGGTCCGGAGCTTGAGTTTGTTTCCGAGGTCGTCGCAGCCAGTAAGCCGAACGAGAAAATTTGGGCAGCGGTCACGCAGCATCAGGTTGACGGAATGGTAGCCTACCGTACTCGCCGGGACGAATCCGGCGCGACATGGTTCGAATGGGTCCTGGGTGACAAGTATTTGCCGCACGACGACGGCCGCGGTGCAGATATCGCATGGGTCGAAGAATGGGGTGAAAACGACCGGAAAGACCGCTTCCTCCGGGTGGAACGGCAGCGGCTTGATTCTGCCGGGCTCGCCATTCAGCAGCTGGTATTCAAAATGGAAGGCGACAATGTCAGCGATGAGATTGATATAGAGGAGTACGCTGCAGACCATGGCCTTGAAATTCCTGAGAACACTGTGCTTGCTGGTGTAAAGGAGCTGCTATGCGGATCGATCACCAATGACGAAACTCTGACCCATCCTCGAGGGAGGTCAGCTCTCCGGAATATCGATGGTATCCAGGAGGAGATCAACTGGACGATCACCCGGGACAGCATCGTATTCGAGAAGCACGGGAAGCCGAAGTTGGCAATTCCTAAGGGATTATGGGATACCGTCGCTACTGACAACTATAAAAATTATGGTGGTCGTTTTGTCCGGAATGCAGATCTCGAAGTTGTCAGCTACAACGAGAACAATGGCGCCATTCCTATGTACATCACCTGGGACGCGAAAACGCAGCAGAGCTTCGAACACGTCACCCGGTTGATCAAGTACATGCTTGTGATCAGTAAGACTTCACCGCAGGCAGCCGGGCTGGAGGATGCAAAAGGGAATTCAGGCGTTGCACTGCTGTACTTATGGATTCAATCGGTCATTAAAGCCGAGGCAATCCAGTCGAAGTTCGACGCGGCGATTAAGGACGCCATCCGTAAATGCATGATTTTGGAGAACGCTCTGGGCGGCGCATCATTAAAGGCCGTTGATCCTGTTGTCGAGTGGGGAGATATGCTTCCTAAGGCGACGAGCGAGAAGGATACCGAGGAAATAGAGAAGTATTCCGGCGGAGTTCAGTCGCTTGAGACTACGGTGCGCCGCATGCATCCTGACTGGTCCGAGGAGGCGATCGAGGCCGAGATTCAGAAGATCACGGACGAACAAGCTGCTGGCAGCATGAACCCTACCTATACGCAGCCGCCTCGAGTGAACCTGGGTGGTAGCTGATGGCGGACACCGAAAAGCTAATAGCACTCTACACTCTGGCAGGTGAGCGATTACTCGAGCTCATCCGATCACTGGAGGAAGGTAGTTACAGTCGACGCCGCAAAGAAAAGCTGTTGCAGCAAGTCGACGAAATCCTAGCTGAGCTTACCGACGGTGCAGCGATAAGCATGTCCGAGTTATTGGGAGAGGCATACAAGGAAGGGATCCGTGAAGCGGCTGGCAGCATGCTTATACAAGGCATTCCGAAAGAGCAGATCAACACTGTGCTTGAACCCATCATTCATCATCGTGCCGTCCAGGCCATCATGGACGATTCCTTTTTTCGTATCCTCGAAGCTACTGACAACATGAGTATGGACGCTAAACAACGGATCGAAGAGGTTGCCCGGGCGGCCATCGAGCGGATGCTTACCGATGGTGTCAGCCGGCGGCAAGCAACGAAGGAAGCAGTCGCCCGCATGACGGAGCAGGGCATCACCGGCGTTGTGGCCAAGAACGGCGCCCGGATCCCTGCGGACAAGTATATGAATGGCGTCGTGCAGTATAATCTCCGGAAGGCACACGTCACCGGGGCCGAGAATACGATCACCCAGAACGGGATCGACTTGGTCTATGTGAACTTTGTAGGAATCACCTGCGAATACTGCGCCAAGTACCAGGGGCGGGTGTATAGCATTAGCGGAGCGGATCCCCGCTTCCCGAAGCTTGAAATTCGACCGCCATATCATGCGCATTGCGTTCATTCTATCAGTGCTTGGATTGAGGAATACCAGACGGCGGAAGAAGTCGAGCGAATGATTGCCACTTCTAACAGGCCGTTTACCGACAACCGGACTGAAGCGAACATTCGACGGTACAATGAGATCCAGCGGGACAAGTCACGTAAGAATGAAACACGCAAGCAATGGATGCGATACAAAGCTGTGCTGCCAAACGATACGCCGGATCTTCGCAGGTTTGCCAGCCTTAAGGCCAGAGACGGGCAGGCGTATAAGGATTTGCAGGAACTTTACCGCAGGGCAAACGTAGTAAATAGGGAACAAAGCCTGCCAAAAAACGTTGCGGCGATCAAAATCTACGGTCAAAATGTTATAATGGTGAAAGATTCAATGTTATCGGCTGGGCCGACATGGAAGCAGCAAGGACTGGCAGAATCACATCTGGCGAAACGCATAAAGAGAAACCATGTTCCATCAGACTGGACGTTACGAGAATATGAAGGTAAGATAGCCGAGCTTGTAAAGGAACCAAACAGCCAAGTCTATCGATATCACCTGGAAGGTTTCAAACAGGACTATTATGTATTCGGTGACGGTAGACAGTGGATCACAATTCTCGGACAGGACGGCATGATGGAGACTGCATTTC
The DNA here is from genome assembly GCF_009725165.1 of Paenibacillus woosongensis. Classification (GTDB taxonomy): domain Bacteria; phylum Bacillota; class Bacilli; order Paenibacillales; family Paenibacillaceae; genus Fontibacillus; species Fontibacillus woosongensis. Next base: position 31,773 of record NZ_WNZW01000003.1, read on the forward strand.
CACTTGATAAGCCGAGCGATTACAGAAATTATTTAACCCTTGATAAGGGATACACGTATTTGGGTACTGTGAAGGAGGTCGAGGATGGTGCAAAATGAAATTAATAATTATGAGGACGCAGCAACGGGTGAACTGCTCAGTATTGCGGAATTGCAGTTCTCTCTGGTGAGTCGCGACACCTTGCAACAATCGACTTTAAATCCGCAGGAACTCGAGCGAGTTGTGGAATTGGACCGAGCATTCATTGAGCGTGCCCAGGAAGTCAGCGACTTTATTGCAACATACGGTGACGCTGATGGCATCTTTTTTGAGAAGCCGCCGCAGCGGTGGTGGTGGCACATTGCTCGTATCGCATCGGGGCATATGTCGGTTGATCCATCGGCTCGAACCGTTGCATACCAAGGGAAAACATATGAATATTGACACGCCTTCGCATTAGAGCGAGGGCGTTTTGTTTTCTAAGCTGGCCAATTGCGGTCAGCTTTTTCTTTTGTCCAAACCGTGGCATGACATAAAACTGCTATTCGAGGACAGTCCACCCGGACGTAAAACAGGAGGATAAAGATGCGCGAATATATTGCAAGACGGTTTCCATTAGTGTTGGATCTGCAGACTTTTGCCGAGGGCAGCGGTGCTGGCGGCGAAGGTGGAGAAGGGGGCGAAGGCGGTGGCAATGGCGGCAATAGTGGCGATGGCGGAAACGGTAGCAAGACGTTTACCCAAGCTGAACTTGATGCTGCTGTTCAGTCACGGCTTTCCAGAGCCGAGAAGAATGCTCAAAAGTCTCTGGCTAAGGAATTGGGTTTTGATTCCGTCGAGGCCATGCAAGCCGCGCTGAAAAAGGATACAGGAAGCGACAAGAAGGATGACGGGAAACTTGACCCTGCGGAAGTCAGCCGCCTGGTTGATGAGCAAATCAAGGAGCGCGAGAAGGAACAGAATCAAAAGACCTTCAACCGCTTACTAAATGCCGAGGTAAAGGTGTTGGCAAATGAACTCGGGTTTGCCGATTGGGAAGATGCGCTTGCTCTGGGCGATTTTTCTAAGGTCAAAGAGAATGACCGGGGCGACTTAGAAGGTGTCAAGGAAGCAATGGAAGACCTGGCCAAGAAGAAACCACATCTTCTTATAGTGAAGCCTGGGGGCGGCCGCTTTGGCGCCAATATTGGTGGTACAAGTTCGACCGATAAGAAAAAGCGTCATGAGGAAATCATCAATTTAGCTAAAAGCCGTGGGGCAATCAGCGGGCAAACCGTTAACGACCCTTGGGCAAGAAAATAAGGAGGTAATGTAATTATGAGACTGCAACCAAGACCGCGAGTTACTGTCCAGGATGAATACGAAATTTTGGCATCGTTTGAAGTGATCCGGGAGGTAACGAACGGAATCACGATTGATTCTGCTGCTGTCAAGGCTGACGGAAACGGCGACAAGATCATCAAGAAAGGCATGCCAATGGCGAAGCTTACCGCTTCCGGCAAATTTGTCCCCTATGACCCTGCCGGGTCCGATGGCAGCGAGAACCCGACCGTTATCCTGAAGCGTACGGTCAATGTCAAATACGGCGACCATGTAGTCGGCGGCTATGAAGTGGCCAAGGTGATCACGGAGCGGATTCCAGTAACGGTGGATGATACGCTGCGCAGCAAGATGCCGCATATTGTATTTGCCTAATATCAAACAAAGGAAGGAATGTGTAACGAATGACGAAGAAAAAACAATTTCGCTATAAACTTGATCTCCAGACTTTCGCCGACGATCCCATTGATCTGACGCTCGAGGAGGCGCTGACAGGAGAAGATTTGTTGGTCTACTCTCGTAACCTCGAAGTGTCCAATGAGTACCTGCATCCGCTCTTTTTTCCACCACGGGAAACTGCGGAGCTCACGGTCGATGTTATCCAGGAAGAATCGCCCCGGCTGCCGGTCATGGCCCAGATCGCCGAGCTTGGTACCGAAGTCGAATATGGATCCCGGGAAGGTTTGAAGGGATCCCGTATTGAGATTCCGAAGATTCAGCGCGGTCGCTACATGGATGAGAAGCTTGTTCGCATGGCTCTGCAGGCTTCCCAAAGCTATGGTCTACGTAATGAGGAGCGCAACCAGTTGCGTAATCGGCAGCTGAACGATGCCCAGTATGCCGTTGACGCCATCCGCGCGCGTCGTGAATGGATCGCCATGACCTCCATCTGGAGCGGCAAGGTAGTCTATACCGAGGGAAACGTGAAGGTTGATGTTGATTTCGGATACACAACCGAGCAGAAGCCGGTGCTGTCCGGAACGGACCTTTGGAGCGACATCATTAACTCCACGCCGCTGGATGATATTCAGCTCTGGGTTGACCAATGGAGAGCCAAGGGCATCCGTCTTCGCCGGGCGCTGACATCGCAGAAGATCATCACTCTGCTTCGCCGGAACCTGTCGATCCGAAAGGCCTACCATGGCGATCCGAGCGGCAACGCCCAGCCTCCGCAGCTTACCAAGGCTCAACTGGATACTGTTTTCGAATCCATGGAGTTCCCGACGTTGGCTGCCTATGACACGCAGGCTCGTACCGAGGACCGTGCCCTGACCGGAGGCAAACTTTCCTTTACGACTGTGCGAATGGTGCCAGAAGATCGTTTTATTCTCCTGCCTGACGGCCCGCTGGGTAACTACCTGTGGGCGAAGACGACAGAGGAAATGATGGCCGAGATCGAGGCTGAGCAAACCGGCGACATGGGTCTGTTTGTGTTCCGTGACGTAACTAAGAACCCGATTCGGTTGCGGACAGCTGGCGTCGCGCTGAACTTCCCGGCGTTTGCCTGGGCTGATTCGGTCGTATCGGCAAAGGTTCTGTAAGGAGCTCTTCTGAGGGCTCCTTTTCTTTTTCATTAATTACTCGGAAAGGGTGAAGAAAGTGGACTTGCAAATCACAGGTACTGTGAAATACAACGGAGACTGGAAGAAGTCGGGCGATGAAATCCGCAAGGTGGATGATGAAGTCGGCAAGATGCTTGTTGCTGCAGAAGTCGCCAAGGAAATCGAGCCGCTGGAAGAAGATGATGCGGGCGGAGACGAGTTGAAAGAGCTCCGCGATCGTGCTAAAGCGCTGGGCGTGTCGAATGCCGGCCGGCTCGGTGAAGCGAAGCTGAAGGAAGGCATTTCAGAGAAAGAGGCTGAACAGTTGGCCGAACTCCGCAAAAGGGCCGCTGAACTAGGCATCAAGAGCGTCGATGAAAAAGACGCCGAAACGCTTGCTGCAGAAATCGCTGCTGCCGAACAAAAGTAGGTGATTGGAATGGATAGGCAAGAAGTAGCCGACTGGATCGCGGCCAACATGCTCGATACAGAAGCTTGGGATCGTGGGACAGAACAACGGCAAACGGTTGCTATCAAGCAGGCCGAGCGAAACCTCGCTAGGTGGTACCCTGATGTTGTGCTCACTGCCGAGATTGTTGCTTACCAAACTGTTTGGGAGTTGCAAGGCATTGATCCGGCATTGAAGTACCAGAAGCACAACGTTAAAACCGTCTCCGACAATGGCGAATCCATCAGCTACAAAGACGGTGAGCGGTCTCTCGTGGCTCCTGATGTGCGTGCGCTGCTTGGCTCTACCGCCGATGAATTGGCTGAGGAGGAAGCCGCAGAGGCGGCACAGTTGCAGTATGGCGGTGCATTGGTATGAGTATCTTTGGATACCCGGCAGAGGTGACACATTGGCATTCCGAGGTAGACGATTGGGGGCGGCCATTACCGCCGACTAGCACGGTTAGGGCAGCCAAGGTCATCGAAGAGCAGCGGCTGGTTCGGAATGCCCGCGGCGAAGAGGTACAAATCGCTTACGAAATCCATGTCGAAGGCGCTATTCCGATTGGTTTCGATGACTACTTCATGTACACTAATACGCTCGGGTTAGAGATCCGCTGTGATGTGGCTCATTTCGAAGTACGCAAGTTCCTCGGAACCGATGATGTGAAGAAGGTGATCATCTATGGCCGGCCGCAAAATCTTTAGTTTTGAGCTAGAAGGACTTGGGTCTATTCTCAATAGATTGGATGAGCTGGAAAAAGAGATTGATCAGCGGCTGGATGAAACACTTACCCGGCTGGCCTTGAAGGTCATCGCCGATGCAAAACGATTGGCGCCAATCGATGAGGGAGATCTGGAAGCGGCCCTTATCGTCGGCGAAGTGAAGCGAACCATTGCCGGTATATATATTGACATTGGCACGAGCCCGGAGGTTGATGATTATGCTGTTGTTCAACATGAAGGATTCCGGAAAACGAAGGCAGGGAAACTTGTCGTTTTGACTCCAGGGGAAAAGACCAGGAGCAAGCCGGCTCACGGTGGCTATATGCCAGGAAAAAAATATCTGGAGAACGCTTTGAAGATGAACGAAAAGCTCATTTTGGAAGAACTCTCCAAGCTATTGGAGGGGTGATGTATGCTCGCAAGCGACTTGATTGCATTCCTGACGGTTGCCGGCTTCACCGTTTATCCGGATGCAAACTTTATTCCGGCCGAACTTCCTGAATTCAAGATGCCTTGCCTTTTCGTATTCGGGACCGGCGGGTATGCACCGCATGAGTATGTGCCTACAGAGCGTCCGACGTTCCAGGTGATCGTGAAGGGCAAATCGTATAAGGATTTACCGACAAACATGGCCGCAACGGAGGCGCTCGCCAAAAGATTGGAGCAATTGTTTCACCGTAAAGTAAATTACAAGGTCGGCCAGACTCATGTGTTCTCAAGCAAAGCCATGCAGCCGCCGATCTATTTGGGGCTGGATGATAAGGACAGGCCAATGTATTCAGTCAATTTCATGTTTTATACGAAGGAGGAAAAATAACAATGGCAGCAGAAGCAGATAAAATTTATGCAGGACCAGGAATTTTCATTTGGGGAGTTGACGAGAATGGTGTTCCGGAAACTGATTCAGTTGTATTCGACATGACGCAGGGAGGCATCCGTTTCTACACGGAAACGACTTACTACGAGCCGACAATCGACCAAACTGGTACTGCAGCAATAGACACCTTTACGACTGGAACAATTGGCCGGGTGGAGTTTGATACCCCGGATATGGATTTTGGTAAGGTCGTAAAGTTTAATGCCAATGCTTCCGAAGTAGTCGATGCAACAGACCCGGACAAGGTGAAATACCAAGTGACCGGTTTGGCAGGTAAGAGATTGCCACGTAAACGGGCAATGATTCAGCCGCAAGGGGTCACTGACCCTGCGCGCTTCATTTATCTTGAATCTTGTGGCATTAAATTCGATGCGAACGCCCAGTTTATGCTGGACGACAACCAGAAATTCACGATCAATGCGACGGCTTACCCGGATCTTAACGCGACTCCAAGAGGACTGCTCTATACTTGGGGCGACATCACAGCAACAGCTTAATATTGGATTCATTAAACAAGGGGAGGGCCTGTGCCTTCTCCTTTTTTATTTTATTGGAAGGATTGATGATCAATGTTCAGTCTTAGTAAAAAAGATTATGTGACGCTTGGAAACAAACGGATTCAGGTTCCGAAGTTGACTCGAAACCGATTGAAGAAACTGACAGACCACATTGGGACTATTGGTGATTTTCTTGTCAAATTATTCCTTACTCCCGAAAAAGATCGTGCTGTTTTCATTGTGGCCGCTGCCGACGTTTCGATTGATGAGGTTTACGAATTAACCTCAATCCTGAGTGATTTGCCAGTTGAGTACCTGGATGAGCATGCCGCGTTCGGCGAATGCACTGAGTTTCTTCGGTTGACATGGGAAAAGAACGATATGAATGAAGCCCTAAAAAACTTAGGCGGCCTGATTCCACCGGTGGCTCAGCAGTTCGTGCAGTCGATCGTCAGTCGGATGAATCGGGCCGGAACCCAAGAGTAATCACACACAATGATTTTGTACTCCGGTGCTGTGTTGTGCTCGGAAAAACACAGCATGAGATCGAGAATGAATACTATTTCGTAGACCTGCCCGAATTGCTCATGCTGAAGGATCAGAACAGAGCCTCGGAGCTACTGGAGAATATTGATGTCGTTTCTTTCCCTCACATTTCTGATAAAAAGGCTAGGGAAGCGATTGTCAAACGATATGCAAATATATTACCGAAGCCGCCCGCGGAGACACCTAAATCGGCTGAGGAGCAGTATCAAGCGCAGTTGGCGCGAATGAAGGGGCGGTGAAGCTATGAGTATTGAGATTGGCGAACTGAAGGCTAGGATGACTGCAGAAGCACAAGAAATCAAAGCGGAGATCAAAGAGGTAAAGCAAGGGATCACTGATCTAGGAGAGCAAGGTAAGAAGGCAAGTAAAGACTTAGATCCGCTAAACAATATTCTCGAACAAATAGGATTAAACACTGAGCAGCTAAAAAAAATTGAGGAGCATTTGAAGAAGATTGATTCCAGTAAGGTAGAGCAGGGCCTATCTGAAATTGTCAATGAGCTTAAAAAGATGGGCGCCGAAAGCAAGCAGGTATCTGCTGTAGAAAAGTCTCTTGTAGAAGTGACTCAGGCTGCACAGCAAGCGAATGTTCGTATTACCAGTCTTGAAACAGAGTTAAGAAAAGCTGGCGACACTGGCCAAAACGAATTGTCTTCGATCAGCACTGACTTGGGAAAGGTAGTTGTACACGGAGACAAAGCAACAACCTCCATAAAAGGGCTTAGTACAACATTTACAAACGTAGTTGCTGTTAAAAATCAGATTGAATCGTTAACTGCTACACTGGACAATATTAATGCCCGTATTGAACTGCAGCGTAGACGACTTTCTGAATTAAAGGAATCGTACGCCAATACATTTAATGTTTCTGACAAGTCGAAGCTGCAGGAGAAAATACTTCAAACAGAAGCCTCACTTCTGAAGTTAACCCAAACATCTGATCAAACTGCACAAAAGATTTGGGCACTTGAAGATGGTCTAATCCAAGTTGGTCAGGGTGGTACAGAAGCAGCTTCCAAGATGGATGCCCTGGATAGTGTCTTGAAAGAAATTGGCTTTAATGCAGATCAAATAAAGGTAATAAAAAAACACCTGGACGAAACTGACCCGACAAAGTTAGAGCAGCAAATAAGTGAGTTGAGCGCTGCTCTTAAAAAGCTTGGCGTGGACAGTCAACAGATCGAGAAAATAACCAATGAGCTTCGGCAAACAGAGCAAGAAGCAGAGAAGACAAAGAAAAGTTTTAGCGGCTTATCTTCCGGTCTCGCTGCATTGGGTGCTGGAGCTGCTACTGCAAAGTTAAAAAACATAATCACTACCTTTGCTCAGGAAGCTAATCAACTATCAACATCTTTTACGGGACTGGCAGAGACCTCTAAATCATTTAACGTTAATGCGGAAGAATCCGTCGATCTTGCTGAACGACTTGCTAATCGTTGGGGACTTAATAAGGGTGTAATGGCTGAAACAATTCAGACATACACGTCCATGAACCTTTCGCTCGAAGAAACAGAGAAGATTATAACAGCGACGGCAGATGCCGCTGCTTATGGTCGACAAAAACATCTTGCATGGGATGAAGCGATTAGGCAAGTTGCCCAGGGGATCAAGGCGGGGAATTCCAATCTGACGGACGCAGCCGGTATTACTACGAACCTGTCTGTAATGTATGACCGTTACGCTCGATCCATCGGTACAACAGCAGCAAAGTTAACTGAAGCGCAGAAGGTGCAGGCTGCCTACAATGGCATGATGCAAGAAGCAACTGTATTTGCCGGAAATGCCGATTCGGCTATGACAGGATATACCGGCACGCAGGCAACCTTTAACCAAACTTTAGAGATGACCCGAGTGGAGCTTGGGGAAGCATTTTTGCCCTTACTTCAAGAATTAATGGAACAAGTCACGCCAGTCATCAAAGAGTTTTCTTTATGGGTGTCCGAAAACAAAGAAGTCGCTGCTGGGTTAGCTGCTGCTGCAATATCTGTAACAGGACTTATCACAGTTGTAACCTCCCTTATTACGGTTGTCGCAGCACTCCGAGCAGCGTTCATCGCTTTGAATTTATCGATGGGGCCAATAGGATGGGCAATAGCAGCAATTGGAGCCATAGCAGTGGGAGTTACAGCTTATTCCGCTGCGGCAGACACAGCGGCAGAGTCGGTTATGACTTTCGCCAAAAATCAAGAAGAACTTAACAAGAGACTGAATGAATCTGCAGTGGATCGTAATGTAGCGGAAGTTCAAAAGCTGCAAGAATCGGCGGACATACTGAATTCATTGCTTGAACAACAGATAGAGCTCGAGAAAGAGCTTAATGAAATTATTGAACGTAGAGAGCGACGGGCAGAAAACTCCGATGATCATCGTCGTGTAGGTGAAATAAATGATGAGTTAGCGAAAATAAATAAAACGTTAAAAAGCATGGATTTCAAGAATGTCGATGAGGCTAGCGCAGCATTAAAACGGATGAATGAAGAAATAAACAAGTCGGTACCGGCATTGCTTGAAATGATGAAAGCTGAACTGCAAGATCTCGCTACAAAGAATGATAAAATCGTTGCTTTAGAAAAGTCGGTAGAGCGATACAAAGAGCTTGCTGCCGCTCAAAGGTTGGACGAGGCACAGAAGCAAGAACTTATTCAAATTACTAATTCGTTGAAGAATCAATATCCTGATTTGAATGCTTTCATGGATGAAGAGGGCCGAATCAGAATAGAGAATATCAATACAATTGAGCAACAAATCGGGGTCGAAAAACAGCTTATGCAAGCCTCGATTGATAGTGCCCGTACGCAACTACTAAATTTACAACAGACAGCTGCAGCTAACAAAAAATCAGTCGAAGCACAAATCAAAAATTATACCGCCCTAATCTCGGTTGCCAACGCAGTTGCCGGTATCACAGGTACTGGGATGAAGAAAGAGCCAAGCCTGCTGAATCAGGTTAACCCCACCGTAGCGAACTGGGTTAAGAAACATGGGGAGGAAGCTGCTGAAAACCTTCCACAGGCTTACGATGACCAAAATAAATGGGCAGCAGCGGAATTAGAAGCAAAGCGCGCACTCGCCAGACTAGATAGCGGCGGTATTGATGCATTTAGGTATGAGCCGCCAGATTATGGCGGTGGAGCTGATGATAAAAAGAAAAAGTCCAAGAAAAAGACAGGGAAATCAGCTGCTGAACTGGCTAAGGAAGCCAGGAAGGAAGCGTATGATTTCGCAGTGGCCACTGTACAGTACCAGGCTGAGATGTACGATTGGACCGCCGAGCAACAGATTGAGGCATATGAAAAAATTCGAAAGCAGCATCAACAACACTTGAAAGAAACCATTGAGGATGAGCGTCAACTCAATTTACAACTTAAGCGACTACGTGAGGATAGCGTAAGATCACGATACGAGTTTTCAGTGGAATGGATTGGAAAAGAAACCCGTCGCATGGAGGAGTCGGGCAAAACCGAAATTGAGATAGCTCAGATGAAACTTGACGCCTGGACTCGTGTAAGAGATCGATATGATAAAAATTCTGAGTACTATAAACAAGCTGATGAGCAAATTTATCAAAATCGTAAAGCTTTAATATCAGCTATAGAGAAAGAAATGAAGGAATTATTCTCTTCTTCATCTGATTTTCTTAAACAAGAGGAACGTAAGATGGAAGAAAGCGGAGCCAGCGAAACAGAGATTGCCCAAATGAAGCTTGAACTATGGACTCGCATTCGAGATTCCTATTCAAAGGACTCTGAGTATTATAAACAGGCCGATGAGCAGGTTTATCAAGCGCGTAAAACGTTGATTTCTAAAATTCAGAGGGATGCCGAGGAAGCTCGAAAGGTAGAGAAAAAAGCCATTGATGAAGCTAAAAAGGCTGATCTGGCCGCGATTGAGGAACGAAGGAAAGCATACACGGATGACATTGACGAGCGGATCGCTGCAATTGATAGGCTTATCAAAGCCGAGGATCGACTAAATGCTCAGGAAGATTATGAGACCTTGTTAGCTGAAAAGAAAGCAAGACAAGCCAAACTCGCAGATGCCGTGAGCCCCGAAGGGCGCAAGGAATACGCTGAGATTACGAAAGAAATCGAGCGTATGGAGCTTGAGCACAGTCGTGATATTCGAAAGCAGAATCTTGAAGATCAGAAGGAAGCCCTGCAGGATGAAAAATCGGAGCGGGAGCGGGCGTTTGACAAGGAGAAAAAGGAGACAGAGGCTCATTACGATTCGCTTACATCTGCATTGGAAAGTCATCAAACTGATGTTAGCTTAATAACGACTGCGATTAATGATAATCGCATAGATACAGGTCGCCTTGCAAACGAGCAGATTCTCGCTGATCTTGATACTTTCATATCAGAGTATAATCGACGATTGGCATCTTTAGCTGCGATATCTGGACCTTCTCAGGCTGACCTCGATCTGCAAGAATACAATGCAAATAAGGATGCCTGGAAAGCGGCAAAGGCTGCGGGGAATACAACGGAGATGGCCAAGCTCAATGCACGTAACGAGGAGATCCGCAAACGGTATGGGATTGCTGAAGATACTGGTAAACTAGATCGTTTACCAAGTTTCGATGTTGGCGGCGTGGTTCCGGGGCCAATCGGTGCGCCAATGCAGGCTATCATTCATGGCGGAGAGGTTATCTTTAATCCAGGACAGTTCGAGAATATGTTCCGGAGGCTGACGGCACCGGTAGCATCCCCGGCAATGAACCGTCCAGTTGTGCCAACTCAGCACATCGAGAACCATTTTGACATGTCTATTGGCACAGTCACTATTGAAGATCAAACCGACGCTGAGATTATGTACACTGAGCGGGAGCGGACTGCGCGCCGGCTTGTAGCAACAGGAGGCGGGAAATGATGGACGTTTCAATTAATGGTGAGTGGATCTCCGAGGTGACAGGTGCAGTGCTAGTCTACCGGAATATCCCTGGCTTGCCTGAGGCGACGGAGAACACCGTGAAGATCGCCGAACGGGACGGTGAGATTGATTTCGGAAGCACATATGGAGCCCGGCCAGTTGGCCTGGGCTTTTTTATTACCGGCGACTATGACACCGCGGTTTCGCTGCTGATGCGCCAATTCAACACCCGGCGCGGTGTACTGGATCTGGTATTCTCGGATCGCCCTGGTAAGCACTATTTCGCTCAGTATCGAGGGACGATGAGCTGGGATGAATCCACCGGGAACCGGGTCATCGATATTTCCCTCAAGATGTATGATCCATTTCCAGAGAGTGACGAGCGTATCACGGAGCTGACGATTACCCAATCGCCGCAAGTAATTAGGGTTCAGTCCATCGGGGACGAACGGGCTAGCCCAATTATCGTTCTAACCAACATCGGAACGACCACGCTCCAAAGTTTCAAAATAAAGAACGAATATCTTGTGGAAGGATGAATGATACATGAACATGTCAAATTATTTGGCCACGGCGTTGCTGAATCAGGTGTTTCGTAACACTGCGTACACCCGGCCAACCAAGGTTTACTTGGCCCTGTATACTAGCAACCCAACGGCGGCCGACACGGGACAGGAGGTAACCGGCGGAGGGTATGTCCGTCAAGAGGTTACCTTTGGTGCTCCAACTAACGAAAACTATACCCAGTACCACCCTACAACTGGGCAGCAGGTTACGGTGTCCAAGCGGACGATCAAAAACAGCGCCGACATCGTAATGCCGACAGCGACCGCGGACTGGGGTCAAGTGACTCATGTTGGAATCCGGGATGCAGCAACTGGCGGAAATTTGCTGTACTTCGGCGCGCTGGAGACACCACGCAGCATCCTGACGAATGACATTTTCAAGATGCTGATGGGACAGATCGTTTGTACGCTGACTTAAGGGAGGAAATGAGATGAAAGCAATGTATCCAGCCCAGGCAAATAGCCCGGGTACGGAGCTGGGCACGGCGATTGATGCGATACAAGATACGATTGAAGTCGTGGATGGATCTGTCCTTCCGGATGCTCCTAACCTGCTCACAATCGGAACAGATGAATCAGCTGAAACAATCTTGTATAACGAAAAGGTCGGTAATGAACTAACGGGGGTCACTCGCGGGTTCCAGGGCACCGCCCAAAGTTGGCAGGCAGGGACGAAGGTAGCTAGGTATATGACGGCATATGATTATGACACGGCCCGGGAGAACATCGAGGGCTTATATGATCGTCTCGACGATGCCGAAACAGATTTGTTAACGCTTCAGCCGGGCCTACAGGTGGTCACAGCAGTCAAGGACGCACGCTTTAGGCTAGGCGAAATTCGGGGCAAAACGGAGATTAACGGACAGGGGCGCATCGGTCTGGTCGGTGTCGAAAATCCGTATGCGATTAACACTGCCGGTAATTTGCTACCGCCGTTTTATGAGTGGACAGCAATAGGCCTAGCGACAGGAGCTACCTACACAATCGACGAGCCGTATAAGATGACGCTTAACGATCCTGGGCAACAATCGGGAGGGGTAAGCTTGTTTTATACCGTCATTAACGTACCTGCTAAGACCAACATTACTTTAAAGTTACCGCATGATACATGGAACACAATATCCGACGCCACTGGTGACAATTTGCTATATCCGTGGGAAAAGAGTTCCGTTCATACTATCAACACGGGCGGTAATAATCAGATTCGCGTCTATCTAGGAAATAGGGATGGTGCAGGCTCGTATGTATTTGAAAATCCTCTACTCACCATAGGCTCCGAACCCAAACCGTTTCAGCCGCAGCGCAGTTCTATGCTTGCGTTTCAGACGGAGCTTCATGCGAACCCTACGGATGGTAGTGATCCGGACGTGTTGATTGATCAGAATGGGCAATATCTTAAGCTCGGGAAGTGGAAAAAGGTTGTAGCTGATGGATCGTTAAAATATATGTTTGTAGCCAGTCTTGAAGGATTTAAGGTAGTGTATGCACCAGGAATTGCAGCCAATGCTGCAGGACAAGGTGATGGTGACGATGTAGGTAGTTTATTTGGGACAAAATATAATGGGCAACCTTTAACGGTGGATGATAGCGGCGTTTATGCATGGCCATCTGCTGATTTAATTCGCATATCCAGCAACAACATCTACATTTCTATAGCTAACACTGATAGCGGTTGGGGTGACGACTATGATCCCTCACAGGAAGAGATAAAGGCGTATTTTAATGGCTGGCGCATGTGTGACGGAAATTCAACCCAGCCATTCACAGAAGCTGAAGGTGAGGTTAAGTGTTGGGGGCCTATAGCTAATCCGGCAAATACTCATGGCAGTTATCCATGGGTAAATACGGTTTATAATAACGCGCCTGATTATCCTGCGCGAGTGAGCGGCGGATACGAGTACCATCCATACAACTTCCTGTACCGTCTCTCTAAAGAAGCGGTCGTACCAGTTACTGCAGAAGGCTGCCTGACACTATCCGAAGGAGATAGTGTGATTGAAGTTGGGACGGGGATTGTATTGCGAGAAAAAAATATCCCTGTAACATCCTCGACAGCAGTGGGTATAAACATTATTGGTTCAATAAACTCTCCGCTAAAATATAAAGCGGACAAGATTTTTTCTATCTATAAAAACAGCCATGAAGATAAGACTTGGGAAATCGTCACGCGTACTGATGGTTCCGCTTACGGTAATCAGCGTGCCAGTACAGGTATTAACACTTTTGACCCGTCCGCAGCCTACTCCGTTACCTACCTAAAACTGGACAAGCCGCCCATCGTCCCGATCACAGGCAGCCTGGCAGCGAACGAGAAAGCACAGATCAGCGATCTGACAGCAGGCGTGGCCGAAGCGTTACAGCGGGTAAGCGTGGTCGAACAGAAGAAAGCGGAGAAGGATGCTCCCGGCTGGATTACGCCGACGTTGCTTAATGGAACTACACCGTATGGTCAGTTCGTACCGATGTACTTTAAAGACGGATTCGGGTTTGTTCATCTTACTGGGCAGGTAACGGCGAGGGGTTATGTGTCCATCTTCAAACTTCCAGTTGGGTACCGCCCAGGTCGAAAATTGCGTTTTTATCAATATTCGTATGGCGACGCACCAACTGGCGGAGAAGTGTGGGCAGAGGAGGATGGGACAGTACGTAACAGCACGGGCGGATTACAAGCGGTGTCGCTAGATGGTATTTCATTTCTAGCCGAACAGTAAAGGAGGGCTAAAACCTTGAAAGCAGTACCTAAAGTTGGCCTTGATGGCCTTTATATCGAAGACGTTCTAGTGGACGATGCCTTTTCGGGTGTCGTCCCTTTTTATGCCATTCCGCCTGAATCGGATGCCTCCGGCGTGGACGTGCAGTCCGAAGAGGTAGAGCCAGAGCCAGCCGGTTACATCGTCGGCGTGCCTGTGCCGCCGGGTCTGTTCCGGCCGCATTTTGATCTAGCTGCGTGGGAAGCGTATCAAGACGCTGTGACGGCAGCAGAGGAAGAGTACCAGGCTGCCAATACTGAGTGGGGCGCGCTGCCGGAAGAAAAGCGCGGGAAACCGCCCATTTATACCGCGCCGGAGCAACCGGAGCTGTGGGGAGAAGGCTTAACACTGGAAGAAATTGAAGCACTGCATCCGCCTCAGGAACCGAGTGAAATGGAACTGCTATCGAACCATGTAGCGAAATTGATACTTCAAAACACCCAGCAGCAGGAGACGATCGAGAACACGGGGGCAGAGTTAGCCGATTTGAAATCTTCCAGCGAAGAGCAGCGGCAGACGGTCAACACTCTAGGAACAGAGCAGATTAAACAAGATCTCTCGACACTCGATCTAAAGCAACAAAACGCTGTATTAGGTGCAGAACTTGTCAAAAAGGATATTTCTATCCTTGATCTGTATATACAAAATCAGGTTCTTGGGCAAATGGTAGCCGCACTGGAACTTAAACTTCTAGCTACTAAAGGAATAGGAGGCGAGGAATGATGTTCAATAGCGAATTCGAACGGTTGTCCTATTTTTATGAAAAGAAGTGGGTTTCTGATGTTCAATTAAAACTCTATGTTCAATTTGGTACTATTACGGCTGCTGAGTACAAGGTAATTACCAATAAGGACTACAAAGCATAATGCAAAGCTAAGGCAAAATTTCCTGACCTGAAAGGAGGGAGGATATGTTAGGAGGACCATTTAACCGGATGCCGTTTAACCGTCCTGTGACAATGTTTGTATTCGGGCGGGCTGTCCTCAGTGGCTGCTCTGATCTTGTAGCTGCATCAACCGTCGAAGTCGGTGGCAGAGCAGTTATGACTGGAGAGAGCGGTTTGGAAGCTGATTTCACAAGGGAACTATTCTTTTCGGCTCAAATGGACGCTGATAGCAGCATGTCCGTGACGTTCATTCGGGAGAGGCTGCAAAAGTCCGTTATGCACGGAATATCTTCCCTGCAGGGCAAGGCGAGCCGTTACCACGTTGACGAAATTGAGTTTATTGGGCCTTTTGCTCCTGGAGATAAAATCATTATCGATTCAGAAAAATATAAGATTACCCAAAATGGTCTTAACGCATCGCACTTATATCACGGGGATTTCTTCGATTTAAATCTTGGGGAGAACAAGCTTACCTGGATAGATCCTGCCACGGGTCGGACGATTCTTTTCAGAATTACTTACCGAGACAAAGTTCTATTCTAAGAGAGGGGGTGAAACATGAAGCCAAATCCAACCATGCAGATATTTGACAAGAATTTCAAACGCCTGGGGACTCTGGTCAATGCTTATCAAATCGAACGAAGAAGACGGCTCAATAGCGATTATGAGCTGTCTTTTTTAGTTCCGATGTCTTCAGACGACTACCTGGAGAAAATCCAACTCAAAGGCCACGTCCAGGATGAGCGGGGCCAGCACTATGTGATTAATACTAGGCAGCGGCAGCGGGATAAAATGAAGCTTACAGCACTTATTACGTGCACTCACGTCATGTATAAGTTAAATGACTTTAAGGTTCCATATGACGACTACATTGACGAAGCATACGGAGTTCATATTTCAACGCTGCTGAATAAAATTAGTTCCTGGACTGGTGGCCGCTTCACGTTCCAGATACACGACACTTTCGATGTATGGGATATCAAGGATTGGGGCCGAACGACAGCTCTAGCCGCGCTCAATCAAGTGGTTAATCTATTCGGTGCCGAGATCAGACCCGATAACTTCGTCATCCACATTCATAAAAAAATGGGGAAAGATGATCAGTATGAGCTTCGGACAAAAAAGAACATCATACGCGATTCCTTTAAGGATGATACCATGAACCTTGTTACACGAATGTGGGCTCAGATGAAGGATGGCCTAACATTTCGGGGCCTCTCAACCAGTTATTTAACTGCCGAGGAGCTAAGTCTTCTACAGTCTGTCCCCGGAGCAATTCAAAACGGTAAAATTATGGTTAACTATTTGATTTCGCCATATGTTAATTATTGGGGGAGCGATTCAACTCCATACTTTGATGGCGAGAACGTGCAGCAAGATATTGAGGATCCTGTGGAGCTCCTTAAATCTACTCGGGACGAATTGCGAAAAAAGGAAATGCCGGAGTTGGAGATCACAGTGAATGCAGCTGACCTTCACAAAATAGACAGGGAAGAGAAGCCGCCTGATTTGGGCGATGCTGCAACAGTATATGATCCTAAAATGGATATGCATCGAATCGCTGTGCGGATTGTGGAGCTTATAGAATACCCCTATTCAATCGATCAGCACACCAAAGCCACGCTGGCCAACTTTGCCCTGAAAGACGATATCGATCTGATCGCCGATCTGGAGCACTCACGTAAGGTAATGGAAAACCTGCTTTCCGGTGGACGAATCCGAACAGAGGTCTTCGAGGCATTTGCCCGTCAGGCTGTGATCGATATAAACAACTCTAAAACCGAAATTGTTTGGCCAGAATCCGGCGGCATTCTGCTTAGAGAAAAGACGAACCCGCTCGAAATAGTTCGATTGGAGTCGCGAGGAATTATGCTCTCCACAGATGGAGGAGTAAATGCCAGGGTTGCTATAACTGCCCGCGGGGTTGTCGCTGAGACGATTATCGGGCAGCTGGGCTCCTTTGTCTCGATGCTAATTGGCAGCGGCAATGACGTGACCCAGATCAATACAAACGGGATTGCTGCCGGCCATGCAAACTTTAATAGTGCTCCGTTTCGTGTGGATATGAAAGGTAACCTTGTGGCCAACAAACTGACTGCGAACTCAGCCCAGATTAAAAGTTCCAGCTTTTTGGACGGTGAGATAATTGGCTCGGCTATTAATGTGGGAAATGGCAAGTTTACTGTAAGCTCAGCAGGGAACGTATATACAGAAGGCGGTATATTTGCGGGTGGAACGATAACAGGCGCTCTTTTTCGAACAGCAGCTATCGGCAAAAGAGTAGAAAGTGATGCCCAGGGTTTTCGAACATACGACGGAAATAATAGGGTGCGTATATCGATATCGACCACAGACAGCAACGATATGGGCGGAATTTCGTTTGCTGGCCCCTCTGGTTCGCGGTCTGGATCGGTGGCCGGCATCGATGGATTATTTCAAATTGTTTCTTATTCAGATATGTTAATCGCTGCGCTATCTGGCAGGATAGTTTTCCAAGGAAGTGTACATTTTAATGGTAGTGTTGGTGGTCTTGAATTAAGCACAGGCCAAGTTATTGGGTTAAACAATGAATTAAATTATCTTCAATCCCAAATCAATTCCTTAAGGCAAGCTTTCAATGATCATACACACTCAGTAACTCTTCCAACACACAACCACGGTAATGTTGCTAATCAAAACTGGGGTGGAACCTTCTCAACCTCTAGGCCATGATGGTATGATTAGGAGAAATATACCATCTGGAGGTTAGGTCATGAAAAAATGGGTGTCTATCTCAGCGGCGTTTTTGCTGGGTGTTGTTGTAGCGTTATCTGCTAGAGATGTGTCCGCTCAAGTTAAGAGTCTCATAGGCAAAAAAGTTACTGGTGAGTATGAGATGGTTGTGAATGGAAATACACTTTCAGAAAAAGGTGCAATAATTGACGGCAGGGCAAATGTCCCGGCACGCGCCTTTTCGGAAGCCCTGGGAGCTGATGTACAAGTGAGTGGCAAGACGATTTATGTAACCAGTACTCAATCAGAGAAAAATACCGAGCCAGAAAATATCGAATCAAATAAAAGCGAGAATAAATATATAGGCAGTTCCAAGGATAGTTTAGAGGAATTGAAGCTAAGTATTGAAAATAATCAGTTAAAACGAGCAATTGAAGGCAGGAATAATATTCTTGCTGAAATTGAACAGATTAAAGAAGGACTACAGATAATTGAAAATGCAGGCATAGATAGTGATGATTATTCCCTTAAAAGGGCAGAAGCCAGACTTACTGAACAAGAGGAAATCATTAAAAAAGTCACTGAGGATTTACGCTTAGTGGAAGAAGCTTTAGCTCAATTTAGAGACTGATCGCATTTTTCTGGCTAGATGTGAATTGAGGTATAAACCGCAATATGCTAAGATAATAATACAAATAAGGAGCCGGTCGCCACCGACTCCCTGCACAACACTTGGGTGGGAAACCCCCAGAACAAGCTGAAAATAACCCGTTCCCGTGGCGCTAACCTGGGCGGGTTATTTTCGTTTATTCAGGTATGTGAGCAGTGCTAGGATAAACATTCCAAGCATAAGCACTTCTGAAAACGAAAATTGCATAAGCATCACCTCCGTCTGGAGGCGATACTATCCCACCCAAGTTCAGTTGTACAAGCCAAATTATAACATGAGTCTGCGATCCCCGCAGGCTCTTTTATTTTGCCTGCGAGGAGGTGATTCATTTGGCAAGGGTAACGCGGATTGATGTTTCATTAGATTTATCGCTCCCAGTAGAAGAAGTTATTGATGTGATCTCTCTCGTTATTAACGCACATCCTGGGCAACAGTTAAGAATATTACAAGCTATTGACCAACACATTGGTGATGCTATGGCAGCTTTGGAGAAAGCGCAGCAGCCGGCACAAGAGAATGTAGAAAAGAACAACGCCGAATAAGCGTTTTTATTTTGCCCTCGGAGCTGCCGATCCGGGGGTTATTTTGATTGGGGGAAAGGGAATGGATATTACGGCAATTGTCGGGTTGGTGACTGCGATCGTCGGCGCCCTACTCGGCTGGACTGGCCGATCGCGACAGATTCGGAGAGAAGAACGGTCAGATGGCAGTGGAGAAGGGGCGCTACGCCAGGACGTGGAGTATATTAAACGCGGCGTTGACGACATCAAGGTTGATATGCGAATTCAAAACCAGCGTGTGGACGGAATATCTGAGCGCGTCACACGGGTAGAGGAGTCGGCCAAGCAAGCGCACAAACGGCTTGACAGGTTGGAAGAATAATATATTGAAAGGGAGGAAGCAAGATGAAAGATTCTGATTTTATCGCTAAGATTGCCGCCTACGCCGTTGCAGATATGCAGGATACATTTATCCCCGCATCGTTAACGATAGCTCAGGCGGCGCTAGAGAGTGCATGGGGAGCAAGTGGGCTAACGAGCAAGGCTAATAATCTTTTCGGAATCAAGGGGACTGGCCCGGCCGGTAGCGTAACTATGCCGACGACCGAGTATGTAAATGGTAAACCAATAAAAGTTAAAGCGGCATTTAGGGCATACAACAACTGGGGCGAGTCGATCCGCGACCATTCAAAATTAATCCTCAATGGTGTCTCTTGGAACAGAAATCTGTACAAAAAGGTGATTGGCGCTAATGGCCGTACAGCAGCTCGCGAGATCGCCGCAGCTGGCTACGCTACTGATCCGGGATACGCCAATAAGCTAATCGCATTGATGGATAAGTACGATCTGTACAAATATGATGGGCAAGGGAAGGGTGTTGAGAAGGTGGCAGAACGTGATATTAACAAAGTTAGTGCTTGGGCGACAGAAAATTGGGCAGAAGCTGTTGAGAATGGCTACTTCGACGGGAACCGTCCGGGTGCGGCAATGACGCGGGAAGAGATGGCCATAGTTGTAAATCGTCTACGTCGTAACTTCTTAGCTTTAATTGCCGGCAATACGGCTGATATTGCGGAGTTGGATAAGCGTCTGCAGAAAATTGAACAGGAGGGGAAGTGATATGAATAAGAAAAGATGGCGTAACTATGCACTTTGGATTAGTATCGTTTCTCAAGTGTTGTTGCTATTACAGTTGCTCGGCCACCTGACTGGAGCGTTCGAACTGACTGACATTTTGCGGGAGGATATCCTGGCCATGGCCAACGTATTTTTAGGACTTCTAGCTACGCTTGGGATTATAAGTAACCCGACAAAACCAGATAGTGGAGGATACAACCTATAAATGGTATAATAGGGTTACATATCAGCACCCCTGATATGCAATCCGGAAGCACCGGTAAGAGAGCCCTACTGACCTTCGTCAGTAGGGCTCTCTTCATTTACAGATGATCCCAAACATGATAACCTGAGTTTATATGGGCAAAAGTACCCAAGTTATCAGTTCGAGATAGCAGAAGGCAACCCTGTAAACCTTGGCTAAGGACTGTTTTTACTACATTGATAAGTAGGTGGGACAATGTCTGACATTAAGCAAATAGAAGAACTTTTATATTGTTCACAATCATTACCTTTTTTATTCGTTGGATCAGGAGTATCAAAAAGGTATATTAATACTGACAGTTGGCCGGGTATTATCGAGAGATTTGCCAATATTGTCGATAAAAGTGAATTTGCATATGAGAAATATGAAAATAAAGCCCGTCAATTTTTGTTAGACAGAGGTATCCAGTTAACAAAGAACAATATGATGACTAAAATGGCAGACTTTGTTGAAAGTGATTTTAATACATTTTGGTTTGATAGTTCAGAATATGAACAAAAACGAGTGGAATTTAGAGAGGAGATTCGTAACGGGATCACTCCATTTAAACTCGAAATAGCTAACTACTTCCGTTCAATTAACATGAATAATATTGGTTATAATTACCTGAATGAAATTGCTCTTTTGAAAGAGGTAGGAGAGAAATCTATAGCAGGAGTAATAACGACTAACTATGATTGCTTAATGGAATATATCTTTCCTGATTACGAAGTATATGTGGGTCAAGAACAACTAATTTTTTCTCCTACCTACGGAGTTAATGAGATATATAAAATACACGGATGTTCTCTCCAACCAAAATCCATCGTTATAAATTCAAGTGACTATGAGGATTTCGATAAAAGAAATGCTTATTTAGCAGCTAAGTTGATGACAATATTCGTCGAACATCCAATTATATTTTTAGGATATTCGCTTGATGATGAAAATGTTCAGTCTATTATTAAGTCAATTGTTGACTGTCTTAGTGATGATAATTTGGATAGATTACGCGATAGACTCATTTTTGTTGAGTGGAGAGATGGGTATGAAAAAACGGAAGTTTTCCCGTACAGTAGGGCGTTCTCAAATGGAAAAACTATAAGTATGACAAAAATCATTACAGATTCTTACGAAGAACTATTTGAAGTGCTTTTAAATAATAAATCCAAATATTCTTCAAGTTTTTATCGGAAGATAAGGAAAGACATCTACGAGTTAGCTTTATCAGAAGAAGGGCATGAAAGAATACAGGTACTAGCGTCTAACGATAAAAAGTTAATGGAAGGGAACTTTGAAATATTAATTGGCTTCGGAATTGTTGAATTAGGGAAAAGGGGATACCGGAGTATTTCTGCTGAAGAAGTTTTTAAGGATATATTATTTGACGAGGGTAAGTTTAACAATGAACTTCTTATAAAGGAAGCACTTCCAGAGTTAATAAAACGCACTTCTGGAAGCCTTCCTGTATTTAAATATATTGAAAGATACACTGATGATCTACCCTTAGTATTTAAAAGTCGATTTGAGAACTTTTCATTCGAAAAACTGGAGACCAAGACAATATTATTGGTTAGAGAAACAATGAGTTATACATCCATAGAGGAAGTAATACAAAAATATCCTAAAGATCTCTACTCTCAGATAAAATATATACAAGCACTACCACCACAGCAGATTGATCTAAATGATCTAGAGAAACACCTCAAAAAGGTGCTAATGGAACATCCTCAAATCTTAGTAAGTGGTAACCAGACAATCAGGTCAGGTATTAAGAAATTGATAAGAATGTATGACTATTTAAGATATAGAAAGTAAAAAGCGAACCCGGATCACAGTTGGTTTCTGACTTCACCAACCTCCGCTCAGTTCGCTGTGTTTCTAAGATAAATTTAACATGATACATTACCTTTTACAATAGGTATCAGTGGAGTTTTCAACGTGTTTTATTTAATTTGTCATCTCAGCAATATGGGTTGCCGACAACTACGGAACTTTAGCAGAGCGGGCTTGCCCGACTAGTGCGACAGAATTACATAGAATGCCAGATAGATTGCACAACGTCCAACGAAAAGACCTGGGGAAATCCGGGTCTTTTATGTTTTTAGTACTGCTAAAAATTGTTCAAGTTCTATTATTTTAGAAGGAGTGTTTCTATCTGACTCCCAATTACTTATTGTCTTAACGTCTACCCCTAACTCAAGAGCTGCTTCTGCAGCTAATAATCCCCGATAGTAACGAGCTTTTATTATTTGTTGACCAAGAGTATCTTCTGGCAGACTTTCGAAACAACCTAAATAAGGGATAGGTTTGTCGAGTACAACTGATAGTTTCCTAAGAGTTGTTAGTGACGGTTCAACTGTATCCCGCTCAATGTTGCTTATGGTTTGTGGAGTTGTCTTTATTATCCGTGCCAAATCCCGTATCGAATATTCTTTCGATATTCTAGCATGTCTTACTCGGGAGCCAGGAGATTCAAGCGGAATATCGATTTGAGCCAAGGTGGAAAGTGACTTCCTTCTTATTATATAGTTGCCAAGGTTATTATCCGCACGGACAAGGATTTAGAGATACCGCCAGCTGAAAATTTGCTGGGAAGGTGAAGGCAGCCCGGCTCCGGCTAATCGTAACTTTTCGTTCCTCCAGCGGCTGGCGCAGCACCTCCAGAGCATTACGGGCAAACTCCGGCAGCTCGTCGAGAAACAGAACGCCGTGATGAGCCAGACTGACCTCACCAGCCCGCGGGATGCCGCCGCCGCCGACGAGTCCCGCCGCCGAAATTGTATGGTGAGGCGAGCGAAAAGGTCTGCTGCGTATTAGTGTGGATTCCGCTCCTTTGAATTTCCCTGCGGAGCTGTAGATTTTCGTCACCTCCAGCGCTTCATCTTGGCTTAACTCAGGCAGAATCGAGGGGAGACGTCGGATTAGCATCGTTTTGCCGGTGCCTGGCGGTCCGATAAGCATAATATTGTGCTTTCCCGCGGCAGCAATCGTCATGGCCCGCTTGGCGTGAAGCTGTCCCAGGACATCGCTGTAGTCCTCGGTCAAGAGTCCCGGTGCATGAGACGGAAGGCTAGTCTCGCTGCTAGAGCACTTTAAGTGGGCAAACGATGATATAACAAGCGGGACTTCCTTCGTCTGGGCTGAAGGGCTATTCGATTTGGAGCGCCCATTTTCAATAGGCGATAATTCATTTAAATGTTTCAAGCCGTAAATTGTAATTCCGCCTAGCAGCATGGCTTCCTCCGTATTCTCCCAGGGAAGAAGCACGGCATCAAAACCTTGGCGTTTGGCCAAATCAACCATGGAAATGACGCCGGAGACAGGGCGAAGCAGGCCATCGAGAGAGAGCTCTCCGATCATCAGGAGCCGTTCGTTTGCAGGCAATACAATCTGCTTGCTCGCAGATAGTATGCCAAGCGCGATCGCAAGATCAAAGGCGGAGCCTTCTTTGCGCAGATCGGCTGGCGCCAGGTTGATCGTTACCCGCTGAAGGGGAAAGGCATAGCCGCAATTTTTGATCGCGGCTCTCACCCGTTCAACAGCCTCTCGCACTGCGGAGTCCGGCAAGCCGACAATCATCGTATGCGGAATGCCGTTCGACAAATCGACCTCAACCTCGATTAATCTTCCGTCTATCCCGTATAGACATGCGCTATACAATTTACCGTACATAATAAACAAACACCCCTTCCTCTCATTGCGGCATTTGGCATGACATGCCTAAATGCAGTGCGGGAAAAGGGTGCTTCCTCAATTTTCCATCGTCGCTTGACCGTATTTTAGAAGGAAACCCATGAAAAGTCAATCAATAATCGATACAGCCATTCCTTTGCTCTGAATCGCTATTAAAAAAGTTACATGCAGAAATTGGACTGAAACAAAGCCGGCTGCAGACCGATCTATCTCAATGTGATATATTTTATCGGAATAAAGTGAAAGAGAGAAATAGGAGTCTATTTGCCGAAAACCGTATTTTATCAGGGATGAAACAGAAAGGGGAAATCCAGCGCTTGTTCAAGTAAAAGAGGGGCTCCGAATATGACCCATATCAAAATTAGATCGAACCGATATAAAAAAGTTGTGTATAAAGAATGAATTTTTAAGGAAAGCGTTTTAAAAACATGGTACAATGTACTGGGTTTCATATGTTCACCTTAATTACCGCCTGTTGATAGGAGGATTCTACGAATGAATATCCATGAATATCAAGGAAAAGAAGTCCTGAAGCAATACGGGGTAGCCGTGCCGAAGGGACAAGTTGCCTTTACGGTGGATGAAGCCGTGAAAGCAGCGGAAGAACTGGGCAGCGGAGTCGTCGTGGTCAAAGCCCAAATTCACGCTGGAGGCCGGGGGAAGGCCGGTGGCGTCAAGGTTGCGAAGAATTTGGATGAAGTGCGGGCATATGCCGAAGAAATTCTCGGCAAAGTACTTGTAACACATCAGACGGGCCCAGAGGGCAAGGAAGTAAAACGCCTGTTGATCGAGCAAGGCTGCGACATTAAGAAGGAATATTATGTCGGTGTCGTTGTCGACCGGGCAACGGGACGCGTCGTACTGATGGCTTCGGAAGAAGGCGGTACGGAAATTGAGGAGGTAGCTGCGGCTACGCCGGAGAAAATTTTCAAGGAAATCGTTGATCCGGCTATCGGCTTGCAGCCGTTCCAGGCTCGCAGACTGGCGTATGCTATTAATATTCCGAATGAGCTGGTGAACAAAGCGGCTCAATTCATGCTGGCGTTGTATGAAGCATTTGTGGATAAAGACTGCTCCATCGCAGAAATCAACCCGCTTGTTGTTACGGGCGACGGCCAAGTGATGGCGCTTGATGCCAAGCTGAACTTTGATTCCAACGCGTTGTTCCGCCAGAAGGATATTTTGGCGCTTCGCGATCTTGAAGAAGAAGATGAGAAGGAAATCGAAGCCTCGAAATACGACTTGAGCTATATTGCCCTGGATGGCAATATCGGCTGCATGGTCAACGGCGCAGGCCTGGCGATGGCGACGATGGATATTATTAAATATTACGGCGGTGATCCTGCCAACTTCCTCGATGTAGGGGGCGGCGCAACCGCAGAGAAAGTCACGGAAGCTTTTAAAATTATTTTGTCCGATGCGAAAGTCAAAGGTATCTTCGTCAATATTTTTGGCGGCATCATGAAATGCGATGTCATCGCTTCGGGAATCGTTGAGGCTGCGAAGCAAGTGGGTCTTAATCGTCCGCTTGTTGTCCGGCTGGAAGGAACGAACGTCGAGCTCGGGAAGAATATTTTGGCGAATTCGGGTCTTGCGATCGTCTCTGCCGATTCCATGGCCGACGGTGCTCAGAAGATCGTCGAACTAGTATCATAATCTAATCTTCCAATCCATATTAGAGGAGGCTCGAACGATGAGTATTTTGGTCGATAAAAATACAAAAGTGATTACACAGGGGATTACCGGAAAGACCGCCCTGTTTCATGCAAAAGGCGCTTTGGATTACGGCACGCAAATGGTTGGCGGCACTTCGCCGGGCAAGGGCGGAACGAAGGTGGATATCACGCTGGAGAGCGGCGACACGGTAAGCCTCCCGGTATTTAATACCGTAAAGGAAGCAAAGGAAGCTACCGGGGCAACGGCAAGCGTTATTTATGTGCCGCCGGCGTTTGCTGCAGACTCGATCCTTGAAGCTGTCGAGGCGGAGATGGAGCTAGTAATCTGTATTACAGAAGGTATTCCTGTGCTCGATATGGTCAAGGTTTCCCGTTATATGGAAGGGAAGAAGACCGTCTTGATCGGGCCGAACTGTCCTGGCGTTATTACGCCTGGAGAGTGCAAAATCGGAATTATGCCGGGTTACATCCATATGCCGGGCCATGTCGGCGTAGTATCGCGAAGTGGAACGCTTACCTACGAAGCGGTTCACCAGCTGACTACCCGGGGTATTGGCCAGTCTTCGGCGGTAGGGATCGGGGGCGACCCTGTTAAAGGTTCGGAGTTCATCGATATTTTGCGCCGTTTTAATGAAGATGACAACACGCATGCTGTCATTATGATTGGAGAAATCGGCGGAACGGCCGAGGAAGAAGCAGCCGAATGGATTCGCGACAATATGACGAAGCCGGTCGTCGGATTCATCGGCGGCGTAACGGCGCCTCCAGGGAAGCGGATGGGCCATGCCGGCGCTATCATTTCCGGAGGGAAGGGAACGGCGAAGGAGAAGATTGCCAAGCTGGAGGAATGCGGCATCAAGGTCGCGCCTACGCCTTCAGAAATGGGCTCTACGCTGGTAAGCGTGCTCGAAGAACGCGGCATTCTTAATCTCTGCACGACACATTAACAGATCTTTGTTATAATAGTAGATAAGGTAAGCAACCTTCTTGGCCGGAACGGCAGGAGGGTTGCTTTTTTTGCTTTTTTTCGGTTAAACACTTATTTGACGGGAGGAGCAGGAATTGGATAAACGGTCGATACTTATTGGATTGCACGAAAGCGAGGGGCTCGGCTGGAAGCGGATCGAGCATATATTGAGTCGGGACGAGGATTGGGTCCATGCTTTGGATTTTACTGCCACGGATTGGGTGGAGCGGGGACTTGGGGCGGAAATCGCTTTAAGGCTATCGAAGATACTAACAAAAAGCTGGATCGAGGAAAGGCTTGAGCAGTTGGATCGTAAGGGGATAAGTACGCTGACGATCTTTGACCCTATGTATCCCTTATTAATGAAGGAAAGCATCCGGCCCCCCTGGGTTTTATATGGCATAGGGGATATGGGGCTGCTTGCTCTGCCTTCCATAGCCGTGGTTGGCACTCGTCTTCCTACGGCTTATGGCCGGAAAGTTTGCACGGAGTTAACTACGGCGCTTTGCCGCCGGGGCATGGTTGTCGTTAGCGGGCTGGCTAAAGGAATTGACGGCTTTTGTCATGAAGCAGCATTGCGCTCCAGAGGCAAGACGGTGGCCGTGCTCGGGACGGCGATAGATGTCATTTATCCCCCGGAAAATGCTTCTTTATACCAAATGATCGGTGAGCAGGGGCTGATTTTGTCGGAATATCCGGTCGGTACGCCAGGACATCCCGGATTATTTCCACAGCGTAACCGAATTATTGCCGGATTAACATATGGAACAGTTGTCGTGGAGGCGGATGTCCGCAGCGGATCGTTAATTACGGCTGATGCTGCGCTGGAGGCCGGTCGCGACGTATTTGCAGTTCCAGGGCAGATCACCTCGCCCAAAAGCCGTGGAACGCTCGGCCTAATCAGGCAAGGGGCTAAAATGGTTACCGATGCACAAGATATTTTAGAGGAATATGATGTCTTGCTGTCTAATTTAGAGGAAAAGGAGGAAGAAATCGGATCAAATGACGAGTTGACAGATGAGCAGCGCCGCATATACCATATGTTGGAGCAGGATATTTCTACATTTGATGAACTGCTGATGAAAACGGAATGGGAATTTGGACATTTACATTCAGTTCTGTTATCTTTAATCATGAAAAAAGCAGTAGTCCAACTACCTGGTTCTGTTTATAAGGTAATATAGTCCATTCCTTGTTGAGAGTGGTTCATAAAATATGACTATATGACTTGTTTAAAGCTTTTTAGTTTGTAATGTTTGAGAGGAGGATGACCCTGTGGCGGATTCACTCGTCATCGTGGAATCGCCTGCCAAGGCGAAAACGATTGGCAAATACTTAGGCAGCAAATACATCGTGAAAGCTTCAATGGGACATGTTCGCGATTTGCCCAAGAGCCAAATTGGGGTTGAAGTAGAGAATGACTTCAGTCCAAAGTATATAACAATCCGTGGTAAGGGTTCTGTATTGAAGGAATTGAAGGATGCCAGTAAAAAGGTAAAGAAAATTTACCTCGCGGCTGACCCCGATCGCGAAGGGGAAGCGATAGCCTGGCATTTGGCTCATGCGCTCGATATGGATGAAACAGAAACCTGCCGTGTCGTATTCAATGAGATTACGAAGCAGGCGGTCAAGGATGCGTTCAAGACACCGCGCAAAATCAATATGGATCTCGTAAATGCCCAGCAAGCACGGCGGATTCTTGACAGGCTCGTTGGCTACAAGATCAGTCCCTTGCTATGGAAGAAGGTTAAGAAAGGCCTGTCGGCGGGA
The DNA here is from genome assembly GCF_009725165.1 of Paenibacillus woosongensis. Lineage (GTDB taxonomy): Bacteria > Bacillota > Bacilli > Paenibacillales > Paenibacillaceae > Fontibacillus > Fontibacillus woosongensis. The sequence goes on from NZ_WNZW01000003.1 coordinate 60,128, forward strand.
AGAGTTCAATCGGTTGCCGTTAAAATTATCATGGACCGGGAGAACGAGATTTCCGCATTTGTTCCGGAGGAGTATTGGAGCATAACAGCCAAGCTCAAGACGGGAGAATCTTCGTTCGAAGCGAAGTTCCACCAGCTTCGCGGAGAGAAGCTGGAGCTGAACAATGAAGAACAGGTAAATGGGATATTGAAATCGATCGAGGGTGCTGCATTTACGGTTTCAGAGGTGAAAGAGAGAGAGCGTCTCCGCCATCCAGCAGCTCCATTTACGACGAGTTCTCTGCAGCAGGAAGCGGCCCGCAAGCTGAATTTCCGTGCAGCTAAGACAATGTCGGTTGCTCAGCAGTTGTACGAAGGAGTAGATTTGGGCAAAGAGGGGACCGTAGGTCTCATTACTTACATGCGAACCGACTCTACGCGGATCGCCGAATCTGCGCAAACGGAAGCAAAGGAATATATTCTCGATAAATACGGCGAGAAATATGCGCCCGAAACGCCAAGGCAGTATTCGAAGAAAGCGGCTGGTTCCCAGGACGCGCACGAGGCGATACGTCCTACCTCCGTGCTTCGCGACCCTGAATCCGTAAAGTCCTTTATGAGCCGCGACCAGTATCGTTTGTATAAACTGATTTGGGAACGCTTTATGGCGAGTCAGATGTCCTCTGCTGTACTGGATACTCTCTCCGTGGACATCGCTGCAGGAGACGTTACGTTCCGTGCTGTTGGCTCGAAAATCCGCTTTCACGGCTTTATGAAGGTGTATGTGGAAGGCAATGACGATGGAACGACCGATGATGATAAATATTTGCCTCCGCTTGCAATTGGCGACCAGCTGCAAACCGAGGGAATTGAGCCAAAGCAGCATTTTACCCAGCCACCGCCAAGGTACACGGAAGCACGTTTGGTAAAAACGCTCGAGGAGCTGGGGATCGGACGGCCTAGTACGTACGCGCCTACCTTGGAGACGATCCAGAAGCGCGGTTATGTAGCGATAGAAGACAAGAAGTTCATGCCTACCGAACTCGGGGAACTAATCATTGAGCAGATGGAACAGTTTTTTCCAGAAATTCTGGATGTGGAGTTTACTGCGCATATGGAAGAGGATCTCGATCATGTGGAGGAAGGTTCCGAGGATTGGGTTCGCGTACTGAGCGATTTCTATGAATCGTTTGAGAAGCGGCTCGAAGTCGCTGAAGAAGAAATGAAGGAAATCGAAATCGAAGATGAAGTTTCCGATGAAATTTGCGAGAAATGCGGCAAGCCGCTCGTATATAAATTGGGGCGTTTCGGCAAATTCCTCGCTTGCTCCGGTTTCCCGGACTGCCGGAATACCAAGCCGATCATCAAGGACATCGGTGTGACGTGTCCGAAATGCAAAGAAGGCCATGTCGTGGAACGGCGAAGCAAGAAAGGAAGAATATTTTTCGGGTGTAACCGGTATCCGGAATGTGATTTTGTGTCCTGGGATAGACCATCTCCGAAGCCTTGCCCGAAATGCGGAGGGCTGCTCGTTGAGAAGCGCAACAAGCAAGGAGGCAAGCTGCAGTGCACGGCTTGCGATCACGTGGAGCCGATCGAGGAGAATGAAGATACCTCCGATGAATAGACGACAACTAGAACAGACCTACTGAAACACATTAGGGGGTAAATAGAGTGGAGCAATCAAAGAGAGTTACCGTTGTTGGAGCAGGGCTTGCCGGAAGCGAAGCCGCTTGGCAGCTCGCTAAGCGCGGCATCCCTGTAAGATTATACGAAATGCGTCCTGTCCAGAAGACGCCGGCTCACCATACCGATAAATTTGCCGAACTAGTTTGCAGCAATTCTTTGCGAGCCAACAGCCTGACTAATGCCGTAGGCGTCCTCAAAGAAGAGATGCGCATGCTGGGTTCATTGGTCATTGGAGCGGCAGACCGCAATGCGGTTCCCGCGGGAGGCGCCTTGGCGGTTGACAGAGACGGCTTCTCAGGCGAGATTACCAGGACGCTGCGCGAACATCCGCTGGTCGAGGTTATAAATGAAGAAATACAGGAAATCCCGGAGGACGGAATCGTAATCATCGCCACGGGGCCGCTGACTTCTCCGGCGTTATCGGAGCAGATCAAGCGTTTGACCGGCGAGGATTATTTCTACTTCTACGATGCTGCTGCACCGATCGTGGAGAAGGACTCCATCGATATGAACAAAGTTTACTTGGCATCGCGATACGATAAGGGAGAAGCGGCTTACTTGAATTGCCCGATGACGGAAGCGGAATTCGATGCGTTCTACGAGGCTCTTATTCACGCGGAAGTTGCCGAATTGAAAGAGTTTGAGAAGGAAATTTATTTCGATGGCTGCATGCCGATTGAAATTATGATGCGAAAGGGAAAGCAGACGGCTTTATTTGGGCCGATGAAGCCGGTAGGACTCGTGAATCCTCATGACGGCAAGCTCCCGCACGCGGTCGTTCAACTGCGCCAGGATAATGCGGCGGGAACGCTGTACAATTTGGTAGGATTTCAAACTCATTTGAAATGGGGGGAACAAAAACGGGTATTCTCGATGATTCCAGGCTTGGAGAATGCTGAATTTGTCCGTTACGGCGTCATGCACCGCAATACATTTATTAACTCGCCAAAGCTGCTTGAGCCGACGTATCAGCTGAAAGAGCGGCCAAGGCTGTTCTTTGCGGGGCAGATGACCGGTGTAGAGGGATATGTCGAGTCTGCGGCCTCGGGGCTGATTGCAGGAATCAATGCTGCATTGGCGGTAAATGAGCAGGACGGCATCGTGTTCCCTGAGGATACAACGTTAGGAAGCATGGCCAGATACATCACGACGGCTGATTTCAAGCATTTTCAGCCGATGAATGCCAATTTCGGTTTATTCCCGAAGCTGGACACCCGTTACCGTAAAAAGGCGGAGAAGAATGAAGCCCTTGCCCACCGGGCATTGGACAGTTTAAAGACGTTCATTACTGATTCCCGCTTACAAGGCTGATTCTTAGGAAGTATCGTCCTGTATAGCGCTTCATATAATGATATACGGGTACCCCTAAACAGAGGAGATGGATTGAATGATTCCTACTTTTCATGCAACGACCATATGTGCTGTTCGCCACAATGGCCAAGGAGCTATTGCGGGCGACGGTCAGGTTACGTTTGGCGAAAGCGTCGTGATGAAGCAGACGGCCAAGAAGGTCCGCCGCCTGTACAGGGGTCAGGTTTTGGCCGGCTTTGCCGGCTCTGTGGCCGATGCCATTACTCTATTTGAGAAGTTTGAGGCCAAGCTGGAGGAGCATCACGGCAATCTCCAGCGTGCCGCGGTAGAGCTGGCGAAGGATTGGCGCCAGGATCGGGTGCTCCGGAAATTGGAAGCCCTGATGATCGTTATGGACAAAACAGGCATGCTCCTGATCTCCGGCGGGGGCGAAATCATTGAACCGGATGACGATGTCCTGGCGATCGGCTCAGGCGGCAATTTTGCTTTGTCTGCTGCCCGTGCGCTAAAGCGTCATGCGGCTCAATTGGAGGCGAAGGACATTGCGCTTGAATCGCTGCTGGTCGCTTCTGAAATCTGCGTGTATACGAACAATAATATAATCGTCGAAGAACTTTGATGTGTGCCTGTTTCCGTGCCAAGAAGCTATGCCGGGAACAGGCTGCCATCGGCTTTCCTGTCCGGCCAACCGGACTTTTTTTCGTGGCATAGTCAAAAAATACCCTTCAAAAGGAGGATACTCATGACGAATTCTCAATTAACACCAAGACAAATCGTTTCTGAGCTGGATAAGTATATCGTGGGACAGAAGCAAGCGAAGAAATCTGTTGCAGTCGCTTTGCGCAACCGTTACCGCCGCAGTCTTCTCAGCGAAGAGGTGCAGGATGAAATCGTGCCCAAGAACATTTTGATGATCGGACCCACGGGTGTCGGAAAGACAGAGATTGCCCGGCGGCTTGCGAAGCTGGTCGGGGCCCCTTTCATCAAAGTGGAGGCTACGAAGTTTACCGAGGTCGGTTATGTCGGAAGAGACGTAGAATCTATGGTCCGTGATTTGATTGAGACTGCGATTCGCACGGTGAAGCTGGAGCGTACCGAAAAAGTAAAAGATAGGGCTGAGGAACTAGCCAATGAAAGGCTAGTGCAAATTCTTGTGCCTTCCAGCCATAAAGCCAAAAACAACCGAAATCCGTTTGAAATGCTGTTTGGAAACCAGCATGCGAGCGAGACTCCGTCGGCGGAAGAGGCGCAGGAAGACAGCTCGCTAGCCGAGCAGCGGCGCCAGGTTCGAGCCAAGCTGGCTGCGGGACAAATGGAAGAAGATACGGTTGAGATTGAAGTGGAAGATACGGCGCCGAACATGCTGGATATGTTTGCTGGTCAAGGCAATGACCAGATGGGAATGAATATGCAGGAGATGTTCGGAAACTTCCTTCCGAAGCGTACGAAGAAGCGTAAGCTAACGGTCAAGGAGGCGCGTAAAGTACTTACACAGGAGGAGGCGGGCAAACTCATTGATCATGATGACCTCGTACAAGAGGCGGTTGCCCGTGCCGAACAGTCCGGGATTATTTTTATTGATGAGATTGATAAAGTAGCCAGCCGCGGAGGCGGCGGCTCAGGACCGGATGTGTCTCGCGAAGGTGTGCAGAGGGATATTTTGCCGATCGTTGAAGGATCGACGGTGATGACTAAATATGGACCTGTAAAAACCGACTATATTTTGTTTATTGCTGCCGGTGCATTTCACGTGGCTAAACCTTCGGATCTGATCCCTGAGCTTCAGGGGAGATTTCCGATTCGGGTTGAGCTGAACAGCTTGTCCCAAGAGGACTTCGTTTCGATTCTTACTGAGCCAAAAAATGCATTGACGAAGCAATACACCGAGCTGCTGCGCACGGAAGACATTGAAATAGATTTTTCCACTGAGGCGATTGCCGAAATCGCTCAAATTGCCGCCTCTGTTAATGCCAATACCGAGAATATCGGAGCAAGACGCCTGCATACGATCCTAGAAAAGCTGCTGGAGGATTTATCATTCGAGGCGCCAGAGCTTACGCTTGAAAAAATGACGATCACTCCGGAGTATGTACGCGAGAAACTAGGCGATATTGCCCAGGATCGCGATCTCAGTCAATTTATTTTATAACTCCGGACATCTTCCTAAACCGCATAAGAAAGCCATTTGAGGCCGTTAGTCCCATGAAATTGGGGCTGCGGCTTTTCTTCTTTTTCCGACAAGTATAATCGGCATAAGGTCATACCTAAAAATGTCGATTTTTCATAAAAATATTGAAAATTATTCAAAAAATGCATAATTAATCGTTAAAATCTGTAAAGATAGGGCTTTTTTCTTATTGTAATAATGTCGAATCTGCTTGAAACTTAGGATATATGACATTAAGCTGTTTTTTGAGCAAATAGGACAATAGAAAGACTATCGAAACGGTTTATTGTCGAAAAAAAGAGGAATTTGCGAATATGTGTGGAATTAGTTGTGAGTCGAGAATTAGAATGAGGAAATTTAATCAATTAAGGGGGATAGGAAGATGCAGCTACTAAATGGCGTAGGCTTTCAAAGGCTCGAAAACGCGATTCAGGCTGCCAGTACTAGGCAGCAAGTGATAGCAGATAATATAGCGAACGTGGATACCCCTTATTTCAAGCGTTCGAACGTATCTTTCGAGACCTTGTTGCAGAATGAGTTGAACGGCGGAATGCCTGCTCTCCGGGGAAATCGGACCGATTATAGGCACTTTGTCATAGGTTCCTCAGGGAATGTGCCGGAGCCCAGAATCGTGGTCGATGACAGAACAGCAATGAACAACAACCTGAATAACGTGGACATCGACAGCGAGATGAGTTTGCTTGCGGAAAATAAACTTAGGTACGACACGTACATAGAACAGTTGAATTATCAAGTCAAAATGAAGCGCGTGGCTACAGAAGGGAGATAATAAGCTTTGAAAATCAGCGACAGTTTCAGTATTAGTTCTTCAGCACTAACAGCGCAGCGCCTTCGTATGGATGTTATCTCCTCCAATATCGCCAATGCCCGAACAACACGCGCCAGCATGGAAAATGGCCAGCCGGTTCCGTATCGGCGGAAGACGGTTGTCATGGCACCCAACAAAACCGATTTTGGTACTACACTGGATTCGTTATTGGGCAAGAAACCCATTAGCCAAGGGGTAAAGATTACTCAGATTACGGAAGATCAAACGCCATTCAAGCCGGTATACGATCCGACGCATCCCGACGCTGACGGCGAAGGCTATGTCTACATGCCAAACGTAGATTTGATGAAGGAAATGGTAGACATGATTTCAGCCACACGGTCCTACGAAGCCAACATCACCGCACTGAACGCCAGTAAAGCCATGATTTCAAAGGCCCTGCAAATCGGTAAATAACCAGTCAAATTGAAGCAGTCAGGAGTTGGGAAGAATTGATCCAAAACAATATTAGTCTGAATACGATTCAAAGGTTAGAGGCCGCAACAGAACCGGTCAAACCAACAGTAACATCTCCTTCAGAAGCGATTAAAAATTTCAGTTCATATTTGACTGACGCGCTGAACGGAGTAGCCGCACAAGAAAACAATGTACAACGAGTCAATGAGCAGTTTCTCCTTGGTCAAGCGAATGTTGATCAGGTCATGATCGCCTCAGAGCAAGCACTGTTAAGTTTGCAGCTCACTACGCAAGTACGGAACAAAGTGATCGAAGCTTATCAAGAGATTATGCGTACGCAAATTTAATGAAACTAGCAAGCTGTGGATGAGGTGACATTGTGAATGAGAGAATCGCCCAATACCGGGACCGATTGACCGGATATTGGAATAATTTCAGCAGTAAGCAAAAAACGCTATTAATATCGACGATAGCGATCATTTTATTGGCAGTAATATTGTTGACGATTCAGTTTTCTAAAACGGAATATGAAGTAGCTTTTACAAATTTGGATTCTACAGATGCAGCGGGCATCATAAATCACCTTGAAACAAGCGGTATTCCTTATAAGTTAAGCGCGGATGGAACTAGCATTTCCGTGCCTAGCAAGGAAGCGTCTCGTGTGAAAGTGGACGTAGGCTCACAGGGTATCGTGAAAAACGGCTCTATCGGCTGGGAAGCTTTTAACGAGAGTTCTTCCCTTATCGGTATGACGGACAATGAATTCAGCGTGAAGTATAGAAGCGCACTCAATGGTGAAGTGGAGCAGCTGCTGAAGCGTATGAAGGGTGTGCAAGATGCAAAGGTTCTGATTAACTTGCCGGAGGAAAATGTATTCGCCAGTCCGGAAGAACAGCAGAAGGCATCCGCTTCGATCGTCATCGGCTTTAAACCGGGATATCGTCCTAATCAGGAAGCAGTGGATGGATACTTCAACCTTGTGAAGACATCCATACCTAACCTGCCGATCGAGAATATTTCCATCTCCTCCAGTGATGACACTGTACTTTTGCCTACGGGGCAAGGAGGCAATCTTGGTTCTCTTACGACCGCTGTGCAGGAGAATATGGCTCTACAGAAAAAGTTTGAAAGTGATGTAAGCCGAAGCGTTAAACAGTTTCTTTCCAAGTTGACGGGGCCTGATAAAATCGAGGTTCTAGTAGCGTCAACGCTTAATTTCGATCAAATTATTGAGAAAAACAACCTTGTTACCCCCGTTGATACCGAAAATATGCGGGGAATTGAGATCAGTGCCCAAAGAATTCAGAAAAGCTATACCGGCCAAGGTCAAGGCAATCAGGATAGCGGAATTCCTGGCACCGGAACTGAAGACGTACCGGGTTATCCTGCTGAAAGCAGCGGTACCGGTGTAAGCTCCGAAGAATCCTCTTCCACGATTAACTATGAGGTCAACCGTATAACCAAGGATATCGTAGCGAGTCCTTATGTTGTTAAAGATTTAACCATTAATGTAGCAGTTGAACCACCTGTTGGACAAGATTCTTTGGATCAAGCCACCCAGGATGCAATTGAGAACATATTAGCGAATATCGTCAGATCTTATCTTGCCGATTCAGGTACTACTTATACAGACGCTGAACTCCAGCAAAAAGTTGCTGTTTTCTCACAAACTTTTCATGGATCTGAAGAAAAAGCTGCCGGCCTTGCCTTATCTAACCCATGGGTTTGGGGTGGGGCGATCGCAGTCCTGCTAGTGGGAGCTGGGATTGGAGCGCTTGTGTTCCGTCGTCGCAAAAAAGAGGAAGAAGAGGAAGAAGAGCTGCCGCTGCCTTTACCTCCTGAATTCCCGTCGATCAACTTGGATACTATTACGAACGAAAGTCAAGTGCGTAAACAGCTCGAAACGCTGGCGAAGAAGAAGCCGGATGAATTTGTTAACCTGCTGCGCACCTGGCTGGCAGACGAGTAGAGGTGAACGTAGTGTCAAAAACGATGACTTCTGGTCTTACCGGAAAACAAAAGGCGGCTATTTTGCTAATAACGCTCGGTCCCGAAGTGTCAGCGCAAATATTCAAGCATTTACGTGATGATGAGATAGAGCAGCTGACGCTCGAAATCGCTAACGTCCGTAAAGTGGACAGCAGCGAAAAAGATATGATTATGGCAGAATTTCATCAGATTTGCCTTGCTCAAGAATATATCACGCAAGGGGGCATTAATTATGCCAAAGAAATTCTGGAGAAAGCATTGGGTTCCACCAAAGCCTTCGAAATCATTAATCGCTTGACGGCAACGCTGCAAGTCAGACCCTTTGATTTTGCCCGCAAGGCGGACCCTAATCAAATATTGAACTTTATCCAGAATGAGAATGCTCAGACGATTGCGCTCGTATTGTCATATCTGCAGTTTGAGCAAGCAGCAGCGATTCTTTCTTCGCTGCCGCAGGAGAAACAGGCGGATGTGGCCCGGAGAATCGCTATGATGGACAGCACTTCTCCAGAGGTTATTTCCCAAGTAGAGCGGGTGCTGGAGCAGAAGCTATCGGCTACAGTAACGCAGGACTATACAAGTGCTGGCGGTATCGAATCGATTGTTCAAATTTTGAATGGGGTCGACCGCGGTACGGAGCGGACAATTTTGGACTCCCTTGAAATTCAGGATCCTGAGCTCGCAGAAGAGATCAAAAAGCGGATGTTCGTATTTGAGGATATCGTCAATATCGATAACCGTTCGATTCAGCGGATTATTCGCGACATCGAGAATTCCGATTTGCAGCTTGCGCTTAAAGTGGCCAGTGAAGAAGTTCGTGAAGCGGTATTCCGCAACATGTCCAAACGCATGTCGGATACTTTCAAGGAAGAAATGGAATATATGGGGCCTGTGCGGCTTCGTGATGTGGAAGAAGCTCAAACTCGTATTGTAGCAACGATCCGCAGATTGGAAGAAGCCGGAGAGATCATTATAGCCCGCGGCGGAGGAGATGACATCATTGTCTAATTTGATTAAGGTGTCCCAATATGTACCGGTCGACATTCTCAAACAATTGAATCTGGGGAAGGCATACGAATCCCCCCAGGATCAACAATTAGATGATGACAACTCTGAGGCTCCGATTCAGACGGTTTCAGCTGAAGATATAGCGGCTGAAGAGGCAAGGCGGCAAATGCTCAGCGATGCTAAAGAATTCGCCGAACGGCAAATCAGGGAAGCCTCGGAACAAGCGGAGAATATGCTTGCCGAAGCCAAACTCCAGATCGAAGCATGGTGGCAGGAGCAAAGAGAGCAGGATGAACATTTGATCGAAGCCCTCAAATCGGAGGGGTTCAATCAAGGATATGAAGAAGGCAAGCAGCAGGCAGAGCAGTCGCTTCAGGCAACGATAGAGCAGATGATGAGCGAGGCGAGCGCTGTGCTTGAGCAAGCTTATTTGGAAAAAGAACGGATTATCCAGGAAGCGGAACCGTTTGTTGTGGAACTGAGCTGCTCGATTGCGGAGAAAGTGATCGATAAGCAATTAGGCCTAGAACCGGACTATGTACTGGATCTCGTCAAGAGGAGCTTGTCCAGAAAAAGAGAGCAGGGCGTAATCACGCTCTGCGTCTCGCCGGCTCAATTTGCTTTTGTTCAGGCAGCGCGTGAAGAGCTCAGCCTAGTCATCGATTCGCAAGCTGAACTTCAGATTTTACCCGATGCGACAGTTCAGGATCGAGGCTGCGTAATTCGTTCCTCTTTCGGAAGCGTCGACGCTAGAATCGATACACAGCTTGCCGAAATCAAAAAGGAACTCCTACGGATTTCACTCGATAATGAAGACTACCCGGGGACAAGCTCATGATGAAACTTGATACAGCGAAATATATTGATCATCTAAGGCATATGGACCCGATACGAATTAATGGGAAAGTGACGCAAGTTATTGGACTGATGGTTGAATCCGAGGGACCAGATGCGAGCATCGGCGACCTTTGCTATATTTATCCGAGCAAATCCTCGGAGCCGCTTAGAGCCGAAGTCGTTGGTTTTCGGGACAATAAAGTACTGCTCATGCCTCTTGGGGAGCTGCAGTCGATCGGCCCGGGCTGTGACGTGGTTGGTACAGGGAAGCCTTTAACAGTGCAGGTCGGCTCAGAGCTGCTCGGGAAAGTGCTTGATGGACTTGGCGAACCGCTGGACGGCTCGTTGATTCCAGCCCGAATGGGTCACTATTCCACATATAACAAGCCGATGAATCCGCTGACCCGGCCTCGCGTCGCCCAGCCGATAAGCATTGGTGTTAGAGCCATCGACGGGTTGCTTACGATTGGCAAAGGACAGCGCGTCGGCATTTTTGCCGGCTCCGGGGTAGGTAAAAGTACGCTGATGGGCATGATCGCCCGCAACACCTCGGCCGATGTCAATGTGATTGCGCTTATCGGCGAACGGGGTCGCGAGGTTCTAGATTTTATTGAACGCGATCTTGGCCCGGAAGGCTTGGAGCGATCCGTCGTTATCGTCGCAACCTCCGACCAGCCGGCCTTGATTCGGATGAAGGGCGCTCTGATCGCTACGACCATTGCCGAATATTTCCGTGACCGAGGTCTGAATGTCATGCTGATGATGGATTCCGTAACCCGGTACGCCATGGCACTGCGCGAGGTTGGACTCGCCGTAGGCGAGCCGCCTGCGATGAGAGGGTATACCCCGTCGGTATTCGCAGCCTTGCCGAAGCTAATGGAGCGTGCGGGAACGGGGCCGGTCGGTTCAATTACGGCATTCTACACCGTGCTTGTCGACGGGGATGATATGAACGAGCCTATCGCGGATGCGGTGAGGGGGATTTTGGACGGACATATCGTGCTTAACCGGAATATCGCGAACAAGGGACACTTCCCCGCGATTGATATTTTGGCAAGCATCAGCCGTGTCATGAAGGATATCGTGCCGGAAGAACAGACCGAGGCAGCGGAGAATCTAAAAAGATTGCTGTCCGTGTACAGAGATTCTGAGGATCTGATTAATATCGGAGCATATCAGCAGGGTTCCAACGATGAAATTGACGAAGCCCTGGAATATATCGATAGCATTTGGAGCTTTACCAAGCAGAAGGTGAACGAGAAATCCACATTGTCTGAAGTACAGGAACGTTTAATTGCTGAATTTGCGAGGAGATGACGAGTAGAGGATGAAGTTCCGTTACGTCTACCAGAAAGTTGTCGATTTGAAATCCAATCAGAAGACGCAGGCTGAATGGATGTTATCTGCTGCAGTCGGCCAGTTGCAGGCGGAGCAGCGTTCCCTCGAATTGCTGGAGGAGGATAAGGTACGAACCTTTACGGCCATTCAGTCTGCAATGGAGAATAAAGCATCGATGATCAAACTTCAGGAATTGCAGCTTTATATGGATTATTTGGAGAATTGCATTGAAAGCAAGCTAGGCGACATCCGGCGTGCTGAAGCAAATGTTGAGAAGAAGAAGGCCGTGTTGAACGGTAAAATGCTGGATGAGAAAGTCTGGCTCAAAGCAAAAGAAAAAGCTAAACACAAATATCAGCACGAAATGCTTCTTCGGGAACAAAACGAACTGGACGAAATAGCTACGGTCCGGTTTGCCATGAAAGCCCGGTAAGGAGTAACACGGGCATCAGCGATGGGTTTGCGAAGGAGGGAATGGAATGGCGCAGGCTGATTTAGAAGAAGATTTGGAATCGGGTGGCGGGTTTGCCAGATTTTTGTTTTTCGTGACGCCGATTTTATTTACGGTTGTTCTGCTGGCTGTCCTACTGACGTTGTTTAATATGAACTTCCGGGCTACGATGATCGATTTTGGCAATAAAATACCGATTGTCCGGAATTTTGTGCCGGATCCGGAGGGTGTCGAAGCAGCGGGGGATAACGAAGAGGATAAAGCAAAAAAACAGGCCGAGAGCACAGAAGCAACTGTTAAGGAATTAAAGGATCAGGTTGCCCAAAAGGATGCGGAACTGGAAGAAGCGAACCGCCAGGCAACAGCGCAGGAGGATAAAGTAAAGCAGCTTCAGGCTCAACTGGATGCCGCTCTAACGGAAGCGATCGAGAAGGAAGAGACCGCTAAAGATGAGGCCTATCAGAAAGAAGTTAAGAAGCTGTCCCAGCTTTACGCGCAGATGAGTCCCAGCAAGGCGGCAGCCATTTTAGAGAAATTAACCATAGAAGAAACGCTGCAAATGCTCAGCTTAATGAATAATGAGAGCAAAGTAGCCATTCTCGAAAAAATGGATCCTGCCAAGGCGGCGGATATCTCAATCCTGCTTAAGGATGCCAAGCCTGCTGATGACATGGCGATTGCCGCTTTGCAGTCCAGGCTGAAAAAGGATGCCGAATCCTCCGCTCAAGCGGCGGCTTCCACAGCAGGGCTGGATGATAAGCAGCTAGGTCAAACCTTTGCGGGGATGTCGGCAGACGCAGCTTCCAAGCTGATTATCCAGACACATAAAATCAGTCCGGACAAAGCGTTGAAAATTTTGAATGCCGTAGACGATGGAACAAGGTCCAAAATTCTGGCGGCCATGACGAAAGAAGATGAAGAGCTTACTGCTAAAATTTTGAATAAGCTTGTAAGCAAATGATTTATTAGGTGAAGTGACACTCGTATTCTTGGGGAAAGGAGGTGAATATAAAATGAGTCAATTTATATCCAACTTATCCGCAGGAAATGCTGCCGCTGGAGTAATGGTATCTGCAAACGGCAAAGCAGGCGGAAGCCAGGCTGCTGGCCAAGCATTTGACCAGACTCTAGTAGCCATGCTGCTTGGAAATGCTGGATCCGCTGAGGGAGGAGCTCCACTGCAATCTTTAGGACTATTAGGATTAACGAATTCGGACGAGCAGCAGACGGCTGATGCCGAGCTTCTGAATCTGCAAGCGGTAATCGACGGATTGTTAGGGCAGTTGGACGAGCTGGATCAGGCCATGGAGAATGACCCTTCTTTATTGTTTGTTCTTCAGGCATGGCTGCAAGGAGTACAGCTGATTATTGAGCCAGCACACGGCGATGCTGCAGTTGTCAATGGAGCTGACGGCGCTCAGATTTCAGTTCTAGCCCAGCATCCAGAGACAATGCGCTTTGCGATTCAAGATGCATTGGTACAGTTGATGAATACTTCCGGCCAGCTAAGTGGGGCTAACTCTTCGATTCTGCCGTACCAGCAGTTGCTGGAAGTGCTGCAGCAAGTTCTTGGTGCGCGTCAAGCAGCAAACCTAACCCTTGATCAGCCGAGCGGAGGAAATACAGCGAATGCCAATTGGGCATCCATTCTGGACAACAGCATTCAAACGATCGTTAGCAATGCTTCCAGCCAGACGGCCGGGAATAGATCGAACCAGCAGTCCGCTGATTCCCAGACAGCTCATACGATTTTGGCGAGTCATGCAACTCAGAACATAAGCAAAGGAAGCTTAGTTCAGGTGGCAGGCGCGGCTGAAACTACAGGCGTAGCTGATGCAGAAGAATTAGGGAATGTGCTTCATACAGGCAATGTCGTTACAGCAGGACAACTCGCCATGCGAGACGGCCTTGCGGCTCCTGTTAAACCGCCTGCGCCTCCGGTGCCAGTTGAACAGTTCGGCAAAGAAATGGGAGCATTTCTAGTCAATAAGTTCGAAATCATTAAGCTTCAAGGTATGTCACAGGCCAGAATATCTCTATATCCGGAGCATCTTGGCCAGGTAGATGTGAGAATCACCCTGCAAAACGGACAGTTAATAGCCCAGTTTGTTACGGAACACGCCTTTGCGAGGGAATCTCTTGAAGGCCAGATGGCGCAGTTGAGATCGGCGCTGCAAGCGCAGGGGCTGCAAGTAAACAAGCTGGAAGTGACGCAAAACTCTTCGTTGTCCTCCCATATGTATCAAGATGGTCGCCAGCAAAGCAGCGATGCGCATCAGCAGCAGAACAACAAACGTCGCGAAGTTCGCGAGGAAGATCTGTTAGCTTTGGGAGATTTGAATGACGAATGGAATGATTGGATTTCTGAAGTGAGAACTCGGGAAGAGAATTATGGAAGTTCCTTTGTCGCCAGAGTTTAATGGAAAGGAGGAAAAGCCGTGTCTAATTTCCCAAATGTCTCTTGGCCGGGCTATTCAGCACAGAATGTTACAAGCAAAAGCCAAGAAGACAATCAGACGCTGGGCAAAGACCAGTTCCTAAAAATACTTATTACCCAGCTGCAGAATCAGGATCCGATGCAGCCGCTGCAGGACAAGGAATTCATCGCTCAGATGGCAACGTTCACTTCGGTTGAGCAATTAATGAATATTTCCAAACAGCTTGATGTTATGAACCAATCGTTAGGAACGGTATCGGGATTGATTGGCAAGCGGGTATCCTGGATCGAAACGGAATATACTGGCGAATACGATATCCAGACGGGTAAAACTACTGTCACCTCGAATGGCAGCGGAATCGTCGAGGGAATTGTTATTCGGGATAATGTCCAGTATGCCAAAGTTGGGGACAAAGAAATTAAGCTGTCAGATATTCTGGAAATTGATGAAGCGCCAGTTCCTGGCGATAATCTTGTCGGAGAAGAATCGGATACAGAGGGATCTGCACAGTCAGAAAATCAGAACAGCTCTTTAGATGGAGCTGACTCGCCATGAATGAACCAATCCGCATAGGCAGCTTGTACCCCGGAAGAATTCAACCGAATTCGCTGGCTCAAGCCAAACCTACGGGAACGGCTAAGCCGCAGGATGCAACGTTTGAGGAGATGCTGCAAAACCGGTTGCTTCATTTCAGCAATCATGCTGTTAAACGCCTTGAACAAAGGGGAATTCAACTGCATCCGGAACAGCTTCATCAGATTGAATCGGCTATCGATAATGCGGCGGCAAAAGGCGCCAAAGATTCGCTGATTTTATTAAAGGATATGGCTTTGATCGTGAACGTCCATAATCGAACCGTTGTTACTGCCATGGACGGGAATAGCATGAAAGACAATGTATTCACGCAAATCGACAGCGCCATAATTATTTCTTAACTGGCTGGCCCGGAAACGGAGAGCCAACAAGTCACCGACCGACTGAAGTGGCTTAATCAAAGTTCCAAGGAGGAATTGACTAAATGATAAGATCGATGTATTCGGGCGTATCAGGAATGCGCGGGTTTCAAACTAAACTTGACGTCATCGGCAACAATATCGCTAACGTGAATACGGTAGGGTTTAAGGCGGGCCGGGTCATGTTCAAGGACATTATGAGCCAGACGGTTTCCGGTGTTACCGCTCCAACCGATGACGGAATGGGCGGCATTAATGCGAAGCAAATCGGACTTGGCGTGTCGATCGGCTCCATTGATACGCTTCACATGGCCGGTAGTGCCATGACGACGAACAATCCGCTGGACTTGCGAATTGATGGGGACGGCTTCTTCATGGTTTCCTTAGGTGAAGATCAGGAAGCGCCATTCTTGACCAGAGCAGGGGATTTCCATTTGGATGCCGCCCGTCAACTGGTAACTTCCGATGGATTGCGCGTTTGGAGTGCAGACGGCGCTCCGCTTGAGCCGCTGGACGAGGAGGTAGTAGCCTTCACGATCGCGCAGGATGGTACGATCATGATGAAGATGGCTAATGGTGAAATTGAAGCAGGCGAGGCGATTGGGGTGGCTCGTGTGGTTAACCCTGAGGGCTTGGAGAAAATCGGCGGAAACTTGTACCGTTTGAGCCCGAACGCTAACCTCGATGACCTGGAGCCAACGACAGGAAACAACGCTGAATTAGGAACCGGTGCGATCATTTCTGGACAGCTTGAAATGTCCAACGTTGATTTAACTGGTGAATTTACAGAAATGATCGTTGCGCAACGCGGATTCCAAGCGAACTCCCGAATCATCACGACTTCGGATGAAGTGCTGCAAGAAGTAGTAAACCTGAAGCGTTAATTCGCTAAATAGCGGGGGAGGGTAGCCCTTCCTCCGTCTCATCATCATAATACGGTTCCCGAATGGAGGGTTTACATGATATCTGTAACACGTTTGAATGGAACACAAGCATGGTTGAACGCCATTATGATCGAAACAGTAGAAGAAACACCTGATACATACGTAACCCTCGTTACGGGTAAACGTATGATCGTGCTGGAGAAGGCCGCCGACATTATTGCGAAGGTGAATGAATACTACACTGAGATCGGTATCCATGCAGCAACCATTAAAGTGCAACAAACGGAGGAATAGTCATGAAGAAAATGGCGCCTTGGCTAATTACGATGCTACTCGCAATCACTTTAATCGTAATGGCAGCTTTCCTGCTTGTGAATCAAATGACTAAGCCTAATTCAGGCAATGAAGTCAACACAGCAGTACAAAATGTAGGCCATCCAGCACAGCTGTCAGCGGATGAGCTGGTGAAAGTTACATCGTCCATGGACGGAATCAAAACGAATTTGTCGGATCCGAATTATGTAGTCGTTATGAACTTCGCATTCCAATTGGATCGGGAATCGTCCAAGGAATCCTTTGACAAAATTAAAGATTTCAAAATCAAACCGATTATCATCAAGACGCTTGCCGACACGAAGCCGGAAGATCTGATCGGCGCTAAGGGTAAAGATAATTTGAGCGCGAAATTGTTGAATTTGATCAATACATCACTGCCTGAAGGGAAATTGATTCAAATCGATATTACAGAATTCATTATGCAGGCTATTTAGATCAATATCGATCGATTAAATCCTTGAAGGGGGTGAGATGTTTGGTAGATGTATTATCGCAGAACGAAATCGATGCACTGCTCGCCGCGTTGTCTTCTGGTGAAATGGATGCAGAGGAACTGAAAAAGGAAGAAACGCAGAAGAAAATCCGGGCCTATGATTTTAAACGGGCGGTAAGGTTTTCCAAAGATCATATCCGCAGTTTAACCCGGATTCACGAGAATTTTGCGAGATTTCTTACCACCTATTTTTCAGCGCAGCTCCGTACATTTGTCCAAATCAACGTCGTTCAAGTCGAACAGCTGCCTTATGATGAATTTATACGTTCTATACCCAAAATGACGATTCTTAATATATTCGAAGCAGAGCCATTGGAAGGAAGAATGGTGCTCGAAGTTCATCCAAACGTCGCATTTGCTATGCTGGATAGACTGCTTGGCGGGATTGGAATGGCTCCGTCCAAAATCGGGTCTTTGACTGAAATTGAGACGATTATTATGGAACGAATTTTTAGCCGGGCTTTTGAAAGCCTGCAGGAGGCTTGGAAAACCGTCATTGACATTAGTCCGCGAATGGAAGGATTGGAGACGAATCCTCAGTTTATGCAAATCGTTTCGCCTAACGAGACGATTGCCCTCATTTCGCTGAGTACTAAAATCGGTGACACGACGGGAATGATCAACTTATGTATTCCGCATGTTGTCATCGAGCCGATCATGCCGAAGCTCTCGGTTCATCATTGGTTCGTATCCCAGAAGAAGTCGCGTGTTCCCGAAGAGGTGGATGCTCTTCGCAATCGCGTAAACAAAGCTAAACTGCCGATCGTTGCTGAACTTGGTGAATCACAACTTACGATTCAAGAATTTTTAGGGTTGTCTGTCGGAGATGTGATTTCCCTAAACAAGCCTGTTCATGACGGGCTCGCCATAAGAGTCGGCGACAAACTGAAATATATCGGCAGTCCGGGTACGCTTAAAGACCGAGTCGCCGTTCAAATTGACGAAATTGTCAGCGAAGGAGTTGAGGAACTTGACGAGTAAAGATTATTTGTCCCAAGAGGAAATTGACGCTCTGCTTAAGCAGGCAAATAGCGATTCACCGTCCGAACCGACGGTAGATGATTACTTGACACCGCTCGAGCAAGATGCTTTGGGCGAAATCGGCAACATTACTTTTGGCAGTGCTGCTACGGCCTTATCAACTTTGCTTAACAAAAAAGTTGATATTACAACTCCAAAAGTTTCTATTATAACACGTTCACAATTCGAAACCGAGTTTCCTAAGCCTCATGTAGCGATTCATGTCCAATATGTCGATGGATTCGAAGGGATTAATTCTCTGATCATTAAGACAAAGGACGCACAAGTCATTGCAAATCTTATGCTTGGCGGAGACGGTAATCCGGCTGAAGAAGAATTAAACGATATTCACATTAGCGCCGTTCAAGAAGCAATGAATCAAATGATGGGTTCCTCGGCGACGTCGATGTCGACGATCTTTAATCGGTTCGTTAATATTTCGCCGCCAGGCGTAGATATATTGAACATGTCGAATGGAACCGGGGTGGGAAGTCTGCCTCCCGATGAGACACTCATTAAAATTTCATTCAGGCTTACAATCGGAGATTTGATTGATTCGACAATCATGCAGCTTCTTACGGTCAAGTTTTCGAAAGAAATGGTAGACAGCCTGATTAACGGTGCTGTTACAGAATCAACCTCTAGAGAGAGTGCGGCTGCAGCAGCGCCAGCACCAGCTCAGGCACCAGTTTCTGCGCCAGCACCATCGCCAGCGCCAGCAAGCATGCCTACATCCTTTGATGAGACGCCTGCTTATACACAGCCGCCGGCACAGCATCCAACGGGACCCGCTGCTCAGCAGCCTCCAATGATGCCTCCGACGCAGGATCAAGGCTATTATCCGCCGCCGCAAGGACAGCCATATCACGAGCCGCAGCATTATGGCGGAATGCAAGGGCGCAACTTAAATGTTCAGCCGGTGCAATTCGCTAATTTCGGGGCTCCTGCCTACGGACAGGTGGATGAGAATAATTTAAATTTACTGATGGACATACCCCTTAAAGTCACCGTAGAATTAGGAAGGACCCAGAAGCAAATTAAGGATATTTTAGAGCTGTCCCAAGGTTCGATTATCGAGCTGGACAAGCTTGCCGGCGAACCGGTAGATATTCTTGTGAACAACAAACTGATTGCCAAAGGCGAAGTTGTCGTCATTGACGAGAACTTTGGCGTACGTGTGACAGATATTGTGAGCCAATGGGACCGAATTCAAAAATTACAATAGTAGAAGTTTAGGGAGGATTTTAAATCAATGGCAAACCGAATTTTAATCGTAGACGATGCTGCTTTTATGAGAATGATGATCCGCGACATTTTGACGAAAAACGGTTTCGAGGTTGTAGGGGAAGCACAAGACGGCGCGCAGGCTGTCGAGAAGTTTAAGGAGCTTCAGCCGGACCTTGTTACTATGGACATCACGATGCCTGAAATGGACGGCATTGCCGCGCTCAAAGAAATCAAACAACTAGATCCGAATGCAAAAGTTATTATGTGCTCGGCTATGGGTCAACAGGCGATGGTCATCGACGCGATTCAAGCCGGTGCCAAGGACTTCATCGTTAAGCCGTTCCAATCCGACCGGGTTATTGAAGCAATCAATAAGACTTTAGGTTTGTAGGATAAATAGAGATGAACTCGAATCAGCCGGATTACCAGCCGATTGGCAGCGATATTAATATCTGGGGTAACTTGCTAACGGTTATCTTTGTGCTGGCTATTATTATTGTATTGATCGTATTATTGATTCGATTTCTTGGTAAAAGAAACCGGTATTTGTCCCAAAGCCGATCGATCCGTATTTTAGGGGCCGTCGGTCTAGGACCAAACAAATCCTTGCAGGTTATCGAAATCGGAGGAAATGTCTATCTCGTCGGTGTAGGCGAAGACATTTCCTTAGTCGATAAAATAAGCGATCCGGAAGAGGTAGTCTTACTACACCAGGCATTTGCAGAAGAGGGGGCTGAATTTCCCGGATTGGCTTCTGTTATAGGAAATCTGGTCTCTCGTTTTCGCAAACCTTCTCCAGAGGAGGAGGAACTAGACGAGACAAGGTTCCATGAAGTATTTCAGTCACAGCTAAGAAAGATGCCTACTCGGAAACAGCAAATGGAGGAGCTCCTTCAGGACAATGAAGAACAATCTACAGATCGGTTGAGGAATTCATGAAGAAAAAGGTCTTAATTGTAGGATTAATGCTAGCGTTATGCAGTATGCTGACGGTGTCGGCCGCTTCTGCCGCGCCAGTGAATCCGATACCGGATATCGGAATACAAATAGGAAATCCGGATGGGCAGCCAGGCACGAGCTCACTCTCGATTATTTTGCTCATCACGGTACTAAGTATCGCACCAGCGATACTTGTCCTCATGACGAGCTTTACGAGAATCGTAATTGTACTTGGATTTGTGCGTAACTCTTTGGGAACGCAGCAAATGCCTCCCAACCAGGTTCTGATCGGATTGGCGTTATTTCTGACTCTATTCGTCATGAGCCCGACATTGTCTACGATTAATGAGGTAGCTTTGCAGCCTTATATCAAGGGTGAACTGACACAAACGGAAGCATTGGATAAAGCGGCTGTACCGATGAAGAAATTTATGTACTCGCATACGCGTCCCAAGGATCTCCAATTATTTCTCAGTTACACCAAAACGGCCAAGCCGGCCAGTTACGAGGATTTGCCGATTTCAGTATTGGTGCCAGCATATGCGATTAGCGAGCTCAAGACGGCATTCCAAATGGGCTTCATGATATTCATTCCGTTTTTGATCATCGACATCGTCGTATCGAGTGTGCTGATGGCAATGGGGATGATGATGCTGCCTCCAGTGATGATATCGCTGCCGTTCAAAATTTTGCTATTCGTTCTAGTTGATGGTTGGTATCTCGTTGTGAAGTCGCTGTTGGCAAGCTTTAGTCCTTAGCCGGAATGCGGTGGTTTTGTTCCGGATTCCGGCGGACAGATCCGGGTGGATTACATCAAACATAGGGGGAAGACGGAATGAATACGGATTTTATAGTCGGGTTGGCCGGACAAGCGGTTTATACCGTGCTGAAGGTGAGTGCGCCAATGCTTGTTATTGGGTTGGCGGTCGGGCTGATTGTGAGTATATTCCAGGCGACGACACAAATCCAGGAACAGACGCTAGCATTCGTTCCTAAAATTATTGCCGTTTTGCTTGCCCTGCTATTGTTTGGCCCTTGGATTTTGACGACTATGGTTGATTTCACTTATGGTATTTTAAACAATCTTTCTAATTATATCGGTTAGGCGAAAAGGATTATGGAGATCTTACTGCAAGGAATTTCAGTTTTTTTACTTGTTTTTTGTCGAATGACAGCTTTTTTTGTCGTAGCTCCGATATTTTCATCACGTGGTGTTCCTAATATATTCAAAGTTGGCTTGTCGGCAATGATCGCATTGTTGATTGTCATTATACAGGGCTTCAATCAGGCGATTCCAACCGATCTCAACTATCTATTATTGGTGATCCGCGAGCTGCTGATCGGGTTGCTGATGGGATATGTGGCCCAATTGCTATTTACGGTTATTCAGATGGCGGGATCTTTTATCGACATCCAAATGGGATTCGGGATCGTGAACGTGATTGATCCGATGACCGGAGCTTCGGCGCCTGTACTGGGCAACTTTAAATACATTATTGCGACTTTGTTATTTCTGTCGATGAATGGTCATCATTACCTGCTGGATGCCGTCATTCGCAGCTATAACTGGATGCCTTTGTCCAATGAACTGTTTCAGAGAATATATCATGGGACTCTATCTGAATTTTTAGTTAGAACCTTTAGCCAAGCATTCTTATTATCGTTTCAATTGGCGGCCCCGCTGGTTGTTGCACTGTTCATAACCGATGTGGCGCTTGGATTCTTGGCACGAACGGCTCCCCAGTTTAACGTCTTTGTCATTGGGATCCCGCTCAAAATTATGGTCGGACTAGCGATGCTTCTGCTGCTAATCCCCAGCTTGATTTACGCGTTCGAGAATCTGTTTCAGGTATTGTTTAAATCGCTGCATAATTTGTTCGGTACGATCGGGCAAAGACCGACGTAGGATAGGGGGATCGTTATGTCGTTCCGGTATACGCTGGATCTGCAGTTGTTTGCCGGTGAGAAAACAGAGAAGGCCACGCCCAAAAAACGGCAGGACGCCCGGAAGAAAGGCCAGGTTGCGAAAAGTCAGGATTTATCAGGTTCAGTCGTGCTGTTATCCGGATTTTTATGTCTGCTCATGTTTGGCGGATATATGAAGGAACGGCTGATGCTTCTTTTTTCTGATGTATATTTTCACCGGCTGAATATGGACGTAACGAATGAAAATGTTATGACGATGTTTGGGGACTACGCCGTTCAGATTTTAGTGCTTCTGGCGCCTCTGCTGTTGATTGTGGTCGTTATGGCTGCCGTAGCAAACTACGCCCAGGTCGGCTTCCTCCTTACTGGGGAACCATTAAAAATGCAGTTGAAGAAACTGGACCCCATTCAGGGATTCAAAAGAATTTTCTCAATGCGTTCGTTAGTCGAATTTTTAAAATCCATTCTTAAACTAACTATAATTGGTTTTTTGGTCTATACGACGATATGGGGAGAACGGGGCAATATTGCTTCTTTAGGCCACGTCACGATCGAGGATGCATTTTACTTTACTTCGAAGCTGACGATGAACCTAGGATTAAAGATTGGCGCCGCTTTATTTGTACTAGCGGTACTTGATTATATGTACCAAAAATATGATCACGAGAAAAATTTGAGAATGTCGAAGCAGGACATTAAAGATGAGTACAAGAAAATGGAAGGCGATCCGCTGATCAAAGGTAAAATACGTGAAAGACAGCGCCGTATGGCGCTCCAGCGTATGATGCAAGAAGTTCCTAAAGCGGATGTGATTATTACGAACCCGACCCATTTTGCGGTTGCCTTGAAATACGAAGGCTCGGAAATGGATGCTCCACAAGTCGTTGCCAAGGGTCAGGACTACGTTGCCCTTCGTATTCGAGAGATCGCTAAGGAACACGGCGTTATTATTATGGAAAACAAGCCGCTGGCTCGTGCATTGTTCCAAAGAGCGGAAATCGGGGATACGATTCCTGCGGATTTGTTTCAAGCCGTGGCCGAAGTGCTGGCTTACGTATATAGAATGAAAGGTAAGAGTAAATAATGGACGGGATCGGAGGCGGAGCCATGAAGAAGGCTAAGGATTTATTTATACTTTTAGGAATTATCGGCATCGTTCTACTAATGATTCTTCCGATCCCGACTTGGCTGCTGGATATTCTTCTCATTATCAACATATCGGTCGCGCTTATGATTCTGCTCGTCGCCATGAACACAAAGGAGGCATTACAATTCTCCATCTTTCCGGCGATGCTGCTCATTACCACGTTGTTCCGGCTGGCGTTGAACGTTTCGACAACGAAGCTGATTTTAGGACAAGCGAAGGCTGGGGACGTGGTTGCGACATTTGGATCGTGGGTGTCGCAGGGCCAGCCGGTCGTCGGTTTTATCGTGTTTCTGATTCTAGTTGTCGTGCAGTTCATCGTCATTACCAAGGGTTCGGAGCGCGTGGCGGAAGTAGCGGCACGCTTTACCTTGGATGCGATGCCCGGCAAGCAGATGAGTATTGACGCAGATTTAAATGCCGGCTTGATTAACGAGCAGCAGGCTAGGGATCGCCGACGCAAGATCGAAAGAGAGTCGGATTTCTACGGAGCTATGGACGGGGCGAGCAAATTCGTCAAAGGTGACGCCATTGCCAGTATTATCATTCTCCTTATTAATCTTATCGGCGGATTTATCATCGGAATGTCGATTCATGGAATGCCGTTTGGCGATGCGCTTTCCACTTATTCACTGCTTACGATCGGGGACGGTTTGGTTAGCCAGATTCCGGCGCTGCTTATTTCCACGGCAGCCGGTTTGATTGTTACCCGAGCATCGTCGGAAGGCAATCTTGCAGAGGATATCACAGGCCAACTGTTCTCTTATCCGAAGCTGGTTTATATTGTTGCCGGAACGATTGCAATGCTAGGACTTTTTACTCCGATTGGGCCGATAACGACTTTGCCTTTTGCCGGAATGTTATGCTTTGCGGCTTACCGGATGCAGAAAAATCTGGATCGCCGTCAAATCGAGCAGGAGCAGGAAGAGGAGGAGCAGGAGATCGAAGAGGTACGCAGTCCGGAGAGTGTTATCAATCTACTGCAGGTTGATCCGATTGAATTTGAATTCGGATACGGTTTGATTCCGCTTGCTGATACTGGACAAGGCGGAGATCTGCTAGACCGAATCATCATGATCAGGCGACAATGTGCCCTGGAAATGGGGCTGGTCGTACCCGTCATTCGCATTCGTGACAATATTCAACTAAAACCGAATGAATATGTCATTAAAATAAAAGGAAATATCGTTGGTCGTGGTGAATTATTACTTAATCACTATTTGGCTATGAGTCCTGGGATGGACGACGAATCGATTACAGGTATAGAGACCCAGGAGCCAGCCTTTGGATTGCCGGCGCTTTGGATTGATGAATCGACCAAGGACCGGGCTGAGTTATCAGGTTACACGGTGGTAGATCCACCATCCGTCGTGGCTACTCATTTGACGGAAATGATCAAGAAGCATGCTCATGAGCTTCTTGGCAGACAAGAGACGAAGGCGCTTGTCGATAATCTTAGAGAGAATTACGCTGTGCTTGTTGATGAGCTGATTCCTTCGGTTCTTACCATCGGAGATGTGCAGAAAGTACTAGCCAAATTGCTGCGTGAGAAAATATCGATCCGCGATATGGTAACGATATTTGAAACGTTAGCCGACTACGGAACCTATACGAAGGATCCTGACGTATTGACCGAATATGTGCGGCAGGCGTTATCCAGACAAATTACGCAGCAGTATACGCAGCAAGGCGAGACGATGAGGGTTATTACCGTAGGTCCATCGCTTGAGAAGAAAATTGCCGAGAGCGTACAGCAGACCGATCAGGGCAGTTATTTGGCCCTAGATCCAGCTTCTACTCAAACGGTCTACCAGAAACTGACGGAGCAAATCAACCGGCTCATTCAATCCGGACAGCAGCCGATTGTCCTCACGTCACCGACGATCCGCATGTACTTGCGGCAGGTGATTGAACGGACGATGCAGGATGTACCGGTACTGTCTTATAGCGAGCTTGAGCCGAATGTCGAAATTCAGAGTGTCGGAGTGGTGAACTTATGAGAGTAAAACGGTATATCGTCGACACTATGCCTGATGCGATGCAGAAAATTCGCGATGAACTTGGAAAGGATGCCGTCATACTAAGCACAAAGGAGCTGAAGCTCGGCGGATTTCTAGGAATGTTCCAGAAACGAAAAATCGAGGTCATTGCCGCATCAGAGAGCAAGGAAGCTACTGTGCCGAAAGGGAAACCCTCTCGGCCCGTCGCTTCTTCTCCTTCACTCCCGCCGATTGTGCCCCGGGCCGTACCAGAGGCTTATCGCAAATCAACGGCAATGACGTCGCAAGCTACAGATCATAGTCAGCCTGTGGCTACAGCAGACGAGGAGAAGCTTCTATCTAAGGACAACCGCTTGTCGGCGGCCGTCATCGCAGCCGCAAAGGAGGAGGATCCTCTTTCTCCAGAAGAACTCCTGCGCTTAGCAGCGCACAAGACAAGCACAGACACCGTTATCTCTGCAAGTGCAGCTGGTTCAAAGAGCTCTGCTTCCACGTCTTTAAGCAGTTCGAAGGAAGACCGGCTATTCATTGAAATCGAACAGATGAAAATGCTGATGACGAAGCTTGCGCGTTTCCAGGAAGGTCTGCCGGAGCTCCCGGAGCCGCTGAGTCAAGTAAAGGAGCGGCTCGACGAGCAAGAAATCAGCTCGGAGCTTGCCGATGTATGGGTAGATGAAGCCTATACAGCCTGGGAAAACGACGGGAAAACGATGAGCGATGAAGAGCTTGTCGCCATGATCAGAGCCAGTGCGGAAACATTCCTAAAGGACCGCATCGGCGAAGGGATTCAAGACGGAACTAAAGTCGTTTATATCGTAGGCCCAACGGGTGTCGGCAAAACAACGACCATTGCCAAGCTTGCGGCGGATCAGATTTTTCGCCTTCGCAAGAAGGTCGGGTTTATTACGGCGGATACGTATCGTATATCTGCAATCGAGCAGCTGCGCACTTACGCTTCGATCTTAAACGTTCCGCTCGAAGTGGTTCAATCGCCAGGCGATGTACAAAGGGCTATGCAGCGATTGGAGCATTGTGATTTGATCCTGATGGATACGGCAGGCAGGAACTACCTTAACGAGCTGTATGTGGCAGAGCTGCATAGCCTGCTAAGTCCATCGGAGCGTAGCGAAACTTATTTGGTGTTGAGCTTGACCTCTAAAAGTCGCGATATGATGAAAATTACCGAGCATTTTAGCAAATACGGCATCCAGAAGGTGATATTTACGAAGCTAGACGAAACGCAAAGCGTGGGACCCATCTATAATTTGCTGCATGAGTATCCCATGCAGGTGTCATATGTAACAAACGGTCAGAATGTCCCTGATGATTTACTGCCTGCAAATAATGACTTGTTCACGAATATGCTCCTTGGAGCGCAAAGAACATGAATGACCAGGCCCAGGCTCTTAGACGGCTTGTATCAAAGCTGGAAGGCTCTTACGACAGGCTGGCGCCAAGATCAAATTCGGCCCGGATTTTAACCGTTAGCAGCGGCAAAGGCGGTGTCGGCAAGTCCAATTTCACCTTGAACTTCGCTCTAGCCCTCAAAACACTCGGCCGCAAGGTGCTGATTTTCGATGCGGATATCGGGATGGCGAATATCGATGTGCTGATGGGCGTCAGGGCAAGGTACAATCTGTATCATCTGTTAAAAGGCGAAAAGAATTTGGAGGAGATCATCGAGCTTGGAACAAACGGTCTGCCTTTTATTGCAGGCGGCTCGGGAATGGCGGACCTGTTTACTTTATCGGAATCCGACTTGAACTATTTTACAGCTCAGATTGAAGAGTTTTCGGAGAAGATGGACTACATCATATTCGATACCGGCGCAGGCTTATCCAAAGAAACCGTAAAATTTATTACAGCAGCCGACGAGTGCATAGTAGTAACCACTCCGGAGCCAACGTCGATAACAGATGCTTATGCATTAATCAAAGTCGTTCACGGCATGGAACAGGAAGTGCCGTTCCGGCTTGTTGTTAACCGGGTTGCAAACCAGCAGGAGGCAAAACAGGTTACCGATAAGCTGTCGCTGGTAGCCAAACGCTTTCTCGATATGGAAATCGCCATGCTTGGACATATTCATGACGATCCGCATGTGATGCAAGCGGTCAAGAAACAAATCCCATTTTCAACCGCTTTTCCTAGCTGTGTAGCTGCGCGCGATATTCAGCGTTTAGCGATGAGATTTTTGGAAGTTCCGCAGATGGGGCAAAAGGATACCTTGACAGGAATCAAAGGATTTATGCACAGATGGCTTAAACGCACAAAATGATTCTGCATTAAGGAACAGGGGTGGGACTATGCCTTACCGGATAATGGTGGTTGATGATTCGGCATTCATGAGAAAGATCGTGTCGGACTTAATTGAGCAGGATCCGGATTTTCAAGTGATCGGCACTGCTCGGAATGGCCGAGAGGCCATTGAGCAAATCGGCCTGCTCTCGCCGGATTTGGTCACAATGGATGTGGAAATGCCGGAGCTCAACGGGCTTGATGCTTTAAAGATCATTATGGAGCGCCAGCCGCTTCCCGTAATCATGCTTTCGGGCATTAACGAGCAGGGGATGCGCGAGACAATCATGGCCCTTGAGCTTGGCGCCTTCGATTTCATTCGTAAACCCTCCGCTTCAACGAGTTCCCATGATATTAGGCAGGTGAAGCTTGAACTGCATGAACAGATCCGTACGGCCATGCAGATGAAGGAGCGTAAAGCTGCACGGGAGTCGGGATTGCATACGCAGGCTGAGCTGCACTCTCTCCGGCCAGCATCATCCGCTAAGACAACCCATAGCGCAGATACCGGGGCTGGACGAGCGTCAAGCAAACCTAAACCTGAACGCATGATTATCCGTGGGATGGAGCATCATGCTTCGGCTACTGCTAAAGAGCAGATTCCCAAATCAGCTGCCGCTAAGCTGGAGCGGGATGCCTGGACCGGAGCGAGAAGCGATCAAGACCGATCCCGGAAGATAGGCGCCGAGACGGTGAGCAAGCCGGGCAAGGCAAACAGAACTGATCCAGAAATTGTATCAAGAAGCAGTCCTGCAGCTCAGGACCAAGGCACGGAAAAGCTTTTGGCTCAAAAGGACAAAGCCCCAGTGCAGGGGACGGGGCCTAAAGAAGCAGCAGGCGCTAAGTACCCAGCCCAAAAGCATACCAAGACCGATTTTACGGATATTGTAGCTATCGGCACTTCAACCGGCGGACCGAAGGCTCTAAAGGCAGTGTTGGAAAAAATACCTCGGAACTTTCCGGCGCCGATTGTGATTGTGCAGCATATGCCGCCAAACTTTACTA
Organism: Paenibacillus woosongensis; assembly: GCF_009725165.1. GTDB lineage: Bacteria > Bacillota > Bacilli > Paenibacillales > Paenibacillaceae > Fontibacillus > Fontibacillus woosongensis. Next base: position 88,802 of record NZ_WNZW01000003.1, read on the forward strand.
AGTCGCTTGCACAGCGTTTGGACAGTTTAAGCCAACTTCGCGTCGTTGAGGCCGAGGAGGGAATGAAGCTGCTGCCTGGTACCGCATATATTGCTCCTGGCGGGTTTCATATGAATGTCGTTTATGGATCAGACGGATATAAGATTACCCTGAACAGCCAACAGCAGCGAAATGGCCACCGGCCATCCGTTGAGGTGTTGTACGAATCGTTGCTTCCGCTCACTACCTTGAAAAGGCATATCGTGCTGCTGACAGGAATGGGCAGTGACGGGGCCAGAGCGATGAAGAAACTGTACGAGGCTGGGGTAACCTCGACGATCGCCGAGAGCGAGGAGACATGCGTCGTTTATGGCATGCCGCGCTCTGCGATTGAACTTCATTGTGTAAGCCATGTTTTACCGTTACAAGAAATAGGTCCTAAGCTCGTACAAGTAGTGAAATAAGGAATCTCTTAGAGGAGGTGCCTCACCATGGACATGAATCAGTATTTATCCATGTTTATCGATGAGTCCAACGATCATTTGCAATCATTAAACGAAAATATGCTAGAACTGGAAAAAGCGCCGGATGATATCGGCATCGTACAAATTATCTTCCGCTCCGCGCATACCCTAAAAGGGATGGCTGCCACGATGGGGTTTGAGGACTTATCCTCGCTTACGCATCAAATGGAGAATGTCCTTGATCTGGTACGTAATGAAAAATTAAAAATGCAGGATTATATTTTTGACACTCTATTTAAGAGTCTCGATGCCCTGCAAATGATGGTTCAGGATATTATGCAAGGCGGCGATGGCAAAGCTGATGTTCAATCTATCGTAGCTTCGCTTCAAGCGATCGTACGCGGTGAGGTTCCTGGAGGAGCGGACAGCGCCGCCTCCTCGCAGGCAGCTCCTGCTGCCGAGACTTCCAGCACTGGCATTCAACTGGACGAGTTCCAATACTCTGTCCTAGAGCAATCGATTACAGAAGGCCACAAGGTGCTGTACATTGAGGTTGCGATCCGTGAAGACTGCCAATTAAAAGCCGCCCGTGCTTATTTAGTTTTCGACCTGCTTGAGCGCTATGGCGAAGTCGTTAAATCCCATCCTTCGGTACAAGAGATTGAGCAGGAGAGGTTTGAACGCAGCTTTTCTCTATATTACATAACACAGAAAGATGCAGCTGAGCTGCAGAGCATGATTGTCAATCTTTCAGAAATTGATTCGGCGCAAGTAATGCCGCTTGATCATGAAACGCTGAACCAGCTCTCCTCAGGGGTTCAGGAAGCGGCAGCGGCTGGAACTCCAGAAGCACCGGCTGCCGCAGCCGCAGCGGCACCGTCCGATGCGAAGCCGGAGGCCCCGCAAACGGCTGCCAAGGCGGAGGCAAAAGCAGGTGCCCGAGCAAACGGCGGAGCAGCTCCTTCCCGTACAATCCGCGTTGATATCGAGCGTCTGGATGTGCTCATGAACTTGCTCAGCGAATTGCTGATCGACCGCTCCCGGCTGGAGCAGCTGGCTCATGAAATCAAACGTTCCGATTTGACCGAAACAGTGGAGCATATGAGCCGCGTGGGCAGCGATCTCCAGAATATTGTCCTTAAGCTGCGCATGGTTCCGATCGACACGGTATTCAGCCGTTTTCCGCGAATGGTTCGAGATGTGGCCAAATCGCTGGATAAGAAAATCGACCTGGTGATTGTTGGGGCCGAAACTGAGCTGGATCGTACAGTCATCGACGAAATCGGGGATCCTCTCGTACACTTGCTGAGAAACGCAGTGGATCATGGTATCGAGCCGACTGCACAGCGGATCGCGGCAGGCAAGCCGGAGACGGGAACCGTTCAGCTTCGTGCATTCCATAGCGGAAACCATGTGTTTATCGAAATCGAGGATGACGGCGGCGGCATTGACCGTGATAAAATTTTGAACAAAGCGCTGAAGAATGGAGTTGTTACACAGAGTGAGGCAGCAACGATGTCAGACGAACAGGTGTACATGCTGCTGTTCGCAGCAGGCTTCAGTACGGCTGACGTCATCTCGGACATTTCCGGACGCGGCGTAGGTCTTGATGTCGTACGCTCCAAGATTGAATCGTTAAGCGGCGTTGTGTCCGTGACCTCGACACTGGGCAAAGGAACGAAATTCTCGGTTCAGCTGCCGCTTACGCTCTCTATTATTTCCGCGATGCTGATCAAGGTTGGGTCTGAGAAGTATGCGATACCCCTTTCATCGATTGTGGAGACGGGCATCATTCAACGCAACCAGATTCGCAGCGTTCATGGCTATACGATGGTGCCATACCGGGACGCTCATATTCCTCTAATGTCTTTGGCCAATCTGTTCGAGGTTGCCGATTTCGATGAAAATGCGGAGGAGGAAACAGAAATCGTCGTCATCCGTAAGGGCGAACGCTTGGCGGCATTGACCATTGAGGACTTCATTGGCCAAAGCGAAATCGTCATTAAGAATTTGGGCAAATATTTGCCTCCGGTACAGGGTGTCGCCGGGGCGACGATTCTAGGTGATGGACAAGTAGCTCTGATTGTAGACCCTAACGCATTCATTAAGTAAAGGTTATACGCAAGGGAGGCAGGGCGGACGAGTCTTGCCATAACCATAAAGGAGGATTTTCCATGGGAGAGGAATTGAAAGTCATCGTATTTAAACTGGGTGAGGAAGAATACGGCATTGAGGTAGACAAAGTTCAGACGATCGAGCGCATGATGCCGATAACCCGCGTTCCGAAGACGTACTCGTTCGTAAAGGGAGTCATCAACTTACGCGGCGTCGTCATTCCTGTCATTGATTTGCGCGGGCGCTTCGGCCTACCGGAAACGGAGTACACGGATCAGACCCGAATTATTATTGTCGCGGTAAATGAGATGGAAGTTGGCTTTATCGTTGATTCGGCGAACGATGTCATGGATCTGAACAGCGATGTGATCGACTCCCCGCCGGATGTGGTCGGAGGAATTAAGGCGAAGTATTTGCATGGCGTGGCCCGCATTTCCGAGGATCGCCTCCTGGTTATGCTGAACTTGTCTGAGGTGCTGAACCGCTCTGAAATCATTCAATTGGAAAGTTTAGAGGATTAAACTAGTGGATCTGTTCAAAGGTTTTGCAGATTTTAAAATGGATGTGTTAAAGGAAGTCGGCAACATAGGCGCTGGGAATGCCGCCACCGCCTTATCCAGACTTCTTAACAAGCCAATTGACATGGCCGTGCCGAAAGTTCAAATGCTGCCTTTTGAGGCGGTGGCCGATAAGGTTGGAGGAGCGGAGTGCATTGTTCTAGCCATCTTTTTGCGAGTGGAAGGCGATGCTCCCGGAAATCTGTTTTTTATCCTCAGTCCGGAAGGGGCGAAGAAGCTGCTTCATCGTCTTGCGGGAATTCATGTGGAGAGCGAGGAGGAATTCTCCGAGATGGAATGGTCGGCTCTTTCGGAAATTGGTAATATTTTGGCCGGCTCCTATCTGTCTTCGCTCGCCGATTTCACCTCGCTGGCCATGACGCCGACCGTTCCCGCGCTGGCAATGGATATGGCTGGAGCAATATTGAGTTACGGGCTGCTGCAGTTCGGCGAAATGGGTGATTCCGCGCTGCTAATTGATACGACATTCATCGAGGACCAGCAAGAAGTGGAGGGACAATTTTTCCTTATCCCGGATCCTGAATCTTTCGATAAAATATTTACCGCCTTAGGAGTACCGATGAATGATGATTGAGGAACAGCGAATCGTGAAGGTCGGGATGGCAGATCTCAATATTATCCAGCAAACAGGGCTTATTCGGACGACTGGGCTTGGCTCTTGTGTAGGACTTACTTTGTATGATCCGGTAGCCAAAATGGCCGGCCTTGCCCATGTCATGCTTCCGACATCCACCATCGCCCGCGAGGGCGCGCTCAATATTGCCAAGTATGCGGATACTGCCGTACCGGCATTATTAGAACAATTGCTTTCGAGCGGAGCAGACAAAAAACGTATTGTGGCCAAAATGGCAGGCGGATCTCAAATGTTCACCTTTGCAGGAACGGGAGACTCGCTGCGGATTGGCCCGAGAAATGTAGAATCATGCAAAGAGAAACTGTCGGAGCTGGGCATCCCGCTGTTAGCTGAGGACACGGGGGGCAATTACGGAAGAACGATCGAACTTGATTGCGAAACGGGTATATTATTTATACGCAGTGTACAAAAGGGTATAAAGGAATTGTAGCCATGGCAGGAAAACTAAAATATTACATGTTGTTTGGACTCTTTGGATTTCTGATTACATTTGCAGTCGCATCTAGCAGCAATTTGTTTTCGACAAGCCTCATTCGGGGACTCATCGCATTCGTAGTTTGGTTTGGACTATCGTATGCGGCCAATTGGATGATCGGTTTCATGAAAGAGATGTCTCCTGTCTCAACGAACGAGGATCTTATCACGCCTCATGATGACGAGGGTAAGGGCGGACAGCTTGACTTGACGACACCGGATGAAACGGATGAATTGAACGAATTGCTAAAGCAGCCACCGGGAAGTCAGACAGGAAATAACGATTTTACACCGTTAAACCCGCCAAGACTGGTTAAGACACCTGATGACAAAGATCCTGAAGAGCTGGCTAAAGTTGTTCGTCACCTGACAGAAAACTAAGGAGGGTGAAGGCAATTGGACGAGCGGAAGACATCCACTTTGAACTACGCCGATGTGTGGGAGCGATGGAAGGAACAAGGAGATATTGAGGCCAAAAAGGAGCTTATCGAGAAGCATTTGCACATTGTCGATTATGTTTCGGGACGTCTGGCTGTTGGCCTTCCCAAAAATGTCTCTAAAGACGACTTATCCAGTAACGGCGTAATGGGTTTGATAGACGCTGTTGAGAAATTCGATTATAAAAGAGGTTTGCAATTTGAGACCTATGCTTCATGGAGGGTTAGAGGGGCAATTTTGGACGGTCTAAGGCAAGGGGATTGGGTGCCTCGATCCGTTCGGGAAAAAGCCAAGAAAATTGAAGAAGGATACCAGCACCTGGAGCAGCAGTATCTTCGTTCCGTGACAGATTTAGAGATGAGTGAATATTTGAATGTCAGTGAAAGGGAATTTCAAAATATGCTGCAGGAAGTTGCCGTAATGACACTATGCTCATTGGAAGATCCGATTCGAGAGGAAGAGTCCGAGACGCGGCTCACCTTGTTGATTGACGAGAAGGCCAAGAACCCTGATTATAAAGTAAGGGAATTTTTCCTGAAGGATTCTTTAGCTAAAGGAATCGAAAAGCTGACGGAGAAGGAACGTACCGTTGTTTCCCTACTATATTATGAAGATTTATCCTTGAGTGAAATTGCGGAGGTGATGTCGCTTTCCCCGTCACGTATTTCTCAACTCCATTCCAAGGCGATCCTTAGGCTCCGCGGAAGCTTGGAGAAGCAGAAAGACTTGTTGATGCTGGAAGATTGATGAACAATTGGCTTATTTGAATTAATGAATGGAAGGAGGAACGACTTATGGATTACATGAATGATCTTGGCCAAATATTGAGCGTGACAACGAATGACGACAAAACGGTTGCATACCTGCAGTTTTTGAAGAAAGATGAAGAGTTCACCTGCACTCCGGAGGTTTTACAGCATTTTTTGCGCGGCGAAGGCATCAAATTCGGAATACAAGAAGATATTGTTACCCGATTTGCTATGAATGCGAAGGAATATTTTTTTAGCAAGACGCCGATTGCCATTGGGATCGAGCCAGTACAAGGGCAGGACGGATCGATCCGTTATGCCGTGCCGATGGATGGTGAGGATCAGCTCCATCGACCGGCGGAAAGCGATGACGGTACCGTGGATTTCAAGGATGTAACTCGTCTGAACAACGTTCGGAAGGGACAGCTCATCGCTGAGCTGGTTCCGCCTGTACCCGGCCATCCCGGAACGGCAGTCACCGGAGAGTCGATTCCCTGCAAAGAAGGAAAGGCAGCACGCTTTAAGGTGGGCAAGAACGTTGTTCTTAATCCGGAACAAACGGCGATGTATGCGGCCATCGACGGTTTGGTCACCCAGACCGAAAAAGGCAAGCTGAATGTATTTCCGGTTTACGAGGTCAATGGCGATGTGGATTACAGCATCGGGAATATCGATTTCGTAGGCACCGTTGTCATACGCGGCAACGTTCTGACCGGATTTCGGGTATGTGCCTCCGGGGATATTCGCGTCATTGGCGGAGTAGAGGGCGCAGAATTGATCGCAGAAGGATCTATTGAAATTACGGGCGGCATAATTGGTTATAACAAGGGGCTTGTTAAAGCAGGGCAGCAAGTAAAAAGTTCCTTTATCCAGGACGGCAATGTGAGCGCTGGCGAAGACATCGTTGTAACCCAGAGCATTATGCACTCTAATGTTCGTGCCGGCAGGGATGTGATCTGCAGCGGCACCAAAGGTCTAATCGTCGGAGGCAACATTCAAGCCGGAGAACGGGTTATGGCGAGAGTTATCGGCAATCCGATGTCTACGGCCACGTCAATCGAGGTGGGCGTTCTTCCGGAGCTGCGCAATGAGCTGCTGGAATTGCGCCAGCAGTTGAAGGATCAAATGGCGAATGTCGACAAGACCGAGAAAGCGCTTACCCTTCTGGATCAATTAGCTTCTATGGGCAAGCTCACGCCGGATAAGGTGGCGATGAGATCCAAGCTTAACTTGACTAAGAAATCGAGCATGCAGGAGCTTGAGGAGATCAGGGAGCGCATGCTGCATATCGAGAAGGCCTTGGAGGAAACTGGGAACGCGCGTGTGGATGTTCTGAAGATGATCTATGGCGGCTCCAAAATTGTCATAGGCAGATACACCAAATATATTAAAGAACCGATATCCAGAATGTCTTTCTATTATACTGAGGGAGACATCGCTATGTCTGCTTACGTCTAATCCATGCAATTGTCCTAAAACGGCGCGAGGTGATTGTCATGAATATGAAATCCGTGGAAATGCAAATCGCTCTTCCCCGTACTAACGAAGCAGGGCGCATCCAGCAGGACCAGCAGCAAAGACCGCTTATCGACCAGACTATACTTGCCGGTCAGAACATGAAGGCGAGCGAGCTTGAGCGCGGGAAGAGCCAGGCTATGGAGCAAAGCGCGCGCAACAAGACGGTAAAGCGGGAAGAAGATACCGCTTCAGGCCAGGACAAGGAACAACGGGATGCCGAAGAGCAGCAGGAGGAGCGGGACAAGGAAAAGGCCGCAAAGCATCCTTTTAAAGGCCGGCACATCGATCTGTCGCTCTAAACTGTTAGACGACTAGATCATTACACACAGCAAAAAGGTGAGGATAACATTGTCATTTGGTGAACCTTGGTTTTATATTGTGATACTTGGGGTTGCTTCTATATTATATGCATTCATTCTACCCGGGCGGAAAGCGGCTGGAGCGAGCGAAGCCGCCAGTGATGTGGAAGCCACCCTTGAGCAGTATATGGCGGACATTGAGAAAGAAAATGAGGAACTGATCGATTTGGTCGCAGGGATGAAGCAAGAGCTAACCTCCAAGCAAATGTCGCAACAGGAATCGATTGCAGAGCTGCGCCAGCGTCTTCTTGAGGCGGAGCAATTGAATCGGCAGCTGGAATCCCGGATGGGAGCTTTGGAAAATTTAGCGTCTTTTACCGGATTACCGGCAGCTGGGCCTTCAGCAACTCCCTCGATCAGCAACTCATCTACTCAAGTGACAGTGTCTCATTTAGACAATGCAAGCCTTTCTACAGCCGAACCTGAAGCGGCTGACAGCTTGGGAGCGCCGGTTCCTGAAGCTGTGGGCGAGCCAGAATCAGAAATGCCGGGAGCGGAGAATTCTCTGCGGAGCAGATATCCGGAGCTGTTTGATTTGTACGAAAAAGGCAAATCCATCGATATGATCGCCAAATCTATCGGTATCCAGCGCGGCGAGGTCCAGCTTATTTTGCAATTGGCTAACAGGGAGGACGCTTAATGTTTAGAAATCGCAACTTCATGTTAGGACTTGGGATTGGCCTTATCGCCGGCGCTTTTTTATTGCAATTGATGAATATTGGACAAGGGCAGCAGAATAAACCCGTTACGGTCGAGCAAATTCAGCAAGCTGCAGAGAAGCTTCGACTGAAGGTTGTGAGCGAGGATGAGCGTCTGCTGACAGAAGAAGAGTGGAAGGCCGAAATGGAGAAAAAGGCTGAGGAAGAGGCGGCTGCGGAAGAGCCGGTTCAACCGAAGCAGCCTGACACTCCAGCCAAGCCTGCGGTGCCGCAGGAGCCGCATTCGGACGGCGGAGGCGCTTCTGGCGGATCGGCAACCAGCAAATCCGAAACTGCCGTCCCGGCGGCACCTGAGCTGCCAGATGCCAAGGCCCCGGCAACCGCTGAATCCGCTTCGGTCAATCAACCTGAACCTGTAACGGTAAAATACAAAATTGCTTATGGCGACAGCCTAACCGCGGTCGCCGACGGCTTGCAGAAGGCTGGGGTAATCTCCAGCAGCGAAGCATTTATCAAGGAAGCATCGAAGCGCGGCATAAATACAAAAATCAGAACCGGGACGTACTCGTTTCAAATTGGCGAGAAATACAGTTCGATCATTACAAAAATAACCGCTAAGCCATCTGCCAAATAGGATGGTTTTCCTTGTTTTAAGGTATCAAAGAACTTCAGTTGCATCCACGTGCCGATTATGGTATATTAATTGACGGTGTTATAACGCACGCAGGTTGATTTTACCAAGGGTGCTTGCCATGAATATGGGAGTCTTGGTTAAAGATGAAACTTGCGGAGGAAGCATCAAACAAAAACCAAATCTTAGGAGGTGCGTGGAGATGGCAGTCATTTCCATGAAACAACTGCTTGAAGCAGGCGTACACTTCGGACACCAGACACGTCGCTGGAACCCGAAAATGGACCGTTATATCTTTACTGAAAGAAACGGTATTTACATCATCGACCTGCAAAAAACAGTCAAGAAAGTCGAAGAAGCTTATAATTTTGTAAAGAGCATCGCTGAAGAGAACGGTACTATTCTGTTCGTAGGTACTAAGAAGCAAGCTCAAGATTCCGTGAAAGAAGAAGCTGAGCGCGCTGGTCAATTTTACATTAACCAACGCTGGCTTGGTGGTACTCTGACCAACTTCCAAACGATTCAAAAGCGTATTGATCGTTTGAAACAATTGGAGACTTGGGAAGAGGACGGCACTTTCGAAGTGCTTCCGAAGAAGGAAGTTATCATTCTTCGCAAAGAGAAAGATCGCCTGGAGAAATTCCTTGGCGGTATCAAGAACATGAAGGGTCTGCCAAGCGCGCTGTTCGTCATCGATCCTCGCAAAGAGCGCATCGCTGTTGCGGAAGCACGCAAATTGGGTATCCCAATCGTAGGTATCGTTGATACAAACTGCGATCCGGACGAAATTGACTATGTCATCCCAGGTAACGACGACGCGATCCGCGCGGTTAAATTGTTGACTGGTAAAATGGCAGATGCTGTGATCGAAGCAAACCAAGGGGAGCAAACGACGGCTTAATGCTGAGCTTCCGTTATAAGTAATAAATTAAATGAAAAGGGTGGTTGGTAGGTGTCAAACCTCTCACTGCCCTTTTTTTAAAGGATAAATCTCTGGTCATTTTCACAGATTAGGTCCTATAATTGATTATGGAGGGAATTTAAAATGGCGGTTGATGCAAAAGCGGTAAAAGAACTACGCGAAAAAACAGGTGCAGGTATGCTCGATTGCAAAAAGGCGCTTGAAGAAGTTAACGGTGATATCGAAAAGGCGGTCGAATTTCTTCGTGAGAAAGGTTTGGCTGCATCTGCGAAAAAAGCCGGACGTATCGCTACTGAAGGTATCGTAGAATCTTACATCCATGCGAACGGTAAAATCGGCGTTCTCGTTGAAGTAAACTGCGAGACAGATTTCGTTGCGCTTACGGATCAATTTAAAGAGTTCGTTCGCGACATTGCAATTCATATCGCTGCGTCCAACCCTCGTTACGTACGCCGCGAAGACGTTCCACAAGATGAAATCGAGAAGGAGAAAGAAATCCTTAAAGCTCAAGCGCTCAACGAAGGAAAACCTGAGAAAATCGTTGAGAAAATGGTGGAAGGACGTATTTCCAAATACTTCGAAGAGTACTGCTTGCTGGAGCAATCTTTCGTTAAAGATCCGGACAAAACAATCTCCACGCTGCTTAACGAGAAAATCGCTACAATCGGAGAGAATATCTCGATTCGTCGTTTCGTTCGTTACGAGCTAGGCGAAGGTCTGGAGAAAAAAGTGGATAACTTTGTAGAAGAAGTTATGTCCCAAGTGAATCAATAAGAGCACCATTCAATTAAATGTTATAGAGAGATGGAACACGGCGTGTTCCTTCTTTTTTAACCAAACGCCCTTAATTGTGTGAGCCTGGGAAGCGCGGCCCCTTCGTTGGGCCGTTCTTCTCCGGCAACCTCTAAGAGGGTTCATCTAAAGTGGAGGGTATACAATTGGAGCAGCCAGTTTTTAAACGTATTGTATTGAAGGTCAGTGGGGAGTCGTTAGCCGGTCAAAACGGGTATGGCATCGATGCGGATACGATTTCATCGATTGCCCAGCAAGTGAAAGAAGTGGTTGAACTGGGCGTGCAGGTCGCCATCGTATGCGGCGGCGGCAACATATGGCGCGGTATTGCGGGCAGTGCGAAGGGCATTGACCGTGCTACGGCGGACTATATGGGGATGCTGGCTACCGTCATGAATTCGCTCGCTTTGCAGGATGCTTTGGAGCAAATCGACGTGCCTACGCGGGTTCAGACTTCGATCGCCATGCAGCAAATTGCGGAGCCTTATATACGGCGCCGTGCGATCCGGCATTTGGAGAAAGGCCGCGTCGTCATATTTGCAGCTGGAACAGGTAACCCATTCTTCTCTACGGATACGACAGCAGCACTGCGTGCCGCTGAAATTGAAGCCGAAGTAATTCTGATGGCTAAAAATAAAGTGGACGGCGTATATTCTGCGGATCCGTTTGTGGATCCGACAGCCGAGAAATATGAAATACTTACCTACATGGAAGTGCTCAGCAAAAACCTGGGCGTTATGGATTCCACGGCATCATCGTTATGTATGGACAACGACATTCCGCTTATCGTGTTTGCGATTACGGAACAAGGTAATATTAAACGTGTAGTCCTCGGTGAGAAAATCGGAACGACTGTGAGAGGGAGTGTAGATTAATGCCGCAATCGATTAAGAAAAACGCTGAAGAACGTATGGATAAAGCGATTCAGGCTTTGAAAAGAGATTTGGCGACATTACGTGCCGGAAGAGCCAATCCTTCACTGCTAGATCGCATTCAGGTGGATTATTACGGAACCCCGACGCCGGTTAATCAGCTGGCGAACATCAGCACGCCGGATTCCCGTACGTTGATGATTCAACCTTGGGATAAATCATCGTTGGCCGAAATTGAGCGCGCGATTCAGAAGTCCGACCTGGGACTTACGCCTGCTAATGACGGTTCGATGATCCGTTTGTCGATTCCACCGCTCACGGAAGAACGCCGTGTGGATTTGGCCAAAATGACGAAAAAATTCGGTGAAGAAGCGAAGGTTGCGATCCGCAACATCCGTCGCGACGCGAACGATGATATCAAGAAGCTTGAAAAAACGGAGATTTCGGAGGACGAATCCCGCCGTCATCAAGAGGATATCCAGAAGTCAACGGATAAATTTATCGCGGAAGTCGATAAAGTGCTCGCTGCGAAAGAAAAAGAGATTATGGAAGTTTAAGAGACGAAAAGCGGCCCCTCCTTTTACGGTGGGGTTTGTCTCTTTTTCATCACCGGCTGGAGGAAGAGGAATGATCAAGTTATTTCAATCCTGGTGGAAAAATAGGGGGAAACGTTCTGTCGAAGCGCTGCCAGCGGACAACATTCCAAAGCACGTTGCCATCATCATGGACGGAAATGGACGTTGGGCCCGCAATAAAGGGCTACCGCGGATTGTCGGACATCGCAACGGAATGAAGGCTGTGAAGCGGGCGACGATAGCAGCGGACGAACTGGGCATCCGGATTTTGACTTTATATGCGTTCTCCACAGAAAATTGGAAACGTCCTAAGGATGAAGTGGATTTTCTGATGTCGCTGCCGCAGGAATTTTTGGCCCTTGAGCTTGAGGAACTGATCGAGAAGAACGTTCAGGTGCGCATGATGGGCCATACGGACAATCTTCCCCGGCATACGATTGAAGCGATGGAGGAAGCGGTCTCCCGAACGGAAAACAACACCGGCCTCATTTTGAATTTTGCCCTGAATTACGGCAGCCGCCGCGAGATGACGGAGAGCATGAAGGTGATCGCACGCGAGGTTCAGACTGGACAGTTGTCCCCGGAGGACATTACGGAAGAAATGATCAATTCCCATTTATTATCGCACGGATTGAGCGACCCGGATTTGCTCATTCGCACGGGCGGTGAACTCCGGTTGAGTAATTTCATGCTCTGGCAAGCGGCTTATAGCGAACTTTGGTTTACGGATCTATATTGGCCTGAATTCGGCCGCGAGCAGCTGGTGGAAGCGGTCGCCGAATATCAGCGGCGAACACGTCGCTATGGTGGATTATCATAGCAGGATAGAAGGTGTAGAAGGTTGAAAACACGTTTAATTACAGGACTGATTGCTGGCGTCTTTTTTTTAGGCATGTGCCTGCTCGGCGGAATAGGATATCAGATGCTCATCGTGGCTATGGCTTTGGTAGGCTACTATGAGTTTGTCCGGATGATCAAACTGCCCCCGTTCAGAGGCGCTGCGATTTTCGGTTATGTATGCATACTCTATATGACGTTCCCCTGGAGTCTGCTGGGCCTGAGCATGCCGCTGGAGGTTTTGCCCGCCCTGTGGTTAATGATGTTCCTTTTCCTGGCCATTACGGTATTTACCAAAAATGATTTTCCAATTAGCGAGGCTGCTATCTTGTTTCTTGGAACTGCCTATATCGGTATCGGATTTTCGGCCATAGCGATGACGCGAATCACGCCGGATGGACATGGTGTCTTCTGGACGTTTCTGATGCTGGCTGCGATCTGGAGCAGTGATGCAGGCGCTTATTTCACGGGAAGAAGGTTCGGCAAGCATAAGCTATGGCCAGCCATTAGCCCTAATAAAACTGTGGAAGGGGCCGTCGGCGGCATTGCGCTGGCTGTGGTAGCAGCGGTGATATTCTCTCTGTTCTCAGGCGGGCTCCTAACAATTGGACGAGCACTTCTTCTCGGCGTATCAGCCGCTGTTGTGGGACAGCTTGGCGATTTAATCCAGTCTGCCTACAAGCGGGTTTACGGGATTAAGGATACGGGCAAGCTTCTGCCGGGTCACGGCGGTATTCTAGACCGCTGCGATAGTTGGGTTGTGGTATTTCCGTTCGTACATATTCTAATGCTGCTTCCCTACTACTAAGATTCTGTCCTGAAAATATAAGGGCTCCTTATGGGCCATGGAATTAGTCATTAAATCAGGTGAGGTATGTTATGAGAAAAATAGCTGTCATTGGTTCCACCGGATCGATTGGAACGCAAACGCTGGATGTTGTCAGACAGCATCCTGATCAATTTGTCGTTGAAGGCTTGGCTGCGGGTTCGAATATCGATTTATTCGTCCAGCAGGTCAACGCTTATCGTCCGAAGAAGGCTTCCATTGGAAATAAGCAGCTTGCGGAGCAGGTAGCCCCGCTGCTTCCGCCTGGGGTTGAGCTGTATTACGGCGAGGAGGGCCTGATCGAGGTTGCTGCAGGCACCGAGGCTGATTTTGTGCTGAGCGCTATTGTTGGGAGTAGGGGCCTGCCTCCAACCTTAGCTGCGATTTCCGAAGGGAAAACGATCGGGCTGGCGAATAAAGAAACGCTGGTGACAGCAGGGCATATCGTTACAGAGCTTGCTGAGCAGAAGGGGGTTGCACTGCTTCCTGTAGACAGCGAGCACTCGGCGATTTTCCAATGCTTAAACGGGGAGAGCAGAGATGATGTCGAGCAGATAACATTGACGGCTTCGGGAGGCTCATTCCGGCATTTAACGCGGGAGCAGCTTGGAAATGTGACGCTGGAGGATGCTTTGAAGCATCCCAACTGGTCGATGGGAGCGAAACTAACGATCGATTCGGCCACGATGGTCAACAAAGGATTGGAAGTCATTGAGGCGCATTGGCTTTTCGGTCTTCCTTACGATAAAATCAATGTGCTTTTGCATCCCGAGAGTATTATCCACTCTTTCGTTGAATATCGTGACGGAAGCGTGATTGCCCAGCTCGGTACTCCGGATATGCGCATTCCCATTCAATACGCGATGACTTATCCTGCTAGATTCTCATCGGCATCCAAACGTTTGTCGCTGGCAGAGGTCGGCAAGCTTCATTTTCAGGAAATGGATTATGAGCGATTCCCCTGTTTAAGACTTGCCTTCGAATGTGGTAAAATAGGTGGGACGGCGACGACGGTATTTAATGCAGCCAATGAAGCTGCGGTCGCCCGTTTTATGAAGCGGGAAATTCCATTTCTGCGGATTGAAACGATCATTGAAACCGTACTCTCCAGGCATATACCTCAAAAACAAGCCGATCTTGAAACGATTCAAGCTGCGGATCGGTGGGCGAGAGAGATGGCCGCATCGTTGTAATCACCCCGACCGCTGGGCAAAAAAGTTTCCACAATGGTATTCTCTTGTGCCTGATCGGAGAATAATGATAATCTAAATGAATTGGACGATCTGTGGCTAAAAGGAGGATGCTTTCGATTGGAATTGCTGAGAATTATATTTTTGACAGTGCTCATGTTCTTCGTCATCGTTACGGTTCATGAGTGGGGACATTATTACTTTGCCAAACGGGCTGGGATACTCGTGCGTGAATTCGCGATTGGCTTCGGGCCAAAACTGTTTTCTTACCGCAGGGGAGAGACCCAGTTTACCCTTCGTTTGCTGCCATTTGGCGGTTATGCAAGAATGGCGGGAGAGGATCCGGAACTCGTTGAGATCCAGTCCGGACAAACCGTAGCCCTGCGCTTAGACGGACAAGATGTCACCAAAATTTATCTCGACCGTTTAGATAATCGAAAGAATGTCATTCGTGGCGAAGTCACTGAGATCGATTTGGAAGACCGGCTCGTTATCGTTCTGGACGTAGATGGAGAAATTCTCAATTATAAAGTGCATCCTCAGGCAATGATGGTGGCCAAAGGCAAGGAGACGCAAATTGCTCCTCGCAACCGGCAATTCGCAAGCAAGACGGTGGGCCAGCGGGCATTATCCATCTTCGCCGGACCGTTGATGAACTTCATTTTGGCCTTTGTCCTCTTCGCCCTTCATACGCAAATGGCAGGAATTCCTTTTGATAAACCTGATCATTTGGAAATCGGCGATGTCATGGACAATATGCCCGCCTCAGAGGCTGGTTTACAGCGAGGCGACATTATCGAGACGATTAACGGGGTGGCTGTAGGCACAGACGCTGAGAAATTGATTGAGACGATCGCTGCTTCCAAGGACGTACCGATGGAATGGACGGTCCGCCGCGGGGATCAGGTGCTGCCGATTACGATTACGCCGCGAGCGATGGAGAATCAGCAGGGTGGTAAAGTAGGCACCACGATCGTAACTTATTTCGAGATGCGCAAAGCCAGTTTCGGCGAGACGTTTACTGTCGCTGGCAAAGATATGGTGAATACGACCAAAATGATCTTTATCGGCTTTCAGCAGCTGATTCAGAAATTTTCGATGGATGACCTGGGAGGACCGGTACGGACCTTTGAGGTGACAGGGCAAATTGCGAAGCAAGGCATCGTGAAATTGACTTACTGGGCGGCGATACTGAGCTTGTATCTGGGCATTTTTAATTTGCTGCCGATTCCGGCTCTCGACGGCAGCAGGCTCATCTTCCTTGCCGTTGAGGCGGTTCGCGGGAAGCCGATTGATCCGAATCGAGAGGGAATGGTTCACTTTATCGGCTTCGCCATGTTATTTCTGCTTATGATTGCTGTAACCTATAATGATATTTTGCGATTAATTAACGGATAATATTGTGTTTATTATGGGAGGACTAGGTTGGATATGGCTAATGAGGAGAAACAATTCGTAACTGAAATTACCCCGCAAAGCGAGGATTTCTCGCGCTGGTACATCGACGTCATCAAGAAGGCGGACTTGATGGATTACTCGCCGGTACGCGGCTGCATCGTCTTTAAACCGGACGGTTACGAAATCTGGGAGCACATTCAGGAAGAATTGGATCGGCGCTTTAAAGAGACAGGACACCGCAACGCTTATTTTCCTCTCTTTATTCCGGAGAGCTTCTTTCAGAAGGAGAAGGAGCACGTCGAAGGATTTAACCCTGAGCTCCCATGGGTTACGGAAGCGGCGGGCGAGAAATTGGAGGAGCGCCTGGCCATTCGTCCGACCTCTGAGACGATGATCGGCCACATGTACGAGAAGTGGATACAATCTTATCGCGATCTGCCGGTACTGATCAATCAGTGGGCTAACGTCGTTCGCTGGGAGAAGCGTACATTGCCATTTTTGCGGACGAGCGAGTTTTTGTGGCAGGAAGGCCACACGGCGCATGAGAATGAGCAGGAAGCTCGTGAAGAAACAATGCAGATGCTGGAAATCTATCGCGATTTCGTTGAGAACTATCTCGCCATTCCAGTCATCGTTGGACAGAAAACACCTTCGGAGAAATTCGCCGGGGCAGTGGACACCTATTCCATTGAAGCGATGATGAAGGACGGGCGAGCCGTTCAGGCCGGAACATCGCATTACCTGGGCACGAATTTTGCTGTAGCCTTCAATATTCAATATTTGAATAGGGATAATGTTCAGGAATACGTGCATACGACCTCTTGGGGCGTCAGCACGCGCCTGATCGGCTCCCTCATCATGGTTCATGGCGATGACCGCGGTCTTGCTTTGCCGCCGAAAGTGGCGCCGAAGCAGGTTATGATCATTCCAATCGGTCCTCCTAAGACGCGCGACGCCGTAGTAGGACGGGCGGATGAATTGTTCGCTCAGTTGAAGAAGGCAGGCATCCGTGTCGGAATGGATGATCGTGCAGATGTGCGGCCAGGCTGGAAATTCAATGAATATGAAATGCGCGGTGTGCCTGTGCGCCTTGAAATTGGTCCGCGTGATATGGAAAATGGCGTCTGCGTGCTCGTCTCCCGGATTTCCGGAGAGAAGAAGGTTGTACAGCAGGATAACCTTGTAGAAGAGGTTCAGGCGATGCTGGAGCAGGTTCACAACGAAATGTACGAACGTGCTAAAACTTTCCGCGACGAGCATTTCAACAGCGTGGATACACTGGATGAAATGAAAGCGAGCATTGAGGAGAAGCGCGGCTTTACACTGGCCGGCTGGTGCGGTTCCGAGGCTTGCGAGCGTCACGTCAAAGATGAGACAGGTGCGACAAGCCGCAATATTCCTTTTGATCCGGCGACGAAGAAATCGAACTGTCTCGTATGCGGCGAAGAAGCTAAACATACGGTTGTTTTTGCAAGAGCCTATTAATGATGAAGTAAGAATTCAAATAGGAGGGCTTCCGGCAGTGAGCTGTCGGGTAGGCAGCAGCCTGCTCGGACCTCGTGAACGGAAGCTCTCTTTTAAACTGTCCGCACGTACCTTAACCTCATATTGAGGAATGTATCAGGGGGAGGATATCATGACCGCAGTTGGGGAGAAGAGACAACGGCTGGAGTTGTTAATGCAGCAAGCGGAAATGCCTGCTGGTTTGACCGATCCATACTTTCTAGACGGATGGATTGAGCAGGTGGAAGTAAGCCGGAGCAACCGGGAGTGGAAGATTGCCATCGGCAAAGAATCACTCGTGCCTGCGCAGGCTTATCGTACTTTTTGTTTGCGTGTGAAAGAACGGCTGGAGCATATCGCGCAAATTTCATTCGAGTTCCGATATGGGAAGGATGTATCGGCAGCCGATATCGTGTCGGAGTACTGGAAGCTGTTTATCGAGTGGGTACAGCGGGAAGTGCCGTCCGCCAATGGCTGGATGGCCCGGGCGATTTGCGAGACTGAGGGTGATCTGGCGACGATTACGTTCAGCGATGCGATGGCCCTCGAACTGGCCAAGAAGAAAAATATCGATCGGTATATTGTATCTTTCTACGAAACGTATTTTACCTTGAATCTTCGCGTGAAGCTGCAGACTGGGGAGAATAGTGCCGAAGCATTTGAAGAATTCCAGCAGCGTATCGTTGAGGAAGAGCGCGAAGTGATTCAGCAAATGATGGAGAGTATGGCGACGGAAGCTCCTCCGGAAGAGGACGAAGGCGAAGTCGTCAAGCTGCAGATCGGATACGATATTAAAGAGCAGCCGGTTCCGCTTCAAGAAATACAGGACGAGGAGAAGAAGATTACGATTCAGGGCGTGATTTTTGGATTGGATCGTAAGGAGCTGCGCAACGGGAACACATTGTTTATTTTCAATTTGACGGATTATACGGATTCATTGCAAATGAAGCTGTTCGCCAAAAATAAGGAAGATCTGAAAATCATGAACCAGCTGGCCAACGGCAAGTGGATCAGGGCCCGCGGCCGGGTGGAAATGGATCGCTTCATGCCTGTGCCGGAGCTGGTCATGATTCCTTCTGACGTGAATGAAGTGACTGCTCCGCCAAGCCGGAAGGACAACGCGCCAGAGAAACGCGTCGAGTTCCACCTGCATTCGACCATGAGCACGATGGATGCGGTAACTCCAATTGGCGAATATATCAAAACAGCGGCCAAATGGGGCCATAAGGCGATTGCCGTTACTGATCATGGCGGCATTCAAAGTTATCCGGAGGCCGTTAAAGCAGCAAGCAAGCATGGAATTAAAATGATTTACGGGCTAGAGGCGAACGTGGTCAATGATAATGTTGCCGTCGTCCTTCATCCGCGCCCGGATGACTTGAAGAGCGCTACATATATCGTATTCGATATCGAGACGACGGGTTTGTCGGTAACGCAGAACAAAATCATCGAAATTGCTGCGGTCAAAATGGTGGAAGGCAAGGAAGTCGACCGTTATGCTACGTTCGTAAATCCCCATGTGCGCATCCCATACAATATTCAGCAATTGACGAATATTAACGATGACATGGTTAGGGATGCTCCGGACGTGGAACCTGTCCTCAAGAAATTTGTCGAATTTGTGGGCGATGCCATTCTGGTGGCCCATAACGCCAGATTCGATATCGATTTCGTGAATGCCAAGCTCAAGGAGCTTGGGCTGCCGCCGCTGAACAATCCGGTGCTCGATACGCTCGAGATGGCCCGGATGCTGTTTCCGACGATGAAGAATCACCGTCTCAACACGCTTGCCGCCAAATATAAGGTATCGCTCGAGAACCATCACCGAGCGATTGACGATACCTTAGCTCTGGGCGAAATCCTGAACGGTCTCTTGGACGATGCGGTCAAGATTGAGGGATATAAAACGCTGGATCAGCTTAACGCAAAGGTAGGCAAGGATTTGTCCAATGCGCGGCCGTTCCACTGCAGCATCTATGCGCTCAATATGATTGGGAAGAAGAATTTGTACAAATTGGTCTCCATGTCCCACACGCAGTATTTCAAACGAGTTGCATGTATTCCGAAATCGAAGCTTGCCGAGATGAGGGAAGGTCTGCTGATTTTATCCGGCTGTGAGAAAGGCGAGTTCTTTGAGACAGTTCTGAATAAATCAGTAGAGGAAGCCGAGCAAGTGGCGGAATTTTATGATGTGCTGGAAATTCAGCCGCTCACGATGTACATGCATCTTGTTGAGAAGGGGCTGGTAGGAAGTGTTCAGGAGCTGGAGACGGCGCTGCGCAAAATTTGCGAAATCGGCTTCAAGCTTGGCAAGCCGGTTGTGGCTACCGGCAACGTGCACTACTTAGATCCTCGCGACAAAATATACAGGGATATTACAATCCACGGCATTACGGGGTTCAGTCCGCTTAAGGATATCCGCAAGCCGGATGCTCATTTTCGGACGACTGAAGAAATGCTGGAGGAATTCCAATTTCTTGGAGAAGAGAAGGCATATGAGGTCGTGGTGAAAAACACGTCGGAGTTGGCCGATTCTTTTGAAGACCTGGAGCTGTTCCCGGATAAGCTGTTCACTCCGATTCTTGAAGGAGCCGATGAGGAAATTCGCAATACTTGCTACGAGACCGCTAGATCGATTTATGGCGAGGATTTGCCGGAGGTTGTCGTTCAGCGTCTAGAAAAGGAACTGGAGCCGATCATTAAATACGGCTTCTCGGCCAACTACCTGATTTCCGAGCGGCTCGTTAAAAAATCGAACAGAGACGGTTACCTGGTTGGCTCCCGGGGTTCAGTCGGGTCCTCCGTAGTGGCAACGTTCCTCGGGATATCGGAGGTTAATCCGCTTCCAGCGCATTATATCTGTCTGAACCCAGAGTGTAAGTATAGCGAATGGTTCTTGGACGGAAGTGTGCCGAGCGGGTTCGATCTTCCGGACAAGCCGTGTCCAAAATGCGGCGAAAAGCTAAAGGGCGAAGGCCAGGATATCCCTTTCGAGACGTTTCTCGGGTTTAAGGGCGACAAGGTTCCCGATATTGACTTGAACTTCTCGGGGGAGTATCAGCCCCATGCTCATAACTACACGAAAGAGCTGTTCGGCGAGAAAAGCGTGTTCCGGGCTGGAACGATCGGCACGGTCGCTGAGAAAACGGCGTTTGGCTTCGCAAAAAAATACGAAGAAGAACACCATAAGCAGTGGCGCGGCGCCGAGCTGAACCGGCTTGCAGCCGGATGTACAGGCGTGAAGCGCAGCACAGGCCAGCATCCGGGCGGAATTGTCGTCGTACCCGATTATATCGAGGTTGAGGACATTACGCCGGTACAGTATCCTGCGGATGATGTCAATGCCGAATGGAAGACGACGCATTTTGATTATCACGCCTTCGACGCGAACCTGCTGAAGCTCGATATTCTCGGACACGATGATCCGACGATGATGAGGATGCTCCAGGATTTAACAGGCGTCGATCCGACGACGATTCCGATGAATGATCCAAAGGTCATGAGCATGTTTAACTCCACCGAGGCCCTCGGGGTTACTCCGGAGCAAATCCGTACCCCTGTAGCGACGTATGGCGTTCCCGAGATGGGGACGAAGTTCGTGCGTCAGATGCTGATTGAATCGCAGCCAACTTCGTTTGCCGACCTTCTACAAATTTCGGGATTGTCCCATGGTACGGGAGTGTGGCTGGGCAATGCCCAGGAATTGATCAAGAATGGGACATGCAACATTAAGACGGTTATTGGTTGTCGGGACGATATTATGCTGTATCTGATCTACAAAGCTGGTATGGATGCTGGCTTGGCGTTTAAAATTACGGAGAGCGTACGTAAAGGGAAGGGGCTGACCCAAGAGTGGATTGATGAGATGAAGAGATGCAAAGTGCCGCAGTGGTATATAGACTCTTGTCTTAAAATCCAATACATGTTCCCGAAGGCGCACGCTGCCGCATATGTTATTTCGGCGGTGAGAACCGCATACTTCAAGCTGTATCATCCGATTGAATACTATGCAACGTATTTCTCAGTGCGTGGTGAAGACTTCGACATTGAGCTATTCTGCCAAGGGTATGAAGCGATCTATCGCAAAATTGAAGAAATCGAGCAAAAGGGCTTCCAGGCGCTGCCAAAGGAACGGAACATGCTGCCGATCCTGGAAATGGCGCTGGAGATGACGGCCCGCGGTTTCCGCTTCAAGAGCATCGATCTCTACCGCTCCGACGCAACGCGCTTTATCGTTGACGGCGATGCCTTGATCCCTCCGTTTTCTGCGCTTGCGGGAATCGGCGATAATGCGGCGAAAAATATCGCCGCTGCGAAGGAGCAGGGGGAATTCCTGTCGATCGAAGATTTCCAGCAGAAATCCAAAGCATCAAAGACGGTGGTGGAGCTGCTCGGTTCGATGGGTTGCTTCCGGGGGCTTCCCGAAAGCAACCAGCTTTCCCTGTTTTAAAATCGAGTCGCACGGCCTAGCTTCAAGTCACTGAAGTAAAGGTGATTTACTTGTCACTCATGCCGGACTATGTTATAATTTTTTTGGTAATCATGGAGATAGAGCCGTTGTTTAAAGAGTGGGGAAACCCACTCTTTACTCTTTGGTATATAGGAATGAAAATTATGGAGGTATGTACGCTTGAGCACACCGAAGATCAAAGCGACCGTGGAAGAGATGGTTCTGCCCTTTTTGCAGGAGAACGGCTTTGAACTGGTAGACGTGGAATATGTGAAGGAAGGAAGCAATTGGTTTCTGCGCGTCTTCGTTGACAAGGATGGCGGTATCGATATCGATGACTGCGGCCGGATCAGCGAATATTTGAGCGAGAAGCTGGATGCTGACGATCCAATTCCGTCCGCTTATTTTCTGGAAGTTTCTTCACCTGGGGCGGAGCGTCCGCTCAAAAAGGCAGAGGATGTAGCCAAAGCCGTAGGGAAGGATGTATTCGTAACTACATATGAACCGGTAGAAGGTCTGAAGGAATTTGAAGGCCGGCTTTTTTCTTTTGACAATGATGAACTGGTCATTGCCGTAGGAAAGAAGAATTATGCCATTCCATATAACAAAGTTGCCAGCGCAAGGTTGGCCATCATTTTTTAATGACCTGAACGGGAAGATGAAAGGGGGAACTTGAGGCAGATGAGTATGGATTTTATTGAAGCCTTAAATGAGTTGGAAAGGGAGAAAGGAATCAGCAAGGACATTTTGTTCGAAGCGATCGAAGCAGCTCTGATTTCCAGCTACAAACGCAATTTTAACACGGCACAGAACGTTCGCGTCGATATGAATCGCCACACCGGGGCAATTAAAGTATTTGCCCGCAAGCTGGTTGTGGAAGAAGTGCTTGATCCCCGGACGGAAATTTCACTGTCGGCCGCCCGTGAGATTAATCCAAGCTTTCAATTGGACGATATTTCCGAGATCGAGGTAACGCCTCGCGATTTCGGGCGCATCGCTGCACAGACGGCTAAGCAAGTTGTGACCCAGCGTATCCGCGAAGCAGAGCGGGGGCTGATTTACAACGCATTTATCGAGAAGGAAGAGGATATCGTTACGGGGATCGTACAGCGTCAGGATCAACGCAACGTGTATGTGGATCTGGGTAAAATCGAGGCCCATCTTCCGCTGAATGAACTCATGCCTAACGAGAAGTTCAAGCATGGCGACCGGATCAAGGCGTACATCACGAAAGTAGAGAATACGACCAAGGGGCCGCAAATTCTGCTATCCCGCACGCATCCGGGGCTGCTAAAGCGTCTGTTCGAACTTGAAGTGCCGGAGATATTTGACGGCGTCGTTGAGATTCGCTCCGTGGCGCGTGAAGCCGGATTCCGTTCCAAAATCGCAGTTTACTCCCGCAATAGCGAAGTGGATCCGGTAGGCTCTTGCGTAGGCCCTAAGGGGACTCGCGTCCAAACAATCGTGAACGAGCTTCGCGGTGAGAAAATTGATATCGTGCGTTATTCCGAGAATGTTGAGGAATATGTAGCTAACGCGCTTAGCCCTTCGAAGGTGCTTGAAGTTCAGGTATTCGAAGAGGAGAAGATGGCCCGGGTGATCGTTCCTGATTACCAGCTTTCGCTCGCTATCGGTATTAAAGGACAGAATGCGCGTCTTGCAGCGAAGCTGACGGGATGGAAGATCGACATTAAGAGCGAGAGTCAAGCGGAAGAGGAGTTTGGAAGAGAGAAGACCGATTCTGGCGAAATGCCGCAGGATTCCGTCTCCGTCGATTAACTTCAACCTCTAATGCAAGTATGTAAGGGGGGCGATGGAAATGAAGCCTAGAAAGATTCCGCTGCGCAAATGCGTGGCTTGCAACGAAATGAAGCCCAAGAAATCGCTGATTCGCGTCGTTCGTTCTCCAGAGGGTGACGTATCGATTGATATGACCGGCAAAAAATCTGGCCGCGGCGCGTATCTGTGCGGCCAAGCGTCCTGCTTCAAACTGGCTCATAAGAACCGGGCTTTGGACAGGGCGCTGAAATCTCCGGTGGGCGCGGAGGTTTATGAGCAATTGGCACGGGACTTCCTTGCCGTCGAGGATGAGTTCATTGCTGAACGCGACCGGGAAGAGGATGCAGATGAGTAAGGTGCTGTCCGGGCTTGGCCTAGCGATGCGGGCAGGCAAAGTAGTTACCGGGGACGAGAGCGTTCTTAAGGCAGTTCGCTCCGGGGAGGCTAGGCTTGTAATCGTTGCAGAGGATGCGTCGGAGAATGCCCGCAAGAAATTTCGCGACAAGTGCGCAACCTATAAAATTCCACTGATCATCGGATTCGACCGTGAAGAGCTTGGCTCTAGCGTCGGCAAGCCGGAACGGGTCGTTCTGGCTCTGATCGATCAGGGATTTGCCGATATGATTCGGAAAACGATCGTGAAAACGTCGGAGGTGGAGTATATTGAGTAAACAAGAGAACAAAGATAAGCTCAGGGTATATGAATATGCGAAATCGCTCAATATGAGCAGTAAGGAAATTATTACAATTCTTAAGCGGTTGAATATTCCGGTCAATAACCACATGAGTGTGATGGAGAATGATGCCGTAACACGGGTAGAGCAGTTTTTCAAAGATATTAAGAGCAATGCCGCCGCCAAAAGGGAAGGTTCCGAGCCTGTGAAATCTTCTGCCAAATCGTCGGCTCCCGCTTCCGCAGGAGGAAGTCAATCGCCGAAAACCGGGACCGGGACGAACGCCGGTCAGCGTGAAGATCAAGGGCAGAGCCTTAGAACCAGCAGCAGCGGATCAAGCAATACCAAAAATCAACAAGAAAAGCAGGTAAGTATGAATAATAGAACAAATAACGCAAATACATCCTCCTCGGGAGGAGCACAAGCAACTCAGGAAAGAAATAACCGTCCAAGCGGCGGACATCAGCAGGGGAATCGCAACAATTCCCAGGGTAACCGGGGTTCTCAGCAAGCTGGCGGACAACGTTCAAACGCCGGTTCAAGCGGCCCGCGGGCGGGACAGGGCACAGGCCATACATCGTCCCAAGGGAACCGCAATCAAGCTTCGGCGCCACGCCAGGAGAATTCTAACAAGGATAATGCCCGCAAAGGGAATAATAATAACAGACCAGGTCAAAGACGTTTTGACGATAACAGACCGGGGAATTTCAAGAATAACCGCGGCGGTAAAGGCGGCAGAGGTGGTAAAGGTGCTTCGCAGCCGCCTCGCGAGAAAATTGACAACACACCGAAGAAAATTATTGTTCGCGGCAACATGACTGTTGGCGAAGCAGCCAAGCTTCTGCATAAGGACGCTTCCGAAGTGATCAAGAAGCTCATTATGCTCGGCGTCATGGCGACGATCAACCAAGAGCTGGACATTGATACGATTCTTCTGCTCGCCGGCGACTTCGGCGTAGAGGTTGAAGTGAAAATTCCAGTTGAGGAAGATCGTTTCGAGACCGTCGAAGAGAACGATGATGAAGCGGATTTGAGAGAACGTCCCCCGGTTGTAACGATTATGGGACACGTTGACCATGGTAAGACGACACTTCTCGACGCCATTCGTTCGACAAATGTCAGCAGCGGTGAGGCTGGAGGCATTACCCAGCATATTGGTGCATACCAGGTAGAGATTAATAATAAAAAAATAACGTTCCTGGATACTCCGGGCCACGAAGCGTTTACGGCGATGCGTGCCCGCGGCGCCCAATTAACGGATATTACCATTATTGTGGTCGCGGCAGACGACGGCGTTATGCCGCAAACGGTAGAAGCGGTCAACCACGCCAAAGCTGCTGGCCTGCCAATCATCGTGGCTGTCAACAAGATCGACAAGCCGACGGCCAATGCAGATAAGGTGAAGCAGGAGTTGACGGAGTATGGCCTTGTTCCAGAGGAATGGGGCGGAGATACGATCTTCGTCAACGTTTCCGCGAAGCAGAGAATGGGACTGGAAGATTTGCTGGAAATGATTCTGCTCGTAGCGGAAGTTAATGAATATAGAGCGAATCCAGAAAAACGCGCGCGCGGTGCGGTCATCGAGGCCGAGCTGGACAAGAGCCGCGGACCGGTTGCCCGCGTGCTCGTGCAGCACGGTACGCTGAAAGTCGGCGATGCGTTCGTAGCTGGAAACTGCTTCGGCCGTATCCGGGCTATGGTTAATGATAAAGGCCGCCGCATCAAAGAAGCCGGGCCGTCCACACCGGTTGAAATTACGGGCTTAACGGAAGTGCCGCTGGCTGGCGATCCGTTCATGGTATTCGAGGACGAGCGCAAAGCCCGTTCCATTGCCGAGAAGCGCGCCATTACCCATCGCCAATCCGAGCTGGGCGGCAATACGCGCGTTACGCTCGATGATTTGTTCCGCCATATCAAGGAAGGCGAGATCAAAGATCTTAACGTCATCATTAAGGCAGACGTGCAAGGCTCTGTAGAGGCGCTTAAAGGCTCCTTGGAGAAAATCGAAGTGGAAGGCGTACGCGTGAAAATCATTCACAGCGGTGCAGGCGCCATCACGGAATCTGACATCATCCTCGCGGCTGCTTCCAATGCGATCGTAATCGGCTTCAACGTTCGTCCGGATAACCAGACCAAGGCGACGGCCGAGCAGGAGAAGGTGGATATTCGTCTCCACCGCGTCATCTATAAAGCGATCGAGGAAATTGAGCAAGCGATGAAAGGGATGCTTGATCCCGAATATAAAGAAGTTGTCATTGGTCATGCCGAAATTCGCGATACGTTCAAGCTTAGCCGTGTAGGTACGATTGCGGGCTGTATGGTAACTTCCGGTAAAATTACGCGCAATGCCGAAACCCGCCTCATTCGCGACGGAATCGTCGTATATGAAGGCAAAATCGACTCGCTCAAACGCTTCAAGGACGATGCGAAGGAAGTCGCTCAAGGCTACGAGTGCGGTATTACCCTTGACAACTTTAATGACATTAAAGAGGGCGACGTTATCGAAGCATTTATTATGGAGGCCGTCGAACGGAAGTAAGGTGAGGTGACAACAATGGCTAAAAATCGTACTGGCCGCGTAGGCGAACAGATAAAGAAAGAGCTCAGCCTGCTCATTCAGAATGAGGTCAAGGATCCTCGGATCGGATTTGTCACGGTGACTGGTGTCGAGGTGACAAGCGATCTTTCGCAGGCGAAGGTATACATCAGTGTTTTCGGCGACGAGGAGAAGAAGTCGGAATCGCTGAAAGGGCTGGAGAAAGCAATCGGTTTTCTGCGGACCGAGCTTGGCAAACGGATGCGTTTGCGTCACACACCAGAATTGATCTTTAAAGTCGATGAGTCGATTGAGTATGGCAGCCGTATTGAAAAGCTGCTGGGCGAGATTACGCAAGACGAGGATAAATGAATTTAAAGGAGACGGCAATGCAGACCAATGAACAGGAGTTCCTACAGGTAGAGCACTTTCTGAAGGATCATGATGATTTCCTGGTAGTGTCGCATGTACAGCCGGACGGAGATGCAGTCAGTTCCACCCTTGTGGTGGGCTGGCTTCTCTCATGTCTGGGTAAGAATTACGTTATGGTCAACGAAGGGCCGATTCCTCAGCGTATGTCGTACCTGCTGCATTCGGATCGCATCATGGATCTGTCAGTGACCCCTTTAGGCAAAACTTATAAACATATTATCTGCGTCGATTGCGCTGATTTCCGCAGAGTCGGAAAAGCCAGCGAATATTTTGCGCCGGACGCAGAAATTTTGAACATTGATCATCATCCGACCAATGATGGCTTCGGTGGCATTAACCTTATCGTACCTGAAGCCGCAGCCACGGTTCAGGTGCTGTATGAGCTACTGAAACGGCTGAAATTCGGGCTCGATCGGGACGTGGCTACAGCGCTGTATACCGGTCTTTTAACTGATACAGGAGGGTTCCGTTATTCCAGCACTTCCCCCAAAGTGATGGCTATCGCATCTGATCTATTGACGTATGGGGTAGATGGCCCGGGATTGTCGCAACTGCTGCTGGAAGAAATGACTTTGGCGCAAATTCGGCTGCTGACTAGAGCCTTGAATGGACTTCAGATGACAGAGGACGGCAAGATCAGCTGGGTTACGATCGATGACGAGGACATGAAGTCGTGCGGCGCCATTCATGAGGATCTGGAGGGTATTGTGAATTATCCCCGCAATATTCAAGGCGTTGAGGTTGGCTTGCTGTTCAAGGTGATTGATGACAATGCCGTGAAGGTGAGTATGAGGTCGGCTGGCAAGGTTGACGTAGCTGCTGTTGCTCAAAGCTTTGGTGGAGGCGGTCATGTTCGTGCCGCAGGGGTACGGATGCAAGGGAGTCTAGACGAGATTGTCTCGCAGATTGTAGAGCAGGTGAAGACCCGATTATGAAGCAGAATTCTTATGAAGGAATACTTGCCGTCCATAAGCCGGCAGGATTCACCTCTCACGATGTTGTGGCCAAAACCCGCGGCATATTAAGAATGAAAAGGATCGGCCATACCGGAACGCTCGATCCGGCGGTTACCGGGGTGCTTCCGCTTTGCCTCGGACGGGCGACCCGAATGGTGGAGTACCTCCAGGAGCTGCCCAAGGAATACGAAGCTACGCTGTATCTCGGTATCGCAACCGATACGGAGGACATGTCAGGCTCAATTATTGAACGCAAGGAAGGGATCAGCCTTACGGAGGAAGAGGTTAGAGCGGCTTTAGGCCAGTTTGTCGGAACGATATCCCAAGTACCGCCGATGTATTCCGCCTTAAAACAGGACGGGAAACGTCTTTACGAATTAGCACGGGAAGGTAAGACGGTTGAGCGCAAAGCGAGGGAAGTTACGATTGAGGAGCTAGAGCTAATCTCTTATGAGCCAGGCGGTGAATATCCGTCCATTTCTTTTCGCGTGCTGTGCTCCAAAGGGACGTATATCCGTACGCTTTGCGTCGATATCGGCCGTACGCTAGGCGTACCAGCTGCAATGGCCGAACTGAAAAGGACGGTCTCGGCAGGGATTACGGAAGATCAGTGCTTGACGCTTGAAGAAATAACGGCTCTGGCGGCAGATGGGATACTGGAAGAACGGCTTATTCCTGTAGACAGGGCCGTGAGTCATCTTCCGGCACATCGCATCCCAGAAGAGAAGGTCAAGCAGGCTTTGCAGGGACAAAGACTATCTTCTCGGCTGCTTGATCCCCCTGTGCGCTGGGGAGAGAATATTCGATTGTACGGTGCAGAGGGACAGTTTTTAGGCATTTTTCGCGGGGAACCGTCTACCGGAGCGATTACGCCAGTCAAAGTTTTCCCGCCAGAGTGAAATAGCGTGCTAATCCGAGTGAAATTGCAGGTGAAATGACAGTGGAAATAATGAATCTGACTTATCCTCTTACCAAAGAGATTATAGACGATAACGCCAGACCCCAAGTGTTGGCCATCGGCCAGTTTGACGGCTTGCACCTTGGACATGCGAGCGTAATCGAATCAGCGGTGAGGATGGCGGCATCCTTAAACTTGCCGGCTGCGGTAATGACTTTTCATCCCCATCCAAAAGAAGTTATGAAAAAAGGCGATTATGACGGCTATTTGACACCCCCCCGGGAAAAGGAACGAATTCTAGAGAGCTTGGGCGTGGACTACGTATATATCGTGGAATTTAATGATGCTTTTTCGCGGGTGAGCCCGCAAAATTTCGTGGCGGGAGTGCTCGTTCCGCTCCAGATCCATACAGCAGTTGTCGGCTTTGATTTCCGTTACGGGTATCGCGGAGAAGGCGACGCCGGGATGCTGCGCGAGCTTAGCGACAACACCCTGGAGGTTCATACGGTTCCTCCGTTTCTCATAGAAGGAGAGAAGGTGAGCAGCTCCGGGATTCGCCGGGCGCTGGCGGAGGGAAAAGTTCAGCTTGCTGCGCGCTGGCTGGGCCGAAGATATTCGATTCATGGGACAGTGATGCACGGCGAGAAGCGCGGACGGCAAATCGGCTTCCCTACAGCGAATCTCAAGCCAGACGAACATTTCGTACTCCCCGCCAAGGGTGTATACGCTGTGCGGGTAAGCTATGAAGGACAGCGACTGGAGGGCGTCATGAACGTCGGGGTCAAGCCGACCTTCCATAACGATAAGTCAGCGCCTTCCTTGGAAATCCATCTCTTCGATTTTACCGGGGACTTATATGGCAAATCCCTGTCCGTAGAATTGGTTGAATTCATTCGCGAGGAGCGAAGATTCGGCTCGATCGACGAACTTGTAGCCCAGATCGGCAAAGATGCGGACACAGCTAAAAACATGCTCCTTGCCGCCGAGTAGAAGGGTCAACGAATTTATAACGAATTTATGGGCGAACGGGTGTTTAATAGCATTTACATTTGTCCATCATTTATGGTATACTGATCTACGTTGTTCGTGGTGAAGTTTGGTATTTTTCACATGACAACTATAACCTTAGCTTGGTTGACCGGACCTCACCGCCCGGCGACGAGGCTAACGGCGATTTAGATAAAGGAGGTGAACAGGATGGCATTGACTCAAGAACGCAAACAACAACTGATCGAAGAGCACAAAACTCATGAATCCGATACAGGATCCCCAGAGGTGCAAATTGCTATCCTTACGGAGAACATTGTTAATTTGACCGAACACTTGCGCTCGCACAAGAAAGATCATCATTCCCGTCGCGGTCTATTGAAAATGGTCGGCCAACGCCGTAAGTTGTTGGCATACCTGAAGAACAAAGACGTAAGACGTTACTCCGCTTTGATTGAGAAGCTTGGATTGCGTCGTTAATTTTTCGTGGTTAACTAAAGCAGCCTGGTTGCCGCCGGATGCGCTATTATAGCGAACGGTGGCGGCCGGGTTGCTTTTTAACAGTTACTAAATTGTATAGCTTCGCTTTTTACGCATCTATAGCTCCTTCAGGAGCTTTTGTTGTGAAAGGGGACGGACTTCAACTTCTTTTATGATTTGTGCAAAAGGAGGAAATAATGAAGTCTATAACGAATTTCTATCTGAACAAGGAGGGATTTCATGGAGAAACATGTGAAAATGCAGTTGGGAGGAAGACCTCTTATACTGGAAACCGGCCGTTTGGCAAAACAAGCAAATGCAGCCGTTATGGTCCGTTACGGCGATACAGCCGTATTGTGTACGGTAACAGCATCCTCCGAGCCGAAGGATCTCGATTTCTTTCCGCTCACTGTAAACTATGAGGAGAAGCTCTACGCCGTAGGTAAAATTCCGGGAGGCTTTATTAAACGCGAAGGCCGTCCCAGTGAGAAAGCGATTTTGGCGAGCCGTTTGACTGACCGTCCGATTCGTCCGCTGTTCCCAGAGGGATTCCGCAACGATGTGCAAATCGTAAACCTCGTTATGAGCGTTGATCAAGACTGCGAACCAGAAATTGCGGCGATGATCGGTACTTCGGCAGCGCTGAGTATTTCGGATGTTCCGTTTAATGGACCGATTGGCGGCGTAGCTGTCGGCCGCGTTGACGGACAGTTTATAATTAATCCGGATGTTGCCCAGCAGGAAGCAAGCGATATTTATGTCGTGGTGGCGGGTACGAAGGATGCCATTATGATGGTGGAAGCCGAAGCAAATGAAGTGCCGGAAGAAGTCATGCTTGAGGCGATCATGTTCGGCCATGAGGAAATTAAGAATATCGTGGCGGTTATTGAAGAACTCGTTGCCATTGCCGGCAAAGAGAAGATGGAAGTTAAGCTTCATTCCGTAGATGAAGAAGTCAATCGCGAGGTTCGTGAATTTGCGGCAGGCCGTCTAATCGAAGCGGTTAGAATTGCCGAGAAGCACGCTCGTCAGGATGCGATCGATGCTATCAACGAGGAGACTGTGGCTCATTTTGAGGAGAAGTACATAGAGTCTCCAGAGCTTCTTAAAGACGTAATGGAGGTACTTCACGATATCGTTAAGGAAGAAGTACGCCGTCTGATTACCCATGATAAAATCCGTCCGGATGGCCGGAAGCTGGAAGAAATCCGTCCGATCGAGTGCGACATCAACCTACTGCCGCGCACGCATGGATCAGGCCTGTTTACGCGTGGCCAAACGCAAGCACTCAGCGTATGTACGCTTGGTGCACTAGGCGACGTGCAAATTCTTGACGGAATCGATCTGGAAGAATCCAAGCGCTTTATGCATCACTACAACTTCCCGCCGTTTAGCGTGGGCGAAGCTCGTCCGCTGCGTGCGCCGGGACGCCGTGAAGTGGGGCACGGAGCTCTTGGCGAAAGAGCATTGTCCAAAGTCATTCCGCCAGAATCGGAGTTCCCGTACACCATTCGTCTTGTCTCCGAGGTATTGGAATCGAACGGTTCTACCTCACAAGCCAGCATTTGCGCAAGTACGCTTGCGATGATGGACGCTGGCGTACCGATTAAGGCGCCTGTAGCGGGTGTCGCGATGGGTCTGATCAAGGATGGCGATCAAGTATCGATTCTGAGTGATATTCAAGGCATGGAAGACCACTTGGGTGACATGGACTTTAAAGTAGCCGGAACTCCGGAAGGCGTAACTGCAATCCAGATGGATATTAAAATCGATGGCATCGACCGCCAAATTCTTACGGACGCGTTGACCCAGGCGAGAGAAGGCCGTATGCACATCCTCTCCAAAATGATGGAGCGCATCCAGAAGCCGAAGGAAAGCTTGTCTCCATATGCGCCTAAGATTCTCATCATGAACATCAACCCTGACAAAATTCGCGATGTGATCGGCGCAGGCGGCAAAATCATCAATAAGATTATTGAAGAAACCGGCGTGAAAATCGACATCGAGCAGGATGGCCGCGTATTCATTGCTTCTGCTAACGAAGAGATGAACAATAAGGCGCGTTCGATCATTGAAGGCATCGTAAAAGAAGTTGTCGTCGGTGAGATTTATGTGGGTATGGTAAAACGGATTGAGAAATTCGGTGCTTTCGTGGAGATTCTACCAGGCAAAGACGGTCTGGTTCATATTTCGCAGCTTTCTACAGAGCGTGTTGCTAAGGTGGAAGACGTTGTTGCTATCGGTGATACGATAACCGTCAAGGTTACGGAAATCGACCAGCAAGGTCGCGTGAATCTTTCCCGCAAAGCAGTGTTAACTGCAGAGGCAGCCAAATCAACAACCTAAGTTAACCCCATATTTCATTACAAAATGTGCGGGAAAAGAGACAGAATACAATATTCTGGCTCTTTTTTAATTTGTCCGTTTTTTCAGGGTTTCTCGCCCGGCCACCGGTTTGTTGCATATTACAGTACTTGTCTTCATATGATGAGGACAAAACCGGGGTGAAGGGATGAGCTATCATGTATCGGAATAAACTCATCGCGATATTGCTTGGCTTCGTCGTCGTGATTGTATTTTGGCAGTGGGGAGGAATAAGGGCATTCGTGGAAGAAAGCTCGGTTAGGCAAAGCGGTGATTTTGCATTCCGATTAATTGCAGAGGCGAGCGACGATGAACTGATGAAGATCATTCGGGAGGAAGCCGCGAAACGGCGTGAGGAGCCTGTAGATGCGGTTATAGACCGTGTATGGAAGGCGATCCCAGGCTATAACGGAATTGAAGTGGACATTGAGAAGACATTTCAAAAAGCCAAAGAGCTCCCGCGGGGGGCCGATATTCCCTACCAGTACCGTGAAGTGAAGCCGCATGTCAATTTGGAGGATTTGGCGCCGGAGCCGATTTACCGCGGAAATCCAAGCAAACCGATGGTGGCCTTAATGATTAATGTCGCCTGGGGGAACGAGTATATTGTCCCGATGCTGGATACGCTGGACGAAGCCAAAGTCAAAGCTACCTTTTTTCTGGATGGGAGCTGGCTGAAGAAAAACGTGGAAATCGCCAAGGAAATCCAGAAGAGGGGACATCAGCTGGAGAATCATGCCTATTCTCATCCGAACATGAGCCAGTTGGATGATTACCGGGCGAGATTGGAAATTTCCAAAACGAAGGATTTGCTCAAAAGCGAGCTGAACGTGGACAATCGCTGGTTTGCGCCGCCGTCCGGAGATTTTGATGCGCGTACCGTACGGCAGGCTGCCGATTATGGATTGAAAACAGTGCTGTGGACGCTGGATACCGTTGATTGGAAAAAACCGCTTCCGTCCAGCATCGTTCAGAAAATATCGGCAAAGGTAGCTCCCGGAACGCTTATTTTGATGCATCCGACCGAATCATCCAGCCGGGCGTTAAAGGATATGATTGCTGTAATTCGTGAGAAAGGATTAATACTTGGAACCGTAGAGGAGACGTTGTCAAGCGACCGCGTATTGAAACCGGGGAGTTGAGCAAACTTGCTTTTTTTGATAGGATAATGTTGGCTTTATGAAGTATGAGGGAATTAAAGTGTATGCTTACGAAGTAAGTTTTACTTCGTAAAACTAAGCTTATGCTTTCGAAGCGAGTTTTACTGCGTAGAATTTCATTGAAGCATAGCTTCGTAAAACTTTTAGGAGGGCCTTTCGTGCACAAAACACAACTTAAAAACGGCCTGCGGGTAGTTATGGAGAAAATTCCAACCTTCCGTTCAGTATCGTTTGGCATATGGGTGAAAACTGGATCACGGAACGAAAGTCCTGATTTAGGCGGTATTTCTCATTTTATAGAACACATGCTGTTCAAAGGGACCGAGCGGTATGATGCTAAAGAGATCGCCGAGCAGTTTGACGCAATTGGCGGCAACGTAAATGCTTTTACGTCAAAAGAATATACGTGTTATTATGCTAAAGTGCTGGATGAGCATTTGCCTATTGCGGTGGATGTGTTGTCCGATATGTTCTTTAGATCGTTGTTCGATGAGGAAGAACTGCGCAAAGAGAAAAACGTCATTTTGGAAGAAATCGCGATGTATGAAGATACGCCGGATGACATGGTCCATGACCTAATTTCCGAGGCGGCCTATGGAACTCATCCTCTTGCCCTGCCTATTCTGGGGACGGAGAAGCAGCTGCAGGCAATGGACTCCTCCCATTTGAAGGCGTTTATGAGGGAAAAATATACGGTCGACAATACGGTCATAAGCATTGCCGGGAACTATGACGATAACATTCTTGAGCTGCTAGAGAAGCACTTTGGCGATTTTGGCGCTAGGGGAGCGGAGAGCGCTTTGGCTGCGCCCGATTTTCTCGGGGGAATGAAGTTCCATCGTAAGAAGACAGAGCAAAACCATATTTGCTTATCTTTTCCAGGGTTGCAAATCGGCGATAAAAACCAGTATGCCATGGTGCTGTTGAACAATGCCCTGGGCGGCGGGATGAGCTCGAGGTTGTTCCAGGAAATCCGCGAGAAGCGGGGACTCGCCTATTCCGTATATTCTTACCACAGCTCACATGCGGATAGCGGTCTTTTTACCGTATATGCGGGGACAGCGCCTAAGCAAACCAAGGACGTTCTGGAGCTGACCAAGGAAATACTGCATGATGTCTCGCTCAAAGGGCTTACCGAGAGCGAACTAAGCAAAGGGAAAGAGCAGCTGAAAGGGAGCCTTATCCTAAGCTTGGAGAGTACGAGCAGCCGGATGAACCGGCTTGGCAAGAACGAGCTGATGCTCGGACGCCATTACACGCTGGATGAAATTATATCTCGAATCGAAGCAGTAACGATGGAGGATATCGGTGATGTGCTGCAAGGGATGTTTAAACAGCCCTATGCGCTGGCTATGGTCGGTTCCTCTGATCGCGTCTTATCAGGAATAAGGAGAGATGAACTTGTCGTATGAAGTAGAAATTAAACGTTTAGCAGGAACTGAAGATCTTGAGCTGCCGCAGAAGATGTCTTTGCAGGCTTCAGGATTCGATCTCTATGCCGCAATTACCGATGAAGTTGTGCTGCATCCAGGACAGCGCACCTTGATTCCGACCGGCTTTGCCCTCGCCATGCCGGCTGGCCTGGAAGCCCAAATCCGACCGCGCAGCGGACTAGCGTTCAAGCATGGCATTACCTGCCTCAATAGTCCTGGCACAATTGATGCCGACTACCGGGGAGAGGTACAAGTGCTGTTGATCAACCACGGGGACGAGCCCTTTACCTTCCGGAGGGGAGAGCGCATTGCGCAAATGGTATTCCAAATCGTTCCTGAGGTCAACCTCGTCCAGGTTGAGGAATTGTCTGAAACTGTGCGCGGCGCCGGAGGATTCGGTCATACCGGAAGAAATTGAAATTACGCTAAACTAGCGTACCCACAATGCTAGAACATGAAGGCTGCTGGCCTGTACTTATCGGTACAGGATCGGAGGCCTTTTTTGTTTGCGGCAAAAGCCTATGAACCGGGTATCACCACTTAATAGGCGTCGGCATAAGATGTTCTATAATGTGCTAGCTTGGAAGGAGGACGTCCACGATGCTTACCGGACTAACAATTGTATTTATTGGCGGAGATGCTCGGCAGATTCAAATTATTAACAAGTGTACGGAGCTTGACGCTACAGTGAAGGTAGTCGGCTTCGAACAATGGGAGCCTCCTCTATCCGGAGTATCGCATGAGAAGCTGTCTCCCGGCTTGTTGATGAGGGCCGACGCTATCGTGTTTCCAGTGATCGGCTGCAATGACCAAGGCGTTGTCGACTCGCCGTTTGCGAACGACGAGGTGGTGCTGACTAAAGATATGTTCGAGGAAATCCGGGAAGAGACAGTGGTTTATACAGGCATGGCCAAAAGTTTATTGAAACGCATGGCCGCCGAATTCAGTTTCAAGTTAATCGAGCTGCTTGAGCGGGATGATGTGGCGATATTCAACTCGATACCAACGGCTGAAGGAGCCATCATGATGGCGATTCAGCATACCGACATTACGATTCACGGTTCGACCTGTATCGTGCTGGGCATAGGAAGGACCGGGTTTACCTTGGCGCAAACCTTGCAGGGCCTAGGAGCAACCGTGAAGGTAGGGGTTCGCCGGGAAGATCAGGCAGCCAGAGCTGTCCAAATGGGATGGAAGCCTTTCGTAGCAACGGATTTGAAGGCTTATACGGGGGAAATCGACTTGATTTTTAACACGATTCCGACTATGATAGTCACAGCACAAATCATCTCGAAATTGCCCCGGAACGTCGTCATTATTGATCTTGCTTCGGCTCCAGGAGGAACTGATTTTCGCTTTGCGGAGAAGCGGGGAATCAAGGCGCTTCTGGCCCCTGGTTTGCCTGGAATTGTCGCTCCTAAGACAGCAGGGATCATAATGGCGAATACGATCTGTCAGTCGATATCGGAAGAGTTCCATTTACGGGGGGATGAAATGTGAATTGGCAGGGTAAAACGGTAGGCTATGCGATAACAGGTTCGCATTGTACGTTTGCTGAAGTAATGCCGCAAATCAAGCGCTTTGTCGACGACGGAGCCAAGGTGGTTCCAATAGTATCTCATACGGTATTAACGACGGATACCCGGTTTGGCAAGTCGGAAGATTGGCGCAGTCAGATGAAGGAGATAACGGGGAATGATATAATTTCCTCCATTGTCGACGCTGAGCCGCTTGGGCCTACAAAGCTGTTGGACGTTCTAGTTATTGCGCCCTGCACCGGTACGACGACAAGCAAGCTTGCTAACGCGGTGACCGACAGTCCGGTATTGATGGCGGCGAAGGCCCAATTGCGTAATGGGCGCCCTGTCGTGCTGGCTGTATCAACGAATGACGGTCTTGGCTTCAACCTGGCTAATATCGCAAAATTAATCGTTGCTAAGAATATTTATTTCGTTCCTTTCGGACAGGATAATCCGACGGGCAAACCGAACTCCCTCGTGGCCAGAATGGAGCTCGTCCCCGAAGCAGCCTATGCCGCGCTGGAAGGTAAGCAATACCAGCCGCTAATTATTGAACGATTCAGATAATGGATTCATGTAATTCACATATAGTTCTTCTGGGGAAAAGGAAGACGTGCCGGATGGCCAAACGAAATTCAATGTCGTTGTGGCAGGAGCAATAGGGGAAGGCTCGTGCATGATCCGGCGAGAGGTAGGTATTCGCGGACCGCTTGCGCCGTAATCCGGGTAATCAACGCGGTTTGAACATGGATCGTATCCTACAGCCTGATTTAAGGGAGTGTATGGAGCGCTGTTTAAAACGCGGAACGGGGCAGCACAAGCGTTACCGAGTTAAACAGCAGAGAGGCAATTTTAGAAAGACGGAATGAAGTACTGCTTTAATCCGCCATCATACTGGAGGAATATGCATGCACATTATGGTGCAGAAGTTCGGCGGCACATCCCTCTCCTCTGCAGAAGCGAGGGAGCATGTCATTTCACACATTCGCCGGGAACTGGATAACGGCTACCGGCTTGTTGTTGTAGTATCGGCTATGGGCCGGAAGGGAGATCCCTATGCAACGGATACGCTGCTTGATCTGATCGAGCAGGCGGGGGGATCTCTTTCCTCGCGAGAACAGGATTTACTGCTGTGCTGCGGTGAAATCATATCCGCCAGCTTGCTCAGCAGCCTGCTGCAGCGTGAAGGTATTCTATCCACCGTGCTGACAGGAGCTCAGGCAGGATTCAGAACGGACAGCCAATTCGGCAATGCCCGCATTCTTGATGTCGTTCCCACCCGCGTGCTTGAGGAGTTGAAGAACCGGAACGTCGTAATCGTGACGGGGTTCCAGGGACAGAACATGAACGGTGAATTTACGACGTTGGGACGGGGCGGCAGCGATACTTCGGCTACGGCGCTGGGTGCGGCGCTGCATGCAGAAATGGTTGATATTTATACAGATGTCAACGGCATACTGACAGCCGACCCGCGCATCGTCGAGGATGCCAGGGCTCTGACGCATGTCAGTTATACCGAAATCTGCAATATGGCCCATCAGGGAGCTAAGGTCATTCATCCCCGTGCAGTTGAGATCGCGATGCAGTCCGGCATACCCATTCGAGTCCGCTCTACGTTTTCGCAAAGCGAGGGGACACTGGTTGCCAATCCTGAAGGCTTTAGAGATGTACAGACAGGGGTTGTCGACAGATATGTTACCGGAATAGCGTACGTCGGAAATGTAACCCAAATTACGGTGCAATCTTCTGGACAATCTGAGGCGAATTTGCAGCTGCAGGTGTTCAAAGCAATGGCTGCAAACGCGATCAGCGTCGACTTTATTAATGTTACCCCTACGGGGGTCGTTTATACGGTGTTTGACAGCGATGCCGGGAAAGCGAAAGCGATCTTGGAATCGATGGGCTTCACTCCCCGCATATTAAACGGATGCGCTAAGGTATCTGTCATTGGCGGCGGAATTAACGGGGTGCCGGGAATTATGGCTCAGATCGTTGAAGCATTAACCGAGCAGGGCATTCAAATATTGCAGTCTGCGGACTCAAATACGACGATATGGGTGCTCGTGAACAAAGAGGACATGGTACAGGCACTAAGGGCGCTGCACACCAAGTTCGAGCTTGCCCATCAGTGAATTATTTTAGAGGGGGATACAACATGGATTTCGGAAGATTGATTACAGCCATGGTAACTCCTTTCGATGACCAAGGGGTTATCGACTGGGAGCAGACGGCTAGGCTAATTGACTATTTGATCGATGAGCAGAAATCAGATGCTCTGGTCATTTGCGGTACGACGGGGGAATCACCAACACTAAGCGAAGAAGAGAAACTTTCTCTTTTCGAATTTGCCTTAAAGCAAGCCAACGGACGCTGCAAAATCATTGCCGGCACCGGCAGCAACAATACAGCAGAGTCCATTCAATTGACGGTTAAGGCAGAGAAGTGCGGTGTCGATGGAGTGCTGCTCGTCGCTCCATATTACAATAAGCCCAACCAAGAAGGCTTGTACCGCCATTTTGAAGCGATTGCCCGGTCGACGGAGCTTCCGGTCATGCTGTACAATGTACCAAGCCGTACGGTGATCGGCCTCACGGCTGAAACAACACTGCGCCTGGCCCAACTTCCAAATGTGGTTGCGACTAAAGAATGCGCATCTTTAGAGCAGGTGACCCAAATCGTAGCCAAAGCTCCTGAAGGCTTCAAAGTGTATTCCGGGGACGATTCCGCTACCTTACCGGCCATGTCTGTCGGCGCCTATGGCATCGTCAGCGTAGCCAGCCATATTATTGGCCATCAAATGAAGGAAATGATCGGTGCATTCTTGGACGGCCGAGTGATCGAATCCGCCAAATTGCATCAGCGGCTGCTTCCGGTATTCAAAGGGCTGTTCGAATGTCCGCATCCGGTTCCAAACCCGGTTGCTGTTAAATATGCGTTAAACCTAACTGGTTTTGCCGTAGGCTCTGTACGTTTGCCGCTTGTACCGCCTACAGAAGCAGAGGCCGAGTTTATCCGCAATCTGCTCCCTTAAGTGAAAAAGTTAAAAATGTACTCATCTTCCAGAAACCGATGACCGCTTTGGGGCATCGGTTTTTTTGGTATTGCATAAGGTAACGTTAACTAGCTGTAAAGTGTTTGACTTGTTTTTTGCCATTTTAATCATGTATAATGATTTCAAGTGACTGGGTGCGGTGATTTAAAAAAATTTAATGTTATCAAAATATACAACGTCCAAATAACTAGGAGGGTTAGATTCACTTGTCCAAAAAAATGAATAATGATAAATTGACGATCTTTGCATTGGGCGGCGTAGCGGAAATCGGAAAGAACATGTACGTCGTTCAGTATGCCAATGACATCGTTGTAATTGATGCTGGCCTTAAATTTCCAGAAGAGGACATGCTTGGCATTGACATCGTCATTCCCGATATCACTTACTTGACGGAGAACCGTGACAAAGTAAGAGGCATCGTGCTTACGCACGGGCATGAAGACCATATCGGCGGCTTGCCTTATGTACTCAAAAACTTGAATGTTCCCGTTTACGGAACCAAATTAACGTTAGGTCTGGTCGAGAACAAGCTGAAGGAAGCCGGCTTGCTGGGCGATACAAAGCGCGTGCTTATTCATGCCGACTCGGAAGTGCAGCTGGGGTCGACGCTTAAAGCGACATTCTTCAAAACAAATCACAGTATTCCTGATTCGGTTGGGGTGTGCATTGAAACGCCGGAAGGCAACGTAGTTCACACGGGTGACTTCAAATTTGATCATACTCCAGTCAATGATCAATTTGCTGATTTGCACCGTATGGGGGAAATCGGCAAGAAAGGGGTACTAGCGCTTTTATCGGATAGTACGAATGCGGAGAAACCAGGTTTCACACCGTCGGAGAAAAATGTCGGCATCGTCCTGGATGATATCTTCCGCAAGGCTCAGCAGCGTGTCGTTGTTGCTACATTTGCTTCCAATGTCCACCGGATTCAACAGGTAATCGATGCGGCTTATTCGACGGACCGCAAGCTGACGATTATCGGACGCAGCATGGTCAACGTTGTGACGATTGCTTCCGAGCTCGGATATCTGAACGTTCCTGACGGCATTTTAATCGAGCCGGAAGAAGTAAACAAAATGGCTGCGGATCGCGTCGTCATTTTATGTACAGGCAGCCAAGGCGAGCCGATGTCGGCGTTAACACGCATGGCCCGTTCCACACATCGCAAGGTCGATATATTGCCTGGGGATACGGTGATTATCGCAGCGACTCCTGTACCGGGTAATGAAAAATACGTAGGACGGACGATCGATGAACTGTTCCGGTTAGGCGCCGAGGTGATATACAGCGGCTCGAATTCCGGTGTTCACGTATCCGGCCATGGCAGCCAAGAAGAATTGAAATTAATGCTGAATTTGATGCGACCTAAATATTTCATTCCCGTCCACGGGGAATATCGCATGCTGCGGAAGCATGCACTGCTCGGCGAATCCGTCGGCGTTGACCCGGATAATATTTTTCTTCTCGATATTGGCGAAATGGTGGAAATCCAGAACGGCGTTGCTCGCAAGGCCGGTAAAGTTCCAGCAGGCAACGTTCTAATTGATGGCCTCGGAGTTGGCGACGTAGGTAATATCGTGCTTCGCGATCGCAAGCTGCTGTCTCAGGACGGCATTCTGGTCGTCGTCGTTACGCTGAGCAAGCAGGATGGAACAATCGTATCCGGTCCAGATATCATTTCCAGAGGATTCGTATACGTAAGGGAGTCCGAAGGCTTGCTTGAAGAGGCGAACCGGATCGTTTCCAGCACCTTGGAGAAATTAATGAGCGAGAACGTTAACGAATGGGCTTCGCTCAAGACCAATGTCAAGGATGCGCTTGGACGTTTCCTCTATGAGCAAACCCGCCGCAGACCGATGATATTGCCGATCATTATGGAAGTGTAATGAACAACTGTAAAAATAAGAAAAATTCATATATCTGACCCTCCGGGTCGGGCACACAGTCGCCCCTTCTCCTGCCGGTAATATTGGACGGTTTCTTGTAGGAGAGGGGGCTTTCTTTTTTGTTGCCCCTTGCATGAAGGCTGCTGGCCTAGGCATACTAACGACACGATGGATAATTACTGGCCAGCGCCGAAAGGAAGTGTCGAGGATGAATGAGCAACATCATAAGCCAAGCTATACGGCGAACGACGCAGCGGAGCCTGCACCTGAAGTTCCAGGAGGGGAAAAGGCGGTAGCCGCGGTCACCGAAACGATCCAGCAGCTAGGTCAGACCGCAGTGCCTGCACCCGGGGAATCCAACGTGTATTGCATGACGATCATAGGACAAATCGAAGGGCATCTTGTGCTGCCTCCGCAGAATAAAACGACCAAATATGAGCATTTAATTCCTCAACTGGTAGCAGCCGAGCAGAACCCTCGCATTGAAGGGATATTAATTATTCTGAATACAGTAGGCGGTGATGTCGAAGCCGGGTTGGCGATCGCGGAAATGATATCTTCGCTATCCAAGCCGACAGTCACGGTGGTGATCGGCGGCGGACACAGCATCGGCGTGCCGATTGCCGTCGCTTCCGATTATTCGTTTATCGCCGAGAGTGCGACGATGACGATTCACCCCATCCGCATGACAGGGCTAGTGATCGGTGTGCCGCAAACGTTCGAGTATATCGAGAAAATGCAAGAGCGCGTCGTGCGATTTGTGACGGCCCATTCGCAAATTTCCGAGAATACGTTCAAGGAGCTCATGTTCAAGACCGGAGAGCTGAACCGTGATATCGGCACAGCTGTAGGAGGGAATGATGCGGTGAAGAACGGGCTG
Organism: Paenibacillus woosongensis; assembly: GCF_009725165.1. Lineage (GTDB taxonomy): Bacteria > Bacillota > Bacilli > Paenibacillales > Paenibacillaceae > Fontibacillus > Fontibacillus woosongensis. The sequence goes on from NZ_WNZW01000003.1 coordinate 131,802, forward strand.
ATTGATGGAATCGGCGGAATCGGCCAAGGACTAGCCAAGCTGAATGAACTGATCGAATCGCGGCGTGGGGGAGGAGGACTTACGCAATGACTCATTATACGATTTTGCCGCAAGATGTTTATTGGAACTGGGACGACCAGGAAACGAAAGACAGCTATACAGAAATTGAGCTCGGCGGCGTGTTGATGCAGGTCAGGATGGAGCAGGACAATCGGGCAACGATTATCCGGCTGCTGCGCTGCTCTCTGGACGATTATCTAAATCCGGCCTATGCGCCTGGGCAGCAGGTTACGTTTATCCCAATTTTGCGCAAATCATAAAGAGTCTATAGGTTGCCCCCAGTGATTATGGTATAATATTCATCTAGGGGGTGATCTTCGTTTGGCGCGAAAAAAGAAGAAAAAAAAGGCAGCACTGGGCAGTATGCTCAAGTATGAAATATATGGGATCATCCTGATTACGCTATCGATTATCGCCTTGTCCGGGGAGGCCGCAGTTGGCCGGACATTATCGAAGATGTCAGCACTTGTCCTCGGCAAGTTCTATTTCGTTATTCCATTGATCGGGATTTTCATTGGGCTCAGCGTGATGATAAGCCGCAAATGGCCGTCCCGCTGGAATACCCGCCGCAGCGGAGCGCTGCTCGCCGTGCTGTCGCTGGTTTTGATGAGCACGATTTTTTCCATGGAGAAGAAGCTTGCTCCTTCCGTGTCATTATCGGCGGGAAATATTATGTCGCAAATTCATCATGATCTTCAAACCGCATTGTTTGGTCCAACGTTTGAGGATACCGGTTTCAGCTTGCTTGGTCTCGATATCAGCGGGGGCTATGTCGGCGGGCTTGAATTTGCCCTGCTCTATTCTCTGTTCGGCATTGCAGGAGCGAAGCTGATCATGATCGTGATGATGGCGATCAGTTTCATGCTGATCACCGGTCTGTCTTATGTCGATTTATTCCGCTTGATTCGTAAAAATGTAAGCGGAGTGGGAGCCGATTTCGGCCGTAAGCTGAGAATGCTGCGTCCTGTTCCTGTCAAAAGAGAGAAGCGGCCATCTGCATCTGCGTCTCCGGATCGGGAAACCCAGTATGAGGATGAAACGGAGGAAGAGGAGGAGGAGCTTCCTGCGTCCCCTAAGCCGCAGAACAAGCCGGTATTTTTTCAGTTGTTTAACTTCAAGCCCCGTCCCAAGCAAACAGGCAGCCCCGGGGATTTCAGCGAGGAGTTGGAGGGGCAATTCACGGAGGACGAGCCGTTACATACTTCTGGAGTGAATTGGAATGAACTTGATTATGCAGGCGGCAATGCTTCCGTCCCCGAAGGAGCGAGATTCGATCCTTACACCGGGGAACCGATTCTGCAGCGGAACGACCAAGCAGATGTCGGTCCCATTATTCGCGATTTCTTCGACAATATACAGCATGAAGGACGCTCCGGGGAAAGTGAATATGCAGCGGAGGAGCAGCAGTCTGGCGAACCGGAAGTATGGCCGGATGCCTTGGATTCCACTGAAGATTACGGCCCGCCGGAGCTAAACACAGTTGAGGCGGACGCCGTTGAAATGAACCCAATCTCCCAAGAGATTTCTGAAGGGGAAAGTGCTGAAAGTTCTGGAGAGAGTATTCAAGAAGAAGGGGACAAGCCCGAAGAACCGGCACCTCCGCCGAAGCCGGCTCCCAAGCCGTATAAATTGCCGCCGTTCCGTCTGCTGTCCAAGCCGGCGGGCAGCGGCAAGTCCGGTGATCAGGCGGATTACAAGCAAACCGCTCGAAAACTGGAGGCCACACTGGAGAGCTTCGGGGTAAGGGCGCGCGTGCTGGAGGTTGTTCGCGGACCTGCCGTTACCCGGTATGAAATCCAGCCGGACATCGGGGTCAAGGTGAGCCGGATCGTCAATTTGACGGACGATATCGCCTTGGCGCTAGCAGCGAAGGATATCCGCATGGAGGCGCCGATTCCCGGCAAATCGGCGATCGGCATCGAGGTGCCGAACAACGAGGTATCTCTCGTAACGATGCGGGAAGTGATGGAAACCCCGGTTTTCCAAGATGCTGAATCCAAATTGTCCATCGCCTTTGGGCGGGATATCTCGGGACAGACGATTGTAGGGAATTTGGCTAAAATGCCACACTTGCTCGTTGCTGGGGCAACAGGTTCTGGGAAATCGGTATGTATCAACGGTATCATTACCAGTATTCTATATAAAGCAAAGCCGGATGAAGTAAAGTTCATGATGGTTGATCCCAAAATGGTTGAGCTAAATGTCTACAACGGGATTCCTCATTTGCTAGCTCCGGTCGTCACCGATCCGAAGCGGGCTTCACTGGCCCTGAAAAAGATCGTAGTGGAAATGGAAAAACGCTATGAGCTGTTCTCCAAATCGGGCGCCCGCAATGTAGAAGGCTACAATCTGATGATGAAGGACAATCCGGAGGCCATTCTCCCGTACATTGTCGTGATTGTCGATGAGCTTGCCGATTTGATGATGGTCGCGGCGAACGATGTAGAGGATGCAATTGCCCGCCTGGCGCAAATGGCCCGGGCTGCCGGCATCCACCTTATTATCGCGACGCAGCGTCCGTCGGTGGATGTAATCACAGGCGTAATCAAGGCCAATATTCCATCTAGAATCGCATTTGGCGTATCCTCCCAGGTAGATTCCCGTACCATTCTGGATATGGCAGGGGCGGAGAAACTGCTCGGCAGAGGCGATATGCTGTTTATGCCGATGGGAGCCTCGAAGCCGATTCGCGTGCAGGGCGCCTTCATGAGCGATCAGGAGGTCGAAGCGATCGTAGGTTACGTCCGCGATCAAGGGCAGGCTGAATATGACGAGAGCCTCGTTCCTGAGGTGGATGAAGAAATGCAGGAAATGGAGGAGGTCGTGGACGAACTGTTCGATCAGGCCGTACAGATCATCCTCGAAGCGAAGCAGGCCTCGGTTTCGCTGCTGCAAAGACGGATGCGCATCGGTTATACCCGTGCAGCGAGATTGATTGACTCGATGGAAGCGCGCGGCATCGTCGGTCCGTATGAAGGAAGCAAACCTAGGGAAGTACTGATCTCCCTGGAGCAGTTCAAGCTCGGGAAAGTATCTTCGTAATAGCTCCTACAGCTGATATATAGCGGCAGACCCTTGAGAAACAAGGGTCTGTCGTTTTAATTTTGCTCTGCGAGAAAGGATTCTTTTTTGGAGTGCATAGGAAAGGGCGGCAGTAGTCATAATAAGGTCATCCATCTATGTTAATCCACAAAAGAAAGGTAGAGCTAAACGTATGAAAAAATCGAGAATATGGTTTGCTACCGGTTTAGTGCTGCTTTTGTGCGGGGCATTGTTCGGAGCTTATCGGCTTTGGCATAGTACGCCCGCTATGGCGGAAAGAAGCGAGGAGCCGAAATCTTCCCTTCCCGTATTCAGCGAACAGGTGATCCAGTATGGCGCCTTTGGAACAGATGTTTACGAGCTTCAAGGCCGGCTGGGTTTTCTAGGATTTTATCATGGCAAGCTCGATAGTTATTTCGGTCCTAAGACACTGGAATCCCTCAAATGGTTCCAGTCGGAGTTTGGCATGCCGGTTGACGGTCTGGCCGGACCGAAAACGAAACTGAAGCTTTATAATGCCACGAAGGAATGGAAGCCGGGCATGGAGTATGCAACTGGCGAGACCGAAACAAATAAAGGGGCGGAGAGTGCACCCGAGCAGGCCGAAGGCAACACATCGGCAGATTTATCTTCCGGAAACGCGATGGGACTATCGGCCAATGACCTGAAAATCATGGCTAATGCCGTATACGGCGAAGCCCGCGGTGAGCCTTTTGAAGGACAAGTCGCCGTGGCAGCGGTAATTCTTAACCGCGTGAAGTCGCCGAGCTTCCCCAATACGGTATCGGGCGTCATTTTCGAGCCTCTCGCCTTTACTGCGGTCGCTGACGGCCAAATCTGGCTTGAACCGAACGAGAGTGCAAGGAAAGCGGTACAGCAGGCATTGAACGGCTGGGACCCGACCGGCGGCTGCCTGTATTACTTCAACCCGGAGACAGCAACGTCGAAATGGATCTGGACCCGTCCTCAGGTTAAAACGATTGGAAAGCATATTTTCTGTATGTAAATAACGTTTTGGCAGGAAGCAGCCGTTCATGGGAGCGGGTTGCTTCTTTACTTTGCCATAGTATAGAATGGAACTAAAATTATTGAGGTAAAATGTGACAAGACAGTCTCTTGTAAAGGAGTTTTCATTTTGAATAAAACTGTATTTGAGCGGGGTAAGGCCGGCAACATTAGAATTCATGTTCTGCCGACGACCAGATTCAAAACATTCGCGGTATCGCTCTATGCGGGAATTCCGCTGCATGAGGATACAGTAACGACTACAGCGCTGACTCCGTTCGTGCTGCGGCGGGGCACGGCATCGTACCCGGAAACCATTCAATTTCGCGAGCAGCTTGAGCATTTGTATGGCGCCGGATTTGGCTTCGATGTATACAAGCGGGGGAATTATCAAATCGTTCAGTTCCGCATGGATACTATCAATGATGAATTTGTATCCAGCGACGACTCCTTGCTGCGCAAAACCTTCTCTTTCCTGGGGGAGGCTGTAACGAAGCCTATTACGGAGAACGGCGCATTCCGGGAATCCTATGTGAGCTCGGAACGAGAGACGGTTCGCAAGAAGCTGGAGGCGATCATCAACGATAAAATACGATATGCCGCTGAGCGCTGTATGGAGGAAATGTTCCAGAACGATCCTTATCGTCTGCATCCGCTCGGTCAGCGTAAAGATTTGGACCAAATCACAGCAAAGTCGCTGTACGCGGCATTTCAGCAGTGGCTGCAGCAGGCGAACCTTGATCTTTACATTGTTGGCGATACGACCCTTGCCGAAGTGCAGGAGCTTGTAGAGCAGCATTTCAACTGGGGGCGCTTGGCCATTCCGGAATACGTTCCTGCACAGAGCTATTTGACCGGCGACGATGTTCGCGTCGTGGAAGAAGTGCTTGACGTGAATCAAGGCAAGCTCAATATGGGTCTGGGCATTCCTGTTACTTATGGCGACGACCGCTATGCGGCAGCTTTGGTGTATAACGGAATTTTAGGCAGCTATCCGCATTCCAAGCTGTTCATTAATGTCCGCGAGAAGGAAAGCTTGGCTTATTATGCAGCATCAAGATTCGATGGGCATAAAGGGATCGTTTCGATTCAATCTGGAATCGAAATCACGAATTACAATAAAGCGCTAGAAATTATTAAAGCACAGCTGGCAAGCCTGCGTGAAGGGCAGATCAGCGAGCTTGAAATGTCGCAGACGAAGGCGATGATTCGCAATAGCCTGCTGGAAATGCAGGATTCCGCATTTGATTTGATTGCATATGATTTTAACCGGGTGTTGTCCGGCAGGGAGCGACCGGCGGAGGAACTCCTCCGGCAGATCGAAGCGATTACGCCCGAGGATGTCGTTAGCGTAGCGAATTCGGTCAAGCTCGACACGATTTACTTTTTGACAGGGAAGAAGGAGGTGTAGCGGATGGAAGTCATCACGCATGAACGACTAAAAGAGACGGTGTACCGGGAGACGATGGACAATGGTTTGCAGGTGTATGTACTTCCGAAGCCGGGATTTCAGAAAACGTATGCCACCTTCTCTACCAAGTATGGCTCGATTGATAATCATTTCCGGGTGGAAGGAGAAGACGAGACGAAGGTGCCCGACGGAATCGCCCATTTCCTGGAGCATAAGATGTTCGAGGAACCGGAAGGCGATATATTTGCCAAATTCGCTTCTTTAGGCGCCTCCGCGAACGCCTTTACCAGCTTTGAACAGACCGTATATTTATTCTCCGCGACCGAGAACGTCATGGAGAATATTGAGACGCTTGTCAATTTTGTGCAAAATCCTTATTTCACGGATCAGAACGTGGAGAAGGAGAAGGGTATCATCGGCCAGGAAATCGGCATGTATCAGGACAATCCGGATTGGCGCGTGTATTTCGGCTTGATCGAGGCTATGTATGCCGTACATCCCGTGCATATCGATATCGCCGGGACGGTGGAATCCATCAGCACGATTACCAAAGAGACGCTTTATAAGTGCTATGACGCTTTTTATCATCCAAGCAATATGCTTCTGTTCGTGGTGGGCGGTGTCGATCCAGAGGAAGTGTTCTCGCTGGTACGGAGCAATCAGGCCAAGAAGAGCTATCCGCCGCAAGGAGAAATTCAGCGGTTGTTCGATACGGAACCGAACGAAGTTCACGAGAAGCGCAAGGTGATCAAACTTCCGGTTTCACTACCGAAATGTCTTTTTGGGTTTAAAGAGACGAATATTGGAATTTCGGGCGAGGCACTGCTTCGCCGGGATCTTGCGCTTAAGCTGGCCTTGGATCTGCTAATCGGCTCCAGCACGAAGCTGTACCAAAAGCTGTATGACATGGATCTGATTTCGGATAGCTTTGGCCACGAATTCAACAGCAACCCGAATTATGCTTTCTCCGCAATCGGCGGAGACACCAAGGACCCGGACCGTCTGCTGGAGATCTTTACGGAGGAAGCGAAGTTGATACTCGCTTCGGGATTCCAGAGCGACGATTTTGAGCGCGCACGCAAGAAAAAAATCGGCGGCTATTTGCGGATGTTGAACTCCCCAGAAAATATCGCCCACGAGTTTACACGTTACCGCTTCCGGGGCGGAGATCTATTCTCCGTATTGCCGATTTATGAATCCTTGACCTTGGAAGAGGTGAATAACCGGCTGCGCGAGCATATGGACTGGAACCAGCTGGCCGTATCGCTCGTCGTTAGCCCGTAAGACATGAACAGCTATCATGGGACAGATAAAAGCATTGGGGAAATGACGGTGCTGATAACGGGGGCGAGCCGTGGCATTGGTGCCCAGATCGCCCTTCGTTTTGCCGCGGTCGGAATGAATATCGTCATTCATTATAGGAAATCACATGAAGCCGCTAATGAAGTGGCCAGAAAATGCCTGGAAGCCGGTGCAAATGTATGTACGGTTTATGCGGATCTTGGAAGCCGCGAAGAGATTTACCGGATGAAGGAGAAGCTGGAGAGCCGGGGCATTAAGCCGGATATTCTGGTGAACAATGCAGGGATTTCTCACTATGCTCTGCTGTCCGATGTATCGGAAGAGCAGTGGGATGAAGTGATGAACATCAATTTGAAAAGCGTGTTCCTATGCAGTCAGGCATTTATGCCCTACATGATTAACCAACGGTTTGGGCGCATTATTAACGTTTCCTCTGTCTGGGGAATTTCCGGGGGAGCTTGCGAAGCCGTATATTCGGCGGCTAAGGGAGGCGTAAACGCCTTTACGAAGGCTCTTGCTAAAGAGCTGGCGCCTTCCGGCGTTACGGTCAATGCAGTAGCCCCAGGAGCCGTTAAAACGGACATGATGGAACGGTTTACTGCTGAGGAGATCCGTATGCTGGAAGAGGAGATTCCTGCAGGAAGACTGGCTTCGCCGGAGGAAATTGCTTCGCTGGTGTATTTTCTTGCGCTGCCTGAATCCGGCTATATTACGGGACAGATCATTAGCCCCAATGGCGGCTGGCTGACCTGATGCCGGGCTTCAAGCTAAATTCAACTATTAAGGCAAGGAATGGCGCAGCTGTTTCGCCTGATTACACGTATAAATAAGCCGAATAAATCGCATATTACGACTGTTGATTTTAAATCTCACGTTCAACCGAAGGAGGATTTAAACATGTCAACAGTACTCAAAAATTTCGATACCTGGAAACAATTTTTGGGTGAACGCGTCAAACATGCGGAAAGATCGGGCCTCAGCGAGGAAACGATCTCTCACCTTGCCTACGAGATCGGCAGCTTCCTGGATGAAAAGGTCGATCCGCAAAACGCTTCTAACCGGGCCCTGAAAGAGCTGTGGGATGTCGGAAATGAAGAAGAGCGCAAGACCATTGCCCGGCTGATGGTGAAATTGGCTAAGGAAAACGCATAGTTTGCGAAAGGCAAAGCTCCCTGTTATGGGGAGCTTTTCTACCATTTTATACAGGCGCTTGCCTTTCGAAAATATTTTATATATCATAAAACACGTATTGTTCTTGTTCGCTTTCATTCTGCAAACTTTTCACTTCTCTGTCAATGAACGCAGGAATAATGGCCTATATTGTCGAATTAGTGTTCAGTGAAGTGATTTTGACAATGAAGTACATATATTTGTAGGTCTTTTTGAGTACGACGATAAAAGATGGCGTTACTGGTCGTCTTTTTTTGGTGAAATAGTACTCATGAATAATGACCGGCCGTGAAGCGTAACAATTGTACCGGAAAATACGTTATTTAATCGGAAGGCTACTTTCATTTCAAATTGTATTTTTAAATTTAAAATATAATTCTATTTCAATTATTTGCAGGAGGTGATGGACGTGTCGAATTTGGGCCAGCAATTGAAGGAAGCCCGCCTTGCCAGAGGCTTGTCACTGGATGATGTGCAGGATATGACAAAAATTCGCAAAAGATACTTAGAAGCCATCGAGGCGGGAGATTATAAGGTGTTGCCGGGTAGTTTTTATGTGCGGGCCTTTATAAAGACATACGCTGAAACGGTTGGAGTAAATGCGGATGAACTTCTGAACGAGCATCGTCAGGACGTGCCTGCTCCTCAGGTTGAGCAGACGATGGAACCCGTGCTGCAGAAGCGCCGCAGCAGACAAACGTCCGAGCGCAATTCGAAATGGATGTCTACGGCGCTGATGTGGTCTTTTGCTATTCTGATTTTGATCGTCATTTATATGTATTTTGCAGTCTGGGGCAAGAATCCGGCTGCGGACAGGAACAATGAGACCGATCCGACAAAATTGACCCAATCGGAGAATCCCTCGAAGCAAGGCGACAAAGGCCAGAACGGAGCTTCTAACGGGGATTCGCAGGGAGCTAATGATGCTAACCAGCCGGATACGGATGGCGGCAATGCCCCTGCGGGTACGGATGGAAACCAGACGGATACTGGCTCGCCGGACGGTGCGGAGAACGGTAGCGGTTTGAATAGCGGCGCGGGTACAGATTCGAGTGGAGACATCGTGGTTCAGCCGGACGGCAAAAGCGGAAGCACGACGAATTTCAAAGTCATTAACCCTGGCGGGCAGCCGGTGCAGGTCGTGATCAATGCAACCGGCAAGAGCTGGGTCGAGGTGTACAAAGGCGGCAGAGATGGCGAGAAGCTGTATTTTGACAATACATCTGATGGGGATGTGCTCACTTATGAGTTAGGCCCTGAGGGAATGTATATCAAATCGGGAGCTTCCTCGTACACGGAAATAACCGTTGCAGGCCAGGTTGTGGAGGACGGCAAAAATACTTCCAAGATCCAGCTGAGCATGGACACGACCGGTAACGGAGCGGGGGCCGGCCTAGACAGTACCGATACAGACACGGAATAACCGCGTTATGCATCGGGCAGAATAGTCTTGCTGTGCCTGCTTTACCAGCGGGCACTTGCAAGCTATTTTCATGTGAGGTGCATTGGCATGGCTGGCTGGATCGTGCTGGGATTAGGCATTATCGTTTCGCTTATTGGCTATTATCTAATGCCGAGCGCATGGGGTTACGGTTTATTTGGCTTTGGAACCGCCCATATGCTGCTCGGCATTTTGGATATGTTCAGGGATCCTCATCGCCGATTGAAAACGAAGTGAATCGAGAGGACAAATATATTCACAAGCGTTCTTCGGGCTTTGATGTTCGAGGGGCGTTTTGGTGCGAAAACACATAAGTAAATGTGAGCAGCCAGCAGCTGGTGCAGCTATTCGCAAGGTTGGACTTTGCCCATGGGATTACATATAATTAATAGATATAAGCAAATTAGGAAAGGACGGAGAGTTATGGCTTCTGAAAGTTCATTTGATATCGTCTCCAAAATGGACATGCAGGAACTTACGAATGCGATCGATCAGACGGAGCGGGAAATTGCAAACCGTTTCGACTTCAAAGGGAGCAAGAGCGATCTTAAAGTCGAGAAGGATGAGCTGGTGATCGTGTCAGACGACGAGTACAAGCTTGGAGCTGTCATCGATATTTTGCAGTCAAAAATGATCAAGAGAGGATTGCCGATCAAGAACCTTGATTACGGCAAGGTGGAGCCGGCTTCGCTTGGAACCGTTCGTCAGCGCATAAAGCTGAAGCAGGGTATCGATTCGGAGAATGCGAAGAAAATCAATGTCATGATCCGCGACTCCAAACTGAAGGTGAAAAGCCAAATTCAAGGCGACCAAATCCGTGTTACCGGCAAAAGCAAAGATGATTTGCAGCAGGTGATGCAAATGCTTCGCAAGGGCGATCTTTCGGTGGATTTGCAATTTACCAACTTCAAATAGTAACGAAAAAGTCGGTCTTTTGCTGCGCGGGCTCGCGTGGTGAGAGACCTTTACACGTTTTTGACATGGTATGTTCGTAAAGCTTATACTTGTAGGGAAAAATGGGTATATCGGTTAATTTCAATGGGGGATACTGCATATGACTGAAAAAGTGAAAATCGTAACGCTCGGTTGTGAGAAAAATTTGGTTGATTCGGAAATTATGTCAGGCCTGATCGATCAACGGGGCTACCGACTCGTAGAGGACCGGGAAGAGGCCACGGTCATTATCGTAAATACCTGCGGGTTCATTGACGCTGCCAAGGAGGAATCCGTGAATACGATTCTCGATTTGGCGGATTTGAAGGAGACGGGGAAGCTGAAGGCGCTTATCGTGTCCGGGTGCTTGACGCAGCGCTATAAGCAGGCCTTAATGGAGGAAATGCCGGAGATCGATGGTATCGTCGGAACCGGGGATTTTTATAATATCAATCAGATTGTTGATGAAGCGCTCAAGGGCAAAAAACCGGTTCAAGTCGGGAATCCGGTGTTTAATTATGAAGAGGTACTTCCTCGCAAGGTATCGACGGCCAAGTATACTACATACGTAAAAATTGCCGAGGGCTGCGATAACAATTGCACGTTCTGCAGCATTCCAATCATGCGGGGGAACTTCCGCAGCCGTTCGATCGAATCGATCATCGCCGAGGTTGAGCTAATGGCTTCGCAAGGGGTGAAGGAGATCAGCTTGATCGCCCAGGATTCCACCAATTACGGAACCGACCTCTATGGGGAATATAAGCTGGCCGAGCTGATGAATAGGGTTACGGAGGTTGAAGGCATTGAGTGGGTACGGCTTCATTATGCATATCCAGGCTTCTTTACCGATGAGCTGATCGAAATGATTGCGACGAATCCTAAAATTTGCAAGTACATCGATATGCCGCTGCAGCATAGCGAGGATGCGGTGCTCAAGCGGATGCGCCGTCCGGGACGCAATCGCGACATTCGCGAGCTGGTCGCAAAAATTCGTTCCCGAATTCCGAATGTTTCGCTGCGCACTTCCCTGATCGTTGGGTTTCCGGGCGAAACGGAGGAGGATTTTGAAAGATTATGCGATTTTGTACGGGAAATCAAATTTGACCGGCTGGGCGTATTTACTTATTCCAAAGAGGAGGATACTCCTGCCTCAAGGCTCCCGGATCAGGTGGAGGAAGAGGTTAAAGAGTGGCGAGCCAACACGCTGATGGAGATTCAGCGCGAGGTTTCTAACCAAAATGCCGGCAAATTCGTTGGACAGGTTCTGGATGTGCTGGTTGAACGGTATGACGGCCGCAGTGACGTCTTTATCGGGCGTTCACAGTATGATGCGCCGGAAATCGACGGTGAAGTATACGTTACGAATTGTCCTGTTGGCATTGGAGAAATCGCCAAGGTACGAATTACGCATGCTTATGAATACGACATGTCCGGGGAGGGTGTCCTTTGAACTTACCCAATCGCATAACCATTGCCCGAATTTTTATGATCCCGGTCATGCTGGTCTTCTTGCTGGTTGACTTCGAGTGGTGGTCTTATGAACTGTCGCTTGGCGGTTATACGCTGCCGGTAAACCAGTTGATTGGGGCGATATTGTTTATCGTCGCTGCCAGTACGGACGGAATTGATGGATATATTGCCCGCAAGCATAATTTGGTGACTAACCTCGGCAAGCTGCTTGATCCACTGGCAGATAAGCTGCTGGTGGCCGCAGTGCTGGTAGCGCTGGTTGCGATGGGTGAAATCCAAGCCATCATTGCAATCGTCATTATCAGCCGCGAGTTTGCCGTAACAGGACTGCGGGAAATCGCATTGCTGGAAGGTTCGGTTATCGCCGCCAGCAAGTGGGGGAAAGCGAAGACCATCGCTCAGGTAATTGCGATATCTGTTCTTCTCCTGAATAATTTTCCGTTTGAGTGGATCCGCTTTCCCTTTGATGAAATTGCGATTTGGGTTGCTACGCTGATTACGATTTATTCGGGCATCGACTATTTTGTGAAGAACAAAAGTTTGCTTTCATTCTCTAAAAGCTGATTAATGGACGGATTGTATAAATGAAACAACATTCAGCTATTCAGCGATAACTATTATTATTGAAATGAAAGAGACTGGGAATGCCTTTATTTTGCTGGTGGGAGGAGACGTGGGAGAGATATGAGAGCAGAAATCATCGCTGTAGGTACCGAGCTTTTGCTTGGACAAATCGTGAACACAAATGCGCAATTTTTATCTCAGGAATTAGCGTCTCTTGGTATCGACGTGTATTTCCAAACGGTTGTCGGCGACAACATGGACCGTCTGCGTCAAGCGATTCAAACCGCCGAATCGAGGGCGGATGTGCTTATATTCTCAGGGGGCATCGGCCCTACACAGGACGATTTGACCAAGGAAGCATTAGCTTCTGTGCTAGGCAGAGGTCTGCATTACGATAGATTGGCGATGGATAATATCGACCGGTTCTTTCAGGGGCGCAATATTCCGATGACCGAGAATAATCGGCGCCAGGCGCATGCGATTGACGGCTCCACGCCGCTGCCCAATGAGACAGGACTGGCCGTAGGGAACGCCATTGCGCATAACGGGAAGTTTTATATCGTATTACCTGGTCCTCCGAAAGAATTAATGCCGATGTTCCGAAATCAGGCGGCCACGTGGATTTTACAGCATGTGCTGACCCATGAGCAGCCGATTTATTCAAAGATGCTGAAATTTGCCGGGATCGGCGAGTCGGCATTGGAGACCCGCGTTCTCGATCTAATCGAAGAGCAAAGCGATCCGACTGTAGCGCCTTACGCGAAGGAGAGCGAGGTTACGCTGCGTATTACTACAAAGGCGAATTCAGAAAGCGAAGCGATGGCCAAGCTGGAAGTGATGGAGAAGGAAATCAGCTCGCGGCTTGGCGACCATCTATATGCAACTGAAGATGTGCCGATTGAGAAGACGATCGTGGATATGCTTACAGAGCTGAATCTGACCGTGAGCTGCGCTGAGAGCTGCACTGGCGGATTGCTCATGGAGACCATCACCTCTATTCCAGGCAGCGCTGCTGTCTTCCACGGCGGCATCGTATGCTATTCTAATGAGATGAAGGAGAAGCTGCTCAACGTTCCGCATGATTTGCTGGAGGGAGAAAATGCTCCTGGCGCCGTGAGCGCCGAAACTGCAAAAGTGCTTGCCGAGCAGGTGCGCATGATTGTTGACACGGATTTCGGTCTGTCGATTACCGGTGTGGCCGGTCCGGGCTATTCGGAGCGCAAGCCGGTGGGACTCGTGTATATTGCCATCTCCCGCCGCGGACAAGATACTGCCGTTCTTGAGCTGAATCTTAAGGGGAATCGGGAGACGATCCGGATTCGCTCTGCCAAGACGGTACTCTATCATCTGTGGAAACAGCTTAAGGAAATTGCCGACCGCTGATCGTGCAAAGCTGTTCGCAATTACATTTGCAAAAGGAATAAGCTTCGGGGTATAATGGAATTACGGAAGAACCGTAGCCTAACTGATTTGTTTGCGCTGCGGTTCTTTTTTTCGTTAATTGCTATGGCTGTTTGATGTTTATACCAAGCTTCTTATATTTAATCATTGTTGTCTTTGCTGTCATCATGAGCGAATCCCGAAGGGAAAGCGGCTGCATGCAGAGGAGGAGAAGGTACCAGCGCAATCGAACCTCTCTATTTGGTTTGCACTCCTCTCAGGGGCACCCGCAAGAGAATGTTAAGCACCGCGCCAAGAGTAAGCGAATCCCGAAGGGAGAGCGCCTGCATGCAGGAAGTAGAAGGAAAACACACCACATCAACTCCTAGCACCATTAGCAGGAGCGCCAAGCCAGAAGCGGACCGAAGGGGAGCAAGCGGCTCATTCCAGCCAAAGCTACCCGGGTGCTCAACCGTACCTCCTTGAGCAGGGTGTTTCCAGGTAACTCAGGTGAACCAAAAGTAAGACGTACCCGAAGGGGGAAAAGCGATCCACGCGCCAAAAGTAGAGCGTATCCCCGAAGGGGACAGCGGGCAGGAGCTCCTCTGCAACTCCTACGTTACTCCAATTTGCGGGAGTCCCGAGGGCTGCAAGCCCTGCGGGGGCCCTCCCTTACGGTAAGGGAGGGTTTGGGAGGGTTGAGACTCGAATACCCGAATATATGTTCGAAAAAATGCTTGGCAAACGTTCCAAAACAAGGTACAATTATTAATGTAAAGTCCTACATTTAATCAATTTGATAAGGATGTGAGCTGATTGTCAGATCGTCGTGCAGCGCTGGATATGGCGCTTCGTCAAATAGAAAAGCAATTCGGTAAAGGTTCGATTATGAAGCTGGGAGAATCCACTCATATGCAGGTGGAAATTGTTCCCAGTGGTTCTATTGCATTAGATATAGCTCTTGGCACAGGCGGGCTGCCGCGTGGCCGGATTATCGAAGTATACGGTCCTGAGTCCTCAGGTAAGACGACAGTGGCGCTTCATGCCATTGCCGAAGTTCAAAAAATCGGTGGACAAGCCGCGTTCATCGATGCGGAGCATGCGCTGGATCCATCTTATGCCAGCAAGCTTGGCGTAAATATCGATGAGCTCCTTCTTTCCCAGCCGGATACCGGAGAGCAGGCGCTTGAAATTGCAGAGGCGCTCGTAAGAAGCGGCGCTGTCGATATTATCGTTATCGACTCCGTTGCGGCGCTTGTCCCGAAAGCGGAAATTGAAGGCGAAATGGGAGATTCTCATGTGGGCTTGCAGGCTCGATTGATGTCTCAAGCGCTCCGCAAGCTGTCAGGAGCGATCAGCAAGTCGAAGACGATTGCGATCTTTATCAACCAATTGCGCGAGAAGGTCGGCGTGATGTTCGGAAATCCGGAGACAACCCCTGGTGGACGGGCTCTCAAGTTCTACTCCACCATTCGTCTTGACGTGCGCCGCATAGAGACGATCAAGATGGGAAATGACATGGTTGGTAACCGTACCCGGGTCAAGGTCGTCAAGAACAAGGTGGCGCCTCCGTTTAAGCAGGCGGAGATCGACATTATGTATGGAGAGGGCATTTCAAGAGAGGGCAGCATTATCGACATCGGCGTAGAGCTTGATATTGTCGATAAGAGCGGAGCCTGGTATTCATATTCGGGCGAGCGCTTAGGCCAAGGCCGCGAAAACGCGAAGCAATTTTTGAAGGAGAATACCCAGATTGCTAATGCCATTGAATTGAAAATTCGCGAAGCCAGCCAGTTGTCGACGGTCGTGCCTTCGGCTTCCGCAAGCGAGCTCGAAGAAGAAGCGAAAGAAGAGCAGGCGCTTTTCGAAGAATAATAACTTAGCAATATTTAGGCGCTCTGTATTCTGGCGAAGCCAGAACAGAGCGCTTTTATTTTGGAAGTGACGACCGTGATATAATATGCAAGCAAGTATTAGCAGAATGCGGCAAGGGGGGCGGCTCGATGAATGGAAAATACGGTAATCGCGGGATACAGCCACCTTCAGGAAAGGGCGGAAGGCGGTTACAGGAACCGCAGGGAATAGTTGATATTTCTGAAGAGCGTTTTTGGGGGAATACTACAGAGGAATCCCTCGCCGTGGAGTCAAGCTTTGATGATTTCCCGGATGAGGGTGAACTGGAAATTACTATGGTGGAAGCCCTAAAGCGGCCGAAGTTCCGTTACCGGATCCATTTTGGCTCCTATTCGGTCGAAATTCATGAAGATGTGATGATTAAATATCGGATGATCAAAGGCGCGGCTTTTGCCAAGTCGGATTTGGAAGAGATTATCGCGGCGGACGAACGGCAGCGAAGTTACGGGGACGCGCTTGTATATTTGAGCCGCAAGCCGCGTACTGCCTACGAAATAGCGCTCCGCCTCGAAGAAAAGGGATGGAGCGAAGAGACGGTAAGCGACGTTCTTTACCGTCTTAAGCAGGAGCGGCTTATTGATGATGCCGCATACGCCCAGGAATGGGCCAAGCAGCGTGTTGGAAGCAGGGGCAAGGGAAAACTATGGGTTCGCCACGAACTTCGTCAGAAGGGCATTGCCAAGCCTTTGATTGAGGAGGCGCTTGGTGAAGTCAGCGAAGAGGATGAATATAATAGCGCTCTACAGCTGGGGGCGAAGAAATGGAGATCCACCACAGGCGAATTCATGGACAGAAAGCGAAAGACGGGCGCTTTTCTTATGCGCAGAGGCTATTCAGGAGGGCTTGTTTCCAAAGTTATCCGCGAGTTGGCCCAGCAGGAGGGCCAAGAAAATACGGAGGAATGGGAAGAGGAATAGGCCTGCGGCAGGAGCGGCTGTCATTTGCTTGACAATATCTTTCGTCAAATAATAAAATGTCTATATGCACAGAGTCCTTTTTTCCTTCCAAAATTATGACTCTGTACACATTCTATTCGCCAATCATGAAGGGTTACATTTTAGCTCATGAATTAAAGTGAGCAGCCTACCTGAATCGGCCTGTATTCGATTCTTAGAAATGATGATGAATTGAGGAAGTTAACTACAACTGCAAGTATCCCAAGGAATGCCTTGGAGGAATCAACGGGGAGGTGAACAGATGCACGATGGAGTCTGGGTCGCTCTCGTTGCAGCCGCTTTATTCTTTGGGTTCGTGATCGGATATTTTATTCGGAAATCTCTTGCAGAAGCTAAAATTTCCAGTGCGGAACACGCTGCAAGCCAAATCTTGGAAAATGCAAAGAAAGATGCAGAAGCACTGAAGAAAGAAACAGTCCTGGAAGCTAAGGACGAAGTCCATAAAATCCGGACTGAAGCTGATAAAGACATTCGTGAACGTCGGAACGAAATTCAACGGCAGGAAAGACGATTGTTGCAAAAAGAAGAGTCGCTGGATAAAAAATTAGAATCGCTTGAACGAAAAGAAGAGCAGGTGGCAGGCAAAGAGAAGCGAATTGAAGAAACTCAGCAGCAGATTGATCAGATTTATAAAACTCAGGTTCAGGAATTGGAACGTATCTCCAACTTGACGATGGAGGACGCCAGAATCATTATCCTAAACAATGTAGAGCAGGAAGTTCGCCATGAAACAGCGCAGCTGATCAAGGACATTGAACAGCAGGCGAAAGAGGAAGCCGATAAGAAATCGCGTGAAATCATTACGCTGGCTATTCAACGCTGCGCAGCCGATCATGTTGCGGAGACGACCGTATCTGTTGTAGCATTGCCGAACGAGGAGATGAAGGGACGGATCATTGG
Source organism: Paenibacillus woosongensis (assembly GCF_009725165.1). Classification (GTDB taxonomy): domain Bacteria; phylum Bacillota; class Bacilli; order Paenibacillales; family Paenibacillaceae; genus Fontibacillus; species Fontibacillus woosongensis. Next base: position 149,350 of record NZ_WNZW01000003.1, read on the forward strand.
CCGCGAAGGACGCAACATCCGCGCGCTTGAGACGTTGACCGGGATCGATCTCATTATTGACGATACGCCGGAAGCCGTCATCTTGTCTGGCTTTGATCCGATTCGTCGGGAGATCGCTCGTACCGCATTAGAGAAACTTGTGGCGGACGGACGGATTCACCCGGCGCGAATCGAAGAAATGGTCGAGAAATCGCGTCGTGAAGTGGATGAACGGATTCGTGAATACGGTGAGCAAGCAACCTTCGAAGTGGGAGTTCATGCGCTTCATCCTGATCTGATCAAAATTTTGGGACGTCTTAAATTCCGGACAAGCTACGGCCAGAACGTGCTGAAGCACTCGATGGAGGTTGCTTACTTGGCCGGCCTGATGGCAGGCGAATTAGGCGAAGACATCGTTTTGGCCAAGCGGGCTGGACTGCTGCATGATATCGGTAAAGCGCTTGATCATGAAGTGGAAGGATCGCATGTCGAGATCGGCGTGGAATTGGCTAAGAAATACAAGGAGCACCCGGTGGTTATCAATAGTATCGCATCCCACCACGGTGACTGTGAGGCCACATCGGTGATCGCCATGCTGGTCGGTGCAGCTGATGCCTTGTCGGCAGCAAGGCCTGGCGCTCGCCGCGAAACGCTGGAAACATACATCCGGCGCCTCGAGAAGCTTGAAGAAATTTCGGAATCTTTCGAAGGCGTGGAGAAATCCTATGCCATCCAAGCTGGCCGTGAGGTTCGCGTTATGGTACAGCCCGACAAAATCGACGATGCAGAAGCATTCCGCCTGGCTAGGGACATCACGAAGACGATTGAGAATGAACTGGATTATCCAGGGCATATCAAGGTTACCGTCATACGCGAGACACGGGCGGTTGAATACGCAAAGTAAAGCCAATGCTGAGAAAGTGGCCCTTATGGGGCCGCTTTTTCTCATTGCTTATGAGAATACAACCATTGTTTGAGGAGGAACCTGCCATTAAGGTTTTATTTATCGGAGATATTGTTGGAAGCACGGGCCGGAAAGCGTTGAAGGAGACGCTCCCGCATTTGAAATCCAAATATAGCCCGCATGTCATTATTGCGAACGGAGAAAACGCAGCCGGAGGAAGAGGTATTACGGCGGCGATAGCCAAAGAGTTTTTCGAGCTAGGCATACACGGCCTTACGATGGGCAACCATACATGGGATAATAAAGAAATCTTTGAGTTTATCGACGATGAGCCGCGAATGATCCGTCCGGCCAACTTTCCCCCAGGAACGCCGGGACGGGGTTATACCGTCATTAAAGCTAATGGCAAAGAGCTCGCGATTGTCAATTTAATGGGCCGCACTTTTCTACCAGCTATTGATGATCCGTTTAGGGCAGCCGACGAAATTATCGGGAAACTGGCCAAAAAGCATAAATGCATTCTCGTCGATTTCCATGCCGAGGCCACTTCAGAGAAAATCGCGATGGGCTGGCATCTCGATGGGAGAGCCTCCCTTGTCGTAGGCACGCATACACACGTGCAAAGCAATGATGACATAATACTGCCTCAGGGAACAGCTTATTTGACGGATGCGGGCATGGTAGGCTCGCGGGAAGGCGTGTTAGGCATGGAGAGGGAAGCAGTGCTGCGTAAGTTTACAACACAGCTGCCGGTGCGCTTTCAAGTGTGCGAAGGGAAATGGCATTTTCATGCCTTAGTAGTGGACGTCGATGACTCTACGGGACGTGCGAAGAAAATTCAAAAAATTCGCTTGCTTGAAGACGAGTGGATTATGGAGTAAGAAAATGCAAAATTAGTGTAATGCCGGCTGCGGAATAGGGTATGGTAAAAAGCAGGAATTTTTTCACTTCTAACGAATATCTTCTAAGTAGTGGAATCAACCATTATTCCCAGGGAGGTACTTACCATGGAAGTATTAAAAGTTTCAGCAAAATCCAATCCCAACTCCGTTGCCGGTGCGCTTGCTGGAGTTCTTAGAGAACGTGGCGCTGCTGAACTTCAGGCTATAGGGGCCGGTGCTCTGAACCAAGCCATTAAAGCGGTAGCGATTGCCCGGGGATTCGTCGCACCTAGCGGTGTAGACTTGATTTGTATTCCGGCGTTTACGGACATTGTCATTGACGGCGAGGATCGCACAGCCATTAAACTGATCGTGGAGCCTAGATAAAATAATAGATAGCAACAATTAGATACCTGTTTACGAGCATGCGTAGACAGGTTTTTTGCATTTGAGGCAAACTATGACAAAGATCCAAAGTTTCATCTCTAGGCATAAACGTGTAATCAGCTAATGAAGGGCGGGGGGAGTTTGAAAATGAAAGTCGCCGATTTCCATTGCGATGCCTTAAGCAAAATGCGGCTTCATCCTGAAATGGACTTCACTGCAGACGACCGACTCGACGTATCCGCAAAGCGAATGGTCCAAGGCAACGTTAAACTGCAGTGCTTTGCCATATTCTTATCCAAGCAGCTGGGGACCCCGAATATGGGACATATTTTGGATCAGATTGATGTTTACAATACCCGTGTCATTCCAAACGGAATATTTCCCATTCGCTATGCCGAAGAGCTGGAGCAATGGGAGCAGGAGGGGAAGCAGGGAGGATTGCTGGCACTGGAAGGAGCTGACGGCCTGGAGGGAAACTTGCATTATCTGCAAGTTTGCTTTGATTTGGGGGTGCGCTTGCTGGGAATTACTTGGAATCATGCGAATTGGGCAGCTGATGGCATATTGGAACAACGTAACGGAGGGTTTACGTTTAAAGGCGTCCAGCTCGTCGATTTAAGCCATCAGTTAGAAATGATACTAGATGTATCCCATTTATCCCAGAAGGGCTTCTGGGAGCTTGTAGAGCTCTCTGAGGCAGCGCAGCGGCCATTCATAGCTTCCCATTCGAATGCCTACGCGGTCTGTGATCATGTCAGAAATTTGCATGATGAGCAAATTCAAGCTATCATACGAATGAACGGCAGAATCGGTGTGACATTTGTCCCTTGGTTCGTTCATAAAGGCGGCGTTCCGTCGAGCAAGCATTTGCTTCCTCACATTGAGCATATTTGCGCTTTGGGCGGTGAGGACCATATTATGTTTGGCTCTGACTTCGACGGAATCGAAGAGCATCTTAGTGATTTTGATCATTGCGGACGCTATTTGGATTGGGCAGAAATGCTGCTAAAGCATTATCCTGAACGGCTTGTACGGGGATGGTTGTACGATAATGCAGTCAGGTTTTTACGCATGTGGCTGCCAAAAAACAAGTAAGCGCTTTAATTAATCCAATCGTGAGATCGATATGATCGAAAACTACTATATGATAAAAGGCTCGAAAACGCTTGCTTTTTATTTGTTTGCGACATAAAATTGACATGACTCTGAAACAGAATGTTCACATTTATGGAAACGGTGAATACTGTTTCCAAGTCAACATTCTAGCTGCACTATAAATATACTGATAGTGCTATAGCGATACGATTAAAGGGGTGGGCGATCTTGATTAGTCAATTGTCTTGGAAGATCGGTGGACAGCAAGGTGAAGGCGTTGAAAGTACAGATCGAATTTTTTCGACGGCCTTGAACAGACTGGGATATTACTTGTACGGGTATCGGCATTTCTCCTCCCGTATTAAAGGCGGCCATACGAATAACAAAATTCGGATCAGTACAATGCCGATTCGTGCGATTTCCGACGATTTGGACATTTTAGTCGCTTTTGACCAAGAAAGTATCGATTTGAATGCACATGAGCTTCGCAGCGGGGGCGTCATCGTAGCCGATGCTAAATTCGATCCTACCGTTCCTGAAGGTGTTGACGCGACTCTCTTTGCGGTTCCGATTACGGCGATTGCGGAGGAGCTGGGTACTTCACTGATGAAGAATATGGTAGCGTCCGGAGCATCTTGGGCGTTGCTTGGTCTGCCGTTGGAAGTATTTAATAAAGCCGTAGAAGAAGAATTTGGACGTAAGGGTCCAGCGATTGTTGAGAAGAATATCGAAGCGGTGAAACGCGGTGCGGATTTCGTGCTTGAGCTTGCCGGAGGGCCGATTGACAGCTTCAAGCTGGGTCCTGCTGACGGTAAGCAGAAGCTGTTCATGATCGGCAACGATGCGATTGGCCTTGGCGCGGTTGCTGCCGGATGTCGGATCATGAGTGCCTATCCAATTACGCCGGCTTCTGAAATCATGGAATATTTAATCAAGAAATTGCCGAAATTCGGCGGAACGGTAATTCAAACCGAAGACGAAATCGCCGCTATTACGATGGCGATCGGCTCGAACTATGCCGGCGTCCGGACGATGACCGCATCGGCGGGTCCTGGCTTGGCCCTGATGATGGAAGCGATTGGCCTGGCAGGGATGACCGAGACTCCTGTCGTTATTGTGGATACACAGCGTGGTGGCCCAAGTACAGGGCTGCCGACGAAGCAGGAGCAAAGTGATATTAACGCGCTGATCTACGGTACTCATGGTGAAATTCCGAAAATCGTAATTGCGCCTAGTTCGATCGAAGAATGCTTCTACGATACAATTGAAGCCTTCAACCTTGCCGAGAAATATCAAGTTCCAGTCATTTTGGCGACGGATCTTCAGCTTTCGCTGGGCAAGCAGTCCTGTGAAATGCTGGATTATAACAAAATTGTCATCGACCGCGGATATGTGGTGAAGGATATTCCTGACCGTGAAGACGGCAGCATGTTCAATCGTTATGCATTCACCGAGAATGGCATCTCCCCACGGGTTCTGCCAGGCGAGAAGAACGGCATCCACCATGTTACCGGCGTAGAGCATGATGAGGCAGGACGTCCATCGGAAAGCCCGGTTAACCGGAAGAAAATGATGGATAAACGTCTGCGCAAGCTGAACAAACTGCAGATGACGAACCCGATCCATCTTCAGGCTCCGCATGCTGAGCCGGATATCCTTGTTATCGGCATGGGATCCACGGGCGGTACAATCGATCAGGCTCGCACGCGTCTGGACGGGGAAGGCATCAAAACGAATCACATGACCGTTCGTTTGCTGCATCCGTTCCCGGTCGAAGAAGTGCTTCCGGAAATTAAAAAAGCCAAGAAGGTACTTGTTCTCGAAAATAATGCGACAGGCCAGCTGGCCAACCTGATTAAGCAAAACATCGGTTATCACGACAAAATTGTCAATGTGTTGAAGTATGACGGCAATCCGTTCCTTCCTTCGGAAGTTTACAACGAATGCAAAAATGTAGCCGGAAATAAACCGCAGGAGGAGTTGGTCTAAATGGCAACTTTCAAAGAGTTTCGTAATAAAATCAAACCAAACTGGTGTCCAGGATGCGGAGATTTTTCCGTACAAGCTGCCATTCAACGCGCTGCGGCCAATGTAGGGCTGGAGCCAGAGGGGTTGGCAGTCATCTCCGGAATCGGTTGTTCCGGACGGATTTCAGGATATATTAACGCTTACGGTCTTCATGGAATTCATGGCCGTGCGCTGCCGATCGCTCAGGGCGTAAAGCTGGCAAACCGCGATTTGACCGTTATCGCTTCCGGCGGGGACGGCGACGGGTTTGCAATCGGTATGGGCCACACGGTTCATGCGATTCGTCGTAACATCAATATCACTTATATCGTTATGGATAACCAGATTTATGGATTGACGAAAGGCCAGACTTCTCCGCGGAGCGGCGAAGGCTTCAAAACGAAGAGTACGCCTGAAGGATCCATCGAATCTACGTTGTCGCCGCTAGAGGTAGCTCTTGCAGCAGGTGCTACTTTCGTAGCCCAATCCTTCTCCAGTGATTTGAAGCAGCTGACTTCGTTGATCGAACAAGGCATCCAGCACGAAGGCTTCTCGTTAATTAACGTATTCAGCCCGTGCGTAACATTCAACAAAGTGAATACGTACGACTGGTTTAAAGATAATATCATCAACTTGGATACAGTAGAAGGCTATGATCCTACGAACCGCCTTGCTGCAATGACGAAGCTGATGGAAACGGGCAGCATGATCACAGGTTTGATCTATCAAAACAAAGAGAAGAAAAGCTACGAGAACCTTGTTCACGGTTTCTCCCAGGAGCCGCTGGCGCATCAATCGCTGGCATTATCCCAGGCCGACTTTGACAATCTTGTTGCAGAATTCAGATAATACAGTGAAAGATGTCCTTTTTGAGAGGACATCTTTTTCTTTTTGTTTGAAATAGGTGTATAATGGGTAACGATGTAAAACGTCATCGACATAGAGAAAAAACTGAGGAGTGTTTGCAAATGAGCAAAACAGTGCCAGTCGGCGTATCAGCGCGTCATATCCATTTGACCCAGGAACATATCGAAGCTTTGTTTGGACAAGGCTACCAGCTTACGGAATTCAAGCCGTTGTCTCAGCCAGGACAATTTGCGGCTAACGAGACGGTAGCGGTCATCGGTCCGAAGGGTCAATTCGACAAAGTGCGTATACTAGGACCTGCACGTCCTGCTTCACAGCTTGAAATTTCCCGTACCGATTCGTTTGCGATCGGCGTAAAAGCGCCGGTAAGAGAATCTGGAAATATTGAAGGCACGCCGGGTATTACGATTAAAGGACCTGCTGGCGAGGTGGTGCTGCAAGAAGGAGTAATCGTAGCAGCCCGCCACATTCATTTTCATACTTCCGATGCCGAGAAATGGGGCATTAAAGATAAGCAAATGCTGAAGGTTCGTTTGGGCGGAGAGCGCGGTTTAGTGCTGGAGAACGTCATTGCTCGCGTTTCCGATTCCTTTGCACTGGATATGCATATCGACACGGATGAGGCAAATGCAGCAGGAGCGAGTAACGGCGATACCGCCGAAATTATTGACTAATTGGCAATGCAGATGAATAACGGGCTATCCTAGGGAGAAATGTCCCCTGGGATAGCCCGTTTACTCGTTATGCGAAGCTGGCGGTTTTACGTTGCTTGCGTATTTTCGATCGACACCGCATGGGCAATGCAAGGAATTGTCTCTCCCTGCTGAAAGGACAGAGGCGAAAGCAATGCGCCCGTAGCAACCACAAGAATCCGGTTTAGCTCGCCGCGCTCGAGCTGATTCAGCAGATGTCCATAGGTGACGACGGCCGAGCAGGCGCAGCCGCTGGCTCCCGCTTGAACCTGCTGTTTGCTGTAATCGTAAATCATCATGCCGCAATCTTTATAGATGGTTCCCTCCATCGGGATACGATGCTCTTTTAGTAAGGTCTTGGCGATATCATAGCCTACTCTCGATAAATCTCCGGTGACGATCAGATCGTAATACGAAGGGTCTATTCTCATATCTCTGAAATGGGCCTGAATCGTATCAACCGCGGCGGGAGCCATGGCTGCTCCCATGTTAAACGGGTCGCTAATCCCCATATCGATTACTCTGCCGATCGTCGCTGAAGTGACAGCAGGGCCTTCCCCTTCGAGTGATACGACGGCAGCGCCTGACCCGGTTACGGTGAATTGCGCTGTTGGCGGCTTCTGTGAGCCGTATTCCGTTGGATAGCGGAATTGCTTCTCCGCACTCGCATTATGGCTGCAGGTGCCAGCAAGAGCATACTTGGCACCGCCATGGTTAACGGTCAATGAAGCGAGCGCTAGACTCTCCATTGAAGTGGAGCATGCCCCGAAGAGACCGAGGAAGGGGATGTTTAGCGATCTGGCGGCAAAGCTGCTGCTGATGATCTGGTTCATCAAGTCCCCGCCGAAATAAAACTGGATTTGCTCTTTGGTCAGGCCTGCTTTTTTAACGGCTAGGTTGGCTGATTCTTCGATAAGCGTCTTCTCCGCCTTCTCCCAGCTCTCTTGTCCGAGATACAGGTCTGAATGTATGATATCAAAGTCTTTGGCCAGCGGCCCATCGCCTTCGAAGGGGCCCACGATCGTCGCCCTGCCGACGATCTTCGGTTTGTTCTCAAATATCCAGCTTTGGTGGCCTTTAAGCATGTCACGAACCTCCTCCTCCTGCATATCCAGGTACAAAAATGGCGTAAATAATCCCGATAATGAACGCGGCAACTGTTCCGAATACAACCACGGATCCAGCTAATTTAAACATTCCCGCTCCCACTCCCAATACTAATCCTTCGCTGCGATGCTCGATGGCGGAAGAGGCCATGGAATTCGCGAAGCCGGTGACGGGTACAGCGCTGCCTGCACCTGCCCACTGGGCGATTTTATCGTATACGCCTAGCGATGTAAGTATGACGGACAATAATATCAGCACGGCAACGGTTGGGTTGCCCGCTTCCTTATCCGTAAATCCGCCATATTTCATAAATGCCTGCCGAATAGCTTCCCCGATGAGGCATATGGTTCCTCCGATCAGAAAAGCACGAATGCAATTGCTCCATACGGGGCGTTTCGGTTCCTTGGACTGCGCTAGTTTTTGATATTTCTGTTGGACCGGCGTCATTTTTTTATTATTGTTTCCCATCAAATTACCTCCTATCTAGCCAAGAGCGGCTTGACGTCCTTAATGATTTGCTGCAGTTGCTCGGAGCAGTCAGTGTACATTTGTTTAGGCTCTGCTTCTTCTGTCGATAATGCATACATCTCCAGATCGGCCTCACATTTTTTCAAATTCGCCAGCAATGCTGCTCTTTCTTGAGGTTCGGGAACACTTATTTTATCGTCGTAGAGGTCGACATAAAGCTGACCGAAGCCGTCAACCTGTCCGACAAATACATTTTCGACGGTTACGCCGAGCTTCTCCAGTTCGGTGTGAAGCCAGGCCCTGTTCAAACCAATCGTAGAAAGCGGCTCGTCCATGATTTTCCCGTCGAGAATGACCGCCTGTGTCTCCGGTTGAGGAGAAACCTTAATGCCTAAATGAGCTGGTGTTATAGGCTGATATTCTCTTTTTAACAGCACATTGATCTCTCCGCTCGGCTCAATCAATGCAAATTCGACTTCGGCCGCCTTGAATATGTTTTTTTTCCTCAGCTGTTCCAGCAGCTCTTCGCTCGTGAGCTTTTCCTTTTTTAAATTGTCCTCAAGGATTTTGCCGTCCTTGATTAGGATTGTAGAGCTGTTGTCGGTAAAGTTTCTGGCTTTTTTGCTTTTGATTTGCAGGAGTTCTATTCCAAAAGAGACGAGAACCCAGGTGACTAATGCGGTAAAGCCGATATACCACCGCTCCTGATGATTCACCGAAATGTATGCAGCCAAATCCCCAATCGTGATCCCTGTAATGTACTCAAATAAGGAAAGCTGTGAGATTTGCCTTTTTCCAAGCAATTTGGTCAGAAGAAAGAGTACTGCAATTGAAACCAGGGTTCTTACGAAAACCTCTAACCAGATTTGCATTTTGACACTGACACTCCTTTCATTACGCCTAAAACACGGGTAACCCAATTATGCGCAGGAGCATTTTTTTTATTAACACAATATTTGGAAGAGCGAAGTCCAGTATGATTTGTGTAAAATGGGCCAAATTATGATGGCGCAAAGCACAGTTACAAGATTAAGGTGGTGAATCAGATGACAGTATCAGCACAAGTAAAAACAACGCTGGCGTCCTTAAAAAGCGCTCAAGCGAACCTGGAGCAATTCGCTTTGAATACGCAAAACAAGGATGCAAAAAACTTGTTTACTACTGCGGCTCAACAAACGCAGCAAATCGTTGACCAAGTGGAAACAAGAGTTTCGCAGCTGGAAAATGAAGAGCCGCAGTACAAAGGATTCTAGGACATTCCTTAATCGCAAAAAAAATAAAAGCAATAGCCGAGCCCGTTCAATTGGAACGGGCTTTTGTGCGTGCTGAAGAAGTCTTGTAGAATAATTGCCGCTGACCTCATCGCGTCTGGATATCAATTTAGAAGCATGTTATAATTTGGTGTAATGCATTTTTCAATAACTTAAGATGACGTGATAGTTTTAGCGATAGATTGACTAAAGGAGTGGGCCGACACCATGGCTAAGGAAACGAAGGATTACTCCAAGTATTTTGATTTCTCGGACGCCAAAGTCATTTCCGAGGACGAGAACGGCAAGAAAATCAGAATCCGCGGACGGGATATTCAAATTCTTTCGGAACCGAATCACCGCAAAGAGAAGCAGCGCGGGAAAGAGGATGTTCAAGTGCTGTACAACACTGCCGTGCCTGAAGAGCTAAAAGGCATCGGCAACGGCAAGAAATATATTATTTATACGTACGGCTGCCAGATGAACGAGCATGATACGGAGACAATGAAGGGTCTGCTTGAGGAAATGGGCTATACCCCTACGGAAGAGCGTAAGGATGCGAACATTATTCTGCTGAACACCTGTGCAATCCGTGAGAATGCCGAAGATAAAGTGTTCGGCGAGCTTGGGCACCTGAAGGGGCTTAAGACGGAAAATCCGAATCTTCTGCTTGGCGTATGCGGCTGCATGTCGCAGGAAGAAGGCGTTGTGAACCGGATTATGCAGAAGCATGGCTTCGTCGATATGATTTTTGGCACACATAATATTCACCGGCTGCCTCATTTGATCCGTGAAGCGTTGTTCAGCAAAGAAATGGTCGTCGAAGTATGGTCCAAAGAAGGGGACATCATCGAGAACCTGCCGAAGAAACGTGAAGGGATGCGAGCTTGGGTCAACATTATGTACGGCTGTGATAAATTTTGCACCTATTGTATCGTTCCATTTACGCGGGGCAAGGAGCGAAGCCGCCGTCCTGAGGATGTCATCGCCGAGGTGCGCGATTTGGCGCGTCAAGGCTTCAAGGAAATTACCTTGCTTGGACAGAATGTAAATGCTTATGGCAAGGATTTTACCGACATCGATTATACGTTTGCCAATTTGATGGACGACATCCGTCTAATTGATATTCCGCGCGTTCGCTTTACGACATCGCATCCCCGTGATTTTGATGACGATTTGATTGAAGTGCTGGCAAAGGGCGGCAATCTGGTTGAGCATATCCATCTGCCAGTTCAATCGGGCAATACCGAAGTGTTGAAGCGCATGAGCCGCAAATATTCGCGGGAGCATTATTTGGAGCTTGTCCGCAAAATCAAGAAAGCCATTCCAGACGTGGTGCTGACAACTGATATAATCGTTGGCTTCCCTGGGGAAACCGACGAGCAGTTCGAAGACACGCTATCCTTGGTTCGCGAGGTAGGATATGACTTTGCGTTTACGTTCATTTATTCCCCGCGTGAAGGAACGCCGGCCGCCGTTATGGAGGACAACGTTCCAATGGAAGTGAAGAAAGAGCGCCTGCAGCGGCTTAACGACGTGGTTAACGAGCATTGCCGCATTAGCAACGACCTGATGAAAGGTAAAATTGTCGAGGTGCTTGTCGAAGGGGAGAGCAAGAACAATGCCGAAGTGCTGTCCGGCCGGACACGCAGCAATAAGCTGGTCCATTTTGAGGGCGGCAAGGATTTGATCGGCAAGTTCGTACAAGTGGAAATTACCGATCCAATGACATGGTATATTAAAGGGAACATCGTATCAGAAGCGGTTACCTCCGCATAATTAATAGAATGAAATACATGGCATGAATTTTGTTGGGAGGAAAGAACATTGGGACAAGAGCATAACCACACGACTGATTGTGGGATTCCGAAATTCGATTCCCGCGATCTCGTCATTCGCGAAGATATTATGGCAAAAGCTAAAGAGCTCGCAGAGCTGATCGGGACAAGCGAGGAGGTTCAGCATTTCCAGAAGGCTGAGGAGCTGATCCGGAAGCATGAAAGAGTGCAAACGCTAATCAGTGCCATCAAGAAGAAGCAGAAGGAAATCGTTGCCTTCCAAAGCTTCCAGAATCAAGCGATGGTTGACAAAATAGAGCGGGAGATCGACGAGCTTCAGGACGAGCTGGATGAAATTCCACTCGTGACCGAATTCCAGCAAAGCCAGAGCGATATTAATTATTTGCTGCAGCTCGTCATTTCGGTAATCCGGGATACGGTATCCGAGAAGGTCAATGTTGAATCCGGAAGTGAATCTGCTCCGGCTTCAGGATATGGCGAGTAAGTCATCATGAAACCTGTGCGGAGGCTTACCCTTCGCACTTTTTTTGACGATACACCATCTATATTTTATTAATATCATGAAATGTCTGCGTAATGATTGTTTGAATAGAGGCATCTTAGGAATAATACATCAAGATAGGGTTGACCGCGTCAATCCATACAGAAGGAGGAACGATAATGGATTGGACGGATATCATGTCCCGCAGCGAGAAGTCGTTTTGGGGACTGCTTGGCCTCCGGCTGTTATCGGCAGACAGTCAGCGTGTGGAGATCGGCCTTACCGCTACCGAGTCGCATTTAAATTCCATGGGCATCGTCCATGGAGGCGTCCTGTCCGCGATGATGGACCAGGCGATGGGTACGCTTGTAACGGCTACAAAGGAAGGCCGGGAAGGTGTAACGACGCACTTGAACGTAAATTTTCTGAGTCCGATGCAAATGGGCGAATTGATCGTGACGGCTTATCCGCTGCATGAGACGTTCCGTACGATGACTTTGCGTGCTGAAGTCCGCAACAGTGAGGGCTTATTGGGAAGCATCGCAACAGCGACGTTCCGGCTGCCGAAGGATAAAGGGAACTCCGGCAAGGATCAAGGCTGATTCATAGTAATGCAAATTCAACGGAATGTTGCCCGGTGATTCGCTAGGTAACGTTATCATATGAGTAATGTGGTGATTCATGATGAGTATGGAACAAGAACAGGATCAGGGACAGCATCGCTACGATGCCAAGAAATACCGAACACCGGATGGAATTCCTGCGGACATAGTCATGTTTACACTAGCCAAGCAGGAGCGAAAGGCCGCTACCAAGTCGCTTCCTAGGTTCGATTTGAAGGTGATGCTGATCCGCCGCAGAAGCTGGCCGTTTGCTGGGGCCTGGGCGCTGCCGGGGGGATTTTCTCAAGAGGATGAGTCTTTGTATGAGACCGCGCGCAGAGAGTTGAAGGAGGAGACAGGGGTAGACGGTCACCACCTGGAGTATCTCGGGGTGTACAGCAAGCCCGGGCGCGACCCGCGCGGCTGGATTATTTCTCACGCTTTCTTCGCGCTAGTCGAGGAGTGGGTGCTGGAGAAGCGCCAATCCGCGGACGATGCCCAGGAAGTCGGATTGTTTACGGTAAAAGAGGCGCTGGAGGATTTACAGCTCGCGTTCGATCATCGTGAGATTTTAGAGGACGCTTATAAGAGAATTCAGCAGCAGATGCTTCATACGACGATCGCGAAGCAGTTTTTGCCGCCTCATTTTACGCTTGGCGAGCTTTATCAGGTTATTCAGACGGTTGTACCGGATTTCGCGGAGCTGAATTTCATTCGCAAAATCACGTCTACCCGCAGCAGACAAGGGATCTTGGAGGAAGTGCGCGATGAGAACGGGAATCCGATGCTGTCCAATCAATATTCGCAGCGCCCGGCGCAGTTATATCGTTTTACCGATTATACGCCAAGATTATCCATTTATACTTAAATGATAGCGATATCTTGATTATTTGCTCATGTAGTTAACTATTTGTCAGCTGCCGTTTCTTGTTCATTCCATGTTCATAATTTATTAAGAAGAAGGGCTGGGTGAAGCTGGATGAAAGCACTGCTTGTTGTTGATTATACGAAGGATTTCGTCGATGGAAAACTGCCCGTAGGCGAGCCGGCGATTTTGCTCGAATCGGCGATTTGCCAAATTACGGAGCAATATGTGCAGCAGGGCGATTTTGTCGTCATGGCGGTGGATCTGCACGAAGAGGGGGATACGCTCCATCCGGAATCCAAGCTATTCCCGCCGCATAATATCCGAGATACGGAAGGACGGGAGCTGTACGGCAAGTTAGCGGACGTGTACAAGCGGCACCAGGATCGGATCTACTGGATGGACAAAACGCGATACAGCGCTTTTTGCGGCACCGATCTCGAGCAGAAATTGCGGGAACGGGGAATTAACGAAGTGGCGATCATCGGCGTTTGCACGGATATTTGCGTATTGCATACCGCTGTAGATGCATATAATAAAGGTTATGGAATTACGATCTACGAGGATGGTGTAGCCAGCTTCAATCCGGAAGGCCATACATGGGCACTCGGGCATTTTCGTGCTACTTTGGGTGCAAATGTGACAAGCAGCAGATAAACTTACAGTAATAGCTGCGCATTTGTGCAGTTGCGACACCAGAGAGGATGAAAGACAGATGCAAAGCGCAAGTTTGGCGCTACATACGGATAAATATCAGATTAATATGATTTATGCCCACTGGGTAAACGGTACGCATGAACGCAAAGCGGTGTTCGAGGCGTATTTTCGCAAGCTGCCCTTCGGTAACGGATATGCCGTGTTTGCAGGTTTAGAGCGAATTGTGCAGTACATATCTCACCTGCAGTTTTCGGATAGCGATATCGAGTTTCTGGGCAGACAGGAAGAGAATTACGACCCTGCTTTTCTGGAGCTGCTCCGTAATTTCCGATTTAAGGGCAATCTTTACGCTGTTCCTGAAGGAGCTTTGGTATTTCCGAGCGAGCCGCTGATTCGCGTAGAGGGAACAATTATGGAGGCCCAGCTGATCGAAACCGCACTGCTTAATTTCATGAACTTTCAGACCTTGATTGCCACCAAAGCATCTCGGGTGAAGCGGGTGGCCGAAAATGATGTGCTGCTCGAATTCGGTTCAAGGCGGGCGCAGGAGGCCGACGCTGCCATTTGGGGAGCGCGAGCTGCCTATTTGTCGGGCTTCGACGCGACCTCGAATTTGCTTGCCGGAGAGATCTTTGGCATTCCAACCAAAGGAACGCATGCACACTCCTGGGTGCAGAGCTTCGACTCGGAGCTGGAGGCATTTGAACGATTTGCTGAGGCGCTTCCTGATCAGGTCTCGCTGCTCGTGGATACATTTGACACATTAAGCAGCGGCGTGCCGAACGCGATCAAGACTGCAAAGCTGCTGGAGAGCAAGGGTAAACGGTTAAGCAGCATTCGCCTGGATAGCGGAGATCTCGCTTACCTGTCGATGAAAGCCCGTAAAATGCTTGACGAAGCCGGTCTTCCATACGTTCAGATCGTTGCATCAAATGACCTGGACGAGAATACGATCTTTAACCTCAAGGCACAAGGGGCGAAAATCGATATATGGGGTGTTGGCACCCAGCTGATTACAGCTGCGGACCAGCCGGCTTTGGGCGGGGTGTATAAACTTGTTGAACGTGAACGGAACGGAGTAATGGAGCCGACGATCAAAATATCCGCCAATCCGGAAAAAGTAACGACCCCGGGCAGAAAGGATATTTTGCGTATTGTCGATGGGGAGAGCGGCAAGGCGATCGCCGATTACATCTGCTTCCCTCATGAGCAGCAGGCCAGATCCGGAGGTAAGCTTCGTTTGTTTGATCCGGTTCATCCCTATTTAAAAAAATCCGTTAAAAATTACAAGGCTATTTCGATGCAGCAGCAAATTTTCGTAGACGGGGAGCTTGTCTATGAACTGCCTACGCTTGATGCGATCCGAGCTTATCATAAAGAGCAGCTGCAAATGTTCTGGCCAGAATATTTGCGGAAGCTCAATCCAGAGAAGTATCGCGTCAACTTGAGCCAGGAGGCGTGGGAGCTTAAGCAGAAGCTGATCGAGGAATATATGGGCCAGCATGAAGATTGAAGCAATCCAAAATAGTTCAAGGCTGTTTTCTAAGCATATGCTTAGGAAGCAGCCTTTTTCATTTATTATTATTTCTCGGGAAAGCGCAAAAACCGCTATTTTCAGCGTCGTTGCTTGCTTCATTCGACACCCGCTTCAAAATTGTCTATATGACATTTGTTACATCCGTCACACTCCATATATGGTAAATTGAAAAATTAATCGAGGTATTTTAGACTCGAAGCATTTGCGAGGCTATTGAAGGGGCATTTTGTATAGTTTGGTTCTGTAATGATTTCCGTGTAGATGAATTCGCATAAGCGAGAAGGGAGTCCAGACGCATGATGCAATTACCAAAATTGAATGAGTTAGGTTTTTTTGAAATTCGGCTGGAATCGATAGGGGGCCTTGGCGCGAACCTAGCCGGCAAAATGCTGGCTGAAGCCGGGGTCGAGGGAGCCGGGCTGAATGGTGTCAGCTTCTCTTCGTACGGATCGGAGAAGAAAGGGTCGCCGGTTAAAGCACATATCCGTTTCTGCAATCTAGACACGCCGATCCGGGATACATCGCCCGTAGAGCGGCCGCATATCGTAGGTATTTTCCAGGAAGCGCTTGCGAAGACCGTCAATGTGATCAGCGGCATTTATGAGGACAGCACCGTTCTCGTGAACTCCCGGAAAACTCCGGCAGAGCTGAAAGAAGAATTGAAGCTGCTAGGAGGAACGATTGCCGTCGTTGATGCTACGGGCATCGCCTTGGAGGAGAAGAACCGGGTTAATATGGCCATGCTCGGCGCGATGTTTCGGTTATGTCCATTTTTGGACCCGCAAACGATGAAGGAGGTCATTCGAAAATCCCTGGAGAGCAAATATCCTCAAATGGTTGCTCCTGCCATAGCAACCTTTGAACGTGGATATCAGGAGGTGACGATTGAGACCTTCGCGCTGCCGGAGGGAATGAGCATGCCTGCCTTTACCCGGGCGGATACACCGGTCTTGGGATACGAAACCCAGCCGATTGGCGGGCTAGTAATCAATCCAGGCAACAGCATTTTGAAGGATCTCAGCATTTCGCGTTCGGGAATGATGCCGCATTTCAAGCTCGATGCCTGCATTCACTGCGCCCAGTGTGATAACGTCTGTCCAGATAATTGCTTTGTCTGGGAGGAGCTGCCGGATAAGAAGGGGCGTTTGCAGATGTTCCTGCAAGGCATTGATTATCAATACTGCAAAGGCTGCCTGAAATGCGTGCACGCCTGCCCGACGGATGCGTTATCCGGTGAACGGGAGGAAGACGGTGTCGCGGCGGCCAATCGCGTCCCGCACAGATTTGATTTTGCGATGCAGTAAGAGGGAAATGTCGGCTTACCAAGCTATCGTTGAAGTCCAATAAATAACAAGAAAGGCGGAAACGTCATGGCGATGGATATTGCAAAAGAGAAAGGCACAGCCAAGGTGGAGCAGCGGGTCGTTTATGAATCAGGTAATGAAATGGCGGCATACGCTGCCCATCAAATCAATTATCATATCATGGGATATTTTCCGATATCTCCATCCACGGAGATTGCCCAATTTCTCGATTTGATGAAGGCGAACGGACAGCATGACATCAAACTGATTCCTTCTGACGGGGAGCATAGCTCAGCGGGAATTTGCTATGGGGCTTCCACGGCGGGAGGCCGGGTCTTCAATGCCACGAGCGCGAACGGGTACATGTACATGCTGGAGCAGATGCCGGTTCAGTCCGGAACCCGCTTCCCGATGGTCATGAATCTGGTATGCCGGTCGGTGTCCGGACCGCTGGACATTCACGGCGACCATTCCGACTTGTATTTTGCGCTAAATACGGGTTGGCCGATCTTAATGTGCCGTGATCCACAGGCCGTATATGACATGAATATTATGGCGATCAAGCTGGCAGAGGATCCGGCAGTGAGGCTGCCTGTGCTTGTAGCTTCGGACGGATATTTTACCTCGCACCAGAAACGCCGGGTGCATACGTTCGCTAACAGTGAGGACGTGCAGCGGTTTATCGGCGAGCAGCCTGCCGGTTTCCCGCATACACTGGACCGCAACAACCCGATTACCGTCGGCCCATACATGAACGAGCCTGATTATATCAACAACTGTTATCAGCAGTCTCAGGCGATGTACCGTGCTGAAGAAGTGTTTGAACGTATTGCGGGAGAATATGAGCTGCTGACAGGCAGAAAATATGAGCTGCTTGATCTGTATCGGATGGAGGATGCCGAGGTAGCGGTATTTCTCATGAATTCGGCTTCGGAAATTATCAAGGACGTAGTTGACAGCTTGCGGAGCCAAGGCATCAAGGCGGGTTCGATTGCACCCAACATGATTCGACCGTTCCCGCAGCGGCAAATCGCTGAGGCGCTCAAAAACGTAAAGGCGGTTACGGTAGGCGACCGTGCTGATTCTTATGGAGCGCATGGCGGCAATATGACTAATGAAATCAAAGCGGCGCTATATACGTATGGCAATACGACAACCCAGGTGGTCAGCCGCGTATATGGTTTAGGAGGGAAGGAATTTTACGCGGAGGACGGCCATCATTTGTTCTCTTTGGCGATCGAGGCGGCGAAGAAGCAAAAGGTCGACATCCCGTTCGATTATTACGGACATACGCCGGGGGATCCTGATAAGGCGCCTAAACGGGTGTTGAACCCGCTTCGCTTCGAGGATTTGAAGACCGGCCTGATTCAGGTAACCAAAAATGAGGAGACCGGGAAGCTGGGCGTTCGCATACCGCCGCTGCGTGCTTTGACGAAGAAGCCGAAGCGCATTGCGCCAGGGCATGGGGCGTGTCCGGGCTGTGGCATTTTTTCCGGACTGGAGCTGTTTTTTAAAGGGATCGAGGGCGACATCGTCGCACTGTTCCATACCGGCTGTGCTATGGTTGTTACAACCGGGTATCCGTACTCCTCTCATAAGGCAACCTATATCCACAACCTGTTCCAAAACGGGGCCGCAACCTTATCCGGCGTAGTTGAGATGTTCTGGGAGCGCAAGCGCCGGGGAGAGCTAGATCATCTCGGCCTTCAGGATGACTTCACTTTCGTCATGGTAACCGGTGACGGCGGAATGGATATTGGCATGGGACCGGCCATCGGCGCTGCGCTTCGCAATCATCGGATGATTATTATCGAATACGATAATGAAGGATATATGAACACAGGGGCACAGCTGTCTTATTCAACGCCGCTAGGTCATCGGACTTCAACTTCGAATATCGGCTCAGTGCAAAAAGGGAAAGTGTTCCATCACAAAGATACGGCGCAGATTATGGCGGCAACGAACATCCCTTACGTATTCACCGGAAGCGAAGCCTACCCGCAGGATTTGGTCAAGAAAGCGGCCAAAGCTCAGTGGTATGCTCAGAACGAAGGGCTCGTATATGGTAAAATATTGATAGCGTGCCCGCTAAACTGGATCAGCCCTGATGATGAGGGCACGAACATCGTGGACGCCGCGGTGAATTCCTGCTTTTTCCCGCTCTATGAAGTGGAGCATGGAAGTACGACGATCACTTACAATCCGGAGGAAAAGGGCAAACGCGTTCCACTGGTGGATTGGCTCAAGACGATGGGCAAGACCCGCCATCTCACGAAGCCGGAGAACAGCGGAGCATTAGCCGAGTTCGAGCGTGAAGTGAACCGGAGATGGCAAGTTTTATTGGCTAAGCATGAGCATCCGTATTTGTAGTCGCAAAGAACAAGTATGAAGTATGATAGATGAAGCAAGAGTTATGAACCAGCGTAAAGAAAGGAGGCATCCCGTGGAAAAGAAAACTTCATTTCGCGCGTATCGGGTAAATCAGAATGAAGACGGCTTCTCCGCAGGCGTTGAGATGGTCCAGCTCTCCAATTTGCCAGAGAGCGACGTTGAGATTGAGGTGCACTACTCCAGCGTCAATTACAAGGATGGCCTGGCCAGCAGCCCAAAGGGCAAGGTGGTCAGCAGCTATCCGCGAATTCTTGGCATCGATTTGGCCGGCAAGGTGACCGCTTCGTCCAGCCCGGATTTTCAGCCGGGAGATGAGGTGTTGAGCACAGGCTACGGCCTAGGTGTATCTCATGACGGAGGATATGCCGAAATTGCCCGCGTTCCGGCGGATTGGCTCGTCAAGCTGCCCAAGGGACTAACCCTTAGGGAAAGCATGGCGCTGGGAACCGCAGGTTTTACCGCTGCCTTATCCGTGGACCGATTGCTCCATAACGGGCTTCAGCCAAACAGCGGGCCTGTTCTTGTTCGCGGGGCAACAGGCGGAGTTGGGAGTATTGCGGTGAACATTCTGGGTAAGCTCGGCTTTGAAGTCGTTGCGGCGACCGGAAAGCCTGAGACGGAAGCCTCCTTGCTTAACTGGGGTGCCTCGTCCGTTATTTCACGGGAGGCGGCTGCAGCGGAGGTTAAGGGCGCGCTCGGCAAGACCCGCTGGGCGGCTGTCGTTGATCCCGTTGGGGGAGAGGGCCTAGGCGAGATTATGAAAACTGTCAAATATGGCGGTTCGGTGGCGCTGTCTGGTTTGACGGGCGGTGGAACCTATGAAGCCTCGGTTTTTCCTTATATTCTGCGGGGCGTTAACTTGCTGGGCATCGATTCCGTGTACTGTCCGCAGGCGAAACGGCTGGAGTTATGGCAGAAGCTGGCGAGTGAATGGAAGCCAGAGCAACTGCTTCGGGAAGGTGTGACAACCTATAAACTGAACCAGGTGGAGGAAGCATTAGCAACCGTACTGAACGGCAGGGCGATAGGCCGTCAAATCGTAGCTTTGAAATCCGTCTAGCAATCGTGATTAGATTGATTCTCCGCGCGGAGAGTCAGGACGCAAGGGCAGCTGCTCAATTGAAGAGCAGCTGCCCTTTTTTTGATACAGCTGATTCAATGTGATGGTTCGTATGAAACCGTCTAGGATGAGACAACCTAATCGTAATTCTGAAGCTGTTAAAGCGTATGGAAAGAAGGGGTTACGATGAAAAGGCGGAAGACCGGCCTATATGTCGTTATGCTCATTCTGGGGACGGCGGTTGTATTGGCAGGATGCCGAAGCGGCTCGAACCGCATTGCCAAAGAAGAACTCGACCGCGTGCAGATGAGAACGTACCAGAAGGGGAACCAGAGGCAAGCCACACAGGGAAAAACGTTAAACAAAGCGCTGCTTCATCATTTAATCAGTGAGAGCGCCAAACACGGAATTAGGTTGACCAGAGAAACCTACGCCGAAACGCTGGACGGTACGATCACTTACAATTACTTAATTGATAGTGATCCTCGACATTTCGTGATTGTTTATGTTTATCCGTCCGAGGAGAAGCGAATCCGGGAAATGGCTGAAATCTATGGCACCGGAGAGATCCGAGCAAAAGCGGCCAATCAGCCCGCAGTCATTGCCACACGCGGCAAAACCGCATTCGTATACGCATCAAACGGGATGCCTGATCACAAATATACCGAAAATATGCGGGCCGTGTTCGACGACTTGCTGAACCGGATAGCCAATCCTTAATGCGGGTTTTACTTTTTATTGATTTCGCGCATGACATGTCCAAGCTCGGGCATAATGATTCGCTCCATGGCAAGCTTGACGGCAGCCTGTGAGCCGGGCATGGAAAAGACGGCCATATTGCTGATCGTGCCGGCAATCGCGCGGCTTAGTATAGCTGCCGAGCCGATATCCTCTGTAAAGCTTAAGTAACGGAAAATTTCACCGAACCCGGGCATTTCTTTATTTAGCAGGCTGCGTACCGCTTCATATGTGGTATCCCTGGGCGATATTCCCGTGCCTCCGCTAAGCAGGACCGCTTCGATGCTGCGGTCGGAAGCCGCTTCACGGAGAAGCTGGCGAATCTGGTCGTATTCGTCTTTGATAATGACGTACTTCACGACCTTGCAGCCGCCGGCTTCCAATAGCTGCCGTATCAAATTCCCGCTGGTGTCATTTTCAGGAGTCCGGGTATCGGACACGGTCACAATCATGCAGGAAACTTGCTGGGGCGCTTCCTGACGGTGTTGATCTACGGATTTCATGTTTATCGTTTCCTTTCGGGTCTTAAATGGTTGAAGGTTGATTCAATAACCTATTTTAACATATTTACCCGGAACTATTCGGTGAATCACAGGTTGCATCCGCAGATGGCTTGGTGTAAACTCGCTCTCATGGAATGTGAAATGCATATGGGGGTAAGGAGATGTCACAAACGAATTTGAATCAAGCCACGCCGGTTTACATATTGTCCGGGTTTCTCGGAAGCGGGAAAACGACGCTGCTGCAGCGGATGCTGTCATATTGGAAGGGGCAAGGCTTAAAACCGGCGATTATCATGAACGAAATTGGCGATATCAATTTGGACGGTTTGATTGTCGGAGATGAGGTGCCGATGGCGGAAATGCTTGGCGGATGCATCTGCTGTACCGTTCGGGGAGACCTCAGCGTGCAAATGTTCGAGCTCATTCGGGATGAGCAGCCGGATGTCATCGTGATCGAGGCTACAGGTGCAGCTAATCCGCTCGAAATATTGGATGCCGTAACGGAAGTTTCCTTAACTGCCAAAATTGATATCAAGCCGATGATTACAGTCGTGGATTCGGTTCATTTCCTGGAGCTGCATGCGGCGCAGAAAGGAAAGACCTACCGGCTGATGATGGAGCAGATTCGCTGCGGTTCTGTTCTGATCGTTAACAAAATCGACAGATTGCAGAGCGGGCAATTGCAGGAAATCGAGGATTTGCTGCGGCGGTTGAATCCATATGCGGAGCTTCTGCCCGCCGTTAAATGCGGCGTGAATATCGAACACCTTATGACATTGTATGATGATCTGCAAGGAATTCATGATCGCGAACATAAAGAGCATGCGTCATCCTGCAGTCACGGCGGCGATTGTCAGTGCGGAGAGCATGCTGACAGCAGCATTCATGGACACGGGGAAGCTTACGGGGGTGGGCATCTGCATCATACTCATGAACATGTCACCGTGTACAGCCATTATTTTCAAGGGCCTGTTAACAGCGAGCAATTCGAAAGCTTCATCGCCGAGCTTCCCCGGGAGGTCTACCGGGCCAAAGGCGTGTTGAGCTTCTCCGACACGTCCAGCCGTTTTTTGTTCCAATATGCTTACCGTGAACCGGATTATTTAAAAATATCGCCTCAAGGCAATGTGCCGGATGTCGTCGTATTCATTGGCGAGCATTTCGATAAAAACAAGCTGGCAGAGCGGCTTCGCGAGCTGGAGGCCTTGCCTCGATAAGTCCAGCCAATACTTAGCAGATCGTCCTTCTTCGTTTCATTTCACCGTCTTCCTGGTTAGTGTAATAAAGAGTTTGTTCGCGGATACTACATCTTACATCTTCAGGAGGGAATAGGACTATGATTCAGGAAAAATACAGGGAATGCATCGAAGCTTGCCTAGAGTGCATGAATGCATGCAATTACTGCTATGTCTCCAGCTTGAAGGAATACGATTTGGCGATGCTGCGGGAATGTATACGGCTTGACCGGGAATGCGCGGAGATCTGTTCTTTTGTTGCAGAAGCGCTATCGCGCAGCACACCTTTCGCAAAAGAGCTTTGTGAACTGTGCGCGAAAGCCTGCGACGCTTGCGCAGAGGAATGCGGGAAGCACGAACATCATCACTGCAAGCAATGCGAGCAGTCATGCCGAAGATGTGCGGAAATTTGCCGCAGTATGATTACGGCAGCCTAAAACTGGGGGATAAGGCGGGAATCCGTTCGGTTTATCGGTGAATTTTTCCTATAACGTTGAAACCTTCCGGATCCCCTTTGCGTCAGAGAGGGCAGAGGTGATGAATAATGATGAATCCAAAATTGAAGCTGGCAGCTGCGCTCCTGTTGTCCAGCTCGCTGCTCCTGGCTTCCTCGGCAGCTGCCTTCCAGGACGTGGAGGGAAGGGATGCGGCAATTACGAAGTCTCTGCATGAAAGGGGCATTATCCATGGCATGACCAAGGAGAAATTCGCGCCGAAAAGCCAGCTTACCGGGGCACAGGGCGTACGAATGATCGTACAGGCATTGGATTTGAAGGGCAAAAGCCAAGCCAGCCCTGGCGTAAAAGGCGGTGCGGCGTTCTGGTATTCCGAGTCGCTGCAGATTGCTAAAGACAACGGCATCCAATTGCCTGCGAATTTCAAGCCGAACGAGAAGCTGAGCCGCGAAGCTTTTGCCAATATGTTGATGCAGGGCGTAGCTGCGACCGGCGATTATCCGGTAATTATGATGTATGTGAATATCGCCGATTCGGATCAGGTAAACCCGGATTACATGAGCAACATCCAAACGCTGCTGCTGACGAAAATTGCGTCGCTGGATGATGACGGAAAGTTCCACCCCAAAACGCCGATTAGCCGAATTGAAGCAGCCCGCCTTGTATACCAAGCCGCTGAGTTTGTTCGGCAGCATAAGGACAACGTTATTCCGGGCAAAGACGACGACCAGCAGCTGAACCAGGTTTCTTACCAAACCGAGAAGGTGAATGACCAGGTGAATAAAGTCGTCCTAATCCGGGCGAATCAGCCTCATCCGGGTTATGGCATTGCCGTAGCCAAAATTGAGTTCAAGGCTAAGACCGCGGTTGTATATTACGAGCTGTTGTCGCCGGACCCTGGCAAGTTCTACCCGCAGGTCATTACGGATTCCAAGACGGAAACGTATGTATCCAGCCAATATGAAGTGGTGATCAAACCGCTGAAAAAATAAAAAAGGGGCAGCCCTAAGCCATTTCGATGGCTCGGGGCTGCCCTTATTTTTAGATTATTGATTTGGAGATAGCGCAACGTGTATAGATGTAACAGGGATGTAACATGGATCAAAACCTAGCGAACCTGAGGAAGCCTCGATTAACGTATCATCGGTGGCGTTAACGAATCTGAGAGGCGCTAACTGGCTTGAATCATAGAATCTGAAATTGTAACGAACCCTGGCAGCCCTATAGGCCTCATAACTACACAAAGTTAACGCATTTGAGCCAATAGCGGTATATAAATTCGTTACAACTGGTACTATGCCGAAAATGAGGGATTAGCGTGCTCAAGATTCGTTAGGCGAAGCCGCCGCACCTGCATGCTGTGGAAGCGGCTCTGATGCCGCTTCTTCCGCTGCGCCAAGCTGCAGGCGATACATTTGATAGTATCTGCCGCCTAGGGCGAGCAGTTCTTCATGGGTACCCCGTTCCACGATTTCGCCTCGATGCAGCACGAGAATTTGGTCGGCGCTGCGGATCGTCGAGAGGCGGTGGGCGATGATGAATGTCGTACGGCCGCGCTTAAGCACTTCTAACGCGGACTGAATCAGCGCCTCCGTCTCGGTATCGATATTGGCCGTCGCTTCATCCAGAATCAGGATTGCCGGATCGAAGGCCAGCGCTCTGGCAAAGGAAATCAGCTGCCGTTCTCCGGCGGATAGTGTGCTGCCTTTCTCCACCACGGGCTCATCGATGCCTTTAGGCAGATGCTGCAGAATATGCGCAGCGCCTACATCGGCCAAAGCCTTTTCAACGCTAGCCCGGCTGATCCGCTCGTCACCGAGGCTTACATTCGAAGCGATCGTACCCGTAAATAAGTACGGGTCCTGCAGGACGATTCCCATATGCTGGCGAATCCACTGCTTCGGCAGTTCGGTGACATTCTGGCCATCAATCGTAATCGTTCCCTTTTGAGGATCATAGAAGCGGAATAGCAGATTGATGATCGAGCTTTTGCCTGAGCCGGTATGCCCTACCAAGGCCACGGTCTGTCCTTGCTTTACCTCAAAGTTAATATTTTTGAGCACATAATCCTTCTTGTAGGCGAAGGAGACGTTTTTGAATTTGACGTCCCCCTTATAGCGCGGCATTCCGCCGTCAGTGACAGGCTCGCCGGGCTCATCCATCAGCTTGAATACGCGGCCGGCGGACACCATGGATGAGTCCAGCGCCGCAAGCTGATTGACCATGCCGGTAATCGGCTGAAACAATCGGCCGAGCACATCCACAAAGGCGTACAGCACGCCGAGGGAGATAATTCCTGCTCCAGTCAGCTGAGCCGAGCCGAAATACCATAGGACGATCGCAAATGACAAGCTGCGGATGACGTTGACGAGATTATGCGAGGTCAGGGCGTTCAGGTTGAGCATCTTGTTTTGGTGTTTCATGTAATCGTTGTTCAGGTCTTCGAATTCCTCTTTGGTTTGTTCTTCGCGCCGGAATATCCGAATGATCGACATGCCTTGAATCGATTCGTTGATTATTGCGTTGATCTCGCTCAGCCGGGAACGGATGATGGTATTGTATTTGGTCGCAAATTTTCGGTAGAGCACAACCCAAATCCAAATAACCGGCACGACGAAAAGGCAGATGAGTCCCAGCCTGACATCGAGCAGGAATAGGGCTACGTACACCCCCAGCATGTTTATCACGCCCGAGAAGAAATTGGAGAGAACGGCGATAAACAAATCTTTGACCGCCTCGGTATCGTTCGTTACCCGGGAAACGACCTTGCCAGCCGGGAGGTTATCAAAGTAGTGGACCGGCAGGCGCTGAATATGACTATACACATCAACGCGCAGCCTCTGAATGACCTTGTTTGCGGAAGATTGCAGCCAGTAGGTTTTGCCGAACTCCATGACGATGCCGACCGCCAGAAAGGCAAAATACCAGCCGACCAATGTGAGAATGCCGGGAATTTCCGGTTGATAGAACGCGAATAATTCCGTTTTTGTCAGCTTGACTGCCGGATACTCGGATTTGCTCCCGTTATAATCAATTGTCAGCATGCCATCCTGAAAACTGCGGTCCCCGCTTGGATTTGCCACCGGCTCGTCAATGAAGACGAAGATCTTGCCCGTCTGCAAAATGCGAACCTCCTGGCCTTTGGCTTCGTCAGCCGCAAAGCGGTCTCCGCGCTTGAAGTAACGTTCATCATAGGAAACAGTCTCCTTGCCGGGACCGGAAGTTTCGTAAAAAGGCCGCTCGATCGCCAGCATGTGATCATCTATCATGGAGCGGGCGATGAAGGGGCCGGCCAGATCGGCGGCAACGCCGATCGCCAGCATGACCAGGGCAAGGATAAATGTATTTTTTGCCGTCAAGGCGTATTTAAACAATGCTTTACCTGTATGCGTATGCATGAGGATTAGGACACCTCCCCGTCAAGGTTGGATTCAACCTGTTGACGCTCATATTGTTCGCGGTACCAGCCATTCGCCTGAAGCAGCTCCTGGTGCGTACCCTGCTCGATAATGCGTCCCTTCTCCAGCACGACGATCCAATCGGCATGCTCCACCGCGGATAGCCGGTGAGTGGAGATGAGCGTGGTTTTTCCGGAACGCTTGCTTCGGATATTGTCGACGATTCGGGCTTCCGTACGGGCGTCAACGGCCGAAAGCGCATCATCGAGAATTAGGATTTCCGGATTGGCGATAAATGCTCTTGCCAGGGATACCCGCTGCTTCTGTCCTCCAGAGAGGGCCACGCCTTTCTCGCCAACCAGCGTATCCAGCCCGTCGGACAAGGTTCCCAGATCCTGATCGAACGCAGCGGTACGTATTGCCTCCATAATTTTGTCATCCGAAGCGTCCTTGAGGCCAAATTGAATGTTCTGCCTAACGCTCCTTGAGAACAGAATCTGTTCCTGCGGCACGTAACCGACCCAGCCATGGAGCTGGGAAAGTGCGATATTTTGAAGCGGAATGCCGGAAATCGTCAGTTCGCCGGTTCCTAGCGGATATTCGTGCAGCAGCTGCTTCAGCAGTGTAGATTTGCCGCTGCCGGTACGCCCGACGACGCCAAGCGTCTCGCCGCGGCGAATCTTCAGATGAATGCTGTCGAGGTTAATCTGTGCCGAAGTCGGGTATTGGAAAGTAACATTTTTGAACTCAATGCTGTCGGGATGATCAACATGGACCGGATCGGCCGCGTCCTCGACGTCGGGCTTGACGTTCAGCGTCTCGTTCACCCGGTCGAGGGAAGCGCCGCCGCGCTGCATGATATTGATCAATTCGCCGATGGCGAACATTGGCCAGATCATCATCCCGAGATACATATTAAATGACACGAGGTCGCCTAAGGTCAGCTCGTTATGAAACACGAGGTATATGCCGTAGGTCAGTCCAATGGCGTAACTGAGCCCGACGCAGAGCCGTATCGTCGGCTCGAAATAGGCATCGACCCGTGCAACGGCCAGATTTTTACGGTACACGTCGTCGGTAACGTCCTGGAACCGCTTCTCGTCAAGCCGCTCCTGAACATAGGCGCGTATGACGCGCACGCCGGCGACCGATTCCAGCACCTGATCGTTCATATCGCCAAACGCATCCTGAGCCAGCGTATAGCGCTGATGGATGATGCGGCCGTAAATCATCATAGCCAGGGCAATGAAAGGGAGCGGAATAACCGCAGCCAGCGTCAGCTTCCAGCTGATGAGCGTGCCCATGGCGATAAAGATGACGGACAAATAAGCTGTAGAGTCGGTTAAGGTCAGCATGCCGAAGCCGGCCGTCTGGGCAACGGATCTCAAATCGTTCGTTGCCCTTGCCATGAGGTCCCCGGTACGGCTCCGTTCAAAGAACGGCGGCGTCATCCTCAGCAAATGGTTCATAAACCGCGTGCGGAGCAGCCTCTCAATCAGGTTGGATCCGCCAAACAGCTTATGCATCCATATGTAGGTCATGTAATATATGACGATGAGTACTCCGGCAATCATCAGAATATATTGCGCTAGCAAATTCCAGCTAATAGATCCATTAACGATGTCGTCGATCGCTGCGCCCAGCAGTCTCGGCGGAAGGAGTTCCATAATCCCGGTTATAATCAACAGGATCAATCCGATCGTGTATCGCCTTTTTTCCCGCCGGAAGAACCAGCCTAGCTTTTGAAGAACGGAAAACATGAAGATTTCCTCCTATCCCTTTTACAATGCAATATTTAAATTAATTCTTGAGGCAGCCCTACAGGCGACTCTATTGGAAACCGCAAAAAAGGCATATCGTCCGTAAACGATATGCCTTGAAGACCAATAACATATAACGCGTACGCTGCTATCACAAAGTGAAGCAACCGCAGCTGTATAGCATTGCCTATACCCGCTAGAAGACGACGGGGACAATTCGCGAATATAATCCAGTCCAGCCTGCAGGGATTGCTCCGGTATTCAGTTGTACCATGTGTCCGTTATGAAGTGCAGGAAAATGATTAACAATTAACACCGTGCTCACCCTTTCATAGTTTGGTAATTAATGCAAATGAGATCTCGTATGCTTGAGTTTAACACCGCTTTCTTGCCGCTGTCAATTTTTATTTTGGCAATTCCATCAGGATTGGTCTAAAATAAGGAGAAGATAGGAGGGGGATCGATATGATCAACGTTACAAAAGAAGCGGCCGGCTGGTTCAAAAACGAACTTGGCGTACAAGAGGGTCAGGCGATCCGCTTTTTTGCGAGATATAGTGCCGGAGGAACCATTCACCCGGGATTTGCGCTGGGCATCGGCATTGAAACCCCGGTCTCGCCGGGTGCTGTCTCTGAGGTGGAAGGGATTACGTTCTACATGGAAGACAAGGATTTGTGGTATTTGAAGGGATACAATTTGAACGTAACATATGACCAGAAGCATCATGATATCGAGTATGAGTACGAAACGGCCGAGGCATAAGATTAGCGGATTAGGATAGGCACGCAAATTGCCTTGGCGAGGAATCTAAAAGGATAAGAATAAGCCCTGAAGCGTGAGATAACGGCTTTTAGGGCACGAGCTGAAAGAGAATCAGCTGCTGGTTCCGACAAGAAAAGGCCCGTCTAACGGGCCTTCGCTTTGTATTACGGCTTATTATTCGTGAAAATGCTGTCTTCCATGGCGAATTCGAAATCCTGGATATCGAATACCTGAACGGGAACTTCCGCTTCGATGATGCGGCGAATCAGCTCCAGCTGATCCGTCAGGACTGGAGCGCCTTCACGCTGTGCAGTCAGCACGATTTCGGTCTCGATCGGATCGAGAAATTCCCCGTATTGCTCGTTATCGAGCGCGTTGACCACTGTCCATGAGACGTTCTCGCCAAGCAGGATGGAAGGGCTCTTGGCCCAGGGAATACTCAAGGCACGTTCAAGCTTTTTGCGGTTGAGCGGTTCTTCCAAATAAGCTATTAACTCATTGATTTTATTCTTAACATGCAAGTCATCGGCTGGATCATGCATGAGAGGTTCGGGACTACTCTGAAATTCGTACAGCTCCATGACGGTGGTGTAAGGTACAATATATTCTACTGGCGAGCCGGGCGCGAGTAACTCCCCATAAATGGCCACCATCACGGCTTCAATGACAAATCGACGTGACATGGTTATCCTCCTACAAACGGTTGCTGCTCTTGTCGACTGCCGCAAGCGATCGCCCATGGCAGGGACATATTACTAGGGAGTATATCACAACATGGATACAATTACAGCTTGATCGGCAAAAAATGAATGACGAATGGAGGAAGGTTATGCCTGAATCAGAGGAACTGCAGCGGAATGAAGGCTTATCTGAAAGCGCCCTTGCCTGGATTAGGGGGCAATGCGGAGGAAGCTGGAACATTCGTGCTATTCGCCCCCTGCTAGGGGGGATCTCGTCTGCCGTCTACGAGCTGGAATTGGAGAAGGACGGAGAGAGCGCTAAATGGGTGCTGCGCCAATATACGAACCGGGCCTGGCTTGAAGAAGAACCGGATCTCGTCGCGCATGAGTCGGCGGCGCTTCAAGCCGCATCAGAGTACGGGATTGCAGCGCCAAATGGGCTCGCCTCCGATTCTGATGGAAGGGGCTGCGGCATGCCTTCCGTCCTCATGTCGCACTTGCCGGGCGAGGTCGTACTTATGCCGGCAGACAGGGCAGGCTGGCTGCGCGGACTCGCCCAGGCGCTGGCCCATTTGCATCTTCAGGGAACGAGGACGTTTCCCTGGACTTATTTTTCATATATCGATCCGGCCCGCTTCAGCATTCCCGAATGGACGAGCAAACCTGACGTTTGGCGGGAAATCGCCCGAATCATTCAAGGACCGGAGCCAGCGTATACGCAACGGTTCATTCATCGCGATTATCATCCCGGCAACGTGCTGTGGGAGCATGGGCGGGTAACCGGCATCGTCGATTGGGTCAACGCCTGCTTGGGTCCGTCAGGAATCGACGTGGGGCATTGCCGGGTAAATTTGGCGCAGCTTCACGGGCCTGAGGCGGCAGACCAGTTCCTTGCAGCCTACCTAGAATACATGCGGGACGGGCAGGCAGCGGGATACGATCCATACTGGGATATGGTGACCTTGGCGTGTTACGTTTCAGATGGCCTGGAGGTTTACCGCGGTTGGATTGATCTTGGCATCACGCACCTGGACGAGGATTTGCTGGCCGAACGACTGGACGAATACGCGGAAGGTCTGCTGCAGAGACATTCGGCCAGCTTCACGGCTCGTGAATTAAGTAATATGGAATGACGGATCTCAAAATTCGTTTAGCATAACAGCAAAGAGGGATGTGCGCATCAGTTGAAACATTGGAAAGCTTATTTTACTTTTGTTAAACCGTATACGAAATGGATTCTGCTCACATTATTCATCGGCGTGCTGAAGTTCGGCATTCCGTCGATGCTGCCGCTGGTGCAGAAGTATGTCGTTGACGATATTTTGCTCAATAAATCGATGGAGCTTCAGGAGCAGGTCTCCCAGTTGATGGTCGTACTTGGAGCAACGCTGTTCCTCTTTGTCATCGTGCGCGGTCCGGTGGAGTATGCCCGGCAGTATTTCGCGCAAATGATCACGGCAAAAATTCTCTTCGATCTCCGCAATAGGCTGTACAGCCATTTGCAAAAACTCTCGCTCCGTTATTATCAGAACACGAAGGTGGGCGAGATCATCTCCCGGTTCATCAACGACGCGGAGCAAACCAAAAATATTGTTGAAGTCGGCATGATGAATGTGTGGCTGGACGCCTTCACGCTCGTCTTCGTCCTAGGGTTCATGTTCTATTTGGATCCGGTGCTGACCCTTGTATCTATCGCGATTTTTCCACTGTACGCGATCGCGGTCAAGGTGCTGTACAAGCAGCTGAAAAAATTGACCAAAGACCGCTCTGCAGCTCTCGCCGGCATCCAGGCGTATTTGCATGAGCGGATCCAAGGGATATCGGTCATTCGCAGTTTTGCTCTGGAACGGCATGATCAGGCCAAGCTGGAAGGCGTCAACGGGAATTATTTGAAAAAAGCGCTGGCCCACAGCCGCTGGAATGCCTGGACCTTCGCGATCATCAACACGATGACGGACATTGCTCCGCTGCTGGTCATCGGTTATGGAGGCTATCTGGTCATTCAGCAAAATTTGACGCTAGGTACATTTATCGCATTTTTCGGTTATCTTGATCGTCTTTATTCGCCATTGAAACGGCTGATTAACTCCTCGACTGTGCTGACCCAGGCTTCCGCATCCTGGGAACGGGTGCTGGAATTGCTCGAGGAGCCGTATGATATGGTTGATCAGCCGGATGCTCGTCCTCTCAAGGGAGGGAATCATGGCATAGCGTTCCGCAACGTCTGGTTCAAATATCATGAAAAGGACCCTTGGGTGCTTAGGGATATATCCCTCCGGATTCATCCGGGAGAGACGGTGGCGTTCGTTGGGATGAGCGGGGGAGGAAAATCGTCTCTTGTCGGTTTGATTCCAAGATTTTACGACATCCAAAAGGGAAGTTTGCTGGTAGGCGGCCGGGATGTGAAGGAGTGGACGATGGAGAGCCTGCGCAGCTCGATCGGCATGGTGCTGCAGGATAATTTTCTGTTTAGCGGCACCGTTCGCGAGAACATATTGTTTGGTAAGCCGGGCAGCAGTGAAGAGGAGGTTTACGAGGCGGCCAGGGCGGCGAATGCGCATGAATTTATTTTGGATTTGCCGAATGGCTACGACACGGAAGTCGGTGAGCGTGGCGTGAAGCTGTCCGGCGGGCAGAAGCAGCGTATTGCTATCGCGCGGGTGTTCTTGAAGGATCCGCCGATCTTAATTCTGGATGAAGCCACCTCGGCCCTGGATTTGGAATCAGAGCATCTCATCCAGCAGTCGCTTCAACAGCTCTCCAGAAGCCGGACGACCTTAATCGTTGCCCATCGCCTGTCCACGATCACTCATGCGGATCAAATTATCGTCATGAAGAACGGCAGTATCGCCGAACGGGGAACGCACGAAGAGCTGATGGACAAGGATGGGGTTTATACCCAGCTCTACAGTATTCAGAATTTGAATCCCTAGCGTGACTGGATAGGACTTATTCATTTTATTTATTTTGACTACAGAGTATTCGCAGTCAGTGTAAACATGCCAAAAGGCGTCCGTGAAGCAGAAGTAATGCTTCACGGGCGCCTTTTGCTACATGGGTTGGCTGAGCTGCTACAGCTTGCCGATAAAGAGCGATAAAATGCCAGCCGCGATCAGCGGGCCGACTGGAACCCCGCGAAAGAAGGCTACACCAAGCACCGTGCCGATGAGCAAGCCTGCAACGACTGTCGGCTGGCTGCCCATTAGCGCGGCTCCCCGTCCGCCTAGCCATGCGACAAGCATGCCTACGGCAATGGCCAGCAGGGACTTCCAATGGAAAAAGGAAGACCATATGACGGACAAGGGGATTTTGCCGCTCGCGACGGGGGTCATGACGCCGATTGTCAGAATGATGATGCCCACCGTCAAGCCGTATTTCTCCAGCCAGGGGAAGGTGGAATGCAGCTGCAGTACCCGGATCAGCAGCAGGAAAATCATCGCAACTGTAATCGGCAAGTTGCTGCTGAAAATACCTAGCGCGGCTAGAAATAGCAGAATAAGCGAGGTGACATCGACTTGGCTCATGGTCAAGCCTCTCCTGATCTGCCGGCTACGATGTGCTCGGCGATCAGCACGCCATGTTTGCGGCCGGTTTCGATGAATACCTCATTGGCGTTGCTTCCAGAGGCGATAACACCGGCAACATACAGTCCGGGCACGTTGCTCTCCATCGTTTCCGGGTCGAAGACCGGCTTATCCGCTTCGCCTGACATCTTAACGCCCGCCTGGAACAGCAGCTTTCGGTCCGGGTGAAAGCCGGTAAGGGCCAGCACGAAATCGTTCAAAATTTTCTCCCGGCCGAGCTCGGATTCGATAATGACATGATCTTGGGCAATATCGATAACCCGGGAAGATAGTCTTAGATCGATCTTTCCGCGGTTGACCATGCTTTCAAAAATCGGTCTTACCCATGGCTTGATCTGCTCTGAGATGCTATCCCGACGGTATACGATCGTTACCTGTGCTCCGACGCGAATCAATTCCAGCGCTGCATCGACTGCGGAATTGCTGCCACCGATGATCGCGACTTTCGTGCCCGTGTACGGATGCGCCTCCCGGAAATAGTGGGATACCTTATCCATTTCTTCGCCCGGGATGCCGAGCATGTTCGGATGATCAAAATAACCTGTGGATATAATGACGTTACGGGCTTGGTATTCCCACTTCTCGCCGCTCCGCGTGACTGAATGGACGGTAAAGCTGCCGTCCTCGTGACGGTGGATCGCCGTGGCTTCCTCGTAGGAAGCGATATGCAGATTATAGTGGCGGCTTACTCCGCGGTAATAGGCCAAAGCTTCATGGCGGAAGGGCTTATCGTTAGGCGTGCTGAAGGGAATATCCCCGATTTCCAGCAGTTCCGGCGTACTAAAAAATTGCATATGCGTCGGATAAGAATAAATGGAATGAACAAGAGAATGCTTCTCCAGTACGAGGACGTGAAGTCCCCGCCGCTGGCATTCTATGGCCGCCGAGAGTCCGCAAGGACCAGCACCGATGATAATTACGTCTTGCATGTGAGTCCTCCTAGTTCGTGAATGAAGTTTGCGTTGGCGCTAGCCGAAACAATACTATCCTACAGGAAATGCTCCTTAATATCCACCTGGAGTCAAGCCCTGTTTAGCGGCAGCCAGGCTAGAACATCCTGAATGCGCGCATCCCAGTAGGCCCAATCATGGTTTCCTGGACCTTCCTCGTAAGTTAAATCAAAGCCGGCATTCCTGCAAGCATCCCTGAAGCGAATGTTTTGCTCGTACAGGAAATCCTCGGTGCCACAGCATTGGTACAGCCGCGGGGCGGAAGCTGGGTCAACCGTTTTGAGCAGA
Source organism: Paenibacillus woosongensis (assembly GCF_009725165.1). GTDB lineage: Bacteria > Bacillota > Bacilli > Paenibacillales > Paenibacillaceae > Fontibacillus > Fontibacillus woosongensis. The sequence goes on from NZ_WNZW01000003.1 coordinate 184,036, forward strand.
TATAATAAATCATTTTCTGTGCCTTTTGGGCCGGCAGGACCGAATACTTGCTCATAAAGCGACTGATTGTTATTCTCGATCGGGCGTCTCACTTCATCGATCCGGTTGACCGATACGTCCAAGGCGCCAGACAGGCTGGCGGCGGCTGAGAATGTGTCCGGCTTCCTCAAGGCTAGCTTGAAAGCGCCATAGCCGCCCATTGACAGACCGGCGACAAAGGTATCCTCGCGGCGCTGCGACAGGGGAAAAAAGGAACGGCATATATATGGAAGCTCTTCGCTGATGAAAGTCCAGTATCGTTTGCCGGCAGCCATATCTGTATAGAAGCTGACATCGACTTGAGGCATGATGACTGCAAGACCAAGCTCGGCAACATAACGTTCTATCGATGTCCGGCGCAGCCAGATCGAATCGTCATCCGATAGTCCATGCAGCAAATACAAAGCGGGAAAAGGACCGGATACTTCGCTGCCGCCCAATCCGATTTGCGCTTTGGCAGGCTGGGGTAAAATGACCGTCATGGAAGTGGAGAGGCCCAGTACCTCGGAGAAAAAACGGCATTGAATTAAAGCCATGGCATTAGCTCCTTTTACAATTGTTATCAGAGAAATTATAACATTACCCGGCAGAATTCAGGCAATCGAAATATGGGTAAAGTGGTACAATGGAGTTATTATGTTTACTGTACCAGGGAATTAGATATTTCAAGATGCAGAAGCAGAGGTGGTTACATGGAAGTCCCCTGGAGAAGAAATTTGGTTGTGCTTTGGCTCGGTGTGTTTTTTTGCAGTATGGCTTATTCCATGGTTATCCCCTTCATGTCCTTATTTATTGCCCATGATTTAGGCATTACCGATCACTTGACGATTTGGTCGGGCTTTACGTTTGGCATTACATTTCTGGCAAGCGCGTTAATCGCTCCCTTCTGGGGATCGCTATCTGACAAATATGGCCGGAAGCCGATGCTGCTGCGGGCGGGTTTTGCCCTCTGTCTAGTCTATGTACTGAATGCCTTCGTCAGAAATCCGTTCGAACTGGTCATCGTTCGTATTCTTACCGGTTTGCTCTCAGGTTATGTTCCGTCGGCGATCGCGCTGATTGCGACCAATACTCCGGAGAAGAAGGTAGGTTTTTGTCTTGGCATTATGTCAACAGCCGGCGCGGCGGGAGGGATTATCGGCCCGCTCGCGGGCGGAGCTCTAAGCAAATTCGTTGGCTATCGGGAATCCTTCCTTGCGGCTGGAGCCATCGTGCTTATTCCTACCTTGATCGCCTGGCTATTTGTCCGGGAATACAATTTTGACAAGAACAAAGCCCGCTCCCGTGTTATTGACGATTTGCGCTCTGCTGCCGAGAATCGTCCATTAATGCGGCATTTGACCGTCGTGCTCATCGTTACCGCCTCTGTAATGGTTCTTGAGCCGCTGCTATCGCTCTATGTGCTGCATTTGGGCTCTAGCGCTGCGGATGCTTCTTTCAGCTCGGGTATTATTTTCTCGGCGGTAGGGATCTCTACCGTAATCGCCGCTCCGGTATGGGCCAAAATCGGTGAACGGATCGGCTATCGGAATACGCTGATCATCGGCTTGGTTGGCGGAGGTCTCGGTAATGTTTTACAAGTGTTCTTTCACGATATTTTCGGGTTTGGAACGCTGCGTTTCATCTATGGATTGTTTTTCGCCGCCGTATTTCCCGCCCTCAATGCGCTGATCGTCCAAACGACGGAACCCGAATTCCGGGGCAGGGCGTTCAGTCTCAATCAATCCGCAGGGCAGCTCGGCAATATGATGGGGCCGATTGCTGGCGGAACGTTGGCGGGTTGGATAGCGATTCCCGCTGTGTTCGTGATGAATGGGATGCTGCTTGTCGCGACAGCAGTAGCGCTGAAGTTGAATATAGGGTCGAAGACTGGCCGCCCTGCAGGTACAAATTCATCCGTGGGCCATTATTAATTTGAGTTTAATCAGTTCTGATTGGGTTAAATAACCATTAAGGGCGGGTAAATATTTCCAAGATGCCGTATTGCCTGAATAAAGGGGAGGAGGATATGGCGATCGACCGGTTTATTCTGAAGAAACTGCAAAGCTGTACCTATCAGCCGATGAGGCAAAATTTGATTCGTTTGTTCCTGATACGCATAGAGAAAGCTTGGCATGAAGAAGAGGCCCAGAAGCCGGCGTGGTAACCGCCGCTGCTTCGGGCCTCTATTCTTCTATTCAACAAGAATCATAATTGGCTGTTGACGAAAATATTAATAGAGAGACAGCGCCAAGGAGTCATATTCGCTCTTGCTGTGCAATATGGCTTCCGAGCCTTCGATTTCAATACTGATCAGGGAATTCAGGCATTTCTTCAGCGCCCGTTTACCATGATTGAATTTGTTCTCCAGCGCGCTGGTCAGCAGCTTGAGAGTCCGCTGAATCGGCTGTTTGCTATCAACGTTGAAATATACTGGGATCTGATTATTCTGAAAGCTAATAAGTATTTTCATGTGAATCACCTCTTAATACAGTGGTTTCATAGTACATATTGTAAAGCAGAAAACTTAAAAACAGATTAAGAAAACATTATAATTCAATTAATCTTTGATGAGAAATATAGAAAAATGGAATGGCTGTTTTCTTTTTTTTCTATTTTAACTACGAAAAAGTGGCCGATAAAGTTTCAAAATAACGAAAAAGTTAAGCTGATTTTCCTATTTTTATGGGTATATTGCAATAGATTTCCAAATTATTCCGAGCATAAATGGTATAAATAGTGTTATGATAGGAATGAAGTTATTACAAAACTGTAAGGAGTGTTTCAAATTTTGGAAAAAAGGGTTAAATATATTGGCTAAAATTTTAGGTATGATCAAACCCTGAAAACATTCCTAGGTTAGTAGTACTGATTTCAATCGAGTTAGATAGAGAAAATAGGATTAACGAGTCATACCTGATATTGTTGAGGAGGTGGGCAGATGTTAATTGCGGATGCGTCCCAGAGTGAAATCGTAACACTGGAATCCAAAGAACTGATCTATTTAACCGATCTGCTCGGAGCAGACCGTCTGCTGGGGAAGGAAGGTCCATTTCGCGGCTTCTTGCTCAAGGAGATGGATGAGAATTGGGAGCATGTCCGGGAATCCTTAATTCAGAAAGGTTATCTAACGCCTCGGGGGAGCAAGGATATGCTGACCGTCCCGATGCATGTTATGTCAAGGCTGGTGGCGGCGTCCCTGGCTGATAAAGCTTGTTGGGTGAAATATCGCGCAGGAACCGAGACGTATGAACAATTTCTACATATTGCGGACGAATGCGTAGTCAAGGTGGAAAGATCAAAGGACAATCCGGCGCTGCATCAGCTGGATGAAATTAGCGAGGTCAGAAACGTATGCGGGAGCTTGGCCGGCAAAATGATGTGGAATGCGCATTGCCCGGGAGAGCTGCCTGCGCTTATGCTGTCCAGGCGGCAGTTTGCAGAAGTTATCCGGCAGCTCGATGATTTGGATATGGAGGATGTCATGGTAGAGCTGCTGAAGATCACAGATGATCAGGAGGGGGTCATTTCACTGGCCAATTGCCTGAAGACTCATGTGGCGCAAGGGGACATTCGTTTCTTTGCTTGGAATGGCGATCAGTGGGAATCGCAGCATGCGCAGTTTATCAACAATCATTCGATCAATTGGCTTTTCCGTTCCAGCACAAAGGCGGACGAAGACTGGCTTATTGCTACCCCGACGCAGAAGGACCAATTCCAGGAGATGCTGCTTCACTGGTTTAGGGAGCCCTGTGAGCAGGTTCAAGGAAGACAGTAGCCGACGTGAGGGAGGGAATTTGTGAGCAGGATCGATGATGAAATCATGGAACTCAGGGAGAGGGTCGCTCGTCTGGAGGAGCAGGTCAGGCAATATGAAGAAGCGCCTGCTCGAGGCAGTTATGTTCGGTGGTTTGTTACCGGCTTTCTCGTAGTGGTCGGACTGATGGCCGCAGGGCTCGTTTCCCTCGTCGTTATTCAATTTTTAGTTTGGTAAAAAATAAGTCGTTTTAAATCTATTTTGCTTGTCCAGTGGTTAAATCACCCCCTGTTTTGGGTAATCTTGAAACAGACGGCACGGCGGAACATACAGTGTAAGCCTGCCTCGACGAATGAATCCAAAATTCTGGTAGGAGTGTGACCTTTATGACGGAGAAGCAGGGTAATCGACTTCGTTTTCAAGGAAAAACCGCGATTGTTACGGGGGCCGGCTCCGGGATCGGCAAGGCAACCGCTATCAAGCTGGCGAAGGAAGGCGCAAAAGTCGCGCTGTTTGATTTAATAGATGACCGTACGCGCAGCACCGAGCACCAGATTAATGAAATCTATCGGGGGGTGTCGCGTTCGTTTGACGTCGACGTGTCGGATCCGGTGCGAATGGAGCAGGCCGTTAAGGAAGCGGCGGACCATTTCGGACGCATCGATATTGTATTTGCTAATGCCGGCATTAACGGCACACTGGCTCCCGTAGAAGAAATGACGTTCGAGGATTGGCAGCGTACGCTGGGAATCAATTTAAACGGGACGTTTCTAACCGTGAAGCATGCTGTTCCGTATTTAAAAAAGCAGGGCGGCGGCAGCATTATCATCACAAGCTCGATCAATGGGAACGACCGCTTCTCCGGATTCGGCATGTCGGCTTACAGCACGACGAAGGCTGGCCAGGTCGCCTTTGCCAAAATGCTTGCTTTAGAGCTTGCGAAGTTTAAAATCCGCGTCAATGTCATTTGTCCCGGCGCCATATCGACGAATATCGATTCTTCGTCAGAGGTCAGCGAAGAGCTGGAGGAGATTATTATTCCGGTGGAATACCCGGAAGGTTCGCAGCCGCTCGCGGACGGTCCGGGACAACCGGAGAACGTCGCGGACTTGGTGGCGTTTCTCGCCTCTGATGAATCCGTGCACATTACCGGCGCCCGCATCGTCATCGATGGGGCCGAATCCCTGCTGTAGTTTTAATTAATCCATATAGACATCGGCATTCACATGAACAAGGAAACCCCGTCCCGATTCGTACACCGACTCAGGCCGGGGTTTTGTGATGCTGTAGGACAAATGACGCCTGTATGGTAAAATGCTAACAGCACTTTGTACATGAAGGAGAAGAGAATGACAAGGCTTCCTATTGATGAGGTTATTCCGGAGCTTAAGGCCTGTTTGCAGTCCGCGGGGACGGCCATTCTGCTTGCGGAGCCGGGAGCAGGCAAGACGACCCGCACGCCGCTTGAACTGCTCCATGAGCCTTGGCTGGAGGATCAGGGCATCGTTATGCTGGAACCGCGGCGGCTTGCCGCCCGTTCGGCGGCGATTTATATGGCCGCGCAGCTTGGCGAGTCCGTTGGCCAGACGGTCGGTTACCGGACGAGAACTGACAGCAAAACATCGGGCCGGACAAGGATTACGGTTGTGACGGAAGGCATTCTGACGCGGATGCTGCAGCGCGACCCGGCCTTGATGGGGGTCGGGCTGATTATTTTTGATGAGTTCCATGAGCGGAATTTGCATGGCGACATCGGTCTCGCCTTAGCGCTGCAGAGCCGCGAACTGCTTCGGGACGATTTGCGGCTCTTGATTATGTCGGCAACGCTGGATCCCGGGCCGTTGGTCGGGCTGTTTGGCGGCGCGTCCGTCATCCGCAGCCAGGGGCGGGCGTACCCGGTGGAGACCAGGTACGCGGCAGGGCCATTAGGCCAAGCTCCCTTGGAGCAGACAGTGGCGCGAGCGGTGCGCAGCGCGCTTTGGCAGCACGATGGGAGCTTGCTCGTGTTTTTGCCCGGCGCACGGGAAATTCGCCGGGTGGAGCGGTCGCTGGCACCCGTCGTGCCAGGCGATGTGCTCTTGGCGCCGCTATACGGCGCGCTGCCTGCGGAGCAGCAGCAGCGGGCGATAGCGGCAGCGCCGCCGGGCAAGCGCAAGGTGGTGCTTGCCACATCGATCGCGGAGTCAAGCCTGACGATCGAGGGCGTGACGGTAGTCATTGACAGCGGCTTGCGGCGTACGGCGCTGTTCTCCCCGCGCACCGGCATGAGCCGGCTGGTCACCGTGCGCGCGGCCCGGGACTCCGCTGACCAGCGGCGGGGGCGGGCCGGGCGTATGGCGCCCGGCGTGTGCTACCGCCTCTGGAGCGAAGCGGAGGACCGGCTGCTGCCCGAGCGTACGGCGCCGGAGATGCTGGAGGCGGATCTGACGCCGCTCGCCTTGGAGCTGGCGGCCTGGGGGGCGGGCTCGCCGGAAGAGCTCGCCTGGCTTGATCCGCCGCCTGCGGCGCCTTACCGGCAGGCCGTGCGGCTGCTGCAGCAGCTCGGAGCGCTTGACGGCGAAGAGCGCATTACCGGGCATGGCCGCAGGATGGCCGAGCTTGGGCTGCATCCGCGTCTGGCTCATATGCTGCTGAAGGCGGCGGATTTGGGACTGGGCCGGCCGGCCTGCCGCCTGGCCGCGCTTCTGGAGGAGCGCGATTTGTTCAGAGGGGCGGCTGGAGCGGGTGAAGACAACGATATCCGCAGCCGACTGGCTCTGCTGATGGGGAAGGAAAGTTTGTCCCGGAGCACGGGGGTCCCGTTGCTTCAGGCGGAAGAACGCGATCTTCAGCGAGTGGCAGCCGTAAGCGTCCAATATGAGCGGAGGCTTGGGATCAAGGAATTAGCGCGAGCGGGAGAAGAACAATGGTTTGAGGCTTGCGGCCTGCTGGTGTCGTTTGCATATCCGGATCGGATCGCCAAACGCAGAGCTGACGGCAGATATTTGCTGCGCAGCGGCCGCGGCGCTGTCTTCGCCAGGAAGCAGCATCTTGGAGAATCTCCCTATCTAGCTGTTGCAGAAGTTGATGATGAAGGGACAGAGGGGCGGATTTTATTGGCTGCTCCCCTGGAACGGGATGACTTGACGCAGTATTACGGTGAGCATATCCAGGAAGAGAGACAGGCGGAATGGGATGAGGAAGCAGGGACCGTCCGCGTTCGTCTGCGGGAGACGCTAGGGGCGATTGTGCTTCGGGAACAGCCGGTTCAGCCTGTGGCCGAGGATTTTACGAAGGCGCTGCTGCATGCCGTATCAACGCATGGCGTGGAAATTCTGCCTTGGAACGACAAAGCTCGGCAGCTGCAGGCCCGCATCGGATTTCTTCGCAGGCTGAGCGAGCGCTGGCCGGATTTCTCCGACGAAGCTTTGGCGGAGTCTGCGGGAGTGTGGCTCGCGCCTTATATCGCCCATTTTCGCAAACGATCGGACTTGCAGTCCTTGTCCCTGGCGGCGATTTTTGATAATGAGCTGGGGTGGGAGCTGAAGCAGGAATTGAATGCACAGGCGCCAACGCATTTGACAGTACCCAGCGGCTCCCGAGTTCAGATCCATTATGACCAGGGAGAGCCATTTGCCGCAGTTCGTCTGCAGGAGCTATTCGGCATGATGGACACGCCTCGCATCGGCTACGGAAAGGTCGCGGTCATCATGCACCTGCTGTCACCAGCTAGGCGTCCCGTACAGGTTACGGCCGATTTGCGGAGTTTTTGGGACAACGCTTATTTCGAGGTGAAGAAGGATTTGAAGGGCCGCTACCCGAAGCATTATTGGCCGGATGACCCGCTTCAGGCGACGGCGACGAATCGAGTGCGCCCGAAATGAACCTCATGTATTTACGAAATATATGACTGGAAGCATGGAGCCTTGGGCAGCCATCCGCATGACGAACCGGATGCTCTCGGGCTCTATTTTTGTACCTTGTATTTTTGCCTCCTATTGGTTAATGGAATGTGCAGAATTTGGCTCATATCCACCCCCTCGACTCGGACCTGTTCGGAAATGGAATGAGGAACCCTGGTATTTGCCTTGCCGCAAAGCTTGCCAGGCTCAAGCCTATGGCGTATATTCGGTGAAGTACGCCAGCCAGCTTGAAAGCAAGCACAAGCAACATTATTTATGAAGGAGACTGGGCCATGAAGGTAAGAGTGTTAGTCGTTGACGATCACCCCCATGCCCGCGAGGCCATCGGTGAAATATTGTCGGACGACGACAGCTTTGAAATTATCGGGTATGCCGAGAATGGAGACGAAGCCCTGCTGCAGACAGAGCTGTGGATGCCCGATCTTATATTGATGGATATCCATATGCCGGGCAAAGACGGTTTGGAAACGACGAGGGAAATTAAGCTGAAATATCCTTACGTCAAAATTGTGCTGATCACCGTCTCCGATGATGCAGCTCACCTGTTTGAAGCGCTGAAGCAAGGAGCACAGGGCTATTTGCTGAAAAACCTGGAGCCGGGCACCTGGCTGCAATATTTGCGGGCGGTCGCCAGTGACGAAGCCCCGCTGTCCAGCGAGCTGGCTTTCCGGATTCTTCAGGAATTTCCGCTGTCGAAGAAAAATAACAGCGCCGATCATCCGCTTACGAGCCGGGAACGCGAGATTTTGGACTGGGTCGCCAAAGGGATGACCAACCGGGAAATCGCCAAGGAACTGCAAATTTCCGATCAGACTGTCAAAAACCATCTGAAAAACATTTTGCAAAAGCTGCATTTGGAAAATCGCGTGCAATTGACAAGATATGCTTTGGAGCAAGGATGGATCGAAAGTTAGCTCCTAATTATCAGATTTCACTATATGAAAAATTCACAATAGAAAATTCAAAAAAGCTATTTTGCTCCTATTTGCCAATCCTGCTTCTTTCTACGCTCTTAGTAACTAATCTATCGTAATAAAAGAGCTGTTAGACGGCTGTTGTGAATAATTCACAGCTGTTCTATACTTTGAAGAAAGAGCAGGAGGTGGAACGATGGCCTTTATGATTGCACAGCGGGCATATATCAAGCTCTATTTGATTTCGATGGTAGAGCAGCGAAGGGGCTACGGTTACCAGATGCTTGAAGAGTTGAAGGAAGAGTTCAAGCCGTTTGGCTATGTTCCTCAGCAGAGCGAAATATACCGGGCCCTTCATGAGCTCGTGCAGGAAGGGGTACTGTATCGCACGAAGCATCTGAAAGGGAATGATCCCAGCGTGGATTTCCAAGAAATCGTGCTCTATCATTTTACCGATGACGGACATGAGAAGGCCGAGCTGTACAAGAAGCAGGTTAAAGTCGATTTGGACCGCTGCATTGGTATGCTGAACAAGGCCGTTGCCGATAATTATTGAGTTATGTGCATAAATACTGCATATTTATTCTAGGACTAATCCGATTTGTATTGTATTATTTGTCAACATGAAGTAACATAAATTTTATATTCATAACCGAATATTGTGGGAACAGGTGCTTCAATCGCCGTCGATTGAAGCTTAAAAGGGAAGTCCGGTGCAATGCCGGCGCGGTCCCGCCACTGTAACAGAGGAGCTGGAAGCATGGATGCCACTGATGATGCGTCATTGGGAAGGCAGCTATCCAGTTATGATTCTGAAGCCAGGAGACCTGCCTGTTCTGTCAGCACTGCTGTACCTACGGGAGATAGGGAGGTGTTAAAGATTTGAGCCAGCGCGCAGTATGACGAGGGTCCTCTTTAGCCATTCCAGCTATAGGGGACCCTTTTTGTTATTGGAAGAACATACAATGGGGAGGAATTGTGAATGAGTCATACAGTAAAAAGCGGAAATTTAGGTTATCCGAGAATCGGCGGGCAACGGGAATGGAAAAAAGCGATTGAAGCCTATTGGGCTGGCAAACTGGACGAAAAGCAGCTGCACGGGCAATTGACGGAAATACGGCTTCATAATTTACGGCAGCAGCGGGATCAGGGGATCGAAATCATCCCTGTAGGCGATTTTACGTATTACGATCATGTCCTCGATATGGCTGCTATGTTCGGCCTTGTCCCGGAGCGGTTCTCCTATAGCGGCGGCGAAGTACCTCTGGACACGTATTATGCCATCGCCCGGGGAAATAAAGAAGCGCCGGCCAGTGAAATGACGAAATGGTTCAACACGAACTATCATTATATTGTCCCGGAGCTAGTCGGCAGAAAACCGCAGCTAACGATAAACCGTCCGCTGGTTGCCTACCGCGAAGCCAAGGAGAAACTGGGGATCGATGGAAGACCTGTGCTTATCGGGCTTTACTCCTTCCTCAAGCTATCGAAAGGGTTTAACGAAGCGACGGAGTGGGACCATTGGGTCGGGCAGCTGCTGCCGCTATACGTTCAAGTGCTTCAAGAGCTCTCCGCAGAAGGTGTAGCCTGGGTTCAAGTAGACGAGCCGTCTTTGGTGACCTCTGTGTCGGCCGAGGATATAACGCGGGTAAGAGCCATTTACGAAACAATTCAGCGCAAGGCCCCGCAAGTTTCCATTCTGCTGCAAACGTATTTCGAAGCAGTTGACCGTTATGAGGAGATCGTGTCTTTGCCTGTTGCCGGTATCGGACTTGACTTCATACACGGGTTAGACGGCAACCTGGCTGCGCTGCATAAATATGGATTCCCGGCGGGCAAGACGCTTGGAGCGGGCATTGTCGATGGACGCAATATTTGGCGCACGGACTTGTACCGCCAGAAGCAGCTGTTACTTGAAATCCTGGAAGCGGCTGCGGATTCCGAGATTATCGTGCAGCCGTCCTGCAGCCTTCTGCATGTGCCCGTGTCGGCTAAGCAGGAGCAGACGCTGGTACCAGTGCTTCGCGACGCTTTGTCCTTTGCCGAAGAGAAGCTGGATGAAGTCGCCGCATTGAGCGCTGCGGTGAGTACAGGCATTGACAGTGTGAAGGGGATATTCGAAAGCAATCGCATTGCTCTCGATAATCTGGCCAAGGACCCGGCCCGCAACCGGGCAAACGTAGCAGCCGCAGTAGAGAAAATCGCCTCTGAACCAGCTGCGAGGGGAAGCGAGTTCAACATTCGCCGCAAGAAACAGAAAGAGAAATGGCATTTGCCGCTGCTTCCCACGACGACGATCGGCAGCTTTCCGCAGACGGCAGAGGTTCGCTCAGCCCGTCAGAAATGGCGCAAAGGGGAATGGAGCCAGGAGCAATACGATTCCTTTATTAAGGAGCATATTCAACAGTGGATTTCCCTCCAGGAGGAAATTGGCATCGATGTGCTCGTACATGGTGAATTCGAACGTACGGATATGGTAGAATTCTTCGGCGAGAAGCTGCCGGGATTTGCCTTTACGAAGGGCGGCTGGGTTCAATCCTACGGAACGCGCTGCGTGAAGCCGCCGGTCATCTACGGGGATGTTGATTTCGACCAGCCGATGACCGTGAAGGAGACGGAATACGCGCAATCCCTGACGAACAAGCCGGTCAAGGGAATGCTGACCGGGCCGATTACGATTCTGAACTGGTCCTTCGTACGCAGTGATTTATCGCGTGAACAGGTCGCTTATCAAATCGCGCTGGCGTTGCGTAAAGAGGTAGAGGCATTGGAACGGGCAGGCATCGAGATGATTCAGGTCGACGAGCCTGCGCTGCGTGAAGGGCTGCCGTTGAAACGCGAAGACTGGGCGGAGTATTTGGACTGGTCCGTCAAGGCGTTCCGAGTCACGACGTCGACTGTGCGCGATACGACCCAAATCCATACCCATATGTGCTATTGCGAGTTCCACGACATTATCGATTCCATTCGTGCACTGGATGCGGATGTCATCTCTATTGAAACCTCGCGCAGCCATGGCGAGCTCGTTCATAGCTTCGAAGAGCATACGTACGATCTCGGCATCGGTTTAGGCGTATATGACATTCACAGTCCGCGAGTTCCGTCGGTTGAGGAGATGACCTCCATGATCGATCGCGCGCTGCAGGTGCTGGATCCCGAATTGTTCTGGATCAACCCGGACTGTGGCCTGAAGACGCGGGGAGTGGACGAGACCGTGAAATCATTGAAGAATATGGTGCTGGCCGCCAATCAATACCGCGCTAAGGAATCGCTGGTCGGCACCAAGTAATCCGCTGACTTTTATGTAAATATGGTAAATCATAAGACTGCCCTGAATAGGTTATAAAAGTAACCTGAGGGGTAGTCTTTTTGATTGCCTAAACATAGCAGTTACACTTATACTCTCTCTATACGCAGGAGGAGATTACGAATGTTACTCGAATGGGAAATTATTATGAAGCTGTTTATCGCGCTGCTGTTCGGTTTGTTTATCGGCATCGACCGCCAGCTGAAGCAGAAGCCGCTGGGCATTAAGACGAGCATGGTCATTTGTATCGCCAGCTGTCTGGTGACCATCGTCTCCATACAATCGTTTCACAAATTCGCCGGACCGGATCATCCGAATATGGATCCTATGCGCCTGGCAGCGCAAATTGTCAGCGGTATTGGTTTTCTTGGCGCCGGGGTTATTTTGCGAAGAAGCAATGAAGGCATTTCCGGACTTACGTCGGCAGCGATGATCTGGGCAGCGTCGGGCATCGGGATTGCAATTGGCGCCGGATTTTATTTAGAAGCGGCGCTGGCGGTTGTCCTGCTCATTTTGGCGGTGAATTTCATTCCTTATATGATCAAATGGCTTGGACCCTATAAACTGAATCAACGCGACGTCTCCGTCAAAATCGTGATGGAGGATCGAGGCAACGTTACGGATCTGATCCGGATCATTGAGCGGAAGGAAGAGAAGGGGCCAGCCGCGAAATGGAACCGTCATCGGATACGCCGTTTGAAAATTAAGGATTTGGAGGAGGGGCGTCAGCGTATTGATATGGTCATCTCAGCCTCGGAGCGGGAATACACGACGGAAATATACCATTTCGTGCGCCAAATCGATCATGTCATCAGTGTTGAAGTAGAAAATTTGTAGTGCTTGTAACTTTCCAATGGATCCGCCCGTTTGTAAGATAATCAGAAAGTTATTCATAATTAGGCGGTTCGGTCATGGTATGATAGAACTAACTTGGTTTATTCGAACAATCACCAAAGGATGGATTATTGGATGAGCAAACAAATTTTAATCGTAGACGATGATGAGAAGATTGCAAAGCTGATCGAGATATATTTGCTGAATGAAGGCTACTCCGTATTTAAGGCCGACAATGGACTGGATGCTCTTGACATTGTGGAGCGTGATCCGATAGATCTGGTTATCCTCGATATTATGATGCCGGGCATGGACGGAATTACCGTGTGCATGAAAATCAGGGAGACGCGAACCACGCCGATATTGATGCTGAGCGCCAAAGACGGGGACATGGACAAAATAACAGGCCTTATGACCGGGGCTGACGATTATATGGTTAAACCGTTCAATCCCCTAGAGCTCATAGCACGGGTCAAATCGCTGCTGCGCCGCTCCTCTTACAGCATGCAGCCTGCGCAGCCATCGCAAGATCATATAATCAATCTGGGCTCCCTGCAAATCGACAAGGAGACGCATACGGCGACGGTTGATGGCCGGGCAGTCAAGCTGACGCCAATTGAATTTAATATCCTGTTTCTGCTGGCCAGTCACCCGGGACGGGTGTTCGGCTCGGAGGAGATATTCGAGCTGATTTGGAAAGACAAGTACTTCGAGAGCAACAACTCGGTAACCGTTCATATCAGCCGGCTGCGGGATAAGCTGGAGAAAGAAATGGACGGCGAAAAGCTGATTCGCACCGTATGGGGGGTTGGCTACAAAATTGAAAGCTAGCCTCAGATTTCTAACGTGGCTGTTATGGACTGTAGTCACTTCCATCGTTGCCCTGCTTATTCTGGTATTGATAGCGAAGCTGTTCTACGCCTTATTCCCATGGGTTACGCTCGGTTATGTGCTTAGCTGGGTGAACCGGAATATCGGATATCCTGATGCCTATTATATTACGGGCGTCCCCATCCTGCTGCTGTTTGCGCTCTATTTCTACCGGCGCAGCATTCGCCGTCATGAGGAGAAGTATTTGGCGCTTCTGATCGAAGAAGTGCACCGGATCGAGGAGGGAACGACGCACAAAATTCCAATTGAGAATGTCGGGAAATTGGGCCAGCTGGCGACGGACATCAACCGCATGGTCGATCGCCTGCGCACCTCTATGGAAGAGGAGAGACGGGCGGAGCAAACGAAAAATGAGCTCATTACGAACGTTTCCCATGATCTGCGCACGCCGCTGACCTCAATTACCGGATATTTGGGATTGATAGAGCAGGACCGGTACAAGGACGAGGTGGAGCTTCGTTATTACGTCGGCATGGCCTATGAAGAATCTCTTCGCCTCAAGCAGCTGCTTCAGGATTTGTTTGAGTTTACAAGATTGCAGAACAAGGAAATGAAGTTATATAAGAGCCGGATCAATCTGGTTGAAATGCTTCATCAAATTACGGCGCACTTCGGCTGGCAGCTGCAGGAGAGCGATATGGAGTGCCGGCTCTGTTTCGCAGAGCAGCAGCTCTATGTCATTGCTGATGGGGACAAGCTGCGCAGAGTATACGAGAATTTGATCGTCAATGCTATCCGTTATGGCAGCGACGGAAAATATATCGATATTCGCGGCCGCGTGGAAGGAGATCAGGTCATAACCGAGGTAATCAACTACGGCGAGCCGATTCCGGAATCGGATCTTCCCCATTTGTTCGACCGGTTCTATCGCGTTGAGAAATCGCGCGCTACGAATACAGGAGGCTCCGGCATCGGTCTGGCAATTGCGAAGCATATTGTCGATCTTCACCAAGGTGAAATCTTTGCGGACAGCGACGAAGACCGGACCGCATTTACCGTCAAGTTATCAAGGAAATCGAAGCCTTAGCAATGTTGTTGAAGGAGCATAATTACGATGAAGGTAATCTTGGTAGATGATGAAAGGCTGGCCTTGGATTATTTGGAGCGTCAGCTGATGAAGCTTGATGAAGTAATGATTCTGGGGAAATATACCAATCCGTTCATGGGCAAAGAGCAAATATTGCAGCAGGATGTAGACGTTATTTTCCTCGATATCAGCCTGCCTGAAATTAACGGGATCGAGCTGGCGGAGCAAATTTTGGAGAAAAAGCCGGACATTCATATCGTATTCGTGACGGCCTATAACGAACATGCAGTAAAAGCATTCGAGCTGAATGCCTTGGATTATATTGTAAAACCCATTATTGCCGAACGTTTAGCCATTACGATGAAACGCGTCAGGTCCCGAAGGGTACTGGCCTCCAAACAGCAGGAGGTGCCGCGGAAAGAAGAGCATATTCGGCTGAATGTTCTAAAGCAGGTTACGATTGAGACCTCTCCTGGGCAATTTTCTCTTATGCAGTGGCGAACCTCCAAGGCGCAGGAGCTGTTTCTGTACCTGCTTCAGCATCGCGGGCAGCTGGTGCGAAAGTCGGCCTTGATCGATTTACTCTGGCCCGAATACGAGATGGATAAAGTGTACTCCCAGTTATACACAGCGGTTTATCATATTCGTAAAACACTGGAGCCGTTCGGGGAACGTTTTCAAATTGTCAATGCAACCGAAGGCTATATACTTAAAATTCAAAATGTCGTTCTTGATGTGGAACAGTGGGAGTCAGAGCTTGCATCGCTCTTTCCCCCGACCTTGGAACGTGTAGATCGCTGCTCTGAAGCTATAAGGCAGTACACAGGACATTATTTGCAGGAACATGATTACTGGTGGGCGGAGAGCGAGCGCCAGCGCCTCAAGGAACTTTGGCTTGAGGCTTCATATGCAGTCGCTGCTCTGTATGAGCGCGCGGGGCATCTTGATCAAGCGATAAACAGCTATAGCGCTATTTGCAGGCAGCATGCTCTAGAGGAAGAAGCTTATTTTGCCCTGATGAAAATCCATCATTCCATGAACCATCCCCATCTGGTCGAGCGGGAGTATGAAATGCTTACCTTGCTCTACCAGGAAGAGCTGAATGAGGAGCCAAGCCCTCACATAATCAAATGGTTTACGCAGAATATGATTGAGCAATAGCCAATTCTACAGTCGCCGGTGTGCGGCTTTTTTTGTATGTGCGGAATCTTTTGTTCAATTGTTTAGAAATTGTATAGGCCAGTTTTCTATGATGGAGACAAGAATACTTGACATACAAAAATTGGGGGAAGAGCTGCACATGAAATTGATTCGTAACTTTAGACATCGTTCAACTATTGTTTCCAAAGGCTTGGATCTCCTTGCTATGAAGGAAGTCGAAATTGCTAGGGATAAGCATGCCAACTACGGAAGAGGCTACTACATTAATTTTGAAGGGCAGATGCTTGGCATCGTCGCCACGCCGAAAGGGCCTTTGTTCTTCTGTAACGAGGACACTTACCTGCTAAAGGATAATTTTAAAATTCAATTGCTGCACCATGGCCAAGAGAATACATTCTTGTTCACCTGGAAAGGGGAAACCAAGCTGCGCATCGCATACTCCCGCAAGTTGTACCGAAAAGGAGACGAGTGGGTAGATGATATGGTGCAGGATTTCTTTACTTGGCTCGCCATGGCTGTCAAACGGAAGAAATTTTACAGTTTCTATACTTTAAAAGAAGATGAGCTTCAGGAAAATGATGTAATCTTGCTGAAAATGGCTCAATAAAGCTTTTGCGACCACGATCATCCTGTTTGTTGAGAATTTGTCTAGTCTGATTTTGTAATATAGGCTTGCCACTGAATAAACCGATGAAGGGGGGGATAATTCAGTAGATTCCTTGACAAGGAAGACAAGTTCTAAATAGGAGACGGGTTAAAGTATGAGAAAAAAAGGTTTTGTACTACTGGTCGCCGCCATGCTGTTTCTACACAGCATCATAGGTCCCGGACTTGCATCGGCGAACACGCCCCTGGGCAGCTCCAGTAACAGTAAGAGCATTCTGACCAAGGTCACGCTGAAGGATGGGGCAGGCAGCGTTATTGACGCCGTCTATAATCCGAATGCCGATCCGGTTGTCATGGGAGCGCCGGTGACCCTGGAATATGAATGGGAGCTTGAGAACGGTCATGATTACGTAGCCGGGAGCACGTTTGAGTTCGATATTCCACAGGAATTCGAGCTGTACAACAGCGTAAATGGCATTCTCGAAATTAGCGGTTTAGAAATCGGCAGGTTCGCTGCCTCCAAAAACGGCCATGTGATTGTTACCTTCGATGAAGATGTTAGCGGGTACTCTGACGTGGGCGGGACGATTATTTTCAACACCAATTTTAGCAAGACTTCAATAACGGGCAGTACCGAAGTGGCTATTCCGTTTCCGATCCGCGGGGGGCAGCAGGTAGCGATTGTTCATTTCAAGCCGGAAAAAGGGTCGCTGCTAGACAAGAGCGGTTCGGCTGCGGGGGACAAACAGATTCACTGGTCGATCGATGTCAACACTTTGCTTGAACGGATCGATCAGGCTGTAATCACGGATGAGACACCCCCGGGCCTATCCCTGGATGTCTCCTCGATCCAAGTTAATAAGTTGATTGTTAACGTGGACGGCAGCTCGCAGCTTGGGGCTCCCGTTCTATCAGGCTACACGCTCGACACACAGTCCTTGGACGGCTTCAGAATCGAATTTGACAGTACGCTCGATTCGGCATATCGGATAACGTATACGACAAATGTCGGCAACGGCGATGAAACGAGCTTCACCAATACGGCGAAGCTGACGGGAAGCAAGTCTGCTGATGCCTCAAAAACTGTGCCGATTCAGCGCCCCGAGGTATTGAGCAAGAGATTTGAGAGCTATGACGAGCAGACTCGAACAATGACCTGGGTGATCGAATATAACTTCAGAGGCAAGCATATTCCGCAGGGGATTTTAGAAGACCGCTTTAATGACACTCAGCATTTGGTCGCGGGAACGCTTGAAGTTGTCGATCGGGAAACGGGCACGCTTCTAAGCGAAGGAACGGGTAATGATTAT
The DNA here is from genome assembly GCF_009725165.1 of Paenibacillus woosongensis. Classification (GTDB taxonomy): domain Bacteria; phylum Bacillota; class Bacilli; order Paenibacillales; family Paenibacillaceae; genus Fontibacillus; species Fontibacillus woosongensis. The sequence continues at coordinate 201,763 of NZ_WNZW01000003.1, forward strand.
ACGCTCACCCTTGTTCCGGCAGCGAACGGCAAAACCGGCTTCGATCTGACATTTAATGCTCCTATTGATTCCGGTTATATCATTAAATATGATACTAAGGCCAACGGGAGAGTCCTGAAAGATGAATTGGTCGAAAATACGGTAACTACGGATGTCTACGGTTATAAAACAGCCTCTGGGATACATAAGAACCTGGTTATCCAGAAAGCCCATGTTGCGACGGATTACAGTGCTAAAGAGGCATCCTGGAGCATCGAGATCAATAAAGACAACTACACGATGAAGGATGTTGTGATCACCGATAAATTTGTGAATAGCGGCCAGCAATTCAAGCCGGGGTCGCTAATGGTTAAAGATCAACACGGCACGGTCTTGTCCGCTCCAGCGGATTACGAGTTTGCCGCTGCTTCGCCGGATATGAAGCAAGGGTTCACGATTGACTTTAAACAGCCGATCAGCGGCGCGCATACGGTAACGTATGTGACGTATTTCAATCCGGAATGGAAGGATAACGGTGATGTCACAAGGTTCCTTAACCGGGCGACGATTACAGGAGAAGAAGCGGGCGGTACGCTTGTAAACGTTACTGCGGAAGCTACGCTTTGGCCGGACGGTTTGACCCAGACCAACGGTTCCAAATCAGGAGAATACGATCCGAGAACTAAAGAGATTACTTGGACGATTCGCGCAAACTATAATAAGAAGTCCCTGACTGGCGCGGTCATCACAGATGTGCTGAAACAGGGGCAAAAGTATGTAGACGGTTCTTTGGAAGTGTATGAAATGACCTTGACCGGAGGCTGGAATGGAACGTCCAGGGGCAATCCAGTTGACCTGGCGAAGTACACCTTGACGCCACCGACCGAAGCCAACGGTAATGAGCTGCAAATTTCATTCAGCACGATGGACGATAAGACACCTTACTGGATCGAATTCAAAACGAGCCTTCAGGATAGTGTCATTATCGATAAAGGCGCAGTGGAGAATGAAGCAATGTTCCAAGAGGGAAATAGCACCCTGGCAACCTGGAAAGGCAGTGCATCCATACCGCAAGGCGGAGAGTTTGTATCCAAAGGCGGCGAGCAAAACGACGATAGAATTGATTGGACGATCTATATCAATCGCGGACAATCCTATGTCGAGGATGCCAAAATCATTGACGAGCCGACACCGAATCAGGTGCTGGTCGAGGATTCGTTCCGTTTGTATAAAGCAAAGGTTGACGCCAATGGAGTTAGCCCCGATATAACGGGCCTGACGCCGCTTCAGGAAGGTGTTGATTATACGCTGGTCATCGCTCCGGACGATTCAGGGAACTTTGAATTGTTGTTCAACGATCCGATATCCGAAGCGTACATTTTAAAATACCAATCGTTAATTGATGCAGGAAACGGCGATGCTATCGGCAATAAGGTTCATTTTGAGGGAACCGGTATCAAGACAGATAAGATGGTTTCCAACAAAGAGATTATCGTGATGACTTCAGGAGGGTCGGGTACAGGCTCTGGAATTCGAGGCAATCTGGAAATAACAAAGGTCGATCAGGACGATGCGGCCCAAGTGCTGGAAGGCGCTGTTTTCGTATTGCAGGATGCCAAGGGTAAAAGACCGGCGATCACGAAAACGACGGATGTTGATGGCAAAGCGTTATTTACCGATTTGCTGTATGGTGACTATGTACTGGAAGAGCTGCAGGCTCCTGCAGGCTACGAGCTGCTTGACGCTCCGATCAGTGTCACAATAGACTCCAGCATTAAGGCCAACGGCAATGTTAAGAGAGTGGCTGTTGCCAATGAAAAAGAGGCGGAACCTCCGGTAACACCACCTGTAACACCTCCGGTAGAGCCTCCGGTAGAACCACCAGTAGAGCCTCCGGTAGAACCACCAGTAGAACCTCCGGTAGAGCCGCCAGTAACACCACCGGTAGAGCCGCCGGTAACACCACCGGTAGAGCCGCCGGTAACACCACCGGTGAAACCACCGGTAAAACCGCCAGTGACTCTGCCGGTAACACCGCCAGTAGCGCCGCCGGTTACCACGCCAGAAGAGCCGGAAAACCCGGTAGAACCTCAGGAGCCCGTGGAGAACGGCGAGGATGGCGAATCCGCCGAAAATGCCTCGACTGGCGAGGGCAATCCGCCTCAATCCGGGGCAGGCGGTCAAAACCAGGAAGAACAGACGAATGCCAATGATGGTAAAAATGTGTCAGGAGCTGGCCAAGGAGCCCAGGATCATCCGAGTAAATCGGACAAGGGCGTGACCCAGCTGCCGAAAACGGGAGAAAGCTCTGATCTGCCTTACTATGCAGCAGGATTGGCGATCATAGCCGCCGGAATCTATTTGCGGCGAAAAACTACCAAACAAGCTTAGATGAAGGATCCTTTCTCGGCAATTGCCGGGAAAGGATTTTTTTTATTCATAAAAGTTGAGAAATTGTATAGAAACAGATTATATACTGGGCAAATCAAACAAGAAACAAGAATGGATAGACAGGAGTACAGGATATGCGTAAGTTAGCGTACGTTTTGATTGTTGCTGGAGTATGCATCGTTTTATATCCCAAATTGAGCGTATTGTACAGCGAGTATAAACAGGAAATGCTTCTGCAAGATATTGAAAACGCTGAGCAAAGCCGCAGGCAAGCAGACAACGTTGATCTAAACGACCTGCAATCAAGTTATGCGCAGGTATCCCAGTGGCTTGAAGAAATGAATACGGAGTCTGAGCCGGCGATTGCCCATACGAAGCTTAATAATTTTGAGGAGGAAGAGGGATTGGGGACGATCCTCATCGATGTTATTGATTTGAAGCTGCCGATATTGGAAGGCGCTACTAAGCAGAATTTGCAGCATGCGGCCGCGCATATGACGGAGACCGCTCCCCTTGGACAGGTAGGTAATGCAGCCATAGCTGCGCATCGTTCCCGGACAGCCGGAAGGTTGTTCAATCGGCTGGATGAGGTTAAAGTAGGAGATGAAATAACCGTTCGTTCCAAGGGAGAGCAGTTCGTATACACAGTGTACGAAATTTCAGTTGTCGAACCAACCGATGTTTCCGTGCTGGAGAATCGCGGCAGCGAGAGGACGCTCACCTTGATTACTTGCGATCCGCTGGTTAACCCTACCCATCGATTGATTGTCCATGCCAAGCAGGACGTTAGGGAAGGCGAACAAGCAGCGGGAAATGAGTAGACTACCCTTCTTAATTTTGTTGTGAGGCATGGTCTACAATCTTACCGTAAAGGAATTGTTGAGCCTTGTCCATTTCAAAAAAACAGATGACAACGAAAAAAGTATTCATTTATCTCGGTATATTTTTACTTGTGCTGGTCAGCCTGAGGATGCTCTGGTACTCTTTTCGCATCATGCCCGAGCATCCTCAGGCAGAACGCGGAGAACTGGACCTTAGACATTGGCAGTTCAGCGATCGGCAGGTTATTACACTGAATGGAGAGTGGGAATTTTACCCCGGGCAATTTATAAGTCCAGCAGCAAGCGGAGAGCAGCGGGATGAACTCGATAGACTCTACATGCAGGTGCCGGGAAAATGGAGCTCTTCCATAAATCAAAAATTCGGCTATGGAACGTACCGCCTTCGGGTTTTGATTCAGGATACGGACGGCGTATATTCGATTCAGCTTCCGAATGTCCAGTCAGCATCACGATTGTACATAAACGGTCAAATGTATGGTGAAATGGGACACCCTGCAGAGACAAAGGAACACAACAAAGCAAGAAACGTTCCATATTCCGTTAATTTTCACACTGCTAAAACTGAAGTTGAGGTTCTTCTCCATGTCTCGAATTTCCATATCTACGGCATGGGCGGTATAGTACAGTCCGTAAAATTTGGAACTGCTACGGCCATGATGAATGAGAGGCTGCTGTCCGAAATGCTGCAGATCGTCGTATGCGTCGTATTGCTGCTGCATGGCATATATGCCGGAATTTTGTTTGGGCTTGGTCACCGCGGCAAAGAATTGCTTTACTTTGCGCTTATGATTTTTTTTGCCGTCCTCTCCGTGTTGACGGACGACGACAAGCTGCTTCTGGTATGGATGCCTATCCCAATGGCATGGGTCTTTAAGCTGAAGATTATCATCTACATTTGCTTGGCTATTTTTCTAATGATGTGCACGAAATCTCTTCTAGGCCGACAGGAGAATCGAAGAACCGTTCGCGCGCTTCTCGTGTTTAGCGCTGCAGGCATGCTGCTTATGATCGGTTTGCCGGACCGCTATTTGAGAGTGGGTAATCATCTACTGCTTATCATTATGCTTGCTGTCATTATTCTTGTTCCATACTTCGCATTCCGCTCTATTCGGGAAGGGGAGAAGTCGGCCGTATTCATTCTTATGGCAGCTGCTGCCGTTTCCATAAATATATTTATTGGCGGAATCATCAAGAGTAGATTTTGGGCGGATATGCCTTACTACCCGCTGGATTTGATCATTGCATTTGTCAGTTTTGCGGCCTTCTGGTTCATCCGGTTTGCACAGACGACATTTCATGCGAAAAGGCTTGCTGAACGGCTGCAAGAGGAAGACAAGCGAAAAGACGAATTCCTCGCCAATACTTCACACGAGCTGCGTAATCCGCTGCACGGCATGATCAACATGGCGCAGGCAGTGCTTGATAACGGACAGAATCGTCTGATAGACAGGCATCGCAGCGACCTGAAGCTCTTGATCCAGATCGGTCAGCGCCTGTCGCTTCAGCTCAATGATTTGCTGGACGTTTCATTGCTCCGAGAGGGGCAAATCCGCCTGGATAAGCAGAGCGTGAGTGTGCAGGCGACGGCTTCCGGCGTAGTCGAGATGCTTCGTTATTTAAGCGATGCGAAAAAGCTGGAAATCGTGCTGGATGTGCCTGATGCGTTTCCGCGCGTGCTTGCCGACGAGAACAGGCTGGTGCAAATCCTGTTCAATTTGCTGCATAACGCAATTAAATATACGAACGAAGGCTTCATCGTACTGTCGGCGGAAGTGCATGAGAACCAGGCTCGTATTTACGTTAGAGATACTGGCATCGGCATGGACGAAGAGAATAAGCGCAGAGTATTTCTACCGTATCATCAGGGGACTTCTAATGCACCGGCCATACAAGGCGGACTGGGACTAGGGCTCAGCATTTGCAAGCAATTTGTCGAGCTGCATGGAAGCAGCTTGGAGCTGCAATCCGAGCCCGGTCAAGGCTCCGTATTCAGTTTTTCGCTGCCTCTGGCCGTGGCCGATCAAAATAAAGCGGCACCAGAACCAGGGGGATCCGGGAAGAACGATGCAGCCTATATATTTTTAACTTCTACTGACAGGTTAGCCGAGTTGGCCGTTGCGGAGGAATCCGCTCCAGAGCAGGAGACGGCCCAGTGGGACAGCCAGCCCAAAATAATCGCTGTGGATGACGATCCGGTAAATCTAAAAATACTGCAGCATATCCTTTCTCGAGAGCATTATCATATTTCGGCCGTAACCTCCGCCGAGGAAGCGTTGCAGCTCCTTGACTCGGGGGAATGGGACCTCGTCATTTCCGATGTCATGATGCCAAATATATCGGGGTACGAACTGACGCGGGAAATTCGCCGCAAATATACAATTTCCGAGCTGCCGATTCTGCTCCTGACGGCAAGAAGCAGGTCCCAGGATATTGAAGCTGGCTTCAAGGCCGGAGCGAATGATTACTTAAGCAAGCCAATGGATGCGTTAGAGCTAAAAACAAGGGTGCAGGCTTTGATTTCCTTAAAGCGGTCAATTATGGAGCGTCTGCACATGGAGGCTGCTTGGCTTCAGGCACAGATTCAGCCGCACTTTCTGTATAACACGCTAAACTCTGTGGCCTCGCTCAGTGTCATGGATACGTCAAGAATGGTAGTTCTTCTCGAGCGGTTTGGCAGTTATTTGCGGACCAGTTTTGATGTGCGCAATTTGCAGCGGCTTGTGCCGATTGAACATGAGCTTGAGATGCTGCATTCTTATTTGTACATTGAGAAGGAGCGCTTCGGTGAGCGTCTGCAGGTGGTCTGGGACTTGCAGGATTACAGCAGCGTTCAGATACCTCCCCTATCCATGCAGCCCATCGTGGAAAATTCGGTCAGACACGGCCTGCTGACACGGGTAAGCGGAGGTACGGTAACGATCCGCATCCATAATCACCCAGACTATACAGAGATCATCGTTGAGGATGACGGCGTAGGCATTGAGGAAGATAAGCTGCGATGCCTGCTTGAGACCGACTCCCATTCGCGCCGTGGGATCGGGCTTATCAATACAGACCGGCGCTTGAAGCAGCTCTATGGACAGGGTTTACATATAAGCAGCGTTCCTGGCGAAGGAACAAGGGTGGCTTTTCAGATACCTAAGCCCAAATCATTGCCTGACTGACCTTGATCCTTCGCTGTTTATAGTTCTTTTTATGAAATGGGATGTGATAAGAGTATGGCAGAACATGCAGGAACGATGTATATCATAATTATCGGTGTTTTAAGTGCAGTGCTTGTCGGTATGACCATTGTTCTCCGGTCGTTGCTCCGTGAGAGAGCAGACCTGATGAAGCTGGCTTATACCGATGCCGTCACTGGGCTTATGAATCGAAATGGTTTCGATCATTTCTGGACGCGTCATAAAGGGAAGGATCATCTGGCTGTATTGTCTCTAGATCTGGATCATTTCAAAGAGATTAATGACACGTACGGTCATATGGCGGGAGATCAGCTCCTGCATGATGTCAGTATCGGCCTGCGCCAAATCACGAATAAAAATCAGCTGGCTTTTCGCATCGGGGGCGATGAGTTCGTCTTTATCATGAAAAATTGCGATCCGAACAAGGTGGAGATATTGGCGGCGCTAATCTTGGATAAAATCAGCCGGCCGTTTGAAATTCAGGGGCGTAACATCAAGGTCACAGGGAGCATCGGGATCAGTATTAGTGAAGGGCGTAAGGTCGACCGGCTGCGAATGATGGCTGAAGCTGATCTAGCGATGTATCATGCCAAGAAGCTTGGCAGAAACCGGTATTCGCTTTACAGGGAGGAAAGGCATAAGTATTTAAAGGAATTGGAATACACGCTTAGGAAGAAACATAAGAGAAAAATGCTATATTAAATCCGTCTGTCAAAGACGCGTCATCCCTACAGGGGAGGCGCGTTTTTGCTATTTCATGCTGTTCGAGCTTACTGGACGGAAAATTTAAGAAATTTGCAGCAAAATCTTAAGATAATCTTAATAATTTCTTACGCGGAAAGAAAACTCTGACCCCGATAATGGAACTATCGAATTCAACTGACCTATGCTTGCGCAAGGAGGAAAGGGGTTACCAGTTCTTGCGAAAAAAAGGGCTTGTACTGTTTGCAGTCATCGGAATGCTGCTCCTGGCCAACTCTCCGCAGCTTGATCGTCTGCACCTGAGCGCGTCGGCGTTCATGAATAAAGCCAAAGCGCATTGGCGTGTGATAACAGCGCCCGGGCTAGGCGGACTAGAAGGAAAATCCATGCTCGTCATGGATCGTGAGACCGGAAAAATCTTATATGCCCATAATGATAAAAAGCGAATGTATCCTGCCAGCACAACCAAGATATTAACGGCGCTGATCGTGCTTGAAAGAGGCAATCCCGATGAGATTGTAACGGTTGGCAAGGAAGCGCGGCTTCGTACAGCCGACGAGAGCACGGCAGGCCTGCACGAAGGGGACCAGCTGCCGGTTCGGGATCTGATCGCTGCGATGATGCTCCCTTCAGGGAACGATGCGGCCAGAACTGCGGCGGTATATATTGCGGAGAAAGAAATGGGTCGAAAGCTGGAGCCGGAGGAAGCGATCGATTATTTTGCCGGGCTGATGAATCAGCGGGCTAAGGAGCTTGGTGCGAAGAACAGCCATTTCGTCAATTCGCACGGGCTGCATGATCCGGATCATTATACGACGGCACGGGATATCGCAGTCATCGCCCAAGCTGCGATGAGTCATGAAGCCTTTCAGGGCATCGTTGGCGAGGCGGTTCACTACAGAGAGAGTACAGGGGAAACCACGGCTTTTCGTAACCGCAACAGACTGATTCAAAGTGATAATGAGTGGTATTTTCAGGGAGCTAACGGCATCAAGACGGGATACACCGAGAAGGCAGGTTATTGCCTGGTCGCCTCGGCCGTCCGAGATGACAAAGAGTTGATTTCCGTTGTTCTTCATTCGACTGAGCAAGGAGTTTGGTCGGACTCGGTCAAATTGCTGGATTACGGATTCCAAAGTTAGAGAGAGAATAACGAAGGGGAGAATAGGAAATGAGCGTATTATCGATCGATAAAGCTTACCGTGATTATAAAAATGACGTATACCGGTATCTGTTTTACTTATGCCGCAACCACCATACCGCAGAGGATTTGACACAAGAGACGTTCTGCCGGGCATGGTCCCACCTGGAACAGCTGCCAGAGAAGAAAGTTAAGCCCTGGCTGTTCCGGGTTTCGCATAATGCTTACATAGATAAGCTGCGCAAGGAGAGCCGTTCCTCTTCTTATGAAAATGAATTTTTCTATCAGTTCGCAGGCGAGGAGACGCCGGAAACGTGGATGCTCCGGGAGGAGAGCCGTCAAGAGCTTTACAGCCAATTGTTGCTGCTGAATCTAAATCAGCGTCAGGCCGTGTTGCTCTACGACATCCATGGCTTCTCTTACCAGGAAGCGGCGAATCTCATGGAAATTTCGTTGTCCAAATTCAAAATTACTCTATATCGCGCGAGACAAAGACTTCGCAACGAATCGAAGGCTACGGCGACCGCTTAACCACAAAGGCTGGGGAGATATCCCCGGCCTTATTTATTTTTACCGTTGGTGTAAGCGCTTTTAAGGTCGATTTAAAGACGTTGTCTTATAATAACGGCGATTCTAGAATGAAATCGACAGGAGGTATTGATTTCCATCTGATCATATAACTAGTAGAGGTGAGAATGTTGAAAACGATAAGCGAACTGGAGAGCAAGTTAAGCGAGCCTTCTGACCGTTTAATAGAAGATTTGTCCAAGCTGGATGGAGATATTCTTATCCTTGGCGTGGGCGGAAAAATGGGGCCAAGTCTGGCCAAGCTGGTGAAGCGAGGGATCGAAGCGGCTGGCATTAAGGCGAAAGTAACCGGCGTATCCCGCTTCTCCTCCGGCGATTTACGCGGCGAGCTGGAGTCGGCAGGCATTGAGACGATTGCAGCTGATCTGCTGGATGAAGCGGCGCTTGCCAAGCTGCCATCCGCGCGCAATGTCATTTATATGGCCGGTAACAAGTTTGGGACAACGGGCCGCGAGTATTTTACTTGGGCGATGAATGCCTATTTGCCGGGGCGGGTAGCGGAGAAGTTCCCGCGGTCGCGAATCGTCGCTTTTTCCTCGGGCAATATTTATCCGCTTACCCATATCGGGTCAGGCGGCGCCTCCGAGGAGACGCCTCCAGCTCCTGTTGGCGAATATGCGCAATCCTGCCTTGGGCGGGAACGAGTGTTTGAATATTTCTCCCGGAAAAATGGCACGCCACTCGTCAATTTTCGCTTAAATTATGCGATTGATCTGCGCTATGGCATCTTGCTAGAAATCGCTAAGGCGGTTAAAGAAGGGACGCCGATCGATGTAAGCATGGGCCAAGTTAATGTTATCTGGCAAGGGGATGCCAATGAAATGGCGATCCGCTCATTGCTGCTGTGTGACTCGCCTCCCGTCACGCTCAATATTACCGGACCAGAGACGGTATCGGTCCGGTGGATGGCGGAGCGTTTCGGCGAGCTGCTTGGAACAGTTCCGCAATTTACCGGTACGGAGCAGTCTACGGCGCTCCTTAACAACGCCTCGCAATCCCATCGTCTGTTTGGCTATCCCCGCATTACGCTCAGGCAAATGATGGAATGGACGGCCGGCTGGATCGAAGCCGGTGGAGATACGTTGAACAAACCGACGCATTTCCAAGAACGGGCAGGTGCGTTCTAATGACAGCCCTGCAGTTGAAACCGGAGGTTGATGCGCTGCTGCAGCGAGGCACTGTAATTCCGGCCCATCCGCTGGCGCTTGATGCGACCCGGCGCTTGGATGAACGGAGGCAGCGGGCTTTGTCCAGATACTATATCGAATCCGGGGCGGGCGGCATTGCCGTTGGCGTGCATACGACCCAGTTCGAAATTCGCGATCCGGGCATCGGTTTGTATGAGCCGGTTCTGCGCATGGCAGCGGAAGAAGTCGAGGAAGCGGGGCTGGATCGTACGTTCATCAAGGTCGCGGGAATTTGCGGGCCGACGGACCAGGCGCTGCGGGAAGCCGAACTTGCCGTTAAACTCGGTTATGATCTGGGTCTAGTCAGTACAGGCGGGTTGGATTCGTGGAGCGAGTCCGAGCTTCTGGAGCGTACGGAAGCGATCGCGGACGTTATTCCCGTCTTCGGGTTTTATTTGCAGCCAGCCGTAGGCGGGAAACGGCTAAGCTATGGATTCTGGCGGGAAATGGCCGAAATTCCGGGCGTGAAGGCGATCAAGATGGCCCCTTTCAACCGCTATCAAACACTGGATGTTGTCAGGGCTGTCTGTGAATCGAGCCGCCGCGAATCCATCGCATTGTATACCGGTAATGATGACAATATCGTGGCCGATTTGCTGACGACCTACCGCTTTACGGTCGGCGGTATGAAGGTCGAGAAGCGTATCGTTGGCGGCCTGCTCGGACACTGGGCGGTCTGGACGCGCAAAGCGGTTGAACTGATGTCGCATATCATTGATTTGCGGGAAAGCGGGGAAAACATACCTCATGAGCTTCTCACGCGAAGCATGGAAATCAGCGACGCGAATGCTGCCTTTTTTGACCCCGGGCACGATTTTCATGGCTGCATTCCGGGCATCCATGAGGTGCTTCGCCGCCAAGGTTTGCTCGAGGGCCGGTGGTGCCTGAATCCTGCGGAACAGCTGTCTCCAGGACAGATGGAGGAAATCGACCGGGTATATCAAGCATATCCTCATCTGAACGATGATGATTTCGTGCATCGCCATTTGGCGAAATGGCTGGGATCGCCATGAAGTACCGCTCCGTCTTTGATATCATCGGCCCGGTCATGATCGGGCCGTCCAGCTCGCATACGGCAGGTGCGGCACGTATCGGACGGATGGCCAGACGGTTATTCGGCCGCGTTCCTCATAAGGCGCAAATCGAATTTTGCGGTTCATTCGCCATGACGTATCAGGGGCATGGTACGGATGTGGCAATCGTCGGCGGGCTGATGGGTTTCGATACCCATGATCCCCGTATCAAGGATGCACTTAAAATTTCGGAAGATATTGGTCTAGCCATTTCAATCACCACCGTAGACTTGCCCGAGGAGCATCCCAATACGGCCTGGATTCGCCTTGAGGATGAAACAGGGGCAATGAGGGTAAAGGGCATCTCTGTCGGGGGCGGTAAAATCGCCTTGCTGGAGGCGGATGAATTTCAAATGAATCTGTCGGGGGATGCCTGGACAGCCTTCGTATTCCATAAGGATCAATTCGGCTTGATCGCTTCCGTGGCCAGTGTGCTGGCCGATCGGCGGATTAATATCTCCAGAATGGAAATGTCCCGCAAGGCGAAGGGTCAGGAAGCGCTATTGATCATTGAAACGGATGAAGAGATATCCGCTTCCGCCGGATCGCAAATCGCAGGCATTGCTGATGTCGCTCATGTCCGGATTCTGCCGCCCTTGTGAGGAAGGGGCATGAAAGGGAGGTTCACGACCATGCAGTTCAGTACGATAGAAGAGCTGGTGCAGCTTGCCGAGTCGCAGGGCCAAGCCATAGCCGACATCATGATCGAGGAGGAAGCCCTGGCCACGGGCGTGCCGAAAGAGAAGATCATCAGCAGAATGTTTCAGCACCTGGACACGATGGAGAAGGCCGTGCAGCGCGGCTTAACGGAGGAGATTAGATCGCGGAGCGGCTTAACCGGCGGCGATGCGCGCAAGCTGGAGGGTTACTTGCGACAGGGCCGAACCTTGTCCGGCCAGCGGGTGCTTCAGGCGGTCAGCCGGGCGATTGCGACGAACGAGGTCAACGCGGCGATGGGTACGATTGTCGCTACGCCGACCGCGGGAGCGAGTGGTGTGATCCCGGGCTGCCTCTTTGGGCTGGCCGGGGAGCTTGGCGCGGATCGCGACGCAATGGCTCGCTTCCTGTTTACGTCTGGCGCTATTGGCTATGTGATCGCCAACCGTTCTTTCATTTCCGGCGCAGCCGGGGGATGCCAGGCTGAGGTCGGCTCCGCGTCGGCTATGGCGGCCGGGGCGATTGTCGAAATGGCCGGGGGCAAGCCAAGGCAGTCGGCCCATGCCGTTGCTATCGCCTTAAAGAATACGCTGGGCCTGGTATGCGATCCTGTCGCAGGACTCGTGGAGGTGCCCTGCGTCATGCGCAATGCGATGGGGGCGTCCAATGCAATCGTATCGGCTGATCTGGCGCTGGCGGGCATCGAAAGCATCATTCCGGCGGACGAAGTGATCGGAGCGATGTACCGCATCGGCCAGGCAATGCCTGGAACGCTCAAAGAGACGGCGCTCGGGGGGCTTGCGGCAACACCGACAGGCGAAAGGCACCGCCGCAGGCTGTTCGGATCAAGTAATGAACGATCAGAAGAGAAGGGGGACATACAGGATGAGTGAAGTCTCACTGCTGGTTCGGCGCTTTTATTGGACAGAGGAAGATCGCCGGTTTATCGTCGATGCCTGCCGGAAGCACTGGCCGGAGGAAGTGAAGGAAGTCGTGCACCGGGCTGATTTGGCGTGCAGGAACACCTTTATTTTCACGCATCGCTGGGATATGGAGCGCTGTGAGGAGGAGGTTGCTTTCCCGGAGCGCATCAATTGGTATTACCGGCATAAAGAAGATCTGGAATGGCTTGTCATGCTGAACCGGGCGCGATATATGGGTGAGCTCGGGCAGGCCTATTGGCTGACGGGAAAGGAGAAATATGCCGAGGGATATATCCGGCTATTGAAGGACTGGATGCAGCAAAATCCTTTGACAGAGGAAGAGGTGCGTTCTGCGGCAGACCGGGCATACAACGTCAAGGATACGTGGCGCAAGCTGGATAGCGGGATACGGATTACGCATTGGCTAAAGGGATATTATTGCGTTCGCCGCTGTTCCTTATGGGGGGAATCGGAGGAGAAGCTGTTTAAAGAAGCGGTCCGCAGGCATGGAATGTACTTGAATTTGGCATATGTCCCTCATGATCGCCAGAGCAATTGGGGATTCCTGGAGACGAACGGTTTGTTTCAGCTTGCCCTGTTGTTCCCCGAACTTGCGGAATCTGAGACATGGCTGCAGACTGGACTGCAGCGGCTGGAGGAAATGTGCAGGCTGCAAGTGTATTCGGACGGGATGCACAACGAGCAGTGCACAATGTATCATCATGAGGTGCTGCACTGCCTGTTCGAATCGGTGTGGCTAGGCAGGCTGAATGGCATTGAAATGCCGGAAGTGCTGGATGACACGCTGAATCGCATGTATACCGCTTCGCTAGCGTTTGTTCAGCCTGATGGCCGTCAGCCGATGCTCGGAGACAGCGACGGGACAGATATGCGTGATGTGCTCTGCCGCGGTGCCGTCCTGTTCGGGCGCGGCGATTTGAAGCGAATGGCTTATGAGCGGCTGGACTACGAAGGAATTTGGTTTTTTGGGGAACGGGGATACGATCGCTTTAATCAATTGGCAGTTCAGGAGCCAAGCTTCACGTCAATTCAGTTGAACGACAGCGGATATGCCTTTATGCGCAGCGGTTGGGGCAGTCACGCGCAGTATCTTGTTTTTGACGGCGGCCATATGGACGTGATCCGGGCGCATGGGCATGATGATTTGCTGCATGTGAGCCTGTTCGCGCACGGTCGCGAATTTCTTACCGATCCGGGCAGATTCACATATATGGAAACGGAAGATCGACAATATTTCATGGAGTCGCTGCAGCACAATACGCTGTCCGTTGACGGGGAGACGATTTCCACCTACGTCAGCTCCTGGCGATGGGCGGATGTGGCGAGGCCCTTCGACCGTTACTGGAACAGCGGCCCGGATTTCGATTATGTGCAGGCCGGGCATGACGGCTATTGGAGATTGGAGCAGCCGGTGCATGTTGCAAGACAGGTGCTGTTTGTGAAGCCGGATTACTGGGTTATCGTCGATACTTGCCGTTCCCATGGCGAGCATGAATATAAGATCCCTTTTCATTTTGCAGAGGGGCTTGATTTAACGGTCCGGGAGGATGGAATTGTTCATGCGGCTGCGTCCCAGGAAGGTCCCGCCTTGTGGATCATACCGTTGGTTCAGATGGACGTTAAGCAGGATGCAAGCTGGGTGTCTCGTCATTATAACGAGAAGACTCCTTCGGTCAAAGCCTCCTTCGTTCGTAAGGGCAAAGGTTTTGCCAAATTCATAACCTTGCTGTATCCGAGCGCCAGCCCGCAGGTGAAGCTGCCCATCCTGCAAGAGCTGGAGGTGCTGGACAGTTACGGTAATCAGGTTCCGTCCCATCTGGCTACGGCGTTTTCGGTGCAGAGGGAGCAGGGGAAGGAAGAATTCGTGTTCTCCCATCAAGGCCCGCGCAGCTACCGGTTCGGGGATCATCATCTCAGCGGTGAGGTGCTTCTGATGCGCAGCGGCGGGCTAACCGGGAATGATCCGCGGCCATACATCATAAAGGTATAAGTAAAGCATGAATAAAGGACTTTTTAAGGACGTTGACCCTAAAAGGAAGCATGCAGTAATTTTAAAGTAAGTTCACAGTTCATAAATCGGACACAATTATGAGAAAGCGCTTTAATAAAGTGAACAATCCAATCATTAGGGGGTTATAGCTTGAAAAGCCAGCACAAAAAATGGGGCGCGCTGCTGCTTGCAATAACATTGCTTTCCGCGCTGCTGATCTCCGGCTGTTCGACCAAGGGCAAGGGCGGCGGAGATGTAGAATTAAAGCTTGGATTTTATTCCTCAGCCCAATCGGATGAGAAGATGCAGGAGCTGATCGCCAAATTCCAGGAAAAGCATCCGAATATTAAAATAAAAACGGAATCCTCCCCGTATAATCAGTTCTTTCAGAAGCTGGATACGCAAATCGCGGCAGAAAGCGCACCGGATGTATGGCTCTCGGACGGAGTGCTCGTGCCGAAATATGCGGAGCGTGGCGTGCTTAAGGACTTGACCGAATGGATTCAGCGGGACTTGAAAGCAGACGATTACTACGGCTTGGAGTTTAATAAAGACGCTGCAGGCAAGTACTGGGGTGTGCCGCAGGGGATCCAAATCGCCGTGCTGTACTACAACAAGGATATGTTCGACGAAGCACAGATCGAGTATCCGACCGAGGCTTGGACCTGGGACGATCTGAAGGCTGCCGCAGAGAAATTAGCGAAGGATGCCAATGGCAAATACGCCGTAGACCCTTCGTTCGATAAAAATAAGATCAGTCAATACGGCCTCACCTTCTTCAGCATCACCGAGGGCTGGATGACGGTGCTGAAATCGTATGGCGGAGGGGTGCTCAACGAGACGCTGGATCAGTCGATCATCGACTCGCCGGAGAACAAAGCCGCCTTGGACTGGATTGTGGACGGCATGCAGCGAGAGCTGCTTCCAACTCCCTCCGATTTAAAAAGCTTCCAGAGCAATATGGCCCCCTTCCCGAGCAAGGCGGCTGCCATGAGAATCGGCATATACGCCCGGACGATCGATGCGAACGCAGCGGGCCTGAATTACGATGTGACGCTGCTGCCAAAAGGTCCTGAAGGCAAACGCTTCTCACCGGTAATTGCAAATTCCTGGGTGATCAACAAGAAGGCCGAAGGGGCGGTAGGGGAAGCTGCCTGGGAATGGGTGAAATTCTGGGCCACAGAGGATGAGGTTCAGAAGGAGTGGGCTTCGCTCGGCGAGGCGGTGCCTGTCAAGAAATCCGTGGCGAATTCCGAGCAGTTCCTGAGCGGATCGCCGGCCAATAAACAAGCTTTCCTAGACAGCTTTGAATTCGCTGGGACGCTGGATGTAAATGCGGTATGGAGCGAATGGGTCGGCAAATTCAACGACAGCATCAACCGCGCATTCGAAGGCGAGGTTTCCGTTGAACAGGCAATGAAGCAGGCGGATCAGGAAGTGCAGAAGGTGCTGGATGAATTCTATAAGAAATGATGGAGCAGCGCCTTGATTTAGCTTTGATGGATTGCGGGCTGGCATGCCAAGTGCCGGCCCTATAGAATAGCGACAGAAAGCGTGATGATCATGATGGAAAAAACGGAAAAAGTAAGGACGGGAGTCAAACCATTAATCCCGCGGACCCGAAGGCGGCGCCTTAACAGTGACAGCAAGTGGGGTCTGCTGATGGTAACCCCTTATATCATTCATTTTATTGTTTTTGTACTTGGTTCGCTGCTCGCTTCCTTGTATTTCAGTTTTTCTCATTATGATATTCTGAACGCCCCACAGTGGGCGGGCCTGGCGAATTATAAGAAGCTGTTCCAGGAGCCGGTTTTCTGGAAGGCGATGTGGAACACGGTGTATTTCACGATACTGTTCGTGCCGCTGCAGACCGTCTTGGCTTTGATTTTAGCGACGGCACTGAATCAGCGGCTGCGGGGGCTGAAATTTTTTCGATTGGCGCATTTTGTGCCCGTAATATCTTCCTGGACGGTCATTTTGTATGTTTCGGATGCAATTTTTAATCCCCGCTTCGGGATGGCCAATTCTTTTCTCCTAAAAATAGGGCTGGAACCGCAAAAATGGCTGCAGGATGAACGTCTCGTCATACCTTTGCTGGTGATGATCGCCGTTTGGAAAGGGATCGGCTACATTATGGTCATTTTTCTTGCCGGATTGCAGAACGTTCCTTCAGACGTGTACGAGGCGGCCGAAATTGACGGGGCTGGCGTATTCCGCAAATTTATGCATATTACGGTGCCGTTGATTTCGGGCACGACATTTCTCGTTCTCATTCTGAGCACAATCTCCACTTTCCAGGCTTTTGAGCAAATTTACGTGATGACGGGAGGGGCGCTGGATGCATCATCGGCTGGTGGGCCGAATAAATCCAGTCTTGTGCTGATGATTTATTTGTATCAGGAGGGTTTCACCTTTCTGCGTATGGGATATGCTTCAGCAATTGCCTGGGTGCTCTTCATCATCCTGTTCATTCTTACCGCCCTGCAGGTTACGCTTCAGAAAAAGTGGGTGCATTACGAATGAATAGCAGCACAGCATGTCGAAAGGAGGTCTGGTATGAAGCTGAATAGATTTCGCAAAGGCGTCGGTTATGCCGTAATTATTTTTAGTTCGCTTATTATGATTCTGCCGTTTCTGACAACGCTGTTCAATTCCTTGAAAACCTATGCCCAGTATACCGCCTTCCCGCCTAAATGGTTTCCAAGCCCAATCCAATGGAGCAATTACTCCGAGGTGTGGAAGCTGGGTGCATTCGAGCAATACACCATCAATAGCGTCGTCGTGACAGTGCTGTCCGTGTGCGGAGCCCTGATCTCCTGCTCCATGGTCGCTTTTGCGTTTGCGAGACTGCGATTTCCCTTCAAAAATACGCTGTTCATGATCGTGCTCGGCACAATGATGATTCCGCCGGTTGTGCTGATCATTCCGCAATTCGTTATTTTTAAATCGCTGTATATGCTCGATACGCTAACGCCGCTGTGGATTATCGAGTGGCTGGCCCAGCCGTTCGGCATATTTCTGATGCGGCAGGCGTTTCTCATGATTCCAAAGGATTACGAGGAGTCTGCCAAGCTCGACGGGTGCAACCCGTTTCAGATCTATTGGAAAATATTCTTGCCTATGTGCAAGCCGACCTTCGCCACCTTAGCTGTCTTTACGTTTATGACGAAGTGGAACGAGATACTGTCGCCGGCGATCTTCCTGACGTCGAAGGAGAACTTCACGCTGCCGATCGGTATCCTCTCCATGGCCGGGCAGTGGTCGGGCAATGAGCAGTATATGGTTGCCGCGGCGTTGATGAGCTTGATTCCGATATTGCTGGTGTTTTTGTTTGCGGAGAAATACTTTGTGCAAGGCACAAATTCTTCCGGCATAAAGTGACCGGAAGAATTTGCGCCAAGAACAAATTCTTCCGGCATAAAATGACCGGACGAATTTGCGCCAAGAACAAATTCGTCCGGTATTAAATAACCGGTAAAGTTTGCGCCAAAGGTAAACTCTTCTTGCAAACCTCAAGAAAGGAGGGAATCGCATGCCCTATCGGGTCGTTCTCATCGGAGCTGGCATCATCTCGCGCAACCACTTAAACGCGATCCGGCAAATGAATGAACTGAGCGCGGCAGCTGTCGCTGACATCGACGAGGAGCGAGGCAGAACGGTCAGCGGTGAATATGGCATTGCTTATTACAGCGATTATAAAGAGATGATTCGTAAAGAAAAGCCGGACATTGCCATTATTGCACTGCCTCATTTTTTGCATGAGGAATGTGCAATATGGTGCGCGGCCCAGGGCTGTCATCTGCTTCTGGAGAAGCCGATGGCCCTTAATGTGAAGCAATGCGATGCAATCCTGGGAGCGGCAAGGGCTTCGGGCGTCAAGCTCATGGTCGGTCATACGCAGCATTACTGGCCGGCCAACCTGCTGGCCAAGGCGTTTATTGAGAGCGGTGAGCTTGGCAAGCTTCTCGCAATTCAAGATACCCGCCATTTGTATTATTTCAGTGAGCACCGCCCAGCTTGGTTTCTGGATAAAGACAAAGCAGGCGGCGGGATTCTCATGAATCTGGGCGCTCATTCCATCGACAAGATCCAGTGGCTGACAGGAAGCCGGATTAAGACGGTGAAGGCGGCTTTGTCTTACGAAGGAGCGAGGGGCAATGTGGAGGGAAGCGGCTGTATTTTTCTAGAAACATCAAACGGAGTATCTGCCGTGATCGTACAATCCGGTTACGCTGGCGTAGCCAGAGATGAGACGGAGCTGATTTTCACACAAGGGATGATCAGGCTCGTTTCTGCCAAGGGGTTGTGGGTGAGCCGGGACGGTCGGTATGAGGAGGTTAAGCCTCCATGCAGCACTGACCCGTTCGTATTGCAATTCGAAGATTTGCTGCAGGCGATCAGGCAGGATGCAGAGCCGGGCAGCACGGGAGAATACGCCAGATCGGTCATCGCAGCCTTGGAAGCGGTGTACCGCTCGGATGAGACAGGAGTGGAACAAACCCTTGATACAGAGTGACGGCGATAAACAGAGCTCCATTCGGTTCAGCATCTGCACGACCGGATTAAAAACGATGACGATCGAACAGATCGCTGTCAAAGCCAGAGGCATAGGGCTGCAAGGCGTGGAAATCTGGCGCGGACATATCGAAGACTACCTGAATCGGGGCGGTACGCTAGGCCAGCTGCGGGTTTTGCTGGATTCAACCCAGCTGCAAGTCCCCTGTATCAGTGAATACAGCTATTTTACGAAGGGGAGGGAAGCATATCAAGCCGAGCTGGCAAGTCTTCAGTATTCGGCGGAATGGGCCAGAGCGCTCCACTGTCCACGGATTCGTGTATTTGCGGGACATGTATCCTCTGGAAAGGCGGCACACGATCACTGGCGCATGGCCGCACAAGGTTTGCAGGAGGCGCGTCAAATTTGCAGTGTGCAAGGTGTTTCCCTCGCGGTCGAAATTCACAATAATACACTGGCCGACACGACCGACGGCTTGAACAGGCTGCTGGAACCCCATGAATATGAAATTGAACTTATCTATGACGGTTTCAATCTCTGCGTGGACCGGCTTGATCCGCTCCCTGTGCTGGAGCATTTCTATCCGCTGGTCAGCCATGTGCATTTTAAAGATTATCACTGGAACCATGAGGATTGGAGCAAAAGCATAGCCGTACCTGTTCTGCAGGGGGATGCGAATCATGCGGCGATTCTGGGCAGGCTGATTGCCTTGGGGTATCAAGGCTTCATCTCTTTCGAGTATTTTGGCAGCCAGGCTTTGGAATTGACGAAGCAGTCGCTGGCGGAGTTAACCGAATATATGCATTAGCAGTCCTGAATTAAGGCGTATGATCCTATTTCGGGGGTGGCGAACATGTCGATGAACATGAAGGTTGCAGTCATCGGTCCGCATGACCTAGTCGATGCGGTGCTCCATATTGGATCTTTCTTTTCCGAGCTGTCCATGCTCCCCGCGCCTTACCGCCATGAACGGGAGACGCTTGAGATAATCGGGAAAATTCGGGATCAGGCGGATATATTGCTTTTTACGGGTCCGATCCCTTATCAGATTGCTTTGGCGGCATCGCCCGGTAAACCTATGGTTCACGTGTTTTATTCGGGAACGGCATTGTATAAGGTGCTGTTTGATTGCTACCGCCAGCATGTTCTGTCTTTCGATGAGCGGCTGCCAATCAGTGTGGATGTGCTGCAGCGAAATGAGGTGGAGGAGCCGCTCCGGGAAATTGGGCTGCCGATTCATGATATTTTTATCAAAACCTATGCATCGGGTATGGGCCATGAGGAATTCGTCGCTTTTCATTATGATTTGTGGAGAGCCGGGAAAGTTACGGTCACGGTAACCTGCGTAACCTCGGTTTATCATCGTCTGGTCGAGCTCGGCGTCCCTGCATTCCGGGTCGTACCGACGCAATCTGCGATTCGGGACGCCTTGAATTGCGCTCTGCTGGAGGGGAAGAGCCTTCGTTACAGCAGCACGCAAATCGCTGTTGGCATTATGAACATCGATAACTTTGAGCAGGTTGCCAAAGAGGCAGCCTCCGAATACGACATCCAGCGCAAAAAAATTATCCTGCAGCAAATTCTCATTGATTTCGGGGAAGAAACCCAGTCCCTGATCAAATGGAGCGATTCGGATGAAGTGTCGTTTATTACCACACGAGGAATTATCGAGCAGGTGACGCGTAAATTCCAGGACGCTCCGCTGCTGCTGGAAGTTATGGAGCGGCTGCAATGGAATGCCAGTATTGGCATTGGCATTGGCCGTACAGCCAACGAAGCGGAAGGCAAAGCACGCGAAGCGCTGCTCAAGGCCAAGACAGGCGGCGGAGGCAACTGTTTCCTGATTATGCAGGACGGAATGGTTTACGGCCCGATGGGCTCGGAGCTGAAGCTGGAATATTCCGCGCGGAGCGAGAATCCCGAGCTGATTTCGTTAGCGAAGAAGGTAGGGCTTAGCGTTGGTACGATCAATAAGCTCATTTCTCTATGCCGGAGGCTCGGTACGTCGAGGATTACCGCCGCCCAGCTCGCGGAGGGATTTGGTATTACGCTTCGCAGCGCGCGGCGGATCATGGCGGCCTTGGAGAAATATGAAATTGCGAGCATCGTAGGGGAAGAGCAGCCTGCCGGACGGGGCAGACCGCGGCAAATTTATTCTTTGAACCTAGAAGGAGTCGACTATGAGTAAAATGAACCTATTGCAAGTCGCCTTATCTCTGGAACAGGAAATTGTAGACGTTCGCCGCCATTTGCATCAATACCCCGAGCTGGGCTTCCAGGAGTTCATTACTTCGGCGTACGTGGCGGAGCATCTTGAGCGGCTTGGGCTTAAGGTGCAGCGCGGCGTTGCCGGTACCGGGGTCGTGGCGCTGCTTGAAACGGGCCGCCCCGGGCCATGCATCGCAGTACGGGCGGATATGGACGCCCTGCCCTTGCAGGAGCGGACAGGGCTGCCTTATGCATCGCGGCATGAGGGTGCGATGCACGCCTGCGGCCATGACGGTCACATGGCCATGGCGCTAGGCGCGGCCCGGATGCTGACCGGACTAAAGCGTGAGCTGATCGGGACGGTCAAGTTCATTTTTCAGCCGGCGGAGGAAATGCTGGGCGGAGCCCGGCACATGATCGATGCTGGGGTCCTGGACTCTCCGCGCGTGGACGGCATCATCGGCTTGCACTTGTGGCCGGACCTGCCGACAGGATGCTTCGGCTTAAAGGCGGGGACAATCATGGCCAGCATGGATCATGTCGATATTACGATCCATGGCCGTTCCGGGCATGGGGCGGCGCCGCATCAGGGCGTCGACGCAATCATCGCCGCAGCTCACGTGCTCACGGCGCTGCAGGTGCTGATTAGCCGCGAGAGCGATCCGGCGGACGCCGTTGTTCTGAGCATGGGTTCAATTCACGGAGGCAGCATCCCCAACATTATTGCGGATGAGGTGGAGATTCGCGGCACAGTTCGTGCGGTGAATTCGGCTGCCCGCGAAAGGATGCGAATCCGCGTAACGGAACTTGCTCAGGCGGTTGCGGCGGGGATGAATGCCCGGGCTGACGTTCGCTATGAGTTCGGATATCCGCCCACCGTAAATGATGGCCGTTGGATCAGCTTCGCCGAAGAGGCGCTTCGCGAACTGTACGGTCAGGAAGCAATACATCGTCTTGCGTATGCGCAAATGACCAGCGAAGACATGGCGTATTACATGGAGCACATCCCTGGCGCGTTCCTGCTGATCGGCACAGGCGGGGCAGGCAAAGGCAGGTTCCCGCTGCATCATCCGGAGCTTGCCGTCGATGAGCAGTCACTGATCTATGGCGCAGCATATCTAGCGCAGTTTGTATGCAACTATTTACGGGATAAGAACTAATACATCTTTGCTAGAAAGGGGGAGTATAATCATGTTGGAGCATGCGGAACGAGTCAAGCAATCCCTGCAGGGAGGGCTGATCCCTGCCGTCCCGGTTCCGCGTTATGCGGACGGGAGGATTCACGACGAGGCTCAGGCCGCATACGCTTCTTATTTAGCTCGCCAGAAAATCGCCGGCGTAGCGGTATGGGCGCATACCGGGCGGGGACTGCATTTGCAGCCAGGGCAGCGGCGTGATATTTTACGGTTGTGGCGGTCGGTCCTAGGCCCCTCTCGAATCGTCATTGCCGGGGCAGGAGCGCTGCCTGATCCTGCTTTAAGCATGGCAGACCGAATTGAGCGTTGGCGGATGGACAGTAAAAAGATGGCCGAGGAAGCGATCGCTGGTGGAGCGGATGCCCTGCTAGTATTTCCGCCCGTGCTTCTCCGCGAGCTGCCAGCTCATGAGCGGGAAGAGGCAGCGGGTGAATATCACCGCGATTTGGCTTGTCTCGGCATTCCGCTAGTCATCTTTTATTTGTATGAGGGAGCCGGTGGATGGTCGTATTCCCAGGATTTGCTGCGCAAGCTGCTGTCCCTGCCCCATGTGATCGGCATCAAAATCGCGACGCTGGACAGCATCATGACGATGCAGAACATCGCCCGGATCCTTGCCGAAGAGTTTCCAGGCCATATGCATATCACGGGAGAAGACAGGATGTTCGGTTATGCCCTGATGCGCGGAGCACGGAGCGCGCTCGTTGGCCTTGGAGCTGCTTATCCGAATATTCAGGCGGATCTGATTAAGGCATACCGCGTACAGGATTACGCCAGGTTCCTCGACTTATCGGAGCGTGTGGACGGATTCGCCGAGATGACCTTCACAGAGCCGATGGATAAGTACATTTTGAGAATGCTGCATTGCCTTGTCTTTGCCGGCGTTATTCCGCAGGAAGCGGCCCATGATGTGGCAGGATACGAAATGACAGAACAAGAGCTGGCTTCGATTCGCCATGGGATCGATAAGTACCGGTTGTATTAATCTGAGAATGAATTCAACAAGAAAAAGGCTCTCCATATGGCCATCTAACCGGCTGGAGAGCCTTTTTGCGTATCATATTCCGAACAGAGATTGTCCGTAAGCGAAGCGTCAGAAAACGACTTCAATTTCCTTCTCCTTCAACATGTCCATCCACGCCGGCTCGGGTTCCCGGTCGGTGATGAGCGTGTCGATTTCATCGAATTCCATGAGCTTGACAAACGCCGTCTTATTGAATTTCGAATGGTCCGCAAGCAGCAGCACTTTGCTGGCTTGGCGCAGCATGGCCTTCTTCAGCTCGCATTCCGGCTCGTTGGAGTCCATGACTCCCTTGCCGAGGAATAGCGCTTTGCAGCTCATGACCACTTTATCCACGTTGTATTTCTTTACGATCTCCTCTGCATTTGTGCCGACGAGGGACATCGACCTTGGACGCAATGTTCCCCCGGTGGAAATGATTTGAATCCCGCTGTTTAGAAATTCATGCAAAATATGAATCGAGCTTGTGATGACCGTTAAATTTTTGCGCTGATGCAGAAGCTTCATCAGTTCATACGAGGTAGAGCTGGGATCCATCATCAGGGTATCCCCGTCATGAATCAGGTCCAATGCTTTAGACGCGATTTGCTGCTTGATTTCTGAATTTGTGGCATTTCGGGTCGTAAAGGGCAGGTCTTCATTGGTATGGCTGTTTAATATTGCACCGCCATAGGTTCGAGTGACGATGCCTTCCTTCTCCAGCTTCTCCAGATCACGGCGGATCGTTTCCTCCGTGACGTTGAATTTGTCGCTGAGCTCCGAGACGAGAACGCGTTTGTCCGCATGCACCATGCTGATCATCATTTGGCGCCGTTCAGCTGCTAGCATAGAAACTCCTTTCTCCGTACCTTTATTAGCTCCTCATTATATGTTGAAAATACAGAAAAGTATAGATTTGTTACAAAAATGTTAACAAAAATAAATAAAAACAGATAAATCAACATTTAATTATGTTTGATTGTGTTGACTTAACAGATGACCACAGGTACGATGTAAGTAGAACAAAGAAATTTAGGATTTTCCTGGTGACGATGAAGTGAGGGGTCATGCTGGAGCCGGAATTCAAACCTATCCCATTCGGTGCAGTATATACGAACAGGAAATCCCTGCTTCAACGCTAAAGCACAACATTTAAGCCAAGAGAAAGGGAGAAACCGTGATGACAACTTTTAAGCAGCATCCATTATCCTGTACGCGTAAGCTGGAGATTCCATTTGTGAAGGAAATGGCGCAAATTACGCAGCATATGTGGAGGTTTGGCTGGGATGAGCGGAACGGCGGGAATATTAGCTGCATTCTGGACGAAGCCGAAGTGTCGCAGTATCTGGACATTAACCATGTGATCCGAACGATTAAGCCTGCTTTTCCCGTGCACGAACTGGCAGGCCGCTATTTTATCGTCACCGGCTCGGGCAAGTATTTCAAGAACGTCGTTGCCGACCCGGAAGCGAATCTAGGCATACTGCGCGTCTCGAAGAACGGAGAGCATTTGGAGCTGCTGTGGGGCTTGAAGGACGGCGCGGTACCGACGAGTGAACTGCCGTCCCATTTCATGAGTCATATCGAACGCTTGAAGGTTGACCCGAACCACCGCGTCGTCATTCACAACCATGCGACGAACGTCATTGCTATGACTTTTATTCATGATTTGGACGAAAATAAATTGACGAAGACGCTCTGGGAAATGTGCACGGAATGCATCGTCGTTTTCCCGGATGGCATTGCCGTAATCCCGTGGATGGTGCCGGGTTCCAGCGAGATCGGCAGAGCCACGGCGGAGAAAATGAAGGACCACCGCGCCGTGGTATGGCCCCACCATGGCATCTTCGGCACGGGCAGCTCCATTGACGAGGCCTTCGGGCTCATTGAAACGATTGAGAAGGCGGCGCAAATCTACATGCTCATTGTCAACCAGCCGATCAGGCAGCGGATCACCGACGGGGAGCTGGCCGAGCTGGCCCAGGCATTTGGCGTAACGCCGCGTGAAGGCATTCTGAACACCAAGTCACCGCTTTAGCGGACACTATCATAAACGCTTGCGATATATGTTCGTGCGGGCGTCATCCAGGAAGCGTTCACAGGACGCTTCTTTTGTTTCTGTATTCGATGGGGGTAACCCCGGTGAATTTCTTGAACATTTTCGAGAAGTAGCTTTGGTCGTGATAATTCAGCAATGCCGATATTTCCGAAATGGTCTGATCCGTAAGCAGCAATAAGGATTGGGCCTCTTCTATTTTGATCCGCTGAATATATTCCCGCAGGGAATAGCCGACCTCGCGCTTGAACAACGCGGATAAATAATTGGGATGAAGCGCCGCTTTCTGGGCTAAATCATTCAAGCTGATATGGTCGTACAGATGCTTGAAAATATAATCCAAGCAAGTATTGATCGGCTTGGAGTACTGGTTCCGTTTCGTTTGATGCACGCGTTCCGCATAATCGGACAGCACTTCCTCAATGAAATGGTCGACCGCCTTAACATCGTTTAATTCTTCGACATTTTGAATGTACAGGTCACTGATCGTCAGGGCGGTCTCATATTGCAGCCCGCCTTCCACGGCGGCCCGGGTTGCCAGGGTGATGACGGTGATCGCGAGATTTTTCCGGCTTCTGAGCTCGCTTGTTTTGGAGAGCAGTCCGACTTCGCCGTAATGGGGGAGCTGCCTCCAGTTGCGGATAACCTCATCTTTATTGCCTTGCTTAATCGCTTGCATCGATTTTTGCTCAAACAAGGCATCATGGTGCATGGCCGTATTCTGGCGGCGTTCGGAGATCGTGAGGACCGGATCCTCGATCTCTTTGGACAAGCTCGTTACCGAACGGTTCTGCGTATAGACATCGGCAGGGTCAAGCAATTCTTGATACAGCATATAGTGTAGATGCATGGCGGCATACACGCAGTCCGTGATCGAAAGCACGGGGAGGGAGCGATAGTAGGCAGCCAGTTCCCCGTACAGGTTGTGATCGGTGCCTGTCTTCTGCACGAAAGCTTGTATTTCCGTATCGGTCAGTTTCATTTCTGCTGCCGGTCCAAGCAGGATGGTTCCATTAAATTCACCGTCCGTTTGAACAGGAACGGAGATAAAGGTTTCCGAATCATCCGTTCTATAAAGAATGGGCATATGCCCGGCATGCGGTGCGCAAATCTGGGACAACCAGCTGTTTTTGGACGAGAAGTGCGGGTTCATTGCGAAATTAATGGGAAATTCGATTTCGATCTTTTTATGCTCATTTAAATAAAAGACCGGTATTTTAAAAGAGTGCCACATGAGCTTGCAAATATATGGCAAGGAATGATCGGATGGCAGGGTCATGACAAATCTCCTTTAGGTTCATAATTTGAACATAACATACTTCAGCGAATCGCACGATCTTTCCAGGAAAATAACCTTAAAAAAATACCAAAAAGCTTAAATCAACGCCATAAATAATCAAATTCTCTTCTTATAATGAATATAACATTATTGAAAGCGATTACTTTATGCTTGGAACTGGAGGAGCTTATGAAAAGAGACATGAAATCATTAATTGCCCAAATGACGTTGGAGGAGAAAGCAGGGTTATGTTCAGGGCTGGATTTTTGGCATTTGAAAGGAATCGAGCGTCTGGGCATTCCATCTATTATGGTGACGGACGGACCACACGGTCTGCGCAAGCAGGCGGCGGACGCCGATCATTTAGGGCTCAACGAAAGCGTGCCGGCCACCTGTTTCCCGTCGGCTGTCGGCTTGGCCAGTACATGGAACAGGGAGCTGATCAGGCAGGTTGGTGAAGCGCTAGGCCAGGAGTGCCAGGCCGAGAATGTAGCGGTGCTGCTCGGGCCGGGAGCCAATATCAAGCGTTCGCCGCTGTGCGGCAGAAATTTCGAATATTTCTCCGAAGATCCTTACCTCTCCTCACAAATGGCCGCAAGCCATATTCGCGGCGTGCAGAGCCAAGGCGTAGGCACATCGTTAAAGCATTTCGCCGCCAACAACCAGGAGCATCGCCGGATGTCGACCGATGCCGTCGTCGACGAAAGGACGCTGCGTGAAATCTATCTGGCCAGCTTCGAGCATGCGGTTCGGGATGCCCAGCCGTGGACGGTGATGTGCGCCTATAACAGAGTAAATGGTGAATTCGCCTCTGAGCACGAAGAGCTGCTTACCAGTGTTTTAAGGGACGAATGGGGCTTTGAAGGCTTTGTCGTTTCTGACTGGGGCGCGGTCAATGAGCGCGTAAAAGCGCTTGAAGCGGGATTGGAGCTGGAAATGCCTTCGAGCAGTGGTCTTGGGGAGCAAAAAATTATCGCGGCCGTCCAAAACGGAACGCTTGCAGAAGCGAAGCTGGATCAGGCTGTGGAAAGACTGCTGAACATTATTTTTAAGGCGGTCGATGAGAAGCGGGAGAATGCCGTTTATGATCAGGAGGTGCATCACCAGCTGGCCAAAGAAGTAGCCATGGAGAGCATGGTGCTGTTAAAAAATGAGGACCGGCTGCTGCCGCTTGCGAAGCAAGGGAAAATCGCTGTGATCGGTACATTGGCGGCAAAGCCTAGATACCAGGGCGGAGGCAGCTCGCATATATTGCCGACGAAGCTGGATAATGTGTTCGAGGAGATCGTTCAGGCGGCGGGCGGTGCGGAGGTGTTCTTTGCCGAGGGCTACCCACTGGAGCATGATGAAATCGACGCTGAGTCGATGGCCAAGGCGAAAGAAACAGCACAGAATGCAGATGTTGCTGTCTTGTTTATCGGCTTGCCTGACCGATATGAATCGGAAGGCTATGACCGTGAGCATCTGAGCATCCCGCAAAATCAAATTGCTTTGATCGAAGCGGTGGCTTCCGTTCAGCCGAACCTTGTCGCGGTGCTCAGCAACGGGGCGCCGATCGAAATGCCTTGGCTGCCTAAGGTAAAAGCGGTGCTGGAAGGTTATTTAGGCGGGCAGGCTCTCGGCGGTGCTATTGCTTCGCTGCTGTTCGGCGATGCAAATCCTTCCGGCAAGCTTGCCGAGACGTTTCCGATGAAGCTCAGTGATAATCCGTCGTATTTGAATTTTCCGGGTGACGGGGACAAGGTGGAGTATAAAGAAGGAATTTTCGTCGGCTACCGTTATTACGATACCAAGGAAGTCGAGCCGCTGTTTCCGTTTGGCCATGGATTGAGTTATACCGAATTCAGTTACCGGGATATGTCCATAAGCTCGAAGGAAATTGCGGATTCAGACACTGTGGAAATCAGCGTATTCGTCAAAAACACAGGAAGAACTGCCGGTAAAGAGATTGTCCAGCTCTATGTGAGAGATGTTCAGAGCAGTGTAACGAGACCGGAGAAGGAACTGAAAGGTTTTGAGAAGATCAGCCTGAAGCCAGGAGAGGAGAAGAGGGTTATTTTTACTCTCAATAAACGCTCCTTCGCTTATTATAATGTCGAGTTACAGGATTGGCATGTGGAAACAGGCGAATTCGAAATATTAATCGGAAAATCCTCTCGTGAAATCGTGCTGCGCGACACGCTGATCGTCCGTTCGGGGACAGCCGTTAAAATGAAGGTGAACCGGAATACGCTGGTCGGAGATTTGCTTGCTGATCCGCATCTCTATTCGACAGCGAAGAAGCTGCTCGATAAAGTAAACGAGACCCATCCATTTGCGCAGATGGGCGATGAGGGGAATATGGCCGAAATGCTGGCGGCGATGATGAAATATATGCCGCTGCGCGCGTTAGTTAACTTTGGCGGAGGTACGTTTACGGAAGAGATGATGGATGAAATGATCGGAACGCTGAATGCAGAAAGTTCCCCTTCTTCCCGGGCGTAACAAGACAATCCCCGCTGCTTGCAGGACTGCTCCGCTGCGGGGATTGTTATGTAGAATAGCTGCACTCGCTCTCCTAAAGCTGCTTGTTCTTCAGCAAATCGCGGATTTCAGTGAGCAGCAGTTCTTCTTTGCTGGGTTCTGCGGGTTTGTCCGGTTTGGGGTCATCCTTCCGCTTGAATTTGCTGAGCAACTTGGTGAATAGAAAAATCGAGAAAGCGATGATCAGGAAATCAATGACGGTTTGCATAAACGATCCGATTTTAATCGTTGCTTCATTAACCTGGATCACGATGTTCGAGAAATCGCGCCCGCCTAACAAGATACCCAAAAGCGGCATAATTAGATCCTCGACGACGGAGCTGACGATTTTTCCGAATGCCCCGCCGATGATGACGGCAATAGCCAAATCTAGCACATTGCCTTTAAATGCAAATGTTTTAAACTCTTTCCACATAAATGTCCCTCCTGACGGTGTTCAAACATAATATTAGATTAAATGAGCCTAAGTTGCTTGGCAACAAGAAAAAACTAAATAGAGGCTGCTATAAAAATAGTAACTATGGTGATAGCCAATATCCAGGAAGATGGTATAATGCTTAATTAGCGGCTTCTAATTAAGAAGTTCAACCGGATGAAGGAGTTTACAAAAATATGTGGCTGTTATTCGCTTCTCTCGCTGCAATCAGTTTTGGTCTGCGTGGTATTTTGTACCATTGGTCATCAAAGCAAGGAATGGATCGTAATTTGATGTTATTCGGCGTATTTTTTACTGGAGCCCTCGCTAGTTTAATAGGCAGCTTCCTGTTTGGGCAGAACTGGACGCTGAGCGCGCTTACGGGTGTATTTATGGGGGCGTTTTCATTCGTAGCAAATGCCTGCATGTTCCAAGGCTTCGCAGTTGGCAAACCTTCGATCATTGCGATTCTGACCGGACTTCCCCCTGTCGTTGTCGTTACGCTTGCCTACTTGTTGTGGGGGGAGACGCTTTCCCTGGGGCAGATGCTTGCGTTCTTTCTCATTGTTGCCGGGATTCTAACCGTCAGATATTCGAATGACCTGCGAATCGGGAATTTGCAGGGCGCACAATGGGGTTTGCTGGCCATGGTATTTTTCGGCTTAAATGATATGGCGGGCAAGATGTCGACACGTTTAGAAGCAGCGCTATTTCCCACATTGTTTTACATGTTCTCCGTCGGTTCGGCCTGTTTTGCTGCTTGGTGGCTGATCGATAAAAATCGCAAACGGAAATTAGCGGTTTCCGCTACATATGGATCCTCTGCGCAGCTGGGCAAGTGGAATGAAAAACAAACTTTCTTTAGCGGCATGGCGATCGGATTCACGAACTTTTTCGGAATGATTCTCATCATAACCGCCTTTAAATATGGTATTACAGGGCTCGTGTCGGCCGTTGTCGCCATGAATGTGCTATTAATTCTTCTTTATACTCGCGTCTTCGTCAAAGAGAAATTTAGAAAGCTTGAAGTAATTGGCATGTCCATATGCATTGTCGGCATGATTGCCTTGCGAGTTTTTTAACGGCAATTTGAAGCAAGAGTGGTATGTCTTTATGACATATCGCTCTTTTTTTTGCATTAACGCTAACAATAAATAACAATTTATATGTAAATTATAGTAATTAATAGATTGATATGTTATATTATGGCTAGGAATTGTTGTAATTAAATGGAAACTTTCTAACAACAATCCTAATTTAACGAAGGAAGGTGGTGCATGAGGCAGCCTGTCGGGAATTTTGTGGATATTATCGTATAGAAAGGAGGCAATGATGTGATGGGAAAATGGGTAAAACGAAGCGGGATATTTTCATTCGTTTTAGTGTTAGCGCTTACAGGAGGTGCGGCGCTAACAAATGTGCCAAGCGCTCAAGCCGCGGCCTCGGATTATAACTACGCCGAAGCGTTGCAGAAATCGATTTATTTCTACGAGACACAGCGTTCTGGCAAATTGCCGGACAATAATCGTGTCGAATGGCGCGGCGATTCCGGGCTGACGGACGGGGCTGACGTCGGTCATGATTTGACGGGCGGCTGGTACGACGCAGGCGATCATGTCAAATTCGGTTTTCCGATGGCTTACACCGCAACAATGCTTGCATGGTCCGTATACGAATACCGCGATGGATATGAGCAGTCCGGCCAGCTCGAATACATCCTGGATAATATCCGCTGGGCGACGGATTATTTTATGAAAGCTCATACGGCTCCCAATGAATTATGGGGACAAGTTGGGAACGGCACAGCGGACCATAACTGGTGGGGCCCGGCTGAAGTCATGCCTATGGCGCGGCCCGCCTATAAGATTGATGCAGCCCATCCGGGCTCGGATCTTGCCGGGGAGACAGCCGCAGCGCTGGCTGCCGCCTCGATCATTTTCAAGGATACGGACGCCGCCTATTCGGAAGAACTGCTTAAGCATGCGAAGCAATTGTATCAATTCGCGGATCAATACCGCGGAGCATATTCGGACAGCATTACTGACGCAACCCAGTACTACAAGTCCTGGAGCGGTTATGCCGATGAATTGAGCTGGGGAGGCGTGTGGCTCTATCTCGCTACGAACGACGAGACTTATCTTAACAAGGCTATAGCCGCAAGCAGCCAGTGGGGAACACTGCAGTCCGGTGGCTGGGATTATAAGTGGACACAAAACTGGGATAACAAGCAATATGGCGCCCAGCTTCTCCTGGCCCGAATTACCGGAGATCCACGGTTCGTACAATCTACGGAACGGAGCATGGAGTTCTGGACGACAGGCGTGTCCGGAACCGGTGAACGAGTCACTTACACACCAGGAGGACTTGCTCATCTGGATCAATGGGGAGCTCTTCGTTACGCCGCCAATCAGGCATTCCTTGCTTTCGTTTACTCCGATTGGGTGAGCGATCCTGTCAAGAAAGCGCGTGCGCGCACTTTTGCCGAGAGCCAAATTTTGTACATGCTGGGAGATAATCCACGAAACAGCAGTTATGTGGTCGGTTTCGGCAATAATGCGCCGGAGCATCCGCATCATCGAACCTCGCATGGCTCCTGGGCGGACAATCAGCAAACTCCTGCGAATCACAGGCATATTCTGTACGGTGCGCTCGTTGGCGGGCCAACCAAAAACGATAGCTATACTGATTCAATCGGAGATTATGTGTCAAACGAGGTAGCCACGGATTATAATGCCGCTTTTACGGGGGCGCTTGCGAAGATGGTGCTCCTTCATGGACAAGGGCAGCAGCCTCTTCCAAACTTCCCGTCACCGGAAGTGCGCGAGGATGAAATGTTCGTTGAAGCTTCTGTAAACGTAAGCGGCAGCAATTTTGTGGAGATTAGGGCATTGCTCAATAACCGTTCGGGCTGGCCGGCACGCTCGAGCGACAAACTGTCCTTCAATTACTATATCGATATCAGCGAAGCAATTGCGGCTGGTTACGGCCCCGAGGATATTACGGTTTCTGCCGGCGGGTACAACCAGGGAGCGACGGTATCGCCGCTGAAGCCGTTTGATGCAGCTCAACATATTTATTATACGACCATTGATTTTACAGGAACCGCAATTTATCCCGGGGGACAGTCGGCGCACCGCAAGGAGGTACAATTCCGGATCTCCGCTCCGCTGAACACAAATTTCTGGGATAACAGCAATGATTTTTCTTACCAGGGCATTGCGCTAAGTGCGGCTGCTCCTGTAAAGATGAACAATATTCCGGTCTATGATGCCGGTGTTCATGTGTTTGGACAACTGCCTTCCGGAGGAGGCAATCCGGGAACGCCGACGATTCCTGCTGCGCCTAAAGGCGTCAAGGCAACGGCAGGCGACGGCCAGGTTGATCTGTCCTGGAATCCATCGGGCGGTGCCAGCCAATATGTGGTAAAGCGTGCGCAAGCCGACGGAGGACCTTATACCGTGGTTGGCGAAACGACAGGGACGACCTATAGCGATCATGGAGTGATCAATGGGACGTCCTATTATTACGTGGTTGTTGCCAGGAATTCGGCCGGGGATAGTCCTAACTCGCTTCAAGTCAGCGCAAAGCCCCGGGAAGGGACAGCGCCGGTTGAAGGTGGATTGAAGCTGCAATATCGTACGAATGATACTAATCCGGGCGACAATCAGTTTCGTCCGCAGTTTCGCATCGTTAACACGGGAACGACGTCTGTTGCCCTCAGCGATATAAAGATTCGCTATTATTTCACGATTGACGGGGACAAGGCTCAAGAGTTCCATTGCGATTATGCGGCTGTGGGCAGCGGGAATGTAACCGGGAAATTCGTTAAGCTTGGCAACGCGGTTCCCGGGGCGGATTATTATTTGGAAATCTCGTTCGGGCCAGGGGCAGGCAGCTTGGCGCCTGGAGCGGATAGCGGTGAGATTCAGACCAGAGTGAATAAGACTGACTGGTCGAACTATAACGAATCTAATGATTATTCGTACAACGGAACACAAAGCGGTTTTGCTGATTGGGACAAAGTAACATTGCATCTAGGCAGTAATCTTGTATGGGGGATTGAGCCCTAAAACCAAGAATAGAGAGGATGTATATGATGAAATGGTCAGCTTTTAAGAAGCCGGTATCGCTCTTAATGAGTGCGGCACTTTCGCTTACGATCGTATCGGGTGTGTTTACCGTCCATTCCAGCCAGGCATTCGCGGCATCGTCCACCGAGGAAACCCGGTTCCTGCAAATGTATCAGCAACTTAAAAATCCGGCCAACGGATACTTTTCACCCGAAGGAATTCCTTATCACTCCATTGAGACCCTGATGAGCGAGGCGCCGGACTATGGGCATATGACGACGTCGGAGGCGTATAGTTACTGGTTGTGGCTCGAGGTGCTCTATGGCCATTACACCGGGGATTGGAGCAAGCTTGAGGCCGCGTGGGACAATATGGAGAAGTATATTATCCCGGTAAATGAGGGAGACGGCAAGGAAGAACAGCCAACGATGAGCTACTACAACCCCAATAGCCCGGCAACTTATGCCGCAGAATATTCGCAGCCGGATCAATATCCGAGCCAGCTTAGCGGTCAATATGCGGCAGGAAGAGACCCGCTGGATGCAGAGCTAAAAGCGACGTACGGAAATAACCAGACGTACTTGATGCACTGGCTGCTGGATGTGGATAATTGGTACGGATTCGGCAATTTGCTCAATCCAAGCCACACGGCAACTTATGTAAACACGTTCCAGCGGGGTGAGCAGGAGTCGGTATGGGAGGCCATACCACATCCATCGCAAGACAATAAAACGTTTGGTAAAGCAGGGGAAGGCTTCATGACTCTGTTTACGAAGGAGAGCAACGCCCCGGCCGAGCAATGGCGTTATACGAATGCGACCGATGCGGATGCGCGGGCCATTCAAGCCATGTACTGGGCTAAGGAACTGGGTTATAACAACTCCGTATATTTGAATAAGGCCAAAAAGATGGGCGACTACTTGCGCTACGGAATGTACGATAAATACTTCCAGAAGATTGGAAGCGCTTCAAATGGAACGCCGACAGCCGGTACCGGCAAGGATGCCAGCCATTATCTCATGGCTTGGTATACAGCCTGGGGCGGCGGTCTGGGACAAACAGGCAACTGGGCTTGGCGGATCGGATCGAGCCATGCTCATCAAGGTTATCAGAACGTCGTAGCGGCTTACGCGCTTTCCAATCCAAGCGGCGGCCTGGTGCCGAATTCCCCAACGGCAGGACAAGATTGGACGACATCGCTGAAACGCCAACTGGAGTTCTACACTTGGCTGCAATCTGCAGAAGGGGCGATTGCGGGCGGAGCGACTAACAGCTGGGACGGCTCCTACAAAGCTTATCCTGCCGGCAAGAGCACTTTCTACGGCTTGGCTTATGATGATGCGCCTGTGTATCATGACCCGCCATCCAATAATTGGTTTGGCATGCAGGCATGGCCGGTAGAACGGATCGCTGAGCTTTATTATATTCTGGCATCGAATGGAGATACCTCCTCGGAGAACTTCCAAATGGCCAAGCAGGTCGTACAGAAATGGATCGACTGGTCCATGGACTACGTCTTTGCTGACCAACGTCCGGTAACCGATTCTGAAGGCTATTATCTGGATAGCCAGGGCAATCGTGTGCTCGGCGGAGATAACCCGGCAATTGCCACGGTTTCTGCGCCTGGGGAATTCTGGGTTCCAAGCAACCTGGAATGGTCCGGCCAGCCGGCGACTTGGAACGGCTTCAGCAGTCATAACGGCAACCCTAACTTGCGTGTAGTAACAAAGAACCCGGGGCAGGATGCGGGAGTGCTCGGCAGCTATGTCAAAGCGCTGACCTTCTTTGCGGCCGGAACGAAAGCGGAAACCGGCAGCTACACTGCGCTGGGCAGCCAGGCTGAACAGTTGGCCAAGGCGCTGCTGGATGCTGCGTGGGGATACAATGACGGCATCGGCATCACGACAGTCGAGCCGCGCGAGGACTACTACCGCTTCTTCACAAAGGAAATTTATTTCCCTAATGGCTGGACAGGCTTGTTCGGACAAGGCAATACGCTCCCGGGATCATCTACGGTACCATCTGATCCAGCCAAGGGAGGCAATGGCGTATATGCCAGTTATACGGATGTAAGACCAGCCATTAAAAATGACCTTCAATGGCAATATTTAGAGAACAAATACAACACTTCCTGGGACCCGCAAACGAAGAAATGGACGAACGGGGCCCCTGAATTCACTTATCACCGCTTCTGGTCTCAAGTTGATATGGCCACGGCGTACGCCGAGTACGATCGTCTGATCAATAGCAATCAAGGCGGACCGGTAGAGCCAGTAGCACCAAAAGCTCCATCTAAGCCGAACGCGGTGGCTGGCGACGCAGTGGTCAATCTGTCCTGGAACGGCGTTAGCGGCGCTACCAGCTATACGGTGAAGCGGGCAACGACGAGCGGCGGTCCATACACGACGTTAGGCACTACGGCGCAAGCTGCCTATACCGATTCAAACGTTGTCAACGGCACGACGTATTACTATGTAGTCAGCGCATCCAACAACGTTGGGGAGAGCCCGGACTCGCCGGAGGCAAGCGCCAAGCCTGCCTCCACTCCAATTCCGGTACAGGGGAATCTGAAGCTTGAATACCGTACGAATGACACCAATCCAGGAGACAATCAATTCCGGCCGCAGTTCCGCATCGTAAATACTGGTGACACTGCCGTATCGCTAAGCAATGTGAAGATTCGCTATTATTTCACCGTCGACGGTGATAAACAGCAGCAATTCCATTGCGATTACGCTGCCATCGGCAGCAGCAATGTAAGCGGAAACTTCGTCAAGCTGCCATCTGCCAAGCCGGGGGCTGATTATTACTTGGAAATTTCGTTCGGTGCTGGTGCGGGCAGCTTGGCACCGGGTGCGAATTCCGGCGAAATCCAGGTGCGGGTTAACAAGACAGATTGGTCCAACTATAATGAATCGGATGACTATTCATATGATGCGACTAAGACCAATTTTGCCAGCTGGGAAAAGGCAACTTTGCATTTGAACGGAGATCTGGTATGGGGACTTGAGCCTTAACCGCATAGAGCATAACAGAGCGCCCAACTTGCCGCCATGGCAAGTTGGGCGCTTTCCTGCTGTTTTTAATTTTAACAGTTGGTCACTTCAAGGTATGAATTGTGATAAAATCCAATTGTAGAAACAGGAGGCTGATGTCCCGTTATGATGTTTATCCGCAAGCTGTTCGTGTTTGCTTGGCTCCAAGCGCTATCCTGCATATTTCCGCTGATAATCTTCGGAGCTCTCGCTCTGACGAAAGCGATCCAGCTGCCCGTTCTTCCGCGATATGACTGGATTTTGCTGATTTGCTTGCTCGCACAGATCGGGATGATGGTCAGTAAGCTGGAAACGCTGGATGAGCTGAAGGTCATTTGCATGTTCCACATCATTGGCCTTGCACTCGAAATATTCAAAGTTCATATGGGCTCGTGGTCTTACCCGGAACCTGCATGGAGCAAGGTGTTCGGCGTCCCGCTATACAGCGGATTCATGTACGCCAGCGTCGCCAGCTACATATGCCAGGCCTGGAGACGGCTTCAGCTGCAAATTACAGGCTGGCCAAAATCGGTTTACGCCGTTGCCGTCAGCACGGCAATCTATCTTAATTTTTTCACGCATCATTTTATCGGCGACTATCGTTGGATACTCATGCTGCTTCTAGTTGCCGTATTTTTTCGCTGCACGGTATATTTTACGCTGGAAGAGCGCACCTTTCGAATGCCGCTGCTGCTGTCATTTCTGCTGATCGGTTTCTTTATCTGGATTGCCGAGAATGTGACCACCTTCCTGGGAGCCTGGAAATATCCGAATCAGGAAGAGGCATGGCAGCTCGTTCATATCGGAAAAATCAGCTCATGGCTGCTGCTCGTTGTGATCAGCATCATCATCGTTGCGCAGCTGAAGCATGTTAAAAAGGGAAGGATCGACGCCCCGCAAGGCGTGTCCTCCGAAAAATGGGAGAGTCGGACATGAATAACTCGAAGGGGATTTTCTATTATATTGCATGGATGATCGGCGCCTGTCTGCTTGTTTACTATAGCGGCAGCTTCTTCGCCATGATGGATCAACAACGGACGATACTTTACAAAACCGACAATACGCTGCTGGCCAACATGATTTACGCCTTTGCATTTGGCCTGTATTTAAGTCTGCTTAATGGGTGGCCGGCCCGGCGAAAAATGATTAAACCGCTGTTTTTTGGTGTATTTTTGCCATGCTTTTTGATTTTGATTTATCCAATTGCCTCTTCATATATTAAAATTATCGCGATGGCCGAATATTTTCATTTGGTTCGGGAACGCGAATTTTTCTTCTTTGGTCTTATGAGCGGATTAACGCTGATGAAAAGCTTCTTTACGACCCGTTAATTTAAAGGAGGCTGTGGAAGTTATGTCATTTGCCAAACTCGTCGTATTAGTCACCGGTGCTGCGCAGGGAATCGGCCGTGGAGTTGCCGAAGCTTATGCTCGCTGCGGTGCTGTCGTAATCCTGGCCGATCTGCCCTCCTCGGCTGGGGAGCAGTCGGCCGAGGAAATGAAACAGAAGGGGGGACAAGTGGAATTTATCCCTTGTGATGTCCGCAGCGAACGGGACATATCCGGCATAATGAAGCAGATTGAACATACATATGGCAGAATTGATATCGTCATTAACAATGCTGGGGTGTCCCGGTTCAAATCGCCCTTTGAGCTGACGGTGGATGAATGGGATGATGTGCTGAATACAAATGTGCGCAGCTGTTTTCTCGTAACGCGGGAGGCGGCGAAATTGATGAAACAGCATGGCGGCGGATCGGTCGTCAATATTTCCTCGACCCGCTCATTAATGTCTGAACCGAACTCAGAGGCTTATGCCGCCTCGAAGGGGGCCATCGTATCGCTAAGCCACGCGATGGCAGTGTCGCTCGGCCCTGACGGGATACGAGTGAATTGCATCAGCCCCGGATGGATAGAAACGGGGAAATACGAGGAGCTGCGCGCGACCGATCATAGCCAGCATCCGGCGGGCCGGGTAGGCAAACCCGAGGATATCGCCCGGGCTTGTCTCTATTTAACAGATCCGGCTAATGATTTCGTGACCGGCATCCATCTCGTCGTCGACGGCGGAATGACCCGAAAAATGATTTATGAAGATTAGACGAACAATTGCGCAAGCATGCCTGCTGCCGCGCCAGCGATAACCGCACACCACGGCGGCAGCTTCCAGAACACCAGCATCGCGAACAAGCAAAGCACGATAACGAAGTCCGCCGTGCCGCGAACAGCGCCGGTCCAAATGGGATCGTACAGCGCAGCCAGCAATATTCCTACCACTGCTGCATGGATACCCTGCAGCGCCCTCTGCATAGTTATGTTCCGGCTCAACCGATCCCACAGGGGCAGAGCGCCTGCGACCAGCAGAAAGGCTGGCAGGAAGATGGCGATTGTCGCTAATGCCAGACCCGGCACTCCTCCATATATGGCGCCTAAATAGGAGGCGAAGGTAAAGAGCGGCCCAGGAACGGCCTGAGCGGCGCCATACCCGGCGATGAAATCGGACTGGCTGACCCAGCCGTGTGTGACGACTTCTTCTTGCAGCAGCGGAAGCACCACATGTCCTCCGCCAAAGACGAGGGAACCGGCCCGGTAGAAGCCGTCGACCAGGGAGAGCCATCCGCCATCTGACCATTGGCTGAACAAGGGGAGAAGCAGGAGCAATGCGAAATAGAATCCTAGATAGACGATGGACTGCCTGTAGCTATGAGCATTCCGCGAACTTGCCGCTGCAGCTGGCTTTACGGATTCCGCAGCCGTTTCATGGCGATACATGATGAGTCCCAGTATTGCCGCCGCGGCGATAACGCCTACTTGGCTGTACGTGCCTGGCCAGAGCAGCACAGCCACTGCTGCACCAACAGCAACGCCGGCCTGCTTTCGGGTTGCGGCTAGCTTGGTCCCCATGCTCCATACGGCCTGAGCGACGATGGCTACGGCGGTCAGCTTCAATCCGTGCAGCCAAGGCGCTTCGCCGACATTCATGCGCTGCACGACAATAGCGAACAGTCCTAGCAGGAGGATAGATGGCAGTGTAAATCCAACCCAGGCTGCTATGGCTCCCATCAACCCGGCGCAGCGCAGGCCGACTCCAATCCCGACTTGGCTGCTGGCCGGTCCGGGAAGGAACTGGCATAAGGCAACCAAATCAGCGTAGGATTTCTCTTCCATCCATTTGCGGCGGACGACATATTCCTGATGGAAGTACCCCAGGTGCGCAACAGGACCGCCAAAGGAGGTCAGCCCCAATTTGGCTGAAGCAAGGAAAATTTCAAGCGCGGTTATGCGTTGCAGAGACTGGGCGGCAGTCTCTTTTTTTGCTGCATTTTTTGTATTCATAGCATGTCATGTTCCTTTCATAGTGTGGGTGCCTAGAGAAACCGGCCCGTTTCAACCGTTCGTCTACATTATCATAGGTCTGTTAACCTGGCGTAAAATACGAGAAAACTCTGCGTAAGACGGTTAGTTTATTTACCGGGCAAAAGAAGCTATACTGGATAACATGATAATGTAAAAGGGGGACTACACCGCAATGCAGGAAATTGCTGTCTACAAATCCATCGCACTCGATATTGCTCAGAGAATCGTCAGCGGGGAGCTGGCTGTCCATAGCAAAATATCGGGGCGTTCCTTGTTGGCGGCTCAATATCATGTCTCTCCCGAAACGATACGCAAGGCGATCGGGCTGCTCAAGGATGAGGGAATTGTCTCGGTCTCGCAGGGCAAAGAGATCGTTGTCATCTCGGATCAGAAAGCCGGAGAATATTTGGCAAGCAGCAATTATCTGAAATCGGCTTACTCGTTAAAACGGGATTTGGAGCAGCTGATGGCAGAGAAAAAAGAAGTAGATCGCAGATTCGAAGTTCTGCTGAACAAAATTACGAAGGCTTCGGACCGGCTGCAGAATCTTACTCCCTATAACCCGATGGAAATACAGATCAAGGAAGGATCTCATGCGGTGGGCAAAACAATCGGCAATTTGTTGTTCTGGCAAAATACCGGAGCTACCGTAATCGCGCTGCGCAGAGGCACTAAAATCTCGATCTCCCCCGGACCCCATGTGATTTTGCGGGAGAACGATATGCTTGTATTTGTAGGAGACCCGAAAATTTATGACAAAACCGAGCGGTTTGTCAATCAAACCAGCGAATAATACATAGTTGAAAGAGGCTATTCCTAGGCAGATATGCCAGGAAAGCCTCTTTTTTGTTGCGGAAAGTCCATTTTTTAACATACAACTTATGGGTTTGTTATAGGTTGTCAGTATTCCTGGGGTTTGTTATAGTAATACCTATTGGTGCTTCAAGCATAGTAGTAAAAAACTATCAATGCTGCTGATTCAATAAATATAGGGGGGAGAAGAAACATAAATTTTCAAGCACAAAGGAGGCAGAAATGCTGAAATTTGAACAGGTAAGCAAGACATATCCAAACGGCTATAAGGCGGTAAAAAATATCAGCTTCGAGGTGGATTCGGGCGAAATTCTGGTGCTGATCGGCCCCAGCGGCTGCGGGAAAACGACATCCATGAAGATGATTAATCGCCTGATTCCGCACACATCAGGCAAAATATACGTCCAGGGCAAGGATATTACGCAGGAAAACCCCGTTACGCTGCGCAAGAACATCGGCTACGTCATTCAGCAAATCGGACTGTTCCCCCATTACACCATCGAGGACAATGTAGGCCTGATCCCCGAATTAAAAGGATGGTCCCCGGATAAAAAGAGAGCACGGGTCGGCGAGATGCTGCGATTGGTCGGACTCGATCCGGAAATTTATGCGAAGCGCTACCCCAAACAACTGTCCGGCGGCCAGCAGCAGCGGGTTGGCGTAGCGAGAGCTTTAGCGGCCGATCCAGACATTATCCTGATGGATGAGCCGTTCGGTGCTCTCGATCCCATTACCCGGGAGCAGCTGCAGGATGAACTCTTGCGTCTCCAGCAGGAGGTAAAGAAGACGATCGTATTCGTCACACATGACATGGAGGAAGCGCTGAAGCTTGGTGACAAGATCGCTATTTTACGAGATGGGGAATTGGTGCAGATCGATACGCCGGAACAAATTTTATGCCATCCGGCCGATGAGTTCGTAGAAGGTTTTGTCGGTAAAAACCGCCTCTATCAGAACCCCGAATTTATTCCGGTTACGGAGGTTATGCGGGACAATCCTTCAACAACACTTCCGGGGCGCAGTCCAAGCAGGGCCCTAACCTTCATGCGCCAGCGGAGGACGGACACGCTGCTCGTCAACGATGAAGCGGGCAAGCTGCTGGGCATAGTCTCAGCTTACGATGTGTCGGCCCAGATGGACAGCTCGGTAACCATCCGGGATATTATGCAATCCCCCCAAGCCCTGCTTCAGGATACTGCGACGGCGAAGGATGCGCTTACGCTCATCACAGAGGCGCCGTTTGGCATCATCCCGGTAGTAACGGAGAGTGGAACAATTGCAGGCATTGTAACCCGAAGCAGCCTGTTAACAGCGTTTGCCGCTCAGTGGGTAGGGGGTGAAGAGAAATCATGAGAGATAAATCATTGTGGGATCAGCTGATCCATCAGTTCGACATGCGAAAGGGAGAATTGGCGCAGTCCTTATTGGTTCATATTGAACTCGTATTTCTGTCGATGCTGCTGGCAATTGTTGTCGGCATTTCCCTAGGCATCATGATTACTAGAGTTAAATCTCTCAAGGGAGTTACCTTGGGAGCGGCCGGGGTTCTGCAAACGATTCCGAGCCTCGCCATGCTCGGTTTTATGGTTCCGCTATTCGGCATCGGCATGAAGACGGCTGT
Organism: Paenibacillus woosongensis; assembly: GCF_009725165.1. Lineage (GTDB taxonomy): Bacteria > Bacillota > Bacilli > Paenibacillales > Paenibacillaceae > Fontibacillus > Fontibacillus woosongensis. The sequence goes on from NZ_WNZW01000003.1 coordinate 244,527, forward strand.
AGCCGCCTTGTTTCTGTATTCATTGCTGCCGATTATCCGAAATACGTACGCGGGTATTACCGATGTAGATAAGTCAATCGTGGAAGCAGCACGCGGGATGGGCATGAAGCCATGGCAAATTCTATTCCGCGTCCAGCTGCCGCTGGCCTTAAATGTCATTATGGCCGGTATACGAACGGCGGCGGTGATCAATGTGGGGACGGCAACGCTGGCCTCTTTTATCGGAGCCGGGGGACTTGGAGAGTATATCTTCCTAGGCATCCAGCGCAATATTGAGGCGCTAACCTTGCTCGGTGCGATTCCAGCGGCTATTCTCGCTCTGATTATGGACTACTTGCTTGGTCTGCTGGAGAGAGTGACGACACCAAAAGGCTTAAAAGTGTGAACGGATGAAGGCAATAGCAGGCCTGACTTGCAAAAAATGCAGGCTATAGAGTGCTTAGCATTAAAATATGGAGGTTCAAAGAAACAAATGAAAATGATAAAATTCAGCAAAAAAACGGCGGTTGGTTTGTTGGCAGTCGTACTGATGACGATGCTATTGAGTGCGTGCGGAGGCGGGGCCAACAAGGACTCTGGCGCAGGAAACGCAGGAGAAATTACAATAGGTTCGAAGAATTTTACCGAGAATATGCTGCTTGCTCTGATGATGGCGGAGCTGATCGAAGCGAAAACGGACATCAAAGTGAAGCGCCAGGTCAATCTGGGCGGCTCGAACGTCGCGTGGAGCGCGCTAAAGAATGGTGAAATTCAGTTGTACCCTGAATATACGGGGACGGTTGTTGCCAATTATTATCAGGAGGAAACGGGCAATTCGGCGGAATCGCTGGCTAAAACGAGAGAGCTGCTTGCTGATGATGAGCTATTCTTTCTGGAGCCGTTCGGCATTAATAACACATACACACTGGCGGTAACACGGGAGACTGCAGAGCGGCACAATCTTGAGACCTTCAGCGATTTGGCGAAGGTATCCGGGGACATGATTCTTGGCGTAGAATTCGAATTTCTTGATCGGGACGACGGCTTTCCGGGAATTCAGAAGCTGTACGGCATGAATTTCAAGCAGCAAAAGGGGATGGATCACGGCATTATGTATCAGTCGATCGCCAGTGGAGAGACGGATGTGACGAACGCATATGCCACCGATGCGCAAATCAAGGTGCATGATCTGGTTATTTTGCGGGATGACAAGGAGTTTTTCCCGCCATATGATGCCGGACCGGTCATTCGCAAAGCGACCTTGGAGCAATATCCTGAACTAGAAGAGGTGTTGAATCTAATGAGCGGTTTGATCAGCGACGAGGAGATGCAGAAGCTGAATGCGGACGTCGATGTGGAAGGGCTGAAGGAGGAAGAGGTCGCACGCCAATTTTTGATTGAAAAAGGGTTGATAGAAGGCTAGTATATATAGTATTAAATATTTGCACGGATAGGAGTATATGATGAGACCGATTTAACTATGAACTGTAAGCTGCAGCAATCAAGCTGATCATACTAAATTTAATGCTATAGAACACGGAGGCTTACGGTTCATGTTCAAGAAGTCTTTTTATTACTTGTGGGGCTCGCAGGCGCTGTCTAATACGGTAGATGTCTTCTACCTGGTCGCGCTGATGACATTCGTGCTGAGCACTACGAACTCGCTCATGTTTGCGACCCTGGTTCCTTTCATCCGGGTAACAGCCCAGTTAACGAGCGGATTTCTTGCCCCGCTGATGGTTGCGAATTATAAACTGCCCTTTCTGCTGATAATATCGCAGAGCGGGCAGTTTCTCTTGTTTAGTCTGCTGGCTTTCTATCTATCACCCTGGATTGGGGGAAACAGTTTCCTGTTGATCTACGGTATTATTGCCTGCATTTCTTTCTTGGACGGCTGGACAACTCCCGCGCGAAATGCGCTCGTTCCGCGTCTTGTGACAGACGAGGTACTGATGAAGGCCAATGGAATGGTGGCTACAACTGATCAGGTCGTTCAGTTTGCGGGTTGGGCGTTAAGCGGGTTGATGGTCGCGAAGCTGGGGGCTTTTCCGGTACTGGTTATCGTTGCCGCCGGTTATGGAATGGCCATGCTTGTGACCTTCTGGATCGAAGATCCGCTAGAACCGCAAAGGCGGGGAATATGGGATTGGCGGACTGCCTCAAAACAAGGCTATATGGCGATGAGGGAGGCGCAGACAGCGAGTGATCCGAGCAGCGAAATCAAGTCGCCTTCCCGCTGGGATACGCTGAAGGAAGGCTGGGTGCTAATCTGGAAATCGCCTAAGCTGCGGGCTTTAACGGTGATGGACGTGACGGATATGTTCGGAGGCTCTGTGTGGGCCGGAGCGTTCATGCTTGTCTTCGTCAAGGAAGTATTGCTGAAGGATGAGCAGTGGTGGGGTTATATCAATGCGAGTTATTTTGCCGGCGCTGTGATTGGCGGACTGCTTGTCGTGGCGTTCGTTGGGCGTTTGGAGAAGCGACTATTTGCGGCAATGCTCGCAGGGATGCTGGGCTATGCACTGCTGACGACTCTGTTTGCGGTCAATTCCTATGCTCCGCTTTCGCTGCTCCTCGTTCTGCTGACCGGCCCGATGACAGAGCTTGCTGCGGTATCCCGCCGAACATTGATACAGCGAAGCGCAAGCAAGGAACGGCTGCCCCAGATTTTTTCGGCGCAAGCGACGTTGCTGAATACCGTTTTCGGCATGTCGCTGCTCGCGATGAGCGGCGTCGCCGAATGGCTTGGAATCGTAAACATGTATTTGTTTGCCGCCGGTATTACATTACTTGCGATATGCACGGGCATAGTCAATCGAAGCTCCTTCCGAAAGGAAGTTCACACCGAAGGAGGCGCCTAATAGGCGCCTTTTTTAATTGGATGGAAGAAATTTCATATAAGCCACTAAAGATATAATTAATTGATTATATAACTGTTCGATTATATAATATAATCTATCAAAATATAATCTAAGGGAGGAGGGGCTGCCCGATGGAAGAGATCATTCGGGATTTGAAGCTGCTGGCTGACAGGACGCGCTTGACACTGCTGGCCATTTTGAGGGAAGGGGAGCGCTGCGTATGTGATCTGGTCGATGCACTGCAGACGACGCAGCCGAACGTCAGCCAGCATCTGCGCAAGCTGAAGGAGGCAGGTTTGGTCATTGAAGATAAACGCGGATCATGGGTCTATTATGATTTGACACTTGAGGGCAAGCCGCATGTCCAGGCTCTGATGGAGCATGTTCCTGTACCTGTGGAACAATTGGAATGGATGAAGAAATGCTCAACGAATAACTGCTGCTGATGGAAGAGGAGAACGGATGGTATACATTGCTTTTAGCATATTTGCGCTTACATTAACGATGGTTATATGGCAGCCCAGAGGGCTTGGCATCGGCTGGTCGGCGATGGGGGGCGCCATACTGGCATTGCTGTTTGGCGTGGTTGGCTTTCAAGACGTGCTTGATGTCACAGCCATCGTATGGAATGCCACACTCGCTTTTATTGCGATTATAATAATTTCTATATTGCTGGACGAAATCGGATTTTTTGAATGGGCTGCGCTGCACATGTCCAGGCTGGCAAACGGCAGCGGAAAATTGATGTTCGTCTATGTTATTCTGCTTGGCGCGCTGGTCGCCGCTTTATTCGCCAATGATGGAGCTGCCCTAATCCTTACACCGATCGTATTGGCAATGGTCAGGGCGCTCAAGTTCGAGGACCGCATGGTCCTGCCATTTATTATGGCGAGCGGTTTTATTGCGGATACGGCCTCGCTGCCGCTTATTGTGAGCAACCTGGTCAATATCGTGTCTGCGGATTACTTTGGAATCGGGTTCGGCGCCTATTTTATCAAAATGATCATACCCAATTTATTTTCAATTAGTGCTAGTGTGCTCGTGTTGTACCTGTTCTACCGCAAACAAATTCCGGGCCATTATGACGAGGCACAGCTCAAGGAGCCAAAGGAAGCGATCCGGGATCCCCGAATGTTCCGGTTATCCTGGCTTATCCTTGTTCTGCTGCTGGCGGCGTATTTATCCAGCGAGTTTATCGGCATTCCTGTATCGGCGGCGGCGGGGGTAGTGGCGGTCATATTTATCATTGCTGCCCGGAAGAGCCCGGCCATACGGACATCCAAAGTCATCAAAGAAGCGCCCTGGTCCATTGTCGTCTTTTCCATCGGAATGTATGTCGTCGTATACGGGCTTCGCAACGCCGGATTAACCGATCAGCTCGGAAGCTGGATCCAGGCCGTTGCAGGTCAAGGGCTATACGCAGCCACGTTAGGCATGGGTCTGCTGGCGGCGCTGCTGTCATCGATGATGAATAATTTGCCTACGGTGATGATTGGCGCATTAGCGATAGATAGCACAAGTACAGTGGGGGTCATGAGAGAAGCGCTTATATACGCGAACGTGATCGGCTCGGATCTCGGTCCGAAAATAACACCGATCGGTTCCCTGGCTACCTTGCTATGGCTGCATGTGCTGTCCAAAAAGGGCATCAAAATTACATGGGGCCAGTATTTCCGGACCGGCATTATTCTAACGATTCCAACGCTAGTCATTACATTAACCGGACTCTATTTATGGCTTTTATTTATAGGCTAGAAGGCGCCAATTACTTAACTTTTATTAACTTCGGAAAGAGGAGTGCTAGATGAACAATAAAAAAAGCGTATATTTCCTTTGTACGGGAAATTCATGCCGGAGTCAGATGGCAGACGGCTGGCTCCAGAAAATCGGCGGTGATCAGTTTGAAGTGTTCAGTGCGGGATTGGAGGCTCACGGATTGAATCCTCGTGCCGTTCAGGTCATGGAGGAGGCAGGTGTCGACATTAGCACTCACCGGTCAGAGGTGATTGATCCAGACATTCTAAAGCGTGCAGATTATATTATTACGTTGTGCAGTCATGCGGACGATCACTGCCCGGCTGTTCCTAACCGAATTGGTGTGAAATGGCACTGGGGATTTGACGACCCCGCGAAGGCGACAGGAACCGAGGAAGAAATTATGCTTCGTTTTCGGGAAGTCAGGGATCAAATTAAGGCCCGCATTGAACGATTTGTTGCGGAAGGCCAGTAATGCCGGAATATGAGCGTTAGAAAAAAGATCTAAAGGCACCTCCAAGGTGCCTTTTTTGGTGTAACTTTATAAGGTAAAATGCGTACTACATGATAAACGTTATTATCAATTAACCATTAAGGAGGGAGCCATATGCGCATAGGGATCATCGGTCTGGGGGATATTGCGCGCAAAGCGTATCTGCCGGTCATAACAGCTATCGAAAATATAGAACTTGTATTGTGCACCCGCAATTCAGAGGTTCTCCACCAAACAGCAAATCAATATCGCATTGGTGAAACGGCTAATCGTCCTGAGCAATTAATTGCTGCCGGGATAGATGCAGCGTTTATACATACAGCGACGGAATCGCATGCCGGGATCATTGAACTTCTGATCAGACATGGCATCCATGTATATGTAGACAAACCTATTTCTTATAATTACGGGGAATCCGCCAGATTGGTAGAGCTGGCCGAATCCATGGGAGTTCAGCTAATGGTCGGGTTCAACCGGAGATATGCCCCGATGGTTGCGGACATGAAGGAACAGAACGATCGGCGTCTTGTTATTATGCAGAAAAATCGCGTGAATTTTCCCGATTTTGCACGCCGCTTCGTTTTGGATGACTTTATTCATGTAGTCGATACAATTCGCTTCTTAGCGCCGGGGGAAATTAAGGACACCACAATTACAACTTATCAGCAAGATGGGAAGCTGTACCATGTTACTCTGCAACTGGAGGGTGACGGTTTTACAAGCACAGCTATTATGAATCGCGATAACGGGATATCCGAAGAGACGCTCGAAGTGATGAGTCCGGGGAATAAATGGCTTATTGACGGTTTAAATACAACAAGACATTTTCATGCGGGCAAAGAGCAGCTGCTCAAATTCAACGACTGGGATCCGGTGCTTTACCGTAGAGGTTTCCATCAAATCATCAGTCATTTCCTGGACACTATCCGCAGCAATTCGGAGCTGGGTTTATCCGCGCGTGATGCGCTGGAAACGCATCGAATCTGTGAATTAGTCGTCAAGCATGCCGAAGAGCATGGTGCAGATATTTGGCATGGTTAGGCGATCGCCAACCGGGCACTTTTTTAGTAGGAGGAGATGCGTTATGTATGAGGACATGAATGAGCGTTTAGCCGAGCTAAAAGAGAAAGGACGGAAAAAAGAGAAGTGGGAGAAGCGCCATCAACAATTGCAGAAAGAGCTCGCGGCGTTGGAGCGTGCAAGAGAAGAGGCTAGCCGGAGACTTGCTGCGGAAGAGAAGGACGTTAAGCAGTTGACCAGCTTGTCCTTATCCAATTTGCTGCATACGATTCTTGGCAAAAAGACAGAGAAACTGGATCAAGAGCAGCGCGAGGTGGTCGAAGCTAAACTCAAATACGATGAAGCGAATCAGGCGGTGCAGCATACCGAGCAGCAAATCGCTGCTGTCAAGAAGCAGCTGGCGGAAGTGAAATTCTGGAAGCTTGATTATGATCAAGTATTTGAGGCTAAGGAGCGTCAAGTGCTGCAGGAAAATGAGGAGCTGCGGACATTGGCGGAAGAACAGGCAGCCCTAAGTGTGCAGAACAAGGAGTTAGAAGAAGCGCTGCGGGCGGGACGCACGGTCGCTCACGATCTGGACAGCGCTGTTGACAAGCTGCTGTCAGCTAAAAATTGGGGTACCTATGATATGCTTGGCGGCGGCATGCTCTCGACGCATATGAAGCACGGCCGTCTGGATGAGGCGATGGATTGTTTATACCGTGCCCAGAATAGTTTGCGGCATTTCGAGAAGGAGCTGCGGGACGTGGGCGAGCAGATGCCGGTTCATATCGAAATCAGCGGATTTCTTAAATTCTCCGACTATTTCTTTGACGGCTTCATTATGGATTGGATCGTGCAGGGTAAGATCAATGATATGCTGCATCAGGTGGAAGGTAAGCGGTCAGAGGTAAACAGAATACTGTCAGATCTAGCTGCATTGCAGCGCAAAGTCGGGACAGCGCTGGATTCCTCGCGGCGCAGATATATCCAGACCATAGAGCAATATATATAGCACTATTCAAAAGGGACCGTGATCGCAGCAGCGATTCGCGGTCCCTTATTATTGGCTAACGCACCTAGCCTTTAAATCAATTTCAAATGTGGTAAGCATAGCTTGAATTATTTGCCTACAAGTCTTGGACGCACCAGGAACAAGTAGCTGCATATCGCGCCAAGCTCGGCGATCGCTATGACGATGCCCAGCGGCACCGCGGTATGTTCACCGCCCAAACCAACGAGCGGGGCGACGGTAGCTCCAAGGATGTATGGGATTAGTCCGAGCAGAGCAGAGGCGCTGCCGGCAGCTTTTCCCTGACTTTGCATCGCCAGCGAGAAGCTTGATGTAGAGATGATTCCTACGCAGGATACGACTAAAAATAAAGGAATCAGGACAGCGATCAGCTTGCCTCCTAGCAGTATCGCCGTTAATAGGCCTGTAGCGCCAATCAACGCCAGAGCCAGTCCGAACTGCAGCATCTTCGCTTCTTTGATTTTTCCTGCCAAACGGCCTGTAGTTTGGCTTGCAATGATAATGCCGACGCCGTTCATAGCAAAAATAAAGCTGTACATTTGTGGTGAAACCTCAAATACATTTTGCATAACGAAGGAGGAGCCGGATATGTATGCGAACATAGCAGCGGACACAAGGCCTTGTGTCAGGCAGAAGCCGATGAACAGACGGTCTCCGAGCAGCCGCTTAAAGGTTGTCCAAGTGGCAGCGAAGCCGCCGGACTGCCTGCGCTCCCTGGGAAGCGACTCGGGAAGTCCGAATAATACGGCGATCATCATAACAACGCCGATCAAGGCTAATACTACGAATACGCCTCGCCAAGATGTAAACTGCAGCAGCTGCCCCCCAAAGATTGGAGCGAGAATCGGCGCAGCACCATTAACGAGCATGAGGAGTGAGAAAAACTTCGTCAGCTCAGAACCGGAGTATAAATCGCGTACAACGGCGCGGGAAATTACGATTCCAGCCGAACCGGACAAGCCTTGGAGAAAACGCAGGGCAATAAGCGCCCAGGCCGAAGGCGCAAATACGCAAAGCAGCGAGCTTATCGCGTAAATGCAAAGGGAGATGATTAGCGGCGCGCGGCGACCGCGCACATCGCTCATCGGCCCTGCTGCCAATTGGCCCAGCGCGAGTCCAAGCAGGCAGGAAGTCAGGCTAAGCTGGGTAACGGAAGCTGTCGCATTTAGCTCTTCGGCGAGCTTGGGCAATGCGGGCAAATACATATCAAGCGAAAGCGGACCGAAGGCTGACAGACTGCCGAGAATAAAAGCCGTCTTCAAGCGGGCCGAACGGGATAAGGGATGCGAAGACGCCGAAGAATCGCTGGTTAATGAATTCATTGCTGTAGGAACACCCTTTCGAAACATAACGATAATTTGCATAGTCTGACGTATAGACGCAGATTATTTCATTATACTATATCAATGAAAATAAGCGGCAAAAAGAATGCAATTCCGCCGAAAGTTCTTTTTGTCTGTTATACCGGACGTTTCACTTGTTTATAGATATAACAAAGCACATATCAGATTTAGTTGCAATTAAGGAAGAATGAATTATCCGCTTGCCGGCCCGATTGGGCGTAGTCCGGATAAGGAGGCAGAATATATAATGAAACCGAAATGGTGGAAAGAAAGCGTAGTATATCAAATTTACCCGATTAGCTTTAAAGACAGCAATGGCGACGGAATCGGCGATCTTAAAGGGATCATCTCCAAGTTGGACTATTTACAGGAGCTGGGGGTCAACGTCATTTGGCTTAGCCCCATTTACAAATCCCCCGGCCATGACAATGGATATGACATCAGCGATTATTGCGATATTATGGAGCAGTTCGGCACGATGGAGGATTTTGACCGATTGCTTCAGGACATGCATTCCCGCGGGATGAAGCTCATGATGGATTTGGTACTGAACCATACCTCGCACAAACATCCATGGTTCATAGAATCCCGTCAGTCCAAAGATAATCCGAAAAGGGATTACTACATATGGCGGAAAGGGAAAAACGGTGGTCCGCCTAACAACTGGGAATCGTACTTCAGCGGCTCGGTCTGGGAGTATGATGAGCAGACGGACGAATACTATTTGCATTTATATTCCAAGTACCAGCCGGATTTAAATTGGAACAATCCCATAGTAATCGATGAACTCCACAACATGGTGGAATGGTGGCTTAAAAAGGGAGTGGACGGTTTTCGTTTCGATGCGATATCACACATCGTCAAAGCCGAAGGCCTTCCGGACGCTGACAATCCTCATCAGACGAAGACGGTACGGGCCTATGAAATGTTCTCCAATCTGGAGAATGTCCATACCTTACTGCAAAATCTGCATGACAAAGTACTTTACTATTACGACATCATGACTGTCGGGGAAACGTCGGGACTCGGTCCGGAGCAAGCGCTGGATTATGTAGGAGACGGCCGGCGCGAATTGAATATGACTTTCCAGTTCGAACATATGTTCATAGATGCCGCCTCTTCAGGGAGCGGTAAATGGAACGTCGTTCCCTGGAACCTGCTGGAGTTGAAAAAAATCATCAGCAACTGGCAAAACGTTCTCCACAACCGGGGCTGGAATGCGAATTACTGGTGTAATCATGACCAGCCGCGTTCTGTATCCCGTTTCGGGAACGATGTGCTGTACCGGGTGCCTTCGGCGAAAATGCTGGCCACCTTCATTCACACCCTGGAAGGCACGCCGTATATCTATCAGGGCGAAGAAATCGGAATGACAAACATTGCTTTCGAGTCTATCGACGATTACCGCGATGTGGAGACGCTGAATTATTACGAGGAACAGCGCGATAGTGGAGTACCTGAAGAAGAAATCATGCAGGCTCTTCGCAAAAGGAGCCGGGACAACGCGAGAACTCCAATGCAGTGGGATACGACTCCAAACGCTGGTTTTACTACGGGAACGCCCTGGATCAAAGTCAATTCCAACTATATGGAGATTAACGTAGCGGATGCGCTGAATGATCCCAATTCTATTTTTCATTATTACAAAAAGCTGATTCAGCTTCGCAAGCAGCACAAGGTTATCGTTTATGGCCGATATAAGCTGCTGCTGCCGCTTCATTCGGAAATATACGCTTACACTCGAACTCTGGATAACGATCAGTTGCTCGTAATCCTTAACTTTTTTGAACGGGAGCCGCTCTTTGAACTGCCGAAGGATGTATCACCCGAGGGAATGGAGTTACTCATTTCGAATTATCCCCCGGAAAAAAATGAGGATTTGTGTAAATTGAAGCTGCGGCCTTTTGAAGCAAGGGTATATTTGCAGCGTCTGCCCAAATCTGCGAATGAACAATAGCAACGACCGCGTTTCGCGGTCGTTGCGCATTGTCGCTCATTCCACTTTCATCTGCTTGTCCTGCTGAATTCCATTTCTGATAAGCCAGTCATGGTACACATACTCGAAGACAGTTACGGCGATCGTGGCGGTGAGCACCTCCATCAGCGTCATCGACCAGCCGTTGTTCGCTGCAAGCGCCCATATAAACAGGTAAGCTAGAACGGCATCAATCATCGTCGCCAAAGCATTGCTGGATCGGGGCAATACAAACAGATCAACCAATAAAAACGAGAAAATCGTCAGGCCAAAAGCTGTTAACAGCGCGGGGAAAAACGAGGCATTGCTCATCAGCATAAAGAGCCCTACAAGGATGATGCAGCTCCAGACGATTTTGACAACAATCCGTTTGGTCATCGTGTCCTCCTCATCAAGATGTATACTCATGATTCCCAGCATGTCCCGCAAGATATTCAGCAACTGCCGAAATCTAAATGAAGGAGTTTATGTTTATGCCGCAGGATTGCATTATTGTCGGAGGAGGAATCGCTGGGCTGCAGGCCGCGATCCAACTAGGCCGTTATTCCGCTTATGATGTTCTGGTCGTTGACGCTGGGGAGGGCAGATCTACGCTTTGCCGCGGTTATCACAATATTCTAGGCTGGCCAGAGGGAATATCGGGACAAGAATTACGTGCAAGAGGAAGGCATCAGGCTGAGAGCACTGGTGTTCGCTTTGCTCGGGACAGGATCGTAACAGCGGCTCGAACCGCAGCCGGAACGATACTTCTTGAAGGGGAAACGGGACAAACATACGAGACCTATACGACGCTGCTAGCGACAGGAGTGAGCGATCGCATTCCCGAAATTCCTGGGCTTGTTCCGCTGCTCGGAAGCAGCGTATATATTTGCCCGGATTGCGACGGATATGAAATTGAAGGCAAGCGTACCGTTTTAATGGGAGCCGGAGATGCCGGTGCCAATATGGCGCTTCTGTTGGCAGAACGCACAAACAGTCTGACTTATGTGAACCATGAATCTTCCCGTATATCTCCAGAGCTGCTGGAACAGATGGGTCATGCAAGTATTTCTTATATCGAGGCGGCGGTTGTGGAAATACACTCAGCTGCGGAAGGGCAAATTGAGCAGGTCATACTTCATGACGGTACTGTTCTGCCCGCCGAACGTGGATTTATTGCTTTTGGCGGAAACAAGGTTCATTCTGAGCTCGCCAGGCAGCTTGGGGCCGTTCTTAGTGATAACGGCCATGTGGAAAGTGATCCGCGAAGCAAGCAGACGAGTGTGGATAACGTATGGGCCGCCGGCGATATCGCCTTGCACGCGGAGCAGGCCACCGTGGCGATGGGCGAAGGTTCGATCGCCGCGATATGGATCAATAAAGCCTTGCGGGCGCAGAAAGGAAAATTCGATCAACGTAAATCATATAATGGTGGTATAATAAGGACAACATAACAAATAATGCTTCTTTCGAGCTGGTTAGGGGGGATAGAATGATCCTTGAAGTAGCCGAGCTGCATGTGAAGCCAGGAACGATTAATGACTTTGAGAGCAGCTTTCGGCAAGCGTCCAAAATCATTTCGGGCATGCCAGGGTATATCGACCATGAGCTGCATAAATGTGTTGAGGAAGAGAATAAGTACATTCTTCTCGTCAAATGGCGGTCGATTACCGATCATGAGGTCGGATTCAGGAAATCGGAGCAGTATCAGGAATGGAAGGCGCTGCTTCATCATTTCTACGACCCGTTTCCCGTAGTCCAGCACTATGTTCAGATCAAGCAGCTTATTGATTAATTTAAGGGGGCTAGTCCATGGGGGAGATTATTTTTAGTCAATTGGAATTTATTCGCGGTCAGACAGTAAAAATGGTTCAGGGTTTATCAGAGGAACAGGCTGATATTATACCTGCCAAGTTCCGCAACAATATTCGCTGGAATCTTGGGCATATCGCCTTTGTACAGGACGCATTTGCATTTCAGCTAAACGGACGCCCTTCGCTGATATCAGCCCAATATAGAAGTTTTTTTGCGAACGGGACATCTCCGGAAAACTGGACGGAAGACGTGCCAAAGCTAGCAGATATCGTTGAGGTCCTGGAGCAGCAGCCGAAGCAGATTGCTTCGATATTAGCGGGAAATCTGGACGAACGTGTTAGTAAGCCATATACGACCTCGTCGGGCTTTACGCTGGAAACGGTCGAAGCATTTTTGAATTTCACCCTTTATCATGAAGGGATGCACTTTAGCGCCATTAAGATGTATAAGAAATTGATCCAAAGCTAGCCTGCGAGGCTAGCTATTTTTAATTTTTTTTGATATCTTTGGTTGGATTGGGAACTGATACGGATAGGAGCAGCATTAATGTTGACATCATATGCCATTGAACATGCGACAATTGATGATTTACAGGAAATCGTAGCTATCTATAACGAGACGATCGACAGCAGAGCTGTTACGGCTGATCTGGAGCCGGTCACGGTGGAAAGCCGCTTGAAATGGTTTGCGGAGCATACGCCGGACCGTAGGCCGCTATGGGTAGTCAGAGCCGCAGAAAACAATGGGGCAGGTATGGCTATTGAGTATGGAAATCCGGTGATCGCCTGGCTTAGCTTCCAGTCTTTTTATGGGCGCCCTGCTTATGACGGCACAGCGGAAATAAGCATTTACATTTCCTCAAGGTATCGCGGCCAGGGCATCGGCAGCTTGCTGATCGGGAAGGCGATTGCGGCTTGTCCTGAAATTGGAGTGAAAACCATGCTTGGCTTCGTGTTCGCCCATAACGCCGGAAGCTTGGCGCTGCTGCGCAAGCATGGGTTCGAGCAGTGGGGACTGTTGCCGCGGGTCGCCAATTTGGACGGAGAAGAGAAGGACCTTGTGATCATGGGAAGGAGGGCAAACAGCGATTAAGCAGCTGATTCCATGGATAATAAATTGAGTTTGCGTTTGTATGCAGCAATTGACAAAGAAGCATTGGAACGTTTCGTCCTTCCAGAGGAACAGGTTGTTTTCAGCGCTTTGCCGAAGGACGTTCTGGATGAAGCGATTCAGGATAAGTGCATGTATCCGGTGGTTATTGCATCTGAGGACATTCTTGCCGGCTTTTTTATTCTACATGAAGGGCCGGATATCGGGGAGTTTACCGCAAATCCAAATGCGATGCTGCTCCGTTCCTTCTCCATCGATTACCGCTATCAAGGGCAAGGGATTGCCAAAATGGCGATGCTTGAGCTGCCCGAATTCATGAAATCCCGCTTTCCCGGGAGAAATGAAGTCGTGTTAGCCGTAAATAAGCGCAATAAAACAGCCCAGTCCGTGTATTTGGCGGCGGGCTTCCAAGATAAAGGCAGATTGATCGAAGGTCCAATCGGACCGCAGCATATTTACCATCTGGCGCTAGATTAGAGTGATGAGTATGTATAGCAAAAGAGCTGTTCCCAAGTGCAATTTACACTGTCAAGGGAACAGCTCTTGTTATGTTATTTCGATTGAAGTCAGCTGACTCTATATGAACGCTCCGAAAAAACCTTTGAGGAAACCATAAACAAAACCGACGGAAAAGCCGATGACTAGCATTACGATCGCATAGGATGGAAATTGGCGCAACCGGTATGCCCGGATAAACATATACACTGGAACGATCAAGAACCACCACACAGACGTCGTACGATGGCCGGAACGCTGGAGTTCGTTTTTATCCAGCGAGCAAAATAGAGCATATAGCCCGAACATGAGGATTGTTATTACGAAACCGAAACCGAAGAAAGCCCCAGCGTCCCGAGCGAGAAGATGTATAAGATTGCCAATGCCAGCAACCGCAACAAGCAGCCAAACGTATGTATTGTTTACTTTTTGCAAAGGATATTGGCCGGGAGCCACATGAGCCCCGGTATGCTGTCCCGGATAGATCCGCACTCCAGTGACATGGCCTCCAGGCGGATATCCTGCTGGTCCAGGAACCGTGCCGGGCTGCGAGCCGGGATAAGCTTGGCCTGCGGGCGTCTGATTTGAATATGCTCCGTTATATGGAGAACGGCCTTGTTCTGCCTGCGAGCCGCTGCCGGGCGCAAACATGATATGATTAATCAGTTCTGTCGAGGATAGCGGCACCCAATCAGCCATTCCATCGGTCCAAACCATTGTACCCGGATGCAGCTCGCGGTAGATGTAATAGTCTCTTTGCATCTGTCCGATGATAACCGGTCCTTTAATGATGTCGTTATGTACATAGTACCAGGGAACCGGACTGGTGTTATAATTGTTTCCCATGAATATCATCCTGCCTTTTGAAAAAAGATTTGCAAAATATAGCATAATATCCTCAATAGTACCATGGAATTACATAGAAGTAACGAGGCAGCTGAAGTTTTTGAGCGAAAAAAGTCAATATTTGCTATTATTAATCCATATTAAAAATAGAGAGAAACTAATCGAAACCGTAGGAGTGGTTGAAAATGAGCATATTGGAGACGATCCGCCAGCCGAAGCAGCGCAAGCTGCTGATGAGCGCAGGGCTGAGCTGGATGTTTGATGCGATGGATGTCGGCATGCTGTCATTCATTATCGCCGACTTAAGCCTGAAGTGGCAGCTGTCCCCTCAGCAAACCGGTCTATTTACGAGCATCAACTCGATCGGCATGGTCTTCGGGGCGGCCATCGCCGGTTATATGGCGGACAAATACGGACGAAAATCGGTGCTGCTATGGACGCTGCTGATCTTCTCGCTCGCGACAGGCTTGTCGGCCGCAGCCACCGGATTTGCAGTCCTGTGCATCCTCCGGTTTATTGCCGGTTTTGGCCTGGGAGGGGAGTTGCCCGTTGCCTCGACGCTGGTGTCGGAATCGGTTCAATCTAAGGATCGGGGGAGGGCGGTTGTGCTGCTGGAGAGCTTTTGGGCGGCAGGCTGGATTGCTGCGGCATTGATCGCCTATTTCGTGATTCCGAAATATGGCTGGCAAGCGGCCTTTATTATCGGCGGGCTGCCAGCGCTATATGCCCTATATTTGCGCAGGGCGATTGAGGATCCGCCGAGATATACGAAGCAAACGGCAGAGAAGGGAAACCGGGCAGCGTCTTTTCGCCAGAGGTTCAAATCGGTGTGGGCCAAGCCTCATCGCCGTGCGACGATTATGCTGTGGGTGCTCTGGTTTACCGTCGTATTTTCTTACTACGGTATGTTCCTGTGGCTTCCATCGGTTATGATGCTTAAAGGGTTCAGTCTCGTCAAGAGCTTTGAATACGTTTTGATCATGACGCTGGCCCAGCTTCCCGGTTACTTTACGGCGGCCTATTTCATAGAGAAATTTGGCCGTAAATTCGTTCTCGTTCTCTACCTTGTACTTACCGCTGTGAGTGCGGCATGGTTTGGCCTGGCAACTACGGAAGGCGCATTGATCGCTGCCGGGATTTGTTTGTCGTTTTTCAATCTTGGCGCTTGGGGCGGGATGTACGCTTATACGCCTGAGCTGTATCCGACCAGCGTACGGTCCACGGGAGTCGGTCTGGCGGCCTCGTTTGGACGAGTCGGCGGCATACTTGCGCCATATATGGTCGGGATGCTTGTTGCCAGGCATTATGAGATCGGGTACATTTTCGGCATCTTTTTTGTGACCATCCTCATTGGTGCGGCAGCTGTGCTGTGGCTCGGGACAGAGACGAAAGGCAAAGAGCTGGAGGATTAGCTAGCATAAAGTAAAGCCCCTGGCTGCCGGGGAACGGGAGCTAGGGGCTGTTTTCTATTATAAACTTAACTGATGGTGGTGCAGCTCTTCTCCGGGCTTCAGCGCATGTCCCGTTATGCCTAGCTTGCTGAGTTCGCTGACGAACAGATCGCCATCCTGCCGGATCAGACCGAAGGTATTATAATGAATAGGCACGACATGGCGGGCGCTGACCCATTCCGCTGCGGTCAAAGCATCTTCTGGCCCCATCGTAAAGAAATCGCCAATCGGGATAAAGGCCAAATCGACCCGGTGGCGCGTGCCAATCAGCTGCAAGTCGGTGAACAGAGCCGTGTCTCCAGCGTGATAGATGGTAAACCCATTCAGCTCCAGCAATATCCCTGCGGGATTTCCAAGATAGACATTCGTGCCATCTACCTCTACTGAGGAGCTGTGCAAGGCCGGAGTGAATTTCAACTTACCGAATGGAAACGCGAAGGAGCCGCCAAGATTCATGCCCGTCGTTTCCAGTCCTTTGGCTGCAAAATAGTTCGCTAATTCCACAATGGCAATGATCGGGCATTGATTGTTCCGAGCAATAGCCTCTGCGTCGCCGATATGGTCGGAATGGCCATGCGTCAGCAGTACGAAATCGGCCTCAATTTCTTCAGCGGAAACCGTGGCGACCGGGTTGCCCGTCAGGAACGGGTCGATGATCAGTTTATGTTCGCCAGTGTCGATGTGAACGGTAGAATGTCCTAAATAGGTCAGCTTCATTTTATCACCTCAATAAACGTAGTCGAATCCCTACTAAATTATAACTGACTTGGGCACTGGAGTCACATTTCAACTAATTTATGCCAAAATCATAAAGGATAGTATTGTATTCGGGACTCGAACATGCTACGTTTTGAAGACGAGAGGGGGAGCAGAATGAGCACTGCGTTTGAGCAACTGAAACAAGAGAGGATCATCGCCATTCTTCGCCATGTACCCGATGAACGGGCAGACGGATTGATTGCGGCTCTGGATCGTGCTGGAGTAGTGTTTGTGGAGGCTACGTTGAACAGCGATGGTGCTTTAGGCATGATTTCGCGCTGGCGCGAGCAGTATGGCGACCGGATGCGCATCGGAGCCGGCACGGTCCTGGATGTGAACATGGCCAAGGAAGCCGTGTCCGCAGGGGCAGAATATCTAATCGCACCGAATTTGGATGAAGCTGTCGTGAACTATGCGCGTGAACAATCGATTGACGTTTATCCAGGCGCAATGACGCCGAGCGAGATCGTCAGGGCTTGGAATGCGGGAGCAACTGCGGTAAAAATATTTCCCATGGCCTCCATGGGGCTCGCCTATTTACGCGAAATTCGGGCTCCGCTTAGCCATATTCCGATGATCGCGACCGGAGGCGTCCGGCTGGATAATATTCATCAGTTTATTCAGGCGGGAGCGACCGCGGTCGGACTTGGCGGAAGCATCGTCAACATGGATCTCGTAAAAGAAGGCCGCTTTGATGAAATCGAGCGGAATGCAGCATTGCTCGTACAGGCGGCCCGGCGGGGTTGACGATAAATGAAAAGAAGCTGCTTCAACTATAAAGCACACCAACCAAGCTCCCTTGACATTAGCCGAGGGAGCTTGGTTGTGTTCAGGATCCGCTTACGGAGCGGGCCAGCTTACGGTCACTGCAGTGGATCGCGGGTGGTCGTAAGCGCTGGCCCAGTAGTAGTTGCCCGATAGAACTCGCTGCGGCCAGAAGCCGACTTCTCCTGCGGCGTCAGGCAATGCTTCCGAATGGGCGTACAGCATACCGCTTGCATCAGGCGCTAGTTCGACGTATTTGCCTCCATTGAAGGTGAAGCGCCCGTAAACTCTGGCGGCGATTTGTTCACCCGTTTCGTAATCGCACACTTTTAGCGTCACTTTTGAACGCGTACCCTCGCGGACGATATTCATTCCGCTAATGATCATCGGACGGAGGCTTGTGCTGGAGGTCGTGGCCGAAGCAATTTCGGAAGCGGGACCGACGTTGCCGCTAATGTCTTTGGCCGCAATCTTGTAGTAGTATGTCGTATCAGGCAGCAGGCCGCGGTCTTTATAAGTCAGGTTGCGGGACTGGCCAGCGATGTTGACGGAATCAGGTTCGAAATCGGGATCAGTGCTGCGGTAAATGACGTATTCCTCAATATCCGAATCGTCGAATGCCCTGCCGTATTGGAGGATAATGCTCTGGTAGTCGAAGGTTTCGGCGAATGGCTGTTCGTTCACGGCGGTCGGCGGAGTCACATCTTCAGGCGTTACCGCCCACTTTACTCCGCCTGGTCCCCAAGCTGAAGGCAGCCAGCGAATTGAATCATAATGATGCATGGCGATACCCCCGAAGGCGGGATTCCCGCTGAACCAGGCATAGACCTTATCTAGCTCGCTCTCCATATATGTCCGGCCCTCCTCCCGAAAGGTAATGGTTTCCGGGTCTCCGCTGTTGGCAATATCAAGCGTTTCTACACCAATCACGACCGAATTCGGCTTGCCGATCAAATTGGCATAATCGACTTCGCCTTGAGCATGGGCGATGATACCGGCGCTGCCTTCCGCGCTATCGCGATAGTCCATGATTGTAATATAATCGCTCATGTCCTGAATATGCTCGGACAGCCATTTCGATTGTCCGTTCCATGTAATATCTTTGGCCGGGTCGTTACTGTCAAACCACCTAGGGATGGCCGGACCGAACGGCAAGGCGATTCCAGCAGTATCTCTACGAGCTATTAGCTGTTCCATAATATCGAGATACTGAAGCTGAACGGAGGGCTTTTGCAGTCTGAAGTCCGGCAGGATATACGGTTCGATGTCTACGTTTACGCCGTCGAATTGCTCGTTAGGAGCTGACGACAGGTTGTAATTTATCACCTTTTCCATTTCACGGATCGCCAGCTCGTGATAGGGGGTTAATGCTCCGAAATAGGGAGGGACCGTACCGCCGGCGATGCAGGCATGGACTTTAAAGCCGTTATCGTGAGCCCAAGCTAAGAAATCCCTGACTTTGCCGGGTTCATCCTCCAGGATGTCGATGCCTTCATATGGGAATACGCCCAGATAGAAGGTCGTTACCGAATCGGAGCCGAAGGTAGCCGTATCGTCTGCAAAAGCCTTAAGAGCGCTGCGCGATCCTGGGTTGAGAAATAAGTTATAGGCGGCTTTTTCCCAAATCCATATGGCCCGGTCCTGCCGCTCCAACACAATCTCTTCCGGGATCACTTCTCCGTTCTTTACGTAAACCGTCAAGCTGCGGCCGATATTCCCGAATTGGTCGATAGCTCTGGCCTCGATACTTGAGGTGCGGTTTGGAGCTGAATCGGCATCCCACATATACTCGTAGATCTCCCCGGAACCGCTCGCGGCATTCCATGAACCGCCGTTCAACCTGACTTCTACCGTTTGCACAGGATTTAAAGCGTAGACGGATAAGGCTACGGATATTTGTCCTTCGACGAGGGAGCCGTCAAGCGGCTGATCAATGCGTACTAGGGGAGGGGAGGAGATTGGATTATCCACCTCGATCCGTTTGACCGGGGTTGTTACTCCGTATCTGGTAACGCTGTCCAGTCCACGTGCCACGAGGTTGATTTCGCCGTGGTACCGGCTGGTGTCCAGCTCGGCATACCATGTGCCTGTCTCGGTTCCGCTCAAATTGCTCATGTGCGTATCGAGCTGTTCCCGTCCGTTCACGATCAGCTTGATATCGTAGACGTCCGTATAATGCCCGGAAATGATGACCTGGCCTGCTTCTACTTGCGTCCCATCGCTATGGGAATCGATCGTGATTTGCGAAAGGCCCCGGGCTGCCGGAAGCTGATGAATGGGGAACAACGGCATAATACCGACGACGAGCATCATGACCAGCCATTTGAAGAGCAAAGGGAGGACGCGTGACTTCCTGCCTGTCGCATGACATGACATCGTGAATCCCTCTCTTTCCGCGGGATCAACACCGCTCCAATATTTGTAAACGTTTACAGCATCCATTGTAGCGGTTAAAAATTTAGAAGAGCAACGGCCTTAAATCGACCATATTACAGCTCAGGATATCCAAAAAAGCTCTTTCCGCTTTTGGATGAATATGGATCATTCCAAAATTGGAGAGAGCTTCAAGGTGAGGCAGGCTTTAATGTTTAGGATGAACAGCAGACTACGGCTTGCTGCGTTGAGCCATTTCCATCATTCCGACGAGGTCATGAACGGCGATGCCCGCATACGAGCTGTAAGCTCTGCCGAGCTGATCCAGATAGAGCAGCTGTGTATTCATATAGTCGTATCCTTCCTCGTAGAAGGATACCTGATTGCCTTCCGAAGAATACTTGGTCTCTACGCCGGTATATATGCGCTTGTTCAATTTCTCCGCCTCCTGGAGCTCCTCTTTGGCCAGTTTAATGACGGCATCGGCGCTATCGCGGTAAGACATCAGGGTCACAGAATCAAATTGGGAGATCATCCAGGAGCTTAATGACATTTCTGAATCGCTTGCCGCATATTTATCTAACCAGAAAGGCAAATCGGCAGCGATCGGCAGCTTCAGGTTTGCGGCCTCCTGAGTAAGATATTTTACATTGGACTGCCACTGCTTAATGACGTTATTGATGTCGTTCTTCCACTCGGGCAAAAGATAAGGTTCAATATCCACATGAACGCCCGTAAATTGTTCTTCTTCAACAGCCGACGCTTGATAGCTGCGAATCCAGTTCATGAAGCTTGTCAGTTGAGAGCGGTTAGACTCCAGCGCCCAGTTCGGTGCTCCGTTCAAGGCATGAACCTGGATGCCGAGCGCATTTGCTTTGTAGATGAATTGCTTGTAATGAGGGATGTCTACACGTGTGCTGATTTGCAAATAAATCATGCGGATGCCTTCTGAAGCGGAAAATGCCAGAAGCTCTTCGGTCTGCGTTTCGATCAGTTTAGTATTCCACAGCCATGTGGCTTTGGGAAGCTTGCCGGTTGCAGCGGCCTTGGTTGCAGAGGGAGCAGTTATAGTACCGAATATGATCATGCTTGCGATGAGCAAGAAGAAGAGACGCCGGAGAGAAGGATTTGCAGGTAAACTCATGTTGTCCAGCTCCTTAATAATAAATTATTCACAAAATAGGACTATGGTGGCGGGAAGATGAAATGATTTCATGATATGTGTTACTTCCAGGCCCTACCTCCTATTTTTTCTTTACCGTATGAAAAATACATGAAAGAATTGGTTATAAATGCACTATATCATATAAAATGATAATTTTGTCGAAATTTGTCTAGTTCTTTAGTATGATTTTTAGGAATTATCGTTTCATCTGCCTACTTTTTGGGTATTTATTCAGGTTTGAAAGAAGTAATTTTTCAACGAAAATAGGATGACATACATATAGCCAGTGCACGGTAAAGAGGCTGTACGCCTATAGGGAACTTGTTCCTGTAATGTTTACGATAATTTTTTGTAAGCGATTACAATTGGAAGGGAGTACTTAGAAGTCGATTTAGGCATGCAAATCACTGTTTCAAAACCGATATATTGGCTAAACTATTATTAAAAATTTAAATATATAGGTATAAAAGACCTCGGAAAAAGGAGCTATCCTGGCATGAAAATTATCATCACGCAGAGCGAGGCGATGGAGAAAGGAATCTGGCCGAAAGTGAGGAGCGCATTCGGTTTGGATAAGGATGATGAGGTATGGGACAAGGAACAGTTCATTTTAACGGAGGAACAGGCCCGAGAATTAGGGTTGATTCGCTGATCCTAAAATCGTTACCCATTAAAAAACGCCGACCCGTCAGGGATCAGCGTTGTTTGCACTAATTAAGCAAAACTATTGATTGATTAATTATTATTTATGTGTTAAAATGACGGATAGTCAAATAGAAGTAACGATTTTTTAGATCGCTTTTATAATAGCATAAAAGCTGGCAATTGTCAAACCAAATATAGATCGAGATAAGTTGTATGTCAATTCATGGGTGGGGGTCTGAATCGTGACAGAGGATTTGAAGCTTCATACTGAATCAGAATATACGGATGACCTGACGCTGCCGCCAGGTATAAAGATTGATGATCCTGTCCGCATGTATTTGAAGGAAATCGGCAGAGTCCCGCTCTTGTCGGCGGAAGAAGAAATCGAACTGGCGAAGCGAATAGAGCAAGGGGACGAAGAAGCCAAACGCAGACTGGCCGAAGCCAATCTGCGTCTCGTCGTTAGTATTGCCCGCCGATATGTCGGCAGGGGAATGGTGTTCCTCGATTTGATTCAGGAAGGGAACATGGGGCTTATTAAAGCCGTCGAAAAATTCGATTTCAAAAAAGGTTTCAAATTCAGTACCTATGCTACATGGTGGATTCGCCAGGCCATTACGAGAGCCATCGCCGATCAGGCCAGAACGATTCGGATTCCAGTTCATATGGTAGAGACCATAAATAAGCTGATCCGCGTTTCCCGCCAGCTTCTTCAAGAGATCGGGCGTGAGCCGACTCCCGAGGAAATCGCCAAGGAAATGGATCTTACCCCGGAGAAGGTTCGGGAAATCATGAAGATCGCCCAGGAGCCTGTTTCATTAGAGACGCCGATTGGAGAAGAAAATGATTCCAATCTGGGTGATTTTATTGAAGATCAGGATGCACTTGCGCCGGCGGATGCTGCAGCGTACGAATTGCTGAAAGAGCAGCTGGAGGAAGTGCTGGATACGCTGACTGAACGTGAGGAGAATGTGCTTCGTCTGCGTTTCGGGATGGATGATGGACGGACGCGTACGCTTGAAGAGGTAGGCAAGGAGTTCGGCGTGACCCGGGAACGGATCAGACAAATCGAGGCCAAAGCGCTTCGTAAGCTGAGACATCCAAGCCGCAGCAAGCGTTTGAAGGATTTCATGGAATAATAGCTTATCGTTTGACCATATGAGATGAAGGGAGCTTTCGCTTGAGTTCAAATCAAGGAAGCTCCCTTTTGTTTTAACGGCTACGGCGGCACTTAGGAGGACAGTGCTCGGCGGTAATAGGCCTGATTGCGCGCAGCAGCATAGGCGGCAAAGGCTGCGTAAAGGCATAGTTTCGCAGCCGTCTCCGGCCTGGACGGTGCAGGACATGACATTTCCGCCGGTGATGGCCTGACGGGGTGGCTACCCTTGTACCGAACACCTGCATGAACCATTCAATCGGATACGAAATCGAAAGAAATCCATCGGCAGAGCCGGCATAATTGACCGCGGCTGCCAAGTTTCCGCGGCGGGTTAGCCATACGGAGCCGGAGTCTCCACTTAAGGAGACGGGCCGATTTCCGCGAATAACGCTCTGGTTCTTGAAAGTAATTGTCCCTAGATTGCCGTATGAACCGTAGCCGACGCGAATATCAGTATGGATCGATTCTACGCGTCCGGTTCTTATTCCCGTCGTACGGCCGACCTTCTTGAACCTGTCTCCTACACGATAGGAGCGCAGATGGCCCGGAACGGTTCCGAACACGGCGTAACGGGGGCTGAGCAGCGCGGGGCGAAGCGGTTTGGCCATCGCTGCGTCTAGGTAGTTGTTCTTTTTCTTGCTTAATCTTACGAAACGATGCAGTTCTCCGATGCGATCCGTGCGTACCGTTCCACCGTCGGCGCCTCCTGGCTGGAGTGTTTTGGAGCAGCGGTTGCTGTTCTCGTTCACGAGTACATGATTATTGCTGAGCAAGAAGCGTTTCTGGCCGCATTTTCTCTTGGTCACGATCAGTCCGGCTGTACCGGAAGCCCCAGGGGTTCCGACACTGTAACCCGCGATGACCGGCCGGATTCTTCTTCTGAACCGAATGCTTTCTGAGCTGCTGTGTTTATGAAAGCCAGCCGAACGAACAATGCGGACTGGCACGCCCAATTTGGTCTGCAGCTTGGCGCAATTTATGGGTTTTCGTTTGGACGAGGCCTTTTGATTGGATTTAGCGGTTGCCGCCAGAGCGTTGGCATAGAGAATAATTGCTGCGCCCTTGCCCGGACGGCGGGGATCGGATAGTCCAACGCCAATGCCATGAACACCGTGCCGCTTCAGTATATTTGCGGATAATCGCTGCTTTATTTGATACGCTTTGCGGAAGCTTGCCAATGGAAATCACCTTTTCTCTTTGGTTTCTTGTATCTTATGCCGGGAATTAGGGTTTGGTTTGGGGGACGATTGACTACGGGGAGCAAATTGATATACAATGATTCCAACTAAAAAGCGAAGGCGATGGAGTTCGCCATAACCGCCAATGAGGCTAATGACTCCTATCAGTGCGTATTTTGCCTGCGCACCGGTAGGAGTCTTTGTTCATTAACCAGTTTAATCTGCTAGGAGGATTAAGTTTATGTCGGGTGAAGAATCATCGCCTCGAAATAATGAGCGAACAAAGGGCGGCCATCTCATCGGGGAAATAAAGAATTTAGCAGCTTTTCCTGGCTCATTCATAAAATGGATACTGCTTGGGAGTGTTGTCGGACTGCTTACCGGTACGGCTTCCGCCTTTTTTCTGATCAGCCTTGATGCTGTTACGGATTGGCGGTATATGCACCCCTGGCTGCTATGGCTGCTTCCGCTTGGGGGGGCGTTAGTAAGCTATGCGTATATGAAATGGGGCAAAAACAGCGCCAAAGGCAATAATCTCATTCTGGAGCAAATCCAGAACGGAAACGAACGCATCCCCCTCCGAATGGCCCCGCTTGTACTGTTTGGAACTTTGGTCACCCATTTGCTAGGCGGTTCAGCTGGCCGGGAAGGAACAGCCGTACAAATGGGGGGAAGCCTGGCCGATTCGTTGAGCAGGCTCGTTAGGCTGGATCCGCTGGACCGCCGAATCCTGTTAATGTGCGGGATAAGCGGAGGCTTCGGCTCTGTATTTGGCACGCCGCTGGCGGGAACGATGTTCGGACTAGAGGTGGCTGTGCTCGGGCTGATCAGCTATCGGGCGCTTGTTCCTTGTTTTGCCGCGAGTTTCGTTGGCCATTTGACGACGGTTAATTTGTGGGGAGTTCAGCACCATACGTATCAAATCGGGCAAATTCCGGCTTTATCCGGCATGGTGCTGTTGAAGGTCATAGCCGCATCCATCCTGTTTGGGCTGACAAGCCTGCTATTCAGTAAATTGACCCACTATTTAAAAACTGCCTTCAGCCGTGCAGTCCCGAATCCAGTGTTGAAGACTGCGCTAGGAGGAGGTCTTATCATCGTTATGGTCTATGCGGCAGGAACCCGGGATTATTTAGGGCTTGGCCTGCCCCTAATTGCCGATTCCTTTGGCGAGGGAGTTTCGCCGTTTGCTTTTCTGGGCAAGCTGCTGTTCACCTCGGTCACACTGGGCTCGGGCTTTCAGGGAGGAGAGGTGACGCCGCTTTTCGCGATTGGATCCAGCTTGGGGCACAGTCTGTCTGGTTGGCTTCATCTCCATGGCCCGTTTCTGGCGGCTCTTGGTTTCATCGCGGTCTTCTGCGGGGCTGCCAATACACCTGTGGCCTGCTTCATAATGGGGATTGAGTTATTTGGATCGGAGGGGGCGTTATACATGTTCATTGCCTGCCTGGTCAGTTATGTATTCTCGGGTCATAGCGGCATCTACAGCTCCCAGCAAATCGGCGCCTCCAAAAGTTCGCTGCTGAGCATTCCGCCCGATACGAGACTGGATAGCGATAGGGCAAGGCGGTAAGGGGAATACAGCGAGGCATATTTTATTAGGCGTTTCATTCCATTTGAGATAAAATAGAGCTAGCGATTTTGTAATTATAATCATATTTTCTTGAAATGAATGGAGGACTTAGAACGATGAGACAAGCGTTTGCTACGCTGCTGGCGTCTACGCTTCTATTACTTTCGTTAACCGCCTGCGGCGGTGGGAGCAAGGGCACAGCCGGCGGAACTGATACGAATCAAATGCAGCATGGTGAGTTACATATTACCGCTAGCGGAGACTTCCAGGAACGGACGGCTAGCCGGGAGATCCTGCCTTCTTTTTTGGAGGGTCAGCATGAAAATGTCGTTCTCGTGTACAAAGCTGTCAGTGAGCATCCTGAGCTGCTGGACGGAATGCCCTGTTATTGCGGCTGCGGGGATTCGGCAGGTCATCGCAGCAATCGGGACTGCTTCATTCACGAGCTGAAGGAGGACGGCTCAATCGTCTGGGATGACCACGGGACAAAATGCAACGTATGTCTGGAAATTGCCGTAGAATCGATTCAGCTGCAGCAGACTGGCAAATCGGCCGCGGATATTCGTACATGGATCGACGACAAGTATCGGGAGGGCTACGCAAAGCCGACGGATACGCCGTTTCCGTCATAAGTCGCAAATAATATGAGACAAGTAGGAATAAAACAAGATGAAAAAATTCAAAAAGTTCTATATTGAAACGACCAGCATCTGCAATTTGGCTTGCAGCTTCTGTCCGCCTACGGAACGGAAATCCCAGTTCATCAAGGTTGAGGATTTCGCAAAAGTACTGGACGAAGTAAAACCGCACACCGACTATATTTATTTGCATGTCAAAGGTGAGCCCCTGCTGCATCCGAAGATCGACCAGCTGCTTGATTTAAGCCATGAGAAGGGCCTTAAGGTGAATATTACGACGAACGGAACGTTGATTCGCAAAGCCT
Organism: Paenibacillus woosongensis; assembly: GCF_009725165.1. Classification (GTDB taxonomy): domain Bacteria; phylum Bacillota; class Bacilli; order Paenibacillales; family Paenibacillaceae; genus Fontibacillus; species Fontibacillus woosongensis. Next base: position 271,221 of record NZ_WNZW01000003.1, read on the forward strand.
GGCCCAAAATCATCAACAAGCCTGCTTTGAGACAAATGAACTTCTCGCTGCACAGCTTTGATGGTCATGAGGGTTCGACGGACCGCGAAGGGTATATCGAAAATATATTGTCCTTCGTGCGGGAGGCGGTCAGTACCTCTGACTTGATTGTTTCGTTCCGTCTGTGGAATTTGGATAAGAACAACGAGACCAATTTACAGCGGAGCCGCAACCGGGCAACATTGGAAATGATCGAGAAAGAGTTCGGGCTTGACTATCAAATCGAGGAGAGAGTCGTGCCTGGAGGTGGTTTCAAGCTTGCCGACCGGGTGTACTTGAACCAGGATCACGAGTTTGACTGGCCGGATTTACGGGCGGAGGAGGACGATGGTCAGGGCTTCTGCCATGCGCTGCGGAATCAAGCGGGCATTCTCGTGGATGGCACGGTCATTCCATGCTGTTTGGATGGGGAAGGCGTAATTAATTTAGGCAACGTCTATCAGACGCCGTTCTCCGACATCATCGAAGGAGAGCGGGCAACCCGGCTTTATGAAGGTTTCTCACGCAGAACCGCCGTGGAGGAGTTATGCCGCAAATGCGGCTACCGGAAGCGGTTTGGCGGCAGACCGTAGCAATCCTATAACAATAGCCGATCAGCGTCAGGCATTAGTTCCTGTTACTGATCGGCTATTTGTATTGTTTCTAACGGAGCAGGCTGGGGGCTATCTCGGGTACGAGCCCTTCGCGTGCTGCACGGCTAAGGAGCGCAGTAACAGCTGCATATCCATCCTCTCCTAGCGATTCCGTATAACGGTTTACGTACAGGTTGATATGCGCGTCGGTCACTTCTGGCGACATTTCCTGCGCATGGCTCATGACATATTCCCGCGACGCTTCCGGGTGAGCCCAGGCATATTGCACCGATTGCCGCGTCCAGTTCGCAATGGCCGCCAGGTCAAGAGAGCGGCGGGCGATAATGGCTCCTAAAGGGATCGGCAGGCCGGTATCGTCTTCCCACCAGCTGCCGAGATCTCGCATTAGCGTTAACCCATACGCAGGATAAGTAAAGCGGGCTTCGTGGATGACGAGTCCGGCGTCGACCTGGCCGTCGCGGACTGCAGGCATAATCTGGTTGAAGGGCATGACTACGATTTCGCCTACGCCGCCAGGAACCGCTTGTGCGGCCCATAACCGGAAAAGCAGGTAAGCCGTGGAACGCTCACTCGGAACGGCGACGCGCCGCCCAGACAGCATGGAAGGGTCGGCTGCCGCCGTATCATACCCCGAGCCAGCGGCAGATTTGTCTCCAGCGGTCAGCACTAGCGGTCCGCAGCCGCGGCCAAGTGCGCCTCCGCAGGGAATAAGCGCATATTCATCAAGCACCCAGGGGAGGGCGGCATAAGAAATCTTCAATACATCGGGGCCCTTGCCGCTGGCGGCAAGACCGTTGGTTACATCGATATCCGCATAGGTAATGTCCAGCTCGGGCGCTCCGGTAATGCAGCCATGCGCCCAGGCATGAAACACGAAAGTATCGTTCGGACAGGGAGAAAAAGCTATTTTCATAATTCCAGTACCTCCGGCAATAAGGAACAAGCTCGTTCCAAGGCTAATAGGGCATCGCCGATTTTCCACAGCTCGCGCTGGCGAGGGCCGACCGGATTGGAGATGGCCCTGATTTCCAGCACGGGCAGATTTCGATGATGTGCTGCTAAGGCTACGCCGTAACCTTCCATTCCCTCCGCAGCGGCTCCCGGAATGCGATGGCTGAGATGCTCTGCTGTCGCTGCCGATCCTGTAACGGTGGACAAGGTCAGAACAGGCGCTGTGCAGGCGGCAAGCCCAGATTTCAGAACGGCCTGCGCCCATTGGCTCGACAAGTGCTCATCGGCTTTGAGGCGCGAGGAGCCGAAGCCGAGCTCGTCCAGGCTCAAGAAGCCCTCCGGCGATTCAGCGCCCAAGTCGGCAGCGATAATATCGGTTGCGATGACGATGGAGCCGATGTCTGCTATGCCGGTAAATCCGCCGCCGATGCCAGCGCTGATCACCAAATTATAGGGCATCGCCCCGTCTTCTGAAGCAAGCGTTGCCGCTGTATTGGCCGCAGCCGCGATTGGGCCGACGCCTGCCAGCCGCACTTCAATTCCGGGCGCGCCGTTTAATCCGCGAAGCACCGCATCCCGTTCCGCTTCGACCGCAGTCATGATGAGTACGCGGCGAGGACGAGGGAAATTGTTTTTCTTGGAGTTATTGTCATGATCCATGCTGCTAGTCACTCCTTCTCTTATGCGCGATGATACGGCTGAGGACGCTCGATTTCAGCACCCAGCTCCTTCGCTGCGTTCAGCGGCCAATACGGATTGCGCAGCAGTTCCCGGCCGATGAAAATAAGATCAGCCCGGCCGTTGCCGAGGATTTCTTCGGCCTGCAGGCCGCTGGAAATAAGGCCGACTGCTCCGGTTGCGATGCCGGCTTCGTTTCTAATCCGATCGGCCAAATTGACCTGATAGCCGGGATATACGTCGATGGAAGCTGGTACGATCCCGCCAGAGCTGCAATCGATCAGATCCACTCCCTGTTCTTTCATGTGCGCAGCGAATTGAATATATTGCTCTAGGGAGTTGCCTTCCTCATGATACTCATTCGCGGAAACGCGTACGAAGATTGGGCCGCTCCATTCCGTTTTTACCGCTTCGATAATTTCGCGCAGCAGGCGATAACGATTATCTGCGCTGCCGCCGTATTCATCGCTGCGCTTGTTCGCAAGCGGAGAGAGGAACTCGCTGATCAAATAGCCATGCGCGCCATGAATTTCGATGATATCGAACCCGGCTGCCTTGGCACGGCGCGCCCCATCTTTAAAAGATGCAACGACATGAGCAATATCGTCTATGGAAGCTTCCTTTGGCGTTTTCATGCCTGAGAAGGGAATGGCGGAAGGGGCGATAATTGTTTCCTCCAGCTCGGCTTTTCTTCCAGCATGAGCCAGCTGAATTGCTGCTTTGGCCTCGTGATGATGGATGAGGCGGACAATTTCCTGCAGCCCTTCGATATGCTCGTCGCTCCAAATGCCCAGATCCTGATAGGAAATCCGCCCTTCAGGCGCCACGGCTGTTGCTTCAAGCATAATTAAGCCAACCTGTCCGGCGGCGCGGCTTGGATAATGCACCCGATGCCAGTCGGTGACTTTGCCGTCGCGGTTATAGGAGGAGTACATGCACATCGGCGACATGACGATCCGGTTTTTTAGAGATACATTTTTAATGGTGTAAGGCGAGAACAATTTGGTTTGGGTCATGGTTACTCTCCTTTTCTATATATGGTTCTCTAATGGAAAGAAGGTGCAATTTTCCTTCTGAAAACTATGTTAGACTATACGGGAAGTGTTGACAAGTTTGCGGGAACAAGGGCAGGGAACGACATTCCCGTTGACCATGAGCTCATTATCTTGTAAAATATATGTCACAATTGTTCTCTAGGGTTCCGCGGCAGCTTCAGCAGCCGGCCTGGTCCAAGAGAGGACGCGCAGGAAATATCCTGTGGACACGGAGGGACAAAAGCCCGGGAGGATATCATTCGCCGATATCTTTCCGGGCTTTTGTCTGCCTGAGAGATATGAGAGCACAGGGGAGGAAGAGTTCCATGGATACAAGCTGTTTTTTTGTTTTTGTATGGGAAAGAATACAATCGGAGGTGCTGTTCAATGAATAACAACTGGATAAAAGTGGTTATTGCTGCTTTTTTTGAAGTTTTTTGGGTTATTGGATTAAAACATGCACATGACTTTTGGACTTGGACGGGTACAGTTATTTCTATTATCGTTAGTTTTTATTTAATGATTATGGCTGGCAGAAAACTGCCTGTTGGAACTGTATATGCAGTTTTTGTTGGGCTAGGTACAGCTGGAACTGTCTTTTCCGATATCGTGTTCTTTGGTGAACCATTTAAATTAGCAAAATTAATTTTAATTGTGGTTTTATTATCAGGGGTAATGGGCTTGAAATTAGTTACTAATGACAAAGGTCAAGAAGGGATTGAATCTTAATGGCGTGGGCTTCCTTGGTCGCAGCAGGTTTGTTTGAAATGTTTGGGGTTTCCATGATAAATAAATTGCATAAAGATCGTAACTGGCAGTCAGTAGCGCTGTTAATTCTTGGATTTGGAGCAAGTTTTCTATTTCTTGCTTATGCAATGAAAACCTTACCTATGGGGACCGCGTATGCAATTTGGACAGGAATTGGCGCATCTGGCGGAGCGATATTAGGAATGTTCCTATATGGCGAGTCAAAGGACTGGAAAAGAATTTTTTTTATAGCGATGGTATTAGGGGCTGCCATTGGTTTAAAGCTAGTCTCGTAAAGCATTCAACCCTCCTCATTTAGCGTAAAAAAAGCGGCCGGACTCCCCACTAGGGAGCTTCGGTCGCTTTATTTGCGTATTGAACCGGGTCAGACCCGTTTGGTTGCTTCGCTGAACCGGTCTTTGATCCGTTTGCTATTGCGTTTCATTGCGGTTCGCTGTTCGCGCAATATTTGCGAGGAGCTCTTCTTGGAAGGAGCGAACAACAGCGCTTCCTTAGGCTGGGTGCCTATAGCTTCGGTAACTTTTCCGTTCTTCGAGACGAATACTCCGGTGCTCACGACTGCATCCCTCCTAGAATCAGCTTGATAAATTCGATCATCAAAGGATTTTTACTAATTATAGCATCGTTTGCGGCTTCTTTGTAGTGGATGAATTTCTTATAATCCCAATCCGGGTCGGCCGGAAAATGAAGGGTCAGTACTAAGTTACCCGTTCGAATGCAATAATAAAACATGTTCTTTGACGCTTTGAAAAATACCTGCTCCTCTTGATCACCCATATGATACGTAAGCACGTTGTAGGAGCTATGATCGTCGAGCTTGTAGCAAGCTGCCCCTGCCGCGCTGCCTACCTTGGCAACTAACCGGAGATAATCATCCTCCTGCCGATATAAGGTAGCCGCGCAGCAATCTCCGTAAAACCCAACGGTCTCTGCAACATAGGAGCCGTAGCTGTGCTCAATGCGGCCGCCGGCCATCCGCGACTTGATGATCTCCAGAAATTCCTCGCTTTGCTGCAGGCCCGTAATTTCGAGCTGCGGGATAAGCTGGTACAGCAAATCGACCGCCTCGTCGAACTGCTCAAGCCTGATGCTAGTCTGCTCAATGGATTGTTCCAGGGGCAGGAGCAGCGAACCGCGGCGGAGCAAATCACTGAAATAAGCCTTCCAGTCGATCGGTACGCCCAGCGACAAATCGTCGATGTATATTTTGCGGAGGGTCATGTCGTATAGAAAGTACCATACATAAGGCTCAACGTTGGAAGGGATGGTATGATTTGCGCTAAGGAAATCCATAATATGTAATGGGGAAGGGAAACGTTCCTCGTCATTAATGTATTGGTCGATAAACTGGTCGATCAGCGGTTTGATTATGGTGAAAAAAACGGATTTGATCTCCGTATCCGCAAATACGAGAATAAGCTTGCCCTGCTCATGCGCCTTGATAAATTCCATATGCGTTACCGTTATTCCGGACGGAGCATTGTAAGTTCCCGACTTGCTCCCCAGGAACAGCAAATAAATATCGCATGCCTCAACCGCTTCAAGGCATTTCTTAATTGAATCGATATGGGCTGGCCAAGGCCCCAGATTTTCCTCCCACATCAGAGGATCATGACCGAGGGATACCAGCTCGCGAAAAGCAGCTCGGCGAAGCGGTTTCAGGCCATCCTCATTTACGGAGCTAATGAACACTGTAGTTCTCGCCACGCCAGTGAGTCACCCCTTCAAGTTGGGTTTTATTCCCATTATATATGAGTTGGATGGGAATAGATAGCGTCGTTTTAGGATAAATGGGTTAAGTAATTGTTCCTATTGCATTTGTTTTTTTCATCATGTAATATATAAAACAGTGTTACTAAATAAAAGTAAGTAAATATTCAAAAGATAAGGAGAATTCCAGCATGAGTCAATTTTTGGACGAAATCAAAGTAAGACGCAGTGTGTACGCTATTAGCAAGGAAGAGGTTATTTCGGATCAACGTGTAGAAGAAATCGTTGCCGAGGCAGTACTGCACACGCCGTCATCCTTCAACTCGCAAAGCGCGCGCGTAGTCGTTCTGTTCGGTGAGCAGCACGACAAGCTGTGGGATATTACGAAAGAAACGCTGAGAGCAATCGTACCGGCAGACAGCTTCGGACCGACCGAAGAGAAGATGGCTGCATTCCGCAGCGGGCGCGGCACGGTACTCTTCTTTGAGGATCAAGAAGTCATTCAAGGGCTTCAAGAGCAATTCGCGCTGTACAAAGACAATTTCCCCGTGTGGTCTGAGCAATCTTCGGGCATGCTGCAATTCGTAATATGGACAGCCCTGGCTAACGAAGGCGTTGGCGCTTCGCTGCAGCACTATAATCCGCTGATCGACGAGAAGGTTCAGCAGGAATGGAACATTCCGGCTTCCTGGAAGCTGATCGCGCAAATGCCGTTTGGCAAACCAGTAGCCGAGCCGGGAGAGAAGCCATTCAATCCGATTGAAAGCCGTTTGAAAGTATTTAAGTAATCGCACTGTAAACATAAAAAGGGAAGGCATCCTGAAGATGCTTTCCCTTTTTCTTGCACTCCGTTATTCGTCGCAATCACATATTGGCGAGGTCAGCCAGATATCCTTGAAGTCCATCCAGCCCAGGCGGTTAATGCCGATTCCGCGGATGGAGGGGTGGACATAAGTATTGATTTTGCGGTGAACGAGAAACAAAAATTGAGCCTCGTCCTGCAGCCGGAACTCGATTTGCTGAAAAAGAGCACTGCGCGCCTCGATCGAGGCCGTCGCCAAAATTTCCTCGGCAATCCCAAATATCCATCTGCGCAAATTGTGCTCCATGTGGTTATAAATAAAACTCTGGCTTTGAAGGTAAGTTTCCAACTGGCATACCTCGTCATCCGCGAAGGCAAGGCAGGTCAATATGCAGTCGGCTTCCGCGCCAATGCCTTCGTCACTACACTCACTGACCGTAACATAATTTATACGGACATTTATACCGACTGAAGCGCATTGCTCCGCAAACCAGCTGGCATCCTCGCTCTGATGAAGGGTCGTAATCAGGTCAAGCGGGGTTCCGTCATAGCCGGATTCCTGAAGCAGCTGCAGGGCGGCGTCCCGGTCATACCGGAATGCGCTGCTGGCGAGGCGTTCCTCGCGGGGCAAGAAACCTCGGGCAGGAGCTCCTCGCTCCACATCTTGAATCAGCTGCCTTCGGTCGATAATCAGATTCACGGCCTGGCGGAACGACAAGGACTGCTGCGGGCCTGGTTTGTTGCGGTTCCAGCTAATCAGGCTGCAGTTCTTCCCCAGGCTTTCGATTTGGTTCCAATCCTTCTCCGGCTTGCTTGGAAACCGTGCCTCGTTGTCGATAAGCTTCTCCCATCTCAGCCTGGAAGAACCGGGGATCTCTTCGGGAAGGATGACGATGTTCACCGCATCCAGGTAGGCCCTTCCTAGGAAATACTCGGTGTTCACGGAAAGGTTGATGAGGTTCGAACTCCAATGGGTCAGCCGAAAAGCTCCTGTGCCGATAGGCATCCTCCAGAATTTCTCTTCATCCTCGCTGACCAAATCTGCGGGCAAAATCGCCGCGCATGCGGAGCAGAGCATACGCGGGAGCAGCCAATTGGGCTGCTTCAGAACGATTTTGACCGTAATCGGGTTCAGCGCCTCGACGCGGTCCATTGTAAAAAGCAGCCATTCGTTCATTGAGCGATTCCGAAGCCGATTAAAGGTAAATACGACGTCATGAGCAGTCAACTCGCGTTTATGGTGGAAACGCACGCCTTTTCGGAGGTGAAAAACCCACTGTGTTCCATCATCATTGCTCTCCCAATGATGGGCGAGCATCGGTACGACCTTCGAATTTTCATCGGATTCGTATTGCACGAGCCGATCGAATATTTGTCGTGCGAGATGGGCGTCAAAGCTATGGAACAGATTGGCGGGATCAAGCGTCAGCGGGGCGCGGTATACCGGCAAGCGGAACAAATCGATGCAGCCTGCTGAATTGGAATTTTCCTCTTCGCTGTAGCCAAACTGGCCATTGAGCCACTTCATGAACTGATCGAGAACCACCTGGTCCTCCTCATACTGATTCAGCACCTCAAACGCGGTCCGGTATTCGCTTTTGTCGGCCAGGCGCTGTGCATACTGAAGAAGAAACTCGTCTCGCGGAACGCGGAACTCGATCCGCGAGCGGTTGCCGCGTCCTCGTCCAGGGTGCCATACAATGAGCTCTTCCTCTTCGAGCTTGCGGACGATCAGCTTGACATTCCTCTCTGTGCAATGAAACAGCTTGGTCAATTCGTTTAAAGTGACTTCCTTGTCCATGACAGAGCCAGCCGGGACATCCCTCGCGATATATTCATTCAATAATGCCAAATAGCGTTCTTCTGTTAGCATAAAAATACCACCTCATTGCGGTATAAATTGGGCTTGTTCCTCTAAAAGGGGAATTACTTGTTCAATAGTGTACTCTTTTTCTTCCTGATTTTGAAGCAGATAATGGAAATATATATAAAGGGTCCAAAAGTAAGGGGTGGGAGAGAATGTACACAGAGGAGTTATATCGCTTAGAAAGAGATCTGAAGTTGTTTCATCATCATCCACAGCAATACAGAGTGAATGAGGAAGGCAGAATCGTTGGATTGAAGAGGCGGCCAATGAAGAGGAGGGCAGCACTTCGCTTGCTGCGTTCTTTCGCCAGCTTGGTGAAATTCTAAGGCGACGACGGGGAAACCCCGTCGTCGCCTCGTCTTTGTTTGATATAGAAATCGGTAAAAGATGAAGATGATAACCTCAAGCGAGCGCCTTGCGGAATTCTTCCGTTAAAAGGGGAACTACCTCGAATAAGTCACCGACGATCCCGTAATCCGCTATTCTGAAGATCGGGGCTTCCGGGTCTTTATTGATGGCGATAATGATCCGGGAGTGGCTCATGCCCGCTAAATGCTGGATGGCACCGCTTATTCCGCACGCGATGTAAATTTGCGGCGTGACGACTTTGCCGGTTTGGCCGATTTGCAGCGCGTAATCGCAGTATCCGGCATCACATGCTCCGCGGGAAGCGCCGACTGCTCCGCCCAGCACCTCGGCAAGCTGTTCGAGCGGCTTAAAGCCTTCCGCGCTCTTCACGCCGCGGCCGCCGGAGACGACGATTTGCGCTTCGGCCAAATCGACGCGCCCCGACGCTTTGGTAATGACATCTTTAATTATAGTTCTAAGATTGACGGGAGCTGTGTAAGCATGCTGAATAATTTCCCCAGGGGAGCCTGCTTCCGCGGCGGGGGGGATGTTGTTGGGCCGTACAGTGATAATATGCGGACCGTTGATGAATCGCTTCTGCTCGAAGGCTTTACCCGCATAAACAGGCCGTGTAAAAAGAAGCTCGGAGCCGTTTCTGTGTATGGCTGTCACATCGGAGATTTGCCCGGCCTGAAAATGGGCGGCCAGCATGGGGGCGAGATCCCGTCCCATCGCAGTATGGCCAAGGACAATGGCGCAGGGCTCCAAGGACTCCAGCACGGGAATGATGGCGGAGCAAAATGTTTCGGCTAAATAATGCTCCAAATCAGGATGATCCAAGACATGCACTTGACCGGATACGTATCGGGACAGCTGGCTGGCTGGCTCGGACAAATTATGCCCAAGAAGCAAGGCGGAGATCGTATCGCCTTCTTCGGCGGTGAGCCGTGCCGCTTCGATCGCCTCCAGGCAGACCTGGCGGAGCTGCCCGCTGCGCACCTCCGCGATGACCACATAATGTTTGCTCATCGATATTCCTCCCTTGGGTTATTAAATCGCTTTGGCATCGGAACGCAGCAGGGATACCAGCTGTGCGGCCTGTTCCTTCAGCTCGCCCTGCAGAATTTGTCCGGCCTGTCTCTGTGGAGGCAGAGAGAGGGAGATTCGCTCCGTGCGGGGGGCGATTTCCGCATCCGACAAGCCTAGCTCACTTAGTCCAAGCTGGTGAAAAGGCTTCTTCTTCGCTTTCATAATTCCGGGCAGGGAAGGGTAGCGGGGCTCGTTCAATCCTTGCTGCGCCGTAAACAGGGCAGGCAGGGCAACCTCGATCGTCTCGGTGTCTCCTTCCGCATCCCGGAGCACCATTGCCTTGCCGTCAGCGATATCCAGCTTTGTGACCGAGGAGACATGGGGAAGATTGAGCAGCCGAGCCAAACGGACGGCGACTTGCCCCGACCCCTGATCCACGGAAAAATTGCCGCCGAGCACAACATCGGCGGTTACTTTGTACAAATACGCGGCGAGCACGACTGATAGGCTATATTCGTCTGAAGGAATTCGCTCATCCGAGATCAGCACCGCCTCATCTGCGCCCATGGCCAGGGCGGTTCGCAGCGCCTCGGCAGACCTTTGCGGGCCAACGGAAACAACCGTGACCTGGCCGCCGTGCAGCTCCTTCAGGCGAAGCGCCTCTTCTACCGCATACTCATCGTAAGGATTAATGATGAACTTGACGCCATCCTCGGAGATTTCCCCGTCTTGAATCACGATTTTCTCTTCGGTATCGAAGGTTTGCTTCAAAAGCACGAAAATGTTCATACCGTATCTCCTCCTTCACATGAATGACCGCGTTATTGATATACGTACTTTCCGCCTTTGTCGCCAGATATCCCAAGCCGAAGCCAGTCTACGCTACGAACTCAGGGCCTTGAGGAAGAAATCGACCGTCTTGTCAACCTGGGCGGAGAGGGAATATTTCCTTCCGGAAATAAGCCACGAGGTCACGACCTCGTCCATTGCGCCGAAGATCAGGTGGCGCGTAAGCTTGGGATCAAGCTCGGGACGGAACGATTTCTCATGAATCCCCTTCTGTACAATATGCTCGATCAGCTGAATATAGGGCTTCACGGATAAGCCAATCGCCTTGCGCAGCTCAATGGAGCTCTGCCGGAGCTCGATTTGGGTAACGTAGGCGAGATCGACGTTGTTCTCCAGTTCGGTGAAGTGGATCTCGCATACTTTGCGCAGCGCCTGCTCCGCCGTATCGGTCTCCTGAATGCTGCTGTTGAATCTGTCGACCAGCTTGCCCAGACGATCCTCAAACAAAGAGATAAGGATATCTTCCTTCTTCTTGAAATATAAATAAATCGTACCGTCCGCTACTCCGGCCTCCTTCGCGATTTTGGACACCTGAGAACCGTGAAACCCATTCTCGGCAATGACTTTCTGCGCCGCATCCAAAATCATTTCAAATTTTTCCTGTTTTCTACTTGTCATCAGGTCACCTCAATGCTAATATTTAAACCAACTGAATGAATGCTCATTCATTTTTGATTTTATCTTAGGGGAAATGATGGGAAAAGTCAATGTTTGTTCGTTCATCGTCGAGAAGTCCAGTCGGTTGTAAACGCTATCTAAAGCTTGTCGTCTTAGTTTGACCACTACGGTAGAAAGGACGGAAAGCATATGACGTGGCAGCTCATTAACTTGGTTTTGTTTCTGATTGCAACGGGGCTTGGCCTATATTTGTTCGCGGTCGTTGTCCATCGCCGTTACAGCTACCTGAAGCTCGGAAAAAGCGTTGAGCCGCGACAACGCGGCATGGGTAGGACGGCTGAATATTTGTCCGAGGTATTCGGCCAAAAGAAGCTGCTGAAGGACCTGCCAAGCGGCCTGATGCATATCGTCATTTTTTACGGATTCATTATTTTGCAGTTCGGCGCCTTGGATCTGATTGTCAAAGGTTTGGCCAAAGGCAGGCATTTGCCCCTTCCTGCCTACGAGTCCTTCGGCCTGCTGCAGGAGATTACGGTTCTGCTCATTTTGCTGGCTATGGGTTATGCCTCTTATCGCCGTTACGGCGAGAAGCTGGCCCGGCTGAAAAGGGGCTGGAAGCCCAGTATCGTCGTTATGTTCATCTATTCGCTCATGCTGACCGTTCTGTTATCGCTCGCCTTCGAACGGCTTTGGCTCGGGCTGGAGCCATCCGGCTACGCCCCCATTTCCTCACTAATCGCAGCAGCGTTTGCCGGGATACCGCAATCTTCCGCAGCTATTTTCTTTTACCTGTTCTGGTGGCTGCATTTACTCATACTGCTGTCCTTCTTAGTTTACGTTCCCCAATCGAAGCATTTTCACATCATTACAGCACCGATTAACCTGTGGCTGCGCCGCAGCGAACCCGCAGGGCGCTTGAAGAAGCTGGATCTCGAAGATGAAGAGGCCGAGAGCTTCGGCGCCGGCAGGATCGAGGATTTCACCCAAAAGCAGATGCTCGACTTCTACGCCTGCGTGGAGTGTGGCCGCTGCACGAACGCCTGCCCGGCATCGAATACCGGCAAGCCATTGTCGCCAATGCATCTAATCACGAAGCTGCGCGATCATTTACAGGAGAAAGGAACTGTGGTTACCGGGAAATCACCCCATGTGCCGGCCTTAGCTAACTCCATGCACGGCGCTCACGCCCTTGAGCTTGCGCCCGCAGCTGAATCTCTTAAGCCAGCTTGGTGCGACAAGGCCGGCATAACCAATATCGCGCCTACGATGGATTGGCATAAAGCCACCTGGAGGCTTCAGGATGAATCATCTCCCGAGGATGTCACTATGATCGGCGGGGTGATGACGGAAGAGGAAATTTGGTCCTGCACGACCTGCCGGAACTGTGAGGATCAGTGTCCTGTCGGCAATGAGCACGTTGATAAGATCATCGATTTGCGCCGCCATCTCGTTCTCATGGAAGGCCGTCTCCCCCAGGAAGGACAGCGTGCAATGACCAACATCGAACGACAGGGAAATCCCTGGGGGCTTAGCCGTACCGACCGGGCGAACTGGACCGGAGAGGTGGAGGGAATTTCCGTCCCTACAGTCCGGGAGAATCCCGAGTTCGAATATTTGTTTTTCGTCGGGTCGATGGGCTCTTATGATCAGCGCAGCCGCAAAATATCGAAGGCTTTCGTCCGTCTCCTGCACGAAGCCGGTGTGAGCTTTGCAATACTCGGCAATGAGGAGAGGAATTCAGGCGATACGCCGCGGCGGCTAGGCAATGAGCTTCTGTATCAACAGCTGTGCCAGGAGAATATCGATACCTTCCGCAAGTATGGCGTCCGCAAAATCGTGACGGCCTGTCCGCACACGTTCAATACGCTGAAGAACGAATATCCTGATTTCGGGCTGGAGGAGGTGGATGTGCTGCATCATACACAGCTGCTGAGCCAGCTGATGACAGAGGGGCGGCTCGTCCCGAGACGTGAAGTGAACGAGCGAATCACTTACCACGACTCCTGCTATCTTGGCCGATACAACAATGTATATGAGGAGCCCAGGGCTGTGCTTCGTGCCATTCCCGGCGTGCAGCTTGTTGAAATGGATCGCACCCGGGAAAACGGTATGTGCTGCGGGGCCGGAGGCGGGCTCATGTGGATGGAGGAGAACAGCGGGAAACGGGTCAACGAGGCCAGAACTGAACAGGCGCTGGAGGTAAATCCAAGCTTGATCAGCAGTGCATGCCCTTACTGCCTTACGATGCTGGAGGATGGCACGAAACTGAAGGAGGCCGATGATACGGTCAAAACAAAGGATATCGCAGAAATATTGGCGCTGTCCGTGTTTGGCAGTGATGCGGCAGTTACGGGACAGCCGGAAATGATGATTATTCCTGAGAGAAGCATATAGCTGCCGTTCGAGCAAAAACACCTAAACAGCAAATGGCATGGGAGGGGAAGGAATATGTTCAAACCGATTACAACTGCGGCCGTCATCGGCTCCGGAGTTATGGGCTCGGGGATTGCAGCGCAATTGGCGAATGTGGGGATATCGTGCCTTCTGCTAGATATCGTTCCGACACAGCTCACCGAGTCCGAAGCCGCAAAGGGACTTACCCTGGAGGAACCGGCTGTGCGAAGCCGGCTTGCCTCGTCGGCCATTAAGCAGCTGGCAAAGACCAAACCGGCGCCGCTCTATGACGAGCGCTTCGCCAAACGGATTACCCCCGGAAATTTGGAAGATGATCTTCACCGCATTTCCGGCGTGGATTGGGTGATCGAGGCCGTTGTCGAGAATCTGGAGGTAAAGCGGAAGCTGCTAGGCGCTATCGAGCGGTATTGGCGGCCCGGCGTTGTCGTCAGCTCGAACACATCCGGGATCTCGATCAACGAGATGACGGAGGGGCGGTCGGAGGACTTCCGGCGTCATTTCCTCGGAACGCATTTCTTTAATCCCCCGAGGTATATGAAGCTGCTAGAAATTATCCCCGGAGACAACACAGATCCCGGCGTAGTGGCCAGGATGACCGAATTTGCGGAAAGGAAGCTCGGCAAGACGGTCGTCCAGGCCAAGGATACGCCGAATTTCATCGCCAACCGGATTGGAACATACGGGCTGCTCGTTACGCTGCGGGAAATGATTGCGAAGGGGTTGTCGGTGGAAGAGGTCGATGCCGTGACCGGTCCGGCGATGGGGCGGCCGAAGAGCGCGACATTTCGCACGCTCGATCTGGTCGGTCTGGATACGTTCGTGCATGTGGCGAACAATGTGTTCGAGCATGCAGCGAATGAGCAGGAACGAGCGGTGTTTGCCATTCCCGGTGTATTGAAAGAACTGGTCGATCAAGGCAGGCTGGGAGAGAAAACGGGGCAAGGCTTCTATAAAAAAGTGAAGGGTTCCGAGGGCAGCCAGATCCTTGCGCTTGATCTGGATTCGATGGAGTATAGGCCGGTTAAGAAACCGGCTTCCGGATCGCTGGAAGCGGCGAAGCTAGCGAAAGGCGCCAAGGCTAAGACAAAGGCGCTGCTGTCAGGCGGGGACCGTTATGCGGATTTTGCCTGGGACGTATGGAAACAGGTACTCCTGTATTCCGCGGAGAAGGTCGGCGAAATCGCGGACAGTATCCGCGAGATCGATGAAGCGATGAAATGGGGCTTCAATTGGGAGCTAGGTCCCTTTGAGACATGGGATGCCATTGGTTTGACCCGTTCTGTCGCACGGATGGAAGCCGAAGGGTTGAGTATTCCGGCCTGGGTGAAGGATTGGCTCGCGCAAGGAAATGAGACGTTCTACAAGAAGGAAAGCGGCGTCTTATTCCAGGCTTCGGGGCTGAAATATAAGCAGGTAGACATTCCGCCGGAGAGAATTTCCCTGCATGAGCTTAAAGAGCAGAACAAGATCGTTAAAGCAAACAGCGGAGCGAGCCTGATCGACCTGGGTGACGGCGTGGCCTGCCTCGAGTTCCATTCGCCGAACAATGCTATTGGAGGCGACATCCTGGCGATGATCTCGCAGAGCGTAGAGGAGGTGCGGCGAAATTTCGACGGTCTGGTCATTGCCAACCAGGGGCGTAATTTCTGTGTCGGCGCAAACCTGATGCTGCTGCTGATGGAGGCCCAGGATGAAGAGTGGGATGAGATCGACGACATCATCCGCCTGTTTCAGAGCACGATGTACAATTTGAAGCGATTCGAGAAGCCTGTCGTGGCAGCTCCGCACCGAATGACGCTCGGCGGCGGCGTGGAAGCGTGCATGCCTGCGGATCAGGTGATCGCCGCGGCAGAGACATACTACGGGCTGGTCGAGGCCGGCGTCGGGCTGATTCCCGCCGGCGGAGGGTGCAAGGAGCTGGCGCTGCGGGCCAGCAGGCATGCGGGGGCGGACGGGGATTTGCAGCCTCTGCTCAACCGGGCCTTTGAGACGATTGGGATGGCCAAGGTGTCGAGCAGCGGATATGATGCCAAGACGCTCGGTTATCTCATGGAGCACGATCGGGTCGTTGTCAACCCGGATTACTTGATTCATGAGGCGAAGCAGGCGGTGCTTCGGATGTCGGCCGCCGGGTATGAACCGCCACAGGAGGAATTGATCCGCGTGGCCGGCTCTGAAGGCAAGGCGGTGCTGCAATTGGGCGCGATCGGTATGAGGGAGAGCCGCTATATCAGCGACCACGATCTGCTCATTGCGAAGAAGCTGGCTCATGTGCTGGCCGGCGGGGACGTTCCGCCGGGCAGCTATGTGAGCGAGCAATATATGCTCGACTTGGAGCGCGAGGCATTCCTCAGCCTCTGCGGCGAACCGAAGACCCGGCAGCGGATGCAGCATATGCTGGCTACCGGTAGGCCGCTGCGCAATTAAGTTTTGAATCTCATGCCGGAGTTCAGATGAACAGGGGGGAGCAAGGATGAGGGAAGCGGTAATTGTAGCGATGGCGAGAACTGCTGTCGGTAAAGCGAAGAAGGGCAGCCTGGCCCATGTCCGTGCGGACGATCTCGGCCGCACCGTGCTGGAGGCGGTTATGGAACGGGCTCCTGGCCTGGATAAAGGTGAGGTCGAGGATATTCTCATCGGCTGCGCCATGCCGGAGGGGGAGCAGGGACTTAATTTTGCCCGCATTATGGCGTTATATGCCGGATTTCCGGTAACTGTTCCGGCAATGACTGTCAATCGCTTCTGCTCCTCGGGGCTGCAGACGATCGCCCTGGCGGCGGAACGCATCATGCTGGGCCATGCTGACGTGATTATCGCAGGCGGCGTGGAGAGTATGAGCCATGTGCCCATGACCGGCTTCAAGGTGTCCCCGAATCCGCAGATCGTGGAGAAGCAGCCGGAAATTTACATGGCGATGGGTCATACCGCTGAGCGTGTTGCGGAGCGGTTCGGCGTTGCGAGAGAAGATCAGGATCGTTTTGCTCTAAGCTCGCACCGTAAAGCGGCGAAGGCGATCGCAGCCGGGAAATTTCGAGACGAGATTGTTCCGGTGCAGGTGGAGGAGAAAACCTTGGATGAGAGCGGGCATATCCGCAGCAGGACATTCGTTTTTGACGAGGACGAAGGGGTGAGGCAGGATACGACGCTTGAGGCGCTGTCCAGACTGAAGCCGGGCTTCAAGCTCGGCGGAACGGTAACGGCTGGCAACACGTCGCAAATGAGCGATGGAGCGGCAGCGGTCGTTGTGATGAGCAAGGAGAGCGCTGCGGCGAAGGGGTTGACGCCGCTGGCGACCTTCCGCTCCTTTGCGCTGAGCGGCGTGGAGCCGGAGATGATGGGCGTTGGTCCAGTCAAAGCCATTCCGAAGGCGCTGGCACAGGCGGGCATTTCGCAGAAAGACGTTGCGATCTATGAGATCAACGAGGCTTTCGCCTCGCAATGTCTGCATATTGTCCGCGAGCTAGGGATCGAGGAGGAGAAGGTCAATGTAAACGGGGGAGCGATCGCCCTTGGCCATCCGCTTGGCTGTACGGGGACGAAGCTGTCCGTCAGTCTGATTTCCGAATTGCGGCGGCGGGGCGGCGGGTACGGTGTCGTCTCGATGTGCATCGGGGGCGGTATGGGCGCAGCTAGCGTCTTTGAAGTGCATGGCAGGTAACAGGCAGTGCCCGAGTGAGTATTCAGAGTTTTGCATTTGCCGTCAAGTAGAAATCGGAAAGAAAAAGGAGCTGATAAAGGATGAATAACGATACGGTCAAAGCGGCGGACACAACACGGGAATCCGCACGTAAAGTGTTAGGCGGAGCCTTCGTGATTGAGGATCTGGACTGCCGCACAGTAACGACGCCGGAGGACTTCACGGAGGAGCACCGCATGATCGCCGGGACGACGGAGGATTTCGTGGCCACGGAAATTTTGCCGCGCGACGAAGAGATCGAGAAGCTGGACTATGAACTTACGGTGAAGCTGCTTAGAAAAGCAGGCGAGCTCGGACTGCTGGGCGCTGAAGTACCGGAGAGCTACGGCGGGATGGGGCTGGATAAAGTAAGCGCAACGCTGATCAATGAACGGTTAACGAAGGCATCTTCCTTCGCCCTCTCTGTCGGTGCGCATGTAGGCATAGGCACTCTTCCCATCGTGTATTTCGGGACGGAAGCGCAGAAGCAGAAATATTTGCCGCTGCTCGCGACCGGGGAGAAAATTGCCGCCTACTGCCTGACGGAGCCGTCCTCGGGCTCGGATGCGCTTGGCGCAAAGACGACGGCTGTGCTGTCTGAAGACGGCTCGCATTACGTACTGAACGGAACAAAGCAATTCATCACAAATGCAGGCTTTGCCGACGTGTTCATCGTATATGCCAAAGTTGACGGTAAAGACTTCAGTACATTCATCGTCGAACGCGAAATGGAGGGCGTCAGCATTGGGCCCGAGGAGAAGAAGATGGGCATTAAGGGCTCCTCGACCTGCCCGCTCATTCTGGAGGACGTGAAGGTGCCTGCCGATAACCTGCTCTGGGAGGTTGGCAAAGGCCATCTGATTGCCTTTAACATCCTGAACATCGGCCGGTTCAAACTGGCTGCCGGCTGCGTCGGCGCAGCGAAGGATGCGATCCAGCATTCAGCTCAATATGCCAATGAACGCTCGCAGTTCGGCCGTCCGATCAGCTCTTTTCCGCTTATTGGCCAGAAGCTGGCGGAGATGAACGTCCGCACCTTCGTCCTGGAAAGCATGGTGTATCGAACGGCTGGATTATTCGACGTCGGCCTCGCCGGGGTAGATCATCAAAGTGCGGATGTCGGCTACCAGTCGGCCAAAGCGATCGCCGAATATCAGCTGGAGTGCTCGATCAATAAGGTGTTCGGCTCCGAGGTGCTGGACTTCGTCGCCGACGAGGGAGTTCAGATCCACGGCGGCTATGGATATATTCAGGAGTATCCTATCGAACGGATATACCGCGACTCGCGGATTAACCGCATATTCGAAGGGACAAACGAAATTAATCGATTGCTCATTCCGGGAACGCTTGTGAAGCGGGCGCTGAAGGGCGAGCTCCCTCTAATGCAGAAGGCGATGGCGCTGCAGTCGGAGCTGCTCGGCATGACGCCGCCTGCTTCCTTTGAAGGGACATTGGAGCAGGAAGCCCATATGCTGGCTATGGCCAAGAAGATATTCCTGATGACAGGTGCGGGCGCGGTGCAGAAGTACCAAATGAAGCTGGAGCAGGAGCAGGAAATCCTGAGTCTGCTTGCCGATATGATGATTTCGATTTATGCGATGGAAAGCGCGCTGCTGAGAACCCTCAAAATTATGGAAACATCCCATGAGGCAAAGACGGAGCTTCCGGTCAAGATGACAACGTTGTTTATTCATGAGCAGTTCGGGCAGCTGGAAGGATGGGCGAAGGAGCTGCTGGCGGCGATGGAATCGGGGGATACGCTGCGGACGCAGTTGTCCGTGCTCAAGAAGCTGACGCGCAGAACGCTGGTCGACCTTATAGGCTTGAAGCGGCAAATTGCCGGAAAAGTTATCGCTGCCGAGAAATACGTTGTGTAACGAACATCCGAAGATAGGGGTGGACGGCAATGTCAAACAAACCTTGGTTGAGACATTATCCCGCTGAAGTACCACCGACCTTTGAATATCCTGCACATAATCTGGCAAAGTTTCTGGTAGATTCCGCAGCAGGTCATCCGGAGAAAATCGCTCTTGAATTTATGGGCGCCAAAATAAGCTACGGCACACTGCTTGATCACTGCTTTCGTTTTGCCAATGCACTGTTGAAGCTGGGTATTGGAAAAGGGGAGAGGGTAGCGGTCATGCTGCCCAATTGCCCACAGTCCGTAATCGCTTATTACGGGACTCTGCTGATGGGCGGGATCGTCGTCATGACGAACCCGCTCTATATGCCCCGGGAGTTGGAGCATCAGCTTAAGGATGCCGACGTCCGCTTGATCGTTACATTGGATGCGCTTGTCGCTCGCGTTAAGAATGCAATTGGCGTGGGCGGAGGCGGCTTAGACTATATTCTCGTCACCTCGGTGAAGGATTATTTGCCTTTTCCCAAAAACATGCTGTATCCCATCAAGGCCAAAAAGGACGGCATGTACGTGAAGATAGACTACGACCGCAGGGTGCTTTCTTTAAAAAAACTAATCAAGGGAGCTTCACCAGAGCCCTGCGAGGCTTCAGTGGACGGTGAAAAGGATTTGGCGCTAATACAATATACGGGTGGGACGACAGGCTTCGCGAAAGGCGTGATGCTGACGCACGCTAACTTAGTGGCAAATACGCTGCAGACACATCTGTGGTTCTACCGCGGCCGAGAGGCAGAGGAGAAATATTTGGCGGCGCTCCCGTTTTTTCATGTGTTCGGCATGACAGTGCTTCTGAATAAAGCGGTGTATATGGCCGGAACGCTAATTTTGATGCCGAGGTTCGAGGTAGATCAGATTTTGAAGGCGATTGATCGGCAGAGGCCGACCGTATTCCCCGGGGCGCCAACGATGTATGTGGCGATCATTAACCATCCGGATGTCCGGAAATACGATTTATCCTCCATCAATGTATGCATCAGCGGCGCCGCGCCGCTGCCGCTTGAGGTTCAGACCCGGTTCGAGGCATTGACAGGGGGCAAGCTGATCGAAGGTTACGGCTTGACAGAGGCGTCTCCCGTCACGCATGCCAACAACATTTGGGAGAAGCGGAAGAGCGGTTCAATCGGCATCCCCTTTCCTGATACGGAAGCCCGCATCGTAGTTCCGGATACGCTGGAGGATGTAAAGCCTGGCGAAATCGGCGAGTTGGCCGTGCGCGGCCCCCAGGTCATGAAAGGTTACTGGAACAGGCCGGAGGATACGTATAAAACGCTAAAAGAAGGCTGGCTGCTGACCGGGGATTTGGGGCGCATGGACGAGGACGGATTTTTCTACATTCTCGATCGGCGTAAGGACTTGATTATTGCGGGCGGTTACAATATATATCCCCGTGAGGTCGAGGAAGTGCTCTTCGAGCATCCCGACGTTGCCGAGGCTATTGTCGCCGGCGTATTCGACCCTTATCGCGGAGAAACGGTGAAAGCATACGTAGTCCTGCGCAGCGGAGCGGTGCCCGACGAAGCGTCACTGAAGCAATGGTGCAAAGAGAAGCTTGCTGCCTATAAAGTGCCCAAAATTTACGAGTTCCGCGACAGTCTGCCAAAGACGCTTGCCGGCAAGGTGCTGCGCCGCAAACTCGTTGAGGAAGAGAACGAGAAGCCGCAACTATGATCCCGGAAGAAGGGAGAAGCAGGTTATGAATGCAGATACAGAAGACAAGGACGCTTTGCAGCGTAATATTGAGAAATGGAATGCCATGGCCCAGAATACGTTTTGGGATTACCTGGGCTGCGAAATTGCGGAAATTCAGGAGGGAAAAGTCATCGTGACGCTGGACATTCAGCCTCATCATCTGAACCTCATCGGCATCGTCCACGGCGGAGTGTATGCCACGCTTGTCGATTCGGCGATGGGACTGACCGCCATGCTTGCGCGTCCTCATGACAGCGTCGTGACAACCAATCTCAGCATGAACTATGTTGCGAAGGCCGAACAGGGACGCATCTCCGTTACTGCTGAAATCGTACACAGTTCCCGCAAATCCATTTCGACCCAGGCTTATGCCCGGCTGGAAAATGGGGAGCTTTGCGCCTTTGGCAGCGGGACATTTCGCGTCATTAACGGAACGGGATAAATGCTCGCGATAAATAAACCGACCTTTGGAGCAAGGTCGGTTTATTGTTATTTGCTCCGCTTCTCCAGCCGATCGCGTAAATAGATGAGCTTGAATACCAGAAATATAATGATCAGGAAAAATCCGGCTGTCAGCACATCGATCAAAACCGCTTCAAAATAAATCGAAGGAATGGGCAACCATAGTTTGGCTGTTAGCAGGCCGGCAAAATATGCCGTCAAAATGACCAGGGTATCGACAAGGGGAATATACCACTTCTGCCCCCGTCTCCAGTAAGTTCTCGAAACGACAATGCTTAATACGGTTAAAATGCAAACCATCGGCGAAGGCGAGCTGTCAGGAAACATTTCTTCCTCAATCGGCCAATAAGGAACCCACAGCATGGCAATGAGAAATAGGGAGAGAAGGACCCCTGCGAACAACGGGCGGAAAATCCGCCGGTCATTTGCAGCATGCCGCTGCGCCTTGTGCTGCTTCATATCGGTACTTTGCCAAATTGGAATATTTCTGCGTTGTCTTGTTTCAATGTCGGACAAGGCGTCCATGGAGCTTAACAGCGTTTTATCGAGCTCATGGTACCCCGCAGCATAGTCCTGCGCTGAAGCTTCGCTGACATTTTGGAGCGTATGGTATACGGGGACGTGATGCTCCCAGAATTTATGCACCCACTTCGCCAGATCGCTGCGGCTTCCTAAACCAAACAGAGCATAATCGACATTTCCGTGCTCGTCCTGCCATTTCATAATAATTTGTGCACAGACGACATAATAGCCGGGTGTGTTAGATCTTCCGGAAGAGACATACTGCGTCTTGCGGGCGATAAGAACCTCCTGCATGCGCTGGAACGGGATCAAATGCTCGTGTTCATGGCCGCTTTTTATATTTTTGAAGTAGGTATAATAGCCATCGTTTCGCAGCTCGCTGATTATTGTAAAATCGGTATGCAGTTTGCTCCCCAGGATCATCATGCGCGTTGCCCATACAATGACGACTCCTACGAAAATGCAAAGCACCGCTCCAAGCCCTTCTTTTTCAAATATAAAATAGCCCCCGAGCACAAACGCTCCCGCTCCGATCAGCGCGATAACGGTAATAATGATAGTATGGGCATATTTAGCCCACTTCGGAATTTCATTGGAGTATTTCAAGTTTTCCTTATTGCGCATTTCAATCAAATCGATGCACTCCCTGGCAATGTGATAAATGTTATATAAATGATGTTATACGAGTATGCACTGGACTGGTTTCGCAAGTATTGAAAGATAGGACTATAGTCTTTTTTAAACTGTTGTGAAAATTTCGAAGCAGACGAAATGGGCACGGCTTGACACGAAATAGCAAAAGGCCTATTCTTTTTGTATACCCCGAGGGGTATTGCGGAAAGATTCTTGGATAGAGCGGAGGGAATACAATCGGAACAATAACGCTTGGGCCGCTAATGTTAAGAGCGGATTTGCTCATTTTTTTGCTGTCGGCCGTCATCGGTTACAGCGTTCTAAGCATCCGGCTGCGTCATCGGGAAGAGGGCCGCTGGATCAAGGATTCTTACGTCACTGCTCTGGGAATCGGATTTTTCTTATGGAAATTCAGTATGCTGATTTTTGATCCGCTAGAAGCGCTTGCGAATCCCCTGTCGCTGCTGTACTTCTCGGGAGGTCAAAGGGGCCTATGGCTTGGCGCGCTCGGGGGGATGGCCTACCTTGCTTACAAAGGCTATAGAAATCGGCCGTTGGTTCAACTTCTTGTTAAATCATCAGTTTTGGCATTTGCCGCAGTACAGGCTGCCAGGTTCACGATGTTCTTTTTGTGGGAAGGCTCGTTAGGCTGGAAGCTGCCGCTTTGCGCGCTTCTATCTCTAGTCCTGTCGATTGCAGCCTGGTTGAAATTCGATTTCCCGTTAAGCTCCTTCGCGCCGCTCGTTTTGTGGTATAGCATTGGCTCTGCCGTTTTTCCCTTTCTGGACGGGAACCGCCATATCGTGTTGGCCGGTTTTTCACTGGAGCAGCTGTTATTCATTCTCTTGGCGGTAGCGATGCTCGTCTTGGATTCAATAGGGAGTCGCCGGAATCGCTCACGCTAAATCCAAACGATTATGACCGAAGTCAAAGGAGGCAGTGAAATCAAATGAGAAAAAACTGGATCGCAATCATCGTGCTTCTGGGCTTGATCGGTTGGGGTGTGTATGATTACATGAATAGAGCAAATGTCAACCCGATAACGGCTGGGGAGTCAGCCATGGAGGATGATTCCATTCCAATCGGCTTGAAGGTCGGCAACCGTGCACCGGATTTCACCTTGTACAATCTGGATGGAAACGAGGTGAAGCTAAGCGATTATCGCGGCAAGACGGTGCTGCTTAATTTCTGGGCTAGCTGGTGTCCGCCATGCCGGCTGGAGATGCCTCATATGGAGAAGTTTTACGCGAAATATGCGGATAAGGATGCGGTTGTGCTGGCGGTCAATATGACTCACTTGGAAGAAGGCAAGGAACATGTGAAGTCTTTCCTCAAGGATTTCGGCTTGACGTTTCCACACGCGCTTGATGAGACGGGGCGCATCGCCGACCAGTATCAGGTCATTGCCTATCCAACGACCTATGTGCTCAATGACAAAGGCGTAATCACCCAGAGATTTCAGGGAGCGATCGATTATAATATCATGAAGGAAGCATATTCGAAGGCGGTGAAGTAGCCGCTGAAGGAAGAGTTAGGAGGGAAATAATGCGTAATCACGATAATGACGCTGCGGTTCTGTCTCCTCACTTATATTCGCTGCTAAACGGGACAGATTTGCCGGATAAACAGCATGTGGCCTTTATGCTGCTTACCGTTACAGAGCAAAATTGGCCGCATACGGCAATGATCAGCGCAGGCGAAATCGTCGCTTTAAATCCGTCCACACTTAGGCTCGGTTTATGGGAAAATACGGTCACGACGCGCAATATGACCCGCACAGGACAAGCGATGCTGGTCGTGATTTCGGGCGAGGCCGCATGTTATATCCGGTTATCGCTAAGGAGACTGCCTGATCTTGCCAATGCCAAGCATCCGCGAACCCGCTTTGAAGCTAAAGTCGCGGAATGCCGGGAGGACATTGCGCAATATGCCGACATTATTTCCGGCGTGCAAATTCGGCTGAAGGAGCCGGAGACAGTACTGCAGCGTTGGGAGGAGACGATTGAGGAGCTGAAATCTTAAAAAATTGGTACATTTATAATTGTTTGACAGTGCTAAGGGGCCACTTCGGGAAGAAGTGGTTTTTTTCGTGATCTGAGTACTTCGATTCATTCTCTTAAACTATCAAAAGTTGGTAAAATACAATTAAACTTCCAGAATAATAGCTCTCTGGTCGTGGTAAGCCCATACCCTGTTTCTTGGAGGTGGTCAAGGAGCGTAATGAGGCATGATCCTGCTTTAAATCGCTAAAAGAGTACCGGCCATCATGAATTTCTCGAATGTCTTGTTCATCAAGTACAGTCATACATTCTTAAATCCTGGAGGAGAGAATGATGAAAAGAACAAATGTACTGTGGAACCAAAGGATATTCACCTTGATCTTAACTATGAC
The DNA here is from genome assembly GCF_009725165.1 of Paenibacillus woosongensis. GTDB lineage: Bacteria > Bacillota > Bacilli > Paenibacillales > Paenibacillaceae > Fontibacillus > Fontibacillus woosongensis. Next base: position 296,217 of record NZ_WNZW01000003.1, read on the forward strand.
GATCGTATGGACTTTGCCGGCAGCACAAGCTGCGGCTGCTGAAGCGACGGGGACTCTGGAATGGGAACGCGCTTTGGGAGCAAATCTGAAATTGCTGGATGTGTCCGAATATGGGAATGGGTATTCGGTGGTCGGCTTGAACAAGAGTACTAATTTCGTGTATATGGCGAAGCTTCATGCTGACGGAACGGTTTATTGGGAAGAGGAGCTGCCGCTGATTGCCGCAAACGGCAAGCGTGCTGTACCCGAGGCGGCAGGTACAACGAAGGACGGAGGCTATATTGTAGGGGCCACCGTAAGTGGTATTCATTATCGGTATAGCGATTATTATGCGGCCAAGCTTAACGCTGAAGGCAGGATAGAATGGACTAATGAATACTTATCCGGGTCTCATGCTTCCTTTAATTACATTCATCAGGCTGAAGATGGAGGTTATTTATATCTGAATAATACGGAGGTGTATCTGGCCGATTATTCCAAGACTTCCGCAGGGAAAATGGATGCTGATGGCAAGGTACAAATAGAGAAGACCCTTGCAAGCGGAAGATTCACTTCACCATATGCCCGGCAGATCCTTGAATTAAAGGATGGCAGTTACCTGGTTGTCGGAGGCAAGGATCAAATTTTATATACATGGAGATTGGCTGAAGATTTTAGCATTGTTGATGAACAGGAATATACGGAGCTCTCTACGGGAAAAGCCGCAGCTACTGCTGATGGAGGCTACACGCTGGCCGGAGTAACGCAGCAGGGCTATGTCAGGTTGTACGAAAACAGCGGCCATCAAGAGAGCAATGTCGTCCAACTTAATTTGACGGGGCAAGTCCGCTCCCTCTATGAGACGGTGGGCGGAGGTTATATATTGGGAACTTCTCAAGGCGTATATCAGACAGATTCAGATGGGAATATATTGCAGGCTTATGAGGTCAGCGGCCTGGATAAGGCCATTCCGACTTCAGACGGCAACGCCGTCGTTCTCGTGGAGGGAAGAATCATCAAGCTCGGCAGCGTCCAGTCATTACAGCTGGACTCCAGCGAGTATAGCGTGAACATCGGGCAGCCGATCGATGTAATCGTGACTTATTTCGAAGGAGCTGCGCCGCTTAATGTTACCAAGGAGAGTTCGTTCCGCACCAGCGATCCATCGATTGCATATGTGGATGAGGAAGGAAACCTTATTGGGGTGAAGCGGGGGCGGACAATGTTAACGGTGACCTACAATGGACTTGAAGCCAAGGCGACTGTTGATGTGTATTAATAGTGCCAGAGCCAGGGATGTGTTAAAGAATGGAGGAATAAGATGACATTTGCACTCCGGTTGAGAAAAGTGTACGGCTTGCTCATATTGGCTGCAATCCTTGTGGCAAGCTTCGCGTCTGAAACGGCAATGGCTGCAAGCGGGCACGAGCCAGTCCAGGAATGGGAGCTTGATTTTAGCGGCACCGGCATAAAGATATTCGAGATCTACGAGACGGATCAGGGTTATACGATCATTGGAACGAAAAATAAACAGCAAGCCTTTTTGGCGAGGTTGAACGCAGAAGGCAGCGTCATGTGGGAGAAAACGCTGGATCTCCGAACCAGCGATGGGAACCAAGTCGTTGTCACAGCTGCGGATTATACGCGCGACGGGGAATACCTGCTTGGCGGCACGGTCCCTGGATATGATTCCTATTATTATATAGCCCGGACGGATGCGGATGGGATTATCCTCTGGGAGAAGGAAGAGTTCAGCCGCGATTATGTCGAATTTAACGAGATTCGGGAGACATTCGATCAGGGAATTATTTATTCTTATAATTCGGGCCAGTCCACCGCCTATATGGTGAAGCTTGACGCCACAGGAGATGACCAGTGGAAAAATGAGCTTACCATGACGAAATACGACCCTAACGTGTCCATAGAATCCGTTCGTCCGGCGGCAGATGGCGGCTATATTTCCGGGGCTTTCCGCAGCGGCAGTTATATGCTGTGGAAGCTGAGCGCCTCGGGTCAATCTGAATGGATCAACTATTATGGCGACGGGATCGGGTGGGCCGTACCTGCGCCAAATAACGGCTATGCCATCGTTAATTATGATCGCTGGCTCAATCAATCCGTTCTGATTATAGGCCAATTTAATGGGCAGCAGTTGACCAAGGAGCTCGGCATGAACGGCACAGCAAGGTCAATTGAGTCGGCGCTGGCCGGCGGTTATCTGATCGGCCTCTCCAATGCGGTTATTGCCTGCGATGCACAGGGGAACGTAACATGGAGCAAGCCGACAAGCCTGTTGACAAAAGCGCTGCCGACGCATGACGGTGGAGCCGTATATATCGCCTCGTATGAGAAGGTGGTGAAGCTTACGGGCAGTTCCGGACTCTAACCGAATTTCGAACAACGATCAGACACGATACCTAGCAACAGCGAACAGTCACTATTATTCTTATATCCCCGGAGGAGAGAATTATGAAGTACGCTTCAATGACTGATGTAAGCCGAAGAGTGGTTCTATGCCTGCTTGCTGCTGCGCTGATTTCTCTACGGCCGTCCGCTTTGCATGCAGCGACATCTTCTGATGAACCGCCAATCGTGGAATGGAGCCATAAGTATAGCGGTTATACCAAGATTTTTCATCTGAATGAAACGGCAAGCGGATATGATTTGGCAGGGGTGGCTTTAAGGGACGCGGTGAATTTATCGAAGGTGGATCAATCCGGGCTGCTTCAGGGCAGCAGAACGTTTTACTTAACTGGAGATAACGGTAAACGCGTTACGATTACGTCGGCGGCCCCTACCCGGGACGGCGGGTTTATTCTAAGCGGAACCTATCCCGAATTTTATTATTTCGACTGGATTCCTTATGTAGCCAAGGTTAATCCTTCCGGAGAAGTGGAATGGAGCAAGGATTTGGCCAGAGATGTGGGTTACGCCGAGCTGTATGATATTCGGGAGAATCCCGATGGCAGCTTCATTTACGCTGCAGTGAATTCAGGTGAACCGATGACCCTCATTGCCGGCAAATGGAACGAGCACGGTCAGCCCGTTTGGGAAACGACGCTAAAGACCGGCAGCTTCGTTGAATTATGGAATATGGATACGTTATCGATCGAGCAGTCGCCGCAAGGCTATTATTCAGTGATAGGCTGTAATCGCGGAAAGCTGGACATTTGGAATTTAAACGGGGCGGGGGATGTGATTTGGACGAAAAGTTATGGCGGCGTCAAGCCTTCTGTTGGCATTCCTCTCAAGAATGGCGGATATGCTATCGCCTCTTCCGATTATTTTACGGATATGACATTAACCGTTACGGACGCGCTGGGTGAGACGCTGTGGACTCAAAACTACGGGGTTCAGGGCAAGGTTCTATCCGTGGAGCAGTTCGATGATGGCGGATACTTGATCGGAACGGTAAAAGGAGCGGTAAAGACGGATGAGGGAGGCAGACTCGAGTGGGCAAAAACGGATGTGGACCGGGTACTCCGGGTTGCGGCTACCCGTGAAGGTACCGTAATATTGCTTACAGAATACGGCAACATGATTAAGCTGTCTGCACCACCGCGATCCGAAAAAGTCAAATCCTTAGCCTTTGATTCGGACAGCTATAGCCTGAGCATCGGCCAAACGCTGGATACAGTGGTCACCGCTGTATACGGTCAGGGGGAGGTTCACAATGTCAGCGGGCAAGTCCGGTATTCTTCCGCAGAGCCCGATATCGTTGCCATAGACTCCGATGGCAACATTACAGGGCTGCGGCATGGCGTTACAACGATTAGCGCCGAGTTGTCCTGAAGACGAGTGCAGAAGTATATGTTTACGGCTCTGCACCGATAGACCGGCTGCAGCTGGATTCCGGAGAATACAGTCTGATCGTGGGCCAGACGCTGGATTTGGCCGTAATCTACAATCGAGGCGGGCAGCACCGTATGACCGTTACCGGGGATAGCGTTATCACGGTATCTGATTCAATGATTGTTGCTATAGATCCCGAGGGGAATATGACCGGCATAAGAGAGGGACGGACGAGCGTTACCGCTGCTTATGAGGGATTGGAAGCCATGGCGGACGTTGTGGTATACAAGTGAATTAAGCCCATCGTTTGTTCGCGTTGGACAAACGATGGGCTTATTTTTTGCTGGGCGCAGATTTACTGCTTCATGGTGCAAATGCTGGAGCGTATTTTATTTCCCGCTGGTTTTGTCGTCGTCGACGAACGCCACGGGCTTGCCTACCCATTCATCGGCTTGCGGCTCAATGTCAACGCCGCTTTCGATTTTTTTCTTCTCGGCCAAGGAATCGCCTTTCTCGTCAAGCTTGTTGCGGATTTGATCCTCAGATTGGTGATCCATTATGGTAGCCTCCTTCTTTTCGGCATAATTGATGCTGTCCCTATTTATAGTTACCCTTAACCGGGCATTACAAACATGATCCGTAAGAAGAGCGCAGCGAATCGATAAGGAGCTCCATGAACTGTTTAGCCCCGACGGATAAAGACACATCTCGCCGTGTCGCTACGGAAATAGAGCGCAAGGGGATCGGCTCGGCGATTTGCAGCTCGAACAGCGTCTCGTCGCGCAGCTCCTCGGCAGCAAAGGCGCGGGCGACGAAGGCGGCTCCATAACCGCGCTTGGCGAACTCGATCAGCATATCCAGGCTCCCAAGCTCGATGTCGACCTGAGCTTCGATCCCGTAATCATGCAGCCATTTCTCCACGAAATGCCGCGTGCTGCTGTCTTTGGAGAACAAGAGCAGGGGAATTTGGTTTAGCCCGCTGGCGGTCATCTTCTGTCCGGCGAAATGGCGGTAGGCAGGTCCGACGACGAAAACATGCTGTTGTGAAATAAGATGGCTGGAGACCAGCCTATCATCGCTGAGCGGCAAGTGAACTAGTCCGATATCGATGTGACCATCAAGAAGCTGGCTTTGAATGTCGCTGCTCTTTCCTTGGGATAAACGAATTCGGACATCCGGATACCGGCTGTGATACTCATCCAATGCCGGCAGGAGAAGATGTTTGATCATCGGTCCGCTGGCGCCGACGCGAAGCTCGCCGCTGGATAAATTTTTAAGGTTGGCAATTTTCTCTTCCCCTGCTTTGAGTAGCGCGAAGGATTGCTCGACATACTCAAGCAAGGCGCTGCCTTCCGGTGTCAGCTGTACGCCTTTGGAGAGCCGGTCAAACAATTTGACTTCGAGGCGTGATTCCAGCTGCTTGATGGCGTAACTGACCGAAGGCTGCGTAATATGCAGCTGCTGGGCAGCTTTGGTCAAGTTGCCGAGGCGTGCGGTATGCAGGAAAATGCGATACAGCTCAATGTTGACTTGATTCATGGAAGCCATTGGATCCATTTGCGCTTCACCTTCTAGATCTATTTTGTTCATACCGTTCAAATTGTTGAGACATAGATAGAGTCTATGTCAAAGGATTAGTTTTTGAATTTCATTTATATCAATGAACAAATTATAATGAGAGATATAAGAAGATGTCAACATTGAGCGAATGAGGGAGAGATCGACATGGCAGGCAATACATTTGGAGAAGTATTCAAGATTACGACGTTTGGCGAATCGCACGGGGCGGCCGTTGGGGTTATCGTGGATGGGGTCACACCGGGAGTGGAGCTGACCGAAGCTTATATCCAGGCGCAGATGGATCGCCGTAAACCGGGCCAATCCTCGGTGACTACGCCGCGCAAAGAGTATGACATCATAAGCATTAAATCCGGCATGTTTGAAGGGAAGACGACGGGTACGCCGCTTTTTATCATGCTCGAAAATAAAGATATGCGGCCAGAGGCTTACAGCGACATCCAGAACGCTTTCCGCCCCGGGCATGCTGACTTCACATATTTGCAAAAATACGGCATTCGCGATCACCGCGGCAGCGGCCGGGCTTCCGGCAGAGAGACGGCGGGCCGGGTAGCCGCCGGAGCGGTAGCGCGCAAGCTGCTGGAGCATCGCGGCGTGCAAGTGGTGGCTTATACGAAGGAGCTTGGCGGAATCCGCTGTGAGACCTACAACGAGGAGATCATTGAGCAAAATGCAGTACGGGCCTGCGATCCCGACGCGGCCGTGCGGATGATTGAACGGGTGGAGCAGTTGGCAGCCGCGGGAGACAGCTGCGGCGGCATCGTGGAATGCCGGATTCGCGGCGTGAAGGCTGGGCTGGGCGAGCCGGTCTTCGATAAGCTGGATGCCGAATTGGCCAAGGCAATGCTCTCGATTGGCGCCGTTAAAGGCATCGAGTTCGGCGCGGGCTTTGCTGCAGCGGACATGCTGGGCAGCGAGCATAACGATGAGATGAATGCTTCCGGATTTTTGAGCAATAATGCCGGCGGGATTCTCGGCGGAATCAGCACGGGCAACGAAATCGTGTTTCGTATCGTCGTTAAGCCGACCTCATCGATTTCTGTTCCGCAGCAAACGATGAATGTTCGGGGCGAAGAGCAGCAAATTATTACGGAGGGCAGACATGACCCAAGCATCTGCCCGCGGATTATTCCGGTAGTTGAAGCGATGGCTTGCCTAGTCCTGGAGGATCATTACAAACGGCAGGCTGCGATGCTTGGATAAGCAGAAACGGCAGCCCTTTAAGGTTTATGTAGCTTGCGTTGATGATGCGTGCAAAGCAAGCTCCAGGAAAGCCTGGGCTTGCGAAGGCAGAGGGTCGCCCGCGCGCACGCAGCATGAAATAACGTTGCCGGCCTTGAGCTCGCCCGCCTCGATGCGTACTAACGCTCCGCTGTTGACGTATGAGCGGGCCTCGATGGCCGAAATGAAGGTAATACCAAGACCGGCCAGCGCAGCGCGCAGCGCCTCTTGGGGCCCATTTACCCGAACCGCGGGCAGCGGTTCGGGTATTTCTGCTGCCCGGCAGAGCGACATCAGCGCCTGAAGCGTATAGCTCCCCGGTTCCCTTAATATAAAAGGGGAGGCGAACAACGCGGCCGGAGAAATGCTTCGTCCGGCAAGGGGATGATCGCGATGCGCTACGAACCATAATTCGTCTTCATGAACCGGGATGAAGTCGATGTCCGCCGGAAGCTGCTGATGCGAGCCGCCAATCCAGGCCATATCGGTCTCATAACGAAGCAGCTTGTCTAGTGCAAACTGCAAATTTCCAGACACCATGCTGATTTGAACCGCGGCGTGCGATCGCTGATACTGCGCGAGCCAATCAGGCAGCAAATAATTTGCCGGCAAATAAGTAGCTGATATTTTCAAGCTGCCAATGCTTCCTCGCTGATAGGCAATGCACTGCCTATCGATTTCGGCTTCGAGGGCAAACAGCCGGTCCGCCTGAGCCGCCAGCCATTTCCCCGCATCGGTCAATACTATATTTCTTCCTTCCAGACGCGTTAAACGCATTTGCAATTCCTTCTCCAGCTTGCGAAGCTGCATCGTCACTGCCGGCTGGCTTATATTAAGCTCTTCGGCCGCTTTGCTGACCCCTCCGGCTCGTGCAATCTCATAAAAAATGCGTAAAGCATGGATATTCATAGGACATGTCCTCTCTTATATATAAATAATACTTATTCATTCCTAAATTATATATATTATATTTATTTCTTGCCGTCCATTATTGTAGTCTTATTAACACAAATCCATGGGAAGCGAGGAGAGGTTTGAATGGGGAACGGGAATGGCCGGGAATACACGCTGCGATGCTTGGAGTGCGGGGGAGAGTTCGGTGGACAATGGCGGATCCGCTGTTATTGCGGTGGAATTTTGGAAATATGGCGGGATTTAAGCGGCTTGGACGGCGAACGGTTAAGGCGGCTTTTTGAACAGAGGCTGCTTATAGAGCGGGGTACAATCTATGCCAGCGGGGTGTGGAGATATAAAGAGCTGATTGCCCCGGAATTGCCGGAGAAGGTGTTGACGTCAAGGGGAGGGGAACACGGGACTGTATTTCTCACAGGTCTGTACAGCTTATGCCGGCTTTAGAGAGTTGAAGCTGAAGGCGCAGAGCGAGAATCCGAGCGGCTCTTTCAAGGACAACGGCATGGCTGCAGCCGTTTCGCATGGTTTATCTCTAGGGTGTAGTGTTTTTGCCTGTTCATCGACTGGAAACACCTCGGCATCCCTGGCCATGTATGCAGCCTGGACTGGGAGCTTCTCCCTAGTCTTTGCGCCAGCCAGCAATATCTCTCCGGCAAAAATCAGTCAGTCCACCGCCTACGGGGCTCAGATTATTAGGTTTGATGGCACTTACGACGACGGGGTAGCCTTCTTGGAAACATGGGGCGACAATCTTGGATTGTATGTGTGCAACTCGCTGAATCCCTATCGGATCGAAGGACAGAAGAGCATCGTCTACGAGCTGGCGCAGCAGCTGCAATGGAAAATGCCCGAATGGATTGCAGTTCCGGGAGGCGCTCTCAGCAATGTGTCCGCGCTAGGCAAAGGTTTGGACGATTTATGGAGCCTTGGCATGATTGATAAGCTGCCTCGTATCGCGCTTGTACAGGCAGAGGGAGCTAGTCCCTTTCATCGGATGGTAGAGCATAAAGGGATGACGCTTGTGCCCGAGCCTAATCCTGTCACCCGAGCCAGTGCCATGAATATCGGCAATCCGCCCAGTTGGCGGAAAGCCTTGGCTGCACTGGAACTAACGCAAGGGGTGACGGTAGCAGTCAGCGATGAAGAAATCATGCTGGCCAAGCGGGTCATTGACCGCAGCGGAATCGGCTGCGAGCCAGCCTCTGCCGCCACGCTGGCCGGGTTGAAGAAGCTTAGAGCGAATGGAACTATTGATAAAGAAGAGACAGCCGTGGCGATACTAACCGGTCACATGCTAAAGGATGTCGCAGCGCTGGAAGAACTATATAGTGAGGAAATCACGCATATGCCCGGAGGAGAGCTTTTATCGCCAGAAGCTGTCAGAATCGCTCTCAATGTATTTAAATCGGTTTAAGGTTGCTCTAAAATTATATATTTATGGGAAAATATAGAGAAACTTCCAGCGTGGTTCGTAGTCTAATTATATATGTTGAACCAGGAGGTGGTAAAATACGAGCTTGTCCATTTTAAATATTAAACAGGATAGGAGGAGAGGAGTAATTTAGAAGCATGAACTAAGATAGTTCAGCACGTTAAGAATACTAGCCAATACGGGGCTCATTTGTACTGCAGCTTCTGCGAGCATCAATCATTTAAAAAGACAGCAGGCGTTCTACTTAATTCAAATATTCTATTCTACTGGAGGAATGAAATATGAATAAACGCCTTAATCGCAAATGGATTGTATGGCTGCTGACTGTTATGCTTCTTGCTGTTGTTCTGCCGGCAGGGGGGGCTGCCGCTGCAAGCAATGAAGCCGAATTGGAGTGGGAACGGACTTTAAGTAAGGACATTCGATTCATCGATGTGAAGCAGACGGAGGACGGATACTCCCTAATTGGTTCTTATAAACAAAGCTTTGACTTGTATTTAGCTAAGACCGACACAGAAGGTTATTTATACTGGGAGAAATTTCATGAGGCAAACTCCGAACCCGGCCGAAGATATCTTCCAGGAGCTGGCACCACTACACCGGACGGAGGATATTTAATTGGCGGCACTGTCGGAATTGGAAGGGAACGGAACAGCCCGTTTTTTATCGAAAAATACGATACCGAAGGTAACAGTGTAGCATATATACATCTCACTGGCGGTACCTCTCCGGGTTTTTCAGATATTCGGCTCGCAAAGGATGGAGGGATACTATATGCCAATAATTTGGGGGGCTGGTTTAATATTCATGACAGAGCTTTCGCCGGCAAAGTTACGGATCAAGGAGAGACGGTATGGTCGACCAAGCTTGGCGATACATTTGCGAGTTTCGGATATCATTCCGACAGATTGATTGAATTGACGGACGGAAGCTACCTGGTGGAAGGATATAACGGTTACTATAGAAATCAATACGTATGGCGGCTCGATGCAGAGGGTCAGATCCTGGAAACACAGGAATATCAGGGGCTTATTAGCGGAGCGGCGCTTGCAACGGATGATGGAGGATACATCATTTTTGCCACGGATGCCGAGACAAATGAAGTTGTATTCCTTAAAAATACAGCCTCACACGAGACGGAGCTGTATCTCCCGCTTTCTTTTAAAGGAGAAGTGAAATCCCTTGAGGAAGCAGCGGATGGCGGTTATCTGGTAGGTACGACAGAAGGCATTTATAAGACGGATGAAAACGGAAATGTGCAATGGCAGCGAGCGTTGAGCGAATTAAGCAAGCTGGCTCCTACAACGGACGGAGGAGCTGTTGTAATTGCGGGTCAAAAGCTGCTGAAATTCAAAGGGGCGACTGAGGAAGCTCCTTTGGAAGATGGCCTGAGCTTTGACTCTAACGCTTACTCGCTGGTCGAGGGGCAGAGACTCGATACGGTAGTGACAGCTGTGTATGGCGGAGCGAAGAGCGATGTCACCGGACAAGCTGCGTATACCTCGGAAGATGAATCTATTGTTTCTATTGATGAGGATGGCAATCTGACGGGGCATCGTCTCGGTCAAACGAAGATTAGGGCGGTATTTGACAACATGTCGGCAGAAGCAACCGTCTTTGTCGTGAGGACGTACAAGGCTGTTCTGTTGGACTCTGCGGAATATAGTGTTAATATCGGCCAACCGCTGGATATAATCGCCTACTATCAGGAGGGCAACAAGCTTACAGACATTACGGCCGAGAGTTCATTTGAAGTCAGTGATCCGTCCGTCGCTCGAATAGAGGATGGTCACATTATCGGGTTAAAAATAGGGCGAACCGCTTTGAAGGTGACTTACAGAGGCTATGAGGACACAGCGATTCTTGATGTATATTGATCATCCTTGATGCCATAATGAGAAAGAACCGGGGGGAGACCCGGTTCTTCTTTTATTTCAGCTTGAATACGTACTTTTTACTATGGTTATCATATAGGCTGCGGTTCTCGAATTGCAGACTGCCATCCCCGGTCTCACCCAAAAAGACAAGATTATCGCCATGATAAGGGACATCGTTCATTTCGGCATATTCAAGTTCTTCGCCGCTCAGCAACTGCTGATACAATAAGGTTGCCGAGTTATCCTTCAAGTTGATCAATGTCAGATGCCCGCTTAGATTCGGGCGGATTAGCAAATAGGATGAGCTTACAGCTAGAACGGAGTGGTTCTCGTCTTTGCCGGTAAGCTTAGGCAGATCATATTCCCGGATGATCTGGCCATCGGCGTCAATGATTGATAGCAGCTTGCCATCGGTGAGAACCGCATTCCCATCTTGATCCACTACGGCATTTTTCTCATAACGCTGGAAATAATAAGCTTTACTCTGGCTGATGACCTGATTGTCTTTGATAAAGGCCGTGTACACATTCGTATGGACATGTGGTTCTCCATAATTGTCTTCAACCGTAATGATATAGCTCTGCTGGGCGCTTGGCAAGCTATAGGCGCTGATCGTCGTGAATTCTTGAATATCGACATTCAATTGACCCACGTGTTCCGGTTTTGCTTCAAACGGGTAAGCAAAATATAAATCGCCTGTGTTCTTATTCAGCCATATGCTTGTATTCACGCCAGCTCCCTGAACATAGGGCGATTTTTGGGATAACGAAACTGTTTTCTTGGCGGCACTCCACTCTACGCCAGCTCCTATCGCTTCCGAGAAGAAGCGGATGGGCACGAAGGTACGGCCGCTGCGTACGATAACCGGAGAATTCAGCTTCACCGTTGTACCGTTAACGGTTGCAATGGAAGCATTTAGTTTCATGGACACAACACGATTGGGATAGGTCATCGTCACGCTCTGATCCTGTGCGTTCCAGAATACGACGCTGCCCAGCAGCTCGCCGATATCCCTAAGCGGCAAATAGACCGAGTCTTTGTAAAATAGTGGCGCAGACGAAGGTGAATATTCCTGGCCGTTAAATAACAGTTTGATACTCGATTTCGAATTGTTGCTGCTTGCCGCTGCGGCAGTTGCTGAGGCCGAGGAAAAGGCGATCGGGGCGATGGACAACATGGCCGCCAGTCCGATCATTACAAGTTTGGATGAAGCTTTTTTTGTGATATTCATGGGGTTCTCCTTCCATCGGAATTTGGAATGATTGCGTCGAATATTTGGACGATTTGTTTGGAAAAAAGTTGCACGCATGCATGCAAACCTTCGCTGCCCAGCCTCAACCGTATTTACGCTGAAGGTGGTTATTGACAAAAAGTTTAATTGTAACTATACTGATTACAGCATTTGTAACTGATGTGATTACAAGTTTTTTTGCGTGATATATATTTAGACGGAAGGGGCCCTACATATGGCACAAATTATTCACCCGCAGGCGGAGATTGGCCTGGTTCGTTTGAAGGTGCAAAACTTAGAGCGCTCAATCGCATTCTATAAAGAGGTAATTGGGCTGAAGTTATTGAAGCAAGAGGGCAATGTGGCCGAGCTTGGTACTGACGGGCGCCATGCGCTCGTAGTTCTGGAAGCAAACGACAGCTATCGCATATCGGCTAGCCGCTCTTCCGGTCTTTATCATTTTGCAATATTACTGCCCGACAGAGTGTCGCTTGGCTTGGCGCTGCGCAACTTGGCCAAGCACAATGTTTCAGTCGGTCAGGGCGATCACCTTGTAAGCGAAGCTCTATATCTGAATGATCCGGACAATAACGGGATAGAAATTTATGCGGATCGGCCGCGGGAAACCTGGCAGCGCAGCGCTAACGGGGAGTATGTGATGACGACAGATCCTGTGGATATTGAGGGACTGCTGCATATATCCGAACAGGCGCGGTGGCAGGGGCTCCCTGCTGAAACGGTAATTGGCCATGTCCATTTTCACGTTGGCGATCTCCGGCAAGCTAAGCATTTCTACTGCGATGTGCTCGGCTTCGAGGTTACGGCTCATTACGGCTCGGCTGCATTGTTCATTTCCGCAGGCGGCTACCATCACCATATTGGGCTTAACACCTGGGCAGGAGCGGGTGCGCCGCCTGCGGCTGCTGATGCAACCGGCTTGGCGTATTACACCGTAACACTGCCTCATCAGCAGGCGCTGGCCGAGGTGGAAGCCCGGATTATAGAAGCAGGCTTAGCATTCGCACGCGTAGAAAATGCCATTACAGTAAATGATCCTTTCGGAATCCAAACACAATTAATTGTAAAAGGTTAATAACTCACCGACGAAAAACACTGAGGCACCAGGAAGCTGTACGTTCCTGAGCTTCGGTGTTTTATTAATGAGGAGCTGTAGCCTTGGACTTCATCCGGCCCATTATTCGATATGGAAAGTTATGACTTTAGCCAATGTTGAGACCATTGTTCTATTTCATTAAAAATGGGCTCAAATGCTAAACCTTTATCCGTTAATGAATATTCAATCCGCACAGGAGTTTCCGGATAAATTTCTCTTTTGACTATTCCCTCGTTCTCTAAATCCTTTAATCTCTCTGAAAGCACTTTGCCGCTTATTCCGATTGCCGTTTCAATATTACAAAAGCGCTGCGGGCCAGATAATAACTGATAAATTATCAATCCAGTCCATCTTTGGCTTAATAAACTCATAGCTTGTTCAAATCCCGGACAAATTGATTTATCCAATCGAATCTCCTCCTTATATCCTTAGTATATCACTTTCTACAAGTTTCAACATTACTTTTACATAATTACACACTTGACGTATGCAAGTTATATAAATATAATAACTTACATAAAGTAACCAACTGATAAATTGAATATTCGTCTTCCGGTTTGTTCGGTTGGCATCATGATGAAGGAGTGTTTAGTTAATGGTAAGAAAAGATGAGTTGGGTTTGACATTGTTAAGGTTGATTTTAGGCATCACATTCTTGATACACGGGCTTGACAAATTCCAAGGCGGGATTGCCAATACTGCGGCCTTTTTCGAAAGCTTGGGGATGCCTGGTTTTGCTGCCTATGTTGTAGCGTTAGTTGAATTGTTAGGCGGAATTGCAATGATATTAGGGCTTGGAACAAGAGTTGTCGCCGGTCTATTCGCGATCATCATGGCGGTTGCAATCCTTAAAGTAAAACTTGCCATAGGCTTCCTTGGCAATGGACAAATGGCTGGATATGAGCTGGATTTGATTTTACTTGTAGTTTCCGTTTATCTCGCTTTGAAAAGTAAATCCTTCTTAGCATTAGACAATATTCTTTTCCGGACGAAAAAAGATTAAAAGGGGGATGTATGATGAGCTTTCACTGCGAACCCAATATTTATGTCGGGCAAGTAAATCTTAAGGTTCAGCATCTAGAACGTGCGCTGAAGTTTTATAAGGAAATCATCGGCTTTAAGGTCCTGGACCAAACAGAAAAAACGGCGAACTTGACCGCAGATGGAAAGACGGTTTTGCTGTCCATTGAACAACCTGATAACGTCGTGCCGATGCAAGGAAAGACCACGGGCTTGTACCATTTTGCTTTGCTCCTGCCTAACCGCTCTGATTTGGCGAGCATCGTTCAGCATTTCGCTCATCTTGGGCTAAGAATCGGTTCTTCCGATCATCTTGTCAGTGAAGCTCTCTACTTATCGGATCCGGATGGAAACGGGATTGAAATTTACAGAGACCGTGCTCCTTCGGAATGGGTATGGAATAAAGGTGAAGTGGAAATGGCTGTGGATCCATTGAATTTTAGTGACCTTCTATCGGGAGCAGATCAGAACAAAGCATGGGAAGGGTTGCCGGCTGAAACGGTAATGGGGCATATCCATTTGCACGTATCTGAATTGCATCGGACGGAAGAATTTTATGTTAAGGGACTTGGATTCGAGATTGTTAGCCGATATGGCGTGCAAGCGATGTTCATTTCTACGGGTAAATACCATCACCATATTGGCTTAAATACATGGAATGGTGTGGGTGCGCCCCGTCCAGCTGAGAACAGTGCCGGTCTCAAATCATTTACATTAATGTATCCCAATGCTGCAGCGCGAGAGCAAGTCATCGCGAATTTAAAAAATATAGGTGCCTCCGTTACGGAGGAGAGTGGGGCATTCGCTACAGCCGATCCATCGGGGAATAGTATTCTAATGCTGGTCTGATCCTAAACAGCTTTATAGGAGGAGTGTCATGAAAGAGGGAGAACGGTCTTTAAATTCAGGTATCGAAGTGGGACTTTATACGCTTGCAGATATAGGTCCCGATCCTCTTACCGGAACAAGGGTTAGTGCACAGCAAAGGATTAAGGATATCATCGCAGCGGCAAAGCTTGCGGATGAGGCCGGATTTGACGTTTTTGGAGTGGGTGAGCATCATCGGCTGGACTATGCTGTATCCGCTCCTCCGGTAATTTTGGCTGCCATCGCTCAAGTCACTAAACGAATCAAAGTGACAAGCGCAACCACAGTGCTTAGCACGGCAGATCCCGTTCGTCTGTTTGAGGACTTTGCTACGTTGGATCTAGTTTCGGGCGGCCGGGCCGAGGTCATTGCTGGTCGAGGGGCATTTGTGGAGTCTTTCCCTCTATTTGGTTATGACACAAGCGATTATGACGAACTGTTTTCAGAACATCTGGAATTATTTTTAGAACTTAACAAGCATGAAAATATAACTTGGAGCGGTCGATTTCGTCCCCCTCTAAGGAGTGCCGAAATTTCCCCTCGGCCTGTACAGAAGCAGCTGCCCATCTGGGTTGGTGTCGGGGGGACGCTGGATAGCGCAGCTCGCGCAGGCCGGTTAGGCGTTCCAATGGCTATAGCAATGCTTGGCGGTGATCCGGAACGATTTATGCCGCTGGTCGCAGCATACCATAGCGCGGGGATAGAGGCTGGGCATAATTTTGAAGCCCTTAAGTTAGGCGTGACGGGTCACGGGTACGTCTCGAAGACTACCCAGCAAGCCAAGGATGAATTCTATCCTTATTACTCAAATTATTGGTCGTATGTGAACCGCCAGCGAGGAATGGCGTTTAGAATGACGCGGGCTGATTATGAACAGATGACAGGTCCGAATACGGCCCTGTTTGTGGGTAGTCCACAGCAAATTGCAGAGAAAATCCTGCGTCAATACGAGCTTTTTGGACATCAACGTTTCATTGCCCAGATTGACATCGGCGGCTTACCGTTCCATAAAGTTGCTTCAGGCATTGAGCTCATCGCTGCAGAAATAATTCCCGTTGTCCGCAAAGCAACGAGTAAATAATCGGTTTACGGTAGTAACCGAGGAACATGAATAAGATTGAAGAATTATGCAATTTGGCTCTGCCTCTTTGTTAGCCTCTACATTGGCTGACAAGGGGCTTTTTTGTATAACAAGGTATTTTAAACAACACATGCTCATATTTGACTATTTATGATTATACATACTCATATTTGTGCCAGTAATTTAGTTGAAAACGCTTTACAAAATATAAATGATCACATATAATCATAAACAGCAGCAAACGATCATGTATGAGCGCGATTTTCTAAGTTTATGATATATATTATAAAGATAGAAACCGTACTAGAAATGAGGTTAGAACAATGACAACCCTTTTTGAAGAAGAACGCAAACGGGAAATTGCGCAATATGTGCAAAGCCGTGGCCGGGCATTGGTTCCGGAACTGGCTGTACAGTTCAACGTATCCGAATCGACCGTACGCCGGGATTTAAGGGACTTGGAAGAAGCGAGACAGCTGCGCAGAACGCATGGTGGCGCGGTAGCCATTGAGCAGGATAGCGTGGAACCAACCTTCATCGAGAAAGAAGACCGCTACCGGTCACAAAAGGAAGAGATCGCCCGCAGCGCATTAGCCTTCATCGAGGAGGGGGATACGATCTTTCTCGATTCGGGTACGACAACGTATTATTTGGCTCAATATCTGAAAGACTTTCAGGAGCTGACCGTGGTTACGAACTCGAATATGGTCGCAGAGGTGCTAAAGCAGGCGAAGCATATTCAGATCCTGCTTACCGGAGGTACGCTGCGTCATGAAACCCAAGCGATGGTCGGACCGCTAGCGAATCGTTCCATTGGAGCCATTCGCGTAAATAAATTGTTTCTGGCGATTAATGGCGTAGATACGGACGCCGGCCTGACTACGCCGAATTTGACGGAAGCGGAAACGAAGCGCTGCATGATTCAGGCTGCCAAGCAAATTATTTTAGTGGCTGACCATAGCAAATTCGGTCAAATTTCATTTGCGAAGGTTGCAGATTTGTCGGAAGTTCATCACTGTATCGTCGATGAAGCAATATCAGATCAGGCAATCGGCGAGATGGAAGCGGAAGGGATCAAAGTCACTATAGCGGGGAGAACATCAAGATGAAGACAATTCATACGGTAACTTTAAATCCGGCAGTAGACAAGACTGTAACAGTGGAACACTTCGCGCCGGGCGAATTGAACCGGATCAAGACGATGCGCACGGATGCCGGGGGCAAGGGCATCAATGTCGCCAAAGTTTTACATAGCTTCTCGGTTCCTGTCATCGCATGGGGGATCCAGGGAGGGCATCAAGGAAAAATCATCTTAGATAAGCTGAGTGAACAGGGAATACCGTCTCGGTTCATCGAGGCTGAGGGAGAAACTCGTACGAATCTGAAGGTCGTCGATGAACATACAAAGCAAACGACCGAACTTAACGAAGCAGGCAGCATACCTAGCCGAGAGCTTTTGGAACAGTTCCTTGCCTGTTATGAAGCCGGACTGGACGAAGCGGCTATCGTCGTCCTCGGAGGAAGCTTGCCTCCGGGAACGCCTGCAGATTACTATCGTCGTCTGATCGAAATTGCAAATCGCAAGGGGGTGCGAACGATTTTGGATGCTGACGGAGAGGCTCTGGCCCGCGGAATCGAAGCCGTGCCTTTTGCCCTGAAGCCCAACATTCATGAGTTAGAGACGCTATTTGGAACGAAATTCACAAGCGAGGAACAAATTGTATCAGCAGCAAGAGGTTTGGTTAGCAAAGGCATGTCTTATGTCTTGGTATCCATGGGAGGCGGGGGCTCGATTCTGGTTACGAAAGAGGAAGCGTATCGCGCAAGGCCATTCCCGATTACACCGCTTAGCACGGTTGGGGCGGGGGATTCGATGGTCGCTGCGATGGCATACTGTCTGCTTGACAGCAAGACAACCGCGGAGATGGCACGTTGGACCTCAGCTGCGGGTACGGTCACCGCATCAAAATCAGGAACCGATGTCTGTACGATGGATCAAGTGGAGGAATCGCTTGACCGGATCGAGATCGAACCAATGATGTAACCGGGCGGGAAGTTCATCATGATGAGGAGGAGAATGAACAATGAGTAAAATCATAGCTGTAACGGCATGTCCCACGGGAGTAGCTCATACGTATATGGCCGCGGAGTCGCTCATCAAGGCGGCGAAAGCGAAAAACATCGAGCTTAAGGTGGAGACGCGCGGTGCAATTGGAGTCGAGAACGAACTGACGGAGCAGGATATTGCCGAGGCTCATGCGGTGATTCTCGCTGCGGATACCGATGTCCTTGAATCCCGGTTTGCGGGTAAGCCTGTGGTGAAGGTGGGCGTGGCCCAAGCGTTGAAAGACCCTGCCGGATTGCTCGATCAGGCCCTGGCGATGAAGGCGGCACCTGCCGATGATTACTTGAAACAGATCAATCAAGCAAAAACAGAGCGCGGTGCTTCGCGCAAAGGGCCATACAAACATCTGATGACAGGGGTATCGGCGATGCTTCCGCTCGTCGTTGCTGGCGGATTATTGATAGCGATTTCATTTATCTTTGGTATTGAAGCATTTAATGAGAAGGGGACACTCGCCGCAGCGCTTATGGACATTGGCGGAGGAGCAGCCTTCGCTCTGATGGTGCCCATCCTTGCCGGATTTATCGCATTCTCGATCGCCGAGAAGCCGGGCCTGGCCCCAGGCCTTGTCGGTGGGATGCTGGCCTCGCAAATCGGCGCGGGATTCATCGGCGGGATTGCTGCCGGTTTTCTGGCAGGTTACTTGGCCAAATGGCTAAAAGATTGGATCAAGCTGCCGCGCAACCTGGAAGGCCTTAAGCCGATCCTGATTATTCCGCTTCTGGCAACAGGCATTACCGGATTGCTCATGATCTACGTCATCGGAGAGCCGGTCAAGTTCACGATGGACGGATTGACGAACTGGCTAAATACGATCGGCTCTACCAATGCGGTGCTGCTCGGGCTGCTGCTCGGCGCTATGATGGCTTTCGATATGGGCGGTCCGGTGAATAAAGCTGCTTATACTTTTGCGGTTGGCCTTTTGGCCAGCAGCGTCTATGGTCCGATGGCCGCGGTGATGGCCGCGGGAATGACCCCGCCGCTCGGATTGTGGCTGGCTACCATCATCGCGCCGAAGAAATTTACGCTTGATGAGAGAAATGCGGGCAAGTCAGCCGCCGTACTGGGCATTTCATTCATTACCGAGGGTGCGATTCCGTTTGCAGCTGGCGATCCATTCCGCGTAATTCCTTCCATTATGGCTGGTTCGGCGGTAACCGGAGCCTTGTCCATGCTGTTTGGAGCTACGCTGCAAGCGCCCCATGGCGGAATTTTCGTCTTGGCGATTCCAAATGCCGTAACGCAAGTAGGTCTGTATGCACTGGCGATTGCGATCGGAACCGTCGTAACAGCCTTAATACTATCCGTTTTGAAGAAACCTGTAATTAACAACTAGGTGGGTGAACAACTTGAAAATTATTGAACTCCTGAACGAGCATGCTATTTTGATGCCATTAAATGCAGCAAGCAGGGAGGATTGCATTCACGCGATGATCGATGCCCTAGAACAATCCGGAGCGGTTGCCGATAAATCTGCTTATTTAGAAGCGGTAATGAACCGAGAGGAAATGAGCTCTACGGGAATCGGTTTTAAGGTAGCCATTCCCCATGGCAAGTCGTCCGGCGTGAAAGAACCGGCTCTAGCCTTCGCTAAGCTCGCGAATCCGCTGGATTGGAGCTCAATCGACGGTCAGCCCGTCTCGATTGTCTTCATGATTGCCGTACCGGAGGAAGCGAAGGGGAACGAGCATTTGCAAATTCTTGTCGCGCTTTCCCGGAAACTGATGGACGATGATTTCAGAAGCCAGCTTTTGTCCGTTTCCGACCGTGGGCAGTTGCTCAAGCTTTTAGAAACGATTTAAGGATCAACCATTTCTTAAACGGCCGCTTGAACCGCTATACAGTAATGGTAAACTATCGCTTTTATGCAGGCGCATACTTAAATAAAAGGCTTTTTTCTAAAATATTGTTGCTATTTGAACTAAATGATCTGAAATACATTATAAAGACTGCCGGCAGTCCATGTAATATGTTAACTGATTTGAAGTAGACGTATTTCCCGCAATTTGATTATCTGGTCGATGTCCAATCATTATTCTTGTACAATTTGAAACACTCATAAACTGAATCAAGGCTTCCATGGCTGCTTTTCCATAACCTTTGCCTTGATGCTTGTCGTCATTTAATCCAACAGTTATCATCCATGTCTGGATTCTTACAAAATACGAGAAATCCGACTAGAATCTCTTCTAAAAAAAAGTGTACCCAAAAAAGGACGATTCCGGCTCAAAAGAGCAGAGGGAATCGTCCTTTTTTTTAGAGCCCTTTATGACGGACTGTTGCTGGCTGCGAACTGCTCTTCAGGAGCTTTCGTCCGCTTCGTGAATAGCGATAGAACTAAAGCGATAATCGCGAATACCAAGCCGATTACAAAAGCTCTATGAATTCCAGACAGCAAACCCTCCGCGATTTGCGCAGGTGTTGGCTCCGCCGTCAACGACATGAAATAAGATTGCTGTCCTGACGTCATGATACTGATGAACAACGCCACGCCGATGGCTCCGGCAATTTGCTGCAAGGTATTCAAAACTGCTGTCCCGTGCGGATACATCCGCTGCGGCAGCTGGTTTAGCCCATTGGTTTGCATCGGCATCATAATCATCGCGATGGCGACCATCAGCAGAACATGCAGCAGGATCAGAATCGTCGTAGTTGTCTGCAAATCGATTCGCGTAAACAGCCACATGATGATGACCAGCAGCGTGCTGCCCGGAATAACGAGCGCACGCGGGCCGAACTTATCGAACAGCTTGCCGGTAACCGGTGAAATCAGTCCGTTGAGCAATCCTCCGGGAAGAAGGACCAGCCCGGCTGCGAAGGTCGTCATCAGGAACACCCCTTGCATCAGGAAGGGGAGCAGCAGCATCGTCGAGAACATCGTCATCATTGCGATGATGAGCATAATCGTCGTGAGCGTAAACATCGAGAATTTAAAAACGCGGAAATCGAGCATAGGTTCCTTCGACCTTAGCTGCCGGATGACGAATAGAAGCAATGAGACGCCGCCAATGATTAATGGGACGAACACTTCTGTGCTGGCCCAGGTCGAATCGGCTTTGCCCGCACTGCTGAAGCCGAATACGATACCGCCAAACCCGAGCGTCGACAGCAGAATCGACAGTACGTCGACTTTTGGTTTGGTGACGGTGGTGACATTTTTCAAGAAAATGAACGAGACTACGATCGAGCCGATTGCAAAAGGAAGCACCAGGAAGAACAGCCAGCGCCAATCGGCAAACTGCAGAATCAAGCCCGAAAGAGTGGGGCCGATCGCTGGAGCAAACATGATCACGAGTCCGATCGTGCCCATAGCTGCACCGCGCGTCTCCGGCGGATACAGCACGAGAATTGTGTTCATCATGACGGGCAGCATCAAGCCTGCTCCGCTTGCTTGAAGTATACGACCGATCAACAGTATTTCAAAATTCGGGGCGATTCCGCAGAGAAACGTCCCTACCGTAAACAGCACCATAGCGCCCAGGAACATCTGCCGCGTTGTAAACCATTGAACAAGCAGCGCTGATACAGGAATGAGCACGCCGACGACCAGCATATAGCCCGTAGCGAGCCATTGCAGCGTAGAAGCAGAAACCTCCAGCGCCACTTCAAGCTTTGGCAGAGCAATATTGAGCAGTGTTTCATTCAGAATGGAGAAGAAGGCCCCGATGATGAGCGAGATCAATATCGGCAGCTTCTTGATGTTTTGTAAATCTTGTTGCTGAGTAGTAGAAGTAGAATTCAAGTCTCATCCCTATCCTTATTTTTTTATTTTGATCCGTGTTTATTGTAACAGATTAATGTAAAATTTTATCGATTTAAATTGTAATTTTTAATTATAATCAATTTTTCATGAACGGGAGCATTTGCACAGGCTGGTCAGCTATATGTATAAAAGTGAATTCAGATAAGATGCAGTAGAATATAACAATTACAAATTTAACATATGATTCTAATTACTGTATAATAAACTGGCTTTAAATTGTTCATTGATACTCAATTCTAGTCATATGAAAGGAATGTGAATGCTAGATGAACGAAATGCTCCATATGATTGAGCTGAAAGGCCTTACCCGATTTTATGATAAGCATCTTGCTGTAGACAATCTATCGATCTCCGTTCCCCAGGGAGAAATCTTTGCATTCCTTGGAAGTAATGGAGCCGGGAAAACAACAACAATGAAAATGATGACAGGCCAGCTAAAGCCATCCTCAGGCAGTATTTTGATTAAAGGGATTGACATGTGGAAGGATAAAAGCATTCGGAAAATTACAGGGTATGTACCTGATGTCCCCCTACTGCATGAAGGCTTGACAGGCCGGGAGATGCTGCGATTTGTCGGTGGCTTGTACGGACTTGGCAGGGAAGAGATCCATCATAGGACGGAGGAGTTGCTAATTCAGTTCGGCTTGCTGGAGAGTGCGGATAAGTTAATCAAGGCTTATTCCTTAGGGATGAAAAGGAAAACCGCTATTGCGTGCGGACTCATTCACAACCCAGAGGTTCTATTCCTGGATGAAGTAACCAATGGTCTAGATCCTTTGGCCGCTCGGGAGGTCAAGGATCGAATCTATCGTTCAGCAAAGAAGAATGGCGTTACCGTGTTTCTTACGACGCATATTCTTGATGTTGTGGAGGAGATGGCTGACACGATTGCTATTCTGGACGCCGGGAAGATCCAGGCCATGGGGACGATGGAGGAGCTGCGTCAGAGCCGGGGCTTGGAAGCGGGGAGCAAGCTGGAGGAGATCTTTCTATCTATAATAGAGAGGGGTGAAAAACCTGTTACCCTCAACAATTAAATCGATGATCTATTATTATAATCGCCCGTTCCTGAATCAGTATTTATACCACAGCCGGGCTAAATTGCTAATCTGGATTCTATTGCTAGGAATAGCGATTCCCATTTACTTTTCAGAGAAATTTGGGAATATCTTCATGGAAGCCGATTTATCTAAAAAAATTCTCTTTATTGCCGCTGAAACTCTGCTTGTCGGCTTGCTCCGTGCTATGAATGATCTGCCTTCGCAAATGTACATGCAAAAAAATTTGATGCTGTTTCATTCGTCGGGTATCTCTAACCTTCAGCTCATAATAGGACAATGGCTATCCCGGGTGCCTTTATATTTATGGGCAGCTTTAATCCTGACAATTCCGTTGACAAGCGGCCTGGGCATGGCCGATAAATTGACGACAGGGTTATTGTTGTTTGTCATTGGATTTGCAGCCGAGATGACCGTCGATCTGGTCTGCCGCTATCTGATGATTATTACCATGTATTATATTCCGGCCGTCGTAAAGGGATTTGTCGGCATAGCGACGATTGGTTATTTGGCGTTGTTCGGCTTTATCGTATGGGTGCTAGTTTCGCTAGAGTCGGTATCCTTTGTTTTTTGGAGCCAATTTGAACAGATCATGTATCCGGTTGCTGCGGTCTGCGGTGCAGGTATAATTGTATTGCTTTTTCTCACAGGGAGAATGGGGGAGCTGTATTATGAAGGCTGGCTTCGGCTTGTAGAGAATGATAAACGGATCCAGAACAAAGATAGCGGGATTTCCCATCTGATCTCAACTCCGCAAAATGCAGTTATGATCAAGGATTGGATTTTAATTATTAAAAATAAAATTACATTAGTGAGAGTAGGTTTATGGCTGATTGGAATGATTGTGGCTGTTGTTCTCACAAAAATCGGACTGTTTGATTCTTTCCTTACCGGGCAGAACGCCCCTGCTTATGTATTTGGATTTGTCGTTCTCTATACCATGCTGGCGTTTGGTGAGATTGTGTCTGCGCTATATCAGCAAGAAAAGCAAAGCTATCTTATTTATTTTATGAGCGGAACCAAGGGCAGGCATATTTTCACGGCAAAATTTATAACTTCGATTTTGCTGGTTGTAGTTCCCGTATTGATCGGGTACCCTGTGGTAGCTCTGTTTTTGCAGATCGATGGATTAGTGATATTACAAACGCTGGTATGGTGCGTATCCATCACGATGGGCGCTATTTTACTGCAATTGGGGATTGCTTCCTTTGATCGAAAGGGAGGGCAGGCAGTCAGGATGATCATCAAAGAGGAAGATTCCAACGGGATGCTGGAGCAGGTGCCGCAAAGTCCGATCCCTGTATTGTCCAGCTTTGCTGGCCTAATTTATACGCTTATCGCTGTTGCACTATATTGGTTCCATCTGCATTTTCTCTTTGCTGTGTTGCTTTTCTTGCCATGTCTCGCCATGTTTGGTTTAGGAGTGCGTGCCAGTGAATATCGATAGCTTGCCGAAAAAAGAAGCCGATAGACTGTAGGCTATACAACAGCCACTGCAGTTCAAACGGCTTCTTTTCAGATAAAGTGATATTATTCAAAATTTTCAATAATCGGCGTTGCTAATCAAGATCGATGTTCTTTAAGCTTCGCATATTCATCGGCAATTTGGGCATGCAGCGCGTGTTCCTGCGGCAGCTCCGTGTATTTCTCAATGGCCGCATGAACCCCGTGCTCGCGCACATAGGCCTGCAGCTCGGCGGATTCCGGATCGCTGCTCTCGTCGAATAGCAGAGCCGCGGCAACCGCTTTTGTCAGATGGGGGACAGGGATCCCCAGTTCGTGAGCGAGCCGTGCCGGTCTGACGAGCCGATCGTTCGGAGAAATTTTCCGAATCGGGGAACGGCCTACGCGCGCAATCTCATCGGTTAAATAAGGATTGATGAAGCGTTCGAGAATTTGCTCGATATACTGCTTGTGAGAGGCCTCGTCGAACGAATACGTCCTTACAAGCATCGCACCCGATTCCTGCAAGGCTCCTCTAACCTCGCCGACGACTGCGGGATCTTTCATCGCTTCCTGAATGGTCTCGTAACCGTTCAGATAACCATGATAGGCAGCGATACAGTGCCCGGTATTCACGGTGAAAAGCTTGCGCTCGATATAAGGCAGCAATCGGTCTACATAATGAACCCCGGCGATCTCCTGGAATTCCCCTCGCATGGCCGACCGGTCCACCGTCCATTCGTAGAAAGGCTCAACCGTGACGAGCAGCGGGTCCTCATGCTGCTGCAGCGGTACGATCCGATCCACGGCGGCATCGGGGAAATCGATCGACCGATCGGCCTGCTCTTTTGCGGGTGCGGACAGATGGTCGTAGACATGGTTTTTAAGCTGCGTACTGCCCCCGATGGCATTTTCGCAGGCAATGACATGAAGAGGGCGGGTGCTGCGCGACAATCTCAGTTCAATTCCCTGAGCAATTGCGGCAGCGATATGCTTCAATACGGAGACGCCCACGGCAGTCGTTACGATATCTGCTTCCGCGACCGCTTCGGCGACAAGGGCTTGATTGTTGCCGTTAATCGCGGTTACGTTCTCGACGACGATCGAATCGGCTTGCTCATTGGCCAAGGTGACCGTATATTGCCGTTTGCTCTGCAGCAGGTTGACCAGCGTATCGTTTACATCAACAAACGTCACCTCATATCCCGACTTCGAGAGCAATAAGCCGATAAAGCCCCGACCGATGTTGCCTGCGCCAAAATGTACGGCCTTCATTCGCTCAGCCCCTCTTCGAAAATCGAAATCAGCTCTTCTTCCGAAGTCGCGTTCACGATCCGTTCCATTTCATCATCGTCCGAGACGAGGACGGCAACGTTCGTCAGAATTCCCATATGATCATCGCGGATCGCTGCAAGGCCGATAACTAGCCGTGCAGGCTCATCGCCGCCGAAATCAATACCGTCCGGGGCGGTAAGTATAGCCATCCCCGTGGATTTGATCATGGACTTGGCTTCATTCGTGCCATGCGGCATGGCGAGTCCGCCGCCAAGATAGGTTGACAGGGAGTCCTCGCGTTCGATCATTTTCTCGATATATTCCTGCGGGGCATGGCCAGCGTCCACCAGCATTTGTCCCACCATGCGGATAGCTTCGTATTTGTCTTGAACCTTCACGTTGAGTTTCACTTTGTCTGTAGATAGAATAGCCATGGTTTAATCTCTCCAATCCAATTTTCTTATCATATATTTCTCCAGTTGCCCGGAGATGAAACCTGTGATCTCTTCCTTGCTTCCTTCCTCGAGCAGTGCAACCATGTCGGTGAGGAGCAGCATTCCGCTGATTTCGCTCAGTACTTCGAGACTCGCCTTGTCCAGCTTCATGGGACCCAGCATCAACAGGACCTGCTTAACATCACCGGCTTCATGGTTGAGCTTAATCGGCATATCGTAGCGAAACAGGGAGATGAGCGGCTGCTGCACCCATTCGCTTCGCGTGTGGATTAAGGCGATCTCCGTGTCGGGCATGACCAGGCTGCCTTGCTCCTCCCGATGCAGCAGCTGCTCTACGATCTTCTCTTTGTTCAGCAATACGCTGGGCTGTTCAATCGTGGAGATCATATGCAGCAGCTGGCTTTGCAGGTCAGGCCCTCCGGAACTTCGGTTCATCCTGTGAACTCTGAAGTTCTCCAGCAGCTGCAGCACAATATCCGAGTAGATATGCAGCTGTCTCAGCCGATCGAGCGGGCCATGATCCGGGTCGGCAGCGGGAGAGGGCTCTTTGTTTTTTAAAGTAATGTCATGGATAAAAGCTCTTAGCTTTGTGGCCTCATCCTCCGTGAGCAGCGGGCTGATTTTAATATACCTGTCGGATGCCAGCGGCAAATTCACGGTCGAAATAATCAAATCATAATCATCCGCCGGCAGCCGTACAGCTTCATACCAGGACAGATGGCCGATCAGCTCGATTTGCGGCAGCTCCTTGTGAATACGAACCGCCAATAGCTTCGACGAGCCGATGCCGCTCGTGCAGACGAGCACGGCCCGCACTTTCCATGGAAATTGCTTGGAACGCTCGATGGCCGCTCCGAAATGCATCACGATATAACCGATTTCCTCGTCCGGGACGTGGAGGGTTTGCACGAACTGATCGACGCCCTGCCTGACGAGGGTGAACAGTTCGTCATAATCTTTTTTGATTTGTGTCAGAATCGGGTTGCGAATGGCAATGCCGCTGGCAATCCTTTGAAAGGCAGGGTGCATATGCTGGATCAAGCCCTCGACGAGCGAGCGGTCATTGATAAAAGAAATCTGCGTCTTGATCTCGATATACCGGATCAACTCGGTTACCGTTTCGATGAGCGACATGTCGTTGTGGTTGACGAGCAATCCCAGCTCATGCTGTGCTTCGCCCCTGAGCAAGCTGCCTAGATATGCTTCCTCGGCCTGAGGAAGCTCCAACTCAAGCAGTTGGAGGAGGCGGGCGAGCTGGCCGTTGTCCTTGACGGATGAAGTGCCCGGTTGGGCAGCAAGCTCCTGATCCTGACGAATAAGACAGCCGTGCTCGATTCGGGTCAGAGCCACGGATAGCCGGATCAGCAAACGGGTATAAGCCGCCTCTGACAAACGAATCGGGGATTGCTTGTTGATTTGCCAGAGTGCCCGCTCTAGCTTGAAAAACTGCGCTTTGCCGACCATGCTCAGAAGCTGGTTGGTCAGCGGATGTACGACGGCATGATCGCTAGAATCATCTTGGTGTCCGAACAAATCGGAATCATCTAAGTATTTGATAGCGAGCAAGCTGATCATTTGCCGCTTCGCTTGTTCCTTGCCCGTTAATTCAACCCCGTAGCCGCGTTTGCGGACGAGTGTCAGCTGCTGTTCGTTGATCTGATCCTCCAGCTGGTCCAAATCACTGCTAATCGTAGGCATTGTCACATTTAGTTCATGAGCGAGGGTGAACAGCTTCATCGGCTCATCATACTGCAGGAGCTTGCACAGGATCAGGATTTTCCGTTCCTCGGGAGAATATTCGGCAGGCACGGACAGATTCAGCTCTTGTTTGAACAATTCGATCTGCTCGCTGTCTGCTTCGATTTTGATGCCGATTCCCGACTTCTTGTGAAGTGTAATGCCATGAGCCGCAAGGGCAGGTTCAATATCAATTAGCTCCCTGTGAATGGTTCGCGTACTGGTTCCAATCTCGGCAGCGATATCTGCAGCTGTAATTTCATTCTGTTGATTGAACAGCAGCTCTACAATCCGACGTTGTCTAGTTGACATTATGATATGGCATCATCCTTCACGAGAGAAATGAGCTTAACGCCGACAGAAAATCTGTCAGCGCCAAGCTTGGGATTACTTGCTCAATCTTTCGACGAGCGCGTCATATTTAGGACTCTTCAAGAAGTTTTCGATGGATATATGCTCTGCGTTAGGATTTTTCAGACGTGCCCGGTCTGTCAGTGTCTTATGAGTAAAGATAATATCCGCGTCAGCCGGAATGTCGTTAATCGCTGTATTGGTAACCGTAATCGGCAAGCCGGCGGCGTCGACCTTCTTCCGCAGGATTGAAGCGCCCATCGCACTGGATCCCATACCGGCATCACAGGAGAAGACGATTTTCTTCACATCCTTTTTGGATTTAACCTCATTGTTGGCTTCAGAAGCGTTAGGCGTGCTGGTGCCTTTAGCGTCAGCTTTCATTTGCTTCATCTTAGCTTGTGCTTCTTCCAGGTCAACGCCTTCTTCTCCGCTGTCTTTCGCAGTCTTCAGCAGCAGGGAAGCGATCAGGAACGATACGACGGTTGCGACCAGAACACCTGCGAACATGGCTAGGTATCCGCCTTTTGGCGTCATCGCCATGTAGGCGATAATACTTCCTGGCGAAGGTGCAGCTACGAGACCAGCGCCCAGAATCGAGAAGGTAAACGTACCAGCCATACCACCGCCGATCGCCGCAAGGATCAATCGTGGATTCATCAGGATGTACGGGAAGTAGATTTCATGAATACCGCCCAAGAAGTGAATGATAACCGCACCAGGGGCAGAGTTCTTTACCATTCCTCTGCCGAATACCCAGTAAGCTAGCAAAATACCAAGACCAGGCCCCGGGTTAGATTCCAGCATAAAGATAATGGATTGTCCTGCTTTGGACACCTGTTCCAATGCCAGCGGGCCAAGAATTCCGTGGTTGATGGCATTGTTCAGGAACAATACTTTTGCAGGCTCGATCAGCAGGTTAGCCAGCGGGAGCAGGCCCGTATTAATCAGAAACTCAACACCCGCAGCCAGAACGTTGCTGAACGCTTGAACGACTGGGCCAACGCCTTTAAATGCTCCTAGGGCGAGCGCACCGCCGATGATACCGGAGGAGAAGTTGTTGACCAGCATTTCGAAACCGGCAGGGATTTTACCTTCAACCGATTTGTCGAACATTTTCAAGACCCAAGCTCCTAATGGACCCATGATCATGGCTCCGAGGAACATCGGGATATCCGCACCTACAACTACCCCCATCGTTACGACGGCACCGATAACGCCACCGCGTACGCCGTGAATCATGTGTCCGCCCGTGTAACCGATAAGGAGCGGGAGCAGATAAGTGATCATTGGTCCGACAAGCGAAGCCAGACCTTCATTCGGGATCCAGCCTGTCGGAATGAACAGGGCTGTAATCAGACCCCAGGCAATGAATGCACCGATGTTCGGCATAACCATTCCGCTTAGGAATCGGCCGAACCGCTGCACTAGAACTTTAAAGCCAGATGATTGTGCAGTATCCATATTTTTTGACCTCCACAAAATAATTTGTTGAATCTGAAGTTGATGTGTAGTTCATATATCCTATAACTATCGTAGCTGTTAGCGGTTTCAGTAGCAATGAAATCAAAAGCAGGTTGCTTCATGATGGCTGTTGACATGATTTTATTGTCTGAAGAAAGCATGCGCCTTATACCTTAGTAAGAACCTATATAAATGCTTTGCCTGCTTTCAACCGTGGTATAATGGAATATTAGCATGAACAACAAATTCAAAGGAGTACGTTATAATGATCGATCTTAATCAAATGAGGCAGAAGATCTTGACAGCGGATCGGGACCAGATGCTTACATTTGCGGAGGCGTTCAGACCGATTGATTTGGCAGAAAGTTTGGAGACATTAAAGGCGGAGGAGCAGCTTAGGCTGATGGAGCTTCTTCCCCCGGTCGTGGCGGCAGAAATTTTGGAGTTCCTGGAACCGCTTGTGCAATATAAGATTTTGCATAATCTGAATGTGAATCTGACTTCGCAAATACTCAATGAGCTGCCCAGTGATGTCGTAGCGGACATGATGCTGGCGATTCATCGCTATCAGGCGGACAAGCTGCTGGATTTACTGCCGGACGATTACCGCAAGCGCCTGCAGACTTTGATGACGTTTCCGGAGGAAACGGCAGGGAGCCTGGCAACAATTGATTATATCGCCGCACCTGGCCAATGGACGATGGATACTACGCTGGAGCACATACGCAAGGTCGGGCGCGAGGCAGAAATTACGGCTTATATTTATGTAACCGGAACGAAAGGGGAGTTGCTAGGGGTCGTTTCGCTGAAAAAAATAATTTTGGCTGATCCCGCTACCCTGCTTCAGGAAATCGCGGATGAACCTATCTCCGTCCCGGCTACAATGGGCCAAGAGGAAGCAGCTGAACTGCTGTCGCGTTACGATTGGGTTGCGCTGCCGGTTGTGGACGCCCAGCAGCGTCTGATCGGCGTCGTTACCGTCGATGACTTGATCGACGTCATGCAGGAGGAGGCGACGGAGGATATTCAGATGCTCGGCGGAAGCCAGCCGCTACAGGGTACTTACTTCAAGAGCTCTGTATTTCATCTTTATCGAAAAAGGATCATCTGGCTTCTGATTTTATTTGTCGCCGAGGCGTATACCGGGACGGTGCTAAGGCATTATGAAGATACGTTGACCGAAGTTATATCGCTTGCATTCTTTATACCGCTCCTCATCGGTACAGGAGGAAATACCGGGACGCAAACCGTGTCCACGCTTGTCCGGGCGCTTGCCGTGGGTGAAGTGCACTTTAGAGATCTGTTCCGCGTAATCCGGAAGGAACTGGTCACCGGAATCATGACCGGCTCAACGATTTTTATTATCGCCTACCTTCGTGCCTGGATGCTCGGCGTTGAGATGAACGTAGGCTTAGTCGTGGGTTTAACGGCAATGATCATCGTGCTGTGGGCTTCCTTCGTGGCCGCCATCCTACCTCTCGTTCTGCATAAGCTGAAGGCGGATCCGGCCGTGATCTCCGGGCCATTTATTACGACGCTCGTGGACGGCACCGGCTTAATCATCTATTTCACAGTAGCCAGAATTTTACTCAATCTATAGTCCTAAAGGAGGGGCTGTCCTTAGCAGATGCAGGTTTTTTTCTTGATGCCCAGCTTGCCGCGCTGTGCTACCTTGCGAATGTAATCAGCAGCTAACGGAACCTTGCAAGCGGTTTGGCCGACATCGACGTGAACCTTGCCGATGCTTTCCGCGATGGCAATGGCTTCATCATATAGAGCAGTCACATAACTTCCTGCAATGATGACAAACATATTCATCGTATACCGAACCCGGTTCTGCTCCTCATGAATCGTGGATTCGATCAGCCGCAGCAAGGCGCGGATTTCCTCCAGGTCAAGCTGGTCATCGGGAGTAATGGACACGTAATTGGCATACGTGCTCCAGCCGCAGGTCGCGATCATTTCGTCACCGGAACGCATCCATTCCCTTGCCAGCTTCAGTGCGTAAGGGCTCTCTGCCGCTGCGCCTGCGACCGTATATTCGGCCAGCATGTACCAGTTAGCCTGTTTGGCCCAGTGCTCCAGCTGGGGTAATGTCATCATTTGCGGGTTAATGGACAGTCCGGCCAGATACATGGCGTCAGAATTGCCTGTGTCATAAAGAGCCAGAGCCAATTCCTGATCCTTGGACACCTGCTTCACCAGCTCCTTCAGATCTCCAACCTTGACGCCGAAGAGGGGCTCCTTAGCTCCGTGGCGCATAAAGGTTTTCTTCGTTTGCTCAGTGCCCAGTTCCTCGAGCTTCTTCATCACTTCTGCTTTGTCATTAGGCTTACTCTCCTTAGAATGAATTGATCATATGGTAACACAATAATCTGTAGAAGGGGATGAAGACGGGAAAGGAAATTCAATATTCTTATTACGGGAAGAAATTTTCAACAATTATATTTCGGAGAAAATAATTTACAAAATCGAAAATTCATGATAAGTTGAATATAGAAGGAGCCAAAATTAAATACTAACAACCCAAAGTTGTGTAAGGGCTTCCAGATTCATGTCGCATTAGTATCATCGAACGGGGGAGGTCATCGGATCTAACACGAACACCTTGTCATGATTTTTGGTGGAAATATTTTTCTAAAAATAGATATAAGCGAAAATAATTTACGAAACCAGAATACATGACCATTCGAGGATAAAGGCAATGCAGACAACCAAGGAGGAAAGAAAAATGGCTTCATTAGAAAAGTTTCATGGCATCCTACCGGCCTTCTATGCATGCTATGACGAAGAAGGCAACATTTCGGAAGCGCGGACGAAGGATCTGTGCGATTACCTGTTAGACAAAGGAGTGCAAGGCGTCTACGTTGGCGGAAGCTCCGGGGAGTGCATCTATCACAATCTCGATGAACGCAAAGCCGTGCTAACGTATGTTGCGAACCAGCTGAAAGGCAAAATGACCTTGATTGCCCATGTGGGCGCTCCGTCGACGAGAGACAGCATCGAATTAGCGAAGCATGCGGCGGAACTGGGTTATGATGCGCTATCGGCTATCCCGCCAATTTACTTCAAGCTTCCTGACCGTGCAGTTTACAAATATTGGAGCGACATTATTGAGGCAACGGATCTTCCTTTCATTATTTATAACATTCCGCAAACGACGGGATATACGCTTAGTCCGGCGCTGTTTGCCAAAATGCTGGAAAATAAAAAAGTCATCGGCGTTAAAAATTCTTCGATGCCGACCATGGACATTGAGCGATTCAAAAGAGTCGGCGGTGATGACGTGATCGTATTCAACGGCCCTGATGAGCAGTTCGTATCTGGAAGAATTATGGGGGCCGATGCTGGAATCGGCGGAACGTACGCCTCCATGCCAGAATTGTTCCTGCAGGCGAACGATTTCGTTGAAGCCGGCAAATTTGCCGAAGCGACAGCGATTCAGAGCGACATTAACGACATTATTATCGCGCTATGCTCTCAGGATGGCTCCATGTATGCCGTTATCAAGGAAGTGCTGAGAAGAAGAGGCGTGGATATCGGTGGAGTAAGAGCCCCAATGCATAACATCAGCGAAGAAGATGCGGCCCGAATTGATGGAATCGTTCAGATGATCGATCAGGCGATTGAACGCCACTGCAAGTAATCCAAAAACTATACACGAAGATTTATTTACTTAAGGAGGCTTACACATGTTTAAAAAGCGTCTGTTAATGACTACGGTGGCACTTATGGTTATTGTTTCAATGATTGCGGGATGCTCTGGAAACAATAAAGCCGGCAGTGATGCGGCATCATCCAACGCAGGCAAGGGCGGCAAGGAAAAAGTCGAAATTACGGCATGGCTGACGCCGCAATGGAAGGGCGTTATGGATGCCTCGGAGCAAGGCGCCGACTATGACAGCTTCTTGAAGTATGCGGCTAAGAAATTCTCAGAGCAATACGATAAATACGATGCCAGCGTTAAAGTGGAAGTGATTGCGGGAGATCAGCGTGACCAGCTTCTCAATGTTAACCTCAGCAGCAACACGCCTCCGGATGTATTTTTTGAAAGCGTCTTCCCGATGGGAGACTATGTACACCGCGGCGCGCTTGTACCGCTAACGGACATCGTTGATGAAGAGGCTAAAAAGGACATTGACCAAAGCTTCTGGGATGCGGTCACGTTCGGAGACGAGGTATATTTCTATCCGTTCCAGCATAATCCTGGCACGCTTGTCTACAATGCCGACATGTTCAGAGCAGCCGGCTTAGAGCAATTTGTCGGCGATGAGAGCGAGATCAAAACCTGGACCATGGACGAGTACCAGCAAATCCTGGACGGACTGAAGAATAACCTGCCTAAAGACAAATATGCGAATGCTTATCCAATGGCACTGTATGCCGTGAATAACCAGGGCGATACTTGGAATCTGGCTTACCTGAGAATGTTCGGCAACCAGTTCTTCAGCAGCGAAGGCAACATTGTGCTGGATGATGCAAACGGCGCTAAGGCAGCAGCATGGCTCAAAAAGCTGTATGATGGCGGCTACACCAATCCAGGTGCCGAGTCCGTATCCTCCAATGATGCAAACGCCATGTTCCAGAATCAGCAACTCGGCATTAGCTTTACCAATCCGGTCCTCTTCAGCAACATGAAGACGAATATGGAGAATGGCACTTCGCCGAAATTTGACGTACGCTTGGCCAATATTCCGTCTGAAAGCGGAGATCCGCTATCCTTTACGTACGTTGTTGGTGCCAGCGTGTTCCAATCTGGCAATGCGAAAAAAGTAGAGGTGGCCAAGGATTTCGTTAAATTCTTCTCTACGGATCCCGAACTGGTGAAATCCTCGAAGAATGGCATCCCTGTAAGAAGCTCGGTTTCGGAGGAATTGAAAGGCGAAAATCCGCTCTTCGCGGCTTACGATGCCAACTCTAAATATTTGTTCAACTTTACGGGCAACGTTCCAGGCTACAGCCAATTGAGAGAAGTACTGTACCCAGAGCTTCAAGCGCTTTACTTGGGACAAAAAACGCCTGAGCAAATGGTGAAAGACTATCAAACGAGTGGCAACAAGGTGATTGAGCAGAATAAAGCCGGCTCTGTCATCTACAATAAATAGTCTGCCGGCTGATCAACATTACACGATTAACAGCCTTGAGCATTGGAAGTTTGCTAGGCTCAAGGCTGCTAATTAGAAAGGTAAAATGGATATGAAACTACGAAGAAATATTTATGCCAAAGAGAATATGACCGGTTATTTGTTTATTTTGCCTCAGATGCTGGTTTTCTTGCTCTTCCTTGTATATCCGATCATTGAAGGCATCAGGCTGAGCATGTACCGGATCAACTATCAGAGCGAGACATTTGTCGGCTTCGATAATTACCTGACCCTGTTTAGTGATCCGGTCTTCTTCAAGGCCTTATTTAACACCGTCATATTTGTCGTATTTATCGTCATTCTTACGGTTGGTTTTGCTTTATTCGTAGCTTCGGCAATCTTTGATAAGAACGCCAGATATGTCTCCTTTATCCGGGGAAGCTACTATATTCCTGTCATGGTTTCTATGGTTGTCATGAGTATGGTTTGGAGCTTTTTGCTTAATCCGGCAAACGGATTGATTTCGTATTTTGCCCGCGATATGGGGCTGGGCACAGTGAACCTTCTCGGTAATCCCAAGACGGTTATGCCCGTCATTATTTTCGTCACCTTTGCGACCAACGTCGGTCAAGCAATTATCCTGTATATCGCAGCGATGATCGGCGTACCTAAAGATCTATTCGAAGCGGCAGAAGTGGATGGAGCCAGCAGATGGCAGGTCATCCTTAAAATATTGATTCCATCCGTCAAACCGACGACCGTGTACATTACGATCATAAACATCATTGCTGTTCTGAAAATATTCGTCGTCATTCAGTTGTTGACCGGCGGCGGTCCAAATAATGCCTCCGTGACTCTGATGTATTACCTGTACAACAACGCATTTAAATATAATCAGCTCGGAGTTGCTTCTGCGGTTGGGGTGATTATGTTCATCATCACACTGCTGCTCTCAGTACCTCAATTGAAAAGCATGCTTCAGGAGAAGTGAGGGGGATAAGCTCAATGTCACAAATCAAGAACAAGAAAAAAATGGAGAAGTTCGATATCGTTTCAAACGCGATCATTACCCTCTTCGCTGTTTTAAACCTGTTTCCGCTATATTGGTTATTTACAAGCTCTTTGAAAAACAGCTCGGACGTCGTCAAGATGCCGCCAGACTGGTGGCCAAAGACGATTACTTTCTCCAATTATGTCGATATATTTCAAAACCAGCCCGCTTTGCGGTGGACGTTCAACAGTATTTACGTGTCCGGCGTTACAACCATTCTGGTCATTGTCATCGGTTCGATGGCAGCGTACGCTTTCTCGAAAATTAATTTTAAATTCAGCAATCTAATTTATATTATTTTCATATCCAGCTTGATGATTCCAAAGGAAATTATGATTGTACCGCTCTTCCGCATCGTCCAGAATTTCCACATGGTAAATGCCTACGGCGGAATGATCTGGCCAAACGTGGCGGGGGCATTCGGGGTATTTCTATTAAAAGGGTTCTTTGATACGACGCCAAATGCGCTCAGGGAAGCGGCGAGAATCGACGGTGCCAGCGAGTGGCGAACATTTACGAGAATCATGCTGCCGATCGTTAAACCGGGCATTGGAGCATTGTTCATCCTTAATTTCGTCCAGGTCTGGAACGACTATTTGTGGCAATTGGTCGTTGGCCAGGAGAAATTGATGAAAACACTAATGGTCGGTACCGCGACCCTGATGCAGGATCTCAACCCTAACTTTGCTTACAAAATGGCCGGAGCGACCGTTGCGGCCATTCCGATGCTGATCATTTTCGTATTGTTCCAACGCTACTTTACATCAGGCATTACGGCTGGGGCAGTGAAAGAGTAATAATTATATAAAAACGTGGAGTGGTTTACAGATGAAGACAGATCATAAAGTGCTAAAAGAGATCCATCATAGATTAGTCGTATCCTGCCAAGCGCTGCCTGAGGAGCCTCTTCATAGCCCCTTTATTATGGGAAGAATGGCATATGCCGCCTATTTGGGCGGAGCAGCAGGCATTCGTGCGAATAGCGTGGAAGATATTAGAGAGATCAAGAAAACAGTTCAATTGCCGATCATCGGCATCATCAAACAGGTATACGAAGGTTCGGATGTGTTTATTACACCGACATTAAAGGAAGTTGAGGCTCTGTACAATGAAGGCGTAGATATTATCGCAATGGACGCAACTGACCGCATCCGTCCCGACGGGACGACGATTTCCGAGTTGTTCCCGCGTATTAGAGAGATGTACAAGGATCAGTTATTTATGGCTGACTGTTCAACGTTCGAGGAAGGCGTCATGGCCGAGGAGCTGGGATTTGATCTCGTAGGCACCACTTTGAGCGGGTACACAGAAGCAACGAAAGGCATAGCTTTGCCTGATTTTGATTTAGTGGAGCGGCTTGTAAGCCGTCTATCGGTTCCTGTTATTTCGGAAGGCGGGATCTCGACGCCGGAGCAGTTGAAGAAAATGTACGACCTTGGCGTATATTCGGCGGTGGTTGGCTCTGCCATCACCCGGCCGATGGAAATTACGCAGCGGTTCGTGAAGGCTGTGAGAGAATGAGAATATTAGCCGCGGATATTGGCGGAACGAATACAAAGCTCTGCATCTGTGATGAACAGGGAAGGATGGAGCAATTCCAGGAATACGCCACGGAGAGCCGCCAAGGCGGCCCTCATGTGATGGCCCGATTGATGGACAAGCTTGCGGAATATGACGATTTTGATGCGATTGCCATCAGTACGGCCGGGCAAGTTGATTCGGAAGCAGGAATTATCGTCTTCGCTAACGAAAATATACCAGATTATACTGGCATGAGAATAAAGGACATGCTTGAGGAGAAGTTTCATAAACCTGTAAAAATCGAAAATGATGTGAACGCGGCCGCGCTCGGAGAAGCATTTTTCGGCGCTGCCCGGCACTTGGATGATTTTTTATGCTTGACTTATGGCACGGGGATCGGCGGGGCCATCGTGATCAATCGCCGGGTTTATAAGGGGGCTAACGGCGTGGCTGCTGAATTTGGCCATATCGTAACACATGCCGTAGCCGATCGCGGCAACGGGGGCAACCCTCTTTTTTACGAAAAATATGCCTCTACGACGGCCTTGGTGGAAATGGCCAGGGAGGTTGACCCTGACTGCAGAAATGGCAGAATGCTGTTCGAGAAGATCAAGCACGGGAACAGTCAACTGGAGCGAATTCTGCACGCCTGGGTGGATGAAGTCGTCTACGGTTTAACCTCAATCATTCATATCTTTAATCCCTCTGCCGTTATAGTCGGGGGTGGCGTAATGGAGCAGGATGAGCTGGTTCGGCTTGTAGAAGCCAGAACGAAGGAAATGGTTATGGAAAGCTATCGTGATGTGAAAATTCTGAAAGCCTCCCTAGGGAATAAAGCGGGCGTTCTTGGAGCGGCATCACTATTTTGTCGATAGGGGGAGAGAATTTGCGGCCATTAAGTATTTTTACTTCGATTCATTCCAAGTACAACAATTTAACGAATACAGAGAAGAAGGTAGCCGACTATGTGCTGGAGAATGCTGCGAGCGTGGTTTACATGTCCATTACGGATTTGGCCGATGCCTGTAATGTTGGGGAATCCAGCATATTCCGCTTTTGTAAATCACTTAGCTATAAAGGCTATCAGGAATTTAAAATCGCCCTGGCTCACAGTATTACCGTGGACAATGAGATTCCGCAGCTGACCGACCAGGTGCTCATGGATGATTCAATTGACCAGGTCGCGTCCAAGGTGCTGTCTTCAAATATCAGCGCATTGAATGAGACTTTTAATCTGCTAAACATTGAGAAAATCGACCAGGCCATCGATTATTTGATCGGTGCCGACCGGATATTGTTCTTTGGTGTGGGCTCGTCACTGATCACGGCCATGGAGGCCAAAGTCAAGTTCATGCGGATTACAAATAAGGCGGAGTGCACCTTTGACTCACATTTGCAGATGATGTCGGCGGCTCTCATGTCCGAGCGGGATGTAGCTGTAATCATTTCGTATTCAGGTTCAACCAAGGACAATATTGAAGTGGCGAAGAAGGCAAAGGAGCGCGGCGCTACGGTAATATCGATTACGCGGTTCGTTAAGTCACCGCTAACTTCGTATTCGGACCTTACGCTGCTGTGCGGAGCCAATGAAGGCCCGCTGCAGGGAGGTTCCTTATCAGCGAAAATATCCCAGCTCTATTTGCTGGACGTGCTATATACCGAATATTTCAAAAGATCGAAGGAGCAATCGGTCGCCAACAAGGAGAATACCGCTGCAGCGGTCAGCGAGAAGCTGCTATAGGTAAGTAAATTTATTATTTGTTACGGGGAGATGCATATGATTTTAGGCTCACTGGCAACCTGGAAAGACGATCATAAATTTGAGCATAAGGCCATTATTGAGGCGATTGAAGCGATCCAAGGCATCGTTAGTGATCCGCCGTCCCCTGGGCGCGTCGAGATTCGGGGCGATGAGATGTATGCGTCAGTGATGGAACTGGAAGCAAAGCCGTTTGCAGAGCAGGTAGCAGAGAAGCATGAAGCCTATATCGATGTGCATTATCTGATCGAAGGCGAGGAGATTATCGGATGGTCGCCTGCAGAAGGGGGAGAACAACCTGTGCAGTCGTATGATGAGGAAGGGGACTATGCGCTGTATCAGCCTTCAGATAAAGAAGTGAAATTAGCGATGAAGCCCGGAATGTTCGCCGTATTTTTTCCGCATGATATTCATAGACCAGGCATGGCTGAGCAGCCGGCAGCCATCCGCAAGCTTGTGGTTAAGATTCATGTCAATATGTTCAAATCGTGAATCATGTAAGCAAAAGTTCTGTATTAAGAGCTTTTGCTTTTTATTTTGTCTGATACTTGTTGAATGTGGGCGGATAGTTCTTCATGTAGAACATAAATATGAACAGGCATATAGGAATGACATGTTTCCGAGTCTTAAAGCCTATTAAAATAGGCTTGTTAACCTATATTAGCACGAACAACTATTGTTAAATAAGTACTTATGAACTATAATCGAGAAGTAGTATTTAGTCGAATAAAGTTGAAATTTGTATTAAATTGTCGAACGATGTATTGTTCAAAGCTTTGAAGTGACATCTGAATAGAAGGGCAAACTTGCCGAAAGGCAAGGACGCAAAGCTACAGGGGCTACTTTGTCACCGAATCAATGACATTATGCCAGCCAGTTGCCGAAATCGAGAGAATCCTCCGTTATTTCGGGAGGATTTTTGTCTTAGGAAGGGGGGATGAAATGAGCCAGACGAGTGAACAATACGTTGTTTTTGCCATCAACGGCAATGATTACGGGATTCCTGTCCTAGAAGTATCAGAAATTATCCGGATGCAGACGGTGAATTGGATTCCGAATTCGCGCCGGGAGTTTCTAGGCATGATCCAGCTGAGAGAAAAACTGATCCCCATAATAAGTCTCCATACCATATTTTCAGAGGCAGAAAAGGAGTTGGATTCAAAAACCCGCATCATTATTATACATACAGAGGAAGCAAACCAGAATATCGGCATTGTCGTTGATGAAGTAAATAAGGTCATGTTCCTCCCTAAAGAAGGAATCAGCTTCCCGCCGCATATGGCGCAGCAGGCTTGGCTAAAAGGGATGTTTCAGCAACAGGATTCCCTAATTGTACTGCTTGACATACAAGCTCTGCTTGCGGATGTTAACGGCGGTTATTCGTATATTTAAATACTCATTATCACAGGAAATTAACTGTAAAATATCGAATGAGGTGGCCCCAATGAAGTGGTTTTATAATCTAAAGACGTCAGTCAAGCTGATCAGTTCTTTTATTGTTTTAGCGATCATCGTTACCTTTGTAGGCTTCTATGGCTTAAACAACATGGATAAGCTGAACAATAGTATAAATGAGATGTATGACAATCGCTTGCTGCCGATTACGAACGTCATGAATGCCCAAATCACTTACCAGCAAATGAGAGCGGATTTGCTGAACTTGCATATGAGCGAGTCGCAGAAAGATAGAAATGAGTATTTGGTCAAAATGGATGGATTTAAAAAAGATATTGATGACCGGATTGTGGAATATGGAACAAGAAGCTTTAACACAATAGAGCATGAAGAGCTGTACAAAAACGTTCAGCTCTCGTGGCAAAACTTTCAGCGCGCTTACGATGAAGCGGTTCAATTAACGATGGAAGGTAAGAATGAGCAATTTCTTGACTACCTTCATGGAGATTACGAGGATATCCGTGAGGACTTCAACAATTATTTAACAAGTTTGACGACGTTAAACGTAAATAGAGCAGAGCAATCTAGCATTGAAACGGATGTGCTTTATGCTTCGTCAAGGACGATCACGCTTGTCATTATTATTGTCGCCATGCTGCTTAGCATAGCTTTCGGATATTTGATATCCCAAGTGATCGCCCGTCCG
Source organism: Paenibacillus woosongensis (assembly GCF_009725165.1). GTDB lineage: Bacteria > Bacillota > Bacilli > Paenibacillales > Paenibacillaceae > Fontibacillus > Fontibacillus woosongensis. Next base: position 337,508 of record NZ_WNZW01000003.1, read on the forward strand.
TTAAATCGTGTTGTCGGGCTGGTGGAAAAAGTCGCTCATGGCGACCTAACAGAGACGGAAAATATCGATACGAAGGATGAGGTTGGGCAAGTGGCCGCATCGATCAATGATATGGTGCTTAGCCTTCGCGAAACCGTAAGCAGCATTCTAGGCTTGGCGGAGAATGTCTCCGCCGCCGCAGAACAAATTTCCGCAAGTACGGAGGAAATTGCCAGCAGCAGTACGAGTCAAGCGAACGATGCTCAGGTGATGAATGAGCTTTTCCGTGAGTTGTCCCTCGCGATTACTTCCGTAGCCCACAGTGCAGAGGAGGCATCGGAGTTGTCGAATCAAACGCTGACGATTGCCCAAAACGGTGGTGAGGTGGTTCGTTCGTCTATCTCGGGAATGAACCAGGTCAATGAGCAGATGGCTTTACTCGAGGAGGATTCTAACCGAATCGGGGAAATTATTGAGGTGATCGACGACATTGCCGATCAAACGAATTTGCTCGCGCTGAATGCGGCAATTGAAGCGGCTCGTGCGGGAGACCAAGGACGAGGATTTGCGGTCGTTGCGGACGAAGTCCGGAAGCTGGCCGAGCGAAGCAGCGAAGCAACCAAACAGATTACTGCGATTATTAAAGGTATGCAACAAAATACGAAACATAGCGTCCGCGCGGTCGAAGAGGGTGTGAGATCCACACAGCAGACAGGCGAAGCTTTTGAGCATATTATGGCCATGGTCAATGATTCGGCACAGAAAGTCGCCGAGATTGCAGCCGCCAGTGAGGAGCAGGCTGCACAATCCTCGGATGTGCTCTCCTCGATTGAGAGTATTTCCGCCGCAACGGAAGAATCGGCCGCGAGCAGTGAAGAAACAGCTTCTACGGCACAATCCCTAGCCGAACTGGCAGAGGAACTGAATCAGTCAGTAGCTATTTTCAAGGTCAGGTAAACAACAAGCAGGAACCTCTAGCCAATGCAGGGGTTCCTGCTTGTTGTCTATGTAGTCACACCAGAATATTTCTTGATAACATGTACTGGACGGCGGCTTCAACATTCTAGGACTGGACTTTCCGACGGTGCTGTCGTATATCATACTATGGATGGTCACTTATAACCCCCTCATCGCAGGTGGGGAAATCGTTTTTGGCGAACCGATTCACGAATGCTCCATTATTAGTAACGTTAAAAGATTTTGCGTTCTTTAGCGGGCTGATCATTTCGTTTGTGCTATACACTTTTCTCTACAAGAAACAAACGAGAATATGCAGGCAGCTAAGTGGCTTGGGAGGATTGAAGTGGGAAAACTGATAGTCGTAGCGATTGGCGGAAACGCACTTGTCAAAGGAAACGATTATGACACAATTCAGGATCAGTACGAGGCTGTTTGCGATATTGCCGTCAACATTGCAGATATGGTAGAAGCGGGCTGTGAAGTCATTGTGACTCATGGCAACGGCCCGCAGGTAGGCTATACACTTCGCAGGGGGGAAATCGCCGAGAAAGTAGCCGGCATGCCTAGCGTCCCGCTTGTCAACTGTGTAGCGGATACCCAAGGCGGCATCGGCTATCAAATTCAGCAGGCGCTGACGAATGAATTCATTCGCCGCGGTATGAAGCAAAAGGTAGCAACCGTCATTACACAGGTCGAAGTGAGCAGCAATGATCCGAATTTTAAAAAACCGAGCAAGCCTGTAGGCTCCTTCTTTACGCTGGAACAAGCTCAGGAGCTGAAAAGGGAGCACCCGGACTGGGTCTTCGTGGAAGATTCGGGCCGGGGTTACAGACGCGTCGTGCCTTCGCCACAGCCGATCGACATCGTGGAGAAAGATGCCATCAAATCGTTAATTGAGAGCGGCTACGTGGTCATCGCCGTCGGCGGGGGCGGGATTCCCGTTGTCAAGAGAACGGATCAGACTTATGAAGGCATTGATGCCGTAATCGACAAGGATCTGGCAACGAGCTTGCTGGCGGATCAAATCCAAGCCGAGATCCTGATTATTACGACTGGTGTTCCCAAAGTGTTCATTCATTTCGGCAAGCCGAACCAGAAAGCGCTGGATAAAATTACGGTGTCCGAAACGAAGCAATATGTGCTCGAAGAGCATTTCCCTAAAGGCAGTATGCTGCCAAAAATCGAGGCCAGCCTGAGCTTTCTAGAGAAAAGCGGCTCCCGAGTCATCATTACCAATCCGGAAAGCTTGAAGGCCGCAATCAACAACGCGGCAGGCACGCATATCGTAAAATCATATGGGGAGGATGTATGAACATGGATTACATGAAACTAGCAGCAGACAAAACCATCGAGGGCATGGACAACAACATGGGAGGACCTTTCGGAGCTACTATTGTACGCGGCGATGAAATTATTGCCGTATGCAGTAACCGTATGATGGCCGATACCGACCCTTCGCAGCATGCGGAAATGGTCGCGATTAGAGAAGCGTGCAAAACGCTGGGTACGATGGACCTCTCCGACTGCGTCATTTATGCGACCTGCGAGCCTTGTCCGATGTGTGTATCCGCTATTATTTGGTCAGGCATCAAACAGGTGTACTATTGCAACACGGCCGAGGATGCGGATAAACACGGCTTCAGCGACATGCATCTGCGCAATTATTTGACAGGCAAAGATACAAGCGTGCTGAATATGTTGAAGGTGCCGGCTCGCGAAGATTGCGACAAATTATTTGAGCACTTTCAGAAGCTGCAAGAGAACCAATAATGTAAAATATCATGCAGCAGCGACCTATCTAAAATCATTGTTTTAAACCACTCGTAAATATGATAGAATTCAACGGATTAGCCTACATCAGTTGAAATAGGAGACTCATGAATGAAACGAATGAAGCTGTCGCTGCGGTATTTAATTGTATGTGTTGCTCTATTATCTTTCATCTTAACGCTGATTAGCAGTTTGCTGAGCGGTTACGAAACCAACAAACACACGTTAATTGCCAACACGCTGGAGACGAATCGAATGTATGCGGAGAAGCTAGCACAGACGACGGACGGCTTCCTATATTCGACCTTGCAGACTCTGAGCGTTAGCGCTGCGGAAATCGCGAAGATCATCGATGACGAGGCGGCACTGCTGAGAGAAGCGGATCGCTTGAAATTGCAAACGAATACTTTCAATTCCGTGGCGATTACCGATCCGAGCGGGAAAGTATTGGCTACATCTCCGCAATCGCTTGATCTTAAAGGCAAAATACTGACTTCGGATTCCGCTAAGGAAGCGCTTAAAGAAAGAAGGCCGCTTATTTCGAAGCCTTATACGGGGATCACAGGACGTCTGATTATTTTTATCTCTTATCCGATTTTCGATGAGCAGCATAGTTATTTGGGTCTGGTTGGCGGGACGCTTTATTTGAAAGAAATGAACATTCTCAACGAAATTCTGGGGGAGCATTTCTACAAAGACGGCTCTTATGTTTTCGTAGTAGATGAGGACGGACGCATCATATATCACCAGGATCAAACCCGCGTCAATGAAGTCGTGGACGAGAACCCGGTCGTACGGAAGCTGATGAATGGGGAGCGGGGAGCCCAGCGCGTCATTAACACGAAGAAGAAGGACATGCTAACGGGATATAGTTATATTCCTACGGCCGATTGGGGCGTGGTCTCGCAGCGGGAGACAGAAATAACGCTGGCCCCTGCAAAAGAAATGCTGAAGAAGATGATCGTTACCTCCTTTCCGTTCTTGTTCGTATCGCTCATATTCATCATCTGGCTGTCCAATAAAATAGCGCAGCCGCTGCATAAGCTGGCCTATTATACCGAGAATAGTACGGAGAAGAATCAGGAGAAGCATATAGCGAAAATACCAGCTTGGTACTACGAGGTCATTCAGCTAAAGAAGGCGCTCGTTCACAGCCTCGCGTATTTACATAATCGCATTAATTATTCCAACCATGAGTCGAAGACTGATTCACTCACGAAGCTGACAAATCGCCGGGGGATGGAAGAGCATATGAAAAAGTGGCTGGAGAAACAGTCGCAATTCTCGCTAATAATGCTGGATATCGACCATTTCAAACGGGTCAATGATACCTACGGCCATGCGGCAGGCGATCATGTATTGCAATTTCTGGCCATACAGATGTTGGAATCTGTAGAACCTGATCATATTTGCTGCCGGTATGGCGGAGAAGAATTCATCATCCTGCTGCCAGATACGTCCCAGCAGGATGCAGTCAAGGTCGCGGAGAGACTAAGATCGAAGATGGAAAGAACGGTGAGTCCATGCGGAGACATCGTAACGGTCTCCGCGGGGGTGGCTGCATATCCCGAGCATGCTTCCGGTCTCGATGGGCTTGTGGCCAAGGCGGATGCTTCCCTGTATGAAGCGAAGAGGCGCGGACGAAATCAGATCGTCGCTTTCGAACCACACGATGTCATACAGGCTTAGCATCTATACATTGAACCATTTTTGATCTATGGTATCAGCCGCTTAAATATTACGCCGACAGCCGACCAGGATGACTGGTCGGTTTATTGCAAAGATGCAATATTCGTCACAGTAAAGGAGGCTTGAAGGATGACCCTTCAGCAGTTGAAATACGTGATAGAGGTCGCTACCCGCGGGTCGATGAACGAAGCCGCGAAACGCTTGTTCATTTCACAGCCCAGCCTGTCTAATACGATCAAGGATTTGGAGGAGGAGCTGCAGATTACGATTTTTGAACGGACGAATAAGGGGATTGTACTCACGAAGGACGGTGCGGAATTCCTAAGCTATGCCCGTCAGGTCGTCGAGCAAGCAGCGTTGCTAGAGAGCCGCTATTTGAATGTGAAGCCGGCCCCCCAGCATTTCTCCGTATCAGCTCAGCATTATGCTTTTGCGGTCAGTGCTTTTGTGGAGCTCGTGAACCAATATGGACATGACGAGTACGAGTTGGCGTTGCGAGAGACGAAGACCTACGAAGTGATAGAGGATGTCAAGCATATGTACAGCGAAATCGGCATCCTGTATCTGAATGAATTCAATGCTAAGGTCATAAACAGGCTGTTGGACGATGCCGGGCTGCAATTTACCAGCTTGTTTGTGGCACGGCCGCATATTTTTATTAGCGCCAGGAACCCTCTTGCGAAACAGCCCGTTGTCACCATTGATCAGCTCGACGATTATCCGTTCCTCTGCTTCGACCAGGGCGAATTCAACTCGTTTCATTTCTCCGAGGAAATTCTAAGCACGCTGTCCCATAAGAAGCTGATCCGGGTCAATGACAGAGCGACGTTGTTTAATTTGCTGATAGGCCTTAACGGTTATACGATATCCACGGGGGTGCTGAGCGCCGATTTGAACGGACGCGATATCATTCCGATGCCCTTGGACTGTGACGAGTCGATCAATGTGGGCTGGATTTCGCATCGGAACATGCCGTTGTCGAAGCTGGGTACAGCCTATGTGGAGGCGCTCAAGGAATCTGTAGCCAAGGATTACGGTTGATTATAGTCTTAGGCTATAGCTAGTCATAGTTATTGGAGTTACGTTATAACAGTTGTTACATGGTACCTTATCGATAGAACGGTTTGTTGTGGTCGTTCTCATCTGGAGAATTTTGATTGTATCTTCTACCAATCCAGGTTATAATATTTTCGTTGAAAATAATTATCATTATCAGTCATACAGTGAGGAGATTCAGGAATGAAGAGAAACAGAAAACCTAAATATGCTGCGGCAGCAGGAATATTAAGCTTGGTTCTGCTGTTGAGCGCCTGTTCCGGCGGATCTGCCCCGGTTAGCACGAACGGTAACGCAAGCCCGGCTTCAGGAGGAAATCAAGTCGAAGAATCCCAGCCGGCAGAGCGCGTGCTTACGGATTCACTAGGCCATGAAATGAAGGTGCCGGCGAATCCCGAACGGATCATCGCTTCTTATTTGGAGGACCATCTCGTAGCCCTAGGCGTCAAACCAGTCGCGCAATGGTCTGTAGCAGACGGCAAGACGGTACAGAATTATTTGCAAGATGAATTGAAGGACGTACCTACGATCCCGTCCGAGCTTCCATATGAAGCGGTAATGAGCTTCCAGCCGGACTTGATCCTTATAGACAGTGCCGACATGGCAGCTGGAGATAAATATGAACAATATTCAAAAATAGCTCCTACATATTCCGTAGGCACAGAGCAGAATAATGACTGGCGGGAAGAGCTGCTTACCGTCGGAGACGTTCTAAACAAAGCCGAAGAAGCCAAGAAGACTCTCGCGGATTACGACGCGAAGGCGACTGAGGCCAAGGAGAAGCTGCAAGCCGCCATCGGCGAGAAATCTGCTGCAGTCCTGTGGCCTCTAGGCAAGAGCACTTACATCGTTCATGAGAAGCTCTCTAGCGGAGATGTTCTCTATCGGGATCTCGGGATGAAGGTGCCGTCCGTCGTGCAGGAAATATCCGCTTCAGCCACGGCGAACTGGAATCAGATCTCGGCGGAGAAGCTGGCTGAGCTGGATGCAGACTACATTTTCATAGTCAGCTCCGCTGTGCCGTTGGAAGAACTGCTCGCCGATCCGATCTGGGCCGGACTACCGGCGGTGAAGCACGGCCAGATATACGAATTTGATAATGAATCGAGCTGGCTGTATACGGGTGTGATTGCTAACGGAAAAATCATCGATGATGTATTAAATAGCATTTTGAAATAGAAAAAGAGAGGTACACGAATGGCTGCTGTCCCAAAGTAGATTTTTCAAAGCGGGAACAGATGAAACACAATTACGAAATAAAGTGCCAGTTCTCGGGCTATCTTAGCCCCCGAACTGGCGCTTTTTGCTTCATGATGGCTCATCTTAAGCATACTCACCGCTTTGGACCATTCCATTTAGATGGATTTATAGTTGTTAGTTTCTGCGGTCAAGAAGGAAATGTGAATATAAATGGATTTCATGTCGTTAGAAGGGGGAAAATTGCCAATCATGGAATGGACTCTGATTATAGCTGCATAAAATCCATTTAATCCTCTTAAGCATTCGTTTTTGAGGATATTAGATACATGAAATCCATTTACTTTATGGCCTATACGATCTTTATGAAGAGTGTACGACCTCTGTACGACCACCTGTACTACGACAGGTTATTATATCCAACAGCTTAAATAAGCAGAGCTAAAGAATAGGAGCTGGCAGCCATCTAAATCACTATTGGTACAGCTCCTTTTTTGCTTGTCTTGGCTGCATCGTATCAGGACCCAAATGGATATCGTCCAAGCACCTTCTGGATTTAGTCTATGTTCCGTTAGAAATCGGCAGCCTATAATTTGTAATTGAGAATGATTATCGATGAAAAAGATATGATTCTCAAGGATGATCGAAGATGAGGGGAGAGCAAGACATGTTAAAGAAATCAACGTTACTAGTTATAGCGTTGGGGGTGATGCTTGGTCTATCCGCGTGTGGAGCCAAGGAAGAGGCGCAGCCGGCTGACGCAGGTACAACCCATCAGCAAACGGAGAATTCCGCTTCTTCTGCCGGCAATTCCGCGAACAAGGACGGGCATGCATCGGCTGAGACAAGAACGATCAAATATTTGGGTCAGGAATACAAGGTGCCGGCCGAGGTCAAGAAAATCGTCATTACCGGTTCGGTAGAGTCGATGGAGGATGCTCTCGTACTCAAAGTTAAACCGGCGGGCGCGATGACGATGGGAGGTTCTTTCGAGCCGTTATTTGCGGAAATTACTGCAGAAGCAGTCGCGATTGGGGAGAAGACGCAGCCGAATGTTGAAACGATTCTGAAGCTGGCGCCGGACGTTATTTTGGCCAGTACAAAGTTTCCCGCTGAGACGTTGGAGAAGCTGGGCAAGGTCGGCCTGACGATTCCTGTCTCCCATATTTCTACGGACTGGGAAGCAAATTTGAAGCTGCTTGCTGAACTTGCAGGCGAGGAAGAGCAAGCGGATCAATTACTTGCATCGTACAAGCAAGAGGCCGCTGAATTGAAGGAGGCAATCGAACCAGCCCTTAAGAATAAAAGTGTGCTAATGATCCGGCTGCGTGCCGGCAGTATGATGATCTATCCGGAGGATGTTTTCTTTAATCCATCGCTTTACGGAGATCTGGGGGCGAATGTACCGGAGGAAGTGAAGCAGGCGAAGGCGCAGCAAATGATTTCACTGGAGAAGCTGTCTGAGATGAATCCGGATTACCTGTTCGTCCAATTCTCAGAGGCAGAGAACAAGGACACGCCAAAAGCGCTGGAAGAACTGGAGAGCAACCCGATCTGGAGCAGCATCAATGCGGTGAAAAACGGCAATCTGTTCGTGAACATGGTTGATCCGAGCGCTCAAGGCGGAACGGCTTACAGCAAAATTGCGTTTTTGGAAGCCATCAAGAACAGCAAATTAGCTGAAGCGAAGTGACGGAGACGGGTATGCGGGCAAGGCATTGCACAGCTGTCCTGATCCTAGGGAGCTCTCCGTTTCTAATCGTGTTTACGATTGTGATATCCGTGATATATGGCGCAAAGAACATCGATATAAGTACGATTCGAGAAGCGCTGTTTCATTTCGATGCAGGGAATGTGAATCACCAAATCATCATTCATTCCCGATTGCCTAGAGCTGTAGGGGCACTGCTCATTGGAGCTTTTCTCGCCATATCCGGGGCATTAATGCAGGGGATGACAAGAAATTATCTTGCATCCCCTTCTATTATGGGCGTCTCGGACGGTTCGGCATTTGCCATCACGCTCTGTATGGTATTTATGCCGGATTCTAACTCGGCGGAAATGATCCTGTATTCCTTCATGGGCTCGGCGCTCAGCATCGTGATCGTCTTTGGGCTTGCCTCGCTGCTCCCCGGCGGATTGTCGCCGGTACACATGGCGATTCTGGGTACGATTATCGGCACGTTTCTGAGCAGCTTATCCGCGGCGATGGCAGCTTATTTTCAAATTTCACAGAATATCAGCTTCTGGTACAATGCCCGGCTGCATCAATTGAACCCGGAGCTGATCAAACTGGCGATACCGTTTGCCGTCATAGGCATTGTGCTGGCCATTTGGCTGTCCAAGTCCATCACCGTACTGAGCCTCGGTGAAGAAATTGCCCTTAGTCTCGGACAAAAAACGAAGCTGATTAAATTCGCGGCCATGCTAACCGTCGTCATTCTAACGGGAATCTCAGTAGCTCTAGCGGGCAAAATCGGATTCGTCGGTTTGATTGTGCCTCATATCGTCCGTTTTCTGACCGGTGTAAATTACAAGTGGATCATTCCTTGCTCCGGCATCGTCGGAGCGCTGTTTCTGGCGCTTTGCGACGTACTTAGCCGTTTTTTGAATTATCCCTATGAAATGCCGATTGGCGTAGTTACGTCCCTGCTTGGTGTTCCTTTTTTCCTTTATTTAATTCGATCCAGGGGGGATGGGAAGCGTGCATAGATCAAGGAATCTACGTTTTGCCGGGGTGTTTATAATTGGACTTGCCCTGGTTCTCACTGCGGCGTATATCAGCCTGACGAACGGCACCTTCGATATCGGAATCCGGGATGTTGTCCGGACGCTGCTGCGCATTCACCCCGAGCCGGAGCACGATTTGGTTATTTTTGAGTTTCGGCTGCCGCGGATCGTTATTGCGCTGCTTGTTGGGGCTGGGTTAGGGTTGGCTGGAGCCGTCATTCAGAGTATTACCCGCAATGGATTGGCCGATCCCGGCATTTTGGGGATTAATTCGGGCGCAGGGGCGGCCATGGTTATTTTCCTCTTTTTCTATCAAGGACAAATCCGGGGGGACGTGTGGCTATCTATTCTGGCGATGCCGCTTTTTGGCTTGGCAGGCGGGCTGATCGCTGCGATGCTGATTTACATCTTCTCTTGGAAAAATGGCCGGCTGGAGCCGCAGCGGCTGCTGCTTACCGGCATTGCGATCGGCTCGGGCTTAAGCGCCATTTCTCTGTACCTGACTTTGAAAATGAACCCTGGCGATTTTGAAATGGCCGCGGTCTGGAATATGGGCAGCATTTATAACGCCAACTGGAAATATATCATTTCCATGCTTCCCTGGCTTCTGCTTCTCGGACCGCTCATTGTGTGGAAGTCGTACATGCTCGATTTGTTCCAGCTGGATGAAGACAGCATAATTAGCGTGGGGATTGCCTCGGAAAAAGAAAAAGCCTTGCTCTTGCTGTGCAGCATCGGCATTGTCAGCGCCTGCGTGTCCGTCTCGGGCGGGGTCGGCTTTGTCGGATTGATGGCCCCGCATATTGCAAGGCGCCTTGTTGGCCAGGCGCACCGGCATATGCTGCCGGTTTGCGGCATAGTGGGGGCGCTGCTGGTCATGCTGGCGGATTATATCGGCAGGACGGCATTTGCTCCGTCGGAACTGCCAGTAGGCGTCGTTATAGCCTTGCTTGGCGTGCCTTATTTCATCTTTCTGCTCTACAGAGCCAAAGGCCGGGGCATAGCTTGAATGTGACTCAGCCGCAGGAGCTAACGAGTTGCTCTAGATCAATGAAAAAGGAGAGTGGTTTCGTTGAAAAATATTAACCAGTCGTTTACGTTGCCGAATACGCAGTATTGGGATATGCGCTCAACGGCAGCGAACCGCGATTATCGCATTTTTGCCTTTAAGCCGGAGGAAGCGCCGCCTCCAGGCGGCTATCCGGTCATCTATTTGCTAGACGGAAATGCGCTATTTGCTACTATGGTGGATGCTGTCCGAGCACAATCCCGTGTACAGAAAAAAACCGGTGTGTCTCCCGCTGTTGTGATCGGCATTGGCTATCCAAGCGATGCGTTATTTGATCCTGCGCGCTACTATGATTACACGATGCCGACGCAGCCTGATCAGATCATTCCTGGACCGGAGGGCAAGCCTTGGCCGGAGCTGGGCGGCGTCGATGAGTTCATTGAGTTCATCGAGCAGGATCTGAAGCCGGAGGTGGAACGTCAATTTCCCATTGATGGCGGCAGACAGGCCGTACTGGGGCATTCCCTTGGCGGCTTGTTCGTGCTGCAGGCTCTGTTCGATCATCCGCATTTATTTCAGAATTATATTGCGGGCAGTCCCTCGATTCATTGGAACAAGTCCTATATGGCTGAAGCGGAGCAGAGATTTGTATCCCGTATGGGGCAGGGAGATAGGCAGGGGGATAGCTCAAGGACGCCCAAAAAGCTGAGCTTGCTGATTACAGCAGGGCAGCTGGAGCAGTCACATCCCAGCCGAATGGTCGAGAACGCGAACGGGCTCGCTGATCGACTGGGAAAGCTAGCTGAGCAGGGATCTGAGCTGCGCGTGGAATATTGCGAGTTTGCCGGGGAGAGCCACATCTCGGTGCTGCCCGCCTTGATCAGCCGTGCGGTCCGCTTTGCGCTTGTTGAAGCAGCAAACGGCTAGCTGAGGTATGCCAACATGTGAAAGCAGCTTCTATCTGTACAAAAGCGATTTTCGCAAATGTGTATTGTAGCTTCGAGCAACGTGGGTTACAATGGCATTAATATTTGGCCGTCACCTCCTGGTTTGAGGGAGAGGAACGGCCATTCCGGCATTTCCAGCCTAGCTGCTGTGAAAAAAATAAAATAGAGAGGGGCTGGAATGAACCAATGAGTATGATGATTCGCCGTTTTTTCGCTTACTACCGGCCCTATAAGGGCTTGTTCCTGCTTGATTTCGGCTGCGCCTTGATCGCCGGCCTGCTGGAGCTGGGTTTTCCTTTGGTCGTAAACCGGTTTGTGGATGATTTACTGCCCAATGAAGAATGGAATCTGATCGTATGGGCATCACTGGGATTGCTGGCATTATATCTATTAAATACGGCTCTGATGTATATCGTCAATTACTGGGGGCATATGCTCGGGATAAATATCGAGACGGATATGCGCAAGAAGCTATTTGATCATATTCAGAAACTAAGCTTCCGATTTTTCGATAACACAAAGACAGGGCATCTGATGTCGAGGCTGACGAACGACATGATGCAAATTGGCGAGATGGCTCACCATGGACCCGAGGACCTGTTCATAGCCGTCATGACGCTGGCTGGCTCTTTCACGCTCATGCTTACGATTAACTGGAAGCTGGCGGTTCTCACCTTTGTTGTCGTTCCCGTCATCATTTGGCTTGTCGTGTATTTTAACGGCAAAATGACCAAGGCGATTCATCAGCTCTTCACCGACGTCGGCGATTTTAACGCGCGTGTCGAAGATAACGTCGGCGGTATTCGCGTCGTTCAGGCGTTTGCGAACGAAGAGCATGAGAAGGAAAGATTCGCTGTGAATAACGGCCGGTTCCGTCTGACGAAGTTGTTCTCCTATAAGCTAATCGCCAAGAACAGTGCCATCAGTTACATGATGATGCGTCTGGTGACGCTGTTTGTCATGGTTTGCGGTACGTGGTTCGTCATTCGCGGCCAGTTGTCCTACGGCGAGTTTGTCGGCTTCCTGCTGTTGACGAACGTCTTCTTCCGGCCGATTGAGAAAATCAATGCGATCATCGAGAGCTACCCGCAAGGCTTCGCGGGCTTTAAGCGCTATGTCGAGCTGCTCGATACCGAACCGGATATTGCGGATAGGCCGGATGCCGTGGAGATTGGCGAACTGCGGAGGGAGATCCGCTATGAGGGTGTGTCCTTCGGATACGATAGCGAATCGTCTGTTCTGAGCAATATTAACCTGACGATTCGTCAAGGCGAGACAGTGGCCTTTGTCGGCCCGTCTGGTGCCGGCAAGACGACATTGTGCAGCCTGCTGCCGCGTTTCTATGAAGTGCAGTCAGGAGCGATTACAATAGACGGCGTAGACATTCGGGACATCAAGATGCAGTCGCTGCGCCATCAGATCGGGATCGTGCAGCAGGATGTGTATTTATTTGCAGGAACGATTCGCGAAAATATATTATACGGCAAGCTGAACGCATCGGAAGAGGAGATCTGGGAGGCGGCGCGCCGGGCCCGTCTGGATGAATTTATCCGATCCCAGCCTGACGGCATGGAGACGGTTATCGGTGAACGAGGCGTGAAGCTGTCCGGCGGACAGAAGCAGCGTCTCGCGATCGCGCGGATGTTCCTCAAGAACCCGCCGATTCTTATTCTGGATGAAGCGACCTCTGCGCTGGATACGGAGACGGAGCAGGTCATTCAGCAATCACTGGCCGAATTGTCTGCAGGCCGTACGACGCTCGTAATCGCCCACCGGCTGGCAACGATCAAAAATGCTGACCGTATCGTCGTCGTCAACGAGGAGGGTATTGCCGAGCAGGGAACGCATGAGGAGCTGCTCGCAGCTCGCGGCCCGTACAGCCGTTTGCATCAAGCGCAGTTTCAAAGCGCGGTCGGAGCTCTGTAATGCGGCTTAGCTAGGTAAGCATGCTATACCGCACCAACTATATTGGATATGAAGAATCCGCATTGGAGGCGGATTCTTTTTTTTGCGATGGAGGCTTACATAAAGTTCTTGAGAAGCGAATCGGAATGTCTTCGCCTACCCTTTCATACGAATATTATTGGCCCGTTGAACGAAACCGGTACTCTCGGCGTATTATCTATGATTTGCCATTATAACTAGGATTGAGAGGGAGAGAGATGAACAAGAAAGGACGTATCGCCGTATCGATCATGCTTGCCGCAAGCCTGCTCATGCCGATGGGAAGTGTGGCAGCAGACAGTGGAATCGGGTCAGAGTATGAGAGCTCCAAACAGCATTTCAGCCGGGAATACAAGGTTACTAGAGATACTGCTTCCAAGAAGGCTAAGCTGCTGGTAGAATCCTATGACACAAACAGTGTGCAGTATGCGCTGATCGATCAGGGGGACATCGTGATTTCCGGGGTAGCCAGCAAAGATGCGGGGAAGGGAAAGGATGAGATATCCGCCTCGACGATGTATGGCATCGGGTCCACCAGCAAAATGTTTGCCGCCGCTGCAGTTATGAAGCTAGTTGATGAGGGCAAGGTAGATTTGGACGTTCCCGTCGTCAACTACATACCGGATTTCAAAATGAAAGACCCGCGCTTTAAGCAAATCACGCCGCGCATGCTGCTGAATCACTCCTCCGGGCTGCAGGGGGGCGCCCTTAGCAACACGTTTTTGTTCGAGGATAACGACACTTATGCGCATGATCAGTTATTGACACAGCTTGCCGAGCAGAATTTGAAAGCTGACCCGGGCGCATTCTCGGTATATTGCAATGACGGCTTTACGCTGGCTGAAATTTTAGTAGAGCGTGTCAGCGGGCTCAGCTTCACGGATTATATCCACACCGCCTTTACAAAGCCGTTAAACATGAAGCATACGAAAACGCCTCAGGATCATGTTAAAACAAGCCAGTCGGCACCGTTATACTTTCCGGTATATCCGGGGCGGCTCCCCAATGAAACTGTCAATGTCATCGGCTCGGGCGGTATTTATTCTACAGCGGAGGACTTGGCAAAATTCTCGCAAATATTTACGGGTCAGGTCGATTCAATCATCAGTAAAAAATCGGCCAATGCGATGCAGCAGGAAGAATACAGAAGAGGATTGTGGCCTAAGGAAGCGGATTCGGCGTTTGGGTTCGGGCTTGGCTGGGACACGGTAAATATGTTCCCGTTCAGCGAATATGGCATTCAGGCGCTGTCCAAGGGTGGTGACACGATACTGTACCATGCTTCCCTTGTGGTGCTTCCAGAGCATAATATGGCTGCCGCCGTGCTCTCCTCAGGCGGGAGCAGCATGACAGATCAATTGCTTGCCAATGAAATCCTCCTTAGCGCGCTTCACGAAAAAGGTGTTATTTCTGAACTGAAGCCGGAGAAATCACATGGAATCCCCCTCAAGGCGGCCATGCCGAAAGAGGCTGCTGAGCATGCCGGCATCTACGGAGTGAGCAACGCACTAATGAAAGTGGACATTACCAAAGATAGCGAAATGATTGTATCTGTACTTAATATACCGGATTATCCAGTCGAGAAGTATGTCTACACGGCGGATGGTTCTTTTGTCAAAGAGGATGGCACTACCCAGGCTAGTTTTGTTCGTGAACAGAACGGGCGCACCTATTTATGGCTCAGAGCCTATTCCACGCTGCCTGGGCTAGGGCAGACGGCGATATCTCATTATGCCGCCGAGAAGCTGGAGGCGCATTCCTTGCCGTCCGAGGCACAAGAGGTTTGGAAGGAAAGGGACGGGAAGAAATATTTCGCAGTTAATGAGAAGTATTCCTCTGTTCTGTATTTGGCAATGATGCCTGTCCAGACTGTGGAGATATTCCCGGAGGCGCCGAATTACTTGCTCAACCGCAAAATGATCGATGCGAACAGAGCGGTCAGCGAGCTGCAAATTCCAGCCATGGGCGGAAGGGATACGATGGATTATAATTTCTTCAGCCAGAGCGGGCTGGAGTATTTAGAAATTGGCGGAAGCTTGTTTGTTCGTGAAGAAGCCGTCAAACCGCTTTATTCCGGATCGCGTTCCTTCCTCACCATTCAAGAAGAAGGATTTGCGAGATGGCTCTCCGTTCCCGAAGCAGCGGCGGGTAAGACGATGAAGGTAACAGTGCCCTCCAATGGTTCGTTTGCCGTCTATGATGAGCATGGGATCTGTTTAAACTTCGAACGCGTTAGCGGCAGTAATACAGTAAACCTGCCGAACAACGGCACGATTGTATTTGCGGGCGAAAAAGGGGCAAAATTCCAGATCGAGTTGAATTGAATTTAAGAAATCAGTAAAAAGGGGCGGGCTGATCAATGATCAGCCCACCCCTTTTTCATGCGTTTTTAGCAACGATCCCATTGCCTTGATAGCTCCATTTGCGATTAAACCGGGCTTCGCTGTGCACCCAATACTGCTTGATCGCTTCCTCGCGTTCCGGATTGGGATAGTATTCATGATAAATTGTACTGTCTGGACAGAACAGTATTTTGTAACCGCAGTAAATGGCGTTAAAGCAATAGTCCGTTTCTTCAAAATAGTGAAAATATTGTTCGTCTAATAAACCGAGTTTATCCAGTAATTTCCTCTTCAATAAAAAACAAGCTCCGTTTATTGCCAGACATTCTCTGGTTTCTTCCAAAATCCCTGGTTCATTGGGACATAAAAAGTAAGGAGAGGTCCAATCCATGTTCGTCCCGACACCGACTAATTGGTTGGAGCTATTAATTAATTTGGGAGCGACGATCGCTGTTTGTTCATCCCTCCATAGGGCGTCTATTAGAGGCGGCAGCCAATCTTTTGTTACGAATACGTCGGGATTCATAATCACGATCGATTCTGAGGAACCGTTCACGATTCCGAGGTTAACCGCGCTGGCGAACCCCTTGTTACGGCCGTTTTGGATCAGCTTGATATCAGGGAAGCTTTGTAAGTACTCCATAGTATCGTCCGTACTTCCGTTATCGACAACGATGATGGCATGGTCAGATGGCGTATATGTTCTTATAGCATCAAGGCAACGCTGAATGTAAGAGGCTGAATTATAGGTTACAATCACGAGATCTGTCTGCACAAGATATCGCCCTTTCTGTATTCAATCTCATTAGGTTCAATATCTCCACAACATATGCGCCGGGAGCGGCAAATGATTGAGGCAGACAACCATTTTTGCTGAATAGTTGTTTTGTGCAGTAAAAGGGCAAATGCCGATGTTCCCCTTCAAACCAAGGGAATAGACTGTGAATTATATGATATTTGGAGTGTGGTGACAGATGACTATTTCGGTAATTACACCCGTTTTAAACGAGGAGACTTTTTTGAGGCTGTTTCTGGAAAGGGTGACGTCCTTTGCCGACGAGATTCTCATCGTTGATGGGGGAAGCAGTGATAATTCCATTTCCATTATTAAGTCATTTATGAAGAAGTACAACATTCGCTTATTTAGCAATAAACAGGGAACTGCCTATACGGATGAATGGAATGAATCTGAAGTGAGAAATTTTTTGGTGGATCAAGCGCAGGGGGAATGGATTGCCAATATTGATGCGGATGAAATATTTGATGATGCATTCGAATCGGTCATTCCCGGCATATTAGCCCAAACGACCGCCCATGTACTGAGATTCCCGATTATCAACTTCTGGAAGGACCCATGGACAGTGCGCGTTAATGCACCCAATGACGAGAGATGGTCGAATGATATCATCCGTCTGTGGCGAAACGGGATCGGCATCCGTTATCGTGACCAGAAACATCATTGTACACTTAAGGGGCCCGAAAGCGACATTTGGGCGCTGCCGTCTGAACGCATTGAAGTACCGATTTATCATTATCATTATGCTTTCGGGAAGAGATTCAAATTTAACGACAATCGCCGTGGAGATGTTAATTTATATGACAATATAGGCGATCCGGACTGGTCGTTCCAGCACGGCGAATATGAGATCAGAACTGTACCATTCTCGGGGCAGCATCCCCGAACCATTCGCAATTATTTAGGAATATAGACCAATGCGGAGAGGTGGATCAATGTGTACACGAGAGAGCAGCTAAGGTTATTAAGAATGTTAAGCGGGGCCATTCGATGGAAGAAAGGCAGACGGCGGGCAAGACTGCAAAGAAGGGCATTGCTGCGTAAAATACAGTACTGGGAAGCGACAAAAGACAAAAGGATTCAAGCCAAGCAGAATCGGATCACTGAAAATTTACCAAGCCCCGTTTTGCCAATAAATCCCCCTAATGTTCCGGTTAAACCGGCTTCCCAAGCGTTAAGCGAGGTGTTGACAGAAACTTCAATCAGACCAGCGTCACCAGCGTCCTTGTCCTTATATGAACCTCCAAAAAATGATTATAAGCTGAAACCGTTGAATTCTTCATTAGATCCCAACAATATCACTCTGTTTCGTTTTCCGATTATTGACTGGGGTTACAGATGGCAGAGGCCGCAGCACATTTGTCAGCAGTTCGCAAGACATGGGTACAGGGTATTTTATTTCGCGATTGAAACGATGCCGATAGGCAGTGAAGTGGCTACATTCGAGGACGTTCAAGCTGCTCTGCAGATTCGAGAGGCGGAGGAGAATGTCTGGCTTGTTCAATTGTGCTCGCACAGCAGTCTTAACGCTTATCGCGATACCATCGATCATCCGCTCGATAAACAATACATGAAATGGTCGATTGAAGCCTTGAAGCAAAGGTTCAATATCGGACAAACGGCATCCATCGTCGATCTTCCGTTCTGGTCCATGCTTGTTTTTGATCTGGAGGATAATAAGGTCATTTATGATTGCATGGATGAACATGCCGGATTCTCGAATACTTCCGACGAGCTGCTCGCGCTGGAGCCAGCTTTAATGAACCGGGCCGATGCCGTTGTTGCTTCGTCCGATCTGCTCTATCAAAAAGCGCGGAGTCTAAATCCGTCTGTTCATTTAATCCCCAATGCGGGAGAATTCGCACACTTCTCGATAAAGCCAAGCTACAGGCCCATTGATATTGCGAAGGTTCATCAGCCGATTGTCGGGTATATCGGTGCTATTGCTGACTGGTTTGACATGGTATTTGTGTATGAGCTTGCAAAAGGCAATCCAGATTGGAATTTCGTATTGATTGGCGATACGTACTTTAGCGACACTTCAAACATAGAGAAGCTGCAAAATGTATTTCTCCTAGGCGAGAAACAGTATCATGAGCTGCCAGCATACCTGCATGCTTTTGATGTCTGCATCATTCCTTTTCTTATCAATTCCCTGACATTGGCAACAAATCCGGTAAAGATATACGAATACCTGTCTGCAGGCAAACCCGTCGTATCCACACCGCTGCCAGAACTCGCCCCGATGAGTGAATATGTGTCTCTTGCAAGCGGGCTGAAGGAATTTGAAGCAGCTATCGCCAGAGGACTTCAAGAGAATGGTGAAGAGCAAGCAAGAGCAATGGAGAAGCGTCGGCAATTTGCAGCTGAGAATACGTGGGAACACCGGTACAAGGACTTTCACTCCATTATTCTTACTGCGCTTTATCCAAAAGTTAGTGTCATTATCGTGACTCACAATAATTGGACATTCACGGAACGCTGCTTAAATAGTTTGCTGCGGCATACCGCTTATCCGCGAATTGAAATCATCGTGGTCGACAATGCATCTTCCGACGAGACGGCAGCCCGCTTGCTGCAGCTGAATTATCCTGACATTAAAACGATTCTGTTATCTGAAAACAATGGCTTCGCTGAAGGAAATAATATTGGAATTTTGAATGCTACCGGGGATTATGTCGTTTTGTTGAATAACGATACGATCGTATCCAAAGATTGGCTGCCGCGTCTACTGCGTCCTTTCAGAACAGACCCGCAAATCGCAGCCGTTGGTCCCATGTCCAACTATGTTGGGAATGACCAGAAGCTTGATTTCTTTGTCGGAGATGAAATCCAAGGTGCGAACGAAATTTGGCTCGATGAATTCTATGAGCTGTACGACCGGAGAATGAGATATACGGAAATGCTTGGTTTCTTCTGCGTTGCGATCAAGAAGGAGATGTTTAAGAAATTAGGTTCACTGGATAAAAATTTTGGAACGGGCATGTTTGAGGACGATGATTTCTGCCTGCGGCTGCGGCATGCTGGCTATAGACTGGCTGTGGCGGAGGATGCGTTTGTGTATCACAAGGGCAGCGCAACGTTTAACCAGTGGGAAGAAGAGCAGAAGAACAGTTTGTTTCACCAAAATCAATCCTATTTCGAAAGTAAGTGGGGCATAAATTGGTCACCGCATAGGATGCCTCTGTCATTATTTGTCAACACCTCCGACCCGGATAAAATTGCAGAAATAGTCGCAGCTAATCCCAAAACTGCTGTATTTGCTTCCTGTCCCGAGGAATGGAAGAATCCGCAGGAAGAGTGGCAGCGCAAACTGCTGCAAAAATGTGACGGGGATTCACTTGTCATTGCCCGCGTGGGAAGTTACTTGGGCCAGCCGATTCATGGAATTCGCAAGATTGGCCCGAACTTGTATTTTACGAATAATATGGAGCTATTGCAGAAAATAAAGTTCAAGCATATTTATGACTTTAGACAACTCGCGCCTGGGGGTGAGCTCATTGGTAACGAGCTTAGACTACTTACAAGCGTCTAGTACCGATGAATACAAGAAAGTTTATGAGATGGAACAGCCGTTGGTCACGATTTGCATCCCCACATATAACCGCGCGGATTCATTATTAAATCTTAGTTTGAAGTCAGCCGTGCAGCAAACTTACACGCATTTGGAAATCATCGTCATCGGAGATTGCTGCACCGATCATACCGAAGAAGTCATTCGCCAGTTCAATGATCCAAGAATCATATTTGAAAACAGGGAGAGCCGTGGCGAGTATCCAGCCGAGACCTATCAACACTGGCTGGTTGCTGGAAGCATCCCTACGAATCGCGCGCTCGAGCTGGCTTCAGGCCAATTTATAACTCACCTGGACGATGATGATGAGTTTGCCGAAGACCGAATTGAGAAGCTGGTAAACTTTGCAAAGGAAACCCGCGCAGACTTGATATATCACCCATTTTACTATTATGTCGTTCCAGAGCACTGGGTGGTGAATGATGCAGAGCCGCTGATGTGCGCCAAAATAACAACTTCGTCCATGTTCTATCATCACTGGTTAAAATGTGTTCCTTGGGATCCAAAATCCTACCTGCTCAATGAGCCCGGGGATTGGAATAAAGTCCGGCGCATGTTAGAGCTTGGGATCAAGACGGCAAGATATCCTGAGCCTTTGACTAAGAAGCATTAGGGAGTTGTGATGTGTAATGGAGTATATTCCGTTTCTAAAGCCGAAAGTGGTCCCCAAACAATACTATCAACGTTATTTGGACGAAATCGATGAATCAAGAATATATACGAACAATGGCCCTTTGAACAAAAGATTTGAAGAGCGGATTCTCAAGGAATATTTTAATCATGCGGGGGCCGTCGTCACGGTCAGCAATGCTACAATAGGTTTACTATTGGCTATTTCTCAATTGAAGCGGCAAGGAAAATATGCTCTGATGCCCAGCTTTACCTTTCCAGCTACACCGCTGAGTGCGATGTGGTGCGGGCTGGAGCCTTATTATATCGACATCGACCCTGAACACTGGTGCATGGACGAACACAAGCTGGAACTTGCACTGGAGAAGCTCGGGGATGAGGCTGCCGTCGTTGTTCCTTACGCCACGTTTGGCACACAGCTTGATCTGGCTTACTATGAATCGTTGATCCGTCGCGGCATACCCGTTGTTATAGATGCTGCTTCAAGTTTCGGAACGACCATGGAGGAACAGGATCTAACCAGTTTTGGAGGAGCTATCGTGTACAGCTTCCATGCTACGAAATCTTTTGGAATTGGTGAAGGAGGCATTGTATATAGCGGAGATCTCAAGTTAATTCAAAGTATACGACGCTCCACGAATTTTGGATTTAATGAGGAACGGTCGTCAGGACAATTGGGATTGAATGGCAAGATCTCTGAATATACGGCAGCCGTAGGACTAGCGACTTTAGATGTGTTCTCTGAGAAGATTAAGATTAGGGAGAAAATCGGAGAATGGTACAAGGAAGCGTTAAATAATTATAAATTATTAGAATCAGGTTGGAAGATTCAGGCTGTTGCAGATAAAATCGTCAACCAATTTTATCCGATATTATGCCCCGTTGATCAAGAAAACAGGTATTACGTCGATAAATTGCAAGCATCAGCCATTCAGGTAAGAACTTATTTCTCACCGCCTTGTCACCGGCAAAAAATGTTCGATTGCCATCCTCGTACACCGCTACCTGTTACAGAGGAAATTAGCCGGAGGATTCTCAGCTTGCCCGTCTGGGAGGATATTAGACAGGAACAGGTTGAGCGTGTTGTCAGGGGCTTGATCCATGAGTGAGGCAAATTTGCTGATTTGGGGCTGTGGCGGCATGGGGCGGGAAATTCTCGCCCTATGCGAGGTGTTGGGGCGAAACGTGATAGGGTTCCTTGATGAGCGTATAGAAATGCGGGGACAATTCGTCGACAATGTTCCCGTGCTCGGAGATATTACACATATCGTTAAATACAGAAATGAAGCGGAAATCATTTGTTCTGGAGTAGGCGACCCGGCCCTGAAGCGGAAATTCGTATATAAAACGAAGGAGGCTGGCTTTCGATTCGCTCCCGCGTTGATTCATCCATCCGTGAATGTCCCTAAAAACAGCCGGCTGGGGGTCAATAGCATTCTTTGCGCAGGATCTATAGTGAGCATAAATGTCCAAGTTGGCAATTTCGTCATCGTCAATACGAATGTTACGCTGGCGCACGACGTGTCGGTTTTTGATTATTGTACGATTTCGCCAGGAGTCAACGTTAGCGGTCATGTCACTGTAGAAGAAGGCGTTTTTATCGGTACAGGATCTGCTATTCGCGAGAAGGTGAGCATAGGAGCCTGGTCCATGATCGGAGGCGGTTCATTTGTTGCAAATGACGTCCCTCCTCAAGCTCTTTATGCAGGAGTGCCGGCCGTATTCAAAAAGACTAGGACGAATCTTTAATGATAAATCCCCTTGCGGTAAAACTTGGATTGACTAACCATGTCCTGATGGTTGCAATCGAGGTTTTACGAAAGGGGATTTTATAATTACCGCTTACCGAATATGTGGGCCAGCTTAGCTTTTACAACCTTTTTCATGTCAAAAGCGGATTTGACGATTTTGGCGCCTTTTGCCGCTATCAGCTTTGTTTTGGGAAGATGATCCCTGATCCAGTAAAGAGCGGAGAGGAGGGATTCTACGTTAGCTTCTATTTTGATATAATGGATTCCCTCTTTTAATATAAGCTGGTCATTGCGCGGATTCGTTGTCACCAGAAGACATCCTGTAGCCATGGCATCTACAGCGGCTGTCGTTGGAAAACCATCTAAAGCCATGTGATCGCTAATACTGCAATTGATGAACACATGGCAGCTTTGGTATAAGGTCTTTAACTGCTCGGGCGCCAGTAATCCATGGAAAGTAATGCGTTTATTTATGAAGTAGCCAAGCTCATTCTCCCAATCTCCTACAATATGAAGGTGGAAATCATCTGAATTAAGCAGATTATAAGCTTGAACAAGCAACGGGAATCCTTTTCTGGGGTAATTAAAGGCGCAGAAAACAAGCTGAATGGGCGATGACCACGATCTTGCAGCATAGTTATATAGTTTAGTATTAATGACCACAGGCTGATAGATGCTCGATTTCATTTTTGAGAGAACATCTTCAATATTCGTAAAGACGGTGGAGCAATGAGCGGCAACAATGTCCAGATATTCGGATCTTGTATCTTGTACGAGACCGCCGCCAGGGTATAGCGTCGTATGCAGCCTAATCTGCCGTTCGATTACAAATGAGCGAATATCCAAATATGGGTTTGAGCCCGGCATATGAGTTCCATCGGGGAGGGTGCATGCTCCCAGCAAACTTACGACCAAGTTCAAAAAAACGCAATAGACATCCGTAATCTGTTCAGAAACGGCTAAATCCTTGAATTGAGAAAAGGGATGCACGACCGCAGGGAAATCGTCCGTGTAAGGTTCAGTCGCAAAGAACAGGGTGTCCGGACGCTCGACATGCATCTGAACATTTTCCCAATATCGAAACCCGCTGAGCTTCCAAGGAAATCGGGTATCAATAATGGCTAGGCGCGGCTTAGGGCGCATGGGTTGAACTCATTACTTTATAGCTTGCGGACAAGCCGCATGCTGTTATAGTCGCATAAATAAGCATAGTCATCCCTTGCGCACATTTCATCCACCGCTTTTGTAACCCCTGGAAGCTCTGCCCATTCGTATCCGGGGCAATTTTTATATGAATAATCGTGGAAGGCGATAATACCTCCGGGTACAACCCTTGAAGCATAGTGTACAATATCGTGAACAACCCCGTCGTAGCTGTGATCTCCGTCGACGAAGAGCGCTGCGATCTTGGGCGGACAGTCGTCATAAGCCTCTTGGCTAGGTTTTTTGATTTTGTGAATATGAGGTTCCAACCCGGCATTTCGGATATTTTCGTCAAAATCATGTTCATAGTTTACAGGTAAGGCAGGGTGGTAGAAGGGATCGATAATGTGAATAGAACGTTTGCGCGAGGTTAGATATTGGCTGCTAAGACCAAGTGCTATCGCGCTTTTACCTTTGAAGGTGCCGATTTCTACGATTTCTCCATCCAAATGATCTACAAGCAAAGGCAAATGGAGAAGACCTAGAATTTCGAGCTCCATTAAGTAACCTTCGGTTTTTTTGACGATTTCAAGCAATTCGGAAAACTGATATTCTCCATTCAGACTCATTGTATTCCAGCGCTCCTTTTTGATTGCTTTTTTGAGATCGGTGCTTACCTCATAATCACGCGAATGCTTCTCAATTAAAGACAAAGCCGCGTTGTCATTGAAGGAAGGTGCAGCAGCACATTCATTTAATTTCTTCTCATAGTAAAACAAAAAGCTCTTACGCATATCCTGAGCATATTCTTGGATAAACCGGATGCGATTCTCTTCGTATTTGGACAAATCGGCCACCCCGCAGTCATGAACTGTCCAGGCGGTGTCCTGTAAAGGGATGCCAACCTCATAACCTGCCCTGTAAAATTCCATGCATTGGGACAAGTCATAGAAATCCCAATCCTGGAATAAATCCTCACGCCAAGGAATATCCGACTGCGTCATGATTAGCAAGCCATCGACTGCCGCAGCAGGCTGGTAAGAGCGGCCTGCTTCACCGTAGTTGAAGGCAAGCAGTTCCATCTGGCCGGAGTGGCTGCCGTATACCTGGCCATAATTCTCTGCGGCTTCCCACCACATCCCGCTTGGCGGAATATAGGCAGAACCGATTACTCCCATAAGCCCGAGATTTGGATGCTGTTGAAAAATACGAATCGTGTCTTCTAGGAAATTTTCATGGATAATGTAAACATCCTGATGCAAATATACTTTATATTTTGCATCAGATTGATGCATTGCTCTATTGTAGCCGGAGGTAATGCTTTGAGCTCCGGATATCGAAATAATTTCGATTTCGAATCCATCGGGGATGTGGAGAGCCGAAATATGGCGAAGTGATTCCTGCAACACATCTTGTTGGCTAACGCAATAAATGAAGCATATTTTATGTGAATCCATGGCCTATGGCATTGTTCTCCTCTCATATTTGGTATGTCTCCATATCACTTTATATG
The DNA here is from genome assembly GCF_009725165.1 of Paenibacillus woosongensis. GTDB lineage: Bacteria > Bacillota > Bacilli > Paenibacillales > Paenibacillaceae > Fontibacillus > Fontibacillus woosongensis. Next base: position 362,538 of record NZ_WNZW01000003.1, read on the forward strand.
ATGCTTGATTCGAATGTGCTTATTTGTTAGACTATACAATTTAAAATGGGTATGAATAGATGCCAGTTGATCGATCGTATGAACGTTCATGCCGGTCAGAAGGGTTGAATCCCGGATATCGTTTGGATTTGGATTGAAGGGTATTTTTGGCGAAATCCACTATCAAACGCCCATTATATTGAATAAATAGGCAAAATTACGCATATTTGCTATCTCTACAAACGCCATGGTAATATTTCCTTGTAGCTGCTCAACAATTTCAAATGAGGAGAGAGGAGACTATTTCCATGCAGACCAATTCATCCTTAAGTGAAAATTTGTTTACTGAAGCATTCACGCAGAATCCGTTTCCGACCTATGAACAAATGAGAGAGAAAGAACCGATTATGCGTATGCTTTTTCCCGACGGGCATTATGGCTGGATCATTACCAGGTATAGCGATGCTGTTGAGGCTTTGAAGGACCCTCGTTTTGTGAAGGATATGAGGAATGCTGGGATTGAAGAAGATATGCTCTTTATCAATAATAATATGTTGTTCTCCGATCCGCCGGATCATAAGAGATTGAGAGGTTTGGTACAAAAAGCCTTTACGCCGCAGCTGATTTCCGGCATGAGGGAACGGATCCAGCAAATCGCCGATGAACTGCTGGCGGAGGTAGAAGGCCAGGAGTCGATCAATCTGATCGATGAATATGCATTTCCACTGCCGATTATCGTAATCAGCGAAATGCTGGGCGTACCGAATTCGGACCGCGATAAGTTTCGGGTCTGGTCAAATGCGCTTATCGAGCGCTCTGGCCGGGAGCCAGATGAGGACGTGCGCAATTTAATCATGGAGTTCAGGGAGTATTTGGCGGACTGGTTTTCCAAAGTGAAACAACAGCCAGGCAATGATTTGATCAGCCAATTAATTATTGCGGAGGAACAAGGAGATCGGCTTACGGAGCATGAGCTGTTTAATCTGGTTATGCTGCTCATCATTGCTGGTCACGAAACGACTGTCAATTTGATCGGCAACGGTATTCTTGCACTGCTCCAGCATCCGGAACAGCTTCGGGCCCTGCAGAGCCGTCCGGAGCTGATTCATACAGCGATCGAAGAAGTGCTCCGTTACAACGGTCCCGTTGAATTCAGTACTGGCCGTTGGGTTAAGGAGGACCTTGAATTCAAGGGTGTATCTATGAAAAGAGGAGAATCCGTGATTATTTCCCTAAGCTCGGCAAACCGGGACCCGGAGCAGTTCAACGATCCCGATCTTTTTGATATTTCAAGGGAGAAGAGCCCGCATCTGGCCTTTGGCAAAGGCATCCATTTATGTCTCGGTGCGCCGCTCGCCCGGCTGGAAGGGGAAATTGCGATCAACACTCTGCTGAAGCGATATCCGAATATTCGGCTCAAAGTCGATGTAAGCGAGCTGGAATGGCGGCCGGGAATGATCGTCCGGGGAGTTAAGGAAATGCCGTTGTATTTGGAGTAGGACGTAAATACGCAACATATTAGGGGAGTGCGAAGGGGCTGTCCAAAGCGTGATCATCCGTGCTGGGGGCACCCCTCTTTTATACCAACTACTGGATACTAAGCTGTCTTGCAGGTCGTACAGTAAATGGATTTCATACATCTAATTATTCTCTAAACGAATGATGAAGGGGATTAGATGGATTTTATGCAGCTATTTCAAGAATCCATACCTTGTTTGGCAATTGTTCTGCTTCTAACGACATGAAATCCATTTAAATTTACATTTTCATCTTGGCCGTAGAAATTAACTACTATAGATCCATTTAGATAAGTCTTGAACTATTCAAAGGGTGTAGGGCAAGTAAGAAAGTAAGCAAGCAACTAGGTACGCAGGTGGGTAAGAAGGTATAATGTTCCTGCGGGCACTAGCCCCACATCCCTTGAATGATATACATACATAAGAGATAGCACTCCAGTCTTAGAGGCGACCACAAACATATATTCCGAAGTTAAAGGGGGGTTGTTATTCGTAGCCATCCGCAATTTTTCAAACGGGCGGAAGATGCTATAATAGGAACGTAAAATAATAAAAGAAAGCGGGAACAACATGGGTCGTAAATGGAATAATATTAAAGAGAAGAAAGCATCGAAGGATGCGAATACGAGTCGTATATATGCGAAGTTCGGCGTCGAGATCTACGTGGCAGCCAAGAAAGGGGAGCCGGATCCTGAATCGAACCGCGCATTGAAGGTCGTGCTTGAACGCGCCAAAACGTATAACGTGCCGAAGGCGATAATTGACCGTGCTTTGGACAAGGCTAAGGGCAGCTCGGAAGAAACCTATGAAGAGCTGCGTTATGAGGGCTTTGGGCCAAACGGTTCAATGGTCATTGTGGACACCTTGACGAATAACGTAAACCGGACGGCGCCCGAAGTACGCTCGGCCTTCAACAAGAACGGCGGAAGCATGGGAGTAAGCGGCTCGGTATCCTATATGTTCGATGCCACGGCAGTTATTGGCGTAGCGGATAAAACGATCGATGAAGTTTTTGAGATTCTGATGGAGGCGGACCTGGACGTCCGGGATATCATTGAGGAAGAGGACAACGTCATCGTTTATGCAGAGCCGGATCAGTTCCATGCTGTGCAGGAGGCTTTCCGCAGCGCCGGCATTTCGGAATTTACCGTGGCCGAGCTGACGATGCTGGCTCAGAACTACGTGAATCTTTCGGAGGAAGCGCAAGCGCAATTTGAGAAATTGATCGATGCACTGGAGGATTTGGAAGACGTACAGCAGGTATATCATAACGTGGAGCTGGAGGATTAATCCTTCTGCGCCCATACAAAATAAAGCAGCTTAATTTCTCTTGAAGAGATTTAAGCTGCTTTTTTCCGATCACCTATAAAAACAATTAGCCCCCAAACACGAGCTTTTCGATATGCTTCAGCACATGGCGAAGACCGTGCTCCTTCTCCATGAATCCGATCAGCGAGCGGATCAATACCGGCTTGTGCTGCTTGGCTTGCAATGCCTCCTGGAGCAGTTCAGCGGCTTCCTGCAGCTCAGCTTTTTTAAAATTTGTAATCTGCAGCTCAGGTATGGTGGTCATGAGGTCATTGAGCAGGTCAGGCAGTCTGTGGCGGGTACAAAAAGACTCTCCCTGCAGCGCAGATTGCATGTACACTTCCATATCCTCCCGTTTGAGCAGCGGAGGTCTGCTGGCGGCCTGTGTATTCGCTGCCATATCTTCCATGCAATGAACGATAAACTCAGCCACGTCGCGAAGAATGAGCGATCTTTTCTCGAACACCATCAGGAAAATGATCTCGCGAATAATTCCGTTATAAATGAAGACAAGGTCCCAGACGTTGGAGCGGATTCCTTCACCAAAAACCCGAATAAGGCTCTCTATATTACTTTTGAGCAGGCTCGCTCTCATTTGAAACAAAATGGGGGCGACCTTGCCATCAGGCGTCGAGAATTTCTTCATTTCCTGCATCATGTAATTGTTGTTCAAGAAAAATTCGCATTGGCATTCCGTTTCGCGGATAAAAATCTCCTTCGAGGACAGCGACTTGTCGCTTTGAATTTGCTCTTTCCGCTCAATCAAGCTCTCCTGCTGAGATAATAAAATTTCAATCAGGATGTCTTCCTTCGAGCTGAAAAAATTATATAAGGAGCCTTTGGCTACGCCGCAGTCGTCAGCAATATTTTGGATCGAGGTAGCAAGATATCCTTTTTCTAAAAAGAAACGCATCGCCGAATTCAAAATTTTCTGCTTGGTTACACTCAAAACCCTCACTCTTTCCCTAAAAAATGTTTGACATTGGTTCAAATTTAAGTAGAATTATTGTATTCAATGACCAGGCGGTTTTTTAAAAAACCATGTAGTCGTGACGAGTTTTTTGTTTTCCCCTATATCCTAACATATATTCGGGGAAATCATTACACAGAGAAATGGAGAGAAAATAACTCATGTCCAAAGACGCCATCCATGAACCGGCAGAGTTTTCTATGAAGTCGTTAATAGCTCCTCTGCTGGCGGTTATTCTGGGAATGATCATGGTTATTCTCGATAGTACGGTCATCAATGTGGCTATACCAAATTTGCAGCAATACTTCGGCACCTCGCTAAAGGCTATCCAGTGGACGATAACGGGATATACCCTGGCGTTGTCCGCCGTTATTCCGCTTGCGGGCTGGATGACGGATAAGTACGGCGCAAAGAAGGTATTCTTGATTACGATTACCTTGTTTACACTGGGCTCTGTACTATGTTCCTTGGCACAGACGTCCGAACAGCTCGTCATTTTCCGGGTGATTCAAGGGCTGGGCGGAGGCATGGTTGCTCCGATCGGCATGGCGATGGTGTTCAAGCTGGCTCCACCCGATAAGAGAGGGGCGGTCATGGGAATGCTGGGCATTCCGATGCTGCTTGCGCCAGCTTCTGGACCGATTTTATCGGGCTGGTTAATTAAAATCGCTTCATGGCATTGGATTTTCCTGATTAATCTGCCCATCGGCATCGCCGCGATCATTGTTGGTATTAAATTCCTGCCGAAGTTTGAGAGCAGGAAGGTTCCGGGGCTGGATATCCTGGGGATGATCCTGGCACCGATCGCGTTTGCAACGCTGGCTTTTGGCGTAAATGAAGGGGGAACGGAATGGTCCTCCCCGGTTACATTAACAGCACTCCTTGTTGGGGGCATCGCGCTGATTATTTTCATTATCGTAGAATTGAATAAAAAAGAACCGCTCCTCGAGCTGCGTGTCTTCGGCTCTTCCGATTTCACCAGGGGTGTGCTGCTATCCTGGATCGTGCAGATTGCGCTGTTCGGTGCGATTCTGATGGTGCCTCTCTATTTGCAGAACGTAAGAGGGTTTACGCCGCTGCAGAGCGGGTTCACGACGCTGGCCCAGGCGCTGGCCTCCATGACCATGATGCCGATTGGAGGAAGGCTGTTTGATAAATGGGGGGCGCGTCCGCTGGCCATGACCGGGTTGACTCTGATTTCCACGGCTTTGTTCCTGCTCTCACAGATCAAGGTAGATACGTCGATGATCATGGTTGTAATGCCGCTTATTCTTATGGGGGCAGGCATGGGCATGACGATGATGCCGTTAAATACGCATATTCTTAATTCGGCGCCCCGTAAGCTTGTGAATCGTGTGACACCGTTGACTTCGGCAACGCAGCAGGTTGTTACTTCCTTTGCTATCGCCGGATTGACGGGCTATTTAACTTCAAATATAACGAAGCATATGACGGCACCGGAGACAGCCGGAGATGTCATGGCGAGTTCAACGTTAGCGTTTGGCGATACCTTCTTTCTGACAGCTTGCATTGCGGTTTCCGGGCTGCTGCTCAGCATTCTGCTGCGCAAGCCGCGGAGCAAACCGGAGGAGGAGCTGCCGGAGAACGAATCGATGCCGGATGCTAAAGCGATGATTTCACATTAATCTGGATCAAGCTATCGGCCCTCAGACTTTCTATCCTATAGAAGGTTTGGGGGCTGTTCCTATTTTCGGTGCATGTTATTTTGGACATTGTTCACAAGTGAGCCGGCTATTAAACTACTCTAGCCCGCTTCTGATATGTTATCATGAGGAAAGCAACAATGATGATGTTATGTAGCAATTGCTAGAACGAATATCTCTGGAGAATGGATGGAGTATACATATGAAGTATCGTAATTTGGAAGAATGCGTCGTTGATTTGGAGAGACATGGGCATCTGGTTCGTATCCGTGAGGAAGTGGACCCTTATCTGGAAATGGCCGCTATTCATTTGCGCGTTTATGAAGCCGGAGGACCGGCACTTTTGTTTGAGAACATCAAGGGCACGAAATATCGGGCTGTCTCCAATCTTTTCGGTACGATCGAGCGGAGCAAGTTTATTTTTCGCAATACGTGGCAGGCGGCAGAGAACGTCATCGCTTTGCGCAATGATCCGATGAAAGCCTTGAAGAAGCCGTTTCAAAGCATGAGTTCCGGTTTAGCCGCCCTGACTGCGCTGCCTGTCAAGAAACCAGGGGGGCTGCCGTCCGGCATGCAGGAAATACAAATTTCGGATTTGCCGCAAATCCATCATTGGCCGATGGACGGAGGAGCGTTCATTACGCTTCCGCAAGTGTACACAGAGGATCCGGACAAGCCGGGAATTATGAATTCCAATCTGGGCATGTACCGCGTGCAGCTTAGCGGCAACGACTATGAGATCAACAGAGAAGTCGGTATGCACTATCAAATCCATCGCGGAATCGGCATTCACCAGGACAAGGCCAACAAGCTAGGTAAGCCGCTGAAGGTAAGCTGCTTTGTCGGCGGTCATCCAGCGCATTCCCTGGCTGCCGTCATGCCGCTGCCGGAGGGAATGAGCGAGCTGACGATTGCGGGAATGCTCTCCGGGCGGCGTTTTCGCTATAGTTATGTTGACGGCTATTGCATCAGCCATGACGCTGATTTCGTCATTACGGGTGAAATTCATCCCGGAGAGACAAAGCCGGAGGGACCTTTTGGTGATCATCTGGGCTACTATAGCTTGGTTCATCCTTTCCCCGTCATGAAGGTACACAAAGTATACGCGAAACCGAATGCTATCTGGCCGTTTACGGTTGTCGGACGTCCTCCGCAGGAGGATACGGCGTTTGGTGAGCTGATCCACGAGCTGACCGGTGATGCCGTCAAGCTGGAGGTTCCGGGCGTGAAAGAGGTACAGGCGGTTGACGCTGCAGGCGTGCATCCGCTCCTGTTCGCGATCGGCAGCGAGCGATATACGCCGTACCAGGAGGTCAAGCAGCCGGCCGAGCTGTTGACAATTGCCAATCATATTCTAGGAACGAACCAATTGAGCTTGGCGAAATATTTGTTTATTACCGCCGAAGATAAGCAGCCGCTAAGCACTTATCGCGAAGTCGAATTCTTGAGCTATATTCTAGAGCGTATCGACCTGCATCGGGATATCCATTTTCATACGAACACGACAATCGATACACTTGATTATTCCGGTACAGGACTGAACACCGGGAGCAAGGTTGTTTTTGCAGCATATGGGGAGAAGAAAAGGGAGCTCTGTACGGAGGTTCCTGACGGGCTGAAGGACATGCGCGGCTATGAAAACGTCCGTTTCGTCCTGCCGGGCATCGTCGCCATGGAGGGACCAGCGTTTAGAGATTACGCGAGCGCGAATAAGGAGATGGATGAGCTCAGCAAGGCGATCGCGGCAAAAGGAGAATTCCCTTCCTGCCCAATGATTATTCTATGCGACGACAGCGAGTTTCTGAGCGCATCTCTGAGCAATTTTCTCTGGGTGACCTTCACGCGCAGCAATCCGTCTCATGATATTTACGGAGTAAACAGCTATTACGACAACAAGCATTGGGCTTGTGACAACGTCATTATCGATGCCCGCAGCAAGCCACATCAAGCGCCGCCGCTCATTCCCGACCCGGCGGTGGAGAAGAACATTGAGCGCTTGTTTGTTAAAGGTGCTAGTTTAGGTGGGATCAAGATAGGATAGAATGATCTCGTCCCTAAAAGGGATGAGATCATTTTTTTGCAACCCTCTAGTCCAAGGTATTTATGTTGCCGTGTGTTTGCGCGGACTTGAAAAATATTATTGTTATAAGAAATCTCAAGTAGGCCTTGATTATCGTCTACTAGCTTTTTTATACTTTTCAATCCAATGCCACGTGAGCGTGCGGACTTAGAAGAGCAAATTTCTCCGTGAATATTTGTTCGAATAACATTAACATAGGGATTTGAAATTCTTATAAACAAACTTTCATTCAGGTAATGTAACTGTATTTTTATATATCCATTGCTATTGTTTTTTTCTTTACATGCTTCTATTGCATTGTCCAACGCGTTACCCAAAAGAACACTGATTAGAGTTGTGTCTAGATCCAGTCTAGGTGGGATGTTTACATCCAAGTAAAAAGGAATGTTATTTTTTGCGGCAACCTGACTTTTGTAATTAATTATCGAATCGATAATAATATTTCCATTATTCGAAATGCCTAGTGGTTTTTCGATATTTCCAAGTAATTGGTCTAATTCCTTAATGCCTTTTTCACTTTCACCAGATTGAAGTTTCGCACGTAGTCCAAGAAGTATATTTTTAAAGTCATGTTGAAACTTAATGGATTCTTCCTGCATTTCTTTTGTTAAGAAATATTGATTCACATAATATGCGTTTTGTTGCTCTAACAATCGACTTTTGTTCTGAATAGATTGGACACAAACAACGCGATCACATAACACAAACATTAAAAAATTAATCATAAGCAATCCAGTTGATGTTATGGGAAATAAAACAGGATTAGTACGAAACAATAAATTGGTAGATAATTGAACTATACATATAATACTTATAAATGGACAACAAAATAAGAAGATCCAATGCCATGCTGTTAATGTACCGTTTCCATATGCTTTAGTTACACGCACTAGTATGAAAGCTAACATAAACATCATAAATTTTGAAAGAAAGAGTGTAATAATATATCCACTTGTAGAAGAAACAGGCGGCATCGCCGCATCACATAGGAAGATAAGTGCTACAATGAACAAAGCGGCACTAATCCTCCACTTTAAATTCCCCTTGTACAAAAGTGATAGTAAAATTATTAGTCCTATGTTTATTAGAAGTGAAACTGATCCAGTCAATGGACTGAAACGCAGCGAAGCGTGCATACAAAATAGAGGCAGTAAGTGATAACAAGATTAGATTTACTCTCAATACGGCAATTGAAGCAATGTCCAAAAAAATAATGAATAATAAACGGTAGAAAGGAAAGCGTTGCTAAATAAAATAACTCTTCCAAAATTATATTATCCAATCAAACTCCCCCTGAACTTTAAATAGTTTTTCTTTACAGAGGCACTGTTCCTTTCGCTGATTGGTAATTGTATTCCAGTTACTAGAAATACCTTTTTATAGCTAATCTCCCTAATATAGTGAAAATTCACTATGTAAGATTGATGGATTCTTATGAAGTTGGTAAAAGGGAGCTTTTTCTCTTCCTCACTTAATGTGCTGTAGTATTGAATCTCATTATCTTTAGTATAAAGATGAATTTTTCTAATTTTACTCTCCAAATATACAATATCCCGGAATGGAACTAAGATTTCTCTCCCTTTTTGATGTATTGGAAGGAAGTTTTTTTTACCTTCCTGTCGCTTATGGATGGCTTTCTTAATAGGCAGTTTCTAATTTATTTTTAAATGCTAGTGATTCGATAGGTTTTTTAATAAAACCTGAGGGCTGAACATCAAAAAGCTGTATATGGTATTCTTCGTGACTCGAAATATATATCAGCTGCACAAGATCATTATTATCATCTGCTCTCAAAATATGCCCAGCTTGAATACCATCAATACCCTCCATCTCAATATCCATAAAAATAATATCGAATGGGCAGGCATTCTGAATGGCCTTAGTGAAGCTTTTGCCTGAGTAAAAAATAGAAATTTCTATTTTTTCAGGAAAGTTGTTCAGTGTATCCAATATTAACGCTTCGACAAATTCTGTTGTCCTCAAATCATCATCACAAACAGCGATATGAATCACGCAATCATTCCTTTCAAAAATTACCTGCAATATATTATACAATTTTAGGAATTATACCCATATGATGATTGTTTCTTTCGGTGATTAAACCTCGTTAATTACAAAATTAGCCTTATTATGAACAACTTGTGTTAGAAATCTTTATACGAATGATAATATTACTTTGTAAATAAATTATTATCAAGTCAGATGTTATGAAAGCGTAGAAGCAAGAGGAGGAAAATTCTAGTTGGAGCCAACAATTTTTGAAGCAAAAGGATTAACAAAGAAATATGGATCATCATTTGCACTCCAGAACTTAAATATGACGGTTAGAAGCAGAGAAATATATGGTTTTGTAGGTGAAAATGGAGCTGGAAAAACAACTCTTATGAGAATTATCGGTGGTTTGGTTCAACCAACATGTGGTGAAATGTCGCTTTTCGGTGAATGTGATAAAAATCGACTTAACCTAGTTAGAAGACAGATTGGATGCTTAATTGAATCGCCCGCTCTTTATCCAAATCTGAACGCGAAAGAAAATCTGACATTTTATTGTCGCATTTATGGTGTTAAAGATGAAAGCAGGATTTCAGATGTGTTGCAAGCAGTATCCTTATCAGATGTGGGGAACAAGAATATATCGAATTATTCTCTTGGAATGCGGCAGCGCTTGGGACTTGCCATTGCTCTTCTTAACAAACCTAAATTTCTGGTTTTGGACGAACCAATTAATGGGCTTGATCCCACCGGAATTATAGAAATTCGAAAAACACTAGAATATTTGGCATATGAAAAAGGCGTGTCTATTTTAATTTCCAGCCATATTTTAAGTGAACTACAGCTACTAGCTACAAAATTCGGTTTTATCCATAAAGGACGTTTAATTAGAGAGATTTCCGCTGACGAACTATTAAAATCTTCGAAAACACAGATAGTCATTCGAACACCAGAACCAGAGGAAGCCGTTAATTTACTAAAAAATGAGCTCGGTATAAATTCAATTAAAATTACTGAATCTAGGGAGATTCATATCCCTAAAGAAAGTACAGATCTTGAAATGCTAATGTCTGTTTTTCTGCAGCGAAGAATTCAAATTGAAGGAATTAACCTGTCTACTCCAAATCTTGAAAATTATTATATGGAGTTAATGAAGGGGAGCGAATAGTGATAAATTTCCTGAAAGGTCAATCATATTACTTGAAAAAGGATTCAACTTTTAGAAGTATTAGTTTGATATTTTTGATTGCAGGTATGGTCCTGCCTCTTTGGATTGGAGCAAAAACAGGGTTTGAAATAAGCAGTCCTTGGCAACCTTTAATCACAGCAATTCCCTTGTCCCTTTTTCTTTATTTTATTATTCCTATACATGTATGTTTTTTTGCTACCGAGGGTTTTGAATATGGATCGGTAAAAATTATCATTGCTTCGGGTAAAAGTAGGTCGTCTTACTTTATAGGAAAATATATCACAGAAATTACAGTTATACTTTTTTGGATTTTTCAATTTTTTTTCATTTACTATGTAATATCTATAGTTGCATCTCTCCTAGCAGGTACTCACATAAGGACTGATGATGTACGAGGAGATCTGATAACTGCAATTACGGCAATAGGATTCAATGTTTTATATTTAATGGCTTACTCTGCTATCGTTATGATGGTAGGGATTTTCACTAAGAAATCGGCCTCAACAGTAATTATAACTTTTCTTATCATATTCATTGACTTTATACTCAGTGGTTATCTCAAAGACTCAAGTCTCCCTTTTTTACGGATGGTATCTAACAACACATTAATGACTCAGATTATGAAATTTAATGGGTTATATATTTTCAACTCCCAGCAGATATTGCTGTCAGGGTTGAATGACTACTTTCGTGTGGCAATCATTCCAATAATCATCGTATTTATTTGTTTAACCATTACATTGATCTCGTTTGAAAAAAGTGATATCCATACTTAGCAAGTTTTGAGAGCGAGGTTATGAGCTCCCGTCTCTTTCAGAGACGGGAGCTGTTTTTTGTGACAGAAGGACTAGTCATTACTCTACTCTTATAAAATATTTGTTTGCCCCCTTCCTAATATCTAGTTCCTAGTAAGAGATGTGAATATTATATATAGAGATTTGGAACTACGGGGAGGTAATGAGGATGAAACTGTTTGAACTGCAGCGCCCATATGATCTTGTTATGAGCCTTGGTTATAATTGCATGACAGCATACCAGTTGAAGAGATTATCGCTTAGAAGCTTTTCAGGACCTGTCGATTGGGTGATTATCCATGAGGTAAGCGACTTAATTCGTCTGCTGGACAATCGTTTTCAGGGATATATGGAGGAACAAAATCTAAAGATATTGGGCACCCATAATGGGTATTTTTCGGTTCAGGACACGGAATACAAAGCGCATTCCTTTCACGACTTTCCATGCTCTGGCGGTAATCAGACGATAGCGAATTATTCTGAATTTAAAGAGAAATTGGACAGACGCATCAGCCGTTTCATCAGCTTAGCTGCCCAAGCAGATTCGGCTTTGTTTGTCCGCGAGCGCTGCAGCTATGAGGATGCGGTACGTTTGAGAGATAGCCTGGCTTCTTTGGTCAAAGGCAAGACGCATTTATTAATAATTAACTATACGAGGGAAGGCAGACTCGTTGAGCATAATTGGGTGGATGACGGCATTTGCAGCGTAGACGTAAATCTCGATGTCGATGATGAATTTCTTCGTGATTCATATTGGAACGATGCCTTTCGGGGGGTGTCATTAATTCAAAAATGACGGGTGATTTGCCCAAGCAAAGGGCATAATCTACAAATATGATGAACTAACTACTCGTACAGAATGGAGCAAGGATCAGGGAGAGGATAGAAATTGCCCAGACCGATAAACTTTATTACCGTTGAAAGCGAAAGCTATACCCGTATCATTACAAGTATCGTTGATCCGATCCGAAAATACCTGCCCGACAGTCTGGTTTCGGATCGCCGGGCGTTGAAGGACGCGGTAAACGTTCATTTTTTTAATGAAAAGGAGTACAGGAGCGAGGTTGCGCATTGCGGCATCAATGTCAGTATGTTTCATGGGATTGCAGACAAACAGATCCGTACAGGGGAGCAAGTCGGCTTTCATGATTATGTCCTTGTTCCGGGACCGGTATGGGTAAACCAACTGGTTCGCGACGGAGTGCCTAGAAGGAAATTGTTTATCGTAGGTTATCCTAAGCTAGATCCTTTATTCACTATCCAGCCGCCAGCTGAATCAACCAAGCAAACCGTATTATATGCACCAACCCATTCTAAATCCTGTTCTTCTTATCCTGCATTCAAGGAATTTCTTAACCGCTTTCCTTCACATATTCATTTCGATGTATCTTTGCACCCCTATGATCAGGTTCATCCCAAACCAACCATGGAAGAGCTTGTGGCAGCAGATGTAGTGATTTCCGACACCAGCAGCATTGTTTATGAAGCCTGGTCCTTGGGAAAACCCGTCATCTTTCCTGATTGGCTTGTCAAGGACAAAGTCATCAGTGATTGGCCAAACTCCATTCCCGCAAAAATTTATAGTGAGAAAATCGGCTACCATGCTTACAACTTCGACCATATGATTGAACTGATTGATCTCACTTTGACTCAAGGGATTGACAGAAAAGCCCAGCAATTCATGAGGCAGATTCTCCCTCAAAGGCTAAGAGGAAAATCCGGAGAAGTCACAGCACAGGTTCTTCAGAAAATAGCAAAGCTATAAACCGAAGCTGTAGAGGGGATGGACCTAACATTAAGAGGAGGACACCCATGAAGGTGATCATACTTGCTGCGGGAATGGGCTCCCGGCTAAAACCGTTAACGAACCATATGCCAAAGACGATGATCACGGTAGGCAATCAAACGCTGATTGAAAACATTATTCAGGGGCTAATAGACATCCAGCTCTCGGAAATAGCGATAATAACGGGCTACCAGCACGAAGTGCTTGAGATTTTTTTGAGGCGAAGATTCCCTACAGTGCGGCTGCAGTTTATATATAATGATCAATATTCAGTAAAAGACAACATTTATTCTTTTTCTTTAGCAGAGGAATACGTCGGAAATGAAGAGTTGCTGTGTATTTGTTCGGATATATATTGTAAGCCAAAGCTGCTGCTAAGAGCGGTTCAAGCGCCGTTCGATATTCTCATGGTGGATGATACGAAAGAAATTCCTTCTGGGGCAATGAAGGTTAGAGTGAATCGTGAAGGCTATATAACTAAAATAAGCAAAGAGCTTACTGTAGAAGAAGGCAAAGGTGAAATCGTCGGTATTTCCAAAATATCCGCATCTAATACGGCCTTCATTTTCAAGCGGGTCGCGACTTATTTAGACAAAGGTATAGTAAACGTCTGGTGGCCCTATGCAATAAATGACGTCCTGGAGCAAATCGAACTGCGTCCATGGTCTACAGATGGCATAGGCTGGGTAAATGTGAATACCTTCGACGATTTGAAAGAGGCCATAAATATTGCTAATGATTAAAAAGAAGAGCAGATTTTTAATCTGGTCTCTTTTTTTATACCCATATTATAGTAGCAATTGGTAGAGCAGTTGCTTTAATATGGTTGGAGGAACTTGTATTTAGACAGGGAGGATATATAGGATGGCCGAGCCGTTAAAGTTAATGTATAACAAGGATTTTCTAAGCGGATTTGCTAAGAAGGTGAAGCGAGCCTATAGCGAATTTGACGCAGCTTCATTTATCACGGAAGTATTGACTGAGCCATGGAGCGAACTAGAGTTAAAAGCCAGAATACGAAAAATCAGCTCCACGCTGGGACACTTTCTTCCCGGCGATTATGAAGAGGCGATCAAGGTACTCTATCAAATAGATGAGCAGTGCGTAGGGTTCCCGTATTTATTCTTTCCCGATTTTGTGGAGGTATACGGTCAGGCCAACGAGCATTGGGAGCTTTCCATGCAGGCATTGGAGCGTTTTACGTCCAAATCAACCGCAGAATTTGCAGTACGGCCGTTCCTGCTGCGAGATCCGGAGCGGATGATGCAGCAAATGATGATTTGGTCGAAGCATGATAACGAGCATGTGCGCCGTCTTGCCAGCGAAGGCTGCCGGCCGCGTTTGCCTTGGGGACAAGCTTTGCCGATGTATAAACGCGACCCTGCGCCGCTGCTTCCCTTGCTGGAAGGGTTGAAGGCCGATCCGTCATTATATGTGCGAAAAAGCGTGGCCAATAACCTGAATGATATTACGAAGGATCATCCAGCCGTGGTGATCCGGTTAGCCCGCGAATGGTTTGGCGAACATCCGGACACAGACTGGATCGTCAGGCATGCGTGCCGCAATTTAATTCGCAAAGCCGACCCTGTAATCATGAAGTTGTTCGGATATACGGATACGGCGGCCGCGGGAAAGGCGCCGCTAGTGTCTAATGCTGTATTATCCGTGGACAAAGCCATAGTTGCGATCGGAGATAACAGTGAGTTTGGCTATGAGCTTCGTTTTCGCGAAGGGGATCCTGTTCGAGTTCGAATCGAATACGGCATCGATTTTGTGAAGGCAAACGGACAGACATCGCGCAAGCTATTTCGATTAGTAGACCGTACTTTGCCTGGCGGAGCACGGTATGCAGGTTCACGGAAGCATAGCTGGAAGGATTTGACGACCCGCCGCCATTATCCTGGCGAGCACCGGATCACTCTGTTGGTTAATGGGCAAGAGGTAGCATCTGAAGCTATTGAAGTGATAGCCCAGAACTAGACGCAAACGAACTAGATTATAAAATGAACATAGATGATGCCCATATGCTGGCCGCATTAAACATCTTACATTCCCTGTCAAAGAATTGATTTTTATCAATAAAGGGGGAAGGTACAGATGTTTTTTTATTTATTAGTTTTTTTCATAAAATATTAGTCCTGCAAACAAGAATAGGGTAATTATGGTTAGAAGGTTGACAACCTGTATATACAAGTATATTATGTTTAACGTACAACCTGTATATACAAGATAATAAGGAGGGGGATGCTTCATGGAAAGCAAAGGAAACCTGCCTCGGGATTGGTGGAGAACGTCAACGGTTTATCAGGTATACCCCAAAAGCTTCAAGGACACAACAGGCAGCGGTACCGGCGATATCCGCGGGGTTACGGAGAAGCTTGACTATATAAAGGGCTTAGGCATCGATATTGTATGGCTGCAGCCGGTGTATGTATCTCCGCAAAATGATAACGGTTACGATGTAGCTGATTACTACAATATCGATCCCGCTTTCGGGACGATGGAGGATTTTGATGAGCTCGTTAGGGAGCTGAAACGAAGAGACATGCATCTGATGATCGATATCGTGGTGAATCATTCGTCCACTGAGCATCGCTGGTTCAAGGAGGCGAAATCCTCTCGTAACAACCATTACCGCGATTACTATATTTGGAGAGACCCGGCTGCGGATGGAGGTCCCCCGAACAACTGGCAGTCCAAATTTGGCGGTTCGGCATGGCAATACGATGAGGGGACGGGTCAGTATTTCCTTACTCTATTCGATAAGACCCAAGCGGATCTAAATTGGGAGAATGACAAGGTTAGGCAGGAGGTCGTCGATCTGCTCACCTTCTGGGCGAAAAAAGGCGTAAGCGGATTCCGCATGGATGTTATTAACCTTATTTCCAAGGACCAAAGCTTTCCCATGGACGACGGATCGGTGCCTCCAGGAGACGGGCGGAGATTTTATACCGATGGGCCGCGCGTTCATGAGTACGTGAAGGAGCTGAACGCCAAAGTGTTCGCGCCTTATAATTTGGTTACGGTGGGAGAAATGTCTTCCACAACGATGGAGCATTGTATCCGTTACTCAAATCCGGATGAAGATGAGTTCTCGATGACGTTCAATTTCCATCATTTGAAGGTGGATTACCCGAACGGACAAAAATGGGAGCTCAAACCGTATGATTTCGAGGAACTTAAGCAGCTGCTCTCCGATTGGCAAATCGGCATGCAGCAGGGCGGAGGCTGGAATGCGCTATTCTGGAACAATCATGATCAGCCGCGGGCGTTAACCCGATTTACGGATGACGGCGAATTCCGGGAAGAAAGCGCCAAGCTGCTTGCGACCACACTTCATGGCCTGCAAGGCACGCCTTATGTGTATCAGGGCGAGGAAATCGGCATGCCTGACCCGAAATGGAACGACATAACCGAATTCCGCGACATCGAATCACTTAATATGTATGAGATCCTAATGCAGAGGGGTAAAACTCCAGATGAGGCCGCCCATATCGTAAGGGTTCGTTCCAGAGACAATTCGCGGCTGCCTATGCTGTGGGACGACAGCGATCAGGCCGGGTTTACAACCGGTACGCCGTGGATAAAGATCGATGAGCGTTACCCGCTGATTAATGCGAAGTCGCAGGTGGAAGACCCGGAATCGATCTATCATCACTACCGGCGGTTAATCGAGCTGCGCAAGAGAATTCCGGTTTTGACGGACGGGACGTATGAGCGCCTTGATGAAGGGCATCCCCGCGTTTATGCTTATGCTAGAAAGAACGCGGAGCAGATACTGGTAGTTATTTCGAACTTCAGCCGTGAAGAGGTACAGTTTGAGCTGCCAGGCAGGTTCACAGCGAATCTCTCCACTGCGTATTCTAAGGAGCTGCTGCTAGGGAATACGAAGGATACGCCGGACCTTGCAGCTTCCATCAAGCTTCCGCCGTATGGATCCTACATGTGGAATGTTAATATGATTAATTAAAATATTTAACATCATGAATTACCACTCATTCTTATAAAGTCAGGAGCAGATGACGATGGCGAACATAGATCGCAAAAATGTGGAGCGCATCATCCAAGCCGTTGGCGGCAAAGACAATATCGAAGCGGCTACGCATTGCGTGACCCGATTGAGATTTGCCCTTGTGGATGAAAGCAAGGTTGATTCCAAGGCATTGGACGAAAATGATCTCGTCAAAGGGCAGTTCTCGACTCAGGGCCAATTCCAGGTCGTAATCGGACCGGGTCTGGTCGATCAGGTCTATGATGAGATGCTCAAAATTACCGGGGGAGCAAGATCGAGCAAAGATGACGTTAAGACACTCGCCAGCAAGAAACAAAATCCGCTTCAGCGGGCGATCAAGACGCTGGCCGATATTTTCATTCCAATATTGCCTGCGATCGTAATGGCGGGTTTGCTGCTCGGTATTAACAACATTCTGACGGGACCGGATATTTTCTATGCAGGCCAGTCACTCATTGAAGTACACCCGCAGTGGGCAGACGTTGCTTCGATCATCAACCTGATTGCAAGCACAGCCTTCGCCTTCCTGCCGGTATTGATTGGATGGTCCGCGGTGCGGCAATTTGGCGGAAGCCCGCTGCTGGGGATCGTGCTTGGCCTTATTCTGGTCAATCCCGATCTGATGAGCGCTTATCAATACGCCGATGCCAAACTTGCAGGCACGGTGCCGGTCTGGAATCTCTTCGGTCTAGATGTCGAGAAGATCGGTTATCAAGGGCAGGTGCTTCCAGTCCTGGTATCCGCGTATCTTTTAGCGAAAATCGAGAGCTTCCTGAACAAACGCGTGCATGATTCGATTAAGCTGCTTGTTGTAGCCCCCGTAGCCTTGCTGGTGACCGGATTCCTTGCGTTTGTCGTTGTAGGGCCGATCACGTTTGCAATCGGTAACGTACTAACGTCAGGGCTGGTTAGCATTTTTGATTCTTTTGCCGCGCTTGGCGGTTTGATTTATGGGGGATTGTACTCCTTGCTGGTCATCACGGGAATGCACCATACCTTCCTAGCCGTCGATATTCAGCTCATCGGCAGCCAAGGCGGAACCTTCCTGTGGCCGATGCTGGCTTTGGCGAATATAGCGCAGGGCGCCGCGGCGCTTGCAATGATGTTCGTTACCAGAGAGCAGAAAGCCAAAGGGCTGGCCGTAACATCATCAATTTCCGCCTTCTTGGGAGTTACTGAGCCGGCTATCTTTGGCGTGAATGTACGCCACAGATACCCTTTTATTTTCGGAATGATCGGTTCCGGGATCGCGGGCGTGATTTTAGCCATTAATAATGTTCTAGCGTCCTCGATCGGGGTCGGCGGCATTCCTGGCTTTCTGTCGATTTTCCCGAACCAATGGGGCATCTTCTTCCTGGGAATGGTCATAGTGCTTGTCATTCCCTTTGCGGGAACTCTCTTGTATGGCAAGTATCGCTTGTCCAAGACAGGTTCGGCGGTAAACGCTGCAGCGGAAGAACCTAAGAAAGAGGAAGTTCAACCTCAAACTGAAGTACAAGCTAATTCGGACAAGCTTCCCATGGATATCGCGGCGCCGATAAGCGGTGAAATTGTGCCTTTGTCCGAAGTTCCTGACCCTGCTTTTGCGGAGAAGCAGATGGGACAAGGCATTGCTATCATTCCGTCAGAGGGCAAGGTATTTGCTCCGTTTGACGGTACGGTTGCCCACCTGATCAAGAGCAAGCATGCATTGATTTTAACAGATACGAACGGTATTCAGATTTTGATTCATGTCGGTATCAACACCGTTTCCTTGAAAGGCGAAGGCTTTACCGCTCACGTTGAGACAGGGGCTTCCATTACTAAGGGGCAGCTGCTGCTTGAATTCGACATGGAGCGGATTGAGCAGGCTGGACTTCCAGTCATTACACCAGTGATCGTGCCGGACGGACAGGACGTCATTGATCAGGTTAAGGAATATGAAGGACCAGCGGTTCACAGCGATACGACAGTGCTGCAGGTTACGCTCAGATAAGAATTCGGCTCTAAGGAGCGGGGCCGTAATGACATTGCCACAAATCATGATACAATGATGTAGGTGATCAGGTGATGAAGAACAATATTTTTATGAGCCTCTATAAGGATTACGCTGAACGAATCGATGACGGTACGCTGCCGCCAGGCAGCAAGCTCCCTTCGGAGAATGAGCTGGCTGCGACCTACGGGACTTCGAGAGAGACCGTGCGCAAGGGCTTGAACCTGCTGGCACAGAACGGGTACATCAACAAAGTAAAAGGGAAGGGCTCTTTCGTTCTGGCTACGGGACGGCTCAAGTTTCCGATATCGGGGCTAGTCAGCTATAAAGAATTGTCTGAGCGGCTCGGCAAACCAAGCCGGACGCTGGTCTATACAACCGAACGGGTTCCTGCCGGGAACACGATTGCCAATGAGCTGCAAATTGAACCGGAACAGCCGGTATGGAAAGTAATCCGCGCCAGGGAAATCGACGGCGAACGCATTATTCTGGATATCGATTATCTGCTTGCTGAGGTCGTTCCGCATTTGACAGAGGATATCGCGGCTGATTCGATATATCATTATTTGGAGCAGGAGCTACAGTTGAAAATCAGCTATGCCGAGAAAGTGATTTCTGTAGAACAGGCTACTGAGCAGGATTATCGATGCATGGACTTAGGAGAGGACAAGCATGTGGTAGTTGTCCGGGGATATGTGCACCTGGAGGATACGACGCTCTTTCAGTATACGGAGTCCCGGCATCGGCTGGACAAGTTTCAG
The DNA here is from genome assembly GCF_009725165.1 of Paenibacillus woosongensis. Lineage (GTDB taxonomy): Bacteria > Bacillota > Bacilli > Paenibacillales > Paenibacillaceae > Fontibacillus > Fontibacillus woosongensis. Next base: position 382,565 of record NZ_WNZW01000003.1, read on the forward strand.
TTCGTTGATTTCGCAAGAAGAATATCGAGGGAGAACTAAATAGTGTTGAGATCAGAAGGGGCTGCCACAGAGGTCATCATAGATGACTGAGAGGCGCCCCTTTTCTTTCAGAAAGCTATCCGTTTCAGCGGAATTCGTTGACTCGTTTACTTGCATTCCATTCTTTAGCTCGTCTTATATTGCTTTCGATTACTAAGGTGCTATGCACTAAGCTATGTCGTAAACTATGCTAAATCGTACACTAAGCTATGTTCGAACACTAAATGGAATGCATGTATCTAATTATCCTATCAGCGCATAGTTCAGGGAGTTAAATGGATTTTATGCACCTATAATTCAAGAATCTCGCCCATGACCGCCTTCTTCCTTCTTCTAACGACATGAAATACACTTAAACTCACTTTCCGTTCGTCGCCGCAGAAATTAACTACTATAAATCCATTAAATAAGTTCCAACTATTAAAATTGCTGTGGCAGAGGAAAACTATCTATATACAACGGGTTTGGATTTGGAATTGTCGCTACAGCCCACAATTTACTGAAGGTGGTAGGCTTACGCCTTGCTGCTATCCCGCTCAAAAAGCTCAGTACAAAAAAAGTTGGATGATAAACTGGTTGTGTTTACATCCAACTTTTTGTTTTGGGGACTAACTGGGCAGACTCTATTTTTTCAGATATTAGCAAAATAATCTTCTATGGTCTCAGGTTCTAGCCTATTTTATGGCTTGGCGTTCTTCCAATAGGTATAAGCATGCACCAGCGTACCTTTGAAAGACGTATGCTTCAGTAACTCCTTCAGCTTCGCGAGTTCTTCCTCCATGTAGGCTGCACCCTCCTCAAAGAAGGTAATATGATTGCCTTCATGGCTGGCTTTGATTTCGACGGAGATATAGATCGGCTTGCCCAGCTCCTCTGCGAATGCAATCTCCTCCTTGGTCACGTCCACAATGCCGTTAGAGCCTTCGGCCGAGTCCCGGAAAGCCATCAGAGCGACATGATCCATACGGTCGATCATCCATTTGCTGAGGGATATGTCCTCGCCGGTAACCTTGTACTTGTCCAGCCATACGGCTAAATCCATGCTGGCCTCGAGGTTGGAGTCCTTCCTCAGTTCTGTGACAAACGCATCCAGGTTCGAGGTCCATTCGGAAATAATCTGCTGCGGATCCATCCTCCACTCAGGGAGCACATAAGGCTCGATATCCAAATGGATTCCGTGAAAACGCTCATCAGGCTCTACGGCGCGGTTATAATCTTTAACGTAGTTAACGAGCCTCATCATTCTAGGTAGCTCATATTCCATAGCCCATGTCGGTGTTCCTCCCAGGGCATGCACTTCAATTCCGGCTTCAGCCGCTTGTTTTATAAATGAAGAGTAGGCGCTGAACGGTTGCTGAAGATCCAATCGCACATATAACCAGTTCAGTTGTTTTTCCATGGCAAATTCCAGAATGTCTTGGCTGTTCCGGATAACTTCGCCGGACTCCCAAATGTAGGTGCCTCTGACGACTTCATCGCGCTGAACAGGCTGGGCATCAGGTACAACGTCGACGGGTTCAGGCTCGGGCTCCGTACCGGGTTCCGGTTGCGGTTCAGGCTCAGGCTCAGGCTCTAAACCAGGTTCTGGATCTGGCGTAGGATCAGGTACCGGTTTCGAAGGTTCTTCTCCATCAGGTACCGTGTCATCATCCGAACTATCTTGATAGATGTTCTTCCAGTTGCGCATATCATGGATGGCAAGCCCTGCGAAGGATGTATGGGAACTTAACGAAGAAGACAACAGCTGCAAAGTCTGCTCCATTTGTTCTTTGCTGTGACCGTGAAAGGTGGTGTAGGCTTGCTGGGGCATTTCTTTGGTGTTGACCGCAATGAGCAGTTTTTTGCCCAGCTTGCTGGCAAGCTCGAGCTCATCCTGGGAGAGGCTGATGATGCCGTTCTCCGAATCCACCTGGTTGCGATATGCCATAACTGTCACATGGTCAAATGTACTTATCAGCCACTCGTTAAGACTGGTGCCATTCTCTAGGGTGAAGTGGTCAAACCAAAAGGGGATATCTATCCCCCGCTCTAGGCCTGATCCCGATAACTTGCTAAGAAATACCTTTAGATTGCTTTCCCAGGATGAGATGATCTCATCGGGCCCGCTTTCCCACTGGTCAAGGACATAAGGCTCGATATCAAGGTGGACGCCATCGAAACGGCCTTCAGGCATTACGGAACCGTTATATTCCATCACCCAATCAGCAAGGCCGAGCATATCGTCGCGATAATCCACAAGAGCCCATCTTGGATCGCCCCCCAAGGCATGAACCGCGATTTGCGCCTCATGCGCGCGCTTGACGAAAACTTCGTAGGTTTCTTTTGGCATTTGTCGATTGATCTGCAGGTAGATCAGGTTAATGCCTTCATTCCGCGAAAAACGAAGAATTTGGTCTCCGCCGTCCATAATCATATCCGTTTGCCATATCCAAGTTGCTTTTATCATAGATTTTTCTCCGTAAACCGGGGATTGAAATCCCAATAGAAGCAAGGCAACCAGAAGAACGACAAGCTTTTGGCAACCTTTCACATTCATGGTTTACCCTCCATTCCTTTCTAAGAAATTGCTCTCTCTCTAAAAGTGAACGGGGTTATTATAGCATTGATATCAAAAAAATATATGAGCCCATGTTCTTACGGGACGGGTTGCATAAAGCGGGCTGCCGCAGGAAAGGTATAAAAGGAACTACTTCATGTCTGGGGTATTTTTATATCGAATCACAATTTGTATAATTATGTAGAATTTTGAGGCTAACTACTTAGGAGTAAAGTTGCGATTTGCTTGTACTGATTTAGTACAGTGTCACTGTGTCTATGCCTGACGACCAATTAATGTAAATTACACGATTTTTCGCTAATTTGCATGTTTTACCGGAAAATGTGATTAGAGGGACCAAGACATATAAAGGAAGGGTGCCATAAGGCACCCTTTTACGGTGTTATTGTCTAATAACGAGTACGTCTTGAGGCGGTCTACCCGAGCTTTGAATTTGATTGATTTCGGAGTTTGTAAGGTCTCGGCCTACCAAAATGAACGAAGATGTGACATTGTTAAAATTAAAATTGCTTAAGTTCGCTACGTTTTGGCTGCCACGGAATACCCGGAACGTTCCCTGAAAGTTAATTCGCGAGAACAATACAAGCGTTACTTGAGATCTCTGAACAACATTTCTCAGTCTGAAGCTGGAAAGAACGTTATCAAACCGGAATGCCCCGAGATCCCGAACCGCAACTCCTCCACGTCTGAATACAATTCGACGACCGGTAAAATTGTTGCCAGACCAAAGTACAAGACGTATATCTCTGTTTGCCAATAATATCACTCCTTTTTATAGATTGATATACTTTATGCAATAATTAATCTTCCGTAAGAGGCAGATGCAGCAGGGTTAAGGTTTGTTTTCATATAGCAAAAATTGAAAAATAATTTTCTAGATCTAGCGCATAGTTTATTGATTAACAACTTAAAGAAAATTCTTTGGAAAACTTAGAATGATCTCTAATCATGCTCACTGGATTTCACGACATGCTATAGTATTTTGAAGGATGTGATTATGCAGTCAGCCTCTTTATTTCCTCATTATTATCAAATCTCAGGAGAAAGCGAGTATGCCGACCATGAATAAGAAAACACTCTTTAATGATGGATGGGAATTTGCCAAAAGCGGTCTAAAGACAGCGGGTCATACAGGTCTGGCCTTTGAGCCGGTCGATATTCCTCATGATTGGCTGATCTACAATACACTTGATCTCTATGAGAACAGCATTGGCTGGTACCGTAAGAAATTTACATGTGCCAAGGAAGGCAAACAACTGCTGCTCTGCTTCGATGGCGTCTATATGGATTCCTCCGTCTATGTGAACGGGCAATTCGTGGGCGAATGGAAGTATGGATATTCTTCCTTTGAGCATGAGATCACAAACGCCGTTGCTGAAGGGGAGAACGAGATTATCGTAAAAGTTGTGCACCAGAGCCCTAACAGCAGATGGTACTCGGGAGCCGGGATATACCGGAATGTATGGCTGAAGGAAAGAACAGCCAATTACATTGCTTCCGATGGCGTATACATATCGACAAAACAGTTAGAACACGGCTGGGAGGTAGAAATTGATATTGAGCTGTGCCTTGATCAGGATGTCTATCTTTCGCATACGATTCTGGACCAAGGCCAGATCATCGCCGAGATTGCGGATCACATCCCCTCAGGCTCCGGGCCAGCCATGATTAACCGGCAGAAGCTAACGGTAGAGCAGCCTAAGCTGTGGAGCCCGGAAGAGCCTCATTTATACCAGCTCATAACCCGGCTATATCCTGCCATAGCAGGCGGCGAGAAGCCGCAAAGCCATGCACCCGAGACGCTTGAAACCGTTTCCCATGCTGTTGGATTTCGAACCATCCGCCTGGACCCTAATGAAGGATTCATATTAAACGGAGTCAAAATCAAGCTGAACGGGGTATGCGAGCACCATGATCTGGGCGCTTTGGGGGCGGCATTTAATAAGACCGCTCTGCGAAGAAGATTCATTATTCTGAAGGAAATGGGCGCTAATGCGATTCGCACGGCCCATAACATGCCTGCCAAAGAGCTGATGGAGCTGGCGGACGAGATGGGCATGCTTGTTGTCTCGGAAGCTTTTGATATGTGGGAAAGAGCGAAGACGCCATATGATTATGCCAGGTTCTTCAAGGATTGGGCACATCGGGACGTCCGAAGCTGGGTACTGCGGGACCGGAACCATCCGAGCCTGATCATGTGGAGCATCGGCAATGAGATTTATGATACCCATGCCGATGAACGAGGCCAGGACATCACCCGGATGCTGATGGACGCCGTACTGGAATTTGATCCGAAGCAGAATGGCAGGGTCACGATAGGCTCGAACTATATGCCTTGGGAGAACGCACAGCAATGTGCTGATATCGTGAAGGTCGCAGGCTATAATTATGCGGAAAAATACTATGAACAGCATCATAACGAGCATCCAGACTGGATCATTTACGGGAGCGAGACGGCTTCCGTCGTCCAAAGCCGAGGCGTCTACCATTTTCCGTTTGCGAAATCCATTCTTGCCGATGATGATGAGCAGTGCTCTGCACTCGGCAACAGCTCTACGAGCTGGGGAGCCAAATCTGCGGAAGCCTGCATTTTGGCTGAACGGGATACGCCATTCTCACTAGGCCAATTTATATGGACCGGATTTGACTATATCGGCGAACCGACGCCGTATCATACGAAGAACTCATATTTTGGACAGATTGATACGGCCACTTTTCCCAAGGATTCGTATTACATTTATCAGTCGGCCTGGACCGATTACAGAACAAAACCGATGGTGCACATCCTGCCTTATTGGGATTTCAATCCGGGGCAATTGATCGACGTGCGGGTCTGCTCGAACGCGCCGAGAATCGAACTGAAGTTCAATGGCGAAACAATTGGCAGGCATGATATCGATCATGAGCATGGAACTGAACTTGTTGGCTGGTGGCAAATTCCTTATGCGCCAGGGGAGTTGAAAGCCATTGCCTATGACGAGACAGGGCGGATCATAGCCACCGACGTCAAATCCTCATTCGGGGACGCAAGCAAAATCTGCTTAAAGGCGGATAAGGATCGGCTTGTGGCGAATGGCATGGATCTTATGTTTGTCGAAATTTCGATGGAGGACGACAATGGCCATCCGGTAGAAAACGCCAATAACCGGGTACATGTCGAGGTTACGGGTGCAGGCAGGCTCATAGGGCTCGATAACGGGGACAGTACGGACTATGATCCGTATAAGGGCCGAAGCCGCAGGCTGTTTAGCGGCAAGCTCATGGCGATCATCGCTGCGACCCTGGAGGCTGGAAAGATTCATATGAAAGTAACCTCCCAGGGACTGGCCAGCCAGGCAGCTGTCTTTGAATCTCACCTGGACGCGAACGGAGCCTATGCCGGAATATGCGCCCGAACGGAGAATGAAGAGCTGCCTTGCGTCATGGGAGCTGCGAATGAAATACCGCTACGCAAAATCGAATTGATCAGCGAGAGTGGACAACAGTTTGATCCATCCAGACGGGAGATGGTGGTCAGGGCTCAGCTACATCCAGCAGCAGCTTCGTACCGTGATGTCGAATGGTCCGTCGTTAATGACGCGGGCATTGAGTCCAATATTGCGAAAGTGGAGGCGAATGGGCATGAAGCGATAATCACCGCTCTTGGAGACGGAGAATTCAGGCTGCGCTGCATGAGCAAGAACGGTACGGACAAAATTAAGCTCATATCCCAGTTGGAGTTTACGGCAAGCGGACTTGGCTCGGCCTATAAGGATCCGTATAAATTCATTTCTGCCGGGCTCTATGATTACAGCAAAGGCGAGGTAAGCAATGGAAATGAGCGGGGCGTAGCTACGAGCAGGGACGGCGAGACCCAGATTGGCTTCCATGAGATCGACTTTGGGCCGTATGGTTCAGATACGATTACGATTCCAGTCTTTGCCCTGTCGAGCGAGCCGTATCCCTTGGAAATTTGGGAAGGTATGCCGGGAGAGGAAGGCAGCGAGCTTCTTGCCAACGTCATTTATCAGAAAGAGAGCCAGTGGAACGTGTATCAGGAGGAAACGTATCGTCTTTCCAAGACGCTTCGCGGGGTGACCTCGATCTGCTTCGTGCTGCGGCAGAAGGTGCATATCAAGGGGTTTTCTTTTGAAGCGAAGAACAGAGCCTTTGAGCAAAATACCGCCGCCCATAGCGACCGTATTTACGGCGATACGTATACCATCACGGATAACAGCGTCGAAGGCATCGGCAATAACGTCTCCCTGGTGTTCGAGCAGATGGACTTTGGCAGCGAAGGGGCGACGAGGCTCATCATTTGCGGCCGTTCGCCGCTGGACAAGAATACGATTCATATCCGGTTTGGCTCTGAGGAGGGCGAGAGCAATCAACTCGTCGAGTTCACACATTCTACGGAATACGAAGAGAGGGTGTTCGATATTGAGAAAATTACCGGAACGTGCAAGGTGACCTTCATCTTCCTTCCGGGCAGCCAGTTTGACTTCGGCTGGTTCCGGTTCGTCAGCCAGACTCCACATTAATGGGATGCAAGGTTCCGTTGATGGCAAAAGAAGCTTGTCCTGTTTCTTCAGATACGACAAGCACGATAGCATCGCACTGCTCCGTCAGTCCGATCGCCGCGCGGTGCCTTGTTCCCAATTTTCTGTCCGTTACCCGGATGCTCGATAGGGGGAGCACGTTGGCAGCCGACACAACCGTTGTGGAGCGAACCAATACAGCTCCGTCATGCAGCGGGTTCCCGGGATAAAATATCGATTCGATCAAAGCATGGGAGAGTGTCCCGCCAATCGGTATATTGGAGCGAATGAGCGATTCAATCGGATCTTGCCGTTCCACGACGATGAGCGCGCCATGCTTGCGTTCCGATAAATTCCGCACGCTAATCGTCAAATCCTCGTATTTAGTCGTGTAAGGCGATAAATAACATTTCAAATAAAAAGACGCTGCGCTCTCCACGATATCGGTCATCATATTTCGCATATTTTCAAACTGCTGAACGAGGCATATATTTTCATTGTTCAACAGTTCGATATTATGCTGCGCCAATGAAGAGATTTCATGGAGACGCTTTGCCAAATGTTCTTTCAACGAGGAAGAATTGCAGTTAGGATCGGCCATATTTTGAACCTCGATTCTGGGAATAAGTGACTTATAGCATACCCAGAAGGTGGATGTATTATCCGCATTTAACCCGGACACTCCTGTCTGTACCTTAAGGCAGGGAGGTGTAGTTCGGGTTTTTTGTATTACCGATGTATGCCCATTGAGGGATACATGCCAAACCCGGCAATTCTCGTAACCTGCAGTGCCATATGATGCGGGGAGTAGGCGCAGTTGTCTTCCAGCCATTTACTGATAATTCCGTCAGTGGCAAAAGCGATAAAGTCCAGTAGCAGCTCAAGCGGCGCCTCAAGCTTATGTCCCAATCCCAGACTGGATATTCTGCAAAAAACGCCATCCCGGATCGCATCCGTCCATTTGGCCCGTAATTGTCCAGGCAAATCGCGATGAAGCAGTACTCGGTAGAATGCAGCATGCGTGAAGACATGTTCAAACAGAGCCAGCAGCAAAGGATCAGGCTCGGAAGATGAAGGGATGTACATGTCTTGTCCTGAGCTCGTTTTCAGAATCCCCGTCAAGGTATCCAGCTTTTCGTCGACCATTTGCTGCAGCAGATCTTCTTTATCCAAAAAATGCGCATAAAGAGTAGAACGGTTAATATTCGCCCGTTCCGAGATATCGATAATGCTGATCTCTGCATATTCCCTATTCTGCAGAATGGCAACGAAGGACTCCATAATTACCATCCTTGTCCGTACAACTCTTCGATCCTTTCCCCGGCCAGCTCCCATAGTTAAATTCACCTCTTCATTTGATGATGACCCATTTCGGACAACAAAGGCTTTAATAATGTGGGTTTTTGGTGTGTTTTCCGACAGGTGCCGGAGAAGCTGTTATTTATCCGTCACCTAGCGAATTATTGCTGATTGATAAAATTTGGATAATAGCTATCATAAGGGATTAAACAGAGCAAATCAATCGGAATAATAATATTTTGTGGGAGGAGGTCATCTATGCGCGGCGATAAATTTATAGCAAGTCTTAATGACGGGCGCAGCGTGTGGCTGGAGGGGAGCCAGATCAAGCGCATTGCCGGGCATCCAGCTTTTGCAGGGACATTACAAACGATCAAATCGCTGTTTGATATGCTTGACCGGGAGCAAGTTGGGTATGAGCTTCCGGAGAAATCCTGCTATGCCCATAGCTCGTTTCTAGTCCCTTATACGCTTGAAGAGCTGAACAAACGCAGCAGTGCGTTCTTCCGCTGGTCGGCAGAGACTTACGGAATGATGAGCCGGCTATCCGATTATGCGCGTTCAATCGTTACAGGCTGGTACGCCGCACGAGAGGAGCTGGGACAGTTGGATCCCGCTTTCAAGGACAAGATTGCCGCCTACTACGAGCAGGCGCGGGATAACGATTTATTCCTGACGACGGCGATCATCGTTCCGCAAATCGATCGGTCCAGGGGGCTTGAGGATGAACGAATCGCCGAGCGATTTCTGCATGTGGTGCGGGAGAGCTCGGAAGGCATCGTCGTTCGGGGAGCAAAGATGATCGCTACGGGGGCACCGTACAGCCATGATTTTATTATTTTTTCTTTTTTACAGTTTGAATCTACGCAACGGAAGCATGCCCATGTACTGATCGTACCTGCCGACTCCGCCGGGCTGCACATCGTATGCCGGGAATCCTTCGCGGACTCCAGGGAGAGGAACCATCCGCTCAGCGCCCGTTACGATGAGATGGATGCCGTACTGTTCTTCGATGATGTGCTTATTCCATGGGAAAGAGTGCTGTTGTACGGAGATCCGGAAAAGGTTCTTGCGCTCCGGGCGAATGAGACCGCGAATGGATTGGCGTTTCATCAGAATGCCGTCCGATTCGTTGCTAAGCTGGAGTTTGTTACAGGAATTACGTTTGCCGTCGCTGATTCGATCGGGGTAACGGGGTTTCTTCACATTCAAGAGAAGCTGGGGGAACTGCTGCTCCAAGCCGATGTCATCAAAGCTCTGATTGCCTCCGCGGAGGCAAGGGCTTCGCCCGATGGGGCGGGCGTTTATGTGCCGGATTTAAACCTGATCGAAACAGCCAGAAACCTCGGGACGCGTTACTATCCGAGGGCCATCGAAATATTGCAGCAGATAGGGGGCGGTGGATTCGTGCAAACTCCATCGGACGTCGAGGATTTTTACGGTCCGATCTCAGGGCTGATGCATCGATATTTCGAAGGCGCGAACGTGAGTGCCGAGAAGAAAGTAGAGCTGTTCAAGCTGGCATGGGAACTGATCGGCAGTCCACTGGGAGCCCGGCACCTGCTATATGAGCGGTTCTATGCTGGAGATCCCGTACGGGGGTTGGCGAATCATTATCTCCGCTCTAATAAGGAAGCATGGACTGAGCCGATCTGGAAGCTGCTGCAGAACAATAGTAAGGGAGGAGATCGCAAAGTTAAGTGAATTGCGAACCCTGCAGCAGAAATCGATGAATGGAGAGGTGAAGATAATTGACCATGAAATTTGCTTACTGGGTCCCAAATGTCAGCGGAGGGCTGGTCATTTCCAATATCCCGCAAAGAACGGGGTGGTCCTTCCGGGACAATGTAAGGTATGCACGAATAGCCGAGAACAATGGGTTTGAGTATGCGCTGCTGCAAACGAGATTTATCGCCAGCTATGGGGCGGAAAATCAGCTCGAAGCGATAGCGCTCGCATCCGCGCTTGCGGCAGTAACTAACAAAATCAAGCTGATCGCCGCCGTACTGCCGGGCTTGTGGCATCCCGGCACGATTGCAAAGGCCGTTTCAACGATCGACCAGATCAGCCAAGGCCGGGCTGCTGTGAATATCGTCAGCGGCTGGTTCAAGGGCGAATTTCACGGTTTAGGCGAACCTTGGCTGGATCATGATGAGCGTTACCGCCGATCGGAGGAATTTATCCGCGTCCTGAAGCAGCTCTGGCATGAAGAGGTTACGAGCTTTCGCGGTGATTTCTACCGGATAAACGAGGCGCCGCATAAGCCGAAACCCCAGGTAATTCCGCCTGTCTTTCAAGGAGGCAATTCCGCCGCCGCCCGGCAGATGGCAGCAAGAGTGTCCGATTGGTATTTTATGAATGGCAATACAATAGAAGGCTTTCGCGGGCAGATCGAGGAGGTATCCAGGCTGGCCCTTGCGGAGGAGCGGAAACTGAATTTCGGAGCAAATGCGTTCGTAATCGTCAGGGATACCGAGGAAGAGGCCCGCCAGGTACTGAGGGACATCATTGCCTATGCCGATCCTGAAGCGGTCGAGGGTTTTCGGAGCCAGGTGCAGTTTGCCGGAAAAGCTTCTCCAGAGCAGGAGGGCATGTGGGCCAATTCGGGTTATGCGGATCTCGTCCAGTATAATGACGGGTTTAAGACGGGGTTGATCGGGACGCCCGAGCAAGTGGCCGATCGTATTATTGCATTGAAGCGCATCGGGGTCAATCTCATATTAACCGGTTTCTTGCATTATGACGAAGACCTGCAGGCCTTTGGAGCGAAGGTCATTCCGCTCGTCAGGGAGAAGGAGGCGGCCTTGTTGGATTCGGCCGTGAATTGATGGACTGGATGGAATTATGAAATTTAATTAAATATAAGGAGAGATACAAATGACGAAACAGTCCAAGCAAACCGCTATTTTATCCAATGATGACTATGAGGAGCTGCGAACCGAGATACGAAGCCTCGTAGACCAATTCATCAAGCCAAATGCAGAGATCACGGACCGTGAAGGCGGCTTTCCACGGGCTAACCTGAATGTATTGGCGGAGGCCGGCTGGAATGGGGTGCTCATTCCGGAACGCTATGGGGGCAGGGGGCTCGATTACGTTGCTTTTTCATTGGCTGCGGAAGAAATCGGCCGTGGATGTCCGTCGACTTCTCTCGTATACGTCATGCATGTCGGTGCTGCACAAACAATCGTACTATACGGGAATGAAGATCAGAAGGAGCGCTGGCTGCGGCCGGTTCACGATGGGCTGATTGGGACTTATTCCACGAGCGAAAAAGCCTCGGGCGGCCATTGGTGGTTTAATTTTAGCGAAGCTGCCAGGGACGGAAACGACTATATTCTTAATGCGGAAAAATCATTTACGACCAGTGCAGGGGAGGCGGATTTCTATGTGTTCCAGACACGGTCTCCTGGAGCGAGGGTGCCGACCGATGTAAGCTTCTTTATCGTGGACGGGTCGCTTCCAGGCATTAATGCGGGCGTTTGGGAGGCCTTGGGAGTAAGGGGGAACCATAGCGGATCAATAAAGTACGAGAATGTAAGGGTTCGAGCACAGGATAAGCTCGGGGCCGAGGGCCAGGGCAGGGAAATCCTGGAGAGCGGAGTCTCGCCCGTCTATCTAATCGGACTAGGGTCGACATGGCTTGGTGTTGCCGAAGCGGCTTTGGAAGCGGCAACGGCATACGTTAAAGGGATGGTGCACCGGGATTTCAATAAACGCTTGGCCGACTATCAGATTATTCGCCAGCAGCTCGCAGAGGTAAAGGTGTCAATCGCTGGTTTGAAACCGTGGCAATTGTCGCTGGCCAAGCAGTTGAACGAACTCCAGGCGCAAGGGCGGCCGCAGGTCGAGCTGCTGCTGCCGCTTGTGGAATTTAAGATCCAGGCTTCGGAAGCGGCCAATCTGGCAGCCAAAACGGCGCTTGATGTTACAGGCGGTTACGGTTACAAAAAAGGCATTTTCGAGCGGCTGTATCGGGATGCCCGCGCAGGCATTGCCATGGGGCCATCGAATAATATCGCCCGTGAATGGATCGGAAAGGCTTTAGTAGGGCTTCCGCTGGAGCTGTGGCACGAAGGCGGGGATTAAGTTTAGCATAAAAAAGTGATAAGGGCGGCGAGGACCTGTTGTCAGGTTTCCTCGCCGCTTTTGTTTTATTGCGCATTTAGCCTTAGTGCGTAAGATGAACAAATATCACCCAATAATTGACAAAAATTCACGAGAAAGTTACAATAAATTAACAAACAATGGTATATATATCAAATTAAGCGCATTCAGAATATGACTAACTACAAAGAGGAGTTCGAAAATGAAGAAAACAACGTTATCCTTGGCTTTGGCATTCTCAATGATTCTATCCGTGCCGGCGGTACTTCTGTCATCTCCTTCGATAGTCGCAGCTGCAGATGCCTCAGGTACAACAGCAAGTATTTCGGAGATTCTCAAAAATCAGCAGAGTGACGGCGGATGGAGGAAGGATTACGCAGTAAGCAGCGGAGAATGGGCGAAATCAACAATCGATAACAAAGCTACATATACGGAAATCCGCAGACTGGCAGGCGAATATCAGAAGACGAAAGACAGCAAATATTCCGCAGCTGCCATCAAAGGAATCAACTTTTTGCTCAATATGCAATATTCCAATGGCGGCTGGCCGCAAATATATCAAAGCTCCGGCTATCATAAACATATTACTTACAATGATAATGCGATGATTAATGTCATGATTCTGTTGGATGATATTGCTAATAAGAAAGGCGATTTCTCTTTCGTGGATAGCAGCCTGGCAAGTAAAAGCAAGCAGGCGGTAGATAAAGGAATTAACTGCATCCTCAATACTCAAGTTGTCACGAACGGTAAGCTGACGGCCTGGGGACAGCAGCATGACTCATCGAGCCTGAAGCCGGCAGGAGCACGAGCCTATGAAGTACCATCTTTAAGCTCGTCAGAAAGCGCCACGATTGTAAAATTCCTCAAGACCAGATCGGCAAATTCCAAAATTAGCGCTTCGATTAAAGCAGCGGAAGACTGGTTTAAGGCAGTCCAAATTACCGGCATCAAGGTAGTCAAGACAAGCGACGATGTCGTAGTTGTGAAGGACTCCAGCGTTACAACGCCGATATGGGCCCGTTTTTATGAAATCGGCACGAACAAACCTATATTTGTTGGGCGTGACGGTATCGTGAAATACAATCTTAGCGAGATCGAGCAGGAAAGAAGAACCGGATATGCCTGGTACGGCAGTTGGCCTGCCAGCGTACTGAAGTAACTGCTGCTTAATTATGAATTTAATATCCTTAAAAGGTGTTGCATACAATTTGTAACGCCTTTTTTTGTTTTTCCGGTCTGATCTCAGTGTTATCAGAGACAATCGTGTATTAATTCGATCAGTGCCGACTGCAAGTTGTCACGGGTTTACTTGACTTGGAGTTAACTCTAAATGCCATAATATTGGTATTAGCGGTTACGATAATTATATTTGGTAGAAAGCGAGGCAGAATCGAATGGAATATGTAAAGCTCGGTAATACCGGAATCGATGTATCGCGGCTATGTCTTGGCTGTATGGGGTTTGGCGTAGCAGAACGATGGATACATCCATGGGTGCTTGATGAAGAGCGCAGTCGTCCCATAATAAAGGAGGCGCTGGAGCAGGGGATTAACTTCTTTGATACGGCGAATGTATATTCCGATGGAACAAGTGAGGAAATCGTAGGTCGGGCCTTGAAGGATTATGCTAACCGGGATGAAATTGTCCTCGCGACGAAGGTTTATTTTCAGATGCACCAGGGGCCTAACGGTTCGGGACTTTCCCGTAAGGCCATTATGAGTGAAGTAGACAAGAGCTTGAAAAGGCTCGGGACGGACTATATTGATTTGTATCAAATTCATCGATGGGACTACAATACGCCGATTGAAGAAACGATGGAAGCGTTGCATGATGTCGTGAAGGCTGGGAAGGTGAGATACATTGGTGCTTCTGCGATGCACGCCTGGCGGTTTCTAAAGGCAAACTATACCGCGGAGAGAAATGGATGGACCCGTTTTGTATCCATGCAGAATCATTACAATCTCCTATACCGGGAAGAAGAACGGGAGATGATGCCGTTATGTAAGGAAGAAAAAATCGGCGTGATTCCATATAGTCCGCTCGCATCGGGCAGATTGACACGCGATTGGTCAGAAGCAACCCATCGTTCCGAAACGGATCAGGTACAGAAATCCAAATACGATGCCATGGCTGATGCCGACCGCCTGATCGTCGAGCGTCTTGCAGCCATCGCAGAGGAACGGGGAGTTCCCCGCGTGCAAATTGCACTAGCCTGGCTCTTGCAGAAGGAGCCGGTGACGGCGCCGATCATCGGTGCTACGAAAACTTCGCATCTCAAGGATGCGGCAGCTGCTCTGGCTATTAGGCTAACGCCTGAGGAAGTGGCCTCGCTTGAAGAACCGTATATTCCTCATGCTGTCGTTGGATATAATTAAATGGTTTGCCCGAAACCATGCAGAACCATTTGATCCGTTTGTCATAAACTAATTGGAGGTGAAGACGAAACGGAGGTGGGAAAGGCTTTGGCCACGATAAGCCTTTGCATGATCGTTAGGAATGAAGAAGAAACTATAGCGCGATGTCTCTCATCTGTTCAACCGATCGTGGATGAAATGATTATTGTAGATACGGGTTCATCCGATAAGACCATCGAAATTGTCAGCGAATTCACGCCCCATGTGTATCATTTTCAGTGGATTGATGACTTTGCTGAAGCAAGGAACTATTCCTTCAGTAAAGCGACCATGGATTATATTTTATGGCTGGATGCCGACGATGTTCTGTCCGTCGACAATATTCATAAACTGATGCTTCTTAAGAATGCCCTGGACGCCTCGGTGGATTCCGTCATGATGAAGTATATATTGGATCGGGATGAGTACGGCAAGCCGAGTTATAGCGTCAAAAGAAACAGGCTCGTTCGTAGAGAAAGAGACTTCAAATGGAAAGGATTCGTGCATGAATATCTGGAGGTAGGCGGCAATATTATGGACTCCGATATTGAGGTCGAGCATCATAGTATAAAAACAACGGCATCCGATCGTAATCTTAAAATATATGAGAAACACGATGCTGACGGAAAACGGTTTACACCACGCGATCTGTATTATTATGCAAATGAGCTCTACGATCATGGGTTGTATAAAAGGGCGATGAGATATTATCGCCGATTTCTCCGAACTGGCCAAGGCTGGGTGGAGGACAACATCCAAGCCTGCGGCAAACTGTCCGACTGCTGTCATTTCTTAGGCGAGCACGACAAATCACTGGATTGGGCATTTCGCTCATTTCATTATGATGCTCCCAGGGCAGATCTTTGTTGCCGCATCGGATATTATTTCATGCAAAAGAAGCAGTGGGATCGGTCGATTTTCTGGTATAAAACGGCTTCAAGGCTCGATCTGCCCAAAGAGATGCAAGGATTCGTTAATTACGCATGCTGGACATGGCTTCCACATTTACAGCTTTGCGTATGCTACTCCAACCTCGGGCAATATGAATTGGCTTACGAGCACAATGAACTAGCGAGAACCTATCGTCCAGACGATCGGCAAATTCTGCATAACAAGGAATATTTAGAGACAGTCAGGGCTTCTTTGAAACAAGGCGTTACAGCATTTGAGGTAACGCCTTGCTCTGAATGATAGGCTAGATATTAATAACAGCAGCAGTGAGTGCTCCCTGATTAATGGTAATGGTCTGACCACCTGACAAAGCGTTGCCGGTTACCTGCAGAGTATACGTATGCGTTCCCACAGGAGGTGCTTCATCGCAAGTAGTGAAAGCCGTAGTAATCGGGCTATTGGCGGACACGGGCGTATCGCTTGCGGTATCAATAACCGTGGTTCCATCGCGAAGAATCGTAAAAGTAATCGTCGGGTTGGCCGAACTTGGCGTCCAGGTTGTAGATGCTACTAACCAAACTCGGTTGGTTGGTGCAGCTACATTGACGGTTACAGTTCCCAGTGTTGCCGTCGGGGCTCCTGAAGTTAAAGTAATACCGCTAAAACGCGAACAGTCAAAGGATGAGAAAATTCCAGCCGGCCCCGTTGCTCCTGTAGCGCCTGTCGCACCTGTCGCACCGGTGGCGCCAGTAGCCCCGGCAGGCCCTGCTGGCCCTGCTGGCCCCGTTGGTCCCTGTGGGCCCTGTGGGCCTCCTGCAGGTCCTGTGGCGCCAGTGGCACCTGTAGGCCCAGGTGGTCCAGGGATGCCCTGGGCTCCATTCAATCCTGGAGGGCCTGTTACTCCTGTAGCTCCCGTCGCACCAGTAGCTCCCGTAGCGCCTTTGACTCCAGCGGGTCCAATAGGTCCTAGCGGGCCGACTGGCCCCGCTGGCCCAACAGGCCCTGCAGGTCCTGCAGGCCCGGCAGGTCCAACGGGTCCTGTCGGAGCCTTGACGACAATTTTTGGCGGCGGGCAAATAAGTTTTTTCTTCACCACAAAACGTTTTTTTCCTCTTTTAAACCGGCATATCTGCTTTCTTATTCTTTTTACTTTACAATGATTGATTCTCAATGGGTGTACACCTCCTGTTTTGCTATATCGTATGGCAAACATGGAGATCCGGAATGGACGAATGTATCGTAGACTTAAGCGGATTTGCACCGGCCTAGTCCACTTCAAAAAGCGACATGCAGTGTTGTTAATCCTTGTGAGCTTAAGGTAGAGCTCCATACCACCTTCTCGCGTGGGATGTTGAGCCGCAGGCCAGGCATACGTGTCAATAAAGATGCTCTCGCCTGCGGCTAACACCTGGTCAAGCAGCTCGTCGGCAATTTCCTGCACACGCGGACGCAGGCTCTCTATAAATCTAGGACGGGTCTGAATCGGAATAACTGGATAATGAGAGCATCGAACGGCTGGTTCTTGCAATGGAGCTGCTGTTGAAGTCAAATTTCCCTAAAATGGCCGGCAACCTGTCGATGTTTTACAAGCCAAAACGCTAATAAAGGGATATAAAAAAGAAAAACCGCCTCAGCGGTTCAGGGTAACAGCTCTTTTATAACGAATTACTTTTCTGTACATCGATTTATCCTTCAATTTGTTGAATATATAGGGATCCGGATTGGTGTTTACCTCAATAATCCAGGGTGTCCAGGTATGATCGAAGCCAATATCCAGACCTATTTGGCGTATCCCGGGATACTTTTTTTGAAGAGATTTTGCCGTAGTTACACCTAGCTCGTTAAGCGTATGAATCTTCTTTTGAATTTCGCTATTTGAGATGTGGGCAGCGAAGAGGCGTTTGGTATCCATGAGGGTGCCGCCGCTGTGATAATTGGTCACTATTTTATTAGGATGCGCCACTCTTCCAATAATCCCCGTTGTTTCCCATGTTCCTTTTGGATTCAGCTGCACCATGACCCTCGTATCAAAATGGCGTTTGTTATATTTCAATAGATGAATGCCCTTCTGGATAAGATAGCTTTTCTTGTTCGTATAATTTTGGATGGAGTTGTAAAATGATTTGTAATCCTTAAAGGTTTTCTCCGTTGTTCCAATTTGGTACGCATATTCACCGCTTTTTAGCAGCCTTGCACGTATAACTCCATTCCCATGAGTCCCGAGCTCTGGTTTAATATATACCATGCTATAAAGCCTCAGCATTTTATTCAAGGTGGAGTAGTTGAATTTCCGGGTATCCGGAATAAAGGGGAGAACATGTTTGCTTTTTAGAAGCGCCTTTGTTTTGGCCCATTTATTCATCACTACCCTACAAGTTTTCTTAACGCTCATCCTCTAGATCCCTCCCGATATACTTGCTGCCTTGTTGCATTAATTCGTTCATCATCTCACATTCTATGTGTGCTCCCCCTTGCGGGAGTAGGCAATTTAAACATTTTACATAAAGCAAATCCTCTACTGTAAAAAGGGCAGGCAACAAGGTGAACAGACTATACCCATTCCAGAAGATTGAATAAATATAGTAGTGTTCATGCACAATTCGTGCTCTGAGAGGGTGGGAAAAGAGTGAAAATCTTGATCGTTGCCCCAGAACAGATCCCTGTTCCTGGAAACGGATCGGTAGAAATATGTATTCTTGCTATTGCCAAACAGCTTGCAAGCAAATATAAGGTAACTATTATAAGCAGAGCTTCAAAGGGATTGCCCGCTCAAAGCAACGAGGGCGGCGTTAACATCGTAAGAGTACAATCGGGCAGCTCCAAGGTTTACATTGCCTCTGTTCTTCGCTATATTCAGGGGAAGTTTTTTGACATCATTCAAGTCGACAATCGTCCTCATTATATGGCAGCCATCCAACAGGCTTTTCCCAAAATGAAGGTTGCCTTATTCCTGCATTCTCTTACATTTGTACCGCCTAACGGCAGTGTTGCAAGAAGCTTGAGGCATGCCAAGCTTATTATTGCCAACAGCAGTTCACTGAAGCAAAGGTTAACGAAACGTTTCCCCGATGTGGCCTCGAAAATTCGAACCGTGGAACTTGGGGTTGATGCGAGCAGATTTCGCCCTGCAACCATAGCTGATCGAGCAAGGTACAGGAAAATGTATGGCTTAGGCGACAGATTTACGGCTCTGTTTGTAGGGCGCGTTATTCCGCGCAAAGGTGTTCCTATACTGCTCAAAGCGGCCAGTATTGCCGGGAAGGAAGTTCCTGTTCAAGTGGTTGTTGCGGGACGGGGGAGCGCTTCGTACATGAAGCAGCTAAGAGCTACAGCCTCCAGGTTGAACGTATCTGTAAAGTGGATCGGGAAGCAGAAACATTCCGATATTCATAAGGTATATCAGATTGCGGATTGTTTCGTTTGCCCCTCCCAAAAGCATGAAGCCTTTGGACTGGTGAATGTGGAAGCCATGGCGTCGGGATTGCCTGTAATTGCTTCTAAAATAGGCGGGATACCCGAAATTGTGAAACATGAGAGCCATGGTTTTCTGGTTGACGAATATCGGCGTGCTGAACGGTTTGCACCCTATTTAATCAGACTGGGAAAAAATAAAGAACTGAGACACGGAATTGGAACCAAAGCGAGAAACAGCGTCCTTCAGCATTTTACATGGCGGCAAACCGCCGACAAGCTATTGTCGATATATTCGCAAAAATAGGAGCTTGTACCCTCAAGGCGAAAAGCGTTCATCATTCGGACGCTTTTTGTTTTGGTTCTTAAAGACTATTTTTGCATTTAATGCAAATTTGTGTATACTTGTATGGCAGTAGGAGATCTAATCGAGATGAACTCTTTTTTTGTGGAATTTATTGATGTTGCATATATCAAACAAAAAGGAGAAAACCACAGATGGATAAGCAGACGAATCATATTATTCCCCAACCGAAAACCAAAGGCATTCTCGGCAATCTTCCTGACATTGACACGGATCAGCCCGTCCAATCTTTAGTGAAGCTGGCTAAGGAATACGGGCCTATTTTTAGAGTAGAGCTGCCGGGCGGACACCTCACGCTCATATCCGGGCACCAGCTCGTCGAGGAGGCATGCGATCAGTCCAGGTTTGACAAGAACGTCTGGAGCCCGCTGCAAAGAGTGCGTGCTTTTACGGGCGACGGCTTGTTCACCAGCTGGACTTACGAACCGAATTGGCAGAAGGCCCATCACATTCTGCTCCCCAGCTTCAGTCAAAGAGCGATGCAAGGTTACCATAACATGATGGTGGACATCGCCTTGCAGCTCGTTCAGAAATGGGCACGGCTCAATCCGGACGAGGCGGTTCATGTCCCGGATGACATGACGCGCCTAACCCTGGATACGATCGGGCTCTGCGGTTTTAATTTCCGGTTTAACAGTTTCTACCGGGATCAGCCCCATCCGTTCGTCGTCAGTATGACCCGTGCCTTGGACGAAGCAATGAGCCAGGGACAAAGGCTCGGCATTCAAAATAAATTGATGCTCCTTACAAAGCGTCAATTCCAGCATGATATTCAATCGATGTTCTCGACCGTGGACAAAATCATTTCGGAACGGCGCGCCGGCAAAACGGAGAGTAAGGATGATTTGCTCGCCCATATGCTGACCAGCAAAGATCCGGAAACCGGAGAAATGCTGGATGACGAAAACATCCGTTACCAGATCATTACGTTCCTGATTGCTGGCCACGAGACGACGAGCGGCTTGCTATCGTTCGCCATATATTATCTCCTGAAAAATCCGGATAAGCTTCGCATAGCCCAGGAAGAGGTTGACCGGATTCTTACCGGTTCGGTTCCGACCTATAAGCAGGTCAGGGAATTGAAATACATTCGCATGATTTTGAACGAAAGTTTAAGGTTATGGCCGACGGCACCGGCGTTTTCTTTATATGCTAAAGAAGATACCGTCATCGGCGGGAAGTATGCCATTCCCAAAGACGATACGGTCACTGTGCTGATCCCCCAACTGCATCGCGACAAGGAGGTATGGGGAGATGATGTTGAAGCATTCCGTCCCGAGCGGTTCGAGGATGAGGGGAAGATCCCGCATCATGCCTTCAAGCCCTTCGGCAATGGCCAAAGGGCTTGCATCGGGCAGCAGTTTGCGCTGCATGAGGCCACGCTGACCCTAGGAATGGTGCTCAAGCACTTTGACTTGATCGACCATACCAATTACGAGCTAAAAGTCAAAGAGACGCTGACGCTGAAGCCGGATCAATTTACGATCCAGGTGAAGGTCAGACAGCAGCCGATAGCTGCTGCTGCGGCGGAGGAAGAGGCGCCCAAACCGCAGGACAGCGCGCTGAATATTGCAGCCAATCCAGAACTGAAGGGGCATAATACGCCATTGCTGGTGCTATACGGCTCCAATCTCGGGACGGCGGAAGGCATAGCGCGCGAGCTGGCGGAGCATGGAAAGATGCTTGGCTTCAATAGCGAATCGGCCAGTCTGGACTCACGAATCGGCAAACTGCCGACGGAGGGAGCAGTGATTATCGTCTCCGCTTCGTATAATGGCAACCCCCCGGATAACGGCAGACAGTTCGTGGAATGGTTGAGCGGGGAGGAAGAAGGAAAACTGCGAGGGGTGCATTATACCGTCTTCGGCTGCGGAGACCATAACTGGGCGAGCACGTATCAAAAAATTCCGATATATATTGATGAGCGTCTTGAAGCGCTCGGCGCTGCACGTTTGGTTGAGCGCGGGGGTGGCGATGCCAGCGGCGACTTTGAGAAAGAATATGAAGAGTGGAGAGAGAAGCTGTGGGCTGGCATCATGGAGGCTTTTGGGCTCACTTATAAGAAAGTGGATAAAAAAGAAAGCTCCCTCTCGATTAGCTATGTCAGCGGAATGACGGGCATGCCTTTAGCGGAGAGCTACGATGCCTTTCATGCTGAGGTCGTGCAGAACAAGGAGCTGCAGAGCCCTGAGAGCCCTAGAAGCACGCGGTACATTGAGATTAAATTGCCGGAAGGCGCTGATTATCAGGAAGGGGATCACTTGGGTGTGCTGCCGCGCAACCCCGCTGCTTTGATACAGCGGGTTGTCGAACGCTTTCATCTGAACACGGATGACCATTTGCTGTTGGAGGGCGGCGGGCGCAGCATCGCTCACTTGCCCCTGGGAAGACCGATCAGCTTACTGGATTTGCTGGGATACAGTGTCGAGCTGCAGGAGGCGGCCAGCCGTTCGCAATTGCGCGAAATAATGGCCTACACGACATGCCCGCCGCATAAGAAGGAGCTTGAAGCACTGCTGGAGGAGGAAACCTATAAGAATGAGGTGCTCCACAAAAGAGTCAGCATGCTGGAGCTGATTGAGAAGTATCCGGCCTGCGAGATGCCTTTTGACCGGTTTTTGGAGCTGCTTCCGCCTTTGAAGCCGAGATACTACTCGATCTCTAGTTCGCCTAAGGCTCTCGGGAACAGGCTCAGCATTACGGTCGGTGTAGTCGAAGGGCCCGCCCGCAGCGGTCATGGCCAATACCGCGGAATCGCTTCGAATTATTTGCGAGACCGTCAGGCCGGCGAATCGGTCGTCGTATTTCTGCGAAGACCCGGAGCCGGATTTGAACTCCCGGCGGACCCGCAAACGCCAATCATCATGGTTGGTCCTGGTACAGGCGTGGCGCCGTTCATCGGCTTCCTGCAGGCGCGAGAGGCCTTGCGAGCGGAAGGAGCCAAGCTTGGCGAGGCTCATCTGTATTTCGGCTGCAGAAAGCCTGAGGAAGATTTTATTTACAAGCAGGAGCTTGAAGGCTATGACCGTTCCGGTATCGTGAAGCTGCACACCGCTTTTTCCAGACAGGATCCTTTAGCCAAGCAGTATGTTCAGCATAAGCTGAACGAGAATCGGGAGACCATTATTTCACTACTGGAACAGGGAGGACGGCTGTATATATGCGGAGACGGCACACGCATGGCTCCAGATGTAGAGGCCACAATCCGTGAAGCGTATCGGGAAATTCGCGGCAAGACCGAAGAAGAAGCGGTTGCCTGGCTCGACGATCTTCTTCTAAAAGGGCAATACGCCAAGGACGTTTGGACGGGAGTCTAGAAAATACGCCCTCTAGATATTTACCCAAGTTTAAGTTTTGGAGATATCTAGGGGGTTATTTCGTCGTTCGTCCTAAATACTGTTATTATGGAATTGATATTATGAAGCCCCATGCTTTTATATTTGGCGTTCGGCAAGTGTGATGCTGGTGTTTCTGGTGTAGTGGTTACTGCGGTTACTGCGGATATTACAGTTGTTGATATTGCGGCTACTGTTTCTATTGCAAAATTCGTTTATCTCTAACGGCTGCCACAAACGTTAATCGATGAAATACGAGCTCTTAGTAATCCTAACGGTTGTAAATCCACGTTATTCATGCCAAAATCGTCACAACAGTAAAAAAGATTAGAATAGCCGCATATACAACCGTTAGATTCTCGAACAGTGAATTATCGGCGAAATAACCAAGATAACAACCATTAGATCACTTTAACCATCGGGAGAGAGTACTGGGTCGTTAAAGGGAGGGGGGAATTTATCAGTGCCAACTGAAATCAAAGAGAAGATCGCGAAAAAGATCCTTAGCGAAGCGAAGGGTTACCTTGATATCGGATTTACTCATTCCTTAAACCCATATGGCGGCTGTGCATTTGCATGTAAATATTGTTATGTCCGAGAAATGCCGATTCAAAAATTTAAGGAGATGCCTTGGGGAGAATGGGTGGACATCAAAACAAACGCCTCTGAAAATTACCGGAATGAAATCATCAAACTTCGCCGGAAGAACAAACCGGTAAATATATTTATGTCATCCGCAACAGACCCGTACCAACCGATCGAAGCTAAGGCAGCCTTGACTCGGCGGATTTTGGAGGAAATGATTGAAAATCCGCCGGATTTGCTCCAAATTCAAACGCGAAGCCCTTTAATTACAAGGGATATGGATTTGCTGATCGTACTAAAGGAACGATGTGAAGTTCTCGTATCGATGACGGTTGAAACAGACCGTGAAGATGTGAAGCGAATTTTTGCCCCGTATGCCCCCGGAATCAAATTGCGGCTTAAGGCGTTAAGGAAGCTGCATGATGCGGGCATTTTTACCCAGGCTGCACTTTCTCCGGTCCTGCCATTTACACCTGATTTCCCAGACGTACTGAAAGGAATTGTGGACCGAATCTGGATCGATACGTTAATGATCGGAGACGGCCTCATGGGCAGGCGTTCAGAAAGATTAGGCATGCCTCATTTATTTGAGACACATGATTTGTCCAAGTGGTATCAAAAGGATATTCATCTGCGGGTTGAAAAGTATTTTAAAGCTTCATTTCCCGGCGAAATGATCCGTATTTCTAAAAACGAAGCTTTCCCCATTCATAAAACGTGAACCTGTTTGACTATTCAAAATAAGATAGATAGAATAATGAATTAACATGTTTAAATAAGGGTACGATGCCTAAAGACGGGAAAGATGAGGTGAATGGAGTACGCATGAGCAGCCGCAGTAAAAGCGATCTCATAAATAGCTGGATGTCCATAACAAATCTCCAGACACAGATCAATAACAGCATTGAAGCAGAACTGCAAGCTAAGCATGACCTTTCACTAAAAGAGTTTTTTGTTTTATATCTTCTAGCCCAAACAGAGGATAAAAAGCTGCGTTTGCAAGAGCTTCAGGAGTGGGTTGGCCTCAGTCAAAGCGCCATATCACGGCTAGTTGGAAGATTAGAGGCCAAAAATTGCCGTACACTGCAAAGAGATGTATGTGAGAATGACCGCAGGGGAATATACACTTGTCTCACTCCTTCCGGAGAAGTGAAGTTTCAGGAATCGCTAGCTACGGTTGAGACTTTATTACGGGATAATCTCTCTAAGAAACAGTTATTGCAGGAATTGAGTTCAATCGCTGAGACTGTAAAAACATCGTTATGATTCTTGAAAACCTCAGATACGTTCTGAAGGTTTTTTTCTTTGTGCGGAACGTATTTGATGAAGTTGACAAAGAAATTTATCCGTGATAATTTATATGCGTGCGCATGCATTTAACTATGTTAATAAAGGAGTGGTTTTAGTGAACCATTTGTTTAGCCCATATCAAATTAAAGGTTTGGAATTAAAAAATCGTGTCGTCATGCCGCCGATGTGTCAATATTCCGTCGAGAATAAAGATGGCATAGCTGCCGACTGGCACTATCTGCATTATGTTAGCCGGGCCATTGGGGGAGCCGGGTTTATTATAATAGAAATGACCGATGTGGAACCCGATGGCCGTATTAGTGATTATGATTTAGGACTATGGTCTGATGAGCAAATTCCGGCGCTGGCGAGAATCGTAGAAGCATGCCATAAATACGGCGCCAAAGTTGGCATCCAAATTGCTCATGCCGGGAGAAAAGCGGAGGATGCGGCAGAGCCGGTCGCCCCGTCGGCCATTCCATTTGACACGGATTGGAAGACTCCGCGAGCTCTGACTACATCAGAAGTGAAAGATATGGTAGAGAAATTCCGTCAAGCTGTGAAACGTGCAGTTAAAGCTGGATTTGATGCGATTGAGATTCATGGTGCTCATGGGTACTTAATTCATCAATTCCATTCGCCGTTAACCAATCAGCGAGATGATGAATATGGAAAGGATCTTACGAAGTTTGGCCGGGAAATTATAGAAGCAGCTAAAGCTGAGATGCCCGATGACATGCCTTTAATGATGCGTATTTCAGCTAAAGAGTACGTTGAGGGCGGCTACGGAATCAACGAAAGCATTCAATTTGCTAAGCAATTTAAAGAGGCTGGAGTAGACATGTTTCATATTTCCTCTGGCGGAGAAGGCCCGATTAGCACTTCCGCTAAACCAGGCACACATGCTGCTTACCAGGTCCCCCTGGCTAGAGAAATAAAGGCTTCACTAGATATTCCGGTGATCGCTGTTGGCAGACTGGAAGATCCCATTCTGGCCAATGCAGTTATAGGCAATGAGGATGCCGATCTTGTTGCGATCGGAAGAGGAATGTTAAGGAACCCTTATTGGACGCTTGAAGCAGCAGCAGCTCTAAAGCAGGAAATTCCTGTTCCTAAGCAGTACACTACAGGATTTTAATCGTTTCCAGCAATGCTTATTTATAAATGAGAAAATTTTTGATACCATGGTAGAAATCAAACGCAACATATTGAACGGAATTTGAGGAGGAAATAGGATGAGTTCGATTAAACACATGGTTACATTCTCATTGCATTCTGGTAAAGATAATCCGGAAACAGAGGCTTTTTTGCAGATAAGCAGAGAAGAACTAGCAGCAATCCCTGGCGTTGAACAATTCGAGGTGTTTCGTCAGGTGAGCGCCAAGAACCCATTTGATTACGGATTCTCCATGGTATTTGCAGATCAGAGTGCTTACGACGCTTACAATAACCATCCGGTACATATTAAATATGTTGAGGAGCGTTGGAATACAAAAGTGAGTCGTTTTCAGGAGATTGATTTGGTTGTCCATAAATAAATATATATTCAGAAGGCAGCTAAAACAGCTGCCTTTTAGACTTTCAACAGGAGGATTCCTATATGCAGCTAACTTTAGCCAAAATCGAGACTAAGCAGGAAATTGCCTCCTTGGCGGAACTGGCCTCAGACATTTGGCGCGAATATTTTGTCGCGATTATTTCCAATGAACAAATCGATTATATGGTGGAGAAATTTCAATCCTATCCGGCGTTGACGGATCAAATCGCCAACCAGGGATATGAGTATTATTTTATGACCGTCCATGGCCAACCTATTGGCTATGTGGGCATCAAGCAGGAAGAGAGCAAGCTGTTTCTCAGCAAGTTTTATTTGCAGCAAGAGCATCGCGGCAAAGGATACGGCAGCCAGGCAATGGAGCTGCTGACGGATATTTGCCGAAGCCGGAATTTAGGCGCCATCTGGCTTACGGTCAACCGGCACAATGCATCTACGATCGCGGTATATGAGAAAAAAGGCTTTAAAACTATCCGCACGCAAGTGGCGGATATAGGAAACGGTTTTGTGATGGACGATTACGTCATGGAAAAAGAGCTGGATTGAGTATGAAGCGGCAAGCGGTTGTCACGGGATGGGTCCCGGTGAACAGCCGCTTTTTTGACGTCAATGCTGTGCAGGAAGAATCTTCTTGTCTATTTTTCCAATAAATCTTGGTAAGGTAGAGGATAGCCATTGATATGAGGTGATGAGTTGTATGAATAAGAAACACTGTTTGTTCTGCGATGAGATAGTTCCTACGAAAGCGGAAGGGGACTACGATGTATATTTAGGCTGTTCCTGTTCGCCCGGCGGGTTCTACAGCTTGCTGAGAGACAGCTACGAAACGATTCATTCGCTGCCATACCATAAGAAGCGCGACATGTTTCATCTCGTCTCCGCTTATATCCGGGAGCACACAGATCGCGAGGAGAAGGTCGCTCTATCAGAAGGCGATTTGGAAGCGATCGTCCATTCTCCGAACCTTCCTGTGACCATTGAAGATAAAGGCAACCGTCTGCTGCAATATTTATATAGACATTCCGAAGGCCCAGGGGAACCGGTTGTTATTCAACCGCTCTCCAGCAGCTATAACCTGACGTACTCTCCTAATCTGCAGGAGCTGGTATATATTATTGATAAGCTGAGGGCTGAGCAGCTGCTTATCAGGGAGGGAATGGCTTTTCAACTGACGGAAAAAGGATGGAGCGAGGCTGTTGCAACCGCTGGTGGAAAAAAATTAAAGCCATGCTCCGTGCTTATCGCGGATGGAGAGGACTTTCGAACGGAATGGCTGCAAATGCTGCTGCCCACTATAGAACAGTATGGTTTTCTGCCGAGTTTGCTTGCGCCTGAAGCAGCAGAGAACGCTAAGGCGTATTCTTTAGAGCAAATTACGGACAGTAAGCTAGTTGTTGCGGATTTAACCGGACAATCCCCTGGGGTGTATTTTGCGGCGGGATACGCGCTAGGTTTGAACATCCCTGTGATCTGGACCGTGAAAAGCAGCGATGCCGAAATGCTGCCTGTGAGATTCAAAGAGATCCGTCCCATCGTTTGGGATACGGCCGAAGAGCTGGCAGCATTTCTTCAACAGAGATTGGGTTGATAGCACAATGAGCCATGCTGCTCATCAACGCAAAACTTTTCTGATCCACTTCAGGTTATCCTTATATGGAGGAAATAAGATCTTCATGTCAAAATTTGTGTTCTTTTTCATGATGCTTTTCGTATGGGAGAACAGGTCAAAGCTGTATTTTCCATGATAAGCGCCAATGCCTGCCTCCCCAACTCCTCCAAACGGGAGGTTCGGATTGGCCACATGCGTGATGGTGTCATTGATACAGCCGCCGCCAAAGGAAATGCGGGTAAGCACTTCATTTTCGACACTTTGATCTTTCGTAAATAAATAGAGGCCAAGCGGTTTGGGACGGGAAATAACCATCTCAATCGCTTCGTCTAATTGTTCATAGCCCATAATGGGTAATATCGGGCCAAAGATTTCATCTTGCATCGCCGCATCGGACCAGGAAACGGCATCAAGAAGGGTAGGCTCGATATACAGGTCTTCTCGGAGTGTTTGGCCGCCGAACAGTACATTCGCTTGATCCTTTTCCAATATAGCGGCTAATCGATCGAACTGCCGTTCGTTGACGATGCGGCCGTAATCGCTGCTTTGTCGTGCATTCGCGCCGTAAAAGGATGTGATGGCCATTTTCATCTTTTCGATTAATTCTGCTTTAATTTCCGTGTGGGCGAGTACATAATCCGGAGCAATGCAGGTCTGGCCTGTGTTTATCAATTTGCCCCACATGATTCTCTTGGCTGCTGAGTCGATATCCGCTGTACGATCTACAAGGACAGGGCTTTTGCCGCCAAGCTCGAGCGTGACGGGGACGAGATTTTTAGCAGCGGCCTCCATGACGATTCTGCCCACAGGTACGCTTCCGGTAAAAAAGATATAGTCAAATGAAGCGTGTATTAGGACCGAGGTTGTTTCTCGTTCACCCTCAATTACGCGTATATAGTCTTCATCGAAAGTTTCCTGTATCAACGTCTTGACGGCGGCAGCCACGGTAGGGGTATTCTCGGAGGGCTTTAAGACGGCGCAATTACCTGCGGCAATCGCTCCGATCAGCGGTTCGATCAGCAATTGAAACGGATAATTGAACGGCCCGATGATCAAGACGGTTCCGTAGGGTTCCTTATACATGTAGCCGCGGGAGCCTATATGATAGAAGGGAGTTTTGACTTTCTGCGGCTTTGCCCATTTGCGCAAGTGTTTCATAGTATGACGGATGCTGTTCAGGGTATAGCCAATCTCCGTCGTGTAGGCTTCGAATTCGTTCTTTCGCAGGTCCTTGTATAAGGCCGAAAGCAAATTCTGCTCATGGCGCCGGATCGCATCGGACAACTTCTTTAGCCGGTCCAGACGGAATTGAACGCTTCGCGTTTGACCGTGGTTAAAATACCTGTGATGTTCTTGCAGAAATTGATCGGCCTGATTTGATGTTAAATAGTCCATTTGCTTCCTCCCATACGAATTTATATACAATCTCTTTCTAATGTGACCAATAATTCTCTTAACAGCTGCACGGATTCCTCCAGAGACAGGGAATAATAGCGCTGAGTGCCCTGTTGTTCGACCTGGACTACGCCCGCATTTTTGAGCAGCTTGAGATGGTGGGAGATTGCCGGCCGCGACAGGGACATTCGTTCCGTAATTTCATTCACTGTCAAACTGCCGTTTTCGGACAGCAGCAGCAGGATATCCTGACGATGCGCATCGCTTAAGGTTTGAAGAACAGGAAGGCATTCCCGGAAGATATTCAGAGCTTCTTTTCCCATGTCATTGTGTGACCTCACTTAATATGATTAAATGTTTAAACATTTCAACGGATTATTACAGTTGATGTTACTACATCAATTGGCGGAAAACAAGGAACAATCATATTCGCATCCTAGATATTAACATAATTCCTTTATTTAACCGATATTAATTGAGTTCAGTTTAAGCATGGGGAGGAAGAGAGAAATTATGAAATCAATGAAATTAATGAAATTAATGACGTGGATAGCTGTCATGGCAATGATAATATTGCTAACGGCTTGTACGTCGGCTGAAAAAGAGATATCAGGGGAGGCAGCGGAGACTATACCTGAGTTTACGCTCTTTGACAAGCAAACGAAAAACGTCATGAGCGAAGATGAAACGGTGCAAATTTCTGTTCCTGAAAATTGGATAACGAGAGAAGTCCCGCTGAACGGGAACAATCGCCTTGTCGTACATAATGATCAAGCTTCAATGATATTAAATATTATTCAGGAGCATCATGAAGATGTAAATGAAGATATGGATTTGGAAAAATGGGCAGAGGAATTCTATGCGGAAATAGGAGAAGTTACTATCCTAGAGGAGCGTGTGCCGCAGATCGATGGAGTAGCGGCTAGAGAGAAATTTATCAAGTTTGTACAGAACAATACGAATCAATTTTGGATGCAGACATTTCTAGAAAAGGATGGTGCATTCTATCTGATCTCAATAGCAATTTCTGAATCATCGTATTCCTCAAATAAAGAGGAATTACAGAAGATGACGGAGACCTTTAAAGTACTTAAGCCAGCGGAGAAGGAAGTATTTGACTCCACCAACAGTCAAACGATGTTTAATGATGATCAGTCATTACAAATCACAGTACCCTTAAATTGGAGGGAGGCTAGAACTGATATTAACCAAATTGGTGAATTCATCCTAAAAAATGACCGGAAAGCGGAATTTCTGCTTATGCGGGAGTTCGCCTCAGGAAAAACAGAGGAGATAACGGTTCAAGAAGTCGTAGATGGAAGATTCGAGAATTATAAACAATTCTACCAGGGTGAAATCATTGGCAGCAGGGAACTTCTAATAGATGGACGGCCTGCTTATCAACTGGAAGGCAGATGTGAATATAAGGGGGAGAAGCATGGTTTACTAATCACGGCACTGCAAAAAGATAATGCCTATTATGTTATGATGATTTCCAGCCCTATTGAGGATTTTCTTGTATACGAAAGAGAGTATAAACGGGTTTTAGAGTCCTTACATGTATTGAAAAAGGTGGAAGAGCAAAATAAATCTCATGGAATGGAAAATGAACAGCCTAAAGTATTTGATAATAAACTGGCTTCGATGAAGATCGAGCTTACAGAAGGATGGAAGAAAATAGACATAGATCAAGATGCGCAGTTACAGGCAATACATCCGGGAGACAATACGTGGTTTTATGCTTATGGTGAGAAAGTTTCCGAAGACGACGGCCTGACTGTAGAAGATCTATTTGAATTTTATAGTAGCGATTCTGGATTAGAAAATCCTAGATGGATGAAGCCTGAGCCGATAAAGATTCAAGCCTATGATGCAATCTACTTTAAAGGAACCGGAACGAGCGAAGGCACAAAAGCCACTATTATTGGAGCCATTACCCTTTCTTCGAGCCAATATACCTTTCTTATATTTGCAGGAAAGCAGGACGTAATGGAGGACAATGAAGCGTGGTTTAAGAAAGCATTAACCACTTATTCAGAACGGCTGTGGTAATGAATATTTAGCCTCATGCTAACTCTATATGGATATATTCTAAAACATGGCAGGTGACGAAATTGTCACTTGCCATGTGATTTTGTTATATTAATAGAACGCATGTTGATGATTTTCGGTGTACAATAAATGAATTAGTACAAGTCGCAAGATACATACAGTAATAAATATGGAGGGCTTATGGGAGAAACTGATATTTTATTTATTTTAAAAATGATCGTGATTGGGCTTGTTCAAGGCTTTACCGAACCCATTCCTGTATCGTCTAGCGGACATGTGATGATTGCGAGTGAGATTTTGGGGCTAGGTGAACAGGGGTTCACGTTTGCGATTTTAACGAACACCGCTTCACTGCTCGCCGTATTATGGATTTATCGCGAGGATATTCTACGTTTAATCCAAAATTCATTGCGCTATCTGCAAACAAAGGAGGCACGCTACAAAAGCGATTTCCGGTTTGTGCTGTTTATCATCATCGGTACGATTCCAGCAGGTTTTCTTGGGGTCGTTCTTAAGGATTTTATTGCAGACAGTGTAAGTATGACAACTATTGCAATCATGCTATTCGTTACAGGTATCGCCTTATTTCTTATCCGTAATATGAAAGGTGCGAAAGGCGAGGCAGATATGACGCTGAAGGATGCCATCTTAGTGGGCTTAGGGCAGGCCGTCGCACTTACACCTGGCATTAGCCGCTCGGGCGCTACAATTATTTCCGCCATTGCTTGCGGCATCAAACAGGATACAGCACTGCGCTTTGCCTTTATGCTCTATATCCCTGTCAGCCTTGGCGGCGTTGTACTGGGATTTTCCGATTTTATTAATGAACCGAATAAGGGCGAGCTTGCGATTCCATACATGGCGGCGTTTATGGCGACGCTGTTCATGACTTATTTCGCCATGAAATGGTTTATGGGAATTATGAAAAGAGGCAAGCTCATTTATTTCACGTATTATTGCTTTATAGTTGCCACTTTGCTGCTTATTTTCTTTTAGGCTAAATTAGGCTAAACCCAGTCCTGTAAGCGGACTGGGTTATTTATGTATATCAACAGCAACCTATTGACTCCGTAGCTAGGTACAGGGAGTAAGATGACCTTGAAGGAGGAGCGGGTATGGCATATTTAACGATTGGGGAATTGGCGAAGCGTGCCAGCGTAAACCTGGAAACGGTACGATATTATGAAAGACGCGGATTAATTGTTGAGCCGCCGCGGACGAAAGCGGGCTATCGCATATATGACGAATCTGCCGTGGACGATATTCGTTGGATTCGCCAGGCTCAGGCTATCGGCTTCACGCTGCAGGAGATATCCTATTTGAAGGCGATGCGTGACGGCGCTGCAAACTCGGAAGCGGAGATGCGCTGCCATGCTGAGGAAAAAATAACTGAAATCGAGAAGAAGATAGAGCAGCTTCAGGAGATGAAGACCCTTCTGGAGCGTGCAGTAACTCACTCCAGCGAGTCGTTTGCGACTTGCCCGCTCCTCCAAACCATAAAGCAAGGGAGGATATCCAATGAGTAAACAAATTGAGGTATACTCGGATGGGAGCAACCGCAGCAAATCGATCATCGAGTTGGTGAAAAAGCTGGCTTGTCCTAAATGCGAAATCGTTGTGCATAGCGAAACTGAGAAAAAAGGGCGATCCGGCCCGTCTGTGTGGATAGACGGCAAAGAAGTTGATATCGGCAAGCTGTCGGGCGGCGTAAATCATAGTCGCTTGTATAATGGGGACAGGAGTGGACAGCAAAGGGGAAAAGAGCTGGTTTTACAACAGTGATTGGGCGGAAAAGGAGTATAAAAGGCTGCAGCGACCGGTGTTACGGACGCTGCAGCCTTTTATCATCAGTATGGATCGGCTTCGCGGCTTTTCTCCACAGCCTCTTTGGTGGCTTCGTTTGCGGCTAATGAGCCTTGGCCAAATTTCGATTGGCCGGCTTCACGGCCAGGTAGCTGTTCGTCCTTCTTCATTCCCTGTATTTCTTTTATGACCCTGTCGATGCCTTCCTTAACGCGGCGGCCATAGTCTTCATCCGCCTGTGTGAAGTGGTGGATCATCGCTTCCTGAATTCGTTTGTCGCATACCGCAAGCGCTTCGGACAGGTTCTTGATCAGCTCGTCGCGCTCCCATTCTTCAAATGAGCGGTACGTATCGCCCGCTTGCCCATAGTTATTGGGACGATCGATCGGTGCGCTCATGGCCGCCGCATTATACGTCGGACGATGCTGCGGACGATCCTGCTGTCCAGCTTCCTGATAGCCGCCAATCATGGAAGGCTCGTAATTAATATGCGGATTTTCTCCGGACTCTTTGGGGTCACGGGTATCCATTTGGCCGCGATGCTGATTCGTGCGCACCAGTACCTTCGGTGCGTTCACGGGCAATTTCAAATAGTTGGCGCCTACGCGGTAGCGCTGCGTATCGGAATAAGAGAAGGTACGGCCCTGCAGCATTTTGTCGTCGGAGAAATCCATCCCGTCGACCAGTACCCCGGTACCAAAGGCAGCTTGCTCAATTTCTGCGTGAAAATCAACCGGATTGCGATCCAGAACCATTCGGCCGAGCGGCAGCCATGGGAACTTATCCTCCGGCCAGAGCTTCGTATCATCGAGCGGATCAAAATCCAGCTCCGGATGATACCCGTCCTCCATGATCTGGACGAAGAGCTCCCATTCCGGATAATCTCCGCGTTCAATCGCTTCATATAGATCCTGCGTCGCATGGCCGACGTTTTTTGCTTGGATTGCATTTGCTTCTTCTTGCGTCAAGTTGCGGATCCCTTGCTTCGGCTCCCAGTGATACTTCACCAGCACAGCCTCGCCCTTGTCATTAACCCATTTGTAGGTGTTGACGCCAGAACCCTGCATATGTCGGTATGTCGCTGGTATGCCCCATGGAGAGAACAGGAAGGTAATCATATGTGTTGCTTCAGGCGAACGGGAGACGAAGTCAAACATCCGCTGGGGATGCGCCACGTTCGAAGCAGGATCCGCTTTAAAAGCGTGAATCATATCAGGGAATTTCATCGCGTCACGTATGAAAAATATTTTGAGATTGTTGCCGACGAGATCCCAGTTGCCGTCTTCGGTATACATCTTCACCGCGAAGCCGCGCGGGTCTCTTGCGGTTTCCGGCGAATCCTTTGCCCCTGCCACCGTTGAGAAACGAACCATCAGCGGTGTTCTTTTTCCGGCACCAGAGAAGACCTTTGCTCGGGTGTACTTCTCTACCGGTTCATCTCCGACTTTGCCGTAGGTTTCAAAATACCCGAATGCTCCGGTTCCACGAGCATGAACTACACGCTCTGGCACCTCTTCACGGTCAAAATGGGAAATCTTCTCGATAAAGTGATAATTCTCAAGCGTAGCTGGACCGCGGTCACCAATCGTACGGATATTTTGGTTATCTTTTACCGGATGGCCTTGGCGTGTTGTCAACGTCTCACGCTTCACGTCGTGCTCGTGAGGTATCTTCATGTCATTATTCTCTCCCAAATGAAACCCTCCTTTAAGTAGTTAATCTAAATCTAATCTTAACCAATATTGGAAACGCATATTCAAATTTAGATCGGTATCGACTGTGTGACGTAATTAAACGCTGTGTTGTGCGCTAAATGGAATTCATGTATCTAATTATGCTCTAAACGAATATTTTAGGGGATTAGATGGAATTTATGCCCCTAAAATCAAGAATCCAGCGTACGAATGGCAACTCCACTTATTCTAAAGACATGAAATCCACTTAAATCTACTTACCCTTCTTAGCCAAAGAAACTAACTACTATAAATCCATTTAGATTAGTAGTTGAATCCGTTTCTTGCGCTGCCATCCCTATCTAATCATTCATATTATTCCGATATTTACGAAATATGACCAATGTCTAATCGTTCTTTGTTTTACAATTGACGGATCAAGAAAAGGAAGTTACAATCCGATTATTAAAATACTTTTAAAAAGTATTGTTGAAATGGGGTTATGCACAGTGCAGCCTGTCTCGTATAATACGAGTCAAGTGAAAAAAATGAACGTTGAGCTAGTAAAAAATGCGTTAAAAGCGCAGGGGACGGCAACCAAAGCATCTATTGCAAGCTTAACCGGCTTAAGCGTGGCCACATGCGGTACCATTTTAAACGAACTTGTGGCAATCGGCGAAGTGATTGAGGTGAAACCGGATGAATCAAGCGGCGGCCGGCCAGCGATGCAGTACGAGTATAACGCTGACTTTGGCTGCGTCGTTTGTTTGCTAATCAAGACCGAAGGCGGCATCCACTCGATTAGATACAGCATCGTTAATCTAGTGGGGGACACTGTCGAAGATGCCATATTAGAACTAAAGCATATCGATGTCGATGTGGTCGACAACCTTGTCGGCAAATTGCTCAATAAGCATGGCCATGCACAAGCTATTGGTATTGGAGTGCCCGGGGTGGCCCATTCCGGCGTAATCGGCGTTTGTGATGTCCCTGACCTTGCAGGCAAATCATTGGGTCCATACCTGGAAGAAAAATATTCAATCCCGGTTATGATTGAAAACGATATGAATATGACGGTCTACGGATTTTACCATTTACAAAACTTTGAAGAGGAAAAAACATTTGCCGTCGTTACGTTTCCCAAAAATCATTTTCCCGGTGCCGGTTTTATCGTAAACGGCCAAATTCTATCCGGTAACACGAAGTTCGCTGGAGAGGCTTCTTTTTTACCTTTTGGTATCTCCAGGGAGGAGCAGCTGCTGCAACTACACACCGATGAAGGCTTTATCCGGCTGGCAGTCCAAACACTCACCTCCATCATTGCATTGATTAACCCGGTATCCATAGCGATAACAGGGGATCTGCCCCGTGAGACACAGCTGGATAAAATCTATGAGGGTTGCTTGAGACACATCCCGAAAGAGCATATGCCGACGCTTTTTGTTAAAAACGATACGAACGAGGAATACATGAAAGGCATGGTGACGGAGACGCTGGAGAGCCTAGCCTATCGCCTGCGCATCATTGAAAAAAGATAACGGATAAGGAGCAGCTAAGAGTGAGGAAACGATCAGGAAAATTCAACAAAATATATGCCATGCAGCTCGCAACAATATTTATAGGATTCGTCATTTTCGGATTTTCGGAAAATATCAAAGGACCTGCTATTCCGCGAATTCAACTGGACTTTATGCTAAACGAAGCACAGCTTGGGACCTTGTTGTCCCTGAATGCGCTTGGCTATTTAATCGCTTGCTCTTTCACTGCCTATCTGACAAAGATATGGGGAATAAAGCGGGTAACGATTATTGCTTTTGCGGCGATGGCTGTCTCAGGTATATTCATTTTTTTCTCGCAGCACTATTCCTTGTTCTCGGCTTCTTATTTCTTAATGTATATTGGAAACGGGATGCTGGAGATTGGACTGGCTATTCTGGGCGCCCGCATCTTTGTGAAAAATACGGGAACGATGATGAATTTAAGCCATGGCTTCTACGGCCTTAGCTCGACAGTTGCACCGCTCATTGCGACGGGTCTAATGGAGGTTACGATCAACGGTTACACGCTGGACTGGCGAGGCATGTATCTGATCATGCTGCTCTTATCCGTCATACCAATCGTATTTGCGTTGTTTAGCACATTTCCCGGGGATGATAT
This sequence comes from Paenibacillus woosongensis, assembly GCF_009725165.1. Taxonomy (GTDB): domain Bacteria; phylum Bacillota; class Bacilli; order Paenibacillales; family Paenibacillaceae; genus Fontibacillus; species Fontibacillus woosongensis. Next base: position 419,600 of record NZ_WNZW01000003.1, read on the forward strand.
TGAACATGAGGATCGTGTACCTCTAAAAACAATGCTTAAGGATCCCGTCCTATGGCTAATGGTGCTTGTATTAACTTTTGGGGTCGTATCCGAACTGGCTGTCGGAGGCTGGCTCGTGAACTTCCTGGAAAAAGCTTATGGTTGGAGCACGGTATCCGCTTCAGGGATGTTATCTGCCTTTTTCCTGTGCTTTGCGCTTGCCCGGCTACTGCTTGGGCCGTTAACCGACAAAATTGGCTTTACCTTATCTTTGATTGTATTCTCGGGGTTATCAGCCGCATGTACTTTTGCAGCTATCTTTGGCGGAGAAAATGCAGCCTTTTTATTTGCAGCCGCTGGTATAGGCATTGCGATGATCTATCCAACGGTCATGGCTTTTATCGCTAGAAGATACCCGAAGGGCAGTGATACTGCAATTACGTTCACCGTTACATTGATGGGAGTAGGCAGCGTCATCGGCAACTATCTGATCGGGGGAGTGATCGAGGTCACGAAAGGCATTTTCGGAGCAGATACGCATATTGGCCTGTTCCGGGGCCTTCAGGCCGGCTATGGAGTTATAGGCTTATGCGCCGCGTTAAGTTCAGTTGCGGGAATTATTTTATATACTTATTTATACAAGCGGAAAGAAATCATTTAATCAAGATTGAACCGGCAGCCGAAGATCCGGCTGTCTTTTTTTAATGGAAGGAAAAATCTGCTTGTCTGTTTTCAAGAAAAGTTTTGATAAGGTTAAAGGAATGACTGTTGCAGAAAAGGAGGACCACATATATGAAATTACATTCCTCTGACCGTATTAAAATGCCGCTAGGATTTTGGGCAGGGTTGCGTCAACTAGGGATTTCCGACCATGACGTAGCTCGTAAAGCACAACTTCCACTCACTATGATTACTGAACCGGAAGTCACGGGCGCCCAATATTTCGCGATTTGGCAGGCCTATTCCGATCTCATTGGCGATACTGCCAAAGGAATCATCAAGCTTGCGACGGCCTTTGACACAGCGAAGTACCCACCGACCGTCTTAGCGACTTACCACGCTCGTGACTACCGCGACGCTCTGAACCGAATGGCTCGGTACAAGCAGTTGTGTCCACCCGAGAGCTTACGGATCACCGAGGAAGACGAGGACTGTACTATTGAGCTGGAATGGCAGGATACCGAGCGGCCTGGTCCGCCGATGCTGGTTGGCATCACGCTGGCATTCCTTCTGGAGCTCGGACGACGGGGCACAGGTCACCCGCTGACAGCGAAGCTCGTCGAATTCTCGCACTCTATGGGCGATTTACAGACCCTTGAAGCTTACTTCGGCTGCCGTATTCAGATCAATGCAAAGCATAATCGGTTGACGCTGCACCGAAGAGATTTGAGTCGCCCTTTTATCTCTTACAATAAAGAGCTGCTGGAGATTCTGACTCCATTCCTGGATCAGTCGCTTGATGAACAACAGCGCAGCCTTTCCATGACTGAGATGGTCAAATGGATCATGAAACGCAGCCTAACTGGAGGACGATTAAATATTCAGGCAGTCGCGAAGGAGCTCAGTATGAGCGATCGGACCCTGCAGCGTCGGCTGAATGACGAAAACACGAGCTTCAAGGAACTGATGATACAAGCTAGACGTGAGCAAGCACGAGAATACTTGGCAGACCCCTCGTTGGATATTAAAGAAGTGGCATATTTGATAGGTTATGAGGATCAGAACTCATTCTACCGCGCCTTCCGCCTTTGGGAAGGTGTTACCCCATCAAAATGGCGTACTCAGCATTTAGGGGCGAACTGATATTCATTTGGCGTGTTAAACAAGAAATTTGGCGCAGCAGGCTAGTTACCGGGCAATTCAGACAAGGTAATATAATCACTATCCGAAGCATAAAGGAGATATGGATTATATTATGGATATGGGATTAAACAATAAAACTGCTTTAGTTACGGGATCAACGAAAGGCATAGGTAAAGCCATTGCCATTGAACTTGCCAAGGAAGGTGTTAATGTCCTCATTAATGGACGAAATTACGAGGAAGTAGAACGAATTGTAAATGAAATCAAGTCAGATTTCCCGGCTACCTCTCCTCAAAATGCTGCAGCCGATATAGTAGATAAAGAGCAAAGAGAAGCTTTATTCGGGAAATTTCCCAATATTGATATTTTAGTGAACAACATGGGAATATATGAAATCATGCAATATGAAGACGCTGACGATGAAGTATGGGACAAATATATCCATACTAATGTTCTTGCTGCAAATGCCTTAACTAAATATTATTTGCCTAAAATGCTGCAAAATGATTTTGGCCGCGTTATCTTTATGGCGAGTGAAGAAGCCATGATGCCTTCGGGTAAAATGCCTCAATATGCAGTAACCAAATCCATGCTGTTATCACTGTCAAAAAGTTTATCTAAGTTAACGGTAGGAACAGAAGTTACGGTTAATACGGTCATGCCAGGACCGACACTGTCTGAAAATGTGCATCAAATTATTGCGGGGATATACCCGGATGAGGATATGTCTTTTTCAGAAAAAGAGAAAAAATTTATGGAGACAAACCTGCCTCAATCGGAATTACAGCGATTTATCAGGCCTATCGAAATAGGCAGACTGGTTGCATTTATATGCAGTCCTCATGCATCCGCATTTAAAGGTTCTCCGATCCGTATGGATGGGGGGATGGTGCCGACTATTATCTAGTGAAAACCAAACGACATTCATGTAAAATCAAGTTATGACTGTCTTACTGATTCAAAGTATGAGTAAGGGAGGGGGGCCTATGAGAATAGCAAACGCCAATTTGATGAAAGAAATCAATCTGAACAATGTACGCCATGTCATGAAACGGATTGAAACGGCAACCAAACCCCAATTGGCCTCACTTACCAAGCTGAGCGTAGTTACAATAAACTCCCTAGTCAAGGAACTTCATGAGCTGGGGGAACTGCTTGAGGATGATACCGTTCCCTCGAACGGGGGGAGACCTGCCCAAACCTATCGCTACAACTATGATTTCAGCCTTGCGCTCGTTCTTTACTTGAAAGAGGAGCAAGGGCAGGAGCTGGTATCAGCATCGGTTGTAAATTTGGAAGGTCGTATCGTGTCAAAAGAAGATTTTATGATGTCCGCATTTGATCGTCAGAGGTTTTATGAGATTATAGAGCATTTTCTCACATTACATCCATCCATTAAGGTAATTGGCGTAGGCATCCCCGGACAGGCGGTCAATGGCGAGATTACGGTAAGCAGTCATCAGGAGCTGAGAGGCTCTCGCATTATTGAAGAAATTGAATCGAAGTTCGGGCTGCCTGTTATGGTCGAGAACGATATTAATGCAGCGCTCAGCGGGTATTGTATTAGGCAGGATGTCGATTTGGAGCACTGTGTGCTCGGCATCTATTTCCCTAGAAGGTATCCGCCAGGCATGGGCATTTATTTGGATGGAAAGATTGTCAAAGGAAAGAATGGAATGTCGGGAGAAATCAAATTTCTTCCACACGGTCCAGATTGGCAGCGTGAGATGAGTAAGCCAGCATTTATGGATGCGGTCTGCCAGATTATTCAAACCGTTAATGCCGTTCTGGCTCCTGACAAAATCGTGATCTATCAGGACAGAGTGGAAGCAGATGCCTGGAATCCAGCCTGGGAATCTTATCAGCTTCGGCAGCCTATGCCGTCATATCCTGCTGTGGTTTTACAGCAGACATTTCAACAGGATTTCGAGGCTGGCATGCGCTGGCTAACACTCAAATCCTTAGAGCCCAGCCTGGCTCAATTCGGTTAAGGACACCCTCTTGAAGTGAATTCAAGGGGGTGTCTGCGTTGCATGTCTTGACAAAGAAAAACACCTTCTGCATACTTAATAAAGATCCTTTATTAAGTAGTTTTAAAAGTTCTAAAGCATAGTACATTTTCATTGAAGCGGGAGAAGGTGTATATTTGGCAACCTGGTTTTTGATTATTATCTATCTAGCTTTTATTAGTCTGGGACTTCCAGATTCATTGCTTGGATCGGCATGGCCGGTGATCTGGCCTGACATTGGTTCTTCGTTCGGCTCTGCTGGGATTGTATCTATGATTATTGCAGGAGGAACTATCGTTTCCAGCTTGGCGAGCGGGAGTATCATTCAACGATGGGGTACCGGAAAAATCACGTTATTCAGCTGTTTAATGACCGCGGGAGCACTGCTTGGTTTTTCTATGGCACCGTCCATGCTCTGGTTTGTCATTCTAGCTATTCCGCTAGGGCTAGGCGCAGGTGCCGTGGATGCGGCTTTGAACCATTACGTAGCTGAAAACTATAAGGCTCATCACATGAATTGGTTACACTGCTTCTGGGGTGTAGGAGCAACGATGGGACCCATCATTATGTCCGCCTATATTGCAGGCCAGAACTCCTGGAGGGGAGGCTATGCTGCGGTTGCCCTCATTCAGTTTATACTTGTAATCATTTTACTTGTTACGCTCCCTTTATGGAAGCGGGTCGCTGCAGCTCGAAAACTTGAGTATCCTCAAAGCGATGAACCAGTCGAACGCGGCAAACTGCAGTCTGAGACGATTGCCAAACTCAATGTTTTGCATATTAAAGGCGTCAAACCAACCCTTATCGCATTTTTATTCTATTGCGGGGTGGAGGCCACCGTAGGGTTATGGGGAGCCAGTTACTTGGTTGGGGCAAGAAATATTACAGCAGAAACAGCTGCGGGATGGATTTCTTTATACTATGGCGGTATAACGGTGGGCAGGCTGATTACCGGATTTATTACGCTGAAAGTCAGCAATCGCCTGCTGATCCGTTATGGTCAGCTGATTAGTATTGCAGGGGGAATCATTCTGTTGCTTCCACTGCCGATTTCGTTTTCTCTGATCGGGTTTGTTCTGATTGGACTCGGTCTGGCTCCCATCTATCCTGGGCTTCTGCATGAAACGCCGTCTCGGTTTGGGAGAGAAAATTCAGCAAAACTGATGGGTTATCAGATGGCTGTCGCTTATACGGGAACCACATTGCTACCTCCAACCTTTGGACTCATCGCCACGCAAACGAGCTTAACCTTATTCCCGTTTGTTGTGCTTGCTTTACTTATTTTCATGTTACTGAGTGCGGAGAAAGTAAACCTTATTTTGAGCCAACAAGCGAAAGGGAATGTTGCCGAAGAATAGCATGAATCAATGATCCGGGCGCGGGAAATCAGCGCTTGATCCACGCCCGGTTTAAATCCATTTCCCGAATGCATTCATCGGTGTCATGCCTGTTGTTCTCGATCAATGGCGTTACCGCATACGCATGCATTTCTGCCGCCGAATGAGGCATTAGTATCGGATCGAGGGCATCGAGGTCGTTCGTCTGCTCATCGAGCCACCGGTTCATGTTCCCCGGAGACAGAATTGCCGGCATGCGGCTCTCAAATTCCCCAATCAGCGGGTTGGCTTCCGTCATGACCAGAGTGCAGGTGCGGAGCGGTTCCCCGCGTGCATCCCGCCAAATTTCGTATAGCCCGGCGACTCCAAACATACTGCGGTTTTTCATGACTACCCGCACCGCATACGATCTTTTTCCCTCCTGCTTCCAATAATACAACCCGTTGCACGGGATGATGCACCGCTGTTTATCCACCATTTTGCGATAGGCCGGATTTCGGTGCACGTTCCTAAGATCCGCGTTAATCGCATCTTTACCCCAATAAGGAATGAAGCCCCAACGAAATTCATCCAGAATTCGCTCCCCGTTTTGTTGCAGGACGACCGGTATATTTTGCGTTGGGCTGATATTATAGCGGTTCCTATAGTAATACATCACTCTTTCGATCTGAAAATGCTCTTGAACCTCCGGCAGCTCGGCTGCCATTGAAAAACGTTGACACATGGAATCAGCCTCCTCATAACCGTAGTTTTGGTTAAATGAGGAAATTTATTCATGCTTTCGGCGATATCTGAAATGAGTGTGAAATGATAATTGGATAGAAGGGAGTATAATAGGGATATAAGAACAGCCTAGAAAAGGGAGAATTTGATTATGAACGACAAGCAGTTTGAACATATTTTCGCGCTGATGAAAGCCTCGTTCCCAACAAGTGAACGAAGAAGTTACACCGGACAGAAGGAATTGCTGGCCGATCCGCATTACCGTCTCATTACGAAAACAAACAGCGATAACCAAGTGATCGCGTTTATGGCCGTATGGGAATTTCCTTCGTTCCGGTTCATCGAACATATTGCTGTTGATCCAAACACGCGTGGGAGCGGTATAGGCGGCAAAATCATGGCGTCCTATATTGAAGAGTCATCCAAGCCCATCCTGTTGGAGGTAGAATATCCTGACACTGACATGGCACAACGGAGAATAGGCTTTTATGAGCGCTTGGGGTTCCGGCTCAATCCTTTTGACTATGTGCAGCCGCCTCTACAGGAAGGGGAGACCTATTTACCGCTGAAGATTATGAGCTACCCTCGAATTCTTACGGAAGAGGAGTTTATCCATCGAAAAGAAATCCTGTATACAAACGTGTATAAGGTTACTGAGCTGCCGAGTCAATGATGACTCGGCAGCCCCTTTTTCCATGATGATCACGCCTCTTTGAAAACCGCTGGAAGGATTGCTGAGAAGCATTTTCATAATTGGCGTTGTTATCGCGTACGGAATATTGGAGACAACAACAAATTTTTCTTTTGGCAGACGGATTTTCATAATGTCCTGATGTATAATCATGGTATTCGATTGTTTCGCTGTCTTCCGTTTGAGGACCTCGACAAATTTGGCATCATACTCTACGGCCAACACCTTCTTAGCTTTTTGATTAAGCACGGTTGTCAATGCTCCTTTTCCAGCTCCTAATTCTAAAACCGTATCTTCACTGCTTATCTTCGCTAAATTCACCATGTCCGCAGCAGCTTCTTATTATGCATTAAATGCTGCCGGAGAAATAGGAGGCTCTCTGCGGCTTAATTTTCGTTGGGGGAAGGTCCCATTCCTAATGAGGCGCAGCTGAATAAAGATACTTTATAGGGATACAGAGGAGAACCGCTTAGGAACTCCTCTTTTTTATTGTTTTGGGTGGGGTAAAAACAAGATCGATAATCCGAAATTTTGGGACACAATCCCAAATATGGTATCTATTCATCGTGTTAGGAATTCGATAGAATTAAGACGCTCTCTGCTGTAAGCGTTTTCTAACAGGGCTTAGGCCGGGTGCATCTACTACGAATAAGGGAGTGTATTTATGAAGGAATCTCATGCTACGGAAAGGCGGTTCTTGCTGAAGGGATGGAGTTTGTTCTTAGTGGTACTTATGCTGGCTAGTGGTGCCCTATGGCCAGCTTCGAAAGCACAGGCGGCGGAAACTGCGGTTACCTCTATGGATTATTATTCACCAGCAGACGGACCGATCATCACCAAATCAGGGGTGGGACAAGCCAGCTACGGATTTGTAATGCCTGTATTCAACGGAGGCTCTGCCACTTGGAATGATGTAGCTCATGACGTAGGCGTCAATGTGAAAGTAGGCAGCAACTGGGTAGATATTGATAGTGTCAGCAGCTTTGTCTACAACCAGAACTGGGGACACTGGAGTGATGGCGGTTTCACCGGCTACTGGTTCACTCTTTCTTCAACAACCGAGGTTCAGCTGTACTCCAAAGCCAATGGCGTTTCACTTGAATACACGCTGGTGTTTCAGAACATTAACAAAACCACGATTACAGCGATGACGCCTACCCAAGGGCCGGAGATTACAGCAAGCTTTACGGGTGGAGCCGGCTTCACCTATCCTACCTTCAATAACGATCCGGCCGTAACGTATGAAGCCGTAGCGGATGATCTGAAGGTGTATGTGAAGCCTGTAAACAGCAGCACATGGATCGATATCGACAATAATGCCGCGAGCGGCTGGATCTATGATCGAAACTTCGGTCAATTTACCGAAGGTGGCGGCGGTTACTGGTTTAATGTGACAGAGTCGATCAACGTCAAGTTGGAATCGAAGACCTCTTTGGTCAACGTCGTGTATACCATCTACTTTAATGATGCCGTAAGGAATTCTTATGTCATCACTCCTTATGAAGGAACGACCTTTACGGCAGATACAAGCGGTGCGATCGGCATCCCGCTGCCTAAGATTGACGGAGGCGCGCCAATTGGCACGGAGCTTGATAATTTTGTATATGAGATTAACATCAACGGGCAATGGGTTAACTTGGCTGATTCGGGACAGAGTGGATTTTCATATTCCGCTAACGGCTACAACAATATGTCCGACAAGAATCAATGGGGCTACTGGTCTGATTACATTTATGGATTATGGTTTCAGCCTATCCAGGAAGATATGCAAATCCGTATCGGCTATCCATTAAACGGACAAAAGGGTGGCAGCATCGGCAATAATTATGTACACTACACATTTATCGGCAATCCGAATGCTCCTCGTCCAGATGTAAGCGATCATGAGGATATTGCTATCGGAACGCCAAGCGATCCAGCGGTAGCGGGCATGGATCTGATCTGGCAGGATGAGTTTAATGGAACTGCGCTGGATTCGAGCAAATGGAACTACGAATTGGGCTATTATCTCAATGATGATCCTGGTACATGGGGTTGGGGCAATGCGGAGCTGCAGCACTACACCGACAGTCCGCAAAACGTATTCGTACAGGACGGTAAGCTGAACCTCCGTGCTCTGCATGATTCCAAATCTTTCCCGCAAGATCCAAACCGGTATGCGCAATACTCATCTGGCAAAGTTAATACGAAGGATCATTTTAACCTTCAATACGGCCGAGTCGACTTCCGTGCCAAACTGCCTACAGGCAATGGAGTATGGCCGGCATTGTGGATGCTCCCGCAAGACAGCCCTTACGGGACATGGGCAGCATCTGGCGAAATCGATGTCATGGAAGCGAGAGGGCGCTTGCCTGGTATGTCGACAGGCGCTGTACACTTTGGGGGAACATGGCCGGCGAACCGGCATATTTCAGGCGAATATAACTTCCCAGAAGGCCAAACTATCGACAATGATTTTCATGTCTATTCCGTCGTTTGGGAAGAGGACAACATCAAATGGTATGTGGATGGCAAGTTCTTCTTTAAAGTAACTAATGAACAATGGTATTCGCTAGCTGCACCGAACAATCCGAACGCGCCATTTGACCAGCCATTCTATCTCATTATGAATCTGGCGATCGGCGGCAGTTTTGATGGCGGCATTACGCCGGATCCGTCCGATATTCCTGCTACGATGCAAATCGATTATGTGCGGGTATATAAAGAGAACGGCGCCGGTAATCCTGGAAGTGGAAATGGAAATGTGCCGGATCCATCCACTCCCATCGTTATCGGCGATGAAGTGCGGGGCCTGAAGAAAACAGGCGATGACTTGCTGTTCTATGTGAATGGCGCAACCTTTGCAGATTTGCATTATAAGGTCAATAACGGCGCACAGATGAACGTAGCCATGACCTCGACGGGAAACGGTAATTTTACTTATCCTTTAAATAATCTGCAGCAGGGGGATACGGTGGAGTACTTCTTCACCTATAACCCGGGGCAAGGGGCTCTGGATACTCCTTGGCTTACCTATATCCATGGTGAGACTGGTTATTGAGGATAAATTTCCTGAATTGTGAATAGTGTAAGAAGGCTAGCCGTGAAATATCGGCTAGTTTTTTATTTGATCCGCATATGAGTGATCCGTAAAATAAACATGGTTATTTCTAACGGTTGCCACAGTCGTTAATTCGCCGAAAATGAGCTCTTAGGAATTCTAACGGTTGCCATCCACGTCATTCGGGTCGAAATCATCGCAACGTTAAATAACTTGCTAGAATAGCCGCATATACGACCGTTAGGTTCTCAAATCGTGATTTATCCCCGAAATAACAGCAATAGCAACCGGTAGATAGTGTGAACCATCAGGTTGCAGCCGTCAGGTACGCAACAGTCAGGCGTAGTCGTAAGTATCGTTAACAGGCGGCAATCTGGCGGTAATCCTTAGGTAGCATCAACTACAAACTAGCTGGCGGTAATGGTAAGGGTAATATCAATGATCAACAGTTATGCGGCGGTCGTAGGTACATCAATGATCAACAGCAAGGTGGAAGAAGTTAGGTAACATCAACTATCAACTGTCAGCGGCAACATATAGGTAACAATAACCGATTGGTAATATCAGCCGTCAAGCGTTATGGTTAGTATGCTGATGTGCGGACTTATAAAGAAGCGTTTTCTAGAGATCGGCAAGGGAGAACAAATCGTGTTTCCGTCCCTTGGAAGACATGATTTGCACACCTAAAGGCAATCCTGTCTCGGTCAGAAATACCGCAACACTCATGGCCGGTGAACCTGTCAGGTAAGCCAACTGCTTAAACGCTATACATTCCAGACTTGGTGAAAAGGGATTGCTTGACGTTGCCAGGTATAGTACAATGAGTGCAAAATCACGGTGTGAAGTACATACCGCTTTAATACGATGCAGAAAATGCATAGTCGTATTAGAGCGGTTTTTCGTTTTGACTTAATGCGAAGGAAGGAGGTGAGCACGTTGTTTGATGAAATTTATGAGAACTGGTTGGCGAGGCATATAGCCGAAGAGGATAATCCGAGAAGACGTGGACTTTTGAAAAAAGGGCTAAGCCACGGAACCGTTACATTTCTGCGTTCGATATGGTTTCCTGTGATTGGCAACTTGAACGATCTGCATCCTGAGTATGAAGTCCGCGATTTTATTAATCGGTACCGTTATCTTGATCTAGCCTATATGCCCGGTGGCGCAAAAGGATGCATCGAGATTCACGATTATCGCAGTCACGCCAGGGACGTTGAGGTTGAGCGTTTCAAAGATTTATGTATGAAGCAATCGATGCTGGTGCTTGATGATTGGTCCTTTTTGCCGATAGCCTACCTGTCCATTCGTGACGATCCCGGGCTGTGCAAACAATTGGTGCTATCTTTCGTCCGGAAATTTTTATCGATAGATGTAACATTAGGTTTGAACTGGGCAGAAAAAGAAACGCTACGGTTTGCACGCAGATTGATGCGCGTATTCGAAGCTCGCGAGCTAGCCGCTCATCTGGCTCTGTCTGAGAATCGCACTAGAGTTATTCTACGTTCACTTGTGGCCAAGAACTTGCTCACTGTCGCTAGCGGAAATTTGAGATATCGCACTTATCGTTTAAGCCAGAATTTCTAACGGTTGCCACAGTCGTTAATCCGCCGAAAATGAGCTTTTAGGAATTCTAACGGTTGTCATCCACGTTATTCGGGTCGAAATCATCGCAACGTTAAATAACTTGCTAGAATAGCCGCATATACAACCGTTAGATTCTTAAATTGTGATTCATCCGCGAAATAACAGCGATAGCAACCGTTAGATAGTGAGAACCATCAGGCGGCAGCCGTTAGGTACGCAACAGTCAGGCGGCAGTCGTGGGTAGCATCAATGATCAATAGTCATACGTCAATCGCTAGGTAGCCAACTGCCAACTATCTGATGGTAATCGTTAGGTAACACCAACTACCAGCTATTAACGGGAACCGCTAGGTAACATCAACCGTCAAGCGTTATGGTTAGAATGCTGATGCGCGGACCCATAAAGAAGAGTTTTCTAGAAGATGGGCAAGGGAGAACAAGTCATGTTCCCGCCCCTTAGAAGACATGATCTGCACACCTAGAGGGAGTCCTGCCCCGGTTAGAAATACCGGAACGCTCATGGCCGGTGTCCCTGTCAGGTTAGCCAGCTGCGTGAACGGTGTATATGTCAGACTTGGTTCGAACATGTCATAAATGAGTTCCTGCTGTTTTTCTTTTGAAAGCCCGCTCACAGTAAGCAGATGCTGGATCTGTTCCGGACCTGGCGTTAACTCGCCGACACGAGGGGCAGGGAAGGCTGTAGTCGGTGTAATATAGAAATCATACCGATCCCAAATTATACTCATTTGAGCAGCAGCTGCGTCCCAATCAGCAAGACTGAGCGCATACTCAGCGGCCGACAGCTTGCGTCCGGCTTCCAGCAGCACCCAGCCTTCAATTTCGATATCTTCCGATGTAATTGCTCTTCCGAGTGAGCGCTCGATATTCAGCGCCATGGCAGCCATTTCGCCGCAGTTCATCCTGTAGTAATTTTCCATCAGCTGTACACCGTTGACCGGGCTTAATTTCTCTTCAATAAAATGACCCTCTGCTTCCAGAAACTTCACTAATCGCAGCACGGCTTGTTTCGCCTCGTCACTGACCTCAGTGCCTACAGGAGAATCGGTAGTGTAGGCAATACGATATGTTCTGTCTTCATTCCGGTACATATCCTCGAGATATTTCCCCGGATACAAGGGAGCCTGAAATGCAGCTTCATTCTGCAGCACCTGCAGCACATCAAGCAGCGCTGCGCTGTCTCGAACTGTCTTGGATAATGCAAAATCAATTGAGGCGCCTTGCCATTGTCGGCCGACACCGGGACCAACCGGAGTCCGGCCGCGTGTCGGCTTAAGTCCAAATAGGCCGCTAAATGAAGCCGGTATACGAATGGATCCGCCACCGTCGCTTGCACCTGCGACCGGGACCATACCGGAAGCGACAGCAGCTGCGGTGCCTCCGCTGGAACCTCCAGGTGAATGGAGAGGATTCCATGGGTTGCGTGTAGGGCCGTTCAATTGCGGCTCTGTTATGTTTTTCAGTCCGAACTCGGGGGTATTGGTATGCCCAAGGGGAATAAACCCGGCTTTGCGCAGTTTGGCGACAAAATGGGAATCCGAATGGGCTTTATGATGCCGGAACAATCTAGAGCCAGAGGTCAGAGGTTCACCGCCGATGGCTTGGGAAATATCTTTGAGCAGAATAGGTACGCCCGCAAACGGCTGTTCGCCGATACTGACTTGTCCAGCTTCGTGGATCGCCGCCTCATAACGAGTATGCACGACCGCGTTCAGTTCGGGATTGTGCTGATTGATTTGTTCCATAGCAGCATGTACGAGCTCGATCGGAGAAATTTCTTTATTTCGAACCAACTGGGCGAGCCCTACAGCGTCATAGGACGTATAAGGGAAGACTGACATTCTAAAAATCTCCTTTCCGTGACTCCTACGGGAGCAGCCTTAGGTATCACAGCAAATACTTATCGACCGCTGATCGGCCATGTTTGTTATAGTATATTATGGGGTGGCTCCTGCTTCAATGTCTTCGTGTTAAAGGGCTATTTCGTAGCACTCGCATGAGCAGCAAAGGAGAGGAAAGTTTCTTGATCAATGTTTTGGCAAAGTCGCCAATGAAAAAAAGCCATATTATGATATTCATAGGATTATTGCTCGTTATTTTATCCGGCCTGCGATTTTTTTGGATGGATTTTTTCTCTGATCAAAAACAGGTGTCCATTCAGCAGGGGCAATTGGATTTGCGTGATTGGGATGCAAAAGAGGGTGAAGTTCTTTTACTGGATGGAGAATGGGAGTTTTATCCCTATCAGTGGTTGATGGATGGCAGGCCGCTCCAAGGAATAAGTGAAATCAAACCTGGGTTTATTCAGGTTCCGGGAGGCTGGAATGAAGCTCTAGATGCTGACAGGCCAACCGCATATGGATATGCATCATATCGATTGCGTCTTTATGTAAATCCGGAAGAGGATATGAATTATAGCATTCGCGTGCCTAGCGTGCGTACGTCATCAGAATTATACATCAATGGCCGTTTGATTGCTCAATCCGGGCAGGTGTCGGAGACGAAGGATGGCTATATTGCCAAAAACCTGCCTTATTCCACAACTTTTACGGCAGACGAAAACGGCGTAATCGATTTGGTAATTCAGGCGGCCAATTATGTAGACAGCCGGGGCAGCGGCATTGTCCGATCCGTCAAATTTGGTTCAGAAGAAACAATCATAAAGGAGATGAAAGTCTCCATTTCTATGCAGCTTCTGGCGGCTGTTATATTTCTAATGCATTCTGTCTATGCGCTGATTTTGTTTGTGCTGGGAAATAAGGAGAAGAGGCTGCTTTATTTTTCTTTGGTGACGTTATCCATAACACTTACTAGTGTATTAAGCAATGATGAGAAGCTGTTCCACCAATTATTTTACATAGGCAGTGATTGGGATTTCCGGTTATCTAATGTTGCTCTAGTTATTGGAACCTATGCTTTGCTGGAGTGTACGGGTCATCGCGAACTCCCTTACTGGAGAAGGATGTACCCTGGATACAAGGTTATAAGTATCGGAACTGCTGGAATCACGCTGTTTTTAAACCCGCATCAGGTGATTATGCTCTTCCCGGTATATTATCTATTAGGCGGCATTGCTGCCGGGATCACGATGATTGCCATCTTTAATAAAGCCATCAAAGATAAGAAGGGCAGTGTGCTGCTGCTTTTATCCATTATTGTACTGGTGCATCATTTTGTTTGGTTGTTGATTTGGCGGGAAAGCGGCTTGAGCCTTGTCTACTATCCGTTTGACCTGATACTGTCGATGGGTTGCTTGGCCTCTGTATGGTTTAAGGATTATTTTATCATGCATGCGAACACAAAGGAGCTCGCCGCAACCTTGCAAAGAATGAATGACCATAAGGATCAATTTCTCGCCAATACTTCACATGAATTTAAAAATCCGTTACATAGCATGCTTAACATGTCGCAATCGGTCCTAAAAAGGGAACGGCATCTCATGCAGGAAAGGAGTATTAAAGAGCTTGAAACGATTTTATCTGTAGGGCGCCGGCTGACCTTGATATTAAACGATTTGATTGACGTGATGAGTTTGCGGGATGGCCATCCGCGTCTTCAGAAAAAAACGATACGCATTCAGCCGATCGTGACCGGAGTTCTGGATATGCTGCAATTTAACGTGGAAGTAAAATCCGTAAAAATCGCAAATCAAATTCCTGATGATTTTCCGCCCGTCATTGCAGATGAGAACCGGATCATTCAAGTCGTCTTCAATTTACTTCATAATGCTGTGAAATATACGAATGAAGGAGCAATTACAATTCAAGCTTATGCCAGGGACGGGAGAGCTTATATTGCTATTACCGATACCGGGATCGGAATGGATGAGGAGATGATGAAGCGCCTATTCCGTCCGTATGAGCAGGCGGGAACGAACGAGACGTTGATCGAAGGCGGCTTTGGATTAGGCTTAAGTATAAGCAAACAGCTGGTGGAGCTGCATGGTGGCGCGCTGGATGTGTCTTCCGTTCTAGGAGAAGGCTCAATATTTACATTTTCATTAGAACTGGCAAGTTTGCATTTAGAGGAAAAGGACACAACACCTCAATCCTTCGAGCAGCCGGCATTACCATATACCCCGGTACAGGAAGTTTCGGCCGCTCTGGACGAAACGGATTTGCCGCCTGCTGCGCAGCAATCAGCTTTTCTAGAAATCAATCATAATCGGCCAATCATACTTATTGTGGATGATGATCCGGTCAACCTTCAAGTGCTTGAAGCGATACTGCCCCAGGATGAATATGAATCAGTGATGGTAACCAGCGGTAAAGAAGCACTGGTTATGCTGGATACTAGGGAGTGGGACCTGGTCATCTCTGATATTATGATGCCCCAGATGTCGGGTTATGAGCTAACGCGAATAATCCGCGAGCGCTTCACACTTACAGAACTTCCTGTGCTGCTGCTAACGGCAAGAAGCCAGCCCAAAGACATTCAAAGCGGTTTTATAGCAGGAGCTAATGATTATGTGGCAAAGCCGGTAGAACCCATGGAGCTCAGATCACGTATAGAGGCGCTGGCTACGATAAAGCAAGTCGTTAAGGAGCAATTGCGGTTAGAGGCTTCCTGGCTGCAAGCGCAAATTCAGCCTCATTTTCTATTTAATGCGTTAAATGCTATAGCCGCTTTAAGTGATGTTAATTTGGACAAGATGCGTGCTTTGCTTGAAGAGTTCAGCCATTTTTTGAGGCATAAATTCAGTTTTCAAAATATGAATGGGCTTGTCCCGATCGAAGAGGAGCTCAGTCTAGTACGTTCCTACCTGTATATTGAAAAGGTCCGGTTTGATGACAGGCTAGAGGTGGTTTGGGAGACCAATGACTATGAGGAGTTGAAGGTTCCGTTTCTATCGATCCAGCCCCTAGTTGAAAATGCGATCATCCATGGGATTATGAAGCGTGCTCGCGGCGGGAAGATCTTAATTCGGATTTTCGTCTATCATGAGCATGCAGAGATCACTGTGGAGGATGATGGAATCGGAATGGACGAAGTCCAATTGCAACAAATACTAGAAAGAAATGCGGACCGCAAATCAGGAGTTGGATTGATCAATACGGATCAGCGTTTAAGACGCCACTTCGGAACAGGGCTGCATATTCAAAGTACGTTAGGTGCAGGGACGAAGGTTACTTTTCATGTACACACCAGTTCCGGTAGGGGCCGGTGAACTGCATGTAGAAGAGGCTTCTATGCAAAAAAAGCTGCTTCATGCATGAGCAGGTCCCTGGTATGACAACATAAGGAAGTAGTATACATCTCATTTTCCAGAGGAGGATATGGATTATGGCTCACCAGAAGAGAAGGAAAGAAGCTGCCTGGAAGTCGCGAAAGCAGGATCGCCGTCCTCATGGTAAAATCAAATCGTTCAAGGAGTTGTCCAACGATTAGTACGAGAGTATGCTTCATGTAAGGGAAAGACTGCCATAGCAACCGGCAGTCTTTTATCATTCATTTAGAGCACTGAATACCTAAGGAGGTCGAGCATGGCGCGTGTTTTGTTTATTAACGGCGGGTCAGAGGGACATATCAATCCAACGATTGGTGTTGTAGAGGAACTTGTTTCGCGCGGCGAGGAGGTAGTGTATTTTTGTATTGAAGCTTTCCGGGAACGTGTGGAGAAGACCGGCGCTTCGGTACGAACATTCGACGAGCAGAAATTTATTAAAGCCTTTATCTCGGGTGGAAGAAATTATTTGCTCGAAAGAATCAACGGTCTTTTACTTACGGCAGACATCGTCATACCAAGCGTTCTGGAGCAGATCAAGGGAGAGCACTATGATTACATTATCCATGATTCCATGTTTGGCTGCGGACGTATGCTGGCCCAAATACTTGAACTTCCTGCCATCAATTCTTGCACTTCTTTTGCACAGACTAAAGAATCTTTCGATCATATGCTGGAGCCATTCTTCAAGCATGTCCCTGCAGAAATAGTACAGCCTATAAACGATAAATTTCAAAGCCTGACGGAAATGATCAAGGAAAAATATGAGGTGGAGATTTCTTCTCCTTACGAGGTGTTTTGTAATCCTGCACCGCTAACAATTGTTTATACAACCAAGGAGTTTCAACCCGGCGGAGAAGCATTCGACCAAACTTATAAATTTGTCGGCCCATCCATCTCTTCACGTTTCACGCAAGAAGAAAACTTCGACTTTACTGCAGTCCAAGGGAAAAACCCCATTTATATTTCTTTGGGTACGGTCTTTAACCGGGCCACCCCATTCTATAAGCTTTGTTTTGAGGCGTTAGGGAACACGGAGCACACGGTTGTCATGTCGATAGGGAGTAAAACCCCAGTATCTGATTTAGGGGAAATTCCTGAAAACTTTATCGTCAGGAATTATGTTCCACAAACCGATGTGCTGCAGCACGCTAAACTATTTATGACACATGGGGGAATGAATAGCACGCATGAAGGCCTTTATTACGGTGTACCGCTAATTGTGATTCCGCAAAGCGCAGATCAGCCGGTTATCGCGAACCAGGTCGCCAATGTTAGAGCAGGCATTCAATTGCAGATGCAGAGCTTGACGGCAAATCAACTGCGTGAAGCGGTAGATGATGTACTTAGCCCCACTATTTTGGAGGCTGTTGCGCATATAAGGGAATCCTTCCGGAAACAAGGCGGATACCGTCAAGCTGTAGATGAAATTTTCGAATTTACCAATCAGCTTCATCGGTAACTGCTTATCGAATTATACATTGATTAACGGAGAAGTTACCGCAACTCATTTGGGTTTGACAAGACACCAAATGGTGTCGTATGATAAAAGCGTCACTAAACGGTGTCTAATTAGCAGCTTGTATTGTTTGTGAAAATTAGCGGCTGTCCCTTGATGATACAGTTAGGAGAGGGTGTCGTGAACGAGAATAACCAGTTGCGGGATGTGTTTGCTGCAATTGCAGATCCAACAAGGCGCAGATTGCTTCAATTGTTGGCTGAAGCCGACGAATTACCGCTCCATGAATTAAAGGCACACTTTCAAATGGGCCGAACAGCGGTATCGAAACATTTGACGGTCCTTAAGGAAGCCGGGCTGGTACTTGACCGAAAAGTTGGTAGAGAAACAAAATTCAGGCTGAACGCTTTTCCACTCAAAGAGGTTCAAGACTGGGTAGCTTTCTACAGTAAGTACTGGAGTACAAATATGCTTCGTTTGAAGCAAGTGTTAGAGGAGGAAGATGAGTGAGTTTATCATTATCTATGGATTTTCAGTTTACGGCAACGATCGAGAGGCTTTGGTCCGCCATAACCGATTCAAACAAGCTTGCGAATTGGATCGCGGACAATGATTTTAAGGCCGAGGTAGGATATCGCTTTCAGTTTCGTCATCAGCCCTCCGAATGGTGGGATGGCATCGTGGATGGCGTAGTGCTGATCGTAGACGAACCAAACCGATTGTCCTATGAATGGGTTACGGGACAAGAGAAACAAACGGTCACTTTGACACTGCAGGATCTTGGGGACGGTAAGGTGAATCTTCACCTCGAACAAACCGGGTTTTCGAACACGCAAGGGCTCGAAGGCGCTAAGTATGGCTGGGGCAGTTGGGTCGATAAGCTTGAAAAGTTATTGGGACATCAGGGAACCGCTTGAACAGAATCCACATAAGCCGGCTGCAAGGCGTGCAGCCGGTTTTGTGTCTGCTTAGGAAGAACTGACAATATCAACTGGGCAATTTGATATAGAAATGAATCATGATAGAGTAAGCGTCAGGATGGCGGAAGCAAGGGCGGCAAGTGGTGTTTGAGGGCATGCCCTTCGCTTTGTTGTCTGTAACACACAGGATTCTGTATAGAACCAGTTGTTTCAACCATAATATATCAGTGATACAGCTTGATTCATCCCACATATACAGAGGAGCAGATGAATGTGAAAAACAAAAGGTTGCTGGCATCGTTGTTAGCCTTGGCGCTAGTTTTTAGCATGACCCCAGCAGTATCTGTGCAAGCGAAGGCGGGCGAGGGAAAAGATATGTCTTGCCTAAGATCCAAAATGGTGAAGCTGAAAGTCGATATGCAGAAAGTATGGATCGACCATACCATATGGACAAGAAGCTATATTGTCAGCGCCATATCTAATCGTGCAGATCAGAAGGACGTATTGGACCGG
Organism: Paenibacillus woosongensis; assembly: GCF_009725165.1. GTDB lineage: Bacteria > Bacillota > Bacilli > Paenibacillales > Paenibacillaceae > Fontibacillus > Fontibacillus woosongensis. The sequence goes on from NZ_WNZW01000003.1 coordinate 438,900, forward strand.
CTGTTGCGAAATCAGCAGGACATAGGCAATGTGATCAAGCCATACTATGGAGAGGCTGCCGGCAACAAGCTGGCCGATCTGCTGCGGGAGCATATTCTGATTGCGGCGAAAATTGTAGCGGCTGCCAAAGCCGGCAATCAGACGGATGTGAATAAGTTAGAGAAGGACTGGCATAGAAACGCGGACGATATCGCTAAATTTTTAAGTGCGGCGAATCCGAACTGGCAGTTTAAAACGCTGCAAGATATGCTGTATACACACCTTCAGTTTATTACGGAAATCGTTGTTAGCTGTCTCAAAGGCGATTGGAAAGCGGATATTGCAGCAACCGATAAAAACGAGATCCATATGATTCATCTCGCGGATATCCTGACAGAAGGGATTGTCAAACAGTTTCCTGAACAGTTTTAAAAAGGATGGAATAAAGAGTATTCAGTCCCTGTGATTCTGATAAGGGAAACGAAGAAGCATCTTGTTGAAAGCCTTAGGTTCAGTTGCGGGTGCTTCCTCGTTAACATTAATGGCGTTATCCTGCTGAATATCAAATCTCTATTGACACGACACCTAATGGTGTCATATAATTAAACCAGACACCAAATGGTGTCTGGTTATCGTGAATCAATTTGGATATTAAAAGAAGTAATTCAAATAATCCTGTTGGTTTATAGAAGTGATGCGAGGAGAGATAGGAATGTCCTATATCGTTGATTTCAAAAATGTATCCACGGTTGGTTTAGACACCTCACCGGTAGCAGAGGCGCTTGCTGGTTTGCGCGCTAATGAAGCCCGCTATTTTATGAACAAGTACAAGCATGAATTTACGGTTGTGCCAGCTAGCGAAAGCCAAGAGACCCTGGATTATGTGAACCGGATTTTGAAAGAAGAACGGGATATTGAGTTTTCAAGCAAACCATTAGAGACATCGCGTTTTCAAGTAGAAAATATCAATTGGACCTTCGTTTTTTATGAGGATGGTCTAGGGGTTAACGTCCTGTATACGATCGATGACCCTAAGAAGCGGGCCGTTGGTTTTAAGCTATCTGAGGGGATGGAAATCCCCAAGGAGCTAGAGGGGAAATTTAAGTTTGCTAGGCAGAAGTCTAAACTAGCCGGGACAATCCGGGGCTCGTTTTTTGTAATTAAAGGAGAGTATTAACCTTATGGTCTTATGTTAGTGCATTGGACAATTGGCCCAATAGTAGGATAATAGATGGAGGCAATCGGCTATGACCAGTTGCCTTTTTTTATTTTCTGAAAACGTTGCCTTGCTTCGCGGTGGTGTGTCATCGAATGAGAGTTAATTAATGCTGAATTATAGATAACAATGTATCCCGAGCAGGGGCTATTCTTCCTTGATTAATAGATGTATAATTATGGAATAACCACAGGTGACCCTAGGGAGAAGCCGTTCAAAGCATTAATAAGATGAGAAGAGAAGAGGTTGAGCAGAGATGAGAAGAGAAAATAGTGGACTTGAATTGTCCAGGGTAATTTTCGTCGGAAGGACTTATGAAGAGTATGTCAGAATGTTTGATTTAACAGATGAAGAATTAAAGAATTATACAATTTTAGATGCACCAGCGGGGGCGTGTTCTTTTACTGCTATTGCAAGTCAATTAGGATACCGTGTTACTGCAGCAGACATAGCTTATTTTCATTCCGTGGAACAATTGTATCAAAAAGGGCTGGATGACATAGAGCATGCAATTGAAGGCATTTCAAAGGTGAAAGAAAAATATAAATGGGATTATTTTAATTCTATAGATGAATTAGAGAAACAGCGTAACTCCGCATTACATGATTGTGTAAGACATATGAATCATTCTCCTGAGTTATATTCACCTGCTAATCTGCCTGAATTACCGTTTAAAAACGGTCAGTTTGATATGATATTATCCGCCCACTTCCTATTTATGTATTCAGACAGGCTGGATTTTAATTTCCATAAAAAGACGCTTAAAGAGATGACTCGGGTCGCCAGAAAGGAAATCAGAATATTTCCGTTAACTGATTTATCTGGCAACAGATACGAGAAGCTACAAGAGATCATCATGTTTATTCATGACTTAGGCTGGACAGCTGAGGAAAGAATCGTATCGTATGAATTTCAACAAAATGGGAAATCAATGTTAAGAGTATATAGAGATTAACTTCAAGTATAGTAAGCACTAAGAGCCGGGTATCCTGTCATTAACGTGGACGGGAACCTGGCTTTTAATTTAGTCTGTTTGATTTTTCGTATAGAATTGTCAAAATAAGCGCTAAATGGTGAATTGTATAAGGTTTTTCATATAGATTGATCAATTCTCGTCATTACACCTGAAATCTATGCGATGTTTCATACACAATTGCAAAATCAATCGTTTCATACCGTAACTCGGCTCAAACATGGCTATGGATGTCATTTTAAATGGAAAGTCAAAAAAGAACCTGGATATTCCACCAGGTTCTTTAATATTGCATATGAACAGACACGATGATATAATCAGACCATCACTGTCTGCGTATGAATGGGCATAAATATCTTATCTTACACTTTAAGTTTAACATGCCGGTAAACTGTTGTCAAATGTTTTTTTCTCAATCCAATGGTTAGGGGAGATGCTGAATGGGTTCTTTGGTACTCGGATTTCAGGAAATCGAAACGAATCAGCTTATGCTCGTTGGCGGGAAAGGATTGAATTTAGGCATATTATCGAAAATGGATGGAATACATGTACCCGAAGGATTTTGTGTCACCACCATGGGATATCAAAAAGCCATCGCACAAAACGTTACGTATCATGCTTTATTGGATCAACTAACCATGCTAAATGCAGAAGATCGAGGCCAAATTGCTGAAATCAGCAGGAAGATCAGGCAAACCGTTATGGATGAAGAAATTCCTTCTGTTGTTGTGGAAGCAGTGACAGAATCTCTCTCCCGCCTTGGCGAGGAGCATGCTTATGCCGTACGTTCTAGCGCGACTGCTGAAGATTTGCCGCATGCTTCTTTTGCGGGTCAACAAGACACATACTTAAATATTATCGGCATAGAAGCCATTCTGCGGCATATCCGCAAATGCTGGGCTTCCCTGTTTACGGATCGCGCAGTCATCTATCGCATACAAAATGGATTTGACCACCGTCAGATATACTTGTCCGTCATCGTTCAAAGGATGGTTTTTCCGCAGGCTTCGGGGATTATATTTACCGCTGATCCAATGACTTCCAACCGAAAGGTGCTATCCATTGATGCCAGTTTCGGACTTGGAGAAGCGCTGGTCTCGGGCTTGGTGTCCGCCGATGGTTATAAAGTACGGGAAGAAGAAATCCTCGATAAGAAGATAGCAACCAAAGCAGTGGCAGTCTATGGCCGAATAGATGGCGGAACCGAGACCCGGCAGATCGATCCTGATCTGCAAACGGCGCAAACCCTCAGTGAAGCGCAAATTTTAAAGCTGGCACGAATAGGGAGGCAGATTGAAGCTTATTTCGGCCAACCGCAGGATATCGAATGGTGTTTGGTTAATGATACGTTCCACATTGTCCAAAGCCGGCCCATCACCACGCTATTCCCGATCCCTGAAGCGAATGATCAAGGGAATCACGTCTATGTATCTGTTGGCCATCAGCAAATGATGACTGACCCCATAAAGCCATTGGGGTTGTCTTTTTATCTGCTAACAACGCCTGCACCTATGCGTAAAGCTGGCGGAAGGTTGTTTGTAGATGTGACACTTCTGCTGGCTTCGCTTACCGGCAGAGATACAATATTAAATACGCTGGGCCAGTCCGATCCGCTCATTAAAGACGCGCTTGTGACTATTATAGAGCGGGGGGATTTTATCAAACTGATACCAGAAGTTAATAAAGAACCAATCCCCAGCCAAAGCAATAACGGTACATCGTCAGCGGGTGCTCAAGCACCAAACGAACCCGATCCGTCCATTATTTCTGATTTGATTAAGCAGAGCCAAACCTCGATCGAAGCTTTAAAACGGCAAATCCAAACGAAATCCGGAGTGGATTTGTTCGATTTTATCCTCAAGGATATTCAGGAATTAAAGAGGATTTTATTTGATCCGCAAAGCTCGGCTGTAATTATGGCTGCTATGAATGCTTCAGCATGGATCAATGAAAACATGTGCAAGTGGTTGGGTGAAAAAAACGCAGCCGACACACTTTCTCAATCTGTACCGGGCAATATTACATCTGAAATGGGTCTGGCGTTACTGGATGTCGCAGATGCCATCCGTCCTTATCCGGAAGTCATTGAATATTTGCAATACGTCAAAAAGGATGACTTAAGGGATGAACTGCTTCAGTTGGAAGGCGGCCAGGAAACCAAAGAGGCGATCGATGCTTATCTAGACAAATACGGTATGCGATGTGCCGGAGAAATCGATATTACCCGAACCCGTTGGAGCGAAAAACCAATTACGCTTGTCCCGCTGATTCTTGCTAACATCAAAAACTTTGAGCCTTATGAAAGCCGGCGGAAATTTGAGCAGGGGCGGCAGGAAGCTCTGGAAAAGGAACAAGAGTTATTAGGTCGCTTGAAACAGCTGCCGGATGGCGAACAAAAAGCCCAAGAAACCAAACAAAAGATCGACCTCATCCGGAAATTTAGCGGATATAGGGAATATCCCAAATATGGCATGGTGAATCGCTACTTCGTTTATAAACAGGCTTTACTGAAAGAGGCCGATCGACTTGTGCAAGCTGGTGTTATTCATGACAAGGAAGATATATACTACCTAAGCTTTGAGGAACTTCACGAAGCTGTACGCACCAGCAAACTGGATGGCCAAATCATTAGTAAACGAAAAGGCGAATACCGATTCTATGAAAAACTGACTCCGCCGCGGGTGATCACATCAGATGGTGAAATCATTGCAGGGGAGTACAAACGAGAAAATATCCCAGCCGAAGCTATTGCAGGTCTGCCAGTTTCTTCCGGGGTAATCGAGGGACGGGCACGCGTCATCTTAAACATGGAGGATGCGGATTTAGAAGAGGGAGATATATTAGTCACCGCTTTTACAGATCCTAGCTGGACACCATTATTCGTATCCATCAAAGGCCTAGTCACCGAAGTAGGCGGATTGATGACGCATGGAGCAGTTATTGCACGTGAGTATGGCTTACCAGCTGTTGTCGGTGTAGAAAATGCCACCAAGCTGATCAAGGACGGGCAGCGTATTCGCGTACATGGAACAGAAGGGTATATCGAAATATTGTAATGGCTGAAGATATGAGCAAATCCCGTTCAGTTTCTAAGAACATGCGCTAACGCCTATGCATACTGTAGCGTAACGATGTATGTCGATTCTGAACAGGGAGGATGAGATCCATGAATACCCATAGAGCGTTCGCTCCATTTTCGCCTTTTTTTCCGGGACCAGGGGTAGGGCCTGGAGCGGGATTGCCTCCAGGTATTACGCCGCCACCGCCTCAATTACTGGGTCCGTTTCAGCAGCTATCGCAGTCTCCCGCTCTAGCGCAGAACTTTGTATTCCAGCAGCCGACTCAAGGCGCCGTGTCATTTGCTGCAGGCTGTCAGAACCGCTGGACGCTAATTGTCACTCGTACCTTTAACGTTTTTCTTATGTTTGTCACATCTACCAATCCATTTGGTTTTACACAGGGCTTCATCTTTCCGACGTATTCGTTCGGAAGCTTTCCTTCGTCCGTTATTTTATGGTATACCTGCTTCTAAAAGTATATGTAATGAGGAACAGGTCCCCCTATGATTCTAGCGGGGACCTGTTTTGTACGCTTACACAGAATAGAGCAGCTGCTGAAACTGTTTATTAAAACACACTACGTACTAATCCTCCGTCTATTCGTAACGCGGAGCCATTAATAGCCGAAGAGAGCGGACTACTCAAGAAGGTAACAAAATGTGCAATTTCTTCAGGACGAATAAGCCTTTGGATAATGGAGGTTGGCCGGTTCTCTTTCATAAATCGTTGTTCAGCTTCGCCTATTGTCAATTTCTCATTGGGATAAAGAGTATTTAACATCGTTTCCACTCCTTCTGTTAAAGTGGAACCAGGCATAACCGTATTGACCGTCACATTTGTTCCTGTAGTCAGCTCGGCCAAACTGCGGGAGAGCGAGAGCTGCATCGTTTTGGTCGCGCTATAATGAGCCATTTCTTGAGATGGCATAATCGCTGCTTCGCTAGCGATAAAGATGACTCTGCCTTCTTTTTTGCGAATCATTTGTTTCAGGTAATGGCGAGTCAGCCGGACACCACTCATAATGTTGACTTCAAACAGTTTGAACCAATCTTCATCAGAGATATCAAAATATTCTACAGGCTCAAATATGCCAAGGTTGTTAATAAGAATGTCTACTTCAGCGTACTGCCCAATAACCTTTTGGCATCCTTGCTCTGTTCCTAGATCAGCGACAACGGACTGAAGGATAGCGTCAGGATACTTTGCTTGAATTTCCTGTATCGTCTGATTTACTTTTTCTTCGCGGCGTCCATTAATAAGCACTGTGGCGCCTTCAGCGACTAATGACATGGCGATTGCTTTTCCGATTCCTGCTGTTGAACCAGTAACCAGCGCCGTTTTTCCATGTAGATTTAATTGCATGTTGTCCCTCCGAAAATTGTGTTTTAAAAATCAAAATTGTCCGGGTCTGGACCAACTCGATAGTTCTGATTCAGTTCATCAATGCGTTGCATATCTTCGTCCGTCAACTCAAAATCAAATACCGTTGCATTTTCAACAATTCGATGTTCTTTTGTAGATTTCGGAATGGTTACAACACCGTTTTGTAGGTCCCAACGTAAAATGACTTGCGCGATGGACTTACCATACTTATCTGCAATTTCCTTCAGAACCTGATGATCTAGCAATTGACCCTGCATTAATGGAGACCAGGCTTCCAGCTGAATCCCATGTTCCTGGCAAAAAGACTGCAGTTCTTTTTGGGTCAAACGCGGGTGGTACTCCACCTGGTTTACCATCGGCTTGATTTCTGCCTCTTTCATTAAATCTTCGAGATGATGAATTTGAAAATTGCTTACCCCGATAGCTTTTACTCGTCCTTCTTTGTAAAGAGTCTCTAATGCTCTCCATGCATCTTTATATTTACCTTCTACAGGCCAATGAATCAGGTATAAATCCAGATACTCTAATCCAAGTTTTTTTAAGCTCGTTTCATAAGCAGCTATTGCAGACTCATACCCTAAATCGGTATTCCAGACCTTTGAAGTTACAAATAGATCTTCTCTGGAAATGCCGGCCTCTTTCATCCCTTCGCGGATACCTTGTCCGACCCCTTCTTCATTTTCATAAATCGCTGCTGTATCTACACTGCGATAACCGTGTTTAATGGCTGTTTTTACAGCATGGACTAATTCAGGACCTTCTTCTACTTTAAACACCCCGATACCAAACCAGGGCATTTTGACCCCATTATGCAACGTAGTCTTATCTTGTAAGTTTTTAGCAAACATAAATTATTGACCTCCTGATGGTGATAAAATTGAAATTAGATGTTTTGGGCATCTCAGACGGGACAAGGACGCATTTGCGCTTACAGTAGTATTACCACCATAAAAGCAATCATACCCTAGATGTCACCTGCAAATCATATTATGTGATACTTAAGGCGTTAAAGAAAAGTACGCACTTTTAAGTGATATAGATACTTCATAGTTCCATAGGCACTTTTTAGTTCCTGCACACTGGCCTCTGTATGGTAAGCCCGTAATAGTATAGGTAATGATAATAGTGATTGCTCTACGAACACCATCAATACAAATTTTGAGTTAACACTTATATTCGAAAATTCATACAGAATCGTTGTTATTTTCTATATATGAGTAATTGTGCATGGTTATTCAGATAGAAATCATAGCATCAAACGTTTGAAGGGGAATTGTAGATGATTTTTCGATTATATTATACGAAAGCTCGATTGAATTAACGTAGTATGGATGTAATTTTATATCTGGCTCAGGAAAATCTACTTCTTCTACATACTCATTACTGCGGCCGCAGTTCGTTTATGACGATGACCTTCGAGGGAGAATTGCGCGGAAAATAGCAACGCGGACAAGGCCCCCTTAGTGTACACGGTTGCCATTACCGCTAATCCGCAGGTTTTTCAATTTCTGAGAATCTAACGGTTGTATATGTTGCTACTCTAACGTTTTAAACTATTTTGCGATCGATTCGGCTCACATAACGTGGATTACAACCGTTAGAACATCGAGGTAGCTAATTTCAACGGATTAACGGCCGTGGCAACCGTTAGAATTTTGGAATAGCTTCGCCGGTTGTGAAAATATACCGGAGCTATTGCAAAAAAGCGCATTCTCCAGTGAAAGGGTGCAGTGTCACAGTAATCTGGGTGCTGCGAACTTCGTGCCATTCACAACTTTAGCTTTACGGTAAGACTGTCCGAACGAGCCTCGGTAGTTTCCGCAATTCCTATTGTTTGAATTCTAATGTTTGAATTAAGCGGTAAAGAAAATAGAGTGCTCGCATCTGAAGCTTGATCGTTTGATGCAAGTGAGCACGGATACTTTCAGAAATTCTCATCGCATGCTCGATATTCTCTAGTTCCAAGATAGCTATGGATTTTTTTAAGTTCACGGTTTCCTCAGAATAAACGGAGCTCTGGAGTACTTGAATCATCCTAATTTTAAAGAGATGTGCTTCATTATAAAGACGATATTTGTTATCAGGATCTCGCTCAGCAGTGAATAGGCCGCTTTTCTCCCAGTAACGGATTGCGGACTTAGGAGCCCCCGTCAATCTGGAAACCTCGTGGATGCTGAAGTGTCGGCTAAAGTCGTAGGTTTGACTGCCTTCAGAATACGATTTCAACTCCTGTACCAGTTGATCTAGACTTGCTTTTTCCCGATGGAGCATAACCTCCTTATCCCTGACGATCCACAATGCGTCGTCCAAGTCATGTCGCCCAAGACAATGCATCACCTCGCTTGTTACTTCCATTCCGAATGCGGAAGCCATGGCTTGAATACATGCCAGATAAGCCTCATGCCGTTCCGTATACATACGGTACCCATTTGCGGATCGGACCGCAGGAGGCATTAACCCCTTTGCTTCGTAGTTCCGTAAGGTACTGGCGCTTAAACCGTATTTTTCTGCCAGTTTTTTTGGTCCAAAGTCCATGCGAACCCACCTTAGTAAGAAAATATGCGCCAACATTAAAATCATTGTAATGTTATTCTGGTTTTTTTATTGAATTCCTTCATAAATATTTTCTAAACCTTCCAATTGGCTTACATGTCGTATGATGGAGATAATCCACATTAAGGAGGAGTAAGCATGACACTAAAACCATTATTCCGTTACGACATGAACATTGAGGAGATTTGCGAGGCAGGTAATCAGTATATCCAATCGGTATGGAAGATATTATACGATTCGATGCTAGGTGAGCTAACGATCGCTTTTCATGAAATCGGGGATGCTGCCTATGGCCGCTATTTGGACCGGTTAATGATTGCACTATTTGAAAGCCTTGTAGACGCCGGGTTCGAAGCAAATGAGGCGCTCAAAGAGAATGATTTCGTGATCGGGAGCTGTCTGCTATTTCGCAACTCACTTGAAAAATGGGGAACCGAGGATCGTAGATCCCGAATTTTTTGGAATGTGTTACGCAGTAAGAATAGTCAACATCCCATAGGAACTTTATTGACGGAAATCCCTCATTCGCATCTGAAGTTCGACATTCCTATGGCACCTGTATTATATTCGCTGAAAGAGTACGAGAGGGAGCGCATCGCGCAAGGAATTCGGCGGATCAAGGAATAACAATAATCGTGAAGGAGTGCATGCTTATGTTAGGTCCAAATCCTAATGAAAAGTATCCGATACCGGGGAATCGTAATTTACAGTTTATAAAGAACACCATTACCAAGCCTAACATTATAGTAGGGGACTATTCTTATTACGATGCATTGAACGGAGAACCGTTTGAAGATCAAGTACTGTACCATTATGAGATCATCGGGACAAAGCTGATCATCGGGAAGTTCTGCTCGATCGCCCCCGAAGTCCGATTTCTTATGGATGGCGGCAACCACAGGATGGATGGATCTACCTATCCGTTTAATATTTTCGGGCATGGATGGGAAAAACACACCCCTTCACTAAATCAATTGTCGATCAAAGGAGACACGGTTGTCGGTAACGATGTCTGGATCGGCAGGCGCGCCACGATTATGCCGGGGGTGCGAATTGGCGACGGATCTATTATTAGCGCGGAAGCTGTGGTCGTGAAGGATGTTGCACCCTATACCGTTGTCGGTGGGAATCCAGCTAGGGAAATAAAACAACGGTTTTCGCAAGAGGTCATTCAACAATTTTTGGAGATAAAATGGTGGGACTTCGATATCGAGCTCATTCATCCGTATATTGACGCCATCGTAAGCGGAGATATAGACACGCTCAAAAAAATGAAGCAGCGTCCTTAAATGATTTCTTTTGGGAGGTAGTATGTATGACGAGCATGATCCATGAATATTTAGTCAGAACGCAAGACTCAGGGCCTTACGGAATAACGAGAGGTAAAGACGGAGCCATGTGGTTTACGGAACAACGGGGCAATCGAATCGGGCGAATAAGCAGCGCAGGCGAGATCATTTCGTTCTCCCTACCGACAGAAAATGCCGGCGTGATGTCGATTATTTCAGATCGAACCGGCGACTTGTGGTTTACGGAGTATCAAGCCAATAAGATCGGGAGGATGTCGTTAAGTGGATATTTTACAGAATATGAACTTCCTTCCGCAAATTCAGCCCCTTTCGGCATCACGGAAGATAGGGAAGGTGCGATTTGGTTTACGGAAATGAATGGCGGAAGAATAGGGAGGTTAACCGCATCGGGAGAGATCACCGAATTCGAATTGCCCAGCTCAGATACATTTCCTTCATTTATTGTTCCCGGATCAGACGGAGCATTATGGTTTACACAGAATCAAGGGAATTCGATCGGTAGAATCACCACCGAAGGTGATGTCACAGAATTTCCCATTCCAACGCCGAACTCCGGACCTGTAGGCATTACGGGCGGTCCTGACGGGGCATTATGGTTTGTTCAAATTATGGGCAATAAAATCGGAAGAATGACAACTTCCGGCGAAGTAGAGGAGTTTATGATACCGACATCGAATGCCAGGCCCCATGCTATCATTTCCGGGGAAAATGAAGATCTCTGGTTTACGGAATGGGGCGGTAACAAGATCGGACGAATTACGGTTCAGGGAATGGTTACAGAGTATCCAATCCCTACGAAACACGCAGAGCCCCACGGTTTAGCGATGGGTGAAAAGGGGGAAATTTGGTTTGCCGAAGAGTGTAATCGAATTGGACGGCTTATCATCTCCACCTGAAACTATAACTACATTAAAGTTTAAACCCGACTTTATTTTTACTATAATAAAAATAAACAAAACCATATAAGCGAGGGCGATCATGACCAAACATCGGATTTATACAACAAGTGTCGCAAGCGTCTATCCCCATTATGTTACAAAGGCGGAGAAAAAAGGCCGTACGAAAACAGAAGTCGATGAAATCATCCGTTGGTTGACAGGGTATAGCCAGGAAGAGTTAGAAGCGCATCTGGAGAAAAAAACAGACTTTGAGACATTTTTTGCGGAAGCTACCCAAATAAATCCTTCCCGTACTTTAATCAAAGGCGTGGTCTGCGGTGTTCGAGTGGAAGACATCGAAGAGCCTACGATGCAGGAAATTCGCTATTTGGATAAGCTGATTGATGAGCTTGCAAAGGGAAAAGCAATGGAGAAGATTTTGCGAAAATAGCTATGTACTTGGTACCGAGTTGAAAGTATCATGTTTCCATGGCACAGAATGTCCAAATTCATTACACACAAAAGCCTAAATGTCTAATGTAAATATTTAATAAAGCTAAATGCCTGATTTATCAGGCTTTTTTATTTAAGTGGCAAAAAATTGTGCCATTAAAAAATGCACAAAAGTGACCACATGTAGGGTTTTGACACAAATGTGGCTACATTAGTGGAAAGCAAATGGAGAATTCTTTCTTTATTACAACAGTTGTTTGCTATTCTTTTGTGGTTTATGCGCCACCAATCAATCTAACTTTAACCAAACGATCGCAAGAAGCCATCTCTTTTTCGAATAAGAACGATCTACGATCATTTATAAGCAAGCATACTTCGCCTTTCATATGAATCCCAAAATTTATGAGTAGGAAATACAACATACCATCCTAATAGAATATTTTTTTTGTTCGACAACTTTCCCCTTACTTCGAGTCCTGCTTTCATATACTATAAAATCATCCAATTAAGTGTTATTTATAACCAAATATGGGAGATAATGGATAGTGATACGGAAAATCTTATGTTTTTTTATGGTTTTAACTCTCGTTATGAGTACAGCAACATCAGCTTTGTCTGCTAGCAAAGAAGATACTAAAGAATTGAGTATTCAAAACTTGTTTGATCAAAGAGCCAAATTGCTTAATGAGAAAGAAGTTGATCTACAAAGAATCAATAGAATAGAAAGTCAACTTCAAACTCTTGGTGTAGAGTCACTATCATCGGGAGAGGTTAATGCAAAATTTAAAGCGACAGGTAAAATTACTCCACAAGTATCTGTACCAAACCAAACTAACGTAAGTTGGTTTACGTATCGGAGTGAAATAATTAAAAATGGGAAGACATATGAAGTGCAAAGATTAATAGCACAACCGAATACGCTAGACTCTAATTTAAAGAGTCGTGGTAGTGCCTCTGTAAGTTCTACATATAGATGGAAGGCTGCTTCGATTAATGTTATTAAAATGCTCGCTACTAGTAGTGTAGGCGAAATTCCAGGTGCCAGTACAGTTCTCACCGTGTACGATGCAGTTACTGGATTTATCAGTGATATACAACCAACTACATGAATTGACGGAGCAAATGTCATATATTCTTGGTCACAAACCACCACTGTTATATTCTTTTATGTAAAACTGAAAGGGGAAACAGACGATAAACAATACTTAAAATTTGTAACTAATAAATGTGATGTGGTGGCTGGCTGGCAATTCCCTACTTTCACATATACTAACTCTAGTGGTGGGCAGGTAGCTAAACCTTCTGTCGTCCAAGGAAGCCGCAACATCTCGGCTATAGCTCCTGGCTATGATAATGCCAATAAAGCCGTTGATTATTATATCGCAGGAGGACCAATAATTACAGATTTCGTTAATCAAATCCCAGTAATCGGAATTGAAGATAAGACCATTAAAAATATTGTCCCAGTGAGTCCTATGACGCCAGTATACATCTATTAATAGCATTAAACATATCGTGACGCGCACTATTTTTAGTACGCGTTACGATATGAATAAATAAAGGTTTTTCAATAAACCCAAAAGAATATAGTTATATTACTAATTTTATATTTTAACAACATGGATAATAGGGGGGGCTACTTATCAATAAAAAAATATTAGCTTGTTCAGTAATATTACTATCTTTTTTATTAATAACAGGAATATTATTAGTATCATACAACTTTCCAAAAAAAATAAATATCGAATATCCAGCAATCGAATATCATGATGAATCATCAGTGGCGAAATCTACAATCAAAATAAAAGGGATTTTATCTCGACCAATTTTTCGAAATGCCTCATTTAGCGGACAAATTATATTTGACAAGTATGAATTTACCAAAACCTATGATCTGATCGATATCGTTTTCTATAAACACATAAATCCTCACATGGGTGCAATGGTATATACAACAGTTAAAAATGGCGAGCCTATATTGGAGTTATTTGGAACCGTCTACATTTCTGGCGATTTTGATAAAGTGGCTTTTTCGTTATCAGAAAAACACGGGGTAGAGCCCAATACTAAAATATCTGCTCCTGCCGAAAACTATGACGACGCTTTGTCAATTAGTAAAATATTCACGGTTGACGACAATAAGAGCAATTGAACATAATTGTAGTAAAAATATCCCCCACGAACCTCCCGTGTTGTGTGCAACTTTGGGTAGACTGAACACCAACTGGTGTTCCCAGGATGCCACGCGGATTATTAAAAACATAAAGACACAAAGTGGATACAATTTAATAAGCTAAAAAGCCTGATTTATTGGGCCTTTTTATTATTTAACAATTGAAGGTGGATAGGACAACGATCAATTAAATTAGAATTAATGGATACAAAATCAACCTCCCTTACGGTTTACAAAACGCATAGGAGGTTGATTTTTGTGGCATAAGGCAGTTGTTTATTATTTATTCCTTACGACTTCTTGATACAATTCTTCAAGATGTTGCTGAACACTTCGAAGTTCATCTTTTCCTCTTAATGTAATATCGTACTGGGAGCCTTTGTTAATTAAATAACCTTCGCTCGTCAGATGATCCAGCTCTTGCTTAACTTGCTGCGGACTGAAATGATAGCCGTGGCTGTTGATTTCAGGTTGGATCTCCTCCGGTGTAATTGCATTTATATTTGCATGATACAACAGGTGAATTCGTGAAAATGGACTTTCGAAACCTGAATGCATGATGAAAGATCTCCTTTTCAAAAATGGTACTTAATCAGGGTTATTATTTGTGTTTGTGTCCCCACATTATACATTCCCCGATCAAGCCCACTCTATAATAGTTCTGCAACCAATCCATGAGTGAATCTCTTGAAAAAGAAGAGGGTGGGGGTAGCACTGATCCTTCATTTCTTTATTGACAATTTAACTTAGAATCACAACTGCTCCTTTATATTTTGCAGAGGATTTTCAGTTTTATGTCAATTGCATGGTTGTAATGCAGGTGTCGTCACTTTCAAACGTTGAAAACTTGGATTCTACAGTTTTCTCATTCTGGGTAATTGAGATACGATATTCTTTATTTCTCGGCAGCCATAAATCAATAAATCCATGGGAATTGGACGTTAATTTGTCATCTCGGATAACGTTTCCTTCGCTATCTTCAATGTACACCTCAAACTCTTTATTTACCAATTCTCCTCGGCAACCAGTCAGGCTATGGGTTGCGCAAGGATGTGTTTGTTCAACGTATGGTGCAATAGAAACAAAGAACTCGTCTTCCGGCAAGGCATAGGTTAACTGAGTATTATCCTGGTTTGTAACTATTAATTGCATGGAATTGATTGAGGCAGATTGGTCCTCTATATTACCACTACTATAATCACTAACTAACTGTTTAATATCAACGTCACTTTTTATGAGCCCATTGTTATTTTCTGACTGTTGGCTTACACATCCACTTAATACAATAATTGTGACCATACTAATAAAGAACAAACGTTTTCTCATTGAATTATTCGCCCCCTTTTCATATTATTCATAAATTGTATAAGTACCATAAATTGTATATACACCATAAACAGCATTTAGTAAGTGATTTACTGCACTGACAAGCACCGAACTCAGCCAACATGCGGTTCCATTGCTGAAATGTGATTCAAGGATTGAATTTGAAAATGCGATGTATTAGAAATTTGCTAGTCATGATTAAACTATCGGATACTATAGTTTTCTTGCCTTGATTACAAAGGTTACAGGAAGCATCTTTGCTTTCTGGGCAAAATCGCTGTCCCGTAATTGCATAATTCCATCATCCGACTCCTCAATTAGTTGCTCAATGACAAACCCCGCTTTTGAGAGCGCATTCACATAAGTTGATAGTTTACGATCCGATAAGGTTAGCGTACTTTCTTCAAGAGAAACCGAATACCAAGATTCATCGAAATAACTTTTTTTAAAAATAAGCATACTATTTTCTGCAGCTACACATTTGTGTATAGGGTGGGACCAACTGAAAATAAATACGCCGTCTTTTTTTAGGTAAGAAGCAATTCGGCCGAAAGTACCTTCAAGGTCGGTGGTCCAGCCTATGGCATAAATCGAATAAACAAAGTCAAAATAATTCTCGGGTATGCCGCATTCTACTTCCATGGGAGAACAGATCAATTGGGCTGTAAGGCCGCACGCCGTCAAATGCTGCCTTGTCTTATCGATTTGGTTTTCTGACATATCCATTCCCCATAGTTCAGATGCTTTGCGTTCCCCATGATATTGCAAGGATTGACCTCTGCCACAGCCGATCTCCAGCATCTTTTTCCCTGAGACATCGCCAAAAAGCTGGCACTTTTCTTCTGAGACAAATGCTCCATATAGAGGAAGCGAGGTTGCTCCTAAGATGTCATTTCCCTTTGTGTCCCAAAAGATGCTGTTTGTCTTATGTATAGAAGCCTTATTCATGTCGACCGAGATGGCGCTGCCAACCTCGCCAGCGCCTATAATGTTTGTTCTATTCACAGAATTCTTGTCCATGCCGACGTCCTCCCCAAATATAATGCCTAAACGTATATTCCGATTCGAAAAAGCGAACACCTGTGCTGATTAATCTACATTAATGTACCATTTTCCCATGAACAAATCCACTAAAATTATCCACTCAGTATTAAAGAAGCATTCGTGCTCAGTAGTGATTAGCTGTAGCTGTCCAAAGAATTAATCACTTGACAGTGGACTTATTAAATCTGTATAAGAACTATTAGAGTTCATTATAATTTGGATGGTTACGAATAAATAACCCTCAGGAACGCTGTAAAGGCGCGCCTTGAGGGTTTTTGCATAATTTTAAGGTTGCTGTAAGGTTGCGATTAACATGGTGTAAGCTTCGACCATTAAGATTGGATTTACATTCGAGAAATTCAACGCTTAAGGAGTGTAACCATGAAAACCATACTGTCAGCAAACAACGTGAACAAAACCTTTGGCACAAAAGGAAACCTATATACGGCGCTGCAAAACATCAATCTGAGCATTGAAGAAGGGGAGTATGTCGGCATTATGGGCCCATCCGGAGCGGGGAAGTCGACGCTGCTGAACATCTTTTCGACGATCGATACGCCGACCTCCGGTGAGATTACGATCGACGGGCAAAACATCGTCGCTATGAACGAGGAGAAGCTGTCCGATTTCCGTCGGAATAAGCTCGGGTTTATTTTTCAGGACTACAATCTACTTGATACATTGACGGTCAAGGAAAACATCCTGCTTCCGCTGGCCCTTTCCAAAGTCCCGGCAGCTGAAATCGAAAAGCGGGTTGAGGAAATCGCCGATACGTTTGGCATTCGCGAGATTCTCGATAAGTACCCATACCACATTTCGGGGGGACAAAAGCAGCGTGCTGCGGCATCTCGGGCGATCGTGTCGAATCCGAGCTTGATTTTGGCGGACGAGCCGACTGGCGCGCTCGATTCGAAATCGGCGACCGGTCTGCTGGAAAGCTTGAGCAAGCTAAACCAGCACCATCAAGCGACCATCCTGATGGTTACGCATGACGCCTATGCAGCGAGCTTCTGCAAGCGGGTCATTTTCATCAACGACGGCCGGCTGTTCAAAGAGCTCCATAAGGAAGGCATGACGAGACAAGCATTTTTCGGACAGATTATTAAAGTTTTGGCGACGCTCGGAGGTGGCCATCATGACGCTATTTAAGATCGCCGGGAAGAACATCCGAAAGAACTTCACGAATTATTTTCTTTATTTCGCCTCGATGATATTCAGTATCGTCATATATTTTACGTTCGTGTCTTTGAAATACGACAGCACCATCGCATCCGCATCGGAAGGATCGCAGAAGATCAGCTCGGCGTTCAGCGGGGCAGCGGTCGTGCTGATCGTTTTCGTGGCGGTGTTCATCTGGTATTCGAATTCGTTTTTCACGCGGAAACGCAAAAAAGAGGTCGGGCTGTATTCGCTGCTTGGTGTCCGTAAAAAACAGATCGGACGGATGCTGTTTTATGAAAATTTCCTGATGGGGATTCTGGCCCTGATCGTCGGAATTGCGCTTGGAGCGGTACTTAGCCGTTTTTTTGTAATGATTCTGATGAAGGTGATGGGTTACGCCGTCGTGGCGGATTTCTCCATTTCCCCGGCAGCGATCTTGAATACATTCCTGGTGTTCATGATCATCACGCTGATCACTTCGGTCCAAGGCTATCGCTTGATTTACCGGTTCAAGCTGATCGAGCTGTTCATGGCAGATCAAGAGCGTGAGAAAGAGCCAAAGTCTTCCCTGCTCATTGCGTTATTGTCCGTAGCGCTAATCGGGTTCGGCTACTGGCTTGCGCTGCAAAATATGCTTACGTCCAAGGCATGGGCTGCGATCGGCTTCATGCTGACTCCGCTCGTTATTTTAATATCCGTCATCCTGGGCACATATCTGCTGTTTAACACGTTGACGGTTACGCTGCTGAAGCTGGCCCGCAAACACAAAAAAAGCTACTGGCGTGGACTGAACCTGATCGGGACTTCCCAGCTGCTGTACCGGATGAAAGGCAACGCGCGGACACTCACGATCATCGCTGTGTTAAGCGCAACGACGCTGACAGCGGTTGGAACGGCATACAGCACGTATTACAACACCCGGACGAACGCGGCGGTTGCGAATCCGAACAGCTATATGTTTATCGGTGTGGACGCTACGGCCACAGGAAAAGCCGATCAGGCGATCGGGCAGGCAATGGGGCATAAAGTGCTTTACCATGAGTCTATTCCTCTCCTCGAGGTGGATGCCGACACCTCCGGCTTGAATAACGTTCAAGGATCGGATGAGCAGTCGTTTACGGTCATATCGAACCGCGATTTTAACCGATTAGCCAAGCTGCAGGGTCGGGACGATGTCGTAAGCCTTGAAGGTAGCGAGGCGGCTGCGCTCGAGCCGGTTTTTATGGAAGGCATCTCGCCGAAATACATCGGTTCGTCGATCAAGCTGAAAGGAAACGAGATTAATAAAACCATACAATTCAAAACATTAAAAAAATACAATGTGCTGAATCTTGGAACGGTCTACTCAAGCATAGTGGTCAGCGATGACATGTTTGCAGAGCTTAAGCCGAATGCCAAATACATGGCTGTTGAAGCCTATAGCATCACCGATCAGGACAAGGCGAAAGAGCTGACAAAGCAGCTGGAAGAGATTTTACCGGAGAAAGCCGGGCTTTCAAGCTATTACAGCGTTTATTCGCGGGGAATGGAATCCTCCGGCCTCTTGATGTTTATGGGCGGATTCCTCGGACTCGTGTTCCTGGCGGCGACGGGCAGCATCATTTACTTCAAGCAGCTGACGGAAGCCGGCAGCGACAAAGCCCGTTATGTGATTTTGCATAAAATCGGCGTCAAAAAACGGGAAATCCGCAAAACCGTTGCCAAACAGGTGCTATTCATTTTTGCCCTGCCGCTGGCTTTCGGAATTGCCCACTGTGCTGTCGCCCTGTCGGCATTGTCGAAGCTGATGATGACCAATCTGATCGTTCCCGTCGTGAGCTGTATGGGTGTCTATGTTTGTATTTACCTGATCTATTATTTCTTGACTGTACATGCGTACTGCAAAATTGTTACTAATACAAAATAAGGAGTGAACGGAATGAAAAAGGGATTTATCGCTTTAGCGGTTGTTGTGATCGTTCTGGTCGGATTCGTCGTATTCATTCAAAACGTGAATTTAAACCGAATCGGTGCGGAGCAATATTACGTGCAGATTAACCAAGACGGAAAGAGAATCGAAGATAAGTCGGACAGTGGACAGAAGTATGTTTCTTACGAATACACCCTGGAGGGCTTTGATTCTAACGGGAAGGAAAAAAGCCTGACCTTTACAGCATCCAAAGAACTGCGTCAAGATGCGTACCTGAGAGTTTATGTGAAAGGGAATGATGTAAGCTCCTACCAGGAAGTTCAGCCCAGCGAGCTGCCTGGACAAGCGAAGCAAAAGCTGGATGGTGCCGGGAAATAAGCTCTTTATACGGGGAAACGAATATAGTCAACGAATATAGTCTACTAAAGATGTCTACTGGGGAGAGAATACAATGTATCGAATAACCTTCAAATCTGTTTCACAAAAAACGCTGGCTTACTCGCTGGCTTTTACACTGGCGGCCAGTCCGGTCGTAGGCGCTGGCCAAGCGCTTGCACAACCAGCCGCCGTCGCAACTGCGGAAACCATAGCAATGGCGCAGGCGCATGCCCAGGTCCAATATCGAATCAATGCAAAGCTAGATGAGAAGAATATGCGCATCCAAGGAAGTGAGACCGTAACCTACCGGAACACGTCCAATGATACGCTGCGGGAGATCGTCTTCCATACGTTTGCCGACGCCAACCGGTCCAAGGCGACGCAAACATCTATGTTTGAGCGAAACAACGAGGAGATCCGGAAGGAAAATCCACAGAAGAAGCCGGAGGACTTTCTGGGCGGCATCGACATTTGGAGCGCGGCAGTTGACGGACAACCCTTGGTTTTCTCCAACAACAATCAAGCATTGACCGTTAAATTGCAGCAAGAACTAAAGCCTGGCGAAGCGGTCACAGTCGAAATCGGCTTTGAAGTGAAAATCCCTTATGGCATGCAGCGCCTGTCCTACTACAAAGACATCATCAATGGCGCACATTGGTTCCCGGTTATGTCGGTCTACGACGAGAACAAACATGAATGGGACAACAAGCCGTACAGCAAGACCTTTGAAACCGATTATTACAATTCATCGGATTTCGAAGTGCATTTTAATGTGCCGGAAGCCTATCAAGTGCTGATGCCGGGGACGATCACCATGCAGGCGGACCCGAAAGAGCCCGGCCGGAAAGTCGTTACCGCCGATGCCGATAACACCCGGGAGCATGTCTTTTTTGCCAGCCCGAATTATAAAGTTGAGCGCGTAACGCGCGACGGTTTGACGGTTGAATATTACTATTTTGACAATATGCCAGACAAGAAAAAACTCGTCGATGAATACATCGACACCGCTTTTAAGGCAATTCAATTTTTTAGTGAAAAATATGGGGAATATCCTTACCCTGAGTTCCGGATCGCGGAGTCGTACGTAGAGGGTGTGGCGGTCGAGTTTGCCCGGGTCATCCAAATGGGGCAAATCCGGCCCAACAGTGATCCGGCGCATGATTATGTGTTCGTACATGAAATCGCCCACCAATGGTTCCATGCCTTAATCGGCAACAACTCTGAGGCAGAATCGTTTTTGGACGAAGGATTTGCCGATTTCTCGATGGTGTATTTTGCGGAAAAACAAGGCGACGACTTGAACGGATTCAAAACGATCCAGATCGATGATTTGTCTTATTTAGACAAGCCGATCGCCTCAAACAATACGGAAGTGGGGGGCGAGACCAGCCCGGTCTTTTATAAAAAAGGACGCCAGGCCATCTACCAGCTGTACCGCATGGTGGGCGAGGAGAAATTCGATGCGTTCATGCAGGAATATTTCAATCGGTACGCGTACAAAAACGCGACGATCAGCGGGTTGCTGCACACAATCCAGGATACGCTAGGAGAGGAAGCGCGAAAGGAAATGGACAAAGCGCTGCATGATCCGCAGTTTGCTCTAAAGCCCGAATACCGATTGTCTGAGGCGGAGGAAGCTTCGTATTGGCATGAACAGTTTAAAATCTCGTACCATTCGTCCCTGATCCAAGTTGCGAATCTTCCGGCGGAAACGATGAGCCGCATAGTGGATAAGGCGCTGCAAGGCGAACCGCTCACGATCGTGGTGAGTGATCAGGCTGGCGGCAAAGCGAAAAAGCAGCAGCAAACAATCTTGACACAGCTTGAAGGGACTCTGACAATCATGGGCATTCCATACGAGGTCGTTTCCGACCGGCAGAAGCTGAAGCAGCAGTTGGAAAAGAAACTCGCAACCAGCAATATCATTGCCATCGGCAGCGCGAAAACAAACGGACTCATCCAGGCGCTTAAACCCGGCATCATCCAGAAATCGAAGGCCATCGGTTTCGACTGGAAAAGTATGATGAATCAGAAAGCATCTTCGGGCGCATACGTCATTAAGCATCCTTATAATCAAAACCGCCTGCTGCTGCATTTTTTCTGGAACGGTGACGCATTGAGCGACAACGCAGTCGAGCCATTTGCGGAGCAGATGCTGCAGTCGCTCGGTTTTAGCGGCAACTTTTATCAGTATTACGTTTTGAATAAAACAGGCCATGTCGCAACAGATAAAAAGATCGGTAACCCGTTGGCGAAATTTTTCGGCGAAGAATAATAGAGTCTCTGGCCAATTTTGCCCATTTCGATAAATGGTTATAGTATTGGGAAGGGCGGGGAAGATGATTACTGAAGACTCGGCAGGTTTTAGCTGCCGGTCTTTTTCCCTGCTTATAGAAAGGAGATCGAATCGATTGCCGCTAAGTCAAAAAATACTCATCGTTGACGACGAGGAGGATATCGTTAAGCTTTTGCAAACCGTGCTCCATAAGGAAGGCTTTGAGCATGTGTATGCCGCCTCTTCCGCCGAAGAAGGCTGGATTCGGTTTCAGGACAAGCAGCCTGACCTCGTCATTTTAGATATCATGCTCCCGGATGGTGAGGGATATGATGTATGCAAGAAAATCCGCAGCGTTTCGAACGTGCCGATATTCTTCTTGTCGGCCAAGAACGAGGAAATCGATAAAATACTCGGATTTGCCATCGGCGGTGACGATTATATCACCAAACCGTTCAGTCCGAAGGAAGTCGCTTACCGGATCAAAGCCCGATTCAGAAGAACGGAGTCTGCGCGGGATGAGGTAAAGAAAGAACACACGCTAAAGGCCGGCCCATTCGAGTTTGACGAACATACATTGGAACTGAGGAAAAACGGTGAAATGATTGAGCTTAAACCGAAAGAGCTTGGCCTGATAAGTTATTTGCTCAAGCACCCGAACCGGATTATAAGCAAGGAAAGCCTGTACGATCAGGTGTGGGGGGAGGATTCCTTTGGTTTTGACAACACGGTCATGGTTCATATTCGGCGGCTGAGGGAGAAGATCGAGGAGGATCCCTCAAGCCCGCAATATTTGGTGACCGTGAAGGGTCTCGGATATAAGCTTGCCGTGGAGGAGCCGGTGCAATGAAATGGCGGCTGACCGGCAGATATTTGGCATCCGTCGTTCTGATTGTCGTCATCGTCATTTTCATAAACATTTTAGTCGTAGCCGGGATATTTATACAACAGAGCCAATCTCCTCAATACCCATTCCAAGAAGGAGATGCCTCAGCCGAAGCCATCACCCGCTCATTCAGAAAAGAAATCTTTATGTCCGAATCGGGAATGGCCATTACTGGGCAGGGGAAGGAAACGCTAGAGCGCAATGACGCCTGGGTTCAAATTCTGGACGAAAACGGCAAGCAAATCTATGGCTATCGTGTGCCGCTTGAAGCCAAAACCAAATATACGCCGATGGATGTCGTTCAAACGTACAAGTATATGGAAAAAGAACTGATGTCGACCGTTTTTATCGGGGAAAAGCAGGGGAACGGGGAACGCTACAGTTATTTGATTGGCTTTCAGAACCCTTATCTGGAGCGGAATATACTTACCTATGATATCCGGAAGGTCGGACGGTTCCTTCAAGTCGGAATCCTTACCGTGCTTTGCGTCGACGGCTTCATCGCCCTCTGTATCGCTTATCTGTTCAGCAAAAGGTTAACCCGGCCGCTGTCCGCGCTCATTGAAGGGATTAAACAGCTGGCCCATAAAAACTACCAGGTGCGCTACGAAACGAAGGGCATCTACAAGGACGTGTTTTACAATGTCAATGTTCTGACGGAGGAGCTGCAGGCAAGCGAATTGGAACGGAAGAAGCTGGACCGGATGAAAGAGGAGTGGATCGCCAACATCTCGCATGATATCAAAACGCCGCTTGCTTCGATTCAGGGGTACGCCGAAATGATGCGGGACAAGGATTATGATTTTACGGCCGAGGAAATGCGGGATTACGCGGAAATTATTGAACGTAAGTCGCATTATTTGAAAGACGTGATCGAGGATCTGAACCTCTCCACCCGTTTGAGAAACAAGGGGCTGACGCTTAATTTGAAAAGCGTAAACATTGTCAGCCTCGTCCGGAACGCTGTCATCGATACGCTAAACGATACCCGGTATGGCAGCCGGAATATCGATTTCCGATACAGCGATGAAATGATCCTCGTGGAGGCTGACGATATTCTGATTCGTCGTGCGGTAGCTAATTTGATCTACAACGCGGTCGTCCATAACGATGAGGATGTGGCCGTTGAAGTCAGTGTCGAGAAAGAAAGGGATTTCGTGCGCATCGCTGTCGAGGATCACGGTACAGGAATCAAAAAAGAAGAGCTCGAACGGATTTTCGACCGATACTATCGCGGAACGAGTACGGGCGAGCTGCACAAAGGATCCGGCCTCGGCATGGCCATCGCGCACGATATCGTGAAGACGCATGGAGGGGAAATCCATGTTGAAAGTGAGCTGCGTAGCGGAACAAGAATCGAAATTTTGCTTCATACTTAAGAACCGGAAATCCTTCGCGGTAGAGAGGAGAGAGCTTATCATCCCAAAACCGCGAAATCATCGTGCAACCTGCGAAGCCGGTATGCGTTCATGGCGAATTCGCGCAGCTCCTCGAGAATGGTGTAATTCGCCCATGCTCCCGCGAAAGCGCCGATCCCGGGCAGTATCTGCAGCATTTTCCGGAAGTCCATCGCGTCGCGATATTCAATCTGAAATGTCTCCCAGTCCATATTGCGGGAGTAATCGGCGTCGGAGAGCCATTGTTCTTTTTCAAGATGCCAATTCTTGATGGAGGAGAGCAGCCTGGCACGATTTTCAGGCCCTGAAAACGTCATCTGAAATACCTTTAGAATGAACACCCGCTCGGAAAAGTGTTTGGTGTCATAGCCATAAACATGCGCTAGCTCGAATAAAAATTTCATCTTGATCGCTATTAATGCCGGAAAGTCAACCATGCTAAGCACAATGCCGCCTGCTCCAGTACCGGCACCTTCGGCAACTGCGATTTTTTGATACAGCGCAAACAATTCTTTTGCATCTTGATCGGCAGACTCGAGGTCAGGAGAGCGTTCTACCGAACGGCTAGGCGTATATTCTGCACCGAATAAGGCTGTGCGTACAATTGACCGGATGGTCGTCGTAATGATGTCGTGTACCTTCGGCGGAATGAAGTGGTTTATTCGATTTCCAATGGTTTTCGATGTTTTTTCCAGCCATCCCGGCGGTTTGAACATTTTTTGCTCCCAGTCGGCAAGTTCCCTCCGTATTTTATATTCGTAATTCATTATCCATCGCTCCTCCAAGAAAACTTGACTATATTTTAATGAAAATCTCAGTGAACCGGAATAGACCATGGGAGGTAGTTGACCTCGACTAAAGTCCAGTATCTCACTGGTAACCAATCACTGTCTCAACCAGCAGAAATCGGCTCGTAAGGGGCGGGAGATGTATGTTAGGGTTTAGCCCAGTTGGTCGAATAGTCGTCATCAAAACATGATATTGAAATGACGCTTCCTACAAACCAAGCAATATGCAAATGTTCCAAAATAATGCCATTAGTGATCTATAGTATAATGTAAATCACTTGGAGTTATAGGAGGGATCACATTCAATGTTTGGCGCGGAAATCAGCATAATGGAGTATTTTACGGAGCAAAACATCGAACTCTTTTTAGAACGTTTCCGCTCGCTGGGACCCCTGCCCGGTATATTGCTAACTTTTCTGAAATCTTTCGTTCCGCCACTGCCTACCATCGTGATCGTTGGCGCTAATGCAGCCATCTATGGGTTGTGGCCGGGATTTTTATACTCATGGATCGGCCTCGTAACGGGCAGCTTGCTAA
The DNA here is from genome assembly GCF_009725165.1 of Paenibacillus woosongensis. Lineage (GTDB taxonomy): Bacteria > Bacillota > Bacilli > Paenibacillales > Paenibacillaceae > Fontibacillus > Fontibacillus woosongensis. The sequence continues at coordinate 464,578 of NZ_WNZW01000003.1, forward strand.
CGTTCTGGTTGATTCGCAAAGCGTCGGATACACTCTTTATTCGGCGCTGGGCGGCCAAACCGAAAGTACAGAAGGCGATGGTGTGGGCGCAGAGGAACGGATTTAGCTTCGTTTTTCTCTTAAGCCTGCTCCCGATAGGACCGTTCGTTGTCATTAACATGGCAGCGGGATTAACGCGAATGCGGACGGTTCCTTTTGCGGCAGCCGTCGTTCTAGGCAAAGGAGTCATGGTATTCTGCATTTCCTATATCGGAACGCATCTAGCCGATTTTATCCACCAGCCCGTCGAGCTTATTGGCGTAGCGTTGTTTATTGCAGCTTCTCTATGGTTGAACCGGAAGTTTCAGGCTTACTTCACTTCCTTGGCGGCTGTGACACCAGAGTCCGCGGAAACCATAGAATAAGCGGGTGAGAAGTCTAATCCATCTGGGAAGCCCCAGGCATCTACTATAGACAAAACCCAGTCGAACCGGGCTGGGTTTTGTCACGTTCATAAGATGGGTAAGCTGATGAGAACGGCTTTGGAATGAACTTAAAGCAATGTAGAGTTGGAGCCGTAAACGTATATTAAGGAGGCAAGGATGCTATGGCAGCTGTAAGACCAATGATTGCTATCACAGGTATCGGTACCGCGTTGCCGCCTTATCGCATGGACCAGGCTGACACGGCACGACGGATTGTTGACGCGCTGGGCAGTAACCCGGATTCAGCCCGTTGGGCCAGAAGAATATTTAAGCAATGCGGTGTAGAGAGCCGGTATACATGCGAACCGGAACTGCTGCAAGAAGCCTCAGCATGCCGTTATTTGCCGCAAGAAGATCGTTCGAAAGTACCGTCGACGGCAGAACGGATGGCGGTCTATAAGCGGGAATCCGTCCCCCTCGCTTTATCTGCGGCGAGAGCGGCCTTAGCGGAGGCGAAGATGGCTGCCGAGCAGATCACGCATTTGATCACGGTTAGCTGTACCGGGCAATTCCTTCCGGGCATCGATGCTGCCTTGGTTCAAGAGTTAGGGCTTGTGCCTTCGGTTATGCGAATCCCGCTTACGTTCATCGGATGCGCTGCCGGGATGAAGGCGATATGCTTGTCGAAGCAGTTGGTGTCCGGGGACCGGAATGCGAACGTATTGATTGTGTGTGTGGAATTGTGCACTCTCCATATTCAGCCTTCCGGGGATCGGGAAGCTTTATTCGGCGCTTCCTTCTTCGGCGATGGAGCTTCGGCTTGCGTAATTGGCGTGGCATCTTCGCAGCATCAGCATGTTTACCAGCTTGGCGATGATCGTTCGGTGCTGCTGCCTGGGTGTGCTGATGAAATGATTTGGGAGATCGGCAATGATGGGTTTGATCTATATCTGTCCCCGAATATTCCGAAATTGATTGGCGATCATGTTCCAGCTGAAATAGCGCATCTCGGTGGTGACGAGCCTCCCGAATTATGGGCAATTCATCCAGGAGGCAAAGGCATTGTCGAAGCGCTGCAATCAAAATATGGTCTGAGGGATGAACAGGTTGCGCCAAGTCTTGGTGTCCTGCGAGACATTGGAAATGTATCTTCCGCCACGATTTTGTTCGTCATGAAGAAAATGAGGGAACAGCTGCAGGAGCAAGGAAAAGAACGGGCATCCGGAATTGCGCTAGCCTTCGGCCCAGGGTTAACGGCGGAGATGATCAAAATTACTTATGTTGCTTCCAGCGTACCATCCAAGCGCCGCACGGAGAATGCGCATTATGTTTCCTAAGCTGCATCGTCGGGCGTCGGCGGCAGAGCTCATGGATGATTTCACAAGTGGCGGCGAGGAGCTTCGCGAGGCACTGCAGGAGCTTCGCCGCTTGAATCGGCTGTTCGCGGCAAGCGCGCCAACGCTATACGGAATTAAGCAGCTGTGGCGAGCGGCGGGCAAACCGAAGCAGTTGTCCATTACGGACGTCGGAGCAGGCTCCGGTGATGTGAATCGGCGCGTACTGCAGTGGGCATCTCGGCAAGGCATTGCCTTGATGATTACGTTAGTCGATATGACGGAAGAGGCCTGCGCCGAAGCGCGCCAATTGTATCTTGATGAGCCGCGCGTTCAGGTCATACGCGGCAATTTGTTTACGCTCCCTGAGGCGAGCGCGGATATCGTGACAGGCACACAGCTTCTGCATCATTTTTCAGAGGAAGAGCTGCCCCATGCCGTTGCAAGCATGCTGCGGGCGGCCCGGCTTGGCGTTGTCGTGAATGATATCCATCGGCATTGGATCGCTTGGACGGCGGTATGGCTTGCAACCCGGGCTATTTCATCGAACAGGTATATCTTGAATGACGGCCCTCTGTCCGTGGCCAAAGGCTTCCGCTCGCAGGATTGGAAGCGCCTGAAGCAGGCGTTGGGAATCCATCAGCTCATGTATTCCTGGAGACCGTTGTTCCGTTATGCAGTGGTGATCGGTAAGCCAGATTCATATTTAAGCGGACGGAGCTGATCGAATTGATGCATAATGTGGATGTCATCGTCCTCGGGGGAGGCATCTCGGGAAGCTGTATTGCTAAGGCGCTAGCGGAAAAGCAGTGGGAGACGGCCTTGATCGACCGGCGGAACTTCCCGCGTCACAAAGTGTGCGGGGAGTTCCTTTCACCAGAAGCCCAAAGCACGCTGCACGCTCTTGGATTAACCGAGACGGTCGTGTCTCTTCATCCGGCGCGGATTGAACGGGCTAAGCTCATCTTCGAGCAGGGCGGTGAAATCGAGCTGCCGATCCCTGGCGCTGCCTGGGGTCTTAGCCGATACATGATGGATGAGGCGCTGCATACAGCCGCAATACAGACTGGAGCACAGCTGCACTTATCTACAACGGTTACGGGAATTGAGCAGCACGGAAAAGGGTATACCGTTCGAGCTAGACAGGGGACGGATGCAAAACTGTTCCGTGCCAGGGCTGTCATTACGGCCTGGGGTGCGAATTCGCGGATGGCGAATGCAGAACATCGTCCGGATGCAGCCGCTTCGTGCCAGCAAGCCTACATTGGAGTTAAGACACATTATGCCGGCCTAAAGATGGAACCGGTTATTGAGATGTATTTTTTCCAAGGTGGATATTTAGGATTATGCCCAGTTGAGGATGGCAGCGTGAATGCTGCGGCGCTGCTTAACCGCAGCGAATTTATGAAGGCGGGCAAATCGGTGTTGTCCATTCTGGAAGCGGCGATTCAACGCAATCGGAGACTCGCCGAGCGGCTTGCAACAGCTGTGCCCGTGCACGATACGCAAGCTGCTATCGCTCCCGTCTATCTCCAGCAAAAACCAACACCATGGAATGGGAACAACGCTATACGCAAGCGATTCGGCAGGAATTCGCCAGCCCTTTAAGATGGGGCAGCCTGCTGCAATGGCTCATGAGTAAGCCTGCCGTTCAGCAGCTTCTGCCAAGCGCGGCCCGGTTCGCGCCTCTGTTGGCAAACGGTTTATTTCAAGCGACAAGATTGAAAACGATGGAGCCGCTGGAATTTTAGACGAAGTGCTGATTAAATTAATAGAACGAAATAAGCCGCTACACAGCCTCTTCTAAGTTTGTTGGACTTGGAAGAGGTTTTTTGTTGCAAACCATAGTATATTATATAGAAAAAAACGGGTACGAAAAAACCGCTAATTAAACATGCCATGCAAGGTTTCTCATTTGTTCGTGTCCGATGTCACAAATCAGAGCCTTACATTGTTATAAGTGCAAAATGTAAAGCTGACGGCATTCATAGCGTGGGGCCGCTTCAAACCCGGGTTCTTCACGGGCTGATAATGTATGCTCCAATATAGTATTTGAAGGGAGACAATCTTCTTGCAGTTGCAAATCCATACTCTATTTCAGCCGAAACAAGCAAACGGTAGAGTAGCATCAAATAAATATATTGAAACCACTCCTTCCCCGATACTAGCACCGTATGTGTCCTGTTTTTGGTTCAGTGAACCGATTATAGGAAGTCAGGAACAGGGTTCTGCTAAATCTTTCGAATCGCTTCATGAGGATAGTATCGATCGGGTGTTGCCAGACGGCTGCAGTGACATTATATTTGAACATGATCTTAAGAAAAATGAGTTTAGGACTTTGCTTTATGGATTCATTGACGAGCCTTTTACGATAACCTACGATCAGCATCGTCCTGTGAGAAAGTTTGGAATCCGCTTTTTCCCAGGTGGAATCTACTCACTGTTAGGGATACCACAAACAGATTTTTCTAATTCATATATCGATCTAGATTTAGTTTGGGCAAGTATGACTAATGAGATTGAAAATCGGATTTTTGAAGAGCCCTCGTTCAAAAAGAAAGTTAAGATTATGGAAGAGTTTATGATCTCTTTCCTGATTAACAAACCAAAAGTAGACGATATTCTAATAAATAATTTACTGCATAACATCTTTGTGACAAAAGGAAAAGCTAAAATACAGGAACTGTCCGAATTAGAAGTGATAAGTACGCGTCAAATGAACCGTATCTTTTATCGATGGATCGGAACTAGTCCAAAGCGATTTTGTGAAATTGTTAGGTTTCAAGCAGTCATTAATGACATAACAAATTCGTTAGGTAAAGACCATGTCCTTGCTTATGATCATGGTTATTTCGATCAAGCACATATGATACATGATTTCAAACGCTTTTATGGTGATTCACTGAGTGTTGCTATCAGAGAGTTTGGCAGTATGTCCGATTTTTACAATCAATAAGTGTAATAAGCCTGTTAAAGTAAAGACTATCATAATAATTCTTATTAAATGTGTAGGGAGGACTAAATGAAACCACGAATTACAGTTCTTACAATTGGGGTAGATGATTTGGAGCGATCCTTAGTATTCTATCGAGATGGTCTAGGATTTTCTACTGAAGGTATTATTGGTAAAGAATTTGAACATGGTGCCGTTGCCTTTTTCGAATTGGAAGCAGGCTTAAGACTCGCAATTTTTGAACGTAAAAATCTCGCCCTTGACGCGAATATTAGTCAGTCTCACCCTAACCCTGCTGAATTTACTCTTGGTCATAATGTAAGCAGCAAAGAAGAAGTTGATCAGGTAATGGAAGAGGCGAAGAAGGCTGGTGCTACTATTACAGTCCCGGCGCAGGATACCTTCTGGGGTGGTTATTCTGGCTATTTTCAAGATCCCGATGGACATTTATGGGAAGTAGTTTGGAACCCGCAATGGGAAATTTGAAATGGAACCCGCACGGATGACACATTTAAAAGTCGCATAACTGCGGCTTTTTTTGTTTTAACGATATGTGTAGTTGAAAATGTAAAATTCGTATTAGTGTAAACGACATTGACAAAGCGGCTACTGCGTGTTACTTTATAGCGGTAGTAAGTATCACTTCATACCATTCACACAGAATAGCAAGGAGCGATTGTGTTGGAAAACCTAACGGAAATGCTCAAAGGCGTGCTTGAAGGCTGTGTCCTTGAAATTATAAGCCGCAAAGAAACTTACGGCTACGAAATCACACGACGGCTGAACGCCTTAGGCTTCACAGATGTTGTGGAGGGAACGGTGTACACTATCCTGATCCGGCTTGAAAAAAACAAATTGGTGGAGATCACCAAGAAGCCCTCCGACATGGGACCGCCGCGAAAGTTTTTCGCGATCAATGACGCAGGGCGCAAGGAGCTGCAGAAGTTCTGGGAAAAGTGGGAGTTCGTATCATCAAAAATTATTGAGCTAAAGGAGCTAAAATAATGAATTTTTGGGAAAAAGTCACCGGTAGTGACATCACCAAGGATTTGAAAGCTTTTGAATTGCGAGTCAAAAAGCTGCCGGCTGATTATCAAGCGGCATGGGAAAAAATTAATATCCATCTTTGGCCGCACTCAGATTTCACCGGTCGCAACCTCATGCCAATTCTTGATGGTGTACTTGACCTGTTTGAAGAAACGGCAGCGGACGGTCAGAGTGTCCAAGAAGTGTTGGGTGACGACATCAAAGGCTTCTGTTTAGCGCTGGCCGGCGAAGAAGGGGCAAAGTCTATTCGCGACAAGTGGCGCGAGCAGCTCAACAATAGTATCGCTAAAAAATTAGGTAAATAGGAGGGCGAAATGAGAATAAGAGATATCATCGAAGGCAAAAAAGAGTGGCGTGCGCACATGGCGCGTGTCAAAGCGCTCCCGCAAGATTATCAGATGGCTTATAAAGAGATTCAAAAATATCTCTTTAAGGTGGGACCTGTTGAGCTAACCGACGGGACGGGTTTGCTCTCGGGGATTATCGATCTCTTTGAAGAGGGCGCGGCCTTGGGGAAAGGTGTGCTAGAAGTGACGGGCAGTGACGTAGCGGCTTTCTGCGACGATCTAATCAAAGATTCAAAAACTTACGCTGACATCTATCAAGAATCTGTTGACCAAGAAGTTAACAAGGCCATGAAAAAGATGACGGATAAAACAAAGTAAAAGGAGGATGTCGATATGGAAACAGCACCGTAGCTTATTATTGTGGGCCAAAATAATTATCCCTTTACTTAAACGATGATGGGGGCGTATAATCCGTAAAGACATCGGAGTGAGAAGAGGGAAATTGATTATGAACAATGGGTTGGTCAATGCGATTATCGCGTATATCATGTGGGGGGTTCTCCCGCTTTATTGGAAATTGTTTAACGGTGTGCCGGCAGGCGAGATTCTGTCACATCGGGTTGTCTGGTCGTTCGTCTTCATGGGTATTATCGTCGCTGTCCAGCGTCGCTGGGGTGACATAAAGCGGATTGCGGCTAGCCGCTCGCTCCTGCTGTCGCTCACCGCTAGCGGACTGCTGATCGCTGCTAATTGGCTCATCTTCATTTGGGCGGTCAACAACGACCATGTGGTCGAGACAAGTCTCGGCTATTATTTGAATCCGTTACTGAACGTACTGCTTGCGGTTGTCTTTCTTCGTGAGAAGCCAAACCGTGGCCAATGGCTCGCGATAGCCATCGCTGGCGCCGCGGTGCTCATCATCGCCATCGACTACGGACGATTCCCATGGATCTCAATCACACTGGCCGCGACGTTTGGTTTGTACGGACTCGCGAAGAAGAAGATCGGACAAGACGCTTCTGTAGGCCTGCTGTCGGAGACGGCTGTAGTCCTGCCCATTGCGCTCAGCTACTGGATCTATTTGGCCGCCGCGGGAAAGACGACGGTATGGACGCTACCTGTGTCCACGTTCGTCGAACTGCTTCTTTCCGGCGTGGTAACAGCGCTGCCGCTGCTTTTCTTTGCGCGAGCGGCTGCCCGGATGGCGCTGTCCACGCTCGGCTTCGTACAATACATCGGGCCGACGATCATGCTGTTACTGAGCGTATTCGTGTTCAAGGAAGCGGTCTCGCCGGTTCTTCTCATCGGCTTCGCGCTCATCTGGACAGCGCTTGCCGTATACGCTGCGGCATCGATTCGCGGCACGAAGCTCGCGAGGGCGCGCTGACGAAAAACACGTCCGATCCGTTACCGTCATAACAGCCATTTCCATCCGCTGGGGAGGAGATGGCTGTTTTCTGTTTGGGGTTACCGGGAAATTTTGAAACGTTAATTCAATTAGTTGATTATAAGCAGGCGGCCAGAAGGCTGGGGACTTAAGTTGCTGCCTGATTATAAAGCAGCTTGTTGTTGAGACTGATACAGCTTGTGCTGGTGTACCTCGGAATCGTTATTCAACTGGCCCAATTCGGTCCGGTGCTAGGCGCGTAATGACAATTTTACTGCTCTGGACTCGAGGGAATGCGGTCATGCTTAAACAACACCTTATTATTTTACTTTAGAAAATAACTCTAATAAGGGATGTTATATATTCCTTGACAGGAATATTCCTAATGGGGTATATTTAAAGCGTAAGATAACGCAGCATACAAATTGGAAGGAAGCTGGTATCGATGAATGCACACTTATTCAGCGCCCTGGCTGAGCCTAACCGCTTTCAAATTGTTGAGCTGCTGAAGCTTGGACCTCTAACAGTTGGTGACATAAGTGAAAAGCTTGATCTGAGGCAGCCGCAGGCTTCGAAACATTTACGCGTCTTGCTTGATACCGGAATCGTTGAGGTACAGGCGGAAGCAAACCGACGGATCTACCGGTTACGTAAAGAGCCTTTTCAGGAAATGGAGGATTGGCTCAAGTCGATTAGCCGTACATGGGAAGACAGATTTGATCGGTTGGAGCAGTATTTGCAAATGCAGCAAGAGAGAGGGAGCAGTGAGCCCGACAAGGGAAAAAATTAATTTTTGGAGGTAATTTATATGTTGAAAAGCAATGCCAATCAAACTTCTGTAAACGTTGAAAATCGGGAAGTCGTTATTCATCGCACGTTGAGTGCTCCCCGTGAACTGGTATGGGAAGCATGGACGCAGCCTGAACATTTAGTACATTGGTGGGGACCAAAGGGCTTTACTCTTACACTCCAGCAGTACGAATTGAAAACCGGAGGTCATTGGAAATACATCATGCATGGCCCTGACGGGGTGGATTACCCGAATCATAACGTATTTATTGATGTACAAAAGCCTGAGCGGCTGGTTTATTCCGCCGGTGATGGGGAGGTTGATAGCCCCGGTCAATTCGAAACAACTCTTACTCTAATGGAAGAAGGAAATAAGACAGTCCTTACAATGCGAATGCTGTTTAAAACTGCGGAAGAGCGTGACTATGTCGTGAGGGAATTCGGTGCAGTTGAAGGTGGCAACCAGACGTTGGATCGTCTTGAGCAGCTTCTCGCGTCGTTGATTTAGCATTTCTATATATGCTATACAAGGACGGAGCTCGCGAGTACCGTCCTTGTATGTAATAGAGAAGGATTCAGAAAATGATATCGAGGGAAAAACATATCCCTAACGATACCCCCATATCTAAAGAAGATTAACGAAGCCAAGTCGAAATGAAGCAGGGACCCGTCCGATGTGGAGGGGTCCCTCTGCTCTTTAACATTTCAGCCATGTCCCGCTTCATTCCCCGTTTCGACCGTCTCGTTACGCAAATAGCTACCATACTGCTGATTCCACGTCCACATGGCGGTGAAAATCGGCTGCAATCCCTGACCGGATTCGGTCAGGTCGTACTGGACATGCAGCGGTACGCCAGGGTAGAGCGTGCGGGTGACAATTCCTTTCTCCTCCAACAACCGCAACCGGTCTGTCAGCGTCTTCGGACTAATCGGATGCAGCCTGCGGCGCAATTCCCCGAAGCGCTTGGTTCCGTTAAACAATGGCAAACCTTTTTTCCGATGAATGAAACCGAGGTCTTAGAGGATGCCTCGCACTATGTGCAAGAAGATCGACCGGACCGGGTAGCCGCATCCATCCGCAGATTATCGGAACGAGTATGAGGAGGAGTAGCCGTAATATGGAGTCACTTAATAACTGAAGGCGATGTTCATTCCGTAGCATATGAAATAAGAGGGAATATTGAAATTAAATAAAAATCACTCCCTCGCGCAGGCGTATCCGCTATTCGGGAGTGATTTTTGAAAAATGCTGTTCCTATCCGGATTCGTTAATGTCGTAACGTGCACGCTCTGTCTCCACCGTCATCGTCTGGCTGTTCATCCGGGTTTGCATGATTTTCTCCACCGGGATTAGAAATGTATTCTCAGGCAGGGGAAGCTCTGTACCACCCGGCTGAATAACCCGACCTTCTCCTCGCAAAATCAACACCGATTCGCCCGTGTAACCATCTAATGCATGAGTATGATCATCATGTATGCCCTTATGTTCCAGCTTCAGTTGGACCTCGTCTGTATTTCCTTGCTCAATCTTGCGAATATGCAGGCTTCCGCCGATATGATTATCGAGCCAGTCCATTATGGACTGTAGGTTTTCATTCATCAGCCTCGTCTACCTTTCGATTCGTGAGCGCATTCGGCGATACTGTGGTGCAGGATCCCTGAAAACCGTCATTCATCTTCAGTTCATCGAGGTGCTCCCGCATATTTTTATCAGTAGGTAAATCAGCCGTCAGCTTTACAGACGAGTGAAATTCTACGTGTCCGCGTTTTTCAGTGTTGCTCATTTATCAGCACTCCCGTCTGGTTATAAATAGTGCCAAATCCGAATGTACGTAGTATAACCGCCTCCCAATTGAATTATTCTGTTTTCGATACTTCATTATGGCTCCAATTATGTGATTTCAATAGAAAAACTGATTGTCCGATGAACGGGAGGCTTCTATTTATTAGATATCGATTTATTATATAAGCGGTTTGCTAGGGAATGGTTTACCATTAGTGGAGAAATGTGATACTTGTTGATCTCTGCAGGACATGATATATTAATCATCCAGCCGCGAAATGGCTGGAACGTAAGCGAAGAGGAAGGATTTGCTTCTTGCCTTGAAGCTTGTGAAAGTAGTATATTAATATTCCGGCCAATTGAGCGATAATAAGCCAACTGCAACCGGAGAAGCAAACAATCGAAGCAGTAAGTTGGAAAAACTTACGCCTTGAAATGAGCTTGGCTGATATGTTATATTAATACTCCTGCCGGATGAACCGGTTGGACGGTAAGCTAAATGGAAGGATTTACTTCTTGCAATGAAGCCTATCGGCATGATATATTAGTCTTCCGGCACTTTTGAAGGCCGTAACGCGAAACAAGGTTGATCTTTGAAAACTGAACAACGAGTGAGCGGGTTTCACGGAAGTGAAATCTAAATAATAGAGTCAGATGCAAATCTGATCTCGTCAGTTTTGAAATGAGCAAGTCAAACATCTTAGCTGAAAGAGATTTTACCATTGGTAAAACTTCCTTTCACCTGGGATGAAAGATCCCGTCCATTGGATAAGTGATGCTTTCATCCTTTATTGGAGAGTTTGATCCTGGCTCAGGACGAACGCTGGCGGCGTGCCTAATACATGCAAGTCGAGCGGAGTTGTTTTGGAAGCTTGCTTCCGAAATAACTTAGCGGCGGACGGGTGAGTAATACGTAGGCAACCTGCCTGTAAGACTGGGATAACTGCCGGAAACGGTAGCTAATACCGGATAAATCATTTCGCCGCATG
>NZ_WNZW01000039.1 GCF_009725165.1 Paenibacillus woosongensis
TTTGGGTGTTATTTAAATTGAACATTCCTTTTACGGGCCCTTAGCTCAGCTGGTTAGAGCGCACCCCTGATAAGGGTGAGGTCGGTGGTTCGAGTCCACTAGGGCCCACCATACAACTCCATAATATACATCGTGCTTCTTATTTGGAGTGATATGGGGCCATAGCTCAGCTGGGAGAGCGCCTGCCTTGCAAGCAGGAGGTCAGCGGTTCGATCCCGCTTGGCTCCACCATAAACAATATCTCTTCCATAACTTACCGCTTGAATGGTGAGTGCGGATTTGATATTATAATGTCTCGCCGGTAAAATGGCGATGCAACAATTGATCCTTGAAAACTGGATAACGAAACGAAATTTGCGTTTTAGAAAATTCCTTTTAGCTGAACTTGTGTTAAACAAGTTTAATTAAAAGTAGCTAGCGTAGGTTTTGGGACTGGAGATCCTTTGTGAGACGATTTCTACCTTGTATGAATTTACTTGATCAAGAAATCGGCGAACAACAGAGCACCAGGCGCAAAACCGAAGCATTATGGTTAAGCTACTAAGAGCACACGGAGGATGCCTAGGCGCTAGGAGCCGAAGAAGGACGTGGCGAACAACGAAACTGCCTCGGGGAGC
>NZ_WNZW01000042.1 GCF_009725165.1 Paenibacillus woosongensis
GACAGATCCTGCTTCAGCGGGTTATATTCGCAGGCATCCAGCGGAGAGCCTTTATAGAACACGGCCAAGCTGACCCCGGACTTATACCATTCCTCAGCGACGCCGAGCTTCGCCAGCTGCTCCCTTTGCTGTTGGGCGGACCGATGCGCGTATCCCATGTACAGCTCATTATTGTAAATAGCATATATTTTATAGGCCGCTTGATTGCGGGCAATTTCTTTGAAGCTTGAAGCGATCGCCTCAAGTTCTTCACGCGCCCACGCCTGCTCCTTCGCTGTCCCGGTGTCCAAAATTTGCAGCAGAGAGGCGATCCGCTCGTCCTCCTTCACCGGGTCGAGGCGCTGTACCAAAGAGGCGTCCTGGAGCTCCAGCAAGCTGCCCTTAATCCATTGCAGCAGCGATGGCCGCGACGCTGCAGACGAAGCCTCGCCTGGATCAGCGACATTCTGTCTCGCTTTCTCCATGAAGCGCTGAAACCAGCTCTGAATCGTCCCCTTCAGGGTAAACGTCGCTGA
>NZ_WNZW01000043.1 GCF_009725165.1 Paenibacillus woosongensis
GAACCGTACCGTTTGTTTTTTGAACTCTTCGTTATACCGTTGTCTTTGATCGCCCATGTGGACACACCTCCGTTGGTCTCATTATCTCCAGTCCGTTAACTGGTGTCCACTTTTTATTCTAGCTGCATTAGTTCCGCTATTTCGCAAAAATGCTGCTTTTTCTGGACCTAACGGACACAAGGGATCCTATTGATGTAAAATCCATGGTTCCGACGAGCACTTCCACTGAATAGCGCCTTCTGTGTCCGTTGGCATGCCGACTTTTGCATAAAAACAGCCTTAGCGGATCTCTTGTCCGTAAGAACGGTTTGATGCCATGCAAACAACACTTGAAAGAAAACAAAGAAGCACTGCCGATTCAAAGATCAGCAGTGCTTCTAACGTTGCTTGGCGACGTCCTACTCTCCCAGGACCCTGCGGTCCAAGTACCATCGGCGCTGGAGGGCTTAACGGTCGTGTTCGAGATGGGTACGTGTGGAACCCCTCCGCCATTGCCACCAAACATGT
>NZ_WNZW01000044.1 GCF_009725165.1 Paenibacillus woosongensis
CTTACAGCTCCCCGAGGCAGTTTCGTTGTTCGCCACGTCCTTCTTCGGCTCCTAGCGCCTAGGCATCCTCCGTGTGCTCTTAGTAGCTTAACCATATCGCTCTCATTTTGGGCTATTCGCTCTGTTGCTCCTTGATTTCTTGATCTTATAAATTCATACAAGGGAGAAATCAACTCGCAAAGGATCGCCTATCCCAAAACGTTCGCTAGTATCACTACTTTTAGTTCACTTGTTTTAACACAAGTTCAGCTAAAAGGAATTTTCTAAAACGCAAATTTCGTTTCGTTATCCAGTTTTCAAGGATCAATCTCGCTTCATTTCAGATCGGTCACGAATCGTGCCGATAGAAATTAACGAGGTGTTTGAGAGTTGAACTCTCAAAACTGACCAACGAGTGAGCATCCGGCGACTTTCGTCGTCCGTAATATTTGAATGTTCTCGTTGCAGAGAACGATTCTCCATAGAAAGGAGGTGATCCAGCCGCACCT
>NZ_WNZW01000045.1 GCF_009725165.1 Paenibacillus woosongensis
GGGACTACTAGGGTATCTAATCCGGTTCGCTCCCCACGCTCTCGCACCTCAGCGTCAGCGCATGCCCAGGCGGCTGGTTTCCCCCTGGGTGTTCCTGCCGATCTCTACGCATTTCACCACTACACCGGCAATTCCACCGCCCTCTGCATGGCTCCAGACGCGCCGTATGGGATGGCGCCTGGCCGTTAAGCGGCCAGATTTCACACCCCACGCGCGCGTCCGCCTGCGTGCGCTTTACGCCCAGTCAATCCGGACAACGCTTGGCTCCTCTGTATTACCGCGGCTGCTGGCACAGAGTTAGCCGGGGCTTCCTCACTCGGTACCGTCAGACTTTGACGTGTTAGGTCAAAGCTTTTCGTCCCGAGCAACAGGAGTTTACAATCCGAAGACCTTCATCCTCCACGCGGCGTTGCGTCATCAGGCTTGCGCCCATTGTGAACAATTCCCCACTGCTGCCACCCGTAGGC
>NZ_WNZW01000046.1 GCF_009725165.1 Paenibacillus woosongensis
GGCTAAAGCTTGAGATTTCACTGCTGCTTCCATTCTCCGCCGCCGCCGTTAACTTGAATTCGATGGAGGCGAGCACCTGCAAGCCGTTCGCTTCGGCAGCCGATTTAGCCTTGTCATCCTTGGTCATCTGGACGGTTACATGGAGCTTGTCCGGCGATACTTCCAGCCTGGTCGCCCATGCCCTGACATCGATTTGCTCCAGTGGAAGCTGCCATGCACCCAGATTCGTCTTGAACACGACGGTGCTGCCCGCTTGCTGCGACTGAAGGACTTGAAGCGCTGACGGAGTTAACGAAATCATCGCTTGATCGATGTCTTCGCCTTCTTCCACGGCCTGCAGCGTAATGCTGCCTTGGCCGGCTCTGTTCACGGCGGCTCGAATCGCCGCGTCGTCGACTGTAGTTTGTGCGATTTTTCTGCCGTCTTCTTCTTTGTCACGAATGCCATCGCCGGTTG
>NZ_WNZW01000047.1 GCF_009725165.1 Paenibacillus woosongensis
CGCTCTCCTGGGGCCGCCGAGTGCCGGCGACCAGCGCAGAACCGCCCGCGGCCGGCGGACGTACGAAGCCAGGAACCAAGACGCCGGAGGGCGGCACACGAGCGGCCAGGGCCAGCAGCGCGGCAGCCGCGGGAACCAAACATGGATGATCAGGACAATCGCAGATCGCGGACAACGGGAGGTCCAGCACTTTTTCCCGCGGGGCAGCGGCGCGGCGCGCAGCGGGAGAAAACAAAGCAGCGAAGGGGGGCAGCGGGAGGAGGGCGCGGCGGGCGGCGGGAGGGGAAAAGAAAAGGAAAAGAAGGAAAAGGAGAGGAGAAAGACGAAAGGGAAAAAAAAAAAAAGGAAAAAAAGGGAAAAAGAAGAAAAAAAAAAAACAAAGAAGGAGAAAAAAAAAGAAACGAGAAGAAAGAGGAAAAAAAAAAAAAAGGAAAAGAAAAGGAAGAAAGAAAGAAC
>NZ_WNZW01000004.1 GCF_009725165.1 Paenibacillus woosongensis
GGATGAACCGTACCGTTTGTTTTTTGAACTCTTCGTTATACCGTTGTCTTTGATCGCCCATGTGGACACACCTCCGTTGGTCTCATTATCTCCAGTCCGTTAACTGGTGTCCACTTTTTATTCTAGCTGCACAAGGTCCATTAGCATTACCAAGCCAAGCCCATGAAAAAGGGGCTGTCCAGAAGTCATTGAAAACAGACTGCTGGGCGCCCTTTTTCTGTTGAGAAGGCTTTTATAGGTAATCTGACAGCAGCACCTTAGCGATATCCGGATAACCAGCTACTTGATGATGCGGCTGATGATCCGATTCCGGCTGCACGCTGCGGTGGTTGAACCACAGCACCTTCCAGCCCGCATCGAGCGCGCCGACAACGTCGTTGCGCCAGGAGTCGCCGATATAGCAGCAATGCTCAGGAGCCAGGCCGAGCTGATCGGTCACGTGCCGGAAGAGGCGTACGTCCGGTTTAGTGAACCCAACGGCTCCCGAGACATAAATCAGTTCCTCCGGGATTAGCCTTGTCAGGTTCAAGGCTTTGACCTTGTTCATTTGATGATCGGGCGGACCGTTCGTTATTACGCCGACCACGAAATTTCTGGCCTTCAGCTCGAGGATCAGCTCTTCCACCCCGTCGAATAGCCTGATTGCATATTGCAGGCTGAGGTACTCGTCCTGAACAGCCTGTGCTTGCTCCGGTGTAAGCGAAAGGCCGAATTCAGCCAAGGAGAGCCGGAAGCGCTGCCGCCGCATTTGGTGCAGCTCCTCGCCATGTGTTGGCGTTCCTCCAAGCTCTGCAGACAGAGCGTCGCTGAAGTAGCGCATCCGGTGGTAGGCCTGGTCGTACGGAAAATCCTCCGGCGTCGACAGGATGTTAGTCAGCGCAGCGCGAAAAGGAATGAGATGATCGTACAACGTGTCGTCGAGATCGAAAAATACGGCCCGCTGCCGCGAAATAGATATCATGAGTGCAGTTCTCTCCCTTGTAGTTGATCATTCGTATTAGTTACTATTATACCGCCTACCGGAAGAGAACTGGGATTAAAATCTTCTGCTGGCTCCGCCGCCGCCGGAGGAGCCGCCGCCGCCGCCGCGGAATCCCCCGCCGCCGCCGCCGCGAAACCCTCCGCCTCGGCCAAGGATCGACAGAAGGAGCATGGTGAATGTTCCGCGGAAGAACACGATGTCGATGATGATGAACGCCACGATGATAATGACCCATAACGGGGACAGGCCTCCGCCCTCTGCTGAAGCGGCTGAGTCCGGCAGGGCTACTTCCTGGGGGCTTAGTTCCTGGTCTGCGCCGTATTCCTTGGCGACCTCGTTATACAGGACTTTGTATGTTTCGACGATGCCTTGTCCGGGCTGCTGATTTTCGATATACGGAATAGTGACCTGGTCGAGAATCCGCCCGGTCTTGCCATCGGGCAGCGCGCCCTCCAGGCCATAGCCGACCTCGATGCGGACCTGCCGGTTGCCAGGCTGGTTATCACCTAAGGAGACGAGCAGCAGGACGCCGTTATTCAGCTTAGCATCGCCGAGCTGATAAGTTCGCAGCGCCTGGAGCGAATACTCCTCGATGGACTCATCGCCCAAGGAAGGCACGGTCAGTACGGCGATTTGCGCCTTTGTGCGGTCTTCGAGCGTCCTGCCGAGCGAGAGGAGATATCGAGTCTGCTCGGGCGTTAGAAGCTGCTCGAAATCCTGCACATAAATATCCCCTTGAGGTTTCGGAATCTTAGGAACAGCCGAGACGCTAGGGGAGGAGGCCGCAAATATGAATATAGTCAGGATGAGAAGCGGGAGCAAGCCGCGGATGATTCGTTGCCGGCAGGCCGATGGGCTCATGCCCATTCTCCTTCTGGCTGCAGCCTGAGATGCTGAGAGCCGGTTCCCGGCAGCGCAGGAATCTGCGAAGTATCACCTGTCCCGAAGTCAACCTCCGGATTCGTTCTGGATTCCGGTGTTGTCTCGAAGTACCGCTTCTCATCGAATCCCATCATCCGCGCGATAACAACCCCGGGAAAACGCCGGATCAGTTTGTTATAGTCCGCAACCGCATTGTTGTAATCGGCACGGGCGACAGCGATCCGATTCTCCGTACCGGCCAGTTCGTCCATCAGTTGGGTGAATTGGGCATCGGCCTTCAGCGTTGGATAGTTCTCAACGATAACCAGCAGCCGGCTGAGCGCGCCCTGAAGCTGTTGATCGGCTGCGGCCAGCTCGTCAGGTGTGCGTGCTCCGCCCAGCGCGGCCCTCGCATCGGTAACCTCTTTAATAACTTCCTTCTCATGCTGGGCATAACCTTTGACGGTATTGACCAGATTCGGAATAAGATCATATCTCCGCTGCAATTGCACATCGATTTTGCTCCATTGCTGGTTGACCGTTTCTTCAGAGGTCATAAACTTATTGTAATTTCCCGCGAACAAGGCTATGCCGATAATGACAACCGCCGCAATGATAATGATGGGGATCAGACAGCCTTTTCCCTTTAGATTCATTGGCTATATTCCTCCTGTTCATGTCGCTATTACTTATCTTTATACCCTTTGCTTTATTTCTAAAAACTAAACAAGGTTTTACAAATTCGCTTTAGACAACATCGTGGTTCGGATTCAAAGCTGGATTTGGCGCGCCAATTACTATCGATAACCATGGCGGTTTACATGAAATGGGAGGAATATGGACGATGCGAGAGCATTCGGGACGATGTTTACGAGCGCCAGGTGCCGGGTTTATGAGCGTTGGCGACATACCCTCTCACCTAGGAGGATACGGACTCTCCGCGGTTTCACTTCGGGCCTTTACATTCTATAATTAGAGATGTTTGGCAAATAATATCGAGGAGTTGACTTGAACTTGGCTTATGATGAAGTGTTGGAGCGCCGTAATGAGCTGTTGAAGAGACAGGTAGGTGAGATGCTCGTCAAGGAGAACCAATATGGATTGAAAGATCAAGAGAGTCATTTCCTCCGGCGGATGATTAAAGAGCTGCATCAGACGGAATTCGAGCTAAGCGGCAAATCATTGTAATCATTGAATTGGATACGATCATGGGAAGTTATGACGACGGTAGAGGATATGCACCTGGTGCATATCCTCTATTGTTTTGAGTAGGATCATTGAAAGGATGCTTGCATACGGAGGATGGAGGGGAGGCGCATGATCCGTTTCTTGGAAGCCGCCCGTGGACAGACACTAGGCGTAACCTGTACCCGTCGTATATGATTTTTTGCCTTTCAGAAGCCACCTAATGGTAAATTAAAACTAAATGTATTTTATACAGCTACTTAAGCTGTTTTATAAAAAAACCACGTGCTAAGTGCAAAACATGCAGTTAGTTTGCCACAATGGAGCTCATTTGCCGAAATAGCTTAAATCTAAATGTAGGTTTTGCAGCTAGTTCCCTCTAACAGGGTCAAAACCGATGAACTAACTGTATGAAATACAACTAGTAACCCACAACCCGTAACCCACAACCCGTAACCCACAACCCACAACCCACAACCCACAACCCACAACCCGTAACCTTACCTGATCCTGACCATCTGATCCTGACCATCTAGTCATAAATCCGTAGTTTATTTTATAGGAGAGAAACATTCCAGTTCAATGAAGGCACCGTAAGGTAAATACAGCAATCTAGCTGAAAATGTCCAAACTGACCCTTAAGCTGTATTTTTACGGTATGGCTCAGCGAGCAAAGTTATCAGTAGGATGAGTATTGCGCTTTACGATGACGGTGGATGCGCGCTGCTCCCTGAGCGCACGAAGCGGACCCGGTCCGATTGCGTGGCTCCTGCAGTGCCGGTAATGCTACCTTCTGGATAGCTTAAGCACCATTTGATTCAGCACTTCGGACAACACGAGTCCGATGGCGATGGAGCCCGAAATCAGAAATGCCTTGGCGGCAAGCTGGACGGCCAGGTTATATTCGCTCACGACAAACTGCCGCATGGCGTCGTAGGCCAACCCCCCGGGAACAAGCGGTATGATTCCCGAGACACTGAAGAGGATGACCGGTTTCTTGTGCAGCCTGGCTAGCGTTTGGCTAATGCCCCCGACAATGAAGGTCGCTACGACAGTGGCGAAAACGGCATCAAGACGCGGGGATAGGAGGACATAGGCGATCCAGCCCATCATTCCGGCAAGCCCGCATTGCAGAAGCATCCTTTTCGGGGCATTAAACAGAATGCCAAAGGCAGCGGAGGCGATGAAGCTCGTAATGAGGTGGAGACTGAGCGATATCCATTGCGGCGATATCATCATATGATCAAACCTTCTTTCCGGTTAGAAAAATGTGACGACTACGGCAATTCCTACGCCGATGGCAAAGGCGGTCAGGAAAGCTTCGGCCCCCCTGGACAGGCCAGAGACCAAATGACCGGCCATCAAATCACGGACGGCGTTGGTGATCAGCAGCCCGGGTACGAGCGGCATGACGGAGCCAATCACAATTTTGTCCAACACTTGCCCAAATCCAAGCTTAACGAACAAAACGGCTAATAGCCCGATTACAAAAGACGCGGAGAATTCCGCAAAAAATTTCACCTTGACCAGTCGCTGCAGCGCAAGAAACATGGCGAAGCCGGCCCCGCCGCATAGGACGCCGGGCAGGATGTCGGCCATGCTTCCCTGGAACATATATGTAAAACAGCCGCTGGCGGCGGCTGCTGTGACGATCTGCAGCCAGATGGGGTACTGGTTTCCGCTTCGTTCAATATCCGTCAGGCGGGCACGGGCATCGGCTGGCGTCATGTCTTTGCTTGCCAGCTTGCGCGATACGTCGTTGACCGCAGCGATTTTCGCTAAATCGGTCGTCCGTTCCACGATGCGAATCAGCTTAGCTGGCAGCGAGCTGCCTGGCTGAAACATGATTACCGTGGGGGTAACATAGCTGTGGGAGCCTCCCAGGCTCATTGCCTCAGCCATACGGGTCATCGTATCCTCGACTCTGTACGTCTCCGCTCCGCTTTGCAGCATCATTTTGCCGGCCAGAAGACAAAGCTCTACAGGGTCGATATGGCCTTGTCCGGCGGCGCCTCCAACCATATAGCCAGGTGTCTCTAAAGACTCCATCCCGAAAGAGCTCTCCGCTCCGCCAGCCGCTCTATGATTTTCACGTCCATCCGCGTTATCCATGTGTATTCACCCCTGGTTCATACTGCATCCATTATATCATGATTGCCTTGAGCGGGAGGTGATTCGTCTTACTGCGGCATTGCAGCAGCCTTCCCTCGCTATTACGGCCGAATCGTCACTCTCGTTCCTACAGGCACAAGCTTCGACAGGGCTAGCACGTCCTGATTATACATGCGTATGCAGCCATGGGAAACTTCGTGGCCAATCGAAGAAGGATTGTTAGTCCCATGAATGCCATAGTGGGGTTTGGACAATCCCATCCAGAACGCGCCGAATGGCCCGCCAGGATTAGCCTGTTTATTAATGATGACGAAATCCCCGGTCGGCGTCTGGGTCAGCATTTTGCCGATTCCTACAGGAAAGGATCTCACGACGGTGTCCCCGTCAAGCAAATGCAGCTGCCGTTCCGATAAATCTACGATAATCCGGTAATCGGGCATATTACAACATACCTCCTGCTTCGGTATATGAAAGGATTCGATTTAACTCAGGATATGTATATTCCGGCCCAGGGCCAAATGTCCGACGACCTGATCATATTCTACCCTACAGCTTATAATTATCCCCTTACGAACTGAAAACGCTGACACTACAATGGGATTATACAAACAAGGGAGGTCATGGAATGAAGAGAATTTTTAAATTTGCAGCATTAGTATCCATTCTAGCGATGGTACTGGCAGGCTGCGGAGCAAATAACGCCGCCAATAACGGGCAGGCTGCCCCGGAGAAAGTGAAGCTGACCATCTGGCATAACTGGACGGGACAGGATGCGAAAGCGGTCACGATGAGACAACTGCTTGATGATTTCAGAGCAGCTCATCCTGAAATTGAGCTGGAGGACGAAGGGCTCCCGACAGACGGCTTGAAGACGCGGCTCAGAACAGTAGCGGCCGCGAATGAAATGCCTGACCTGTTCGTCATGTGGCCGGATGCGATGACGAAGGAATTTGTGAAGGGCGATCTGCTGCAGCCGATCAACGAATTCATCGACAGCAAACCGGAGTGGAAGGATAATTTCATTCCAAACGCGCTTGATGGCTTTACGGTAGACGGCGGTATTTATGCTGTACCGATGAACCTGGCGCCAACTTCTTTCATTTACTACAACCAAGCTATTTTTGACGAGCATGGCGTGAAGGTTCCGACGACGTGGGCTGAACTGGAAACGGCGATCCAGCAATTCAACGAGAAAGGTGTCATCCCGATTGCGCTGGGCAACAAAGCGAACTGGGTAGCTCAGTCGACTATCTTCAGTGCAATTGCTGACCGTGTTACTGGGACAGAATGGTTCCTCAAGGCCGTTGAACAAGACGGCGCCAAGTTTACTGATCCTGAATTTATCGAAGCTCTGAAAGTACTGCAGAATCTCGGCAACATCGGTGCATTCCAGGAAGGGTTTAACAGCATTGACGAGACACAAATGATGCAGCTGTATTCTCAAGGCAAATCGGCGATGTTCATTAACGGCGGCTGGGCGCTGGGTAACCTCGTCAACAATACGCCGAAGGAAGTGCTTGATCATACGCATATCACGATCCTGCCAGCGATCGAAGGCGGCAAAGGCGAGCCCAATTCGACATCAGGCGTCGTAGGCACAGGCCTTGGCGTCAGCAAGAAATTGACCGGTGCAAAGAAAGACGCTGCAATGGAGCTGTTCTACGCTTTGGGCGGCCCAGAGGGACAAAAAGCCACGCTGGACAGCAGCACGCTGGTCAGCTACAACATCGAGCTGGATACGAGCAAAGCTCATCCGCTGTTCGTAGAACTGCATGAACTGATGAAGAGCGTGAAGATCCATCCGGTTTACGACTCCAAGCTGAGCTCCGCTGCGGTTGAAGTGATCAACAATGGACTGCAGGAGCTGCTGATGGGCGGCAATCCTGAGGATATCGCGAAGAAAATTCAAGATGCCCAAGCAGGCGCACTCGGCAAATAAGCGAATAGACGATGTATCGGCCCTCCTATCCAAGGAGGGCTCATATTTACCCTTAAGGAAGTGATACTCGCAATGAATATAAGAAGTCACCGGAATTTTATCGTTCTTGCGCTTCTGCCCGCATTACTGATCTATGCCCTATTTGTGTTCGTGCCTGTGATCTGGTCGGCGTACTACGGATTTTTCAACTGGTCGGGGATCGGAGAGGCGAAATTCATCGGGGTTAAGAACTATATCGAAATTTTGCAAGACCCCGTCTTCTGGCGGTCGCTCAAAAACAATTTTATTTTCGTGCTCGCGGCTGTATTCGGTCAGGTGCCGATCGCTCTCGTGCTTGCGGTTCTGCTGCATAAGAGCAATATGATTCAGCGCTTTTTACGCTCCGCTATTTTCCTGCCAATGGTGTTATCCACCGTTGTTATCGGGATGATCTGGCAGTACATCTACCACCCGCAAATTGGCATTCTTAATTTTTTGCTGGAATCGTTAGGGCTGGAGAGCTGGAAACTGCAGTGGCTGTCGGACAATAAAATCGCGATTTATTCGCTGCTTCCGCCGTTGATTTGGAGCTTCGTGGGGCTGTATCTTATCATCTTCATTTCCGCGCTGCAAAATATTCCGGGGGAAGTGCATGATGCTGCCAAGATTGACGGAGCTTCTGGTCTCAGAAAACTCGTCAGTATTTCCATTCCCATGATTTGGGGAACGATTCAGGTGGCGATTATTCTGTGCATCTCCGGCAGCTTGAAGTCATTCGACCTCGTATATATCATGACCAAAGGCGGTCCAGCCCACGCGACAGAGCTGCTGGCTACCTACATGTACAACTCTACCTTTACCTCCTATCGTTACGGATTCGGGAGTGCCATATCGACGACAATCGTCGTGATCAGTCTGCTGCTTATCGGCACGAGCCAGTGGCTGACCAGCAGAAGAGGCAAAAAATAAGGAGGGGGAGAGAAAATGAGCAGTACCATGCTTAGTATAAGAAAAATAAGATCGTCAATTTTTTGGGCAATTTTGATTGGTTATGGTATCGTTACGATATATCCTTTCTTTTGGCTGATTATTAGCGCATTCAAGACGAATGAAGACTTTTACAGCCGCCCGTTCGGCCTGCCGATGAATTGGCAGTGGGAGAATTTCACCCGGGCCTGGGAGAGCGCCAAACTAGGAACGGCATTCATGAACTCTTTAATCGTATCGCTGGGTTCGCTGGCCGTTACATTGTTCATTGCAGCGCTGGCCTCCTTCGTATTGGCCCGGTTCCAATTTCGCATGAAAGGCATGATCATGGCCTTCTTTGTGGTCGGGATGCTGATTCCGATTCATAGCACGCTGGTTCCGCTATTTATTCTAATGAAGCAAATCAAATTGCTGAATACGTATTGGGCGCTGATTTTGCCATACACGGCATTTGCGCTGCCGACGGCGATCTTTGTGCTGTCCGCTTACTTGATGTCGATACCGAAAGATATTGAGGAGGCTTCTTTCATAGACGGGACCGGGGTATGGGGGCTGTTCCTCAAAGTTATTCTGCCGATGTCTTTGCCGGCTCTGTCTACGGTTACCATATTGAGCTTCCTGCATTCATGGAATGATTTCTCTTTTGCTCTCGTGTTCATTAGCAAGACGAGTCTGAAAACTCTCCCGCTAGGCATCGCGAATTTTGCCGACGGCTACCAGACCGACTACGGGCTGACGCTGGCGGGAATGACTATATCGGTAATTCCAACGGTAATTATGTATTTGATTTTCCAGGAGCAAGTAATGAAAGGTATGACGGCGGGAGCTGTCAAAGGATAGATTGGAAGAAAATTTTAGGATGAACTGACTGACAACATGGGACGGTGGATGGGAATGTCTTTACGGCGAAAACTTTCAATGATGATGTTGGTTTCCATCCTGATCCCTTTGCTGTTTTTAGGTTCTTTTGCGTTTATTACCTCATCCCGTGTTACGGAGGAGAAGACGAAGCTGTCAGGCATCGAAACCTTAAGGCAGATGGACGGGAATCTCAGATTCATTATTCAGGACGTAGAGAATATATCGCTATTCCTGATCAGCCAAGGCGATGTGCAGCAATACTTGAGCTCGGCAAGCGAAGATGAGAAGGTGAGGTCGCGCATCGTGGGGATGATGATGAACCTGGCCAGCTCCAAAAAATATATCACCGATATTTCGATTGTATCGCGGAAATTTCCAACCGCGATGTCGACGGCGACGTTATATGATTCCAGCCTGCCGCAGCAGGTCGATATTCGGAAGGTAACGGATAAGATGTGGACGGGCGTGTACCAAGTCAAAGACTATTCGGGCCTCAAAAATGTCATCACGTTTATCCGTCCGCTGCGCAGCACCCATCACTATGGCGATCTCGGCTGGCTGGCGATCAGCATCGACGAGAAGGCGATATCCCAATATTGGTCGCAGCCCAAGCTGGGCGAAGGACGGGGGCAGGTCGCGCTCGTCAATGAAGAGGGGCTTATTTTGTCGGCGACCGAGAAGGATTGGCTGGCAAAGCCGCTTGAGGAGCTGTATCCTGGCTTGACTCGCGAATTCAGCGCGAACCTGTACGGGAGTATGACGTATGGCGAAGGGGCAAACAAGCAGACGATGCTGCATTTTCGCGAGCCAAGCGTCGGCTGGATGCTGATCGGTATGATTCCGTATGACCAGTACAGCGCGCAGAACCGCTACATCTTGCAGCTGACAATTGCGGCTGTAGCACTTGCGGCCATGATCAGCGTCGGGCTAATCCTGTTTGTCGCGCAGCGCGTGACGAACCCGCTGCGGCTATTGACCCGTTTGCTGGCCAAGATCGATCCGGATGCCCCGCTTCCGCTGTTTCCGACGAATTCGAGCGACGAAATTGGCAAGCTCGGGGAGAGCTATAACATGCTAGGCAGGCATATCGAGAAGCTGAAGGCCGAGCTGATCCGCAACGAGGCAAGGAAGAAGGAGGCGGATATCCTGGCGCTGCAGGCCCAGATTAATCCCCATTTCCTCTACAATACCTTATCCTCGGTACACTGGATTGCACTCATGGCCGATGAGAAACGCATTGCGGATATGGTGGAGGCGCTGAGCGACTTTTTACGGATCAGCCTTAACCAAGGCAAAGAATTTTATCCCGTGCGGCAGGAAATTGCTCATATTCAGAACTACGCCCAGGTACAGGCGATCCGATTCCCTGACAAGTTCAATATCGATTTCATCATCGATGAAAATTTACAGGATAAATATATGCTTAAACTGCTGCTGCAGCCTCTGGTGGAGAACGCATTGATACATGGCATCCAGAAAAAAGAGGGGGGCGGCACGATCACCGTTTATCTGGAGCAAAAGGGCGGAATGATGTGCTTCCTGGTATTGGATGACGGCATCGGCATGACCGAAGAGCGACTTGCCGCCGTAAGGGCCAATCTGCTGCCGAATGCGAATCGAGAGCAGAAGGAGCTGCATGGTTCTACGTCTGTAAGCTACGGACTTCGCAACGTGAATGAACGGCTGATTCTGCATTACGGTCTGGATGCGGGGATTGAGATCGAGAGCAGGCTGCATGCCGGAACGAGGGTATCCTTTTCTATTCCGATTCTGGAGGAACGCGATGAGAATCATGATAGTTGATGATGAAGTGATCATAAGAACCGGGCTTGCCAAGGTAATAAGATGGCAGGAGATCGGCATTGATTTGCTGCCGCCGGCGGCATCGGCGGAAGAGGCGCTAGAGCGCATACCGCAGGAACGGCCGCATATTCTGCTTACCGATATCCGCATGTCAGGCATGAGCGGCCTCGAACTTGCGGAGGAGGCGAGAAGAATCAACCCGGATATCGAAGTGATCATCCTGTCCGGGCATGACGATTTTGCTTATACCCAGCAGGCGATTCGTCAGGATGTTTGCGACTATTTATTAAAGACGAGCAGACCCGAGGAAATCATTAAGACGGTGCTGAAGGCGAAACGGCGTGTACAGGAGCGCTGGGCAGCGGAAAGCCAAAATTATCATTACAAAAAGGAAGAGGTCAGCCGATCCTTCGGGATGTGGGTCGTTGACGGGGATACGCAGGAAAGCAGAGGCATGCAACCAGTCCCGCTATTCTTGCCGGCTTCGATAGATGAACAGCAGATCGGCGGCTGGAAGAAGCAGGTGCTGATCATTGCCGCCGACGGCTGGAACGATTCGCGTTCGGAGAGCCTGCTGCTGTTCGCTGTGGAGAATATGCTATGCGATCTGCTGACTTGTACGACGATAGTCCAGAAGAAAAGAATCGTGGCCGCCATTTACCTCAATCCGCGCCATAAAGACGAGGAGGCTCAATATCGTCAGGTCATTCGCCATATTGAATCGATGATGAAGTGTACGCTTTTCGTGGCTGCCGGCGAGCAGGTATTCGAGCTGGAGAAGCTGCATGAGTCCTATTTGACTGCCGACGAGGCTTTCGGCTATCAAATGATTATCGATAGCAAGATGTGCAGCTACGAGGAGATCAAGCGGCGCAAGGGCGGCAAAACCGTGTGCACATACGAGGAAGAAATCGAGCTGTCGGCGATACTGCTTGAAGGCGATCCCGTAGCCTTGAAAAGCTGGGTGCGGCGATTCATCAAGGAGCAGCGCCAGGATCCGCAGGCTACATTGGAATCGCTGTCTGCATGCCTGCATTCGGTAGCGATCGCTGCGCATCGCTGGCTTGAGCGGGTGCTTACGGCTATCGGCAGGGAGAAGCTGCTGGACGGGACCCCTGCACCATTCCAATGGAGACGCGACGATGTCATGATTCCTCAGGATGCGCTGTTCCAGCATTTGTATACGATTATGAAAATCTATCATACTCAGCATGCAGAAGGGCAGACGGCTCATGTTCATAAGGCGATGGCTTTTATCGAGGAGCAGCTTGAGCATGATGTCAGCCTGCAGCAGGTGGCAAAGCATGTCCATCTGCACCCGAATCATTTGAGCGAGGTGTTTAAAAAATCAACGGGGATGACCTTCGGCGATTTCGTCATCCGCAAGAAAATGAGCCGGGCGATGGAAATTTTAGCTGTATCCCCGGCCAAGGTAAGCGAAGTTGCCTCTCAGGTCGGGTATGAGGACGTGAAGTATTTCAGTAAAATTTTCAAAAAATATACGGGGAAAACCCCAAGCGAATTCCGCGATGAACCAACGCTGGAATTGAAGCCGCAGTGAAGAACAGGACATGAGCGATATTTTGCCGGAAGGGGAGAGGGAGTATGGAGCTTACAGGATTATGGAAACTTCAGCATTATGAGGTCGGCCAAGTGAAACCAATGGAGATCGCTGCGCCGGGCTTGGATGATCGTTTCTGGATCACGGCAAAGGTACCGGGCGACGTTCATTCGGCGTTAATCGAACGGAACATCATTGATCATCCGTATTTTGGGCATAACGATGCCAAGAGCCGCTGGATCGAGCAGAAGGAATGGTGGTATCGTACTCATTTTGATTATACCTGGCCGGAAGGAGAGGACGATCATCAGCTGGAGCTGACGTTTGAAGGATTGGACACATTCGCGACGATTTATGTCAATGGGCATGAAATCGGGACGACCCGCAATATGCTCATGGCGCACACGTTTGATGTCACTCGCATCGTAAGGCGCGGCTGGAACTGTATTGCGGTGAAGTTCGATCCGCTCTATATGCACCATAAGGACAAGGAGCAGTTCCAGTGGTCGTCCTATACAAAGGAGCGTCCGTGGATTCGCAAAGCAGCGATGAATTACGGCTGGGACTGGGGGCCGCGTATGGTTACAGTCGGTATCTGGGGCAAGGTGACGATCGGGCGGAGAGTTCGCGCCAAAATTGACAGCGTATATGCGAGAACGACTGCGGCTGCTCAGGATAAGGCGACTGTACGGGTTGAAGTTGACGTGAAGGCGTACCGTAAAAAGCAGCTGTCCTACGACCGCGAACGGGAAGAGCTGCTAAATGGCAGCATGCCCCGGACCGAATGCGAAGTGCGGTTGCTTAGCAAGGATGGCAGGGCTGTCGTCAGTTCGCGTTTTCCCGTGGAAGGCAAGAGTGCTTCGATAGATTTATTGGTGCCTCAGCCTTGTTACTGGTGGACGCATGATTTGGGCGAGCCATATTTATATGAGCTGGAAGTGCGGTTATTTGCAGATAGCGTGCAGGTGGATATGTACCGGCAGCCGTTTGGGATCCGCACGATTGAGCTGGAATTGCACAATGAGGCTGGGGAGCCGTCCTTCGCTTTCCGGCTGAATGGCGTAAAGCTGTTCGCCAAGGGAGCCAACTGGATTCCGGTCGATCATTTTATCGGATCGGCTCCTGATCTGAGGTACCGTCATTTAATCGAGCTGGCCGTGGAGTGCAATATGAATATGCTTCGCGTATGGGCGGGCGGCATCTATGAGAAGGACGTATTCTATGACGAATGCGACCGGCTCGGTGTGCTGGTGTGGCAGGATTTTGCATTTGCAAATGCGCTGTTCCCGGATTTTAACCGGGATTTCATGGACAATGTCCGGGCGGAAGTTGTCTATAATGTGAAGCGCCTGCGCAATCGGACCTCACTCGCGTTATGGTGCGGCAATAATGAAATCGACTGGCTGTACGACATGAAGTCGTCGGGCGGAGACATTACTTGCCCGTTCTATGGAGAGAGCATCTACCACGAGCTGATTCCCGAAGTGCTGGAGGAGCTCGATCATAACCGGGCGTACTGGCCGTCTTCTCCGTTTGGCGGCAATGATGCCAATGATCCGGATATCGGGGACCGTCATAATTGGCAGGTCTGGCACGGCTCTGTATACCCTCGCAAATTCGGGGAAGCGCCGCTGTTGGATTACAGCGTAGAAGGCGTCACGTTTAAAAATTACAAGAAGGATTTCACTTTGTTCAGCAGCGAGTTCGGCATGCACGCTTCCGCCAACCGGTACACGCTGGAGAAAAATATCCCGGAAGGCGAGTTCTACTGGGGCAGCGTGGAAATGGCCTATCGAAACAAAGATACGAACCATCAGAAGGGCATTCTGTTGATGGAGGGATATACCGGCGTTCCGCAGACGATCGAGGAGTACATGAAGTTCTCGATGCTGACGCAAGCCGAGGGATTGAAATATGGCATCGAGCATTACCGCCGCAACAAGCACCGCACGAGCGGTTCCTTGGTCTGGCAGCTCAATGACAGCTGGCCGGGTACAAGCTGGTCTGTCATCGACTACGAGCTGCTGCCGAAGGCATCATATTACTATATGAAGAAATTTTATCACCCGCTGCTGCTGTCGATCGATCATGATCCCGGGCAGCCGCTCCATGTGTGGGCGGTCAATGATACGCTGCAGGCTTATGAGGGCAAGGTCATGCTGAAGGTGTTTGATTTTGCGGGGACAGAGGTGTATGCCCGCGAGTTCGCTGTTTCGATTCCGGCCAACGCGGCTGTTCAGCTCGGCAGCTTGAAGGAGAGCGAGGTGCTCGGCGGCAAGGGAGCGCAGGAGGTTGTAGTGCAGCTGTCCTCCGAGGGTTTTGGAGCTCCAAGCAACCTATATTACCTGCGCGATCAGAAGGATTTGGACATGCCGGCCGCAGCGCTGGAGGTTCAGGTTGACGAGCAGGAGCAGACGGCAAGCATCACAGCGCACAATCATTTGGCAAGGATGGTCCTTATCGACGTGCCGCAAGGGCATTTGTCGTTTAGCGACAATTTCTTCGATCTGCTGCCGGGTGAGACGAGGACGGTTCACATTCGGCATCTTGACGGTGACAGGGTAAGCTTGGACAAGCTGCAGGTTAGCGCGCTGAATGTTTGAGCAGCAAGGCTGAACGGGCAGCATGCCGATAATTTGACATAGTTGGGGCCGGTATATGCCTCAAATGAAGAGACCGGGAGTCGATCCTGGTCTCTTTTTATTTAGGATTGGACAGCCGACCTATAAACGGACAGAGATTCCGCTAAGGTTTGTCGAATTATAGCGATTATTAGCGAAAATTAATCTTTTATTTCTAAATTATATGGTATGCTTACATCAATCAAGGGTAGGGTATTGCATTGCTCGGGGCGTCAATTCTGTCAATCCAGCGAGGGATGTTCGATGTTTGAGAGTTTGTTCAACAATTTTACGACTCTAACAACCTTTTTATTTTTCGGAAATATGATTCGAACCAAATATTTACTGAACAGCAGTCTGGAGGAAAGAAGCAAACGCATAGTGCTGGGAGTTGCTTTAGGTTTGTTTGGCGTAGTGCTCATGTATTTTACCTTTCCGATTACGGATAATGTGTTCGCTGACTTCCGCCAGCTTCCGATACTGATTTCGGTTTATCTGGGCGGTATGACCTCGGGAGGGATTGCGACGCTGATCATTTCGGTTTATCGGATGTTTTTGCTCCATGGAGTCGATCATGTATCGATTTTCGGGGGTGGGTTAAATGCGATTGTTACGCTGCTCTTCGCGCTCCTGCTGCTGCGCATCCCTAGACTCTCATTTAGCAGATGGCTCACCGCGCTTGCTCTATGTATCATTGCTTCTGACCTCGTTTATTATTGTACGCTGGAAGGAAGTGACCGCAGGGAAGCGATAGTCATGTTCAGCATCGTATTTGTCTTTGGCGGGCTTTTCACTTTTTTCATGCTGCGATATATGAAGCAATCAGGAGACTCCCTTCGTACCATGCGCGAGGCGGCTTACCGGGATTTTCTCACGGGATTGTATAATGCCCGAGCCTTTGAAATATTGCTGCAGCAAAAAATAGAATCCTTCAGCCGGTATAGCATTCCCTTTACCCTGCTTTTGGTAGATATCGATCATTTCAAACAGGTGAATGATACATACGGGCATGCAGCTGGCGATGCGGTATTGTCCCAGTTTGCCGATCTGCTGCGTGATACGTTTCGTCCCGACGATAAGATCGCCCGCAAAGGCGGGGAGGAGTTCGTCGTTCTCGTCGATCACTGTAACAGGGACGAGATCGCAAAGATTGCCGAGCGTTTGCGAAGCAACGTGGAGGAACAGCCGTTTTTGCTGCCGCAAGGATTAATTATTCATTTGACGATTTCCGCAGGCAGCGCGACATATCCTGACATCGGGGAGGAGCAGCTGCTGGATATGGCGGATCAAGCATTATATAAAGCAAAGGAATCGGGAAGAAACCAGGTCTGGCGTGCGGAACGCTAGGCCTTTTTTTGTCGAATACAAAGCTGCTGGGCACTATTAGGCACAACTAAGAATAGCAAATGTATGATTTATCCGTTTCGTTGGAACAATAACCCGGACTGAGAGGAATGCGTAAAAAGATCTGCAAAGCGAAAGGATATTATTCGATATGCCAACGAAACGAACCGAGCAAAGCATGGAAGCATGGTTAGCCGAGCAGTTGACCGGTCTGATGGATTTCGAGGAGAGATCCCTGGGCAATTCCGGCGACATCAAAATGATCTATTTGAGAAGCCTGACCGATTCAGATACGGTTAAACGCTTCATTGTCGTGCCCAGCTATGAGATGGACATTCAGGAATATGAGAAATACATCTTTTCCTTTCCAGGATGCGAAAAAGCCAAGGATAAGCAGCAGGTTATGGAGTTTGTTATGAAAGGCTATATTTTCATTCGGATCAAGGACAGCAGTTATTTGTTTGACGCGATGAAAATAGAGTTTAGCGGTATTTCCTCCAGCATAACGGAGGCCATCGTCCAAGGACCGAATGATGCCCTGACCGAGAATATTGAAATCAACGTCAATTTGATTCGCCGCCGCTACCAGTCCAAAGAATTGAGGATCGAGCCGCTAACGATCGGCGATGTGTCCCAAACCACGGTTGTCGTAATGTATGACGATTCCCGGGTGGATAGGGATGTACTGCAAGAGATGAGGAAGCGGCTCTCTGAAGTATCGGTTGATATTTTGCAATCGGCCGGCGAACTTGAGAAGTATATCAGCGAGCGGAAGTATCGCATTTTTCCGACAACGATCGTAACGGAAAGGCCCGACCGCGTCGTATTCAATTTATCGGCAGGCAAGGTTGCCGTACTTATGAACACGGTAGGCTATGCAATAATAGCACCAGCCATGTTCAATGACTTCTTCACGGCAATGGATGACAAAATCCAGCTCCCGTTAGTCGGCTGGTTTATGAAGCTGATCCGTTACATCGGCCTTTTTATCACGGTGACGCTCCCAGCCTTCTATGTTGCTTTTACATCCTATAATCCGGAAATATTAAAAATTCAAATCACGCTTCTGATCGCGGGCAGCCGAGCTGCCGTACCTTATCCGTCTTTCGTCGAGGTTGTATTGATGCTGCTCATGATGGAGTTTCTCATAGAGGCGAGCTTGAGGCTTCCAAAGGCGATCGGGCCGACGGCGACGACGGTAGGAGGTCTCATTTTGGGGCAAGCGGCAACGCAGGCCGGTTTGGTCAGTAATATCATGATCATTATCGTATCGGCAGTCGCCATCTCCAATTTTGTCATCCCCTTGAATATGATGGCTTTTACTGTGCGTGTACTTAAATATTACCTCATTTTCTTTGCGGCAACGTTCGGGCTAATCGGCATCGTGGTGAGTACGGTGGGAATTGTGATGTATTTGTCGGGGATGCGCAGCTTCGGAAAGCCTTACATGGAAATATTTTCAACAAAACGCCAATCCAGCTAAGGGAGACAAGCAGAATGATTAAAGAAAGGTATTTCTATTATTTATATTTGATCAACGCGTTAATTAATATCATAAATTTCGTGCCTCGCGTCTTGATCGACAACCGGTTTGAGGGAGCGCTGCTGTCCATCTTGATTTCGGTTCTGCTTGGGTCGACGCTTTTGATTACCTTTACTAAAATCATCAGCCATTTTCCTGGGGAGGGATTACCAGAAATTGTGGATTCCACCCTCCCCCGGTTTATAGGCATCCCTTTACTTTGCATTTTTGCATCCCTTTGGTATGGATCCGGGGCTATCACTCTAGTGTCTTTTGTTGATATTACACTCCGCTTCATAAGTCCTGACGTCTCTCCTTTCTTTGCTCTCATCGCTTTTTTATTGCTGGTTACGATTAGCAGCCGCCTAAAAACAGAATCTATTCTGTATGCGCTCGAGACGACCCTGATTATTAACTGTCCACTGGCTGTTTATATGCTGCTTAAGGCGCTAATTAATCCTCATTTCAGCTGGGATGCGGTCATGCAGGTCATCACTCATCTATGGACTATGCCGAAGTACAACTCTATTGCGGGGGCTTCTTTTATTTTTACCGGGTATGTGAACCTAGCCATTTTCAATCGCTCCTTTAAAAGCTTGAAGCCTAGGCATTTGTGGATGATTCCGGTATCCGGACTGATGATCCTGCTAGTTACGCTGCTTGTTCCCATTGGTTATCACGGGACGATCGGCGTAGAGGATCAGGTATATACCTGGTTTTCGACGGCGGATGCCATTCGCAGCGAGTTTTTTATCGTGGAGCGTGTGCTGTTTATATTCTATTTCACTTATTTAGCTTTGTCGCTAGTTAGCGCCGTCATTCATTGGCATATTGCTTTAGAAATATTTAAAACATTTTTTATGAAGAAGAAGACGAAGGGATTAAAGGCAGCTTCGAATAAGGACTGGTGGATTCTTGGTGTGATGACGGCAGTAACGGTCTGGATGGGATTCTATTTAGATCAGGTGAAATTAACGATGCTCGGACAGTGGTTTCTGAATGTTCGCCTGTCCGGAGAGTTTCTGCTGATAGCTACGATCATTGCCGCATACCGGAGGAGGAAGAAGAGGGCATGAGAAAATGGCAGTATCCGAAGCTTGTATTCCTGTTATGCCTGATATCCCTGCTGGCAGGGTGCCAATTCAAGGATGTGGACCGGCGCGCGTTCGTATTGGGCTTCGGCATTGATTCCGTTCAAACAGAGGAAGAGGGCGGAGAAAAAAAGGAAGGAGAAGGCAAGGGCAATGGTAAGCATTCGATCGAGGTTTCGCTCAAACTGGCTATTCCCGAAGGAGATCCGACAAAACGCAACCAGGAAGCCATTGTCATTTCCCAGATTTCAAGCAGTATACCAGAGGCGGTTCGCCTGCTGAAATCCAAGGTGGATAAAGAGCTGGATTTCAGTCATTGCAAGACGCTATTA
Source organism: Paenibacillus woosongensis (assembly GCF_009725165.1). Lineage (GTDB taxonomy): Bacteria > Bacillota > Bacilli > Paenibacillales > Paenibacillaceae > Fontibacillus > Fontibacillus woosongensis. The sequence goes on from NZ_WNZW01000004.1 coordinate 19,181, forward strand.
TTTGGAGAGGGTTATGCCCGGGACAATATATCAGAAATGATCGATTGGATGGTCAGACGCAGGGATATTCAACTAATCGCTTATAACGGGGTGGCCAGACCTACGGCCAAGGAAGTGCTCGGTGTTCGTCCAAAAAGCGAGCGGGTTCCCGCATACTACCTCATTTTAAGCTTGGGGAAGGAAGGAACTGAATCGCCTTTCATCGTCAGCACGTTCTCCTATAATTTGCGGCGTCATATGACGGAGCAAGGCCTGGATCCTGTCCTGCCACTCGTGGAGAAAGAAGGGGAGGATACCCTTCTGATCAATAAAGCGGTACTGCTGGACAATCAGAGAATACGCGCTGAATTAACGCCCGACGAGGCAAGACTGTTTAACTTGCTAACCCAGCGAGGACTGCGGACCAGCTTCAATGTAGAAATGGATGGGAATATATATAGCTACAATATGGAAACTAACCATTCCAAGTTCAAATTGACTAAATTGAATAATGGTAAAATGGTTGTGCAGTATTCCGTTGGAGGCAGGGCGTCGTTGGAGGATAACACAGGCGGAATCGAGATGACAGGGCCAATTCTTAGAGCCGTTTCCAAGGCGGCCAGCAAGCAGTGGGAAAAGGATGTAAAGCAGCTCCTTGTCAAAATCCATGGAACCGGTCTTGATCCGTTCGGATGGGGGTTAAGATACAGCGCCATGAATTGGAACAACGCTACGGAGCTTGAAGAGTGGAAAAGGATCTATCCGAATTTGGAATTCAGCGTCAAGGCAGATGTGCAGGTTAGATATTCGGGTATGATCCGCTAGCTGGAGGAATTTGCGAAATTTATATCGCCAATAAAGAACCTCTCTCCCCGAATTTGCGGGGAGAGAGGTTCCTTTGTGAAGGTATTACAACGGTTCGGACCTGTCACTTCATCGTAACCGGCATGGCTCACTCATCCCCGTCATCCCCGTCATAGCCGTTCAGCACATCAATGCCGGGTACCGCGTTCGGGTCAGGGGCGGCAGGATCTACGGGGCTGTTCGCGGCAATTTCATCGGCATCGGGCACATCGGGAAAATCGCTGCTATGCCGCACATCGTTCGCCTGCTTACTGGAATGGGGTTCATCCTCGCTAAGCGCTTGGGTGATGCGTGTATCATGCGGGAGCAAATCGTCGCCGGGAATGTCGTTTTCCGGCCGATACTCTCTCAATACCTGGTATCTCTTGTACTCGTGATCAGCGGCCTCAGTCTTCGGATTATCGCCGTGTTCTAAATGTTCTAAATGTTCTGGCAAGGGGAATCTCCTCCTCATTATGATGTGCAGGCTTGAAGCTAATGCTTAATTGGAGTTTACCCCGAATAGCCACATTCAAACGGAAGAAATAACAAAAAACCGGGACGCCTTCTGGCGTTCCGGCAAATGCGCAAAGATCTCCAATGAATTAGAACATTGGAAATACGTATTTTACGAGGAAGTACAGAAAGCCGAAGAACAGCACGATATAAGCGGCATATTTTATAAACGTCGAAGCAACCATGCTTGGCTCGGATTTCTGCTGAATGTCTCGTCTTTCTACGTCTACGTTACTCACTTCATTGCGTTCGCGAGGCTCATACATGAACTTTACCTCCTTATCCTCTCTAATTGGGGATGCGTTTTGCTGCTTGTGTAATTTTTAAACGTCGGCCAGGAGGTTGAAACAAATGCAATTGTCACATTTATAGTTGACTTGTTGCCGCTGGGACGACTACAATTTGCTTGACACGTATGAGACCATGCTCGGATGAATGTACCAGGAGATGAGTAAACGCTTTGACTACGATCTATGATATTGCCAAGTTAACCGGGTTCTCGCCGACCACGGTGTCCAAGGTGTTCAACGGCTATTCCGACGTTAGCGAGAAGACCCGCCGTAAGATTCTCGAGGCCGCGCAGCAGCTGGATTATGTTCCGAACGCCCATGCCCGGTCGCTAACGACCAAGCGTTCCTGGACGATCGGCGTGCTGTTCAATGAATCGTCAGGGGCCGGAATTTTGCATCCTTATTTCGGCGGCGTCATTGAAGGCTTCAAGAAGGTGGCTACCTCGAAAGGCTACGATCTGATGTTTATCACAAAGGATATCGGGGGCAAGCCCAGCGGGTATCTGGAGCATTGTAAAATACGCGGCGTCGACGGCATCGTCGTGATTCTGCCGGACTATGATGACCCTTATTTTCACGAACTGGTGGAGGCGGATATTCCCTGCGTCCTGCTGGATTCCGATTCGGAGCATGCCAGCACGATCTATTCCGACAATACGATGGGCAGCGAAATGGCCGTTGATTATTTATATTCGCTTGGACACCGCTCCATCGCCCATATTGGGGGCGGGCATTCCTTTGCCGGCGAGAAGCGGACTCAGGGTTTCATCGAAGCGATGCAGCGGCGGGGCTTGTCGCCTAAGCCGGAGTTCATCGTGCAGGGCAGCTATGACTTTACCGTCGAAAGCGGACGGAAGGCGATGAAGCAGCTGCTCCACCTGCAGGACCGCCCTACGGCAGTGTTCGCGGCCGGGGATAATCTGGCTGTCGGCGCGATGATTGCGATGCGGGAGCAGGGGGTATCCGTTCCAGAAGACATCTCCGTCATCGGCTTTGACGATATTGAAATGGCGAAATATTTGACGCCCTCCCTGACGACGATCCGCCAGAATACATATGGGCTTGGCAGCAGGGCCGCAAACATGTTAATCTATTCGATAGAAGGCCATAAAGAATTACAGCGAGATATGCTTCCGGTCGAGCTGGTTATTCGCGATTCATGCCGCCCTTTGTAGTTATCCTGCTTCATGGGCCGGCTTGTTTTTTTAAAATAAATCGAAACCGGTTTCGGCCCTTTATCAGATGGGAAATATCTTGTAAACCGATGGATTGAAAACTAAAAGATAAATGGAGGTAACAGCATGTCTAACTATTCATTTGATCAGAACGCTTTCGTCATCAAGCAGTTTGATAAAGCCAAGCCTTTTTCAAGCTTTCTCCCTGGCTTAGCAGGCCTGAAGGGGATTCCGATGTGGACGTTCTACGTCAATCGCGGCCAGGCGGTATGCAGCTTCGGCATTCGCGACAAGAAGAGCCCAATCATGGAGTTCTCTCCGGCGAGTATCACGTACCAATCGGTAACATCCAAAGGCTTCAGAACCTTTATCAAGCGGGAAGGCGCTAAGGGAATCTATGAACCGTTTCAAAGCGCGGCCCCAGATGCCGCAGCCGAGCGGAAAATGGTGATTCTGCCGAATGAGATCGGGATTGAGGAAGTAAACAAGGAGCAGGGAACCGGAATCAAGGTGACATATTTCCAAATGCCAAACGACGACTATGCCGCCCTGGTGCGGAAAGTGGAGATCACTAATATTTCCGGGGAGCCCATGAAGCTTGAGGTGCTGGACGGTCTGCCGGAAATTCTGCCATACGGTGTAGACAACGCCGGATACAAGGAGGTCGGCAACCTGCTGCGGAGCTGGATGGAAGTATATAATCTGGACAATAACATTCCTTATTACCGCGTACGTTCAAGTACAAGCGACAGTGCGGAGGTCAGCGAGGTGCAGAGCGGCCATTTCTACCTTTCGTTCGGCCAGGACGGCAAGATCGTCAAGCCGATTGTCGACTTCCAGATCATTTTTGGCGACAATACGTCATTGGCGTACCCGGACCGTTTTGCCGAGCGTTCCCTCGCTGAGCTGACGGCGGAGCAGGAGTACTGCACGAACAAGGTGCCTTGCGGTTTTACGGGATTATCCGTGCAATTGGCAGCTGGCGAGACAACTACGCTGTATACGTTAATCGGACATATTGAGAGCATGGAGCGTTTGAACGAAAAAGCGCCATCCATTGCTAGTCCTGCTTATATTGCCGTGAAGCAGGCGGAAGCAGGTCAATTGACGGAGGAGCTGACCGATGATATCGCAACTCGGACGTCATCGCCGCTCTTTGATGCATACTGCCGCCAGAGCTACATGGATAACTTCCTGCGCGGCGGCTATCCATTCCTGTTTGAGAACGGCCGGGAAGGGTTCGTCATTCACTTGTATTCCCGTAAGCACGGGGATTTGGAGCGCGATTACAATTTCTTCTCGATCGCCCCGGAGTATTATTCTCAAGGAAACGGGAACTTCCGCGACGCCAACCAGAACCGCAGGAACGACATTTACTTCAATCCGCGGGTAGGCACGTTTAATATTGTGACGTTCTTCAGCTTAATTCAGGCGGACGGCTATAACCCGCTGGGCGTAGAGGGCACGAGCTTCACGGTGCCGGAGCAGCGGGCGGCCGGCCTGCGGGAATGGGTGGAGACTTCGGTATCGAACCCGCAGATCGCCGAGAAATTGCAGGCCCTTTGCCTGGGCAAATTTACGCCAGGTAAAGTGATCTCCCTGCTGGCTGACAAGAGCGCAGGCCTGCGGCGTAACGAGGAAGAAATTTTGACGGGTATTCTATCTCTGGCGGAGCAGAATATCGAAGCCGCTTTCGGAGAAGGGTACTGGTCGGATCACTGGACATACAATCTGGATCTCATCGACGGGTACCTGGATATTTTCCCGGATCGTAAAGAAAAGCTGCTGTTCGGGGAAGAGGTGTACACGTTTTTCGACAGCCCCGCACGGGTGCTCCCGCGAAGCGAGAAATACGTCATCAACGGAACGAAGGTGCGCCAATACGGAGCGCTGGAACATGATGAGGAGAAAATGCAGAGGTTCGGCCTGTCCCTTAATGATACGAACTGGCTGAAAACGAAGCATGGAGAAGGCGAGATATTCCGCACGAATCTGTTCGTCAAGCTGATCTCATTGTCGCTGAACAAATTTGCGACGCTTGACCCTTATGGCATGGGCGTGGAAATGGAAGGCGACAAACCGGGCTGGAACGATGCGATGAACGGACTGCCAGGATTATTCGGCTCCGGTATGAGCGAGACGTTCGAACTGAAGCGGATCGTGAAGCTGGTCATCGAGGCAAGCGAGCTGTATGGCGATCGGCAGGTCGGCCTTCCAGAAGAGATGCATGAGCTGCTTGATCGAGTAAGCCGGTTAATGGAGCGTCAATTCGCCGGGGAGCTTGAACAGTTCGATTACTGGGACCAAGTGGCTGCCGCTCGCGAGCAATACCGTGACGACATTCGCTTCGGAATCAGCGGCGAGCTGAAGCAGATTTCACTTGCCGAGCTAGGATCCATTTACAAACAAATGCTGAAGAAAATCGATCAAGGCATCGAGCGAGCCATTGAATTGGGGCATGGCCTGACGCCGACATATTTCGTCTTCGAAGCGGTGGAATACGAGCCGGTTTTGGATGCTCAGGGCAAACCTGTCATTAGCGGCTATGGTCTGCCGAAGGTCGTTGTGAAGAAATTCGAAGCGAAGCCTTTGCCGCACTTCCTTGAAGGGCCGGCCCGTTGGCTGAAGACGATCGACGACAAGGCGCAAGCCGAGAAGGCGTATGAGCTGATCCGGCAGAGCGACCTGTTCGATAAAGAGATCCAGATGTACAAAACCTCGGTGAGCCTGGATGGCGAATCCCAGGAGATCGGCCGGATTCGGGCCTTTACGCCAGGCTGGCTGGAGCGGGAGTCGGTGTTCCTCCACATGAGCTATAAATATTTGCTGGCGCTGCTGAAGAGCGGGCTGTACGAGCAGTTTTTTGCGGAAATGAAGACGTCCTTGATTCCGTTCCTGGATCCTGCGGTATACGGCCGCAGTACACTGGAGAACTCGTCGTTTATCGCTACAAGCGTCAACCCTGATCCTCATGTGCACGGCCGTGGTTTTGTAGCCCGTCTGAGCGGATCAACCGCGGAGTTTATTAGCATGTGGATCAAAATGATGATGGGAAGTACAGTGTTCAGCGTTAACGATGGCCAGCTGCAGCTTGCCTTTGAGCCTGTTTTGCCGGGATGGCTGTTCGACGAGCAAGGGAAAGTCGCATTTAAATTCCTTGGCAGCACTCAGGTGACCTACCATAACCCGCTTCAGGCGGATACGTTCGGCGCAGATAAAGCGATGGTAGAGCGAATTCAACTGATGAAGAAGGATGGCTCTACAGCCGAGATTATCGGTAGTGTCATTGGCGGTGAACTGGCGCATGAAGTCCGGAATGGCCAAGTGGCAGCAATCGATATTTATTTAAAATAAATTTTCAGCTAATATGTAATATTTTACTGTCTGGCCCGGGGTTGACTCGTCTCTTTATTTGAACTATTATATTTGCTATAAACCACGATGTGGTGGCGTGTTACCGTTTGCGGGCATGAGCCAAGGGGAAGCCTCTGTTGTTCGGAGGTCTCTTCTTGGCTTTTTCTGTTTTTTTAATAACCCTTTTGCCAAAATAAGATTATGCTTAGAAGAAGGGGGGATCCGACATGAGTGGGCCGGAGATGTTTGAGGTCATTCGGGTGATCGGCAACAATGTCGTTTTGGTGCACGGCGGCGGGATGAAAAAATTCGAATATGTAATACTTGGCAAAGGGATCGGCTTCGGCACGAAAGTGGGCGGGACGATCGCCTCGGATGATCATCGCATTGAGAAGCTGTTCAAGCTCGAGGACCAGGAGCAGTTAAATGAGTATCGTCTGCTGGAGGAATTTGATCCAAAGGTGCTGGAGATTACCGACGATATATTGAACAGTATCAGCAAGGAATTTCCGGGCAAGCTGAATGACAAGGTATATCTTGCGCTTCCGAGCCATATCCAATTTACGATTTACCGGATTCGGAAGGGTATGGATATTATCAACCCGTTCCTCGAAGAGACGAAAATCAGCTTTCCCAGGGAATATGAAATTGCGCTGAAGGCAGCGGATATGATCGGTCAAGCGTTTGGTATCGAAGTGCCCGAGGATGAAGTGGGATTTTTGACATATCACGTGTATTCCGCCGTCAGCCACGTCCCGGTTGGACAACTGGTCAAGGCATCCAATATGGTCGGACGGCTTATCGACATTATCGAACGGGAACGCGGCACCGCCTTTGAAAGCGGTAGCATGGATCATGTCCGGCTGCTGATGCATCTGCGGTTCTCGGTGGATCGGATCCTGAATCATTCGGTGAATGTAGACAATCCGTTTGCGGATCAGATCAAAAGCCAGTTCACCAGCGAATACAAGCTTGCGAGCCGGCTGGCCAAGGAAATGGAGCAGGAATTGGGCAGGACCGTACCGGAGGCGGAGGTATGCTTCTTGGCTATGCATCTATACCGCCTATTTCGCGGACGCACACAAAACAAATAGCAGTGGATCAAGGAGGAATCATAATGTTCGAACGCTTTAAGAAGAAATCAAGCAAAGTAGTGCAGGTTCAATCTCCCTTGACGGGTAAAGCCGTCCCGCTCTCCGAGGTGCCGGATGAGGCATTTGCCGGAGGGTTTATGGGGCAGGGGGTAGCGATTGAACCTGCTGAAGGGCGTCTAGTGGCTCCTTTTGACGGCACGGTTGCCCATGTCATTAAGACCAGGCATGCCGTTATGCTGGAGGACAATGCCACTGGACTGCAGTATCTGTTCCATATTGGCATCAACACCGTAGGCTTGAAAGGGGAGGGTTTTACAAGCCATGTGGAGGCGGGGGATTCGGTAAAAGCGGGACAGACGCTGATTGAATTTGATAGGGATGCCATTAAGGCAGCCGGTTATCCTGTAGTGACGCCGATTATCGTTACCAATGGGGACGAGCTGGCCTCTTCTGTCGAGGGACATACTGGAAATGTAACTGCAGGAAGCGATTATGTTCTAAGTGTGACCCTAAAATTCTAAGTAACATTTTTTGTTATTGACAATCGGATAAGGCTGAATTAAGATAACAACATCAAATGAATACGTTTTAAGGCGTGTTACCATATATGTGGGCATGAGCCAAGAAGACATGATTAATATAGTCATTGTTCTTCTTGGCTTTTTTTGTCGAATTCTCCGAGGTCAGACACCGAACCAAGTCGCCTTAAAGCGATGATTAAAAATCCTGCAAGGAGGCGGTGCAAAGCGGCTTTTCATTTCTATCGGCCAAGGAAGAAAAGCAGGTGCCTACCCGGTACATATTGTAAACGTTTTCATGGTTAGGGCTAAGAGCAGTGCTAAATTAATGAGTCGAAAGGATGATTCGAATGCTGGCTAAATTACAAAGGCTGGGCAAGTCTCTAATGCTGCCGGTGGCTACATTGCCTGCAGCAGGTATTTTGCAAGGGCTTGGGATGATCGACTATCAGAAAGATATTCCATTGGGGGTCGTCGGAAGTTTCCTGAATCAGTTTGTTACACCGTTTATGACTTCCGGTGCGCTTGCAATTTTGGACAATTTGCCATTTATCTTTGCGATCGGCGTTGCGATCGGTTTTGCCGGAGATGCGGTTGCTGCTTTATCGGCATTTATCGGATATATGGTATTTACGAAAGTGCTCGCTCAGGTTCCGCTGCAAATGCCGTTCATACCGGATGATGTGAAGCTGAATATGGGTGTGCTGGGCGGTTTCTTTGTCGGTTTATGGTCGGCTTTCCTGTATAACAAATACCACAATATCAAGCTCCCGGATTGGCTCGGCTTCTTTGCCGGCAAACGCTTCGTGCCGATTATCACCGCCGCCTCCACGATGGTATTTGCAGTTCTGATCGGTATGATATGGAGTCCGATTCAGGATGTGATTGCCGACTTCGGCAACTGGGTTGTCGGATTAGGCGGCATCGGCTCGTTCGTATTCGGAACTGCGAACCGTCTGTTGATTCCATTGGGTCTGCATCATGTATTGAATTCTATCGCCTGGTTCCAGATCGGTGATTACACCAACGCCGCCGGCGAAGTCGTTCACGGGGATCTATGGCGCTTCTTTGCCGGAGACCCGACGGCAGGAATGTTCATGTCCGGTTTCTTCCCGATCATGATGTTTGCAATGCCTGCGGCGGCTCTGGCCATTATTCACACGGCTAAGCCGTCCAAGCGTAAGTTCGTTGGTTCCATCTTTTTGGGTTCGGCGCTTGCATCATTTTTGACGGGGATTACCGAGCCGCTTGAGTTCGCGTTTATGTTTGTCGCCCCGGTATTATATGTGGTTCACGCGGTTTTGACGGGGCTGTCCGGTCTGATCATGTATGTGCTGGACGTGCATTTAGGCTTCACGTTCTCCGCCGGCTTGATTGACTATCTGGTAAATATGAAGATGTCCAAGAACGCTTTGCTGCTGATTCCGGTAGGTTTAGCCTTTGGTGTGGTTTACTACTTCCTCTTCCGGATTCTCATCTCGAAATTGAATCTGAAAACCCCCGGACGCGAGGATGACGATGAGGCGGAAATTTCCTCTGGGACGGGTAATGATGCAGCGAGAGATGAAGGCTCTGGGGGTTCTAAAGCGTCAAAAGCAGCCAAGGTACTGGACAATATCGGCGGTGCCGAGAATATTGTTAGCATCGACGCATGTATAACTCGCCTCCGCTTAATTGTGAAGGATGAAACTGCAGTAAAGGACTCCGAGCTGAAAAAGCTTGGCGCATCCGGGGTTATGCGTCTGGGCCAGGGAGCGGTCCAGGTTGTCTTTGGACCACAAGCGGAATCCATTAAGGATGAAATCAAAAAAATGATTTAAAAAAGGCGAAAAGCGGGCGATTGCCCGCTTTTTTATCATTGTGCCCAGCAGGGCTGTATTAATGATGCCGATGCTGGAACCCATAGTCTTTTACTTTAAATGTGAAGTTGCATGTAATGTTTAAATTCGCGTAATCTTCTCTCCAGTTCATTTCCTTCCACTCTTTGTAGCTCATGCTGTTTCGAACATAATTCCCAATGCCGAGGCTATCGGCCTTTAACGTTTGAAGTTTCTTGATAATCTGATTCCCTCGCCGGGTCATTTCTGCGGAAACCTTTCGTTCAAATTCTTGCAAATCTCTAAGGTTGCTAAGGGTTAATTCACCCGGATAATCAACTACTGATGCTTTTATTTTAAGATGGAGCCTGATCTCAGGTTTTCCTGAATCTGTTCGTACTAATTTAACCTTTCTCTTGCTTTGGAGGGAATCGAAGAAGACCGATACGACCTTGTCTGATTCCTCCGTTAAATTCACGGTGAACTCGCCCCTTTTGAAGCTTCTGTAGAGGCAATTAAATATGATTCCTTCTTCTGAATTGATTTCACCAACATACTTATCATCGCGAAATAGCCCGATCCCCTGTACGGCAATGCTGTCTGTTTCACTTCTGATAATGGGTGCAATTGGATCCTGTCCGTCATTGTAATAGTCTCTTAAGAAGGAATAAAGCGTAGTTTTCGGGATTATATGCTCGCCTGATTCCTTGGTAATAACCTTGTCGATATATTTCCCCGTTCGGGGAAAAGAATCATAATTTTTACTGAGCAAGCTGCCAGCATCCCCGTCTACGATGACAATTTTCACTGTTTCGGACACGGTAGGATCCCGGTAATACGTACCAATACTATCCCAGATTCCATGCTCTGCTTGTGATCGGCCAAATAGAATTAGACGTAATTGTCCGCTGACTAACTTCAAATTCGTCTGTCTGGCCAGTTTCATTTGGCCGACCTTATTGCTGATCGCCACCGTCTGTAGAAATTCCCGGCCCACTTTGATATCCGGGTTAGCAATCGGTACACTTATTGCAATTTTTAGCTGTCCATCAGGTAACAGATCCTGCGAGGTGGATTGCACAAACCCGATTTTGTCGATGATTCGTTCATCAGAGCCGCATCCGCTTAGTAGCACTACAGCTATGAGTACCCATATTTGATGCCTGTTCAAGTGATTTCACCTCGTATTCTTTGTGTCAGCAGCAAGATAATCAAAAGAATGGGGAACACAATGGCGATACCTGTTGCCAGATACCCTAAATTGCTGGACCAATTCATCACTTCTACGAGTGTGTCGGGAACCAGTGCTATGCTAAAGACCGCTATAACTAAAATAAGGGCCAAAAGCTTCTTGGGAGCACGAATCATCGTTTGAGTCGTTTCCAATGCTGCCCATAAATACATACCTGCGGTAATCAAAATTGAAAAAAGGAAGAAACCATAAAATAAATTTTCCGTACCTTGAACAAATGGTAACTGAACATAAGCAAGGATGTTGAGGATTGGAAATTGTATCGTGCTTAAATGCTTATAACCATAAAATCCGAAGGCGATAAAGGTGACATAGATGTACACAATTGTGACCATTGTATTGCTAACTAACAGGGATTTAATCAGCTTGGTCTTCCGGTTAATATAAGGAAACAGCAATAAACCCAGCTCAAACCCAATGAAGTTAAAGTATAGATTTAACGCACCAGATACTGACATATGATGATCACGAAAGGCAAAGGGGGTTAAACGTGCCCAATCGAAATCTCTGAAGTAAAATAGCATTAATAAAAGTAACGGAACCGTTAGCCAGTGGAAGATTGTAGCGGCTTTTGCGATATTATATATCCCTTTAATAATGAGAAAGAAAAGTAATACATCTACGATGAATTTGAAAATGGTCGGATTCGCGGTGGGGTAAGCTACCATTTGAAATACAATAATATAGTATTTTGCAATTAGGCATCCGGTTACTGACCATATCCCGATCAATATCCAATAGAAAGGATATAAAATGAATTTAGGAATGGATTGCTCCAGGATTTCGAATAATGATCGGCCTTTTGCAAGATGGTAAACTACCGCAATTAACAATATATTCAAGGTGGAAAGTAAAAAGGCAATAGGCAGCATCAACCATCCGTTGGTACCAAATTGTTCAGCTAATAACCGGGGAAGAGTGAACAATCCCATACCTATTTGGGTCATATAAATTAGGATGGTTGCATGGAATGGTGAAAGTTTTTCTGTCATGTCCGCCTCTCCTTCATTTCTTCATTTTATTCCGGACGGTATTAGGCGATTTGCTTTGTGATGGTCTGTCGATTAAAAATCTGTAAGGAGCGATAATAAATGTATCCATCCAATCAGTAAGTTTGAATGGGGCGACAGGCGTCAAATAAGATGTGCCCAGACTGGTGAGTCCACTCATGTGTATCACGATAGCCGCGAATCCAGCGGTGATTCCAAAATTCCCCCATAATCCTGCCAAAATAATAAGGAAGAAGCGCAGCAGCCGAACTGAGGCGCTCATGATATATACCGGGGTCACGAACGAAGCGATCGCAGAGGACGCCACTGCTATGATAAGAATATTACTGGTCAGACCTGCCTGAACGGCAGCCTGTCCGATTACGATTCCTCCCACGATACCAATAGTCTGACCAATCTTAGTAGGTAACCGGGCTCCTGCCTCTCGAAGCAGCTCAATTGTAATCTCCAGGAAAAGTGCTTCGTAAAGAGGAGGAAAAGGGACCTTGTTTCTGGATTCCGTCAACGTGAGAAGTAAATTCTCCGGAATCATTTCATAATGAAATGTTGTCACAGATACATAGATCGCTGTAAATAAAAGGGTGATAACGAGCGCCAAGAATCTTAATAGTCGAATTGCACTGCCAAGCAGCCAGCGCTGATAATAATCATCGGAAGAGGAAAGAAACTCGAAGAAGGAGGATGGGGCAGTGAAAAGGCTCGGGCTCCCATTCAGCATGCCTACAACTCTACCCGCCACGAGCTTTGAGGCGATCGCATCCGGCCGCTCTGTCGTAAGAAATTGCGGAAAAATGGAGTAAGGGGAGTCATCAATATATTGGAGCAGCATGTTAGTATCAAATACGGAGTCAATCTCAATATTAGATACACGGTACTTGATCTTCTCCACATAATCCATGTTCACCAGATCTTTAATATATAAAAGATAGAAATCTGTTTTAGTCACTTCTCCCACAGAAATTTTGACTGCTTTTAAATGTGAGCTTTTGACCCTCATGCGGATAAGCGACAAGTTAGTTTCAGCATGTTCAGTAAAAGCATCGTGCGGGCCTGTAATTACGCTTTCGGTCTCCGATTCAGTTACAGACCGAGTTTTATACTCAGCAATATTAATAAGGTAAGCATTCTCCCGGAAAAATAAAGCGGCCTGTCCTGATGCGATTTCGATCACCAATAATTTACTGTCTGTGGTTAGGCTGAAGTTGGGCTGCTTCAATAAACGCGGCAAATCCATGATTTGAATATGCTCTAGAGGTTCAACAACATTTCGATAAAGACTGTTCTCATTAATCAGGGAACTACAGTAGACTAGGTCAATTTGATGGTCTAAATAGGTGTGATGTACAAAATCTGCACAGTCTTCAAATTCGGAAATGACATGTTCAAGGGCAGGCCGTTCGGTTGACTTTTTCTTCATGGAATAACTCCTTCATTTGTTACTAGTTCAGGAGTTATATTGCACTTTTTATGGAAATATATACACTTTATCAAACGGGATGTTGAACGTATCCCGGAAGATTACAGCACAGGAGTTTAAGAATATTTTAAACTTGATCTTGTCATTATTCAGTGATAAAAAGAAGGTACTTGAGTTGCAAGATAATATAATTTTATTACAGCCAGAGGGTAGTCTTAATGTGGAATATATTAAAGACTACCCCTTTTTTATCTTGGAACGAGTTGATTAGAGTTAAGACTGAACGAGCAAATCAAAATCAATGAACGGGACAGGGGGAATAGAGGATTGGGAGGATTGGATTGGAGGGAGAAATAAATGTCGTGCTTCGAAAGAATGCAAGTTTATTCGGACACCCATATTCTATCCGAGGGGGTAAAACGCCATGAGGAGCCGAACGATTCTTATCGTTGACGACGAACCGAGATCGCGAGAGGGTATGAAGAAAATACTTAGAGTATGGGCAGCGGGCCAATACGAGATCCTTACGGCAAGCAGCGGGGGGGCGGCTATGCAAATTCTGGAGGAGACTCCTGTGGAATTGATGATAACGGACATCCGCATGCCGGAGATCAGTGGTCTTGCTCTAGTTAGCCAACTGAGGAAGAAAAGTATCCAGCGTCAGCCATCTGTGATTCTCGTCTCCGGCCATGCTCAGTTTGAGTACGCCCAGGAAGCGCTTCGATTGTCCGTAGTGGACTATTTGTTGAAGCCGATCGGCCGGGAAAAGCTAATTGCCTCCGTAGAGGATGCCCTTAAGGTCGTGGAAGAGCAGGAGGATATCGTCTACATGCGGAAGATGGCTGATCCGAAATTAATGGCCATCAGGGAGGAGGAAGCCGGACTCAGCGATCCGATCCGCAAGGCGATGCACTATGTGGAACTGCATATCGGGGAGGTAATCAGCCAGCAGGAAGTTGCTGCGCATGTACATCTGAACGTGAGTTATTTCAGTTCGCTATTCAAAGAACAATGCCAGATGAATTTTAGCGAATACGTCACCCGCAGAAAGCTGCAAAAAGCGAAAGAGCTGCTGCTGAAAACGAACCTGACCATCATAGAAGTCGCATATCGTACTGGTTATCAGAGAGTCAAATATTTTAATAAGCTGTTCAAGGAATACGAAGGAATGAGTCCGGGCCAGTATCGGTCCATGCGGAACGGAGTGGAAGCTCATATTCCATAATGGCTGGACAAGTGGAATAGGGTAGTGAATCCATGCTGTCTTGCAACCGCTTGCAATGGAGGTGAGAAAATTTCTTAATTTAAAGATAATCTATGTTCATGACCGGAACGGAATCCAAAAAAAAGAGGAACCTTTCCTAAAAAGCGGACCCTTATCTCTTAGGACTAGAGGCTCTATAATATGAATGCGGTTACATAAACCGAAGAAATAAATAAAAAGGGGAGGCAAAGTATGAAAAAAATGAAACGTGTTTTAGTGGGACTTTCTTTAATGCTCGTAATGTCGTCTGTTCTCGCAGCGTGTACCGGCGGAGGCGCGAAGGAACCCAACTCACCAAACAATACGACCCCATCAACGAACAATGGTTCAGCTTCAAAAGGCGGAGATAGCCCGAAAGTCACTATCAATCTCTGGAGCTTCACGGATGAAATTCCAAACATGACCAAGAAATACTTGGAAACCCATCCTGACGCGAATGTGGAATTCAAAACGACAGTTATAGCAACAACCGATGGCGCTTATCAGCCGGCTCTTGACCAGGCTCTGGCCGCTGGCGGCAAAGATGCCCCGGACATTTATGCAGCTGAAGCTGCGTTTGTGCTCAAATATACGCAAGGCGATGCATCCACTTATGCCGCCAACTACGCGGACCTCGGTCTGGATGATCAAATGGTTAAGGATGCCGGGATCGCTCAATATTCAGTCGATATCGGCAGCAAAGATGGCGAACTGAAAGGCCTCGGCTATCAAGCAACCGGAGGAGCCTTTATCTATCGCCGCTCCCTTGCGAAGGATACCTTTGGAACAGACGATCCAGCCACAATCAAAAATGAAATTGGCCCTGGCTGGGATAAATTCTTCGAAGCAGCTGCGAAGCTGAAAGCCAAAGGCTATGGTATCGTATCTGGTGACGGCGATATGTGGCACGCCATCGAGAACAGCTCTGATAAAGGCTGGATTGTCGATGGAAAGCTTCATATCGATCCGAAGCGTGAAGAGTTTCTGGATCTCTCCAAGAAGCTGAAAGATAATGGCTATCACAACGATACGCAGGACTGGACAGAAGCCTGGTATGCAGATATGTCCGGGTCTGGCGCTCAACCGATCTTCGGTTTCTTCGGACCAGCATGGCTCATTAACTATGTCATGAACGGTCAAGTCAAAGATACGAATGGCGACTGGGCTGTTACAGAGCCGCCAACGGGCTTCTTCTGGGGCGGTACATGGCTGCTTGCCAACAATGAAGTAACGAAGGATGAAGCTAAGAAAGCAGCAGTTGCGGACTTTATTAAATGGGTTACGCTCGACACTTCTGAAACGGGCCTCCAGCATTACTGGGCTAACGGTACGATGAATGAGGGCGAGCAAGGTACTAAGGACAGTGTTGCCTCTTCCGTCGTCATGGAGAAATCCAACGGAGAAGTGCCGCTGCTCGGCGGGCAGAATATGTTTGAAGTATTCGTTCCAGCCAACGCCAATGCTTCAGGCAAGAACTTGACTCAATATGACGAAACGATAAACAGGCTCTGGCGCGATCAAGTACGTGAATACACCGCAGGCAACAAAGACCGCGAAAGTGCGATTGCAACCTTCAAACAGCAGGTCAAAGACCAGCTTGACATTGATAGCGAATAAGAAGGAAGCGGAAGGGGCGGGGGAGTTCCCCCGCCTCTTTATATCAACAAGTGAGGTGAGGACATGCGTCGCAAGGTTGTCAACTATTCGAAATATGGTTATTTGTTTACCTTTCCGTTTGTGGTTGCATTTGTGATTTTCTCGTTATATCCCATTTTATATACCGCAGTTATCGGGTTTACTGATATGAAAGGCTTAGTGCCTAAGCCAATTCATATTCTGGATAACCCATTTCAGAACTTTCAGGATCTCCTTTTTAATAATCCTTCGTTCAGGAAATCTCTGTTCAACACGGGACTGCTCTGGATTGTCAATTTCGTCCCACAGATCGTTCTCGCGCTTTTGCTCACGGCATGGTTCACGAATCAGCGCCTCAGAATAAAAGGGCAAGGCGTGTTCAAGGTTCTGTTCTATATGCCTAATATTATTACTGCAAGTACGATCGCTGTACTATTTAGCTCTATGTTTGCCTATCCGATGGGTCCAATGAACAGTTTGTTTCAGATGATGGGCTGGTCCGACGCCCCGATCTTCTTCCTTCAGGATAAGACGACGGCACGCGGGATTGTGTCGTTCATCCAGTTCTGGATGTGGTATGGCAACACGATGATCATTCTTATCGCAGGCGTTATGGGCATAAATCCCGCTCTATTCGAGTCCGCGGCGATCGACGGCGCCAGCGGGTTTCAAACCTTCTTCCGCATTACATTGCCTAGTCTGCGTACCATATTGCTGTTTACGCTGATTACATCGATGGTCGGCGGCTTAACGATGTTCGATATTCCACAGTTGTTCCTTGCAGGCGGACCGGACGATTCCACGCTTACCGCGACTATGTTCATCTATGGGCAAGCGTTCAAGGGCAGCTATTTGTATAATCGTGCCGCAGCGGCGAGCATGATCCTCTTTGTGATCGCAGCGATCTTGTCAGGGTTGCTATTCTACCTCATGCGTGACCGCGACGCAGCAAAAATGAGGAAAGCGGAAAAGGAATATAGAAAGTCTGCCCGTGCAGCAGTTGAGAGAGAGGTGTAATCCATGGAAAAAACTCAGAGAAGCGGACTCGCCGGTTTAAGGATTAGCAGGGCGATTATTTACATTGTCTGTATCCTGCTGGCGATCCTTAGCATCTTTCCGTTTTGGATCATGTTTGTAAACGCTACGCGCTCTACAGCTGAAATCCAAAGCGGTCTTTCGCTGCTTCCTTCCACTCACTTAATGAGCAACTTGCAGGTGCTGCTCGACAAGAGCTTCGATCCTATTCAAGGATTTCTGAATTCGTTTATTATTTCCAGTTCGGCAACGATCTTAACGGTCTACTTCTCGTCCTTGGCGGCCTATGGATTAGTGACCTATAATTGGAAGCTGCGCAACGCATTTTTTACTTTCATCTTGTGTGTCATGATGATCCCTGCCCAGGCAAGCGCGATCGGCTTCTATCAGTTCATGTATAAACTGCAATGGACGAATAATTTCCTGCCGCTGATACTGCCTGCGATTGCAGCGCCGGCTGTGGTGTTCTTTATGCGCCAATACCTGCTGGCCACGCTGTCTATTGAAATCGTGGAAGCAGCGCGCGTGGACGGTTCAGGCGAATTTAAAACGTTCAACCGAATCATCCTGCCGCTGATGGTGCCGGCGGTGGCGACGCAGGCCATCTTTGCCTTTGTGGCCAACTGGAACAACCTGTTCATGCCGCTGATTTTGCTAACCAAAAAAGAGATGTATACGATGCCGATTATGGTAAGCCTGCTTCGCGGTGATATTTACAAGACGGAGTTCGGTTCGATCTACCTAGGGCTGGCATTGACGGCTTTACCGCTGTTTATCGTCTACTTCCTGTTATCTCGTTATATTATTGCGGGGGTAGCATTGGGAGGCGTGAAAGAATAACACCGTCTATTTGGTATTCAAAGACGGGCAAACCTATTGGCACTTATATGTTATTTATTGATTAAGAATTATGATGTTGGCGTGTTACCGTTTAGGTGCACAGGCCAAGGGAAGCCTTTGTCTTGAAGGCCTGTTCCTTGGCTTTTTCTGTTATAAGAAGACCTTAGTTGATCTGTGATTGTTATGCATAAAGTTCGTCATTCACTTTCTCTAGCGTCTATCCCCGGAAGTAAAGTCATGGTATATTAACAATTTGGAGTACGTTTACTTATACAAGTGACAATATATGATAAAAAAATTTAGGCATTTCCAGAATATTGAAGGTTTAAGCAAGATTATATCGAATTATATAAAAAAGGGTTTGTTAAATGTTTTTTTATTTTGCAGGCAGGGGTGCTGTAATGAAAGGGTTAGTCAAAGCCATTGTTATTTTTATGGGATTAGTATTAGCAGCCTATTGTGCATATTTACTTGAAAGCTCTGGGGAGAAGGATTCATTAGGGCAAACTATTGTACAATGGGATATCGCATGGACTAATGAATTTGATACAAATATGGATGAGCGCAAATTGGAAGAAATCCAAGGTTGGACGCAGATTTCATTAAATGCCCCTATGCCTGAAAGACCTAGGGATGCAACGTCCCAATGGATAAAGGTTACACTTCCAAAGCTTTTACCGGGTTCCTCTACGATTCTAATCGATAAAATTTATGGTAAGCATATTGTTGCTTTTATGAACGGTAATAAAATATATGAGTCAGTGCGTGATTATAATTATGAAATTAATAGTGTACTTTTGCCTTTAGATGAAGTTGATTCAAATAAAACACTTTATATCGGAATCTATTCTCATAATAGAATAGGAATTCCAGATGTAATTAAAGTAGGGGCCTATCAAGAGCTGATCAAAGAGTATGTCAGGGGGAACATAGCTGACTTTATATTAGGCAGCACACTTATTTTTATTGCAATTATTATGTTAGCTTGTACAGTATTTTTAAGATCGGATAACTTGATTATCTGGCTCTCTCTATGTGTGGTTTTTTTATCTAGTGGTGTAATTGTTGTAACCTACTCATCCTTTTTATATTGGCTATTTGAGGATAAAGGAAATTTATATGTTACCTTGTTTGATGCGGCACTATTTATTTTATTGCCGGCATTCACATTTTTCTTTGAGAAGGTATTTGGTCCTGGCTATTACTCCATTATTAGGAGGTTTAGGAACTTCCAACTTGGATATTCTATGTTTTGCGTGGTTATGGTTGTTTTTCATCATTTATCATCAGGAAAGTACCACAGTATGTATAGCTTTGTGACACAGGAAATACTAGGGTACATTATGATTATTCAGTTTATCTTACTTCTGAGTATCGTCACTGTTTATACATTCCAAAAGAATAAAGACGCAGTTATATTTACAACTGGATTTTTGGTTTTCGCGATACTAGGAGTTGGTGAGCTGATTTGGTTTTATTCTCAAAATGCATACTACGACCTCTTCCTATGGAAATGGGGTGTAATTAGCTTCCTAATCTCCTTAATTATCATACTTGGGAGAAGATTTTCTGAAAACCATGAACAGGTGGTCGAGTACTCTAAGCAGCTTGAGATGTTCAATAATGAATTGCAGCGTTCGGAGAAAATGGAAATTATCAGTGAAATGGCAGCTTCTGTAGCTCATGAAGTTCGGAATCCACTGCAGGTAACCAGAGGATTTATTCAATTAATGGCTGAAAAGCATGAGCAATCTGAAAAGGTATATTTGAATATGGCTCTTGATGAACTTGATCGAGCATCGAATATTATCACTGATTTTCTTACTTTTGCCAAACCGGAAGTAGGAAAAGTGGCTACATTAAACTTACTTCAGGAATTTATACATATTGAGGGAATACTAGTACCAATGGCAAATTTGCAGGGAGGAAAAATATCTGTAAATATACCTGACAATTTATTGATTAAGGGAAATTCCTCTAAATTTAAGCAAGCCATTATTAATATTATCAAAAATAG
Source organism: Paenibacillus woosongensis (assembly GCF_009725165.1). Lineage (GTDB taxonomy): Bacteria > Bacillota > Bacilli > Paenibacillales > Paenibacillaceae > Fontibacillus > Fontibacillus woosongensis. The sequence continues at coordinate 39,216 of NZ_WNZW01000004.1, forward strand.
TATCGAATCACTTCAAGGCGAAGGAGATATTCAAGTTTGGGGATATAAAGAAGATGGCTGGGTCTACGTTCATATCAAAGATAATGGTGAGGGAATGGATTCAGATGTATTGGCCCGGCTTGGGGAACCTTATTTCTCCAATAAAACTAAAGGGACGGGACTCGGCCTAATGGTTACGTTCCGAATTATTGAAGTAATGCAAGGTGAAATTACCTTCTTGAGTGAAAAAGGAGTAGGTACCGAAGCAATTATTCGCTTCCCGTCAAGAGATACTTGACGGGAAGTTTTTTTGCCATGGCCCTACTCGTTTGTGATCATATTTCAAAAATATTTACATCCACACAGCATTCGGCTTGATGTCACTTTTAATTACTTCCGACGGATTTGGGGGAAGAACAAGATAAAATTCGTCGGAATTTTCCTCAACTGCCTTAACCTTGATGTGATCCGGAATTATAACCCCGAGCGCCTCCTGGATTGCCGCCTTTGGATCGGCTAGCAGCTTTGCTTTGAAACTAGGGTCTTGCCAAGCTTTCTGAATAATTTGCGTTTGAAGGAGAGCTCCTGATGTTGTCATAAAGATCACCCTTTCTCAGAAAAAATGGTTATAAACACTTACATATTATAGCATTAATCTCAGTTTTAATCTAGGAATTAGAATTTTTTTTCGACAGCCAGTACTCCAATCCGCCATTTTCCAGCAATTTCCTGTCCCTTTCGATCTGCTTGGCGGCTTGCCGAATATTATGTACAAGGAATTCATGGAAATCATAGAGATGCTGGGTATAACAACGAACACCACTTAATGCTTGGTGGTGAGTCTCTGCTTGCTGCGCATACTCTGATAAGATGCCTTGCGTGTATATAGCTTGTCTTATCTCATCTGGCGTAGGTCGGCGCTTCTCTGTCAGCTGCTGCTTCGTTTCGATCAGTGCAATGAGACAGTTATAGCTGCCTTCCTTCAGATCCTTCTCCCAGTCCATCCAATCATCCAGCATTTGCAGTGTAATCAGAACGGTATCCACGCTGTCTTCGAGCAACGGAATCATGTTCTCCTGATTAGAGAGCAAGCAAATAGCGGCAACCGTCAGCTTGACGGGCGCTGCCTTATGAGCGACCCTTACAGGAGCCTCTAGGAAGAAATTATTACTGTTCTCGTAAGTGACGGCATCTGCCCATTCCGCGATGTATTTCCGGAAATAGGGCCAGAACGGTGAGTCGGCAGGAAAATAGCTTCTGTAGATGTTCAAGAATTCAAAGTGAATCAGATCGGCCAGGGGCAACTGATGCTTAAACCGCGCTTCTGGATTATCCATCAGATCATCGAGAAGGTGATAGTACATCATTCCGAAAATATTTGCTATCGCGATTTGGCGGCAATCCGTAATCGGTACTGTGGATTTCTCCTTCAGCCAGTACGGCAGAAGGTAGCAAATATAATTTTTCGAGCGATTCTCCTTCAATACATGGAATTTGTCGAGGAAGTCACGGGCTGGTTGGCTAAAGGAGGGAGGGAGGCCAGATAACAACTTGTCTGCAGTAGTGAACGCTTGCTGCAAATCTTCTTCATAATTCAAAAGCCAGCGCAAAATAAACACCTCTCATCATAATAGAAGCCCGGTATACCAATAACATAATTCGTTAGGCAAAGAAGACGAGAGTAATCCGGTAACTATTATTATAGCCTATATGAAAAGTTCTAAAAATACAAATTTATGACTTTTGATCTAATTGCAGCTCGTTTGTTCTTTTTTCATATTCAAAATACCGCCAAGAGACCTCTTAGCGGTATTTTTTAGGGAAGGCTATATTTTATGCGTTCGGCATATTTAAGGCTTTGTCGACATTTTGTATGTCCATCTGTATTTGTTGGTCTGGATCGTAAGCGTTATAATAGCCGTTATCCTTCATATAATTGAAAATTTGTTCGTGAAGGTTAACAGCTTTACTCAGTTGATCACACAGTACGTTTCTGACCTCTGGAGTTGCTGCCTCGGAGAGTGCGGCTGCATAGTTTTTAATACCGCTTTTAGCTGCAATCAATAGATCGGAAGCAATCACCTGATCAGTCATTGCGTTCATTCCAGTCATATTTTTCATTATGGTATTCATTTGCGGCCTCCTGTTTTATACGAGTAGATTTCTTAGCTGCTGAATATCTTCAGTTCCGCTGCGCACGTCATTTTCCAAAATCATTTTAAGGTTTTGATCAGTAACCATAGGCGCCATCGTCTGGCTTTTAGTGAGGCAAGTGGTTTTGAAAGTAAGCAGCTCATGAAGCTCCAGCTTCTCATGAACCCCCAGATTTTGTGCAGGCATAATAACCCCTCCTTTCTCAAGGATTGTTATTTCCTGAACTGCGGGGATTTATACTGGCTTCATTGCGGCGATTCAAATACGCTTGTAGTCCGCAAACCGCCTTTAGAACATTTGCCGAAACCCGATGAAGATCAACAGCAAGCCGGAAACTACCGTTGCCCGGTGGCCCAGTTTCTCGGCTGCGAACTTTTCCCCGAATCCGGCGCAAAGCGCCAGTAAAATAAAGCTGAATAAGCCAACGGACAGAGAGGTGTACCATACGTTCAATTGAGTAATACCTGCGTTAAAGCCGCCGGCTAAAGCATTCATCGCTAGGGCGATTCCGAGTACTATGGACTCAGGCAAACTAAGCGATTTGGAGCTGTCGGCATCCGCTTCCTCTGGGTTTTGGAGCAGCCGTGTAAGCGAGTTGGAAGAGGACGTTTTGGGAGTGGGCTTTTTTTCTACATAAGGCTGGACCAGCACCCATACGCCGACACCGATAATGACGATGGTTCCGATCAACTGGCCGATCCAAAGGGGCATCCAGGTGGATATCAAATTCCCAAATAAGCCGGAAACAAGGGTAGCCAAAAAGGAAATGAAGGCAATGGTTAAATTGGAATACCAGGGGATATGGATTTTTCGAACACCGTAAGCAATTCCGACTCCAGCGTTGTCTAAATTGGATGCCACACCGATCGCGATGATCGCTAAAAGACTGTAGGAACTCAACGAGGTTCACTCCTTTGCATCGCTTTGCTCACAGCATATGCCTAGGACTGCATTTTGGCTCCTATAATAATTTGCTGAAAGTGAGGAGAAAAACTCCCTTTCTACCGTATAAAGTAGTATAATTTACAATAAGATATATCTGAGGAGTGATAAATGTGCTTGAAAACTTGTTGCGGCCAACGCATCTGCTGTTGCTGGTCATTGCCGCGCTCCTGTTGTTCGGTCCCAGCAAACTGCCGGAACTTGGACGCAGTTTTGGCACGATGTTAAGGGAATTTAAGAAAGGCGCCCGCGGAGATTTCAAAGAAGAGGAAGACAAGCCGCAGGAAGTCAAGTCCATCGAAGAAACAAGCAAGTCCTAATGATAGAAAATGGGGGCGCCTGAAGGTGCCTTTTTTGTTGCTTGAAAAACGAAATTCGCCTGTAATAAGACATGAGTTTATCTTGATCCAAGTGGCTTTTATTCAAGTTCGCTTCACCTCCCCAAAAAAAAGCTGTGCATAAGTCATCGAAATAACTTATACACAGCCCACCGATTATTTTAATTTAAAGGCACTGATATCTTCCTTAATCTTTGTGATACTTTCCATTAAATCCTCAACCACTTCAAGATTCTGAACTAATGTGTCTGCTAATTCATCAGTTACTGCTGTTGTAATTACGGTTTTATCCAGAATTTCTTGTGAATCGCTGCTAATGAGGTCAACGGCATTCACAATATCCTCTGTGCTTAGCATTTGCCTTGTGATTTGCTCCATGAGATTTGTAATATAAGCCGTACTATGCTCTGTTGATTCTTTCATATTATTAATAATATGAGTGAAATGAGTTGCAATTTTCTCAGTATCCTCAACATGGGATTTAACATCTTCATTGGCAGATTGTACTTGGGTTATTTTACCGTTAATGTTGTTGATAATCTCGCTAATTTTCTGTGTTTCTAAACTTGTAGCTTCGGACAGCTTCTTCACTTCATGGGCTACAACGGCAAACCCTCTGCCTTCATCGCCAGCTCTGCTTGCTTCAATGGAGGCGTTCAAGGATAACAAGTTAGTCTGGTTTGCAAAGTTCTGTATGGTTACCAATACCTCTTGAATCGATTGCGCATATTCGATCAGCTCCTGTATTTCATCGCTTGATCGGTCGACGCTTTGTGAGATTCCTTGAACATTGCTATTCAATGTCTCGATATTATGCACACCTTCTTGGACGCTTGCTAAAGATTTCTCCGACATGGTTTTCGTAGCGCTAATTTCATTGACGGAGCCTTTATTGGTTTCCAATATTTCATGCAGGCTCGCTAATGACTCTTCTGTGTTTGCACTTTGATTTGTAACGCTATTTTCGATCAATCTGAAATGTTCTTGCAGCTGCAGTATACCCTCTCTATCATTCTTACCGTTCACTACTGACTGGATAACACCATAAACAGCAGTATTTTTCTCGTTCACTTCTAACGTAAGATTCTGTATTTTTTGTAAAGTCGCACTGAGCTGGTCGCTAAATTGGTTAAGGTAATTCGAAAATAGCGAGAATTCATCCTTAGAGGTAATTTTAGCACGGGCACTCAGGTTTCCTTTTCCCATTTCTTGCAGCAGATATCGGAATTGATCGACGTTCTTTTGGATACTGCGAGTGATGATGAATACAATGATAATAACTATCGCAATTGCCGCAATACTTAAAATAATAATCGTCGCTCTTAAACTGCTCGCACCGGTCACCATATCGTCCGAAATATTCTCATGTATGCTTTCAATGACGCTGCGAACTTCAGCAACCAAGGTTGTATTCTCATTGATCAACTGAACCAGCGATGAATCTATGGGCTGCAATTCTTCTAGGATGTTCATTTTCTCTTCCATAAGGCTTATTGCTTCTGTAGGTGTTTCGTTGCTGCCGAAGTAATTACCAAAGGCTGCCTTCATTTCATTCATAATTGAACTGATCTCCTGATAAAGCTTTGTAACCTCTTCACTTTTACCTTCGATCACAGCCCGATTATATTCATTCAAAAGCTGATTAATCTGATTGGAGGCATTACTGAAATCATAGCGTTGATCCAAAGCGACTCCTATTGAGATATTCTTGGAGTGAACAGCTGTATCAAAGTATATTTCAAAAGAAACCTGATCATATTCATTTAAATTCATGTCTGCCGTATTTATTTCAATTCCGATCTCTTCCCATGATGCATTTGCTGCTGTAAATTTGTTAGCGATTTTAAATGCAGGTTGCCCTTGAAAGGTTGTAAACTCAATTCCGTCGAAGGCAGAGCCGTAGCTGCGCTGTAAAGCGGAATCTGATACTTTTGCAAAGTCTATCACAGTTTGGGATGATTCGTTGATGAGTTGAATATTCGTTAAATAGGCTGTGCCTTTGTATTCTACAGCATCGCCGCCGATCCGGACCAATAGCTTATCGCGATCCCCTTTATCTGGGATGTTGTTAAAATAGCGATATTTACTATAGGTAGTTCCGTCGACAGTTTCAGTCCCTAGCATTAAAGTTGCAGTATTCAACATAGGAATGTCGACCCAGTTCGCTATCTTGCTCAACAAATCCCTTTGTTCTTGAAGTGAGCTTTCATTATCATTCAGCTTTTGATAGATGCCAGCGGATAGATCGAACCCGCGTTCATCGGATAGGTCAATAATTTGCTGCATGTTTGATTTATTCTGAGCTAATAGGGTTCCTAAATTACCCCATTCCTTGTTGTATTTGCTGTTTGGATGGTTCGTATTGATAATATTAAAAGCTTGGTCGATGTTAGTGTAGATTTCGTCCAAATAATTGCTATCTTTAGAAGAGACATACATGACGTCCAAGGTTTCATTCTGTTCCGATAGTCGGTTAACTTGGCTCATATGGGTTGTCATTTGATAGTTTTGATGGTTGCTATTCAGCATAGTAAGCGACATTCCGCCAATGAGTAAGATAATGACCAGACATACTGCGCTTAGCAACATAAGTTTGAACTTCAAGGAATGAACCAGCTTTGTTTTAGTTTCCCCATGAACACCTGATGCTTTTTCTCTAGATGGTTTGCTCTGCATGTACGAATCTCCTCTTCCAGTATTGTCCTTCATCGGACTCTCTAATTTCATGGTACAAAAGAACTACCTTTATTTGTTGTCGGCTTAAGCTCGATGGTTTATTAGAAGGCACCCATTAATTATGTACAAAACAGAGGATTACTAAAAAGCGGCAATCTCTTTCCGTGGAACTCCGGAAATGGATCGCCGCTTATAACCTTATTGTTGACGTATGCTTAATACGCCTTGATCAAATTGTAAGTTGTAGTCCCGGCAAAGGTAGAGGAGCTTTGGATCATCCAGCCGGAAGGCAAGTTGTAAGTCGAGGTTACCTGCTCAGTGCTTCCAGTAGGCAGGCCATTTAAATTAACTAGATTGTATGTGGTTGTTCCCGCAAACGTGGAGGAACTCTTAATCATCCAGCCAGCAGGCGTGTTAAAGGTAGAAGTAACCTGCTGCGTTGCGCGTGCAGGGCCGTTGTTGAGGTTGACAATGACGTAGGTGGTTGTCCCGGCAAAGGTGGAGGAGCTCTTGATCATCCAGCCGTATGGCATATTATAAGTGGATGTAACCGATTGTGTTGCTCCATAAGGCGCTCCGTTTAAATCAACAAGTACATAGGTTGTGGTTCCGGCAAAGGTGGAGGAACTCTTAATCATCCAGCCGGCAGGGATGTTGTAGGTGGATGTGACAGTGATTGTGTTCCCGTAGGCTGCGTGAGCCAAGCCGTACGAATTGGCAAATATCAGAAGGAAAACAAGTAGAACGGCACAGTGCTTCAGTTTTTTCATACTAAACCTCCTAAAATTTAGTTGATTGCTATATTTATTATATAATGGAAATTATATCCTTAACAATAGCTTTGTTTGTTTAAAATTATTACGAAAAAAGCAAAATGAGATTCCTACGTTTAAGGTATGGTTATTAAACGAAGATAAGCAAGTTACTGAGGGGGCTTGATTAGTATCATAGATTAAATGAAGATATAGGAGGCGTTGGGGGCGATTATAGAGGAGGACAGGCCGCATTGGATAAAGGGGTAAACAATGCGGCCTCCAACAAGATTGGCGAACAGGGGGCATGGCTCGAAAAAGGAGAAAATACGGACGGCAACAGTTTTGATGGCGTAATTGATACACCCATTTATCCTTCAGCAACCTCCGGTTTCTTCCAGTACAGCGCGATTACCGTTCCGATCAACAGGACGATGGCCGCGAAATAGTAGGGATAGTTCAAATTAATATCGAACAGCGCACCACCCACAATTGGGCCAAAAATATTGCCGATGCTAGTAAATGTCGAGTTCATGCCCCCCACAAAGCCTTGCTCGTTCCCGGCAATCTTTGATAAATAGGACGTGATGGCCGGGCGAATCAAATCGAAGCCGGTAAAGAGGACAAAGGTGGTCAGCAGGATGATGAAATATGTGCTTACATATGTCATCAGGAGTACAAGAACCGTGGAAATTCCCAGGCAGTAACGGATGACATTGATTTCGCCTAAACGCTTGGTGAGGCGGTCAAACAGCAGGATCTGGGCAATCGCACCGACCAGTGCCCCGCCAGTAATGACGATAGCAATATCCTTCGGCGTGAAGCCGAACTTATGGTCAACGAACAGGCTGAAGAGCGACTCAAATGCAGCCAGGCCGAACGACAACACAAAGATCAATATGAATGCGATGAAATACATCGGTATGAAGATGCGGCGCAGACCGCTCGTTTGCCCTGGTTTTGTGGAGTCCTCAGCTGCACGTTCAGGCTCTTTCAGCAGAACCAGAGACAGAATCGCAGCGAGCCCACCCAGCAGCCCGGCTGTATAGAAAGGGAGGCGCGTGTCGATTTCCGCGAGAAATCCGCCAAATCCGGGGCCGATGATAAAGCCCGTGCTGATGGCAGCAGACATATAGCCAAGCGCCCTGGGGCGGGTTTCGTTTGTTGTAATATCCGCGATAAAAGCTGTTACCGCTGGCATAATGAACGCCGCGCTGACTCCGCCAAGCATGCGGGACACGAACAATACTTCAACCGTTTTTCCGAATCCGAACAGAAACTCCGAGAAGCCGAAAATGAACAGGCCGAGCACTATCATGACCTTGCGTCCGTACTTGTCCACCCAGCGCCCGGCAAACGGCGAACTGATCAGCTGTGTAATGGCAAAGGCCGATACCATATAACCTACGACTTTCCCGCTAATATTCAGCTCATTCATAATAGTAGGCAGCACCGGAATAACGAGCCCAATCCCAAGGAAGGCGATAAATAAATTCGTTAGCAGGATGGCCAAGGTGATTTTTGGATTTTTCATAAACAAGACTCCTCTAAATCCATACTGTAAAAACAGTAGATGATGGATAACTCTATATGTAAGGTTGATCCGTAGAGTTATTATTATACAGTAATAATATCTCTGTTGCAGTATAGGATGTCTTTGCTGTTCAAACGCACTGATTATGGCGCGAGGCCATTGGAATATGAGGGATGTGTTGTGCAATAACTGGATTTGTTGCAGTTAAAAGTTGTTCTTACCTTCAGAATGTAATTTAACTGGATTTTGTGTAACTAAATAAGTCGGAAAGCCCGAGTTGGGGAAAAAATGAAGAGTTAGATACGCAAAATACAGCCATTTCGTCTAATCATGGGAAAAAGGAAAAAATAGAATCATGAAATCCATCTAAATCGAGCGTAGGTCTGGGCTGCTGAAGAAGTCGCGAATTAGGCGATATAGGAAGCTGTGGCAGGCAAATGCTCGAAGAATTTCTGAGTTTGGGGAAAATGATTGCCTTAAACATCGCACCGCAATATGTAAAGGAGTTCATGGATGAGGCGGACGGTATGTATAGTGTAAGATGCAACCCCCAAGAAGGACACTTTGTACAAAGTGTCCTTCTTGGAGGTTACTTGACGTTTTTAATGTGGGGAAATTAAAACAAGGATTTAAAAGAGCGGCAGATTCAAGCGGATCGCCCTGTATCCGAAGGGTTCTACCGCCACTTGGCCTGGCGGAACCTCGTCTCCGGTTAAGGCATCCGTACCCTGGCAAGGCAAGGTGACGCTTCCGCCGCGGCCATCCATATTGACGATGAACCATACCGTTTGGCCGCTAGCTTCGTATCTTGGCGCTACAAGCGTCCCAGGAGTCACATCGCTTCTGGCGGTTACCCCTGCTTCATCCGCATAATGCCGGATAAGCTTGCGAAGCATGGCCTCCCCCTCCTCGCCGCCCGGCATCGAGCCCAGCATGACGATCTTCCCCTGCCCATACCGATGCTCGGTCAAGAAGGCCAGGCCCGGCGTCAGCCCTTCACGGATTTCGCCTACCACGGATGCGCCGCCTTCCAGCGGCTGGAATACCGCACTCCAAAGCGAAAGCGGGGCCGATACGCCGAATGCGCGTCCAATCGATCCCGTACCGTCCATAGGGTACGTGTACACTGTCTTCACGCCTGCTCGTTTCTCCAGTTCGCCCAGCCCCGCATCCGTCGGTATCGCATGCTCCTCCGTACGTCCTCCGGTAAGCGGCCCGGCGATCCAGATGCCGCCCCCGGCTGCGAATTCCAGCGCCCGCTGCAAATAATCCTCGGGCACGTAAGGGAGAAACGGCGTGAACAACAGCTTGTATCCGCCGAGATCGGCTCCTTCAGGAAGTACATCCCGGTGAATGCCTAGCGATAAGATCCTTCCATAGAAATCGTTCACCAATCCCCGGTGATCCAGCTTCCGGTGCGGCTCTGTCTTCAAATAAGCTTTTGCTATATCCGAATACGTCATCGCCACTTCAGCCTGCATCGGCTTTGTCTCCAGCAGAACCGCCTCAAGCTCCTTCCTGGCTGCCTCGGCCTCCAGCACCTGGCGATGCCCGATCGTCGGCTGGCCCCAGGCGCTCACGACGGAGCCGTGGGGCTGCTCGCTGCCCGCCCGCTGCTGGCGCCACAGCCAGTAGCAGAAGGCCTGAGCGCCCAGGGCATAGGCCGCCACCGCTTCGGCCTTCACGTACCCGTTCGGGTGTGGCGCGGCGTAACTCTCCAGGGAGGCGGCGTGGGACGGACTTGTCTCCATGATCCAGAAATCCTTGCCCGGCTTGAAATTCCGCCATAAATCACAATTGAACAAATAGGCGTGCGCGTTCTCCCTGGACGCATACGTATCAAACGATGCGAAGTCCAGGTTCTTGAACAGCCGTTCGTTGTCGACATGAAAAGCGATGCTGCTGTTATGGGTAATCGGCGCGGCGGAGTAGCGCCGAATGATCGCCGCTTGTTCGTCCGCGAAATCTGCGATTTTCTCCATAGAGAAGCGCTGGTACATCGTCCGCAGGGACGAATTGTGCAGGAAGGGAGCCGGACCCGGCTGCGGCACTTGGTCGAACCGCTGGTAAGCCTGGCTCCAGACGTTCGTTCCCCAGGCCTCGTTGAGCCTGCTGATCGTGCCGTAGCGCTGCTCCAGCCAGCGATGCCACAAGTTTTTGCACGTGCTGCACATGCACTCCGCCACATGGGCTTTGAACTCGTTGTCGAGCTGCCAGGCGATGACGCCCGGCAAGGAGCCGACGGCCTGGGCGATATGCTCGGTAATGATCGCAGCCCGCTCGCGGAAATAAGGGTGATTCGTACAGACATGCTGACGCGCTCCGTGCCCCATCACGGTACCGCATTCATCTACGTACATCCGCTCCGGATGGCCATGGCTAAGCCAGATCGGCGGCGTCGGCGTCGGCGTGCACATCACCGTGTCGATCCCATGCTCATACAGCAGCTCAATCACTTCGACAAACGAACTGATATCGATCCGCCCTTCTTCCGGCTCAAAGGCAGACCAGGCAAACTCCCCAATTCGCACCACATTAATTCCCGTTTGCTTCATCATCTCGATATCCTGCAGAAGCACGTCCCGGCTCCATAGCTCCGGGTACAGGCAGGCTCCGTGATATAGCTTCTTATTCAACCCGTCTCACCTCTCCATCGTTGATAATTTACCTCCCCACCAGTCTGTCTTAGCCGTTATCTCCCGGCAATAGCAATGTTTTGCCGCATTTGCACTTTTTTGTGGGGACCGGTCTGCAGTGCGGTTTGCCAGGCCTTCAAGAAAGTCTAATTGCCGGAAAATAAGCCCTGACCCATAATGGGGCTACATCGATTGCAAGCTGCCGGCTTCCCGATGAATATGGAGGTGAACAGAGTGAAACCTACGGCTGCGCCAAACAACCTTATGAGGAAACAAGCCTTAAGAGCCGAACGGGAGACCCGCTGGAAGCGCCTGAAGCGCGATAAGTGGCTGTATATTCTTTTATTGCCGGGCCTGCTGTATTTTCTGATTTTTAAATATGTGCCGATGTGGGGAATCTTGCTTGCATTTAAAAACTACCAGCCTTTCATCGGATTTTGGAAAAGCGAATGGGTAGGCTTCGAGCATTTCAAGGTTTTTTTCCAAAACCCGGATTTCTTCATGCTGCTGCGAAATACGCTGGTGCTGTCTTTGTACAACTTGATTTTCTTCTTCCCGGCTCCGATTATCCTGGCACTGCTGCTCAATGAAATACGCCGGGCGCTCTTTAAAAGAACGATCCAAACGCTGATCTATGTGCCTCACTTTATTTCCATGGTTATCGTGGCAAGCTTGACTTATGTATTTCTGACGACCGAAGGCGGTATGGTCAATGAGTTTTTGTATGCGTTTACAGGCCGGAAAATCGACTTCCTCGCCAGTCCCGACTGGTTCCGGCCGCTGATTATTATCCAGACGATCTGGAAGGAGTGCGGCTGGGGGACGATTATTTTCCTTGCGGCTCTGGCGGGTGTCGACGTGGAGCAATACGAAGCTGCCATCGTTGACGGGGCCAGCCGCTGGAGGCAGCTGTGGCATATCACTTTGCCTTCGATTCGCAGCACGATCGTCATTCTGCTTATTTTGCGGATGGGAACGATTCTCGATAACGGGTTCGAGCAAATTTATTTGATGATGAATGCCTTGAATCGAGAGGTCGCGGAGGTGTTCGACACCTACGTGTACGCGCTGGGAATTACGCAAGGGGCATTTAGCTATAGTACGGCTGTTGGATTGTTCAAATCGGTCATCGGTGTGATACTTGTCCTTGGCTCCAACTGGCTGGCGAAGAAATCCGGTGAATCGGGACTGTACTGACCACTGAACTTAGGGAGGAGAAGATGCTGTGGGCAAGCAATACAGAAGCACAAGCGAGAAAATATTCGACGCATTCAACTACGTATTCCTTGCGCTATTCGGACTGCTGGCGATATTGCCCTTCATATTCGTCATCTCGGGTTCGTTCGCCACGGATGCCGAAATTACGAAACGCGCCGTATTCCTGATTCCCAAGACATTTTCGCTGGATGCGTATAAATTCATTTTTTCCACGGATACGATCATGCGCAGCATTGGCGTCTCGATCTATGTGACCGTCGTCGGTACGATCGTCAATCTGTTCTTTACGGTGACGATGGCTTACCCGATGGCCCGGCGCAATCTCATGGGGCGCAATTTGATATTGAACCTCGTTATATTCACGATGCTGTTCGGCGGCGGGATGATCCCGACCTATCTGGTCATTCGCGAGCTCCATTTGCTGGACTCCTTGAATTCGCTTATTTTACCTGGGGCAATCAGCGCGTTTAATCTCATCATCGTCAAAAACTTCTTTCAGGAGCTGCCCCCGGGGCTGGAGGAAGCCGCCAAAATCGACGGCTGCAACGAGCTCAGCCTGCTGTGGAAAATCGTGCTTCCGCTCTCGAAGCCCGTGCTCGCCACCTTCACGCTGTTTTACGCGGTGGGACACTGGAACAATTTCTTCTCGGCCCTGCTCTACATCAATGATCCCAGCAAATGGCCCCTGCAGGTGATGCTGAGGCAAATCGTCATGCTGTCGCAATCGGCTGGCGATTTAAGCTCTATGGACCCTACCTTCGTGCAGCCGCCGGAGCAGTCGATCAAAATGGCGGTCATCGTCGTCGGCACGATTCCGATTCTATGCGTATATCCGTTCCTGCAGAAGCATTTTGCCAAGGGAGTGCTCCTGGGCTCGATCAAGGGTTAACTTCATCCGGCTCCTGGAAGCAGACTGTGGAGTCAGATGATTTTACCATATAAAATGAGTAAAGCTTATGAACTTTAAGGGAGGTTATCAGTGAATGAGCAGGCAAACAAGGATGGGAACAATGAAACGCTGGTTATCCGTATGGCTGGTTGCAGCCATAATAGCCGCGATCGCTGGCTGCGGAGGCGGCAGCCCTGGGGACACGGCGGCGGACCCCGCTTTGGCTGGCAATGGCAACGGGAATGAGGGGAAAGAACAGGCGGAGCAAGCCCCGCTTAATCTGACGATCATGCTGCCGATTTTCAAGACGAACTATCCGAAGGACGACGGGCCGGTGGTTGAGGAAATCGAGAAAAGAACAAACAGCAACATTCACTTCGAGTGGGTGCCGAACGCCTCCTATGCCGATAAGTTCAATATTACCCTTGCTTCCGGCAAGCTTCCCAGCATTATTTACGTCGGGGATGTGAAGGCGCCGAGCTTCGTCAGCGCTGCTAAATCCGGGGCGTTCTGGGAGGTCGGACCTTATTTGCAGCAGTTCCCGAACCTGAGCGGCGCCAATCCGGTCATTATGGAGAACTCCTCCATCGAGGGCAAGAACTACGGAATCTACCGGGGACGGGTGTTAGGCCGCAACGGGATTGCCTTCCGCAAGGATTGGCTCGATAACGTCGGGCTGGAAACGCCGCAGACCGTGGATGATTTCTACAGTATGCTGAAGGCATTCAAGGAGCAGGATCCCGACAAGAACGGGCAGAACGACACGTATGGCATGGTGCTCGTCAAATGGACGGGACAATGGGCCAGCGGCTTCGATACGATCAAGCTGTGGTTCGGCACGCCGAACAAGTGGGGCGTCGTGGATGGCAAGCTGGTGCCGGAGCATCAATATCCTGAATATGTGGAAGCGCTTAAATTTATGAAAAAATTATACGACGAAAAATTGATCAACTCCGATTTTGCCGTGATGGACAGCGCAAAGTGGGTAGACCCGATCGTCAACAATAAAGCGGGCGTCATCGTCGACGTCGTAGACGTCGGCGCGCGCATCGACGACAAAATACACGCCGCCCTAGCCAAGGAAGGAAAAGATGAGCCGGATCGCCATTACATTGACGTCCTTGGCGGAGTGACGGGAGCTGATGGCAAGCTGCATACCCTGCCGACATCCGGCTTTGCGGGCATACTGGCAATCCCTAAATCGTCTGTGAAGACCGAGGAGGAGCTCATGCGGGTGCTCGGATTCCTGGATCAGCTGAATGAGCCGGAAATGCAGACGCTGCTTAACTTCGGCCTCGAAGGCATTCACTACAATCCGGTTGGCGAATTCGTGGAACCGATCAAGGATACCGTGAAGCTGGAATCTGAGGTAGAAGGCTTAAATCAAATGCTCGGCTTCATTCCGGAGGACCGCGCCAAGAAGGTCAAGCAGACGCCGCTGCGCATTAAGCAGACCGAGGTGCAGAAGGCCAATGAGGAATTTATCGTAACGAACCCTGCCGAGTCGTTTATCTCTACCGTTTATTCGCAAAAGGGCCAGCAGCTTGATAATATTATCAACGACGCGCGCATCAAATTCATCGTAGGACAGATCGATGAAGCAGGACTAATGTCCGCATTCGACGTATGGAGAAAAACCGGAGGAGACGATCTGGTTAAAGAGATGAACGACCTGTACAGTCAGGTGAAACCCTAGGGTAAAGGGGAGCCGTATGGCGATATTAGCTGCCGCGCGAAATCATATATACTGATTTGCGCGGGCAGCTTCTTTGCCTTAAACAGCGATAAGCCGATTGCCCCATTTTATGTAAACGGGCTTGTAATTTGTTATGAATGCGTTTACATTTTGTATATATCTTGAATCGGTTGGTGAGGAGATGAATACGGGAACTTTGGCAAGATGGTCGCATGCCATAGGAGCTTCTGGCTGCAAGGGCAAATACTATCGCAACAATTTAATTATGATGCTGGTCGTCTCGGCGATTCCCGGCATCATTACCGGCATGATCATCTATGGACTGGTAGGAGGTCGTCTCGAGAGCGAGCTGCTGCAAATGCATCATCAGCAAATCGCGCAGCGGGCCCGGAACATCGATGAACAGCTGTCCAATCTGGAACTGATGCTCTCGCATTGGGCATTCGATCCCCAATTCGACTACAGCTTAAACGGGCGCGATTTCAAACGCGATTTCGAGCGGGCAAGGGACATCACGAAGACGCTCGTTGTGATGCAGGGCTCGAATACGATGGTGAAGCAGGTCGAGCTCTACTTGGCCGGGCAGGAGCCGGTGCCGCTGCTGTTCAACCCCGAGTATGGCGAAATCCAATCCACTGCGGTGTCAGGATTATATGACAAGCTGATTGACACGAATAGAAGCACGTACTGGACGGAATGGGCCTTTGATCCGAACAGGCCGGAGGCGAAGGAGCTTACGCTGGTGCATCACATTCCGGGCGGCAGCCAGCAGCCCTTCGGGGCGCTGCTCATTCGGATGGATTCCCAGAAGGTGGGGAATATGCTGAAGACGATGACCCCGTATAACGCGGGAGAGACGTTCCTTGTGCAGAACACGGGGGAATTGTTTGCTTCCGCGGGCGGCAGCAGCTCGAACTCGCCTTTCGTCACCGAGCTGCGCTCGAAGATCAAGGAGCGGGGACCAGCCCAGAACTCTTCCTTCTTCTTTGAATGGGACGGGGCCACCTATACGGTTACCTACGGGGAGTTCTCGCGGATTGCCACGGAGTGGACCTACGTGTCCGCCTCGCCGATCACGAGTATTACCTCTCCCGTGATATTCATTTCCAAGCTGATTCTGATCGTTAGCTTCAGCGCTTTGCTGCTGGCGGCTGTGCTCTCCTGGATCGCCTCGAGGCGGATGTATTCGCCAATTAGGCGGCTGTTCAAGATGCTTCTGCCGGATGACATCAGGGCAGAGGGCAAGGAGGACGAATTCGCGCTCATCGAGCGGCAGTGGCAAAGCCTGCACTGGAAGAGCCATGATTTGCAGCGCAAGCTGGCGGAGCAGCTGCCCCATGTCAAGGAGAGCTTCTTGAACCAGCTGCTGCAAGGGCATTTATACGCTTATTCCGAGCAGGATTTGCGCCGCCGGATGGAGCGGTTCAGGTGGGACGTCGAGCATAAGCATTTTATCGTCATATACGTCCAGCTGACGGGGATAACCAGCCTGGAGGGAAAGTTCAGAAGCGGTGACGAAGGGCTCGTATCCTATGCGGCTGCCAACATCATCGGCGAGCTGGCCATGCAGCGCTTCAGCCAAGCCGATACGATTCATTTTCACGATTTGACGGCGGGGATTCTGCTTGTCTTGCCGGAGGACGGATCAGCCGATCCCGAGGTGTCCAGCTACAGTGAGGAGCTGGCGCGTACGATTAACGTGATATTGAAAATGCGGGTGACGCTAGCCTACAGCGCTCCCGTCTCGAGTGTTTCCGATATCCCGCTTGCATTCGAAGAAGTGAAGCAGGCGGCCAGCTACCGCCCCTTCAGCAACGAGAATCAGATCATCGACATGGAGCGGCTGGAGCAGGAAGGGACGGATGAGGCCGAGCCGACCTATTCTTTCACTCTGGAACGGGAGCTGATCCAGGCCATGCGCACAGGGCAGGAGGAGGATGCATACCGCCTGCTGGCTGAATTTCTGGAGGCGCTCCGGGCCAAAGGGGCGAAGGCAATTGATGTACAGCAGGGAATGCTGCATCTGCTCGGCCATGTCCAGCATGCGATCATGCAGTCGGGCATCGACCCGAAGCGGCTGTTCATGGGCGTAAATTTGTACGAGGCGCTGTCGCAAATCCGCGAGCCGGAGCTGATGCTGATCTGGTTCAAGGAGAAGGTAGTGGCTCCTTATTTGAAAGAGCTCTGCCAGCGCTCCAACGCCGAAGTAAAAATGATGATCGAGCAGGCGATGATCTATTTGCAGCAAAATTATATGAAGGATGTGTCGCTGGACAGCTGTGCGGATGAGATCGGCACGAATTCTTTTTTTCTTAGCAAATCATTCAAGCAGGTAACGGGTAATAATTTCATTGATTACTTAACAAGTCTCCGCATGGATAAAGCGAAGGAGCTGCTGCGCGAATCCAAATTGCGAATAAGCGAGGTCGCCGAGCAGGTGGGATACCAGCATAGCTATTTCAACCGTATCTTCAAAAAGCTGGAGGGGATGACGCCAACGCATTACCGGGAACTTAGCAAGTAAAGCGGATTGCTCTAGCGACAGGACATTTGAAGCAGCATGGGATCAATGAGGCAGCATATGATGAACAAGGGCCAATCTCCTCGGGATGGGCTC
Source organism: Paenibacillus woosongensis (assembly GCF_009725165.1). Lineage (GTDB taxonomy): Bacteria > Bacillota > Bacilli > Paenibacillales > Paenibacillaceae > Fontibacillus > Fontibacillus woosongensis. Next base: position 56,647 of record NZ_WNZW01000004.1, read on the forward strand.
TTTTTTTGTGGTGTTGCGAGGAAAATCTTAAGTCTGCAATAAAGTCCAAACTGGCTGAAAATATGCAAATCGGCCTGTTCGGCCGCTGTTTTCCTTGGTCAAGAAAGTCTCATTGCCGGTAAATGCCCGCATGCCTACAATGGGGATAGCATTGGGAGGAAGGAGAGGGTGGTCTGTGGCTGGACGGACAGCGGTCGGATTAAGGTGGTTGAAGCAATCCTCCATTCCTGCCGGATTGACTTGGGGGATACCCTGGGCAAAAGGAGTGCTGAAACGAGAAGAGCTGCCTGGACTTTACTTGAGGAATGGGGAAGAGGGATGGGCGGTGGAGGTGCGGAACAGCAAACCCTCTGAACCTATAGGCGAGGGGAGTGCCGGAATTGCCGTTTCGTCGGATCGCACTGCAGTTGCTGAAGGCGGCTCAGGCGCGAGAGCCGAAAGTTCGGGGAAATTTGTAAGCGCTGCAAATATCGGTGGTCATCCCGGTTACAACGCCGATCATGTTCATCATCTCCCGCTGCAAAGCTGGGCGGCGGCCTATTGGCCGGATGGGAGCGTGAAGTGGACGACGCATGCCGCCGTTACATCTTCAGGAGAAGCAGGGCCGGAATCAGGCGCTTGCGTTAACGTCGAAGAGACGGAGGATGCTTTCATTGTCGATACGGGTGCCATCGTCTGTACGGTGAATAAGCAGGGGCGGGGATTGATCCGCAGTATGGTTCAGTCGCAGTCGGGAGCCGTCGTATGCAGCGGCGGGGAACTCGTATGCATCCGCGAAGAGGCGAGCTTGGTATCCGGTGCGCGAACCTTGAAGGAAGAGCGGTTTACTGGCAGCACGCTGCGGGCAGCGGTGGAGCAGCACGGGCCGGTGCGCGCTGTGGTGAAACTGGACGGAAGACATCTCTCCGAGGCAGCGGGGACAAGGCAATGGCTGCCGTATACGATCCGATTGTATTTTTACGCCGGATTAGCATCGATCCGTATGGTGCATACCTTCTTTTACGATGGCAATCCACACCAGGATTTCGTGAAGGGGCTGGGCATTTCCTTTGCGGTGCCGCTGCGGGGGCCATTGTACAACCGGCATGTCAGGTTTGCCGGGGAAAGCGGCATATTCAGCGAATCGCCGAAGCCCCTGCATACCCGCCGTACGAAGGGAAGGTATAAGGAGCTGTACATCACCCAGACAGATGGCGGCGCCGTGCAGTTTGATCCGGAAGAGGACGCCTATTTCCTTCGCTTATTGGATGATTCGGCCGCCTGGGACAGCTACAAGCTTGTGCAGGACAGCCCGGAGCATTATCGGATTTCCAAGCGTACGGCGGAAGGGTGCAGCTGGGTCAAGGTAACGGAGGGGGAACAGGCCGGAGGGCTCGGTTATGTTGGCGGCGAAGGCGGCGGGTTTGCGGCCGGGCTGAAGGACTTCTGGCAGAAGTCTCCCTCAGGCATGGAAATTCATGCAGCGACTGAGAATGAGGCCAGGTTCATCGTATGGCTCTGGTCGCCTGATGCGGAGGCGATGGATCTCAGGCATTACGATACGAAGACCCATGTGGAATCGGCTTATGAGGGCGCCGAGGAGCTGCGGGCAACGCCTTACGGGATCGCGAACACGAGCGAGCTGATGATTTGGGGCACGGAGGGAACGCCGGATTTGACTCAGCTTAGGAGCATGGCGGAGGAGACGGCTGCTCCCGCCCGGCTTGTCTGTGAGCCGGCCTATTATTATGAAGCGGACGCATTCGGCATTTGGAGCCTGCCCGACCGAAGCACGCCTGCGAAAGCTTATTTGGAGGATCGGCTGGATGGCATTATCGCCTTCTACCAGGCCGAGGTGGAGCAGCGGAAGTGGTACGGCTTCTGGGATTATGGCGATTTTATGCATAGCTATGACCCGGTTAGGCATGTATGGAACTATGACATGGGCGGCTGCGCATGGCAAAATACGGAGCTTGCCCCGAACATATGGCTCTGGCTGATGTTCCTCCGCTCTGGGCGGGCCGACATATTCCGCATGGCTGAAGCGATGACCCGGCATACGAGTGAGGTCGACGTCTATCATTTCGGTGAATACGCGGGACTTGGCTCGCGGCATAATGTGATGCACTGGGGCTGCGGCTGCAAGGAAGCCCGGATTGCGATGGCTGGCCTGCATCGCTATTACTATTATTTGACCGGTGACGAGCGAATCGGAGACATTCTGGACGAGGTGAGGGATGCCGATTATTCCACAGTTACGTTAGATCCGATGAGGGCCTATTTTCCAAAGGATGAACATCCAACGCATATTCGGGTCGGGCCAGACTGGGCGGCATTCTGCTCCAATTGGATGACCCGCTGGGAACGCTTTGAGGACACCGCATACCGGGATAAAATTGTGACGGGCCTGAACTGTATCAAAGCTGCTAATTTCCGGCTTATCTCGGGTCCGACTTATGGATATGATCCGAAATCCGGAGTGCTGACGAGTATGGGGGATGACAACTGGGGGCGTCATTTGGCGATATGCATGGGCGGGCCGCAAATTTGGTTCGAGCTGGCGGAGATGCTTGAGGATCCCGAATGGGAGGATATGCTGGCCGAGTTCGGCGTGTTCTACAACTTGCCCGATGAGCAGAAGCTCGCGCTGACAAATGGAGCGATTGGCCGCAATAAGCTGAGATTCGAGCACCCGGTGCTCAGCGTGGCAATTGCCGCCTATGGCGCTTATTACCGCCAGGATGCTGGGGCAGCGGCCCAGTGCTGGGCGATTCTGCTTGGCAACAGCTTTGCACGTATCCGCCTGCAGGAGGAGGCAGTGCCTGTTACTCATATGGACGGCCTGCTGGAGATTGATTGGATAAATACAAACGAGGCTTCGCAATGGTCTATCAATACGATTATCAGTTTAGAACTGATCGCCGACAAATTGCCGTCACACATGCCGGGGCTAGAGGCAGAGAATGAGGGGCAGAGACAAACATAGAAATAGGAGTACAAGCAGCAGAAGGAGCTGAAGCAGGCATAGGCGCAGGTGCACAGTCAATCAGAGGAAAAATAGAAGCCGTGGCGGGGAGGCGGGTTTAGTGAATAGCAGCAGGAGCGGCTTGATTCCGCAGCAGTGGGAGCTGCTGTACTCCAATCCGCTGAATTCTGCAGAGGATGTGGCGGAATTTCGAATGGAAGGGGAGGGAGAAGTCACATTTCCTAGAGGATGGATGCGTCTGGAGAGCACCCGCAGCGCGGCCGAGGGTCAGAAGGCTAATATAGTATTTTGGTGTCCAGAGGAGCTGCCCGCGGATGTCGCCATTTCCTGGCGTTTTCGGCCGATCCGGGAACCTGGGCTGGCTATATTGTTTTTCAGCGCCAAGGGAGCGGATGGGCAGGATTTATTCGATCCGACGCTGCCGCGCCGCACGGGCGAATACGAGCAGTACCATCATGGACGGATAAACGCTTTTCATATCTCATATTTTCGCCGCATGTGGGCGGAGGAACGGCAGTTTCATACTTGCAATTTAAGAAAGAGCTATGGTTTTCATATGGTGGCCCAGGGTGCTGATCCTTTGCCGGGAGTGCTCGATGCCGCTGATTATTATCACCTGCTGGTTGTAAAAAAGGGTTCATTGATCACGTTCGCCATCAATGATCTGCAAGTGCTGTCCTGGAAGGACGACGGTGCGGCTTATGGGCCGCTGCTTGGCGGAGGGAAGCTGGGCTTCCGGCAGATGGCGCCGTTGATCGCGGAGTATGCCGAGCTCAGCGTATACGGGGCTCCGGCCGAGAAAGGAGGCAGTCAATAATGACGCTGCCGCATATTTATTTTTGTTATCCCCAAGGAAAGCACAAGGCGCTTACGATGAGCTATGATGATGGGCGGAGAGCGGATGAAAGGCTTGTCGGGATATTTAATCGCTACGGTGTGCGCGGCACATTTCATATTAATTCCGGGCTGCTGGGAGGTGAGGATCGCCTCACGGCGGAGGAGGCCGTCGCGCTGTATCAGGGCCATGAGGCGTCTGTACATACTGTCCGGCACCCCACTTTGGCTCGCTGCCCTATGGAACTGGTCGTAGAGGAAGTGCTCGAAGACCGCAAAAATCTGGAGCGGCTGTTCAACGTAACGGTGCGGGGGATGTCTTATCCTAACGGCTCGTACAATGAGCAGATCAAAGAGCTGCTGCCGCAGCTGGGGATTGAATATGCACGGACGGTGCAATCGACCCGGGGCGGCTTCGGACTGCCTGAGGATTGGCTGGAATGGCGGGCTACCTGCCATCATAACGACCGTCTGCTGGAGCATGCGGAGACTTTTGTAAGGCTGCATAAGCGGCAGTATCTCTATTTAATGTATGTATGGGGCCATAGCTATGAATTCGATAACGATAACAATTGGGAGCTGATTGAGCAGTTTTGTGAAATGGTTGGCGGGCGGGATGATATTTGGTATGCGACGAACATTGAAATCGTGGACTATATGAAGGCTTGTCAATGGCTTAAGGTTGCCGCGACTCGGGAATTTGTACATAATCCGGGGGCGTCGCCGATTTGGCTGGATGTGGACGGAAGGATCGTTGAGGTTCCCGGTGGAAGCCGGGTGAGCTTGATGATCTGATGGATTGAGGCAGAGCGTTCAGAGCGAAAGTACAAAAATGCCGAAGAGAACTGGAAGGAAGGGGAAAAGTTATGGAACTTTCAGCTAACACGGGAGGAAATCGTCAAACTTTTCAACTGGCATGTATCGATATTAGCGCCTCCGGCCCAAGATGCAAAATGCTGCTCGGCGACCTGAACGGAGATGGACGTGCAGAACTGCTGCTCGTTCAGCCCGATGACCGTCAGGATGTGCGTTACATCCCCCATCAGGTGCAGTGTCTGACGGCATATGATCTAACTGGTAAAATACTGTGGCAGCAGGGCAAGCCTAGTCTGGAGGCAGGAAGCCAGGGCTCTGATTATCCGGCGCAAATTTATGACATTGACGGCGACGGCCGTCTGGAAGTGCTGTGCGTTATGAATGACCGATTCCATATTATTGATGGATCGACAGGGGAAATTAAAGAGGTGCATGACTTGCCGGACCCGCATGCGCATGACTGCATCATGATCGCCAACTTATCCGGCGGCGAGTATGCTTCGGATATTATTCTCAAGGACCGCTACCATCGTATGTGGGCGCTAAACCGGCACTTTGAGCTGCTCTGGACGCATGCGGGGAATGTCGGGCATTTTCCCTGGGCGAGTGACTTGAATGGCGATGGTTTCGACGAAGTAATGGCCGGCTACGATTTGCTCGACCATCGAGGCCAGGTACTGTGGAGCTGCCACGGTCTTGATGATCATGCCGACTGCATATGGATCGGAGATGTGGACGGCGACGGAATACCGGAGCTGGTCATCGGCGGCAGCGTTACGGTGATGTATGACAGAGACGGGCGTGAACGATGGAGATATGAAGGATCGATTGAGTCGCAGCATATTGCATTGGGCAGATTCAGGCCCGAGTTGCCGGGGCTTCAGGTCGCCGGACTCGATCGGATGGTTCGCGAGGATGACGGTAAAGATCTAAAGGGAAAAGACGCGTTATTCTTAGTCGATAACGAAGGCAACGAACTGTGGAAGGAGGAACGTACGACGAGCGGCTGGCTAACCATTGCCGAAACGTTAAGCAACTGGCGTCCAGGAGCGCCGGATTACATTCTTGCCTACCGCCGGGGAGGGGGAGTGTACCCAGCCCTGTACGACGGTTACCAGAACATCGTGGCCGAGTTTCCTCATGAGGGCTATGCGGTTCATGGCGACCTTCTCGGACTTGGGACCGAGCAGGTTGTCATCTATGATGATGAGCTGGCGGTGATTTACTCCAGCGAGGAAGCAGACTTATCCGCTTCGCCATCCGGTGTGTCCTTACCTCATCCAAAACGGTGGTACAATTCCACTCTTTATCCGGGAGGAGAAATAAATGCAGGCCTATTTTCCCGCACATGATGCGATAGCAAGGCATACTGCAGGAGGGCATACGAAGCGCGTGCTCGCTGCTGTGGCCAGCCGCCATATTGGCGCTCATCCGCCGGAGCCCCTTATGTACCGGGTTCATTCCCGCCGGGGCTTCCGCCGTTTGGAGGATTGCCGTTACGACATGGACTTGATGCAGCGCTGGCCGGAGCTGTCTGCCGGGCAATTTGTCTATGTATGGGCCATGCTGTGGGCGGAGCAGGACGGGGAGACCCCATTTGCGGTCAGCTGTTATAGCCCGGTTAAAATTTATATCAATGGAAGCCTGGCCTTCCAATCGAATTTGAATGATGACGTATTTCCGGATAGGCGCGCCTTTTTCCGCGCCAAAACGAGGAAAGGGCGCAACGATATCGTCCTGGAATTCGTCGCGGTTGAGACCGGCTGCGGTGGAATCTTTGGGACGGGCAGTGTCAAAGGAGCGCCCATGCATTTCTTGAATCCCACCCGTGCAGGCCGGGGCTGCGAAGGCTGGGTATACAGCAGGCCGCAGCAGGCGCGCTGGCGTACATTGCCAGGCTGGAGAGGCTGCCATCCAGTGGAGAGCATGCCAGGTTCGCACGTTCTTGATCCGGGGGATGATTCTGAGCAGGGACTGCACAAGCTAAAGCTGAATCATACCGATCCCTTTGCCCCTCTTCTGCTGGATCGCGACGGTGTTCCAGCCCCTGATCGTTTGAATGAATGCGGCGAATATACCGCATGGTACCCACAGGACGAGTGGACGCCTGAGGAGCTTAGAAGCGGATGCTTCCACCGTCTGTTGGGCGTAAAGCCGGGAGCAAAAGCGTTTGCCTGGTGCAAGCTGGAGCTGCGCGGGGCATTGCGGGCCGATCTGCGGCTTGAAGGACGGTATGCAGGAAAGATTGCCGTTTACGTTGGCGGCAAGCTTGTATTTCAAGGCAAGGAGGAGAGCGGGCGGATCGATATTTCGCTGCAGGAGATCCGATTCGGGACGCAGGATCTCGTTGTAGAGTCCACTTGCGGCGGGGAAGACTGGGGTTTTGAATTTAACGAGCCTCAAATCGCTTGCGCATCTTCGCCGCAGGCTGTCCTTCGGTTGGTACGGCCTTACCCTATTGAGGGAATGAGAGATCACTGGCTGTATCTTGGAGCATTTTCAGCAGAAAATGCCCCCTCGGCTGCAGAGGTGCCGGCGATAGATCGGTTGTTCGGTCAAGGGCAGGAAGCGACTTATTGGCGGGTGGATCGGCCGGAATGCTGGGTGAGGCCTTATCTGGAAACTCCCCTTTACGGCAGATGGAATTATCCACTGGGCGTAACGCTTTATGGACTGCTGAGAACGGGAGCGGCGTTGTCAGCACCGCACTATACGGAATATGCCGCCGGGCATATCGAGCAATGCAGCAAGTGGCATGATTATGCCGAGTGGGATCGCAAACAATACGGGGCGCCGGGATTGAACCATCAGCTGAGCCTGATCGACTCTCTGGACGATTGCGGCTCCTTTGGCGCCGCGATGCTGACGGCAAATAAGCTGCGTCCCTTATTGGGAGTGGAGCGCGCGGCCGCCCACATCGCCCATTACATCACGCACGTACAGGATCGTTTGCCAGATGGGGCGTTCTACCGGACTCGCGGTACCGTTGATTTCATGAAGGGCACGATGTGGTGTGATGATTTATATATGAGCACTCCATTCCTGTCCAAATATTATGAGCTTACAGGAGACGGGCGTTATTTGGACGATGCGGCTTTACAGTTTTTGCGATATAAAGAGCGCTTATTCATTCCTGAGCTAGGCATCATGCATCATGTGTTTGATGATAAATTCGGCAAACCAAACGGTGTTCCCTGGGGGCGGGGGAACGGCTGGGTCATTTTCTCGCTGACCGAGCTGCTGACGATTATGCCGTCAGAGCATAAACTGCGGCCAGAGCTGCTGAAATTTTACCGCGAGCTTAGCGAGGGCTACCGCAAGCTGCAAAGCGAAAACGGGATGTGGCATCAGGTGCTGACAGACAGTGAGTCCTATGCCGAGGCTTCCTGTACGGCGATGTTCATCTACGCTTTTGCTCACGGGGTTCGGCATGGCTGGCTGGAAGAGCAGGACTTATATTTGGAGGCGGCCGTAAGAGGCTGGGAGGGACTAACCGAGACATGCATTGATAAGCACGGCAACGTATACGGCGTATGCCGCGGATCAGGGTATTCGTTTAATAAGCTGTACTATAAAGAAGAGCTCGACTGGCAGCTGAATGATACGCACGGGATCGGCATTGTGCTTCTGGCGGGCATAGAAATTGTCCAATTGGAGTCCGAGCTTGTTGAATAATGATAATTGCTTGCAAATATGGTACCATATTTATTGGCTGTTTATTTACGCATGCTCAAGCCTTTAGGTGTGGAGGGATCATTATGCAAGACGAATATACGCGCAAGCTGGAGGACCAGAAAGGCCTGTTCAAGCAGCTCGGCATCAAGCTGGACGCCCTGACGATCCATGAGAAAGATTTCGACGTGAAGATGCGCGGGTATGAGAAAGAGGAAGTAGACCGTTTCCTGGATGATATTATCGTTGATTATGAAAGATTTTACGATATCATCACGGATTTGTTGGATAAATATAAGGAGCTCCAGCGCCGCCAGGCTTATCTTGAAGAAGAGAAGAAGGCGTTGTCGATCCGCAAGGTGAATACCGATTCCGGCAGCGTGATTGAGCGTCAGCTCGTAGAGGACGGCATCCGGCAAATGGAGCGCAGCCTGGAGCAATTCAAACTGCATATTCGCAAGGAATTTGATGTATAAGAGGGACTGGTGCTCGAAGCGCCGGTTCTTTTTTTGTATAAAAAAAGCCCGCTTTGCGCAACATTTCACTAAAGGGTCGTTCCATTCACAGGATGTTCATGCATTCTTCATTGCACAAAATGGGGGGATATGGTATTATATATTTAAGATTTAGATCTAGTCTAAATTTAAAATAATTTAAAAATGAAATTTTTAGGGCTAGGCTGACGAGAATCAATCCTATTTTGATGATTGAATGGAGGAATTACTAATGTCAAACCAAGTGCTGACTGAAACTAACCAAACTCTGCATCAACAATTGAACCTGCAAATCGCTAACTGGACGGTGTTGTATACCAAGCTGCATCATTTCCACTGGTACGTGAAAGGTCCTCAATTTTTTACGCTGCATGAGAAGTTCGAGGAGCTGTACAATGAAGCGGCTGGCTACGTCGATGAAATTGCTGAGCGGCTGTTGGCAATTGGCGGCGAACCGATTAGTACGCTAAAGGATGCTTTGGCGCACACGACGATTTCCGAAGCGGCAGGCAGGCAGTCCGCAGAAGAGATGGTTGCGGCTGTGATCACTGATTTCGAATCGATTAGCCAAGAGCTGAAGAGTGGAATGGAAGCCGCAGAGCAGGCTGAAGATGAAGCGACTGGGGATCTGCTGCTTGGCATGCTGTCGGCTTTAGACAAGCACAGATGGATGCTGAACGCATATTTGGGTAAGTAAGTTCATAGGCACCTAGATGGAACCTGTTCGATTAGGATCATATCCTAGCCGGACAGGTTTCTTCAGGTGCTCTATAAAGGGGGAATATACCGTGCTCAAAATCAAAAGAATCTATGAGGATCCCGCTTTCGAGGATGGCAAGCGCATACTAGTGGACAGAATATGGCCTCGCGGCATCAGCAAAGCCGAAGCTAAGCTCGACTTATGGATGAAGGAGGTTGCCCCGAGTACCGGGCTGCGGAAATGGTTTGCCCACAAGCCTGAACGGTATGCCGAATTTTCCAAGCGTTATGAGCAGGAGCTGGCTGCGCAAGAAGCTAAAGTGTATATCGAGCAATTGCGTTCCTGGATGGAGAGCGAAACGGTCACTTTACTGTATGCAGCTAAGGATCAGAAGCATAACCATGCACTTGTGCTGCAGGAAGTGCTGGAACGCAAATAATGTGCAGCGATCACACAGCCCCTGGCTATCCTAAGTAGGCTATTACTGGTTATTGTGCGGCCAAACGCCGCATGTCCCGAAGCTGGACATTCGAGCTGTAAGTTGCCGATTTGCTCCTTAATTTGAAGGCAGGATAGCTCTCTTCTGCATCAAGCCACAGTGTATCCTCATAGAAAATTTGGTGCTGTTGATCGACGACAAAGGACAAGGCTCCGGCATCAATCGGAAGATCAAACTGACCTTTCTCGTCTTGGATTAGCAGTGTATTTATGCCGTCACATCCGCAGCCTTCCGTGTCATAGTATAGCTTGATCACACCGGGCTGCTCCCCTAATTTCTCCTGAAGTCTGCGTTCCGCCAACGGCGATATTTCCAATTTAATCATTATTACTGCTCCTTTCTTTATTTTAAATATATAAGATGTACTCTACTGGGAACAACAGCGATCATAGGAACATTTTACGTACTGCTTACATCCCTTTTTATAGTTTAACTCATAATCCATTCCCTTTTCCCTTGTTTTGATTATAGATATTATTTTTTATTCCATCAAATCCCCACTTTTTACAATGTTAAATTATAATAGTAAGCAGATTGGATTTATCCCCTATGGGGCGAATTTTTGGAATGGATGGTGATTGTAATGGACGTATTGTCAGCAATTGAGAAACGGAGAGAGATTACAGCGTATAAGGATATTCCGATTTCCGAGGAGGATTTGAGCAAGCTCAAGACGGTCTTGTATCAATCTCCTACCGGAAACAATTTGCCCTCAAGGGAATTTATTCTGATTACGAATAAATCACTGCTGGCGCAATTGAGCAAGACAACGCCTTATATGCGGTGGCTGGAGCAGGCTGCTGCTGGTGTAGCTATTATCGGCCGCGAGGAAGTGAGCAAGTATTGGCTGCAGGACGCCTCCATCGCTGGAGGATACTTGTGGCTGGCCGCGACATCGCTTGGACTTGGGGCTGCCTGGGGAGCGGTCTATCATGCAGAGGATCAGCAAGAATCTGCCCAGCGGGAAAGCTATGTGCGAAACTTGCTGGGTATCCCGGAGAAGTATCGTGTAGTAGCCATCCTGGGATTGGGTTATCCGGCCAGCGATCCGCCGCCGAAAGAAATGTACGCTGAGGATGCGGTGTTCCATTTGAATGGCTTCATTGTACGGTAATTGTAGGCGCACATAGGAGTACAGCTCCCAGCATGCGGTGCTTTACTGCATGACGGCGGCTAATGCGCAGGGCTACTCATTTTTTTCTAGGTCGACTACATTGTCGCGTAAGCTTTCCATGGGGAGTGATGTATGGGAAGCTTACGCTTTTTTGTTGATTTCTTAAACTGCCCTCATGTCCAACAAAATTAACTGGATTTTTGGTATTTAAAATATGCGATCTAGCGAAAAGTGTACAATTAGCTGGATTTTGTGTCATTAATACCAGGTTTTTTAGTCAGATGATGTTATTGAATTGTTTTTTAGTACATGAAATCCATCTAACTCTATAAATTGTTCCATTACACTATAATTAAGTACACAAAACGCAACTAAATCCGATCCAGGCTACACAGAGGGCACAGGCTGCAGTAGGGTGATTCTAATCCTTTTTTTAATTTGTGACGAAAATCACAAGCTGAACATATAAATCCTCTACAATAAAAATAAGCTGTAGTTCAAATGAAGAAACGAGGTGCTTGTATGGGGAGCGTGAATACTTTACAGGAATTCTCTTATGACGATATGAAGAAGATTTCAAGGACAGCATTGGGAGACGCGGTGCCGATCGAGCTCTACAGAGCTATTCGCCTCATCGGCATGTACCAAGGCCTACCGATGAAAGGGAAGGGAACGACATTGACGGTTGGCCGGAAAATCGGTGAAAGCCTGCCCGTACAGTCCGTGCAAGAGCTGCTTGATTTATTCCGAGAGCTGAAGGTGGGAGATCCGCAAATTGTTCTTGAAGAAGAGAACAAACTTCATATTGCGGTGAAGGATTGTTTTTGCGTAGGACTGCCTGAGATCGAAGGGAATCTGGTTTGCGATTTGGAAGGAGCGATTATGGAGGGTGCGCTTAGCAAAATGATGGACAAAAGAGTGTCCGTCAGGGAAATCAAGTGCAATGTCAATGGCGACGATTGCTGCGAGTATGAGGTGCGCCTCTAGAAATGATACAAGCAGCGCCTAACACAGCATCAAATGCAGCATTAAATGCAGCTTCATAATTATAAGGAGGAGAGTCACGATGGAGAAGAAAAATCTTGCTCAATATCTAGAATATGTGGACAACAAATTTACGAAGCGTATTGTTTTTAAGGAAGAGGACAACGTTATTTTCGTATTGAACTTTGCTCCAGGAGTGGAGCTGCCGACACATAAGCACCCGGGGGCCAACGTGTATATATTGGTACTTGAAGGTGCTGGTGAAGTAACGTGCAATGGACAGCCATCAGCGGTTGCCAAAGGGGATGTCCTTCATATTACCGGGGACAAGGATTTCTCTTATCGCAGCGGGGAGTCAAATTCCAGCCTGTATGTTGTGTTGACGAAGACTCCGAACGAAGACTACGCCAAGAATGTTTAAGGCAGTGCCAGCCTACTTGAACTGATATGAATAGAGCTGGTTCCAAAAAAATGGTGAACACGAGGTTGTCCTCTGTTCACCATTTTTTATTTTTTTGCCGAGTGAACAACAGCATCAGGAATGAAATGAAAATGATCGTAATGGTCCAGGCCCAGGCTAAATCGGTATTCCCCGTATCGACCGCGACATAGATGGCTGTGGGAAGCGTCTGGGTTTTGCCTGGAATATTGCCAGCGAACATGACGGTGGCTCCAAATTCCCCTAATCCCCGGGCAAACCCAAGAATATAGGCCGTAATCAGAGATTGCTTGCTAAGCGGCAGTGTAATATAGCGGAATACTTGCCACTCGCTGGCTCCGCTGGATCGCCCCGCATCCTCCAGCTCTCGATCGACCGAAGCGAACGCAGATTTCATCGTCTGGTAAACGAGCGGAAACGAGACGACGATGGAGGCAATGACCGCTGCCCACCAAGAAAATATGAGCGGTGAGGAGAATAGCCATTCAACGGCACGGCCGATCCCGCTCCTTCTGCCCAGGAGGACGAGCAGCAAAAAACCTATCACCGTCGGGGGCAGAACCAGCGGAAGCATAAGTATGGTCTCCAGTGCAATTTTGCCCTTCCATGTCCGGCTGGCCATCCAGCGGGCTATGGCTGTGCCGAGAATCGTGACCAGCACGCTGGACAGCAGGGCGACTTGCAGGGATAGGCGGATCGGCTGCCAAAATTCATGCCATGGTATTTGCATGCTTATAAGGACTGTGCCGGAGTGAAGCCGTACCTAACAAAAACATCCAGCGCTTCTTGGGAGTGAAGATAGTTGTACAGCTCCGCCGCCTCCTTGCCATGTTTAGTGGACTTGATGACGCCAACTGGATACTCGACAGGAGTATAAATCGCAGGATCAACGGGAAAGGCGATCTTTACCTTTGCAGAGGTCAGCGCGTCAGACTCGTAGACAAAACCTGCATCGGCATTGCCGGTCTCTACATATTGCAGAACCTGCCGAACATCCTTGGCTTGAACCACTTTAGGCTGAAGGATGTCCCACAGCCCGGCGGATATTAGAGCTTCTCTAGCATAGCTTCCGGCAGGAACGCTTTCTGGAATTCCTACTGCGATCATTTTAATGCGGGTGTCCTTCAAGTCTTCCATTCCCTGAACCTCGTCTAATTGGTCATCAGGTATGACCACGACAAGCTTATTTGTCAGCAGATTCATGTGCTGCTTGGCATCAATGATGTTTTGATCCAGAAGAAGATTCATATTGTTAGCTGCTGCCGAGAGAAATAAATCGACAGGCGCACCTTGCTCGATTTGTTTCTGCAAGGCGCCGGAGCCCCCGAAATTAAACGTGAGCTTAACGGCAGGATGCTGTGCTTCATAGGAGGCTTGGATTTGTTTCATAGCGTCGGTAAGGCTTGCTGCCGCTGAAATGGTTAATTCCACCTGCTCATCGGAAACGGTGCTGCAGCCGGTAAATACGAGGGATATGAATAGGAAGGCGGGAAAGATTCGCAGGCTTCTCATACGTACAAACTCCCTTTCAAATAATGATCCAGTATCGTTAGACGATTTGCGTTTCATTATAAGTGGTTGCGGCCCGGGGAGTAAACCCTTTATGCCCCAGAAAAGCCGATTCCAGAGAGAAAGAGGGATTTCCCCGAAACGATATCAGGACTTCCCCTTATAGGAATGAGAATGGCTCCCTTTCATAATGAATGTATAAGAATAGACAAATTATTGGTTCCCGCCTATCTTTGTCATTCTGCAGAAGGAGTGATTCATCCAGTGAAACGTAAATTCGGACTGAGATTTTTCAAACCGATAGAAAGCTACTCCGAGAATTGGTCGATTCTTGAAGAGAAGGATCGCACTTGGGAGAATATGTACCGCGGGCGTTGGGCGCATGACAAGGTCGTCCGCACGACGCACGGCGTTAATTGCACCGGCTCCTGCAGCTGGAAGGTATTCGTGAAGAATGGAATCATTACCTGGGAGAACCAGCAAATCGATTATCCGTCATGCGGCCCGGATATGCCGGAGTTTGAACCGCGCGGCTGCCCTCGCGGCGCTTCATTTTCCTGGTATGAATACAGTCCGCTGCGTGTGAAGTATCCATATATGCGGGGCCGGCTCTTGAGAATGTGGAAGCAAGCCCTGAAGGAAACGACCGATCCGGTAGCCGCTTGGGCAAGCATTGTGGAAAATCCCGAAAAGGCAAGATCCTACAAGCAGGCCCGGGGTAAAGGGGGCCATGTCCGTGTATCCTGGGAGGATGCAACGCAACTGATTTCGGCGCAGCTCATTTACACGATCCGCAAGTATGGCCCGGATCGGATTGCCGGCTTTACGCCGATTCCTGCGATGTCGATGATCAGCTACGCATCGGGAGCCCGATTCATCTCTTTATTGGGCGGCGAAATGCTTAGCTTCTATGACTGGTATGCCGACCTTCCGCCCGCCTCTCCGCAAATATGGGGCGAGCAGACGGATGTACCGGAATCTAGCGATTGGTACAACTCAGGTTACCTGATTATGTGGGGCTCTAACGTACCGCTTACGCGTACACCAGACGCTCATTTTATGACTGAGGTTCGCTATAAAGGCACCAAAGTGGTGTCCGTGGCGCCGGACTATGCCGAAAACGTCAAGTTTGCAGACAACTGGCTGGCCCCGAATCCAGGGACGGACGCGGCGATTGCCCAAGCGATGACCCATGTTATTTTGAGCGAGTTCTATCATGAACGTCAGGAGCCGATGTTCCTTGATTATGCCAAACAATATACAGACATGCCGTTCCTTATTCTTCTGGATCCACATGAAGGCAGCTACAAAGCAGGGCGCTTCCTGCGGGCCAGTGATTTAGGGGATGCATCGCAGCATGCGGAGTGGAAGCCGGTCATTCTCGACGAAGCCACAGATGAGATTACGGTTCCTAATGGAACGATGGGGCAGCGGTGGGAGAAGGACAAGAAGTGGAACCTGATTCTGGAGCGCGAAGACGGAACGAGGGTCAAGCCGGCGCTGTCCGTAGAGGCTCATGGCGCACAGTGGGAAGAGATGGTGTTCCCGTTCTTTGATCAGTCCGGAAATGGAACGTTCAAGCGTTCGATCCCAGCCCGGAAAATCCAGCTGGCCGATGGCACAGAACGTCTAGTTGTTACCGTATATGACCTAATGCTGAGCCAATATGGCGTGCGGCGCAGCGGCAGTGAACATGAGGCAACCGGATATGATGACGCATCCACACACTATACGCCCGCATGGCAGGAAGCGATCACAGGGGTCAAGTCATCCATCGTCATTCAAATTGCCCGTGAATTCGCCCAGAATTCATTGGATACAGGGGGACGCTCTATGATTATTATGGGCGCCGGGATTAATCACTGGTTTAACAGTGATACGATCTACCGTTCCATTCTGAATCTGGTCATACTGACCGCATCACAAGGTGTGAACGGCGGCGGTTGGGCGCATTATGTAGGCCAGGAGAAATGCCGTCCGATCGAAGGCTGGTCCACGGTTGCCTTTGCCAAGGACTGGCAGGGCGCTTCGCGCCAGCAGAATGCTACATCTTTCTTCTATTTTGCAACGGATCAATGGAAATACGAGGAGACGGGTACGAATTCATTGAAATCGCCTACCGGGGGAGAGGTTCGTTACCAGCATCCTGCGGACTACAACGTGCTTGCTGCTCGTTTGGGCTGGCTGCCGTCCTATCCGCAGTTTAACAAGAGCAGCCTCGCCTTTGCCGAAGAAGCTGGAACAACAGATCACGGCAGCATTATTCAACACACCTTGGATCAAATCATATCCGGAGACACCAAGTTTGCTATTGAAGATCCGGATGCACCGGAGAATTTCCCGCGCACCTTATTTGTGTGGCGTTCGAATCTGATATCCAGCTCGGCGAAGGGGCAGGAGTATTTCATGAAGCACTTGCTCGGTGCCGCAGATGGGCTGTTGTCTACGCCGAATGAGGAGGAGAAACCTGAAGAGATCACCTGGCGTGAAGATGTTGAAGGAAAGCTGGATTTGCTCGTCGCCTTGGATTTCCGGATGACATCGACGCCGATGTATGCCGATATTGTGCTGCCTGCGGCGACCTGGTATGAGAAGACAGATTTGTCTTCTACAGATATGCATCCGTTCGTGCACCCGTTCAACCCGGCGGTCGATCCGTTATGGGAATCCCGTTCGGACTGGGATATTTACCGGACGATTGCCAAAGTTTTCTCGGACATGGCGAAGGAGCAACTTCCCGGCGTATATAAGGATGTCGTAACTACGCCGCTTGTCCATGACTCTGTGAATGAAATTGCCCAGCCATACGGAGTCATCAAGGATTGGCATAAAGGGGAGATTGAACCGATCCCCGGCAAGACCATGCCGAACCTGACCATTGTCGAACGCGACTACACGAAAATTTATGACAAATATATTACCCTTGGACCGAATTTAAGTACGGGCAAGGTGGGGGCGCACGGTGTCAGCTTCTCTGTTGCCGAGGAATATGAGGAATTGAAACGCATCAACGGCACTTATCATGACGCTTCGATCAAAAATGGGCTGCCAAAGCTCCAGACCGCTCGCCACGCCGCAGACGCCATCCTGAATCTGTCGTCCGCGACGAATGGCAGGGTATCCCAGCGCGCATGGGAATCGGCGGAGCAGGATACGGGCGTCGCGCTTAAAGATATTTCCGCCGACCGGGCAGCTGAGCGAATTACGTTCCAGAGCATTACGGTACAGCCGCGCGAAGTCATTCCTACCCCGGTATTCAGCGGATCCAATAAAATGGGGCGGCGTTATTCCCCATTCACCACGAATATCGAGCGCCTTGTTCCATTCCGCACGCTTACAGGCAGACAGCATTTCTATATCGATCATGAGCTGTTCCTGCAATTTGGCGAAGCATTGCCGGTCTATAAGCCGACCTTGCCGCCCATGGTGTTCGGCCCTCGGGACAAGCAAATTACCGGCGGCACGGATTCGCTTGTGCTGCGCTATTTAACGCCGCATGGCAAATGGAATATTCACAGCATGTATCAGGATAATCTCCATATGCTGACCTTGTTCCGCGGCGGCCCGACGGTCTGGATCAACGACGAGGATGCGGCTGCCCATCAGATTCAAGATAATGATTGGCTTGAAGTGTACAATCGCAACGGCGTTGTTACAGCGCGGGCTGTCGTTAGCCATCGCATGCCGAAAGGCACGATGTTCATGTATCACGCGCAGGATAAGCATATTAACGTTCCAGGCTCCGAGATTACGAAAGAACGCGGCGGAAGCCACAATGCGCCGACGCGAATTCACGTTAAGCCAACGCAAATGGTAGGCGGCTACGCCCAACTCAGCTATGGCTTCAACTATTACGGACCGATCGGAAACCAGCGGGATGTCTATGTTGCGGTCCGTAAGATGAAGGAGGTTGACTGGCTTGAAGATTAAAGCGCAAATCGCCATGGTCATGAATTTGGATAAATGCATAGGGTGCCATACCTGCAGCGTGACCTGTAAGAGCACTTGGACGAACCGTCCAGGCGCGGAATACATGTGGTTCAACAACGTGGAGACGAAGCCGGGCATCGGCTATCCGAAGCGCTGGGAGGATCAGGAGCAATATAAGGGCGGCTGGACGCTGAAGAACGGCAAGCTTGAATTGAAATCCGGGAACAAGCTGTCCAAGATCGCCCTCGGCAAAATCTTTCACAACCCGGATATGCCTGAAATGAAGGATTATTACGAGCCGTGGAACTACAACTATGAGCATCTCACTACTGCGGGCGAGAAGAAGCACCAGCCGGTGGCCCGTCCGAAGTCGGCCATTACGGGCGACCACATGGAGCTGGAATGGGGCCCCAACTGGGAAGACGATCTGGCGGGCGCCCATGTTACAGGGCCGAGGGATCCGAACATCGAGAAGATCGAAGAAGAGATTAAGTTCACTTTCGAGCAGGCCTTCATGATGTATTTGCCGCGTCTTTGCGAGCATTGCCTGAATCCGAGCTGCGTGGCGTCCTGCCCCTCGGGAGCGATGTACAAGCGCGATGAGGACGGCATCGTCCTTGTCGATCAGGAGGCCTGCCGCGGCTGGCGTTATTGCATGACAGGCTGCCCGTACAAAAAAGTGTATTTCAACTGGCAGACAAATAAGGCGGAGAAGTGCACCTTCTGCTTCCCGCGGATCGAAGCCGGGCTTCCGACGGTATGCTCCGAGACATGTACAGGACGTATCCGCTACCTCGGCGTATTGCTGTACGATGCCGACCGTGTGCAGGAGGCGGCTTCTATGCCGGACGAGAGAGATTTGTATCAAGCTCAATGCGACTTGTTCCTTGATCCGAATGATCCCGCCGTCATCGCGCAGGCCCGTGCAGACGGCTTAACGGAGGAGTGGATCGAGGCGGCGCAGAACTCACCGGTTTACAAGCTTGCGATCGAATATAAGCTGGCCTTCCCATTGCATCCGGAATACCGGACATTGCCGATGGTATGGTACGTTCCACCGCTGAGCCCGATCATGAATTACTTTGAAGGCAAGGATTCGATTCAGAACCCGGATATGATTTTCCCGGCGATTGAAGAAATGAGAATGCCTATACAGTATTTAGCGAATATGTTAACCGCCGGCGATCCTGAGCCTGTAAAAGAATCGCTGCAGCGTCTGGCGATGATGCGTTCATATATGAGATCCGCGCAGACGGACAAAGCCTTTGACGAGGGACGGCTGAATCGACTGGGATTAACCGCGCACCAGACCGAGCAAATCTACCGTTTGTTAGCTATTGCCAAATATGAGGACCGGTTCGTAATCCCGACATCACATAAAGAAACGTATTTGGACACTTACCACGCCCAGGGCTCTGCGGGCTTTGGGATGGATTGCGGGGGCTGCGGAATTAGCGGATCATCTGGAACGAACAGTGCGAAACAAGAAGATCATTTCTATGGGGGAATATGGCGTGATTAATATCGAGAAGCTGTATGAATACAAGCATATATTCGGTTTTTTCGCCCAGCAGTTAACGTACCCGGAGAAACTGCATTACCATCCGTCCATCGTCGAAGAGCTGCTAACCCCCAATGACCCGGCTTATGAGCCTGTGAGGAGATTTTGGGATTTGATACATGGCTTCAGTATGGAGCAAATGGAAGAGCTGTACGTACAGACCTTTGATTTTCAGAAGGATTCAACCTTATATATGACTTATTTTAAATTTGAAGATACCAAGGAACGCGGGCAGATGCTGGCCAAACTGAAAATCCTGTATCAGATGTTCGGGCTGGAAATGCCGGATCATGAGCTGCCCGATTATTTGCCGCTGATGTGTGAATTTATTTACGCTGCGAATTGGCAAGCTAACGCGCAAGCCGAGAAGGATTTTAGCGTGTTGGCAGGCGTTATTGAGGATGGCACCTATCATTTGCTGAAATCGCTGGAAAAGAGTGAGAACCCCTATTATCACCTGATCAAGGGCTTGCGGGAAACGCTTAAGGCTTGCGTCAGACAGGAGGTGCAAAACGAGCAATGAGCTTATGGGATCAATTTCTGTGGGTGATTTTCCCGTATCTTTGCCTCGTAATATTCGTTGTGGGCCATATCTACCGTTACCGCCATGATCAATTCCACTGGACAGCCAAGTCCAGCGAATTTATCGAGAAGAAGCATCTGAGGCTCGGCAGCTTGATGTTCCATCTTAGCATTATTCCCGTTGCCTTCGGACATATCGCCGGCTTGGGAATCCCTAAAGAGTGGGTACAATCTCTCGGGATTAATGATCATCTGTATCACCTCGGCGCGACATATATCGGGGGATTATTCGGATTCATCACATTGGGAGGAATGCTGCTGCTGACCGCCAGGCGCCTGACGATTAAAAGTGTGAGAAGACTAAGCTCCGCATCGGACATTATCGTAAATCTGGTATTGTTATTTATTGTCATCATGGGCATGTACAGTACAATCGTTACGAATGCCGTCCAGCCTGACTTCGATTATCGCTCGACAATATCCGTGTGGTTCCGGAATTTGTTCATCCTTCGTCCTGAAGCTGGCTTAATGGCAGATGTGCCGCTTTCGTTTAAAATTCACATTTTGGCCGCCTTCTTCATTTTGGGGATGTGGCCATTTACTAGGCTCGTTCACGTCTGGAGCGTTCCATTGAATTATGTGGGGAGAAGTTATATTCTATACAGAAAGAACCGTAAACAAGGAATGTAGAGAGAAGGCTTGATGCCTTCTTTCTTTTCAATAAGCAGGGGTGTAAACAGGATGAAGGATGAACCTAATTTTGATTGTCAGCAAGCGATTGATTCCCTTCGGGAACGATTTGCTTTTGATTTTGTCTCGATTGCGCTAGTCCAGTCTGCAGCCGATCAATTTGTGCTGACCTGGCAGTACGCATCAGGCAATTTGAACGAACGCTACAAACGGATTGTACTGCATTCGGGCAAGGGAATCGCTGGTATGGTGTTCAAGACGGGAAAGCCGATGATCATTCAAAATATAGCCGAAGAACTCGATCCTAACGATTTATTCAATTATCCGATTATCGTCGCGGAGCAGCTTCAAACCGTATGCGCTGTCCCTCTATGGAAGGAAAGCCGCGTGGATGGCGTGTTGTTGGTAGGCTTTCGTGAAGGAAACCGTTTAACATCTGCCTTGCTCGATGAATTCAGGCAATATATAGACCCGTCATTCGGCCCCTATTTCACCAGAGAGCTGATAGAGGAGTGAGTCCTTTGCCCGATATCTCCATGTCCGATCTGCTAGGGAGCATGTATAAGAACAGCAGCGAGGCCATATTTTTCGTTAATTCAGAGGGAGAAATCCTCCATATGAACCCGGCCGCGGAGAATATCCTGGATCTGGATGTGATCGAACAGATGCATAAGGGAGAGGCGGTCTCGATTTGCAATTCCTGTGCCGGATATATGAGTGAAGAGGCGATGATCTCCTGTGTAAATTGTTTTTTGAGAAATACGAAGGAAGACTTCTCCTCCTTTCAAGTGTATTTGAATACGCGGGGCAAAGGGCTCGTTCCCTATGCAGCAAGCTTCCATGTGATCGATGAAAAGGAAGGCATCCGCGTCTTCATGCTGCTTAACTTAACGAAGCAATACCGGACTCAGGAAATGCTGTACCAGACCAATATGACCAAATATGTGATCAAAGCGCAGGAGGACGAGCGCAAGCGGATTTCGCGCGAGCTGCATGATAGTGTTGCGCAGGAGCTGTTAAGCTCCCTCGTCGATTTGCGCGTTCTCAAATATATGAATGCCGATGAGGTCGTACTGAACAAATTACAGCAGACAGAAGCCTCATTAACCCGGCTGCTCGATGATATCCGGCGGCTGGCTGTGGAATTGCGTCCGGCGTCATTGGATGATTTCGGACTGGAGGCGGCTTTTCGCTCCCATTTCAAATGGCTGGAGAAAAACTACGGGCTGCTGATCGATTTTAAGGCTGAGCTATCCGCTGCTAGATACAGTAATGAGATGGAGACCGTCGTTTACCGGATTTGTCAGGAAGCGGTACTGAACGCGCTAAAATACGCGAATACAGATGAAATCCAGGTCAGGCTGTTTGAAGAGGACCGCGAGCTGCAGCTCATTGTACAGGATGCAGGCTCAGGCTTCCAGATGAACACGAGGGACCCTAAAGGAACAGGGCTCGGCTTGTTCGGTATGCGGGAGCGTGCTGAGCTTGTGCATGGCCAATTGATTATTTTATCGGAGGTGGGCGTAGGTACGACGATCCATCTGCGTATTCCATTGTCGCCAAACGAAGGAGGGGATACGGAATGAAAATTGTCATCGCCGACGATCACGCCGTCGTTCGGAGCGGCTTCTCCATGATTCTGAATTATCAGCCCGACATGGAGGTCGTGGCTACCGCTGCGGATGGGATCGAGGCGTATCAAATGGTTGCCAAGCATAATCCTGATGTCTTATTGATGGATTTGAGCATGCCGCCGGGTGAAAGCGGATTGATCGCGACAGGTAAGATCAGCAGCGATTATCCCGACACGAGAATATTGATTCTCACCATGTACGACGATGAGGAGTACTTGTTCCATGTGCTCAAGAACGGGGCCGCAGGCTATGTATTGAAGAATGCGCCGGATGAGGAGCTGCTGACAGCGATTCGCACCGTTCATCAGGGGGAAACGTATATTCATTCCAAGATGGCGACCTCCCTTGTCAGGGAGTTCATTAAGAAGGATCAGGAGTCCAGCGACTCCGACCCTTTTAATCTGTTAACCAAGCGGGAGATAGAAGTGCTGCCACTGGTTGCCAAGGGCTACGGCAATAAGGAAATCGCCGAGAAATTGTTCATTTCAGTCAAGACGGTGGAGGTGCACAAGGCGAAAATCATGGAGAAGCTGGGCTTAAAGAGCCGCCCGGAATTAGTGGAGTACGCCCTCAAGAAGAAGCTGCTCGATTTTTAATCCTATATAAGAGGAACTAAAAAATAGGATGCAGGCAAGGGAGGAAAATGATTCCGGAGAAACTGAAAGCTTTCTGAAAGAAAGCTGCATCGAGAGCATACGCTTGTGGTCGCCTTTGTGACTGGATTTTTACCTTTTATGAATCTGTATAAGACATTATCCGTACTTGCCCCACCATCATTCAATAGTTCAACTTATATAAAAGCGCACAAATATAGGGAATTCCTCCGAAGGATCAGGGGATTTCCCTATTATTTTTCTCCGCGTACTGCATTTACAATAGAGATGGGAATCAATAATTCAGTACGCAGGAATTAGGTGATCTGATGATTAGAAAAATGCAGCTGCCCTTGCAAACGATGAATTTAGTGCTTGGCTTTATGGTGTGGGTGATTATTTCGGCGCTCATTCCATTTATTAAAGAAGATATTCAAATTCCAGCGGAAAAGCTGGCAATTCTCACGGCGATCCCCGTTGTACTAGGGTCGGTTCTACGAATCCCTTTCGGGTATTACGCCAATGTATTCGGAGCCCGTATCGTCTTCTCGGTCAGCTTCGTTCTGCTGCTGTTCCCGGTATTCTATATTAGTGCAGCCTCTACGTTTACCGATTTAGTCATCGGCGGTTTGTTTCTGGGGATTGGCGGCGCCGTATTCTCAGTGGGTGTAACGTCTTTGCCGAAGTACTATCCGAAGGAACGGCATGGGCTGGTCAACGGCGTGTACGGGATTGGCAATCTGGGTACGGCGATTACTACGTTCGCTGCGCCGGTCATCGCAACACAAGTAGGCTGGTCTTTGACGGTAAAGCTCTATCTCGTTCTGCTATTGATTTTTATCGCATTGAATATATTGTTTGGTGATCGCAAAGAAGTCAAAGTGAAGACCCCGATTATGGATGAAATCAAGGCCGTCTATAAAAGCGATAAGCTATGGTTGTTCTCGCTCTTTTATTTCCTCACATTTGGTTCGTTTGTGGCCTTCACTGTATACTTGCCTAATTTTCTGGTCTCGCATTTTGCATTGGAGAAAGTGGATGCAGGGATGCGGACGGCCGGATTTATCGCTCTGGCTACGTTTATGCGTCCGGTCGGCGGATGGCTTGGCGACAAGTTCAAACCGTTAATTCTATTGATGGGTATTTTTCTGGGGCTGACCCTTTCCGGAATATTGTTGGCATTCTCGCCTTCAATCGGGCTATATACCGTAGGCAGCTTAACTATAGCGGTTTGTGCAGGGCTGGGAAATGGCGTTATATTTAAGCTTGTTCCGCAATACTTCAACAAGCAGGCGGGAACCGTGAATGGTATCGTATCGATGATGGGTGGTCTAGGAGGCTTCTTCCCGCCGCTCATGCTCTCTATGATTTATTCCATGACCGGACAGTACTCGATCGGGTTTATGGCTTTATCCCAAGTTGCTCTGGCAAGCTTGATTCTGGTCATATGGATGTATTATCAGGATCGGCTAGTCATGTCCAGCAAAGTGTTCCGCTATACAGGGCAAGGCATTCTAGTTACCGATTCAAGGGGAACGATTAGAAGTGTTAATCCTGCCTTTACCAAGCTGACGGGTTATGCCGAGGAAGAGGTTGTCGGCCATAAGCCGAGTATTTTAAAATCAGGAAGGCAATCCAAACCATTTTACGAGGAAATGTGGAGTACAATTAGAGCAACGGGCCAATGGCAAGGAGAGATTTGGAACCGCCGGAAGAACGGAGAAGAATACCTGGAGTTTCTGACTATCAATGCAGTTAAAGACGACTCAGGCGAAGTCGTTCACTACGTTGGGTTGTTTAGCGATATTAGTGTACAGTGAAATAAGGGCGACTGGTCATTCGGCCGGTTGCTCTTCCCTATTTTGGCGTATAAGGTGGCTGTATAATGAAACGGTATGAGATTGCCGAGGGGCCTATAAATATTCAGAAAGCTATAGATTTGGTACTACATCCAGGTGCAGGCGCGGTAACGACGTTTACGGGGCATGTAAGGGAATGGACACACGGCGTCAGAACGATATACTTGGCTTATGAGGCTTATATTCCGATGGCGGAGAGGAAGCTGGCGCAAATCGGTTCTGAAATTGAAGAGAAATGGCCGGGTGCACGTGTGGCGATAGCCCATCGCATCGGTGAACTGCATATTTCCGATATTGCCGTTGTCATTGCGGTATCGTCACCGCATCGGAAGGCAGCTTACGAGGCCAATGAGTATGCGATTGAACGCATCAAAGAAATGGTGCCGATCTGGAAGAAGGAAATATGGGAAGACGGCGAGGAATGGATCGGAGATCAGAGGAAGAAGCCTGAACAAGGGGGGAATAGAGAATGATACGAGTGCTCTATTTTGCGGGTCTGCGCGATTTGACAGGAAAGTCAGAGGAACTCATTGACCGTCCGGGGTGGACGGTTCGGGAGCTTACGGACTGGGTTGAAGCAGCTTATCCGGAATTTAAGCATAAAAACGTATTTGTCGCTGTGAATGAAGAATATGCTCGTCCAGATGATGTCATTCAGGCCGGGGACACGGTGGCTATGATACCTCCGGTGAGCGGCGGTTAACCGCTGCGGCAATGTAGGACTTGCAGGGAGAATAGAGAGGGGCAAATGTGAAATGACTACTGAACCTATCCGCGATCAACTGAATCGGCCTATCCGCGATTTGCGCATCTCAGTAACGGATCGCTGCAATTTTCGCTGCACCTACTGTATGCCCAAGGAAATTTTCGGAGACGATTATCCATTTCTGCCGAAAAGCGAGCTGCTGACGCTGGAAGAAATCTGTGATGTTGCGCAGTTGTTTGCTTCGCTTGGTGTGAAGAAGATTCGGTTAACAGGCGGGGAACCTTTGCTGCGCAGAAATTTACCGGAACTCGTTGGCAGGCTGGTGAACATGGAAGGGATTGAGGATATCGGTCTGACTACAAACGGCCTGCTTCTGAAGCAGTATGGCCAAGAATTGTATGATCAAGGTCTCCGAAGAGTGAATATTAGTCTGGATGCCCTAAATCCGGAGCTGTTTGCATATATGAATGGGCGCGGAATTAAACCGGCTGCTATTCTTGACAATATCGAGCATGCTAGACAGCTAGGCTTTCAAATCAAGGTGAATATGGTAGTGCAAAAAGGCGTAAACGATCAGGAGATTCTCCCTATGGCCGCCTACTTCAAAGAGAAGGGGATTACGCTATGCTTCATCGAATTTATGGATGTCGGCAACGATAACGACTGGAGTCTGGAACGCGTTGTAACCAAAAGAGACATCTATGACATATTGACCAGGGTGTACGAGCTGGAAGCCTTGGAGCCGCATTATTTCGGCGAGGTGGCGCAGAGATATCGATATAAGGACGGCGAAGCCGAGATCGGCTTTATTACCTCGGTGTCGGAGTCGTTCTGTTCGACCTGCACCCGTGCAAGACTGTCATCGGAAGGGAAGTTCTATACCTGTCTGTTCGCCTCACAGGGGTTTGATTTGCGTGAGCTATTACGGGGAGGCGCATCCAAGGACGAGCTGCTGACAGCTATTCGGAGTGTCTGGGAGCAGCGGAGCGACCGTTATTCGGATGAACGAACGGACCAGCGGGTCCGGCAGCGTAAGAAAATCAATATGTCCTATATTGGCGGTTAAAAGAAATGCAGTGAGGAGAAGAGGTCTAGGCGTGTGAAGAAGCAGGGGATCGTAATCCCCCATGAACATGGGGGCTGGGCCATGGTCAGCGTTCCATTCGTGATTGGAATGATGGCGGGGCGGCCGCAGTGGATGCATCTGCCATTATTTCTGGCATGGCTCTTTCTATACTTATCGTCGTATCCGTTTCTGCAATCGGTCAAGCGCAAAAAAGAACGCAGGCGCTTGATCATTTGGGGCGTGATTTATAGCGCTATTGCGCTGGTGTGTCTGATACCGGTTCTGCTCAGCTTCCCGAAGCTGCTCTATTTCGGGCCGATATTGCTTGTCCTGCTGATGATCAATTTATGGCATGTGAAGCAAAAGTCAGAGAGGGCTGTGATGAATGATCTGTGCGCTGTTCTGATCTTCTCGATCGGCGGGGCTGCCGCCTATTGGTTTGGCGGGGGCGGATGGGATCGCACTATGCTGCTGGTCGTTGTGTTCAACGTGCTTTTTTTTATGGGCAGCGTATTCTTTGTGAAGTCAGTATTCCGCGAGCGATTGAATGGGCGCTGGATCGCATGGGCCAAAGGATTTCACGTACTGTTGCTGATCATTCCCTGGCTGCTGGGTTTGCCGTGGATGACGATCGCCTATTTGTTTCCTTTGGCCCGTACTATTGCTTATGCAGGAAAAACTTTGCGGCCCATGAAAGTGGGAATCATAGAAATTATCAGTTCTGTCCAATATTTGCTGCTTACGATTGCTGTGCTTTAGGCATGCTTGCTGTTTCGATAATCTCTCGGCGGGTTAATTTGTACCGTCAACGCAAATCGTATCGATAGATAAGGAGAGAACGCGAAATGAAACCCAATTTGCAAACAAAAGAACTGGATCATAAATTTAAAAAAATTACGGTGACCGTAAATGGAGAATCTCTAGGTTACGACATCTTGCTGGATAATGTCACCTATGTTCCGGTTGCCAAATCGTATATCATCCGCCGCTGATGTTTTGATTTCTTTAGAGCGGGTAATACAATACCGTACCCGATGCGGTACCTTACAAATACGATAAGGAGTGAACCAAACATGGCTAACAACAATCGTGACGGTAAGATGAGCTTGGAAGAAGCAGGACGCAAAGGCGGCGAGGCTACAGCCCGCAATCATGACAAGGAGTTCTATCAGGAGATTGGCAAGAAGGGTGGCGAAGCTACCGCTAAGAACCATGATAAGGAGTTCTATCAGGAGATCGGACGCAAAGGCGGTGAAGCTACCGCTAAAAATCACGACAGAGAATTCTATCAGGAAATCGGGAAAAAAGGCGGAGAAGCCCGCAGTAATTCCGATAATGATGATGGAAAGATGAGCCGTGAGGAAGCGGGCCGTAAAGGCGGGGAAGCCCGCGCTCGTCAGCGCAGAGACAAATAATAGCGTGCAATTTTTAGATCGAAAGATAGTTTATATATGAGTACGCCATTGGCCTAAGGCCAAACAAGATGGCCTCTGAATGGTTCAGAGGTCATCTTGTTGTTTTTAGCACAAAATTATATTTTGAAGCGTTCGATCATGCGGGGATCGATGAGCCCCGTCGTAATGTTGGCGCAGCCCAGCACCTCAATGCCGGCCGATGTTTGGATTTGGCGGTAGGCGGTCTGGTAGCTGAATACGCCGATCAGTGACCCGATCATAAGAAGCAGGCCGATGACCGCTAATGTGATTTTGCGAGCTAATCCTATGCTGTAGTAGTTCTCCTATCATTAAATTGTATGATTGATATACATAAGTACATTATAAATCTGAAATGTTTGTTGAATAATAACGGCAAGTATGCAAATGTGACAAAAAAACAAATATTGAGAATAAATTCACAAGGAGGATGAGCATGTCTGTGGAAGAAGAGAAATGGCGCCTGTTTGTTGCTGTGGCATTGCCGGAATCTGTCAAAAACCAGCTGCATGCCTGGTGCCTGGAGCGCCGCAAAGACTGGAAATTCCGTAAATGGGTGCATCCGGCGGATTATCATATTACCTTGCAATTTTTAGGAGATACTCCCGTTACTCGTGTTCAGGCCCTATTGGACGGTTTGCGGGAGGCTGCTGCTGAAGCCCGGCCTTTCCGGCTGGAAGCAGCCGGGATTGGAGCCTTCGGGCGTCCTGATCAGCCTCGGGTACTGTGGTGCGGCGTAGATGGCGACGTAGACGCTCTCCGCCATCTTCACAGCCGCGTTATTGCGGTGAATGCCAGGCTGGGATATGTGCCAGAGGAGCGGCCATATGCCCCGCATATTACACTGGCCCGCAAATTTTCAGAAGGAGAAAAACTGCGGGATCCCCTGGCAAATAAAGGATTATCCTTTGGGGATTGGACAAATGACACCATTATGTTGTATCGTACTAGGGTAACCGTAAGTCCGATGTATGAGGTAGTAGGGATCGTATCCATGCGGAAATGATTCCCATGTTTCTCCGTTAGCCGTAGAACTTTAATAAGGAGAGCCTTCCCTTTCGGAAGGCTCTTTATGTCGAATAATTAAGAGATATTATTCAAAACCTCTTTTTTCGGTTACATAGTTGAAGGAGTCATTTCAGAGATATTGTAATTGTAGGAGGCCATATGTATATTTTCAGACAGAATCGTTACGTCGCGCTTTTAATTAGTGCTATTCTAGTATGTTCAGGGTCGATTTCTTTATTATGGGGCCGCATGGATAATAGTGAGAATCGTGCTCGGCCGATCGAGCTTTCATCAAATAGTATTTCCGTAATTGTAAAGCAGCAGGATCGGAATCTCTCTGCCGCAACAATTGACGCATCCCTATCTCAGGAGAGGCGTATTTATCGACCCATTGTGCCGTTAATTTCCATGCTGCCGATGAAGAAGCAAGGCGAAACCAAGGCAAGTCAGCCATATCAGCTTTTGTTTACACGCAATTGGACTGCAGCGGAGCAGGCTCTGGTGCAAGAGAAGACGGCGAAGGCCGAGGCGTCTGCACAAGCAGCAGAAGCAATAGATATGTCTCATCCCCCCAACCAAATATACTTCACCCGGACAGAACTACTTAGTCAGGCAGACAAGGATCAGGCAACCAGGCACTACGTTCTGACGGATGAAGAGCTGCATCTCCTTCACAAAATTGTGATGGCAGAGGCAGAGGGCGAACCGTACGAAGGCAAGGTGGCAGTTGCCAACGTTGTCTTAAACCGGCTGCGGTCCGCCAATTACCCCGACACGATTAAGGAAGTTATATATCAAAAATCGCAATTTAGTCCTGTGCAGAACGGAAGAATGGACCGTGTTACTCCGAACGAGGATTCTATTCGTGCTGTAACGGAAGCTTTGCATGGACGGAAGGAGGTGTCCGACGACACCTATTATTTCCTGGCGTTATCTTTGGCTACGGATTTAACGGTTGCTCATACGAAGAGTAAATCGAAGGAAATCGGGAATCATACTTTCTATAAATAAGCGTATCCGAGCTCGGGTTGAATGGAATTCTCCCGGAGCAGCTTAATCACGTTCTTGGCGCAGCAATCCGGCTCATAGGCTTGGGGGCGCAGCTGGCTAATTTTATCATGAAGCATTGTATTGCGCGAAGGATTCGTAATCGCAGAGAACCATTGATCGATAATCTCCGGAGAGGACATATCCATGCCGTATCCGTGGCTGACGAAATATTCGCGGTTCTTCTCCTCCTGTCCAGGAATCGATTCAAAGAACAGCATCGGTATGCCTTTAGCCAATCCCTCGGTACATGTCATGCCGCCCGGCTTCGTAATCAGGATATCGGAGGCGTCCATCCATTTGCTGACTTCATGGGTGTGTCCGATGATTGTAATATTCTCGTGCATCATCTCCGGGCAAGCGCGCAGCTTCTCTGTCAGCTTGCCGTTGCTGCCAGTGCAGCAAATGATTTGTACCTTGTCGCGCCAGGCGATGAGCTTGTCGATAAGCTCTTCCTTGAAATGCAGCCCCCATCCGCCGCCCATAACGAGAACGGTAGGCATTTGCTTGATGCCAAGATCTTTTCTGGCGGACGCTTTGTCCTGAATGCTCCAGAAGTTGGGATGAACGGGAATCCCGGTGACCTGGATGGTATCCGGGTTGACCCCACGCTGCTGAAGCAATGTTTTAACTTCCAGTGTGGATACGAGATATTGATTCACCTCAGGACTAATCCAGGCGCCGTGGGCATCGTAGTCCGTAATTAGGGTATACAATGGTATGCGAAGGCCTGACGCACGGAGTCTCGCGACGACGGCATTTGGAATCGGATGTGTGCAGACGATGACATCCGGCTGAAGCTGTCCGATTACATCGGATGCATGCTGATAGAACATTTTATGCAGGGCCAGCCGGGTTAACCGCCCGACTGGCTTTTCGTATTTTTTCCGGTAGAGCATTCCGACCAGGGAAGGGCTCGTATTTACGGTAACCCGGTAAGCAGACAAAATCCACGGGGCGATAATCGGATTAAGGAACGAGCCGAGCTCCATCACCTTCGTCTTTGCGTCCGGCCACAGCTTTCGGATGCCAGCAGCCAGAGCATGACCGGCTTGGGTATGGCCGCTTCCGAACCCCTCCGATAGAATCAGCACTCGTTTTTTGGACATGTTATCACCTGCTTTAAGAATAGATCCGTCCCGAGCGGGGCGGTTATTTGCGTGTCTAAATAGCTTCGTAATGTTAATACCTGGTTATAGTTTATAAGGTTGCGGCTGGAAACAAAAGAGTCCGCAGACTGGCCGGCAGCTGGACTTAAGTCGGGGAAAAAGCTGGTGCCAAAAAAAATGTTGCAAAGCAATAATCGAAGTGCTAAAGTGAAAAATGACCGAATGACCGGAAATGACTTTTAGTCAGTTTTGAATCAATGACCGGTATAAACATTACTTTAAAGGAGGTGATGATCATGGCAATAGACCGTAGACAGCAGGTGATCGAGGCGGCGGAGAAGTCCTTTGCCTTGTTCGGCTACAAGGCAACAACGATGGATCAAGTAGCTAAAATCGCGAATGTGGGGAAAGGGACGATTTATACTTTTTTTACGAATAAGGAAGAGCTCTTTGATGAAATACTGCGATCCGTCATTATGGAAATGAAACGGATCACCGAGACAGAGGTGAGCGAGAATAAATCCTTCTTCGAGAACGTGTACCACTCCATGGACCTGCTCCTGGAATTCAGGAGGGAGCATGAACTGCTGATCAAGCTGTTCCAGGAGGTGCGCGATTTCGGCACGCCGCAGGCTCGTGAAGGTTTGCAGCGGATCGAGGATGAAATACTCCGCTATCTGGAGGGCAAAGTGGCGCGCGCTGCTCAGCGCGGGGAAATCCGGGCGCTCGATCCGAAGGTTGTCTCCTTCGTGATGTTCAAGCTGTATATTGCGCTCACCTCGGAATGGAACAAGCGGGAGGAGCCGTTAAGCAAGGAGCAAATTAAAGAATTTGTCCGCATGTTCCTGGCAGGAGGGCTATCCCCGGAGTAAACGATAGAGCCACGCATAGACAAATAAATATTAAATAGAGATAGAGATATAAAGGAGAGAAGCTAAAGTGAAATCGATGTCGGTGTTTTTTAAGGATTTGGGAGCTTCTTTCAAGAAACCAAAAGTGATTATTCCTATATTGGTCGTCCTGTTCATTCCTGTGTTATACAGCGGAATGTTCCTGACGGCATTCTGGGATCCTTACGGTAAAATGAACGAGCTGCCCGTAGCTGTTGTAAACGAAGATGCTGGTGCCGAATATGAAGGCAAATCGCTGCAGGTTGGCCACGACCTGGTCGATGAGCTGAAGAAAAATGATGACTTCTCTTGGAGATTTGTCACCCGAGAGCAGGCGGACAAAGGAATGAAAAATAACGAATATTATATGAAGATCGTCATTCCAGAGGACTTCTCGTCCAAGGCGACGACCTTGATGGATGAGCAGCCTCAGCCTGCCAAGCTCATATTCGAGCCGAATGAAGGCTATAATTTCCTGGCTTCGCAA
The DNA here is from genome assembly GCF_009725165.1 of Paenibacillus woosongensis. GTDB lineage: Bacteria > Bacillota > Bacilli > Paenibacillales > Paenibacillaceae > Fontibacillus > Fontibacillus woosongensis. The sequence continues at coordinate 89,208 of NZ_WNZW01000004.1, forward strand.
ATCGGCGGCACCGCCGTAAAGGAAATCAAATCGAAGGTGTCGGCTAAAGTTACGGAAGCTTATACGGAAACTTTGTTTGACCAGGTTGAGAAAATTTCCGGCGGCTTAAGCGATGCCGGTTCTGGAGCAAGCACAATTAGCGACGGTGCTGTACAGCTGGATGAGGGAGCATTGAAGCTCAAAGAGAACTTGGCCAAGCTGGTCCAGGGCACAAGCCAGCTGCAAAACGGCGTAACGCCCTTGGAGGAAGGCGCCGTCACGCTGAGCAAAGGCGCCAAGGATCTTCAAGGCGGAGCCTCCAGCCTCGCCAGCGGCCTGAGCCAGCTGTCTGCCGCGCAGAAGCAGCTGGAGGACGGCGCGGTGAAGGCACAGGAAGGCGGGGCGCAGCTGAATACGGGCCTGCAGGCTTCTCTGCAAGGCGCCGAGAAGCTGCAAGCGGGCCTGACAGCCGCCGAGCAGGGCAGCGCGAAGCTGCAAACGGGGCTCGAAGCCTCGCTGCAAGGCAGCGGCCAAGTGGCCGAAGGCGCCAAAGGCGTAGCGCAGGGCCTTGAGCAGCTCGCGAAGGCAAGCCCCGATTTGGCCGCCAGCCCTGAGCTGCAGAAGCTGATCGCGGCGAGCAAAGCGGTGGCTGAAGGCAGCCAGCAGGTTGCTGCCGGACAGCAGGAGCTGGTGCAGGGCGCGCGTGAATTGCACGGCGCCCACGGCCAGCTGCTGCAGGGCAGCGGAGAGCTGGTGCAAGGCCAGCAGCAGCTCGCTCAGGGCGCTAGCCAGCTGGCCAGCGGGCAAGAGCAGCTGGCGAGCGGGCTGAAGCAATTCGGCGCGAAGCTATCGGAGGCTGCGACGGGCGGCCAAAGCCTGGCGAGCGGCGCTGCACAGCTAAGCGGCGGGGCCGAGAAGCTGCAGGGCGGCGTCGGCCAATTGTCCGGCGGCGTCAGCACGATAGCGAGCGGCTCCAAGCAGCTGGCGGGTGGCGCTGGAGAGCTGAAGGACGGCATGGATAAACTGGCCTCCGGCTCCGGTGAGCTGGCAAGCAAGCTGAACGAAGCCGCCGAGCAAACCTCCGGCGTGAAGAAAAGTGATGAGCTGGTCAATATGTACGCGAAGCCAATCGAGATCGAGGAGCATAAAATCAATGAGGTTCCGAACTATGGCACCGGCTTCTCGCCTTACTTCCTGTCGCTGGGCCTGTTCGTCGGAGCATTGATCTCTACGCTTGTTGTACCGACCAGAGGTTCTTCCGTATCGGAGGCGACGGGTTGGAACCGGTTCGTGAGCCGGGCACTCGCCTTCACGGGCATGAGCTTGATCCAATCGCTCCTGTCCGCGGCGCTCATGCTTTACGTACTCAAGCTTGAGGTGCAGAGCGTGCCGCTGTTCTATGTCTTTACTTTTGCGACCAGCCTAAGCTTCATGTTTATTATTCAGGCTCTGGTGACCTGGCTGGATAATCCGGGGCGCTTCCTGGCCATTCTGATGCTGATCTTCCAGTTGACGACTAGCGCAGGCACGTTCCCGCTAGAGCTGATTCCAGACTGGATGAAGGTTCTTAACCCGCTCTTGCCAATGACTTATAGCGTTACCGGCTACAAAGCGGTTATTTCCAGCGGGGAGCTCGGGGTTGCTTGGGAGAATATCGGCGTCCTGGCGGGCTTTGGTGTTGCGTTCCTGATTCTCACCATGCTGTATTTCCTGCGCCGTGAGCAGCCGAGCGCTGCGAGCATGACAACCGCCGAGGCTTAAGCGGATCAGGCCGCGCTAGACTAACTAATTTTATTCACTTATATACGATGAAAAGACAGCCCAAAGCGGGGGATTCACCCTGCTTCGGGCTGTGCTGCTTTTTTGGACTTCTTGTTCGAGCTCGGAACGGGCACTGTTACAGCAGTGGGCTGCTCCATCTGGCTCGAGCCGTTCAGCAGGCCGCCTTCTACAATAACAAGCTTGGCTACGTGCACGTTGCCTTCCACCAGCCCGCTGCTCGTAATCGTCAGCCGCCCTTGCGAGGCGATATCTCCGACGACCTTGCCGGCTACGATAATGTCCGCGCCTTTAATATTGGAATGCGCCTCCCCGGTTTCGCCGATGACGACCTGCCCCTGGCAGTGAATTTCCCCGCGGAACGAGCCTTCGATCCGGAGGCTCGCCTCGCACTCCAGCTTTCCCTCGGCAACGCTGCCCTGGCCGATCAAAGTACCCTGCCAGCCGGCTACTTTTTTATGATCCTTCAACATATTTTATCCTCCGTTCATGAATGGGATGTATTATTGCAAATAAGACAGCGGGTTGACTTTCTTGTCCCCTTTAACGATCTCAAAGTGCAGATGGGGGCCCGTGCTTCGGCCCGAGTTGCCCATCTTGGCAATAGTCTGCCCTTTCTTGACCGTATCTCCCTCGGATACCTTGATCTCGCTGAGATGCATATACCAGCTTTGCAGTCCGTTCGGATGTTGAATTATAATGTATTTGCCCCTTGAGCGGTTGCTTTCCGCGGCAATGACTTTACCGGCCGCCACAGCATAGACCGGGTCGCCGATTTTACCGGCAATATCGATCCCGGCATGAAAGGCAGCCTTTCCCGTAAAGGGGTCGGTCCGGTAGCCGAAATTCGAAGTGAGGCGGGTAGACAATGTCGGCCACTCGGAAGGGGTTCCCGAAATGGAATACTGAGTTTGCTTGGCCTTTTGCAGTGTTGTAGGCACATTTTTCTCGATTTCATCCAGCATCGCGCTGATCTCCAGGAAATCGTCGCTCGTCTCCTGAGCCAATTCTTCAATTTCCTGATCGTGTACGGCAATGAACTCGCCGCCCCTGCCTAAGGATTCATCCAAGGACAAGGAGGAGAGGGAGGACAGCTTGCCGGCATCACCCTTACTTCCATACTTATCTATAAAACTTTGCAGCTCTGCTTCCAGCTCGCTTACCCGTTCCATGCGGTCCATCAGTTCTTTGGATTGTCCGGACAAGGTAATGACCTGACTTTGCAGCCGCTGGATCGCTTCGTTTTTGTCGGTGACGATGGCTTCGAATTTAAGATTTTGCAGCCTTAGCGTATCCTCCAGGCGTGAAATGGTGTGCCCTGACTGCATTTGCAGGCTGATAATCAAACCGGAGATGGATAACAGAGCAGCGATCGGCACAGCAATCACAAACGGTTTCGATACCTGGATTTGCTTGACAGGCTGATTCGCTTCCCGCAGAACAAGCAGTGTCATGCGATGGGGTAAACTAGCACTTCTCATGGCATCTCCTTCCCGTAGATTTGATAGCTTCTATTACTTTATCTATTCCCGCGTCTCTTAAAACATGTCAAAAAAGTCATCTTGTCTCATATAGTTAGTGTTTATTGTCAATGCTGAGTGGAGGAAGGTGAAGTGAATGTGGTGGCTGGCTTTCGTACTTATCGCGTTTATTTTTCAAATCGCTACGATTCTAATTCTTGAATTTCGCAACCCGAGCAAAGCTGTAGCCTGGATGGTGATTCTGTTCCTGTTCCCGGTCATCGGCTTCATCCTGTATTATTTCGTGGCTCAGGATTATAAGAAGCGGCGAAAGCTGCGGCGCCGCGGGTCCAGAGTGTTTCAGGAAATCAGGGCCAAGCTATGGCAGCAAGCCGCCATCGTCGAAAGCATAGAGGAGATGAGCAATCCGGAGTATCGCCATCAGGAACGGTTATTCGGTCTTCTTACGCATATTTCGGAGAGTCCTATTACGGGCTGCAACAAAACCAAGGTATTGACGGATGGCGAGAAGACTTTTGCGGCGATGCTGGCAGCGATGGAGCAGGCGCAGGATCACATACATATGGAGTCTTATATTTTTCGTGCGGATGGTATAGGACAATCGTTCAAGAGGATGATGCTCAGGAAGGCCGGGGAGGGTGTAAAAGTCAGGCTGATTTGCGACGGACTCGGCAGTTATCAATTGAACAGCTCTTTTGTCAAAGAGCTTCAGGACGGCGGAGTGGAAGTGTACTTTTTTCTGCCTCCGCTGATTGCCACGCTGGATCGGAGGGTTAATTACCGGAATCATCGAAAAATACTTGTCGTCGACGGGACGGTCGGCTTCATCGGCGGGCTTAACGTCGGGGACGAATATTTGGGACTGGACGGCAAGCTGGGCTATTGGCGCGATACGCATTTGCAAATCAGCGGAGACGCAGTGTATTTTTTGCAAAATGCATTTCTGGCCGATTGGCGGCTGGCCTCGGGACAGCGGGTCAATCATCCTGAGCTGTATCCGCAGCATCACTGCAGGGGCAGTGAGCAGGTGCAGATCCTGACTAGCGGCCCTGATCAGCATTGGGATGCGATACAGGAAATGTGCTTTGGTGCAATCGCCGTCGCTAAACGCCGCATTTGGATTACGTCGCCTTATTTCATTCCCGACCCCAGCATCTACAATGCGATTAAGACCGCAGCGGTTAGCGGTGTTGAGGTGAACATTATTATTCCGCACGAATCCGACAGTCGAATCGTGAAGCTGGCATCGCTCTCTTACGTCGAGGAACTGCTTCAATCGGGAGTAAAGTTCTATCAATACGAGAAAGGGTTCATACATGCGAAGGTGATGATCGTGGATGATTTGCTGGCCACAGTGGGAACGGCGAATATGGACATGCGCAGCTTTTTCTACAATTTCGAAATGACGGCAATTCTGTTCGATCAAGCGCCGATTTCCCGTTTAAGCGAGGATTTCTTGAGGGATCTTGCCGAGAGCCGGGCTATCGATTTGAAGGCATTTGCCCGCCGGCCGAAGCTGCAAAGGGGGCTGGAGCTGCTGTGCAGGCTGCTCTCCCCGCTGCTCTGACCGGGGCCGGAGAGCGGGAAGCAAACCTCTGAAGCGCCTTTACCGCAGATGCTGAAGGATCAGCTGGACGGATTGCGGCGGGACGTCTGCAAGCAAATCGCCTTTTTGCTTCAAACGCTCCCCAATATTGTGCAGGTTGAAATCGGAGGGCAGCGGATTGCTGCGCACCTCGTCCCAGGTTAAAGGCGTCGATACGTTGGCCGTAGGACGTGCCCGGGGTGTATACGGCGCAGCTAGCGTCTTTCCGCCATAATGCTGCAAATAATCGAAATAAATTTTGTCTCCCCGATCCTTCTTGAGCCGTTCGATGGTGAATAGTTCCGGATATTTCTCCGTAGCATAGCGGGCTACGAACTGTCCGATCAGCCGCAGCTCGTCAAACGTTACGCCGTATTCGACCGGCACGATGATTTGCACGCCGGTAGCCCCGGAGGTCTTCGGCACCGACTGAAGACCCAAGGAGGCCAGAATGTCTCCGACATAGGCCGCGGCCTCCATAATGCGAGGCTCCTCCTCCCGCGACGGGTCCAAATCGATCATCCATTCGCACGGCAGCTGTTCGTGAACATAATGCAGCGACGGATGGAATTCAATGCACGCTAAATTGCCGAGCCACAACAGTACCGGCAGGCTGTCCAGTACGACGTAGTCTACTCCCTCATGCATCGATGTGCGGACGAACGACGGCAGCGGTTCAGGGGCATTTTTCTGGTAAAAAAACTTGCGCCCCACCCCGTCCGGATACCGGATCGTCGTAAGCAGACGGTTCCGGCAGTAACGGAGCAGATAGGGAGAGATTTCAGCAAGCTTCTCCAGATAGAGCTTCTTCGTAATTCCCGCCTCGGGCCACAGCAGCTTATCGGGATTGGATATAGTGACCTCCTCACCCTCTACGACAATCGTACCTTTCGTCGTTCTGGACATGAGCATGCTCCTTGTCATGAATGGATTTCCTTATTTTCTATTAGGCTTACCCAATTTAAGCGAACTTAACACCACTAGAAGCGGCACCCTTTACATAAGAATGGAAGTAACCCGGCATGGGCAGACTTGGACAATGAAGCATAGAAATGGCGGTACGCTGCCGCCGGTTTGTATTAGTGACCGGATCGCAGAACAAGGGCAGGGAGGAATGGAGGATGGAGCTGAAGCCGGTAGTCCCTTTTGAACCGGTACGTACGGAAACCCTTCCGGCAGGGCCGGAATGGATAGCGCAGGTGAAATGGGATGGGGTGCGTATACTCACCTACTACGACGGAGATATGACGCGCCTGATTAACCGCAAGGGCAATGAACGGAGCAAGCAGTATCCCGAGTTTATGAATGTCTCATCCTATTGCCGCGCGGATTCGGTCATTCTGGACGGAGAAATGATTGCGCTTGCCGGAGACAAGCCGTCCTTCCACGAGGTCATGAGGCGGGACAGTCTGCGTCGCGAAGCGGAAATACGCTTTGCCCTCAAGCAGATTCCTGCCATATATATGATTTTTGATGTGCTGTATCACAACGGAGAGTGGGTGACAGGACGTTCTCTGGCCGACCGGCAGGAGCTGCTGCAAGAGATTATTATTCCCAGCGGAACGGTTCAGCTTGTTCCGAGCTACACCGATGGAGAGCGGCTGTTTGCTGTCATGAAGGAGCGGGGCTGGGAAGGAGTCGTCAGCAAACGCCTGGATAGCACCTATGCCTTGGGCGGCAAAGACGGGCGCTGGCAAAAGCTGAAGCTCGGCTATGATTTATATGCGGTGATCGGCGGCGTAACCTATCGGGATGGTGTGATGAATGCACTGCTGCTGGGTTTGTATGATGAAAGCGGGCAATTTGTGTATATAGGTCATACGGGCAGCGGCAAGCTGAATCAGCCGGCATGGCGCAGCCTGGCGGAGCAAATATCCGCCCTGACGGTGAAGGAGCGCTTCTTTCACAACATCCCGCAGCGGATAAAGGGAGCGGTCTGGACCCGGCCGCTGCTTACGGTGAAGGTGCAGTTCATGGAGTGGACTCCCGGCGGAACGATGCGCCACCCCGTATTGCAGGGGATGGCCGACGTGCCGCCGGAGAGCTGTACGGTTACGCAGGGGATATAGTGTTCAGGAGATGGTTTTCTTCGCTTTGCTTGTTGTTCTCTTCTTCGGCTTTGGAGCAAGCTCGTCGTTTTGCGGAGCATCTTCACCGCCTGCCCCCGCGGCTGGTTTCTTAGCCGCCGTTTTGCGGGTGCGCTTGGCCGGTCCAGGATCGGTGACGACGGGCTTGACCGCCTCGATGCTCGCCTGCAGTGCCGCCATCAGGTCGATGACATTGGTTTGCGGTTTGGCTGGGGCCAGGCTGATCTCTTCTCCGGCAATCTTTTGCTCGATGAGATGCAGCAGGGATTCGCGATAATCGTCGGTATATTTCGCCGGCTCAAAAGGTGTGGACAACTGTTCAATCAGCAGCTTGGCCATGGACAGCTCTTTATCGTTTACACTGATGTTCTCCGGCAGATTGGGCACTTGCGCGATCGGCCGGATTTCATCCGGGTAGAAGATTGTCTCCACGGCCAGGCAGCCTTCCATGACGCGAATAGCTGCCAGACTGCTTTTGGAGCGGATCGCGATTTTGGCAATGCCGATTTTCCCGGACTGGTGCATCGCTTCCAGCAGCAGCTGATAGGCGTTCGACCCCGCTTGATCCGGGGAGAGATAGTAGGTTTTCTGGAAATAGATCGGATCGATTTCGGTCAAATCTACAAAGTCCAGAATCGTGATCGTTTTTTCGGTCTGGGCCGACAGCTGATCCAGCTCCTCTTTTTCAAACAGGACGTACTTGCCCTTCTCGTATTCATAGCCCCGGGAAATCTCCTCCCAGGTTGTATCCTTGTCGCAGGTTGGACAACGCCTTACATAAGAGATCGGGCTGCCGCAGGCGGTATGAATATATTTCATGGAGATGTCCTTGTCCTCCGTGGCGGAGAACATTTTGACCGGGACATGTACAAGCCCGAAGCTGATCGCACCCTTCCATACGGTATGCATTTTGAGTTTGCTCCTTTCCGTGTTCCATATTTATTTTTTGGCGGGCTGGCTGTGTATGATGATGACGAGTTCGACGCGAAATATGCGCGTAGTACCAAGGAAACTGACGAACTATCTCTATCATAGTATGGTCCAGTTTGGCTTCTCATAACCGGGCGCCCCCGGCCTAAGTTGTTGCGGGTCATGCGGCAGACCGATATAATGGGGACATACATTTTGCGTATGTAAAGGTGGTTGTATCGTAGTGGGATTGGATCAAGCTTCGGCCGAATGGGTGTACGAGGCGAAGGATTTGGAAGGGACCGGGCAGCTCGCAGCATTTCTTGCCGCGCGGGCGACGCCGGGAACGGTCATTGCCCTGGACGGTGATTTGGGTGCGGGGAAGACGGCTTTTTCCCAGCTGTTCGCGAAGCATTTGAAGGTTCGGGATACGGTAAACAGTCCGACTTTTACCATCATTAAAGAATATGAGGGCAGATTGCCTTTTTATCATATGGATGTGTACCGGCTATCGCTGGAGGAAGCGGAGGAGCTGGGACTGGACGAATATTTCTACGGCAGCGGCGTGACGCTGGTGGAGTGGGCTAGCATTATCGACGAAATTATGCCGGAACAGCTGCTGCGCATATATATAGAAACCGGACCGGGCTCGGAGCGTAAAATGCGTTTGACGGCCCAGGGAGAACCTTATGGGCAATGGATCAAGACCTTGAGACAGAATGGAGCTGCACCTAAATGAAGCATACAATAGAGCCGCGCCAGCGGTTATTGGCGCTGGATACGTCGACGTCGACGCTGGCCGTCGCCGTGATGGAGGGCGGCAAGCTGCTGGCTGAACGGAATATTAAGGCGGAGCGGAATCATTCCGCTTATTTAGTGACGGCGATTGAGGAAGCGATCGCCGCAGCGGGAGTGGGCAAGCAGCAACTGGACGGCATCGCCGTCGGAGTGGGGCCGGGCTCCTATACTGGAGTCCGTATCGCCGTTACGACGGCCAAGACGCTGGCCTGGTCCTTGGGTTTGCCGGTATCCGCCGTCTCGAGTCTGGCGGCGATTGCGTTTGGCGCTTTGGCCAGGGGAACAGGCCAGGCTCCAGAGCAATTTGCTGAGGTTATTGCTCAGACAGCCGATGATGCGTCAGCCTGCAGCGAAAATAACTTAGCGTATGGGCGCGATGACGATAAAGATCTTTCGGCAGGAGCAGAGGCGGCGGAGTATTCTGCCCAGCACTGGATTGTTCCGCTGATCGATGCCCGGCGCGGACAGGCTTATACTGCGCTGTTTAGCGCAGCAATCGGGCAAATACCGCGCCGGCTGGAACCGGACGCGATCCGGCTCGTGGCCGATTGGCGGGACGAGCTTGCCGCCCGGCTTCAGGAGCTGCCTTCTGGTCAAAGGCCGGCTGGCGTATGGTTTGTTGGCGACATTGAGGTCCATGAGGCCGCGGTTGAGGAGCTCCGGCCTTTTTTGGGAGCCGAGCTGCATATCGTCGGCTATGAGCTGGAAGGGGCCTGGCTTGGCCTTATCGGTTCGGAGCAGCTTCTCTGCGGAGCCCATGACGATGTTCATGCGCTGGAGCCGAATTATACCCAGTTAGCGGAAGCGGAAGCGAAGAAGCTTCGTTAGCATTTCATGAGGGGGCCGGATATGGAGTCAGCAAAGTCGATACAAATGGATAAGGTGACCTTTCGTCAGATGACGCTTGAGGATATTCCCGATGTTATGGTCATCGAGCACGAATCCTTCACCTTGCCCTGGAGCGAGGAGGCATTTCGCAGCGAAATGACTCTCAATCATTTCGCCAAATATCTGGTGTTGGAATACGAGGGGAGCCCGATCGGGTATGCCGGCATGTGGACGGTTCTTGACGAGGCGCATATTACTAATATCGCCGTGAGAACGGCCTACCGCGGTAATCATTTGGGCGAGCTGCTGTTCCGCAGGATGATTGATTGGGCGGGCGAGCTAGGCATGCGCCGGATGACGCTGGAGGTGCGCGTTACGAATCATTCCGCCCAGTCTTTATATAGGAAGCTTGGATTTCATTCTGTCGGCACCCGCAAAGGGTATTATTCCGACAATCAGGAGGATGCGCTCATTATGTGGTGCGAGCTGCCTGAGCGGGAGCCGCAGGCAGGCGAAGAGGAAGGAAGCGAAGAAGATTGGATTTGAAGCAGGATTGTTATATATTGGCGGTCGAAACAAGCTGTGACGAGACATCCGTAGCCGTCGTGAAAAATGGGACCGAGGTGCTCTCGAATTTAATTGCGAGCCAGATCGAGACGCATCAGGCATTCGGCGGAGTCGTGCCGGAGGTGGCGTCCCGGAAGCATGTGGAGAGTATCACGCTCATGCTGGAGGGAGCCGTCCGGGAGGCCGGCATTTCCCTCCAGGACTTATCAGCCGTGGCTGTGACGGAAGGTCCCGGACTTGTCGGCGCTTTGCTGGTAGGCATTATGGCAGCCAAGAGTCTGGCCTTTGCCATCGATAGGCCGCTGATCGGAACGCACCACATTGCCGGGCATATTTACGCGAACCGGCTGGTGCAGGAAATTCAATATCCTTCGATTGCGCTTGTCGTGTCCGGCGGGCATACCGAACTTGTACTGATGGAGCGGGAAGGCAGCTTCAAGCTCATCGGCCGCACAAGAGACGATGCTGTCGGGGAGGCTTATGACAAGGTGGCGAGAGCGCTTGGCTTTCCTTACCCCGGCGGCCCGCATGTCGACAAGCTGGCGCTTGAGTCGGAGACCGTCGAGGTGCTTCCGCGGGCCTGGCTGGAGCCGGATTCCTACGATTTCAGCTTCAGCGGGCTGAAGTCGGCTGTGCTGAACGCGGTTAATCAGCATAAAATGCGCGGGGAGGAAGGATATGGCCCAGCCATAGCCCGCGGTTTTCAAGAGTCGGTCATCGAGGTGCTGGTGGAGAAAGCAATTCGCGCGGTACATTCGACAGGAGCGGTACAGTTATTGCTCTGCGGCGGGGTTGCCGCGAACCGGGGGCTGCGGACGGCATTAGCCGAGAGGTGCGGGAAGGAGCGGATCGATCTGGTCATCCCTCCTTTGAAATACTGCACAGACAACGCCGCCATGATTGGGGCCGCAGCCTACTTGAAATGGACAAGCGGCGAGTTCTCCAGCTGGGAGCTTAAGGCGGAGCCGTCAATTACACTGGAGTCCTGGTCTGTGAGCGCCAGCCCCGGGGAAGGCAATGTTTAGCCTGATGGAGGAGCACAAATTAAATGAAGAAACACAAAAGGGCTGTCCTTTTTGAATGGGACAACCCTTTTTTTTACGCCGAACGAATATTAAGATTTCTTCTCTGATTTCTTTTCTGAAGTGGCAGCGGCCTCCTTGCTGGCGCTTGGTGCGGTTTCCGGCTGGCTGCTCATGCGGCTGCTGCCTTCAAAAACGCTGCCTTCCTCGATAGACAAGCTGGCGACCTCGATGTTGCCGAACAGTTTTCCCGTCGCCGTAATGGAAAGCTTGCTCTTCGTCTGAATGTCCCCGGTCACAGTACCGGCAATAATAACGTTGCGCGCGGAAATATTAGACTTCACTTGTCCTTTCTCTCCGATCGTCACATCGCCTTTGCACTCAATATCCCCCGTTACCTTTCCTTCGATCCGGATGCTCGCATCCGATTTAATATTGCCTTCGAAGCTGCTGCCCTCGCCTACCAGTGTATCGGTCGTATCGGGATCTAATTTCACGGGAACGGCCTTGCTTTTGAACATTATTCATCCTCATCCTTTTCCGGTTTGATTAAATATATTTCAGGGTCGACCATCACACCGTTTTTCACCACTTCAAAATGCAGATGGGGACCTGTGCTGCGCCCGGTCGAACCTAGTGTGCCGATCACATCGCCTTGCTTCACCTTTTTTCCTTTTTCCGTTGAAATTTCATTAAGATGCAAGTAATTTGTTGATAAGCCAGACGGGTGGCTAATGGTGACGTAATTGCCGCGCGAGGTGCTGTATCCGGCTTCGGCGACGGTTCCGTCAGCCGCGGCGTAAATCAAATCGCCGATGTTTCCTTTGATGTCCAGGCCGTTATGCAGCGTCAGCTTGCCAGTAAACGGATCGAGCCGCTTGCCGAACGGCGAGGTGGTTGTCAACGAGTCCGCAGGCCAGAACGTCGGTAATATGCGCATCATTTTTTTGTACTCTGTTACAGCTTCTTTGGTTTGTTCCAGCCTTGCCTGCAGAGCGGGCATTTCCTCCAAAGATGCGGATATGCTCTCTCGCGTCTCTTCAATAAGGGAGTCGACATCCTCTTCGCTCAGAGGGATGAGCTCGCCGCCCATGCCTTCCGTACTCCATCCGCCGTCGGAATTTTGCGATGACGAAGCCGAAGCGGACTGGATTCCGCTCCCTGCGCGTTCTCCGTTCGTAATGGATTTCAACTCGGCCTCCAATAGCTCAAGCTCCGTCATTTTCGTTTCCAATGTTTTGGATTTCTCGGAGAGCTCCACCAGTTGAAGCAGCAAGCGGTCGATTTCCTGTTCCTTATCGCTGACGGTCGCTTGAAGCTGCTCCGAGGACGCCGTAAGCTTGGCTTCCAAAGCGGCGATCTTAAAGGCATGGCTCCGGTTCAGCGTGAAGAGGACGAGCGCTGTAACGAGCAGCACGGCGGCGGCGACTAAGCCGGCAAGCAAATATGTAGAAGTCATTTTCAGACGAAAGACCGGCTGTGAGCCTTCAGGAACGACGAGAACAGTATAACGTTGGTTCTTGCGTTTAAATCCGAACTTCATAGCTTCCTCCTGAATCTTGTACATTATGTTTCATGTAACATAACATAAAATCACAATCTCAAAAGAACGAGAGACGGTCCTCTTCGTTCACCAAAAGGTACTATTCGGCAAATCATTCCAATAATCCTGTCGGTAAGGAAAATATTATCGAAAATTTTTGCGAAACTGTGAAATTTGTCGAAAATGCCGCGAGTGAACCTGGAAAATGGGCAGGTTTGCAACTTTTTAGGTGAAAGGACTGTTTAATAAAGTAGATTTTGCTGGAATACATACGGAGCCAGGGAGGGAAGGCAGAATGAGTGAAGCGTTGAAGCCTGTAAGACGATCTAAGCTGCGGGTCTGGCTTGGCACGCGATATTATCGGTTTAGGCGGTATATGGAATGGTATCTGGGCAAAGACAAAATAGCCGGCACCCGCAGCCGTAATTTGCTGCCGCATGTCATTTCCGAGCATCAAAGCCCCTTGCTGAGACAGCTGAAGGATGTCGATATGTGGCTGCAGCACAATAAAATTACGAATCTTAAATTGGCGGTATCCCGGATCGACGGCTTGATTTTGCAGCCAGGGGAGACGTTCTCCTTTTGGAGGCAGGTAGGCAAACCAACCCGGCGAAAAGGCTACGTTGACGGGATGGTCCTCCATTATGGTAAATTTAAGCATGGGGTAGGCGGAGGGCTGTGCCAGCTTACGAATTTGCTGTACTGGATGGCGCTTCATTCTCCTCTAGAAATACGGGAGCGGCACCGCCACAGCTATGATGTATTCCCGGACTCCGGCCGCACCCAGCCTTTTGGCAGCGGGGCGACATGCTCGTACAATTATTTGGACTTGAAGCTTTATAATCCTGGCGATGAGCCAGTACAATTGCATGTATATTTGAATGCTGAGAATCTCGTGGGAGAGCTACGCGCAGTAAGTCCTTCCTTGTACCGGTATGAAGTCTACGAGCGGGAGCATCGGATTACGCGCGAATACTGGGGCGGCCATATAAGGCATAATTTGATCTATCGCCGTGTCTACAACTTGGACGCCGAACTGATCGAAGATTGTTATATTACCGAGAACCATGCACTGATGATGTATGAACCGCTGCTTGAAGCCGGGGATATCCCCAAAAGCGAAGAGAGCGATGGCGTGAAGTGCTAAATTGCTATTGGCGGATATTACTCTAAACTATGGATGCTAATGCGTCAAAAAAGGAGCGATTGAAAAACGATGAGCTATAAAAATACTTTCATCAAAGTATCGCCGGATTGCCCTGTAACCAGCAGCGTCGTTCCACAGTATAAAACGAGCAATAAGCCGATTCACGTTATCCAGTATGAGCTCTTGATCCGTTATCCTTACCGGTATACGCATGAGCAGCTGTTGTTCGAAATTCATATTAGGCATAAAAACATCCCGGCCGATGAGCTTGAAACGAACCGCCAGCAAATTTGGGATGCGCTGTTCAGCAAATCGCATGCCTGCCTAAGGGCTTCCCAGCTTCCGAAAAAATACGGCTTTGGCGTCCATTATGACGCTGAAGGCCGGATTGCCATCTATGGCATGGAGACGCCTGAATACGAACGTTTCATACAATCCGGCGATGAGATTACGCTGCTGAACGGGATGAGAAGCCGGCGCGAATAGGCTGCGAAAATATCATTCCGGGGCTGTTCGAACGGAGCTAGCTATTGAATTGGGGAAAGGTGACCATACAATGGAAGAAATCAAAGGAACATTAATTACAGTTGAAACGCTGCTGCAGGATTTAAAACAGCTAGGCGTGCAAGAGGGGATGACGCTGATCGTGCATTCCTCGTTCAAATCCCTGGGGCAATGGGTGCTCGGGGGACCGGTATCCGTCATTCTCGCTTTGGAGAAGGCGGTAGGGGTGGATGGCACGTTGGTTATGCCGACGCATACTCCGGATTTAAGCGATCCTTCAGGGTGGGGGAATCCGCCGGTCCCAGAGTCTTGGTGGGAGACGATTCGGGCAGAAATGCCTCCTTTTGACGAAGACATGACGCCATGCGAATGGATGGGCGTGATTCCGGATACCTTTCGCAAGCAAAGGGGTGTCATGCGCAGCAGCCATCCTCAGGTGTCTTTTGCGGCCTGGGGAGCAAATGCTGGCGATATTGTGACAGGGCATGATCTTGACAACGGACTTGGCGAGCATTCGCCGCTGGCCAGGATCTATGACCGCCATGGCTGGGTGCTGCTGCTGGGCGTTGGACATGGAAGAAACACATCTCTTCATCTATCAGAGCACCGGGCAAGCTATTCCGGCAAAAAAATAGTGGAATGCAAGGCTCCTATTACGAAGGAAGGCGTAAGAGAATGGATTCGCTACATGGATCTGGACTATGAATCGGCTGACTTTGACCGGCTGGGGGCAGATTTTGCGCGTTCAGGCGGGCGGATCATCCGCGGACAAATCGCCAGTGCCAGCGTGATGCTAATGCCGCAGAGAGAGCTTGTGGACTACGGCGTCCAGTGGCTGGAGCAGCATCGTCGCTAGCGCGGTATGGCAAGGCTGCTTGCAAGCTTGCAGGAGGAAACTCGGAGTAGTGGGCACAGTTCGGATTGGCGGAAGCGCATAGCGGGTGTCTGCTGAAGCGCCGCGGATTGGCTAGCGAGCAATGTGCTCATTTGTGGGCGGGCCTGTAGTAGGCAGGGTGAGTAGTGTGTGCACAGGTGTGGGGGAGCCGAGGGTCGGTGAGCGATGTACCCCTGAGCCAGTTGTGGTTAGGTGAGCAATGTGCTCATGCCGGGTGAGTGTGCAGTTGTGCTGGCTGCGGATTACTAACGGACACAGGTTCCGCTATTTCAGATAAATTGCCCAAAATAAAGGATTAACGGACGCAGAGGACCTTATTTGCTTATAAGCAATCCAATTTTAGCTGATTATTGCTTAATAAGGCTCCCTGGGTCCGTAATAGGATGAAAATCGCCGAAATGATCGAAATAACGCCTTCTGTGTCCGTTAGCAATTTGACCACCGTCAAGTAACGCCGGCCAGCGCTAGCTTGATCATTACTCAGCCTACTACACTAGGCGAAGGTGAAAAGACGCCGATAGGGAAAAGTACCGAAAATCGTGGAGCAATATCAATCTGGACCCGATACCTTCGAGGAAAGGGAACCAATCGTCGATCCCAGACCATTCATTAAACCAATTAACCATTATGCTTAAATCACAAATAGCTGCCGGGGATCCCGGCAGCTATTTTCTCTTCAAGCCTATATAAGAAAATTAAAGAATCCAGTTCGAGCAGTGCGTCCGCGTGATGCCGTCATAAGTTACGGCAAGCTTCAGCTTGTAGCGGGAAGCTGCATGGCAATCCCCGGCTTCGTCGCCGTTTAGTGCATCGCCATGATCAAAGGCTCCGGTGCTGCTCATCACCTGACCACTATAGCCAGGGGACTCATTCCCCAACCGTGAACCGGCTAGGCAGACGCGCTGCACTTCTTCGCCGCCGCGCGGTACAATGCCCGTTACGGTCGCCTCGTCCAGCAGGTGATCGTCTTCACTGTAGAGCGAGATGGTCAGCGCATAGCGGCAGCTGCAGCGCCCGTCGATGCCGAGCAAGCCGACCTGGGCGACTAGCGGCTTCTCCGGCAGCAGCCCGCCGCGCTGCAGAGATGGGCGAATGCGCAGCCGATCCGGCGCAGCGAGCTCCAGCTGCATCTCCCCGTTCAGGGCGCGGCAGCGCTCGGCCGTAAACTGCAGCGAATGCCGGCCCGCCTCGAGCGGGATATTCTCTGCGGCATAGCGCAGGGATCCGCTCCCGTTCTCGGCCGGCGTCAAGCAGATCGGCCCTGGCAGCTCGCGCCCGTCGATGCTGAGCCGAAGCATCGGCTTATCGCCCGGCTTCACGATGGCCGCAAGCTTCAGCGTATACAGGCCGCTCTGCTGCACAAAAATATCCAGCTTCTCTTCGGGGGAGGTGCAGCAGCAGCCTAGAACGCCGGGCACAACGAACGGATCGAAGCCATCCCGGTCGGCCTCCTGCGCGGACCATGGCGCCGTTCCAGCGGTCAGCCCGTTGTAATAGCTCTCCGGCGGGCCGAGCAGGCTTGGCTTCTGACCGCCGGTGTCGATTACGAGCTTCTGCAAGACGACGATCGGATCGACCATCCAAAGGCGCAGCGTATGATAGCCCGGCTGCTCGATAAGGTGCCGCGTTGTGCCGGTACGGATGTTATAAATGACGCTTTGCTCCCAGTCGCGTTCATCGAATCCCCCGTCAGGCAGCTTCGCGATCAGTTCGGCAATGTGCACGGGTCCGTCATCGAAGGAGACGCCGATCCGCAGCCCCTGACCAGGTACAAAATCAATGGATGGAGCAGCATACAGCGTGACGCTAACCTCCCCCGTACTCGTCATGTACACGGGATATTCCAGGCTCGGCGAGTTCCCAGTATCCGGCTGCTCTGCACTAGACCCGGTTACCGGTAATACGGCAACCGAGGATAAGGTGCGTCCGTAGCCTGCAATCGGTTGCCACTCCGCACCGTTTGCACTGCGGCTTGCGGAGTAATGTTCCGCCTCGATAGCGATAACGCCGCCCGTTTCGATATGGCCGATCAGCGAGTCGCGGGTTGGCTCGGCAGGATGGAAGACGACGACTTGCACCGCGACTTCTTCCCCCGTTGGGCCGCTGATCATGATTTCGCTTTGCACATCATTACCGACTGGCGCAGCAGTCCAGTCGATATCGACCCAAATCCGCTTCTGCGAGACGACTTCTGCTGCGGTCAGGGACAGCCTGATCCAGGGAGCTCCTGCCGCCGCGCGGAAAGTGAACGGCTCTGTGCCCTTATTGAAGACCTCGATGTACCGCGCCTCCCTGGTAAAGCTATCGAATGCGGGCAGCCGGCATACCGTATTGGCCTGCGGCCATACGTCGGCCGAGCCCTCTACAGCAACTCCCATCTCAAAGTATTCCTTTCCTTCGACCGTGCCTGTATCCGGGATAGTGTTCACCGGCGGCTGGTTCCAGTAGGTGTATCCGATATGGGTCTGATCCATCAGGTGATCCCATTTGCCCTGCGAGAGCATTTTATTGTAGGCCAAAGTCAGCTCGCGATCGGCTTCAAAGATCAGCTCCGCCTCCCGGGCGGCGATGTTGGCCGCCCTTCTTCCTTGACGGGCATACAAGCGGCTTCGCGCGGCCTGCAGATGCAGCTCCAGCATTTGCGCGGAAGCCTTGGCCGGATAGAGGGCTAATTGGAAAAAGGCGTTCCGCAGCGGTTCCGGCAGCTCTTCATGCAGCTGCTCTGCTTGGCTGGAAATGGCCTTCAGCTCTGTAACCGCCAGCTCCGCTTCCCTGTAATCCGTCAGACTGTACAGCTCTACAGCGTTCAACAGCTCGGGTTTGATTCTACCATTGAACTTGGCATAGCCTGTCAAAATCTCTGCTACGGCTTCGCCATACTTGGCGCCGAATTGTTGTTTTGCCCAATGGACGGTACATTCCCAGGCATTGTCCTTTGTAAATTGCGAAATATCCCAGGCCATGCGGAGAAAATATTCCATCGGAAATTCCAGCGGTTTCAGGTCGCCTACATTGACGATCCAGATGCGATCTGCACCGTATTCGTAGGCTTTGTGCATTTGCTCCCAAATTTTTGGAGCCGGCACGGTGTTGATCCATTTATAGGAGCGAGGTCCACCGACATAATCGAGATGATAATAAATGCCAGCTCCCCCCGAGCGTTCCCGTTCCTCTGAAGTAGGGACGCGCCGCAGGTTGCCGTGATTGTCATCGGACCAGAGCAGTGTAACATCATTGGGCACGCGCATGCCGTGCTCGTAATAATCCTGTACTTCCTTGTACAGCGCCCACAGCTGCGGAACTTCAGACGCGTCGCGGCCGGTTTGTTCGGCAATGATCTCCCGCTGGTCGCTGACGATTTTCTCCAGCAGGGCGATTTTTTCCTCAAAGGTCAACTGCCCGCTCATCGCTTCGTCCCCATCGCCGCGCATGCCGAGCGTGACGATGCTCTCGTAGTCCCGGCTGCGGCGGATGCCTTCCTCCCAAAAGCGGTAAAGCACCTCTTCGTTGATTGAATAATCCCAAGGGCCCTGCTTATGCTTCTTCCAGTCCCCGTGCGGGCGCAGCATCGGCTCGTGATGGGAAGTTCCGATGATGATGCCGTACCGGTCGGCCATTTCGGCGTTCAGAGGGTCATCCTCATAAAACGTGTTGTCCCACATCGCTGGCCATAAATAATTCGCTTTCAATCTAAGGAGCAGTTCGAATATTTTCTCATAGAATTCATGGGTAAAGTCACGGAAATTCGCTCGTACCCAAGCCATGAGGGACGGCCCCTCGTCATTGAGGAATATTCCTCTGTATTTTACGGATGGTTCTCCCTGTTTATAGGTGCCGGGTTGGATGTAAAGACTGCCGCGCCGGGCGACAGGAACATCAGCCCACCAGTACCAGGGCGACACTCCGATTTTTTCAGACACATCGTAAATGCCAAAGATGGTTCCCCTCTTGTCACTGCCGGCGATGACCAGCCCTTGCTCGATGCCTGGCAGGGGGCTGGCTACCGTCTGGATGACGAAGGATTCCCACTTCCCGGCAACCTCGCCTGCATCCAGCTTGCCTTCCGCGATCAGCGCGTCAATGACCGGGCTTTTGCCGATCGTACCTATTAGGACGGCGTGCCCAGCCAGCAGCTTGTGATCATGCATGAGCATGGGGCTGCGGCCGGACACCCGTTCCATATCCGCCTGAAGATCCTTCGCTGCCCGGACGACACCGGCATGATCCTCATCGGACACGTAGATGTCTGCGGACGCTCCCTCGTGAACGAGCTGAAAGGCGCCGTCGCCGCTAGATTGCTGAATAACATAATTTTCGCTGAACATGATATCCCTGCATACAAAATGGTATTCATCCGAGTCCGGAATGTGATTCAGTATATAAGATCCCCGCATGGGTCCGGGAGGTTTAAGAACAACATGTTTAATTGCATGGGGAAAGTACTAAAGTTTTCAAAGCTTGATTATACTCCCGAATAAGCCATGAAGCCGCCGTCCACCGGAATGACCGTTCCGGTAACGAAGCCGGACGTGTCCGCATCGGCGAGCCAGAGCAGCGTGCCCAGCAGATCCTCCGGTACGCCGAAGCGCCGCATCGGCGTGTGCGTGATAATTTTGTGAGAACGCTCGGTTAGCGAGCCATCCTCATTGGTAAGCAGATTGCGGTTCTGTTCCGTCAGGAAAAATCCGGGCGCAATCGCATTGACGCGGATGCCCGATTCCGCCAAATGTACGGCGAGCCACTGCGTGAAGTTATTGATCGCCGCTTTCGCTGCACTGTAAGCCGGCACTTTAGTCATTGGGCAAGGTGCGCTCATTGAAGAAATGTTCAGCACGACTGCTCCTGGACGGCCGAGCATGGTTTTGGCGAACACCTGCGTAGGAATGAGGGTGCCGACGAAGTTCAAGTCGAATACCGTTCTTACTCCAGGAATGCTCAGGTCGAAGAAGGTCGTGATGTCGGGATTTTCCAAATCCTCGGAGCGGAAAATTTCGTTAGTCGTGTTGGCGCTAGGCTGATTGCCGCCGGCTCCATTGATCAGAATATCGCAAGGGCCCAGCTGCTCCCGGACAATCTTCTCCGCTTCGCGGACACTGGCCTCGTCGGTAACGTCGCAAGCGACGGCGATCGCCTGGCCGCCGCTCGCATGAATCGCTGCTGCAACCTCTTCTCCCTTCTCCTTCGTCCGGTTAAGAATCGCGACCTTGACTCCCTGCCGGGCGAGCTCCTGCGCCATGGCCCGGCAGAGCACGCCGGAGCCGCCGGTAATGACCGCAGTTTTCCCCTCAAGGGAAGAATGCTTAGGCAATGCACACATGTTAATTCCCCTCCCCAGCGCTTGCGTTAGAGGATTGCGCCTGCTGTCTCGAATAGGCGTCCCATAGTCCCCATAAGTACATGATTCCGAGGGCGCGGTCATACAGTCCGTATCCCGGACGGCATTGCTCACCCCAAATATGTCTGCCATGGTCAGGACGGCAGTAGCCTGTGAAATCGGTGTCATAATACGCTTTCACAACGCCGCTGATATCGACCGTGCCGTCAGAGGTTTTATGGGAGGTCTCGATGAAATCCCCATTATCCATGACGCGAACGTTACGGATATGCGTAAACGGAATCCGCCCCTGGAATTCGTGGATCATGGAAATGATGTCGTTGCTTGGCTTGGCTCCGAGCGACCCTGTGCATAGCGTAATACCGTTGGCCGGGCTGTCATGGAGCGACAGCAGGCGGCGGAAGCCGGCTTGGTCGTTCAGGATTCGCGGCAATCCGAAAATTGCAAACGGCGGATCGTCCGGATGAACCGCCATCAGGATGCCGTTTTTCTCGGCGACGGGAACGATTCTGTCTAGGAAATATTTGAGATTGTCCCATAAATCCTCTTCCGTAACGTCCCGGTATGCTTCAAACAAGGAAGTGAGATGTGCGAGACGTTCCGGCTCCCAGCCTGGCATCGTAAGATCACTGTTCTGATTGATGATTTTTACGAGTTCGAATGGATCTACACCGTCTATTTTCTCCTTCTCGAAGAATAGAGCGGTTGAGCCGTCTTCCAGCTCTTTGAACAAATCCGTTCTGGCCCAGTCGAATACTGGCATGAAATTGTAGCAAATGACCTTAACGCCGATTTGGGCCAGATTCTCGATTGTGCGAATGTAATTTTCGATATATTGATCCCGGGTCGGAAGCCCGAGCTTAATATCCTCGTGGACGTTTACGCTCTCGACGACTTCCGTATGCAAGCCATGCTTGCCGGCTAAGTCGCGGATTTCCTGAATCCGCTCGAGCGGCCATACTTCTCCGGCGGGCACATCATGAAGTGCCCACACGATACCCTCTGTTCCAGGGATTTGTCTAATTTGATCCAGCGTAACTGTGTCATTGTTCTCGCCGAACCAGCGAAATACCATACGCATGCCTTCACCGCCTAATGAATTTTTGTTTGGTTATTAAAATAATCGGGAAATTTCTCCTGCAGCAGGCCGAGATTATAAATGCTAAGAGCCAGATGGGTCTGCATCAGGCGCTCTGCCAAGGCTTCATCCTTTCGGCAAATCGCTTCATATATATCGCGATGCTGCTCGAATAAATGATTCCAATGGGGATCGGTTCTCATCCACAGGATACGGCTCCGGTTCAAATGAGCGTTCATTTGTTGAATGACACCCCAGGTCCCGAGCTTGTTCACCCCTTCGAACAAGATACGGTGAAATTGCTCATCCAACTCGAACATGGCCATCCCGTCGTGCTTCATGAGGGATTCCCGCTGCAGGGACAAGTTGTTGCCGAGTTCTTCGAGCAGCTTCTCGGGGAATTGCTTGCAAGCTAGCCCGACCACGGCCCGCTCCAGCTGCTCCCGCATAAATTGGGCTTCCATAACGAGGTCCGGATCAATCAGGGACACCCGCGTGCCGCGCTGCGGAAGCACTACCACCAGTCCTTCCTGGGCAAGCCGGACAAAACTCTCCCGCACGGGAGTACGGCTCACATTAAAAGTGATCGACATTTCCTTCTCCGACAACGTAGTTCCCGGAGCCAGCTCCATATTGACGATTTGCTTCTTTAATTCGTTGTACACGGTATTCCCGGCCGATTCTTGCATAGGGGGATTCCATCCTCTCAATCGATCACCTCCTTACTCCTTCCATACTACCACACTTGTATGGTAGTATGGAACTGGTATTAATCAATAATTATCATAGTGAATAGGATGCAACGAATATATTCTGTCAGGGGGATGGAAATGACACATTTTCACACGGAAAACTTGCTGCTTACGAGCAATAGTGCAAAAAAGTTGTACTTTGAATATGTAGCAGGAATGCCAATTTACGATTATCACAATCATTTGAATCCGGCAGATGTGGCGGCGAACAAGCAGTTTCGCAATTTGACGGAGCTATGGCTGGATGGCGATCATTATAAATGGCGGGCGATGCGCTGGCTGGGCATTGATGAATCGCTCATTACGGGAGAGGCAGGGGACCAGGAGAAGTTCATGGCTTGGGCCCGTGCTGTTCCACGTCTTGTCGGCAATCCGCTCTACCATTGGAGCCATTTGGAGCTCGCCCGTTATTTTGGCATTGAGGAGCGGCTGAGCGAAGAGAATGCCGAGGAAATCTGGCATCGCTGCAACGAGCGTCTGCAGGAGAAGTCACTTCGCGCGGCAGGCATACTAGAGCAGTTCGATGTACGGGTGGCGTGTACGACGGATGATCCAGCCGACAGTTTGGCGGCGCATGGGCAAATTGCAAACAACGGGGAGATTACAGCCAAGGTTCTGCCGACCTTTAGACCGGACCGGGCTTTGAATATTACGGCTCCGGGATTCCAGGAATATATGACAGAGCTAGGTCAGGCGGCCGGCTGCGCGGTTGAGAGCTACGAGGATTTGTTAGAAGCGCTGAAGAACCGAATCGATTATTTTCATGCGAAAGGCTGCCGCTTGTCAGATCATGGATTTGGGGCTTTCCCTTTTGAGCGAACGACGGAACGGGAGGCTGGACAAATTTTTGCCAAAGCGCTCCGCGGAGAAATGTTGACGGAATCGGAAGAAAATCGCTATCGGACGTTTACGCTGCTTCGTTTGGGTGAAATGTATTATGACCGCGGCTGGGCTATGCAGCTGCATATTGGCGCCATCCGCAACAATAATGAGCGTATGCTGAAGACGATCGGCAAGGATAGCGGGTACGATTCCATCCTCGATTATCATTTGGCGGCATCTTTGAACGCATTTTTGAATGAATTGGAAACGGGCAACCGCTTGCCTAAGACGATTGTTTATAGTCTTTACCCTTATCATTATGAAATGCTTGCGACAACGATCGGCAATTTCCAATCCGGCGAGAGCGCTGGCAAGCTTCAGCTTGGCTCAGCCTGGTGGTTTAATGACCAGAAAGAGGGAATGCTGCAGCAGTTGAAAGCGTTGTCCTCCATTGGGGTCATCAGTACCTTCGTCGGCATGCTGACAGATTCGCGCAGCTTCATGTCCCTGCCAAGACATGAATATTTCCGGCGTGTCCTATGCCGGTTATTCGGGGAGTGGATCGAAGAGGGAGAGTTGCCGGCGGATTATGATTATATTGGCAGCATCGTTCAGGACATCTGCTATCATAACGCAGTCCGATATTTTGGAATTTCCTTATCATAACGTTGACAGCACCACCAACATCATGTGCCGGCTGTATGAATTGCAGCCGGCAGAGAGGAGGCAAACCGATGGAACTTCATCGTGTCATTCTTGTGGATGATGAGGTGTTTACGAGGAAGGGATTAATCAAGTTAATCGATTGGGAGGCTAGCGGATTTCAGATATCCGGTGAAGCTGACAACGGGGAGGACGCGCTGGAGCTGATCCGGTCCCGGCGTCCCGATCTGGTTATCACCGATATTCGCATGCCGGTATTGGATGGACTGGGGCTGATCCGTCAACTGATCGAAGAGGATGAGGAGCCGCCTGCGTTTGTCATTATTAGCGGTTTTGACGATTTTAGCTATGCCCAGCAGGCGGTTCGCTACGGAGTTCATGATTTCATTCTCAAGCCGATCGATGAGGGCGAATTCACCGAAATGCTGCGCAGGCTGAGCGGCCGGCTTCAAGAGGAGCGGGAAGGGAAGGAGCGGGAGCTGCGGCTGGAGAATCAGGCGATGATCGAGTCGATTATCAGGAATGAAGCCGGGGAGCAATTCATCTCGAATTGGGAGGAGCAGCTGAACCTGACTAGCGGCGATTGCCTGTATTATATGTTCGTGGAACTGAATGATCTGCATCCGTGGCGGCAGGAAGGAGAAGAGCTGCCTCTTTACCGTTTTATGGAGCAGGTGGAGGAAGCGCTGCAGGATATCGTAGGCGGAGAGCAGTCGCTTTACCTTCATGAGCACCGCAGCCGTGTCGGGGTGATCGTGCCTGAACGCCTGCTAAAGCCGTTCCATAACAACATCCGTTCGTTTGCAGAAGCGCTTCACACCAGGATAAAGGTCCGGGAGGGGCGCATCTTTATATATACCAGCTGCCCGGTTCAGGGGTTGGCTGGCCTTCGCCGTGCGTATGAAAGCGCCAAAGAGGCATTGTTATATAAATATGTTCACGACCATGACGGCATCGTGGTTCATAACCAAACAAGCGAATGCACTGTGCAGTATGTGCCGGTCGATCAGGAGCTATACCATCGCTTGATTGAGCAGATTGAGGAATATCGTCTGGAGGAGCTTGGACGTTCGATTAAGCAGATGTTCCGGCGTTTTCAAGAGAAGCGATATGCTCCTGAGGCCGTGAAGATGAATATTCACCAATGCGTCCTCGGCGTAATCGACATTATTCGCGGCATGGACGGAGACGAGCGGTCGCTTGTCTCGCTCGACCCGATTGTCGGCTGGCATGATTTGAACTTGTCCCTGCAGGAGCTCCAGCGTCTTTTTACCGCTTTTGCCGAGGAGAGCGGCCAGTATATCAGCGTACTGCGCAAGGAGCAGCAAAAGGGCGGTATCCATAAAATCCGCGCTTATATCGAGGAGCATTACCACGAGAATATTAGCTTGAAATCGATTGCCGCCAAATTTTACATGAACCCTGTTTATTTAGGACAATTGTTCCGCAAAACCTATGGCGTGTATTTCAATGATTTTTTGCTGCAATTAAGAATAGGCGAGGCGAAGCGGCTGCTCCGCCAGACAGATATGCGCATATATGAGGTCGCCGACCGCGTAGGCTTCAGCAATCCCGATTATTTCGTGACACAGTTCGAGAAGCTGGAGAAGCTGACGCCGAGCGAATACCGTTCGCGGCTGGTGAAGGGAGGGGCGTCCGTCAGGACGGGACGATGATACCCAATTTGAATAATGTCCGGCTGCGGGACAAGATGCTGCTGCTCTATTTTCTATGCGTGTTCGTGCCGATACTGCTTACGAATTTCATTTTCTATAACGTGACTACAACGAGCGTAAAAAATCAGCGGATGCAGGACATTTCCCGGGCACTGGAACAAGTCAAGAACGAGTTTCTTCAAGAAGTGGAAGATACCCTGCAGGTATCTTCCGTTTTTTATACCGATCATCTCCTGAACGAGATCATTGAGACGGAATACGAGCATCCTGCCGAGTATGTGGAGGCCTATGACTCTTACTTGCGGCGGATTATCAACACCTCCAGCCCGGCTTATAATTCCGTGGAGGCAATCACCGTATATGTCGATAATCCCACGCTGCTGTACTCGGGCGGCATTGTCTACATTGATCAGAACGTCAAGGAGCAGGATTGGTACAAAAAAATATCCACAGCCAAGCAGTCCGCGCCGGTTTTTATGCGAACGGGTCGGGATGGCCAGCTGGATACGTTTAGCGTCATCCGCCGGATGGATTACTATTATTTTTCGCGGCAAAAGAACGGGCATTTCCTGAAAATCGATCTGCGCATGCCGGTTATCCGGCAAATATTTAATAATTTGAATTTACAGGGGCGCATTTACCTGCTGAATGAGCGGGGGGAGGTTGAATATTCGAACGACGCCAACCTCGATTTGCATGCAGGCGCCATCCCTTTCAATCAGGTCGTCGCCCCGGAGAGAACGATCGAATTTCTCAAAGATTACGGGCAGAGCAATAATTTGAACGGCTGGAGCATTGTGGGGAGAATTTCCGAGGATGAAGTATTCCAGGAAGTCAGGCAAAACCGAAATTTCATCGTGCTGCTAACCTGCCTCAATATTCTGCTGCCGACCTTGATCATCGTTTGGATCACCCGATCGCTCAATGTAAGGCTTATCCGTATTTTGAAGCATATGAAGAAGGTTAAAAACCAGCATTTCGAAACGATCCAGGATGAAGGCTCCCGCGATGAAATCGGGCAATTAACGGGCGAGTTCAACCGGATGACCCTGCAGATCCAGAGTCTGATCAATAACGTGTACGTAGCCGACATTCAGAAGAAGAATCTGGAGCTGGAACGCCGTCATGCCCAATTGAATGCGCTGCAGAGCCAGATTAATCCTCATTTTTTATTTAATGCCCTAGAGACGATCCGCATGCGGAGCTTGATGAAGGACGAGGAGGAGACCGCGAGGATCATTCACAATATGGCGAAGATTTTCCGCAATTCTCTCGTATGGCGGAAGGATATGGTTACTTTGAAGGAAGAGCTGGAATTCATTTATTGCTTCCTGGAAATCCAGAAATACCGGTTTGGCGAGAAAATTGAATATACGGTCGTGGCGAACGAAGCTGATTCTTCGATATTGATTCCCAAAATGTCCATCGTTACCTTCGTAGAGAACGCAAGTATCCATGGAATCGAACCTTTGAAGCAAGGCGGAAAAATCGAGGTGGAAATCAAGCAATCCGGCGACGAGTTGATCTGCGCGATACGGGATAACGGCGTTGGCATGTCCGAGCAGCAGGTCGAGAAACTGTACCGCTACCTGGAGGGCGAGGAAGAGATGGGGGAGCGCATCGGCATTCAGAACGTCATCTATCGCCTCAGAATGTTCTACAAAGACCAGTTGACTTTGAATATTCGCAGTAAGCTGGGTGAGGGAACGGAGATTCTATTCATCATTCCGGTGGAGAAGCGGCTGATGTAAAAAATCTTAGAAATCTAAACGGGCTCCTATAGTTTTCAAAGTATCAACTTTAGATTGACGGGTAAAAGTCGCCGTCGGGCTCTCTTATAATGAAAGTGCTTACAAAAATGAAAGTCTGAAAGGGGAAGTCACAAGCATGAAGAAAAGACGGTTTTGGCTAAGTTGTCTGACCATCGTAATGCTGGCATCGCTGCTGTCCGCTTGCTCTGGCGGCAAAGACAATGGCAAAGCGGGAAGCAATACGTCAGCGGGCAGCGGCAATGGAGCCCAAGAAGAGAAGCTGGATAAAGTAACTTTTACTTATTTTAACGCAGTAGCAGGCAAGGACATTAATACGAATGAAACGACAATTGGAAAAATCTTCGAAGAGCAAACCGGCGTGAACTTTAAAATCGAGCATCTTGTTGGCGATGAGAATACAAAGGTAGGCACGTTTATAGCAAGCAACAGTTACCCGGATGTTCTTGTGCCAGGCGGCTCGATCGATAAGCTGCTGAGCTCAGGCTCTTTTATTCCGCTAAACGATTTGATCGATCAATACGGCCCGAATATCAAACGGGTATATGAGCCTTACTACAACTTGATGAAGGCTGAAGACGGCAACATTTATTTCCTCCCGATGAGCGCCGTAGTGGGCGAATACATTTCCGCTCCGAATATCGAGCAGGGAGCCTTTTGGATTCAGCGCCGCGTGCTGAAGGAAGCGGGATATCCAAAGATCAAGACGTTTGATGATTATTTAAATCTGATCCGCGATTATGTGAAGAAGCATCCGGGTGAAGACTTGACGGGGTATATCGCGTTGACTACGCAAGATCAGTTTTTTGCCCTTACGAATCCGCCGATGCACCTTGCAGGGTATCCGAATGACGGCGGCGTCATCATTGACATGGAATCTCACGAAGCGAATGACTATGCTGATGACGAGATTACCAAACGGTATTTGCAGGAGCTGAACCAGCTGAATGCAGACGGATTGTTCGACAAGTCATCCTTTGTTGACAACCGTGATCAATATCTGGCCAAAATCGCGTCCGGTAAAGTGCTTGGCTTCTTTGACTACAGATGGCAGGTCGGCCAAGCGATGAACAACCTGCGTGAAGCGGCACAGCAAACCGGCAACGATGATTTGGAATACATGGCACTGCCGATCGTTTTTGACGAAAACACCAAAGACCAGTATCTCGATCCGCCATCCTTTGTTAACAACCGTGGGGTAGGTATCTCGGTCAGCGCGAAAGACCCTGTACGCATTATCAAATATTTCGACAACCTGCTTACAGATGAGAATCAGATCTTATCGAACTGGGGCATTGAAGGCGAGACCTATTCGGTAGATGAGAACGGCCGTTTCTATCGTACCGAGGAACAAATCAAGCAGACGAATACGGAATCCTTCCGCGAGTCCTTCGGCTTCAAGTACTTCGAATACAACTGGCCGCGTTATGGTAACGGTTCTTCGCTGCCGGACGGCAATTCCGTGGGGGCGGGCCGTCAGCCTGAGGTAGCACAAATGTCTTACTCTGACAGCGATAAGAAGCTGCTGGAAGCATACGGCATCCAGTCGTTCTCGCAATTGTTTGCAGCACCTGACGTGCGTCCTTGGTACCCGGCTTGGAGTATTCAGATCGAGCAAGGTTCACCGGCGCAAATCTTTACGCAGAAGAAGGGGGATTTGCAGCGTAAATACTTCCCAAAACTCGTACTTGCCAATCCGGCAGAGTTCGACAAAATCTGGGATGAATACGTAAAAGAGTTCAACAAACTTGGCGTGAAAGATTATGAGCAGCTCATGACAGACGAAGTTGCGAAGAAAGTCGATCTGGTTCAAGGAAAATAATAAACCGAGAATTTGAAATGGAAGGGCCGGCTGATCTGGGCAATGAGAGGATTTCCGGCCCTTCTGTTATCTAAATTCCCCATTACTGGATAGGGAGGAGAAGAAACCGTGGACAATGTGACACAATTAAGACCGGCAGAGTCGCCCGAGGTTCAGAAAACGGACGGCGGCTTGAAAGGTTTCTTCCATAAACTAAGCAAGCAAAGAACGCTCGTCTTCATGTCGGTGCCTTTTCTGATTTGGCTGATCATCTTCAAATATTTGCCTCTGTGGGGCTGGAGCATTGCGTTCCAGGACTATAAGCCGGCAAAAGGAATGTTCGACCAGACCTGGGCAGGTCTGAAGCACTTTAAGTTCCTGTTCCAGGACGAGCATTTCGTCCGGGTTATGCGCAATACACTTGCCATGAGCTTTATCAATCTTGTTCTGGGTTTTGTTACAGCTATTACTTTGGCGATTCTTCTCAATGAGCTCCGTAAAGTCGCCTTCAAGCGCGTTGTGCAAACGATCAGTTATTTACCGCACTTTATTTCATGGGTTGTAGCCTCCAGCATTATCTCGACGGCGTTGTCTGCGGACGGCGGCATCATTAACGATGTGCTGATGTGGCTCGGCCTTATCAAAGAGCCGATTCTCTGGCTCGGGGAAGGGAAATATTTCTGGGGAATACTCGGTGTTTCGGAAGTCTGGAAAAACGTAGGTTGGAACACCATTATATATTTGGCGGCGATGACCAGTATTGATCCGTCTCAGTATGAAGCCGCGGAAATCGACGGAGCAGGACGGTTCCAGCGCATTTGGAATATTACGCTGCCGGGCATTAAGTCTGTTGTCGTCATATTGCTGATTATGAACATCGGAAACCTGCTGGAGACCGGCTTCGAACCACAATACCTGCTCGGCAACGGCATGAACGTCGACTATTCCGAGAACCTGGATATCTTTGTGCTTAAATACGGGATTCAGATGGGGAACTTCTCCCTCTCGATCGCGGCGGGTATGTTCAAGACGGTGGTCAGCTTCATTCTGTTGTTTACAGCTAACCATATCGCGAAGAGACTGGGCGAGGACCGGCTGTTCTAAGGTCGTATTTCTGAAGGAGGATTCAATATGGCTAAGTCGCTATCGAAAGCGCCTAAGATGCATGCCCGGTTCAAATCGCCATCGGACCGGCTGTTCGATACGTTTAATATCATCTTCATGATTTGTCTTATGATCGTTACACTGTATCCGTTTCTTAACACGCTCGCCGTGTCGCTTAACACGGCCAACGACTCCATCAAGGGCGGCATTTATTTATTGCCGCGGGAATTTACGTGGGAGAACTACAAATATGTATTTGAAGAAGCGACGATTTTCCATGCAACGCTGATTTCGGCGCTGCGTACCGTGATCGGTACGGTGCTGTCCGTGTTCTGCTGTACGATGGTCGCCTATACGATCGCCCGGCCGGAATATGTGCTGCGCAAGTTCATTTCGATCGCGTTTATTCTGACGATGTATTTCAGCGGGGGGCTTATTCCTAATTTTCTCCTTATCCGGGAGCTCGGCATGATGAACAGCTTCTGGGTCTATATCATTCCGGGTCTGATCGGTGTGTTTAACGTCATTATCATCCGTTCTTTCATCGAGAAGCTGCCGGAAGGCATTCTGGAATCTGCCCGTATCGACGGCGCAGGCGAGTTCACGACGTTTCTGCGGGTAGTCCTGCCGCTCTGTTTGCCGGTCATCGCTACCGTCTCCCTGTTCTCGGCCGTAGCACAGTGGAATTCCTGGTTTGATGTGTTCTTATACAACTCATCCAATGTGAACCTGAGCACCCTTCAGTATGAGCTCATGAAAATACTGCAGAACTCGAATACTTCGCTGAACAGCGGCAACGACTATGCAAGCATGTTCTCTGGCTCGGAAGCCGCCATCAACCGGGTAACACCGACATCCATCCGCGCAACGATGACAATCGTTGCGAGTGTGCCTATTATTTTGGTATATCCGTTCCTGCAGAAATACTTCGTACAAGGGATGACATTAGGAGGGGTTAAAGGATAATGAGCAGCGTTATAAACCGAAACGAACCGAAGCTGAAGGAAGTTTTCGCGGACTGCTTCCAAATTGGGGCCGCAGTGAACCCGCGGACAATTCAAACACAGGAGGAATTGCTCGCTTATCACTTCAACAGCATTACTGCGGAAAATGAGATGAAGTTCGTCAGTCTGCAGCCGGAGGAAGGGAAGTTCACGTTCGGGGATGCGGATGCTATCGTGGACTTCGCCAAACGATACGGCATGCAGGTCAGAGGGCATACGCTGGTCTGGCATAACCAGACGACGGATTGGCTGTTCGAGGACCGGTCTGGAGGCCTGGTCAGCAAAGAGACACTGTACGCGCGGATGAAGGAGCATATTCACACGGTGGTAGGGCGGTATAAAGAGCATATCTATGCCTGGGACGTGGTGAATGAGGTCATCGCCGACGAAGGGCAGGCGCTGCTCCGGGAATCGAAATGGACGGAAATCGCCGGGATTGAATTTATCGCCAAAGCGTTTGAACTTGCGCATGAAGCCGATCCCAACGCCCTGTTATTTTACAATGACTACAATGAATCGAATCCGCTAAAAAGAGAAAAGATCTACAGGCTCGTCCAGCTTCTGGTGGAGCAGGGCGCCCCTATTCATGGCATCGGCCTGCAGGCCCACTGGAATCTGTACGGGCCATCGCTGGACGATATCCGCGCAGCGATCGAAAAGTACGCTTCACTCGGGCTTCAGCTGCAATTAACCGAGCTCGACGTATCGATGTTCGCCTTCGACGACAAGCGAACGGATTTGAAGGAGGCGCCGGCCGAGCTCATTGAGCTTCAAGCGCAGCGGTATGAGCAGATGTTCAAGCTGCTCAAGGAATACAAAGACGTGATCGGCGCGGTGACGTTCTGGGGAGCGGCCGACGATTATACGTGGCTTGACAATTTCCCGGTACACGGGCGCAAAAATTGGCCGTTCCTATTCGATGACCGTCATCAGCCGAAGCCCGCTTATTACCGGGTGGCTGAGGTAGCCGGCTCATAAATGAGAACGGCAGGGTTGATGGATTCATTAGAGCTTAATAGGATGTAACCGGGGCTGTCCAATAAGTTCCCAAAATTAAAAGTTGGGCGGGAAGACGTAAGTTTTCCGCCCAACTTTTTTCATACACCTGCTTTTATAGACACGTAGTGAGGAGGCGGCCTGCTATTTTCAGTAGATTGTGGGCGGGGAGAAGCGACGAAACGAGCGGTTGCCCTTGATGTGACCTGCCCTTATCTAATGGATTTATAGTAGTTATTTTCTGCGGTTAAAAATGAAATGTAAATTTAAATGGATTTCATGTCGTTAGAGGAAGGGTGAGGACCAGCATGGACGGGATTCTTGACTTTAGGCGCATCAAATCCATCTAATTCTAATAGGTGTTTCGTATAGAGTAGAATTAGATACATAAATCCATTAGTTTACGTCATAGCGTAGTGTTCGACAGTTTTTATAGAGGAGCTAAAGAATGAGGGTGTCCCTCTGTTATTTAGGATCATTCTAGGGACAGCCCTATGCTAATTAGGGCACAAAAAAGCAGCTTGGCTGAAAATGAGGAAGTACAGGATGTGCCAGATGCGTGGGGGCGCACGATTTATTATAATCAAGGAACAGGAGGACGAATATGAAGCAGATATACAGCAACCCGGTATTGCCGGGTTTTTATCCCGATCCCAGCGTAATTAGGGTGGACAGCGATTATTATATGGCGGCGAGTTCGTTTGAGTATGTTCCCGGCTTGCCGATTTTCCGCAGCAAGGATCTGATTCATTGGCAGCAGATCGGGCATGCGCTGACACGCAAGAGCCAGATCGATTTGTCCGGCCGCAGAAGCTCGGAGGGGATTTATGCGCCGACCTTAAGACATCATGAGGGCGTCTTCTATATCATTACGACGGATGTGATGGGCATCGGCAATTTCTACATGACGGCTGCCGATCCTGCTGGACCGTGGAGCGATCCAATACGTATCCCTTACGGGAACATCGATCCATCGTTAATGTTCGACGATGATGGAACCGTGTACGTGACCGCGCAAATGGGGGCGGACAAGGACTCGCATATTATCCAGTATGAGATCGATATTGCAACGGGCGCGGCGCTAAGCGAGCCTGTCGTCGTGGCCCGTGGCGACGGAGGAGTATGGACGGAAGGGCCGCATCTCTATAAAATCAAAGGCCGCTATTATTTGACTTGTGCCTGTGGAGGCACAGGCCGGGATCATCGCGTCCTGGTCTACCGGGGCGATGCGCCTTACGGGCCGTTCGAGATGATGCCTTATCCGATGCTGACTCATAACCGCCTTGCTGATGATCCGATACAGAACGTCGGTCATGCCGACCTGGTCGAGGATTCGGAAGGAAGATGGTGGGCAATGTTCCTTGGCGTCCGTCCCGTAGACGGGCAGTACAGTGTTCTCGGGCGGGAAACCTTCCTGGCTCCCGTGCAATGGACCGAGGATGGCTGGCCTGTGGTAGACAATAATGAAGGAACAGTCAGATTGGAAATGACAGCGGAAGGAACATTCATCCCGTTGCCATCCTTGGCATCGGCGGCTGAGCCGTACTGGCGGGATGATTTTACGGATGACCAGCTAGGGCCCCGCTGGGCATTTCTTCTGGCCCCGCAGGAGGAACAGGTACTGCTGGGCACGCGGCCTGGTTACGTGATGTTGATGGGGAACAGTCTTGCTTTGCGGGATACAGGTCCTGCCTTGTTCCTCGGCGTCCGTCAGCAGCACCGAATTGTTGCGGTGTCTACGGAGCTTCATTTCGTTCCAGAGAACGAAGGCGAAGAGGCTGGAATTGCTGTCAGGCTCAATGAGCGGGGAAATCTGACGCTCGGAATCCGCCGGGAGGGAGAAGCTCAGCTTCTGATCGCTATGATGACGGATCAGGGAGAGACGACTGTCTTGGCAGAGAAGCCGGTTCCTGCGGAACGTGTGTGGCTTCGCGTAATCGCCAGGGAAAGAGAGTATGCGCTGCTGTACTCATTGGACGGGGAGGCATGGCACGTAACGGGAGCGGCGCCAGCCCGGGCATTGTCCCCGGAGAGCAACGGCGGCTTTACCGGGGCATTGCTCGGGATGTACGCGACCGGGAACGGCCGGGATTCCAAGACGCCAGCGTACTTTGACTATTTCAGCTATCAGGCGGAATAGAATAGTAAAAGAAAATCTCTCCTTCGAGGAAGGAGAGATTTGTTATTAAATACTTCATATTAATCATCGCAAAGGCAACGCTTCGCATTATCTCTCAAGCTTCTTGGGATCCAAAGGCTGCTCAATGACGTTCTCTAGGCCCGTGGCCATTTCCCCGTCCCAATCAAGCATGCCTCCGGCATAATTATGCACTGCGTCGAATCCATTCTGCTGAAAATATTTAGCTACATTAAAGCTCCGCTGCCCGCTCCGGCATATGAATACGTATTCCCGCTCCGGGTCCAAATCGTCCATATAGCCGATAATCTCTCCCATAGGAATGAGCGGTACGCCCGGAATATGAGCCTGAATATACTCCTCTGGCTCTCTCACGTCGATAATAATAGTTCGGTTGCCGGGGTCCTGCAGTATATCGCTCAGTTCTTTCGTGTCGATATGGGATACTCCCTGAATGACTTCGCTCATGATTGGGCACCTACCTCATGTTTTGTACTTAGTTGGTTTATTATACCTCTTTAATTGAAGATGTCCATGCTTAAATATCGTTCACCCGTATCCGGCGCAATGCATAATATGCGCTTGCCCGCCCCAAGCTGGTGTGCGAACTGAATCGCCGTCCAGACGGAGGCTCCCGCAGAAGGGCCAACCAGAATGCCTTCCAAGGCGGCTAGGCGGCGAGTCGTCTCCAGCGCATCCTCGTCGGACACCTGAACGATCTCGTCATAAACGCCGGTATTGAGAATAGGCGGAACAAAACCCGGACTCGTGCCGACAAGCTTATGCGGTCCCGGCTCTCCGCCGGACAGCACCGGCGAGCCCATTGGTTCAACGACGGCGATCCGGATGCCGGGAATATGCTCTCGCAAATATTCGCCAGTTCCCGTAATCGTACCGCCGGTTCCGGACGTGGCGACGAAAACATCGAGCCTGCCGTCCATTTGCTGCATGATCTCTGGCCCGGTGGTCAGGCGATGGATTTCCGGATTCGCCTCGTTCTGGAATTGCTGCGGCATGAAGCTGCCGGGAATTTCGGCAAGGAGCTGCTTCGCTTTTTCGATAGCCCCGGGCATCCGTTTGGCTGCGGGCGTGAGTACCACCTGAGCGCCATAAGCCTTCAAAATGTTAATGCGCTCTTTGGTCATATTATCGGGCATGACAAGGATCGTCCTGTAGCCTTTGGCCGCGGCGTTCATCGCAAGTCCGATGCCGGTGTTGCCGCTGGTCGGCTCGATGATAGTTGCCCCCGGCTTCAACATGCCGGTCTTTTCCGCCTCGCGGATCATATGGGAAGCCGCGCGGTCCTTGACGCTGCCGCTCGGGTTGAAATATTCCAGCTTGACGAAGACCTCAGCGTCCTGCATGCCGACCAGACGGTTCAGCTTCACGGCTGGAGTGTCTCCGACGAGCTCGGAGATGTTGTTGACGACTTTGCGGATCATGGCGCTCCCCTTTCTTTAGCCCTGTATGACAATATATTGTAGCGGTTGGAAGGCCCGACTTCAAGTTGCGGACAACAGGAAGAACCTTGGCAAGAGGTACTGAGCGCCTCTTTGGCCAAGGTTTGAATGCTGCTTTTTTTTGAGATATAGGAAGTATAAGCATGTCTGGTGGCCAGCCGTTACCAGGACGAGAGCTCTGTCCGTTTCCAGGTATCCTTGGCGACACAGACGTAAATGTAATTTTCGTCCCAAGCAATGTCTCCCTTATTGCCCGGAGCGCTGGAGGAGGCGGGAGTCTTCGCTTCGCGAATGGATATGCCGTCGCCGTTCACATCCAGCTTGCTCTGGGGTTCACTCGTCCCCACGCCGATCTTGCCGTCGCTTCTTTTCATGAATAATGCGCTATCGATCGCCTCGCCATCGTCTGAATAGCGCACGACGTTGAAATCCCCTCCTGTGTTATTGCCGGCAAGTTCGGAGCTGTCGGCTCTCAGGCTCCAGAGCGGAGTCGTTTCGTTTTCTTCCCCCGTCTTGGCAAACTGCAAGTCGCGGTGTCCTTCGCCTGCCACTCTTAAAATGCCATCCATCACGTTAAAGTTGGAGGAATGGGTGCGAATTTCCGATACGTCGGTATCGTAAGGAATTTCAAGGCGCGTGAATAACTCGTCCTTATGCTCCCCGTCCGGGGACATCGTTGTTTCGATCGAAATATGTTTATGGTCATGCTGCTCAGGATTGTTGGCTTTGTCATGGGATACGATGGCCGTCTTGTCCATACCCTTCTCATCGGCCCAGGCAATGGCTGGCTTGGCGCGTTCGGCTGTCCACTGCAGGCGGATCAGATCCGATAAGTGCCCTTCGCTGGCCACCCATTTCTGGTCCGTTGACAGATGTATCCGTTCATTATGCGGAAATGCGATGCCTCCTCCCGGAAGGGTAGAGGACTGGAATGCCGGCGTCTGTGCTCCCGTGGAAGCTTGCTTGGAAGCGCTGCTGGCCTGGCAGCCTCCTAAATAAATCAAACTTAGACTTAAAATGAAGAGTGCGGCGGTTTTTAAGGTTTTCATTTGACTCTCTCCTTTCATGATTAACACAAGATCATGATCCCGTCCAAAATGGTGTTTTTTTTCTCTCTTTATTTAATTCTAAGCTGCCATATTGCGACAATTGCTGTCGGAAAGATGGACGCGAAGGCTATTAAAGATGATAAAGAGTGTCGTCTGGTTCTAGCAATAGGCTGTTAGGTGGGTTTGGACTTGGCCAGGAATGACTGCGTACTTGCAAGATTAGGCAGATAGGAGCAGGAGCGAAGGTTATTGTGTCGCTAGAGCAGGACCCGGTGGAGAACGAACTGGGGTATCATTTTTAATTGATACATCGGT
Source organism: Paenibacillus woosongensis (assembly GCF_009725165.1). Classification (GTDB taxonomy): domain Bacteria; phylum Bacillota; class Bacilli; order Paenibacillales; family Paenibacillaceae; genus Fontibacillus; species Fontibacillus woosongensis. The sequence continues at coordinate 126,293 of NZ_WNZW01000004.1, forward strand.
AGTTATGCCGAACACAGTTCTTCTGGAAATCAATTTTGGAATTCATGGGACGGGGGAGAGGATAGCAAACGTGAAATTAGGGAACGAAGCACTAGAAAAAGAAAGTGAATACTTCTACAATAAAACAGAGCTCCTTGTCAAGATGTGGACAAAGTTATCCACAGCTTGTAGACTAACTTCATGAAAAATAGATGAAAGCTTATGTACCAAGAGATTGATCGTTTTACGAAAATGAGGAATGTTTTTTTCTGAAAACTGTGGATAATGTGGATAGTTCAGTGGATAATCAGCGTTATTTTACAAAAACACGATTTTTAAAGGGAAAAAACGGCCTGTGCGGCCGTTTTTTATGGTTAGTCAGCAGTGGAATTGTGGATAAGCCTGTGCACAACTAGTGTCGTTTGTAAATGCCATGTAAAAAAATATTTTTAAGCTTCAGCCAGCGTTTCCCATTCCTCATAGGCTGCTGTCAATTGCAGCTTGCGCTCGTCGATGAGAAGCTGCCGCTCTTGCACGGCCGTATAGTCCTGATAAACCTCGGGCAGAGTTAATTCCGCCTCAATGGCCGCAATCTGCTCCTCCAGCTCGGCAATCGACTGTTCGAGCTGCTCCAGACGGCGCTGCCTCATGCGTTCCTCGCGCTTTGCTTGTTTCTCCGCCTCGAATGTTGCTGCTCCATTTTTGGCTGCGGCAGCGTCGGCTCCGGAGGAGCTGTCGTCTGCTGGTGCGGGAGTGGGTGTTTGGCTTGTGGCGTTTTCGTCAGCCAGCTCCGCAAGCTCTTGTAATTTCGCTAAATAGTCGTCATAATTCCCCAGGAAATGATTGGCCCCGCCAGGGTGCAGTTCGACGATCCGTTCCGCCATTTTATTAAGGAAATAACGGTCGTGGGAAATGAACAACAGCGTTCCGTCGTAATCGAGCAGAGCAGATTCAAGCACCTCTTTGCTGAATAAATCCAGATGGTTGGTCGGCTCGTCGAGAATGAGGACGTTGGCCTTTTGCAGCATCAGCTTGGCTAAAGCAACCCTGGCTTTTTCGCCGCCGCTCAGCGCGGCTATTCTCTTCTGAACATCTTCGCCGCTGAACAAAAAATTGCCCAGCACCGTGCGGATTCTTGCCTCCTCCATATGGGGAAAGGCGCTCCAAACTTCCTCGAGCACGGTGTTTGCGGCATTGAGGTGGGTCTGCTCCTGATCATAATACCCGATTTTTACTTTGCTGCCCCACACGATCGACCCGGAAGAAGCCTTCAGGTCGCCGGTTAAAATTTTGAGCAAGGTTGACTTGCCAATACCGTTCGGTCCGATCAGGGCAACAGTCTCGCCGCGCCGCAAATAGAAAGATACGTTACGAAACAGCGGATGCTTATCGTCGGCAAAGGAATAGGACAGGCCGTCAACCTGCAGCACATCTTTGCCGGTCATGTACTCTGCTTCAAAGGAAAAGCTCGCCCGCTTCAAATCCCCTGTCGGCCTTTCCATGATGTCCATCTTCTCTAGCGCTTTGCGGCGGCTTTGCGCCCGCTTTGTCGTCGATGCCCGGACAATGTTACGCTGAATAAAGGTTTCCATACGGGCAATTTCGTCCTGCTGTTTCTCGTACATTTTCATCTGGCTTTCGTATTCGGCCGCCTTCAGCGCGATGTAGCGCGTATAATTTCCTGTGTATCTTTTCGATTGATGACGTTCGATTTCGACGATGGCCGTGACGAGCCGATCGAGGAAATAACGGTCATGGGACACGATCAGCAGCGCCCCGGAATAGTTGCGGAGGTAGTCCTCCAGCCAGGTTAACGTCTCAATGTCCAAGTGGTTCGTTGGTTCGTCAAGCATGAGCAGGTCGGGAGCCTGGAGCAAAATCCGGGCCAAAGCGAGCCGGGTTCTCTGCCCGCCGCTGAGCGTGGAAATGAGCGTATCCGGCGGGAAGCTGCCGAAGCCCATACCGTGAAGCACACTGCGAATGCGAGTTTCGATTTCATAACCGCCATTATCCTTGAACCAGTCTTGTTTCCGGGCGTACCGCTCCAGTAATTCCTCGTAGGCCTTGTCATCGTCATGATGTTCGGCCAGCGCGGCGATTTCTTGCTCCATGCTGCGCAGCTCGCGCTCCGCATCCAGCAGGGAGGCGAAGACGTTCAGCATTTCCTCCCAAATCGTGAGCTCCGACTGCAGCCCGCTATTTTGAGCGAGATAACCGATCGTAGTTTCCTTCGCTTTATAAATCTGACCTTCATCATATGACAATTCCTGAGCCAATATTTGCAAAAGCGTCGACTTTCCGGCCCCGTTGACGCCAACCAAGCCGATGCGGTCCCGCTCTAAAACTTGCAGATTAATGCCATGAAGTATTTCAGTAACACCATATCGTTTCGTAATATTAGTCGCTTGAAGTAGCATAACTTCCGAATCCTCCGCTTATTCTTTCTACATTAAGTGTACATGAAACGGCAGCGCTTTGCATCGCTCTTTATGCAAGCCCCCTGTCTTGTAAAATCATAGAATTTCCGATGCTATGAAAATGTGAGTATTTATGATACTTTTTCAGAAATCGCTTTAGTTTTCATTTTGCTTCAACAATGATAAACTAGATGAGAATATATCATTCTATGAGGGATTTATATGATGAATATCCCAGATATTAAACATCATTTGCGCCGTACGATGAGAGAACGCCGATCCCAAATTCCGGAACTATTGCGGCAAGAGCAGTCGCTGGCAGCCAGCTTGCTGGCGGAACGGGAAGTACTGGGACCCCTGCGGCACGAACGGAACAAACGGCTTACGGTATTCATTTATGCTTCCTTTCGGGATGAGCCCGATACAAGCGAGTTGATGAACAACTGCTGGAAGCAGGGGGATCGCGTATTGGTTCCAAAAGTCGCCGGAGCCGGGCGGTTTGAGCTGCATGAATTGAAGGAAGCCGGCGAACTGCTGCCTGGTGCTTGGGGTATTCCCGAGCCGGCTGAGCATACGGGCATTTGGCCCGAGAACCGCTGGCCTGAAATCGATCTCGTTGTGGTTCCTGGCCTTGCCTATGACAGGACAGGAGGCCGGATCGGCTTCGGGGGAGGATTTTACGACCGTTTCATGGACGCTTTGCAGCGTTCAGAGGGCGGCGGGGCAGGCGCTATTATCGCAGCGCTCGCTTTTCAAGAGCAAATATTGACGGACTGTATTCCGATGGAGCCCCATGATTTTAGGGTAGATCTGCTGTTTACAGCCTCCGGTCCGATATATATCAATGAAAGTAGTGAAAATTTATGTCTTCGGAATCCCAGGAAGGGAAATTGACTCATTTTAATGAACAGGGCAGAGCAAATATGGTCGATATTTCAGGGAAGCAGGCAACAGCCCGGACGGCGGTTGCCGTATCGACAATTACGATGCATCCGGACACGCTTCGCGCCATCAAGAAAGGCCAGGTTGGCAAAGGGGACGTGCTTGCCGTGGCGCAAATTGCCGGAATTCAGGGAGCTAAGAGAACCTCTGACTGGATTCCCATGTGCCACCCACTGCCATTAACCGGAGTTAACCTCATTTTTACAGATAACGGGCATAATGAGCTGCATATTGAGGCAACCGTGAAAACAGAAGGCAAAACGGGCGTGGAAATGGAGGCGCTCACCGCTGTTTCAGCCGCGGCGTTAACCGTGTACGACATGTGCAAAGCGCTGCAAAAGGATATGGTTATCGGCCCGACCCTGCTCCGCAGTAAGACGGGCGGAAAAAGCGGAAACTATCTTTCTGGGGTTTAATTATTGCTTTTATAAATAATGAACATAAGTCGTCAATTTAAAAGGATTTAATTCAGACATTAAAAACGGAGTTCCTATGTGGATGAGGAGGGTGACTTCATGGTTTGGAAAACGGCGATCCTGACGGCAAGCGATAAAGGCTCCCGTGGAGAGCGCGAGGATACGAGTGCCCAGGTTATCCGGGAACTTGTAGAGGAAGAGCTCGGCGGAGAAATTATAGAATACCGCATCGTTCCTGATGAACCGGATGAAATTATTGCGGCTTTAATTGAAATGACAGATTATTTTCAGGCAGATTTAGTGCTTACTACCGGAGGTACGGAGCTGGCTATCCGGGACGTGACCCCAGAGGCGACGCGGCGAGTGATTGAACGCGAAGTACCGGGGATGGCGGAAGCGATGCGCTATTCGGTTATGCAGAAGAATCCTGCAGGTATGCTGTTTCGCGGGATCGTCGGCATTCGCGGCCGGACGCTGATCGTGAACCTGCCGGGCACGCCAAAAGGAGTTCACGAAAATTTGGCCGCCATTATGGATCAACTGCCTGAGGCGCTGCTGATGGTTACGGGGCAATTTCGGCTGTAGGCGAAAGAAGGGAAGGAGTGCCGCTAATTTGACTTAGAGCGGCACTGTTACTGTGATTTTAGTTATGGTATGATGTGGGCGTATGAATGAAACGGGCGGGTTGTGCAAGCCTATATTTTTTAAGTGCATTTGGAAGGGGAATCAGCATGAGTGCAGGCGGATTGTTACTGATCATTATCGCAGCGCTATTAATATTCGGGCCGAATAAACTGCCAGAGCTTGGACGCGTCGTAGGCCGCACCTTCAAAGAATTCAAGGATGCGACGCAGGGCATTATGGAGGATCAGCCTCAAGGGGATAAGTCTCAGCCCCAGGAGCTCTCAACACCTGTACAAGAGTCGTCCAAACCAGACGAAAAACGGCTGCCGGAGTAAGCGTGGTAGTTTGTATGCTCACCAGTAATTTAGAAGTCAGGGAGGACGGCATATGGCTGAAGAGACGCAGCAAAGCGTGGTCGAACATTTAACGGAACTTCGCCGCCGGTTATTTTGGGTACTGTTCGTATTTGTGTTCGTGCTGGTCGCGGCTTTCTTCGTAGTCAAACCAATATACAATTACGTCACGGTCAATGCCCTTTCAGGCGTGAAGATTAACCTGAATGCCTTCTCTTTCTGGGACGGCGTTGGCGTATATATGAAAATAGCAATGATGGTAGCGCTAGGCGTTACCCTGCCCTTCACACTGTATCAAATATGGGCTTTCGTAAGTCCCGGACTTAAGCCTGCGGAACGGAAGGCTACGCTTAAATATATTCCTTACGTATTCCTGTGCTTCTTGATCGGGATTTCTTTCGGTTACTATGTCGTATTTCCGCTGGCCATGGCGTTTACCGGAGAGCTCAATGCGGAGCTTGGACTGATTGAAACCTATGGAATGGCGGATTATTTCAAGTTTTTATTTAATATCATCATTCCGATATCGCTGCTTTTTGAGCTGCCGATCGTTATATTGTTTCTCACTCAGCTGCGGATTCTGACCCCAAGGCTGCTGCGGAAAATGAGAAGGGTAGCGTATTTTGCCCTTGTAGTGATTTCCGTAATGATTACGCCTGCAGATTTTCTTTCCGCGTTTCTGGTGCTGATTCCGCTTATAATTCTGTATGAAATCAGCGTGCTCCTTTCCTCGCGTATCCATCGCAAGCTGATTGCGGCCGATGCCGAGCGGGAAGCCCAGTATAATTCATAGAGGCATTCTGCCATGACAAACACATCTTCAACAAGGAAGATGTGTTTGTTGCTTTTTAGGAACCGTTTCTAAAAATGGGAAGCAATCCATAGATTCGAAAGAGCTAATTGGAATATTTATAGATATATAAGGATATCATGAAAAGGGCCCATGGAACGATTCCGCCAAACTTACGAAAAAAATGCAGCAGGGAACTTGAAATCTGGATTCATTTTGAGTATCATAAAAAGTGGTTGTTAGCACTAATGTGTATCGAGTGCTAACACATCAATGACGTTATTAAATTCAACAAAACATATTTAAAGGAGGACATTTTCATGATCAAACCTTTAGGTGAGCGCGTACTGGTAGAACCGATTGAGCAAGAGGAAACGACTGCATTTGGCATCGTACTTCCAGATAATGCGAAGGAGAAGCCGCAAGAAGGTAAAGTCGTTGCTGTTGGCAGCGGAACACTGAAGGACGGGGTACGTGTTCCATTGGAAGTGAAGGAAGGCGACCGCGTACTGTTCTCCAAATATGCGGGAACTGAAGTTAAATATGAAGGCAAAGAATACTTAATTATGAAGGAAAGCGACATCCACGCGATTGTGGGTTAAGCGTACATCAGCCTGACCTTATGAATAAAGAGCAAATTAACAATCATTCAGGGAGGTAATTGAATTATGGCAAAAGAGATTAAATTCAATGAAGACGCTCGCCGTGCGATGCTGCGCGGGGTAGATGCTTTGGCAGATGCGGTAAAAGTTACTCTTGGACCAAAAGGCCGCAATGTGGTATTGGAGAAAAAATTCGGCAGCCCGCTGATTACTAACGATGGCGTAACGATTGCTAAGGAAATCGAACTGGAAGATGCATTCGAGAACATGGGTGCTCAACTAGTTAAAGAAGTTGCAACGAAGACGAACGATGTAGCCGGAGACGGTACAACAACAGCTACTGTATTGGCTCAAGCGTTGATCCGCGAAGGATTGAAGAACGTTACAGCTGGTGCAAGCCCAATCGGTCTGCGTAAAGGGATCGACAAAGCGGTTCGCGCTGCGGTAGAAGAGCTCCAGAAAATTTCCAAATCGATCGAAGGCAAGCAATCGATCGCTCAAGTTGCAGCAATTTCGGCTGGCGACGAAGAAGTAGGCGAACTGATCGCTGAAGCTATGGAGAAAGTCGGCAAAGACGGCGTAATCACCGTGGAAGAATCCCGCGGCTTCTATACTGAGCTAGAGGTTGTAGAAGGTATGCAGTTCGACCGCGGTTATATCTCCCCGTACATGATTACGGATACAGATAAGATGGAAGCGGTTCTGGATAACCCGTACATCTTGATTACTGATAAGAAAATCAGCAGCACGCAAGAGATTCTGCCAATCCTGGAGAAAATCGTACAGCAAAGCAGACCGCTTCTGATCATTGCTGAGGATATCGAAGGTGAAGCGCAAGCAATGCTGATCTTGAACAAACTGCGCGGTACATTTAACGCAGTTGCGGTAAAAGCACCAGGCTTCGGCGACCGTCGCGAAGCAATGCTGCAGGACATCGCTGCGTTGACTGGCGGACAAGTGATTACCGAGAAGCTCGGACTGGATCTGAAGGGAACCAGCGTAGAGCAGCTGGGTAACGCTCGCCAAGTTATCGTTACGAAAGAGAACACAACCATCGTTGACGGAAGCGGAGACAAAGCTGACATTACAGCTCGTGTGAACCAAATCCGTACGCAATTGGAAGAAACCACTTCTGAATTCGATAAAGAGAAGCTGCAAGAGCGTCTGGCTAAACTGGCTGGCGGCGTAGCCGTAGTCAAAGTTGGTGCGGCTACCGAGACTGAATTGAAAGAACGCAAACTGCGCATCGAAGACGCATTGAACGCTACTCGTGCGGCTGTCGAAGAAGGTATCGTATCCGGCGGCGGCGTAGCCCTCGTGAACGTATACAGTGCCGTAGCTGCGCTTCAAGTAGAAGGCGACGAGAAAACAGGTGTGAACATCGTGCTGCGCGCTCTGGAAGAGCCAATCCGTACGATTTCCGCGAACGCAGGCGAAGAAGGCTCCGTTATCGTTGAGCGCCTGAAGAAAGAGCAAGCAGGCATCGGTTTCAACGCGGCTACCGGCGAATGGGTGAACATGATCGAAGCAGGTATCGTCGACCCTGCTAAGGTTACTCGTTCCGCGCTGCAACACGCTGCATCCGTAGCTGGATTGTTCCTGACTACTGAAGTGGTTATCGCAGACAAACCAGAACCAGAAAAACCAGCTATGCCAGACATGGGCGGTATGGGCGGAATGATGTAATAAAGGGGGATGAAACCCTGTAATAGCGCATAGTTAAAGGCTCCCGAGAGGGAGCCTTTTATAATAAATCACATAAATTCTTAGTGGCATCTTTTTAGAAGTCTCTCTATACGTGCCCCCCTTGCTCTCTAATTATGGTAGAATAATAGGAAAATATTAGGGGGGCTTTTGTTGAAAAAATTTATATCCGGCTGCATTGTAGGTGCCTGTCTCATGGTGGGAACAACGGTTTATGCAGAACAAATTAAGCAGTTCATATTGACTCCTGTCACTTACCCAATAGTTGTCGATGGCGTAGAGTATAAGGACGCTGAACGGCCAGTGTTAAATTATGAAGGCAGCACTTATGTTCCTCTTGCTAAGCTAGGCGACATTACTGGTGTAGACTATGTTTGGAATGATCAACTTGGAAGAGTGGAAATCAACACTGGAAAGGGACAATTTTACTCTGAATACAATGGTGATATTCCTAATTATGCAAGTGTAAATGGTATCTCATCCGGAAAAAGAATAGAGCTATCAGACGGAAAAACTGTGATGTATGCATATGATGTTACTGATGCGACTGATGGAAATATCCAAAAGTATGTTAATGAATTGGAAAAGCAGGGGTATGTTTATGAGAGTGACACATCCGATGATGAGGTTTCCTATTACTCCAAAGGGGATATCTTTGTAGCACTTACTGTAATGGGATACGACTTCAATGTTATTATTTCTAAGGAATAATATATTTATATTTATGGAAAAGCGCTCTTTTTAGAGTGCTTTTTTCTATGCCAAAAAAAGGTGAGTTTGTGGCCACTGTTCCAACGGGCTAGCAATATTTGGTCAAATGTCTAATGTTCTTAATAAAGAACTCGCAGCTCGCGTGGGAATTGAGGTTATTGAAGTAAACTTTCACGGGGGATTTAAAATAACAACCGGCCAGAAGGAAATGATGCCAACTGGACCGGCTACCATATTCGGATAGTAACACTGAGATAGATTACCCCACGAATTTGGATAACGAGATCAGCGCCGTTACGGTTATGACGTTCAGCAGCGTAGAAATGAGCACGGTTTGGGACGCGAAGTCTGGCTCGTTATCATACTCTTCAGCGAGAATCGTACTATTGACGCCTGTCGGCATACCGGAGGCGATGAGCAGCGCTTGAGCCGGGATGCCTTTCAGGCCGAGCGCGAGAATAAGCAGCAGCCCGATAGCCGGACCGACTAGCAGCCTTAAGAAGGCGCTGATGTATACATCTAACCGGTCCAGGCGAAGCGGATATTGGATAATTTGCGCCCCTAACGTCAGTAAAGCGATGCTGACCATGGAATCTGCGATATAGCCCAACGGCTTTGCTGCGAAATCTGGCAGCGGCCAGTGAAAGACGTGAAAGACCAGGCCAAGCACGAGCGCGTACGGAACCGGCATTTTTAGAAACCCGATTAATGCTGCCTTCAATGTTCCTCCTGATTTAGCGCGTTGAACCGAGATTACGCCATAAGTAAAGGTGACGAGGCTTTGAAAGGTCATGACCAGCGCCTGGATCGAAGTCGCTAGCGGATCGCCCTTAAATGCGAGCTGATTGATAGGAAGTCCGTAGTTCCCCGAGTTGTCGAGAATGAGGCTGTTCGTGAATGCGGCCTTCATACCCGGCTTGAATCCCCTTTTCCAGCTGACAATAGAGCTGACAATATATTGGAGTGAAATATATAAAGCGTAGAACAGGGTAACGCTGCCCAATAATAGGGGGGACATTTCCGAATTGTACATGCTCAGGAACACAACAGCGGGAGTGATATAATAAAAGTTGATTTTTGCCAGTGTATATAAGTTGAGCTGAAACGCACGATGCATCAATGCTCCAAGTCCAATCAGCACAAAGATGGGCAGGACCACATCCGTTACGATTTCGATAATCATCTTGATGTCCAACTTCCTTCTAAATAATGAAATCCGAATTGACAAGCAGTGTTATTATACCATGTTTACGGCACTAAATTACTAATGCAGATTGCATACGAAAACCTCGCCGTTAGGGCGAGGCTCATTTAAGGGCATATTATTTATTCTTAATGCTCTCTAAATCAGCTTCCAGCTTGAGCTGGCGACGATTAATAATATCAATGCTGTATTCGTGGGTGTTGAGCTGGTTGGTCGTTTTTCTCTCAAATGATTTTTGGGACAGATCAAGGCGCTTGGTAATTTCCAGCGTCTCCAGGACAGCTTGTCTAATTAACGGAATATCCGCAGTGTTCGCTTTGATCTCCTTTAGCTCGGCCTCGAAGCTAACCTGCCTAGTTTCCAGAGCTTCTAGTCTGGTAAGTAAAGCCTGCTGTCCATTTTCCAGAGCCTCTTGTCTGGTGAGTAAAGCCTGCTGTCCATTTTCCAGAGCTTCTTGTCTGGTGAGTAAAGCCTGCTGTCCATTTTCCAGAGCTTCTTGTCTGGTGAGTAAAGCCTGCTGTCCATTTGCCAAAGTCTCTTGCTTGTCTTCCAAATTGCCCATGCGATTGTTCAGTGATTTGAGTTCACCTAGAATTTGCGTTAGAATCTGATCGCTCATCTGGATGCATCCCTCCTTTTTTGAAAATGTGATGGTGTAGTGCTATATATTGATTCGTTTCTAGTTGTCCATAATTTAGGTAATAAGGCATGAGAGCGGCTATGATACTTGCCTTTGAATAAGTATAGCTTAATGGGTAGGAGGCCGCAATTGAAATGTAAAATATGTCGATTTAAGGAATTCATCGAGGTGTGGTTATGTATGAAACAAAAAAGGCCGAGCAGGGATCGATATGATTCCCTTGCCCGGTCTTTTAATCTTACAGGCTGCCTTGCGGCTGCTCTGTTCCTTGTTCATGTTCATTACTTTGTTTCTTATCCTGCCCGCTTCCGTGCAGGACAGGCTTTAATTCATCTTCAATCGTTGAATCCGCCAGCTTGACGTTGGAGCGATAGGCAGCGCGAATAATGAGATGCCCGGACACAGGAGCCGTAATGAATACAAACAAAATTCCCAGGATAACCCTTACGCTGATAAAAGCATCGCTGAACCATATATATAGAAAGGTTCCGATAAGGGTCAGCAGAACGGCCAGCGTAGAGCTTTTGGTAGCGGCGTGCGCTCGTGTATATACGTCCGGAAAACGGATGATACCGATGGCGCTGATCACACTAATAATGCTGCCGATAAGAATCAAGGCGGCTCCCACGAATTCACCCACTGCGTTTACGTTCAATAATAACACCTCTCTCGATAAATCTGGAGAGCGAAATCGTACTGATAAAAGCCAGTAAGCCTAGGACGAGTATAACCTCTAAATACGCTTTGGTTCTCAGCAGTATAGATACCGCGGCGATCCCCGAGATCAGGTTCACGCCGATCATGTCCATCGCGATAACGCGATCGGGAAGGGAAGGCCCCTTGATAATGCGAAACAGGGAAATAGCAATCGCTACGCTGAACAGGGTAAGGGAAACCCCCAGCATTATTTTGATCATTATCGAGTCACCTCCATGATTGCTTTTTCAAACCGGCCTAAAGAACGGATCAAATCGTTTTTGTAGCGTTCAATATCGAGTGCATGGATATAGAACGTATCTCCCTCGGGTGAAACCTCCATAACAACCGAACCTGGAGTAAGCGTGAGCAGCAGCGCCAGCGTGGTTACTTCCCAATCGCTTTTCAGGGCAGTTTTGTAAGTGAAAATCCCCGGCTTGATATCTATCTTTGGACTGATAATATGTTTCATTACGACAAAAGCCGACTGGAACAATTCAGAAATGAAAATCAGGATTAGCTTGACGACCCGGTAGAAGCGATGCAAATAAAATTGTTTTCCGAAAAAACGCTGCATCACAAAGATGATCGCGACCCCAACAAGGAAGCCGGCAAAAAACGTCGTAAATCTCAGCTCGTCTTCATCATTGAGAACCATCCACAAAAAAGCAATAAATAAATTCAGCAGAAACTGAGCAGGCACCTATTTCACCCCTTTTTTTCATATCGTGCATTCTGATTTCATTATTTGTTTAGGACCGCATCAATATAGATGTAGGGATTCGTTAAAGTTGCCGCTGCGTCAGCGATATAAGGCGATATATATTCCGCCCCGAATCCAAGAGCGATAGAGGCGGCCGTCAGCAGAACGCAAGGGATGATCCAGCCTTTGCTTAGAGGAGCCGCATCTTCCTCGCTGGTCGTAGATTCTCCCCAGAAGCAGTTCAGGAAAATACGCAGCAGGGAATATAGCACGAATATGCTGGAAATCAGGGAAAGCGCGAGCAGGATATACGACCCGCTTTCAATCGCCCCTTGACCAATGAGGATTTTCCCCATAAAACCGCTTAGCGGCGGAATACCAGCAAGAGCCAGCATAATGATGAAGAACGACCAGCCTAATATCGGATAGTGGCGAATCAATCCGCTCATCCGGTCGATCATCGTCGTACCGGCAAGAGCCGCCATGGAACCCGCAATCAGGAACAAGGCTGCTTTGACAAGCATGTCATGCACCAGATAATAAATCGACCCTTCGATCGCTGCCGGAGTGGCGGCGGCAAGACCGACCAGGATAAAGCCTACCGCGATGACTACGTTAAAGGATACGATTTGGCGGATATCCCTATAAGCTATTGCTCCGAAAGAGCCCCCGATCAGCGTAATGCCAGCCATGATGCCAATGATCGTATGTGTAATTGAAGGCTCATGATAGAAGAGCAAGGTGAACATCCGAAACATTGCATATATGCCGACCTTCGTTAGAAGCCCTCCGAATAATGCGGCTACGGCTGTCGGCGGGACGCTGTATGAGCCAGGCAGCCAGAAATAGAGCAGCAGTCCGGCCTTTAATCCGAATACAAGCAGGAACAAAATGCTAATGACGGTGAGCAGCGGAGTTTGTCCCGCTTCCGCAATCCGTTCGGATAAATGAGCCATGTTCAACGTGCCTACCGTTCCGTACAAGTAAGCGATGGCTACAAGAAAGAACCAGGAAGAGAGCACATTAATGGCTACGTATTTAATGGACTCTTTCAACTGGGCTTTGGTGCCCCCAAGTGTAATAAGCGCATAAGAAGCTAACAGCATAACTTCAAAGCACACATACAGATTGAACAAATCTCCTGTCAGGAAGGAGCCGTTAACGCCTGCAACCATGAGCAGGACAAAAGGATAGAAGAACATTCGCTCCCGCTGCTCCCCGATGGAGTAGAAGGCGTAAACCAAGCAAATGGCGGCAACGAGGCTTGTCGTTAGCACCAGTAGCAGGGAGAAGGAATCACCGACAAAAAGGATGCCGAACGGGGGCTGCCAATTCCCAAAGTCGAGGCGGATGATTCCCGCATTTTGAATCATGTTTAGAATATAGATGCTGATGCCTGTAACCGACAGTATCGCAGCCAGGCTAAGCCATCTTTGAATCTGAATATGCGACCGGAAGAACACAAGCATAATACCGGCCAGTACCGGAATAACGACGGGGAGTACAAGGATATTATTCATTCAGCATACTCCTTAACTCGTTCAGGTTATCGCTTCTGCTCTCCTGGTACAACCGGTAAGCAAGCACGAGAAGAAAGGCGGTAACCGCAAAGCTGATCACGATGGAAGTCAGGATCAGGGCTTGCGGCAGTGCATCGGTAAAGGTAGTCGTTTCTTCTCCGAGCACGGGCACGCCGCCGGTCTTCAGCCCGCCCATCGTCATAATCAGCAAATGTGCCGCATGCGTCAGCACGGCAGTTCCTAGAATGATCCGAATAACATTCCTGGAGAGAAACAAGTAAGTCGCAACGGACACCAGTACTCCCGTCAGGATGATGATCAACGTTTCCATACACTTACACATCCTCGCTAATACTTAGAATAATCGTGACGACCACGCCGACTACGCCCAGGGCTACGCCGAGTTCAAAGATCGTGACCGTAGCGAGCCCGGTTTTGCCAAAGACGGGAAGATTGAAATAAGAATAAGCGTGGCTCAAAAAAGGAATATCCAAAAACAAAGAAGCGGCTCCCGTTGCTACGGCAATGAAGGCTCCCACGGCAGCGACCATTTTGAAGTCCAAAGGGATTCTTTTCATGATGGTTTCCGTATCGAAGGCGAGGAATAACAGCACCAGGGCGGAAGCGAGCACAAGTCCCCCGATAAAACCGCCGCCGGGGCTGTTATGTCCAGACACGAACAGATAGACCGCCATCGTTAGAATAATAAAAACTACGATTTTCGTAACGGTTTGTAAAATGACGTCATTGATCTTCAAGGTTCTGCTCCTCCTTCGTCGACTTTAGTTTGATCAATGTGTATACGCTCAGGCCACCGATGAAGAGGACGATGACCTCAAGCATCGTATCGAACGCGCGGAAGTCGCCGAGGATGGCGTTAACGATGTTCTTTCCGCCCGCCAGCTCATAGGCGTTTTCAAAGTAGCCGGAGATCGTATCGAACAGTTTGCCTCCCCGTACAGAGAGAGCAACCAAAACGAAAATGATTCCTACAGCTATGGAAATGACAAGGTTGGTGCGCTTCGTGCGGCGTGGCGTCTCCTCTTTCTTCCACTTTGGAAGGAAATAGAAGCAGAGCAGGAACAAAGCTGTCGATACCGTCTCCACCACGAGCTGGGTTAACGCCAAGTCAGGCGCACGGAATACGACGAAGAACAGAGCCATGGAATAGCCAAGCGCTCCATTGAGCAGAACGGCGTTTACGCGCGATTTCGCCAAAGGGATGGCAAGCGCGGCAGCGACCATGACGAGCACCAGAACGATTTCATACACGCTGATCGGAGCATCGCCCGTAAAATCAAAGGCGAAAGCTCCTGTGAACAGCAGCGTGCCTCCGACAGCGGCGATGAAGAACAGGAAAATATAAATCGAATAACTTCGCAAATAGCCTGTCATATAGAAGGAAGTGATCCGGTTTGAGATTTTCTCTATTTGGATCAGACTATTGTTATACAAGTTATCCAGCGTCCAGTTCTCGGGCAGAAGCGAATAGATTCCTTTCCACCGCCGAATTGACAGATACATCAAGGTGCCGACAGCAATGACTCCGAGCGTCATCCATAAAGCGGGATTGAATCCATGCCAGGCCGAAATAGGTTCAATCATGCCTTCGAGTTCTATCGAAGGGAGGATGCTGGCCATCGCCGGACGCAGCAGATAATCGCCCAGCACGTTAGGGAAGAAGAAAATCCCTACAACCAGAACTGCCAGAATGATCGGTGAAATCAACATGCCTGCCGGAGCTTCATGGGCTTCATGATCCAGCTTCTCCGGCTGGTATGGCCCCAGAAACGTCTTGAATACGATGATCATGCAGTATATGAATGTGAATACACTGGCAATCCAGGCGACGACAGGGAATAGTACCTTGGATACATGCAGGGAGAAAATCCCGGACTCACTTACATTAACAACGGCTTGAAAGAACATTTCCTTGCTCAGGAAGCCGTTAAATGGCGGCAAGCCTGCCATGGAAAAGCTGCCGATTAAAGCGATGGTGAATGAAATCGGCATTAAAGACATCAGTCCGCCAAGGCGGCGGATGTCACGAGTGCCTGCTCCGTGGTTCACGATACCGATAACCATAAATAAAGCGCCTTTGAACGTGGAGTGATTAACCAAATGGAACAGGGCCGCAAAGGTCGCTTGCGTATAAATCACGGTCTCTTCACCAGCTCCCATGGACAGCGCCGCCGAACCAATACCGAACAGGGTCATGATGAGACCGAGCTGACTAATGGTCGAGTAGGCGAGCAGCGCTTTAAGATCCGTTTGGCGAACCGCGTTGAAGGAGCCCCAGAAAAGCGTGATGATGCCGACGCTGCTGACGAGCCAGAACCAGATTTCATGGCTGCCGAAAATGGGCGTAAACCGGGCCACCAAATAAATGCCCGCTTTGACCATCGTTGCCGAATGCAGATATGCACTGATTGGCGTCGGCGCTTCCATCGCGTCAGGCAGCCAGATATGGAACGGGAATTGGGCAGATTTAGTGAAAGCGCCGAGCAGCAGAAGGAGCATTGCCGGAATAAATAGCGCATGGCCGTAATCAATGGTTGCAATAATTTCCCGGATGCTCATTGTGCCAGTCATGACATAGATCATAATGAAGCTGGTCAGCATGGCGATGCCGCCGGTAACCGTAGTTAAAAGAGCTTTTTTTGCGCCGTATCTGGATCTTTTCCGGTGGTACCAAAATGCAATCAGGAGGAAGGACGAAATGCTGGTCAATTCCCAGAAAGCATAGAACACCATCAGATTGTCGGAGAAGACAACGCCAAGCATAGCCCCCATAAACAGCAGCAGGTAAATATAAAAGTGGCCCAGCGACTCTTCTGCGGATAAATAATAAATGGAATAAATGATGACCAGGCTGCCAATCCCGGTTATCAATAGGCCGAAGATGATGCTCAGCCCGTCAAGATACGTGGTAAAATGGATGCCGTAGGAGGGAATCCACGCGATCGTGCTCAAGTAAGTCTCGCCCCCCGCGACTGACGGAATGTAGCGAGCTAGAGAAACAAACAGGACAACCGGCACGATCAGGACGAACCAGCCGATATGTTTGCGTGAAACTTTGGCGTATAAGAATGGTACGAGTATAGCAGCAAGAAAAGGGATCAATATGGCTAAGTTCACGGATAACAAAGTCAAACCTCCATTTTCATGATGATGGTGATCTTCTTTATTTGTGCAAAAAACAGCCTTATAAAGAAGGATTCCCGCAGGACTTGACTCCTATGTCAATAAGCGGGATAATAAGAAGCCATAAGTCTTATGATCGCCTATGGCGTAAGAAGTGAGGACTTCGCTTAGGAAGTGAATTGGGAGTTCTGGAAAAGCAGCCGGCAGCTTTAAAGATGGCTGTTCGAAACAACCCTGTTGGCGTATTGCGTATATCGGCCAAACGATAAGGAAAAATTATAATAATAATCTAATTATACAATATAAATAGTGCCGATGTACAATAAATACATTCCATGTATAAGCTTTTCTTATAGAGAATGATGTAAATACAATGAATTATTTAATGAGGTGAATTTTCGACATGAAGAAGGTAAAGGGTCGTATGGATGAGAGTATTCTCGTTTGCGTATATTACGGTCCCAATGGTGAGCGGTTGATCAGACGCGGTCATAAAATGGCGAGTATGTTGAATTGCCCGCTATATATCCTGACGGTGGATCCGCTCCCGTACGATGAGTTTGATGCCGAAAAATCGGGATACATCGAACGCTGGAAGGAACTGGCTGAGGAATGCGATGTTGAGGAGTTTATTCTCCTAGATAATGAAAAGCGGCCCACAGCTAAAATGATTGCCGAGGTTGCCCATAAATACAACGTCACGCAAATCATTATCGGACAAACCGCCCAGAACCGCTGGGAGGAAATCACGAAGGGTTCCTTCGTCAACGTGCTTCTTCGCGAAATCACTTTCGTTGACCTTCATATTGTATCGCTGGATCGCACCATCAAGAGCGAGGACGAAATTGAGTATGAAGCCGGCGTCCGCGGTTATCTGCTGAAGGAAGGGGACAGCTACAGACTATGCTTCTCCTGCCAGAAGAACATGAGTTATGAAGGCATCTTCTATAAAGAGATCGGTACGGATTTTAACAACGGCATGTTCAAATTCGTTTGCAATGGCATAACCTACCAGGTCCATGTCGCCGATGACAAAGTGACCGAACCGATCGATGCGCCTTCCAACGTGAAGTATGAGCATAAGGCCCATGATTTAATCTAAAATATAGATAGCGAATAAGCCCCAGTGCCTGTAAAGCACTGGGGCTGTTGTGTTTGGCCAGGGGTCTTTTGCAACGGGGGAAATGTCCTGATTTTGCTTCATGCTGATGATTCCTTCCTGATTATTCGTTAGGTTATAATACCTATAAATAGTTACAAGTAACTTCCTTGTAATAGATAGATTGGACAAATCTGTTTAGAAAATGTATAGAACGTCCTGATATATTATTGGACGATTCAGGAGTTTCGTAAACAGGTATTCTATTATTTGGTAAAAAAAGGGGTAGAACATGAAGAGCAATGACAGGTTTAATAGAGAACGAGCGCTGGTCCGAGTTACGGCTCTGTTCATGAGCCTGGTTTTGTTGGCCAGCTGCGGAATATTTGGCTCCGGCGGCAGCCCGGCAGATCCTGCGGAGGGCCAGATGCAAGGCGAGCAGGCCATCGAGCGCTTTAATGGGGAGAAGAGCAGGGTAATCACCTCTGTGTATACGGCCCGAAAAGAGCTGAGCCTTACCTTTAACGGTATGGGGGATGCGGAAACGATGGAACGGCTGCTGAACGAGCTGGACAAGTATGGTATCAAAGCGACGTTTTTTCTTCCGGGAATACGGGTAGCGGAGGAGCCGGATATTGCGAAAAGCATTATCGAACGGGGGCATGAAATCGAAAATAACACGTTGAATCACCTGGATTTAACCAAGCTTGGCTATGAGCAAATCTATAAGGAAATCGAGTTGGCCAACGAAGTGATCGAAAAAGAAACGGGCGTAACTCCAAAATATATACGAACGAAGTCTGGCGACTACTCGGACGATATTCGGCTTGTAGCCGCGCAGCTAGGAATGGAGGCCGTCGTCAATTACAACATCAACCCGAAGGACCGCGATATGAAGAACGCGAAAGAAATTGGCGATTATGTGGCCAGATACATGTCAAGGGGAGGCGTCATCTCGCTGAACACCGACATTAATCCGGAAGTCGTGCCGGCGATTGGTTTTATCGGCGAGGCAGCAGAGGAGCTCGGCTATAAACTGATTACGCTGAGCGAGCTGGTCAAGAACGGTGGAGTTCGAAAACCGCTGGAGGAAATCCCCGGGTACGATGCAGCAAAACTGAATCCCGACTACAAAGGCACTCCTTATGAGCTTGTATATAAGGCCAATACGAGGAAAAAGGAAATCGCTCTTACCTTTGACGATTGGGCGACGGACAAGACGGTTACGCGAATTTTGGACATATTGGCCGAGCATGATGTCAAGGCAACGTTTTTCTTGCGGGCGCAGGGCGTGGAGCAGAATCCGAATCTGGCAAGGGCCATGATTGAAGAGGGGCATGACGTAGCCAATCATTCCTATGCCCATCAGGTTGTAACTACGCTGACTCCGGAGGAACTGCAGGAGGATGTTGTTAAAGCCCATCAAGTAATTACGGAAGCGATCCAGCAGCAGCCGTTAATGCTGTACAGGCCGCCAACGGGCGTGGTGGATGAGAAGACGGCAGAAATTATCGCGGCTACGGGGTATCCGCAAATTGCGATGTACGACGTGACCACGCTCGATTGGGATGTAAAGAACAGCGCCGACGATATTATAAATGGGGTTCTGAAGCAGACGCAGAACGGAAGTGTTATCCTGCTTCATATTCTTGACGGCATTCATACGGCAGAGGCGCTGCCAACCGTTTTGGAGCGATTGAAGGAGAAGGGTTACACCTTTGTGAAAATGAAGGATTTGATTCAATAAAGAGGCGGAACATTTTGACGGACGGGGATGGAGAAATGGGATTGTACGAAGATATCGTTAATCGGCGCGAAGGAATTGCCGTCATTGGACTCGGGTATGTCGGCCTGCCGATCGCAGTCGCTTTTTCGAGAAAAACCAATGTGATTGGATTTGATGTGAACCGCAGGAAAATAGATAGTTACCTGACGGGAATCGATGTGACAGGCGATGTGGGCGACGACGTCATTCGGAAATGCAGCGTGAAGTTTACCTCCGAGGAGGAGATGCTGGAAGGAACTCGTTTCTTTCTCGTGGCCGTACCAACCCCGATTCAAAGCGGAAATGTGCCGGATTTGAAGTATGTGCAGAGCGCCAGCCGAATCGTCGGAAAGAAGCTGACCCAGGGGGCGGTCGTCGTATATGAATCCACGGTATATCCCGGCGTCACGGAGGACGTATGCATACCTATTCTCGAAGAGGAATCGGGTTTGAGGTGCGGAGTCGATTTTAAGGTAGGCTATTCGCCTGAACGGATCAATCCGGGCGATAAAGTCCACCGTCTGGAGAATATTGTGAAGATCGTATCCGGCATTGACGATGATGCGCGGGAGTTGATCGCACGGGTATACGAGCTTGTAATTGAAGCCGGCGTATACCGGGCGGAGAGCATCAAGGTCGCCGAGGCAGCCAAGGTTATTGAAAATGCGCAGAGGGACATCAATATCGCCTTCATGAACGAACTATCGATGGTGTTTCATCGCATGGGTATCGACACGAAGTCCGTGCTGGAGGCGGCGGGGACGAAGTGGAATTTTCTGCATTTCACCCCTGGTTTGGTAGGCGGGCACTGTATTGGCATAGATCCTTATTATTTAACTTATAAAGCAGAGGATACGGGCTACCATTCGAAAATCATCTTGGCAGGGCGGCATATCAACGACAGCATGGGAGCCTACATTGCGGACAGTATTATTAAAATATTGGTCCGGCAGCAGCTCGATATCCGGAATACGAGAATCGGCCTGCTGGGCCTGGCTTTCAAGGAAAATTGCGCGGACATCCGGAACACAAAGGTCACGGACATTATTAACGAACTGAAGGATTATGGGGTGACGACATTAGTCGCCGACCCGCTGGTAGATCCGCAGGAGGCTTACGAGGAATACGGCCTCGAATTAGCGGATATGTCCTCCTTCAAGGACTTGAACGTTGTCATTGTCGCGGTTCCGCATACGCCTTTTGCCGAAATGGGAATTGAGGATTTTAAGAAAATGTACAATGGCAGCCAGACGAAGATCATGATTGATGTCAAAGGGATATACTCCAAAGCGGAGTATGAACACAGCGGTTTCTACTACTGGAGGCTGTAGGCTGCAGGTATACCAATAATGATTGGGGACGCAAATAGTGATTAAAAGTAAGAAGAAAAAGGAAGAAGTACTGACAATACCTAAAGTTGACAGGCGTACATTGTCGCATGTGCCTGATCCTGAGAATATTCGGGGACGGCTCGACCGCAGAGGACTGAGGGGCGATGGGCTGGAGCCGGAGCTGGACGGCAATGATTCGGATTCCCGGGAGAAGCTGCGGCTGCTCAGCCTTCGTTATATCGCGGATTTCGACGTTCTGCTAATTCCCGAGGGAGAAAAGAAAAAGGCAGGCATTCAGGCCCGGGCCGTCGATATATCGTCAACGGGTATATTGATTGAATTGGGTACTGAAGCGGGCAAGTTTGAGGTAGGCGACCGTTATGAGCTTCGCTGCCATATCCCGCCGGGAACGATGCCAGAGGGCTTCGAGTCTTCCGTCAGGCTAGGCACGGACGTTGTCCGCCTGTTTACGCAGGAGGCGGAGGGACAGATTAAACAGAGGGTTGCCCTGCAATTTGCAAAGCCGCTGACCGAGTATTTCCAGAAGAAACGCTGGGGGTATTCGATTTATACGGCGAGCGGAATGTTGTTCATCGCCGTCGCCATCATTATGCTGATGCGCGTGGAGAGCGTCATTTATTTTAAATACAATTTCTGGCTGTATTTATATAGTTTGATCGCGGCGATCTTTTTGCTGAGCCGGTATTTGTTTGGGGCGTTTTACCGGGACGTGCCGGTCAATCCGGATTATACGCCGGGCGTGAGCATCATTATCCCGTGCTTCAATGAAGCTGAGTGGATTCACCGGACGATACTAAGCTGCATCAACCAGGATTATCCGGTCGATAAGCTGGAGGTGATCGTCGTCGATGACCGGTCGACCGATCATTCCGCCGAGGAAATCCGCAGGACGATAGAGATGGTTCACCAGGAAGCAGAGCGCTACGCCACCAAGGAAAGGCTGAAGATGGTCGTGTTGCCGGAGAACGGGGGCAAGCGGGTCGCATTGGTGAAGGGCGTGGAAATGGCGAAGCATGATCTCGTCGTCTTCGTGGATTCTGACAGCTTCCTGGAGCCGACGGCCATCAAGCATTTAGTACAGCCGTTCCAGGACCCGCGTATGGGCGGCGTCGCCGGTCGTACGGATGTCGAGAACAAATATACGAATTCGATCACGAAGCTGCAAACCGTACGTTATTATATCGCGTTTCGCATTATGAAGGCAGCGGAATCGTATTTCGATAGCGTCACCTGCCTGTCCGGCCCGCTGTCCTGTTATCGCAAGGACCTTGTACTGCAGCATTCCGAAGCGTGGCTGAACCAGAAGTTCCTGGGACAGCCGGCGACCTTTGGCGATGACCGGAGCATGACGAATTTTATTTTAAAGACGCATCGTACTGGCTACCAGGATAGTGCGATTTGCTCCACGATTGTGCCGTCGAAGATGAGCGTGTTCCTGAAGCAGCAAATGCGCTGGAAGCGTTCATGGCTGCGCGAGTCGCTGCGGGCCTCGGGGTTTATTTGGCGTAAAGAGCCTTTTATGTCGCTATTTTTCTACGTCGGGGTTATCGTGCCGATCGCGGCGCCGGTTGTCGTGCTGTACAACCTGGTTTATGTCCCGCTAGCTTATCAGATTTTCCCGGGCACGTTTCTGATGGGGCTGCTTCTCATGGGACTGCTGATGAGTCTGGCCCATCTATTGTTCCGCAAGAGCAGGCTGTGGGTTTACGGACTGATATTCTGCGTATTTTACGAGGCTGTGCTGCTGTGGCAGATGCCGGTGGCTTGGGTGACGTTCTGGAAGTCTACCTGGGGGACAAGGGAGACGCCGCAGGATATTGAAGCTAGAGAGAAGAAGGAAGCGCGAAAACAAAAAAATAAAAAAAGAATCGGATTGCCGTTCTAAAGCAATCGCCTGAAGATTCATAGAGTGAGGATGGCAGAAATGTTAAAGAAGAACCGGAACTCTGCCCTGGATTATCGCAAGAAAAATCGCAGAAAATGGATCAGGACCATCGTGCAAAGTGCGATTTTGCTGGTCGTGGGCGTATTGCTGTTCAACGCCTTGTTCGGAATCCGGCGATATGAGGAGCCTGACAAATCCGAATGGCGCAATAGCAAAGGCTTTATCGCCATATCTTATTTCGGGGTAGGACGTTCAGCCACGCCGAAGCTGGTGGCCAAGAGCGAGCTTGATCAGCATTTGAAGGCTCTATATGACCAGGGCTACGTTACGATATCGCAGCAGGATATTTTGGATTTCTATTTTCATCATAAGCCGCTGCCTGACAAAGCGCTGTACTTATCGTTTGAGGATGGACGAAACGACTCCAGCCTGTACTCCCAACCGCTGTTGGAGAAATATAATTACAAGGCGACGTTTTTCTCTTATGCGAACAAAATGGGAAAGAGCGAGCGCAAGTTCGTGCAGCCAAAAGAGATGCTGAACATGATGAAATCAGGCTACTGGGAGCTGGGGACCAATGGAAACCGGCTGACGTACATCAATATTTTTGATGATCAGGGCAGCTTCATTGGAATGAAGGAAGAGAACGAATTAACCAATAAGGAGCATATCGAGTACTATAACCATTATTTGATGGATTTCATTCGGGACGAGAACATGATCCCGGCGGAGAATCGAACGGAGATGGAAGCGCGGATTCATAGCGATTATGCCGCGATGAAGGACATCTATACCAGCAAGCTGGGGTTCGTGCCTCAAGTATATATGATCATGCACGCAAACGCCTTGAACAACGGCATGAACCCGCTGGTCGCTCACGCAAACAACACGAACATCGAGCAGCTGTTCAGTATTCATTTCAATCGGGAAGGCGAGGCCTTTAACTCTGCTGATGCAGATGTGTATGATTTGACGCGGGTACAGGCGGCTCCGTACTGGTACACCAATCATTTGCTGATGAAAATACAGAAGGATACGGGAGAGAAGATGCAGTTTGTCCGCGGCGACGCACGGCTTGCCGAACCTTGGCAGCTCGTTGGCGGAGCGGCGCAGTTTGCTGACAATCGGATTATTCTGACTTCCCCTCCGGCAGCCCCAGGCATGCTGTACTTGAGCAATAGCGAGAGCAGCGAGAATACGGTAATCTCCTACAAATTAGCGGGGAATGTCGTCGGCAAGCAGACCGTATATGTCCGCTATGACCGGCGGGCGGGAGCTTTTCTAAGGGTGGTCCTCGAGAACAACCAGCTGCATGTCGAACAGCAGAAAGCTGGCGGTAAGGCCGAACGCGTATTCTCCAGCCCGCTGCAGCCGATTGCTTGGAGTGAAGAGGATCTCGCTTTTTCTAAGGCTTCGGTATACACGAAGGAACAAATTGCCGCAAGCGCCGGGCCGCAGGAGGAAGAGTACCCGACGAATATTCGGCAGATAAGGCAATTGCAGGTGGAGCTGAGCGGGGACCAGCTGACCATCGTAGTCGACGGCGATCGCATTGCTGGCGGACTGGCGCTTGACGGTGTGGTGAAATACGGCGGCATTGCCCTTGAAGCGGAATACAGCGGGCAAAATAAGAAGGACGATATTTACGACGGTGTATTCGAGGATTTCGAAGTGGCGCGGATGACGAAGGAGGACGGCAGTCCTGATGTCGTGTTCAGCCATAGAATCACTGGCTTTCAGGGTATCGTGCACGGCCTCAAAAAAGGGTTGGACGCTTCCATAACTTGGGTGATGGACACCTTCTAATACCGGGACTAGAAAGAAGAGAAAGGTGTCAGAGAATAGATGACGAGACGATGGGTATATATTATGGCTGCTGTAATTATAGTCATTATCGCGGGTATTATATGGTTTTACAGGCAGGAGAATGAGGAGCAAACGATCCGGGCGGTGACCGTGGAGCATGATTTGGAAATGTCCGCTTGGGTCGTTGATTGGAAATGGGAATCCGGTGTGGCTGATTTACAGCAGATGAGCAGGAATCTCGATCGTCTGCAGGCGTTTGCCGCTTACTTCGACAGCGAGAACCGTCTCTATTTTACCGACGACATGCATAAGGCGCTTCCGCATATATTCGAGACGGCGCGGAAAGGCGGCGTAAAGTACGTGGATTTGACGATCGTCAATGACCGCTGGAACCCGGATGGAACGGCAGTGCAGAAGGATCCGGGCATTGTCTCTCGTATTTTGGCCACGCGGGAAAGTCAGGAGCAGCATATCGAAGAGATTATCGACACCGTAGAACGGTACGGATTTGACGGGGTTGAGATGGACTTTGAGAAGATCGGGGACGCGGACTGGGAGAAGCTCTGCATTTTTTATGCAAAGTTGTATGAACGCCTGCACGCCAAAGAGAAGTCGCTCCGCGTTATATTGGAGCCGCGTACCCCAATAGAGCGGCTGGCGCTGCCTGAAGGTCCGGTGTATGTGATGATGGCTTACAATTTGTTCGGCAGCCATAGCGGTCCAGGTCCGAAAGCGGATCATGCGTTTATTAGGAAGCTGGCTTCCCGCATGAAAGTGCTGCCAGGCGAAGCGGCGATCGCTTTCTCGGTTGGCGGCTTTGACTGGACGGATGGCGGGAAGGTGACCTCCTTGACGGAGAAGCAGGCGGCAGAGCTGCTGCGGCAGAGCAGTACGGCCGTACCGATGAGGGATAAGGCTAGCGGAAGCCTCTATTTTTCTTATAAGGATGAAGAGGGTCTGAAGCATACCGTCTGGTATGCGGATGGGGAGACGATATCGCAATGGATTCACATAGCCCAGCAGTCGGGGTATGATAATATCGTTTTATGGAGGCTGGGCGAGTTCGAACAGGGTACGCTCAATAAGCTGAAAAAAAACCATTTTTAATTTCTTTTTCAGGTTATGATAATGTGGCATTAAGGAAGGGCAGTTAAAGTATAGGTACTCCCTTTTTTATAAAGGAACCCATCCCGCTTCAGCGGGATGGGTTCTATGCCGTTAGGCCAAATGAATGGCCGCAAGATTGAGTTGTATTTTTACATAATGAGAATTATTTCAAGTCTTCGATGGAGTTGGCTTCTACATAGGACGGAACGACAAGTCCGGTACGGACTCCGGTCATATTTGCGCCAAGATCCTCTACCTGGTCCTTGTACTTATCCCAGTAATCAGCATGGGTCAGCGGCAGCCAAGCTGCAGCCGTCGCATCCACATCGCCGTTGGCTACGCCAGTCCACATAGGGCCTGCTTCTACCTGAAGCGCAGTTACCTTATATCCAAGGCGGCTCTCCAAAACGTATTGAATCAGATTTGTGCTGGCGATTTCGGAATCCCAAGCTACATAGCTGAGCTTAAAGGTGTCGCCGTTTACCGGCTGAATATCCGCCGTCCAAGCGTCAACACGGTCGCTATGGCTTTCGGCCCAGGCTTTGGCCGCTTCCGCTGGATCCTGTCCTTCCTGGATGGCCGTCATGATTTCGCCCATCTCGTCCGAAGTCCACTCGAAGCGATCCAGGAATTCATAGGCTTCCGGATGAGCTTCCTTCAGCCCTTTGCGAACGACGGTATGGATTTCCTCCGCCTCTCCAAATACTTTCTTTGGATCCTCCAAATATTTCAGATCATATTTAGCGAACATCCAGTGCGGCGTCCAGCCTGTAATAATGATTGGCTGCTCGGATTTGATCGCCTTGGCCAATGTTGCCGTCATGGCCGCGCTGGAGCCTTCGATCAGTGTCCAGTCGGAAAGGCCGTATTCCTCGATGGCCGCGCTAGCCGCCTTCATGATGCCGGCACCAGGATCAATGCCGATAATTTCATGCTTCACTTGGTCACCCAATGACTTGCCTCCGGCATTTCCAGCAGCATTGCCGGCGTTACTCCCAGCATTTCCTGAATTTCCGCAGGCGGACAGCAGCAGTACGGCTGCCAAGCTTAGCAACATCCATATATTTGTTTTCCTGTTCCTCATAAATTATGCACCTCTTTTTTTGGATTTGAATAAATTTTGCGAAAAGCGGTCCAGCACAATAGCAAGTACGACGACAGCCAATCCGGCTTCGAAGCCCTGCCCGATCTTGAGCTGGGTCACCGCGCGGTATACCGTTGCTCCAATTCCTTGCGCACCGATCATCGAAGCGATAACGACCATCGAAAGCGACAGCATGATCGTCTGATTTATGCCGGCCATCATCGTAGGCATTGCCAGAGGCAACTCCACTTTAAACAGCTTCTGCCACGAGGTCGAACCGAAGGCATCGGCCGCTTCGGTAAGCTCGCCGGATACCTGCTTGATACCGAGATAGGTCAAGCGGATTGTCGGCGGAATCGCGAAGATGACAGATGCGATTACTCCCGGCACTACCCCGAGACTAAAGAAAGTCACGGCAGGCAGAAGGTAGACAAATGCAGGCATCGTTTGCATGAAATCAAGCAAAGGTGAAATAATGCGGTGAGTAGTTTTACTATAGGCACTCCATATTCCGATAGGGATACCTAAGACCACTGAAATAATGCCGGAAGTGACTACGAGGCCTAACGTATTCATCGTTTCCGTCCAATAGCCGAGATTGTCGATCAGCAGGAAGCCGATCACTGTAAATAACGTAAGCGGTACTCTTCCGATCAGGTAGGCCAGGACACCGAATATAGCGATGAATAGTAGCGGGTGCGGTAAAAGAAATAACCACGAGAAGAACTCGACAACACTTTCAATGATCTTGGACAGCCCCTCGAAAAAGCCCCCCAGATTGGATTCCATCCAATCTACGATTAATTCGATCCAATCCGCGAGAGGAATTTTAGGAATGAAGTTCATGCTGCTTCACCTCCATATCGCGGACATCTCCTGCAAGCGCGCCTAACACGGCACCCCGTACAATAACGCCCAGCAGCCGTCTCTGCTCATCGACAACAGCCAGCGGCACCTTAGTGGAGCTGGTCGCTTCGAATAAGTCACTAAGAACAGTATCCGGCGGTACTTGCGGGCTATCGCTGATCAGAATATCCGAAAGCGTTTTGCCTGTCTTGTTCGCGTCGGACGCATCCTCTGCGGTAATGACGCCAAGCAAACGCATGGAGCGATCGACGACGAAGAGATTCGATATTCCCCGTTCCCGCATCAACTGCAAGGCTACCCGCGGACCACGATCCAGCGTAATGGTCTCGGGTCTGCGCATTACATGCGAAGCGGTCAGCACCTTCGAGAGATCCACATCTTCAATAAATCGTTCGACATAATGGTTAGCCGGCTGAGTGAGCATTTCTTCAGGCGTGCCAATTTGGATGAGCGAGCCATCTTTCATCAAGGCGATCCGATCCCCGATCCGCAAGGCCTCATCAAGGTCATGCGTAATAAAGACGATCGTCTTCTTCATTTTTTCCTGCAGCTCGATCAGCTCATCCTGCATATCCCGGCGTATTAAGGGGTCGAGAGCGCTGAATGCTTCATCCATCAGCAGCACCTCTGGGTCATTGGCCAAGGCTCTGGCGAGGCCAACTCTTTGCTGCATGCCGCCGCTGAGTTCATCCGGCATTTTGTCACCCCAGCCCTTTAGCCCGACAAGTTCCAGTGCTTGTTCTGCTTTCTGCTTTCGGGTATTTGCGTCGATTTTTTGGATTTCCAGGCCATACTCAACGTTTTGCAGCACTGTTCTGTGTGGAAACAGCGCAAATTTCTGAAACACCATACTGATGCTCTTTTGACGTATTTTCCGCAGCTGGGCTTTGTTCATTTTCAGCAAATCCTGACCGTGAATGAGAATTTGACCTGAGGTCGGTTCGATTAGCCGGTTCAGCATCCGGACGAGGGTCGACTTACCGCTTCCCGATAGTCCCATAATGACGAAGATTTCTCCCTGACGAATGTCCAGGCTGACCCGATTCACGCCAACGGTAATGCCGCGGCTAGCCAACTGCTCCTTCGTTTGTCCCTGCTCAAGCAGCTGAAGTCCCTGCTCTGCATTCGGGCCAAACAGTTTGGTAACTTGCTTTACTTCTAGAATGGGTTCATCCAAATTATCCACTCCTTTTCTAATGGAATTCTAAGGTTGCACGGGCCTGCAGCCTCACATGGTACTTAGTCTAACAAAAAAAGGGGAATCTAAACAACCGTTAATACGGTTCATATAGAACGTACAGAAAAAACTGTACAGAGTGAATGGTGTATATGCTCCCTTATCCTTACAAATGCTCGCTAAGCCGCCACTTTACTTTTATCTGGCCTTTTTTTAAGATATAAGAAGTATCGTGATAGGAGGTTGCAAGCATGGGCTTGGACCAGCTCACCCCAGAGCAGCAGGCGGATATAATGAAAGTACGTAAACGGGTTATTGAAGCCATTGGCAGAAACATGGATTTATACGGGATTTCGTTGTCGACAGGTCATCTTTACGGTCTGCTTTTTTTTGCAGATAAACCGATGACACTCGATGAAATGGGTCTGGAGATGAAGATGAGCAAGACAAGCATGAGCACGGGCGTGCGGACTCTGCTTGATCTTAAAATGGTGAACAAAGTGTGGGAGAAAGGCTCCCGCAAAGATTTATATGAGGTCGAGTACGACTGGCATCAGACGTTTACAGATTACTTCGCGATCAAGTGGAGAAAAGCAGTGGAATCCAACATCCTCATCCTGCGCAGGTCGATCGAGGAGATAAATAAATGGCTGGCCTCTGAACCAGAAGGAGTCATTACGGCTATCCTTGAGGAGGATCGCAAGAAAATGATTGATGCCGTTAAGTACTACGAGTGGCTTGACCGTTTGATTGATGCAATGGAAAGCGGCGAGATATACCAGTTAGTTCCAAAAGAGTAGGGCACATAGTTAAAAGCTGGCTATCAGCCGCAACAAAACCGCCATCCCCGGCACCGGTGCTGCAGGGATGGCGGTTTTTCTCGTGTTATCTCCGCATTGTTGCTTAGTATATACCGATATCATCGAGCATGATCTTGCCCGGACCTTCGGAAAAGTAGAAGGTAATCCCCTTAAGCGCAGACAAATCCAGCTCGGGATTGATTTTGGCGAACTCTGCCAAGTCCAGCATTACCGTCTGAAATACCGCCTCCTGCGGATATTTGTATTTGCCGTCGGATAGGCGTTTCTCCACCCAAGGAAGGATTGTAAAGGCAACATCCGGCGGCGATGCAATTTTTATATAGTCGGCTAGCGATATACGGGCCGTTTCGCCGTTTGTGCTCTGCAGTTCCACTTCAGCCTGCAGCCCGGCCGAGGATGCCGCCGGATCAGTGAGCTCGAAGCTGCGGTCAGCTATTGAAAACGAAAGGATTTCGGGCGGTGTGCTCATCTTCCTTGGCAGGAAGGAGGAGTTCCATGATAACGAATAGGAAGCAGGCTCCTCGTTGTTTGCTCTATCTGCCCATTCCAAGGTTATGCCCCGGGTTCCTTTGTTTACGGATTTGCGGTTTTTGACCTCTTCTTCTACCCAGGTCAAATGATTGCCTTGGGCCAAACCGCCGTATGGAAGCGTGCCCCGGTTCAAATCTTCATCATACCAGGCCACATTGTGGAAAAGAGCGCCCTCAAAGCGGCCGAAATATCCGGTATCCGCGGGAAGCCAGTGAATTCCTGTCCTGTAATCCTGGAATAAAGGCAAGTAGCTCTCATTCCCGTGAAGCGTTGACTCCAGGAAGGCTGAGACGTATATCTTGGCAATCTCCCGCTGTTCTTTGGGACCGATGATCGCCTGCTGGTTCAAGAAGATTCCCTTCGGAAAGCTGATATCCCGAAAGCCCCATTCGGTGTTGAATTGGCTGTGATTGGCGTCCGCGATATATATGGAAGACTTGAAGTGAGCGGATGGTTTCGTGAAGGAAGTCCTAATATACTGACGATCGCCGTCAAAATCATTCACATCCGCGTCCCGCGCCCCTTGCAGAGCCAAGTAACTGACGTCCTTGATTCTGGCAAACTCTCCGTCCACCTTCTTGTCCGTAGGCGAAATCGCTATGATGGCTTGAATGTTGAAACGCTCCAAGTCGCCCAGCGTCTCATCCGCACTGAACCAGCGTCCCGCATCCTTCGCCATGGCTACCGCCTGGCCGCCCCGGGAATGTCCGATTAATCCGATTTGCTTAAAACTCACCTTCTGGTAAAAAGGGGTTGCTGCATCGCCTGCATAGCTTTCGATCTGTTGCAGATGCTTAAGCAAGATCCATGCTCGGACTTTCATGTCGTTGTCCGGAATCCCGGTCCAGACGGAGTAATTCAGATAATTCTCATCGACCGATACAGCGATGAAGCCCCGACTGGCCAGGAGTTCGCCTAAATAGCCATAGCCCTCATCGGAGAAATCCTCCATCAGGTGGTTGCCGTGGACCATGAGCACCAGCGGAAAGGGACCGTTCCCTTCGGGCATCCAAACTCTGCCGTTCAGGGGAAGCGAGCTTTGATCGAATCCCCAGTAGCGCGTACGGAAAGCAGGCCATTTCTTAATATATAGGGAGGCGTCTACTGAAGTCGAAACAAGATCGACCTCCTTGCCGTATTCCGTTCGCCAATAATCGTTTCCGCTTCCGTAGTCGAACGCAATATAGCTGTAATGTCCCGGTCTGGCAGGATTCTCCGCTTCGATTGGCGCTGCGTGTTTTGATATGCCCGGGTATGCCGCCGGATTGTCTGCAGGCCATACCGCCGCGGACACGCATAGAACCCCAAGCACGGCGGCAGCATAGAATCTCAGCCGTCGGCTAAATCGGGTACGAAGCATTCCGGCGCCGATTCCCAGCGCGATGCCCGTCAGCGTGAGGACAATTGCAGTAACAGCGGAGATAACCGCATCATGATCCTGCCAAAAAATAAAGAAAATGACCGTAAGCGTATATATCACTGTTCCGGCATAAAGCCGGGGAAGCGGCAGGCCGATTAGCGCGAGCAGTACGGCAGCCAAATGGGCGGCGATAAACAGCCCTGTCGTCCCCACGGAGATAAAGGCCAGAATATCCGTCAGAGCGCCGAAGCCGGTAGGCATGCCCAGCGCAGCCAAAGCAAAGACGAACATCGCCGCTCCCCATGGGCCGACGACAGCCATTCGCCAAAAAACGTTATCATAGCGGTAGGTTTCGCGGATTCTACGGCCAAGCCGCGCGCGCAGCGGCGGCTTTAAGGGAATGTATTCGGTTTGAATCTGCTGAAGTTCCATGGTTTCTCCCACCCGGTTATTGATCTCTATTCATTGTAACATGCTTCACCCAGCTGGAAAGCTAGTAGTCGCTGGATTGACCCGGATGTTAGAGGAATGTTGGATTTAGTTCAATATATATGTATTCCGCCATAAACGTGGCATAGCCCCTTTAGCTGCCGATGGATCAACCTGGAGGTTGTTGATCGGCAGTTAAAAGGGGCGAGGCTGCTTCAGCTATATCATGCCGGATCAGTCATCCGGTTCTACTTCAAAAGCCATAAGGCTGGCGTATTGTCTGGTTCCCATCCTTGCAGGGAAGTATGGGCCTGGCGGCATTCATATACCGAGCCATTATACGTTACAAGCGTTCCTGCTGTGTAAGCCGTATTCGGCTCCCATGCCTGGGCTGCCGGTGCTTCGGCCGTCTTGGCGCTGACCGAATTGCTTGCAGCGGATTGGTTGCCAGCAACGTCGAAGGCTCGAACTGTGAAAGTATATGTCGAATTTGCGCTAAGTCCTGTAACGACATGATCGGTGGTCGTACCGGACACCGTCGCAACCAGAGCCGTACCGTTGTAGATGCGGTAACCTGCTACGCCCACGTTATCCGTGGAGGGACTCCACATCAAAGAGACGCTGGAAGAAGTAGGCGTACCCATGACATGCAGATTGCCGGGAGCTGTAGGGGCTTCAGTGTCCGCAATAACTCCTTCCGTCCTTACGGTCACCGGATTACTGGCATTCGACAGGTTGCCAGCGGCGTCTTTAGCTTTCACGGTGAAGGTATATGAAGTATTTGCGGTTAATCCTGTAACGGTATAGCTCAATGCAGAGCCGGGAACCGTTGCGACACGCGAGCTGCCGTTGTAAATTTCATATCCGGTAACGCCAATGTTATCCGTAGATGCATTCCAAGCCAAGGACACACTTGTTGAAGTAGCGCCAGTAGATGTTAGAGCTCCAGGCACGCTTGGAGCAATCGTATCGGAAGGGGGATTACTACCGCCGAAATTGACATCGATGACATTGTAGAAGGCATTCGCCGTATCAGCGACTTCCCAAACTGCCAGGATGACATGGTATCCGCTGCGCTGCGGAACATTGCAGGTATTCGAATATTCGAATGGAGGGCGTGCACCACCATAGTCTACGGAGCAAAATGGAGTCAGATCAAAGGAGTTTCTGGAAAGAGGTGCATTCGGATCCCAGTTATCTTTCGTGATATAGTATTTCCAGCTGGCGGTTGCATGAGCAGCGGTAAGCTTCCAATTGAACGTATTCGTACCCGCATTGATGTTCACCTTTGTCCAGCGTGTAGCGGACTGCTCGTCCAATTTAGGAAAAGCTCCGTTTGCACTGGCGATCTTGCCATCCGCAGGGCCAGCCTGAGGGAAACCCTTCGGTGCTTCCAAGCTTTGCGGCTCATAAATAATCGCACCGCAGTCGGTGTTTTGCCCATTTTTACATAGAATCGCCCGGCTGCCCGGACTGTCTACATAACCGTGTGCCGATGCTTGTTCAGCAAACAAAATCATTAAAAAAGACAATAAAATCATTACGCCAAAAGAAGTAATCGCTTTCATAATAACCGAGTGTGATATACGAATAGCTGACATTACGTTAGCCCCCTTCTCAAATTGAATGATAGCGTCTGTATAGCTGTGCTTCAGTATGGTTGACAATGCAGGACTACCTCCTTATACAATGAATTTGCAGGTCGTCTTTACCTAAGAGCACCTCCTTGCGAAGTTGATTTTATATATAAACTCTAGTCTAGGTACTGTTCCAAGGAGCTCCGATTGGCAACAGTTTGTGACAGAGTTCATATCTAGGTTAGTGGCAAAGTATGATGAAAATCAGCATAAATCACCAAAAAGGACCAAAAAACCACTATGTAGAATTATGGTTTTAATTCCGAATATAAACAGTTATTACAAATCGTTAACAAATTTAAGTAACATAGTAACGTTCTGGATGCTGCTCGTCAAGCCTATTTTTTTTGCGGAATTTTTACGGAAGCATACAAGCCCCTTATTTATCAAGAACGGGAACCCGACAACAGGAGGTAAAAAAATTGAAGCCGTCATCCATTTCCATTCAGCGAGATCAAATTAATCTGCCCCCGCAATTTCCGCTGCATGTCTCGAAAACAGAAGGAGTATCCCCGCTATTCCAGCGGCTTCATTGGCACCGGGCGCTCGAGATCAACTGGATTACCTGCGGCAGTGGAATTTATGTCATCAATGGGCAGGAATATCCGTTCAGCGCGGGCGATATTTTCCTGATCAATTCGGAGGATCTGCATCGTGCCTACGAAGGGAATGACCTGGAGATGGTCATCCTGATGATGGAGCCGGCTTTGCTTGCCACCGAGCAAAGGTATGATCCGGAAATTTTGCTGCCGTTCCGCGACACCGGGTCTCACTTTTCAAATCATATTTCACATGAATTTCCAGGAAGCAAGCGGCTGGCCGGATACATCGAGACGATCTATGCCGAATTTGCGGCCCAAAAGCCGTCGCATGCCTCAATCATTCGCGGTTTATTACTGCAGCTGCTGGGCGAGGTGAACCGCAGCTTCAGGCTTCAAGACATCATTGCCGGCGGAGCCACAGGAATGGGGGAAACTACAAGCCTAACTACTAGCGCAAAAACAAACCGCTCTGCTTCCGGCCGCAGACAGTTGGAGCAGATGAGAGCGGTCATTTTGGCGTTGGAGGCCGAAGTTTCCCGTCCATGGACGCTGAAGGAGATGGCGGAGATCGCTCACTTGAGCCCGTCCCGCTTCAGCGCGCTGTTTAACCAGGTGGTCGGAACCTCGCCGCTGCACTATCTCGTTCAGCTTCGGCTTGATCATGCGGTCGATCTGCTGGGGCAGGGAGAACGAAGCGTACTGGAAATCGCCGAGCAGTGCGGATTCAGAAATCTCTCGAATTTTAACCGGCTGTTTCTGAATTATTTGGGCGCAACTCCGACCGCCATGAGAAGGCGGCTGCAGGGGGAACAGGTCGCCAAATCTTCTGCGGGCGATCCAAAACAGTAAGATTGTATCAGCTTTGAGCTTGATTACAGAAGAAATCGGCAGGTTATCCTCGTATCCTAAAGGAGAAGGAGAGATGACCTATGAACATCTTTTTGGGTGTCGACGCTGGCGGCAGCAAGACATATAGCCTTATCGTCAACGAGAAGGGCGAGACACTCGGCCGCGGTGCAAGCGGGAATGGAAATCATCAGACTAACCCGGTCCACGCGGAGAGCCATATTGCTTCAGCCTGCCATCAGGCGCTCCGGCAAGCAGGGTTATCCACGGAAAATATTACGCATGCTTATTTCGGTCTCGCCGGAGCGGACCGCGAGCCCGATTATGCGGTGCTGCGTCCGATGATTCGAAGGCTAGGCTTCCCGCAGCATTCCATCGCCTGCGATACGATGATTGCGATGCGTTCAGGCACGGCACGACCCTACGGGGCTGTTGTCATCAGCGGTACGGGATTCAATGCCGCCGCCCGTAATCTTGCCGGCGAAGAGTTGCAGTATGGCGGGTTCGGATATATTTATGGCGATGGCCAGGGCTCAGGGAGGGATCTCGCGAATTTCGCGTTTCGTTCTGCGGTGAAGGCCTGGGATTTGCGGGGCAAACCCACGGCTCTCCATGATCTCGTACTGAAGGCTACAGGCTTCCAAAGCGTCCCGCAAATGCTGGACGCGGCGCTGGATCAAGGCTATGTTCCTCCGCTATCTCTGGCGGAGGTTGTATTTGCCGCGGCTGAGCAAGGCGACGAGCTTGCTGCCAGTCATTTGGCAGAGCAGGGCAGCGAACTGGGAAATGCAGCCGCAGCGCTGATTCGCCGGCTGGGCATGGAGAAGGATGAATTCGAAGTCGTGCTCGGCGGCAGCATCCTTGCCAAGGGCCGGAGCACAATTATGACCGAAGCGCTGGCCAGAACCGTACGCCAGACGGCTCCCCGGGCGAAGGTGGCCCGCATTACGATGGAGCCGGTGGCAGGCGCGGTATTAAGTGCAATGGATAAAGCGGGACATGTGGCGAGTGAGGAAATCATGAGCCGTTTGCGTAATACAAGCTTCAGCGATCTGAAGGGAGTGGCAGAGAATGAAGGATACACGCGGTCTTAAAATAGCTGTAATCGGCGGGGGCTCCTCGTATACCCCTGAGCTGGTAGAAGGTCTGATAAATGGCTATGGTGAAATGCCTATAGCTGAAATCTGGCTGGTCGATATCGAGGCCGGAAAACGCAAGCTGGATATCGTCGGCAATCTCGCCAAACGGATGGTCCACAAGGCCGGGCTGCCTATTCAGGTGCACCTGACCCTGAACCGGAGGGAAGCGATTAAAGACGCGGACTTCGTATCGACGCAGATGCGCGTTGGCATGCTGGAAGCGAGAAAGCTCGATGAGCATATCCCGATCCAGCATGGCGTGATCGGCCAGGAGACGACCGGCCCCGGAGGGATGTTCAAGGCGCTGCGCACGATTCCTGTTATTTTGGACATCTGCCGCGATATCGAGGAGCTGGCTCCGCATGCATGGATGCTGAACTTTACTAACCCGGCGGGCATGATCACCGAGGCGGTTCAGAAATATTCTCGCGTTCGGACGATCGGTCTGTGCAACTCGCCGATCAATTTCAAAAAATCTCTGGCCGCGGCCTATCACGTGCCGGAGGAGAAGGTGCTGCCGGAATTTGTCGGCATTAACCATCTGCACTGGGTAACCTCCGCCCTTGTGAACGGCAAGGAGGTTCTGTCCGAGCTCCTCGCGGGGGAGGGCGGCGAGTATACCGCATCGAACGTTCCTACTTTCGGCTGGGACCCTGAGTTCCTGCAATCGCTGGCCGCCGTGCCCACCTATTATCTCAAATATTTTTACATGCAAAATGAGATGTTTGCGGAAATGAAGGAGTCGCTGCGGCAGAACGGAACACGCGCCGATATCGTCAGCCGGGTAGAGAAGGAATTGTTCGAGCTGTACGAGGACGAGACCCTGGAAGAGAAGCCGAAACAGCTGGAGCAGCGCGGCGGAGCTTATTATTCCGAGGCGGCCGTAAGACTGATGCAGTCGCTCTATCTGGGGCGCAACGACATTCAGACGCTGAATGTGGCCAATGGGGGAATCTATAATTTCTTGCCTGAAGATGCCTCCATCGAGGTAAACTGCGTGGTGACCTCTGGCGGACCGATTCCGCTCGTTCCAGGACATGTGCCGCCGCATATCAAGGGCCTATTGCATGCGGTGAAGACCTATGAGAGCTTAACGATAGAAGCAGCGGTTACCGGTAATCGGGAGCTGGCGCTTCAGGCATTGGTTCATCACCCGCTCGTGCCATCCGTCTCTACGGCCAAAATACTCCTGGATGAAATGCTGGAAGCACATCGCCATTATTTGCCGAACTTTTTTGCCTAAACCATACGATAATCAGGGGGTGTCCCAATAGTCATCAACGATGGCAAAAGGGATCTCCCTTTTTTTATAATTACAGATTTTATAAAGACGGTGATTTTTATCAGATTTAGTTGATTAGGCAAGTAGTTAATACCCTCCGGCTTTTTTAAGATATAAGTGTGGATTACTTCAGTGACGTTGGAAAACGGAGTAGGAGGGAACAACATATGTCACAGCTTTCCGTTGAAAAAAGTATGCAGCCAAGCCTGCCGCAGACCAAAAAAAAGAAGAGTGGGCTGATGCGCTTTTTGAAACAATGGGATTTGCAGTTAATGGTCATCCCGGCTTTGGCGCTCGTTTTTGTCTTTTCGTACATTCCGATGTACGGAATTTTAATCTCTTTTCAGGACTATAAAATCGGCAGCAGCTTCACGAGCAGTCCCTGGGTAGGATTCAAGCATTTTAATTATTTTTTTAACTCGCCGGAATTCGGTGTGGTGATGCGCAACACGATCGTCATCAGCTTTCTTAAATTTCTAATTGGATTTCCGGCGCCAATCATCCTGGCCTTAATGCTGAATGAAGTCCGGAATATGGCATTTAAAAGAACCGTCCAAACCGTGACTTACTTGCCATACTTTATGTCCTGGGTTATTGTTGGCGGTCTGGTGAGCTCCTTGCTGTCCGTAGACAGCGGTGCCGTCAATATGCTGCTGGAGCGCTTTAACCTGATCTCCCAGCCGATTAATTTCTTGTCCTTACCGGAGTATTTTTGGGGAATTCTCATCACTACGAATGTGTGGAAAGAGATTGGTTTCGGTTCGATCGTGTATTTGGCAGCGATTGCCGGAGTTGACCCGCATACTTATGAGGCAGCCTCCATCGATGGGGCAAGCCGCTTTAAACAAATTTATTTGATAACGCTTCCTTCGATCATGCCCGTTGTTACGATCTTCATGATTTTGGCTATCGGCAATCTGCTCAGTGCAGGCTTTGAAGATATCCTGATCCTCGCTGCAGATAAATCGCTTAGGGACGTCTCCGATGTTATCGACACTTATGTCGTGCGGGTGGGTATTGAAAACTACCGTTACTCTTTCGCTACGGCGGTCGGTTTGTTCAAAGCAGTGGTAAGTGTTGGACTTTTGACATTGGCGAACCTAATAGCTAGAAGATCTGGTAACAGTCTATGGTAATTCTGACACAATTGGAGGAATGCGGAAATGGTACGTGAAAGCTTCGGCGATCGGCTCATGGTAATGATCATTTATGTTTTCTTGAGTTTACTGGCGATTACAACCTTGTATCCATTCCTGAATGCGCTGGCGATATCCTTTAACGAAGGAATGGATACTTCAAGAGGCGGAATTACACTTTGGCCCAGAGTGTTCACATTGGAGAATTATGGCGTGGTGTTTAAGGACGAGAGGCTGATTAACGGTTTTGTTGTCTCGGTTCTTCGTACAGTGATCGGTACATTCTCATCGATTTTATGTACAGCCATCTTTGCATATGGCATGTCAAAAAAAGAATTAATCGGCCGCAAATATTACATGATTATATGTATTATTACGTTGTACTTCGGGGGCGGCCTCATTCCTACATTCCTGCTCATTCGTAATCTTGGATTGATGAATTCCTTCTGGGTATTTATCATCCCTTCCCTGATTGGAGTCTGGAATATGATTATTTTCCGTACTTTCTTCCAGGGGCTTCCGGCAGGGCTCGAGGAATCGGCACAAATAGACGGTTGCGGAAACTGGGGGACTTTCTTTCGTATCGTAATCCCGCTGTCGGGTCCGGTCATAGCGACTTTGTGCTTATTTACGGCGGTTACGCATTGGAATGAATGGTTCCTGGCGGGGATTTATATTTCGGATGTAGAAAAATATCCGATCCAGACCATCCTCCGGCAGATTCTTCTTTCGAATATTGTATCGGATCAGGGAGGGCTTGATTCCTCGGCTCTGGCACATATGGCCAAAGTGAGAACGATTACAAGCAAATCCTTGTCCATGGCAACGATGATGGTAGCCACGCTTCCGATCATTACGGTATATCCATTCGTACAGAAGCATTTCGTTAAAGGGGTTCTTGTAGGTTCGCTAAAAGAGTAGATCGGGCTGCTCGTATGCATAGCGTTTAGAGCATCATGCTTTAAACATAAATTAAGAATTTGAAAGGGGAAAGCAGCAGGATGAAAAAAAGAAATTGGCTGATCAGTATCTTGTCTGTGATGATGGTCTTCTCACTCATGGTGGGTTGCTCCTCAGGCAGTGGGGGCAACAAAGGAGCCGCACCGAGCAACACTGGAGGAGAGCAGCAGCAGGAGGGGAATACACCTTCTGAGGAATCCAACCTGTATGAGCTTGGCAAAGAGCCTCTTGAAATCTCAATCTTCGGTAACTATGAGTGGTACACGATGCCGAAGTGGGGAGCAGATCCCATGACAAAGTGGGTTCAAGACAACAAAAAAATCACAATTAAGGAAATTCCGAACGGTGGCAATAATGCTCAAAAGCTCAACACGATGATTGCTTCCGGTGACTTGCCGGACATCGTTTGGGGAGAACGTGGTGCAGACGTAGAGCGTCTTCGGGAAGCTGGGCTTCTTGTGCCGCTTGATGATTACCTGGATAAATATCCGAATCTGAAAAAATGGCTTGACCCTGTAGCATTAAATATGCTGCGTTCACCGGACGGGAAGCTATATCAATTCCCGAATTGGTATACGAACCGTCCGAATGGTAATGCGGGCTGGGTAGTGAACAAGAAAATCTACGAGGAACTCGGATCTCCTAAGCTTGAGACGACTGACGATTTATACAACTATTTGAAAATGGTTAAAGAGAAATATCCGAACGTCATTCCACTGGAAACAGATCTGGCCGCAGAGGGACATGGTCTAAGCCAAATTTATTCTGCATTTAAAGAAAATAATTTAAGTGCCGAAAGATATTACGCCGTTCCTGTCGGCGATAAGATGGAATCGATTTATAAAGACGAGGCGTTCCGTGAATCTGTGGTCTATACGGCTAAATTATTCCGTGAGGGTCTGATCACACAGGATGCTATGACACAAACCCGTGACCAGGTTCAAGAGAAGCTCGTATCCGGCCGAGTAGCTGTGTATGCTTCCGGGAACCCGACGGTATTCGCCATGGAAGCTGACGTAGCGTTAAGAAAGAAAGATCCCAATGATGGTTACTTTATGATTTGGCCGATTCACAAGGAAGGCCTGGATAAGAACAAAATTTATCCGGGCACTTATAATAAACTGGGCTGGAATGCTGCGGTGATTACAACGAGCGCGAAGGACCCTGAAGCTGTATTTGCGTTCCTTGACTGGTGGACGGGACCAGAGGGTATGGTCCTGCAATATTACGGAGTTGAGGGAGAGTACTGGCAAGGCTGGCAGGAGGATGGAATTACGCCGATATTTACGGAAAAATATGTCACGCAACGAGATCAGCTGGCCGAGTATCAAAAAAGCACAGATCCGTTCCAGTGGGTGGGTAATACAGTATACCTGGATGATATGAAAGGGAAATACGAAGAGACCTTGAAGGAAGAGGACCGCAACTGGGCCACTTACTGGCAATATAAAATCACATGGAAAACTCAAGGTGACTATACGGAGTTTGTAAATATGCACCCGATGCCGGATACCGAGGAAGGAATTGCCTTCCAGCGGGTTAAGGATATATGGCTGAAGGCAAGACCGCAGTCCATGTATGCTAAGACGGATGCAGAAGCGTTAGCAATACTGGATAAGGCCCATGAAGATTCGATGAAAGCTGGATTCCAAAAGGTGCTCGACTATTATACAATGAAGTGGGAAGAGAACAAGGCAATGATTAATAGAAATTAATAGTTGTGTTTGAGGGGGCCTGCGGGACCCCTCATTGTGTTGCCTATTTGCTGAGAGGATTATCCTAGAACCCAAGACGATGACTCGGAGGAGGGGCATCATGTATAAAGTACTGTTAGCCGATGACGAAATGCTGGATCTTGAAGGCATGAAGCGGTTCATTCCTTGGTCTGAGCTGGGGCTTGAAGTGGTTGATGCCGTGAGTAATGGATTCGCTGCCTGCGATGTTATCAAGCATCGGCCAGTGGATATATTGGTGACGGATATCAATATGCCCAACATGTCAGGGCTGGAGCTGGCACGAAAGGCCATCGAGAAGAAGCCGGACATTCGCATTGTATTTGTAAGCGGTTACCAGGATTTCCACTATGTAAAGCAGGCGTTATCGATGAAGGCCTGCAGCTATGTGCTTAAGCCGGTGGATGACGATGAACTGATCGCATCTCTCCAGACGATCAAGCAGGAGCTCGAGCTCGAAGGTAAACGAAAGGAAGCCGAGAAGCATTACCAAAGCATGATTCCGATGGCCAAAAATGAGCTGCTCATTCGATTGCTGGAGGGCGAGCTGCAGGGGGAGGAGTCTGAGGCTTTGACCAAGCTAGCTGCAGCCAATGGGTTATTTGCGCTTCAAGGACCGCTGCGGGCGGCCGTTATTGAAACGGATGAGTTGAGTTGGAAACAGCAGAGCATGCCAGAAGAGGCTGGATACTCGGATCATTTGCTGCAGAAAATCAATAAGCTGCTGCAGGAGTGCGGCATGGAGCATGCCTGCAAGCTGTCGAAACGGCGGTTAGCCGTCATTATGCAGGGAGATCGAGTGAATGAAAGTTTTACGGCATTATATGAAGCGGTTAACTCGAAACTGGACGTTTCCGTGACGATAGGTCTTGGAGAGCCGGT
Organism: Paenibacillus woosongensis; assembly: GCF_009725165.1. Classification (GTDB taxonomy): domain Bacteria; phylum Bacillota; class Bacilli; order Paenibacillales; family Paenibacillaceae; genus Fontibacillus; species Fontibacillus woosongensis. Next base: position 168,178 of record NZ_WNZW01000004.1, read on the forward strand.
TCAGGAAATATCTCTGCTCCCCCAATCCTATAGGCAGGCGCTTGAAGCGCTGGATGGCAAAATGTTTATTGGCCGGGGGCATCTCATTAAATATGAAGAAGTTCGCCGTACTACGGAAATGAGGGATGCAAAAACGCTGGACATTCGTCTCGATGCTTTGTTCAAGGCCATGTCCAATTACGAGCTCGTTAAAATACATGATGAAATCGATAATTTGTTCCAATCCGTATCGACGCTGCGCTCCAAATTTACGATTTACAATCTGGCGATGTATATCGTCTTCAAGCTGGAGCATTATTTGAGCACGCTGGATGAGGATCTGTCCAAAATGCTTGGTTTCGAGCTTTCTAGTCTGGATATTGTATTGAAATTCGAAATGATGGACGATATTCGCTCCTGGCTTGTTCGTAAAGCATTCGAAATCTCCGAAACCTTGCGGCAAAGGGAGAACTCCCAGTGCAGCAGGCTGATCCGCGATATATTGAGCACGATGCAGGAGCAGATGCATGAGAATATGACGTTGAAGGATATCGCTCACAAGTTTTCCTTCTCGCCGAATTATTTGGGCCATCTATTTAAGGAAGAGGTAGGAAAGACCTTTAGCGAAATGCTGGTTCAGCTCAGAATGGAAAAAGCCTGCGAGCTGCTGCGGAATCCGACGCTCAAAATTTATGAAGTGGCCGATCAGGTTGGATATCGTTATATCCCTTATTTCAGCAAGCAATTTAAAGAAACCTACGGGATGACGCCAATGGAGTTTCGCAAACGAGAGTAATGCGGGGAGGGAAGACATGCTGGTCCCTATGAAAGAGAAAAAAAGACAGAGGCCGTATATTCCGTTCGGCTATAAGCTGATGCTTACATATATGTTCTTTATCGTCATTCCTGTCATTGCCATCGGCTATTTCTCGAATGCCATGTATCAGGAGTCGATCCGCAAGCATGCCCGGACGAATACGCAGGCCACGCTGCTGCAAATTCGGGATAATATCGAATACAAACTGGAGGATGTGGAACGAGTTTCTTCTATTATATATGATGATTATTCCCTGGTTTTTCAGCTGCGCCATTTTGACAACGGATGGGATACCTATGACAGAACGATGAGAATTCTCAGGCCCAAGTTCCAGAATGCGATGCAGGCGGCACGGATCAATATTGCCATGTTCATTTTTTTGCAGAATCAGCATTTTAACGAAACCTATTATGGCTCTTTTGAACATGAGAACCTAGATATGCTGGAACGCAAATACAATATATATCATTTGGACCGGCTAGTTGATCAAGAGTGGTACAGGACCTATCCCGAAGAGGAATACGGGAAAACGATGGTCTGGAAAAAAGTGCAGCGCGACGAGGAATTCGGGCGGATATCTCTGTTGCGGCGTATGGTTGATGTATTCCCGCTGGAAGTCAAGGAAGTCGGATTTATGCGTGTTAGCGCTCGAATTCAGGAGCTGTTTGAAGCGATGGACTATTTAAAAATCGGGGAGGGCAGCGTGCTGCTCTTGAGGGATGAGCAGGGGAAGATTCTATATCAGTCGGGCGAATTCCCCGCAGGCCGGAGAGTAGAAGAACTGTCGGAGAAGGATTATTTAACCATTACCGAAACCTTGAATGACGGGAATTGGAAGCTGCATGCCTATGTGCCAATGACAATTATGGAGCGGGATTCTGTGCGGGTCAGCATGTTTATATTAGGGACATGTGCTGTTTTACTGATCGTATTCTCGGTCGCGGGCATGTTCATTTCGCGGTATTTCTCGGTACGCGTCATGAAAATCGTCTCTGTATTAAATGCTTTTCGCGAAGGCGACCTGCATAAACGGATGCGCTACAAGGGCAAGGATGAATTTTCGCAAATCGCCTCCGCGCTGAATGAGATGGGACAGAACATCGATCATCTTATCGAACAGGTGTATCTGACGCAAATCGAAAAGAAGGAGGCGGAGCTGGAATCCTTGCAGGCGCAGATCAATCCGCATTTTCTGTATAATACGCTGTCTTCCATCAGCCGGCTGGCCAAATTTGGCGAAATCGACAAGCTGCAGAAGATGGTGCTTGATCTCGCCAAGTTCTATCGTCTTTCTTTAAATGAAGGAAGGACGGTGATCCCGATTCGCCATGAGCTGGAGCAGGCTGAAGCCTATCTCAATATTCAGAGGACAAAATACGGGGACAAGGTGACGATTTCCTATGACCTCGACCCGGAGATAGCAAGGTACGTTACGATTAAATTGATATTGCAGCCTTTTATTGAAAATGCGCTGGAGCATGCGTGGTTTGGCGATGCTCTACATATTCGGATCGAGGCGAGAAAGAACGGCGACAATATCGTCTTCAAGGTGATCGATAATGGCCTGGGCCTTCCACCTGCACTCATTCGCCGCATCTTCGACCCGGTGGAAGGCCAGAACGTCGGCTTCGGCATCCGCAACGTAAATAGCCGCATCCAGCTCCACTTTGGCGCTGAATACGGCGTAACGATCGGCAGCAGGCCGGGGATGGGGACGACGGTGCAGATCGTCATCCCGGCCACTCCTTACTTCCCGGAGGAAGGGGTATGATGCAGGAATCTCGCTCCGGCAATTCCAGGCGAGGTCATCTCATGGGGATCGAGGATTTCATCGAGCTCCTCTGGGGTCAACACTTTATATTCGAGGCATAGCTCACGCACGGAACGGCCCGTCGCAATGGCTTCGGCGGCGATTTTGCTGACCGTTTCGTAACCCAGATGCGGGTTAAGCGCGGTAATGATGCCGACGCTCCGATCCACGTAATCTTTGGCTTGCTCCACATTCGCCGTGATTCCTTCTAGGCAGTATTTCTGGAACGATTGGAAGGCATTGTTCATGATGCTGATGGACTGCATCAGGTTGAACACGAGCACGGGCTCCATCACGTTCAGCTCGAATTGGCCGGCTTCGGCCGCCATGCCGATAGTGGTGTCGTTACCGATGACTTGGAAGGCCACCTGATTAATCAGCTCGGCCATGACCGGATTGACTTTGCCCGGCATGATCGAGGAGCCGGGCTGGCGGGCAGGCAGGGAAATTTCCCTGAACCCCGCTCTAGGTCCAGAGGCCATCAGCCGTAAATCGTTGGCGATTTTGGACATGTTGATCATGCAAAGCTTAAGCGCCGCCGACGTCTCCGTATACGCGTCGCAGTTCTGGGTAGCATCAACGAGCTGGGCTGCCGAGAACATCGGATAACCGCTTAGCTCGGCCAGCAGCTTGACGACCCGTTTGATATATTTCGGATCTGCGTTTAGTCCGGTGCCGACTGCTGTAGCCCCCATATTGATTTCGAACAAAGCTTGTCTTGTCTGGTCCATTCTGCGAATGTCCCTTTCCAGCACGCGCCGGTAGGCCTCGAACTCTTGTCCAAGACGGATTGGCACGGCATCCTGCAGATGAGTCCGTCCCATTTTGATGACGCTGTCGAACTCCTGCGCTTTCTTCTTGAACGTATCGGCCAGCGACCGCGTTGTCTTAATTAGCCGGTCGAGCAGGTTCAGAATGGCGATATGGTTCGCGGTAGGGAAGACGTCATTTGTCGATTGGGACATATTGACGTGGCTGTTCGGGCTAACCGCGGCATAATCGCCCTTCTCTTTGCCGAGAATCTCCAGCGCGCGGTTTGCAATCACTTCGTTGGCGTTCATGTTGATCGAAGTGCCTGCGCCGCCCTGAATCGGATCGGTAATGAACTGATCGTGATAATGTCCGCCCATAATTTCGTCTGCTGCCTGGATAATCGCATGGCCGATCGCAGGGTCGAGCTGGCCGATGTCCATGTTCGCCTGAGCGGCCGCTTTCTTTACCAGGGCGAGCGCATGGATGAGCTCGGAATATATTCTGTATCCGGTTATGGGAAAATTCTCTACCGCACGCATCGTTTGGACGCCGTAATAAGCCTCTTTGGGAACTTCCAAAGAACCGAGGAAATCCTTTTCGATTCGGAATGAATGGTTTGGCATGATTCTTCCACCTCTCCTTATGTCTACAACTATATTGTAACCTTTTTCAACAGCAGGATATCCAGTCAAGAGCCTGTTTTGTATCCAATGGCTCGGATCAGAATTTATCCGTTAAATAAAATACGGAATTTTGAAACGGAAACATAACCTGCAGCAGCTCGTTCACCGGAGGGTGCGCTCCCGGTTCCAATTGCACTACCGGGCAATAGTCGACCGTTATGTCGCTATTGTAGCCATGAAGCAGCATAGTCACCAGCCCCGGCTGCTGGAACTCCAGGGTGGCAGCCTTGCCGGAATCGTAATTCGCAACAATCGCTAAATGCTCCTCTTCATAAATGAGCAGGGCGGACTGCTCTGCGCAGCGCAGGGCTAATCTGAAGCTGCCAACTGACTCTTCACGCAGTCTTCGCTCCAATACCGGCTTCATGATCTGCAAGGTTTCGGTCAAGCGGATCATTTTCCACATCATCAGATCCGAGGCAGTCTGCTCCGCATCCCATTCCTTCAGAAGCGGCAGCAAAGCGTGATCAGGCGGCAGCCTGAACTTCCAAGTTTTTATATCCGGGTGCTGTGCAGCCAAATGGGATAGAATCGGCAGGATGGCAGACTCATGTCCTGGCAAATAGCAGAGTTCCTCAAGGGTGATGGCTTCGTTATCCCACGGATTTCGCCGCCCCAGACGGCCGTAGGCAGCAACGGCCCCATCCAGCAGAGCTGCGGACCAGGTGCCTTCCAGCCATTCCGCCGACTGCCGCACGTCCTGCCAGTAGACGGAATCCCGCACCCGTGATAAGGTTCGTTCCTGATTGGTTTGCTCATAAATGGCGGCAACCTGCTTCAGATCGCCGGACAGCTCGAGAGGCTTGACCCAATAAGGGGAATGCACAGCCGTATCCGAATCCGGCGATCCTAGACTGATTCGGGAAGAGAATTGCTCCGAAGGCAGCCGATATTCCGTTTCCGGGACGATGCTCCAGCCCAATTTCTCATAAAAAGGATGGATGCTCGCGAAGAGCAACGACAAATCGTAACCTTCCTGCGCCATCCATTCCGTTAGCTTTTGCAAAATTTGCAGACCTAGTCCTTGCCCGCGGTATTCTGGTTTTGTCGCAACGCTGCCGATGCCGGCCACCTTGAGTGTTACATTCTCTACGCGGCAAATATAAGGGAAAATTTGAACCGTTGAAGCGATGACGCCATCCACAACAGCTACCCAGGTGGTATCAAAGCGGTAAGCGGTATAGTGGTCAAGGCGGGATTGAAAATAAGATTTGCTGATTGGAAAACAGGTTTCCAGCAAATTATAGACCTCTTCCAGCTCGGCTCGGCTCTGAATCGGACGAATCTCCATATTCGACATCTTAGGTCACATCCAATGCTTCAATTAGTTAACTAGATAAGTCTAATGTACCATGTTCCACAATATACCTACAATACAGATAAGGCGGAACAATGAATTATCCACGTCCGCCTGAACTGCAACTTTATTCCCTTTTTTCACGTAATAAGTTTAAAGCATGCATTAACGGGTTAAGTAACACAAAAGCAATGAAAGGAGCGTGAATAGTATGGACATCATCGTTCATGGCGCATTGCCCTATTACTCCCAGCATCCAAGATCACCGATCATGCCTCTTTCCAGGAAAAATGACGATCCCCGCAAGTCCGTCCGGTTTAAAGATGTGCTTCACGAGAAAATGAAGGCAAACCGCGACAAGCAGCAGCGTTAAGCGGTAATTTAGCCGATTTACCCGACGTCGGCTGTCTCCACGTTGCGAATCGTCCAAGCCGCTATAAGCACGCCGACAACAGCCAGGGCCAACGGAACGTAAACGATCGAGGCGATCGAGAACTCCGGATTGTGCGAGCCGATTAGCGCAACGATAACAATGGAGGATACGATCGTCGCAGGTACAGAATGCTTGCGCATGCCGAAATACAGGGGAATTAAGCTGGTGCCCGCCGTAGCAACCGAGAAGGTGAGCATCGATAACAGCTGCTTAAGCAAGAAGGCCGTATCTACGTTACCGGGAATGAAATGAAGATAAGAATTGAGCAGCATCAGCAAGCCTGCGGATAACAAATTGGTGACGAAGACGGTAATGAAAGTTAAGATCGTGATGAACAGAAGCTTTGCACCGAGCAATTTTTTACGGCTGATCGGATAAGAGAAGAGGATGAAGATGGTCTTATTCTTGTATTCTTCGACGATTAGTTTAGCTACTAGCACTCCGCCCAGAATGACGCAGGTCACTCTTGCAATAGCCCCTACGACAATCAAGGCTTCATCTAAATCTCTGAGGGGAACTGCATTAGGAGTTTCTACATAATTAATCAATATGAGTATGGCTATGATGCACAGGCTGGCGATAAACGCACTGCTGAAATACCACCCCAGCGAATGCTTTTTCAGCTCCAGCTTCATAAGCTTGATCATTTATGATGCCCCCTTCATATGGTTGTTGCTGCGCTGGATAAGATCCAGGAAATATTCCTCCAGGGACATCGATTTCTTGTTGATAGCCTCGATTTCGATGTTCTGTTGTACTAACGCCCGGACAATCTCCCCCTGACCTATCGACGGGTCGTAAACGCGGATGATCCGGTCATGCATTACTTTGAAGTTGGAAATCCGCAGCTGGTGGTCCAGAATGGCTGCCGCCCGGCTGGGTTCAGCTGTAATTAACTCGATAAACTCCGTATTTTGCCCCCGAATACTATCCATGGACACTTCATCAATTAACCGGCCGTCGCTGATTACACCGATCGTATCTGCAATCTGCTCGATTTCGGCCAGCAGATGAGTGGAGATTAACAGGGTAATCCCGTACTCCCTGCTCAAGGTTCGGAACAATTGGCGCATTTCTTGAATTCCTAAAGGATCAAGCCCGTTTATCGGCTCATCCAGAATGAGCAGTTCGGGTCTGGTCATAATCGCTCTGGCAATGCCGAGCCGCTGCTTCATGCCCAGAGAAAATTCTTTCACCGGTTTCTGGCCGGTATCTCTTAAATGAACCATATCCAGAGCTTCTTGAATGGCCCGCTTGTTATGGTAGCCCATATATTCGCCATGCAGCTCCAAGTTTTGCGCAGCCGTCATCTTCTCATAAAATATCGGGTACTCGATGATGCTGCCGAGCCGTCCCAACACTTCGTAGGAAGCAGACGTCAGACGTTCGTTGAACAGCAGGATTTCCCCGGTTGTGGGCTTGACGAGATTGGTCAGCATTTTCATGATGGTTGTTTTGCCTGCGCCATTTGGCCCGAGAAAACCGTAAATTTCTCCCTTTCCGACCTTCATGTTTACATTGCTGATCGTTTCCTTCCCGTTATAGGCCTTGCTCAGCCCGCGGGTCTGAATGATATATTCCATTGGCATGGCTCCTTCCGTGATCTTACGACCTCATTCTAGCTGCAGAAATTAACTTATTTGTGATATAAATCTTAAGAAAATCTTACATTTGTCTCGGCTGCGCGGCGCAGCATGATCGTGAATACCGTCTTCTGGAAGGGCACGCTGCGCAGCGCAATCGATCCTTCCATCGCTTCTACCAGCCTTTTGGTAATCGTCAAGCCCAGTCCGCTGCCTTGGAAGGCACGATTCCTTGATTCCTCGAGCGTAAACATGCGCTCAAATACACGCTCCAGATTTTGCTCCTGAATGCCTTTGCCCCGATCCCATACTTCTATCGTCACGTGGGTTTCGTCTGCAGCAAGGGCCAGACCAAGCACTCCCCCGTCATGCCCATAGCGGATCGCGTTGGAGAGCAGATTGCTTAAGACTCTCTCTAGTGCTTCCTCATTTCCATAGGCGTATATAGGATGGTCGGGAATGTCGATAACGGCTTCCATCCCGCTGGATTGAACCCACTCGTACAAGGACAATATATTTTTACGGCAAATTTCATTCATATGTACTTTTATGATCTCAATCTGCCGGTCCCCGGATTCCAATTTCGCCAGGTCAAAAAAAGAATGGACCAACGCAATAATTTCGGTCGTTTTGTGCTGTACGTGGCGAAACAGGCGGCTTCGTTCGGCTTCATCCATGGCAGGATCGGCTTGAATCATTTCGACGTATCCCAGAATGACGGTAAGCGGCGTCTTTAAATCATGTGAAATATTCGCCAGCATTTTTCGCATGGACTGCTCGGTTCTGGCGTAGCGAACCGCCATTTTCTGACTGCTGGCCAATACCCCCTCGATGTCTTGGACCAGCTCTTGCAAATATTTATCATCGGTAAAGAGCAGCAGCCGTTCAGAGGTTTCATTATCGACAATGCGTCTTAACTTGCTGGATATCTCTGCTAGGCTGGCATCACGCTTCTTTCGCGCGGCATATTGAATCAGGTTCAAGCCGATCGACCCGGCAAGAAGGGCGGTCAAAAGCCACAGTAAAGCGGTCATTCCTGAAAATCTCCCAGCTTGTAGCCGATACCCCATATGGTCTTGATATATTCCGGGGAGGAAGGATGATCCTCGACCTTGTCGCGCAGCCGGCTCATATGAACATTAATGATATTCTCATCGCCGTAGTACTCGTCTCCCCAAACAGAGCGGTAGATCTGCTCTTTGGTAAATATTTTTCGCGGATAGGTAAACAGCAGCTTCAGGATGCTCCACTCTTTGGCGGTCAGGTGAATTTCACGCCCATGTTTGGTCAGCCGGATATTGTCGATATCCATAGTCACGTCCTTGACGGTGATGATCTTCGGGCTGTGGGAAGCGGAGCCTCCCGCATTCGAATACTCCGTCGCCCGCCGAATTGCGGATTTGACGCGGGCGGTCAATTCAATCAAGGAGAAGGGCTTGGCGATGTAATCGTCCGCTCCAAAGCCAAGTCCCAGCGCTTTATCTACTTCGCTATCTTTCGCTGACACAATGAGCACGGGGACGCGGCTATGCTCCCTGATTTTTTTGAGGAAATCCATGCCGTTTAAGTAAGGCAGCATGAGATCAAGCAGCACAAGCGCGTAGCTCTGCTCGCCGAATAAGCGCAGGGCTTCCTCCCCGTCGCGGGCGAGCGTAATGGAGAACCCTTCTTTGGACAAGCAATTGATAACCATTTCGCTGATCGAACCATCGTCTTCAACAAGCAGTATGTTTTGATTCATAACAGTTACCTACCTATTCTTTTGTTTTCCAGGAATTGGGCTATATATTGAACTTCATTTTACCACATTCGCAGTCTAGCATAGATCTTGACAGTTTAAAAAAATCAGAGTTAAATGGTTGAATAGTTTTGAATAAATTGTAAATAAAGAAGGCGCATAAATGAACGCTCATTTGAAACAAATTCACCCGTTGTCCTGGACGATCATCATCGGCACGATTTTTGGCCGTACTGCAATTTCGATGAGCATCCCGTTCTTGTCCATTTACCTGATCCGCTCCATGGGAGCTACGCCGGCAGAGACAGGGATCGTCGTAGCCGTTAGCTCGCTGATCGGCGTATTTGCCAGCTTTAACGGCGGTTATATCTCCGATGTCATCGGCCGCAAAAAAGTGCTCTTCATTGCGATTTTCGGTTGGGTGCTCGTGTTTGTGGGGTTTGCATTTGCGAATAAAATATGGATTTTCTTCATTATGAATGCATTAAACGGTCTGTGCAGGGCGACGTTCGAGCCTACTTCCCGCGCGCTCCTTGCCGATATTACCCCTAAGGAAAGCAAGCTGCTCGTATTCAATTTGCGATATGCGGCCATTAACATCGGGGTTGTCGTCGGACCGCTGCTCGGACTGCAGGTAGGCGCTTCCGATTCCAATAGCGTGTTTTTAATAGCGGCTGTAGTATACGCCTGTTACGGCATCTGTCTGGTCGTGCAATTTTGGCGTTATCACGAGCTTGGAGGGGCGAGCACAGAAAATGAGCAGCGGCTTAGCATCAGCGGGGCTTTGAAAGTGACGAGTGGAAACCGGACATTTATGCTGGTGCTGACCGGGATGATTTTCTGCGTGCTCGGTTATGGACATTTCGACTCGACACTGGCTCAGTACATGGAGATGAGTCCGCGAATCGAGGAGGGAGTCAAATGGTTCAGTTACCTGATATCGCTCAATGCGGTAGTTGTACTGGCGGTTCAATATCCTCTCGTTCGGCTCGCTGCCCGCTTTGCGCCGGCACTGCCGATCATTGCTGGTAATTTATTCACAGGGGCAAGCCTTATTTTATTCGGGATGTCGGACACACTTCCCTTTTTAATGATATGCGTCGTTATATTTACGGTTGGCGAAGTGCTGGTATTCACGGCAACGGATGTGCTTGTCGATCGAATAGCGGAGCCTGAGCTGCGGGGAGCGTACTTTGGCATGTTTGGTTTTAATAATTTGGGAATGGTATTGGCGCCTTTACTGGGCGGCTTTCTCCTCGAGGGTCTGGGGGTTGCTTCGTCGCAGCTTATCTTTGCTCTCCTTGGATTGACGACCTTTGCCGGCGTCCCATTTTTGTATTTGGCCCATCGGAGCATGCTGAAGCTGGAGCAGGCTCGTGCCGAGCGGGAAGGACAAGCCGCTTCCTCCTGAGGATGATATAACCTGTATGTTGGGCAAACGTCCACACTCCCCCGGCAAATGACGCGTATATTGTGTCATGAGCCGGGGAGGTGATATGGCTTGGTGAAGATCAGTGATCAGGCGAGGAAGCATTTGAATAAGCGGGTCAAAATCAAAACAAAGACCGGGGCGGTGCTGTACGGTAAAATCGTCAAGGTAAGCGGGAATAAGCTGTACCTTCAAGTGTCGTCCGTCCATGAGCGGGGCAGCAAGGCTCATGCAGCGTTTGCTCCGTTTATCATCCCGCTCGTGCTGTTTGATTTGCTTGCCATCTTGCTGCTGGAAAGACGGAGAAGACGGCGGCGCAGAGTGGTAACGCTGTAAGAAGAACATAGCCCTTATTTATGGGAGCCTGGGAGGCTCTTTTTTTTCTCAAAATTGCCGGGGTTTTTTACGCTCAGAATCTATTAGGCTGACCTTTTTAGTTTATAATGAGGTATATCACAGTTAAAAAGGATTGTAGCGTAATGATTAACATTCCCGGTTACTCGATCATACGGACGGTTTACGAGGATTCTTATCTTTTAGTTGCATTCGCCGCTCTAGAACAAACGTCTAAGCAGGTGTTATTAAAAATCGTTAAAAGCGGCAGAAGCACAACGATTGAAAACGCCAAGCTTATTCATGAGTTTAACTTTTTGAGCGAGCTGGATATGAAGGGTCTTCTTAAGCCTACTTCCTATATGAATTTCAAAAATGTGATGGTGCTGGAGTACGAACCGATTTACGCGTCAACCTTACGGGATTATTGGTCCATGGTGGCTGTGACACCTGATATGTATATTCATATCATGAAGAACGTCGTGACACGCTTGCAGGAGCTTCATGACCGGCAAGTGCTCCATTTAAATATCAGGCCCGACACCTTGCTCATTCAGCGGCATACGGATGAAGTATTCCTGACTGGGTTTGGGTATGCCGTACAAATGAATGAACGGAAGGAGCAAGGCCAGAGCAGCTTGGAAGGAAATCCGGTTTATATGTCGCCAGAGCAGACAGGACGAATGGATTATCCGGTTGACGTTCGATCGGATATCTATTCATTGGGGATGGCCTTCTATGAATTATTTGCCAGCAGGCTTCCTTTCAAGGCACGAGGAGCGCTAGATTGGGCGCACGCCCATCTGGCCCGGCAGCCTGTGCCATTATATGAAACCAATCAGATGGTTCCTCCGATCATCTCGGATATTGTCATGAAAATGCTGGCGAAGAACCCGGACAATCGTTATCCAAGCATGAAAGCCGTTTTAGAGCAGCTAGGGGAGCATACTTTATTAGAGAACGGGAACGGCAGTGCTGCCCGGGAGAAATGGAGGATAAATGCCAGCGGGGGGAACGATCCGCCAAATACCGGACTGCCTATGCATACGAAGGATATAACTTTTTCTCGGGGAGATCATCACGTACAAGCTCAACGCACTACACTGGTTGTCACCGATAATATTGTCAGTTATCCTCAAGTATTGGATTTGGCGGCTATCGTTCAAGCGTCAGAGATATTCGCAGACCATATGAACGGGGAACAAATCGCTGAGCAATTCATGAAGCTTATCATACAAAATGCAGGAGCACAGCGCGGCTTACTTATCATCCCTAGCCATAATCAATGGTACGTGAATATAGAAGCCAAGCTTGAAAGTCATGCCATAGTCTCTTCGCTTCAGCACATTCCTATTGATACATACCCATATATTAGAAGAGAGCTTGTCGCCGGCGCACTTCAGGATAAAATGATAATGCAGGCAGCGGAGACGCGGGAGGCATCTCTGGCTGCAGGAAGCAAGATCAGCGGGACTGCTCTTTGCATGCCTATCGTGAGCCGCAATGAAGTTCATGCTTTGCTGTACATGGAGAATTTGCTTACAACAGAGTATTTTGCAGCAGAGCGATTTCATGTCATCAATAATCTAGCCTCACAGGCTTTGTTTGTGCTAAAGTCCAGGTCGTCAGCCTTTGCTGTTGGAGCTCAACATGATAACGACCGGGTTATGGAGCTGGACGGGCAGGCAGAGGTCCAGCGCGCATTAACTACAAGAGAGCAGGAGGTGCTAAAGCTCGTATCCGAAGGGCTGTCCAATAAAGAAATAGCCGCCACATTAACGGTTACGAGCGAAACGGTTAAAACGCATCTCAAGAACATATTTGAGAAGCTGAAGGTGGACCGGCGTATGAAGGCTGCTGCTATCGCCAAAACGATTGGATTGCTGGATGAGGAAGAGCGCAGGTAGGTTAAGCAATGGTTGAACGATAGAAGGTATACGGCAAAGGGCTGTATGCCTTTTTTGATTGAACTCCTCTCGTGGAAAGTCATCATAAATATCCCTCGATCGGGGGATGTTTAATTCATTTTTGGCAATCTACAATTTGAAGTGATGGGCTGATCCAGAAAGGAGAGTGTATTATTTACCCGGATAGAAAGAGTTTTATTGGTTTGTTGTCAATGGTTTGTTTTACCGCGACGCTCTTATTTGCCGGACCAGCAAGCAGAGCTTCTGCCGAGCAGATTCAAGCCGAGGCGATCCATATGATTAATTACAATCCGAGCGGATTCGCATCGATGTCGCATCGCTATAGCGATGGAGTGGATATATTCTATATTGATTTAAACTTTAATCCATTGCCTTCCAACGCGAAGTGGGCCACGTTTCTTCCATTCCGAGGTTTGGATGAGGGGGTAGAAATCTACTATAGTCGTGACGGAGTTACGACCGAGAAAAAATTCATCACGGACTATTGGTACGGACTTCCGACTGATGTCAGATGGATCACGGTCAGCAATTTCGACGGCGGTTTTGGCGAAAAGAATCCGATTTACAACCAAAAATACAGATACAGCCTGGACGGCGTCACTGTACTGGAAGGGGATTCGGTTCCAGCGGAAGCGATATGGGCTACCTTAAGTTCTTTTCAGAGCTCTTGGGGCGGCGAGACCAAAACGCTTGATTACAGCAGATCTTCAGGCACTTATACGTTAAATGTTGATACGATACAGAAACTGAGTATTTCATCGAGTAATCCGAACGCTCCAAAGTATGCTCAGGCAGGGGATACGGTGACGCTATCTATCTCTTCTGCATTCTATTTGAAGCCCCCCGTCGTACGAATTGCCGGGCAGGAGGTTCAGGCGGTGCAACATGGCAACCGTAAAAACTGGAAGGCTGCCTTGACGCTGGATTTTTCCGTTCCTGAAGGACCTGTCCCGTTTATGCTCGAATATGAGGATGAAACAGGACAGCGGCGCGGCCAGCTCGACGCTACTACGGACGGGAGCAAGGTTCACGTCGATAAAACTCCGCCCATCATTATTGAACTTAGGCATTCACCCGCAAGTTGGACCCAGCAGAATGTGTATGTCGTTGGTTCCGTCAGAGATGATGGCTCTGGCGTTGCTGCACAAAAATGGTTAAAGGGCGAACATGACGCCTCATCCATGCGGAAATATGGAACCACAGTGCCTGGAAATTACTTTATAGCTACCGATAACGGGAAGTATACATGGTACGCCCGAGATCATGTCGGCAATGAAAGCGTTGCAGTCACTGAAGTTACGAATATTGACCGCATGGCACCGACGCTGGAGGTCTTTACGAAACAGCAGGGATGGACGAATCAGCCAATCCCGGTTACGGCGAATGCGGTCGATGATCAAAGCGGTTTGAATTCGGGGCAGTTCAAATGGGCTGCTGGGCAGCAGACAGCCGATTATTTCCGTTCGGGCGGCACCTTAATCGTGAATAATACTTTCCTTGCCGATAGCAATGGCAAGTATACCGTCTATGCTGTGGACCAGATTGGCAATGAGACGATTCAGACCATTAGCATTGATCAGATCGATCTCATTCCGCCAAGCATAACATTAACGCCTTCCACAGGAGCGCCAACTAGTCAGGACGTGAAGGTTAGCGCCAGCGCAGTTGATCAGGAGAGTGGAATAGCTGAACTGAAGTGGGCTCAGGGAGATCACAATGCCGCCTATTTCGTTCAGGGAGGCAGCGTGTTTAATGACAGTTTCCCTGTTTCCGAGAATGGTATTTACACGGTGTATGCCGAGGACAGAGCTGGGAATGGAACTGTACAGACAATCACCATAACAAATATTTTTAAGATCGGCCCGAGCCTTACCCTCTCTTTATCTTTCACGAGCTGGAGCAATCAGCCGGTTGCCGTAAATATCAACTATATCGACAACGGGAGCGGGATTGCCGAGCTGGAGTGGGCCAAGCAGGGGCCGAATGGGCAGCGTGTTGCCCTGAATACGGACGATACCCGATTCCTAGTGCATGAGAACGGAGTTTATACGGTATATGCCAAGGACAAAGCCGGATTCGAGGTAAGTGCCGATATTGAGGTGAGCCGTATCGACGTAGAGGCTCCGCAGCTGGATGTGAGCTTGGATCCATTGGATTGGACGAATCAGCCTGTCACAATCACCGCAGCCGCTGATGATGATACGGATGATCATGTGGCCTTGAAATGGAATGAGGGACGGCAGCCTGTCTCGTTTTTTCAAAATGGCGGAGGAGTTTCATTCCAGAATTCTTTTCAGGTCAGCCAAAATGGAGAGTATACGGTCTACGCAGAGGATCATGCAGGGAATGGGGCCGCTGAGACGATTGTGGTAAGCAATTATGACGGAACAGAGCCGACGATTCATCTTAGTATAGGGAACGGTCTGCCGACCAGCCAGCGCGTGACGGTAACCGCCGACGTATATGACCGTTTAAGCGGGATCAGCGAAGTGAAATGGGCGGCTGGAGATCAGCCTGTCAGTTATTTTGAGCTGGCCGGTACGGCATTTGGCGGATCAGGCTCCTTTGAAGCTGAGTTGAATGATATTTACACAGTTTACGCCAAGGATCGTGCCGGCAATGCCGCCGTACAAACGATCGAAATCACGAATATCCATAGGGATGTACCAGTCATTAAGCTTACGGTATTTCCGACGGCATCTACGAACCAGAACGTCACTGTGACTACATCTGTTTACTCGCGAGTAAACCTGATCGCAGAGAAAATGGCGTTCGGATTTCATGAGTCGTCTTACTTCGATGATAACGGGGATCCGTTATTGCCGGTAGTCATCGCCGAGAATAACGGCTGGATCAGCTTCTATGCCAAGGATGAGGCCGGCAATGAAACGGTGAAGCAAATTGAAATTACGAATATTGACCGCAATCGGCCTGTCATTACGTTAACGGGCGATCCGATGATAAGCGTTGTACAAGGCAGTTCCTTTGAAGATCCGGGAGCCGTAGCTGCGGATGATGCGGACGGAGATATTACCCGTAAGATCAGGGTGTCCGGTCAGGTTGATACAGATGCTGTCGGCGAGTATATACTGCGCTATAACGTCTCTGATGCAGCGGGGAATGCAGCAGAAGAGGTTGTAAGGACCGTGAAAGTAACTCCTCGGCCTATTATTGATGACGGTGGGAATGGCGGCGGTAGTGGAGGATCGCCTTCTAGTGGCGGCAGTCCTTCCAACAGCAGCGTAAATCCGTCCAGCGGGGATAACACGGCTCCAGCCAAGGAGACTGGAGAAGGCTCCAAGCCGGATGGATTGGAATGCTCGGCGGGGGCAGCGTGCAGTGATAATGATATCCAAGTATTCCTGAGCGACATTGAAGGACACTGGGCTAGTGAAGCGATCCGGGAGCTTGCAAGAAGGGGGTACGTTAAAGGTTACCCTGATGGAACCTTTCAGCCGAATCGTCAGCTAACCAGAGCCGAGTTCGTCACGTTACTGGTCAAGGCCCTAGAGTTAAAGGGTCAGGAATTTCCGGCACAGATTACCCCTGTGTTCGGCGATGTGCAAGGACATTGGGCGCAGAAGACTATAGCGGCAGCACAGCACTATGGGCTGATTCACGGCTATAGCGACCGTGTATTCGCTCCAGAAGAACCGATTACACGCGAACAAATGGCCTTGATCCTAGCTAAGGCTCATGGATTGAGAGTTGAATCAGCTGTCGATTTCGCCGCGATTGAATCAGGTGCTTTGCTGTATGAGGACGCTGTCCATATTTCCGCATGGGCGCGGGAAGCCGTCCGTTTGGTAACGGAGCAGCAGGTGATGATTGGCCTGCCCGGCAACAAATTTCAGCCGCAAGCGCTCGCGACAAGAGCGGAAGCAGCCGTCGTATTGCTGAAGCTAATCAGGCAATAGGAATTGTACGGTTTGTCTGGGATGATCAGAAGGAGCTGTCCAAATAGTCAAACCAACAAAAAATTGGGTGTGAAAACAATCTGTTTTCCATCCAATTTTTTTTATTGAGATTTTGATCAGCAATGCAGCAAGGCGGATGCCTGCTAACTTCCTCACTGCCATACCCATTTTATTTGTTCAACCCATCTAAATGGACTTATAGTAGGTAATTTCTGCGGCAAAGAAAGGAAAGTAGATTTAATTGTATTCCAAGCCGTTAGATGAAGTAAGAAAGTCATCATGGGCTGGATTATTACTTTTAAGTGCATAAAACCCATCTAATCCCCTAAAATATGCTTTTGGAGCATAATTAGATGCATGAACTCCAATTAGTGTGGACGACGACATAGCTTAGCACGTGGCATCTCTTCTTGGTGTCGGTACTGCTCATATAAACTGCTCATATAAGATGAGCTAAAGAATCGGATATCAGGCAAGGGATGAAATGGATTCCGCAGGAACGGAAAGTCTTTCTGAAAAAAAGGGTGCCCCTCAGTCATCTAGGATGGCCTTTGGGAGAGCCCTTTTCTGCTGCACGGTTTATAGTTTATCCGCCGATAAGCTCCTCTCAATGCTGCCGACAATCCCGCCTAGCTCGGCAACGAGCGATTCCAGGTTTAAGGCGATATCATGAACTGCATCGGAGGATGCGGATTGCTCCTCTGCGGCGGATAAAATTTTCTCAATGTTTGAGAAAAAGGCCGACGTTATTGCGGACACCTGAATCATCATATCCTTGGTCTGTTTGGAGTGCTGGAGCAATAAATTGGTCGTGACGGAAATGTCACTAATTTGCTGATCGACTGTATTTGAAGATTCGGAAATTTCAGCAAAGACGCGCTGCATCTCGGTAATCTGCTCCATGCCTTTCTGTACCTCGCTTAAGCTGACATTCATTTCACCGAGCACCTGATCAATGCGGCTTTGGAAAGATTGAACGTTCCTGTGAATTTCGGCAGCCGAATCATTAGACTGTCCAGCCAGCTTGCGAACTTCAGCGGCGACCACGGCAAATCCGCTGCCATGTTCTCCGGCCCGGGCCGCTTCGATCGAGGCATTGAGAGCCAGCAAATTAGTTTGATTTGCGATGGACGATATGAGATCCACGAGCTTGTTGATTTCCTGAGAGCTGTCAGCCAGCTGCTGAATCACCTCGTTCACATTGTTGACGGCAGAAGTAATCACGTGAATCTGGTTTGCCAGCAGATGAATCCTATCTTGCCCATAAATGACCTGCTTCGAGGTTGCCAGGGCACTCTCCGTAACAGTATTAGCGTTTTTGTTAATATTTCCGACCTGATCCACCATGCTTCGAATGCTCTCGACTCCTAAGCCCAGCTTATTCGTCTGCTCGTAGGCCCCTATAGAGATCGATTCAATGGACGTTACGATTTCTTGGCTGGCCTTGGCCGACTGGCCGGCACCGGACAAGAGCTGGCTGACGGCCTTCAGCACTGACTCGCTGGAATTATTCATGTTTTGCAGAACCTCATTCAAAGCTTGCTGCTGGGAAGCTACTTTATTCTCGTATTCACTAGTGTGTAATTGCTTAGAATAGACGAACCAGATCGTTGCTCCGCTCGTAAGAATTAAATAGAGCGCATGAATAAGCAGCAGCGAGAACCTGTAATCGGACGTGCCGCAGAGCAGCTGCGGGAACCAGAAATAGCCGGCTAAATGCTGAACCGCGAATATGACGGTGCTGTAGATCAGTATTCTTATGTTTTCATAGTAAGCGATAATTGCGATCGTCATAAATATGGAAAAGTGGTACTCCACGAATCCGTCGCCGCCAGCCATAATAGAGATGCTGCTGAATGTCAGCGTTGAGCTGATCATCCACGGCAAAACCGGGGAACTGGCGCTCTTCCTGTAAATGAGGAGGCTTAATATCATTAGGACAATCGGGACAAAAAAGAGTAAATTTTGGAATATGGACAATCCCTGCGACAACTGGCCGATTCCGCTCATCGCTTTATGAATATCGAACAGAGATGTATATCTGTGCACGGCATGTGTTCCAACTGACAGCAGCAGCGAGATTCCGGATAAAATAAGCATGATTGAATTTTTTTGTAAATGTTTCAACTTCATTTTTCTTTTCAGACCTGCCTTTATAAAAAAATATTTCGTTACAAATATGTGAAGCTATTCATAAACGCATCTTCCCCGCCGAAATTGTATTCAAACCTTCGTAGGAAGGGTCGAGTACGGAGACTCGCTATTTTGGCATAATGTACATCATAAGTCGCTGAACTCACAGAAATCTCACAACATCACAACTCTTGCTATAGCAAATGTTACTTGGGTTTAAATCAGTCTGAGGTAGGTGGATGTCAATGCTGAGAACAGTTATCGTAGAGGATGAATGGCTTGCTCTGAATATGATGAAAAGATACATAGAAGAGCATCCGAAATATGAGCTCATCGGGGCTTATTCCGATCCGGTCGAGGCGTTGAAGGACATTTCACGCTTGCAGGTTGACGTTCTGTTTACCGATATTGGCATGCCGGGTATAAATGGATTGCAGTTGGCGAAACGGGCAAAGCAGGATTCTATGCAAATCGTGTTTACGACGGCACACCGGGAATATGCGGCCGATGCCTTTCGCGTCGACGCGGTGGATTATATGCTGAAGCCGGTTACGCGCAGGGCAATCGACGAGATTGCCGTCAAATTGGAGCGTATAAAGCGGTTGCTCGCCATGGAAGCTTTGAATTTCAAAGCGCCTGTCATGAAGGTACAATGCTTCGGTTCGTTCCAAACGACTAATCAGGACGGGCAAATCGTGAAATGGCCAACGAAAAAAACGGAAGAAATGTTCGCTTATTTCATCGCGAATGAGGGGCAAATCGTGAACAAGTGGATCATCGCGGACAGGTTATGGCCGGAGATGGACGGTTCGCGAGCGGTTCACAATGTGTACAATACGATCTACAGGCTGAAGAAGACAATTGAGGAGTTCTCCTTGCCATTATCGCTCAGAACCATGAATGAAGGTTATGTTCTTGAGGCAGACGTCGCGATCATTGTGGACTTATACGACTTCCGGGAATTATCGGAGCAGAAGGAATTGACGGCAGGTCAGCTTCAGCTCTTGCAAAATCTATATTCAGGTTATTTATTTCAGGATAAAGACTATCCTTGGTGCATCAATCTAAGGGAAAGCCTCGAAATGACATATCTGACAAAACAGCAGCATATGTCCTTAACGCTGGAGCAGCCGGCATCACCTGAGCAATGATGGCACTGAACCATATCCCTATAAAGAACCCGAAGGGGTTCTTTTTTTGTTGTTTGAGTGAAGGGATTTTATTGTGTTGACAATGTATACAGATGATCATATAATCTTTAACGATAATGATAATCATTATCAATAAAACGGAATCGGAGGAATTACTGTGCCTAATACATATCGAATTAACCATAAATTAAGGTCTTTTGTTGTCGTTGTTTTCATGCTAGCTGTTGTGTTGATATCGGGATGCGGCTCTGCCGGATCCGTAACTGATCAGAATAATGCTTCTACAGAAGACTCGGAAGTTCTCTCCCCTATTATGCGTACGGTCAAGGATGTGAGCGGCGATGTGGAAATTCCAGCTGCACCGAAAAAAATAGCCGTACTGCTGGATTATTATGCGGATCACATGCTGGAGCTCGGAATTAAGCCTCATGCCTCGACGACATCGCTTGTCGATCATCAGTTCCTACCATATATAGCAGATCGAATGGAAGGAGTAATCCCTTTAGGCGCATCGGAATCTCCGAACCTGGAGGCGCTATTGAAGGCTGAGCCCGACTTAATTCTCGCTTACGCCCCTTCGCATCAAGATATCGAAGACAGTTTGCGGAAAATAGCGCCCACTCTTATGCTTGACGGAGAATTGATGAACGATTGGCGTCAGCTGCTCCTTGAACTGGGAAGAATCGTCGGGCAAGAGGAGCTAGCGCAGCAGAAGCTGAACGACTATTTGACTAAAGCTGAGAGTGCACAAGAGGAGCTCAACCGCAGGGCTGGCGAAGAAGTGTTCGTCGTTATGCGCGTGATGCCTAAGGAATTGAGAGTGTATGGCGTGGATGATATCCGCATCGGCCGCATCATTCATCAAGAGCTTGGCTTAAACGGCTTGAAGCTGGCCGAGGGTAAAGCGATGCAGACGATTTCACTGGAAGAGCTGCCGAATCTAAATCCGGATCATATTTTCCTGATGGAGAATGTCGAGGATACAGCCAAGAGCAGGTTAGATGAATTAAAGAGCTCGGCACTGTGGAAAAACATTAAAGCGGTTCAGAAAGATCAGGTTTACATCGTTGAACAGCAATTATGGAATCGCGGCATTGCGCCGATTGGTTCTACTCAAATCATTGACCAGGTTCTGGAAATTGTGAAATAGCGCGCATTTTTAAGCTGAGTTCCTGCTTGTCAAACTAGTCCGCATAATCGGCCAAGTTCCCTCATAGACATGTTATCAGTTTAGGAAATCAATCTGCAGAGGGGATGATCTTCATGCGACGGATCACTTGGGCGCTAGTCATTGTGATATGCTTGAGTGCGGTATTGGGCGGGTGCGGCAAGAAGGATGCTGACGGTGTCGTCAAGGATTTGGACAAAATCGTTACCAAGCTGGAGAGCTACCAGGGCTCGGGAACGATGACGCTTCATACGGGGGATAAACCCCAGGAGTACAAGGTTGAGGTGTGGTACCAGAATCCGTCTTTTTATCGGATTGCTCTAACGAATGCCCAGAAGGACATTACGCAGATCGTCCTTAAGAACGATCAGGGCGTTTACGTGTTGACGCCGAGCCTGAACAAGAGCTTCCGGTTCCAGAGCGATTGGCCGGAGAACCAAGGTCAAGTCTACTTGTATCAGACGCTTGTGCGCAGCATCCTAAGCGACAACACGCGCCAATTCGTAAGCGATAAGGACAGCTATGTGTTCGATGTGGCCGCAAACTATAATACTCATGCGCTTGTACGTCAAAAAATATGGCTGGACAAAGACGACTATGCGCCGAAGCAGGTGCAGGTCTCGGACGCCGAAGCGAAAGTCGTAGTCGAGGTCAAATTTGACAAATTTGATTTCGGTGCGAAGTTTGATAATAAATCATTCGATATGCAGCATAATCTGGATACGGCTGGCCAACGCGCCAAAGGGACGCTGCTCGAAGTCGATGAGAATGGGATGCTTGTGGAGAACATGGACGCTTCCGAGACCGGAGCGAATGCAGCTGGGAGCGATAGTTCTGCCGCACCGGCGCTGAACGAGCCATTCGGGGTTATTGTTCCGACATATTTGCCTGAAGGCGTAGTGTATAAAGATGACAAAGTCGTAGATGATAGTGATAGAAGCAGCGTATTGCTCCGATATGACGGTACATATCAATTTACGGTAACCGAATCCCGTTCACCGGATCGCACGGTTTCGCTAGTTGCAGGAACAGTCGTTGATCTCGGCTTTACTGCCGGCCTGCTGACAGGGGATGAGCTGCAGACATTAACCTGGACTGTGGATGGATTGGAATTCCGTATTACAAGCGACAATCTTCCAGTGAGCGAAATGGTAAAAATCGCCGCGTCTATGGAGGAACAAACGGGTAAATAAGAAGAGGCTGGCGGACTTGCGGTACTTCAGATAGACTGTAGAAGCTATCGAACCCGTCAGTCTGTCTCTTCTTTTTATTTGGATAAAACAGGATTATGGGTTAAAATGACTTCATATGCACAATATGGTTTATTCTGTATAATTGACAGCCGCCTTCTAGAACATTACGATTAGTGTATTGTTTGATGATGGATTTTCACTCATTAGAGAAGGTGACCTACAAAGTGCAAGTGAAGTATCGACCTACCCGTGCAGAAATCGATTTGGACGCGCTTTATGCCAACTATACTGCTTTACGGAGAAGAATACCGGCGGACATGAAGCTGTTGGCGTGCGTTAAAGCAAATGCATATGGACATGGAGCTGTGCCCATCGCCAAAGAACTTGAGCAATACGGTGCCGACTATCTTAGCGTAGCCTTCCTGGACGAGGCGCTGGAGCTGCGCCAAGCTGGTCTGACCATTCCTATTCTGGTTCTGGGCTATACCCCTCCGCACGGGATACGTACGGCATGGGAGAATGGGATTACGCTTACTTTGTTCAGCGGAGAGGTGCTTGACGAGATAAAGGCTATTGATCCTGTTGAGTATCCCGGCAAACTGAAAGTTCATATCAAAATCGATTCTGGTATGGGGCGTCTCGGACTCCTGCCCGGGGATGAGGCGCTGGATTTCATCCGCCATGCAATGAGCTTGCCGCATTTGGAAGTGGAGGGCTTATTTACCCACTTTGCAACAGCGGATGAACAAGATAAGAGCTATACATTGGAACAGTACCGACGTTTTCAGAATGTGGTTCATGCGCTGAAGCATTATGATTTGGATATCCCGATTATACATACAGGCAACAGCGCGGTTGCAATTGATTTACCGGAGATTTCGTGCCAGATGGTGCGAATCGGCATCGCATTGTATGGTCTCTACCCGTCCGATGAGGTTCATAAGGAGCAGGTTCCGCTTCATCCGGTTCTGTCTCTTAAGACGGAAACGGTTCAGGTGAAGACTTTGCCGCCGCATTCCTCCGTAAGCTACGGAGCGAAATATGTGACGGACCGGGAAGAGATTATTGCAACGCTGCCCATAGGCTATGCCGACGGATATTCACGGATGCTTAGCGGTAAAGCGCAAATGCTTATTCGCGGACGGCGCGTCCCTGTCGTGGGAACGATCTGCATGGACCAATGTATGGTTTCGCTACAATCTTTAGCTGAAGAAGCTGAAGAAATCCAAGTCGGTGAGGAGGTTGTTCTCATCGGCCGGCAGTCCGGTGCAACGATTACAGCGGACGAACTGGCCTCCATGCTCGGTACCATAAACTACGAGTTGATTTGTATGTTGGCTCATCGTGTGCCCCGTCTATACATAGGCACAAATAGACCACAAATTTTGGTAAACCCGTTGTTTGCCTAATACAGGCAGACAAAAAACTACAAAACTCCCTTCCTAATGGAAGGATTTTATGCTAGGTCCATCGAATGATATACATTATGATCGAAAAGATGGAAATGATCAGGTATGTACGCTCATGCCAATTTTGGTTATAATGAAATGCAGCATACTTGATATACACTTAGCATATATTCTTTTGTATAAATATCCTTGAATATTGCTATACTGAGTCACAAGGATCTGGGTCGACAAGGTTTTGGGGGTGGATGTTTAACGATGGCCAATATGCAGAACACCAAAAGGATTATGATCAGCTTACCGGATCATCTGTTACAGGAAGTGGATGGAATCGTAGCTATGGAGAACTCCAATCGTAGTGAGCTTATTAGGCAAGCCATGAAACTGTATTTGAACGAACGGAAGAAACGCTTCATCCGGGAGTCTATGCAGCGCGGCTACATGGAAATGGCCAAAATTAACTTAACCATGGCCTCTGAAGCTTTCCACGCGGAGGAAGATGCAGACAGCACTCTGGACCGCCTAGTTAGCGGGGTGTGACCATTGATTGTAAAGCGCGGCGACGTATTTTTTGCAGACCTTTCCCCTGTGGTCGGTTCTGAACAGGGCGGGGTAAGACCTGTGCTTATCATCCAGAACGATATCGGCAATCGATTCAGCCCTACGGTAATCGTTGCTGCCATTACCGCTCAAATTCAAAAAGCGAAGCTCCCGACTCATGTTGAGATTGAAGCGGCTACGCATGGATTCGACCGGGATTCCGTCATCTTGCTTGAACAGATACGAACGATTGACAAGCAAAGATTAACGGACAAAATTACCCACCTGGATGATGAGACGATGAAAAAGGTTAACGATTCGCTGCTTATTAGTCTGGGATTAATCGATTTTTGATGAAAAAAGGGGAGAAATTTCCCAAGGCGCCCTGCCTCAAGGGCGTCTTTTTTTCATGGGGATGGTATGCTTCCATTTATAGTTAGAATGAATTTTTTCGTTTTCGCATATCTTCATTGGCTGAATCTGGTATAATAATCATATCTACTTCTCTGAGGAGGACCGTTTTTAATGGATTATAATACTTCCGGGCAATACAACTATAATTATCCGCCCGCACCACCCCAGCCGCCTGCACCGCCTGCCGAGCAGAATACGAATGGAAAATCAGTTACGGCGCTGGTTTTGGGAATTTTGGCTATTGCTATTCCGTACATTGGATTCTTTTTAGGGATCGTAGCGATCATTATTGCGTCAATTTCCTTTAAGGAAATCAAGGTGACTCAGGAGAAAGGGCATGGCTTCTCCGTAGCTGGATTGGTATGCGGCATTATCGGAACAGTAATTTATGGCCTTATCATCCTGTTCTTTGTCATCGTAATTATCACTGCCGTATCTACACCGGATAACTATTGGAACTACTCGAACTTCTAAAATTCGACGATCGGACACCGTACCTCGTGTACGGTGTTTTTTGTTGTTCATTCACCACAAGCAGTGGTACCGACTGGCACTCGGCCATAAATTTTGTGATAATAGGAACAGTGCAATTTGAGGATGAAAGAGGGATGACTTTGTCACAAACTGAAATCAATCCGGAAACGAATACAAGCGAAGCGCAAATTGAGGCTAAGGTTCAGGAAAGAATTGTAGTTCAGGTAGCTAAAGAGCTCGGGCTGCCTTTAAAAGGGGTACGGACGACCGTTCAACTGCTGGATGAAGGCAATACGATTCCCTTCGTGGCCCGTTACCGCAAAGAGATGACCGGGGAACTGGATGAAAACCAGCTGCGCGACATCGACGACCGGGTACAGTATTTGCGGAATTTGGAGGTCCGCAAGCGGGAAGTGATCCGCATTATTGGCGAGCAAGATAAATTGACCCCAGAGCTGGAGTCTGCCATCGTTCAAGCGGTAAAGCTGCAAGAGGTGGAGGATTTATACCGTCCCTACCGGCAAAAACGCAAGACAAGAGCCAGCGTCGCCAAAGAAAAAGGGCTGGAGCCTCTGGCAAAATGGCTGCTATCACAGCCAAAAGACGGCATGCCGCTGGAGGAGTCCGCCAAGTATGTAAATGCGGAGCTTGCGGTAGAGGCGGCGGAGGACGCATTGCAGGGCGCTATGGACATCGTGGCCGAGGAGATCGCGGACGAGGCGGTAATCAGAGCCTGGGTGCGGAAGTACAGCATGGATCATGGCGTGATCGTGTCGGAAGCGAAAAATTCGGAGGAAGAATCCGTATACGAGATGTATTACGACTATCGTGAGCCGGCCAAGAAAATGCCGCCCCATCGCATATTGGCGATTAACCGGGGAGAACGCGAGAATATTCTTAAAATATCGCTGGAGCTGGACAACGGGGCCATCCATCGCCATATCGCTGGGCGGACGATTAAAGGGCGTTCTGTCACCGAGGGCATCCTTCAAAGCGTGATTGAGGATGCTTACAAAAGGCTGATCGCCCCCTCGATCGAACGGGAAGTGCGCGCGGAGCTGACGGAGAAGGCCGAACGGCAGGCGATTTCTATTTTCTCGGCGAATTTGCGCAGTTTACTGCTTCAGCCGCCGGTAAAGGGTAAAATTGTGCTCGGCGTTGACCCGGCTTACCGTACAGGCTGCAAGCTGGCCGTCGTGGACGAAACAGGGAAGCTGCTTGAAGTTGCTGTAACCTACCCGACGCCGCCGAACAATAAAAAAAGGGAAGCGGCGGTTAAATTTAATGAACTTATAGATAAATACGGCGCGGAGCTGATTGTCATCGGCAATGGAACGGCTTCCCGGGAGACCGAGCAATTTGTGGCCGAGATCATTACGGAACGCAATGATCCTAACCTGGCCTATCTGATCGTGAATGAGGCGGGGGCCAGTGTCTATTCAGCTTCAAAGCTGGCGCAGCAGGAATTCCCTGATCTGGACGTCGCTGAACGCAGCGCGGTCTCGATCGCCAGAAGGCTGCAGGATCCGCTGGCCGAGCTTGTAAAGATCGAACCAAAAGCAATCGGCGTCGGCCAATATCAGCACGACGTATCTCAGAAGCATCTGGACGAGAGTCTTACGGCGGTAGTAGAGTCTGCGGTTAACCATGTCGGTGTAGACGTGAATACGGCATCGCCATCTCTTTTGTCCTACGTTTCTGGCGTTAATGCAACCACTGCCAAGAACATCGTGAAATATCGGGAAGAGAACGGAAAATTCACGAGCCGCAAGCAGCTGCAGAAGGTTCCGCGCCTTGGCGCAAAAACGTATGAGCAGTGTATCGGCTTCTTGCGGATCAATGATGGGGAGCATCCGCTCGACCGCACGCCAATTCATCCAGAGTCTTATGGCGTGGTGACCGAATTGTTCAAGGAGCTGCGCGTAGAACTGAGTCAGCTTGGAACGAAGGAATTGGCCCAAATGCTCTCTACGCTGGAGCCGGAGAACCTGGCCGTACAGCTCGGCGTAGGAGTTCCGACATTGCGGGATATTCTCGACAGCCTGCAGCGGCCGGGCCGTGACCCGCGGGAGGAGCTTCCGCCGCCGATCTTCCGCACGGATGTTCTGAAAATCGAGGATTTATCCCCAGGCATGGAGCTTCAGGGCACCGTCCGCAACGTTATTGATTTCGGCGCATTTGTCGATATCGGCATCAAAAACGATGGTTTGGTTCATATATCCCAGCTTAGCAATGGCTATGTGAAGCATCCGATGGACGTTGTATCGGTTGGCGACAATGTGACAGTATGGGTGCTTACCATTGACGTTAAGAAGGGACGAGTTGGGTTGACCATGCGCAAGCCCTCTGAAGTAAAATCATAACGCAGGGACCCGATAAATTGCCAGTCTGAGTGTTCTCAGGCTGGCAATTTTATTTTATGGTGCTGATAGCGGCTCCTCGTGCATGTTTTCTTTCACATTGTACACAATGGTAACTATGGCAAGCTTAGAGGAGGGGTGACGATGGGTAAGCGTTACTATGTGTCCATACCGGGACGCTCGGTTCTGGAAGAGCAGGGCGCCACAGCTTATGAATGGACGATTGAAGCGTCTTCTGAAGAGGCAATCAATTTGAGATATATGCTGGAGCGGATTGGAGAGAAGGAGGATAGCTCCTTTGTG
Organism: Paenibacillus woosongensis; assembly: GCF_009725165.1. Taxonomy (GTDB): domain Bacteria; phylum Bacillota; class Bacilli; order Paenibacillales; family Paenibacillaceae; genus Fontibacillus; species Fontibacillus woosongensis. The sequence goes on from NZ_WNZW01000004.1 coordinate 196,020, forward strand.
GCCTACACGTATCCTTGGCCGGATACGCCGGAAGATGTCGTAAACAGCGGGTACCAGAGTCAGATTGACAAGGTATATCGGGAAATCTACCGGTTGGGCACGGAAGAGACCAGGCGCGAGCTGGCCCGGATCGGTTATGGGAACGGGGTTGAAGACAAACACCAACTACAGAATAACGAGGTGCGAAGGAATATGTATTATATCAAGGAAGCCAAATTTCGCCGGTTGGCTGAACATGATGGCCGGGAATGCGCGGAAATACAAGTATGGCCCGGTGCGGCCGGTGATCCGGAGCTGTTTGTGTACGTAGCCCGCTCCCAGAACGGGAACGAGGAATATGAGATCATCCGGATGATTCGCAGTGATGCCGATTTTGAGATCGACTGGTATGATAACAGTCTTCATGAGGCTTATGCCGAGATCGCTGAAGAGAACTTTGGCGATACTGGCTGGCCTGAGCCTGCAAAGCAGCGTGCTGATTTCAAGGAGCAATTGCTCGCTTACGGCGACATCGCCGACAAGCTCAGGGAAAAATTGAGTGGTGAAAACGGCCAGCAATAGTCACATTAAATGTGCTTTATCGGCAGCTTTAGAGCAACCTTATCGGTTGCTTTTTTTTTGGGCAGGATAGGGGAGCCCTAAACCGTTTTTCTCATGTTCAAGCCAATCTTCACTCCAAGAAGTGCTTTGCAGCAATCATCATCGGCAGCCGCGTGAGATTTAACCATTGACAAATACCGACTAAACCTATAAGATATGAAAAAAACTGACTCACCAGTCAATCTGGAAGGAATGATTTTCATCGCAAGCGTAAATCCGTCTAGACTACGTGATACGAGAAAATCTCAATTGATGGATATAGCAGTTGAGAGATTTGCAAAATACGGCTATCAGAACACGAAAATTTCAGACATTGTCAATGATGCTGGAGTTGCGCAGGGCACGTTCTATTGGTATTTCAAGAGTAAAGAGGCCATAGCTCTGGAAATCATCGAATCGGGCAGAGAAGCGCTGCTGGCCGTGATTCAGAGAGGCTATCGGACGGAAGGCGGCTCTGTGCAGGAAATGGTTCAGGGGTCTGGACGCCTGCTCGCGGATATTTTTAGATTCGCTCAGGAGCATCGTTATTTCATGGAGCTGCTGCTTACGAGCAACGGTGAAGAGGAAGCCATTCGAAATGCTTTCCGTGAAACGCGCATTGAAATGGAGAAGTCCTTCAGGCGCAATATCGAGCGTGCCATTGAGCTGGGAATGCTGCCGGAATCATCGGACATACATATACGGGCAGCGCTGCTGATGAGTCTGATTGAGGGCATTGTTGCAAGGTGGCTGTTTGGTCCTAATCCAGTAGATTCTAATCTGGCTGAACTTACGGTGGAGGAATTGGCAGCAGAGGCCGTTCATTTCGAATTTTTCGGATTGCTTGGGATATGACAGCTTCAGACAGCAAGAGAAGGGGTATGATGTGAGTTGCTAAAGTACGCGCTTAGACGTATAGCCATGATGATCCCAAGTATTATAGGTATCGTTATGATCACGTTCATCTTGACGAGAATTTTACCAGGGGACCCGGCATTAATGATTACAGGGGAACAGGCGCTTCCGGAAGTTGTAGAAAAGGTTCGGCAAGAGTACGGTTTCGACCAGCCGCTGTATATCCAATTTTGGGATTATATCAAGCAATTGCTCCGGGGAGATTTAGGGTTTGCCTGGCATACGGGACACTCGGTAGCATCCGATTTTGTCTCCCGCTTTCCGGCTACTTTGGAGCTTACACTTGCAAGCATGTTTATAGCTTTAGTAGTAGCCATTCCTCTCGGTATTGCGGCTGCTTCCAGACAAAATTCTATTTTTGATCATATCTCCAGGGTGCTCTCCTTTATCGGATCATCTGTTCCTATATTCTGGCTTGGATTGCTGCTGATTGCGTTATTCTATGCCAAGCTTGGATGGCTGCCTGCTCCCATTGGACGTATTAGCGGCGGCATTAACCCGCCGACTCATATTACGGGCCTGTATGTGCTGGATAGCTTGCTAAGCTGGGACATGATTGCTCTGAGGAGCTCTCTGCATCATTTGATTCTGCCGTCGCTCTGCCTGAGCATGGGTACGATGGCCATCGTGACCAAAATGATCAGGGCGAGCATGCTTGAGGTGATCAGCCAGGATTTCATGAGAACGGCCAAAGCGAAGGGATTATCGAACAGGTCCGTGATTTATAGACATGGTCTTGTTAATTCATTAATCCCTTCTCTGACGGTAATTGGCCTGCAATTTGGCGCACTGCTGGGCGGAGCCGTGATTACGGAGACGATCTTTGTATGGCCGGGAATCGGGAATTATGTAACGGAATCGATTCTTTCGGCAGACTACGCTCCCATTCAGGCCATGACGCTTATAAGTGCCATATTGTATGGATTCATTAATCTTATTGTGGAATTATTGTATGGGGTTCTTGATCCCCGGGTGAGATATGAGTAAATCAATTAGACGATCATGGACAAGCTTCATAGGAAAATTTACGTCAAAAAAGTTGTTATTCATCGGCTTAACCCTAGTAATTATATGGATTATATTGGCATTATTAGCCCCCTGGATTGCCCCTTATGGCCCAAATGAAATCAGGACAGAGGACAAGCTGCAATCTCCTAATATGGCTCATTGGTTCGGTACGGATAATTTCGGCAGGGATATTTTCAGCCGGATTTTGTATGGAGCTAGAGTCACGATTTGGACAGGGATGGTGGCGATAGGCATAGCCTGTGTGATCGGGATTCCGCTTGGCGCCATCGCGGGTTATTTTGGAGGGAGAATCGGCAATCTCATTATGAGATTCATGGACATCTTGCTCGCGTTTCCATCGCTGATATTGGCTATGGCGCTTGCAGCCTCGATTGGTCCGGGCTTAATTGGCGCGCTGCTGGCGGTCGGCATCGTGGCTATACCGGAATTTGCGCGATTAATGTACGGCCAGACCGTAGTGATTAAAGAGAAGGAATTTATTGAAGCAAGCAGAGCGTTGGGGGTTCGGCATTCCTCGATTATTTTTCAGCATATTCTACCGAATGCATTGGCTCCGCTCGTTGTGCAGATTACGCTTGGCTTGGGATCGGCCGTTCTCATTACCTCTAGCCTCAGCTTTCTCGGTTTGGGGGTTAAGCCTCCGACAGCAGAATGGGGAGCTATGATCTCGTATGGCCGTGATTATATTATTTCGGGCGAATGGTGGATGACGGTGTTTCCGGGAGCAGCCATTGCAACAACTACTTTTGGATTCATTTTACTTGGAGATGGATTACGCGATGTTCTTGATCCGCATGGCCAATCCTCCAGAAAATAAATAACAACATAGATTAGGAGTGGAAGACATGAATAAAAGCAAATTATTTATTCTCATTTCAGCTTTACTGGTTTTGGTGCTAGTATCCGGATGCGCGCAAAGCTCCAATCCAAAGGGAGCTGCCGGCAATAACACAGGGACCGGTGCAGAGAAATCCTCCGGGGCTGATTCCTCGGCAGGCCAAACCATTACGATCGCTTATTCGCAGGGTGCTGGCCAAACGATGGATCCGCATGATGCAGCGGACCTGACTTCGGCTTCATATGCATTTGCTCTGTATGACCAGCTTGTAACGAGTGCAACGGAAACCGTCGATGGCAAAACCGTGGGACGTACCGATCAAGTTGTTCCTTCGCTAGCTGAATCCTGGAAAATTTCCGATGATTTGACGACATATACTTTCACCCTCCGCGACGGAGCCAATTTCCAAAGCGGCAATCCCGTAAATGCAGATGCAGTCCTGTATTCGTTTGAGCGGCTAAAAACCAAAGGTGAGGGCGGAAGCCTGTATACGCTGGCAAATATTCAATCCGTTACTAAAATCGACGACAAAACGGTAGAATTCAAGCTTGGGGCTCCTAACCACCTGTTCTTGAAATATCTAGCAACCTTTACGTTCTCGATCGTCGATCCATCTGTGGCTGAGGGCCAAGCGGATGATTATTTGACTCAGCATTCCGCAGGCTCCGGTGCGTTTAAGCTAGAAAAATGGGATCCGGCTACTGAAGCCGTATTCGTAGCTAATAAAGACTACTGGAACGGCGCTCCAAAGGTCGACAAAGTAATCGTTAAATATGTAGCAGAGGCTTCCAACCGTGAAATGTTCCTTGAAAAAGGCGAGGTTGACGTAGCGCTGGATATCCCGGCAAAGGACGTTGAAAGCCTGTCGAAGAAAGACAACATCACGATCAGCTCGGAATCTTCCAACCGGATTGTGTATCTTGGCATGAATTCGAACTTCGAGCCATTCGACCAGTTGAAGGTAAGACAAGCTCTAAACTACGTGATTGATCAGAGCAAGCTGATTCAGGACGTTGCCTTCGGACAGGCATCTCCGCTAAAGAGCTCGATTTCCAGCAAATCCCCGGATTTCACTTCCGAGGGAAATGAGTATGAATACAATCTGGACAAAGCCAAGGAATTGATTAAAGAAGCAGGCTATGAGAATGGATTTACCTTTGACCTGACCGTCAGCTCCGCTACGCAAGACTATGAGGACATTGCTGTCCTGCTTAAATCGGAGCTTGAGCAAATTGGAGTAACCTTGAATATTAACAAAGTATCTCCAGCACAATACCGCGAGCTGATCAACAATAAAAAAGCAGCAGCTTTTCTGGGCAAATACACCTCGCTGGTCAATGATCCATCCTATCATTATGGATTCCTGCTCGATAGCAAAGGTGCTTCCAACTACACCGGCTACAACAGCAAGGTCGTCGATGATCTGTTGGCGCAGGCCAATGTCGAGGCGGATGATGCGAAGCGCTCGGAACTGTATAAGCAAGTACAAAAACAGGTTACGGCGGATTCTCCATGGGCCTACCTGTATGAGAGCAATTTGATTGTTGGAATCAGCAAGGACGTAAATGGGTACATCTTCTACCCGGATGAGATTATTCGTTTCAGCTCATTGCACAAATAAGAAGAAGGACCCCCGGGCCGAAGGGCATAAGGGGGTCTTGCCCACTTAATTCATCATGGGAGGCCGCTATGTTATGACAAAGCTCTTGGAAATCGATCAGCTGTCTATCGAGTTCGCCAGTGGTTCAGGTACGGTACGGGTAGTAAACGGTGTCCGCTTGGAGCTGGAGGCCGGAGAAACGCTTGGCATTGTCGGGGAGTCCGGCAGTGGGAAAAGTGTGACCTCGTTATCCATTATGCGACTGCTTCCCAAGGGTCTGGCCAAGGTGGCTGAAGGCGATATCCGCCTTCATGGACGAAGTCTGCTGGACATGTCTGAAGCCGAAATGCAGAAGGTGCGGGGCAATCAGATTGCCACGATCTTTCAGGAGCCGATGACTGCCTTGAACCCGGTCTTCAAGATTGGCCGGCAAGTTAGAGAATCGATACGGCAGCACTCGAGGAAGAGTAAAAGAGAGGCCCACAAAGAAGCGATTGTTCTGCTTGGTGAAGTCGGCATATCCGCACCGGAGCAAATTATGGAGGCATATCCGCACCAGTTGTCCGGCGGCATGCGGCAGCGCGTGATGATCGCGATGGCCATGGCCTCCAACCCGGATATTCTGATCGCGGATGAGCCTACAACAGCTTTGGACGTCACGATTCAGGCACAAATTCTCGAGCTGATGAAGAAGCTTCAGCAGGAGCGGGGAGCCGCAATTATTTTTATCACTCATGATCTCGGAGTGGTGGCTGAAATGTGCGATCGGGTAGCGGTGATGTATGCCGGCCAAATCGTGGAGCAGGGGGATGTCCGGACACTATTCAAGGAGCCCAAGCATCCTTATACCATCGGCCTCTTAAATTCAATGCCTCAATTTTCAGGAGAGAAGAAGCGTCTGGAGGCTATATCCGGACAGGTTCCTCATCCTTCGGAGTATTTGCCGGGCTGCCGCTTTGCCGAGCGCTGTCCTTCCAAGATGGATGTGTGTGAGAGCATAGAGCCGGCGCTTTACGATTTTGGCAATCAGCATAGATGCAAATGCCATCTCTATAGGGGGGATATGGATGCTGCCCATTCTTGAGATCAAGGATTTAAAGAAGCATTATCCCGTAAAAACGGGTCTGCTCGGCCGAGTCACCGGCGCCGCCAAATCGCTAGACGGAGTCTCCTTTGCAATTCAAAAAGGGGAAACGTTCGCGATCGTAGGCGAATCGGGCTCAGGGAAAACGACGCTGGGCAAAACCGTGCTCAGATTAATTGAGCCTACATCTGGAAGCATACTGTTCGAAGGGACGGATATCACGGAGCTGGGAACGGAACCGATGAGAAGGCTCAAAACGGATATGCAAATGGTATTCCAGGACCCGTTCGGCTCCCTGGATCCGAAGTGGACGGTTCGTCGTATTTTGGAGGAGCCGCTGCGTACCCATTATAAATTACCGAAGGAAGAGCTTGTAAAGAAAGTGAATGACATTCTCGAAGTTGTAGGGTTAACCGCTAAGCATGCCTCAAGATACCCGCATGAATTGTCGGGGGGGCAGCGGCAGAGAGTAGGAATCGCCCGGGCGCTGATTCTTGAGCCGAAATTCATCGTTTTTGATGAGCCAGTATCGGCGCTGGATGTATCCATTCAAGCTCAGGTTCTGACCTTGCTGGAGGAGCTCCAGAGCCGCTTGTCGTTAACTTATCTGTTCATTTCCCATGACTTGTCGGTTGTACGCTACATTAGCGATCATGTCGGGGTCATGTATTTGGGAAAAATGATGGAGATGGGGCCTTCGGAGGAGCTGTTCACAAATCCGCTTCATCCCTATACAAGGGCGCTGATATCAGCTATTCCCGAGCCGGATGTGGACAAAAGAAGAGAGCGAATTGTTCTGTCCGGAGAGGTGCCGAGTCCGCGCAAACCGCCTTCAGGCTGCGTATTTCATACGCGCTGCCCTCATGCTATGCCGCAATGCAGCAGCGTTCAGCCAGAATGGCTTAAAGTATCCGAAAATCGTTATACAGCTTGTCATCTATATCATAAATAGAACAAAGAGAGTAGGTAAACAACATGCAAGTAACGACAACATGGCAGGGTAAAAGATTTTTCCAAGCAGCAGGTCCTTCTGGTTACACCGTGAATATGGACGCCACTCCGCAATGGGGGGGAGAAGGCAATGGAGCTTCCCCCGTTGAGGTACTGCTAGCCAGCTTGGCGGGTTGCATTGGCATCGATGTAACGATGATTCTGGAGAACTTCCTGTCTTCCATTAATAAAATTGAGATTGTAACGAACGGAGTCCGCAAGGAAGAGCCTCCAAAGGGATTTGCATCGATCGAGCTGATCTTCAAAGTAGACGGCGATATTCCCGATTACCGGATTTGGAAGGCTATTGAACTCGGAACGATGAAGTATTGTTCCGTATCGGATTCGCTGAATGCGGTCATTACACACAGACTCATTCTGAATGGCGTAGAGGTGTTTAAGTAAGAGATGATGGATCTGGAGTTGAGCCGGCCTTGGTGATGAAATAGAGCTGTAGGCCGGATCAGTATACGGAACTTGAGCCAAGGCTGGCGCGAGAGCCGGAACCAGATACGAAGCTTATGCCGAGCCAGAGAGATACCCATGGTCAGGGCACTAAAAAATTGCCGAGACGGTGGGTATCTTCTGGACTTTTGATTGTTGATTAAAACTGCTTCGAAACAATAGATATATCCGCTAAAGGTCTTGAAAAAAAGACTCAATGCGGTATAATAATACTGTTGCGTTAAAATGTGTCCCAGTAGCTCAGCTGGATAGAGCAACGGCCTTCTAAGCCGTCGGTCAGGGGTTCGAATCCCTTCTGGGACGTAGCCAAAACTCTCCTTTGGAGAGTTTTTTTCGTTTCCCAGGGGATGAGAACCCCTTGTGGGGTTCGTCGTAGTGAGACCGCCATGCGGAGCGGCAGGACGAACGAAGTCTCGCGCCTGGAGCGCGAGTATCCCTTCTGGGACGTAGCCAAAACTCTCCTTTGGAGAGTTTTTTTCGTTTCCCAGGGGATGAGAACCCCTTGTGGGGTTCGTCGTAGTGAGCCCGCTGAGCGTAGCGGCAGGTCGAGCGGAGTCTCGCGCCAATAATCTACATACGGCTAGGCGCAGGCAAACCAAGCACCTGCAGTGCATCTCCTAACGTCTCCTGGGCTTTGGCAGTCAACCATATGCGAAATGGCTGCAATGCGCTCTCCGCTTTTAGGACAGGGCAGGACGTATAGAAGTTATTGAACAGGGCTGCCAGCTGGTAGGCATAGCTGCATATCGTATTTGGTGTCAATTCCTTACTGGCATTGTGCAGGGTATCGAACCAGCTGCTGATATGCCTCAGCAAAGCCCTTTCGGCTGGTTCCAGCGAAATGATCTTGACCGGAATACGGTTCGGCTGAAGATTCCGTTCCTGCGCTTTCCTTAAGACATTATTGGCACGGGCATAAGCGTATAACAAATACACGCCCGTATTGCCTGAAATTTCAGTAGCCTGCTCTAAGTCGAACACCACTTCGGTCTGAAGGCTGAAGCGCAGTAAATAATAGCGTATAGCTGCAGCTGCAATTTCTCTGCTGGATAGGCCGCTTTGCTCCGTGCGTTTGTTCTCGATCACGCCCTCCATAATATCCAGTAACTCAGTAACTTTGATGCCAATTCCCTGGCGTCCGGACATGGCATACGAGCTCTTGCCATCGGATATGTCGATTCCTAATTCTGCGGCCGACGAGGGACTCAGGGAGACGACCCCGTAGCTGACATGATAGAGATTCTCCGCTTCTTTCGCATAACCCAGTGCCTGAAGCGCCTGCTTCACCATGGCCTGAGGATATTCCTGACGGTAGTCAATGACATTAATAACCGAATCGGCATGGCCGAAACTTTTTTCGGCGATCCCATAAGAGCGGGTTATCCATAAATCACCGGAAAATTTCTGATACGCAAAATCTTTATCCAACAGCCCGTATTTCCACAAATGGTAGGCAATATCTTTGGCTGTATACGTTAAAATGCCATTGGAACGCACCAGAACTTTGTCTGCGGCATGATCGGTCGCTGCCTTCTGCATGCTGACCTGAACCTGGTCTTCAGCGCTTTGCTTCAAAACCCAACACCCAGCCAGCTTGCCTTCGGTTTCTTGGTAAAACAGCGATGTCTTCTGCAACCGCTGAAACGCTGAATGCCAAAACCCTTCCCTTACAATACTGCTCTCCCAGACGAGCAAATCGTATTGGATCCCGAATGCGCTCATATCCTCAAGATGCTCACGAACGATCCGTTCCGCCGCAAGCATGCCTACCCACGATATGTTGGAGTTGCCGCATTCCAGGTCATGAAGCACTTCGATTCGCTTCTCGGCCAGTTCAGGATGAATGGCATATGCTTTATTGGTCATTGCGTACAGATCCCAGCAATAATCTCCGAAACGCCCGTGTTCTCCCGATAAAGGAATGTGCAGCAGTCCAACCACGGTGTCCGCTAATTGATTGCCTAAATCATCGATATAATTATGAACTTCGACATCATAGCCGACTCTTCTGAGCAGTCTTACTAACGTATCGCCAATACATGAATTTCTTAGATGGCCGATATGAGCTGACTTATTCGGATTGATGGAGGTATGTTCGATGACTATTTTTTCAGCAGAGCACTTCGGTAGCTCGAATTCTTGCTGCATCCATGCTTCCCAGTTGATATATAGATTTATAAATCCCGGAGGAACAATCTCGATTCGGCTCAATAAATTTTGCATATTCCCCTGCTGGAGGAGCTCTGCCTTAATCAGCTCTGCGATTTGCAGAGGTGGTTGTCTAAGCGCCTTTGCCAATTGCATCGCAATATTGCTGGAGTAGTCGCCATGCTCAAGGCTTGCGGGTTGTTCAATTTTGACAATGGGCTCTTTAGCGTCTACAACGTCTAGATCTTCACACAGACTCTGAACAGCATTGGTTATGTGCCCCCTTATCCAATGACTTAACATGCAATCCCTCCAATAAATTTTGTTGTAAAAAATAAAAAAGCCCACGTCTCATAAGAGACGAGGACTGATCGTACTCGCGGTACCACTCTTGTTGTTAAACATAAATGTCTAACCACTCATAACATAACGGTGTCTGCCGGACCTTCCTACTTTACTGTTCAGAAGACCATCTCATGGATCCGTTTCATTATTGACTCCGGCCGGCTCCCACTATCCCGGCTCGCTTGGACGTGGAGGACAATAATTACTCTTCCAATCATGGATGTACATATTAAGTTTGAACTATTATAACCAATTTACCCATGAATATCCACCTATTTTAAAAGCATATTTATCTGAGTGAAAATAATATTTAGTTAAAACGGCAAGAAAACGCTTGCAGAACAAAAACGGATATGGTATAAAAAATATAAATCTAAACGTTTAGATTTTGTGAACAGTGATTATATCGAGGAGGTGGAGTATGTCTAACATTAGCATCAAAGATATAGCAGCCAGGGCGAATGTGTCTACGGCTACCGTCTCCTACGTCCTCAATGGCACGCGGAATGTCCGTCCCAAAACGCGTGAACGGGTTTTGGCGGTGATCGAAGAGCTCAATTATAAGCCAAATGATATTGCTAAAAGCCTCAAACGCAGACGTACCGATACAATTGGCGTCATTGCCGAAGACGTTACCGTATTTAACACGCCAGAAATTATTGACGGCATTAACGATTATGGCGACCGCCATGATCTGCATATTTTGCTGACCAACCTGCGTCTGGATAAACGGATCGGCCGCGATTTCGACAACGTCGACAAGTACAAAAAATATGCTACAAGCGCCGTATCCGAACTGCTCAGCAAGCAGGTGGACGGGATCATTTATGTAGGCGTACATACCCGGGACTTGAGTGGCTTGATCGATACGGAGGGCAAACCGATTGTTTACACGTATGGGTATACCCAGAATGATATCGCTATTCAATATAACGATGAACAGGCATCCTATGAAGCAATGTCCTATTTAGTTCAGAAAGGACACCGGCGAATCGCTATAATCAGCGGCTTGATGGATTCGATTCCTTCCCGCCTGCGTTTGAATGGATATTACAAGGCGGTAACAGAGTTCGAACTTCCCTTCGACCCGCTGTATATTAAAATGGGAGATTGGGAACGGGAGTCCGGCTACCGATTAACGAAGGAATTGCTGGCTTTGCCGGAGCCGCCGACAGCGATTCTATCTATGAATGATGTTATGGTTGTCGGGGTTTTGGAAGCGGCAAACGAAGCAGGAGTAAAGGTGCCGGCGGACCTGTCTGTGATCGGGTTCGATAATCGTGAGTTCAGCGATTATTTAACTCCCCGCATTACAACCATGGATATTCCATTGCATGAAATGGGATACCAAGCGATGGAGGTTCTCCATAACCTCATGCAAGGAAAGAAAAACGAGCCTGTGAATATGCCGGTCTGCCGGTTGATTGAACGTGATTCTGTAGCTGCCCCGAAGAAATGAAAGAATTTTTCGAGACAGCTCCTCTTTTCCAATAAAATCTAAACGTTTAAATTTTTGACCGAATGGTGACAACTTGCCGAAGGAGGCAAGCTCACATATACATGTACCACACATTAGGGAGGGGTCAATGTGAAAATGAGCAAGAGTACAAGCAAGGATAACAGCAGGAACAAAAGATGGTTTATGCTAACTCTGGTAGCTGCGTTGTGTCTCAGTTTGCTGTCCGCTTGCGGCGGCAAAAGTGAAAGCGGTGCCAATTCGCCTGGGACAGCAGCTAATGGAGGCAATAAAGGAACTGAAGGAAATGAAGTGACGCTTCGTTTTATGACTTGGGATTCCGGACAGACGCTTCAGCCTTACCAGAATGCAATTAACGCTTTTATGGAGAAAAATCCTGGCATTAAAGTCAAAGTCGAATCCGTACCAGACAACTATGATCAGAAGCTGTTGACATCTCTTGCGTCAGATACCGCTCCTGATGTGTTCATGGCCTGGAACTATCCTCTGTACGTACCGGGGGGTGCGCTTGAAGATATGCAGGCCTGGGTAGATAAGGACAACTATGATCTCGGCAAATATTACCCGATCTTAATGGATTACATGAAATATGACGGCAAACTGTGGGGGCTCCCGACAACGTATTCTACGCGTGCCATTTACTACAACAAAAAGCTGTTTGATGAAGCAGGCGTACCCTATCCGCAAGACGGATGGAAATGGGATGAATTCGTCGATACCGTCCAGAAGCTGACCAAGCCCGGACAATACGGATTCATTATGACGCCGGATGATGTGATGACGATGCAGCCATATGTCTGGAGCAACGGCGGGGACATGGTGAGCGAGGACGGGAAAACGGTGGAAGGCGTCTTGAACAGTGCAGAGAACGTGGAGACGATGACCTTCCTGAAACAACTGTACGACGCCTCCTCCAAAATCAACTCCGCAGGCAAGTTCAGTACGAATAACGGTTTGGAATCGTTCCAGACAGGGCAAATCGCCATGTTCGACAACGGGATGTGGCCGCTTGGAGATATTCTGAAGGAAGGTAAGCTGGATATCGGAACTGTGACGCATCCTCTGCCGGAGGGCGGCAGTCTGAAAGGCATTATCCATACGTCCGGCTACTCGATGCCGAAGTCCGGCAAGAACAAAGAGGCGGCATGGGAATTGATCAAGTTCATGTCGGGTGAAGAAGGCATCAAAATCATCACTGCGAATAAGTTCGCATTCTCGCCAGTTATATCCGTGGACGAAGAAAATGGTTACGCCGCGGATCCATATCTAGAAGCCTTCGCGAAAGAATTAGAGGGCAGTGACAAGCTGATCGCGAGCATGCGGAACGAAAAATGGAGCGAGGCCGAGGATATGATTCGCGCCGGGGTACAGGCGATCTTCTATAACAATGCCGACATTCAGAGCACTTTGAATGATGCGGCCAAGCAGGCTCAAGCGGTTTTGAAATAAGGGTTCAAGTACGGATTCACAGTAATGGAAGGATGGGAGGCTGAAAGGCTTCCCCTTCTCCTCAAATTGAGGTGATGACAACATGGCACAATCCAGCGCAGATCAGACTCTATTGAAACGTTCCTTCAGAAGGAAAAGGCTTCGTGAGAATGCAGCGGGTCTATTCTTTATCTCGCCGTGGCTCATCGGCTTTCTTCTGCTGATGTTCGGCCCGATGGTTTTCTCATTGGGGATCAGCTTCACCGAATGGAATATGGTGGGCAGCCCGAAATTTACCGGTATTGAAAATTACGTCCATATGTTCACGAGCGATCCTTTCTATTTTAAATCGATGATCGTCACATTTAAATACGTGTTCATTATGGTGCCCTTGCAGGTCGTGTTTGCGATACTTATCGCTGTCCTGCTCAACCGGGCCACCTACGGCATTAAATTTTTCAGATCGATTTTTTATTTGCCATCCCTGATACAAGGGGTAACGCTAGCGCTAATTTTTAGCTGGATGCTGAACGACGATTTTGGGCCAGTCAATTACATGCTGGAGCTTGTCGGACTTCCACGAGTGCACTGGCTGACCGATCCAAACGTTGCTCTATACGCACTCATATTCATTGCTCTATGGGGCGTCGGCTCCCCGATGGTACTGTACCTGTCAGCGCTTCGTTCAGTATCCTCTGAATATTATGAAGCGGCAGACATTGACGGCGCAGGTCCCGTACGCAAATTTTTCAATATTACGATTCCGCTGATTACGCCGACGATTCTATTTAATATTTTGACGAGCCTGATCTCGGCTTTCCAAACGATTGTTCTTGCGTTCGTGCTGACAGGAGGCGGGCCGGCAAACTCAACCTACTTCTATTCTCTGCATGTGTACCGCAATGCGTTCACCCATTTCAAAATGGGCTACGCCTCGGCCATGGCCTGGGTGATGTTCATTCTCATCGTGCTGCTGACCGGCCTCGTTCTGGCTTCGTCCAAGTATTGGGTTCATTATGAAGACGACGGAGGTGGACGTTAATGCATGCGCTAGAGAGTAAAAAACGTACCCAAACAGTCATGGTTTTTGCTTTGACGGTACTCTGTGCAGCAGCATTCCTCTTCCCGATCGCCTGGATGCTGTCCACGGCGGTGAAAGCGCCGGAGGATATTTTTACAGCAAAGCCAGAGCTTATACCGACAAATTGGCAGCTGCATAACTTTGCCGATGCTTGGAAGGCGCAGCCGTTTGGCCGCTTCCTTCTGAACACGCTGATTGTAGTGGGCGTATCGACTCCGTTTGCCATGCTGTCCGCTACGATGGTCGCCTTCGGATTTGCCCGGATCAATTTCTGGGGCAGGAATGCTCTGTTTCTTTTCGTAATCGGTACGATGGTAATTCCTTGGGACGTAACGGCGATTCCGTTATATATCCAATACAACAAAATGGGACTCATTAACACGCTTTGGCCTATGATTTTGCCGGGGGCGTTTGGCTCCGCGTTTTTCATCTTCCTAGCCCGGCAGTTTATTATGGGAGTTCCGCGAGATTTGGACGAAGCGGCTGAAATTGACGGGTGCAACCGCTGGCAAATTTATTGGAGCATTATTTTGCCGTTATGCCGTCCGATTGTGGTCGTCATTGGGGTGTTCCATTTTGTCTGGTGCTGGAATGAATTTTTAACGCCGCTCATTTTTATAAATGACCAGAGCATGTACACGCTGCCGCTTGGAATCAATTTATTCAAAAATGCTTTTAATATTGAATACGAGAAACTGATGGCGGTATCCTGCTTATCGGTTCTGTTCCCGGCAACGCTGTTTTATTTTACGCAAAACCTTATTCTAGGGGGCATTTCGCTCAGCGGAGTCAAAAAATGATAAAGGTGACAAGACTGAGGGGTGGAGACATATGAACATACTGAATAGTCCAAAGTTTGAACTTGCCTTTACAGAGCGTGGAGCGGTAAAGTCTCTGAGGATGAAGGACGATCCTTACGCGATGAACTGGGTCGTTGATCCCGGTTATTTGGCAGAGGCTGGTTATGATGATGTTGATAAGCTATTCGGGGAATGGACAGCGGTAGTGAACGGACGTACAATACGAAGCTTCGATCTGATTCCGGCGATTAGAAAGGTCAGTGAGGGCTGTGCCGAAGTCTCCTTCGATACAGGGGGGCTGACGATCACACTGACTTACCGGCTTGAAGAGGAGCGGATGATCTGGCAAATTGAGAGCTTCAATTCTACAGACAAGGAGCTGCGGGTCGATGGATTCCATCTCTGGTTCTCATTAGCCTACGTGATGTTTCGCGATGATAACGTCGTACGCAACATACGCGAATCCTGTGCGGTATTCGCCCATATGGGAGGGGACTTCTCCAAGTTTGCAGCAATCCGGCGCAGTAATGAGGCCCCCCATCTCGGTATTTATGGAAAAAAGGGGCGTTCCGCGGCGTTCGGTTCATTTTGCAGATATGAGAATCGCTTTTTGGAGCAGGTGTCCCCGTCGCTTGACGGTCTGCTGTTCCATCGCTTATCGCTAGTCGAGAATGGCAGCTCGATGCCGGAATCGGCAGCGGTCGATTGGATTTACGGGGATGAGTATGATCCGCTGATTTTGGATGCCGGGCAGCGTGTGCAGTGGGAGTATGCGTTCGCTGCTTGTGATGATCAGGAGGATTTTTATCACCAGGCATTAGAGCACGGGCATCCCCGCTGGACCTATACTCCCGTGCTGACGTCAGGCGGGTTATTTCAAGCGGAACTGGAGCTTCCGAATGGGCAACAGGTCAGGCAGGTTAGATTGCTTACTTCGTCATCTCAAGGTGTGGTCCAGGAGGAAGACATTACTTCCTTTTTCGCAGCGGATGGGCAGCGCCCTCAGCGATTCCAAGCCGCCTTGCATCGGACGGAGCCAGGTGAGCATAAGCTTGAGCTGCTGCTGGAGGATGGGCGCAAGGATATTCTGGTGTGGAACGTGCTTGAACCGATCGGCCGTATTTTGGAGAAGCGTGCGGAGTGGCTCTGCCGCAACAATTACGACGAAGAGGGGACGATGGGAAGAGCGCATGCATTTTTACCGCTGTCGAATCAGGGAGAATCCCTAGGGAAGCTTACTTTTCTGCTTATGAAAAATAGTCTGGCGACCCCCGTTCGGGAGCAAGTGGAAAAGGCGGAGGCATCCGCAGTGCTCGATATGAAGCGTCATTGGTTTGAACATGGCAACTTTACTAAGCCGCGTGCTTTATATGGAAGCTTCTATCGCATATTTGATCTGGACTATATCGCCCATGTGTTTTATTTGCTCTCTCGCATGGAGGCTTCGCTGCTTAAATTGAATACGCCCCATACTTATTTAGAATGGGCGGCGGAAGTGCTTGCTGTCCGGTTGAACCCGGACTGCCACCAAGGTCAGAGGGAGAAGGATGAAACAGGTTTAAGCGGCGTGTTTATATTGTATATCGACGACTTGCTCAAAGATTTATGGGAGACTGGAATGCTGGAATGGCATCAGCGCTTGACGCGGCTGTGGCAGGAGTTTGGGATAAGGCTGGAACGTAATTCGGAGCCGTTTGCCGGTGCAATTACAGAGCATTTCTATGATAATGCCGGTTTCGGGCCGACGTGCGAGACACTGCTCTCGGTTGGACTGCGGGATGAAGCGGAGAAATACGGTCAGTTGATCTTGGCTAATATCGGCTTCAGCAATGATTATCGGGCGCAAAATCCGGATCGCTGGTGGGAAGCCTTATCGTACATGATCCATTCCTTATGGGGAGGTCTGGTAGCGGCTTCTTCCCGGGTAGCTTACGAGCATCTTGGAGATTCGCAGTATTTGGAGGCCGCCTATCGCGCGGCGATGGCAGTCTTCAACTGCTATGATTGGAACGTCACATCTACGCCGCGCCGCTTGCAGCCCGGGGAAGCGGCTTCGACCTATAGCGTGGCAGCCCCGAACCTGAACATGCCGTCACTGTCGCGCGATCGTTTCGGACAATCCGTGTTCCGGAACGCGAGCGATCCGTTGTTTGCTTCCTTGTTCGCTAATGCGACAGGGGACGATTGGGACATGGGAGAAGAGCTCGTGGCCTATTTGCTCGGATTCGGCACGACGACTTATTTATATCGCGATGCGAAGGGACAACTGCGTTGTGTCAACGGATATATTACGGAGGATGGGGATAGCTGGATCATAACCAGCTATGCAGCTTATCCGATGAGATATGTTGTTCAGGAAGAAGGGCTGGTGCTTGAGGCGAGCAAAGGCGAAGTGCTGAGGCAGGCTCGGTTCTGGGAAGGAAAGCTGTCGGCGCTGGAAGCCGTGCGTGAAAGTGAACGATAAACGGATTTGATGCCCACAGATAACTGTAACCGCAATCGCAGATCGACTCAGATTTGCGGTTGCGGTTGTTTTTTTAATATGTATGTATTACAGTACTACGATTCGCCGGGAGGCAGCCAGGGACCGCAGCTCAATATTGAGGCTTTCTTTCATGTCTTCGGTCAAATTTAGCGCAAGGCCATAATGGAATACGGCGTTCTCATGCTCTTTCTGCCAGCGAATGCTGCCCGGGAACTTATGTAGATCCTCATTGAGCCGCACATGAACTGTGGCTTCAATCTGATGGGTGGATGCTCTAAGGTCCAGTTTGGTCTGGATTCGGCATCCTGACTTGCTAATATCGATCAGCTCAATTTCTGCTAATTTACTGTGAACAGGAACAGCGTTAATTTCTCTGATTTCAATCCAGCAGGGTAAGGGTGTGATCATTGAGTAACGGAAGGGATCCGTTCTTCGTGTTGTCATAGTTACGTCCTCCGCAAATAGGAATATAATCCGGTAATCCAGGATATTTTAGGTAATTGATATTATAATATATCGGGTTTAGTTAATTATTTGATGAGCTTCAAAAACTCAATTAAAAAATATATTTTGCAGTCATGGATATTTCAAATGAAGGAAGGGACTCAGGGGTTGAGCGGAGGAGAATACCTCAGAGAGGGAGCGGCAATGACGGAAGCAAAAATAAAGGTTGTTCATAAGAGCTTTGGGCTCTCTGAACAACCTCAGTTTAGTGTTGTGGAGCGGTTAATCAGCATGGATCAACGCTTGCCGGATATCAGACTCTAGAACTGAAGGCTCCGTACGCGCGCTGTACTGCTTAAGAATGTTTCCGTTCCGGTCCACAAGAAATTTGACGAAATTCCATTCGATGTCTCCTGTCCGGTAAGGTGCCGGAACGTGGCTGACAAGATATTTATACAACGGGTGGGCGTTTTCGCCTTTGACATCGATTTTGGCGAAGAGAGGGAAGGTGACCTGGTAATTCAAATCGCAGAAACTTTTGATTTCCGCTTCCGTACCTGGCTCTTGCCCGGCAAACTGATTGCAGGGAAAGCCGAGAACGACCAAACCTTGTTCGCCATACGTATCATATAAATGCTGCAATCCCTGATATTGCGGTGTTAATCCGCAAGCGCTGGCCGTATTAACGATCAGCAGCACCTTATCTTTGAATTGCTCAAGCGTGACAGTTTCTCCCTCGATGGTCCGGACTTCAAATTGATATATTTGTGACATTATCGTTATACCAAATCACAGGCTTCCGCTGGCATCCAGTGGGCGTCCTGTCCTTCCCATTTGACATTGCAGCCGATCGGATTCGTTAACGGCACGCTGACCGGCTCGCCTGAGGTAAGCTCCGTCAGAGCTCTTTCCAAGTCATTAGTGGTCATTTTTGAAGTTTCACGAGGGTTGTCCACTCCACGGCCTGTATAAACAAGGCGGCGCTGTTTGTCAAATACAAAGAAATGAGGTGTGCGCAGCGCACCGTAAGCTCTGGCTGCGTCTTGGTCCATATCCCGAAGGTAAACCCATGGGAACCGGTGCTCTTCCATTCGAAGAATCATATGCTCAAAAGAATCATCGGGATGCGTGTTTTCGCTATTTGCGTTAATGCCGACAAAGGCCACGCCTTTGTCTTTAAATTTCTCCGCCGTTTGGCGAGTGACTTCGTCGGAACCGACCACGTAAGGGCAGTGATTGCAAGTGAAGAAAACTACGAGATAATCGGCCCAAGCGAAGCTGTCCAATGAATACAAAGCCCCATCTGTCGCCTTAAGTTCAAAATCGGGAGCCTGCGCTCCAAGCTGTAACGTAAAACTCATGTAATACGGACCTCCTCATCAATAGTTTGATAGATTGCGTTTCAACATGAGCAGAATTTGGTAGACAGCCAGACGTCTTTATTGTACTTCATTTTGCTTGAGATGCCTAATTGAAAAACAAATGAAAAGCGAGCCCTTCGACATATCAAATGCAGATATTTGTCGAAAAAACTCGCTCGGTTATGTACTCGAAATTTTAAAAATAACCCCTTAAAAATGCCCTCTCTGTGATTTAATTACTACTGAAGCAGCAAGTGAAGAGTGCTTGCCAGGAACATTAACAGGCCGGTTGCGACCAGGTCGATCAGCAGAGTTACAATAAATTTCACGATCAAATTGGTAGGCAGCCGGAACACGCTCATATTGGCTGCTGCAGCAAGAATGCCGATCAGGGCGCCGATCGCTCCCCCGATAAAAATAAATACCAGCGGCAGGAAACACCAAACCTTAGCTACGACAGGAAGCGGCTTAGCAACCTGAATGAGCGAGCCGTCAATTATGATATTGGGGACGTCCATTCCGAATAAGTCCTTTTTCCACACAGCCTCTACTTCCTGCCCGTCATCCCGGCGCAGCATCATCGGCTGTCTCTTCTTGGCGGTAACCAGCTGGTTATTCACCATAAGCTTGGCATTGCCGCCAATGCCTGAAGTCACGACTTCCAGGGTTTGATTGGCGAAGCCCGTGGGGGTAATACTGTAACGCATAATTTTCCTCCTTCATCAAATGAAAAATACATCTTTATTTATATCGGAAGGAATGGGAAAATTTTCATAGTTATTGTATGGGGTAAATGAAAAATTTGCGGTATTTTAGCGGATTGTGTTGCAAAATATTTATTTTTAAAACTCTCCTGATGGAGAGTTTTGGCTTGCGTCCAAGAAGGGATACTCGCGCTCCAGGCGCGAGACTCCGTTTGCCCTTCCGCTGCGCGTGGCGGTCTCACTCCGACGAACCCCCAAGGGGTTCTCACCCCCTGGACGCAAAAAAACTCTCCTGATGGAGAGTTTACTATACGTCCCAGAAGGGATTCGAACCCCTGACCGACGGCTTAGAAGGCCGTTGCTCTATCCAGCTGAGCTACTGGGACATAAAAAATAACAAAAGTAAAAACGCAAGCAAAAAATATTTTAACACACCAAATGCTGCGAATCAATAGGTAAATCAATAAAAATATTCCTTCATTAATAGCATTCACAATCGGCTCATAAATAAAGTCTTGAATACAAGTATTTTTATCTCGAATACGTCTATGCTATAATCTCAATTAATTGCAAATACGGAATGAAGGAGGTTGCGCATATCAGCAATTCTCGACCCGATGAAAAAGACAACATCGTTTTATTTCCCAAAACGTTGGATTATTATCAAATCGAGCTGACGCGGATGCTGGAAACGGAACGATACCGGGAGGCCGCGGAGCTCTTGCAATTTTTGCTGCAATGCCAGGGGCAGGATCCCCGCCATTACGAAGAGTGGCAGGCTCTGCTTGATTGGCTGAACAGCGCTTTTCCAAGCTTTGAACAAGGCGAGATGCCCGAAGAGGACGATTATGCCGAAGAAGATATGGCCAGGCAGCATGCCGAAGCCAAGCTGGCGGAGGATCACCTATACGTCGAGAAGCTTCTTCATGCCGTAACTGAGAAGCCTTTATCGGAGCAGACCTTCCTTGCCCTGGAGCAGCTGGTGTACCTGGACAGGCCAGAAGTGGACGAGGTGCTGATCCGCTGGATTGAGGGCACGGAATTGCATCCGCTGCTGCAATTCCGCGTGTTTCAAACTTTGCAGCGCCGGGGCACGCAGGGAACGCTGATATTGAAGCGCGGCAGCGAGCCGGTTGAAATCGATATCGAAGCTGTTCCCTTGAAGCCGGAACAATTCCCGGCGCCGATACAAG
Organism: Paenibacillus woosongensis; assembly: GCF_009725165.1. Taxonomy (GTDB): domain Bacteria; phylum Bacillota; class Bacilli; order Paenibacillales; family Paenibacillaceae; genus Fontibacillus; species Fontibacillus woosongensis. Next base: position 216,986 of record NZ_WNZW01000004.1, read on the forward strand.
CGGTATTGGAACGGGTAGGGAATGAGACGCAGGTGCATGATCCGACGCTGTTTTATTTTGCCCAGGAGCTGTGGTCGCAGTTTATAATGGCAATTTACGGGACGAAGAATTACTACTCGATCCTGAGCGAGGAGGATGCGGTTATCGATATTTGGGCGGCCGCTCTGCATCTTATGGTCTCGGACAGTCTTCCCGGCGGGAAAAGCGATGAGGAATTGAGGACGCTTTATGGTATAACAGATGATCTCCGGTTAAAGTTTGAGCAGGCCTGCCGTACGATGCGGCAGTTCGTGGCAGCGGGCGTGGGGGGGTAATCGAGACACGGGGTAGCCGGTGGTCTCCAAGAACCCTCTCGTTCTGCTCTTGTAAAAACATGTATTGTTGTTTATAATATAGTGGTTATTCTGAACGTGGAATAGAGACAGCTATACTGGAACCACGGTAGCTGCTTTATCGCGATTCGGTTTCAGTATTTCAATATAGTAATATGTGAAATTTGGAGGGGAAGGCATAAAATGAAAGCAACTTGGGAAAAAATAGAGAAGAACCTCGGTGTTCTTGAGGTTGAAGTTGAAGCAGAACGTGTAGCTGCTGCACTAGATAAAGCGTTTCAAAAAGTGGTAAAGAAAGCAAACGTACCTGGATTCCGCAAAGGTAAAGTACCACGGCCGATCTTTGAAGCGCGTTTCGGCGTTGAATCCCTTTATCAAGACGCGATCGATATCTTGCTTCCTGAAGTGTACACTGAAGCGGTTGAACAAACGGATATTTTCCCGGTGGACCGTCCTGAAGTGGACGTAGAGCAATTTGCTAAAGGACAACCATTTAAGTTCAAAGCGAAAGTAACTGTTAAACCGGAAGTTACGCTTGGCAACTATAAAGGCCTCGAAGTGCCTGTAGAGCCGGTGGAAGTAACTGAAGAAGAAATCAACCAAGAGCTTGAGCGTTTGCAGCAGCGTCATGCTGAACTCGTTGTTATCGATGAAGAAGCAGCCCAAAACGGCGACACTGTTGTCATCGACTTCGATGGTTCCGTAGACGGCGTTCCGTTTGAAGGCGGCAAGGCTGAGCGTTATTCGCTGGAGCTTGGCAGCGGCACATTTATTCCAGGTTTCGAAGAGCAAGTTGTCGGCCTGGCCACGGGAGATTTCAAAGATGTAACCGTGACTTTCCCTGAGACATACCATGCCGAGGATCTGGCTGGCAAGGAAGCCGTTTTTAAAGTAAAAGTACACGAAATTAAACGTAAACAACTGCCTGAGCTGGATGACGAATTCGCGAAAGATGTCAGCGAGTTCGATACGCTTGCTGAATATAAGGAAGATCTGAAGAAAGAGCTTCATTCCCGCAAAGAGAAAGACAGCAAAGCAGCGCGCGAAGGAATCGTCGTTGAGAAAGCCAGCGAGAATGCTGAAGTTGAAATTCCTCAGTCGATGGTTCAAAGTGAAGTTCAAAACATGGTGCGCGATTTCGACAACCGTCTGCGCTCCCAAGGCATGAACTTGGAAATGTTCCTGAGCTTCTCCGGCCAAAGCATCGAAGATCTGCAGGAGCAAATGAAAGCTGATGCCGAGAAACGCGTTCGCAACAACCTCGTTCTGGAGCAAATCGCGAAGGAAGAAAATATCGTAGCTACCGAAGAAGAAGTCAATAAAGAGCTTAACGATATGGCTGAAGCGTACAAGCGTACTCCAGAGGAGATCCGCAGCATTCTTGCGGCTAACGGTTCGCTGGGCACATTGAATGAGGATGTAGCTCTTCGGAAAACGATCGAATTCTTGCTGGAGAACAGCAAAGAGGTTCCAGCCGAGAAGAAAGAAGAAGCTAAAGAAGAATCCACAGAAGCAGCAGCTGAATAATAAGCCGGGAGCTTAACCTGCTTTAAGCCGCTGAATCTCCGGATAGAACATTGGACAATGTTAAGGCACGTATATAAGATGCGTGCCTTAATTTTTAACCTTTTTGAAATACATATATTGGAATTACCTTGCTGGACAAGTCTTTGGTTATATAATACGTTCAGAAAGTCATACACTGTATCGAATGAAAAATGACATGCGCCTTTGAACGTGATAGAATATTTCTGTAAGCGTAAGAATTTGAAAAGGAAAAGAGGTTGGTCGCATGAGTCTGGTACCTATGGTCGTAGAACAAACAAGCCGGGGAGAACGGTCTTACGATATTTACTCGAGACTTTTAAAGGATCGAATTATTTTTCTCAGCAACGCGATTGACGATGATGTTGCCAATCTCGTAATAGCCCAGCTGTTGTTCTTGGCAGCGGAAGATCCTGAGAAGGATATCCATCTGTACATCAATTCCCCTGGTGGTTCGGTTACAGCCGGGATGGGTATATATGATACGATGCAATATATCAAACCAGATGTTTCTACAATTTGCGTAGGAATGGCTGCCAGCATGGGTTCGCTCCTGCTTACAGCGGGTGCCCCGGGCAAACGATTTGCACTTCCGAACAGTGAAGTGATGATTCACCAGCCGCTTGGCGGAGTACGCGGTCAAGCCGCGGATATCAAAATCCATGCTGAATGGATCATCAAGACAAGAGAGAAGCTGAATCAGATCTATGTGGATCGGACGGGTCAACCCCTTGAAAAAATCGAACGCGATACAGACCGCGACTTCTTCATGAGCGCGGAAGAGGCTATGGCCTATGGAATCATCGACCAGGTCATTAGTAAGCCGATTAAACCATAAAGGGGTGTTTACATGTTTAAGTTCAACGATGAAAAGGGACAATTAAAATGCTCGTTCTGCGGCAAATCGCAGGAACAGGTCCGCAAGCTTGTTGCCGGACCGGGCGTTTATATATGTGATGAGTGCATCGAATTGTGCACGGAGATTGTAGAAGAGGAACTCGGACATGAAGAGGAACTCGATCTGAAGGAAATTCCGAAGCCGAAGGAAATTCGCGACATCCTGGATCAGTATGTTATTGGCCAGGAGCAGGCGAAGAAATCGCTGTCCGTTGCGGTGTATAACCACTACAAGCGCGTTAATATTCAAGGCAAAGTTGACGACGTCGAATTGCAGAAGAGCAATATTTTGCTGCTCGGTCCTACGGGTTCCGGTAAAACATTGCTTGCGCAGACGATGGCGAGAATTTTGAACGTGCCGTTTGCGATTGCGGATGCGACTTCCCTAACAGAAGCAGGGTATGTCGGTGAAGACGTCGAGAATATTTTACTGAAGCTGATCCAGGCTGCGGATTATGACGTGGAGAAAGCGGAACGCGGCATCATTTACATCGATGAAATCGATAAAGTGGCCCGCAAATCCGAGAATCCATCCATTACCCGCGACGTATCGGGTGAAGGCGTACAGCAGGCCCTCCTCAAAATCCTGGAAGGCACTGTAGCGTCTGTGCCTCCGCAAGGCGGACGCAAGCATCCACATCAGGAATTTATCCAAATCGATACGACGAATATTTTGTTTATTTGCGGCGGTGCGTTTGACGGCCTGGAGCAAATCATCAAACGTCGGATCGGCAAGAAAGTGATCGGCTTTAACGCGGTGAGCGAAGGACAGAAGGACCTTAAACCGGGTGAATATCTTTCCATGGTGCTTCCAGAGGACTTGCTTAAGTTCGGTCTCATCCCTGAGTTCGTCGGCCGTCTGCCGGTGATTTCGACGCTGGAGCCGCTTGACGAGAAGACGCTTGTACGTATTCTGTCCGAGCCGAAGAATGCTCTGGTGAAGCAGTATCAGAAGCTGCTTGAGCTTGACAACGTGAACCTGACTTTCGAAACAAAGGCGCTTGAAGCGATCGCCCAGGAGGCGATTAAGCGGAACACGGGCGCGCGCGGACTCCGTGCGATCATCGAAGGCATCATGCTGGATCTGATGTATGAAGTGCCTTCGCGCGAGGACATTACGGACTGCGTCATTACGGAGAAAGTCGTTCAAGACAAGACGGTGCCCGAGCTAGAGCCTAAGAAGAACAAGAAGCAAGAAGAGAGCGCATAAGGCTTAACGGCCGAATACGCCACAAAATAGATGTCGGGTTCTCCACCTTTGCAACGGCGCGTGGTAAGTGACGTGCTTGCTTGCAGGGGTGGAGCTTTGACGTTATGGGAGAGACCTGAAATGACATTCTTGAGACAAGATACCCGGCCGGTCAAAGTCGGCAATCTGACGATCGGCGGCAGTAACGAAGTAATCATTCAGAGCATGTGTACGACCAAGACGGCAGATGTCGCCGCTACGGTGGCGGAAATTCACCGGCTGGAGGAAGCAGGCTGCCAATTGGTTCGCGTGACCGTGAATAATGAAGAGGCTGCAGCGGCGATCAAGGAAATCAAGAAGCAGATTCATATACCGCTTGTGGCAGATATTCATTTCAATTATAAGCTGGCCTTGCTCGCGATTGAGAATGGCATCGACAAGGTGCGCATCAATCCGGGGAACATCGGCCGCCGGGAAAAAGTTGAAGCCGTCGTTAAAGCCTGCAAGGAGAAAGGCATTCCGATCCGTATCGGAGTCAATGCAGGTTCTCTTGAAAACCATCTGCTCGAAAAATACGGCTATCCTACGCCTGAGGCGATGGTGGAGAGCGCATTGTTCCATATTGGGATTTTGGAGGAACTGGATTTCCACGATATTATCGTGTCGCTCAAAGCATCCGATGTTCCGATGGCTATTGCCGCGTACTCTAAAGCGGCGGAGGTCATTCCGTATCCGCTGCATCTTGGCATTACCGAAGCCGGTACGCTGTTCTCGGGAACCGTCAAAAGTGCGGCAGGCATCGGGGCACTGCTTTCCATGGGTATTGGCTCCACGCTGCGGATTTCATTAAGCGCCGATCCGGTGGAGGAAGTCAAGGTTGCTCGTGAGCTGCTCAAGACCTTCGGGTTAATTTCGAACGCAGCCACATTGGTGTCCTGTCCGACATGCGGCCGCTTGGACATTGATTTGTTTGCGATCGCAAATGAAGTGGAAGAATATATCGCCAATCTGAAAGTGCCGATCAAGGTTTCCGTGCTTGGCTGCGCCGTTAACGGGCCGGGTGAAGCCCGCGAAGCTGACATCGGCATCGCCGGAGCTCGCGGTGAAGGCTTGTTGTTCCGTTACGGAGAAATGATCCGCAAGGTGCCGGAGGCCGAATTAGTATCGGAATTAAAGAAAGAAATCGACCACATCGTCGAGGTCTATGAAGCAACCGGGGAAATCCCGGGGCGCAAAGAGCACCGGGCCGCCAGTGCTCAAGCATAAGCGATGAGCATGAAGCACGCTTAGCATAAGGATTACATGACGTAAGCAGCGGTTTAAACGCAGGTAGTCGACTGTGTGAACCGTGAAATAATGAAACCGCAAGCTGTACGCAAGTGCAGTTTGCGGTTTTTGTTTATTAATTTTTGGGCGAATTAACAGTTGTGCCGGTTGGTGTCAGGATTGCGATAGCTCGCGAATGCATGAATGGGTACAGTTGAGGTGCTATGCCAGTCGATTGACGAAGCTTGACGAGTTAGAGATTCATTCTCAGCTGATATGCTATACGTCTGTTGGTGTGCTATATCGTAATTGGTGGGCTTATCGTTTGTTGTAACCAGTATTGTTTGTTAGCAGCCAATATTCTTTGCTGGTATACTACATCGTTTGTTAGTGTGCTTATCCTTTTTTTGGCGCCCTGCATAGTGTGGTTTGAGTCCCCCAGGTGACACAAAATCCCTGAGTTAACTTGCTTTTTATAGCCGATTGGAATACTAAATGCATTTTATACAACTAGTTCCCCTCATTTTATAGAAGTTACCTGTAATAAATGTAAATCATGCAGTTAGTTTGCCTGAATTGGACTGAAATGCCGTAATAGCCCTAAAATAAATGCAGGTTCTGCAGTTAGTTGTCTTCGACCTAGTTAAAACTGTTGAACTAACTGCAGGAAATACATTTGTTACCTTTACCGCAACCTTTACTGTTACCTCTACAATTAACCAAATGACCTTTCTATAATATCTCCACGATCCGCATTCAGTCTTCTTTTACTCATATTTCCTGTGGCTAATAATCTGAGTTCTAAAGGAAATAACGTCAATCGACGGTTTTCTTAATGACATTTTAGCTTTTATTTGCGTTTTATGATGAGTGAATAGGGCAATACTACCATGTATCAGTAAAAGTGTGGGAGGCTCTGTATAATGGAACTGAATGTAATTTTGATGTCTGTTCAAATGTTTTTCGCCGTGGTGATTGGCCTTTATTTCTGGAATCAGCTTCGCAGCCAGAGGGGGAACCGGACTGCGGTGGACAAGGAGTCGCGCAAGGAAATGGAGAAGCTGCGCAAACTGCGGGCGGTATCGCTGACGAAGCCGCTTGCCGAGCGTACGCGCCCGGCGACTATGAATGACATCGTTGGCCAGAAGGATGGGCTTCGGGCTTTGAAGGCTGCATTATGCAGCGCCAATCCCCAGCATGTCATTATTTATGGCCCGCCAGGCGTCGGCAAGACGGCTGCGGCCAGAGTGGTGATGGAGGAAGCGAAGAAAAACCCGATATCGCCCTTTAAGTCAGACGCCAAGTTTATTGAAATGGATGCGACGATTGCCAGATTCGATGAAAGGGGCATTGCCGACCCCCTCATCGGGTCGGTTCATGATCCGATTTACCAAGGTGCTGGCGCCATGGGGGTGGCGGGAATTCCGCAGCCGAAGCCGGGAGCGGTGACGAAGGCGCACGGCGGCATTCTTTTTATCGATGAAATTGGTGAGCTTCACTCCATTCAAATGAATAAAATGTTAAAGGTGCTGGAAGACCGCAAGGTCTATCTGGAAAGCGCCTATTACAATTCCGAGGATTCGGGGACTCCAGCGTATATCCATGACATTTTTCAAAATGGATTGCCAGCCGACTTCCGCTTGGTTGGGGCAACGACACGTTCTGCGCATGAAATCCCTCCAGCCCTTCGTTCACGCTGCATGGAAATTTATTTTCGCCCGCTGCTGCCGGACGAGATAGCCCAAATCGCCGAGGATGCGGTGAAAAGAATCGGCTTTCAGCCCTGCCCCGAGGCGATCGAGGTCATCAAGAAATTCGCGACGAACGGTCGGGAAGCGGTGAACATGGTTCAGCTTGCCGCCGGGCTGGCTCTAACCGAGCAGCGCGATCATTTGCTCGCATCGGATTTGGAATGGGTGGCCACGAGCAGCCAACTGGCGCCGCGTCCTGATCGCAAAATCAATGAACAATCGGAAATCGGCGTTGTCAACGGTCTTGCGGTATACGGTCCTAACATGGGCACGCTGCTGGAAATTGAAGCGACGGCTGTCCCCGCCCAGAAAGGGAAAGGCGTATACACGATCACCGGCGTAGTCGATGAGGAAGAAATCGGCGGCGGCAACCGAACGCTGCGGCGCAAGAGCATGGCGAAAGGCTCGGTGGAAAATGTACTGACCGTGCTGAAGAGCATCGGCCTTCATCCGGCGAATTATGACCTGCATATCAATTTTCCCGGGGGAACGCCGATCGATGGCCCTTCCGCAGGGCTCGCGATCGCAACGGCGATTGCTTCCGCAATCAAGCGGGTGCCTGTGGACAACCGGATCGCAATGACTGGGGAACTAGGAATTCACGGAAAAGTGAAGCCCGTGGGCGGAGTCGTCGCCAAGGTTGAGGCGGCTTTTCAGGCAGGGGCGACAACCGTGCTTATCCCAAAGGATAATTGGCAGACGCTGTTTGAAGGCTTGCAGGGACTCAAAGTGATCCCGGTGGAATCGGTATCCGAGGTGTTCCGCCATGTGTTTGGCCCTGAAGCCGAGAAGAACTTCGACCTGTCCTTGGGAAGCGACTCTTTCGTACCGGCTCCGGCCCCGTTTTTGCATGCCGAGTCTCCGCAGAGCGGAACACTGTAAGGCTGTACAAATGGAATCTGAAGGGATTTGACGAAGCAATCCCCCAGGGAAGCAATCCCCCAGGGCAATGGGGCGGCTGCATGGAGCAGTCGCTCTTCGTTGGTGTTTTCAAGAAACATTTGCTAAAATAGGACTAATATCTTACGAGAACGTTTGGAGGTGCGAAAGCGATGGGATCCCATAAATCCAAGAGCCGTCGTTTTCCTTTGTTGCCCTTGCGCGGCCTTCTCGTCTATCCGAGCATGGTGTTGCATTTGGACGTAGGCCGGGAGAAATCGGTAAAGGCGCTGGAAAAAGCGATGGTAGACGACAATTTAATTCTCCTCTGTTCTCAATCCGAAGTGAACATAGAAGAGCCGACCCAGGAAGATATATTCCGCATCGGAACAGTAGCGAAAGTTCGGCAGATGCTGAAACTCCCTAACGGTACGATCCGTGTATTGGTCGAAGGGGTAGAGCGCGCCGAAATTATTGAATATTTGGACAATGACGAGCATTATGAGGTGCTTGCTCAGGAGCGTCCTGAAGAGGAAGTGCTTGATCCTGAGGTAGATGCCCTTATGCGAACCGTACTAAACCAATTCGAGCACTATATTAACTTGTCCAAGAAAGTAACGCCGGAGACGTTGGCTGCCGTGTCTGATATTGAGGAAGCCGGCCGCCTGGCGGATGTCATTACTAGCCATTTGTCGCTAAAGATTAAGGACAAACAGGAGATTTTAGAGACAATCGATGTAAGGAAACGGCTGGAGAAGCTGCTCGATATATTGAATAATGAGCGCGAAGTACTGGAACTGGAGCGCAAAATCAGCCAGCGCGTCAAGAAGCAAATGGAAAAGACGCAGAAGGAATACTATTTGCGCGAGCAGATGAAGGCGATTCAGAAGGAGCTAGGCGAGAAGGAAGGCCGGGCTGGCGAAGCGGAGGAGCTGCGCGCCCAACTGGAGGAGAAGAACCCGCCGGAGCATGTCCGGGAGAAGGTCGAGAAAGAAATCGACCGCCTCGAGAAGATGCCGGCCAGTTCCGCTGAAGGCGGCGTCATTCGCAATTATGTGGATTGGCTGCTCAGCCTGCCTTGGAACGAGAGAACCGAGGATGACCTCGACTTGGCCAAAGCGGAGCAAGTGCTCAACGAGGATCATTACGGCCTCGATAAGCCGAAGGAGCGCGTGCTGGAATATTTGGCGGTACAGAAGCTCGTGAAGAAGCTCAAAGGACCGATTCTCTGCCTAGTAGGACCGCCGGGGGTAGGGAAAACATCGCTTGCCCGTTCGATCGCCCGCTCGCTCGGCCGGGAGTTCGTGCGGATTTCACTGGGCGGCGTTAGGGATGAAGCCGAAATTCGCGGCCATCGCCGCACTTATGTAGGAGCGATGCCTGGACGGATCATCCAGGGCATGAAGACGGCGGGGACGCTGAATCCCGTATTTTTGCTTGACGAGATCGACAAAATGGCCTCCGATTTCCGCGGGGACCCATCTGCTGCGCTGCTGGAGGTGCTGGATCCCGAGCAGAACAACACGTTCAGCGACCATTTCATCGAGCTCCCGTTCGATTTGTCGAATGTCATGTTCGTGACGACGGCCAATGCAGTGCATAACATTCCGCGTCCACTGCTCGACCGGATGGAAATGCTCTATATTCCGGGGTATACCGAGCTTGAGAAGCTGCAAATCGCATCGCGTTACCTGCTTCCAAAGCAGAAGCGCGACCACGGGCTCGAGCCGGAGCAGCTCGAGATCGGCGAAGAGAGTCTGCTGCGGACGATCCGTGAATACACCAGGGAATCGGGCGTGCGTAATCTGGAGCAGCAGGTTGCGGCGTTATGCCGGAAAGCGGCCAAGATTATCGTCTCCGGCGATGCAGAACGTATCGTAATCGAGCCGGATGACATCAAGGATTATTTAGGCGTGCCGAAATACAGATACGGTGTAGCCGACCTGGAGGATCAGATTGGGACGGTAACCGGCCTCGCCTGGACGGAGGTCGGCGGCGAAACCCTCGTCATCGAGGTCACCGTCGTTCCGGGTACCGGCAAGCTGACATTGACCGGTAAGCTTGGCGACGTCATGAAGGAATCGGCACAGGCAGCCTTCAGCTATACTAGATCCAAGGCGGCCGAGCTGAATATTCCGCTTGATTTCCATGAGAAGAACGACATTCATATTCATATTCCGGAGGGCGCCATACCGAAAGACGGGCCTTCCGCGGGCATTACGATCGCTACGGCGCTGATCTCCGCGCTGACGAACCGCTATGTATCCAAAGACGTGGCGATGACCGGTGAGATCACGCTGCGGGGACGCGTGCTGCCGATCGGCGGCCTAAAGGAGAAATCCCTGGCGGCCCATCGCGCAGGCTACAAGAAAATTTTGCTCCCTAAAGATAACGAGCGCGACCTGCGGGATATTCCGGACAGCGTGAAGGAAGAAGTCGTATTTGTTCCTGTGTCCCATATGGACCAGGTACTGGAGCACGCTCTTGTAGACCAATCCGGGATTCATTAGAGAGGAATTCACCTATGAAAGTTACGAATGCAGAATTTGTGATCAGTGCGGTACGCCCTGATCAATATCCAGAAGACGCCCTGCCGGAGATTGCTCTGGCCGGGCGATCCAACGTTGGCAAGTCATCCCTGATTAACCGGATGATTAACCGCAAGAACCTGGCTCGCACCAGCTCGACGCCGGGCAAGACGCAGCATTTGAATTATTATCGCATTAATGATCAGTTGTATTTCGTTGATTTGCCGGGATACGGCTATGCCAAGGTTTCGAAGACGCAGCGCCAGGTATGGGGGCAGATGATCGAGAAATATTTGCTCGAGAGGGACCGCCTGAAGCTGATTCTTCTCGTTATTGATTTAAGGCATCCCCCAACCAAGGACGACGAAATGATGTACGATTGGCTGAAGCATTACGACCTGCCGGTATGTGTAGTCGGAACAAAAGCGGATAAAATTCCAAAATCCCGCTGGCAGAAGCATATTAAAATTATTAAGGATTCACTCGTCCTTCGGGCAAGGGATGAGTTTGTCATGTTCTCTTCCGAAGAGGGAATTGGCAAGGATGAGCTGTGGAGCCATATTAGCCGTCATATTCTTGAGGAGCAGCAGGCCGAGCAGGATGCCTTTGAATGAAAAAATCATAAGAATCGATGGATAGCAAAGGGATTTGAAGGAGTTATAGCAGGAAAGTGAGCATGCAGGGGGATTTTTGGAGCTGAGAACGGCTAAATCCGTTTTTTTCTGAAAAATGGCAGGAATTCACGTTTTGGACGCTGAGCAATACCTTGAATGAGTAGTGTATAATTATGATTAAGGATTGCTAAAAGAATTGAGGAGATTTTTATGGCTCAGCGGTTAGCCACAGAATATGTTAATGCCAGTTTACGATTGTCGGAAGTTCAGATGTCCCAGTTTATTCACAAGGTATACGATCCTCATGTGCGCCAGAGAGTGAAAGTACTCGATAATGGCGGCCAAGAGGTGGTGCTGGAGGATGATAGCGGAGAAGAAGTCCATCTGCCTTTTGACCGTAAGGACGGATATTATGTCTGTGAATTGTCTTTCCGCTTGGAAAAACCCCATTTAACGAACGTAATGCGACTGTTATTTGCCGCCTTCAAAGGCTCGGGAATGGTTACGCGCATTTATAACGGATTCATGATGATGTATTATTATCAAGAGGGCCGCGTACGCAAAATCGTAGAGTATTCCCGTGATTCCTACAAATTGGTTTATGAACATAAGGATACGGTTGGCGAGCTGCAGCGGATTTACCGCAACAATGATGTGGAGCGGGAGATTGAACAGATTCACCGCGAGGTGAATGTTCTTCTGGATCAGCGCTTTGTCGCTGAGGACGCCAAGGTTGTACAGCGGATCGATAGCGAGCTTCGCAAGCATACTCGCCGTTTGTTTGTTCTGGAAGCCTGAAGAGGCTATAAATAATTTTCTAGACGGCTGTCACCATTGACGAGAGAATGACATAAAGTGGTAAGGAAAACTACCCTAATGCTAGGGTAGTTTTTTTTCCGGGGCAACAAACAAACTTTTTTTGCGAAAAGTGTTGCATTTGTTACGGATAGATGGTATTTTTAATCTCGTTGAAAAGAATATAGGAACCAGGATTCACTCAGGACATGGAGATGTTGCGAGAGATTTTTCCCTCGGGAAGTGAATGACGTAGGTCCTAGCGGATGAAATTTTTTCAAACATTTTATTCCTAGGAAGGGGGAACCGAAGGATGGAATATTCAACTTTCGGAAGACACGTTGCTGTTGATACTTGGGGAGTCGACTTTGAGGTACTGAACAATGCAGAGCTATTGCAAGCTCATTTGGTGGAAGCTGCTGAATCTTGTGGAGCAACGGTATTGTCCGTGCAATCCAAACAGTTCGAACCGCAAGGTGCGACGGTACTTGTGTTGTTGTCGGAGAGCCATCTCTCGATTCATACGTATCCTGAGAGAGGGTTTGCTGCTATTGATTGCTATACTTGTGGAGAAACGGTTGATCCGCAATTGGCGATTGATTACCTGGTGTCCGTATTGAAGCCGGAGAAAATGTACGCGAAGAAGCTCATTCGCGGGCTGGGCGAGCTTGAGGTCGTAACGCCGGTTATGAATCAAGTGGAGCTCGTATAAAGAAGAAATTAAAGACTCAGTGGTTTCGTAGCTCATAGTTTGCGGAAAATTGGGTAGAATAGGATAACCATGGAGCAATTCCATGGTTATTTGTTTTTTGGCGGAATTTTTTGGTTATCTTCATAAAGAGTTCATAAAACGCTCATCAAAACCACCGGGGAATCTGCCAGTCCTGTGATATAATTAACATAGTTTGTTTTCGATCGATGCTATGACATCTTAACAAGGCAGGTGAACTTGCAATGCACATCGTCGTAGTCGGGTTGAACTATCGAACAGCGCCTGTGGAAGTCAGGGAACGTTTTACTTTTGCCGAACGGGATTTGCCGCAAGCGTTGCAAGAGTTGAAACGCACCAAGAGTGTATTGGAAGGCGTCATTATAGCAACCTGCAACAGAACGGAAATTTATGTCGTGGTTGACCGCTTGCACATGTGCGGTTATTTTATCCGCAGCTTCATGGAGCAGTGGTTTGGCATTCCTAGACAAGAGTTTACCCAACATTTATACATGTATGAGGACGAACAGGCTATCCGCCATCTGTTCCGGGTCGCATGCGGCCTTGATTCAATGGTGCTTGGCGAGACGCAAATTCTAGGTCAGGTTCGGAGCGCTTTTTTGCTCTCGCAAAAGGAGAAGGCTACGGGCACCTGGTTTAATATGCTATTTAAGCAGGCGATCACGCTGAGCAAGAGAGCCCATTCGGAGACAGCGATCGGCGAAAGCGCCGTATCGGTGAGTTATGCAGCTGTTGAATTGGGCAAGCGGGTATTCGGCAGCTTCGAGGGCAAGAAGGTGCTTATTCTCGGCGCCGGCAAAATGAGCGAGCTGACGGCGAAGCATTTGAGCGGAGGCGGCGCGGCAGAGGTGCTTGTGGCTAACCGTACCTTCGGCCGTGCGCAGGAGCTGGCAGCCAAGTTCGACGGTACCCCGTGCTCGATGCAGGAAGCGATGCAGCGATTGCAGGACATCGATATTTTAATCAGCTCTACCGGGGCGGACGGTTACGTCATAACCTCGTCTCAGGTGCAAAACAGTATGAAGCAGCGGCCGGAACGGCCACTGTTCATTATAGATATAGCGGTGCCTCGCGATATCGATCCAGCGATTGGGGAGCTTGACAATGTGTTCCTATATGATATTGACGATCTGGAAGGTATTGTGGAGAGCAACATGGAAATGCGCCGCGGCGAAGCTCTCAAAATCGATTGGATGATTGAAGAGGAGATGGGCGCGTTCGCCAACTGGCTGCAAACGCTTGGCGTCAGACCGGTCATTCGCGCACTGCAGGAGAAATCGACTTCGATTCATGAGAGCACAATGGAAAGCCTGTTCAATAAGCTGCCTGAGCTGGATGAGCGGCAGCGGAAGGTCATACGGCGTTTGACCAAGAGCATCGTGAATCAGATGATGCATGATCCGATTAACCGGATCAAGGAGATGGCCGGAGAGGAACACGGAGTGGAAGCGCTCGAAATGTTCACACAAATTTTTGCGCTGGAGCAGCAGCTCGAGGCTCTGTCTGAATCTTCTACGGCTGCGGATCAGCAGAATAGCGCGACTCAGGAAATTTCTACGCAAGAACAAAAAGAGAAGAAAGAGCCGTCACTCGAAACAGAGACCGAGCTTCCGCTCGTGAAGGTATCTGTTTAAAGCGGTAAGCCGCTTAGATCTTCATCTTTGAATATATGCCGGGATCATCATTGTATGCCCTGAGCCTTCTGTTTATTCTCGTATTGCATTAGGGTGCAATCTGTATAACGGAGGGTGCAGGGCATTTTTTGACGATATGGGAGGGCTTAGATTATGTTTTGGCGGCGGACGTGGCAAAATAAAGGATGGTAGGTTATGCTATTATCAATGTAAAATGACGTATGAATGATCCGCCGTCCATGGCTGGATATGGGAGTGGTAAGCATGAACGTCCCGCATTATATTCCCGTGATGCTAAACTGCGCGGGAAGACGCTGCATTGTCGTTGGCGGCGGGGTAATCGCCGAAAGGAAAGCTAGCGCCCTGCTGGCATCCTCTGCAGAGACGATCGTCATCAGCCCTTCGCTAACGCCTTTTTTAGTGTCTTGTTACGAGAAGGGGCAGCTGCACTGGATAAAACGGGAATATCGGGAGGGCGACTTAAGCGGGGCTTTTTTGGCATATGCGGCAACGAACGACAGTCAGGTGAACGAAGCCGTCGTTGCCGAGGCGGAGAGCCGGGGCGTGCCTGTGAACGATACCGGCGACGGAGCACGGGGCTCCTTCATTACGCCGGCTTCGATCCGCAGGGGCGGCCTGATTGTGGCTGTATCTACTTCTGGAGCAGGGCCAACGGTTTCCCGAAGGTTATGCGTGGAGGTCGACGAGCTGTTCGGGGAGCATTACGAGATTTATATTGATTTCTTAAGCGAGATCAGGGTAAGGATTAAAGAACAGGTGCTTGACCGGGAGAGACGCCAGCTATTGTTTAAAGCGTTAGCCGAAATGGATATATTGGCGGAAATTCGTGAAGGACGATTTCGTCCTTGGAGCGAGGAGAAGCTCGCTGCATGGATTGATGCATATCAGGAGGAATAAAGATGAAAAAACGTACGATTGTCGTCGGTACTAGACAGAGCCAATTGGCGCTGACGCAGACGGGTCAGGTTATTGATGCGCTGAAAGCGATATGCGAGGAGCATGGGCTGCCCTATGATTTCGAGATTCGCAAGATTGTGACGAAGGGCGACCGTATACTGGACGTAACGTTATCGAAGGTAGGGGGCAAAGGCTTGTTTGTGAAGGAAATTGAGCAGGCTATGCTGAGCGGCGAAATCGATATGGCGGTACATAGTATGAAGGATATGCCTTCCGTGCTTCAGGAAGGTCTTGTAACCGGTGCGGTTCCACGGAGGGTCGACCCCCGGGATGCGCTGATTTCCAGGAACGGCCTGAGCTTGGACGAGCTTCCGCAAGGGGCAAAGATCGGTACGAGCAGCCTGCGCCGCTCGAGTCAGCTGAAGAAATACCGTCCGGACCTGAGGCTGGAATGGATTCGGGGCAATATCGATTCCAGACTGCGCAAATTGGAGACCGAGGGCTTCGATGCCATTATTCTTGCTGCGGCGGGCTTGTACCGGATGGGCTGGGAGGATCGGATTACCTCATTTTTGCCAGTAGAGGTATGTTTGCCTGCCGTCGGCCAGGGCGCGCTGGGCATTGAATGCCGTGAAAGCGACGAGGAGGTGCGCGATCTTCTGTCGCTGTACAATGATCGGGATACCGAGCTGACCGTCGCTGCAGAGCGCCAATTCCTGCGCGTATTGAACGGTGGCTGCCAGGTTCCGATCGGTGCATATGCTACCTTGGTGCAGGAGGAATCCGGGATCGGAACGGGAGGAGCGCGCATCGAATTGACGGGGCTGGTCGGAACGCCGGACGGACGGCTTGTTCTGAAGGATGTCCTGACCGGCGAGGATCCGCTGAAGCTGGGCGATGAGGTTGCAGCTAAGCTGATTTCTAGAGGAGCGGACGAAATTTTGGCGGAAGTCAGGGAGTGAGTGATGGGATGGCTGGAAAGGTATATTTAGTCGGGGCGGGGCCCGGCGATGCTAGATTGATTACAGTAAAGGGATTGCAATGTCTGGAAAAGGGGGATGTCGTCGTATACGACCGGCTGGCGAATCCCAGCTTGCTGAGGAAAATGAAGCCTGGTGCAGAGAAGATCTATGTAGGCAAGCTGCCGGACCGTCATACGATGAAACAGGAGGAGATTAATCAACTCCTCGTGGACTTGGCGCTGACGGGGAAGACCGTTGTCCGTCTGAAGGGCGGCGATCCGACGATCTTCGGCCGCGTAGGCGAAGAGGCCGAGCTGCTTCGCAAGCATGGAATTCCTTATGAGATCGTACCGGGAATCACTGCAGCGATCTCGGTCCCTGCCTATGCGGGGATTCCGGTAACCCACCGGGACATGGCTTCCTCCCTGTCCATCATTACCGGACATGAGAGTCCTGAAAAGCTAGACAAGTCCATCAATTGGGAGAAGGTCACGAATGCAACGGGGACGCTCATTTTCATGATGGGCGTTGCCAAGATCGGGTACATCAGCAGGCAGCTGATAACGTACGGAAGATCTCCCGATACGCCCGTCGCTCTCGTGCGCTGGGGGACGCGGGCAGAACAGGAGACCTTGACCGGCACGCTGGAGGACATCGAGCGTAAAGTGCAGCAGGCGAACTTTCAGCCGCCGGCCGTCATCGTCGTAGGGGAGGTCGTGACGCAGCGCGAGCATTTGAAGTGGGCGGAGACCCTGCCGCTGTTTGGCACGCGCGTGCTTGTTACCCGCGCCCGCAGTCAGGCCAGCGAGCTTGCTGCGCAGATCGAGGATTTGGGCGGCGAGCCGTATGAGTTCCCTGTCATCGATATTCGAATGCCTGAGGACGAGGAACAGATCGCTCATGCGGATGCGGCTTTAAGCCAATTGGAGACGTATGACTGGGTGTTCTTCACAAGCGTCAACGGGGTGGAGTATTTCTTCAGGCGCTTGGAGAAACTGGGACAAGATGTCCGCTCACTTCATCGAGCGAGAATCGCTGCAGTCGGGCCGGCAACGAAGGAAGCGCTTCGAGCCCGCGGCATTGCCGCAGAGGAGCTGCCAGGACAATACCAGGCCGAGGGCATGTTCGAGGCGTACGGCGCCGAAATGTACGCCGGCCAGCAGGTGCTGCTGCCGCGGGGAGACCTTGGCCGCAATTGGCTGCCAGAGGTTCTTCGGGAGAAGGGGCTGAACGTGGCCGATGCCGTGATGTACGAGACCGTACCTGCCGGCGAGGAGGACGATGAGCTGCTGAAGCTCATCGAAGAGGGCGGCATCCATGTCGTGACCTTCACCAGCTCGTCGACAGTAAAGAACCTGGTTGCTGCCCTAAAGGGAATGGGGCTTGCAGACCCCGTTCAAGCCTTGTCTGGCGCTGCCATCGCCTGCATTGGCCCGCTTACTGCGCAAACGGCTAGGGACCTTGGCTTCAACGTCGATATGATGGCTGAAGAATCGACGATCAACAGCCTTGTCCAATCCCTTTGCGACTGGCGTGCCAGTAATCGTGATTAGCTATGGAATAGCTCTCATAATTTATATATTTTGCACTGCAGCAAGCGTATCCCGCAAGGGAGAACGCCAGTACCGTAGTCAGTAGCAGTAAGAGGCACCACGTAAAGTAACTAATCTCTGCGCCGTAGTGAGCGTATCCCCGCAGGGGACAGCGCCAATACCGTAGTCAGTAGCAGTAAGAGTCACCACGTAAAGTAACTAATCTCTGCACCGTAGTGAGCGTATCCCTGCAGGGGAGAGCGCCGGAACCGTAGTCAGTAGCAGTAAGAGGCACAGCGCAAAAGTAACTAATCCTTGCGCTGTAGTGAGCGAATCCCCGCAGGGGACAGCGCCCCTGACAACCAGCCTAACTCAATACAGCCAAATAAACCCTACCCACCCAGACAGCAGGAGAGTCTAACGTAGAGCGGGCCCGTTAGGGCGGCAAGCGACTGATTGCACACTGCCTGCCCGGGAGCGCCACCCGCAGCAGGGCTGAGCAGAATGTTTACCCAGGTTGCCCCGGGGCGCCAAAAGTAAGACGTACCCGAAGGGGGAAAAGCGTTCCACACACCAAACCTAAGCGCATCCCCGCCAGGGGACAGCGATGCAGGAGCGCCTCTGCCCCTCCCACGTTATTCCCATTGCGGGAGTCCAGAGGGCGCAGCCCTTGGAGCCCTCCCTTACGACAAGGGAGGGTTTGGGTGGGATGGGATCAATTTGAAAGGACGATACCAACTATGACATTTCCAATCGTAAGACACCGCCGTTTGCGGCAATCGGCTGCGATACGCGGTATGGTGCGCGAAACCGTGATTATGGCCGATGATTTCGTACAGCCGATATTCGTCACCTATGGCAGCAATGTGAAAAATGAAATCTCTTCGATGCCGGGCGTGTTCCACTTCTCTTTAGACCGTCTTCAGGAGGAAGTGAAGGAGATTGTTGATCTTGGCATTCCGGCGGTACTGCTGTTCGGCATTCCTGAACAAAAGGACAGTGTTGGTACGTCGGCCTTCGTCGAAACTGGCATTGTGCAGGAAGCCACCCGACTCATCAAATCATGGTATCCCGACTTGCTTGTGGTCGCGGATACTTGCCTGTGTGAATTTACGGATCACGGCCATTGCGGCATGGTGCACACCATTGAACGGGATGGCCATGTCTGCGGGGACGTGTTGAACGATGAATCATTGGAGCTCCTGGTGAAGACGGCAGTGTCACAGGCGCAAGCGGGAGCTGACATCATCGCTCCATCGAATATGATGGACGGCTTCGTCCAAGCGATTCGCCACGGACTAGACGAAGCAGGCTATACCCATGTGCCAATTATGTCGTATTCCGTAAAATACGCCTCGGCATTCTACGGCCCCTTCCGGGAAGCAGCAGATTCGGCGCCGCAATTCGGCGACCGCAAGACGTATCAGATGGATCCGGCGAATGCCCGCGAAGCGCTGCGCGAAGCGGAGACAGATGTGCTAGAGGGTGCAGATATGCTTATGGTTAAGCCGGCGCTAGCCTATATGGATGTGATCCGCATGCTTCGGGACGAATTTGACCTGCCGATCGTGGCCTACAATGTGAGCGGCGAATATTCCATGGTCAAGGCGGCGGCCCAGCAAGGCTGGATTAACGAGCGGGCGATCGTGAGCGAAATGCTGCTGGGCATGAAGCGCGCGGGAGCTGACATTATCATTACGTATTTTGCCAAAGATGCGGCGCGCTGGCTGCGCGAAGGACGCAATTAGCATACCTGAAGTATGCTTCGGAATTTCAAGGACAGACCATAGATCATAGATCAATGACAAAGCAAGGAGCGTGACGTCAATGAGTACAACTATCGGACGTAAAGGGGAAGAACGGTCCTACCAGGCATTTGAAGAAGCGAAAAAGGTGCTGCCGGGCGGAGTTAACAGCCCGGTACGCGCGTTCAAGTCCGTTGGGCTGACGCCGATTTATATGGACCACGGTATTGGTTCACACATTTACGATATCGACGGCAACAGCTATATCGATTATGTGGGATCATGGGGCCCGCTTATTATGGGACATGCCCACCCGGAGGTCGTTAAGGCACTGCAGGAGACGGCTGCCAAGGGCACCAGCTTTGGCGCGCCTACACTGCTTGAGACACAGATGGCCAGACTTGTAGCCGAGCGCGTGCCGTCCATTGAAGTCGTGCGGATGGTCAACTCCGGCACAGAGGCGACGATGAGCGCGATCCGCTTGGCTCGGGGTTACACGGGACGCAGCAAAATTATGAAATTTGAGGGCTCCTATCACGGCCATGCCGACAGCCTGCTCATCAAAGCGGGTTCCGGCGTAGCAACACTGGGGCTCCCGGACAGCCCAGGCGTACCGGAGAGCATCGCAGCGAACACCATTACCGTTCCGTATAATGACCTGGAATCCGTTCAATTGGCCTTCGAACGCTTCGACGAAGAAATTGCCGGCGTCATTGTGGAACCGATCGCAGGGAATATGGGCGTCGTACCGCCGCAGCCTGGATTTTTGGAAGGGCTGCGCCGTATTACAACAGAATACGGCAGCCTGCTTATTTTTGATGAAGTTATGACCGGCTTCCGCGTTCACCTGCACTCTGCTCAAGGACTGTTTGGCATTACTCCAGATTTGACCTGCCTAGGTAAAGTAATCGGCGGGGGACTGCCGGTTGGCGCTTATGGCGGCAAACGCGAAATTATGGAGCAAATCGCTCCTTCGGGCCCAATTTATCAGGCGGGTACGCTAAGCGGGAACCCGCTGGCCATGATTGCCGGCTTCACTACATTGTCGCTCCTTACGCCTGAGGTTTATGACCGTCTCGAGCGCTTGTCGGCTAAGCTTCAGGCAGGGCTTGAATCGAATGCGAAGGAAGCGGGAATCCCTAGCGTGATTAATCGCGTAGGTTCTATGGTCTGCCCGTTCTTTACGAATGAGCAGGTCGTTAACTATGATACGGCCAAGAGCAGCGACTTGGATCTGTTCCGCCGCTATTTTGCCGCGCTGGTACAGGAGGGGATCAATATCGCCCCGTCTCAGTTTGAGGGCATGTTTGTTTCTGGCGTTCATACCGACGAGGACATTGATGCTACGATCGAGGCGCATCGAAAAGCGCTGCAGAAGCTGTGAGTTTACGGTCAGCAGGCGCTAGACGGGGAGAATGGCTGGAACTGATGCCCGGCAGGCTCCCCATGCCGGCAAGCGGTGACCGCTATGAAGCGGCGCTCGCATGGCTGGAAGGCGAATTGGACCTTCCTGTCAAGCTCCGGCGCACACTTGAAGCCGAGCAGGGGATTAAGCTGGCGGGAGATCGTCTGCGCCTGCGGCTTTTTCCGCCAAGGATATCGCAGTATGAGCCTATGCATCCGGAGCTTCCGCTGCAAATTTTGTACGAGGATGATTTTTGCCTCGTTGTACATAAGCCTGCAGGGGTTAAAGTACATCCGGATGGACACAGCCCCCTGCCGACTTTAGCCAATATGGTCGCAGCGATTTACTCGGAACGCGGCGAGCCAGTTGCGCCCGAGCATATACACCGGCTGGACGAGAACACGTCCGGCCCGGTGCTATATGCCAAGAATACTTATTCTAAGCTTAAACTGGACGCGGCGATGGCGCGCAAGGAAATTGGCCGGGTCTACGTGGCGCTGGTACAAGGCGCGGTAAGTCCGGCGCTCCGCGTAATTGACCAGCCAATCGGCAAGGATCGGCATCATAGAGCTCGAAGGCGCGTATCCCCGTCGGGCCAGCATGCAGTAACGCGCGTAGAGCTGCTGGAGGCCTATCCGGACGCCAGCCTCGTGCGCCTCACACTGGAGACGGGACGAACCCATCAGATTCGGGTTCATATGAGCTATGAGGGCCATCCGCTTATCGGGGACGCTTTATATGGGGGCAGCACCAAGCTGACGCCCTATCAAGCGCTTCACGGCGAGAGTTTGATGTTTGCCCACCCGCTTACGGGAGAGACCTTGACCGTGCAGGACCCTTGGCCTGCAAGCTGGAAAACGCTGCTTAAGCAGCTTCGAGCCTAGCCAACGCAGGAATTGAATATATGCCAAAGCCATGAATGAGTGGTGTTCGATCGGCAAAAACCAGGCATGCACTCCTTTTTCAAGCATATAAATAAAACGAGCGATGATTTGGACCATGTCATCCATGGGATGCGAAATCATGTTTGGAAATGCTGAAAGGAGGTATCATTCTTGGCTGATCAGTCCTACGGTCTGAGGTTTGATATTTATGAGCGTGTTCATTTATCGGAAGATGTGATTGGAATTGAGGAATTGGAGGAAATAGAGCTCATTCCGAAAATCCAGGTGATTCCTGGCGAGGAGTATGCCGCGCTTCGCGGGCATTTGCTGCTGTCGGGACTATACCGGGGGCAGGGGGAAAGCTGCAAGCTGGAGCATTGGATCCCGGTTGAAATCACGATTCCGTTAAGCCGGGTAAACAAACTGGAGGAGATCGCCGTCGAAATTGACAATTTTGATGTGGATCTTCTGAGTGCCCGCAGTTTGAATATTACCGGGGTTTTGTCGCTTAAGGGGATTGAGACGACTACGCTTACGGGGAGCGAAGAATGGAAGGACAGGGAATTTATAGCTGCGCATGAATCTCATCAGGATGAACCGGACGAGACTTGCCTGACAGAGCAGCCATTACCATTGGACACATTGCGACAAGAAGAACAGCAGCTGACGGAGCAGATCTCTGAGGGACCGGTGTCTGGAGACAGAGAGAATCAAGCTTCTCAGTGGCAGAGCTCTTTGGAGGCCGCCGAGGACCTGGATTTGCCGGACTTTCCAGAAACCCCTCATCAGAACGTGATCTCCTGGACGGACGATTCGCTGCTCTCATCCCCATCGCTATGGAAGGACAAGGCGGCGGTTTCTGAGGATGAGATCCGGGAGGCTGTGCAGCAAGCGGAAGAGAATTTAGCCTCGTTCAAGGAAGAAGAACAACGTGACGAACTGGAAGAGAATCACCTTGAAACTCCATCTATAAGCGAACAGGAGGGTGATGCCGTCGAGGTCGTACAGGCTGTGTCGAGGGAAACAGACCAGGCGGCTTCTTCGGAGCAAGGCGCAGAGTCAGAGCCGGTTTTGTCAGCAACCACCGAACCAGAGGCTGCCGGAGATGTCGCTCATGAAGATTCGGAGCCGGAAATTCGCCCCCAGCCCGAGGAGAAAAAAGAGCTGAAAATTGCCCTTAACAGCAAGAAGGCGGATGAAACGGTACAGGGAAGCGATATTGGCATCACCAAGCTGCTATCAGCTCAACGGCCCAATAAAGAACCGGAAGGCTCGTTGGAACAGGAAGAAGGCAACGTAAAGGCAGCGGCCGAACTACACGGGGACGAGGAAGAAGTTCGCTGGAAAAACTTATTCATCGGCAATGCGGAAGAGCAGACCCCCTTTCGGAAAATCCGGCTCGTCATCGTTCAGCGCGAAGAGACCTTGGATGAAATTGCCGAGCGGTACAATCTCAGTACAAGGGAGCTGCAGCTTTACAATCGGTTAGCCGAACACAACTTAGCGGAAGGGCAAGTTCTATATATTCCGTAAATTGATTGGTTCGGAATCATATATATTGAAGAGCAGACTGCGCGTAATTCGCGCAGTTTTTTTTGGTAAGGCCACGACGGCAATCTCTCCTCGCTAACATAATTTATTTTGTTAGTGTAAATTTTAAACATAATTAAAATAAAATTACCGTTAAATCTTGTATTATTTTTACTATTTATGGTATATTTGTGTCTAGATGGCGAACATTCTCTTTTTTTAACACTCGTTTGTCGTCGGTTATTCTATTTTTTGCGTCATTTCGTCGGATTTTCACGGCCTAATGACAAAATTCTATTTGCGGAAAGGAGTGAGGAACAAGTCCAATTATTAACTTCCATGAGATATTACGGGATGAGCAAGAAAGGAGAGCAAGGGCAGAAGGGAAAACAACTAGCACTGCATATTCGAACGGCAACATTTTGAGAGCGCATACATTTCCCAAGCGAATGATTTAATTTATTAAAATTTATAACAGGAGCTGAAAGAAATGATTAAGTATTTGCCCAAACGCACTGCGATGCTTGCGTTGATCTCGGCACTGGTTGTCACGATGTTAACGCCTTTTGGAAATCAAAACGCTCAAGCGGCAGAGGCTCATGTAGACAATCCTTACGTTGGCGCGACAAAATATATCAATCCCGATTATGCTGCATTAATCGATACTTCGATTGCTAGAGTCAGCGATAGTACGCTAAAAGCGAAAATGCAAACTATCAAATCCTATAATACCTACGTATGGCTTGACCGCATCGCTGCAATTTACGGTGGCGAGGATAATGGTAACCGCCGCAGCCTTGAGGGACATCTGGACGCTGCCTTGGCTCAAAAGCAAGGCAATACGCCAATCGTTGCAGAGTTCGTTATCTACGATTTGCCTGGCCGGGATTGCCATGCCCTGGCATCCAACGGCGAGCTGCCATTGACACAAGCGGGCCTGCAAACGTATAAGACTGACTATATCGATGTGATTGCTGACATTTTCTCCAAGCCTAAATACCAGGATATCCGTATTGTTACTGTCGTTGAGCCGGACAGCCTTCCGAACCTGGTTACCAACCTTAGCACTCCGGCATGCGCTGCAGCCAACTCCAGCGGAATCTATGTCGATGCTATCAAATATACGCTCAATAAGCTGGCTGTCATCCCTAACGTATACACTTATTTAGATATTGGCCACTCGGGCTGGCTTGGATGGGATGATAACCGTCAAGGCACCATCCAGTTATATACACAAGTGGCTAAAGCTACGAATGCTGGTTTTGCCAGCGTCGACGGCTTTGCTTTGAACACGGCGAATACGACTCCATTGGTAGAGCCGAATTTACCGGATCCGAACCAAAACGTAAACGGTATGCCGCTCAGATCCGCTAGTTTCTATGAGTGGAATCCATACTTCAGCGAAGCAGAATTTGCTGCTGGTCTGTATTCGGGCTTTGTGTCCGCCGGCTGGCCAAGCAGCATTGGCTTCCTTATCGACACATCCCGGAACGGCTGGGGAGGCCCGGATCGGCCAACCAGTGCGATTGGATCTACGGTTGACCAGATCGTAAATTCGGGCCGTGTGGACCGCCGCGGGCATCGGGGACTGTGGTGCAACAACAGCGGCGCTGGCATGGGAAGAGCGCCAGAGACTGCTCCATCAGGATTCCCGGCTTCGCATATCGACGCTTTTGTCTGGGTTAAGCCTCCGGGCGAATCCGACGGATCCAGCTCTGAAATTCCAAACAACGAAGGAAAGGGCTTCGACCGGATGTGTGATCCGACTTACCAAACCCAATACGGTATTTTGACGGGCGCTCTTCCTAACGCTCCTGTATCCGGCCATTGGTTCCATGATCAATTTGTCATGCTTGTCCAAAACGCATATCCTGCCATCCCGGCAAGCGGTGGAGGACCGGTTGACCCGCCTCCGACAGCTCCGGCTGCACCAACCGGACTCAGCGCTACGGCTGGTAACGGACAAGTCTCCTTAAGCTGGAATGCTTCGCAAGGCGCGACTAGCTATACTGTCAAACGCTCCACGACGAGCGGCGGGCCGTACACTTCGCTAGCAACGATTAGCGGTACCAGCTACACAGATACCGCGGTCACGAACGGAACGACTTATTATTATGTGGTCAGTGCGGCCAATAATGTAGGCACAAGCGTGAATTCCACCCAAGCTTCCGCGCTTCCTCAGGGTACAACTCCTAATCCTGAGCCGACCGGCAATCTGGTCGTTCAGTATAAGGCTGGGGATTCAAATGCAACCGACAATCAGCTCAAACCGCATTTCAATATTGTAAATAACGGATCAACACCTGTTGACTTAAGCCAACTGACTCTCCGCTATTACTTTACGGCGGACGGCACACAGCCATTGCAATTCAACTGTGACTGGGCAATGGTTGGCTGCTCGAACCTGACAGGCTCGTTTGTCAAAATGAGCGAGAGCAAAACGGGCGCCGACACTTATTTGGAAATTAAGTTCAATGCGTCGGCTGGAACGCTCTCTCCCGGAGGAAGCACTGGTGACATCCAAACGCGCAGCAATAGAAGCGATTGGACTAACTTGAATGAGAGCAACGATTACTCCTTCGATGCTACGAAAACCTCCTATACCAACTGGAACAAAGTAACGCTGTACCAGAACGGAACTTTGGTATGGGGAATTGAACCTTAATAACTAACCAGGAACGGCGTCTAAATGGCGCCGTTCCCTTTAAGTAAAGGAGGATTCGGCATCTAATTAAAAATTTAATAGGAAATGAGGGAGTATGTCCGGAAGGCAAAGCGATTGGCACGGCATGGCCCAAAGTCTGCAAGGCAAGTTGACGGCGGGGCGTACGTACGATATTTCCGCAGCAATTCGCCAAGAACGCCAGCAGTGGACGAATCCTGATTACGATGCAGCAGAGCGATGGAAGTGGCGATAATTATCTTCGTGTGGCTGAATCGCCGGTAACGGACAGCGCATGGATGACATTGAGAGGATCGTTTCTGTATGAGCCTTCGGGTGAGGTCACATCGTTAAAGCTTTATTTTGAGGGTCCCGATGCAGGCGTAGATTTTTACGTTGATGACGTTATAGTTGCCGAGAGAGCAGACATCGATTGGAAGGCGGAAGCCAATGCACGGATTGAGCAGCTTCGCAAAGACGATGTCAAATTCTGGTGACCGATGAGGAGGGCCGTCCCGTATCAGGGGCAAATGTCAAAGTACAGCAGACCAGACATGGTTTTACTTTCGGTTCGGCGATGAGAAGTACGGTGCTGTCCAACAGCCAGTACAGTGATTTTTTCAAGGAGCATTTTAATTGGGCTGTATTTGAAAATGAATCCAAATGGTACTCCAATGAGACCAGTAGAGGCAATGTCAATTATAGTGTGGCTGACCGCATGATGGAATTTGCCGAAGTCAATGACATTTTGGTGCGGGGGCATACGGTACACTGGGAGGTTGACCAATATCAGGCTAGCTGGATCCAAAGCTTACAGAGAAGCGAAAAGGCGATGGCTGACCGGATTACCAGCGTCGTGAATCATTTCAAAGGCAAATTCGTCCACGCAGCCATAGAAGCAACTGGACGAATTTAAATGAGAGCAATGATTATTCTTTCGATTCAACAAAAACGATGTTTACAATTTGGGAGAAGGTAACCCTGTATCGGAACGGGCAGCCCATCTGGGGAATCGAGCCTTAATCAATGAAAATGAAAAGAGGGAGCTGGAATGACAAGTTTAATGAAGAGTTCAGGAAGAAGTGTGCGGAGACTTGCAAAACTAACCGTGATCATGCTCATTTTCATGCTGACAATATGCGGTTTGTTACCAGCAGGAATTCATGCGGACACCGACCCCAGCCCAATTCGGGTAAATCAAATCGGTTACTTGCCCGGGGCCGATAAAATCGCCACGATTGTTAGCAGCTCGGCGTCCCCGCTTGCCTGGGAGCTGCGCAAGATAGGAGGCAGCGTAGCGGCTCAAGGACAAACGCATGTTTATGGCCTGGATCAGGCTTCTGCCGATCGCATTCATCATGCCGATTTTTCATCCGTCACGGAACAAGGCACTTATAGACTGTGGGTTTCCGGATTAGGAGAAAGCGTGCCGTTTGCCATTAACGGCAATTTATATCCAGACCTGCCGAGCGAGGCGATGGAATATTTCTATTTCCACCGGATGGGCGTAGATATTCAGGCGCAATATTTGAGCAATCCGGCTTTTGCCCACAAAGCGCTCCATCCGGGGGACAGCTCGATTGGCTGTTATAACAGCTGGTGCGGGAGCGAACGACTCAATGTGAAAAATTCCTGGGCGGATGCAGGGGACTTCGGAATTTATCCTGTAAATCAGGCGATATCAGCCTGGACGCTGTTGAATCTATACGAGCGTTATCCCGGGGCCTTCCCGGACGGCTCGCTGAATATTCCGGAGAGCGGGAACGGCGTTCCCGATATTCTTGACGAGGTTCTTTTCGGCTCGACGTTTATGAAGGGAGTTATGCCCTCGACCGGATTGGCCTCGCATAAAATTCATAATGACAATTGGAGCGCGTTTCCGGTGACGAATATCGATGCCGAGAACAGCATGAACCGTCAGGCTCAGCCGCCTTCCACAAATGCGACCTATGCGGTAGCCCGCAACCTGGCGCATCTGGCTCGCCTGATCAAGCCATATAAAGAAGCGGAAGCCGCAGAAATGTGGGGGATTGCCAAGGAGGCCTGGGCAAGGGCTTCAGCGAATCCGAACGTCCTCTATACCTCGCAAACGCCGGATGCTCCGGGCGGCGGGGATTATGATGACATTCGCACAAGCGATGACCGGTATGCGGCGGCAGCAGAGCTATACTTGACGGCCTATGCGCTCGGCGACAGCAATGCATCGTCCTACAAAGCAGCGGTTACTTCGTCACCACATTACCGCGAGGTGTCCCAGTTCGACTGGCAGTCTACTGCGACAACAGGAACGCTGTCCATACTGTCGGCTCAGAACGATCTGCCAGCCTCCGATCTTCAGGCCATGAAGACAAATGTGCTGAACCAGGCGGACGGTATGCTGTCGACATTAAATGGCGAAGGATATCCTGTGCTGCTGCCGGGGAATAAAGGTTATGACTGGGGCTCCAACTCCATCATTGCCAATAAAATGATATTGCTCGGCTACGCCTACGATCTTAGCCAGAACCTGGATTATTTAAAAGCGATGAACCGGGGGATGGATTATTTCATGGGCAATAATGCGATGAGATTATCCTATATTACGGGATACGGCCAATATTACGAGACGGATACGCATGACCGCTGGGCTTGGGGCAAGTACCAAAGCGGTGTGCCGTATCCGAAGGGTTGGCTGTCCGGCGGGCCGAACAATACAGTAATCAACGATTCGGCAACGCCGACGGGAATGCCTGCGGCTAAATCGTATGCGCCGAAGAATACGGCTCCTGATGCCTGGGTATCCAAAGAGAATACGATTAACTGGAATGCGCCGCTTGTATGGATTTCTAAATACATTCAAGACCATAGAGAACCTTTAGGCGGAGGCGCGAACCAGAATCCAAACCCTGATCCGGGCCCAAATCCTGAACCTGAACCTGAACCTGAACCTGAACCTGAACCAAATCCGAACCCGGGACCTAGCGGGGATTTGGCCGTTCAGTACAAAACCGGAGATACGAATGCAGCCGACAACCAGTTCAAGCCTCATTTCAATATTGTGAACAAGGGGGCTGCGGCAGTGCCTTTAAGCGAGCTGAGTCTGCGATATTATTTCACAGCTGACGGCAATGACCAACTGCAATACAATTGTGACTGGGCCATGGTAGGCTGCTCCAACGTGAACGGGGCTTTCGTGAAAATGAATCCGGGCAAAGCGAACGCCGATACCTACTTGGAGATCACGTTTAAAGCCGCAGCGGGTTCGCTGCAGCCCGGCGGGCAAACGGGGGATATCCAGACGCGAAATCATGCGGGCAACTGGGCGAACCTTAACGAAAGCAATGACTATTCTTTTGATCCAACCAAGACCGCTTATGCAAATTGGGAACGCGTCACCTTGTACCATAACGGTACACTGGTGTTCGGAAACGAGCCTTGATCGCAGGGCTTGCTCTCGCAGCCATACAGACCAAATATTGACTCCCTGCCAATTTCACGCTATGATAATATGGATTAACTTAAATTAACCGTGAAAAGACATGGAACGGGAAGAGTAGGCAGTGAGCCCTTCAGAGAGCGGGATTGCAGCGCTGGAAGATTCCGCAGGATGCAGCTGGCCGAAGTCACCCGGGAGTCGCTTGTTTGAGCAGCTATGCAATTTGTAGTCGTTAGAACGGGCCGGTAGCAGCCGTTATCTGTATGAGTGTTGCGAGTTTGTTCGGCGATTCCGCGAGTGTAGCGGTTTCGGTCTGGGTCAACCCGCAAAACAAAGGTGGTACCGCGAAAGTAAAGCCTTTCGTCCTTTGAGACGAGGGGCTTTTTGTATTTTTTGAGCAAGGCTATCCTGATTACGCTAAGGCAATGCTGAATTGTAACGGAGGTTGAAATTATGTCAGAGATCCAAGAGCATTCGTCGGCGAACAACATGCCGACAACGTATGATCCCAAGGCTGCAGAACAGAAATGGTATCGCTACTGGATGGAGGGCGGCTTCTTTAAGGCTGGCCAAGTACCGGAAGCCAAGCCGTACACAATTGTTATTCCCCCGCCAAACGTAACGGGCATGCTTCATATTGGGCATGCGCTGGACTTTACGCTGCAGGATATCCTGATCCGTACGAAGCGGATGCAGGGGTACGATGCTTTATGGCTGCCGGGCTCCGACCATGCTGGAATAGCTACGCAGACGAGAGTGGAGCAGACGCTCCGGGCAGAGGGAATTTCCCGCTATGATCTCGGCCGCGAGAAATTTCTCGAGAAGGTATGGGAATGGAAAGAGCACTATGCGGACACGATTCGTGAACAATGGGCGAAGATGGGCTTCTCGCTGGACTATTCCCGCGAGCGGTTTACACTGGATGAGGGGCTGTCCAAGGCTGTGCGCGAGGTGTTCGTCAAGCTCTACGAAAAGGGTCTGATCTATCGCGGCAAATATATTATTAACTGGGATCCTGCAGCCCGCACGGCCCTCTCGGATATTGAAGTGGAATATAAAGAGGTCAACGGTCATTTGTACCACCTGCAGTATCCGCTTAAGGATGGCAGTGGATTCATTACAGTAGCTACGACAAGACCCGAGACAATGCTTGGGGATACGGCTGTGGCTGTTCATCCTGAGGATGAGCGGTACCGTCATCTAATCGGCCAGCCGCTCGTGCTGCCAATTGTAAATCGTGAAATTCCGATTATTGCCGACGAATATGTCGATAAAGAATTCGGCAGTGGCGCGGTGAAAATTACGCCTGCGCATGACCCGAATGACTTTGAGGTAGGATTGCGTCATGATTTGCCGCAAATTACCGTTATGGATGAGAGCGGCAAGATGAATGAGGCGGCCGGCAAATACCAGGGATTGGACCGCAGCGAGTGCCGGAAAGCCATCGTGGCCGATCTTAAGGAATCCGGCGTTCTCGTACGGATCGAGGATCATGTTCACCAGGTCGGCCATAGCGAGCGCTCTGGCGCCGTAGTCGAGCCTTATTTGTCGACGCAATGGTTCGTTAAAATGAAGCCTTTGGCAGAAGCGGCGATCGCTGCCCAAAAATCAGGCAAAGGCGTTCAATTCGTACCGGAGCGGTTCGAGAAAATTTATCTGCACTGGATCGAAAATGTGCGCGACTGGTGCATCTCCCGCCAATTGTGGTGGGGCCACCGCATTCCGGCTTGGTATTGCGAATCCTGTGGCGAGCTGCATGTCGCTAGGGAGGCCATGGATGCCTGCGCCAAATGCGGAAGTCATGAACTGGTGCAGGACGACGACGTTTTGGACACGTGGTTCAGCTCGGCCTTGTGGCCGTTCTCCACACTCGGCTGGCCGGATGAGGACAGCGAGGACTTCAAGCGCTTTTTCCCGACGGATGTTCTCGTTACCGGGTACGATATCATTTATTTCTGGGTAGCGCGGATGATCTTTACCGCCCTTGAGTTTACTGGAGAAATTCCATTCAAGGATGTGCTGATCC
Organism: Paenibacillus woosongensis; assembly: GCF_009725165.1. Taxonomy (GTDB): domain Bacteria; phylum Bacillota; class Bacilli; order Paenibacillales; family Paenibacillaceae; genus Fontibacillus; species Fontibacillus woosongensis. The sequence goes on from NZ_WNZW01000004.1 coordinate 248,225, forward strand.
ACGGATTGGTACGGGACAGCGAAGGACAGAAAATGTCCAAATCGTTGGGGAACGGCGTTGATCCGCTCGATGTCATCGAGAAATACGGCGCGGATGCCATGCGCTACATGATTTCTACGAGCAGTACGCCTGGCCAGGATCTCCGCTTCCATTGGGAACGCGTCGAGCAGGCCCGCAATTTTGCGAATAAAATCTGGAATGCCTCCAGGTTTGCGTTAATGAATCTGGAAGGCGTAACGTTTGAGGATATCGATATTCAAGGAGACCTGTCAACTTCCGACCGCTGGATTCTCCACCGCTTCAATGAGACGGCCCGCAACATTACCCGCCTGATTGATGCTTATGAATTTGGGGAGACAGGCCGGGAGCTGTACAATTTCATCTGGGATGACCTGTGCGATTGGTATATTGAGTTCGCTAAGCTGTCCTTCTACGGCGAAGATCCTGTTGCCAAAAGAAAGACGCAATCCGTTCTTGCCTACGTGCTCGACCGGACGCTGCGCCTGATCCATCCTTTCATGCCGTTTATTTCCGAGGAAATATGGCAGCATTTGCCGCATCGCGGCGAAACGATTACGCTGGCTGAATGGCCGCAGTTTGATCCGTCGCTGGAGGCGCCGGATGCTGTGCGCGAAATGAACTTGCTGATCGACATTATCCGCTCTGTCCGGAATATCCGGGCAGAAGTGAACGTGCCGATGAGCAAGCAAATTGAATTGATTGTTAAGCCGGGCTCCGCCGAGCTGCTGGACATCATCGAGCGGAACAGCCACTACATCCGGCGTTTCTGCAACACTTCGCAATATGAGGCCTCACTGAACGCAGCTGTCCCTGATAAGGCGATGACAGCAGTCGTAACGGGAGCTGAGCTGTACTTGCCATTAGCAGGTCTGATCGATATCAGCCAGGAGATCGCCCGCCTGGAGAAGGAGCTCGGGCACTTGAACAAAGAGGTTGAGCGCGTAGAGAAGAAGCTGGCGAATGAAGGCTTCGTTTCCAAAGCCCCTGCCAAGGTCATCGAGGAAGAACGCGCTAAAATGGCCGATTATGCGAGCAAACGCGACAAAGTGCTGGCACGGATCGCTGAATTAAAAGGTTAGAAGCAAAGGTAATAACCGCAGTACAGCAGGAGCCTGATTCGCTTTATTTGGTTCTTGCTGTACCTTTCCATATTATGAAACAGCATTTTAGTTCAATACATTAACGAAGGTGAATATGACATGGGGGTTAATCTATCGGAAGAAATCCAGCTGCCGCTGGCAAGTTACACAGATGCGGTAGATTGGATTAACAGCTTGATACCGTTTGGCATCCGTCCGGGTCTGGAGCGTATTCAGCGGATGATGGAGCACTTTGGCAACCCGCAGCGAAGACTCAAGTTCATACATGTGGCCGGAACGAATGGCAAAGGCTCTTCGTGTGCTTTTTTAAGCTCAACGCTTAAGGAATGCGGATATGACGTAGGGATGTTCACATCCCCTTACATTACGAAATTTACGAACAGATTCCAGTTTAACGGAGAAGATATTCCAGAGGAGACGCTGTTAAGCTTGGCTAACCGGATTGCTCCTGTTGTGAAAGAGATCGCTGCCAGCGATTTAGGATCTCCAACGATGTTTGAAGTGAGTACGGCCCTTGCGATTCTCTACTTCGCAGAAGTATGCTATCCCGATGTCGTAGTATGGGAGACTGGGCTCGGGGGTAGAATGGATGTTACGAACCTGGTTACCCCGATCGTGTCCCTTATTACGAATGTTGGCATGGATCATACCGACATCTTGGGAGATTCTCTAGAGGAGATCGCCCGCGAAAAAGCAGGCATTATCAAGCCTGGCGTGCCGGTAATCAGCTGTGCCAGCCAGCCTTCCGTTATCGCCATTCTGAAAGAGACGGCAAAAGCGAAAGGAGCGACGCTCTATTTGCTCGGAGAGCAGTTTCATTTCGATGGCGGCTTAAGCGGGCGAACCCAAAGCATTCATTTTAAAGGGCCGTTCCGCAGCATGGACATCGAGCTGTCGATGCTTGGCAGGCACCAATGCACGAATGCTGCCGGGGTGATGATGGTGCTGGAGGTCCTGCGCCAATATATGGCCTTCGTTCTCGAGGATGAGCTGCTGCTGTCCGGGTTCAAGAACGCCTTCTGGGCAGGCCGGCTGGAGCAGGTGTCAGATCAGCCGCGTATCGTTCTGGACGGTGCCCATAACCCGGAGGGGGCGGAGGCGCTCGCGAGAAGTCTTCCGGAAGCTTTCAGCTACCGGAAGCTGAATTTGATGATGGGTATGCTCGCTAATAAGCATCATCGCGAATACTTGGAGCATATATTACCAATAGTGGATACGCTTATTCTGACCGAGCCCGATTTTCGCAAGAAAATGGATGCGGATTCGTTGTATCAGCTCGTAGAGCAAATCCGGAAGGATATGGCGAAGGCGGATCTGGAAGTCATTGTGGAGCGTGACTGGAAGCGTGCGCTAGCACTGCTGCAATCACGGACGGAACGGGAGGATCTTGGGGTCGTTACTGGCACGCTTTATATGATTTCGGACGTGCGGGCAACCCTTTTGCATCAAACCGATTCTGAAAAAGGCTGGTGACCATATTGTTGAATACGACAGAACAACATGTACATTTTATCGGGATCGGTGGCTATGGAATGAGCGCTATTGCCCGCGTTATGCTGGAGATGGGCTACACCGTAACCGGATCGGACGTAGCTTCCCAGGAGTTGACGGAGAAGCTGGCGGCCAAAGGAGCTAAAATTTATATCGGACATACTAAAGAGCAGGTGCACGGGGCGGATTTAGTCGTGTATTCGACTGCGCTGCCCAAGGATAATGTCGAACGGGTAGCCGCGGAGGAACAGGGGATTCCGGTCCTGCATCGTTCGCAAATGCTGGCAAGGCTGCTGAACGAACGTACAGGCGTGGCTGTTGCCGGAGCACATGGCAAAACGACGACCTCCTCCATGATCGCTCTGGTGATGGAACAATGCGGGACGGATCCTACCTATATTATTGGCGGCGAAATTATGGATATTGGGACAAATGCCAAGGCAGGGCAGGGCAAATGCGTCGTCGCTGAGGCTGATGAGAGCGATGGCTCATTTCTTCAATACCATCCTTCTCTTGGCATCGTTACTAACATTGAAGCGGACCATTTGGAGAATTACGGCGGCGACTTTGGCAAGCTTAAAGAGGCCTACGTGCAGTTCCTGAATCAAATCAAACCAGGAGGCAAAGCGATCGTGTCCGGAGATGACCGGAACATCCGCGATTTGCTGCCGAAGCTGCAATGCGAGGTCGTGACTTATGGCATCGAAACAGCATGCGATTATACGGCAACGGATATTGAGCTTGGAGACCGGAAGGTTGCGTTTACGATGAACCGCGGCGGGCAGCCTTTGGGCCAAATCAAGCTTTCGGTTCCCGGAAGACATAATGTCCATAATGCCATGGCCACGGTAATTGCATGTCTTGAGTCGGGCATTCCTTTTGCAGAGATCGCCGATGCGATTCAGCATTTTCATGGCGCGAAGCGCCGATTCCAGGTGCTGGGCGAGAGCCGCGGCATTCTGGTTATCGATGATTACGCCCATCATCCGACGGAGATCGAAGCTACGATCGCCGCTGCTAAAGCGACCGGCAAACGGATCATTGCCGTATTCCAGCCCCAGCGGTATTCGCGAACCTTCTTCCTGTTGGATGCGTTCAGCCGCGCGTTTAGCGGCGCGGATGAGGTGATTATTACGGATATCTACTCGCCTGCGGGAGAGAAGCAGATTGAAGGCATCAATTCATCGAAGCTGGTAGAGCTGATTAAAGTGAACAGCAATGCCGGAGCAAGGCACCTGCCGACAAAGCAGGATGTCCTCGATGATTTGCAAGGACGTTTGCAGCCTGGTGACCTTGTCATTACGATGGGGGCCGGCGATATTTGGAAGGTTGGGCATGAGTTGGCCAAGAGCTTGGCCTAAAGCAAGCTATAGAGAAGGAGCTGTCCCCAGCGCAGATGTTGTCTGCGGCGGGACAGCTCCTTTGCGTTATGCTTCATTTGTTCTATAATTGGCCTCCATACCAGGTCAAGGTGCCTAGCGCATAGGATACCGTGTATCCTAGAGCGATGCCGGCCAGTACGATGCCCATGAGCATCCAATCCCGCGGACGAATGGTCATTCGGTAGTAGAAATCCCGTTTACCGCCGGTAAAACCGCGCGACACCATGGCGACGGCAACCCGCTCCGATTTGCGTATGGCGCTGGCCAGGAGCGGGATACTGTAACGCTTGAAAGCATGGAGCGCCGAGCGGATATTGCGCTTCTCCCGCCATATGCCCCGAATCCGGTGGGCCTGCTGCATTATGAGAAGCTCCTCACGGAACAGGGGGAGGAAGCGGAATCCCGCCAGAATGCCGTATGCCAGCTTCGGCGGCAGCTTGCATTGCTGCATGAGGCTAAGCATAAATTTGACCGGTTCAGTCGTCAGGACGAACATGAGCGACAGCGCCGAGAACATCAATGTACGCAAGGCGAGCGAGAGGGCCAGATTGAATCCGGCCTCCGTCAGCTGCAGCGGTCCCCATGATAAGAGCAAGGGCGAGTCCTGCGGCAGACCGGAACGTGGAAAAAGAGCGGCTGTCCAGAAATAACCGATAGCCAGTATAAAGAAGGGCACAAACAAGAACAGCCATCTGCGCCAGTAAATCCGGCCAAATATGACGGTAATCATCAATATATAAATGAGGCTGACGGAAATGGTAACCGGATCGAAGGCAAGCGATATTAAAATGACCCCTGTGATGATGGTGAGTCCTTTGATTGAGGGATTCATATCATTCAAAAGCTCCCCAAATGCGCCTGATCGTATCATACGATAACCTCCCCGCAGATTTCTTGCGTTCTCCGGAGCGCCCGTCTTAGCCTATTCTTCAAATGGGCTGAGAGCGGAGGGACGAGCTTATGCGCCCGAAGCTGCTCCTCCGGCCAATCCCATAATGCATCAGGGCGCCCGTCCCATTGAATGCTTCCCTCGCCCAGTACGATGACCCGATCGGCAAACTGCTGGACAAGCTCCATATCATGGGTAATCATGATGACAGTTAGTCCACGGTCTACCCGGGCGCGCAGCGAGTACATCAGCTCCAGGGCAGAGTATGCGTCCTGGCCGAAGGTCGGCTCGTCGCAGAGCAGCACTTGCTGCTCCTCGGACAGCATCGCGGCCACGCTTAATCGGCGTTTTTGTCCTTGGCTCAGGGCGAAGGGACTGAAGTCGCGGCGGTGCTGCAGGCGATACTGCTCAAGCAATGACTCGACCCGTTCGGACACAGCCTCCTCAGACAGCTTCTGCAGCCGCAGGCCGAAGGCAAGCTCGTCGTAGACGGTATCAGTGACGAATTGATGCTCCGGATGCTGGAAAATGAGACCAACACGCTTTCGCAGCTCCTTCTCCGGCCAGTCCGGCAAGGGCCGGCCAGAGAAGGTGATTCTGCCGGAGGATGGCTCCAATATGCCCGACAAGAGAGCGGCGAGAGTCGATTTCCCCGCCCCGTTCTGGCCGACGAGGGCAATGAACTGCCCGGCAGGGATCGACAGTGACAGCCGGTCGAGAATCTTCTGTCCCCCGCTGCGCTCGAAGGAAAGGCTATCGACCGACAGCAAGGCTTCCTTGCCGCTAGGATCGGCAGACCTTTCGTCCGGCAGCTTGGATCGGGAGACATCGGTTTGCTCCAGCTGCTGAAGCAGCGTTCTTTTTACGGAATCGGGTTTGCTCAGCCACAGTTCGGCCAGCTCGTCCCTGGTGAGCGGCTGCCATGAAGGCTCTCTGTCTATCTGCAGCTGCTCATGCAGGCGGACGGCCCCCGGCATCCATATTCCCAAATGCTGCGCCTCTTCTTTGAAATTGGCGAAATAGGTTCGGGGCTCCCCCTCGTAAACAAGTTTTCCTTCTGTGCCCATCACGGCAAGGCGATCGACATAAGGCATCCAGGCATCGAGTTGGTGCTCGATCAGCAAGATGCTCATTTGCCGCTGCTTGCGGATGGAGTGAATGAGATCGGCCAAGTGCGAGCAAGCCAGCGGATCCAGATTGGATGTGGGCTCGTCAAGGATGAGTACATCCGGATTCAAAGCCAGAGCGCAGGCTAGGGCCAGCCGCTGCTTCATTCCACCGGATAAAGTATGAATATGCGCGCTCCGCCAGTCGGTCAGATCGACAAGCCGCAGCGCTTCGTCGATTTTCGCGCTGATTTCTTCCCGGGGGCAGCCGATATTTTCCAGGCAAAAAGCAAGCTCCTCCTCCACCTTAAGCATGCAAAATTGGCTGTCCACATCTTGGAATACAATGCCTACCTGCTGCGCAATATCACCTGGATCCTGTCCCTCTAGGGATTTGCCATACAGATAAACGCCGCCTGTCACCAGGCTGTCGATGGCTGACGGGTACACTCGGTTCAGGCAAAGGGCCAAGGAGCTTTTCCCACAGCCGCTTGGACCAAGGAGCAGCATCAATTCGCCTTGATGCAGCCGGAGGGAAATCGAGGAGAATACCTGCTCCTCCCCGTCCTCGTTAAAAGCCAAGGATAAATCTTTTGTCTCCAAGACCACCGGTTTATCCATCGTTTCTTGATTCGGGAGCAGCGTATTCATTACTGCTTCACCGAGGTTCGTTGTTGATTGGCGCTTTGGGCAGCAGCCTTCCCGATGGGAAAGCTCCTTAGCACGCCTGTGCGGGCCAGCGCATCGGATATCCATTTGCCTAGCAGGCCGGCGATCACTGCACCACTGATAACCCGGACGATGAACATCGAGATGACTAGACCCGTGGACAAAGCGGCGAAGCCGGATTGAAAGAAGCCCCATCCAAAGCTGAATACGGCCGCGCCTACGCCTGCGCCCATGAGTACTGCCGTGTTGTAGTAACGGTATCTTACGGCGGCGAAAACCGCTTCCGCGCCGAGACCTTGAATAAAGGCTGACAGAATCAGAATCGGGCCGGTGACGTTGCCGATCAATACCTCGATCGTCCCGGCGATCGTCTCGGACAGCAGGGCTGCTCCGGGCTTGCGCAAGATATAGGCTGAAATGATCGAAACGATAAACCATATGCCGAAAATGACCTCATATCCCATCGGACCCATGAAGCCGACGAGCACATTGCCTATCTGCAGGAAAATCAAATAGACGACAGCAAATACGACGGACAGCGAGCTGAGAACGATAATGTCGCGAAGCTTCCAGGATGACATCCTTATTCCCCCTTCCTTTTTTGCACATGCTCCGGTTTGGCTGACGGACTGTTGCAGGAAATTGTGGCCGTCATGACTAGATGGGGAGTCTTGGTGCTCGACGTGACAAAGGCATTCTCGAGCGAACGAAACACCTCTTGGGTGGTACCATCCAGGCGGCTGGCGTAATGAATTCCGCCGGAGAACGTTCCCTCGGCTTCCGCGGCTTTGACCGCATCATAGATGACGTCCATGTAGTGGGGCACCCCCATCGGGTAAAGGGCGAATTGAGCTGCGGTATCAACCGATGTTTTGTTCCCTTCGTTCAAACGGACATCGTCCTCAGACATGAAGACATCTCCTTCCGTATCTCCCGGGCAGCCTACGGAAAAGGTTGCGCTAAGAACGACATGCTCACCGCTTTTTGCCGCTTGCAGGAAAATGGATTTAACTACGTCGAACACATGCTCATGGCGGCCGCGCACGCAGGTGCTGACGTCATCGCTTTGAACCCAGACCTTGGACGTATCGGTATGCTCCAGCGCTCCAAGAATGATCGGAACGAACCGGTCGCTCATCGGAAACAGAGAGAACCGGCAGCCGACGATGCGGCTAGTGCCGCAGGCCGCGGCTTGAATGTTGTGGTTGAATGAATTGGTCATGATGCTTTTCCTCCCCTGGTTAATTTGAATCATCGCTGATAACGACAAAAAAACCGCACCCGAAGAGTGCAGTTATATCGATACAGCCTGTGTCTGCTTAAAAATTATAAAGCAAGCACGCAGCGCTATTTATCGTTTCCCCGCACTTCCCCACGCTAGTATGATCTAGATCGGGTGTAAAGGGTTAACCGTTCCTCAAGCGGGAACGATCTCTCAGCCATCAAAGGCACCCCTAGTGCATTTTTCCGTGATGCGGTTGTCAATGGTTCCCATTATACAGAGTTCCTTTCAATTGTAAAGGCTTGTTTAAATGAAGAGGTCTATATTCTCGCAATTATTCATATTGTAACGGTAGAAGAAAGGACAAGGAGCGTGCGGATCGTGAACAAGGCAAAGATGACATTCCGGTTCGATGAACATGGGCAACAAGCGCACAGTGCACAGAAGGCTGAAGACCGCCAGCGGCTGGAGACAGCCCCAGCTTCAGGGCATGGCAAGCCGCCCGGGCGATCAGAACAGGAGCCGAAGGATACTCCTATAACTTACCGTGCGGTGGAAACGGTAGATTATTGGGGAGATCCCTTTACAGACCATACAGGAACAGGGATTGCCCTATTGCCAGAGCATGCCGAGCCAGGCGGCGGTGATTATTATTTTCGTAAAACGCGGACCTCCTGGTGGAAGGTTGCCGGCTCGCTGACCGGCGCGATCGTCACCGGGGCGCTCTTTGGATTCGTCGTTCTGTCCATGTTCGACCAGGAAATGACGGTGCCGATCCCCGGAATTAGCGTGCCGAAGCAGGGGGCGGCCGGAGAAGCGGCTGATATTCCCGTACTGGGCAGTGTCATTACGGAGGAACAGGTTCCGCTCGTACAGGTCGTTCTGCCTTCGCAGAGCTATCATTTCCTGCAGTACGGCGTGTTCAGCACAGCGGAAGGCGTTGCCCTGGCCCAGGAACAATTGCGCTCCGCGGGAATTGCCGCCGCGCGGGATACCTTGGATGAGAAGCGGGTCTATGCGGGAGTCTCCCCAGACCGTGAGGAAGCTAAACTGCTGAGCGGGAGGCTGAAAACAGGAGGCGTTCACCTCATTTTGCATGAAATTGCCTTGCCTGAATCGGCTACGATGGAATATAAAGGGGATGCGGCATCCCTTCAGCAATATTTGGCGCAGAGTGCGGATCTCGCCTATATGCTCAGCTCCTCCTCGGCAGCTCTTCTGGGGGAAGCTTCTCCCGGGCGCCAGAGCCAGGAGGAATTCGGCCGGCTAAGGGAGAGCCATCAGCTGTGGACCAAAAGCGCCGCCGACGTTCGAGGCAAGCTGACGGCAGCTGCAGAGGCTGAAGCTAAGGAGATGGAGAAGGCGATGAACAGCGCGGTTGAGGCGATGGAGGAATTTAACGAGAAGGGTGAGCAAACCATGCTCTGGGAAGTGCAGAACGAAGTGATGCGATTCATTCTGGCGGAACAAAAGCTGGTCGGAGGCCAAGAAGGGCCGTAAATGACCATCAAAAGGCAGGGAATTGGAAATAGTTGCCCCTGCCTTTTTTATGTTTGTATTGCCGATCAATTAACCTTATAATAATGAAGTGCAAAGTGTCAAAAAATGGCGAGGTTAACAGCTCTGAACTTATTCGGGCGACAGCCGGGCAAAGGAGCATATGAACTTGGAATTTGCAGCTTCATCATCGCAGTATGTCATATTGGCCTCGACTTCACCGCGCAGACGGGAATTGCTGGCTTCCTTACATATTCCGTTTGAGGTTATTCCAAGCAAAGCGGACGAAACTACGCCGGAGCAATGGGAGCCGGAGCAAATCGTAATGGAGCTTGCGCTGCGCAAGGCCAGGGCGGTGCAGGCAACGCTTGAGCCAGCAGCGCGCGAAGCCGTTATCATCGGCAGCGATACGATTGTCGTCTTGGATGGACAAGTGCTTGGCAAGCCCAAGGATGAAGCGGAGGCAGCTTCCATGCTCCGTTCCCTGCAGGGACGAAGCCACGATGTGTATACTGCCGTTGCCTGCATCGATGTGATTACCGGAAGAACGGAAGTCGAATATCGCCGCACGTCTGTGACGATGAGAACCGTGGCCGAGGAAGAGATTGCCGCATATGCCAGGACCGGAGAAGGCTTGGACAAAGCGGGCGCTTATGCGATACAAGGACTCGGGTCGATTTTTGTCACGGGAATCGAAGGCTGTTATTTTAACGTGGTTGGACTGCCGCTATCCTTGCTGAGCGAGATGCTGAGCCGTTTTGGAATCCATGTGTTACGGTAATTAAATCCAACCAAAGATGTTGTAACAAATAACCTCATACGTACGTTGTTGTAAGAAAAGGAAGAGATAAAGCATATCCTTCCGCTATGAATTTTGCTGGCGGCCGGTGATCCGGACCCATGCCTAATCATTCGGAAGCGAGGGATATGAATGGATATGCCGCAATATTTGCTGCGGGACATGCCTTTTGAGGAAAGACCTAGAGAACGCATGATGCAATACGGAGCCGGATCACTCAGTAATGCTGAACTGCTGGCGATATTGTTTCGCACGGGAACCCGGGATGAATCGGCCATACATCTGGCTCAGCGCGTGCTGAGCGGGATTGGCGGACTCCGCCAGCTGGTGGATCTCAGCCTGGATGAGCTGATGAAGCTCAAAGGCATCGGCCCTGCCAAAGCGGTGCAGCTTAAGGCGGGAATCGAACTGGGGCAGAGGCTTGCCAAGACGCGGCTCCCGGAGGCCCAGATCATTCGCAGTCCGCGGGATGCAGCGGATTTATTGATGGAGCAGCTGCGTTATTTGCAGAAGGAACATTTTGTCTGTTTATTTTTGAATACGAAAAATCATATCATTGCTCAGGAGACGCTTTCTATGGGAAGCTTGAATTCCTCGATCGTCCATCCGCGCGAGGTGTTTCGCGCAGCGATTAAATGCAGCAGCGCATCTGTCGTATGCGCCCATAATCATCCTAGCGGAGATCCGACGCCAAGCCCGGAGGATATCCGGATGACAAGGCGCCTATGCAAAGCCGGGGAAATCGTCGGCATCGATGTGCTGGACCACATCGTGATTGGAGACGGGGAATTCATAAGTTTGAAGGAGCAAGGCTTGATGTAATATAATAGACCAGATACAGAAGGAAAGGAAGATTACAGCATGTTAGGTGGTTTCACGAAAGATTTAGGAATTGATTTGGGTACGGCGAATACGCTCGTTTATATTCGAGGCAAAGGAATTATAGTGAGAGAACCGTCGGTAGTAGCGATGAATACTGATAATAAGAGCATTGTAGCGGTCGGGGAATCGGCCAAGAAGATGATCGGGAGAACACCGGGCAACATTCGTGCAATCCGTCCGATGAAGGACGGCGTTATCGCCGACTTTGATACCACCGCAACGATGATTAAATATTTTATTCGCCAGGCTCAGAAGCAGCGTTCCTTGTTCCAACGCCATCCGAACGTGATGGTCTGCGTGCCTTCTGGCATTACGGCGGTGGAGCAGCGTGCGGTTGAGGATGCCACGAAGCAGGCAGGAGCACGAGAAGCCTACACGATTGAAGAGCCGTTTGCGGCAGCCATTGGTGCAGATCTTCCCGTATGGGAGCCGACCGGGAGCATGGTCGTAGACATCGGCGGCGGAACGACAGAGGTGGCTGTTATTTCGCTCGGCGGCATTGTTACGAGTAAGTCTGCGCGCGTAGCCGGCGATGACATGGACGAGTCTATTATTCAATACATCAAGCGCCAATATAACCTGATGATCGGCGAGAGAACGTCGGAGCAGCTTAAAATGGATGTTGGCTCGGCGCTGCCGCTCGAGCAGGTGGAATCGATGGAAATCCGCGGCCGCGACCTTGTTACGGGGCTGCCAAAGACGATTTCCATCACTTCCGACGAAATTACCGAGGCGCTCGGCGATACGGTGAACGCCATCGTGGAAGCGGTGAAGGTTACGCTGGAGAAATGTCCGCCCGAGCTGGCGGCCGATATTATGGACCGTGGTATTGTGTTGACGGGGGGCGGCGCATTGCTGCGCAACCTCGACAAGCTGCTGGCCAAAGAGACGGGCATGCCTGTCATCGTGGCCGAGCATCCGCTCGATTGTGTTGCCATCGGTACGGGGAGAGCTCTCGATAACATCCATTTGTTCAAATCAAGAAGCAGTTCGCCCCTTCGCAAGCGCTAATTTTTAGCGCTGAAGAACGGGAGAATGTGCACTATTTATGATAAAACGGCGCCGTCCTGACATGGACGGCTGTGCCGTTTTTCTATAGGTGGACTCGTGGAGAGGAGAAATTGCAAGGTTGGAGGGTGCTTAAACTGTTTAAGCTGCTTGGCAACAAAAGATTATTTATTTTGCTGATGGGACTTATTCTGTTTATCGCTATAATGGGATTTACGCTCGGTCCCCGGGCGAATTTGTCGTGGCCGGAGAAGTTTGTAAAAGATACGGTGGGCTTCGTGCAGTCGATTTTCTATAAGCCTACCTCGTATATCGCCGGCTTGATTGAGGATGTCTCCAACTTGCGCGCCTTGCAGGAGGAGAACGAGAGCCTGAAGATTGCGCTGTCTCACTACACAAGAGATAAAGCCATCTATAATCGGATTGAGCAGGAGAACATCCGGCTTCAGGAATTGCTTAATTTTACAGAAGCCCAGAAGAATCAATACAATTACACCTACCGGATCGCCCAGGTGGTCAGCGTAAATAACGATCCGGTCAATCGGACGATTAAAGTGAACCTGGGGAGCAATGACGGCGTCAAGATGGGGTATGCGGTTATTTCTGCTGAAGGGCTTGTAGGTACGGTTAGCCGGGTCAGCAATTTTACGTCTACCATCAAGCTGCTTACGACCATGGACGCGAAGGATCCGAATTCGAACGGCATATCCGCCACGGCTCAGGGGAAAGAAAATGAAGTGTTTGGCGTCGTCGAGTCCTACGATCCCGATAAGGGCATGTTCCTGATGAATAAAATCGATGATACTTCTTCGCTAGCTGTCGGCGATACCATTGTGTCCTCCGGCGTCGGCGGAGCATTTCCGCGAGGGATGGTCATCGGTACAGTCAAGGATATTCAGGTTGGCGAATACGGATTGACATATACGGCATTCATCGAGCCCGCAGCCAGCTTCACGGACTGGAAAGAGTTGATTGTGGTATATACACCGGAGGTCTTGGAGTAGTGAGGAATCGTAAATATATACTGGTCCTGCTGGTGTTCGTATTGTTTATTATCGAGGGGACGGTCATTCCCTGGATAATCCCTGATGCGTGGCAGACGCGCATTGTTCCTCACCTGGCATATATCGCCATTCTGTTTATTACCGTTTACGACAACCGGCATAGCGGCTTGGTGCTGGGTCTTCTTTTTGGGCTGCTGCAGGATGTCGTATTTTATGGGGCGATCATTGGAGCTTATTCTTTTGCCATGGGGCTGTCCAGTTATTTGCTTGGCCTTGTATTCCGCTCGCCGAGAGCTCCGCTGCCGCTGATGATGATCGTCGTAATGATCGGCAGCCTGCTGCTGGACTCGATCCTGTTCGGCACTTACTCGCTGTTTGAACTGACACATCAGCCATATACCTGGGCTTTAATGACTTTTATCATCCCAAACGTATTCGTTCACGTCGTATTTGCTTTGATGATTTACGTCCCTCTTAGACGCCAGCTGGAGCTGATTACGAAGCGTCGTTCTTCCGAGAGCCAAGCCTGACATTTCGTGCTTTTCCTTAAGAAGCAGGAACTTGGGTGCTCTTGCACGAAATGAATAGGGGGGAGGGACAGGCTTATGACAGTAAAATCGAAGCACGTTACGATCAAGGGCATCAAAGATGGCCTGGTATTCCTGCTTGACGATGAGTGTGATTTGCAACAGCTTCTGGATGAGCTGCGCTATAAGTTAGAGCATAGCCATCAGAATATTCTGACAGGGCCGATTATTCATGTCGATGTCAAATTGGGCAAGCGAATCGTAACAGATGCAGAGAAGGAAATGATCCTTGATATATTGAAGCAAAAAGGCAATTTGCTAGTCCGGTCGGTAGAGTCGCCGTTAGCGGAAGAAGACCGTCCCAAGGAAGGGCAGCTAACGACGATAACCGGGATTGTGCGCTCCGGGCAGGTCCTGCAGCATGACGGCAATCTGCTGTTTCTCGGAGACGTCAATCCGGGAGGGACGATCTCCTGCACCGGAGACGTATATATTCTGGGGGCTTTGCGGGGAATGGTTCATGCCGGGGCAGAGGGGAAAGAAGATGCCATCATCGCCGCTTCGTATTTATCACCGACGCAGCTGCGCATTGCTGAAGTCTATAGCCGGCCTCCAGACGAGTGGGATCACCACGAGAGCAGCATGGAATTCGCTTTTTTGCGTGACGGGAAGATGCAGATTGACAAAATTACGAACATAACCCGGGTGCGTCCGGACTTTAAGATGTTCAAAGGGGTGTAAACTATGGGAGAAGCTATCGTTGTCACTTCGGGTAAAGGCGGCGTAGGGAAAACGACTACGTCTGCGAATATCGGTACCGCTCTGGCGCTGCTTGGCAAGAAGGTATGTCTTGTCGATACGGACATCGGCCTGCGGAACCTGGATGTCGTTATGGGCCTGGAGAACCGGATCATCTATGATTTGATCGACGTGGCCGAAGGGCGCTGCCGCTTGAACCAGGCTTTGGTGAAGGATAAACGTTTTGATGAATTGTACATGCTGCCCGCTGCGCAAACGAAAGACAAGAATGCCGTGTCGGAAGAGCAGGTCAAGGATATCGTTCTTGAACTGAAGAAGGAATATGAATACGTTATTATCGATTGCCCTGCTGGAATAGAACAAGGCTTCAAAAATGCGATTGCCGGAGCAGATCAAGCGATTGTCGTTACGACGCCGGAAAATGCCGCCGTCCGCGATGCGGATCGGATCATCGGCTTGCTCGAGAGCTCGCATATCGGTTCGCCGAAGCTGGTCGTAAACCGGATTAAGGTCGATATGGTAAAGTCGGGAAGCATGCTGGATATCGAAGGTATTTTGCAGGTGCTCAATATCGATCTCATCGGCATTGTGCCGGATGACGAGCTTGTCATTAAAGCGGCTAACAATGGGGAGCCTACCGTAATGAACCCCGATTCGAAGGCCGCAATCGCTTATCGTAACATTGCCCGGCGCATATTGGGAGACACCGTCCCTCTCATGCTGCTTGACCAGAAGAAAGGCATGTTTACACGCTTTAAGAAGTTTTTCGGAATGGGTTGATCCTTTTTGTTCTTCAAACTCAAAAAAATCGATTGGCTTATGGTGGCGATCCTGGTCTTATTCATGATTATGAGCACGATGCTCGTTCATAGTGCAATAGCTCCATATGCGCCCGATTTCAAGAACTACGATTTAAAGACCTTAATGTTCTATGGCCTCGGCTTTGCCGTGGTATTCGGCATGTCGATCGTCGATTACCGCACGTTGCTTCGATATAGCTGGTATGTATATGGAACGGGCAGCTTGCTGCTCGTTCTTGTCTTCTTGTTTGCGCCGGAAATTAATGGCGCACGAAGCTGGTTTGAGCTTCCGGGAGGCCTATTGTTTCAACCGGCTGAGCTCGTCAAAATCATTTTGATTATGACTACGGCCTATTTGCTTGGGAAGCGGGAAGGCCGGCTGCTCAGCTTCCGGCGCGACGTTGTTCCGATTACGGCGGTAACCTTGCTGCCTTTCTTGCTGGTGCTGATTCAACCGGATTTGGGGAATGCGATCATCTATCTGGTAGTACTTTGCGCCATGCTATGGATCGGCAACACGAAATACAGCCATGTGCTCGTTGGCCTGACGGCATTCGTGGCTTTCCTGATCGTGTTCGTTACATTATTTAATGCTTATAACACGCAAATTCACGATTATCTGGCCGATAAGGGGAAACTGCACTGGTACCAGCGGATCAATACGTTTATCAATCCGGATTTGGCCTCGAATGATGCCAAGCACCAGTCCAGCTATGCCAAAATTGCGATTGGTTCCGGCGGGCTGACGGGTGACGGTTTTTTACAGGGCGAGCTAAAAAATAAACGATTTGTTCCTTACCCGTATTCGGATTCGATATTCGTCGTTGTAGGCGAGGAATTCGGTTTCGTAGGTTCATCCTTACTGATGCTGCTCTACTTTTTGTTTATTTACAGGATGATTCAAATCGCGCTTCGCTGCATAGATAAGCGGGGAGCTTATATTATCGTGGGCATTGCGGCGATGTTTCTGTTCCAAATTTTCGAGAATGTAGGCATGATGATTGGCCTGATGCCGATTACAGGTATTACGCTGCCATTCATTAGCTATGGAGGAACATCGCTGCTGCTGAATATGCTGTGCATTGGACTGGTATTCAGCATTATGCTTCACCAGGAGAAATATGAGGTAGATTAGAAATTGAGGCCGGCGCTGCAAGCGCCGGTTTTTTTGTGTTCCATAAATGCGTAATGGGCTTGCCTTCATCAGAGGAGCTTGTTCATATTCCGCTCAAACCGCTCATAAACTAAATACAACATGTTTGCCGGGTGCAGCCTGACATGTTGCACGTATTGGAAAGAAATCGCCTGATGCTATTCGGAGGGGATATGGACGATGGACGTAAAATCGAATGTGAAGCGGCGGCGGGAAGAACGAATCAAGCAGCTTGTCTCGGGCGGACATCCTTATATGAAGGAAGTTAATCATGGATTGCAGGAGATGACGCGGCACTCTGCAGAGAGATACCCTGCAATACGGGACATGGATCATGCAGTGGACGGCGAACGCACGCAGGATATCCGCCAGAGTGCGAAAAATGCGTCGGACAAGGAGCAGGACCCGGAATGGATGTGGAAGCATGGACAAGGCCGCTGGAATGATACCGGTTTGTTCGACCGGCAGGATTCAGTCATGCCGAAGGATGGAAAGGGACCTTCCTTCTGGGGCATGCTATTCATACGTCTCTGCATCAGCATGCTGCTCTTTGCCGGACTATGGGCCGTTAACCGGTATGAACCGCCTTGGGCGGGATCCATCCGCCTATTCGTGGCCCATTCCTTAACCTATGAAATGGACTTTGGGGCGGCTGAAGCATGGTATAAGCGTAACTTTGGCGGAGCTCCGACTTTCATACCGATCTTTCGGCAAAGCGAAGATAAAGGCGTTAAAGTTAACAATGCGAGCAGCTTCTCTACTCCGCTCGACGGTAGAATTGCCAGTGCATTTGCACTCAGTTTAAGGGGAATTAACATCGTACCCGCCAATGATTCGAGTACGGGCTTACAGGTTAAAAGCGTAGAAACAGGGAGGGTGCTGAGCGTCGGCAACGATGCCTTCACAGGCGAGACGGTTGTCGTTCAGCATGCAGGAGGTTACGTGTCTATTTACGGCAACCTGCTTCAATCCTTTGTAGAAAAAGGGGACTGGCTAGAGTCCGGGGATTTGGTCGGGAAGCTGGCAGCGTCATCCGAACAGAACGTCCCGACCCTTTATTTCGCATTGAAGAAAAATGATCGCTATATCGATCCTGCGGATGTGATTCCATTTGATTAGATGGGGCGGCATTGCGATATCTTTTCACCCGTTGTTTGTCCTCGTCATGCTGGCATCTGTCATTACGGGCCATTTCCTGGAGCTGCTGACTTTGTTTGCGATCGTCTTCATTCACGAGTGGGGGCATGTGGCCGCTGCAAAATGGTTTGGCGTCCATGTTCTCTCTGTGCAGCTGCTGCCGTTTGGCGGCGTTGCGGTAATGGAGGATACGGCTTATTTGAATGCGGGGCGCGAGATGATAATTGCGCTAGCCGGCCCCTTGCAGAACGGGCTGCTGATTGGCTGCGCCTGGCTCCTGCATGCCGCCGGATTGTGGGACGGGCCTTACTATGACTATTTTGTACAGGGAAATGTGCTTATCGCATTATTCAACTTGCTTCCGGTTCTGCCGCTGGACGGAGGGAAGATATTCCAGTCGCTCTGCAGTATTATTCTGCCGTACCATTTGGCGCTCGTCTGGTCGCTGCGCATCAGCTTGTTGTTCAGCCTCCTGCTTATCGGTTATGCGCTGTATCCCCTGTTCTTACAGGGCGGAATGCTTCAGTTGAACCTGCTGCTAATAGGGCTGTTTCTGCTCTATTCCAATTATGTGGATTACCGCAACATTCCCTATCGCTTCATGAGATTCCTGATGAACAGAGAGCGTTCGTTCTCGCGCCATTTGCTTCATGGCAGCCTGGCACAACCGATTGTAGCGGATAAAGTGCAACCTTTGGACCATATTTTGCGTCTTTTTAAAAGGGAAAAATACCATTTTATCTATGTGATGAACCGTCAGGGAAGGATCATTGCCGTTGTGCCGGAGCAACGGGTTATTTCCTCCTATTTTAAAGGCGGGCCTGCGGCATAGTATCCCGCCGTGGTATAATCACATCATATTCATTGCGTTGCAATGCAGACAGAGGGTGAGATCGTGAAACGGATGATTATTCACTGCAATTCCGGCTCTACCGAAATGGCGCTCCAGGAGGACGGCAGACTGGTGGAGTATGCCGTAGAGCGCTGTCAGGCCAAGGGGCTTGTCGGCAGTTTTTTTAAAGGGCGCGTAGTCAATGTGCTTCCCGGCATGCAGGCTGCCTTCGTGGATATCGGGCAGAAGAAGAATGCTTTTCTATATATCGATGACGTGCTTCATCCACATTTGGAAAGACAACCGAAAGTTAAACCGCCGATTTCCGAGCTGCTTCAGCCTGGCCAGGATATTATCGTGCAGGTTGTAAAGGACGCCATCGGCAACAAAGGACCGAGAGTTACGACGCATTATTCGCTTCCCGGCCGCTGGCTCGTATACATGCCTTCAGCCGCATATGTTGCGGTCTCCAAGAAGATTTTTGACGAAGATAAGAGACATCGGCTTAAAGCGATCGGCGACGAGCTTCGGGAGGAGGAGGAAGGGCTTATTCTCCGCACCGTGGCCGAGCTTGAGGAGCTGGAAGCCATCGCCATGGACCTGTCCCTGCTACGCAAACAGTGGTCAGGGATATTGGAGAAGAGCAAGACGCATATCGCGCCCGCTCTTCTGCATCAGGAACTTAGCATGGTTCAGCGGCTGATGAGGGATGTGTACAGTCCCGAGACGGATGAGATCATTATGGACTGCCCAAAGCGGGCCGCTGAAGTGGCCGCATTCCTGGAGATGATGATTCCCGGTCATGAGCAGGCCATCAAAATTTACGATAAGGAAGTTCCTCTATTTGAGTTTTATGGCGTGCAGAGCCAGCTGGATAAGGATTTCCAGCGGAAGCTGTGGCTGCCTGGCGGGGGATACTTGGTGTGGGATCAGACGGAGGCGCTGACTGTCATTGACGTCAACACAGGGAAATACATCGGCGGAAACTCGCTGGAGGAAACGGTGTTCCAGACCAATCTCGAGGCGGCAGACGAAATGGCCAGGCTGATTCGCCTCAGGGATACTGGGGGCATTATCATCATCGATTTCATCGATATGGATCGCGAGGAGCACAGGGATGCCGTGTTGGACAAGCTTCACAGCTGCATGCAGGGCGATCGGACCCAACATCATATCCTTGGCTGGACACGACTTGGATTGCTTGAAATGACGAGAAAGCGAATACGGGAGGAGACAGCTGCTTCGGGCATGGATTAAATTTGCGGAAGCGATTGATTTTGACCTTTCTCCGTGATATTATAGTTAAGTATGTGTCATGAGTGTAGCTTGTGCACATGCTGTAACCGCTCCGATCAGGTCAACAAGATCGCCGCTAACGCGGCGCACCTGAATTAGGCGAGTCTGAGACATGAGGAGGTGCAAGCAAATGTACGCAATTATCGAAACTGGCGGTAAACAATACCGTGTTCAAGAGGGCGATGTTCTTTACATCGAGAAATTGAACGCAGAGGACGGCGCAAGCGTGACGTTCGACCGTGTATTGGCTGTATCCAAAGGCGACGGTTTGGTAGCGGGAACTCCTGTAGTAGCCGGTGCTAGTGTAACAGCGAAAGTTGAGAAACACGGCAAAGGCCGCAAGGTTGTCGTTTATAAATACAAACCGAAGAAGAACTACCACAAGAAACAAGGTCATCGTCAACCATACACGAAAGTGACCATCGAGAAAATCCAAGCGTAAGAAGGTGACGTACCTTGATTAGCGTCTCCATATTGCGTCGTAAGGATAACGAAATACATGGTTTCAAAGTAGAAGGTCATGCCCATTATGCCGAGCCAGGCCAAGACATTGTGTGCGCCGGGGTATCCGCCGTTACCGTTGGAACAGTGAATTCCATCGAAACGCTGACCGGAGTCGTCATGGATTCCAAGATGAAGAACGGGTTCTTAAACGCGAGTCTTCCTCATGTGGAGCAGCCGAAAGCTCTGGAGCAGGCACAGCTTCTCCTTGCTTCTATGGTCGTTATGCTGCAAAGTATCGAAATGTCATACGGTGAGTATATTCAGATACAAGATATCATTATTTAAAGAAGGAGGTAGACTATAATGTTGAAATTGGATCTCCAGTTATTCGCATCCAAGAAGGGTGTAGGTTCCACAAAGAACGGTCGTGACAGTATTGCTAAACGCCTTGGCGTAAAACGTGCTGATGGCCAAACTGTAACAGGCGGAAGCATTCTTGTTCGCCAACGCGGAACGAAGATTCATCCGGGTACCAACGTGGGAATCGGTAAAGACGACACGCTGTTTGCAAAAGTCGACGGCGTTGTTAAATTCGAACGTTGGGGACGCGATCGCAAGAAAGTGAGCGTCTACCCTGTGGAAGTTGCTCCTGTAGCGGCAGCAGTTGAAGCTTAATAGCTTGCTTATAAGCCCTCGGCACTCGTGCCGAGGGCTTTTTTGAGATTACTTGCTTCACTATACTTTTTTAAGTCAATGTGGGGACAAGGATTGTGATATACTGGGTAAAGATGTTAAAAATAAAAAGGTCATGTACCCAATTGAAGAGGAACGGGGAAATTCATGAAACATCGGTTCACAGTGCCGGTCATTGCCGGAACGCTAACGCTTGCTTTGTTGGTGATATTGTACTTCGTTGAATCGACAGTATGGTATGTTGTGTTGTGCGTAGGTTTGCTGGCGGTGTTGTGGGGTTATATCAAATATGTGAAGGATCGGGCGACGAATGAAAGGAAGCAGCTGCTGGAATCGGTGCAAAGAACCGCGGCTGCCACACTTGGTCACCACCGGCATGATTGGATGAACGACCTGCAAATTTTGTACGGATACATTCAACTGGGCAAGATTGATAAACTGGCCAGCTGTGTGGACAGAATAAAGGAAAGGATGGCCGTAGAGAGCAAAATATCCCGCTTGGGCATCCCTTCGCTGGTTTTTTATTTGCAATCTTTTCGTGAAGTGAACAGTTCGGTTCAACTCGAGGTCAGCATTGAAGACGACCTGGAGTTAGGCAAGCTGCTCACTGCCGAGGATGCGGAGGAGTTAACGGAGGCCATCATTGACACGATCCGGGCCTTCCAATTTGCCGGCCGTTCCTCTTGGGGAGAAATGCTGCAGCTTAAAATGTCGATTGGCCTTGAACATAACGAGTTGTCGGTCAGTTTCGTTCAGAAGGAAAGCTCAGGAAATAAGGAAATCCTCTTTCAGCGGTTATCTGAAGTCTTGGACGGAAAACAAATTCGTGCAGAGCACGGAGATTCCGGGCAGGCTTCGGTACGGCTAAGGATGCTGTGCGGAAATTTAAAAGAGGTGAACGCATGTTTATAGATAAAGCGAAAGTGTATGTAAAAGGCGGCGACGGCGGCGACGGTATCGTTGCCTTCCGCCGGGAGAAATATGTTCCGGAAGGCGGTCCTGCGGGCGGCGACGGCGGCAAGGGCGGCGACGTCATATTCCGTGTAGACGAAGGTCTGCGCACGCTTATGGATTTCCGCTATCAGCGGCATTTTAAGGCGGATCGCGGCGTCAAGGGGCGAAACAAAAGCCAGCACGGGGCAAATGCCGAAAATATGATCGTTCGGATTCCGCCGGGAACGGTCATTATCGATGACGACACCCAGGAGGTGCTCGCCGATTTAACCCGGCACGGGCAACAAATCGTAGTCGCGAGAGGGGGCCGCGGAGGCCGGGGCAATACCCGCTTTGCAACGCCGAGCAACCCGGCTCCAGAGCTTGCAGAGCATGGAGAGGAAGGCGAGGAGCGCTGGATTGTGCTGGAGCTTAAGGTGATGGCCGACGTGGGGCTGGTCGGATTTCCAAGCGTAGGCAAGTCCACGCTGTTATCCGTTGTATCTGCGGCTCAGCCGAAAATTGGTGCTTATCATTTTACGACCATAACGCCGAATCTCGGGGTGGTGGACGTCGACGAAGGGCGCAGCTTCGTAATGGCCGACCTCCCGGGCCTTATCGAAGGGGCGCATGAGGGCGTGGGTCTAGGTCATGAATTTCTTCGCCATGTGGAGCGGACGCGCGTTATTATCCATGTTGTCGATATGGCCGGATCGGAAGGCCGCGATCCGTTCGACGACTGGCTGAAGATCAACGAAGAGCTTAAGCTGTATAACGCCCAGCTCGAGAATCGTCCGCAGATCGTAGCCGCAAACAAGATGGATATGCCGGAGGCGGCGGAACATTTGGAGAAATTCCGCAAACAGGTAAGCGAGATTCGCTCTGATCTTGAAATCATGCCGATATCCTCCCTGACCCGTCAGGGGATCAAGGAACTGATTTACAGAACGGCTGATTTGCTTGATCAAATCCCGGAGGAGCCAGCGCTGGAGGAAGTTACCGAATTAAGCGAACGGAAAATTTATAAGCTGGAGAAGGAAGAGGAGCAGGACTTCGTGATTCGCCGCGAGAACGAGGATTTTGTCGTCGAGAGCGCGAAGATCGAAAGAATGATGAAGCGGATGCAATTGAATACGCATGACGCCATTCTCAAGCTTGCGCGTACCATGCGGCATATGGGCGTGGACGACGAATTACGGAGACGCGGCGCCAAGGACGGAACAATTGTCCGCATCGGCGATTTTGAATTCGAATTTGTTGAGGGAAGCAGCTACTATTAAAGTCTTTATGGAGAGCACCTGTAAAGGGTGCTCTTTGCTGTATATCGGCTAAAACCGGGTTCAGGAGAAATTCGCGAAAATCTGTGCGGAAAATAGGTTGCCTCCAGACTTTTTTTTCGTTATAATGTCCACTATACGAAAACAATAGTCTTTAAGGGGAGGACGTTTGTGAAGGAGCGTTATTACTTGGTCCGTGAAGATATTTTGCCGGAAGCAGTGATCAAGACGCTTCAGGTGAAGCAGCTGCTTGCTGCCGGGGACGTTAAAACCGTGCATGAAGCGACGCTCCAGGTCGGGCTTAGCCGCAGTGCTTTTTATAAGTATAAGGACGGCATTCATCCGTTGAACCAGATGGAGCGGGAAGAAATCGTCACGATATCGTTCGATCTGGAACATCGCTCCGGCATCTTATCCCAAGTACTTTCCTTGCTTGCCGGATCGGGAGGGAACGTGCTTACGATCAATCAGAGCATTCCTTTACAAGGAAGAGCAAATGTGGTCATCTCCGTGGAAACTTCGCGGCTGACGGAGGAACTGGATAAGATGATCAAGGCATTGCAAGAAATCTCCGGCGTAAAGAAAATTCAAATCGTCGGTCAAGGATAGGTATCTCCCGCAACACAATTCGATAAACAACCCGCATAGGGAACAGGAGGGGACTTATATTGAAACCCGTTAAGGTAGGATTACTGGGGCTTGGCACTGTAGGAACCGGCGTTGTACGCATCGTCGAAGGACATCAGGAGGATTTGAGCAGTCAAGTCGGATCTCCGATCATCATCGAGAAGGTAGCCGTTAAAAATCTGGAGAAGGCCAGAAGCATTGAAATCGAGCAAAGCAAGCTTACGGAGGATCCCTGGGAGGTGATCCGCGATCCGGAAATCGATGTCATTGTCGAGGTGATGGGCGGTGTGGAGGCTGCCAAGGAATATATCCTCGAAGCGCTGGATCGGGGAAAACATATTGTAACGGCAAACAAGGATCTTATGGCTCTCTATGGTTCGGAGATCATGGCCAAGGCGTTGGAGAAGCAATGTGATGTATTCTATGAAGCAAGTGTGGCTGGGGGGATTCCGATTATTCGGACGCTGATCGAGGGCTTCTCTTCGGATCGCATCGTTAAGATTATGGGGATTGTTAATGGGACGACAAACTATATTCTGAGCAAGATGAGCCAAGAAGATGCATCCTACGAGGATGTCCTCAAGGAAGCACAGGAGCTTGGCTATGCCGAGGCTGACCCGACTTCAGACGTGGAAGGCCTGGATGCGGCCCGCAAGATGGTCATCTTGGGAACGCTTGGCTTCAGAACGAACGTGGAGCTGAGCGATGTCGATGTCCGGGGGATTTCGAGCGTGTCCAAGGAGGATATCGCTTATGCGAAGAAGCTGGGCTATGAGATGAAGCTGCTCGGCATCGCCGATCGCCAGGACGACGAATTTAGTGTTAGCGTCCAGCCAACAATGGTCAAGAAAAGCCATCCGATCGCTGCGGTAAACGGCGTATTCAACGCTGTTTATGTCCATGGCGAAGCGGTTGGCGAGACGATGTTCTATGGCGCTGGAGCCGGGGAAATGCCGACGGCCACTTCGGTAGTTGCTGATTTGGTTGCGGTAGTGAAGAATCTGAAGCTCGGAGTCAACGGCCTGAAAGCAATGGTTCCTTATAAAGCGAAGAAGCTGAAGAGCGACGAGCAAATCGCCTACAAGAACTTCCTGCTGCTTGAAGTAGACGACAAAGCTGGCGTGCTGGCCCAAATTACTCAAGTGTTCGGGGAATATGATGTCAGTCTGGAATCGGTGGTGCAATCGCCAAATGAGCATACGCCGGATGCTGAAATCATTATCGTTACTCATCATGCCTCGAAGGCGAACATGGATAAAGTGCTGAAGCATTTCGAGACACTGAAGGTTATTCGCCGCGTTAAGAGCGTGTATCGCGTAGAAGGTTAAAGATCTTCTCGTTTATTCCTAATAATAAAAGGGGTTTTTATTTCATGAGATATCTTGGATTGCTGCATACCTATAAAGAGTATTTGCCAATTAACGACAACACACCGCTGCTAACGCTGCATGAAGGCAATACGCCGCTCGTTCGTGCTGATAATCTGTCCGAGGAGCTGGGGCTCGATCTGTATTTCAAATATGAGGGTCTGAACCCAACGGGTTCATTTAAAGATCGCGGAATGGTCATGGCCGTGGCTAAGGCGATTGAAGAAGGCAGCAACACGATTATGTGCGCCTCTACGGGGAACACGTCCGCTGCAGCTGCGGCGTATGCGGCGCGTGCAGGGCTGAACTGCATCGTGTTGATCCCGAACAATAACATCGCTCTCGGTAAACTGGCCCAAGCGATGATTTACGGAGCCAAAGTGATTGCCATCGAAGGAAACTTTGACCGTGCGCTTGAAATCGTCCGCGATATTACGGCGAAGCATCCGATTACGCTGGTGAACTCGGTGAACCCGTACCGCATTGAAGGACAGAAGACGGCAGCGTTTGAAGTTTGCGACCAATTGGGCAAAGCGCCGGACGTCCTGGCGATTCCAGTCGGCAATGCGGGGAATATTTCTGCATACTGGAAGGGCTTTAAGGAGTATCAACAGCATGGCAAGAGTAATTCACTTCCGCGCATGGTCGGCTTTGAAGCTGAAGGAGCGATGGCTATCGTTAAAGGAGAGCCGATTCTAGAGCCTGAAACTGTTGCAACCGCAATCCGCATCGGCAACCCGGCAAGCTGGAAGACGGCAGTAGCCGCCGCAGAGGAGTCTGGCGGACAGATCAACTACGTAACCGATGAAGAAATTTTGACAGCATATAAGACGATTGCGGCGCGTGAAGGCATTTTTGCGGAACCGGCTTCTGCGGCATCTGTTGCCGGTGTGTATAAGCTTCATCGCGAAGGTTACTTTAAAGGTGGAGAAACCGTTGTTTGCGTCTTGACTGGCCATGGCTTGAAGGATCCTAATATTGCGATCAAGAGCATTGGCAGCGAACCAATTGTTGTGAAGGATACGGAAGAAGCAGTTATGGCGGCCATCGCGAAGCTGCAAGGAGAGCAGCAATGATGCCTGAAGCGGGCGTACGCGTCAAAGTACCTGCAAGTACGGCAAATCTGGGTCCAGGCTTCGATACGCTTGGCATGGCCCTGTCGCTTTACGCCTGGATTGAAATGAAACAAGCGGAAGCGACGAATATTCATTTATACGGCGATCAGATGAAGGGGATTCCAGCCAATAAAAGCAATCTTATTTACGAGGTAGCTCAATCCGTTTTTCGCGAAGCAGGGGTATCTCTTCCCGAGCTGGAAATTTCCATGTATTCGGATATTCCGCTTACCAGAGGTCTTGGCAGCAGTGCATCGGCGATCGTGGGTGCACTGGTCGCAGCAAATGAGCTTATCGGCTCGCCGCTGGATCAAGCCAAGCTGTTCGATATGGCTACGGCGCTTGAGAAGCATCCGGATAATGTCGGCGCTTCCTTGTTTGGGGGATTGATTACGGCTGTTTGGGACGGAGCCCACGCTGAGTATTTACGGATCGAGCCGCCGGCCGATCTGGAGATTTTGGTGGCGATTCCCGACTTCCAGCTCTCTACATCGAAAGCGCGCCAGGTACTTCCCGAACAGGTCAGCTTGGGCGACGCCGTATTTAATATTAGCCGGACCTCTCTGTTTACAGCAGCGATGGCTTCCGGCAGGCTTGACCTGATTCGTGCGTCGATGCAGGATCGGCTGCATCAGCCGTTCCGTGCTTCCTTGGTGCCGGGAATGGAGCGCATATTGAAAGAGGCGACGGAGCACGGCGCCCTTGGCGCGGCGCTTAGTGGAGCGGGTCCGACGCTGCTGGCGCTGATGGACCGCCGCGAGAAAAGAAGCGCAGAATTAGAGCGCTTTTTGCATGAGGTGCTTGGCGAACAGGGAATCCAGGCTCAGACGATTTGGCTGCAACCTTGCACACAAGGCGCTAAGACGCTTACTATAAATACAGGTGAGCAGTTCATTGATTCCATAAAAGGGGAAGTCAGAGCATGAAAGTAATCGCGTTGCTGCCGGAAGGCTCGGTATCTCATGAGGCTGTTCTTCATTTATTTGGTGAAGAGCAGGTACAGCTGCATCATTGCAAGCAGATTTCCGACGTGTTTCTGGCGACGGCAAACGGTGTAAGCCAGTACAGCGTTATTCCGATTGAAAATACGATTGAAGGCTCCGTTAGTTTGCATATGGATTGGCTTGTTCATGAAGTCGACATCCCGATGCAAGTAGAGTGGGTGTACCCTTCCATTCAAAATTTAATCGGCGACAGGAAAGAATTCGTATCGGATTCCGATGCGAGTCAGATTGATTATGCAAAAGTGACCAAGGTGCTGTCACATCCGGTGGCTATGGCGCAATGCATGCAGTTCCTGAAGGCCAACATGCCTCAAGCGGAACTGGAGCATGTCGCAAGTACGTCGGAAGCCGTAAAGCTTGTTAAGGAGCGCCCTGGCGAAGGCTGGACGGCAATCGGCACCGCGCTTGGCGCCAAGACCCATGGGCTGGATATTTTAGCCGACCGGGTCACGGATCATGACAACAATTACACCCGGTTTGTCCTGATCGGTCAGGAGCCGCTCCAATTGAAACGGAGTGAGTCTGCCCAGGATAAAACGAGCATTCTGGTCACGCTTCCCGAGGATTTTCCGGGCGCTTTGCACCAAGTGTTGTCGGCGTTTGCCTGGCGGAAGCTGAACCTGTCTCGCATCGAATCGAGACCTACCAAGAAGCGGCTTGGAAGTTACTATTTTTATATGGATGTCCTCTCCTCCCTGGACACTGTCCTGCTGAAATCAGCCATCGGAGAGATTGAGGCGTTAGGCTGCCAAGTGCGTATACTTGGTTCCTACCCAAGTTATTCTGTGAAAAATCAAAAGCTGGAGGTGCGAAAATAATGGCAGAACAATGGATTTATTTAGATGGACAATTCGTAACAAAGGAAAATGCAAAAATCTCCGTATACGATCATGGTTTCTTATACGGTGATGGGATATTCGAAGGAATTCGCATCTATAACGGGAATATTTTCAAATGCAAAGAGCACTTGGACCGCTTGTATGATTCCGCAAAATCGATCATGCTGAACATTCCACTCACGTATCAGGAAATGGAGGACGCATTGGTCGAAACACTGCGTCGTAACGAGCTCCGCGACGGGTACATCCGTCTGGTTGTGTCACGCGGTGCAGGCAACCTGGGGCTGGATCCGAATCGCTGTCCTAAGGCCTCTGTCATTATCATCGCTGAGCAGCTCGCGATTTATTCAGAGGAGGCATACAAAACCGGCTTGAAGACGGTGTCCGTATCGACGAAACGCAATATTCCGGACGCGCTGAATCCGAAAATCAAATCGCTGAACTATTTGAACAACATCCTGGTAAAAATCCAGTCGAACCTGTCCGGCGCAGGTGAAGCGATTATGCTGAACTCGCAAGGCTACGTGACCGAAGGCTCGGGAGATAATATTTTTATCGTGAAGAACGGGGTCATTACGACACCGCCATGCTATTTAGGCGCGCTAGAAGGGATTACCCGCCAAGCCATCATTGATATTTGCCATGAGAAGGGCTATAAGCTGAAGGAAGAGCCGTTTACGCTTCATGATGTTTATGTAGCTGATGAAGTGTTCCTGACAGGAACGGCGGCTGAGGTTATCGCGGTCCGCGAAGTCGATGGGCGGATTATTGGTGAGGGACATGCCGGCCCGATCACGCTCAAGCTGTTGGAGGAATTCCGCAGCATTGTGGATAAAGACGGCTTAAAAGTTTGGTAAGACTCTAAATTTAAGGAACCTATCCTTTTTTCTATAAAGAAGGATAGGTTTTTTTCGTTACATGGATGTCAAAAGCCGGGCTCCTGCATAGGATGTATTAAATGGGCCCCGGGCGAAGATCACGGTCCGGAGAAGAAACCTAGGAGGTCTTTAGCACGTGAAAATCCATATCGTAAAACAAGGAGATACTTTGTTTGAGTTATCAAAAAAATATGATGTTCCTCTGCAGAAAATAATCGAGGCCAACCCGCAAATCAGCAATCCAGATGAGCTTAGCATAGGAATGAAGGTTAAGATACCTACTTCGGCCGTTCCCGTGGAAGAAGGGATCATCTACAAGCATACTGTGAAGCAAGGGGATTCTCTTTGGAAGTTGTCCAAAGCCTGGGGACTGCCATTGCAGGCTCTGGTAAATGCCAACCCGCAGTTGAGTGATCCTAATGTACTTAACGTTGGGGATGTGATCAACATTCCCGGTGGAGCAAATCCAGGGGCGAACAATCCATCCAATAATGCCGCGCCTAATCCGAACCTGGTTAGCCCGATCCAGAAGAAAAATACGGCCCCTATTGAAAATGTGAAACCGGAGAACATCAAGCCTGAAAACATTAAACCGGAAAATATTAAGCCAGAGAATGTGATGCCGGAGAATATCAAACCGATTACGGAGAATCCTAAGCCAGAGAATATCAAACCGATTGTGGAGAATCCGAAGCCGGCTCCTATCGTGAAGCCTGAAAGCATTAAACTGGAGAGCGTCAAAGTTGAGAATATTAAAATCATAGAAAATGTCATGCCCGTCGTTCCTCAGCAGATGCCTCAAATGGAGGTAAAGCCAATCAAATACGAGGAGCCTCCTTGCCATCCCATGCCGCATTATCCTGAGTTAGTATCACCTTTTCAGTTCCAAGTCGAACAGCCGCCGATGTTAGTGTCTGGTCAGCCCATGCCTTATTCTCCGTGCGGCTGCTCCGGTCATGGCACACATCAGGAGAATTTGCACTCTCCTTATCATTTCGAGAATGAACATGTATCTTCTTATTACGATTTTCCGCCAGCATGGCCGAATGAGGCTGCCATGGGAGAATACCCGGGTCTGTCGAATGCGCCTTATCAGTCGCCTCAATATATGAATCCATGTGCACCTGCACATCCTTATGCCCATGGAAATCTGCCATATCATCATCATTCTCATCATCACTCTCATCATCAGCCGCATGTTTATCCCGAAGCAGGGAATGTTATGCCAGAAAGCTATGCGCCCAATGCACCGTTTCCGGGAAGCGACAATTCGCCTTGGGGGCAGGCCCAGCTCTCATCGAATGTTGCTCCCCTATACGGGGCTAATGTATCGCCCAATGCATCTGTATCACCCGCATCTGTCTTACCCAATTCATCAGTCTCACCTAATGTAGCCTATCCATGGTCTGCTCCTTACTATGAGCCGCATCACACCTATTCACCTTGCGGCTGCTCCGGACACTCGACTATCCAACCGTACGCGAACGCACCTTTTGCGGTTCAGCCGTACCAAGCGGTAATGCCTAATGTGCCTGTGTCTCCGTTAGGAGGATTCGGTGCTCCTGAGCAAATGCACCACGAGGATTGGTATAAAGGCGGAAATAGGGAGGATACAGCGAATATCCAGGCAGCAGACCAGGCCAAAGAAAGAAACAGTACGGATCAAGGTACGGATACGCCGGAGCAAGCCCAGAAAGATGCGAATATTTCTGAAGTCAGGAAAGGTAAACCAGAGCGGAGTTCGGAAGCAAAAAACAAGAAGCCGGCGACAAGAAAAAAACGCAGCCGCAAACGCAATCCTTGGATTAATAATTAGACAAAAACGCAGAGAGGCGCCGAGGCGTCTCTTCCTTTTTTTACTATGAATAATGATTGCAAAACTGCTTGCTGAATGATTGGTTTATATGATATATTAAATGTCCCGATAAAAAGATGATAGATTATTCTTTGAGGGCGGGTGGCGAAAACTTAATTGATTTTATTTTTATCAAAAAAAGTGCTTGCCAGCCGATAAAAAATGTGTTATATTATTTAAGTCGCTGCTGAAACGATGGCGACACACGAAACAAGGTTGATCTTTGAAAACTGAACAACGAGTGAGCGGGTTTCACGGAAGTGAAATCTAAATAATAGAGTCAGATGCAAATCTGATCTCGTCAGTTTTGAAATGAGCAAGTCAAACACCTTAGCTGAAAGAGAATTTACCATTGGTAAAACTTCCTTTCACCTGGGATGAAAGATCCCATCCATTGGATATGTGATGCTTTCATCCTTTATTGGAGAGTTTGATCCTGGCTCAGGACGAACGCTGGCGGCGTGCCTAATACATGCAAGTCGAGCGGAGTTATTTTGGAAGCTTGCTTCCGAAATAACTTAGCGGCGGACGGGTGAGTAATACGTAGGCAACCTGCCTGTAAGACTGGGATAACTGCCGGAAACGGTAGCTAATACCGGATAAATCATTTCGCCGCATG
>NZ_WNZW01000048.1 GCF_009725165.1 Paenibacillus woosongensis
CATCCTCCTTTTTCAACATATTTATTTCTCCTCTCTTCCCCCCTCCTTCCTCCCCTCTCTCCCCTTCTTTTTTTTCCCTTTCTCCCCTTCCTCCTCTTTCTTCTTCTTCTTCCCCTCCTTCCCCCCTCCTTTCTTCCTCTACTTCCCTCTCTTCTTCCCCTTACTCCTCGGCAACCGCGTTGGGACATGTCTTCGGGGTTGCTGGCATTGATACTGCCCCCTCCCTCTTTCCTTCCCCCTTCTCCCCCTCTTATCTTGCCCTAACCGCCCCTACTCGCCCCCCCCTCCTTGCCCTACCCCCCGCCCGCCCCCCCACCGTAGCGCTCAGCGACGATATCTTTCAGCCCGGGGAGAGAGTTCCTGCCCAAATGCTGCAGTCGCTTGTTCTTACTCTACTGGAGCACCACCCCGACCCCCAGGTAAGGACGTGCCTCCCTTTCTCCCCCTCTTT
>NZ_WNZW01000049.1 GCF_009725165.1 Paenibacillus woosongensis
GACTACTGGGGTATCTAATCCTGTTTGCTCCCCACGCTTTCGCGTCTTAGCGTCAGAAACCGTCCAGATAGCCGCCTTCGCCACTGGTGTTCTTCCCAATCTCTACGTATTTCACCACTACACTGGGAATTCCACTATCCTCTCCGGTCCTCTAGTCTTCCAGTACTGAGTGCATTTCTTGGGTTAAGCCCAAGGCTTTCACACCCAACTTGGAAAACCGCCTACACGCGCTTTACGCCCAGTAATTCCGAACAACGCTAGCCCCCTTCGTCTTACCGCGGCTGCTGGCACGAAGTTAGCCGGGGCTTATTCTGCGGGTACCGTCATCATCGTCCCCGCCAAAAGAGCTTTACAACCCTAGGGCCTTCATCACTCACGCGGCATGGCTGGATCAGGCTTTCGCCCATTGTCCAATATTCCCCACTGCTGCCGCCCGTAGGCC
>NZ_WNZW01000050.1 GCF_009725165.1 Paenibacillus woosongensis
GATTGCCGCTTTCGACAATGCTCCCGTTTTTAACAACAAAAATCGTATCGGCTTCAAGCACCGTTGAGAGCCTGTGTGCGATCATAATGATCGTTTTTTCACGACCTATTTGATAAATCGATTTCTGGACGAGCTTTTCACTTTCATTATCGAGTGCGCTGGTTGCTTCGTCTAATAGAATCAGGGCCGGATCCTTTAAAAAGACGCGGGCGAGTGCAAGCCGCGGCTTCTGACCACCGGAAAGCTTAATGCCTCTTTCGCCGATTTCGGTATCATACCCGTTGGGTAAGGCACAAATAAAATCGTGAGCGAAGGCTTTCTTCGCTGCGGCAATCACCTCTTCATCCGCAGCGTCGAGCCTCGCCATTCGAATATTGTCTTTCACCGAAGAGCTATATAAAAAGTTATCCTGTGTAACGATCCCCATCTGATTCCTTAGACT
>NZ_WNZW01000051.1 GCF_009725165.1 Paenibacillus woosongensis
ATATTATAGCACAGACTTTCAATAGACCGCAATAGCGTAAGAAGATACCTTTTTCATAAAAAAGTAGTAAGTGGAACTTATAGATTTCGATATAAAACTGATGAAGTTTTTTTTAGATATTTGGTTAAGAAGGATTTTTAATTATAATGATATCACGGTAAATTTCTGTGATTTTTATTTTGTAAATAATTAAATTTAGGAGGTTATTTTGGATAAAATAAAGTATAGATACTGAATAAAATAGGTTATAAATTCTATATTTCTTATTTTTTTGATATACTTTAAGTGCAATTTTATCCTAATAAATCAGCCTATAGAGATGATTTTTAAGATTTTACTAATGAAAATAGAGGAAAATAAACAAATGAGAAGAGCTAAAAGACAAGTGACGGATATTGATTTAATCAAAAAATTTGTTGATGAAGTAGAAGT
>NZ_WNZW01000052.1 GCF_009725165.1 Paenibacillus woosongensis
CTACTTGATCTTGTCGATGCTGCTGCCGGTCGCGGGGGTGTGGGCGGCGCTGTGGGTCATGACGCGAAGCGCCGTTTCCGGTTTGCAATCGCTGGCCGGCGGGCTGTTTACGGGGCTGGCTATCGCCGGGATGCACTATACGGGCATGGCGGCGCTTCGGCTGCCCGCGGTGCTGTCTTACGAACCGTACCTGGTTGTGTTGTCCTTCCTCCTTGCGGTTGCGCTGTCGTTCAACGCAATTCGGCTCTCGCTCCTGCATCGGCGAAAGCGCAGCCCATCCTCGCCTTGGAGGAAAGCCGGGGCAGCCGTCGTGTTCGGAACGGCGATCGTGGGCGTGCATAACCTCGGTATGCTGGCAGCTCAATTCAAAGCGCAGGGCCAAGTCGATGTCGTTCATCGCGCCGTTCGTATTGATGAGATGCTGCTCGCC
>NZ_WNZW01000053.1 GCF_009725165.1 Paenibacillus woosongensis
CCCTCCTTCTTATCATCTTGCAAAGAAAAGGCGAAAGCTGCCGTCCGCACACTTTCGCCGCCCCTTTGGTTACTTCACGGATTGCTTCGCTTTCTCGGCGAACGTATTATCGACTAACTGCCCGTGATCGGCCCGCTGCTTCAGTTCGCCTGCCGCTTCCATCACATCCTGCAGGTTGTTCCATTCCGCCTGGTCGACGATGCCGTCCGTTGCGAATGAACCTTGATCCTTATACCGTTTCACAACATCGCGGACGACCGCTTTGTCCGTATCCGGGAAGAAGGAAATAATCGCGTCGGCAATTTCGTCCGGGGTTGCCTGCTGCACCCAATTTTGCGCCTGCTGCACCGCATTCGCGAATTTCTGCACCGTAGCCGATTGCTTCGTCAAGTAGCTTTTCTTCGTCATGAATACAGTGTACGGC
>NZ_WNZW01000054.1 GCF_009725165.1 Paenibacillus woosongensis
GTCCGAACACCGTTCCGATTCCGCCTACGATGGCGTTGAACACCATATGAGCGGACATTTCCGCACCTGCAACCGTATCCGGCTGCAAGATCCCCATCAGCTGACCGAAGAACGTACCTCCGATAGCGGTGAAAAATCCGCTGATCGCTGCGGCGTACAGCTTTACTCTTGCCGTATTAATGCCCAGTGCTTTGGCCGCTTCTTCATCCTCACGGATGGCCGTCAAGTAAAATCCGAGCTTCGACCGCTCAATATACCAGGATACGAAAAGAACAATCGCGGTAAAAGCGAGAATGATATAGTAGTACGGCACACTGGAGAGAAACTGAAAGCTTGCAATACCGCCGTCGGTTACGAGCGGAATGATCAATCCTTCGGAGGAGCCCAGCTCAATCGGACCAATCTTGGGCACCGATTTCAGAAT
>NZ_WNZW01000055.1 GCF_009725165.1 Paenibacillus woosongensis
ACTTTTGGTGGTGGTAAACCCCCAAAAAAAAAATATAAACATTTTAATCTTTTTTTTTCTCTCCCTTTTCTTTTTTTTAAAAAATTAAAAATTGGTTTCCATTTCCCACCCCCCCCCTTACTATTTTTTAAAGTTTTTTTTTTTTTTTTAAATTTTTTTTTAAAATACAAATTTTTTTTTATAAAAAAAAAAAAAAAAAAAAAAAAATATCTCCTTAATTTTTAAAGAAAAAACAACCCGCCTTTTATTAAAACCTTAATTGCCCGCGGAAACGAAGGAGGGGTTGTATATAGATGGGGGCGTGCTAACAAAAAAAAAAAAAAAAAAATAAAAGTAGGAGACAACTGAACAAAAAAACGAAAAAAGTACACAAAAAAAAGACTTGTGACGAACGCAAAAAAAGAGTCGTGAAGCTTGAATGGA
>NZ_WNZW01000056.1 GCF_009725165.1 Paenibacillus woosongensis
GAATTCATTCGCGTCTTCGAAGAGGAGTCGGGGAAATTCGACGACTTCGCGTTCTTGGCGCAAGGTACGCTGTATACGGATATCGTGGAAAGCGGTACGGCTACGGCACAAACGATCAAATCGCATCACAACGTCGGCGGATTGCCGGAAGATATGAAGTTCAAGCTGGTGGAGCCGCTCAAAGCGCTGTTCAAGGACGAGGTGCGTAAGGTCGGCGAAGAGTGCGGACTGCCGGCGGCCATCGTGTGGCGTCAGCCGTTCCCGGGTCCGGGACTGGCCATCCGCGTGCTTGGCGAAGTGACGGAGGAGAAGCTGACGATCGTTCGCGAATCGGATGCGATTCTGCGCGACGAAATCGCCAAAGCCGGTCTCGACCGCGAGATTTGGCAATATTTCACGGCGCTGCCG
>NZ_WNZW01000057.1 GCF_009725165.1 Paenibacillus woosongensis
TCTCTCGACATCCCGCATCTCCTTCAGACAAGCACCTCGCAGTCCTTGCCCTAGATTAGGTTTCTCAAGCTGTACCAGAACTCTTGAGGAAGGACTTTCACCTTCGAGAAAAGTATCGTTCTCGGCTCTTGGCTCGTTTTTACCTACGGTATCGTTGCCGCCGCCTTTAATAGATAGCTCATAGCGCCATTGCGCTAGTGACACGACTGCCCGTCGCACATAAGATCAGCCGGCCTTGAGGGCCGGCTGTTCTCATTTTACGTTAAACTTTTCTTCTGAGGGGGTTCTTCCGGCTTGGGCGTGACCCGGCACACATGCGTCAAGTAATGATGCTTATAATCGGTAAACTTCCACTTCCCGAAGAAAGCCATCGTCGATTTCATCCCTGATTCGAAC
>NZ_WNZW01000005.1 GCF_009725165.1 Paenibacillus woosongensis
AAAGGGAGCAGCTGGCGAAGCTCGGCGTCGCTGAGGAATGGTATAAGTCCGGGGTCAGCTTGGCCGTGTTCTATAAAGGCTCTCCGCTGGATGCCTGCGAATATAACCCGCTGAAGCAGGATCTGTCCGCGATGCCGAAAGAGAGCGAGCTGCGCTTGATAATTGCAGCTGGTATGATTAATCCCCTCTACCGGGAATGGGCGAAACTCCACTACGACGCGATTGCAGCAGCGGTGCGTCAAGCGGCAGAGCGGCGCAGGGAAATGCAGGCGCTGTTTGATGAATACAATCAGGCGGTTCCTGCGGAGGATATCCGCAACATGCAGCAATATTTGAAGGACATGAACATCTACCAAGGCGAAATTACGGGCGAATATAACCAGGAATTCCTGATCGCCGTCGCCGGCTACCAGCATATCGCGAACACGGTGAGCACCATGGCGGCGGTTCGGCGTGAGTGGTTCGGATGGGAGCTGTTCGAGGTAGACGGGAAGATCACGAAGGAGCTGCTGGACTTAGCTTGGGCGGAAAGCAGCTCGGGCATGCGCAACAATCCGAACCTGAAAACCGGCGGATTGACCGCTGCCGTAACGATCGTAGGCGTAGGGGACGGCATCGTCAGTCAATTGTTTGAAGACGTGAAGGACCTGGCTGAGTTCGCCGTCAATTCCAATCCGGCAACCCTGGGATTCTGGACAGATACCGTGCCGGGATATTACGCTATAGGGGAGGCAATTGCGAACGGCGAGCTGACGATTGATGATATGAAGAAGCTGCTCGGCGACGCCGCGGCAGAGGAGTTCGTGGTTCCATTCCAGGATATCATTGAGCTGCAGCCGAAGGTTCTTTCCGGCAAAGCAACCTATGAGGAGAGCGTAAAATACGGACGAGCTGTGACGAAGGCCTTCTTCGCGATCACGGTAGTAGAAGGCGCCGCCAGGGCCGGAGCCAAATTCTCCGGCAAGACCGTGAAGGAGCTTGTGAAGAATGTGAAGGAAGCGGCGCAAACGCGGCCGCAAGCCTCTTTGACTACACCTGATGGCCTTACAGTCCCTGTCCGGGATATGGACATGCCGAAGACGGAGCCGCAGTTCTCTAAGTCCAAGCCTGATTCGGGAGCAGGCGGCGGGAAGGGTGAAACTGGCAAACCTGTTGTAGATAAAGAGAGATGGCTCGGGAATCTACAAAACTTAGAAAACTTTAAACAAGGGACTAAAGAAAATGGATTAAACCATATTTTTGATGGTGAAATACTCAAAAATGGGAAAGCCAATGGTTATCATTATGAAGGGATGCCAAATAGTAACGGTAAAATTGTCGGAAATGTTGATCCGCCTAATGAATTCGGTGTATATCGAGCCAATATTGAAGTTAATGGAGTACCAAAGAAACCTAAATCTACATTTTTTCCAAAGGAATGGACACCGCAACAGGTGATAGATGCAATAAATGATGCTTTTCATAATAAGGAAGTTATAAAAAACAATGTATATAGAGGGGTGACAAGTAGGGGAATGGAAATAGAATTCATTATAAGAAATGATAAGATAATTTCAGCTTATCCTATATATTAAATTGGAGGAAATATATTAATGATTAAGTATAAATATAGATTGAAATATATGGAAAGGTTTAATATAGTTGTATTGGATTTTAGTGAAGAAAAAACACTGGAATTTGCAAATATGATAAGTGACCCATTGGGATCGGATATATATTTGAAATATGAGGATTTGAAAATTGATATAGATAATTATATTGAACTATTAAGGGGAAATATACCTCAGTATGATCATGGCGGGAATGCATCTAGTGTTACATCTCATAGAGACTACACAATAATTGAAGATCCATTTTATGATGAGGAAGAGGATGAAGTAGAACCGATTTGTAAATTAGAGACAGTTGAATTTGTAAAAATTATATTAGTGTGGGCGTATGAAAATTATAAATATAAAAGCGAACGAGGGGTGATTGATAAAGAAATGGCAAGAATGGTAATGAATTGGATTAAACAAAAAATGTTAGAAGTTAAGAGTATAGAAAGTGAATCTATAAAATAGCTTGTGTAGAGCCATTTACAACCTAAACAATAAGATCGTACAATACAATCAACAAACCAAACCTAAACCATTCAAACACTTGATTAAACTTTTCAAAAGCTCTTTCCCACTTGAACCATGAGTAGGAATGAGCTTGTTTTGCATTTCAAAATCAAAGGAGGACGAAATCACACTAATACTTGAACTTCATATCCTAAATAACGAACTTTATTCCGTTAATTGAACAGGGCAATATGGTCAGATACCACCATGATTGACCTGTTTTTTTGTTGGGAAGGTCACAAAAGGACTTGGCCAAGTTCGCCGTCAATTCCAACCGGCAACCCTGGGATTCTGGACAGATACCGTGCCGGGATATTACGCTATGCAACCTATGAGGAGAGCGTAAAATACGGACGAGCCGTGACGAAGGCCTTCTTCGCGATCACGGTAGTAGAAGGCGCCGCCAGAGCGGGAGCCAAATTCTCCGGCAAGACCGTGAAGGAGCTTTTGTGAAGAATGTGAAGGAGGCGGCGCAAACGCGGCCGCAAGTATCGCTTGCTACCCCAGATGGCCCTGCAATCCCTGTCCGGGATATGGACATGCCGAAGACGGAGCCGCAGTTCTCTAAGTCCAAGCCTGATTCGGGATCAGGCGGCGGGAAGATGGATCCTGTTGAGGGGAAGGGTAATACTGTAAGGAACTTTGCAGGTAAAATTAATGCTGAAAACATCCCTAACATGTCAAAGCAAGAAATCCTAAATAGCTTGCCGAAGGATTGGAAGTATACTGAGAACAATGGTTTCGTTCACATTAGAGATGCTAATGGAAACGTCCGAATGAAAATCGACTCACCTGATAAGGTTACAAAGTATGACCATGTTCATCTGTTTGATGAAAGTGGTAATCCGTTTGATGTAAATCTGAATGTTGTTGACAGAAAAAGCCCTGATGCTCATATCCCATATAAAAAGTGAGGTGATTAGCGTGAATGCTGAAAAAATTCTATCCGAAATTGAGGCAATGCACTACTGGGATGCTAGAGTATTAAAGTTTGATTCAAGTTTTTTTGGTGATGAAATAACCCTAGTGTTTGAGGACACAGAGTTTAACGTCAAGTTGTCCTTTATTGGATGTTCTAGTTTTTCCTTTGTTACAAGTGCCGATGATAGGATAAAACCTTTAAGAGAGTTGACTAGACCACAAATTCCTTATTTCCTTCAAGATATCGAAGTAACAGATGTTCAGAGTGAGGGTCACGGTTTACTAAATTGCAAAATTTTAATGCCCCCTCTTAACGCAGAAATACTTTGCACTTCAATTTCAATTGAAAAGATATAGTGGGTAAACCTTGATAGGCTTCGTGCCTTTCAAGGTTTATTTTTGGGGTGGGGGAAGTATATTAATCATTAAGTATAAATATAAATTGAAATATATGGAAAGGTTTGATATAGTTGTATTGCATTTTAGTGAAGAAAAAACATCAAGCATATATTACAGCCTGTATCTTTGATGGAATGAACTTAAATCACCAAGATTTCTCTTCATCTTTACTAAGTTCATCCACTTTTATATCTATAAATTTAGAAGGGGCAGACTATTGTAAATCTAATGTCTCGTATGTGGACTTCACAAATGCCAATGTTAAAGCAGCTAGGCTTGCTGATAGTGAATGTATTGAGACGGTGTTTGTTAAAGCCGATTTATCGGATGCTAATTTAGTGGCTGGTCTTTTTGATGAGACGGATTTTCGCAATGCAATATTATGTAATGCTGATGTACGTTTGGCTACGTTTGAAAGAGTATTGCTAGAAGGAGCTAAATTAACGGGATTCGAGGGCTAGAAGAGGCTTTTATAAAAAGTATCAATATTGGTACGCCAGAACAACCAAATATTCTAGTAGGTGAAGAAGCTAGAATATGGTTGCAAGAGAACAGTTTGAGTAATGAGTAGAATTTAAGAAGACAGTTCCCCTAACATTTGGGAACTGCCTCGTTTTTTTAGATCATATAATGATCATTCTGTATCCAGAGGAAATAACGGTCTTGGAACATGACGGTAATCGATATTCTCTATACGCTGATAGGTGGCACCAGGTGTCATGGAGAGAATGTCCAGCTTAGAAACAGCGCTTAACTCATTAAATAAGTATCCCTGTTTGACTACGATAATGTCATAATCTTCCCAATTTAGTCCAGCACGGGTAAAGTGGTTTAACGTAATAAACGATTCCCCGCGATTGGCGACTACAACGTCCAAGCTGCCAACAGAAACTGTGCACACATCTCCTACTTTGTCACTTGTTGCATTTAAGTACCCTAGAAGGTCGCCTTTCGATGTTAGCGTTCCTTCCAACAAGACGGGCTGGCTATTTTCATCTATTTTTGTTCCCACTTCAACTGTAACAGCTTCTCCTATGTTGCAGGATTTCAGTTTTTCGTAGGCCATGGGATCATGAATAGCGGAAATTAACA
This sequence comes from Paenibacillus woosongensis, assembly GCF_009725165.1. GTDB lineage: Bacteria > Bacillota > Bacilli > Paenibacillales > Paenibacillaceae > Fontibacillus > Fontibacillus woosongensis. The sequence continues at coordinate 4,518 of NZ_WNZW01000005.1, forward strand.
CCTTCTTGCGGCCTAAATCCTTATTTTTAAATAAATCCAGCAGCAGGGTGTTCATCCCAATTGCGCCGGCTGTTGTATTATCCCCAGAGTCAGAGATAAAGACGGGTTTCAGCTGTTCATTCAACGCTCTATCTACAGATTCTTCCGGGTCAAGTACAACCGCATCAAAATCAAATTCATGGCGTTTGCTGAACACATAATGGGCTAATTCATCCTTCACCTTCTCAGCTAGTTCTTCATATTCCTCCGATTCAGGAATGACGAAGATGGACGAGGCTGTGTTCTCCGAATCACTCCATGCATGACAAATAAAGAATGATGCCGTTGAAATTCCTTTTATTTTCTCAACCTCATATAATTTTTCAAAAATCGAACGAAGCGGCTCACTTTTCCCAAGTGCTTTTTCACCAGGAATAATCATCGGCAATCGAGTAAACGCGGGTTTGATCTTCGTATTATTTTTTAGACAATCTACTAATAGCTGAGCGGTCTCTTTCTCGACTTCGAGCTGGTCAACATGCGGTACGGTTCGATACGCCTTTACAATGTTGATGTATTTATAATAGTCTAGTGCGATATTACCGTGAATATCCATGGTGAGAGAGATCGGAACGTCCGGCCCGACACATTCACGAATTTCTTTGACGAGTGCTAGTTCACCTGAACCCACTTCCTCTACCACCATCGCTCCGTGCAGATGTAGCCAAATTCCATCGATATCTGGATGCTGCTTCAAGGTGGAAATCAATTTATCTGCAAAGTACCGGTAGGCCTCTTTTTTTACAATGCCCGATGATAATGCGGTTGCGTAAATACTTGGGATGACTTCAATTCCATTTTCCCTAAATACTTCTGTACCAGCAAGGCGGCTAGCGGCATCTTCGCCTTCTGCCAGTACAAAATCATGAATGTCTGTCAGGATCGGATTAAATGTGTTTGTTTCGTGATAGAGGCAGCCTACAACAACCTTCATTTTGATGTCCCCCTTATTTTTGTTTTAAAGCGTTAACAATATTAGCATGTTCGTTATCAAGTTTATAGAAAAATAATACGACGACTTGGAGAATGGTGATGATAATCGGCAATCCTAACATTAATAGGAGGATCATATTTTTCACCTGATCTGTAATTGCCTCCGGATTATATCCAGCCCATCCAAGAGCGTACGCAAGCAAAGAAGAACCAAGGGCTACACCGAATTTTGTAGAAAAGCTATAACTGGATACGAGTAGTCCTTCTGGACGTTCACCAAACTTATATTCCTGATAATCAATGGTGTCCCCAAGCATGGTTAGATTCGCAGGATCTCCGTATCCTATGAGGACATTGGCAATAAAGAAAATAATAGAAAACAACACGACAGATTGACCATCTACAAAGTAAAGTGAAGCAAGCAGCACTACGGCAATCGCATAGAATAGCATGCTTGAATTACGGCTGCTGAATTTTCTTAAAATCGAAAGAGCGAAGAAACCGCCAGCTAAATTCGCCACGTTTAATAAAGTGAGGTAGTAGGGCACCATATTAGGCTGTTCCAATACATAATTCACATAATAGATGAGAACACCATTCATGATCCCTAGCCTTACAAACCATAGAAATGAGTTTAGTGAGGTAAGCACCCAATATTTATTTTTGAACATTTGACCAATAGAGCGTTTTACATTCGTATCCGTCTTCGTTTCTTTCAGCGGTTGTACGCGCTCTTTACAATACTTAAAGGTAAGCCAGAATAAAATGACTCCGATAACGGAATAAATCGCCATAACAATGGGAAAGCCCAACTGCTGGTTTCCGCCGCCAAGATAATTGACCAGAGGAAGCGTTAGGGAGGCCACCAAAATGGCTCCAATCGAACGGCCAATGGCCCGGTAACTGTTTAATTCACCCTTTTCCTTCGAATCCCTCGACATCAGCGGCATCAGGGCTCCATAAGGAATATTAATCGCTGTATAAACAATGCCCAAAATTCCATACGTTATATAAGCGTAAACTAACTTACCTGTATCGGAAAAATCGGGAGTGATAAAGGTAATCACACTTAAGATCCCAAACGGAATAGCAACGTATAACAAGTACGGGCGCGTTTTCCCGTGCTTGCTATTCGTTTTATCCACAAGAACTCCCATGATCGGGTCATTCAGCGCATCAAAAATACGTGTAATAAGAAATAAAGTTCCGACAGCCGCCGCCGTAATTCCGAACACATCCGTATAAAAGAACAAGAGATAACTATTAACCATTCCCCACACAAAATTTGAAGCAATATCGCCATAACCGTAGCTGATTTTTTCTTTCAAGCTTAGCTTTTGAGCAGATTGCTGATATCCCGCAGTTTGTAACACCGGCTCCATAGCCATGGGTCTTCACACTCCCGCTGTTGTATAAAATCTCCGATAAGTTAAATGTTTTAAGCGCTTTCTTTAAATCGAGAAAACAATAATCGTCTACCCATGTAAAGCTTCTTGTGTAACTAAGTAGGCTGCCCCAATTATGCCGGCATCATTACCTAGTTTGGCAATTTCGATATGACAATTTTGGCTGATTCTAGGCAGAGAATATTTTTGAAAAGCCCGCCTTACGGGTTGAAGCAGCTGTTCTCCAGCCTTTGATACGCCTCCACCGATAATAATTTTAGAAGGATTAATCATCGTAGCCGCATTAGCAATTAATAATCCCAGAAGATCAGCCGTCCGTTGAATCACATTCTCGCTGATCCTGTCACCCTTGCCGGCTAAATCAAAAACATCCTTAGCATCAATTTTTCCAGTCGTACGATACAGAGCCGCTAATCCGCTTTCAGGATGTTCAGCAATTTTATCCATCGCTTGCTTTACAATCCCGGTGGCCGATGCAATCGTATCTAAGCAGCCTGCACGGCCACAATTGCAAGGATATCCTTCAGGATCTGCAATAATATGACCAATTTCTCCGGCTGTACCATTCATTCCATTTAAAATCTCGCCATTTGCGATAACTCCACTGCCTACGCCTGTTCCAAGTGAAATGGCAATAAGATCCTTCGCGTTGTTTCCAGCCCCTATCCAATTCTCGGCTAAGGCCACTAAATTGACATCGTTTTCGACATATACAGGCAATCCAGATCGTTGTTCTAATTCTTTTCCGAGTTCAAAGTCTTTCCAACCAATGTTTACAGCCTCATAAACAAGACCCGTTGTTTTATCCACAAACCCTGGTGCGCCGACACCTATACCTAAAATATTCGTCATTTGAAATTCAGATATTTTGCGAGTAACTGAATTCCAGATTTCATCAACAATATATAATCCTTGTTTCTCTCTATTTGTATCTATTTCCCATTTGTGAATGATATCTCCTTGCATGTTCAGGAAGCCAATTTTGACCGTTGTCCCTCCGATATCTATTCCTATAATGGTTTCTCCCATTGAGGTCACCCTTATTCTATCTATATTTCATGAGCCAGTGCCTAAAGCTGGCCTGCTTTTAGGCACTGATGCTTTCATGTCTTGCTAGATTGCTATAAATGATTAATACTTTTTATCCAATAAAGAAGCTGCTGCGTCATCCATAATAAATGTTACATTTGGATGCGCTCTCAGAATAGATGCAGGACAGTCCTCGTGAATTGGCCCTTCCAGCGCAGCTTTCACTGCTGCAGCCTTTCTCTCTCCAGATGAAGCCACGAGAATATGTTTTGCCTCCATAATATCGGCTAATCCCATCGTCAGCATCTGCGTCGGCGCCTCTTCAGCAGTCAAGTTATGGTAGCCCATGGTGCTGTCAATTGTAGATTGATCACTGTCTGCTAAAAATAAACGAGAGCTAAATGGTGTGCCTGGTTCATTTGCAGCCAAATGTGCATTCGTTCCAAGTCCGACAATTTGCAAATCGCGTGGATATTTGTCGAGAACCTTTCTATAACGGTTGAGTTCCGCTTCTACATCCTCGACACTTCCATCCATAAGACCAATGTATTTCGGATGTACTTTAATCAAGTCATAAAACTTTTTATGCATATACGTATATACTGTAAAAGGCTTGTCTTTTTCGGCAACGTATTCATCTAGATTCGTAAAAATGGAATTCGCAATATTAAGCTCACCAGCATTTATGGCTTCAACCAACAATTCAAATGTACCGTCATAGCTTGCGCCCGTTGTCGTGTTAATGCTAGCGTTTTCGTTTTGCTTTAGTGTTTCAGCAATGACATCAAAGGCGGCTTTGGATAATTCTTTATAATTTTTGACTTGAATAATTTTCATGATATTTCTCCTTTATAGAGTATTTTGTTCCATACATATTAAACTTAGTTTAATTATTGGAGATAATAAAACCGAATACACATGAATTCGGAGATATTTAATACTAAATTCAATTATGTTATTAAACTAAGTTTATTAATTGCATTATAACACCCAGTTATTTAATATACAACCACAACTTGAACATTAAATAACTGGATGTTTTATCCAAGGAAACGGATCGTATAATCTATATATCATCATTTGTAAATCGTAGAAATTCATTTAACACTAGAGCGCTTGCTCCAATGACCCCGCTATCTTTGCCAATGCTGGGATGGATGAGGTGAAAGGATTGATTCAGCGGGGACCAGACATATTTACTTGTGATTGCTTCAATATCCTTAACTAGTATGGGGTATTCTTGAACCATTGGGCCGGCCAGCAAAACCCCTTTAGGATTATACATACAAATCACATTGGCAATCGCTAGGCACAGGTAATGACGAGCTCGGTCAATCAGAGTGACAGCCCAGCTTTCCTTCCTTTCATAAGCGGCAAAGATCTCTTGAATCGGTCTTTGCGATTGCTTTTCGATTTCAGAGGAACACACATAGGTCTGCAAACAACCCAATCTTCCGCAATCACACATCGCTCCATTTGGCTCCATCGTTATATGTCCAATTTCTCCAAGCGTATTGAGATGGCCGCGTAAAATTTCACCGTTCATCATCACAGCGCCGCCTACTCCGCTTCCTATATAAATACAGACAGAGTCATGAAATTCAGTCATATTTCCAAATAAACTTTCGGCTAAAAGTACGGTGCGAACATGGTTATCCACATACACAATATAATCGATCTTTTTTTCCAAATAGGCTTTGATTTGAACCTTTTCCCAGTGAAACTGAGGGACAATCAGAGCTTCACCGTCTGGCCAGGTAATCAGGCCGGGGATACTGATCCCAACCGCAATAATTTTCTCTGCAATCTCATGATTAATCTGTTCTATTAATGCAGAAATGCCATCCGCAATTCGATCAAGTACAGTTTCTGCTTCTTGTTTAGCATCAAATTCCAAGTATTTTTTATCTAATACTTTGCCGTTTAAAGCGACAATCCCAATTTTGATCGCATTCCAATCCACTTCTACCCCAACGATGTAGGAGCCATTGGAGTTGATTTCTAACAGTGTCGCTCGTCTTCCAACCTCCCCTTCGATTTGCCCTACCTCGATGACTAGCCCATCATTGATTAATTCTTTAATGATTTTGCCAATACTTGTATGGCTCATCTTGGTTAAGTTGGCTAATTGCGTTCTTGAGATTTGTTTATGTTTCTGTATTAAACTCAATAACATAAAGTAATGGTATTTCCTCACTCGCCCTTGATCATATTTCAAATTAAACGTGGACATCTAGTTGCCCCTTTCACAACATTTATTAAACTAAGTTTAGATATTATATAACTTTACCAACGATTGTCAATTTAGTCTGGTTTCTTGAAGTATTAGCATTCCGCTCTCCGTTTCTCTCACGACTAATGTACACGGTTTTCTGCAAATTGAAAATATGCCGTACAGCAACAACCATGGACAGAAGAATTCCATCCTAGCTATAATAGATAAAATAATTTGGCCGGATGATCTCCCCCGCGAAGCGGGAGGCTTCTAAGCATGAGGATGTGAGCGGGCATGTTCCGGAAATGGTTTATTCGCAACAGCAGCGTACAGAATAAGTTTCTGCTTTCGACCCTGTGTCTGATTATTATTCCGCTGGGGTTATTCGGGATCATCTCGTTTCAGGTCTCCAAGCAATCGATCGAATCGCAGGTCAGCCAATTGAACTTAAGAATATTAGGGCAAATTTCCGAAAAAGCGGACATGCTGTTAGACGACGTTATCTCGCTATCCAATACGTTTTATTTAAATAGAGAGGTCAACTATGGGTTTACGGCGCCAATTTCCCCGAACAGCTATGAAGAGGTTCAAATCCGCTCCGAGTTTGACCGGCTGCTGACGAGCTCGATTTATTCCTTCGCCAATTTGAAACCCGACATTACTCTGTTGGGGCTGAACGGCCTTACGTTATCGACGAATCCGCTGGATACCAAGCCGAGCATCCAAATCATGGAGCAGCAGGACTGGTACCACGCGGCGACGGAGGCCAAGGGGCAAATTCTGTGGATCACGGAGCCGATCCCAGGCCTGGCGACAAAGGGCCATGACGATCGTTCGGTCTATGCGGTGCGGTCGAGCAATCGGTTCGAGAGCTGGGCGCCGATCGGATTGGTCATTATCCGTATCGATGAATCCACCTTGAAAAATTTGTACGCGGGTTCCTTGGACGAGAATCAGGAGATCATCATCGTAAATGACGGCAAAATCATTTCATCGAATAACCCGGATCTCGCAAGCGAGGATCTCAAGACTCGCGCCTATTACGAGAAAATCGATCAATATGAATCCGGTTTTTTTGTGGATCACGAAATGGGGACGGATCAGCTGATCGCGTTCCAGACCATTGGCAAGACGGGCTGGAAGCTGGTCTCCTATACGCCGACCCGGACGGTGCTGTCTAACATTAACAAAATTCAGACGGTGGTTATCGTCGTTTTTGCCATCGTTGTTCTGCTCTCATTCGCGGCTTCCTATTACATGGCCCGCCGCCTGGCAATCCCGATCAAGCGCTTGTCTAAGGATTTCGGCCGCGTCGAGGCCGGGGATCTCACGGTCAGGTCACCCGTGTATAGTGAAGATGAAATTGGTCTGTTGACCCAGAAGTTCAACCAGATGGTGGAGAAGCTGAAGACCTCGATGGAGGATGTGAAGCGGGAGCAGCAAAACAAACGGCGGGCCGAAATTCAGACACTGCAATCCCAGATTAATCCGCATTTCCTGTACAACACGCTGGCTTCAATTCGGTTTATGCTGTACAAGCACAAGCAGGAGACGGTCGATTCCGTCATCGTGGCTCTCGTTCGGCTGCTGAAGCAGTCCATCTCCAAGGAAGATGAATGGATCCCTGTCGAAGAGGAGCTGGATATTCTGAAGAACTATGTCTATATCCAGCAAATCCGCCAGGGTGATATGCTAGAGGTGCGGTACGAGATTGAGGAAGACATTTTGGCCTACCGGACGATTAAATTGATTTTGCAGCCTTTGGTGGAAAATGCGATTTTTCATGGCCTTGAGCCAAAAAGAGGCCAAGGGACGATCGTGATCAAAGGGTATCTCCAGGACAGGGACATCCTCTTTGAAGTGATCGACGACGGCGTAGGGATGGAGCAAAATGCTGTGCCGCCTCTGCCCGAGGAGGAGGCCATCGGTCAGACAGCCCTGTCGCATGGCGGAGGATTATTGAACGTACATGAGCGTATTCAGCTCCATTTCGGACGGCAATACGGGGTGGCCCTGGAATCGGCGGTAAATGCCGGAACAAAGGTCACGCTGCGCATTCCGGCATTTTACAAACGGGAGGACATACAGCAGCTATGAATATTCTCATTGTCGATGACGAACGGATTATCCGCGAGTGGTTTCGGATGACGGTGGACAAGCTTGGCGGGGATTGCCGGATCATAGGGGAGGCAGCCAGCGGGGAGGAAGCTCTGGCATTTTGCCGCCAGCGCCAGGTGGATCTCGTCGTTACGGATGTAAAGATGCCGGGAATGGACGGGCTGGAGCTGATCAAGCGGCTGAAGGAGGAGCAGCCTGATGTACGTACGGTGATTTTCAGCTCCTACAGCGAATTTCATTTTGCTGCCGAAGCCCTGAAGCTAGGGGCCAATGAATACATTCTTAAAGCTGAGGTCACCTTGCCCGGTCTTGAGGAGATTTTGCATAAAATCAAAAGGGATATTGAATTGGAACGAAGCAAGGCACTTGAGCTGAATTCTCTACGCCATGTGTTGAATCAGAACGAGCAGGTGCTGCGGACGGCCTATTTTGGAGAGCTGCTCCAGGGCAGCGCACAAGCCGCCCAGCAATTTGCATCCAAGATGTCTTACTTTGGCATTGAACTGCAGGAGAAGAATCTGGCGCTAATGGCATTCGGCATTATTCCCGGAGCGGTGAAGAATGAAAGAATCAGCGATCCCGAGCTGCTTCAGCATGCCATGATTAATATTATCAACGAAACCCTGCTCACCGAGACGGGCGGGGGATGCTCTTTTCTGTACATGAATGAGGTCTACATGCTGCTCGTGAACGCTTCGGCATCAGGCATGAAGTCGCAGCGGGAGCTGCTTCTGCTGACGGCGAGCCGGGTGGCGGAGAATGCCAGGCGATTCCTTGGCGTCGAGTCGGCGATGGGCATCAGCATGACCTACAGCAGCCTTTCCTATCTTCCTGAACAGGCGCGTGAAGCCCTAGAGGCGCTCGAACGAAAACGCTTCTATGGCGATAAGAGCGTTGCGTACTTTCAGGACTCGGACATGATGAGCCTGCATTCCGATGTGCGGACTCCCTCGCTTAAACCGCATATGGATTCCTTTCACCGCTTATTGGGGGAAGGAAAGCCGCAAGAAGCGCTGCAGCAATTCGGCCATATGCTGACGAGGGCGGGGGAGGACAAGTCGCTCTCCCCTAAGCAAATGAAAGCGGTCGTATTGGAACTGATCTACTCGGCGATCAATTGGGCCCGCAGCCTGCAGCTGCCGGGGGAGAGGCTTGAAGCGTTATCGGCGGAGATCACGGGACAGATCGTGCAGCAGGAGAGCTATCATCAGCTTACCGCCTGGGCAGCCGGAGCGGTTCGCGAGCTGATGGATTGGCTGGAGGCGTCTCGCCCGAGGTACGCAGAGCCGGTAGAAAGGGCGTGCGAGTACATTCGCCTGAATTATACCGGGGAAATCACGCTGAAGGAAGTTTCCGCGCATGTCCATCTCAGCCGCACGTACTTCAGTGAATTATTCAAGAAGGAGACCAATCTGAACTTCAATGAATACGTGATGCAGGTTCGTATGGAACAGGCGAAGAACATTCTTAAGCATCAGCAAATGCGGATTTCGGATGTCGCAGAGCAGGTAGGCTACGCCAATCCAAGCTATTTTATCAAATTGTTCAAAAAATATGCCGGAGTCTCTCCATACGAATATATGGAATCGCATAGCAGCTTCCGGGCTCGCTAAACACTCGAACACCTCGCCTTGCGGGGTGTTTTTTTTGCCTATATCCGAATAATTTGCTATGCGGCAGTAATATTATGCTACTCCTTTTAGAGCGGATTATTTAAATTAATAGAGAAGGCGTTTTTTGTGGAGAAAAAGCGGAATTCTCTATCACTAGGCCATAAGGCCTTTTTTCTATAATGAATTCAGCAACAACAAGAAGACATGAAACAGGGAGGTCTGAACATGAAGAAGAAATGGCTGGTGACCGTGCTGGTGACCGTTCTGGCCGCTTCCGTGCTAAGCGCGTGCGGCGGAAGCAGCGGAACGGAGCAACTGAATAAGAAGAAAGCGGACGGCAGTGGAGAAACAACGACGCTGACCTTCTGGAGAGCAGGCACCGATGCGCAGGAGAATGCGTATTGGAAACGGGTGATCAGCGAATTTGAAGCCAGTCATCCGGGCGTCAAGATCGAGCTGAGCGAAGCGCCGTTTGGCAATGACATGGAGACGAAGCTGAACGCGGCTTATGCCAGCGGAACGTCCCCTGACGTTCTGTCCTATACGCTGGCTTCGGTTGCGCAGCGGGCGAGCTTAGGCCAGTATGAGCCGCTGGATGGATATCTGTCCACTTGGGACGGCAGAAGCGACATGATGGAGAATATTTTGGATACCGGAACGTATAACGGCAAGCTGTACGGCGTGGGCTTCATCCCGGATCCGCGCGTCCTGCTGTGGCGGAAGGACTTGTTCAAAGAGGCGGGCCTGGATCCCGAGAAGCCGCCAGGAAGCTGGGAGGAGCTGGCGGACTATGCCCGCAAGCTGACGAAGAAGGACGGCAATACCACGACACTGGCCGGATTCGCGATTCCGACGGCATCGGCGTGGACGCTGTGGCAATCCTTTGTTCTGCAAAACGGCGGACAGATCATCGACGAGCAGACGAACACACCGTTGTTTGATTCACCGGAAGCGATTGAAGCTACGGAATTTTTGGCGGAGCTTGTATTAGATGGCATCACCATTCCTAACAATTCCGACAAATCGAATGAGAACCTGTTCCGGAACGGCAAGGCGGCAATTGCTTATGATAGTCCGGCTGCTTACACGAATCTGCAGAAGGAAAATCCCGAACTGGTTGGACAAATCGGCGTTTCCGGACCGATCGCCAGGAAGGAAAAGGCAACCTTCGCGGGTATGCGCTTGCTGTTCATGAGCTCGCAGAGCAAAAATAAGGAGCTCGCAGCGGAGTTTATCCAGCACATCATGTCCAAGGAAGAGACGTGGAAGCGTTATACGGAGCTGGGAACCCCGGTTGTCCTGAAATCGCTGGAGCAGGATTATATCCAGGACAAGCCGGAAATTAACCAAGCGATCTTTGATGCGGTCTCGTACGGTAAAGGCGCGGCCAAGGTAACTTATGCCGGGAAGCTGAGCGAGATTATCAGCCAGAACCTGGAGGGCGCTTTCTACGGGAAGATTTCGGCCGAGGAAGCGATGAAGCAGGGCGTGGAGCAGTTGAACCGTGAGCTTCCTAACCTGATTGGAAAATAGAGAGATGTTTATGGAACGAAACGCCTGCCTGCTTCGATGACGCACAGGCGTTTCGTATAGGATGAAGAAAACCAGACTTCAGCGAGGTGGTTAACTTATGAAACCAACGCTATCCCGTTCCATGGAAACGGATGGGAAGATCAGACCGAAGCAGCGGCTGAGCATCGACTATGTAGGCTACGCGATGATCGCGCCCGGCTATTTAATTTACTTTCTATTTATTTTCATACCGCTGATCGTCGGCGTATATTACAGCTTTACGAATTATAACTTCTACAGCACGCCAGAGTTTGTCGGCTTGCAGAACTATACCCGGCTCCTGCAGGATGCGCTGTTCGGCAAGGCGATGTACAACACGTTCATCTATGCGTTATTTACGATAGTACCCCAATTGTTCTTAGGCTTGATTCTAGCCGTTCTGTTGAATGGAAAGCTCTTTGGCCGCGTCTTTTCCCGGGCCAGTATTTATATTCCTAACGTCACCTCGATGGTGGCCGTTTCGATGATCTGGCTGTGGATTTATGACCCGGCCCTCGGCATTTTGAATCGGATGATCAAGGTGTTTGGCGTGGATCCGATTCAGTGGCTATACAATCCGAACACGGCGATGATGGCCGTCGTCATTATGAGCATCTGGAAATCGCTTGGTTATACGATGATCGTTTACCTGGCGGGCCTGCAGTCGATTCCGTCCAGCCTGTACGAGGCGGCGCATATGGACGGGGCCTCAAAGATCCGGCAGTTTTTCTCGATCACGATTCCGATGCTGAAGCCAACCACCTTTTTTATTCTGGTCATGTCCTGCATTAACTCGTTTATGGTATTTGAACAGGTCAATATTATGACAGCCGGCGGACCGCTGAATTCGACGACAACCGTTGTGCATCAAATTTACCTCCGCGGCTTTCAGGATTTTCAAATGGGATATGCTTCGGCAATGGCCATTGTCCTCTTTCTCATCACGCTGGTCATTACCTTGATTAACTTCAAGTACGGCAATCAGGGGGATGATTTGGATGTGGATTAATCGATGGGGGTGGGCAAATTGAGAAGCAGAAATATGGGCCTGGTAGTGATGTCGGTCATTTTGCTGGCGGTATCGCTGGTCATGCTGACGCCTTTCTTGATCATGGTGCTGACCTCGTTCAAAACGATGGGAGAGATCCAGTCACCGACCTTTTCTTTGTTTCCGAAGGTATGGCATTTTGACAATTATACCGAAGCGCTGTCGCGGGGCGATTGGCTGAAGTACTTCTACAATTCCTTTGTCGTCACGATCATTACGGTTGTGGTCAGTCTAGTGCTGAATTCGATGGCGGGATACTCCTTTGCACGGCTGAGATTCCCCGGAAGAGACCTTCTGTTCTTCTCGGTGCTGATCGGAATCATGGTACCGGCCCAGACGACGATGATTCCTACCTTCCTGATGATGAAGCAGTTCCCGCTGGCTGGCGGCAATAATCTGCTGGGTCAGGACGGGATCGGATTCATTAACAGTTACACAGGCCTAATCCTGCCGTTTATCGCAGGCTCATTCGGTATTTTTCTCTGTCGGCAGTTTTTTCTCAATTTCCCTCGAGCTTTGGACGAAGCTTCGCAGATTGACGGGGCCTCCAAGTTCCGGGTGTTCTATCAAATTTATTTGCCGCTGAGCAAGCCAATTCTGGCGACGCTGGCTATTTTTAAGACGACTTCGGCCTGGAATGATTATATGTGGCCTCTGATTATGACGAATACCGAAGGAATGAGAACGGTTCAGCTCGGGTTAACGATCTTCCGCGGGGAGACGAACGTGGAATGGAATCTGCTGATGGCGGCGACGACTCTAGTTGTCCTGCCGCTCGTAGTGCTATTTTTGGCGGCGCAGAAATATTTTGTACAAGGTATCGTGACGACAGGGTTAAAAGCTTAATTTAGGAGGGGTTGGCATGAAGACCATTCTGGTATTGTTGGATACGCTGAATCGGCGCAGCCTTCCAGCCTATGGCGGTGGGGCGAGTACGCCGAATATTGACCGTGCCGCAGAGAAATCCGTCGTATTCGGACAGCATTGGTCTGGATCGCTGCCTTGCATGCCGGCAAGGAGGGATCTGCTGACGGGGCGGGCATCGTTTCTGGAGAAAGGCTGGGGCGGCATCGAACCGTTTGACCGGACTTTGCCAGAGGTGCTGCGCGAGGCCGGAATATTCAGTCATATCATTACCGATCACTATCATTATTTCTCACGGGGCGGGGAGAATTACTGCCAGGCGTTTTCCACCTGGGACTTCCATCGTGGACAGGAGGGCGATCCTTGGCATTCCGTCATTGCCGAGCCGCCTAAGCCGGAGCAGTATTACGGCCGAATCGAGGATCAGTATGAGCATAACCGCAGCCGCTTTGAACAAGAGGAAGATTATCCGGGACCGCGGACATTGTCCGCGGCATGCGATTGGCTGGAGCGCAACAAGGATGAGGACAACTACTTCCTGTGGGTTGAGGCCTTTGACCCCCATGAGCCGTTTGATTGCCCGCCGCATTATTTAGAGCAGTATAAGGACACGTATAACGGACCGAGGTTTGACTGGCCGATTTATGGGGATGCCGATGTCCCGGAAGATGCTCTCCGTCACTTAAATGCAAGATATGCCGCCAACCTGACGATGATCGATCATTGGTTCGGCAAGCTGCTGGACACGATGGATCGGCTCCATCTATGGGAGGATACGTTGTTTATCTTTACGACCGATCACGGCTTTTTGCTCGGCGAGCATGAGCTGCTCGGGAAGAACCAGATGCATGTCTATAATGAATTGGCTCATATTCCGCTGATAATCCGTCCGCCAGGGGGTCAAGGAGAAGGCATGCGAATCAATGCTTTATCGCAAAATATCGATTTAATGCCGACAATTCTTGATTATATGGGCGTCCAGGTTCCTGAAGATGTGAAGGGCTACTCCCTTCGAGGGCTGCTGGAGGGACGGGAGGATCAGGTGCGCGAAGCGGCGATCTATGGATATCATGGCATGGCGGTGAATGTGACAGACGGACGCCATACTTACATGCGCGCTCCTAAGTCGGCAGATAATCATCCCTGCAATATCTATACGGCGATGCCGACGACGTTCCGCTCGTTTCTTGGCGGCGGTATGGAGAAAGAGATCGAATGCGGACGTTATTTAGAGCGTACGGATTATCCGTTATTCAAAATTCCGCTGACGGCGGAAGGCAGGCCTTATACGGGCAATCAACGGGTGCTTCAATCGCATCTGTTCAGTCTCGAAGAGGATTACGCCCAGCAGCGTCCTCTGCAGAATGAGGCGGTGGAAGAGCGTATGATCGATTTGCTCCGGGCGGAGATGGAGCGGGTCGAGGCGCCGGAAGAGCAATACCTTCGGCTAGGGCTGGAGAAGAGGGAAGACGATTAATATGATTTCGCTTGGAGATCGGCAATTCCGCCGGTTTCCAGGCCTATTTTTTATTTAATGGCCTTAGCATAACTGCTACGGAAACGGGATACCCGAGAAGGAGGACACGATGAACCAATCTTGTGCAGCGGCAGCCTATGGCGATGTCGGCGTGATGTGGAAGACGGTGTCGGAGGATTGCAATCTCGCTTGCGACTATTGCTACTATAGTACTTGTGCCGGTAAACCGGGCCCTAAAATTAATAGAATAGATTCCTCCGTTCTAGAGAAATTCATCCAGGAGTATATGAGCATTAGCAAGGGAAGGGCTTCATTTACTTGGCAGGGCGGCGAGCCATTGCTGGCAGGGCTGTCTTTTTTTGAAGAGGTGGTAGAGCTGCAGGTGAAGCATGCGCCCCCGCGCACTTCGATTAGCAATTCTTTGCAAACGAACGGGACGATGATCAATGAGAAGTGGGCCGCCTTCTTTAAGACGTACCAGTTCCTGATCGGCGTCAGCCTGGACGGTCCGCAGTCGATTCATGACGCCAGAAGAGTAGATTCCCGGGGAGCAGGCAGCTTCGATCGCGTGATGAAGGGGATTGAAGTTCTGCGCGACCATGATGTCGATTTCAATATTCTTACGGTTGTGCATCAAGGGAATGTTGGCAAGGCGCAGGAGCTGATGCGTTTTTACGAGGAGCAGGGCTTTGCGTATATCCAGTTCATTCCCTGCATGTCTTTCCGCTCCCAGCAGATCGGTATGCCGGGTGTCTATGAAATTACGCCTGAAGAGTACGGCAGCTTTCTGTGCGAGGCATTTGACTATTGGTATAACGAAGGGAAGCCGCGCACATCGATCCGTTTCTTTGATAATATGCTGAGCTCCTATCTGTACCGGGACCCGGAGCTTTGCATTCTCAGTGCCGGATGCAGCACGATGCTTGTACTCGAGCAGAACGGGGATGCATATCCTTGCGATTTCTATATTCATGAGGATTGGAAGCTGGGGAATGCGGCGACGCACAGCATTGAAGAGCTGCTGTCCCATCCCTTGCGCGATAAGTTTCTCGATATGAAGCCTACGCTTCCCGAAATGTGCCGCACCTGCGAATATCAGCGGCTGTGTCATGGGGGCTGCCCTCGCAACCGCAAATGGACAGAGGATTTAAGTGCTTCTGAAGTCGATTATTTCTGTGCGAGCTACAAGCAGATTTACGGGTATGCGGAAGAGCGGATGAAGAAGCTTGGGGCCGAATTAAGACAGCAGCTGTTCGAACGGAATCTGAAGCTCTACTTCAAAGGAAAACTGCCGGGACGAAACGATCTCTGCGCCTGTGGCAGCGCCAGAAAATACAAGCATTGCTGTGCAGAGAACGCGATATAGCCGGACCTGAGACTGATCGTGCAAATGATCAAAACAACACAATGCCTGCACAGGCGGACAAGCTGATCACCATAAGCGGGTGGACTTTGTATCTTACGATCGACACGAAGGCGGCGCCGCCGATCAGCAGAGTTGCAAGCGTCGTCCAATTGAATATGCTGCTCGTTAGGTCAGGAAAGCCGAGGTGAATCGCGGCATAGATGATGAGTCCGATAATGACCGGACGCAAGCCGTAGAGCGAATATTGCACCCAGGGCTTGGTATGAATCTTGTAAAAAAATCTGGCCGCCAGTACGATAATGATCAGCGATGGCAAAGTAATTCCAACAATAGCGGCAATCGCTCCCGGCATTCCAGCCGTGTCCAGTCCGATCAGCATCGCGGCATTGACGGCAATGGAGCCGGGGGACATGCCGGCCAGAGCAACAATATGCTGAAAGCGTTCCGGAGTAATCCAGCCGTACTGGCTTACTTCATAATGGATCATGGAGATGACGGCATAGCCGCCTCCAAAAGACGCAAAGCCTATTTTCATGAAAATAAGAAACAATTTCCACAGCAGCACGTTATTCACCTCTTGTAATAAGTCATCTTCAATCATCGGGTCTGTCCGAAGCGAACGAACGTTTAAATATAATACTCAATGAATTCCGTCCCAGAGCTTGCGGCCTGGGATTCTTTGTTTGTATGAAGCGGCAAACCCAGCGTTTTTTTTACGCCCATAATGACGTTGCCTGCAGCGAGACCGATCAAGATGAGGAAAATCGGGTTTAGGCCGGTAAACAACAATAGCAGAAGCGAGGCGATGGTCACTAGTTTGGTAGAAAGGTCGAACAAGGAGGTTTTGCCCATTCTGTAGGCAGCGACAGCAATCAAGCCAATGACAGCGCCGTTGATGCCTTTGAAGGCGGCAATCATTTTCGGCTCATTTTGCAGCAGGGCATATCCCGCGCTTAAACCGATCAGGATCAAAAAGGTAGGCAGCGTGATGCCCAGAACTGCCGCTACCGCTCCGGGAATTTTACCCAGCCGGTAGCCGATAAAGGCCGAGGAATTGACGCCGACCCCACCGGGAGCCGATCCCGCAATGGAGAAAATATCGCTGATTTCCCGTCCATCCATCCACTGCCGCTGCTCCACCACTTCATGTTCAATTGTAGAAATCATCGCATAGCCCCCGCCAAAAGTAGAAGGCCCGATTTTGAAAAATGTCCAAAACAAATCCCGCAGTATGATCAGCTTGCTTATAAATCCGGTTCGCATGCTTCCTTCTCTCCCTAATTGCATGATGTCACAGCATACTTACGATCATTCATTAGAAACCTATTTCAATTATAACAACTTTTTATCAAAATGGAATTAAGTTTTTCAGATTATTTAGGATTTGCCCTAAAAAATATCTCTGCGGATGTAATATAATAGTAATAAGTGAAAAATCGACATTATTCTCGTAGTAATCCTATAGGGTATAGAATGCTTTTTGTCTATTTGAATAAAAGTCTGCAACTAGAAAATTCATAGGCAAGTAGATATAATGATCTGTAGATATCCGATAAGAATAATATGAATAAAACGAGGCGAACCTTGATGAATAAAGTAAGCCAAGCAGCCTTAAGCGCAAAAAAATCGGTATTTGAGCGCATCGCCGGGCAAGAGCACGTATCCAAAGCCGAGCTGTTGGACGAATTTGGTTTGACCAGCAGCAGCCTGACGAGATTGTTAGATGAGCTAACGAGTGAGGGATGGCTGGCAGAAGCAGGCTTCGGGGAGTCCACCGGCGGTAGGAAGCCGATTCTGTATCAGGTTAATCCCAGACATAAAGTGATTTTCGGATTGGAAATATCCCGGCTTTACTCTGCGCTGGGCCTGTTTGATTTAAATATGAAGGCTCTTTCCTATTGCCGCTGGACGATGGATGAGACGATGACGCCGGAGAAGCTGGTGCGCCATGTCAGCGCGAAGATCGATGTTATGCTGCAGGAGAACGGCTTGGACAAAGATAAGGTGGCGGGAATTGGAGTGGGGGCTGTAGGGCCGCTGGACAGGCATCGCGGGGTTATTTTGGAGCCGCGGTACTTTGCCGCTGCGGGCTGGGCCCATGTTCCGATTTGCGAGCAGTTGGAGAAGGAGACGGGGATCCCTGCGACCTTGGAGAATGGAGCGAATACTGCGCTGATCGGCGAGCATTGGGCTTTGCGCGGCGAGAAGGTTCAGCACATGCTGTACATCCACGCCGGATCGGGGCTGCGTTCCGCCATGATGTCAGGCGGTTCCCTCGTTCATGGAGCGATGGATATGGAGGGCTCCATTGGCCAAATGATCATCCAGACGGATGGGCCGAGACTGCACAATGAGGGGAATTACGGAGCGCTGGAGGCTTTTGCTTCGGTGCAGGCTTTGGAGAAGCAGGTCAGAGAGCAGCGAAAAATGGGCAGGAGCCAGCTGGCCGGAGCAGAGAATTTTCAGCCGGACGGCATTCACTTCGATATGCTGGTAGAGGCGCTGAACGAGGGAGATCCTTTTATCCGCGAGCTATTTACCCAATCCGCCGTTTACATGGGGATAGGTCTGGCTAACCTGATCAACATCCTCCATCCGGAGACGGTAATCCTGGGGGGAGCGCTCATCAACGCTCACGGGCTGTATTACGATACCGCGATCTCCGTTGCACAGAAGAATATCTATTATTATCCGGAGTATCAGCCGGTCTTCTCGAAGGGCGTCCTTCAGGAACATGCTGTATCTACGGGAGCGGCGGTCATGATGTTCAAGCAGTTGCCGTTGTGAGCGGGATTGCCGGGTTAATAGTTCCTAGCTTGTGAGCGGCGGCCATGGATTGACCGCCCGTGCGCTTGACTGCCGTCGTGTGCAGACTGCGGTCGTGCGCTTGACCGCCATCGTGTGCTAGACCACCATCGCGTGCTTGACCGCCGTCGTGTGCTTGACCGCTACCTGTAATTGGTCACCGTCATGCTACACCAAACCGGGCCGGGTACTGGGAACGCCGTTGTAAGAATGATGCAATAGTACAGGAATTGCCATATGGTACTCTACTTTTTAGCTGGTTTAATGCAAATGTGCAGGATTTTCTCTCATATGAGGACAAAGCTAGGTTTTACATAACTAAGTGCTGTATTTTCGCAGTAAAATCAATTTTTAGGATGCATGCTGGATTAAATGATGACCATTTGCAGCAATCTCCTAACTGAACTGGAGTGTCTATCCCGCAGTAAATTAAACTACGGTTTTATGACTATATCCAGATGGTCATAGCAGATAGTCATATTCAGGTAACTAGATGTAATTCATGCAGTTAGTTTATCGGTTTTGGCCGTGATAGAGGGGACTAACTGCAAAACCTACATTTAGTTTTGAGCAACTTTGACGAATGAGCTCCATTCTGGCAAACTAACTGCATGTTTTACATTTAACGCATGTTTTTTTGATAAAAGAGCTTAACTAGATGTATAAAATACATTTAAATTATTGAAGAATGGTTACTTGAGCTTCTGGAAGGCGAACCCATCAAATTGTGAGTGATTTATTCTGTAACTGTGTGAGAACTGAGACAAATTGCCCGAGAGCATCCCGACCAAAGCATAAAAATAAGAATGCATATATTGAATCATTGAATTTATCCATATTTAAAGGGACGAGGAGCCGCTATTGCAGCAATTCCTCAGGTTTTTCGTAACTAGAGGATAAAAGAACAAAAATGTTTAATATTCAGCGCTTTTCTGCCGTACAGGTTGCGGGGAAGCGCTTTTTTGACTATTCTCTTATTGAGAGTGGTATGTATTAAGGAGGATGGGATATGAACTATCGGCAATTAGGAGATACAGAATTACGCGTCAGCGAGCTGAGTTTCGGAACATGGGCGATCGGCGGCAGCTGGGGGCATTCGGATGACCAGGAGGCGCTGCGCGGTCTGGCGACGGCGATGGAGCAAGGCGTTAATTTTTTTGATACAGCGGATGTGTACGGCTCAGGGCATGCGGAAGAGCTGCTGGCCAAAGCGACCAAAGGCAAAGAGGATGAGATCCACATTGCCACCAAGTTTTGCCGGGCGGGGGATATCCACGACCTGAATACGTATTCCGAGGAATCGGTTCGCGCTTACTGCGAAGGCAGCCTGAAGCGGCTGCAGCGCGAGCGCATCGACCTGTACCAGATTCACTGTCCGCCGCTTGCGGTGCTGAAGGATGGCAAGGTGTTCGAGGTGCTGGACAAGCTGAAGGCGGAAGGAAAAATCCGCCACTACGGCGTCAGCGTAGAGACGGTGGAGGAAGGATTGTTCTGTCTGAGCGTGCCTGGCGTTAAAGCGCTGCAGGTCATCTTTAACATATTCCGCCAGAAGCCGGCGGAGGAATTATTTGTGGAGGCCAGGGCGGCGGGAGTCGGCATTCTGGCGAGATTGCCGCTGGCGAGCGGTCTCCTGACAGGTAAATTTACAAAGGATACGAAGTTTAGCGAAGACGACCATCGGAATTTCAATGCGAACGGGGAGCAATTCAACGTAGGCGAGACATTTGCGGGTCTGCCTTTCGCTAAAGGCGTGGAGCTGGCTTCCCAGCTGTCCTGGATTGCAGAAGGACGGGGGGATATGGCCCGGGCTTCCATGCGCTGGATTCTCGATCACCCGGAAGTCACCTGCGTCATTCCAGGCTTCAAGAATGTCCGCCAAGTGGAGGACAACCTGGGAACACTGCAGGTTCCGGCGTTTGGTCCCGAGGAGCTGGAGCGCCTTCAAGCGTTTTACCGCAGCGAGGTAGCGCAGCATATCCGCGGAGCGTATTAATCGTTTCAATAGTGAACAGCAAGAGCGATACTTCTGGTTCATTCCGGACCAGGGGTATCGTTTTTTTGCACAAAATCAAAGCTAGTCGTTTAGACTCAATTTAACCGACCCGAAATTTTGTTCCTTTTCATGCTGAATTAAACATGCTATCATCCAAATGAAATCGATTTCAAAGGGAGGAATTGGTAAAATGTTAATCGCGGTTTTGTCGAAGAAAGTAGTCAAAAGAAGCTTATGCATGGCTTTGGCAGGTGGACTCGCATTATCTTCCCTGTTTGCATCAACGCAGGCGCATGCGGCCGGGGAAACGGTAGAGGTATGGATCTCCACGTCCGATCCTTCGCAAGCGGATTCGGGTCTCAGCACCTCCGCCAGACTTTCCCGCAAAGGGGATGTAACCTTTGGAGCCGATACGGGCAGCGTGACGTACAGCATCCGTATCGACGAGAATGCAACCAGACAGCAAATGGATGGCTTCGGCGTATCGATTACCGACGCTTCCGCCTGGCTGCTGAATTACAAGCTGGATTCCTCCAAGCGCGCGGAGGTCATGGAGCGATTGTTCGGCCAGACTGGCATAGGCTTAAGTCTGCTGCGCCAGCCGATCGGGGCCTCCGATTTTAACTGGGAAGCCTACACTTATGCAGATACCCCGAACGACAACAATTTGAACAATTTCTCCATCGGCAGGGACAAGCCGTACATCGTCCCGATGGTGAAGCAGGCATTGGCCAAGAACCCGAACATCAAAGTATTCGCCTCTACATGGAGCGCGCCGGCCTGGATGAAATATTCCAATACCTTAAACGGCGGCAAGCTGAAGGCCGAGCATTACCAGACCTTCGCCGACTATTTGAAAAAATTCGTGCAGGCCTATCAGAATGAAGGCATTCCGATTTATGCGATTACGGTTCAAAACGAGCCGATGCATGAAACAAACACCTATCCGACGATGAAAATGAGCGAGCAGGATCAAGTCGGTGCGATCGGCGATTTTATCGGGCCAACCTTCCGCAATGCCGGACTGAACACGAAGATCATTACGTTTGACCATAACTACCTGGACTGGAACTACCCGAACAAAGTGATTACCGATTTGAAAAACGCCGGAAAAGGCCATTTCGTTTCTGGAAGCGCTTTCCACCACTACGACAGCGGGGATGGCTCGCAAATGACGAGTCTCCATAATGCTCATCCGGATAAGGACATCTGGTTCACCGAAGGCGGCTTTGGCACGTGGAATGATCCGGAGAACGGCACCCATTCCGGCTTCGATAACATGGCGAACGAATTTATCAACATTACCCGCAACTGGTCCAAATCGATCATTACGTGGAATCTAGCGCTGGATCAGCGGAGCGGCCCTACGCTGCTCGCGCCGAACAACAGCAACCGCGGGATGATCACGATTCAGAATTCGGATAACCGCAACGATCGGCCGGAGAATAGCGTCACTTACAAGAAGCAGTACTATCTGCTGGGGCATTTCAGCAAATTCGTGGTTCCAGGCTCGTACCGGGTCGAATCCAATACCTATGGGGACATGAAGAACGTGGCGTTCAAAAATCCGGACGGCTCCAAAGTCGTTGTCGTCTATAACCCGCAGTCCTCGAATCAGAACATTAAAATCCAATGGGGCAAACAAGCCTTCACCTATAACATCCCGGGCAAATCCGTCATGACCTTCAAATGGCACGGTACGGTATCCTAAGATAGGACATCGATCAGAGCATTGTTAATAACTAAACCAGTCAAACCTCCGCGGCTAGTTGCGGAGGTATTTCTATTTATGAAGTTTTAACTGCATTTGTAGTCATTAATTATTGCAAATTCATAAGAGGAATCGGCCTAAATGCATTTATGGTAATTAAAATAATCCGTTACAGAGCTCGGTAAGAAAAAGTATGTTTTAAATACATGAATTACACTTTTCCCCTCTAAATCAGAGCATTGCCATGAAATAGATACATGAAATGCATTAATTTTGCTAAGTAAGTCATCCAAACAAAATGAATGAGAGCCGGATAACGATATAGTTTTGTTTACCCAAAACCCTTGATATGACTGGGCTGTGACGGAAAAAGAGAGTTAGTGCGGAATTGCATATTCCCCGTTTGAAGGCAAAAGTGAGTCGATATCGGGGATAGTTAGTTGTCAGATATAAGGGGGATGGCCTAACATGGGCAATGCAACCAAGGCACGCCGGATCCGCTGCGGCGTTATATGCCACATACACGGCGAGATATGCAAGTAGAGCTGATTGCCAGCTCGATAAACAAAAAGAGGGAGGGGGCCGCTGCCATGTCAGAAAAACGCAGCTTTCTTAAAGAGTTAAACAAAAATAGGACGTTGTTTCTGATGATTGCTCCTACGCTGCTGTTTTTTATTATCTTCAGTTACATTCCGATGATCGGCGTGTATTATGCGTTCACGAACTTCGACTTTCAGGGCGGATTGTTCGGAAGCGAATTCGTCGGCTTCAAAAATTTTGAGTTTCTGTATAAGTCAGGCATCCTGTGGAATCTGACGAAGAATACGGTGCTTTACAATCTGGCGTTCCTGATCATCGGCAATATCATGCAAATCATCAGCGCGATTTTCCTGGCTCAGCTAGCCAGCAAATGGTTCAAGAAGACGGCGCAGTCATTGATGTTCCTGCCGTACTTCCTGTCCTGGGTACTCGTTGGGGCGTTCGTGTTCAACATGTTCTCCGACCTGGGGGTCGTAAATACGCTGCTCAAGCAGATCGGCCTGCAGCCGTATGATTTCTATCTGAATGCGGCGCCGTGGAAGTACATCATTGTCTTCTTTAACGTATGGAAAGGCATCGGGTACGGAACGATCATATATTTGGCGGCGATCATGGGCATCAGCGACGAGCTGTACGAAGCAGCTAAGATCGACGGGGCGAATATTTTTCAGCAAATCCGCAGCATCACGCTGCCGCTGCTTAAGCCGACGTTCATCCTGCTGATTCTGTTCAGCCTGGGCGGCATTTTGAAGGGCCAATTCGACCTGTTCTATCAAATTATCGGCAACAACGGCCTGCTGTACGATGCTACTGATATCATCGATACGTACGTGTTCCGGTCACTCACCGTCAATTTTGATATCGGAATGGGAACGGCAGCGGGATTGTACCAATCCTTCTTTGGCTTCGTCCTGATCATGACGGTCAACTACATCATCAAGAAAACCCGCGAGGAGTACGCATTGTTCTAAAGGAGGGGGAGTAGCATGCACGTTCAAGCAAAAGAGCTGCCGATGGTTCGAAAGACGAGCAAGGGTACCAAAATCAAGCCAGATAAAGCGACCATTGCATTCAATGTGATCGGTTATACGCTGCTTACAGCGATTTCTATAGTCTGTCTTATTCCGTTCTGGCTCATTGTCGCCGGCTCGTTTACGGATGAGATGGAGATTATTGCCGAAGGCTTCAAGCTGTTTCCGAACACGATCTCGTTCGAGGCTTATAAGTCGGTGTTCGCCACACCGGAACAAATTTACCGGGCCTATGGCGTTACCATCGGGGTTACGGTAGCGGGGTCGGTCCTCGGCCTGCTGCTGACATCGATGGCTGGATATGTTCTGTCCCGCAAGGACTTCATTTACCGCAACAGCTTGTCCTTCTTCATTTATTTCACGACGCTGTTCAGCGGGGGGCTGATTCCGTGGTACATCATGATGACGAAGTATTTGGGGCTGAAGGACAGTTACTGGGCTTTGATACTGCCTCCCCTGATCAGCGCCTGGAATATCATCCTGATGCGCAACTTCATGAAATCGATTCCAGATTCGGTCATCGAATCGGCGAAGATTGACGGGGCCGGAGATTTCCTCATCTACCGGAAGATTATCCTTCCGCTTTCCACACCGGGCCTGGCGACCATCGGGCTGTTCCTGGCTCTCGGTTACTGGAACGACTGGTTCAACGCCAACGTGTTTATTACGTCCGATCACAAGTATCCGCTGCAATTTTTGCTCTATAAAATATTGTCCAGCGCTGCGGTGCTGCGCACCCAAACGGGAGCTTACCTGGCAGCCAATGTCGTTCCGCCGACCGAGACGCTCAAAATGGCGGTGGCGGTCGTCGCCACGGGACCGATCATTCTGCTCTATCCATTCGTCCAGAAATACTTCGTAAAGGGCCTGACGATTGGAGCCGTCAAAGGTTAGAACCGGGATACCGGCTAACATAGATATCAGCTTGGAGGAAATACAGATGAGGTAACCAAAAGGAGGAGTCAACATGTTAAAAACCAAGAAACGCTTGTCGCTGCTGCTGGTGTTATCGTTAATGATCACTTTGCTGGCGGCCTGCGGCGGCGGCACAGCGTCCAATTCGCCAGGAAACGAAGGTACAGAGAAAGCGGCGAATGGGGAAGGAGCGGCCGGAGAGAAGCTGGAGAAGGTCAAGCTGACCTGGTATCTCGTCGGCGATGCGCATAAAGATCAGAGCAAAATCGTCGCCGAATGGAACAAGATGCTGGAAAGAGATTTGAATACGACAGTTGACCTTAAGTTTACGACCTGGAACGACTGGATGACCAAGTATAATCTGCTGCTGACGTCCGGCGAGAAAATTGACATGATTTTCGCCTCCAGCTGGGCGGATTTCTACAAGCTCTCGAAGCAAGGGGCATTCCTGGATCTGAAAGACCTCTTGCCGCAGTATGCGCCGGTCACTTGGGGGAACGTCCCGAAAGAGGATTGGGACTCGGTAACGGTCAGCGGAGGAATCTATGCTGTGCCAAATACCAACCCGGAATATACGCCGCTAGGCTACGTTTACCGTGAAGATTGGCGTAAAGAATTCGGTCTCCCTGAATTTACGGACCTGGATTCCATCGAAGCCTATCTGGATGCGGTGAAGACGCAAAAGAAGGTAATTCCAATAAACGGAGCAGCCTATGAGAATGTAAACAGCTTGTATAAATTTTGGAATGACTTCCAATTAATTGGCGGCGACGTCATTGGCGCAACGTCCTATGACAATCCGCGCGATATTCAGATTCTCCCGTACACCGAGGAGTTTGAAGCCTGGGTGAAGAGAATGAAGACATGGGAGCAAAAAGGCTACTGGAACAAAAATGCGCTTTCTTCCAACCAGGAGGCGGGCGACTTCATTAAAACCGGCCAAGGCGCGATTTACTGGCGAAACCCGTCCAGTGCAGGCGGATTTATCAATGAAGTGAAAGCGAAGAATTTGGACATGGAAATCGGCTATTTCCCATTCAGCCGCTTCCACAACTATGTCATTCCAACGCTGCCGAGCTCGAATGCCATGGCGATTCCAAAGAGCTCCGTTAACCCTGAGCGTTCTCTGATGGTGCTGGATAAGCTGCGCAATGATCCGGAATATTTCAATCTGATGACTTATGGCATCGAAGGCACGCATTGGGCGAAGGGCGAGGACGACAAGACGATTGTCATTCCTGCGCCGGGCGTGAATTTGGATGAAACGCCGCGTTACGACATTGCCAGCTGGGGCTGGCGCTATGAGCCGAACATGAAAGGCGAGAAAGGCGGCTGGGACGGACTGGATGCGCTGAAGGAAGAATTCAAGCCGATCAGCAAGCCGGATATTTTCGGACCGATTTATCTCGATTATGCGCCTGTTAAGGCCGAACTTGCAGCTGTGAACCAAGTGTTCGAGCAATACGGCAAACCGCTTATGCTTGGCCTGACCTCGGATGTGGATGCTTCTCTGAAGACATACCGCGAGAAGCTGAAGACCGCTGGCGTCGACAAGCTGCTGGAGTATATCCAGGAGGAAGCGAACAAGTATTTTGATGAAAGAGGCATCGAGTAATTGAAGGATGGAGGAAGCGGCGAATATTCGTCGCTTCTTTATTAAAGGGAACGGCAGTGTGAGAGTTCAGGGTGGAAGGCAGCGTTATAAGACAGATGTGTTAGAGAGAGGAGAACGCCCCAATGCATAGCACAAAACAACTCTCCGATGCCGTTGAAGTATGGTGGAGCTCTGAGATGGATCCGGGGAAATTGAAATGGTTTGAAGGGCCGCGCGACATTCCCTACAAGTTAAACCGGCAGCCGGATATCGCTCTGACGGTGCCGCAGGCCACGGAGAATGCTCGTATCACGATCACGCCAAGCCATGCCGGTCAGCAGATATTAGGCATGGGCACCTCGATGGAGGATACCACGATCAGCAATCTGGCGAGGATGAGCCCCGCCCGCCGGGAGGCGGTTCTGCGGCTTCTGGTCGATGAGGAAACGGGCATCGGGCTGAACTTAATCCGGATTACACTGGGAACCTCGGATTTTACCGGACAGGCCTTTTATACGTACAATGATATGCCTGAAGGGGTAACCGATTTTGAGCAGCGGTATTTTTCTATAGAAAAAGATGTTGAGCTCGGGATCGTAGAGACTGTTCAGCAGTTGGTCGCGCTGGCGCCGAAGGTTAAGATATTTGCCTCCTCCTGGAGCCCGCCAGCCTGGATGAAGACGAGCGGCAGCCTGAAGCGGGGCAGCTTGAAGGAGGGGCCGGAATACACTGCGGCCTTGGCGAAATATTACCGGCTGGCCATTCAAGCCTACCAGGAGCACGGGATTCCGATCTATGCGATGACTCTGCAGAATGAGCCGTTGTTCGAGA
This sequence comes from Paenibacillus woosongensis, assembly GCF_009725165.1. Taxonomy (GTDB): domain Bacteria; phylum Bacillota; class Bacilli; order Paenibacillales; family Paenibacillaceae; genus Fontibacillus; species Fontibacillus woosongensis. Next base: position 31,597 of record NZ_WNZW01000005.1, read on the forward strand.
CGGATTATCCGAGCTGCTATATGCCGCCTGAGAGGCAAAGAGAGCTGGCCGTCGCTTTGCGGCAGGAGCTGGATCAGCATGGGCTGGAGACGAAATTATGGATTTTCGATCATAATTTCAGCGATGCTTGGGCATACGTCACGCCTATTCTGAACGATGGAGCTGGATGCGGCGCCGTTGACGGGATTGCGCTGCATGATTACGAAGGCTCGCCAGAGGTTATGAGCGAAATTCATGCCGCTTACCCGGACAAGCCGATTTATTTGACGGAGCGTTCTTTGTGGGGAACGGCCGGTGCAGACCGGATGGCGCAGTATTTCCGCAATTACGCCTGCAGCTACAACGCCTGGGTGACGATGCTGGACAGCAATATCAGCCCGCATCAATGGCTAGGAACGCCGGGACCTACGATGATGATCCAAGATGCTGCGGATGCAGACAACTATTGGATCATCCCGGAATATTACCTGCTGGGGCAGTACACCCGGTTCGTGGAGCCGGGGGCTTACAGGGTTGCCAGCGATTACGGCTCCAAGGAGACTGTGACGAATGTCGTCTTTCGCAATCCGGGCGGCGAGCTCGTCGCGGTGATGATCAACCAGAGCGATGCGGAGCAGGAATTTTGCGTACTCTGCGAAGGGCGGCAGTGGACGGCCAAGCTTCCTGCAAAGACGGTGGGAACCTATCGTTGGCGGGCTGGCCACGGGCACAGTTAACGGCTGAGCAGAACTTGAGTGGAGAGGTAGGGGCGGCTTCTGCTGCCCCGGAACTGACGCCTGTGCTAGCAATGCTGCTAAGCGCTAGTTAGGGGCTATATGAGCTAAGGCAGTCAGGGGCTTGTTAGAAATGTAAGCGTTATTATTTTGAGGGGAGCTGAGAATACGCATGAAAGGCATGAGGATTACGAAGCAGAGCAAATCCGTCTTGTCCATCATTTTAAGCACGTCACTCGTCTTATCGATGTTATCCGGACTGTTTGCCAGTTCTGTCGGCGCGGCATCCGAGCCGGTTGAGGTATGGGTTACGACGGGGGATAAGTCCAAGCTGTTAAACCAAGAGCCAGATATCGCGTTTGGTTCGGCGGGCGGGGCAAGCCCGTACACGATTCATGTGGACGAGAATACGACTTATCAGGAAATCGAAGGCTTTGGAGCGGCGTTAACCGATTCATCAGCCTGGCTGCTGGGGGAAGTGCTGACCGATGCAGCGCGTGATGAAGTAATGGAGCAGTTGTTCGATGTCAACCAGGGCATCGGCTTCAGCTACATTCGGCTGCCGATGGGCTCCAGCGACTTTGCGCGCTCGCACTATACGTACAACGATACGGCGGGAAATGCGGAGGATCTTTCGTTAAGCCAGTTTTCGATCGATCATGACCGGCAGTATATCATTCCCGTGTTGAAGCAGGCTCTGGCGATGAATCCCGAAATCAAGATCATGGGCTCTCCATGGAGCGCCCCGGCCTGGATGAAGGATAACAAGTCGCTGGCCAAAGGCAAGCTGAAGCCGGAGTATTACGATGCCTACGCCCGGTACTTCGTGAAGTTCATCGAGGCCTACGCCGCGGAAGGCATTGAGATCGACGCAGTTACAATTCAGAACGAGCCGCATCACGAAGCCGACAACTATGCCAGCATGCGCATGGAGGCGGCGGAGCAGGCCGAGTTCATTAAGAACCATTTGGGCCCGGCCTTCGCGGCGGCGAATATCGATACGAAAATTTTGATTTGGGATCATAACTGGAGCGACCCGGACTATCCGATCGAGGTGCTGAACGACCCGGAAGCGAAGCGGTACATTGCGGGTTCGGCCTTTCACGGTTATGCGGGAAAAGTAGAAAATCAGGCTCAGGTGCATGATTTGCATCCCGATAAAGGCATTTATTTTACGGAGAGCTCCGGCGGAGATTTCGCACCCGTTTTTGGCGACAACCTGGCTTGGGATGTGCAGAACCTGATCATCGGTTCGACCCGCAATTGGGCCAAGACGGTGCTGAAATGGAACCTGGCTCTCGATGAGGATTACGGCCCGCGGGTGGGCGGCTGTACGGACTGCCGCGGCGTGGTGACGGCGGATAAGCCGTCCAAATCGATTACTTCCTTAAATGAAGAATATTATGCGTTCGGGCATGCCAGCAAATTTGTGCGGCCCGGCGCGGTTCGCATCAAATCGAACACGCTCGGCAGCGGCAGCATCGAGAATGTGGCGTTCAAGAACAAAGACGGCTCCAAGGCGCTGATCGTGCTCAATTCCGCCAAATCGCAGCGGGAGTTCAAGGTGCAGTGGGGCGCGCAGAGCTTCACGTATACTCTTCCCGCTGGGGCAGTAGCTACCTTTACGTGGGACGGAGCGCCAACGGGAGATGCCGGCGTGAATCCTTATGGCCGGGTGGAGGCCGAGGACTACACGAATGCCAGCGGCATTCAGACCGGAGTGGCGGCCGATGCAGGAGGGGGCTCTTACGTAGCGCCTGCGGGCAATGAAGGATATATCGCCTTCGATAACGTGCAGTTCGTGGACGGCACGGCGACCGTGAAGGTCCGGGCGGCCGCGGAGCAGGATGCGTCGATCGAATTCCGGGCAGGCTCGCCGCAAGGGCAGCTGCTGGGCGAAGTGCGCCTGGCGAATACCGGAGGAATGCAGCAGTGGGTGACGAAGAGCGCTGTGATTCAGCATGCGGCGGGTACTGTTCCGCTGTATGTGGTGCTCAAAGGGCAGATGCATTTGAACTGGTTCCAGTTCTCGTTCGAGCACTACCGCGATACGCTAAACTACTTGTCCTACAACGGCGGCTTTGAGGAAGGCACGCTTGAGGAATGGGAGGAATGGATGCCGGCCGGTCAGGAATCCGCGCACAAGGCTGAGATGGGCGATGCCCGCAGCGGCGAATACAAGCTGACGCACTGGGCAGGCCAAGCCTACGAGCAGAGAACCTACCGCACGATACAGGTCCCGAATGGAACTTATAAAGCTTCGGTATGGCTCCGCAAGGGAGACAACATTGAAATTCAGCTTCAGGCAAAAAATTACGGCGGAACCGACCGTTCCGTGACGGCGAATGCGGGATTCATTGGCGACTACAGGCAATATGTACTGGACGACATCCGGGTAACGAACGGCCAGCTGGAAATTGGCGTCCATTCCAAATCGACGGTGGGCGAGTGGGCCACCTTCGATGACTTCGAATTGACGCCTGTGGCGACGAATGCGCCTGCTGTGGGCGGGGGCTCCGGAGCTCCGGCGATACCGGGTCAGGTCAGTGCCTCGGTGATGGGCGGATTCCATGCCCAGCTGCAGTGGAACTCCGCAGGCAGCGATGTCATCGGCTATAAAATATACCGTTCCGTTAAGGATATCGCCGGTGCGGCGGTCATCGACGGCGCATATGTCGATTTCGTGGAAGCCGGCATGACAGGGGCAGCCAGCCTAACCTTTACGGACCAAGGTCTGAGAGGGGACACGACGTATTATTATGTGGTGACGGCTTTCAATGACCATGGCGAATCCGGCGTGTCGCAGCAGGTCAGCATCACTACAGCATCGGGCACCGATACCGTTCCGCCTGCTGTGCCTGCGGGCCTCAAGGCAGAAGCTGGAGTAGAGCAGGCTGCTTTAAGGTGGAATTACAGCCTGGATAGTGATTTTGCGAGATATCAAGTATATCAAAATGACGCCAGAATTGCTTCCGTCGAGCCAGCCACCGAGTCGAGATTTGTGGCAAAGGGCTTACAGCCTGGCGCGGAATACCGGTTTGCGGTAACAGCGGTTGACCAGGCGGGCAACGAGTCGGCGAAATCTGCTGAGGTTACGGTAATCCCGTTGTCTGCCGGCACTTTGATTCCGTTTGAGAACATGGATTTCGAGCTCGGCACCTTTGCGGGATGGTCGGAGTGGCACCCGGAACAGCAGCCAATCGCCCAGTTCGTTGATAACGACAGCCCGAGAGGACAATATAAATTAACGCATTGGGGCTCAGGGGATTACATCCAATCGACCTACCGCACGCTTGAGGTGCCTAACGGCAAATACAAGGTTCAAGTGTGGGCCCGCACAGGCGGAGGACAGAATAAGTTCCAGCTGGAGGTTAAAAATTACGGCGGAGAGAGCCTGGCTAGAGATATGCGCAAAGCCGACGGCGGAAGCTGGACGCCGTTCTTCCTCGACAACATCCAAGTCACGAACGGCCAGCTGGAAATTGGCGTGTATTCGGACGCCAAAGCCGGGAATTGGGCGGCGATCGACGATTTTCAAGTATTCAGCTATGCCCCTTCCGCGCCAACGGGAATCAAAGCGATCGGCGGCGATCAAAGCGCTTCGCTGCAGTGGCAGCGGAACACGGAGTTCGACATGGCTTCCTATAATGTGTACCAGGACGCAAGCCTGGTGCGCAATGTGACCGCACCTACCGTGGTGATCGATGGGCTGACGAATGAGCAGTCCTACACCTTCACCGTTCGGGCGGTAGATACGGATGGAAACGAGTCGCTGTCATCCCAATCCGTCACCGTAACGCCGCGAGTCCCGGTGCCGGTGGAGAATGCGGGCTTCGAGCACGGCGACACGACGGGCTGGAGCAGCTGGAATCCTGGCGGCGATGCCCAATTTGTCGATAACGACAATCCGCGTACGGGGAACTATAAGCTCACGCATTGGGCGGGAGCCGACTACATGCAGAATACGTATCGAACGATCGGCTTGGCCAGCGCGACGGACGATACCTACCAAGCATCAATCTGGGTGAGAACCGGAGCTGATCTGAATGCTCTCCGTATGGAAATCAAAAAATACGGCGGTCCGGATTTGGAGATTGATTTAAGCTCAGCCAGTTCTTCCGATTGGACGCTGTTCATCAGTGAGCCATTTAAAATCACGAGCGGGGAAGTGGAAATCGGCTTATTCACGGACGCCAAAGGCGGCAATTGGACGGCGTTCGACGATTTCCAACTGATCCAGGTGAACCACGAGGATAGCGTGCCGGTGACCGGGATTTCGCTCATTCCCGCAGAACTGACACTGAATCTTGCGAATCATCGGACGCAGGCTTTAACAGCCGTCATCACGCCGGACAACGCTACCCACCGGGAGGTAGAGTGGAGCAGCGATAACGAGTCGGTCGCGGTCGTGAACGGCGGGGTAGTCACGGCGGTAGGCGCCGGGGCGGCGACAGTGACGGTGACCACGGTGGATGGCGGTTATTCGGCCAGCGCGAGAGTGACGGTGATCGCAGGATCAGCCTCACCTCAGCCTGAGCCGAAGCCAAGCCCGGGTCCAGGGTCGTCCTGGAGCGGCTCGGGAAACACCGGCCAGTCCGCTCAACAGCCTGTGGACAAGGAGAACAAGCCGACCGTTGCACGCAATGGCAGCACTGCAGTAATTGGCAATTTCCCTAGTCAGGCAGGATTGATCCAGGTTAGCGGAGAGCTGCTGAAGGAAGCGGCTTCTGGCGATGGGGTAACGAAACTGTTGTTGGATCTTAGCAAGGCTTCCGAATCCGAGCCGCTCGTCATTGAACTGCCGGTGCAGGCACTATATGAAATTGCCGCTGCAACCAGCAATTTGTCTCTGGCGTTCCAGACGAGACATGCGGAATACGAGTCGAGTTTGTCCGCCATGCTGCCTGCAGTTCAACCGGCAGATGATCAAGCCGTGCTGCGGATTGAAATCGGAGAAGCCGCGGACACTGCCAATCTGTTGGGCGAATCCGTCAGAAGCTCATTGATCGCAGCTGTCCCGGCGTTTCGTATCCAGCTGCAATCTGGCGGGGTGAGCACCGAAGTCAGCCGCTTCGGCAAGGCTTATCTCTCCCGGACATTAAAGCTGGATTCTAAGGTCGATCCGTCTGGAATGACCGGGATCGCCCTTGATCCTGCAACGGGGCAAATGAGCTTTGTTCCGCTGACCGTGCTGCATACGGAAGATGGTCAGGTGCATGCTGTGCTTAAGACGAATTATGCGGACGACCGGATCATCGCCATCATTGCCGTCCAGGCTAAGACCTTTGCCGACATTCAGGCGCATTGGGCGAAGACGGATATTGAGGCGCTTTCGGCAAGATTCATAATTCACGGTACGGCAAACGGCACGTTTGATCCCCAGCAGCAGGTGACTCGCGCAGAATGGGTTTCCATGCTTGTTCGGGCTTTAGGTCTGGCTCAAAGGGGAACACAAAGCACGGATTCGTTCACCGATGTACCGGAGGCGGCATGGTACAAGGATTCCGTTCAGACCGCTGTTGAGGCGGGCTTGATTCAAGGCTTCGATGACGGCACCTTTAAGGCGGATGAGGCTGTCACCCGAGAGCAAATGGCCGTTACCCTGTTTAAAGCGGTGGAGCTTGCAGACGGACTCCAGAATGAGGCTGCAATCGGCCAATCTCAGTTGGATCTGACGGCCTTCAAGGACGCGGAGGATGTCTCCGCATGGGCTGTGGAAGCTCTGTCCCAGCTGACGGGTGCCGGTATTCTTACAGGAGACGGCCAGGGGCTGCTGCAGCCGAACCGGGAGGCTTCCCGGGCTGAAGCGGCTGTGGTGCTTCACAAGGTATTGCAGGAATTAAATTTCATAACCGAATAGGGCAGGAGCTAGGTTCGGTCTGGAAATGAATGATTTGCATTAAACGGGCGGGTGGATGAAAATCCATCCGCTTCTTTTTTATTAGGCTTTGTCACAACAAGGAATATAAAAATACAGCGTCGAATAAGAAAAATAGGTTTGGTACTATTGCTTTGGAGCTGATTTCAATGGATTTAGAGCAAAGAAGGCGTTGGAATGAAAATCATAAGAAGTTAACTGAAGTCATATTAAATCCAAATGAGCATGCTCGAACGATTGAGCTATTTCTCAGCCACCATGCTCTGTTGTACTCAGCGAAAATGAGCAACGGCTGCATCCATACTTTGGAGGATTTTGTTCTGGAAGGTTTGGAGGAAGGTGCATTAAGGAAGTACCCAGTAAATGCTCCAGATACAAAGAATTCAATCGTATGGCATCTGTGGCATATTGCAAGAGTCGAGGACATGACGATGAATATTTTGGTTGCAGACAGTCAGCAGGTACTTCATTCTGATCATTGGCTGCAAAAAATGAACATCAGATTTCCCTATAGTGGAAACAGCATGAGTGATGACGATATCGCAGAACTAAGTTCAGTTATTAATATAGAATCACTATTAGAATATAGAATAGCTGTGGGAAAACAAACCCGGCAAATCGTTTCATCACTGCAACCAGGCGAGTTCAGAAATAAAGTTCAAGATTGTAGAGTCAAAAGGTTGTTTGATGAAAATGCCATTCTTCGAGAAGCAAGCGATATTGCCGATTATTGGGGCAAGAAGACAATTGCCGGACTTGTGCTAATGCCAGCAACTAGACATAATTTTTTACATTTGAATAAATGTGCCCGTATAAAGGATAAATTGCAAAAGAAAATGAAAAATCCAAACCGACAGGCTTAGCATGGCTTTGCTAAAAAAGCCAAATAAAACAATTGAAATCGATTTCATTCAATTTTATAATAAGAGCAACAATGATTGAAAGTGTGGTATTCCGTGATTATGAAGGAAAGTAAAATCATCGATGTTGCCAAGAGAGCCAATGTGTCGCCCGCTACGGTATCCCGCGTGCTGAACGGCAGCAACCTCGTAAATGCCAAGACGGAGGAAAGGGTGCTTCAGGCCATCCGGGAGCTGGATTACATCCCTAATAATATGGGCAAGCAGCTTCGTTCCCGCAAAACGATGAATCTGGCGGTCGTCGTCTCCGATGTGCGTGTATCTTATTATGCGGAAATCATCAAAGGCATCGAGAACATGGCTAATTCGCTCCATTACAATGTCCTCATTTGTGATGCGCAGAACGAGAAGGCGAAGGAACGGGAGTTCCTCTCCCTGCTCATGAACCGGACAGTGGATGCTCTAATCCTTGTAACGCCGAATTTATCGGATGAGGAGATTGCAGTCTATGCCGATAACGGGTATATGGTGGGCCTGATTGGACGGAAAATTGAGCACGCGCGTATCCCTTGTTCTTTTACGGATAACATCAAGCTGGCCCAGGAGGTGGTCTTCCATCTTGCGGAGCAGGGACACCGGAAAATCGCTTTTCTTAGCGGATATGCGGATGCGACGGACAGTATCGAGCGATTGGAGGGTTATGTGAAAGCGCTTAAGGCTTGCGGGATCCCGTTTGAACCCGCTCTGGTCGAAAACGGCGATTTCTCGGAGGAGGGAGGCTGCGAGGCCTTTCACCGACTGTGCAGCAGCGGGGCTGACTTTACGGCCGTATTTGCCGCAAACGACGAGATGGCACTTGGGGTGTACAAGGCTTGCAATGAACTGGGAATATCCATTCCCGATCAATTGGCGGTCGCCGGGGTGGATAACATCAGGCTGACTAACTATGTGACGCCAAGAATCAGTTCGGTAGAGCAGCCGCTTTATGCGATGGGGGCCGTGCTGGCCGAGAAGCTGATCGATCAGATGAACGGCAATGTGTGGGCGGAGAAGCGGTGTTTTAAAGTCGATGCGAAGCTAGTCGTGAAGGAATCTTCCAAAGGAGCGAAATGAGGGGGGATAGGATTGCTTAGTCGAAAAGATACGCGCTATTACGGGAAAATTTTTCTGGCGATGACCCTGTCGATTGTACTGACCATCACGGTTCTTTCTGGTATCCTCTACATTAATTTTGAACGAATTGCGCTTCAGCAGTCCTACGATCAGACGATGAACAGCCTCTCCCAGACGACTCAGGAGGCATCGGTGATGGCGGTCACGGCCTCCACATTCGCCAAGCAAATATATAGCGACCAGCATATCGCCAACCTGCTGAATTTTACCGATGTCCATCCGATGGAGATTTCTACAGCCGTCCGGCAGCTGACCAATTATCGGGAGACTTCGCCTTTCATCGATTCGATTTATGTCTATAACGCCAAAGCGCATACGTTCTATGTGAGTACGGATATGAGCGTGGCTGCGGTATTCGATGAGTCGGAGTTCTACGATCATGAAATGCGGGAGATGCTTGGCAATTTGGAGGTCTATGACTCCCTGATGCCAATTCCCCGCAAGCTCAGCATTGAAGGGCTCGCTGGAAATATTGCCGAGAAGCAGCGGGATGTATACAGCTTCCTGTTGTACGATACGCTGATGCCGAAGGCGAACAGAAACGCCATTGTGGTCAACATTAAAGAAACGCAATTACATAAGCATATCGACGGTTCCCTGACGAGCGACCCGGCGAACACTTTTTTGCTGGATAAGGGCGGCTATCTCGTCTCCAGCAGCTGGAAATACCCTATGCTCACCGATATGAAGGGGACCTCGTATATTAATCGGATTTTGGCTGACCCCGACTCCTCGGGCTATTTCGTGGAGGAAGTGGACGGCGTGAAATCTTTGGTTACTTACACGGAGCCGGATTATTTGGGCTGGCGGTATGTCCGGATTCTTCCGTACACGGTCATTTCTGAAAGGATCGACATCCTGCGCGGGAAGACGATTATCATCACGGTCTCCATTCTGCTGGCCGGGCTGGGCATATCCTACTTCGTATCACGGCGATTGTTCTCCGGGCTCAGCAAGAAGCTGTCCCATCTGGGTAATTTGGAGGCGGAGCAGAGGAACAGCCTGCAGTCGATGAAATACGAATATTTGCGCAGGCTGCTGCATGGGGATGCCGACCGGAACCCGGATCGTGTCCAGACCGGCTTTGCCCGTTATGGGGTCGGGCTTGATCCCTACTCCCCGGTACGCGTGCTGTTGATGACGGTGGATGATTACCGCTCCTTTATCGAAGCTTACACGGTGGAGGATCGGCAGCTGCTGCGGTTCGGGGTGCTTAACATCGCCCAGGAGATGCTGAACGAGGCCGGGTTTGCGGCTGCCGGCGTCGTGCTTGGCGATGACCGTATTGCCGTAATCGTGCAGGCCAGGGACGAGGGGGCGGAGAATGAGCGCGAAGCTATTCTTGAGCATGCCGGGCGGATCCAAGCGGCGGTGACCCAATATTTAAAGCTGTCGATTACGGTCTCAACCAGCATGATCGGCGAGGATATTCAGGCCGTCCACGGGCTGTGCCTGCAGGCGATCGAGGCTTCCTTCTCCCGCGTATTCCATGGCCTGGGAAGCATCATTGACTCGGAGACCGTGGAACTGAAGAAAGCAAAACCATATGAATATCCCCTGGATAAGGAGAAGCAGCTGATTGACGAGCTGTATCTCGAACGGATTCCTGCCGTAAAGGAGCTGTTCAGCGAAATTATCCGGGATACGGAGAATTACTCCTATATGTCGTTTCAGCTTGCGGTATCGCATCTGTCTTTTGCGCTGCAGAACGCCATTCGTTCGATGGGACGCCGCCTCTCCGTGGCGGGTGAGCTGGCGATTCCTTCGATGCCGCTGTATCAGCATGAATGGAACGAGACGCTGGAGGAGTTCATGGGGCGATATATGCATTTATTCGACCGTCTGGAGAAGCATATGGAGGAGAACAAGGGGAGGACGAGACAGGAGGACGTGTCGGAGCGGATCATGAAGCTGATCGACGAGAAGTATATGGATTCGAGCCTGTCGCTGGACTTGCTTGCAGATGAGCTAGGGCTATCGGCCGACTATATCGGCCGGATCTTCAAGCAGACGACATCGAGGACGATCCTTGGCTATATTCAGGAGGTTCGGATGAACAAGGTACGTGAGCTGCTGGTCGAAACCGAGGATCCGATCGGGGAAATTGCCGAACAGGCCGGATTTTCCAACAATCCGTATTTTTATAAAGCCTTTAAGAAGCATAACGGCGTAACGCCGGCTGAGTACCGCAGAATTAACGGCTGGCAGGCGGAGCAGGAGCAGGAACTGGTTTGATCGCGTGATTGCGAATGCTAATGATAGCAGCGGGGTAAATCCTGTGGACTTTCATGGTATGCAAGAAGACGCTAACCGCAGGGTTGGCGTCTTCCTCAATTTCCACTCGCAATTTTATGAATTGCGTTCCTTCAGCTTCTGATGCAGATCGTTCAACTGCTGCAGCAGCTGCTCATATTCCTCCCGTCCGATTTGGCAAGCACGAATTTCCTCGCTGATCCTCAGTGTAATATGCGTCTTCTCCTCGAAGGCTTTGGGCTGAAGATGGATAAATACCTTCCTCTCATCCACCTGAGAGCGCCGCTTCTGCAGCCAGCCGTTGGCTTCCATTCGAGCAAGCATAGGAGTTAATGTGCCTGTTCCCAGATCAAGCTTCTCCCCTAGCTGCTTGACGGTGATCCCGTCCCTCTCCCATAGCGCGAGCAGCACTAAATACTGAGGGTAGGTTAACCCGAAGGGTTGAAGGACGCCGGCATAAAGCTTGTTGAACTCACTGGCGGTCTCATATACCGCGAAGCAGAGCTGTTTCTTGAGCGTCAAAAAATCTTCCACAATGCTCACCTTGTTCATCCGTAGGTTGGTATGTTCATGAAATGTCTCAAATGAATTACAGCAAAGGGATTAAATCCTCTTCGATTTTGCTTGGCGGGGTCGTTGGGCCGTATCTTTTAACGACATTCCCCTCGCGATCAACGAGGAATTTGGTGAAATTCCATTTGATCTTGCTGGACAGCAGGCCCTTCTGCTGTTCCTTCAGGAACGTGAATAACGCATCCTCGTGCTTTCCGTTGACGTCGATTTTGGCGAAAATCGGAAAGGTAACGCCGTAATTGATCTGGCAGAACTGCGTGGTTTCTTCAATGTTATCGTACTCCTGGTTGTTGAACTGATCGCTGGGGAAGCCCAGAATAACCAATCCCTGGTCCTTGTATTTATGATATAACTCTTGGAGTCCGCCGAATTGAGGGGTAAACCCGCATTTGCTGGCCGTATTCACGATGATTAAAGGCTGTCCCTTATAATCTTGGAGCGATTTCTGCTCCCCATTCGTCATTGTAACCTGGAAATCATACACGGTATTCACGGCGAAACCTCCTTAATTTAATCGTACACGATTCGATCGTACACGATTAAATGCGGTTTGGCAACTGGAATCCCGGCGAATCATGAAGCGGGGGTGCAATAATATACTATGCCTGACGTCACATGCGGCTCTATAATGCAAGGTAATTTCCCTTGTGAAGGAGCTAAGGAGCAGTGCTTAATGAACATGACCTCATTTCTGATTTACTGTGTTATCGTGACGTTTACGCCCGGGCCAACCAATATTCTTATCCTGGCTGCGGTTAATCACTATGGGACGAGAAAAACGATAAAATATATCGCCGGGGCCTCCCTCGCTTTTTTCCTGCTAGTTGCGGCGTCTGTTATACTGAACCATGTGCTGGCAGCGAGCTTGCCGCCATTTTTGTCCGTGGTGCGGGTGGTCGGAAGCATATTTATGCTCTATCTCGCTTACCAGATATATAGAATGGATGTATCCAAGGAATCAGCTGGGCAGGCCATAACATTTGCCTCCGGCTTCGCGATGCAGTTCGCCAACCCGAAGGTCGTCCTGTTTACGCTGACCGTGATTCCGGCTTACGTAATGCCTTATTACACGTCGAGGCTGATGTTGTCTATTTTTGTCGTGATCGTATCGCTCATCGGTTTAGCAGCTTATGTCACCTGGGCGGTATTCGGTACTCTTTTCAGAAAATTTATGCAAAAATATCAGAAGGCAGCGAACATTATTACGGCTTTATTTCTAGTTTACTCCGCTTTCCTGGTGTCTGGGATCGCTGAGTTTGCAAAGGGGTGAAGGAAGTGGAACGGTTCATATACAGGCAATCGGCAGGGATCACCGTATTATCGGCCAGCATTGCCGATTTTCAATATAAGAAGCATAGCCATGAGGAGTATGCCCTTGGCGTCACCTTGCGCGGCATTCAGGAATACCATCTGGACGGCAGCCTGCAATCCTCTCACCGGAACGGCGTGATGCTGTTCAACCCGGAGCAGAATCATGATGGGCGGTCACAGGAAAGATCGGGGATTGATTATGTGATGGTCTATATTCATCCCAAGCTTTTTCTGGACATGCTGGGACAAAGGGAGGTTGTCCTGTTCGATAAACCGATCGTGTATCATGCCGGATTGCGCCAAAGCATTCTGAATTTGACGAACGCGATTTTTAGCGGCAGGCCGGAGGCGCTTTGCCATGAATTGCTGCTGGGGCTGGCAGGTCATTTTTCCGAGGTGGAGATGCGGACGGCGGACCGTCAGGATCAGGCGTTTGCCCGTAAGGCTAAGGAAGTGATTCAGGGTAATGTGACTCAGGTATTGAAGCTGGATGACGTCAGCATGTTGTTTGGAATGTCGAAATATCAGTTCATCCGCGCGTTCAAGGCGAATACGGGAACATCACCGTATCAATATTATTTGAACTGCAAGGTAGAACGCGCCAAGCAGTTAATTGAGAAGAGCAAGGATATTTACTTGGCGGTAAGCGAGTGCGGATTCGTGGATTTAGCCCATTTGAACAGGCACTTCAAGAATATTTACGGGACGACAGCCTTCGAATATATGTCGCATTTGGCCGCCCATAATTTGGATTGACAGCATAAAGCACCCAAGGATATAGTGATAACGAAAAAAAGTTTGCAGGCAATCCGGATGATTGCCGGCCCTAAGGAAGGTGCTTATGAAAACTCATGCCTCTGTAGCAGGCAAGATTGCATTAAGCTTCGTCATGGTCATGGTTGTTATGATTATCGTCTCTTTTATTTTTGCAGCCATAGGCGTGGCTAGAGGGATGAACCTGGCTGAGCTGGAGGCTTCGATCGGGGAGAGCCTGCTGGTCCAGTATTTGCAAATGATTTTGTTTATAGCGAGCTCTTATGCGATGTATGCGTTCTTTGAACGGAAGAAGGGATGGGCGATCGGGCTCAGGCAGCGGCGGGGAGCAGCGTATGCTCTGCATGGCGCCGTGGCTGGCATCATTCTTATTTCAGCCTCTGCTGTTTTGGTTTGGGCTTTCGGCGGGGTTTCCTGGCAATTGGCCGAATGGGATCAAGAAATGCTGGTTCCTATGCTTAAGGGAGTTCTCCTGTTCGTTGGCGTCGCGGTATCCGAGGAAATATACTCTCGCGGATATGTTCAGGGACTGCTGCGCCATCATTACGGAAGCACGACTGCCATCGTAGTGAGCTCTATTCTGTTTGCACTTCTACATAGCCTTAATCCGGGCATGTTCAGCTCGCCGCTGCCGGTCATCAACTTGATCATGGCTGGCGTCATTATGGCGGTGGCTCGCGAGGTTACCGGAGGATTGTGGTGGCCGATTGGCCTGCACTTGACCTGGAACTATTTTCAGGGCTACATATATGGCTTCAATGTCTCGGGGACGACGCGGGATTACTCTTTGCTTCGTACGGTTGACCAAGGTCCGGCCTGGCTGTCGGGAGGGGGCTTTGGCCTAGAGGGAAGCGCGCTGTCTATTGTTCTACTGGTCCTCGGCACCATTGCTGTGTACATGATGTATAGAAACAAAAATAAGAAAATTGACGCGGATTCCGTATCTTCGTTGTTGAAATAAGTTCTGCTTATATTGGCGGAGGGAAGCGTAGAAGGCATACCTTAAACCAGCCCTGTTTCATAATGAAACAGGGCTGGTTGACGCCTGGATTTCTTGTCCGCGCTTAACCCTTCGGTTATAGTGGAGTATAGACAAATACGGTTAGATGAAAGAGGAAGATCATGGCAACGATTCATGATGTAGCACTAAGGGCGGGGGTATCGGTAACGACGGTATCCCGCGTGATGAATAACAGGGGATATATTAGCGAAACTACCCGCAGCAAGGTATTTGCCGCCATGGACGAGCTGGGATACCAGCCGAATGAGATCGCACGCTCCTTGCTTCGCAAGCAGTCGAATATTCTAGGCCTGATTGTGCCCAGCGTATCTCATCCGTTCTTTAGCGAATTAGCGGATCGCATAGAATATTACGCCTATCTGAAGGGCTATAAAGTGCTGCTGTGCAATTCTCAGCTTGACCCCGTCAAGGAACGGGACTATATTGAAATGCTGCGCCGCAATCGGGTGGACGGAATCATTATGGGAAGCCATACGCTGGAGGTTGATGAATACCGCAATCTCCGCTCGCCGATCGTTACGTTTGACCGCCAGATCGGGGAGGATATTCCTTACATCAGCTCGGATAACTATGAAGGAGGCAGGCTGGCGACAGAAAGGCTCATCAGTCAGGGCTGCCGCAAGATTGCCCACATATGCGGTAATTTGCAGCTCGATCTGCTGGCAAATCGCAGGACGGATGCATTTAGGGATGCTGTTAAGCGGCACGGTGTGGAGCATCTTATTATCCAGACGGATATGAACGTATTTGACCAAGCAAGATATGAGCAGCTGCTGCGGGAGCTGTTAACCGCCAATCCCGAGATTGATGGAATTTTCGCGACAAGCGACATTATTGGGGCATTCGCGATAAAAGAATGCGAATTTGCAGGCAAACGAGTACCAGAGGATGTCAAAATTATCGGCTACGACGATGTGAACGCAGCCCGCTGGTTCACGCCGGAGCTGACTACGATCCGTCAGCCGATTGACGAGTTCGGAAGGATGGCGGTAGAAGTTCTTAGCAAGCAGGTAGAAGGAGAGCCAGTGGAGATCGCCACTTCACTGCCCGTGGAATTAATTGTGCGGGGAACAGCATAATATTGGATTAAATTAACGCGTTCATTTGGCATCATCAAATGGATGCGTTTTTTTGTGGCATCATCATCACGAACGGACCATTCGACAAAATAGGATCAATTTCTATAAAAATTATGTCAAACGATTGACATATGTTAAAGGTTTGACATACAATCTTAATTGCAAGCATGCTGCAAGCGATTACATTACGGCAAGTGATTCAAACGCTTGCCACACCAAATTATGAACCATTGGTTGCCAGTAACTTAATTAACGGGGGGAAAGCAATGAAACGATTGAATGGGTTGAGCGTGGCAGTAATTTTTGTACTTTTGGCGATGATTGTGTCGGCCTGTGGGGGAAGCGGCGGCAATTCCGTCAGTAGTGAGGCAGGCAGTAACGGAGCTAACGCGTCGGGCAAAGCCGTTAAAATCTCTCTGCTGAACTCAAAAGGTGAAATTCAAACTCAGCTTGAAGAAGCAGCGAAGGCGTTCCACGAGGATAATCCGGATATCACCCTGGAAATCATGGCTGCTCCGGCAGGCACCTCTCCATTCGAGCGGGCTTCCACTTTGTATGCCTCGGGAAATCCGCCAACGATGATGATGCTCGATACAGGGGATGTAGAGAAGTTCAAGGATCGGATTCTTGATTTGAGCGAGGAGAAGTGGAATGCGGATGCCGTCGAGAATGCGACGAACCTGACGACATTCGACGGCAATAATTATGGTTTCCCGCTAGCGATTGAAGGGTATGGCTTCATTTACAACAAAGCTGTTCTTGATGAAGCGGCAGGCGGCAGCTTCGATCCGTCTACGATTAAGACCAGAGATGATCTGGAAAATTTGTTTAAGCAGATTGAAGCGTCCGGCAAAAAGGCGCTGATCATCTCTCCAATGGATTGGTCGCTCGGCGCCCACTTCCTGCCCTTGGCTTATGCCGGACAGAACAAGGACATGGCCGAAGTAAACAAATTCATGGATTCACTAAAGGCCGGCACAGAAGACTTATCGGGTAATGCCGTGCTGAATGGCCTGCTGGATACATTCGATATGATGAAACAATACAATATCGACAAGAAGTCTCCATTAGCAGGTGTATATGAGCGCGGCCCTGAAGTGCTCGGCAAAGGCGAGGTAGGCATTTGGTTCCAAGGCAACTGGGCATGGCCGCAAATTCAAGATTTCGACACCGCAAGCGGAGCTTACGGCTTCCTGCCGGTACCGATCAGCAACAACCAGGAAGATTACGGCAACCAGGAAATTTCATCAGCGGTTTCCAAGCGGATCATTGTAGATAAAGAGAAGAGTACGCCTGAACAGCAGGAAGCGGCGAAGAAATTCCTGAATTGGATCGTATACGAGGAGAAAGGCCAGGACTTCCTGGTTAACCAAGCAAGCATTATTCCAGCGTTTAAGAATATCACGATTCCAGCCGCTGATCCGCTCGGCCAGTCTATTCAGGACTATATTGCCAGAGGCAAATCCCAAGAGTCCATGAGTACTCTTCCCGCGGATCACTGGGCCAAGGTCGGCGCTTCGATGCAGAAATATTTAAACAATTCCGGGGATCGGGCTACATTGATTAAGGAAATCGAAGAGTATTGGACAAGCGTGAAGTAATCTAATTACATCAGATGACAAGATGATAGTGATGGGTAAGAGCACATGCACCCGTGTATCTTATCCATCGCTTTCTTCACAATGACAGAGGAAAAGAGGAATCGTTATGATCAAAGAAAAGGAATGGTGGCCACGGCTTCGGACGAGATTGCTGTTTACCGGTCCGACCTTATTCGCTTTTCTTACCGTAATGATCGTTCCATTTATTTATGGTATTTATCTGACTTTCACGAATTGGGACGGCATCGCGACGACACATACGCTAGTAGGGTTCGAGAATTATGGAAAAGTGTTTCAAGACGAGGTCTTCTGGAAGTCCTTCGGATTGACGCTGAAATATGTATTGTTTACCGTCATCCTGGTCAACGCCGTTGCCTTTCTATTAGCCTTCGGACTAACGAGAGGATTGAAAGGCCAGAATATATTCCGGGCCGGGTTCTTCATACCTAATCTGGTCGGCGGCATCGTACTCGGTCTGATCTGGCAGTTTATTTTCTCAAATGTTCTGGTATTCATAGGAGAGAAGGCGGGAATTCCGCTATTCAGCACATCCTGGCTGGCTGACCCGCAGAAAGCCTTCTGGGCCCTCATCATTGTGACCATTTGGCAGTACGCCGGGTATATGATGGTCATTTATATCGCTGGGCTCATGAGCGTCCCTAACGATATATTGGAGGCAGCGAGCATCGATGGCGCCAATGGCTGGACGAAGCTGCGGACGATGACTTTGCCGCTGATGGTTCCTTCGTTTATCGTTTGTATATTTTTGACGCTGCAGCGCGGCTTTATGGTCTATGACGTCAACCTGTCGCTGACGAAGGGCGGCCCCTTCAAGAGCACGGAAATGGTGTCAATGCATGTCTATGAGAAAGCGTTCCTCTCCCGTGATTACGGCCTAGGACAAGCGGAGGCGCTAGTGCTCTTCCTTCTGGTCGCAGTAATTACGCTGCTTCAGGTGTATTTTGGGAAGAAGATGGAGGTAGAGGCTTAATGGACACGGCTCGTAAAGGATTCGCTGGAGTATGGCTGAAAACGGTTGGACTAACTCTAGTGCTTGCACTATTTATTTTTCCATTTATCTTTCTACTAATTAACTCGTTCAAGGCCAATACGGCGATTACCTCAAATCCGCTATCCCTGCCGCAGAGCCTGGATTGGACGAACTATCGCAATGCATTCGAGAAAATGAGTTATACCGCTTCGTTTATAAACTCGCTGACCGTAACGGTTCTAGGCGTAGCGTTAATTTCGCTGTTTGCCGCGATGACGGCGCATTACTTCGTGCGCAATCAGACTAAATTTAATCAGTATACCTTTATGATGATGGTTGCTGCGATGATTATTCCCTTCCAGGCGATTATGATTCCACTGGTCAAAATATATGGAACGCTAAACATGCTGGACAACAAGTGGGCTCTCATTTACATGTATTTAGGATTTGGAAGCCCGCTGGCGGTGTTCATCTATCATGGATTCGTAAAGGGCGTACCTGCCGAATTGGAGGAGGCGGCTTTAATCGATGGCTGCACGCGCACGCAAACATTTTTTCGGATCGTATTCCCTGTGCTGGCGCCGACAACCGCAACCATTTCAATCTTGAACGTATTGTGGATCTGGAATGACTTTCTTCTGCCGTCCCTTATTCTTGTATCTCCGCATAATCGGACGCTCCCGCTGTCTACGTTCAGCTTCTATGGGACGTATTCCGTGGACTACGGGCCATTGATGGCCGGATTGGTGCTTACCATATTACCGGTCATGCTCGTCTATCTATTCGCTCAGAGATATATCATTCAAGGGGTTATGCAGGGCTCTATTAAATAAAGGATTTGTATGGGAGGAACTATGACTACTCAGAGGATGTATACGCTGAATGATGCTAACGAGTTCATTAGGGAATCAAAGCATCTGCTTAAGAACGATTACCGGTTGAACTACCACCTGATGGCCGAGTTCGGCTGGATGAATGATCCGAATGGATTTATTCATTATAATGGGGAATACCACCTGTTCTATCAACATTATCCCTATAAACCGGTATGGGGACCGATGCATTGGGGCCATGCCGTCAGCCGGGATCTTGTAAACTGGAGGTATCTCCCTGTGGCGTTAGCACCGGATGAAGAATATGACCGTGACGGTTGTTTCTCCGGCAGCGCGATTGCCAAAGAGGGCAAGCTTGCTCTTCTGTATACGGGACATGTGGTGACCGGTCCGAACCAGGATCAGGACTATGAGCAGGTTCAGGCACTGGCGATCTCGGAGGATGGGGTGAATTTCCGCAAATACGAAGGCAACCCGATCATCGGCCTTGATCAAATTCCGGAAGGAGTGAGCCGCAAGGACTTCCGCGATCCTAAGGTAATGGAGTACAATAAACAGTACTATATGGTTTTAGGCTCGAATGACGAACAGGGCAACGGGCTAGTACTGCTGTACCGTTCCAAGGACTTGCAGAACTGGACGTTTGTTAACATATTGGCCAAAAGCGACGGTACCTTCGGCGACAACTGGGAATGTCCGGACTTGTTCCTGCTGGGGGATAAGGCTATTCTGATGATGTCGCCGCAGCGCATGCCGGCGCAGGGCGAGCAATACAACAATCTTCATTCGAACATGTATATGGTGGGCGAATTTGACTCCGAAGCCGGGACCTTTGCGTTCGAGCGTTACGCTCAGGTCGATCATGGCTTCGACTTCTATGCGCCTCAGTCCACGGTGGATGACCGGGGAAGACGCATCGTGATCGGCTGGATGGATATGTGGGAGCAGGAAATGCCAACCCAGCAAGGCCATCATTGGGCAGGCGCAATGAGCTTGCCGCGTGTTGCGGAGCTGGACGGCGACCGCATTTTGTTCAGCCCCGTGGAAGAGATTGAGTCGAGGCGCAGCAACGCTTATGAGCAGGCGAATATTGAGCTGAGCGGGGAGAGGGAATTAGCGATCTCCGGCGACAGCTACGAGCTGCAAGTTGAGTTCGAAGCCGGGAACGCTAGGGAATTTGGCCTGAAGCTTCGAACAGATGAAGAAGGTCAAGAAGAGACGGTTATAGCTTATCAACAGGAAGAAGGCATGCTGCTGCTCGATCGGGAGCGGGCAGGCATCGGACCGGGCGGCCAGCGTAAAGCGGCTGTGCCTCTTCAGGAGGGTAAGCTGTCGCTGCGGATTTTCATGGATAAATCTTCTGTAGAGGTGTTCGCTGGCGACGGGGAAGTAGTTATGACGGCACGGATTTACCCCGGTGCGGATTCCCGGGGCATTAAGCTGTTCTCAGCAGGCGTGAGCAAAGTAACGATGCTGCAAAAGTGGGATATTCATCCGGTTTAGAGTATGACATACAAGGAGGCGCTTGAATTGGCGACAGTGTATACGATTGGAGAAGCCTTAATCGACTTCATTCCTGACAGAAAGGGAGTGGAGCTGAAGCAAGTGGAGAGCTTCGCGAAGGCGGCGGGCGGAGCCCCGGCTAATGTGGCCTGCGCGGTAGCCAAGCTTGGCGGCAATGCTGCGTTTATCGGCAAGCTGGGAGCTGACGCCTTCGGCGACTTTCTCGTCGAGAAGCTGGCCGCTAGCGGCGTGGATGTATCGCGCGTGCTGCGCACGAGCGAAGCAAATACTGCGCTGGCCTTCGTCAGCCTTAAGGAGGACGGAGATCGGGACTTCTCCTTCTATCGCAATCCAAGCGCCGATATGCTGCTGCATGAGAACGAGATTGGCAGCGGCTGGTTCACGGCTGGAGACCTCCTTCACTTTTGTTCCGTCGATTTAATCGAGGCTCCGGTGAAATATGCCCATCGAAAAGCGATTGAGCTGGCAAGGCAAGCGGGTGCGGTCATCAGCTTCGACCCTAATGTCAGGCTGCCCCTGTGGCCTGATCCGGAATTATGCCGCCGGGCCATTCATGAGTTTCTTCCGTTAAGCCATATTGTGAAGATCAGCGACGAGGAGCTGTCCTTCATCACCGGGCATGAGGAGGAGAAAGAGGCGATCGCCTCGCTGTTCGCCGGGGATGTCCAGCATGTCATCTATACGCGCGGTGCAGCTGGCGCAACGTGGTTCTCGCGCAATGGCCTAGAGGTGTCCGAGCCCGGCAATCTTGTGGAAGTCGCGGATACGACCGGAGCCGGCGATTCCTTCATCGGGGGTGTGCTGTATCAATTGCAGTCGGCACCGCACCCATTGAAGGAGTTGGGGCAGCTAAGCCGCGAACACATCGGGGAAGTGCTGAGGTTCGCCAACGCTGCCGCTGCCCTTACGGCAAGCCGTCCCGGAGCGATCGACGCGCTGCCAACGCTGCGGGAAGTCGATACGTTTCGATCCAGCGCGAGGAGATAACTAGACGATGAAGACCCTGCCAATCCGGCAGGGTCTTCATTCTTTTTTTATGGAAATGCACGTGGCTGCAAATTGTCAAGCTGCTGGAATGGGTCATGCGGAATTCAAGGCAAATGCGCCGATATCTCCTGCAAAGTAAGTTTAGTCCACACAGACAAGGCTTCTGAAGTGTAGTATAATGTTTCGTTGAACGTAAATGTTGAACGGGTATTCATGTATGCGATTACTATGAGCCCATTTTTGCGCACAATACAGAAATGGCATCCAGGCATACCGCATTTCATCCACGAACAACAGATGCGCCAAGATGGAGGACATACCATAATGAAAAAATCCTTAGAAGCTCATTCCCGCACCCATCCGGACTCGAATTCCAGGCTATGGCTGCTGGTGCTGGGTATTATTTTTCTCGCCACAAATTTGCGAGCACCTATTACTTCCATAGGTCCCCTAGTTGAGACCATCCGTACCGACCTGGGCATATCCAATACGCTGGCAGGATTGATCACTACGTTGCCGCTGATCGCCTTTGCGCTGTTATCCCCTGTAGCCCCCAAGCTGGCCCGCCGTTACGGCATGCCGCACGTTCTCCTCGCTTCCGTTATACTGCTTGGCGTAGGCATCCTCATCAGATCGTCGTGGGGAATCGGGACGCTGCTGATCGGAACGGTAATTCTCGGGCTGGCCATATCCGTATGCAACGTTCTAATGCCCAGTCTAATCAAGGAAAAATTTCCGCTGCGAACCGGGCTTATGATCGGTGTATATTCGGTAGCCATGAATTTGACGGGGGCGATCGCATCCGGGATCAGCGTACCCGTTGCCGAAGGAGCCGGCCTGGGGTGGAAGGGCGCGCTGGCGGTTTGGGCCGTGCTGGCCTTGATCGCTTCCGTGTTCTGGGCGCCCCAGCTGCGGCGCGAGCGCCAGCAGGCGCATATTTCCGGACAGCGGGACAAGCCAACCAACGTGTGGAAATCCGCGCTGGCCTGGTACGTCACCTTGTATATGGGATTGCAATCATTGTTATTCTACGTTGTAGTGACCTGGCTTCCGGACATCTTGAAAAGCCAAGGCATGTCAGCTGATTCAGCAGGCTGGACGCTCTCATTCATGCAGCTGTCCGTGCTGCCGATCACCTTCATTATGCCGATTATCGCCGGGCGCATGAAAAGTCAGGTCGGGCTGATGATCATAACGGTATCTTTTTTCTTTATAGGCATGGGCGGAATTTTGTACGGCAGCGACCAGTTGACGATGCTCTGGGCAATCATGATCGGCATTAGCTTAGGGAGTTCCTTTAGCCTGGCGATGATGCTGTTCGGCCTTAGAACGAGCAACGCTTACGATGCGGCCGAATTGTCGGGGATGGCTCAATCAGTCGGATACCTGCTGGCTGCAATAGGTCCGACATTTGTGGGCTACTTACACGATGCAACCCACGGATGGCGGCTGCCGATGTTTTTTCTGATCGGGGTAGCCGTACTTGTACTTATATTTGGCGTAGCTGCCGGACGGAATCGGCTCATTGGACGGCCGGCGGAGGGGGAATCTTGATTTTGCCATTACACAATAATCCGCTTAACGCTGGTTAGACATAAAGAGAGCGTCCCTATGTTGTAGGGACGCTCTTTAATATGGACCGAGGGTATACGATGACAGCAATTACGGCTTAAGGTGAAGCATTGGATTTTGGTTGCTGTTCATCAATTGCATGATAATTTTACGGTTCCTGCTGACGAAGCTGAAGGGATTGTCCTGCAGCAAATACTGCTGGCCAACGGCATAGCTGGTAACATAAGTTTCCCAGTCTGAGAAATCCGCTTTAATCAAAGAGATAACTTGGCCGATATAAGCCCACATTTCATTTTCCGATAAATAGCCTACCTCTTTCCCGGCAAAGCAATTCAACATCGTCCATGAGTAATCGTACGCTCCGGTCCCTCCAGTGGAGAGGCTCCATAAATAACGGTTGACGACTGTGAACTGGCGCTTCCTATGTTCGTTTGTCAGAGCCTCGATATATCGGCTGCGCTCGGCGGCGGACAGTGTGGAGAGCTGGCAATAATCACGATAATATTCGCTGCGGCGGCCCGTCTCAAGGAACCACTCGATTGTGGCCGCGAGCTTTTCTTTATCATGAATATCCTGCTGCTTCAGGAAGCCGCGCATGCGCCCCCACATGCGATATTGCATCTTCGGGTTCATAACGAAGTAGCCGACCTCCTGGCCGATGGCGCAAAGGGAGAGTACAGCGTTCACGTAAGGCATCCAGGCTTTGCGTTCCTCCGGCTTATCTATGTTCATTGGCTTTGAACCCCCCTGTAATCAGTTGTAGCGCATGTATCTCCATTGTCTGCGTGCCTCTTGGATGAACGGTATGTAGAACAGGATCAGGAGAACCGTCAGGTACATGACCGTTGACGGCAGTTTGTCTGGCGGCACGGTTGTCCTGATTGTATCGTCTGCGACGATATAATAATGGGACAGAGGGTGATGGCTTAAATAATTGTCCGACATTCGCCTTAACTGTATTAACTGATCCATCTCCTGCTGAAGCTCCTGCGGAGGAGATAACCTCATTTCCCCCGAGATTTCCACAGTCTTGTCATTGAACACTTCCATGGCCTGTTTGTAATTGCTGATGATCATCACGGAAGCATTACCCGAATATCCGATGCAGACATACCCGTTTAACCGGTCCATTAGCCCGAGCTCCCTCGCTTTATCTGCGTGCAGGTACCGATATGTGGAGGAGCCTTCGGCATCCTTGTCCTCGATTTCCAGAATCCCCGTATATAACGCATTCGTTAGCTTTATTCGCACGGCATGCGTCCCCGGTGGGAGACGATCCATGGCAGCGGCATCATGAACGGTGATGATCTGCGGAGGGGCAAGCATGGTTTGCACATAAGCCCAGGCCGATTGGCCGGTATGCTTGACGATGGACTGGTTAATGATGAGATGGAGAATAACGATAATCGTCAAAACAGGCCATCTTCGGGAAAAAAGCAGAACCACGGCTCTTTTTAACCGGCTAAGCAATGGAATCCGACCCAGCTCCATGTTGATTTCCCGCCGCGCCTGCTTGCGGGCAGGACCTTTCAAATAAGACAGAGCACTTTCGGTATGGCGGTGAACTGCGGCCAGTCCAAGAACAGCCTCAATATCTTCCCCGTCTATCGCCAGCGCCTGGTTGAAGTCTGCTTTGGCCTGATCCATGTTCCCCAGCTTCATCTGACATTGTCCTGCCAAGGCGAGAGCCTCGGCATGCTCCGGAATTTGGGCCAGAACCTGCTGCACATCTTCTAACGCATCGGAGAATCTGTTCATACCCAGCAGCATATGGGCTCTCATCAGGAATGCTTCGCTATCCCCAGGGGATCGACGGATATAATCGTTGCAGGAAGCGAGAGCTTCCTCGCCATTTCCGGTTCGGCGATAGAACTCGGTTTGCAGCCGGAGCAGATCCTTATCGTCCTTAAAAATATCCAGCGCCTTAATGAGATTCACATGGGCGGTGCGCCTATCATCCTCGATAAGCGCGATGGCGACAGCCTCGCGATAACGAAGAAACTCCTCGCGGCGCTCGTCTGTCATGTCCTGCGCTTGCAGAATGGCTGAGTAATCCATATGTAATCCGGGTAGATCCATAATGACATAAGTATCTAATTTGGGATATTCCTCGGCAAATTCCTCATCCTCCATGCTCCGTTCGCGCCAGCGGAAGTGCTCTTCAAGGATGCTCCAGACGTCTCTGGGCAAAAAGTAATTTTGCTCGCAGTAATCGAGCATTCTCTCAGCCACCGCCCGCTGGTAATCGATGTTCCACAGCGTGTCCGAGGCAAGGAGATTCAGCCAGCGATGAGTGTCCATACGGGCAGCGAAATCCGAATATAAAGCATGAACCTGCGCCATGAATTCATCTACCGGATAGACAGATTCTTCATACTCGTCATCAAAATCATAATCATGGTAGTCATCAAAATTCTCATCAGGAACCTCATCAGGATCCTCGTCATCCCAATCGTTATCTTCGTTATGCTCTTCATGCTGCTCGTCGCGGCTCAGGGTATCCCACTTCGGAAGGCGTGGAATACGGAGAGGCTCCGCATCGAGCTCTTCCATGTTTTCAGGAGGACCCTCCTCCTCAAAGTCATCGGGAGCGTCTTCGGACTCTAGGTCATCCAGAGTGTCTTCGTCCTCTGCGTTAGGGGGAATCTCGCTGAAAATCGGCCTTTCCAAAGAGGAGAAACCCGCATCCTGCTCCAATTCTTCTTCAGCTCTTTCATCATCCTCATCTTCCTCGTAGAGGACTTGTTCCTGCTGATGCTGTTTTGCCAGCTTCATGGCCCGATCATAGGCCTCCCTCAGCCTCTGGTATCCTTCAGGATCATCTTCGGGATGATGAATTTTCAGCAGCTTGGCATAGGCTCGCCGAATAACGGAAGTGTCATAGGTTTGCTCAACGCCGAGAATTTCCCAAATGCTCAAAAGTAGTCACTCCACTTCTCCAGATGATCAAGCTGTTTTCGGAGCTTCGCAGCAGCCTTCTTGACCTCTTGTTCATTCTGGGAAGTAAGTACCCTTTCGAACTCCAGAAGAAGAAAAGCAATTTCTTCTCTTTTCTCGCCAAGCGCTTCTTCATAAAGGCGTTCGCCCCTGGCCAGCAGCAGCCTGTTTTCGCTGCGCTCGCGCGGGTGGATTTTAATATCCTTCAATTCATCCAATCGTCTGGCGATGTCTTCCGGCGTAAGGAGCCCCGGGTTTTTCTCGATGATCATTGACTTCTTCATCCCGGTGCTTGTCGTTGTTACCTCGACCTCCAAAATTCCGTTAATGTCGTATGTAAACCGCACATCGATCGACTGCTCTCCGGCCTTGTCAGGCGGGATATCGACTTCCAGTTCTCCCAGCTTGATGTTATTGGAGACTAGACGGCTTTCTCCTTGATAGATATCTACGGCAATGATTTTTTGCTGATCATAAAGGGTATAGTAGGATTCCACTTTACTAACCGGGATCGGCGTATTGCGCTCAATAATCGGCGAGAAATGACCATGCTCAAATTGATTGCCCCCGCCCATTCGCTTTGAGGTTTCGATTCCCAGCGTATAGGGGCATACGTCCGTCAGGACGACTTCCTTCAGGCTTTCGTTCCGCTCCTTGAGAGCGACTTGAATAGCTGCTCCAAGGGCTACGGTTTCGTCGGGATTTACGCCGGCAAAAGGGAGACGTCCGAACATTTTCGTTACAATCGACTTGATGACAGGCATCCGGGTCGCTCCCCCGATCAGAATGACCGCATCCATATCCCGCGGAGACAGCGCCGCGTCCCGCAGCGCGCGTTCGATAGGGTGGCGCAGGCGCAGCATGAGCTGGGCGGCGATTTTCTCGTATTCATTGCGATCGATTGTGGTTTCATAGGTCGCATCCTCAATGGTAAAAGTCATGGTTCCGGTCGGATCTTGGCCAAGCGCCCGCTTGCACAGCTCCGCCTGCTTGAATAGCGCAGAACGGGCTTTGAGATCCAGGGAGGTATAGTCGAGGCCATGCTTCTGCACGAAATAAGAGACGAGCAGCTCTGTGAAATCCTCCCCGCCTAAATAGTTGTCACCTGCAATCGATTTGACCTCCATGACGCCTTCAAAAAATTCAAGGATCGACACGTCAAAGGTGCCGCCCCCCAGGTCGAAGACCAGAAATTTGGTCTCGGACTCTTCCTGGTGCAAGCCGTAAGCAATCGCCGCCGCCGTCGGCTCGCTGATCAGCCGCTCCACCTTCAAGCCAGCGAATTCAGCGGCGCGCTTCGTCGCTTTCCGCTGGGTATCGTTGAAGTAAGCCGGCACGCTGATGACGGCCTCGGTCACCTCTTCTCCAAAGTAGGCTTCGGCATCGGCCTTGAGCGATTTGATGACAAACGAAGAGAGCTCTTCCGGGGTAAAGGTATACTTGCCCAGCCGGTACAGCTTCTCTGTGCCCATATAGCGTTTAAAAGTCGAAGCAGTCAGATCAGGGTGAGTCATGAGTCGTTCCTTGGCGATTTCTCCGATCAGGATCTCGCCGTTATCGTCTACCCCGACGACAGAGGGAGTCAGATGCTCTCCGTGAACGTTCGGTATTAGTTTTGGACCTTCTTCCGTCCAATAAGCCACCAGGCTATGGGTGGTCCCTAGATCGATCCCAATCATTGTCATTCAGGTAACCTCTTTCTCGAATATGTATTAAATCTGCTTAGGTATATATCGACAGATTTTAGCCTAAATTTCATAATTTGCCCATAAAAGAATTGTGCTGTTAGGATCATGTTCCCGGCACCCTAAGTATGGTAATCTTTAGATCAGTAGTTTCTTGGAGAAATATATGATATGACCTTACTGAAAGAATGATATATAATAATTTGATATTATAGATAGATGGAGTCGATATGATGAGTGTTCAAAGAAGTATTAACGAGCAGAAGAAGGATCGATTTTCTTCTACAGGGTTTATACTGGCCGCGATCGGGAGCTCCGTGGGCCTCGGGAACATGTGGAAGTTCCCTTACATTACCGGTGAGAACGGCGGGGCGGCATTTTTCCTGCTATTTATTATCTGCCTAGTGATTATAGGGCTGCCAGTGCTTCTGGCTGAGCTGGCGATCGGCCGCAGCGGACGGGGCAGCGCAGCAACAGCTTTCGTAAGGGTGGGCGGGAAGCCTGGATGGAAGGGGCTTGGTATTCTGCAGGTCATCGCCCCCTTTATGATTCTGTCGTTTTACATCATCGTGGCAGGCTGGACGCTGCATTATGCGGTGACGGCTTTTAGCGGGAATTTGTTCAGCGATACGGATTTTGCGGGGCAGTTCTCCCATTTCGTATCCGGCTATATGCCGGTCTTCTGGCAATTCGTTGCCCTGCTGATCACAGGCGGCGTGGTCATTCTCGGGATTTCCGGCGGCATCGAGAAATTCAATAAAATTCTGATCCCGAGTCTTGTCGTTCTGTTGGTCGTCCTGATGATCAGGGCAGTGACCCTTCCGGGGGCCGAGGCGGGGGTATCCTTCTTCCTTAATCCGGATTTCTCCCAATTGACCGCGGAGTCGGCATTGGTCGCGCTAGGCCATGCATTCTTCTCCCTGTCGCTCGGGATGGGTATTTTGTTGACGTATGGTTCCTATGTGCGGAAGGAGCAGTCCCTTGGCTCAGCGACGCTGGCCATTGGCGCGGGCGATTTGATCTACGCGTTTATTGCAGGGCTGATCATTTTCCCGACGACCTTCTCGTTTGGCATCGCTCCGGATCAGGGGCCATCGCTTGTATTTATCGCGCTGCCGGCTGCGTTCTCGGCTATGCCGCTGGGAGCGTTCTTCGGGGGATTATTCTTCATCCTGCTGGCTATCGCTGCCTTGACGTCAGCGGTATCCCTGCTGGAGGTTCCTGTATCCTATACGATGGAGCGCTTCGGCTGGAGCCGCAAACGGTCCGTCTGGATTCTCATCCTGCTGCTCTTCCTGCTAGGGGTCCCTTCCTCGTTATCCCTTGGCATGGTTCCAGAGCTTACGTTTGGCGGAAAAGCCTTCTTTGACTGGGTGGACTTCATCACGTCCAACATCATGCTGCCGGTCGGCGGGCTGGCGATTACGATCTTCGCAGGATACTTCTGGAAAGGAGCCGCGGAAGCTTCCGGCCTGCGTGCTGGCTGGTTCCGGGTGTGGCTGTTCATGCTGCGCTACATCGCGCCGATTCTTGTATTCCTGGTGCTGCTGCATACTTCGGGTATTATCCAATTTAAATAAAAAAGAGGCTCTCCCTGCTAACCATGTGTTTATGGTTTCGGGAGAGCTTTTTTTGTGGCAAGAACGAGGTTTCACAAAGGTTAGAGCGCGTTTAGGTTTGAATCTTTCTGGAGTCCGGACCGGCTCGCGACAGCTCGGGCAGGTGCCCTCAGCTCGGCGGCATGTCCGTGTTTCTTCTGTACTTTGCGCTGAACCAGATTGTTGCGCACGATGGCAAAAATGACGAGCAGCGTGCCCAAGATTTCGAACATCGAGACCTGGTAGCCTTGGAAAGCCATAATAACCAAGGTGGTAATTGGAACAAAGTTGATATACAGAATCCCATTCAGCGGCGTCAGCATTTTCAGTCCCGCGTTCCAGCTTAAGAGGGCCGCGATGCCCGGCAGAAGAATCATAAAGGACATTTCCCATTTGACAGCCTCCAGTGTCTGCAGGGAAGGTACGGGCAGCAGGCCAAGCAGTGTAGCCAGGAATACGATAAACAGCGACACTATGCTGCCTAAGATACAGGTTAAGGTCGAATACCGCAGAACTGACCAGTCCTTGAACCGGCTCCCACCCATCGAATACAATACCCAGCCTGTAACCCCGAGCAGAATAAGCAGCAGCGGGAACAGTGATTTGCCAGCTTCCGCAAAGAAGGCAAGCTTGCCATTGGTAATCACGAGGACTGCGCCTGCCAAACATAGGAGCATACTGACGATGGTATACCCGGGGGGCTTCTCCTTCGCGGTAATCCAGACGAACAGGACCGAAATCATCGGCATGAGCACTTCGATTAATGAGGCGGTGATTGTGCCCGAATCCCCCATAAGATGCTGCCCCGTGAAGACGAGCATATTATAGACGACAAAAGCCATTATGCCGTAAAAAAGGAGAGCTTTTCCTTTTCCCTCCAGGCGAAAAGCTGCTTTTCCTTCCCTCATCCACAAGAGGGCAGACAGAATAACGGCAACGACGCCATAACGTATAAAAGAGAAATAGAACGGATCAATCTTCTGTAAAGCGACATGCGCGACGGGGAACATCGCTCCCCAGGACATACTTGCGATAAGACATAGGGCCGATCCCATGATGACTTGCTTCTTATTCATTTCATCGTTCTCCTTAACAATTTCCGGACGAATATTTCATATCAAATGATAGATTAATCACAGACAGCAGTAAAATGATTGTAAATCAATTTATACATCATTTATAATGATATCAGGACGGCATAAGTACGGAAGCGCCAGATGGAGGAGAACGGAAATGGACTTGAATGACTTGCGGATATTCCAGTGTGTAGCCATGCATGGCAGCATCAGCAAGGCTGCGCAGGAGCTGAGCTATGTGCAGTCCAATGTCACGGCCAGAATCAAGCTGCTGGAGCGTGAGCTGCATACCGAACTATTTTACCGTCATAACCGGGGCATGATTCTCAATACCGAAGGGAAGCGGCTGCTGGAGTATGCGAACGATATTTTGGCCAGATTTGATGAGATGAGGAAAGTATTTCAGGGGTCGGCCACACCATCCGGCATCCTGGAGATCGGCATCGTGGAGACCGTCATCGCGCTGCCGGAGCTATTATCCTCTTACCTGCAGCATTATCCCAACGTTGATCTGTCCCTGAAGGCAGGCGTCACTGAGCAGCTGCTGCAGGAAGTGATCGACTTCAAGCTGGACGGCGCGTTTGTGACGGGGCCTATCCAGCATCCGCTGATTGAGCAGTACGAGGTGTTCCAGGAGGAGCTGGTGATCGTCTCCAGGGGAACGGAATTTTCACTCGACGAAATTACCGCCAAACCACTCCTGCTATACAATAAAGGCTGCAGTTATCGCGAGAGATTGGAGAGCTGGCTTAGGGATGAGGGCATCGTTCCGAAGAAAATCATGGAGTTCGGCACGTTCGATACGATTATCGGCAGCGTGGCCGCTGGCATCGGGCTGACGATCGTACCGCAATCCACGGTCGGATACGTGGCTGCGCAGGGAACACTCCACTGCCATCGGGTGCCGGATCCTTACCGGGAGGTTACTACGGTGTTTATCCGCCGGAAGGACTCCCATATTACGAGCTCGATCCAGGCCTTTATCGATGAAATTATTAAGGTGGGAAGCACGCTGCCGACGGCTTTATAGCCATGGACTCGGCAGCGGTTTTTTGTAAATAAACACATGAAATTTGCTACTTTTAGCGCATTTGTGAACTTTAATTAGGTAAAGTCAGTAATTATGCATTATAATTTAGTAATTATACATTCGGCGCTTGCTGATATGAAAATAAAGGATGGTGTATATATGATTGTAGGGGTGCCTAAAGAGATCAAGAACAATGAGCATCGCGTCGGCATGACGCCTGCTTCGGTATTGTCCTATGTTCAGGCTGGGCATGAGGTATGGATCGAGAGCGGAGCCGGACTTAGCGTCGGGTTCACGGATGAGGATTATAAGGCCGCAGGCGCCAAAATCGTGCCCACGGCGGCCGATGCCTGGTCGGCAGAGATGGTCGTCAAAGTGAAGGAGCCGGTAGCCGAGGAGTTCCAGTACCTCCGCGAAGGCCTCATTTTGTTCGCTTACCTCCATCTGGCTCCCGAGCCTTCGTTAACCAAGGAGCTTACCGGCCGCGGCGTGACTGCTATCGCTTACGAGACCATTCAGCTGGATACAGGAGCATTGCCCCTCCTGTCGCCGATGAGCGAGGTTGCGGGACGGATGGCGATACAGATCGGCTCTCATTTCCTGGAGAAATCCAACGGCGGCAAAGGCGTGCTGCTCAGCGGGGTGCCTGGCGTAGAGCCTGGCAAGGTAACGATTATCGGCGGGGGAATGGTCGGCGTTAACGCGGCCAAGGTCGCTCTTGGCCTTGGGGCGGACGTTCGCATTATCGATTTGAATCTCGACCGGCTGCGCCAGTTGGATGATCAGTTCCAGGGCCGGGTCAAGACGCTTGTCTCCAACCCGTTCAGCATTGCCGACAGCGTCAAACAGGCCGATCTTCTGATCGGAGCCGTTCTGATTCCGGGAGCGCGTACGCCAAGGCTCGTTAGCGAAGAGATGGTGAAAACGATGTCTCCGGGCTCTGTCATTGTCGATGTAGCCGTGGATCAGGGCGGTTCCATTGAGACGATCGACCGGATTACGACCCATGATCAGCCGACTTACGTCAAGCATGGAGTCATCCATTATGCCGTAGCGAACATGCCCGGGGCGGTAGCGCGCACCTCGACATTGGCATTGACGAACGTGACTACGCCGTACGGTCTGCAAATTGCCAATAAGGGCTATGCCAAGGCAGCGTTGGACAACCCTGCATTGGCGAAAGGCATTAACGTCCTAAACGGCCGCGTGACCTATAAAGCTGTAGCCGACGCGCAGAATCTGTCTTATACAGACGTATACAGCCTGCTGAATCCGTAGGCTGCACAACTTAAGATTTATGTAAGATATGCGTAAGGAAAATGAGAACACCCCTCTTTATGATGGTTTCATAAGAGGGGTGTTTGCTGTTTATGCGGCAGCGGCAGCCTCAATAAATGCGGAAAAGTGATGGAGGAGGAACTATACCATGAAGAAGCATCTGGTCATGAAGTGGGTTTTTTATATTTGCATCGCTTCATTTTTCGTAAACGGCATGATTTATTTGGCCACAAAATCAAATGATTCGCTAATCAGCTTGCTGTCTGCGACGGGTCTCGGTCTGATTATGGGAATCGGCGCCCTGCTGACCCGCAAATCGAATTAGAGGGATTCCCGGTTCTAGCTGCGTCTCCGGATATATTCCTCAGGTGTAATGCCGATGATCGCCTTGAAGTCCCGAATGAAATGCGATTGGTCAAAATAACCCAGCTCGGCAGCAAGCTCCGGGAGCGGCGAGGCATAGCCGTAATCGAGCAGCTCGGCGGCATTCTGCAGTCGGTACAATTGAATGACCCATTTCGGATGTACGCCCACGTATTGGTTGAACAACCGCTGCAGCGTGCGGATGCTCATTTGCGCGTACTCGGAAAGCTGCTTCACTGCTGTAAGCTCGCGGTGGCGGTGAATGTGATCAATCAGTTCGTTAAGCAGCGTAACATAAGGATCCTGCTGCGGTAGACGTTCCAGCAATAAAGCGTCCATGACGCCAATCATGTCAGCGCTGTCTGAAAGCTGCAGGAGGCTATCCTCCAATTGCTGCGGGACCACTCCGAGAATATCCAGTGTGCTGGTGCCTTGTCCGGTTAGCTTGGACACAGGGCTTTTCATAAAGGGATAGAAACCGCCCGGTTTGAATTTAACCCCGAACACTTTGCCCTTCCCTTCGAGCAGATGGGAGTATTTTACCGTAGAGATGCCGAAAATCGCCGTCTTTTGCTGTTCCACCACCAAATTGACGCATGGATTGGGGAGCACGTCCTGCTGGTAGGAGGGTTGTCCACTCAAATCCCATTCAACGATCCAGTAATGCTTCACAAAGAAGCGGAGCGCTTCTGCCGGGGCATGGCGAGTCAGCTGGAACTTTTTCTCCCCTTCTGGCAGATTTAGTACTCCCATGCTTGGTCTTGACGGTATAGAAGCTTGCCGCATTGTATCACTCCTGACATTTTGGGGAGCTGTGTCGCGTTTTTACAATACCTGGTTGTATACCAAGATTATAATAACGTTAACCGTGGCGATACAAGCTAAGAAGGAGTGATTTACATTGGAATTGAAATACGAGTTCTATATTAACGCCGAGCCGGGGAAAGTGTGGGATGCGCTGATTCAGCCGGAAGGAACCAAGGCGGCCTTTTTTGGCTGCACTCTGCGTTCTACCTTCGAAGAGGGGGCCGCCTTTGCTTACGTAGGCCCGGGAGCTGAGGGGGATGAGACCGTCCATCTATACGGAGAGGTGCTCGCCTTCGAACCGCATAAAGTATTCAGCGGCATAGAGCATCCCGGCCCCGCCTATTTCGACAACCATGCTGAACTGGAATCACGGTTTACTTTTACGCTTGAAGCTGTGGGCCAATGCACGAAGCTGACTTTGGTCAATGACCGCTTTACCCCGAACCATCCGAGCCTGCAGAAGGCAGAACAGAGCTGGTGGATGATTCTCAGCGGCATTAAGACCTATGTAGAAACAGGAAGCACGCTTGATTTTGGCTGGTAGGTTTGGTCTGGAGCGGCAGAACGTTAATGAACTAAGGGCGTCCCTTGAGGGGCGCCCTTAGTTTTTTGATTTCAATTTCCATTCATCTACGTCTCTAGCATCAATATGAAGTATGCTGCAAATCAGCAAAGCCAACGTTACGGAGGGAATACCTACGCCATATTCAATATTTTGATAATTTCGCAGCGTACAGCTCATGCTTTCATTAATTTTATGCACCAATGATTCTTGAGTATAGCCGGCTGCTTCCCTAGCATCTCTAAGTTTCAATTCAGTGGCTCCTTAATTAGTATCAGTTTGTAAAATTTATGATACCTAAGAAAGGAAAAATATATCACGTAATTTAAAACGCGTATTATAATTGACGTAATATATTGCACGAATTAAAATTCGTATAAACAATTGGCCGTTGTAAAATTTATACTTATTATTACATTTAAGAGGTTTATTTTCCTTAATTTTGTATTTTGGTGATTTGATAGGTGGGTTTGATATGAAAGATGCAACCACAATTCAAATTGAATTGGATAATTTTCTGAAAATAAACGGTTATACGTTACAGTATTTTTCCGAACAATCGGGAATCAATGTTGGTACACTAAGCCGTATTGTAAACGGTAACCGCCCAATTTCTATGGAACAATTGGATCGCTTAACATCAGGTATGGGTCTTGAAGAAGGTACCCTATATGATCTGTTTGTTGATGATTTCTTTGTACACCATTCACTGAACTGGCGACGGTTGCGGCCATTTTTACTTCGCTGTGCAGAGCTAAAAAAGCATGGCTGTATTCAAAAAATATTATCCCATTTATTGGAGGATTTAAAGCAAATACCTAATATATTTATTACAGCGGAAATCATGTATGAGAACGGCTGGAAAGAGGCGGCTGCGATTCTTTACTCTTGTGTCGTTGAGACTGAAAAGTATCAGCATGCAGAGCGGTTGGCGATTAGTCAATATAGGTTATTTCAATTGTCACTAGGATCAGATACAACAATAAATCTTAGAGCAGCTATAAAGTTTGAGCCATATAAAGATAGAATACCTTTACACTTTCGACTTGACGCATTGCTGTTATTGGCTAACATAGCTTTTACGTTACAGGACTGGACTAAAATGGAGGATATTGCTGATGAACTTCTTGCTCTTGCTCAATTTGTGTATTCTGATAAGAAATTAAAAGAAGAAGATACATTTAGAACGGAACGTCATTTGGTAGTTTATTATGGGCAAGGCTATCTAATAAAAAGCTCCGCTTTAGAACACCAGGGCCGCTACGAAGAAGCAAAAGAATATATTTATGGTTATGCTGACCTTAGCTGGTTTGAGGATTTAGATGATGAGGGAGTAAAGGAAGTTAAAAAATTTAAATTGTTCGCTGAGGCTAATTTATATAATATAAATCTGCTAACGGGCAATTTTGAGGGTTTAAATAAATTTCTAACAAAGTATCCTCATGAAGTTCTTCCAAGCTCCGTTATTATACTTATGGCTGCTAATAAATATCATGTTCGGGTTGATAAAATACTTGATCATTTATTTGGGTTAATTAGGGCACATAAGAATAATTATTATCATGAAGCGAATTATACTAATCGCTATATTAATTTTTACTATCAGCTTGCATTGTACCAATTAAGCGGGAGGGAAAAAGAGGGGATTGATAATATTCTGCGTAGTCTTCAAATTTCGATTAAAGTAAATAATACAGGGCGAATATTGGATTGTATTTCATTATATGAGAAGCATAAAAGGCTATGTACAAATGAGCAGAAACTAACATATGAAAAGATGATCAAGGAGGCGAACCATAATGAAAAAGTTATTAGTTTCATTGATGTTACTAATCAGTCTTAGTGTTGTTGCAACTGTTACATTAAATCCGCTAGTCAGTATTAGCATTACTTCTCTAGATAACGGTATTGGAAGTTAGTGGAAGAGAATCAAAAGCCGTTGTTAAGTCAAATAGCATACATAAGGTAATCCCAATTTTTGGGCTTACCTTTTTTGTATTTAGATAAAACTATGTGTTGATGATCAATCTGTAAAATACGACATAACATTCTAGAATATTACAGTAGGAGGTGTGGAATATGGCGCAACCTGTAATCATTCTTAAAAATAGAATTGAAGAGGCAAGGCAAAGATTGCATAGCTTAGAATTACTTTATGGAGGTTTGCAGCATCCTAAGGTATTAGAGCAATCCATAATTTTAGATGAACTTATTAATAAATATAACAGGATAACATACGGAGACAGTGTGAAACCGAATTGTGAACAAGATATACAAGTCGTTCCGTGATAGCGAACAAATTTGCACAAAATGATGGGATGGCATATACTTTGAATGGTCTGAAATGGGAATATACGGAAAAGTAAATAGGGAGTCGATATCCTTGAAGCAGGGTCTTGAAGAATTGCCAGTGCCGCCCTATCGGCCCTTATCGATGTTGCTGAGGCGCGCAGGAGCAACCCTAATCGATTATATACTGTTCGCCGCACTGGTACGCTCGGCGATAAATATAGATCAACTGTTCATGATGCAGGATAAGCATATGTTATACGTTCTACTTGGGGTTATTTTGCTGATATTGTCTTACTATGTGCTGCTCGAAGGCTTGACGGGTTGTACGATCGGCAAGCGTGTTATGCGCATCCGCGTGGTCGATCGATACGGGGAGCCGCCGGGGCTGTACAGAGCGCTAATCCGCAGCGTGCTGCGCGTGCTTGACTGCAATCCTCTGCTGCTTGGCGGTCTTCCGGCAGCTCTGGGCATTGTCATGACGGAGCGGGGACAGCGGCTCGGAGATATGGCTGCACATACCTTTGTGGTGAAGGCGTGCGATTCACCTCCTTGTACGATGAACCGCGGGAAGGAGGTTATCGCCATAACCTTTGCGGCTGCACCCATTGTACTGGCAGCCATACTCCCGATGATCGTGCGGGTCAATCCGCTTCCGGAGGGGAGAGCCACCAAGGAAGCATACACCGATGAGAAAATACATATCAGCCATAACGGTATGTTCAAAATTACGACGAGCCCGGATTGGCTGTTTGATCCCAATCTGGACAATGAGGCGGATATCTCGATTTCCAATCGGTTCTCGAATAAATATTTAGCCGTTTTTTCCGAGTCTAAGAAGCGTTTCAAGGATGGCTGCACGCTGGAGCAATATCAGGAATACGCCGAGCAGAGCTTCGCGGCAGGCCTTGCCCATTCGCCAATTTATAAACCCCGGGCTACCGTAATTAACGGATATCCGGCTTATCAGTTTGCCGTTGAACAGGAAGTGAACGGGGTGAAGGTCGCATATATCGTGACAACAATCGAGACGAAGCTGTATTATCATTGGATTACTGTATGGACGGATGCCGCTAAATATAAGGAATACCAGCAGGAGCTGCATTCCGTAATCCGCACTTTTAACAATTTTACGACTTAAGCGTCTCATCCAAAGCTTCATAGTTCCATCGTTCAACCTGAGGTTGGACGAACGGAGCTATTTTTTTGGCTTTTCGTAAGCTTGACTTGACTTTTCGAACCTACACTTTTAGATAATTGTGTATAGTAAATACTACAACGCTATGGCGAAGGATGTGTAGTCTTGTCAAAGTTTTTGCGGTTTAATACACTGCGCAATCAAATTTTACTCGGCTTCATGCTGGTTATGATCATCGTGCTGGCTTCTGTCGGCTTTTTTACGTTTGGCCAAGTCTCCGTCCTGCTGAGCAACAATGCGGAGAAGCATATTCAGCAAACCGCGGTTCAAGCCACGGGTAAACTGGATGCCCTCCTGCAGCAAATCAATACGCTGACCGCCCAGGTGGCGATGAGCGCAACGACGCAGCGGCTCCTCTCCGAAGAGATGGCAGGGATGCCGATCAGCTTCACAGACCGCCAGCTGCTCCAGCAGGAGGTGCGCAAATATGAGGCTTATGCGACAGGCATACGCTCGCTTGAGTTATACACGGCCGATTACCACAGACTGCTGCCGCTCGATGATTTCAGATTGACCGAACGGGTGTCCAGCGAATGGATTGACCGGGTCGATGAGCAAATGGGGCGGCTGGTGTGGTTCGGCCTCGATCCCCAGAATCCTGACGGAGTTATCGCCATCCGCAGTATCCGGTTAATCGACCAGTCGTTCTCACATGCCGGGTATTTAATGGTTCATATTGAGAAAAGCTATTTCGAGCTAGCTGAGGCGACGGAGCGCGAAATGCGCGAATCGATGGGGCTATTCGATCAATCCGGGAAAACGATATTTTCCGATTTTCCCCAAGAGGTGGATTCGAGGATGCTGCTCAGCCATGTCGGGGAGAGCATTACCATTGACGGCAAATCCTATATCGCTATTCAGAAGCAGTCCGAAGCCACAGGCTGGACGCTCGCGATTCTGACTCCTATGGGTTACGTCACCGAGGGGATATCGGTGCTTCGCACTACGATTCTTGTATCGGGCGTAGTTGGCGGCTTGCTCTTTCTGATTTTTACCCTTATTCTATCCACGATGATCACGCGTCCTATCCTGAATCTGATCAAGGCGATGCGCGGCGCCCGCTTCGGGACGCTGAAGACTAGCCCGATTACGTCTACGACAATGGAAATTCATGAACTCAACAACTCTT
Source organism: Paenibacillus woosongensis (assembly GCF_009725165.1). Lineage (GTDB taxonomy): Bacteria > Bacillota > Bacilli > Paenibacillales > Paenibacillaceae > Fontibacillus > Fontibacillus woosongensis. Next base: position 70,692 of record NZ_WNZW01000005.1, read on the forward strand.
ACAATCAAATGGTTGTCGATCTGAACGAGCTGATTGAAGTCGTTTATGAGAAGGAAATTCTCCAGAGCCGGACGGAGCTGAAGGCGCTTCAGGCTCAGATTAACCCGCATTTTCTCTTTAACACCCTTGAGGCGTTCTACTGGGAGCTGGAGGATAAAGGGGAAGAGGAACTTGCCCAGATCGTTGTGGCGATGTCTGGATTGTTCCGTTACGTCATTACTAAAATGGATGAGGATGAATGGGTAACGCTCGGCGATGAGCTGGATCATGCGGAAAGATATTTGAAAATCATGGCCATGCGCATGATGGACAGATTGTCTTGGCGGATTGAAGCGGACGAGGACTGCCGCCGGGTACCCGTACCAAAGCTGCTGATTCAGCCGCTCGTCGAAAACGCCATATTACACGGCGTAGAGCAGCGGGTTGGACCAGGCACGGTCATTTTGCGGGTAGAGCAAGCCAGCCGCCCCGGATTTACCCGGGTGACCGTGCAGGACGACGGCCCTGGAATGGATCAGGAGAAGCTCCGTTCCTTGTATTCCGTCATGCGAAAGGGACATGTGAGCGCTACAAAAGGACATGGCATCGGTATGGTTAACGTCGAGCGAAGGCTGCGGCTCAGCTTTGACTCCAGCACCGATGGGCTCGAAATTAAGAGCGAGAAGGGACAGGGGACAACGGTGTCCTTTGAAATACCGAATGAATATGGGAGTGACATGAGTCATGAAGACGATACTTATCGTGGATGATGAACCAAGGACACGGGAAGGGATCCGCAAAACATTGGAGGCCTGGTCCTCCGGCCGACACCGGATCGAGATTGCATCCAGCGGCGTGGCGGCTTTGGAGTGGCTGCAGGAGCACGAGGCCAATCTGCTCGTGACCGATATACGAATGCCGGAAATCGGGGGCCTTGATCTTATTGAGCGGTTGGAAAATTTGAAGAATCCGCCCGTTGTCATCGTCATTTCCGGTCATCCGGAGTTCGACTATGCGCAAAAGGCGCTAAAATTCGGCGTAATCGAATATTTATTGAAGCCGCTGGATAAATTAAAGCTCATTCAGGCTGTCGAGCTTGCTCTCCAGCGGGAGGAGAAAATACACCGGATCGAGCGGATGGAGAAGCTGGTCGATCCGAAGCTCATGGAGACGATGGAGCATGAGAATGCATACAGTACCCCGGTTCGCGACGCGATCCGTTATTTGAAAGAGCATTTGCACGAACCGGTATCCATGCGCGACTTGGCGGATCACCTTCATATGAACGCCAGCTATTTTAGCGTGCTGTTCAAGGAACAGACGGGCCTTACATTCAGCGAATATTTGACTAAGCAGAGAATTCAGAGGGCGAAGGTGCTGCTTACGACGACAACGCTTCCCATTGCCGAGATTGCGGAGAGGGTCGGATACCAGACGGCCAGATATTTCGTCAAAGTCTTCCGCGAGATGGAACAGGTAAGCCCTGGGCAATATAGAAGCAACGTAAAGGACCCGGACGACACAATCCAATAATAGTGGCATAAATCCCAATCCCTCTATCATTACGGCATGATCCTACCATTGTTACAATTTAATTAAGCGGAATGAAACCGCTAGCATTCGTAGAAAAGGGGTTGTAAACGTGTTCAAGAAAAAATGGACGATGCTGCTATTGACATCATTGTGTCTCGCTTTGGTTTTGGGGGGCTGCGGTTCGAAGGGCAATAACGGCGGCGCATCTCAAGGCGGCGGCGAAGCCAAAGGTGATCAAGTCACGGTAAGCTTCATGCATCTCTGGCCTGAAGGCGTGTCTGCCGGACAGAACAAAATCGTGAACCAAATCATTACCGAATATCAGAACGAGAACCCTAACGTTAAAATCAAACAAGAGGTATTGGATAACGAGCAGTACAAAAACAAACTAAAAGTACTGTCCGCATCCAACGAACTGCCGGATGTAGGTGTAACCTGGGCGGCGGGATTCCTGCAGCCTTATGTTGAAGGCAATCTGTTTGCTCCTGTAGACGATCTGCTGAGCGGCGAGCTGAACGGTAAATTCGTTGCCGGCACGACCGAGGCATATAATATTGACGGAAAAACGTATGCGCTTCCACTAGAGTTCAATATCGCGCCTGTATATTACAATAAAGCGATTTTTGCAAAATACAATCTTGAGGTTCCGCAAACGTACGAGCAATTTAAGCAAGTTGTGAAAACGCTGTCCGACAACGGCGTAGCGCCGATAGCCCTGGGTAACAAAGACCGCTGGACCGGTTCCCTATGGTACATGTACATGGCTGACCGGATTGCGGGACAGCAAACGCTGGCTAACGCCATCAGCGGCTCCGCTTCCTTCAAGGACGAAGGGCTGATCAAGGCTGCAACGGAAGTTCAAGCGCTCGTAGACAGCAATGCTTTTGTCAAAGGCTTCAACGGTTTGTCCAATGAAGAGGCGAAATCCGAGTTCCTGAACGACAAAGCAGCAATGTATATGATGGGTTCCTGGGATCTTCCAAACTTTACGACGAATGAAGAAATTCCGCAGGAGTTCCGTAACAATGTCGGCTTCTTTAAATTCCCGACCGTGGAAGGCGGCAAAGGCGACATCAACAGCTGGGTTGGCGGTCCGGGCGTAGGCTTGTTCGTGGCTGAGAACTCCAAAGTGAAGGATGAAGCCAAGAAATTCGTAGAATACTTCGTTACAAAATGGGGCGAGCAATCCGTAACCGGCGCAGGCGTTATCCCGGCTACGAAGGTAGATACGTCCAATCTGGAGCTGCCTCAATTGTATATCGATCTGTTTAATGAAATGAATCAGGCAAGCAGCATCACCTTGTTCGCAGACGTACAAATGCCTGCGAATGCGGCGGAGACGCACCTTAACATGATCCAGGCTCTCTTTGGCAAGGCGGTAACGCCGGAGAAATTCTCGGAAGAGCATGACGCGGCAATCGCCAAAGGACAATAAAGCTGACGGTTCAAAGCACTTGTGCAACAGAATGAAGAAATCTATCCGGCAGTACTGCCGGATAGACTTTTCTTAGCAGCGACTTAGAAACGACTATGGAGGAAAGGAGTCGGACAACGTGGATAAGGTGCTCTCCAATAAAAAGATAATCGCACTCTATGTACTGCCATCACTGCTTCTCATTTTGGGCGTCGTGTACATTCCGATCATACTTACCGGCTACTACGGCTTGAATAAATGGAATGGCATCAGCGCCATGAGTTACATCGGTTTTGAAAACTATCTGGCTCTAGCGAAGGATAGCGCTTTTTGGAGCAGTGCCTGGCACTCGCTTCTGCTGGCTTTGTTCTCTACGCTCAGCTTAGTAATTTATCTGGCTGTAGCTATGGTTCTTGCTACCCGTATCAAAGGGGCGAACCTGTTCCGTAAAATCTATTTGATCCCGATGCTGTTGTCGTCGGTTGCGATTGCGCAATTGTGGCTAAAAATTTATCATCCGACCAATGGGATCGTAAACAGCTTTTTGCAATCTATCGGTATTGCTAATCCTCCTGCATGGCTTGCAGACACATCGCTGGTACTGCCTGCACTGTTCATTCCGATTCTGTGGCAATATGCGGGTTTTTATATTTTGATCTACTACGCAGCTCTGAAGAATATTCCGGCTTCCCTGGAGGAAGCGGCGAAGATCGACGGTGCGAACGCACTGCAAATTGCTTGGAAAATCAAGCTTCCGCTTGCGATGGAAGTAATCAAGGTTACGATCGTTCTTGCCGTTGTCGGGTCGCTGAAATATTTTGACCTGATCTATGTCATGACCGACGGCGGACCTAACGGCGCCAGTGAGGTTATGGCCTCGTACATGTATCGTGTAGCTTTCCGGGCTCATGATTTTGGCTATGGCAGCGCGATCGGGTTCTTCCTGCTCGTCATCTGTCTGATCATTACTTGGGTCATTCGCAAATTAACCGCAACGAAAGATACTATTCAATATTCCTAAGGAGGGACACTTCATGATATCTGGAACCGCAGGACAGCTTCAGAGCGGGCCGGCTAGCTCGGGGGCAGCCCTTGGACGTAAAATAGGCTACGGCATCTTGTATGTTATTCTGATTCTTGTAGCTGTTCTTCAAATACTGCCGCTCGTATGGCTGCTGTTCTTCTCGCTTAAAAACAATCAGGAAGTGTTCAACCTTCCGCCGTTCTCGCTCCCGATGGACCCTAAATGGGCAAACTATAGCAAGGTATGGAACGCGGGGAATATTAATGTGTACTTCTTGAACAGCGTATGGGTTACTGTGTTGGCGACCGCGCTCACAGTCCTCCTGGGCAGTCTGGTCACGTATGCCGTGACGAGAATGAAGTGGAAGGGAAGCTCCTTCGTGCTTGGCCTGTTTATGGTCGCAATGATGATTCCTGTCCATTCGACGCTTATTCCTTTGTTTAGCGTATATAACAAAATCGGGTTGACGGATCATCCGTTGTCGCTCATATTCTCCTATGTTGCGTTCAATATGCCGATTACGATCATGATTCTGCTGGGCTTCTACTATGCGCTGCCGCGCGAGGTAGAGGAGGCCGCCGTCATCGACGGCTGCTCGGTGAACCGGATGTTCGCGCAAATCGTATTTCCTATGACGAGCTCCGTGCTGGCCACAACAGCGATCATCAACATGATCTATAACTGGAACGAGTTTATTTTCGTAAATACGTTCATTAGCTCCGATATCTACAAGACCCTGACGGTTGGCGTACAGAACTTCATCGGTCAATATACGACGGACTGGGGTGCGATCGGCGCTACCCTAATGATCAGCATTCTGCCGATCCTGATCACCTTCCTGTTCCTTAGCGACAAGATCGTCGAAGGGATCGCCGCTGGTTCGGTTAAGGGTTAAGTTGTAACAGAAACAGTAAGAAGCCGTGATTAAAGTAATGTTATAGCAGTAACTGACTGTTAAGAAATGTTATAGCTAAGCTGTATGTGAAAAAGAACCTGGGCGAATCCGGGTTCTTTATTCTTTTTGAGGCAAGGATCGGCGTGCTAACGGTCATTGGTTCCGCTATAGCATTGGCGGATTTGCAGATCTAACGGACACAGGAGCCCCTATTGTGCCTAAAAGTCACGTAAAAAAGACGATTAAAGGCAAATAGAGTCCCTGGTGTCCGTTAGGGTTGGGACAGTATTTTTTTGGGGAGAATAGCGTCTCTTGTGTCCGTAAGGATTCAGTGGGGAGTCGAACCACAAATAGACAACGAGTAACAACGGGCAGCCAACTGAAAGTTGTGAGTAACCACGGACACACCGCAGACAACGAGCTAACCTCACACCAGCCGAGTAGAGTGATCAACCACAAAACAGGCCGCCCATGGATACACATATCCTTGGACGGCCTGTTGTTCACATTAATTGTTCTTGTAGACGAAGTAGTCGAAGTCGGCTGGCTCGTTCTGGCCGGAAGTGTCCTGGCACTGCATGCCCACGAATGCTCCTGTGAAGAAGCCTCCGCCTTGGATGTAGTCGTCCGACAGCTTGTAAGAATAGAAGTTGATCGGAATGACAGTCCAATTGGCTCCATCGAACGAATAGGAGTAACGGTACACATCAGTCTCAACGTCTACGCGCAGGTACACGTACTGGACGTCCTCGGGAATCGTGATTTCATTGCCTTGCAGCGGTGCAGAGAACGTAAAGTTGTCGCATGCCACGATTTCCAGGATTCTGCCCTTGTCCTCATTCCAGGAGATTTGGCAGGAGGTCCAGTTCTGGGTGTTGTAGTAATTGACTAACCCGGCAGACTGCTGGAATGTCGTCGGATTGAACGCAACCTTAGTTTCCGCCGTGAAGTTGAAATGCTGCCAGCGTCTAGCAATGAACGCCTGCGTAAATTTGGACGTCAGCGATTCCTTGCCGTACAGACGCAGATGACCTGGTTTGTCAGTAAGCGAAACGATATTCTCGCCGAGCGGAATCCGCAGGCTCTGGAAGTGGAGGTTCAGCTTGTCGCTGTCGAAATCATCTTTCTCCGGGAAATCGGGCTCCCACTTAACTTCCGGAATGTTAGGCCCTTCGATTTGCAGGGAAGGCTGATTGCCGCCCACGACGTAAGGCCAGTCGTTCTTCCATTCCAAGCGCTGAATAGCCGTCTCTCTGCCCAGCGGGCAGTAGCCGCGAGGGTCGAGCAATGGCTGCCCTTCCCGGGACAACGGTCTTCCCGTCAGGTGAACAAGGAACCATTCGTCGGTATGCGTCTGCACGATCGAGGCATGTCCTGCCTTTTGCAGCGGGTTGCGCGGTACGGCAAATGACGAGATCAGCGGGTTATCCGGATGTACCTCGTAAGGGCCGCGCAGATTTTTGGATCGTGCAAGCGTTGCGCAGTGATCGTATTTGGTGCCGCCTTCGGCCGTCAACAAATAGTAGTAGCCGTTGATTTTGTACAAGTGCGGCGCTTCCGTTAGTTTAATATCGGTTCCTTTGAAAATAACTTCCCGCTTGCCAACCAGCTTCTTCTCACTGGCGTTGTACTCTTGAAGTACGATGCCATAGAAGCTGTGATGGCCGACGCGCTGATCCCACAGCATGTTGACCAGATATTTCTTGCCATCCTCATCATGGAACAACGATGGATCAAAGCCGGAGCTGTTCAAATAAATCGGCTCGGACCATTCGCCGTCGATCGTATCGCAGGTCACGAGATAGTTATGGCAGTCTTTCCATTGGCCTTCGGTCACTTTTACGTCCGTGTAAATGAGCCAGAATTGACCGTCCGCGTAGGACAGCTGAGGTGCCCAGATTCCGCCGGAATCCGGATTGCCCATCATGTTGAGCTGGCTTAAGCGGTTCAGAGGTCTCGTTACCAGCCGCCAGTTCTTCAAATCCTTCGAGTGGTAAATGCCCACGCCTGGGAACCATTCGAAGGTGGATACGGCAATATAGTAGTCTTCTCCAACACGACAAATGCTCGGGTCCGGGTTGAAGCCCGTCAAAATCGGGTTTTGAATGATAGCCATGCCTTTTGCTCCTTTATAGGTTATTTGGAAAAGATGGGAGTCGAATAATTGAGGTTCACACAGATAAATTACCCATTTCCACAAATGGCATACGGGCACTATATCTATGTTACAATAACTATATTGTATCAATCTTATATGAAGCTTCCCATATCCATTGTATGTGGTTTTTTACCCAAATCAATTAAATTTGTCGGCTGTGAGGAATGATTGTAAAGGAGTCTGGTGCTATGGAGATCAAAACCGATCGCATGAGAAGAGAAATGATGCTGCCCGATATGGAATCCACCTTCCGCGTATTTGCCGCACACTGGCGCACGGTCGACCGGGATTGGAAGTATCCTTCCCATAAGCATCCCCTGTTCGAGGTCAATCTAGTTCTGTCCGGTACGCAGGAAATGAAGGTCAATCGAACAGTCTATGTGCAGCAGCCGGGTGATCTGCTCCTGCTCGGACCGGATGACGTGCATGAAAGCCGGGTGCTCGGCGAAGAGGAGATGACGTATTATTGCGTGCATTTTGACGTGGATGAAAGGGCCTTCCGCGAATTGTTATATCGCAACGAAGCCTGCTATCATGCTGCGGGAAGCGAACTGGCATCAGCGATCCGCCCTGCGCTGGACAAGCTGATCGCTCTTACGTCGGAGGAGGCTGTGGTCCGCGTAGAATCCCGCATGGCAGCATTGTCTGCGTTGTTCGAGCTGTTTGCGGGAATTAGCGGCACGCTTGGCAGGCGGGACGGCGATGCTCCGCCCTCGCGGATGTCTCAGACCGCTTCCGAGGTTGCTGCTTTACTGGAGCAAGCCGTGGATGAAACAGCGGAAGGCACCCGCGATGGCCGGGACATGGAGACGATTGAGTCGATCGCTGCGGCAGTAGGCTACAGCCCCTCTTCGGTGAACCGGATGTTTACATCGGTATTTGGCGTGTCCCCGCGGCAGTATATGTCCAACTTGATGCTCAAGAAGTCCAAGCTGCTGCTAATGGATCCCGAGCTAACGATCGAGGAAGTTTCGCATAGGCTGGGCTACAAGAATATCGCCCATTTCAGCCGCCAGTTCAAGCGTTGGACCGGAGAATCGCCAAGCCATTTCCGGGGGCGGTTTCATAATTAGGGCTTTTATGTGTGGTTCAGGAATTAATATTTACAGCAGTAAAAAAATAACATATACTCCTTACTGTTTGGCATTTCAATAGGATTGACCCATAAATCGGTAAGGAGTGATTTTTCCGTTGGATCAGAACCAAATCCCTAGTCCGAGCCCCAGTTCGGACCCGAATTTCAAAGCCCCAGTTCCTGGGCCTCCTCCATGGAGAAATTACAATGGTCCGCCAGTTCCTCCAGAGCCGCAATATTCGCGGGTAGAAGCGACCGCCCGCAGCTACGGATCTGGCATCGTCTTTAGACGGTGGGCCGCTACGATGATAGACCTGGTTACTTTTGTGGGGATTCTCTTTACGATGCTCTCTTTTAACAATCCGTATTTGGCCCCGGTATTTATGGGTTTCCTGCTGCTGTATCATCTTTTGCTTGAAGGCTTTACGGGCTTCACAGTGGGAAAATTCATTGTCCGCATTCAGGCTGTTAGAGAGGATGGAAGGCCGCCGGGATTGCTTAAGTCCTTGATTCGGACGCTGCTCCGCCTGGTCGAGACGAATCCTGCGTTATTTGGGGCCATACCTGCGGGAATATGCGCTTTGGCCACAAAGAAGAAGCAGCGTCTAGGGGATATGGCCGCCAATACATATGTGTTAAAAGTGTCGGATTTAAAGTTCAAGGAGCCGAGCCGCAGGGCCAAAATTACGCTTACGGTGATATTCTCCGTCATTATTTGCCTGGCAGTAATACCGAACGTGATTGCCTTGACCATAACTGGTTATCCGGAGTCTAAGCCGGCAAGCGTTGTACATAGAAGTGAAGATGGTCAGTTTCAAATAACGGATGGATTAGGGTTAAAGCGTGATTCTTCGACAATCAAAGAGATTGACGCGAATCTGGCAATATCCAATTATTGGGGCAGTAAAGGTATTGTCGTATTTACATATCCAAAAGAGGAATTTAATGCGGATGTTACGCTAGAGGATTTTTACTTAGCCATGAAGGAGGAAAGGCTGGGTGCAGCGACGACCGTTATCCAGGACCGGATGACCCGAATAAACGGCGATGAGGCTTACGAATTGACCTACCGGGAGAAGGTCGACGGAGATGATTACATTTATATTGCGGCATTTGTAGCTACACCGGAGCATTTTCATGAAGTCATCGCCATTACGGAAAAACGGTATTACGAGGAAGACCGGTCTAAGCTTCGCGCAACCATAGCTACCTTCAAGGAAACGAGCGGCGATACATAAATTATGCTTCAGCCAGGATTGCCCCAAGGTCAAAATATATGACCTATTGGGGCAGTTATTTTTTATAGCTCTCCCCTCGCTTTCTGGAGGATCTGGGCGAGTGGCCGGTCACCTTTTTAAACATTTTCGAGAACAGAAACGGGTCGGTATAGCCGACAGAGCGCGATACATCGCTGATAGTAAGCTCGGGGTTGCGGAGCAGCTCGATGGCTCGGTTCATCCGATATTCCAGCAAAAAGGTTTGCAAAGAGACGCCGAACTGTGTCTTGAACAGCCCGGATAAATAAGTCCGGTCTAGCCCGACGGAACGGGCGATGTCCATGACGGTAATTTTTTGGCTGTAGCTCCGCTCAATCCATTCAATGGCTTTGCTCACATAGACTTCTTTGGAGTGGGAGGCCTTAGGCTCCAGCGCGGCATCCGGTGAACAGGAAATCAGTTCGGCCATCATGCGGTAAACGATACTCTGAATCAGAACGTCCCCGCCGCGTTCCAAGCGGGCAGCTGCGAGATCGTCGTAGAAGGTTTTGAATAGGCGGCTGTTTGTTTGAAAAATAGGGCTGACCAGGGAGAGGCCGGCCCGCTGCAGCAAGGATTTGACATGGAGCCCTCTGAAGCCGATCCAGGAATATGTCCATGGGCTGGCCTTGTCAGCTTCATAGTGGACCAGGGTATCGGGAGGAATAAGGAAGCCATCACCAGATTGCAGTTCATAGGTCTGGCCGCCGAGATGAAACCGCCCCGCACCTTCAAGGACGTAGTGGATAATGTAGCAGTCGCGCAGTCCGGGACCCCAGGCATGGCCGGACAGGCATTCCTCCATGCCAAAGAATAGCAGGCTGAGATCCATTTGGCTCTGAAAGGTTTCGTTAAAGTGAACGATGTTGATACGGCTCATTTTGCTGTTTTCCCTCTTTCCGTACCGACTCGCCGTATGCAGCACCGTGTATTGCGCTGCATGACGGTGAATAGCCGATCGCTTGTTAATGCATGTTACATGCATTATAACAGGTATGACATTGAATACAACCGAAGGAAACAGGTTAGTAAATGGGATTATGACATGTTTAAGTGAGAATGAACCATGTTCAGTCTACTGCTTTGCGCATATAGTTAAGTTACATTTAACGAATGATGGAGGCGATGGAGCAGTGGCTAAAATTACATTTTTGGGCGCAGGAAGTACGGTATTTGTCAAAAACGTTCTTGGAGACGTCATGCTGACCGAATCTCTGCAGGGCTTTGAACTCGCTTTATTTGATATTGATATGGAGCGGCTAAAGGATTCGGAGAACCTGCTCAACAGCATGAAGCAATCGCTCGGCAGTACCTGTGTTGTAAAGGCTTACAGCGATCGGAAGGAAGCGCTTCGGGGCGCGAAGTATGTCATTAACGCGATTCAAGTGGGGGGATACGACCCTTGCACGATTACCGATTTTGAAATCCCGAAAAAATATGGACTGCGGCAGACGATTGCCGATACGCTGGGGATCGGCGGCATATTCCGCAACTTACGGACGATTCCGGTGATGCTCGACTTCGCAAGGGATATGCGGGAGGTATGTCCGGATGCTTGGTTCTTAAATTATACGAACCCGATGGCGGTACTGACGAATGTCATGAATACAGTGGGCGGAATCAAGACTGTCGGCTTGTGCCATAGCGTCCAGAAATGCATTCCGGAACTGTTTGGAGCGCTTGGCTTGAGCGAGGAAGGTCTGGAGACGAAGATAGCCGGGATCAATCATATGGCCTGGCTGCTGGAGGTGAAGCGGGACGGCAAGGATCTGTACCCGGAAATCCGCAGGCTGGCCGCCGAGAAGCAGAAGGAGAGCCACCATGATATGGTGCGCTTTGAGCTGATGCTGCGCTTCGGCTACTATGTCACGGAATCTTCGGAGCATAATGCTGAATATCATCCGTATTTTATTAAACGTAATTATCCCGAGCTGATCGAGCGCTTCAATATTCCGCTGGATGAGTATCCGCGGCGCTGCATAGCTCAAATTGAAGGCTGGAAGGAGCAGCGGGAAAGGTTGTTTGCCAGCGAAAGCATCGAGCATACCCGCAGTCTGGAATACGCTTCATATATTCTGGAGGCGATGGAGACGAACCGTCCGTACAAAATTGGGGGCAACGTCATGAACACAGGCCTGATTACCAACCTGCCGCAGGAAGCCTGCGTCGAGGTGCCGTGCCTGGTCGATGCTTCGGGCATTACGCCGACCTATGTCGGAGCGCTGCCGCCACAGCTTGCCGCATTGAACCGGACGAATATTAATACGCAGCTGCTGACGATCGAAGCGGCGGTTACCGGAAAGAAGGAGCATATCTATCATGCGGCACTGCTTGATCCGCACACAGCTGCAGAGCTCTCGATCGACGACATCGTGGCGATGTGTGACGACTTGATCGAAGCCCATGGAGACTGGCTGCCGAAGTTTCAATAGTGGCTTCACCTCTAACTATTGACGGTGGCTGGTAAACCCTGGTACTATTTGAACAATTGGCGAAGAACGTCCTCAATCACTTTTAGGTGGTTTGGGGGCGTTTTTTTATTTTAAAATTCGGTGGAGTAGGAGGAGCTGTCTGTGATGATGAGTTTTCAGGAAGCCCACACAGCATTTATTCAGAGCCATTTGGGCCGTCGAACCGGTGAGCGAAAAAGCAGGCTGGAAAGAGGGCATGGACATGGAGAGATTCTTTTTGCAGACAATGTATGGTGCCATTAAAAGGAGGTTTTGATGGCCTTCATTCTGAATACGAAGTGCTCGATTGGCGCGGGAGGTCGTATTTTGCCGATTATGTCTTTGATCCGATGTTAAGCCGGTTGGTGATCGAAATTAAGGGATTTGGCGAGCATGTTACCAACATGGATCGCAAAAAGTATTGCAACGAACTCAAGCGGGAAGCGTTTTTGGCCGGTATGGGATTTCAAGTTATTTCATTCGCTTCCGATGATGTGGCGTATCAGCCGGCAGTCTGCATTTACTTGCTGCGTATGGTGCTGAGCCGATTCGAAACGTCGAATAAGCAGGTGGAACGGATTTTTTTCGCGGATCAAGAGATCATTCGCTACGCTATCTTTCTAGCCCGACCAATTCGTCCGATTGATATCGCGGAACATTTCTCGATCAACCATCGCACCGCGCTCGGCCATTTGAAGCGACTATGTCAGAAGGGTTGGCTAAAGCCGGCCTATCGCGGGACAGGACAACGCATTTTGTACTATGAATTAACGAGGCAAGGGATTGATGGGTTGGACAGGGGGCTTAATTAGCCGTACATCGGTATTGGCCGTATTTGGCCATGCTTGTACGAAACTGTAATCATGCTTGTGCGTGGTCGTAATTGTACGTGGTCATGCTTGTTCTTAGGCATGCTTGTGCATGGGGCATGTTAGTTTTATCTAGATATGTTAGTCTGGTTACCGGGGTTGAGGATGAATCCGGGTACTACATGCATTTTATACAACTAATTAGCCTCCTTTATCAAAAAGCAATCGTGCTAAATGCAGATCATGCAGTTAGTTTGGCTGAATTAGGTTGAATCGTCATATTTATCTCAAACTAAGTGTAGGTTCTACAGTTAGTTGCCGCCAACTCGGCAAAACTCGGTGAACTAACTGTATGAAATGCATCTATATCTAGATACCTCGCTAATCTAGTCATACCCGTCATCACTGCCATCATCGCTATCAGACTATCCTAATGTCACCAGTTCTACTAGCCGTTGTCACCATCCAGACAACACCCAAACAGATAAAAGGGCTCCCTTGCTCAATAACGAGCGAGGAAGCCCATAGCCGCTATGGTAACGCAGACTTACATGTTAAAACGCGAACAAGATGATTTACGCCTAAGTTCATGCTAGAAGTTCATATAGATGAATTCCTGCGTCTCGCCGGAGAAGAATAAGACGCCGATCACGATAGCTATAATGACAATGGCTCCGCCGACCGCTGTTCCCAGCATCATCAGTGCTCGGCCGATCCGATGGCTGAGGCGGTTGGCTTTGGTCTTGGCGAGCTTGGCGCTACGAGTTTGTAATTCCATATTGCGTCAACTTCTTATAGAGAATTTCGCCGAACATTTTGTTGCCTTCATCCAGCATATGGGACGGATCGCGATAAAATTTATGCGGAATCGTATTATCCTTCCCTTTGTTGAATTCGATGTAGGAATAACCTCTAGACTCGATCAGCTCCTGATAGGCTCCCATCACTTTATTGTAATCTTCCCAGTTCAGCAGCTTCTTCTTGGTGAGATGCTCTTTATCCAGCGGAGCCGAGTAGAAGACGGCCTTCTTGTTATGCTCCTGCAGTAGGTCCAGCGTTTTCTCAATCATGAACAAGCCGAAGCTGTCATCTTTATTGAACGGTTTGTTCCATGTGTATAGTTTTTTGAAGTGCTCTTCGATTTCTTCTTTGTGTTTGTCCTGCATTTTATCGAATGCGGTGTACATCGGAGCATAGCTCGGCGTTACGCCGTTCTTCTTGTCCAGCTCGCTCTTGATTTCCCGGCGGATTTTCTCCATCGGAGTGCGCGTTTTGAACAGCTTGTAGCTAATCACATCGCGATCGTGGTACAGGTTCCAATTGCTCAGAAAATGGGACGTCGCCCAGTTATGGATGTCGCTTGGAAGCGACTGGCGGTTCTTATCGGGAAAATCGTTCAGCCAGCTCCGCGGAATGTTCTGATCCAATTTCGTAATGAGAGACGGATACACCGTTACGTTAGACTCGTTATCCGAGACGACGGCAATCCCATAGTTGATTTCATAGACGACATAATCGACCTTGTCGATAATTGAGGCCAGCACGGCGTAGGTCTCTGTAAATCTGCCGCCTGTCAGGCCAAAGTTGAGCACCTGTTTGTCCTTGAGATGAACCTGCATCACCCCGGCGGAGGTATTGGCTCCCTTCATGACAGTCGTGCCGTAAACGGTAGAAGGACCGAAAATACCGACCGTCTGCTTCCCGTTATCCGGCTGCTCATTTAAATATTCGATCCATAGCGGGGTATAGACGATGGAGTCGTAAGCCGGCACACGCAGTTCCTTCTTCGCGTGAGTCACGACGTCTTCCTTCATATGGTCGACAATCGGGCTTGCCCCGTCGCTGATACCGATCAAGCCCGCGATCGCAAGCGAGACCATCATGACGGTAACCGTCTTGTTCATAAATAAATTAGACATTGGTAATCCTCACTTTCATTTAAGCTATTTTAGCGTAAGCCCAGCAAGCGAAGCATGAGATCCCATCCGTCGACGATCGGCAGAATGAAGAATACCCGGCTGATCGTCACGCCAAAGAAGGTGATCAGAATGGCGATTACCGTTGTTCCCGGCTTCAGCCAATTCGGAACGGGCTTTAATTTCGGCTTGATTTGCTTCACATGGAAGCGATGGATGCACAGCATGACGCCGTGGAACATTCCCCAGACGACGAAATTCCAGGCGGCTCCGTGCCAGAGCCCCGACACGGTCATCGTGGCCATCAGGTTCAGATAGACTCTTGGAGCAGGCACGCGGCTGCCCCCGAGCGGGAAATACACATAACGCGTGAGCCAGGAGCCGAGTGAGATATGCCACCGGTTCCAGAACTCGGCGATGCTGCGGGCCAGGTATGGAAACCGGAAGTTCTCCGGAATGACAATACCGAACAGTCGTGCCGTACCGATCGCGATGTCTGAATAACCCGAGAAGTCAAAATAAATGACAAACGTATAGGCGATCAGCGAAATCCATAGAGTTCCGGTATCCGCGCCGGCAATTCCGGCTTTAGAGTATACCGGCTGGGCGAGCAAATCAATCGTTCCGGCCAGCACCAGCTTCTTGAACATACCGAACCCGATTCGGGTGATCCCGATCAGGATATGGTCGATATGGAACTTCGCTTTAATCTGCGGGTAGAACACCTGGAATTGCTTGATCGGGCCGGCTACCATCGTCGGGAAAAAGAAGATAAACGACAGCAATCCTTCCGGTCTGTGCTCCGGCAAATTTCCGCGTTTGCGTTCCACCAGGTAATGAATGAGCTCAAACGTAAAATATGAAATTCCTAAGGGGAGAACGATTTGTTCGGCCTTCGGAAAAAAAGGCTGCTGCATGAATGCGAACAGGTCGTTCAGCGTATCCAGCAGCATATTTGTATATTTGAAGTAGCCGAGCACGAGAATGACCCCGATGATCGCAGCGGGGTAAATCCAGCGTTTACTCCATTTGGCTGCGGCTTTGACGATGAGGATCGCGATGACGACCTCCGCCAGCAGCAGGAACAGGTAGGAGCCTGCGTAGTAATAATAAAAGGTGACGCCTGCGGCGAACAGCACCCAGGGTCTGATTCGATGCGGCATAATGTGATACGTGACGACAGCCACGAGCACGAACAGCCAGTATATCCAGTCCGTATAAATCATAATATTCTGATTCCACCATCCAAAGTTTGTATACTGTCTCTCCTATTACTGCTTGTTCATGATAGCACAACATTAGCGCATCCGGTTATATCAAAATTCGCTAAATGCTCCAATTATCTGAAAGATGATCAGGCACCAGTATACAAAATTCGTCAATTTACACGGTGAATCCTTCTTTTTTGGTATAAAAAATGGCTCCTGCCTTTGGTCTATAAAATTAGACGCTTTTCCGGAGAAAAAGTTTCCAGGATTTGCGAGCTGCCGATAGATATGCACAAAAATACCCCGCCCGGCATACAATACGAGTAAATCGCCTAGGAGGTGGGGCCGTGATTATTACGTTCAATATGAGGGCTGGCCGGCTCGACCAGCTTGCATCGTCAGAATTATACCGGAGCATTATTGCCCAGAAGAGACAGACTCAGGTCGTTTATACGTACCGCTCGCCAGAGGCGCTGGATTTTGAACTGGCGATGAGAGGAGCGATCGTACAGGCTGCTAGGGATTTTCACGCGGGAGGTGCCCAATTCGCAACCTTCAAAAATTCAAGAGCCAACGAGAGCTTTTGGACCCGCATGCCTAATGGAGGCCTTCGGCTTAGAGAGGAAGTGCTGCCATCGGACGCAATCAGAGATATCTTCAATAATGGCGGGAGGTATGCCATGGAGTGCGCGACGGCTATGGTGGTCATCCTCTATAAAGGTGTGTTGGATACGATTGGCGATAAAGCCTTCAATCGTCATTTTAATCAGCTGGTGCTCTATGATTGGCAGTATGACAGCGACCTTCAGTTGACCCGCACCCCGCAGGCTGCAGCCGGAGACGTCGTTTATTTCGAGAACCCGGATTTCAATCCGGAAACCCCGGAATGGCAGGGAGAGAACGCCATATTATTGGATGATCATCTGTACTTCGGCCATGGGCTGGGCATTAAATCGGCTGACGCCATCATCAATGCATTAAATGGGCGGAGAAAGTCTGGAAGCTCGACCTCTGCTTATCTGTCGGATTTGGTCGTTCATCCGGATTTTGAATATATCCGGCGGCTTCAAGAACGGGAAGAATCCCACTCTTAATCGACAGAATAAAACAATTATTAACAAAAATACAAATAAACTTCATAATATAAAATATTTTTCTAGACCTTAATAGAGGCATATGTTATACCGATAATAAGTTAGGAAAAACTATTGTTGTAGGGGGAAAAACCGTGGAAAAAAGTGACAAATCATTTGTGGCTGCACTGCTGCTAGCATTCTTTCTGGGCTCTCTAGGAGTTCATCGTTTCTATGTAGGCAAGGTGGGAACGGGAATCGTCATGCTGCTTACTTTGGGCGGGCTCGGAATTTGGACATTAATCGACTTTATTCTTATCGCTGTAGGCAGCTTCAAAGACAGCGACGGCAGAACGATCAAGGCCTAGGTTCATACATAGGACAGTTCGGACAGTCTGTACGGGCTACATAGCGCTGGCTGCTTAATGCGGCGCTTTTATAGGACATACGTACAAGCAGAGCGACCGCGCTTTGGCATACAGGCCAGGGTGCGGTCGCTTTGGTTTGCGGTTCCAGCGGCATATTGGTTCAATTGTCCGCCAATTGTTTTTTTGGATTTGTTTTGCAGCGCTGGCAAGTGTACAATGTGGACGAAAGAAGGTTGGACTGGCCCATTGACAGGCAATGCGGATCGGCGGCCAGTTACTTTAAGGAGGGATCAGGTTGAAGTATCGGAGACTAGGCAAAACGGAATTGAACGTATCCGTCATCGGCATCGGAACATGGCAGTTTGGCGGTGAGTGGGGAATGCAGTTCCATCAGGATGAGGTCGATGCGATCCTCGATAAAGGCCAGGAATGCGGCATCAATCTTATCGATACAGCAGAATGCTATGGCGACCATCTCTCGGAGTCGTTCATCGGCGATTATATCAGCCGGCGCAAGCGGGAGGACTGGGTCATTGCGACGAAGTTCGGCCATCACTTCCATGAGCGGTTTACCCGAACCGATGTATTTGACGCCGAGGATGTGCTGAAGCAGTTGGATGCTTCGCTAAAAGCGCTGAAAACGGATTATATCGATTTATACCAGTTCCACTCGGGGCCGGATGCTGTATTCGATAACGATCAACTGTGGACGATGCTGGACAAGCAGGTTCAAGCGGGCAAAATACGTCACCTGGGTACCTCGATCGGGAGCAATGACAATTTGCACCAGACCGATGCGTCAAGCCAGGTGAATTCCAAGGTAATTCAGGTTGTGTATAACCGTCTGGACCGAGTGCCGGAGAAGCGCGTCTTCCCATCCTGTGAACGTCAGGATCTCGGGGTGCTAGCCCGCGTTCCGCTGGCCAGCGGCTTCTTGAGCGGCAAATATAAGCCTGGCGCCCAATTCGATGCAACAGATGTGCGGCATCGTAAGGATGCAGAGGACGTTCGCCGCAAGCTGGAGGAGGTTGAGCGGATTCAACGGGAGGAAGTTCCGGCCGGTGTAGACATGGCGCAATGGGCATTGGCCTGGTGCCTCAAGAACCCGGTCGTAAGCTCGGTCATTCCCGGCTGCAAAAACCCCGGACAAGTGGCATCCAATGCGGGTGCAGCCGATTTGGTAGAATAACGATATATACTATAAATACTATAAGCCCCGCCAGCCATTGTGCTGGCGGGGCTTATTTATTGCCAAACGATCGATCATCGATATTGGGCTGCAGGCTATTGCTCATAGCCTTTCAAGACGATGACCGCGTTATGGCCGCCAAATCCGAAGGAATTGGATATTCCAATGCGCAGCTTGGCCTGCCGCGCCGCGTGAGGCACATAGTCCAGATCGCAAACCGGATCGGGGTCGTCCAGATTGATCGTAGGCGGAATGATGCCCTGCTCCAGCGATTTGACGAGGGCCACGGCTTCGACGGCGCTAGCCGCACCAAGCATATGGCCGGTCATCGATTTATTGGCCGTTACTGGAATACGGCCGGCATGCTCCCCGAACAGCTTCTTGATAGCCTTCGTCTCCGACCAGTCGCCAACCTCGGTGCTCGTAGCATGGGCGCTAATTACATCCACATCCTGAGGCGCGATATCCGCTTCCTTGAGCGCAAGCTTCATCGCCCGATAAGCGCCGACGCCCTCCGGGTGGGTTGCGACAATATGGTATGCGTCCGAGGTCGCACCGTAGCCGATCACCTCGGCATAGATGCGGGCCTTTCTCCGCTTGGCATGGGTGAGCGACTCCAGGATGAGGATGCCGGCGCCTTCCGCCATAACGAAGCCGTCCCGGTCTTTATCAAATGGCCTGCTTGCCTTGGCAGGCTCGTCATTGCGCGTCGAGAGCGCGGTGGCGTTGCCGAAGCTGGCGACGGAAATGTCCGTGATCGCCGCCTCCGTCCCTCCAGCAATGACGAGGTCGGCACCGCCGGAGGCGATGAGGCGATACGCTTCCCCGATCGACGTATTCCCGATCGAGCAGGCGGTGACCGGCGACAGCGTAGGCCCGGCAGCTCCGTATTTAATGCTGATCATCGCCGCGGCCATATTCGAGATCATCATCGGAACAAGCACCGGGCTAATCCGCTCGGGCCCCCGTTCCTGCAGCAGCCTGCTCTGTTCGAGCAGGGTGTCGATCCCTCCTGTGCCGGAGCCGACATATACTCCCATGCGCTCCCTGTCGATTTGCTCCAAATCGAGTCCGGCATCGGCCATGGCCTGATCGGCGGCTGCCAGCGCGAATTGGCAGAATCGGTCCATCCGCCGCGCTTCCTTGCGGCCAAGCAACGCTTCGGCATCGAAGTCTCGCACCAGCCCGGCGATTTTCGCCTTATGCCTGGACGTATCAAAAGTATCAATATGAGAAATGCCTGATTCCCCATGAATCAGGCGATTCCAGAACAACTCCACCTGATTGCCGAGCGGCGAAATGACGCCCAGTCCCGTTATTGCAACTCTTTCCATGTGAACCTCCTTTAGAGCTGTTATGGGAGCTATTGTGTCACATGTATTATCCTATTACAAGTTGTTGATTATTATAGTATAATCAGTACCACTTTAAGTGTTTGGCTAGGAGGAGCAGGGGATGAAGCAGGAGACAAGATTGCAGGAGCTGTCCGCATTCTTGAAGACGCACCGGGCCAAGATCGTTCCCCAAATGGTTGGGCTGCCAGCGGGGGGGCGGCGCAGAACACCTGGATTGCGCAGGGAGGAGGTCGCTCAGCTTGCGGGCGTGAGTACGACCTGGTACACCTGGCTGGAGCAGGGGAGGGACATCAAAGTTTCCGCTTCCGTGCTGGATAACATTGCAGCGGCACTGCAGTTGACCCGGGATGAACGCAGTTACTTGTATGCCCTTGCTATGGATACCGGTGTAGGGCAGGTTCTGGCAGGCCAGCTGCCGCAAGAGGGGCAGCCGGAAATAAGTCCCTCTTTGCAGAAAATTTTGCATGAGCTAAAATACTGTCCTACAATAATTTCTGACCGAAAATGCCAGATCGTCGGCTGGAATGAGGCGGCCTCGCATGTGTTCCTTGACTTTGAACAGATACCGGTGGAGCAAAGGAACATGATCTCCCTGCTGTTCACAAGGCAGGAATTCCGCAGGCTGGCCGGCAATTGGGAGCAGTTTGTGCGGGGATTCCTGGCGATTTTTCGCGCCTACTATGGCCAGTACGTGGAGGATCAATGGTATGAACGCTTCCTGAGCGAGATGAAGGCGGCTCACCCGGACTTTAATCAGTTGTGGGAGCAAAGCGAGGTCAGCTCAGCCCCAGAGGTTATTCTGGAGTTCAGGCATGCAAAAGGGGGCAAAATGCATTTTCAGCTTACATCGCTGCAGGTGCATGGAAACGTGGATTTGCGCTGCAGTATTTACACGCCTGCTCCGGAAACTTCTACGGAGTACAAGCTGCGCCAGTTGATGGAGAAGCAGGAATGAACGACTGCCTCTAGTGGCCATAAATTACCAGATCCCTTTGATGGATGTTATAATGTTCAATGCACTGTTTAGATAAGTATAGGCAAGTAGTTTTACTAGATATACCGGTAAAGGAAAGGATAGAATATGGATCGAATCAACGCATGGTACAAATCGAAGCTGGTCGTGACCGGGACGCTGCTCGTTCTCAAGCTGCTGCTGCTGCGGACGTTCTTTTTCGGCAATATCGCCTGGGCCGGCCTGCCTGGGGAATTGTTGTCCGTACTAGGGTTGTTATGCCTTGTAGAATTGGTGACGCCAGCTAAAAGTAAAGGAGTTGTATTTTGGAGCCTTAATGCGGTATTTTCCTTCCTGTTCTTCTCATCGGCTCTCTATTTCGCCCATTTCGGAACGGTGCCGACGTACGCCGTCTTAAGCGGGTTGAACCAGGTTCCCCAAGTGCGGGCCAGCGTTGGCGCGCTGCTGCGGCCAGAACAGTTTCTGTTCTTTGCGGACTTTGTGCTTGCCGCAGGCTGGCAAATCGTCCGAACGGTCAATCGCCGCCGAAGAGGCGTGGTGCACACGTTCTTCACCGATCAGCAGAAGAGCCGGAAATGGGCATGGAATTCAGCCGTGGCCGGGCTGCTGCTAATCAGCGCAGTCTCTTCCGTATACTATGTGCTTGAGGGCAAGCAGATCGACAATGAGATCGTCCGGGCGGAGAAGATTGGACTTCTGAACTATCAGGTTGTCGCCGCGGTCAACGATCGGACAGAGGACCGGATGATCGCAGAGGGGAACATCGAACAGACGCGGGCCAATATCGCCAAGCTGCAGAGCAGCTACCCTTACCGAACCAAAGCAGATGCCGCTGCAGCTCCAGATTATTTTGGGATCGCTCAAGGGATGAACCTGATCGTGATCCAGATGGAATCTTTTCAAAACTTCCCGATCCACTTAAAGCTGGATAACGGGGCTGAGATTACGCCGGTATTAAATAAACTGGCCGAAGAGGGCATTTATTTTCCGCATGTATATCAGCAGATCGGACAGGGCAATACGTCGGATGCCGAATTTATGTTCAATACCTCCATCTATCCGACCGCAGCGGTGGCGATGTCTACCGGCTATGGCAACCGCGAGCTGCCGAGCCTGCCCAGACTGCTGCAGGAACGGGGGTATTCGGCCAATACGTTCCATATCAACAAGGTCACGTTCTGGGATCGAAACAAGCTGTACCCAGCGCTTCATTTTAACCAATATTACGACAAGTCTGCCTTCAATAACGATCACTTTAACGACTACGGGGCGTCGGATGAGGAAATGTACCGGGTCGGCGTGGAGAAGCTGGCAGATCTACATGCGCGGAATAAGCCGTTCTACGCCCAGTTCGTAACGACCTCGAGCCATTCGCCATTTATCGTGCCGGAATCGTTCCAGCAAATCGAGCTGCCGGACAAGCTTAAGGGGACGAATTTGGGGAACTATATCAATGCCATTCATTATACAGATTACGCCATAGGCCAACTGATGGAGCAGTTGAAGGAAGCTGATTTATGGGACAGCACGATGCTCGTGTTCTACGGCGACCATTTCGGCCTTCAGCCTCATGAGACGAGCAAGGAGGAGATCACGGCAAACCTGGGCATTCCTTATGATGATACGGTCAGCCGGTTCAACATTCCTCTGATCATCCATGTGCCCGGCAAGGAGCTCGGCATTGTGGCGGAGCGGGCGGGTGGGCAGGTCGACATGCTGCCGACCGTTGCCAATTTGCTGGGGGTCTCCCTGGATGAGGAAGGTTTTACCGCTTTGGGCCAGGATTTGCTGAACATTGACCGCAACGTGTTTGGCGTACGTTACTATTTGCCGACGGGCTCTTTTTTCAATGATGAAATTATGTTTACTCCCGGACAAGGCTTTGAGGACGGACAAGCCGTATCGATCAAAACGCTGGAGCCTGTTGCGGACTTCGCCCGGTATCGCCAGGATTATGAGTACGTGATCTCGCTTATGAAGCTGTCGGACGAATATGTGAAGCTGCTGCCAAAACGCCGTTGATGATATCTTTATTTCCGCTTTATTTGAAAAATGCCTTTCGGGACTGGCGCCCCGGAAGGTGTTTTTTAATTTTTTTAGGCTGCAGGCGCCTATTTAGGCAGAAGGCAAATACCTTGTCCCGACAGGCGAATTATGCATTTATAAGAAAAAATTAGAGTTCCTAAGAAACTTTTGCTCGTCCAGACACGTCAAATAGTCAAGGCGATGCCAACATGGGTAAGAAATATATACCAAGACATAGGAGGTTAAGCATGTGAGGAAAATTTGGGCTACTATACTATCAGCACTCTTAATTTTTCCATTAGTATTACAAACACCAGCTCAAGCAGCACAAGCCATCAGCATTTATATTAACGGGGTCAAACTGCCGACGGATCAAGCGCCGGTTCTGGTTGGAAGCCGGGCCATGCTGCCCCTGCGCGCTATTTTTGAGGCGCTGGATGCAGAGGTAGACTGGAATAATAAGACGAAGACCGTGTCCGCCTGGAAAGATGGCACGACCGTCGTACTAAAGATTAATGCCAGAACAGCCACGGTCAACAACCAAACGTTGAGCCTTGACGTACCTGCGCAGATTCTCCAGGGAAGAACGCTGGTTCCGGTCCGCTTCGTCAGCGAAGCTCTAGGCGAGGATGTCGTGTGGGATGCATCCAGTAAGACCGTGTATATTACAACGAACAGCAATCCGGTGTCAGCCGATCCTGTCACATACGTATCGGCCAAAGATATCGCCGACAACGGGGATGGCCGGGATATGCAGATCAGCTTCTCGCGGGCTTCGAATCAGTCCTCCATCGACCACTACCGGGTAATGGTCGTTAAGGCGAACAAAACGTCCGGATTTAATCTGGCCTCTGCCCTGAAGGTACCTTCTGCCAACTATACAAGCGTAGCAGTCGGAAGCATCGATCCGACAATTACATTGACGTCGCAATCCCGTGACGTTGAAGGGGATTTGATCAAGGCAGGCCAATCCTACGCAGTGTACGTAGTTTCGGTCGGCAAGGGTAACTTGGCTAGCGCCCTGTCCTACCCATCGTCCTCTATAACGCTGGGCACCAAAAATTCGGTGGCGGCGGTGTCGAATTTAAGGGTCACCGATGTTAGCGACTATGGAGACGGACGAGATCTGTATGTAACCTTTACGAGACCTTCCAAGGATAGCGATATTTCCAGCTACCGTATCTTTGTCGTGAAGACGAAGGATGCAAGCAAGTTCGATCTTGCCACGGCGAACGGGCTGTCCAGCCAATATTACACCGTTGTCAACAAAACATCGAACAGCACGTTGTCTACAGCATTAAGCTCAAGCGTAAGAGATTCTGCCGGGGACTATATCAGGAACGGTGTGCCTTATACCGTATTCGTACAGTCGATCAGCAGCAATACGGGCAGCGCAGCACATAAGCTGTCTTCCGCATCGTCTTCGATCACGCTGAGCACGGGATCGGTAGCGGCACCAGTGATTACGCAGGTGCTTGATGAAAGCGATTATGGGGATGGCCGCGACCTGCGCATCAGCTTCACGAAGCTGGCGGATGAATCCAAAATTAGCGGCTACCGCGTGTTCGTCGTGAAAGCCAGCGATTACGGTTCTTTTAATCTGACGAAGGCCAACAATGTGTCCAGCTCGAATTATACCGAATGGAACAAAGACGGCTATAACTTTAATCGTAACTTGCCTTCAGGGGCAAGGGACGTAGACGGTGCGACCATCCGCAACGGGGTCAGCTACCGGGTGTTCGTGATGGCGGTAGGCAGCGGCGCTTATGCAGGCAACAATGCGCTGTCCAGCCCGTCCTATGCTATTACGCTGCTTAACAATTACAGTGTAGGCAAGGTTTCGAATCTGAACGTCAGCGATGTCAGCGACTACAATGACGGCCGCGACCTGCTGGTATCGTTCAACCGTGCTTCGGATGAATCCAATCTGAGCCATTACCGCGTCCTTGTTGTCAAGGCTTCTAATGCGGGCAAGTTCGATCTGGCGAAAGCGAACGCCGTGTCCAGAGAGAACTATACGCAAATTAACAAAGGCGGCAACAGCTATGTAACGCAGGCTCTGTCCTCTGGCGCAAGAGATGTTGACGGTGCGGCCATCCGCAACGGGGTCAGCTACCGGGTGTTCGTGCTGTCGGTAGGCAGCGGCAGCTATGCGGGCAACAACGCGCTGACTGGGCCATCCTCCGCGATTACGCTGAGCAACAACTATAATATTGGCGCCATAAGCGGCCTGGATGTACAAGACGTGAATGACAATAACGATGGCCGGGATCTGCAGGTATCGTTCACCCGCGCTTCCGATGAATCGAATATTAGCCATTACCGCGTCTATGTGGTCAAAGCCGCGAATGCAGGCAGCTTTAATGCTTCTAAAGCGCTCGGGGTTTCCGCAGCAAACTATACCCGCGTCGACAAAGCCGGATCCTACTTGAGCTTTACGCTTCCTTATAACGCGCGGGATGTGGACGGAGCGGCCATTCGCAACGGCGTAAGCTATCGCGTGTTCGTGCTCTCAGTAGGCTATGACGGCTCCGCAAGCTCAAGCGCATTGTCTGCTGCTTCCGCGGCAATTACGCTTAGCGGCAACAGTGCGGTAACACCGGTCGGGAACTTGTCTACGACGGTCAATGGGAATCATGGCGACGGACGGGACATTGTCGTCAACTTCACAAGATCAACCGCAGAGAACAATATCGCCGAGCATCGCATCCTGGTTGTGCCGGCAAGCCAATATTTCGGCAAGGAAGAGGCTAACGCAGTGAGATCGCCTAACTATACCGTGGTCTCGGCAGGCAGAGATGTCTCCCAGGCTTTGACGGCTTCCACGCGCGACGTGAACGGCAACGGGCTGAAGACGGGCGAAGCCTACCGGGTATACGTTCTGTCCGTATCCAAGAGCAGTACGGCTTCCTTGAACGCTCTGGCCGGTCCATCCGGTGAAATCCGCCTGGCGGCCGTTGATCCTGCTGCTCCTTCGGCAACGGGGGTCAGCGTTTCGGCGGACGGCAATTCCGCAAGCCTTATCGTCAGCTTCACCAAGCCTGCGAACGAGAACGGCATTTCCTCGTATGCGGTCCTGCTTGTTCCGGCAGGCGAGGCCATGAACGAGTCTCGGGCGAGCGGATTGGAGTCGAGCTTGTATAGAACCGTCGGCAAAGGCGGAACGCCGATTGTGACATTTACGGAGGCCGATGTGGACGCCTCCGGCAATGCGATTACAGCAGGCACGGCTTACCAAGCCTATGTACTGTCCATTGCTGACGGAACGAACGCTACCCTGAACCGATTGTCCGATCCATCCAACTCCGCAGCCCTGACGATTGCCAATCCTTAAGCGGTAGAATGGACTGCGAAAGCAAGAGCGGCTTTCCAATAATAACAGGCAGGAGTTCTGAAAGTGTTGGCGCAGCTATCGAAAGTATTAGCGCGTTACGGCAAAAGCTCATCATGGCTGAGCGCAACAAATAAAGAAAGAACCTGAGGCAATGCCTCAGGTTCTTTGCGTATGCGCTGATTTGGACGGCTCGTCACTTCACAAGATGTACGGGCGGCGGGCCATCGCCTTTTAATAAGCTAAAGCAGGCGATATCAATGAATTTGCCGTCTTCGAATTCGGACTCGCGCTCGATGCCCTCGTGGCGGAAGCCTAGCGAGAGCAGTGTGCGTTGGGCGGGCTGGTTGCCTCCTTCGATCCGTGCTTCGATCCGGTTCAGCTTCATAGAATCGAATCCAAAGGCAATAAGCGCGTTTAACGCCTCTTTAAGCAAGCCTCGCTTGCGGTACTCGGAATGAATATCAAATACGAGCTCTGCCTTATAATGAGCTTTGTTCCAGCGGTAAAAACCGCAGGATCCGATCAGCCGGTTGCTGTTTTTTAAATAAATGCCGAAGCGAATTCCCTTCTGCTCCTGATAGGGAGTCATAAACCATTCCTGTATGCGGTGTGCAGCGGTCTCCCGTTCTGGAACCGCCGTTCTGCGGGAATCCTTGCTCGCCTGAATGTCCAGATGCTTCTCAGGCCCCTGGCGAGTCTTCATCATTACGGAATTTCCATACAGCTCTGCAGCCGCCTCCATATCCTCCAGCGTCACTTCTCGCAATTGAAGCCGCTCGGTGGATAGGGCGGGGAAGCGGTCAAACATGGTGATCCTCCTTGGCACATCATTATTCTGCGGTCCTAGTATCCATATCCTATATATTATAACCGATGATTGCCATAATCGCTTCTTGAGACGGATTGCAAACCCCTGTTTTTTTCATCGAAACCTGTCGTTTGACAATCAAACCTAAGGTTAGTACCCTTACAATAATAAACTTGTACCCGAAAGGTAACATGATGAACAATATGCAGGAGCCGAACGATGTTCTTATATATGTATCCGAGAGCGGCGAGCTTAATGACCGCTATGTGTGGAAAAGGGAACAGCTGTACCAGGGCATGAACGGCAAGTTCGTAGAGCGCTTCTATGCCTCTCCCGAACGAAGCTATGTATTCAAGCCGGTAACCCATGAAGGGAACGGGGATCGCGAGGTCTGGGTGTACGAGCATGTCCTATCCTCCTTCCCGCCTATATATCCGCAGCTGATTGCGTGTTCTGCGCCTGGCCGGGGCGAGGCAGGCTGGGGCATCTTCGAGGATTTAGGGACGATCAGCCATCGCTTCGACGTCGGGCATGCCCTGCTTGTGGCTAAACAGATGGCCTGGTGGCATTCTTATCCGCCCGAGCATTGGGGCGATGTCCCGGATACGGGGCAGAAGCCGGGGCTGCGGCAGCTGGCTGCTGACCTGTCCGAGCGAAGGGATGAGGCGGAGCTTGCTTTGGAAGCAGCGGGACTGCCTCGCAGATGTGTTGATGATATTCTGTGTAGCATGGATCAAGCGGGAGCTGGTCTTTGGGCGGAGGAAGCGAAGGTACTGTCGCATGGGGATCTGCACCTCGGCAATTACACAGTTACGGAGAGCGGTGAGCTGTACATTCTGGACTGGGAGCACGCCCATTTGAACGTTCCCTTCTGGGATTTATATTATCTGATCGATATGTCGCACCCCCGGTATCCCAAGCAGATGACGCTGGCTTACCGCGAGCGGATATTGCGGTACTACTTGAAGCAATCTGCTTATTACGGCAAACCGTGGGAGGACGAGGAGACATTCATGGAAACGTACAGCCTGTTTGCGGCGGTATTCTCGCTATGGATGCTGATGCTGATTGCGAATGATCTGCGGCAGGGTGGAGGCGTCTGGTCCAAAGCCGAGCTTCTGGCTCAACGGAGCGAGGTAAAGGCCAGCTTGTACGATTGCTGGAGCAAAATTACACAGAAAGGACAGCATGCCAGTGAAAAAGGTCGGACTAGTTATGCGTAAAATCCAGTTTGCCGAAGCCCAGGGGCCGCGCGTATTTGCAGAGCGCCTCCAGGCTTTGGGGGCTGAGCTTGGAGTGGAAATTATCTTTATTTCGCCGGAGCGCCATGTCAGCGGTCATGACTGGATTCCCGGCTACGAACATGAGAAAGGAGATTTGGTCAACTACGACATCGTACTTGACCAAATTTATGCCCAAGGGATCGAGCATGTCATCTTTACGGTATCGGGATTCACTTATTTGAAGATGTTTATCAAGAACAGCGTTCTGTTTCCGCACAGCTTCCCGGATCCGGCCTTAACAGGGTACGAAATGATGAAGCCTTTCTACAGTATCGTGGACAAGGCTATCGTGCAGACCGAGTTCCTGAAACAGCAGCTGGACAGCGTGTTTGGCGTTACCGATGTCGATGTGATCCCGATCGGCTTCAGCGAGGAGCTGGCGAATCGTTATTTCGATCCGGGTGCGATCGTGCATAACCGCGTGCTGTGGATCGGCCGGGACGAGGAGAACCGCCGGCCGGACCTGGTACTGGAATATGCCCGGCGCAATCCGGACCGGGAAGTGTACATGGTATTCGGCGGCGAGCGTTACCGGGAAAGTATGAAAAAATATGATATTCCGGACAACGTCAAGCTGCAGTTTGCTTTGTCGCAGGCCGAGATTTTTCAGCTGATGAATTCAGCCAAAGTATACTGGAGCTGCTCCAAATTCGATACTTTTGCGATGCCGCTGACAGAAGCGCTGGCCATGGGCAAAATCGTCGTCAAGCCGGAGCATCCCTGTTATGACCATATCAGCTCGCGGCATGCCTTCGCCGGGAATGAGCACAACTGGTTCGAGCTGGTCAATATGGCGCTGGATTCGCCGTACTCCCATTCCCTGGATAACCGCGAATATGCTTTTGGCAAATTTTCGAGCACGGTGATGAAGGAAGGGTATCGCCAGTTTTTTGATGGATGGTTAAAATAATCTATTCCAGTATCATCTTATGGGCTAGTCGGTGCGTAAAGCGTAAATGGGCCGCAGCTTGGCTGCTTTGTTGGCCGGAATCACGCCGAATACGATGCCGATGCACAGCGAGAAGCTGAAGGAGATGGCCACAATCGACATGGATACCTCGGTACTCAAGGTCGACATGCTGGCGATCAGGGCGCTGGCTCCATAACCTAGCGCGACGCCAATCAGGCCGCCAAAGCCGCTTAGCGCGGTAGATTCGATCAGGAACTGGAGCAGGATATCTCGCTTCTTGGCGCCGATCGCTTTGCGCACGCCGATTTCCCGCGTTCGTTCGCTGACGGAGACAAGCATGATATTCATAATGCCGATTCCGCCGACGAGCAGGGAAATGCCTGCGATTCCTCCCAAGGCCAGCGAGAGCATCTGCGTGGTCGAATTCAGCGTGTCCATCATCTCCTGGGCGCTGAAGACGCTGTACGCATTGTCGGCATACATGAACTTCTCGTCCAGCCAGGCCTTCAGCTGCTCCTGTGTGCTAGAGACGAGCTCGGTCGAATCCGCCTGGACGGTGAAGGAACGAATGCCCCGGCTTTGCAGGAACCGTTCGGCCGTCGAAATCGGAATGAGAATTTTATCGTCATTGGAGCCCGTTGCGCTAGTGCCGATCGTCTCCAGCAGGCCAACGATTTTGAAGCTTACCCCGTTTAATTGCAGCGTCTGACCCACCGGATCATTGGTTCCAAAAAAATCGCTGGCCACCTCGGAGCCGATCACAGCTACCTTCATCCGGTATTCATTATCGATATCCAGAATGTAGCGTCCGGATTGGACGTGGAAATTCTTCACCTCCTCGTAGGCTGGCGTAATGCCTTCCACCGCATACGTATCGTTTATGGTTCCTTTCTTCACCGTTGCATTCCCGGAAATGACCGGGGAGACGGCTTTCACCCCGCTGATCTCCTTTAATTCCATCACTTCTTCATAGCTTAGCGAAGTGGTCGCCCCGCGGCCCATAATATTAACGGTAAGCAGGTCGGTGCCGAGCCCTTGGAGCTGCTTGGTGATGGAGGACGTCGTGCCCTGGCCGACCGAAACCAGCGTAATTACGGAGGATACGCCGATAATGATGCCCAGCATCGTCAGGAAAGAACGCGTTTTGTTGCCTGCTATGCTTTTAAAGGCCATTTTGATGGACTGGTAAATATTCAAGGCTCATTCCCCCGATCTTCGACGATTTTGCCGTCCATGATCCGGATGAGGCGTTTGGCCTGCTCGGCAATGCTCAGGTCGTGAGTGATGATGATAATCGTATGACCCAGCCGGTTGAGCTCCTGCATCTTGGCCATCACCTCGGCGCCTGTCTTGCTGTCGAGCGCTCCTGTCGGCTCATCGGCCAGCAGCATCGGCGGCTTGCCTGCAATGGCCCGGGCGATCGCTACGCGCTGCTGCTGGCCGCCTGATAATGCCGAAGGTCGGTTGTGCATGCGATCCTCGAGTCCAACGAGCCGCAGCGACTCCTCGGCGGCCCTGCGCCGTTCCTTGTAGGGGACGTTGCGGTAAATAAGCGGCAGCTCTACATTCTCGAAGGCGGATAATTTGGGCAGCAGATTATACTGCTGAAAGATGAAGCCGATCTTCTCATTGCGGATTTGCGCCAGTTTGTTGTCGGACAGTTCACGGACATCCTGCCCATCCAGCAGGTAGTGACCTTCGTTTGCAATATCAAGGCAGCCCAGCATATTCATCAGGGTGGATTTACCCGACCCGGAAGGTCCGATGATGGCGACAAATTCACCATGATGGATGGTAAAAGAAATGTTCTGCAGCACCGGCATCATTTCTCCCGCCATGATATAGCCGTGGCCGAGATCTTTGACTTCGATTAACGGTAGCGGTAATTGCACGGTCAATGTCATTAGAAGCCGCCTCCGCTTCTGCGCATAGCTCCTCCGCCGCCGGACGTGCCTTCGCCAGGCATGATTCCGCCCATTCCGCCGAAACCTGCACCCGGCATGCTGCCGCCAGGCAGCATTTGCTGTCCAGCTTGATTGTTGGAGGAAGCGGATCTTCGGACCGTCGGAATGACGACCTCATCGCCTTCCTGCAGCCCGCTCACAATTTCAATGCGAGTCTCGTCATGAACTCCGACCTCGACCTTCTGCATCTGTCTTCCTGCCGGGCTTCCGCTGCTTCCTTGCTGTGCCTGTTGTCCCTGTTGTTCTTGTCGTCCTTGCTGCTCCTGCTGCTCTGGTTCAGGTGACGATACATTCGAATTCGGTTTGCTCCGCCCCGTACTAGCCGGCGCTTCTAGGCTGGAAGCCGTCTTGCCAGCGGAAGGAAGGATGACCATATAGTCTTCTCCGAACCGCTGCACAGCCTCGATAGGCAAGGTCAGCACACCCGTTTTCTCTTCCAGAATAATGGTGACCTCCGCCGACATCCCTGCGCGGATGCCTTCTGACTTATCCAGCTTCACGGTTACATCAAACAGCGACACCCCTCCGGACGCTTTTCCTTCGTTGGCAATGCCGGTAACGACGCCCGCAAAGGTCTGGCTAGGGATAGCATCCAGCTTGACCTCGGCCCGCATGCCTGTTTGCACCTTGGGGATATCCAGCTCATCGATGCTGACGGTCGCGCTTAGCGCTTGATAATCAATAAGGGTAAAGAGTTCATTCCCTTCCTTCGCCCGCTCGCCTGAAGAAATATGGACCGCCGTTATCGTTCCGTCGATCGGTGCGGTTAACGGGTCCGGGGCCATCATATCTTCCTTCAGCGAGGCGATCTCATCCTTAATCGTCTGGATGCTTTTCTCCTGTTTGGTGATGGACAGCTTGATAGAGGCTAGCGACTCTTCGGTTCCTCCGTCGTAAACTTCACGTTTGTACCTGTCCTGCAACTCCTCCAGATTCAGCTGCTCGTTTTCCAGGGAGGACTCCTTGGCGGCAATGCTGTCGCTGAGATCATTGTCCTCAAAGGTTAGCAGCGTCTGTCCCTTTTGGACGACATCGCCCTCCTTGACCTTCACTTCGGCAACGACGCCTTCGTCTTTTGTACGTACTGTCTCCTCTTCCGTGGAAATAATGCTGCCGGCTCCGGAGACGCTAACGAGAATATCTCCTTTGGCAACCCGGGCTGTGCTCTGTTCCATAGCGGGTTGCTGGGCTTGCTTGTCTTTCGCCAATATGATGTAAAGCACGGATGCAATGATCAGGATGGCAGCTACTCCAAGGACGAGCCATAGCCATTTTTTCTTCATCAGGCCATTCCAACTTTCTTTAAAGTTATGTAGATTCTAAAATTAGACAACTTCAAGAATAGTTTACAGAGCGTAAATGAAACAAAGCTTAATTCAAACTGAATGTTTGCTGAAAGTATGGTAAGCGGCGGCGCGGGCAAACAACGCAAAAAAGGCTTATTGCTAAAATCGCTCGTACGATTTCGCAATAAGCCGTCTAAGCCTTTCAGGCATTTATTTGCATGTTGATTCATGAAGCACCAGATCTTCCCTGCAGGTTGCCGTTCTTAGCAGCTGTTCGGCAGCCTGTTCATCCAGCGGCCGGCTGTAATAAAAGCCTTGAATTTGATCGCAGCCGATTTCCTGCAGGAATTTGAACTGCTCCTCGGTCTCAACGCCTTCCGCCAGCACGGTCATACCTAAAGATTTGCCCAGCTCGATAATCGAGCGGAGCAGCGAGCTGTCCCGCTGGGAGGAGGGGGTTTCCTGGATGAATGTCCGATCGATCTTTAGCACCTGCAACGGCAACGTCTTCAAATAGTAAATAGAGGAATAGCCCGTACCAAAGTCGTCCAGCGACAGGCTAATGCCTTTTTCCTTGAGAGAATCGAGCTTTTCCTTAATCATCATCGGATTATTGATGAGCGACTCCGTCAGCTCCAGTTCCAAATATTGCGGGTCTAGTCCAGTCTGCTCCAGTACATGCTTGACCATATGTACAAAATGAGGGTGCCGGAACTGGACCGCAGAGACGTTCACCGAGATCGGAAGTTTTGGGTATCCGGCATCCTGCCATTTTTTATTCGTGCGGCAAGCCTCCCACAGCACCCATTCTCCCAATTGCACGATAAAGCCGGTATCTTCGGCGATCGGAATAAACGAGGCAGGTGAAATGCGCCCCAGTTCGGGATCATTCCAGCGGATCAAGGCCTCTAGTCCGGTAAGCGCTCTAGTAGCAGCGTCGATTTTTGGCTGATAATGGAGCTCGAACTCTCCTTCGGCGAGGGCCCGCGGCAGCTTTTTCTCGATATTGACCCGCTCCAGCAGCTTATCCAGCAAGTAATAATCGAAATAGTGCGGTCCGTTGAGCACCTCTATTTTGGCTTCCTTCATCGCAAGCTCGGCGTGCTTGAGCAGAACGGCCGACTCGCAGCCGTCGTCGGGGTAGAGGCTGATTCCCATCCCGAATCCTAGCGTGATTTCGTCATCAGAGAGAATATATGGCCGTCTTAGCACGTCGTTCAACTCAATTGCGGTCTCATGAACCTGCAATGGATCGTCGATGCCGGAGAGCAGGACGATAAAATCATCCGCAAAGCTGCGGCAAACCGGCGTTCCCTCCGCCAAGGTATTCTTGAGTCTCCGCGCTACTTCCTTGAGCAGCTCGTTGCCGGTGCTTTCGCCGTAGCTCTCATTGATGTAACGGAACCGGTTCAGGTTCAAGCGAATGACGGCGGCGGTGCGGACACTCATTTCCGGCGCCTGGAATTCTTTCTTCATCGCTTCCCGGAAGCCGTTATTGTTCAGCAGTCCGGTGAGAGGATCGAAATAAGAGAGCATTTTGATTCTTTGTTCGGAGGCGTCCCGTTCTTCCATTTCCTTGGTAACATCGAATTGCAGGCCGATGAAATAGGTTGGTTCGCCCTCTGAGTTAATGACAGGGCAAATAATGAACTGGTTCCAGAACGTACTTCCATCTTTTCTGTAGTTTTTGATCGTCACGGTATCGGTCCGGCCTTCCTTGATCGCCTGCCGGATAACCTCCAAATGGGCTTCATCCGTCTCTTCGCCTTGTAGAAACCGGCTATTTCGCATGAGCACTTCTTCGCGAGTGTATCCGGTAATCATTTCAAAGCCCTGATTGACATAGACGAGCGGGTTATCCTTTAAATTAGGATCGGTAATGGCTAGGCCGATCCCCATCTTATCAATAGATCTCAGCAGAGTGGCCGAATCGATCAGTGATTCGATACCGGAATGACTCAATATATTAGCCCCCTCAAGTTGACCGCGAATTATGTAGGACTTATGGAATAAGCATATTGGATTATGCCTTAAAAATATCATATTGCGGAAGGTGCAGGAAATCAATGGATAGTGTATATGAAAATCAGGAAAAATGGAGCTATTTGTCGAATTTATTCAATTCCTTTGGACATTTAAAAGGGGCAGGACCGTGTTATAGCTTCCGGACGGACCGGAATTTCGTGTAAGGTCACTAAATTTTGTATTGGTTTGACGGGATAATTCGCTTCATTTTAAGATTTAAACAAGTTTTTAAGCTTAAAGTTGAAAGCGCATACGAAAGGGCCCCCTATCCCTGGAGTAGGCGCTTTTCTCCATGATACTAAACAAGGAGTGGGTAGGACATGGCCAGACAAGCAAAATGCATTGTAACATCCAAGCAAACGAATGAACGCCTCAAGGAGCAGGGTAAGGTGTCATTTCAGCCAAAGGCTGAGGGACAGAGTGCCGATTTAGAGCTTCAGCCGGGCTTGCGTTACCAGCGGATCCTGGGATTTGGCGGAGCATTTACGGAGGCAGCCGCTTATACGCTGTCCCGCATGAGCCCGGATAAACGGGAGGAGGTCATTCGCAGCTATTATGATCCGCAGGAGGGGATCGGTTATACGATCGGCCGTGTGCATATCCATAGCTGTGACTTCGCTCTGGAGAACTATACTTACGTGGAGGATTACGATACCGAGCTGAAGACGTTTGACATATCCAGGGATCGTAAATGGGTTCTTCCTCTGGTTAAGGATGCGGTCCGCACCCGAGGCGGGGATATTACGATGCTGGCCTCGCCATGGAGTCCGCCAGCCTGGATGAAGACGAACGGGGATATGAATCATGGAGGAGCGCTTAAGCCGGAATACCGCGAGGCATGGGCGCGTTACTATACGAAATTTATCGAAGCGTACCGCGAGGAGGGCGTGCCGATTTGGGGAATTACCGTCCAGAACGAGCCGGCGGCGGTTCAGACCTGGGATTCCTGCATTTACAGCGCCGAGGAGGAACGGGATTTCATTAAAGATCATTTAGGCCCTGCGATGCATGCTGCCGGTATGCAGGATGTGAACATTCTCATTTGGGATCATAACCGGGATATTATGGTGGAGCGTGCAAGTGTGGTGCTGTCCGATCCAGAGGCGGCGAAGTACGTCTGGGGAACGGGCTTCCACTGGTATGTGAGCGAAGATTTCGACAATGTCGGCAAAGTGCATGATTTGTTCCCGGACAAAGGCCTCCTCTTCACGGAAGGCTGCCAGGAGGGCGGCGTGAAGCTGGGGGAATGGTTTACCGGCGAACGCTATGGCAGGAACATGATTGGGGATTTGAATAACTGGACGGAAGGCTATCTTGACTGGAATATCGTGCTGGATGAGACGGGCGGACCGAACCATGTGAACAATCTGTGCGATGCACCGATCATTGCCGACACGGTTACAAATACGCTCCATTATAACAGCTCCTATTATTACATCGGTCATTTCAGCAAATTCATCGCTCCGGGAGCGGAACGCATCGGCTTGGAGTCGCGGACAGCAGGCGTGCTCTCCACGGCGTTTGCCAATCCGGATGGGACGATTGCTGTTGTTGTCATGAATGAAAGCGAGGAGCTGCGGAGCTTTACGCTTGGCTTGGGAGCTGAGGTGCTGGAGGCACGGCTTGAGCCGCACTCCATCATCACTTATGTCATCGATCATAAGGAGTAGATAGAACTATAAATCCCTCTTTGCGGGGCCTGGCGATCATTAGCCAGCTGCTGCAAGGGGATTTTGAATTTTTAGGGCCGAAATTTGGGACCCCTCATACGAAATCTGAAGCCTTACGGCCTAAGGGGATAGATCGTACAATAAATTCAAACGGATGAAAATGCTTTCATGGAAACGCATAGGAACGAAACGAACAGCTTGGAGGTCAAACTATGGAACTAGAGCAGAGTGCCGAACCGGCCGCATTGTC
Organism: Paenibacillus woosongensis; assembly: GCF_009725165.1. Lineage (GTDB taxonomy): Bacteria > Bacillota > Bacilli > Paenibacillales > Paenibacillaceae > Fontibacillus > Fontibacillus woosongensis. The sequence continues at coordinate 106,922 of NZ_WNZW01000005.1, forward strand.
GAAGATGGAGCATATGCTCCATGAGCCGCCACGCCGGAACTGGCTGAGGAAGCTGTACAGGCAAAGGCATATTCAAGTGATGGCTCTGCTGGGCATCGCCTGGATCATTCTATTCAACTACGTACCGATGTACGGAATCATTATCGCTTTTAAGGATTACAGAATTATCAGAACCATTGCCGAGGCGCCTTGGGTAGGGCTTGAGCATTTTAAAGCCTTCTTCGAGGACGATAATTTCGTGAACGTCATGAAGAACACGCTGGGTATCAGCCTGATCAAGCTGATCATCGGTTTTCCGCTGCCGATCATCTTTGCCTTATTTCTGAATGAAATACGCTCGCTTCGCTATAAGAAGGCGATCCAGACGATATCTTACTTGCCGCACTTCCTGTCCTGGGTCGTTCTCGGCGGGATATTGACGACTTGGCTGGCGGACGTGGGAATCATCAACAATATCTTGTTGGCGCTCAACCTGATTAAAGAACCGATTTCTTATCTTGCCGAGCCGGACTATTTCTGGGGAATCATCATTACGTCCGATATCTGGAAGGAACTGGGCTGGTCAGCGATTATTTATCTGGCAGCTATCTCCAGCGTATCGCCCGATTTGTATGAAGCCGCTACGATTGACGGGGCGGGAAGGTTTCAGAAAATGTGGTACGTCACGCTGCCATCGATCAAGGGAACGATTTCGATCCTGTTCATTCTGGCTGTCAGCGGCGTCCTGAATTCCAATTTCGATCAAATTCTGGTGCTGCGCAACGCTCTCAACGAGAGCGCCAGCAATGTCATCGATATTTATGTGTACCAGACAGGGATGCTGTCCGGACGCTTTTCCTACTCCACTGCGGTTGGTCTGTTCAAATCGGTGATAGCCCTGATCCTGCTGCTGATCGCGAACAGCGTAACCAAGAAGCTGAATAATACATCACTCTTCTAGAGAAGGAGCCGAGCGGACATGCTGAGTCTCAATCGTAAGACCAAGGGAGAAGCCCTCTTCGACCTGTTGAATAATATTGGAATGCTGTTGATATGCTTCGTAACTTTATACCCGATCTGGTATGTCGTCGTAAACTCGCTGAACGAGGGCGTGGACGGCATGCGCGGCGGAATTTATTGGTGGCCCCGGATATTCAGCTTTGAAAATTATATGGGCGTCTTCCGGAATCCTGGCATTATGACGGCGATGGGCGTTACGGTTGCCAAGACGCTGCTGGGGACGGTCCTCCATGTGTTTTTTACGGCGATGGTCGCTTATGCCTTCTCCAGGCGGGAGCTGATCGGGGGCAAGATTTATATTTTTATCGGTACGGTAACGCTGTTTTTTGGCGGGGGATTGATACCTACCTACCTGCTGATGAAGGATTTACACCTGCTGGACAATTTTCTCGTATATATTATTCCGGTTATGTTCAGTTTCTTTGATCTCATCATCTTCATGACCTTCTTCCGGGAAATTCCGGATGGGCTGGAGGAAGCGGCGGAAATTGACGGGGCCAACGATTGGTCGATTTTTGTCCGAATTATCATTCCGGTGTCGATGCCGGTCATCGCTACAATCTCACTGTTCCACGGCGTGTATCAATGGAATGATTACTTCACCGGAGTGATTTACATGAACAATATGGATTTGCAGCCGATTCAGACCTATTTATACAGGGTCGTGGCCCAGTCGAGCTCAAATCAGATGGTGGCTCAAATCCCGGGTGGCATTGGCAAAACCGTAACATCGCAATCCATTAAGCTGGCGACGATGGTCGTCACCACGATGCCGATCGTTTTCGTCTACCCATTCCTGCAGCGCTATTTTGTTAAGGGGATGATGATTGGTTCGATCAAAGGGTAAGGCTGAAGGCGGGAGGCAGTTAATGGATGTCAGAAGCCTTCCGCTTCCAAGTGGTAGTCCCTCTTGCTAAATTATAGTGATCCGTTAGTGAGAGTCATATTATACTTAATTCAGTGAAGAAAAGGGGTAATCTTGCATGATGGCGAAGCCTAAGACAAAGAGTTTTGCAATGCTTCTCTGCGCGCTGCTGCTAGTTTTGTCGACAGCATGTTCCAGCGGAGGCGGAGGCAAGAACGGGAACGGCGCTGAGCAGCCGAATGGGGAACAGCCGGCCGAGGAAGTGAAATTGACGGAAAATGATCCGGGCTGGAAAGTAGATACGTCGCCGATTACATTTGACTGGTATATTAACTTTTCCTGGTTCCCGAACAAATGGGGCGTAGATATTACGAGTCAATACGTGACGGAGAAGACGGGGGTTAACGTAAACTTCATCGTTCCGGCTGGTAATGAGGCGGAGAAAATGAATACGATGATCGCTTCCGGCAACCTTCCGGACTTCATTACGCTGGGCTGGTATGAAGACGCTGTCAAGCAAATGATCGAGGGCGGCCTGGTGCTGCCGCTCAATGAGCTGGCCGATCAATATGATCCTTATTTCTATAAGGTAACGGACCCGGCGAAGGTTGCGTGGTATACGCAGGAGGACGGTAATATTTATGGATACCCGAACTCATCCTCCTCGCCTGAGGACTATAAGAAATTCGGGGATAACCTGACTTCGACGCAGACATTCCTGGTGCGCAAGGATATGTATGAAGCGCTGGGCAGCCCGGACATGCGGACGCCGGAAGGATTTCTAAAGGCGCTTGATGATGCCAAAAAAATGTTCCCGAGCATTAACGGGCAGCCGCTAATTCCGCTGGGTATGTACGATTTCCACGAGAAGGGCAATGCGTCTTTCGAGCATTACATTCAGAATTTCCTGGCGGTGCCTCATGAGAAGGATGGCAAGCTGAACGACAGATTCACCGATCCTGATTTCGTAAAATGGCTGAAGACGATACGTAAAGCCAATGAAATGGGATTGCTGGCTAAGGATGTCTTCATCGATAAGCGTCCGCAAATGGAGGAGAAAATTGCTCAAGGCCGTTACTTTGCAATGCTGTACTCGAGATCGGATTTAGCGGCCCAGCAAAATGCATTGTATGCTGAAGATCCGAATTCCGTATATATTGCGGTAGACGGTCCGGCGAACTCCAACCTGGATCAGCCTACGCTGGCGGGGCCATCGATTTCCGGCTGGACGGTCACTTTAATTTCCAAGAACGTGAAGGACAAAGCGCGGGCCATCCGTTTCCTTGATTACATGATTTCGGAAGAAGGCCAGCGGGATACTTTCCTCGGGAAGCAAGGCGTAACCTGGGATACGATCGATGGTAAGGATCAGTTCCTGCCGGAGGTCGAGGAATTGCTGAACAGCGACCGCAGCGCGTTCGATAAGAAGTATGGCGCTTCCCATACGTTCTGGATGCTGATGGATACGAACATGACTCCGGCCTGGGCGCCGCCAGCGGTTGAACCGTTCAAGCAAATGGAAGACTGGACTCGCGGCAAGACGGTGAGCCTCTCGCAATATGATCAGATCGATCCAGTCGGCAATTCCGACGAAGGCATTATGAATACGAAAATTCTGCAGGAGTGGGGCAAGGTATTGCCTAAACTGCTGTTGGCCAAATCGGATGAGGAGTTCGATCAAATCTGGGAGGCTTATTTGAAGAAGCGCGACGAGCTTGGCTTTGCTAAGGTTCAGGCATACAAGCAGCAGAAGTTCGAAGAGAATGTGAAGAAGCTTGCCGAATTCATTCAATAGTTGAATAGCCTGTTTTGCTACGGGGTACCCCATGTCGGTCTTGGCCGAATGGGGGCCCCTTTGGCCGTATTTTCAAGAATTATAGCATTTTGCAAGAAGGCCGCAGCTTTTTGATAAAATCCATTTATATAAATGGATTTGTAGCAGTTAGTTTTTGCAATAGAGAAGGGAAGGCAGATTTAAATGGATTTCATGTCGTTAAAAGCAGGGAAATGGCCAATCATGGGCTGGATACTTGATTTTAGGTGCGTAAAATCCATCTAATCCCCTGAAAGCTTCGCTTAGAGTGAATTTAGTTACAAGAATTCCATTTAGTGTACCTGATAGTTTGATAAATGCGTCTTAGTGTACCGGCCGCAGTGTAAGCATCTTAGTGTACCGACAGTTTGGCAAATGCGACAGTGATTTTATATAGCGTATTTCCGCGCAGAACAGGAAGTGCAGAGGATGAAGCAGCGTATAATTTCGGCTTTGCAGCCGGCTCTATTCTGGCTTAAGCGCAGATCGATGCAGAGCCGTCTGGTCACCGCATATATCGTCATTATTTTGATACCAAGCATCATTATCTCCAATTATTTCTTTAATGAAATCAGCAAAACGTATACCCGGGATGCGGTGAAGCAGAGTCAATTTATGCTGGAGCTGGAGAAATTTCATATCCAGAAGCAGATTGAGGTGATGGACTCCGCAGCGCAGATCACGAGATTGGATCAGGAATTGATTGATTATTTAACCCTGAGCGAGGAGCCGGGAACGATCGAACTGTTGGAGCTTTCGCGGGGAACCTTTGCTGATTTCAGCCGGATTCAATTTAATAATCCTAGCATTCTACATTGGCGGCTGTTCGGCAACAACCCTCTGATTCAGGAAATATGGCCGATTGTGTTCCAGGAGAAACGGATTGAGAAGGAGGCCTGGTTTGCTGAGGCAAGCGCGTTGGGCGGGGCGGAAATGTGGGTATTCCAGGACGGCGACCGGGACATTATGAAGCGTTATACGTCCGAGCCGAACGTGGATCAGCCGAAGATCTCCCTGCTGCGGGAAATCAATGAAGGGGGCAGGCATGTCGGCATCATCAGCATTGAAATGCTCCTGAAGGAATTTTCTCCGAAGACGTTTGCAGGCATTGGCGACGTAGACTACCAGATGATGATCATGGACGATAGCGGAACGCTGTTCATGGATCAGCGGCGGAGCATATCCAGCGACAGTGAGGCGTTCGTGAAGGAAGTACACCGGCAGTTTGCCGGGCTGCAGCAAAGCGGCGAGGAGACCAGCAGGTTCAATGTGGATGACCGGTCGTATTTGATTGCGGCCTCTCCGGTAGAACGAATTGGGGCTCACTTGATCAACGTCATATCCATGGAAGAGCCGATCAATCACATTGCGCAATTGAAGAAGCAAATTATCGCCGCAAACATTATTCTCATTCTCGTGCTCTCCATCATTACATATTTTTTGAATTCTATGATATTAAAAGGCTTAAGAAGACTGACGGATGCGATGAAAAAGGTGCGCAGGGGCGAACTCAATACGACAGCTCCACGCCTTGAAGAGAGCGGAGAGGTCGGGGAGCTGGCGCATCACTTCAATAAATTGCTGCAAACGATTAACGAGCTGATCGCTCAGGGTGTGCGGAAGCAGGCGATCACGAAGGAGGCGGAGCTACGGACGCTGTACAGCCAGATCGATTCGCATTTTCTGTACAATACGCTGGAGAACATCAAGATGCTGGCCGAGATCGAGAATCAGCGGACGATTTCCGATGTGCTGACTTCTCTGGGCGGGATGATGCGCTACAACTTCAAATGGACGGGGGAATATGTCAAACTGAAGGACGAAATCCGTCATATTGAGAACTACATCGAAATTATGAATATCCGTTTTGACGAGCCTGTAGTACTGTCGTTGGACATACCGCCGTATTTTATGGAGCTTGAAGTGCTGAAGATGTCGCTGCAGCCGCTCGTAGAGAATAGCATTAAATACTCTTGGCCGGACGGGGGGAGCCAGAGGCGGGAAATTAAGATTACGGTGAGGGATTGGGAGGATAGCGGAGTTGTCATCACAGTGGCTGATAACGGAGTTGGCATGGATGAACTTCTTGTCAGCCAGATTAACGCCAGCATTGTGGCCGTCGGATTACAGGAAAGGGAAAGGGTAGGCTTCGAGCGAAGCGAGGAGAAGACGGAAGGGATTGGTCTCAGAAACGTCCATGAACGGATATTGCTCTATTACGGAAAACCCTACGGTCTGGAGGTCTTCAGCGTACAGGGACAATATGCCAAGGTCGTGATGAGAATCCCGAAGGTGCTGCTAACAGGGAGGGGGATGGACATTGAGAAGGCTGTTGATCGTAGATGACGAGAAAAATATCCGGTTAGGATTGAAAATGATGATTGAGCGCGAATTTCCGGGCTCATACGCTATCATGATGGCCACCCAGGGGGAAGAGGCCTTTGCGCTGTACCGCAGTGAAGGGGCGGATATTGTTATTACGGATATCCGTATGCCTGTTATGGATGGAATCGCCTTGATTGAGAAGCTGAGCGAGACGGACACCGACTTGCTAGGGGAGAAGCGCCTTAAGCCCAACATTATCATTCTAAGCGGCTACGAGGATTTCGAATATGCACGGGCCGCCATCAAATATCAGGCGCAGGAATATTTGCTGAAGCCGATCCGGCGGGATGAGCTGTTTGTCGCGCTGCGCAAATGCGAGGAGGACATTGAACGGCGTTCCCGGCTAGCAGAGACGGTCGCTGGGGCGGAGTCTTACCGCCGGAAGCTGCAATCCAGCCGTTTGCAGGAGCTGCTGCTGCAGACCGGGCTTGCCGATCAGGAGCGGCAGGAACTGGAGCGGGAAATTGATTTTGCGAATTATACGGTTCCCTTTAATGTTGCTGTTGCAGCCTATAAATACGAGGATGGGCGCGAAATGAAGCGCGGCGAATTGATGGCGCTGGCCGAGGAACTGCTGCAGTTCGTGGCGGGCCTCACACTGAATGCGGCTTTCCACGACCGGGAGGGCCGGATCGTGCTGATCGGCAGCTCCGGCGAGAAAATCGCCGAGCTGGCGCAAATCGCGGAAGGCAAGGGACTCAGCGGCCTGCTATTCGGGTTAAGCGAGGTAGGAGAGCACTTGGAGGATATCCCGAAATGCTATGGCCAAGCGCTGGAGGCATTGCAGTATTCCTTTATTTATCCTCATGTCCAGTTGATCAGGCATCAGGATATTCAGGGGCCGCGGCTGAATTATGCCGTACCGGAGGAGGAAATCCGCAAGCTGGGCAACATTCTGGGGACGAATCGTGAGAAGGAGATCAGTCCTTTGCTGCATGCCATTTTCCACAGCGAACAGCTGGCCGAGCTGGATATTCATTATATCGAGCGCATTAGTCAGAGGATTAATGAGCAGGTTCTGGACGAAGTGTTCCGTGTATATGGGGAAGCATCCGTGGAGGTGCTTAAGCTGTACCGAAAGGTCGGTACGATGAGCCGATTCCGCCATTTTCATGATTATTTCAAATCTTTGGAGCAGCTGTTGTTCAGCCTGCACGAGTATATCAAGGGCATTCGCTCGGCTCACTCCGAGCATGGCGATATGAAGGAAGCGGTGGCTTATATCGAAGACAACTATCATCGCTCCCTGAATATGGCCATCGTCAGCAATCACGTGTCCTTGAACTATTCTTATTTCAGTGAGGCTTTCAAAGCGTTTACCGGAGAAAGCTTCGTCGTGTACTTGAAAAAAGTAAGAATTCGCAAGGCCAAGCAATTGCTGCACGACCATACGCTTAAGCTTGCAGATATCAGTACGGCTGTAGGTTTCGAGACCGCGAAGCAATTCTCTCGCGTGTTCAAGGAGCTGGAGGGAATATCGCCGTTCGAATACCGGGCAAAGCTGCTGTCATGTCAGGATCAGCCGCATTGCCAAGCGTGAGCAGGGCGGGTTCGGCAATATAGCGTGCTGTGTGATCGGCGCCCGGTTGCTCCGTTTCTTACTTTGAGTTTATCTTGGCGGCAGCCTTCGCTATAATGTCAGAAATTTGAGTCTCCAGCTTGTGGATGCTTTGTTTATGGGCCAGCACCTGATTCGACAGGTTGATTAAACGGGTCAGTGTATCTGAGGCTCTCCCGGCATCTTTATTTTTCAGGGCCGTTTTGAAATTTTTCCATTCGGCAGCTATGCTCTTATTTTTGCTGCTGACGGAGCTTCGCTCCGCTTTTATCTTGATTTTGACGGTGTCGATTTGAGAGAGCACGGAGCGTATTTCCTTCGTCTTTCTCGTCTTCTCGCTCTTAGCGGCCTTTAGCTCTGCTTCCCGATTTCGAATATGGAGCCGGGCAAGCTCAATCGCTGGCCTCATTGCGTCGGCCTTCTGCTTCAGCGACTTGTGCAGGCTCTTATCCTTCAGAGACTTGACCGCTGCGGCCTGCTTGTTCAGGGAGCTGTGCAAATCCAGCAGCGGCTGCAGCTTGCTCCGCGCCGACTTGGCTTGATTGTCCAGCTTGAGGATTTTGTCCGCATCGATATTAGCGATTTGCTTACGGGTCTGGATAAGCCGGGCCTCATTGCTGAGCCGAAGGCTGTTGGTCTTGGTATCCTGGGCTGTTAGCTGCTTATCGAGAGCCGCTAAGTCGTTGTATAGCTTCTTCAGGCGCGTTTCTGTGCTGCCGCCCGCAGCCTCCGCCGTTTTATTCAGGGAAGTTCTCACGGAATCGGTAAATTCCATGGAAGCTGCCTTGGCAGTCGGCGAGGGGGCGATAAAGACCTGTATAAGAGTTGCAGTGAACAGCAAAGCCAACCATCGCCGTGTTCCGGCACTACGAATTACCAAATTTCTTCATCTCCTTACCCATTAAGTCATGCCAACGACAAAAAAGCACCTGCAAGAATAGGCGCTGGCGCCTGCTCTTACGGGTGCTTCCGTCGTAAGCTGTTTCTTATGGATTATTTCTGTCCAATATACACGATACAGGATGTAAATGTCAATAAGTTCCTTTTTTTTCGTGTGTCTTGGATCTCTATATTTAATGATTCATTTCCGCCACGGTATGCCGCATGTACTCCAGCTTGCGTAAAATCTCCTTTTGCCATTTCACGTCGCCCAGACGTGTGGCCAGATTCAGCAAATCCAGGTAGTCGTCGACTTGGAGGGAAGCTTTGCGCACTGATAGATTCATATCCGTTACTCTCCTTATGTTAACGTAAATCATATATCATCTTAAGATGCCGACATAACAATAATGATAATCATTATCATACACTCTATTCTCATTATGCACAATTACCCGCCAAAAGTAAATAAGAGAGCAAGGATATCGTACAAAAAATCGGCAGCGCATCCCAGTCATTTCCTTGACAAGGGCCGGGATATATGGACAATGAGTAAATATCATGATTCGGGAGGCGCTATGGAAACAGAATCGCTATATAAAGTGGAGGAGCTGGCGCTCAAGAAGCATAAGATTTACAAGCAGAACCCGCTCCATTACATCGCCAGATCCATGCTCGCCAGCATGTTCATCGGGTTCGGGGTCATTGTTGCTTTTAAGACGGGCAACTTCTTCTATATGGAGCAGTCGCCGCTAACCTATCCGATGGCTGCAATTACATTTGGCGCAGCTATTATTCTGATCGCTTATGGCGGAGGGGACCTCTTCACGGGGAATACGTTCTATTATTCATTCGCTGCGTTGAGGAGGCGGCTGAAGTGGGTGGAGGCGGCCAAGCTGTGGGTGCTTAGCTACGCAGGCAATATTATGGGAGCTGCGGCCTTTGCGCTTCTGATTTTCTTGACCGGATTATTCACGGATTCATCGGTAAACAGCTTTTTGCTCAATGTGGTCGAGCACAAAATGACGACGTCGACGTCCGAGCTGTTCTTCCGGGCTATTCTATGTAACTGGCTCGTTTGCCTTGCCTTTTTCATTCCGATGTCGTTAAAGGGCGACGGAGCCAAAATGTTCGCGATGATGCTGTTCGTGTTCTGCTTCTTCATCTCCGGGTATGAGCACAGCATTGCCAACATGTGCACCTTCGCGATTGCACTTGTCTTGGATCAGTCGGTTACAATATCGTTTGCCGGCGTGCTGCACAACCTGATTCCGGTCACGATCGGCAATCTGATCGGCGGCGTCATCTTCATGGGGTTCATGTATTACTACGTGAACAAGCCGTATCTGGACGCCGAGGACAAAGAGAAGCTATAGATGAAAGGCATAAGAGACGGCAAGCAGAAGTAACGCTTCGCTTGATAAAGGACAACAAACCCGGCCTTGCCTCCGCAGATGGAGGGAAAGGCCGGGTTTGTTTTGTTGAGGACAGCTTAGAGCTGCGGGGACAGTCGTTATTGCCCCGGCTTGTATGCGTATGTCTGGTAGGTCACATACCCGCCCGTCAGATTCCGGGTCCGGAAGCCGCGCTGGTTCAGGATACGGGAAGCAGTATAGCCGCGAAGGCCGACCTGGCAATACACCCAGATTTCCTTGCTCGCCTCGAGCTCGCCCAGGCGTTCGCGCAGCTCATCAACTGGAATGTTGACCGAGCCCGGAATATGCCCGCGAGCATGCTCGGCTTCCGTACGTACGTCGACGAGCAGGGTGCTGCTCTCATCCCGGTCTTCCAGCTCTCTTGGCAGGAATACGCGCGTCTTGCCAGTCAGCACGTTCTCGGCCGCGTAGCCGGCCATGTTGACCGGGTCCTTCGCAGACGAATACGGAGGCGCATAGGTCAGCTCAAGCTCGGTCAAATCTGATACGCTTCCTTTGAAGCGAATAGCTGAGGCAAGAACGTCCAACCGTTTGTCTACGCCGCTTCTGCCGACAGCCTGTGCGCCGAGCACGCGGCCTTCGGGGCTGAACAGCAGCTTGACCGTCAGCGGCGAAGCGCCCGGATAATAGGTGGCATGCGAGCTTGGATGCACAAAGATCGCATGATAAGGCGTGCCGAGCCGCTGCAGCGTCTTCTCGTTATTGCCGGTGGAAGCACCGGTCAGGCCGAACACTTTAATAATGGAAGTGCCCTGCGCTCCTTTATATGCCGTTCCCAGCCCGCAGATGTTGTCCGCGGCAATTCGGCCCTGCTTGTTAGCGGGACCGGCCAGTGGCACCGCCGTTTTTGAGCCGCTGACAAAGTCCGTAATTTCGACGGCGTCGCCGACTGCATAGACGTCCTGCAGATTTGTCTGCATATGCTCGTTGACAAGGATATGACCTTTCGGACCGAATGCAATGCCGCTGGATTGCAGGAAACGGGTGTCCGGTGTTACGCCGATCGCTAAAATGACGAGGCCTGCCTGCAGCTCCGTGCCGCTGGACAGCTTCACTACGACCTCGCCGTCCGCGTCCGCGAAGGCCGTTACGCTGTTGCCAAGATGCAGCTTGACGCCCTGCTGCTCCATTTCCTTCGCCAGCATATTTGACATCTCGCCGTCAAATGGCGCCAAAATTTGCGGGCCTGCTTCGACCAGGGCGACGTCCAGACCTATCTCCCGCAAATTCTCCGCCATCTCGACGCCGATGAACCCGCCGCCGATAACGACAGCGGAGCGCTTGCTGGCCGCTGTCACCTGCTCTTTGATGCGGTCGGTATCCGGAATGTTGCGCAGGGTGTAAATTTGCGGATGATCGATCCCTGGCAGCGCTGGCCGGATCGGCTTTGCTCCCGGCGACAAAATGACCGCATCGTAAGCTTCCACGTATTCCCCGTGTTCTTCGCTCCGCACTTTGACCGTCTTGGCGGCCGGATCAAGAGAGAGCACCTCGCTGCCTGTACGGACATCAATATTGAAACGGCGGCGCATTGCCTCCGGTGTCTGCACGATCAGCTTTGAGCGCTCTTTGATCGTATCGCCGATGTAATACGGCAGTCCGCAATTGGCAAAGGATATATACGGATCGCGTTCGAACAGCACAATATGCGCTTCCTCGTCCAGCCGGCGAAGCCGGGCAGCTGCCGAGGCGCCGCCTGCTACGCCGCCGACGATCAAAATTTTTCTTTTCATGATGATTCCTCCCCAAATAAAGTAAGGATAAGCTGTCTGACCCGTTCATTCTCGATGGTATAATGAATTTCATGCCTGTGGCGTTCAGCCTTCACGATGCCGTTCGTCCTTAGCTTCTGCAGATGCTGAGAGACTGTGGATTGCGGAATTTCCAGGCAATCCTGCATATATGACACATTGCACGGACCGTGCTTCAGCAGCCCGCGGGCGATGCAGAGGCGAACCGGATGGGCCAGCGCCTTAAGCATTTCGGCAGCTTCTTCGTAAGCTTGGAAATTGTTGTCCATAAGCAACCTCCAGATCGACAATATCTTAATATCACAATATTACGATATTACAATATTAATTGCAAGTCTGTGATATTGTCCACAGGACTAGAGAAAAGGATAGGTAAAAATAGCACCAGGTTCCATATATCATATGTTAATATTAGTCAATATAGGGAGAAATTCTACATAGTTGCAATCGCCATAGCTCTATTTTCCCCATTATATTTCCTCTCCTTGTAGTGATTAGACATTCTATGCAGCATAAAGGAGGAGCCCGGGTGCTAGGAATACATATGATGTTTTTACTCGGCATAACCACGCTCGGCATGTTTTGTTCACTCGTGTTAACGGTTCAGTTCAGAAGAAAAATGCTGGCCGAAAGAGCCTTGTTCCATAATATTTTTGACTATGGGCGCATGTGTATTTGGACAGTCAAACTGGACAAGACCATCGTAAGGCTTAACAGTTACGCAGAAAGACTGATTGGGGTCAACGGCAGTGAGATTGTCGGCCGCAAGTATGATGAGATCGCGGAGCTTTGCAGCGGCTGGCAGGAAGTCATCGCGCTATTGAATGATGCGCTTGCGAATAAATTCGTTCAGGATAAGGAGGTGATGATCAGCTTCGAGAGCGGAGAGCGGTTAAGGACCTTCTCGTTCAGGACTTCGGCCATCGGCGAAGGAAGGAGCTCGGCAGAATCGGGCTGTATTGTGCTGATTGGAATGGATATTCATGAACATAGAATGTCCCAGGACAAGCTGCAGAGCAGTTACCAAGAGCTGGAGGCGACCTACGGGACACTGACGGCCACGCAGAAAGAGATGCAGCGCCAGTTCGACGAATTGGTGTCCAATCAGGAGAAGCTTAGAGTCAGCGAGGAAAGATTCCGGCTGGCCACCCGCGGATCGGGTGCCGTCATCTGGGACATCGACCCGGCAGTAGGCGTATATTTCGTCTCGGATCGGTTCTATGATTTGCTAGGTTATGACCGCAGCGACATTGAGCTAACCGTTCAAGGATTGAAGAAGGTCATACATCCTGACGACTGGGCGGACACGGAGCGTGCGCGGCAGGCTTGCTTAAACGGATATACACCCGTGTACGAAAGCGAGTACCGGATCAGGAGGAAGGACGGGGTCTATTTATGGATGCAGGCCAGGGGGATTACGAGAAGGAACGGCGATGGTCAGGTTGTCCGCTTTGCTGGCTCAATGATCAATATTACGGAACGAAAAAGGTATGAGCTAAAGCTGGAGGAGAGCTGCCGGGAGCTGAAAGCGGCATGCGAGGAGTTGAAGAATACCCAGAAGCAGCTGCTCGAAAACTATGAGAAGCTGGTTGAAAACCAGGATATGCTTAGCCGGAATGAAGAGCAGCACCGGCTTGTGATCGAAGCCTCGAACGCCGGCATATGGGAAATGGATCTGCTCCGCAACAAGAGGTTCTATTCAGCCCGTTGGTTTGAACTGCTGGGTTATACGAAGGAGGATCATGTATCCAGCGATATTCTGGACAATCTCATACATCCAGACGATCAAGAGACAGTGCAGAAGGCGATGGATGCGGCGACAAAAGGGGAGACAGAGCTGTTTGAGTGCCGGTACAGGCTGCGGGTAAAGAGCGGAGAATACCGCTGGTTTCTTGGCCGGGGCAAAGCGTTGTTTGACAGGCGGGGACGGGCATACCGCATGGCCGGAACTCATGAAGATATCCATGAATTGAAGCTCTCTCAGGAGAAGCTGCACCAGCTGGCGTATTACGACACCTTGAGCGGCCTGCCGAACCGGCTGTACCTGCTGAAGGAGCTGGAGGGATATTTTGCTTCATCGGAAGAGAGGGCGGCGGTATTTTTTGTGGATACCGATAACTTTAAATACGTCAATGATACGATGGGACATAAGTTCGGGGATCAATTGCTTATTGAAACCAGCCGGAGGCTGTCCGTCATGGTCGGCCAGCAGGCCATGCTGTTTCGCCTTGGGGGCGATGAGTTTGTCGTGTTCATGCGCAGCATTAGGGATGAAGCAGAGGCGATCGCTGCCGCAGAGAGGGTTATCGCAGGCTTCAAGGAGCCGTTTAGGATTAATGGCACGGATCTGCAGGTGTCGGTGAGCGTGGGGGTCTCCTTCTATCCGAAAGATGGCCGCACAATGGAGGAAATCTTGAGAAACGCGGATGTGGCCATGTATAATGCGAAAGAAGCGGGTAAAGGTAAATATGTGCTGTTCGATCCGGCTTATTTGCGGACGTTCAACGAGCGGATCCAATTGGAGACGCAGCTTCGCTATGGTATTGAGAATAAGGAGTTCATTCTGCATTATCAGCCCAAAATCAGCCTCAGGACAGGCCGGATTATGGGCTTTGAGGCCTTGATCCGCTGGAACAGCCCAGCGCTTGGCATGCTCGCGCCGCTGGCTTTCATCCGGATCGCTGAAGACAGCAGATTAATCGTCCCGATCGGGGAATGGGTGCTGGCGGAATCCTGCAGGTTCGCGGCGCAATTGCAGGAGGAAGGGTACGGGCAGCTGCGGATATCGGTTAATATATCCATTGTTCAGCTCATGCAGGAGGATTTCGTCGATATGGTGCTGCGAATCCTGAGGAACACGGGACTGCCTCCGGAGTATTTGGAGCTCGAAATTACGGAGTCGGTGTCTGTCGGCATGGTAGCGCCCGACATATTGATCGCAAAGCTGGGAAGGCTGCAAACGGCAGGGGTGCATCTCGCGCTGGACGATTTCGGCACGGGATATATTTCACTCAGCTATTTGCAGCAGCTGCCGCTGACGACGCTGAAGGTCAGCCGTTCATTTATTGCGCAAATAACGGATCAGGGGGACGAGCGTTCACTTGCCCGGGCCATGGTGCTGATCGGCAGGCGGATGGGCTTGAATGTCGTGGCCGAGGGCGTAGAGACGGTGAAGCAGTTGGAGCATGCGAAGCAGTCGAAATACGATCTCATTCAAGGCTTTTACATCAGCAGGCCTTTGCCTGAAGAGGAAGCGTTGTCACTGATCCGAAGCAATAAAGTATACAACATGTGTTAAATTTAGCTTCTTCAATCTAGTGAAGGAGGAAGACGAAATGAAACCGGTCATTATGGATGTAGATACGGGCATCGACGACGCCTTGGCTATCGCTTACGCAGCTCACTCTCCTGAACTGGAGCTCATCGCACTCACGACTTGCTTCGGGAATATTCCCGCTAAGGAGGCTACGCGGAATTCTCTGTACATACTGGATAAGCTAGGCAAGTCTGTTCCTGTATACGAAGGAGCGGAACTACCGGTAAACGGCAGTCTGAAAAAAGCCTACGCTAGGCATATTCACGGGGAGGACGGGCTCGGCAATACGCTCCGGGAAGAGCCCCAAGGCCATAAAGCCGAGTTGGCAGCGGTCGACTATATCATCCGGCAGGTGAAGGAACGGCCGCATGAGATGACGATTATTGCCGTAGGGCCGCTGACTAATCTGGCGCTGGCGATCGAGAAGGCGCCGGAAATTATCCCGCTGATTGGCGAAGTTATTGTTATGGGCGGAGCGGTGACCGTCCCCGGCAACGTTACGCCGTACGGCGAGGCGAATATCGTGGCCGATCCGGAGGCGGCGGCGGCCGTCTTCACGTCAGGCGTACGGCTGACGCTGGTCGGGCTGGACGTGACGATGCAGACGCTGCTGTCCAGCGGGCATTTGCAGAAATGGCGCCATTCCGGCGGTGAGCTGGGAGGATTGCTTGCGGAGATGACAGAGTTCTACATCGGCGCTTATGAGGCGCGCTTTCCCGGCATCGGCGGCTGCGGATTGCATGATCCGCTTGCCGTAGGTGTGGCGATAGATCGGAGTTTTGTGTCAACCGAACGAATGCGGGTTGCTGTTGTTACCGAAGGAGAAGCCTCAGGCCAAACGGTAGGATCGGTTGAAGGTGAACCGAGAATTGAAGTATGTACGAAGGTAGACGCTGATCGTTTCCTGCAGCATTTTTTAAGTCGGGTTATATAAGCCATAGGAGAACACATAGAAGAACAGCCCTCGTGGTCATAAGCATGGGGGCTGTTCTTGATTCTTGGTATTAACCTGTAGATTTTTATTTATGCCAACCGGTTGACATAGTGTATGTCAATCGTTTATCATAAAATCGAACATTGATGAATGCGCATTCAAGCTACAGGCAAAAGGGGGAAATGATTTTGAAGAAATTTAAAGGTATCAGATGGACGGCAATGTTATGCTTGGCCTTGGTTATTTCTATGTTAACGGCTTGTTCTACTGGCAATACGTCATCTACCAGTAACAGTCAACAAGAGGGGGGACAAAATTCTCAAGCCGCTAAAAATGTTAAGCTTACGTTTTTTAACACCTCAGCTGAAGTAAATACGGTGTTTGAGGAATTGTTCAAGAAATATCACGAACTAAATCCGAATGTAACGATCGAATTGATTCCGACGCCAATCGGCGGCGCCCAAATTCAGAAATTCCAATCTTTGCTGGCGTCCGGCAATCCGGCAACCATTGCCAACTTGGATGCGGGAACGATTTTGCAATATAAAGATAAGTTCCTGGATTTAGAGCCGGAGAAAGCGAAATACGAGGAGTTGACGAAAGAAGGAGCTGTAGAAGGAGCTTTGCTGGATGGGAAATTCCTTGGTATTCCTTGGTCAGCTCAAGGTTATGGACTGCTCTATAATAAGCGGGTCGTCGAAGAAGTGATTGGAGGACCATTCGATCCATCTACGATCCAAACGCGGGATGCACTGGAAGATCTGTTCAAGAAAATTGAAGCTGCCGGTAAAGTGCCAGTTATGGTCCATGGGGCAGATTGGTCTTTGGGCGCTCATTATCTAGGTCTGACTTATTCGTTGCAATCCGATAACGTAGACGAAAATCGCAAGTTTGTGGACAGCCTGATGGATGGCTCTGTTACGCTTGCGGACAATCCGCAATTTAATGGTCTGATCGATACCTTTGATTTGTTAAAGAAATACAATGCAAGAAAGAATGACCCGCTCGTTGCAGACTACAATAAAGATAGCGCAGACTTCGCCAAAGGGGATGCAGCATTCTATTTCATGGGAGACTGGACTTGGGCGGTTATCGGAACATTGGAGAATCGTGATGAAGAATTTGGCTTAATTCCAGTTCCAATCAGCAACAACCCTGAAGATTTCGGAAATACTCAAGTAGCGTACAGCCAGCCTAAATTGTTCGCGATTGATAATTCAGGTTCTTCCGCAGAGCAGCAAGAAGCAGCCAAGGCATTTCTTGAGTGGCTGGTGACCAGCCAGGAGGGTCAAGAAGCTATTGTCAGTCAAATGGGATTAGCCTTGCCTTACAAGGATGTAAAAGTAACAAGCACAAATGTGATCTCCAATGCGGTTGAGCAATACGTGGACCAAGGAAAAGTGATCAACATTGGAGTAATCAACTATTTGCCGCAAGATTATTGGTCTATGACTGGAGCATCGATGCAGAAATATCTGTCTGACATCATTGACCGCAACGCGCTTGCAGGGGAAGTACAGGCTTATTGGACAGACCAAGCTCGTAAATAAGAAGTCTATTCACAAAGGAGGACGGGACTGGGGTTTTACTTCGGCCCGTCCTTCATCTAGAAGGCTAAACATGGACATATAAAGGGGCAGCAACATGATTAAAAAAAATTTTCTAAGGAATACGGGCACGTTTCTAGTTTTTGGGGGACCCTCCATCTTCGCCTTTATCGCTGTCATTGTAATTCCTTTCTTTGTTGGAATGTATCTGACGTTCACCAACTGGGATGTTCGATCGGCTGACACTGCATTTATTGGGCTTGCCAATTACATTGAAGTGTTTAAAGATAAAGTATTTCTCGGCCAGTTATGGTTTACGCTGAAATACGTTTTTTTTACGGTGTTGATTGCTAACGGCTTTGCCTTCTTTATTGCACTTTTGCTTACAAGTGGGGGAAGAGGAGAGCAGTGGCTGCGCACCGGATTTTTCACCCCGAATCTGATCGGCGGTATCGTTCTCGGATATTTGTGGCAGACGCTGTTTTCGCAGGTGCTTCCTTATATGGGGCAAAAATACGGCTGGTCCTTGTTCCAGACTTCGTGGTTAACAAGTACAAACACGGCGTTTTGGGCGTTGGTCATTGCAACGGCCTGGCAATTGATCGGTTATTTGATGATTATTTATATCGCGGGCTTCTCTGGTGTTCCTACAGATGTGCTGGAAGCAGCATCCATCGACGGAGCCAGCCGGAAGGCAACGATTCAGAAGGTCATTCTGCCTCTAACGATCCCGGCGATTGTCATCTGTGTTTTCATCTCATTATCTCGCTCCTTCCTAACCTACGACATCAACCTTGCCTTAACTAAAGGTGGTCCGTTTGCCTCGACGGAGCTGGCTACCTATCATATTGTGCAAAAGGCATTTTTGTCGAACCAATATGGAGTCGGTCAGGCGGAAGCAGTTGTATTGTTTGCCGTAGTGGCGATTATTGCACTTACGCAATCATACCTGCTTAAGAGATTGGAGGTCGAATCTTAATGGATACGCATCGCAGAGGCTCAACGGTAAAAAACATACTATTGTATTTGCTGCTGCTCGTTTTTTTAACTCCATTTTTGATGATTATCATGAACTCTTTCAAAACGACGCAGCAGTTCGTTGAAAATCCGTTATCCTTCCCGAAAAACTTGAAATTCGAAAACTATGTCAGTGCTTATCATAATATGGATTTTCTGAGCAGTTTTTTGAACTCCATGATTATTACAGTTGTTTCCGTGCTGTTGATCTTGTTTTTTTCGGCGATGACCGGATATCTGTTCGTTCGGTTTAATTGGAAGATTAACGCTATTATATTTTTTGCGATGCTGGCCTCCATGGCTCTGCCATTTCAGGTCATTATGATTCCGCTCGTGATGTTGTACGGCAATATGGATCTGCTGGATATGAAAACAACGTTGTTTTTCATGTATTTAGGCTTTGGTGTTCCATTTGGCGTGTTTACTTTCCATGGTTTCATCAAAGGGGTTCCTTTTGAACTGGAGGAGTCAGCATTCATCGAGGGCAGCTCCAGGCTTCGGACCTTTTTTCAAATTGTTTTGCCGCTGTTAAAGCCTGTTTTCGTAACGCTAATGGTGCTCGATGTGCTGTGGATCTGGAATGACTACTTGCTGCCAAGCCTGGTTCTTTTATCGCCGTCACAGAAGACGCTGCCTCTCTCTACTTATAATTTCTTCTCGTCGTATGCTGTGGATTTTGCTCCATTGATGGCAGGGTTAATTATGACAATTATTCCAGTTCTCATATTGTATCTATTCCTGCAGAAGCATATCATTAAAGGGATTACGGAAGGTGCTTTGAAGTAATTATACTAGCGATGTTTGCTGAAATAGAGATGGACTATTTATAATGGTTGTAAAAAAACAAGGTGGTATTTCATGCCTAAAATTGAAGATGTGGCTAAAAAGGCAGGAGTTTCTGTTACGACGGTTTCCCGAGTGCTTAATAATAGAGGCTATATTAGCGAGAAGACAAGAGTTAAGGTAAATCAGGCCATAGAAGAGCTTAATTATCAGCCTAATGAAATGGCTCGGGCTTTGTTTAGAAGAAAATCGAATATGATCGGCCTTATTATTCCTGCTGTATCGCATCCCTTTTTTAGCGAGCTGACCTATCATCTTGAGCATTATGCCGATCAGCAGGGATACAAATTATTGTTGTGCAATTCTAACCGGGACGTCGCTAAAGAGCTTCAATATATCGAAATGCTGAAGAAGAACCAGGTCGATGCCATTATTATGGGAAGCGCAGTATTGGATGTCCAGCACTATTTGAATTTGAATTTACCAATCATTTCGTTTGACCGCACCATCGCTGATGACATTCCCATTGTAGCCTCTGATAACTTCATGGGAGGCAAGCTTGCGGCAAGATTACTTCTGGACAATGGCTGCCAGAATCCGGCCTACCTTTATCGGGGGATTGATGGGCCGCATCACCAAGCTTTGTTGGCTAGCGAAAGGGCGAAGGGTTTTGAAGAAGAATTTCTCGCCGTTGGAACGAAACCTGTCCATTTGCAATTGGAGATAAACAGGGGGGAGGATTCCGAACCCGACAATGGAATCATTCGCTTCTTGGAGCAGCATCCGGAAGTGGATGGTATATTTGCCAGCAGTGACTTTATTGCCGCCGAGGTGCTCCAGGTCTGCCATCAATTAAAAAGGAGCATTCCAGACGAAATTAAAATCATCGGATACGATGATGTTAAAATAGCCTCGTTAGTTTCGCCCCGGCTCAGTACGATCAGGCAGCCAATTAGGGAAATGAGCAAATGTAGTATTGATTTGATCATTAGGCAAATTAATGGAGAAGTTGTGCCTAAGATCAATGTGTTTCCCGTTTCCTTGATTGAGAGAGAGACGACTTAAAATAAGCCAGGTATGGAAGAGGAGTTTTAGAATCAAATATGTCAACCGGTTGTCACGCCGATTGGATTTCATCGGGTTTTCATACAGGAAGGAATTAGGAGGAATAGCCATATGGATTTTATGAATAGAGTAGCTCCGGAGTTGCGGAAGGGCTTGGAAAGTGTTCCTGTCTTCAGCCTCCCTGAAGATTTGCAAATGATGAGAGAACAACCTTTGAAGCCCGTACAATCCGAGCATGTCCACATCAAGAAACGCTGGATAACCGGTGCGGATCATCAAGAGATGCTTGTGAATATATATGAGCCGGTGCATAGAGCCAGCAAGGAATTGCCTGCGCTTCTATGGCTTCATGGCGGGGGATATGTCATGGGGCATCCGGATATAGATGACATCATTTGTATCAGCTTTGCAGAGAAGACCGGTTGCGTCGTCGTATGCCCGGATTATCGGCTTGCCCCGGAGCATCCCTTTCCGGCGGGGATCCATGATTGTTATGCGGCATTGGTCTGGATGGTACAAGCAGCAGAAGAATTGAGCATCGACACTTCCCGTATCGCGGTCGCCGGCGCTAGTGCTGGTGGAGGTTTGACGGCGGCATTAACCCTGATGGCACGGGATAAAGGAGGTCCGGAAATTTGCTTCCAAATGCCGCTATACCCGATGATAGACCATCGTAACGAGACCCCTTCGAGTTATGAGATTACCCATCCCGCTGTGTGGAATAGACACAATAATTTGGAAGCATGGAAAATGTATCTTGGTGAAGAGGAAAAAGATGAAGAGAAAATATCGCCGTATGCCGCCCCGTTTTGGGCGACAAGCTTCGAAGGCTTGCCTCCGACCTATACGTGCGTAGGGCAGCTGGATCCATTTCGCGATGAGACCATTCAATATGTCGCACGGCTTGCCCAGGCTGGCGTTGATGTAGAATTTCAACTCTATCCAGGAGGCTATCATGCCTTCGAATATACCGTTCCGGATGCGGAGATCAGCAGACGAACAAAAGATGGATATATTCAGGCCCTGGCTAGAGCATTTAACGCTACCTAATCATCATTCCCTTAACTTCAATACAAATATCGGAGGGAAACGCATGTTTGAATTAGACGATATCATTCCGCTCGGAGATAAACCCAATGATTTACTGGCGGTAGGGGAACTGCTCATTGATATGATTTCCAATGAATACGACGATGGCAGCTTCGAGTGCGATGGTTATACCAAGTTTTCCGGAGGAGCCCCCTCCAACATCGCGATCAATGTTAATCGGTTAGGTATTCGTTCCGAAATCGTCTCCGCGGTAGGGAGTGATGGATTGGGAACCTTCCTGCTACGGCGACTGCAGCAAGAAGGTATGGAAACAAAGAGCATACAGAGGGTAGATGCTTCCACGAGCCTGGTGGTGGTTACAAAAAGCAGGACGACTCCGGTCCCCATTTTTTATCGCGATGCAGATTATCAAATGACATTCGACGCCTCGCTGGAGCAAAAGATAGCAAACTCTAAAGTCGTTCACTTCTCCTGTTGGCCCATCTCCCGAACCCCGGCGCGTCACACGCTGGAAAAGGTAATCGAAGAGGCCCGCTCTCAAGGTCTGCTCATCGGCTTTGATCCGAATTATCATCCGATGATATGGCAGCGGGGCGAGGATGGGGCGCAATATGTTAAATCCATCATATCTAAAGTAGATGTGATTAAGCCATCGGAGGATGATGCTGAACGCTTGTTTGGGAAAGATGAACCCATCAAGCAGTTGGAGAAATTTCTTGAATTAGGCGCGAAGCTTGTGATTATGACTTTGGGCAAGGATGGAGCCATTGTATCCAATGGCAGGGAGACGTTCTCCTTCGACTCTTTAGCTACCGAGGTCGTGGACACGACAGGGGCCGGGGATGCATTCTGGTCTGGATTTTATGCGGCATTGATCAAGGGCCACAGCATCAGGGAGGCGCTCCATCTTGGATTTGCAGTCAGCGCGTACAAGTTAAGATTTACGGGTGCAGTGGTGCATTTGCCGAGGCTGGATGTTATTAAGAAACAATTTAGTTTGTAGGAGGTCTAGAAATGGCAATTAAGAACCAAGTACAACTTATTACGTATCCGGATTCCATGGGCGGGGATTTAAAAACACTGAATCAGATGTTAAACAAGCACTTTTCAGATATTTTTGAGGGTGGCATTCACATCCTTCCTCCATTTCCTTCCTCTGGGGATCGTGGCTTTGCCCCATTGACCTATCTGGAAATCGAGCCGAGCTTTGGCACATGGGACGAGATTCGGGAAATTGGGGAGAAGTTTGATGTTTTGCTTGATCTAATGGTCAATCATATATCAAGGCAGTCGCCCTACTTCCAAGACTTCCTCGCCAAGGGGCGCGACTCGCAATATGCCGATCTCTTTCTGACTCTCGACAAGGTTTGGGAGGACGGCGAACCGGTACAGGCTGATATTGATCAAATGTTTTTGCGCCGCCCGCAGCCCTATTCGACCTTCCAAACCGGTAAGGATGGCAGGGAAGAAAAGGTATGGACGACGTTTGGCAAAACAGATCCTTCCGAGCAAATCGACCTGGATATCCAGTCCCCACTGACACGGCGGCTTTTTGAAGAGTTTTTTGAAAATTTCAAGAAACAAAATGTCAAGATTGTCAGGCTGGACGCTGTCGGCTATGTCATTAAGAAGCTTGGAACCAGCTGCTTTTTCGTTGAGCCGGAAATCTATAAGTTCCTCGACTGGGTCAAGGAGCTCGCTGATTCGTATGACATTGAATTGCTGCCGGAAGTGCATGCGCATTACTCCACCCAATTCAAGCTTGCCGAGCATGGCTGCTGGATTTACGATTTTATTTTGCCTTATCGGGTTCTAGAAGCTTTGATCAACCGTTCGAGCGCGGAGCTTAACCAATATCTGAAGATTCGTCCGCATAAGCAGTTCACGATGTTAGATTGCCATGACGGCATTCCTGTGAAGCCGGACCTGGATGATCTTATTGATACAACGGAAGCAAGAAAGCTGGTGGACGTCTGTCTTGAAAGAGGCTCCAATCTAAGCTTGATTCTATCGGATGAGCATAAAGCGGCAGACGGGTTTGATGTTCATCAAATTCGCTGCAGTTATTATAGTGTCCTTAATCATGATGATGACGCCTATATGGCGGCAAGAGCCATTCAATTTTTCGCACCGGGCATTCCGCAGGTATATTATGTAGGATTGCTGGCTGGCGAAAACGATATGGAGCGCGTTCAAGAGACTGGCGAAGGGCGCGAAATCAACCGGCACAATTATACCGTGGAGGAAATTGAACAGGCCTTGGAAAAAGAGGTTGTTCAACGATTGCTGAAGCTGATTCGTTTCCGTAATTCGTATGATGCCTTCAACGGGGAGTTCCGTGTGCTGGATTCGCCAGATGATGAAATTCGTCTTCAGTGGCATAAGGGCGAGAAAAGCTGTGAGCTGACGATTAACCTGCAAACCTACCGCTCCGTGATCAAGTACGCAGATGACTTGAATCATACAGTTGAGTATATTGTCTAAGTTCACTTCACGAGGAAGGGGTTAGATCCATGGCGACGATACAAGTTAACTTTTTCTCCAAGTGTCTGCGCAGAGAAGTGACATTTAATGCTCTAATGCCGCTGGATTCTCCGGTTATTCCTGGCCAGACGGAGGAAGAGCATAGAATTAAGCCGCTCAAGACGTTGTATCTGCTTCATGGGTATTCAGGCAGTCATGGAGACTGGCTAAGCTATTCGAGAATCCGTGAGCTGTCGGACAAACATAGAATCGCTGTGATTATGCCGTCCGGGGAAAACCACTTTTATGTAGACGACGAAGATCTGGGGGCGTTTTACGGGGAGTTTGTAGGCAAGGAACTGGTAGAGTTTACACGGAAGATGTTTCCGCTGTCTACCGACCGGGAAGATACCTATATCGGCGGCTTGTCGATGGGGGGTTACGGAGCTATTCGAAACGGCTTGAAATACGCAAGCCATTTTAGTAGAATCATTGCGCTGTCATCAGCGATTCTTCCTTATAAAATCGCAAACGCGGCTCCAGATTTCAAGGACGGTATTGCCGATTATAAATATTTCAGACGGGTGTTCGGCGATTTGGATCGGCTCCTCGGAAGCGATAAAGATCCCGAAGCGCTTGTTATGGGCCTGAAGGAAACGGGTAAACCTATTCCTCAGATTTATATGGCTTGCGGCACGGAAGACTTCTTGTTGGATGTAAACCAGAGATTCCGCGATTTCCTAGTTCTGGAGAATGTTCCGCTAACTTACGTGGAAAGAACCGGTGCCCACACCTGGGATTTTTGGAGTGAATATATCGTGTATGCCATAGAATGGGCTCTGGGGAATAACCCAAACCATAGATAATCTAATGACAGCACACCCATGCCTCTACAGAGCGAATCGCTCTTGTAGGGGCTTTTTTTTGACTTGGCTAAGTAGACGAGGGGAGACATACGATATTAGAATAAATCAATATTAAATTAGAATATGTCATTGAATCAAATCGTTCAAAGTTTTAATGTTAGACTATAATGAAAACGCTAACAATCAAGATGGCATATGGAAAGGGGGCTTGTCTAGGGAATTTGCCAAGTGATAAACGAACATCTGCATATTCCCATAGAACGACATGAAATAAGAATATATCAATAATGATCCCGGTTTTTGTCCTTAGTCAGAAGAATATGTTAACTCATCGATTCACGACACTTTGATCAGCGTGCAATAGAAGAGGGGGATGCATATGAGCAGATTTTTGGCAATGTTGTTGGTCGGGATTTTAATTATGACCCTCGTGGCATGTGGAGGGAATAATACACAGACGAATGGCCAGCCGGCTGATCCGGACAAGAAGGGTCAGGAGATTTCTGGGGAAATTACGGTATTTGGATGGGGTGGCGGGGAAGAGCTTCAGAGCCGGAAGGAAGCCACCAAAATTTTCAAAAAGCTGTATCCAGGGGTGAAAGTAAATGAAATTTGGCTGCCGGCGGATAACATTGACGTGAAGCTGGATGCGGCTTTGGCCGCAGGGAATGCGGGCGACGTCATCATGATGTCTCCTGATTGGAAGGGGCTTCGCTCTAAATGGTTTGAAGATTTGAATCCTTATATCGAGCGGGATAACCTGTATCTCGAGGCTCTGCTCACGCAAGGGGTTGACGGGGGGTATGTAGATTCCGATGGAAAAAGGGAAGGAATGCCGACCACCGCCTCCGATTTTATGATTGCATACAACAAGGAAATTTTCGATAAAGCCGGTGTACCGTATCCGACAAATGAATGGACCTGGGATGAATTCGCGGAGATTTCCAAACAAGTATCTTCAGGAGAAGGGGCAAACCGGGTTTACGGCATCGTGTCACACTGGATTCTGCAGAGCTTGGCTCCGTTTGTGTACGGTGGAGCGCCGTATAACGAAGATTGGACGAAGCAGACATTAGATGACCCGAATACGATTAAAGGTTACCAATTGTTTGGCGACCTCGTTAAGGCCGGGGCGATGCCGGATGACGCCGCCGCCAAGAGCATGCCGATGGACCAGATGTTCGCGGCTGGAAAAGCAGCCATGTACCCGATGGGCTTGTTTGAAGCATCGACGATCGCAAAAAATGTCGGAAACAACTTTGAATGGGGGATCGTGATGCCTCCGAAAGACCCGTCGGGGAAAACCGTGAACATTAAATTCCAAACAGGATTCGCGATGAACAAGGCCTCCAAGAACAAAGAAGCGGCATGGGCTTATATTAAGACGGTGTCCCTGAATAAAGAAGTAGGCGATTTGTACAGCAAAGTAAACCTTCCTGCAGCCAAGGAAGCAGCCGAAAGCACCTTTGTAAACATGAAGATTGAAAATACAGAGATCTCTATGCTGGATTTTGTGACAGGACTGCAAGATGCCATTACCTTCCCTTGGGGAGGCGCGATATCCAAAGCGGGGGACCTGTATGCGCAAATGTGGCAGCAGGTGACGATTCAGGGCAAATCAGCTGAAGAAGCGGCGAAGGAATATGCGCCGCAAATTCAATCCGCCTTTGATTCCATTCATCAAAACAGGAAGTAAGTGGGTATGACGGCTAGAGTTAGGGGAGGGTATTTACCTTCAAATATCCTCCCAAGCTTTACAATTCAGAGTCTTCTAGGGAGGCTCCAGGGAGGCGAAATAATGAAGGCGCGAAAAAACAGCATTGCAAAAAGAGAAGAAAGGCATTTTTTCTTCTTTATCTCGCCATGGCTTTTGGGCTTTTTGATTTTCACCCTGTATCCCATGATCTTTTCGGTCATATTGGTCTTTACGAATATGGATATGACAGGCTCTGGTAAATTTATCGGCTTTGCCAATATCATTCGGGCTTTTGTGCAGGACCCGCTGTTCTATAAGTCTCTGCTGAATACGCTATACTTCGTACTTGTTTCCGTCCCGGTCAGTCTGATATTAGCCTTCCTGATCGCACTACTGCTTAATCAAAAGATCAGAGGGGTAGGATTTTTCAGAACCAGCTTTTATATCCCGTATATCACTTCCGGCGTTGCAGTTACGTTATTGTGGGGGTGGATTTTTAACGCGCAATTTGGACTTATTAATTATTTTCTGTCCCTGTTCGGAATCACGGGGCCAAGCTGGTTGAGCGACACCAAGTGGGCGATGCCTGCGATCATTATTATGGGGGTCTGGACGATCGGCAATTCGATTATCATCACCCTCGCGGGGCTGCAGGACATTCCGGAGCAATTATATGAAAGTGCTGAAATAGATGGGGCGAATGGTTGGGTGAAGGTCATGCGCATTACGCTGCCGTTGGTAACCCCCACGCTGTATTTCAACTTGATCATGGGGATTATCGGCGGGTTTCAAATCTTCATGCAGCCTTACATTCTGACAGAGGGCGGCCCGAGTTACGCCACATACACCTACATGATGCACATTTATAACCATGGGTTCAAATATAGTGAGATGGGCTATGCATCAACCTTGGCATGGTTATTGTTCATTGTCATTATGATCATAACCCAGATTGTAAACCGGACCTCCAAATACTGGGTCTATTACGACAATTAAGTTGGGAGGTATTACTGTGGACACCTACTATAAGAGTAAAAGAACCGGCGATTTAATTAGATACAGTCTGAGTTATGTTGTCTTGATTCTTTGTGCGGGTATTTTCATTTTTCCGTTCCTGTGGATGCTTTCCACGGCCTTTAAAATACCGTCCGAGGCTTATACCTTGCCTCCGAAGCTGTTTCCCAAGACATTCACACTGGATAACTTCATCGAGGGGTGGAAGTATGCGGACTTCACGCGTTATACATTAAATACGTTCACCGTAACCCTACTCGCCACGTTGGGAACGGTCCTCTCCGCATCCTTCGTAGCCTATGGGTTTGCCAGGTTCAAATCACGATACAACAACCTGCTGTTCACTGCCGTGCTCGCCACATTAATGCTGCCCAGTCAAGTTACCCTAGTTCCTACTTATCTCTTGTTCACCAAAATGGGCTGGCTGGATACACTGAAGCCGCTTATCGTACCTTCTTTTTTTGGCGGAGGCGCGTTTAATATTTTTCTGCTGCGGCAATTCTTCAGATCGATTCCGAAGGATTTGGATGAAGCTGCATATATTGATGGCGCAAACGCCTTCCAGATCTATTATAAAATTCTGCTGCCAGCTATAAAGCCTGCTTTGATTACGGTTGCCCTCATGTCTATAACGTTTCATTGGAATGACTATATGTCGCCGTTGATTTACCTGAACAGCGATCAGAACTTCACCTTGGCGATCGGCTTGCAGTTTTTCCAGAATTCCTTTGGTTCGTCGCAAATTCAGATGCTGATGGCCGTCTCCTTAATAACGGTGATTCCCGTACTTATTCTGTTCTTCGTGGGGCAACGGCATTTTGTTCAGGGCATTACGATGACGGGAATCAAGGGATGAGACCTCTGCTTTGCCGGTCAGACTGCGGGTGTGCCTGTGGAAACTTCTGGGCGTGTACCCGGTTATCTGTTTAAACTGCCGGCAGAAGTGCTCCACATTGTGGTACCCGCATCGATCGGCAATTTCAGCAACCGTGTGTGTACCGTGGATCAGATATTCTTTAGCCAGGCGAATTCGGCTATGGATGACATCGTCCATGCAGGAAATCCCGAAGTTTTTTTTGTAAATCCATTGAAGATAACCCGGGCTGATGCGAAGAATCTCCGCCATCTTCGGAACCGACCAATGCTGGCCGGGGTCGTTGTGAATGGTGGCCCGGAGCTTTAACAGGTTATAGTGCTGCGGAGTAATCTCATCCTGGAAGTAAGACTCCAGAAGTTTATTAAACAGTGTTCGAAGCAGGCAGTCGATGGACGACTCTCTATAATCATTGCTGAATGAATTTTCGCTTACGAGCAGTTGAAATAACTTGTGACAGTACTCCGGGTCATCTAATGCGAAGGGAACGCCGAAGGGAAGCGCTGTTTCGGTCACATAGGGCTCGTCGGATTCGAAACGAATCCAATTGTTGATGTATTGCTGGGAACAGGCCCGGTAGTAAATCTTCTGCTTCGGCTGATAGAGCACAGCGCTGTGAGCCGGGTATTCCTTCAATTCCCCGTCCACCCAAAATTGAGCCGGAGTTTGCGTGATCACTAAAAGCCAACAGTCATGTCCTTCGGGAATGTCAAAAATAAAATGGCTATTGTGTGCCGCATCATATTCCACATAGAAAATCTTGGTCATGCTCCTCACCTCAATCAAAGGGAATATATCCATGAATACAAAGAGTATATCAATATTTCGACAGTTTATATCAAAAAATAAGGAGTGCACAAAATTAATAATGAGAAAACAAGGTTTGAATCCATATCTTCCATCCTGGGAATACGTTCCTGACGGGGAGCCGCATGTTTTTAACGACAGGGTTTATGTTTATGGCTCCCATGACCGCTATAACGGACATGCTTTTTGTTTAAACGATTATGTATGCTGGTCAGCACCCGCAGCAGATTTGGCGGACTGGCGGTATGAAGGTGTGATTTACAAAAAAACAGATGATCCGCTTAATCCGGATGGCAGCATGTGTCTGTATGCACCGGATGTCACCGTGGGACCAGATGGACGTTACTATCTGTACTATGTCCTTGATAAGGTTCCCGTTGTTTCTGTTGCCGTATGTGACTCCCCAGCTGGTGAATATCAGTTCTATGGCTATGTTAGATATTCCGATGGAACACGTCTAGGAGAAAGAGAGGGCGATGAGCCTCAATTTGATCCTGCCGTGCTGACAGAAGGGGAATTCACTTATCTGTATACCGGCTTTTGTGCAATCGGGGACAAATCAAGAAAAGGGGCCATGGCCACGGTGCTCGGCCGGGATATGCTCACCATTGTGGAAGAACCGGTGTTTGTTGCGCCAAGTGAACCGTACAGCAAGGGCAGCGGATTTGAAGGACATGAGTTTTTCGAGGCGCCTTCCATCAGGAAGCGAGGCGATACGTATTATCTGATCTATTCTTCGGTCGTCATGCATGAGTTGTGTTATGCGACCAGCCCATTTCCGACGAGGGGCTTTACATATCAGGGAGTCATTGTAAGCAATAATGATCTTCATATTGATTCTTATAAACCGGCTGACAAACCGATGTATTACGGAGGCAATAACCATGGCGGTGCTGTGGAAATTCGGGGGCAATGGTACATTTTCTATCACAGGCATACCAATGGTACCGCTTTTAACCGACAGGGCTGTATCGAGCCCATTTCATTCCGGGAGGACGGAACGATCCCTCAGGTGGAGATGACCTCTTGTGGCCCGAACGGTGGGCCGCTTGCCGGGCGCGGCGAATATCCTGCATATCTGGCATGCAATCTGTTCTGTAAGGACGAAGAGCTGTATACAGGAGGATTTGGCGCTTCCGGGGCATGGATGGACAGCCGGTTTCCGAAAATAACCCAGGATGGAAAAGACGGGGATGAGGAGATGGGATACATCGCCAATATGACGGATTCGGCTACGGCTGGATTCAAGTATTTTGACTGCCATGGAATCCGGAAGATGACCATCCAAGTGCGCGGGTATTGCCGTGGTGCCTTCGAAATCAAAACCGCATGGAACGGCCCTGTTCTCGGAACGATCCCGGTTGAATTTTCAAACGTATGGACAGCGTATTCTACAGAACTTGTCATTCCCGATGGCATTCAAGCCTTGTATTTCACATACACTGGCATGGGAAGCGCGAGCTTGGCCTCGTTCACGCTGGAATAAGGTTCATATATTCGTGATCTAATCCGACGGATCGGGGGGAAAGTATGACTGGGGAACAGAAGCATGGTTTGTGGTATAGAGAACCGGCTGCGGAATGGAACGAAGCTCTGCCCATCGGAAACGGGCGGCTGGGGGCCATGATCTTCGGGGGCACGGCCGAAGAGAAGCTGCAGCTTAACGAGGATTCGGTATGGTACGGCGGTCCGCGTGATCGCAACAATGAAGACGCGCTGCCTCATTTGCCCCAGATACGCGAACTGATTATGGGCGGACGGCTGCGGGAGGCGGAGGATCTGGCGGCGATGACGATGACGGGGCTGCCCGAGGCGCAGCGCCACTATTTGCCGCTAGGCGATCTGCTGCTGACGTTTGCTGATCATGAGCCGCCTGCGGAAGATTACATCCGGGAGCTGGATCTCGAGCGCGGCGTATCCCGCGTCAGCTATCGGATTGGCCAGGTGCGGTACACCCGCGAGATGTTCGCCAGCTATCCGGACCAGGCGATCGTCATCCGAATTTCTGCCGACAAGGAGAAAGCCATATCTTTCAGAGCCCGGTTCAACCGGCAGAACTGGAGGTACTTGGAGAAGTCGGAGAAATGGGGGCAAAGTGGGCTGGTTATGCGCGGGGAATGCGGGGGGAAGGGGGGCAGTTCCTTTTGCGCCGTATTGAAGGCAATCCCGGAAGGCGGCGACAGCCGCACCCTTGGCGAACATCTGGTGGTGATCGGAGCGGATGCAGTTACACTGCTCCTCGTTGCGGGTACAACCTTCCGTCATCCGGATCCGGAGCTTTACGGCAAGCGGCAGGTGACGGCGATAAGCAAGTCCTCTTATAGCGAGCAATTGGCCCGCCACATTGCCGACTATCGGGAGCTGTACGGGCGTGTTGACATCGAGCTGCCGAAAAACCCAGACAGAACCACACTCCCGACCGATGAACGGCTAGCGCTAATCCGGAAAGGAGAAGAGGATCATGGCCTGATAGCAACTTATTTTCAATTTGGCCGCTATCTGCTCATTTCCTCCAGCCGGCCTGGCTCCTTGCCTGCAAATTTGCAGGGCATATGGAACGACAGCTTTTTGCCGCCGTGGGACAGCAAATTCACGATCAATATCAATGCCCAAATGAATTATTGGCTGGCGGAAAACTGCCATCTGAGCGAGTGCCACGAGCCATTATTCGATTTGATCGAGCGGATGCGGGAGCCTGGCCGGGTAACGGCCAGGGTGATGTACGGCTGCCGGGGCTTCACGGCGCACCACAACACGGATATTTGGGCGGATACAGCCCCGCAGGATATGTATCTCCCGGCTTCTTACTGGCCGATGGGTGCGGCCTGGTTATGTCTTCACTTGTGGGAGCATTACCGGTTCAGTCAGGATCATTATTTCTTGCATCGGGCGTATGAGACCATGAAGGAAGCGGCGCAGTTTCTTCTCGACTATTTGATCGAGGACGGGGAGGGCCGTTTAATTACTTGCCCGTCCGTCTCTCCCGAGAACAGCTATAAGCTTCCCAATGGGGAGACAGGCGTGCTGTGTGTGGGGGCTTCCATGGATTTTCAGATCATCGAGGCGCTATTTAGCGCCTGCATCCGCAGTACGGAGATCATCGGACGGGATGAGGCGTTCCGGGAGGAACTAGCCACTGCCCTGAAGCGGCTCCCCAAGCCGCAGATCGGCAAATACGGCCAGATTCAAGAGTGGATGGAAGATTATGAGGAGATGGAGCCGGGACACCGCCATATATCTCATCTATTCGCGTTATTCCCGGGTGAAGCGTTCTGTGTAGAGCGTACGCCGGAGCTGGCCGAAGCCGCGCGGACGACACTGGAGCGCAGGCTGGCGAATGGCGGAGGCCACACCGGCTGGAGCCGGGCGTGGATAATCAATTTCTGGGCCAGGCTGCGGGAGGGGTCTAAGGCTTACGAGAATGTGAAGGAACTGCTGAGTCACTCTACGCTGCCCAACCTCTTTGACAACCATCCGCCGTTTCAAATTGACGGAAATTTCGGCGGGACGGCGGGCATTGCCGAGATGCTGCTGCAAAGCCATACCGGTATGATTCGATTGCTCCCTGCTTTGCCTGAAGAGTGGAGCTGCGGGAGGGTTAAGGGGCTGCGGGCCCGGGGCGGGTTCACTGTCGATTTCTCTTGGGCGGAGGGCCTTCTTACGGAGGTTGTCGTGAGCTGCGCGGTTGCCGGGTCCTGCCAATTGGAGGGGCCTGGGATCGGCACCATTTCGTTTGATGGTGAGGCTGGCGGCTCCTATACGTTTGGCCAATCGTAGTTTCATGTTGTCGTATAAGAACTTAAATATAAAAAAACCTTGCTCCGCGCCCAGAATACAAGGCGCGGGGCAAGGCTTACAAAGGGTTACTTTACCTTTACAGTCATTTCGAGATTTTTAATATAATTTTTTACCAAATTGCCGTTTTCATCTCGTTTAAAACTGCCTGATGTTGCTCCTGGTGTTTCCATTTCAGGAGTAAAAGCTTTGACCGTGATCGACTCGGTGTTTTTACTCAGGGCATCGATCACGAAATTGTGGTACCAGTGCCCATTTTTGTTGTTGTCGTTTGTTCCAAAGCCGGAGATTGGTTCAATGATGTTGCCTTCATCATCTACGAACTCATAAATGATGCCCGAATGCTTGTCTTTGTCTAACCCTTTCTCAATCAATTGAATACGGGAAGAATCTGAGGTTAGATTAAGCTTGCTCAAGGTGACGCTTAGGTTTCCGTGTTTTTTGGTCATATTTGGCTTCAAGGCCGTCGCTTTCTCTACGCTTTGCTGGATCGGCATTTCTAAGGTATACGGATTGTCTACACCTTCCAGCGTGATCTTGACGGTAAGCTTGAATTTATTTGAAAAAGCGAGCTCGTTGAGATGATCCCCCAGCCAGGATGGATCGACAATCTTAATTTCCGCTGTATCCGGATTGGAGCCTTGCGCCCAACCGAGACTAGGTCTTTTATGCAGCTTTCCGTCGCCCATGTCATAAATATTTTTGCCATTCATGAAAATTTGAATGTCCTTAATGGCTCCTTTTGCCCATACATAATCCTCGGCCTGTTGATCAAAATGCCCTTCGGTTATTCCTGAAGTCAATCCTCCACCGCTTCGATTTACGGTAATACCGATATAGTTGCCGTCATACAGCGCCTTACTTACGCTCAGCGTAATGCCGTTGTGGGTTACACTAGGATTTTGCGCCGGCGCTTGTGCCGCTACGCTCGTAGGGGTAAGCAGGGGTGTATGGGATACATTCGCTGTCGCTGTTCCTAAAGCCGCTCCACCCAAAATCAAACTTGCTAAAGCTGCTGTTGTCATCACTTTATATACCTTTTTCATTTTAAACTCCTCCATATATGGTTTTATTATTTAGATAGGTTGTACAGTTTCTCTATTTCGTTCTGATTTACTTGTACGCTCATTTCAAGATCTTTCAGATAGTGTTTGACAGGTTCTCCATTCTGATCAAGCTTGAACAAGCCCGTTTTGGCTGAAGGGTCGGCCATTTGTGGGACAAATGCTTTCAGTGTTACTGTACTTGGAGCTTCCTTGAAGCGGTCAAATAACAGTTCACTCCGGCTTTCTCCAGCTTCTCCGAGCGCCCCCATGCCGCCGACAAAATTCAAGAGATTTCCTTGCCCATCCCATAGCTCGAATTTTAAGTTCTGATAAGCTTCTCTCGACCCATCCTCTGGTTCCAGATTTAAAGTCACCTTCGTTGTCAGGGGGGTAAATTGAATTTCGTCCAGTGTGACGGTAACATTTCTCCAGTTTCTCGTTTCTCTAGGGGAGAGACTCGTTGTCTTCGTCTGCTTGCGAACAGGCAGCTCGAATACAAATGGTTCCTTGGTACCCTCCAGCCAAAATTGAGCTGTCAGTGTAAATTGATCTGGCAGAAAATGTGCCGATTCTCCCGGACCGGAATGGGCAGTCAACCGAAAGATTGCTGAATTATGATCTTCCGTCGGCAGCCCGCTCAAACCGATGCGCTGATTTCCCTTATTTTCGTGGGTAGGTTTTCCGTTAATGAACATTTTGAAATCTCTGATTTCGCCTCTTTGGTGAATCACTTTCGCATTCTCGCCTTCACCGACGACCTCGGAATCCAGAATAGCGCTGGGAAAATGATCGCCTTCTCGCTGAACCGCCAGAGATAAGCGAAGTCCGTCAAAGATGACCTGGGGCACATGCAGAGTAACTCCCTCATGGGTCACACTGGCTTTTGTTTCCTCGACCAGTCCTTGCTCCTCCGCTGTTTGTAGTCCCAAATCGTCAACCAGTTTGAAGATATTGCTGATGAGCGGCAGGTTTTTCAATGAATTTGCCAACGCTGGCGACATCATTACACCACTTAGTCCCCCGATAAAGACAAGGAGGACGGCAGCGGCTGTAGCGGCCCAAAATTTGCTCATGATCCGGCTGCGGATGTTATGCCCGGTTTTGTTCTCTATCGGATGATGGGGCAGGGAAGCGTAAACTTGATCCTGACGTTGACGAATGATCTCCGGTACTTCGTTTAGTTCTCCTCTGCCGATTTCCCGAAGCTTTTTATCGAGATCATATATTTCCATAAGTCAGCTTCCCCTCCTGTTTCCGCTTTATTTCATCGGCTAATATCCCGCGAGCCCGGTGCAGACGCGTTCGGACGGCTCCTTCGGAAATGTCCAGCACACTCGAGATTTGTTTAATTGACAAGTCTTGAAAATAAAACAAATGGATGACGATGCGCAATGACTCGTCCAGATGATCCACGGCCTCATGCAGATCCAGCTTGCTGCTGTCCTCGTAGTAATGGAACGGAGGCTCCGCTTCCGGGAGTTCTGCCATAACCACCGTCTTACTGCGCAAACGAAGCAACTGATTGCATTCATTGATCAGAATCCGGATGACCCAGGTTTTAAAATATTTTGGCTGTTGTAATGTGGTTAAGCCTTTGTACGCTTTAAGCGTAGTTTCCTGAAATGCGTCCGCACAGTCTTCGTCACGTCTGACAATGGACTTGGCCAAGCTATATAACTGAGGCTCCAGCATCCGGAAGAGCCGGATGAACGCTTCCCGGTCACCTTGCTGCGCCCGCTTGACGTCCAGTACTATATCTTGCTGCAAGAATTTCAACTCCTTTTGAGGGCCCTCTATAGAATTAGATCGGGGAGTGGGCGAAAAGGTTACAGGCTATGACCGACTTATTTGGAATAGGATGGATTGCAGTGATGTTTGGATTTTTCCATAAAAATACCCTGACCAGGATTTGTGCCCTGGTCAGGGTCATTTGTTTTTTCTAGGTTTACTATGATGGGAGCGTGTATCAATCACGGGGGTGGCTGTTCGCGATAAAGCTATGCGTCATGCGGATTTTTTCTCAGGCCAGCTTCTCATCCAGAAAAATGTTTTCCAGCGAGATCCTTTCCCGTTCGATGCTGTAAATTCTGATTTTACACTCCACCGCAGCTTGGACAATCTCCGGGATCACCTCTTCTTCGTCGAGCTCAATCTCAACATAAGGGGTTTTACACTGCACGGCACCAGCCATCTGCTGCAACCGATCCAGCCATAGGCTTTCTTCAGATTGATCGCTGGCTTGGTATTTGATAGTTATGTTGATGCTGCGGGTATGTGCCTCGCGAAGCTGTTCTAAGGTTCCCATTTTTTCGATTTTTCCATGGTTAAGAATAGCCACCCGATCACAGATGCGTTCAATTTCTTCGAGATTATGGGACGTCATGAATATTGTAATGCCTTTAGATGCTAGCGTACCGATCAATTGACGAATTTGCAGTGCGGACTCGACGTCCAGCGTCGAGGTGGGCTCATCTAGAAAAATCAGCTCTGGGGAGCCGATCAAAGCTTGAGCGATGCCTAATTTTTTTCTCATTCCAAGTGAGAATTGCCCGATTTTTCGGCCTAAATCCTCTCCTAGACCTACCGATTCAAGCAGGTCGACAAGCGAGTCCTTTCGGGCAGAAACCCCTTTAACTTGAGCGAAAAATTTCATATGCTGAATGGCCGTCATTTCACTGTAGTAATTACTGTTGTCCGGTAAGACACCAATGCGCTGTTTGATTTTATTCATATGCCTGTAGGGTGTATTTAGGATCTCGATTGTGCCAGAAGTTGGTGTTAAAATGCCGGTCAACATGTTGATGGTAGTACTTTTGCCAGCTCCATTTCTTCCGAGAAGAGCGAATACTTCTCCAGTCTCTAGACTAAAGCTGATATCATGCACGGCCTTCTTCGTTTTATACTCTTTAGACAATTGGTTTACGACTAATGCTTTCATGCTTATAAATCCTTTCTCTGAAATAAAACCACGGCGGCTGCTAAGAAGACAAGGACCTCGGCCGCAGTTACGAGCAGCAGTGCTGGTTGTTCAGACATAGGGTAGTAGGGAAGCACATAACGTAAAGCACGGATCGGCACAACGGAGGAGAACATGCTCCAGATTCCAAAAATCGGCAGGGCCAAACCGAGCAGCACACTCAGAATCACGGAATAGGCGTGGTGTATCACTACGGTCGATAGCATAACGCAAATGCTGGACAGGAAGGCAAGATATACCCATAGAAATAGCAATTCATGAATGACAAAGGTTCGCGTGATGAAGGATACCAGTACAAATGAAATAAGGGATACGATGACCCAAAATAACCAAACCGCCAAGAACTTGCCCAGAATCACTGAAGGGCGGGAGGTTTTGGTAATCAAAAGACGGATACGCTGCAGTTGAATGTCGCGATTCACAATATCATGCGATAGAGTAAGCACAAATAGAGCCCCAAAGATAACCAGTATAAAGGATAATCCAGCCAGAGCCGTAGCCGACGGATTCGAGGATTCGTCCATAAACAGGGGGCTATTTCTCAAGCTGCGGGCGGCTAAAATGGATATTCCGGTAATAAATAAAACGATTAAAATAGATTTAATTCCTCTAATTAGGCCGACGAATTCTTTAATTACTATTCCTTTCATAACAATTCTCCTTCTCTTTTCATCCCCTATACATTCTTTGATCCTCGAGTGAGCCATTTGCCAATAAGCCCGACCACGGCTAATCCTCCGAAAGTGAACATCAGAGTCTTGTACTCATAGAAAAAGAAGCGGGTAATCAAGTAGCCGACAACACCTGCTAAACTTAACAGTTCAAACAGTTTACGCATAAATATCTCTCCTGTCTCTTACTCGCTAATCGTATTCCTATTGAGTTAGCAAATATTATGATAAGTTACAAAAAAATACCTGTCAATTGTTGGGTCTCTCAGAGCTGTACTGCTGCCGTTTGCAGGCTTGCTGTTGTATTTGCGAAAATATCGATCTTTGGATTGAAACAATAAAAAGCCCTGACCAGGTAGAGTGTCCTGGTCAGGGCTTTATGAGTTTTAAGGCTGGGTTTTCTGCGAAGTGACATCCGGATCGGCTAGAAAGGAAGTGATTGGCATCGAGGCCGCGCCTAGGGCGGTGCTGCGAATGCCCAGCTCGGCGAAGGCGACCTGCGTCTTCTTCATATGATAGGACAAGCTGCGGCTCTCCAGCGTATGCAGCATAGGCTCCTGAAGCAGATCTCCAGCCATCGACAGACGGTTGCCGATGACAATCAATTCAGGATTCAGAATATTGACGAGGTTCGCTAGGCCGACGCCCAGATGGTTTCCTGTTTCTTGCAGCAGGGAGAGCGCATCGGGATCGCCTGCCCGGGCAAGGTTCAGCAGGCGATCCAGCCCTTCCTCATCGGAAGCGGCCGAGCTGTCCTTCCAGCGCTGGGCTGCACGATCGAGCAGCGCCTTCTCCGAAGCGAGCGTCTCCCAGCAGCCGCGGTTGCCGCATCGGCAGAGCGGGCCGTTCTCGCTCACCGTCATGTGGCCCACTTCGCCGGAGAAGTTGGAAATGCCGCGGTACAGCTCGCCGCCGACGATCATGCCGGAGCCGATCCCCACGCCGATGCTGATATAAATCAAATTGGCGGCATCGCGTCCGGCCCCGTACAGCTTCTCGCCGATCGCTCCCGCATTGGCTTCATTGTCTATATGAACATTCTCTCCGAATTCGGATATGAGCAGATTCTGCACAGCCACATTGTTCCAGCCCAGGTTCGGGGCGGAGACGATCCGGCTTTTCTCATCGACCAGTCCCGGTACACCGATCCCGATGCCGACGATGCCGTAAGGCGATTCGGGCGCCTTCTTGCTGAGCCAGTGGATCATTTTGCGGATTTGTTCAAGCGCATGATCAGGTGACGAATCCTCCAGGGGAACCGTTCGTTCCCGAATGACGTTCCCTTCCAGGTCTACGAGCAGTGCAAACAGATCGTTGACGCGGATATCGATGCCGATGGCATATCCGGCGCCGCGGTTGAACAGCAGCAGCGTAGGCTTCCGCCCGCCGCTCGATTCGCCGGGGCCGATCTCGGTGACCAGCTGGCTCTCGATCAGCTCGGAGACAAGCGAAGATACAGTGGCTTTATTCAGGCCGAGCGTAGCGGCGATATCGGCACGGGACAAGGGCTGCCGCTGACGAATCGTATCCAGCACGAGCGTTTTGTTCATTTTCTTGATCAGTTGCTGATCGCCCGTAATTTTCATGATGATACCCTCGATTCTACATAAAAGATAACTACATCATACACATAACGGTGATGCTAAATCAATAACTTAGTTAGTTTACTAGACAAACTAAGTCGGCCGTGTTAGGATAAAGATATCAAGCAGCATGCCTCGTCTAAATTTGGGTCATGCTACTAATAATCATCATGATGTAAAGGCTTACTTTCCACAAGTAATTCCAAATCAGACTGGGAGGATTTCAAGTATGAGTTATTTCAAGAACATTAACAAAATCCAGTACGAAGGTTCAGGCTCCAACAATCCGCTGGCATTCAAACATTATAACGAGGACGAAGTCGTTCTTGGCAAAACGATGAAAGAGCATCTTCGTTTTGCGGTGGCTTACTGGCATACCCTGACGATGGACGGAAGCGACCCGTTCGGTCAAGCAACCATGATTCGTCCATGGGAGACTCGCACAGGTCTTGATCTTGCGAAGGACCGCGTGGAAGTAAACTTCGAATTCCTGGAGAAGCTCGGTGCTCCTTACTTCGCGTTCCATGACCGCGACATTGCTCCTGAAGGCGCAAACCTGAAAGAGACGAACGAAAACCTGGACGTTATCGTTGCTAAGATCAAAGAAGGCATGAAAGCTACCGGCGTAAAATTGCTCTGGAACACAGCGAACATGTTCTCCAACCCTCGTTTTGTTCACGGTGCAGCAACGACTTCCAATGCTGATGTATTTGCTTATGCAGCTGCACAAGTAAAGAAAGGTCTGGAAACAGGTCTTGAGCTTGGTTCTGAAAACTATGTATTCTGGGGCGGCCGTGAAGGCTACGAGTCTCTGCTCAATACGGACATGGGCCTTGAGCTCGATAACCTGGCAAGATTCTTCCATATGGCTCTGGATTATGCGAAAGAAATCGGCTACACAGGCCAATTCCTGATCGAGCCTAAGCCGAAAGAGCCTTCCAAGCACCAATACGACTTCGATGCGGCTACAACCATCGCATTCCTGCAAAAATACGGCTTGGCAGACCACTTCAAGCTGAACCTGGAAGCGAACCACGCGACACTGGCTGGACATACGTTCGAGCATGAGCTGCGCGTTGCACGCCTCAACAACATGCTGGGTTCCATCGATGCCAACCAAGGTGACCTGCTGCTTGGCTGGGATACGGATGAATTCCCGACAGATCTGTATGCAGTTACACTGGCAATGTACGAAATTCTGGAGAACGGCGGCCTTGGCGCTGGCGGCGTGAACTTCGACGCGAAGGTAAGAAGAAGCTCCTTCGAGCCGGAAGACTTGTTCTACGCTCACATCGCAGGTATGGATACCTTCGCCAAAGGACTTAAAGTAGCGGCTAAACTGATCGAGGACAAATTCTTCGACAACTTGCTGGAAGAGCGTTATGCCAGCTTCAAGAGCGGCATCGGAGCTGACATCGTATCCGGTAAAGCCAACTTCAAGACGCTGGAAGCTTACGCGCTGCAAAACAGCGAGATCCGCAACAAATCCAGCCACCTGGAATTGGTTAAAGCTCGCTTGAACGAATATATTTTCGCTACGAAATAAGATCACTACGAAATAAGAGCAATGATACAAGGGGACGCTGGACGTCCCCTTTTGAATATGAGAAGTAGTTCAAAAAGTCAATCTTTGATCACGAAGTAGCACAGGTGGTTCATTCGACATCGAATCTTGAATTCAGCC
Source organism: Paenibacillus woosongensis (assembly GCF_009725165.1). Classification (GTDB taxonomy): domain Bacteria; phylum Bacillota; class Bacilli; order Paenibacillales; family Paenibacillaceae; genus Fontibacillus; species Fontibacillus woosongensis. The sequence goes on from NZ_WNZW01000005.1 coordinate 147,796, forward strand.
GAGCTGAGCCTATGCTTCCGGAGTCGTTTTCTTCGAAAACGTGCGGCTCCACTCCTCAGTCTCTAGCTTCATTCAACCTAAGGCGTTTTGAAAAAACGCACATCGAAAGCATACGCCTCGGTGCTGAAAGATTTACTTTTTGAACACTTATTATAAGAAAAACTTCTAATTGGTGAAGGGAGAGTCACGGATGAAATACGTAATCGGAATCGATCTGGGCACTAGCTCGGTAAAGACGCTGCTGGTAGGCCAAGACGGAGAGATCAAAGGAGAAGCAACGGCAGCTTATCCGCTTATTCACGAGCGCCCGGGTTACAGTGAGCAAGATCCTGAAGAATGGGTAAAAGGCACGATCACCTGCCTCAAAGAGCTGATGAAAAGCAGCGGCATCGCTGCCGAGGATATCGAAGGCGTCTCGTTCTCCGGCCAAATGCACGGTCTTGTGCTGCTGGACGACAAGAATGAAGTGCTGCGCCATGCCATTCTGTGGAACGATACCCGCACGACGAAGCAATGCCGGGAAATTGAAGCCAAGCTCGGCGACAAGCTGCTGGACATTACCAGAAACGCAGCATTGGAAGGCTTTACGCTGCCGAAAGTCCTGTGGGTGCAGGAGAACGAGCCGGAGCTATTCGCCAAAGCGGCACGTTTTGTGCTGCCGAAGGACTATTTGCGCTACCGCATGACAGGAAACGTACACATGGAACTGTCCGATGCGGCGGGTACGCTGATGCTGAACGTGCCGGAAGCGAAATGGAGCGAGGAGATTCTGGAGGCATTCGGGCTGTCCAGCGATTTTGCGCCTCCGCTGGTCGGAAGCACCGAAGAGACCGGAACTTTGCTGCCGGAATTTGCTGAACTGACAGGGCTTTCCACGAGCACGAAGGTATTTGGCGGTGGAGCGGACAACGCTTGCGGCGCTGTTGGAGCCGGGATCGTGCGTCAGGGCGATGCGCTGTGCAGCATCGGTACGTCCGGTGTTATTTTGTCGTATGAGGAAGATAAAAATAAAGATTTTGGCGGTAAGGTGCATTTCTTCAACCACTCTCATCCGGGGGCTTTCTATGCGATGGGCGTTACGCTGGCGGCAGGATACAGCATGAGCTGGTTCAAGGATTCGCTCGCGCCGGAACTGAGCTTCGACGAGCTTTTGAAGCCGGTAGCCGATATCGCTCCTGGAGCGGAAGGGCTGCTGTTCACGCCTTATCTGGTCGGCGAGCGTACGCCGCATGCGGACAGCGTCATCCGCGGCAGCTTCATTGGACTGTCCGGTACGCATCGCCGCGAGCATCTCGCCCGCGCTGTGATGGAGGGCATCACCTTCTCGCTGGCAGAATCGCTGGAGCTGTTCCGGCAAGCGGGAATTAACGTGGAGCGCATTATCTCGATCGGCGGCGGTGCCAAGAATCCGGTATGGCTGCAAATGCAGGCGGATATTTTCGGCACGCCGGTCGTCGCATTGAACAACGAGCAGGGCCCGGCTATGGGCGCAGCGATGATGGCAGCGGTTGGCAGCGGATGGTTTGACAGCCTGAAGGACTGCGCGGATAAATTCATCGGCTACCGTGCCACGTACGAGCCAAATGCAGCGAATGTCGAGAAATATGCACGGTTGTTCAAGCTGTACCAGCAAGTATATTCGGCAACCCGTTCCTTGAACGAGGGATTGCAGGAGTTCAGAGAGCAGTAATCGCAGCAGGAACAGCTTAAGCAGCAATGGTGGACGAAAGCGCAAGAGCGCAAAAAGCCAGAGCAATAGTGAAAGAGAGCACCTTCCAGGTGCTCTCTTTGGCGTAAAATGAACAAATCTGCTTCAGCCATTCGTGAATATAGACGGTAGAATAAACCTAAAGGAAATTGCCTTTTGCAGGGGCGATTTCCTTTTTTTTATTTCATCGGGCGGCGTCCCTTATAAGAAATTTGCCCGCGGCCGTGTTATAATAAGCGATATTCTGAGGAGGTTACCATGATTATCGGCAATGTATACCGAAAGTATTTCAAGAACAATCTGTTTTTGAAAATGATTCTGTTCTTTTCGATTATCATGATTGTGACAATTATAACGTTCTCGTACTTGATGTTCTTATCCTTATCGGAGGCTGCGGTGCAGCGTCAGATGAACATCCAGAAACGGGCGGTTGAAAGCGTTAGCAGTTATGTCAGCGGGAAATACGAATCAGTGCAAAATATGATGCGCGATGTGTACCGGGACAGCGAGCTGGCGAGCAACACCTCTTTTCTTATGGAGCATCCCTATGAAGAGTATGTCCGGTTCAGATTGGATAAGTTCTATAGCGATATCGGGGCAACAACCGATGCGGTTCAGTTCTTCCGCAATAAGATGGAGGATGACCCCGACATTCGCAGCTTGATGCTGTACAGTGCGGATCAGCAGCAATTATATGTCTACAATCAGCATAAGCAGTTCAAAATCATCCCGACAAACGCGGCCCGCTCTTTCGTGCCGGATGCGATGTACCTGGAAGAAGAGGCCCAGGTATCGATCCCGAACATTTGGGTACGGAAAATTGTGAATTTGCCAGATCAGCAGATGTACTCGCTTCGCGTCCCGGTGAACAACAAGCAATCACTGCGCAATGTCGGGCAGCTCCTCGTTTATTTTGACGCGGAGAAAATTTGGGGGAGCCTGGCGAATTACCGCGATGATTTTAAAGGGACGATCGTCGTGCTGTCCGCGCACGGCGACGTCTTGTTCGACACTTCAAATACGTTGTACGGCAGCAAGTATCCGTATGCAGAACAGGTCAGCTCCATTTATGACACTGGGGTAATCGGTGAAGACATGATCATCACGAAGCTGACCCAGAGCCAGGGAGGATATACCGTGCTCAGCGCGGTGCCAAAGGAAGAGCTTGCCGCTACCTACCGGGGCGTGCGCAATTCGATCATTACGATCGCCTTGATTTGCATACTGGTCGCCATTATCGTGCCATCCTTGTTTATCGGCAATTTTGCTAGACGGATCTATAACATCATCCGTTTGATGAGAAAAGTAAAGAAGGGCGACCTGAAAGCGCGTATCGATGATCCCCGGGAGGACGAGCTTGGACAAATATCCAAGAGCTTCAACGATATGCTTGATGAACTGAATTTGTATATCGACCGCGGGCTCAAGGCGGAAATCAAGCAGAAGCACGCGGAGCTCGCCGCGCTGGAGGCGAGGGTGAATCCCCACTTCCTGTACAATACGCTTGAAGTCATTCGCATGCGGTCCATATCCCACGGAGCCCATGATGTCGCGGAGATGATTTACAGCCTGTCCGTGCTGTTCAAGAGCTTTGTTCAGCAGAAAAGCAACTATACGCTGAAGGACGAGCTGGAGGCTTGCCGCTTGTATCTGGAGCTGTTTCGCATCCGGTACAAGGATAAGTTTTCCTACAGCATCCGATGCGATAAGCCGTTTGAGAGCATTCCCATTTTTAAAATGTCGCTGCAGCCGATCATTGAAAATTACATTCTGCATGGCATGAGGGCGGACAGGAATGACAATCATATTGAAATATCCGTACAGCCAAGCGGCGAGGATTGTATCGTCCAGGTCAGAGACAATGGCAAGGGTATTGCGCGGGAGCGGCTGGAGCAAATCATGACTGGACTGTATCATCCGGACAAGAACGCGGAATCGTTCGGGCTGCGCAGCATCCATGAGAGACTGGGGCTGCTCTTTGGCGACCGTTACGGCCTTGAAATCGAAAGTGAAGAAGGACAGGGCACCACACTTACCATTCGTTTTCCCCGGAAGGGAGAGGGGGTAATCAACCATGTTTAAAGTGTTTATCGTAGACGATGAGCCGTTCATTATCGAGGGGCTTTACGATATTGTGGATTGGGCTAAGCTCGGCATGGAAATTGTGGGCCATGCGGAGAATGGCGCGATTGCGCTTGAAGCGATGAAGGTAACGCCAGCCGATATTCTAGTTACGGATATTTCAATGCCCGTGATGAATGGATTGGATCTGATCCGGCATGTCCGGGCTGTTCATCCCGAGTTGAAAGTCATCGTCCTTAGCGGATATAACGAGTTTGATTACTTGAAAGAAGGCATGGCGCTTGGGATTGAGAACTATCTGTTGAAGCCGATCAATTTGGAAGAATTCAAGGGAACCTTGAGAACGGTTGTGCAGAAGCTGAATCTGAACCGGTCGGAGCTCGCCTTGAACGAGCAAAGCATGCGGATATTGAGGGACAATGTGATGTATCGCTGGCTGCAGGATCAGATTAGTCCGAAGGAGTTCCAGGAGCGTGCCGACCTGCTGGGCATTGAGCTCGATCAGCGGTATGTGCAGGTATCCATACTGCGAGCCGGGCATTCTATGGCAGAGGTGTTCGATTCTGTGATGAATCAGCTGAGTTCGTCGGAGAATGTTGTGCCCTTCCGGGATATGGACGGCGACATTGTGCTTGTGTTCAACGCGGATGATGTATCGTCGTGCAAGGAGGATGCGGAACGAATCAGCGATAATCTGCGCCTGCTCCTGTCCCCCCATAACAAAATTTGTGCATCACTTGGCAGCGTGGAGAAGGTGGAGGATGCCTCGCAAAGCTACAGTCATGCCAAACGGGCACAGGAATATTTCATGGTCAGATCAGCCGACCGGATTTTACGTTATGAGGATTTGGCTAGCCAGCAGCAGGAGACGCGCCTCGGAGATTGGCCGATCGACTGGAATGAATACAAGAAAGAAGTTATGGCGAAGGATAAGAAGGCATTGTTTCTTCGCATCGAGAAGGACTTCGCTTATCTGCAGCAATTGGAGGGTATGACGCCGGATCTGCTGCAGGAGATTGCGATGGAATGGCTGATTCGCTTTAAGATGCTGCTGCAGGAAATCACCCATACCGATGATCCGGAGCCGTACAAGGGTGGGCTTAGCCAAATTCGGAGGGCGACAACCTCGGCCGAACTGATGGAGATGATCAAGGAAGCGGCAGCTATGACGGTGGATCTGCTTGAACGCGACGTGAAGAGTCCGGTCGTCCAGCAGGTGCTAAATTATATTCATGATGCGTACAATCAGGATTTGTCGCTGAAGGTGCTTGGCTCGATGTACAATATCCACCCGGTGTACCTGGGACAATTATTTCATAAAGAAGTCAATGAGACGTTCACCGAGTATATTAACCGATACCGGATCGAGAAAGCGAAAGAGCTGCTGCGGACGACGAACATGAAAGTACAGGAAATCGCACGGAAGGTCGGGTATTGGGAGACGGGTTATTTTTATAAACAATTTAAAAAATATGTCGGCATATCGCCGACTGAATTCAAAGGGCTTAGCTAGCGGAACATGCCGCTAGAAAGCCCTTTCTTTATTTTATACATGATTTATTTAATTTCGCTTCTATTTGAAAATGCTTTCATAAATTACAGTAAAGATAGTCCTACTAAGGAAATCAAGGCGAAAAGCCAGCCGCGAATGGCAGTCTGGCCGCTTCCTCCACCAGCAATCGCATCATGAATAATTTGGAAGTCCGGAGGAACGATAGCGTTGTTATGCTGCAGATCATTCGGAGGCTACACCAAAGGGAGGTTCATAGGTAATGGCTAAACAAAGAAAAAGATTGTCTCTGCTTCTCGTATCCTTGATGGCGCTTACACTTGTGCTGAGCGCATGCGGAGGCGGCAAGGCGAGCGACAATGGAGCGGCTTCTGGCGCTGGAGGCAGCTCCGACAAGCCGGTTGAATTGATTTGGTACACGATCGGCACACCGCAGAAAGATGTTGACAAAGTGATGGAGGAAGTCAACAAATACACCAAAGAAAAAATCAATGCAACGATCAAAATGAAAATGATCGACTTCGGCGATTACACGCAAAAAATGCAGGTCATGGCCGCATCCGGCGAGCCGATGGACATTCTGTTCACCAGCTCCTGGGCGTTTGATTACGTGCAAAATGCGCGCAAAGGCGCATTTATGGAAATCGACGAGCTGCTGGAGACGCATGGCCAAGGCATCAAGGAAGTACTGGATCCTGCGTTCCTGGAAGGCTCCAAGGTTGACGGACATAACTACGCTGTTCCGGCCAACAAGGAATTACCAGCACAGGAGGTTTACCGCTTCAATCAAGATTTGCTTGATAAATACAATTTAGACATTTCAAACGTTCGTTCTCTGGAGAGCCTTGAGCCTCTGCTGAAGGTCATCAAGGAGAATGAGCCCGGCATCACGCCGTATGCCATCATGAGTGACCATGTGCCGCTTATGCCGTTCGACTATGTGATTGAAAAAATGCCGATGGCTGTATACATGGACACCAAGGACTATAAAGTCGTGAACATCCTGGAAACTGAGGAAGCCAAGGAAACATTGAAGACGATGCGCAAGTTCTATCAAGCCGGCTACATTTCTCCAGAGGCAGCGACCACGACTTCGGTAGACGATTTGTATAAATCCGGAAAATGGTTCTCGGATCGCGCTGCTACACAGCCGCTAGCCAATAACCTCTGGTCTGCAAGCTATGGTTATCCGGTAACCTCAACGCCAGCTGGCGATGCTTATGTATATAACTGGTCCGTGATGGGCTCGATGCAGGCGATTTCCGCAAACTCGAAATACCCTGAGAAAGCTATGGAATTTCTGAATCTGCTTAACACAGACCCGGTGCTTCGTAATATGATCGATTCCGGGATCGAAGGCGTCCATTATGAGAAAGTCAGCGACAATGTCATGAAGAACCTGGAGGAATCCAAGAATTATGACATGCCAACCTTCTCCCTGGGGAACATCCTGATCACTTACTTGAACGAGAACGATCCTGCAGACAAATGGGAGCAATTCAAAGAGTTCAACGAATCGGGTAAAAACGCGCCGCTGCTGGGCTTCAATTTCGATGCAACAAATGTAGCGAGTGAAATTGCTGCTGTGCAGAACGTGAAGGACGAATTCTGGGCATCCCTTATGACGGGTACAGTAGATCCGGAAGAGTACCTGCCAAAAGCAAACGAGAAATTTAAAGCCGCAGGTCTGGATAAGATTATCGCGGAAGCTCAAAAACAGATTGACGAGTGGAGAGCTGCAAACAACAAGTAGGAACGAATCGAAGATCGGGCGGGTGATTGGCCCTCCCGGTCTTCTTTTTCAATAACCAACAGGAGGGGTAAGCGTGAGGAAAATCGGCAGCTTTTTTAAAGACATCGCCAAAAACAAAGTGATGCTGCTCATGGTTTTGCCGGGTGCATTGTGGTTTCTCTTCTTCTCCTATCTGCCGATGCTGGGTACCGTCATTGCCTTTAAGCAGTACCGTTTCCATAGAGACGGCTTCTGGGCGAGTATCGTGAACAGTAAGTGGGTCGGATGGGACAATTTCAAGTTTCTGTTCAGCACAAACGACGCATTCGTTATTACGCGCAACACGCTGCTGTATAATCTAGCATTTATTTTTATCGGCTTAGTATTGTCGGTATTGATGGCCATCGTACTCTCTGAGATTGTGAACAAACGCTTAGCGAAAATATATCAAACCGGCATGTTCCTCCCGTATTTTTTGTCCTGGGTCATCGTCGGCTATTTCGCTTTCAGCTTCCTGAGCTCCGAACGCGGGCTGCTGAATCAAGTGTTTAAAGGCCTTGGCATGGATCCTATCCAATGGTATGCCGATCCGAAATATTGGCCGTTCATTATTATTCTGGTCTATCTGTGGAAGGCGGTCGGCTACAACAGCGTCGTCTACCTGGCGGCGATTATGGGAATCGACAGGTCGCTATACGAGGCGGCGATGATCGACGGTGCGAACAAATGGCAGCAAATCCGCCGCATCACGGTGCCGATGCTTGCCCCGATCATTACGATTATGACGCTGCTTGCGGTCGGGAAAATATTCTATGCGGACTTCGGTCTCTTCTATCAGGTGCCGAGAAACTCCGGAAGCCTATATGCCGTTACGAATGTCATCGATACGTACGTGTACCGCGGCCTTAAGACGACAGGCGAAATCGGCATGAGTACCGCAGCTGGCCTGTATCAGTCCATCGTCGGCTTTACGCTCGTTATGACGTCAAACTACATCGTGCGCAAGTTCGATAAGGACAATGCGTTGTTCTAGAAGGGAGTGAGAAGCAACATGGCGCAGAGTGCTATAAAAACAAGAGATTTCCACCATTTATCCAAGCCTTGGAATATGATATTCAATCTGATTGCCGGCATTTTTTCTTTTGTGTGCGTATTTCCATTTCTATTCGTAGTCATCATTTCCTTCACGGATGAAGGAGTATTGGCGCGTGACGGCTATCGTCTACTGCCTGCCAAATGGAGCTTTGAAGCCTACAAATACGTGTTTCAGACGGGGGATACGCTGCTCCGTTCGTACGGAGTAACGATATTCGTAACCGTTGTAGGGACGATAATCAGTTTATTGTTTATCGCATTTTATGCTTATGCCATCTCGCGCAAAAGCTTTAAATATCGCAACTTTTTCTCCTTCTTTGCTTTCTTTACGATGCTGTTCAACGGCGGGCTCGTTCCGACGTATATCGTTACGACGCAGCTGCTCGGCCTGAAAGATACAATTTGGGCGCTGATTCTGCCGCTGGCCGTTAATGCGTTCTATATTATGATTCTGCGGACCTTCTATAGCACGAGTGTTCCGGATGCGATTCTGGAATCGGGTAAAATCGACGGCGCAGGCGAATTCCGTATTTTCCTGAAGCTTGTATTGCCGCTGTCTCTGCCGGGCCTCGCTACGATCGGGCTGTTCAGCACGCTGGGCTACTGGAATGACTGGTTCAATGCCCTGCTCTATATCGACGATCCTAATCTGGTTCCGCTGCAATCCATGCTGATGCGGATCGAGACAAGCATGCAATTCATTATGCAAAACTCACAGAATAGCTCACTTAGCCTGGAGGCGCTGCGTTCGATGCCGCAGGATACATCCCGTATGGCGATGGTTGTTCTCGCGACGGGGCCGATTATTTTTGCTTATCCCTTCTTCCAGCGCTATTTCATTCAAGGTCTAACCATCGGCGCTGTTAAAGAATAAGATCATCGAGGTAGAGGAGAGAGTGGAGACGATGACCAAGATCTATAAAGATAGGCAGAGACCAACGGAAGAACGGGTAGAGCATCTGCTCGGGCTTATGACTTTGGAAGAGAAGGCGGGACAGCTGATTCAAACTTTCGGCTGGCAAGCCTATGAGCATATAGATGGAAAAATCAGTCTTACGGAATCCTTCAAGGAACAAGTGAAAAACGGAGGCATTGGTTCTCTTTACGGCACGCTTCGGGCTGACCCATGGACAGGGGTTACGCTGGAAACGGGGCTGTCTCCCCGGAAAGGGGCTGAGGCGGTGAACGAAATTCAGCGCTACGCCATCGAGAATTCCCGGCTCGGCATCCCGATTCTGATCGGGGAGGAGTGCTCTCACGGACATATGGCGATTGGCGCGACGGTGTTCCCTGTGCCGCTGTCGCTGGGCAGCACCTGGAATGTGGAATTGTACCGCGAGATGTGCCGTGCGGTCGCTTTGGAGACGAGAAGCCAGGGCGGCGCGGTCACTTATTCGCCTGTGCTGGATGTCGTTCGCGATCCGCGCTGGGGCCGGACGGAGGAATGCTTCGGGGAGGATCCATACCTGATCGGCGAAATGGCGGTCGCTTCAGTGGAAGGATTGCAAGGGGATTCGTTAGATCGGGAAGATACTGTTGCAGTTACCCTGAAGCATTTTGTCGGTTACGGCAGCTCCGAAGGGGGCAGAAATGCCGGGCCTGTGCATATGGGCAAGCGGGAGCTGCTTGAAGTGGATATGCTGCCGTTTAGAAAAGCGGTTGAAGCAGGCGCGAAGTCCATTATGCCGGCTTACAACGAAATCGACGGGGTGCCGTGCACGACGAATCGGGAGCTGCTGGACGATGTGCTTCGCAAGGAGTGGGGCTTTGATGGCATGGTCATTACTGATTGCGGAGCAATCGATATGCTCGCGGCAGGTCATGATGTGGCCGAAGACGGAATGGATGCCGCGATTCAGGCCATTACGGCAGGCATCGATATGGAAATGTCCGGCGAAATGTTCGGCAAGTACCTGGTTGAAGCGGTACGCCAAGGCAAGCTGAATGAGGAAGTGGTCGATACGGCCGTGCGCCGGGTGCTGACGCTGAAATTCAAGCTGGGCTTGTTCGAGCGTCCGTATGCCGACCCGGAGCGGGCGGCGGAGGTGATCGGCAGCGATAAGCACAAGGAGCTGGCTCGCCGGATCGCTGGCGAAGGCATCGTGCTGCTGAAGAACGAGGACGGCATTCTGCCGCTGTCAAAAACGGCAGGCAAGGTCGCGGTTATCGGGCCGAATGCAGACGCGGGCTATAACCAGCTTGGGGATTACACGTCCCCTCAGCCGAAGGATAAGGTGGTCACTGTGCTGGACGGCATTCGCAGCAAGCTTGCCGGCCAGCCGGAGCGAGTGCTGTATGCGCCGGGCTGCCGGATTAAAGGCGATTCCAGGGAAGGCTTCGAATATGCCTTGTCCTGTGCGGAGCAGGCCGACACGATCGTCATGGTCGTTGGGGGCTCCAGTGCCCGTGATTTCGGCGAAGGCACGATCGATTTACGGACGGGAGCATCCAAGGTGACGGAAAATTCCTGGAGCGACATGGACTGCGGCGAAGGAATTGACCGCATCTCCTTACAGCTATCCGGTGTGCAGCTGGAGCTTGTGCAAGAGATTCACAAGCTGGGCAAACCGGTCATCGTCGTCTACATTAACGGGCGGCCGATTGCCGAGCCGTGGATCGAGGATCATGCCCAAGCTGTCGTAGAGGCTTGGTATCCGGGTCAGGAGGGCGGCCATGCGGTCGCAGACGTGCTGTTCGGCGATGTGAACCCGTCAGGACGGCTGACGATCTCGATTCCCAAGCATGTCGGCCAGCTCCCGGTCTACTATAACGGCAAGCGCTCACGGGGCAAGCGTTATTCGGAGGAGGACGCCCAGCCGCGTTATCCGTTCGGCTACGGATTGAGCTATACGGAATTTGCGTATTCCAATTTGCGCGTAGAGCCGGCGGTCATTTCGGCGGATGAAGAGGCGGTCGTCAGCGTCACGGTGACGAATGCCGGCCAGCTTGCGGGAGCAGAAGTTGTGCAGATGTATGTTTCGGATGTGGCCAGCAAAGTGACGAGACCGGCCAAGGAGCTGAAAGGCTTTGCGAAGCTCCAGCTCGCGCCGGGCGAAAGCCGGGAAGTGAGCTTCAAGGTCGGCCGGGAGCAGTTGGAGTACATTGGGCTAGATCATAAACCGGTCGTGGAGCCGGGGCAATTCAAAATTTATGTCGGCAAGCACGTGAACGACGGACAGAGCGTCGAGCTGAGGGTACGGGAGGAGGAATAGCGATGGAGCGGATCAGAAGATTCATTCGTGAGCTGTCGGAGCATCAATGGCTGGAGTATCGCGAGCTGACGGAGTGGGATATTTCTTATGCGACGTACCATTTGCCTGGCCAGTACGAGCATTTCGGAACGTATGCCGATGGACGCGATTTGCAGCGGTTCCCAAGTATGCAGGGGACGACGTATTTTTTCAGGCGGCAGCTTGAAATTCCTGCGGCCTGGCTTGACGGGCGTAATAGGCAAAACGTACATGACGGGCGTAATGGAGCTATCGGGCTTGCCGGGCATGATGAGCAACATCAGCGGAACGGACATAATGCGCATATCGGCCTCATCTTCGAATCGGGCGGAGAGGGACTGCTTCGGATAAACGGAGCCTCTTATCAGGGGCTGGATCGCAACCATACGTTCGTTACGCTGCGGCCGGAGCGGGATGGCAGCGTCCTCGACCTGGAAATCGAACTCTTCGATCCGATCCCCGAACCGGAAGATCCACTGAACCAGCAGGCGGTCATCCAACCGCCGATTACGTCGATCCGCAGCAGCTTGGTGCTGGTAAATCGCGCGGTGCAAAGCCTGATGTACACGGCTGTGATCGCCCGCGATTCCATCCTGCTGCTGCCAGAGCAGGATTTTCGCCGCACCCGGCTGATGGAGGCGCTGTACCAGGCGATGGATCAGTTCGTTGCTCTCAGCGTGGCGGAGATTCGCGACGGAGGAGCTATAGAGCATGTAGAGCAAGAATTAAAGGAAAGAATCCGGGAGATCGGCGGCAATGCGGAAGGTACGCTGCATATGGTTGGGCAATCGCATATCGATATTGCCTGGCTGTGGCCGGCACGAGAGACGGTTCGCAAGGTGAGCCGCACGTTCTCTACTGTGGATGCCTTGATGGAAGAATATCCGCAGTATCAATATGCACAGAGCCAGCCGCAATTGTTCGCTTATTTGAAGGACAACGACCCGGAGCTCTACGAGCGCGTCAAGGCTAGAATCAAGGAAGGGCGCTGGGAGCTGGTTGGCGGCATGTGGGTCGAACCGGATTTGAACATTCCGAGCGGCGAATCGCTGATGCGGCAAATGCTGTATGGCCAGCGATTCTACCAGAAGGAATTCGGAATGACCTCGGATATCGAATGGCTGCCGGATACGTTTGGATACTGCGCCTCGCTGCCGCAAATTTTGCGGCACGGCGGCATACGTTACTTCATGACCACGAAGCTCGGCTGGAACGACACGAATGTGTTCCCATATGATCTGTTCCACTGGGTTGGCATAGACGGTACGGCGATGCTGTCCTATCTGAACCATGGCGTCAACGAAAATACGCTGCCGAAGGATATCCATGATCACTGGCAGTCCTACCGGGAGAAGGCCAAGCATAACGAGCAAATGCTGCTCTATGGACATGGGGACGGCGGGGGCGGCGTGACCCGCGAAATGCTGGAGTATATCGACCGCGCAGAGCTGATGGTTGGCCAGCCGGCCAGCCGCTACAGCACGGCGAAGGAGTTCTTCGCCGGGATCGCGGAGGCTCAGCCGAAGCTGCCGGAATGGCATGGTGACTTGTATTTGGAGCTGCATCGCGGAACGTATACAACCCATGGCCGGAACAAGCTGAACAATCGCAAGGCGGAGATTTTGTACCGCGAGGCAGAGCTGTGGAATGCGCTCGGGGCACAGGCTATGAAGCCGGAGCTGCGGCAGGAGGCGGATCAGCGCCTCCATGACGGCTGGAAGCTCATCCTGCTGAACCAGTTCCACGACATTATTCCGGGCTCGGCGATTACCGAGAGCTACGTCACCTCCATGAAGGAGTATGCCGAAGTCTTCGAGCACGGGGAGACTGTGCTGGGGTTCGGCATCCAAGCGCTAGCGGAAATGATTACAACCCTGCCGGGGCACGGCAATGGCGGTTATGACATAAATCCGGACACAGGGGCAATGGCAAGCAATGGCAAGCCTTACATCATATTTAACAGTCTGGGCTGGAGCCGCAGTGAAGTCGTTGCCATTGAATTAGAGGAGAGCGATACAGAGGGGACTCCTATCTCCACAGGGGTGGCTGCTTATGATGCACAAGGGCATCGCCTTGCAGTTGACGTCAGCAGCGATGATCAGGGTATGCGAACGGTATGGGTTTTGGTGAAGAACATTCCCGCCTTTGGTTATACGACGATTTGGCTTGAGGCTGATCGCGTGACGGCCGGGCTCGATACGGATTCGGTCGCTGATGAAGCTGCACCAGCTCAAGATAAGCAGCAAGATCTAGCGGTCTGGGAGACGGAGTATTACCTTGTCCGCTTCAATGACCGGGGAGAAATCGTCAGCTTGTTCGACAAACTGGCCAGCCGGGAGATCGTGAAGCCAGGGGAAGCGGCCAACCGGTTCCATTTCTTCCATGACCGTCCGACATTATGGGACGCATGGGATATCGATGAGCGTTATGAACAACAGCCGGCGGGAGAAGCGGAGCTGCTGGAGAAGCGCATTCTATGGACGGGGGCAACCAAGGACGTGCTTCGATTCCGCTGGAGCATCAGCCAGTCAGTCATTACGCAGGATGTGATTTTCTATCACGATAACCCGCGCATCGACTTCAAGACGCATGTCGACTGGAATGAAGCCCACAAGCTCCTCAAGGTCGGATTCCCGATCGATGTTGTTACGGACAAAGCGACCTATGAAATTCCTTTCGGGGCACTGGAGCGCACAACCCATCGCAATACGAGCTGGGAGCAGGCTCAGTACGAGGTGTGCGGCCACCGTTTCGCTGATGTGTCCGAGCGGGGCTACGGTGTAAGCCTGCTGAACGATTGCAAATACGGCTACGACGTGCAGGGCAGCACGATTCGCCTGTCCCTGCTGCGGGCGCCCAAATGGCCGGATATTAGCGCGGATCTTGGCGAGCATGAGTTTACATACTCGCTCTACCCTCATCAGGGTGACTGGCAGTCTGCGCATACGGTAAGGCAGGCGTCCGAACTGAATCATGCTTCCGTCGTTGCGGCCGCAGAGCCGAAACTAGGGAAGCTTCCTGCGGAGCATTCTTTCATCACTTTTACGGGACGGCATGTCATTGTCGATACCGTCAAGCCGGCGGAGGATGGAAGCGGGACGGTCCTGCGCCTCTACGAATCTTCCGGAGGCCGGGAGGACGTGGAACTCCGCTGGGCGCAGCCTGCTCAGGACGTATGGCTCTCTAATGCGCTGGAAGAGGAAACGGAGCGGCTGAAGAATGACAACGGGGTCATTGCTCTGTCTTTTGCGCCCTATGAAATCAAGACCATCAAGATCAAGCATTCATTGTTAAGCATCAGCAACAACATATGAGTTAGCAGTCATCATTAAGCATTCACGGCTTCATTCAGCCAATAGTTCTACTCACACTCATAAGCCTATACTACTCGACATATTAAGGAGAGAAACGACATGGAACAATTCAGATTACCGAAAATTCCAATGCCGAAGCTGGAGCTGCCAAGGGCTGTGCTGGAGGTATTGCAGGAAGCCGAGGAGAAGCTGGCGCACCGCCCTAAGCTGCTGAAGCTGTTCAAGAATACTTTTCCGAATACGCTGGAGACGACAACGAAGCTGATGGACGACGGCACGACCTTCGTAATTACGGGCGATATCCCGGCTTTGTGGCTGCGGGACTCCGTAGAGCAGGTCATTCATTACGTGCCGCTGGCCAAGGACGACGCTGATTTGCAGCGGATTATCGGCGGGCTGATCAAGCGTCACATTCAATATGTCCACATTGATCCGTACGCCAATGCGTTTAACGAGACAGCCAACGACTGGCACTGGAACACGACGGACGAGACGGAAATGTCGCCATGGGTGTGGGAGCGGAAATTCGAAATTGACTCGTTATGTTTCGTAGTACGGCTCGCTTATATGTATTGGAAGGAGACGGAGCGCACCGATATTTTCGATGCCGGGTTCAAGGCGGCGATGCGCAAAATCGTCGATGTATTCAAAACAGAGCAGCGCCATTTCGAGCAGTCCCCCTACCGGTTTACCCGCAATAACGGGATACCGGAGGATTCCCTTCGCAATAACGGGCTGGGGATGCCGGTCAACTATACCGGGATGATCTGGTCCGGCTTCCGTTCCAGCGATGATGCCTGTGATTTCCACTACAACATTCCGGGCAATATGTTCGCGGTCGTGGCGTTGCGCCAGATGCAGGAGTTCGCGGAATGGGTGTTCCGGGACATGGACTTCCTGGCGGAGCTGAAGGAGCTGGAGTTCGAGGTGGATCATGGAATCAAGCTGTACGGCATCTACCGCCATCCGGAATTCGGGCCGATTTACGCTTACGAAACTGACGGCTATGGCAACTACTGCCTGATGGATGATGCGGGAACGCCGGGGCTGATGTCGATTCCGTATCTTGGTTATGTGACGGCCGACGATGAAATCTATCAAAATACACGCCGCTTCGCACTGAGCAAGGAGAATCCATTCTACTTCGAAGGGAAGGCGGCGCGGGGCATCGGCAGCCCGCATACGCCTGAGAACTATATCTGGCATATGGCGCTGTCCATGCAGGGCATTACCGCTCGGACAAAGGAAGAGAAGCTGGAGATGATCGCCATGCTGGAGGCGACGGACGCGGATACAGGCTTTATGCATGAAGGCTTCCACGCGGACGATCCTGCGATATTTACACGCAGCTGGTTTGCTTGGTCGAACAGCCTGTTCTCCCAACTCGTGTACCGTGCGATGAAGGAAGGTATTCTGTAAGCCCGGCCATCTTGTGCTGTTGTAAGATTTTTGGTTATTAGCAAGCCCTTTGGTTATGGATTGAACCCCAATTTCACGATAACCCAAGTGTAATTTTCATACAAAGGAGACATCAACCATGAGCAAAATTATTGGAGAGTCCTTAAAAAATATCCCTTGGCAGGATAAGCCTGCCGGTCTGAATGCGCCTGTCTGGCGTTATTCAGCCAATCCGATTATCGAGAGAAATGCAATTCCGAATTCGAACAGTGTATTCAACTCCGCCGTTGTTCCCTTTGAGGGCAAGTTTGCTGGCGTGTTCCGCTGTGATTCCAGATCCGTGAGCATGGATATTTTCGCCGGATTTAGCGATGATGGTGTGAACTGGACGATCAATCACGAGCCGATCGTGTTTGAGGGCGACCCTGAAATCACCAAACGGGAATACCGTTACGACCCTCGGGTGATTAAGATTGGAGAACGCTATTATATTACCTGGTGCAACGGCTACCATGGCCCAACTATCGGAGTTGGCTATACGACCGACTTCAAAACGTTCCATCAGCTGGAAAACGCCTTTTTGCCGTATAACCGTAACGGAGTGCTGTTCCCGCGCAAAATCGGCGATTACTATGCCATGGTCAGCCGTCCTAGCGATACGGGGCATACGCCTTTTGGCGATATCTTTTATAGTGTAAGCCCGGATCTTACCTTCTGGGGAAAACATCGGTATGTGATGGGTACCGTCAACGGCGACGAATCCGCTTGGCAGTCCAAAAAAATCGGTCCTGGTCCGGTTCCGATTGAGACCGACAAAGGCTGGCTGCTGATTTACCATGGGGTTATCAATACATGCAATGGGTTCGTGTACCGTATGGGCTGTGCCCTGCTGGACCTGGATGAGCCTTGGAAGGTGATCGCTAGATCGCGCAACTATATTCTCGGCCCGGAAACCATGTACGAATGCGTAGGCGACGTGCCGAATGTAACGTTCCCTTGCGCCGCCTTGACCGATGCCGATACCGGCCGCATTGCCATCTATTACGGCTGTGCCGATACGGTGACAGGGCTGGCCTTCACGACGGTGGATGAGCTGTTGAACTATATGGAGGAGTACCCATTATAAGATGGAAGGCAGGTAATCGAGAATGAACAAAAAGAAGACAGCACACATCATTTCCCACACCCACTGGGACCGGGAATGGTATATGCCTTATGAGAAGCATCATGTAAGGCTGGTGCAGCTTATCGATGCCTTGTTGGACAAGCTGGACGGGGATAGCGAATTCCGCAGCTTCTATCTCGATGGACAGACGATTATTCTGGAGGACTACCTCCAGGTTCGCCCGGAAAATCAGGAGCGGCTGCAGCGGCATATTACCGCCGGACGCCTGCTGATTGGGCCTTGGTATATTTTACAGGATGCGTTTCTTACGAGCGGGGAAGCCAACGTGCGGAACATGCAGATTGGACACCAGGATGCCAAGCGTTACGGAGAGGTAGCCAAAATCGGCTACTTCCCGGATACGTTCGGGCTGGTGGGCCAGACGCCGCAGCTGATGCAGCAGTCCGGAATTACGAATGTATTCTTCGGCCGCGGCGTGAAGCCGACTGGATTCAACAATACGGTGTCGGACGACGGTTATGAGTCCTCCTTCTCGGAGCTGATCTGGGAAGGGCCGGACGGCTCCAAGGTGCTCGGCATTCTATTTGCGAACTGGTACTCGAACGGAAATGAAGTGCCGGTGGACGAAGCGGAAGCAAGGGCTTTCTGGGATCGCAAGCTGGCGGACGCCGAGAAATACGCCTCGACGAGCGAGCTGCTGTTCATGAACGGCTGCGACCATCAGCCAGTGCAGCTGGATCTGCCGAAGGCAATCGAAACGGCGCGGAAGCTGTACCCGGATACGGAGTTTGTTCATTCGAATTTCCCGGATTATTTGCAGGCGGTGGAGCAGGCTCTAGATAACGACAGTTTATCGACCGTCAAAGGCGAGCTGCGCAGCCAGCGTACGGACGGATGGGGCACGCTGGTCAATACGGCGTCGGCCCGAGTTTACTTGAAGCAGATGAACCAGGAAGGACAGGCGCTGCTGGAAAAGGTCGCAGAACCGCTAGCTTCGTTCGCTCATGTACTAGGCAAAGAGTATCCGCATCACTTGTTTACCTACGCCTGGAAGACGCTGATGCAGAACCATCCGCACGACAGCATTTGCGGCTGCAGCGTAGACGAGGTGCACAGAGAAATGGTGACGCGCTTCGATAAGAGCCGCCATGTGGCTGAGGCGATTATCGACGATAGCAAGCAGGTGATTGCGTCTAAGGTGGATACTTCGGTGTTCGCATCCTTTGGCGAAGATGCGCTGCCGCTGGTAGCGATGAACACGACGGGCTGGACTCGCAGCGGTACGATCAGCGTAGAGCTGGATGCAGCGCGCCTGTATTTGCGGGAAGGCTTCACGCTGGAAGAGACGGCTCTCCGGATGAAAGAGGTGGACCTTGCCGGCCGCGTGCTGGTAGATGATCAAGGGAATACGCTGGATGTGACGGTAGAGGATCTCGGTCTGTTGTTCGGCTACGATTTGCCGGATGACAAGTTCCGTCAGCCTTATATGTGCCGCCGGGTGAAGCTGACATTCCGGGCGGAGCAAGTACCTGCGCTTGGGCTGCGTGCGTATGCCTGGGTACGCCGTGCTGAGGCTGCCGCATCCCCTGTTGGCTCTTCCCTGCTGCGCGGCGAGCGCGTGATGGAGAACGAGCTGCTCCATGTCGAAATTGCCGGCGATGGCTCATTCTCGCTCACCGACAAGGCGACAGGCCGTGTCTACCGTGATCTGGGCGTGTACGAGAACACCGGGGATATCGGGAACGAGTATATGTACAAGCAGCCGGAGGGAGAAGCGGCGCTGACGACGAAAGGACTTCCAGCCCGCATTTCCGTATTGGAGAATACACCGTATCGCGCATCTATTCAGATTGCGCATGATTGGGAAATTCCGGCTTCGGCGGATGCCAAGCTGGATGAGGAGCAGCGCGCGCTTGTCTATTACCCGGAGCGCAAGGCGCAGCGCAGCCGGGAGACTGTAACCCTGAAGCTGCGGACGATCGTCTCCTTGGAGCGTGGCGGCAGAGGAGTTCATATCGAGACCACGATCGATAACCAGGCCAAGGATCATCGGGTACGGGCATTGTTCCCGACGGATCTGTCAGCTTCCGTACATCATGTCGATTCCATGTTCGAAATCCCGGTACGGGATAACGTCCCGGCGCCGGAATGGGCCAATCCAAGCAATACCCAGCATCAACAGGCGTTCGTGGACGTAAGCGACTCAGAGGCTGGGGCAGGGCTGACCGTAGCGAACCTCGGCTTAAATGAATACGAGGTGCTGCGCGATGGACGCAACACCATTGCGATCACGCTGCTGCGCAGCGTCGGCGAGCTTGGCGACTGGGGCCTGTTCCCGACGCCGGAGGCCCAATGCCTTGGGAAGCATACAGTACGGATGGAGTTGATCCCGCATTCCGGGGACGGTATGACGTCTGGCGCTTATGTGGAAGCCTACCAGTTCCAGATCCCATGGACGGTATGCCAGACCGGGGTGCATGATGGAGCGATTGCGCCGGCTTATGCGCCGATCCAATGGGGAAGCCCAGAGCTGGCGTTCACTTCGTTGAAAATGAATGAGGAGACAGGGGACCTGCTGCTGCGCTGGTACAATATGAGTGATCAGCATGCGGAGCTTACGCTGAAATCTGAAATTCCTCATCAATATTTCTATAAGACGACGATTCTGGAAGAACCGCGGGAGCCAATCTCCTCCGGGAACAGCCGTGAAGGATTGTCCATGCGGGTTCTCCCGAGCGAAATTGTAACCGTGGGCATACGCCGATAAGTGAAGCAAAAATTTATGCGATAAGACTGTCTTCAAGGCCGCAGGGCTGAGGGGGCAGTCTTTTTTAAGACCTGGTACCTTTAGATTTGGGCTTAAAATGGGAAAAAATATAATAACAGGTATCTTGCAATATACAGTACTGAATGTTAATATATGTATATCCTAACTACTGTGCATTGAATAGTACTGAGTAAAGCGGTGGTGAGAAGCGATGAATATCCAATTCAAGAAAGGGGTCTTGGAGCTTTGTGTTCTCGTCTTGACGGCTAAGAAGGATCGTTACGGTTATGAGCTTGTGGAGCAGATTTCACAAAGATTCGAAATTGCGGAAGGAACGATTTATCCATTGCTGAGAAGGCTCGCCGCAGAAGGCTTATTTTCAACCTATCTTCATGAATCCATGGAGGGCCCTCCAAGAAAGTACTATAAGATTACGGAACAAGGAAGGGAAGTCATGAATGAGCTGGTATCGGAATGGAGCAAATTTGCTGTAGGAGTACAAGAGATGATTGAGGAGGGCTTGAGGTGAATAAAGAGGCGTATCTAAACGAACTGCTTCAATATTTAAAACAGCTTTCTCCTGCCGAAAGAAAGGATATCCTGGCTGACTACATGGAGCACTTTGAGCAAGCTGAGCTCAGCGGACGAACCGAAGAAGAAGTGATCCTTAAGCTAGGGGAGCCGAAACTGGTCGCCCGCGAGGTGCTGGCCCAGTCCCAAATCCAGAAGGCAGGACAGTCTCCTTCGCTCCCCAACGTGACTAAAGCCGTCCTGGCAACGGTAAGCCTAGGTTTGTTCAATCTAATCATTGTATTTCTGCCGTTCGTTGCTTCGTTACTCGTGCTTGCCGGGTTGTATGGATTTTCCCTCTTCTTAATCATATCTCCCATCCTGCTTATTATTCAGCATCAATCGGTCTCCATTCTCATCCATGATTTCTTCCTTATGCTTGGCCTAGTCGGTGCAGGATTATTACTTATGGTTGGAGCATTAAAGGTGACTAATCTATATTACAAGCTGGTAATCCGGTATTTACGGTATAATTTGAAAGCTATAGGGAGGATATGATTTATTTTGACTAAAAACATGCGAAATATATTAAGACTGGCGATTGTTCTGATTGCTGTTGCGGTAATAGGTAATGTAATGATGTATGTAATGGGTAATTCTCCATTTAACGTAGAGAATTTTGACATTCAAAGATCCGCCAGCACAGAGCAAGTTAAAGAACTGTATATTCGAGCCGATAGTGGAACCGTGAAGATCATTCCGATTGAAGGAAATGAGATCGAAGCGATATTGGAGGGAAGGACGACCAAGAAATGGCTGAAGGACTACCATTTAGTCATGGATAAGGAAAGCGGACGGGTCCAGATTGAAATCGTGCAGGACAGTAGAATGCGCTTTTTTGACCTCTATACCAAGCTTCAGTTAACGGTAGGCATACCTGCGGCCGTGCTGGATCAACTGCAGGTCGTCACGGATACGGCAAGTATTTATATAGAATCGGTCCAGGTGAATGAATATGAGCTGACTAGCGACACAGGCAATATAGAAGTGAACGCAGCCGAGGGTCTTCTGAATGTAAAGTCGGACACCGGAGCAATCGAGATAGCCCTTGAACGAATTAACTACGACATCAAGGCGGTGACGGATACGGGCGACATTACGATACAGACCGCCATTGCGCCTGAAGCGCTTCGCACCAAACTAGAAACAGATTCCGGACAAATCCATGTCACATTACCCCACTACGAAGATGATCATATCGGCGATGGAGGACCACTATTGCATCTTGTCTCCGACACCGGCAACCTCATTATTGAACATAAATAAGCAGCCCTCTCGTTATATGCCTACCTACTAGATATGCAAAATAACCACTCAACATGATCATAACAACTAAAATTGCAGCAACAGATGAACCGGATGGCCAATTGCGCGCTATGAATGTAAAAAAATGAAATTTAAAATATAAAATGTAATTTTCAAGGAGGAATATTTATGATTACGGCCAATGCCAAGAAGGTTGTTATCATCGAGGCGGTTAATTTGTGCAAATCTTATTCTATGGGAACCGAACAGTTTCATGCGGCCAAAGGCGTAAATCTTCAGTTGTATGAGGGGGATTTCACGGTCATTATGGGCAGCTCGGGCTCGGGCAAATCCACGCTGCTGTATCTGCTGAGCGGTCTGGATACGCTAACTTCCGGAGAAGTATATTTTAAGGGCCAGCGAATCGACCAATATTCGGAGAAGGAGATCACGGATTTTCGATCCAACAAAATCGGCTATGTTTATCAGTCGATCAACTTAATCCCGGATTTCACCTTATTGGAAAATGTCGCTTTTCCGGGATATGTGGCCGGTCGCGGTAAGAGTGAAATTAATATACAGGCCATGACCCTGCTGCAAATGATGGGCATTGCTGAACAGGCAGACCGTCTTCCGTCCCAGGTATCCGGCGGACAGCAGCAGCGGGCAGCCATTGCCCGGGCGTTGATCAACTCTCCTGAGATTATTTTTGCCGATGAGCCGACGGGGGCGCTTAGTCAAGAGCAAGGCACAATCATTTTGGATATTTTGACGGATATGAACCAGAAGTCTCAGTCCATAGTTATGGTTACACATGATATTAAGGCTGCCTGCAGAGCGGATCGCCTGATTCTAGTGAAGGATGGAAACATTGACGGGATCCTGGAGCTCGGCAAGTATTCCCCGGATCAATTGAAGGACAGAGAGAACCAAATCTTTATGTTTATGTCAGGAAAGGGGCGGTAACGGATGTATGCGATATGGAAGCTGTGCTGGTCGAATCTAAAAAATAAAAAAGTACAAAACAGCTTTATGGCGATCATCATCATGTTATCTGCCCTGCTTCTCTCCACGGCGATATTGGTCATCAACAACACGAACCGGGTATATGAGAATATGCATGCCAAGGTTCATGGCGCCCATCAAATTCTGCGGCTGGAGAACGGCATCCATGATCCTAATCAGGTTCAGCAGTGGTGGGCCGGACAGCAGGGGGTTACGGCCTCGGAGGTGATGCGATACCGCTATCTGTCCAGCATGTCGCATGCCGGTGAAGAAATTCCTAATGTCGACTTGTTCATGATGGATACGCCGAAAGGCCCTTTTCCCGTCGATAAGCTCTTGTTTGTACAAGGGGGGGAGACACAGGCTCCCAAGCCTGGGACAGCCTGGATTCCGACATCTCTCGCTTATTCCAATGATATACAGGTAGGCGATCCAATCGAATTCAAGACGGATAAGGAAACCTTCCGTCTGCAGGTCGCTGCGGTGGTCGTGGACATCTCCTACTGCTCGCCGTTTGCGACCAGCGGGAGAATATGGATGAATGGCCAGGATTACAATACCCATATGGCCTCGCTGCAAGGCAGCGACATGTATATGACAGGTCTCCGTTTTGATGATTATAGCCAAAACCGTGCTTACTGGGAGAGCTTCGAGAAGTTTTTGGGCACACCTTACTTGGAGTCAGTGAAAGATTTCGAAAGCATTTCCTCCTACTATATGATTGCCAATCAAGTCATCAGCTTTATAATGGTATTCCTGGCGGTCGTCATGATATCCGTTGCTCTATACACGCTTGGATTTACGATTTCCGATGCGATTCTGTCGAGCTACAAGACGATTGGTATTATCAAGTCGGTTGGTTTATCTTCTCGCAAAGTGGTTGCGGCTTATGTGACGCAATACACGCTGCTGGCGTTCGTCTCGGTCATTCCGGGAATTTTGTTAAGTTATATCTTCTCGAACCAAATCGTTAGCAGCTCGATGGCCTATCTCAATACAGGCACAGCGGATATGAATGTTCAATTTTCGGCTATTGCAATCTGGGTGGGTGCAGCGGTGGTCGCGGTCATATTCCTGTCTGCCCTGCTGTTCTCCTATAAAGCTCGCGGTATTGAGCCCGCACAAGCAATTCGTTATGGCATGTCGGAGAAGGACAGCTCCAAACAATCAGGCCGAGGAAGCAATTGGAAGAAGAAGCTGTTGAAGCTGGGTTCCCTTCCAACGGAGATGATCATCGGACTAAGGGGCGTAACGAAAAATATACGGGGTTCTGCATTGATCATTTTGATCACGGCGTTGTCCACTTCAGTGCTCGTTTTTGGATTTTTGTTCGTGTACAGCATTTCCTCCATTCACGGAACTATTGCGAAATGGGGATATGATTCGGCCGACCTATCGGTAAGAATTGACAATCCGGCCAAATTGACCTATGAGCAGCTTCACGAAGAAGTGCTATCAGATCAAAGGGTCAAGAACTATAGCCGATATGGAGACGCCAATGCCGTATTGCCGATCGACAAAGATTTGGCAGCCGAAATGGAGCAGGATACGATGGGGATTTTGCTGACGGTGGCTGAGGGGAACTATGATGAGATTGGTTATGAGAACGTCAAAGGGCGCAATCCGATGAACGGCCAAGAAATTTCAATCGGCGTTAATATTGCTAGAAGCTTGAACGTCGATGTAGGCGATCCGCTCGACATTTACATCGAAGGAGAGAAGCATACGCTTACCGTGACGGGGATCTATCAGGCCATCGCAAACATGTCCTACACGGGACGCATAACAGCTGACGTTGTTCGAAAGATTAACCCCGACTATGGCGCTGTGATGAACACGACTTTTATCAATCTGCAGGATGGCGTCTCTATTGATCAATTCGTAAGCGAATTGCATCATAAATACGGCAGTGCAATCTGGACGGCAAGCCAAGCGACGCTAGTGGATGAGGTGTTCTCCCAAGCGGTTACTATATTGATTTTGCCCATGTCGGTTATGGCCCTGCTGTTCATCGTCATTACGTTCGTTATTATCTACAGCATCTGCCGGATCAACATGAAGAAGGAAAGCCGAACCTATGGCATTTACAAATCGATTGGCATGACCTCCAGGCAAATTCGCATGGCGGTAACTGCTGGAATTCTAGTGGTGTCGGCGATTGGGGCTTTAGTGGGAGTTCCCCTCGGATTAATAGGTCTCCCTCCTCTGCTGAACTTCATTCTGGCTGATTATGGAATAGTTGAGGTGCCATTGATTTTGAATGGGGGAGGGATTGCAGCGATGATTCCCCTGAGTATCGTGGCTGCATGTCTGGGATCTTGGTTCGCCTCCAGATCTGTTCAAACGACATCGCCGCGAATCCTGACGGTTGAATAAATAAATTTTTTTACTAGTCCAAAATTCTTGAAAATAAATGTTTGCAAAAAACGGCTTGCTGGCCTGTCCAGCGGCCTTTTTGCTGTTTCTGAAAAAATACATAATACAACATGTTTAACATGAAACTTACACAACTCTTACATTATTTGGATTGACTTTGAAAAAGAACATAGGTAATGTTATTTTATGGGAAGCAAACTTGATTATCTATTTATGTAATTTCCAAGATTAAATGACATTAAAAGCCTCATCTTTAGAGCTCTTTTTTTCTAAACCCACTTTGAAACATCCACGACTCAACATTAATCGCTATAACATCCTACTCGAAATGCAAGTAACTCTCTACTCACAATTCAACTTTACTCACAAAATTTGGAAAAATGTCAAAAAAACAATACTGAATTGAGGTCTGCTTATGACAAAAACGGCCTTTTTGTTTCCGGGGCAAGGTTCCCAATATGTCGGAATGGGAAAAAAATTGCGGGATCAATTCGCCAGGGCAAGACATCTGTTCGAGGAAGCAAATGATACATTGGGCTTCGATCTTGCCAAGCTGTGTTTCGAAGGAAGTTCTTCTGAACTCATGCAGACGATGAACACGCAGCCGGCTATTATGGCCGTAAGCGTCGCTGCCTTTGAAATCGGCAAGGAAGAACTGGGCTGGGAGCCCTATTTGCTGGCCGGACATAGTCTGGGAGAATATTCAGCCTTAGTGTGCAGCGGCCTCTTGTCGTTTTCGGACGGGCTCCGCATCGTCAGGAAGCGGGGAATGCTGATGCAGGCGGCAGTTGCCTCCAGCCTTGGAGCAATGGCAGCCGTGATTCATGTGCCCAGGGAACCATTGGAAATGTGGTGCCGTCAGGCTTCTACGGCCACGAAACAGGTAGTTGTTGCCTGCTGCAATTCACGGAGCCAGCATGTAATTGCTGGGCACCAGGAGGCAGTCCATACCGTCGTTGAAAGGCTGGAAGCCGTGCCAGGAGCGGTCGTGAAGTATTTGAATGTCAGCGCTCCGTTCCATAGCCCGCTAATGCAATCCGCAGCCGATCAGCTCATCGTTGAACTGAAGCAGTATGAAACCCAGGATGGGCAATGGCCCATTATTTCCAACGTTACTGCCCGGCCTTACCAGCGGCATGAGCTGAATGAGCTTCTTTACCGCCAGATGACACATCCGGTTCGCTGGCTGGAGACAATGGAGTATATGTACCGCAATGGAGTCGACCGGACGGTGGAAATCGGGCCGCGGCAGGTTCTGACTCAGCTTATGAACGACACCTATCCCACCATAGAAACCTACCATTTTGACAATCCACTAGAATTAGAGCACTTACGCTCCGCATTTAACGCAGAGTATAACCGCGCAGCATCTATCGCCAATATTCGGGAAGCTTTTACAGCAGCTGTAATTGCCCGAAGCCGCAATGAGAATAATGGCCAGCATATGTCAGGCGTTATTTTGCCAATCCAGCAAATAAGACAACTCATAGAACAGATTGAACGCGACCGCGGCTTGAATATGGATCAGGCGGTGCACGAGATCAGGGAGCAGCTGCAATTCATCCTAACCACCAAGCAGCTATCACCGGATGAGCAGTCGAGAATCATTAGAAAAATACCGTCTGGGGCCGTAAATTAATCGCTAATACTTTTTTTCTGGGGGGAAGAATGTGTTTACGAAGCAATTTACAACACTTATCGATGTAATTCAGGAGCGGGGCAAATCTGAAAGCAGTGGCATTACCTTTATTGAGGGAGATGAGCAGGAGGTTCGATTGACCTATAGGGAGCTGTATGAGGAAGCTTGCGGCTTTTTAGGTTATCTCCAAGCGCAGGGCGTAGGACAGGGACAGGAAGTTGTGTTTCAAATTGAGGACAACCGGCATTTCGTCATTGCTTTCTGGGCCTGTATTCTTGGGGGGATGATCCCGGTACCCGTCAGTACGGGGAACAATGACGAGCACAAAATTAAGGTGTTCCGAATCTGGGAGGTGCTGCACCGCCCTTACCTCATAACGGAATCAAAAATATTGCTAGATTTAGAGAAATATACAGCAAAAAGCGGGCAAGCCCATTTGTATGACTTGATTCGCAGCAACGTTACACTCGTTGACAATAGCGAGGTATTTATGCGGCAGCATCATCCGCAAATACATAGTGCCAAGGCTGAGGATATTGCGTTTATTCAGTTCTCCTCCGGCTCCACGGGCGATCCGAAAGGAGTCATGCTGACGCACAAAAACCTGGTTTATAACACTAGCGGCATTATCAACGGTTCGAAACTCACCGCAGAGGACTCCTATTTGCAATGGATGCCTTTGACGCACGATATGGGGCTGATCTGCAATCATATGGCTCCGCTGGTGGCTGGGCTGGAGCAGTATATTATGCCTACGTCCTTATTTATTCGCCAGCCTGTCTTGTGGATCAAAAAGGCTAGCGAGCATCGCGTCAGTGTCATTTCGTCGCCGAACTTTGGCTATAAATATTTCCTGCAGTTTTTCAAAACGGAGAAGGCCAGCGGCTGGGATTTATCGCGAATTCGCATTATTTATAACGGGGCAGAGCCGATTTCGACCGACTTATGCCACGCCTTCTTGGATACACTCGCGCCGTATGGATTGAAGCGAACTGCAATGTGCACGGTTTATGGGCTGGCTGAAGCCTCTGTGGGGGTGGCTATTCCTCAGGTAGAAGACGAATTTGTCACCCTTTACGTGGATCGCGAGCAGCTAAGAATCGGCAGTAAGATCGTTGAAGTGGACAAGGACTTTGCTGGAGGGGTGTCCTTCGTCGTGGTTGGCTATCCCCTTGATTACTGCCAGTTCCGGATTTGCGATGAGGCAGATCAGGAACTAGGCGATGGTATCGTTGGCCATATACATATTCATGGGCACAACGTGACCCAGGGGTATTACAACAACCCTGAGGCGACGCGGAATATATTGACGGATGATGGCTGGGTGCGGACAGGAGACCTAGGGTTTCTGAGAAATGGCCAATTGGTCATCACAGGGCGGGCGAAGGACATTATTTTCGTGAACGGGCAGAATGTATATCCCCATGACGTGGAGCGGATCGCTGAGGAAGTAGAGGGGGTAGAGCTCGGCAGGGTGGCTGCATGCGGGGTCTACAATGCGGAGCTGAAGAAAGAAGAGATCGTTCTATTTGTCGTATCCAAGAAAAAAGTAGAGAAGTTCTACCCGATTATGCTGGAGCTAAAGCGGTTGTTGAATCAGCGGGGCGGTTGGGAAATCGCCGACATCGTCCCTATTAAGCGGATGCCCAAAACAACCAGCGGCAAGGTGCAGCGTTACAAGCTGGCCCAGCAATATAGAGACGGCGAATACGCCGAGGTAAGGCAGGAATTAAGGGAAGCAGCCCGCACTATTGAAGCGGCAAAACTGGAGATGGCAGAAAAGACGGAAAAGCTGGAGAAAAAAAAGGGAACGGAAAACCCGGGGAATCCGGAGAATCTGAACAAGCAGGATGAGCCGCGGCCGGCGTCTCAAGCTGCGCCTGATAATATGCCGTTTACGCAAAGCGAGATCGAGCGACAAATTCAGCAGATTTGCCGGGAAGTGATGGAGAAGGACGGAATCAGCATTCGGGACAGTTATTTCGATATGGGAGCCAGCTCTCTTCATTTAGTGCAAATTGCCGACCGGATCGAGAAGCAGTTTTCAATTCAGCTGGAGGTTGCCGACTTATTCGCATATCCCTCGATTGTTGAACTCGCCAGGTTTATTAAAGCGGAAGTGAATGTGCAGCGCATTAGAGATGAGGAAGAAGGCGAAGCGGCGCAACGCGGGGAAGACATTGCCGTTAGCGGGAAAGACATTGCCATTATCGGAATGTCTGTGCATCTGCCGGGGGCTGCGACCCTTGAGGACTATTGGAGCAATTTGGCTGCGGGTCGAGATCATATCGGAGAGTACCAGGCGAATAGACAGGAGGATGCTAAGGATTATTTGTCGGTGATCGGCTGGAATAAGAGCGAATCTGATTTTCGGGTCGGCGGCTATTTGGAGGAGATTGACAAGTTTGACTATGCCTTCTTTAAGCTGACTCCGAATGAGGCCAAGCTCATGGATCCAAACCAGCGGCTATTTACACAGCAGGCGTGGCATACGCTGGAGGATGCGGGGTACGCGGGGAATAAGCTGCGCGGCCGCAGAGTAGGGGTGTATGCCGGGTTTTCCAAGGTAGGCTATGATTATGAGCGTTTGATTTCCAAGCATGAACCGGAGCGAATTTCGAATTATGTCGTTGGGAATTTGCCGTCAGTTCTAGCGAGCCGGATCGCATACTTTCTTGATTTGAAAGGGCCGGCAGTCACGGTCGATACAGCCTGCTCCTCCTCCTTGGTCGCCGTACATATGGCATGCCAAGCCATACGAAGCGGCGAATGCGAAATGGCACTCGCCGGTGGTATTAGAACATCGCTGCTGCCGTTGTCACTTGGGCTCGATATGGAATCCGCGGATGGATATACCCGCGCCTTTGACGCGGCTTCCGATGGAACAGGAGTCAGCGAAGGTGTAGCTTCGGTGCTGTTAAAGCCGCTGAACCAGGCGATTCAGGACGGAGATCATGTCTACGCAGTTATCAAGGGCAGTGCGGTGAATCAGGATGGCACGACGGTAGGCATTACCGCTCCAAACCCGGTCTCGCAGACGGAGGTCATTCAAGCTGCCTGGAAGGATGCCGGACTCGATCCTAATACGCTCGCTTTTATTGAAGCGCATGGAACAGGGACGAAGCTTGGCGATCCTGTCGAATTTTCCGCTTTGGAGAAAGCGTTCGCCAGCTATACGGATAAGAAGCAATATTGTGCGCTCGGATCGGTAAAGGCGAACATCGGACATACCTTTGAGGCGTCCGGTATTGCCAGCCTGATTAAATCGGCCTTGATGCTGAAGCATCGGCAAAACCCGCCACTGGTTCACTTTCGTCAGCCGAACAACAACATTAAATTGGAGCAATCCCCTTTTTATATCAATACGGAGCTTGCAGCTTTTGATGATACCCAGCGGCCGCTGCGCTGCGGCGTTAGCTCTTTCGGCTTCAGTGGTACGAATTGTCACGTTGTCATGGAAGAGTATGTGGATCCGCTGCCGCAGACAACGGCTCGCGATAATGAGCAATCTTACATTTTTGCGGTGTCAGCCAAGAATGAAGCCTCGCTTCAGGAGCTGGTTGACAGGTATGTTAACCACTTAGCCATGGCACCGCATCAGAACATCGCGGATATTTGCTATACGGCCGCAGTAGGGCGGGCTCATTTGGAGCATCGCATTGCCTTTGTATGCGCAACGCGGGAAGAACTGTCCCGCAAGCTGGAGAATATCGCCGCAGACGGCATGCAGAGCGGAATATTCAGGGGCGTATACCGTATCGTTCCGGAGGCGGGCCAGCAGCGCGTACTGGGTGAGATCACGGAGGACGAACTGAGTGCGATCAGCGAGGAAGCGGCTGAGAAGGTGCAGGCTGCTGCTGCCGGACTCGCAGACCAGGAAGGCTTGGAGCGCATTTGTGAGCTGTATGTTCAGGGTGCCCATGTGAATTGGGACGAGCTGTACCAGCAGCAATCCGTCCGCAGAGTACCTTTGCCGCTATATCCTTTTGAACGGAAACGCTGCTGGATAGAAATTGAACGTATCCATAATCAAGAACTGGAGGGGAATTCGATGTCTAATCCAGGCGAAATGCTGGTGAGGGCTGTTGAAGCCTCTGATCTGTCGGCCGAGGTACAGCATACGGTTACGCAAATGGTAAGCGAGGCTTCGGGTTTGGACGCAGCTGAAATTGACGAGCATGCCCACTTCCTAGAGATGGGGCTGGATTCAATCATGCTTGTGCGAATCCGTAAGGAGATCGAAGAAATTTATGGCCTTGATATTGTGATAGAGCGCTTTTTTGACTCGATTACGAATGTGCATAGCTTGACTCAATATATTCTTGCAAATGCCGATGTCCGCCAGCCGGCAGCTGTAATGGGAGCAGCTGAGGCCAAGAGCCGTGAGGAGGCGCCGCAGCAGCATTCAGCGCTGCAAGGGACCGAGGAGCAGCACCAGCAAGCAGCGGCAACGGCAGCTGTAGATATGGAGAAGATGGGATCTCCTGAGGTGGGGGAATTCATATCTCCGCTTGCCGGCAGCTCGGCGATGGAACGGATTATGGCCCGCCAGATCGAGCTGATGAGCCTTCAGCAGCAAAGCGTATCCGATATTCTTGGCCGGCAGCTTGATTTGCTAAGCGGCCGAGCCGCGCAGAACAGCCTGATTCAGCAAGGTTTGCAGGAACCATACCCGGAGCAGGGATTCAGAAACGGGCCGACTTATGGAAGCCATGCGGCTGGAATATCTACCGCGTATGGGACGCAGGATGCTGGCGAGAGTGTTCATGCTACAGCAGGCGTTCAAGCAGCGGCAAGCGTACAAGCTGCCGTGCAGCCCGCTCCAGGAATGCAAACCTCCCAGGCGGCCCAAGCGGTTAAAGTGAATAAGACTTCCCAGGACGAGCCGAAGCCGTTCATTCCATATCAGCCGATGATCATCGGCGAAGACGGTAATTTTACCGCGCAGCAGCAGGCATATTTAGACCGTTTTTTTACCGAGTACATGAGCCGTACCCAGGGCTCCAAAGCTTATACCCAGCAGACTCGTTATGTACATGCCAATAATCGCAACGTTTCGGGGTTCCGCTCATACTGGAAGGAAGCGATTTATCCGATTGTAGCAGAGCGATCCTCCGGGTCGAAGATGTGGGATGTGGACGGCAATGAATATATCGACTTGACGATGGGATTCGGTGTTAATCTATTGGGCCATAACCCCGATTTCATCGTAGAGGAAATGAAAGCCCAGTCGTCCTCATCGCTGCCGCCTTTAGGCCCGATGTCCGATCTGGCCGGCGAAGTGGCAGAACGCATTAGCCGGATCACGGGGGTTGAACGGGTAGCCTTCTATAATTCGGGTACGGAAGCCGTTATGGTAGCCTTGCGTACGGCGAGGGCAGCTACGGGGCGTTCGAAGGTCGTGATTTTCTCCGGTTCATATCACGGCACTTTTGATGGAGTATTAGGAGTAGCTAACCCAGAGTCTGATGAGGCATCCGCGCTTCCCATGGCGCCTGGCATTCAAGAGAATTACGTTCGCGACGCCTTAATGCTGAATTACAATAAGCCAGAATCCTTGGAGATTATCCGCAAGCATGCCCATGAACTAGCCGCGGTAATCGTAGAGCCAGTGCAGAGCCGCAGGCCGGATTTGCAGCCGCGCAAGTTTTTGCAGCAGCTCAGGGGAATTACCTCTCAATCAGGCACCGCGCTTATTTTTGACGAAGTAATCACTGGTTTTCGTATCGGTCTAGGCGGAGCTCAGGCTTGGTTTGGCGTACAGGCGGATCTGGTCGTTTACGGCAAGGTGGTGGGAGGCGGCCTGCCGATCGGCATCGTTGCAGGCAAAGAGCAGTTTATGGATCCGATTGACGGCGGGAAGTGGAATTTCGGCGATGCGTCCTATCCGACGAAGGCTGCACACAAGACGTTTGTTGGCGGCACCTTCTGCACGCATCCGCTGACGATGCGGGTAGCTCTGAAGACGATTGATTATCTGGAATCACAAGGTCCAGCACTATACGAGGAGCTGAATCGCAATACGGATTATTTGATACGGGAGCTGAACTCCTTTTTCAAAGAAAGAAGCATTCCAATCTATATGGTCAATTACGGCTCGCTGTTCCGTTTCGTATCCTTTGGCGACATCGAATTGTTCTTCTATCATTTGAACCACAAAGGGCTGTATGTCTGGGAAGGCCGCAATTGTTTCCTGTCTACAGCACATACCCTGGAGGACATAGACACGATCATTCGTATTGTCAAAGAGAGCGTCGGCGATTTGCAGCGCGGCGGGTTCCTGCCGGGCACGCCGCAGCCACCGGACGATAACGGCGGGAAGAGGACGGCAAGCTTGTCCAACGAGCAGAAGCAGCTGTGGATTTCCTCCGTCTCTGGCGGACCGGCTTCTGCATCATTAAACGAATCCGTTCTGCTCAAAATGGAAGGGGCGCTGGACGTACAGGCATTGCGGCAAGCGGTAAGCCTATTGATGCGGCGGCATGAGGCTTTACGGACAGTTATTGATCCCAGCGGCGAGTTTCAAACGATTTTGCCGGAGCTTCCCGCTCCGGTCGCCGTGGAGGATCTTCGCTCTCACACGCAGGGTGAGAGCGAGGCTAAGCTGGATGCCTGGCTGGCCATGGATGCTTCCAGAGCATTTGATCTGCGTGAAGAGCAGCCATTGTTTCGTATAACGGTGCTCCATATGGCCGATGATGCGTATATTCTGGCGCTTGCCTTCCATCATATCGTCGTGGACGGCTGGTCGATCGCAGTATTTGTAGGGGAGCTGGAGGAAGTGTACTCGGCGATTTGCGGGAAGCGCACCCCCGAGCTGCCGCAGCCGGTTCCGTTTCGTCAATATTTGCAATGGCAGGAGCGGCTGCAGCATGAGCCCGAGGCTGATGAGGCCGCGGCATTCTGGTCGGAGCGCTTCTCCGAGCCTATCGCGGCCCTGCAGCTGCCTTCGCCGGATGGGCATATGGCGAGAAAGACGTTCGGCGGGGGCAGGCAGACATTGAAACTGGATCGTGCGCTCACGAAGGAATTGCGAGCCTTAAGCATAAGGAGCAAGAACAGCCTGTTCATTACAATGCTCGCTGCCTATGGCCTGTTCCTGCATCGGCTTGCCGGACAGCGGCAAATTGTCGTTGGCATTCCTACGGCCGGGCAGTCCCATATGGGCGAGACCCATCTCATCGGAAATTGCGTGAACATGCTTCCGGTATATACAGAAATTCATGGCAGCGCCTCGGTGGAGGATTATCTTTCTGCTGTGAAAACGGCGATGCAGCAATTGGACCGGTACCAGAGCTATTCCCTGGCGAGCCTGGCCGAGCAGATGCCCGGAGCGGTTGTGCCGACTATGAACATTCTGTTCAATATGGATCGGCCTGTCCGGAAGTTGAATTTCAGCGGGTTGGATACGGAGCTTATTCCGTACCCTGTTCGGCATCTGCATTATGATTTATTCCTGAACATCACGGAGGTCCATCAGGAGCTGTGGCTTGATTTTGATTACAGCACGGATTTGATCGACCCGGAGGTTATACAGCTCTGGGCGGAAGGATATCGCCAATTATTGCTCTCCATCGTTCAGGACTCCTCGGTGAAGGTATCCCGGCTTTCGCTCCTTACAGATGAGCAGGCTCGTTTCTTGGCAAAGCTCGAAAATAGCCACGGAGGGAAATGTATTCTGGATAGTTACGGGGAGCCAGCCCCCCTTGGCGTAACAGGTGAACTGCACATACTGGACTTCGAGACGGGCGGCATGACCCCTACGGGACAGCTGGCGATGTTCGTGCCGTTCGGGGAATTGAAAATTTGCGGGGAGGCAGCTCGCATTGCCGAAAATCGGGGATACCGCATTAATCTAGTGCAGCTGGAGGAAGCGCTGCTGGAGCTGCCGAGCCTAAGGCATGCCCAAGCCGTTGTCCGGATGGTTGCCGGGCATCATGCCCCGGAGCTCGCAGCTTATATTGCTGCGCCAGCCAAGACGATCGATGAGCCGCTGGTCCGAGCTGAGATGGCAGAACGCCTGCCGGATTATGCGCTGCCAACTCATGTTATTGTACTGGAGTCGTTTACGCTGCTGGAGGACGGATCGATCGACGAGAGCTCCCTCCCGGCACCGGACATGACGCGGCAGGGGCAGGAGCCTTTAAATGAAACGGAGGCTGGGCTTGTTCGTCTCTGGCGCGAACTGCTGGGAGCAGCGAATATCGGCGTGCATGACCACTTCACCTCTCTAGGAGGCAACTCGCTGAAAGCGACGGTGATGCTGTCGCGAATCTACAAGGAATTCGGCATTCAAATTCCAATCGGGCAGTGGTTTCAATACCCGACGATCCGCAAGCTAGCCGGACTTATTGATGGCGGGGCGGCAGAATCATTCCAGCCGATTCCGGTGCAAGAGCCGCGGGATACTTACGAAATCTCGGCGGCGCAGAAGCGCATTTATATTCTGGAGCAGTTGGACTCAGGTACGCTGGTCCACAATATCCCTGGACAAATTACGCTTCGGGGCATGCTTGATGCCGAGCGGCTGGTCGCAGCTCTTAGACATATCGTCAGCAGACATCAGGTGTTCAGAACGACATTTGAAATCGATGGGCATGAAATCGTGCAGCGCATAGGCGAAGCCGCCGTGTTGAACGTACCGTACATCGGGCTGTCTCGTCCGGAGGAAGCGGAACAGAGGTTCCAGCACTTTGTGCAGCCGTTCGATCTGACCCAAGCGCCGCTATTCCGGGCTGAGCTTGTGAAGCTGTCTGCAGCTGAGCACATTCTGTTTATCGATATGCATCATCTGATTTCCGACGGATATTCCATGGCTGTGTTTATGAGGGAGCTTGTGGAGTTGTACGAGGGGCATGTGCTGCCCGAGTTGAAAATACAGTATACCGACTTTTCCGTCTGGCAGAATCAGACGGTGAATGATCTCACAATAAGTGAGCAGGAAACATACTGGCTGCACCAATTTGAAGGAGATTTGCCTGTTCTGAATTTACCGGCCGATTATCCGAGACCCGGCCAGCTAAGCATGGAAGGACAGCGGCTGACTGCCCGCCTGGACAAGCAGTTGACAAAGCGGCTCCGCCGGTTGGCAAGCGAGACCGATGCGACCTTATTCATGGTTATGCTGTCCGCCTATAAAATTTTGCTTCATAAATATACCGGGCAGGACGATCTGGTGGTCGGTACGCCGGTATCGGGACGCAGTCATCCCGATATTGAGCCGCTGATTGGCGTGTTTATCAATACGGTCGCTATTCGCAGCTATCCTGCCAAGGATAAGGCGTACCGTGAGTATTTGGAGGAAGTACGGCGCAGCAGCATCGCAGCATTCGACCATCAGGATTACCCGTTCGAGATGCTTGTCGACCGGCTGAATATTCAGCGGGATCTCAGCCGCAATCCGTTGTTCGATACGATGTTTATTTTGCAGAACATGGATATGGAGACGGCATCCGGAGCTGGCGTTACTTTCAGCCCGGAGGAGCGTAATCCCGGAGTGTCGCCGTATGATTTGACTTTGAGCGCAGAAGACTGGAGCGAGGAATCCATTGCGGTCAATCTCGATTACAGCACGAAGCTGTTTAAACGGGACAAAGCCGAGCGGATGCTGGACCACTATATAAATATTTTGAATATCATCGCAGAGAACACAGATGTCCGTTTGTCCCAGATTGATCTGTTAGCTGCAGAGGAACGGCAGCGGCTGATCGTTGAATTCAATGCAACAGATTTGCGCTATGACAAGCAACTGACGATTGACGAGCTGTTCCAGCGTCAGGCCGAGCGTACCCCGGAGGACATTGCCGCGATATGGGATAACAGATCCTACACCTATAAAGAACTCGACGTGAAATCCGGCCGGCTCGCAGCCGCTCTCCGCAAGAAGGGGGTATTGCCAGGGACGATTGCCGGCGTGATGGTCACTCGTTCGATTGATATGATCATCGCTTTGTTAGGGGTATTGAAGGCGGGAGCGGCCTACCTGCCGATTGATCCCGATTATCCGGCGAAGCGCATTGAATATATGCTGACAGACAGCGGCGCGCAAATTTTGCTGACCGAGGCGAATTTGGCGAACCACGTCAACTCTGATGCGGCGACAATTTTCATCCATGATGAGAATCTCTACCTGGAGGAGAATGACGAGCGGGAACTTCGCAGCCATACAGCCGCTCATAATGCCTATGTCATTTACACATCCGGCTCTACCGGCAATCCCAAGGGCGTCATGATTACGCATCAAGCCGTCCACAATTTCATTGAAGCGATGGCTCAAGCCATAGATTTTACCCCTGGAAAAAGCATACTGGGTCTAACGACGATTTCCTTTGATATTTTTGTTCTGGAAACATGGGTGCCTTTAACGAAAGGGCTAACGATTGTCATTGCGAACGAAAACGAGCAGCTTGACCCTAAAGCTCTGCACGAGCTTATTACGGCCCACAACGTACAAATGCTGCAAATTACTCCGTCCCGTTTGAAAATGCTGATGTCCGGCGATCCGGAAATGACCTTTTTGGAAAAAGTGACCGACATCATGCTCGGCGGGGAGCCCTTGCCGATTCATCTATTGCATCAGCTGCAAGGTTTTGCCCATTTACGGATCTACAATATGTACGGCCCGACGGAGACGACGGTCTGGTCCTGTGTAAGCGATCTGACGCGCCGCCACAACGTGGACATCGGCCGGCCCATTGCCAACACACAGGTTTATATCGTGGATGCGGATGACATGCTTGTCCCGATCGGAGTGCCTGGGGAGTTGTGCATTGCGGGGGACGGCTTGGCCGCGGGCTATTGGCAGCGGGAGGATTTGACGGAACAGAAATTCATCGGCAATCCGCATGTTCCAGGCCACAAAATGTACCGCACGGGCGATTTGGCGAAATGGAGAGAGGACGGCTGTCTTGAATATATCGGCAGAACCGATTTCCAGGTCAAAATTCGCGGATACCGGATTGAACTCGAGGAAATCGAGAAGACGATGATTTCACAATTGCCGGTGGCGGAAGCCGTTGTCGTAGCCAAGGAGGATGAAGGCGGAAACTATTATTTATGCGCTTATTTCGTGCCGCAGGATAGCGGGCCAGAGCTTGGAGCTATTCGGGAGAAGTTGCTTAACACGCTGCCCGAATATATGGTGCCGTCCTATTTTATTGCACTGGAGCAAATGCCCCTAACGCCCAATGGCAAAATTGATAAGAAAGCCCTGCCTAATCCGGAAACCAGCCATTCTGCAATGGCTTCCTATGTACCGCCGAGCAGCGAGGCAGAAGAACGACTGGTTCATATATGGGAAGAGGAACTCGGCCTGGAGCAAATCGGCGTCTATGACAACTTTTTTGAACGGGGAGGCCATTCCTTAAAGGCGACGATTTTAATTTCGAGGATAAATAAAGAATTCGGCGTGGACATCCCTGTACGGGGCATTTTTCAATACCCTACGATTCAGGGCTTAGCGGGGCTTATTCAGGAATCGGCTCATAAGTCATTCTATGAGATTCCTGTCATAGAGCCGGAGAACTGTTATGCCGTATCGGCAGCACAGAGACGCTTGTTTATTCTGGATCAGATGAACGGGCCGAATACGTCGTATAACATGACAGCTGCCTTTGAAATTGAAGGGGAACTGGACATGGAGAAACTGGAGGCTGCTTTCCAAGCTATGATACTGCGGCACGAGGCTTTCCGTACTTCCTTTGAAATCGCAGCGGGGGAGCCGGTACAGGTCATCCATCCGGAAGCCGAGTTCAAGCTTGAACAGTACGGGAAGGTAAGTGATGCCGAATTGGAGCTGCTGGCCGCGCAATTTGTCCTCCCCTTTGATTTAAGCAGGGCTCCTTTATTCCGGGCAGGCCTCGCTCAAAGGGATGAGAGCAGTCATGTACTGATGATCGACATGCATCACATTATTTCCGACGGCACGTCTGTCGGCGTATTTATGGAAGAATTTAATGCGTTATACAGCGGAGCAGAACTTCCGAAGCTGCGCATTCAGTATAAGGATTATGCCGCCTGGCATAACGGTCAGCTGGCGAAGGGGGCGTACGACAGCCATCAGCAATATTGGCTCGAACAGTTTGCGGGAGAGCTGCCGGTGCTGGACCTGCCAACCGATTTTCCGCGGCCGCAGCAGCACAGCTATGAGGGAGCCAAGCTGGAGCATGCCATCGGCCGGGAACTGACGGCCCAATTACAGCAATTGGCCATGGAGACAGGAACGACACTGTACATGATACTGCTGGCGGGCTACAGTATTCTGCTGTCGAAATATGCGGGACAGGAGGATGTCATTGTTGGCTCTGCAATAGCAGGCCGGGATCATGCTGATGTACAGCAGGTGATGGGAATCTTCGTCAATACGCTGGCTATGCGGAGCAAGCCGGAGGGGCAGAAGAGCTTCCGGTCCTACCTGGAGGAAGTGAAGGACATCTGCCTGAACGCGTATGAGCACCAGCAGTATCCATTTGAGAGCCTGGTGGAGGCGTTGGCGATTCCGCGGGATTTAAGCCGCAGCCCGCTGTTTGACGTCATGCTGACGATGCAGAATGCAAGCGAGGATGATTTTCAAATGGAGGGCTTGACGGTCAGGCCGTATCTGCTCGAGCATCATTCGACCAAATTTGATATTTCGCTGCTTGCGGCAGCGACAGACGATGAAATCATTCTGGAGTTCGTTTACTGCACAGCGCTGTTTACGGATGACACGATGCAGCGTTTTGCCCGGCACCTTGTTCATATTCTGCAAACGGGCGTGGAGCAGCCGGAGCTGGAACTGGCGAAGCTATCTCTTCTAACCGCTGATGAGAAGCTGGAGCAGTTGATTAGCCGAGGAAGTGCAAATGCCGAGGAGCAGCCTGAATTCCGCACCATTGTTGAATGGTTCGAAGCTCAGGCGGAGCGCACGCCGGATCAAACCGCTCTCGTCTTCGGTAGTGAAAGATGGAGCTACTCCGACCTGAATGCCAGAGCTAACCGGTTGGCGAGAATGATGCTGGAGAGCGGCTTTGCGGCTAGCGGCGGCATTGCTGGAATTGTCATGGAGAATCGGCCGGAGACCATTGCAGCCCTGATGGCCGTGCTAAAGGCGGGAGGAGCTTATCTGCCGATCGATCCCGAATTCCCGGCTGGCCGGGTGGATTATATGTTAACCAACAGCGGCGCTCAGTATTTGCTAACTTATGCCGGCCACTTGCATGGAACGGAGAGCGTGACCGAGGTGTTTTTACTGGATCATCTTAAAACGTACGAAGGACAGGGGCATAACTTAAATATCCAAGTAAGCGGGCACGACCTGGCTTATGTCATTTATACCTCTGGCACGACCGGAAGGCCCAAAGGCGTAATGCTTGAACATCGTAATCTTGCGAACTATGTGCACTGGTTTACGACATCTCAGCGGATTGAGGGAAGCGACAGGACGATGCTGCTCTCCTCGGCCAGCTTTGACCTGTGCTATACCGCGCTATATCCAGCGCTGGTCAGCGGCTGCGAGCTGCATTTGCTCGACCGCCATGATTATGCCGATCCTGAATATGTGCTGGACTATATTGCGGCGAACGGCATCACCTTCATCAAGGCAACGCCGTCCTTATTCCATATCATGGTCAGCCATGAACGTTTCAAGACGAGAGCGCTGCTCAGTTCATTGAAGCTGATCGTGCTTGGCGGAGAAAAAATGAAGGTGCAGGACATCGAGCGATACTATGAGCGGTATCCGGATGTCAGGTTCGTGAATCATTATGGTCCTACGGAAGCGACCATCGGTTGTATCGCCCACCCTATGAAGCTTGCTGACTTCCAGGCATTCTGCAAGCAGCCGGTCATCGGGAGGCCGATCTTTAACGCCGAGGCTTATATTATCGATGCGTATGGCAATTTGCTGCCAGACGGGGTTCCGGGAGAGCTTGCTATTGCGGGCAGCGGCCTGGGGCGCGGCTATTTGAATGACCCGGAGCTGACAGCGCAGAAGTTCGTTCCTCATCCGCTAGATGATGAACAGAGGCTGTATAAGACAGGAGACCGGGCCAGAAGATTGCCAGACGGTGATATTGAGTTCATCGGCAGAATGGATCATCAGCTCAAGATCAGAGGCTATCGGGTGGAGCTGGCTGAGATTGAAGCACAGCTCATGGAGCATTCCGAGGTGCAGGAAGTGGCGCTTACCGTGAAGGAGAGCGTTGAGGATACGAAATATTTATGCGCCTATATTGTGACGCAGCAAGGGTTGACCGCATCCGATATGCGAGGTCATTTGGCTCATCGGCTGCCTTCTTATATGCTCCCTGCAGTCTATGTATTCCTTGATCAAATGCCTTTGAATGAGAACGGCAAGCTGGACTATAAAGCGCTGCCTGAGCCGCTTATCGATATTGAGCCGGCAGAAGCGTATTCGGCTCCGGCGAATGAGACCGAGGCAGCAATGGTACGGGTGTGGGAGGAAATTCTGGGTGTCAAAGGCATTGGGACGGATCATCATTTCTTTGAATGCGGCGGAGATTCGATTAAGGCGCTTCAGGTATCATCCCGGCTCATGACGCAGGGCCTGAAGATGGAAATGAGGGATCTGTTCAAATATCCGACGATTCGCGAGCTGAGCAGGTATGTACAAACTTCCGCCCGCAAAATCAGCCAAGAGCCGGTTATAGGGGAAGTGGGGCTTACTCCGATTCAGAGCCGTCTGTTCGAACAGAAATGGGAGCACGTCCACCATTACAACCACTCAGTCATGCTGTACAGGCGGGAAGGGTTTGAGGCGGAGCTGGTTGCAGAGGCCTTCGATCGCATGGCAGAGCATCATGATGCGCTCCGCATGAGCTTCAGCTTGGGAGATCGCGGAGTCGTCCAGTTCAATCAAGGCATTGAAGGGCAAGCCTTCCATCGATTAAATGTCTTCGATGTGACGGCAAGCAGCGATCCTCGTGCGGAGATCGAGCGGCAATCGGCCAAGCTGCAGGCAGAGCTGGATATTGAGACGGGGCCGCTGATTCAACTGGCCGTCTATCATACCGCACTGGGCGATTATTTGCTGATCATTATTCACCATCTGGTCGTTGACGGTGTATCCTGGCGTTTTATTCTGGAGGATTTCGCAACCGTATATGGACAATTGCTGAATCAGTCAGCGGTTATGCTCCCAGAGAAGACTCACTCCTTCCAGGAGTGGTCACAGGGTCTGTCGCAATATGCCTTCAGCAAAGGACTGTTGAAGGAAGCGAAATATTGGGAAATCGTCGAACAGGCTTCAACGGTTGAACTGCCTGTCGATCATAAGATCAACTTCAATCAGGCTGGGGATCATGCCACGGTGAAGCTGGCGCTAGATGCCGAGCTAACCCGAAGCCTGTTAACGGATGTCCACCATGCTTACAGCACGGAAATCAATGATATTCTGCTAGCGGCCTTAAGCTGTACGCTCCAAGAATGGGCAGGCGCTGCCTCTGTGCTGATTCAGCTGGAGGGACATGGCCGGGAAGCCATTGTGAAAGGGCTGGATATATCCAGAACCGTGGGGTGGTTTACATCGATTTTCCCATTCGTGCTTGGCGCGGAAGGAACGAGTGATCTGGACGAGGTCATTAAACAAACCAAGGATGCTTTACGGCGGGTTCCAGGCAAAGGGCTCGGCTACGAAATACTTAAATATTTAACGGCGAGCAATCCGGACATGGAGCTCCCGCTGCATTTTCAGCTTAAGCCGGAAATTGTGTTCAACTATTTAGGGCAATTTGGCGCTGCCGGGGCTCAGACCGAGCTGTTTGAGCTAAGCGATATCTCTGCAGGGCCCGAAGTGGGGGCGAATATCGTGAGAGATCATAAGCTTGAACTGAATGGAATGGTGGTCGGAGATCAATTCACTATGGATATTCACTACAACAAATACCAGTACCGTCCGGAAACGATACAAGGGCTGGCCAATCGTTATCAAGAGCACCTGGCCCAGATCATCCGGCATTGCTGCACCAAGCAAGTCAAGGAAATCACGCCTACGGACTACCAATACAACAAGCTGTCGCAAAAACAATTGGATGCGATATCCCAGCGGCTGAAGAAGAAGCTATAGTACGGCCGACAGTGGAAGCGACCGAATCGGCAGCAAGGTTCGGTCGCCAAAGTAGAGGGGGAGTGAATCAAATTTGAGCAGCCATGAAATTGAAAAAATATACCCGCTGACGCCAACACAGGAGGGAATTTTATTCCATTCGCTGGTTGATCCTGATTCTGAAGCGTATTTTGAACATGTGTCCTTCACGATCAGAGGGAAGCTGTGTTCCCGAACGATGGAACAGAGCTTTGCAAAATTGGTCGAACGTTACGACGTTTTAAGAACGGTATTTATCTATACAGAGACTGAACAGCCGCTGCAAATCGTGCTCAGCCAACGCGAGCCGCGCATGGATTATAAGGATTTATCTGCTTATTCCACCGCTGAACAGAAGCGTTGGATCGAAGAGTATAAAGCCCGGGATCAGCAGCAGAAATTCGACCTGGAGGCAGGGCCATTGATTCGGATGGCCATCTTCAGAATCGATGAACGCACCCATCAAATCATTTGGAGATTTCATCATATTATTATGGACGGCTGGTGCCTTGGCATCCTTGCCCAGGATTTATTCCATATTTATGAGGCTCTCGCTGCCAATGCTCCAATTCAACTGTCCCCGCCGTATCCTTATAGTGATTATATCCAGTGGCTGGGCGAGCAGGATCAGGACGAGGCTCTACAGTACTGGAGAGACTATTTGGATGGTTATGAACTGCAGGCCGCGATCCCTTCCTCCAGGGCGGCTGGAGAGAAGGGGGGCTTCGACCACCGCAAATACCCATTTAAATGGGATGCCGAGACGACACGCAGATTGCACAAGCTTGCAGTCGACAATCAGGTTACGCTCAGTACGGTGTTCCATGCGTTATGGGGAATTTTGCTGCAGCAATACAACCATAGCGAGGATGTCGTATTCGGTTCCGTCGTATCGGGAAGGCCCCCGGAGCTGCCCGGGATCGAGAGCATGGTTGGCCTGTTCATTAATACGGTTCCTTTGCGGGTCAAAAGCGATGAACATACCTCCTTCCAGGAGCTGCTGCGCAAGGTGCATGATTCGATCCTGGAGGCCAATCGGTATAACTATGTTTCGCTTGCAGATATTCAGTCGGGAACGGTGCTGAAGCAGCATCTTATCAACCATATCATTGTATTCGAGAATTATCCGCTGGAGACGGCAGCCGACGGCGACGGGGAACAGCATCTTGCTATTACCGACAGTGAAATGCTGGAGCATACGAATTATGATCTGGACGTTACGGTGTTTCCCGAGGACGAGCTGGAAGTACTGCTTACCTATAACGGAACCGTGTACGACGAGGAGTTTCTGCGAAGACTGGAAGGTCATTTGAAGCAAATTACGGCGGCGGTATTAGGTAATGAGCAAATCCTTGTCCGGGATATCGAAATGATTACGGCAGGGGAGAAGCAAAAGCTATTATTCGAGTTTAACCGGACAGATAAGGATTATCGGTTCGACAAGCCTGCGCATCAGCTGTTTGAAGAACGGGCGCGCCTTCACCCCTCTAAAATTGCGCTTCTCTATCAAGGGGAGCAAATCACCTACGGGCAGTTAAACTGT
Source organism: Paenibacillus woosongensis (assembly GCF_009725165.1). Classification (GTDB taxonomy): domain Bacteria; phylum Bacillota; class Bacilli; order Paenibacillales; family Paenibacillaceae; genus Fontibacillus; species Fontibacillus woosongensis. Next base: position 192,217 of record NZ_WNZW01000005.1, read on the forward strand.
AATGCGAACCGGCTCGCCCGGGTATTTCAGGAACGAGGGCTGGGACATGGTGATTTTGCGGCGGTCATGCTGGATCGCTCGCCGCTCATGGTTGAAAGCATACTGGCTATATGGAAATTGGGAGCAGCTTACATACCGGTAGATGCCCATTATCCCGAGGACAGAAAGGCAGGGATCATCGCCGACTCGGACGCCCGAATCGTCGTCACGTTATCGGAGTACGTGGAAGACGGGCTGCGTGCCGATTACTCGGGCCGATTTGTGGAGATGGACAAACTTGTCGTTCCGGCGGAGGAAGCGGACAGCCATGATCTTAATCTCCCGGTGGCGATTACCGACCTGGCTTATACGCTGTTTACCTCGGGATCGACGGGCAAGCCGAAGGGAGTCATGATCGAGCATCTGGGGATGCTGAACCATATTTGGGCGGAAGCGGACGATCTTCGCTTGTCCGAGCACATCGTATTTGCCCAAACGGCGAATCATTGCTTCGATATTTCGGTATGGCAGTTCTTCGGCGCTCTGGTGCTTGGGGGAACGACGGCGATATACCCAGATGAGCTGATTCTTGCGCCCGGGCAGTTCATCAATCAGGTGATTCGCGATCAAGTGACACTACTCGAGGTTGTGCCTTCATATTTGGCGGTTTTACTGGATTTGGTGGAGGAGCATTCGCTTCGCTTTGAACACTTGCAGCATTTGCTGATTACCGGGGAAGCAGCCACTCCGGCATTGGTTGCACGCTGGTTTGCGCTATGTCCCGGGATCAAGATGGTGAATGCATACGGACCGGCAGAAGCCTCCGACGACATTTGTCAATATGTGATGGAGCATACACCGGAGAACAGGGAATATATTCCGGTGGGCAAGCCGCTGTCCAACATCCGGATCTATATCGTGAACCGGCAAATGCATTTATGTCCCGTAGGGATCATCGGTGAAATCTGCGTGGCCGGCATTGCGGTCGGGAGAGGATATCTCAACGATCCGCTGCGGACCGGGGAGGCATTTACGGAGGATCCGTTTGCGCCGCAGCCGGGCGTCAGATTGTATAAAACGGGCGATTTGGGCAGATGGCTTCCAGACGGCAACATCGAATTTGTCGGCCGTAAGGATCATCAGGTCAAAATAAGAGGATTCCGCATTGAGCTCGGGGAAATCGAGCATCGGCTGGCCGAGCATGAACAGGTTCGGGAGGCTGCGGTGCTCGTGAAGGGAAGCGGAGAAGCGGAGAAATATTTATGCGCTTATTTCACCGCGAACATCGATCTCGGCATATCTGAAATAAAGGAGTATTTAAGCAGTTGTGTGCCGGAATATATGATTCCCTCCGTTTTTATGCAGCTTGAGGAAATGCCGCATAATGCCAACGGGAAGATTAACCGCAGCCAGCTTCCGGACCCCGTCCATCATCGTCTGGATGCCCCGTTTGTACCTGCCCGCAACGCTGTGGAAGAGGCGCTGGTGTCGATTTGGGCGGAGGTTCTGGACGTAAGGCGGGTAAGCGTTGAGGATGATTTCTTCGCCTTGGGCGGCCATTCACTGAAAGCAACGGTCATCGTCTCCAGAATCCATGGGGAGCTTGGCGCGGATGTGAAGGTGAAGGATATTTTCCAATATCCAACCGTAGCGCAGCTGGCCGAGCATATTCAGGAGCTCGGCGACAGACCGGGCGCCGCGTCAGCCATCACGCCAGCCCCGGTTCAAGACTACTACCCGGTGAGTCCGGCGCAAAGAAGGATGTATGTGCTGCATACGCTGGAAGAATCGGGCTCGACGGCGTACAACATGCCGTTTGCTTATCGTATTCAAGGACGTCTGGACACCGCTCAATTCCAGCAGGTGGTAACCCGGCTGACCGAACGTCACGAGTGTTTTAGAACGTCCTTCCACGTGGTGGATGGGGAGCTTGTGCAGGTCGTGCATCCCGAGGCGGAATGCAGGCTGGAAATAGTGGAGCTAAGGGGAGCTGACACGGGGGAAGTTAATCAGCGGATCTCATCGTTTATCCAGCCCTTCGATTTAGAAGCGGCACCGCTAATGCGGATGGAGCTGCTTCAGCTTGCTCAGGAGGAGCATGTCCTGCTTATTGATATGCATCATATTATTTCAGACGGCTTGTCTGGCGGCATCATGCTGCGTGAGCTGGAGCAGTTGTATCGCGGTGACACGCTGCCGCCGCTAGAGATTCAGTATAAGGATTATGCGATCTGGCTGAACGAACGGCTGGCCGGCGAAGAAATGAAGGAGCATGAAGCTTACTGGCTGGAGCATTATCGCGGCGAGCTGCCTGTGCTGAACATGCCTCTGGATTATAGAAGACCGCCAATGCAGACCTTTAACGGCTGTACACTGCAATTTGCGCTTCCGCATGAGCTGTCCGGGGCGCTGCGGGCGCTGGCCCATGACACGGGCTCCACATTATATGCGGTGCTGCTGGCCGCCTATAATATTCTGCTGTCGAAATATTCGGGACAGGAGGACATTGTCGTCGGCTCGCCAGTAGCCGGACGGACGCATCAGGATGTGCAGCAAATGCTGGGCATGTTCATCAATACGGTCGCGCTTCGCAGCTACCCGGAGCGGCATAAGACATTCCGCCAGTTTGTTCAAGAGGTGAAGGATCATACCTTATCGGCAATTGACCATCAGGATTTACCGTTCGAACGATTAGTGGAGCTTCTGGATGTGGAGCGGGATACGAGCCGCAACCCTCTCTTTGACACGATGTTCAACTTGACGGATCGGGAGCGGCAGGAAATTCATATCGGCGAAATGCTGCTCACTCCTTACGCGCTGCAGAGCGATATTTCCAAATTCGATCTTATGCTGGACGTATACACGGATGCTTCTGAGATTCATTTCGACTTGCAATACAATACGGATTTATTTACGGTCTTTACCGCAGAGCAGCTTGGTCAGCATTATATGGAGCTCCTGCATAATATCACCGCTGATCCGGATGTGCCTCTAATGAAGCTGGGTATGCTTGCGGCGGAGGAACGTAAGCAGATTCTGGCGATGGGTCAAGGCAAGGCCGCCGATTATGATTTTGCCCGTACCGTGCCATTGCGATTTGAACAGTTCGCCTTGGAGCAGCCGGAGGAGCCGGCAGTGCGTTGCACCGGAGAGGTGTTAACCTATGCGGAGCTGAATGCCCGGGCGAACCGGCTGGGGCGTTACTTGCAAAGACGATTAGGCGAGATTCCGGCAGACACGGTAGCGGCGGTGATGCTGGAGCGATCGCCCGATTTCATTCAAAGTGTGCTTGCCATTTGGAAGGCCGGCGGGGCTTACGTTCCGATCGACATAGAATACGGCGTTGAGCGCAAAGCGGGCATATTGGAGGATTCCGCCGCGCGGGTGCTCATTACCCGATCCGAATATTTGCAGGACGGTCTGGAGGATAGATATACAGGCGTAATTGTGTGCCTTGACCGAATCGCGGCGGATGTCATGGAAGAAAGCCCGGAGAATATCGGCATTGTGCCGGCAGCCGACAGCTTGGCTTATATTTTGTTTACCTCCGGATCAACGGGCAAGCCCAAAGGCGTGATGATCGAGCACAAAGGCCTGCTGAATCACATTCTAGCGGAGGCCGATGAACTGGGCTTGGATCAACGTCTCGTATTTGCTCAGAACGCTAATATCTGTTTTGATATCTCGGTTTGGCAATGTTTTGGCGCGCTGGCCCTGGGAGGGACAACGGCGATTTATTCGCAGGAGCTTGTACTGGAGGTGGAGCGGTTCCTTGAGGCGGTCATCGAGGACGGGGTAACGCTCCTGGAGGTTGTTCCATCGTACTTGGCTGTGATGCTGGATGTTCTGGTACAGACTAGGGCACAGCTGCCTTCGCTCCGTCAATTGTTAATTACGGGCGAAACGATTAAGCCGGATTTGGCCCGGAGATGGCTGGAGCTGTACCCGGGAATTCAAATCGTCAACGCCTATGGTCCCGCGGAGGCTGCTGATGATATTAGCCAATACGTAACCGGGCAGCTGCCGGAAGGGATGGAGATGGTCCCGATCGGCAAACCGCTGGCGAATTTTAACCTCTATGTAGTGGACGAACAGCTGGAATTATGTCCAGTTGGTGTGTATGGAGAGATTTGCGTGTCCGGCATCGGGGTAGGCCGGGGATATATTCATGATCCGGAACGAACGGGCCAGGCTTTCATGCAGGATCCCTTCATGCAGAAGCCAGACGCCAGCTTGCGACTATACCGAACCGGGGATTTAGGGCGCTGGCTTCCTGACGGAAACCTGGAATTCCTCGGGCGCAAGGACTTTCAGGTGAAAATCAGAGGCTTCCGCATTGAGCTGGAGGAGATCGAGGTTCGTATTTTGCAGGCTCCGCATATCAAGCAGGCGGTTGTGATGGCTAGAGAGGATGAGAACGGAAGTAAATACTTATGCGCCTATCTGGTGCTGGACGTACTTGCGCCGAATCAGCAAGAGGCCTGCCTCCGCGAGCTTAAGGATCGTCTGGAAAAGGCGCTGCCGAACTATATGATCCCCGCTTATTTCGTCACGCTGGAGCAGATGCCGCTGCTGGTCAGCGGCAAAATTGACCGGGCGGCACTGCCGGCTCCGGATCGAAGCGCAGCGATGGCGGGAGATTATGCCGCGCCGCGCAATGATCTGGAACAAGTGCTGGCAGCGATTTGGGAAGAGGTGCTTGGCGTCCAGCAGATCGGGATTGACCATAATTTCTTTGAGCTTGGCGGAGATTCCATCCGGGCCATCCAAATTTCCTCCAAACTAAGCAGCTGCGGCTACACGCTGAAGATGAAGGATTTGTTCCAGAACCCCGAGATCCGCAAGCTGTCCAAGTACGTCCAGAAGGATCAGCGTGAAATTGACCAGGGCCCTGTAGAGGGAGAGGTTGAGCTTACGCCGATTCAGAAGTGGTTCTTCGAATGCGGATTCTCACCGGCCAATCATTGGAACCAGGCGGTCGTCCTGTATAAACGGGACGGGTTCCAGATTGACCTGTTGTCCCAAGTCCTCACTGAGCTGACCCGTCATCATGACGCGTTAAGGATGGTATTCAAGCGGGAGGATGGAGCATGGATGCAGTATAACGAGGGGCTGGATGGGCAGGCAGAACGCGCCTGGTTTGATCTAGCTACGATGACCGTACCTGATGGGGATGAGGGCAGGCTGGAGATATCCCGCCAGATCGACCTGCTGCACGGGAGTATCGACCTGGAACGGGGGCCATTAGTTAAGGCCGGCCTATTCAAGACGAGCACCGGTGATCATCTGGCGATCATTATTCACCATCTGGTGATTGACGGCATTTCCTGGCGCATTTTATTTGAAGATTTAACACTGGCCTACGAGCAGGCTGCAAGCGGCAAGCCGATCCAGCTTCCCGCCAAAACGGATTCCTTCCAGACATGGGCGAAACAACTGAAGGAGCATGCTGCAAGCAAAGCCATGCGGAAGGAGCTAGACTACTGGCAGCAAATCGAATCTGCGGAGGTCAGAGCATTACCTAAATCGGGCCGCCGGGTAGGGCCGTTGAAGGTGCTCGATAATATGACGCATTCCTTCCAGTTGACCAAGCCTGAGACGGAGCAATTGCTCGGCAAGGTACACGGAGCGTACAACACGGAAATTAACGATATACTTCTCACCGCTTTGGGCCGGGCTGTCCGGCAGTGGACAGGCGAGGAGAAGGTGCTGATTTGCCTGGAAGGACACGGCCGCGAAGAAATTCTAAAAAATGTGAACGTCAGCCGAACCGTCGGCTGGTTTACATCGGTATATCCGGTGGTGCTGGACGTACCCGGTACGGCGGAGCTGTCCTATCAGATCAAGTCGGTCAAGGAGAGCATCCGGCGCATTCCGAATAAAGGAATTGGCTACGGGCTGCTCAAATATCTTGCTGCTGAACAAGGGAATGACAGTATCCGATTCCGGCTGGAGCCCGAAATCAAGTTCAACTATTTAGGACAATTTGATAATGACGTGAACACGGGCGTGTTCCAGGTTTCCGATCTTCCTTACGGTCAAACCGTCAGTCCGGAGGCCGAGAGGGAAATTGCCCTGAATATCGGCGGGCTTGTGGAGGACGGGCAGCTGACGATGTCTATCGAGTATAACCTGCAGGAATATGCGGAGGCAGACATTCGGGTCTTCGGAAATCATTTCAAATCGCAGCTGACCGAGATTATTAAGCACTGCGCGGACAAAGAGACGCAGGAGCTGACGCCTTCCGATGTGGCTGGGGACGATCTATCGATCGAAGAGCTGGAAGCTATTATGAATTTTTACAATAGTTAACAAATAGATTTAGAGGAGGGATGGTCATGAACGAAAAGCTGTCAATCGCCGGGGTATGCAACCTGACGCCGATGCAAGAGGGAATGCTCTTTCATTCCTATTTGAATCCGGAGTCCACGGCTTATTTCGAACAGTTTGCCTGTACCGTCACAGGGCAGCTGGACGTCGGGCTGCTGGAGAGAAGTTTTAACGCTCTGATCGACAAGTACGATGTGCTAAGGCTGAACTTCCTTCACGAAAATATGAAAAATCCGAAGCAGATTATTTTCAAGAAGCGCAGCATGTCCGTTCATTACGAAGATATATCCCAAATGGACAAGGCAGAGCAGGAGCTATATATACAACGCTTCATCGAGGCCGATCAGAAGAAGGGCTTCGACCTGGCGAAGGATATGCTGCTGCGGGCGGCTGTGCTGCAAACGGATCAGCAAATAGATCAGCAAGCGGGGCGTCGTTATAAGCTGATTTGGAGCTATCATCATATCATTATGGATGGCTGGTGCTTGAAAACGATCGTACAGGAACTGTTCGATGTATATAAAGCGCTGAGCCAGGGCGCAGCTCTGGAGCTGGATGAGGCGCCTCCCTTCGCTAGCTACATCCAGTGGCTGGATCGCCAGGATCGCGAGGAGGCCCGCCGTTATTGGGCCGATTATGTGCAAGGCTATGATTCGGCGATTAAACTGCCTTCTTTCGGGATTCGACGCCAGGACGGCAAGGGGCATCACGACCAAGGCATGATGCGCCAGAAGGCGAACGAGCAAATCGATCGCAGCTATCAAATCAGCGAGGAGACGGCTCAGCGGCTGGAGCAGGTGGCCAAAGCCCATCAAGTGACGCTAAATACGGTGCTCCAGTCCGCTTGGGCGCTGCTGTTAGGCCGTTACAACGGAACCGAGGATGTAGTCTTCGGTTCCGTCACCTCCGGCCGGCCGGCGGAAGTGGACGGGGTTGAGCAGATGATCGGGCTGTTCATCAACACCGTTCCCATCAGGATTACCTTCCATGGCGACCAAACCTTCTCTTCTCTCATTCAACAAGTGCAACTTACCTCCTTAGAAACGCAAAACTACGATTTTTATCCACTTGCAGAAATTCAGTCCCTATCAACCAAGAAACAGCACCTAATCGATCATATTTACGCCTTTCAGAACTATCCGGTGAGTGCGGATCCGCTGGACGAAGCAGAGGCGAAAGAGCCATTCGCTATTAGCGAGCTGGAGGATTTTGAACAGACGCATTATGATTTCAATCTTATTTTGATGCCGAATGAAGGCCTTGAGGTCAAATTCAAATATAATGCGGCCCGCTATGAACAGGCGGCGATGGATCGCTTGTTCCAGCATTATGAGCAAGTGCTGAATACGGTCAGCCAAAATGCGAATGTGCTTCTGCGGGATATTTCAGTAATTACGGCCGAGGAACGAGAGTTAATCTTACACAGGTTTAACGACACGGCAGGCGAGTATCCGCGGGACCAAACCATCGTGCAATTGTTCGAGCGTCAGGCCGAGCGAGTTCCCGGAAATCTTGCCATCGTTCATCACGGTGAAAATCTGACATATAAAGCATTGAACGATAAAGCCAATCAACTTGCAGCCAGGCTCATCAGCAGAGGAGTCGGCCCCGATCAGATCGTCGGCCTGGTCGGGGAGCGTTCCGCGGACACGGTGATCGGCATGCTGGGGATTTTGAAGGCAGGGGGCGCTTATTTGCCCATCGATCCGGAATACCCTGCCGACCGCATTGAATATATGCTTCTCGACAGCCAGGCGAAATGGGTTGTTACTCCGCGATGCTACGCGGAACGCCTGGCGAGTGAAGCTGAGGTGATCATTCTTGATGAGAACGAGCCGGAAAGGGAGCCTGCCTCCAATCTGGACCAGCAGCTTGATGAGCCGCCGCTCCAGGTGAGGCAGAACCCTGTGAAGCCTGCAAATTTAGCCTACGTCATGTACACGTCAGGTTCAACGGGGCGGCCCAAAGGGGTTATGATCGAGCACCAGAATGTAGTTCGTCTTGTCCAGAATACGAACTACATTCCGTTTCGGCCGGGGGATCGCATCCTGCAAACGGGGGCTCCTGTGTTTGATGCCTGCACGTTTGAAATATGGGGCGCGCTGCTAAACGGGCTGGAGCTGTATATTATCGATAAAACATCGATCCTGGATCCAGAGAAGCTGGGCCAAGCGCTTCGCGAATACAGCATTACGACGATGTGGCTCACCTCCCCGCTGTTTAATCAGCTGGCCCAGCAGCAGCCGGAGTTGTTCCAGCCGCTTCGCTATCTGATTGTCGGCGGAGATGCCCTCTCGCCCAAGCATATTCAACAGGTGGCGGAGCAGTGCAAGGGCACGACGCTGATCAATGGGTATGGACCGACCGAGAATACGACCTTCTCCTGCTGCTATACGATTACTTCACAGGAGGAGAAGAGCATTCCGATTGGCGGGCCGATTGCTCATTCTACGGCTTATGTCGTCGATTTATACGGGCACTTATGCCCCGTCGGTGTGCCGGGCGAGCTATGGGTCGGGGGCGACGGTGTGGCTCGGGGCTACATCAATAACGAGGCGCTGACCTCGGAGAAATTCATGGCCAGTCCGTTTACGGAAGGTGAGCGTGTTTACCGCACGGGAGATGCAGCAAGCTGGCTCCCGGACGGTACGATCGAGTTCATCGGCCGGCTGGATCATCAGGTGAAAATCAGGGGATTCCGCATTGAAATCGGGGAGATTGAAAGCCGGATCCAGCTGCACAAGGCCGTGAAGGAAGCGATCGTCACGGTATGGGACAAAGGCGAAGGCAGCAAGGCCCTATGTGCTTATCTCGTCTGCGAGGGTGAACTGGGTGCAGCGGAAATCAGGCAATATTTGGCGGGCTATCTTCCTGATTACATGATTCCTTCCCATTGGGTATTCATGGATCAGCTGCCGCTGACCCCGAACGGCAAGGTTCACCGCCAAGCTCTGCCCGTGCCGGAGGAGAGCGCAGCATATGAAGGTATCTATGTTGCCCCGCGCAATGAGGCGGAGCAGAAGCTCGCCGACATATGGAGCGATGTGCTAGGCGTGCCTGCTGTCGGCGTGAATGATCATTTCTTTGAGCTGGGCGGCCACTCCTTGACGGCCCTGAAGCTGGTTTCGGAAGTGAAGAAGCAATTTCAGGTTCAGCTGCCGCTGGCGGATGTGTTCCAGACCCCTGTACTTGCAGACATGGCGGCCCGCATTGGCGGGAATCAGGAAGCGGGTTCTGATCCCGCACTAGCTATCGAGCCTGCCCCGGCGGCTGAATACTATCCCGCGTCCTCGGCGCAAAAACGGCTGTTTATTCTAAATGGAATGACAGGCATGGATACCGCATACAACATGCCGTTTGTGATGCAAATCGAGGGCAGGCTTGATGTGAAGCGGCTGGAAGAGGCGTTTCAAGCGTTGATTGCGCGTCATGAGCCCTTGCGGACTTCCTTTACCCTCCTTCAGGGCGAGCCTGTTCAGCGAATTCATGACCGCGTTGATTTTACGATGGAGCAGCTGGACGTTCATCCTGATCAGAATATGGAGGATATCGTCGATCAACTGGTCACGCCGTTCGATCTTGGCCAGGCTCCATTGCTGCGGGCCGCTCTCGCCAAACGCCAGGAGGAGCGATATGTGCTCGTCATTGATATCCATCATATTGTCGCTGACGGCTCTTCCATCAGCGTCATCGTGAAGGAATTCAGCGAGCTGTACAACGGTCAAGGCTTGGAGCGTTTAGGTGTTCAGCGCATTCAATATAAAGATTTTGCCGTCTGGCAAAATAAGCAGCTCGGCTCCGGGGGCTTGCAGCGGCATGAGCGCTACTGGCTGGAACAGTTCGCCGAGGAGCCTCCGGTACTGAATATGCTGACCGATTACCCGCGTCCGCAAATTCAAAGCTACGAGGGAGCGGTTGCCTCCGTGGAAATCGACCAGGAACTGTCGTCCCGGCTGAAGCAGCTTGCTAATGAAACGGGAGCTACCTTGTATATGGTTTTGCTTGCCGCTTACAGTGTGCTGCTGTCTAAGTATTCGGCTCAGGAGGATATCGTGATCGGCTCTCCGACGGCGGGCAGAACCCATGCAGACGTGCTTCATACGGTCGGTATGTTCGTCAATACGCTGGCATTGCGCCTGAAGCCGGGAGCGCAGAAGACATTCGGGGATTTCCTGAATGAGGTGAAGCTAACGGCCTTGCAGGCTTTCGAGCATCAGGACTACCAATACGAAGATCTCATCGAGCAGCTCGGCTTACGGCGGGATATGAGCCGCAATCCGCTGTTCGATACGGTGTTCACCTTGCAGAACATCGATATTCAAGAGGCTGATTTAACTGGACTGGCCGTGCAATCCTGCTCTTGGGATGGCCGAATGTCCAAGTTCGATTTGACCTTGACGGTGGTCGAGCGGGAGCAAGGCATGTTCATCGACGCAGAGTATGCTGTCAAATTGTTTAAGGCTGCTACGATTGAACGGCTGCTGAAGCATTTTGTCCAGGTGCTGCGAGTCATTGCCGCGGGTAAAGAGATGAAGCTCGCAGATATCGAATTGCTGTCGCCAGAGGAGCGGCAGCAAATGATGGTTGATTTCAATGGTTCCCGCGCCGGCTACCCGCGCAACCGGACGGTATATGAACTGTTTGCGGAACAGGCCGGGCGGACGCCGGAGCATATCGCCCTTGTATTTAAGGAGGAGCGGTTAACTTATCGGCAATTGGACGAGATGGCGGGCAGGTTTGCTCAAATGCTGCGGGAGCTTGGCGTCAAGCGTGGCGAAGTTACGGCCATTATGGCTGAGCATTCGATCGAAATGATCGTTGCCGTGCTCGCCGTGCTCAAGGCAGGAGGAGCTTATCTGCCGATCGACCATGAATATCCGGCCGACCGCATCGCTTATATTTTGGAGGATAGCAATGCTGGCCTGCTCTTGACTAAGAGCCGGCTGCTGCAAGCGAAAGATATGCTTGCTCCAGATATGAAGGTTCATATGGCCGGAAGGCATATTCAAGCGATTGATCTGGAGGATGCGCTTGTTACGTCCAGGGAAGCGGGGCCGCAGCCTTCGTCAACATCGTCAGCGCCAATACCAACGACGTCCTCATCGCCATCTACATCAACGCCACCGCTGGCATCTGCGGAGGCCTCGCCAACCGACCTGGCCTATGTCATTTACACCTCCGGTTCGACGGGCAAGCCAAAGGGCGTGATGATCGAGCATCGTTCCTTGCTGAATATGACCGGCTGGTACCAGACGTACTACCAACTGACAGACGCGGACAAATGTACGAAATATGCCGGATTCGGCTTCGATGCTTCGGTGTGGGAGATTTTCCCGGCCCTCTTGTCAGGCAGCGAGCTGCACATCATTCCGGAGGAAATTCGATACGATGTACGGTTATTAGCGGAATATTACAACAACAGCCGTATTTCCATCAGCTTCTTGCCGACGGCGGTCTGCGAGCAGTTCATCCAGCTCGACAACGACTCGCTGCGCATGCTGATTACGGGGGGAGATAAACTCAGAGTATATCGTCCGACGCCTTATGAGCTGGTCAATAACTATGGGCCGACGGAGAACACCATCGTGACGTCGGCATTCAAGGTCAAGGGAGAGTACGACAATATTCCGATCGGCAAGCCGATCGACAATGTGCGGGTCTATATCCTGGATGCCAATGACAAGCTGCTCCCGGTTGGGGTGCCTGGCGAACTCTGCGTTGCCGGGGACAGCTTGGCCCGGGGTTATATGAACCGGCCTGACTTGACGGCGGAGAAGTTTACGAGCGACCCGTTCTATCCCGGCGAAAGAATGTACCGGACCGGAGATTTGGCCAGATGGCTGCCGGAAGGCGACCTCGAGTATTTAGGCCGGATGGATGAACAGGTTAAAATCCGCGGTTACCGCATCGAGCTGGGCGAGGTAGAGAATGTTCTGCTGAAGCAGGCGGGGATCAAGGAGGCTGTTGTCCTGGCGATAGAGAACCTGCGGCAAGAACCGGAGTTATGCGCCTATATTGCCGCTTCCCGGGAATGGCCGGTACGGGAGCTGAGAGAGCACCTGGCCCGGGAATTGCCGGAATACATGCTTCCAGTCCATTATGTGTTCCTGGATGAACTGCCATTAACCGCGAACGGCAAAGTGAACCGCCGTGCGCTGCCGCAGCCCGACTTCCATTCCGCGGCAACGGATAACCATGTTCCGCCGCGCAGTAAAACGGAGCAGAGACTGGCTGAGATTTGGTCTGATGTGCTCGGGGTGGAGCAGGTCGGGGCGCATAGCCATTTCTTCGAGCTTGGCGGGCATTCATTGAAGGCGGCGGCGCTGACCTCCGGCATTAAGGAAGCTTTTCAAGTTGACCTGCCGCTAAGCGGCGTCTTTCGCCATCCTATTCTGGAGCAGATGGCTGCGGGGATTGATGCGCTGGAGCGGCAGGGATACACGGAAATTGAACGCATCCCCGATCAGGAGGATTACCCGGTATCCTCAGCGCAAAAGCGTCTGCTGATTTTGAACGAGCTGGAGGGTGCCGGAACGACGTACAATATGCCTTTTGTCCTGCAGTTGTCTGGAAGTCTGGATCGCTCCAGGCTGGAGCAGGCATTCGATGCCTTGATTCGCAGGCATGAAGCCTTCCGAACTTCGTTCCAGCTTAGGGGAGGCGGACTGGTGCAAATTGTGCATCCAGAGGTCGTATTTCAGATCCGGGAAATGGTCATTATGGATGAGCCTGCGCGAATCAAGGAGGCCATCCGGCAATTTGTTCAGCCTTTCGATCTGCAGCAGGCACCGTTAATTCGCGTGGGGCTGGCAAGCCTTCATGCGGACAAGCATATTCTGATGATCGACATGCATCATATCATCTCAGACGGAGAGTCTGTGCGCCTGCTGGTTGAGGAGCTAAGCCAGCTGTACAGCGGCCAAGAGCAGAGCAGTACTGCAACGCGGGTGGAATATAAGGATTATGCGGTCTGGCAAAATAAAATGCTTCAATCGGAAGCCTATCGACAGCAGGAGCAATACTGGCTGGAGCGCTTCGCGGGAGAATTGCCGGTGCTCACGCTACCTACCGATTATGCGCGTCCGCAAATGCAGAGCTTCGAGGGGGATAGCTTGACGGTTAGGCTGGATAGCGATTTAAGCTCTCGCATACTTGAAGCGGCTGCGCGGACAGGAACTACCTTGTATATGTTCCTGCTTGCCGCATACAACATTCTCTTATCCAAATATGCGAACCAGGAGGATATTATCGTCGGTACGCCGACCGCAGGCAGGGCGCGGAAGGAACTGGAGGGCATCATAGGGATGTTTGTTAACACCCTTGCCATCCGTACTCAGCCTGAAGGGCATAAGCACTTCGGGGATTTCCTGGAGGAAGTGAAGGAGCATTCACTGCAGGCGTTCGAGAATCAACTGATCCAGTACGAGGATCTGCTGGAGAAGCTGGAGGTCGCGCGGGACGTAAGCCGCAATCCGCTATTTGACACGATGTTTGCCGTGGATAATGTCGGGGTCGAGGAGATTCAGCTGGATGGCCTGCGTATGGAGCCATACCCGTTCGACAACGGCACGTCCAAATTCGATTTGATGGTTACGGCGGCAGAAGATGGAGCGGAGATCCGTTTGGATATCGAATATGCCGTCAAGCTATTCCGCAAAGATACGATTGAGCGCTTGATTGCGCACTATGTTCAAATCTTGCGGGCCGTTACGGCAGATATGGATATTAAATTGTACGACATCGGTCTGCTGCTGGAGGAGGAGCGGCGGCAAATTATCGCAGACTTCAATGATACGGCAGCTTACTATCCGCACCAAACGATCCATGAGCTGTTCGAAGAGCAGGCGGAACAGCAGGCAGACCGCATCGCAGTTGTCTATGGCGATACGGAGCTGACTTACCGCGAGCTTAACGCCAAGGCGAACCAGCTCGCCGCAATATTGCGGGACAAGGGAGTTGCCCCTGATCGGATTGTGGCGATTATCGGGGATCGCACGCTGGAAATGATCATCGGCATGCTGGCGATTCTGAAGGCAGGGGGCGCTTATCTTCCGATTGATCCGGATTATCCGATGGACCGGGTCGAATATTTCCTTAAGAATAGCGAGGCCAAAGTGCTGCTTGCCCGCAGTTGTTACGCAGACAGAGCGATAGATGGCGTAGAAGCTGTCGTATTGGATCACAAGCAGCTGGACAATCTTGATGCGCCTAATCTCCCCCATGAGACGAACCCCGGTCATCTCGCTTATGTGATGTATACTTCGGGATCTACGGGACTGCCTAAAGGGGTTATGGTCGAGCATCTCGGCGTCGCCCGGCTGGTCAGGAATACGAATTATGTGCGCTTCACGCGAGAGGATCGCGTGCTGCAGACAGCGGCTCCGGTATTCGACGTCAGTGTATTTGATATTTGGGGAGCATTGCTGAATGGCGCGCGCCTGTACCTGGTCGATAAATTTACACTGCTGGATCCGATCCGGGTCGAATCCGTGCTTCAGCAGCATCGCATCACGATGTTATGGCTGACATCGCCGCTATTTACCCAGTTCGCCCAGCAGAAGCCGGATATGTTCCGTACGGTTAGCTACTTGATCGTCGGCGGAGATATTCTCTCCCCGAAGCATATCCAGCTTGTGAGGGAGCATTGCGGGCAGTTGACCGTGGTAAATGGGTACGGTCCTACGGAGAACACCTCGTTCTCCTGCTGCTTCATCATCGAAGAAGCGTATGAGAAAAGCGTGCCGATTGGGCCGCCGATCAGCAATTCAACGGCATATATCGTCGATAAATACGGAAACCTGAATCCGGTCGGCGTGCCTGGCGAGCTCTGGGTCGGAGGGGACGGTGTTGCCCGCGGATACATGAACAATGAAGAGCTGACCAGGCAGAAGTTCATTCCCAATCCTTTTGTTCCAGGGGATCGGGTATATCGGACGGGGGATGCGGCAAGATGGCTTCCTGACGGCTCCATCGAGTTCATTGGCAGAATGGACAATCAGGTTAAGATCAGAGGGTTTCGAGTCGAAATTGGCGAGATCGAAAGTGTTCTGCTTAACCACCCGGCGGTCAAGGAAGTCGTCATTCTCGTTAAGGAATATGAAGAAACGAACAAGTTCCTCTGTGCTTACGTAGTAGCCGACGGAGAGTTGACCGTTCCAGCCGTTAAGGAATATATGGCCCAGCAGCTGCCCGACTATATGATTCCTTCCGCATTCGTATTCATGGAGGTGCTGCCGCTGAACGTCAACGGCAAGGTCGATCGCAAAGCGCTCCCTGAACCGGAATACCACGGAGGCGATGTGGAGTACACCGCTCCAAGAAATGAGCACGAGGAGCTGGCCGTTCAGGTCTGGTCGGAAATTCTGGGCATAGAGCGGATCAGCGTCCATGATAATTTCTTTGCCATTGGGGGCCATTCGTTAAAGGCGATGCAGATGGTATCGAAGCTGGCCGAGCGTGGTTGGACCATCAGCATCAACCAGGTTTTTGCCCATCAGACTCCTGCCGAGTTGTCGGCTTATGCGCAGCGTCTGGCTCCTGACGAGAAGCAGCGGATTACGGATGTCCGGCAGGCGGAGCAGTGGCTCAGCGGCCGTCTCCAGCGATCCTGCGAGTGGAAGACCTACTTCGTTGAGGACGAGGAATATTCCATCGTTCATATAGTTGGTCTGGATGATGCGCTGAAGCAGGAAGCGGAGACGTTGATCGCCGAGCATTTGGATGAGCGTCTGCACCCGCATTATTTGCTCGATGCCAGGGAACTGAATGAGGATACAAGGCATCCAAGCATGAGCCGGGAGGAGCTGAATGCACGGCTGCAATTGCAGCAGACAGAAGCTGCGGCCTGGGTCGATGGCATGCTTGAGCAGATTTGGCACATGCAGGAGCTCTATGCGCAGGGAGTTACGGGCGGACAGGTCGTGAAGGAATACGGAATTTCACCTTCACAAATGTATCATTTCAAGCATAAAGACGTGTCGGGAACGATGGTGAAATGGAATCAGGCGCTTCAGCCGGATCTGCTGCGCCAGGCGCTTCAGCAAATTGTATCCGCTGAAGAGGTGATGCGCAGTGTGCTGGTTCAAAGTGATGGAGATGAGGAAGGATACTGGCAGCTGCATGAGCGCCCGCAACAGCTTGAATTGCCCATGATCGATATTTCCCCATTCGAGCAAGGTACGCAGACGGATATTTTGAAGTCGCTCATGAACAGGTTCTTTATTAAGCCATACTCGGACAAGGATCCACTCATGTACCGTGTGCTGCTGGTTAAGCAGAGTGTGAAGGAATATTTGCTGCTGCTTCCGTTCTCCCACACCATTTTCGATTATATGAGCAATGAAGTCCTCCGCAGCCAAGTGATCGAAGGCTATGAGCTTCTCCGCCAAGGGAAGGCAGTCAAGCCGAAACAGGGCGCGACATTTACGGACTTCATAGCGCAAATTAGCCGAGGCCCGGAAGGAATATCGGCCAAGGAGCTTTATGAGCTCTATGACCTTCGCAATTTCGGGACGGTGGCAAGGCAGATCGCCGCGGCCATGCAAACGCGAAGCGGGGACGGCCGGGCGCAGATAACGGTCATCAACCACAGCATCAATCTGAAGCAGCTAGCGGAAGGGCATAAGGATGCAGAGAGCAGGTGGAAGCTGGCGATGGGCATCTTTGTTGAATTCTTTAGCGCATATCTGGGCGTGGAGCAGATTCCGATGTGGATGACCCACTTCGGAAGACAGTACGGGGAGGCCGCATATTTTGACATCGTCGGCGAATGTATTGATTACATTCCCCTGCTGCTGGACCTTAAGCAGGATATGGATATGCAGAGCAAGCTGGTCAGCAAGAAGCTGCAAACCGCCTCGGACTACAACATTCATTTTGCGAATCTGCTATATAACGAATCGATAGATCCGGATTTTGCGGAAGCGAGAAATGCTTTGCTCGCCGCCTTTGAGGAGACGCCTGTCAATTTCAATTATCTGGGTGAGCTGAGTGGAGAAGCAGATTTAGAATACTTGGATGCAGAAGGCGTGAATTGCGACGATCCAAACCGGATTCTCTATATGACCTGGCATCAGGGCAACCATATTCATATTACGCTGGCGCTTCCAGTGGAAGAGAGCTGCGAATCCATCCGGAGCATGCTGGATAAGGCGGCCCGGGAACAGGTTAAAGGGTATGCCTCTGCACAACTGAAAGGTGTAAATCTATGAGAGACACAAGAAATATTGCGATCTTCAGTTTAAGCCGCTTAATTACGGAGTTGGGAACGTCCATTTTCCGCTTTGCGCTCAGTCTGTATATTCTCGATCTCACCGGTTCAGCCAGCATGTTCGCCCTTGTATTGAGTTTTACTTATATTCCGGGCATCTTCGTCAATATTTTCGCCGGGGTGTTCGTGGATCGCAGCAATAAAAAACGGATTATGGTTACGACCGACTTCCTTAGCGGCACATCGATTTTACTGTTAATGCTGCTGTTTCAATTTTACCACGACAGCATCCTGCTCTTTATTGTGTATGCGATGATAATGAGCACGCTCCAGGCGTTCTTTACACTGACGATCAATTCGTCTGTGCCCAACATCGTTGCTCCCGAACGGGTAGCTACGGTGAATTCCAGCAACCAGAGCATAGGGGCCCTGATCAGTATTTTGGGGCCCGTGCTCGGGGCTGTCGCCTATAGTAAGTTCGGCCTGGAGAAAATTTTCTTGATCGAAGGGGTTGCGTTCATCCTTTCCGGATTTCTCAACATGGCGCTGAAGTTCTCATCCCGCAAGGAGCATATGGGGGAGATCAAGCCTTATGTGGAAAGCTTGAAGGAGGTGTATCAATACATCAGGCAGCGTGCTGCGATCAAGTACTTGTTATCGATATTCGTCGTGGTTAACTTTGTCATCGCGCCGGCGGTTTCGTTAATCCTGCCCTTTATTGTCTATCAAGCGCTGGATATGACGCCCCAACAGCTGTCGTTCATTGAAGCCGCATTAGCGGTAGGCGTGATTATCGGAGCCATCATTGTTTCGGTGCCCAAGATTAATCGTTTTATTACCAATAAAATTTTCATTCTGATTCAGCTGCAAGGCTTCGTCATCGCCATGTGGATGTTTCCGAAATGGCCGATCTTCGATATGAGCGCAAAGATTACGCTGATGGCCGGCTATATGATTGTCTTGGCGCTGACGGGTGCGCTGAATACGATGGGCAATATTCCTATGCTCTCCTATGTGCAAATTTATATTCCCGAGCGGATCAGAGCCAGTATTCTTGGGGTGGTCAATACGGTGACTACTATTGCCGTGCCTGTTGGCATGTGGGTATACGGTGCTGCTCTGGAAGGTATGGATTGGTCTTATATCGCTGTAATTTCTGGTGCAGGTCTATTCGTTGTTGGTTTTATAGCCTATCGCAACCGCGAGCTAAGAGAGTTCTTCACCCAGGATGCCGAGCCGGAGCCGGTGAGAGCGGTGGAAGTGCATGAAGCCTGACATGGATGATGAGAAAACGATAATCGATGAGGAGGATGAATGAAAGATGAAGACGTTCGAATTGCTGGAATCCAATGTTAGGTCGTATTGCAGAAGTTTCCCGGTTGTATTCGATAAAGCGAAGGGCGACCAGTTATATGCCGACACCGGAGAAGCCTACATCGACTTCTTTGCTGGCGCCGGGGCGCTCAACTACGGGCATAACAATGAGTTTATGAAGTCGAAAATCATGGAATATGTGTCCCAGGACCGGATTATGCATGGGCTTGATATGTATACGAAGGCGAAGGAAGACTTCATCGTTTCGTTCTCCGAGCATATTCTGAAGCCTCAGTCTCTGGACTATAAGCTGCAATTTTGCGGACCGACGGGAACGAATGCGGTGGAGGCCGCATTGAAGCTGGCCCGGAAGGTCAAGGGCAGAACGGGCGTCTTTGCTTTTATGGGCGGATTTCATGGAATGTCCTTGGGGAGCCTGTCGATTACGAGCAGCAATTCGATGCGCGAAAGCGCGGGAATGCCGCTGAATAACGTGACTTTCATTCCTTATGGGCAATCGTTTGAGGGGCTGGATACGATCCGTTACATGGAGCATATTCTGTCCGATACGCATTCCGGGGTCGGCAAGCCGGCTGCGATGATATTGGAGACCGTGCAAGCGGAGGGCGGAATTCATGTAGCCGAGATCGAGTGGCTGCATAGCCTGCGTCAGCTGTGCGATGAGCACGATATTCTGCTGATCATCGATGATATCCAGGTAGGCTGCGGCAGAACGGGGCCGTTCTTCTCATTCGAACGCGCGGGGATTGTGCCGGACATCGTCATTTTATCCAAATCGATCAGCGGATACGGCCTGCCGATGTCCTTGCTCTTGATCAGACCTGAACTTGACATCTGGAGTCCAGGGGAGCATAACGGAACGTTCCGGGGGAATCAGCTTGCCTTCGTTACCGCCAAGGCGGCATTGGAATTCAGGACGGCGGAGAGGCTGGGCGAGCAGGTACGGGAAAAGGAAGCATTTATCAAGCATTATTTGCAAAATGAGATCGCGCCTTTAGATGCGGATCTGAAGTTCCGGGGCATCGGCATGATTTGGGGCATCGATGTCTCTCATCTAGGGGAAGAAGCCGCGAGAGAAATTACGGCAAATTGCTTTAAGAACGGCCTGATTCTAGAGCGGGCCGGCCGGAATGATACGGTGATCAAGATCATGCCTCCGCTGACAATCAGCATAGAGAACCTGAAGCGGGGCTGCGAAATTATTGCCGAGAGCTTCAGCCGGGTTTGCCATACTTTTAGTCATTAATCATTTATGCTCTGAAGTAAAAAACACCGGCCAAGTCCATTGGAGGAATTTCCTGTCTAGCTACGAATAAAAGCCACTATAACAGCAGCGGATACATGTCTGTAATCAGTTTAGATGCGGTTACAGATATGTTGTCCCGCTGCTGTTTACGTGGCGTGGATGTGGAAGTTAATTACATTAAGTATGAATCTCGTTCCAGATGCGTGTTACGTTGTCGAAGGCGATTCTGGTACCTTGCCGGCAATCCTCCATGCCTTCATATTCGATAGACATATAGCCATCGTATCCGGAAGCTTTGATCAGGCGCAGAATCTCGTATAGGTCGAGGTCGCCGTGTCCGGCAATGGCGCCGCGCAGGTAATCGCCGCTGGCGCTGGTGAACCAGCCTTCGCCCGGATTGCGGTAGGATGGACGGATGTAGAAGTCCTTGATATGAATCATGGAGGCGTAGGGCAGGTTGTTTTTTACGGCGGCAACCGGATTTTCGTCCACGCAGACGAAGTTGCCGACATCCAGCGTTGTCTTGAAGTTCGGGCGGTCCACGGCATGGATGAGCGCCTGCACCCGATCGCTGGCCTGGACATAGTAGCCGTGATTCTCCACGCTCGTTGTGATATCGTACTGCTTGGCATAGTCGGCAATGCGCTGGCAGGCCGCGGCTATTCTGTCCAAGTCTTCCTGAAAGCGGGCGATGGAGGTATCCGGTCGGGATGCCACGTCATGACGCATCAGCTTCGCGCCCAGCCGATGGACCCGGTCCACCTCGCTCATGACGCGGGCGATTTCCGCTTCGTACTGCTCCTCGGTCTCCGTGAGGAAGTTGGCTCCAATCGCATAGTTCGATATACCGATGCCCACAGCCGCGGCTTTCTCCCTGATTTGCTCCTCCAATTCCGGATTGGCCGCAAAATCAAAGCCGAGTCCCGGCACGATTTCGATATGGCTGGCACCGATGCCGGCGACCCATTCGATCACCTCCCCAATGGTCATGCTGCCGTCGCGCATCGCTTGATACAAGCTGTAAGAGCTAATTCCCAATTTCATAAGGATGACTCCTTTTCGCTAGGTTAGGTAGTTAAGATTTCTTGAGTATGCTCATTAGTCCCGATAAGCGCGGATGAATTCTACGGCCTTGCGGATGTCTTCCGCAGGATTGTCGCCGACTTCACGCTCGATCGTCAAAACTTTAACGTGAGTATGCACGAGGTAGTCCTTGAGCAGCTTCACGCCTTCCACAGGATCATCGCCCGTCACCATGACCATGTTCGCCGGGTCAAAATTGACGGAGACGCCGTTGGTGCTGAGCGTATCCAGGAAGCTTTTTAAATGCGCTGCCGGCTCCGGTCCGGTCTCAATGGCGAAATAAGCGTTCATGCTCTTCGCGTATATGCCCAGCTCCTCACATGCCTCCTGCATCGCGTGGTAAATCCGCCCGTTTCTGTCATCCGGAACGATGCCGATATGCGTCGTTACGACGGAGGTTCCCAGCTCCACGGCCAGGTCGAGGATCCGCTTCGACTTCTCGATTTTCGCGGGATTGGCCTCTGCATCCTGGAAGCCGTGTCCGGCCAAATCGCCGCACAGGGCGGAGATTTCGAGCCCCAGTCCATCGATGTAGCTGCGCAGCTCCTTGCGTTTGGCCGGTGTCAGCGCGGCAGGATCCATCTCGCCGGATACGGCGTAAATTTGCACGCCCTCCGCGCCGACCTCCTTTGCTTTCTTCAGCCCTTCCATTACGCCCACGCCAAAGCTGTCCACAATGACGCCAATTTTATTGGTCAATTTCATCTTTGGTTGCCTCCTTTATATTGCTTGTAAGTCGACTTTTTAGCACCGAGAAGGTTGTGAGAACCCGAAGAAGGAGGAGCGGAGTGTAGGAGAAGCCTACATGAGCACCGGACTTCGAGGGTGAACGCAAGATTCGATGTCGGACTGCCTCTTCGGGCTGCTTCGTGATAAAATGTCGACCTAGAAATGGATTTCGCGGCCTTCTGCGGCGGACTGATAAATCGCGTTCAAAATTTTCATCATTTCCACGCCGTCCTCGACCGGGCTGTTCGTTTCGGTCAATCCAAGGCAGCTGTCCACAAAATGATTGATTTCACGGTCGAAGGCGGCCTGGAAATCAAAACCCGGCGCGCTGATTTGCGGATCGATGTTAATGATTGTGTCATGGCGCTCCGTTACGATCGATAATACGGGTTCGATCTCCGCGCCGCCCTTGTCGCCGTAAATGTTGATCAGCGCCGAGTTCTCCTTCGCATGGAGGGCAAAGCTGACATCGACCATGAGGGATGCACCGTTCTCAAAGCGAATCAGGGCGTTGGCCATATCCTCGACCGTGTTATGCGCCGCATCGTAATCAGCAGCTTGGTAGAAATCGTAGTTCTGAATGTTCGAGCGGTTGCCGAGCTTGTGGTAGGTGTTGCCGCTCACGGATTTGACCTTTGGCTTGCCCATGAGGTACCAGCACAGGTCAATGGCATGCACGCCGATGTCGATGAGCGGTCCGCCTCCGGAGCGTGCGCGGTCTGCGAACCATCCACCCGGATTGCCGAGGCGCCGGAGGAGGCTCGCTTTGGCATAGTAGATCTCGCCAAGATCGCCGGCGTCGATAAATTTCTTCAGCACAGCGATGTTCGAAGCGTGGCGGCGGACGTAGCCGACTTGGAGCAGCTTGCCGCTCTCGCTGGCGGCCTGCTCGATTTGCAGCGCCTCGTCGACGGTTTTGCAGAGCGGCTTCTCGCAGAGCACATGCTTGCCCGCCTGCAGCGCGGCGATGCTGATTTCAGCATGGGAATTGTTCCAGGTGCAGATGCTGACCGCATCCACCTCCGGACTGGCCAGCAGCTCCCGATAATCGGTATACACGTTAGGGATGTGGTATTTATTGGCGGTATCGCGTGCTCTGTCCTCATTCAAATCACAGACGGCGACTAGCTGCGCTTTCGGATTGGCTTGATAAGCCTGCAGATGGGATTCAGAGATTGATCCAGTGCCGATAAGGCCGATTTTTAGCTCACTCATGTGTATGCTTACATCCTTTCTGTTATCTGTGCAGACTGATATGAATTGGACAGGACGCTTCAACACAGATATGTTATATTTATTCATATTTGTTTAGGCACAACTAATTTAACATAGTTGTTTTAAAGGGAGAATGCATAGGATGACAAAATACATGGACTATATGATCAGTTCGCATCCAATCCGCGTCTTCAACCCGATGGTCGATTCCAGCCGGCAGAAGGTCAAGTCCCTGCGCCTGGTCAATGCCGGGCATTTGCCGGGAAGAACGCTGCAGCGAAGCCGGGCGAAGTTCAACAACTGGGCTTTTGTGATGATTACCGGCGGCAGCGGTTATTACCAGGTGGAGGGCGGGGAAATGCAGCAGGTTGAAGCGGGGAGCTGGTTTTGTCTTTTTCCTGATGCCGTGTTCAACTATGGCCCTCATGCAGACGGTTACTGGGATGAATATTACTATACCGTCGATGGCGGACGGATCGCGGAGTGGCTGGAGCAGTGGCTGCCCAATCCATGTCAGGTGAAAAAAGCCGCCTTCGATGACTCCCTCATCCACCGGATGGAGATGATGTTCATGCTGATCGACAGCGGGGCGCCGACCAATCTGGACCGGGCCGCGCTGATGCTGGAATCCTTTCTCTATGACCTGGCTTCGCAACCGGACCGCCGGGAGGCAGGCAACCGGGAGAGGTTCGTGCTGAAGGTCATCGAAGATCTGTCGCAGTCGCTGCACACCCCTTTGGAGCCTGCACAAATGGCTGCGCGGCACCACATTTCCGTATCCACGCTCCGGCGCATCGTTCATGATTACACCGGCTATCCGCTGAATGAGTTTCTTCACCGGCTGAGGGTCGCGGAGGCGAGGAATATTTTGCTGAATACGGAGCTTACGGTGAAGGAAGTCGGCGACGCTTTAGGGTATAAGGATACGTTTTATTTTTCCCGGGTATTCAAAAGAATTACCGGCCTCTCGCCAAGAAGCTACCGCAACCGGGGCGGTCAGTAGCTCAGGGTGGCATTTGGGGAAAGGGGGCTGGGTATTTATATTGTTAGTGTGCGGTGTTATGCAGGCGGGTGTTTTAGAGCGAGGGTATCTTCAGGCGGCAATTGCTTGTGTTGTCTGGTATATGAGCTGTGATGTAATTTGGTAGTTGATGAAACCCCTGATTTATATTGTTCCTAGGTAGTTCAGGAGAAGGTAAAGTGGGGGAGAGGTGGTTAGGGTGGGTTAGGGGATGTTCGTTAGGTAACTAGATGTATTTCATACAGTTAGATCAACGTATTTAGCCGTGTTAGGGGGACTAACTGTAAAACCTACATTTAGTTTAAAGCTATTTCGACGTTTGAGCTCCATTCAGGCAAACTAACTGCATGTTTTCCATTTAGCGCATGGTTTTTTGGTAAAATAGCTTAACTAGATGTATAAAATACATTCGGCTTTAAATGACCCATGAATAGTTACTAAGGGTTATTGGTTATTTGGTTACTTGGGCTATTGGATAGGTTACTGTGCTGGTGGCGGCTCGTTATGTTCTGTATGCTGAGTTTCTTTGGAGGATTGCTGCAAAAATGCAGGAAATATCTCTATGTATGGGCGTTTTAAAGCGCATTGCTGCAAAAGTACAGTAATAATTCAGCAACTCGCTGAGAATAGTCGTATTTTCGAAAAAAAAATGCACAATTGCAGCAATCCGTGCTCTAGGAGAGATGGTTGCGCTAAATGATGTACTTTTGCAGCATTCTAGCGGTAGAGAAGGACAGGGAAAGGCTGAAAAGGGCTGAGATTTCGGGTGATCCCCCTCAATATATCCAATGAACGAACAAGGCATGAAATATGCTATAGTAATTAAGTTGTTCGCTAGAACGGGCAGCTTTGGAACAGTGATAACTGTATTTTATGAATAAAATGAGTTGGCAAAGATGGGAGTGGGCGTCGGTATGACGATCCGAGAAGCTGTAGAACAAGAATTCGTGGACGCTTCGATTGCCAGAATCGGCAAGGAAGCTTTATATCTATATACGCCTTTGTGCGGAACGTGCAAGCTGGGCGAGACGATGCTGGACATCGTTCTGCAATCGGGCGGCAACATGATGCCGGTATCGAAGCTGAATATTAATTTCGCGCCCCGGCTGCGGAATGACTGGCAAATTACGAGTGTGCCGTGTCTGGTTCTGCTGGAGCATGGCAAGCCGGTGGCGAAGGAGTACGCCCTGCGTTCGGTCGTGGATCTGCATCAGTGGCTGCAAATTTAGCGTTGGCTATGAGGCAGAGGAAGGCTAGGTCCGCAAAATCCTTAAATCCTTAAAGCCCGCAAGCTCCCCAAAGTTCGCGTGGCTCCTAGCCCCCAAAGTCCACTGACCCCCAAGACCCCCAAGACCCCCAAGACTCAAGCTCCAAGGCATTCCCCATCTAACCCTCAGCAACAGCCGCTCGTCTCATGGACTATTTTGACCAATACATGGATGAACTTCCCTATTCGGGCATAGGCTAAACACACGGCGGAACTCCTCCGCATAGGGTGTAGCATCACTTTAATCTCGAAGGTTAGGGAAGGGAGTATAACGAAATGGCAGGAAGAGAACGTCACTATTTTGCGCGGGGCAACACGGCGGAAGGCTTGGTCAGTCTGGTGGATTCTATCTATAATCCATTGGATGCGGTATATGTGCTGGAGGGCGATTCGCAGGAGATCGGCACGATTCTGGCCCGGCTGGCGAACGGATGGGGCCGCAGAGGCTGGAATCTGCATTTGATCCACCAGCCGCTGCAAAGCGATTTGCTGGAAGGGATCATTATCGAGGATGCCCGGATCGGACTGATCGCTGACCAAGCGTGGTTGCAGGAGGGAAGTCCGGAAGGCATTGAGGTGCGCCGCTTTGATTTCGGCAGCGACCCTGGCGGGGAACGATTGGCGGACCATCAGGAGCATATTGCTGCGCTGGAGCACAATATCGCGGAAGGCTATACGAAGGCTTACGAGACCTTTCAGCGAACGCTGCGAATCCACGACGACTGGGAGAAAATCTACATTGATGCCCTGGACCGTGATTTCATGAATCAGCTAGCCGTCGATTGGGCGGATCAGTATCTCGTTCCGGCAGAAGCTGCAGGTTCTGGGCAGGCCTCAGGGGATGCGGGAGATGCAGGGGGTGTAGATAGCGGTCAAAAGACCGGCGCGGTGACCCGGCGCTTTCTGGGTGCAGCGACCTGGCGCGGGGCGGTTGATTTTGTTCTCAATTTGACGGAGGATGTGCCGACGCGAATCTTCGTGAAGGGCCGTCCGGGATCAGGGAAATCGACCTTGTTCAAAAAGATTGCAGCTACCGCAACGGAGCGCGGGATCGATACCGAGGTGTACCACTGCGGCTTCGATCCGAACAGCCTCGATATGCTTGTATTCCGCACGCTGGGCGTAGCGATCTTCGACAGCACGGCGCCGCATGAGCATTTCCCGCTGCGCGACGGGGACAGCATTCTTGATATTTATGAGCTGGCTATCGCTCCGCACACGGATGAGAAGCATGCCGAGGAAATCGCCGAGGTGAGGTCCCGCTATACTACTTCGATGCAAATCGCCATTTCTTATTTGGCCGAGGTGAAGCAGAATCAGGACCGCTTAAGCGCGATTTACCGCAGTGCTGCGGACGAGGAGGCAATTTCCCGGCAAGAGCGGCTGCTGGCGGAGGAAATTGAAGCGCGGGTGGCGAAATAAGCATACGAGAGCCGAACGGCTGGGGATACATGTGGGGAATACATGTGAAGATAGACGGGCGCCTGCAGGGGTGTGCGTCTTTTTTTCCATGAATGCTCTATATCTAGCTTTTTAAATGTGTAATAATCTAGTTATGATAACGCATACAAAACTATGAACGATTCGGGTGACATTATGATATCTAGCAGACAACAGCGAATGGTCAAGCAGTTGATGGAGAGCGACCAATATATCCCTTTGCAGCAGCTGGCTGATGAATACGGGATCTCCCTGCGGACGGTGCGGGGCGATTTGCTGCAGCTGGAGGACTGGCTTCGCGCGCGGGGCGTGCGCCTGGATCGCGACCGCACAGCCGGCGTCCGTCTGCGGCTGGAGACCGGCCAGTCGGAGCAGCTTGCCGTACAAATGGGCCAGCGTCCAGCTTACATGGATGCCGAGCAGCGCATCAGCCTGCTGCAGAAGCAGCTGCTTCAGGAGACGCAGCTATCCGTGAAGGCAGTTATGGAGGAACTGGGCATCAGCAAAAATACGCTGCTGCAGGATCTGACCGAAATCAAGCAGCGGCTTCTGAGCTGGGAGCTGGCTCTTGTACGGGATCGCGGTCAGCTGCATATCGAGGGATCGGAGAAGCGCAGGCGCAGGGCGTATCTGAACCTGCTTCGCTCCGAGATCACGGACGATAAGCTGCTGAGGTATATCCTCGATCAGCGGGGCGATTCGTATTCGCCGATGACGCCGTGGAAGGACTGGTTCGAGACAGAGGATGCGGCGATGCTGTTTGACACAATCCAGCGGCTTGAGGAGAAGATGGGCGTGCAGTTCACGGATGCGGGCTATTCTACGCTGATTCTGCATCTGCTGATGGCGATGGAGCGGCTGAAGGGCACGCATGCGATCGAGATGGATCAGGAGTCGCTGTCCGAGCTGCAGGGCCATGAGGTGTATGAGCTCGTTGCAGCTGAGGTCGTGCCGCAGATTGAGCAGCATTTTGGCGTGAAGCTGCCCGCTTCAGAGATCGGCTATATTACGCAGCATATTCTCGGCGCACAGAAGCAAAGCCTGCCAGCCGAGGAGCTGATCATCGCCGATCTCGCCAAGCAGATTATTTTGCGCACCGAGCAGGAGCTCGGCCGTCCGCTGCAAATGATCGACCAGATTGTGCAGGGCCTGGTCATCCATTTGAAGCCGGCCATTTACCGGGCGAAGTTCGGGTTGCAGTCCAAAAACCCGCTGATGGAGCAGCTCGAGGCGCAGTACGGTTCGCTGCTCAATTTGCTGGAGCGGGTCGTCAACGAGGTGATGGAGCCGTGGTCGGTCGTGTTCGACCGGGACGAGGTCGGCTACATCATGTTCCATATTGGCAGCGGGTTGATTCCGCCAAAGGCCCCGGTGCGCAAGCGCGTGGCGATCGTATGCGGCTCGGGGCTTGGGACATCGGCGATGCTGAAGCGGCGGGTGGCGGCGATTTTTCCGCAGGTCGATATCGTGGGTACTTACTCGTACAAGGAATCGGCAGAGATTACGTTGCAGACGGCGGATGCGGTCCTCAGCACGATGGAGATCAGCCATGCCCTGCAGGTGCCGTGGATCAAGGTGTCGCCGCTGCTGGATCAGCAGGATCAGAAGCAGATCACGAGCTTCCTCGGCGTGACGCCATCGGGCGAGTCGGCCGCGGCGGCGGCGGTGCAGGCGGTGAATGATATTTTTCAGGTAGTGGAGCGGAACGCGCATATCCACGACCGAAACCGGCTGCTGGAGGAGCTGCTGCATCTGTTCCAGGGCGGGAGCCGGCCGGGTGGTGAGGAGCAGGAGAATGACTACAGCTTAACCGCGCTGCTGCCGCCGGAATCGATCATGCTCGGAGCTGGGGCAATGCCGTGGGAGGACGCGGTGCGCGAAGGGAATCGGCTGCTTATGGATCGCGGCGTCTCGGACGCCAGATATGCGGATAAGCTGATCGAAATCATTCAATCCAACAAGCATCCGTTCATTATCCGCGCGGGCGTGGCTTTTCCCCATGTGTATATGCCGGAGTGCGTGAAGCGCACGGGCTTCAGTGTGATGACCTTTCGCGAGGAGCTGGCGTTCGGGCCGTCCGGGCAGCCGGTCTGGCTGATGATTACGCTGGCGGCGATGGATAAGGAGCGGCATGTCGCCGCGCTGGGAACGCTGCTGGACGCGCTGAATGATGAAGCGTTCATGGCGGAATTGCGGCAGGCGCAGGATGCCCGGGCGATATGGCAAGGATTGCGGGAGAAGGAGGGCTTATGAAGAAAATCATTGTAGCTTGCAACAGCGGGCTCGGCACCAGCCTGATGATCCGGCTGAATGTGGAGGCGCTCCTGAAGGAGTGGGGGCTCAAGGCTTGGGTCGAGCATACGGATATTTCGTCGGTCGATACCTTCGATGCCGATCTGATTATCGGCTCCAATTATGTGATGGATTCGCTGCAGCTCGCCAAGGACGTCGAGGTGATCGGGCTGGACGATATTACGGACCGCCAGTACTTGAAATCGAGGCTGCTGGACAGCGAGACGTTTAAGCAGTGGCTGGCCGTGTAGGCATTTATATTTTATAGAGATAGTTATAGTTATAGACAAAGACAAATATTATGACAAAAGCGGGGGATGCCCATGAACGCAACGCAAATGATCAGCAAGGGGCTGCTCGGGGAACCTGCCCTGCTGCTCGGGTTAATCGCGTTTGTCGGATTGCTGCTGCAGAAGCAGCCGTTCCAAAGGCTGATCCACGGCACGATCAAGACGATGCTCGGGTACACGTTACTGCAGATCGGGGCGAACGCCGCCGGGTCTTCCCTTTCCAATTTATCGGCAGTCATCCAGAAGGGCTTCCAAATTATCGGCATCATTCCTCATAATGAGACGATCACCGCGCTGGCGCAAATCAATTATGGCGAGGAAATTGCGCTCATCATGCTGGTCGGCATGATCGTCCACCTGATGATCGCCCGTTTTACGCGGATCAAATATATTTTTCTGACCGGGCACCATATGCTGTTCATGGCTTCGCTGCTGGCGGGGGTGCTGGTATCGATGTCGATGCCGCTGTGGCAGGTGATGGTCGGCGGGGGGATCGTGCTGGCCTTCAGCATGTCGTTTGCTCCGCTGATTACGCAGCCGTATGTGCGGCGGGTCACGGGGAACGATGATTTTGCGATGGGGCATTTCAACAGCGTCGGCTATGTGCTGAGCGGGTTCGTCGCTTCCTGGTTCAAAAAAGGGCCGGAGCCGCCGGAGTCGAAGGGGCTGCAGAAGCTGCGCTCTTTTTTCCAGGATCATATGGTCGTCATTACGGTGTTTACGTTCGTGCTGTTCCTCTTCTCGGGATTATTCATCTCGCCTGGCGGGATTGAGGAAATGTTCTCGGGACGGCATATTCTGGTCGTGTCCTTGATCCAGGCGACCTGGTTCGCGGGAGGCTGCTACGTGATTCTGGCAGGGGTTCGCATGCTGCTGTCTGAAATCGTGCCTGCCTTCAAAGGGATTGCCGACCGGGTCGTGCCGGGCGCGATTCCTGCGCTGGATTGTCCGGTGCTGTTCAAGTTCTCGCCATTTGCGGCGATGATCGGATTCCTGCTCAGCTTCACCGGAGGGCTGGCGGCGATGGTCGTGCTGCTGCAGGTGCAGTATACCGTCATTATTCCCGGGGTGATCCCGCATTTCTTCTCGGGCGGGGCAGCGGGCGTCATCGCCTATAAAATCGGCGGGCGCAAGGGGCTGATCGTATCGTCGTTAATCCACGGGTTTGCGATTACGATGCTGCCGACTGTGCTGATTCCGTTGTTGTCGAATCTTGGCTATTTGCGCGCGACTTTTGCCGACAGCGATTTCTCGGTCATCGGGGTGCTCGTGCATGAGCTGTTCAGCTGGTTCAAGTGACGGCAGATCAAGGGCGGTCATCAGGAAGCCTGATTCCATCCTCTCAGGAGGGTTGGAGTCAGGCTTTTTTGGTGTCTATTTTTTTGCCGGAAGAAGTGGCAGAGACTTGGACTCACAGTGTTGTAAGCGCAACCAATATAATAGAGCCATAAAGGACAAAGGGGGATTCACAAATGGGTATGAAAAAATGGATGAGCTCGATCACCGCGCTGACGATGGCTGCTATGCTCTTCACGGGCTGCGGATCTGCAGGCGGCAACAATGCCGCACCTGCGAATAACGGAGGCGGGGACGCCGCTCCGGCGAAGCCGCAAGGCAAGCTGACCGTATATGTCGGATTCCAGGAAGACCACGCGGTGGCTGCGATCAAGAAGTTCACAGAAGATACAGGCATTGAGGCCAGCATGATCCGGATGTCCGGAGGCGAAATTCTCGCAAAGGTCCGGGCGGAGCAGGGCAACCCGCAAGCTGACGTGTGGTACGGCGGGCCAGCGGACACGTTCGTACAAGCGACAGCAGAAGGACTGCTGCAGCCGTATATATCGCCGATCGCCGAGAAGGTCGACGCGAAGTATAAAGATCCGGACGGCAACTGGACGGGCATCTATGTAGGGGCGCTTGGTTTTGCTTCCAATAAGGAGTTTTTGGCGAAAAAAGGCCTGGAAGCTCCAAAGACATGGGAAGACCTGCTTAATCCGGCGTTTAAAGGCGAAATCGTCATGGCGGACCCTGCTTCCTCCGGTACGGCTTATACGGCGATGTATACCGTGCTGAAGGTGATGGGCAGCGAAGAGAAGGGCTTCGAGTATCTCAGCAAGCTGCATCCGCAAATCCAGCAGTATACGACCAGCGGCTCCGCTCCAGGACGGATGGTTGGTATGGGTGAGGCTGGCGTAGGCGTTCTGTTCGCGCATGACGTCATCAAGTATCAGGAGGAAGGCTTCGACAGTCTGGAGCTGACGATTCCTGAAGACGGAACAGGCTACGAGACAGGCGCGATCGGCATTATCAAAAATACGAAAAACGAAGAGCTTGCACAGAAGTTCGTGGACTGGGCATTGTCTCCGGCAGGCCAAGAGGTCGGCAAAACTGTAGGCAGCTACCAGAACCTGACGAATCCAGATGCGGTAGGCCCAGAGAAGGCTGTGAAGCTGTCCGATATCAACACGATCGACTATGACGTCGTGGAAGCGGGTAAAGAGCGTCAACGCTTAATCGACAAATGGAGTGTCGAGGTTAAGAAATAACTATCAGTTTGATATTCAGAGAGGAGAGAGCTTGAATGAGCGCCATGTTCAAGAGATTCAAGCGCGAGCCGCTCCTGCCGATTCTCATCGTGTTGGTCATGCTCTGCTTACTCGTATTTATCGTCTATCCCTTATTCCAAATTGCAAAATCCAGCTTCGTCGGGTCCACCGGCGAAGTTGGCTTAGAGGGGTATCAGAGAGTGCTGTCCGGGGGCGGGTTGTTCCACGCCCTGGTCAACTCCCTGGTGCTGGCCGTCCTGACGGCGACGTTGTCCACGGCAATTGCGTATGTTTTTGCCTATACGTTTGCTTATGTAAAGGTACCGTTCAAAAAGCTTTTTAACGGCATTGCCATTCTGCCGGTCATTTCACCGCCGTTTGTCATTGCCCTATCCGCCATGCTGCTTCTCGGGAAGCAGGGGCTGATCACCAAGAATTTGCTCGGACTTGAAAATGCGAATATTTACGGGCTGCATGGCCTGGTTCTCGTTCAGACGCTATCTTTTTTCCCGATTGCCTTCCTGACGCTGTCCGGGCTGCTGCGTTCCATTAGCCCTTCTCTGGAAGAGGCCAGCCAGAACATGGGGGCCAGCCGGCTGAAGACGTTCCTTAGCGTCACGCTGCCGCTGTCCGTGCCGGGCATCGCCAACGCGTTCCTGCTCGTATTCGTTCAATCGCTGGCTGACTTCGGGAACCCGATGACGATCGGGGGGAACTACTCCACCGTTGCTAGAGAGATCTACTTGCAGGCGGTCGGAAGCTATAACTTGCAGGCCGGTGCTGCTTTGGCCATGGTACTGCTGACGGTCACGATTATCGTCTATATTTTGCAAAACTTCTGGGTTGGCAAGAAAAGCTATGTTACTGTAACGGGCAAGCCTACCGGACAGCGGAGAATGATTGAGTCCGGGGCTATTAAACATGGATTATTCACATTTTGTATGATCATGTCGCTTACTGTTATCGCGTTCTATGCCCTCGTACCGATCGGTTCGTTCATCAAGCTGTGGGGCATTAACAACAGCCTGACGCTGGATCATTACAAATATGTATTCTCTATAGGACAGAAGGCGGTTAAGGATACGCTGATGCTCGCCATTGTCGCGACACCGATCGCGGGATTGCTGGGGATGATCATCGCTTTCCTGATCGTCCGCAAACGTTTCTTTGGTAAAAAAGCTTTGGAAATCATCAGCATGCTGTCGATTGCGGTGCCAGGTACGGTCATCGGGATCGGGTATATTCTCGCTTTCAACAAAGCGCCATTAGCGCTGACCGGCACAGGGATCATTATCGTCGCCGCGTTCGTTGTACGCTCCATGCCGGTGGGTATTCGCTCCGGGGTGGCGGCTCTGCAGCAGATCGATCCGAGCATCGAGGAGGCCGCGACGAATCTGGGGGCGAGTGGCTCTAAAGTGTTCACGAGTGTCGTGCTGCCGCTGATCAAATCCGCCTTCTTCAGTGGTCTCGTAAACAGCTTCGTCAAGAGTATGACCGCGATGAGCGCCGTTATTTTCCTCATCTCGGCCAAATACAACCTCATTACCGCGTCGATTCTGGCGCAGGTCGAGGCGGGCCGGATCGGCGTCGCCAGCGCCTATTGTACGATCCTGATCCTGATCATGGTCGTGGCGCTCATCTTGTTAAACTTGCTTGTGAAATGGATGGGCGGCAAAGAGCGGTCTGCTTGATGAGTGGAGGGTTAGGGGGAGGGGTGAACACTCGGCCCCTTATCCTTACTTCGCGGCTATGCTCGCCATTGCCGGTTGGGTTCATCCTTAAGGAGGTATGTTAATATGGCTAAATCAGTCACACTTAAAAATATATCCAAAGCCTTCACGAACGATAAAGGCGAGAAATCCTACGCGGTCACCGGGGTCAACCTGGAGATCGGGCAGGGAGAGTTCGTCACTCTCCTCGGACCATCAGGCTGCGGCAAAACAACAACGCTCCGCATGATCGCCGGATTCGAAGACATCACCGAGGGGCACATCTACTTCGGGGACGAAGCGGTGGATCAGATTCCGCCGAACAAAAGAGACTGCACAATGGTGTTCCAATCCTACGCGTTGTTCCCGCATCTGAACGTATTCGACAACATTGCATACGGTCTTAAGATCAAGAAAATGGCCAAGCCGGAAATTAGCTCGAAAGTTGAATCCGTCTTGGATATAATGAATCTACAGGATTATCGGGATCGGATGCCGAACCAGCTGTCGGGTGGTCAGCAGCAGCGCGTTGCGTTGGCTCGGGCGCTCGTCATGGAGCCGGGCGTGCTGCTGTTCGACGAGCCGCTGTCCAACCTCGACGCGAAGCTGCGCCTTGTGATGCGGGATGAAATCCGCCGCATTCAGCAGCAGATCGGCATCACCGCCGTATATGTAACGCATGACCAGAGCGAAGCGATGAGCATGAGCGATAAGGTCATCGTCATGAATAAAGGAATGATTGAGCAGGTCGGTACACCAATGGAGATTTACCAGCGTCCGAAGACGAGGTTCGTTGCCGATTTCATCGGAACGGCTAACTTTTTGGAAGGCACGGTTAAAGGAACGGAAGACGGCAGGCTGCTTGTGGAGACCTCTTCGGGAGTGCTGCGGATTCGCCGCGATGGATACAAAACGGGTGACAAGGTGACTGTGGTGATTCGTCCCGAAGCCGTATCTTTGGCTAAAGGAACCCAGCACCAGGGTGTCGTGAAGAAAAGCGTATTCATGGGGCAAACGCAGGAATACGAAGTGTTGTTCGATGGCCAGCTGTTGCAGATTACCGAGCACAACCCGATCCAGGAGAAGGTCTACTCGGTCGGCACCTCTGTATCGCTGCAGTTTGCGGAGGATGCCCTTCATGTAATTTAACTTCAGCCTGCATCCAGAATCGTTGACATCATGCCACAGAAAGAAGGGGATTGCATGAAAAAAATAGCCATAGGCGGTTTGCTGCTCTCCCTGCTGATGTCATTATTTCTATCCGCCTGCGGCAAGGAGAGTTCGGGAACGCTGACCGTGTATGCCGGACTGTATGAAGACCATGCGATTAAGGCGATGGAGACCTTTCAGAAGCAAACCGGGATCAAGGTGAATTACGTGCGCATGTCGAACGGAGAGATTTTGTCGAGAATTCGGGCAGAGCGCAACTCACCTAAGGCCAGCATCTGGTTTGGCGGTCCGGCAGATACGTTCATCCAGGCCAAGACGGAAGGTCTGCTGGAGCCGTATGTTTCTAAAAATGTCGAAGCCATCCCTCAGGAATATCGCGATTCGGAAGGGTATTGGACCGGCATTTACGTAGGCTCGATTGCCTTCGTCTCTAACAAAACCTGGCTGCAGGAGGTGGGGCTGCAGGCTCCGCAGTCGTGGCAGGATCTGCTGAAGCCGGAATACCGGGGCATGATCTCCATGGCGGATCCCCGTTCCTCGGGGACAGCCTACACCACGTTGGCTACGCTGGTGCAGTTGTTCGGCGAAGGCGAGGCTTTTGACTACTTGCGCCAGCTGCATCAGCAAAATGTCATCTACACCACCTCCGGCAGCGTTCCCGGACGTACCGTAGGTATGGGAGAAGTCGGGACCGCCGTCATGTTCTCCCATGATGCGCTGAAGTTCTACAAAGAAGGCTTCCAAAACCTCATCATCGGCTTCCCAACCGAAGGCACCGGCTACGAGATCGGCGCCGTCGGCATCATCAAGGGCGGCCCGCATCAGGAGGAAGCCCGCCAATTCGTCGACTGGGCACTGACCAAGCAAGCTCAGGAGCTCGGCAAGCAGGTCGGCAACTACCAGCAGCTCACCAACCGCGACGCCATCGCGCCCGAGGAAGCGATCCCGCTGGAGAAGCTGAACGTCATCCCCTACGACCTCGACTGGGCCGGCCAAAACCGCGAGCGGTTGATTAATAAGTGGACGACCGAGGTGCTGGGAGTGGGTAAGGGGAAGGATTGAGGGAAGTTTTTGGGTGAGTGAGGATATGGTGAGGAGAATGCAAAGAGCTTAACTACAATGTTGTAGTTAGGCTCTTTTTGTCGTTTCCTTGATTTTACAAATGGGCTATAATCTTGGGTAATGATGGAGGGTGTTGGGGGGAGATATACAAGCGATGGGAAGAAGGATGAAATTTTATAGTATTCCGAAGAGCTTCAACAGCATATAACAAAATATTCATGCTACGGTTTCAAACGGAGCCTTGGAATGAAGGTTGTTTGGATATGATCTATAGGGCATTTAATTAATAATTCTTTTGGAATCTCAAGGTTCCGCCGTATAACACCAAATTCATGCAATGGGCCATGTCTTGGTATAAGGGCTTGATCTTCAACACATATATTGAACGTCGTAAATCGACGAAACATTATGTGAAACCTAGAAAAGGGGGAGTTAACATTAAAAAGTCATATAACCTATATTTAGTATTATCCTTATCGTTTATTGTAATTATTTTAATTTCCTTTTTAGTGGGAATAAAATCTGAGATTATTTTTGGGTATTCAGTAGCAACTCTAATTTTTTCAGTAATTGATTTAATAATTGTAATACAAGAAGGTAGAGATAAAGTTTCTTCATTGAAGAGTGAAGATATTAATAATACATTAGATGAGTATGCGGGAACAGTTAATTCAGTTCTCGAAGGTGTAATAGATAACATCCAGGATGGAAAGAGGGAACTGGTCAATACTAGGAAAAAGTTTTATGAGAAATTATTAGCACAGCAACCAGTATTTAATTTGAAGAAGAAAAATGTAAAGAAGGCAATGAAGCCAGTCGAAAACATAAATGAGCTAAGTAGGGACCTGAATTTTCCCGATGGCTTTTTTGATAAAATTACAAAAGATTTAAAAACATTTAACCCATTAAAGAAAGAAATACGAGCTAGTAAATTAGCATGGCTTTTCTCAATGATTGGATTGATTTTAGTGCTGGTTTCTCCATTTATACCTGAAGAAGCTTTTGTTTTTATTTTTGGTAAGAACTTTAGCTCTGCAGGAACATATCTTGTTTTATTAAGTTTATCAATTATTTTTTTAACAAGTTATTTTAGGAATAAATATGAGGAGCAGGTTATAGAACTTCAAAAGCTACAATATTCTTCTATCTTGGGTCAGTTTGAAAAAATAAAATTCCAAATGGAGTTCAGTATGAAAGACTTAAATGAGGCATTGAATGCGTCAGGTCAGGAATTTGAAGAAGTTATAGAATTGATAGCTTCAAGTGTTGAAAAAGTTAGGGAAACGAAAGAAGAAAAGAAATTAGGCCTCAAATAACATAGTATTCAAGCAGTGGCCTGATAATTTTGATTTCGAAATTTAAGAGAGGTTACGCATATACAAGGAGAAAAAGGAAGGAAACATATTTTAGAAACAACAAAGAGACGGTTAGTAAGTAAGTGATTTTAGTGATTTCAGAGAAGGCAATTCTTCTCGATAGGGAATAGATCCTTAAGGCAGTGAGGGATCGTAAACGTTATTCAAAATTTCTGAAAGAAGAATCAATATGCATGTTTTTAACGAAGGTACAAAAAGTGGGGAACTTTGATGGTTATAATTTGGGGAATTTAAAAATCATGGAGGAGAACAACTGTGATTAAGATGTAAACTTTAGTTTAAAAACGTGAACTTGTGTGTATTTTAGCAGACATATCCGACTTTGCCGGACACCTTGAATACAGGAACGTATCCAGAAGGAAATACACAAAGAAAATAAATATGAGGGTAACTAATCGAAAAAAGATTTAGATTAGAAATGAAAATATATCTTTAAAATGGGGGATTTTATGTTTTTAAGATATTTTGGGCATTTTGGTACATTTGCTTCCCTTATTGGTTTAGTGATTACTATAAAGCCAGAAGGCAAACTTACTAGTCCAGGCATGGTAGTGCTGATTTGTATATGTGTCTTATCATTAGTATTAGCTATATATGAGGAGATAAAGCTCTACAGAAGCAAAAAAGGGAAAGTATATAGTAGTAAGGAAAATGTTCGTAACTACATGTATAAGTGGATATCTCAAGAAGGGGTAACTTTCATATTTAGTAGAGATTTAAGCTGGGTTTCTGATGAGGAAATGAAAAACTTATTTAGGAATAAAGCAAGAAACCGAGAACTAAAATTATGTGTTGCCGAGTCGATTCCATTTGTTACAGAATTAGCGGATCTTGGAGCCGAGATATATACATATAAACAATTGGATTACACTTTAAAGACTAGATTTACCTTTGTGAAAGTTGGCAGAATTGATTGTAAGGTGGCAATAGGGAGAGAAGTAAAAGGAAGCCATTTTATCGAAGAATTTAAAGCAACAGATGAGCCAGTATTCTCTATTGCAAGTGATTTAATGGAAGTACTGTCAAGAGGTAATCGTTTAGTTAAAGGGGAAAGTAAGGATGAAAGCAAAACGAGTAATACAGAAAACAGAGGAACAGTTAGCTCAAGAATGGGATAATATAGCGCTCATTAGAGCAGAACAAATACAGAGCGAACAGGACTTAAGTTATAAATACATACTTTTACCAGGTATTCTTTCGTTAATTCCCAATAAGAGCTTTACAAATATTATTGATGTGGGATGTGGAAGTGGACATCTCACGCAAAAACTAACATGGAGGGGGAAAAATGTTACTGGTGTTGATCTGAGTGAAAAAAACATAAGTATTGCTCAAAATAAGTATTCTGAAAATAATATTAACTTTATTCATACCTCAATTGAAAGTTATGCAGAAACGATCCCTAACGGACTCTATGATTTAGCTGTAGCTAATATGACATTAATGGATGTACCTTCATTAGAAAATGCGTTAGGAGCAGTATCTAGAATTTTATGTAAGAATGGTGAGTTTGTCTTTTCTATTACGCATCCTTGTTTTTGGCCATTCTATTGGAATTATTGGGATGAAGAATGGTTTGATTATAATAATGAGATTTTTATTGAATCCTCTTTTAAAATATCTTTGAACTCAAATGAAGATATTGCAACAACGCATATACATAGACCGCTGGAGTACTATATTAGGACTTTAAAAAAATATAATTTTCAAATTAATAAATTTGTAGAACCGTTGCCCACTCCTGACATTGAATCCTTATATCCAGAAAAGTGGAGATTCCCTCGTTTTTTATTAGTTCATTGTACTACTTTATAATGAATTTATACGAAGTATAATTAGTTACGTTCAAAGTGATTAAAAAGTTTTTCTTAGAAATTGCTGCTATCCTATACCACTGTATCTAGGCTGCGGGCTATGCTCTTGGTTTGCAAGAAGCAGAAGACAGAGAAGTGGGCTCAGCTCACACCCTGCAAGGCTAAGTCCGTCGGATACGGCGCGATTCGCCTTAAGCCTCTCGGGCTCATAGATACAAAACGTTAGACAAAATAAACACAAAAGCAAGGTGAAGATTTATGAACCAAAGATTGAAAGATAAGATTATAGAATCTATACAACGCTTAGAAGATTTTAAACCTTGTGGGCCTAGTAGTGATCCTGATGAGATCTCAAACGTAATATATGTTTTTTCCATTTTCATTAAGGAATTTAAGTATTATGCTAGTAGAATTGATGATGAATTTTTAAGAAAAAACGTGGAGGAAATAGATACAAGAGTTTCTACTATCTATGAAGTGTATGAAACTTTTTCTGATGTAAGACCAATAATACAAGATATAAAGGATTATATTTGGGAACCATCTTATGAAATCCAAATTAGCAATGATTTGTATGTATCTAAAACAATCATTACTTCTATGTTGGAAATTCAAAATGCGAACTTTGATCTCAAAAAATTAGTACAGATATGTAACGAAATTAATTCGAATTATCAGAAAGGAAATTATATATCAGTTTCACTACTAATTAGAGCATTGATTAATTATATCCCTCCTATATTTGAAAGTAAGAATTTTCAGCAAGTAGTTGCAAATAGTTCAAGAAGTGTTAAAGAAATATTAAAACAGCTAGATGAAAATTTACGAGATATTGCTGATTTTCATACCCATCAAATTATTAGGAGAAGAGAAGAATTACCGACAAAAAATCAATTGGAGCCATATAAAGGGAATCTGGAAATATTATTACACGAAATATTGATTAAGCTTAATCAATGAGGCTATCGTCCTTGGTTATTTGATGAATAATCATGGAAGACGATCTGACAACAAGCGCTCCAACCTAAGATAAAAGCTATTTAGGTTTGAAACGTTTCGTAAATACAAGAACGTTATCAAAATGCATTATGCGAACCATTCTGTGACCCCCCTAAAAAATGCCGGAGTCCTTTGTCCCATAGGGCTTTTCACACCCCACTACTTTGCTTTTCTCGCTTCGGTTTCGCATAACTTTAATTTTCTTAGCCAAGATAGCAAATGGGTTATATGCAGAAAGAGATATACAGGCCTGATTTTTACGTGATATACGAAGCTGACAATACAAGCAAATTTTAGTCAAATTTATATTAGTAACCTCGAACCGAAAGAGATCGCATGTTCGTAGGAAGTGGTATAATACTACTATCTATTAATCTCAAATAAGTGAGGATGTAAATATGGAATCAAGCAAATATATTTTTAAAAAGCTTACTCCTATTAATGATGCCGATCTGAAAATATACGAAGATGCCCTTAATTTTGTATTCCAAGAAAATGACTTGAAAAATGTAGCAATAACTGGTCCATATAGTGCTGGGAAAAGTAGTGTTTTGGAGACTTATAAAGCCAGGCAACCTGATAAAAGATTTTTAAATATATCCCTGGCTCATTTTGATTCAGGTAGTCATGAATTGGATAGTCAAGAGGATAGAGATAATAATGGAACTGTTAAAGGGATACAAAATCATGATGCAGTATTGGAGGGGAAGATACTAAATCAATTAATTCATCAGATAAATCCTAATGATATTCCCCAGACTCATTTTAAGGTGAAAAAGAAATTATCTAAGTTCAAAATGTTCTTAACTACGGTTCTATTTGCTTTTGTTATTATACTATTACTGTACATGGTTAGATTTACTGATTGGCGTCATTTTGTATTGAACTCATCCGATACATGGTTGAAAAATTTTTTAACATTTACTACTAATGATACAACAGTGGTAATCGGGGGGATTATTTGCGTTTCTATCTTTATGTATCTCTTATTCATGACAATTCAGATGATTCGATATAACAAGTTTTTGTTTAAAAAGCTGAAGATACAGGGAAATGAGATTGAAATATTTGAGGAAGCGAATGAATCTTACTTTGATAAATATCTCAATGAGGTTTTATATCTTTTTGAAAATGCTAATGCGGAAGTTATCGTATTTGAAGACATGGATCGATTCGATAGTAATCAAATCTTTCAAAAGTTACGAGAGATTAACTGGCTTATAAATAAGAAATCGAACCAGGTAATACGTTTTTTTTACCTACTTCGTGATGATACATTTTCTTCTAAAGATCGAACCAAATTTTTCGATTTTATTATTCCCATCGTACCAATTGTCGATGGTTCAAACTCGTATGATCAATTTATCAGTCATTTCAAAGAAGGCAGGATATTGGACAAATTTGATCGGCAGTTTTTGCAAGGACTGTCGTTATATATTGACGATATGCGTATTCTAAAAAATATATACAATGAGTATCTTATTTATCATGACCGTATCCAAACTACAGAATTAAACAATGATAAGCTACTTGCCATTATTGCATATAAGAATATTTTCCCAAGGGACTTTAGTCAATTACAGCTTGGTGCAGGATTTGTTCACAATCTATTTTTCAATAAATCAACTTTCATTAGTTCTGAAGTACAAAAACATGAGTTGAAAATACAAGAAAAAAAGACAAGAATTAAAGATGCGGAAAATGAACTGTGTAATGAAATAGATGAATTAGATGCAATTTACTTTACACATTCACAAGCCCTAGAAGTAAATAACAAAAGGGAAAGTCAGTTTAACTCTAGAGCAGATTTTATACGAGAAATGAAAAATAATCCTGAAAATGTATACTACAGAAACTATCATGGGCAACAATATGATCTTGATTTTCAAAAAGAATATGAAAAGTTGTCCCAAAGTCCTGATTACGCTCGTAGAAAATCAAACATTGAAAATAAATCTTCAACCGTAATTGAAGAATTGAAAAGTGAGATTAGCCGATTAATAGAGATAAAATCTAAATTAGAAAGTAAAAAGTTGCATGAGATAATCAACAAAAGAAACATAGATGAAATTTTTAGTATAACTTTCACTAATGAAATCGGAGAAAAGTTTTTATTTAACGATGTGAAATCAAG
This sequence comes from Paenibacillus woosongensis, assembly GCF_009725165.1. Lineage (GTDB taxonomy): Bacteria > Bacillota > Bacilli > Paenibacillales > Paenibacillaceae > Fontibacillus > Fontibacillus woosongensis. The sequence goes on from NZ_WNZW01000005.1 coordinate 234,463, forward strand.
CCCATACTTCTTTTTAATTAAGTTTTTAATTAGAAATGGGTATATCGACGAAACCTATTCGGATTACATGACATATTTCTATGAACATAGTCTAAGTAGGGTGGATAAGATATTTCTTCGTAGTGTTACTGATGAGGACGCCAAAGAATTTTCATATAAATTAAAGGATCATGCTCTAGTCGTTTCGCGATTAAGGGAAATTGACTATGATCGCGAGGAAATACTAAATTTTGGGTTATTGGGCTATTTGTTAAAAACTCAAAATCCCCACCTAACCAGAATATTAACTCAGCTTAAAAAGAAAAAACGATTAGATTTTATTTCACAGTTTTGGGCTACAAGTGAAGAAAAACGCTCATTTGTAGTTGAATTAAATAAAACTTGGCCAGGTATTTTCAAGGAAATACTAAATAGTGATTACTTTTCTGAATATCAAAAACAGCAGTACGCGCTCGACACAATACATTATTCCTCAATGGAAATTATAGACGAATTGAATAATGAGGAATGTATGACGAGGTATATATCGAATAATAAAGAGTTTCTTAACGTTCCGGAACCTGAAATAGATAAAATAATTTCAAGTCTACAACTACTAAATGTCAAATTTAACCAGATCAATTTTTCAAAAGCAAATTCATTACTATTTATGGAAGCTTATAAAGCTGATCTATATGAAATAAACATATTTATGGTCTCGCTCATTCTAAACAAAGTGTATGCGCTCCAAGAAAATGATGACTATATACATAAAAATTATACTCTATTAGTATCACGACCACAGGAGAGCATTGTGAAATATGTGAAAGCCAATATCAGTGATTATTTGGAGTTGATTCTTAAAAACTGCAATTTAAAAATAACAGATGAACTTTTTGCAGCACTTGAAATTATTAATAACCCAGAAATTAATATAGAATATCGAATCACGTACATTAAGTATCTCCAAACAGAAATTGAAAAACTTGATAGCATAAATGATGAGGAATTATGGCCTGCACTATTACAATTTGGAAATCTTAGATATTCAGAGTTTAATATTCTGCAATACTATTATAAATCAGGTAATGGATTGGATGATATTTTAATCAATTTTATCAATTCCAATCCAACTGATTTACGCATTAATTATGAGATCTTGTGTGAGGACTTTGGTCAAGAAAAGGCCGATGCTTTCATAGATGATATTATACAATGTGACAAACTAATAAACGAAAAATATGAGTCATTAGTCAAAGAATTTGGCACATATTACGAATCATTCACATTTGAAAGTATTCCAGATAACATGATCAGGCTTTTAATAATGCATGGATTAATTATGATGAATGAAACGAACTTACAATTCTTTAGAGAGAACTACATAGGTTCGCAGGTTGAGCACTTTATACTTATTAACATTGAAACGTATACTAATGAAGTAATCAATCAAGACAACTTTATAGTATCAGAAATTATTAGTTTGATAGATAAAGAAATTTCTGATACACATAAGATTAAATTAATTGAATTGATATCTGATCCGATATCAATAAGTGGAAAACGGTATTCAGAAGCAGTTAAGTCACATATTTTAAAGCACAATTTTAATATCGAAGATCTAAATGATTTGATAATGAATTATGATATAAGTAGTCCTAGCTTGAAAAGACTAATTATCTCTATATTTTCAGATCATGTTGATCAAATCACAACAAAAGGATTTGATGTTTCATTTAGTCTTTTAAAAGAGCTTCTCCAAATGGACGAAATGGTTCGAGGGGACAAGTCCAAATTATTTATTTCCCTTCTTAGCAAGCTCAATGAGAGACAAGTTTATGACTGTTTAGAAATTTTGGAAAGGGCAGACCTTTTAGGATTGTTCTCCGGTAAGAGACCTAAACTAGAACAAACAGAGGAAAATTATAAGATTCTAACAATTTTCCAAAATAAAAAGTGGATATCGGGGTTTGATGTTGAAAAGACTGATCCAAACTATTACCGAGCTATTGGTCGAAAAACCGCAATTAAGTAATAGACAGTTTTTATGATCCGATTTTATATTTTTAAGATACAAAGAAGAGGGCCACTGGCCCTTATTTCATTTGAATATGTAATTCATTAAAAAGATATAGTGCATCTTTAAAACCTTGTAGATATATTTTACTTTCCAAAACAGTTTGCAATGAAGTTAGGGTATCTTCATAAAGAAATAGGGTATGTCGAAGGTTATCGGGAAGCGATTCTCGAATTAATTCTAGATACTGTTCACAATCAGAAGAAAATTGTTTAATATCCGAATTTGAGTATAGCGTCTCTATACGGTTTCGAATTAAAGGATCAGCTAAAACTTCTAAGGATTCAATCAATGATTTACCTCCTCTCATTAACTCTATGAGGTTATTATATATCTTTATATGGTTAATTACAAGGGCGATTATTAACTCTGTAAGGTGAAAATAATGAATCTTAATTGAAAAAAATGATTGTGAAAGATAATATATTTAGTATAGGAGGGATTCCTTTTGATAAAGTGTAATATTAGAGTCCTAATGGCAGAGCACCGGATCGATGATATAACAGAGTTGATGGAAAGATCAGGACTGAGTAGAAATTCGATTAACAAACTATATAAAGAAATAAATATTGAGACGACAAAATTAGAAACATTATTCAAACTGTGCGATACATTTGGTTGCAAACTATCAGATTTAATTGAATACACACCTGATAATTAAGAACATTAAACGATGTGGGGGATACTCATAGAAGAACATCGTTGTATAACAATGCATCTACACAGTGGAGCGTTCGTCCCTTGGTTGTCAGGACAAAGTAGAATATTCAGACATCACACGACCCGGCCTAAGATAACTGTCTAAGGCCGGGTCGTGTCGTAGATGTGGGAAAGTTATGCGGAATATCGATGAGAATAAAAGAGGGATGATAATCATGGAGACTGTAACGACTTGGGAGGAAATAGTAGATAATATTTTTCGATTGGAATCATATAGACATTCGAGTGAGTATTCTGAATATTATCTCGATAGATTAAAGAGAGGTATATGCTTTGTTGTATTTGAACGTGGGGGACGACTATTTTTTGGTCCAAGTCGTTTTATTGGATATAAAAATAATAATATTGATGTTCACACAAATAATGAGGATAAGCACGGAGGAATAACTAATAAGGCCATTACAAAAATTATCGGATATAGCCCTCGTTATGATAACGATATAGAAAATGAATACTTAAAATTTTGTTTGTCCAATGGAGTAACACCAACAGGATCCTTTGGGGGTAAGCGTAAATACTGGTTCTATGGAAATAGAGAAATCAAAAACTCACTCGAATCAGATATTCAGAATATTCTAGGTTTCAATATTAAAACTGAAGAAGAGCGTCAAATACTAATCCGAATAGGCCAGGGAAATTTTCGTGCATCTTTGATTAATTTATGGAATGGTTGCTCCGTTACTTCGTGTAAGCTAATTGATATATTACGTGCTTCTCATATTAAGCCATGGAGCGTTTCAAATGATCAAGAGAGAATGGATAAATATAATGGTTTGTTATTAGTGCCGAATTTGGATATCGTATTCGATAAAGGAATAATATCTTTTGATAATAATGGTGAAATTCTTATTTCAAATAGATACAATCACTCTGAACTTAAACAATTGGGGATTCATAAAAACATGAAGATAGATATTAAAAATGAGAATAGAATATACCTGGATTATCATCGAAATAATATATTTGTAGGATAATTCGTGTGTCGGTAACTTCACTGTTAAATGGACGAAAATACGACCTAAAGACATGGAAAATTAACAACAGACTTAGTCGCAGTTTCTCCACACAAGATTCAAATTGAAAATATGAATATTTTATCCGTATGGGGAGGCTCTCAAAGAGTTCCCTAGAACTTTTGGGGACTTTAACTTATAAAACGGTTGGGTACGATGGTAACAGGCTCTACTTACTATTCCATTGCAAGGTAATGGCGCTGAGCTGGATAGTATCCAGTAAGAAGTTTTTAATGTATTAACATTAATTAGAGACTCTGTGGAGTCTCTTTTTTGTCGTTTCCTCTATTTTACAAATGGGCTATAATCTTGGGTAAAGAAAGTATATGGTAGTAGGAAAATAGTTGTGCCTGTGTCGTTTTGGAAAATGGAGGGAGAGGTTCGCGAATCCCACGCAAATATGGGAATAGGTGAAGTTCGACAAATATACATCGTGAAAAGGAGCTCATGAAGTTCGCAAAAAAGAAGTTAGGTAAAATTGTTTATAAATTTCAAGAAGGAGAATCAAGATGACAAAACAACTTGAAAGAAATTATGTATGGGAATGTGATTTTGGTGAGAGAACACATTTGAAACCTATTATTAAAAAATTGTTGGATGAGCAAGACGCTTCTTCACTTCAAATGGTCAGTTTAATGGTTAATCATAATGTTTATAATCTAGAGTTTTTTATAGTATTTAGTTATGATAATCCAATAATTGGACAAATAGACCGAATGAAAGATATGATGATCGGCTCAGGAGTTCGATATAGACCAGATATTACATATGATGAGTTATTTTCAGAATTAGAGCATAGTCGCTTTAATCTCATGACACTAATTGATTCTCAACAAGTTGATGTTATGTACGATCAAAACTTTCAATATATAGAAAGAAGAGAGGTTGCAAAGATTATTTCAATGAGACCACTTGGTAAGAAGCTGCCGGTTTTTATTAGCCACACGTCTAAGAATAAACCATTTGTTGAAGAGATTATAGCTTACTTAAATGCTGCAAACTTACCAGTTTGGTATGACGATATTAATATCGATTTTGGTGAATCTATCGTAAATAAAGTGCAAGAAGGTATTAAAGATTCTGGTGCGGTGATTTTTTGGGTTACTAACGATTTCCTTAAATCTAATTGGTGTCAGATCGAAATGGAATCATTTTTGGCAAGATTAGCAGGGAAAAACGATATATTGATCTTAACTATTGTATTTGAAGATGTAAACATAGATGAATTGCCTTTGTTTATCGTAGGGAGAAAGTTTTTGAAAGTTTCTTCTACTGATACAATTAATCAAATTGCCATGAAGTTAATTCCAACGCTACAGAAATATTTTAAAGAAAAAATGATAAATTGAAGTAAATTGAGGGTGAGGCATCTATATATAACACCGTATCTACATTGCGGGCTACGACCTTGATTCGCAAGAAGCAGTAAGCAGAAGCTCACAACCCTAAGAGGCTAGTCTGTCGGATCCGGTTGCTATCGCTCTTTAAGCATCTCGGGTTCGTGAATACAAGACATTAGATAAAATCGCCAATATTTTCAGGAATGTTCAAGGAGGTAATTAATAATAATCAGGTGAATTTTTATTTACAACAAAATAAAAGTCGATCAGGAGGACAAGTGAATTACTATGAGATTTGATTTGAGAACTATTGATGGAACAAAAAAATTCTTAATAGATTGGCTTGGCGTTGATGAAAATATATTGATGAATTATGTAATATGTAATTGTAATGAAATTGATGTGAATGATTTTTGTGAAGTGCATGGTATAAATCTAAATGAGGTAGAGACAGATCACTTAACATATGTCGCATCTCACGTTACAACTTGTACAGACGAACTGGAATCAATTAAGAAACATGGTTTGATGAACTTACAGTTAGCTTTAACATTATCAACACCTCTAAATATCTATTTAAGGAGTCATGGAATTGAATTCGACATAGGAAACCAAATTATGAGGGTAGGAAGCGAAAGCTATGATGTTAGTTATAATAGCGACTCATACAATGGTTTTCTAGATAGTGAATCTTTTAAAAGCAAGCTAAAAGATATTGGGCATAAGCTATTCTATGATAATCAAATATCGGCTTTCCTAGCAATGGAAGGTGATAAAGAATATGGTGGGTACGTTCATCAACGACCAGAGTTCCTATTTAATGTTTCTAAAGTAAGTAAAAGAAATTTGGAATATGATTGGACGAAAAAATCTAAAGCTTTTGTTTTAGAGTATGAAGAGAAGTTTGAGAATTTTGAATGGTTTACATTCTATGAAAATGAGGATGAATATCACGATGACTATTTTAGAAATGAACATAAAAAGTGGCTTATTTCAAAATCATTATACAGATTATGGAATGACTTTTTCTATAATGATGTGAAAGAAGAGTATGCATATATGAAATCTTCATATGTAATACCTTGGAAGAACATAATTAATATAAGAGAGATTGTTTAAAATATCCGTAATACATACTTTAAGCATGATCAATGAACTGAAAAGATATTTTGGGCTAAATCGAGAGAAGCAGTAACATCATCTAGCACCGTATTCTGGCATCAAATCTACCACTCCTTGGTTGTCAAATGTATAATCATGGAAGAAGCTGAGAGAACAAATGACCTTGCCTAAGATAAGATCTATCTAAGGCCGGGTTGCGTCGTAAATATGGGAGAGTGTTTCAGAATTTATGGACTTGGTATATAACTGAAAGAGCTTCGATGGCAGATACATTCCCTAAGATAAAGCTATCCAAAGGAAATGGACATCTCTGAGTACATTGAGGTTAGGCGAAAGTCCTTAATAAGGAGTTATTCAATGAAGATAGAACCTAACAAAGAATTTGCTTGTAAATTAAGTATCATGCTTGATAGTAAATTAATCTGGTATAAGCACTTCCAGTTGTTTTGTGATGATATAATTCTTGAATATACAAAACCACCGTATTGGATAATTGAATTAGCAACAGTGCGCTTTCAAGGAAGTGCTATCGAAATAGTCAACAAATATATCAATTCAGAACCATTTATTGATTTTTATAATAGTAATTTGTTTGATCAATACATTGCTTGTTTGTACATAAAGTACGATCGAAGAGAAATATCTTGGGCTAGTTTTCTACTTACGTCTGGACAATATGCTGACAATTGCCAAAGTGTGAAAGAACCATGTGAATACTTTTTTGATTTATTAACTGAGTATGAGGACTCTGACTTCAATATTGACCTCGAATATAAACAAAAAGCAGAGATACAAAATAAATTCTCTCAGGAAATCAAAGAAATACAAGCTGTTTATGATGTATTTAGGGGTTATTACAAACAGTTCATTAATAAGGAAAGAAATACACCTTAGTAGGGATTACGAAGAAGAAGGGCCTGCGCCTAACCGAATCTTATTTGGGATGCTACTAAGATAAACAGAGAAGTTGTTTCAGCTATTCTTTTAAAAGCTTCTAATAAATAACTTAAATCCGAGACTCCACTTTCGTGGAGTCTCCTTTTTTGGTTTCCGCTATTTTACAAATAGGCTATAATCTTGGGGAAAGGTGTAGAAAGTTGTAGAAAATAGTAGGAATATAGCTGCGCCTGAGTCTCAGCCATTTGTTTATGAATTGTTTCTAATTAAAGAAGGTCTAGTTTGAATTACATAACTTACAAGTTCTAGCAACAGGAGGTTGATGTGATGCAGGTTCGGAAGATTAAGATAGTAGGAACGGGTAAATGTTTGCCGGAGCAAGTGATCACAGCAGAAGACTTAGATAAGAAACTAGGGGTACCCAGTGGATGGGTGCTGAAGAAAACAGACGTTAGAGTTAGACTTGTTGTAAAAGACGAAACCGCTTCCTTCATGGGGGCAAGGGCAGCGGAAGCTGCGTTAGAGGATGCGGGGCTTACTTTTTCGGATATCGACTGTATTGTATCTACGAGCGGCACGGTGGAGCAGTCCATTCCATGTACGGCTTCTTTAATCCAAAAGGCATTGGGGCAAGAGTATTCTGGGGTTCCTGCGTTTGATATCAATTCGACTTGTTTAAGTTTTTTAACTGGATTGGATGTTATGTCTTATATGGTAGCGGCAGGGCGTTATCGTCGTGTTTTGCTCGTAGCGACGGAAGTGGCTTCGGTTGGGTTGGATTGGTCTCATAAAGAAAGTGGCAAATTCCTGCTCTGTTTGCCTGCATGGAGCATCCGAGGTTAGGCCCGATCTTATTTGATACGGGGTATTCGGAACGATTCTTCCAAGCAGCAAGTCGTTTTCCTTATTCGCTCTATCGAAAGGCGACCCCTGTTTCTATCCCAGAAAGGGAGACGGCGGTCTATCAATTAAAAGAGGCAGGGATTAAATTAAGCGACATTAAATATGTCGTTCTATCCCACCTTCATGCAGATCATATTGCCGGGGTTTGTGATTTTCCTGAAGCTTCGTTTATTTATTTAAAAGCAGCTTACGATAAAATGAAGCACCGCAGAGGGCTAGCGGCGGTTCGAGCAGGCTTCCTGCCGGACTTATTACCGAGTGATTTTGAGGAGCGTTCTCTACCAATAGATGAACAACAAGGGATCTCGCTGCCCTCTAGTTATCCATTTGAGCGGGGCTTGGATCTTTTTGGCGATGGAAGTGTGATTGCCGTGGACTTGCCAGGACACGCTGTCGGTCAAATTGGCGTTCTACTTCATACTGAGGATCAGCCGTATTTTTTATGTGCGGATGCTGTATGGTCCAGTCGAGCGTATCGGGAATCCCGGCCTCCCCATTGGCTTGCTGGCCTGATTATGGATGATCGTCGGCAGTATCAAGAAAGCTTCCAGCGCATATGCGAATTTCACAAGCAGCATCCGGAATATCGAATTATTCCATCCCATTGCAGCGAAGTTGGGGAGTCTCTTAAATAGGGGAGGAAGTCATGTTGATTGACAAAGGAGCTATTGTATACCACTATTTGCGGACAAAGCTTCATCAAAGGCTAGCCAATCGTCAAGAGGTTGAACAGTGGCAGGAGGAGAGAGTACGAAGCCATGTTCGTTTTGTCCGCAAGCATTCTGCTTTTTATCGCGAGCTTTGGAAGGATTATACGGATGCCCAGTGGCGGCAATTTCCGATCATGGATAAAGAGCTGATGATGGAGCATTTCGACCAATTAAATACGGTTGGAATCACGAAAGAAGAAGCTTTTGCCGTGGCGTATCAAGCGGAGAACAGCCGGGATTTTGCCCCTACCATCGGTCCGATTACGTTCGGACTCTCATCGGGGACATCTGGAAATCGCGGTATTTTCCTCGTCAGTCCTCAAGAAAGAAGGGCATGGTCGGGAACAGTCATCGCTAAAATGCTGCCTCATTCATTGCTGCAAAAGGAGAGTATTGCTTTTTTCCTTCGGGCGAATAGCAATTTATATGGCAGTGTCGGCAGCCATCGGCTTCAATTTCATTATTATGATTTGCTGAATCCGGTTAAGGAGCATATTGAACGATTGAACGAGCAGCGTCCTGGATTATTAGTCGCTCCGCCATCGATGCTCCGGATTTTGGCTCAAGCTAAACAACAGGGGCATTTGCAAATCCATCCCCATAAAATCATTTCTGTTGCTGAAGTGCTGGATCCGTTGGTTCGGAAGGCCATAGAGACACAGTTCGAACAAAGGGTTCATCAAGTCTATCAATGCACGGAAGGCTTTCTGGCTTGTACTTGCTCCCATGGCACCCTTCACCTGAACGAAGATATTGTTATCATTGAAAAAGAATATTTAGATCAGAAGCTTGGCCGATTTGTTCCGATTATTACGGACTTTTCGAGAAGGACTCAACCGATTGTGCGATACCGTCTGAATGATATCCTAACCGAACGTGCTGAGCCATGTCCGTGCGGTTCTCCTTATCTAGCAATAGAATCCATAGAAGGGCGCTGTGATGATATATTTTATGGCTACAGCTTGCATGACGACAGGCTAAGGCCGATATTTCCTGACTTTATTAGCCGGGCAATTATTCAAGCCTCCGAGAAAGTGGTTGAGTATTTAGCGATTCAACATACGCCTGATCGAATTGAAATTTGCCTGAGGGTAGATGAGGCTGATGAGGCTGGCTCCAGGTCTGCACAAATTGAAGAGCACATCACTCATGCCATGAATGATTTATTTCTTAAAATAAATTGCAAGCCGCCAGCCATTGAATTTAATGTATACGAACAGGATATTTACGCTAGATACGATAAGCAGGGAGAGCTAACCGAACTGAAAAAACTGCGCCGAGTGGAAAGGAGATTTCAGCTTGGAGAGGATACAGATCCGTTTATATGATGCAGATACCATAGACGATCTGCCATGGCCGGACACCCAAGATGGGCAGTACGCTAAACAGTTTCTTTTGCCGTTCGTGAAGCGCCAGCCATCGCATTATATCAACAATGTTCAAGCTAGATATTTGGCGGTATCAGTTGATGGTATCGTGCTTCCTATTTCAATCACTGAAACACAATATGACAATTCCTATGTATGCTCTCCTTATACGCATTATGTAAGCTATGCCAAGCAAGAGCTCGTATTGCTCCAAAATGCACTGCTGCGTAAAGGCTTGTCAGCCCTGCTCGGCGGATTAGGGCAATTTTTTAAAGCGAGCCAGATCAATAAGGCGGTTCATGTAAACAACTGGTTCGTCTCAACGAATTTATATCCCGAATTAACACCTGATCAACTAAGGGCGCTGCACTCTTTTTTAACCAAGCAGTTTCCTGACTATGCGATCATCTATCGATCCCTTAATGAAGCGAACCATGAGAAGCTTATTCAGGAGTTACGCCGATTAAATTATAAAATGGTAGCCTCCCGCCAAATCTATCTCGTGCATTCCAGCCAGTCTGCCTCGTTAAGTTCCAAATCACGCAAGCTGTTAAAGAAGGACTATGCATTAATCGCTCGCCATGGCTATGAGATGTTAGATAATGATCAATTGTCAGATCAAGATATTTCGCGAATATTGGAGCTGTACAGTGCTTTGTATTTGCAAAAATATTCGATGTACAATCCGCAATTTAACGAAGATTTTATCGCTCTCGCGATTAAGAATAAGATTCTTCACCTTAAAGCGCTTCGGAAAAATGGGCGTATTGATGCCGTGATAGGTTATTTTTGCCGCAACGGAGTCATGACGACCCCATTGCTCGGTTACGATCTTTCTTTGCCGAGAGAAGTGGGTTTGTACCGGATGTTGTCTGCGCTTTTATTCTATATAGCGCTGGACAACGGTCATTTATTAAACAGAAGCTCTGGTGCTGCTCATTTCAAAAGGAAGCGGGGTGCTGCGGCTGAGATGGAGTACTCGGCTGTTTACGATAGACACTTACCGTTTCGAAGGCGGCTTTGCTGGTCATTTTTGCAAACCGTCCTTAACAAAATTGGAATTCCTATCATCCGAAAGTATAAGCTCTAACTATAAAGGAGGCTGCAGGGCATGATGCAAAACAGACCGATTGCTTTGGTCACGGGAACATCCAGCGGCTTTGGGTTACTGATCACGCTGGCATTAGCCGGAAGCGGCTATCATGTCATTGCCACGATGCGCAATATCACGAAGCAGGATGCGTTGATGCAAGCTGCGGAGCAAAAGGGTCTAAGCCAGCATATCGAGTGCTGTTCCCTTGATGTGAGCGATCAGCAAGCAATTGGCAAGACCGTGGATGAACTTATGAAGCGTTATGGGCGCATTGATGTGCTTGTGAATAATGCCGGCATCTCACTTGGCGGCTTTGTGGAGGAGATTCCACTAGAGGACTGGATCCACGCCATGGACACGAATTTTTTCGGTCTTGTTGCTCTAACCCAAGAAGTATTGCCACATATGCGATCGAGAAAATACGGGAAAATTATTAACATCAGCAGCATCAGCGGCAGACTTGGCTTTCCCGGGTACGGGCCTTATGCGGCTTCAAAGTTTGCGGTGGAAGGATTCAGTGAATCGCTTCGTTTGGAAATGCTGCCATACGGCGTTTACGTTTCTTTAGTTGAACCAGGCGCATACAAAACCGCGATTTGGTCCAAAGGCTTCGATTATATTTCGATGAGAGCAAGGAAAGAATCACCCTATCAGGAGCCTCTTGCAGCTATTCTGGCCTACAGCAACAACGTAGCTAACAACGCCAGCGATCCGCAGGATGTGGCCAGGACGGTGGTGCGAATCGCTCAAGCTCGCTATCCCAAATTGCGTTACGTGTTAGGAAAGGGAGCATGGACTGCGATATGGGGGAAGGCGCTTCTCCCTTGGAAGTGGTTCGAACAAATTGTATTGCGCCAGCTCCGCAAATAAGAAATTAAGAATATCGGCAGAATAGTTAATATAAATAAAGTATACTGAGAACGTTCGGCTATAAGTATGGTAAAATCAAAATAGAATGAAGAATTAGAGCGAATTTGTAGGAGGTAGAACGAATGAAATGGCAAGAGGTAAGAGAACTGTTTCCTGATCAATTTGTTCTGGTTTCCATACTTAATTATCACGAGGAAGGCAACAAAAAAGTAGTAGATGAAGTTGCACCAATTCGCACGGTACCTGATGAAGATGCTAATAAAGAGTTTTTTCAAGTAAAGCCAGGGAATGTAGTGTACCATACTTCAAATCAAGACTTTGTAATTCATCTCCGACGTGATCCACTAATAAGAGTGAGACGTAATAGCAATGAAAATTAACTATGACGGACAGTTAATTACAACGTCACTTTCCGTGACGTTTAGAGGACGGACATTGAGAATAGAAGATGTAGTTATAGATACCGGATCTTCACATACTATAATCAGTCCCGATATTTTAGAGGAAATTGGTGTGACCTACGAAACAGGGGATTCTATTTATGAAGCATACGGGATTGGCGGAAGCACTCCTTTCTATACAAAAATTATGGACAAGATCGAAATAGGTACACGAAGCATTGAAAATATAGAGATAGATGTAGGCATTCTGCCTAGAGATCATAGAGGGCTGCTTGGGTTGGATATTCTGAAGCAACAAAATTTTATTATTGACTTGAAAACACTAGAATTGCGTATTTGATATTTAAAAGTTGGTTGAATAGGGAGTAAGTAGGCAGGGTCCATTTGGACCCTGCCTATTTTAAATCAATCATGTTATTGGTGGTCGGGAAGCTTCTGTATGATATCAGAATAGATATTCAGTTTTGTATCAATATCCACTCGTTTTTTATTATCATCGGTGTAGCCTGCTCTACCCGGTCTCCGATTTTGAATTCGGTAACGTAAGGGCGAATATCCCCTTTAGTTATTCTCTCCGCAGCTGGGAACAAGCAGTCCTAATAGCGATAGTCCTTTTCCCCTAATTTGTAACTGTAAAATTTATGCAATTGGTTGGATATCTTATCCTTTCAACTTAATAAATAATCAGGGTAGAGCTTACTATCACGACATCCTCATCACCTAAACATTGGAGGGAGTGTCCAAGCTTGTTAAGTTCCATTATTCGTAAAACCAGTTTTGCTCTTCTCAGCCTGACCCTAGTATCGGGAATCGCGTCTAGTCACGGGTATGCATCATCTGAAGCCGGGAAGCCTGTGATTGAATGGTCCCGCCAGTACGGCGTGGATGAAAAGGTAACCGGGCAAAATATTACCTCTACCTCGGATGGAGGCTATGTTGTTACAGGCACTGTCATTGAAAAGGAGTCAGGAATTAGAAAGGCGAACATTTTGAAGCTCAATTCATCCGGGACACTACAATGGGAACAAAAAATTCAGCATAATAACACTAGCAGAACTGAAGTTGATGTGACAATTGAAACGAAAGACGGCGGATATCTTTCCTGTGGAAGCATTCTAAAAGAAAACGGAAAATATGACATCTTACTCATCAAATTAAATGCTCAGGGCGCTGTGGAATGGATGAAGGAATACGACTATGACTTTACTATGTATTCGTTGTCCGTGGCAGAAACCAAGGATAATGGCTTTGTGATTACGGGTAGAAGCTTTGGGGGGTCAGATATTTACTACGCTTATGTATTAAAAATAAATGCTCAGGGACAGGAACTTTGGCTGAAAAAGCTAAAATTTAGTTATGATCAGGACTTTGAGGATATCATTGCAACTCCGGATGGCGGCTCGATCGCGGTAGGCAGCCAGGTTGACCGATTTTTCAACGATCCGAATAGAGGAGCTGTAATCAGTAAATTAAATGCGGACGGGGAGGAAGTTTGGACCCGAAAACTGTCCGCAGCCCCCAAATTAAGGACAGCATATTCAATCGCTCCCTCCGATGATGGGTACGTGATCTTCGGTGTAGATTCGGATTGGGAAGATGCCTATTTTTTAACCAAAATAGATACGAATGGCAAAGTACTATGGGAAAAGAAGTTCAAACTACCAATCGACCGGAGATATTTCAAGAAAGTCGTACGTACTAACGAAGGATATACCCTCTTAGCGGAAATTGATAAAAATTCCCATAATGATAAGGAAAGAAGATATGAATTATCGAAATTTGATAACCATGGAGAGCTCTTGAACCAGAACGAATTTACAGTCAAAGATTTCGATTCTATGACGGGATTAACCGCATCGTCGGATGGTGGTTACGCGTTGCTCGGTCAAGTATCAGACATAAAAAGTTACTGCATGCAGGTGACTAAGCTGGCAGGACCTAACAGCCAGCCTGGAGAACGTACGTTGGAGAGAATCAGCTTTACGGATAACGGGAAAAAGATGGCTGTCGGGGAACATACACCTACTGCAGTAACTGCGTATTATTCGGATGGCTCCAAAGAAACACTCAAGGACTCCTTATCCTTTTCCTCTGATGATGCGGAGATCGCCAACGTTGATTTCAAAGGAATTATTAAAGGAATCAAGGCCGGCAGAACCACCATTCATGCGTTCTACCAAAATCATCAGGCACAGTTAGAAGTCGAGGTATTTGAAGTTCCGAATCTTGGAGATGCTGACCATTGGTCCTACCAATATGGAATAGATCATTCCTACATTTATGTACGAAGCATAGTCCCTGCGTCTGACGGAGGATATATTATAACTGGTGACATGCGGTATGAAATGTACGGGATTAGAGACGCGTATGTTCTAAAGCTGAATGCTTCAGGCATAATCGAATGGCAGCAAGTGATTAGACATGGCTTGTCTGGTCATGCTGAGGCTCATAAGGCTATCGAGACGAAGGATGGCGGAATTCTCATCAGCGGAACCACTAGTAACCATGACTACAGTCGTAATACACGTGATGTCGTCTTCATGGCCAAGCTCAATGCTCAAGGTATTCTAGAATGGGAGAAGGAGTTTCCCGGGGTCGATCGTGCGGGGAACGCTGTTGACGAAACGGATGATGGTGGATTCGTTGTGACAGGTGCTAACCCTGAAGCTGGCCCGGCTTATGTACTGAAGACAGATTCCCAGGGACAAGTCATGTGGAATAGAACGTACAGCTTTGGCTACTATCAGAACTATAATGATATTTTAGCTACACCGGATGGCGGCTCCATTGCTGTCGGTGTCGTCGATACCTACGAAGGCAATAATGACGAGGCTATAGTGACAAAATTGGGTCCTAACGGAGATGTAGTGTGGAACAAGAAATTACTCCCGATTGGACGCATCGCATACTCGATCATTTCAACGGATGAAGGCGATTATTTGATTGCCAGCAATACGAAAGATGGTGTTAACTACCTGACCAGAATTAATGATCGTGGTGAAGTGATTTGGGAAAGAACTTACGAGGCTCAAAAGGATCAAGAATTTTATAAAATCGTTCGGGATAGCCAAGGATACGTATTGTTAGGAAGAAATGCAGCAGGCGGATACGCTAATAGTGAATCCCAGTTCGTAGCGCTACAGCTTGGCAGAGACGGTCAGATTATAGGCAAACACCATTTCAATGAACCGAATTTGACAGGACTATATCATGGAACCGTAACATCGGATGGCAAATTTGTACTTACTGGAACCGTTAAAGTAAACGGGAAGTCCTTCCTGCAAGTCACCAAAACCGCAGGAGCAGAAAACCCTTCGGTAGATCCGGTCTTAGACGGAATCTCGTTCAAGGATTCGAGCGTTAAGATTGCTGCCGGTGAGAAAAAAACAGTTCTTGTTCAGGCACATTACCTCGATGGGACGGAACAAGTACTCACGGACACGGATTCCATATCCTTTACCTCGGAAGATGAGAATACGGCTACTGTGGACTCCAAGGGTTTGATAACCGGTGTTAATCCGGGCATCACCGTCATCCAGGCCGTTTATCAAAATCAATCGGCACAGCTTCAAGTTGAAGTCACGATGCCTGGCAGCGAGAATCCTGATCCAGTTGAAGGCATTTTCTATCTGGATTCCGAGGAATACTCCTTAACAGAGGGAACTTCGATTGACACCGTTGCTTTCTTCAAGGATAAAGACGGGAACATTCATAATGTCACCAAGACGTCCACCTTCAAAAGCGACAACCCGGCGATCGTCGATTATGATCAAGATGGGAACATTAACGGCGTTCGTGCAGGTATAACCTATATCACCGCCGAGTATCAGGGCAAGACCTATAGAGCGTTCGTGCAGGTTGTTCGCGCATCTGTTCCCAAATAACACCCTAGAGGCTCATTCACCACGCGGTAAAAATATGAAAGAACAAATTTGAGTACGGAATTTAGATTGGAGACGACACTACGGTGGAGTCTCCTTTTGTTATTTCCTCTATTTTACAAATGAACTATAATCTTTGATAACGATAGAAGAAATAAAGGTTGAAGGTTTAAAGAGTGAACACGATACCACGTGAACAGAAATTAATGCGAAGGAATGGTGAAACATGAATGATATTTTCAGCTGTTATACAGAGAATCTCATACTGACCGGTAATATAAGGGAGGATATTCATGCCTTCTTTAGTCAGAATAAGGATCTCAGGACATTAAATCATACATTGGAGGTGGCTAACGAAGCTATTCGAATAGCTAAATTATTCGAGCTTGATCCTCAGAAAGTCGAATGTGCGGCTCTATTACATGATATAAGCAATGTAGTTCCAATCTCTAGAATGCTCGAGGTAGCAGAACAGTTATCTATTGAAGTGCTCGAGGAAGAGTACAAATACGATAGAAGTGTCCATCAGAAACTATCCAGATATATGGCTCAAGATATCTTTGGGATACAGGATGAAGAGATACTAAGTGCAATAGAAAGTCATACGACTCATAAACCAAGCTCTAGTATGACGGATAAAATTTTGTTTGTTTCAGATAAGATCTCATGGAATTTACCTGGAGAACATCCTTACTTGCACAAGATGAGAGAAGCAGTAGGCCGTCTTGAAATTGATAAAGCAGTATTCATATATCTTGACCATATTTGGGATCAGCGGGATATTTTAAAGCTTGTACATCCATGGTTAATAAAGGCGCGGGAAGAACTATTGGAAGCTTAATTGGTAAGGCATTAACTTCTGCCAACACTGTATCAACGCTGCGAGCCGTTTGGCTCTTGGTCTGCAAGAGGCGACAGGACCGCCGTTATTTGCTAAGAGTTTAAAAAGCATTCTTATTTAATTTGGAGGGTATTTAATGATTGAAGAGTTCAAGTATAATAATGAATTTATTTCTGGAATTACCTCGCTAACCATGAAAAAAGAGGATATATTAAAACTTCACGATGAAATGATAACCATATTTCGCGCATATAAGCCCAGAGTAAAATACTCTATAATCACAAACTCTACAAGAAACTCGTTTTCTGATCCTCACAATATAGATTTTTTCAAAATCAAGGAGCCGATAAAGGCAATAATAATTGAATACAACATACAAAGAATAATTGATGTTGAAATTTATTTAAGTACATATGAAAAGGGAGAAGGGTTAGGGGGATTTAGATCGGTTTACAGGATAAGTAGTAATAATGAAGAATTGCTTGCTAAAGTCAGAGATTTCATTGAAATATATATTAAAAAAACCAAAAATTTGCATTTTATTTTTCATAAATATGCCGTGTTCGTATCCTTGGCTCTGACGGGGGGGTTCATCTATTTTTTAAACAAGTATATTGAAATTCCCCAAGCTTTGATTTATTTGCTCATTATGGTCATGCCATTTTATGTTTTTACTAAATTTTTCAGATGGCTAATGCCGTATACCTACATAGTAGATGAAAATAAATTGAAATATAACCTGAGATATATTGTTGCTACAGTCATGGTAGGAATGATAACTTCTGGAGCCTATGATTTTATAAAGAATACTATTGGCAATATGTCAAAATAGTTAGCAGCTTCCGAGTAACATCATATTCATGCTTCGGGACTTAGCGGCATGGAATAAGCTAGACAACAAATGCCCGGCCTGAGACAAGAGTTATCTAGGGGATTCCACGGTCAAGGAACAACGGAATGATACGTCGAAAAGCTTCAATAAATTAGGGAAAGCATATACGGAAGGTACGGTTTTTTTTACGAACGGGTTTGTAATCAAAAATTATGATTTTTTATCAGCAGCAGGATCCTTTAAAGTTTATGTAAATAACACCCGGGAGAATATGGAATATGGGAGTCTCGATGAGATGGTCGCCTTTAGTGACCCTAGAGTGAACCTTATTGGTTTTCCTTACGAAACAGATAATTCTCTATCCATAAGTACAAAGAAACCACAAATAGGGGATAGAGTTTATTCCATTTGGAACGAGATGAATGCCTAAAGATTAGAGAAGGAGTCATACTTTCCGTTGATTCGGATGGTTCATTCAATCATAGTGCCGAAACTGATTCCTGGTCAGGCGGCGTGGATTCTTGATGAAGAAGGGGATTTAATTGGGGTTATTGATGGTTGGAGTTTCTATGGCGAAGAAGCCAAAAGCAATAAAGAATACCAGTACAAAAACTTCAAAACTTAATGAAGAACGCTAATTTTCATTAGCTTCACATCGTATCTGAGAGAAAGCCTGGCAAACAACAAAAGCCTCAGCCCTGTCTGGGGCTGAGGCTTGAAGGCAGCATCATCTGGGAGCGAGAAAGCAAGGAGGCTCTATAACATCCAGGCTTCATTTATGCTAAAATTAGGTAAATCAATTTAAAAATGGAGGTTCTCCCCGTGAAGAAAATGAGCCTGCTGGTTTCAATCATGCTTCTTTTTGCATTTCTCTCGACGGACCAGACTACGGAAGCAGCTGCTAAATATTCAGAAACTTTGCTTGCTGAGTCCACGAAAGCTTACGCGTTAACCTCAACACAAACCTTACTCGTCGATCATGTTAATAACCAGCTTCAAGTTATAAATTTGAGTACTCAAACAATAATGTGGAGCAAGAAATTCCCCATAGTGTACGACAGTCAAGTGTTAACCAATCCACTAAAAATTATCGTTATTACATCAG
Organism: Paenibacillus woosongensis; assembly: GCF_009725165.1. Lineage (GTDB taxonomy): Bacteria > Bacillota > Bacilli > Paenibacillales > Paenibacillaceae > Fontibacillus > Fontibacillus woosongensis. The sequence continues at coordinate 253,614 of NZ_WNZW01000005.1, forward strand.
ATAATAATAAGTTAAAAAAAGTGACAATTTCCGCTGACGGAACTATTCTTTCGGAGCAAGTATTTCCTAGTATAAAGTTAACGGAAAACATAAAGATTAGCTGGGCGCCTGCAATAAATAAAGAAAAGGAAAAGCTGGCTGTTGTGAATGGCAGCCAGGTACTTTTTTATGAATATCCTTGGAAAAAGCCAATAACGACTCTTCCTTACAGTTCGGCTGAGGATAAGAAATATGAATATACTATTACAAAAGACGTTCAACTGCAAACACCATATGTAGTTATTAAATTGAATGGAGATAATTCAACTCAATCACAGGATTTATACCGAATATTAAATATAACTACCAAAAAGGCGATTACTATCCCTGCTGAGTGGAATGTGAACACTAGTTTTTCGGTTGAAGGAAATGAATTGATTGTAAATTCTACAAGTCAAATCGGCCATCCACTTGGAATTAATGTAGATTCTGATTATACCATTTACGCCAAATATGACCTACAGACAGGGGAAATCATCAACAAGGTTATTCGCAGCTTCCCCGCATGGGATTCAAATTGGAAATCCGAGTATTTTAATCGTAAGCTTGCATTGACGGAATCAGAGGATAATAAAATATTCCTTATAAACCTGTATGGAGAGACGCTCAAAGAGTTCCCCAGAACAATTGAGAACTTTAATTATAAAACAATAGGTTACGATGGTAACCGTCTTTATCTGTTAGTTTCTTCTGAAGACCATGGCATTGAGCTGGTTAGTATCCAGTAAGAAGTTTTTGACGAACTATTGGGGGAGACGACACTTCTTTTTGTCGTTTCCTCTATTTTACAAATGGGCTATAATCATGGGTAAAAGAATGGAGTTAAGAAAAGTACAGCACTTAAGGACAAGGGAAGTTTAATTCAATCTTTCTCGATCGCAATAGCAGTTGGTTATGGCTTGGTATTTTTATCGGAAATCGGTAGTGTTCAGGCATAGATTTTGGAAAAGGAATCGTTTATTCATAACTTCTAGGGGAAGAAGGTCATGTTATGACAAGATTTATGATGTTGTTTATCGCCATTGGACTTGTTTTGGCTGGGTGTAGTCAAGATCAAACCAATGGAAATAACCCAAAAGAGGCCCCTGTAGTCTCGGGAGATCGCAGTGCAGATCGTGCTTTAAATGCGGAAGTAGCGCGTAGTACTGAACAGAAGCTATTACCCGGATATGCAGCTAAAAATGAAGACGAACTATCTGATCAGGATTTTGAAACGGCTTATGAAATGTGTGTGAGGGCGCTGACTGACTATTATAAAGCGGTTTGGAACGGCTCCGATATTGAATTGGATACATTCATTGAAAACGATCACCTTAAACAGTATACGCAACAAAAAATTCAATCCCAATATGATGTGCATATTAAGCACAATCTTACTGATAATCCGGTGCAGAATATTGATATTGACGCTTGGGAAGTGGAGTACAGGGATGATGTGGATGGAGGTTATCTCTATTTGCACTTACCGGTACATATTAATATGACTGTAGGCGGTTATGGTGAAGTTACTGAGTTTCTCGTACGTAATGTAAACGGGAAGTTAGTCATTGTTGATTGGTACACGGGGGCAAAAGATAGTTATGATTTCATGGTGCGTGGAGAAAATCTAACAATTGACGACCCCGATATTTGGAACGATAGTGAATGGGTAAAGAAGTTGGACAGTATGACAGATGAATTTTAGGGTCGGCCCCATAGTAAAGTTCGTGACAAAGGAGTTAGTTATGAAAGACTTAACTGTTTTATCACGCAAGAATGGAAACATAATAGTAGAAGATGAATTCGGAAAGATTTATACCCTTAGCGAGAATAACCAAGCTGTTGTGATGTTAGCGAGACAGTCGGATTCTTTTATATTTGTGCAGCAATTTAGAAGAGCAGTAAATGATTTTGTAATTCAACTTCCCGGAGGGATGGCCGAGTCAGGCGAAGATCTGGAAGCAGCGGTTCGCAGGGAGTTTCTGGAGGAGGTTGGCGGTCAATGCGGGGCGATTACAATATCTCGGCAGCCTGACTCCGGCTAGTTGGATAAGCAATGTAACGACACATGTGTTCTATACGGATGAGATTATAGAAATTGCTGACCAGCAACTTGAGGAATATGAGAATATTAAGGTTCTAGACATAAGTGTTGAAGAGACATTGAATATGATTAAAGATAGCAAGATTAATGATTCGGAAGTAACTTATGCAATTTTGCAAGGAATTCTTAAGGGTCTAATCCAGAGTCTGTAAAATAGTTTGTGTAAACTCCTAAGCCCATTAAAGTGGAAGTAATATAAATTTTGGGAGAACACATGGGACTTTGGTCAAAAGAACAACTGCGGGCTTTCATTAAGGAAAATCAGCTGGCTACTGCCCAGGAGGTTGTAGGTGGAAGTGAGCGTAAATCCTGTTGGTTGTGAGCGACAAATTCTAATGGTTGTGAGCGACGTTATTTTGGCAAAAGTGGGGTTTAACAAAATGTAACGGTTGCCATCGAGCCTATTTACGGTTTTTCGTAGGCAGTGGGGCTATTTCGTCCAAATAAGCGCTCATACAACCGTTAGAAAAGAACCCCCCCTTTCTAGGGAAGATTAAGCGCAATGACAACCGTTAGCATAGCCTCTTCCAGACAGGTCGCTCGTACGAGGGCTAACATGTTGGTCTCTAAGTGTTCTATACCGTCTATATTCGGAGTCCCCTGCGATGATAGGATGTTCCCCGAGACCGAAGGACAGATCATCGGTCGTATTAATAACCGCTTGAATGCCGGGTTTCTCGTCGTACGACAATTACTAGGTCGAGTCCAATACTGGGGACAGATGCTGCTGGAGTTCTCCGTCTTTTTCCCGGAACGCATCGGTAACCATTTACGTTAAGCAGGCTAATCCCCCTCGGGGGATTACTTGAAATGATTTTACAAATCTTGACAGACCCCTAATCCAAGTGTAGGAATTGTCTTAAGCTCCGCCATTAAGAAACACCGAAAGGTGTTTTTTTTTATTTTTATCAATAATTTTTAAACGAAGATGTCGATTTTGCTTTTACGTATTATGCGGCCTGACTACAGACGAAATCGCGAGGTCTTTTCTCTTACCGGAGACAACGATTGCCCAGCGAACTGTTACGATTTTCAATGCAGCTGCGCTGGAGCTGCCTGCTGGAATGTTCGATGGTCCCCCGGAAAGAAAACAGTAAAGCTGAAGAAGGGAAATACGGTGGATTCATCCCTCCTGGTTGCTTTGGTTGCTCAGGCATCTAGCAATCTGTAGACGAAAGATCCCTTGCCTGTAGGCAGGGGGTTATTTTATTCAATAATGATCTTGAAATTCATATTTACAAACCAGCGGTCGGTTTGTATAATGGCAATAAGCACTTTGGTAAAAGGTGGATAATAAATAACCTGGAGGATTTACCATGAAAAATGAAGATAGAAGGAAACAAACCATCCGGCAAATCCTTGATTCAACCAAAGAGTTGCTACGGGAGAAAAACTGCCACACGATTACGATGAAGGATATTATGGAGAAATCGGAATTATCCAAGGGAGCTATTTTCCATTATGTGAAGAACAAAGATGAAATTTTTGCTTGGGTATTGCAGGATCGGCTCGAAGAAATCAACGAACAATTCATGAAGGAAGTGGAGCAAGGAGAGAAAACGTTTGACGGACCGATGCTGACAATAACGAGTAATCTAGCAGCATTGGAGAATGCAAATGAAGTAACCAATAAAGTTCTGATGTATTTGCTTGGCAGGGAAGATGAACCTGCTGTGGCGGAAGTACTCCACCATTTTTATCAGAGGTCTGTTCATTTAGCGAAACAATGGATTGTAATCGGCCAGCAGCACGGGGTAATTCAAGAATCGGTTGATTCGGAGAGAACGGCTGAAATGTTTGTTCTGTTATCGTTTGGTCTACGCGTCCGTTCTTCATTCCTAAAGGTTCCGGTTTCTTACACTGCTCAAGATTTATCATCATTTATGGCCGCCACTTTGAAAAATTAGTCCTCATTATTATCTAAGGAGGGATTATTATGGCTCCATTCATTGCCCTTGTTGTATCTTTTTTGTTGTTCCGGATCATCGGTTTGTTTGGTTGGTCCTATTTCGACGATTGGCATACCTCGTTGAGAATAGCCGTGGCTATTATGCTGCTGCTTACGGCTTCCGCTCACTGGGGAAAAAGGCGGCCTGACCTGATTCGGATGGTCCCTCCTGCTTTTCCAAGGAAAGAATGGATTGTCTCCATAACCGGGTGGCTTGAAATCGCAGGAGCTATCGGTATTTTGCTGCCCAAATTCTCACTAGCCGCTTCAATATGTTTGGTTGTGCTCTTAATCGCGATGTTCCCTGCCAATGTATATGCGGCTCGAGAACAATTGACGATTGGCGGCAAGCCTGTTCCAAAACTGTTTGTCCGAGTACTGCTTCAGATTGTATTTATCACGGCAATCCTGTTGGCGTCTCCGTTGTTCGGGAAGTGAAGTTTCACCGTAAAATAGCACCGTTGGAGACAGTCAACGGTAACTGCTCTGCCGGTGCTATTCATATTAATGTTAAACTTTGTCCCGACGGATTCTAGAGCTATGATAAATACTATGTATATTCTGAAGCAAGATTCTCTTTACACGCGAATATCAATTCCAATATTGTTCTTGCCAGTATCCTGATTTTGCCTTAGCGTATCAGCCGCATTTACAGGTTGGGCAGATACAGACGCCTCTTTCTGACCATTCGCCTCTTCGGTGACAACTTTCACTTGCTTATCATCCTTCTGGATACCCTCTATAGTGTCTTCGATCTTTTCACTTATTTTACGATCCAATTCATAAATTTTCTTATCTATGTCCAGTGCTTGTTCGTTTTTGAATTTATTCACTGTGATCTCGAGATTTTTTCTCATTTCTGATTTACCTTCGTCGCCGGCTTCATTGTCGATTTCAAGAATAGCTCTATTCTTTTTTACTTCAAGTCTAAGATCGTCCGCTTCTACTTTCAGTGATCTGCGTACACTTGCCATTTTAGTTAATTGGTCATGTAGATTGCTAGCCTGTAAAAGCTTTTCCATCGCTGGGCCTGATATTTCTTGGTTATTTATGTCTGCTTCGCTTTTTTTATTGGAATTCTCTTTTTGGGGTGAAGCATTTTTGTCATTTTTATTGTTCTCAGCTTTCTCCATTCGTTTCTGCATAATTTGAGATTCGAGCAGTTGCAAATCCATGTTTAATAGTTTGATTCTTTCATCTTTTTGTTTAGAGTCTAATTTTTCATCTGATCTAATACTAGCGATTTTTTCGTTAATAATTCCTTTTTGCTTCATTAGCTGCTCAATTTCCCGATCAATGGGTGACATTATGTTCGTTCTAGACTTTGCAGGCGCTGTAGATTGCGAGCTGCTTGAAAGGCTTGAGATTTGTGCCATTTGAACACTTCCCCTATATTATGGTAAATATCTTTATGATTATATTATTATCGGCTGTTAACCATATAAATATTAATGATTACAAGGGGTTCATACCCGTTTCATGAAGTTTGGCCTAGAAAAATAAGCGTTTCGGGGGATTTTCATTAACTTACTCCTTTTCAATAATGGAATTGGAATACATTTTCCAAATATTTCATATTGGAGGAGTGCTGCAATTGATCAAGCAATGGTACAAGCCCTTTGTCGTATCCCTTGCCTTTGTTTTATTGTGGTCGGGATGGGCTGGAAATGGTTACGCAGAGATGTCGGAGGAAGAAGCTATTGTCGAATGGTCGCATTTGTTAAAAGGAAGCGACCCGGAATCTCCCCGCTTGGGTGGAGAGGCGGTTACGAAGACCTCGGATGGAGGTTACGTTGCCGTCGGTAAACAAGGCTCCTCGCTTTCTGACGGCATGAGCGCTGTTGTGCTTAAGGTGAGCGGCAGCGGTGAAATGGTGTGGAGAGAAGAAATCAACTTCCTTCACGAAAAGACAGGATTTTATGCCAGCAATAGTGGGCTTTCCGTTCTGGAGGCTTCCGATGGAAGCATTCTGGTCGGTGGGGATGTTCGCGATATTGATTACGGAAGGCCACGCTATGATCCTTTTGTTGCCAAGTTCAGTCCTGACGGTGAGCTCCTGTGGAAGAAGGAATATCGCTTATTGTCCATCTATACGCATTCAGCGGATGTAATCATGGAAACTTCGGATGGGAACTTTGTGATCACGGGGAGCGTGTCCTCGAACTTTGATAGAACCCCTGGTTATATGATCAAAATCAACGGGGAAGGTGAAGTGCTGTGGTCGAATACTTATCTTATCGGGACATGGGCCGCATTCCGTGACATAGTTGCTCTACCTGATGGTTCGGTCATCGTTGCCGGGAGGATGAGCAGTTCTGAGATCAGTGGCTCTTTAGCGGTCATTGCGAAAATAAACCGAGGCGGAGAACTAGTATGGGTGAAAAGGAATGAGCACGATCAAATCCACTCGATGATTCCTTCCCGAGATGGGAACATGATTTTGACTCGCTATAACAAAGGTGAGAATCGCTACTATCTGCAAACTATAAGTTCCGCGGGAACTGTATTGTCGGACCTGACGCTGGATTCGTTAACCGGAGAAGCGATTCAGGATCTCATTCATACCCAGCTTCACGATAGCGGCTACCTGTTCGTTGCCAAGCTGAAGACGGGTGGCAGCAAGGAAAACTCCTTCGGGTACCAAATCATAGTGACGGACGAGAACGGGAGGCCGGTCCAAAAGCACTTTTTCGGAGAACCCTTCTTGTCGCTTGGACGGTACGGGATTTCTGGGTATGATCAAGGTCTTGTCGTTGCGGGAAGTCTAGATTCAGAAGTTGGACCCAGAATGATGCAGCTGACGAAAATTGCTCTATCCAGTCAGACACCTGCGGATCCGGAACTGTCACGGATCGAATTTCAACCGAATCAGCTTAAGCTAGCCGCAGGGCAAACGGCACCCAGCGTCGTTAATGCCGTATATAAGGACGCTACGGTGACGGATGTGACGTATTCTGCGGTATACGAATCGCTGGATCCAAATATCGCGAGCATCGACCAGTTCGGAAATATTACAGGCATTAGCCCCGGAACGACGCGGATTACGGCTACCTATGAGGGGATGCAGGCAAGCATGTCCGTTGAAGTGACGGGTGAGCAGCCAGGCCCCGGTTACTTTTTCCTCGATTCGGACGAGTATTCCTTGTCGGTGGGAACTGAGCTTGACGTGGCCGCCTATTTTACGGATGAATCGGGCCTAACTTCCCTGGTTACAAAGGAGACCGTATTTACCGTGGATGACCCCAATATCGTCTCTTTGGATGAGGCTGGAAACATCCGCGGAATAAGTCCAGGAATAACCTATATCACGGCAGTTTATAACGGAATGACGTACAGAGCCAGCGTGTGGGTGGTTCGTCCTTATCAAGCGATTTAGTGTGGGATAATCCTTCTTAAGGATGTCTTGAAGCAGAAGCTTCAGACATCCTTATTTGTCTTGCGCCGGTTCCATCCTCTCAGCCAATTTGGTATGATTTTACTATATACATAGTAGGTTTGATGTTCTCTTCATTAATACATAAAGGAAGGACTGAACGGATTGAATTACAAATTTTGTTCATCATGCGGGAGGCGGCTAAATGCATCGGCTCAATTTTGTGAGCACTGTGGAATGAAGCTTGTTCCGCAGGCTGTAGGGCAGGTACCACCGCCGCCGCCACGAGTGCCAGCATCAGGGCCACCGCCAGTACCACGAATGCCAGGGGCACCTCCCGTACCGTCATCAACACGATCCTACATGCCACCGCCGCCACCCTATGGTACATACCAGCAATCCAGCGAGGATGAGCTGACTCATCTTTTACGATTACATATAAAAAAAGATAAATATTTTGAAAAAGTGATGAGGAAATCGAAATGGAACTGGCCTATGTTCCTGTTCGGTCCCATTTGGTTGGGTTATCGAAAAATGTATGCGGAATGTGCAATTTATATTGGAGTATTATCCCTGATGTCCATATTTTTAATGCTGCTAGGTTCAGAGTCGAGTGGTGGATTTGCAGGAATGGGTATTGGGATGGCGATTTTGGCTAATCAAATGTATTATAAAAAATCTAAAAAAACGATTGATAAGATCATGCAATATCATAGTGACCCTGAAGTACGTCGTAATCTAGCTATCCAAAAAGGCGGGACCTCAGGATGGGGAATTGTGTATGCCATTGTAATTTTTATTGTAACCGCTGCTATTGAATTCATTATTGAGGACGCATTATTGTAGGATCTCGATATGGAAGGTAGATTTTATATACCTAGCCTATAATTACTCTTCGTCCCGATCCGCAATTCTAGAACGATTGCGCAGCCGATTAGCAATCGTATATCCGATAAGGAACGCAGCGGCAGAAGTATTGCCGTCCACCGTAAATGGATTGAGGGAGGCGTCGGCGACGATTAGATCTTTCACCCCGTACACATTTCCTAGACGATCAACGACTCCGCCCTTGTTTCTTGGGGCCATCCGAAGGAAGCTTTGCTGGTGATGATTATGATCGAAGTTTTCCTTAATAAACTGTTCTAGCTGCAAATCATCATCTATAACATTCAAACTCGGTGTTACGAGACGGATAGAAGGATCGATGCTTGCCAGTTCGGCTGCAATTTTTTTGATATATATTTTATAAATATTTTTAACTGCTTCCATGTCTCTTGGATCTGACAGAAATCCTTCATCAGCCAACACAATGTTTAGCGGATCCTTATTTTGAATGGTAATGGATCCCCGGCTCTTGGGCCGCAAATATAGAATCGCGATGGTTAACATGCCATCCGAACCGATTCCAATCAGTTGTACGGCTCTACGGTCAGGTTTTGTTCCAGTGGGGTCAGGCAAGAAGGCTCCTCCTGTGTATAGCGCATCCGGATCATTGGAAGGCAGTGCAGCATCATCGGGGTTCGTTGTAAACACAGCGGAGTTTAATGTGTGATTTTTTAATCTTTGGCCTACGTTCGGATTATGAACAATGACAGGTATTCCCGCTGCTTTTAGAGATTTGGCCGGTCCTATTCCCGATAGCATTAACAATTGGGCACTATTGATTCCTGCTGAAATGATCACTTTTTTTCGCGAAAATACTTTAATGAACTTCCCTTCTTTTAATAACTCTACGCCTATAGCCCGTTTGCGGTCAAAAAGCACGCGAAGGGCTGTTGTCTTATAGTAAACGGTTAGTTTGCGTCCATTCTTGCCTCGGCCAGAGGATGTCACGATATCGGAGGACAGAAAAGCGGTTGACGAGCTTTCCCGGTCTCCATTTGGCTTTTGATACAATTGCCAGCGGGTGAATGGACCGAGTGGAGTATCAGGATCATTGTAGTCAAGAATGCTAGGAAATCCGGTGGCTTGCTCAATGGCGAGGGCGAGCTTATCCGCCAGGGGCGTTGGTTCCGAAGGCGCTTGCCTGATGTCTATTCTTCCGTGAAACCCGCGCGCCCTAACGTTATCGGTTTCACCATTATAATTTTCTAGTCGTTTAAATCGACGAATGGCTTTATCCGGGGACCAAATGGGGCCGAGTAACTGTTCCCACTCTCTAAGCACCGCTGTGGTTGGACGCACATACTGCTCACCGTTAATGGAAGATCCGCCGCCGGAGAGGCGGCCGGTTGTCCATTCAAAAGATCGATCATCCAGGTTCTCTTGCGGGACGCCTTCTCCTTGCCAGAAGTAATTGGGGAAAAAGTTCTCCTCCAGTTCCAGGGCAAAGCTTGAGTCCATAATGGGTTTGTCTTTATCATGATTTTCGCCCGCCTCGATGACGAGTACTGAAGTTTTCTTATCATCTGTCAGCGTTTTGGCAATGACTGCGCCTGCTGGTCCCGTACCTATAACGATATAATCAAAAGATGATTTCCCTTTCATCGGAGCACTCCTTTTTATAATAGACTACTGTAGAGTATTGCGTTGTTCGATGCTGTGTGCCAGTCTATTCCGGAAATGCCTTAGATGCATCATGAATTATCGTGAAGGTTAAACGACCGGCTCATGGGTGGTCTCAAAGTTTTATAAAAAACACAAGTAGGAGAGTAGAATGGATAAAGCGATTTTTCTTACTATTATTTTCGTTATAGTTTATATTGTGGTAGCTTCGATTCTGAATGCATTAGCTGGTGGAAGCATGCTTAAGTTATTTAATTGGTCTATAAGAATGTTTTACTTTTTAATACCAATAAGTTTTTTTCTCACTCTATACATTCTATTGAATTCAGATAGATCATTTAATTTTTTGTTGGTGCTCGTTAATTTAGCAATTTTATTGGTTTTGTTATTAGGTCGGGGGAGATTAAAGAAAATGGAACCGATGAAATCATATATAGAAAAAAGAATTATGATGCTTATTGTAATATGTCTAGTTGGTTTTCCATTTTTACATATTTACTTGTTTATAGAAGTGTTCAAAGGGCTATGAAGTTGGGTATACTCGGGTATTCGATGTATAATAATGGAATATATTTAGAAAAAAATGACCTGGATTAAAGTAGAAACTATCTAAGGCTGGGTCATTTTGTGAAAGGTGCCTGCACTGATATGAATGATATCGCTAATTACTTGGACAACGTACCTGCATTGAAAAAGCCTATCCACTGGAAACAAGTGTCTAGCCAATTCAAGCTTGGCAAGGATTTCAATGAGGCTTTGGTGAGCAATATAAGCATGATTCCGTTTATAGGATCAAAGTGTGTGGTCATGCAATTGGATGATGGCCGATGGGAGCTGCCGGGCGGAACGATGGAACCTGGGGAGAGCTATTTCGAGTGTTTAAGAAGGGAAATGCTTGAGGAGTTAGGTGCGGAGATAAGCAACTTTGAAGTGTTTGGGCACTTCTATTGCTATTCCAGTGCAGAGGAGCCATATCGGCCGCATATCCCTCATCCCAATTTTATTAGATTGATGGTCCTGGGAGAAGTAAGGATCGTCTCGGAGCCGCTGAATCCGGCTGACGGCGAGATGGTTGTCTCCGTGGAAGCGGTTAGTATAGACGATGCGGTTAGAAGGTTCGAATCGATCGGTCGATTCGACATCGCTGATCTGTACAGGCTTGCTTATAGCATAAAAACCGGTTTGGGAGAGAACTGAAATGGAAGATCTACAATCTATTAAGAAGGCAATAGATTCCCTGGGACACGCAGAACTGCGGTCGTATTTGGGTTTTATACTTGTGGAAATCAAGCGGCTGCGGGATCAGGGCGAGCCTGGTGAAGATTCGATCACGAAGCTGCTTGAGCTTTATGATGGATTGATGGGGCTTCAGCAGCAAAGAGGCTTCTGGGATCCTGTTCCGACTTGCACCCATGTTCATATCGTGATCGGTGATTCTTTTGCGGGAAGTATGAAATACGCGCTGAAAGAGCTCGGTTGGGCAGAGACGCATAAGGTAATTACCTTGAGGGAGAATTACGCCATTGGTCCTTTGGGCGAGCTGGACTCCCCGGAAGGCAGGGCGGCCCGCCGTGAATGGTTCCGGGATCATATAACGGACTCTTTTGAGGACGATGTGGAAGTTGAAGAAGAGTACGGCATGCTTGTAGACAAGCTGACGCGTATTCCTGAACCAGCGAAAATCATTGTCTGGACCAGCAGCAACGCCTGCGAGCAGGCAGGAATGCGGCATGTGATTCATCTGCTGCAGAACAAACGCAATACGTTAACGGTGTGCAACGCTTGCGCAATTTGTGAAGAGCTCTATAACCGGCCAGATGCCAGAATGGATTACAGGCACTCGGGGGAAGTCCCGTCTGACAAGCTCCAGGAAGCACTCCGCCGCATCGAAGAATGCAGCCCACTGAGCCACGCTGATCTGATGCGATTAGTGCAGGAATGGCAGGCAATCTCGGAGCAAACCGCGACCCTGCGTATTTGGCGGGGAGGTTCAGTGCTCGGAGTACCTGCGGATTACTATGATTCATATCTGCTGGACAAGCTGGACAAGCTAAAGCCGCCCGCCGGTGATCATGGTTTTGTGAAAGCAGCCCGCCTGATCGGAGAGGCGATAGGTTATTGCGAGCAATATGTGGGGGACTCGTATTTCGAATATCGTTTGAGAGAGCTGATTTATAACGGCACCCTTGAAATTAAAGGGCTCCCTGCAGCGATGAGATTCTATAGCGTCCGGCGCAAACATGGCTAACCCATATAAAGAACGCCAAATCGGCAATTTGATGGGTTAGGGCATGGCTTTTTTAACTATGGGAACTATGATAATCAACCCTATCAAAGAACACTGCTGGATACAGAAGAATTTCTAAGAGAAATTAACTTTTTGTGCTAACTGAGGCAAAGTGAAAAAGACGGCCCGATCCTAGATAAGCAATCTAAGGCCGGGCCTTGTTATATCCGGGCTTATAGGGTTAAAAATCCTATTCCTCCAAATGCCCCGAACGCTGCACCTTGGTCTGCAAATAGAACTCGTTGAAGGCTGATTCGCCGCCCCAAATTGGTTCTCTTCCAGATAAGGCGAGGCCGGCTTTTTGCAGGGCTTCGAGCTTCTTAGGATTGTTGGTCATAAGCGTTACAGGCTTGGTGCGAAGAGTTCGCAGCACGCTTAGCGCATCGGTGTAGTTTCTGGAATCGTCGACGAAGCCGAGGCTTAAATTAGCTTCGACGGTGTCGTATCCGTTCTCTTGCAGCACGTAAGCCATCGCTTTGCTGAATAATCCAATGCCGCGCCCCTCATGGTTGGCCAGGTAGAACAGCGCGCCTGTACCGTGCTCCACAATGTTCTTCATGGATTTCTTCAGCTGGTAACCGCAATCGCATTTTTGGCTGCCGAAGATGTCGCCTGTGTGGCAGATCGAATGCATGCGAATCAAGGCTTCGTCGGCATTTTTGAAGTCGCCGTACACGAGTACGCTTGATTGCTGGTATTCCGCTAAGCTTGCGGAGGACAGCTGGTCGATGATTTCCTGAAAATTATCTGTGACTTGGCAGCGGCTGAGCCAGCAATACCATTGGAAAATGACGGTCTCACCGTCCAGGTCGACGGGCAGTTTGATCGGTCCAACGAGGTAAATGCCGCCTTCCTCGGTCTGGATTAATTGAATTTTATCTTTTAAAATATCCAGTGCTTTAGGTTCTAGCTTCGTATCCGACATCGAATCATTCCTTTATCGCATAATGTTATAGGTCAGGTGCGTGGCTCTGCAACTGCTTAGCTTGTATGTTGGCGAACGACCGGGGCAACCTTTGTTGCCAGCAGTTCTATGCTTCGTGCAACATTAGAAAAGGGAATGCCGCCGACGTCAAGCTGTAACATGAACCGCTGGTGGCCAAATAGCTCGTATTGGTACATCATTTTGTCGATGATTAATTGCGGATCTCCTACAAATAAGGCCGTTTCCGGAGTGGTCATTTGTTCGAACTCCTCGCGCGACAGGGTTGCGCTGGTTTTTCCAAGCTGACGATCTACATATTGCCGATAATTGGCGTAGTATGGGTAATATTCGTCTTTGGCCTGCTGCGTTGTAGCAGAAATGTAACCGTGGCCTGTAATAGCGACCTTTAGATCGAGTGGCTTGTGGCCTGCTGCGTTTCCAGCTGCACGGTATGCTTCCACCAAAGCTTGAAATCGATTAGGAGCACCCCCAAGGATCGCCAGAGCCATGCCGGTTCCGAGCTGTCCAGCCCGTTCCGCACTGACCAGCGACCCGCCTGAACCGATCCACATGGGAATTTGCGTCTGTATGGGGCGTGGTGCAATTTCCGCTTCTTGAAGGGGAGCACGAAACTTGCCCTGCCAAGAAACCCTCTCCTGTTGATTTAATTGCTGGAACAGCTCGAAGTTCTCCATGAACAGTTCATCATAATCATTCAGGTCATAGCCGAACAGAGGAAAAGACTCCAGGAAAGCCCCGCGTCCACCTATGATTTCAGCCCGTCCATTCGATAATAAGTCTAGTGTGGCATACTCCTCGAACAGCCGAACCGGATCCGTAGTCGTCAGAACGGTTGTCGCGCTGGTTAATTTAATTTGCTTTGTAGTTTGTGCGATGGCCGCTAAAATAACCGAGGTGGACGAAGCCGCATAATCTAGACGATGATGTTCGCCAACTCCGAATATATCTAATCCGGCTTCATCAGCCAGCTTAGCCGCTTCAATCATATCCAACAGCCGCTGCCGGCTGCTAATGGTTTGTCCTCGATGCGGATCAGGCACAAGATCGCCGAGAGTGTAGACTCCAATTTCAATTCCTTGATGCTTGTTCTGTATGCTGTCGTTCATTGTTGGAACCCCTTCATTAAGAATTGCCGTGTATTCGAATTGTTTGCAATCCATGGTTGGTTAATGCAATAACTTATAATTATATCATAATACAAAGAGGTTAATAAAGGAACTAACAATTATTAAGTTCCTTTCCGAGTGTATTTTAGGAATAAGATGTATAGTTGTGGAAGGATATTGAATAGGAACAGGGAATATGGAAGATGCAAGCAAGGCAAGAGAATATCCAGACAACTCACGACCCGGCCTAAAATGGAGTAATCGAAGGCCGGGTTTCGTCTATCAAAACAGCAAAATAGGAGAGGAATATGCAAATGAAGAAGCTCTGCTTATTGTTATTATGCCTTCTAATTTTATTAACTGGCTGTCAGGCGCAGCCTGAAAAAAAACAGGAGCCCAAAACCCTAAGAATTCTTGCTTTTAGTGAAAAGGGATTTAATCAGCTTTACGGGAACTTTTTTCTTGCAACGCATCCCAACTACTATCTGGAAGTTATTTCAATTTACGAAAATTTAACGCCTGGAATGCACATGACTGATACCATCGAACAGCTTATAGCGCAGGAAAATATAGATGTCTTATCCATTCCCATGGATTCCTACTCTGTACTTCAGAAGAAAGGCAAATTGCTTTCGTTAGATGAAATGATTACTAAAGATCGCTTCGATCTGGCCAATTATTCGCCGGCGATCCTTGATTTTCTTAGGGACGAGCAGGGCCAAATTCACGGGCTGACTGCAACCTTTGTAGGGGATGCGCTATTTTATAACAAAGACCTTTTCGATCATTATCGTTTATCCTATCCTAGAGATTTTATGACATGGGATGAAGTCTTTGAGCTAGCTCATAAGTTTCCAAACTTTACAGATGATCAGACTCCACAATATGGATTTCACCATAAAAAAACGGCCAATCCTTTTATGATGGCTTTAACCATAGGGGAAGGCAGCGGTTTATCAGTGTATGGAAACGGAAAATTCACTCTAAATTCTCCGTCTTGGGAGAAAGTTTTTGAAGAGGTGACATCGTGTTTTAAATCGCGGGTCTGTTTTGATCCCCATCAGACAAAATCAACGCAATCGTTAAAGTTAGAAGACCTACAGAAAGAAAGCTATCCTTTCTTATCCGGACATATTGCGATGGCGGTTGCCGATTCATCCTTATATCGAATTTTAGATGAAAAAGACAGGGAGTTTGCGTGGGGAATTACAACACTTCCGGTTAGCGCAGAACATCCGGATCTGGGAAATGGGATAGAGATGAATGACATTTTTACGATTCCATCAAACAATCAGGAGAACGAGGGGGCCTGGGAGTTTATGAAGTATGTTTCCGGGAATGATTATGCAAGGCTCCTCCCGCAGATCAATACCGTTGATTTGCCGGCAAGAGTAAGCGAGAATCAGGAGGAATCGATTCAAGCCTTTTATAAATTGGAAAGAGCAAGTAATACTTTAATTAATGAACTAAGGGAGCTGCCTTCAGAAGTGCTCGCCAAGATTGATGAAATCTCACCGAGATATATGTCTGAAATACTGTCTGAGCAGCGGACCGTTCAAGAATCTCTACAGCTTATAGAGGAGGAGCTGCAATTATCGCTTAACTCCGTGAGTAAGTAGAAGTTTTGATTGGCCCATCGTTCCAGTTATAAGCTCAGCAACGTCCAAGCCTTAGGTTTCCGCAGTGGGCTAAAGGCGCGGCAGAAGCGATACGCTCACTTGGCATTATGGAGGGCCGCGGGGGGAATCAATTTGTACCAGCCGACACGGCGACCCGTGCGGAAGCGGCGGTAACTATCCTCAGAATGCTGGAGCTATAATAAAAAGTATTGAGTGGGTTTGCGCGGCTTGCGCAGACTCGCTTTTTTTGTGTTTGTTGTATTGATTCAAAGGGTTAGGATGTGCATTTGACGTAGCAATTGACAAGAAAAACAATTAAAATATAAAGTAGGCAGTAAGTGATAAGTAATAAGTAGTAAGTGACAAACAATGAATTGCGCTAACCGAATGATTCCTCACATCAAGTAAGCATCAGTTGAAGAAATGATGATTAGGAGAGGATTATAATGACGGATTTGCAATTGACACAAAGCTTTTCCATGTTGGCGCTAAATGCGCAGAGAAGTCTTGAGATGATTACAGCCAAGAAGGTGGCTCTCCGCTGCATAGCCGCAGCAGTTATTCTCGAAGTCTATCTAGACCAAGGCTTTACACAAACTAAGAATCAATTAGCTCTGAAGAAGGATGTCCTTGAGCAATCTCATACCATGCTTTTTCAGGAGATTATTTTAAAATCCTTGGCCCGCCAAAATGCTAAGAAATCATGGGATTTGAGGGATTGGCTGAAAAGAGCCTCTATGCTTCCCGGATCAACGTTAAAAAAGCTAGAACAGGCTGTATCCGGCTCTCTTAAGGAATTGGGGCTGCTTGAGGAAATCCCCCATCTATTGGGGTGTGACCTGTATTTTGACTCTGCAGGCGTTAATATCAAGGAATATCGCAGCGATATTCAGGAATATTCCAGCATTTCAGAGAATATCCGGGCAGAAATTCTGGAGGATGGCCCGGTAACGGATGAGACGATTTGCATGCTTTGGCTTCTTCGCGAGAGCGGATGCATGCATGATTTTTTTTCGCGGAATGAGCTGGATATAGTAAGTGCCCGAATGTATAAATTGTATCAAGGTGCTCCGCTGGCTAAAGCCTTGTATCCCATCCGCATTCATCGCGGCATCGAATTAGCAGCGAAACAATTTTTCCGTATGAAAAAAGGGGCAGTAAAGACACAAGTGGGCAGCGGTTTGAATTTTTTGTTCCCCATCCTGGAACGCTCGCAGGCTGTTTTTATCGACCTGGAGGCGATGTTCTCCAATCCAGCTGCAAGATTGCATGATGTAAAGCAGCGGCTGGAATCCAAAGGCCATACTGTTACGGTGCTGCAGGAAGGGCAGATTCCAACAATTAAGATAGATAATATTGTGTATCAAGCGATTCCGCATGCCATTTACGGGAGAGTGCCGATCCATGGTGTGCGTCTAATCCCGAAGCCCCTAATTTAAAGGAGTCTTGAATCATGTCCAGACAGCGTTCTATGGAGGCCATATTGGCCTCTGAGTTCGTAACTATAGGTGAATTAGTACGGCTTACGGATTCTCGCTATAGTACATTGAAATTTTATACAGAAGAGGGAATGCTGCCTTTCACACAGGCGGAGGAAAATCTGACACGCCGATATAAAAGAGAGGAGACCGTCGTGCGCATTCATTTCATTAAGGAACTGAAATCAAGCGGCTTATCGATCCCGCAAATTAAAGAAGCTCTCAATAAGAATCCATAAGCACACTGTAGACCCAGCCTAAATTATAGCAGCTAACAAGGGCTGGGTTATTTCATGAGTGAGCACATATTATATTTCAAGAGGGGTCAAGGAGAATGAATTCTAGTATGTTATTGAAATCCGAAAGGCTGACCTATAGGCCAACTATGGCCTCTGATTTAGAGATGGTGTTAGCAATTGAAAACGAACATGAGAACATAGCCTATATTATACCTTGGCCCAGGGACCAGCATATGGCTGCGTTGTGCGACTCGGATAAGAGGCATATAGTTATAGAGGATCAGGTTGCGAACTTGGTGGGGTATTTGATCTTGGCAGGCCTCGACAGCCCGCATCATAGCATTGAGCTGGTCCGAATTGTGATTGCAGAGAAAAATAAAGGATATGGAAGAGAAGCCATCAAGGCGATTTTACAATATGTATTTGATGGGCTAAGTGCTCATCGAGTATGGCTGGATGTGAAAGAATATAATGAGAGAGCGAAGCAGCTTTATTCAGCTCTAGGGTTCAAGCAGGAGGGCATATTAAGAGAATGCATTAAGAATGGCGATCAGTACGAATCTCTGATTGTAATGTCCCTGTTAAGGCAGGAATTCACGATTCTAAGAGTGGATGATCTAGAGCACTAATTGGATTCTAAAGGGGGATCACATGAGAAAATTTAGATTTAATCAGTCAGCGGAAATAGGAAGCTTCATTATTCTTTTTGGAGCATGTATTAAGCTGGCTGTTCATTTGTATGCGGTATTGGGGATGATAAGATTCACAGAAGCTGTAATCACAGATGTAGAATTCAACATATATCGGTTAAAAATCTTTACAACCCTAGAGCAGTATGAGGTACACATTTTACCAACGTATGGGGTCTCAGTGCTGCTGATCATATATCTTATAAAACTTGTAGTAGATTATATCAAATACCGGAAACAAGAAAATAGGGTGGATGAAGATAAGAGAGGTGAGAGGTATGGATTTTAGGAATTGATCAAGAAGGATAAAAGGCAGGACGACGCTAAGTTGTCCTGCCTTTGTATCTAGGATTGCTGCCAGCTATCGCAATTAGTAAATCCGATAATTCCCGCTCAACGCCAGCAGGCTGAAGAAGTACAGGCAGTTGTCATAATAGCGGCGGTCGCCGGTACGAAGCGGCGTGTTCCAGAGCAGGCGGACAAAATGCTCCGCGTCCGGGCCGTCGGCGGCGAGGGAAGCCGCCGCATTGGTCGCCAGAAGGCCGATTGGATGCAGCGCTGGCTCATCGAACGGCTTCCCGTCAATGGTGTAGCGGCGATAGTCGGAAACCTCGATGTCCCGGAAAAATGCCTGAATCCGGTTGGACTGCTCGACCTGCCAGGGATCCTGGCGGAACCATACCCAATCCAGGGCGATATTGGCGGCCACCCGGTAGGAATCACTGTAGAAATGACGGAAGTCGCCATGGGGCTGCGGCTCTGCCGGCGTACCGTCATAATTCGCATATTCTGGAGCGAGGCCAGTTTCCGGATGGCATGCCGTATGCAGGTAAGCCCGGCTGGCCTTGGCGGCCTCCCTCCAAAACTTCATATCCCGCTCGTCGGCTAGCAGGGCAAACAACTCGTAGAAATGGGGGAGATGATATGACGGATCGCTAAACTTAGATTCCGGTATGAATTTGATCAGCTTCGTTTCCGGGTCCCACATCGGATCGCCTTCGCCGTTTTCCCCCTGATGCAAGCATGCTCTTAGAATCGTTCGTGCCTGCTCGGAATAGTTATAGGGCTCCGGCCCGTCTCCCCAACGGCTGGCCGCGAAGAACAGGGCCATCGCGAAAAATTCCTCTCCGTCCGGTGCAGGACCGTGGGAGATGCGGGTTCCGTCCGGCTTGCAATGCCAGGCAAAATAATTGGCGTAGGGCCCTTCCTTATGCTGCATAAATGTCTTCGAGAAATTCCACAGCCGGTCAAACTCTTCTTTCTTATTCATTTGCACAGCCATCATCATCCCGTATGACATGCCCTCTGTCCGCACGTCCAAATTGCCGGTATCGAGAATATAGCCTTTATCGTCACCCATCGGATGATAGATCCGTACATCCGGCTCTCCATAGAATAGATCGTTCCATACCTGCTCCAGCTTGGCTTCAATTTCCGTTTCGGAATAGCCGAGCTCCTTGAACATGTTTCTGTATTCTTTCGTATAAAAAGCACCTAATTGGTTCGCAGACATATCGTCAACCTCCGTCTATTCATCATTTGGCTATATCATAGCACAGCAGGAGTTGAGTAAATTAAAGCGCTTTCCCCAGAAATATTAGTATTTCTCTAATAGTAAGATACAGGAGTCTATCGGGTTACTGCAAAAAAGAAAGTGCAATAAACAAACAAAAAATTCCATTTAGATTTCGATGGAATGATCATAAAATTAACTTGAAAAAATGTAATTAATTGCTAGATTTGATCTGGAGGGAGGCAGATCGCGCGAACTTTTGTCGAAAGGGGGGGATTAGGATTCT
The DNA here is from genome assembly GCF_009725165.1 of Paenibacillus woosongensis. Lineage (GTDB taxonomy): Bacteria > Bacillota > Bacilli > Paenibacillales > Paenibacillaceae > Fontibacillus > Fontibacillus woosongensis. The sequence goes on from NZ_WNZW01000005.1 coordinate 273,725, forward strand.
GCGAATGTCCAGTTAATTGTTTCAAGAAAGGAGATGATCAGAGATGAGGCAAAAATTTTGCTTGGTTTTGGCAACGCTTACATTGATGGCGGTATTCATATCTCCCGGCCTGCATGCTGCAGAGGATCAGAATTCGTTTGAGAATCCTATCCTGTGGGCCGATGTGCCGGACCCGGATGTCATTAGAGTGGGGAATGCCTTCTACATGACAAGTACGACGATGCATATGAACCCCGGCGTGCCGATCATGAAATCCTATGATCTTGTCCATTGGGAAATTGTCAATTATGTATACGATACGCTAGGGGATTCAGACGCACAGGCGCTGAGGAATGGTCAGAATGAGTATGGCAAAGGCTCATGGGCCAGCAGCTTAAGATATCACAACGGCACCTACTATGTGGTTTTTTCCTCCAGCACAGCGGGCAATACATTCATCTACAAGACGCGGGATATTGAAAAAGGGCCATGGACTCGCTCCACGATCGGCTTTTACCATGACATGTCTTTGCTGTTCGATGATGACGGCAGGGTGTACCTTGTTCATGGCGGTGGCGATATTCGCCTTACTGAGCTCACTGCGGATGCCAGCGCCGTAAAGCCGGGCGGGTTAAATCAGGTCATTATTCCCAACGCCAGCCTGGTGGCAGGTCCTAATGTCGGGCTCCCGGCCGAGGGAGCGCATATTCAAAAAATAAACGGCAAGTATTACATCTTCCTGATCACCTGGCCGCAGGGAAAAGGCCGCACGCAATTGGTTTTTAGAGCGGATCGCATTACGGGGCCATATGAAGGGCGGGTTGCTCTGGATTTTGCTGGCGTCGCTCAAGGCGGAATTGTAGATACGCCGGATGGCAAATGGTACGGCATGCTCTTCCAGGATCATGGATCTGTAGGGCGCACCCCCTTCCTTGTTCCAGTTACCTGGCAGAATGCTTGGCCAGTATTCGGCGTGAATGGCCAGATTCCAGCGCAAATGCCAATGCCTGTTCCCGGGGTAAATTCCAATCATAAGATCGTGGCTTCCGATGAATTCGATCAAACCCGGCTTCCGCTCGTATGGCAGTGGAATCACAATCCCGACAACAATCTTTGGTCTCTAACCGAGCGCCCGGGATTTATGCGGCTGAAGACCGGACGGACCAGCACGGGCATTTTGGACGCGCGCAACTCACTGACACAAAGAAGCATCGGGCCGGAAAGCTCTGGGCGAATTGCCCTCGATGTAAGCCGGATGAAAAGCGGGGACTATGCAGGGCTTGCCGCTTTACAGAAAAATTACGGATTCGTCGGCGTAAAAATGTCCGGGAATTCCAAATCGATCATCATGGTCAATGGAAGCGGGACAGCTCCGGTAGAAGTCGCGAGTGTGCCTCTTGCACAGAACAATGTCTACTTCAAAGTGGAAATGGATTTTAAAAATAATACCGACAAAGCCTACTTCTATTACAGCCTGGACGGCAACCGGTGGACAGCCATTGGCAACACGCTGCAGATGAGCTACACTCTGCCGCATTTTATGGGATACCGGTTTGCCTTATTTAACTACGCAACACAATCGGCTGGCGGGTATGTAGATTTCGATTATTTTAGAATCGAGAACCGGATGACAGGGACAGGGGGATCAGGAGAGTCCCCGCAGTCACCTGTACAAAGCGGATCGGTGTACAAGCTGAGGAATGCGCACAGCAGTATGGTTATCGGTATTTCCGGCATGTCCACAGTAAATGGAGGGCAGGCCGTCCAATGGAACGATAATGGCAGCACGGATCATCAGTGGCGGTTTGACCGCTTAAGCAGCGGTTACTACAAGCTGACGAATATCCATAGCGGCAAGGTGCTGGGGGTTGAGAACATGTCCACGGCGAATGGCGCTTCCGTCATACAATGGGATGACAATGGCACGGCGGATCATGAATGGCAGCTCGCTCCCGTAGGGGACGGCAGCTATAAATTGGTGAACCGTCATAGCGGCAAGGTGCTCGGCGTGGACGGCATGTCCAAGACGGCAGGCGCAAAAATCTTGCAGTGGGACGATAACGGCACGGCGGATCACAACTGGACATTCTCGTTCGTACGATGACGAAAATATGAAATGCTAACGCACACACGTTTTATTTTGAACAATGGGGAGGATATGGTAATGAAAACAAATAAGAGAGTTATAGTTTTACTATTAACCTTTGTGCTGATAGGAATGGGGATGTTCCAAGGACAGGCCGCGCACGCTGAAACGCCGGCGATCGCCAAAACCCCTGGCAACGGCAATCCGCTGATGGATCATAAGCTTGGGGCTGATCCGTTTGCGATGACCTATAACGGCAGGGTCTATCTATACATGTCCAGCGATGCTTATGAATACGATAGCAGCGGAAAAATCAAATCGAATTCGTTCAGCAATTTGAACAAAGTCCATGTCATTTCTTCAGACGATATGGTGAACTGGACGGATCACGGCGCTATTCCTGTCGCGGGACCAAACGGGATTGCCAAGTGGGCCAGCGGTTCGTGGGCACCGGCGGCTGCTCATAAGAAGATCAACGGACAGGATAAATTCTTCCTCTACTTCTCCAATAGTGCAGGAGGGCTTGGCGTGCTTACCGCAGACAGCCCGATAGGGCCGTGGACAGATCCGCTTGGACGAGCGCTGGTGACCTTGAACACACCTGGCGTTGCGGGCGTTGTATGGCTGTTTGATCCGGCCGTCTTAGTCGATGATAATGGCACCGGCTATCTGTATTTTGGCGGGGGAATTCCTGGCGGCAACAGTCCGACGCAGCAGCAATGGGCGAGTCCCAAGACTGCCCGCGTCATCAAACTAAGCGATGATATGATTCATACAGAAGGCAGCGCGCAGGTCATTGACGCTCCGTTCTTTTTTGAAGACTCGGGAATCCACAAATATAACGGCAAATATTATTATTCCTACTGCTCCAACTTTGGCGGAAATCATCCGCCGGGAACCCCTCCTCCTGGAGAAATTGCCTACATGGTGAGCGATAACCCGATGGGGCCGTTTACTTATGTAAAATCGATCTTAAAAAATCCGTATGAGTTTTTCGGCGTCGGGGGCAATAACCACCATTCTATCTTCTCATTCAACAATAAGTGGTATATAGCCTACCATGCCCAGACTGTGAGCAAAGCTATCCTTGGCGATGGATTGGGGTATCGTTCCCCTCATATCAATGAGCTGACGTATGCCGGCAATGGAGAAATCAACCCGATTCAGGGAACGATGAAAGGCGTTTCGCAGATTAAAAATCTAAATCCGTATGTGCGGACGGAAGCCGAGACGATCGCCTGGCAGGGCGGCATTTTGACAGAGGCTGCTCAGGCGCCTGGCGGCATGGTGCCAAGCGTAAACATGAACGTAACCGACATTCATAACGGTGACTGGATTGCCGTCGCCAACGCCGACTTTGGATCGAATGGCGCGACGAGCTTCAAAGCAAATGTGGCCTCGACGGTAGGAGGACAAATCGAAATTCGGCTTGACAGTCCGACAGGCCAGGTCATCGGAACGCTTCAGGTTAATCCGACAGGGGGCAATCAAACTTGGAGCCTCAGAGAAACTACGGTAAACCGTGTGACTGGCGTTCATCATGTGTATTTTATGTTTAAAGGTGCAAATAATCAGCGTCTGTTCAACTTGGATTATTGGCAGTTCGGCACTTCTACAGGCGGGGGGCAGCCATCTGATATTGAGAGCGGCCGCGTGTACACGCTGAAGAACGAGCATAGCGGACTGATGATCGGCATAGCAGGCGCATCTATAGCCGATGGCGCACAGGCCCTGCAATCGAACAATTTTGGTGCGACAGATCACGAATGGCGGGTGGACAGTTTGAATAATGGCTATTATAAGCTGACGAATATGCGCAGCGGCAAAGTGCTCGGGATTGAGAACATGTCCACAGCAAACGGGGCCAAGGCCGTACAATGGAATGATAACGGCACGGCAGACCATGATTGGCAATTCGTCCCTGTGGGCAATGGCAGTTACAAGATCGTCAATCGCCACAGCGGCAAGGTGCTCGGCGTGAATGGCATGTCCACGACATCAGGCGCGAACATCGTACAATGGGACGATAACGGCACGGCAGACCACAACTGGAGATTTGTGTTTGTAAGGTAACAATAAATAAGAACCCACCCTAAGGTTGAACTGCACCCCTAATGTTAGACACCATCTAACATATTGGGGGTGCAGTTTTTGTATGGCTAAATTTAATGCCGATGAAAAATTAAAAGCGGTCTTACGTTATTGTGAAAGTTCAGAAAGCTTGAA
>NZ_WNZW01000058.1 GCF_009725165.1 Paenibacillus woosongensis
GGCGTCGGTTTGTTCTTTCACTTCTTCCTTCGTGTGTTTGTCCTCAGTTTCGGCTTGATCCCCCATTTCCGTTATGTGATAGCTCTGAATATCCTGTTTCAGCTTTACCTTGCCTTCCTTATCTTTTTTACCGCCACTCATTCTGTTATTCTTCCCTCTTCCTTTCTCTTCCTTCTTCCCTCCTTCCTTTTTCTTCGTCTGCTACGACGGTGTCTGTTCGTTCTATATCGGCGTGGTCGGCGGGTTTTTAGCAGGCTGGGGGGGTTTGTCTTGTTTGTTGCCTCCCTCTTCTGCCCTCCTCTCTGCCTTCCTCTCCGTCCTCCCCTCTTCCCGGGCTCCCTTCCCTTCTCTGTCCCGCCCCTCGTCCTTGTGTTCGCTCTGTGGCCTGGCGC
>NZ_WNZW01000059.1 GCF_009725165.1 Paenibacillus woosongensis
ATTCTTCTTCTCATTCATTTTCCTCTCCTTCCTCTCCTTTTCCTTCTTTCCTTCTCTTTTCTTTTCCTTTCCCTTTCCTTTCTCTCCTCTCTCTTCTTTTCTCCTCTCTCCCTTTCCCCTCTCTCTCCTCTTCTTTCCTTGTCCCGTCGGATCCGGCAAGATGCAACCCGGCTCAATCGCCTCCTCTCTTCCCCTCTTCTCCGCTCCCTTTCTCATTTCTCCTCTTTCTTCTTCCTCCTCTCTGCCTGCCGCTCCGGCCGTGGCTCACCCGGCGCTGGCTCGCATGCCCTCGGCGTGTTCCTGGGCTTGCTTGACCTCCTTGTCCGTCCTCCCCGCTCTGCGCTTCCCGGCCTTTTCTTGGCTCCTGCCGGCCCCCTGCTGGCCTTTGTGT
>NZ_WNZW01000061.1 GCF_009725165.1 Paenibacillus woosongensis
TCGTCCATCATTCTCATGAATCCGTCAATCGGAATCGTACCCGCCATCTTTATCTTTCCGATTTTAACATCCGTTCTATCCTTTAATAAACAAACCATCTTAATCGCGTTCGCTCTCGTGCTGCTCTCATTCGGCGTCTTGTACGGGGTCAGCGCTCCGCTGCGCCTCACGATGCAGCCGGTGCATATGATTGGAATCCTGTTCTTATACACGGGAACGACCGTTATCGCGCTATCCATCACGAGCAGCGGCATCGAACTGCTGGACAACCTCAAGCACGCCACGGAAGCGAAGCAGGAACTGCTGGTCAAGAACATTATTATGGACACGCTTTCCAAAATCGATGCGCTTACGGAGCTGTACAACCACAAGACGTTTCATGAATATC
>NZ_WNZW01000062.1 GCF_009725165.1 Paenibacillus woosongensis
CTTACGACCGGTTCGGTCAGGACATCTACGTGCAAAACTGCCCGTTCTGCCAAGCGGAGAACGTCCTGCTGCCGCTTAAAGCGAGGGACATGCAGGAGCTTCAAGACCGCGTCAAGAAGCTGCTCGTATTCCCCTGCTGCCGCAATCGGCTGACACTCGTCGATGCCGATTCGGACTATTTGCTGGCGAGCCGGCCGCTTCGCCGCGGCGACCGCTCGAAATCGACATAACAGCAGACAAGCGGGCGCTAATTCCTGCAAATGGCATAACAAAGCGCTTAAAGCAAATTCGTTTCCCGCCTCCCCGGCCCGGCAGCGAATTCCCTTTAAGCGTTTGTTTGTTAGTGCAGCTTACATCTGTCTCTTATACACATCTCCGAGCTCCCG
>NZ_WNZW01000063.1 GCF_009725165.1 Paenibacillus woosongensis
GCTCACTCGTTGGTCAGTTTTGAGAGTTCAACTCTCAAATTGACGTAACTTTGAACGTCACCGAAGGTGACCGTTACAAAAGTTCCGTCCTTGATCCTTGAAAACTGGATAACGAAACGAAATTTGCGTTTTAGAAAATTCCTTTTAGCTGAACTTGTGTTAAACAAGTTTAATTAAAAGTAGCTAGCGAACGTTTTGGGATAGGCGATCCTTTGGGAGTTACTTTCCACCTTGGTTGAATTTATTCGATCAGGAAAGTAACGTACAACAGAGCGAATAGCCCAAAATGAGAGCATTATGGTTAAGCTACTAAGAGCACACGGAGGATGCCTAGGCGCTAGGAG
>NZ_WNZW01000064.1 GCF_009725165.1 Paenibacillus woosongensis
TTTGACACAAGTTCAGCTAAAAGGAATTTTCTAAAACGCAAATTTCGTTTCGTTATCCAGTTTTCAAGGATCAAGGACGGAACTTTTGTAACGATCACCTTCGGTGACGTTCAAAGTTACGTCAATTTGAGAGTTGAACTCTCAAAACTGACCAACGAGTGAGCGATTTGTTCACTTTGCATTCGCAAAGTGTATCCGGCAGCTTGCGCTGACCGTGATTTGTACCGCTTCGCTACGGAAGCGAGGTACTCCATAGAAAGGAGGTGATCCAGCCGCACCTTCCGATACGGCTACCTTGTTACGACTTCACCCCAATCATCT
>NZ_WNZW01000065.1 GCF_009725165.1 Paenibacillus woosongensis
ATATTCCGACAGTAAAAGGCGGGGGCTTCATAGGCCCTAACTTGGGTTTAAAAAAGCCTGGGCTTAACAATATGAAAACGGAGATGCCTAAGGAGACTCCAAAACCTCCGAATCCGTCGAATACGAGCAATAAAAATCCTGTGTTTGGGGCAGATTGGAATGAGTTTTTACAGTCTAAATACGGGAAAAATGCAGTTGAGTGGGTAAGTAAAGGACGAGAAGAATTACGCACGAAAGTTAAGACCAATGTAGAGCAAAGCGCAGCTGTAAGAGAAGCGTCCAACTTCGATGTGCATTTGAAAAAA
>NZ_WNZW01000066.1 GCF_009725165.1 Paenibacillus woosongensis
CTTACAGCTCCCCGAGGCAGTTTCGTTGTTCGCCACGTCCTTCTTCGGCTCCTAGCGCCTAGGCATCCTCCGTGTGCTCTTAGTAGCTTAACCATATCGCTCTCATTTTGGGCTATTCGCTCTGTTGTCCGTTACTTTCCTGATCGAATAAATTCAACCAAGGTGGAAAGTAACTTCCAAAGGATCGCCTATCCCAAAACGTTCGCTAGCTACTTTTAATTAAACTTGCTTTGACACAAGTTCAGCTAAAAGGAAT
>NZ_WNZW01000067.1 GCF_009725165.1 Paenibacillus woosongensis
TTTGACACAAGTTCAGCTAAAAGGAATTTTCTAAAACGCAAATTTCGTTTCGTTATCCAGTTTTCAAGGATCAAGGACGGAACTTTTGTAACGATCACCTTCGGTGACGTTCAAAGTTACGTCAATTGGAGAGTTGAACTCTCAAAACTGACCAACGAGTGAGCGATTTGTTCACTTTGCATTCGCAAAGTGTCTCCGGCAGCTTGCGCTGACCGTGATTTGTACCGCTTCGCTACGGAAGCGAGGTACTCCATA
>NZ_WNZW01000006.1 GCF_009725165.1 Paenibacillus woosongensis
ATACGGGAAAAATGCAGTTGAGTGGGTAAGTAAAGGACGAGAAGAATTACGCACGAAAGTTAAGACCAATGTAGAGCAAAGCGCAGCTGTAAGAGAAGCGTCCAACTTCGATGTGCATTTGAAAAAAAGGGGAGGAAATTCTTGGAAGGATCAAGAATAAGGGGACGCCAAAAGCTAAGTATACTACGAATAATTTACCAAAGGATCCTAAAGAATTAATTAATAACGGCTGGAAAGATACAACGCCAGAAGGAATAGCGAAGAATACTAGCTCGCGAGAATATATTGACCCTGTTACAGGAATGAAAGTTAGGTTTGACCCTGGGAAACCAGGAGCAAATGGTTTTGAGGGTAAAGATCATTATCATATTCACAACCCAAATAGTACAGTGAAAAATGATTATTACCTTGATGTTAATGGTAATCCGGTAGCAAAAGGCTCGAAAGCATCTCACATTATACCTTAGATTAGGAGAGAAAAATGAAACCATCAGAATTTATTAAAGTGTATAACCTTTTTGATAGTCTTGTAGAGGATTTAGAGTATAATGAAGTCGAGAAGCAGTTAAGGATGACTTTAGAATTGTGTCAGTGGAAGCAATCTTTCTATGTTGAAACTGAGCCAGAAATGCAACTTGGAATATTAATTTTCTCCGATGTGACATTCTACAAAACTGAACCTCATTTATTTAATTTGGACAGTAGTGAGATACTAGAGGTTGATGTACTCCCATTTGATGGAGAAGGTGAGCATATTAAAATAGTTCTTAATGGTTTGGACGATGTAATTGTACTAAACATCCAATCTAACGAGATTGAATGGAGAGAAATAAAAACTGCGGATGGACAATAGTTAGGAGTTTGCAGTACGAAATGAGATCGTAGGTGATTGAGGTAGCCATTTTATATTTATTCATGTGACATACTAGTGTTGCAAAAACTCAATAAAAGCTTATTTCTACCTGTTTATAGGTGGGAATGAGCTTTTTTTGGTTATAGTGATGTTTCGATCGAACTTATCCGGCAAAGTATCTATTACACTTCATGAGACTAACGGCGTTACCATCAGCAGTCCGGAGAATGTACAAATTCAAGGCGGCGACATTAAGCTGGAGGCAGGGAAGGGACTATCACTACAAGCCGGCACAGCGCTGTATCTCAAAGGCGGAGCCAGCAGCATGGTGCTGGATGGTGAAACAGACCTCAAAGCTCCGGTGATCGAGCAGGAAGGGACGATTAAAGCCCCGGTCTTTGTCACCGAACTGCCGCCTGTCCCAGAGCCTGAGCTAATCAGCGTACAGGAATATGAGGCAGCCCAATCATCTGCCGCATCCCATACTTCATCGGGTAGTGGAAATTCTCCTACAGCCAAAATTACGAGCCCGGCTGCTGAAGCCGCGGCCAATAGCATGCTGGCTACAGAGTCGAAGCTGGTGGGTTCGATTCCAGCGATGGCGGGAATTTTAATAGGTGCGCTAGGGGGGCCTGTGAATAAGGCTGTAGGCGTGGCGCTGCTGGCAACGGCAGGGGTTCCTGTGCGAAGTGATGGGAAGGCGCGTGATGTGCCTGCTAATAACCCTTTTCATCCGCTAAAGCAACTAGCAGGCCTGCTCCTACAGGGACTGATCGACCAGCGATTGTACGAAGAAGAAAGACAGGCTTACTACACCCAGTGGATTTTGGGGAAGATGACGACAAGTGCCCGCCAGATGCTGTATTCGTCCAGCCCATTAGATCTTGTTCATAACGTGTTGAGAGAATCGAACAACATGTTCCAAGCCTACCATCAGGTTCCTGAGGATGTGAGAAGGCGCTGGGAGCCTCCTAGGTATTTTCCTGAGGAATATGTGGACACCCATCGGTTAACCTTAGAAGTGCAAACAGAGCTGAATTGGTCCGATGAATTAACTAAGGATGTGGCGCAGCGAATTGCAAAGAAACAGGACTATAACTTGATTGTAAAAGAAATGAAACGGAAGTATGGAGTAGATGTACTCGGTGGCGTAGCTATTATTTACACGTGCTACAATGCCGAAGGAAACGGGGTTACTTTAAATGAACTTTTCTGGGGGAACTCTATTGATATTCCGACAGTAAAAGGCGGGGGCTTCATAGGCCCTAACTTGGGTTTAAAAAAGCCTGGGCTTAACAATATGAAAACGGAGATGCCTAAGGAGACTCCAAAACCTCCGAATCCGTCGAATACGAGTAAGATTGAAGGAATGCCCCCTATTGTTCAGTCGAGAATAAACTTAAGAAATGGTAGTGCAGAAGAAGGGGCAGGTTTTAATCATGTACTAGATAGGCATTTTAACCCTTCGAAGAATGCTTCCCAATTCTCAATTACACCCGACGAACTAAAGGGCGTTCTTCAAAGTAAAGAAGTTGTGAGCACTCCAGTGTCAAGAGTTTTATACTCAGACTTAAAGTTAGCAGATGGGACAAGTGAGAAACAGGCTAGATATGTAAGAGAAGTTACATTAGACTCAGACATAGGTATTGACAAGTTTAGTGGTTCTCCTACAAATATTATGACGGTATTAACCGACAAGCATGGAAATCTAGTTACTGCTACACCGGGGGTGATAAAATGAAACTGATAGGAAGCAAACAGGAACAGGATTTCAGAAAGGAGTTAGAAGGTTCGAATATAGTTTCGGCTAAAGACATTAAAGCAGAAGCGATATTGAATGTGTTAAGAAACACTTTTGGTGAAGTGAAAAGTGCATATATTTTGAATTGGACACCTGAACAAGGCGAAGATATATTCACTATATTAGTTGACCTTGATAAAATTGCTAAAGTTGAAATTAGCAGAGTCAATCCTTCGGAAGTTCCTATTATTGAAACTTTTAATCTGAAGGATTTCCAAAGAAAGTTGAGTAAAGTATTCCAAATTAAATTAGCCGTGGCCATTGATTTGGCGAAAAAGGAACATCAAAACGGTTAAAAAACTGTATTGTGAAACCTTGATTGACTTTATGCCTTCAAGGTTTCCTTTTTTGGTGGGGGGTGACGAATGAACCCATCATTCCATCAATAATACATATAACCCATATAATAACGTGAAGAATTAATCTTCCTGAAAATTTGCTGGTCATTTATGATTCGGGTGGTGAGGAGTTATTTTGCTAAGACTTTTCCACTTTGAACGAAATAAATGAACCAACGGTTGTTTCGTTTATACCTGGGCAGCCGCTGACTTCTCAAAAATATGAGACAGTATCTAGTGATTTTAGGGATTTCCTGTAGGATTTGGTTACAAAAGAGATAGAAGAATAGTATTCTTTCCATTGACCTTGAGTGGCTCCATACCTTTCAAGGTTTCTTTTTTGAATGGGAGTGACGAATGGACTCTTCATTTCAACCAATAACGCTGAGAATGAAATAGATGGAGTTCGTTGGTTGAAGAAATTTTGAAAGTACAGAAAAAACATTAGTAAAGCCAAGTGTGGGAAGTTGAAGTGAAAAAGTACAATCCGAAAAGAAGTTGCTAAACTAAGAGAAGAGACTCGCAATTTCTCTTTTATGGAGGTGACTAATGTGCATATTGCTGCACTGGAAAAGGCTTTAAATGTAAAATTTCCTAGTAAATATAGCGAAGAAATGGAGTATATATCCAAGAAAATTTCTAGTGGTAATAAGCTTGTACTAAACAATGGAGAGGACTCTATTTCCATAAAAAGGGTATTAGATATGGATTGTGAAAAAGAAGAGAGTATATTTCAAGTGTATACCGAATTTAGAGACTTAATGAAAGATGGCAGTATCCCTATAGTAAATGCCGGGTATGATGATTATATATGTCTATACTTTATTGATAGGAAATTACCACCAAAAGTTATATTATGGTGTTACGAGAGGTCATTTGAGAGCATTGACTACGCGATATTTCCTTTAGCAGAAACTTTTGAAGAATTCATAGATAGAATAGAACAAGTAGATGTTTAGAACAAGGCTTGGTGTCACGTTTGTTTAGTTCACGACTATTGATTAATTATCTTCATGGTAAATACAGCTATATTAAAACCAAAATAAATGGAACTTAAAGCTTCAATTAAAAGGCTTATCCCACTTAAATAATGAGTAGGAATGAGCTTTTTTTCATATCGTAATCCGTCTATTGTATCGGTCGGCCATCCAAGTATTTGGAAAAGTCTGATATTTATTTTGTGTAAGTCCCGTTTAATAGAAGATATTAATAATGAACACTCAAATGGAGATGATAGTCTGTAATCCAACATAGACATTACTTGGGAGATTGGAGTAGTGGAACTCCAGAGAGAAGTGGCCACTAATAAAATATCGATTATTCAAGCTTGGAGGTTAAAGGGACATTGCTTAGTATACATGACAATAAAATTATATCCTATGAAGTTGATTTTCAAAAATCTAGAATTACATTGCACACAATAGCTGGTAGAAGAGATTCAAATATCACCAAAATCGAGTTTAATGAGGTGCTGGCTCATGTGTTTGAAACACAGTTACGGGGGAGTATTATTCTTGACATTAACACATTAGATGTAAGCCTATTTCTTGAACACAACAAGGAACTGCTGGAGAAGGAGAAGGAGAAGGATTACGCATGGCCGATATATTATGAAAAATTAGAGGATTTACTTGAACATTTACAACATGAAAAATATAACTATTATGTAATTTCAGCTTCATATGGCCTTAATGGGTGGGTAATTGCTAAAGAATATAAAGTTTATAGTTAAATATTGATTGATGGTCAGATATCACTTTGAATGGCCTGTTATTGGTTATCTTCTTTTTTCACAGATGAGGTCAAGGAGCTTTACATTCAATACATCTTTACATACCCCGCAGGGGTATAATATAATAATTCTTAAGGAAAGGAGTGATAGCCGTATGACAGAACCTAGGGAAACGGAGCATCATTGTGCGGATCCCTCAGCAGATTCGTCCGCAGATGAGAGACGCAGTCATCATTCCGATGAGCTGAAGAGCAATCTGAACCGGCGTCTGAACCGGATTGAAGGGCAAATTCGGGGAATTAAGGGGATGATCGACAAGGATACGTACTGCGACGACGTTCTCAACCAAATTGCGGCTGTACAGTCGGCTCTGAACAGTGTTGGCAGGCTGCTGCTTGAAGGCCATATGAAGAGCTGCGTCATTGAACGCATCCAGGCCGGGGAGACCGAAGTGGTGGAAGAGCTCCTGGTTACGGTGAATAAGCTGATGAAATAATGGCTGGAATGAATGCTAATTATATAACCGGATGAATTAGAGGAGGAATGGAAATGCAAACAGTTACCTTGAACGTAGAAGGAATGTCCTGCAATCACTGCGTGAACTCCATCGAGGGCGCGGTATCCAAGCTTGGAGCGAGCGCCAAGGTCGATTTGTCGGCAAAAAACGTCACGGTCAGCTATGACGAGGGCAAGCTTAGTGTAGAGACGATCAAGGAAGCGATCGAAGATCAGGGCTACGACGTGGTATAACGCAATACAAAGCTGTCCGGGAGTACAAGAAATCTTGTGATCCCGGGCAGCTTTTTTATGAGAATCAGATATTCCCATCAGCTAATCCAAGTGTTAGTCGCCTCAATCACTTTCCAGGCCCCGTCCTTCAATTCCAGCTGGATGGCTATGCCGACGGCCCCGTTACCGGATCGGTACTTCATGCCTTCAATGACGGCTCCGTGCTCGCTGATTTCCACCTTATCGATTTGGAGCAGCACGCCGCTCAGTACCATCCCGTTAACGGTAAAATCGTCGCCCTCGCTTTCCTTCAACTGCTCGAAGGTCGCGTCTCTAACCGGGGCGGCAAACCTGCTGCTTATGTATTCCTCAATATACTGCTTATCTTCCTCTGTTAATTGCGTCAGTACGCTGAAATCTATCGCAATGTATTTCAAGTCCTCATTCAAGGCTTCGTCGATCGGCATCATCGCTTCAAAAACCAGGCCGTACAGTTGCCCCGCGCTCCCATCGGCTTCGGGATTCGAAGTTGTGTCCTGATCATTCTCAGTCTCCCCAGGTTCCCCGGCTTCCGCTTCGAGGTACCCTGCAGCATCTGCTTCATTCCCGGCATCGGCTCCGGCACTGACAGGCTCAGGGCGCTGCTCGAAGGCGGCGGGCTGTGGAACGCCTGGCTCGCTGTTAAGCTCCTTTGTATTTTTACAGCCTGCAATGAGCAGGAATATCGCTATGACGCAGGCAACAAGCAGCACAAAACGCATAGTACGCATGGTATGACCCCTCCCATCTAATTAAACGGTACCAGGGTCACAATAGTTGCCTCGGGTTGGGTTGTTTTAGCAAAATATGATAGGGATTATACATTAGGACAAAATAGACTCGATGATCTCCGCCAACTGGGCAAGACTGCGCTCCATGTCATCCAGAGAAGCAAAGGCATATGACAGGCGGATATGCTGGTTCGCGTCCCGGTCGTACAGATGGCCGGGATTGATGAGAATGTTCCGGCGCAGCGCCTGGTCGAACAGGGTTCTCGCGGGAAGCGGGGCATGCAGCTTGAGCCAGACATAAAAGCCGCCAGCAGGCACTTTCCAGCTTGCGATACCAGCGAAATGCCTGTCTAGGCTGTTCAGCATGACGGCACGGCGCTCCCTCAGCCGTTCACGAATCCGCTCCATATGCTGCTCGTACATTCCGCTGCCCAGCCACTCGGCGGCTGCCTGCTGGGACAATGTGCTGGAGCCGTAGTCGCTTTGCATCTTGATGTCGGCGAGCCGCTCCAGCACGGGCTGAGGACCGGCGATCCAGCCGATGCGCAGGCCGGGGCTGACCGTCTTGGACAAGCTGCCCAGATAAAGGACGTTCCCGCTGGCATCCCTGGCTTTAAGCGGGCGGGGAGGGGGAGCGTCCAGCCATAAGTCGCGATATACGTCGTCTTCGATCACCGGAAGGCCCCCGGCTTCGGTAACCTCCATCAGCTGCGCGCGGCGTGCCTCGCTCATTGTCGTACCCGACGGGTTATGGAAAGTTGGGATCGTATACAGCAATGATGCGTTGTATTGCCTGGCGTAAGCGCCGACCAAATCGGCCCGCAGGCCGTTCTCATCCATCGGGACACCGCGCAGCTTCATGCCCGCGGATTGAAACACGGGAACGGAGTACAGGTAGGAGGGACGTTCTACAAGCACGGCCGACCCGGGCTCGAGCAATCCAACGGAGATGAGCTGCAGCGCCTGCAGCGCCCCGGAGACGATAAGCACGGAAGCGGGAGAGGCCGCGATGCCGAGCTTCTGGAGCCGGGCTGCAAGCAGCTCGCGAAGCCGCAGGTCTCCCATCGGCTCCCCATATCCAAGTGGGGGAGTCCGATCCGCCACGCGGCGCAGCACATTGCTCATCTCCAGGTGCGGAAGCAGCTCGGGCGACAGCTCTCCCGTGCCGAGCCGGATCACACCGGGATGGAACTCGGCGCGGTTGATCTCCTGGACGGCGGGCAGGTTGGGCCGATGGATGCCGGATTTGACATAGTCGTTCCAATTTGTCGGCGGCGTAGCAGCGAGCGCACCCCACGTATGGTTGACTACCCGAGTTCCGCCGCCTTTGCAGCCCTCCAGCATCCCGGCGGCCGTGAGCTCGTCCAAGGCAGTCACAACCGTGCTGCGATTCACCTTGAAGGCCTCGGCCAATTTGCGCTGCGAAGGGATGCGGGTGCCTACCGGCCACTCACCGCCGACGATTTTGTCCCGGATATACTGTGTGATTTGCATATGCAGCGGGGTAGCCGATTGACGGCTGGGCTGCCAGTGGGATTGCTCCATAACCATCCTCCAACGTCGCGATGTGCAGGTGCGCAGTGGCACCATGCCAAGTTTCATTTAATCCTATTATATAATTTGGTTGGTTTGCTATCCATCCAAATGGCTGGAGCCAAACCCGTCTCTTACTGCTTACAATGAGAACAGCAACTTTTGCAGAAAACGGAGGAATCATTGTATGTGGGAAGCGACGATTTATGGCCTGGTCCTGGCATTTGGACTGATATTGCCGCTTGGCGTGCAGAATGTATTCGTATTTAACCAGGGAGCGGGGCACCGCAAGTTTCGCCACGCCCTGCCTGCGGTCATAACGGCGGCTTTATGTGATACGCTATTGATTGTGCTAGCAGTTGCCGGGGTCTCCCTGATCGTTCTAACGATATCCTGGCTGAAAATATTGCTGTTCATTGTTGGCGCATTGTTCATGCTGTACATGGGCTGGTCGATTTGGCGGAGCCGTCCGGATTTGCCAGCGGCTGGTGAAGCCAGCCTCCCGGCGGGTAAACAAATTGTATTCGCGCTTTCCGTGTCGCTGCTCAATCCCCATGCTATCATGGATACGATCGGCGTAATCGGCACGAGCTCGCTTCGCTTCGAGGGACTGGATAAAGCATTGTTTGCCGGCGCAGCCGTCGCGGTATCGTGGGTCTGGTTTCTGGGGCTGTGCTGGATGGGACGCCTGATTGGCGGCATGGATCCAAGCAGGAGACTGCTGCGTCATATCAATAAGCTGTCGGCGCTCATCGTCTGGGCCATGGCAGGGTATATTGTGATTCAGTTATTTTGAGTAGAAAGCATGAATGCATTGAAAAGGAGAGAACCAAGCGATGAATAACGAAAATATTACCGATGCGATGGAGTCTATGAACGAAACGATGGCCTTGCTGCTTAACCACCGCTCCATCCGTAAATTTACGGATCAGGCGTTGACGCGGGAGCAGGTCGAAACGATCATTGCTGCCGGACAAGCGGCTTCGTCCTCCAGCAATGTTCAAGCTTACAGCGTGATCGCCGTGACCGAGGAGCCGCTTAAAGCAGAGCTGGCCCGGCTTAGCGGCAATCAAGCGTACGTGTACAGCTGTCCCGTGTTTTTGGTGTGGTGTGCCGATTTGTCGAGATTGAAGATGGCGGCGCAGCAACACCGGGCTGGTCAGGAAACTTACGAAGGCTCTATGGAAAATCTGATCGTAGCGACCGTAGATACCGCATTGGCGGCCCAGAACGCCGCAGTTGCCGCTGAGTCACTGGGCCTTGGCATTGTGTATATCGGCGGCATCCGCAATCAAATCGCCGAGGTCGCCAGCCTGCTAGGCTTGCCAGAGCTCGTCTATCCGGTGTTCGGGATGTGCGTCGGCTACCCGGACCAACAGCCCGTGCTTCGTCCAAGGCTGCCGCAGCAGGCGGTTCTGCATTGGAACGGCTATGACGCGTCCGGTTCGGAGAAGCATGTCGAACGGTATGACGAGATCATGTCGGCGTATTTGCGCGAAAGAACCGGGGGAGCCAAAGACACACCGTGGTCGGAGCTGATGGCGGATAAGCTCGCACAGCCTTCGCGAATGCATATGGCTTCCTTTTTACGTGAACGGGGGTTTGGCACGAAGTAAAGAAACTCTTCAACTACGCCTATATACCGTAAAAACGCTTCGTATTCTCGCGCAGCCGGCAGCGCGCCTCCTCTGGGGCGATGCCTTGAATGGCGGCCCAAGCTTCGGCGACCTTCAGCACCATGGCCGGCTGGGTAAGCTGCCCTGCAAACGGCCCTTCGAAAGGCCAGGGGCCATCCGTCTCCGCCATCACCTGATCGAGGGGATAGCTACGGGCGAGCTCCATGATTTCTGGTTCATAGAGCAGATCCGGAGTAAATGAAATGTAATAGCCGCGATCGGCCATTTTTCGCACCGTATGCTTTGCGCCCTTGAACCAGTGGAAGTGAGCCTTGCGAATGCGGTAGCGCTCCAATAGATCGCACGCGAGCTCGGCATCCTCGTACACGGCATGAAGCACGACGGGTTTGCCATGTTGCCCGGCAAAGCTAAGGAACCGCTCCAGCAGCTGTACATATGCGTGCAGGTCGAGGGAGCGGCCTTCCTTGGCCATCTGACGGCGAAGATAGTAAGGCAGGCCAATTTCTCCTACGGCGATTATGCGGGGGGCCTTGCGCTCCATCCAGGACAACAGCCGGCTGACTTCCTCCTCATTTGGGAGGGGGTTCTCCGGATGATAGCCGAAGGCTGGATGGATGATTCCCGGGTACCGCTCGGCAAGAGCCAGGTTAGCCATTGAGGACTCCAGATTTGTGGATACGCACACAAGCCCCTCGATACCGCTGAACTGCATATTTTTCACAATACGCTTGATATCGGCATCGCTATACTGGTCCAGGTGGATATGGGCATCAATCATGCTCTGTGAATTCCCTCCCCATTCGTTGGTATGACTTCGTTAACCTCATTATATCTGTTCACCCAATAAACCACAGCATCGCCTCAATCGATTAAGTCCCGTTACAGTGCTTGTGGAGGGCGTCGAGCGGCGGGAGGGGTTGAGTTTTGCCATGGCAGCTGCGCCGTACTTGCGCAAGGATATCTGTTCGGCCGCCCCGGAAAGCCGTGAAGTGGTGCAGATGGTGAAATGACCCTGCCGTATTTTTACAGTTCATTTGCTTTTTTCCTGAGATCAGGATATAATTAAAAATGGTCGATTCAAGTGAGGCATACCTGAAATTCACCCTTTGAAAAGAGTGTCACCTTGTGAGATGGAGCTTTTTTCAATGTGTGAATTTTTTTTGTAAAAATGAACATGTTAATATTTTTAGGAGGTATCCTCATGGAAACTGGAACAGTAAAATGGTTTAACGCTGAGAAAGGCTTCGGCTTTATCGAAGTGGAAGGCGGAAACGACGTATTCGTACACTTTAGCGCGATTACAGGCGAAGGCTTCAAAACGCTGGACGAAGGCCAACAAGTTCAATTTAACGTTGTTCAAGGCAACCGCGGACCGCAAGCCGAAAACGTAGTCAAACTTTAATGCAGGCTCAGCTGCTCTTAACGAACTCCGTTAAGGGCAGTTCTGTTAAAGATGTTGATCGTGGTTTGTCTATAGTGAAATTACGTCCAAGGAGGATGAACATGAATTACCGTAAAAAAACGTTAGAAGAAATTCCTGAGGAGAACACGCCGGTCTGGTCTTGTACGAGCGAGAGCTGCAACGGATGGATGAGGGATAATTTTGCGTTTGATTACACTCCGGCATGTCCTCTGTGTTCTTCGGAAATGGAGAAGGGGATGCGCATGCTTCCTCAATTGGTGAACACAAACTTGGATCAGAAGTCGCTGCCTAAAGGCGTAAGAATCGAATAGCTAGTCACTGATCGACAAGCAAAAGCAGCTGCAGCTCCAAACAACGGAGCGCAGCTGCTTTTTTGCATACTATAGAGGGCTGAGGAGCGAGATGGTTAGATCGCTGGTGGCGGTCATTGAGCCTCAGGTTTTGCTAGGTAAATGTATTTTATACAGCTAGTTAAGCTGTTTGTTTAAAAAACATACGTTAAATGTAAAACATGCAGTTAGTTTGCCTGAATGGAGCCAATTCGCCGAAATACCTTGAAACTAAATGCAGGTACTGCAGTTAGTTCCCTCTAAAACGCCTAAATCGGATGAACTAACTGCATGAAATACATCTAGTTGCCTTGGCATGAAATGCACTTAGTTACCCTAGTATGAAATGCACCTAGTTACCTTGGCATGAACGCACCTAGTTACCCTGGTGTGAAATGCATCAGTCACCTGGTCTTGTCCTGCTGGGAACAGTTATAAATCAGTAGTTGTTAGCACATTACTTGTTGGGACCGTGGTTGATTAGAGATAGTTACATAGCTGGTTAGATCGCCGTGGCGGTCATCGAGCCTCAGGTTTTGCTAGGTAAATGTATTTTATACAGCTATTAAGCTGTTTGTTTAAAAAAACATACGTTAAATGTAAAACATGCAGTTAGTTTGCCTAAATAGAGCGAAATCGCCGAAAAAGCATAAAACTAAATGCAGGTTTTGCAGTTAGTTCTCTTTAACATGCCCAATTCGGATGAACTAACTGCATGAAATACATCTAGTTGCCTTGGCATGAAATGCACTTAGTTGCCCTAGTATGAAATGCACCTAGTTACCTGATCTTGCCTTGCCCATCTAGTTACCCGAGCCTAACCATCTGCTTACCCCAGCCGGTTGTAGCTTTTCCAATACAATATAGCGAGTTGCGTCCGGTCGCGAACCTGCAGTTTGGCGAGAATGTCGGTAATGTAGTTTTTGACGGTGCCCTCGCTGAGGAACAGCTTCTGGGCAATCTCCTTGTTGGACATGCCGTCCGCAATCAAGGCTACGACATTTTGCTCGGCTGGGGTTAGTCCTGCTGCCCGCAATTTGCTCTGCACGGAGTCGGCTGGCGCGGCAGAATCCGAGCTGGAAGAAGCTGAATCGGAAGAAGCCGAACTGGAAGAAGCCGAACTGGAGGAATCCCCGCCGGAGGAAGCTCTGCCGGAGGAATCCCCGTCGGAGGAAGCCCGCCTGGAGGAAGCACTGCCGGAAGGAGCCGGACTCGGAAGCTGCTCGGAGCTTCCTGCCGCATCTCCAGCACTTTGTTCAGCCCCAGCTTTGAGCGCATCAGCCCGGAGCATTCCGGTCAGCTTGCGGGCGATGTCCGGATGAATGAGCATGCTGCCGCTATGTACAGTTTTGATCCCCTCGATAATCCGGCTGGGCGGGATGTTTTTGAGCAGATACCCGCTGGCACCGCTTTGCAAGGCCTCGATAATGAACTCATCATCATCGAAGGTGGTCAGGATGAGCACCGAGGTTTGCGGAAAAAGCGCCTTGATTCGCTTCGTTCCCTCCACGCCGTCGCATTCCGGCATCCGGATATCCATGAGTATCACGTCCGGCACAGGCGTCTCGCCGCTTTCCAACAGATTTACGGCCTCCAGGCCATGGCACGCCGTGCCAACGACTTCAATTTGGGGGTCCATGCCTATCAGCAGGGACAAGCTCTCTCGAATGAATGGATCGTCGTCCACGATTAATACGGATAAATGCACCCCTGCAGCTGCGTTTGCGTTCGTTGTTATGTTTGTCATAGCAGCCTATTCACACTCCCGATTATAAAATATCTCCTTGATGCGTCACGGGAAGCCGGGTCGTTACGGTAAAGCAAGGCTCCGCCTTGACCTCCAGCCATCCTCCCGCGACCTGGCATCGTTCCCGCATTCCCGACATCCCTAAGCCAGCCGTTCTGCTGTTATTCCAATGGGGCGGCGGCGCTGTTCCGTCATTGCTGACGGCCATGCGAACCTCGTCCTCCCCGTAGGACAACCGGATTTCAACTGCGCGGGGCTGACCGTGCTTTAACGCATTGGTCAGGGCTTCCCGCGCATTTTTATACAGAATGGTCTCCAGGCTTGGATATAACGGGTAAGGCTGTCCCTCTACGGACAGCGTCGTCCGGATGCCGTTCTCCCGGCCGATTTCCTCCAGCATCAGGCTTAGCGCCTGAATTCCCGTCGTCTCGGAAGGCGGCTTCAGTCGGCGCACCGTGGCACGCAGCTGGTCGAGACCGGCAGAGAGCTGATCGCGAATTTGCCCAAGCAGGGCCATTCCTTTGTCAGGATCAGCAGGAACGACGTGCAGTGCGGCTTCCATCATCATCTTCACACGGATCAGGCGGTGCCCCAGATCATCGTGAAGCTCCCTGGAAATCCGCGTCCGCTCCTCGGCCTGGGCCGCGCCTTCCACCTGCTTGCTGAACAGCATTAAACGGCGATGGGTCTCATTGAGCTCGTAATGCCGTCTGCGGAGGTCATCGTATTTTTGCTGGAGCTCGTCCTGCTTGCTCTTGAACAGTTGGAGATAGGCGAGAATACCTGCCAGCAATGTTAGAAACAGCAGCACGCCGAACCTCCAGAACAGCGGCTGGGACAGCATTGTGAAGAAGATTGCACCAGTATGAAGCGCAAACAGACTGATCCGCACGAACCTGCCGGGCATGGACGAATAGACGAATACCGGTGCCAGAGCCGACAGGCTGGCAAGTCCGCCGTAAATATAGCAAAGCCACGCCGAATAGGCGATGAGCATAAGGCACCAAGCCGTTAAATGGATGCTCGCCTTCGCGAAGCGCCCCAGTACGGCCAAGGCGAACAAGACCAGCATATGGATGACGTACCGGTCATAAGGAGGGTTTTGCAGCAGGAAAATATGTAAAAATCCCGGGAGCAGAATCATCCCGTACAGAAAAGGAAGAAGCGAAGGCTTCTTCATCGTTCTCAACCCTTTTCATCGAAATAAGATGCAATTATTATAGCATTCCTATGAGAGTTCGGGTGCGGCAAATGGTGACTTTCGTCATTTTATATTGGTGACCATCGATACCTTACGCGGGTAGCGAGGCCTGATACAATGACTACAGAGTCAAAGATGCGTGGGAGGGCGAAACCAGAATGGCATTCGTAGAAGTAAACAATGTCGTAAAAAGATACGGAGACAAATTGTCCGTCGATCACTTGAATATGACCATCGAAGCCGGGGAAATATTCGGGCTCCTCGGCCCAAACGGAGCAGGTAAGAGTACGACCATGAACATGATCGTCGGGCTGCTGCCGATGGATCAAGGCAGTATTACGGTTGACGGGATACCTGTCAAGGAGCGGCCGCTCGATGTAAAGCGCAGAATCGGGCTCGTTCCCCAGGACCTGGCTTTATATGAAAATATGTCTGCGGCGGATAATGTAACGTTTTTTGGCCGATTGTACGGCCTGCGGGGAGGGGAGCTGAAGGAGCGGGTGAAGGAAGCGCTGCGGTTTGTCGGTCTGGAGGAGCGGGCCAAGCAGCTGCCGCATACGTTCTCCGGAGGGATGAAGCGGAGGCTCAATATCGCCTGCTCGATCGTGCACCGCCCGAAGCTGATCATTATGGATGAGCCAACCGTGGGGATCGATCCCCAGTCACGGAATCATATTCTGGAATCGGTGCGGGAATTGAACCGCATGGGTTCGACCGTAATCTATACGAGCCATTACATGGAGGAGGTCGCCTCCCTATGTGATAGGGTAGCGATTGTCGATCAAGGCCATGTCATTGCCTGCGGGACGGAGCAGGAGCTCCGGGAACGGGTCGCCGGCGAGGAGAAAATCGTTATGACGGCCTCCGGTCTGGGGGAGGCGGTATTGTCCGAGCTGAAGCAGCACCCGCGGATCACCCGCATTCTGGAGAACGAGAATGGGCTGGAGCTGTACACGTCTTCTTCGCAGAACGAGCTGCAGGACATTCTATACATTTGCGCCAAGCATGACGCCGTGATTCATTCTGTAGTATGCGAGCAGCCGACGCTAGAGACGCTGTTCCTCAATCTGACCGGGCGCACGCTGCGGGATTAGGGCTAGGGGGGATACGCTGTGAAGCTATGGACAATCGCCTGGTTCGAGCTGCGGATGCTTACGCGGACGCGCGCCGTATTACTGAACTTATTTTTGCTGCCGATGGTGCTTATATTCATTCTGGGCAACGCCCTCTCCAGCAACTTTAAAGACGAGGCAGAAGCTTCGGTGGAGCAGGCCAGGGTCTTGATCGTGGAGCCGAATACCGGGGCAGCTGTACATGGAGAGCTTGAAGTGGGACTAGGGCTTCGCGAGTTTTTGAACAGTCCGGAAATTAAACAAAGAATGCGGATTGAAAAGACCGTGAGCCGCGAAGAAGCGGTTGAAGCTTTGACCCGGGGCGAAGCAGATTTCGGCGTCGTCATTCCGACTGATTTCGAAGAGCGGGTAACAGCAGGGAAAGAAGCGCAGTGGGAGCTCATTCCCGGAAAAAACAGCATGAAAAATTACGTTGCCCAGATGATCTTCCATGCCTATTTGGATGAGGTCAACCGGATGCAGGCAGCGATCATCGCCCTAGGCCCGCAGGGCATTGGAGAGGCCATGGGAACGATGAGCGGGCTGGAGGCGACGTATGTGGAGACCGCTTCGTTGAATGAAGGGGGCGAGACGTATTCCGCTTTTCAATACTACGCTGCCGCGATGCTGATCATGTTCCTCCTGTACTCGGGACTGTCAGCCAGCATCAGCTTATCCGAAGAGAAGCGCAAGAAGACGCTGTACCGTTTAAATTCGATGCCTGTAAGCACGCTGGAGATATTTATGGGGAAAATCGCCGGGAACAGCCTGGTCGCTTTTTTACAGGCCGCCGTTATTATTTGCGGAACGTCATGGTTCTACGGTGTGGACTGGGGCCGTCATCTGTGGATGCTGGCGCTGACCTGTCTGCTCGTAGTGATCGCCTCCATGATGCTGGCCGTAATCCTTACCTTGTTAACCAAATCATCCGCGGTTGCCCGTTCGGCCGTCGTGACGGTCATCGTCGTCATGACTTTTCTGAGCGGGGGGTTCCAGCCGCTGCCGATGGAGATCATTCAACGGATGGGCGAATTTACGGTGAACCACTGGGCAATGCAGACCATACTGCGTTTGATGCTCGGGGCGGATCCGGGCGAAGTGATGCATTACTTGATGATGCTGGGCTTATTCTGCGGCCTGCTGCTTGCCGCCGGCATCGTTTCATATCGGAAGGTGGGTTATCATGAGTAGCTTGACGATTGCCTGGAATGTCATAAGACGAACGATCGGCACCAAAAAAGGGCTGCTTGGCTATATCCTGCTGCCGTGCGTCGTTATCTCTCTCGTCATCGCCCTGCTGGGGCAGGAAGAAATGACGCTGTCGCAAATCGCGTACGTGGATCAGGATCAGGGGGTGGCCAGCGCGTTCCTGCTGGAGGAGCTGACTGACAAGCCCGGCTATGCCTTAAAGGAATATGACGATGATGCGGCGGTCAAGGATGCGCTGCTGTCCAAACAAGCCGCGATAGGCTTTACCATCCCGGCCGGGTTCACCGAAGGAGTCCGCTCCGGACGCGTCCCCAAGCTCCAGGTATATGATTTGGCAACAAGCGAGGCGACCTTTACCCTTAGAATCAACCTGGATGGGCTTGTACGGGGGATGGCGGCTTCCGCAGGGATGGCTAGGACTGCTGCCGGCGAGGTCGGACAGGACAGCGCAGCGCTGGCCGATGTGTTCCGGGAGACGGGAAAACACCGCGTAACCGCTGTCGATCAGGAACTTCGGCTCTACCCGAAGGAGGGGCTTAGCACAGTCACCGGCTTTACGCTGTTATTCCTGATGAGCTTAATCAGCAGCTCGGTGACGCAAATTGTGGAGGACCGCAGCAAGCGGACGATGGCCCGCATATATAGCGCACCGGTCAGAGCCTGGGAGATCGCTGCGGGCAATTTCCTTGGCAGCTTTTTTGTCGGCCTGATCCAGATTGCGGTCGTATTGATGCTCAGCCGCTGGGTGCTGCGATATGATGCCGGCATCCCGCTGCATTTGCACTTTATCGTACTGGCTGCGTTTATGCTCGTAGCGATGGGCATCGCAAGCGCGGCTGCCGGATTGATTCGCAATCCGCAGAACGCCGGGATGCTGAACAATCTGATCATTACCCCGACCTGCATGATCGGGGGCTGCTTCTGGCCGATTTCCTTCATGCCGGAATACATGCAGAAGGCAGCTAATTTCGTGCCGCAGAAGTGGACGATCGAGGCCATCGAGCTGCTCTCTTCGGGAAGCAGCCTGAAGGGAGTCGTTACTCCGCTGCTCATCCTGGTGCTCATGGCGTTCGTGCTGCTGATCATCGGTTCGGCGATCCTTCGCCCCAGTGAGGGGCAGGCAAGGGCATAAGGACGAGGGTGTATATTATGGCATCACAAAAACAGGTTATCCCGTTGACGGTCGGCGTCATCTGGATAACCTGTTTGCCGTTCAAGAACACGGCAGAGAAAATGTAGTGGAAAAAGATTGCATCCCTATATAAAATTTAATATGTTGGATAGAAGCTCGGGTCGGTCAACCCGCATGAAGCTGTCCTGTTATACGGCGGTATTCCTGAAGCATGAACAGGCGCCAGCGGAGAATCATTCCGTAGGCCAGCAGGAAAAATACGGAGCCCGTCTGAAGCACGGAGATATACTGCTCTACGACTTCATGCAGGACGAGTCTCAGCGCAAGTAAACCGATCAGGATATAGGCAAAGCCGCGGGTGCGTTTGGCGTATACCTCGCCGTCAATCAGTTCGAATTGTGTGCTGCGGTTCAGCGGGTAAGAGAAGAGTAACCAACCTACGGCAAAGGCGACGGCGCCCCAAAGAATCGGGATATGAAATTCAGGAACGATGAACATCCCGAAGCCGGTAGTCATGCCTAGCGGCGGAATAATGATCTTCTTGACCGTTACGGGCCTGCGGCTGGCTTTTAACCGGATAAACAACGCGAGTGCAGCCATAACGATGGCTCCGACGGTTACAAAAACCTGCATATAAGAAGGAATGGTGATATTCATAGAATGTCCCTTTCTTGAACATGTGTAGTTGGCGAGACCATTATAACATAAATCACATACGGAAAATAAAAATGAGCCCAAGGCTCGCGAAATCATCGGCGCGCCCGTGTTTCAAGGATATGACGGAAAGGGGAAAGGAATATGAACAGCGAGTTTACAGTTGCCCTGCATTGCCTTCTTTTTTTGCATATGAATGCCGATTACATTGCCAACAGCGAGAAAATTGCGGCGAGCGTGGCCACGCATCCTGCCCGTGTCCGCAAGGTGCTGAGCATGCTAAAGAAGCAAGGGTATGTGTCGACGAAAGAAGGAGTGGGCGGCGGCTACTTGCTCAGCGCCGATTTGAATGCCATCAGCCTTGGCGACTTGTACCGCCTGTTCGCGAAAGGCACCCTTCAGCCAGGCTGGTGCTCGGGCAGCCAGGAATCGAGCTGCCAGGTATCCTCGAAGATGCGTGAGGTAATGGATCGGATTTTTGCCGGAGGCGAGGATCAGCTTGAGCGGTATTTTGACGAAATCAAAGTATCCCGCGTGAGGGGATTGCTTCAGGAGCTGCGGGCTGAGGCAGGTTCGTAAATCAACCAACCAATTAGGGGGAGAAAGTCTATGAGTATCTTTAAGCCAGAGGAACAGTATTTCTATGTTGGGGGTTACTCTTCCGGAGAAGAAGCGGGGATTCATCTTTGCAGCTTAAATACGGACAGCGGAGAGCTTCGTCTCATTCACGGCATCTCAGACATCGAGAACCCGTCTTTTCTTATCGTAGCGGATAAACAACATGCAGTTCGTCAGGCGGCTGCAAACGTCATGCAGAAACATGAAAGCGATACCGCGGAAAATTCGGCCAACCCTGTTAGCCCGGCAGCTGGGGATGCGGGAACAATGCGGCTGTATGCCGCTTTGGAATGCGAGGAGGGCAAGGTCGCTGCCTATGGCATTAATCCGCAGGACGGCAAGCTGAACTTACTTGAAACGGCACGAACGGAGGGGGCAAGCCCGTGTCATTTGTCGCTGTCCCCTTCCGGGCATCTGCTCGTCGCCAACTATTCCAGCGGCCATGTCAACAGCTTTGAATTGGATGGGGAGGGGAGCCTAGCCCAAATGTCGGCGGCTGTTCAGCATGTCGGCAGCGGCTTTCGCCAGGATCGCCAGGAGGCAGCTCATGCCCACAGCGTAATCCCATCCAAGGATGGCAAATATGCTTTCGTATCCGACCTGGGTCTGGACCAGATCGTCGTTTACAGAGTGGAAGACGGCAAGCTCGTTACGCACCGCGAGTTGACGCTGCCGCCTGGAGCGGGGCCAAGGCATTTCATTATCCACCCGTCCGACACGTTCGCTTACGGCATCAATGAGCTGAACAACACAGTGACCGTGTTTGCGTACAATCCAACCCATGGTATTTTGGAAATTATTCAGCATATAAGCACTTTGCCCGAGGACTTTGCCGAAGAGAGCTATGCGGCGGACATTCATCTGTCGCCGGATGGCAAATATGTATACGCATCGAACCGTGGCCATGACAGTATCGTCCGTTTCAGGCTGGATGCTTCGACCGGACAGCTCAGCGCCCCGGAATGGACTAGCGCTGGCGGAAAATGGCCGCGCAACTTCGCTGTCCTGGACGACTATGTGCTTGTGGCGAACCAGTTTAGCAACAGCATCACCTTGCTGCGCCGCGACCGGGACACTGGCAGCCTATCGCCTGCCGACAGTGTGCTGGAGGTGAAAGAGCCTTCCTGTATCGCGATTGTTCCGCGGTAGCACACTGATCAGTGGCTTGACTTGGATACAGGTATCTGGGAAGTGAGTTTAAGTTGGCAGCAGGCAGCAGTAGCGGACTAATGGGTAGCCGGTATGAAGGTAGTGGAAGCGGGGATGTAAGTGTAAGCTGAAAGTAAGAGTCAGTAAGCTAATATGCAAGTAACGAATTGCTGTTATACGAGTGGTGAGTTGGCAGGTATGCAGGTAGTGGCTTAGCTGGTGTGCAAGCAGTGGCTTAGCTAGTACACATGAGCGAGTAACTGGGATATAAGAGTCAGTAAGCTGGTATACAAGTAGTGAAATTGCTGGTATACAAGTGAGTTAGTTGGTGTGCAGGCAAGGTATATTAGTGAGTTGGCTGGTGCGGGTAAGCGAGTTAGTTCGGCTGTCGGGTTAGAAATATTGGCGAACTGGTTCTTTAAGCAGTTAGAATCGCAGTTTGGTGAGATTTCCGCCGATTGCAGATGGAATGGCTGGGCATATGCGAACCTAACGGACACAGGAGGCGCTATTTGTGAAATAACGGGAAAATTAGAGGGCTAACGGACCAGTGTTCCGCTATTGCTCCCAAAAGCATGTTTCTGGCAGTCCATTTGGCCAAATAACGGAACCAGGGTCCGCAAGCACCGGTGAAAGAGGGCTATTTCAACAAATAGCGGATCTCCTGTCCGTTAGGAAGGAGCCAATTCCGAGGGGGCCGCGGCATCAATACCGCCGAGCACACCCGAGCACATCAATCCCTTCAGTTATTAGGCACATTAGACTCATCAGCATATCAAACATCGTGTACATCAAACACCAAGCACCAAGCACCAAGTACACCAAGCACACCAAGCACACCAAGCACACCAAGCACACCAAGCACACCAAGCACACCAAGCATTCCAAACACTCCAGCCTTACCGTTTCCATCAACCCACCCGTCTCTAAACCTCACGAAGCTACGCTCCCCACCCCCGCTGAAAATTGAAGGACAAGGCCGACTGGCCTTGTCCTTTTTTGCATACCTAACTACCTAATGCCCCTCAAAAATGTGCTTTACAAGGGAATATAAGCTTCTCTTATAGTTTTTTAATACATTTCCAATAAAAGTGTTTGACAAGAAAACCCAGCGCATATAGAATACAATCATAGCATACTAAACAGGTAGGAATAATAAATAAAATAATGTTCTCACCGTACGGACGGAGGAACGCTCTACTTGCCTTGGCAGACACGTAGCAGTTCGGTCTGACCGTAGGGATAGGGCGTTTCTCTTTCTATTTTGCTAGGCAATTGACATGAGAATCAGTTGAGGCACATCGAGCATTTCTGCAGAAATAATATGACAGGTTTCTTAAAGAGAGATGGGGAGAGTGAGTAGTTATGAAAAAGGTGTTGAAGCAAGGGTTGATCGCAGGTCTCGTATTGGCTGTGTCGCTGGTTGCCGCGGCTTGCGGAAATTCGGGAAGCGGGGCCAAAGAGATCAGTCTGCTGAACGTATCCTACGATCCGACCCGGGAGCTGTATACCGAGTTCAACAAAGCATTTGCTGCTCATTGGGAGAAGGAGAAGGGCGAGAAGGTATCGATTAAGCAGTCGCATGGCGGATCAGGCAAGCAGGGCCGGGCGGTGATCGATGGTCTCGATGCGGATGTCGTTACGCTGGCTCTTGGTTATGACATCGACGCGATCCAGCAGGCCGGATTAATCAATGAAGGCTGGCAGCAGAAATACGAGCATAACAGCTCGCCATATACGTCGACGATCGTGTTCCTCGTTCGCAAGGGCAATCCGAAAGGCATCAAGGATTGGGATGATCTGGTCAAGGACGGGATCGAGGTCATTACGCCTAATCCGCAGACCTCCGGCGGAGCGCGCTGGAATTACCTTGCGGCATGGGGCTATGCCCTGCACCAGAACAACAATGACGAGGCCCAAGCTCAAGAGTTCGTAAAGAAGCTGTATGAGAATGTACCAGTACTGGACAGCGGTGCCCGCGGAGCAACCACGACATTTGTGGAGCGCGGACTCGGGGATGTGCTGCTGGCTTGGGAGAATGAGGCTTGGCTGTCCGTAGAGGAGCTTGGCCCGGATAAGTTCGACATCGTCTACCCGTCGGAAAGTATTTTGGCTGAACCGCCAGTAGCGGTAGTGGATAAAAATGCCGACAAAAAAGGCACCCGCGAAGTGGCCGAGGCATATTTGCAGTACCTGTATTCGGAGGAAGGCCAGACGATTGCAGCGGAGAATTATTACCGTCCTACGCTGGATAGTGTAATAAGCAAGTACAAAGATGCTTTCCCGGAAATCAAGCTGTTTACGATAGATGATGAATTTGGCGGATGGGCTGAGGCACAACAGAAGCATTTTAGCGACGGCGGCATATTCACGCAAATTTATGCGCCGAAATAAACCGACCATACAAACGGAGGGGCATTCCTGCGGTGATCGAGCGGGATGCAACGGATGGAAAGGATGAACCTGCATGCACAGTAGCACTTCAAAGCGCGGGGTGCTTCCCGGCTTCGGGATCACGATGGGTTACAGCGTACTATATATCAGTTTGGTCGTATTGATTCCGTTATCTGCGCTGCTGCTGAACTCTACGGGTCTAACCTGGGAGAAGTTCTGGGAGGTTGCGACAGATTCGCGCGTACTCGCTTCATATAAAGTCAGCTTCCTCACCGCGGCAGCGGCTGGACTGATTGATACTGCACTCGGTCTGCTGATCGCGTGGGTGCTTGTTCGATATGAATTTCCCGGCAAAGGATTGTTCGATGCGATGATTGATCTTCCTTTTGCTCTGCCTACTGCGGTTGCTGGAGTATCGCTGACGGCGATTTATTCGGCGAACGGCTGGATCGGCTCCTTGTTTGAACCCTTGGGGATCAGAATCGCCTTTACCCCGATCGGCATCACCCTGGCGCTGATGTTCATAGGGATTCCCTTTGTCGTCAGAACCGTTCAACCGGTGCTTCAGGAGCTGGATGCCGAGGTTGAGGAGGCGGCCTCCACGTTAGGTGCCAGCCGGTTCCGGACGTTCCGCTCCGTCGTTCTGCCGGAGCTGATTCCGCCGCTGATGACGGGATTTGCCTTAGCCTTCGCCCGGGGGATCGGGGAATATGGCTCAGTCGTCTTCATTTCCGGCAACATGCCGATGAAGACAGAGATCGCCCCGCTGCTCATCATGTCTAAGCTGGAGCAGTTCGATTACGCGGGGGCTACAGCCGTGGCTCTTATGCTCCTGATCATTTCTTTTGTACTGCTGCTGCTCATCAACTCTTTGCAGCGGAGAGTGCGCAAGACGGCGAAATAGCAGGGGCATAACCGCCCGCTGCCAATGTCTCATCGCTTTTACTGCCCAAGGCGTAATGCCATGATACGGGTCATATATGGGATGTATGGCGATGTTAGACGGCAAGGAATGTGAAACAGAATATCGATTTGATGATCAAGCGATGAAGCAATCCAGTGATGAAGCAATCCAAAGATTCAGCATTCAAGCGATCATCAAGCATCCAGTATTAGTATTCGGGGAGGTATCAGGAAATGGCTGGCTCTGTACCGCTATCTGCCAAGAAGCCATCCACGGTCAGGCAGCGCAAAGTGAATGAATCAAGCGCTGTAAAGTGGATTCTGATCGGTGCGGCAGTTTTGGTGCTGCTGTGGCTTATCGTACTGCCATTGGTTGTCGTTCTTAGCGAAGCCCTTAAGAAGGGCTGGGAAGTATATATTGAGGCCATCCGCGACCCGGATGCGCTGTCAGCCTTGAAGCTAACGCTTCTCGTCGCCGTTATCACCGTGCCGCTGAATACGATTTTTGGCGTCGCCGCGGCCTGGGCCGTGACGAAGTTCAAATTCCGCGGGAAGCAGCTGCTCGTCACGCTGATCGATTTGCCTTTTGCTGTATCTCCGGTAATCGGCGGTTTGATCTACGTTCTGGTGTACGGTGCCAACGGCTGGTTTGGCCCATGGCTCGAGGAGCATAATTTAAAAGTTATTTTCGCTCTGCCGGGAATTATTTTGGCTACCTTATTCGTGACCTTTCCCTTCGTTGCCCGCGAACTTATCCCGTTAATGGAGGATCAAGGACAGCAGGAGGAGGAGGCGGCGGTTATGCTGGGGGCACGGGGCTTCAAAGTCTTCTGGAAAGTAACGCTGCCGAACATCAAATGGGGTCTGCTGTACGGCATCATTTTGTGTAATGCAAGAGCGATGGGGGAATTTGGGGCCGTATCCGTCGTCTCCGGGCATATCCGGGGCGAGACCAACACGCTTCCCCTGCATGTGGAAATTTTGTATAACGAGTATCAGTTCTCGGCGTCGTTCGCCGTAGCTTCGTTGCTGCTGTTATTGGCGCTCGTGACCCTGATATTCAAAAGCTGGTTCACACGAAAAAGCCAGCATTAATGTTGTTTTTCATTAAACGGAATATTCACAGGCTGAATTGCCGAGGAGAGGGAGGCAGTAAGTATGGCAAAACCATTGAAGGTTGACGATGTATGGTTGGATCGGATTGCAGGATTGTTAGACGAGATGGAATTCGGGTCGCTCAACATTGTCGTCCATGAAGGACAGATTGTCCAGGTGGAGCGTACAGAGCGTAAACGGTACGAAATGGGAGCCTCCGGCGCTGCCAAGTCCTCCGGGGGCCAGCGGAATGCGGCCCGGCCCTTGCGTCAGTCAGGAACTAGATAAATAAATTATAGCGATATGAAAAAGAGACAACCCCGATTCCGGTGGCTTCGAGGTCGGCAGACCTCGGAGGACAGCAGATATCGGGGTTATTTTGCCTGCGTTCGCGAAACGGACGCATCATTCCGGCGAAGAGCTTTTGGACTCCGCTGCGGAATCCGTCTCAAGGCCGGGCAAATCCATAATTTGCTCCTGAAGCAAGGCTAATTCGTCTTCTTCGAAATAATGGCCCACGAAGGGGCGCGACTTGCGCGGCTTGCTGCGGCTGAAACGAAATCCAGACAGGAATAGTAGCAGCTGAAGTGCAAGAACATACGGTGCCCAGGCTAAACCTATGAAATGAAGCAAAGCAGCCAAACCGATCGCCACGGCTAGCCAGCGCTGCAGCAAAGAACTGGATGTCTCCCTGCGTCCGCCTCGGAGAAATGGATACACCACGATCAGCGAGAACAGGCAGGAGAGGAAGCGAGACCAGACATACAGCCCAGCCCAGCGTTCGTCCTGCATCTGACTCGCCTGGTCCAGCGAGCCCAGGAACCACAGAATCAAGATAAAGAGGCTCGCGGTAAAAGCAAACGGCAGCGCATGCTGGATCTGTTGCCAGACCGTCCAGCCCCAGCCCGGCTTCTCGGCGCGGCTCAGCAGCGCGCTGCGCTCGTCCATCAGGCGTTCGGTCTCGCGCTCAATCGTTCTAAGCAGCAGCGAGAGGCGCGTGCTGTCGCGTTCCTCCATCATATAAGCCGCGATTTGTGCGAGTAAATCTTCGGTGACATAGGGCGCGGCTTTGCAGGCCAGCAGCTTATCGACCAGCGCGGCATGCTCGGCTGAGGCCAGTCCGCGCTGGCTGCCCGCTTCCCGGAGGAGCGCTCCCGTGGCTGCGGTGTACAGCTCCAAGCTGCGGTGCAAGCGGTCAAGCCGAACATTGATCCGGTAGGCCGTTCTTCGCTTGGAAGCGGCATACTGCCACGCAAATATGACGACCGCCGGGGCTATAATTATGGCTGCCGGGGTATACAATTGAAGCCACGCGATCCAATCCCAGAGAACCACCCGTACCACCCTTTCGATATTCCTCATTCCACTATTGCATACGTCAGGTGCGTTTTTCAAGCGCCAGAATTGGAAAATAACGAAGCGCAATTTTTTTGCAAATCAAGAACCTCCTAAAGTGGGTATATAGAGAGCACTACCTTTCTTTTGGGGGGATTCACATGGTTATTGGAAAAATCGCGCTGAAAATATTTATCGGCTTCGTGGGGCTGTGGGTACTGACACGCCTGCTCGGAAAAAAGGAAATTTCCCAGCTTACGCCGTTCGATTTCGTTTCATCCGTCATGCTGAGCGACCTGGTCGGGGAGACGGTATATGACGAAGACATCAAATATTCGGAATTGATCTTTGCGTTGTTTTTATGGGGATTACTGTCCTTCGTATTTGAAAAAATATCGCAGAAGCTGAAGCGTGCCCGCGGCTTCCTGGATGGGAAGCCGTCCATCATCATCCGCGACGGCAAGGTGGATCTCCGGCATATGCGCCAAAACGGACTGGACTTCGATCAGCTGCGCATGCTGCTTAGACAGCATGAAGTCTTCTTCATAAGCGAGGTCGCTTATGCTATATTTGAACCTAACGGAACGCTAAGCGTGATGAAGAGGCCGCAGGAGGAAGCGATCAAGCGCAAGGACCTCGGCTTGGACACCTTCAATGAGAAAGCGCGCCTGTCTTACTGCCTGGTAGAGAACGGCGTGATCGACCGCACAAGCCTGCAAATGATCGGCAAAGACGAAGCCTGGCTGCAGCGGCTGCTGGAGAAGAGCGGTTATGAGCGGGTGGAGGACGTGGCCTATGCGGAGTGGAAGGAAGACGAGAACCTTTACGTGGTGCCGCAGCAGCGGAACAGAAGGGAGAATTAGAGTGGAGCGGGAGCAAGTTCGTGTAGTAAGGGAGATTCCGGATGCTGGAGATTATGCGGCCCTAAGAAGCCAAGCGGGTCTGAGCCCGCGGAGCGAGCAGGGAATCAGGGTCGGCTTGGGCAACTCTCTTTTTGCGGTATGTTTGTATGCTGGAAATGAGCTCATCGGCATGGGGAGAGTTGTAGGCGATGGAGGCTGTTTTCTGCAAATCGTGGATATCGCCGTGCGTCCGGATTATCAGGGGCAAGGGCTTGGAAGGCTCGTCATGGACGAGATCATGGCCTATCTGGCCAGAGAGGCGCCGCCGGAAGCCTATGTCAGCCTCATCGCCGATCAGCCGGCAGACAGGCTGTATTTAAAATATGGCTTCCAATACACGGCCCCGGCGTCTCTCGGGATGTATTTGAGGATATCACAATAGCGCAGCATGAGCTGAGCTTGTTGCATGATCCCCTGAACTGATAAATAAAGGAGATGTCTGTTTGACTGCCACTGTCATTGAAATTTTGTTGATTGCTGTCCTGGCCGGAATTGTAGGCTCCATTCTCGGTCTAGGCGGTGGAATCGTCGTTACTCCGGCACTGACACTGCTGTTCGGAGTGGAAATCAACCACGCGATCGGAGCCAGTCTGATTTCGGTTATCGCGACTTCCAGCGGCTCGGCCGTAGCCTACATAAGAGACCGAATTACGAATGTGAGGGTAGGCATGTTCCTGGAAATTGCCACGACGGTAGGGGCGATTACGGGAGCGTTCCTCGCGGCGTTAATTGCGCCGAATTTCTTGTATTACATTTTTGCCCTGCTGCTATTGTATTCGGCTTATGCGATGGTGAAGAAGGGCAAGGAGGAAATCCCCGTGAACGTCCCGCAGCATCCCGTGGCAGAGAAGCTGGGGCTTGGCGGAGAGTACTATGATAAAGCGCTTGGCAAAAATATTACCTATAACGTGGACCGGGTATACGAAGGTTTTGGCGTCATGTACGGCGCGGGCGTAGTATCCGGACTGCTCGGCATCGGCAGCGGAAGCTTCAAGGTGATGGCGATGGACGTTTTTATGAAAATGCCGCTCAAAGTATCCACGGCGACGAGCAACTTCATGATGGGCGTTACCGCCGCGGCTAGTGCGGGAATCTATTTTCTTCGCGGCGATATCATTCCTGTCATTTCGGCCCCGGTGGCTCTCGGTGTGTTGATCGGGGCGACAATCGGAGCCAGGATCATGCAGCGGCTGAAAAGCAAAACGATCCGCAAGCTATTCATTCCGATCATGATCTATGTAGCCTGTCAAATGATCTACCAAGGATGGGGGGCGTAACCTATGGCTGAGCAACAACAAGCAAGCCGTCAGGATCGGGCGGCGGAGGTCGAAATCGCCATTAGCAAAATGCTGCGAATCGGCATCGTGCTGGCCGGCCTCGTGATCGTCGTCGGCTTGGTCCTCTTTCTCGTTACCGGGGACAGCGGTTATCCCGGGGATACCTTCCCGACGAGCCTGCCGGAAATTTTGCGCGGTATGGTGGAGCTGAAGTCCGTAGCCATTATCGAGGCTGGCTTGATCCTGCTTATCCTGACCCCGGTGTTCCGCGTCTTCGTCTCTATGTTCGCGTTTATCCATGAGAAGGACTACCGCTTCGTGCTGATTTCGATTCTCGTGCTGGTCATCCTGGCCCTCAGTTTTGCGCTTGGCAAGGTTGGAGTCTAGTTTGGGCTGGAGCAGCTTAGCCTGACCTAGCGCAGGGCTTAACTTTTGGCTAGCACAGCTTAACTTCCTGATCCAGCATGGCTGCACATGTTGGCCTGGAGCAGTTTAGCTTCTTAATCCAGTTACCTTAAACCTAAAGCAGTTTCACTTGATGGTGCAGCACAGCTATAGTTTTATGCACACCAGCTTTACGCATACACACTCGCTTTATGCACAAAGCCTCTTCCGCTAAGCAGGAGACTGACTTTTTCTCGCAATTGAGGGCGTGGTCAGCTCCTATGCGCCTGGAAGAGGCCCTTTTTGTCGTCTGGGGTTGCCTGCGACGTTTGAGCCGAGGCGCTTTGTGATAATTATAATAGAAAGCATCATCAAAACCAGAAGAGAGAAGGCGTTTGAAATGAAAATCGTCATTTACGGCAGTACGGGCACGATTGGCAAAGCCATTTTGGCGGAAGCGCTGCGGCGAGGACATGAAGTGACCGCAGTCGTTCGCAATACATCCAAGCTTGAGGCTGAGTCGGGGCAGGAGCGGCTTCATTTGCTGACCGGAGATATTTTGATGCCGGAGTCGATTGCACAGGCAGTGGAGGGGAAGGACCTTGTCATTAGCGCTTACGGCCCGCAGTTTGGAGAGGAGGACGAGCTCCCGGAAGCAGCCCGTTCTTTGGTGGAGGGTGTAAAGCGGGGAGGCGTCCGCCGTTTGATCGTCGTGGGCGGAGCCGGGGGATTGGAAACGGAATCCGGCGTTCAATTGATGGATACCCCGGAATTTCCGGAGGAAATCCGGCCTTTGGCCAGAGCGCATGAGGAAGCCTATCACGTCTACAAAGCCTCCGATCTGCTGTGGACGGTTTTAAGTCCAGCAGCTGTCATTGAGCCGGGCAAACGCACAGGGCAATTCCGGATTGGCATTAACCGTTTAGTTACGGACGAAAGGGATCAGAGCCATATTTCCGTAGAGGACTATGCAGTGGCTTTGCTGGATGAAGCTGAAGATCCGCAGTTCCCTGAGGCGAGATTTACGGTTGCATATTAGTTCAAACCAGTAGTATAAAATTAATTCTATTAATTAAAGCGTCTGCTGATGTGAGTGTTCGGATTGGCAGGAAGGCATTGGCATACTTAAGATGTAAGCAGCAGGATGTTGATGGCAGGCCTGGATGGACAGTAACAAAGCACGGATATTGAGGGCAGAACTAGATGATCGGTAACAAAGCCGGATATTGCGGACAAGCCTATGATGAACAGCAATAAAGCAGGATGTAGCTGGGCTGGGCATGGCTAAGATGAATAGCAATGATGTTGCTGGATTGATTATGATCAAAAGCAATAAGGCAGGTTAGCAGGCAGGGGGGGGACAATGCAGCTGGTAACTTCGGAACAGATGAGGGAGATCGATCAGTACACGATAAATATGCTGGGCATTCCGGCGATGGTTTTAATGGAAAACGCCGGACGGGCCATCGCTGAGGAGGTGCTGGCTTATTGCCGGGCCAACAGCCTGCGTACAACCGATGGCCGCCAACCGGCGCAGTGTCACGCATGGGGGAGGAACTGGCAGAAACACCCGTCGGACGCCAAGGATGGTGCCTGGCAAGCTATCCAAGCGACCCGGGAGGTGATCCGCTCGGATGCAGGCGATAGAGAGGCGCTGGCCGGGGAATGTTGGCTAATCCTGATTGGCAAAGGCAACAACGGGGGTGACGGGCTAGTCTGTGCCCGTCACTTGGCGGACGCGGGCCTTGGCGTCCGCCTGCTGTATGCGGAGCCGCCGGAATCGCTTCGCGGGGATGCGGCGGCACAGCACGCGATCGCGGAAAGGCTGGGCCTGCCGCGATCGGTATACACGCCCGGTGAGGCCGGGACTTTCTCCGGCTGCACCGGGATCGTGGACGCGCTGCTCGGCACGGGCGCGAAAGGGGCTCCGCGAGGGGCTTACGCTTCCCTGATCCGCGAAGCGAATGGAAGCGGTCTGCCGATTATCGCGGCAGACATCCCGAGCGGCCTCGACGCCGATACGGGCAGCCTGCACGACCCGTGCATCCGGGCCCGGAAGACAGTTAGCCTGGCCTTTATGAAGGCGGGGCTGACCCAATATCCGGGAGCGGAGGCGTCTGGTGAGGTCGTGGTGCGCTATATCGGCATCCCGGCTGCATTGCCTCCGCATGTGCCCGGGGCAGGGCAGCTGCTGACCGAGGCCTCGCTGCAGGGCGGGCTCGGCGTCAGCGTGGACCGTACCCGCCAGGCGGACGGCCACAAGGGCACATACGGGCACGTGCTGCTGGCCGCGGGCAGCCTGCCGATGAGCGGCGCGGGGCTGCTCTCGGCCAAGGCCGCGCTGCGCGCCGGCTGCGGTCTGGCCACGTGGGCGCTGCCCGCGGCGCTGCAGCCGCACACGGCAGGCGCCGTGCCCGAGCTCATGACCGCCCCGGTTCCCGATGACGGGAACGGGGCGTGGAGCGAGGCCGCCGCAGACGAAGTGCTGCGGCTCATGCAGGCGCGCGATGTGCTCGCCGTCGGCCCGGGGCTTGGCCGCTTCCCGGGCGAGGCGGGCTTCCTGCGCGCCCTGTGGGAGGGCATCCCCCGTCCGCTTGTCGTGGACGCGGATGCCCTGAACATCCTCGCTGCGGCCGGAGGCCTGGCAGCGTGGCAGCGCCGGGACGCGGCGACGGTGCTGACGCCGCATCCCGGCGAAATGGCCCGGCTCGCCGGGCTGAGCACGGCCGAGGTCCAGCGGGACCGCCTCGGCCTGGCGCGCCGCTTCGCCGTGCAGCATGGCGTGACGCTGGTGCTCAAAGGGGCCCGCACGGTCGTTGCGGACCCTGACGGCAGCGTCTACGTCAACACCACCGGTCACCCCGGGATGGCGACCGGAGGAAGCGGCGATGTGCTCACTGGCATCATCGCCTCGCTGCTGGCCCAAGGCCTGAGCGCAATTCAAGCCGCTGCGCTGGGCGTTTACCTGCACGGCCTGGCCGGAGAGCGCGCCGCTTCGGCGCGATGGACATCCGGCTCCCTGCTTGCCGGAGACATCATCGAGGCGCTGTAGCGCTTGATATGCAGGGCGAGAGGCATTGCACCGCAAGAGCAGTTCATCGGCATATGGGCGACAGCTATCCAAGCATGCCCCGGACCTGCTTCGTGCGCACAGGGAATTGTGCTCACGAACCTGTAATCTGCCGCCATAAGCGGAATCACCGGCTCCCGGCACGCAGGAAAAGCTAGCCACCCGCCGTTAAAGCGGTCAACCAGGGAAATGCCGCTGCTCTATGTCGTAACCATTGCTCCGCCGTTTACATGGACGACTTCTCCGGTAACGAAGCTGGAATCACTGCTGGCGAGGTATACATAGGCGGGAGCCAGCTCATACGGCTGAGCCGCACGTCCGATAGGCGCATCCGTACCGAAGACGGCAACCTCCTCTGCGCTGAAGCTGGAGGCAATAAGCGGCGTCCAGGTCGAGCCCGGCGCCACGGCGTTGACGCGAATGCCGCAGTCGATCAGCGAGAGCGACAGTGACCGGGTGAACGAGACGATCGCTCCTTTGGTCGATGAATAATCGATCAATGTCTTATGTCCTTGATAGGCCGTGATGGAGGCAGTGTTAATAATCGAGCTGCCTCGGCATAAATGGGGCAATGCGGCCTGAACCATGAAGAAAAACGGAAAAATATTCGTTTGAAAAGTCTGATAAAGCTGCTGCTCTGAAATATCAGCGATGCTTTGCTGAGGGTATTGTACGCCGTGGTTGTTGACCAGAATGTCGAGTCTGCCAAAGGTGGAAATCGTTTCGCGGACGACGGCTTCGCAGTTTTGCTTGAACCGCAGATCGATTTTGATAGGGAGGCAGCATTGGCCAAGCTCTTCAACACGGGCTTTGGTCTCCAGGGCGTCCGATGTTTCCCATAAATAAGGGATGACGACGTCCGCTCCTTCTTTGGCAAAAGCGATTGCGACCGCCCGGCCGATGCCGCTGTCTCCGCCAGTGATAATGGCGACCTTGCCTTTCAGCTTGCAGCTCCCGCGATAGTTTGGATTTTCCGAGATCGGACGGGGATGCATTAAGCTTTCCAGGCCAGGCTGATGCGGCTGATGCTGGGGCGGGAAGGCGATGGGCTGTTCTTTGCATACGGTTTTCTTGGCATAATACGGGTAAACGGGATTGCCGCTGTCTCCTGGATAAGGATGCATGTGCTGCCCTGCCGTCATGGGAAGCTCATGATCTGCGGGATGTGCCATATGCTTGTGGCCGTGCGCCGCGATTGGGGCATTTGGGTGCATCGGGAAAGCCGGGGTTACCGGGGGTTCCGGGCTTGCCGGGCTTACTGGGTTTATTGGGTTTATTGGGTTTATTGAATTCATTGGGTGCATTGAGTGCATTGAATGTATTGAATGCATTGAATGCGCGGAGTGCATGGAACTCATTGGATTCATCGGGTTCAACTGCAAAACCTCCAAAAATTAATCATAATAATTCTTCTGGAGTATGAGTATGCATATGCCTAGGCAAGGGTGCCGATAATTGACTTTGGACGAAAATATTGATAGCATTTTTAGTAAAGTAGAGTTGTTCGGTCGGAATTTAATCAATGGAAGCTCACACTGCAAACGGCAGGATTAGATCACAACGGAAAAATTAGCTATGATAGAATTTAGCTGATAGTATGTAGCGAACGACAATAAACCTAAGTAAAGGAGAATATAGATATGCCAAAGGTAACGATTATTAATGGCAGTCCTACGCCCGGCTCCCGTCTGACGGCGATGATCGAGCTGGCGGATGAACTGCTGCGGAAGCAGGATTTCGAAGTGAATCATGTGAATGTGGGCGAGCTTCCTCCGGAAGATCTCATCCATACGAAGTTTGAGAGCGAGGCGATCGTCAAGGCGAACGGTCTTGTGGCCGAAGCGGATGCCGTCATTATCGCCAGTCCGGTGTACAAGGCCTCCTACACTGGAGTGTTGAAGACCTTCCTGGATCTTGTCCCGCAAAAGGGCCTGGCCGGCAAAATCATCCTGCCGCTCTTTATTGGCGGAAGCCTTGCGCACCTGCTGTCGATCGACTACTCGCTTAAGCCGGTGTTATCAGCGCTTGGAGCGCGCCATATTCTGGGCGGGGTATACGCGGTAGATGCTTATATCGCCCGTACGGATCAAGGCGGCTTCGATGTCAGTGAGGAACTGGTTACACGCCTGGAGGATAACGTGGCCGAACTGGTCGAGGAGACCAAACGGCGCATCCAATATGCGGCCCTAAAGTAATTTCAGCAAGCTAAAGTTAAAAAGCTCTAAATCATTCGTAATGAACGATTTAGAGCTTTTTTGAGTTTGTTGGAACCGCAAAATGATGCAATAGTGCAAAATTTTTTATTTAGGGTCGCTCATGATCCGGTTTCTTGGAAACCACTGAATTCAGGGTGATTCCAAAGAAACTGGGCGAGTAACTTGTACCGCTGGAAAATCAAAACTAAATGTATTTTATACAGCTAGTTAAGCTCTTTTATCAAAAAAACATGCGCTAAATGCAAAACATGCAGTTAGTTTGCGAGAATGGAGCGAATTCGTCGAAATCACTTAAAACTAAATGTAGGATTTGCAGTTAGTTCCCTTTAACACGGCTAAAGTCGATGAACTAACTGTATGAATTACATCTAGTTACCTGCTGATCCTGGCCATCTAAGTAAAATCAGCACAGCCACAATCTGTGTCCTGACCAACCTAGGAACAGTCATACAATCACAATTTGCGTCCTCATCAACCTAGGAACAGTCGAAAAATCAGCAGTTTTATTTACTGGAAAGACACCAGTTCAATTAAGTAAGGGGCTACTGAGGCTACCGCACCATACATCTAAGGGACCGTGAGATTATCCAGTATTCTTCTAAGGATTTCATTCGCATTTCTCGTATCGAAGTTATTGAGTCCGTGAGGCCCTCACAGTATCCTCCACCGCTTTCAACCCATAGAGAGCAAAGTTTGGATTCGAAGAATACCTGCACTTTTGCATTTACTTTATCAGAAAAGAAAGAAACCCTCTTATTGACTCACGGACTCCACCTTGACGACGGGGATGCGAATGAATCGTCCCGCAGGCTGGCCTACGATGATAGAATCATCAGGCGAGCTGGTGTACTGCTCTTCGGTTGTCCCGTTCTCCTGGGATTCCATATAATGCTCGGTGTAATGCGTGAAGCGTCCGGTGACCGTGGCTTCTCCTTCGTAGAAGGTGAAATCGCCCTGCAGCATGACATAGCTATTCTGGCCGAAGGCGAGCACTTCTCCGGTCCCTGGGGAAGTGACGGTGCTGGTGAAACGGACAAGCGCGCCGGGATAAAGGGCGACGTCGTCGGCGGAAATATCTACGTATCTCTGCTTGACTCCGGTAAACTCAAAGTGATCGCCGTAACGGACATAGATGGCCGTCTCACCCTCGCCTTCACCGTGCGGATTCAGGACATGAAGCGTACCGTCATTTTGAACAATCAAGTCGTCTGCTTCAAACGAAAACAATAGCTGGATGCGATCCTCCAGCACTTCGAAGGCCATATACGACGCCTCGCGCGCAGCCGAATCTGCCTCGATGACCACTACAGGGATGCTCGAGGTGCTCAGAACCGGGTCAATGCGCAGGCTGTGGATTTGCGCATGGACGGATACGTCGCGATTCGATAAGATCTGCACGCTTTCCTCGCTGTTCATCCGGCCAAAAAACAACTGGTTGCCCGCATCGGTCGCAGCGACGTAAACGTTCGAGCCGAACTTTTTCGTACCACCCGCGACATGCTTATAGCCCTCCCCGTCGCCGGAAGCCGGCAGAAGCCGCACCGGCTCGGCGGCTACCCAGGCCAACTCGGTCGCACGGATTTCCGCCTTCGTATCCTGGTAATTGCCGAGCGCCCTATACAGGTCGATCGCTTCCTGATAATTTCCGCTGGCTGTGCTTTTTTTGGCGGAGTGGAGCAGCTTGGCGATCCCGTCCTTGGCATAAGCCAGCACCTTGGAACGCGGGTTAGCGGAGCTGGCGAACGACTCAAACTGCCGGGAATGCAGGGCAAAGGCGGCGTAGTCCTTGTTGTCCCAATCTTGTTTCAGCAGGGAATCCATTAATTCGTTCGTCTTGGCTATCACCCACGGCGCGTCGTGCTCATGGGTCTCATATTGCTTCACCATGGATGAAGCGTTCTGCAGCATGGCCTCGATATAACCGCTTGCTGTGATCCGCTCCAGCTTGGTTTCATCATATCGCTGAAATACCGCATTCAACTGATCGAGCCATTCCTGCTCCGTTCCGAAGAAGTGGGCGGGCATGCGCAGCAGCTTCCATTTGAACGATTCATCGTCATAATGGCCATTATCTAAATTACGCTCTGGCTCTTCCAGCAGGGCTGTGCGGAATTGTTTGAAATAATCCATGAAGCTTTGCGAAATGCCATATTGTTCAGAGACCTGCTTATAGTATTCGCTGTAAGGCCCTTCGGGCGTCATGTAGCTGCTGCGGACCTGCTGAAGGCCGGCATAGGCGTCCATCAGGCGCTCGAAATCATCTCCCCGGGCCGCCGCGGATGCTTGACCCAGGATGCCGGACAGGCTTTCCTTCATAGCCGTGATCGGCGCCAGCTCTTCCAGCCGGGAGGCGATGAACTCTTCTTTGTAGCGAATGGTTTTATTGCTCCGCGCTTTCTGGTATAAAGTTTCGGCGT
This sequence comes from Paenibacillus woosongensis, assembly GCF_009725165.1. Classification (GTDB taxonomy): domain Bacteria; phylum Bacillota; class Bacilli; order Paenibacillales; family Paenibacillaceae; genus Fontibacillus; species Fontibacillus woosongensis. The sequence goes on from NZ_WNZW01000006.1 coordinate 35,961, forward strand.
CGATCAGATTTTGCTCCTCATACAGAGCATCCGCTTGATCGATTGTGCTGAGCTTCTGGGAAATTCCTATTCCTTTGTATATCAGCAGCGGAATCATTAATACACATAATACAATGAGCAGATGATGCAGGGTTAACCATTTTTTATACGTCATGGATGTTAGACCTCGGCTTTATTTGTTGAAAATCGGCATCCCACTGGTATTTCTCCTCATAGATCCGCGCCGTCTCCGCTTGGAGAGCGCCCCAGTTCAAGTCCGGATTCTCTGTGACGATGCGGTACAGCCGGAGGAACCGGTCCTTGGGCAGCTTACGGGCATAACGGGCCAGGAATCCGGAATAGGCCAGCACATAGCGTTTCATTCGTACTGCTGCGCCAGCTACTCCGGCAAGAATGTCATCCCCGTCCTTCATCGCCGTAATTTGCTGCTCATATTTAATGACATATTGGAAGGTGCGGTCTTTGATGAGCTCCCGCTTGATTTTGGCCAGCTCGCCGATATAGGAAGCCAGCTCGGGGTCGAAGTCCTCGAGCAGCAGCGGCTCCAGCTCAAGATCCATATCCTTGCGCAGCACAAGGGATTGCAGCAGGAGAATTTGCAGCTTGCGGATATGGTCGTTGCGAATGATGACAGCGACTTCGCGCATCAATTCATAGGAGCGCGCCTCGTTTTCCTGCGCGGCTGCGATATCCAGATTGCGTACGAGGCCGTTTGCGATGCGGTCCCGGTCGCGGACGAACATTTTGCTCAGCTCGATAGAGGTCCGGCTCGGCAGCGCCTTGCGCCTTACGAATAAGAGAAGAGCCATCAGCGCAGCCCCGGAGACCGCCGAAATGGCGATAAACTGAAAGGTCGGGCTAAATGCGACTGCAATCAGCGTCAGCAGCAGAGTGAGCAGCAGATCATTGCTCAAGGAGCGCTTCGCCGCTCGCAGCGCCAGCTCCTGAATGGGAAGCAGCGCCGGTTTGCCGCAGGTCGTGCAATTCTCCTCCATAAGTACGGTATAGTTATGGCAATTTTTGCAGCATCTTAACTTTTCATAGGCATATTTCGTTTTTATTGGAGGGCGCAGTACAATATTTTTCTTTTTCATGGCACTCTCTCTTCATGGTTGATAAGCTGCAGCAATTGGGCGTCAAGCTCCTGGGGAGCGATGATACGATCTCTGCGCGTGTAATAGAGCACGGACTTTACAATGGCAAACAGAAACAAAAGGGTCAGGCATCCGTATGTAACCATATGCGGCTTCCTTTCGTAATTGAATTATGAAGGTATTAATTATATCATATGGACAGCGATCGACTTGGTAGATTTTGACGAAACATAGGGATGAATATTTTCAACCTCTTAACCTTTTTTTAAGGAATATTGATTACAATAGATAAAGCTCTAGTACAATTATACTACCTGAAACCAGAATAAAGGAGCACGATTATGCAGAAGCGTAATAAGCAGTCTTTACGTATATTAACGGCTTTTATGGTCTTTTGGTTACTCGTTACTACGCTGGGCTCCGAGATATACGGAGCGGCGCCGGCCGCGCAGGGGAGCCAGCCCGGCTCGCGAATCGACGCGGTGCTCGTCATTGACGTCAGCAACTCTATGAAGACGAGCGACTCGAATAAAGTCGGCAATGAAGCGATGAAGATGTTCATCGATATGCTGTCCGCGCAGGGGGATAAGGTAGGCATTATCGCCTATACGGACAAAGTCCAGCGGGAGAAGGCGCTGCTTGAGATCAAGACCCCCGAGGATAAGCAGGATTTGAAGGATTTCATCGATGGCCTCGACAGGGGGCCATACACCGATATCGCAGTGGGCATCAAGGAAGCGGTCAAGGTACTGCAAAAAGGCTCCGACCCGAACCACGAGCCAATGATCGTCCTGCTTGCGGACGGCAACAATGATTTCAACAAAAGCTCCGGGCGCACGCAGAGCGCATCCGACCAGGAGCTGAAACAAGCGGTCGAGGAAGCAAAGGCAGCCGGCATTCCGATCTATACGATCGGGCTGAATGCTGACGGCAAGCTGAACAAGGCGCCGCTGGAGGATCTTGCGAACCAGACGGCCGCCAAGTCCTTCTCGACCAGCACGGCGGATGATCTTCCGGGCATCCTTAGCGAAATATTCGCCAGCCATCTGAAGCTGAAGATCGTGCCGATCCAGAGCATGACGGGGACCGGCAGCTTCCAGGAGGTTACGGTCAACGTACCGAATGCGAACGTGCTCGAAGCGAACATATCGATCATGTCGGCGCAGCCCGTCGAGACGGAGCTGGTGAATCCTGCCGGGGATAAAATAGCAGTGCCGTCGGACGATGTGCTGCTGTCGAAGTCGAAGAGCTATTCCCTCATTAAGCTGCTGAGTCCGGCCGAGGGCGATTGGAAGCTGCGGGTCAAGGGGGCGTCCAAGGATAAAATCGACATTAACCTCGTCTTCAACTACGACCTGGAGCTGGAGATGGAGCCAATTGCGGCGGGAAGCCATAAGCCCGGCGACAAGGTGCAGATCGGAGCGTATCTGACGAGCAACGGCCAGAAGCTGCAAACCGCCGATCTGTACAAGAACATGAACGCCGTGCTGCTTGCGAAGGATCTGGACAGCGGCAAGACGGAGGAAGTCAAGCTCAACAACACGGGCGATAAATTCGAGGGAACGTTCGAAATTCCCGAAGCCCATGATTATGAGCTGAAGGTGCGCGCCGAGGAGCGCAGCTTCTACCGGGAGTCTGAGCCGGTAACGATCAGCGCCAAAGCTGCATCCGGAGGAGCGGCGGCGACCAAGCCGGCAACGCCAGCGGCCCCGGAGGAAGAGAAGCCGTTTCCGTGGCTTACCGTCGTCATCTCGGCCATAGCCGCAGCTGTTCTTGCAGCGGCCGCTTACTTCATTACTGCAGCCGTGAAGAAAGCGAACCGCGGCTTCGTCGGACAAATCGTCATCGAAATCCGCGATGAGAATACACACGAGAAGTCGTTCCCGCAATATAAGAAATTGACCGCCTTCAAGGGCAAGTTCAATTTGCATCAGCTGCTGCAGCTTGCGCCGGAGCTGAAGGAGACGGAGAAAGTCGTCTTTACCCCGGCGAAGGGAGACCGGATCATGCTGCGCAACGGTTCAGACGCTCCGGTCGAGAAATCCGGACGGGTTGTGGATGCGAGCGCGGGACTGGAGCTGAAGAGCGGAGACCGGATTACGCTGCCGCTGCAGCATATGGATAAGACGATTTTCATAGAGTACCTGGTATAAATTTGAGGAGGAAACGTATATGAAACCGGTAGTCAGAGAGCATATCCAGCAATTGGACGTATCGCTAGGCGGAGGCATCGTCAGCGACAAAATCCGTGTCGACACGATCGACAATCCGATCCTCATCATCGGCCTGGGCGGCACGGGGATCGATGCATTGCTTCGCTTGAAATATCAGATCAACCGCCGCTTCAAGCTGCCGGAGGACCCGTTGTCCAAGAAGAAGCGCGAGAAGCCCGACAACGTGGAATTCCTGGCGTTCGAGACGAACGAGCAGGACCGCACGAAGCGCTATAAAGGAATCGGGCTCGACCCAATCAATGAATTCGTCCTGCTGTCCAACCCGGAAATCGGCGGACTGCTGCAGAACCGGAGTATTTTGGAGCCGTATATTACCGATTGGCTGTCCCCGGAACTTAGCATTACGGACGGTATGAACGGGGCGGCGGGCGTGCGGCAGGCCGGACGGCTGCTGCTGTTCACGAAGATCAATCAGGTCGTGCAGGCGATCGATAAGAAAATCAAAACGCTGTCGGTAGGCACGAACAAGAAGCTGATGGTGTTTCTGTTGACCGGCTTGTCCGGCGGTACGGGAAGCGGCTGCTTCCTCGACATCGCCTATATCGTGCGCGGCATCATCGAACGCGATCACGGCTCGGCCGGGATCGACCGGGTGAATACGCTCGGCTATTTGTTTACGCCGGACATCAACCTGTCCAACAAGAGCCTGAGCGAGCATACGCGCGAGTACATCAAGAAGAACGGCTACGCGGCGCTGAAAGAGCTGGACTACTGGATGAACGTGGACAGCCGCGGCGAGCGATTTAAGCAGCAGTACGGCAACATTCTGACGGTTAACTCTCCATTGCCGCCGTTCAATCTGTGCCATCTTATTTCGGCGACGAATACCGAGGGCAAGCTGCTGGAGAACGCTTATGACTACTGCATGAACGTCACCGCCGAGAACATTACGAACTTTATGGCGAGCGAAGAGAAGCAGTCCGGCGAGGAATTTGCGATCCACGACTATATCAGCAATATTCGCACGAACATCGCGCAAATGAACAAGATGTACCCGGCGAACTATGAATATAACATTATCGGGGCGTCCTCTGCGGTGCTGCCGATCGAGGAAATGACAACTTATTTGGCATACCGGCTGTTCGGCAAAATGGAGAAAATGTTCCAGCATGCGCCGAGCCAGGAGGACGTCGAGAAGTTTGCCCGCAAGCTGGGCATCGACCTTGAGAGCATGATCAAGACATTTGAGTCCCGCGTTCCCGAGCCGCTGCCCGGCTACGAGAACAGCGAACGGCTGAGCTTCGCCAACGTGGTAAAATCCCAGGTCGTGAACATGGATACGGAGCTGGAGCAGACCTTCCTGGCCCGGGCGAGAGAGGAATATATCAAGGCGAAGAAGCAGCTGCCTGGCGAGGTGCTGGAGCAGTTCAGCGAGCAGATCCGCCGTCTGTTCCTCCATCCGGAGCAAGGTCCGTTCTATGTGTCCCGTTTGATCTACACGGAAAAAGGCTTCTGCCTTCTAAAAATGCTGCTGTCCTACATTGAGACGCTGCGTGAGAACCTGCTGCGCATTCCGCGCGACATCGAGGCGGCGCAGGATCAGGCGCACGAGAAGCTGGGCGACGCCAAGAGCGCATTCGTCTCCAAGGAGAAGAAGAAGAACGCTTATATCGAAGCGAAAATTCATGAATATTGGCTGCATGCGGACGTTGAGCGCACGGAGCAAATGATCGAATTCTATGAGGATCTGTATCAGCTGCTGAACCAGGAGAACAACCGGATTTACAGCGTGTTTACGGAAATTCTAAACGCGCTGAGCTCGATTTTTGCCAAAAACGGGGACATCCTGACAAGCGGCGAGGAGCAGGTGGACCATAAAGGCAACAAAACGTACTACTGGAATATCGTCAGCGTGCCGGACATTTCCAGTGTCGTCAGCGGCATCATGGACAAGAAAGACGTCGACGATCTGATTCGCGATTTCTCCCTGGAGCTGTTGAACAATTCAAACCAATGGGTGAAGGAGCAGGAGATCGATATCGTCAGCTCCATCTCCGACTTCCTGACCGAGAAATTCGGCGATCTCATTACGAAGTCGATGGAGGATTTCCTGGTCATTAAATACGGGCAGGACGAGTCAATCGAGAAATTCGTCGAGCGCTTCATTGCCAGCAAGCTGGATGAGGAGGCCGTTCCGGTCTTCCACCTGTCGAACAGCACGGGCAATCTGCATTTCCCTTCCTGGGGCTTCGTCTCCGTTCCGGTGCAGGCGCCGAGCATCCTCAAAGGGATTCGCAACTACCAGAACAACGCGGTCGGCAAATCGCATTTTACGGTCAAGGAAAGCGAAGTGAAGAACCGGATCTTCTGGCTGAACACGCGCAACGGGGTGCCGCTGTTCGTCTACACGCCGCTGAAGGTGTACGAGGAGAGCTATGAGCGGACGATTCTCGATAAGGAAGGAATCGGGCGCCACCTGGTGCAGACGGATAAGAACAACTGGACATACCTGCCTTCGCCGATCCCGGAGAAATCCTGGGGCGACACGTATACCAACTCGCGGGTGCAGAGCTATAACTCGCGAGTGCGCGAGGAGTTTGCCAAAGCGCTTGAGCTGAAGGTCATCGTGGAAAAAGACGCCGACCACAATACGAGCAACCGTTATTCCGCAGTGTTCACGAAGCCGTTCGATTTGGAGAGCACGCTGGCTGCCTATGACATGCGTCTGGACGCGCCGAAGCCGAATTTGGGCGAAGTGAAGCGTGCCGCGGTTGAACTCAGACGCCTGCTGGCCGAAGGACTTCCCCAGGAGGGCGACAAGGACATTTTTGGCAGCATCAACGAGGAGCTGGCCAAGGAGAACCTGATCCGTACGCCGGAGCTGATCGCGCGCGTGCGGCAGGAGATCGCCAAGTACGACGGAATTGCGGCGATGGCGGCGAAGCTGGATGCGGTGCTGGAGCAGCACCAGGACGAGGAGAAGTGGCTGGAGCAGTTCATTGAGGCGCTCTATACCGAAACGATTACGAAAAAGGGCGCGCTCTACGTCTACGATCGCGATCCGGAGGAAGAGGCGTGGGAGCCGTTCGCCAACTTGATGAAGAGCCGCAATTATGTGGAATACGAAGTGTTCACGCATTTCCGCGGCTTGGACGAGAAGAACCGCAGCGCCTTGATGCGCAAGGCATCGCGCCGCGACGCGGAGCTGACGGCGAGCGAGGATATCCAGCCGCTGCTGCAGACGCTGGATGAGCTGGCTGAACGATTCCAGGAGGGGCGGGACTCGCTGGAATACGAGAAGGTAGAGCTGGCTAACGGGGAAGAGATGTACCAGTTCTACAGACAGGTCGCCGCGAAGCTGAACGACATTCGCAGAAGGTTGAAATAATGATCAGGCAGAAGCTGGAGCAGTTCGCCGCTGACTATGACCGGGCGGAGGAGCGCAGCACGGGCCTGGGCGACGACCAGAGCAGCATTCATTATCCCGCAGTATTTCTGTTTATAGGCGACAAGAGCAAAGAAGCCATTGAACCGATCATGCAGATGAACGAGAAGAAATGGGAGAACAGCGAGGGCCTGATCTACATTCACGTCGGGGCGGAGGATGGCCCTCCCGCTGGCTCGGCGGGGATACCGGGCGGGGCCGGCTTGAACCAGTCTGCTGCTCCTTCCTCACCACGTATGCTGCATTATCGCGTTCCGGTCACGGTAGAGGAGGGCTCGGCAGCGCCTGCTGCGCGCCGCGACATTTATCGGCAGTTCTATGAGGAAGCCGGGAGCCTGCCTGCGCTGAACCGGGTGCTGCGGCAGGCCAGCGGCGCTCTGGCCGAGTATGGGAGGCTGTACCCGTCCTTTGACCGGGTTCGCCTCTCGATCATTACGCGGGTCGATGACCCGCTTAATGTGTTTGTCCCGGAAATCTCGCTTCTGGCTGAAGCGATTTTCCGGCAATCGTTCAAGTCGGTGCAGCTTGACCTGTACGCCTTGATCAGCGAGCGTGAGGGAGCGGAGGCCTTCGGCTACAGCAGCTCGCTGGGCGTGGCGTTTCTCCGAGAGCTGGAGCTCATGCAGGATTCGAATTACGAGTTCAGCGCACCGCTTCACGTAACGGAGGACGGGATCTCGATTCCGGTCACCCATTCGCAGTCCCCGCTGTTCGATCTTGTCTACGTGTTGTCGGACCGGGATGAGCGGGGGATCGCTTCGTTGAACGGCATGCAGAGTTGTTACGAGATCATCTCGCATATTAGCCTGCTGAAGAACAGGCATCAGAAGGAACAGGTCTGGGGCGCGAACAACCCGGCTTACAATAATACTTCGTTCAAGAACAATATTATGACAGAGTCGGGGCGTCAGGGCTTAGTCTCCGCCGGGTTATCCCGGGTGAAGCGGCCGAACCAGTCCATCGCCCTTGCTGTGCTCTATCACTTCTACCGCGGCCTGCTGGAGCGGATGAAGCAGGAGCCGCAACTGACCGCTGCCGAGAAGCTGGGCTTCTTCGGCTTGGATGGGGCCGCTCTGGAGCGGACAACGGCGAGCATGCTGCCTTCCGGGGAAGGCCTTGGCGAAATGCACGGCCTGATGACGAATGATGTCAGCTACGGGGCCGTGCGCAAGCTGTCGCTGAAGGAAGCGGAGGAGACGCTGTTCGGCGGCGGGGGCGAGGCGTTCTTCCGCCGCAATTTCGAGGAGGAGGCGGCTCGCCATTTGAAGGAATTTGAGGCGGCCAAATGGCTCGATCAGGCAGTGACGCGGTCGCTTGAACAGCGGCCGGACGTGCAAATCTATGCTTTGGCCGCCTGGACAGGCGACGGGGACGGAGATGCGGGCGTTGCCGCCCACCTGCTAGGCAGCCGCCGTGAAGCGGAGCTGCTGCTGGCATCGGCAAAGGCCGAATTGGAGCAGTTCCGCCAGGGCCGGGTGGAGGAGCAGTCCTTTCCGCGCGTTCCGCTCATGGACCGGCATAATTTGCGCAGCCTGATCCGCTATTTGTTCGACAATGTGTATTCCCGCAAGCGGGACATTCTGCTGCTGGAGACGAGGCTGAAGCTCATCGCGAAGCTGGAGGACGCGCTGCAGGGGCTGCACGGCCGGTACCGCGCCGAGATTGCGCAGCTGGAATCGCTGGAGCGGGAGCTGCGGGATACGGCGCTGGGCAGCATCAAGACGGCGGATGATTATATTGGCCAGAACATCATGGAGTATTACGAGCGGGTGACCGCCGATTTGATGGAGCAGTGGGAAACGAAGCGGGGACGCCACGCGTTCTTTGCCGAGAGTGCGCTCGGCGACTCGCGCCGGTTGATGGAGAACGGCCCGGAAGGGCTGGCGGACCGGCTGATCGAGGTCTGCAAGCAGACGATCCTGGCCTCGCCGCTGTTCAAGCGGACGTTCGAGGAAGAGCTGCTCCAGCGGGCCAATGTGACGGTCGAGTACGGCAATAAGACGGTGCTGACCAAGGAGGAGCTGTTCAAGAAGCTGTACCGCATTCTGGAGGACAACGCTGCGATCCAGGCTCGCTTGTACGATTACACGCAGGAGCATCGCTACGAGGAGAAGTACGTGTTCGGCGATTATACGAGCGAACTCGTGCGCCATATTTTCCAGGCAGACGAGACGTCGCGGATTTACAAGCTGGGCTGTGTTCATGAACAACGAAGCAGCGGCCTGGAGAAGCTCAACCTGATGGGCGGCTTCCACATTGAGGACTTGATGTATTACCTGAATGGAAAAGTCTATTATGAAACTTATTCGCAGAACGGTTATGAATTTCACGGAATAGACCGGGCTTTGCTGCCCAAGCTGCGTTAATCGCCTGCGTAGACTTGCTGTGTTCCCCCGGATGGCGTTATCGCCGTGCCGGAGGGGGTGTGGCATATATAAAAATTGTAGGAAGGAAGTACGTGTATGCAGCGTAAAATTAACTGGCTGTTGGTGCTGTTCAGCCTCATTGGCGGGGCCGTCGGATTCGTGATCGGCGAGGTGCTGCTGGGGCAGCTGTCCGGCCGGATGCCGGGAATTCTGCTTATTGGACTCTATTTCGGCATTCTCGCCCTTTCGATCGGCCTGTTCTGCCTGATTGCGGAAATGATTTCTCCGCGGCTGAACGGCTCTTCCTGGCGGCAAAGATATATGGGCACCTCCTGGAAGCTGCTCGTTCCGGCTACGCTTGTGATGCTGCTCCTGGCAGGGACGGCGTTCGAATTCATTTATGAGCTGAATGTCGGCCGCGCCAAGACAGTGAAGGACATCGTGCTCATTATCGACAATTCCGGAAGCATGATGGAGACGGACCCGGACGATCTGCGCTATGAGGCGGCCAAATCGTTTGTGGATCAAATGGACAGCGGCAAGCAGGTGGCGGTCATTGTGTTCAATGACCAGCCCGAGCTGATTCAGCCCTTTATTCGCGTTCGTGATCAGGGGGTGAAGGGCGAGGTGCACGCCGCAATCGATGCGCTGGAGCCGACGAATTTCGGCACGGATATCGCCCTGGCGCTGGAATCCGGGATGGAGCAGATCAAAGGGCTGAACAGCTCCAGCGGTGCGATGGCGGTTCTGCTGTCCGACGGCTTCAGCGACGTGAATACGGCCCAAGTGCTGGCCGATTACCGGAGCCGGGGAGTCGTTGTGAATACAGTGGGCCTGGGATTAAGCCGGTATGGCAATTCCCAAGGAGCAACCCTGCTCAAAGAGATCGCGAGTGAAACGGGCGGCCGGTATTATGACGAAGCCGATGCGGCCAACCTTTCTTTTGTCTTTCAGCAAATATACGACAATCTGGACGAACGCACGCTGGTGACAGAGCGCACCGGATTGATGGCGCATAGCGCCTATTACATGATCCTGAGAATCGTGCTGATTCTGGCGCTTGGGGCGCTGCTGGGCTTGTCGCTGGGCCTCATGTTCGATAACCGCTATTTAGCCAAAAGCTTCACAATCGGCGGGGCTGTTGCCGGACTTCTGGCCGGACTGCTGCTGGAATTCGGCTTGAACGGCTCAACTGTCGGCGATGCGCTGCTGCGGCTGCTGGCCTGCCTGATCCTGGCTGCGGTGATGACGGTGTTCACAGTCGTCGTGCCGATGCGCGAGAACGGAGCACGCACCGGCATTCGCCGGAGAGGCGCTGCTGTCCGGGATGCGGCTGCAGGGTATACGGAGCCGGCGCGGGACCGGCGCAGCAGAGGATTTTAAGGGATTTTAAAGGCATAAGGGGGCAGAGCAATGCGTTTTATTGAAGCAGAGGAAGGCTTGCCGCTGATCACACAGCTGAGCTACAAGCTCGATGAGGATCAATGCCTGCTCCGCTGGCAATGGCCCGAAGGCCTGCAGGCGGTCTATATTGACGAGAGAGCGGCGGACCGGGGCCTGTACGGGGAGAGCGATCATGCTCCGCAGCCCGAGGGATTGAGGCTGTATACCCGCGAGGAGTACAAGGCGGCAGGCGGGTACCGCGACCGGATCGACCAGGTCGGTCTGGTGCGCTATACCGTGTATGCCTGCATCATGGAGCACGGGGAGAAGCTGCTCATTCGCCAGCCGGGAGCGGAGAATACGGTGGAGATCAGCACCGGACGGGCAAAAATCCGCTATTCGATCCGGCAGAAGAGCAGCCTGCTGCGCAAATACAAGACGGTGCAAATTTCGGTGCTCGCCGAGGTGGAGGTCCCTAAGGAAGCGTTATGTTATGTGAAAAAGCAGGACAGCTATCCGGCCAGCATCGAGGACGGGACGGTGTACCCTTTTCTCCGGGATTTCCCGGCGGGCAGATCCACGCTGCCCGTTATCGAGGTCGGCAAGAACGACTACGTGCGGCTGTTCTTTACGGACGGCCGCAAGTACGGCCGGTTCTTCGAGCTGATTCCTGAATAAGCACCGCAAGCGAGGAGGAATGAACGATGGGCTTATTTGATTTGTTCAAGAGAAAACCGCAGGCCGAGCCGCGGCCGTTGTTTTACGATATTGTCTGCCCTTACTGCTTCAGCAAGTTCGCGCCGGACGATGTTGTCTTCCGGGCGACTCATTACCGCGAGGACGACGAGGATTACGCGCTGCGCGAGGACGAAGTGCTGAACAGATACCGGGAGCGGTTCGGACTGGACATCGTCTATGACATGGAAGCCGTGCTGCGTCCCCAGGACGTTCCGCCGGAGCATCTGATTTATTCCGATCATGTCCTGATCGGGCTGAACGACCGTTATGGCGAGGTGACCCGGCGCAGGCTGTGCCCGAGCTGCCATAACGAGCTGCCGGTGACGGCGGGCAAAGTGCCGAGCAACATCATTTCGATCGTCGGCGCCTCCCAGGTGGGAAAATCCGTATATATGACCGCATTGATCCATACGCTGCAAAATACGACCGCCGATCATTTCGACGCGGCCTGCATGCCGCTGAATGCGGAGATCAGCCGCAAGTTCCGCACGATGTACGAGGAGCCGCTGTTCGAGCGCGGCGACCTGCTGGCTTCCACGCAGAAGGAGAAAATGCAGGAGCCGTTTATTTTCCAATTCGTGTTCAAGGATGAGTCGAAGCCGCCGCTAACGCTGGTCTTCTTCGACGTCGCCGGGGAAGGGATGGTGGATCAGGACTATCTGGGCCTGCAGGGGCAGCATATTAAAAATTCTTCAGCGCTGCTGTTCATGGTCGATCCGCTGCAGATCCGCTCGATCCGCGAGAAAATCCGCATCAATGTCGGCGACAAGCCGGGCGAATGGGTATCGCAATACGATGAACCACGGGATGTTGTGCTGACGATGTTCGGGGACTTCATCGCCTATGAGGATCAGGGCAAGACGGATATCCCGACCGCCGTCGTGCTTACGAAAAGCGACATGCTGCACGCCTTGAAGGATGAAGAGGGCGAGTATATCAAGTCGAACAGCAATATTTTTAACAATGCGGTGCATCGCAAATATTTCAATTTGACCGAGTTCGAGAACATCGACGGGGAAATTCGCCGCTTCATTGAGAAGGTCGATCGCCCGTTCAAGGGTACGATGGACGTGTATTTCAAGGACACGGGCTATTTCGCCGTATCGGCGCTGGGCAGCAATCCAGTGGATCAGAAGCTGCAGGACGTGGTGCAGCCGATCCGCGTGGACGAACCATTCATTTGGCTGCTGTATAAGCTGAAGTATATTGAGGGGAGAGAAATGTCTTGAGCATGAAGCGATCATCTCCCGATTTGATTCAGCAGCAGATTTATACCCGGGAGCGCAGCGGGATTTTTCGGGCGACGGAAGGGTTTGACACGGTTGCGGCCTCAGACGGCCTGGATGCGGTGTTTATCAAAAAACAGCTGCATCCGTTCTGCGGCTACGATGCTCCCGCGGAGCTCGTCTCCCGGGGCGAGAAGGACGATGCCAGCTATCCGCCTGCGATCCATCTGTTCCATACGGAAGGCGGCGATACGGTGCTGGGGCGCAGCGTGTATCAGTCGGCGGATTTTACCGGGCTGCGCAGCGCCTTCCTGACGCATAACTACATCATTCCAGCCGCGCGGCAGGATGAGATCGTTACTCATTACCGCGACTATGTTGAAGCAGCGTTTGCGGAGAGATACGTCCCGGAGATCGGCCGGCAGCTGCCGGAGCTTGAGCACATTCCGCAGAACCCGCGTTATGCGCAGGAGGGTCTGCCGCGCCTGATGGCCGAGAAGCTGCTGCATGAGCTGAAGCTGGACGAGAAAACCTTCAAGCGGCTGTTGTTCGCGGTCATGACCGCGGTAGGCGAGGGCCGGAAGAAGGTCTATGTCGCGCTGGACGTGCCGGCGGAGCAAATTTCGGCAGCGGCCTCCGCGCTTGTTCAGGTGCTGTACGCCTGCCTGCCGTTCGAGCAGCGCCGCCGCCTCGGCTTCATCACGTATGCTAAGGAGCCGCAGAGCCGCAAGTTCATCCATCTGCAATTTGTGGAGCGCGGCAGCATTCGGCCAAATGACCGGGAAATTGAGAAGGACTATGTGTTTGATCTCGCCACCGGCCGCGCGCCGCAGGATGAGCTGGAGGAAGGAAGACAGCCGTATCTCGAAATGGTCTGGAAGGCGATCGGCGATTTGGAGCGGCTTCAGGCGTTCCACCGCTTCGCGGATGAGATGCTGGCGGGTATGGAGCCGCAGCGGCGCCTGCTGCTGTCCAGCTATCATGAGCTGGCTGTGTTCTACCAGATCGAGGCCGGAAATTGGGACTTATACGAGGCTCATAAAATTACCGTGCTGCGGGGCTTGCTGAGTTATTTGGAGCCTTCAGGCGCTTTGGAATCGCGTATCCGGCTGAACGATATTTTCCTGGCTGCGTTTGACCGGGAATTCGATGCGGTGAAGCTGCGGAACATGCCTGACCTGGCCGTCGTGGAATGCTTCAGGGACTACTATCGCCTGGAGAGCAGAAGCTATGGCATCAAGCTGATCAATTATTTGATCTATGCGATCGGCAATGCGGTTATGGGGGACAAGCCCGACCTGGCCCGTTCGCTGTACGCTCTGGTGGAGAGCCAGCCGGAGATGAGCAAGACCTTTTTTGACCATGTTCTTAAAAATAGCGATCTGGAAAGCTCACTATTCGAGCCTTACATCCGCGCCAAGTTCGAGGAAGCGCTCGGGTCGCGGGAAGTGCTGAACGTGGTGCACAGCTGGGCCGTCGCCCATCCGGGCGTGCTGCGGAACGGAGCCTTCAAGGAATACGCGGTTGCGGCTCTGGCGGACAAGCTGAAGAAGGAGCAGCCGCTGCTGCCGGCGGTACATATGGCGCTGGAGCATATCCGCAAGTGGGGAAGAACCCCGGTGACGGATCGCGGCATGACCTTGGCCGATTCTGAGCTGGCGGAGGAACTGTCGCTTGCGGCCAAGCGGGTGCTGCTGGATGAGCTGGAGCTGGAACGGCTGACCCGGGAGCAAATTACAGGGGCGGAGTTTCTGGCTCGTCCGGATGCCTTTGCCGGGCTGCTGCTTGAGGGCAAGCAGCGCAATCATGTCGATATGCTGCAGGCGCTGTACGAATGGTTTGCCCAGCGCGAGGCTGCGGAGGATATTTTTGACGGCCTGCCTGCGGCGGATGTGGGGCGGCTGCAGAATTTGGGCAAAAAATGGCTGCAATCTACGGTGGATCTGGCCCATTTCGGCAAAATCGTGCTGGCCTTCTATGACACCACATCCGGGCAGGTCGATTACAAGGCGCTGCTGGATTACCTGCAGCGGAATGCGAAGGATCCGGAGCGGATTTACGAGTTCATGCTCTGGTCGCAGGGACAGCCGCAGTTTGCCCATGGCCGCGGCATCGTTTCTGGCTATACGGCAGCGCTGCTGAACTATTTCAAAACGCATGACCGGAACGCCTTCAAGAACAGGGACTACCGGACCCGCTATTTCGATAAAGCGGGAGCGCCATTGGCCGCCGTATTTGCCAAAATACGCCTGGAACTGTCCTCGCCGTTCAAGCGATTTCTGGCACAGAACGGGAAAAAAGCGAGAATGAGCGCGATGATTCTGCTGGCTGGTCTAGTGGTCATTGCAGGCATTTTAATCATCATGCAGCAGCAGGGCATGCTTGGCGGCGCGAAACCGCCGACCGAGGCCACCCCTCCGCCTGCTCCGGTTGAACCCGAAGTGCTTGTCTATGCCGACCAGGTGACAGGCACTGACGGCGCGGAGACAACTTCGCTGGTGTTTCTTTTTGCCGGGGCAGAGAAATGCAAGATGTTCGATCCTGCCGCATTGTCGATTGTAGCGCCGGATCAGACCGTTCAGCAGTTTGCGAATTTGAAATTTGACGCTTACTGTGTGGATGGAACCGCAGCTGCCGGAGGCTCGGCTGAAAACGGAGCGAGCAGCGGAACTGACGGTGCGGAATCGGGCGGCAGTGGTGATGGAAGTGAGGGGGCCGGGACTAGTGGCTCTGACGGTTCGGCAGCAGGCAGTGCTGGCTCGGCGGCGAATGAGGGAGCAGGCACTGGTACAGCTGCGAATGGTGGAGCAGACAGTACCGGAGCGGGCAATAGTGCGGTAGGCAATGATGCTGCAGACAGCTCTGTGGCAAGCACTGGTGCGGCAGGTTCTGGAGATGCGGCGGAAACATTAGATGGCCCTGCTGGGAATGTTGAAGGACAAGGAGCCGGGGCTCCGCAGAATGGCCAAGGTGGCTCAAATGGTCAAGCTGACCAAGGAGCTGGAACAAGCGGCCAAGCCGGGACATCAGGAACGGATGCGTCGGGGAGTGGACAGGCTGGCGATCCGAATGCGACGCAACCGGAGGGGGCTTCGAACGGTATCTCAAGCGGTAAGACTGATGGCGAAACAAAGCCCGTGTACTCTTCACGAATTACTGTCTCTTTAGGCCAGAAGGTGGATGTTCTGACAGGCAGCGTAATAACGGTGGGCGACCAGCAATACTCGGTTATTACGCGCCAGGAGGCGGAAGCTAAGGCAGGCGTGAGCTTACAGCCTACACAGCCAGCAGAACCAGCACAGCCACAGTCTGAAACAGTTCAGCCTTAGTCTTGGTAAACCCGTCTTATAGATGGAGCAAATCAGCCTAATGTAAAAGAATGGGGTAATTCGTGAATAGCGACTTAAGAATAATGTCAGAAGGACAAATACAGTGCTTGAAGCCGTTGTCTCCTTAACTAAGCAATGGTACACTGTTTTTATCTAAAAGTTAGGGGGACTTGGAGTGCAGAAGCTTGTTTTTTTTGTAGGGGTAGCTGGTACAGGGAAAACTACAGTTGCCCGCAAGATTGCTGACCGGATTCCGGCGGCTTTCCTGGATCGGGATACCGTAGGCGGAAGATTCGTTGAGAAAATTTTGGAGATGAACGGCCTGGACGTGAACGACCGTGACTCCGATTTCTATAAGAAGCATCTCCGCGATCTGGAGTATGACACCACCAAGGATATTTGCATCGAGAATCTGGCCGCAGGGCAGAACGTGTTCATGATCTCTCCCTTTACGGCTGAATTGAAGAACAAGCAGTGGATCGAAGACGTTATCTCCGCAGCGGGTCTGACGAAAAACGAAGTTGACGTGAAGGTTATCGTTGTAACACTAAGCGATATGGAGACGCAGAAACAACGCATCATCGACCGCCAAACCGAACGCGACACCTGGAAGCTGGAGCATTGGGACGACTTCAAGCATCGTGTTCAGTTTGTTCCTGAGATTAACTGGGACATTCCAAAATCCTCTGTTCTTGTGTTCGATAACAGCGGCGATTTGACCTCGGAGAAGGTTGATTCGGTGTATGAGTTTGTGAAGGCTACTAGCCGTTAAGCAGGATAACGCTGCCCCTTGGGGGTGGCGTTTTTTGTTGGGGGAGGGGATAAGCAGTCTGTTTTCAAAATTTATAAAGAAAAAGAAAGCCCATTCCATTCTCAAATTCTAGGAAGAGTGGGCTTCAGATTATTTAAGTTTACAAGTTACTTTAACTCCAACCTGTCCAAGTATTTTGCAATTCAGGAACTCCACCAGCTTTTTATAGTCCGTTGCTAGTTTATCTGCAAACGCTTGGTTTGAATATGCGCCCTGCTCACGAGACCGTTGCAATTATAACTACACCAATAAAGACGAATCCCCAGAATGTCGGCATTTTTCTATTTATACAAATTTCCTTTCACCTTACTGTTTCTTCAATGCGCTTGATATCTAAGATCAGGGATCTTGATAGGGAAGAACTGCTCTCTCCTGAATGATCTGGAGCAGCCAAATTAAATACATGAAAACAGCGGTGCAAACCGCCAACTTGCTCCAAAAAGGATAGTAGGCGTTTGTAAATATCGGGAATATGCAATACAGCGACGCCAGATATAGTAATATCATTATAAAATTAATCATCTTACTTTTCGTAAAAGAGAAGAGCTCATGTATTACAATGCGCCGATGACGATATTTATCCGAGAATACAGTGATTGGCATGATGGCAAGGTGTAATACAATATGAACGATAAATATAGCAATGGGAAAAAATATAAGGTCTAAACCAAGGGCTGCGGCATTATCGAACTCAATGCTGGACTCTAATGCCTGTCTACGGATATCAAATGTAGATAATCTCATATGAAAAGAAGCAAAAGTGGAAAGTAGGGAAATAGCTGCTGAAACAATCAGCCAAATGCTCTTTTTCAACAGAACACCTCCCCGGCGGCATCTTATGGGATTTTAATCCATCTTATAACATTACACCCTAAAATACAAAAAAAGGGAGCCTCAGCCCTCTTGTACACCAGTTACTTAATTCACTGCCGCATGGCTAATAGTTCAACTGATATAAATGGATTTATAGTAGTTAGTTTTTGTGTGAAAGAAGGAAAAGTAGATTTTAAATGTATTTCATGTCGTTAGAGAAGGGTAACTGGCCAGTATGGATTGGATTCATGACTTTAGCAACATAATATCCATCTAATTTCCACGATTAAGCATTTAGAGCATAATTAGATACATGAATTCCATTTAGTGTCCGACAACTTTTTAATAAAATGCAAGTATTCGTATTACTTGTGATCATAATGCTTACGTCGTGTGAGGACATTCTCTCCCAAGCAAAAAGAGGGCCGCAGCCCTCTCGCACATCCCGCCACTTACTCCATCGCCGCAGGTCGTGTTATTAGCAGATCCTGCCCATCATTTTCTCTATCCTTCACAGGCGAGCCACCTGCCGTCTTCATTCTCCATTTCATATGCTCAGGATAACCATAAGTTCCATGCTCGCTCAGGTCGAGGCCCATGGCCTCTTCTTCCTGCGAGACGCGCAGGCCCATCAGCTTCTTCATCACCCACAGAATGGAGAAGGAGAGGATGAAGACGAAGGCGAACGTGCCGACGACGCCGAGGATTTGCACGCCCAATTGTCCGAGGCCGCCGCCGTAGAACAATCCCGCTTGGCCGACCCCCGTCAATTCTACCAGCTTCGGCGTGGCGAACAGACCTGTGGAGATGGCTCCCCATACTCCGGCGATGCCGTGAACCGAGGCGGCAGCGATCGGATCGTCAATGCCTGCACGTTCTATCCATCTCCCCGCAACAAAGGTTATGATCCCTGCCACGGCACCGACCAGGATGGAAGCCCAGGTATCAAGGAAGGCGCAAGACCCCGTAATGGCAACAAGTGCGCCCAATACGCCGTTCAACATACTCGGGATATCGGATTTACCCCGAACTAGCCAAGAAATGAGGAGAGCAGCAACACCGCCAGCTGCGGCAGCCAAATTTGTAGTCATTAGGACGTACCCGAAAAATCCATCATTTAACGGAGTTAACGCGCTTCCAGGGTTAAAGCCAAACCAGCCGATCCACAGAATAATGACCCCTAGTACCGTAATGACCTGGTTATGCCCCGGAATGCTGTTGGGCTTCCCGTCTTTGTTGTATTTGCGCAGTCGGGGCTTCAGCAGAATTGTCGCGGCCAACGCAGCGGTCGCTCCTGTCAAGTGAACGACGGTTGATCCAGCATAGTCCTGCATCCCAAGGCTGCCAAGCCAGCCGCCGCCCCATACCCAATGAGTGACCATAGGGTAAATAATTACTGAGAAAATAATCCCAAACACGATATACACGCTGAGCTTCGCCCGCTCCGCCATCCCGCCGCAGGCAATAGCCAGTGAAACCGCGGCAAAAGCCATCTGGAACAGAAACATTAAATTCAGCGGTACGCCGATGTCGGCCAGTACGCTAAACGAACCGCTATCTCCTTCTCCCCCGAATAAAAAACCTGCTGTTCCCCAAAAGCTGTTTCCGTCGCCAAAAGCGAAACCAAAACCCAAGGCCCACCAGGACAGGATGGCCACGCCCAGCGTCAGCACCGTCTTGCCGGCAACATGACCGGCGTTCTTCATTCGTACATTCCCTGCCTCCAGCAAAGCAAACCCGGCCTGCATAAAAAAGACCAGCATCGCGGCCAAGAACACGAACAGCGAGTTAAATCCAATTTCCATCATGTTACCCACTCCTCCAAGTATAATTACTAATTCCCTAAAAAGGTTAATGAAATTATAAACGGGAGGAGCCTTGGGATTACATGCACTTTTTCGCATTTAATATATAGTATTGCGTCAGAAATTTGCTTGAAAACGCTTTGTTCTATCAGGCTGCTGGGGATCGTAAACTAAATGTGATTTGTATTTATTTGCGGTGATGCCGTAGATCTAATGAGGTTTTTTTGCTTGCTTTTTTTGTTGTGTTACACTAGGTATAAAGGCAATAAAACGTGAGCTGCACAGGGAAAATTCTATATTTTTTCATCATGGTGAATTCGCGATTATCGTGGGTCCAAGCGGGGCAGGGAAATCCACGCTGCTTAATATACCTGGGGATGGATACGGCGGACGAAGGCGAGGTGCTCGTCGACGGGAAGGACATTGCCAAGTTCAGCAGCAAGGGGTTGACGGGGGATGGCCGCCATGACGTCGAATTGTGTACCAATTCTATTTCAAGGTGCAGGTGGCCAGAATCACGGAGAACGCTGCGATGCATTATGTTTACATGACTATGTCTAATGATGAAGGAATTTCGGCAAAAAACCGGAATATAACATACAGCAGGTTTTGTCGAATGATACAAAAACAGCAAATTAGGCGAGCGCAGCAGGAATGACAAGCTAGAGTGCTAAGCCAGGCGGAAATCATCCGGAGGTAAGCAGAATGGCTACAATATTATCTTTTATCAAAAAATACCGCATTGCCGCCATGTCGGCAATTTGCATGATGTTGATCGAGCTGTTTGTGGAGCTGATCCAGCCGCTGCTCATCTCCCGCATTATCGATGACGGGATCAGCAAGCAGGATCTGTCCGTCGTCTGGCTGTGGGGAGGCGTGCTCGTCGTGAGCGCGCTCCTTGCTTTTGCGGCGGGGTTGGCCAGCTCCTTCTTTGCGTCCCATGCCAGCCAGGGGTTTGGATATGATCTGCGCGACAAGCTGTATGACAAAGTTCAGACCTTCTCGTATGCGGTGTTCAGCAGATTCCCGACGTCATCGCTCATTACGCGTCTGACCGGGGATATTACACAGCTGCAGGAAATGGTGTTCATGAGCCTGCGCTTTGCGACGCGTGTCCCGCTGGTCGTGACGGGGAGCGTCATTATGGCTCTGATCGTAAATGTGAAGCTGGGCCTGCTGCTGACGGTAACGGCGCCGGTGCTGGCGGTCTTCATTATGTGGATGATGAAAAAAACATCCCTTCTCTTTCGCGCCGTGCAGCAGCGGATGGATACGGTGAACGGGGTTATTCAGGAGAATCTGACCGGCATGCGGCTGATCCGCGTGTTCGTTCGCGTCGGTCATGAAATGAAGCGGTTCGAGCAGCGGAGCCGTGAGCTGATGCAGGGCACCGTCTCTGCCCTGCGGCTGACGGAGACGACGATGCCGCTCATGCTGCTGATGATGAACGGCGGCATAATCGCGATCCTGTGGTTCGGCCGCTTGGATATTGCATCGGGACAGGCCACGACAGGCGAGGTGGTGGCGGTGCTGAACTACTCGCTGCGCACGATTGGGGCGTTGTCCGCGCTATCCTGGATCATCAGCTCGTATTCGCGGGCGGCTGCTTCCGGCCAGCGGGTCGTGGAGGTGCTCCGTACGGAGGAGGAAGAAGGATCGGCGGAAGCAGGAGCTATGGTGACGGACAAGGCTGGACATGCCCGTGAAGCCAGTGAAGGACGTCAAGCTCATGGGGGACAGAAACCCTCTCAGCAGGCTGGTGCTGCCGATAAGACTCACCTTCCGATCCAGGGCGAGGTACAGTTTGACGAGGTGAGCTTCAGCTACCCGGCCAGCGATATTCGGGTGCTGCAGGAGATCTCTTTTGAGGCCAAGCCTCGGCAGAGGATCGCGATCATGGGGGCTACCGGGTCGGGCAAGACCTCGCTCGTTCAACTGATTCCCCGCCTGCATGAAGCGACGGGCGGAACGATCCGCATCGACGGCCGCGACATCCGCCAGATGGAGCCGGAGCAGCTGCGCGGTGCAATCGGCTATGTTCCGCAGGAGGTCATGCTGTTCTCGGGCTCGGTGCGGGACAATATCGCCTGGGGCCGCGAGGATGCGAGCATGGAGCAAATCGTGAATGCGGCCAAGCAGGCGCAGATTCACGAGACGATCAAGCGGCTGCCCCATGGATACGACACGATGCTCGGGCAGCGCGGCGTGAATTTGTCCGGCGGGCAGAAGCAGCGGCTGTCAATCGCCCGGGCGCTGGTGCGCCGGCCGGCGATCCTTATTCTGGACGACAGCACGAGCGCGCTGGACGTCAGGACAGAGGCGGCTTTACTGGAGGAGCTGACGCGGTTATCCTGCACTACTTTTCTTATTACGCAAAAAATCAGCTCCACCACGTCGGCCGACCTCATTCTGCTGCTTGATGAGGGGCGTCTTATCGCCAAGGGCAGCCATGAGGAATTAATGGCGGAATCTCCGCTGTATCGGCGGATTTACGAATCTCAGTACGGGGAGGCGTCGCAGCATGCTCAAAACCTTCGTTGAACCGTTCCGGCATCCTTATCCGAAGCTGGATGCTAACGCCGCTGGCTCTGCCGCGGGGCGCAAGCCAAAGGCCAAGGCCAAGAACTGGTCGGGGACGCTGGGGCGCATCTGGCAGTATCTGGCCCGGCGCAAGGCGAAGCTGGCGCTCGTCCTGCTGATGGTGGTGGCCAGCTCGGCGCTGGCGCTGCTGGGACCGTATTTGATCGGCGTTGCCGTGGATGATTTCCTCGCAGGGGGCGGGGGAGCGCCGTGGGTGTTATTTTTAACAGGATTAGGGGCAGTGTATATCGGATTCTCGCTGAGCTCCTGGCTGCAAAATATTTGGATGATCGAGATCGCTCAGGAGACGGTGTACCGCATGCGGATCGATCTGTTCCGCCAGCTTCACCGGCTGCCCATTCCGTTCTTCGGAACCAGGCAGCAGGGCGAGATTATGAGCCGGTTGACGAACGATATCGACAATGTCAGCTCGACGCTGAACAGTTCGGCGATTCAGATTTTCTCCAGTGTGCTGACGCTGATCGGGACGCTGGCGGTCATGTTGTACCTCAGCCCGCTGCTGACGCTGCTGACGTTCATGATCGTGCCGCTGATGATGCTTGGGATGCGCTGGATTACCCGGCGGACGGGCCCGCTCTATAAGGAGCGCCAGAAGAATCTGGGCGAGCTGAACGGTTATATCGAGGAGACGCTGTCCGGGCAGCGGATCATCAAAGCCTTCTCGCAGGAGGAGCGGGTGATGCGCGAGTTCAGGGAGCGCAACGATGCGATCCGGCAATCGGGATTCTGGGCGCAGACGATTTCGGGCTTCATACCGAAGCTGATGAACGCGCTGAATAATCTGGGTTTTGCGCTGGTCGCCGGGGTCGGCGGCATTCTGGCGATCCGCGGCGCGATTACGGTAGGTGTGATCATCGTCTTCGTGGAATATTCGCGGCAGTTTACCCGGCCGCTGAATGATTTGGCGAACCAGTGGAACACGCTGCTGTCGGCGATTGCCGGGGCGGAGCGGGTGTTCGAGGTGATGGACGAAGAGGTCGAGGAAAGGGACGAAGGAGCAGCGGTCACGCTGCAGCAGGTGGAGGGCGCTGTCCGGTTCTCGGACGTATCGTTCTCCTATGAAGAGGGCGGCGATACGCTGGAGGGGATCAGCTTTGAGGCGAAGCCGGGGGAGATGATCGCCTTGGTGGGCCCTACGGGAGCGGGAAAAACGACGCTGATCCAGCTGCTGTCCCGTTTTTACAATCCGTCTAAAGGGGTTATTACGGTCGATGGCCGGGATATTACGTCGATCCGGCGGGAGAGTCTGCGTTCCCATATGGCGTTCGTGCTGCAGGATTCCTTCCTGTTTAAGGGGACGATCCGGGAAAATATCCGCTTCGGGCGGCTCGATGCGACCGATGAGGAGGTAGAGGAGGCGTCTCGCCTGGCGAATGCGCATTCCTTCATTATGCGTCTGCAGGACGGCTACGATAAGATGCTCGATGCGGACGGCAGCGGCATCAGCCAGGGACAGCGGCAGCTGCTGGCGATCGCGCGGGCGATCCTCGCCAATCCGTCGATCCTCGTGCTGGACGAAGCGACCAGCAGCATCGACACGGTGACCGAGCTCAAAATCCAGGAGGGTCTGCAGCGGCTGATGAAGGGCAGAACAAGCTTCGTCATCGCGCACCGGCTCAATACGATCCGTCAGGCCGATAAAATCCTCGTGCTGAAGGACGGCCGGCTGATCGAGCAGGGCTCGCATGAGGAGCTGCTGCGGCAGGAGGGCTTCTACAGCGAGCTGTATCACGGGACTTTGCAGGGGGAGGACGAATAGCCTATGAACGGTCTGTCGAAAATGGATGCCTACTTGCGCAGCATTGCGCTGCGGCGGGAGGAGGTGCCGTCCTTTCGGGAGTACCCTTTTCATCTGCCGGTGGTTGCTGATCTGGAGCAGCTTGAATTCCACCCGAGAGTGACTTATATCGTCGGCGAGAACGGCATGGGCAAATCGACGCTGCTGGAGGCGATCGCGGTCGCTCTTGGCTTCAACCCGGAGGGCGGGACGCTGAATTTCAACTTCTCGACCGCCGAGACGCATTCCGAGCTGCATGAATATATTCGTCTGGTGAGAGGCGTGCGCAAGCCGAGGGACGGCTTCTTCTTCCGGGCGGAGAGCTACTATAATCTGGCCACGGAGATCGGGCGGCTGGATGAGGGAGTGGGCGGGCCTTCGGTAGTCGGCTCTTACGGCGGCAGGCCGCTGCATATGATGTCGCACGGCGAATCGTTTTTTGCAGCGTTCATGAACCGCTTTCGCGGAAGGGGCCTGTATATTATGGACGAGCCCGAGGCCGCTTTGTCCCCATACCGTCAAATGGCGATGCTGTCGCGGATTCATCAGCTCGTGAGTGAGTATTCGCAGCTGATTATTTCCACGCATTCACCGATCATTATGGCCTACCCGGATAGTGTGATTTACCAGCTGACCCCGGAGGGGATTCGCGAGGCGACGCTGGAGGAGACGGATCATTTCATGATCATGAAGGAGTTTATGAACGGCCGGGAACGTATGCTGAGGGAGCTGCTGGAGTGAAGAACTGCGGCGGCTCCCTTTTTAATTCAATACATAAAAAGTTTATGAGGTGAGTAGTCGATGATTTTGAGGACGGTGAGAAAATACGGTATTTGCCCGGTGCAGCTGCCATGTAGCGGATAACCGATTGTACCGGGCTAAGGGGCTTGTTATTGGGCTTGCTTATTGTTATCCGGCAGCTGCACCTCTCTGTGGTTTAGGCTAGATTGACATTTTGTTTTCTAGTGAAATTCAAGAGAGAGGGATGCCAGATGAATCGTGAGAGATTAAGAGAGTTATGGAAAAAGGAAGAAGAAAAGAGCTTTAAGGGGTGGGATTTCTCCTCCTTGAACGGGCGCATCGCGGAGGAGGATCTGCCTTGGGATTACAAAGCTGCGGTGCTGGCCCAGATGAGCGGAGAGTGCGTGATGCTCGATATGGGGACCGGGGGCGGTGAGTTTCTACGGTCGCTCCAGCCTCCAAGAGGGAGAACGTTTGCGACAGAGGCATATCCGCCGAATTTTGAGCTCTGCCGGGCTGTTTTGCCCGCTTATGGGATTGAGGTCAGACAGGTGTTCGATGATGCGAGCCTGCCTTTTGATGACGGGTTCTTCGATTTGGTGATCAATCGTCATGAAGCCTATTCGGTGCAGGAACTGGCTAGAGTCCTGAAGCCGGGCGGCTGGTTTATTACCCAGCAGGTAGGCGGGCAGAACAACCGGGCGCTGTCCCGCTGGCTGCTTGGGGAACAAGGGATGACCACAGATTCCGGGTTCGGCCTGGAGCAGGCGGCTCGCGAGTTAACGGTGGCTGGATTAATGGTCATGGAGCGGCATGAGTATTTTCCCCGTCTCCGGTTTTTGGATATCGGGGCGCTGGTGTATTTTGCGAGGGTCATCGAATGGGAGTTTGCCGGGTTTTCTGTGGACCGGTGCTTTGAGAAGCTGTGTGAGCTGCAGAAGAAGCTGGAGCAGGACGGCTGTGTGGAGAGCCGGGAGCACCGTTTTTTCATCGTGGCTCGCAAACCGATATAGATCATATAGATAATTCTATCAGCGGGGCTATTGCAGCCCCGTTTTTAAGGAGGCGTAGTTTTATCGTGCGGCATTTTACGATATTTGCTTCAAGGAATGATACCGGAGATATTCCAGGCTTAATAGCGGAAATATTTGCAGACGGCTACAAAATAGACGGCGGTCCCGGGGAATATGTGGTTCAGCCGCGAAAATGGTTTAACAAGAACAAGATGGTCATCCGGGTTGCCACCGAGGATACAGATCCGGATTATTTTGCGAACAATGTTCCTGGCATGATGGGGTTCTACGATCGTATTCCGTTTGAGGACGAGAAGCTTAAGCGGCTTGTGCTTACGCAGATTTCCGTGATTAATACGATGCTGGCGATTGAGACGGAGAAGGATTACGACGAGGCTTACCTGACGTTGTTCCGGGGGCTTCTTCGCGGCGTGGATGGCATCGGCTTCTTCCCGGACGGGACGCTGGCCGATCACGACGGTCGTGTCATTGTGCATCCTGACGGAAGGTCAGGCAATGCCGAGTTCAGGCCAAGGGCTTGCACGCGCAAAATTAGAGGCGAGGAACGGGTTTCAGCCGAGGGCGAACAGCGGAAGCTAGCGACGATCGCTTATTTGCGGGAGAGGAATATCCCCTGGAATGAAGGGCTGCCCCAGCTACCACCTTTGGCGGATTTACGGTTTAAGTCGGGTGAGGAAATCGCCCGTCGGGCGGTGGCTCTGCTGCTTGTGATCCAGTATGCCTGTGATGTTCTACAGGATGAGGATCTGGAGCAATCCAGGCAGTTCGTGACAGGGATGCTGGATAAGTATGGGGTAGCGGCTGCCCTGACGGAAAATGAAGCAGAGCTGCTCCAGCAGGAGGAGCCCGAGCATCAGGATGCGGTGAATATCTCCTGGCAATACGAGGCCTATTGGGCGCTGATCTGGGCTTTGGGTCTGGTGGAGTCGCTCGAATTTCCCAGCCAGACTTGTGATTGCGATTTTGCGATTCAGGCGGTGTCCAGCTGTGATAGCTTCGAGGAGTTCCTGGATAGAACATTGCTGCGGCGTCCAGAGGAAATTTTGGATGAAGCGGATCGGACCTACCGTCTGCAGTGGGCCTGTGTGAACAGCAGAGTCAAAGGGGAGAGCGCGCCGGCCGGGATGAACGAAAGCATCGTCATGGAGCGGCGCAGGGCGCTGTTCTGGCTGATTGGCTGCGGAGATGAATCATGGGATCATGTTCGTATGGATACTTAGGGTTAGGGAACTGATTTGTGGTCGCTGTTTGGATCAGGTACTAGATGTATTTCATGCAGTTAGTTCAGCGGTTTTGGCCGTGTTAGCGGGAACTAACTGCAAAACCTACATTTAGTTTTCAGCTATTTCGGCGAATTCGTTCCATTCAGGCAAACTAACTGCATGTTTTGCATTTAGCGTATGTATTTTTGATAAAAGAGCTTAACTAGATGTATAAAATACATTTAGTTTTTCAAAAATCTCCACTAAATGGTTACTTGAGCTTGTGGAAGACGAATAAAATGCATTCCGGTACAAGTTGCGTGCCATTTTCTGTGGAATAACCATAACTTCATCTGTGGTAAGAGCAAGTTTTATCGTTTGTGCAATCTTCTTCTGCCATCCCCATACCGTTGAAGTCCGCCAAATTAAGAGCTTTAGACCATCGAACTCTCCGCTGCTCCCCGGCATACAATTCAGTATCACAATGAAAAGGGGAGTTTTTGTTGGAGATACCTGTGACTGGCTTTGTTGTCCATCGGGAAGATGGTTCCGAATCTGAGCACTCGCATAAGCTATATATTACGTCTTGGAATGGAAAACCTGTCCATGTTCATCCTTTTGCAGGGGAGACATCCTATGATGTTGGACACAGTCATCATTACGCTGGCAGAACGGAACCGGCTCCAAGCGGGGTGCAGCATGTTCATACCTATTATGCGGTGACCTCCTTCAACGCAGGCCACACTCATAAAATTAGAGGGACAACAGGGCCGGCGATCCCATTGCCTGGGGGCGGGCATTACCATTATTTCGAAGGGTACACGACAGTAGACGGAAGCACGCCGCATCGGCATCACTACCGCGGGAATACGGGCAACGAGGAGGCCTGAATGGGCTGAGATAGTCTGGTTGGGAGGAAGAATTCGACTGCAGCAACCAAAAAGCACCCCAGCGAAACTCTATTGGAATTCCCTTGTAAGGGGAGCGGCCAATGTTGGTTCGTAGGGTGCTATATTATTTTATAACTTTGTTTTACAGATCGTCGAATCCGTTGTCGTCGCCGACCTTGCCATAGTTGCGGGATTTGGCTTCGAAGAAGTCCGTCTTCGTCGCGTTCAGCGCTTCGTCCGAGAACGGCTTGATCCATGGCATGCAGTTGACATCCACGCCTTCGTACGCCTTCTCGAGTCCCATTAGGCCCAGGCGCTTGTTGGCAATGTATTTGATGTAATCGGACAATTCGTTCAAGTCGATGCCGCGGACTTCCTTGAGCGTATAGTGCGCCCAGTTCGTCTCCAGCTCCACTGCCCGGTCGATCGTACGGTATACGTAGTCGATGTTTTCCTTCGTATTTAGCTCCGGATAGTCGAGCAGCAGCTGCTTGAACACTTCAGCGAAGAAGTAGCAGTGCTGATTCTCGTCACGCTGGATGTAGGAAATCATCTGGCTCGTCCCCATCATCTTCTGATCGCGCGCCAGATTGTAGAAGAAGGCGAACGTACTGTAGAAGAAAATCCCTTCGAGAATGAGATCCGCTACGAGCGCTTCAAAGAATGTCTGCGGCGATTGCTCATTGCGGAAGTTCTGGTAAATTTCCGAGATGAACTTGTTCCGGTCCAGCAGCACGGGATCATGCTTCCAATATTCAAAAATCTCTTTCTGCTCCTGCTCCGATACGATCGAGGACAGCACGTAGGAGTACGATTGGTTATGCACGACCTCTTGCTGAGCAATAATGGCGGAAATCGCCTCAAGCGAAGAATCCGTGAAATAACGTTTTACGTCCCCAACGAACATCGTCTGCATCGAATCCAGAACCGCCAGCAGCGAAATATTGATCTTGAACGTGCGCTGCTCCTCAGGATCCAGTAGCGGAAATTGCTGCGCATCCTTGCTCATTGGAATCTCGTCCGCAATCCAGTGGTTGAGCAGCAGCACTTTGTACAGCTTGTACATATGCGGCATGCGGATGTCGTTCCAGTTCAGGATACCGGAGCACTCTCCGTTAATGATGCGAGTTGATTTGTTCGGTGCCTCCGTGTTAAAAATCGTTTGCAGTTGCAATGATCTCATCTCCTCAAAGATTTGATGTTATTTTAAAAATGCACATTAGTAGCGATAAGTTTGAGCCTCTAAGTTCCTCGCAGCTATCGCCCAAAGATCTACGAAGCTCTACCTTCATGCCCTGCACTAGCCCAAGCGAATCCCCGCAGGGGACAGCGCCCCCCAGCATGGAGCCTCACAACGAACCGTCCAAGCAGCAGTCCGCTCCAAATCCCTTCGTAGCAATCGCCAAAAGATCATCGAAGCACTCCCCACATGCCCCGTACTAGCCCAAGCGAATCCCCGCAGGGGACAGCGCCACATAGCACATAGCCCCACAATGAACCGCCGAAAGCAGCAGTCCACTCCAATGCAGGAGCGCTATCGTAGAGCGGGCCCGTTAGGGCGGCAAGCGGCCCAGTTGCACGAACTACCTCGGGTGCGCTCGACAGCAGCAGTTCTCCGCAGCGTGTTTCCAGGCAGCCCGGGTGCGCCAAAAGTAAGACGTACCCGAAGGGGGAAAAGCGTTCCACCCACCAGCCCAAAGCGCATTCCCGAAGGGAACAGCGAGCAGGAGCGCCTCTACAACTCCAACGTTACTCCCCTTTGCGGGAGTCCCGAGGGCAGCAGGCCCTGGGGGCCCTCCCTTACGACAAGGGAGGGTTTGGGTGGGTTGGGATCCCTTAACTGGCGCAGCTCTCACACTCTTCAATCGTCAGCGCGCGGCTGCGAACATAGTAAGTCGATTTCAGGCCGGCCTTCCAGGCATGCAGATGCAGATCCAGGAACTCCGTCGCCTTGATGTCCGGGCGCACGTACAGGTTGAAGCTTTGCGCTTGGTCGACGTGACGCTGGCGTGCTCCGGCCATATCGATCGACCAGTGCTGGTCAATCAGGAAAGCCGTTTTGTAGTACCAGATCGTCTTCTCGGACAGATCCGGCGCCGGGTTGGCGATTTTGTACGTCGTCTTCTCCTCGTAGGAGAGCAGTTCGTACAGCGGATCGATGCTCGCAGTAGAACCAGCGATGATCGAAGTTGAGCCGTTCGGCGCAATTGCGAACATCCAGGCGTTGCGCACGCCGTTCTGGCTGACTTCCTCCGCCAGCTCGCGCCATTGCTCGGTTGTTACGAACTTGCCTTCACGAGTGCCGTCGGTGTAATTCCGGTACGTGAAGTAGTTGCCGTTCTCCCAATCGGAGCCGGCGAACTTCGGATAGCGGCCTTTCTCTTTAGCTAGCTCCATACTGGATTTGACCAGCAGATAGTTGATTTTTTCATAGAGATCGTCGTTATATTTAACGGCTTCCTCGGATTCCCAGCGGATGCCTTCCAGAGCAAGCAAATGATGCAGCCCGAAGGTGCCGAGCCCGATCGCCCGGTATTGGCTGTTTGTGTATTGAGCTTGCAGTACTTCAATGTTGTTGATGTCGATGACGTTATCGAGCATCCGCGTCTGAATCGGAACGAGTCGATCTAATACGCCAGCCGGTACGGCACGGGCAAGGTGGATCGAGTTCAGGTTGCAGACGACGAAATCGCCAGGGATTTTGGAAACGACGATACGGGTTTGTCCGTCCTTCGTTACCAGCTCCTCTTGTTCTACAACGGTTGGCGACTGGTTCTGCATAATTTCCGTGCACAGGTTCGAAGAGTAGATCATGCCGTGCGCCCGGTTCGGGTTGGCGCGGTTGACGGTGTCTCTATAGAACATGTACGGGGTGCCCGTCTCCAGCTGCGATTTCATGATCCGTTTCATAATATCGATCGCTGGCATCGTAATTCTCGACAGTGTCGGATGATTGACCGCTTCCTCGTATTTCTCACGGAACTCGCCGCTGCCGACCTCCTTGTCGTAGAAATCCTCCAGGCCTAGCGGACGGCCGTTCTCGTCTTTCCAGCCCATCGTTTTCTTCACTTCGTGCGGGCAGAACAGGTTCCATTCGCCGCGAGCCTCGACGGCTTCCATGAAAAGGTCAGGGAGGCAGACGCCGTGGAACACGTCATGCGCGCGCATCCGCTCATCGCCGTTATTCAGCTTCAGGTCAAGGAAAGCAAGGATGTCCTTGTGGAACACGTCCAGGTATACCGCGATGGCTCCTTTGCGTGTGCCGAGCTGGTCGACGCTGACGGCGGTGTTGTTCAGCTGGCGAATCCACGGGATTACGCCGGAGCTGGTGTTCTTGTGGCCGCGAATGTCCGAGCCGCGGGCGCGAACCTTGCCGAGATAGACGCCGATGCCGCCGCCCATTTTGCTGAGGCGGGCCACGTCCGTATTAGAATCGAAAATGCCTTCCAGCGAGTCGTCCACCGTATCGATGAAGCAACTGGACAGCTGTCCGGCGACTTTTTTACCGGCATTGGACATCGTCGGCGTAGCGGCGGTCATATAGATGTTGCTCATCGCCCAGTAAGCTTCTTTTACATAGTCCAGACGCTTGTCCGCTGGCTCTTGGTGCATCAGGTACATCGCGATGACCATGTAGCGTTCCTGAGGCAGTTCCATCGTGCGTCCGTCAAAATCCGTCGCCAGGTAGCGCTCAGCGAGCGTCAGCAGGCCGATATAATCGAACAACAGGTCGCGGGTCGGGTCGATCAGCTCGCCCAGCTCATCGATTTGCTCTTTCGTATAGCAATCGAGCAATTCTTGGCGGTAGATGCCCGCTTTGACCAGCTCGGTAATGAGATGGTAGAACGAACCGTAGGGCTCTTCCGGATACGCTTTGTAACGGCGGTTGACCGCTGCTTTTTTGTATAAGGTTGTGAGCAGGGCGCGGGCTGCGGCAAACTTCCAGTCCGGCTCGTCCTTGGTAACGAGCTCTAGGGCGGACATCGTAAAGGCGCTGCTGATTTCCTCGCCGGTAACAACGTCATGTCTCAGCTTAGCGGTAACGCCACGCAGCAGGCGCTCCTTGCTCAGTGTATGTAATCCCTCCAGAATACGGTCGGCGTAAATGCCGAGACGGTCATTGTCGAACGCAAGCTGGCGGTTGTTGGGTTTCGTTACGAGTGAAGGCATATGAAAATTCCTCGCTTTCTTGAAATGGGTTATTCTATCTTCCAATTCATTGTCGAATCTTGGATGCTCAAATCTTTAATTCTTAAATTGCAAGTATTCGTCAAAAAAAGAGGCGCTGCATATGCGGTCTCCAAAGATCTGCAGCTATACTCATGCGATCCCTAGAAGAGCTTTGAACAACCACATTATGACTTGGCGCCGGTGACGTCAATAAAGTGAACACAAATCATAATTATACTAGAAAGGCAGTCAGCTAGAAAGAGAAAGTTGGACGCCATTCGACAATGCCGCGCTGGGACAGGCTTGCCGGAATGTCAATCAGCCTCTGATTGGAGCTGCCGCGATAGAGCAGGGAGGGATCCCGCAGCTCATCAACGTAGCGTCCGTCTACTAACACTTGGCAGCGGCTTAAAAGTCCGTATTCTGGGGACTTTGCGTCTTTGGTTAATTCCTCAAACGTATAACCGCTGTAAATCCAGGCGGATATAGCGCCTGCCGCCTCGCGCAGACGATCGAGGAATGCGCTGACCTCTGCTGCCGAGAAAAAGGGGTCTCCGCCAAGAATCGACACTCCGCTAAGCAGCGGGTTGCCGACGATGTCCCGAATGATTTCCTGTTCCCGTTCGGGAGTAAACGGTTCGCCGTAAAGGAAATTCCAGGTGGCCGGACTGAAGCAGCCTTTGCAATAGTGGCGACAGCCGCTAATAAAGAGCGCTGCCCGCAGTCCTTCGCCTTCATTAATAGATTCCGGGTAATAGCCGCAAATATTCATGTCGAATGCTTGAGGCGATCACGAACCTCGGCCTGTTTGGCAGCGTTGAAGCGGGTCTGGAAATCCCCGGTTAAATATCCGGTTACGCGGCGCAGCCGGCGGATATGGACGTCCTGCTCGCTAGCGTTGCAGGATGGGCAGGATGCGCCAATGATTCCTTCGTAGCCGCAGCCCGAGCAGCGGTCGATCGGATGGTTGATGCTGAAATAGCTCACCTGCTGCGACAGCGCGTACTGAATGATGCGCAGGAATGCAGCCGGATTGCTGCGGGCGCTGCCGTTCAGCTCAATGTAGGAGATGGCTCCCGCATTGCACAGTCCGTGGAACGGTGCTTCCAGCTCGATTTTTTTAGCTGCGCTAATGTTGTAGTATACCGGTATGTGAAAAGAGTTCGTATAATACTCCCGGTCAACGACGCCAGGAATTTCCCCGTAGTCAGCCCGGTCCCGCTTGGTGAATTTCCCCGACAGCCCTTCCGCCGGAGTGGCGAACAGGGTAATGTTCAGGTTGTGTCTTTCGCTCTGACGGTCGCAATAATCGCGCATGAAGGCGATCAAAGTATAGGCCTTCTTATATACATCGGCATCTTCGCCGTGATGTTTACCATACATGGCTTTCATGCATTCTGCGAGCCCGATGAAGCCGATCGACAGGCTGCCGTGCTTGAGCAGCTCTCCCACCGTATCCTCGGGGTTCAGTTGCTCGCCGCCCTCCCAGACACCTTCGCGCATCATGAAGTCGGAAGCCTTGGCTTTCTGGGACGATTGAATCCGGAAGCGGTGCAGCAGTCCGTCCAGCGCGATATCCATATAATGCTCCAGTTCCCGGTAGAAGCCTTGTTCATCTGCGGTCTGCCGCAGTCCTAACGCTATGCCGTGCTCCAGGCCCAGCTTGACCAGGTTCAGGGTGTTGAAGGACAAGTTTCCTTTGCCGGAAAGGTGGTTGCGGCCGAAGCGGTCGCTCAGCACCCGCGTGCGGCAGCCCATCGTGGCAAATTCGGTATCCGGGTTCGCCGGATCATAGTACATCAGATTGAGCGGGGCATCCAGGTTGGCGAAATTCGGATACAGCCGTTTGGCCGAGCATTCCGCTGCTTTCAGGAACAGTTCGTAATTGGGTTCGCCCGGCTGCTGGTTCACGCCCTGCTTGCATTTAAAAATCTGAATCGGAAAAATCGGCGTCTCGCCGCTGCCAAGTCCGCGCATCGTTGCGGCCAGCAGTGAACTGATTACGAGCTGCCCTTCTATCGACGTGCATGTGCCGTAGTTGATGCTCGTAAAAGGAATTTGTCCGCCCGCCCGGCTCGACATCGTATTGAGATTGTGGATGAGGCTCTCGGCGGCCTGCAGTGTTTCGCTTTCGGTCTCTTTAACCGCATATTTGAAGGCCCTTGGATACTGCGCCTGCAGATCAGAGCGGGCCATGGTGATCAAACCGTAGTCCGCTGCGCTGTCTCCTTCTTCGAAGTAGTCCAATCCTTTGCGGAAATATTTGACGAAGGATTTGGTTACATAAGGCGCCAGGTCGTGGTCCAGCTTATTGGCGGATACTCCGCCGTATTGAGCATTTTGCTGGGACTGGAAAATGATCGCTACAAGCGCCATCGCCGTCATGATCGAATTCGGAGGCCTTACGCTGCCGTTGCCGGTGTTGAACCCTTCGCGCAGCAGCTTGTCGAACGGAATGAAGATGCAGTTCGTCGTTCCGATCGCGTATTGATCCAGATCGTGCACATAGACGATATTGTCTTGAATGGCCTGAACGAGCGGCTTTGGCATGACAAAATGGTTCGCATACCATTTCGCGTACTCGCTGCCGAATTTGCTCATTTTGCCAGAGAAGCTTTCGCCGTTCAAGTTGGCGTTCTCCCGCAGCACCTCAAGATTGCTGCTTGCAACGATCTCTTCTCCTAATGTAATCACTTCATCCAGCATGTCTTGGCGGCTTGTATAAACCGGGTGCATTATCGCCATAACAAAGTTTCCCTCCCGATAAACTACACATTACAATCATATAAAAAGGCATTTCCGATCATGCAAGGTTGGAAATGCCCGAATGCGCGTTTGAAGAAATGCCTGGATCATCCTATGAAATGCAGGATGAATGCGTATGTAAGCTGCAAGCGGACACCTACCTGTTCCTCGCAGGTTCATCTGGTATCTGGTGTCAAATACAGAAACGGGCAGGTCTCCTGGCTTCCGGACTTCTTCACTGACGCCTTCCCGCTGATGGTAATATCTGCAGTGGCATTTCTATCAGTGAAGCGCTGCAAGGAGCCTTGGTAAGCTCTTGCATGCACCCGGTCACAGTGGCGGGACCGCAGCGGAATTGCACCGCACTTCCCTTTTAAGCCCCAGCCGAGAAATAGAGGGCTGGATCACCCGATTCCACTATATTTGGTTGTCTGCAACTTACATTACCCCAATATGTAGTGTTTGTAAACAGTCATCTTCATTAGCTGAAGGATGAAAAATCATGAAAAAACAGGTGAAAGCAACCCTGATGCGGCGAGTGGGAGATGCAGAAAAATTGTGAACATTTATCGCGGTAGTTCATGGTCGTATTTTTTGCGCAGCTGGTTCAGCTGCTCTAATTTGCGCAGATGCTGCTCCTGATTTCTCATCCCGGCGGCAACGATCAGGTTCTCTATCAGGAAGGTCGGGGCGATCATCGAATGGAATTCCCAAATCTCGCCCCGGCTGGCATACAGGGTTACGTCGCTTTGGCCCGAGAAGTCGGAGACAAGGCGATCGGTAATCAGTATCGTGCGGTAGCCGCATTGCTTGGCATGATCCGTGATCACCTTGGCTTCCGGCAGCAGCCTGACGAAACCGAAGAGAACAACGACGTCTTCGCCTGTAATATGAAGCAGATCCTCGAACAGCTCGCTGCCTCCGCGATCAAGGCGATGGATGGACAGGCCGAAGCGGCTGAGGCGGTAATGCATCAGCTGGGCGAGGCCGGACGAGGGACCCGGAGCGTACAAATATACTCTGCGCGCCGTGACAAGCGCATCCACAGCGGCGTCAAATGCTTCCTGTGAATAATGCTGCAGCGTGCTCTCCAGATGTTCGATGCTGGAGGCAAGAAATTGTCCGGGAAAGGATGCCGCGTTGGCTCTATCCATGATGTTCTTCATCTTGGCGGCAGGGGTAACCTCCAGATGCTCGCGGAGCTGGTTTTTGAAATCTTTGATATTTTTAAATCCGACAGAACGCCAAAACCTCGATACGGAGGCGATGCTGAGTCCCAAGTTATCCGCGATTTCCTGTTCGGTCAGAAAGAGGACAGTTTGCATGTTCTTCTGGATATAGTCGGCAATTTTATATTGACCCGGGGATAAGTTTTCTAAATTCCAGTCCAAGTTCATGAGAATGGCCTCTCTTCCTTCGAATGAATTGATAGCTTTAGATTAACATATCCGCAGGGGGGCGGTAATGAGAATCTAGCCTGGAATGATATATTTTTTTACATGAAATAAAGTAATGAAATAATTTTTACATATGATTTACAAGATATAGAAGCAGCATTAATAAATCCCTTCTATAGTGGAGCTATCTGAAACCAGGAGGGGAAGTAAGTGGCTCAATTAAGGCAAAGGTATGTATTAACCCAGTCCCAGAAAATGATGGTATTTATTCTAGCCATGTCGCTGTACGGTCTATCGAATATGATCACCGAGCTGATTCCGTCGGTTCGGCTGGGGCCGATCGAGCTGTCCGTCGAGTATTTCGCTTTTATTCCGCTGACGCTGTGCATTTTGTTTCATCCGTTCTACGCAGCCGTCGGGGCAGCACTGGGCGAAGTCATCTTCGGGGAGATTATGCTGGGGCAATTCGGCGGGCTTGGCGAGCTGGAGAAGTTCATCGGCTTCTCCCTGGCGATGTTCATCGCCGGGACGCTGGTGAACGATCCTCAGAACCGCAGGCAGGTTGGCGTCGCAGCCATGATGGGAGTCATCATCCACCAATTTATCAGCTGCGCGGTCGATATTGGCAAGGTATGGATCGGTGTGGAGGAGTTCGAGGCGGTGCCGGGCTTGGCGGAGAGCGTGGTAGTGGTTGAAGGAGTGGCTTTTTTGAACGATGTGCTGTTCTCAGGAATTCTGTTTGCGCTGCTGCCGACACTGTATCTTGTGCCACGCTTGTATGGGAAAATCGAACCGCTCCTTGGCATGAAGCCTAGAAATAATAAGATGAAATATTCATTCGCTGAAATTATGGCTCCCAGATTGATCGTTGTATCCGTAATACTGGCTGTTCTGGCGGCTGCTGCGGAGTTCCTGGCGGAATCGGATATGGCACTCGTTGAATGGGATGCCGACTTCCTGGAGAGCATTGGCGGCTGGTTCATCTGGGTCAGCATCGGCGCTGCCGCCGCGGTGGCATGCCTTACGATCTGGCTGCTGGTTCGCAGAGGAAAACGTTCGGGTACGGCAGGCACCGGGATCTAATCAGAGTGGAGGTTGAAGCATGTATCAAGACAGGACTCTATTGCGGGAGGCGGAGAGAGCGGAGCCCGATTGGATCGTATCGATCGACAACGTGACTTTTACATACCCGGGCGCGGAGGCTCCGGTGCTAAACGGAGTGTCCTTGCAGATTAAGCGCGGTGATTTCGTCGCCGTTATCGGTGGAAATGGGAGCGGGAAATCAACGCTGTGCAAAACACTGAATGGACTAATACCCCATTATTATGTCGGGGATTTTGAAGGAAGCGTTCAAGTGAACGGGCTGCAGACCTTGGAGCATGATGTTGCCCGTTTGTCGCGCCATGTCGGGTACGTCTACCAGGACTTCGAGAATCAGCTTATCCGTCCAACAGTGCTGGACGACGCCAGCTTTGCTCCGCTGAATTACGGGTTCGAGGATTACCTGGAACGCGGGCTGCGGGCATTGCGCTTGGTGGATCTGACGGTAGACCCGAAGGAATTCATCTGGCAGCTTAGCGGGGGGCAGAAGCATCAGCTGGCGCTTGCCGGGGCAATCTCGCTGGATCCGGATATCCTGATTATTGATGAGCCCGTCGCCCAGCTTGATCCTTGCCATGCCAGAGAGATCTATGATTTGTTGAGCCGCCTGAATGAGCAGTATGGCAAGACGATTATCGTTATCGAGCATCATACGGAGTTTATTGCGGAGTATTGCCGGCAGGTCGTGCTGATGGATCAAGGCCGGGCCGTATGGTCGAAGCCGGTAGAGGAGGCGCTTCTAGAGCTGGAGCAGCTGCGGTCCAGCCACATTTATCCGCCTCAGGTCACCCAGGCCGCCGCCCAGATCGCTAAAACCCGAGAACAGGATTCTACCGGGATAGATGGTAGTAGGCCTAACCTTGGCCAGCTCGGCCTTGGCTTGCCGCATCTCGCACCGTACCCGATTACGCTTGACGAGGCGGCGGCTTACTTTCAGCGGCAGCAGCAGCTGGAGCTGCAGGGGGAATGCGGTGGACTGGTCGGGCTCCCTTTTGAAGGTGCTGATGTTGATGTTGATGTTACTGAAGCTAACACTGAAGCTAACACTGGCGTTAATATGGGCGTTAACACGGACGCAGACCCAATCATTGAAGCCAAGCATGTCCGCTTCTCCTACCGGACGGTGAGCCGGGAGCGGAAGATGGTGCTTCGGGATGTCAGTGTAACGTTCAGAACAGGGGATCTGGTGGCCCTCGTTGGCAACAATGGGGCAGGGAAATCCTCTTTCATGCGGCTGATCACCGGGGTAACGAAGCCTGAAAGCGGCCGGATCGATGTCAAAGGAATGAATACGGCTGCAACGACGCCCGAGCAGCTTGCCAATACAGTGACCTACATTTATCAAAATCCGGAGGAGATGTTCATTGAGGATTCGATCCGCAAGGATGTTGAATTCTTTCTCAAGGCTCGCCGGGTGGAGGGATATAAGGAGAAGGTAGACGCCATACTCGAGAGCTTCGGGCTGACCGAGCTGCAGCACCGGGACGGCCGTCTGCTCAGCGGCGGTCAGCAGCGGCGCGCTTCGCTGGCAATCGGAGTCGCGATGAATCCGTCGGTGATTTTGCTGGACGAGCCGACCGCGAACCTGGATATCGCAACCCGCAAAGACATCACACGCCTGCTGCTGCAATTGAACCGTCATGTGGAGACCGTCATTGTGGCAACGCATGATATGCAGCTGGTAGCGGAATGGGCCAACCGGATTATCGTGATGCATCAGGGCGATATTATCCGGGACGGAACGCGGGAATCGGTGTTCGGCGATGCCGATTTGCTAGAGCAGGCTGGTCTTCGGGCGCCGCAGATTTTAGAGCTTAGCCGCAGGCTGGGGATGGCGCCGCTCAGCTATACGGTGGACGAATTCACGCAGCGCTGGAACGAATCGAGAAAGGGGGCGGCGAGGCATGGAGTATGTTCGTAAGCTAATGGACCGCGTATCGGTGGAAGGGGTCAAAATCGAGCTGCTCAACACGGCCTACGGCAACGGCAATACGTTTTTGGCCAGACTGGATCCGCGGACGCTGTTCCTCTGGTATTTGTATTTCGGCATCGCTCCCTGGTTCATTCATAACGAGGTGCTGCTGCTCGGCATGTTCCTGCTCCTGGCGGTTACGACGATGATGTCACGGGTGAGTCCGCTGATCATAATCATCCTTTGTCTCGGCTTACTGAGCCAGGCGGGGTATCTGTTCATTGTGTCCTGGCTGTTCGGCGGGGGTGGAGAGACGATTCTGCCCCTGCTGAAGCTGACGATGAAGCTATCGGTCATTTCGATGGCCAGCATTACCGTGTTTTGCTCCCTGGACCCCGAGAAGCTGAGCGACGGGCTGCTCCGCATCGGCGTCCCCAAGCAGGTGTCGTTTGGCATCGCCTACGGCTATCGGACACTTCCTAGCCTCGTGGAGGAGTACCACCATATTTTTCTGTCGTTCCGGCTGCGGGGCGTGGCACCGGGGAGGCATGGGCTGCTGTACTGGAGGAGCATCGTTTATTTTTTGAAAATAGCGGTGCTGTCTTTTTACCCATTAATTCTGAGCATTGCCAAACGCACGCGCACTACGGTGGAAGCGCTGGAGGCCAAGGGCTTCTCGTACGCCTACAATTCCCCGGAGGCCAAAAGAATCAAGCTGTCATACATGAAATTTACCGCCCGTGACGCCGTGTTCCTGCTTGGCTCGGGATTGTACGTCGTACTGCTTCATGTTCTTGCAGCTCAAATCTCCATATAAATGAATTATGCGGATAGTTTATTATCAAATACGAAGGAGAATCTGATGAGAATAGATTTGCATACCCATGTCAAGCTTGCCAAAAAAACAGTCTTCAGCCACGCTTATTTCAAGGAAATGATGGCAGAGGCGGGAAAGAACGGGCTGGATGCCGTCGCCATGAC
Organism: Paenibacillus woosongensis; assembly: GCF_009725165.1. Lineage (GTDB taxonomy): Bacteria > Bacillota > Bacilli > Paenibacillales > Paenibacillaceae > Fontibacillus > Fontibacillus woosongensis. The sequence continues at coordinate 75,696 of NZ_WNZW01000006.1, forward strand.
AGAGCATTTCAACACCTGGCGGTATGAGGAGATTTATGAAGTGCTGGACCGGCATTATCCCTATGAGCAAGGCTACTACCTGGCCGAGGGGATGAAGGTGTTTCCCGGCATCGAAGTGGATATTCAGGAGACCGGGCATATTCTGATTATTGGCGACCGGGAGCGGATACTGGCTTTGAGGCAGCGCCTGGAACCTTATACCGAGAAAGGGCGGTTCATCAACTTCCAGTCGCTGCTGGATTGGAGTGAGGGACAGGGCTTTTTACGCATCGGCGCGCATCCTTTCCGGCTCAGCACGCCGCTGCATCATTTGCCGGTTGAACTGCTGCGGCGTCTGGACGCTTTTGATCTGAACGGCAAGGATATTTATGCCCAAGGATTGGAGGCTTATCGCGCTCAACTCGATGAATTTGCACAGCGTCTAGGGCGTCCTGTTGTCGGGGGCAGTGATACGCATCAATATATGCAATACGGCAGTATTGTTAATAGCTTTGACGAGGAAGCAGGGACGGCAGAGGAACTGCGCGGCCTGATCCGGCAGGGGGCGTATCAGATTGAAGTTTCGCCATGCCTGCATGCGAAGGTGAAGTCAGCGAATGTGATCAAGGCGCTGTTGAAGAAGGAGCTGGCTGTTTCCGAAGAGAGCAGTGGCGATTTGCGGGAGCTCGGGGAAATGGCGTAAGTAAGCGAGCGCAGATCACTATAGGCAAGGTGCAGGGCCTCTTCCGGGTGCGGGAGAGGCCTGTACTTCATTTCTCCATGCTGATCATGTTAAGGTACTGGGTATGGGGGCGTGCCGGCTTATTTGAAAAGAAGGGGTGGAAATTGTTACAATAAGAGGCAGTGGAATGCGGATTAAGAAGCATGGACATTACTCTAAGAAGGAGGGAGAAGCATGGCGATTGCAGAGGTAACGGTAATTCCTATCGGGACGGGGTCGACCAGCTTAAGCCCGTACGTAGCTGAGCTGCAGCGGGTATTAGAGAAACAGGAAGGCATCCAATATACGCTGACCTCAATGAGCACAATTATTGAAGGGCCATTGGACAGCGTGTTCGCTGCGATTCGCGCGATTCATGAGTCGCCGTTCCAATCGGGTGCTCAGCGGGTGTCCACCTCGATCAAGATCGATGACCGGCGCGACAAAGAGAGCTCCTCTGAGCAGAAGCTGCGTTCGGTGCAGGCGAAGCTGCAATAAATTCCTGATATTGAGGGCTTGCAAAATTTTCAGATCGAGTTATAATATTTTTTGTTTCCACTTCATTAGTGAATGTGCTGGTGTAGCTCAGTTGGTAGAGCAACGCATTCGTAATGCGTAGGTCGGGGGTTCGAGTCCCTTCACCAGCATCTTGCTAAAGTCAAGCACAGCGCGGCTTCCGAGGATTTCGGGGCCGCGCTGTTTTTGTGGAAAATCATGTTTGTCTACCATTGTTCTACCCTTTAGTCGACTAAGGGGCTGTTTTCGGTAGTATTTTGGTTCCCAAGAATAGATGAACCGTAGTTTTTTAATACTGTCTCTTGGAGGTTTGGAAGTACGTGTGAATAAGTATCAATCGTTACCGTTATTGACGAATGGCTCAATCTTTCTTGAACAATTTTTGGGTGGATACCCCCTTTTAAGAGTAATGTTGCATGAGTATGCCTTAGATCCTGGAAACGTATTTTTGGAAAATCTGGGTGTTCCTTAACTATTTTGTTAAGGATACGGGTTATATGACGTCTCGTAGTTAATGTTCGTTTCTTCATCGATATAATAGCGTATTAACAATTCCGAGTAAGGAACGGTGATCGTAAAACGTCCGCACATAGGCCATGCCTACTTTAGAGACATTGTAAATCCTATTGTTTAAAAGTACAAAAAAAACCCGCTAACCTGCACTGGTCGGTGGGCTTTTTTGTTATTTACACTAGAGGACTGATGTTGGAAAAAAGTGTACTTTATAAAGAATAGAGACTAAATAGAAGTCAGTGAATTATCAGTTAAACCTAATTTTAATAATGATCTAGAAATACTGGAGTCATATACCAATCTTTAGATCCATAGTTACTGTCAAATATACTCCTTACATCCCTAGTTATTCCTTGTTCAATAAGTAATTTTCTGAATCTTTGACTTATAAGTAGTGGGCGGTAGACGTAGCTTCCATTACTAACCAATTCATTTAATAAATACAGATCATTTGTACAAGTTTTAATATCTGACGTTTCATAAAGATAAGGATAATTCACTTTTCCTTTAATACCACAGACATCACATTTTTCTTCAGGTTCTGACACAAAATGGTAGTTTTTAGATTTTTGACTTAGCGGTGGCATATTATTATTAATAATAAGTTGATAGGCAGGTACATAATTTTCTGCTTTTCCATGATGAATAACCTCTTTCAACTGATATCCTGTAATTTTCCACTCTGACATAAGTCTCGCCATTTCTTCAGAAATAACCCAAAACATACTGTCAACGTTGATCATATATTTTTTTCTTAACTTTGAGGTATCAATTACCAGATTTGATTCTAAGGATTTTAATTTAAGCCCACAGGCATTACAAAAGGTCTCCTTTATCATAGGGGTTTTGGTATCCAATAAATTAGCACTAGCTGAATTTCCAGTTGAGTTTACAGCAAAAAACGGTGCTTTATTATAATCATCGTTATCGCAGTTGAAGAAAATCGCTTCCCCGATCCCAGTAATCGGAAAAAAATTGATCAATTTATTGTATATAATTCTAATCTTATCGGTCATATCTTCAGTAGGTTTGAAGGTAATCGGAACTAAATACCTTATATCAGTTGTACGACTCCCTTTTTCAGGTGAGATAACCGTAATGCCAAATTCATTGAAAAAACTTTCAATTTGTTTAGAGTACGAATAATCAATAAAGAAACTTATTCTATTGATTACTTCCATTTCTTATCCTCCTAATTTTATTGAGAAAAAGGGGCGAGCATATGCTGCCCCCTATATAGATTATCACTTATATTGTTTGTTTTGTGCAAATTTATAAAGGAATTCCCAAACTTCATCATTTGTACTGTCCCAAAGTTCTTTATAAGCTTCAATATGTGCATCAAGAATCTCATTTTTAGTGAGCGTATTAAGGTCTGTAGCATATGGAATTTTTGATCTCATCTTATTTGTTATAGCTTGATGGTAAGTTGAATTGGCGGGTATTGGAATTGCCAACATATCACCTGACGTAGTTCCTAGTCTCGAAGCAAATCTTTGTTCAAAAATATGATGCCTTTGCCATCCGGTTGGGATTGTAATTTTCTGCAACTCCTTATACGGTTTAATCCCTATTTTGGTGGCATCAGTCAGAACCGAACTAGCCTTGATCATACGTTTCACACCACTAAGTGCGGGAATGCCTGGGAATGCCATGGAAAGCCCATCTGCTACCACCCAGAACCCATTCCAAAATGTAGGTTCAATCGCAAACTCCGCTAGTGACATAGTGAAGCAACCAATATCAAAAATGGTCTCAATAGCAAATAATCTTATAATTCCATTACTACCGACAACTAGTGGAGGTGCTGTTTCATTAGGGTTTAGTGCTCTTAACTCATAATTAGTAAGAACGTAATTATTGTTCAACTGATTTAAAACTGACTCATCCCACTCAGCACCTGGTAGAAGTAGTAATGATGTACTGTATGTCTCGTTTGTTGTAATATCAGCAACAGATAAATTCAAAACTCGTTTCTCATTTACTGAAACAACCTGTTTACTCGGTTCAGCGAAAGCAATCATATTAATGGAAGTAAACACTAAGGCAAAGGCTAAAAAAACGATAAATAATCTGGATTTTTTTAGGATGTTCATAACTTCTAACATTCTTCTGACCTTTATTCGAGTAAAGTATTGTTTTTGGGATTAGTTTGTTCTCCAAGAAAAAAGAAGAGATTGTCCTTCATCTGACAATCCTAAGACTGAATGGCTCCATATACGATTGTCTACTGAGGAGAATTCAATTCTTGCTAACTATTGCTGTGTACGAATTCCAATCCGCTTTACATTAGAAGCATAGGGGCATCACCTATACCGCTTATTTTACCAGATTAACTTAATCATTAATCATTAATCAAGAAATCTTTTAATTGTTCACTTCGTCTTGGCTTTTTGATCTTTTATATTTTAAAGTCGAATAAGATATTTCTTAGTTGGAATGACCCTATCATGTACGCCTACAATCTGCCCTGACACACTTTATCTATTTTAATGACACCTCTGTTACAACCGAATCTCCATTTTGATTTTATGTATCGGTCAATTCTTTCGCTGGATTGTTGTTAAATAAGCGAATAGAGCGGTTATGATAGCAGTAAGAATGGTAGTGATTATTGTTGATATGTTGTTCTGAACCCATTGAGATATATTTTGAAAAAATGATTCGTTATTTACAGTAAGTTTATTTACTGTTCCACTTGCCGAAAATATGCCCCCTATTTTTGAATTTTTATCTACAGATAAATTAGAGTTAAGTTGATTTTTTGGATAATTCTTGGCTCCGACTGAGACTGCAGCATTAGGTATTTCATACTTTTGAGGTTCACCAGTCTTAAATACAGTTAGAACTGCATTCTCTTCTCCAACGATATCAATCTCTTTTGAATAACCATTGTAACTCAATGTTTGGTTCTTCTCAGTTTGTATTTTGAACGAAAAAGGATGTTCTGTTAAAAATTCCAGCATGATAGATGGTTTCCCTTTTTGTGAATCATCATTAACAGATATTAATTGTATTTGCTGATTGATGGGTGTCTCCACATTTTTAAGGTATACCTGAACATGATATTTAAACAAGAGCGTTACATCCGATTCGGTTGATAAACTCCAAACAGTTTTGCTCCTTATGGGTACAGTCTCACTTTTATCCGACCAATCAATGGACTTACCTTGACCAACGTTTACTTGAAACCCACTGAGATATTCAGAATTATCATAATTATTATGTATCCCTAATGTGTCAAGTTCATTTAAACCATTAGACTCGATCAATACATTATTGTCTAATAAAAGATTTGGAATTGTTATATTAATATCATCAAAACTATCTCTACTAGTTGTGTAATCATAAACAATTCGTAGTTCATATGGAGCTATGGTTTGGATCTCACCATTTACCTTTACAGAAAGGGGGGTAGTATTTGTCATTTCTCCCTGAGTAATATACAAGCTATCTGTAGTTGCCTTTAAGTGAAGTCCAAACATAGTATCTTTCAAAACAATATTGTTAGTATTAGTTTTATACGTAAACCAAGCATCTCTAGGAGTAAATATAAACAATAAGAAGATTACCCCAAACGTAATGAATACTAATAATATAGATGGGAAAATTCCTCCAATAAGTTTCGAATTACGTTTCTTCGTCCTTCTAAGGTAATCATCTATAATATCAAAACTCATGTACACAACCTCACACATCAATTTGTAAAAATCAGATTCATGTTAACATAATTTTTTACAAATTGATATTACGATTACATTAACTAGGGAGAATGAAGTGTTAAATAGTCCAGGGGTCTTTCCTGACACTCCAACAGCAGGTATCTGCTGCTTTCTTCTTTTAAATTTAATTTAACTATCTTGCCCCTTTTATTAATTACATAATACAATTCCTGTTTTATTTAATTATTCATCCATGCGCCATAGTATGCCTAATTTGACACAGCTGGAAAGAATGACAGGAAGAACAGTCTCCATGAATGGATGAACCGTAGTTATTGTCTTTTTTGTATCAACATCTACTCTTCGTAAAGCAAGTATTTCACTTAGCCTCAATCTAGAGATGTGACAAGTTCGAAAGCAATATAGTATTTAATTAAACGTCAGTTCAAGAGAGATGGAGGTTATATTAAACATTAATCAGGGGTGACTCTTACCAAATCCAGTGAAAACCTATAGGTTTAGTCTCTAGATCCAAGCGCGACTAATAATAACTAAGAGAATAAACAAAACGAGGATAACTCCTGTACTGGTCCAAATTCCAGCACCAGCACCGCAAGTCCCAGCTCCTGCAGCATATCCCATATTAGTTCCTCCCTCCTTTTCAATCTGACTTTAGGATATGCTCGCATCTTAAGAATAGATTGGACTTTTTACTGCAAATAAAAATACGGTTTAGTTGCTCGCAAAGCTTAGCTTTAACCAATTTTTTTCGATAATAGGTAGCAGTTTACCAATGGCTCATATTTCTCAATTTGGTATCCCTGTTTATAATAAAACTGCTGAGCTTTATAATTAACTGCATCAACATATAAGTGGCTTTTGGAACATTTGTTTTTTAAGGCTAGAGACAAGGACCTGTTCATTAATTTTGAGCCAATCCCTCTTTTTCTTGCATTTTTGTTTACGGCAAGCATGTCGACTATATGGGTATTGTCTAGGATAACAGAGTGGATAAAGCCTTGTGGCGGGGCATTGGGAGTCCGGGCATACACATATGTGTACCCTCTCTCTAAACGTTTATTAATTTCACGCTTATTGTATTTAACATCTGGAAACGTCTTCTGGGAAAAAGGAATCAGTTCTGTTCGAATAAGGGCATGGATATGTTTTTGGTCATTTTTTCTACTCCGTCTAATCATGATGATACATCCTCCCCTTTGGCTTGTTACATTATATTAATAAGTTTATATGCCAAATGATTGGACCACAGCTTGGTGATATCTAATTTGATATTCTGATCAAGCTAAGCAACATTATATACTTTGGTCAGATCGCCAGTACACCAACTCAATTCTATTATTAAAAGGGTGGGGCAACAACAGAAGGGTTGACTACTGGACTGAATATTAATGTTCTACCGACTTAGGATCCCATATAAAACTTAGTAGAACCTAAACTCTATAATAACCGTTATTTTATGTCTTCTAATACCTTAGATACCCCTTTAAATACATACGGTAACGCATTCGTATACGTAGGTCGGGGGTTCGAGTCCCTTCACCAGAATCTTGCTAAAGTCAAGTATAGCGCGGCTTCCGAGGTTTTCGGAGGCTGCGCTTTTTTGCGTGGAAAGGGAACCTGGCTCTTACTCTGCTTATACGATATAGTTAGATTGATAGACATTTTGACCGTTTGAAACTAAGTAAATATAAGCATATTTTGGTATAATGGAGCTTGTACATGGAACTGGCTTAAAAGGACGGTCGGCTAGTCTCCCGGAAGGGAGGTGATGCCTGTGGAGATTAAAGATGCTTTGACGATGACGATCAGCTTTGGAGGGCTTATTATTGCTCTGTTGACGCTGGTTGTGGCTATCGTTGTAGCAATTAATCAAAACACAAAGAAATAGACCGCCCTAGGGATTAGGATTGCGGTCTATTTCGATTGCATTAAATCCTACAGCCGACCGCTCTTTAAAGCGGTAAGTGTACGGGGAGCCGTGTTGCTGCACGGCTCCTTAACTATTTTTATCATAGCATAAGCATAATTATACCTCAACCTGGGAGTTCCATTTTATGTGGCTGGAAGCGAAGTGAGGAGGCACGGCATTCCAAACGTCATGGAACGCTCATCCAGCAAGCCATCGGTTAATGTGTAGACCGGAGTTGAATTCCTTCGCTAGCATCCTTCTAAACGTATTAATCCTCCTCCTCTATAGCTAGAATCTCCCTTGCTGCTTCTATGAAAGATAAGATGATGGGTGAAAGCCATTTATCTTTATGCCATGACATCTGAGTATACACGTGCAGGTCAGGAATTTGCCATGGAAGGGCGACAAGCTCGCCTCGCTCCACTTCGGCTTTTGCTACGATTTCTGGAAGAAAGGCAATACCGATTCCTGAAATAGCACATTGTTTAATAGCTTCGGCACTTTGAAACTCTAAATAAGTGATGCTATCAATGCCCTCTTTCTCAAATGACCGGTCAAACATCGTTCGATAGGGGCAACCCTTTTCATTCGTCAGGAACACTTGTCCGTGAAAATCCTCCAGCTGCAGCACAGTTCGTTTCGCGAGCGGGTGGTCTGGAGCAGCGAAAAGGCGGAAGGTTTCTTCCACCAGCGGCTCCACGGCAAGTCCGCTCGAACGGATGGGCTCGTCCAACATAAAGACTATATCCGCAGTTCCCTCAAAGAGTGTCTGTTTGAGCTCTTGATTGGGTACGGAGCGGAAGATGAGACGAACTCCCGGATGCTGCGAACGAAACCGTTGAAAGACAGCTGGAAGCCGGTAGGCGCAAATAACTTCATTGGCACTTACCGTAAGGGTTCCGGTTAAATTTTCATTGTCATGAACGACACCGCGGGCTTCGTCCAATTTGTCTAAGACCCCTTGGATATGTGTTAAAAAGCGTTTCCCCGCCGTTGTGAGAACGAGCTGTTTGCCCAAGCGGTCAAAGAGACGAACCCCAAGCTCATCCTCCAATGCTTTGATTTGCATCGTGACGTTGGAGGGGACGTAATTTAGCACTTCCGCAGCCCGGCTGAAATTTAAAGTGGATGCCACCGTGCGGAACGTAATCAGTTGGCGCAGTTCCATCATACGATCCCCCTATACTTTCAATATTATTGAATAGTGCTATCAATTTCATTCAATTTTATTGAGAGTATCACAGAACTATACTAACAACAAGAATAAAACATATGGTTTCTTTTTGAAGGGAGAGACACTACGATGAATTATGAGATTTTTGATTTGGGTGACGTAACGCTGCAATCCGGGGTGACGTTGCCGGGCGCTTTTCTTGCTTATAAGACCTATGGAAGATTGAATGAACAGAAAGATAATGTCATCGTCTATCCAACTGCTTTTGGCGATACGCATGTTCAAAATGAATGGCTGATTGGAAACGGCATGGCACTGGATCCGCAAAAATATTTCATTATTGTTCCTAATCTGCTGGGCAACGGTTTATCTTCGTCTCCTACGAATACGCCGCCCCCGTTCGACAGGGCTAATTTTCCGCAGGTAACGATCTATGACAACGTTCAATTCCAGTATCGGCTGGTGACCGAAAAATTTGGCATTCGCAAGATCGCGCTTGTTGTTGGATGGTCGATGGGAGGCATTCAAGCATTCCAATGGGGGGCAAGTTATCCCGACATGGTGGAACGCATTGCACCTTTCGCTGGAGTTGCCAAGACCTGGCCCCACACGTATGTGGTCCTGGACGGAATGAAAGCTGCGCTCATGGCTGCAGTCCGCTTCGATTCGAGTAAGATAAACCAGTTGACTTCTGCAGATATGCGCGCCGTTGGCAATGTCTATGCGGGATGGGGCGTATCTCAGGCGTTTTACAGGGAGGAACTTTATCGTGAGCTGGGATTTGACTCATTGTCAGATTTTATGGCTGGCGTCTGGGAAAATAGCTTTATGCAGATGGATCCGCACAATGTACTAGCCATGTTATGGACAGGGCAAAATGCGGATATCAGTGCAAACCCCGCCTATAACGGAGATTTCGATAAGGCGCTCAGAAGCATTAAAGCGCTGGCCTGTGTCATGCCAGGAAGCACGGATCTTTTCTGTACGGCGGACGATAACGAATACGAGGTTAAGCGTATGCCTAGTGCTGTTATTCATCCGATCGAGTCGATTTGGGGCCATTTTGCGGGCCGCGGAATCAACAGTGCCGATAATCAATTTATTGATGACAACCTGAAACGCCTGCTCACGCTTAGTGCAAACGGATAGATCATTCATTACTAGCATTGGAAGATTCTATGGTCAGTCTAAAACCACACAAAAAGTAAGGGGTTAACAGTGGGTTGAGCTATTTATCATGGTAAGATAAGCAATAGGATGAAGGAGAGGAGTAAGCAAGATGAAGAAAATTGTATTGTTATTATCGATATTTATATGTGTACTGGCATTTCCTAATCAAATATTTGCTAATTCGCAGGAAATTACAGTTATTATTCATGGGGAGATGCAACAATATGATCAACCGCCAATCTTACAGAATGGGAGAACATTAGTACCGCTAAGAGGGATTTTTGAAACATTGGGTGCAACCGTACATTGGAACCAGACAGAAGAAACAGTAACAGCATTTAAAGGCGATAGAACGATCCAACTTACCATTGGTTCAAAACAAGCTAAAATCAATGAACAATTACATAATTTAGACGTAGCAGCCAAAACAGTCAATAATCGCACAATGGTTCCATTACGTTTCATTGGGGAAGCGCTAGGCGAGGACGTTCTCTGGGAACAAGCCACAAGAACAGTTTATATAGGAAATAGGGTAGAACCAACCACAGAATCTGCGAATAAATGGATCGAGAAGGTAAGGGATATTTATGAAGATTTAGGTACACAGATTTCCGCAGATGATTATTCTTTTACTGCTGCAGGTAATGGTATTAGTCAAGCTTTTATAAATCAGGGGAACGGTAACCATAAATTATTTATTCACGATACTGGGGATTCGAATAATTTCACAGTGGCTGCACAGGTGGCAATCAAATTAGGCGGCAGTGGTGATGCTAGTAAAATTGCTGCTGCTATTGATACGGCATTTAAGGGCGAATCTGGAGGACCAGTTAAACTTGGTAACGTAACCGTATCTCCTGCTGGACGAGGGGTTATTTTAAGTTGGTAGATATAAGCTGTTGAAAGAGGAATTCAAATTAGCTGGTGAAATATAAGCGACCACCTCGGTTATAGCCTAGGTGGTCTTTTTTTACCTTGAATAAGGTGATATGTCTGAGTTAATATAGAAACATACGTTCTTGTTTGTGCTATCAATCCCGCGGTATTTCAACGACAGCAGGATACAGTCAGCAAGCCGGAAGGGATGTGATGACAATTGAATAAACAGGGACACTCTGCATTAGCCTTACTTGCGGGATCGGCTACTTCTGCAGCTGCCCTAACGGCTTCCCCAATGAGTACCACTTTGGAGGTTATTGGCTTCGCTGGAGTGATATGCGCAGCTTCGATCGTGGGGGGCCTTGCTCCGGATTTAGATCATAAAACGAGTACGGCGAGCCAGAAGCTCCAGCTGTCATTGGGGAAGAGAAAGCTCATGCGGGCATTGTCGGGGATATTCCTAGTCATAGGATGCGTATGGATTCTGCTAGGCTGCTCCATACAAGCCGGGGCGATTTGGATTGGCGCCGGTATTATGGCTGGCTGCTTGGCAAGGCTCCGGACGATCATACTTATCGCTAGCGGTACTTTGATGCTGATGGGGTATTTCGTTTACGACTGGCACTGGATGGCCCTTTTTGCGGGAATTGCTCTGCTCATCATGCCGTTCGTAAAACACCGTTGGATCATTCATTCGCCTGAGTTTGCAATCGTCCTAAGTTTGGGACTCTTCGTCTTTGGCAGTCAGTACTCAGGATGGGTGATGGCAAGTTGTCTAGGGTTTATTGCGGGCTGGTGGTCTCATTTATTTGGAGATATTTTTGGGAGTGACGGGATACGATCCCTATTTGTTCCGAAGTTTAAAATAGCTCTGCGTTTATTCGATAACGGAGGAGCTGCCGAACGGATGATTTCTAAACTGTGTCATTTACTCAGCATTGTGGTCTGGGTAATTTATGGGCTTGCCCTCTGAAGCTTGGTCCCCTCTATATAAAAAAAGGCGAGAATGTAACGCTTGCGGATATATATTCACATATAAATCCGGGCGTAACTGTCTCGCCTTAGTTTTGTTCTCTTCGTTTAAATATCATCGTGTAGTTTGCCCCGCTCGATCCGTACGGTAGTAGTGATGATGGTAATGATGATGATGGTGTATGAAATGAGGCCCATGATGGGTATAGCCATGGTAGTGGGGATGATGTCCATGCCAAGAGCCAGGGTAGTATGGTTGAGGGTCTCTTTGTTGAGATTCTTGAACGCTGAAATATTCTTTATTCATTGCTTTTCTCCTTTCGGTGAGTAATTAGTTCATCTTATGGACGGCAATGGATTCATGATACTTGACCTAAAGAAATTGGGCTATTTATGCCGACTCTGGGTTTTTCTCAGATTTGCGTATTCGTAAAAATAATCCCTCCGATCTATTGAGAAATATTTACATATCATATAGATTATGTGTATATAACGTTATAATGTTTTGGGGAGATCATTATCGGTATAACAAAGCTGACACGCAAATGAAGGGAGGTGATGTTTCCGTTTTGCGTGGAGAGACAGAAACCTTGCTGATCATTTCATGGGGAGGGGTTTAGTAGATGAGGAAGGGTTTATTTGGCATGCTGGGCAAGCCGAGAAGAGTGCTGCCGTTGTTGCTGGTCTTTACGTTGCTGATCAGTTTGCTGCCGCTGGCGGCTTCGGCGGCCGACCGTGGTGCTTGGGCGCCTAATGTGTCCTATGCAATCAACGATACCGTGACGTATGGTGGAAGTACCTATCGGAATATTCAGTCCCATACCTCTTTAGTAGGGTGGGAACCGCCTAATGTGCCTGCTTTATGGCAGTTGGTTCAAGGCGGCGGAGGTGGAGGCGATACCGCGGCACCAACAGCTCCCGCGAATTTGAAGGTGAGCGGTGTCACTTCATCCAGCGTAACCTTAACCTGGTCGGCATCTTCTGACAACGTAGGGGTAACCGGATATGATGTATATCAAGGATCATCTGTGGTTCTTTCTGTAACAGGAACTATAGCTACGGTTACAGGACTTGCAGCCAGTACAGCTTATTCCTTTAAGGTGGTAGCCAAGGATGCAGCCGGAAATCGCTCCCCGGCAAGTGCGACCGTAAATGCAACGACGGCCGCAGGAAATGGCGGAGGAGGAGGAGGCCAGCTTCCAAAGCATACTCTGACAGGGTATTGGCATAATTTTATTAATAACTCTAGTAATTTAAGAGTAAGAGATGTGCCAAGCCAATACGATATCATTGTGTTATCGTTTGCTGATATGGATCCTTCTAAGCCGGGCGGAGTTACTTTTAGTGTGAATCCCTCGTTGTCGTCGGCTCTGGGAGGATATTCGAATGCGGATCTGATTGCAGATATCCAGGCAAAACGCGCGCAAGGGAAGAAGGTCATCATATCCATTGGCGGTGAGCAGGGCAATATTAATTTGAATAACGCTTCGCCTAACGTTACGAATTTTGTGGAAAGCATGTATGGCATCATTACTCAATTCGGCCTGGATGGCGTGGATATCGATTTGGAGCATGGCATGAATGTTGCGAATTTAACCAGCGCCATTCGTCAGCTGCAGCAAAGAGTGGGCAGCAACTTTATTTTGACGATGGCTCCGCAGACGATTGACATGCAAAATCAGAATACATCTTATATGCAGCTATATAATAATCTGAAAGATATTACATCCGTCATTAATGTCCAGTATTATAATTCAGGCTGCATGCTGGGGCGCGACGGTAAATGTTACTCGCAAGGCACAGTAGACTTCTTAACGGCTCTTTCCGATTTAACCTTGCAATGGGTAGCGCCCTCCCAATTAGGCATCGGCGTTCCGGCTACGCCGTCAGCGGCAGGCGGGGGATATGTCTCCCCGACGGTCGTGAACAATGCGCTGAACTGCCTGGCGACCGGCAATGGCTGCGGAAGCTATAAACCGGTTGCCAAATACCCGGATATCCGGGGAGCGATGACATGGTCGATCAATTGGGATGCGACGACGAATTATAGTTTAGCAAACACGGTCAAACCTTTTCTGAATACACTTCCTTAATTGAAGATAGAAGCTTGCCCCGGTCAATCGGCCGGGGTTTTGTTCATTTCAAGAAAGAGCACGAGTAAACATCGCTAATTTATACATGATTTATTCTCTAATTATTACGGTGTAAGCTAGAAGGGAAATGTGATAAATTAGCATTTGAATTCGCTTTCATACCAATATTTGTAATTTTAAAAAAGAGTAAAGGAGAATTCAGATGAAAAAACGTAGAAGCAGTAAAGTTATTCTTTCGTTGGCCATCGTTGTTGCATTATTGGCAGCCGTCGTTCCTAATGCCGCTTTAGCAGCGGCTCCACCAAGTGCCATGCAGTCCTATGTTGAAGCGATGCAGCCTGGCTGGAACCTTGGCAATTCTCTGGATGCTGTCGGTGCGGATGAGACGGCATGGGGCAATCCGCGGATCACGAAAGAGCTCATTCAGAACATCGCTGCGCAAGGCTATAAGAGCATACGGATTCCTGTTACCTGGGATTCCCATATCGGCGCGGCCCCAAATTATCAAATTGAAGCCGCATACCTCAATCGGGTGCAGGAGGTCGTACAGTGGGCTTTGGATGCGAACCTCTATGTGATGATTAATGTCCATCATGATTCCTGGTTATGGATCAGCAAAATGGAGTCGCAGCATGATCAAGTGCTGGCCCGGTATAATGCCATTTGGCGGCAAATTGCCGATAAGTTCAAGAGCAGCCCGAACAAGCTGATGTTCGAGAGTGTGAACGAGCCTCGCTTCACGGATGGCGGAACTACGGATGAAGCCAAGCAGCAAAAAATGCTGGACGAGCTGAACGTATCCTTTTTCAACATCGTCAGAAATTCCGGCGGCCAGAACGCGACTCGCCCGCTAGTTCTTTCTACGTTGGAGGCTTCTCCAACCCAAGAGAGAATGACGGCGCTTTATAATACGATCACCAAACTGAACGACAAGAATCTGATCGCAACCGTTCATTTTTATGGATTCTGGCCGTTTAGCGTAAATATCGCAGGATATACGAAATTTGATGCGGAGACGCAAAATGATATTACAACGACCTTCGATAACGTGTATAACACATTTGTAGCAAAGGGAATCCCGGTGGTAGTCGGCGAATATGGCCTGCTTGGATTCGATAAGAATACCGGCGTCATTGAACAGGGTGAGAAATTGAAATTTTTCGAGTTCTTTGCCCAGTATGTGAAGCAAAAAAGCATTTCCACTATGCTGTGGGATAACGGACAGCACTTCAACCGCACGAGCTTCAAGTGGTCTGACCCGGATTTATTCAATATGATCAAGGCCAGTTGGACCGGACGTTCATCCACGGCTTCCAGCGACCTGATCCATGTCAAGCAGGGCACGGCGATAAAAGATACTTCGGTTCAGCTTAATCTTAACGGGAATACGCTAACTTCCCTTTCTGTAAATGGAACGACACTGAAATCAGGCACTGATTACATTTTAAACGGAAGCACATTAACTATTAAAGCGAGCCAGTTGACAAAGCTGACCTCCTCAGGGAAATTGGGGGTCAACGCGACGATCGTGGCTAAATTCAATAGAGGCGCCGATTGGAAGTTGAACGTAGTCCTGTACAATACGCCTAAGCTTAGCAGTACGACGGGCACTACATCTTCCTTTGCGATTCCAACGGCTTTCAACGGGGATCAGCTTGCTACGATGGAAGCGGTCTATGTAAATGGCGGCAATGCCGGTCCGCATAACTGGACTTCCTTTAAGGAATTCGAAACGACGTTCAGCCCCGCCTACAGCGAGGGGAAAATCAAACTGCAGCAGGCGTTCTTTAATGAAGTGAACGATGCCACAGTCACGCTCAAGTTCCACTTCTGGAGCGGGGAGATCATCAACTACACGATTAAAAAGAGTGGTACGACGGTGACGGGTACGGCTTCATAAGCGAGTTTGGCAAAAAAGGACCGATATACTGCCTAATTTGGTATTGCCTTAGTTGAAAGCAATTGCTCCGAATAAACAGAATAAAGCCCCGGCCAGCTGGCCGGGGCTTTATGCGTTTAGGAAGTATAAACGAATCATCAGCAATTTATTTAGCTCGTCTCAGTTCAGCAATATCGGCTTCATGTGAAACGGAGCGGATGGACAATCTTTCGAGCAATTTCTCATGCTCCTGCTGGGTTTGGAGAACGGTTTGCTGATTAGTTTTAAGTACAGATATATCCTCACGGACTTGATTCATGTGGTCCGTTAGTTCTTCTACCTTTGTATTTGTGGCAGCAACGATATGAATTAATTGTTGAATGTGCTCGCCATGACTGTTTAGCTGCTCATTGTGGCTTTGTAACTGTCCTCGGATTTCTTTGAATTCTTGGTCGTGCTCATTAAGCTTTCCTCGAATTTCCTTGAGCTGTTTATTGATCTCTTTGAATTGCTGGTGGTGGTTACTTAGTTGCTTGTTTTGGCTATTTAGCTGCTCGCTTTGGCTATTTAGCTGCTCGCTTTGGCTATTTAGTTGCTTGCTTTGGCTATTTAGCTGCTCGCCTTGGCTGGCTTGTACTGCTTTGATTTCCTTAAGTTCAACTAAGATGAGATCTAGCTTCTGGTCAATCATGAGCTCGCACCTCACTAATTTTTTATCCCCATCTTTTCAGAAAAAATAGAGAACATTTGTTTCTAGACCATTATACTATATTTTTGGTGGGCAGGATATTTCAAAATATTTGAAAAATGAAATCAAATAAAATGAACGATTTGGGTTTCATAACAGTCATAGTTATCGAAAGCGAAGCAAGGAGGTGTGTGAAGGTGAATGACCGCGAGCTGTTTGAGGCTTACAAGGAGCAAGTGTATCGTCTCTGCTACTACATGCTGCAAAATCGCGGGGATGCTGAGGATGTTTGCCAGGAAGTTTTCGTGAAAGCGATATTGGCGGACAGGTCGCAAATTCGCGAACTTAGGCCATGGCTCCTCAGAATAGCCACAAACGAATGCAATAGCCTGCTAAGAAGACGCAGGAAAGGCTGGGCAAAAGAAACGCTAGTACATCTGCTCTCCCGTCCACAAATCTCCAATTCGGTGGAAGAGAGCTATGATCGACGGGAAACAAGGACAGCCTTCCATGGGTTGATCAGCAGTCTACCGGATAAAATCCGAATCGTCGTCATTCTGCGTTTTGCCAATGAGCTGACGGTCCCGGAAATCTCCAAGGTGATCGAGATCCCGGAAGGAACCGTCAAATCCAGACTCAATCGAGGATTGGGATTGCTGCGAAACAAGCTGGGGCCGATTGAAAAGCAAAAGAAAAAAGGAGAGGATTTGGAATGGAGCAATTCCGTGAACGCCAAATAAAGCAGTATTTGCAGGAAGAACCGCGGCCGAATTACGATGCGATGTGGACGGTGATCGAGCAGGAAGCTAGCAAGCGTAAACTGGAGCAAACGCCGAATAGCTTGGGGAAATCAAGGAAGCGATGGATTTCTGCAGCCGTCATGGCTAGTTGTTTTCTGATCATCGGGGTGCCCGTGTTTGCAAGCGTGGCGCTCAATTGGGACGGTTTAAGCGGCGGGAAAAGCATAACGGCAGCTTTAAACCAGGGGTATGGCCAGCAATATGACAAGCAGGCGCTTAGCGAAGGGGTAACCATGGGACTTCATGGCGTCGTGGCGGACGATAAAAAAATGAAGCTTCTTGTTTCGATGGATCCAGATCCAACTGGTACGGTATTCGATGCTATTGAATTTGAACATATTAAAATTACTGACGCTTCCGGGAAAAGTGTGCTGCTGCAGGGCTATCTCCAATATGATGAACAAAGCGGCAAGCTGCTTGGCATTTATGAAGCGCCGAATGAGCTAAAAGGACGAAAACAATATGTGTTATCTGCTGAGAACCTCGTCTTTTATCAATATGCAGAGGTTCCTCTAAAATCCATCCCTCAGACGGGACAGACAATTCTTACGGACACCAGCCGCTATCCAAATCTCGACATCGAATCAGTGCAGCGATCGAAGGGACAATTCATTGTCCGCTATAATGTTAAGACTACTGAAGCGAACGCGGAGCACTGGGATCCACATCTGATTCTAAAAACAAACAAGGGAGGAACTGACCAGGGCGTACGGACGATTCTTCCGCATGAAGGTTCTGGATTACTGATCCAGCAGGAGTTTGAGCTTTCTGAGCAGGAATGGACAGAAGCGGAGTTCGATTTCAGCTATCTGCGCGAGGTAAGCCGAGTCAAGGGCAGCTGGCAAATTGATTTTGAAGCGGATGGCAAGAAGGCGGCGGAGGTCCTTTTGTCCCGCAAGCTCCTCAATAACGCTGAGTTTGAGCACATAACGGGAAAAGCCTTGCAGAAGCTGATAATTACACCGCTGGAAATCAGAATCGCCTACCTGGAAGACCAGTCGATGGAACGCATGAAGGAGGGCTCTGTTTGGTATGACACGGTTCGGCTTGAGGTAGACGGCAAAGAGATTGAGGGCGTCTTTTACCTTCTAGGAGATGGGCCGAACAATTATCAGCATGTTTACCAATTCAGTTCCCCGGAGTGGTATAAAGATTGGTCAGATGCTTCGCTTAAATTGATTCTTAAGGATCCGGTCGTTACAAAACGTGATAAATCCAAAAATTGGGTTGAACTTCATCAGCCTAACAAAGAAAAGCAGTATGTGGAGATGAAGGTCGAGGACTTCTATGTAAAATTCACATACTATATGGATGGCAAAGACCTTGTTGTGGAATCGGAATCGGATGATCCGCATTTTAAAGGGATCAGCCAGACGATGCTGCGTGTAGCTGGGGAAGACGTCTACCCTAAAATGGCTCCTTCCGGACCGAACAGTTCGGGCACAAAAGTTGAACGGTACGAGAACCTGAATATATCGGAAACTTTGGAGCTAAATCCGGGATTTTATCGATATTTTGATTCGGCCCGTGACATAGAAATACCATTAATCGAAACGAAATCATGAATATTGCCGCAGCTATAGTCGCAATCTAACAGGGGATGAACATTCGGGAGGGATGATGGTGAAGCTTCAGAATCAAGTAGCGATCGTAACCGGGGCAGCATCGGGGATGGGAAAACAAATCGCGTTGCTATTTGCGAAAGAGGGCGCGAAAGTGGCCGTGTCTGATTTGAATTTAGATGGGGCAAACGCTACGGTCGAAGAAATTACTTCACAGGACGGAACTGCTTTTGCGATTAAAACGAATGTTGCTGTGGAAGAGGATATTCAAAATCTGGTCGATACCACGGTCAAAACCTATGGAACGGTCGATGTACTGGTTAATAATGCGGGAATTATGGACAATATGGAGCCCGCAGGCGATGTAACAGACGAGCAGTGGGACCGGATTTTTGCCGTAAACACAACTAGCGTCATGCGCACGACTCGTAAGGTGCTGCCGGTTTTCCTTGAGAAGCAGAAGGGAGTCATCGTCAACGTGGCTTCGGTTGGCGGGCTGCAGGGAGCGCGGGCAGGGGTAGCGTATACGGCCTCCAAGCATGCGGTCATCGGGTTTACCAAAAATACGGGCTTCATGTACGCAATGCAAGGGATTCGCTGCAACGCGATTGCTCCGGGTGGAGTAGAAACAAATATCGGCGCTTCGATGACGGGCATAAACCAATTTGGAGCTTCAAGGCAGCAGCTCGGTATGGCCATCAATCCGCGTACGGGACAAGCCGAGGAAATTGCCAAGGTAGCCTTGTTTCTTGCTTCCGACGATTCCAGCTTCGTGAATGGTACGGTGGTTTCGGCTGACGCAGGCTGGACGGCTTACTAAGGAGATATGAACAAAGCCTCGGTTCAAACGACCGAGGCTTTGTCCTTTTAGCTCAAGAAATATGCTGGCGCAGGCTGCCGGTGCTGCTGAGCGTGGTGCATTCCCGAAAGGCGAACTGCTTACAGCCAAGGCACTTATGGAATTGCAGATGCTCCAAGGCATAATTCAGCGCCTCTCCGGTATGCTCGAAGCATCGGCTATCGCCGATCAGCGCATAACCGCCGGTTTTGACAAGCAGCTCTTTGGGCTGAGGCTTTATGCCGGAAATGAGAACGATGACGCCGCGCTGCATCAGACGCTGAATCAGGCTGATAAAATTGGCCTCCGCCGTGGTGTCCATGAAGGGGACTCTGCCCATACGCAGCAGCACGACCCGCAGGTCGGGGTCACCGAGCAGCTTCTCCTCCAAATTCTCCAGGACATGGGTGGCCCCGAAGAAAAGCGTTCCTTCAATCGTATAAATGCCGAGCTGCGGACAATTCCGCTCTTCGGTTACCATATGAGCCTGCACCTTCTCTTTGCCCGAGGTGTGGTCAGGCAGCATTTTATTAACCGCAACAATGCCGCTCATCCGTTTCAAGAATAGTATGACCGCCAGGGCCAATCCGGCTTGAACTGCGACTGTCAAGGTCGTAAATACCGTGAGTACAAAAGTAACGAGCAGGATCAGCGAATCCCCTGTCCGCATTTTGAGCATATGGGTAAAGTTCTTGTATTCGCTCATGTTCCAGGCTACGACCATTAATATAGGAGCCATGCTGGCCAGCGGAATGCTGGAAGCGTAAGGGGCGAACAAGACAACGATCAGCAGCACGACGATACCATGAATGACCCCGGATAGCGGGGAAGCTGCACCACTCTTGATATTCGTTGCTGTCCGGGCAATTGCGCCAGTAGCAGGGATGCCCCCGAATAGCGGCGCTGCCATATTGGCTACCCCTTGCCCGATCAATTCCCGGTTGCTGTTATGGCGGGTTCCGGTCATTTCATCGGCGACGACGGCGGATAAGAGCGACTCAATGCTCCCCAGCATAGCGATGATCAAAGCGGGCTGCAGCATCAGGAGGATGCGATCCCAGGTGAAATCGAGCGGAGCGAAGCTCGGCAATTCTGCAGGAATAGGCCCGTAGGCGGCGCCAATTGTCGTTAACTTGCCAGGGAAGAGCCAGGCAGCAATCAAAGTGGAAGCAATGATGCCCACGAGAGATCCAGGCACCTTAGGCAAAATTTTGGGAGTTAGAATAAGAGCAGCCAAGCATATGCCGGCAATCAGCACGCTGTACAGGTTCAAAGAGGATATCCGCAGGAATATTTCTTTCATGTTATAGAAAAAATACTCATGGCGCTCCACCTCCTCAAGTCCAAGGAAGTTAGCGATTTGTCCGCTGAAAATAATGACGGCAATCCCGGAGGTAAACCCGATGGTGACCGGCTTCGGAATAAACTTGATGAGCGATCCCAGCCGAAGGAGCCCCATCAGCACAAGGAATACGCCTGCCAGAAATCCGGCAACCAGCAGGTTTTCGTACCCGTACTGCATCACGACCGCGAGCAGAACCGGAATAAACGCTCCGGTCGGTCCGCCGATTTGGAATTTAGATCCGCCGAGCAGAGAGATTAGAATCCCCGCAATGATCGTTGTGTACAGCCCATACTCGGGTCTTACTCCCGAAGCAATGGCAAAAGCCATCCCTAAAGGAATGGCGACAATCCCGACGATACAGCCCGACACTAAATCCTTGCGGAACGCATGTGCAGAGTAACCACTAAATCGTCCTACCCATTTCATTTTGTATAACCTTCTTTTCTAATCGTTAAATTTGTTTATTGATATCCTCCAGCAGAGATATGGATTCTACTAAATGGTTGTTGAAAATTTGTCTGGCTACCGCGAGCAGGTCGCTGATCAATGGATCACGAAGCGAGTAAATCACGGTTGTACCTTCCTTGACGGTATTGACCAGGTTCTTGGCGCGAAGCACGGCTAATTGCTGGGATACCGCCGAGCCCTCCGATTCCAGCATCGTCTGAAGCTCGTTCACATTGCGTTCTCCTTGGCTTAATATTTCCAAGATGCGGATTCTCATCGGATGAGCAAGCGCTTTGAAAAAATCGGCCTTAAATTGCTGTATGCCTTTGTCCATAACGAAAAAATCTCCTTGGTTTTATATATTCATATATCTGAAATTTTGAATATTTAAATCAAATCCCATGATAGCATGACAAACGCCGTTTGTAAATGACGTATGTACAAAACAAAGAAAGCTGCGAAGGCCGCAGCTTTCCTAGTATCCCTTTATCTCCTTCGTTATTTAGGCATGATCCAGACGATTTCGCAGATGCGAACCAAAAATTTCTTGCCGCGTGCATCCAACACCACATGATCTGGCTTGACGTCGGCGATACAGCCGTCGATTCCTCCGCGAGTCGTCTCCAGCACCACATAGTTGCCGACATTGGCTCTTAGCGCATCGACCACGCACGGGTCGACAAGAGTTACCGCCAGAGGATGATGGCCGTGGCCTCCATGATGAGACATGTGATGATGATGATGCATTGGATAATAATGATTCAAGTGATTCACTCCCATTTCAAATGATACGGCATTCTATGCGAATGACTAGTTCGCCGTATGGGCGGTAGCCTATCGAAAGGAGCGAAACTAAAACCCGGGAAGGTTTACTCCCCGGGCGATCTTTCCTGATCAGCTACCGATGCTCGACGAGGTCGATGGCTCCGAGCACGATGTGCGCCAGGCCAAAGCCAAGAGCGCCGGTGGCGGCAAGCTTATACTTGCTCCGAAGCAGTGAGGCGGCAGAAGCGGATACTACGGCTCCAAGAACAGTAGGAATCAAACCTTCACGCATGCATAACACTCCTTTGGATTCAGTTGGAAAGACAACGTTATTCTGATTCGTCCAGATGCAAATTATGCATAGGATTGACAATATATAGTTGCTATATCTATAATTGTTATACATATAATCATCGCGCGAGGAGGCGTTCAGCGTTGCGGATCAAGGATTCCCTTGGCTATATCATTACGAACACCGGACGTAAAATCACCCAGCATTTAACCCAAAGATTCCATGAATTTGGCATCACATCCGAGCAGTGGGGCGTGCTGCAAACACTGACGGAGGAAGAAGGCATCACGCAAGCAGAGCTGTCCCGGCGCACCGAGAAAGACCCAACCAACGTCACTCGTATTCTTGACCAATTGGAGAGGAAAGAATTCATACGCAGAGGAGCCAACAAGGAGGATCGGCGATCCTATCTGATCCATGTCACAGAGAGCGGCAGAAGCTTAAGTCAGAGGCTTCTGCCGATCGAGACAGAATTTACGCAGTCGTACTTAAAGGATTTGACCGAGGAAGAGCTTGCGCTGCTGCGCCAGGTTTTTCAAAAAATAAATGAACGTCTATAGCCCCTGCGGAGCGTCTATCCCCCAAATTAAACATAGAAAGCAGGAATAGGATTTGAGAGAAACCAGCTTATGGAATAAGAACTTTTTGCTGATTTGCTTCAGCAGTTTTTTTGTGTTTATGACCTTTTATATTTTGGCGGTAACACTGCCGACCTTTGTGCTGGAATCGCTGCATGGCAGCCAGAAGGGAATCGGACTCGTAACGACAGTGTTCGTTATCGCGGCGGTCATCTTCCGGCCCTTAGCCGGCAAGTGGCTGAATGAGCTGGACAACCGCAAAATCATGAATGTCTCACTCATTCTGTTCGCGGTCTGCAGCGCCCTGTATTTGATTGTGCACGGCTTTGCACCGCTGCTCGTTCTGCGCGTCATTCACGGGGCGGCCTTCGGCGTTGCGGCGACGACCACCTCGGCGATCGCGATCAAGCTTATCCCGGAGAAGCGCAAAGGAGAGGGGATCGGCTACTTTACGCTCTTCATGAGTCTGGCGATGGTCTTTGGGCCGTTTCTTGGACTGACCATCATTACCCACTTTAGTTTCCCCGTGCTATTCATCATGTGTCTTATATTCTCGGCGCTCTCTTTGGCCTGCGGCCTGCTGCTGCAAATTCCTGGCGAGCCGGAGCCCAAGAAGTCTGGCGCTGCCTCATCCTGGCATTGGAGCAACTTCATCGAGACGAAGGCGATTCCGATTTCCATTTCCGGCTTTATGCTCGCTTTCTCCTACGGCGCGATTTCTACATTCATTTCGGTTTATGCCAAAAGCCTGGGGATGGAGCCGTTCGCCAGCTACTTCTTCATCGTCTTCGCCGCCCTTATTCTCATTTCCCGGCCATTCACCGGGAGATTGTTCGACCGCAGAGGCGAGCATGTGCTGGTGTATCCAGGCCTGCTCTTCTTCGTTGTCGGCATGATCTGGCTCAGTCAGGCCGATAGCACCTTTGCCTTCCTTGCGGCTGGCGGTGTAATCGGTCTCGGGTACGGCGCTTTGCTGCCCAGCTTTCAGGCGGTCGCGATCAAGTCGGCGCCGATTCAGCGCAGCGGGCTGGCTACTAGCACCTACTTTGTCTTTTTTGACGCAGGCTATGGCGTGGGGTCCTATGTCCTTGGCGTGGTAGCCGCGATGACCAGCTACGGCACGATGTATTTCGTCGGTGCGATGGTGGTCGCTTTTACCACCTTGCTGTACTATGCGCTGCATCACCGGAGACAGGGCAAAGAGCAGGCGGGCGAGACATCCACATAGGTGCGCGCAGCACCAGAATAGCAGCCTCCCAGATTCAAAGCTTTGGCTTATAGGGTAAAAAGAGGTCAATACCGTAAGCCAAGGGAGGGAGCGTGTGATGCGCAAGAGAGCGTCCCAATTGCTGCAGCAGATCATCTTCGTCGGACCATCGACGGTATTCTTCATCTTGATCGTGGCTGCGCCTTTTGTGCTCGGCCTGTATTATTCATTGACGAGCTGGAACGGGATTTCGCGCCAGGCCGACCTTGTCGGTGTGAGCAATTATCTGCACATATTCACGCGAGATCTCGCTTTCCGCAATTCATTTGTCTTTACCGCGAAATTTACGCTGTTTAGCGTCCTTCTAACGAATGTTACAGCATTCATCCTCGCTTATTTGCTGACGAAGCCTTTCCGAACGCGGAACGTGATGCGTACCGTATTTTTTATGCCCCATGTTATCGGCGGCTTGCTGCTCGGTTTTATCTGGCAGTTTATTTTTGTACGGGGCTTCAGCTCAATCGGCGATTGGACCGGGCTGAGCTTTTTTCAGCTGCCATGGCTGGGCACGGAATCCACCTCGTTCTGGGCGATTATTATTGTATTCGTCTGGCAGAATGCGGGATATTTGATGGTCATTTATATCTCTGCGATGAACAACGTGCCGAAAAACCTCATGGAGGCGGCGCAGGTGGACGGCGCTGGCAAACGGCAGGTGCTCGGCAAAATCATCGTGCCGCTAATTATGCCCGCAGTGACGGTCTGCCTGTTCCTGGCGATATCCTGGTCGTTCAAGCTCTTCGATCTCAATTTGTCCCTGACCAAAGGCGGGCCGTTCAAATCAACGGAATCCGTCGCGCTGAACATTTACAATGAAGCCTTCAATATCAGCCGGTTCGGCATGGGCTCGGCAAAAGCGATCCTGTTCTTCCTTATTGTGGCGGTCATTTCCATACTTCAAGTATGGGCCACAAAGAGCAAGGAGGTGGAGATGTGATGGAGACAGCGAAACGGTATAACGGAAAAATCGTGCTAATCGAGGCGCTGATCATTTTCGGCGGCCTGCTGTTCCTTGTTCCGTTTTATTTTCTGCTGGTCAACTCGCTCAAGAGCTTTGGGGAGATTCTGACGGATGCGGCCGGCTGGCCGTCGGCGTTCCAATGGGAGAATTACGCTGGAGCGTGGGAGAAGACGTCGTTTCCCAAAGCCTTCGGGAACTCGCTGCTCATTAGCGTGCTTAGCAATCTGCTGCTAGTGCTGATGTGCGCGATGGCCGCTTACCGGATGGCCCGCAGGCCAACCTGGTTTAACCGCATGCTGTACATGACTTTCGTGGCGGCGATGATCATCCCATTCCAGGCGATCATGATTCCGCTCGTCAAAGTGACGAGCCTGCTCGGCATCATGAATTCGCGAACCGGGCTGATCCTTTGCTACCTTGGATTCGGCGCGCCGCTGACGGTGTTTCTGCTCCACGGATTCGTGAAGTCGGTTCCGCTCGATATTGAGGAAGCCGGGCGGGTGGACGGCTGCTCGCCTTACGGCATCTTCTTCCGGATCGTCCTGCCGCTAATGCAGCCGATTGCGGTAACCGTCGTCATTCTCAACACGCTGTGGATCTGGAACGACTATCTGATGCCTTCGCTGATTTTGCAGAAGCCGGAGCTGTTTACGATTCCGATCGAGACGTTCGCATTTTTCGGACAATTCACGAAGCAGTGGGACCTGGCCTTGCCTGCGCTTGTCCTGGGCATTACGCCGATCGTGATTTTCTTTCTGTTCATGCAGAGATATATTATCGACGGCATTGCGCAGGGCTCGGTCAAAGGGTGACGATACCATGATTTGGATCGATGGACAGGAGGTTGAGCGGATATGAGAGCAGGAAGGAACATCGGCCGGTTGGCCCTACTTGCCCTGCTGGTTCTGTTGGCCGTCTCGCTTGCGGCGGGATGCGGCGGCCGCAAAGAAGCCGAAATACAGGATGGACGCAAGGTGCTGCATATTTTCCAATTCAAGGTGGAAATCGCCGAGGCGCTGGAAGGGCTGCAGAAGGAGTTCGAGCAGGAGCATCCGGACATTAAACTGGAAATCCAGACGGTGGGCGGCGGCAGTGATTACGGAGCAACACTAAGGTCGAAGTTCGCCTCCGGGGAAGAGCCCGATATTTTCAACATCGGCGGATACCGCGAAATGGAAATGTGGGAGGAATATCTGGAGGATCTGTCCGACCAGCCCTGGGTGAAGGATGTCAAGGAGCTGGCCAAAGAGCCGATGACCAAGGACGGCAAATTGTACGGGCAGCCGATGAACCTGGAAGGCTACGGTTTTATCTATAACAAGGAGCTGTTCCGCCAGGCCGGCATTACCGAGCGTCCGGTCACGCTTAGCGGTCTGCGGGAGGCGGCGGAGAAGCTGGAGGCCGCAGGGATTATCCCGTTTTCCAACGGGTATCAGGAGTCGTTCGTGCTTGGCAACCATAACATTAATGCTGCTTTTGCCTATCAGCAAGACCCTGCAGCATTCATCCAGCAGTTAAACGAAGGGTCGGCGAAGTTCGCGGAGGACCCGGTCGTACAGCAGTGGTCGGATCTCTTGGAGCTGACGCTGGAATACAGCAATCCGAACCCGCTCACCACGGATTACAACACCCAGGTGACCCTGTTTGCCAGCGGCCAGGCCGCGATGATGCAGCAGGGCAACTGGACGCAGGGGCAGCTCGATGGGATCGATCCGGATCTTGACCTGGGCATGCTGCCCATGCCGATCGACGATACGGCCGAGGATAATGACGTACTGTTCGTCGGGGTGCCGAACAACTGGGTCATCAACAAGAATTCTCCTGTCAAAGAGGAAGCGAAGACCTTCCTCAATTGGCTGGTTTCCTCCGAGACAGGCAGGAGGTATATCACCGAGGAATTTCAGTTCATTCCGGCCTTTGACAGCATCGAAGGCACAGAAGAGGATCTCGGGGCGCTCGGCATCGAGGTGCTGAAATACACCGATGCAGGCCAAGCACTGACCTGGAACTGGTTCCGGTTCCCAAGCGGCATGTCAGGCGAATTCGCCAGCAGCATTCAGGCCTACATCGGCGGCAAAATCACAAAGCCCGAGATGTACGAACAGTTCCAGCAGAACTGGGACAATTTAAGCGTGGAATAGGCAGGCTCAGAAGCGTTGATGGCAATCTATCAATGCTTCTTTTTTTTGGGCAAAAATGAGGGGAGTCTATCCATCTGCTTTGTTCTTTTGCTAAAATGCATTAGGATGAATAGGGAGAATGATCAGCTATTGAGGGAGCTATCTATGAACAGAATACTGCGATTTTTACGCCGTTTCATGCTGCAAAAAACGATTTATCGGACGTTCCTCGTTTACTATTTGCTCGGTAACCTGCTGCTGCTCGTGCTGCTTGGGATGTTATCCATTCGCGATTCGACCCGGATGATTACGGAAGAGGTGATCCGGTCAAGCAACAAGGTGATGGAGCAGGCCGCCCAAGGCTTAAGCTTCAACCTGGAGGAGACGAAGCGTTCGCTGCTGGTGCTGGCAAGCAACCAATCCGTCGGCGCAATCATGCGGCATGCTGAAGTGCCTGACATGGCCTATTTGCTCCAGCATGAACGAAATATTTCCGAAATTACGCAGAGCATCAATACGTATCAGTCGTTAATCAGCGATGTTCTTATTCTGGGAAAAAACGGGTATGTCAACAATTTGAACGGGCGGAGCTCGCTTTGGTGGGAATATTCCTTCGGGGCGCAGCCGTGGGCACAGGAATCCTTTCAGCCCCGGCAGGGAGATTATTTTTTTAGCCTGGGCATACATCATCAGGATTATTATTTAAGCTCGGACATTTCCCGATATGGACGTCCCACCTTGTCTGTAGCTATGCAGGTCAAAGGCTTTCGCCGCGAGGTCATCGGCTCGGTCATTGCCAACCTCGATTTGCAGAAAGTAAACAGCATGTTCGAGCGCAACAACTATCAGAACAGAGGGAGCATCTTTCTGATCGACGAGAACAGGAGAATCATCGTTCACCAGAACAACGAAGAAATCGGCCAAATCATGGACATTGCTGGAATCGATGAGATATACGAACAGAAGTCGGGCAATTTCCGCACGCCATTGTACGGGGAGGAGCATTTGATTATTTATCAGCCGACGGCGGTTGAAGGCTGGATGATGATCTCCGCCGTGCCGATGAGTGAAATCACGAGCCAATCCGCTCCGCTAAAGTCGAACCTGGCGCGAATTCTTTACCTGTGCCTGATTCTAAATGTGCTGATCAGCCTGGCGGTCACCTTTCGCATTTCCCGGCCGATGCAGGGCCTGCTCAAGACGCTGGACAAAATCGGGACCGACGACATGCTGTACATTCGCGATAAAAACTACCAGTATCACGAAATCAATCAGATCGGCATGAAGTTCAAAGAGCTTATGGACCGGATCGACCTGCTCATTCAGCAAAACTATTTGACCCAGATCGCGCTGAAAGAAGAAGAGCTGAAGGCGCTGCAGGCCCAGATCAATCCTCATTTTCTGTTCAATACGCTGCAGCTGCTGCAGACGGAAATTGTATGCGGTAACATCGAGTCCTCCAATCATATCGTACTTTCCTTAAGCCACATGTTCCGTTATTCGATGAGACAGTCGGGTGAGCTGGTGGAGCTTAGAACGGAGCTGGAGCACGTACGGAATTATCTTTATATTATGAATAAAAAATATGATGACCTCTTGGAGGTCGACGAATACATTCCAGATCAGCGCGTATTGCCGTGCAGAATACCCAAGCTGCTGCTGCAGCCTGTCGTGGAGAACTGTATCCGGCATGGATTCGGCGAGGATCGGCGGGAGGGTGCGATTCGCATCAGCGTCACCACAGTGAGAAGAGGTCTGCTTATCGCCATTTGTGACAGCGGCAAAGGGATGGATGCAGATGAGCTCAAACGGCTGAGACGGCAGCTGGACAAGCCGGATGAGAAAAACGGCAATATCGGACTTTATAATATCAATCACCGGATTAAGCTGAACTTCGGGCAGGATTTCGGAATCCGGGTTCGCAGCACAAAAAATGCCGGCACCTGCGTATATTTAGTTGTGCCGAGGATCGAATAAGCTCGTTGTATGAGGGGGACATGCCATGAAATTGCTAATAGCGGATGACCAAACTTCCCTGCACACTTTTCTGGATAAAACGATGAACTGGACAGCCTTAGGGATTACGGAAATCAAACATGCTTACGACGGCCGGGAAACGCTGCAGCAGCTTGGCGAGTTCCTGCCGGATATCGTCATACTGGACATTCAGATGCCATTTATGAGCGGGATCGAAACCTTGCAGCAGCTGGATGATTCCATAAAGAAGCCGAAAACGGTCATTGTAAGCGCTCACGATGAATTCACCTATGCGCGGGAGGCGCTGCGTCTGGACGTCTATCAGTATTTGCTGAAGCCCGTAGATGTCGTATTGCTGAAGAAAACCATTCTTGAGCTTACATCCGCCATACATGCAGAGCAGCAATCCGTTCTGGCCCATGAATTCGGGAAGCTGGTGCATTCCAGGTCTGCGTATGCCAATAGCCTCGCCGTTGTCGAGCGGGCCTGCGGCTTGCTGAAGCTCCAGCAATGCGCCGTCCTCCATATCGAAGGAGAGAGTCTGAGCGAGCCGCTGCTTGCGGAATGGCTGCTGCAGGCGGAGCCGTCGCTGATTCCGGTAGTTTACCGAAAGAGCCGGAATAAATACAGCTGCCTGCTGGGAATAACCGCTCCCATGCCGGAATCCCGGTTGCTGGAGCTGTGCCAGGAGACGTTATCCCGTATCCAAGCCCATATACCTGAACCAGCGGTGAGCATTGGTGCAAGCCGAATGATGGACGGATGCCATGCTGATCAGCTGCCGGAGCTGCTGGAGCAGAGCGAGGAAGCCGGCAGGCTGAGTTTCTATACCTGTGAACCCGTGAATGCTTACCAGAAAGAAGCATTTAACGAGGCATGGGGCATGCAGCATTTTCAGAGCTACGAGCAGGCCTATCGGGAAATGGTTGTCCGTGAATTTGCTCCGGAGGCCGCCAGGAAGCTGACCGCAGAGATGTTCGATTATTTCCGCAGCTCACGGATTCCGCCGGAGGATGTCTATTCTTTAGTTCTTCATTTTCTATACGTCATTGCCCAGTCGATTCCGACTATGGGCAGGTCAAGAACGAAGCTCGATAACATCACGATGGATGACCTTAGGAGCTATCGTAATATCCGGGAGCTGGAGCTCTTATTTATGAGCTTAATCGATCATATCGCCAGCATCATGAAAGGCCCGAACCTGACGGAGGATATGGTTATGAGAGTGAAGCAATATGTCGACCTCAACTATGGGGAAGATTTGTCTCTGCAGATGGTGGCGGACCGGTTTGGCGTAGACCGCTTTCAGTTAAGCAGGCTGTTCAAGCAGGAAATGAATGTGAACTATTGGAATTATGTGATTCAGATTAGGATGGAGAAGGCCGCCGAATTGCTACTCCGCACGGAGGAGAAGAACAGTGTGATCGCCTCCGTGACTGGATTTGTCGATGAGAGTCACTTCAGCAGGACGTTTAAAAAATACTATGATGTGTCCCCCAAGCAATACCGTCAGCTCCACCGAGGCGAGAAACATTAAGCCGTGCAACGAAATACAAGAAGTTGCGCAACAATATGAATTCCGCCGCGAAAGGAACCGGAGTAAGCTTTGAAATGAGTGTAAGTGCTTACAATGTTGAAATAAGGGGGAACTAAACGTGAAAAGAAAGTCACTGCTATTGATTATGGTTATGATCGTCACGATGGTGCTCAGTGCCTGCGGAGGCAAAGACAGTTCTGAAAGCGCAGCCAGCGGTGCCGAGGGCGGGCAAAGCAAGCAAAAGGTGAAGCTGAGCATCCTAGCCTGGAACAATGAGTCCGAAATGAAGCCGGTCCTGGAAGGGTTCCAGAAGAAATACCCGCATATTTCTTTCGATTTCCAATTTGCTCCGCCGGTCAAAGACTATATTTCGAAATTGCAGACGATGCTGCTGTCGGATTCCGCGACGGATATTTTTATGATCGCTGCCGAGAACCGCAATGAAATTATCGATGGCGGACATGCGATCGATCTGACAGACTATCCGTTCATGGATGTGATGCTCGACAGCAATAAACCGATGCTGAGCAAGGACGGAAGAACCTACGCTTTTACACAAAACGGCTGGGTAGGCGGTTGGTTCTACAATAAGGCGTTATTTGAGAAAGCAGGTATTACGGAGCTCCCTGAAACTTGGGATGAGTTCATCGCCGTGTGCTTGAAGCTGAAAGAGGCAGGAATTGTCCCGATTTATGATACCATGCAGGATTTGACGCAAATCCATTCGGCTCTATACGGGAACATGGTGCTGTCCCAGGACCCTGATTTTGACGAGAAGATCTTTGCTGGCGAAAAAACATTTGCCGACGGGTGGACAGAAGTGTTTAAAGTGTGGAAAAGAGATTTGATCGATACGAAAATTTTGACCTCCGACATGATTGGCCTGACTGGAGATCAAGTCGAAAGCGAGTTTGCACTCGGCAATGTCGCGATGTTCTTCAGCGGCCCGTGGGTGATGGATAAATTGACGCAGGTGCCGGATCTGGATTTCGGAGTCATGGGTCTGCCTGGATTCGAGAAAGGCCAGAGCTACTATGTCGGGGCGCCAGGCGTAGGGTTTGCGGTGAATAGCAAGACGAAGAATAAAGAGGAAGCGCTGCTGTTCCTGGAGTACTTGAGCACGGAAGAAGGCCTGCAGCTGTTCTATGAGGGCACGAATTTAATCATGACAGCCAAAGGCTTCGAGGCGGAAGTGCATCCTGCCCTGCAAAACGCATATGAGGAAGGCCTGATGCAAGGTAGAATCTATTTGCCTATGGTAACTTGGCCAAGATACCAGGAAGCGCTCAGAAACCAATTCGTTGTATCGACCCAGGATATGGCTGTAGGTAAGATTACGCCGGAGGAAGCTGTTCAAGCCATTGATAAGAAATTCATTGAGATGGAGAGTTACTAAGGTCTAGCTCACTGAAAGGAAGATCAATCTTGGGTAAATTTATGCGACAGCTGCAATACCAGGTGTTTCTGATTCCGATTCTGATCATCTATACCTTGTTTACGATTTACCCGTTAATTCGCTCATTTATGCTCAGCCTGACTAATTTTAACGGGTATTCAACGAACTATGACTTTATCGGCTTGAAAAATTATGCGCGCTTGTTCGCCGACAATGCGATCGTATCGGGAATATCATTTACGATATTGTTTGCGGTCGCAACAACGGTGCTGGTCACTTTGCTTGCGATTCCGCTAGCGCTTGTTCTGGATCAGAATTTTTTCAGCAAAAATGTACTGCGGGCGGTCTTTTTCTTCCCGTCCATTCCGAGCGGCCTGCTGTTGGCCTTTATCTGGGGGTTTATCTTCGCGCCGATTCCATCGGGGATTCTAAACACATTCCTGCGCGAACTGTTCGGGATGTCGGCACAGCCATGGTTATCCGATCCCGTGCTGGCCAAGGTATCGACGATTGTCGTCGCTGTTTGGGCCACGACCGGCTGGCACGCGGTCATTTACCTGGCCTTCCTGCAGTCGATTTCCAAGGACTTCTTCGAGGCGGCGGCGATCGATGGGGCCAACAAGTGGCAGCAGATCCGCTACATTACTATTCCGCTGCTGGCTCCGGCGATGACGGTGAGCGTGCTGCTCTTAATCACTAACGGCTTGAAGGTTTATGAGATCCCGTTTGCATTAACGAACGGCGGACCTGGATTTGAGACGCATACGATTACGCAGGTGATCGTGCTCCGGGGGATTTCCGAAGCTCAGTTTGGCCTCGCGTCTGCGATTTCGGTCATCTTCTTCCTTATCGTACTAGTGATTGGCTTCGTCCAATTCAACCTGATGCAGAAAAGGGAGGAGCGCATGCAATGATAGGATCCAAACGGAAATTATGGATACTGGATGTTCTTATGCTTCCTTTCGGACTGCTCACTTTTTTCCCTTTTTACATCATTATCGTCAACACGTTTAAAAGTGAGTTCGAAACGGCAACGAAGCCGGTCAGCTTGCCTACAAGCTGGAACTTCTCGAATTATGCCAGAGTCTTTGAGGAGACGCCGATACTGCGCAGCTTTGGCAACAGCTTGTTTCTGACCGTAACGGCCGTTATCCTGATGGTGCTGATCGGAGCCATGGCAGCGTATCCAATCGTATATAACCGGACTCGCGTAAACCGGGTCATTATGGGATATTTGCTGCTTGGGTTCATGGTTCCGTTTCAGACGCTGCTGGTGCCGCTGTTCCAGTTGATGACCAACTTGAAGCTGGTGGATAAGCTGTATGGATTAACGACGATGTATTTAGGGGGCTCGGTGTTTGTCTTCTTCCTGATCCTGGGGTATATGAAGACCATTCCGAAGGATCTGTCGGAGGCGGCCATCATTGATGGCTGCTCCATCTGGGGCATATTTTGGAAGATCATCCTGCCTTTGCTGCAGCCGATTACCGTAACCTGTGCCGTGCTGCAAACGATGTGGATCTGGAACGATTTCCTGTCCCCGATGCTGTTCCTTAGCTCCCGGGAGAATACAACGCTCGTTCTGGAGATCTACAAGGCAAAGGGCGAATTCGCGGTCAATTGGCCGATGTTCATGACGATGACGGTCATTACCCTTGCTCCTGTGTTTGTATTCTTTATCGCCATGCAGAAGCAAATCGTAGAGGGGATCGTTGGCGGGGCAGTGAAAGGATAAGAGGAATTCAGGCAGTGAGAGATAAAATATTACGAAGTGCCAGATATACGATCAAATTCAGCCGAGCTGGGATAAAAAAAGCGTGGAAACAGGCTGGAAATTGAATAGGAACAACAAGCTGAAAGCTGCCTTCAACGGATGTTGGGGGTGGCTTTTTTTTGTTAATCCAACCAGATAAGGGACTTTATGACTATACAAGATCAAATGTAAGTTAGCCGATAAAGATGATACATATTAATAAATTTAGGAAATGGAGGAAATAAGTTAGTTCTCGTCAGGACTCCTACTCTACTACGGCCGGCGACGAAGTCCTACACCCGGTAACATTCCGTTATTCCGGTGAGGATTTGAACAGCTATGGAGAAGCGGCAGCCTGGACAACGACGATGGAGGCTACGCGCTCCAAGGATACGCGAGTTTTTAATAAAACCTTCCAATCGAGCAGCAAGCCGGATATCCATTACTTAGGCGAGCAGCGCAGCGAGGAAGCAAGTACGCAGTACAAGCAGCAATTCACTTACGATGAAACGAAGGGCTGGAATGCTCCTGTTCAGGTCACCGAAAGTTATATGCAGGGAGGCCGTGCTTCAGAGCCTTTGTCCATTCATTATCAATACAATGATGAGGGACTGGTGACGGCGGAAAATTGGAGTACGGGACAGGAGATCAGCTATGAATATACCGCATCTGCTGCTCTGTTCTTCTGGGCGCTGCCAAGTAAAATCAGCACCAAACTCAGCAGTAATCAGTCAAGGGTGGAGCAATATCAGTACAATAACCAGGGGAGCGTGCTGCAATCCAGCGTTAGAGAGAATAGCGCAAGCGGCAAGCTATTAGCTCAAACCGATTTCACATACGATGCTTACGGAAATATCGCCTCCTCCAATGTTAAAGATGATAAAAGAACGAATACGGTGAACTATGCGTACCAATCTCCTTATGGGAAACATTTGCCGACAAAACGCTCGATGGTCGTTCATTCCGTGGATGGTTTTTATACCGAAGTTAGCCAACGTTATGAATATACTTCAGCGGGTGAAATAAAATCGGCAGAAGATGAGTCGGGAGCGGTGACCTCATATACTTATGATGTAATTGGCCGCCTGATCCAAACGCTTTACAGTGATCAGACCACGAAGACGGTGAGATATGAGGATGAGCTGAACACGGTCACGACTACGGGCACGGAAGGCATCGTCATCGTCGAAAAGTTTAACCCGCTTGGACTGCTCGTTCAGGAGAAGGTAGACGACGCTCTTTTTCAATACGTATATGACCAAGAAGGGAATATGAAGGAGTCTATAGACGCCGAGCGAAATAAAACCAGTTTTGTCTATGATGGCTTCAATCGCCTTACGGGAACTATCTTTGCAGACGGTTCCCAGGACAGAGTCGAGTATGATATGGTTGGCCGCACGACGACTTACACCGACCCTGCTGGCGTGAAGCATCAGGAGAAGACGGATCTGCTTGGAAATGTATTGGCGTTCGAGGAATCGAGAAATGGGGCATATGTTCCTTTGGAGCAGACGGTCTACGACTTGGAAGGCCACCCGGTGATCGTCACGGACGGAAATGGCGGACAGACCCGATATGAATATGATGCGCTTGGGCGTATGATATCTGTCTCCGATCCTGAGCTGCGTTCGACGCGTTATACGTACAGCTTGGCAGGTTATCTGACCAAAATTCAATATCCGGATAATACGTATGTAGAGAAGGAATACAACCAAGCAGGCAACCTGATCCGGCAAATGAATGAGGAACGGCTGGTTGAGGCATTCTTTTACGATTCACGAGGAAACCTGATCAGATCGCTGGATCACGCGAGTCAATTTACGGAATACGAGTATAATAGCGATAATTTGCTTACCCTGATCAAAGCGCCTGGCCAGCAGATAAAATATAGTTACGATGCGATGGGGCGCCGTACCGGAATGGCCGATACTACAGGGAATACGACGTATACCTATGATCCGCAAAGCGGGTTGCTAACGAGGATCGCCTATCCTGACGGTACGCAAATCGAATATTCCTATAACAAGCAGATGCGGACGGGATACACACTGAAGGATGCTTCCGGGAAAACGACAGGCGCTCAGTATACATTGGATGCCATGAACCGGGTTAGCGCTCTGGATGTAGTGCATGATGCGTCAAGCAATGGAAGAATGGCGGCTTTTGCTGCCGGGTCCGGGTCGCCCGTGGATCGAATGACCTTTGACTACCAAGCGAACGGACTGCTGCAGATCCAGTCTTCCAGTAATGGACTAAGCACCTCATACACGTATGAAGGCTATGACTTGACGGCGATGACGCTCGCGCCTGGGGCGGCGGGAAGGACGCTTAGAAGCGGCTCTGCAGCTCTTATGGGCGAGATGAGTGAGAATGCAGAAGTACAACGTGCTGCGGGCTTGCAGTTCACTTATCAATACGACGACAACAAGAACATTATTTCCCGCAGCCAGGACGGGGCCGACGATACCTTCGCTTATGATTCCCTGAATCGAATTCAAGAGGAGAATGGGCAAGACCTGAGCAAAAAGTACGTCTATGACGAACGCGGAAATCGCCTCGAGGTAGAGGGCCAGCAGGTTCGGGGCATGACGAATGCCGAATTCACCTTCGATAGCCTCAACCGTTTAACAAAAGTAACAGGCGAGAACGGTACAGCAGTCAGCTACAGCTATAACGGAGACGGCTTCCTATACGAGCGGGCTGAAGGAGCGGAGCGAACCCGCTATTACTATGACGAACAAGCGAAACTGATTGCAGAAGCAGACGTAAGCAATGGTTCACCAAGCATAACCTACACCTACATCTACGATTTAGCCGGCCGGCTATGGTCCCGGGTGGATCAAGCAACCGGAGAAGTCCAGTATTATCAATTTAACGGTCATGGCGATGTAGTAGGTCTGGTCGATAGCGCGGGGAACCAGCTGAACAGCTACACTTACGATATTTGGGGCAACCCTGAGCTTGAGGAAGAGACCGTTCCGAATATCTTCCGCTACTCTGGAGAGTACTGGGATGCAACGACGGATTTGCAGTATCTCCGAGCCCGCTGGTATGATCCGAACGCGGGAAGATTCGCATCAAAGGATAGCTATGAAGGGGACATTACTAACCCGCTAAGCCAGAACTTGTATACGTATGTGCATAATAATCCTTTGATTTATACGGATCCTAGTGGGCACAAAGTTTGGTTGATTCATGGTACTTACTCAGATCCGACTACATGGACACCGGATTTTGTGAAATATGTGGAGGGTCTGTTTAATGAATCAAGTAAAGCGCTAGAGTGGACAGGAGAAAATAGCAAAGGTGCACGTTCTGATGCGGCTAAGGGTTTTGTAAACACAGTATATGAGTGGCACAGTAAGAATCCTGACGAACCTATTAGATTAGTAGGGCATAGTCATGGAGGAAATGTGGCAATCATGTTAGCTAATCTTCTGGAGGAAAAAGGGATGCAAGTCGAGACATTAATTACAGTAGCGACTCCCGTTAGGGAATATAACTTGAAGACAGAGGTCGGTCAACATATTCATATGTATAATAATAGAGATATTGTCCAAGGCGACATGGGAGGAAGTTGGTGGTGGGCAGGGTCTACATTTACAAGGAAATTTAAAGGTGCAGATAATGTGCGAGCGAAAGATGGGGAGACAGGCACAAGCATTCAAGCTCATTCAACCATGCACAGTAATGTGGACATTTGGAAAAAATATATTGAGCCGATATTAAAATTAGGCCTTCATTCGAGTTCAAGTGGTAGAGGATCATTTTAGTTAAGATAATAAAGGTTTAATCTAAAGGGGGGAAGAATATGCCGATATGGTTAAGGCTTTTATTGATAGGTATAATAATGTTTAGTGCTTTCTCATTTGTATGGTTTCTTTTCGGTTCAACAGCGTACTTTCAAAGAGGTATGGATATTATTGGAACGACCTATTTGTTGGGAGCAGGTGTTCCAGTTCTATTGTTCGCTGTAGTGTTTACTATATTACTAATTAAAGGATGGACTCCAACAAGTGGAGTAGATTATGTTGGAATTTGTGTAGGGGTGGGGTTATCAATACTACTCTCTGCTGTACTGATTCAAAGCGTTAATACCCACGGTTGGGCGAATGAAAAGATAAGGAGTGACGCATTAAAGATATCAGCAGATGGAAAATATGAATATCGAGTAGATTTAATTAATTTGTTCCAAAGAAATGGTTATGCACGATTATATCTTAAAAATGTTAGCACAGGAGAGGAAACATATATCTCAACTGAGATTCAGGTTCGTAAAATTAAAACTCTTGCGGTTGGTGAGGTTAATCATTGGATAAAGCTTGAGCCAACGGAAAATAAATCTCATTATATCCTTATTACTACAAAAGAACTTGGCATACCAGAGGAAAGGTTTGAAATTGATATTGCGACAAGAACTTCGAGAAAACTGGAATAAATAGTATTAAAAACTTATAGTGCCACATGTGGGTGTGGACTGTAACCCGTAAGATGGATATTTTGAAAAAAGTGACCACTTACGGGTTTTTGAGTTTTAAATACTATCGAGAATACACGGGAATGAACATCATGAAAAATTAGAACAGGCCTTACTTAAGCAGGATCCAACTGTTGGAGTCAATCTTTTCTCTGGGGCATTTATATTCTTAAACCTTATAAATCTTATAGTGGAGTTGATAAGAGCATATGAATAAGGATGTATTACTAGAATTATCCAAAGATCTAAATACTGAATATGAGATAGGGATTTGGTCAGAGACAACGGATTTCTTTG
Source organism: Paenibacillus woosongensis (assembly GCF_009725165.1). GTDB lineage: Bacteria > Bacillota > Bacilli > Paenibacillales > Paenibacillaceae > Fontibacillus > Fontibacillus woosongensis. The sequence goes on from NZ_WNZW01000006.1 coordinate 114,284, forward strand.
AAAGGCAGGATAATATCGTAGACTCTTCTATTAATTATAATGACAAACAGTATAATATTGTGATTAAACTAAAAGAGTTTAACTTAAATGCGGTTAAAACCATTTTCGCCTCATTAGTAAGATTTATAGAGTATAATTCGACATTCTATGTGAGAGAAGATAAAAAAGATTCATTCGTATACTATCTACTCTCTTCAACTGATAGCAAAAAAGCATTCTTGTTTTATATCGTTTTTCAATAAATTTATGACCTTGGGGGTGGAATCCTCAAGGTCTTTCTTTACCCCCACCCAGTACCAGTGCCTAATGGATCGGGCCGCAAGACATGGAGAACTTAAAACTCATCAATGCCTGTAGTAATTCGTTAGGCAACAATCCATATAAACGGTAATTGTTGTAATATCAAATATAATTATTCAAAATCTTTCCGAAATAGGTGTCATGCCCTCGTTAGATATAAAAACTTTTGGCAGTATAGATACCCAAAAACTCTTTGTAGCCTTAGCAACTGAAGCGGGCAGATAACCGAAAGGTGGTTAGAAAGGAAAGGAAGTATGAACAATAGTCTCCTTTTAAAAATAAGCGAATCATTGGATAGTGATCGATTAAGTTTAAGTGAACTGGCTGCTGAAATTAATGATATTATTTCGCAGCATGAGCTTAGTGAACAGCTAGAGTTACATGGAAGTATTAATAAGAAACAATTAGCCCGGCTCTATAGTGTTCTTAACTTAGTTCATATGGATTCATCAGTGAAAGAGCATATAACATGGAATTATTTCAAGAACAAGTGTGATGAAACGGATACAACGTATATTAATGAAGAGTTGCTTGAAGAAATCGTAGAGACTTATAGGGAAAGTAAGTATTTAGGGCTGGAGAGTTTGATTATTGATGCATTAAAAACAGACAAAATACAATTAAATCAAATCTCAAAGTTAGAAAAATGCTTTTTCAGTAAGGCATTTATAAAAGAATCGGTTGCTTTTAAGCATAGAGAAATTATCCGAGATGGAGGAATCCTTGACAAGGAACAAGTCGTAACATTATTAAAGTACCGTGCGTATACAACGGTTGAATTGGCAATAGATCAGTCTGCAGTTTCTAAGGATGGTTTAATTGAAGTTCGCAAACCTAATCCTCATGAAAATGATAGAAAGCTGAGGGAGAAATTATTTCATAAGGCTCAAAACCTCTACAGCCATTCTGATAACAGAGGTGATTAAGATTCAGTATTTTACAGACGAATTGTGGTCTAAGATAAACAGTGAAGATGAAGAAGAACGAAACGAAGCGAACCGCAAATGGGATGAGAACGAAGCTCTATACAACCAGCGATTCCAAAAGTTAAAAGGTAAATTGCCTAGGCAAGTATTTGATTTATATAACTCTAGGAGCTTTCATGATTCAAACCTGATCGAAGTTAAAATTAAGCAACTAGATACAAGCATTAAAAGACCGATAAATGTAGAAATAACCTTAACGGATGGAAAGAATTGTTGGCGCATTATTTATAAGAAGATTATCAAACTTCAAGTTGATTATTCTGAGAATGAATCTGCAGTTAGACCTCATGGATTTGGTGACTGGGGGTACGAGGAGATACTAGATGTAAACGAGGATGTCCTGTCTCACGAAATTCTTTTTTCATCAGGCTCTAAGATACTCGTACACTTTAGCAATAAAATGATTGAGATATCTAAAATATAAACTATAGAGGGAGTTAATGCTATGGAAGAGTGATATGCACAAAGGCGAAGGCGTTTCCCCTCCCTGTAAGAGAAGATAGTTTAGTAGTATTTTGTAATAAAATATACGGTAAAATAGGGGGCTAGAGATGAAAGTCCTAAATATTAGTTACCCAACACCTCTATCGGAGATTTCTAAAAAAGATGATAATAATATTGATATTTTTATTGAACTTGAAGATGGATCAACTATTACTGCGGTGGTTAGCACTGCACAAAACTTAATTACTCGAATGAAGGAAGACAATGTTAACTTTGTATCGCCTCCTCAACCTGATATTATTGTTAGTACTTTAACAGAAGAAAATATTAAAAAGGCAGTAGATGAATATGCAATTGGGGATGCCTTCTGGTTAAAATTGTTATACGTAGCTAGTTTAGATAAGAGTGTAATTGATATGGACAGAATTAATCAATATCTAAGCCAGTTAAAAAAGCTAAATGAGGAATTGCTTAACGGGGGATAATATTGAGATAACCAAATTCATATTAAACAGAGGGAGCCTCTTAAAAGCTCTAATAGACTGTACTTCTGGGAACTTGGTATAGAGATCGTTTGGTTGAATTTAGGGACTATGTAAAAAATGAGACATCCGCAAAGATCCTAATACAAGCCAGGAATAAAGGTAAGGGCTGTAAGTTAACTGTTTCTCAGCCCATGTCTATTAAAGCTAAAAAAAAGCACCAACCAAAACGCCCGTTACCACGGCTAAAGTGGAAACGGGCGTTTGTGCTTTATATATTTACTGTTCTCCTGTACACGGGAAGAACAACTTTGGTTCCTGCTCAGACTACAACCACAATCATTTTCTAAAACAACAAAAGCCCTGCCTCTCTTTTGTCCTTGCGGCTCCGATGACCGCGCCAGTGTGAATCAGAAATCCATTAAATCCTTACTTTGGGTCATTCATAGGAATTATCATACCTGGTCAGGTATAGGAGGGCTATAATCTTGTGAGGAACTACATTTAAAAGCGGTTTGCAACTCAAATTATAATAATACTATAGTTCTGTCGTTAAAGCAAGAATATTTTATGAAAATAAAATACCGCTCCAGCGAAAGGCTGAAGCGGGAAGGTGGGATGCGGTCTTTGCGAGTCTATCATCGAGGCGCTCACGCCTAGTTGGCAAAGGTATAGCTGTCGTTCGTTTTTTTCAACATGTCCTTGAATCCGGAAGTAGCGTACAGCTTCTTCTCTTTGGAAATGAACAAGGCCTCCGTATCCGGCGTATCCTCGATGAACTTCAATCCGTCCTCAATGCCGAGTACGAATAGCGACGTGGACAGAGCATCCGCATCGGTAGAATGCTTCGTTACGACGGTGACACTGCTGATGCCGTTTTCAACCGGATAACCGGTTCCGGGATCGAGAATATGCTGGTAGAGCTTGCCGTCTTCTATAAAAAAACGCTCATAGATGCCGGAGGTGACGATGGTCTTGTCGGCCACTTGAATCGTGCCGATCGAATTGCCGCGTTCTTTACCCGGGTCCTGAATGCCAATGTTCCACATCTTGCCGCCCGGCTTATTGCCCATGGCATAAATGTTGCCACCGAGATCGATGATCGCGCTGCTGAAGCCTTGCGCCTCCAGGTACTCGTAAATCGCGTCTGCCGCATAGCCTTTGCCGATGGAGCCGAGGTCGATGGCCATGCCTTCTTTTTGCAAATAAATTTCGTGCGTTTCCTTATTCATTTCTATTAAATGATAGTCGCTTAGCGCTTTGGCGGCTTCGATCAGATCGGCGTCTGGGACCTTGGCGCCTTCATGGCCGATGTTCCACAGCGTGACCAGGTTGCCGATGGCGGGATTGAACTTTCCATCTGTTCGTTTCGCATAGTCGAGAGCTTTCTCGATCAATTCGAACGTCTCATTCGAAACTTCAACTGGCGACTTGCCGGAATGGCTGTTCACCTGGTAGATTTCGCTGCCCTCCAGCGTACGGCTGATTTTGCCGTCAATGTCATTTAGCAGGGCTTCAATTTCGTTGAAATGCTGACGTGTGGCGCGATCATCATATATTTTCACGTTGACGACGGTGTCGAATATGAAGAACGTTTCTCCCATCGGCTTCATGGTCTCATGCGAATTTGCCGTCTTATCGCTAGATTCGCCGGAGGCCTTGGATAGGCCTGGGTCTGTGCCGCAGCCAGCCAATAGAGCCGTTGATAGCAAAAGCGTTAATCCTAAGGTAAGTAGTCTATTGTGCTTCATAAACGCCGCCTCATTTCATTTGCATCTAAATTGATTCATTCAAATTTATTGTATCAAGGGTGGGAAAATGTTTAAAGTACTTTTTTTCACAAAGTAATGATTATTCCATTAAAATCCTTATAAAGTGAGGGATTTGTGACAACTGGGAAAATGAGAGAAATCGCACAGGTTAGTCATTGAACAGGGGTTATAATGAGATCATCTAAGATTTATATAATCAAAAAATAAGGGAGTTTTCTCTATGAAACGTGGAGATATCCTGCTGATCGGCTTGATTGTTGTCATTGCTATGGCATTTCTTGTTCCAAGGTGGTTTTTTGGAGATTTAAGTGAAAACAATCACAATAACAATCCACTTGTTGCAAATATCAAGGTCGATGGCAAGCTGGTACGATCCGTGGAGCTCACGGAAGAGGAGCAAATCATTGAAATTGAAACCGAGGATGGCCTCAACATTTTGAAGGTACATGATTATGGCATAGAAATGATTGAGGCCGATTGCCCTGATCAGTTATGCCTGACCTTCGGGTTTGTCCAGCGTAACGGAGGCACGATCGTCTGTCTCCCGCACAAAATGATCGTAGAAATTGAAGGAGCTTCCGGGGAAGGAGATGAGATCGATGCCGTCGTTAAATAAACCAGCCGCGCCGAGAACGCTTGGCAGCGAGTCATCCACTCTCATGTTGAAAAGAACGGTTATCGTCGCGATTTTCGCTGCGGTTGCGGTTGTACTGAGCCTGATTGAATCGCTGATTCCGATCAATATGGGCGTGCCCGGCGCCAAGCTGGGGCTGGCGAATATTATGGTGCTGACCTGCCTTTATTTTCTGCGGGCGAGGGACGCCTTGATGATGGTGCTGCTAAAAACGCTGCTTACCGCTTTTATTTTTGGCACATTTTCCAGCTTCTTGTTCAGTATTATGGGCGCACTGTTCAGCTTCGCGGCGATGTGGTTTCTGCTCCTGGTAGGACGCAAGAGACTAAGTATGATCGGCATAAGCATCGTCGGGGGGATTGCCCATAATATCGGGCAGCTTACTGCGGCATCGCTGTATTTCCTGACAACGAAAATATTCTATTACCTGCCAATGCTGCTCATTACAGGAGTGCTGACGGGGATTGCAGTCGGGATTGCGGTTCGTTATTTGATTCCTGCGCTTTCCAGATTGTCGTTATTTGAATCTTTTCTGACGGATTAAGGGGGGTGAAAAGATGGCCGCAGCAGCATACGCTTACGAATTGAACGGAGTTTCCTTCGCATATTCGCCGGATACCCCGGTTCTGGATGAGGTGACGCTCCGCATTGCTTCTGGAAGCTGGGTATCGATCGTCGGGCCTAACGGCTGCGGCAAATCGACCCTTGCCAAGCTGCTGGGCGGACTGCTGGCCGCAAACAGCGGCACGATTGTGGTGGAAGGCCGCGAGCTGACGCAGGATTCAGTCTGGGAGATCCGTCCCCGGATCGGCATGGTGTTCCAGAACCCGGATAACCAGTTTATCGGCTCCACGGTAGAGGAGGATATCGCTTTTGGACTAGAGGGGCGCTGCCTCTCCCGCGAGGAAATGATAGACCGGGTGCAGCGTTACGCTGAGAAGCTGGAAATCAGCCATCTGCTGACCAAGCACCCGGCAGAGCTGTCCGGGGGGCAGAAGCAGCGTGTAGCCCTCGCCTCGATCCTAGCGATGGAGCCGGGCATCGTAATTTTCGATGAAGCCTCCTCCATGCTGGATGAGAAGGCGCGCGGAGAGCTGCTGCACATCTGGCAGGACATGCGGAGCAGCGGTGATTACACGCTTATCTCGATTACGCATGACGCGGAAGAGATTATGGCCTCGGACCGGGCGATCGTGCTCCGGGGCGGGGCCATTACTGCCGATACAGCTCCGGCGGAGCTGTTCGAGGATGAGGAGCTGCTGCACGCTTGCCGATTGATCGCGCCTTACCAGGTCAGGCTGCTGCAGGAATTGCGGAAGCGGGGGTTGGATGGGGACTGCATTTTCCCTGGCCGGCAAACGAGGAGGCGGTGACACTATGGCTATTACATTCGAGGAAGTCAGCTATGCATATGATGACCGCAGCTTATGGCGGAGCGGGGCGCTAGAGGGTGTCAATCTCCATATTCAGCCCGGAACGTTCACCGGGATTGCCGGCACGACAGGCTCTGGCAAGTCGACGCTGCTGCAGCATTTTAACGGCATCCTGAAGCCGACCGCAGGGCGTGTGCGGGTCTTAGATGTGCCGATAGGCGCCCAGGAAAAGGCGCCGGCAATGCGCGAGCTGCGCAGGCGGGTCGGACTGGTCTTTCAATTTCCCGAACAGCAGCTGTTCGAGGATACGGTGGAGAAGGATATTTGCTTCGGACCGCTCAACTTTGGAATGTCTCTCGCGGAAGCAAAGGAGCGGGGGAAATGGGCCTTGTCCCTGCTTGGGCTGGATGAATCGATTCTGCAGAGGAATCCTTTTCACCTCAGCGGCGGGCAGATGCGCAAGGTAGCCATTGCTTCCGTCCTGGCCATGGACCCCGAGGTCATTGCCCTAGACGAGCCGACGGCCACCCTTGATCCACAGAGCCGGGCCGAGCTGGCTGAGCTGCTGTCGAAGCTGCACCGGGAGCAAGGGAAGACGGTCATCGTCGTGACGCACCAGATGGAGGAACTGCTGCCCTATGTGGACGGTTGGATCGTGATGAAGGGCGGCCGGACGTTATTCCAGGGGACGACCGATGCCCTGGTCAGGGAAGCCGCCTTCCTGGAGCGGGAAGGGCTGGCCCTTCCGGAATGCATCACGTTATGGAATAGGCTGGCCGCCGAGTACGGGCTGGAGGCGGAGAAGCCGTGCTTAACGCCGGAATCACTGGCGGAACGTATTGCCGAGGTGCTTTCGGCTGCAGGCACATTAAGAGGCAGAGAGGAGAGAATGGCATGCGGGGAAAGCTGCTGATTGGCCGGAGCATCGATACGGGCTCCTGGGTGCATGGCGTCGACCCCCGGGCGAAGCTGACGGCCATGCTGCTGTATCTCATCGCGATTGTCGCTGTCGGTTCATGGCCTGCGCTTGGCGTCGCTGCCGTTTTTTCCCTCGCTTATATGACAGCAACGAAGATTCCGCTCAAATACTACGTCAAAGCGGCGAAGCCTCTCTGGGTGCTGATGGTGTTTATCTTTGCCGTGCAGTGCTTTACGGTGACTGAGGGAACGGCGCTGTGGCAGATCGGCTCATGGACACTTTATTCCGGAGGAGTCAGCCTTGGGCTGATCTCGGCCTCGCGGATGGCGTTGCTTGTATCTTTTACGGCGATTCTTACGTTTACGACGACGCCCGGGCTCCTAAACCAAGGGATGGCTGGCGTGCTGAAGCCGCTGGAGTCAGTAGGATTATCCGCGCAGCGCCTGACCTTGATGATGAGCATTGCGCTGCGGTTCATCCCGACGATTCTGGATGAGGCGCAAAAGATCGTGAAGGCGCAGGCCGCCCGGGGCGCCGATTTGCGGGAGCTGCCTTGGAAAGAGAAGGGGAAAATGCTGGTGTCCCTGCTCGTTCCGGTGACGGTAGGAGCTTTTCGCCGGGCCGAGGAGCTGGTGCTGTCGATGGAATCGAGAGGCTACCGGATCGGGGCGCCGCGTTCGGAATATCACCTGCTCGTCTGGAAGCGCCGCGACACCTGGTTCATTTTATCATTTGCAATCCTGACTGCCAGCGTGCTGATGTATAGGATTTTGATGTGAAAAAGCATGGGGACGAGGGATTCATCGCGTGCGGGCAACACAGGGCTGTTTGGAATGACGGTTGTATAGTGAAAAAAATCACAATAAATTTAACTATATCAATATAGACTGCTAGTACAGCTTAGTTGAGGCAGGAAGGGGAGAAACGCTGTGGCTCGTTATTTTAATGGAAAAGAAGTCGAATTGCTTGCGCCGGCGGGAACATTTGAAATCTTCAAGGAAGTGATCCGTGCCAATTGCGATGCCGTTTATTTCGGGGGACCGAGCCTCAATATGCGCATGATGCGCAAAGGATATAATTTTAGCCGCCCGGAGATGGTGGAGGCGATTGAGCTGGCCCATGGCTTGGATAAAAAAGTGTACGTTACGGTAAACAACCTGCTGAACGAAGGGGAAATCGAAGAGGCGCGGGAATATTTGCGCTTTCTGGAACAGGCGGGGCCGGATGCCATGATCGTGCAGGATTTCGCTGTGCTGGCGCTCATTCAGGACATGGGCTTGCAGCTTCCCGTGCATTCCTCGGTCATGATGAATGTGCATAACCGCGAGATGATCGAGGCGCTGAGCCAGATGGGCGTCACTCGGGTCGTCACGTCCCGGGAGATGGATCTGAAGACTACGCGGTATTTGCGGGAGACGACTGGCATGGAGCTGGAGTACTTTATTCACGGCGATATGTGCTCCGTGCATGGGGCGAATTGCTACTTCAGCTCGTTGGTGTTCGGGATGAGCAGCAACCGGGGCAAGTGCCTAAAGCCGTGCCGCTGGGACTACCGGGTGAAGAAGGACGGCTTCGTGTATCCTTCCGAATATCCGCTTGCCGTGAAGGATATGTTCATGTACGAGCATATTCCCGAACTGATTCATGGCGGGGTGACGTCTTTTAAAATCGAAGGGCGTATGCGCGACACGGAGTTTGTGCTGATGCTGGTCAATGCGTATGGAGACGCGATCGATCGGTACATCGACGATCCGGTCGGCTTTGAACGGAGCCGGGATACCCGGCTGCTGTACGACAACCGCAAGCGCGATTTGTCCACCGGTTATGCATTTGGCCGTCCGGGGCTGTCCTATATGAATAAACGCTATGAGGGGACAGGCAAATTTTATAGCACGGGCAAGGTATTTAGTACGCCGACGGAAGAGCGGAGCCTTGGAAACAAACGGTTGGGTGAGGTTGCGGCTTATCTCGCTGAGGCTGCAGCAAGCAGCAAAGCGGGGCGGCAAGAGGGCGAGCGGAACAATTTGAGCAAACAAGCCGAACAAGGTAAACGAATGGAACGAGGCAAACCAATGGAACGTGGCAGTCAAATGGAACAAGGCAACCCATACAACCAATGCTACCCAAACAATCACAACAGTCGGAATAACCAAAACAATCGAAACAATCAAAACAATCGAAACAATCAATATAGCCAAAATAACCTGAACAACCTGAACAACCGAATGGAGCTGTCCGTGCATGTGAATAATGCGGCCCAAGCGCAAGCAGCGTTTGAGGCAGGGGCCGATCATGTTTATCTTTCGGGCGATGTGTTCGAGCCGGATCGGCCATTTACGAAGCAGGAAATTAAACAACTGGCAGTGATCAAGGGGAACGCCAAGCTGTATTTAGGTTTGCCGCGCATGATGAACGAGCTGCACTTCGAAATATACGACGGACTGCTGTCTGGTGAACGCCTGCCGATCGACGGCATACTCGCGACGAACCTCGGCGCAATCCATAAATTTGCCTCCAAAGGTTATCCGCTTGTGGGCGATATCAATTTGAATATTTTCAATCATTTGGCCGCAGAGATGTATAGGAAGCTTGGTGTAGAGCGGTTTACAGCTTCCATCGAACTCCCGCTCCATGATTTGACCAAGCTGCTGGTGAATGCGGCGGCTCCAATGGAGGTCGTGGTGCACGGCTCGCCTGCCCTGATGTACATGGAGCTTGATTTGTATGAGAACACAGAGGTGTTCGAGCCAATAGGCGAAGAGGACAACCGGTACGTCGATAACCGTACTCTGGTGCTGATGACTGACAAGGGAGAGAACCCGGTTTACCGCGATGTACATGGGCGCTGCCATTTGATGCTGGCCAAGGAGCTGTGTCTGCTGCCCGTAATGAATGAGCTGCAGGATGCCGGACTGTCTGTTTGCCGGATCGAAGGCGCGACCTACCAGCCGGAGCAGTTGCGGTCGATCGTTAGTACGTACAGGGCGGCGATAGAGAGACCAGAAACTGCTGGTGAGCTGTTTGCTGGAATGACCCCAGTCTACGCGGGATATACGCTGGGAGCGCTGCAGTTCGACGGCGTTGCGCCGGGTCAAGTCGAAGCAGTGGATGGAGCTTGTGAAGGGAAACAGGAGAAAGAACGAGTGCAGGTGCGGATGTAGGTGGAAGTGCAATACAGGTTTAGGTGAAGGTGTAGATAGTAGGTGTAACGCAGAGTAAAGAGTAAGGGTAAGAGAGTAAGAGTAAGAGTAAGAGTAAGAGTAGCAATAGCAATAGCAATAGCAATAGCAATAGTAGTAGTAGTAGTAGTAGTAGTAACGAGTTGCAAGCAAGTTTAAATGCAGGTGCAAGTGTAGAAGTAGAAGTAGAAGTAGAAGCAAGAGCAGGTGTAGGTGTAGGTATAAGTGCAAGAGCAAGTGCAAGAGTAAGTGTAAGAGCAGTAGCAATAGCAACAATAGCAGCAGTGCAGTATCAGCATTAGCAGTAAAGTGTAGCTGTAAAGACAAGAACGACAAAAGACTATCTGGCCCCAGACACGATAAATTAACTGTATTTCATGCAGTTATTTAAGAGACTTCTACGTTTGAGGCGGGATTAACTGGATTTCCTGCATCTAATCGGGATATATCATACCTGTCTAGCGGGAGCCTGGCTTTTAACTGCAAGAAATCCATGTAATGAGGCGGAAATGCGAAACGGCCTACTTTTAGATACATGAAATACAGTTAGTATTCTGTTCTTACAACGCACCCCAGCACCAAAGATATAAAAAGTACCCTAAGGGTCTTATTGATCGCCAAATGTCCCACAGTAGCAGTAGGTGGAAGAGCAAGAGCAGTAGCAATAGCAGCAGTATCAGCAGTAGCAGTAAAGTATAGGTGTAAGACAAGAACGACAAAAGACTATCTGGCCCCAGACACGATAAATTAACTGTATTTTATGCAGTTATTTATGAGACTTCTACGATTTAGGCGGGATTAACTGGATTTCCTGCATTTAAACCGGGATATATCATACCTATCTAGCGGGAGCCTGGTTTTTAACTGCAAGAAATCCATGTAATGAGGCGAAAATGCGAAATGGCCCACTTTTAGATACCTAAAATACAGTTAGTACTCTATTCTTACATCCCACTCTATCGTCAATAAAAAGGAGCGGAAACGAAAATGGCGCAATACAGCGGGCCAGATCACATCCTACAACAACGGCAGCAGCATTTTTACCCGTGCACGAGTTATTTTTACCGCACTCCGCCGCAAATCGTCAAAGGGGAGATGCAGTACCTGTACGATCACGTGAACCGGAGGTACACGGATTTTTTTGCAGGCGTATCCGTCGTTGCTTGCGGCCACTGCAACCCCGACATCGTTAGACGCACGGAGGAGCAGCTGAGAACACTCCAGCATACGTGCACCATCTACTTGACTCAGCCGAACGCCGACTTGGCGCAGCGTATGGCGGAGGTGCTGCCAGGAACATTGAAGCGCACCTTCTTCGTGAACAGCGGTTCAGAGGCCAATGAAGGTGCTCTGCTGCTGGCCCGTCTGCATACGGGAAAAAGAGGCTTCATCGCGCTGGAGCAAGGCCTGCACGGCCGCACCTATTTGACGATGAGCGTGACGGGCCTGCGCATGTGGCGGACCGATCCGGAGCTGGAGGCGGATCGGGACGTGACGTTCATTCCCCGGCCTTATGAACGGGGAATGAGCGGGGACGAGGCGGCACAGCGCTCCCTCGCTGCCCTGAGGAAGGCGCTCGAAGAGAAGGGCGGCGAAATCGCCGCCATGATCGCCGAGCCGATCCAGGGCAACGCAGGCATCATCGTGCCGCCAGCGGGGTACTTCGCCGAAGTGAAGGCGCTGCTGGCGGGGCACGGTGTGCTTCTCATCGCGGACGAAATCCAGACCGGCTTCGGCCGGACGGGGGAGATGTTCGCGATCGAGCACTACGGCGTGCAGCCGGACATCGTCACGATGGCGAAAGCGCTTGGCAACGGCGTGCCGGTTGCCGCATTCGCCACGACGGACGAGATTGCCGCCAGCTTCAATCGGCCTTCGGCGTCCACGTTTGGCGGCAACCCGGTATCGGCCGTAACCGCCCTGGCAGTGCTGGACTACATCGAATCCCACCAGCTGGTGCAGCGCTCTAAGCAGCTTGGGGGCATTCTGCAGGAAGGCCTGCGCAGTCTGGCCGCTCACTACCCGCAAGTCATCACGGAGGTGCGCGGAGCGGGTCTGATGATCGGCGCCGAGCTGTGCGGAGAAGACGCCTCTCGCGGCGCCGCCCTGGTAGACGAAATATTAGAACAGATGAAGGACAGAGGATTTATCATTGGCAAAAACGGTGTGGATCGTAACGTCCTGGCCTTTCAACCGCCGCTAGTCATCACGGAGGAGGATATTGCAGGCATGCTCACCGCCTTGGAGGAGACGCTGCGTTCCATAATATGAGCCCAAATGAAATGAACGACTTTTCTCAATATATTGCGTCATTATCAATAGAATAGGGCGGAAGCAACCCGTCTCGTGGGCGGAATAGCGTCCGCTGCTTACTGTGCCAAGGAGTGTGGAAGCTATGGAATACGCCCGCAAAGTCGGGTCCAAAATCAAGCTGTATAGCGAGCTGGTCATGTTCTCGCATACGTTGTTCTCGCTGCCCTTCGCCATCATCTCGATGGTCTGGGCCGCGAACGGACTGCCGTCCGCGCATGTGATGATCTGGGGCCTGATCGCCCTGGTGGCTGCGCGCAACGGAGCCAACGCCTTTAACCGGATCGTGGACCGGATATACGATGCTCAGAACCCGCGCACGGCGCACCGCCATTTGCCGCAGCAATTGCTGGAGGCGAAGGAGGTGCTGCTGTTCGTCGTTATAAACTACGGCATCTTTATCGCCGCCTCGGCGATGCTGAATCCGCTATGCTTCCTGCTGTCTCCGGTGGCGATTTTCCTGATCTCGTCGTACTCCTATACGAAACGTTTTACCTATTTGAGCCACTTGTATCTGGGATTTACGATTGCTTCTGCGCCGATCGGCGCCTGGTTTGCGGTGACCGGCAAATTCGCGTTTACGCCATTTGTGCTCGGAACGATCGTCATGCTGTGGATCGCGGGCTTTGACATCATCTACGGCTCGCAGGACATCGAATTCGACCGCAAGCACGGATTATGGTCGATTCCCAGCTACTTCGGCTTGAAGAACGGCTTGCGCATCGCTGCGGCGCTCCATCTGCTGATGGTCCTGCTGCTGCTCGCTCTTATCCCGCTGCGGGGGCTCGGCTGGACGTACGGCATCGGCATCGGCGCCGCCGTCGTTCTCCTGCTCACGGAACATCGCATCATTAAGCCGGGCAACCGGCAGGTCATGAAGGTCGCCTCTTACAATCTGAATCAGGTGATTAGCATGGTGATTTTATTCATGACATTAATTGACTTTTATTTGGGATAAAAAAAGCGCCTGCCATAACAACAGCTCCCCTCCAATACCGAAGGGGAGCTGCCGCTGTATGCAGTTTATTTTTTCACCGTTTTATTATAGTTGCCAATTTTATCTGTAATCGCTTTGGCGGCGTCGTCCAGCGCCTGCTTGGTGGATTTGCTGCCGCCGAGCGCTTCCTCGATGGCGCTTTCGACGATTTGGCGGGCCTCCGGGAATACGCCCATGACCGCACCCTGTGTGGCCAGGCTAGGCTTGCTGGCATGAAGCTGGTCGACCGCCGTCTGGAATTGCGGATATTTGGCCAGATTGTCCTTCACGATCTGCTCGTCGTAAGCCTTCTTCGTGATCGGGAAGTATCCAGTCGCGATGTGCCATTTGGCTTGCGTCTGCGGCTCGGCAAGGAACTTGATGAACTCCCAGGCAGCCTGCTGCTCTTCTGCCGGCTTATTATTTAATACCCACAAGCTTGCTCCGCCGATAATGACGCCTCCATCAGAGCTGCCGTCCGGCTTAGGAAGGAACGCAGTGCCTACCTCGAACTTGTCGCCTACGCTGTCTACAATGCCCCGCAGCCCTGCCGTGGAGTCGAGCGTCATGCTGACCTGTCCGGCAACAAAGGCTTTCTTTGTGTCATCGGTTTTACGGCCAAGGTTAATAGCTGCCTGGCTGTCGATGAGGCCCTTCCACCATTCCAGCGTTTTTATGCCGGCTTCTTCGTTGACGAGAGACTGGGTTGCCGCAGCGGTGCGGCCGTTGCCGTTGTCCACATATTCGGCTCCCTGATTCGCGAAAAACTGCTCCATAAACCAGCCGTAAATGGCAAAGGAGGCGGGGGCTCCGTTTTTGCTCAGCGCTTCGGCTGCCATTTTCAACTCTTCATAAGTGGCTGGAGCTTTGTCGGGATCAAGGCCTGCAGCCTTGAACAAGTCCTTGTTGTAATACAGAATCGGGTTCGAAGTATTAAAGGGCATGGAGTACTGCTTGCCATCAAATGTATAGTAATTCATAATATTCTCTTCCAAATGGGTGAGATCGTAGTTCTCTGCATCGATGAACTGCTGCACCGGGGTAATGGCGCCGGAATCGATCATGAAGCGGGAGCCAATTTCGTATACCTGAATGAGAGACGGGCCCGATTTGGAATCCATCGAGGCTTTCATTTTATTCAAGCTTTCATCGTAAGTGCCCTGAAAAATCGCCTCAACCTCCACCTTGTCCTGGGAGGCATTGAAATCGGCCACAAGCTGATCAGCGGCTGTGCCGAGCTCGCCGCCCATCGAATGCCACCATACGACCTTCGTCTTGCCGGCCGGTGCGGAGTTCGTGCCGCTTGCTGTATCGCCGGAACCAGCCGCATTACTGGCCGAGGCTTCACCTCCCGTGCCGGTTCCTGAGTTTCCTCCAGCTCCGCCGCAGGCGGATGCGAGCATGGACAGCAGCAAAATCGTGATCAGCAAAAATGAGCGCTTGAGCTTGAACGGTTTCAGTTTCATTTGGTTTCTTCTCTCCCTTTTGATCTGCATTAGAATCATTTATAATCATCCGCCCGTCAGGACGGGTGGTGCTGTATAGAAAAGCTATCCCTTGACCGCCCCGGCCGTTAACCCTCGTACAAGCTGCTTTAGCCCGAGGACGATGAGCAGCAGGGAAGGAAGCAGCACGAGTGCAACTCCGGCAAGAACGACGTTCCAGGCGGTCATTTCCTCAAACTGCAGCATGCTGATGCCGATTTGCACGGTGCGCATGTTAGCGGTGTTCGTAATGAGCAGCGGCCATAAATAACTATTCCAGGTATTCAGGAACACGTATACGGCCAGCGTCGCGAGGCCCGGCCTAGCCAGCGGCAGAACGATACCGGCGAAGTAGCGCGTATGGCCGCAACCGTCGATGCGTGCTGCCTCGAACAGCTCCCGGGGCAGCTGCAGGAAAAATTGCCGCAGCAGAAACACGCCAAAAGCGGATGCGAGGAAAGGAAAGACGAGCCCGGGATAGGAATCGAGCCAGTTCCATGATTTGATCAAGAGGAAATTCGGGATCATCGTCACTTCCCAAGGAATCATCATCGTTGATAGAAAGACCGCGAACCAGAACGCCTTGCCGCGAAATGCGATAAAAGCGAAGGCATAGGCGGCCAGGCTGGCCGTAATCAGCTGTCCGATCATAACGAGTGTCGAGACAAGGAAGCTGTTAGCGATAAAGCGAAACACCGGGATTAGCCGGACGACCGCCTCCAAGCTGCCCCAGTACAAGCTGGACGGGAAGAGAGCCGGAGGGAACTGGCTCGTCTCTTCCGGCGTCATGAAAACCGAGAGAAAGGTGTACAGCAGCGGATAGATAATGAACAGCGACAGCAAGCACAGGAAGAAATATACTATGCCGTGGCGCAGCAGCGGACGGAACAGCGTCATTGATAATGCACCTTCTTTTCCAAAATGGTGAACTGAATGAGCGTCAAGGCCAGAATAAGCAGAAACAGGATGATGGCCATGGCGCTGCCCGTACCGAATTGGTAATTGACGAAGGCTTCCTTGTAAATGGAATAGACGAACACTTCAGTTGAGCCTGCTGGACCGCCTTTTGTCAAAATATGCATTTGCCCAAACGCTTGAAACGAACCGATAACCGAGACGATTAGCAGGAAAAACAGCGTGGGCGATAACAAGGGCAGAATGATGCGGATAAACGTGCGAATAGGTCCCGCTCCATCTACCTTGGCGCTGTCGTACATATCCTCAGGAATGCCTTGCAGGCCGCTGAGCAATACGATGAAGTTAAAGCCGGAATTCATCCAGATTGTCATAACGGAAATCGAAACTAGCGCCCAGCGCGAATCGGTCAGCCATTGTACCGCGGGAAGCCCCGCCAAATCGAGGAAGTAATTGAACATCCCCAGCGTAGGATGGAACAGCATCATCCAGATGACCGCCGAGGTGCTGACCGAGACGGCGAGAGGAAGAGAGAATATAAACTGAAACAGGCGCATCCCTTTGAGGCGGGAATGGGCGAGCGCAGCCATGATCAGGCCGAGGGCAAGCCCGCCCGGAACGGTGAGCAGCACAAACTTTCCAGTAACCTCCAGGCTGTTCCAGAACTGGGCTGAGCCCAGGAGCTGCCTGAAATTGTCTAGTCCGACGTAAGCGGCAATATTGCCGCGGGGGTCGGTCAGGAAGAAGCTGAGGTATACCGATTTAACGAGGGGATATAAGAGAAAAAGGCCGAAGATTACAATGGACGGAGCGAGAAAAAGATAAGCCAGCGCATGCTCCTTCAAGCTTGCCGTTAACCCTCTCCGATAAGCAGACTTGTAGGAGCGAGCGGTGACTGCAGCAGGGGCTGGTGCGTTTCTGACGGTGGTGTTCATAGCGGTTCCCTCCTTGACTAGCGTACAAAGATCATACCTAGTTTAGACAGGGGGAATTAACATGGCATCAACGCGGGGTTAAGCGGCCGTTAAATTTTTGGGAGATCACGATAGAAAGATAGAAAATATAGAAACTTTATTGATGAACTAAAGGCTAATGCAGGCAAGGAGAACAAAGCTGCGAACCTATATCGTCCAGAAAATCTGGGAACAGCAGGGATTGCAGCAGCATTTTACGCATTTGCCCGCATTCATTCCACAGGTTCACCTTTTTTAAATGGATTTTTAGCAGTTAGTTTCTGCGTCAAGAAAGGAGAAGCAGATTTAAATGGATTTCATGTCATTAAAAGAAGGAGAATAGCCAATATGGACTGGGTTCTTGATTTTAGGTGCATAAGATCCATCTAATCCCCTGAAACATGCGCTTAGAGCATAATTAGATACATGAATTCCATTTAGTGCGAGTCACAGATTAGTAGATATAGCATAGTAGCACACAGCGATATAAGGAATATTTACGTAACGGCCCCATGTTAATTTCAACAGTTCACAGAAAATAGAATAAGAAAAATAGAAGAAGACACCTCGATGATGACGAGAGGTGCCTTCTATTGAATATAACAGAACCTGCGGCTTATTTATCCCGCCCCCCAAAGAAGCTGAGCAGCGCCTGTAAATCCCGGTGGGCCGGATAGCTGCTTAACCGATCGATAATTTGCTGCGCCTCGTTCAAATACTGCTGGCTTAACGCCTCGGTTTGCTGGAGCGCCCCGCAGCTTTGAATTGTGGCGATAACTTCGCTCGTATACTCGGCCGGCGTATGCGCTCCGATCGACCGGATTCTAGGTGCAAGCCCTTCATCCTGCAGTGCGAACAGGACGGGGAGCGTCACTTGGCCGCTGCGCAGGTCGCTGCCTGCAGGTTTGCCCAGCTTGGCCGAGGACTGGGTGAAATCCAGAATGTCGTCGCGAATTTGGAAGGACATGCCGAGCTTCTCCCCGAAGCTGTACAGCAGGCCAGCCATTTCCTCGCCTGCACCGGCGGACAGCGCTCCGATCCGCAGGCAGGCGGCCATGAGCTGGGCGGTTTTATTTTTGGATTTTTCCAGGTATTGCTCAATCGTTACGTCGTAATCAAACAGATGGGATAACTGCTGATATTCGCCCAGGCAGAGCTGCGTCGTAACCAGTGAAGACAGATCGTAAGCGTAGCGTTCGCGTTCTGCAGAATAGGCGGAGATCAACTCAATCACCCGGGCCGACATATAATTGCCGACGTGGATTGCCCGGCTGATCCCGAGCTTGATATGTACCGCTGTGTCGCCCCGGCGAACTGGCGAATCGTCGATAATGTCGTCATGAATCAGGGAAGCGGCATGGATGAACTCGGCAGCAGCGGCCAGCCGCCATGTCTTGCGTTCGTCCGGTGCGGGGCCGAAGCGGCTTCCTACGATCACCATCAACGGGCGAACCCGCTTGCCGCCCGAGCGAATAAGTTCTAGAATGCTGCGGGCCAGCTCCGAGGAGCGGGGAACATCTCTGTCAAATTTAACTATATTCTCGATTTCTTTATCTACCGCTCTAAGGGAGATGCCGAGCTCTTCATGCAGGATCATCCTGTTCCCCTCCTCGTCGTAAGTCGCCGCTAAAATAACTTAATGACTAAATCGCTAAATAGCCTTTCGGGTAGTGTTGCGATGATGCTCCAGGCGAAGGAATACTTCAAAGGCTTTCTCCAGCCGCTCATCTTCCGGACGTCCCTCGACGCGCTTGATTTGAATTTGCTTCACCGTAGGGGCCAAGTGGGTGAGAAGGCTGAATTCCTCATAACGCAGGCATTGCTGCACGTAGAAGCTGTATAAATAGTCGCCATCCAGCACTTTGCGGGTGAGCTTGTCGCCGGGCTCAAACAGCTGGCAATCCCGGTGGCGCTGGAGAGCGAGCTTGATGGCAATGTAAATGGAGAGCAAACGAATTTGCCGCTCCGCTGGCAAATCATACTGCAGGAGAAGATGGCCTGCTGTTAGCACATCCTCACGGTCCAAATTAAGGGTAATGCCGGTGTCGGGCGAGATGTCGCCCTGCAATAATTGACAAGCATCTTGAATGAGAGCAGTAATCATAAGAAACACTCCTTAACAAGCAGGTAGGGTTTGCAGGGGATTTCGCACCGATTTCGGCGGTTTCATATCCACTAACGATAATCCTCGGTTAAAAATCAGAGTAATGCGCGCAACCGCACATTACTCTGGAATAAGGGGCATAACTGTGTGCAGTTGTAATGCTTAATCCGTATAAAGATACCATCTGCGAACGAGCGGTATTCTCTTCCAATGCTTCTTGAGCCAAGGCAGTACGTAGTAGTCAAGTCCGAACATGCTGCCCGACCCGCCAATCAGCGCTACGCCAGCCGTCATGTACCAGAGCATTTCGCCCGATGCCATACTCGAGGACCAGATCATGATGCCGAGTCCAACCGTGATGATGGAGGATACTGCGGTGAACAGGCCGGCAATGAGCAGGAGGCCGATAATGATTTCTGCAAAGACCATCCCGGTCTGGAATACGGTCGCAAGTCCGGTATAACCGCCGTCGGATGTATAGAAGAAGAGACCCATAAACCAGTTCACCGTATTTGTGATAAATCCGGGTACCGGGAGTGCCGTAACGGCGGTAGACGCGCTTTCTACAGCGGATGCGGCTGCTTGAGCGTCAACCGTTGTCGTCACAGCCTGCGCCGCTTCGCTTGCCGCCGATATCGCATCGCCTGCATTTGGCGGCGCCGGAATCAGAAAGATATCCGAAGGGTTCTTGAGCACTTTAGGCAGCTTGTCGAGACCTTCCTGCAGCCATTTGTAGCCGACGAATACCCGAAGCGGCAGCAGCCAGAAGTTAGGTGAACGCTTGGAGAAATGGCCGCCTACGAAGCTTCGGTGATTGTTCACGTGGAAAAATTCATGCATCATATAAGTCCATACTTTATTGAAGCCAACCACCGTGAACAGATAGTACATATTGATCAAGTGCTTGAAGAGCATCGCCATGAATCCGCTGACCATGAACATCTTATTCGGCAGTCCCACATTCGCTACGCCGTAGCGGCTGCCGATGCAGACCATCGTACCGTGGAAGCCGGGCTTGTAGGATTTCTTCGGTTTGCCTTTGACATCCGCATAAATGTTATGAGCGATGAGCGGACCTGCTTGCTCGGCGTTTTCGACCATTTGCGGAACCGGACGCGTCTCGCCTTCCGGGATATAGAAGATGTTATCGCCAACGATGTATACGTCCTCATGATCCACGCTTTGCAGCTTGTCGTTCGTAACGATCCGTTTGCGGCCTTCCTGCTGCACGTCGAGCTTGCCGACGAGGTCGGAGCCTTCAACACCCGCCGTCCAGACGATCGTTGCCGCTTCAAGCTCCTTCTCTCCGAGCAGAACGCTCGATTTCGTAACGCCGGTAATTTTGGCGCTCGTTACGATTTCGACATTCATTTTGTTCAGGCGTTTGACCGCCTTGCCGATCAGTTTGTCTGGGAGAATCGGCAGGATTTTTGGCGCCATATCCGCTACGACGAGGCGAACCTCGCTCGGATCGATGTAGAATTCCTTGCACAGCTCATCGCGGAATTCGGCAAGCTCGCCAACGAGCTCTACGCCGGTAAAGCCTGCTCCGACGACAACGAAGGAAAGCTTCTTCTTGCGGATCGCCGGATCTGTTTCCTTGGCAGCTTCGCTGAACATGCGGCGAACCTGTATTTTCAGCTTTACAGCGTCCTCATAAGACCATAAGGTCATCGCATGCTCCTCGGCGCCTGGAATGCCGAAGAACGTTGGCTTACAGCCGGTACCGATAACGAGGTAATCGTATTTGTACGTTTGTTTCTTGGAGCGGAGCTCTTTCGCTTTAAAATCAATGTTGTCGATGTAGTCCAGGACGACATCCACTTTCTGTCCCGCGAAAATTTTCTTTAAATCAATCTGAATGGAATCCTCGGGTGCCCGGTTTGCCGCGACTTCGTGCAATTCCGTCAGCAGCGTATGGTACGGGTTCTTGTCAATCAGCTGGATCTCGACATCTTTGTCTTTTTTGAACAATTTGGCCAGATGCTTAGAGGTGACGACACCGCCGTAACCGCCGCCAAGAACGACTATTTTCTTCAACATATTCACCTTCTTACTTTAGGCTGGTAATCGTGGAGATGTGCTGCTATATAAGCTGAACTGTTGAACTCGATGCGGGGCAGGTACGTAAAATATTCTACGGTCGCTGTTGCTCCAAACATCTTGGATGAAATAGATTTACCCGCATCTCATTCTTTAGTTCATCTTATATAGCGAATGATTTAAGACTATTATTATTTAGCTTGCTCAAGCGCATTGGCTGCAAGATCGTAGTATGACTTCAAGCTGATCGATACGCCGGAGATGGCATCTGTTTTGCCTTCGTCATTGAAGCTAACCGCAGCTGGATCTTGTTTCTCGACCAGGTATTGCTCGGCTTTGGCAGCTTGCTCATGCCATTCTGCTTGCGCGCCGCCATTGGCAACCATGCCGTACTTGCCGTCAATGGAGTTTTGTTTCTTATCTTCGCCAGCTTCGTTCACGCCGCTGAAGTTCACTCTGACGATATTTCCTGCGGATACGATGACGTCAACGGTTTCTTTCCAGCCGGATTTCTCGGCGAATTTATCTTCTTCGGCGTGGTAGTTGCCATCTTTATAAGGTCCTGGCTGGATTGGGCCTGCAGCCAGCGCTTGGTCAGCCAGGTCGAACAAGTCGTTAACGTGAATGGATACGCCGGAGATAGCATCAGTTCTGCCCTCGGCATCAAGGGTTACAGCCTTCGTGTCTTGCTTCTCAATCAGGAAGGCGATCGCTTTGGCTGCTTGTTCATGCCATTCTGCCTGTGCGTTTCCTTTTTCCTTCATGCCGTATTTGCCTTGTTCGGAATAAGTAACTTTGTCTACCGGAACGGTTGCGTTGGTGCCGTTCCAATCGACGTCCGTGATTTTGCCGCCTTCCACCTGCAGCTTCACGAAGTATTGCCAGCCGGATTTTGGATCTTCCTTACCCATGGCGAAGTACAGACCGTCCTGGAATTTGCCTTCTGCAGCTGGAGCTTCGGCAGAAGCGTTGGCAGAGCTGTTCTCGGTAGCTGGAGCGTTGTTGGCCGGCTCCGCCGTATTAGCTTCATTTTTAGCCCCGCACCCTGCAAGAAGTCCTAGCAGTAAAGCGCTGCATAGTAGAATGGATGCTTTTTTCATGTTAAATGACCTCCAAATAATAAAATTGTATATATTAAAATGTGAACCATTTTAATAACGTGGGGGATATTTAATAAGGAAATTCAGGTGTCCAGGACAAACGAGCAAATACCTTTGAGCGCGCCTGCACCAATCTATAGTTCAGCCTATATAAGCTGCGTGCCACTAAGTAGTGAGTCACTAAGCTGCGTGCCAAGTAGTGAGCCATTAAGCGGTGTCATATACTAGATGGAATTCATGTATCTAATTCGGCCCAAAACGAATGTTTCAAGGGGTTAAATGGATTTTATGCACCTAAAATCAAGAATCCAGCCCGAGATAGCCATCTTCCCTCGTTTAATGACCTGAAATACATTTAAATCACCCTTCCCTTCCTTGTCGCCGAAACTAGCTGCAATAAATCCATTTATACAAGTTGAACTATGGAATTGAATGTTGAAAAAGGCTGGAAATCCTTTGTTTGAGGAAAGTTTAGCATATAAATAAAAGCATATATGTGAAATAAATCACTTAGTGTGTGATAAAAAACATCTCCTCTAGACCAATAAGAGGCAAGAGGCTTGATGCAGAGCCAATAAAAGCGGTTACTTATATTTTAAAATTTATTTTTTAAAATATATTACGATATCTTTCTGCTCATTTATAGTTCTCAAGCTCCGGTTAAAACGGAAAAAGGTGTCAATTCTTCATACTTTTGAACCGATAATGTATATACAAGGCAACATCCATTATTTGTGCTAAACGGAAGGAATGAGCATTTCATTGTCGGTGTATAAGAAGTTTTATTCACGCCTATTGCTGAACTATATCGCAGGCTCGCTCGCCGCCGTCATTTCCATTGCCAGTCTTATCATCTTCGCCTTTAAGGAGATCCCGAGGAACGAATATGCCTGGATGCTTGCAGTCATGTTCGTCTCCATTGCGGCCATGCTCGGATTGGAATGGGCGGTATTCTCCAGGCAAATCAGGCCGATCCGCCAGGCGTTCCATGAACCTGTAGGCACCTTCACTGATATGCAGTCGATATATTTAAAGACCCATCATCTGCCTGCGCTGACCGTCAAAAGAATTATCGGGCCGCATTTATTCGGTCTGGCCGTTCCTGCGGCCAGCTTGTCGCTATGGCTCGTGTCCGCAGGAGAACTATCGATTCCGCCTTATTATGTGCTGCTGGCGTTGCTTGGAGGTGCTTTTTTAGCCGGCATGCATGCACTGATTGAATTCTATCTTACCTCTCATTTTATCCGGCCCGTACTGGAAGAGATGCAGTTCCAATCCTTGCAGCTGTTCGGCAGGGAGCTGACGCTCGGCGGCCGTGTGCTTATCTCAATCAAACGCAAGTTAAGCTGGAGTTTTTTTCTGATCGGGGCTTTTCCGCTTCTGTTATACAATCTCGCTGTTCAATTTAGGCTGGGGGATTGGAATGTCGACCATTCTGCCTATTGGAAATGGACTGGTATTGTTCTTCTGATCGGGCTTAGCTTTGCCTTCTTCGGATCGCGGCTGCTGACCCGGGAACTGGAGACGCCGATCCAGCATTTGTACGAAAGAATGGCCGAGGTCAAGGTCGGATACCTGCGGACGGAGGCCAGCGATCTGTTCTCCGACGAGTTCTCCCGGCTCGTCTCTGGCTTCAATCATATGCTGCGAGGAGTACGAATCCAGGCAGCACGCAATGATCAGCTGGTGGAGAGCTATTTTGCGACGCTCGCCGCAGCGCTGGATGCCCGCGATCCATATACGGCCGGACATTCCTTAAGGGTCGCCGAATATGCGGTCCAGATCGGCAATTTAGCCAGGCTCCCGAAGCATGTGGTCGATCAGCTCCGCAAAGCGGCTCTGCTCCATGACATTGGAAAGATTGGCATACCTGACGCTGTACTGCTGAAGGAAGGACAGCTTAGCGAGGAGGAATGGGAACAGATTAAGGCTCATCCCGTATTGGGGGAGGCCATCCTGAAGCAGATTGAGCCAGCCGATGAGATGGCGGCATTTCTGCCGGGCGTCCGCTCCCATCATGAACGCTATGATGGCGCAGGCTACCCGGACGGCTTAAAGGGAGAAGAGATTCCGCTCTTCGGCAGAATTATTGCCGTTGCCGATGCCTTTGATGCGATGACCTCGGACCGCCCTTACCGCAAAGGGATGGATGCGGCAACGGCGATATGCATTCTGGAGAAAGGGAAGGGAACGCAATGGGACCCTTATTTTGTCGGATTATTCGTACAGGCGTATTACGAGAAGCAAACGTCTTGATGATTCCTGATGCCGCTTCATGTTAATATGGTATGAACATAGAAATGCAGAAAGTTCCAATACCTTTTACTTTGAACAAAGCGGGTGGAAAACAGATGGGTCTTGGAAATTCCTTCTTGATGAATTTGGCTATGCTGGTTACCGTCGCTTATTTAGCGAATGTTTTATATAAGTATTGGTTTTTGAAAACGCCGCGCAGGATCAATTACGTATTATCCGTGCTGCTTATGATTTTTTCCGGTTGGATCTGCATGAGGTTTGGCTTCAAGCTGAGCGACAATGTCATCTTCGATCTGAGGTTCGTGCCTCTCCTGATCGCTACAGCCGTATATTCGCAACCACTTACGCTGGTGGTTATCGGCTTTGGAATCGGCTTGGTTCGATTCACGTTTGGCCTGACTGAGGCTGCCCTCGCCGGATTTATAAATTTGACGATTCTGGGCATTGTGTGCGCTGGAATCAACATATGGATGCAGAGAAGCAATTTTCGCTTCGTTATTAAAGGCGGGATCGCTATACTGATCGTCAATGCGGTAAATACGATTAACATTGCTGTATTCGGCGTAATTCCATTCCGAAAGTACATGCTGGAAATTATGCCTGTCGTACTGCCGCTCGGCATCGTATTAAGCGTCGTATTCGCCATGATGCTGCGTGATTTCCAGCTGGACCGCCGCCGCTCGATTGAGCTAAAGCATGCGAACGAACTGCTGCAGAGTCAGACGGAGGAGCTGCAGATAGCGAAGCTGGCGCTGGAGGAACGGGCACAGCAGCTTGCGCTCGCTTCCCAATATAAGTCGGAATTTCTGGCGAACATGTCCCATGAGTTAAGGACACCGCTCAACAGTATTATCAATTTGGCGCAGATGATCTCGGAGAATTATCCTGAGAAGGATTCAGGCTCTGCGGATTATGGACGAATCATCTACAGATCGGGGCAGGAGCTGCTGCAGATTATTAATGATATTCTTGATTTGTCGAAGGTGGAGGCGGGGCGGCTGGAAATCGTCCAGGAGGAAGTAAACGTAAAGGAGCTGCCGCAGCTGCTCTATTTACAGTTCGAACA
Organism: Paenibacillus woosongensis; assembly: GCF_009725165.1. Lineage (GTDB taxonomy): Bacteria > Bacillota > Bacilli > Paenibacillales > Paenibacillaceae > Fontibacillus > Fontibacillus woosongensis. The sequence continues at coordinate 139,580 of NZ_WNZW01000006.1, forward strand.
GACGGCCCGGCAGAAGGGAGTAGCCTTCGACATCAGCACAGCTTCCGATTTGCCGGCTACGGTCATCTCTGATCCCCAGCGAATTGGGCAAATATTGCGCAATCTGCTCTCCAACGCTTTTAAATTTACGGATAAAGGCAATGTCAGGATGGAGATATACAAGGTACAAGCGAATGCGCGGGGCAGAGGCGAATATATCGCATTTGCCGTGAAGGATACCGGGATCGGGATTCCGCCGGACAAGCACAAGGTGATATTTGAACCGTTCCATCAGGGGGACGGCTCCATCAGCCGCAAGTATGGGGGGACAGGGCTTGGTTTGCCGATCAGCAGGCATTTGGCTTGTCTGTTGGGCGGATGGATCGATGTGGAGAGCCAAGAAGGCGAAGGAAGCACCTTTATACTCTACCTGCCTATGTCTCCTTCTGCGCATGTTAAAGCATCCGGTTTGCCTCCAGCTGCCGGGGATAAAGCGATGTTTGCCGGACGCGGCATATCCGGTTAATATTTATACTAGATCAATGAGAAAGGTTGGAATAGATGATGGAAAAGCAAGTATTATCGACAGCGGCAGCGCCTGGAGCGATCGGGCCGTATTCGCAGGGAGTAGTCATCGGCGATCTCATATATACCTCCGGGCAGCTTGGCCTCGTTCCGGAGACCGGACAATTCGCAGAGGGCGTGGAAGCTCAGACAGCTCAAGCGCTGAACAATGTGAAAGCGATTCTTGAGGCGGCGGGAAGCGGCCTAGACAAGGTCGTGAAAACGACGGTATTCTTAAAGGATATGAATGATTTCGTAAAAGTGAATGAAATCTACGGCTCGTTTTTTGCCGAGCCTTATCCGGCACGCAGCGCGGTTGAGGTTGCCCGTCTTCCGAAGGACGGCTTGGTCGAGATCGAAGTTATTGCATTGAAGTAATACTGAAACAGGCAGGCCGGATACCGTAGCCTGGTCAAAGGTCACGTACATTACCTGGGTTATTGCAAGGGATGTAAGTGGCCTTTTTTAAAATGCCGGTCAATCCCGCTCTCGCGAACGCATAAGTCCAATCCATAGCGCATACAGCAATAAAATGAAGGCGAGCACGGCAGCGGTCATACTGAGTCCAGGGATGCTCTTCTGTTCAATGGCAATGGCCGCATAAGCCCAGACGAATACGAGCGGCAGCACACCGTCGCGAGGGCGGAGGGTTATTCCGATAGCAGCAGCGGTCCCTGCGGATAGCAGGATAATCCCTGCTGTTTTGGGATTCAGGCTTATCCCGAGATCTCCATGAAAGAAAATAACAGCAAGATTAACCAGCGTGGCCACGCAAATCCATCCGAAATAAATGCTGAATGGCAGCCGGAGCAGCCAAGTCTCTCCGGAAGTTGGCGTGTATACGTAGCGAGTCTTGGCATAGATGGCGGCAAGCGATAGAAGAAGGGCGATCATGGCGGCAAAGGATAATGCGATATATTGGTACTGCCATAAGAATACCCAGGCCATATTAAAAATGCAGGACAGGATGAACCAATAGGAAATGGCCAGCACGGAGTCCTGTTTTCCGGTATTTCCTCGCAGCTGATATACGATATATCCGGCGAGCAATAGATAGATTAGCGCCCAGATCATAAACGCGTATCCGGCCGGCGTGATGGGGGTATGATACTTGTCGGACAATTGCCCGGTGGTCATCCCGCCTATCGGGATCGCCATGGCCAAATAATTGACGCCGAGGACAGCCGCATAGAACAGCGCGTTCCACCAGCGGAAGGCATTGTTACGAAACATATATATACCTCCTGCGATAGCTTGATTTAGAAATGAACCAAGGATGTAACCAATCTTTGTTTATGATATGAATATACCCAATTAGAGCGAATGATATCAGGCGGTGTGTTATCATATTCATTGGATGCCGATCACCTGGCGAAGCGTTTGAGAATGGCCGGGTTATGGGCAAAATGGATCAGAGGAAATGGAATAGAAACGACGGGAGATCACCATGAATCAACGTCTTTATGCGATATGGCTGGGAGAGGTATTGTTCTGTTTCTCGGGTGAAACATCCGAATCTAAGATTGATGCCTGGGCAGCCTCGCTGCGCAGACTGGAGACGGCGGTAGGGAAGCGGCCATTTCAGCAGGCCGCGCTTCGGCTCGCCGAAGTGCGTTATCCAGCCTCCGCTGGAAGAAGCGCCTTTAAATCCGGCGAACGGAGGGGACTGATAGGGCGAACGCTGGAAGGGCTCGCACTGCCTGTTCAAGACGCATGGCCGCTGCTGCTGGGCTGGAACGAAGCCAAGATAGAGGCGCAGGGGTTTTTGCCTGGGCAAGAGCTGGAATTTTGGAGCAAGGCGGCAAAGTTTGCGCTTGAGCTCATGATGAAAGGGCGGATAGCCCCCGGCATGGCAGAGGTTCCTCTGACCGGGAATCGGCGGCCGAAAGGCCAAGCTTCGGCAAAAGCGCTATGGGGGCCGGAGCTTGACGATCCCGTGGATGAAGAACGGTTCAGGCTGTTGGCTGGAAGCATGCCGCCGATCTGCCTGGCTGCCGTCCAGCTTGGGGGAATGCAGGAGGAAGACGTCGAGGCAAGGCAAATTGCCGTGCTCTACTCTTTTATGAGCGCCATTCTTGACCATGAGGTTCGCAAAGCTGTCGGCGGATTGGGAAGGAAGCTGAATGCGAGCCGGGCTGATTATCGCCGGGGCACCTCTCCGCTGGCTGAGCTATGGTGGAACGGCCTGCTCGCCGCCGTGCCGCACGGGGATATGCAAGGTACGGTGTCGGAGCTGGCTGAGCTGGCTGAGGGCATCAGGGATGCTGGCGGGGGCGAGCCGAAAGTTCAGCACGAGGATGATGAAGGGCGGAGTCCGGGAACATTCCGTTTATGCTTGCGGCTCGAACCGGCGGAAGAGGAGGCGGCAATGCCTGCCTGGCGTCTGTCATTGTGGGCCGAAGGCGTGGAGGATCCTGGCGTTCTGCTGCCCTATGGGCTGATATGGAGCTATCCGGAGCGGGATATCGAGATTCGCGGCAGGGTATATCACGGTGCCGGCGAGCAGCTTTTGCATCGGCTTGGCAAGGCGGCCAGGCTTTCCCGGGCAGTAAGGAAAGCGATGGAATGCCCGCGCCCGGAAGGTACGATGCTCCAGCCGGAAGAGGTATTCGCCCTGCTGAGCAAGGAGGTAGCCCAGCTTCGCAGGCATGGCATTACGGTACAGATGCCCTCCCGCTGGACGAAGGAGGGGCGCCGGACTGCCGGGGTAAGACTGCGGACGGAACAGTGGGGAACGCCTTCGGAATCCGGGCAAGGGCCAGGCAGTACGCCGCGGCTGGGAGTCGAGCAGCTTGTTGCTTACGAGGCGGAGGCGGTGTTCGGCGGAAGCCCCCTGTCCGAAGAGGAGCTTAACGAACTGGCATCGTCCAAGTCGCCTCTCGTTTTTTTTCGCGGGGAATGGGTTGAGATCGATGTGAAGGAAATCCGCCAGGTGCTGAAATTCATGAAGCGCTATAAGACCGGAGAGATGAGCTTCCGTGAGCTGATGCATCTGACCGTGCAGGAAGAAGGCAGCTACTGGGACGGCCTGCCGATTGAGCAGGTGGAAACCGCAGGTCTGCTGTCGCTGCTGCTGGAGGGGCATTCGGTGCGCGGCATGGATGACAAGCCGGTCCCCAGCTTGCTGCGAGGAACCTTGCGGCCCTATCAGGAGCGGGGCTATCGCTGGCTGGTCATGATGCGGCAGCTTGGCTTCGGGGCTCTGCTCGCCGATGATATGGGACTGGGCAAGACGGTACAGGTCATTGCAGCGCTGCTTGATGGAATCGAGGCTGGAACAGTGCTGATCATCTGTCCGACGTCGCTGCTGGGCAACTGGCAGAAGGAGCTGTCGAGGTTCGCGCCGGAGCTGAAGCTGCACATTCACCATGGCAGCGGCCGGCTGCACGGAGAGGAATTCCGGGAGGAATGCGCCAAGCAGCAGGTTGTGCTGACAACTTACCCGCTGGCCGGGCGGGATATGAAGGAGCTGCAATCGGTTGAATGGGCTTCGATTGTGCTTGATGAGGCGCAGTACATTAAAAATTACGGTACCAAGCAGGCACAGAGTGTTATGAAGTTGAACGCCCCGCATCGGATTGCAATGACGGGAACGCCGGTTGAGAATCGGCTCAGCGAGCTATGGTCCATCTTTCAGTTCCTGAATCCCGGCTATTTGGGCGGCCATTCCTCTTTCAAATCGAAATATGCCGGTAGCAGCGAGCAGCAGCCAGCAGAGCTGGCGAGGCTTCGCCAGCTGATTGCGCCGTTTCTGCTGCGCCGGCTGAAGAGTGATCCGGACATCCGCAAGGATTTGCCGGATAAAATTGAATTGAAGTCCTATTGCCCGCTTATGCCGGCGCAAGCTGAGCTGTACCGGGAAGCTGCGGAGGACTTGCTTGGGCGGATCGCGGGCAGCACCGGCATAACCCGCAAAGGGATCGTGCTGTCTACGCTTACCCGTCTGAAGCAAATTTGTGATCATCCGCTGCTGGTGACCGGCGCAAAGGAAACAAGGCCAAAGGTAGAGGCATCCGGTAAAATGGAGCGCCTGCTCGAACTGCTGGATTTGATTATCGACAATAACGAGGCCGCGCTTATATTTACGCAGTATGTGCAAATGGGCAAGCTGCTGTGCGAGGCGCTTGAACAGAAGTACGGCATGGCTCCCGCTTTTCTTCACGGCGGAGTCAGCAAGGCGGAGCGGGACCAGATGGTAGAGGATTTCCAGCAGGGAGGCGGTTCCCCGTTCTTCGTACTGTCGCTCAAAGCTGGAGGGGTTGGCCTGAATTTGACGCGGGCCAATCATGTGATTCATTATGACCGCTGGTGGAACCCGGCTGTGGAGAATCAGGCGACCGACCGTGTGTTCCGCATCGGACAGAAGCGGAATGTCGAGGTTCATAAGCTGATTTGCCAAGGGACGCTGGAGGAGCGTATTGACGAGCTGATCGAGCGCAAAAAAACGCTGTCAGAGCAGGTCGTCGGCTCCGGCGAGCAGTGGCTGACAGAGATGTCGAACGAGGAGCTGCAGCATCTGATTGAGCTGCAGAATTAAATCTGCGAGGAGGGGCGTGCAGGACGATGGAACAGCCTATGGACAATAAGGTTGTGGCGGCCGGTGTGCAGATCGAGCCGGAGCCGGGCGGCTGGAGAATCACGATTCCAGCCGCCGGGGAAGGCACAGAACAGCCCGCTTGTTCTGTGCTGCTGCTGGAAGCAGACGCGCCCGGCCCAGGCCGGCGTCTGCTCCAGGCTCTTGCGCAGCAGCCGCTCAAGCTGGCTGCGCTGCAGGAGGCCGGCGCAACGGCGATCGCCGGCCTCCTGCCCAAGACTCCGCCGTGGCAGCCGGCGGAGGGCCCTCCGCGCAGCGGCAGCAGCAGCTGCAGCTGTGCGGAAGCGTCTTGCGGCCATGCGGCGCAGGCCGCAAGAGCGGGCGCGGCAGCATGGCGCGCGGCCACGCCCGAGCAGCGGCTAACGCTGCTCGGCTGGACGCGCGAGACGCTGCTCGCGGCAGTGCTGGCGGCGTGGGCGGAGGCGGAGCCCCTGCCCGATGCCGCCGAGGCCCTGCGCGCGGCGCTGGGGCCTCAGCAGGAGGAGGCCCGCGCCCGTGCGGGCGGGCCGAGCATCGCCGAGTGGCTCGCGGAGATGGCGGAGCAGGGCGGCCTGCATGCCCCGGGCCCGCAGTTCCACGACGTCCAGATTCAGCTGGACGCCGTGGAACCCCCGCCCCCGGACGCGGATGCCGAGGCCCTGGCCAAGCTGCTCCCTGGTGTGCGGGGTGCAGCTAAAGGCCTCGGTCTTGTGCGCGAGGGCGTCATGCAGCGGGCCGAGGAGCTGGCGCGCCAGCTGGGCCATAAGCCTCGCTAGCCACAGCCAAGGCTGGCGCAAGCCCCTTACGCGCCCGCAAAACAGGACAGCCGTCAAGGCTCCACTCCTTGACGGCTGTCCTGTTATATATCCCGGCTTATGCCGGGCTCGGGAAGAGACGCTTCTGCGGCGCCCATGATCTCCCTGCGCAGGCCGTGCATCTTCTTGTCAAGCGCATCGGCGGCTTTGGCCGCTTCCGTCAGCTCTTGAACGACGTGCGGCGGCACCTGCTTGTCATATTTGTAGAACAGAATATGCTCCATGCTGGCCCAGAAATCCATAGCCAGCGTGCGCATTTGAATCTCCACCTTCATCCAGCGCTGTCCCTCAAACAGCGTTAGCGGTACAGCAACGATCACATGAAGGCTCTGGTATCCGTTCGGCTTCGGCTTTGCGATATAGTCCTTGATCTCAATGATTGTAAGATCGTCGCGATGGCGCAGATGATCCAGCAGCTTGTAAATGTCCTTCACGAACGAAAAGACGATACGCATGCCGGCGATATCGTGAATTTTGTTCACCATATTATCAACGGTCATTTCGAGACCCTTGCGTTCCAGCTTGTCGAGTATGCTCTTCGGTTCCTTGATCCGCGTCTTGATATGTTCGATCGGGCTGTACCCGTTCAAAATTTTCCACTCGGTCTGAATCAGCTTGATTTTGTTCTTCAATTCATCCAGTGCGAGCTGATACAGCGTAGGAAGCTTCTTCCACTCCTCCAGCTTGCGCAGCTGGTCGTCTCCGATTTCCCATTGATACAACTCCCGTAAATCCAGCTGATTTAACAGGGCGCCTTTATCGTTAGCATCTACTCTGTCCAGGATAATCTACTCCTAAGCTAAAAAATGGTTTCGTACGTTTCGTACTGCTCCCTTATTGTACCTTGAACGCCCTGGCAAAATCAAAGCGAATCATTTGTTTAGGGGACTTTTTCCATTATAGCCGGGATCGTCATAATCAGAGTTATGCAGCTTGCCAAGGACGCCCAAACCGATGATGGATCGGCGGGTTTGCTCATCGCCGTACTGGTATAGCAGCGTATAGACCTCTATCATCCGAGCGTTAAATTGTTCTGTAGCATCGTCATGATCCGCGGATTTATAAGGGACCGGTGCGCGCCTGAACGTATAAATATCCTCTTCTGACAGCTCCGCAATTTTGTCGCTTAGCTTAGCGAAATCTTCTTCGTCCAGCAGCACTCTGAATTCCGTGGAGTCCTGGTTAGGCGCTTCCTGGATGCTGCGGTGAGCGACGGATACATAATAGGGCTTTCTTCCTGTTTTCATCCCCAAATTCCCCTCCAGCCTCATTTTTCATTCGATTAATGTCTTTATACACAACGGTTATGCAGCTGAATCAAAGGGAGGATTGGGATTTTCACTAGGCCGCCAAATCTGTTATGATAATTACGATTTCACAGATTGCGCAGTCAGCAAGCTGTTTAATAACTGAGAAGAAACATCCAAGCATTCCCGGCGAACGGGACAATATAGCACAACCACATCAAGGAGTCGGGGAACACGGGAGGAGTATGTCATGAAATTTTTACAGCGGATTAAAGATGGTGCGGGCAAGGTAACCGATAAGGCGCAGAACGCGGTTGAAATCGGACGCTTTAACACGCAGATCAATAATATTGAGCGTGAAATGGGCTTATACTTTCAAAGAATGGGCGAAGTATTCTACGAAGGATACCGTAATAAAGACATGTCGTTAGCGGAGAAGGAAATGATGGATCTAGCGAAAACCTGCGATCTGCTCGCCGAAGAACGGGATGAGATCCGGGGCAAAATCGCTGAGCTTAGAAACGAGCGCCTGTGCTCTTCCTGCGGCAAAGTGGTTACGGAAGAGGCGCTATTCTGCCAATACTGCGGACATAAATTGGGTAAGGCGAATAAGCCGGCGCAGGTTCGTGTGGAAGCGGAAGAGGAGGAGTCTGGGGCTAAGAACGAGCGGCTCAGCGATCCGCTCGCCCTGCTGGAAGAAGGCGCGCTGTTCAGCCATCTCGGTCAAGAGGAACCTGCCCGGTATGAAGAGGCCGAGCCGATTGATCCCGAGGAGGAAGAACGGCGGCTGCGGGAGCTGGAGCGGGAACGCGAGCGCCAGGAGGAGCTGGATCGCCGGATCAGAACATGGAAAGAGAATGTGAAGCTGACGGAGCATGTCTCGGCGGCGAAGGAATCTCTGCACGGCGAGGCGACCTGCCAAATATGTTCGGCGACGCTGGTAAAGGGAACGAAATGGTGTCCGCACTGCGGCTCAGAGCAAATTTAAGCAGGTATGACTGGCCGTCTGGTCAAAAGTTCACCGAGTTGTTATAAATGATGTTTGCTGCGGGGACATTTGAACCGTAGTAAATAGTAGGCGCCAGTCCGGATGGGGACGGCAGCTGCAGGGAAAGCTGTAATTGCGCCTTTTGTTTACTATGATACTTTTAGGAGTGTGGACACCATGGAATGTATCGTTCATTTTGAAGTGGAATACAAGCAACAGACCAAAGAGCTTCGCGGACTTATTTTCCTCGATAAGGGCAAAAAACCATCGGAGCAGGATTTTCTATCGATGTTCGGGGATATGGGGTACAAGCTTCGGCTTGCCGACCAAGAGAACTTGGTATTTTTGCCGACCGAGCCGAGTGCGGAATACCAGAAAATCAGGATCCGCCGGTTGGACACCGGCGAAGAGAACTATCAGACGGAAGGCGAGCTGAAATCGATCATATCGAATCTGCTTCCAAAGGATACGCGCCCGATCTAAGTGGCGCCAAGCGTCTCGAAAATGGTTCATCTGCAAAATATTTGACCAATCCACGAAATACCTCTTTATTTCTATCGAATGTATGAGTTATACTACTAATCATTGTAGAGATAGTTTTCGACAAGATTCTTCATTAGCTTCTCGTATATGTGCAGGAATCGGCCTGCATGTTTCTACCTGATCACCGGAAATGATCGGACTACGGGGAGAATTCGTATTGCCGTGCCAAGGGCGGTTATTTGAGGTTGCTCCTGACCTATACTTTGACCGCAGTTTGGCATGTCATCCCTGGATTAGGGCGAATTCTGCCAGGAGGTCCATTTCCCAGCCTTTGGGAACTGGGCTTTTTTTTATTCCGGTTAACGGTAAGACATGATGAAGAGGATAGGAAACCAAGATAACTTAAGGAGGAAGAGAGATGAAGCTGCTCAAAGATAAGGTGATGGCGGAAGGGATCGTCCTGAGCGATCAGGTGCTGAAGGTGGATTCCTTTCTGAATCATCAGATGGATCCGGTGCTGATGAAGGAGGTTGGCGCCGAGTTTACGCGGAGATTTGGCGATGAACGGATTACGAAGGTGCTGACGATTGAATCCTCGGGCATCGCGCCAGCGATCATGACATCTCTGGAGCTGGGGGTGCCGATGATCTTTGCCCGCAAACATAAATCCCTTACGCTGCGGGATAATATTCTGGTTGAGAAGGTTTACTCTTTTACGAAAAAAGAGAGCAACGAGATTACCGTGTCGAAGAAGTTTCTGAGCTCGGAGGACCGTGTGCTCATTATTGATGACTTCCTGGCCAATGGGGAGGCCGCCTTTGGTCTTGCCCGGATTGTGGAGCAGGTTGGCGCCAGCGTAGTCGGTATTGGCATCGTCATTGAGAAATCATTCCAGCCTGGGGCAGGACTGCTCAATAAGGCCGGATACCGGGTTGAGTCCCTGGTGCGCATCGCGTCATTGGAGAACGGCGCCGTTTCTTTTGTAGATTAATAAATAGACCAGATACGATATGGGGAGGAAAAGATATTTTTATGGAGCGGGAAGCCATTTTTCAAAGAAATAGACATCCATTCAAAACCTTATCGCTAGGCATTCAGCATGTGCTGGCGATGTATGCGGGCGCGATTATCGTGCCGCTGATTGTCGGCAATGCGCTGCAGCTCAGCCATGAACAGCTTACGTATTTGATCGCTATCGATCTTTTGGCCTGCGGTGTAGCTACGCTTCTCCAGGTGTGGGGCAACCGCATCTTCGGGATCGGGCTGCCGGTTATGCTAGGCTGTGCGTTTCAGGCCGTGTCGCCGATGATCGCCATCGGTTTGACCGACGGGATGGGCGTATCGGCCATCTATGGGGCGATTATCGCTTCCGGGCTGTTCGTGTTCCTGTTTTCCGGATTGTTCGGTAAATTAATAGCCTTGTTCCCTCCAGTGGTTACAGGCTCCGTGGTAACGATTATCGGGGTGACCTTGATTCCGGTAGCTTTGACGGACCTGGGAGGCGGCAATCCGGGGACGAATCCCGAATTCGGAAGCCCTCTGAACCTGTCGCTGGGCTTTGGCGTGCTGCTATTCATTATTCTGATGAACCGCTTTGCCAAAGGGTTTCTGCGTTCCATTTCCGTCCTGCTCGGCCTCATTGCCGGCACGATTGTCTCCGCGCTTGCGGGCGGTGTGAATCTTAAGCCGCTTCAAGAAGCGAGCTGGTTCCATATGCCTCAGATGTTCTATTTCGGGGCGCCGACATTTCACGCGTCAGCCATTCTGACGATGATTCTGGTTGCGATCGTTAGCGTTGCCGAATCGACCGGCGTATTTATGGCGCTTGGCAAAATCGTGGATAAAGACATTACGTCGAAGGATTTGGCCCGCGGTTACCGGGCCGAGGGATTGGCGATCGCTCTGGGCGGATTGTTCAACTCCTTCCCATACACGACCTATTCCCAGAACGTTGGTCTCATTCAAATGAGCCGGGTCAAAACACGCGATGTGATCGTCGTCGCTGGCAGCTTGCTCGTCTTGATCGGCTTCGTGCCAAAAATCGCCGCATTGACCCAGCTTGTCCCGGCTTCCGTCCTCGGCGGAGCGATGATCGCCCTGTTTGGACTGGTGCTGTCCTCGGGCGTACGCATGCTGGGGGATCAGGTAGATCTTAACCGTCACGAGAACCTGCTCATCATCGCCTGTTCAGTAGGCATGGGCCTCGGTGTTACCGTCGTGCCGGAGATTTTCCAGCGCGTGCCGGACTGGCTTCGCATTCTCGTTGACAACGGTATTGTTGCCGGCAGCTTCACCGCCATCGTGCTGAATCTGTTGTTTAACGGCTTCCGGGGGCACCAAGCCAAATCGGCATCTGCACCGGGACAGCAGCCGACGGCGGCTGATGAAGCAGCTTCTGCGTCGGCATTATAACATCTATTAGTGCGGAGCATGGTTTGTTCCGGCAAATGTAAGAGAATGACCAAGCCTGTACAGGCTTGGTCATTTTTTGATCTCGGTCATGATAGTTCGGCGCTGCTCCTACATCCGGTTCAATTGCTTCTCGGCAAGCTCGCCGATCCACGGCAGCTTAAGCCACTTGCCTTGCAGAGACGTCAGCATCAGCAGGAGCCAAAGCGCGATTCCAAGCGCGCTTAGCAGCAGCCCCACTACGATGCCGATCAACGGCAGGAAGCCGGCAGCGGCATGGGCGATCATGAGCCCGGCGAACAGCATCACGGATTGAAGCGCGTGAAAAAGAACGAAGCGGCTTCTTTTCTCTACCGCCAGGAATACGACGCCGCCGACAAAAGCGAACAGATAGCAGAGGAAGGCCGCTACATTTTCATACAGACCCGTTGAGGATTTGAAAGGGGACATGAGCATCTACCTTCTTTCTGTCAGTCAAATAAAGGGAATTGGACTGGTTCCCTGTCTCAATAGACAGTGTATGACGAGCCTGCTGCTCACAGAACGGATTGACATTAAAAATAGGATTGGCATATACTATATTACAATGCAAGATAGTTGGAGATATGTTGTGAACTTCCCTTGCAGCACAGCGTATTATCCTCAACTATCTTGCTTTACAAGTTAGTTGGATTTCTAAAATTGCGGACTGTCGAAATGCCGAACTGCCGAATTACAATGTCGAGCTAACTGGAATGGAGAAATGATACATGACGACCTACAGCCAAATGCTAAAGGGCATTCTAGAGGGCTGCATATTGGCCTTGATGGAGAGTAAAGAGGTTTATGGGTATGAGCTTACGACATTGCTGGAGCAGTCGGGCTTGTCGTTTGTAAGTGAAGGGAGCATCTATCCGCTGCTGCTGCGGATGCAGAAGGAAGGGCTGATCTGCGGTGAGCTGCGGCAGGACGGGGTGTCCGGCGGGCCGCCCCGGAAATATTACCGATTAACGGATGAAGGCGTGCAATCGCTGCGGCAGTTTCGGAAGTCCTGGGATGGGCTGCGGCAAAGCGTGGATCACGTACTGACGAAAGGAGCTGGAGGACATGAAGATTAATCAGATGGCAGAGGAGAATAACCGGCTGAGAGCGCAAATGACACAAGAGAATGAGGCGTATTTTGATAATATGGTTGTTTATTTACGCTCAAGCCGAGTCGATCAGGCTAAGGCAGAAGAGCTGCTTCTAGAGACGGCTCAGCACATGCTCGAGGCCCAGCGGCATGGGAAGACTGCTGCGGAGGTATTTGGAGAGGATCCGGAGCAGTACTTCCGAGAGCTGCTGGAACACTTGCCTAAGAGAAGCCTAAGGGAGGCGATATCGGAATATGCGATGATCCCGTGGATCGCCTTAACCTGGATGTTTGCGGTGCAGGCCCTGTTCGGCTTCATCGCCATGGGGTTTGGGAACAAGACGGGTGCCTTCAACCGAATCAGCCTTTTTTCTGTGCTAATGCTGGTTTTTGCCTCGATTGCTGTAATTGAATTGGTGTTGAGGGTGCTGAAGCGCGATAGCGTCAAGCCGGCCGGCAAAGGGCGCGCCTTCAGCCTGAAGATTGCCGTGATTTATGGCGTCTATCTGGCGGCAGTCATATTAGCGGCAGTCTATTTGCACGATAAGCTGCCTGTTATTGAAGCAGCGCCATGGGTAAGCCTGGGGTTGTTCATCGTTGGCCTTCTCGGCCAGAAGTTTATTTTCATGCGAAAAAATTCATGATAGCAACGATATTGTCGTTTTGCCTACAGCAGGGATGTGCTGCCGGCCAGCGAGGGGGCAGGTGTGAGCCACTGCTCGATAATGTCATTGACGATCGTTTTGGCCGCTTCGGGTCTGCGCACAAGATCGATCTCTCCATAAACATGGGCTAACCGCTCCTCGTTTAAGAGAAGCCCATCGATTTGGCGGATCAGGGTGCCCGGGTCATTCGCGATATGGGCGATTCCTTTGCTCTCCAGATACAGGGCGTTATTCAGCTCCTGGCCTGGTACAGGGCGGTACACGAATATGGGAAGACGGCTGACAAGCGATTCTGAGAGCGTAATTCCGCCCGGCTTCGTTACGATACAATGGCTCAGCTGCATTAGCTGGGCTATTTCGCTAATATAGCCGAACAGGTGGAAGTGCGGGTGCTGTCCGAGCTCCTGATCCAGCTTGCGGTGGAGCTCTTTGTTCCTTCCGCAGACGGCGATAACCTGATAGTTGTCTTTAGCGAGCAGCGTCTCGCAAATATCACGGATGCCCTGCATGACGCCGAACGCCCCGGCCATGATCAGAATCGTTCGCCTCGAGGGATCGAGCCGGCAGAGCTGCTCTGTTGCCATACTGGGACTTCGACCGAAATCAGGCTTTAGCGGAATCCCGCTGACCAGCACCCGTTCCGCCGGAATGCCGCGTCTTACGAGATCCTGCATCAACTCCTCCGTAGCTACGTAATAACGATCCACGCCAGGGTGAACCCAGCGTCCGTGCAGGTCAAAATCGGTAACGATGTTGATCAGGGGAAGCTTCAGTCCCGTTTTTTTCAGTAATTTCGGCATGGCTAACTGGGGGAAAGTATGAATGATAAGATCGGGCTCGATGCTGGCGATGGCCTGCTCAAGCTTCCTCATTCCGAGGGAATTGAGCACGCTCAACAAAGATGTATCCGGCTGCAGGTCCTTTGTGGCATTGTACACCCAGCCATAGAGCATTGGCATCGTTTTGAAGCTCTGCATATAGACGAACTTGGTCATTTCGTTCAGCAGAGGATGCGCCTCTGCCATCAAGTCCAGCAGTTCGACATCCGTAATCCCCGACCGATGAAAGCTTGCTTCAAGGGCTTTGGAAGCCTGGTAATGCCCCTCGCCATAGCTGGCATACATAATCAATACTTTGGGCGAGCCTGAGAGCATAGCTAAATCCCTCCCGATGAACTTAAGAATTGGTTATTCAGAAAATAAAGAATCCTAGTTATTGCGGTTAGCTGTGCTTCAATGCAGGCATAATGAACTTTTCCAGCAGCGGCCTGGGGTTCTTCCAGCGGTTTAGATCACTGGCCGCCGTAAATACGACAACGGCATCGAGCGAAGGAATCACATTGATTTGCTGCCCTCCATGCCCATGAGCATAGGCGAATGGAATCCCGTTAGCTTTGGCCGTCCACCAATGATAGCCATAACGGCCATAGCCGGGACTCTCCGGGGCTAAAGGAGTCATTGAGCGGGTCAGCCACTCGGCGGAGAGAAGCCGCTCGTTTTCCCAGACACCGCCCTGCAGGCAGAGCAGGCCGATCTTCGCCATGTCCCGTGCCGTTAAATGAAGTCCGATATGACCCATCGAATGGCCTTCGGGACTGGCACTCCAGGAAACATCTTTAATGCCGAGGGGACCGAACAAGTATTTCCCGGCATACTCCGCCGCGCTCAGCCCTGTCCATTCCGTCAGCAATACGGAGAGAAGATGGCTATCTACACTACAGTATTGGAAGGTTCCGATTTTATGCTGCTCGATGGGGAGCTGCATCATGTATTTTGTCCAATTTCGGCTCTGGTGCAAGCGATGGATGAGTGCCTCTCCCATTTTAACACCTGTTTTCCAATGAAATCCAGAGGTCATTGTGAGCAAATGACGCAAGGTTAGTTGTTCCCAGAGCGGATCCAGCGTCCGGTCAGCGTATTTCCGCAAGTGTGCAGCGATGGGTTCATCCAGCTGCGGAAGGTCTCCCCGGTAACTGGCAACGCCTAGCAGAAGGGAAAGGATCGACTTGGTGGCCGACCTTAAATCATGAAGGTCGTTCGTCTCAAATCCGTTATAATAACGCTCGGTAAGCACGGCATCCTGCCGGGCTACGATGAAGCTGTTCATTTTAGGGAACCGTTGGATGATTTCTTCGTCCGCGGCACAAAGCAGGCTGGCAGCCTCCTTGCTTGGAGCAGGGGGAGTGCTGTGTAAGCCAGCGGTGTGAGCCTTGGCAGAAGGAGCGGTAATGCTGCTGATGGACTGCATGTCATTTTCTCCTTTACTCAGTCTTATATATTTATTGTAACCAGAATTAAGGATGAGCAATAATTTTGCCGATTGTATGAGTATGCTGGGTTTTGATATTTTTCAAAAAAAGTGTGCGTATGGAAGAAAGCTGTAAGGCCTGAGCTGAATATGTTACAATATAAGAGATAGGAGGTTATTCCATCAAGTCTGCGGATTGTCCGGGCTATTCGGACATGTATGGTTGCCAGCTTGATTAAACAGGAATTTCTATGGGTATGTAATAGTGTCAGGTGCCTGCCGAGAAGGCGTAATGCAGCCCAAGACTTCATGAATCAACATCACTTTTCGGCGTTCTCGAAATCGGAGCATTAATTACAAGCGTTCTGGGAGGGAATATGTATGGCAACGAAAGGTCACAATGAAGTAAAGGAAAGTCTGCGGGAGATGACCCGGATATATAAGCCGAAAGACCCGAAAAAATTCGTAAAGGAATACGTCCGGAAATATCGTATCATGGGCGGCTATGAAGAAGAATTAACGGACCTGGTTGAACATGAAATGGGCAAGCTGAATTCAGTCAACTCGTCCGTATCTTGACGCCTCCTGCTGAGTGTCAAGCACTTGCAGTCGTTCATTTAATGAGGAACAGTGGATATCCGTCTTGCAGCGTCATGCCGCAGGGCGGTTTTTTTCTGCTTATTCCTACATATATTATAACAACGCTTATTAACGGGGTGTTAAAGCTCTCGAGAGGAGACGGAAATATTGAAAATCAACCTGAAGACGAGGGAAGAAATATTAAAAATCCGGGAGGCCGGCAAAATCCTTGCCGAGTGTCACGGCGAGCTTGCCAGCCGGATCGGCCCGGGAATGACAACGCTGGAAATCGACGAATGGGTGGAGCAGTACTTGGCTGGCAGAAAAGCAACGCCGGAGCAAAAGGGGTACCGGGGTTACCCGTTTGCAACCTGTGCTTCGGTGAACGATGTCGTCTGCCATGGATTCCCGAACCATCGCCAGCTCCAGAACGGAGATATCGTGACCATTGACATCGTCGTGAACAAGAATGGCTGGCTCGCCGATTCAGCCTGGTCTTACCGCATCGGAGAGGTTAGCGGAGAAGCTGACCGGCTGCTGACCATCACGCATAAAGCCCTGGAGAAAGGCATCGCGCAGGCTGTGGCGGGCAAACGCGTGGGAGATATCAGCGCGGCGGTCCAAGGGGTGGCGAGAGAAGCAGGCATCGGCATCGTGAAGCCGCTGATCGGGCATGGCATTGGCCGGTCCATGCACGAGCCGCCGGATGTGCCGAACTTTGGGCGTGCCCATACTGGACCGCTATTGCGGGAGGGGATGGTCATCACGGTAGAACCGATCCTAACCTCCGGGGATACGGGCGCCGTCCTGTGGGATGATGACGGGTGGACGATCCGTACGGCCGACGGAAGCTTGGGCGGGCATTATGAACATACAATAGCGATAACAAAAGGAGCTCCCGTCGTCCTTACTTCCTTGTGAAGAGGACGTGCGATGGCGGTGCCTTTTTGCCAAGTATAACAAGATCTCCGTATCTAATCCGACTCCTCGTTACTCTTTATGCCAAGATGAACTAGCGTCAAACAGTGGTTTGCGGTCTGTTTTCCTTGAATATACGACGAGAACGATTGTCTTATATGCTGGCTTCCCGAAGGCTAACAGCCCTCAGGCGAAATTGGAGAGAAGGCAGAATTCAGGGGGGGCGGACCGCAAGCAGGGAGCGAAGGGGATTATAATGGAGATGTTGGCGGTAGATGGATAGGTAGATGGATAAAGTACGGGTATAGCCTTAAGTTCAGATTCAAGTACTGGTACAGATACAAGTAGAGTTATACGCACAAAGTAGAGTTACAGGCACAAAAAATACAGTTGCAAGTACAGATAGAAGTAGAGTTACACGCACAAAGCACCGTTATAAATACGGCATAAAGTGTGGTAGGTAAAGGTAAGGGTACAGTAAACAGTTAACGGGGCGGGAGTGCTGGTACGGGTCGAAACTGTAATCTATCGCTGCCGTTAGAGTTATCCTTTCGTCGAGTCGCCGTCAGTAGCAAATTGAATGGGACTGCGAATTAGAATATCTCTTGGATATCACAATAATCTAACCCAAACGGCAGAGATGTCGTTTTTTTATATTTGTGGCTTTTACTTTTCGTTGCTGGTACATATTCGATCATTTGCTAAGTGCAGCAATGATAAGGTCGGGTGTTGAGCCCAATCGGACAAACCCATCATGTACTTCGAAAGAGGCCTGCGACGGATAGCCCGAATATAACGAATCTCATTAGCGTTATATGTACATATTAGCTATTAATTTAATTCTAATGAATCTCAGTCACCTTATTTGCGGTTTATTTTCTTATTGGAGTGGTTAAGCATGAAATAACGTTACATAGCTTCGTTACATTTTAATGTTGGCTCTTTTTAGGTAAATAGCGTTCGTGAGATTCGTTAAAATGCCACGATCCCGTGCTTCAGATCTAGCACCTCGTGTTTCGTATTCCGATCTCACGACCGGCCGCGCGTCTCCATTTCGTTCGGTCGACTATCGTTCGCGTCACGTATCTCGTTCAAGGCCTTGCGTTCTCGTTCCGATCACACTATCATCCGTGTCGTGTTCTCAATTCACGACCCGGTCCCGTGCCGCGTGTACCATCCCGATCCCGGTCTCGCTCTTGATGCCGAATCCCGATCCCGAATTCAGATCCTGACCCTGATCTCAGTCCAGCTCTCCGTTTCACAGCCAGATCTTGGTCAGGTCTCCGTCTAGCTACAATCACGGGAGCACGGGGTTCGGCAGCGCAGTTTGCCACTTGCTGCCAGCGGTAATGGCTCGCTAGCCAGAGGCTTGGAGTTTTTCTGATGAATTGTGACAAGAAATTCGCTGAAATGTCGAAAATGGTTCAAAATGATTTGGCCGAGGGCAAAATGGGAAAGCGCCTCTCACAGTCTAGCGGCAAGAAACGAGGCGCAGGGGGAAACAGAAGGGTGGAAACGCTCGCAAACCTTGTTATGGCGGGCTTTTTCAGACATTTGAACAATTTGTGAACTCCCTTGATCTCATTGACAAAAGAGGGGTTCACTCTTATATTTAATAAGTGATTGTTTTAATTGACAGGATTGCAGTTTCCGTGCTAGGGCAGGAAAGTTTTTCCCCGGGCAAGGGAAAAAGCCTGTAATCATCGGAAGAATACGTAAAAGTGGGGTAGATCAATGATGAAACGGTGGAAGGCTGGGAAAAGGCTTGTTCCTTTGTTTGTTGGGCTGACGTTCTTACTGTCTGCTTGCGGTCGCGAAGACTTGTCTGCACTCAGACCACAAGGCCCGGTAGCACAAGGACAATTCGATTTGATGAAGCTGGCGATTACGATCATGCTCTCCGTGCTCGTAATTGTATTCGGTATTGCGGCCTATGTACTGATTAAGTTCCGTCGCAAGCCTGGGGATAAGGAGATGCCGAAGCAAGTGGAAGGAAATCACCTGCTGGAGATCATCTGGACAGGGATTCCGCTGATTCTCGTTCTTGTCCTTGCTGTAGCGACGGTTCAGAAAGTGTTCGCTTATGGGGAGAACTATTGGGAGGATAAGGATGCCGTTCGGGTAAAGGTAACCTCGCATTTGTTCTGGTGGGAGTTCAATTATCCGGATTACGACATTACGACGGCTCAGGATTTGATTATTCCTACGAATAAGAAAATCGCTTTTCAATTGAAGACTGCAGACGTCATTCACTCCTTCTGGGTACCTTCACTTGGAGGAAAGACGGATACGAATACCGAGGGAACGATTAACACAGCTTGGCTAGAGGCCGAGAAAGAAGGCGTTTACCTCGGGAAGTGTGCGGAGCTGTGCGGACCGTCCCATGCCTTGATGGAATTTAAGGTGAAGGCGGTAAGCCAGGAATCGTTTGATAATTGGGTAGCCGCAATTAAGCAGCCGGTTGAGCCGATCCAGGATCCTGCACTTGCTGAAGTGTTCAAGACGCAATGTCTGAGCTGTCATGCGGTAGGGGATCAAGGCGGGCCGATGGGGCCGAACTTGACGGGTATCGGAAACCGCGAGACGGTCGCGGGCATCCTGATCAACGAAGAAGGCTCGAACAAACCGTTCCCGGGCAAGCCGGTCAAAGACAATTTGATCGAATGGTTGACCAACCCGCAAGAAGTCAAGCCGGGTAACCATATGCCTTCCCCGAAGGAAGACCTTGGGCTGACGGACGAAGAAATTGAAGGAATTGCGGAGTATTTGGCTAACGTTAAGCTGAATTACTAGGTTTTCAGATTATCAGACGGCATTGATGCACAGGACTTTAAAGGGGGTACAAACCTTGGCTCACGCTCACAGTGTCAAGCGGCACAAGGGTTTGATGGATTGGTTGACAACGGTTGACCATAAGAAAATAGCCATTCTGTATTTGATTGCAGGGGGCTTCTTCTTTGGAATAGGCGGGATCGAAGCGCTATTGATCCGCGTCCAGTTATGGAAGCCAATGAATACGTTTGTAACTGCTCAGCAGTTCAACGAATTGATCACGATGCACGGAACAACAATGATTTTCCTTGGGGTAATGCCGATTATTTTTGCGATCATGAATGCGGTAATCCCGCTGCAAATCGGGGCTCGCGACGTTGCGTTCCCATTCTTGAACTCGCTCGGCTTTTGGACGTTCCTGTTCGGGGGATTGCTGCTTAACCTCAGCTGGTTTATGGGAGGCGCTCCGGACGGAGGATGGACGGCTTATGCCCCTCTATCCTCAACGACATACAGTACGACGCACGGCGTCGACTTCTATACCATTGGTCTGCAAATAGCCGGCCTCGGTACGCTGATCGGGGGGATTAACTTCCTCGCGACGATCATTACCATGCGCGCGCCAGGCATGTCCTTCATGCGCATGCCGATGTTTACCTGGACGACTTTCGTTACATCGGCGATGATTCTGTTCGCTTTCCCGGCGATTACGGTCGGTTTGGTGCTTCTCAGCTTCGACCGGATTTTGGGAGCCAATTTCTTTAACGTTGCGGGCGGGGGCAACCCTGTTCTCTGGCAGCATATATTCTGGATCTTCGGGCACCCTGAGGTTTATATCCTTATTCTGCCTGCGTTCGGGATTATTTCTGAAGTCGTGAGTACATTTTCGCGCAAGCGCCTGTTCGGATACAGCTCCATGGTATTTGCGACCATCCTGATTGCCTTCTTGGGCTTCATGGTATGGGCGCACCATATGTTTACGACAGGTATGGGGCCGGTAGCCAACGCGCTGTTCGCTATTGCGACGATGCTGATTGCGGTTCCTACAGGAATCAAAATCTTTAACTGGCTATTTACGATGTGGGGCGGACAAATTACATTCAACACGGCGAACCTGTTCGCCATCGGATTTATTCCAACCTTCGTAATGGGTGGAGTAACCGGGGTTATGCTCGGTTCTGCTCCTGCGGATTATCAGTTCCACGATACTTATTTTGTTGTAGCGCATTTCCACTACGTTATCGTAGGGGGGCTTGTTCTAGGATTGTTCTCTGGCCTGCATTACTGGTGGCCGAAAATGTTTGGTCGGGTATTGAACGAAACGCTTGGAAAAATCGAATTCTGGACGTTTATTATCGGGTTCCACTTGACCTTCTTCCTGCAGCATTTCCTAGGCCTGGTCGGAATGCAGCGCCGCGTATACACATACTTGCCTAACCAAGGCTTTGATCTTATGAACGTGTTGAGTACGATTGGTGCGTTCTTGATGGGTGTAGGGGTTATCCTATTCCTGATCAATATTGTAATTACGGCAAGAAAACCTGTAGGAGTTGAAAACGATCCTTGGGGAGACGGCCGCACCCTGGAATGGGCAATTCCGTCGCCGCCGCCGGAGTACAACTTCAAGCAGCTTCCGCTTGTTCGCGGTCTTGACGCATATTGGAAAGAGAAAATGGCTGGACATAAGGAGATGACTCCTGCTGAGCCGGTAGGTCCGATTCATATGCCATCGCCGACGATTATTCCGTTTGTCATGTCTGTAGGCTTGTTCATAGCCGGCCTTGGGTTCATGTTTACGACGGATGATTTCGGCAATAGCTTCCTGAATTTCTTGTTCAACAACTACATCGTAGTTATTATCGGTTTAGGTATCACCTTCGGCTCGATGATCGTTCATTCCCTGTACGACGATGCGGGATGGCATATTGAACCAGAAGAAATCGATGGGAAGGGGGCAGAAGCATGACCACTCTTCATGCAGAGCAAGCTACAAACAAGCTCCCCCATGAACCGGAGAAGGCAACGTTAGAAGGCCGTAATAAAATTTTAGGCTTCTGGCTGTTCCTTGCAGGGGAAGCGGTTCTGTTCGGTACGTTATTCGCAACATTTTTGACGCTGCGGAATCAAGTGGCTGATGGTCCATCAGCCTCCGAGCTGTTCAGCCTGCCGATTACCGCTGTTGCGACGTTGATCCTCCTGGTGAGTAGCTTGACGAGCGTATTCTCAATTCAGGCCATGCACCGGGGCAACGTGAAGTCGCTCTTAACTTGGCTGACGGTTACGGTATTGCTGGGCCTGGGTTTCCTATGCTTGGAAATCTATGAGTTTTATGAGTATGTTACGCATTACGGATACGGCATGACGACAAGTGCTTTCAGTTCCTCGTTCTACACACTCGTCGGATTCCACGGAGCGCACGTTATTTTTGGTATCTGCTGGATTTCGCTTTTGATCTTCCAAGTAGCGAAAAAGGGACTGACGGTGGTAACTGCACCGAAGGTATATGTCTCGGCAATGTACTGGCACTTCGTTGACGTTGTTTGGGTATTCGTCTTTACGGTAGTTTACCTGCTTGGAAAGGTGGTAGGCTAAACGATGGTCAATCAGCATAACAACGAAGGTTCAATGGTGAAGCACCGGCATCGGCATGAAGGACCTCAGAAGCATGTCGTGGCCTTCATATTCTCGATCGTATTGACCGCGATCGCATTTGCGACGGTAGCGGCAGGGGGCGTGAACACGGCGTTTACGGTCATCCTGCTGATCGCGATGGCTATTCTTCAAGTACTCGTTCAGCTTGGCTATTGGATGCACTTGAAGGATAAGGGACATATGATTCCGATCATATTCATGGCTGGAGGATTTTTTGTTGCCGGGCTGTGTATTATTGCGGCGCTTTACTGGATGTGGTGGTAAAATAAAAAGAGGCGGGCTTGTATATAAGCCCCCTCTTTTGTATATTATGGGGTTAGTTCACAATTTGGACAGAATTCCAAGCGGCGGAGGGAGTTTTTAAATTGCTGGGATTACAATATTTTAGTTTTAGTGATGTTTGGAGTCCCGTCTTTATGTCATTCATGCTGT
Source organism: Paenibacillus woosongensis (assembly GCF_009725165.1). GTDB lineage: Bacteria > Bacillota > Bacilli > Paenibacillales > Paenibacillaceae > Fontibacillus > Fontibacillus woosongensis. The sequence goes on from NZ_WNZW01000006.1 coordinate 162,014, forward strand.
TAATTACAGCTGGCTATTTCTTGATTGTAGGCCCGCTTAGCGAAAGGTTCCCTCATAGCGAACCGACTTCGGCGGGCCGCAAAGTGATGTTCGTTGCAGGGATGTTCTTGATGCACTTGGCCCAGGGGGGACCAGTCAATTTGCTTGGACATACGATGTTCAGCTTCCATATGCTGAGCATGGCCTTGTCCTATATCGTTGCTCCGCCGCTGCTTATGTTAGGAATACCGCCATGGATTTGGCGTTCGTTCGTACGTTTTTTTGAACGGACTCCGCTGAAGAAGCTGAAATTCATGGTTCATCCCGTCGTTTCTGCCGTCTTATTTAACGGATTGTTCTCAATCTACCATCTCCCCGTAGTTCATGATTATGTTATGCTTAACTTTGGGGTTCACCGCCTGTATTATTTAGTTCTGTTCATTGCAGCGGTACTGATGTGGTGGACGTTCGTCAGTCCGATCCCGGAACGCGCAACTCCGCAGGGCTTGAAGAAGCTTGGCTTCATTTATTTGAACATGGTACTGCTGACGCCGGCCTGCGGTTTGATCATCTTCGCCAGCGAGCCGCTTTACGCTACGTACAGCGATCCTAATATATGGGCTCAAGCGATGGGCTACTGCGTACCCGGCGGAGACCCGGCGGCGCTGCTAAGCCAATTCGGCGGGCCGGAGTTTTTCGGTTTTCTGGAGACCCGCGTAGATCAGCAGGTCGGCGGAATCCTGATGAAATTTATACAGGAGCTTATTTTTGCATCGATGTTGGCCTATGTATTCTTCCAGTGGTATCGGCAGGAGAATAAAGAGGACGAAGAAAATGAGCTGATCGCTGATGTGCCACCGCATGAATTGAATCAGGCGTAAGATCAATAAGACAATTGGAGGATGGAAATGGACCTGTTTACCCTATTCCCTACGCTAAGCACCTCTTTTATCGTTATTAGTGCCATTTTGGTAGCCATTGGCTGGGGACAGATTATTAAGGGCAAAAGAGAAGCCCATAAGAAAACGATGATCGCGGCGGCGATCGCGGCAATCATTTTCTTTATTATCTATACGTCACGTACGGCCTTTATCGGCAACACTGCTTGGGGCGGCCCGGAGTCGCTTAAGCCTTACTACCAGACGTTTCTTATTTTCCACATAGTTCTGGCGACAGTGGCTGCCGTATTCGGTATCACGACCTTGACGCTCGGCTTCAAGGAGAAGTATGCAAAGCATCGCAAGTGGGGCAAAGTTACGTCGATCATCTGGTTCTTCACAGCCATCACCGGGGTAGCTGTCTATGTATTGCTGTACGTACTGTATCCTGGCGGTCATACGAAGCCGGTATGGGATATTCTGCTTGGCACATAAGGAATAAATGGCAAGGCCTCGATCTTGAGCGGTATGCGCTTGAGAGCGAGGTCTTTTTTTTTCCAAAAAAGGGATTGACGCATGAAAACGACCCGTATATACTGTATATAATGATATACACAGTAAGCACACGTATATACACACTGAACATGAAGGATCGTCAAGATCGCAAATATAATTCTAAAGGGCGAAGAAAGGTTGATGAGTTTGAACAACACCTGGAAAGACGCATGGGTCATTTTTAAAAGAGATTTAAGGCTGGATCGGCTCTACTTGTTTTGGAACGTTCTTTTTATGATATATATGGCAGTTGCAATCGGCGCGCTGGCGACTCCATCGCCCAGAGCAGGAGCATACTTGGATCCATTGCAGGATTTTATGTTTTTCGTATTAATTCCTATCACTGGGTTCTATTTCTCCAGAAGGTCTTTTAACTATCTTAAGGAAGATTCGTATACCCGCATGCTGCAATACTACCGGACGCTTCCCATCCCTGCGATTACGGTGTTGCGCGGGCGGATCATTCAGTTGCTTACGGCGACGCTGTTTAATGGCCTGCTGTTTTATCCGGCTTATTATTGGCTCTCGGGATTCACCAGCGACTGGCTTACCGATGTGGGGAGGATGCTCGCCTTCGCTTTGACATGGACCGGATACCTCCTATTCATCAACGGAATTTATATTTACTTTGAATTTCTCAGTACAGGCCGCAGATATCTCTGGATCAGTACTCTTATCGCGCTCGCAGCAGGCATTGTGGCATTTCTGATTCACTGGTTTGACGGGAATGCACTCACATACACCCTGGAGCAGTCCAAGCGGTATTCACTCCTATCGCCGTTGATGTGGGGAATGTTGATCCTTGGTGGATTATCCTTGGCTCTATTTTGCAAAATGACGCTAAGCAAGCTGGGAAAGAGGGACTTGATATGATCGCGGAAATGATTTCCGACAGGGATAAGCCGGAGGTGAGACAGAAAGGTGTGGATCCCCATTCAAATCAATGAGAATAGTGCGGAGCCTTTATATTTTCAAATTGAGACGCAGTTGCGTTCTCTTATCGTAAGCGGGCAAATTGAAGAGGGAACGCTGCTGCCCTCTATTCGGGAATTCGCCAGCAGCTTAAAGTGCAGCGTTATTACCGTCCGGAGGGTATACCAGGACCTGGAGAATGAAGGGCTGCTGCTTACCAAACAAGGAACGGGCACCTTTGTAGCCCGGGTTGGACATAACGAGAGGAGTGAATACCGCCGAATGGTCGTGCAGGAAGCCGTCGAAGCCGCCGTAGAAGCGGGCTTATCCGTGCAATATAGCGAGGAGGAGCTGAAGGCTCTTTTTCTAGAGATCATTAAGAACAAATACCGTTCGCATATGGGGGAGGGGAGCTAGGAATGAACGAAACTTTGGCGCTGGAGCTTAAAGACGTCATAAAAAAACGGCGGCGTAGAATGATTGGGCCAGTCAATCTCCAGATTCCCCAGGGACACATCGTCGCGCTGGTTGGGTCTAACGGTTCTGGGAAAAGTACGATTCTCCACATGCTGACTCGGAGCCTTATTCCGGATGAAGGGGAAATCAGGTGGTTTGGGGACAAGAGCGCCGGCGATTTGCCGCAGGAAATCAGAAGCAGGATTGCCTATGTGTCGGAGAATCCGCTAGTAGAGGAAAACTACCAGACCGCGGAGCAGGCCGCGAGCTTCCGGGCTCACTGGTATCCATCCTGGGATCAAAAGAAATTTGAACGCTTGATGACACACTTTGAGGTGCCGCGAAATGAACGGCTAAACCGCATGTCCAAGGGGGAGCGCCGTAAATTTGAGGTTGCTGCTGCCCTGGCCGCAAGCCCCAAGCTGCTTATTCTCGATGAACTATCGTCCGGGCTTGATCCATTTATCTGGAAGGATATGCTCGCAGAGCTTCAGTATAGCATGCTGGAAGAGGATGTTACCATCATCATGGCGACCCATGTCGTAGAGGAAGTAAGACGGCTTGCCGACTACATTGTATTGGTGCATCAGGGTAAGGTGCTGGGCATGGCGGAGAAAGACCTGCTCTACGGAAGCTGCTATGAGGTATGGGTTCGCGGTGATTTAGGCGAATGGACGGGAAGGCCTGAGCTCATTCGGTGCGATGAGGATGAGCAGTCGATGCATAAATTGATCGTCCGGGATGAAGCTTTTATGAGTGAACTCCAGCAGTCCAAGGATCTTCAGGTATTGCGGACCCGGGCCCTTGAATTGGAAGAGGTGCTCCAACTATGGATCCAAGGGCACGCACCGGAACATAGATGATATTTATTTATGGAATTGATAGAAATAGAGGCATGGAACAAGGAGGCTGAAACGATGGCTAAACCATTGGTATTGGAACAGGTAACGAAGCAGTTCGGGGAGAAAACGGCGGTAAACGGCATTTCCCTCCAAGTCGAGGAGGGAGAAATATACGGGCTCCTTGGCGGCAATGGAGCAGGTAAAACAACGACTATGCGGATGGTGCTCGGGTTAATATACCCCGATGCGGGGCGAATTCTCTACCATGGGCAGGAATACAGCAGCGAATTGCAGCACAAGATGGGTTATTTGCCGGAGGAACGAGGTTTATATCCGAAAGTAAAGGTCAGTGATCAAATCATTTATTTGGCCCGGCTGAAGGGAATGTCGGCTCAAGAGGCGGACAAAAGTCTGCGTTACTGGCTGGAACGCTTCGAGGTGCCGGATTATTATAACAAGAAAATTGAAGAGCTCTCCAAAGGGAACCAGCAAAAAATGGGCTTTATCGCAGCTGTCGTACATAAGCCCAAGGTGCTGATCCTGGATGAAGCCTTCAGCGGACTTGATCCGGTTAATGTCGAACTGCTTAAAGAGACTGTAAAAGAGCTGCGGGATGGAGGAACGAGCATCCTGTTCTCTACCCACCGCATGGAGCACGTGGAGGAGCTGTGCAGCAATATTACGATTCTGCAGCGTTCCAATACAGTACTGCAAGGGAATATTCAGGACATCAAGAAGCGCTATCCGCGCGAGGAGGTTCTTCTTCATACGACGGGAACGGTTTCCGGCCTGGAGGCCATCCCGGGGGTAGTGCGGGTTGAACACCGCGAGCGCGGCTATTCCATCCGGATTTCCGATGTAGCGGCCGCTCAGGACATTTTGCGCCGGGCGATGGAAGAGAGCACAGTTGAGCATTTTGAAATCAAGGAACCGACGTTGAATCAAATCTTTATTAAAGAGGTAGGTGAGTCGCATGAATAAACTGCTGCCGATCATTAATTTCACCTTTGCCAATAAGGTCAAGACGAAATCATTTGTCGTTACTACCGTTATTTTTGCCCTGCTGCTATCCATCGGTATTCATGTGCCGTATCTGATTCAAATATTCTCGGGAAACGAGGGCGCTGCAAGTTCCCAAATTGGCCTTGTCTATGGCAACCAGCCTGAGATTGCAGCGTCGCTGGAGGCGTTTATCGACAAGCAGCCGGATGGCAAAATCAAGCTCGTGAAATACGAGCAAGCGAATGATCAGGCGCTCATGAACGATATCGAGAACGGAACGATCAAGGGATACCTGGAGTTCGGCGAGGCTGAAGGGCTGCAATTTCCGAAGGTTATGTACACCTCTAAGAAGAACAGCATGGATTTAACGCTTCACTCGACGCTCCAGCCCGCACTGGAGAACGTGAAAATGCAATACGTCACTCGTGGAAGCTCCCTAACCGAGGAGCAAATCGCGGCGATAAGCGCTCCAGTTATCGTCGAAGAGCTGAAGGCTGAACAGGCCGCAGGGACGGGCAGTACTGCCGTTGCAAATGAAGGCTCTAAGACGGCTGCGGTCAATTACGTTATTGTATATGGGCTTATCATTCTGTTCTTCATGACCAATATGATGACAGGCAACATGATTGCTGCTGAGGTAACTTCTGAGAAAAGCTCGCGGATCATGGAGATTCTGGTAACGAGCGTTTCACCGCTGACGCAAATGTTCGGCAAAATTCTAGGCATGTTCCTGGTCGGTCTGCTGCAGATCGCCATCTTCATCGCCGTAGTTGCCATCAACCTTGCATTGCCGTACAATCAGGCATCCTTGGGCGAGTTGAATTTGGATTTATCGCAAATGGATCTATCCATTCTGCTTGTTGGACTTATTTTCTATATTCTGGGCTATTTCCTCTATGCAACTTTGTACGCAGCGGTTGGCTCCATTGTCAGCCGCACGGAGGATCTTGGCCAGGCGGTGATGCCGATCACGATGCTATCTCTGGCAGCATTCTATGTGGCGATGTTTAGCTTATCGTCTCCGAATTCCCTTCTGCTCAAGGTGTGCTCTTACATTCCGTTCGTGTCTCCCGTCACGATCCTGCTGCGGTATGGCGCAGGGGATGCAACGCTGCTGGAGATAGGGCTGTCTCTGCTGGTCCTTATTGTCGCTATTGTCTTCTTCAGCTGGCTGGCCGCCAAGATTTACCGTACGGGAGTCCTGCTGTACGGCAAGCGTCCGACGATGAAGGAGCTGCGCAAAGCGATGAAGGCGTACAAGATTTAAATCGTGTGAATTTTAAAAATATCGTTGTAAACAAAGGAGAAGATGAACATGAAAAATTGGAAACGATCGCTCTTATCCCTCTTTATTTCTGTAGGCTTGCTTGCTGCGGCGGCCCCGGCTATGGCTGCTCCACAGCCAGCTTCGGTCAAGATCAACAACCAAAACGTTGAATTCGCGACAAATGCGCCTATTGTTGATCAAGGAACTACGATGGTGCCGCTGAGATCAACGCTTCAAGCAATGAATGTTCAATTAAGCGATGTACAGGATAGTACGATTCATGTCGTGATGGACGGCAAGGAGATTGTGCTGAACAGCAAGACAGAGCTGATTAACGGCGATACGTACGCGCCGATTAGAATCGTCGGCGAAGCGGCAGGCTATAAGGTGCATTGGGATCAGCAATCCCGCACAGTGTTTCTTATCTCCGAAGCTACGGGAGAAGGTGCCCGCGGCTTCATGTGGGAAGTCAAACATGACGGCAATACGGTCTATCTGGTAGGATCGATGCATATTGCGGACGACAGCTTTTATCCGCTGCGTTCGGAATTCGAGGATGCTTTTGCCGAAGCGGATTATTTGGGGGTAGAAATTGACCTTAGCAAGGCTGCTGATGAAGCCAATCAGAAGCTGATCTTGGATGTGGGAATGTATCAGGACGGTACGACTTTGAAGGATCATGTGTCCAAGGAGACATATGCAAAGCTTCAGGATATTTTGCAGCAGAACGGCCTGGAGCCAAACGCCTTTGATGTCTTCAAGCCATGGGTCGTCGAGAGTACCATCAGCACGCTTAAATCGATGCAGTCAGGTTATGAAGCCTCTGCCGGAATAGACCTGTATTTCATCCAGAAAGCCATAGAACGCAAGCTGCCGGTGCTGGAACTGGAAACCTACGAGTCCCAGCTGAGCATGCTCGACGGGTTCTCCAGCGAATTGCAGGAGAAAAACCTAAATACCGCCTTGGATAACTTCGATGTTTCAGCTGAACTTGTGGACGATATGGCCGATATGTGGAAATCAGGGGATGATCAGAAACTGCTTGAGTTCACCGAGAGCATGATCGAGGATCCGGAGTATTACAAAGCGATGCTGACCGACCGGAATATCGTTATGGCCGATAAAATCGATGGATACCTGAAAAGCGACAAGAAAGCGGAATATTTCATTGTAGTTGGCGCCGCGCATTTCGCCGGCAAAGACGGCATCGTTCAGTTGCTGCAGGATAAAGGCTATTCCGTCGTTCGCAAATGAGCGTTCGGATAATCTTGCCAAGGCTACTAAGGTAAGTTATAGTGAAAGTAACTGAATATGGAGTGCGGGTGCTGGATAAAGTCCGGCTGAGATTGGAACCTGATGTTCCGGACCGTTAATCTGATCCAGGTAATGCTGGCGTAGAGAACATATCGAATTTAAAGCCATTCGTGTATTCTCGAATGGCTTTTTTGTGTCTTGCAGCCGGTAAATACAAAACGGAGGTAGAGTTGGCAGATGAGAGATTTTCGTTTGTACGCTATTACCGATGAAAGAAGCCATCCTGGCAGGGAGCTTGTCGAAGTGATGGAGGAGGCTATTCTTGGCGGCGCAGATATCGTGCAGCTTCGGGACAAGCACAGTGATCGGAAAGCCGTGCTGGAGAAGGCAAAGCGGCTTCGCGAATTGACCCGCAGGTATGATGTCCCTTTTATCGTCAACGATTATATTGATATTGCGCTTGAGGTAGATGCGGACGGCATTCATCTGGGCCAGGGCGACACGCCGCTTCCTGCGGCCAGGGAGCTGGTCGGCGGCAAAATCATCGGCATTTCCACGCATGCGATCGAGGAGGCGCTGCTGGCAGAACAGCAGGGAGCGGACTATATCGGCGTTGGTCCCGTATACCCGACGGCTACGAAGGCGGGTGCAGCACCAGTAACGCTTTCCTATGTTCGCGAGGTAGCGGAGAAAATTCGCATTCCGTTTGTGGCGATCGGCGGCATCAAGCTGCATAATGCAGATGAAGTGATCGCGGCCGGGGCAACGCGAATCTGCGCGGTGACCGAAATTGTAGGTAATCCGGACGTGCGAGGGACGTGCGAGGCTTTTATTCGCAAATTAGAGCAAGGGGGAACGGCTCATGGGAAATACGCACAGCGTTGAGCTGAAGGTGAATGGTGTTAAGCACTGCTTGCAGGCGGGAACTGTTCAAGATGTTGTCGCCCATTTTGGCTTGACGGGCAAGCCGGTTATCGTGGAAGCGGACGGTGTGATTTTGACCCCTGAGCAGTGGGCGGATACAACGGTGTCTTCAGGGATGGTTATCGAGCTGGTTCATTTTGTGGGAGGGGGTTAAACGGATGCGGGACGATGCATTGCGTATCGGCGGTCGCTCGCTGTCGTCGCGTTTTTTTATTGGCACAGGGCTGTTTCCCAACCCGTTCGTGCAGAAGGAAGCGATCAAAGCTTCCGGGGCGGAAGTGCTTACGTTTGCTATTCGGCGCATTAATCTCGACGCGGTAGAGGATGATTCCATATTGCAGCATATCGAGGATGACGCTTTTCAATATTTGCCGAACACATCAGGCGCAAGCACGGCCGAGGAAGCGGTCCGGATTGCGCGGCTTGCTAGAGCCTCCGGCCTCAGCGACTGGATCAAGGTTGAGATCAGCGCGGACGCGAAGACACTGCTGCCCGACCCGATTGAGACGCTTAGGGCGACGGAAATGCTGGTCAAAGAAGGATTTACGGTGCTTCCTTATATTTCGGACGATCCGGTCATCTGCCGCCGGCTTGAAGAAGCCGGGGCTGCTGCAATTATGCCGGGAGCAGCGCCGATCGGCACGGGGCTCGGCATATTGAATCCTTACAATTTAGGCCTGATTGTAGAGGAAGCGGGCGTGCCCGTTATCGTGGATGCCGGGCTGGGGACGGCAAGTGACGTGACGAAAGCGATGGAACTAGGCGTAGACGGGGTGCTTATGAACACTCCGGTAGCCAAGGCGAAGGATCCGGTCATGATGGCGGCCGCCATGAAGCACGCGATTGAGGCAGGAAGGCTAGCTTATTTATCCGGACGAATTGCCCGGAAGAAGTATGCTTCCGCGAGCAGTGGCCTGGAACAGTTTATTTTGAAATAGCCCTATGAAAAATGGCGCCTGGGAGCGATAGCATGATGCAGAATATAGTTATTATGGGCGGCGGCGTTATCGGATTGTCCTGCGCCTTTGAATTGCGGAAGCGGGGGCATAACATAACTCTGCTGGAAATCGGCAAATGCGGCGGTCAAGCTTCGGGAGCAGCCGCCGGTATGCTGGCGCCATACTCCGAAAACCTGGAGGAGCCGGACGAATTCTTTCGACTGTGCCTGGACAGCCTGCGGCTGTATCCCGCATGGCAAGCGGAGATCAGGCAGATGTCAGGAGAAGCCTTTGAATATGCCAATTCTGGCAGCCTTTATGCGGTATACCACGAAGCGGATATTTTGGCCTTGGAGGGCAGGCTGCTCTGGCAGCGGGAATTCGGTTCCTCCGGCCGGATTGTCGAGGGAGAGGAGCTTCGGCGGATTGAGCCGGGGATCTCCAGCGAAGTCAAGGCGGCATTATATACCCCGGAGGAGAGCCATATTTATGCGCCGCATTATGTGCAGGCGTTAGAGCAGGTTTGCCGGAATATGGGCGTGCGTATTTACGAGCATTTGGAGAGCGTGGACATTGTCGATTGGCTGCCAGGCCCTGGTAAAATGCCGGAGCAAACGCAAGCACCACGGGCACAGGGTCAAGGACAGCTGTTCGGTCTGCTGCAGGGGCAGCAGCAGTCTCTGCGCCGCGAGATCGTCTTGAAGTCCAAGGATGGCCGAAAATTTCCGGCAGATCGCTTAATTGTATGCTCCGGCGCTTGGGCCCAGGAACTTTCCGGAACGATTGCGCTCCCCCTTCCGATTTATCCGATCCGCGGGCAAATATGCGCTTACGATAACGCTCGGCATACGGTGAGGGGTATGGTGTTCAACAATCAAGGATACGTGGTCGCCAAAGATAACGGTACCGTCGTATGCGGCGCATCCGAGGATATTGCCGGATTCGATACTTCGGTAACGGAGAAGGGCATCGGGCGGCTGCGCAAATGGAATAAACGGCTGTTTCCTTCTCTGGAAGGGGAAATCCCCTTTCACCAATGGGCCGGACTGCGGCCTTCCACCCAGGATGGCCGTCCTTTGCTGGGGTCCCTCGAAGCTTCGGATCAGATTGTGTTGGCGGCTGGCCATTATCGCAACGGGATTTTGCTCAGCCCGATTACGGCCAAAATCGTAGCGGATGTTATCGAAGGCCTGGAATTGCCCAGCTATTATCCGGCGTTTGCGCCTGAAAGATTCAATCATATGATGATGCGTTAAACGCAGTAATTAGAAAATCGGAAGCAATCGCAAGTGAAAAACCTCTTCTTGTGGGCGGCATCGCCTTTCTCAAGAAGAGGTTTTTTGTCTTGGTTATTATTACCGCCCCAAGCTTCGGCAATCTTTGTTGACAAAGTAAAGGTTATGTTCTAAGATTTATACCCATAGAGGTATATGTATTATATATCGCGATGAATCAAAATTAGGCTCGTTTGGAAAGTTATTAAATCATGATGAAAGGGAGGAATCGAATTGTCTGAACCACAAGAAGTACAGACGCTGCAAGTCGATAAAACGCTGGACTGTAAAGGACTTTCGTGTCCGATGCCCATAGTAAAAACCAAGAAGGCCATGGATGAGTTGAATCCTGGCCAAGTGATCGAGGTTCAGGCCACGGATCGCGGTTCGCTGGCGGATATTCAAGGCTGGGCTAAAAATACAGGCCATCAATATATAGGCACGATTGAAGAGAAAGGCGTTCTCAGGCATTATCTTCGCAGATCGCGGTCCGATGAGATCAAAGCGGAGCAGAAGCACCCCTATGTCGCTTTGAATGAGGATTTGCAGGTCAAAATCACAGCGAAGGATGCCATTACGATTCTTGATGTTCGCGAGCCAGCGGAATATGCCTTCGGCCACATTCCCGGTGCGAGATCTATTCCGCTGGGAGAACTGGAGTTGCGTGTGGACGAACTGAATCCGGACGAGGAAGTCTATGTAGTGTGCCGGACCGGCAGCCGCAGCGACTTGGCTTGCCAACTGCTTGCCGATAAAGGCTTCAAGCAGGTGAAGAATGTAACACCGGGGATGACAGATTGGAAAGGGCCTATGGAACAGGCAGTTGAGAAGTAACCCGCACCATTTTTTAAATTAAATCAACTAATTCATGGAGGTATTATGATGACAACAAAAGTAGCAATCATTGCAAGTAACGGCGGATTATTCGACGCGTACAAAGTATTCAATATCGCCACGGCATCGGCAGCCACGGAGGCTGAGGTAGCTATCTTTTTCACATTTGAAGGGCTGAATCTGATCCACAAGCAGGGTCACCAGCAATTGCCGCTTCCAGCCGGGAAAGAACATCTTGCGGAAGGCTTCAAGAATGCCAACATTCCATCTATTCCGGAATTAGTAAGCATGGCTCAGGAGCTGGGCGTGAAATTGATCGCCTGCCAGATGACGATGGATGTCATGAACCTGGCTAAAGAAGATTTCGTCGACGGCATTGAAGTCGGAGGGGCTGTAACGTTTTTAGATTTTGCGAAGGATGCTAATGTGTCCTTGTCCTTTTAATTAACGATCCATATATCGAAAGGGGATAACTCGAATGTCAGCAACTACTTCACCATTGCAAAAAATGACGGCCGGCGAGTTGACCCGGCGGGTTCTGAACAAGGAGCCATTATTCATTCTCGATGTCCGCAACGAAAGCGACGCAGCCGATTGGCAAATCGAAGGGGAGAGCATTGAGCTGATTAACATTCCTTATTTTGATTTGCTGGAAGGCGTGGACGCTGCACTGGAGCAGCTGCCGGAGGACAAAGACGTACTCGTCGTCTGCGCCAAGGAAGGCTCCTCCAAGTTCGTGGCGGAGCAGCTCGTGGAAGCGGATAAAAGCCGTGTGTATTATTTGGAAGGCGGGATGAAGGCATGGAGCGAGCATTTGGAGCCCGTGCTGATCGGCAAGCTGCAGGATGGCGGCTCGTTGTACCAGTTCGTACGAATCGGCAAAGGCTGTCTGTCCTACATGGTCGTTTCCGCAGGGGAAGCCGCGGTGATTGATGCGGCAAGAATGACTGACGTATACTCGGCCTTTGCCGCAGAGCAAGGTGCTGCGATCAAGTACGCGCTGGACACGCACCTGCATGCAGACCATATCTCTGGAGGCCGTAAATTGGCGGAGCAGACGGGAGGAACGTACTGGCTTCCTCCAAAGGATGCGGAAGAAGTAACATTTGATTATGAGCAGCTGGAGGAAGGAAAAGTCGTCACCGTGGGAAATACTAAAATCGAAATTCAGCCGGTGTATTCTCCGGGACACACAATCGGCAGTACTTCCTTCATCATAGATAACCGGTATTTGCTGACCGGCGATATTCTGTTCGTCGAGTCTATTGGACGCCCGGATCTGGCTGGCAAAGCAGAGGATTGGGTGGGTGATCTGTATACCACCTTGCATGATCGCTATAAATCGTTACCGGATGAATTGATCGTACTTCCTGCCCATTTTGGCAAAATAACGGAGCTGGGGGAGGGTGGAGCTGTCTCCGCGCGACTCGGGGATCTCTATGAGCGCAATCCTGGCTTGCAAATTACTGCCGAAGCCGATTTCAGAAGGATGGTTACCGAAAATTTACCGCAGCACCCTAACTCCTATCAGGAAATCCGCCAGACAAATATGGGCAAAATACATCCGGATGAAGATCAGCAGCGTGAAATGGAGATCGGTCCGAACCGCTGTGCCGTGCATGATAAATAATCCGCGAACCTGCGGAGAACCGCGATGACCCAGTAACTACGCAATACATTCATTTCATTGATCATTAGGAGGTATGAACCAGTGGAAAGCAACAAAAAAGTCGATACAACAGGATTGATGTGTCCTATGCCGATCGTAAAGGCAAAGAAAGCGTTAGATGAGCTGAATCCGGGAGAAATTATGGAAGTCATTTCTACGGACAAGGGCTCCCTGAATGATTTTCAGGCTTGGGTTAAGCAAACGAACCATGAGCTGCTTAAGCATTCAGAGAAGGACGGCGTCTACACTTTTCTGGTGAAAAAAAATGAATAAAATCAGCGAACACGGCTTTGTCCGCTGATTGCTTATTTCGAATCGTAGACGATGCGCACGCCGAGGGTGGCATAAGTTTCTTCTTTATAGTGGCCTTGTGGACAGTACTTTAGCACGTGCAGGCTATCCTGCCGTGATTGCATAGTCCGCTGGCATTGAGGACAGCGATTGGCGAAAAGGGCGCGAAACGCTTTTAGCATATGACTTCACCTTTTTCATATAAGTTTACTTGGTTTTGAGTATAACTTATTATTTTCAATTCGTACAGCCATAAATGTTGGGGGACCGGCTTCGGTAAAGCAATCGGAAAGGAGGGAGCTATGGATTTTCTGTTATTCATTGTCATGCTAATGCTCGGATTAATTGGTTCCTTCTTTTCGGGGCTTCTCGGAATAGGCGGAGCGATCGTGTCGTTTCCACTATTGCTTTTCGTTCCTTCGGCGTTTGGCGTTGCGGATTTTTCGGGTCAGGAAGTCTCTTCGATCAGCATGTTTCAGGTGTTCTTTGCCTCGCTTGCCGGCGTGCTGACGTATCTCAAAAACAGCAAAAGTCAAGCGGCCGTCATTCATAAAGGCCTTGTAGTATATATGGGCGCCGGGATTTTGTTCGGGAGCCTCGCCGGAGGGCTTGTCTCCGGATACCTGGACGGCAGGATCATCAACATCATTTACGGGGTTCTGGCCATCATTGCGGTTATCCTGATGCTGATCCCAAGCAAAGGCAAAGAAGGGGAAGCGGCTGGCCAGCCTATCGTATTTAATCGGGCGTTCGCTGTTATTATATCGTTTCTGGTCGGCATCGTCTCGGGAATCGTTGGCGCCGGCGGCGCATTTATTCTGATCCCTGTCATGCTGACGGTCATGAAGATTCCGACCCGTATTACAATTGCTTCTTCCTTGGCAATCGTGTTCATATCAGCGATCGGCGGTGTAGCCGGCAAATTGACCACAGCGGCCATCCCCTGGGAGGCTACGCTGTTCACCGTCATCGGCAGCTTGCTTGGCGCGCCGCTTGGTTCTTGGCTCAGCGCGAAAATGAACGTCAAATATTTGCGGTACGGGCTTATTGTTTTAATCGCATTGACTGCCATTAAGGTGTGGATGTCGATATTGTAAGGCTTGAATTCACATTATTTCATTTGCTATTTGCTGAATGGTTTATGGGGGTTATTTCCTCAGCTGGATTGCGGTTGAAGATTGCGCTGGCTGTTATTTTCGAATAATATACCCTTAGGTGTATAGGTTAAGTGAATGAAATGGAGTGAACCTTAATGGACTACAATTATAACGAGGATTTAAAACGGCGCCTGAGAAGAATAGAAGGACAAGTGCGGGGAGTTCTGCGTTTGATGGATGAAGGAAAATCCTGCAAGGAAGTGGTAAGCCAGCTGTCAGCGGTCCGCAATGCGTCGGATCGGGCTATCGCCCAAATCGTAGCCGAAAATTTGCAGCAGTGCATTCTGGAGGAGCAATCGTCAGGCGGGAACACCGATAAAATCGTGAAGGAAGCGATCGAGCTGCTGGTCAAAAGCCGGTAATAATTCAGAATTTTTTAAAATAGACAGGAGAGAGATCACGATGGCAGGACGAGTAAGCAAGGAGATTTCGCCGCAAGAGCTATCCGCACGCTTGAAGAAGGGCGAGTCGGTCAAGATGCTGGACGTCCGTGAACCGGAAGAATGGGCGGCAGGCCATATTAAAGGAGCGAAGCATATTCCGCTTGGACAAGTCTTGGAGAGACTGCGTGAACTGGATGCGGATGAGGAGCTTATCGTGATTTGCCGCAGCGGCAACCGCAGCGGACTAGCCTGCGAGCTGCTGGAGGAAAAGGCCTTCAATGTCGTCAACATGACTGGCGGGCTGATGGCTTGGGAAGACGAGTTGGTCTAAGCCATATATATTTAGGCGAGTAAAGGATAGAGGGTTAGCGGACACCGCTTTAATTCTTGAATTGGATATCAAGTTTAGTTTTAGCTTAAGCTCATAGAGTTTGGGAGGAAGAAATACTCATGTGGCTCATTGTTTTAATAATAGCCGGTCTGGCATACATGCTGCTTCGCAATTTGCTGCCTGTAAAAGGGCTGGCTTATGTCGACGCCCACATTCTGCATAACGCATCAGAGCTGCCGGAAGAGACGAGGATGCTCGATGTCCGGGACGAGGTGTTCTACCGGGAATGCCACGTACAAGGGGCGATCAACATTTCGATCGGTCGTCTTCCTTTCGTTTGGAGCAACGAACTCTCACCGGATGAGCCGATTCTGATTCTCTCAGACAGCAACATCAAGAGCAAGCGGGCGGCGCGCCTATTAAAAAGCCGGGGCTTCCGGCGAATATACGCTGTCCGTGGGCACTTCTGTGCGTAATAAGCAGAGAAAGCGTGGTTAACCATCATGGGGACAGGTACATTAATCAATATTTTATTCATTCTATTAGTTGTTTGGTTCGCATATACCCGTTTACGGCCTGCTCCCGGTTTGAAGACACTCCGAGAGGAGCAGTTCAGAAATAAAATGCAGAGCTCTAGAGACCCGGTACTCATCGACGTCAGGGAAACGGGCGAATACAGAAGAGGACATATTCCTGGCGCGAAGAACATTCCACTATCTCAGCTGCATGGGCGG
The DNA here is from genome assembly GCF_009725165.1 of Paenibacillus woosongensis. GTDB lineage: Bacteria > Bacillota > Bacilli > Paenibacillales > Paenibacillaceae > Fontibacillus > Fontibacillus woosongensis. The sequence continues at coordinate 177,694 of NZ_WNZW01000006.1, forward strand.
CTTGGTGAAATTCCGCAGGATAAAGACCTTTTGCTCTATTGCCAGAGCGGGATGCGCAGCAAGAACGCGGCTCGAATCCTTGGCAAGAACGGCTACAGTAAACTGTTCCATCTTGCCGGGGGAATTAGCTCCTGGAGAGGCAAAATCACGAAGTAGATGCCGGCGTAGCAGTAAAGAGGACTAGGGATTTCCCGGATCAGGGACTTCCCTAGTCTTGTTTCTGCTGGTGATAATGGATCTAGAGAGCCAGCTTCACCAGTATGCTGCGGCTGTACCAGCAAAGCTATGGTGCCTACACGCTATGGTGCTATGGCAATACCGCACCAAACGCACGCTATGGCTATACCAGCTAGCTATGTCTGCACCAGCGAGCTATGTCTTCACCGGCTAGCTGGAGCTCCCCCATCACTGGAGCTGTCGTAATCCCTCTCTAAATGGCAATGCTGGCGGCTGCGAATGGCTAATGTGATTAGTGCTAATCATTGAGATGGCTAACGAAAGCGGCTGGGTTGGGTCAACCAACTGTCCGTGATGACCAACGGACCGTAGTTCCGCTATTCGGCGAAAAAGCAGAAAAAACTAAGGTCAACGGACACAGGTTCCGCTATATCGCTAAAATGGAATGGAAATGAGGAGGTATGTGGTAAATAGCTGCCTCTCTGTCCGTTAGGCTATGTCAAAAGGGTATATCTTCACAAATAGCGGATCTCATGTCCGTTAGCATTCGCCAAGCTCATCTGTAACCTAAAGACCGTTCCCATTATAGTTACATCTGCAACAGTTACTCCAGTTACTCAAACCACGTTTACGATGCTCAGTTACTTCAGCTACTCAAACCATGTTCACGATGCTCAGCAACTCCAGTTACTTAAACCACGTTCACAATACTAAGTTACTTCAGCTACTCAAACCACGTTCACGCTGCTCAGCAACTCCAGCTACTCAAACCACGTTTACGATACTCAGCAACTTCAGTTACTACTCAAGCCCAGCGACTGCTCAGTTTCTTTTCAAACAGTCCTTGTTCTCGGTTCTTACTCCGTCTCCAGTGCTTACGAACAACTCTCTGAAACTGAACAGCCATTGACCGGCTTGGCCAGAGCTTGTTAGAGCAGATCACCCGTCTGTCTGAGCCTCTTACTTGATAAAGATACCGCCGAAGGGGATGGCCTCGCGCAAGAAGCGCTTCATGATGCCATCTTCGTTCTGCAAGTCACGTTCCAGCTCGCGACTGCCAGAGCCGGCCTGGATGAGAACATGGCCGCGTCCGGTCATCTTCCACTGGTAGCGCATATGCTGGCTGGCGAGATGATTACCGTAAACGGATAGCTCCAGTTTGGCGTTCTCTGGGTAAGCGATGACGCTGCCTGCCTCCACGTAGATCGGCTCTACGGGATCAAGCGGCAGTTCCAGGACCTGGCCTTGCGTCAGGATTCCGATGAGGCCCTCCCCCGAGAATTTCATTTTGATTGCATCGCGGGTGATCATCATGTTTTTCATGCTGAGAATCCGGGTTTCCATTTGCACGCCTTCAGTATAAAAAAACAAATGCTTGAAATCGTACAGCAAATCGCTCCCCGCTGTAAGCGCAATCGGCTTCATCGAAACAGAAGGAGGAAGGGAGGCTACGAATTGGCAGGGGCCCTGGATATCCGCACGGATCAGCTTGCGTTTCCGGTACATTCCTTTCATGTTCATCAGCTTGTCGCTCCGCAGGCTGCTCGCTCCCCGAAAGGCGATAATTTGCCCCGGATGCAGCACATGGGCGATTTCCCCGTCTTGCAAATGAAAGGTAACCGCCTGCCCGGCCAGCAGAGCGGATTCATTATTATACTCAATGTCCAACCGTGTTCCCCCTTTCTCCCCTCAAACACTTGCGAAAAACCAAGTTTAAGCAGTTCTACAACCGGATACCCAAGCCTTTCAGAACCGCGCTTCTTAACTGCAAGGTTTTACAAAATTACAACACCTTAGATCGCTATCTCAGCATTCCGCTTCTTATTGAACATAAAACAGTGCATCTTCTGAGGTCTGCCAGCCCGGTACTCCCTGGGGAATTACCTCCGCAACACAACGCGAATCACGCGAAGGAGAATGAAATAACCTGCAAGAAGAGCGGCGCCCGTGATCAACATAATCCGCGTTTTGCGGGCTTTGGCATCGCGGACTTCCTGGGCTTCGGTCAAAGCGGATACCGTTGCGGCCAACTCCCTGTTGCTGGCCATGAGCTCTTCGTTCTGTTGACGGTAGGCTTCCAATGTCCCCTGCGCTTGCTCCAGCTTGTCCAGGGTGACCTGATAGTTTTCTTTTATTTCATTGATATCATTAGGGAGCTCGGACAGCACCTTAACACCTTTGAAAAAATCGTCGAAATATCCCGCCTCGGCGCGGGAGGCATTTGTTAATCCGGCGAAAAAAACAGCTGCCAGTACGACGGAGACGATGCGCACTAAACCTTGCTTCATTCTCTTTTCACCTCCGGTGTCATCCGTTAGAAATACGAGTTCCTCTTTATGAGATATTACGTAGTATTTGCTCGAAAAGTTTCCATATGCAATGTCGAAGCAGCTTTGCTTCGAGTACTATTATAGCAAATAAACCGCTATTTACCGGCCATTACAATCAAACCGGGAAAACAGCGGTCCATCAAGGCACTATTAAATTCAGCAAAGTTCCACAAAATTCGCCAGGCAAAAACTAGGCCTGGGCAGCTTTGCGCATGTACATAATGGCAACGGTACGAGGGCCGCAATGGCAGGAAATTGCGCAGCCGCCTTCGATAATGGCCACTTCTTTTGCATCCGTCTGCTCCAGCAGCGTTGTGCGGATGTAACCCGCAGCTTTCTCGGCAAGCGTCTGGGCCACGATAATTAAATCACGATCGATCTTGTGAAAATTGTCGAGGAGATGCTGCAGCATCCGCTGGACAGCCTTCTCCGTTTTGCCTCTATATTTATCGGCGGAAATGACGAAGCCGTCCTTGATTCGCAGCACGGGGCGAATTTTGAGCAGGCTGCCGATCATATGCTGAACGCTGGAGACACGGCCTCCCCTGTGCAAATAATCAAGGCTGTCCACAAGCACTTCCATCTCGACGCGTTCGCGCCACTCCTCAACGAGCTCGACGATCTGCTGCGGACTGGCACCGTCCTTTGCCGCCAAAGCCGCCTTGATGACAAGGAGCGCGACGCCGCCGGATACGTGCATTGAGTCAACGACCCTTACACGTCCAGAAGGGAACTCCTCTGCAGCAATAAGCGCATTCTGGTAGGTGGAAGAGAGCTTCGAGGACATGCTGATAAATACGATGTCCTGTCCTTGCTCGATGCAGGGCGCGAAGGCTGTGACAAAATCAGCCGGCGAAGGCGCTGCAGTCCCGGGCAGCTCTCCGCCTTCATCCACCCTGCGGTAAATGTCGGTTGTGGTGATTTCAAGCTTGTCCTTATAAGCGGTTTCACCAAACACGACATATAGCGGAACGATACCGATATCATACTGTTCGATCCAAGAGTTCGGTACGTCAGAAATACTGTCCGCGAATATTTTAACTTGTGTCAACGTATTTCCCCCAGTAATAGGTTTTGGTCATAATGAATCATAGAAGAGACCTACTTGAATTATAGTAGAGTTGATCAGCTATAGCAAAGACTCGTGTCACATTTTGTCGTCAGAGCCATTACTGATTAATCCAGGCAAAGCGCTGACGATACTTGCGGGGCGACAGCCCCTCTATTTTGGTAAAACTGGCGGTAAAATAGGCGGGATGGTTAAACCCCACTTCCTCGGCGATCCGCTCTACCGTGTAATTGCTCTGCAGCAGCAGCAGCTTGGACTGCTCTATCCGGTAGCGCTGCAGGTAGGCCGCAGGCGAGCAGCCGAAGACCTTCTGCATGCAGCGGGCGATATAGACCGGATGAAAGTTGATGCTCTCGCCGAGCCTCTTGGCCGAGAACTGTTCCTTGTAATGCTCCCTTAGATACGAGGCGGCCCGCTCCGCGCAAATCGATTGCGGGGACGGTCCGTTCATGCCGATGGAGGCGGACAAGAGGGAGATCACTTCCTGAAACAGCGTTTGCTGGCGCAGCTTGGCGCCGGAGATATGCAGGCTCCGGTTCAGATCGGTCAGCTCCGTAATGGTGTCACTCAGCTTCTGCGGCTGCACCACCTTCGTAAATTGGGGGACCGGCACACTGAACGTCCATGTGGAAAAAGCCGATGCCGGCATATATCCCGGACGATCGTCGCCTGAGCAGAAATGCTCGCCGCACCTCTCCGTCTCGATGGACCAGCTGGAGCTAGTTTGAAAGTGAACCCAATGATACAGCGTATCCTCCTTGCAGTCGGCTACCGCATAGTGATAGCTGTCCGGCCGTAAAATAAGCGCATGCCCTTCGCTGACTTCATAGCTGCGACCTTCCTCGCCCATGTAGAGACAGCCTTTGTCGACAAAAAGAAGATCGAACACATCGATATTTTGACGGCTGGGATGCTTTTGTCCCGCACTCAGCAGAGACAAGCCGCTGGCGATATAATGGGGCAGGGGAGGAACCGTAAATTGAATGACAGACATGCGAACTACCTCCTAGTACAATTGCATTCAGGTTTGAATATTTAAAGATTCAGTTGGTTGAGTGATACATCCATTCCAATATAACATCTATAATGTGTCTCATGCTAAAAGTTAGTTAAAAAGTATGATTGTCAGGCATCTGCATCCTGAATTGCTTTTGAAGGAACGGAGCAACGCTGCGGCTGGAAGCCTGCGCCAGCTTAATGCGAATCCCCGTCCGAAAGCGAAACGGGACTTTTATAACGGCTTTTACAAGTTATATTACGGATGGTTGATATCTTCTCCGCCATACTGGAGGTTGTAATAATGAAAAAAATACGGAGTAGAGAGAAAGATAAATTTGGCCTTTGGATTCTGGCCTGGCCGATTTTCATTGAAATGTTCCTGCAATTCCTGTTGGGCGCCGTCGATACGTTGATGGTGAGCCGAATCTCAGATGACGCTGTAGCGGTTGTCGGCTTCTCCAATCAGCTGTTCAATGCGTTGACGACGCTGTTTGCTACCGTCGCGAGCGGAGCCGGAATCGTCATCGCCCAGAAGCTTGGCTCAAGGCGCGAGGAAGATGCCAGAACAGTCGCTGTCATATCGGTGAAAGTGACGGCATTGATCGGCCTGGGCCTGAGCCTGATGCTCGTGGCTGTTCCCGCCCCTATCGCGAGAATGCTGCAGCTGCCTGAGGAGCTGATGCCGCTAGCCATACCGTACATCTCGATCGTCGGCGGTGGAATGATCCTGACCGCGCTGATGTCTGCGCTCAGCACCGCGATTCGCAACACCGGCAATACGAAGGGGCCGATGTACATTGCCGTAGCGATGAACATCATCCATATTGTGATGAACTATGGCTTTATCTTTGGAGAGCTTGGATTTCCGCAGCTCGGCCTGACCGGGGTGGCGATCTCCACAGTGACGAGCCGTTTGCTGGCGACGGTGATGCTGCTCCTTCTTTTCCTGGTTGCCTTCGAACGGAGAATCGGCATTCGCGACATCTCCCTGTTTGACCGCAAGCTGTTCAAGGAAGTACTTGTCATCGGCTGGCCGCTCGGAGTCAACTCGGGCAGCTGGGTATTCTCACAGCTAGTTATTTACTCTTTCATAGCTACGCTCGGCTCCATGGAGCTGGCGGCGAGGACGTACATGAGTACATTGGAAACCTTCTGCTTCCTGCTTGGCTTCTCCCTCGCTCTTGCCGTACAGATACAAATTGCCCATCTGTACGGAGCAGGCCGGACGAAGGAGGCTTACAAGGCGGTATACCGTTCGTTGTCGGCAGGGCTGCCGCTGGTTATTATCAATACCTGGCTCCTGGTGCTGTTCGGCAAGCATATATTGGGACTGTTTACGCAGGACGAAGGGATATTGCTGATATGCGGAGCGCTGCTCTGGCTGAATCTGGCGCTGCAGCCGGCCAAAGTCCTGAATATGACGCTGGGGAATGCACTGAATGCTGTAGGGGATACGAGGTATACGATGTACGTGTCGCTGTCGGTCATGTGGGTCGTGGCTACCGGCTGCTCGTACCTGCTTGGGATTTCACTCGGCTGGGGGATCGTTGCCATTTACGGCTGCATGATCGCGGATGAATATATCCGAAGTATCTTCTGCTACGTCCGCTGGCGAAAACGGAAATTTTTGCGGATGAAAGAAGCAGAGCTTCAGGCAGCCTAAATGCAGGAATCCTCTGGAATGGATTATGTTCTACACAACACAATAAGCGGCGCACACGAATGTGCAGCCGCTTATTGTGCTTTATCTGGAAGGGGCGAATCAATCGCCCGCTTGTTCAAGTTATTCTGCAGGAACGTCTGGAAGCTGACGCACGTAGCTGTCGGACAGATGCAGCAGCTGCAGCGCGCGGTCATACTCTTTTTGCGTAGATAAATTTTGCGCAGTTTGAGATCCGTTACCGTCATAAGGGAAATGAATTCCGTCCTGGTACTCGATGCCTGGCACGAACAAAGCTTTATCATTCAGGAATGACCCGGAAGGCAAATAATAGCGCTGCGGCAATAGGTTATAGGTCTGGTTAAACAGATCCTGGCCGAAATGGATATGCTGGTCTAGCGACAGGCCGAGCAGATTTGCTAAGGTTGGCAATACGTCGACCTGACCGCCGATCGTATTAACGACTGCCGGCTCGGAAACGTTAGGCGCCGAAATGATCAGCGGAATGTTAACCATGTCGATATAGCTGTATTCTTTGCCGTAGATTTCCTTCATAAGCTCCAGGCCTTGTTTGTCCAGGGAGTACATCGGAAGCCCGAGATGGTCGCCATAAATGATAACGATGCTGTCGTCCCAGATGCCCCGCTGCTTCAAATCGTTGATAAATTCGCCCAACGCGTGATCCGCGTAACTTTGCGCCTGAATATAGTCGCCGACCATGTTGTCCTGATACCGCTCAGGTAGGGGGAACAAGCGCTTCTCCTCCGGGAGGGTGAACGGATGGTGTGCGGTCATGGATATCACCTGCGCGTAAAACGGACGATCTGCGTCATGCATTTTTTGAATTTCATCGGCTGTTTTCTTGTACAGCACCTCATCGGAAGGGCCGAAGAAGACCGTATCCTCGCTTCCGAAGAACGTTTTATCATAGAAGCGGTCAAATCCGAGCGCTTCATATAATGCACGGCGGTTCCAGAAGTCGACCACATTCGTATGGAAGGTGGCTGTATCATAGCCCTGTTCTTTCAGCAGCTTCGGCAGACTTGGGAGCTGTTTGTAGGCGTAATTCTGCGTAGCCGCTTCGTTGTAAGGAATATAGAAGGACGTGTTCACAACGAATTCGGCATCAGAAGTGTTGCCCTGCCCGACCATTTGATAGAAATGCTTGAAATAAGTATTTTCCTTGGCGAGCTTGTTCATCGTTGGAGTCACTTCCCGGCCGCCCAGCTTGAAATCGATCAGGAAATTCTGGAACGATTCCATTTGAATGATGATCACATTCTTGCCCTGGGCTGCCCCAAAAAGAGCAGGCTCCGCAACCGGAGCGGTAACGCCCTTGATCTGATCGATTTTGGCTTGCGTAATCTCTTTCTTGTCGGTGAGCGCGGAATCCTTGCTTTTGAAAATGACGTAGGTCTCATAATTAAGAATTCCCATTTGCTCGGCCTGCTTGATTTCATTCATGCTGGCTCGATTCGGCCAGATATTAAAAATACAAAGCGCAAAGGAAACCGCAAAAATAACGGCTGCCACGCTTCCCCGGACCCGGCCCAGGTTGAAGAAGCTCTTGAGCTTGTGGGCGCGTTTTTTGCGCATGAGCCAGAAACCAAGCAGTACGATGTCAAGGAAAATAAACAGATAATAAGGGTCAAGCAAGGAGAATACGCTGTTCTTGACCGCGGTGACCTGATTGACCTGCTGCAGCGCGTGATAGGTAACCAATACGCCGTAATATTTGTAGTACATAATCGCCGCGAACAGAACGGCCGTAATCACGAAATTAACGGCGAGATAAATCCCGATTTTGCGCTTGGACGAGAACCATTCGATCAGCATGAACGCAACCCAAATAAACGGGATTTCCTTCAGCAGCGGTCCCCAGGGCTGTACCCCGTCGAAGATGGCGAGCCAAGCAATATAGATTTTCAAAATCATGATAACGGAGAAAAAAACAAACGGCTTCGTATGGATTCGACGCATGCGATGTACTAAGGACACCTTGTTCCCTTCCTTTCAAAATATAGATGGAAGTGTAAGTCGGCTGCATACCGATTACCTTCCGTTAACATAGTGTATAAATACTTTAATATAATACCTCATATTACTGTGAGATGAAAATGTCGCTGAAAGCGGCTGGTCATTGACTACGGGCCGTAATAGCTGGTAAATTAGAATTAACCTCGCAAAAGGAGAGAATTTGATGTTGGTGGCCGTTCTTAACTAATAAATTCCATATGGACTGTAATCCGAAACGGAAGAAGTGCCGTTGCTGCCGCAGCGTGCGCTAGGTTTCGTGCACCCGAATTGCAGTCTGCGAATTAGTTAAGAACACGCAGGACATCATACAGCGCCTTTTTGCTGTTTGTATCTATCGAGGATGAATCCCGTGCTGTAGTTCAGCGCGGTTTTTTTGTTTTCGGAAGGTATAGCAGCGAGGAATCAAGGGCTAAGGATGCGCTATGTGCATTCTTACGCCCTTTTTTTGTTGTGCAAATCATGAACGGGAAAGAAACGGAGGTTGACACAATGGTGGAACAATTTACACTCGGCATGCTGGAATACGAAAGCATTAAGGAGGAAATAGCCAGCTACGCGGTCTCCTATGAAGGGCGGCTGCGCATTCAAAAGCTGGTTCCGATGGAGCGGAGAGCGCAGATCGAGCAGGCGATCGAGGAGACAGCGGAAGCCAAGGAGCTGCTCTTGACAGGGGCAAGCGTTCCTTTGCCTTCGTTAGAGGGCATTGACACGGTCATATCTTTGCTCGGTACAGGATATCTGTTCACGGAGAAGGACTTTACAGCGATTCAGACGTTTCTAAACAGCTGTGGCCAGTTAAAGAAGTACATGGCTTCCAAAGGAGCGCTCGCGCCGCGGATCGGCTTATATGCCGCCTCGCTGTATGAACTGGCGCATCTTCAGCAGGAAATACTGCGCTGCATCCGCCATGGCGCTATTCTAGATGGGGCAAGCCGCGACCTGGATCGGATTCGCCGGAGGATGGGGATGCTGAAGGATAAAATCCAGAAGAAGCTGCAGGCGGTGATGTCTAGGCATTCTGCTATATTGCAAGAACATCTGGTCAGCATGCGGGGAGGAAGGTATGTGATCCCCGTAAAGAAGGATTATTACAAGCAGGTGAAGGGAAGGACGCTGGATCAATCTACGAGCGGGCAGACGGTGTTCGTAGAGCCGGATGAAGTCGCATCGCTGCAGGCCGAGCTGGAGGTGCTGGCAGGAGACGAGGCGCGTGAGGAAGCGAAAATACTGGGGTATTTGACAGAGCTTGTAGAGAGGGAGGCGCACGAGCTGTCGCAAAATATTGAGATTACGGGGACGTATGACTTCATTTTCGCCAAAGCGAAATATGCGGTTGCCATCGGGGGAACGGCGGTTCGGATCAATGAAAACGGAGCCAGCAGAATTACCGGAGCCCGGCATCCGCATCTGCTCAAAACGATGGTGCCCCTGGATTTGGAAATCGGCTCTGCCTACAGGACGCTTATTATTACCGGTCCGAACACGGGCGGCAAAACCGTTGTGCTGAAAACCTTCGGTCTGCTCGCATTAATGGTGCAATCGGGCCTGCTTGTCCCTGTGGATGCCAATAGCAGCTTTGCCATTTACAACCGCATTATGGCTGTGATCGGCGATGGCCAAAATTTAGAGCAGTCCTTAAGCACCTTCTCCGCGCAAATCCGCAGTCTTGTCCATATGATTCAAGAAGCGGGTCCAGATGCGCTGCTGCTGATCGATGAGCTGGCTGCGGGAACCGACCCTGGAGAGGGCATCGCCTTATCGATGGCGATTCTTGAGGAGCTTAGCCGCAGGGGGGCGACTGTCCTGGTTACGACGCATTTTAACGAGCTGAAGACGTTCGCTTCGCATACAGAAGGTTTCCAGAATGCGCGAATGGAATTTGACCCGGAGACACTAATGCCGCTGTATCGCCTGACGATTGGCCAGGCGGGACAGAGCTATGCGATCGAAATCGCCAGTAATCTCGGAATCTATTCCGGCATTATTGAGCGTGCAAGGGAAATGGCGGCTCAGCAGGGTGGCGCTGCATCAGCTGGGGAACTTGATGGACAGGAATACAGGCCGTGTAACAAAAATACAAAGAAGGAATCCGAAGCAGAGACAGAGCGACTTGAGGACGGGTATGCGAATTCTGAAGCAGAAGAAGACCGGCACGAGACAAATGACGGATATACGGAAAAAAATCGTAGCGCAATTGGCAAATTCTCCTCAGATGAAACCGCTGCTGAAGAACCGCAACGCCCCGTGTTTGAAGTTGGGGACGCTGTGTGGGTTACCGCATACGGTAAAATTGGCATCGTCTTCGCAGCAGAGGATAGCCGGGGACAGGTCGGCGTCATGATTCAAAAGCAGAAGTGCAAAGTGAACAGGAAGCGCCTGAAGCCGTATATCAAGAAGGAGGAGCTGTATCCGGAAGACTATGATATGGATATTGTCTTTGAGACGAAGGAGAACAGGAAGAAAAGCAAACTGATGCGGAAGAGGCATGTGGAGGGACTGGAGATTGTCCGCCGGCCGGAGGATGATTAACGATTCAAACATAGGGTATTGAAATTCAAAGGCCAGGGGATGATGCGTCCCCTGGCCTCCTTCGTCTCCTAAAGATCGACAAATACTGTTAATATTTTTCTATTTTTCAATATATGTTTTTTGTCATCATGGGTTATGATGGTGTAGACCAGTAGAGAGAAGGTGAACTTATGGCTTACGAGGCACTGAAGAGCATGGGCCGGACCACCAATCGCCCCAAAGTCAGCGGGGAACTGATGGACACCATCGAGCACCTGCGAGCGGAGTTAATGAATGCTGCTGGAAATAGCAATTTTAGCAGTGAAGCGGTGCTGGAATTAAGCCAGCGCCTCGATAAATATATCGTACAAGCTCAGAATCAAATGCTTGGCAGACAAGATTTTGCGGCTGGAGTAGCCAGCGCTTCGCGGATAAAGGAATGCACTTCCTCCGAATACCGTTTCGGATCGACGCTGTAGGCGTCCGCATGCACTGCTCCATCCACAAGCAGCAATCTTTTGGGCTCCGGCTTATGTTCATAGAGATCTTTACTCATGTGGGTAGGTACATACCGGTCTTCCGTACCATGCACGAACATAACGGGTAGAGAGCTTTGCTCAACCGCTTTAAGCGGACTTACCTGTTTTAACCTAAACCCCGCCTTCCGTTCCAGCTGCCTGTCAATCAGGGAGAGGAGCGGGAAGGCGGGGATTTTGTTTAGTACCTGCAATTGATAGCGCATCAGCTCCGTTAAATCGGAGTATGGACAATCCGCGATTACGAATTTGACGTTGGGATGCGCAATGGAGAGATACTCCAGAACGGTACCTCCGCCGAAGGATTGGCCGTGCAGGCCGATCGTAATGTCGCGGCCGTAATGGTCCAGCAGCCAGTCGACCCAGATCTGCACATCGTATTTTTCGTGGTAACCATAGGTGGTGTATGTTCCCTCGCTGTTACCGTGCCGGCGCTGGTCAATGAGCAGGACATTGAAGCCCTCCTGTTGGAACATGTCCACGTACTGCGCGGATACATGCGAAGATACGGTGTAGCCATGGACGATAATCACCCATTTTTTCGAAGCAGGATCAGTGTCTAGAACGTACCCGCTCAAGGAAAGCCCGTCCTTGGAGGTGACTTTCACTTCCTTTTTGTCGAGTGTTTCAAAACGCTCCCGCGAATAAATTCCTGTCTTCTCCAGGTAATCGAATATATTCTCGTATGTCTGCAATTTCATCTGCGTAATTTGGCGGAAGCCAAAACGCGTCAAGAAACTGGCAGCCAGTATAACTACCAGTATAATAGCGACTAATACGGTGTAAATCATGTGCAGGCATCCTCCTATATTCCTTCCAGTTTTATCTCTTTGTCACTATAGTATCACCGAAACGAGGCCAAGAAAATCGAAGAAGCTCCAAAAAATTTACAAAGGATTAGGGAGAATAAAATATCTTTGACTCGTCATCCCTGTTTGTGATTAGCTATATACGGGTCACTAAAGGAGGGTTATGGATGTACAGATGCGGGGGGCATATCCCTGTCATTGAAAGCGAAAGGCTTCGCCTGAGAAGGATGGAGCAGTCGGATGCGGAGCGGATGTTCCTATTCTGGAGCGATCCTGAGGTCGTTAAATACATGAACGTTCCGCCGTTTGCTTCGGTGGAGGATACCCTAGAAATGATTCAACTGCTTAACGGGCTGTCGGAAAGCGAGGACACTTTGCGCTGGGGAATCGAACTGAAAGAGGAAGGACAGTTGATCGGCAGCTGCGGTTTTAACGTTTGGGAGCTGTCGGGGGCTTACCGCGGGGAAATCGGATATGATCTCGGCCGCGAATATTGGGGATTCGGCTACATGTCCGAAGCGATGCGGATGATGCTGTCATACGGCTATCAGACGATAGGCCTGAATAGGATCGAAGCGCTGGTGGATCCGCGCAATACCGCTTCCAGAGGACTGCTGCAAGCCTTTGATTTCACTGAGGAAGGGCTGCTGCGGCAGTACCAGAAAACGGAGGAAGGCTTCGTGGATCTATTGATGTTCTCGCTGCTTAGGCAGGAATACTATTCAGGAGGGAAAGCATGGTGAAGCAACATAACAGGGACAGCAAATTCCCGTTGCGGCGGCTCGATCCGCTTAGCAAGCTGGTCGCCCTGTTCTGTCTGGCTATTCTGGCGATGAGCATCGATCGGCCGCTTCCGCAGGCTGTAATGCTGCTGCTCCTACTGGCAGCGGCTTTAGCTGGAGCGGGCATGAATGCTGCGCGGCTTGGGAGGAGGGCCCTGTTTATCGCAGGCTTCGGACTGCCGCTGTTTATTCTAACCTCGATATCTGCGGCGGAAGGACAAGCCTATTTCAGCCTGGGGCCGATTCCGGTTACGGAAGGCGGGGTGCTGTATGGGGCGGCGATTACGCTGCGCATGATGGTTTTATTCCTCTCGTCGCTTATTTATATTGAATCCACGGACCCCAAGGATTTTATCGTCATTATGGCTCAGCGTCTGAAGCTGCCTTACCGCTTCCTGTTTGGCGTGTCGATGGCGCTTACGTTCCTGCCCCTGCTGGAGGCTGAGGCTAAAATTTCCGGGGCTGCACGCCGGATTCGCGGCGGACGTGCCCCCGCCGGTATGTCGGAACGCATGCAAATGGGGCGCAGCCATTTGTTCTCGATCTTTGCCGGGGCGATTCGCCGTGTGCAGCAGACCGCCGGGGCAATGGATGGCAAGGGTTTTGGGGCCTATGGGAACCGCACTTATCTTCGTGAGGCGGAGATGGGGCTGAGCGGCTATGTCGTTTCCGCAGCCAGCGTTGCAGCTCTGCTGATTCTTATGCTCGTTTAAAAAAGTCTTGACGAATTCTGATTGTTAACCTAAATTCATCTATGTGGTTAACAATTAGTAAACGAGAGGAAGATTGCAGTGAACAAAGGGAACGCAGCAAGAACGGTCTTCGCCGCTTTTACGACGATGGATATCGTACTCATGGCGATGCTGGCTGCAGCAAATGCGGTCATGACGGTATATTTGTCTCCCGTCAATCAGGCGCTGAACAGTATTGGGGGGCCGGTGCTGACCTCCACGATAACCGGGCTATATATGATTTACGGGCTTCTTGCTTATTATGTTATTCGTAAACCGGGAACCGCGGTCATTACATACAGCATCGGTGCGGTTGTTCAATCCTTCATGGGAACCGCCTACGGGATTGTTTCATGTTTTGCGGCTGCGGCCTGCTACATGGTTATTGCGGAGTTGATTTTCGCGATGTTCAAATACCGCAATTGGGGTTGGCCGGTGATGCTGCTTGCCGGGGGAGCGATGGTGCCGATTTGGTTTTTTGTCGCCGCGCAAATGTACGGATACACGAAGTGGGGAATGAATATCCTTCTGATCGCCCTCGTTGTCCGCACGCTTAGCGGAGTGGTGCTGTGCGGCTTGCTCACTAAGCTGTTGGGAGACGCCTTGGCTCGAAGCGGATTGCTCCGGCGTTTTGCTGTTGCCAGCAAGAACTGATGGAATTGGAGGCAGCCATGGATACAGCGGCGTTGGAGCTGCGGGGCGTCACCTTTCGCTATGAGGCGGGCGGGAAGCCGGCGGTAGAGAATGTTACTTTCGCAATCCGCACCGGGGAGTGGGTTGCCATTACCGGCCACAGCGGGAGCGGGAAATCGACGATCGCTCAGCTGCTCAGCGGCTACTTGCCGCGGGCGGGCGGGGGATGCCGCGAAGGCGTTCTGCTGGTGGACGGGCTTGATCCGGCCGAGGCCGCCATTGCTGAGGTGGTACAGCGTATCGGGATCGTGTTCCAGGATCCCGATGCCCAGCTAGTGCAGGGCCGGGTGGAGGACGAGGTCGCCTTCGGCCCCGAGAACCTGTGCCTGGACGTGGCCCAAGTCGATGAGCGGGTCACGGACGCGCTTGCCGCGGTGGATCTCGCAGAGCGGCGCCATGACAGCGTTCATGCGCTGTCAGGCGGCCAGCGGCAGCGGACGGCCATCGCGGCCGTGCTGGCGCTGGCGCCGCCGGTGCTCGTGTTCGACGAGCCGGTGGCGAGTCTGGACGCGACATCGCGGCGGCGGTTTCTGGCTCTGCTGCGCCAGCTGCATGGGGAGGGCCGGACGATCGTTACGGTGTCCGGCCGGCTTGACGAGCTGGCGCAGGCGGCGCCGCGGCTCATTGTGATGGACGGCGGCAGAGTCGCGCTCGACGGGCCGACGGCACCGCTGCTGAGCACGCAGCGTACGCGTCTGGCCGAGTTGGGCGTGCTGCCGCAGGGGGCTTTGGCAGCTGCGCCAGGGGCGCTGCCGCAAGCAGAGGGGCTGCCATTAACGGCAGCCCCAGTCGCCGCCAGCCCCGCTGCAGCTTACCGCCGCCAGCCCGAATCGGCAAGCGCGCCGCTGCTTCAGATCCAAGGCCTGTCCTTTGCCTATGGCAAAGCCGGGCCGGCGGTGCTGCAGAATGTGAACCTGACGCTAGGCGCCGGGGAGTGGCGCTTGCTCTGCGGAGACAATGGTTCGGGCAAGACGACATTGTCCAGGCTGCTTATGGGTCTACTGTCCCCTCCCCGTGGAACGATATGGTGGGAAGGGAAGGACGCTGCGAAGCTGAAGCTGTACGACCTCGCCGCTGATATCGGATATGTCTTTCAGCAGCCGGAGCACCAGTTCGTGGCTGCTACGGTGCTGGAGGAGCTTCTGTACGGACCGCGCTTTCAGCTCCGCCTGAAGCCGGGGGCGCCGCTGCCGCAGCATGTCGCCGAACGTGCTGCGGAGCTTCTGCAGGTGATCGGGCTTGCCGGGCGAGCCGATGATTCCCCGTATCTGCTTAGCGGCGGGGAGAAGCGCCTGCTCAGTGCAGCTGCAGCCATGATTGTGCCGAAGAAGCTGTATATACTGGATGAACCCACCGCCGGGGCGGATTACAGGGGAGCCGGGATTCTGGCTGCATTATGCCGGCGCTCAGTGGATGAGGGAGCATCTGTAATCATCATTACCCATGAGCCGGAATGTTTTGCGGGCGAGAATTTATCGGTTTGGACCTTGGATCGGGGCAGGCTGCAGCTGTAGCCTGCTCCTTCCTTTTTATTGGGGCTTCCTTTATACTATTAACTTGCATACTTTCACTCGGAAAGGAAGTAATCCCCTTTGAACAAACCATTGAAACGAAATTATATTTTGGGCGGCTTAATGCTGTCCACGTTCCTTGCGGCCATCGAAGGCACCGTGATCGGGCCAGCCGGACCAAGGATTGTCGGTGAATTGGGCGGAGTGGCGCTGCTGAGCTGGGTATTTACCGCCTATCTGCTGACGATGGCTGTCTCCACTCCGATTTTCGGCAAAATGAGCGACCTTTATGGCAGAAAGCCCGTCTTTATTATCGGCTCCGTATTGTTTTTGGCGGGATCGTTGTTATCCGGACTCTCGCAGAGCATGGAACAGCTGATTTTGTTCCGTGCGGTGCAGGGGATCGGAGCCGGTGCGCTGATTCCGGTTACGTTTACGATCATCGGCGACATTTATTCCATCGAGGAAAGAGCGAAGGTTCAGGGCATGATCAGCTCGGTATGGGGAATCTCCTCGCTCGTCGGCCCGCTGCTGGGCGGGTACGTTGTCGATTATTTCAATTGGCGGTGGGTGTTCGGCTTCAATGTCCCGTTCGGTCTGCTATCGTTAATATTTATAATGAAGTTTTTGCATGAGAACATCGAGAAGCGCAAGGTCAAAATCGATATCAGCGGGGCGGTCACTTTTACGGTGGGGGTCACGGCGCTTTTGTTCGGGCTCGCTACGGGCGGACAGCAGTTTGCCTGGACTTCGCCGTGGCTATTGGCTATCATGGCTGTCGCTGTCATCTCTCTCGCTCTGTTTCTGATCGTAGAGAACCGGGCGGAAGAGCCGCTTGTGCCGCTGAAGCTGTTTAAAGTCAAAGACATCGCTTACTCTAATCTCGCGAGTCTCGTAGGCAGCGCCCTGCTGATCGGCCTGACCTCCTATCTGCCCCTATGGGTTCAGGGAGTGCTGGGGAAGAATGCCACGATGTCCGGGCTCATACTAGCGCCGATGTCGATTGGCTGGCTGTTTGGCTCCGTATACGGCGCGCGCTGGATTATTAGCAAAGGCTCCCGCTATACCTCCCTGATCGGAATGGTGCTGATTGCCATCGGAGCGGCGGGAATCGCGTTTATGACTGAGAATACGCCGCTTTACCTGCTGCTGTTCTTCAACGCGATGTACGGAGTTGGCTTCGGCTTATCTTTTACGGTATATACGATCATTGCCCAGTCATCGGTCGGCTACAGCTTGAGGGGAGCGTCGAACGCTCTTAATACGTTTACGAAATCGATCGGGCAGACGATCGGGGTTGCCGTGTTCGGCACGCTGATCAACTTGCGCATCGTGGCCCAGACTTCGGCTGGAAAAGCGTCTGGACTTGAGGTATCCCAGGACGACATCAACAACCTGTTGTCTCCGGAGAAGGTCCATGGGCTGTCACCGGAGCTGTGGAGCGAGCTCAAGCATGTGCTGCAAAACAGCCTGCACACGCTGTTCATCGTCATGGCCGTGCTGGCGGTTGCCGGGGTGCTCTCGGTATTCGGGCTGAGAAACCGCGCGCCTCAGGCTGCCGAAGAGGATCATGCATAAAATAGGCAGCATTTGACACACCTTAACTGAAAAGGGGAGGTGTTAGGATGAATGAGGAAATGCTCGTCGATCAAGGAACATTAGTCGAGGCCTGGCAGCAGCAATTGCCGGATTATCTGAATCCGGGAGATACATCCATCGTCCAGGCTGATCTTGCCGACCCTTACGGCTTGCGGATACATATCAACGCGGAAGGGCGCCAGGATTATTCCTTTGACTTTCAGTGTACCTATATGGACCGGCGGGAAGTGAAGGTGCAGCTGGTAGATGTGGAGCGAGAGGGTGCGACGGTGAATGAGCAGTCCGAGCAAGTCCAGAATCTGACCGAGGATTACGTTCGGCATATTCACGAGTGCGCCCAGGCGCTTCAACGCATTACCAATCCATAATCCGGCAACGATTGCTGCAGGATACAAACAAGGCTGCACCCCGCCTGGCGGACGGATGCAGCCTTGTTGTGCTTGGTTCAAGCGCAACGCAGTGCCGACTATTTGCGCTCGAACTCAGTGCGGTGTCAAACTACTTACGCCGGACTCAAAGCAGCATTACGCTAGCGTTCGAATACAGCGTGTAGCATTAACTGCTTACGCTTGAATTCAGCGCAGCTCAATTATTTGCGGGCAAGAGGCGCGAGCTTCTCGGCCTCTCGGCCCATTTTCTTCAACAGCGTAATCATAAGCTGCTTCTCTTCCTGATTCAGACCGCTTAGGGCATAATCAATCCGCTCGGAAAATTCAGGATACAGCTTATTCATCAGTTCATTTCCCTTCGGAGTCAGTTCGGCAAAGATGACCCGCCGATCCCGGGGACAAGGCTGACGCTGCAAGTACCCCGCCGCCTCCAGTTTGTCGATGACATACGTGACGTTGCCGCTTTGCAGCAGCAGCTTGGCCCCGATTTGCTGAATGGGCTGGGGCCCTTTGTAGTAGAGTACCTCCAGCACGGCAAAGGCTGTCGGATTGAAGCCTTGAATTTTGCTTCCCGTTACGGCATGTTCATTGACACTTTTGAAAGACTTGGCAAATACCCGGTACAAGTGCAGTGATAAATCGGTTCCGCGCTCCTCGGTCTTCAACATCATCATCCCGCCTTAATCTATATTTTCATAAAGCCATAGAAAGTAGAATCACTTCGCGATTGCTTCACACTTATCATGTTAGAGGACTGCCGATTTTTTAAAAATATAATTTATCACAATTTACGGTTTTCATATTTAAAACTTGAATAAAAACAGAAAAGTTCATGCTTTATCCAAAATTTGGGCCGGAATATGTCCTTATTGTATTGCTGGCTTCTGTTGTTGTTGCCGAAATTTTTTATAAGCAAGTTCAGCAAGGTAAGGTCAGTGAGATTGTCCGTGTGGGCCAAATTATTTGCCCTCCGAGGGTGGCAGTCGGCTGTTGGAGCGGGTCTAACGAATCTTACCAACGTTATTTGTACGTATTTGCGAAAAATTGAAATCTAACGAATTTCTGCCACGCTATTGATGGTATATCTGCTGTTTGAAGCAATAAAAGGGCGAAATAACGTTCTCCAGGTTCGTTACATTTTTGTAGGTGGTACTTTTGGACAGTTAGTGCTCCTGAGATTCGTTAGAACGTTTCAGTCATGCTCTAGTACTCATCCCGCTCTGGCTCTTGGTTTCAACCTGTCTCAAGTTCTCCCCCGCCCTCGGTCCTGCTATCAGCCCCGCTTATTGGCCTACGGCTTCGCTCCTAATCTTATCCCGCTCTCAGGTTCTGTTGATTTGACCTTATGCGGAGGCCTCCTGTCTGTGTCTGGCAGCCCGCGCGAGCGGTCAGATGCGTATGTTCGAAGCAAGGGACGCCAAAAAAAGGGAGCGAGCCAAGGCTCACTCCCTTTTACCTGCATGATGGCCGGCGGTATAGCCGGTGGCGAAGGCTGCGGTGATGTTGTAGCCGCCGGTATAACCGTGTACATCCAGCACTTCTCCGCAAAAGTACAGGCCTTGCATAAGCTTGGAACCCATTGTCTTCGGATTGATCTCCTTTAGATGCACGCCGCCTCCCGTCACGAAGGCTTCCTCAAAGGGGCGGGTTCCGGTGGCTTGCAGGGTGAAGTTTTTGAGCTGCTGAATCCAGGCAAGCCACGCCTCCTTCGGCAAATGCTCATAGGTCGTTTCCCCGGGAAGGCCGGCTCGTTCAAACAGTGGGGGAAGCAATCGTTCGGGAATAGTGCCTTTAAAAACGTTTTTGAGCGCTTTTTTCGGCTCAGCTGCGGCCAGCTGCCGCAGGTCCTGCCCCAAGCTTCCTGCCTTCTTGTTCGGAAACAAATCGATGGACATCGTGACCTGGGATACGTTGTGCTTCTTCTTGACGCCCCGGATAAAACCGCTGCAGCGCAGGGCGATCGGTCCGGACAAACCGAAATGGGTGAAAATCATATCGCCCTGGTGAGCGATGACGGTTTTGCCCTTCGGATCGATGAGTGACAGCTTCACGTCCCGCAGCGAGAGCCCTTGGAGCTCCCGGCTCGCAATGAACGGCTCCTTGGAGACGATCGGCGTTTCGGTTGGATACAGCTCTGTAATCGTATGTCCTGCCGCCTCGGCCCATGGATAGCCGTCTCCAGTCGATCCGGTATGCGGCACCGACTTGCCGCCGGTGGCTACGACGACGGCCGGGGCTTTGAATATTGTTCCGGAGCTCAGCTTCACGCCCTGTACGCGGCCTTCCGCATACATGATTTCCTGAACCGGATGGTGCACGAGCAGTTCAACACCCAGCGATCTGGCCTTGCCGATCAGCGCGTTGACCACGGTTTTCGCTTTGTCGGACACGGGGAACATTCTTCCGTTATCCTCCTCTTTAAGCGCAATGCCGAGCCCCTCGAAAAAAGCAATAATATCGCGGTTGCTGAACAGGGAGAAGGCGCTGTGCAGAAAGCGCCCTCCTCCTGGTATATAGGTAATCAACTCGTCGATTTCCTTCGCATTCGTTACATTGCAGCGCCCTCCGCCGGAAATTCCCAGCTTCCTCCCCAGCTTGTCCCCTTTGTCCAGGAGCGCTACGGCTGCGCCTTGCTCTGCTGCGGCGATGGAGGCCATGAGTCCTGAAGGGCCCCCTCCGATCACGATGACATCATATTTGTTCATAGGATGTTCCTTTCATTTGTACTTTTCAGACTATTTTTCGAATAAAAGCACAGAAATGATTTTCATTAAACATGAAATATTGTAAAACTTTGTCGGCTATGCTTTAATCGAAATTAGTATAGTATTTCCCGCCTGAGGAGGGAGAACTTGGATGCAGTAAAAGAGATTGTGATGCAAGTTCTAATTGCCGGTTTGCCAACATTCCTGTTTCCGTTAATATACCGGAAAGGGAGTAAACCCGGACTGCTGTCCCCAAGACAGGATCCGGAAACGACCCGTTCTATCATGCTAGCGGTTCTTTGCGCTGCGAGCGTGCTGTTTTGCGCCTTGTTCTCCCGCCCATATCATGATGTCATTCCCATGGAATTTGGGAACCTGCCCTTATTTGCACTATTGTTATACGGCAGACTGCGTACGGGCCTCGCTGTGGCTGTCTTTCGGGTAGCCTTATTCCCGCTGTATGCTGTTAATCACAATTTGACAGGCTTGCTGCTGGAATCGGGACTGGCGCTGTATCCCTTCATCTTGATACTGTCCAGGTGGTTTAAAAGCATGCAGCGTCACGACAAGGCGGTAGTCCTGTTTCTATGGTTCGCTGCGGGTCAAATGGCGGCTGTGGTCTCTCCCCTGTTGTCCGGCAGCATTCAACAGCCTCGTGTTTCTGACCTCATTTTTGCTGTCATTCTCCATCTGGCTGCCGCAGCCATCGTGTGCTGCTTGTATAACTATTACGTGGAGAACGCAATGGAGATGGAGCAGCTGCGGGGTCAGGTGGCGGAGCTAACGGTGAAATATATCGGAGAAACGGACAAACTGCAGCAGATCATGGATGCTGCTCCGCTGAACATTATTTTGATCGATCGCCAGGGCTGCCTTGTCTCAGTGAATGAGACATTTCTTCAATTATACCGAAATGAACATCCTTCCGCGACCAGGGAGGACTTAATTGGCAGGAGGCTCGGCGGGAATTGCGGCGGATTCGATATAGGCATGGTTGCTTCGCGGGTTGAGAAGACGTTGATGGCGGGCGTCAAGACGACGGAGCTGCTGCAAGAGGGGGAGAAAGTATTCTTCACGAGCACCTCCCCGATTATCGATGGGCGAACCAACGATGTAACCGGCGTAGTGATTATCGTGCAGGATATTACCGAACTCGAGACACTGCGGATGGAGCTGATCCATGTGGAGCGGCTGAGTCTTGTCGGCCAAATGGCGGCCGGAATTACCCATGAAATCCGCAATCCGATGGCGGTGGTCAGAGGTTTCCTGCAGCTGATGCGCGAGAAGAGCGCAAATGATCTGGATCATTATTACCGGATTGTGATGGAGGAGCTTGACCGGGCAAACAGCATCATCAATGATTTTCTGGCTTTGGCGCAAAACCGGATCGTCACGAAGGAGCTGTGCAGCCTGCATCACATTATTGAAGAGCTAAAGCCGCTGTTATGGGCCGATGCCAATTTGCGCGGGCAGAGCATCGAGGTCAAAATGGATGAGCGCGTGCCCATGCTCTACCTAAATCCGAAGGAAATCAAGCAGTTGATCCTTAATTTAGCCCGGAACGGCATGGAAGCGATGGGGGAGAAAGGACTTCTGACGGTAAGCACGCGTTTGGACGAGGACGGCGTCAAGCTGTACATTACAGATATGGGGGCGGGGATTTCTCCTGCACAGCAGCAGAAGCTGTTTGCCCCTTTTTATACAACGAAGGAAAAAGGAACCGGACTGGGCCTTCCGTTATGCCTCAGCATTATGGAGCGTCATGGCGGTAAAATTACCGTTCGGTCGAAGGAAGGCATCGGCACGACTTTTATTTCCGTTTTTCCGCTAGATGTGAGCTCCTCGCAAGGAGGGAACTGAGGAGCCGCCAGACTTTAAGTTGCTTTCCTCCTTTATGAATGTATAATAAAGTATAGCCAAACACAGATGAGATAAAAGTCACAAATCTGTGTCAATCAGTGTTTAAGGAGTGAAAGTAATGTCCATGTCATTTGACCAATATATGCGCGATATGGTTCAGCCGATGAGAGATGAATTAACGGTCTTGGGAATCCAGGAGCTGAGAACGCCGGAGGATGTCGAGGCTAAGCTGCCTGCAGCGAAAGGCACGGCACTTGTTGTCGTGAACTCAGTATGCGGCTGTGCCGCCGGGCAATGCCGTCCGGGCGTAGCCAGAGCGCTGCAGCATGATTTGACGCCGGACCACCTCTATACGGTATTCGCCGGACAAGATAAGGAAGCGACAGCCAAGGCTCGCGAATATTTTGCGCCATACCCGCCTTCATCTCCTTCCATTGCGCTGCTGAAGGATGGCGAGCTTGTTCACTTTATCGAGCGCCATCAAATCGAGGACCGTTCGGCTGAGGAGATTGCCGCTGATTTGACCAGCGCTTTCGACCGTTTCTGCCGCTAAGGAGAATCGTCTAGCCCCGCTGATTTCGGCATATTTGCCGATTGGCGGGGCTTTTTTAGGATAAAGACAGTTGTTCCACGTGATTATAGAAGGGAAGAGGGATTAGACCATGGGGATGCAGCAGGAAATCATTGAAGCGTTAGGGGTCAAGCCGAGTATTGATGCCGATGAGGAAATTGCGGCTCGTGTCGAGTTTCTGAAAAATCACGTGAAGAGCTCACGGGCGACCGGACTGCTGATCGCCATCAGCGGCGGATTGGACAGTGCCGCAGCTGCAGGGCTCTGCAAACGGGCAACGGATGAATTGACGCAGGAGACAGGAATGGACTATATGACGTTGGGCGTCTTTCAGCCTTATGGGGAGCAGGAGGATATCGAACATAGCTATGAGACGGCAAGGTCGCTTGGGCTTACGCATACGGTGGAGACGAATATCGAGGATACAGTGGACGAGATCGCTCTAGAAGTGGAGCATGGGATGAGAAGCATCGGCCAATACAGGCATTTAAGCATACCCGGCAAAGGAAATGTGAAAGCCCGGGCGCGAATGGTTATGCAGTATGCCTTGTCCCAAGAGCTCAATCTGCTTGTCGTTGGCACCGGCCATGCCTCGGAGGCTGTCGCCGGGTTCTATACCAAATGGGGCGATGGCGCTGCCGATCTTATGCCGCTAGGTTCATTGACCAAGCGCCAAATCCGGCAGATCGCTGTGGCCCTTGGCATTCCAGACAGCATCATTAATAAAGTTCCAACTGCCGGTCTATGGGCGGGGCAGAATGACGAGGAGGAACTGGGCGTAAGTTACGAAGATAACTGCGATTATTTGGAGGGTAAAGCTATAGATTCTAGGGTACAGAAGCGGCTGGAGTCCTATTTTATGAAAACAAATCATAAGCGCAATCCGATTCCTCGCATATAGCGTGAAAGAGCAAGCGAGAAGAAGCCCTGCATTCTCTAAGGAACAGGGCTTCTTCTTGCTTCCTGCAGGAGGGGCGAGGCTGGCTCGTATGAAAATTTGTTGAATCTTTCTTTTGGGCTAAGTCGTATATATAGCTAGAGTGTTCAAAGATTGTATGGTATATTTTAACAAAAAATAAATTCATAGAAATGGGAGGAGTAGTATGAAAAACTTAGTGACAATATTTTCTTCACCAAGAGATACCTTCGAAAGAGTAAGAGGGAGTAAGGTAGCCTGGATCCTGCCGACGATTTTTGTAATCCTCATTAGTCTTGTTTCACTTGTTTTGCAGATGCCTTATTTACTGGATTACACCAGACAATCACTGCTGAAGGCAGGGAATATCGATCCCGCCCAAATCGATCAGATTCTTGGCGTGACTACCATAACAACTTATGCCGGAGGCGTTGTCGGAATCGTCGCCATGCTGTTCCTGGTGGCGCTCCTGCTCGTGTTATTGAATCTCATCGTACGAGGCGAAGGAAAGTATATGCAATTTGTCAACGTGGTTGCTTATGCGAACTTGCCGTCAGTCATTGGCGGATTGTTGACAGCTGTATTGCTGGTAGCCATGAATGCGCAATCCCTGACCGATGTCTCGCTGAGCCTGGGGGCGCTTGTAGCCGACAAGACGAGTATGGCTTATCGCATACTATCGCTAATTAACCCTTTCACGATATGGGGCTTGTATTTGTATATTGTGGGCGCGGCAACTATGATGAATCGTCCCCGGAAGAAGGTTGCAATCTGGATCGTGGCTGTCTGGTTAATTTACTCGCTCGTTACGGTTCTTTCCGCTCCAGCAGTCTAAGTACATAGGATAGGGTGATGATTTTGTTAAGGAAAAAATGGTTTTGGGGTGCCATACTGGGTTTAGTGATTATTGTCTTAGTTGTCGTCAATATGTCGAACATGAATCGCGCTGTCGCCGTAGAGACGACCGAGGCAATTGAAGGTCTGATTACGGAGGAAATCTATACGAGCGGCAAATTGGAAGCAGGTAATAGTACGGATATTTATTCGCCGACCAGCGGAGTTGTCGAGTCGGTTGAAGTGAAGCAGGGCGACACGGTCACCAAAGGGCAGGTTCTTATGACGCTGCAGATTGACGACGTTAAGGAACAGATTGAGAAGGAGCGTCTCAACATTGAAATGATCGAAACGGAGCGCCTGAATGCGAAGAAGCAGCATTTCGAAATGTTCAAGCAGAAGGTGACGGAGGATCCGGCAGCGGAAATCGAGGATTTGGATTTGTCATCCTACGATCTGCGGATTCAGAGCAGCAAATTGACAATCGCTTCCCTGGAGAAACGCTTGAACAATCGCGTTGTCAGCGCCAAGGATGAGGGCGTTCTTACGCAGGTGCTCGTCAATCCCGGCCAAATGATTGCGGAGGGCGGCCACATTGCCACCGTTGTAGATTTATCGTCTTACAAGGTCAAAGCAAATCTGAACGAATTGGATGCCGGTAAAGTATACGAAGGCATGAAGGCGGTAATTTCCGGAGAGTCGATCGAGGAGAGCTATGAGGGTGAAGTCACTTATTTGTCGCCGATCGCTGTTCTGGCCGATCCTACATCTAAAGATGCTTCCGTTGAAATGACGGTGGAGCTAAGCCGCATTTCTCCAGAGCTTCGTCCAGGCTACAACGTGACGATCGAACTGGAAATTCCGGATAAGGAGCGGTTGCTGCTGCCGCTGGACACGGTTCAATATGATGGGGACAAGGCCTATGTATTCAAAATTCAAGATGGAATCGCAGTCAAAACCGACGTTACGACGGGTAAAGAGAACGAGGAGTACGTCGAGATCGTATCCGGGGTCACCAAGGGGGAAAGTGTCGTATCGGAAGGGGCCAGGCAGCTCCGGGACGGCGATAAGGTGAAACTGCAATGATTACTCTAAAGAACATTTCAAAGACTTATAAGAACGGCGAGTTGGAAGTACAGGCCCTGCAGCCGCTTAACCTGAAGGTAGAGCAGGGGGAGTTCGTCGCGATTATGGGTTCGTCTGGATCCGGCAAATCTACGCTAATGAACATTATAGGCTGTCTCGATGTGCCGTCTTCCGGCGAGTACGTGCTGGACGGCGAAGAAGTCCATACTTTGGATGAAGAGCAGCTTGCGCGGGTGCGCAACCGCAAAATCGGCTTCGTCTTCCAGAGCTTCAACCTGCTCGGCAGACAGACGGTGCTCCAGAACGTAACCCTGCCGATGATGTACGCGGGGATCGGCCGCGAGCAGCGGAATGAGCGGGCGCTCGAACTGCTGAAGAAGGTTGGGCTGGAGGGGCGCGTCAAGCACCGGCCGACCGAGCTGTCGGGGGGACAGCGGCAGCGGGTAGCCATTGCCCGAGCCCTGACGATGAATGCCCCAATCCTGCTTGCGGATGAGCCGACCGGTAATCTGGATACGAAATCATCCCATGAAATCATGCAGCTGTTCAAAGAGATTCATCAGGAAGGAACGACCATCGTGCTGGTAACCCACGAGCCTGATATTGCAGAACACGCGGACCGAATTCTGCTGTTCGGCGATGGGCAAATGCTCAAAGATACGCGCAAAGGAAGTGTAGTCACATGAGCATATGGGAGAGTATATGGGTCGCGCTTGATAATTTGCGGCTGAACAAGCTGCGTTCGTTCCTTACGATGATCGGTATTGTGTTTGGCGTCGCGGCGGTAGTTACCGTCGTATCGATTGGCCAGGCCGGACAAAGCTCCATTCTGTCCATTGTGTCTGTTTATGAAGACGGGTATTTTGTCATTTACCAGAATCCGATGGAGAGCGGCAGCGACGGCGACACCGATTTTCGCCTTCGGGATTTGACGGAAATCCGGAAGCTGGATGGTGTGCGTTACGCTTCTTCGTCACTGCCTTATTCCATGACAATGAAATATAAGAAGGACACGCTACGTTTTACCATAACGGCTACGACTCATCAAACGAGCAGAATGCAAAAAATCGACATCGTTGCGGGACGTTTCTTTACTTCTCAAGAGGAGCGGGCCAGACAGAAGGTTGCTGTGGTGGACAGTAAGTTTGCCGAAAAGGTATATGGCTCGGAGAGAGCGGCTATCGGGCGGAAGCTGGTGCTTTCGGATGGAACGTTCCGCATCGTCGGCGTCTATAAACCGCAGGATTCCATTCTGAGCGGGATGCAAGGGGAGCAATATTCTGCTTTTGCGCCGATTACGGCTATGCCTCCGGGGAAAAATGGAGAGGGCGAGCGTTTTCAGGCACTCGAAGTGGTTGCTGCGTCACCGGAAAAAACGGATGAAACGGTGCAGACGGTAAAGAAGTGGCTCGCTAATCTGAATAATGTGAATACTAGTGCTTATGCATCACAGACCGGGAAGGAAGCGGAGCAGATGGTATCCAGCACCTTCTCGATCCTTCAGACGATCATCGGTTCGATTGCCGGCATCTCCTTGCTGGTCGGCGGAATCGGCGTCATGAACATCATGCTCGTCTCCGTCACGGAGCGGACACGGGAAATTGGGATCCGCAAGGCGATTGGAGCTACGCCAGGTACAATCATGCTGCAATTTATGATTGAGGCGGTCGTGCTGTGTTTCATTGGTGGAAGTGCCGGCGCGCTGCTGGGACTCGGAGCAGCCTTTCTCTTCTCGACCATTTCCGGCTGGCCGTTCGTCGTATCGTTATGGGCCATTCTGCTGGCGTTCGGATTCTCTGCAGCCGTAGGTATTTTCTTTGGCTTGTACCCGGCCAATAAAGCATCCAAGCTGCATCCGATCGAAGCTCTGCGTTATGAGTAAGAGGGGTTTAAACGATGGATTCGTGGGTATACGCAGAAGCCGGGTTATCCGTATGGAACGGATAACCCGGCTTCTTGGCGATTTATTTAACGGTAGACAACGTTTGGGATATAAACAACAGGCTTGCCTTAATGGCTTCTTCCAGCGGTGGAGTTGATCCCTGGAAGGGATGGACGGTATTGAATGTATGATTGCCTCCCGGAATATGAATCCAGGGAATATCCGGTCTGATGGATACGAGACGGCTGGAGCCTTGGCGCAGATGCGCTCCGTCATCCGAGCCCTGGATCAGGGCGACCTTAAAAGCAGCCGAGGAAATGCGACCAAGGATATCGTAGCGCTCCTTCTGGCGATCCATATCCTCCAGGATGGCAACGTCAAGCGGCATCTGCTGTCCTGTTCGGCCGTTCATCACATAGCTTCGTCCATTCTCGCGCATTTCCCGCTTCTGAGACTCCGTGAACACATCGAGGTTTGTCACTCCGTTCCAGGACAGAACACCGGTTACGCTGCCCGGATGATCGAGCGCATACACGAGCGACACGCCGGCTCCGCGGCTGTGTCCAAGCAGGAATAACGGCAGGGAACGCAGCTTCTCTTCCTGGTACAGGCCGGCGATCAGTGCGCCGAGATCGGTTAGCTCCCGCTCATATGTATTCGTTGCGAACCGTTCGAGCTCCGTAAATTCAAAGGGGTCGTCGCCGATTCCGTTATGGGAGAAGTTGAACGTGACTACCTCGTGCTGCTTGCTCAGCTGTTCAGCGACGTAAGGGAACATGCCCCAGTCTTTAAAGCCCTTGTATCCGTGAGCGATAATGATAAGGCTTGCTGCTTCTTCCTGGGCGGGGAATCGGGTGCAGCGCAGCAAATGGCCGCCTTCCAGCGGAATGTTGAAATCCATCGGCATGATCAAACGCATCCTTTCGTGACAGGTTTGAGACGCTAAATCCTTATTTTGTGCTATTATACCATACTGAATCGGAAGGCTCTCGCTTCACAGGATGTTCCCTGTTACAATTGGGAAGGGATTCGTGAGACCGCTGAACGGACTGCGAATACAGCCTTTTTTGAAGGAAGTGATGTCGTTGATATATGGCATAGGTCATGATGTGGTTGAAATAGATCGGGTTCGTAAAATACTAGACGGAGCCTCGGGGGACAGGCTGCTGAAGCGCGTGCTGACGCCGGACGAGCAGAAGCTGCCTGGCAGCATGTCGCGTCCGGCGGAATTTCTGGCCGGCCGGTTCGCGGCCAAAGAGGCCATCAGCAAAGCTTTTGGCTGCGGCATCGGCAGTGTGCTTGGCTTCGCGGACATGTCCATTCTGCCGGATGTTCAGGGGAAACCTCATGTCGTATTGACGCAGGAAGCATGGCAGCGGCTAGGTCTGGCTGAAGGTCAGGAAGGCTATGCCGTGCATCTCAGCATCACGCATGAGCGCCAGCTGGCTTCAGCATTCGTCGTTGTAGAGAGAGTGTAACGAAAGGGAGAGCTACTGGATGATCGAAGAAAAATGGAGCAAGGAGAGCAGAACATATTTCAGCACGGAGCTGCTGTCCTGGTATGAACGGTCGAAGCGGGATCTGCCGTGGCGCAGGCATCGCGATCCCTATTATATTTGGATATCGGAGATTATGCTGCAGCAGACCCGTGTGGATACGGTCATTCCGTATTTCCTCCGGTTTATTGAGCGTTTTCCGACGATAGAGAGCTTGGCCGAAGCGCCGGAGGAGGACGTGCTAAAATGCTGGGAAGGGCTCGGCTATTATTCCCGGGCCCGGAATTTGCAGGCGGCCGCCCGCCAGGTGATGGAGCGCCACGGCGGCCAGGTGCCGCGCGACAAGGCTTCTGTCGCGGCGCTTAAGGGAGTCGGCCCGTATACGACCGGGGCGATCCTTAGCATCGCCTTCGATCAGCCAGAGCCCGCCGTCGATGGAAATGTAATGCGCGTGCTTTCCCGGTATTTCTTCATCGAAGAGGATATCATGAAGACGGGAACGCGGGCGCTGATGGAAGGGCTCGCGGCGTCGCTTATTCCGGCAGGCCGGGCCGCTGATTTCAATCAGGCGTTAATGGAGCTGGGGGCGCTGGTATGCACCCCGAAGGCTCCGCAATGCCTGACATGCCCGGTCATGGCGCATTGCTCGGCGCGCCTGGAAGGCGCCGAGCTTCGCCTGCCGGTGAAGAGCAAGGCGAAGCCGCCGCGTCCCGAGCATCGGATCGTCGCCCTCGTGGAGGGCGAAGGAGATCGGGGGGGACGCGTGCTCGTGCGCCGGCGGCCGGACACGGGGCTGCTCGCGCGGATGTGGGAGCTGCCCCATGTGCTGGCGGCCGCGAAGCCTAGCGAGGGCGCCGATTTGCCGGATGGCGCGGCGATGAGCCGACTGGCGGGGGCGCTGGCCGAGGAGGGCAGGTACGTCCGGCCAGAAGGGCCGTTTATGACCGCGGAGCACATATTCAGCCATATCCATTGGTATATGCGTGTGTTCCGCTTCCAGGAAGCCGCCGCCTTGAGCGCGTTGGCCGGCTTTGCCGAGCTGGCGGTGGCGGAGCCCAAGGCTGCATATGATGAAGGGGAGCGGGCTGAGGAGTATCGCTGGATTACGCTTGAGGATATGGAGGAACTCGCTTTTCCCAATGTATTCTTAAAGATTCTTCATCAATATTTCAATGATAAACAGCAGAAGTAACTATAAAAGCAGACCAGGAATCGGGAACGTTCTTGGCCTGCTTTTTTGTATGCGGGTTATTGATGGTGAACGTTAGCTATTTCTTGGTTTGGCTGTGGGCAGCAGTATATGTGCCAGTTAGTGTCGAATGATGCCGGAGCTTGCATGTTCCGGCAAACCCGGCTATTCAAGCATCCGGTTCTCGACGTCCTTCATATTGTTCTGTTGGTCGGTTTCCCGGTGCTGCGGCTCTACGACCTGTCCTTTTTCTGTTGGAGCATCGCCGCTAACGCTGCGTACGAAGCTGGTGAATTGCAACTTTTGCTTGTCAGCCTCCTGCTTGGCCGCAAGCAGTTCTTGCGGGTCATTGGTCAACGGTTGTAACGTGTCATCGGTCAATGTTATACCTCCTTTCAGGGTCATATATTTTAAGATTACCCGAAGCGCCGTTTTTCAATCGGTATTTCAGGCGAAGGAAAAAAGGCTGCAAAATGCCCCGTTATCCCTGTCAATATGATATAATGTGTGGCGTGTGGCAGGTCTTTCCTGAATTGAAGTTATAATTCTTTTGTTAATTTTCCGTTTAAGAACTCTCTGAATATAGCAATATCCCCCTTGGAATTAACCCCGCTTTAACAAAACCTATTTCTGGCAGATCCCTTTTTTATGCACTTACATTTCCAGTATTAGCATTAATTTTATCGATAAATAATGTAAACGCTTAATATAAAGCGCTTTCAGAAGAAAAATGGTGTATTTCCCTGATTATTATGGTTTAATGGACAAGTAAGGAGTTTTTCCTCGGTTTTTGTCTAGATTTAATTATTCGTTGGATGTTAAAAATGGACCGTGTGTTTTACATGATTCTATCAAAGCAAAGGAAAAGGGAGATCATAGCATGCGTATTCGTTCCTTCCAGTTGAGTGATGCCAATCAAGTGATGGAGCTTCTGCAGGTATCCTTGTCAGAGCAGTGCTACGAAGACACTAAGCGGGCTTTTGCCAGACAATTGTCCTGGGATTCGGAATTAATCATGGTTGCGGAAGCCGAAGAGGAAATCGTGGGGGTCTTAATCGGGACGATCGATCAAAATCTAGGCTGTATTTATCGGACTGCGGTTCATCCCGAATACCGTCGTCAAGGGTATGGCAAGAGGCTGGTTAGCGCTATGGAGCAGCGGTTCCAGCAGCGCAACGTTCGCCGGATCGTTGTAGCAGGCGATGAACACAATAAGGCTGTTATGCCGCTGTATGAAGCGATGGGATACGGAGCAAGCAAGTTTCTGGAAGCGTTCCATAATTTGGGTATCGCAGCAGTCCGTTCGCTGTAAGGTTCTATAAATAAATCCAATGCCGCGCTGCGGTTAAATTGGATAATGATCTCATGTGATGATGAAGCATATCTTCCGTCCGTTGCAATTGGGCGATAGATATGCTTTTCTATTATTATGCCTTATTTTTGATAAGTAGGTCATTTTTAGGCATGGATTTACATGAATTCAATGAATTACGATATAGAAGAGGTGCAGTATGAAGCCAGTCAATTTACCGGAGCACCGGGATACGGACCATCCAGAGTATGTTCGCAAGCGAGCTGAAGTTGACAAGGATTACGCGGAAGCCAAGAGGCGTGCAGCTGAGGAATCTGCTCAGCCCGTGCTTCAGAACAAATGGGTTCGTGAGCTGTGGGACTTGGGCAAGACGGCCGCAATTGCATTTATTATTATGCTTCTGCTGAATATGTTCGTGTTTAACCTGTCGATGGTGAAGGGCGAGTCGATGCAGCCGACATTGGAAGAGCAGGAGCGGTTATTCGTCGACAAAATCGTTTATTACTTCTCATCACCACGCAGCGGGGATATCGTTGTGCTCAAAGATCCCAGCACTGGACCTGATAAGAAGCATTACCTCGTCAAACGGGTTATAGCTGCCCCTGGCGAAACGGTGGAAATTCGCGACCATGTCCTGTACGTGAACGGACAAGCTCTGAACGAGCCTTATACCGATGTGCAGATCGAGGATCGGGATTTCGCGGAAATAAGGCTGGGCGAGAACGAATATTTCGTGATGGGAGACAATCGCCGCTACGGTCGCAGCAAGGACAGCCGCAGCTTCGGCAGTGTGCAGAAGAAGGACATCGTCGGCCGCGCAGAATTCGTATTCTGGCCGGTGACTAAAATAAGAGGTTTGTAAAAAATACAGTAGGTTGGAGGATATCCCGTGAAGGAGATTACGATTTATACCGATGGAGCCTGCTCCGGAAATCCAGGCCCTGGGGGCTGGGGAGCCATATTGATGTATAACGGCCATCGTAAGGAACTATCTGGCGGCGAGCCGATGACGACGAATAACCGCATGGAGATCCAAGCGGTCATTTCGGCATTGGAGCAGCTGAAGGAGCCGTGCCTTGTAAAGGTATACAGCGATTCTGCCTATGTCGTCAATTGCTTTAAGCAGGGATGGATTCGCAACTGGCTGAGAAATGGCTGGAAGAACAGCAAAAACCAGCCGGTCGAGAACCAGGAGCTGTGGCAGGAATTATGGCGCCTGATGCAGATTCATCAGGTTGAATATATCAAGGTCAAGGGACACAGCGATAATGAGCTGAATAACCATTGTGACTTCTTGGCGAGGGAAGCGATCAAGCGGTTGTCCCGGTAATTGGGGCGGGACAGAACGCGGGAGCGCGGAGTACTTGCCTATTACATCTAAGGAGGGATCGGAGATGACGGAAGCGCGACCTATTGCTGAAGGTGAGCAGAACAGTTCACAGGACTGGGCCAAGCTGAAGCAGGAGATTAAGGACGCCGCATATTCCATGGGAATCGATGATATCGGATTCGCCTCGGCCGATCCGTTCCTATCATTAAAAAATGTGCTCCTCGATCGCCGGGCTAAAGGTTATGAATCCGGGTTTGAGGAACCTGACATCAATAAAAGGATATACCCTGAGTTGTCGCTGGAACGGCCGGCTTCCTTGATTTCTATTGCAGTAGCCTATCCTTCCAAGCTCAACAATCCACCGAAGTCGGAGCCAGGCCTTCGCCGGGGGATTCTGGCCAGATCAGCTTGGGGCCAGGATTATCACACCGTGCTGCGTGAGGCAATGGCCCGGCTGGAGGAGTTCATCAAGGAGAGGGTGGAAGGAGCCCGCATCGAAAGCATGGTAGATACGGGGGCACTGGTGGACCGTGCCGTGGCCGAGCGGGCCGGAATCGGCTTTAAGGCGAAGAACTGTATGGTCATTTCGCCGAAATGGGGCTCTTGGATCTACCTTGGCGAGCTGATTACGAATATTCCGTTTGAGCCGGATACTCCTGTAACCGAGGACTGCGGCGAATGCACGAAGTGCATCGATTCCTGTCCGACGGGCGCCCTGGTGGGACCCGGCGAGCTGAATGCGCAGCGGTGCATATCTTTTCTGACCCAAACGAAGGGCTTCCTTGAAGACGAGTTCATGAGGAAGATCGGCAACCGCCTGTATGGCTGCGATACCTGTCAGATGGTATGCCCGAAGAACAAGGGCAAGTCGTGGAATCACCGGCCAGAGCTGCAGCCTGATCCCGAAACGGTGAAGCCGCTGCTTCTCCCGATCCTTGATCTGAGCAACCGGGAGTTCAAGGATCGATTCGGCTCCAGCGCCGCTGCCTGGAGAGGAAAGAAGCCGATCCAGCGGAACGCGGTGATCGCGCTGGGTAACTTCAAAGATCAGGCCGCCGTGCCGAAATTAATAGATATCATGCGAAATGATTCAAGGCCGGTATTGAGAGGAACGGCAGCTTGGGCTTTGAGCCGGATTGGCGGAGAGGAAGCGCTTCAAGCTGTCAGCCAGGCCGTATCTGCCGAGAAGGACGAAGAGGTGCTTGCATACTTGCAGAGAGCTTTGACAGTGCTGCAGGAGCACGAAGTACAGCGGGAGGATGGGATGGAGTGAATTCAGATGCAGTGAAGAAAGTTAGCTTGTACTATGCGGAGATGGACTCGCCCATCGGCATGCTTACCCTTTGCGGAAGCGACCAGGGACTGTGCCATATTGAATTCGGCTCGTACGCGGACCGGGCAGATTTTCTCGGGACATGGGCAAACCGCTACTATTCGGGTGCTGAGTATGTGTATGTCGCGGAGCCGCTGGCTCCGGCCATGGCTCAGCTTGGCGAATATTTCGCCGGGAAACGGCATAGCTTCGACCTTGCCTTGGACATGCGAGGCACAGAGTTCCAGCAAAAAGTATGGAAAGCCTTGCTAGATATTCCGTATGGCGCGGCCGTCTCTTATAAGTCGATTGCCGAGCAAATCGGCCAGCCCAAGGCTGTTCGGGCTGTTGGCGGCGCAAATAATAAAAATCCGCTGCCTATCGTTGTTCCTTGTCATCGCGTCATAGGCTCAGGCGGAGCGCTTGTCGGTTACGGAGGGGGATTATCCATCAAAGAAAGCCTGCTCTCTTTAGAGCGCCAGCATCATGATTGTACATTGACGACATCAGGCGAATAGCGATCGCTAAGGGGGATTAATTCATGAGATTCATGAGTGTTGAGGATATCGAACCGGGGCAGTACCTTGGCAAGACGGTATATTCTTCCAACGGGACGGTGCTACTGTCGGCTGGAATCCAGCTTACGGTCTACATGATTACGACGCTGAAGCGTATCGGTGTAACCATGATCTACATCAAAGATCCGAATTTCGAGGACATTGAGGCGGAAGAAGTGCTCAGCGAATCGACGAAAGGCGCGGTCTTCAAGGAAATGAGCCATACGCTGGAGGCGGTAAGGTCCGGCAAGGACTGGAGTACGAAAAAAGTCAGCGTCAGCGTGGACACACTGCTGGAGGATATTTTGAATCACCGGGGCGTGCTGCTTCAGTTGACGGATATTCGCACTGCGGATAATAACGATTACATTCACGCGGTGAACGTATGCCTGCTGTCCTCAATGATCGGGCTTAATATGGGACTGAATTACTCCCAGCTTAAGGATCTGGCGATCGGAGCTTTGCTGCATGATATCGGTAAAGCGAATCCATTGGCGGAAGGGGCATTCGGGAGTGGGATGGAAGATCACCATACCTGGAGAGGCTTCGAGGTGTTGAAAAATAAGCGCGAGTTCAGTCTGCTGATCGCGCACACCGCTCTTCAGCATCACGAATGCTTGGACGGCAGCGGTCTGCCGCGCGGGCTGGAAAGCGACGACATTCATCTTTTTCCTAAAATTGTAGCTGTGGCAAACCGGTATGATAATCTGATTGGCGGTGGCGGAAGCAATGGCCGCCCTATGCTCCCTCATGAAGCGTGCGAACAACTGATGGCCTTCTCCGAGAAGGAGCTGGATCATGAGGTGCTTGTCGAATTTACAAGAATCGTCTCGGTTTATCCGAACGGAACTTCCGTGCGCCTATCGACGAAGGAGACTGGCGTCGTAGTGCGGCAGCATCGGGGCTTGCCCGGACGTCCGGTTGTTCGCGTCATTTTCGGCTCAGGAGAAGATATCGAGGTCAAGGAAGTTGACCTTGCCGTAGAGACGACAACTTTTATCGAAGCAGTATTGGCTTAAATTTTTAAAGATTCATTTGCTAGGTATGTTGCGGAAATGATATTATATCTTGAGGTACTGAAAGCATACCACAACAAGAATGAAACATTTGATCACAATACAGGGGTGGCTGAACCATGAATTACGTAATTCCTATTATTACACTTATCGTCGGCTTGGTCGGCGGTTTCTTCATTGGCGTAATCTATTTGCGCCAACAATTGATGAAGATGCAGAATGATCCGCAAATGCTTCAGAAGATGGCGAAGCAAATGGGCTACAATTTGAACGGGCAGCAAATGCAGCGCGCTCAGCAAATGATGAAGAAGCAGGGCATGACGCAGCCGCAAGGCCGCCGGAAGAAGAAATAATAGGTAGTCTATTTTTACGACAGACACACTCTGCTCCCTGGATAGGGAGAACAGGAAGGAGGAGGCGCGAGTGGCAGGCGTCAAAGATTATGTAAATACTCAGGTTGGAGCCAACCGGGAGAAGATTGAACACCATGTCCGCGAAATATTGAAGCTGATTGGTGAAGATGTTGAGCGGGAAGG
The DNA here is from genome assembly GCF_009725165.1 of Paenibacillus woosongensis. GTDB lineage: Bacteria > Bacillota > Bacilli > Paenibacillales > Paenibacillaceae > Fontibacillus > Fontibacillus woosongensis. Next base: position 214,126 of record NZ_WNZW01000006.1, read on the forward strand.
CCTTATCGATACACCGGCACGGGTAGCCCGGATGTACGAAGAAATATACGGCGGTTACGAGGTGGATCCTCGCGATGTGCTTGGAGTTACGTTCGAGGAGAACCATGAAGAACTCGTAATCGTAAAGGATATCGTGTACTACAGTCAATGCGAGCACCACACGGCCCCTTTCTTCGGCAAGGTGCACATCGGCTATATCCCGAGCGGCAGAATCGCCGGACTTAGCAAACTGGCCCGTTTGGTGGAAGCGGTCACCCGCAGACTGCAGGTACAGGAGCGCATTACCTCGCAAATCGCCGACATTATGGACGAGGTTCTTAAGCCGCAAGGTGTGATGGTCGTCGTGGAAGGCGAGCATCTCTGCATGTGTGCCCGCGGCATCAAGAAGCCGGGAAGCAAGACGGTGACCTCAGCCGTACGGGGAACGTTCCGTTCCGATGCAGCTTCTAGAGCAGAGTTTTTGTCGCTGATTAAGGAATAGTGAACGGGTTGCTCTAGCTCAAACCCTAAAAACAAAACACGCCTTCATGGCGTGTTTTTTTATTTACTTTTAAATTTGTTAATTCAACGCATTCCGTTATCCTCTAAGGATGCCTTCTTCATTTAGTTTGGATAGCTTATGTGTCCTGAAGCGGGATGGTAAAGCGTACCGTCGCCCCGCAAGCTGGATTGTTCTCGGCGCAAATCTGTCCCCCATGATGCTGAATCAGAAGCTTGGCGATATATAACCCAAGCCCCGAGTGTCCTTTTTGCCTGGAGGATGAATGACTCCCCTGATAAAACTGCTTGAATGCCTGTTGCAGATCCTGCGGCTGTGCAAACCCTGCTCCATTATCCGTGATAGACATCATCACCTGCTGCCCGGTAATTTCGATGCGCCATTGAATCCGTCCGGCTTCAGGCGTATACCGGATGCTGTTCGACACGAGGTTATCGAGGACCTGAATGATGCGATACGGATCGAAGATGACAGGATTGTTGACCGTTCGGTAATCGTTAATCTCAGTATCGAAAGTTATATTCTTATCCTTACATAAGGCCGCATATTCCACGGTTTTATGATCCGCAAATTCTTCAATATCCACGGGAAGCGGCTGGAGCCGAAACGACATTTTCTCAAGCTCCGCAATGGTGTTCATATCCTGCAGGAGTTTTGAAGCACGGATGGTGTTGCGCCGGATAACCTGCAGATATTGCGCTCTTTTGTCCGCATAAGCTTCTCCCTCCAGCTGTTCCATACCCTCGACATGCCCTTGAATAATCGTAAGAGGCGTACGCAGATCGTGGGCGAGCGCTGCAAACATGGTGCTTCTTTCTTTTTCCATTCTCCATTCCCGCTCAATGGAATGCTCCAGCTCCTGCCGCATGTCTTCAAAAGCATTCGTCAAACGGTTTACTTCCGTTATGGGTGAAGTCCCGGTCATGGAAAAGCGTAAATTTTGCGCTGTAATCATTTCTGCTCCTTGCAGAAGCTGCTGTAATGGAGCGTTGATCATCCGGCTGAACCGCCTTCCGAATATGAAGGTGAACAAGATGATATATAGAAATGGCGATAGGAAAAAAGTCAGGAATCCAAAGGTTACGATAGGGTTAAGCGCTGGATTGGCTGCCGTCACTTTGAGGTGATAACCCAGCAGAAGAACGCCTATGAATTCTCCATTCCGGGACATAACCGGCACATATTTAACAAGTTGGTTGAGGCTGCTGTGCGTCTGGTTCAAGCGTGCCAGGAGCTTCTGCCGGTTAAGTGATTCTGTAATTTCAAGATCCCCGTATAAGCTTTCACCCGCAGGCGACACAACGAGGAAGTTTATGCCCTGTGAGGGGATCACCTTTTCCAGCCCGGCTTGTCCCTGCGTGTTCATGATAGAATCACCTTGGGTTTTTGCGTACTCTGAAATGACGGGAATTTGCGCTTCGTAATGATTCGCCGGGAACAGATTGTCATGGTTGAACAAGTAGCTAAGCAGCAGCACGAGTAATCCCCAGGTTATCAGTGTAGCCAGCAAGCTGCAGGCTAGAATGGAGGCGAAGTGTCGGGCAAACGTATTTTTTATGGAACGTTGCTTGCTCATTTGGGGTCCCACTTGTAGCCGATGCCCCAGACGGTTTGAATATAGGTACGGTCTTGTGCGTAGGCAGCCAGCTTAGCCCGGATTTTCTTGATATGCTCCGTGATCGTGGAATCGTCACCCTCTGCGTTAAATCCCCATAACTTCTCATAGATTTGCTCTCGAGCAAAAACCTGCCCCTGATGCATGGCCAACAATTCAACGATCCGATACTCCTTATTCGTAAGGGCGATGTTGTGTCCATTGCAGTTCACGGTATGTCCCTTGCAATTGATCGTCAGGGACGGGAATCGAAGGACGCCTTGTTCTTTTTGCATATGGATTCTCTGCTCTCTCCGCAGATGGGCATGGATTCTGGCCTTTAATTCAGCGAGGCTGAAGGGTTTAAGCAGATAATCATCCCCGCCTGCGGCCAGCCCCCGAATACGGTCCACTTCACTCTGACAGGCACTTAGAAACACAATGGGACATTGCGTCGTTTCCCTAAGCCGCTCGCATACTTCAATGCCGTTCATCTCGGGCATCATCACATCGAGGATGATCAGCGAGGGCTGCTGTTGGCTCTGGATTAAGGCATCCCGCCCGTTACCGGCCGTAAGCACGCGATAGCCTTCATGTTCAAGCGCATCTTGTATAAAAGCAATGATTTCTTCTTCATCATCCACCAATAGGATCGTTTCGTTTGCCATATGTGATTACACCCTCCAAGAACTAGCTATAAAAAGTTCCATCTTGTTATTGTACACGTCAATTCTAAAGAATAAATAAAGAAAGTCGAATTAGTCCAATATGTAATTCTTTATCCTTTCTTTATGATTGTACCTTAACCTGAAGGCATAATGAGAAGGAGGCACGAGGATGGCAATGAAATCACAATCAAGAATAGAGCTGTTAGACAGCTTAAGGGGATTTGCTCTATTAGGAATCATTCTGGTCAACATCACCTTTTTCACAACATCGCTTCAGACGATTTCATATGGGGTTGATTTATGGTCTGGCTGGTATAATGAGGTGGCTATGCTGCTGCGCGGGATTGTCATTGACGGCAAATTTGTACTCATTTTTTCTTTTTTGTTTGGTTTTGGGATGGCAATGCTGCAGGAGAGCAGTCAGGCTAAAGGAAGAAGTTTCAACCGTATTTATATTCGAAGATTGACGGCTTTATTATTGTTCGGTTTGCTCCATGGAATCTTCATCTGGTATGGAGACATACTGACACATTATGCGCTTCTGGGCTTTCTCCTCATGCTATTTCAGCGCTGCAAGCCGAGAACGCTGCTGATTTGGTCTCTGATCCTGCTGTTGATCGTTCCCGTTCTCGTGACGGGCGCCAGTCTGTTGAGCAGCACTGCAGGCCAAGCGCTTGAGCCGATGAGCCAAGCGGATGCCCGTCAGATAGGGGTCTATTACCAAGAACGGGATGCCGCCATTTACGGTGAGGGGACCGTTGCCCAGATGACCATTCAGCGGGTGAATGATTTTATTGGCTCCATCTTTAATATGCTGCTCTTTTACCCGCAAATACTAGGCATGTTCTTGATGGGCGCCTACTTCTGCAAACGCCGATTCTTGCATAAGATTCAGGAGAACCGGAAGGGAATACTCCGACTGGTTCTCATTGGCGGAAGCGTAGGTCTTGTGCTTCAGCTCGTTATATCACTGACGAAGAAAGGGCTTCCGTTCTGGGGCGAGGCGGCAGCATTGTTCGTAGGGGCGCCGCTCTTAGCTCTGGCCTATATCGGAACATTTGCACTTTTATATCAACACAAACTCTGGAAAAAGGTACTCCATTGGTTTTCCTACCCTGGGAAAATGGCCTTCACAAACTATCTGCTTCAATCGGTCCTTTGCGGATTGATCTTTTACAGCTACGGTCTGGGATGGTATGGAAAGATCGAGCCAGTCTTGCAAATGTTAATTGCTGTCGGCATTTTTGCTCTGCAAGCGGTATTTAGCCGGGTCTGGTTCAATTGGCTTCCGATCGGACCTCTCGAATATGTTTGGCGCCTGTTCACTTATTGGGGAAATCCGCTGAATCGAGGCGAGAAAGGGAAGGCTGCTTCTGTTCATGAAGCACCATGAATTAAATCTTCACTGCATCAAAGCACCTAAGCTTTAAATAAAAGCCTTGCAATTTTGTTCCGGGGTGTAATACAATGCTTCTAAATTCATCAACACAATATGTTCAAACAAGCGATGATGGAAAGAGTAAGCGAAAGAACGTTCCTGACAGGAAAGGGCTGCCACCGACTGAGAGCGCCCGGGCGAAGGTTCTCCGCTGAAGTTCATTCCGGAGCTGGTAGGCTGATAATCTGCATGCTTCGTGCAGAGAGTAGGTTTACCCGTAACCCTTGCGTTAAGAGGTTCAAGTGAGATGTGCCTGCTTATTTCGGCATATCTAATAAGGGTGGTACCACGACTCCTCGTCCCTTTCCGGGCGGGGGTCTTTTTGTTTTATACACTGGAAAATGGGGAGAGGAGAATGTAAATGAGTCAACGTTTGGAACAATTAAGATCAGAGCTGGATTCCGTGAATCTGCAGCTTCTGGAACTGTTGTCGGAGCGGGCGCGGATCGCCCAGGAGATCGGTCAGGAGAAGCAAAAACAGGGCGTTCCTGCTTTTGATCCGGTACGCGAGAAAAAAATGCTGGATGCTCTGGTGGAGCATAACGAAGGTCCTTTCGATAATGAAACGGTACGTCATTTATTTAAACAGATTTTTCAGGCATCGTTAAAGCTGCAGCAGGTCGATCATAAGAAGCATCTGCTCGTCAGCCGGAAGAAGAAGCAGGAAGATACGCTGGTTCAGCTGGGCAGCACGGTGATTGGCGGCGGCACACCGGTAATGATTGCAGGGCCATGCTCGGTTGAAAGCTATGAACAAGTGCGCCAGGTTGCAGCGGCCTTGAAGCAAGCGGGGATGACGGTCATGCGCGGCGGTGCGTTTAAACCGAGAACATCGCCCTACGATTTTCAGGGCTTGGGCATCGATGGCCTGAAAATTCTGAAGGACGTGGCGTCCGAGTTCGGGCTGAAGACGATTAGCGAAATCGTGGACCCAGCGCATATTGAGCTTGCGTGCGAATACATTGACGTCATTCAGATTGGTGCGCGGAACATGCAGAACTTTGAGCTGCTAAAAGCGGCAGGCAACGTTCGGACGCCAGTGCTGCTGAAGCGTGGTCTCGCGGCTACGATCGATGAATTCGTACACGCTGCGGAATACATCGTTTCCCGCGGTAATACGCAGGTCATGCTGATTGAACGCGGCATACGGACGTATGAGAAGGCTACGAGGAACACCTTGGACATCTCGGCGGTGCCGATACTGAAGCAAGAAACGCATCTTCCGGTGCTGGTGGATGTGACGCACTCCACAGGGCGCAAAGACATCCTGGCCCCTTGTGCCAGAGCGGCTCTAGCTGCCGGTGCAGACGGTGTCATGGTGGAGGTACATCCCGATCCGGCAACAGCGCTCTCCGATGCGGCGCAGCAGCTTAATATTCCGGAGTTCCATGATTTCCTGGCAAGCGTGAGGAAGTCGGGTTTGCTGTAAACATTGTGCAATAAAGTTTAATAAGAATGAATGGCTGCTTTTCGGAGAGATTCCGAGAGGCAGCCATTTTGTTATTGAATATCCACTTAGAACGGCTGCCACTTCAGCTTCCTCGCCTTTTCGAAACGTTCGGCGACCTCCGGCCAGTAGACGACCTGCCACCAGTCTGCGATATATTTGGCCCGTTCATTCTGGTGCTTCAGGTAATAGGAATGCTCCCAGACGTCAATCGGCAGCAGGGGAACCACATCCCATTGTGATAAATTCTGATGCTTCTCGGCCATCAGAATTTCCAGCCGGTGAGCACGCGGACTCCAAACGAGAATGGCCCAGCCACCGCCTTCTACTTTATCGGCGGCATTGGTGAACTGATTTTTGAAGGCGTCATAGTTGCCGAAATCCCTGCGGATTTGCTCGGCCAGGTCGCCCTCGGGCTTACCGCCTCCTTGAGGGTTCATCGTATCCCAGTAAATGGTATGGAGATAATGGCCTGCCCCGTTAAAGGCCAGCTCCCGTTCCCAGTGCTTGACTAGGTCGAAGTTGCCCGACTTACGGGCTTCTTGAAGCTTCTTCTCGGCCTTGTTCAAATTATCGACGTAGCTCTTATGATGAATGTCGTGATGGATTCGTACGGTTTTCTCATCGATATGCGGCTCTAAAGCGTTGTAGGCGTAGGGCAGGGGAGGGAGAGTATGTCCGCCGATCGGTACCGGACCGTCGCCGGATTTGCGGGGTTGGTCAGGGACGGGGCTGAGAAATACACTGTTCTGGACTGTGGAATCGAATTCGTCTGATGAGGAAGCGGCCGAATCATTCGAGAACGGTTCTTCGACACTAAACGGCTGGTATGGTAAAGCGGAAGTCTCTTGCAGGTCGGTTATGGCGGGCAGCTCTTCCATATTCCGCTTTATAGCCCCAGGAGAATTTAGTGTCTCGAGCACTCCCAGGAAGTATTCGGATTCGCGGATAATGTGGAGCAGCACCGTTTTTGCTAACGGAACGGATTTGACCGCAGCGCTGTATTCCAAAATGTAATAAAGCTGTCTTATGAATTCCCGGGACTGCCGGAACGCTGTATCCAATAAACGTTCCGTCTGCTGGACCAATTTCGGATCGCAAGCGGCCTCTGGGGAGGACAGTGCGTACTTGAGCAATTGATTGGCCACGTGCGTTGTTTCTTCCAGTACTATTTTCCAATCATTCAATAACTGGACGTAGCCCGGCTCCAGTCCGGGAACGATCGCTTTGATTACGTCCGTATGCTCGCTTTCCTGCTGCTTCCAGAAGCGGATTTCCTCAAGGATGCGGACAGGCAAATAAGGCCCGTAAACCAATAGCATCGGGTTAGCCTCCTTCACGTTTAATCGCCATTAACAGTTTATGTGAATGAAGGCTTGGCTTATGCTTGTTGGTTATACGAGCCTGGTCGGTTTAAGTTACTTGGCGGATTCTATCCGGCTAAGGAATGAGGACACTTTGCGTAAATAATCTTTGGGGTGCTCCCGAAAAATCATTTCATGATGGGAGCCTTCGACAATCCATACCTCAGATGCCTCGTTGGTTTGATTTTCGGCCAGTTTTTCAGCTATTGGATAAGGCGCCTTCTCGTCTTCGGTTCCGTGAATGAACAGAGTCGGGAAGGGGTAATCCATTGATTTGACCTCCGTATACGGAATCTGGCGCATGCTAGTGCCGTTGAGCACCGGGAGCAGCATGCCGATGATTTCCAGCGAGGGACGCCGCGGCAGGTCAATATGCTGACGGATATTATGATACATCGTATCCGGCTCCAGCAGGAAGGTACTATCGAGAATCATTCCGTCGATGTCCTTGCTCGTCAATGCGGCTTGCAGAGCCGTACCTGCGCCCATCGAAAATCCCCATACGACGATTTCATCAGCGCCTCGCTGTTTGGCCAGGTTGATGGCCCCAAGCAATTGCTCGGCTTCTTTTTTGCCGCCGGTGGCGACCTCTTTGCTCTTCTGGGAGGCAAACCCGTAGTCAAACATCAGGACGTTGTAGTTCAGCCGATGGGCATAATGCGCAAGATCATACATGGGAACCCAGGGCTCCTCACGATTAGCCCCGTAACCATGGCTGAAGACGATAGTTTTGCGGGAATTCTCTGCAGGAATGTACCAGCCCTGCATCATGCGGCTGCCGTCGGCTGCCTGGAAGAGAACATCCTCATAAGCCAGGTTCTTGGATAGCTTTGGATTGGAATAGAGCGGAGCCACATTCGGGTTGGACAATACCCAGGCAATATAGCCATGCAGCACAATAAAACAGAACAGCAGAAAAAATAACGCGGATAATAACAGTGCCACTAGAATATGTTTGAGGCTGACGTGACGTGCAGTCAGTACATCGATCGATGGTGTTGGAGTGTCCGTCTTTAACCCTGTATTTAAGGGAAGATCACTCCGGGTTGATGGACTCATGTTCTTCCCCTCCTAGTCGTATTCATACAATATATGCTCGGTATGGCTCCGAGATCAAAGACTAGAGTGACTTCGCAGTTTCTGTCGAATGTGGACGAATCATATAGAATAATCGTAAGGCAACAGGTTCGGTAAAGTCAATAATAGCCTGATAAAGCATGACTCGGTGCATTGACGAGCGGGAATGGATTACATATAATTTATGTAACCACGTTTCACGTAGTGAAACTTATGGAGAGGTGAGGTCGTATGGAAGACCGTAAACTAACCGTGCGCGCGGTAGAGCGGGCGCTTGATATATTAATGTGCTTTACGAAGGGCAATGAGTTTAGCTTAACGGAAATCGCCAGCAGCATCGGTCTGCATAAAAGTACGGTTCACCGGCTGATGACAACGTTGGAGGAGAAGGGATTCGTCATTCGGGACAATGCTACGGAAAAATATCGGCTTGGCCTAAAAATATGGGAGCTGTCCGCGCATTTATCGCATAGTGATGATCCAGCCGTTCTACTGCTTCCGCAAATGGAACAGCTTCGCGACCGGCTTGGAGAGACGGTCAGCCTGTATTTGCGGGATGGTACGGACCGGCTGAGAATCCAGGCTGTTCAGAGCAACCAAGCGATCCGCAGGGTCGCAGCGGTCGGTGCGAGACTGCCGCTCTACGTCGGGGCGTCCAGCAAGGTGTTGGTCGCCTACGCCGATGAATCGGTGCTGCAAGCCGTGCTGGACAGCCCTGATTGGCCCGCAGCCGTGGATAAAGGCCAATACGTGGCTCAGCTTCAGGAGATTCGCCAGCTTGGTTTTGCGACGAGCTACGAGGAGCGGGAGCCCGGAGCTGCAGCGGTGTCGGCGCCGATCTTCGATCGAAACGGCAAGGTGGCGGCAGCCTTATCCGTCTCGGGTCCGGTCAGTCGGCTGTCGCCGGACACGCTGATCGAATTTGGCCCTGTGCTGATCGAAGCGGCGCGGGATATGGGAATGATGATTCATGCCTAACATCCTGTAGATCATGGATGTTATTGATGCGTGCGTCGAAATTGTTGCCGTTATCCGGTGCAATGGGTCAGCGATAGATAGTGTGAAAGAAAGGAGAGGCCTTATGGCCTCTCCTTTTTTTTGTGATATTTTACGAGAAGTCAGTGGCCTGAAACAGCGAGATCATAGCTTCACGATATTCTAGCGTGTCTGTAGCGGCTTGCGCCTCCTGTGCCGATCATCTACTGCTTCACGCGGTATCACCTACTGGCCAAGGAAGGCAGGAAGGGCGATGACGATGATGATGCCTAAAAGTATGAGCCAGACCATGGGGTGGGCGAAGTTGAGCGTCCAGCCGATGCCGAATCTTTTTTCCACGAAAAACGAGGGGTCGTTCGGATTATAGTAAATAAAGCCAAGCTTCCATTGAGCATCGTCGTTGACCGGCTGTACCGGAGATCCGGTCTCTGAGCGTGCGACCCGGCTGCCTCCCTGTCCCGTTGTAAAGGAGAGAGCGACAGCGAACAACACGACAAAGATTGGGATGAGCAGGCTGACAAGCATCATGATGCTGCTCTCAAGCTGGTATATCATATTCAGCTGGATGAATGAGAACAGGCTGACCATAGCTAGGCCGGACAACACGGTGAACATCGACCAGCGGCGGCGGAAGACCGCATTTTGCCGGACCGAACGCTCCGGATCTCCGGCGCTAAGCTGCTGCTTGCTCCGCAGAATACTCCAATTCACAAAGATAAAGATGGCGATAATTAACAATTGCATGATGTTAGGAAATAACACAGTAGTATAAGATTTGGCCGCACTGTTGATCACGTTGCCCTGCATATCGAATTTTAGGGCAATCTGCTCAGGGAATCGATCGTAATTGAAGAGCGCAGCAGCCGTGCTGGCCAATGTCAGGCCTACATGGATAAAGAACCATTTATTCGATAGAACCAGCTTCTGGCGGTGGAAGGAGGTATCGACGGCAAGCACCGTTTTTCCTTTAGCCGCTGCGGGGAGGGAAGCCTTGATTTTCTTCATTTTGAAATGAAAGAGTATATTAAGCGCGATCGATATCACTGCGATTAAACTGATGACCACGCCGAGCAGGGTTCCTTGCAGCGCCGTATTGCTTTGCATGGAAGCATAAAGTCCGGCAAAAAGCAGCGGAATATAAATAACCAGGCTGATTGTCGCATATTGCTTGCGCATCCGGCGAAGCTGCTCGCTGCGGAAGGTTTCCTCGCTGACCGAAATGCCGAAGCTCACCGTCTCACGTGTCAGATAGGGCATGAAAGCAAGAGAGGCTACGATGGGAATAAACATTAATACAAGCATAAGCGTAAATAAAATAGGCATTATGCATTCTCCTTTTCGTTGTCGGTTTCAGTGATTTCCTGATGGATTCGCTCTACCAAATCCATTAACTGCTGTTTATCCATTCCCCGGCATATCGCTTCTGCGACGATCGGCTTCAGTTGGCTGCGCTGCTTGGCCATGAATTCCTCCGTGACCGCAGGCATGCCATCCGGATCAACGACGACCCCGCGCTGCCGATGCACCTGAATGTATCCGTCCTGCTTCAGCAGGGTGTACGCCTTGTTTACGGTATGAAGATTGATGCCAATATCCGAGGCCAAGCTCCGAACCGAGGGGAGCGGCTCTCCGAGCTTCAATCGTCCGCTGGCAATCCCTTCGATAATTTGATTGACCAGCTGTGTGTAAATAGGAACATCCGACTGCATATCCAGCTCTATAATCAAAATGGCACCTCCATCTGATAACTGTTATACATTTAATATAACAGTTAAAACGAATATACACAATAGTTTTAGAAAAATAGACGGTCGATTGGATGTGGTTTTTCAATATTCTGGCGTTCTCATAAACTGTAGTGGCACTACTGCTCGAATGTCGTACAACTAGTGAGCACGATAGCGAATCCCCTGGCATGCCGGATCATTGATGTGTCGCTTACAGCCCCCTGCGCTTCGGTGCCTGGAGTCTCATGAAGCTGGTCAACCGATCAGGTACCCGGATCACCGAGCATATCGGATTACCGAGGGTATCGGATCTCCGACGTGCCGGATAGTCCTAACGGACACAGAGGACGTTATATGCACATATTTCGAGTAAATCCCTAAGTTACGGACACAGAAGACCCTATTTAGCAATTTACGGCTTGATTAGTGGGCGTTTTAGGCAAATAGGTGCACCTCAGTCCGTAAGTCTTCATTTTGGACCGATATTGGCCAAATAACGGATTCAGGGTCCGTTCGCGTGCTGCTTTGTCCTGAATCTGCCGACCTTGCCAATGTTACCGAACTGACGAGCCTATCAACACTCACCGAGCCAACTGAACCACTGGAAAATCCAACCAAGGCAAACAAGCCGAACCAACCAAACCAACCAAACCAACCAAACCAACCAAACCAACCAAACCAACCAAACCAACCAAACCAACCAAGCCGAACCAACTAATTCCGGCGAATAGGCCTTAACCTTCCATCTGGCCGTGCCAGTCCTTCATCAGCTCCAAACGGGCCTTCAGCCTGTCTATGACAGCCGAACGGAGCTTGCCAAGTCCACAGTCGGCCTTGAGTCTTTCCCGTATCGCACCCGCACCTGTACTCCCCTTAGGCGAATTGCCAATGTCCCATATACTTCCTATAGCCGATACCGATGATCCCTAATTTGGCGCAAAAAAAGAATGCCCCACCCGAAATCGGGCAGGACATTCCTTATGAACAGGTTATATATAATTACTTGCCAGCTTGAATCATCTGGCGCAGAACGGTTTGCAGAATGCCGCCGTTATGGTAGTAGTCGACATCAACCATGCTGTCGAGGCGGGCGATGACCGTAAATTCGAACTGCGTGCCGTCTTGGCGGGTTGCTACAACGGTCAGCTCTTGGCCAGGCTTGACGTCATTGCTCAGTCCGAGGATATCGAACGTCTCGGTGCCGTCAATGCCTAGCGTCTTCCAGCCATGTCCCTCTTGGAACTGGAGCGGAAGAACGCCCATGCCGACCAGGTTGCTGCGGTGAATCCGCTCGAAGCTTTCGGCGATGACCGCTTTAACGCCAAGCAGATAAGTTCCTTTGGCCGCCCAGTCGCGGGAGCTTCCCGTACCGTATTCTTTACCGGCGATGACGACGAGGTTCTGTCCATTGGCTTGATAATTCATCGAAGCGTCGTAGATGGACATCAGCTCATCCGTAGGCAGGTATTTCGTTACGCCGCCTTCCGTGCCAGGAGCAACCTGGTTGCGGATGCGGATGTTGGCAAACGTACCGCGCATCATGACTTCGTGGTTACCGCGGCGGGAGCCGTAGGAGTTGAAGTCCTTGCGGGCAACGCCGTGATCGTTCAAGTAGATGCCCGCCGGGCTTGTTGGCGAAATGTTACCGGCTGGCGAGATATGGTCGGTAGTGACCGAATCCCCGAGCAGGGCGAGTACGCGTGCTCCGCGAACGTCGGCGATGTCCTGAAGCCCTTCGCCGATTTTCTCGAAGAACGGCGGGTTCTGGATGTAAGTGGACTTCTCGTCCCACTCGTACAATTCGCCTTCTGGAACCGGAATCGCATTCCAGCGCTCGTTCTGAGTAAATACGTTCTCGTATTTGCTGCGGAACATTTCCGGCTTCACGGAGAGACCGATTGCTTCTTTGATCTCCGCGGAAGTCGGCCAGATGTCTTTCAGATAAACCGGTTGATCGTTCTGGTCGTAGCCGATCGGATCGTTCTGCAGATCGATATTTACCGTTCCAGCCAGCGCGTAAGCGACGACAAGCGGCGGAGAAGCCAGGTAGTTTGCTTTAACCTGGGCATGCACGCGGCCCTCGAAGTTCCGGTTACCGGACAGAACAGCAGCTACGGTAAGGTCGTTGTCGGCGATTGCTGCGCTGACCTCATCCGGAAGCGGACCGGAGTTGCCGATACAAGTTGCGCAGCCATAACCGGCAACGTGGAAGCCAAGAGCTTCAAAAGACTCCATGAGTCCGGCTTTCTCCAAATATTCTGAAACGACAAGGGAACCTGGCGTCAAGCTGCTCTTCACATAGCCCGGTTTTGTAAGACCGCGCTCGACCGCCTTCTTAGCGAGCAATCCGGCGCCGATCATCACGCTTGGGTTGGAAGTGTTCGTGCAGCTCGTGATTGCAGCGATAACGACCGCACCTGTTCCGAGCTCGCTTGTGCTGCCGTCAGGATGCTTAATAGTTACCTTCTGGTTGATCTTCTCATCGCTGAGCCCGTAACCGCCCTTATCGATCGGAGTCCGGATGATGTCGTTGAAGTTCTCCTTCATATCCGTCAGCTCGATGCGGTCCTGCGGACGCTTAGGTCCTGCAAGGCTAGGTACGACAGAAGCAAGATCCAGCTCGATCAGATCCGTAAACTCAGGATCTGCGGTGCTGCTTGTACGGAACATGCCTTGTGCTTTGTAGTAAGCTTCAACGAGAGCAATCTGCTCTTCGGAACGGCCTGTGCTGCGCAGATATGCCAGCGTCTCGTCGTCTACCGGGAAGTAGCCGATCGTTGCACCGTACTCAGGCGCCATGTTGGCAACTGTTGCACGGTCGGCAAGGCTGATGTTAGCAAGACCCGGGCCGTAGAACTCGACGAATTTGCCGACAACGCCTTTTTTACGCAGCATTTGCGTTACGGTAAGGGCGAGGTCGGTCGCCGTAGCGCCTTCCGTCAGGCTGCCGACAAGCTTGAAGCCGATCACCTCAGGTGCAACGAAATAGAGCGGTTGCCCGAGCATGCCTGCTTCAGCCTCGATGCCGCCGACGCCCCAGCCCACTACACCAAGACCGTTAATCATCGTCGTATGGGAGTCTGTTCCAACGAGGGAATCCGGGAATACGACAGTTTCGCCGTCAATAGTTTTAGTAGCGGCTACAGATGCCAAATACTCCAGGTTGACTTGGTGAACGATACCCGTAGCTGGCGGAACGGCGCGGAAGTTATTGAAGGCAGTTTGCGCCCAGCGCAGGAAGCGGTAGCGCTCCTCATTGCGCTCGAATTCGACCTTCATATTGTATTCCAGCGCTTCTGGCGTACCAAATGCGTCGACCATGACAGAGTGGTCAATAACGAGATCAACCGGGACAAGCGGATTGATTTGCTTCGGATCGCCGCCAGCTTTTTTTACAGTGTCGCGCATCGCAGCAAGGTCAACAACGACGGGAACGCCCGTGAAGTCTTGAAGAACGATGCGGGCCGGAATAAACGGAATCTCTTTATTCTCATCGCGGCCTTGGCTCCAGCCGGCGATTTGCTTCACATGCTCCTCGGTGATGGCTCTGCCGTCAAATTGCCGAACGGCTGCTTCCAGAAGTACCTTAATAGAGAATGGCAGCTTGGAAACAGGGCCTAGTCCTTTCTCTTCCAACAGTTGCAGATCAAAGTAACGGTATTTCTTCCCGCCGGCTTCCAAGGTGCGGGAAACAGAGAAAAAATCCTTCGTTGACATGAATGTACCTCCTTGTTTCACTAGATGAAACGCTATTTCAAAATTATCACTACATTAAGTATAGCGTTCTCCTTGTTGCGAGTAAAGTACTTTTTGCTGGCAAACGGCCTGTTCTTTTGCGGCATTGCACGCTTGCCCGGCGTAATTTTTCCAGCACATACTCAATCCTGTTCTTTCATATAAATGGGAATGATGAGGAGGGGATTTCAAAGTGAGCGATGAATGGAGAAGAACGTTATCCCTATATGTGAATCAGCATAATCAGGACGAAGTGGATTATCGCCCCAAGGCTGCTGAGGCCGAGGCCGTTGTGGCTGATTTGGAATATTTAATGCGCCGCGGTGAACGCAAACGCCGGCTTCAGGAATGGTATAAGGAACGGCGGGCAACCCCGCTTCGCTGTGAAACCCGCGCCAAGCTGCTGCGGGAAATCGAGAATCGGGCCGGCGAGATCGAGGTTGAGCTCCAAATGGCCCGCAGGACATATTATGAAAAAGGGGGAGCCCGCCATCAAGAGGAGGTCATCGACCGGCAGCGGCTGACGCTGGAGCGGGAAGGCGGAGGCTGGATTATAACGCGAATCGAACAGCCTGTAGACGAGCGTCATGCTCCGTTCAAGCTGCCCCTGGATAGAGGCGGCGGGGAAGGGGGAGCCTTAGGCAAGCTGCCGGGTCCTTACCTTAATGCGCAAGTGCTCGGCCCGCGAACCTCGCGCAGCATGCCTTATCGGCGCGAGGATGCGGTACTTTACGCTGATCGCTGGTGGGATGGATTTAATCCCGAATTTGCCGAATTTGAAGTGGATTGCACCAATTATATATCCCAGTGTCTCTTTGCAGGAGGGGCTCCAATAAACTATACTGGAAAAAGAGAATCGGGCTGGTGGTATAAAGGGTATATCAAGGGACGGGAGGCTTGGAGCTACAGCTGGTCTGTCGCTAACGCTCTTGAGCGCCTATTGGCCCACAGTAATTCTGGGCTTCGAGCCGAAGCCGCAGATAACCCGGAGCAGCTCCAATTGGGAGATGTCATCATCTATGATTGGGACGGTGACGGAAGCTATCAGCATAGCACGATCGTGACCGCATTTGATGCCGGCGGAATGCCGCTGGTGAACGCCCATACTACTCCGAGCAAGCACCGATATTGGGATTACCGGAATTCATACGCTTGGAGCGAGAATACCGTGTATCGCTTTTTTCGGATTGTGGATCATTTTTGATGAGTTGAAGCTGGGCTATATGGAAATTCATGCTGCATGATAATTATTACGACGATCAAAGAAAGAGGTTACTCATGGGACAAGACAAACTCACCGTTGGACTTATTTACGGCGGTAAATCGGGAGAGCACGAAGTATCGCTGCAAACGGCCCTCGCGGTTTCACAGGCGTTCAACTATGACAAATACGAGCTGCTTCCTTTTTATATTACGAAGCGCGGGGAATGGCGGGTTGGAAACAAGCTGTCCGGCCCGTTTGCCGCTTTGGAAGAACTTAGGCTGGAGAGCGGAGCGCAAAATACGTCCGCGGCGATCAATATGCTGTTCGAGAAGCTTTCTGTCGGCACAGGGGCGATTGACGTCGCATTTCCGCTGCTGCATGGCACGTACGGCGAAGATGGCACGATCCAGGGCTTGTTCGAAATGGCGGATCTGCCGTATGTCGGCGCGGGAGTGCTGGCTTCGGCAGCCGGGATGGACAAAGTCGCCATGAAGAAACTGTTCGCCGAAGCGGGGCTGGCGCAGTGCGAGTACTGCTACTTCACGGCGTCCGAATGGAGCCGGAGCAGCCATGCCATTGTTCAGGGAATTGAAGAGAAGCTGGGTTATCCCTGCTTCGTAAAACCGGCCAATCTAGGCTCCAGCGTCGGCATATCCAAGGCAAAATCCCGCGAGGAATTGCTGGCGTCCGTTGCTACCGCGCTGCGCTTCGACATAAAGGTTATCGTAGAGGAATTCGTGGACGCCCGCGAAATCGAGGTCGGCGTGCTTGGCAACGACGAGCCGCTGGCATCCGTTCCGGGGGAGATCGTCTCTTCCAGTGAATACTATGACTACCAAGCCAAATATTTGGATGGCAAATCGCAAATGCTAATTCCGGCCGAGCTTGATACGGAGCTTGCGGAAGAAATTCGCGATTTGGCGGTACGGGCATTTAAGGCAATATCAGGAAACGGACTGTGCCGGGCGGACTTCTTCGTGAAGAAGTCGGATCAAACCGTCTGGATTAACGAAGTGAACACGATGCCGGGATTCACGCCGTATAGCATGTATCCGCTGCTGTGGCGCGAAACGGGTGTTTCTTATGAAGCGCTGCTCGATCGGCTGATTGAACTCGCTTTAGAACGCTATGAGGCCAGACAAAATCTAAATTTTGAGAACGGTTTGCAGTAATTCATTCAACTCATGATTCGCTAGGATTAATGGGAACGAAGATGGAAAGGAAGATCAATGATGGGCTTTCAAACCGAATTCAACTCAGTATGCAAATTCAAAAAAGAGCAGGAGCTGTACGAACTGCTGGAATACGGGCGCGGAAAAATGCTGAAGGAAGGCCTGCGCGTCTATCCGACGGGTCAGAAGGTTATTGCTTATTCGCCGGACAATAAAGCTGTGGCCATCGTGAAAATTACGGCCTGCGTATCCGAGATCAATTTTAACGGGGAAGAAGTTACTTCTGTCGAGCTTCAGCTGGTGCGTCAGTTGACAGAGCAGGAAGCGGCCGTGCAGACGGCGCTTGCGCATGAAATGTTCTTCGGGGATGTGGAGAACGCTTGATTGTCCGCTTCGGTTATGTAGCTATGTCGACGGTCGTTAAGAATGCATCTCCATCCAAGACGATGACTTACAAGACGTTCAGCAGTCTAAGCGACCGGGAGGCAGCGGTGCGCCGTCTGGCGTCGATCGGAGCGGACAATCTGCACAACACGCTGCGGCTCCTTCGGCATAACGAAGCGAACGATATCAAGGTATATCGCTTCTCGTCCAAGCTGCTCCCCTTGGCGACACATGACGCCCTGTCCGACTGGAATCCTTATGCGGCGCTGAAAGATCAATTCCAGGAGGTTGGGGATTTCGTCAGACAACACGGCATGCGCGTCTCGTTCCATCCGGATCATTTCACGGTACTAAGCACGCCGCGTCCCGAGGTGCTGCACAGCTCGCTGCGCGATCTGCGCCACCATGTAGCGATGCTTGAGGCTATGGGGCTGGATGGACGAGCGAAGAACAATATCCATGTCGGCGGCGCTTACGGAGACAAGCTGTCGGCTGCCGAGCGGTTCCGGGAGAATGTCACCGCGCTGCCGGACAGCATCAAGAACCGGCTGACGTTCGAGAATGACGACAAGACGTTCAACGCCCTCGAGACGCTGGAGCTGTGCGAGGCGCTTGGCATTCCTATGGTGCTCGATATTCATCATCAATGGGTGAATAATGAAGGAGAGCAGCCCGTGGATTTATGGCCTCGTATACAGCGAACATGGCAATCGCCGCATGCCCAGGCGGATTCACCGAGTTCAGATCCGCTGCCGCCTAAAATCCACGCCTCAAGCCCGAAAAGCGCGAGCGACCCCAGAGGTCATGCCGATCATGTTCTCGTTCAGCCGCTGCTGGATTTTCTTCGGGCCATCGCGCCGGCGACCAAGCGTGTCGACGTTATGCTGGAAGCGAAGCTGAAGGACGGAGCCCTGTTCGCGCTCATGGAGGATTTGCGCAAATATGAAGGGGATGGCGTGCAGTTTCTGAGCGAGGCCAGCGTGAGAATTCAGCCTTAAAGGCATGCTTTGGCTTGAAAAGGACAGCAAAATAAGGTAAGTTGAACAAAAATAAGTTAAAATAAACCAAACAAAATCTGCACTAAAATACAGTGTTCAGTTGGAGGTATGTTCTAATATGGGAGATTTACTCGCAGGAAAAAACATTATCGTAATGGGTGTTGCTAACGATCGCAGTATTGCCTGGGCTATTGCTCAGAGCTTGGCCGCTCAAGGGGCGCGTTTGGCATTTACATATGAGAGCGAGCGGGTGGAAGGCCGGGTTCGCAAGCTGGCCGAGACGATTCCGAATTCGCTCATTCTTCCTTGCAACGTGACGGTCGATGAAGAAATCGATCGCCTGGCGGAGACATTGAAGAGCGAAATCGGCGTACTGCATGGCGTTGTGCACAGCATAGCCTTTGCTAAGGCGGAAGACCTCGCCGGCGAATTCGCGGATACGTCCCGCGAAGGCTTCGCACTGGCGCACGACATTAGCGCATATTCGCTTGTAGCCGTATCGAAACGCCTAGCTCCGCTGATGACGGAGGGCGGCAGCATTATGACGATGACGTACATGGGCTCCGAGCGCGTCATGCGCAACTACAACGTGATGGGCGTTGCCAAGGCGGCATTGGAAGCATCTGTTCGTTATTTGGCAAACGATCTCGGACCGAAGAATATTCGCGTGAACGCAATCTCTGCAGGACCGATCCGTACGCTCGCGGCCAAGGGCATCAGCGATTTCAACTCGATCCTGAAGCAGGTGGAGGAGAAGGCGCCGCTGCGTAGAACGACTGAAACTGCGGAAGTGGGCGACACGGCAATGTTCCTGATGAGCCATCTTTCCCGCGGCATCACGGGAGAAGTTATATTTGTCGACGGCGGTTATAATATCGTTGGTGCATAAGTAAAATGATTGATGGGGAAAGTTCGTTTCCGAAGCGGATGCAGCGCTTTGGTTACGGGCTTTTTCCATAAGGAAAGGGAAAGCGGGTCAAGCCGCCCGAATCAGGCCGGGACGGGGTAGATGGATGCAACTTTAAAAGGTTCAAGGCGTATAGTTTAACGAGAAGAGATTTACAAGATTAAGATAGAAAGTAGAGTGAAATCTATTGGAACCAATCGACAACGTGGTGGGCAGTAAAAGTCCGACAGCTGTGGCGATCAACTCCGCATCCAAAGCGGGGGAATGGATTAAGAGCAGGCTTGGCATGTACAAACAACTAGATACAAAGCTATCCCCACAGGATTTGGTGACGGATGTAGATAAAGGCGCGGAGCTGATGATTCGCAAGCTGATCCTTACTCATTTCCCGGATCATGATATTTTGGGCGAGGAAGGCGTACCGCCGGGTGCTGCAGCTTCTGAAGCGGCTCTGGCCAAAGCGAGAACCTCGGAATATTTATGGATTGTCGATCCGGTGGACGGCACGACGAATTTCGTTCACGGCTTTCCGTTTTTTTGCGTGTCAATCGCGTTGGCTCATCGCGGAGAAGTTATCGTTGGCGTAATTTATGACCCGCTGCGGGACGAACTATTTGTAGCCGAGAAAGGCAAGGGCGCTTACGTTCATGGTAATCCTACGAGGGTGTCAGAGGATGCGGAGCTATCCGGCAGCGTTGTGGCCGTAGGCTTCAATCCGGACCGTCAGTTTGCGCTTCCGACGAATATGAAAGGGATTAACGCCCTAGCTCTGCAGACGCGCAGCATTAGAGCGGGAGGCTCGGCTGCGCTGCATCTTGCTTATGTGGCAGCAGGCCGCTTGAGCGGGTATTATGAGGTAGGGCTGAATGCCTGGGATGTTGCAGCGGGCGCCCTCCTTGTGAAGGAATCCGGAGGAATCGTAACAGACACGTCAGGGCATCCTTATGATCTCGGCGTGCGTCACCTGGTGGCGACGAACGGCAAAATTCACGGCGAGCTGCTGCAATCCCTGAAGGACGCTGGTGCAACAGGCATGCAGTAAGAGGATTTTTTTCTATTCTGTAATTCCTTAAATCATTTTAGGATGAAGGAGTGTATCAGGATGAGCGAAGATCGCGAGAAATTGGAAAAAGAGCTTAGCGAATTGCTGGGCGATGCCGAGGAGCGTACGGAGGAGGAACGGCAGGAGGAGACGCGCAAGAGCCTGCCTCATAAGTACGAAATCCGCATTCAAACAGAGCTTGACCCGATTGTGGAGGAAACGCTGAAATACCGCAGCATGGCTAAGGAAATCGATGGCCGGTATGATGAGTATTTGAAGAAGACTGCGCGTGACATCAAAAGCCCTGAATAATTCGGGGCTTTTATTTTAGCAGAATCACATACTATCGCCGAAGCGTCTTATTGATAGGATAGACTCTAATCGGCCTTATACCTGTCGGGCTGCGCATGATGAGGAGTGGAGAGTCATTGTTTGTTAGAAAAATGGGGATACGGTGTTCGGCAGCCAGCCTGCTATTGCTTGCGGCCCTGCTTTGTTTTCCGGTAACCTTCCTGACTGTGGAATCGCGTTCCTTGACCGGAGACCAGGCCCTTGAGCGGGCTATAGCGGTTCAGATGGAGGAGAAAGCCTATCATATCGTTGCGCTGGGCGACTCGATCAGTGCAGGCTATGAACCAGGCATGGATGAGAAGAGCGTCCCTTACGGCTATGTTGAACGGCTAAGGGAGCAGGGACTGTATTATGGCCGGACGAAGGTTCATAATTACGGGATTCTGGGCCTGACCAGCAGCGGGCTTAAAAATTATATATCCGCTATTCAAAGCGGCGAGGCGACACAACCCGAAGCAATTCAGCGCGGCTTGCCCGATCCGCGCATTGCCGCCTTTGCTGCGGGAATCGCCGATACCCGGGCGGCGCTGGAGCAAGCGGATCTGATCACCATTACGATCGGCGGTAATGACCTGTATAGTTTGCTTACGGATATTGCGAGCTACAGCCCGGCTGAAATCGAAGCCAAAGGGCGGGAGCTTTTGGCTGCATACACGCTCAACGTAGGGCAGATCCTCGATGATTTGACGGCAATCAATCCTCGGGCCCAAATTATCCTGATGGATCAATACCAGCCTATACCTAAAAGGATCGCCGGCTCGGTGTATGCCGATTTAGAAAAAGCTGCAGATACGTTTACGGCGGCGGTTGAAGGGATTGCCGGCGAATTTGCCAGCCAGGGCAAGCTTGTGAAGGCAGCGCATGTGGCACAGGCTTTCAAGGGGCGGGAAATTGCGCTGACGCATATTTTGCCAGGCGGAGATATTCATCCTAGCCAGGCAGGGTATGAAGCGATTGCCAAAGCCGTAGCCGAAGAGGTATGGGGAAGCTACCGGGAGAACGGGAAATTGAAGGAGGGCGTGCCGCTTCATATCGTAGTGAAGGGCGAGAAGCTGCAAACACCATATGCTCCAGTGCTTCTTCATAATCAGACCTTTCTGGCGCTCAAGGATATTACGGAGGCGATCGGAGCTTCCGCGAGATGGGACAGCCGAAGCAGCGCGGCTACAGTGACGTACGTCGGGCGGACGGTTGTCATCCCAATCGGTTCGAGCAAAGTGATTGCGAATGGCGAGCTGGTCGCTGCACATAACCCGGCTTTTCTGAATAAAATCGGCCAGGAAGCCAAAACCTACGTTCCTTTAGCTGCGCTTGCCCAAGGTCTGGGGCTCGATGTGCAGTATTCCGAGAAGAGCAAAACGGTATTTATCAATTTATAATCTTACGGCTTCGGCCATCCTCAACAAGAGAAGGGCGCCCCGCATGTTCGTACGGGACGCCCTTCCTGTGTTTGCAATATCTATTTGCCGCTGATCTCACGGAAGGAAGCCTCTGCCGCTTCCAGCGTAAAATCGATATCCTCGTCTGTATGGGCCGTGGTCAGGAACCAGGCCTCGTATTTGGAAGGCGCGAGATTGACGCCCCGATTCAGCATAGCCCGGAAGAAGGCGGCGAACAGATCGCTGTCCGTATCCTGCGCTTCCTCATAGTTGGTAACCGGATGGTCGCAGAAATGCGTCGAGAATGCTGCGGCAATCCGGTTAATCGTCAGCGGAATGCCGTAACGGCTCGCCGAGTCCGCCAGCCCGTTTGTCAGCTTGACGGCCAACCGTTCCATCTCCGGATAGACGCCTTCTTCCCGCAATACTTCCAGGCAGGCGATTCCAGCCGAGATGGAAGCCGGGTTGCCGGCCATCGTTCCGGCCTGGTATGCCGGGCCGAGCGGAGCGACCTGCTCCATGACTTCCTTGCTGCCGCCGTACGCGCCGATCGGCAGACCGCCGCCAATGATTTTCCCGAGCGCGGTCAAATCCGGCTGGATCGCCTCATGATTGGCCAGCCCGTTAAACGTCTGGGCTGAGCCGTAGTGGAGGCGGAAAGCGGTAATGACCTCGTCATAGATGACGAGCGCGCCATATTGCCGGGCAAGTCGGCAGAGATCCTCGAGGAAGCCTTCCTTCGGCATAACCATGCCAAAATTGCCGACGATCGGCTCGACCATCACCGCAGCTACGTCGTCGCCCCATTTGTCTAGGGCGGCCTGGAGCGCTCCAGCATCGTTAAACGGCACAGTAATCACCTCATGGGCGATACTGGTCGGGATGCCGGCGCTGTCGGGAATGCCGAGCGTGGAAGGCCCGGAGCCTGCGGCTACCAGCACGAGGTCGGAATGGCCATGATAGCAGCCGGCAAACTTGATGATCTTATTGCGGTTGGTATAGGCACGAGCTACGCGGATGGTCGTCATGACGGCCTCTGTCCCGGAATTGACAAAACGGACCTTGTCCATGGAGGGGATTGCGCTCTTTAACATTTTAGCTAGGGTAATCTCCAGCTCGGTTGGCGTACCGTACAAGGTGCCGTTAGCCGCTGCTTCCTGAATGGCGCGGGTCACATGCGGGTGAGCATGGCCGGTAATGATCGGGCCGTATGCTCCAAGATAGTCAACATAGCGGTTGCCGTCTACGTCCCAGAAATGGGAGCCTGCCGCTTTATTCATAAAAACGGGCGCCCCGCCCCCAACCGCTTTGAAAGAGCGGGAGGGGCTGTTGACGCCGCCGACGATATGCTGGAGAGCTTCTTCGTATAAACGTTCGGATTGAATCCGGTTCATGAGGTACATCTTCCTTTCAAGTAGGTGTTTGGCGGATCAATGATCAATTCCGGAACGTATCCGCAGCAGGGGGAGATCCGGAACCTGCGTCCGTGCTTCTGCTGGTTCCAGTTCCGGTGCCTGCGCCAGTACTAGTACTCTTGTCTGTGCCCGCCGCTCCTGCCGGGCTGTTATCGCTGTCTGTGTCCTGTTCAGGTTCATCCGGCGCGTTAAATACATCCTGAACGAATTGCTTCAATTCATCGTCGCTTCGAATGCCAATCACTTCGGAGCCGCCCACGTTTTTCTCTACGACCAGCTTCATCGGAGGAATTTGCTCGCTGCCTGCCATCTTGCTGTCATAGGCAACGGTGGCCAGCTTCCACATATCGTTGACCGTCAAATTCGTATCGATATACGGATTCACTTTTTCCAGAATTGACGGAAGCTTCATAATCGAGGTCGTCGATATCATTTTCTCGGCTACCGCTTTGAGGAAATTGCGCTGGCGTTCTGTCCGCGAATAGTCGGAAAGAGCGTCATGGCGGAATCGGACATACTGCAGGGCTGAATTGCCGTCAAGGTGCTGCTGGCCTTTTTTCAAATCGATATCGTATTCATGATTGTCGGCCTTGCTTGTGTAGCGCATATCCTTCTCGACGTAGAAGTCCACGCCCCCGATGGCATCCACGAGCTCGATAAAGCCCTGGAAATCCGTATAGACGTAATATTGAATCGGTATGCCGAGCAGCTCAGAGACCGTCTCCATCGCTTTGTTTGGCCCATGGGTAATGGCGGCGTTAATGCGGTCCGACCCGTAGCCTGGTATTTTAATATAGGTATCACGCATAATAGAGAACAGGTAGGCTTTCTTCTTCACGGGATCGATGGAGGCGACCAGCATCGTGTCGGACCGGGGGACCTCTCCCTTCTTCAGTCCGCGGGCGTCTACACCCATCAGCAGAATATTGACCTGCTCGGTGCCCTCCCATTTCGGCGGCTCGGCTTCCTTCTTGGTCTCGACCGGCTGTACGTTGTAGAAGGGCGAGTCCTCGCCTTTCTTCTGGAATTTATCAACTTGATTGTAAATGGCGATAAAATAGTAAGCCGCAACAGCCGCGATGGCGACCAGAATTCCGGTAATGGACCAGATGATCGCCCGTTTCGTGCGTTTCGTCATATTGTTCGTTCCTTTCGGTGGATAACGATGAGAACCGTCATAAATTGGATGTATTGCATACCCATCCATTATAATTTCTTTTGTAGGTACAATCAATTTTCGTATTTGTGAAGTCAGAAAGGAGTTCATGCTGCATGATTGATGTACAAGTTCAAGTAGGAGAGCTGGTTCCCGATTTCCGTCTTCCCGCGGACGGGGGAGAGGAGATTGCGTTAAGCGAATTTCGCGGCCGCAAGGTCGTTCTATATTTTTATCCGAGAGATATGACCCCGGCGTGCACGCGGCAGGCCTGCGATTTCCGCGACCAAAGCGAAGCGCTGCTGGAGCAGGGAGCCGTTGTTCTCGGTATCAGCGGGGATTCCGTGAAGTCGCATGATAAATTCAAGGCGAAGCACGGCCTGAACTTTCTGCTGCTCGCGGATGAGGAGCACCGCGTTAGCCGGATGTTCGGCGTATGGCAGCTGAAGAAATTGTACGGCAGGGAATATGAAGGAATTGTTCGTTCAACTTTCCTGATTGACGAGGAGGGCAGGCTGCAGAAGGAGTGGCGCGGCATCCGGGTAGCCGGACATGTGGAGAAGGTGCTGGAAGCTCTGCGGGATGACCAGGGGGCGAAGTAACATCGCGGACTAACATAGCAAAATAAAGATATTTTGCCGTAGTCTAATTTGATCAGGGCATTCATATAATCTACCAGAAACCCAATGAATTGATATAATCGCGGAGGTAGATTTTATATGAATACACAATGGCTGGCCGGATTTCCAGTGTTTCGCCTGATTAGCTTAGTAATCGCTATTGTTCTTATCGTATCCTTCATTCCCCATTCCGAGAGCCAGAGCATCATGCCTGAAGCAGCCGCCCAATCCCCTGAGGATGCGGCGGCCGTCTTCAAGGTGCCCGCTGGCGCGGTCAAACCCGCTGCTTCGGCGGCTTCTTTTGCCAGAATATCCTCTTCGAAACAATCCTCTGTAACACCCGCTTCCCAGTCCCAATCCAAACCCAAAGAAGCAAGCAAAGTAATATATCTTACCTTTGATGACGGCCCTAGCAAATGGACGGATGACGTATTAGCCATATTGAAAAAAGTCGACGTGCCGGCCACATTTTTCGTGCTTGGCGAGCAAGCCAAGCGGTTTCCGGAGATCATTAACCGGATCAATGAGGCTGGACACGCGATCGGCAACCATACTTACAATCATAAATATGATGAATTGTATGCCAGCTTCGGCGTTTTCTGGTCCCAAATTAAGGAGACGGAAGAAGTGCTCCGCAATATTACGGGAAAGCGCACCCCGCTGGTCAGAGCGCCCGGCGGAACGTACGGGCATTTTGATACTGCTTATTTTCAGCTGCTGGAGCAAGGCGGCTATAAAGTATTCGACTGGAACCTGGACAGCGGCGACTCCAAGCGCAAAGGGGTTCCCGCCTCGGAAATCATAAAAAATGCAACTCCCGCCAAGCCAGGAGACTCCGTCACATTGCTAATGCATGACAGTGCCGGACATGAGGAGACTGTGAAAGCTTTGCCCCAAATTATTGATTACTATAAGTCGCTCGGGTATGAATTCCGCACCATAACTCCCGAGGTTCAGCCTGTTCAGTTTGCCGTATCTCCTAAAATGAAAAACAGCAAGCGACCGCAGCCTTCAAGCGTATGGGTCCAGGCTCATATCGTTCCTAACGCCGCACTATTCGGTCCTGGCGAGCCCCTTTATGTTGAGGCAGGAGGTTTGGAGACGAAGCTTGCGGCCGGCGAATACGAACTCCGGGATGGACAATTCAGAGTACCGCTGCGGGCAGTCATGGAACGGCTCGGGGCCGAGGTCAGCTGGAACGGGTTAGAGAAAAGCGCGGTTGCAACCTGGGGAGATACAAGAATCATTGTCAGCTCGGCGGATGACACCATCGTCGTTGAAACCCCGGGGGAAAGCAAAAAAAGATATACAGTAAGCCTGGAATGGAGAAACGGGCTCCTATGGCTGCCGCTGCGTACGCTGCTGGAGGTAACTGGGCATGACATTATGTCTGTTACGGCCAATACAGAGGAGCGGCGGGTACGGGCGTCCTGATGGAAGGACTGTTTCTCTTACATACGTCTATTTTAGGTAGTTTCTGGCGACAATGGTTGGTAGAATAGCGGCCGAAAATGGAGGTAGCCAGGTTATGATAGATCATTATTCAGCGGATTTGCTCGGGAAGCTGGTCAACCGGGTAGACAGTATAATAATAGGAAAAAGAAAGGAAATTGAGCTAGCCGTCGTCTGCATGCTGCAGGGCGGACATATTCTGCTCGAGGATGTTCCCGGGGTTGGCAAGACGCTGCTGGTGCGCACGCTTGCGGCTTGTCTGGGCGGTACCTTCGGCAGAATCCAGTTTACCTCGGATCTGATGCCCTCCGACGTAACCGGGGTGTCGGTGTACCGGGCCCAAACTGGACAATTCGAGTTCCGGCCAGGACCGGTCATGGCGCATATCGTGCTGGCTGATGAAATTAACCGCGCGGCTCCGCGCACCCAGTCGGCCTTACTGGAGGCGATGGAGGAGCGCAAAGTGACGGTGGACGGGGTTACCCATCCGCTGCCGAAGCCTTTTTTGCTGCTGGCGACACAGAACCCATTGGATTACGAAGGAACTTACCGTTTGCCGGAAGCCCAGCTTGACCGGTTTTTGATGCGTATTTCCCTAGGTTATCCGCAGCCTGAGCAGGAGGTGGAGATGCTTGGCCGGATGCAGGAGGGAACTCCAGTTGAAGATATCCGCCCCGTACTGCTGCTTGAGGAGATGGCGCAGATACAGCGCCAGGTCAGAAAAGTGCTTGTCGATGAGCGGATCAAGCAATATTTAGTGGCAATCGCCCATGCCTCCCGCCGCCACCCCCAGCTTGCGCTCGGAATCAGTCCTCGCGGCACACTGGCCTGGATGGGGGCCGCGCAAGCGATGGCCTATTATAGAGGGCGATCCTATGTAATTCCTGATGACGCCAAGGCGGTAGCGGCCGCGGTGCTGGCCCACCGGCTTATGCTGAAGCCCGAGGCGAAGCTGGCGGGGCTGCACGGAGAAGACATTGTGGAGGAATTATTGTCCCAGGGGAAGGTCCCTGTATTTCAGCAGCAGCGGGGTGCGTCGTCATGATGAGCAGCGGGGCTGGAGCATGGATGGCAGCCGTACCGGTCATAGGAGTTCTAGGGGCGCTCTATGCCTGGAAAGGAGGAGGAGCCACGTTATTTCTTCTCCTGCTTGCGCTGCTTATTGGAGCTGTAGGTGCCGCTAGCCAGTTGTGTGGGCCAACAAGAGTTACTGTCCGCCGCACATGGGCGCCTTCCGCCCCCTATGAAGGGGAAGAAATCGAGGTGACACTCCAGATTAGCCTGGAAGGCGGAATCCCTCCGCTCTGGGTTCAGGTCGAAGACGATTTGGCAGGACATGAGCAAGAAAGAGGAAGGCTGCTGTTTTCAGGGTTTAAACGTAACTACAATGGTACATACCGTTTGAGCGGAGTGGCCCGCGGGCTGTATACCGAAGGAAGCACGACGGTGGCATGGGGCGACGTGTTCGGCTGGTTCAAACGGGTCCGCCGCCTGCAAGGAAGGGATAAGCTGCTCATTCAGCCGCTTCCGCTTTATATCGCAGCATGGGACGAGACGTTGGGAAGAAACGACGGAGAAGGCGGACGCGCCGATACGTCGCTGAAATATGCCCCGCTATGGGGCAGCCGCTTAAGGGCTTATGAACCGGGCGATCCGGTAAAATCGATCCACTGGAAAATAAGCGCTCGCCGCGGCGAGCTGATTACCCGTGCTCCAGAGGAAGTTTACGCGTGGCCAGTCTGTCTGATTCTGGATACGGAACCGGCATCTTATTTCGTTCCGGAACGGGGAGAAATTTTTGAGATAGCCGTATCTGCAGCGGCGGCATGGCTGCATCGGCAGAGCGACGGGACGGACGCGTATTATTTTCGCCCGGGGCTGGGAAACAATACGCTGCAGCTAATTGGAAGAGAAGGATTATATGAAGGGCTTGAGGTGTTAGCGCAGGTTCAGCTTGCCAGCGAGCGGTCCGCGTTTTCATTGAATGGAGCCGAGTCATGGAATCACTTGGTTGTACCTGGGCAGCGGATCACGATAATCACCGGCTGCTTGACTTCTTCGCTTGTCGCCAGACTGCTGCAAATGGCCGACGCTGGAGCGGTGCTGGATGTATGGTGCTCTGGCGAATCCGGTGATGCAGCTGTACACGGCTCGGATTTAGAAGAGGCCGGCATAGGAAACGGCGGTGCTGAGAATTGGGAGAAGTCTGCCGGGCATTGGTTCGCTCAATTGAGCTCGCATGGAATCCGAATGGTTCCGCTTCTATACGACTCGGCCTCCGTACAGATGAAGCCGGGCAGGGGAGGAAGAGATCATGGCATTGCCTAGCTTGCAGCAGCAGGCTCGGGAGTATCCCATTCGTTCCGGCAAGCAGGAAGCCTTCCAGCCATGGCTGCACCGAATAGCGGTTTCACTGCTGCTGTACGCCCTTTTTGCAGAGTGCTTGTACCCTCTTTACGCCATTGTGGTTGAGCATGAGAGAAGGGTGGTTACCGTCTTTCTTTACCTGACGGCAGCTCTTCTACTGGCCGGCTCTCTGCGTCTGGCCACATCGTTGCAGGTGATGTTGTACTTGGTGTTTATGGGCGGGACATTGTTCTATTTGTTCGGGTTGCAGGAAGGCATGTCGTGGATTGGCGGGTATGGAACCGTTGCGGCTCAGGATATCGCTGTGGTATTTCAAACGGGGAGGCTGAATGAAGCGAGCCCGGAGTCGCGAATGCTGCTCTTGCTGATCGGGTGGAGCCTGCTGGTCGTATCTGTCCAGATGCTGGCCATCGGCAGGCAGACGATTTTGCTGTTCCTGGCGGTCGTGATTGTTTATTTGCTGACAATCGAGCTGATTTTCGACGCCCCGATATTTTATAACCTGGCGCGGGCAGCGGGAATTGGCCTTGCGATCCAGTGCTATGCGTTTGCCATGCAGATGAGGGAACAGGGGTATATCAAGCAGAAACCTTCATTTAAGAATGGAAAATCACACAAGGAGCATGCTTACAAAATCATGGCTCCCTTCACGGTTGCGGGACTTGTCGGTTGCGCTGCGGCAATGAGTCTTCTGCTGCCGGCCCAGCCGGTTCAGCAGCAGCCTTTACAGGCATTGATTAAAAGCCTTCAAGGCTGGTATCAAAAGGAGGGCTTGGCCGAAGCAAGCGTGACGACTTCGAGCGTATCGGGCTACGGGCGGGATGACGGTGAGCTCGGTGCGCCGCTCCAGCTCCGGTGGGATACGTATTTTACGGCGAAATCTCCGGTTTCTGTTTATTGGCGGGGGGAGAGTAAAAGCGTGTACACTGGCCGCGGCTGGCTGCAACCCGCGACGGGAGAGGAAGTGCAGGTGCTTGCTAGCGGGGAGAGAACAGCCTTGCTGCCGCAGGAAGATGTTATCGCGGACGGCAGCAAAATCCAGCAAACGATCACGTTTCAGAAGCCGGTTACAGGACAGCTGCCGCTGCTGAGCGGAGGCATTCCTGTCCAAGTCGACCACGTATTTGTCGGGGAGGGCAGGAGCGTTCCGTTTGCCGCCAGGTTTGACCAAGCTGCCGGAGCCATATATTTGGACAGAGCCGGACAAGCTCAGCAGACTTCTGCAATGGAGGGAATCCAGGGCTACGAGCTGACGGTCATTCGGCAGCCGACAGCCGGAGGGTATCTCAGGCAGCTGGAGGACGGAGATCCGGTTTTGATTAGCGAGCAGTATCTGCAGCTGCCGGAGAGCTTGCCGGAGCGGGTTCGCGAGCTAGGCAAATCGCTTGTCCAGGACACCGGAAATCGCTATGATGCGGCGTTAGCTGTAGCTAAATATTTGAAGCAGCATTACTCCTACAATTTGAATTCGGCGATTCCGCCAGCGGATGAGGATTTTGTCGACCGGTTCCTGTTTGTCGACCGCCAGGGTTATTGCGACCATTTCTCTACGGCTATGGTCGTGCTGCTGCGCAGCGGCGGCATTCCAGCCCGCTGGGTCAAAGGCTTCACGCCTGGCGAGCGCAGCAAGGAAGAGCCTGAGTTGTACACCATATCGTATGCGGATGCCCATGCGTGGGTGGAGGTTTATTTTCCTGGGGAAGGCTGGGTCCCGTTCGACCCGACACCGGGCTACGATTCCATCTTGTCGGCTTCACCCCGGATAAGTGGTCAGTTTCTGCCTGCATGGATTCGGGAATTTGCGAACAGTCTATCGGTCCTGCCTGCAGCGGTAAAATCTATGCTGGATCATGGAATGCTCAACTTATGGAAATCGATAGTAAAAGCGCCGTTGATTTGGACTGCCGGATTGCTTGGCGTGTGGCCTATGATTTGGTTAATCATATGGATAGGGAGAAACAGTACGGTCTGGCGCGATTTAATAACGCTTCAGCGGGTCATTGCCCGGCCGCGCAGCCGTTTTCCTGACCAGAAGCTGCTGCTGCATATCGCCGACCGGGTCTGGCAGCAGATTTACCGCATGTATGGAAATAAACCGGAAGGCATGACCGCTAGAGAATATGTGGATTCTCTAGCTGCTCAGGAAGCAGCTAATCTAGGCAAATTGGAGGAGTTTGTCCGGGAATGGGAGACACTCTATTATGGAGGATTAAGGCCTGACCGGATGAATAGCCGAAATTTTCTGGAGTTATGCCGAAATTTGGCTTTGCGCCGTGGATAAGATGTCTTCCGAACTTTCTTGACGACTACTTTTGTCGTTTCGTATAATTAGGTTCATGAATTGAGGGAGGCTCGGTAATGAATAAGCCAAATGAATTGATTGTTGTTCTTGATTTTGGAGGGCAGTACAATCAGCTGATAGCAAGAAGAATTCGCGATTTGGGTGTGTACAGCGAATTGTTGCCATACAATACTTCGGCAGAGCGGTTGCGGGAAATGGCCCCTAAGGGCATCGTCTTCTCCGGCGGTCCTTCCAGTGTGTATGCAGAAAATGCACCGCAAATCGACCCTGCTGTATATGACATCGGTGTGCCGATTTTCGGGATTTGTTACGGAATGCAATTGATGGCGCATCAGCTCGGCGGAAAGGTAGAACGTGCGGCTAAGCGTGAATACGGGAAGGCAGACGTGAATTTCGCCGAGCATTCGGCGCTCACGAAAGGCCTGGAGTCGAAGCAAACGGTCTGGATGAGCCATGGCGACCATGTCGTGGAGCTGCCGAAAGGCTTCGTCGTCGATGCATCGACGGAGCACGCTCCGATCGCTGGCTTCGCGAACAAAGAGCGCCGGTTGTACGGCGTCCAGTTCCATCCGGAGGTTCGCCACTCCGTGCATGGTAACGAAATGATCCGCAACTTCCTGTATGAAGTGTGCGGATGTGAAGGCAACTGGAGCATGGAGACATTCATCGAGGATGCGATCCAGGATATCCGGACGCAGGTCGGCGACAAGAAGGTACTCTGTGCGCTGAGCGGCGGCGTTGATTCCTCTGTAGTGGCAATGCTTATCCACAAAGCGGTAGGCGATCAGTTGACTTGTATGTTCATCGATCACGGATTGCTGCGTAAAGGCGAGGCCGAGAGCGTAATGGAGACGTTTGTCGGCAAATTCGACATGAAGGTTGTCAAGATCGATGCGCGCGAACGCTTCCTGTCCAAGCTGGCAGGCGTCGATGATCCAGAGCAAAAACGGAAAATTATCGGCAACGAGTTTATTTACGTGTTCGAGGAAGAATCCAAGCAGTTTGATGATTTTGCATTTTTAGCGCAAGGTACGCTTTACACCGATATCGTGGAGAGCGGAACGGCTACGGCCCAGACGATCAAGTCTCACCATAACGTCGGCGGACTGCCGGAGGACATGAAGTTCGAGCTGGTTGAGCCGCTGAAGGCGCTGTTCAAGGATGAGGTTCGCAAAGTTGGCGAGGAGTGCGGCTTGCCAGCAGAAATCGTGTGGAGACAGCCGTTCCCTGGCCCAGGCCTGGCGATTCGCGTATTGGGCGAAGTTACGGAGGACAAGCTGAAAATCGTCCGCGATTCCGACTACATTCTGCGCGAAGAGATCGCTAAAGCAGGTCTTGACCGCGAAATTTGGCAATATTTCACGGCGCTTCCGAACATGAAGAGCGTCGGGGTGATGGGCGATGCCCGGACCTACTCTTACACGGTAGGTATCCGTGCGGTAACCTCCATCGACGGCATGACCGCCGACTGGGCGCGTATTCCGTGGGATATCCTCGAGAAAATCTCGGTACGGATTGTCAATGAGGTTGATAATGTCAACCGGGTTGTGTATGACATTACATCGAAGCCACCAGCGACGATTGAGTGGGAATAATTCACTAAGAGCATTTGAAGTGAAAACGTTCCGCCAAAGGAAAAGACGTAAAAAGGGATATTGCATAAAAGCAATATCTCTTTTTTTTGTTTTCTAAGATATTTTTCAGGTCACTGGACACGCTCTAAATTTTTCGTAGAATGATTATATACTTGCATAAGGTTTCATTCCTTTAAATCAAAATGGTTCTCCCGCTATCCCACGCTTTTAATAGAATAAAACAGATCACTTTTGACATAAGGTTTGAGCTTAATGACTTAGATTATCAATCATTCAGAATTGGAAATTCCTCAAGCATCTTCTTTAAATTGATAGCATCCCATGGCATGTGCTCTGTAATGCCTAAGCCCACTACTTCTGTTGCTTCGGAAAGCTCCTTCATTATACGAACCAGTCGTGTACGTTGCAGGGAGCCAGCTGCTGAGAAGTTATAATCTTCATCAGGATTAGCGAACAATAAGGAACGAAAGGATGATGGATCCAATACATCTAAATCAAGATGAATGGCTAGATGCTTGATATCATTTTCCTTAATCCAGTTTTTTATTGAATCCGTACTTTTAGCAAGCTCATCTGCATTAGCTGTTCTAATACCTAGTCTATTAATCAGTTCATCCTCGGGTTCCTCTGGATAAACACCTGCTTTTTCAATTTCTTCTACAATTCGCTTTTCTTCCTCCTTAGATGGAGTTGCTAGACCAGCGATAAATACATTCTCTGGTTTCAGTGGAGTTTTTACTAAACTTGAAAATTGCTTGTCGCCCTCGCCTAGTAGATTTCCAAGCGGAAGTGTATGTCCATTGTCATATCCCACAAATCTAACAAGATCACTATGAGCATCAATCCATATGACCCCTAGATTTCCTCCGTAACGTTCGTTTAAATAGGCGAAGGGTGCCTGTTCCACAAGACAGTCTCCACCTAACATCACAACCCGATCCGGCTTGTGAGCTTCTAGGAGATGGTGTGCGGCTGTCAATTGCTCAAATAGTTGTGTTCTTCCATTCATGCCATCCTCCTCTTCAAGCGAATCCCCGTCAAAGGCTTGTACCGGGACTTCAATAAGAGGCTGATTATTTTTTGGGGCAAGCCAAGCAAGCAACTCGGCTCCAAATGAATAATGTGGGTTATTTCCTCCTTGCCATTGGGGCATAAGCAGTCGTATAGTCTTTTTAGTCATTATGCTCTCTCCTTTATTTGGAATAATGTTAGCTTACAATGCAAAGTAAACCTAAGAAAAGTACGCACTTTTTGGATAGATACTACCAGAAAGGATAGCGATTATATGAGTATGGCTGCTAAATCTCTCCTACCTGTCTTGGAAAGTCTGTGTGAGTGGGGAGTAGAAAATCAGTAAAAAGTAGCGATATGATGTATATTGCTTCTGAAAATGATGTTATTCGTATTGTAGGTAGTTCTTATCAAGAAGGGCTCAATTATCCTGATCACGATGACATTTTTAATGACGAGAGGAGTCTGTAGTTGATGTGCAATTTGAATAACGGAAAAATACCGAAGGAAGCGATTCAAGCATTAAAAATTGTCGAGGAGCTGCTTGGCAGTGAGGTAGTCGCGGTATATCTATTTGGTTCTGCCGTAATTGGTGGCTTGCACATTGACAGTGATGTAGATGTCCTAGTGGTCGTAAATCATAGTTTAACCGAATTAACTCGAAGAAAACTAACGGACAGACTGATGCTTATATCTGGAAAGATAGGAAATACAGATTCTGTGAGACCACTTGAAGTCACGGTTATCAACTATGGAGATGTTGTACCCTGGCGATATCCGCCAAAAGGCGAATTTATCTATGGTGAGTGGCTTAGGGATGAGTTTGAGAAAGGACAAATTCAGGAACCAACTAATGACCCTGACTTGGCTATTGTTTTAGCAAAAGTAAGAAAGGATAGCGTTACTCTTTTTGGTCCGGATGCTTCAGATGTACTAGCCCCCGTGCCAATGACAGATA
Organism: Paenibacillus woosongensis; assembly: GCF_009725165.1. Lineage (GTDB taxonomy): Bacteria > Bacillota > Bacilli > Paenibacillales > Paenibacillaceae > Fontibacillus > Fontibacillus woosongensis. Next base: position 248,984 of record NZ_WNZW01000006.1, read on the forward strand.
TTCGAAGAGCGATTAGGGAATCCTTGCCTGGGTTAATTGAGAGCGTCAAGGGTGACGAAAGAAACGTAATTTTAACTTTAGCCAGAATGTGGCTGACAGTAGCTGTTGGTGAGATTTCTCCAAAAGATGTGGCTGCAGAATGGGCTATACCTCGGTTGCCCAAAGAACATGCGACTTTACTCGACTTAGCTAGAAAAGCCTATCGGGGAGAGTATGCTGATAAGTGGGAAGGACTGCACTCCGAGGTGATGGCACTCGTTAATCATATGAAAAATACAATTTGTGATCAACTTGTATCATCGCCAGGAATGGATGCTTTCCAGCAATTCGTATAGAGGCCTTTTTTAATGATATGGTATTGCGGCATTAGGAAAATGATCAGCCAGGCCATGATGATATCAGGGCCCTGTGTGATGAATTGCTGGAGGTCAACAAGACGTATTTGCCACAATTTAACTAATGTTTGTTATTGATGCACGATTAAAGAACCGTTCGGGGCGTTCAGCCCTGGACGGTTTTTAGTGCTCTTGTTGCTTGAGAAAGCGAATTTTGTCAATTTTCAGAGAATCCTGTCGAATTAGTTTTAACAAATCACGAACAATTTCCATGATTGGTTTTAAAAATATTCGCTTTTTCTGTTGACAAGCTGAGTCTTCAAGCCTAGAATAAGTCATGTAATAAGTCTTTGAAACAAGACTTGTACGGGAAAATTCGACAAATTCAAATAGATGCTTTTCGTATAATTCCGGGAATTGGCCCGGAAGTCTCTACGAGGTCACCGTAATGATCTGGCTACGAAAAGAAGACATCGGAACATGTGTGCGATGGAGATGATTGTGGGAGGTTAGCGGTCCTGCCAGTTAACGCTATAGAATGTTAACGGACGGACGATTTAACTGCTGCTGCTCATTCCAGTCCATACATGGCTACGGTATCTTCTGCTCAGCACGGGACCCGGGGATGTATTGTCACTCCGGGCTTTTTGTCGTTCCCGACTCATTCTAAGGAGGAATCATTAACCATGGATCGGTTCTTTAAACTTAAGGAACACGGCACAAATGTAAGAACGGAAATTATTGCAGGTGTTACAACGTTCATGACGATGGCTTACATCCTGTTCGTGAACAATCTGTTCTTGGGCCCGGGTGGTGCGGGTATCCCTTCAGACGGTGTATTCTTTGCTACTGCGGTTGGTGCGGGTCTGATTACGATCCTTATGGGACTGTTCGTTAACATCCCCATTGCGCTTGCCCCAGGTATGGGTCTGAATGCGTACTTCATGACCGTCGTTCTCAGCTCTAACGGAGCAATTACATGGCAAGCGGCTCTGGGTGCTGTCTTCATCTCAGGTATTATCTTCCTGATCCTTACGGTGACGAAAATTCGTCAAATGCTCCTTGTGGCAGTGCCAGAAAGCATTAAGTCTGCCATTACAGTCGGTATCGGTCTTTTCGTAGCTATTATCGGTTTCAAAATGAGCAACCTGATCGGCATTAATTTGAACGGACCGGTTGAAGACTTTACTCAGCAGGTGCCAGGCAGCTTCTTCAACCTGGGTCTCGGTGATTTCGTACACGATTCCGGTGTACAATTGACACTCATTGGCCTGATTCTAATCGCTATTCTTATGGCGCTTCGCGTCAAAGGCGCATTGCTGATCGGTATCGTGGCAACGACGTTGATCGGTATCCCGATGGGCGTAACTGATGTCAGCGGGCTGTCCGGCGCAAGCTGGTTCCCGAACGTAAATGAGCTGGCTGTCGGCAAGCTCGATATTATGGGCGCGCTCAAGCTGGGATTGTTTGAAATCGTATTGGTGTTCACCTTCGTTGAATTGTTCGACACGTTTGGAACTTTGGTAGGTACGGCAACGCGTGCCGGGCTGATGAAGAATAAAGAAGAAGGCGAGAAGAAGATCGGTAAAGCAATGCTGGTTGACGCGGCTGGCGTTAGCGCTGGTGCGGTTCTCGGTACGAGCACGATCACTTCTTATGTTGAGAGTACTGCTGGTGTTGCCGAAGGCGGACGTACAGGACTGACTGCAGTAACAACAGGCGTTCTGTTCTTGCTCGCATTGTTCATCGCTCCTCTTGCAGGCGTGGTACCTTCCGCAGCAACAGCGCCAGCGCTGATCATCGTAGGCGTGCTGATGATGGGACAAGTCCGCAATATCGAGTGGGATGATTTCCTTCATGCATTCCCTGCGTTCCTGACGATTGTGCTTATGCCGTTTACTGGCGGTATCGCCAACGGGATTTCGGCAGGTATTATCTCTTACGTGCTTCTTGGTGTTTGCAGCAATATCTTTACGAACAAGAAGGTTAAAGTTCACTGGTTAATGTGGGTGCTGGCTGTTTTAGTGCTTTGCCGTTATATCTTCTTGGGCGCCGAGTAATTTAGCGCAGCCTGAATAATAATAATTTCATATAGTAGGTTTTGATATTCCCAAGACTGGCCGCTTATGCGGCCGGTCTTTTTTATATTTCGAATCTATGAATTTGTAGGCATAATCTCTGAATCTCTACGTATATTGGTACAAGCATAAAATGTCAATCAATACTCGTATGGGGTGGAATTGGACATGGCAAGTTTTGTGAAGCGGGCAGCGATGCTGCTGGCCATCGGTATTTTTGTGTTATTTACGCCATTTGAGCCTGGAACGGTTCGTGCACTGGAACATAACCTGGTGCAGAATCCCGGATTTGAGCTGGGAGATTCGGAAGCTCCTGAAGCTTGGGAGACGGATCGTTGGTCCAGAGAGGAAGGAGCCAGCCAATTCGGGGTAATCCAGGGGGACGCGCACAGCGGAGATCGGTCGGCTTGGATCGAAAATGTGGACCCGGATCACGCCAAATGGGTGCAGCAGGTTACGGTGGAGCCCGGCTCTAAGTATTTGATATCCGCCTGGATCAAAGTGCTTAGCATCGGAGGCGGTGAGATTGGCGCGAATATTTTTCCGCTTGGCGTAGGAGGAGCTTATCCCCATGTTATCGAGCCTTCTGGAAAGTGGCAGCAGATCCAGTTCTATGGGGAGTCGGGCCCGGAGCAGAGGGAGCTGACAATCGCCGCCGCCCTAGGCGGTTATGGAAGGCTCAATACAGGCAAAGCTCTGTTTGACGATATTCGCGTCGAGAAGGTGGAATCGCTGCCGGCCGGAATAACCGCATTGCCGCTGAGCACAGATATATCCGGAAATATAGGCGGCGGTGGGGCGGATCATCCTGACGGTGAGACTGGACTTGGAAATGGCGAAGCAAGCTCAGCGGCGACCTCCCATGTCCCGGTATTGCCGATTATGCTGTGGTCAGCGCTGTTCGCTATTTTGTTTGCCTGGCTGTATCGGCGCATGATCACGGAGAGTCATCCCCTGGATCGCAGCGGTTCTTACCAGGGCTGGATGTGGCTTGTGATGATTGCCGGGCTGCTGCTTCGGATTTGGATCGGGTATACGGTTCGCGGATTTGAGACCGATCTGAACACTTTCATGGGCTGGGCCCATCACGCGGTAGATAAAGGCCTCGGAGGTTTTTATAGCGAAGGGGTTTTTGCTGACTATCCGCCGGGCTACATCTATGTTTTGTACGTCTTAGGCTTGACGCAAAAATGGCTTGGATTAGGTTATGGTTCGGCAGGAGCGATGCTGCTCTTCAAGCTCCCTTCGATCCTGGCGGATTTGGCTGCAGGATATTTACTGTATCGCGTGGGATGCCGCAAGTTTGGGGGCAGGCTCGGCTGGGCTCTGGCGACCGTGTATTTGTTCAATCCGGCCGTGCTCATCAATTCTGCGGGCTGGGGACAAGCGGATGCGTTCTATGCCTTGTTCCTGATCAGTTCGCTTACGGCTCTGAGCGAGCGGCGTTTGGAAAAATCGGCAGTGTGGTTTGCAATTGCCGCGATCATTAAGCCGCAGACGTTTATTTTTACACCGGTATGGCTGTTGGCCCTTCTGTACTACCGTTCCTGGAAACGCATTTCCGTCAGTGTTCTGCTTGGAGCTGCGGTATTCGCCTTGCTCGCTCTTCCTTTTTTCTGGAATCAGGGAGGCCTGCCTGCTCTTATCGGTTTATACAAAACAACGCTAGCCTCCTACCCCTACGCGACGGTTAATGCATTCAATTTATATGCGCTATTTGGCCATAACTGGGCTCCTCTTGATCAGAGGTGGCTGCTGCTTCCTTTCCGGACATGGGGTATGCTGTTCATCCTGGCAGCGGTAGCTTATGCCATTTATATCTCACTCCGCAGACGCGGACGAGATTTGACGAAGACATTCTTCATTGCTCTGGCGCTCATCGTCATTGTGTTTGTAGCGGGAACAAAAATGCATGAGCGTTATATGTTCCCGGCGCTGCTGTTATGTTTGTTCAGCTTCATCCAATCCCGGGATCGCCGTCTGCTCTATCTGTACCTCGGCTTCAGTATGACGCAGTATGTCAACGTCGCTTATGTTCTAGGGCATCTGAATCTTGGCATGAGTCCGGGCAATCATGGGATCGTACTGCTCTGCTCGCTCGCCAATGTGGTGCTGCTGGTATGTACGCTGATCACGGGATATCGCATGTATGTGCAAAAAAAACGCCAGCCGGTCAAACGTCAGGACGAGAAGGAACGAGAAGCTAACGACGCTTTGCTGCTGGAAGAGCTGGCTTCCAAAGAGAAGCGGCGCAGCTTGTACAAAATCCGTTTTCAAAGCAGGGATTGGCTGTGGGTTGGCCTTGTCACTTTACTGTACGCAGCGCTAGCCTTGTACCAATTAGGATCAACTAAGGCGCCGGTTACCGAATGGAAGCCGACGAAGCCGGTCAGCTTTTATGTAGATTTCGGCGAGGCTAAGACTGTGGAGCGTGTCCATTTTTTTGGCGGGGCTTCGACGGGAGCGTTCAAATTGGACTTTGGAAATGATCCTGCATCCTGGGAAAAAACGATTGAACTCTCCGATGATATAGGCGCGGTCTTCGCCTGGAAAAGCGAGGCGGTCGGCATAGAAGCCAGGTACGCCCGGATTACGGTAGAGCATGTCGGCATTTCGCTGCATGAAATGGCATTTTATGAAGCGGGGCACGACAAACCTGTCCCTATAGCTGGCATATATGATGAAACGGAAGGGGCAAGGGGGAGTGACAGAAGCGCATTGTTATTTGATGAGGCATCGACCTCGGTAATTTACCCCGGTTTTATTAACAGCACTTATTTCGATGAAATATATCATGCCAGAACCGCATATGAATATTGGCATCATTTGCCGCCGTACGAAACGACTCATCCGCCGCTTGGCAAGCTGCTGATCGGACTGGGCATGCAGCTGTTCGGATTCAGCCCGTTAGGCTGGCGTATCGCAGGAACATTGTTTGGAGCGGCGATGCTGCCGCTAATTTACCGGTTTGCCCTGCAGCTCTTCGGGCAGCGAAAATATGCAGTCATGTCTATGGTGCTCCTTGCAGCTGAGTTTATGCATTTTGCACAGACGCGTATCGCGACGATTGACGTTTACGCCGTGTTTTTTATCCTGCTGATGTTTTATGGCATGAATCGTTATCTGCACATGAACTTTCATAAGCAGCCCCTGGGTAAAACGCTGGTTCCTCTGGCCTGGACGGGGTTATTCTTCGGCATCGGGATTTCGACTAAATGGATTGTGTTGTATGGCGGCGCAGGGCTGGCTATGATGCTGCTTCTGTCTTTGCTAAGCCGCTATAAGGAATATGCTGCTGTCAAACGCAGAGCTAAAACCCGTGGCGGGAATGAAGAACCAGAGCGGCAGGAGCTATATCACCGCATTCAAGATGGCTTCTGGCGAAAGACGCTGATTACTTTAGGTTGCTGCTGTATCTTTTTTGTGGCCATTCCTGCGGCGATCTACACCTTCAGCTATATTCCGGCTCTTGCTGCCACAGAGGGTGGTTTCAATTTAAGCAATTTAATTCAGGCGCAAAAAGATATGTTCGACTATCACAGCAGACTTGTAGGGAGTCATCCGTTTGCTTCATCTTGGTGGGAATGGCCCCTGATGAAGAGGCCAGTCTGGTTCTACAGCGCGCAGGGCGAAGCCGGCGGTCTGGCTAGGGGGATGGTGTCCAGCATTGTGACGATAGGCAATCCGCTGATTTGGTGGACTGGAATCGTCGCTATGGCTGCGGCGCTATGGCTAACCGTGAAGCGACGAGAATTCGGGAAGTACGTCATGTGGATTGCTTTTCTGGCCCAATATATTCCTTGGATGCTTGTTACGCGGGAGACATTCCTCTACCACTATTTCGCGATGGTGCCGTTTGTGATTGTGGCTATCGTGTATATCACTAGTCTTGCCGAGCAAAAATGGGCCCGCTTCAAGTACGTTAGATATGCGTTTATATGCGCTGCGGTGCTGCTGTTTGCGATGTTCTATCCCGTTCTGTCCGGGATGGCCGTGAATTCGGGATACGTTGAGCATGTACTGAGATGGTTCCCGACCTGGATATTTTAGTTCTCAGGTGAGGCCTTTTGGCTGGAAAGCAGAGATGGCCAGGATGTAAGTTATCAGGTGAAGGAGGGGCAGTTATGGAAATAGGCTGCAGCGTTATCGTACCGATGTTTAATGAAGAGGAAGTGATTGAGCATACGTATCACCGCCTGAAGCAGGTCATGGATTGTGCAGAGGAAGGTTATGAGATTATTTTTGTAAACGACGGAAGCCGGGACAGAACTGCCCAAATAGTTGAAGCAATTTGCCGTAAAGACCCGAATGTGAAGTTAATCCAATTCTCCAGGAATTTTGGCCATCAGGTAGCGATCAGCGCTGGAATGGACTATGCCTCTGGCCGCTGCGTCGTTATTATCGATGCCGATTTGCAGGATCCGCCCGAGCTTATTCTGGAAATGCTCAGCAAATGGAGAGAGGGTTACGAAGTGGTGTACGGCAAGCGTATCAAGCGCAAAGGCGAGAGTGTATTCAAGAAAACGACCGCGCTGCTGTTTTATCGGCTGCTCGGGAGAATGACGAAGGTAGACATTCCGCTCGATACCGGGGATTTTCGCCTAATCGACCGGAAAGTGTGCGATGTGCTGAAAAGCTTAAAGGAGAAAAACCGCTTTGTTCGCGGATTGGTAGGCTGGGCGGGCTTTCGGCAAACGAGTGTAGAGTATGTGCGCGATGAGCGTTTTGCAGGTGTCACGAAATATCCTTTGCGGAAAATGATTTCGTTTGCTCTGGATGGCATCACCTCTTTTTCGCATAAACCGTTAAAGATGGCTTCATATATTGGAGTTATTCTGTCGCTTTCCAGCTTCATCTACCTGTTCGTCGTATTGTTTCAGAAATGGTTTGAGCTGGGGACGATCCCTGGCTGGGCTTCGATCGTAGCGATCAATCTGTTCTTCAACGGCATTGTGCTCATGCTGCTGGGTGTGATGGGGGAGTACATCGGGCGGATTTACGATGAGTCCAAGGATAGGCCGCTTTATATCGTGCGAGAGACTACAGGATTTCTGCGAGAGGATGCAAATCCGCCAGCCCGGCCATCGTATGTACCGGAGGGAGTGAAGGCGCAGGTGGAGGAATATGCGGGGTGACGGCGGAGGACGTTTTGCTATACAGTTTCTGAAATTCAATGCTGTCGGGCTGATCAATACGGGGATCGATTTTTTGCTTTTTACTTTGCTGCTGTTGTTCGGGATGGGCAGTCTGGGGGCTCAGGTCATATCATACGCTGCGGGAACGGTGAACAGTTATATATTGAATAAAAAAATTACGTTCTCCGGTCAGGAAGGCGGCCGGGGTGGACGGAGCATGTTTGTTATTGGACAGTTTGCTCGGTTTGCGGCGTTGAACGCAGCAGTTCTAGCTTTATCACTATTGATGCTTTTTGTGTTCACCTCACTGGCCGGATTGCACCCGCTGACATCTAAAGTACTGGTCACGGCTGTCACTGTAGGCTTGAACTTTTTGGGAAGCCGGAAATGGGTATTTACCAAGCAAACTTATGGGAACGACAGAATGGAGGGATGAATATCGCTAGCGGAGACTGCCTTCTTTGAATATAATTTTGGATTTGATGAAGAAGACAGGCATAAGTGCAGCAGAAGTTCAATAAAGATGGATTGAGGAAAAGTGAATTAACTATCGTATTGGAGTGGGACTAATGAGGAGCAAAGCCAGAACAGTAATTGCTGCTACGCTTGCTGCAGGTTTGACGATGGGCGCGGCGAACACGGCTTTTGCAACGGTAGACGGACTGCAGGAAAATTTGATTACACCTGAGTCCGAAACGTACGGATGGTGTCCAACGCCAACCCCGACGCCAACGCCGAAGCCGACGCCGACCCCGACACCAACGAAGACCCCGAAGCCGACGCCGACCCCGACACCAACGAAGACCCCGAAGCCGACGCCGACCCCGACACCAACGAAGACACCGAAGCCGACGCCGACCCCGACACCAACGAAGACACCGAAGCCGACGCCGACCCCGACACCAACGAAGACACCGAAGCCGACGCCGACCCCGACACCAACGAAGACACCGAAGCCAACGCCGACCCCGACACCAACGAAGACACCGAAGCCAACGCCGACCCCGACACCAACGAAGACACCGAAGCCAACGCCGACCCCGACACCAACGAAGACACCGGAGCCGACGCCGACCCCGACACCAACGAAGACACCGGAGCCGACGCCGACCCCGACACCAACGAAGACACCGGAGCCGACGCCGACCCCGACACCAACGAAGACACCGAAGCCGACGCCGACCCCGACACCAACGAAGACACCGGAGCCGACGCCGACCCCGACACCAACGAAGACACCGGAGCCGACGCCGACCCCGACACCAACGAAGACACCGAAGCCAACACCAACACCAACACCAACACCAACACCAACACCAACACCAACACCAACACCAACACCAACACCAACACCAACACCAACACCAACACCAACACCGACACCAACACCAACACTAACACCGACACCGACACCAACACAAACGCCGGAACCGACGCCAACACCGACACCGACCCCAACACCAACGCCGGAACCGACGCCAACACCGAGACCTACATCTACTCCGTCATCGGGCTCCAGAGGGTATGTCTATATACTGACTCCTAGCCCAACGCCATCACCGACACCATCGCCGACACCATCGCCAAGCCCTAGTCCAACGCCGACTGCGACCGTTAGCCCAACCCCGGATCCAACGATAGCGCCGGTTCAGGATATCATGCTGCCGGAAGCTGAGCCGGAAGATCAACCGCCTTCTAGTAAGCCAGAAACAGAAAAAATTGACGATATTTCCGTATCCACCTTACCTAAAACCGGGGAAGCAAGCTCCTTGCCATATTATTTCGCTGGTCTTGGTTCGGTTATTGTTGGATTCTTTTTAAGAAGAAAAAGCAAAAAATCCAGTTAACCGATTTCTGAAGAAGTAAGGAGGCTATCCTCTTTACTTCTTTATTTTGAATCGTTGAAATATGAATAAACGCCTCTTTGCGATGAAGGAGAATATTTATGAAGAAAATGATTTCCTATACACTCATTGTCCTCGGCCTGCTTACTATGCTGTATCCGAAAGCAAACGAATATTACGAGAATGCTCAAACACAAGAACTTTTAGAAGCAATAGATAGTAGTACAAAATCAGGATATAGTGATATAGCGATTGATCCGAGGCTTTTATTAGAATATAAGGATGTTTCTCGCACACTGGAGGAAATGCCGGATACAGAAGATACGGGTGATAATATAAATGAACAAATACCACACGGCGAGCAGGAAAAAGTTGCTTCAACCAGTGAGACAAATAGCAAGAAAGCGATCGCGGTTATTAAAATTGCTAAAATAAAACTAAATCTTCCCGTCTTAGAGGGGGCTACCCAGACCAATATGAAATACGCGGCCGCTCACTTAAAAGAGACGGATCCAATAGGAGATAGTGGTAATGCGGCAATTGCCGCCCATCGGGCCAGAACTAAGGGTAGACTGTTTAATCGTCTTAATGAAATAGAGGTGGGGGACGAAATTGTTGTTGAGGTTGGAAGTAAAAGTTACGTGTATGAAACCGACAAGATCTCGATCGTAAAGCCTACAGATGTTTCTGTTCTAAAAAAAGATCCTAACAATAAAGCGGTACTTACATTAATAACATGCGATCCATTAGTTAATCCTACGCATCGGCTAATTGTTAGGGCTCAACTAAAGGAAACTATACTTTAGGAAGACCACAATTTTCTAATTGTTTTTGTGGAGGAATTCTGATATATTAATAAATACCGTTTCACGGAGCACTTTCAATCTGAAACATATATATTTTTTCAAAAAAAGTGCTTGCTATTTAAAAAGAAACGTGATATATTATAAAAGTTGCCGCTGAAACAACGGCGACACGCAAAGCAAGGTTGATCTTTGAAAACTGAACAACGAGTGAGCGGGTTTCACGCAAGTGAAATCTAAATAATAGAGTCAGATGCAAATCTGATCTCGTCAGATTCAAAATGAGCAAGTCAAACACCTTAGTTGAAAGAGATTTTACCATTGGTAAAACTTCCTTTCACCTGGGATGAAAGATCCCATCCATTGGATATGTGATGCTTTCATCCTTTATTGGAGAGTTTGATCCTGGCTCAGGACGAACGCTGGCGGCGTGCCTAATACATGCAAGTCGAGCGGAGTTATTTTGGAAGCTTGCTTCCGAAATAACTTAGCGGCGGACGGGTGAGTAATACGTAGGCAACCTGCCTGTAAGACTGGGATAACTGCCGGAAACGGTAGCTAATACCGGATAAATCATTTCGCCGCATG
>NZ_WNZW01000068.1 GCF_009725165.1 Paenibacillus woosongensis
CCTGGCAGATTCATACGGGGTTTCACGTGCCCCGCACTACTCGGGATCCGTCTCGGAGGGAACAGACTTTCGATTACAGGGCTTTTACCTTCTATGGCCGGCCTTTCCAGACCTGTTCGTCTAACCTGTTCCTTTGTAACTCCGTGTGAGACGTCCCACAACCCCAGAGAGCAAGCTCTCTGGTTTAGGCTAATCCGCGTTCGCTCGCCGCTACTGACGGAATCACTTTTGTTTTCTCTTCCTCAGGGTACTTAG
>NZ_WNZW01000069.1 GCF_009725165.1 Paenibacillus woosongensis
CTAAGTACCCTGAGGAAGAGAAAACAAAAGTGATTCCGTCAGTAGCGGCGAGCGAACGCGGATTAGCCTAAACCAGAGAGCTTGCTCTCTGGGGTTGTGGGACGTCTCACACGGAGTTACAAAGGAAGAGGTTAGACGAACAGGTCTGGAAAGGCCGGCCATAGAAGGTAAAAGCCCTGTAATCGAAAGTCTGTTCCCTCCGAGACGGATCCCGAGTAGTGCGGGGCACGTGAAACCCC
>NZ_WNZW01000070.1 GCF_009725165.1 Paenibacillus woosongensis
TTTGCGGTACGGGCACCTTCTCCTGGCTAGAGGCTTTTCTTGGCAGTGTGAGATCATGACCTTCGGTACTGTAAATTTTCCCTCCCCATCACAGCCCAGCCTTACGATGTGCGGATTTGCCTACACACCAGCCTCACTGCTTGGACGAGCATCCATCAGCTCGCGTCACTACCCTACTGCGTCACCCCATCGCTCATAGCGGATTACGGTGGTACAGGAATTTCAACCTGTTGT
>NZ_WNZW01000071.1 GCF_009725165.1 Paenibacillus woosongensis
CAACACCCGAAGTCGGTGAGGTAACCGCAAGGGGCCAGCCGCCGAAGGTGGGGTAGATGATTGGGGTGAAGTCGTAACAAGGTAGCCGTATCGGAAGGTGCGGCTGGATCACCTCCTTTCTATGGAGAATCGTTCTCTGCAACGAGAACATTCAAATATTACGGACGACGAAAGTCGCCGGATGCTCACTCGTTGGTCAGTTTTGAGAGTTCAACTCTCAA
>NZ_WNZW01000072.1 GCF_009725165.1 Paenibacillus woosongensis
TATGAGCGATGGGGTGACGCAGTAGGGTAGTGACGCGAGCTGATGGATGCTCGTCCAAGCAGTGAGGCTGGTGTGTAGGCAAATCCGCACACCGTAAGGCTGGGCTGTGATGGGGAGGGAAAATTTACAGTACCGAAGGTCATGATCTCACACTGCCAAGAAAAGCCTCTAGCCAGGAGAAGGTGCCCGTACCGCAAACCGACACAGGTAGGCGAGAAG
>NZ_WNZW01000073.1 GCF_009725165.1 Paenibacillus woosongensis
TATGGAGTACCTCGCTTCCGTAGCGAAGCGGTACAAATCACGGTCAGCGCAAGCTGCCGGAGACACTTTGCGAATGCAAAGTGAACAAATCGCTCACTCGTTGGTCAGTTTTGAGAGTTCAACTCTCAAATTGACGTAACTTTGAACGTCACCGAAGGTGACCGTTACAAAAGTTCCGTCCTTGATCCTTGAAAACTGGATAACGAAACGAAATTTGC
>NZ_WNZW01000074.1 GCF_009725165.1 Paenibacillus woosongensis
GCGGTCCAAGTACCATCGGCGCTGGAGGGCTTAACGGTCGTGTTCGAGATGGGTACGTGTGGAACCCCTCCGCCATTGCCACCAAACGCTTGAGAGTTGAACTCTCAAAACTGACCAACGAGTGAGCATCCGGCGACTTTCGTCGTCCGTAATATTTGAATGTTCTCGTTGCAGAGAACGATTCTCCATAGAAAGGAGGTGATCCAGCCGCACCTT
>NZ_WNZW01000075.1 GCF_009725165.1 Paenibacillus woosongensis
AGGTGCGGCTGGATCACCTCCTTTCTATGGAGAATCGTTCTCTGCAACGAGAACATTCAAATATTACGGACGACGAAAGTCGCCGGATGCTCACTCGTTGGTCAGTTTTGAGAGTTCAACTCTCAAATTGACGTAACTTTGAACGTCACCGAAGGTGACCGTTACAAAAGTTCCGTCCTTGATCCTTGAAAACTGGATAACGAAACGAAATTTGC
>NZ_WNZW01000076.1 GCF_009725165.1 Paenibacillus woosongensis
CTCCTAGCGCCTAGGCATCCTCCGTGTGCTCTTAGTAGCTTAACCATAATGCTCTCATTTTGGGCTATTCGCTCTGTTGTACGTTACTTTCCTGATCGAATAAATTCAACCAAGGTGGAAAGTAACTTCCAAAGGATCGCCTATCCCAAAACGTTCGCTAGCTACTTTTAATTAAACTTGCTTTGACACAAGTTCAGCTAAAAGGAAT
>NZ_WNZW01000077.1 GCF_009725165.1 Paenibacillus woosongensis
AAGGTGATCGTTACAAAAGTTCCGTCCTTGATCCTTGAAAACTGGATAACGAAACGAAATTTGCGTTTTAGAAAATTCCTTTTAGCTGAACTTGTGTCAAAGCAAGTTTAATTAAAAGTAGCTAGCGAACGTTTTGGGATAGGCGATCCTTTGGAAGTTACTTTCCACCTTGGTTGAATTTATTCGATCAGGAAAGTAACG
>NZ_WNZW01000007.1 GCF_009725165.1 Paenibacillus woosongensis
TTTTGAATCTGACGAGATCAGATTTGCATCTGACTCTATTATTTAGATTTCACTTGCGTGAAACCCGCTCACTCGTTGTTCAGTTTTCAAAGATCAACCTTGCTTTGCGTGTCGCCGTTGTTTCAGCAGCGACTCTTATAATATATCACATTCACCCGGATTAAGTCAACAAGTTTTTTTAAAAAACTTTTTAGGCTGTTGCCTGTATATGTTTATTCAAAACTTGCTGCCTTGAAGGGGCGAGATTTAATTTAACACAGATTATACAGAAGAGTCAATCTCTATTTATATTTATTTTATTGGAAATGAATGACTTCATAATTTGCTTGCTAAATACTTGATCTCACGGTCCTCGCCGCCGCATCCTTTCGGATCTCTTGTAATCTCTTTCGCTAAGGAATGGTGTACCAGCTTGCGCAGTATCATGGGAACTTCCTCACGGACATGAACTAGCTCGGGCAATTGCCTAAGCTCTTGAATGCTCCAACCCTCTTTACGGCTTGATAATATGCGAAGCAGCACCGCACAGCAGTCAGCCATTTTAGATATAATTGTGAACTCACAGGCCAGAAGCACCAGCTGAATGCGCTGCTCCAACGTCTCCTTATTATCCGTCAATTCGTCAAACAATTTATAAACGACGGAATTAAGCGGACGCACCTGTTCCCACACGCTATTCTCCGGCAGCATTCCCTGTTCGATCAATTCGATCCTAGCATAATGCTTCAAAGCCTGAAGAACATGATAATAAGCATCGAGGAAATCAAGATCCTGGGTATAACGCTTCGCTTCTATATACACTTTCAGAAACTTGGCAAATTCAATAAACTTGCGTTGTTCCTTCATATCCTCCCCAAAATCAATTATTTTCTTGCGCAATCGAGCCAATTCCCCTTCAACATCCCAAATAATTTCTCCATGTAAAAAACACTGTACAATTTCCCGGTTCTCACCGGTCATTACCCAGCGTTTTAAATCATTGTTACCGATATAGAGCAACTGGTATTGAATATCTCCGTTCGTGCAATGTTCAATTTCGATGCCAGCTTCATTTCGCCCTTCACATACCGTAATAACAACCAGTTCAAAATCGTATACTAGCGAACTGCGATGCTCCCCTTTGTCATGACGGTATCCGATAGCGCCTAAAGCTTGCCGGCCGACGCTGTCTTCATCAACCAATGAAAAAATAGTTGGTTCCACGATATCCCCCTACCTTGGCGTTACTCAACCAATTCGTTATAATATAGTTCTACGCTATATTAAAGTTTCCTGCTTTTTTTAAGGCAGCGTCCTAAAAAAAACATGAATTGAGGTTTGCTCAAATGTTCTTCAAGTCAAGCAAAATCAATGAATTCAGACTATGGGGCCTACTCCTTACTATGATGGGTATGGGGCTTATGGTCCTCGGAACAGCCGGCATCGTCTTCTGGGGACAATCCGGTAAAGTCATTGCCGGGATCGGCCTTGTCATCGGACTTATCGCCATGCTCGGAAGCTTGGCCATTTATTTCATCGCCGGGATGTTGTCCACCTCTGCCGTACAGCTGGAATGCCCGGAATGCCATAAATTAACCAAAATGCTGGGTAAAACGGATCGCTGCATGTTCTGCAAAACCATGCTAACGTTAGATCCAGAACGGGCAAACATCACAGCGGATCAATTGCAGCAACAAAAAGCTGCGGCACAATCAGCCGACTGATGATAACACAAAGAAAGGCGGGAACCTCCAAAGGTTCCCGCCTTTCTTTGTGTTAAACCTATTCCGCGATTTTGCTCAGCACGTCCCAGGCATCGCTCGATGCAAAACTCCGATTCCACGTTGCTATCCCTCCGAGCTGCAGCGACTTCGCTAATTCTACCCGGCGAGCCAGTGAATCTTTGTCTTCCAGCCAAATTCGCTGGAGAACTCCATTTTCCCGATACTCAACGTAATTCTGCCCGGTTTCTTCCGAAAACTCAGGCTTCAGGGACTTCTCCTTGATGATCTCCTGGGCTTTTTTCATGCCAATGGCTTTGGACTTTACCTTGGTTGCCCCTTCTTCTACGGTTTCAGTCCATACCCGCATATATAACGGAATGCCGAGAATCAGCTTGCTTGGGGGTACATCATCCTCATCGATAATCCGCGTCATCGATGAACGGACCCACGGCAAGGATGCTACAGAACCAGCAACCGGACTTGCCGCCCAATGTTCATCGTAAGCCATCACGATCAAATAGTCCGTAACCTTCGCCAAAGCCCTGCGATCTAAAAACGCAGACCACATTTCGCTATTCGACTTCGGAGTCACATCTATGGAAACAACCAATCCCTGCTCCTGCGCCAGCGGCCATAATTCCCTCATGAATTGGGTCAAATTGGCCCCGTCCTTCGTATAAACATTTTCATAATCGATATTAATGCCGTCTAAATCGTACAATTTTGCATAATGCAGCATTTGCAAGATCGTCGTTATGCGCCGTTCAAATGTGGATAAGGATTCTGACGTAATTTCAGGCTCGAAGCTGTTGCTGAACAACCCCCACACCTGCATACCCCGGCCGTGGGCCCATTTCACATAAGCTTGATCGGCCTTACTTTGCACATTTCCCTTGCCGTCCACAAGCGAGAACCAAGTCGGACTGACTACGTTCACGCCAGGCATTTCACCGATGGATGAAGGCTTTGGCGCTACGTTATATACGGCCTCCCATGTCAAATTGACGACTTTGGACTGCCATTTCTGCTTGGCCGGCGGAACCTCCTGCTCCTCTATGGGCGGAACTACTTTCTGCTCTTCCAGAGCGACATTTTTTTTCTTCACATATCCGGCATAGCCGTTATTCAGCTGGACATAATACCAGTTATCCGTCTCGTCCAAAATCCGCAGCTGCTCTCCCGGCTTCATCTCCGCTAAAATCGGGGTATGAATGCTATCGCTCTGCCTTAAAGCCACCGTGGCATCCTTCCTCCGGCTGGTACTGTGAACTTGAGCCATCCGTACCGTCTCCCCGGCCTGATATACCAGCACTGCACCGGAAACGGTATCTTCATGTACCTCGATGCCATATAACTCCTTCAGTAAATAGACCGGCAGGTATAAATTCCCTTCCTTTTCGACCGGAGCAAACAGCAGTTGAACCGGCTTGTTGTTGATTTTTCCGTTCATATCGTCCGTCTTCATCAATACAAGCTTGCGCTGCGTTGTCAAAATTACTGACTTCGTCTCTTCTTCATATCTTACATTGGGGTCAATTTCCGACTTAATCACGGAAAAAGGCAGCTTAAGTCCCTCCCCGCTATCCAAGGCGGGCAAATCCATCACTTCGCCTGCTACGAATATCGGCTTATCGAATTTTCCCTTCCAGTCTGGGTCGGCATGCTCCCAGCTCGGCAAAAGCTCAGACACGGCCCAATACGCCCCGGCCACAAACAGCACAAGCACGATGAACCACTTGAATCGGCCCCCGCGCTTACGCCTCATGCGAGCCGTTCTTCTATTCTTCAATCCTCAGTACCTCCATTAGCAAAAAATTAATAATTGCGATATAGCACCACCGTACGGGGCTAAAAAACAAAAACGTGAAGAATTCACGAAGGAATCCGTCACGTTCTTCCAAACCCGCAGGTCAAATGATTATTGTTTCCGGCAATCGCCGCAAACCCCGTAAAGTTCCAATCGGTGACCGTGCACCTGGAAGCCGGTCATCTCCTCGGCCTTTTGTTCCACATCCTCCAGCGAGGAGTAAGTGAAGTCTTTTATTTTTCCACACTTCTCACATATTACATGATAATGATTCGAGACGTCCGCGTCAAAACGGCTGGAGTTATCCCCGTAGGTCAGCTCCCGAACCATGCCAGCTTCTATAAACATCTTAAGATTATTATAAACTGTTGCCACGCTCATATTCGGAAAACGGGGCGCTAAAGCACGGTAGATTTCATCTGCCGTCGGATGGCCCATCGATTCCATAAGAAACGTTAAAATGGCATGACGCTGCGGCGTAATTCGAACCCCGCTCTGTTTCAATTGATCCAGAGCATGCTGTACCCGCGTAGTCATTATGTCCACCGCCTTTAAGAGGTCGTTTACAGTCCCTCTTCTTCTTCTTACAACTTTATTGTACTTTTACAATAATTCTTTTGTCAACGGAGTGCAGATTCATCGCTTATTCGCTGGTTCACATATAAATTACTGTTTCCTTCGACCTTGACCAAATATTCCCCGGAACCGACAATGCCATGGATGGTTTTATTATCAACGGCAAAAGGCAGCTCTGTTATAATATCGCCATATCCGCTCGAACCTTCCAGCGTGTAGCCTCCTTCCTCCGGAATGGTTATTGTCATTTCACCTACCGCACTGTACACATTCCAATCCCCTTCAATCTGCGGCGATTCAATCTGAATTTTGCCATTTAAGGACTCGGCTTTTAATGCCGCGGCAACGCCATGGATAACGATGTTTCCATTTTTCGTCACAACATGGATGTCGTCATCCACATTCATTAGTGCAATATTGCCGACTAGCGTGGACATCGACACCTGTCCCGTGATCATATTTCCCATCATGTTTCCGCCTTGAGTATCAACGCTGACATTGCCGAATATCCGGTACATTTCCGCATCGCCGTTTAGCGTCTTTGCCGTCACATCGCCATTGACGTCCCAAAGCTTCAAATCCCCGTTGCCCGTCTGCAGCTTGATTTGCTTCAAGGCACGAACCCCGCTCATTTTGATTTTACCGTTAGAAGTGCTTATATCGATATCCAAAAAACGGTTTTCTGGCAAAAATACAGTCATATTCATGCGAGGATGCCTTTTCCCAGATGCGCCGTAGACTTTATCCTTCACATTCAGGGTCAACGTCTTCCCTTCGGTTACCTGAAGCTCGGTTTCCTCCGCCACTAACTTGGCTTCCTCAGCCGGCAATTGATCCACCCATACCGTGCTCTCTATGCGAATCCCTTCAATTTCCGCTCTCCTGACGTCAATATTTCCATTAATGCCATTAAGGACAATCTGCTCCGTGCTTAAACCAATGGGGATTTCCAGTTGATCCTTGATCAGGGAGTAGCCTTCCTCTGCGCTGAAATCCGTGCCGGCCGCCGTTAAATCGAGACTGACCCTGTTCCATAAATGCATATAATGATCCTGCTGGGTTACCGCAAAAACGGAGAACGCCACAAACAGCGATAGCAAAAGCCCCTTGAGATCAACGCGAAGCAGCCGCAAAGGATAAGCGGTTCTTCGGCGATTCCACAGGAACACATAGATTTGCTCTAATCCGGCGACAACGAACAGCAGCGGCCACCATTTCAGCAAATGAAGCATAAAGTTACTTCCCGTGGTGACATCAACCAGAAGAATGATTCCTACCCCTATAAGCAGCAGTGAGGCGGTCATCCGACCGGTTCTAAACCTGCGGCGGCGGCCTTCCCGAACCATCAATGCCGCACCGCTTAGAATAAGCAGCACCGCTGCCGCATAACCCGCATTTGCCTGAATGACAGCAGCAAGCCATGGAGGCTTCTGGCTAAGCAGAAAAATCAGACCGCCGCCCGCCATCAGCAAAAGTCCCGACAGAATCCCTTTCCAAACATGCTCTTTTTCCCCGGCTGCCTCTTCTCTCTGAGTACTTTCGCTTCTTACCCTCGCATTGACGACATCCGTAGATTGCAGTACATCATAGATGCTATAGAAATACATCATAGGGATTAATATTCCAAGCAGGAACAGAAAAGGAATATTAATAGTCATGCGCACAGACGAGAAATAAATCAATGCCGAAGCATCCAGGATTAGAAAATATATAATAGCTATGCCGCGCCAGAACATTCTTAAATATAGGTGGCCCAGACCCGGAAGCAAAGCCGAGAGCATACAGGCCATGAATTTCCGCTTGAGGCGTCTAGGTCTGTAACGTCTGATCTTTCCCTTTGGCACGGATTTTTTGTTGTGCCGCGCTGTGTCGCTTGCGGTCATTTGATCCGGTGTCATATCCAACCTCCTCTTTTGACTAATAATAACCGATTTGGGCACTGTTCGTAACTTGGAAGGTACTGGCGTAGGCCTGGTACCTAACACTATGGGCTGGCCAGGGAAGCAAAAGAAACTCTCCTATAAAGAGGAGAGTTTCAGAGGTTCTAGCTGGTATATCGTTAATTCTACATTCGGTATCGCCATTAATGTGCCAGCGGCAACGAAGCCCTGCTGCTCATACAGCGAGACGGCCGGAGTGTTTAACTTGCCAGCCTTTACCTCAAATAGCGCCGTATTGGGATATTTTCCGATGACATGGCGCAATAATGATCTGCCTATGCCCTGCCGGAGATGCTGAGGGTGTACCATAAGTCGCGTAATCTCGACCGCCTCGTCCTTCTTAAAGGTAACAGCGATCGCACCGAAAACTTCACCCTCTGGGGTTACTTCCCCGTAGAAAGTATCAGGGCTGTTCCTCAAAGACTCAAAGGTGTCCGGAAGCGGGGGCAGATGCTTAACTCCTACCGCTTGCGCCTCAAGCCGGTACGCCGCATGCTGTAAGCTCCAAATTTGTTCTGCGATTTCCGGATCACGCAGCGATAGAAGTGTAATCATGCTTCCGTGCCCCCTTCTTCATTTAGACATGTAGGATCCGCACACCTCTAGCCTTTCAAAACGTCGACAAGCAGCTTATTAACAAGCCCTGGATTGGCCTTTCCTTTACTGCGCTTCATCACTTGACCTACAAGGAAGCCGATCGCTTTCTCTTTACCGGCCTTGTAATCCTCGACAGAAGCCGGATTGTCGGCAATGACTTCATTAACGATAGCCAAAATAGCTCCTTCGTCGCTAATTTGGACAAGCCCCTGCTCCTCGACGATTTGCTGAGGCAGCTTCCCGCTCTGCAGCATTTCTTTGAACACCGTTTTGGCGATCTTGGAGCTGATCGTTCCTTTCTCGATCAAGCCGATCATTTCGCCCAGACCTTGGCCAGTCAGCTTCACGTCGGACAGCTCTTGCCCGTTCGTATTCAAGTATCCGAGCAAATCGCCCATAATCCAGTTGGACACCGATTTGGCATCCTTCGTAAATTCTAGGCTGCTCTCGAACAAATCGGCCAGCGCTTTGGATGAGGTAATGACTTCTGCATCATAGCTAGGAAGGCCAAACTGCTCGGTATAACGCGCCTTACGGGCGTCTGGAAGCTCAGGAATGGATGCCCGGATGCGATCCTTCCATGCTTGGTCGATATAGAGCGTAACCAAATCCGGGTCCGGGAAGTAGCGGTAGTCATGCGCTTCTTCCTTGCCGCGCATAGAGAACGTCTTGCCCTGAGTTTCGTCCCAGCGCCGCGTCTCTTGAACAACCTCTCCGCCTTCATCCAATATTTCAGCCTGACGGTATTGTTCATATTCCAGTCCGCGCTGCACGCCGCGGAACGAGTTCATGTTCTTAAGTTCAGCCCGGGTGCCCAGTTCCTTCTGGCCTACCGGACGAAGGCTGATATTCGCATCACAGCGCATCGAGCCCTCTTCCATCTTTACGTCGGAGACGTCGCAGTACTGCATAATCGCACGCAGCTTCTCCAAATAAGCCTTCGCCTCCTCCGGCGAAGAAATATCCGGCTCAGAAACGATCTCCACCAGCGGAGTACCAACGCGGTTGAAGTCGACAAGCGAGGCATAACCTCCATCAATATGGGTCAGCTTGCCCGCGTCCTCCTCTAAATGGAGACGGGTAATGCCGATGCGCTTCGTCTTGCCGTCAACCTCAATGTCGATATATCCATTTTCCCCGATTGGCTGGTCGTATTGGGAAATTTGATAAGCCTTCGGGGAGTCGGGATAGAAATAATTCTTCCGGTCAAACTTGCTGACGTCCGCAATTTCGCAATTGAGAGCCATCGCAGCTTTCATCGCGTAATCCACAGCCTGGCGGTTAAGCACAGGCAGCACGCCGGGATGTCCAAGACATACCGGACATGTATGACTGTTAGGCGGAGCACCGAATTCAGTAGAGCAGCCGCAGAAAATTTTCGATTTCGTATGCAGCTCCACGTGCACTTCCAGCCCAATTACTGTTTCATATTTGGATGTTGACATATTGATCCTCCTGAACACTTTAGTGAAACAATCCTGCTATCCCTTACAACGCCGGGCGGCGCTTGTGATGGTCGCTATTAGCTTCAAAGGCGTGAGCAAGCCGCAATATCGTGCTTTCGTCGAATGCCTTGCCGATAAATTGCAGACCGATCGGAAGCCCGTCCGCAAAGCCGCATGGCACGCTCAGCGCTGGCACTCCGGCAAGACTGACCGGAATCGTCAATATATCATTCAAATACATCGTCAGCGGATCATCCACCTGGGAGCCTAACTGGAACGCTGTCGTTGGCGTCGTCGGTCCGACGATGACATCATATTTCTCAAAGGTCTGATCGAAATCACGCTTGATCAAAGTGCGCACTTTCTGTGCTTTTAAATAGTAAGCATCATAGTATCCGGAGCTAAGTGCGTAAGTTCCGAGCATAATAC
Organism: Paenibacillus woosongensis; assembly: GCF_009725165.1. GTDB lineage: Bacteria > Bacillota > Bacilli > Paenibacillales > Paenibacillaceae > Fontibacillus > Fontibacillus woosongensis. Next base: position 8,498 of record NZ_WNZW01000007.1, read on the forward strand.
GCCGCTTCACCTCCGGCCCGAAACCTTGGCTGCGGGACTCGTGGTAAAGATCAAGCAGCCCGCCGGCATGGTCGGCCCTAACCCCGTAGCGTACGCCGTCAAAGCGCGACAGGTTCGAAGACGCCTCTGAAGAAGCCAGCAAATAATACGCAGCCACGGCATATTCGGTATGCGGAAGCGAAACTTCCTCCCACACGGCGCCCAGGCTTTCGAGCAGACGTAATGCCTCCATCACGGATGCCTTGATTTGCGGATCAACACCCTCCAGGTATTCCTTCGGCACGGCGATGCGAAGCCCGGCGATATCCCCGGTCAGCGCGCTGGCATAATTCGGAATATCCACCTGGGCCGATGTAGAATCCTTTGGATCGTATCCGGCGATCGCCTGCAGCAGATAAGCGGCGTCCTCCACATTTTTGGTAATCGGCCCGATCTGGTCGAGCGACGATGCAAAGGCCACCAGACCATATCTGGAGACGAGGCCATAGGTTGGCTTCAAGCCAACAACCCCGCAATACGAGGCCGGCTGGCGGATGGAGCCGCCGGTATCCGAGCCTAAAGCAAAATAAGCTTCGCCCGCAGCCACGGCAGCAGCTGAACCGCCGCTGGAGCCGCCCGGTACCCGATTCAAATCCCAAGGATTGCGTACCGGATGGAAGCTTGAATTCTCATTGGAGCCGCCCATTGCGAACTCGTCCATATTCAATTTGCCGATCATTACGGACTCTGCCTGCTTCAGCTTGGAAATCACCGTACCGTCGTAAACCGGATCGTAATTGGACAGGAATTGGCTTGCGCAGGTTGTACGCAGTCCCTCCGTCACCATATTGTCCTTCACGCCGATCGGCAGTCCGAACAGAAGCCCCAGATCCTCTCCACGAGCTAGTTTGTCATCCAGCCGCGCTGCTTCCGCGCGCGCGCCTGCTTCATTCAGCGTTAAATAAGCGCCGATCCGTTCCTCTCTTTCCCCGATCTTGGCAAAAGCTTCATTAACGAGGTCCGTAACCGATAACTCCTTGCTGCGGAGCTGGTTATGTATATCCTGTAAACGTAAATCAAAAAGCGTCACAACCGCTTCCTCCTTCCGTAATTTAGCAGCGTGTCCCTTGGGACAGCACATTTGTTGGCAGCACTTTCAAAGGCGCATGCCTCTTCGTCTGCAGAACTAAACCTGGGCATAAGCTCCGCTTACTCCAGAACGGCTGGCACCTTGAACTGCCCATCCTCTTCCTCAGGAGCATTGCGGAATACTTGCTCTTGCGTCAAGCTGTCCTGGACGACATCATCACGCATGACATTGCTGAGGCGCAGCACGTGAGTCGTCGGCTCGACGCCCTCCGTATCCAGCTCGTTCAGCTTCTCCGCATATTGTAAAATAGCGTTCAACTGTTCTGTGAACATATCCCGCTCTTCATCCGTTAAATTCAAACGGGCCAGCTTGGCCACATGTTCAACATCTTTAGTCTCGATGCTCATACTGTAATCCTCCTCGTACCTTCCCTGACGGGACTTGATTTGTCCATTCTAACATGTCCGCATAGATGATTAAAATTATATTGTAGATTATCCGACAATTCAATCGGTTAACGCGAAGCATGAATAAACTCAAACAGCGGCCGCAAAGCACAACAAAACTCAAAAAAGACCGGCATAGCCGGCCTTTTTCTCTAAATCCAAGCTCGCAAATTCACCTGTTTGATGAATTCCGCCTGAGACATAACTTCCTTTGTTGGTTCTTCTTGCTCCTCCGCTTGAGAATCTTCTCCATTGATGATCTGATGAAACAGCTTCTCGTTGTACGTAGCCAGTGCGTAGTCGATCAACGCTTCCTGGGTGGTGCGCTCTACTTCTTGCTCAATCAGCCGCTCTTCAGATTCCACATCCTGGGATGGGACAAAATAATTCCGCCCCGTCTTTGGAGACCGCACAACGTAATCAAACACATTGTCCGGATTACGGTCATAAGCAATAATATAGCCATATTCCCCAACAGGAAGATTCTGCTCAAAAGCATCGCCGACGATAACAACCTTCTCTCCCAATTGCAGCATCGTCTACCTCCCTGATATTTACTCTCAGTTATTTTACTATCCTACTAAAAATAAGCGAGATTGGTCAAGCGTTTCAAGGATTTAATAGACTTCCGCGGCAAATTGTGAAATTCAAGCTTCAGTCTCCTCTAAGATCAGGTATGGATTGCCGGCGCAGACTCCATACAGCACAAATTATGCAAAGAAGGCTTAGTAATGCGGTCACTATACTAGGGGAAATTGCCGGTTTAAGCGGCGAAGCCCCGAATGCGGCAGTCCCTTCCACGAGCAATCGGCCCGGACTCCAGGAAAACCAAGCGGGGGCTAGGCTATATCCTAGCGATAGCGCGCCCATGAGCAGCAGCGAAATCACGGCGGCTGCGCTGCCTCGCATTAAAGTGCTAAGCAGTACGGTCAAGGATACCGCAAACGTCAGCCACAGAATATAGAGCCCTCCGGCAATCAATCCCTGCCGCCAGGACACCGGACCAAGCAGCAGCACGGTATAATACCAGGAAGCCGCGTAACTTGCCGTAAAGGAGAGAAGCATCAGAGTCATCTGCCCAGCCCACTTCGCAGAAATGAAGGAAGCCGAGCTTACGGGCCGGACAAGCACCAAGGCAGCAGTTCCCCCGTAACGCTCGCCGGCTACAACCTGCATTCCGGCAATAACCAGAATAAGCACACCAATCGTGCTGTACTGTCCAAGCACGCCCGCCATTACCTCGGCAGATCCGGGAATCGGCAAGCCAGCAATCAGTTCCTCGGGCATGCTGCCTGAAGCAGCCAATATCTCCGGCAAGTAATACGAAGTGACCGGCTGCATGACGACGAGCAGCATCAGTACGACGGGAACCCACAGCAGCTGATAGCTGCGAGCCATGCCGAGCAGTTCCTTGCGATATATTAACCACGCCTGCCTCATGCTGTCACCACCTTCATGAACATCTCTTCCAGCGAGGTTGCTCCCGTTTCAAAGTTTAGCAAGGGAATATTCCGCGAAACGACTTCGCCCAAAATAAGACGTCTGGCATCCTCCATATTGTTGACCGTTAACTGGGCAGTGCTGCCTTGAATCTGCGCATTCTGGACAAACGGCCGGCTCCGGAGCGACTGGAGCCATTCATTTGCGGCATTATTCCGCTCTACCTGAATGATAAGCTGCGGTTTGCGATATTTATCGGCAAGCACCTGCAGCTCTCCATTCTCCACGATCTCTCCGTCCCGCATCATCATGATCCGGTCACAGACCTCCTCTGCGTCAGGCAGCACATGCGTCGAGAATAAGATTGTCGTCTCCGTCCGGAGCGACTGCAGCAAATTCATGACCTCGCGGCGACCGATCGGATCAAGCGCGGATACCGGCTCATCGAGCAGCAGCAGCTGCGGCTGATGGACCAGCGCCTGGGCCAAGCCAAGCCGCTGCTTCATTCCCCCGGAATATCCCGCGATCCGCCGTTTTGCCGCCTGGTGCAAACCGACCCGCTCCAGCACCGCGAGCGTCCGCTTCCGGGCATCTTGGCGGCTCAGACCGCTTAAGCCTGCTGCATACATTACGAATTCCTCCCCGGTCATCCAGCCGTAAAATGCAGGATGCTGCGGCAGGTATCCGATCAACGAGCGGTATTCCCCGCTGGAGTGCAGCCGTCCCTGAACGGCAATCCTTCCCTCGGACGGTGAGATCAATCCGGCAATCATGCGCATCGTCGTCGTCTTGCCGGCTCCGTTCGGCCCGAGCAGCGCGGTGCAGCTTCCGCGTTCCAGTTGAAAGGAAATCCCTTTGACCGGAATGCGCGAACCGAACTTCTTTGTCAATTGGTCAACTTGAAGAAATGACATCTAGGTCTCCTTCCTTCCGAGTATAAAATAAACGATGCTTCCGATCATATTTCCGAAAATAATGACCAGAGCCCAGATCCATTTTGTCCCCCGTACCGTTTGTGCCCTGAGCAGTGAAAGCAGGGCCGTAATCATTAGAATGAGCTGCAGCGCGATAACGGGTGCAAGCAAACCCCAATTGATATCGATATCCATATTTCTATTCCCCCGTATTCCTTTTGGCTTTGCGATAATCGCCCCACACGACAACAAGCAAATATACAATCAGCGGGCTGGGAAGATTGACAACCCCCCATAACCCCCAGAACCAGGCTTTTCTCCCCCGTTTGCGGGCATCGATAAACATCCACGTTCCTTGAACCAGCAGCAGCAGGGCAGATAACACGAACACCCACCACGGAGGCAGCGGCTCAGATGTAACGATTAACGACCAGTTCATTCCGCCCGCCCCCTTCTGGCTGGACGCAGCGCCACGGCAACCACTACCGCCGCGATGACTCCAAAGCCTTGAAGCAGCCCATAGATGACCGGCGTCGACAGCGCGAACAGAAACCCGCCGCTAATCATCAGCAGGGCGACGAGACAGAACAGCATTACTTCCCATCTTTTCATCCAGGTCATGGTGCGCCAGCGCTCTTTCACAATCAGCTCCCAAGATTCCGCTGAAGGCCCGCGCTTCTCGGGAACAACGCGGTCCAGCGTCTGCAAGTCCTTTAGCAGCTCATGAATAAGCTCGTCCTCGAACTCCCGGTCTTGTCCATTATGATTCATGGGGATTCAACTCCTTTCGCAATTCTCGCAATCCATAAGCGACTCGGGATTTGACCGTCCCTGCGGGAATATTCAGCATGCTTCCGATTTCATCATAGCTATATCCGTAATAATGCTTCAGCAGGATAGCGATCCGGTGCTCCGCAGACAGCCTGGAGAGCATCTCAAGCAAATCGCTCCATTCCTCCTGATTGGCCTCGAAATGCCATTTCAGCCGATCGGGTCGGCCTTCCTGCTCCAGCCACTGCCTTTCCCTCTTACGGCGGCGGGTCACATCGATGAACAACCGCGTCGCGATCGTCATCAGCCATGAGGAGAAAGCAGAGGTCCCATCGTATCTCTGTATATTTTCCATGCATTTCAGCATCGTGTCCTGGGTCAAATCCTCGGCCGTTTTAGGCTCCATGGTTACCTTCACCAAATATTTATACACATACGAATAATGATGTTGTATTAGTGAGGCGAGAGCGGCGGCATCTCCTTGTTTAGCACGTTTGATCCATTCCCTCTCCTGAGGCATCGCGTCACCCCTTTTGTCGATAACACCTATAATACGCCCAGGCGGCACAAATCGTTCAATCCTGACAATAAAAAAATGATTTCCAAAAAAATAGAGCTAAATGATGGTATACCGCACCTCTCATTCAGCTCCTCCGAGCATGGCTATTCATATCGTTCCTTGCGTATTTGCCTCAGCTTATGATGCCAAGGCTGGTTAATCAGCCCCGCAGCAATGACAACCTGGCGCCATGAACGGAAAATGTCGGATGCCGAAGACTCTGCTATCGCTATGTCCTCCTTATTCTTTCCCATTTCATAGCCAAAGCCTTCATCCGTAATATAGGATACACTGCGCTTCACCTTGCCCTCTCCTTCCTGATTCTGCCGGCTCGCCTGCTTCTCTGCATTGCTGCACAACCCGAAAAAGACAAAAAAAGAACGCAAACCGGGACTTATTCCACAGCTTGCGTGCTTCGCAAAGGTTACAAACATTTAATTAATATACATCCTAGCAAAGGAATGTAGTTTTGTCTAGTATTTTTGTACTTTTTGTAGCAAATTCTCACTAATTTGCGTCACCTGGTCAGGAAACGTACGGATTATTGGCTTTTTCGAACCCAATCGTCGTTTTTGGACCATGACCTGGATATACCGTCACCTCGTCCGGCAGACGGTACAGCTTGCCGCGGATGGAATTATACAGGTCGGCCTCCCGGCCTCCCGGCAAATCCGTGCGGCCTACGCTCATGCGAAACAGCACATCTCCGGAGAAAAGGTCGTTTCCGCACAGGAAGCTGACGCTTCCCGGAGAATGACCTGGCGTATGGAATACAGTAAACTCATGACCGATCAACTTCAGCTTCTGACCCTCGGCAAGCTCATACTCTGCGGCATCACTCTGGATGGGCGGCGATACCTCGGCCCAGCGAAGTGAACCGTTAAGCGCCGGCGTTGTGAGCCAATCGCTTTCCAGAGAATGCAGGTAAACGGGGCACTGCTTCAAGCGGCGAATCTCATCCACTCCGCCGATATGGTCGAAATGGGCGTGCGTTAGCAGAATCGCTTCGATTTCAAGCCCTTCAATTCTGCGGATCAAGGGAGCAGGATTCATTCCGGGATCGACAATAATCGCTTTCCCTTCCTCTTCCCCGCGAATTAAATAAGCGTTGGTCTCCAGCGGTCCCAGGGAGAATGTCTCGATGTTCAGCATTTTAAAATTTCGAGAGCAGCGCGCGCAGTTCAGATACGACCTTGCCGTTAACTCCCGCTCCTTCTTCGTATTTCACGGCCATTTCCTTGCGAACAACGGCGATTTTCTCCTCATAGTCCGCTGCTTCACGATCCGGGTTCTCCTGCTTGAAACGGATCATCAGCTCCTGTACGTCAGCCGGGCGCGGCCCCCAATGTCCATGCACATGCCCTTCCGCGTCCGCCACGATTACAATGGGAACGGCGCGGCCGCCCATGGTCAGAAAATGGTCCATGACGTCCTGATGCTCCTCCAGGATAAGGACTTCCGTAGGGATTCCCGCTGTCTCGAGTGCACGGATAATGACCGGGACGCTGCGAATGACATCGCCGCACCAGTCTGCCGCAAGAATTAGCACGCGGAGATCATCCCGTTTCTGCAAGCCTTCAAAAAACACGCGGTCATCCTCGTTCACCCATTTGAAGCCATCATAACCGGATTGGAACGCTTCTTGATTACGCTGCATTCCTTCCATGAATTGCTGCGGCGAAATGCCTTTGCCCAACTTAGCCTTTAAATTTACGCTCATATTACTTTTCTCCTTTCTTCTTGTTCGCTCCATACCATTTTACGATAAAATACCCGATCAAAAGCGCAAGAGCAACGAGCAGAATCGGCATGATGTACGGCCCGGCCTTCTCATCAATCGCTTGCCACTGTTCTCCCAGCACCATGCCTAAGTAGACAAACAATATCGACCAAGGAATGACGGCAAGCGTCGTCAGCCATAGAAACTTGCTTACGGGCATTTTAGCCATGCCTGCCGGAATAGAAATGGCGTGCCTAACCACCGGGATAAAGCGGGCGGTAAAAATAACGCCTGAGCCATACTTCAGAAACCATGCCTCGGATAAGTCGATATGTTTTTTTTGGATCAGAATGTACTTGCCATACCGTTCCAGAATCGGCCGGCCGCCATAGCGTCCAATCCAATATACGAACAACTGGGCGATGACGCCGCCGATAACGCCGAAGATGACTGCGCCGGTAAAGCTGATCCGCCCTGCATACACGAGATACCCCCCGTATGCCAGCACGATTTCACTTGGGATGACCTCGATCATGAGCCCCAGCATAATGCCGAAATACCCAAGCTGCTGTATCCACTCAAACAGTGCTCCGACTATATTTGACAACCATTCCAATACTCGTCCTCTCCTCAAAATCTTCTTAATACCAAGTCTATTCTATCATAGCCTGAGACATGCCTTCTAGTTGGGTCAAGTGCGGCGGCCCGGGCTTGCAAACCCTTAGTGTCCCGCCCGAATCGGGGCGCATATGCTGTAACAAAGGAGGCGATCATTCTGAACAAGCTGCATGGCAAGCACCAAACCGCCCTCCCGACGCCGCGCAAAATCCGCCGTGGATGCAGCAAAGAGCTGTACCGAACAATCAAACGGCTCGGTGTATACATTCCCGAGGATCTGCTCAAGGAAGGTGAAGCGCTGTACTATAAAAAGGTCATTGCCGACCTCCTCTGGATCGGCGAAAACAACAGCAACCGCAAGCTTCTGGCGGACTGGTGGGATAAGGAGGTCGGCCCCGAGCTCGCCGAGCTGTGGGGCCTGGATACCGAAGCGCTATGCAAGGCGTTCCGGGCTGCCTTCGGCGGCTAGCGATGAACGGGAGAGTAGCGAAGCACGTACTCTCCCAGCTCACGCCCCCGGTCTTTCGCTTCCGCCGTCACGGTAAAGCGCCGGTCATTGCGCAGGTTAGCGGTGCTCGTCAGCCGCCTGGCGAGCTCTTCGTACCGGACGTACAGCTTGTATCCAGCCGCGGCGGCAGCGGCAGCTTCCTGCGGGTGATGCTCCCGCAGCCTGCCGGCGAGGGAAGCAAGAGCGCTTAGCGCCTCCGTCTGCCTTTTCCGGCTGTAAGGATCGAGCTGCACGGCCTGCTTCCAGGCGGCAACGGCCCCCATCGGCTGCGAGGCCGAAAGCGCCTGCCCCAAGGCGGCCCACAGCTCGGGATCGGCCCGGTCATAGGCGAGCCCCTGCCGCAGTATGCCAGCCTGCGCTGCAGCACCGGACAGGCTGGCGAGGTGCAGCCGGGCCGAGGTCCGGGCAGGGTACAGCGATAGAGCCTGCTCTAACAGAACCGTGGCCTGCCCGATATTGCCCGAGGCGGCGGCCGCCAGCGCTTGCCGTTCGCGGGACAGGCTGACGGCCTGGCGCGCACCCGTCGCGCTCGCGAACAGAAGCAGCCCGGCCAGGGCGATAAGGGAGCCGCGGGGCAGCAAGCGCAGTTCTGACGGGCAGGCAGGCTGCGCAGCGCAGCCTGGCGTGCGGGTGATGCCAGCGGCGGCCATCCAAATGATGAGCAGCCACGTCAGGCCGTAGCTCATATCGAAGTCGGCCGCGCTATGCAGAAGCACCGCTAGGAAGGGCGGCAGCATTCTGCTGCGCGCACGGGCCAATGCAGCGCCGATCGCCCCAAGCCAGAGCAGTGTAATAGCCAGCCCGAGCAGCCCCGTATCCAGCGCGATGTTCAAATAGCCGCTATGCACTTCCTCCCCGACGTAAGGAGAACTCTGTATGCTCCGGAACGACGCTTCCCATGTCTTTCCCCCTTGTCCGAACCACGGCGAGAGAAGAAACAAGCTCCCTCCATCGCGATACATGTGGATACGGGCGGAAGCGGTCGCCAGCCGGCTTGACCGCTCAACCAGTCCCGGGCTCAGCGCTGCGCCAAGAAAGGCAGCTGTGAGCAGCATGCCGCCTGCTGGAAGAATACGGGGGCGATTTCGATATCCGTGTCCACGCTTATGTATATTTCCTTGCTTTTTGCGCCGTCCCAGGCCTGCCAAATACTTCGGCGCAACGATGGCCGCGCCTGCTGTGCCCCCGAGCAGAACCAGTCCGGGGAGCAGCGGCGGCGCAAGCGACGAGGCGGCCAATGGACCTGCGGCAAGCGCACCGCAAAGCAGCAGCAATCCGCTTTGCCCCGCAAAGCGGAGCCGGTCAGCAGGCCGCAGCCGGCACAGCCCGGCAATCCCCGCAGCAGCGGTCGCCAGGCTAGCTCCCCGCGACTCTGTCAACAGCAGGCATAGCACATAAATAAATGCGCTGCCTGAAACAATATACCCTCTCCAGCGGCACCCGCGGGTAAAGTCCGCCGTTCTCAGCCGGGCCAGGAGCATCAGGCGCTCCAGGAGAAAGACTCCCATCACCGCCCCGAAGACGTTCGGGTACTGCAGCAGTCCGCCTAACCGCGCGCCGCCTGCAGCAAGGTCCGTCTCATCCGTACGAAAAATGGCACCCGGGTACGGAAATAGCCCGTGAACCGATGCAAGCCCGGTTACGCCGAGCAACAAGCCGATGATACTCCAGCCTGCCCTAAGCAATTCCCTGCCATTGGAGCTTCTCGCAGCATAATAAGCTGATATTCCGAAGCAGCCGCAGAAACTCCACCCGAGCACTGCTTCCCCGGTGCTCTGCGCGGATAACGGGCCGGCAGCCAGATGTGCGGCATAAAGCAAAGCGATCATAAACGGAGCAGCGGCAAGCAAAGCAGCATGCCGCGACTCAATGGGATGATGCGCCATGGAGAACGAGCCGAACCGCTCCGCCTTTCTTCCGCCGCCTCTGATCAGCGCAGTAATGTCACGTCCCGTCCGCCGTCCCCTTGCCGCCCGTACCGCCACGATAATGGCCATTATGGCCGTCCCCCACGTCATCAGCCCCAGAGCCGTCATCGTATCCCTAAAATATAGTCCCTGGCTCATACAAGCAGCGCAACCCCCAGCGATGCAGGCGATTCCCGCCAGCACTCCGATTCTGTCCTTAACGGCTTCTTCTCCCTTCAGTCCGCCTGCATCCATACCGTCTTTGCCGCCCCCCTTCCCCATCGATGCCAAGCACTCTAATCTCGCCTGCGCCGTAATACAAAAAGGCCAACACCTCAAGTGTTGACCTTAGAAGACGGCTTCAAACCAGGAAAGCCGGGGTATGCCTGACTATATTTCCGGGCAGATTCTCAGCTGCCGGGCAGCAGTTCCCTGCAGGCTCTCTCCAGATAAGGATCGGCTTGTACAAAATCACGAAAAGCGGTGTATTCCCGCCACAGCCGCTCCGTATCGCCGCCAGACGACTTAACTGCCCGAATCAAAATATTCTTGGGCGTATGCTCCATATCGATGAATTCGAGCAGCTGCGTCTTATAACCGAGTATATCCAGCAGCTTGGCGCGAATGGCATCCGTCGCCAGCGCCGAGAAGCGCTCCTTCAGGATACCGTGCGACAGCAGCGGCTCAAGCACGGGGCTCTTGATCTGATTGAACAGCTCATGCTGGCAGCAAGGGACGGACAAGATCACCGACGCTCCCCAGCGCACCGCCTTCTCCAGCGCGGCATCCGTCGCCGTATCGCACGCATGTAAAGTGACGACCATATCCACTTGGCTGAGCTCGTCGTAATCCGCGATATCCCCTACGAGGAAGCGCAGCTGATCGTATTGCAAATTCTGGGCGAGCGTTCCGCAATGCTCGATGACGTCCGCCTTCAGGTCCAGCCCGACGATATTCAGCTCCCGTCGCTGCTGTACGGATAGATAGTGATATAGCGCAAACGTCAAATACGATTTGCCGCAGCCGAAATCGACGATCGTGAGCGGACGGTCTTCGGGTAGATGGGGAATAACATCCTGCACCATCTCCAGGAAACGATTGATCTGCCGGAACTTGTCGTATTTCTTGGCGTACACTTTTCCGTCCGGATTCATAATGCCCAGCTCAATTAGGAACGGTACTGGCGTCCCCTCCTCCAGAATGTACTGCTTCTGCCGATTATGCGTCAGTGCGCCGGGCTTCTTGGAAGGAGATTTCTTCAGGATCGATACTTTGTATTTTTTGCTGATCAGCACTTGATAATCGGCCTGTGGGGTACAGAGCAGCCCCTGCCGGAACCTGTTTTCGAACAGCTCCATGATCTTCGCCTCGAACAGCGGAGCTTCAATATTCTCATGGGTGACCTTATTGGCATAATGATACGCCAGCTGGTAATGAAGGCTCTTCTTCAATTCCACGGGTTTGACGACCACTTTGGTATAGCTGGCGTCTCCTGCCTTGCGTACCTGGCTGAGCGTAGCGGAGATCAAGGTGCCTTCTTCCGCCAGTTGATGAACAAGATTCCGCAAAGACTCCATAGTTAGACAACTCTCTTTCGCTTCTCAAATAATTGTTCCTCATCGCTAACTAAGCCATTTTACAAGCGATGGCGCAGTTCGGCAAGCCCCTCCTGGACTTCGGCTGCAGACAGACCGCCCTCCTCCAGTTGATCTGGAGCAACGCCAGCTAGGCGTTCGTAAAAAGCAATCCCTTCATGCACGTTCATTTCCTGCTGATCCAATAAGCGGTACAAAGCATTTTCGGCCAAATCATACCTGCCCTTGTCCTCAGCAAAGCCAAATACCATCCGCTCTGTATCCGGATCAAGGGGACAGCCCTTAAGCTTCGCCATAAGGCCGAATATTTCCTCGTCCAGCTGCCACAGAGATGGATCGGCGCCGTGCTGCCTGGCCTCAAGAAATAAATGGAGCGCCTTCAGCTGCCTCATCCTGCCTTCATCGGTTTTCCCGCTATCCAGGAGCAGATCGCCTTCCTCCCGCAGCAGCCGGGCCAATGTTTGCAGCCGATCCGCCTCGATAATTCCGCCGCTGCGGAATAATTCAGCGATATCCTTGGAAGATAGCGTTCCAAGCAGCAAAGAGTTCAGTCGAAAATGGTTCCGATACAGTTCATCCAGCTTTTGAAGAGCTTCGGGATGCTTCTTCTGCTGCTTCAAGCCAAAAATCGTCCCCAGCATCTCGGTCATTTCTTCGATGGCTCGGACGAGGTAATCTTTTCGTAACATGCAAAAGACTCCTTTCCTGCTCTAAATGGATAATATTCTATAGTATTTCAACCTGTATTTCCAGCGATCCCCCTCGAATGCAGAGTACGCAAATAAACCGGAGCCTGCTTAAGCAGACATCCGGTCGCTTGCTCCGATGCTCAGAGAGCCCGGAAGCCAGATCAGCTCTATTCCTTCACTTCATGGATTTGGCGCAGAAAATCGTTGATGACAACCGCCAGCTGTTCCGGGGCTTCGTACATGCTCATATGCCCGGCCCCTTTGATGACAGCCTTGGTGACATTACTGCCCTCAGTTGTGAATGTCCGCTCGATCGGAATAAGCCTGTCATCCTCTCCTGCGACTAACAGGACAGGCAAAGTCGTAGCCGACAGCACGTCGCGGCGATCGATCCGTTCGCGCATCGCAAGCGCGGCGCCCGACGCTCCCTGTGGAGGCGTCTTGTAGCCGATCTCCTTCACCCGATCCAAGGCCGTTTCATGCGAAGCAGCGTTCGCCGGAGCGAACAGGCCGGGCACGAGTCCGTCCACGAACGGCGTAATTCCTTCAGTGCCAATCACCGACACCGCCTGCAGCCTCTTCTCTTTAGCTTCCTCACTGTCTGGGTAAGCTGTCGAATGGATCAAGCCGAAGCCGTTCAAGCGGCCCGCATACCGCTGTGCCAGCGACAGCGTGACATAACCGCCCATCGAGTGGCCCAGCAGCGTATACCGGTCAACCGCTAAGTCCTTCAGCAGGCCGGCAACATCATCAGCCATCTGCTCTATCGTATAGGCTCCAAGCGGGGCATCAGACAAGCCATGTCCCCGCAAATCGGGAGCGATGACGCGATATTGCTTGGATAACAGCGGCATCACATGCTCCCAGTATGCGGAACTGCCGCAAAAGCCGTGCAATAGCACGAGAACGTCTCCTTCACCCTGATCCTCGTATGCAATCATTGCCCCGTTTATCGTTAGCTTTTCCATCGTTCATCCTTCTTTCTTGTCTATGTATTGAATATATATAATTAAGCTAATATCGCCCTTCTGAAACGCCTCTTGACCATGATATACAGAACCTGCCGCCCTTATTCGTCTCCAGAGCCAAAACCGTAAGCCGCCGCCCGGACGATTTCATCCGCCATTTGCATAACCTTGTACAACGAAGTCATCCCCAGCGTCCAATAAGGCTTCGGCCCGTTTACGTTTACGACGGCAGCAATGCTGTAATGGCCAGCCTCCGGCAATCCGCCGCCTACCGATTGGGCGGGAAGCAGCGGCTTTCCCGATACGATATAACTGCCTACTGAGGCTGGAACGCCTAAACAAGCATCAATCGCGATGATGACATGTTCCTTAGGGATCGCATTCATCCGGTGCACCAAATTATCGGCATCGCAGGGATGCTGCAGCGAACCGACAACCGAGGAAAAACCCAGCTCCTCCAGCTGGGTGCCGACAAGGGGGCCAAGCGCATCCCCAGTGGAGCGATCCGTTCCGATGCATAGAAACGTAACCAGATCCTGCGGATGCTTCTGGCGAATGCTGCGCATAAATTGCGGCAATTCCTTGCCTGTGAGCTTCCTTTGGCTAAATGCAGAGTCATAAGGAAGCCTGCGGCCTTCCAACCTCATCTTCATCCCCCCTCTAGAACGTATTTTGATTGTACCCTAACCGTCCTTTCACCGCAAAACATAGAACCGGACGGACGGCCGTGATACAATACAATGAGGTCAGAACGAGCATTTTAAAGAGAGGATGAGCGATCATGGTAGATTTGACGCAGAAAACCCAGGAGAACGTGGAATATATGATCGAAGCGATTAAAGCGAAATTAAGAATGGCAACAGGGGCAGCCATGTCGGCTTCGGCCTTCCATGTCGACCGCTACGACGACATTCTGGAAGTATATGAAATCGTGATGAACAAAGAACGGCTGAGCATCTCGGAAGTAGAAGCACTCGCTAAGGAGCTCGGCCAGCTTAGAGGCAATTAATATTCCTGCTGACTTTTACCACAGAACATGTCAGAACTAAAGAAAAGTCCGGCATCCGCTTTCGCGCTATCGCGCCAGCGGGTACCGGACTCTTCTGTCTTTGTGCAAATACGTCCGTAGACGCTGTTCCTAAACATTAAGGCAGATCGATCAAGATGAATTCGGCGGCCTCTTCGCTGCCGGTGCTGCATACGGAGAGCTCCTCCGCATTCCGTATGCGGGCTGCATCCCCGGGGCGCAGCGAGAACTTTTGCTTCCCGCAGTACAAATCAATATGGCCAGCGAGCATGAATAAATGCGTTCGGCGCTCGCTGCTGAACGGGAGCGCCAGCTCCTCTCCTGTCTGCAGCTTCGGTATATACAGCCGCACATCCTGATTGATGCGCAGGCTGCCGCTCCCCTCCTCCGGCGCAATCACAGGCTTCAGCAGACCCTTCCGCTCCTGCCCTGGAAACCACTGGCAGGCCCAGGCCGGCTTCAAATTCCTCTTCGCCGGCAGGAACCACATCTGAATGAACCGCACAGGCTCTGTGGCCGAAGGATTGCTCTCGGAGTGGCGAATGCCTGCTCCGGCGCTCATGACCTGTACACTCCCTGCCGCCAGATCCTGCCTATTGCCGAGATCATCCTCATGCCGCAGCGTCCCTGATACTACATAGGTGACGATCTCCAGGTCATGATGCGGATGGGGCGCCAGCCCTTGGCCAGGCTGAACGACGTTGTCGTTTAAAGCAAGCAGACAGCCGAAATGAGCATTGCTTGGATCATCATAATCGGCAAAGGAGAAGCTGAATTCGCTATGAATGGCTCCCTTGTCTGAAGTATGGCGTTCCTCTGCGGTGACCACTTTGATCATCGTTATCCTCCTCGCTCTCTATCAAGATCAATACTTGGATTCATGGCGTTAAGATGGCGGTTTGAGATGGTTTGAATATTTCTTACCCTTAACGCAAAACCGCTAATCAAAGTACATCTGAAAGAGCCGGAGTCTGGCGAAGAACACTATTTTTTCAGTGTGAATACAGTCTCTGTTTGGCCGACGGCATTCCCCTCGTCATTCAAAATGTGGGCTGGGAATTGTTCCTCCAGCTTGAGCATCAGCTCGCGTTTGCTATAATCGAGCTGCTTCAAGATTTCCAGGATAATCCTTCCCCATTCTTCCTCAGAGCCGTCGGATACCTTAAAGGCGACGCCAAGCCGTTCCCGTCTGAGACTAAAGCCGTATACACCTTTAAAGCCGCCTTTGGCGATAATATTGTCATCTTCCAGCAGAGCGGAGTCGATGCGCCCGCTGCCCCCGACAAGCTCGGGACGGGCATTCATGGCGCGGGTAATTTGCCGTACGGCTTCCGCCGTACGATCATCCTGTATTCGGTCAGGGCAAGCCAGTTTCATATAAGCGGCAGCTAATGCTGACAAGGGCAAAGCGAATACCGGAAAACCGCAGCCGTCCGTCCCCCGTCCGATGTCTTCCGCCGAAATGCCGGCAAGCTGGGCCAGCGTCTCGACAATTTCCTGCTGAACAGGATGATCGGGCTCATGATAGCTTGCCAGGTCAAATCCCTTCATTTTGCAATAAGCGAGCACGCCCAAATGTTTACCCGAACAATTATGGTATAATCTGCGCCGCTGCCCCCCGGACCGAAGAAGCGCTTCCCTGGACTTGCCGTTCAGCGGCAGGCTGGGAGCGCATACCAGGCCCTCTTCTTCTATCCCGATCTTGGAGAGCAGGGATTCCAGCACATCAATATGAACATCCTCTGCGCGATGAGAGGCGGTCATTACCGCTACTTCGGCATCGGTTAATCGATAAGCTTCCTTAATGCCGGCCCGAATGGCCGGAATGGCTTGAAAAGGTTTCGCGGCCGAACGGGTAAATACCCGGGCGTGCGGATCGCCGGCATGCATCAGTACCCGGCCTTCTTCATCCACTACGCATATATTCCCGCGATGACTGCATTCCAGAATGCCTGCGCGATATTCCTCAATCAATAATGTATCTCTCAAGCTGTCCATCGCTCTTATACTCCCCTTTCATGAACCCGTGCCATTCCAGTATAGTACAGCGGCTTCTCTGGTGCCAAATCGGGCAATTTGAGCGGCCCTGCAGGGGGATTTCTTGTTTCACTCCTTCTTCTGACGTTTATATAGGAAGTAAGCTGAACAACTTCTGTCAATGACGACAAACGGACATATAAGGAGCGATGAGACATGAATAAAGAAGAAATGGACTGCCAAGTTCAAAGCGGTTCTACGTTTACTAAAGGCCTTGTCATCGGCGCACTGCTCGGAGCGGCGGCCGCTCTTCTATACGCGCCCAAGCCGGGACGCGAGCTGCGCAGCGATCTGACCGAGAAGCTGAGCGCAGCTACGGATAAATCGAAGGAGGTCGCCGCCGTCGTAAGCGAGAAAGCGACTGACCTCGCGAAGAATGTGACCGAGAAAACGACGGATCTCGCCAAGACGGTCAGCGAAAGTGCGGGAACAATTTTTAACAGCGCCAAAGAAGCATCCGCCGATGTAGCCGAGGATGTCAAACGCGCCTCCGATGATGTGATGAATGAAGCCAAGCAATCATGACGGGGCTGTCCCCTGAAGTAGCCAGCTCTAAGAGCTGGCTACTTATCTTTTTCATCCTATGAAGCACTAATCCATGCCACATTCGAGGAGGGAACGTCATGGCGCGTACTCAACCATTCGATCCTCAGGAGCATCCCTTTGAACTGAGGCACGAAGTCAAACGCTTGAATGGCAGGCTGGACTATATTGCCGATCTGCTGGAAAAAGCGGAGTTCAAAGATATTCTCGAGAACTATACAAGCCCCAAAAAGCGTATACTTACTAATTTCATGGCCGGCATGTCGCGCGGCCTCGGCCTGAGCGTCGGCACCTTTGTCGTGCTTGGTCTGCTGGGCTGGGTGCTGAGTTTGTTCGTAGATATCCCCATGGTAGGCGACTACATCAAAGAGCTGCAGGATTACATTAAATCCAAGCCGTAACGGCACACTGTAATAAGGCGTGATGCCCTATTACGAAAGAGGAGATGATGATGATGGCCCGATTCAGTCCGGAGCAGGAGCAAGAGAAATATGTGAATAAGCAAATCAGGGAAGCGCGCGAAGGCGAGTATCCGGAGCATAAGAGCATCCGTAAAGCCGAGAACGGCTCCATGGTCAACGATATGGAGGACTTGAAGCAGCTTGGCGAGGATATGGATGAAATGTCGACCAACAGCGAGGATGAAGCGCGGGGACTTAACCCCGATCCAGAACAATAGCCCGGGCAAGCCGGTCAGGACGGTAACAGAGACCGGACAAACACAAGAACCTGACGCCTCCGCGCCAGGTTCTTTCACCGTTTTGTTTTATTTACAGATGTGAATCCTCTTTGTCCACCTGCAGCAGATCCCCTGTCCACCCCTTCATGTTCATCCATAAATAAAAGGCGAGGGTACTGAAAATGGTTATCGCACTAATGATTAAAAAACCGGTGATGCCCGTCTTGACCCAAGGCAAAAAGTCGAAATTCATGCCCCAAATGGCTCCAATTACCGTTGCTGGTGTAAAGATCGCCGTCATAATGGTCAGCGTCTTCATAATATCATTCCCGCGAAAAGCGGAAACGGCCTCATCGATTGAAATCAGCGTATCAATCTCCTTCTCGTAATGCTTGAAGAGCACATGCATACGCTCCGTCCGGAACACCAGCCGTTTGAAATATACGCTGTCTTCCAATTCCCCTGCCGAATATGCCTCCCGGGCTGCCGTCACGATTTCCTGAAAGGGAATAAACAGATTAGACCAATATAGCAGCTCAAAACGGGAATTCAGTATTTGGTCCATTAAATGCTTCTTGTTATGCTTCTGCATAATCTCTTCGACCTTGCGGAGATTTTGCTCAAACCGGTCCATGCCGATATGAATATAGTGGAGAATCGTGCGAATCAATACGAACATGCCCTCGACCGGCAGCCTGCAGGCGTGCAGCATTAACATTTTCTCCCGCATATGCATTCTTTCCCGGGTATGGGCGTCCAGATTAAGGGTAATGAAGCAATCCTTGTTCACAAAAAAATGAATATGCACGCAGTCCTTGATTTCCTGCATTTCCTCTTCCACGGAATAGACGAGCGAGCCAAACATGATCGCGTTCTTGCCATCAGGAAACCGCACCGATAAATAATTCGTGTCCACGGAAGGTATAATATCCAGCCATTCCTCTGTATCTGGTATATCCTGACGAAGCTCTTGAATGGCCGCATCGTCCCAGCCGCTAATTTCAAGGTCATGCCATTTCCATCCCTGCCCGCTTGTAATAAGGCGCTGCCCTCGCTTCTCGTGGTTCAAGCTTCGTCCCCCTCTCATCGAAAAGACACGCCGTTCCTTTCGGAAGAAAGCGTGCCTTTATGTCCTATCCCATTCAAACCGCTAATATAAATTAGAGTTTGACATAATTTGCTTCAGTTTCTCAGTCGCTCTTTTTTGGATCCGGGAAACACTCATTTGCGAAACTCCCAGCTGCTGGGCGATGGCACGCTGGGATTGCCCCTCCTGGAAGGCCAGCAGCAATACCTGCTGTTCCTGCTCCTTCAGCTGGCTAAGCGCTTGCTGCAAATCCATCCGCTTCTCTACGGTGTCATAATCATTGGCTTCAGAGCTGATTAGTTCGCCTAGCGTAGCCGCGCTTTCGTCCTGGGATAAAGGAGAATCCAGCGATACATAATGGTAGCATTCCCGCCCAGCGAGTACTTCGACCGTTTCCTCCACCGAAAGATCCAAATATTCGGCGATTTCTTTCACGTCGGGGGAACGTTCCAATTTCACTGTCAGCTCATCGATCGCTTGCTGGACAAGGGCGCCCTTCTCCTTGATACGGCGCGGTACCTGGATATACCAGGACTTGTCCCGCAGAAAGTTCTTCATATGCCCGATCATACTTTTCATGGCATAAGGCTCAAACGGGATGCCCAATTCGATATCATACTGCTGCAGCAGCCGAATCAGCGCCATCTGTCCGACCTGATATAAATCCTCATAGAGGTCAGGGCGGTTGCGGGCGATTTTGCCTGCTGCCATCTTGACCATCGGCTCGTATTTCTGAATGAGAACCGTCGCAATCTCGTTGTCTTTCGTTTGCTGATATTTCCAGATCAGGCTGGTTGATTCATTCAAAGACTCGGGGGGAGTCATTTTATCGCTCATACCTTCTCCTCGCTCTTTACGAGCCGACGCGTAAGAACAACCTTGGTCCCTTGGCCGGCCGCACTTTCCACGCTTACGTCATCCATAAGCGCCTCCATGAGATAAAAGCCCAGCCCGCCAATTTGAGCTTCACTCAATTCCTTGTCGTGTAACGATGCCCGATCTGCAGCAATACCCCAAGAATCAAAGCTTTCCCCTTCGTCTTTAACCGTAATCGATAAAGCATCCTTGTGCACTTCAAAGGTAACTTCCATTATTCCTGGTTCCTGCTTGTACGCATATAATACGGAGTTATTGCAGGCCTCTGAAACTGCAACTTTCATATCCTCAATTTCTTCGTAGGAAAATCCGATCTTAGAGGCTACGCCATAAAGATTCAATCTGACGATATCCACATAATCCGCAGTGGCCGGCAAACTGATAACAACTCTCTGTACTTCGTCTTTCATTCTTACTTCGATCCTTTCCTATTGGGAATTCTCTTGTGCGGCAAAAAACTTAGCAATCCCTGTCATATCGAAGAGCTTTTGGATTTGATCAGGCACTTCTTCTACCAGGAACTCCGCCTTCATGCCATGTCTTGCTTTTAGGATGGACAACAGAATTCCGATACCCGTACTATCGATATATTTCAAGTCTTTCATGTTGATAATCAGATGCAGTTCCCCATCCCCGACAAGCGGCTCCATCACCTGACGGAAATCAGGAGCAACGGACAAATCTAGCTCACCCCGTAAATACACCGTGCAAGTGCCGTTCTCCAGTTGTGACGTAGCTGAAAACTTATCATTCTTATTTGTATTCATAGACCACTCTCTCCTGAAAAAATGTTTTCTCTATTCATAACCCGAAAGGACGAGTTATGAATCAACCACGCTTTCCCGGTACGACTCCTGCAGCTGCTTCATCGATCCCTGAATAGCTCCGCTGCTGTACTTGGCGATCATCTTCCGCACAGAGCTGAGCTTCACCGGCTTGCTGATGTAATCATTCATCCCCGCCTTCAGGCACTTGCTCCTTACGCCCTCCATCACATTCGCCGTCATGGCAATGATGACGGGCGGCTGCCTGTCCGGGTACTGGGCTTCACGAATCCGTTCTGTAGCTTCGAGACCGTCCATGACGGGCATCTGCAAATCCATGAAAATCATTGAATACCCGTCCCCTTCTAGAGCCATACGGACAGCCTCGGCCCCGTCTTCAGCTACGCTGGCTTCATAACCCAGCTTGTTCAGCATACTGACCATGAGGCGCTGATTGATCGGATGGTCATCGACAACAAGCATCCGCTCTGGCTGCAGGAGCTTGCCTTCCACCGGAGGACAGACGCAATAATTCGGCTCTTCATCCTCGTCTACACATTCGCGCACCTGGACCGAAAAGGTAAAGGCAGCCCCTTTCTCCTCCTGGGGCTCCACCCGGATTGCGCCCCCCATCAACTGTACCAGCGTCTGGCATATGGCGAGGCCGAGGCCGGTTCCCCCGTATTTTCTCGTCATGGACGAATCCAATTGCGAGAACGGCTTGAAGAGCTTGTCGACCTTGTCGGGAGCAATGCCGATACCGGTATCCTTCACCGTGAATTCCAGAATGAGCTTATCTGGATCGTCTGTGTCCCGGTTTGAAGATACGACCAAATAAATCCCGCCCTGGTCGGTGAACTTAATGGAATTGGCTATCAAATTAATTAGCACTTGACGTAATCGCCCCATATCCCCATAAAGAACCTGGGGGATGCCATCATCCATAAAGTACACGAGTTCCAAGCCCTTGCGGCTGGCATCGACCGAAAACAGGTTAAACACTTCATGGATGCCGGCTCGAAGCTCAAAGGGGCTCTCCTCCAGCTCCATTTTTCCGGATTCCATTTTCGTAAAGTCGAGTATATCATTAATGATCGTCACTAAGGTATTCGCGCTGTTGCGAATGATCTCGGCATATTCCTTCTGTTCATCCTGCAGCTCGGTTTCCAGCAGCAAATCGATCATGCCGATGACGCCGTTCATCGGGGTACGGATCTCATGGCTCATCATTGCTAAAAATTCCGTCTTGGCCTTCGCGGCAATCTCCGCTGCCTCCTTGGCCTTCACCAATTCATCGTTGATCCGTTCCAGTTCCTGCGTCTTCTGCTGCAGCAGCATGCTCTGTGTCTTATGGCGCTGGTTCGTGATGTACATATCCACGAAGCCGTCAATTTTCGATTTTAGAATTTGCGGAATAAACGGTTTGACCATATAATCGATCGCCCCCGCCGAATAGCCCTCGAATAAATGCTCTGCATCCTTGCTGTTCGCCGAAATAAATATAATCGGTATATCCTTCGTCTTATCACGGGCCTTGATCAGCCTGGCTGTCTCAATGCCATCCATTCCCGGCATCTGCACGTCAAGCACGATCACGGCAAAATTATCTTTGAGCAAATATTTGAGCGCCTCTTGGCCCGATGTGGCCAGTACGAGCTTGTATTGTTCGCTGCCCAGCACGGCTTCCAGGGCCATTAAATTCTCAGGACGGTCGTCTACCAACAAAATGTGAATCGGTTCTTCAACCCCCATGAAATCCTCCTGCCAATTGTGTCGAAAGATCACTTGACCTTTCGATATATTTTCTCTTCACGATCCAACGCTTCGTAGCAGTCCGTGAAGTCCGTAAAATGAATCGATTCCTTAGCACCCAGCACCAGTACGCCAAAGTGGCTTAAGCTTTCGTGAAATAGGGAATGAACGCGGTTTCGCAGCGTTTCGTCAAAATAGATCATCACGTTACGACAAAATATAACATTAAACTCATTGAAGGAGCGGTCTGTCGCGAGGTTATGTTCAGCAAAAATAATGTTTTTGCGCAGAAACGGCTGAAAAATAACCGAGTTATATTTCGCCGTATAGTATTCGGAGAACGAGCGCGTCCCGCCCGCCTCCAAATAATTTTTCGTATATTGCTTCATTTTCTGGATCCCGACGATCCCCTCTTTGGCCATTTGCAGCGATCTGTCGTTCATATCGGTAGCATAAATGCGGGCTTTATCGTAGAGACCTTCCTCATGAAGCAATATGGCCATGGAGTACACTTCTTCTCCCGTAGAGCAGCCCGCATGCCAAATGCGAATATAAGGATAAGTTCGCAGCAGGGGGATAACCTTCTCCCTGAATACCCGAAACAGATTCGGGTCGCGAAACATTTCCGTCACCGGAATCGACAGGTTGTTCACAAAACGCTCAAAACACTCCCGGTCATGGAAAATTTTCTCCTGCAGTCCGGAAATCGTCTGCAGCTGCTCGGAATGCACATGATGCCAAATCCTTCTGCGCAGAGAGGGAGCGGCATAATTTCGAAAATCATAACCGTACAGACGATGGACTCCCTCCAGCAGCAGCTCAATCTCGATATTCTCACGCTCGCTTTGGTTAGGGTCATAAGGAATATCATCTTCAAAGTCTATAAAATCACTGGATGACATGAATTCAACTCCACTTTCTCAATAAAATACAGCTTGCTGCCTGAACAGCCTTCTAAAATATTATTACCCCGTTATTCTGCTTACGAATACAACCATACACGCATCAATGAGAGTAATTGATCCGTTTGGATCGGCTTCTTCACATAATCCGAGGCCCCTGCTTCGATACATTTCGAGCGATCCTCCTTCATCGCCTTGGCAGTCAAAGCAATGATTGGAAGCTTCGCGAACTCCGGCTTCTCCCGAATGCGGCGCATCGCTTCATAGCCGTCCATTTCAGGCATCATCATATCCATCAGAATAAGATCGAAATCGCTTTGCTCCTCCAATATATCGAGCGCCTCCCGGCCATTCTCGGCATAAACCACGTTCATCCGATAGCCTTCAAGCACGCTGGATAACGCAAATACGTTCCGGACGTCATCGTCTACGAGCAGAATCTTCTTACCTTCGAACAGCTCCTCCTTGTTGTGCAGCTTCTGAAGTATTTTCCGTTTGTCCTCCGGCAGGTTCGCTTCTACGCGATGCAGGAACAGTGTCGTCTCGTCGAGCAGCCGCTCCGGCGATTTAACGTCCTTGATAATGATCGACTCGGCGTACTTGCGAAGTCTCGTCTCTTCCTTCTTATCCAAATCCTTGCCGGTATAAATAATGATCGGCAGATCGTTCAAATTCTCGTCATCACGGATTTGATCGAGCAATTCAAAGCCGGTCATGTCCGTCAGCATCAGATCAAGCACCATGCAATCGTAATGCTTCGTCCGCAGTTCTTCGAGAGCGTCGGCTCCCGTTGCCACAGCTGTGATAGCCACGTCGTCATGGCCGATCAATTCGATAATCGATTTCTGCTGAATTTCATCATCCTCCACGATCAGCAGATGCTTCAGGCTTTTCTCCGTATAGGACTCAATATAAGTGAAGGCTCGTTCGAGATGCTCTCTTGAGGATGGTTTGCGCAAGTAGGCGATCGCTCCCATCATTAAACCCTGCTTCACGTCATCGACGACGGAAATGACATGTACCGGAATATGCCTTGTCTTGGCATCGCTCTTTAGCTCGTTCAGAATCGACCAGCCATCCATGACAGGCAGCTGAATATCCAAAATGATCGCATCCGGCAAATATTTATGAACGAGACGCAGTCCCTCGTCGCCTTGAACGGCAACGAGTCCTTTGAAGCCGTGATTCCGAGACATTTCCAGCAGAATTTTAGCAAATACGACGTCATCCTCGATAATAAGCAGAACTTTGTCCTCGCTTGCGATCAGTTCCCGGTCATCCTCAATCGGATGGGGCGCAGCTGCCTGCTCTTCTGCCGGCGCAGGTAGCGCGAAGGCCTCCTGACTCAGCCTCGAAGATCCAATGACGGCAGCTGCAGCCGCCTCTTTCGATGCCCCAAACAGCTTGGATCCCGGTTCCTTGGGCAAATACAGTGTGAAGCTGCTGCCTTCCCCTTCCTTGGTAACAAGGCCGATTCCGCCGCCAAGCAGCGCGGACAATCCCCGGCTAATCGAGAGACCGAGGCCGGTTCCGCCGTATTTGCGGCTCGTCGTCCCGTCCACCTGCTGGAAGGCCTCAAAGATCAAGTCTGTCTTATCCTCCGGCACACCGATTCCGGTATCCCTGACCGTCAACGCCAAGTACTCGCGGTTGTCCTCAAGGTAGCTAGGCAATTGTTCCGGGGAGGCCATATTAACCAGAAATGCAACCTCGCCCTCATTTGTAAATTTAAATGCATTCGAGAGCAGGTTTCGCAAAATCTGTTTTACGCGGTGGCCGTCGGTCATAATTCGTTCCGGCACTTCGGGGCTTACTTCCAGCCGCAGCTGGATGCCTTTGCTTTCCGCAACGGGACGGAAATTATGCTCGACGAACCGCTCAAGCTCCTCCATGCTGACCGACTCCTGATTTACTTCCATTTTGCCGGCATCCACCTTCGATAGATCGAGGATCTCATCGATCATCTTCAGCAGATCCGTTCCAGACATATGAATCGTCTGGGCATATTCAACCTGCTTTGGCGTCAAATTATTGTCTTTATTCTCCGACAGCAGCTGTGACAAAATAAGCAGGCTGTTCAGGGGAGTACGCAGCTCATGCGACATATTCGCCAGAAACTCCGACTTGTATTTGCTCGTAACAGCAAGCTGGGAGGCATGGCGCTCCAGTTCTTCCTTCGTTTTCTCGATTTCCTCGTTCTTCTCCTTAACTTCCTGAACCTGCTCCTCGAGGGCGCGGGTCTTGGCGATCAGCTCCGTATTGTAGTGCTCCAGCTCCTCCTGTTGCCGCTGCAGCAGTTCCTCAGAGCGCTTCAATGCCGCTGTCTGCTTCTCCATGCTTTCATTGGAGCGGCGAAGCTCCTCCTGCTGCGTCTGCAGTTCTTCCGACTGCACCTGCAATTCCTCAGTCAGAGCCTGCGATTCGCGCAGCAGCTCTTCGACACGCAGCCTGCGGTTGACGTTATTTAATACGACGCCCAAATTCACCGTCAGTTCCCCAAGCAATTGCTCCTCAAGTGACGTAAATTGATCCAGGCAGGCCAACTCGACGACGCCCAGCAGCTCGTCTTCAAACATGATTGGATAAATAAGCACATGGGCAGGCTTCGCTTCACCCAATGCCGAGCGGACGGACAAGTAATTGGCCGGCGTTTCGCTAAGGGATATCGGCTTCTGATCAAGGGCAACCTGGCCGATGAGGCCCTCGCCGACCTTAAACATGGCCGGTGAGTTCAATTCTCCTTCCTTGGCATAACTTCCCGCCAGATACAGCTCGTCCGGGTTTTCGCTCTCCTTCCGGATATAAATGGCGCCGACTGTTCCGCCAAGAACCGGGGTAAACTCATTGATGAACATCTGCGATATCTGTTCCAGCGAATTGATGCCATGCAGCAGCTCGGTTATTCGCGCCAGGTTCGAGTTAATCCAGTTCAAATCTTTCTGCTGCTGCACGAACCTCCTCTCAAGCTCCTGCTTCTCCCGCAGATCCTCGCTCAGCTCCTGGAAGACACGAGCTACGCTGCCTATCTCGTCTCTAGATTCGAACGATATGTTTCGGATCTCTTCGAACTGCTCCTTGCCGAAATGCTTGATCATGGCATTAACGACGTTCAGCCCCTTGGTAATACTTGGCAGCACCCACAGCACGATACCAAGCCCCAAGAGCAGGCCGAACGCCATCGTAGCGACCGTAATCTGGATCGAGCTCTCATACGCATCATTTGCCTCCTTGATTTCGGCCTCAATCTGAATATCAAGGTAATCCTTTAGATCATTCAGCGTATCCAGCAAACGATCCTGGATATCCTGTCCGGAGGAAATCCGGTATTCGTTGGCACGATCGTACTGCTCATTGCTCAGAAGCGCTATAATGCGCGCTTGGTAGTTTGTAAAGTCCAGGCTTGCTTCTTCAATCTTCTTGATGAGCTGACGCTCGTCCCCGCTCGTCATGCTATTACGGAGCAGCTGCATATTCTGCTGCGCCGACTCTGCTCTTTTCTCGAGCTTGCCGCTCTCTTGCACGAAATAATCCTGGTTTTTCACCTGAACCATATTCGTTAGGATCCGGGCCATATCGTTCACATCGCCGCGCATTCCCGTAGAAGCCTTCACTTTCATATAACCGTCCTGATATACGTGGTCCAGCTGAGTATTCATAAAATGCAGCCGTTCGTAGCTGGCGAAAGTCAATACCAGCATGATGATCAGAAGTGAGCTGAAGCCGATAATTAACTTGCTCCTGATTTTCATTCGCTAACCTCTCCTTCTTTAAGCGTGATCCAGACCAGGCACTTATCATCTTCCCTCTCCTGCTGGTGTCCTTCGTCAAAAAATAACCGCTGCATCAAATCCTTGTTCAGCCTGCGGTTCCCGTCCAAGGTTCGTTCCAGGTATCCGATCTGCTCTTCCTGCGTCCCTTCCACCACTTCCATTAAACCATCGGTATACAGGACGAGATGGCCTTCTCCTTCATACGCAATCGTATGAGTCTCGGTCTCCATCTTGTCAAACAATCCCACAGGCGGACATACCGTTTCCAGCCTGACCACCTCTCTCCCCTTCTGGAAGAACAGCGCTGGAGGATGCCCGGCGTTGACGTAATCAATCTTCTTATGCTTCGTATCGACGACAAGGTAAATGGCCGTAAAGTAATATTGCACAAGCTGATTTTCGATATGAAGCTGATTAAAGCGCCGATTCAGCTCCTGCACGACCTTCTCGGGTTCAACGTAAGTGCTGACCGTATCTTTGAGCACCGAAGCGATGAACATGCAGAACAAAGATGAAGATATTCCATGCCCCATCATATCCAGAAGTATTACACCGTACCGCCCTTCACCGAGCGGATACCAGGAATACAAATCCCCGGCCAGCTCAAAGGACGGCTTGTACATGGCATCAATTGCGAACTGCGGATCGTCGATAGCGGAGCTTAGAACGGCATGCTGCACCAGCGCGGCTAGCTTCAATTCCTCCTGAATTCGCTGGTCTCTTTCCTTATGCCAGTCCTTCTCCTGCTTTAGCCTAAGCGCCAGGCGGATTCTCGCCATGAGCTCTACTTTATTGATCGGCTTCGTCACATAGTCGACCGCCCCGGCGTCAAGAGCTTCAGCCAGTTTCTTGGAGTCGCCGACTGCGGTAACCATAATGATGGGGATATCCTTTAGCCTCTCATATGTCTGAATAATGCGGCAGGCCGTAATACCATCCATTTCCGGCATCATCATATCCAGCAATATCAAATCAATATCTGAAAACCCAGGCATCAGCTCGCCTCCTGGTTCTTCGATTCCCAGCCGTTGGAACATTTCCGCTGCGGAAGAAGCCGCTACCGTATTTCTGTAATTTTCTTTTTTCAATATCTCTCGAATAATAATTATGTTAGTCGGATTGTCATCCACGATTAATATTTTCACTTGAATTCTCCTCACAACAAAAAATAGGCCCTAAACTCCTCGTTTTGCGTAAAAAAACATAGATAAGGAATGGGGGAGAGCGGTTCCCCATTCCTTATCCATGTTTTGATCCTATAGCTTCAGGGCGAGAGTTCCTCTTCATTAAGCCGTATATCTTGCTATAACTAGTACTTTTCCCAAATCCAGCTCCTTCTCGTAAAAGGCAGCCTCTGACTTCGTGAATCCCAAGGATTCGATCTTGGCGCGAAGTTCGTCGCCGCGCGAACGGAAAAGGTTGGCGATGGCATCGAAGACGCCTTCCTCCTTAATACCGATCTCATTTGCATCGGATGTGTCTGCAATTCGTTCCGTACGGTCCTGCTCATGGGCGAGCACAAAGATATCGTCCTTCGCGTATCCGGCCGAACGCAGTTCATTTACGGCTTCTACCGCCTGAACTCCGTTCTGAACCACCTTGGCATAAGACTTCTTGTCCGTCATACTCATTGTCAGCACTCTCCTTTGTCTATAATGAATCCTATCCTTCTCCGTCGCCACGGGCTGTTATTACCCTTTTCCGCATCGTTTGAAACAGTATATTTCATATTTTTATTTAAACATTGTTAAAATGCGATCGTATCGAACAAGTCGACGCCTACGATGGCTTTTGTCGCAGGATGGCGATATATTTTTATCGCCGCCAAATCACGGATATATACATCTCCGTCTTCCGCCTTGAAGTCAGGCTCCCCGAGCGCCTGCGCAAGCTCCTGCTTCTGCAGCGGGAGCCAATGTCCGTTCAATTGGATTTTTGCGGGATAGCCCTCCGCACTTGCGTCCACGTCCACATGGACATAGTACACCAAATCCTCACTTAATCCGACAGTAAGGTCCTTGTACTCATATTCAGTATAGCCCGAATAAACATCTTTGTTGATCGACAGCGGCTTGCCTTTCTTCCGGACGACGCTGTCGCGGTCGTCGAATAGGCTCACCTCGCCCATCGACTCAAATTCCGTAATCGGCATGAGATTGGATTGCTGCACCTGGGCAAGTTTCACAGGAAGCCGCGGAACACTGTCCACAGTTGCTGGAGTATGGTCTGGAGAAGCTGTTAAGAGCCCGAGCAGCAATAACATCATGTTCAGCATCGTTCTCACCTCTTCTTGGAAACTTGCCGATCCGTTCCTATCCTATGTTCACGAGCGGTATTTTTGCCAAACGCCAGAAGCGATATCCACCCATTTCATCCAGCCGGGGTCCGGCTTGGAATTGGCCGGACCATCGTAGGCCGAGCCATAAGTATGCATAGAACGGTCGATCGGATGTTCTTCATTTGTTCCCTGCTCCGGTCCAGCCGTGCTTTTCGGTTTATGCGCGGTTTTCTTCACCCTCCCGATGAGCGAAGAGGATACCTGCTTAGCCGCAAGGGTCACCTCGTTTAATACATCTCCAACGTTCTTCACGGATTCCAGCACGGGATCGAGCTGCTTCATCTTATGCTCGACATCCTCCGTAATGCTATTAGCCTGCCTAACGACCTGCTTGACTTCATAGCTGAGTTCATCCACCGTCTTCTGGATTTCCTGCAGCGTCTGGGTCGTTTTATCCAGAGACTTCTCCGCAGCCTGCAAAGTTTTTACTAGAAAAACGACTAGTACCGCAAATGCTGCGGCAATGATTGCAACACTAATCTGCCAAATCATACCATTCCCTCTCTTTCCTGTCCTGACTTCCGTCGATATTTCTTAGTTACCCTTGGCCTTTCGGGACGAAACAACGTCTGTCTTAAGGGGGCTTTCTGCATAAACGCCCTCTGTTTCATCCAGATTTCACCCGGTTAATGACAACTACAAGCGACGGAACAGCAATTTTGGAATCACTTCTCATAGGACATTTTACACATCCAGCCTGTGTCGCTTTAAGCCTCATACTACACTATTTTACTATGAAGGAAAGGTGATTATCATGTTGAAATGGTCAGTTATTTTTCTGATGATAGCGATTATTGCAGGAATTTTCGGATTTTTTAACATTGTAGCGGCAGCTGCTTCGATCGCTAAAGTGCTTTTCTTCATTTTCCTCGTCTTGTTCGTGATTTCTCTCTTCACCGGACGGAGCCGTTCACTTTAAATAGATAAGATCATCATCCGGCTTAGTCCATCAACAAAAAGGCGGCGCTTCATGACGAAGCAGCCGCCTTTTTGTTGCATTAGTAGGAAGACAAGTACCGTGCGATTTCAAGCCAATCCAGTGTGAGCTTAACCGTTATTTGCTGATCGTGGAAGACTATGTCCCGGATGACAACCGGATCAGGCATAAAGGGACCGGGATCCACTTCCACCTTCCCCAGCCCGAAGATTTGCGGTGGCAGTGACAGACTTCTGACCCTGACTTCTTCCGGGATCAAAACTAACCGGTCACGCGAATATTCCATGACATACCGGGCCTCCCCCCCGAACTCCAAAGCCCCCCAGGCGCCGTTCAAATAGACCGTAAGCCGATGGCCGGCAAGCTCGAACTGCGTGCCCGTGATCTTAACGGGGAGTTCGCCCCGGCTCTGCAGGGCGCGGATCAAATTTTGCTTGGCCAGATCATTCAATTCCTTCTCCGTCAGCTCCACTTCCGGCCTGCGGGTTTCGATCATCCTTTCCAGCTTGTCCTTCCAGCGTATTTCCGAGTAATTTAAATCAAGGCTGCGCTCCGGGCGGATATACCAGACTACAGCAGCCGCAAGCAATGCAAATACTAGCAGAAGCAAGAGCAGCCGCCGCCCCCTTGACCGTCTTTTTTTCACGCCAAATCGCTCCTTTAACAACCCATTTATTAAAATCTATCATTTATCATGATTCTGAAGTTGCTTGATTGTTTATTACATAAGTACGACATAGAATACAACCAAATATATTCAAGGAGGAGTTTCAATTGAAAAAATTTGCAGCCATTACCGCTTCTGTCATTATTTCCGCCGCCCTGGCTACCGGAGCCTCAGCAGCTGAAGCCGATCCTGCCGTGCCGGTTCTCGACGAACCTATCATTCAAGCTGAACACACGGTGATCGCCCCGAACCCGATTGAATTGTTAAGCATTACTAGCTTCTATAGCGCTCCGAACGGCGATATGCTAAGCGCCCTTGCCCCGCAATCGGTACATCCGACTGGCCAAATCATCGACGATTGGG
This sequence comes from Paenibacillus woosongensis, assembly GCF_009725165.1. Taxonomy (GTDB): domain Bacteria; phylum Bacillota; class Bacilli; order Paenibacillales; family Paenibacillaceae; genus Fontibacillus; species Fontibacillus woosongensis. Next base: position 39,444 of record NZ_WNZW01000007.1, read on the forward strand.
TGGAAATATACACTTGGCTCGGCAAAGCCTGGATTTACGTTCCAAACTATGTGCCGGACTATAGCTAATATATAACATAGAATCAGGCCTTAATGCACGAATCGCTCCGCAGAGTCAGGGATTTCCCGGGTTCTGCGGAGCGATTTTTAGTTTGGGGCTAAACTATTTCAGCACGCTGCCCCCGTATAGAAAACGATGTTCCCACGCACCATCGAACTTATCAATCCGGACGCCGCCCGATTTGACAGAATAAGTATGCAGCAATTGGCCGTTGCCGATATACATGGCAACATGCGTAATCCGTTCCTTATCCCTGTTGATCCCCTTGTAAGCCGAAGCAGACGAGCCTTTATAGCTCATGAAAAAGACCAGATCCCCGGCCTTCAGATCGCTAATCCGATATACTGGCTGGCTGTTCTCCTTGATCCACGCTCCTTGCTTCCGGGAGTCGGACGGGAGCGTAATGCCAAGGGCTTTCTTATAAATATGTTTTACGAAATCGGAGCAGTCGAAGGTCGCCGTCGTATTTCGGTTGGATCCGAATTCGTAAGGCGTACCCATATACTGCTTGCCCGTTTGGATCACTTTATCCACCTGCTGTTTGATATTCGCCGGAATGGATGGCTGAGGAGCAGGGGCAGATGAACCGCCGTTCCCTTGGGAGGCACCTCCCTTGGTGATCTCAATATATTTGCTCGATGAGCTGACATAACCAGTCAAGCCACTATCGCTCTTTACCTTGTAAAATGATTTGTTGGTTTGTTCCAAAATAGTAACGCCAGTGCCTTTCTTCAGCATCGTAATGATTTTCCCCGACGTCGATGGCGCTGTGCGCAGATTCACCCCGTAGATAACGCGGCCGCTTTGCTTCGTCTCCGCTGAGCCCGGTGCAGAAGCCGTACCATTAACCGTGATATATTTTGGCGCCGCGCTCACATATCCGACATTCCCTCCGGCATCCTTCACCTTATAGAAATAGCTGTTGCTTTGTTCCAGAATTTGCACCGGCGTCCCCTTCTTCAAAGAGCCGATGACCTTTCCTGACAGAGACGGCTTGTCTCGCAAATTAACGCCTGCTACGATCTGGCCCGTAGACTGCACCGCACTCTGGGATGAAGCCGCCGCCGAAGTCAACGCCGGCATGGAAGAATAAATGGATAATGCCATGGCACTCGATAATAAAATCGCCACACTCCGTTTCATTGATGAAAACCTCCTAGATGTAGTTGGAAATATGGGGTATTCTGTTAATTCCTCCTTTCTTTTTAACTTCTAACCATTATATCCTTTGTCGATAAATGTCTAAATAAGTCGATTTTCGTGTTATGTATTTGACCAAGCTACGAAATACCTAGTATAAATTCCGAAAATAGGTCTTAGTACCTTTTCACCCCAATATAAAAAACCGTCAGAGCATGTACACTCTAACGGTTCTTTTCTACGTCCCTGTCTTTGGTTCAACATGGACGTGAACATGCATGACGTTGCGGATGCGCCGCATCTGCTCCTCAACGCGATCGCTGATTTCGTGGCTCTCCATCACGGTAAGCAGCGGGTCAACTTCGATGACGACGTCCACCAGCACATGATTGCCGTGAACGCGCGCCTTCACGTCCCGTATCCCCTCTACGCCTTGAATTCTTGAAATGGAGCTCCGCAAATCTCCCAGCTCGCTCTCGTCGAAGCCGTCGGTCAACCGATGCGTCGAGTCCCTGAATATATCCCAGGCCGTCTTGCAAATTAACAGGCCGACTGCAAAGGCGGCAACGGTATCCAGCCATGGAAGCCCGAATTGCGCGCCGATAATTCCGATGGCCGCCCCGATACTCACCAATGCATCAGAAAAATTATCCTTGGCCGCTGCCATTAGCGCCTGATTGTTAATCTGCTTCGCCAGCCTGCGATTATAGGCATAAACGAGCCACATCGCCGCCGCACAGATCAATGCAACCCCTGCCGAGCGAATATCCGGCTCAGTCTCTGTTCCAGACACAAGCGAACGAATCGAACCGTAAATGACTTGAATTCCTACCATCGCCATAATAAAAGAGGCCACTAAAGCAGCAATTGTCTCCGCTCGCATATGCCCGTACGCGTGATCGGAATCAGGCGGTTTCTGGGATATGCGCAATCCTATCAATACCGCAAGCGAAGCCACGATATCGGTTACGTTGTTGAAGCCATCTGCCAAAAGGGCGCTCGATGCAAAGAGATATCCGCAAATCAGTTTGAATGCAGATAGAACCAGGTAAGCGGAAATGCTGATCCAGGCTCCCCGCTCTCCTTTGCGTATATCTTTATAAATGTCCAAATCTGCACCTCCAGCTCCTTCTCTATTTGAAAAACAAAATATGGTTATATCATCGTAGCAAATGAACTTCGTGTGAGTCTAGAGAAACAGTGTTGCCCCGGGCTAAAGCAAACGTTATTCATTATTCCCGTTGTCCAATAATTTAAAAACGTATAGAATAAGAGCAACCCCTTTCCCTATAGGAGATGATTGACATGTCAGAAAGCAACGAACCGCGGAAAATCGACTTGGCCGAAGCGATGCGCCAGAAGCTGCAGCAAAAAAAACAGCAGCAGGCTGCGGCGAACAAGCCAGGATTCTCCGGAAACCAACAGACAAAAACGTTGAAGAGCCAGAACAATAAAAAGCCGAATAACCAGCGTCGCCGTACAGGCGGGTCATAGGAGAAGCTGCTCCAAGACGCAAAAGAGGGTGTCCCAAAAATAAACCTTGGAGCACTCTCACCAGCAAAATAGGATAGAAATCGTAAAAAAACCAAGGAACTAAGCCGTTTGTTCTCGCTCAGCTCCTTGGTTTTTGGCATCGACGGCGGCGCTCTTAAGCAGATTGTGGGCAAGGGAAAGCCACCCGATCTCCAGATTTACTGTTGATAAGCCTCGAGGCAGGAATCTTTTGAAGTCCCGGTCGTTCTTCATATCGTCAAACACCGGCTCCGGCTCGAGCATTCGCGCTCTCTATCACCGGTTGCCCTTGATGAGACCAATTACACTCCCCCCCTCACGCCGAGCATGAATCGCGGATTTCACGTTTTAAATGGAATTATAGTAGTTAGTGTTCGCGGTAAAGAATGAAAAGTAAATTTAAATGGATTTTATGTCTTTGGAAAAAGGAAATTGTCCATTATGGGCGGAATTCTTGATTTTAGGTGCATAAAATCCATTTAATCCATTAAACCATTCGTTTAGGGCATAATAGATACATGAATTCCATTTAGTCCGGACTGCTTATGTTTAACAGTTATATGAGATGAACTAGAGAAGAAATGCAGGTAAGGGAGAAATTGATTCACAGAAGTTGATTCCAGTTCCACTGAAACGGAGAAAGGGGCGCCCCTCAGTCACCTATGTGACTTATGGGACAGCCCCTTCTGCATTTAGCGCCAGGTTGGCGATTATTTCTCTTCAGGATACATTTGCTTGCGCAGATTTTGAATTTCTTCGCTCTCCAGGTATTCATCGTAGGTCATAACGCGGTCGATGATGCCGTTTGGCGTAATTTCAATGATCCGGTTAGCAATCGTCTGGATGAACTGATGGTCATGTGACGTGAACAGAATCGTGCCGTCGAAATCGATCAAGCCGTTATTCAGTGCCGTAATGGACTCCAAGTCCAAGTGGTTCGTCGGCTCGTCGAACAGAAGCACGTTCGCGCCGTTCAGCATCATTTTCGCCAGCATACACCGAACCTTCTCGCCCCCGGACAGCACGCTCGCCTTCTTCAGCGCCTCTTCCCCGGAGAACAGCATCCGGCCCAGGAAGCCGCGGAGGAAGGTCTCATCCTGGTCGTGCGAATATTCACGCAGCCATTCAACCAGATTGAGGTTGACGCCGTCGAAATATTTAGAGTTATCCTTAGGGAAATACGCCTGTGACGTCGTTACGCCCCAGCTGTACTCTCCAGCGTCCGCTTCCAGTTCGCCCATTACGATTTGGAAGAAGGTCGTCTTCGCCAGGCCGTTCGGCCCAACAAAGGCAATTTTGTCGCCTTTATTAACAACGAAGCTGACGTTATCCAGCACTTTCTCGCTTTCCACCGTCTTGGTCAAGCCCTCGACGCTCAGAAGCTGCTTGCCCGCCTCGCGTTCGGACTTAAAGTGCAGGAACGGATATTTCCGGTTCGAAGGACGGATATCATCGAGCGTGATTTTGTCCAGCTGCTTCTTCCGGGATGTAGCCTGCTTCGATTTCGAAGCATTTGCGGAGAAACGCTGAATAAACGCTTGAAGCTCTTTGATCTTCTCTTCCTTCTTCTTGTTCGCATCACGCTGCAGCTGCAGCGCCAATTGACTAGATTCATACCAGAAGTCATAGTTTCCGACATAGAGCTGTATTTTGCCGAAGTCGATGTCCGCGATATGCGTACAAACCTTGTTCAAGAAGTGACGGTCGTGAGATACGACGATAACTGTTCCCTCATAGTCCATGAGGAAGTTCTCGAGCCATTGGATCGATTCCAAATCCAAATGGTTCGTCGGCTCATCCAGCAGCAGGTTGTTCGGGCGGCCGAACAAAGCCTGGGCCAGTAACACCCGCACCTTCTCGTTGCCGCTTAGCTCAGCCATCTTCTTGTCATGAAGCTCACGCGGAATTCCGAGCCCGATCAGGAGCGCAGCAGCATCCGGCTCCGCATCCCAGCCGTTCAGCTCCGCGAACTCCCCTTCCAGTTCCCCGGCCCGCATGCCGTCCTCTTCGGAGAAATCCGCCTTGGCATACAGAGCGTCCTTCTCCTTCATGATGGAATACAGACGGGTATGCCCCATGATCACCGTCTCCAGGACAGGGTACTCGTCATATTCGTAATGGTTCTGCTTCAGCACCGCCAGGCGCTCGTTCGGCGTCATATGCACTTCGCCCTGGTTCGGCTCGATCTCTCCGGACAGAATTTTGAGGAAGGTTGATTTCCCCGCCCCGTTCGCACCGATGAGGCCGTAGCAGTTCCCCGGCGTAAATTTTATATTCACATCTTCAAAAAGTGCTCGTTTTCCATAGCGGAGCGTTACACCAGTAGTACTTATCATTTCGGCATTACCATCCTTTATTAATAATACACACTGGTCAACATTATAGCATAAATCATGGCCGCTCGCCCCAGTTGAAAACGATTTGCCCGCAAAAAAAGACGCACGTCATGTGCGTCTTTGCAGTCATGCATATCCTTCGTACGGTCTTGGCTGGAATCCGCTATCCGCTTCCTGGATAACGGAGCGTCTCGCCATGAAGCAGGATCTTGATAGCCTCTTCCGCGATTCCCCTGCGCTTCCGGTCCTCCTCTAAGCGATCAAGCGCCTCCCGCGCGGTATCGTCGGCAAGCCGGAACGTCCCGTAATGCATCGGAATCATCAGCTTCGCCTTCACGTCGAGAAATGCCTGCAGCGCCTCCTCCGGAGTCGTATGCTGCGAGGTCATGAACCATTCCGGTTCATAGGCGCCAATCGGCAATAAGGCAATATCGATCTTATAGCGCTTGCCAATCTCCTCAAAGCCGCGGAAATAACCGCTGTCGCCGGCGAAATAAACGACATGCTCCTGCTGCCCTTCCGTTGTCCCCGCCGGTTCCAGAACATATCCGCCCCAATGCGACGTATTCGTATCAAACAGCGTCCGCCGCGTCCAATGCTGGGTCGGCACAAACGAAATTTTGGCATCGCCGATCTCCATATGCTCCCACCAGCTCATCTCGTGAACGCGTTTAAACCCTTTGCGCCGCAGCTTGCGTCCTAAGCCGATGGGCACGATGAGCTGGGTGTTTGCCCCATACAGCCTGCGGATGGAAGAAATATGCATATGGTCATAGTGGGAATGAGAAATGAGAATAACATCAAGCTCAGGTACGTCGGTAATAGGTATTCCCGGCGTTCCAAGCCTGCGCTGAAATCCCATTCGCCCGGCCCAGACGGGATCGGTCACGATATTCAGGCCCTTGTATTGAATCAGAAATGTAGCGTGGCCTATCCAGGTCACAGTAAGCTCGGTTGTATTGGCCTGCAAAAAATCAAGCTGCGGCGTAGAGTTTGGAATGATGTAGGAGTAGTCTTTCTTCTTGCTGCGCCGCTCCTCCCGCCATTGTCTGAACTGCTTTAAGGTTTTGTCAGTGTTGACATTGTCGATGTTCGTATAGCGTTTCTTGGCCATGCTTGAGGATACCCTCCTTCTATCTCCCCTCCAGTTTGTTCTTTGCGTTTTTTATTTTACTATATTTAGAACATATACACCCGTAAAAGCAAAGGATTGAATCAAATTAATCGATAGGATCTTTATAACGGTAGGCGTACACGAACAAAAACACGACCGCGGCGATCAGGACCAGCTGTGGCGCCCTCATCATCAAAAAATGTTCCATGGCTTAGCTCACCCCTTCTTCGGCGATCCTCCCCGAATGTATTTGGCATCAAATAGGAATAAACGCATCAGCAGCACAAGCGAAGGGATCAGGATGAACAGCCCGGCAATAAACGCCGTAATGAGCGCCACCGCCATCGTTTCGTTCGTGAAGCCTTCGTAAATGCTTACCTGTTTGTAGAGAATATAGGGCAAATGGGATCGGCCGTATCCGTACCAGGCAAAGCCGAATTGCAGCATTACGAGCAGAAAGGACCAGCCCAGGCGGATTCTCTTCCAAACGAAATAGACGGCGAGCAAAAAGCACAGAAACGATGCGATAAACATCCAAGCCATACTGAGCATATTTTGGAAATGCTCGGGATTATGCCGATTGATCTGAAAAAAAGCCAGCACAGAAGCGGCAATCGTGGGTGCGCTCCACAAGAGCGCATATCCTCGCAGCACTTCGAAGGCCACGCGGTCTCCCGCTTTTTTTGCGTAATAGGTCAAGAACATGGCGGAAATGTACAGCACGGAGACGAGCGCCAGCACAATGACGGACCAGGTGTAGGGACTAGCGAAGAAACTCGCCCAATCCAGGACAACATGGCCGCGCTCTTCCCGGATGATGCCGCCTTCCGATATGGCCAGCACCGTCGATAGCGCCGCTGGAATCAGCAGTCCCGTCGCCCCGTAGATCGCCATATATACCTTGTTGTCTTCCCTGCTGCTTCCGTAGGTGTTATAGGCGTAATAAGCGCCGCGAAGCCCCAGCAGCACCGTGGCCAGGCTGCCCGGAACGAGCAGCGCCGTGCCGTAGTAGTACGCTGAAATCGGAAAGAAACCGACAAGGCCGACGACGAAGAAGATCAGGAATACGTTCGTCACTTCCCAGACGGGGGAAAGATAACGCTGAATGATATGGTGGACTCGGTTCTTCTGCCCGGTTATGACGCTGTAATAGCTGAAAAAACCGGCTCCGAAATCGATCGATGCCACGATCAAATAGCCGAATAGAAACGTCCAGAGCACCGTAATTCCGATAATTTCGTAGCTCATCCCTGACCTCCTTCCTCGATTCCCCGCTCTCTCATTTCCGTAAACACGTCTTTATTGCGGAATAGCTTGGCTAATACGTAAACGCACGATACGCAAAGGACGAGATACAAAATAATGAACAGCAGGAGCATCGAGCCGACATGCGGGGAAGTCGTCGCAGCATCAACGACTCTCATGTAGCCGCGAACGATCCAGGGCTGCCGCCCGATTTCGGCGAACATCCATCCTAGCTCAATCGACACCATCGCAAACGGCCCCAGCGTAAGTATGCCGATCAACAGCCATTTCGGATAGCCCTTGTTGCGGCCAGGCAGCCAGCGGCGCAGCAGAAACAGGAACGGAATGAGAACGAGCAGCATGCCGATCGTCACCTTCATATCGAACATGTAGTGAATAAGCAGCGGCGGCCAGTCGTCCTGGGGATATTCTTCGAGGCCAATCACTTTGGTGTTCGGGGTGCTCCCCGCCAGGATGCTGAGCGCGTAAGGAATCCGCAGCGCATATTTCACCTCATGATTCTCATTCAGAATCCCTCCATAAATGAGGGGAGCCTTCTCCATCGTCTCGAAGTGCCACTCCGCTGCCGCCAGCTTCTCCGGCTGGTACTTCGCCAGAAATTTGCCGGAGAAATCCCCAATGACCGCCGTGGATACCGCAAAGACGAACGCGCATGTCACCGTGAGCTTGAGTGCTTTTTTGAAATAAGGGTGATTTCGCCCCTTAAGCAAGCTATAGGCGGCAATGCCCGCCAGCAGCCCCGAGCTCATCGTCAGCGAAGACGCCAGCACGTGCGATACCTTGGTCGGCGTAGCCGGGTTAAACATGGCTCTTAGCGGGTCGATATTCGTAAATACACCGTTCTCCAGCGTAAATCCCTGGGGCGTATTCATGAAGGCATTGACCGTGGTAATAAAAAATGCCGAAGAAAATGCCCCAAGCACGACCGGGATCAGCAGCAGCAGGTGCAGGATCGGCCGTCTGAACCGCTCCCATGTATACAAGTATATGCCGAGAAAAATCGCTTCGACAAAGAAAGCAAACGTCTCCATAAAAAGCGGAAGAGCGATCGCCTGCCCGGCTACGCGCATGAAGCTGGGCCACAGCAAGCTGAGCTGCAGGCCAATCGATGTGCCCGTGACAACGCCAACTGCAACGGAAATAACAAATCCGCGGGCCCATCTGCGGGCGAGCAGGGAATAATGGGGGTCCTTATGCGTAATCCCCCTCCATTCAGCCAAAGCGATAATGAGCGGAACGCCTACTCCGATTGAAGCGAAGTTAATATGTACAAACAAGGTGAGGCCGGTTAGAATCCGGCTCAATGTGACTGGATCCATAGAGAACATGGGTCTGGCTCGGCTCCCTTCTCGTCATAATCCAGCGTCCGGGTTCCGGCTCCGCTGGCGCGCCCAAATACCGGAGGGCACTCTTGATGGTGGCATACAGCATAATGACTGCTACGATGAAGCAGACGAGGATAAGTATCCGTTCCTGCCGCTGGTACATAATAAACGATGCGCCTCCCCTTTGATTCGATTCGTCTACCTGTAGTGTGCCGCCCGGGTTCCTTTTTATTCCTGACCGGTCCTGGGCATGCCGTTCTTCCGGGCTTGCTTCCGAGACTTGGGTTAACCCTTTCCTTGATGTACAATAAATTGAAAGGAGTGTGAACAAATGATGAAAATTGTATTTATCGAACCGACGCCGAGCCCGAATACGATGAAGCTCCATCTGAGTGAAAGTCTGGAGCCGGGCATCCGCAAAACATATACGCTAGACAACGAACGCTCAGCCCCGTCATGGATTGCAAGAATGCTGCATATTCCGGGGGTGAAGAGTGTCTTTCATACCGCCGACTTCGTTGCTCTTGACCGGAAGGGCAATGCCGATTGGTCGGCGATCTTGACCGAGGTTCAATCGCAGTTCGGCCAGGAGGGCATTGCTTCCGCGTGGGAGCAAAGCGATTCAGAGGCTGCGCAAGGCTACGGCGAAGCGCAGGTCTTCGTGCAATTTTTTCGCAGCATCCCGATGCAGATCCGCGTGAAATCCGGCAGCCAGGAGGAGCGGATCGGCCTCAGCGAGCGCTTCGTGGCCGCGGTGACCGAGGTGTCCAGCGCGACGCTGATCAAAGAGCGTAAGCTGACCGACTACGGCGTGCGTTACGGCGAGCTGGCGGATATCGCCCGCGAGGTGGAGCAGGAGCTGGAGGCGGCCTACCCGCCGGAACGGCTGCGGGCGCTCGTGGCGCAGGCGATCGAGCACGGGAGCAGCGAAGGCGAATTCGTCGAGCAGCGCCGCGAGCTTAGCCTGGACGAGGTGCGCGAGCGGATGCAGAGCGACGATTGGCGCGTTCGCTACGCAGGCCTGGAGGCGCTGAAGCCGGATGCCGAAGCGCTGCCGCTGCTTGCCGAGGCGCTTGGCGACAAGCAAATGCAGGTGCGCCGCCTGGCCGTCGTCTACCTCGGCGATATCGGCAAGCCGGCCATGGACCTGCTCTATGAAGCGCTGCGCGATAAGTCCCCAGCGGTGCGCCGCACGGCAGGCGATACGCTGTCGGACATCGGCGATCCGGGGGCAACGAAGGCGATGATTGCCGCGCTTCAGGATTCGAGCAAGCTTGTTCGCTGGCGGGCGGCCCGCTTCCTCTACGAGGTCGGCACAGATGAGGCGCGCGACGCGCTCCGCGCTGCCTCGGATGACCCGGAATTCGAGGTTGGCCTTCAGGCGCGGATGGCGCTTGAGCGAATCGAATCTGGAGAGCAGGCCGCAGGCACGATCTGGCAGCAGATGGCGCAGCACCGGCAGAACAGCGCGAAGGATGCTTGATTCCAGCTAGTCTGCCTGATCCATCAGCCTGGATGTCAATATTTGATCATTGTCCTTGGCAGGCTGCTGTTATATACTTTGTAATCAGTTCATCTGACATTTTAATAAGAGCCTCATCGGCATTTCGGATGAGGTAGAGGTCGCGATGTTGATCAGTACGTCCGGGGAGGCTTGGAAGCCGCCGATGAACCGGATGGAAAGGCAGCATCGCCGAAGTGTGAACGTCCTGCTTCCCATGGACGGACATGCTGGGGCTGTTGCCGAAAGGGACAGAACTGTCACGGCTGACTCCTGCAGAAAGCTGTGTTGTGCTATCTTGAGGATTGTTTATGGGGATCACGGTATAGTGATAAGACCGCGGAACCTTTCCGGCGGTCTTTTTCTTTTTCGCTTTATTTTAACTGAGAGGATGCAGACCATGAATAGCAACAATACAAACACATCTCAATTGAACCGGGGGCTCAAAGCCCGCCATATGACGATGATCGCCCTCGGCGGGTCGATCGGAACAGGGCTTTTCCTCGCCAGTGGAGGAGCGATCGCTTCGGCGGGCCCTGGAGGCGCCCTTCTTGCTTACGCCGCCGTCGGAATCATGGTGTATTTCCTGATGACGAGCCTAGGCGAGCTGGCTACGTATATGCCGGATTCAGGTTCGTTCGAGACTTACGCCTCGCGTTTTGTCGATCCATCTCTGGGCTTCGCCATGGGCTGGAATTTCTGGTATAACTGGGCGATTACGATTGCGGCCGAGCTGTCAGCGGCAACGCTGATTATCAAGTACTGGTTTCCGGACAGCTCATCCCTATTGTGGAGCGTTCTATTCCTTGCCCTCATCTTGGGTCTCAATCTTCTATCCGTTAAGGGATACGGCGAATCGGAATATTGGTTTGCCACCATTAAGGTTGCGGTAGTTATTATATTTCTAGCGGTCGGTGTGCTGATGATCTTTGGCATTATCGGCGGCGAGGCCGTCGGCTTCAAAAATTTCACGATCGGCGATGCGCCGTTCCACGGCGGATTCTTCGCTTTCCTCGGCGTATTTATGGCCGCGGGTTTCTCCTTCCAAGGGACGGAAATGGTCGGCGTCGCCGCAGGCGAAAGCGACAACCCGCGGGAACACGTTCCCCGGGCGATCCGTCAGGTATTCTGGCGCATCCTTATTTTTTACATTTTGGCGATTTTCGTCATCAGCTTGCTCATTCCTTACACGAATCCTAATTTGCTGAAGGAAGGCATCGAGAGCATTGGCGTCAGCCCGTTCACGCTCGTCTTCGAAAAAGCCGGACTGGCTTTCGCCGCCTCGGTGATGAACGCGGTTATTCTCTCCTCCGTTCTGTCCGCGGGCAATTCCGGCATGTATGCGTCCTCCCGCGTTCTGTACTCGCTAGCCAAGCGGGGCAAAGCGCCGAAGTTCCTTGCCCGGCTCAGCCGCCGGGGATTGCCGATCAATGCGCTGCTGCTGACGACGCTGGTTGGAATGACCGCCTTCCTGGCCTCCCTGTTCGGAGACGGGATCGTGTATACGTGGCTGCTTAACGCCTCGGGGATGTGCGGATTTATTACCTGGCTCGGCATCGCGATCAGCCATTACCGCTTCCGGCGGGCCTATATTGCCCAAGGCCGGGACCTGAACGATCTTCCCTACAAGGCTAAATGGTTCCCGTTTGGTCCGATCTTTGCCTTTGTACTATGCATTGTCGTCATACTGGGGCAAAATTTGTCGGCCTTCACCGGAGGGCAGATCGATTGGTACGGCCTCGTCGTTTCATATATTAGCGTTCCCTTGTTCCTAATTATCTGGCTCGGGTACAAATGGATTAAACGCACCAAAGTGGTTCCCCTGCAGGAATGTGAGCTGGAGCCGCCGGCACGAAATTAAAATCAAGATCATTCTATACGTAAAAAAAGGAGCTGCCCCGAAGTAGATGACTCTACTCAGGGACAGCTCCTTTCTAATGTAGGCATATGAACTCGAAAATAGCTAACTCAATTATTCTTCCAATGAATTTCGACCCGCAGATCATGAGTGCCTTCCAGCGGTTCGGCCAGATAAGAAATATGGCTGAGGCCAAGATCATACAGGCTTCCTAAATGATCGACGAGCTGCCGCTCTGAGCCGGCATAGCGGATCGTTACCGTCTGCTGTTTGCTGGCGTTTGCCTGCTTGACCTGAGCTTGAATTCCCTGGGCCGTGCTAAGGGCAGCATCCGGGCGGTACAGCGTATATTCCAGCTGCTTCTCCAGCTCCTGCAGTCCGGCAGCCGCTTGGCCGCCTGCTGCAATTAGCGATCCGAGCGTCTGACGATAGGATTGCTTTGCAGCCGGATATATGTTATTCCAGGTATGCGTCTTTCTCATTTGCTCGTCCGTCCGCATATAGTAACCATATTTAACGACACCCGGCATATCCGGGGCAGGATCATCCCATGTCGTATCAAGATGGTACCAATGTCCTCCCAAATATACGAGGTTCCAGGCGTGCAATTGGCCGCCCGCACTGCCTTCGACGATTCGATTGTTGATTCCCGCCTGCTGCAGGAGCTTGTACGTTAGCAGCGTATATCCCTGGCATACCGCTTCGCCTGTTTTCAAGCCTTCATATGCGGTATATTTCTGCAGCTTCTCGTCATATTTCATATTTAACACGACATAGTCGTGAATCACTTTTATTTTCTGATGGTCATTCATGCCAGGCTTCAATATTTCCTTCAAAATCGCCTTTACCCTCTCGTCAACGTAAGCCGACTGCTCTGCCGTCTCCCGGTAGTATACTTGAAAGGTGATCTTGGCCGAACCGGAGGTTCCTTTCCACGAATATGTATAACGGTCAACGACATACTTGGTGTAAGGATCGCTCTCCAGCGCCCCGTTTACAGCTTCCTTCAAAATATCCTTCAGGTTGCTCGTCGCGCCCTGATATTTCAAAGTGATGCTCGTTTTCCTGGCTCCCATAAGCTCGGCTAAGACGGATTGAAGCTCCGTTGAAGAGGTTACGGCTACGTTATCTGCAGCGATTTCCGATTGAGCGTATACTTCACTATAACCGACGACCGGCGGTACGGCACCAAACACAATTGCACTTGCAATTCCAGCCGTAATCCATCGTTTTGCGATTTGCTGCTTCATCATATCCCAACCCTTCTGTATAAAAATATAGCTTTTCCCGTTAGTTCAAGCCCATTGTAACATAACCTAATATGAAAAGGGCTTCTAGTTTTGTCGAATCCCCAGTCTCCTGCCGCTGCCTTCAACTTTGTGTCCACATGACAAAAAAGACGCTAAAATGCCTTAATTTCCTAAACGATTTCCTTTTAAATGGATGGCAGTTTAGGTATAATATAAAACATATTAAATAGTGTGATAAATATCATTGCGCGACCAGCCATATTAGGAACGGAGAGACAAGTATATGACTATAGTAAATATATCGGACATTTCCGTTGAACTTTTTATTACTGTGATGTTTTTTATCCTGATCATTGCCCCGCTAGGCAGCTTAGGTTTGCTGCGCCTGTTCCAAGGGCGGAAGAAGAGCGGGCTCATTCTGATCGGCAGCGGAATTGTTAGTTATGTCGTATTCCAGTTTGTTGCCGGCTTGATCATCTAACACAACGTACACAACTTTGTCTTCGCATCTATGGAATATAAGAGGAGAACGGGCTAACCGTTCTCCTCTTCTTGTTCTTATTTAGATTCGGCATCCTTGAATTGGAAGCCATGGTTTTCAGCCTTAGGCTTGAAGCAATGCATGCTCGGCTAATGCCTTATCAAATTGAAGCTTGTTTAATCCAGGAATGCGCTGCTCGCCTATAACTGTGACCGGAACGACTTGTATTCCCATATCCAATACCTGCTGAGCGAACTCCTTGTTTCTCTGCACGTTGCGCTCCTCGTATGAAACGCCACGCTCCGCAAGGTAGTTCTTAACCCGATGGCAGTTCGGACAGTTCGTGCTCGTATATACGATAACTTGACTCATATGATTTCTCCTATTCCCTACCCGGGTTTATCTATTCTATATATCTATTATCAAATAGTTATCTGTTATTTCGCAGCTGCAGCTGTAGCTGCCTCATGCTCCAGGCTTTCTATGAATTTCTCGCAATCGATCGCTGCCATACAGCCGCTTCCCGCAGCCGTAATAGCCTGGCGGTAACGGGTATCCTGGACGTCGCCGCAAGCGAACACACCCGGCACGTTCGTCTCGGACGTTCCCGGCTTCACAATGATATAGCCATTCTCATCCGTATCGATTTGACCACCCAAGAAGCCGGTGTTCGGGTGATGCCCAATCGCTACGAATACACCGCTGGCCGGGATAACTTCCTCTTCCCCGGTCGCATTATTGCGTACTTTAAGCCCGGTTACGCCCATTTCGTTCGTCAGGACTTCAATCGGCGTCCGGTTCAGCGCCCATTCTACCTTCTCATTGGCGCGCACGCGGTCCTGCATAATCTTCGAGCCGCGCAGTTCGTCCCGGCGGTGAACCAGCGTTACCTTGGAGGCGAATCTTGTCAAGAAGCCTGCTTCTTCCAACGCAGAGTCGCCCCCGCCGATGACGATGATTTCCTTCCCGCGGAAGAAAAATCCATCGCAGGTCGCGCAGGTGCTTACGCCGCGGCCCACATTGTCCTGCTCGCCCGGAATTCCAAGATATTTGGCGGTAGCTCCCGTCGAAATTACTAGTGTTTCGGACACCAGCTCCCCAATGCCCTCCACTTGAAGTTTGAACGGACGGCTGCTCATATCGACCGAGTTCACCCATCCCATGCGGAATTCAGCGCCGAAACGCTCCGCTTGCTTGCGCATATTATCCATCAGCTCAGGCCCCATGATTCCTTCCGGGAAGCCGGGGAAGTTCTCTACATCCGTCGTCGTCGTCAGCTGGCCTCCAGGCTGAGGCCCTTCAATAACGAGCGGCTTCAGGTTCGCGCGGGCCAGGTAAATCGCCGCGGTCAGCCCTGCCGGGCCCGTTCCGATAATAATGGATTTATACATCTTATTACATCCTCCTTCAAGGCAATAATTTAATATGAGTGCCGCATATCTATTTATTCATTTTGATTACAGTTCCTAATCTTTATTATCAAGTAATGATTAATTAAGGTCAATATTTGCGTTAGCCGTGTTCCGTGAAGGTTGCATGAAGGATCTATGAATCCGGGAAGGAACTGCCCTGCTTCAACGAAGCAGGCGCAGCCCGTTCAAAATGACGAGAAGCGTGCTGCCCTCATGCCCAATCACGCCGAGCGGAAGCGATATGCCTTGAACAAAGTTGCCTATGATTAACGTCAGAATGACGGCCGCGGCAAACACGAGATTTTGCTTCACGATTCTGCGGGCGCGGCGAGCCAATGCTACGGTCTCCGCAACCATTTCCAAATTATCGTTCATCAGCACGACATCCGCCACCTCAAGCGCGGCTCCTGTTCCGCCCGTGCCCATGGCCATGCCGACCGTGGCGGATGCAAGGGCTGGGGCATCGTTGACGCCGTCGCCGACCATCACGATATGTCCGTGCTTTTCCCGGAGGCTTCGAACATGATCTACCTTATCCTCCGGCAGTAAATCGCCAAACACCTGATCCACGCCAGCCTCTCTCGCTATAGCCTCAGCCGTCCCGCTACGGTCTCCCGTCAGCATCACCGTGGCAATCCCCATCTCGCGCAGCCTGGAGATTGCGGCAACCGCCTGAGGGCGAATGACGTCCTGCAGAGCAACCAGGCCCACATAATCATTGTCCTGCATAATCAGCGAGACGGTATTGCCCTCTCCTACCAACATCTTCAGCCGCTCCATCAATGCGGCCGGCATGGCGGCGTCCTGCTCACTAGCCTTGCCAATGCGCCACATCCGTCCATTCACTCTGGCCTCGATGCCCCAGCCAGTAATGGCTCTCATATCCTCAGCCTCCTTGATCTGCAGACCTTCGCTGATTGCCTTGTTTACGATCGCCTTGGCAAGCGGATGCTCAGACAAGCTTTCAGCGGAAGCGCAAGCCGCAAGCACATCCAAGCGGTCATAGCCGTCAGCAACGAACAATTCGGTGACGACCGGCTGCCCGGCCGTTAACGTGCCCGTCTTGTCGAAAGCCACTACCTTCGTGTTGCCCAAATTGTCCATATGCGCTCCCCCCTTGAAGAGGACGCCCTTTCTAGCGCTCTTGGACATCGCCGATAGCATGGCTGGCATCACAGATGAGACCAGAGCGCAAGGCGAAGCCACGACGAGGAAGACCATCGCTTTATAAAAAGTAAACGACCAGCTCCAGCCAAGCATAAGTGGAGCAAGCAGAATAAGCGCTGCTGTCGCTGCCACGATAGTTTTGGCATAAATGCCTTCCAGCCGTTTGATGAAGCGTTGAGACTCCGGCGTCTCATTCTGTGCCTGCTCGACGAGTGCGATAATTTTGGCAAAGAGAGTTCCTTCTGCCGGACTCGTTACTTCAACATACAGAGCTCCTTCTCCGTTCAATGTTCCGGCAAACACGCTGTCGCCCAGCGCTTTATCCACCGGTATCGATTCCCCGGTAATGGCAGCTTGGTTGACGGCCGAACTGCCGCTTTGCACTACTCCGTCCGCGGGAATTACCTCGCCCGGCTTCACGAGCAGAAGGTCGCCGATCGCCAATTCTTCCACAGGAACGACCTTCATCCCGTCCTGGCTCACCTTTACCGCAGTTTCCGGTTTTAAGGAGATCAGCTCGGAGATATCCTTATGGCTGCGTTCGCTGGCAAAGGACTCCAGCGCGCCGCTCAAGGCGAAAATGAAGATGAGCATCGCGCCTTCATTCCAGTAGCCAATAGAGGCAGCTCCCAGCGCCGCGGCGATCATCAGCAGATTCACGTCCAGATCGCGATCTTTGATTAACGTCTCTAGCCCTTCTTTGGCTTTCAGGAATCCTCCCGTAAAATAAGCGGCAATGTAGAGCAGCACGGATATTGTTTGCGAGAACGATCCTACTCCCCAAGCCGTTAACATAAGCACGCCACTGCCCAGCGCAATAATAATCTCCCGATGTTTCAGCATGAGAAGCAGCGACTGGCGCCGCCGTCTCCGCGGATCCGGCGAATTCGCGGACGCGGACTGCTGGATTGCGTTAACTCTTTTGTGTATCGCTTGCATATAAATCTCCTCCCTTGATGTGGTATCTAATTGAGAATGAATACTATTGTTAATGCCCTTAAAATGGCACATGCTGCCCCGGGAAAATCCCGGAGCAGCATGTAATTGAGAACGATAATCATTTTTGCATCAGAACAATAATTTTTCCTCAGTGAAACTTTAGATTCATTTTAAGCCTTTTTTCGCTTTATGTAAATAGGTGAGTAGACAAATTCGTTTGTGAGAGACAGACCGTTGTCCTCTCTCCATCATTCTGATAGCTGCTGAGTAGGTTTTTAGCGGGGAGACAGGTGGGTGAGCCGGGCATGTAGG
This sequence comes from Paenibacillus woosongensis, assembly GCF_009725165.1. Taxonomy (GTDB): domain Bacteria; phylum Bacillota; class Bacilli; order Paenibacillales; family Paenibacillaceae; genus Fontibacillus; species Fontibacillus woosongensis. Next base: position 57,117 of record NZ_WNZW01000007.1, read on the forward strand.
GGATGTTGGGGTGTTGGGGTGTTGGGGTGTTGGGGTGTTGGGGTGTTGGGGTGTTCGGGGTGTTGGGGTGTTGGGGTGTTGGGGTGTTCGGGGTGGCAGTTTGGCTAGGTGAATTTTAGCTGTTGGGAGAGTTGGCTAGAGGTGGTTTTTTGCTGAGGTGGATCTTCATTGAGACTAACTGTATTTCATACATCTATTTAGCTTCATTCCGAGCAATATTGTATTATAAATGTATTTCTTACATCTAAAATGTCCCTTTTCACCATCGCAACCCGTAATCGACTAATTTAATTGTAAGAAATACAGTTAGTTATAGTGTCGTTGAAAAACACCTCATTCTTACTGCAACAAATGCAGTTAGTATCGTAAATTCCAAGTTAATCACTGCCACTAAAAACTCCTGCCACGATAATTACTAAACCTCACTAACAGTACCACCCTTGACAGTTCAGCTATTTAAGCTGCTTGTGCCATCGAGTGCTTAAGCTGCCTATAACTGCTATAGTCATGCAGTATTGTAGTCACTAGAGCTGCTATCGTCCTTACAATCCTTTGGAGTCATTAAAGTCACTTACAGTCACTTACAGTCACTTACAGTCATTTCAGTCACTACAGTCACTACAATCACTACAATCACTACAATCACTACAATCACTACAATCACTTTAGTTACTCTCAGTCACTATTTAGTCATTGCAGCTACTAGTCACTGTAGTCACTATAATCATTGCAGCCATAATAGCCACCGCAATCGCCATGTCACGCCTAATACTCTCACTGCCGTTGCAGCCCCACAGCTGCCCAACTGCTGCCCGCCGCTGCCACCACCAATAATGCTGAATTCATAAACGGTGCTATTGCCCAATTAAAAAAGCTGCTCCCAAGGCTTGATGACAAACCTTCGGGAGCAGCGTTTAAACTCGCATAGCTCTAACAGGATATAAACAGATGATTAGGCCTGGCTTGCCGCAATCGCTTGATCGAGATCATAGAGGATATCTTCAATCGACTCTGTGCCGATAGACAGGCGAATGAGTCCAGGAGTAACGCCTGCCGACAATTGCTCCTCCGGAGACAGCTGCAGATGCGTTGTGCTTGCCGGATGAATGATCAAGGATTTGGAATCGCCAACGTTGGCCAAATGAGAGAACAATTTCACGCTGTTGATCAGCTTGCGGCCAGCTTCTACACCGCCCTTGATTCCAAAGGTCAGGATTGCACCTTGGCCCTTTGGCAGATATTTCTGGGCAAGCGCATAGGATTCATGGCTAGGAAGTCCAGCATAGCTGACCCATTCGACATTTGGATGACCCTCCAAATGCTTCGCTACCTTAAGCGCGTTCTCACTATGGCGTTCTACGCGCAGATGCAGCGTCTCCAGACCCTGAAGAAGCAGCCAAGCGTTAAATGGAGACAAGGATGCGCCCAGGTCACGCTGCAGTTGTACGCGGGCTTTAATAATGTAAGCCAGCGGGCCAAGCGCTTCCGTATAGACAACGCCGTTGTAGCTTGGATCCGGCTCGGTCAGCCCCGGGAATTTGCCGCTGGCCTTCCAGTCGAACTTCCCGCCGTCAACGATGACGCCGCCAATGGAAGTGCCGTGTCCGCCGATGAACTTCGTGGCTGAGTGCACAACAATGTCTGCCCCGTGCTTAATCGGCTGCAGCAGGTACGGGCTTGGGAAGGTGTTGTCTACGATAAGCGGAATGCCGTGCTCATGAGCAATCGCGGCTACCGCTTCGATATCGAGGACATCGCCCTTCGGATTACCGATTGTCTCTGCATACAGAGCTTTGGTCTTATCTGTGATCGCCGCGCGGAAATTTTCCGGGTTGGACGAGTCCACGAAAGTCACTTTGATTCCCAGCTTCGCTAGCGTAGTAGAGAACAGATTATACGTTCCGCCGTACAATGTTGCGGAGGAGACGATTTCATCCCCGGCACCTGCGATATTCAGGATCGAGAACGTAATCGCTGCCTGACCGGAGCTGGTGGCAAGTGCGCCCACGCCGCCTTCGAGCGCCGCGATTCTTTTCTCGAACACATCGTTCGTCGGGTTCATAATACGGGAGTAAATGTTGCCAAATTCCTTCAGTCCGAACAAATTGGCCGCATGCTCCGTATCGCGGAAGCCATAGGATGTTGTTTGATACAGCGGTACCGCGCGAGAATAAGTAGTGGGATCAATTTCCTGACCCGCATGAACCGCAAGTGTTTCAAGACCGAGTTGACGCTCTTCAGACATAGTTAAATCCTCCTTTAAATTTGCATACCCAAAAGGATGTCATTGTTTTTTCATATTCTCTCACATAATGAAGCGTTTGAAAATACCAAATCCGATAAAATTCCTATGAATTATTCATTTTCTCGATCTGCTGTGGACAACAAATAAGCCGACGGCTGAAAACCGCGACTAATTTGTTCATATGTGCATGAATATGTGCATACTGTTCATAATTTCCGAAGAGCAGGGCGGGAATCGTCAACATATTCACATGATCGACCGCTAAGTACCCCTGATTCCCTCCTAATTTAAGGTTATGCACATGTGGATAGCTATCTGCTCTGGGAATTCACAGAAAATTTGCGGATGAAATAGGCATCCTCCATAGACGGCAGCACCTCGGCCAGGCCTAGAAAAGGAACGCGTTCCGCGACAACCCTTACAAAAAGCCCCGCCTCCGTTTCCCTCATAAAAATAACCCGCTGCTCCGGGAACTCACGCATTTGCTCGCTTGTCACCGTTCCCTCCCAAACCTTTGAAGGAAGATCCCACTTCCATTCTGCTGCACCGCCCTCAAAACGAATTCCGCCGTTCTCAAGCCATAGTATGCGGTTCGCCGCCGCCTCCCACTCATTCAATTCATGGACGGCGGCAACGACGACCCGCCCTAGCGCATAGCGGGTCAAATATGTTATGGCCATTTTCCGCTCCCCTGAATCCAGCGCGTTTAGCGGCTCGTCAAGAAAGAGGAATTTCGGCTGGGCCAGCAGAGACTGAACGATGGCAATCCTTCTCTGTACGCCGATCGATAGCCGTTTAATCCGGGTATTGCGGTACGTCTCCAGCCGAAAGTCACGAATCAGGCGGTCGACCAGCTCGGTTTGGAACACCCCCTTCAGCTCGGCAAGGTACATAAGCAGTTTGTACGTCGTCATCTCCTCATACAGCTCGATGTCCGATGGAACGTAGCCGATCTGGCTGCGGATGAGCGGCAGGTGATCGGCCGTTTCCCGGCCCTGATACGCGATCCGGCCCTTCCGCGGTTTGTCCACTGTAGCGAGCAGCCTAAGCAGCGTCGACTTTCCGGCTCCGTTAGGACCGACAAGCAGCGTCAGTCCCGGATATAGGCGCAGCTGTTCAATCTCCAGCGTAAACGTGCCGACAGGCTGCCGAACATAGTCAATGGATATCATGTCCTGCACCTGCGCCTACCTCGAATTTCACTTTGCGGCTGCGGTAATAAGAGCGTAACAGCAGCACAACTCCTGCTGCCAGCAGCAGTCCATCGATTATTGCCCGGTACTCGACCCGAAGAAAGTAAGATTGGGAATTATCAATGTAAATGAACCACAGCACATATACGGCCAGAGCGCTGGCTAGCGCGTAATAAATTCCTTTGCGAAAGAGAACGTACATGGCCGCTCCGCTTGTCAGCAGCGTAATGCCGAGCCATTGCAGCAGAAAGGGCCCCAGCGGCAAGACAAATTCGCCGGCCTGGAAGATGCGTATGCTGACGACCAGCGAGCTCATGAAGGCCCATACGACGATCAGGGCGATAACCATGAGCATACGGCTGTACATGACAAGTGCCGGAGGATAAGGAGTAATGCTCTCAATCGAACGCATTCCGGAATTCCAGGTCCGGTAGCTGAACAGCATGGATGCGATCAGCATGAGCGGCGTGATAACCGGAAACAAAGAAGACGGCAGAACGCCAATAGACTTTACGGGCTGGCCCGGATCGACGAGAAGAATCAGCATCAAAAATACCGCCGAACTGGACATAATTAACGATTTGCGATTCAGGCGGAATTGGCTTCGCAGCAGCTTTCTCAGGGTTGGAGCTTCCACCTGCTCATTGAACTGAAGCGATTCCAAGGCATGATCCGCCTTGAGTGCATCAAATTCCGGCTGCAGCCTGCGAATCAGCTCCGCGGTCTCCGCCGGGGACGGCGGGGGGGCTATCGCGCGCCGCAGCGGCTCCCGCAGTTCTTCCTCCAGCTTTTCCAGCTCTTCATCGATAAAGTGATTCATGCAGCTGCGCCTCCTTATCCTTATTCCTTCGGTTTCGGCTCCCCGCATGCGGGGATGATAAATCCGGCTCGGAGCCTTTGAGCAGCAAGCGCTTCAACTTGCGCAAGGCTCCGTATAAATGCGATTTGACGGAGCTAAGGGGGATTTCCTTCAGCTCCGCGATCTCCTGCAGCTTCAAATCATGGAAGAAGCGCATCCTAACCACTTCCTGCTGGATATCCGGCAAATATTCCAAGGTAGCTGCAATCTGCTTGGACATTTCCTTCCTTTCCAGCATCTCTTCGGCTCCCGGGGCAGGATCGGCATCATCCGGAATATCCTCGGCAGCGGTATACTCCGAGCGATAGGCGGCACTGCGCCAATAATCCCGGCATAAATTCAGCGCCACTTTGTAGAGCCACGCCCGCAGCTGCTCCATCCCTCCATGCTGCCGCAGGTGCCGGATGAGCCGGATGAACGTCTCCTGGACGATATCCTCGGCTTTCCCGCGGTCCTTCAACTGCTGGGTCACGTAATTCAGCAGAGGTCCATGATAGCGGGTAACTAGAAGCTCGAAAGCATCCTGTTCCCCTAAGGCCACCCGCTCTGTTAATTGCTGATCGGAAATCATTGCTCCCCCCCTCTCTCTTTTTTGTGACTAAACAATAAGATTATTGGGCTCTATGGCTCTTGTTAGCTCTACTCCTCTTCTCTGCCGATCCAGCGTTCCCGGCTGCCCATAACCCCTCCGGCCAGCAGCAATAAAGAGCCGGCAAGAACAAGCAAACTAACGCGGTTAGCTATAAATGAGGAGCCTTCCGTCAAATACGCCGTATACAGCGTAAAGCCTCCAAGAATGCGTCCGGCGCTCACCGTATCAAGTATCCATAGGGCAAAGGCAATCATTAAACCGCCGTAAAGCTTCTGGAACCAGGCGATGCCCAGCACGGCCACGGAAGCAAGCAGCATATAGGCCGGCAGCGTCTGCAGCAGAAGCGGCAGGTACCCTGCCTGCCGGGATACGGCCTCACCGCCATTCCAGGGATGCATGACGTTCACGATACCGCCGAACTTCATCCGGTACATAGCCATCCAGCCCAGTCCCGCCAGCGCGGCGAGTACGAGAGCGAGTATCCACTTTCTCACGGCCATAAGCCGGAGGGATACGGGATAGGTGGCGATGACCTCCATGCTTCCCCCGCCGATTTCCCGCTCAAACAGCAGGACGGTGAGCATAATAACGATCGGGAACATTCCCATTTCCGCATAATAATTTACAGTCTGAGGGCGGTATGGATCGGCCAGCCAGATGGCCGCCCAGTAGGTGAAATAAATAAGCAGCGTGAGCAGGAACAGCGGCTGCTTCCCGATGCTCAAATCAAGACGCACCTGACTGCCCAGCGCCTTAAGCTCCGTTTTCATGTCCCATCACCCTCTCCCACTCCCGTTCCCAGGCTTCGTAAGGAATGGGGCTCGCTTGAGCTGGGCCGTCCGGCTCCTCCAGCGGTATTTCCATCCCCTGAGTATAGAAGTAATTCAGTATTTCCTTCACTTGGCTGATTTTTCCCGCATCGATCGCCTTACCTGCCTCTTCAGCCATGCGGCCGCCCAAATTGTCGGGATCCTCATTGCTATCCGTATGGAATAGCGCGCCAAGCATGCGGAAATCGGCCATTCCATTCTCTATGTCCTTATGGCTGAGCCCCTCGGCTTCTCTATAATAAACGTACCACATTAAGCTGCGCAGGGGCAGACGGATGTCCTTCCTCATATTCTCGATTTGAAAAGAGCCCTTTCGCGTCCCTAGCAGCATTTCGGTCATCAGCAAACCAGCATAGCCGTTATCCCCGCTGTGACTTGCAAAGATCAAGTACATTCCGTTCTCGCTCCTATCGTTCATCATCTGCTTGGTTACGAAATAACCAACCTGTTGAATTTTCGGTTCAAAATCCGCTACCCATGAGGCGAAGTAACGGTAGTATCCGCTCCACTCCTGCAAGACATGCTCAGCTAGCGCCCTGCTGCTCGGTGTCGTAATGATCCGGCTTGGCAGCGATGGAACACTAACCTCAACAAACGGCCCGCCGAATAAGCTGATGCCGTCCTTGCCGAACCCCTGAAACACTTGCATTTTGAAGTCAGCGCCAAGCAGCTTACCGTTATTTCCCTGCATCTCAAGTTCCGGCAAGCTTGTATAGAGTTTCGAATCGAAGCCTTTGACCGTTAGCCGATACTCGGCCGCAGGAAAAGGCATTTCTTTATACATCGAGCCGAGCTGCAGCGTGTTGGACCAATCCTCCTTCATATAGACGTGCCGCATGCCGGGAAACGGATACCAGACAAAATCCCTCGGCAGCAGCACATTGTCCCGTTGGACAAGAGCGTGATACAGGCCTTTTCCATTGTCTTCCGCAACCTTTCCCGAATAGCGGATCTCCAGGCTTACGCTCTCCCGCTGTTCCGGCGCATCACTCCTGGGCAGCGACAGCAAATCACCTTGCCGGGTAAAAGATACAGGATCACCGTTCGCCTTCACTTCACTAACGCTAAAAAGCCGGTTGAGTGTCAGCGTTATTTCTTCCTTGCCTTGAGATATAAGGGCCGAAGCCGGAATTTCCAGCCGGGCCGTGCCGAATAATACGCCATTTTCCGCTTTCTCCAATACAAGGTCATAATTCGCAACCTCAAACATTTCCGTTGGTTCATCCCAGAAACTAACGATGTCCAGAATGGTCTCGTCATTGATTTTAGCGTTATAGCTGCTATACCTGTCACTCCACAGTAAACCGTAGGGGGCACAAGCTGCACAGGCGAGCAGTACGGATAGCCCCGCGGTGAACCACAAACGCGCCCCATGCTTGGTCGGACGCAGCAGGTTAAGAATTGTCACGGCAGCGGTCAGCAGCAGCGCCGCGAATGCCAAGACGAATAATCCCGATCTTATCATTTCATCGATATCAGTCCCATAACCCCATAGTTCATATCCCCGCGTCCCTTCAACGAACAGCTCGCTCAAGTGAAATGTGCGCAGTATATATAAATTATACCTTTCTACAATAAATAGCTGCATGAAAAACGTCCCGAACATCCAGGCGCAGAAGCCGATCAAATAGACGACCCGATTCTGCAGGCAAACGGCAAGGAGCATGGCCAGCGCCAGCGTCACGACATACGAGATTTCATAAGATACAAAGAAATAAACGCCGTGAGAGATGTTGACCGCAGATTCGATCCCTCTGCCATAGGAGAAAGCGACAAACAAACCGGCAGCGAGCAGGGAAAACAAGGTTAAATATGCCATGGCTGCAGCAAATTTCGCCGTAATCCGCATTCCGTAGGCCAAAGGCAGCCCCGTACTCCACTCGTAAGCGGGCCGCCTAATGTCGCGGCGAATGGCCAGAATGCCCAGGAGCATGACGATACCCAGCGTAAGTGTTTGAACCAGAGCATGAAAGCTGTAGGCCTCGTTAAAAAAATTGTTCAGCGGCGAGACCGCCGACAGAAACCATGCATATAGTACCCCGTAAAGGGCCGGCAGTCCCATCAGCCAAGGATTGCGAAAAATATGATTCCATTCCAGCGCAAATTGGCGCTTCCATTTCATCATCGCTGGCCCGCTCCTTCCTCCTGAGAAGACCTTAGCAGCGCTAAATAGCCATCCTCCAGGGTAGGACGAACTACGGCGGCATCCATATCTATAGGCGGGGCATCGGCGATGATCCGGCAGAGCAGCCCGTCATCCGTGCGCCGGGTGGATACGATGGACATCGGGTCCAGCTTAGCGAACAGGCCTTCTTCAACGATCCCTTCCCATACCTTGCCTTCGCCGGCGGTCTGCAAGCGCGTCAAATCCCCAGAAAAACGGACTTCCCCCCGATCAAGCACGGCGATCTGCCGGCAGTTGCTCTCAATGTCCGCAACGATATGCGTGGACAGCAGCACAATCCGGCCCAGGCTAAACCGCGTAAGCAGATTGCGGAAGCGCACGCGCTCCTCCGGGTCCAACCCGGCAGTCGGCTCGTCGACGATCAGCACCTGGGGGGAGCCAAGCAGCGCCTGAGCAATTCCAAGACGCCTTCTCATGCCGCCGGAATACGTGCGGATGCGCTTATTTCCCTTCTCCGCAAGGTTGACCTCCTCCAGCAGGCGGGAAATTTCCGCTTTGCGCTTGCGCGGATCGCTCATTCCCTTCATTACAGCGACATAATCCAAAAATTCCGCTCCGGTCAGTTGCGGATACACTTGAAACTGCTGCGGCAAATACCCGATCATTTTCCGGATGTCCTCCGCGTTTTTCAGCGATACTCCATGAATCAATGCGTCTCCCGAGCTCGGACGGATCAAAGTAGCCAGGATGCGCATCAGCGAGGTTTTCCCTGCGCCATTAGGCCCGAGAAGGCCGACCATGCCCTCGCCGATCGTCAAATTGACGTCATCCAGCGCCATATGGCCCTTCCGGTACATTTTATACAAATGATTGATCTTGATCATGCCATCATTTCCTCATTTCATAACAGTAATGTAATGAATAACCCCGCGCGGTTGGCTTCTGCTACTGTAACGGGATAGCGGATCAAAAAGTTCGCGCTTCACGCAGATTTATTTTTTCTTAGACCGCTGGCGGAATTTTTGCTAGAGTCTATATAGCCGTCCCTACTCGGCTGGAGGGAGATTATTGATGCTGTATTCTGTCCTAAACACCATGCTGCAAGTCATCGTGCCGATCTCAATTCCCGTCATTTCGGGGGCACTCCTCAAGCGATTTCAGAAGCTCGATACCAGACCGCTGGTTACGCTCTACCTGTATTTTCTGAACCCGGCCTTGATCCTGGAGACCCTGGCCAAGGCGGATATCTCATATCAAGACATTTATCAGACGCTTGGCTTCTCGCTGCTGAACCTTATACTGCTCTGGCTGGTCGCCGCTGTGGCAGGCCGGCTTCTAAAGCTTCCGTCCGATGAAAAAGCGGGGCTCACCCTCGTTGCGACGTTTACAAATAGTGTAAACTACGGCCTGCCGCTCGTTCTGCTCGCCTTCGGCCAGCTTGGACTGGACAAGGCCTCCGTATACGTCATCGGCCAAATGATCATTGTGAATACGATAGGCGTGTATTTGGCGGCACGCTCCAGCTTTTCCATGAAGCAAGCGGTGAAATCGGTATTTACCTTGCCCTCCATATATGCAGCCGCTGCCGCGATTTTGCTCAGAACTACCGGATTGTCACTGCCCTTCGGCATCGCTCAGGGCATCTCGATGGCTGCGGCCGCTTATTCCCCCGTCGTGCTTGCCATCCTTGGCGCCCAGATGGTTGGCGTAGCCGGCGTTCCGATGAATGCCGGCTCCAAACGGGCATTCCGAGCCGGCATCGCCACCCGGATGCTGCTGTCGCCTATAGTCGCCCTGCTCGCCCTTTGGCTGCTGCAAATCGACGGCGTGCTGTTCGCCGTATTGTTCATCCTCGCCTGTATGCCTGCCGCAGTGAACGCTTCAGCGCTCGCCGAGAAATTCGGCGCCTCGCCGCAGACGGTATCCAAATGCGTACTGTGGACGACGATCGCCTCCTTTATCACTTTACCGGTTCTGATCGTCCTGCTGCAGTAAAGCCAGGGGGGAATACCAAAAGACCAACCCGCTAAATACGGGTTGGTCTTCTTTAAATGCTGAAGCAAATCCTAATACAAGCTTGCGATAGTCACGCCGCTCGGCAGCTTGTATGGATGCTCTTTATTGATATGGTCGTAGAACATGATTCCGTTCAAATGATCGATTTCATGCTGCATGACGATCGCGTCAAAACCTTTGAAGCGCAGCTTCACCTCATTGCCTTCCCCATCATAGGCCCTGACCTGCACCTTCTCATAGCGGGGTACAAATCCCTGAACGGACCTGTCGACAGACAGGCAGCCCTCGCTCTCCGGCAAATAGATCATCGCTTCGGAATGGCTGATAATTTTCGGATTATAGAGGGCATATTCCCGGGATTGTCCGTGATCATCGTTGAGATAGGCAGCAAACATCCGTTTGTTGAGGCCAATCTGGTTAGCCGATAGTCCAACACCGGCCCGAAGCTTGTATTTTTTGGACATTTCAGGGTCCTGGCTGTTCTTCAAAAATTGCAGCATCGCTGCCATCTCTTCTTGGTCTTCCTCCGTTGGCGGAATGCTAACAGGCTCTGTGACCACCCGGAGAATGTCATTGCCCTCTCTTACGATATCGTCCATAGTAATCAAATAGTCTCTATTGAATTTACTCATAAATGAACCACTCATCCACCTTTATTACCAGATTTATGCGCCAATCTGAGCTTATTTGTATTTATGCCAATCCATGTCGCTGTTATTCAGCAAATACTCAAAATTGCTCTCCAATCTTTTCTGCTCCGCTCTACGAGCCTCTTCCGCCTGCTTTCGGGCAGCAGCCTTATGCTCCTCTTGCTCACGCTCCAGCTTCGCGGCCTGTTCTTTAAGCTTGCTGATTGTATCCGCCCCTAGCAGATCTTTAAGCGTCGCAGGCTTATCTCCCTTGGAAGCAGTCGAAGGCTTGGAATCTCTTCTCTTGGCCATTCTCGGTTCACCTCTATTTCTGACTTCCTCTTAAGTTCATGGTTCATGCCTGCCTAAAGTATCATACGGTCAAATTTATTTGTCAACAATCCTTCTTCCCGGCTTCAAGTTGATTTTCTTCCGATTCAATCTTTATTAAAAATTTTGACAATATTTGTTTAGGATCAGGGCAAACGTGTGTAATTCTACAATATGTCCATTCCCAAGGCTTGGAGGAGAGATCGTATGAGAAACGAGCAGGAAAACAATCATCATGCTGTGAATAGAGCTGCATCCCAGCCCAGCGCCCGCGTCAGAGCACTGCAAAAATTGAAAGAGGAGCAGATCAACGCCTGGAAACCCGTCAAAATCGAAATGGCGCAATACTGGATTGAGCATGAGAAGGTGCAAATGAAACGGAGAATGGCCCGGGGTGCAGTACATTTTTGTAACTTCGGAGAAAATATCGGCTGCGAGCAAAACGAAGAGCGGCCTGTCGTCGTCGTATCGAACAATACGGTAAACTCTACGTCTGGCAACGTTATTGTCGTACCGCTCACAAAAAATTTAAAAACGCGCACCAGCCCGAAAACCGGCCAACCGGTTTTAACGAAGGAAGGCAAACCGATTCCGCGTTTTCAGAGTCATTATTTTCTGTTCAAAAGCAAATATGACTTCCTTGCCTTCGATTCCGCTGCCAAAACGGAAGAAGCTACGTCTGTCAGCAAAATACGCTTAAAGGAGCACCTCGGTAATCTGGATGAAGAGGATATGAACCGCCTGGAAAACCGGCTGAAATGGACGCTGGGCTTCTAGGGGCTTGCAGGGGCGCTTTGCGCTCACGATTGCAGGACGCAATTAGACGCAATGATAGAAGTGAAAATGGAAAAAAAAATGATCAAAAAGAATTGACATACGGCTGGAAAAAGGTTAATATGTTAACAAGTGATTTGTTCGTAGAGTTTTATTATGTCATCCACCTCGTCGTGGATAAACTCACACGTTCTACGTGTATTGAGTCAGAAGAGGAGCCTCGGCTCCTCTTTCGTATTATTATTAGGAATCTTAATTCACAGGTGTCATGTTGCGCTTGTGTTCTGCACATAATAATCTATGTCGCCCACCTGGTCGTGGGCAAATTCACCCCGCAGGGAAGCTCCTTCCTTGCGGGGATTATTTTGTTTTCCCTTGTGTAATATTTAACCAAACCCGTTGTACTCTAACCAAATTATTGCGCCAGCCCCATGAGAAAAACCCGCAAATTGAAGTCCAGGCTCTCCTCCACAGATAGCGGCAGGCCGAAGCCGCCTAGTTTCTCCAGCGCGGCGAAGCCATGAATCAAACTCCGCAGTCCGCGAACTGCATGCAGGGCATCCTCCTGCGGAAGCCCGTAAGGCTCTAGAAGCTGCAGCACCAGATCAACAACACGTTCCTTCGCCAGCCCGATTCCCTCCCGGTTCATCCCTTGCGGCATAAGCTGGGCGCTCTCGTACAGTCCGGGATGCAGGCGGGCAAAGCGGATATAGGCGTGGGCAAAACATACAAGCCCCTGCTTTCCCGCCAGCCCTTCCACTGCTTCATGAACACTGCTATAGAGCTGTTCCAGGGCATACAGGGCAAGCAGGGCTTTCAGCTCTTCGAGTCCGCGGATATGGTTATACAGCGATGGAGAACGAACTCCTAGGGCGGCTGCGACCGAAGCGATCGTTACGGCCTGAACGCCCTGCTGGTCGGCAATCTCCACCGCAGCCATCAATACTGTATGGGTATCAAGACCAGGTCTTGGTGGCATGATGAACCCTCCTCATAAGTTCTAATTATTTCGCTCCATTTGGCGTCGCGCCGCCAGTATCGCTGCCTGCATCGCTCTGTCCGGGTCATTCAGCATCTCTCCATGCCCTGCCCCAATTAGGGCGGGCCGAAGCTCCGCCAGCCTGACCGCGCTTGCGACTGCGGCCTCTTTATTCCATGTAGCCAGCGCCGGAAAAGGAAAGCTTAGACGCAGATGTCCCGACACGGTAAGCCCTCCTCTTGTGTGGAAAGCATCGCCGACGAGCAGTGTCCTTGTTCTCATGTCGAGCAGCGAGATCGAACCCGGTGTGTGGCCGGGAGCAGCAATGGCCTGCAGGGAGCCGATGCTGTCTCCTTCGCGGACGAGATGATCCGCCCGGGTCTTGACGGATTTGGGCACCCCGCCCCGGATCGGCATCTGCGGCTCGCCGGGCTGAAGGCTTCGGTCGCCAGCAAGCAGCAGCGCATCACGCTCGGATATATATACCTCTGCCTCTGGAAAGCTCGCCTTCAATTTATCCAAAGCCCCGACATGGTCATCATGGGCATGGGTCAATACGATTCGCGCCAGCGGTTTGCCGCTATACTTGACCGCCTGCATGATTCCGGCCGCACTATATGGAAGAGCGGCATCTACTAAAGTAAGGCTCTCCTCCTCCTCAACCAGATAACAATTTACCGGAAACACTCTGGGCATAAACGTTAATTGCCTTAAATATTCACGTTGAATGATCCTCATCCGAACACGCTCCTCCACATAAACTAATACCATTAGTTTTTATTTTAACTAATGGCATTAGTTTTGCAAGCATTATTTTTTTAACTTGCCGAATACGGCTCGCCTTGCTCAGCCTGCGGTTTCTTTGGACCTCGTCCCGGCCAGAAGGAGAAGCGGCCCAGTACCATCGTAATGGATGGCACAAGGAATGGACGAACGATGAACGTATCCAGCAAAATGCCGATTGCCGAGATGATGCCGAACTGAACGAGCGCCTGAATCGGCAGCGTTGCCAGTACGGCAAACGTTCCAGCCAGAATCAGCCCGGCTGATGTGATGACGCCGCCCGTCTCCGTCACTCCGTCCCGAATCGCCTGCTTCAGCGGCATCGTTCTGCTCTTGCGCCAGATGCTGGAGATCATAAATATGTTATAGTCCTCGCCGAGGGCTACAAGGAAAGCGAACGCATAAAGCGGAATAAGCCCCTGTATCGCCGTGGTGCCCATTAAATCATGAATGACGAACCAGCCGAGACCCAGCGCTGAGAAATAGGACAATACAACGGTCAGAACGAGATACAGCATCGCCACGACGGAGCGCAGATACAAGAGCAGCAGCAGCGCGATCAGCCCGATGACGATCGGAATGATGACGGCCGTATCGCGTTGATTCGTCAGCTCCGTATCATATTGGGTCGCCGTCTGCCCCGAAATCCATACCTGCTCTTCCGGTGCAGTAATGCCAGCTGTCTGAAGCATTTTTTCTGCTGTCTCCCGCAGCTCTGGAAGAAGCGCCATCGCTTCATTGGAATACGGATTCAGATTCAGTTCGATATCTATAGCTTTAATATCCGGGTTACCGCTCCCTTCTGCCGCCTCCGACACTTTGCTAACGTAAGCAAGAGCGGAGAACGTCTCTTTCAGAGGCACGTCCTTCCCTTCCGTATTGACCATAAGCTTAATCGGAGCCAGTTCGCCTGGGGTAAACTTGTCGCCGATAACGGCAAAGCCTTCCCGTGACGGGCTGCTCTCGGGAAACGTCGACAATAAGTCCACGGTATATTCGATCCGGGTGGCATTCAGTGCGCAGGCGCCCAGAAATATGACGGTGATCGCAATGATAAGCCATGGGCGGCGCGTTACCGCCCGGCCGATCAGGCCCCCCTGCTGCTTGGCTGCTGCCGGGGAAATGGCCGGAACAGGCTTGCCTTTCTTCCGGGCTCTTTCGGCAATCATTTCCGGTGTACGGGGCACGAACGGATAGAAAGAGCCACGACCAAAGATAGCTAGCAGCGCAGGAACTAGCGTCAGACTGGCTGCGCCCATAATCAGGATCGATAAGCTGAACGGCACCGCAAACCGGTGTACCGCGCCGTATTTGGCGAATAAAAGCGCAAGCAAGGCAATGACGACGGTGAAGCCGCTCATTGCAACCGCTCCGGCGGAGTCTTTGAATGTGCGGACAAGCGCCTTCGTCTTATCACGTTCTTCTCCGAGAACTTGACGGAAACGCGAAATCATGAACAAGCAATAGTCCGTTCCTGCGCCGAACAACAGTACCGTCATGATGGAAATTCCCTGCGAATCGACGGTGATCCAGCCCATATCGGACATTTTACCGAGAATCGGGCTGGCCGCCCCGTAGGCAAAGCCTACCCCGATCAAAGGAATCATCGCTAATATCGGAGATCTGTAAATGAGCAGCAGCAGCACGAGTACGAGCAGCACTGTAGCAATAAGCAGCGAAACGTCTGCGCTCGAGAACAATCCGACCGCATCAATTGAAATACCTGCCGGGCCAGACACCCTTGCCGATAGATCTTCTCCATCACCAATGCTTACCGCAAACGGATCGGCGGCAAATATTTCCTTCGACTGTTCCCGGATTTGCTTCATGCCCGCCTCGATGGTATCCGTGTCCGCTTCTTTGCTGAAGAACAGCGGCAGCACGAATGCCGTTCCATCCTCGGAAGCCAGCTTCTGAAGCACGGGCAGCGGCATTTGGTGGAAGGGCGGTACCCCCTCCTGTCCTGCAAGCGGATGGTCCGTCAGCCAAGCCGCAAGCTGCTGCAAGCTGCCGAAATCCTGCTCGGTCAACCCGGTATTCCTCTGCCAGACAAGCAATGCCGGGATCCCGGAATCGCTCGGGAACTCCTGCTCAGCGAGCTGCTGTGCCTGTACCGAGGGCATCGACGCCTCTAGATTGGCCGCATTATTGTCCTCCTTCTCGTTAACGCCCGGCCAGATCGCGCTCAGCGCTCCTACGAGAACAATCCAGACTGCCAAGGTAATCCATTTCGTTTTGCTTCCCGCAAACCAGCGGCCAAGCCGCTCCAGCAATTGTTCCATCGCTTCTCTCATCTCCATATTTTCAAATTTGAGTCAACGTGATTTAAATCATAACAGTAATTATATATACCGGAAGGTTAATTATCAATCGTCTATTTTCATTTGCTGCCTGTCCATGGAAAGATGATTATTTGAACAGCTTCTTATGGTATAATGATTCGTCAGTAAAGTAATTTGAGGTGACCTTAATGAAAGCACCGAATAAGAAGCCTTTGGGAAGGCCTCCCGTACAGCAGGAAGGGCTGCCTACTTCGCAGCATATTTTATTCATAGCCTCTAAGCTGTTTATGGAGAAAGGCTTCGAATCCGTCTCCATGAATATGGTTGCGCAGCATTCGGGCGTAACCAAAGCTTCCGTCTATTATTACTTTCCGACCAAAAACGAACTGTTCGTGGCCTCGATGGTCGCTGTACTCGTCAATGTGAGACAGCGGATCGAGACGCTGCTTGCTCAGCCAGGCTCTTTTCGGGAGCGGCTTGAGCTCATTGCCCAAAATTATTTGCGCGTTCCGCAGATACATATGGACGGCATGGCGGAAAAGGTGAAGCATCATTTGACCGAGGAGCAGCATAATCAGTTGAACCAGCATGAGAACTCCCTGTACGAGGCGCTGGAGACCGGCTTCGCCGATGCCGCCAGGCAGGGGGAGATCCACTGCGATGACCCTTTTCTCACAGCGCATTTATATGTGTCCATGCTGAGGATTGGCGAACGGCGCTATTCGAATAATGAGTCATTGTTCGAGTCGCATGAGGAAGCAGCAGCTAAAATCGTAGCCTTTCTGTGGAGGGGCATTCACAAATAATGACATGCAAAGGGATGAAAGCCATGGCCTTTGGGATCACCCGGGACGAGCTGAACGCCTGGAAACAGCGAGCCTCGCGAGGAGAAATTGCATACTTGACGCATTACTGGCTGGATTCGCGCTTTCCGGGCATTACGACCGTCACCAAAGTCGGGTGCAATGATTTGGAGCGATTGGCGGCATGGTGCGAGGATAACGGGCTGAACCCGAAATACATTCATCGCCGGGACGCTTATCCTCACTTCGATTTGATTGGTCCGAAGCAGGTGGAAATTCTAACCCGGGAAGGACTGCAGGATCAGCTTGAAAGATTCCGTCTCCTATAAAAATATTAAAGGCAGGCCGCATTCATGTATGCGGACCTGCCTTTTTTCTGTAGATTAACCCTGTTCTCCGGTAACGAATAATCCAACCCGGTCAACGAGCTCCGAACTTTCCCTGTTTAGCCCAACGATCTGTACATTCTTGCCCTGCTCCTGGTATTTCGCAATGACTTTGGAAATAGCCTGGACGGCGGAATGATCCCACACGTGAGATCCCGTGAAATCAATAACGATATGCTTCGGGTCGTCCGATACGTTGAATTCATCCAGGAAGCCCGTTACGGTGCCGAAGAACATTTGCCCTTTCACCGTATATTGCTTGAAGTCAGCCCGCTCTTCCGAAGTAATCCGAATCTTGGCCATCCTCCAGGCAAAAATGAGCGCGCTGAGTAATACACCTATGCCGACACCAACGGAAAGATTGTTCGTGGCTACGACGGCCGCCACGGTAACAACCATTACGAAGCTTTCCGAGTATGGAATTTTCCGGCGCATGGATCTTAAATAACCCCAATCGAACGTGCCTATGCAAACCATGAACATTACGCCGACCAGGGCTGCCATAGGGACCGCTTTGACGACATCGCCGAGCACGATGATGAGGAACAGCAGGCCCACGCCCGACACCAGTGTAGACAGCCGGGTTCGTCCACCGGACTTGACGTTAATCATCGACTGGCCAATCATAGCACAGCCCGCCATCCCGCCGAAGAAGCCCGTAACGATGTTAGCCAGTCCCTGCCCCTTCATCTCGCGGTTCTTATCGCTTGGCGTATCGGTGATTTCATCGATCAAAGTCGCCGTCATCAATGACTCCAGCAGCCCAACTACGGCTAATGATAAAGATACCGGAAAAATCACCCTGAACATGTCCCACGTCAAGCCTACCTCAGGAAGATGGAACACTGGCAAAGCGCTCGTGATCGTACCCATGTCTCCCACCGTCTTGACGTCCAGGCCAAGCAGCATCGTAATCACAGATACGATGATAATCGCTGCCAAGGCTGAAGGAAACGCCTTCGTCATCCGGGGAAATACATAAATAATAACTAGAGTCAGTGCAACTAGGGCGTACATCACCCAGCCTTCGCCCGCAAAATAATGAAGCTGGGCCATAAAGATCAGGATCGCCAATGCATTTACGAATCCTACCATGACGGAATGCGGCAAAAAGTTAATCAGCTTTCCAAGCCGCAGAGCGCCGAGAATAACTTGAATGACGCCGGCGAGAATCGTAGCTGCAAAGAGATACTCAATGCCATAATCGCGAACGAGGCCGCCCATCAACAGCGCCATTGCCCCCGTAGCTGCCGAGATCATTCCCGGCCTTCCCCCCGCAAAAGCAATCACTACGGCGATGAAAAATGAAGCATACAGCCCTACCATCGGGCTCACTCCAGCCAGTAACGAGAAGGCGATCGCCTCGGGGATTAAGGCAAAAGCAACCGTCAGGCCAGACAGCAGATCAGCACGTATGTTCGAGAACCAAGCCGCACGAATATTTAGTGTTTTAAACAAATGATGTAATCCTCCTATGTACTTTAAATTGGGGTCCGGTGCAACGCTCACGAACTCGATTATATAAAATTTAATCGTTGTTTCACAACTGAATCAGCCCGAATGTAAACGCTAACAAAGCGTGCATACTTATTATTCCTTCAAAATGGAGCTATTTGCTCCCTTCTCTGTCCTTCATAAAAAAAACACCCTGCATCGTTCGTATGCAAGGCGCTGTTCACTATATGCGGCTCAGTTGTCTGATTATCCAAAATACTTGGCGATGATTTCCGCAATGGTCGTGCTCTTGATCGGTTTGCTGATATAATCATCCATCCCCGCATTCAGGCAGTTCTCTCTGTCGCCCTTCAAGGCATTAGCGGTGACAGCGACGATAACCGGCCATTTGTCTGCAGGCACAGTCTCCTTGATGACCCGTGTCGCGTCAAGCCCGTTTAGCTCAGGCATATGCACGTCCATAAAAATAAGGTCAAACGGTTCATAGGCAATTTTCTGTATTACTTCTATGCCGTTCGAAACGATCGTAATGTGATGGCCTAGCCGTTCAAGCATTTTCTTCAGCACGATCTGATTAATCTCATTATCTTCAGCTACAAGAATTTTCAGCTTTTGCGCGTGCGTTCCGTCCAGGCCAGCTCCGTCCATCCCTTTGCCGGCTGCCGTCTGCCTTACGGGCTCTTTCAGCATGATATGAAATACAAAAGTAGCGCCCAACCCATCCGCAGGCTCTACCCAAATATCTCCGTCCATCAGACCAATCAGCCGTTTGGTAATTGCCAGCCCCAGCCCCGTGCCCTCATAATTGCGCGTCATGAAATGATCGAGCTGGGAGAACGGTTCGAACAGATGCGATATTTTATCCTTGGGAATGCCGATTCCGGTATCTTTGACGATAACCTTCAATTTGACGTATTGATCCTGCCTCTCCAGCAGCTCCACCGATATCGATACTCCGCCGTTAAAGGTGAACTTCACCGCATTCCCGACCAAATTGAGAAATATTTGTTTCAGGCGATCCGGATCACCGATCAAGGCATCCGGAACGTCGGGATGGACGTCGTACTTCATCGTCAGCCCTTTCTCATAAGCTCTAGGGGTAAGCACGTCCAGCGTCTCGGAAATACACTTGCGGATATCGAACAGCTCCTTGTGCAGCACCGTCTTTCCCGATTCGATTTTGGCAAAGTCGAGGATATCGTTGATAATGCTCAGCAGGGTATCTCCGCTCTTGCGGATAATATTGAGATATTCCCTCTGGGTGTTATCCAGCTCTGTCGTTTCCAGCAGCAGATCCGTCATGCCAATGACTCCGTTCATCGGCGTGCGGATTTCATGGCTCATCATGGCCAGAAATTCGCTCTTGGCCTTGTTTGTGCTTTCGGCTGCTTCTTTGGCGATGAGCAGTCTTTTTTGCTCGGTAATATCTTTGGCGATAATATAGAAGCCTACGTTCTCATTATTGATAATAATCGGCGCGATCGTCGTCAATACCTCTACCGTCTCGCCCTGCTTCGTATGAAGCTTATCAATCAGCTTTTCGATGCTCGGATCGCTGATCGCCTCTTTCAGGATGCGCTGGACGTATTTCTCCCCGATAAAACGCGAGAAGCTTTTGCCGGCCATTTCTTCAATTTCGTAACCGGTCATCTTCACAGCCATGACATTCGCATTGATAATATTGCCCTCCAGGTCAAGGGAGAATACGGCGTCATGATTATACTTCTTTAATGAAGTATAACGTTCAACCGTTTCCTGGATTTTACGCTCGATATTTTTGCGTTCCGTAATGTCCTGCACGGTTCCGTTCATCTTGACAGGCCTCTTATCCTCATCATAAGCTACGATGCCTTTTAAGCAATAATAGCCTATCGCGCCATCCCCGTATTTATATTGAAATTCGAAATCAAGCTTCCCTTTTTCCATTGCCCGCCGAATCGCTTCAATGAATTGCCTCCGCTCATTTTCCTGTATCAGCTCTACTAGCTGGGCGGTTGTAACTACGGAGCCCTTTTTAATATGGAACATTTCATATACGTAATCGAACAAGACGATCTCATCCCTAGTCAGATCCCATTCCCAGCTGCCGATTAACGCGGTGCGCATCGTTTCAGACAGAATCGCCCGCTCGTATTTCCATTTTGAAATGTCGCGGCCGACGGCGAGAATGACCGGCTTCTCCAGCCCTTCCCGGGTGCCGAGCCGGGTAATGTTGAATTCGAACCACACGTATTTTCCATCTTTATGCTTAAGCCGCAGCTCGATTCTGCCCCCGCCGCGAAGCATCTCCCGCCGGATCGTAAAAGTCCGGTCATCAGGATGGCATAGTTCGGTGTGACGGCGGCCCAGCAATTCCTCCGGGACGTAGCCGAGAGAAGGCTCTACGGACGGCGAGATATATTCGCATATCCCTTCTTCATCACAGCAGTAAATGATATCTCCTGCATGGTTGACGATTTGCTTGTAGTAGTACTGGCCAATTTCACGCTGATTTGGGTTCTCTTTCCGGTGCCCGTGAGTAGACAGCTGTCCATCTTCCCTGATGCTCATGTCTCTGCCTCCGTCCAGTAGGATGTTCGTACATCAAGTGAGTTCACGTCGAAAAAAAATGAAGATATACAGAAAATAATTATAGTTGAATTTTCTCTTTTCAAGAAGACTGAAATGGATTATTGTTGCTAAGGGGCGTTCTGTGCCCACCTAAAGAGAAACCATATTTGAGGTGATAAATCATGTCCATAGCTGGGCAAGCTTCGAATCACGGAAGCCTTTTTCGCAATCGGTTCTACCAGACCATTCTCATCTCAAATGTCCTGCTGCAAATTGGAATTTGGGTTAGGAATTTCGCCATCCTGATGTTCGTTACAGATATGACGAATGAGAATCCGCTGGCCATTTCACTGATCTACGTTGTTGAATTCGCGCCGATCTTTGTATTTTCCTTTATCGGCGGGGCCTTCGCCGACAGATGGCTGCCGAAACGCACGATCATTTGGTGTGATTTCCTGTCCGCGATATCCGTATTTGTCGTTCTGCTGACGCTGCTGTACGGCTCCTGGGAGACGATCTACCTGGCTACCTTCGTATCGGCAATCCTCTCGCAATTTTCACAGCCTTCGGTAATGAAGCTGTTCAAGCAGCACGTTCACCCTGATCAATTGCAGCAAGGCATGGCCTTGTTCCAATCGCTGATTGCGATCTTTATGATCGCCGGCCCGGGGCTCGGCATCTATGCTTACCATCAATTCGGGATTGAAAATTCAATCGCCGTGATGGGCGTAGCCTTCCTGCTGTCCGCCCTCGTCATGTTCCGCCTGCCTGCGGATGAGAAGCCAGACCGCAAGGAGGAACGCACGTCCAACATCCGCCAGGAGCTGGCCGACGGGTTCCGCTACGTATGGCGCAGCAAAGTCCTGAAAGTGCTGGGCGCTACCTTTGCGATTGCGGGCCTTGCCGTCGGTACCATTCAAACCCTGGGGCTCTTCGTTGTTACCGAAAGATTGGGGCAGCCCAAAGAGTTCCTGCAGTTCCTGCTCATGGTTAACGGCGGCGCCATGCTTCTCGGCGGCATCCTGATCATGACGCTGACGAAAAAAATCGCGCCGCAGCTGCTGCTTGCCTTCGGAATGACGGTCAGCGCCGTATGTATCGCCGGCATGGGCTTCTCGACCAGTATTCCGCTAACGCTAACGCTGCAGTTCATCAACGGCCTCACCTTCCCATGTATCCAAATCGGCATCAACACGCTGATTCTCCAATGGACGGAGCAGTCTTACGTCGGCCGGGTGAACGGCGTGCTCAGTCCAATGTTCATGGGGATGATGGTCATCATGATGTCCCTGGCCGGTCTGCTGAAAAAAACGTTCCCGCTCGTCGAAATTTATGCCGTATCGGGAGTAGTCATGCTGATCGGAGCACTGATCCTTATCCCGATCTTCAAACACAAGCCTGACCCTAACCCGCTGGGTACGGATGCAGGCTCCGCCATGGATTCGGTTTAAACTCCCCATTCTATTACTTTAAACCGCAATCGGCAATGTGACGCAGCACCGCTGCTGGCAATAATGGCAAACTTATTGGCAAAATGTAAAAAGAGCCCGGAGGCAGAATACAGCCTCCGGGCTCTTTGTGTAAATTAGCGTTTGTTGAAAATGTCCGTCAATACCGGTACGATTTGCGATTTGCGGGACACTACGCCCTTAAGCACCGCTTTGTTGTCAACAAGCTTAACGCCGTAAGCTTCTTCCACCGCAGCAGCATCCTTACCAACAGCAAGTCCCACGGAGTCGTTGTTCAGGATATCCGTCACGACGAAGAGGAACAGGTCGAGTCCCTTCTTCTCTACGATGCCTGCCAGCGCTGCCTCCAGCTCAGACTGGCGCGACAATACGTCATTTACATCAACCGCGTTAACCTGGGCGATCTCTACCTTGGAGCTGCCCATTTCAAATTCCTTCGCATCGAGTGAAATCAGGTCCTCGATCGATTTATCGCTTAAGTCCGCTCCCGCTTTGAGCATGTCCAGGCCGTACTCTTCCGCGTTCACGCCGGCGATGGCAGCCAGCTCGCGAGCAGCCGCAACGTCCTGCTCGGTACAGGTCGGAGATTTGAACAGCAGGGAGTCGGAAATGATCGCCGACAGCATCAAGCCTGCAATATTCGCCGGAACCTCGATGCCGTTCTCTTTATACATTTTGTTCAGAATCGTTGCCGTGCAGCCGACAGGCTCCGCGCGGTAATAAAGCGGCCCGCTGGTCTCAAAGTTGGCGATTCTGTGGTGGTCGATAACTTCAGCTACGCGCACCTGATCGATATCCGCAACGCTCTGCTGGCGTTCATTGTGGTCAACGAGAATGACATCCTTCACTTCGCCCGCTACACTCTCCACAATGCGGGGAGCTGTGAAACCGAAACGATCCAAAGCGAACTGAGTTTCCCCATTTGCGCTGCCAAGAGCGACGGCTTCGACATTCCAGCCCAGCTTGCTTTTCAGGTCCGCATAAGCGATGGCGGAGCAAATTGTATCCGTATCCGGATTTTTGTGACCGAAAATCAATACTTTGTCCATCTCAATACTCTCCTTTTACTCATTAGCTTAGAAAAGTATATCCTACAAGGCCTCGGACAATCAAGATGATAGAGTCCTAGATTCAAATATTTTACATCGAAATCGTTTTTTTCAGCGTACTTTCAGCAACATCCCCTATAATAAGTAAGAACTAAACTGCCAGTCGCTACAAGAGGAGGCTTCGACCTATGAGTCACTTGAAAGGCATAAAAATTCTGCTCGTCGATGACGAGCCCCACATCGTTCAATTTCTGGAGCTCGGACTCATCAACGAAGGTTATGAGGTGCAAAGCGCACACGACGGACTAAGCGCGGTGAATCTGGCCGCGGAATTCCAGCCGCATATCGTTGTTCTGGACGTGATGATGCCGGGCATGGACGGTTGGGAGGTCTGCCGAATGCTGAAAAAAAGCGGCTTGCACGCCTCCATTATTATGCTGACGGCAAAAGATGAAGTTGAAGACCGGGTCAAGGGACTGACGATCGGGGCCGACGATTACGTTATCAAGCCGTTCAGCTTCGAGGAGCTGCTGGCCCGCATCGCCGCCCGTCTGCGCAACCAATTCCCTGCGCTGATCGGCGAAGTGGCGATCGGCCCGTTCCGCGTCAATGACAAGAAGAAAGAAATCCTTTACCATGATCAGGTACTCGAGCTCTCTCCCACGGAGTACGAGCTGCTTAAATATCTCGTTATCAACCACGGCATCGTGCTGAGCAAGACGACCATTCTGGACAAAGTATGGGGCTATGACTTCGGCGGCGAAGAAAATATCGTCGAGGTGTACATCCGGTCGCTGCGCGATAAATTGCATGATAAAGAGCATCGCCTCATCCGGACGCTGCGCGGAGCCGGGTACAGGCTCGATATATGAGCAGGCTGAAGCTCATTCAGAGCCGAATCCGAAGCGCGGCAGCCCCCCGCTCTCTCCGGATCCAGCTGCTGTCCCGTTCTTTGCTCGTGCTTGCGGCGCTGCTTGTGCTGATCGGCGCGCTGCAGTACGTTATTATGAAGGATTTCCTGTACCGGAACCAGGCGGAAACGTTGCTCCAAATGCGGGGACTGCCGAAGGAGCTGTTCGGCATCCCCGGCGCCGGGCCCGAACGCTTGAACATTCGCGTGCAGGGGTTAAGCGGGGTAGCAGCCCCGGCAGTTCCTGCCGACCCTGCGGCCTCGACTGCGGAGAAGAACAGCTCGGACAATTCCGACGATAGGCCGCTGCTGTTCCTGCCCGACATGTCGATCGCCTATATTTCAGAGAGCGGCATGTTCACAGACCTGACTGGTGCTGCGGGTATGGTCTCGCCGCGGTTGTCTGCCGAGAAATACGCCGCTCTCCTGGGGCAATTGGAGCATAAGGTGCACAGCGGCTATGAGGTTGTTCAGGATGAGACCGGACGGGAGCAGCTCGTCGTCTTCCGTCCTGCAGGCGGACCCGGCGCCCAATACGGTCTGATCCAGATCGGCAAGGACACCGCGCCGCTGCAGGGTATCGTCCTGCGCCAGCTGCTGACGTTCGCCGGCCTGTCGGCGGTTGCCCTGGCCTGCGGCCTGATGCTCTACCTGCCATTGCTGCGCCGGACGCTGCATCCGCTGAACCGCATGGTTCGCACCGTCGAGGACATCAATGCCGGCAACCTGGGCATCCGCTTTCCCTCCAGGCAGGGACAGGCGGAGATCGACGCCCTCGCCCAGTCGTTTAACGGAATGCTGGAGCGGCTGGAGATCTCCTTCGAAGGCGAACGGGAAGCGAAGGAGCAAATGCGCCGCTTCATCGCGGATGCTTCGCATGAGCTGCGGACGCCGCTCACCTCCATCCACGGCTTTCTGGAAGTGCTTCTGCGCGGCGCAGCGGCGAATCCGGAGCAATTGCAGGCCTCCTTGAAGAGCATGCTTGGCGAATCGACGCGCATGAAGAAGCTTGTCGAGGATCTGCTGCTGCTCGCCAAGCTGGACCGCCAGCCCGAACTGGAGCTGCGGGAGACGCGGCTGGATTCTCTCGTTTCAGAGATGGAGCCCCATTTGCGAATGCTGGCCAAGGAGCGGACGGCCCGTTTCGTCCTGACTGGAGGAGTTACGGGGATGTATGACGGCAATGCAATCAAACAGGTCATCCTCAACCTGTTCAGCAATGCCGTACAGCATACCGATCCCGGGCAGGGTCTGATTACCGTCACGCTGACCGCTACGCCAAAGGAAGCCGTGCTGTCCATTCGCGACAACGGCTGCGGCATTCCGCCCGAACACCTTCCGCACGTATTCGACCGCTTCTATCGCAGCGATGCTTCGCGGACGCGAAGCCAAGGAGGTGCCGGCCTTGGCCTCTCTATCAGCCAGTCGATTGTAGAAGCGCATGGCGGCGAAATTCGCGTTATGAGCCAGCCAGCAAAAGGCACCGCATTCGAGTTAAGATTGCCGTTGAATGCGAGGCGGGAGCTGCTTAATTAAGCCGGATCCGGCACAAGGCCCGGACAGCACTCATAGAGTGTCTGTCCGGGCCTTGCTGATGGGTTTATTTTTCTAGCTATCCGCTTCAATCACATACTGTTTGAATTTATTGTAATCGCTCAGCCTGCATTCCATCGTCAGCTGTGTGCCTTCAGCCTCATAACTGGTGGATTCAATATTGGCATTCTCATTGAAATAGGATACAAGCGCTCCCTGATCATATGGGATCAGCATCTCACAGCGGATATAATCCTTGAAAATCGCCGTCCGGATAGACTGCACCAATTCCTCGATGCCGACTCGCGGCTTCGCAGCCATGTAAATCCGGTCTTCTTCTACTTTTGGTACGGGATGATCGGTCAAATCGCTCTTGTTATACGCATAGATCACCGGAAGATCGGTAATGCCGATGTCCTTCAAGGTTTCGTTAGTAATCTTAATCAGCCGCTCATACTCCGGGTTGCTGAAATCGACAACGTGAATTAGCAGATCCGCCTCCGCGACTTCCTCCAGCGTGGAGCGGAACGCCTTGACCAGATGATGCGGGAGCTTGCTAACGAAACCGACCGTATCTGTAAGCAAAAAGGCCTTGTTGTCCGGCAGCGGTATGTTCCTCACCGAGGTCTCCAGTGTAGCGAACAACATATCCTTCTCAAATACCTGTTTCTCCTGCGCTGGGTTGTACCGTTCCATCAGCGCATTCATAATCGTCGATTTGCCGGCATTGGTATACCCTACCAAAGACACGACGGGCAGTTCCTTCTTCTTGCGCTGCTTGCGCTGGGTCTGGCGGTGGGCTACGAGTTCCTCCAGCTCTTTGCTCAGCACCGTGATCTTCTCCTCGATCCGCCGGCGATCCAGCTCAAGCCGCGTCTCCCCTGCCCCGCGGTTCTTCGTGCCTACACCGCCGCTCTGGCGGCCAAGGGACTCCCTCATCCCGACGAGGCGCGGCAGCATGTATTTCATGTGAGCGATCTCGACCTGGAGCTGAGCTTCTCTCGTCTTGGCCCGCTGGGCAAAAATATCAAGAATAAGCACCGTCCGGTCGATGACCTTGCACTCGAGATCCGCCTCCAAATTGCGGATTTGCGAAGGTGACAGCTCATCGTTGAAGATGACGAGATTGGCCTCCTCCCCCTCAATAAGCCCGCGGACTTCGCTAATTTTGCCTGTTCCAATGTAATGGGATTTATTGATCTTGGGCAAATTTTGCGTTAGCGTGCCGGCAACTTCAATGTGGCAGGCCTCCGTCAAATTCGCCAGCTCTTCCATGGAATATTCGAAGTCCTCCTGATGATCCAGGTTTACTCCTACTAGAATCGCCTTCTGCTGCAATTGTTCCATATATGCATGACCTCCTCCGGCATTCGATGCCGAGTTACTGAATTATGATATGACAAAAAAGACACAGGCATCCCCCTGTGTCATGCAAACAAGATTGCCGCGGCATCCCGCCTACGGCAAATAGCGCTCACCGTCAGCGGACAGCAAGCAGCGATCGGCATATTCTATTATAAAGATCCCCTTTATGATAGCACACCTATCCCGTTTGCTCTGCACAGGGCAGAGCCTTTGAGCACTATTCAATTAGCCGCGCAAAGTGGTAAAACGGAATTTAATGTAAATCACAGGGAACCCTCCGTTCTTATTAAGAAGTAATTTCATATTAACATAGTTTGCAAAAGGGCACAATGAAGAGAAAATTACGGAGCAGCGTCTAAGCCGGACCATTTTGGAATAGTAAAACAATATAGCGAAACCATTTGTATTTTAGTTGCGTTTATATTGTGAAGGAGGCTTGCCATATGTCTGATTTCGGTTTTTCACCTATGGGATTTTTTAATACGATGTCCACTCTTTTCCCTATTATTTTCATCATTATATTTGGAATAATCATCGCTGTATTCATCTCAAACGGAGTCAAATACGCCCAAAACAAGCGCTCGCCTCAGGAATCGGTTTTTGCCACCGTCGTATCAAAGCGTACGTACGTAGAGCATCATTCCAGCCACCATGCGAACGATCACATGCACTCCTCTACATCACGGACCCACTATTACATCACCCTGCAATTCGACAATGGAGGCCGTAAAGAGTATCTTGACGTCAAGAACCTGTACGGGCTCGTTGCCGAAGGCGATACCGGATATGCTCTTGTGCAGGGCGAATGGATTGTCGCCTTCGAGCGAAGTATGGAGAGAAGCCGGGAGAGAGCTTATTAGGATTATAATAACCGGATTGCGGGGCTAGCTGCCCCGCCTCCAATGATTTCGGGATCAAAGAGAGCTCAACCGGGCTGTGATAACTAAGGCAGGCTTACGAAAATCAATTGACCGGCAGCCCCTGAGCCTGGGCATAATTGCCCCAATGCGGCTTGCGGCCGTCGATATCGCGATAGCCGTACTCGTCGGACAGGCTCCAGCTTGACCATACCCGTCCCGCTTTGGCAGCAACCTGAGGATCGGCAGCGAGCGCGGCGATTCCTTGCGCCAGGAAATATGGCGTTTCTGATTCGGCATAATGCGGCTCTTGGGCGATGGCGTCCTGCCAATTTTCCTCTTCTACGCCGAAATGCTCCAGCATTTGCTCCGACCGCAGAAATCCCGGCGTTACCGCTAATGCAGTCACATGATAGGGGCGCAGCTCTTCGTTCATGGCGGCTGCCAAGTGGATCGGGGATATTTTGGCCAGGCTGTAATACAGATTGCCGCGATAGTTGTAGCTTACCCCATCCGTAATCTCAATGATGAGCCCCGACTGCCGTGCAACCATTAACGGCGCTCCATAGTAGCTCGTAATCATATGACCTTTGACCGCCCGTTCCTGAATAAGCAGCCCCTTCGCTAAGGAGGATTCCCAGAAGGGAACGCCCCACTCGGTTAAATGCTCGCCGCCCCATAAATCATTCACAAGAATGTCCAACCGTCCCTCCTGCTCTGTGCGAACCAGCTCAAACAAAGCTTTCACTTCTTCTTCCACCGTATGATCCGTCCGGACGGGGATTCCTTTGCCTCCGCAAGCCGTAACCAGTTCGGCCGTATCCTCGATCGTCTCGGAGCGCTGCAGATCGGATAGATTCCCGCGAACGCTTCGCCCTGTGCAGTATACGGTAGCCCCTGCTGCTCCCAGCGTCACCGCTATTGCTCGTCCTGCCCCTCTTGTCGCACCAGCCACGACGGCCACCTTGCCTTGCAAAGAATTTCGGTTTACGCTCGTCATTAAGCTGTCCAGCCTATCCCTCTCCAGTTTCGTATTCATGTTCAATCATTCCCTCCCGGTGATTTGTACGGTTTTCTTCTATAGGTTACCCCAGTATATATGACATCTTTTGTCTTATATCACGAACGAAGCAAATCCAAGCAAAAAAAGACCCTCTGACAGCATGATTTCCATGCCCGCGGGTCTCTCTTGGGTCGTGCTAATAATCTATTTATCAGGCTTATAAGCAACGGTTATTGTACGGTTTCCAGCGGCTTCAGATGAGCTTCGATCTGCTCGCGCTTCGCCTCCAGAAATGGCGGAAGAGCAAGGGATTCGCCTAAATGCTCGATATCCTCATCTGTGTCAAAGCCCGGGCCATCCGTAGCGATCTCGAACAATATGCCGTTCGGTTCTCTAAAATACAGCGACCGGAAGTAGAAGCGGTCCACATAACCGGAGCTAGCGATTCTCGCTGCTTTCAGCTGGGTGACCCAGGAGCGCAGCTCCTCCTCATTCTCTACGCGGAAGGCCACGTGATGCACACCGCCGCGGCCAAGGCGTTCCTTTGGCAGGTCATTCCGCTCTTCAATATGCACTTCAGCTCCCGTCCCGCCTTCTCCAGTCTCAAATACTTGAATATCCGGCTGCCCAGGAACGCTGGACGGGTATTGCCCTTTCTTCCGGAAGCCCATAAGTGCGGTCAACACGGAAATCGTTAGCTCGGCATTCACGACCGTTAATTGCACTGGACCCAGGCCCGTAATCCCGTACTCTGCGGGAACGACGCTTTTTTCCCAAGGTATGCCGCCCTGAACGCCCTCATTGTGCTCATCGGAAACGAGGATCAATCTTTGGCCTTCAAAATCGGTGAAAGCCAGCGTCGCTCTTCCTCCCCGCTCGGTAATGTCCCCGTGCTCCACGCCATGCTCGTCCAGCCTTTTGCTCCAATAAGCCAATGCGGCATCGTTCGGCACTCGCAAGGAGATGGCCGAGATGCTGTCGTTCCCGTCCCGATTGCGGCCTGCCGCTGGAATTTCGAAGAACGTCAGCTCTGTTCCGGGGTTACCTCTTCCATCACCATAGAACAGATGATATACAGAGACATCGTCCTGGTTCACCGTCTTCTTGACTAAACGCAATCCCAGCACCTTCGTGTAAAATTCAAAGTTGTGCTGAGCATTCGCGGTAATGGCTGATACGTGGTGAATTCCTTTAAAATGCATCATTGATCCCTCCATGTTTGTAGATTGTGCTTTTGAGCATGCTGGTATGAACTATTCTTGTTCCAGCGAAGCGTGCTGAACCTTCCGCAGCAAAGCAATAAGCTGCTTCTTCTCCTCCAGGTCAAGGCCATCGAAATGCGATGCCTGAAAATGCTCCTGTGCCGGAACAGCCTCGTTATACAGCTTGCGGCCTTGTTCGGTCAAAAACAAAGATTTCGTCTTCCAGGATTGCTTCCTTTCAATCCATCCCAGCTGTTCCATCTTCGAGAGCAGCTGCGTTATATTCCCTTTGGTAACGAGCAGCCTGTCTGCCAGCTCCTGCTGGGTAAGGCCTTCATGTGAACCGATTTGCACCAGACAATCAAACTGCGCCGCTGTTAAATCCCAAGCCTTCAAATGCTGGTTCGACGCCCGCAGACTTTGATTATAAATTCGGGATAGCCGATACCATATAAGCAGCCCCAGACGTTCTTCCTGCCGATCCATGTCCATTCGCCATCACCTCTTTTCAAAATAACTGTTGTTGTATAGATGAAATAAAATTAAGGTATTGATTGGTGTGTCGGCTACGTTGTTGTTCTCTGTTTGTATTATCAGTTTATATCTAAACTGACGAGTTGTCAAACCCCTTTCCCTATACAAAAATCGGAATGTATTTTATACAGCTAGTTATGCTCTTTTATAAAAAAACCATGCGCTAAATGTAAAACATGCAGTTAGTTTACCTGAATGGAGCTAATTCACCGAAATAGCTCAAATCTAAATGTAGATTTTACAGTTAGTTCCCACTAATAAGGCCAAAACCGATGAACTAACTGCAGGAAATACATCTAGTTACTTCTCCTGACCATCTGGGAACAGTCATCTCTTATTCCCTTGATCATGATCATGTTAAAAAGTGAACGGAATCTGAATAAACTAACACCTCAAAACAGCTTAAGCTTCATAAGCTTATGGCCGCCTTTGCGACGGGATTTCCGTCTTTTTTATGAACCTATAACATCCAAAAAATCGGGGTCCGCATGCCCTCAGGAACATTCTATGTATTCTCCCTACACCCATTTTAATAGTTCCGCTTATCTAAATGGATTTATAGTAGTTAGTTTTAGCGGCAAAGAAGAAATAGCAGATTTAAATGGATTTCATGTCTTTAGAAGAAGAAAAATGTCCATTATAGGCTGGATTCTTGATTTTAGGTGCATAAAATCCATCTATTTCCCTGAAACATGCGTTTAGAGAAAAATTAGATACATGAATTCCATTTAGTCTGCGGCATGATGTGTGTATGAGCTCAGTGTGCGGAAGCTAGAAAATCGATTCCACCGAATCGGAAAGCCATCTGAGAGAAAAGGGCCCCCCTCAGCCGTCGATGATGACTTTTGGGACAGCCCCTCCAAACAAATCGTGCGCTATTCAATTCAAGCTTCTCTCCAGCCTCTAGTTATAGACATTAAATTCGTGGATCGACCACCAGTTGGAGGCTGTTTCAGTCTGCACAACCTTGATGTAGCGGGCCGTCTGCTGCCCAAAGCTGGCGGTCATAACCGCACCTGTACCGCTGCCGCTTGCTACGGCCCCGCCCCAGTTCGTGCCGTCATTCGAGACGTAGATCTCGTAGCCGCGGGCATAATCATCGCTGCTGCCCGTCGAGTCCATAATGATTTTCTTAAACGTCTTCGAAGCTTTCATGTCAACGATAAGATATTGTCCCGGAGCCATGGCTGTCCCTGCGCTCCAGCGCGTGGACGGGTTGCCATCAAGCATATTCGCGGACACATCCCCGCTGGAAGGTACCGAGCTGGCCGTCCAGCCCGTGCGGCTGAGCGCCGTTTCGGTCCCGCCGCCGCTGCCTGTACCGGCAAACTCATTTACCGTCTGTCTCATTGCCTCAGCCGGAGTATTGGCATATACTCTTCCGCCGATATCGTTAATGACATGCGTAATTTCACTTCCCGGTACGCCGTTCAGCCAAATCGTCGTCGCATGGTGGAGTTTTACGCCCGGTACATTCGGAACTTCGATCGCGCTTTTTGCCTTAACGGCTGCATCCCTGAAGAAAGAATATACCCCAAGCCCCCAGGCCTCATGATTCGTCACCGAATCCGCCACTTTGTAGGAGGCATACCCGTTAACCGTACCATTATGGCTCATCCACGAGGATTGGTTCGGCACATCGTAAGGGATTTCCGATTGGTAAAAATAAGTGCGGCCGTTGTTGCCGTTCCAGAGCGTCTGATACTGATGATAATGCTCTACGAACAGCCCGTATATCGTGACATCATTTCCATTGACGACCAGCCCGTTCTTTGTAACGTTCGTATTCCAGCCTATGCCGTCGCCATGGTCTCCGCGCCAGATCCAGAAATGATCGCCAATGACGTGGTTGCTGTTAATCTCCAGGCTGATGTCGGCCTTCCCAACGCCAGCCCCTCCCACTCTAAAGAACAGATCATGGAGCGAGGTCGGGTTAACCGCATGACTCTGCGAGCTGCCGCTCGGGCCAACCTGCAGCAAGGTAGGTGAATTGACAGGGCCGGCATCGAATAACAGACCCGCTATTTTCACCCCGTCAACGTCGGCGACTTTCATCGCGGTAACGCCATTGTCCGGAATGAGCGTAGGCAGGCCGATTCCGAGAACGACCGTATTCGGATTGTTAATTTGAATCGTTTGATTCAAATGATACACGCCCGGAGTGAACAACAAATGCTTGCCTTGGCTCAGCGCCGCATTGATGCTTGCGGCCGTTGCGGTGCCTGGCTTGGCGATATAGAACTGGTCAATCGCAATCGATGTGCCCGGCGTGGACCCGTTAGCCCAGGTAGCTCCCTTCGTGTTCGTCTGCAGCGATGGAACGAAAACTTGGTATTGCCCTGCGTTGTTGATGTACAGATAGGGCTTCTCCCGTATGATTGGCGTTGTGTTGACGACTGTATAGGGCGGATCAGGGAAATTGCCTGACGGCGGATTGCTGTCGCCTACAAACACCATATTCCAAACGCCGTTTGTCCATTCAGAGTATCGGCTGTTTCTAGAGAACCACTGCTGCTGGGATGCGGGTACGATTTTACCGTCGATGATCGAATCAGCCAAATAGCCTCCGCTCGCCCAGCCTGCATTCCAGTAAGGATCAAAGTCGAACAAGTCCATCGAACCGGCGATATGCACCCGTCTCATCGGCGCTGCCTGCGAAACGGCCCACTGTGTCTTGCCATTGGACGGCGTTATTTTAATATTCTCAATGGAGCGCCAGAAGTTCTGGGTCGCATTGGCATTAAACCACTGTGCATCCACATTGAACCCGCCGGTAATATTCACATCATCCGGGTTCTGCCCGAGTCCCGCTACATGGGTATAGAAGCCCTCCCGAATGTTCACATTGTATGACCCGGGTTTGAACAGGAGCGCATACCGCTCCGTGCCGAACTGATTCTGTTCCTGAATATTGTAAATCGAATTTGCCACGTTCTGAATATCCGCAGCTGCCATGGAAGGATCAAATACATATACATTCGGGCCAAAAATGGTCGAATTCGCCTGACTGATCGGCGTAGCCGCCTGAGAAACCCCCGGATTGACGGAAGATAGACCTAGAACAAGCGTTAAAGCCGCAATGACCGACATCATTTTCTTAGTCATAGTAAAGACGCCTCCTCATACTTCATTTTATCTTTACGTACTCCTGTTTCGTTGTTTCAGCCCTCTTCCAGAAGCCCAATCACCTCCCTTGGTTTCCTTAAACTCACTTCCCTTCAGTAAGCGCTTCCAATCTAGCCGGCATCACCTCCCTTCCAGCCCGATATGAGCGGATAACCTGCCGGATTGTTTCATGGATACGCGCAATAGCTCAGCCCCCAAGCAGCAGCCGTTCACAAATGAAATACGAGCAACGCATATACCGCGCCGAGTCACGGGCACGCTTTATGTGTGTGGGCGCGGTGCTCCTGTCTGTATTCTGTCGGTGTGGCGTTATATTTTCTGCGGAAGACCTGTGTAAAATGCTTGACGTCCTGGTAACCGATCCGCTCGGAAATATCGGCCAGCTTCAGCTGCGGGTTGAGCAGCAGCTGCTTCGCCTGCTCCATGCGCAGATGGATGACGTATTCCTTGAAGCCGTAACCCGTCTTCTGCTTAAATACCTGGCTGAAATAGACAGGGTTTAAATAGACAATCGAGGCTACCTTCTCCAGCGACAGGTCGGTATTGTAATAGGCTCGAATGTATTGGATCGCCACCTCGATAATCTCGTTGCCTCCAGTCGCGTAATATTCGAATTCATGGCTCGCTGAATCGAGATGCATTCTCTGCACCTCGCCGGGTACCTTGTTGAAATCATGCAGCATCCCGCTGTGCATAATTTGAAAGGGCACCCGTAAATATCGCTTTAAATAGCTGCGCAGCTCCTCGAGCAGACTCTCCAGTGATTTGTCTTCATCAACCGTGATTAAGCCGAGCAGGCTCTTGGCATCGTAGGTCGTCACGAAGCCCCGTCCATACTGCATCGTTAATTCGGACAGTACATTATCAATAATAAAATGCTCCAAATGAACGGCCCGGTCACTTTCCATCTTGACCATGATCAATTGAAACCGCGGGTGATTAGCGATTACAGCAGTCATATCCATCCCTCCAATGTCAAGACCGGAAGCCCAGCGCTGAAACATGGCTTCTCTCAAAAATTTCAAATTCGCCCGCAGCAGCTTCGATTCCCGCGCTTTTTCCGCTTCTTGATCGATAAGCTCCTTCAGCTTATCAATCATATCCCGCAGCAGGTCTTTGCCGATCGGCTTCAGCAGGTAATCGACCGCCCCGAGCTTGATTGCTTCTTTGGCGTAATTGAATTCCGAATATGCGGAAATAATGACCCATTTTATATGCGGATAGCCGTGCCTCGATAGCTGCATCAATTCCAGCCCCGTCATGCCCGGCATCAAAATATCGGTCAGCACCGCATCGATCGGATGGCTGCGCAGCAGCTGCACCGCCTCCTCCGGATTGGCAGCCAGATAAACATCATAATGCGGATAAGCTCTCTGAATGGTGCGCATGATCCCTTCCCGGATCACCGATTCGTCATCCACAATTAGAATTTTCATCCCTACGTCCTCCTCGTAGCGCTATCGGTATCGGTACGACGATCGTAACCGTCGTACCCTCGCCCTGCCGGCTCTCGACGCTTAGTCCATAGTTCTCGCCGAACATCATGCCGATTCTGGCATGCACATTATGCAGCCCGATTCCCCGCCGCGGCCGGCTTACCGGTTCAAGGGCCAGGCTTGGCCGTTTACGCAAATTCGCTTGAATCTGGCCGAGCGTCGCTTCATCCATGCCCAGGCCGTCATCAATGATTTTGATATGCAGCTGATGGTAGTGCCGCTCCGCATGAACCTGGAGCTTGCACGGACTGCCAAGTGGTTCCAGACCGTATTTCACCGCATTCTCGATAATTGGCTGAATGGTCATTTTCGGCAGCACAACGTCAAGCCAGTTCTCATCCACATCGATTTCCGTCTGCACACGGTCATTGAGACGGCTCCCGATAATCGTCAAATAGTGGCGAATTTGCTCCAGC
The DNA here is from genome assembly GCF_009725165.1 of Paenibacillus woosongensis. Classification (GTDB taxonomy): domain Bacteria; phylum Bacillota; class Bacilli; order Paenibacillales; family Paenibacillaceae; genus Fontibacillus; species Fontibacillus woosongensis. Next base: position 92,908 of record NZ_WNZW01000007.1, read on the forward strand.
TCCTGCCGCAGCGTTGTCTGGGAAGCCTCCTCCCAATTGCTGCTGTAGCGGAACATCTGCGACAGGGACAAAATGACGCGGCTCAGCCTTTCATTGCCCTTCTCATCAAGCATCCAGTAAATCATATCCAGCGTGTTGTATAGAAAATGCGGATTCACCTGCGACTGCAGCGCCTGAAGCTGGGCGTTCTTCTCGCTGACCGAGGACAGCTTGATCCGCTTGATCAGCTCATCCATTCGCTGTACCATCCGGTTGAAGGAGGAGACCAGGCTGTTGATTTCCTCGAACGAATTGACGTTCACGGAGCCGCTGAAATTGCCCAGCTCTACTTTTTTCATTTCCCGTATAAGCAGCTTGAGCGGAGATGCAATCGTCCTGGACACAATGGAGGCCAGCATTGTAGAGACGATAATAAGAGCCAATACGACGACGAACAAGTACAGGCGGGTCTGGTTGATTTCCGAGTTGAAGTCGCTTTTGGGTGTAATCCCGTAAATCGTCCAATCGGCTAGCGCCGTACTGGCGGCTACGATCAGCTGGTCAGAGGTGTCATCCACAATAATGGCCTGATCCTGAGACGGTTTGGGCAGCTGAGAGAATCCCGGCGCGTCTGCCCCTTGTTGTCCTTTGCTGGCAATAAGCTGATCGTCCATCCCCGTAATGAACACCCGGGTACCGGGACTGATGCTCACGTTAGACAGCGCTTCGGTAATCGGGGCAGGATCGGTCTCGATCACAATCACGCCGATGGATTTGTAATCCATCAAGTCATAGAGCTGCCGCCCGAATACGAAGACCGTATCCTGCTGCATCGTATTTATGGGAGAGCCGGAGTACAGCCCGAGCCAGACCATGTTGCCCTTGGACGCTTGTAATTTGCTGTACCAATCGGTCTGCGCATAATTGATATCGATGACGCCCGCAAACTGCTTTTCGTAGCTGTATACTTTGCCGCCGTTCGTAATGATGTGGATGCCTACAATTTCCTTGCGGGAATAGAAGGCCGCCCCGATAATATTCGTAATGGAGCGCTCGTTGATGACCGATACCGCCGGATTGCTGGACGTCTCCTGCAGCAGGCGCGTGAGTTCGTAGTTGCCGTTCAGCGATTTCGTGACGCTGTTATAGCCCTCAAGCATCAGATCGAACAACCCGGCAGTTTGCGAAATATTCTTCTCCGCAATGTCGCTGATTTTCGAATGGATAATCGCGAGTGCGCGCGTATAGTACAGGAAGCTGACCAAAATAAGAATCACGGTCATACATGTAAGGAAAAGCAGAAAAAGACGGCTATGGATAGATCGGAATCCTCGCGCCAATGATGTCGTCCCCTTTCATTCGCTGCAAATAATTCTTCCAGTTTATCACAGTAACCGCTTTTCAAATTCAGCCCTTAACGGCACCAGCTACCATGCCCTGGGTAATTTTATCCGCTAGCGTAAAATAGATCACGATGACAGGAAGCGCGCCGAGCACAAGAAAAGCCCCGATCGCCCCATAGTTAACCGAATACTGGCTGACGAAGCTGTTCACGCCAAACGGCAGCGTTTTTAGCGATTCAGCGGAAATGAATGTGGCAGCCAGAATGTACTCGTTCCAAATGTTGATAAACGTCAGAATGCATACCGTCATTATTGGCGGCACGGAAACCGGCAGCAAAATGTTGAGATATACGCGGAACACGCTGGCCCCGTCCATAATTGCCGACTCTTCGATCTCATGCGGGATCGTCCTCATGAATCCGTTCAGGATGAACACGGAAATCGGCGTCGAAAAGGCGATGTACGGAAAGATGATCGATAAATGCGTGTTGAGAATATGCATGTTTTTGAAAATAAGCATCAGCGGCAGCAGCGTAGCCTGCATCGGAATCATCATGCCGACCAGGAAGACAAGCATGACCGCCTGGCCGTATTTCCAGCGGAAGCGGCTGATCGCAAAGGCGGCGAGCGAGCTTAGAAAGATCACGCTGATCATCGTAATCGAAGTGACGAAGAAGCTGTTCCATAGATAGCGGAAATACCTCCCGCCGGCCAGGGCCGAGCTGTAATTGATCCACTGCGGGGAACCAGGGAGAGCGAAGAAGCTGCCTGACAATATTTCCTCATTGGTTTTGAAGGAGTACAGCAGCAGCCAGAGCAGCGGGTACACCTGTGTCACGACGAGCAGCGCGAGGAATGCGATAACGATTCCTTTCGTAACAGAAAATCGTTTGCGCCTCGGTACGGAGGTTTCGTTACGAACGGCCAGAGCACCCGGTGTATTCATTTCGATATTCCTCCTTTACGAGAACCGTTTCTCTAGTGAATTGAAAATGAGGTTGATGATTAGCGTGGCGGCCAGGCAAACGGCGACGAGAAATGCGGCAATCGCGCTGCCGTACCCGTATTTCATCGATAAAAATGACATATTGTACATATGGGTAGAAATCACATCGGTGGCATGGGCCGGCCCTCCGGCTGTCATGACCATGACCATATCGAACGCCTGGAGCGAACCAATGAAGGCCAGCACGATGGATATTTTGAAAATCGGAATAATGAGCGGAAACGTGATGTGACGGTCGGCCTTGAAGCCTTCGGCGCCGTCGATCCGTGCTGCTTCGTAAAGCTCGCCCGGAATATTGGATATTCCCGTAAACTGAATTAGAGTGTGATACCCGAGGTATTGCCATAGAGCGACAAAATAAAGAGCATACATGGCGACCGCCGGATCGGTCAGCCAGGGCCTTGTCCACGATTCCAGCCCGGCGGCGATCAGGACCTGATTCAGCATGCCGCCCATGGAGGCCGGGTTGTAAATAGTCTTCCATAGCTGGCCGACGACAACGACGGACAGGATGACCGGCAGAAAATAGCTCGATACCAGAAAATTGGGCCGCTTGATGAATCTCCGCAGCAAAATGGCGACGAGCAAAGCCAGCGGAATTTCCGCCATAGAGAACACGGCGAACATCAGCGTCCTCCGTACGGATGGCCAAAATACGGGATCATTAAAAAATAAATTGCCGAAATTTTTCAATCCAACAAATGTCGCCTTGCCGATTCCGTTCCAATCCAGCAGCCCGCTATACAGCGAGACGAGAATCGGGATGAACACCATGCTGCAATAAATGAGCAGGCAAGGCAGTACGAACAGGGTAATCGTAAGGCGGGAAACCTTAAGAACATTCATGCCGCATCCCCTCCTTTTTCCAGCCGATATGATTTAGCGTCAAGACAGATGACAAAGGGAACAGCGAGTGTTCCCTTCCGACCATTTAATGGTATTAATTATTATTTGCTTCATACGCCGTCTGATGCTCTTTGGCCACCTCGGCGGAATCCCTTTTCTGTACAAACAGGTTCTGGATGCTGCTCAAGTGAGCTTGCGCCGTGCCCGGATTCATCGTATTGTCGAACGCCAGATCGCCGCCTTTAACCTCTTTGAACAGATCAAGCACTTCCATGGCCATATCGGAATATCCGGCGGCCTTAAAGTCCCCCTCTACGATTTGCCCGATGCCGACCGCGCCTTTCGCTTCAAACGTCTCTTTCGGAAAATTCAGCATGAAGTAATTCAGGAAATCCTTCGTCTCCTGCAAATGCTTGCTGTCGGCCGAGATCGCGAACGCGCTGCCCGGTGCCAGCATAAATTCGTTCGGATCGCCTTTGCCGTTGATCGTCGGAAATTTGAATACACCGACTTTGCCATCCACAGATGATGTTTCAATTCCGCCCGTTGCCCAGGACCCCATATAGTACATGGCTGTCTTGCCTGTCTTGAATAAATTCTCTCCGGCATTGTAATCGAAGGAGGTAGCTCCTTCCTGAAACGCGCCTGCCGCGACCAGGCTCTGAAATGCGTCGACGGCTTCAATGAACGCCGGATCCTCGAAGGTCTTCTTATTCTCCAGCACATCGCTCAGGAAGCCCGGACCGTTCGTGCGCAAGAGCATGTTCATGAACAGGAATGATCCCGTCCATGTGTCCTTCTCGCCGATTGCAATCGGTGTAATCCCCTTCGACTTAAGCGCTTTCACTACTTCGAGCATTTCTTCGAATGTCCCCGGCACCTCAACGCCCGCTTGTTCAAACAGCTCCTTATTGTAATACACAACCCCAATGTTGTTTCCGTCCGGCAATGCATAAATGCTGCCGTCAAAGCTGTACCAGTCGAGCAAGCCCTCTTGGAACGTATCCTTGAGCCCGTTCACTTCGAGCATATCATTGAGCGGGGCAAACAGATTCGCTTCCACAAAAGGCTTCATTTGCGCCGCAGGATTGACCACGGTAATGTCCGGAACCTCTTTGGAGGCAGCCTGCGTCTTCAGCTTCAATTTCTGCTGGTCCGTGTTAAGCGAATCGAGCTCGATCTTGATATGCGGATTCTCTGCTTCGTATTGCTTTACGAGCTTATTCATGATCTGATGTTTGGGATCGGTGGGATCTGGAAAAATATTTTGAAACGTAATCGTGATTTTTTTATCCGGAGCTTTAGCCTCCGCGCCCCCTGTCTCGATGCTGCCCGCATTGCCTTGGGTTTCTTTGGCTCCGCCTCCGCAGGCCGCAAGGCCAAGCAGCAGGGTCGATGCCAGCGCAAGGCTTAACATTTTAAATATTTTCGTCTTTGACACTTTATTCCCCCCTTGTTATTTATATCCCTCATTATGAGCGGCAACCTTTCGTTTGGGGAGGTGCGATATTTAGGAATGAGGTTTGATTTTTTCGGAATTATCCTTATAAATGCAAAAAATCTGCCTCCCATTGATTTGGGAAGGCAGATTTCACTCGCCAGCCTAGCTACTCAGTCACAAAGCCGTGTATAAGCGCAGGTGCTGTCGCCTGCTCGGCAATCGTAATATTCGCATAAATTTTCTCGATAACTTCTTCGACGTTTTCGCGGTTGGCATGAATCGTCACCAGGGACTCGCCAGCCGCCACCTTGTCGCCGATTTTCTTGTTGAGCATCAGGCCGACCGCCAGATCGATTTCCGATTCCTTGGTCGCCCGGCCCGCTCCCAGGAGCATGGCCGCAGTGCCGATCTCGTCAGCGACGATAGATGCGACAACGCCGTCTTTCTTGGCCGGCACTTCAATCCGGTATGCAGCCGTCGGCAGCTTGTCAGGATCATCGACGATCGAAGCGTCTCCGCCCTGATTTGCAATGAATTCCTTGAATTTCTCCAGCGCTTTCCCGCTGCGGATAACCTCCCGCAGCTTCTCCTCCGCTTCCTCCAGCGAAGCAGCCTTGCCTGCCAGGAAGACCATCTGGCGGCCAAGGGCGAGACAGAGCTCCTCCAAGTCTTTCGGCCCGGTGCCGCGCAAGGTGTCGATGGCCTCACGGACCTCCAGGGCATTGCCGATCGCTCTGCCTAACGGCTGGCTCATGTCGGAAATGACCGCCATCGTTCTGCGGCCAACATTGTTGCCGATGCTGACCATGGCATGCGCAAGCTCCTTGGCGTCCTCTACGGTCTTCATAAAGGCGCCCGCACCCGTCTTCACGTCCAGGACGATCGCATCCGAACCGGAGGCGATTTTCTTGCTCATAATGGAGCTGGCGATCAGCGGAATCGAATTGACCGTAGCGGTCACGTCGCGCAGTGCGTAAAGCTTCTTATCCGCCGGCGTCAAGTTGCCGCTCTGGCCGACGACCGCTATTTTATGCTCGTTGACGAGCTTCACGAACTCCTCCTTGGCCAGTTCGACATGGAAGCCCGGGATCGCCTCCAGCTTGTCGGTCGTGCCGCCCGTATGGCCCAGCCCCCGTCCCGACATTTTGGCTACGGGGATGTCCAGCGCAGCGACCAGCGGAGCAAGAATTAGCGTCGTCGTATCGCCAACTCCCCCGGTGGAATGCTTGTCTACCTTCACTCCTTCGATCGCCGACAGGTCAATCATATCGCCGGAATGGGCCATCGCCATCGTTAAGTCGGCCCGTTCGCGCTCGCTCATATCCTTGAAATAGATCGCCATGGCTAGCGCGCTTACCTGATAATCAGGAATTTCGCCTCGTGTATAACCTTCGATAATGAAATTGATTTCCTCAGTCGTAAGCTCGTGCCCGTCGCGTTTCTTCTCAATCAAATCCACCATTCTCATCGCAGATTCTCCCTCACTCTGATCTGATTAGCTGCTCTTGCATAGCGTTATCCCGTCCCGTAACCTGACTTGCATCCAGCAATCCGAGCTTCCTTATCGCCGAAAACTGCCAAAATTAAAGAAAACTACAATGAAACTGCCGTCTCCAGCGCAACCTCCATCATGTCATGGAATGTCGTCTGACGCTCTTCGGCCGTCGTCTCTTCCCCGGTGATCAAATGATCGCTTACGGTGAGAATGGTGAGCGCGTTTACGCCGAACTTCGCTGCGATCGTATAAAGCGCCGTCGTCTCCATTTCCACGCCGAGCACCCCGTGTTCCATCAGCTTCTTGACGACAGACTTGTCGTCGCGGTAGAACACATCGGAGGTAAAGACATTGCCGACGTGCATGTTCAGCCCTTTGGCTGCTCCGCATTCATAGGCGGCCTTAAGCAGTTGAAAGCTGGCAATCGGCGAGTAATCATAACCGCCGAAGGTGTGCCGGTTTACGCTGGAATCCGTGCACGCCGCCTGGGCGAGAATGACCTCCCGTACATGAACATGCTCCTGCATCGCCCCGCAAGTACCTACGCGCATCAGGTTTTTTACGCCATATTCCTGAATCAGCTCATGAACGTATATTCCAATGGATGGAATCCCCATTCCGGTGCCCTGCACGGACACCCGCTTGCCTTGGTAGGTCCCTGTAAACCCAAGCATTCCGCGCACTTCGTTATAACAAGTCACGTCGCTTAAATAGGTTTCGGCAATAAACTTTGCCCGCAGCGGATCGCCCGGCAGCAAAATCGTATCCGCAACGTCTCCTTGCTTAGCTGCGATGTGTACACTCATCACGGCTTCCTCCTCTATTCTTATTTCAAATCAGCCAGAAAGCTTACTCCATGCTCCGGCATTTTTACCCCAAAGTTATCCGCCACAGTTGCCCCAATATCCGCAAAGGTCTTGCGCAGCGGCAGCTCTTGTCCTTCTCCGGCAAAAGACTTCGAATACACCAGCAGCGGCACGTATTCGCGTGTATGATCCGTTCCCTTATAGGTCGGATCGTTGCCGTGATCCGCCGTAATAATCAGCAGGTCGTCGTCCTGCAGCAGCTCAAACACCTCAGGCAGGCGGGCATCGTATTCCTCAAGCGCCTGGCCGTAGCCCTTAGGATTGCGCCGATGACCATAGACGGCATCGAAGTCCACCAGGTTTATAAAGGATAGCCCGCTAAATGGCGTCTTGATCGTCTCGACCAATTTATCCATGCCATCCATATTGGACACCGTACGCACCGCCTTGGTCACCCCTTCTCCGTCGTATATATCGGAGATCTTGCCGAGGGCGATCACATCGAAGCCGGCATCCTTCAGCTCGTTCATCGTCGTGCGTCCGAACGGCTTAAGGGCATAGTCATGCCGGTTCGATGTTCGCGTGAAATTTCCCGGCTCGCCGACAAACGGACGGGCGATAATCCGGCCAAGCATGTAAGGATCGTCCAAAGTGATTTCGCGGCAGAACTCGCAAATTTCATACAGCTCCTTCAGCGGCACTACCTCTTCATGCGCGGCGATTTGCAGCACGGAATCGGCGGAAGTATAGATGATGAGCGCGCCCGTCTTCATATGCTCTTCGCCGAGTTCATCGATGATTTCCGTCCCGCTGGCCGGTTTGTTGCCAATGACCTTGCGGCCCGTCTTCTCTTCGATGCGGCGAATGAGCTCCTCCGGGAAACCATCCGGGAAGACGCGAAACGGCGTATCAATATACAGTCCCATAATTTCCCAGTGCCCAGTCATCGTATCTTTGCCCCGCGAGGCCTCCTGCATCTTGGTATAGTAGGCCAGCGGTTTATCCGCCTCAGGTACTCCCTTGACCGGCTTGATATTGGACAAGCCAAGCTTCGCCATGTTCGGCATGTTAAGCCCGCCGCAGGCCTCGGCGATATGCCCAAACGTATCCGCGCCCACGTCGTCGAATTCGGCCGCATCCGGCGCTTCGCCGATGCCGACGGAGTCCAGTACGATCAGATGGATTCTCTTGAATTTTGCCATGCTCCCTCACTGCTTCCTTTCTGCGCTATGAGCGTTGATCATCTATTATCGACTGCTGTGCAGGATGCGCCGCTTAATAAGCGCTGCTGCCCTGCTCTCCCTTCACGATCTGCACCCCTGAGCTTGCGCCGATACGGGTCGCGCCGGCCTCAATCATCCGTTTGACGTCTTCCAGGCTGCGGACTCCGCCAGAGGCCTTTACGCCTACGTCCGGACCTACGGTCCGGCGCATTAAGGCGATATCCTCGACTGTCGCTCCTCCGCCTTGGAAACCGGTGGATGTCTTCACGAAGTCAGCGCCGGCCTGTACAGCCAGTCTGCAGGCTGTTACCTTTTCCTCGTCCGACAGGAGAGATGTCTCTATAATAACTTTAACCAAAGCCTTGCCCGCAGCCGCATCGACGACGGCCTGAATATCGCGAAGAACGGTATTGTCATCCCCAGACTTCAGCGCTCCGATATTGATGACCATATCGACCTCAGTTGCGCCGCTGTCAATCGCATCGGCCGTCTCGTAAGCCTTCGTCTTCGACGTGGAGGCGCCAAGCGGGAAGCCGATGACGGTGCACACCTTCACCTTCGTACCTGCAAGCTGTTCTGCGGAATAGGCTACCCACGCCGGGTTCACGCACACTGAAGCGAATCCGTACTCCTTCGCATCGTCGGTCAGTTTCTTGATATCTTCTGTCGTCGCGTCAGACCGCAGCAGCGTATGATCGATCATGCCAGCTATACTCATAATTACGCTCTCCTCTATCGTTTGTATTCATGCAATAAATGATGCACGTCTGAACTGTCTTATACCCAATCTTACCACCCGCCTGAACAGATGTATATCTACGATTGAAATTATGTTCAACCCGCTCTTCTTCTTATTATTCCCGCTATGCCAACAATATTCGGGGGAGCAGCCATTTCGGTGCACAGTCCATCCAGCTAACCTGTCCAACAAGGGTTTCCAGCTCAGCGGCTGCCTAATCTTCCTCTAACAATGCTTGCGCCGTAAACTGATCGGTCACCAGAATATTCGGGTACTTGCCATTGAGCGCTGCCCGGATGGCAGTCAGCTTGCGCTGCCCGCCTGCTACAAGGATGGACTTCTCCTTCCGGCGCAGGTCGGACAAATCAATGCCTACAGTTCGGTTGTTGATGTCATCGCTGACAATGTTTCCTTCCGCATCAAAAAAGCGGGAGCAAATATCCCCAGCACCCCGGTGCCGCAACAGTCTCTGCTCTTCCTCACTGAAATAGCCAAGCCGGAACAGCAGGGCGTCCTCCTGAATCGTCCCCACGGTGAAAACCGCAATATTCGCCTGCATCCCGAGCTGGATGATCCGCTGGATATGCCGATCCTCCTCGACCAATTGCTTGAGGGGGATGCTGTCGAAAATGACAGGCAGCGGCAGATAACGCGCCACGGTACCATATGCCTCCGCGAACAAATGCACCGTCTCTGCTGCATACGTATTCGTGCGGGAGTGGCTGACGCCTCCTTTAAGCTGCACAACCTCGACGCCGCGCAGCTGCCTGGGCCGCAAATGGAGCGCCACTTTATGCATGGTCGTTCCCCAGGTCACTCCGATGATGTCCGCGTCCTTGACCGTTTCATACAAATAGTCGGCTGCCTTCCTGCTAATATGCTCCTGAATTTCCTGATACTCGTTCTGCGGCGAATGGCATACCAGCACCTTGTCGATACCGTATTTCATCTTGACGCGGTCAGCGAGCGCATTCAAATCCTCTACAGGATCGACGATGCTGATGCGGATGTACCCCTGCTCCTTCGCATGCTGGAGCAAACGGGATACCGTAGGGCGGGATACACCAAGCCGTTCCGCGATTTCCTGCTGGCTGTAATCTGAAATATAGTATAGTCTGGCCGCCTCGATACTCAGGCTACGCTTGTCTTTTTCCATATATGCATCCTACTTTTACGTTAATTAATGGCAATGTTATTGCTTTCCAACCATTATAGTGCCTTCCCGGTTCCCTTGCCAGCAGCCCTGGCTGGATTGCGGCCTGGCTCCAGCGACGGCGCCGAAGCGCCCCAAATCGCGGTACGAAACGCAATACCCGCCAGACCAATCAATGCGGTAACTGCGCCAATGAGCATAAAGGCCGCGCCGGCTTGGACCAGCTTGATCAAGAAGCCGCCGATCAAAGGTGCAGCCAGCATCACCAGGCTGACGATCGTGTTCTGAATGCCGAATACCCGGCCGATCATCTGCTCGGAGGTGTCTTTTTGCAGGATATAATTTTGCGTTACCATATACATGCCGTTGCCGATGCCGATCAGCGCACCGAGCCCGAGAAGCAGCAGAACGCCGGTTCCCGGCGGACACAGCCCCAGAAGGGCGATCCCGGTCCCGATCAGCACATAACCCCCGCCGAGTCCCCAGCCATAGGCGATGCGATTCAACCGGTTAAGGACGACAATCACGGCCACGGCCCCAGCTCCGATCGCAGACACCAGCCAGCCGATCAGCGATTCATTCTCGGAATCGATCACACGCAGCAGCGTCGGGAACTGATAATCGATCATCAGCAGCGCGGTCAAGCCGACAAAGCCGAACATCATCGTATACAGCACTTTTTTAGCCTTAAAAAGATAAAGCCAGCCTTCGCGCCAATTTTGGAGAAAAGCATCCCAGCCCCTTCCCCGTCTGGAATCCGTCCTCTGCAGCGGTTCCTCTGTATGAAGGGAGACCGGAAGCGCGCGAAGCGGGAGCAGCAGTACGGCCGACAGCAGCCTTGCTCCGGCATTAAGTATAATGCACGCCTGGGGCGACAGCGCTGTCAGCGTCATCGCGCCAAGCAGCGGGCCGGCCACCTTCGAGGACTGGTTCACCAGACCGTTGAAGGATGTCGCCTGAAACAGCAGAGCCGGCGGCACGACTTGCCGTGTCAGCGCCTGCTGGGCAGGCACGTGGAACACGCCGCAGGCGGCCCGCAGCGCCAGCAGCGGGAGCAGCCAGGCCATGTTAGGCGCAGCCAAAATGCATAGCGTCAGCACTACGGTAATTAGGTCGCAAACCATCATAAGCCGCGCTTTACGCACCCGGTCCGCGACCGTTCCGGCGAAGGAGCCGAGCAGCACCGCCGGCAGCGCCATCGTCACCGGGATAAGGGCCAGCAGCACCGGGTCCACGCCCCAACGGTAAGCGACGAGCACCTGAATGGCGAGCGCGTCGAACCAATCGCCAAAGGAGGCAAGCGCATAAGCTCCAAACATATGCCTGAAGCTGCGTATCGATAAGAGGGAGGAGCGTTCTTTTGGTGTCATAGGGCAATCTGTCCTTTCGTATCTCAAGATACCCTTAATCCTACCCCGCGATTGTCAGAGGATGATCAGACGGCCTGGGCCACGGCCGCAGGGAGCTATAATAGAGATAATGCTCTGCCAATGACGGCTTCCATCTCCTTCTTATATTTCGACAGTCCTAGCTCTTCATCCGAAGAATCATAAAGCAGCGCATATTTGTGCTGCATGTCCAGACCAGGATGCTTCCGGTCGATATATCGCAGTATTTGGCAGAGCGAAATGATCCGAAGCGGGACGTTCAGCGACATCTCCAGCACATCCAGACCTTCATCAAACTTCTGCTCCGCTTCCTTTCCGCGGCCGCGCGCCAAATCCAAAAGTCCTTGTACGATGCGAAAACGTCCGATTTCCCGCAAATATGGCATATCCTTGAGCAAGCGGGCCAATCGTTCCGCCACCTTGTCCGCTTCCTCAAGCTCCCCGGCCAGCACATAAACGTATATTTCCATAATCGCTACCGGCATGACAAACCCGCTGAGCCCATCCTCCTCAACCGTCTTCCTCGTCTCTGCGAACCGCTTCATCGCCTCCACTTCAAGCCCGGCATCCGCATACACCTCAAGAATGTTAAGAATACGCATTTCGCGATGCTCTTCCGGAGAAAGGACATGCCGGGAAATGGCCTGTTCACAATAGCGCAGTATTTGCTCCGGCTCGGGATTTGTCCCTCGGTATAAAATCAGCAGCCAGTACAGCCGGGTTTGCAGCGGCAGACCGTCCGCTTCCAGGAACCAGGCGATATCGCCTTGGATAAATTTCAGATAAACGACGTAGAACGGATCCAGCTCGAAGCCAAGTATGTCCTGCTGCGTAGCCAGCGCCAGCATCGATTTGCCTTGACCGAACAGGTGGTATTTCTTGAAAATATCCCGCACCGAGGAATTAACCTCACAATCGCCAACCGACGGATTCATTACGGATTTCGGTTCCCCGACGGTCAGGCTGTATCCGTATCCCCGAACAGTATTGATGCGAATATGCGTCCAGGGAGACAACTTCTTCCTCAGGCGGTAAATATGATCATCCACTGTCCGCTCTACCGGGAATTCCATCGTCCACACCCGATCAAGGAGCTGATCACGCGTAAAAGCCCTGTCACGGTGACGATACAGAAATTGCAGCAGCGCGAACTCCTTCGCCAGCAGCGTGATGCTCTCGGCGCCCCATTTTACTTTGTAGCCGGAAGGATCGAATGTCAGTCTCTCCATAACTACCCCTTCTCCAAATGTCTTATTAGATTTATCATAATCGATCACCGCCTCTCTGAGAATTGAAAAGCGCGCAAACGATCTGGGTGCAAATAAAAATCCCCGAAGGAGACGGTCAATATTGCTTCAGGCCGCTCCCCAGGGGATCATTTACTATGTTTTATTATGTTTTACTTATTATGTTATAACATGGCAGGCGTACGTTTTCTCTTCTGTGGAAAATCGGGCATCTCGTTCACAGAGACAACTTCATCGGTCTTCTTCTCCGGCTGCTTCCAATACTGTTCATTGCCAGGCAGATCGTCGAACCAAGCAGCATCTTTAGGGCAATCGAGGATCATCATCTTGCCGTAATCCCCATCGCGGGACTGGTGGTATTTCAAATAAGCCTTGCCGTTTTCGATCGCAAGTATTTCAATCTTGCCGGACGTATGGCTCATCGACAGCCTGACCCTTTTGCCCAGGCCAGATGTTCGCGCCTTCGCCTCCTCGACGATGCGGTAGACCTCTTCCAGGGAAAGGACAAAATCCCGGTTCCCCGCTACCGGCCTGTTCACGAAGAAGTAGTAAGGCGTAACCCCTGCCCAGGACAGCTTATCCAGCAGTTCGCCAAGCACTACAGGGTCATCGTTGATGCCTTTTAGCACCGGGGTCTGGTTGACTACGATCGCGCCAGCCTCATGCAGTGCCTGGAACCCGCGTCTCGCTTCCGCCGTAATTTCGCGCGGATGGTTAATATGAGCCATGACATAAATGCGCTGCTCCGGCGTGGAATAAGTGCGGATCACATCGAGCAGCTCCTCGTCCTCGTAAATGCGCATCGGATTAAAGACAGGAATCTTGGAGCCAAGTCGAATGATTTTAACATGCTCGATTTCACGCAGCTGGGCCAGAATGCCCCGCAGCTTCTCCGTAGCCAGAATGAGGCTGTCCCCGCCGGTCAAAAGGACATTGTTGATTTCGGGATGCTTGGCGATATAATCGATCCCCGGCTGTACATCGGACATGGCCTCCTTCACGTCATTGCGGAACAAACGCTTGCGGAAGCAATAGCGGCAGTACGCGCCGCATACCTCCGACACGATCAGCAGAGCAGTCGTCGTATACTTGTGCTGACAGCCCGGCACGACATAGTTGGTATCCTCGTCGGACGCATCCCAGCGGCCGTATTCCTCAAGCTCCCCTTCATTCGGAATAACCAGCTTGCGAATCGGATCCTGGGGATCGTTCCAGTCAATCAGGTTCAAATAATAATCGTTCACCCGAAATACGAACTTCTCCGTAATCGGTTTCAAACGCGCCCGCTCCTCCTCCGGAATCATCGTCAGTCTGTCCAGGTTCGTAATGTACTTCGTTTTCACCTTTGTCATTTGTACATCCTCCTTCCTAGTAATCAACAAAAAAAGACCCCAAACCGGGGGTCTAGACACAGCTGCGCCAGCAAGGGTCAGAAGACAAAAACAGACCCCAAAACAGGGTCTAAAGAGACGTAATTAATGATTTAAAACAGACCCATCCACTGCTGACGAGGTTAGCTGACGGACTCGGGTAAGATGGTACCCTACACCTCATAGGAATGAGTGATTCGCCCCAAGAAAAAAAACTGGTTCCCCCGCTTTCCTGGCTATCACCAAGAAACTAAGCGTGTGTCTATGATAAGGTGTACGGGAAAGATTGTCAACCTTAGGGCAATTAACAAGAGATTTGGAATAATTATAATATTCTTAAAATTTGACGTTTTATGTTATTTTCTGTCATCCGCCCTGTCGTTGTCCGTTCTGGGCCAAGCTTTTGGCCAGGCGGCTCATACTGCGCCGCTATTTCATAAGTGTCCAGCTCGGAGCCAATGATTGGGCAGTCTTCCGGCTTAAGCTCCCTGACTTTGCTGTGCAGCGTTCGCGCAGCTCTGCTCGTTGACCATTTGTCAAAATATCGCCGATCCTCCCATGTCGTGCAAACCTGCAGCTCGTCGCATTCCTGGCTGTTATCCTTAATCAGCACTTCCATGAGCAGGAAGCCTTCAAAAGCATAAACCGGTAAAGGCGTCCTGAAGCGGGACAATACTTCGTTTACCCTGCCTTTTCGAACCCGGATCGTTTGGATGGCCTTCATCATCACCATCATTTTCCGACCACTTCTTTCGATAGGAATGAACTTAAATACTCATAGACGAAAATGGCGGAATTCCCCCCCGCCTCAGCGTGGCGAATCAGCGATATTCCATGCGGGCCTTTGGCATAGACGGTCTCGGGGTGATTTTCGACGATCGCTTTAACGACGTTCAGCTCTCCAAGCATGGCCGCAGCAAAAATATCCATCCGTGCCCCGTGCGCCAGCAGCAGCCTTGCAATGCTGAAATTCCCGGTATGCGACGCGGCGCCGAGGGCGCTCTCCCAATCACCGCTCCCCCAGTCGATGACCCCATGAACGAGTGCGGGCTCCTGCTTGAGCAGCCTTGCCACCTCATCATAATCGCCATGCGCTGCTACAATAAATTCACGTACCAGCTCATGATTTAAAGGCCCTCTTGGCATGTATACCCCTCCTTGCCCGTTCTATGCGAACCTCTCACTCTCTGTTTCTGTACATCACTCTCTCGTTGCCGCTCGCCCTCACCTCGGCACACCGCCGCACTGATAACGAGAAGCCATGATATATATACCAATGATGCTTGGTTCATTTTTCATTCCTCCACCTGCGTAATTGATAACCATTCTCAATGATTGATCAATTCCATTCTATTGATAATGATTCTCATTGTCAATAGAATGGATAGAATCTTTTCCTCCAAAACACTAAGCTACGGATTATGACTAAATGGTCAGGATCGGGTAACTATGACTAAATGGTCAGATTCCGGTAACTAGATGTAATTCATGCAGTTAGTTCGACGGTTTTGAACTTGTTAGCGGGAACTAACTGCAAAACCTACATTTAGATTTAAGCTATTTCGGCGAATTCGCTTCATTCAGGCAAACTAACTGCATGTTTTGCATTTAGCGTATGGTTTTTGGATAAAACAGCTTAACTAGCTGTATAAAATACATTTAGTTTAAATAATCCATGATTGGTTACTTGAGAAGATTCTGGGAGGTGAAGAAATGTATACGGGTACAAATTACTTGCCCCGTGTCTTTTGCAATAATCAGAGCTTTATCTTAAAGGAAGTGCACGTCCTATCGTTTGTGTAAAAGAGCTTGGCATCCTCCAGAAACAACGTAATTTTTTGCAGCCTGCACCTCACTATTCAACCAAAAGAAAGATCAGCCTGAATTTTACTTCAAGCTGATCCTTACGCGTCAGAAAGCGGTATTATTGGCCCGTCATTTGGATTGGAGAAGGAAAGGACATTCAATTCCGCTTTGATATTGTTGCGGAGCTGTATCTAGCCGAGACATATGAACGGAATCAAGCTGCTGATCAAAAAGATGGCGAAGATCCGGTTTTTGAACGTAACCTGCTTGAGCCGTTCCATTATAAAGTTCCTGCGCATGCGCCCTCCCCCTGCTCCTTTATTGATGTGAATCATACAAATTCATATTCGTGAAGTCAATCATTTCTCACAAATCTCGGTTCATTACAGAATGGATCATCGCGAACAACAACAAAGAGCGCTGCCCCCCAGGCAACGCTCTTTGTTTATATGGCTATGTTTCTGTATCCGTGTCTAGACGGTAGATGCCGCTTGATTCAGCATAAATTTCTCGACGACTTTAGCTACGCCGTCTTCCATATTCGTGTCGGTTACATAATCTGCGACAGCTTTAATATCGTCGGGAGCATTGCCCATGGCTACGCCAAGCCCGGCAAATTCAATCATCGCCTGATCATTATAGCTATCCCCGATCGCTATAACTTCTTCCCGCTTGATACCCAGCTGCTGAATGAGATGGTGCAGGCTCGTCCCCTTATCTACGCCCGCTTCCGTAAATTCCAGAAAGAAGGGCTTGGAGCGAACGACGTTAAGCTCTCCTGCCAGCTGCGGCTGCAGCTTGCTCTCCAAAGCGACCAGCTTCTCCGGATCATCGACCATGAGCACCTTTACGACCGGCTCCTGAACCGCTGCAACAAAATCCTCCGCCTCGACAATCGGCATCCCCGTAATTTCGCCTTCGATATCCGTATACTTATTATGTGCCGGAGTCACGATATCATCGCCAACGTAAGTATGGATCCATACGCCCTCCTGCTTGCTGATTGCGTACAGCTCATGGGCCGTTTCCGGTGTCAAAGTACTGCTGAACAAGACCTCCTGGGTTGCGCAATTGGTAATTTTCGCCCCGTTAAAGGATAGAATAAAGCTGCCGTATTTCTCCAGCTTCAGTTCCTTGGCGATATGCGTCATGGCAAAGGTCGGGCGGCCGGAGGCCAGCACCACCTTTATTCCTGCCTCCTGCGCATCCATCAGCGCCTGCTTCGTGCGAGGCGAAATCGTATGGTCATCCCGCAGCAGCGTATCATCCAAATCCAACACGATCATTTTATAATTCATCTCTCTATGTCCCCTCCACTCATTCTGTCGATATGCTATGAAGCTAGCTGTTTAGTATTGCAATATACATAGCATACCATCTCTGAATGAGCTTGAGGGTATTATTTCGCTAGTTTAATCAAACCAACCTAATAGATTGCGTTATAGAATAGACTCGTTCACCACAATATACACATCGAAGCACGGTTCCGCACCGACGGGCGGTTGAATGGATAGCGTGTATCCGGTAGAGACCTGGATCATCTTGTTGCGGTGAATGTAACCCACCAGCTCTGTGAATACCCGGTCCAAGCCTTCGGGATCTCCAGCATACCTGGTATGTACCGCATTCACCAGCTGAAACACCTGCTTGAATCCGTAAGGCTCCGGCAAATCCAGTGGCCGATCGACCGGGAACATAAACTCCATATCCAGAACCTGCTCTTCCGAATCATGATCTATTGCGAAAGTTGCGGAGATCATCGGTCCGTTGCGTTTAGCTCCGCTGCCTTTCAAAACGGCAACGAATTGGCCCAGCCTATGATCAATCTCGGATTGCTTCATTCTTGCGCGATAGGAAGCCACATTCTCAAATCTGATGCTCTTCCCTGTTTCGATTTGAACCGTCTGCTCCATCCTATATACCTCCTGGATTATTAGATATGTTTTCTTACTTGGAAATCGTCCGCTCTTCCGCTCCATAGCGGCGCTGTGCAGCACTTTGAATCCACTGAATCCGGTGCTCAAACGAAGGATGCGTCTGCAGCTTCTCGATGAATTTATGAATCGATAACACGGAATGGTTCAATTCGGCCAGTTTGGTTAGTGCGGCAATCAATACCTTCGCTGGTATCCCCATCTTTAACACGTATTCGTCCGCATCCCTCTCCAGCTTTCTTGATACGTACGAGCTCACAAACCACAGATACCCCAGCAGCAGAGCCAAAATAAACACAACCCCGACAGGTACGGGTATATGAAGCCCACCTACCTCTGCTTGATCCATCAACGACGTCAGGCCTAAAAATAAAGGAATAGCCGCAACGAACAAAACGGCTTTAATCCATAAATGGAACCTTCTGATATGACCAATCTCATGGGCAAGAATGGCATTTACTTCATCTATCGAAAGATTCTCCAGCAAATAGCTGGCTACGAACACCTGCTTATAAATCAGGCCGCAGACGAGCGCATTAGCTACTTTGCTGTCAGTTGTCGGCCATTCGAATACCTGTACCCGCTTCATCTCATGTTTGTGCAAAAACCTCGCGATCTCCGCCTTCCTTCCTTCATCCTTCAATGGTTTGGCCGATAAAGTAATGCGAAGCAGATAAGGATACGCAAGGTTATAGGCGGCGATTCCGATGAATATGAACAGACAGGACCATAGACCGCTTAGCTCGATCTTCATCCAATTGAATCTGAGCGGCAGCACAACGAGGGCCGGCAAGTACATTAGAATGCTGGATTTGGCCGCCATCGCCAGTTCCTTCCGCATGGAAGTTCCGACATCTCGAACGATTCTGCTGATCCGGTGATAAATAGCCTGGCTCAGGATCGTACTGAGCATCAAATAGGCAAATGGCAGCGTCGTTATGAGAACAAAATTTAGCTTCGTCTTTGGCAAAAAGCTGGCCAGCAGCATGATGATCGCAACCATCGAAACTACGTAGTATATGTAATGAGTGAATCTTATCGTCCCGAACAAATACAAGGCCCGTTCCCTGGACCCCGTTGCCTTGTAACGCTGAATCGTAAGTTTGCTAATAATTATGGCAATCACTGCATTAAACAAATAAATGATGATGGATAAAATGATCTTTGCTGCAATCATGGCCTCACTCCGTTATAACTGCCTATAAATTCAGATTTGCTTTGCTCTATAAACGACGATTCAGCCGGGCTGGAATGCCCGACTGAAATCATCAAATGTTATCGTTAATGTTGATCAGCTTGTCCAAAAGGCTGCTGCCAGATTGGACAGCCTATTGGCAATTACCACCAGAACGTAAGGAGATAAGCCGCAGCTCCGCCAACCGCTCCCGCGGCTCCGCCTACGAGCGCTCCTGGTCCAGCACCGACACCGCCAGCCAAAGCTCCGCTAGCTGCGCCGCCGATGGCACCGCTGGCCGCACCGCCGACTACCGATTTCCCCAGATCGCTCCAGCTGAAATCACCGCCGCCGTCAATTGCCATCATTTCATGGAGAGACAGTTCGCTAAAGCCATTCAGTTGCATAACAGAATCCATAAATTCTCCTCCTTAAAATAATATTTACTTTAGTTAAGAGCTGTGCGTTATATGTAAATGTCTAACTAAAGTACGCCTTCGCTACTTCCCTCCGTTGTTTCTTCTTTTGATATACAGGCTATAAATAAAGACAGCGGCAAACCCTACAATGAACGAGAAGATAATAGTAATTGCCATGGGTATTTACCTCTTTCTGGTTAGTCTCACTAATTAACTATATTATTAATAATATGACAAAATAAGTAAATATCCCCTGAGGGCTAATTTGAGTGATCTACCAGACTCGCAGCACTTTTACCTTGCCGTCATGGATTTCCAGCTCCATTTGCGCCTTAGGCGATCCGGTCTGCTTCAGCATCTGGACCTTCTGTTCCTCATTCAAGTTGACGATAATGCGATCTTTAAACTTGCTAGCCTGCTTTCTCCAATTGCTCATGACGTCATAGTAATCGAATAAGTAGGCATGGTTCCCTGGCTCTCTCTTTCTAGCATAGGTGCCGGCTGCAGAATAGGATGAGGGGCGTTCAATTAGGGGAGCCTCCTGCAAATCTTCGATTAAACGGGCCGTTATCGGTGCGCCCGTCTTCAGCTCGATATCGAGAAAAGCCGGCATGCTGTTGCATTCAATAAGCACGAACTCGCCGTCCGGAGTCCTTCTCAAATCTATGCCGCTGAATCGGAGTCCCAGCTGCTCCATCGCTTTGGCACAGAAGCTGACAACGCCTTCAGGCAGGTCAACGCTCTCATATTGCACTTCTCCGGAATGATATTCCGGGTCGGTCCGGTAATCCAGAATATCCGGATTCGATTTGATAATTTTATGAGCAGAAATCATTTGTCCGGCCAGCATGTTGACGCGAATGTCGTCCCCAGGGATCTCCTCCTGGAATATCGCAGGCTCATTGCTGATGGCGTCAAGCTGCTCCAGCAGCTCTGGGGTTACCTTTTGGCAATAACTGCCTCCAGGAAGCGGTTTGCAAACCGCGCCCTTCACCTCAGAAATGAAATTGCGGGCGATTTTCGGGTTAGATGTAATACAGGTTCTAGGCAGGGGAATGCCTAGCCTATGGAGGGCGTTCAATTGATAGTATTTCGATGAGTTGCTCGGCGCGTTGATAACTCTCGCCCCTTCCTCATGAAGGGCATGCATCCAGCCCCGTACCGCTTCAACCTGGGCTGAGAACTGGAGCTGATTGTTGTACCGGTCGGCCGCAGTGCCTCCGGCCAGCTGATTGGGATTATGCGTCATAATGCTGCGGAAATAAACAGAGCGAAGCCTTCGCAAAGGCTCCCCGTTATAGATCAGCTCACCGTTGACGGCCGCATAATCATTCAGCTTCGGCGAGCCAAGCTCCTTATATTCGATCCCCCTCTCTCTGAGCATCGTTACCATATGACGACAGTGAACATCGTTCATGGGATTGACCACGAGGATTGGCATGAGTTACCTCCTTCTCTGTTACACTTACAAATTGATAGTTTTGGTCAATAAGCACAAAGGGGATAAGTGTCAATAAGACAATTACCCCCTTTGTTGCTAAGCATTAGAAGCACTCTTCGCCCAGCGCCAACGTTGTAGCGCCGCCTTCTTCGCCGAGCGCCAGCGTCGTAGCGATCGGTCCGCCGTCTTCTTCGCCAAGAGCAAGCGTGGTCATGATCGGGCCATCGCATTCTTCACCGATAGCCAGTGTCGTAACGATTGGACGCTCCAGGCTTCCGCCGTCGATATGCTGCATTTCCTCAGGGGAAATCTCGACTGCGTTGATTTCGACATTAAAATGAGAGCTGATGGAATCCTTTTGCATTGGATCGAGTGTAATTTTCATTATTTTCACCTCCTTTCCAGTCACTGCTTCAAATCTAGCTTTTTCAACATATATTCCAGCACCGTCTCGCTTCTAGTAATGATTTGCGCTTCGGCCATCATCCCCGTCTTGATGTAAGCATCCTCTCCTTTCTTGCTCTGGAGCGGCTTGTTCTGGATGTCGGCTTCGACAGCATAATAGCTGTATCCATCCTGCTGGTTCATGACCGCATCCCCGCTGATGGATCGCACCGTACCCTGCAGCATGCCGTAGTCATTGGAAGGAAGGGCAAAGAAACTATATTTGATCGTATCCCCTACTTTGATGTTCGCCACGTCCTGGTTGGATATCGCCAGCTTCATCATGAATTCGGAATCGTTCTCCGGCAGAATCGTCAGCAATTCCGTTCCTGTTTGCAGTAAATCCCCCGCATTGATATCGGTTATCACATTGACGGTTCCATCGATCGGAGCGGTGATTACGTAATCCCTTAGCGCGAAATCCAGATTCTGCAGGCGTTCCTCCAGGCTCTTTACACGTTCCTGCTCGGCTTCTATGGATTCGGCCAATTGCAAATACAGAGCATCCGCTTCTCCCTGCAATTTGTTCAACAACTGGTCATTCTCATTTATGGCCGTAATCAGCGCCAGTTCAAAGCCGTTGGTATAATCGCTGGCCTGCAGCCGCACCTCCTCCAGCTTCTGCTTGGCCTCGCTTTCATCCCCGTCTTGCCGGACCGCCATTTTAAAATGCTCGGATGCCGTTTGCTCCTGCAGCGCATACTGTTCTTTCTTGATTTGATAGTCTTGAAATTTGTAATAATATTCCGTAGCGGGCGGCAATAGATTTGTACCTGCAGCGATGGACTGCTTCAACAGTTCCAGATGCTTTTGCTTCTCTTCAGTCTGCTCCAGCAATCCCATCAGCCGGATCAGTTCCACGCGAAATTTCTGCTTCATAGAATGGCCATCCAGCAAACTGCTAAGCCGTTCAGGCTGTCCAGCGGCTTCCGGATTTGCTGGCGTTTTCCCGGACAGGATCTGTGCTTTGAACTGTACCAGCTCCTCCAGCTGTTCCTTCGCTTTCTGCAAATCAAGCTCCGCAGCCAGCTTGTCCGCTTCTAGCTGATCCTTATGCAGCGTATACAATACATCTCCGGCCTTCACTTTCTGCCCGGCTGTGTAATGAACGCTCTCTACGTTGCCTGTCGCCTTGTTCTGGATCCGGCTTACCTTTTCATTCGGGCGCACGACGCCGCTTGCCTTGACCACGATGTCGATTTTGCTTATGGAGGCCCATATCAGCCCGACAACTAGAATAAGAACCAGAAAACCGAGGAATATCGAGATAAACGGGCTCGTCCGCGCCTCCATGATCTCCCGGCTGTCGGTGATCTCTCCCATATCCCTAATGACTGCTCTCATATTCGTCCTACCTACTTCCCTGGTGTGCTCATGATAGGCCGTTGTCCTTCCATCCGCCGTGGCAGCTATTTGCTGACCGTCTCCAGCATGCCTTGTCCCTGCGTGCCCTGTTCATTTATCCCTTCTGGAATCTGATCCTTCCACAGCTCGTAATATTTGCCCCCGCGGCCCATAAGCTCCGCATGCGTTCCGGCTTCGATAATTTCACCGTGATCCATGACAAAAATCCGGTTGCAGCGCATAATCGTGCTCAAGCGATGAGCGATGATGATTGTAGTCACATCCTGCAGATTATGTATGGTCTCCGAAATCGCCTTCTCCGTCGTCGAATCCAAATTGCTCGTCGCTTCATCCATAATGAGGATATCCGGCTGCTTCAGGATCGCTCTTGCAATCGCGAGACGCTGCTTCTGTCCGCCGGATAAGTTGGACGCATCCTCCTCCAGTACCGTGTTGTACCTTAAAGGCAGTTCGTTAATAAAATCATGAGCCTTGGCTATCTTCGCGGCCTCCACGACCCGCTCCAGCTCCGTCTCGTCATCGATCCCAAGGCAGAGATTATCGCGAATCGTACCGCTGAAGAAAAACGTATCCTGCGTAATATAAGCAATCCTCTCGCGCAGCGTATCTATGTTAATGTCCTTAATGTTGTTATCGTTAATGAGAATATCGCCCTTCTCGGGGGAATAGAAACGCATAAGCAGCTGAATCAGCGTCGTCTTGCCTGATCCGCTCTCGCCGACGAAAGCAATTTTCTCCCCGGGAGAGATCGTCAAATTCACGTTTTTCAAGACAAGCTGTCTTGTGCCATACCGGAAGTCCAGATTCTGGAGCTTGATCTGCCCTTTCAGCGATACCGGACTGATCTTCCGCTCTTCGTCCGTCTCCTTCTCCGGCGCAAGATCCAGAATCTCCCCGAGCCGGTCTGCGGCAACTACGGCCGTCTGGACCATCGGCTGAAGATTGATCAAATTCTGGATCGGTTCGAGGAAATAAGCGAGCAGCGCATTGAAGGTAATTAATTGGCCCATCGACAAATTGCCGCGAATAACCTGGTAGGCTCCTGCCCACAAAATGACGATTCCCCCGAGCGCCTGAACCAGTCCCTTTAATGATGCCTGCACATTATTGAAAAAACCGAAGCGGAACACGCTCCGCAGCAATACAACAAACTTCTTCTCCGTCTCAAAATTCGCTTTCTGCTCCGCATTGTACGCCTTAACTGTCTCGATCCCGTTGATCGATTCTACCAGGTAGGAGTTCAGTTGAGCGTTGTCCTCCATCTGCTTGCGATTCATCCGCTCAAACGGCTTATGGAACGCCCATACAAGCACGAGGTACAAGGGGATCATCGTCGAGGTTACCCCAAACAGAAACGGGCTCTGGGAGTATAAAATGAACCCGCCGATCAGCGCCATGATGACGTCGATCATGATCGTCAAGGTTGCCCCCGATATCGCGTCTCTCACTTTGGAGGCGTCCATCAGCCTGGAGATAATTTCTCCCGTCTTGCGGGTGCCGAAGAAATTCATCGGCAGCTTAAGCACATGCTGGTAGTAGCCGAGGATTAAGGAAATATCTAACTTCTGGCTCAAATATAGCAGCAAATGATTGCGGAAAGCGCTTAACAATATTCTGAACAGGGTCAAAGCAATAACGCCGACGGAGACCATATGCAAGGTCTTGTCCAAACCGTGAGGCAAAATTTCATCCAACAAAAACTTAAAGTAGAATGCACCGAGAATTCCTAATATGGTATAGAGAATTGACGCCATGAATAGGCTAAAGATAAGCTTGCGTTGAGGAATTAAAAGACTGAAAAACCGGGGAAATAATCCTTTCGTCTCATCCCCCTTTTGAAAGGTAGGCGCCGGAACCATCAGAATAAGCACGCCTGTCCAAATCTTAAAGAATTCCTCGGGCGTATACTTTACAATTCCTTTTGCCGGATCGGCAATGATAAGTTCCTTCTTCGTAACTTTATGTATGACTACGTAGTGGAGTAATGTTTGATCAATTATGACGTGTGCGATGGCCGGTAAAGGAATTGGCTCAAAAATGGATTCCTGGGCTGCCTTCACCCCCTTGGCTGTGAACCCAAGGCTCTCTGCGGCTTTAATGACACCGTAGACGTTCGTACCCCTCTTGTCCGTTCCGGCTGTCTCCCGTATCCGGGATATCGGAATCTTCAGCCCATGCTGCTTAGAAATCGTGGCCAGACAAGCCGCACCGCAGTCTTTGATATCGAATTGCTTTATGCAGTGGTATTTGCCCAAAAATATCATTTCAGATCGTCCCATCCGCAATTTAGTTGTGTACAGGCCGTTTCCTAGATTATACCATTTATGGGCTATACCTTGTAAATATCCCTTTAGGGATATTTTGAGGATAAATTTCCCAAATGCTCGTTTTAAGGATGAAATTTGATAATGAATTCTCCCTTGTCGCTGACATTGGTTTTTTTGTAGACATTTTTCAGCGTATTTTTCACGGTTCCTGGAGCAATATACAGCATTTTGGCGATTTGCCCTACCGAATGATTATGCATCCAGAGATAGCCGATTTCCTTCTCCCGTTTGGTCAATCCGCATTTATCGAACGCAAGGTAAATCGCCTGCTTCCTCTGCTCTGGATCCGGCAGTCTCCCTACGACGCGGTCTATTAATTGCTGCAGCAGCGGTACGACGTATGTAATATCTTCGTTGACGGATAAAGACATGTCCAAATATCCTTTAATTTCACCGTTGATGCAGATAGGAGCGCAGATGCAGGACCAGCCCGCAAACAGCTTCAGGTGGTGCTCTTCCCCGCGAATAACGGCAATGCAGCCCGTTTCCATCGCGACAGACAGCGCATTGATCCCCGCGTGCTTTATATCAAACAAGCTGCCGACCCTGACATTATGCTCCTTTAGCGAAGCAACCACATGCTCCGGGCCGCTCAAGCTAAGCGTCGCACCCTCCGTATCCGTCAAAAAGAATATAAACGGCCGGATCAAAAAACGGTGAAGCGCTTTCAGCTCTTCTTCAACCACGGAGATCAGCTCTTGGTGGGTATCTAACCTTTGAATGATTTCCTCTTCTGAAATACACTTTAATTGGTCCATGTAAACATGATGCCCGCTAAGTGCAAAGGAGCAGTTCCACTGCTGAATCGTTCTCTGGTTCACGTCCTTCAAATAGACCCACTGACCGTCAGGTAACGCCGTCTGATAACTAAAGACGCTTTTCAAAATATCTCTCCTTTCCTACTTTTAAGAAATATTTTACCATAATATATTTAAAAAATAACCTTTTAACTATATTGGTAATTTAAGTTTTGTAAATATTTAGTGCTTTTAAGGGTTGCTGTATAAGCATAATACCCAGGAAAAAAAACGCCTCACGGCGTTTTTTAGCAAGCTTAATTTAGATGAAAATTTAAGCAGGCACGGTTAATTTTCAATAGGATAGGCCATAACGCTCATCAGTGCCAGCTCCGGCTGGGTCGTATCGAGCCGGCTGTATTGAATGATGACGGGAACATCACTTTCTACCGTTAGCGCATAAGGCACTCCGGCAGGGATTCGTTCTCCGCCGCTCTCCAGGGAGGATGTGCGAATATGCTTCGTGCGGCGGCCTTCAACAATAGCCTCAATGCCCTCCAGCGGCTCGCGGTCTTCATAATAGACGGTAATGACAAGCCTTGCCGGCGTCTCCCCGCAATTCAGCACGCAGATGCTTTCGTGGCTGACGAGTTCTCCCCGGCTATCCGGCGGAATATATCCGTCGGGAATGACCCAGAAACGGTGTCCTTTTGCTTGAACTCCCATATTGACAGTTCTCCCTTCTTGTTAATTGTACGGATCTTCCTTGGAGCGCAGCAGCTGTGCCAGGAACGCCAGGGCTAGCCCCTGTCCCCAGCCTTGGATCCGTTTGCAAGGCACTTCCTTGTACCCCTCTACATTATTCATGACCGCCGTACCGGCCGAAACGTCCGTCACCGTGCCGTCGTCCTTGATCCGGGACAGAATGCCTTCGATCGATTTTTGCGTATACTTGTTGTACAATCTTCCCCGCATCAGCAGCGCCGTAGCGATCCCAGCCGATCCGGAGGTTTCCAGGTAAGAGGTCTCGACATCCAGCACCGTATGCCACAGCCCTTCGGGCGATTGCAGCCTGACGAGCGCACTTAGCTGATCCCGCAAAGATCCGTCGATGATCATATAGGATGGGTGCTGAACCTCAACGTACTGCAGCGCCTTCGACATCGTGAGCGCCGCCCAGCTGTTGCCGCGGGCCCAGTAGATACCGGACATATGGTTCTGGTTCAAATGATCCCAGCCATGATAGTAAAGATTCGTATCCGGATCCTGCAGAAACTCCTCATGTCCGTGATACTGCTTCAGGCCGTCCTCGAAATATTCCTTGTTTCCGAGCAGATGCCCGATGCGCAGCAGAAAATAACCCGCCATAAACATCGTATCCACCCAGGCCTGCTGGGGAAATACGTCATTCACCGAATTCACCGTATGCTGAAAAATACCATCCGCGAACCGTTCCGCTTTATTTTTCAAAAATTCCGCCATTTCGACAGCCGTGTTCAAATATTTCTCGTCCTGGTAGACCCGATATAGCGTCAGCAGACAGTGGCCGATTGACACGCCGTTTACGGAAAGCTTCGGCAGGCCGTCCTCCATATGCTCGTCGACCCAGGCTTTCAGTTGGGTCAAATATTCCTCATTTCCCGTGGCCTCGTACGCTTCGCAGACCCCGTAATATGCTACGCCGCCCGGCCAGTCCCAGTTGAAATCCATATTAAACGTACGTTCGA
The DNA here is from genome assembly GCF_009725165.1 of Paenibacillus woosongensis. Classification (GTDB taxonomy): domain Bacteria; phylum Bacillota; class Bacilli; order Paenibacillales; family Paenibacillaceae; genus Fontibacillus; species Fontibacillus woosongensis. The sequence continues at coordinate 120,318 of NZ_WNZW01000007.1, forward strand.
CGACCCGGTCGATCGTCTGCTTCACCTTCGCCTCATCATAAACCAATGCTGGCATGTCTAGCTCTCCTCCCCTTAATGGCTCTGTGATCATTTGTTCCTCCCATACGTTACCTGAGATACATGAATAAAGGCTGCAGCTGCAAATTGCGAATTTCGTCGGCAATTAACCGGGCGATCGCTTCTCCCCCCTGCTCCTGGAAATGCGTATTGTCCTGTGCGCCCGCAGGGAAGTTCATATATTCGCCCGGGTACACCCACATGAACAGGTCTTTGCAGCCCTCTGGCCCGGCAGCCTCGAACAATCGCTTGCTTCGGGCAGCAAGATCAATAAGCGGCGTATCCGTCTCTGCGGCCAGCTCCTGCATGGCCGTGATATAATCTCCGTGCGTATCAGAGAGCGTTCCGTCCGGGTTGAAATACCGGCGATGCACCGGCGTCACCAGCACCGGGTGGGCCCGCTTCTCCCGAGCTACTTCGATATAACGCAGCAGATGCTGCTTATATGTCGTAAACGGGTCCGTCCCCCGGGGATCGGGCTTCTCGTCGTTATGGCCGAACTGGAGCAGCAGGAAATCGCCAGGTTTGATCAGCTGCAGAATCGCCTCCAGGCGCCCTTCTTCGATGAAGCTCCGGGAGCTGCGCCCGGACTGGGCATGATTATCCACACAGACATCGTGCTTAAACAAGGCGGGCAGCAACTGCCCCCACCCCGCGTAGGGATATCCGTCCTCCGGCTGATCCGTCACGGTGGAATCGCCCGCAAGGAATAGAGTCAGCGTACTTGGCGCGGGCTGAAGCTCCAGCATATTCAGGCGAGGCGCCTGCCCTGACACTTGCAGACGGAAGCGGCCGCCCCGCACAGGAACGGCGAATTTCTCCTCGATAAACTGCCCGGCTGCTGAGCGGATCGGCGGCAGCACCCGCTTGCTGCCGGCGACCTTCAGCAGAGTATGCGTTTCCGCCAAAGCGTCTCCTGCCAGAATACTCACCACATATACGCCGTCCGGCACATTTGCTGTAAACGTAGCTCCCATCGGAATGCAGAAGCGATGATACAGCATGGCCCTAGCATCGCCGGAAACGGCAGCAGCCGCGGCCAATCTATCCCGGGCATACACACCGCTTATGTCTTCGAATCCATACCCGGCCGCAGAGTCATACACACTTTCCGCGGTCACGCCGGTATAGCCTTCCGCCGGCTGCCCTGGCCCAAAGTCGAATTTCCACGATATTTTCTCCAGCCCAGGCGCCGCGGCTCCCTTCGTCTCATCTTTCATACAATTCCCCCTCCCCCCGATGGTCTACTATGGCTAACCGTCAACATCTGCTACCCTTTCAATCCGCTGCTGCTAATTCCTTCTACAATTTGTTTCTGGAACATAAAAAATACAACGACGACCGGAATCAGGCTGACGATGGACATCGCGAACATCGCTCCCCAGTTGGACCCGGACTCACTGTCCAGGAACATCTTCAGCCCCATCGACACGGTATATTTCTGCGGCGAATTCAAATACAGTACCGGGCCGATCAGATCTTCCCACCGCCAATAGAAGGAGAAAATTGCCGCCGTAGCGAGCGCTGGTTTAATGAGCGGCAGAATGATGCGGTAGAAGAGCCGGAATTTGTCGCAGCCGTCGATTGTTGCCGCCTCATCGAGCTCGATCGGAATGGAGCGGATGAATTGGATCATCAGGAAAATGAAGAACGGCGCCCCGAAGTAATTCGGGATGACAATCGGCTTCATGCTGTTCAGCCATCCGAGCTTCGAGAAAATAATATATTGCGGCACGAGCACCACGTCATGGGGCAGCATCAGCGTCACCATCATTAGTGCAAACCACAGATTGCGCCCTCTAAAATCAAGCCGGCCGAAGCCGAAGGCGACCAGCGCCGAGGAAATGACGACGCCGATGGTAGCCAGCACCACGATGATGAGCGAATTGACGATAAACTGGGCGAAAGGCTGTCCTCCGACACCGGCCCAGCCTGCGGCATAGTTCCCAAAATCCCAGGACTGCGGGATCAGCTGCGAGGCCGTGGCAAAAATCGTCCGGCTCTCCTTGAAGGAGCTCATGAACAGCCAGATAATCGGGTACAGCATAAGAATGGCAATTGCCCCGACAAAAAGATGGTAGACCGGCCATTTCCATTTGCCTGCAACCATGATTAACGGCCTCCTTTCGATTCATAGAACACCCACAATTTCGATGTCTTGAACAGAATCGCCGTCATGATGCCGACCATGATAAGCATGACCCAAGCCATCGCCGCGGCGTAGCCCATATTGTTAAACATGAAGGCCTGCCGGAACAAATACAGGGAGTACAGCAAGGTTCCGTCCATCGGCGTTCCTTCCCCTTTGGAAATAATATAAGCCGGAACAAAGGTCATAAATGCGCTGATCGTCTGCATGATCAGGTTGAATAGAATAATCGGGCTCAGCAGCGGCAGCGTAATCTTGAAAAATTTGCGGGGAGCGGTTGCTCCATCAATGCTTGCCGCCTCGTACATCTCTGGGGAAATATTCTTCAGACCAGCCAGGAAGATCAGCATGGACGATCCGAATTGCCATACCGATAATGCAATCAGCGTGCCAAGCGCGGCATTGGGGTCGCCGTACCAAGCGACCGGCGGAATGCCGAGAAACAGGAGCAGGCTGTTTACAATGCCCTGTTCGTTAAAAATGTTGCGCCACATAATCGATACAGCGACGCTTCCGCCGATGATGGATGGCAAATAATACACGGTCCGGTAGAAGCCGACCATGCGCGACTTCGTATTGAGCAGCATGGCCACGAACAAGGCGAACATCAGCCGCAGCGGCACGCCGGCAAATACATATATAAAAGTAACTCTGACCGAGTTCCAATATTTCTGATCCTGGGTAAACATTTTTTTGAAATTGAAGGATCCGACCCACTGCGGGTCGTTAAATAAATTGTAGTTCGTAAATGACAAATACAATGAGATCAAAATCGGAATAAACGTAAAGACCAAGAAACCGATCACAAAGGGACTAATAAAAGCATATCCGGTCAAATTGGCTCTGAGTGACTGTTTCCGCAAGGCATCTGCACCTCCTGGCAGTATGGTGAACATGAAATCCACCTGAGCAGCGGCAGTAAACGGCATTCCTCGTCCCAAAAGCTGATTTGCCGCCACGCTCAAGTGGTTAGGACAGCCTAAGCCTATTTATTGTTAGCCAGGATGCCGTTCGCTTCCTGCCGGAATGCAGCTGCGGCTTTTTCCGGAGTCATCTGGCCGTAGTTGATCTGCTCCACCAGGTCGGCAAGGGAGGCGATCACCTGCGGCGAACCTACCGGCGGCGCCGGGCTCATCGGCGAGCTCTTCTCTTCCATGGCTGCAACGAAGTCAAAGATTTGCTTCTCCGGCTCCGACAGTTCGGAGACGATCGCTTCTTTGATCGATGCCGAGATAGGAACTCCGCGCTCGCCCTTGATGATTTTGTTGGCTTCCACGTCGTTAATCCAGAAATCGATAAACTTCGCCGCTTCTTCCTTGTTCTTGGAATGGGAGGTGATCGACCAGAACATGCTCGGCTGCATGTACAGGCCCTTCTCCATATTCGGTCCCATCATAGGCGCCAGCTCCATCGGCCGGTTGACCGCTGCCTGAAGTCCAACGTACTGGTTAGACCATTGCCATACGCCGACACCCATTCCTTTGACGATTTCCGATTCCTCCAAAATGCCTTTCGTTTGCGTCAGCTTCTCTTGGGATGGCACGGCTCCTTCTTTAATCAGCCTGGCCAGACGCCCGAAGAATTCGGTGAATAAAGCATCATCCTCATAGCCGAGCGCCGTACCTTCCTTGTTATACAGCGAATATCCATGGGTGCGAAGGAAATAATGAAAGAAAATATCCGGCGCCATGGAGCCGTCCATGACATAACCCGCGTCTCTAACCTTCATGGCGATTTCCTCATATTGATCCCAAGTCCAATTTTCGGGGATGCTATCGACGCCGGCTTTATTCAACAGCTCGGGGTCGTATTGGAATCCAAGCACGTTCACACCGGTTGGCACGCCGTATTGGACATCGTTGATTTTTCCCGTGGAAATTACATTTTCGTTAACGTCATCAATTTTGATTTGATTGCCCATATAAGGCGTCAAGTCCTCAAGCTGGCCGTTCTTGGCGTATTGCACGATGTAAGAGATGTCCATCTGCACGATGTCCGGCAGCTGGTTGGCGGCCGCCTGGGGCGCAAGCTTCTTCCAGTAGTCGTCAAATGCAGCATATTCGACGTCAATTTTGACATTCGGGTTCAGTTCCTGATACTTGTCGACGATTTGCTGGGTATATTCATGGCGCTTATCGCCTCCCCACCAGGCAATTCTCAGCGTCGTTGTATCCTTTTTACCCTTGCTCTCTTGCGCGGGCTTGTCATTGCCCCCTCCGTTACTCGCACCTCCGGTGCTGCCTCCGCCGCTGCAGGCAGGCAAAATGAACAGCAGGGCAACCAACATCCATAAAGCGGTTTTCTTCCTCACAAACATGCTCCCCTTTCGTCGAACGCTAGTTTGTTAACGCTTACAAGTATTATTTTCGCCCCTAAAGGGGGTGTAAGGAAACTCACTCATCCGACTTAAAGGTATAAAAATCAGAGGTGCTTCACTCGGCTTTGCCGTCCTCCAGCGATTTGCGGTATTCCGTTGGCGTCATGCCCATCCATTTCTTGAACGCCTGGCTGAAATATTTGGAGTTGCCCCCGAAGCCGTAAGAATCGGCTAGCTCAAACACCTTCACATCACCGCTGCGGCGAATCTGCTCGGCCGCCTTCTCGATCCGCAGGCGGCTCAAGTAATGGGAGAAGTTGTCTCCCGTTACCTGCTTGAACACTTTGCCGAGATAGTCGGGATTCATGTACAGCATCTCGTGCGCCACTCCGTTCAGAGTAAGCTCGGCATCCATGTAATGCTGCTCAATGATCGAGAGCATTCTCTCGACGATGGAGGAGCGGCGGCTGATGCTGTTCCTGTAGTAGCCTGAGGTGACGTGAATGGCCGCTTCCTTGACGAAGGTCTTCAGGCTGGACAAGGTATCCAGCCTGACGATCTCGGCCATTTGTGCCGTGAAGCGGTGACGGTCCTCCGGTGAGCAAAGGCGGATTAGTATCGCGTACAGCTCCAGCACGTAGGAACGGGTGACGCCGATTTCCAGGCACAGCTCCGCCAGCTGGCAGAACAGCCGCTCCAGTTCGCGCTCGACCTCGTCGCTGAGGCCCGACTTGATCAGCAGCGCTATCCGCTCCTCGTCCAGCTCGACATCCCCGCTTCCCCGTTCGTCTGCCGGCAGGTCGCTCTGCGTGATAAGACTCCCCTCACCGACGTAAAAGCGGTGGTTCATACATTGAAGCGCCTCACGGTACAGCCTGCGCGCTGCTTCCATCGGTCCGGCTTCGCTGAGCGCCACGGTCAGCTCTACACTGTAGAAGCCAAGGAACGTTCGCTTTACTTCCTCAATGTTCCGCAGCAGGAGGGCCTGATCCCGCGTCTCGCGGACAGCCATCAACAGCCTGCCGTTGAGCGTGGCTCCCAGCAGGACACCTGTCAGCAAGTCCTCGGCAATATTTTTCAGGGCAAATAAATGCTCGTACTCGTGTGAGTCCTCCAACTGGAACAGGAGCAGGCGAACAGGCTGCTCTGCCGATTCAAGACCGAACAGCTCGCGGTAATATTCCAGATCGCTGCGCCCGTACGTCTTATTGGATACGAGTTCGCGCAAAAACTGCTCCTTCACATGGGGCAGCACCTTGCTCAGCCCGTCCTTCATCCGTGCAACGAACCGCTCCCTCTGACGCCGCTCCTCCCGTTCGGACACAAGCTCTGCCAGCGCTTCATAGATTTGCGCCTCGTTGCAGGGCTTCAGCAGGTAATGCTTCACGCCAAACTGCATGGCGCTGCGCGCATATTCGAACTCCTTGTACCCCGTCAGCATGATGAACCGGATATCCGGGAACGACTGCATCGTCTTCTCTACCAGCTCCAGCCCGTTCATCCCAGGCATGGATATATCGCTGATGACGAAATCCGGCTGCTCCTTGGCGATCAGCTCATAGGCCTCGATTCCGTTGCGCGCGGTGCCGATCAGCTCGGTTCCCGCGCTGCTCCAGTCTACGATCTGCTGGATTCCCTCCAATATCATCCGTTCGTCGTCTACGAGCAGCACCTTATACATCCTCGTCCTCTCCTTGTCTGTATGGAATACGGATATGAATCGCCGTCCTGACGTTTGGCTCGCTGTCAATACGGATGCCCCATTCAGAGCCGAAGGTCAGCTTGATGCGTTCCTCGATGTTGGACAGCCCAATGCCTTTGCCCCGGGTCTGGACCCGCCCGCCTCTGAGCTCTGTCAGAAATTCCGGCGCCATCCCCGGGCCGTCGTCCTCTACCCGGATATCCAGCCCGCCGCCGCGTTCGGCCGACTCCTCGACGATGATGCGGATATGACAGGTTTCGATTCTCGGCTCCAGGGCGTAATGAATAGCGTTCTCGAGCAGGGGCTGGAGCGTCATTTTCGGAATCAAAGCGTCCAGGTATTTATCAGGCACCTCCAATTGGAAGTCCAGCCGTTCCTCGAAGCGGATGCGCTGGATCGTTACATAGCTGTGCACGATATCGAGTTCCGATTTCAGGGTGATCAGGCTGGTTCCGTCACTTAGCGAGCTCCGCAAGAGGAAGCCAAGCGCCTCGACCATTTGCGAAATTTGCGTCTGGCGGTTCACTTTGGCCAGCCAATTGATCGAATCCAGCGTGTTGTACAAGAAATGCGGGTTGATTTGCGCTTGGAGCGCTTTTAATTCGCTTTCGCGAATGACGAGCTGCTTCGCATAATTTTGGTTGATGAGTTCACGGATGCGCTGGATCATCATTTTAAATGTGCGCTGCAAATGCTCAACCTCGGTCTGCGACGTTCTCGGCACCTCTCCAAGTGACTGTTCCTCGAGGTTGTCGAGATCGCCCTTCTCAATCTTGCGCATCTTCTTGATCAGCTGCTCAATCGGCCGTGTAATGCTGCGCGACAATTTGACCCCCAGCGCAATGCCGATCAGCAAAATCAGGACGAAGATGATCGTAACAAGGTCTTTGACGAATGATATGTTGCGGAACATGCTGTCATACGGGGTCATATTTAAATAAGTCCAGCCTAAATCCGACGATCTTACCCGCGTGAAAAAATATTTGCTCCCCCCCACGGTCGTTAACCCGTAGGATTCGGAACGTACCAGCTCATCGGCAATTTCCTCCTCCGGGATGAGGGGATGGTCGGGATAGATGATCTTGCTCCCGTCCGTAATGATCAGATGGCTGCTATCCCCGCCGCTCTGCACATAATCCTCCATAATCCGCTCCTTGCGGAAGCGGACGATGAGCGTACCCAGGTCATCCCGCGGGAAGGTCGTCCCGCTGAACGACTTGATCTGCCGCACGGCGTACAGCGATCGGTCGCTGCCAACGTACCACACGTTCGATCCGTCTGCGTCTTCGGCGATCGTCATGAGCTCGGACTGCAGATTCTGCGCTAGGCCTGCCCGATTGCCACCGATCAGAATATGCCGCTCCGGGTCGATGACCATGATGGAATAGACGAACTTCTCGGAACCGGCGATCGCGGTGAGACGATCCATTATTTTTTTGCGCTGAACAGCCTTCTGGTAAGACGTAACGCTCTCCAGCTTCAGGCTGGCCAGGCTGCGCTGCAGCTGCTCGTCGGAGAACACCCGGAACGACAACCCCTCCTGCTCTCTTAGCTGATTCTCAATCCCAAGCGCAGAGCTGTTCAACACCTGGGACGTTCGCTCATACATCTGCCTGTCGTATAGGTCGGTCACATACTTTAGTGCGATCCAATACAAGGAGAAGCTGACGATCATCAGCAGCGTAATCAGTATCAGCATTTTGTGATAGATGCCTGCTTCCTTCATTAGTCCGCGAATTTTCCCTATCAAGAAGGCCACCCCATTTATAGGTCAATCACAGCAAGCGCTTACAAGTTGTGTTATCGATATTTTACATAATTAATGAGCGTGCGGATACCCATCGTAATATCTATTTCATGCTATGAATAACAAATATTGCTCCATGCTGCAAAACAAACGGGGTACCCTCTCATCTAAGCGATGTTGCGGGTACCCCGTGTTACGATGTTTATTCATTTGCAATTTGCGCTGCTGCCAATTTCATTTGTTCAATCCAGCGTTGTCGTGCCTCTGGCAGGATGGGCCGATCATCCTTCTTCAAGTAACGGATCATTAAAAAGCCGTCCGGCGCGGCCAGGCTCAACAGGAGTTCATGCCGGAAGCAGGAATCTGTCGTAAACTGCGCCTCAATGATGGAGTAATCTGCACCAAGCGCGAGTATAACACCGAGCTCCAAAATCTCCTGCTCCAGATAGCCTTCCGTGTGCTCCTTGATCGAAGCGGCGTCCATTTTCTCAAAATAATCGACGGTGAACTGCTCCGACGTTTTGTAGCGGTACCTCTCTGCCTCCGGGTAATAGCCGATCATTTCGCTGTCGTTATACAGCAAATAGGTGGCCGCCTGGAAGCCATCTAAATCGAACTCGTTAATAAAGCGCCGCATTCTCTCGAAAAATTGTGCCCCTGCTGGAACAACCGCCTGCTCTCCCGGTAAAACCTCTCCGTCCTTATTTAAATGCAAGACGCTGTATGGCGAGTATCTCGTAATGTAGGCAGATTTTTTCTCCACGGCTATTTGCACGTAGTAACTGGTAATATTGCTAAGAATCTCGCCGTTCTCATCCGCTTCATTGACGCAAGTGTAGATATGCTTGCGCGTATATGTAAATGTAGCTTCTTCCCCGGTCAGCGTAAGGATTTCCACGTTCAGAATTTCAGATTGAATGTTGTATATCTGAAAGTTCATCATCAGCTGAAATTGGTTAAGGAACGATATTTGCCGCTTGTCCGGATGGAACATTGCCGTGAGCTTGTCTATATTTTTGGCTGTGTAGGCTTGCTCTAGCGCTTTTACGGTTTCCTGCACCTTTTGTTCCGTGATTCTAGCTTTCTTGCCGAAAAAAAACATGCCCATCACCTTCCATCATTCGAATCATTAGTAATATCGGATGTTCCAACGATATTGTTTAGTTGGTTGGTGGATCCATTGGTCTGGTTCTGGATGCAGCAGCTGCAAGCACTATGCTAACGGACAGAAGAGCCGCTATTTACTCATTTTCCCCCGATTTTGAATTCTATCGGACCCAGAGGACTTTATTTGCCCCTACCATCCCTATTTTCACCCGCATTTGGTTGAATAGCGGAACTACGGTCCGTTAGCTCTGCAATATTGTGTTTTTTTCGCTAATAGCGGAACTACGGTCCGTTAAGGATACTGCGAGAGCCTTAGGCGGCTTGAGTGGCTTGAGTGGCTTGGGAGACTTGGGAGGCTTGAGCACTCAGCATCCTAGGCAGTTTGGCAACTTGATCAACTGGCGTATTGGTGTTTTGGCAGTTTGGCAACTTGATCGGTAGGCGGCTTGGCAGTTTGGCAACTTGATCGGTAGGCGGCTTGGCGACTTCCCCCATCCCACTACCTTTAACGCAGGCACTAAAAAACAAGGCCATCCCCAATCAATTCCAATCCTAATCTTTGGGGACAGCCTTGTTTATAAGATACTAATCAAGTGCCTGATCATGCCAAGCCTATGGTCATTACGCGTGTTGAAGAGCCAGTCTGGAAGCAGCTTCGGCTACGCGGCGCAAGCCGTCTTCGATGATCTCGTTCGCTTTGGCCGGCATTGCGTTATGCCCTTCGATGACGACTTCATCGATGATTTGCATGCCGAACACGCCGCCGAATACGCTGCGCATATAATTCACGGCCATTTCCATTGGCGCTGTTTCTGGCGTCGAGTAGATGCCGCCGCGCGCGCTCAGGAAGATTGCCTTCTTGTCCGTCATCAACGAAACCAGTTGGCCTTCCTCATTATATTTAAATGCAAATCCCGCAGCATAGACGTAATCGATGAAGGTTTGCAATTTCGCCGGAATGGTCAGGTTCCACAGCGGGAACGCGAATACAACGACGTCTGCAGCACTTAATGCGTCCATTGCTTTTTGTTTAGCTGCCAAAAGACGGCTCTCAACATCCGTCAATTCGCCGCCGTTTTGCATTTTGCCGAAGGCATTGAACAGATCCTGGCCGAAGTAAGGCGTATCCTCTTCGAATACGTCATACGTAGTTACGTTCAGGTTCTCTTGGCCTTTGACTGCCTCCATAAACGTTTCATACATTCTACTGGACACGCCCTCAGAAGCAGGACGGTTATTGGCTTTAACAACTAGTACATTCATGTAAGATTCCTCCACTTTTTCTCTACATATTTAGGTATGATTGATAGCCCACTCTATTTTATCAGATGTTTCCGGCAGATGTCATATTTTTAGGCTGCATGCAGCAGATAAACGGCATACCTTCCTCTATTTAACATCTATCGCTTATACGACATATTCAATGAATTATAGAAAAATCGTGAAATGAGGGTTTACTATGACCGTTACATCATTCATCGTAAGGAATTTCCACTAGCCCTGCAAAATTAACGCAGCATCTGATTCTCATACATCCATTTCAATACCGTATAAGACCAGCTGTTCTGGTTAAGCCTAGAGGTTAGAATACGGGGATTGCCCGTGACCGAGTACACCATACAACTTGAAAGGATGTTGGCGATGGATCGCTTGAAGGACAAAATCGCAATCATTACCGGCGGGGCGTCAGGCATGGGAGCTGCCATGGCTAAGCTGTTCGCAGACGAAGGCGCAACTGTCATTGCCGCCGATATCAATGAGGATAATCTGGCCAAGATCGCCGAAACCAATCACGTCGAGGGCATGAAGCTGGATGTATCTTCCGAACAAAATTGGGCTGAACTGACGAAGGCGGTTATGGATAAGTATGGCCGCATCGATATTCTGATCAATAATGCAGGGATTTCCTCTGAAAAAACACCCGACCAAATTACCGAAGCCGACTGGAGTTTAATGCACAAAATCAACTCTTTCGGCCCATTCCTGGGTATTAAGCATGCTGCGAAATATATGAAGGAAGCGCGCAAAGGCTCGATCGTCAACACTTCTTCCTATACGGCAATTATTGGCTCCGGCTTTAACCATTATTCTGCGTCCAAAGGCTCTTTGCGCGCTATTGCACGTGCGGCCGCGGCGGACCTGGGCCAATTCAATATCCGCGTAAATACGGTATTTCCCGGCGTAATCGAAACACCGATGACGGCAAAGCTGACGGAGTACAAAGAAGCGATGGATATGCTCGTTCGCGCGACGCCCATGCAGCGTCTGGGACAACCCGAGGAAGTGGCCAATGCCATTTTGTTCCTGGCTTCGGACGAAGCATCCTATATTACGGGCGGCGAGCTCGTGATCGACGGCGGATACTCCGCCCGGTAATAGCCCGCTTCAAGCATTTCGTTTATTCTACTATAAAAAATAGCCGAGCCCCCGCAGGAACGTATCCTGAGCGGTGCCCGGCTATTTTTATTATCAATCATCCAGCTCGACGCTTTGGATGTTTCCGTCCGCATCGACCGTCCACTCGATTTCAACGCCTTTATTCAGTCCCAGGTTGTCATCGTCTTCAATCGTCATATTGTCCGGGATGGTTATCGTTCGCTGCCCGCCATGTTCCAGCTGCACGGTAACCTTCCTCCCGCTGACCTCCTGGATTATGCCCTCGTATTCCAGATTCAGCAGAACCAGCCCGCCGCTGGGATCGGTAATCATAATGCGTTTGCCTCCATCGGTAAGCAGCTCGACTTTTTTATGATAATTATTTTTGAGCGAAATATCTTTGAGCACTTTCTGGACCTTTACCCCAGAAGGCAGGCCCTCCGTCTCCGATACGGCTTTCTTTTGCTGCTCAGGCTGCCCGCCTGTATTATTCTGGTTCGCTGCTGCAGTTCCTTTATCAGGTGCTGGCGTGTTTCCCTGGGCCCCTGTTTGCGCTTTGCCCGCGCAGCCGCTTAGCAAAATGCACGCACTCATTGCCAGCAGAAGCGTTGTGGCCTTAAGCCCGCGCCTCATATTGATTTTATAATTTGTCATTGTGTACCTCCAGTTGTTTGACTTACAAATCCATTCGCTGTTATATAATATCCTTAATTTTCTATTATAACAAATTAATAAATAATTATTCGAGTTTTTTAGACAATTTTCGACTATTAGTGAGCAGCTTTAAGGTAAAGTAAGCGACAGAATTTTCTTGCCTTGCATGAAAAAGGACGTGCCCCCGGCACGCCTTTTTTGTTGCGGTTTTCCACTTTTCGTGTTAGTGACAGGTTCCCCTCAGAACCTACGGGCTAAATCATTATGGCTGGAAGCGCTGCGTATCCTTTTTAAGCTGGCTCCATGTATAGCGAAGCAGCCAGGCATCCCAATCCGTAATTGTCGTTGAGTTCCCCGCCCACATAATAGTCGGCAGCGGAAACCCTCCAGGCGGGCGATCCTGGGCTCCATAGAAATCAGGCAGTCCGAATCCATGGCCGATCTCATGCTCCATAATATGGACTTCATAGTTGTTCACCGTGCTTAAAATATACTCATCCGACATGCGCTGGCCCCAATCGCCTCCAGCACCACCGCCAAAATTGGCCGTCGCCCATAAATACATGTCAAACCGCTTGTCCAATCCTCCAGGATAGACATAGTTCCGATCGTTGAAATGCTCGAATCGGGACAGCGCGCTTGGAGCGACAGGCAGTGCCGATGGAATCCGCGGATCGGTTCTGCTAAGCTCATCTACAATCGTTTGCGTGTACACGATTTCATTTGGCTGTTTGTTTAAAATTTGCGCGGGATTCGCAACGGCCCAGCCCACAACTTTGACCGGGATATCCCCGTAAGGCCATCCGTCATATCCCTTGAGATGTTTGGTCCAGTTATTCAACTGGCGCCCCAGCATTCGCTCGATATCCTGACGCTGCTGCAGCGTCAGATTTTTGGGCGACTGCCAGCGGACCACATAATTGATCGTTCCCTTACCGGCAAAGATTTGGTCAAAAATGAGATTTTTGCGGCCTACAGAATTCTCCTTCAGCATTCGGTTATTATAGACCAATTCAATAGAAGGCCTTAGTGCCTCTGGCATGTCGGTCAGCGAGGCAGCAATAGCCGCCTGGCTGACCGCATTTGCCTGGCGCTGAGGCGTCTTGGCCAGTGCAGCAGCTGTTCCAGTTAAAGAAACGGTTAATGCGGCAGACAGAAAACCTAACATCCATTTACGCCGTATAGACATATAGACTCTTCCTTTCTTATATTTATTTTTCAAGAGATATATCAGCTATTAATTCTATATTTTACATATATAACAATATATTGGTAGGTACTAATTACCTTTTTATATAAACAAAAAAGCTCCCCACATGGTAGACAACTGAAAATCTATTCCATGTGGAGAGCTATATAGTTACTTCGGTGCATGTACCTTGCCTACTAGATCGTGGTTGAACGACGCTCGGGAGGCTGTACACTCATACGTTTGCCCGCTCTTAGCGATAGCCCAAAGCAAAGCAGCAGAACGATGCATGCGAGAGTATACGGATAGTTGATATCTATATCGAACAAATATCCTGCGAGGATCGGCCCTGCAATATTGCCGAGACTCGTATATGCCGAATTAAGCCCTGCGACGTAGCCTTGCCGGTCCGCAGCCAGCTTCGACATTTGGGTGCCGATAGCTGGACGCAAAATATCAATCGCCAGAAAAACGATAAAGGTAACGGCAAAAATCATCCAAAACTTGTGCACAAAAAGCGTCATAAGAATGAAAATACCCGCAAACAGAAGACATACCGAGATGACATTTTTCTCGCCAAACCGGTTCAAAATCCAACTGAAGGCCGTAGCTTGAACTACAGCGCCAGCGATGGAGCCGAATGTAATGATAAAGGCAATATCCCCGGGTTCGAACCCGAATTTATGATCGACAAACAGTCCAAAGACCGTTTCGAAATTGGCCAGCCCAAAAGACATGACAAAAACGATGATCAAGCTTAAGAAAAAGGGCTCCCGGTAAGAATGAAGCAATTGAGTTAAAAAGCTGCTCTCTTTATCCGATGATGCAGGGGATTCGGAAGACGCCTTTTGCATAGTTAGAGACTCCCGAAGGACAAACATAGAAATACAGCCTGCTATAAGCCCCGCAACTCCTGCGGCATAAAACGGGACGCGGATCCCGAACTCGGCGATATACCCTCCGATTCCAGGCCCGATAATAAATCCTGTCGTAATGGCCGCATTAATGTAGCCCATCCCTGCTGCACGCTCATCCTGTGTCGTAATGTCTGCGACGTAAGCCATCACGGCCGGCATAATCATCGCGGCGCTAATGCCGCCAAGCATCCTTGAAATATACAGCAGCACGGGAGCGCTCGCCAATCCGAACAGCGCCTCGGAAAAAGCAAATACGATCATGCCGATGACAATCATCCGCTTTCTTCCGTAAGAGTCGGCCAAACGGCCTGCCAGAGGCGAAAATAGAAACTGTGTCAGTGAGAAGGTGGCCACCAGCAGGCCGACCGTACTTCCGCTAATCCCCAAACTATTCATAAATTTAGGCATGATCGGGATGATCAGCCCAATTCCCATAAAAACTAGAAAAATATTCAACATCAGGATCAGTACCGCACCCCGATTTTTCAACATTAACCCCATACAGAATTCCTCCAACGTTGTATGCAAACATACTGAATATTCATTCAAAATGATGAAAAAAGAAAAACGTCTGTCGACGTAATTTTAAACCTGAACTATTTAGAGGGCTTGGCGATTCCATGCAGAAACACATCCATAGCCAATTGGTAAGCCTCAAGCGTCTCCTGCCGGTCCATATTTCGCGCATGCTGGCTTAAGCCAAGCAGCAGACTGTCCAGAATGATGGCTAACCCCTCTACATTTGTATTTTTAAATTCGCCGTTATCGATCCCTTTCTGCAGCAATTGCTGATTAAATATGAGATAGCCTTTGACAATTTCATTAATCCGCTCTTCCACGTCCGAAGCTTTCTCCGAATTGTTGTAAAATTCATCAGCGGCCCTGGTCAGTGGATGGTTTAATTGATCGAGCGCTAAATGCTCAGCCATGCCGTGCAATTTATCGATCGTGGTTAGGTAGAGCGGCTCCTTCGCTAGCCATGTCTCCTCCCATTCGAGGTTCCATTCATCTATCAAATATAGAAACAAGCCTTCCTTGTTCTTGAAATGATAATAAATGTTGCCCGCACTGCAGCCGGTAGCCTTCACAATATCTTCGATCGATGTAGCCTTGTACCCCTTCTGTACGAACAAAGCTCTAGCGGCATCGGCCATCTTCTTCTTGGTTTGCTCGCTTTGCCGCTTCTTTTTATTCATTCCTGAATCACCGCTTTCAGAATACTGAACAATTATTCAGTATTATAATCGAATAAGGCCAGCTTAGGCAACCCCTTTTTAAATCGTGCCGAGCACCAAATCATCCATGGGAAATGATGTCATAAAAATATAACAAAAAAAGGTACAGCCACCCAACCGCTTAAGGGACTGTACCTTTTCTATAATTGCTTTATATCGGCGTTCCTTGACAGTTTAGTCTACTTCAACCAGCACGATATTGTCTAAAATGACCTCCGTATTGGAACCCAAACCCTCAAGCTCGCCCACATTCATATCGATTCTGGCATGATCCTCTGTCGTATCCTTCATTGTAAATGTAAATGTGTATCTTTGCATATCCGTGGTCAGTGACAAATCCGTTCCGAAATAGCTGACATGCCATGGATCTTCGCTTAGCTTTTTTCCAAGACCGATATTTATTTTTCTCGGAACGCTCGCACGGGCATTCAAAGAAATCTGATAGGTTTTACCTTCTTCGAGCCGGATTCCCTCCTGGCTGATTTGCGGATTCCAATTTTGGCTTCCTGCCGAACCGATTTGAATCACCATCTCTCCGCCACTCTGGGTTAAGCTTCCGGAAGAATGCCCGTTCCACTCGTCTCCCCAATAGGCCGACCAATGATCCGTTCCTTCGCCGAACAGTCCGTTCTGAATCAGACTGCTGCTAAGCCGAATGTTATCCAGGAAAATAACCCCCGCCTTATCGTATACATTCCCTCCAATCGTTAGCTGGCCTAAATCAAATTCCAGCTTGGCATTGGTTTCCGTCGGATGGTTCATCACGAAGGAAAATTGCTGCTGCTGCTTCACCTGAGTTAGCCAAATCGTAGGCTTGTTGCCATCAAGGAAATCCGTATACGCATAGTTATTGCTGGGATCCACAACGCCTACACCCAATTGAATTGGCCGATCTACCGTGGAATAGACATCAAAGGTTACCGAGTAGATTCTCCCCTGCTCCAACGTGAGGCCCTCTTGATAGACCTGCTGGTTCCAATTTTCGGGCATTATTTCAGGAAGTTGAATTTGCATGACACCATCTTTCGCGCTAATAGAGAGCTTATCGGACTTGTTATCCGACTGATAGGTCTGCCACTCACTGGCATCGGCATCAAATGTCCCGTTGCGAATTAGATTTCCGGTAAAGCTCCGCTGGTTGACATCCGTCAGCGTAAAATAGTCAATATTCACATGAGGAGCATAGATTTGCAAGGTCTGGATTCCTTCATTCAGCTGAATGGTCTGCTCCATCAGTTTGAAGATTCCCCAATCTCCCGTATTCGCTACGTTCCACGTATATTTGAAATCGGCATCCGTCTCCTGGATCTCGCCTACGGGCAATGTATGCGTATATACGCTGCCCTGCTTGGCCAGCAAGGTCAATGATCCGCCGCCTTCATATCCCGACGCAACGTAGTAAGCAATCCTGTATTCGCCAGCCTTCTTGACATCAATGATGTACTGCATCCAGTCGCCCGGGTCGATCCAGCCAACGCTTAATCCGTCTTCTCCCTTTTGCACGCCTTTCATATCAGAATAATTCTCCGCTTCAATCCGCTTCGAACCGTCGACCACCACAGGCGGACTCATTTCCTTCAAACTCACATTATCCAGCTCTAGGCGATGCGTCAGAGCACCCAACCCGAATTCAAGCTTGCTTGAACTGTGCACCGGACCCATTGTAAAAATCCATGAATAAGTTTGCGGTTCTGTTCCTATGGCAAACACTTGCTCTCCATAAAGATTTGGCTTATCTTCACTGCCTATCCGTGCCGAAATGGTTACGTTATTTTCCGCTCTAGCGCTAAATGACAGAATGTACATTTTTCCTTCTATGAGGTTTAGCCGATCCTGACTAAGAACAAGCTCATCAGGCTGTCCGGCAGTTCTTGGCTTCACGTACAACTTGCGGTCATTTATCGCGCTTCCGACATAATAATTCGCATCCGCGCTGCCCGGTCCATCGATCTTCCAAAAACCGAGGCGATCCTTGCCTTGATCAAAAGTGCCATTATAAATCAAGTTGCCGCTCGGTAAAGCACTACGAGGAATATTCGGATCAGGATCAGCAATTTTAATTAGACGCACCTCATCAATCCATACCGGCAGCGTGCCTGCGTCTCCCATATTGAATTCTAGTCTGGCATTGGAGTCCGTATCCGAATTCATGGTAAAGGTATAGGTGTAGTTTTGCCGTTCCGCGGTAAGTGCAACCGTTTTGTCATCCATATATCGGGTGTAGCTCCGGTCAGGACCCGACAATGACGCTATCATCGTTCTGTCTCCAGACGACCAAGCATCAAAGGACAGCTGGTAGGTGGATCCTTTAATCAATGGCAAACCGGCTTGAATCAGCTGGATGGCGTAATTGACGTCCCCTTCCTGATCTATGGTTGTTTTCACTGCTCCTTGATCCACCGCCACAGACCCTCTACCGCCGAACAGATCAGCAGGTGGGGCGAACGGTTGAAACACCCAATGGTTCAACTCATCTTCAAACGTTCCGTTCTCCACATAATTCCCATCTTCTCCTGGCTCTCTTATGACTACGTTCTTGGCTGCAGGCATAACTGGCTGGCGATAAGCCTGACCATCCCTTTCATAGACACGGACATAGTCTACGAGCATCTTTTGCGGAAATTCCGTAGTGGAGTCCGGATTCCCTGGCCAATCGCCGCCAACAGCCAGATTCAACTGCAGGAAAAAGTCCCTGTCAAAAGGTGCGGGATAGGTGTATTCTCCACCTTCCTCCTGATTTTGGCTGAACCAATTGTTCTGCTTGGAATACAACACCCCGTCCACGTA
This sequence comes from Paenibacillus woosongensis, assembly GCF_009725165.1. Taxonomy (GTDB): domain Bacteria; phylum Bacillota; class Bacilli; order Paenibacillales; family Paenibacillaceae; genus Fontibacillus; species Fontibacillus woosongensis. The sequence continues at coordinate 138,555 of NZ_WNZW01000007.1, forward strand.
AAAACGGAACTCTCCGGGCTCCCATTCTACCGCAAAGGTATGAAAATCGTCGGTAAACGTGGCACCTTCAGGCAGAGTGTAGCTGCCCTGCGATTGCTCATGAGGCAGTCCATAGTGAAGGGTGCCATATATTTTATTCGGTTCATGGCCCAGAAGCTCCATGATATCGATTTCTCCGCTAGCCGGCCATCCGGAATACAAATTCTGATCCGTAGGCATCATCCAGATCGCCGGCCATATTCCCTTGCCTTGCGGCATTTGGGCACGAATCTCAAATTTGCCGTAAGTCCAATCTCCCTTGCCTTCGGTCGTCAGCTTCGCGGAAGTGTATGCATTGCCTTGATAATCTTCCTTATGGGCTTCAATAACCAAATTCCCGTTCTCAATGCGAGCGTTCTTTGCGCGATCAGTATAGTTTTGAAGCTCATTATTCCCGTAACCGCCACCGCCTCGAACATGGTTCCATTTGCTGGTGTCGACATCGGTTCCTTCGAATTCATCATTCCACACCATATTCCATGCTTCAGGCTTAATATTTGCTTCCGTCAAGACAATCTGCCGGAAACGGACAATCTTTCCGTTCTGATCAACTTCATAAACTCCAAGGTACTTGTTAATGCGTGAGTCAACACCGGAGATATCGGTTCCTGATTCATAGGGATCTATCAATAAACTGCTCTCATGCAATGATTCCCCGGCCTGCACAGAGGAAATCTCTTTGTTGGATACCAGGACAGCCAGTCGGTTCCCTGCAGAGACTGTGGCAGTTACCTTTGCTGTACCAGGTAAGCTTCCTTGGGCAATCACAGGTGACCAGGAGTCAGGCGGACGGGATCCCGGATCGCTGCCCTTGCCAGGGCTGCTATTCCCCGGAGATGGAGTCAACCCGCCAGTTTCTTTCCCCGTGTTCCCTGCCGGAACGCCCTTCTCGTCAGCAGGTATCAACGCTTCCCTCTCAGACGGCCAACTGTACTCCTTCCCTTGCTCCAGCTGTTTGCCGTTTACCATTATTCCTGCCGCTTCAGATTTTACGCGGGAGATTTCACCTTTTCCACTCACTACTGTTCCGCTAGAGCCTTTCTGAAGCATCAATTGCTGAATCGCAGCTCCTTCATCTACGTGAAGCACAGCCGGACTGCGCAATATCAGCTGTTGAATTACGGATTCACCTTCCATAATTACGCGGATAGGATGATCCAGATTATACAGCACCACCTTTGCTAATCCCGTGTTTTTGATATGGATGCTGTTTTGCCCCCCGCCGTTTATGAAGGTTACGCCGGCGACTTTCGAATTTTCTATCGTAACATCCCCATTGCCGATCCCCTGGGTTAGATACAGATTTCCTGTAATCTCTTTGTTTCGGAGCATCACATCTTTCGAATTGACTACAGCATTTGCCAGGACCTCCTTCCGTTCATCGGTGACAGCCTTGTTGTACAGTGTCCCGGCAAGCCGATCCAGCATGACAATCGCCTCACCGCGGGTAACCCATCGATCGGGCCGGAAGGAACCGTCCGGATATCCTTGGATGGCCCCCGCCATAACCAGTTCTTTTACAGCAGACAAGGAATAAGGGCGAATTTCTGATTTGTCCGAAAAAATTCCCGTCACATCCGTGCCCATTCCCCGTTCGATTTCAAAAAGCTGAAATGCTCTGGACATCATCACAGCTGCTTCAGTTCTCGTAATCGAGTTGTTAGGTTTAAACGTTCCGTCTTCGTACCCCTTAATAAATCCGGCATGAGCAGCTGCTTCCAGGGAAGAAGCATACCAAGCGTCCGCCGGCACATCCTTAAATGCAGGCTGGTCCGTTCCGCTAATACCGAACACCCGCTGCAGCAGCTTACTGAACTCAGCTCTGGACATAGGCTGATCCGGATGGAGCTTCCCATCGGGATACCCCGACAAAACTCCCACAGAGGTCCACTTCCCGAGCATAGATTCGGCCCAATGACCCTTTATGTCATTTTCCTTTGAATCCTCTTTCATCGGACTGGCATAACCCGCAGTCATGAAACTGCTGAACAACATACACAGGACTAGACCTTGTGCAATGAACCGTTTCACCGTACACTCACTCTCCCTTATCGCAATGTAAGTACATTATAAAAGGGATGTTGCCACCGGCCATATAACTACTTCTTAGCTTTTCTAGCGATCCGTTAACTAGTTTGATCGGCAAGGCGGAACCAGCATTCAATGTCAATTCGTTCCATGATACAATGATTTTCGGAGGGATAAAATATGAAAAAAATATGGTTCGTACCAGTAATACTCCTCATTCTGATAGCGATGTACGAACTCTATCAACACGGCCAGTGGACGCAGTCCAACGCACCATCTGAGAGCCGAAACCAACCGGAAACATTGACAACCGTATTTAGTTTGCGGCCGTCCCTTAGCTTCAAGAATGGCGAAAACATTGAAGATAACATTCATACTCGATCGGTGCGCGAGAAATTAGGCATTGATCTTCAATATTTATGGACAACCCCAGACAGTACATTCTCAACCAAATTAAAGCTGCATCTGCTGAATAAACAAGAGATGCCCGATATTGTTCCGGTTAGAACCGATGTAGTTCATCAGATGATTGATTCCGGCCAATTTATGGCCGTAGATGATTTGTTCGAGCAATACGCGTCTCCCGTCTGGAAAAAGGCGATGAATGAGAACCCTTCCGTCTGGTATCCTTACGAACGGCAAGGAGAGCATTATGCCATCCCGATTCTGGATTATGACTATAATTCCGATCCCATGATGTGGATTCGGGAGGATTGGCTTGAAAAGGTCGGATTGTCTCCTCCTACCACTCTGCCGGAGCTGGAAAAGGTGCTTGAGGCATTTACTCACCAAGATCCCGACGGCAACGGGAAGGATGACACCTACGGCCTGGCCGTTAGTCTGGGCAACACCATCAGCACTTGGATGGCTGACATCAGCTGGGTATTCGGCATGTACGGCTGCCTGCCGGAACAATGGAATTTCTGCGAAGCTCAGAATCAGTTGGAGTTCGGGTCGATCCAAACTTCAGCCAAGCAAGGTTTGATCAAACTTAGAGAATGGAGAGAGGCGGGGTACTTTCCGAATGAAGCGTTATGGCAGGATGAAGAGTCGGCCGCCCGATTATTTTCCCAAGAAAAAGCAGGCATCGTTATCGGCCCCCATTGGATGCGGTTCTGGCCGCTTAACGTACTCACGGAAAAGAATCCCCAAGCTAAATTCATCGCCATTCCCCTGCCAAAAGGGCCTGACGGTAAATCGTATCATCGCGCTTCCCAACCTAGAAACGGAGCTGTACTCATCAACAAAAACATCAGGAATCCACAAGCCTTTTTCCGTTATATGAACGACCTATACGAAACACAAGGATTAGGCGAAGGAGAATTCGCGTACGGTATGGCAAAAGACTATGACTATACGATGGTAAATGGCAAGTATTCCATGGATCGAAGCCTCATCCCCGGCGGTTATGTCGATGTCACGGCCTATACCCTTACCTATGACGGCGCACGAATTCCGTCCCATTGGACAAGAATGGTGTCCGACACCGAGAAACCCGTTCTCGCCCAATTATTTTCCAGCCGGTTACCCAATGAATATCAAGGCCCGCCGACACCAACCATGCTGGAGAAAGGCGACCAGCTTCAACAAACACAGCATGAGACGTTTTTACAAATCATTTACGGTAAAAAAAATATAGACTACTTCGATGATTTTGTGGCGAATTGGAAGGCAAACGGCGGAGAACAAATGACCAGAGAAGTGAACCAATGGTATCAGTCCATTCATGGAACAAGTAAATAATACAATAGCTATGTTGAAAGATTGCTCTTTAATCCCCGTCGATTGTCCATCTAGAATGAAATAAGATTAAACGACAGGATGGATGATCAGATGAAAAAGAAAGTTATTGTTTTTACGGTTTTAATCGCCTTATTAACTGCAGGTTGTTCAGACAAAAACGGCGATACCCAAGAGTTAAAACAAGAAAACACTTGGGTTCAAACATTTGCAAGGCATGACCCGGCCAAGTGGGAGATGTCTAACGGATACTCCAATGGAGACCCTTTTGACTGTGTATGGTCCGCTGACAATATCCATTTTAACGGTTCAACAATGGAACTGATGCTTACAAAGAATGATACTGGAAATATACAGGGCTCGGAGTACAAAACCTTGGATACGTATCATTACGGAAAATATGAAGTTCGTATGAAGGCGGCCAAAAACACAGGAATTGTATCCTCTTTTTTCGTATACACAGGCCCCCCCTTCGGAACGCCTTGGGACGAAATTGACATCGAATTCCTTGGCAAGGATACGACCAAAGTCCAATTGAACTATTACACCGACGGGGTCGGCAACCATGAGAAACTGATTGATCTTGGTTATGATGCCTCTGAGGAATTCCATGATTACGCCTTTGAATGGACAAAGGATGAAATCAATTGGTACATTGACGGAATGCTGGTACATACGGCAACGGATAACATTCCCGTTACCCCTGCCAAAATCATGATGAACCTCTGGAACGGCACCGGTGTTGACTCATGGCTGGGCCCCTACGACGGTGCGTCCCCAATTACGGCGGAGTATGAATGGATGAAATACACACCTTATACGGAAGAATAGAGTCAAACCACGATATGCAAAAACAAACAGCTTATTTTCCTTTCGGAAAATAAGCTGTTTGTTTGTCTTGCCACGGCTACCCTTTCACCGCGCCGGCTGTCATCCCGCTGATAAAATACTTTTGCGATAAAAAGAAGGTAATAATAACGGGTAGTGTAACTACAGTCGCCGCAGACATCAACAGATCATAACGGTTGGTATATTGTCCGACAAACAGCCTGATGCCTACGGGAATCGTTTGAACTTCTGGTGTCGTCGTCAGGACCCAGGCAAACATCAATTCGTCCCAAGCCGTCAAGAAAATATACACACACATAGCGATAATACCGGGCAAGGAAAGGGGCAAAATAACCCGGACAAAAGCTTGGATTCGATTACAACCGTCAATCCGTGCGGATTCTTCCAAATCCTTTGGAATCGAGACAAAGAAACTCCGGATAATCCAAATACTCATAGGTGTATAGAATGCTGAATATACCAGCACCATTCCCCAATACGTATCTACCATAGGAATACCGAGGGTGTCCTTGATATTTAAGAATAATAAATAAATGGGCAACAGAAACATAATACCCGGGATCATTTGCGTCCCGATGACGCTGATTCCGAACAATCCGGAGCCCGGAAACCTGTACCTGGCAAGTGCATATCCCGCCAATATGGCCAGGAAACAAGAAATCAGCATCGTTGCGGTACAAATCAACAAGCTGTTTTTAAAATATTGGCCAAAATTGATCGTTTCCCAAAGATTCTTGTAGTTAAGCCATTGCGGTTCAGGGATCGCCATGCTGGTGATTCCCTGCAGGATCTCGCCATTCGTATGAAGGGAAACCTTGACCATCCAAAAGATAGGGAATACGACAACTGCAACGATCACCCAGGTGAGCGTGTTTAGGGAGTAATACTCTAGTTTTTTCGCGATTCGGGTATTCAATCCACTCTCAACTCCGATCTAAAGATTCGATACCATATCCCGACAATGATCAACATAGCTCCCATCAGGAGGAAAGATGCCGCCGCGCCAACCCCGAAGGACCAATACCCGAAAGTCTGTCTGGTCAAGGCTGTCATGAGCAAATCGCCCCATTTGCCAGGGTAGCCAGAACCGTTTCCGAACATCATGGCGACGATATTGTAAGAGTACACATTGTTGATAATCTGGAATAAAAGCTGAACAGCGATGATCGGCTTCAGCATCGGAAGGGTAATGGTAAAGAACTGCCGCAATCGGCCGGCACCATCAATTTTCGCAGCTTCGTAGAGATCATCCGGAATCGTTTGGAGTCCAGCCAGAAAGACAACCATGATGAATGGCCAGCTTCTCCATACAGTAGGAATAATGATCGCCCAAATCGTATTTTGACCAATCAGCCAGAATGGCTTATCAGACATTAAATGCAAGATATCAACCAGAATATAATTAATGATGCCTTCTTTTTGCCACATGAATCCCCAAAGGACTCCCACAACATAGGAGGGAACAACCCACGGAAGCAGCATGGCCGCTCTGGCAATCCCCCTTCCCGGAAAATCCCGGTTCAGCAGTATCGCTACGAGTAATCCAATAATCATTACAGAAATGGTTACGACGACACTGTATATGGCCGTATTCCGGAGCGCGTATCCCAGACCTTGACGGACAGGATTATTTTCATTGAAAAGCAGCTCCGAATAATTTTTCAATCCAATAAACGGGGCTTTTAAATACTGGCTTAATGTAAATTGATTCAACTTCAAAAATGACATCACGATCCCTTGGATCATGGGCAAGACGTGAACGAGCATCATAAACAGAAAGGTGGGAAGTATGAATAAATACGCGATGCGGTATTCCCTAAACCCCTTTTTGAACCGGGCTCCGAAGGGTTTTCTGACTTCCGGCGTGTCCGGATTTCTTGATATTTCCACGGTGTCTCACTTCCTTCTAATAAAGTGTGCTATCAAGCCAGCACTTGATAGCACATTTTGATTGTTACTGATTCAGGATAGCACTGACTTCATTAGCTGCATCATCGAGCTGCTTTTGGATCGATGCTTCATTGTAAGTTCCAGAAACACCCGCTACAATGTCCCAGATATTTCCGAAGTATTTTACAAGAGCTGTCTCACAAGGTCCCCATTGAGGAATAGAAGGATAAGACATCCCGTAATTCGTAGCCTCAACCAATGCTTTATAATTCGGGTCGGATGCCAGCGATTCCATCACCGATCTTTTGCCCGGCAGCTGGCCGGATAATTGAGAATAAGTCAGCTGTGCTTCATCACTGGACAAGTACTTAATGATATCCCAAGCCGCTTCTTTGTGCTTGGAGCCTTTAAAGATCGTCAAGTGGCTGCCGCCAATAAATGTAGATGGTCCTGCAGGACCCGCTGGAAGCGCAGCTACGCCGTAATTTTGGGCTGCGGTTTTCCCGCCTACGCCGCCGTCCTCCTCAGGAGTTGCAAAGTTTTTGATCATCCAGGCGCCGCTCACCATGACTGCCGTTTTACCGTCCGAGAAGTCGCTCTCGATCTGAGATGAGTTCTTCTCGAGGGAAGCCTTCTCCACCAGTCCTTCATTGGCCAGGCCGGTGTAGTACATGACTCCTTCTAGAGCGGTTTTGTCATTGAACGTTACCTTTGTATTGTCTTCATTAAATACGCTGCCGCCCGCAGCCCAAATCCATGGGAAAATATTGTGCGGAACGTTCCAATCGTTCTTGCCCGGTACGCCGAAGGCGGTCATTTTCTGGTCTTCGATCTCGATTCCATTCAATTTGCTCAACGTTTCCTTAAAGGTATCCCAATCCTTAAACGCAGTTGCCGGATCTAACCCCGCTTTATCAAGGGCATCCTTGCGATAGAAGAGAGCCCGGGCGTCCACAAACCACGGCACACCATACACCTCGGAGTTCCCGTCGATCATCGTTGTTTTCCAGCTGGCAGGAAGATAGTTGGCTTGTCCCCCCAATTCCTCAACACGGTCCGTCAAATCTTCGATCCCATTCATTGCCGCAATGGCAGGCACCCAAGTGGTGCCCAATTGCAGAATGTCAGGACCTTGACCGCTCGTTGCAGCCGTGGTGATCTTCGTCCATGCTGAACCCCAGTCGAGAACCGTGACGTTCAATTTAACGTTTGGATTCTGATCCAGATAAGGCTTCATGGCTGTCATGAAATCTTTATCTGGCTTCGGACTGTTCGGCATAATCCAGGCGGTCAGCGTCACGTCTTCTTGCGGAGCGCCTGTTATTGAATTGCTGGCATCCTTGTCCGTTTGATTTCCTGAGCTGCTGCTGCCTTTGCTTCCCCCGCAAGCCGATAAGATCATGCTCATCATGACGATGATGGTCAAAAGGACTAGGCTGATCCGTTTCTTACTCATTGTTGTCCCCCCCGTTTTTCTTTCATTTAAATTAGATGCGTACGCAGTTGCCTGCGCCGTATTTTCATTGTAAAAAGAATCCGCGGGAACCAAAATAACTCGATTTAAACATTACTATGTTTTTATTGACCACCTTTTCTGGGGTTCCCTTCAACGGATGGAATGACTAATAAAGAAACAATTATTATGCAAAAAAATAAACGAGCTTCTCTGAATTAAAGGCATTCTATCACTGCCTTCAACCGGAGAAGCTCATATACGATAATATATTATAATTGCTCTCGAAATTCATTTGGGGTCATGCCATATTCTTCTCGAAATAATTTGCTGAAATACGCAGCATTTTTGAAGCCCATATGCTCGGAAATTTCGTAAATCTTCAGGGAGTTGTTTTTGAGCATTTCAACCGCCTTCAGCATGCGCTGCTTTTGGATATATTCGCTTATTCCTTCTCCAGTTTCAGTTTTATATAGCCGGGACAAATACACGGGATGGAGATAGACCGCATCCGCTATCGTTTGCAGGGATGCCGTGCTCAAATTTCGGTCGATGTATTCTCTTATTTTTAAGGTCATTTTTTCCCTTGAGCTTCTCTGCTCTGCCTGGTCGCTGCGCTGAATCTTATCCAGCATGTACAACGCCCACTCCGAAAATTGCTGGACAGAATAAACAGACCGATCCAGAACTGCTGTATTTCCGACTAGATCGCTTAACAGCCGATTATGTTTGTGTGCATAATAATAAAACGAACCGACCACCACCGTATAAGCTTCCCGGACATGCTCCTCCGACAAGTTCCCCGCTTGCTTCATATCTTCAATAACCATCTCTAGTTTCTCCCGATATTCGCCCCACCTGCGGTTTTCAAGCAGATGCTGCAGCGTAGGTGTTTCGTACAAACGATACAAGGGCTGTTGTACATAAGCTGCTTCGGGAAGCTGGCCAGACAGGAAGCAGCCCGACTCATTTGCCAGCCTGCTGCGGATTTGCTCCGTAATATAACTGTACAGCGTGCTAATGTCTTCGGGAAATCTCCCCCACTTGCTAACAATAATGGAGACGACCCGTTTCAAGTACAATCCGATATTACGTTGAAGCTGCATCGCCAGCGAATCGAATTTCTTATGTTCATCCACCATTTCGTTATCATCTCTGCCGGATTTGTTCCGGACAAGCAGAACCAGGAGGCCATTGGCATCCTTACAGGGCCATAAGTCATGGGAATCTCCCAACATCTCAACAGCAATATTCATGATGGCATATTCGACTAAGTAAAAATCCCGCTCATTAAACTCCGGCAGGCTTTCCTCCATTCGAATGACCATAATGCAAATTTCATCTCCTAAATGAAATGGTAGCTCATACAAGTCCAAAAGATAGACCAAGGAATCTTCCTTCACCCTGCCCATTAACATCTCATTTAGAAGCTTATCCTTCAAGATTGGCAAGCTTTCCTTCAGCGTATCGACGACACGTGTTTGAGAGACAACCTCCTGCCATTCCTCCTTGATTTTGTGTACAAGCCTGCTGATCACAGCAATAAGATCCTCATCGGAAACGGGCTTGAGCAAATAGTCGGAAACGCCATATTTGATAGCTTGCTTGGCATAGGCAAACTCTGCGTGGCCCGAGAGCAGCACGCTTTTCACGTGCCGATACTGCTGATAGATCTCTGCAACTAGTTCAATGCCTGTCATTCGGGGCATATTAATGTCTGCAATCACAATATCAACCGCATGCTCCGACAGAATCAACAACGCATCTTTTGCAGAATATGCCTTGTACACCGTCATAATTTCGAGCTGCTCCCAATCGATCGTGAAAGCCAGTGTGTCCACGATCGTCGGTTCATCATCAACAATCAGCAAACTTAACATTTGGTTCCTCCTGCTGTTTAGTCATGCAACGGATCGATACCCGTAACCCTCCCAAGCCGGAACGATCGAATTCCAGCCCCGAACCCGGTGCATACAGGTTCATAACTCTCTGACAGGTATTCCACAAGCCGCAGCCTGTTTCGGGGGTAAGTGGAAGGCTCATTTTTTCGCGAAGCTTCTCAAGCTTGTCCGGCTCCAGACCATCTCCAGAATCTTCGACAGTGATAACAAATCCTCCTGATATGAAGAAACCTTGGATTCGAATTTTCCCTTCTTGATCACTTTTTTCGATGCCATGAATAATAGCGTTTTCAACTAAGGGCTGGATAAACAGCCGGGGGATCGATATCTCCATAAGATCCTCGGAAATATGAACCTCGTAGCTCATCGGTTTGCGGAAGCAATGAATGTTCAGATAATTTTTTAAGAAGTTGACCTCCTCTCGAACCGTAGTCAGCGGATTTTCAAGACGGGTCGTATATCGGTAGTATTCTCCCAGATTGAGTGCCATAGCTACGACTTGCTCATCCTCGCCCAATTTGGCCATATTTTTAATATAAAACAGACAATTGTACAAAAAGTGGGGGTTGATTTGCGATTGCAGCTGCTTCAGTTCAGCTTCCTTTAATCGGAGCTTCTCCTCGTACACCTTTTCAATGAGCTCCTGAATGCGCTCCGCCATGTCATTAAAGCCGGAAAAAACATCTTGAAACTCATCCCGGTGCTTGGCTTGCAAGCGGGAGGAAAAATTGCCCGACCGGATATCCTGCAGCTTCACGACTAGCTCGTTGATGGGGTACTGTATCTGCCTGTATATCAGAGCAGTAATAATCACGCCAACCGCCAGCATCGCAACTATTCCAAGTATGAAAAATTGGCTGCTTTCCTTCACTGGCAGAACTACTTTCTCAAGCGGCACCAAATCGATCATAACCCAATCCAGACTCCCCACTGGAGCGTAATTGAGGAGCAGGCGATGCTCCTTGAAATTCAGTATCCGGTTGCCTGGCTCTTGCAATGAATTCCAGTCCAGCTGCTCCTTCCATTCTCCCAAATCTGAAGGAGGAGTCCCGATGAAGCCGAATTTCGGATGATACAGCATGGTGTGCCGGTTCGAATTTTGCTGGAATTTGTTAATCATATCGTGAATGTAGGTATCTGAAAACCGGGCAATGATAGCATATCCAGGAGCTAATCGAACCATAGTAAAATAGTTCTCGCTATTGCCCTGGCCTGGTTCGTAATTCCATAACCCTTTGCTAAGATCCACCTTCGGAATAGAAGCAAGCTCTTCATAAACCACGTCCGGCCGGGTAGAGATGACCTCTTCTTTTGATTTTAAGAATACGCTGATTTCCATAGGCCAGTTGGAGGATACACTCTGCAGCTTAATTCTTTCATACATATTGGATCGAAGCATATTAAAATCAAACAGATCTTCAGGCGCTGTCGTGTTTATGTATTGTTTCATAATGGAGTCTTCCTCTAACTGCAGCAAGTTAGCGGCCAAATTATTTACCTGGTTATCCAACTGAACTAGAAAGAATTGCAATTGTTCGTAATAGGAGTTTTGAATATCACTTTCGATCACATGGATGCTCACTCTATACGAGCGGCCGTTTAGCGCGACCGCAATGCTCAATAACACGAACAGTACGATCGAAAACTTTAACGACAACGTGAACTTGAACTTCTTTCTTCCCCTTTTCGATCCCATCATCATCACCTAGAGTCATTATACTAGTACAGAGTTGTAGATGGCGATCAGGAAAAAACAACATCTGATAACAAGTTGAGAAAAGTACAGCTAAGTTAAATTTCAGATATAGTTCATTCCCTAGAAGCCCCTTATTCTTGAATCAATGGGTTAAGCTCAGAGGAGGAACTTACATGACGAAAAGAAAAGTACATATCAAGGCTCTTGCCCACTTTTTCCGTATCAAATCTGTCAGTATCAAGCTGTCGATATCTGTACTCGTGGCGGTCATTTGCGTCGTCGTGGCCATATCCTCCATCTCATTTTATTCATTTAAAAATGCATATGAGCAAAAAGTGGCTGAAATGTCCGCCCAGACGCTGGAAATTGCGGGCAAAAAAACAGCTCAAATGCTTGACAGCTTTGTAGATATGGCTCACAGCCTTGAAAATAACCAGGACTTTGTAAATCGCGCAACCTATTATCAGGCAGCCGAACAGGACTCCTACGAGGAGAACTCGCAAAATTCGCAAATTCGGGGCATTCTTGAATCGCTGCTCAATGTCAATTCTTCAATCCGATCTATATCTATCATTCCTGAAGGAACACACCCGCTGATCACTACAGCCGATCGCAAAATGCTTGACCCCATTTTTTTGGATACGGACAAGGGCAAAATGAAAGAAAACAACTGGTACAAAAAAATCCAGCGCGAAGACGGGAACATCGTATGGCTGCAGCCGCAAAACACCCCTTATGTCACGCTGTACCAGAATGAACAAATTTACGCCATGGGCAAGCTGCTCAAAAGCCCGCTATCCAAGAAACCCTTGGGTGCTCTAGTGGTTGAACTGTCAACGGATAGCCTGGCGGAAACGCTGGAGGGCATCCAGATAGGACCGTCCGGAGAGAACCTGATTGTAGATTTGGAGCAGATGATTATATACTCTGAGGATCCTTCCTTGATCGGAACCCCATATACAGGCAGCCTCCCGGTGATTAACAACACGGTGGAGAGCATTCAAGCCGGATCGTTCAGCAACAGCGACGAGCATGGCAACTATCTGTATGTTTATAGTTATCTGCCGGAATCCGCTTGGATTATGTTGAGCTATGCCCCGAAGTCCAAGCTGCTGGCCGAGATGCGCCATATGCAGATTTTAATTCAATGGGCCGCTATTGCCCTGGCTGCTTGCAGTGCAGTATTGATCGGGTATATGGTTCAGAGAAGCATCGGAAAGCCGCTGAAGCGAATCAGTTCCCTCATGGCTGAGGGGGAACAAGGAAACCTGCGGATACGAACCAATACGCAGCGTATGGATCAAATTGGGGATCTAGAGCGAAGCTTTGACCGTATGATGAATCATATCACTCTGCTGGTAGAGCAAGTAAACCAGTCTGTAGATGCCGTGTTACATACTGCTGAAGAACTGATTCGCTCATCCGAGAGCACTTCATCCGCCTCCCATGATATATCGGCAGCGATGACACAGATTACCCATGGAGCCATCAAGGCTGCCGACGATGCGGAAATGTGCAACGGCCTTACCGTCCAGAACAATGAGCGGATCACCATCTTGAAATCATCCCACGAAAATCTGGAAAGACTCGGTCATCACTTGATAGAAGCAAGTAATCAAGGCCAGGAACATATGTCTTATATGCTGGAGCAAACCGGAGAAGTTGAAACCCGAACGAACCATTTAATTGAACAGGCTGCTCAGCTCCGTGAAGGAACCGGCAGCATTGAAAAAATAATTGAGTTTTTAAGCAATATTACGAAGCAAACTGCGATTCTATCTTTGAATGCTGCAATCGAGGCAAGCAAGGCTGGAGCGGCCGGCAAAGGATTTATGGTGATTGCAGAGGAGATCCGGAGGCTGGCAGATCAATCAAAAAATTCTCTCAACATGGTGAGCCAGGTGCTTTTCCATATCGGCCAGGATTCAGAGAATACCGTCGCCTCCCTGGCTGATCTCCATCCTACGCTGAGCCGCCAAACAGAATCGGCTCACCAATCGAAGCAAATCTTTGAGAGATTACACCAAGAGGTATCACATTTCATGGAGCAATTGTCGGCTGTGCAAGTTTCGGCAACCCAGCTGGAGGAATCCCAAAATAGCTTATCCGCTGCTATAGAATCAGTTAGCGCCATTTCCGAGGAAACCTCCGCGGCCAGCCAAGAAGTCCTTGCCCTAAGCAGCAATCAAAGGGCTGTCAGCAATGAGCTCTCGCAGTTGTCCAACAATTTGAGTATGTTAGCAAGTGAATTGCGCGCCATTCGTTAAGCCACTTCAAACTATGAAAAGATAATAAACAATCCGGAACAGGAGTGCCCTGCCCGGATTGTTTGCTGATTAATTACTAGTGTATCTTACCCAATCATAGTAAGCGTATAGCGGATTAGCTCCATTATACGACCCGAGCCAACTGTCTACTCCAGTGCCATTCCAAATATTCATCATTATTTTGCCAGGGGTTTTCGGAATATTCTTAGTTGCCCTATGCTTCGCAACACCGTCAACATACCATGTTATGGAGTCAGGCTGCCAATCGAAGGCATAGGTATGATAGCTTTGAGATGCGTCGAAGCCCAAATCAATGACCTTTTCATTCCCTCCAACACCGTTAGTAAAATAATTGAATTGAACTTTTGTCGTATCCTTGCCTAAAAACTCAATATCAATTTCATCCCATGGCGTGCCGTCGGTTGGCCCCGTGTAAGTAAAGAAGGACGAAACGATGCCCACATTTTTTGCCGGCTTCATATTCACCTCGTACAGCCCATATCCGGCTGTGAACTTGCTGCGATACTCCGCACAATCGAATTTATTATAGGAGGGGCTTGTAAGTGCGAGACGCAGCTTTCCATCATTTGTAAACGTTGCATTGTTAGCCCGCCAGGTACAGTTGAACATGTTGCCGTTAGAATACCCGTTGGCCATTTCCCAGGTCTGTGAATTATAGTACGTCATGGGTTCCCAAAACACAGTAGCGCCCTTTGCAGTGATCGCCAATGAAGTCAACAGAAGAAGCGAAGAGCAAAGCGCAATCCACCATTTCTTCTTCACATTTCTCACCTCTTGGTTCATATTTTCCCTGCTTGCCTCTTTTGGCCCCAAAATCCTCCTTTCCCCGGAAAATGCTTATAAAGTCATGATGCAACCTAATCTTATTGTTATTCGCCATAAATTTCCATAACAAGAAATTAACTTTAGCAGCAATTTTCAAACTTTTTAAGAGAGCTGGAGCAGGCAAAATCGGCAGCTGGGCACCCCCCCCTCACTTTCCGTCAATTCTCAGAAGCACTGCCTCCCGGGCCGCCTTCGTGAGCGTGCCGAGCACCAATTCATAGGAATGGTCAATCATCTGTTCCAAGTCCTCCTTAGGAAGGCTGCCGTCCGCAATGACCGTGTTCCAATGTGTTTTGTTCAGGTGGTATCCGGGGCGAACACACTCATGCTGCTCCCTCAGATTTGCCGCAATCACAGGGTCGCATTTCAACGAAATGTGCACCTCTTTGTCATCGCCAACCTCGGTAAGCAGCGCAAACATTTTGCCTCCTACCTTCATGACCAGCGGATCCGGACCGAACGGATAATCTTGGACAGCTCCTTTTTTGGATAAACAATAGGCGGTAAGTTGGTCGTACATGGTATCACCCTTTATATGAGATATATTAACTGGCACATTGTTATATTGATGCCTAATAGTATAAAAAGGAGACTATTTACAAGTGATAATTACTCTCCGTATACTTAGTAATAGCTTCATCGTAGTCTGGATACTTATACCCGAGATTTTCTGACACAGCTTTTGAGTATTTTCTAAATAGCTCATAACAAGTTAATAAGGACTTCCACATTTCCTGATAACCATTCTCAGAATAGGTTGAAAGGAGTTTTTCCCAATCTTCGTTTGGGAGGTAACGTTCTATAAACTTATAGTTCTTCCCCATACTCAAGTTGTATCCTTGCTCTAAGCCGATTTTCCAAGCCATCATTCTCAATAAATTTGGTCTTGCTATCTCGTTTAAATGGTCAATAGCGAATAGTATTTCTTTTCTCGCTAATCCTTTTACCACATATGTTGAAACCATCCAGAACTCATTACAACAATCATCGAATTCCCTAGCAGATGGCTTGTTAATCCAATATTGGCGATCATTCGCGATCACTTCGTGTTTGATCAGATTATCCTTATCAAGCAGCACCTTAACTAAACCATCGCTATTGGTAAAATAATCATCTATTTCATTCATTGGTATAAGTGTTAAGTCTAATTTATTTCCATCCTCAAATAGGATTATATATGAAAACCAATTACCTAAGTCTGACGGAAATAGCTCCATATCTTCGGGTTTTTGCATTATAACTGGATTCCCAAATATTTGAAGCCACTGATCATTCTCCTTGAAAGAATTAATATCCGTTACAAAGTAAGAGATGTCATAATCTTGGAATGTATCAGGGGGTATATTTTTGTTTGTACGTGACCCCTCCAAAGTGACCAATCGAATTCTATCATCATTTTTAGCGAAATCGATAAGAGTACTCATCATTTCATGTTCACTTCTCAATACCGTAATCCTCCGTTCCAACCGTCATGATCATACATTTCTAATTGGACGTTGTAATCTCTTCCTCCTTGCAGTCTAAGTAACGGAACCAAGCATAACCTTTTTCAAAAAAAAAATCACAGGCGAAAAGCCCGTGATTGAAAGTTGCAGTCCCATACTGCGTAAATGTATAAACAAATTAAGCCGTTTCAATTTTTATAGCCGACGTTTGCGCTTCAATACATAAAGCCGCGGCTTTAAAGGCATGCTCCTGCGTCATCGCGTTTTCCGTTCCGTTCAGAATATCCAAAATAAACTCACCGAAATAAGGGTATCCCACCTTGCCGGAACAGTCGAAGTGACGCTCGCCTTCATGGTTGACTAAATACAAATGGTTGCCGGATGCTTCCCGGGCGATATCGATGTATTTTCGGATTTCAATATACCCGTCGGTGCCTAATATAAAGGTTCTTCCATCGCCCCACGTGCCTAATCCATCGGGTGTCAGCCAATCCACGCGAAAATAGAACGTGGCTCCATTGTCTGCGACCAGCGCAGCATCGCCGAAATCCTCGAACTTCGGATAATTCTTAAAATTGTAATTGGCTACTTTACTGTGCAGCACTTTAGCGTCCTTGGCGCCGGTATAGGATAAAAATTGCTCGATTTGATGGGAACCGATATCGCATAAAATGCCGCCGTAATAGGCGGGATCAAAAAACCAGTCCGGCCGGGCCTTGACATTGGCGCGATGCGGTCCCGTGCCGATCACTTGAACGACACGGCCAATGGCGCCCTCCTCAATCAGCTGGCCCGCAAACACAGCGCTTTCCACATGCAGGCGTTCGCCGTAATAAATGCCCCATTTAAGTCCGGTCTCTTTCGTTTTCAGACGTGCCTGATCTACTTGCTCCAATGTGGTAAAGGCCGGTTTATCAACAAAATAATGTTTGCCATGCTCCAACGCTCTAAGCCCCAGTGCACCACGTTCAGATGGAATGCAGGCGCCGGCAATCAGTTTGATTTGCGGATCGTTTAGAATCTCCTCCTCGGTCTGTGCCGCTATCGCCTGGGGAAAAGTATTTACGAACCGCTTCACCTTCTCCGGGTCCGGGTCATAAACCGCCACGAGTTCGGCCCCTGCCTCCATGAGGCCGTTGCACATCCCATAAATATGTCCATGATCCAAGCCGATAGCTGCAAACCGAAACTCTCCCTTGCCAACTACGGGATTGGGTTTTCCTTTTGGCGCATAATTCATGCCGTCCTGCTTATTCGTCATTGTGTCTGCTCCTTTCGGGTTCTCAAGCATTGCCGCCCGACGTAATCGTATTGTCGCTAAAGTTCTCGATACTGGTTTTCTTGTCATAGAAATAGGTTGCGTTCTCCAGAATACCCTGACGCGAATAGAAAGGACTATCCGGTCCCAGCGGCAGCTTGACCGTCTGTCCGGTGCATGCGGATTGATAAATCGCCGTGATGAGCTCCAGCGTCCGTCTGCCTTGAATACCGTCTGCCAGCACAGGCGTGTTCTGTTCGATAGCATTCAGGACATCCAGGATCTGTCCGCGATGGCCTTCATAGGGAAGATCGGCTTGTTCATCGTAGACCTGCTGAATTTGAGCCTCCAAAGCCTTGTCCTCCTCCGGAAAACCGTTCGATTTAGAGAGGGATGCCGCCACTTTCCAGGGGGCAGATACACGCGCGTGCTTTCCTTGGAAAATCAGCTGCTGCTCCTGGCCATGATGCACCACGGAGCTGGTGATTTGAGCCAACGCACCGTTATCATAACGGGCTATCGCAATCGAGATATCCTCCACTTCGGCATTGTCGTGCGATGTATTGCTCATGACCGCGGTAACTTCGGCAGGCATGCCGTTCATCCATTGGAAAATATCGATGTGATGCACGGCATGATTTAACGTGCAGCCGCCTCCTTCCTTTTCCCAGGTGCCCCTCCACCACAAATCGTAATAACAATGGCCCCTCCACCAGTAAGAATCGATCTGTGCGTGTACAATTGGGCCGATTAATTTCGTGTCCAGCACATGCTTCAACTTCATCATAGGCGTAGTAAAGCGGTTTTGCGCCACGACAGATAAAATTTTACCGCTTCGCTCCGCTGCCTCATTGATGGCATCGCATTCTTCCAGCGAGGAAGCCATTGGCTTCTCCACGATGACATGCTTGCCAGCATTCAAGAAGGCGATTGCCGTATCCGCGTGAGTATACGGAGGCGTGCACACGGACACCAGATCGATGTCGCTGCGCTGGAGGAGCTCCTTGTAGTCAGCGTACACGGCCGCTTCCAGTTTAAACTCTTCTATTCTTTGCTTGGCCTTATCCGGGTAAATGTCACAGATGGCCACGATTTTGCATTGCTCCGGAAATTGTAAATACGCTTGGATATGCGCCGGGGAAATGGCGCCGGCCCCGATGACGGCTACATTTAACAATAGATTCCACTCCTTTAGGCTCAGGTGTAAATCGGGCCTCCCACTCGAAAGGCCCGACCAATTCATAAGTTACTGTTTGTAGAACTCATCGTATGCCGCCATTTTGCCTTCCATGACAGCTGTTCCGCCCATGGCCATGTATTCTCCAACTTTCTGTTCGTAGACCTTATCGAATTGATCCGGTTTAGCCGTCACAATCTTGGCCAGCATTTCCTTTTCGAAATCCTCCAGGATTTTGGCATATTTAATCTCGGCATCGACCGGAATGTCTACCCGAGGCAAGGTATACCCGTCATTATTGCCCGCTTGAATACTATTGACGGTGAAATCTTTGAAATTGGCGTCAAAGGCGTTGGCTTCGATATTTTTGTTCGGATCTTCCGTTGAAATGTATTTACCGTTGAGAATAATGCAGTAATCATAGTAGTTGTACAGCAGGTTTTGGGCTTCCGGCGTATCCAGCAGGACAGGCAGTCCGTCTGCAGTCATCTCGTACGATTTGCCTTCCTCTCCGTTTTGGAGCACCAGAATATTTTCAGGATCCGCCATCCAATTCAGATACTTGATCGCCGCAACCGCATTTTTGCTCGTAGCCGGAACCATTATATAGGCGCCGTTTGGTTCATAGACAGGCTTTGGATGTTTCCCATCAGGTGTAGAGAAAGGATCGATGGCCTCAAGCACAGCGTCTGGATTATTCGCTTTCAAGTTGGCATAGTAGCCGTTATAGACCGGTTCGTTCGTATTTGGCGTACCTGCGCCGGCAATGCTGTTGACGACTTGCTGGGCGAAAGCTTGACTGAAATCATCGCTGAGCGCGAAGTCCGGATCGATTAGTCCCTCATTGTACATCTGGTTTAACAGCTGGTAGCCTTCCTTGCTGCCCGGCTGAAGCCATCTTGGAACCGCATACAAGTCTTTGTCGGTAATTTCGTCCCACTTCCAGAAGGAATTCACCAAAGGCATCATATGGAACACATCGATATAACCGTAAGGAATCACTTTGCCTCCCGTATTGCCCGGATCCTTCTCTTTAAAGGCACGCATCGTGTTTACAAATTCCTCCGTCGTTTGCGGGATCGGCAGATTTAATTGATCCAGCCAGTCCTTGCGGATAAAAGTCGTCGTTTGAGCCTGAATTACGCGAAGCGCGGGGATGACATATTGTTTTCCTTCAAATACGCCGTAAGGCAGGGAAGGCCCCAATACTTTCTTCAGGTTGGGTCCGTGCTCATCAATGAGCGGGCCTAAATCGGTCAGACCGCCGCTTTTCACATAGTTTTGTACGGTCGGTTTGTTATACGTGAATACAATATCCGGTGCGGAACCCGATGCCATAAGTACGTTCAGCTTATCCACTTCTTCCGCCCGCGGAACCGTAACAAACTCTACGTCAATGTTGTTAGGGTCGCCGAAATTTTTCTGGATGTACTGCGCCATGAAGTTTTTCGTAATTGGCGGCTCGCCAGCTGGCGTATTGTTTCTGTCGAACAGTTCTACGGTGAGCTTAATCCGTTCCCCTTTAGCTTCCTTGGACGGATCGGCGGCACTACCGCCATTCCCTTCTTTGCTTGATCCATTTCCCCCGCTGCCGCAACCTGCCAACACCAATGTCACACTCATGAACAAAGCCAGCAGAGCAAACAGGGGTGAGCGATTTGGTTTTCGCATGCTAATGCCTCCCTTTTCATTGTTTATATATAGTGACCTTCAGCGCAGCCGTCGCTAGACTTCTGCCGAAGAGCAGCTATTTAATTCATTCAGGCCTTAGCAGGGCTATCCCTTGACGGCCCCTGTAAGCATCCCGGAAATGAAATACTTCTGCAGCCAAGGATACACCAGTAAAATCGGCAAGGTGGCAAACATAATGCTAGCCGACTGGATGCCTTGCGGAATCGGGGTTGCCGCGTTGAAGCCTTCCTGCGCCGTAGCATCGTTCACTTGGCTATTGATCACCATCTGATAAAGTTTTAACTGGAGCGGGTACAAATTTTTATCATTGATATAAAACAAAGCATCCTGGAACATATTCCATCGATCCACGGCGGAATATAGTCCAATGGTTGCCAGAATCGGCAGCTGCAGCGGAAGGACGATCCGGAGCAGGAATCGAAAATGACCGCATCCGTCAATCCAAGCCGAGTCCTCCAGCTCATTGGGCATCCCGCTAAAGGAAGTCCTCATAATAATCAACAAAAAGGCGTTGATCATCAGCGGCAGAATGAGCGACAAAGGTGAATTCAACAGGCCCAGTTCCTTCACAAGCAAGTAATTGGGGATAATACCCGGATTAAAGAACATCGTGACGATAATCAGTCCAAACATGATATTTCTGCCTTTAAAATTTCTGCGGCTTAAAGCGTAGGCCGCCATGATGGTCATTGCCAAAGCGACCGCCGTATATGTGGCGACCAGGATGACCGTAATCGCAAGAGAACGCATCATGGATGCATCTCCGAAAACCGCGGAATAGGAATGAAAGTTCCATTCCACGGGCCATAGGAACACTTCACCCGACATAATGGCCCTGTTGCCGCTGAAGGATAAGGCAAAGATATGGATCATCGGCACGACGCAAAATAATGAAAAAATGCCGATAAGCACGATGATGACGATATCAATGACTTTTTCAAAAGAATTCCTGATCACGTACGTCCCTCCCTTAGAAGATTCCTTGATTGTTGACTTTTCTGGAAATCAGTTCAGCCGTAAGCAGCAGGACCAGCCCGACGACCGACTGGAATAGTCCAACGGCAGCCGCAAGCGCAAATTGCGCGGACTGGATGCCGACCGTGTATACATAAGTACTGATGACCTGGGCTACATCCATCACATACCCGTTCTGCAAAGCATAAGGCTGTTCAAAGCTGATGTCCGCCATCCGCCCGATTTGGATAATGAACAACACGACGATAGTCGGTTTAATCCCGGGAAGCGCAATATGCCAAATCTTTCTCATTCGGCTGGCTCCGTCCACTTCTGCAGCTTCGTACAATTCCTTATTAATCCCTGTAAGCGCTGCCAAATATAGAATCGTTCCCCAGCCTGCATAATGCCACACTCCGGCTCCCGTATAAGTAAGGATCCACATGATCGTATTCTCGAGAAACGGAATGGGCTGTCCACCAAGACTCTTTATAAATTCATTCACGCTGCCCGTGTGGGTAGCCAGCAATTGAATAGCCATCCCGCCGACAATGACCCAGGAGATAAAGTGAGGCAAATACAAGAGAGTTTGGCTCAAGCGCTTATACCAGTTGATGCGCAGCTCATTGAGCATAAGCGCCAAGATGATCGGAATCGGGAATGTCAGCAAAGAAATCACATTTAACATTAGAGTATTGCGAAGCGCTTTATAAAACTGCGGCATCGCAAAGATCTCCCGAAACACGTCTAGTCCGACCCACTCGCTCGCCCATATGCCTTTAAAAATGTTGTAGTCCTTAAAAGCGACCACGACCCCCAGCATGGGGATGTACTTGAACGTAATAAAGAATGTCATGGGCAATACCATCAGGAGATACAACGGCCATTGCCGTTTAAACCCGGTCACCGCGCTCCGTCGTTTGACGGTAAGTTCTGTACCCGACCGGCGCACCTCTGTTTGCATAGGCGTCATCCTTTCCGCTGAAGTCTGTTGTTTGCTTGGAGCTAACTATACAACAGGGAATTTCCCTTGCGAAATTCTCAATTATTTTGGGGCACACACCTTTTTTTTGCGGCCCATTCACCTTTTTTATATGCCTATCTATTTTTTGTCATGGCAGCCCCGCTGCGAAATTTCAGGCATACAAAAAAAGAAGCCCTTGAGAGGAATGCATGCGTCATGCATATCCCCCAAGACAGCTTCTTCATTTATGATCTACTTATGATCCTGATAAGCCCGATGTTTCTCTTCCTGAACCTGCCTTCCCCCCATCATCATATACTCTGCTACTTCCTGGTCATAAACGGAATCGAATTCCTCGGGTTTCGCCGTAAGGACTTTCACAAAGATCTCATCATTCTTATCATTCAGGATAGCTGAGTATTTGATTTCAGACGGCAGGATGGTTGGGATCCGCGGAGTTGCAATTCCGTCGTTCATTCCATATTCCACGCTCTGGAGCGCAAAGTCTTCAAAGCTGGGAATCGAAGCATTGGCTTTCAGATTCAACTGTTCGTCCGTGCTGCTGACATATTTACCATTAAGAATAATGCAATAATCGAAGTAATTAAATAGCAGGGTGTTCGCATCATCATTCTCCAGTGTAACTGGCAATCCATTCTCCATTTCGTAGGTTACCCCCTCAATCCCGTTCTGAAGGGTAATATAGTTTTCTGGCTGCGCCATCCAATTCAAATACTTGATCGCTGCCTCGGCGTTACGGCTCGTTTTTGGGACCATAATGTACATACCCGTCTTTTCCAAAATCGGCTTTGTTTTTTTGCCATTCGCATTGGTGAAGGGATCAATGGGAGTCAGTATCGCGTTTGGATCGTTTTTCTGCAACTCGGCCAAATACCCCATATACACAGGCTCTATTGTATTAGGTGTAGCGGCGCCAACGCGGCCGTTCACCAAGTCCTTCTGGAATTGCTGGGCATACCTGTCGAGATGGAAATCAGGATCGATCAAACCTTCATGATACAGCTGGTTTAGAAATTTGAACGCCTCTTTGTTCCCCGGCATTATCCATCCTGGATCGGCGTATAAATCCTCCTCGGTGATGCGCCCCCAATCCCAGAACGAGTATTGCAATGGCGCTATATGATAGTAATCGATATGTCCATAGGGATAAATAGTTTCCCCGTATTTCTCCAGCCTGATCTTCTTGAACGCTTTTAAGGCTTGGTAAAACTGCTCTGTCGTTTCTGGCAGAGGCAATTCCGCTTCCTTGAGCCAATCTTCACGTATGAGGGTCGTGCTGCGGGCCGTTAGCACCCGTTTGGCCGGAATCGCAAATTGCATTCCATTTATGCGTCCATAGCTTAGAATTTCCTCCCCCAGGACGGTTTTCAGGTCTTGGCCGTACTGATCCAGCAAAGGAGAAAGATCGGTTAATTTACCTTGAGTGACAAAGTTATAGACCGTAGGAAGATCGTACGTAAACACGATATCCGGGGCCTGATTGGCAGCCATAAGCACTTGCAGTCTCCCCACTTCTTCAGCCCTGGGTATCGTAATGAATTCAACCTTGATTCGTGCCGGATCTCCAAAGTGCTTTTGAATATACTGCGTAATATAATTATCCGTAATCGAATTCGCTCCAACGGGTTTGTTATTACGTTCGAACAGTTCGATTCTTAACGTTGTCCAACGATCAGTCGGAGCGGATTCGTCGGCCCCGAGGCTCCGGCTGGCACCCTCCGCGTGGCCTGATTTATTCGAGCCCGCAAGGCCGTTACAGCCCATCATAAATGACAAGATGGCGGTGACCACCATGATCGAAGTTAAAGACCGCAGAAGCGGCATGGAGACCCCCTCCTCCTCGATTGCTAAAACTGTGTTCTATATCGTGCGGTACATACTGCGAAACTCCCCTGGGGGAACGTCTTGAAGCTTCTTGAAAGCCCGATAAAATGAATTCACATTCTGGTAACCGATTTGTTCTGCGATCGATTGAATCGAATCCTCTGTTTCTATTAATAGCCGTTTGGCCTGCTGCATTCTGATCTTCAACACATAATCAACGAATTTCTCGCCCAGTTCCTCTTTAAATAGCAGGCTAAGAGCGCTTGGTTGAAGTTTGAAAATATCGCTTACCCGGGCCAGGGACAAATCCGGATCAGCAAAATGCGCGTCAATATAACCTTTGGCTTGCATCGCAATGCTGTGATGTCTTCTAGCCTGCCGGTCCTCATCCACACAAGCCTCGAACATCGCCATGATGCCCATGAACTGATATTCGAACTCATCCAGCGTTTCTGCCGTTTCGTTCAGGTGGGCAAAGCGATGCTGAAAATCCTGCTTCCAAATTTCTTGAATGTTCGAAGATAACGCATTAACCGCCTGATCCATCCGCTTGGCAAAAATATTTACAAGCCCAGTCATGTCCTGCTTCATAAACCGCATCTTTCTTAATTCCGTGAAGATCTGAGTCAATTTCTCCCGCCAATCGCTCTCGTTCATTCGGAAGGATTGAACCGCCTGATCCAGAGCTTGCAGGTAAACGTAATTGTCCAGGCTCAATTTGCCGGCGCTCTTACGATTATCAATAATCGTATTCGTTCCGAAAATCGTTTTTAGTCCAACGTTGTCGTGTGCATTGCGGTAAGAATCCGCGATGGTTTCGATGGAATCAGAATCGGCCCCCACCCCGATCGTTATCGTAAGCTCCAGGTGCTGATTGATCCATTTTTGGAATTCCTCCGCGTAAGCTGCCGTCGTTTTGCTGCTGCGTGGATCGGCTGCAATATGCTGGACGACAAAAGCGATTCGATGCGGTTCCATCCAGACATCCCAAACAAATGAATGATGGTTTTGCCCTAGGTCGCGAAAGGCGCTCTCGATAATAAATTTGAGCAAATGCTGATCCTTGACCTTGTATTTGTCAGTAAAGCTAGAATAATGATCAATTTCCACAACAATAACCCCTAGCCGGTCATACGCATCAGGCAGGCTCAAATCCGTAAGCTGCTGCTTGAATTCTTGGTCCGTTAAAAAGAGATGGCCCGCCAACAAATCGCGAAAAAGACGCTGCTGCCGCAGCAAACAATCTTCCTTATGGAGATTCTCATAATCCAGAGACCTTTGAAGCAGATGATCCAATGCCATTTCTATAAAAGTGAACTCATTATTCGCCCCCTTAATACCAAGCTCCTCACTTTTTCGGTTCGAAAACTGGCCTACCTTTTCCATAATGGAATGAATCGGCTTGTAGTGCATATGCGTTACGATGGTAAAGCCGACCAATGCCAGTAAAATAATAAAGACCAGAATAAACATCCATACACTGGAGAAGAGGGACAAAATATTGTAACCGCTATCATAAGCGCCCTGAGAAATAAACCTCCAGCCTGTATAATCAGATTGAACCATAATCATGTCTGACCCGGTGTCCGAAGCCGATGGAGCGGTATCGTCGCCTTCTAATAGCAGTACTGAATTGGAATCGCTTTCATTTAGCGAATTGAGATAATCCATAAAAGACCGCTGGTATACATTTACGACAAAGGCACCACGCACTTCATCCCCCGTATAGGCGAACTTCACAAGCGAGACAACCTTCTGCTTGTCCTCGTCAAAAGCCGCATAGGCAAATAAGCGCGGGTCATGCCAGTCCGTCGACTCTTTCTTGTCATAGTTAAACATTAAAAATTCACGGTCGCCAAAAGAGTCCAGCGCATACGAGCCAAGATCCGAAATAACCCGCTGCTCGTTCTCATTGTACATATAGATCGTATTGGAAAAAGGCAGGGCTAGACTTAATTCGATAATTTTCTTCTGCAGCATGAAATCGTCAACGGCATGCTTGGGCCGATCAGAAAAATACTCCTGAATATCGTTATCCATTAACAATTTGCTGACTACATTGCGTTCAATTAACATCAAATTGGCATCCAGATTAAAGACCATACGATCCAAGATCGCGTTGTTTGTCTCCTTGTACTTCTTCTCGGAGGCATTATTCAATACAAGGAAAATAATAAAGATCATCGAGGATATGATGACGAAGAGAATAGGAGCATATGAAAGAATCGTTCGATAATACCAGTTCATTTTCATAGAGCTAATCTCCCCAAAAGCAGTTTCATAGATTATAAGAGGAAACTATCTATGTTGTTAATTCACATTTTATTTAGCATTACCCTTTTTTATGCCTGGACCTTATATTCGACATGGAGGCCTGTTTAACCTGCAAAATTTAAAGAGTATCGGACAATTAAATCTTTGGTTTACAAAATAGAGTACTCTCTCTGTACGTTTTGCTTCAAGTCATTTAATAAATTAAACAAATAACTGCGTTCTCTATTTAAATTGTCCTCCAAATTTCTCTTAATTCGCTCCAATATATTCGGATTCAATGTTAAATTGTATTTAATAACCAGATTTCGCAATACCAAAAAATCATTTTTCAGCTCTATAATCGCTTCCAAAAAATTCGAACTATGCGAAACAACCTCTAGATCTAACAAATATTTTATTCGCATTTCCATTAAAATCTTATGTTCATAGAGTAAATGGAAGCCCCGCCAATCCAGCTCCAACGATTGCTCTGCATTTGATATATCAACCAATAGTCTATGATATGCATCAAAACCATAGTCAATTTCTTGATCCTGAATAAGGTCATAATTTTTTTTAGAAAACAGATAATTTTCTATATTAAATATGATTTGGGGCAAATTAATCTCACAGGTGTATTCCTTCTTCTTTTTCAAATAACGGATATTCGTCATAAAATCATAATTAGTTTTTATTGCCCAATAACCCTTTTCCACTTCATCAAAAGTGCATTCAGTTACAATAAACTTTCCGTTTTCTAGATTATCAGCAATGGTAAATGTGCTTTTATTTAAATCATATCCACATATTAATACTTCATGGGGAGAAGGATACTTTTGATATGAACTACTCTGCTTGAGATAGTACCTATCCACATAAATATACATATAATAGTCCATTTCCAAAGCTTCGATAATTAAGTTTTTAATTTTTTTATCCCATTTATAGTCAACAACAGTCCGAGGAATTTCATAGTAGGATATTCCTGGGCAATTACTAAGAAGCCGGACATGATTATCAAAAGCAAAAATCCCCCAAGTATGAGCATATGTAATTTGAATAAAGTTATTATAGATCCATGGCCACAACCGATCATCCATTATAGAGAATAAACAGCCGTAAGAAGTATACGTGCTGACTTCTGGTGTTCTCATATATAGATTTTTTTTGGACATTTATAAATCCCCCGCTTTCAAGGTCAAATTTATATTTTTGATTATCTCTAATATCCGAATGAAAGTTTATACTTTTTATGGTTACTTTTAATGATTATATAAAATTAAAGTAATAATTCCTGTCGAATTTTGTTAATGTTATGTATTTGATAAGAATCTTTTTATACGTTTCCTCTTTTAACTCTAAGTTTGCTCCAAATGGAAAAACCCAGATTGTCGATCTGGAGTATATTCACCTATAGTTTGCACTTTACCATTTCTTATTGTTCATAAATGCAAGTATTACATGACTGCACTCGAGGCAGGAACGGAAGATATTCATAGAAGCCATAAGATAGAATTTCCTAAGCAGCCTACTGCCCCATGAAAAAAGACTGTCTCGAAATACTTTCGTATTTTGATTACCTTGATATTCCAATTACGTGTGAAACCGCAACAGCGCCCACGGTAATACTGGCGTTTTTTTGCGTACCACCTCATCAGCACGTCCATA
The DNA here is from genome assembly GCF_009725165.1 of Paenibacillus woosongensis. Lineage (GTDB taxonomy): Bacteria > Bacillota > Bacilli > Paenibacillales > Paenibacillaceae > Fontibacillus > Fontibacillus woosongensis. The sequence goes on from NZ_WNZW01000007.1 coordinate 166,520, forward strand.
AAAAAACGGCTCTCCCGAGGGAGAACCGATCATTGAAGCTGTATACTAATCCATTTGAATGTTGGACTTCTTGGACTCAGAAACCATCCTGGCTTCTTTGCTTCCTAATAGGAACGATAAGATAAAAGTAAAAACCACAACACATATTACAATATATATTTGTTCTCTTATAGCATTATAAATGTGACCATTGTCTATCTGTGAAAAGTATAAAGTGATGAGCCATCCCGTGATAACTCCGATAACAATTCCTATCATGCCAAATAATCCACATTGAACGATAACAATTTTCCTAATTTGACCGTGGGTTGCACTTATCATACGAAGTATTGCCATTTCACGACGTTTCGTCAGGAGGATAGCCGATAGATGATTAGCCATCCCGCTCAGTCCCATCATGAGCAGCAACACAAAAGTCGCTCCCAATATCAAAATGCGCTCGGACATTTGCTTTGACAGCTCCTGCAGCTGAGTAGATCTGTCGCTCCAATTGATTTCGTCATATTTATTCATTTGAAGCATCTTTATATGCTGATCTACAAGCGTTTTCTGGGTCGGATCAACGTACAGCATGACACTATGCACATTGGGTTGATCCAGTCCTGTGAGCGCAGAGTTGTTCCAATCCAAAAGCAGCAGCGAGTCTTCGTTTGCATACAACTGATCTAATACTGCTGCAATCGTAACTTTCACCTGGCGGTAAGGGTCTTTATAATCTAAAGGAACGATCAAAAACTCCAAAGTATCCCCCTTCTTAACACCCAACATTTCGGCGTAACGCGCTGTTATCATTACCGCATTTTGGGGTTCGATTTCTTGCGGCAATTGCAGATTAAGTTCCTTAACGAGAGAATGGATATGAACCAATTTATAGTTCGCCACTTCTCGTTTCAAAACAGGTTTATTGTGTTCATCTTTTATAAGTGGAGAAGGGGATGACTTTAAATTCAGCCATCTCTGATTGCTCTTTGAGAAATCATAATTATCCAGAATTAATGTCCGATTGACGCTAACCGGAATAGCCGTTTTCACACCTGGTATTCGTTGCAAATCTTCTTGTATTTCAAACGGAACAGTCGAACGCATGCTTTTATTGCTCGATACTAAAATATCAGAGATGTAATTTGACTCTATTTGCTTCAACATGTTATCTCCAACCCATGTATAAATCGTGACGATCGGAATAGTCAATGTCATGGATAAACCAATGATAATAACAGCCAATGTACTTTGGGCTCGTTGGAAAATCAGATTTTGAACAGCAATTTTGGATTCTATGCCTGCTATTCGTTCAAGGAGCGGGGACAATATGCGCAAAACAGGTGATATCCAAAAGGGAGTTAACATATAAAGAGAGCTGGAGATCATTAATCCTCCTACAACATAGAACAGAACATGCAAGGAACTTTCTTGATCCCCCCATCTGCCTATGCCTGCGCAAAGAAGACTAATCACCAATAACCCGACCGCTATCCATTTCTGAGTATTCCGTGGACGCAAATTTTTATCAAGTATGTCATTGAGGAATTCCATTGGTAAAACTTTTGAGGCTTTATGGGCAGGAATCAAGGAAGTTAAAAAAACAAATAAAGCGATGCTTAATGCAGTGACCGCAACGTATTCATATGAAATTGACACTGAAAATAAAGGGATGGAAAGATACCGAGCCATCCAATCTATGGTTATTCTCGTTAATAATACACCTATAAGCGAGCCCAGAAATGACCCGATAATGGCAATCGTCAACCCCTCTATACAGACCATCAACTTCAATTGACTCGGACTTCCACCGATCATACGTAGAAGAGCTAACTCTCTTTTTCTCTGTTGTACAGTAATGTAGAAACTACTCAGAATCATAAACCCACTAGCAAATACAACCATAATCCCTAATGCATATCCGATGACTAAAAAACTATTTAATTTATCTCCCTCTTCAGAGTCACCTACGATATCCACATCCGGTATGGGATCAAAGTTGTCCTTCACAAACCGCGAAAACCTTTGCTTATCATGATCTTTGACTAAATCTATTAAAAGAAGATTAACTTTTACGTCGCTTCCTGCAATCTCTTGCAGGGATTGCAAATGAAAAATGGCATAGTCCGGCAACGGGCCGTCTGGCCCGTAACGATCAGGGATAATTTCCTTTACGACCCAGGGCTGTGAAGATGGAAGAGACGGTATGGATGTTTCACCGTGTAATTTCACACCCCAACGTTCGGCAAGCCTCTCGGTCAACACAATTTCAAAGGGCTGCAGAGCTTGCGTGAATTTATAGGTAGATTTCGCAATTTCGGAATGATCAACCCCAACAACATAAAAGTCGGGAGAGAGCCCGGGAATTTTAGGCGCTGCCAATATTTGCGCAAAGCCTTGAACCATCGTACTGCTCGTAATTTGATCTATTTGTTCTGGGGTAAGTCCTTGTTCAGCAGTCCTATATCCCACCATAATATCTGTATATCCAAATTGATCAAACTGTTGTTTTTTTATTGAAGCATGAAGCATCTGACCCAACAGCACCACACTAGTTAAAAGAACCGTACCTAGCATTACGCCGATGAGCATATAGATCATCCTACTCTTTTTCGCAAGAAGCATCTTCCAGGCTAGCATCAGAATAACCATCAGATATCAACCTTTCCTTGCGATGCAAGTTGAAGATCGACGATAACCGAAACCCGTTTATTGTGGTCACATTCCTTATCATTAGCATGATCAAGAACCAGTTTGCCATCGTGTAAAAAAATGACCCGATCCGCATGCGCAGCCACTTGAGGATCGTGAGTAACTAACAGAATGGTTTGATTGCGATGTTTCTGAAGTTGAACCAGTAAAGACAAAATATGAGAGGTCGTTACTGAATCCAAATTTCCTGTTGGTTCGTCAGCTAGCAATAGGCAAGGATTTTGAACGAGAGCTCTCGCGATCGCGACACGCTGCTGCTCTCCACCCGATAAAGTGTGAGGATATTGTTTTCTTTTGTTGAACAAACCTACTTTTTCAAGCAGATCTCTCGCTTTATCGTAAGCCTCTTTCTTCTTCACGCCTGCCAGCAACAAGGGCATGGCAACATTGTCTTCGGCATTAATCGAAGCAATGAGATTAAAAAACTGGAATATGAATCCAACTTTTTCTCTTCGGTATTGTGTAGCATGTGGTTCTACGGAAATATCTTGCAAAGATTGACCATCTACTCGTATATTACCTTCCGACGGTTTAATCAATGCTCCGATAAGTTGTAGTAAAGTTGTTTTACCAGAGCCGCTTTTCCCCATAACGACAATGAATTCTCCACGAGATATAGTTAGGTTAATATCCTTAATGACATACGTCATTTCTGAATGCGTTGTATAGAATTTGCTAAGGTTTTCTATTTCCAGAATCACAGTCAAAATGCTCGCCTCGATTCGATTTCGGTGTCGCACTGCACATAATTATTAGAATTTATAAATTCTTTCTGATCTATTCCCCTTATCTCCATCATACCGGGAATTTGCCATCGCCATTATATCCCTTAGTAAATCAGTACTTTTTCTTTATTGCACTGACTCTCTTTAAAATTCGAAATAATCAGACTCAAAACCAAGTTCGATTAATTCAGAAACCTTATCCTATAGGCACCTCATTTGAAGCTAATCTGGTTGAATAACAAACCATATATGTAAAAATTCGACATGAATTAAATAAATCCTACTTTATTCGCAGGAATTATCCAAATTTTCAGACTATAGATAACTAGAAGGATGAGCAGCACAATTATATTACGCTATCCCCATCCTTCTACAATAAATTATTCAACTGTTTTGTAAGCTGTTTAGCTAGTTCTTCTTTTTTATCTGATTAATTTTACTACCACTAATCTGGTTAATAAAAAGAGGGAAGCTCGGAATCATACCTTCAAGTTTCCCTCTAAATGCATCATCATCTTACATATTAGTTCCATAATCTTTAAAACTGGAGCATATTTGTCAGGTGATAAAAAAGTCGTGAACCAATCTTGTTGATTTTACTTTGTTTGCCACAGCACGTGATAATTAGAAAAAAGGAAAGTCTGAAACCACTAAAAATTACTATGTAAAGAAAATTGGAAACCTATGCTATCACGATAATATAAATTTCATAACCATTTCCTCAATATACTAAATGTCGCATATAACGTGCTTAAATGATCAATATTCTTTTTCAAAGAATTATCTCTGTTTAAATGGTTTGGCTCTTAGTATACCAAAGGTAAACTACGATTTCTGTTGTGTTTTTGCCCGTTTTCCAATAAATTGAAATAGTTACTCAGCGGCACTTGACGTCAGATTCCTGTAGTGGATTTTTCCCTTTCATTTGGAAAAAAACACCCGGCAGGATGCGTACCGAGAGAAATACGGCATACACCCAAGCCGGGTAAGGGATTAGAAAATAATATCAATGGCCTCTATCACATCTTGCTCCTGATCGGATTGCCCGTTCAGAGAAATATCCTTCAACAGCACCGAAGGCTGTTCGCAAATTTGGGTGATGATCACGAGCAGATCCTGAGCGAAATTGTCGATCAGATTGCGCGTAAACAACTTGGTGGCATATTCAAACTGCCCGTTCATTCCCTCATCCAGCAACGAAATGACCAAGGTAAGATCAAATTGGGAAACCGTATGCGTTTCCGGATATGATTCGATCTTGATATCCCCGAAGCTTTGAACGTTATCTTCCTTGGTTTCCAAAGCAAACATGACATCGAATACAGGATTACGGCTTTGATCGCGCGGCACCTGCAGCTTTTTCACAAGCTCCTCGAACGGATAATCCTGGTTGTCGTAGGCCCCCAGCATCGTTTCTTTGACTTCGTTCAAGTAAGCGAGGAATGTCTTCTCCCCGGACGGATAATGGCGAATCGCCAACGTGTTGACAAACATTCCGATGAGCGGCTCCAGATCGGCATGAGTGCGGCCCGAAACCGGCGTGCCTACAATGAAGTCTTCTTGCCCCGAGTACTTGCTGAGTAGGATGGAAAAGACTGCCGATAACACCATGTAAAGGGTGGCACCATTCTCATCGGCGATGCGCTGCAAGCTGCCTTCCATCTGCTTGTCGATGCTGAAAGGCAACACATCCCCCTCGAAGCTGCGAATGGCAGGTCTGACAAAGTCCGTAGGCAGTTCCAGCGTCGGCAGTTCGCCTTCCAGCAGATCCAGCCAATAGGCTTCCTGACGTTTCAGCTGTTCTTTTACAGGTTCGGACTGCTGCCAAGCGGCAAATTCCTTGTAATGAATCCGAAGTGGTTCCAGCGTCTCACCGTTATACAGGCGCAGCAGCTCTTCAACGAAGATGCCCATCGACATCCCATCCGTGATGAGATGATGAATGTCCAGCATGAGCAGATGCCGTTCCGCTTCCCATTCGATTAAGCCCACACGCAGCAGCGGCGGCCGCTCCAAATCAAAGACGCGCACAAAGCCATCTACGATGCTCTTCGTTTCACTTTCCGTCGCTTTCGTATACCCGGCGGCAAACTTCAAATCCGGATAAATTCGTTGTACCGGTTCGCCGTCAACCATTTCGAAGCCGGTTCGCAAAATTTCGTGACGATCGATCAATCCTTTAAGCGCCGTCTCGAATTGAATCCGATCCAAGCGCCCGACGAGAACCGTCATGCCGGACATGTTGTAGCTAAGCTCGGCGCCTTCCATCTGCTGCTGGATGTACAGCCGTTTTTGCACGGAGGACAGCGGATAGTAATCCCTCTTATCCAGAACCGGAATGGAGAGGTGTTCCTGCCGCTCCAATTGGCTGATTGCTTCGGCCATCGCTTCGATAGTCGAGTGCCGGAACACATCGCGCAGCGGCAGGTTCACACTCAGCTCCTTGTGCACCTTGCTGACCAGCGTCGTCGCCCGCAGGGAGTGGCCCCCGTGGTCGAAGAAGTTGTCCGTCACGCCAATCGTGACCGGCCCGAGCACGTCCTGCCAGATGGCGACCAGTTTCGCCTCCAGTTCGGTGCGCGGCGCTACGTATTCGCGGCCTGCGCTTGCTCCCCCTTCCGGCGCCGGCAGCGCCTTCCGGTCGATTTTCCCGTTCGGCGTCAGAGGCAGGCGCTCCAGCTCCACGAAGTACGACGGAATCATGTACCCCGGCAGCTCACTGGCAATCGCCCGCTTCAGGTCTGCCGCCGTTAGCTCGCCATCCGTTGTGTAGTACGCGCACAGCGCTTTCTGTCCGTTTGCGTCACTTCGAACCAGCACCACCGCTTCGCGCACGCCTTCCACCCGCAGCAGCTGCGACTCGATCTCGCCCATCTCGATCCGGTACCCCCGGATTTTCGCCTGATTGTCGATTCGGCCGATGAAGTCCACGTTCCCGTCCTCCATCCACCGTGCCAAGTCTCCCGTGCGGTACAGCCGCTCGCCCGCAGCGAACGGGCTGTCTACGAACTTCTCTTCCGTCAACTCTGGACGATTCAAGTATCCACGCGCCACTCCGGCTCCGCCGATGACCAGCTCGCCCAGCACCCCGACTGGCACCGGATTCAGATGCGCATCCACGATGTAGAATTTCGCATTTAGCCACGCTTTGCCGATCGGCACATGGCCTGTCTGCGGCAGCTTCGTCAGCGGCTCGTCGTAGAAGCTTGAGTCAATCGCCGCTTCCGTCACGCCGTAGGCGTTGATGATCCGGAACAATGAGCCAAAGCGCTCCTGCAAGGTTCGGTAATCCGCCACGCTGCAGCTGTCCGAGCTCGTGATTAACAACTCCATTCCGCTCATGTCCAGCCCCTGCTCGTGCACGTATTCCAGGAACGGCACAATCAGGGCCGGTGTCGATTCGAAAGTGGTGACCCGCTCCTGCTCTATCCAGTAGTGCAGACGAGACGAATCGATCCGATCGTCCTTCGGCACAATCACCATCGTGCCTCCGTTATACAGCGTGCGTGCGATATCTCCCACGAACACGTCAAACGAGAAGCTGGCGAGCTGCAGCAGCCGCACCGGGAACTGATCCAACCGGTATTCCCGCTGGTAGCCCGCCGCCGTGTTCACCAAGCTGCGGTGCTCGATCATCACGCCTTTCGGCTTGCCCGTCGTTCCCGACGTATAGATCACGTACGCCAGATCCTCCGGACGGGCTTCATGGAAGCTGTCCATGCCAACATTCGGATGGCTCTCATCGCCGTCGTCCACAGCATCCGTCAGCTTGCCGGAGACAAGGCCGGAGCCCATCGGTGCATTCGCCCGCTCGTCGCTGTACGACGCTTCGTCGTCCAGGTACAGCACCGCCGCCAGCGCCAGCTCCTCTTCGCCGAGCCAGGCTTCGGCGCGCTCTCGCAGCGCCATTTGCGTCAGCAGCACCTTCGCTCCACTGTCTTCAAGCATGAACCGCACACGGTCTGCTGGATAGTCCGGGTCGAGCGGCACATACGCCCCGCCCGCTTTCCAGACAGCCAGCACGGCCACTAGCAAGTCCACCGAACGCTCAGCGAGAATGCCGACAATTGTCTCCCGGCCGATGCCGCTTGCGCGCAGCGTGGCCGCCAAGCGGTTCGCCCGCTCGTTCAGCTCCGCATACGTCAGCCGGTCGTTCTCGTACACGACGGCCACCTCTTTCGGCGTGCGCTCCGCTTGTTCCTCGAACAGCCGGTGGAACGCCGCCGCAGGTGCAGCTTCCGGCTGCGCCGGGTTGAACGCACCGAGAATTTGCTCTTCCTCCGCCGGTGTCAAAATGCCCAGCTCGGCAATAGTCGCCGACGGGTTGCGGAGAATGGATTCAAGCAGCTGCAAATAGTGAGCGGCCAATTTCTCCACCGTTTCGGTTTTATAAAGAGCAGTGGCGTATTCAAACAGATATTCCAAGCCTTCCTCGGTCTCCGTGACGTCCAAGCTGAGATCGAATTTAGAAACAAATTCTTCGCTTGCATACGTCGACAAATGGAGTCCGGGAAGCTGGATTTCCAAATTCTCTGTATTCTGCAAAGCAAACATCGTATCGAACAGCGGATTGCGGCTTAAATCGCGAGCCACGTTCACCTTATCCACCAGTTTCTCGAACGGATAATTCTGATGTTCAAAAGCGCTCAGCGTCGTCTCCTTGATTTCCTTCAAGTAGTCAGGGAACGTCTTACCAGCAGCCGGATAACTGCGGATGGCCAGGGTATTAACGAACATCCCGATCAGCGGCTGAACGTCGCTGTGATTTCTTCCCGCAATCGGTGTACCGACCACCACGTCTTCTTGCCCTGTATATTTATGCAATAATATTGTATAACCAGCAAGCAGAACCATGTAAAGCGTTGTGCCGTTCTCGGCTGCAAGCCGTTTCAGACCCTCGCTTTTCTCGCTATGCATAAACAATTGCAGTGTGCGGCCCTCGTAGCTTTGCACAGCTGGGCGCGGATAGTCCGTCGGCAATTCCAAAACCGGCAGTTCTCCTTGGAACATGTCGAGCCAGTAGGCTTCCTGCTTGGCAAGCTGAGCTTTCTGCTCGTCCGATTGCTGCCATACCGCATAATCTTTGTACTGAATGCGGAGCGGCTCCAACTGCTCCCCGCTGTACAAGTCGACGAACTCTTCGATCAGTACGTCAATCGAAACGCCGTCAGATACGATATGATGCGTATCGAACATCAGAATGTGCCGGTTCGGCACCAGTTCGGCAAGGCCTACCCGCAGAAGTGGCGGCTTCGCTAGATCAAACGGACGAACGAATTGGCGCACCGTTTCTTCCGCCTGCTCCCCGCTGATCTGCACATATTCCACCTGGAAGGCGGCTTCTTCGTAAATCCGCTGAACCGCTTCGCCTTTTACCATTTCGAACCCAGTACGCAGCGTTTCATGACGAGCTACGAGCCCGCGGAACGCTTCTTCAAACCGCTGCCGATCGAGCTCCCCTTCGAGCAACATAGCTCCCGGTATGTTGTAGCTCAGCTCGGCTCCTTCCAGCTCGTTCAAAATATAGAGACGTTTCTGAGCGGAAGAGAGCGGATAATACTCGCTAGGTTCCGCAGCCGGAATAGCCGTGAACGAGCCGATCTCCAGCCGCTCCATAGCCGCAGCCATTTCCTCAACCGTCGAATAGCGGAATACGTCGCGAAGCGGGAATTGGGCGCCTAGCTCCTTATGCATTTTGCTGACGAGCGTCGTCGCCCGCAAGGAGTGTCCGCCGAGGTCGAAGAAGTTTTCCGTTACGCCTACCGCCTTCTCCCGAACAAGCACATCCTGCCAAATGGCGGCCAGCTTCGCCTCCAGTTCGGTGCGCGGCGCCACGTATTCGCGGTCTCCGCCTGCTCCCCCTTCCGGTGCCGGCAGCGCCTTCCGGTCGATCTTTCCGTTCGGCGTCAGAGGCAGGCGCTCCAGCTCCACGAAGTACGACGGGATCATGTACCCCGGCAGCTCGCTGGCAATCGACCGCTTCAGTTCCGCCGCCGTCAAGCCTTCTTCCGCTGTATAATAAGCGCACAAAGCCTTCTGACCTTCTTGATCTTCCCTGACGACGACGACCGCTTCCTTCACGCCACCTACACTCAGCAGCTGCGACTCGATCTCGCCCGTCTCGATCCGGTAGCCCCGGATTTTCGCCTGGTTGTCGATCCGGCCGATGAAGTCCACGTTCCCGTCTTCCATCCACCGCGCCAAGTCTCCCGTGCGGTACAGCCGCTCGCCCGCGGCGAACGGGCTGTCTACGAACTTCTCTTCCGTCAGCTCCGGACGGTTCAAGTACCCGCGTGCTACCCCGACTCCGCCAATGACCAGCTCGCCTAGCACCCCGACCGGCACCGGGTTCATATGCGCGTCCACGATGTAGAATTTCGCATTCAGCCACGCTTTACCGATCGGCACATGGCCTGTCTGCGGCAGCTCCGTCAGCGGCTCGTCGTAGAAGCTTGAGTCGATCGCCGCTTCCGTCACGCCGTAGGCGTTGATAATCCGGAGCCACGAGCTAAAGCGTTCCTGCAAAGTCCGGTAATCCCCCACGCTACAGCTGTCCGAGCTCGTGATCAACAGCTCCACCCGGCTCATATCCAGCCCCTGCTCTTGCACGTACTCTAGGAACGGCACGATCAGCGCCGGCGTCGATTCGAAGATGGTGACCCGCTCCCGCTCAATCCAGCCGTATAAGCGGTTCGGATCAATCCGGTCATCCTTCGGCACAATCACCATCGTGCCTCCGTTATACAGCGTCCGCGCAATGTCTCCGACGAACACGTCAAACGAGAAGCTTGCCAGCTGCAGCAGCCGCACCGGGAACTGATCCAACCGGTATTCACGCCGGTAGCCCGCCGCCGTGTTCACCAGGCTGCGGTGCTCAATCATCACGCCCTTCGGCTTGCCCGTCGTTCCTGACGTATAGATCACGTAGGCCAGATCCTCTGGACGGGCTTCATGAAAGCTGCCCATGCCAACATACGGATGGCTCTCATCGCCGTCGTCCACAACATCCGTCAGCTTGCCGGAAACCATGCCGGAGCCCATCGGCACATTCGCCCGTTCCTCGCTGTACGACGCTTCGTCGTCCAGATACAGCACCGCCGCCAGCGCCAGTTCCTCTTCGCCGAGCCAGGCTTCAGCGCGCGCTCGCAGCGCCGTTTGCGTCAGCAGTACCTTCGCTCCGCTGTCTTCGAGCATGAACCGCACGCGGTCCACCGGATAGTCCGGATCGAGCGGCACATAGGCCCCGCCCGCTTTCCAGACGGCTAACACGGCCACCAGCAAGTCTACCGAACGCTCGGCGAGAATGCCGACGATCGTCTCCCGGCCGATGCCGCTTGCGCGCAGCGTAGCCGCTAAGCGATTCGCCCGCTCGTTCAGCTCCGCATACGTCAGCCGGTCGTTCTCGTACACGACGGCCTCCGCTTCTGGCATGCGTTCCGCCTGTTCCTCAAACAGTCGGTGGAACGCGGCTGCAGGAGCCGCTTCCGGCTGCACCGGGTTAAACTCGCCGAGAATTTGCTCTTTTTCCTCTGCCGTCAGCAAGTTCAACTCATTCACAAGAATGTTCGGGTTAGCCGCAACCTGCTCCAGTGCCTGGGCAAAATGACCGTAGATCAGCCTGATGTCTTCCTCTCTGAACGTCAGCGTATTGTACGTAAACCGCAGCAAAATATGCTCTTCCGGAATGACGGTAATGTCCAGGTCGTAGTTCGTTTGCTCCGGCGACAGGATATTAGCGATTTTCAGCGCTTCTTTGTCTCCGCCGACGACCTGCTCAATCTGTTCTTCCATCGGATAATTTTCAAAGACCATGATATGGTTGATCAAGTCGCGCTTTTGCTCGCTCAGCGACTGAATTTCGAACAGTGGGAACGTTTCGTAAGCTCCCGATGCCAGGGCTTGATCCTGGGTTTTTCTCAAGATATCGGCTACCGTCTCCTCGGCTTTGCCTTGAATACGAACCGGAATCGTATTAATAAACAGGCCGATCATGCTTTCGATGCCCGGAATTTCTGCCGGACGCCCGGATACGACGGAGCCAAATACGACATCCTCACTGTTGTTGTAGACCTGCAGAACTAATCCCCATACGGTCTGCATAAACGTATTGAGCGTTACCTGCTGCTGGCGTACCACCCGCATGATTTGCCCGGTCAGTTCCCTGCTGAGTTCCACATCGAGTTCAGCCGCTTCAAAAGCGCCCTGCCTAAGCCCCGTTTTCTCCTGGGGCAGCTTGGTCTGCTGATCGTAACCCGCCAAATACTCCGACCAGTAATGCGAAGCTTTCGCGGAATCTTGAGCTTCCAGCCATTCGATATACCGGGAGTACGAGGTAACTGGAGGAAGCTCCAGCGTCCGCTTCTCCTGGAACGCGAAGTAGGTGTCGAACACTTCCTTGATCATGAAGGACATGCACCAGCCATCCATCAAAATGTGATGGTGACTCCAGATCACATGGTAGGACTCGTCGCCCGTGCGCAAAACGGTCACGCGCATCAGAGAGCCTTGGGCCAAATCGAACTTGTTCGCTTTATCTCTACTAACAAAATCAGCTATCGTCTTTTCCAGGTCCTCATCGCTATCCGAGCGAATATCTTCGAAGTACACTTCACACTTCCGTTCGCGGAATACCACTTGAATCGGCTCGTCTCGCAAGCCCGTAATAAAGTTAGTCCGTAAGGCCTCATTCCGCTGTACCAGCGTATCCAATCCTTGGGTAAAGGCCTCGACATTCAGGCTTCCGTACAGATCGAAGGTCACCTGTTCGAAGTAAGCCTCCGAATCGGCATCCAGCAGGCTGTGGAACAACATCCCTTTTTGCAGTGGAGTCAGGGTATACACATTCTCCAGTTCGCCGAGCGCCGCCGTATGTTCAGTCAGCCGCTCCAGTTCCTCCACAGTCACATCTTGAAGGAGAACGTCGCTAGGCGTAAGCTCCGGCTGCTCTTTCGATACGCAATGGCTGATGACTTCACGCAAGCTCGATTGAAGCAGGGTGCCCAGGCGCTCTACCGTTTCCCGTTTATACTGGGTTTCCCCATAACGGATCGTAAGTTCCAGCACTTCTTCCGACACCATACCGTTAATATCGAGAGCAAAATCCATCACTGCATTCGGGCTTGAATCGGAGCCCAGGCTGAACGGAGACGGCTGCGAGCCGCTGCTTTCGTAATTCTGGTCGAACTGCCCCAAATAGTTAAAGCTGATCTCCGGCTCCAAAGCGAAGCGCTCGCCGTCACGCGGCACCGACAAATAACGCAGGATGCCGTAGCCGATTCCTTTGTTCGGAATGCGGCGCAAGCTTTCTTTAACCTGTTTCACCTGATGACCGAGCGCCTGGTCGTGGCCCGGTTCCAGAACGATAGGGAATTGGCTTGTAAACCAGCCTACCGTCCGCGTAATGTCCACATCATGCAAAACATCTTCCCGGCCGTGGCCTTCGAGATTGACCAGCACGCGTTCCTGGCCGCTCCAAGCTTGTACCGCGAGGCTGAGAGCGGCAAGCAGCAAATCGTTCATTTCTGTATGGTAAGCACGGTGTGCCTGCTTCAGCAGCTGCTGCGTTTCCTCTGCCGTCCAGCGGACGGTCACAAGCCCACTGTCCTTCAGCTTGGATCTACCTTGTTCAAAATCTTTCGGAAGCGGCTCATAGGTCAATTGCTCGATATGCTGCCAGTACTCTCTTTCGCATTCCATCGCCGGGTCGTTCGCATAATCAGCGAGTTGTTTCGCCCAAGTTTGGAATGAATCCGTTTTGAGCGGCAGACGGATCGGCTGCCCTTGCAGCGCTTGCTCATAGGCAGTTGCAAAATCCTCAAGCAGAATCCGCCAGGATACGCCGTCTACGACCAAGTGATGGATTGCGATGAGCAGGTGGTCGCCGTCGTTGCAACGGAACAAGCCGAGCTTCACCAGCGGGCCGTTTTCCAGATCGATGCTCGCTTGAATGTCATTCGCCTTAGCCTCTACCGCTGCTTTCACGTCGTGGACTCCCTTGAAATCGACAACTTCCAAATCGAACAGCACTTCGTTCTCCCCGGCGCCACGGTTCCAGGCCATATAGCCGTTCCCGGTTTGACGGTAAACCGTACGAAGAGCATCGTGATGCACGACAAGCTCACGCACTGCTTGGCGTAAAGCTTCTTCGTCAAAGCCTTGCTTGGAGAACTGCATATATGCCTGGTTGCTGTGATGTATGTCAACCGGATTTTGTTCAAAAAACCAGCGCTGAATCGGGGTCAAGATGACCTCTCCCGTGACTTCGGCCTGGCTTGCCGTTCTCTCCGCCGTTTGCAGCCGCAAACTAAGAGCGGAAATCGTCGGATAATGGAACAAATCTTTCATAACCAGCTTGTACCCCATTTGTAAAAGACGGGACGATACCTGCAAGGCCTTGATCGAATCGCCGCCGAGTGCGAAGAAATTGTCCATCGTTCCGACCTGATCCACACCCAGCACCGACTGCCAGACCGACGCAAGTGCTTGCTCGGCAGGAGTACGAGGCGCCGTGTATGCAGCCTCGGTATGAATGCTTCCTTCCGGCACAGGCAGCGCTTTACGGTCGATCTTCCCGTTCGGCGTAAGCGGCATTTCATCCAGGCGCATAATGCGCGAAGGCACCATATGGGAAGGCAGCGCGGCGTCCAGATGGGTCACAAGCCCTTCCAGACTGAAGCTGGAATCCGCTACGACATACCCGCATAAATATTTCTGCCCCCGTTCGTCCGTCCGATCAATGACAAGCGCTTGACGCACACAGGCAAAATTCTGCATGGCCGCTTCAATTTCTCCAAGCTCGATCCGATAGCCGTGAATTTTCACCTGATTGTCGATCCGGCCGATGAAGTCCACGTTGCCGTCCGGCATCCAGCGCGCCAGGTCGCCCGTCCGGTAGAGCCGTTCCCCAGCGGCGAACGGGCTGTCTACGAATTTCTCCGCTGTCAAATCCGGGCGGTTCAGGTAACCGCGGGCCACACCTATTCCGCCGATAACCAGCTCGCCAGGAACTCCAATCGGTACCGGCTTCAGATTCGCATCTACAATATAGAACTTGGCGTTCAGCCATGCTTTCCCGATCGGTACGCTGCCCGTCTTCGGCAGCTTCTCCAGCGGCTCGCCATAGAAGCTGGAATCAATCGCCGCTTCCGTTACGCCGTAGCTGTTAATAACACGGAACTGCGAGCCAAAGCGCTCCTGCAAGGTGCGGTAATCCGCTACACTGCACGCATCCGAGCTTGTGATTAGCAGTTGCATCGAACTGAGGTCTAAGTCTTCAGCGTGTACATGCTCCATGAACGGTACGATCAGCGCCGGAGTCGATTCGAACACCGTCACGGCGTAGTCGCGAATCCAGCCGTAGAGGCGGGTTGGATCGATCCGGTCGTCCTTCGGCACGATGATCATGGTGCCGCCGTTGTACAGCGTCCGCGCAATATCGCCGACGAACACGTCGAATGAGAAGCTGGCGAGCTGCAGAAGCCGCACCGGGAACTGATCCAACCGGTATTCCCGCCGATAGCCCGCCGCTGTGTTCACCAGGCTGCGGTGTTCCACCGCCACGCCCTTCGGACGGCCCGTCGTACCGGAGGTATAGATGACGTAAGCCAAATCGCTTGGCTTGTTCACATTCGCCGGATTCGATGCGATATCCACCGCTTGTACGTTCTTCTCGGCTTCTACCGTAGCGGATGTTTCGACAGCAGCCGTTTCCGCTTGCGCCAAAGCCTCCGCCTCTGCGCCTGCTTCGCTCATAACTTGTATGCCCACAGCCCCGCCCGCCGCTTCAATGCTGTACGTCGCGGCGTCGTCAAGCGCAAGCACCGTTTGCAGCGCTAGAGCGCCGCCCTGGCGCCAAGCCTCCGCCTGCTCCAGCAGGCGGGTCTGTGTGAGCAGCACTGACGCCCCGCTGTCCGCGAGCATATATTCGATCCGTTCTGCTGGATAGTCCGGGTCGAGCGGCACATAGGCACCGCCCGCTTTCCATACGGCAAGCACCCCGATCAACAGCTCCACCGAACGGTCGGCCAAAATGCCGACCACCTGCTCCGGTTTCACCCCGCCAGCCCGCAGTACATACGCCAGACGATTCGCTTTGGCGTTCAGCTCCGCATACGTCAGCTTGCTGCCTTCGTAGACAACCGCCAGTGCTCCAGGAGTGCGCTCCGCCTGCTCCTCGAACAGCTCGTGGAACGTTCTCTCTCTCCACGACTCATCCGCTTCCAAGCCAATCCCCTCTGCGGCGGGTTGCTTCGCAAGAGCCGAAGAGGACACGTCAAACCCGACCAGCAAATCATGCTTTTCACTGTCCGTCAAAATATCCAAATCCGCAATACGCGCACCCGGCTGAGCCAGGATCGAGGCCAAAAGCTGCTCGTAATGACCCGCCAGCCGTGCCATCGTTTCCTGTCTAAACAATGAGGTAGCGTACTCGATCTTGCAAACCAGCTCATTACCTTCTTCCACGATATCTAAGCTAAGATCAAACTTTGCCGTCTTTTCCTCGATGTCCAGTAGCGACCATTGCAAGCCTTCCAGGGTTAAATCCAGACTTTCGTGCTTTTGCAAAGAAAACATGGTGTCAAACAGCGGATTCCGGCTTAAATCCCGTCTCACCTGAAGAGCTTCCACCAGCTCCTCGAACGGATAGTCCTGGTGCTCATAGGCTCCAAGCGTCGTTTCCTTCACTTCCTGCAAGTAATCCAGGAACGTTCGCTCCGTCGCCGGACTCAAGCGAAGGGCCAGCGTATTAACGAACATGCCGATGATCGGCTGCAGATCAGCGTGAGAACGGGCGGCAATTGGAGTGCCGACCACGATATCTTCCTGTCCCGCGTATTTTTGAAGCAATACGGAGTACGCAGCCAGCAGAAGCATATACAGCGTCGCCCCCGAATCGCCGGCAAGCCGTTTGAGAGCTTCGCTTTTCTCCGCATCCAGCGTAAACGTGAGGGTTTGACCATCAAACTGCTGGACGGCCGGACGTGAGAAGTCGAGAGGCAGCTCAAGAACCGGAAGCTCGGAGCTGAATACCCCGCGCCAGTATTCCTCCTGCCGTTTGATGCGCTGTCGCTGCTCCTCGGATTGCTGCCAAACAGCGTAATCCTTGTATTGAATCCGCAGCTCCGGCAATTGTTCCCCATTGTACAGCCGCACGAATTCGCGCAGCAGCACATCCATGGAAAGGCCATCGGAAGCAATATGGTGAATATCCAGCGCGAGCAGGAACTTTTCTTTCTCCAGTTCGATCAGCAGGGCGCGCAGCAAAGGCGGCTGGGCCAAGTCAAAAGGCTGAATGAAGCCTTCAAGAATGGTCGCAACCTGATCTTCACTTGCTTGAAGCTTCTCGACCTTGAAAGCTACACGCGGATAAATACGCTGAACCGGCTCCCCATCTACGATTTCAAAACCGGTGCGCAGCATATCGTGCCGGTTCACCAGAATAGTCAGCGCCTTTTCCACTTTGGCCTCGTTCAAAGCCCCTTCCAATTGCAAGGCGCTTGGGAGGTTGTAATTCAGCTCCAGGCTATCCAGCTGGTGCAGGACGTACAACCTTTTTTGCGCGGAGGAAACCGGGTAATATACTTTCTCTTCCACTTTCGGAATCGAGCTGTGCCGCATTTCTTCCAAGCTGGCAATAGCCCCGGCCATCGTCTCTACCGTCGTATAACGGAAAACATCGCGCAGCGGAAGTTCAACGTTCATTTCCTTCTGAATTTTGCTGACAAGGTTCGTCGCCCGCAAGGAGTGGCCTCCGAGCTCGAAGAAATTGTCCAGGACTCCAATGCCAGAGTAGCCCAGCACTTCCTCCCAGATCTTCACAAGCTGGGACTCCGTCCGGTTACGCGGCGCTACGTACTCGACACCTGTTCGCAGTCCTCCTTGCGGCTCCGGCAGCGCTTTGCGGTCAACTTTGCCGTTGGACGTCAGCGGCATGCGCTCCAGCTGCACGAAGTACGACGGGATCATGTACCCCGGCATTCTCTGGGCCAGCGAGGTTCTCATTTCGCTGACCGTCAGCGTCCGATCCGCCACAAAGTAGGCGACAAGCGCCTTCTCGCCCCCGCCGTCCTGACGGGCGAGCACCACCGCTTCTTCCACGCCCCGGACGTTCAGTAGCTGCGTCTCGATTTCGTCCAGCTCGATCCGGTACCCGCGGATTTTGACCTGATGGTCGATCCGACCCAGGTATTCGATGTTGCCGTCTGGCAGCCAGGCCGCCAAATCGCCCGAGCGATACAGCTTCTCCCCCTCCACAAACGGGGAATCGACGAACTTCTCCGCCGTCAGATCCGGACGGTTCAGGTATCCTCTCGCCAGGCCTTCCCCGGCCACGTACATTTCGCCCACTACGCCGATCGGTACAGGGCGGCGTTTTTCATCAAGAATGTACACGCTCAGCGTCGGGATCGGCTTGCCGATATTGCTCTTTGCTGCCTCAATCTCGGCCCATGTAATATCCTTATACGTAACGTGAACCGTCGTCTCGGTAATCCCATACATATTGATCAGCTTCGTCTCCGGGTACTTCGTCTTGAAGCCCTTGAGCAGCAGGGGACTGAGCGCTTCGCCCCCAAAGATGATGTTGCGAATCCGCAGATCGTACGGATGGTCCGCCAAGATCTCACGCAGCAGCTGGTAGAAGTACGTTGGCGTCTGGTTCAAAATCGTGACCTGCTCGCGGCCCAGCAGCGTCAGAAAATCGGCCGGGTTCTTCGCCGTAAGCGGCGGTACGATGACCAGCTTGCCTCCATTGAGCAGCGCTCCGTACATTTCCCAGACGGAGAAATCGAAGCAGAACGAGTGGAACAGCGTCCACGTGTCGGACGGTCCGAAGTCAAACAGGTTCTTGTCGTTGAACAAGAGGCGCACGACGTTCTTATGCTCGATCAGCGTGCCTTTCGGTCTACCGGTCGTTCCCGACGTGTAGATGACATAGGCCAGGTTGCCGGGCCCGGAAATCGGCTCCAGGTTCGAAGCCTCCAGCGTATCTTGGGAGTCCGCCCCTCTATCGCCCCACACGAAGTCGTCCAATTCGAGGCGCGTTCCTGCGAAGTCGGTCTTCTCGTGCAGATGCCTTTGAATCAGCAATAACGGCGCACCCGAATCCTCGATCATGAAGCGGATACGCTCCTCCGGGTACTCGGGATCGACAGGCACGTAGGCTCCGCCCGCTTTGAGAATCGCCAGAATGCCGACGACCATATCGAGCGAGCGCTCGGCCAGAATCGCTACTAGCTGGTCCGCTTCTACTCCCGCCTCCCGAAGCTTCCGCGCAAGGCGGTTGGATCGCTCGTTCAGCTCGCGGTAGGTCAATTGCCGCTCATTCATAACGGCGACCACGCTGTCTGGGTGAAGCGCCGCCTGCTCTTCGAACAGGCCGTGAATCGTCTGCTGCCGCGGATAGTCGGCCTCCGAATCATTGAAAGCACGCACCAGCTCGCAAACTTCCTCCTCCGTAAGCATTTCCAGCGAGGCAATATCCCCGTCCGGCGCTGCTGCGATGGTTTCGAGCAACTTGTCATAATGTCTGGCCAAGCGCTCCGCGGTCTCCTGTTTATACAAAGCCGTAGCGTATTCCAACCGGCATTCGAGCTGACCGTCCAACTCCGAAATGTCCAGGAGCAGCTCGAACTTGGATGTTCGGTTTTCCAGTGGATAAAACGATTGCTCCAGCCCCTCGATAACAATTTGCTCGTTCTCCGTATTTTGCAGGGAGAAGAATGTATCGAAGAGCGGATTCCGGCCGCTCGCACGCGGAATGTGAAGACTTTCCACCAAGTCTTCGAACAAATAATTGGGGTGTTCGAAAGCCCCGAGCGTGATGTCCTTGATTTCTTGCAGGTACGAAAGGTACGGCTTGGAACGCTCCGGACGGCTGCGAATGGCCAGCGTGTTGACAAACATCCCCACGATCGGCTGCATTTCCTCCTGCGTTCTTGCAGCAATCGGCGTTCCGACGATCAGATCTTCCTGACCCGAATATTTATGCATAAGGATGGAGTAAGCCGACAGCAGCACCATGTACAGGGTCGTTCCCGTCCGTGCCGCCAGCTCTTTCAGCTTCTCCGTCCGCTCTTTCCCGATATAAAACTTCACGGTCCGGCCGTCAAAGCTTTGTACCGCAGGCCGTGGGAAGTCCGTCGGCAGCTCCAAGATCGGCAGCTCGCCCGACAGCTGTTTCAGCCAGTACTCCTTCTGCGGATGGAGCATCTGCTCGTAGGCTTCGGAATGCTGCCAAACGGCATAATCCTTGTATTGAATACGCAGCGGAGCCAGCTCCTCGCCCCGATACAGGCGGCTAAACTCGTCGAAGAGCAGCGCTGTCGAAATGCCGTCCGAGACGATATGGTGCATATCGAACAGCAGAATGTGGCGATCCTCGGTGACTTCGATCAGGCCGATGCGGAGAAGCGGTGGCTTGGTCAGATCAAACGGGCGATAGTAAGCTTCCACCACTTGATCCCATTCATGCTCGCTCGCCTGAAAATAATCGACAGCAAACTGCACCTCGTCATAGATGCGCTGGACAAGCTCACCTTGAACCTGCTCAATCCCGGTACGCAGCGTCTCATGGCGCTGAATCAGCGCCCGGAATGCGTGCTCGACGCGCGTGCGGTCCAGCTTGCCTTCGAGAAGAAGCGCCGCCGACATACTGTAACTGCGCTCGGCCCCGTCATGCTGGCTCAGGACGTACAGACGCTTTTGCTCAGATGAAACTGGATAGGACTCGGCCGCAGCCGCCTTTGTAATCTCATACGTCTCCTGCTGCTTTAAGCCGCTGATTCTTTGGGCCAACTGTTCGATCGTCGTGTAGCGAAAAACTTCCCGCAGCGGAACCTCGACTTGCAACTCCCTCCGAATCTTGGAAATCAGCGTAGAGGCCCGCAAGGAATGACCACCCAGGTCAAAGAAATCGTCCTGGACTCCAACTCGCGTAATACCGAGCACCTGCTGCCATATGAGAGCAAGTCTTGTTTCCAGCGTTGTGCGAGGAGCCACATACTCACTGCCCGCTTCTACCTCTCCGGTCGGTTCAGGCAGCGCTTTACGGTCAATTTTACCGTTCGGCGTGAGCGGAAGCTTATCAAGAGACACCAGCCGGGCCGGGACCATATGGGCCGGCAGCTCTTGCTTCAATTGTGACAGCAGATCACTCAGTTGCAACGAAGCATCTGACACCACGTAGCCGCACAAATATTTTTGCCCCTGCTCATCCGTATGGTCGGTCACCACAGCCTGCTTGACGCCCGGGTAACGCAGCAGGGCCGTTTCAATTTCGCCAGGTTCGATCCTGTAGCCCCGAATTTTCACCTGATAGTCGATTCGGCCGATGAAGTCGACGTTGCCGTCTTCCAGCCAGCGGGCCAAATCGCCTGTCCGATACAGACGTTCGCCCGGCACAAACGGGCTATCCGTAAACTTCTCGGCGGTTAGGTCCGGACGGTTCCAGTACCCGCGCGCCACCCCGGCACCGCCGATGACCAGCTCGCCCGGAACCCCTACAGGAACCGGCTTTAACGCGGCATCGACAATGTAAAACCGGGCGTTCAGCCAAGCTTTGCCGATCGGCACATGACCCGACGGCGGCAGCTTGTCCAGCGGCTCATCGTAAAAGCTGCTGTCAATGGCCGCTTCGGTAACGCCATAACTGTTAATAATACGGAATTGTCCGCCAAACCTTTCCTGCAGCAACCGGTAATCGCTGACACTGCATGCATCGGAGCTAGTTATCAGCAACTGCATGGAACTGACGTCCAATCCTTCTCCATAAATATGCTGCATAAACGGTATGATGAGCGCGGGCGTCGATTCGAATACCGTAATATTCTGGTCCCGAATCCAGCCGTATAAGCGATTCGGATCAATCCGGTCATCCTTCGGCACAATCACCATCGTACCTCCGTTATACAGCGTCCGCGCAATGTCTCCGACGAACACGTCAAACGAGAAACTGGCCAGCTGTAGCAGTCGCACCGGGAACTGATCCAATCGGTACTCACGACGGTACGCCTCCGCCGTATTCACGAGACTACCGTGCTCAATCATGACGCCTTTCGGGCGTCCCGTCGTTCCCGAGGTGTAGATCACATAAGCCAAGTCTTGCGGAGCGTTGCCGGCAGATTCAAATCCCACGGTTAAGGCATCCCCGTTATAAATTTGTTCATCGTCCATGGCATAGACAGCTTGAAGCTTCAGCCCGTCATCAGCCAACCAGCCTTCGGCCCGCTCCAACAGATGACGCTGCGTAAGCAGCACAGATGCATCACTATCGCTGAGCATGTACTCAATCCGCTCCGCAGGATATTCGGGGTCCAGCGGCACATAGGCTCCGCCGGCTTTCCAAACGGCGAGCACCCCGACCAGCAGTTCCACCGAACGCTCCGCCCAGATCCCCGTAATCGTCTCCCTTCCCACGCCCTGTTCGCGAAGGAGAGAAGCCAGTCGCTCAGCGCGTTCGTTTAATTCGCCGTAGGTCAGCTGTTTGTCCATATAGACGACTGCGGGATGATCCGGAATTTCCCGGGCAAACTTTTCAACATACCAATGAAACGCTTCTCCCTCGCTCAGCCCTGTCACCGGCGGGTTAAAGACGTTAAGAATGCGCTGCCTCTCCTCATCGCTCAGCAGAGAAATCTCGCGTACGGAAAGTTCAGGATCCTGAAGAAACTGGTCCAGCACGGTTACATACTGTTCCATAATCCGCTCAATCTCAGCCGGCTCGAACAGATCCATACGATAGGAAGCATGGAGAATGACATGTTCTTCATTCAGCATATGGTCAAAGCGCAGCAGCAAATCGTCCATCTCGTGCCTAGCGAAATGAGCCTCCAGGCGTACCTTGATTTCCTCATACTCCTCAATTTTCAAAGGCAAATATTCCAAAGACGTGCGGAACAGACCCGTAAGATCGTTGCGGCCGTGTTGTTCGCGTAAGTCCTGGATCAATTGGTTATAAGGGTATTTCTGATACCTCAAATCCGCCATATTTTCTCTGGAAACCGTTTGGAGCAAAGAAAGAACGTTCTCATCTGGATTTAGACGAATCCGCGTAGCTACGGTGCTGACGAACATGCCGATCGTTTCTTTTTCCTTCTTGCTGGTGCGATTGGCGAAAACCGTGCCGACCGGAACATCCGTGCTGTCGGTCAACTTATACAATAAGACGTACATGGCGGACAGAAATAACGTATATAAGCTGACCTGATATTGTTCGCTGAAGGCTAGAATGCGTTCATACCGGGAACCATCCAAAGTAATGGCCAGTTTATCGGATTCGCTGCCGATCGAGTGTGGCGGAACCGATTTAATCCCGGTCGTTTCAGGCAAAGTGTTGTACTTCGTCAACCAGTATTCCTTGCCTTTTTGATAACGCTCCGATTGCTCATATTCACACTCCGCGAAAATATAATCCTGATAGGAAGGGGCCTGGTAACTGCTGGAGATGCCTTTGCGCAGTTCCAGGTATTTTTCCATCACCGCATGCAGCAAAGCATTGACGGACAAGCCGTCGGCGATAATATGATTTATCGTCAAATTGAGCCATACTTGACCGTTCGCAAAATGGATCATCGTAAATTGGTGGAGGTGTTCGTCGAACACGCTGGCCGGTTTTTCGCTTACTTCTTTCACCCAAGCATAGAATTGTTCGGTTGTACCTATTTCGAGGCGGCTTATTCTAGCTTGGACCTTCTCCGGCTCTTCGAACCACTGCGTTGGATTTTGCAAATCCCCGCTAATGCGGATTCGGAAAGCGTCATAGGTTTTAACGATCTCTGCTGCCGCTTGCTCCAGAAGCGGTGTGTCGATCTCGCCCGTAATCTGGTAGGTTGCGGAAAGCATCGTGATGGACGTTCCCGGATTCATAATTTCCATGAACCATATTCGGCGCTGGGCTTGCGTTAATCCATATTGCTCGTTGGTATTCTCTCTCACATCGACACCCTCCCTGTTTTGAAATTCTTTATAGATAGGTTAGCCCCCCGTTTTCTAGTAATTCCCAGTCGTAGAGTCATACCTTGACTACTAAAAAACGCTGTCGCATTCGTAAGCAGGAAACAGCCCGCCGCAAAGCGGGTCTAGCCGTAAAGCCGGGCGTAATAACCCCCGCGCGCCAGCAGGTCCTGATGGCGGCCCCGCTCGACGACCATCCCTTGGTTCATGACGGTAATCAAATCCGCATGTTCCACGGTGCTGAGACGGTGGGCGATTAGGATGGTGGTGCGACCCTTCATCAATTCGTTCAGGGCCTGCTGTACCCAATGCTGGGATTCGTTGTCCAGCGCGGAAGTCGCTTCGTCCAGCAGCAAAATCGGGGCGTTTTTGAGAATCGCCCGGGCGATTGCAATTCGCTGCCTTTGTCCGCCCGACAATGACGCTCCTCTCTCTCCCACCGGCGTTTTATACTGTTCCGGAAATTCCTGAATGAAAGGGTGAGCGTACGCCGCTTTGGCCGCTTCGATCACTTCTTCATCCGTTGCATCCGGGCTGCCGTAACGAATGTTTTCCTCAATCGTGCCGGTAAACAAGAATGGCTCCTGCGGAACATATGCAATCTGCCTGCGGATTTCGTCCAGCGTATAATGGCCGAATGGTTTGCCTTGGACCAGGATTTCTCCGCTGTCCACAGGATAAAAGCCGAGCAGCAGCTTGATCAGCGTACTTTTGCCGCTGCCGCTGGCCCCCACGATCGCGGCGACCTGACCGGGAAAAACCTGCAAGGACATACCGACAAGCACCTTTTTATCCCCCTGATAGGAAAATTCCACATCGCGAAACTCCACCGCAGCCTCCGACACGAGCTCGCTGTGAGGAGATCCCAATCGCTCCGGTTCCTCTTCCTCTCTTAGTACCTCTTGAACCCGGTGAGCGCCCGCGAGCGAATTTTGGGTCATCGACAGAACCATGCCTAAGTTCAACAAGGCGTGCGTCAGATTCACTTGCAGAACCGCCAGAGCGGCGACGCTTCCCATTCCCATCAGTCCGTAAGCATAAAGCAGACTGCCGATGACGATAATGCCGCAGAACGTGACGTAGCTGATAAAATGGTTTACCGCAGCCTGCATGCCGTTCTTCTGCGCGGTTTGCCGAAGCATCTGCGTCATTTGTTCGTTCAGCGCCTCGTATTGGCCGTAAATTGTGCGAATGCGGAACAGCTTCACAATTTGAATACCGCCCATAAAATCTTTAAACTTTTGGGTCATTTTACCGAGTGTTTGCAAGCCTTGTTCGGACAAGACGCGAATATCCCGCGCAAATTTCAGGCTGACCCCGGAGGACAGCAGCAGAATAACGATGGATACCCCGGCAAACCGCCAATCGATCAACACCATGGAGGCAATGGAGCCGATGCAAAAGACAACTTGAAGCAGCAAAACGAAGTAAACCTGCGAGAATGTAAACTCAACGGTCGTTACATCGTTGTTCACCCGTGACAGCAAGTCCCCATGGTGCGTCTGCTCCAGGAATCTCGGCCGCACCCGGCACAGCTTGTCATAAAGGCGTTCGCGGATATTCAGCACGGTCAGCTCGACACTTCGCTGGTATAAGTAAATGAACCAGGGAGAAATCACATTTTCCAGAAACAGGGCCACGCCCAAAATAATAAAGGCTCCCACCATCAGAGACGTATCTCGGGACACGGCGAAATCTACCAAATTATGTACGACCAAGCTGAAGGCGATCAGGAACAAGGTTTGGGTGAGCGCCGTTACGGCCAGGCCAATGGCGTACTGGGTTTTACGCTTGCGGTTCATAAACGTCAGCAAGTAGCCGAGTTCTTTTACTTGCGAGAGCCATCCGCCATTTTTCATGTGTACTCCACCTCCCTGCGCTCGGCAGACTCGGTAAATTCCTGGTAGTACGACTGGGCGTACAATCCCTTCATCTCCAGCAATTGTTCATGAGTGCCCTTTTCCACAATATTCCCCTGCTCCATAACCCAAATTTCGTCAGCGTTTTGTACCGTAGAAAGCCGATGAGCAATAACCATCGTCGTTCTCTGCTTCATCAATACGCCCAGCGCTTCCTGAACCGCGCTTTCCGACTCCGGATCAAGAGCTGACGTTGACTCGTCCAGCAGCAGAATGGGGGCATCCTTCAGAAAAGCCCGGGCCATTGCAATGCGCTGGCGCTGCCCGCCGGACAAAAAGCCTCCGCGCTCTCCGACATACGTCTGGTAGCCGCCGAGAAGCTGCATAATGAAGGAATGCGCCTGAGCAGCTTTGGCAGCTTCGATAATCTCGTCCATCGACGCTTCTTCCCGCCCGTAGCCGATATTTTCGGCGATCGTGCCGCTAAACAAATATGAATCCTGGGTTACCACGGAAAAATGCGACCGAAGCTGCTCCGGATCAGCGCCGTGGATCAGGCTGCCGAACACGCGGATTTCACCCTGGTCCTTCGGAAGCGGATAAAAGCCGCATACAAGCTTGAACACCGTGCTCTTCCCTCCGCCGCTCGCTCCAACAAGCGCAATCGTCTTCCCTTCCGGTACCGAGAAGCTAACATTCCGCAGAATCGGGGTGCCCTCCTCATACCCGAAGGTGACGTTCTGAAACTCGATGGGAGCGGCACTCGATTTCGGAAGCAAACGGCCATTTTTCGTTTCGGTCGGCTGCTCGACAATTTCGAAAACTCTTCTCAGGGCACCGGTCATTTCGAACGTCCGCGTGATGAGCTCGGGAATATGCTCTAGCGGCTCCAGACACAGATTCAGCAAGTACAGGAAGGCAACCAGCTCTCCCGCGCCTAACTGCCCTTTGAAGATCAAATAGCTTCCGTAACTGACGGCGAAAATGATCGGGCTGATCATCAGCGTGGACAGCAGCGGATTGACCCAGGCTTCCCGCTTTTTTACAGCCAGTTTTTTCTGAGCCGTTACTTGCAGCAGTGCCTGGTAGGAGCGAGATAACATATCGGATAGCAGATAACTTTTTACAATAGGCATCCCCCCAAGCGTATCCTGGAGATTGACGTTCATTCGTCCCATATTCGCCTGGGCTTCCTCTGTCAACCGCTCGAGCTGCTTACCAATCCATTGGGAAACAAGTAGTGCTAAGGGAAATAGCAGCAGGCTGTACAGCATCAGTTCCCATTGAAGGTAGATTAAATAAGCAAAACAACCGATGAACAACAGCGGATGATAAAACCACTGGGCCAGGTCCCGAATCATAAACTGCTGAATGAGCTGCAAATCGTTGTTGATCCGCGACAATACGTCGCCGGAGTGCTGCTTTTCAAAATAGGAGACCGGGAGCTTGCCGATATGCCGCATGACATGGTTGCGGATATCCTGTACCGCAGACGCACTGCTTCGCTCCACACCAAAGCTCATAAAAAACTTCGCCGGAACACCGATCAAGATGACCACAAAGACGGTGTACACGATTTGCAGAACGACTGGCCCCGCCCCCTTCTCGGCCTGGGTGGTCAACTGCTCGATCAAACTTCCCGTCCATATCTCAATAACAGCGGCAGCAATTGCGGACAACGTACCAACGATCATCCAGCCTTTGTGAGGGCCTACAAAGGACATCAGCCAGCGGAGCGCTTTCCAGGTAGCGTAAGCGGTTTGCCGTTTGGAGAGCGCTGCTGTGACTTCTACTTGAATAGACGGCTGGCGGTCAGCTTCCATGCAGTACCCCGGCCTCCGCTTCGATCTGCCGCTTGACTTGCGCTAAGATGTCCCGGATAACGACTGCCGTTTCTTCCACACGCGTAAGTTCCAGCAATTCCTCGTGTGCGCCCTCCAGCCGGTAATCGGCGTAAGCCTGCGTCGTTGCCCCCCGCCAGGACGGCAATTGATGCTCCCGGCGGAACGCTTCGCTGTCCTTCGCAATCAGTTCGTAAATCCGGGCCGAGACCGTGCCGGAATTAACAAGCTGCGCTTCATACGCTAAGGTCGCTTTGACCTTCCGATGAACCCGCTCCCGCACGAGCGGGTTGCTCATTAATTCCTTCTCTTCTTCGTCGAAATCGGCAAGCATTTCTTTAAGCTCTTTTTCTGACGTTTCGGGAGGCGTCAGCGTGTTCTTAATCCACGAGTCCACCATGAGCACATCCGTTACGGAATACCCTCTTTTCTCCATCGTTTTGGCTACCTCGAACGTCAGGTTGCCCCCGAAGCAGTAACCGAGCAGCACGTAAGGTCCTTCCGGCTGGATGCGGACAATCTCATCCACATAACGGTTCAGCATGACTTCGTAATCGTTCGTGTCGTCGATAAAATCAATGCCGTAGAGCACGAACCGACCGTCGAGCCTGGTTGCGAGCTCACGGTAACCGATGCCGAAGCCGCTGCCCGGAGGGAAGCAGAACACGTTCAGATCCCCTTCTTTATTCAGCTTAATGAAGGAGTCTCCCCCTTTATCCAGGCCGAGCCCCCCCTCGCCGAAAGCCATGGCTTCAACTGTAACATTGTGGAATTGGCGGTTCAGCGGTATCTCGATGCCCGTTTCATCGTAAACGGCTTGAATAAGCCGCATCAGACTTAACGAATTGCCACCGAGCTCAAAAAAGTTATCCTTTACGCCGACCTGAGGAACGCCAAGCGTATCCTGCCAGGCGCGGGCGATTTTCATTTCGAGCAGCGTTCTCGGCGCGACATATTCCGCTCCTAAGACCACGGCTTCCTCTGGCGCGGGCAGCGCTTTGCGGTTCATTTTCCCGTTCGGAGTCAGCGGCATTTGCGAAAGCTGAACGAGGTACGAAGGAATCATATACCCCGGTAGCTGTTTGGCGAGCTCCACCTTGAGTTCATGCGCTGCCAGCCTCGTTTCCGCGACGTAGTAAGCGACAAGCTGCTTTTGGCCGTTCGCGTCGTTGCGGTCGAGCACCTTGGCTTCTTGCACGGCGGCAATCCTCAGCAGTTGCGTCTCGATTTCGTCCAGCTCGATCCGGTACCCGCGGATTTTGACCTGGTGGTCGATCCGGCCTAAGTATTCGATGTTTCCATCCGGCAGCCAAGCTGCCAAGTCACCCGAACGGTAAAGTTTCTCCCCCTCTGCAAACGGGGAATCAACGAACTTCTCTGCCGTCAGATCTGGACGGTTCAGGTATCCTCTCGCAAGGCCTTCTCCGGCCACGTACATTTCGCCTGCTACGCCGATCGGCACAGGGTGGCGGTTTTCATCCAGGACGTACACCCTCAGCGTCGGAATTGGCTTGCCGATATTGCTCTTCGCCGCCTCTATTTCGATCCATGTGATTTCCTTATACGTAACATGAACCGTCGTCTCGGTAATGCCGTACATATTGATCAGCTTCGTCTCCGGGTACTTCGTCTTAAAACCCTTGAGCAGCAGCGGACTCAGCGCTTCGCCCCCGAAGATGACGTTACGAATCCGCAGATCGTACGGATGATCCGCTAAGACCTTACGCAGCAACTGGTAGAAGTACGTTGGCGTCTGGTTCAAAATCGTGACCTGCTCGCGGCCCAGCAGCGCCAGAAAATCAGCCGGGTTTTTCGCCGTAAGCGGCGGTACGATGACCAGCTTGCCTCCATTCAGCAGCGCTCCGTACATTTCCCAGACGGAGAAATCGAAGCAGAACGAGTGGAATAGCGTCCACGTGTCGGATGGCCCAAAGTCGAACAGGTTCTTGTCATTGAACAGAAGGCGTACGACGTTCTTATGCTCGATCAGCGTTCCTTTCGGTCTGCCGGTCGTTCCCGACGTGTAAATAACGTAAGCTAAGTTCCTCGGCCCGGAGATCGGCTCCAGATTCGAAGCGTTCAACGTATCGTCGGAGTTCGTATCACTGTCTCTGTCTCCCCACACGAAATCGTCCAATTCAAGGCGTATTCCAGCGAAGTCGGTCTTCTCGTGCAGATGCTTTTGAATCAGCAATAACGGTGCTCCCGAATCCTCAATCATGAAGCGGATGCGCTCCTCAGGGTACTCGGGATCGACAGGAACGTACGCTCCGCCCGCTTTGAGAATCGCCAGGATGCCGACGACCATATCAAGCGAGCGCTCGGCCAGAATCGCTACCAACTGGTCTGCTTCGACTCCTGCCTCCCGCAGCTTCCGCGCAAGGCGGTTAGACCGTTCGTTCAGCTCACGGTAGGTCAACTGCCGCTCGTTCATGACGGCGGCCACCTTGTCCGGGTAAAGCTCCACCTGCTCTTCGAACAGGCCGTGAATCGTTTTTCCCCGCTCGAACTCAGTTTCGGTGTCATTAAACCGCTTCAGCAGCGTCTCCGTCTCGTCTGAAGACAGCATAGCGGCTTGTCCGAGCTCCAGATCCGGATGAAATAATAACACAGACAGTAGCCGAACAAGATGGTCGGCCGCCTGTTCCACAAATGCCCGCTCGTACCGCTGCCTGTCAAAGCTTACTTCCAACTCGATGGACTGGTCTTTACGATCGAAGCAGAAAACGGTATCGGCTGCCACCTGGCTGCCCAGCGGTCCCGGATGAATCTGGGCGAAGGATGCGACGGTATTGACGACCGGGTGGCCATCCCCCGTATAGTCCAGATGAAGCTTCTCCAGCATTTTCCGAAAAGGCAGGTGTTGATGCTCCAGCGCCTCGCCGATGGAGGCTTTGATGCCCCCAAGCAGCGTCTTCAGCGTCGTCTGATGGCTTACGGGCGTCTTGATCACCAAGATGTCATGCGGTGGCGGAGTCCCACTCTGGTCTGCGCTATATGAAGGCATGCCAATCAGCACATGGCCTCGCCCAGTATATTTGAACAGCAGGCTTTTTACTCCTGCCAAAACAATCATGTACAGAGCCAAATCCGAACCGCCAGCAAGACGAATGATTCTCTCCGATAGTTCGTTCGGCAGGGTACGTTGTACCAAGCCCGGATCAGCCGCAGCTTCCCCGCCCTCGGATAATTTGGAGGAATAACTGTAGGGAAGGAAGCTCAGGCTGTCATCGGCGTCAAACTTGCTGCTCCAGTACCGCTCTTCCTTTTCAAACAAATATTTCATTCGTACCTCCCTAAAAATGAAGTAGCCACATGCCCGGCGCAGGTCGGAAAAAGTTTGCTTTCGCCCTGCGCGTTTACGGGTTTGGACGTTATTCGCCGTCTTCCCTGAGAATGTGCCCCGGAATGAGTGCGCCGGAATGTGCCCCAGTGTGCGCCAAGATATAAGCCGGAATGTACGCCGCTTTCACTTGACGGCGGAGACGTGCTTACGCTTAAAGATTAAAACGCGAATTCGATCGTATCGACGGCACTCTTTGCGCCTGCCGCCGGTTTATGGCATTCAATCCGCCTTAGCTCGATTTGTGGATTTTCCGCAATTTGAGACAACACCCTCAGGTAATCCTCAGTCAAGGTGCGGATCATCGCTTCTTTAAGCAGCTTGGCGGCGTAGAAGAAGCCCCCACTCAGCGCCCCGTTGTTTTCATACATAAACAGGGTCAGATCGAACTTCGCTTCCTCCAATTGGTCAAGCTCATAATTCTTCAGGCTGACCCCTTCCAGCTCGATGTCTCGTTCTTCGATATTTTGCAAGTCGAAGACGGCGTCGAACAGCGGGAAGCGACCCGGCTCCCGCTTCACATTCAAACGCTCCACGAGCTCCTCGAATGGATAATCCTGATTCTCGAAAGCATTCAAAGCCGTTTCCTTCACTTCTTCCAGGTAGGACAAGAACGTTTTGTCGCCCGACGGACGATTACGAATCGCCAACGTATTGACAAACATCCCGATAACCGGTTCCAAATCGGCGTTCGTTCTTCCCGCCACCGGGGTGCCCACGACCAAGTCCTCCTGCCCGCTGTACTTGGACAGCAGTACGGTATAAGCCGCAAGCAGCACCATGAACAGCGTGCTTTCACGCTCGGCCGCCAATTCGCGCAGCCGCGCAGAGAGAGAAGCCTCGACGTCGAACTCCAGATGCGCGCCTTCGTAGCTGCGAACCGCAGACCGTTCATAATCCAGCGGCAAGTCCCCCTTCGGCAGTTCGCCTTCGAAGGTTCGCAGCCAGTACGTTTCCTGTCGCCCGATCCGCTCTCGGTGGGCCTCCGACTGCTGCCAAACGGCATAATCCTTATATTGAATACGCAGTGGCGGCAGTTCTTCCCCAGCGTAGAAACTCGATAACTCATCGATCACAATCGCCATCGATACGCCGTCGGACACGATATGGTGCATGTCGAAAAGGAGAATATGCAGGTTCGGCTCCAGCTCGATGACCCCGGCGCGCAGCAGCGGCGGCTGGCCGAGATCAAACGGACGAACGAAGCTGCGGACGATCTGCTCGATTTGAGCCACATCCTCTTTATCCGCTTGATGATGCTCGATAGCAAAATCGACCTGCGGGTAAATCCGCTGAACCGCTTCGCCCTTCACGATTTCAAAACCGGTGCGCAGCGATTCATGCCGTGTGATCAATTGCCGCAAGGCGGCTTCCAAACGGTCTAAATCAAACTCACCTTCCACCTGCACCAGCTCTGGCATGTTGTAAAGTTGATCGGCTCCATCCAGCGTATGCTGAATGAACAGTCGTTTCTGTGCAGAAGACAGAGGGTAGTACTCCCTCTCCTCCGCTTGAGGAATGGCCTCATGCTCTTGCCGTTCCATCCGGGCAATCGCCTCGGCCATTGCCGCAATCGTCGAGTGACGGAATACGTCGCGCAGCGGCAGGTTGACGTTTAATTCCTTAAATACCTTACCCGCCAGCGCCGTCGCCCGCAGGGAGTGACCGCCGATGTCGAAGAAGTTATCGTGAACGCCAATCTCCTTCGCAAGCCCCAGCACCTCCTGCCAAATCGCCGCCAGCTTCGTCTCCAGCTCATTGCGCGGTGCGACATACTCCGTTCCGCTTCCCGCTTCCCCTTCCGGCGCCGGCAGCGCCTTCCGGTCAATCTTTCCGTTCGGCGTCAGAGGCAGACGCTCCAGCTCCACAAAGTACAACGGGATCATGTAGCCCGGCAGCTCCTGCGCCAACAAGCTGCGCAATTCGTTTACCGCCAGCTCCGCTCCGGTATCCAGCGTGTAATACGCGCACAGCACCTTCTGACCGTTCGCGTCACTTCGAACTAGCACCACCGCTTCGCGCACGCCTTCCACCCGTAGCAGCTGCGACTCGATCTCACCCATCTCAATCCGGTAGCCCCGGATTTTCGCCTGGTTGTCGATCCGGCCGATGAAGTCCACGTTGCCGTCCTCCATCCACCGCGCCAGGTCTCCCGTGCGGTACAGCCGCTCGCCCGCGGCGAACGGACTGTCTACGAACTTCACTTCCGTCAGCTCCGGACGGTTCAAGTACCCGCGCGCCACTCCAACTCCGCCGATGACCAGCTCGCCCAGCACACCTACCGGCACCGGGTTCAGGTACGCATCCACGATGTAGAACTTCGCATTCAGCCACGCTTTGCCGATCGGCACATGGCCTGTCTGCGGCAGCTTCGTCAGCTCCTCATCGTAGAAGCTGGAGTCGATCGCCGCTTCCGTCACGCCGTAGGCGTTGATGATCCGGAACAACGAGCCGAAGCGTTCCTGCAAGGTTCGGTAATCCGCCACGCTGCAGCTGTCCGAGCTCGTGATCAACAGCTCCATCCAGCTCATATCCAGCCCCTGCTCGTGCACGTATTCCATAAACGGCACGATGAGTGCTGGCGTCGATTCAAAAATGGTAACCCGCTCCCGCTCTATCCAGTCGTACAGACGAGACGGATCGATCCGATCGTCCTTCGGCACAATCACCATTGTGCCTCCGTTGTACAGCGTCCGTGCAATATCGCCCACAAACACGTCGAACGAGAAGCTTGCGAGCTGCATTAGCCGCACCGGGAACTGATCCAACCGATATTCCCGGCGGTAACCCGCCGCCGTGCTCACCAGACTGCGGTGCTCGATCATTACACCTTTCGGCTTTCCTGTCGTTCCCGACGTATAGATCACGTATGCCAAATCCTCCGGACGGGCTTCATGGAATCCACCGAAGTCGCCCATGTCAACATAGTGATGGCTCTCATCGCCGCCATTCACAGCACCCGTCAGCTTGCCGGCGACCATCTCGGAGACAAAGCTCGAAACCATTCCAGAGCCCATCGGCGCATTTCCCCGCTCATCGCTGTACGACGCTTCGTCGTCCAAATACAGCACCGATGTCAGCGCCAGCTCCTCCTCGCCGAGCCATGCTTCGGCACGCTCTCGCAGCGCCGTTTGCGTCAGCAGCACCTTCGCTCCGCTGTCTTCAAGCATGAACCGCACGCGGTCCGCCGGATAATCCGGATCGAGCGGCACATAGGCCCCGCCCGCTTTCCAGACGGCCAGCACGGCCACCAGCAAGTCTACCGAACGCTCGGCGAGAATGCCGACGATCGTCTCCCGGCCAATGCCGTTTGCGCGCAGCGTGGCCGCCAAGCGATTCGCCCGCGCGTTCAGCTCCGCATACGTCAGCCGGTCGTTCTCGTACACGACGGCCTCCGCTTCCGGCGTGCGTTCCGCCTGTTCCTCAAACAGTCGGTGGAACGCGGATGCAGGAGCCGCTTCCGGCTGCACCGGGTTAAACTCGCCGAGAATTTGCTCTTTTTCCTCTGCTGTCAGCAAGTTCAACTCAGCGATCTTCGCATTCGGACGGCTTACGATCGTTTCGAGCAGTTGCTCGTAATGTTTCGCCAGCCGTTCGATCGTCTCCCTTTTGTAGAGAGCCGTCGCATATTCGAAGCTGTAATCCAAGCCTCCATTCTCCTCGCCCACATCCAAGCTGATATCAAACTTCGCGGTATCCAGTGCGCTCGGATAAGGAGTCAGGTGAAGCCCTTCCAGCTCAAACTCCTCGTTCTCCGTATTCTGCATCGTAAACAGCGTGTCGAAGAGCGGATTGCGGCTTAAATCACGGGTGACTTGCACCTTATCCACCAATTCTTCGAACGGATAGTTTTGATGCTCGAAAGCGTGGAGGGTCGTTTCTTTGACTTCGTTCAGGTATGACAGGAATGTCTTCTCCGAAGCCGGATAACTGCGGATCGCCAACGTGTTTAAGAAAATCCCGATCAACGGCTGCACATCTCCATGATTCCTTCCGGCAATCGGCGTACCGACGATCACATCCTCCTGACCTGAGTATTTATGCAATAGCACGTTATATGCCGCCAGCAGCACCATAAACAGCGTTGTACCCGTTTCCGAGGCCAACTGCTTTAGGCGCTCAGTTTTCGAAGCGTCGAAGAAAAACTCCAGCGTGTGCCCTTCATAGCTCTGCACAGCCGGACGCGGATAATCGGTCGGCATTTCCAGCACCGGAAGCTCGCCTTGGAACATGTCCAGCCAGTACACCTCCTGACGCTGAAGCCGTTGCTTCTGCTCCTGCGAATGCTGCCAAACAGTGTAGTCTTTGTACTGAATACGTAAAGGCTCCAATTGCTCGCCGCCGTACAAGCGAACGAATTCTTCAACAAAGATTTCTATCGAGACGCCATCGGAAATAATATGGTGCATGTCGTACATTAGAATATGGCGTTCCGGAGCCAGCTCGACAAGGCCTACCCTCAGTAGCGGAGGCTTCGCCAGGTCAAACGGACGTACAAAACGGCGAACCGTCTCTTGGGCCTCTTGCTCATCCACTTGATAGAACTCTACGGCGAAATTTACATCCTGGTAAATCCGCTGCGATGCTTCGCCATCCACCATTTCGAACCCGGTGCGCAGCGTTTCATGCCGCGCCACGAGCTGACGTAACACTTCTTCGAACCTTGCCCGGTCCAAATCACCCTCCAGCAGCATCGCTTCCGGCATATTGTAGCTAAGCTCTGCGCCTTCCAGTTGATTTAGGATAAAGAGACGTTTTTGAGCAAAAGATTGCGGGTACACCTCTCGTTCATCTGCCACTGGAATAGCAACAAATGTCTGCTCATCCAGCCGGGAAATGGCGGCCGCCATGCTCTCGATGGTGGAATGGCGGAACACATCGCGAAGCGGCAGATCCACGTTCAGCTCCTTATGAATCTTACTAATCAGCGCCGTCGCCCGCAGGGAGTGACCGCCGATGTCGAAGAAGTTGTCGTGAACGCCAATCTCCTTCGCAAGCCCCAGCACCTCCTGCCAAATCGACGCCAACTTCATCTCCAGCTCATTGCGCGGTGCGACATACTCCGTTCCGCTTCCCGCTTCCCCTTCCGGCGCCGGCAGCGCCTTCCGGTCAATCTTTCCGTTCGGCGTCAGAGGCAGACGCTCCAGCTCAACAAAGTACGAAGGGATCATATATCCTGGCAGCTCCTGCGCCAGCGCGCTTCGCAAATCGTTCACTGCCAGCTCCGCTCCGGTATCCGGCGTGTAATACGCGCACAGCGCTTTCTGCCCGTTCGCGTCACTTCGAACTAGCACCACCGCTTCGCGCACGCCTTCCACCCGTAGCAGCTGCGACTCGATCTCACCCATCTCAATCCGGTAGCCCCGGATTTTCGCCTGGTTGTCGATCCGGCCGATGAAGTCCACGTTGCCGTCCTCCATCCATCGCGCCAAGTCTCCCGTGCGGTACAGTCGCTCGCCCGCGGCGAACGGGCTATCTACGAACTTCTCTTCCGTCAGCACCGGACGGTTTAAGTACCCGCGTGCTACCCCAACTCCGCCGATAACCAACTCGCCCAGCACCCCGACCGGCACCGGGTTCAGATGCGCGTCCACGATGTAGAATTTCGCATTCAGCCACGCTTTGCCGATCGGCACATGACCTGTCTGCGGCAGCTTCGTCAGCTCCTCATCATAGAAGCTGGAGTCAATCGCCGCTTCCGTCACGCCGTAGGCGTTAATGATTCGGAACAACGAACCGAAGCGTTCCTGCAAGGTTCGGTAATCCGCCACGCTGCAGCTGTCCGAGCTCGTGATCAACAGCTCCATCCAGCTCATATCCAGCCCCTGCTCGTGCACGTATTCCATAAACGGCACGATGAGTGCTGGCGTCGATTCAAAAATGGTAATCCGCTCCCGCTCGATCCAGTAGTACAGACGAGACGGATCGATCCGATCGTCCTTCGGCACTATCACCATTGTGCCTCCGTTGTACAGCGTCCGTG
The DNA here is from genome assembly GCF_009725165.1 of Paenibacillus woosongensis. Classification (GTDB taxonomy): domain Bacteria; phylum Bacillota; class Bacilli; order Paenibacillales; family Paenibacillaceae; genus Fontibacillus; species Fontibacillus woosongensis. The sequence goes on from NZ_WNZW01000007.1 coordinate 202,912, forward strand.
CAATATCTCCCACGAACACGTCGAACGAGAAGCTTGCGAGCTGCAGTAGCCGCACCGGGAACTGATCCAACCGATATTCCCGGCGGTAACCCGCCGCCGTGCTCACCAGACTGCGGTGCTCGATCATCACGCCCTTCGGCTTGCCTGTCGTTCCCGACGTATAGATCACGTATGCCAAATCCTCCGGACGGGCTTCATGGAAGCTGTCCATGCCAACGACATTCTGATAGCTCTCATCGCTGTCGTCCACAGTACCCGTCAGCTTGCCGGAGACCATCTGGGAGACAAAGCCCGAAACCATTCCAGCGCCCATCGGTGCATTTCCCCGCTCGTCACTGTACGACACTTCGTCGTCGAGGTACAGCACCGATGCCAGCGCCAGCTCCTCCTCGCTGAGCCACGCTTCGGCGCGCGCTCGCAGCGCCGTTTGCGTCAGCAGTACCTTCGCTCCGCTGTCTTCGAGCATGAACCGCACACGATCCACCGGATAGTCCGGATCGAGCGGCACATAGGCTCCGCCCGCTTTCCAGACGGCCAGCACGGCCACCAGCAAGTCCAACGAACGCTCGGCGAGAATACCGACGATCGTCTCCCGGCCGATGCCGCTTGCGCGCAGCGTGGCCGCCAAGCGATTCGCCCGCTCATTCAGCTCCTCATACGTCAGCCGGTCGTTCTCGTACACGACGGCCTCCGCTTCCGGCGTTCGCTCCACCTGTTCCTCAAACAGCCGATGGAACGCGGCTGCAGGAGCTGCTTCCGGCTGCACCGGGTTAAACGCGCCAAGAATTCGCTCCTTTTCCTCTGCCGTCAGCAAGTTCAGCTCGGCGATCTTCGCATCCGGACGGCTTACGATCGCCGCAAGCAAATGTCCGAAATGAGTCGCCAGCCGCCGGATCGTGCTTTCTTTATAAAGAGCTGTTGCGAATTCAAAGCTGCACTCCAGGCGGCCGTTTTCTTCCGTAACATCCACACTTAGGTCGAATTTTGCCATGCCGTATTCGCTAGGGTAGGGGGATAATTTCAGCCCTTCCAGTTCAAACGCTGTCTCCTCCAGGTTTTGCAGGGAGAACATCGTGTCAAATAACGGGTTGCGGCTCAAATCCCGGTTGATCTGCACTTTATCAACGAGCTCTTCGAACGGATAATTCTGATGCTCGTAAGCGCCTAAGGTCGTTTGTTTCACTTCTTCCAAATATGACGTGAAGGTCTTCTCCGAAGCCGGATAATTGCGGATCGCCAGCGTATTGACGAACATTCCGATCAAAGGCTGCGTGTCTCCGTGCCTTCGTCCGGCAATCGACGTTCCAACAATCAAATCGTCCTGGCCCGTATATTTATGCAAAAGCACGGTATATGCCGCTAGCAGCACCATATACAGCGTCGTTCCTCTTTGAGCGGCTAATTGCTTCAAGCCTTCGCTTGTTACCTCGTCCACGAAGGACGTCAGCGTTTGTCCCTCAAAGCTCTGCACGGCCGGACGCGGATAGTCCGTCGGCATTTCCAGAACCGGCAGTTCCCCCCGGTAACGGTCCAGCCAGTAAGCTTCCTCGCGTTTCAACTGCGCTTTTTGCTCGTCCGACTGCTGCCATACCGCATAGTCCTTATATTGAATGCGCAAAGGTTCTAATGACTCGCCGCCGTACAGACGAACGAGTTCCTCGACGAACACGTCCATAGAAATCCCGTCGGAGACGATATGATGCATGTCGAACATCAACAAATAACGTTCGGCTGCCAGCTCTACCAGCTCCGCTCGTAGCAGCGGAGGCTTCGCTAAGTCAAAAGGCCGGATAAAGGCCTGCACGACTTCGGGCGCTTCTTCCTCGCTCGCATCACAGTACTGAACGGCAAAGTCAACGCTCTCGTAAATGCGCTGTACAGCTTCACCTTGTACGATCTCAAAGCCAGTTCGCAGTGTTTCGTGTCGTGCGATCAGTCCGCGGAAAGCCTTCTCCAGCAGGCTCCGGTCAATCGTTCCTTCCAGCATCAGTACGCCCGGCATGTTATAGCTCAGATCAGCCCCTTCCAGCTGATTCAGGATAAACAGCCGCTTCTGAGCTGAGGAAAGCGGATAATATGCTCTTACGCCTGCCAGCGGAATCGACGAAAACGACTGCTCTCCAATCCGGGAGATAGCTAGCGCCATCTCTTCGAGCGTCGAATAGCGGAATACGTCGCGCAGAGACAGCTCGACGTTCAGCTCCTGGTGCACCTTGCTCACCAATGTCGTCGCCCGCAGAGAATGACCACCCAGATCGAAGAAATTGTCATGGACACCGATATGCTCCAATCCCAGCACGCTTTTCCAAATTCCGGCCAAGCGGGCTTCCAGCGGAGTGCGAGGCGGAGTACTTCCTTCGCCTGTCTGCAAGCTCTCTTCCGGCGCCGGGAGAGAGCGTCGGTCGACTTTGCCATTCGTTGTTAACGGAAGTTGCGCCAACTGGATCAGGTACGCCGGGATCATATAGGCCGGAAGTTCCTGGGATATCACGCTCTTCACCTCGGCTGTCGAAAGCTCGCGATCCGCTTCATAATAAGCACACAGTTGCTTCTCGCCGGAGGTATTTTCCCTCACCAATACCGTCGCCTTTCGAATTCCTTCTACTTTCTGCAGCTGAGCTTCGATCTCGCCCAGCTCAATACGGAAGCCGCGGATTTTCACTTGGTCGTCCGTCCGCCCCACATATTCAATCGTTCCGTCCGGCAACCACTTCGCCAAGTCCCCCGTCCGATACATGCGCTCTCCCGGCACAAACGGATTGTCCACAAATTTCTCCGCCGTTAGCTCCGGCCGGTTATTGTAGCCCCGTACCAATCCTTCTCCACCGACACAAAGCTCCCCAACCACGCCGATAGGTAAAAGCTTGTTCTGATTATCGACGATATACACCGTCGTATTGCTGATCGGCCGTCCGATGGGTACGGTTACCGCCGACTCATCGACGAAATCGACCGGAAGATACGTGGTATAAACCGTACTTTCCGTTGGGCCGTAAACATGGTTGAGCCTGCCTGGTCCGATATGGGCGAGTGCTTTACGCACATGGCCAACCGACACGCGCTCTCCTCCGAACAAAATCGCCCGGACATCCCGCAAGCAGTCGACGTTCACATCTACAAGGACGTTGAAGAAAGCCGTCGTAATAAACATGACCGAGATGCGCTCGCGCTGAATGAGAGCCGCCAGCCGGCCGATTTCCAGCAAAGTCTCGCGGGGAACCAGCACTAATCGCGCTCCGTTGGTCAAAGCGCCGAAAATATCGAAAATCGCTCCGTCGAACGAATAGGTTGAAAGCTGGAGGAGATGATCCCGCTCGGTGATGTCGATATAATTCGTACTTTGAACGACCCTTATAATGTTGCGGTGCGAAACAAGATTGCCTTTCGGCTTGCCCGTCGTGCCTGACGTATAAATGACGCAAGCCAGATCTGTCGCTTCGATGACCGGATTTAGATTTGTGCCGTCCTCATGATAGAAGGACTCGTCATCCAGTAAGATCACGGAGTCCAAACCCGCCAAGCGCTCGCGCAAGCGGATTTGCGTCAGCATGACCTGTGCCCCCGAATCCTCGATCAAGAAACGGATACGCTCCTCGGGATATTCCGGGTCAATCGGTACGTAAGCCGCTCCGGCTTTGTGTGCCGCCAGCATGCCCACCACCATTTCGATGGAACGCTCAGCCATAATGGCGACCAGACGGCCTTTGGATATCCCGTGGCTACGTAAGGTACGGGCAAGGCGATTGACGCGTTCGTTCAGCTCGCGGTAGGTCAGCTCTTGTTCATTCAAGGAAATAGCGGCTGCATCCGGGATGCGCTCCACCTGCTCTTCGAACAGTTGAATGAGCGTCTTCCCGCGTGGAAATTCCGTGGTGGTGTCGTTAAAACGTCCGAGAAGGTCGGCCTTTTCCGCCTCCGTCACAAGTTCCAGCTCGCCCACGGTAATTTCCGGGTTATCCGTCACCTGCTCCAGCAGATGGACGAAATGCCCCTTGAGCCGCTCGATGCTGTCTTTATCGAACACTTCGGCATTAAAGTCGAACCGAATTTCGATCTCGGCTCCCGGCACCACGGTCACGTTGAAGTTATAGTTCGTCTGCTCCTCCATATGTACGTCAGCGATCGTCAGGTCGCCATGCTGCTGGTCGCCCGCCTGCTCCATCTGCTCGTCCACCGGATAGTTCTCAAAAGCGATGATATGGTTGACCAGGTTCTGTTTTTGCACGCTGCGAGCTTGAATTTCATACAGCGGGTAGTAATCATAACTTCCGGACTCCAGCGCTCGCTCTTGGAGCTTCGCCATCAGGTCGGCGAACACAGTGTCCGCTTCGCTCGTGACGCGGACCGGCACCGTATTGATGAACAGCCCAATCATGGACTCAATGCCCGGGATTTCCGCCGGTCTTCCAGCCACGACGCTGCCGAATACGGCATCGTTTGTTCCGTTATATTTTTGCAGCATCACGCCCCAAACGGCTTGCAGCAGCGTATTGACCGTAACCAGGCGCTGTTTCGCCACCCGGTCCAGCCGCTCACTCAAGTCTTTACCCAGCTCCGCGGTGACGTGATCAGCTGTAAATCTGCCGTTCGGCGCCGATTCCTTTTGTCCCGGGAGTACGGTTTGCCCTTCATAACCTGCCAGGAAATCCGTCCAATAATTGGATGCCGCCTGATCGTCCTGTTTTTCCAGCCATTCGATATAAGCACCATAATCCGCTCTCTTATCTCTCACTGGCTGCTTGCCGGATACATAAGCCGAGTACGTCTCAAACAGCTCCTGCGTCAGCTGCGCTAGGCACCAGCCGTCCATCAAAATATGCTGGAAACTCCACAGCACATGATAGCTTTGCTCTTCGGTGCGCAGGATCGTAAACCGAACGAGCGCGTCATGTTCCATGTCGAAGCCGCGAAGCTTGTCATCCTCGGCCTTTTTATCTAAGTACGCTTGTTTCTCGTCCGACTGCAAATGAAGCAGCTCCTCATATTCAAAGCCAACCGACTTGTCGCGATATATGATTTGCAGCGGCTCGCCCGTCGGTCCTTTCACAAAATTCGCCCGCAGCACCAGATGTCGTTTCGCAAGCTCCATCCAACTCCTCTCAAAAAGCTGGACGTCGAGTGCTCCCCGCATTGTAAACCGCGTCTGCTCGAAATAAGCGGCCGTTTGCCCATCAAGCGCGACGTGGAACCACATGCCCTTCTGCATTGGCGTAAGCGAGTAAATATTTTCGATTTCCCCGAGATGGCCCGAGCGCTGGATGATTTGTTCCAATTCTGCAATGGTCAAGCCTTTAAATTGCACGTCGCTCGGTGTCAATTCGGTGTTTTCTTTGCCTGCGCAGTGGATAATGAGCTCCCGGAGGCTTTGCTCAAGCTGCTCGGCGAAGGCTTCCATCGTTTCCTTGCGATACTGCTTCCGGCTGTAGCTGAGATCGAGCGATAAAGCGCCGTCCAGCACCATGCCGTTGATATCCAGCACAAAGCTGCGGGCCTGACGTTCACTGGCCGGGCTGCCGCTGGAATAAGAAGATATGCCGATCTCGTCCTGGTTGACATCATCATCGAATTGGCCGAGGTAGTTAAAATTAATTTCCGGCTCTGCGCCCCAAACAAAGCCATCCTCCAATTTGGAGAGATAGCGGCATACGCCGTACCCAAGTCCTTTGTTCGGAATGCGGCGCAAATTTTCCTTGACCTGTTTAATCTGATGGGCCAAATCCCGCTCGATTTCCGGCTCCAGAACGACCGGAAACTTGGTCGTAAACCAACCGACTGTGCGTGTGATGTCAATATCCGTTCCGATCGCTTCCCGTCCGTGTCCTTCGAGATTGATCCGCACCCGTTCGTGTCCCGTCCACTTGCGAACAGCTATGCCAAGCGCCGTTACCAAAATATCGTTCATTTCCGTGTTGTAGGCCCGATGAACCCGCTTCAGCAGCTGCTCCGTTTCTTCGGGAGTCAAACGGACGAACAGCGATTCGCTATCCTGCTGCGTCGTAACGTCGGCCTCCAGATCCTTCGGCAAGTCCAGAACCGCAATTTGTTCCACGCCCTGCCAATAAGCACGTTCCTTGGCCATTTCCGGGCTTTGTGCATAAGCGACCAGCTGCTCGGACCAAGTGCGGTAAGCATCCGTTTTCGCTGGAAAATGAATTTCCTCGCTATTGCCGACCTGCTCGTAACCCAGTGCAAAGTCCTCCATTAAAATGCGCCAAGACACGCCGTCCACCACAGCATGATGAACCGCGAGCAACAAATGATCACCGTCCGCGCACCGGAACAGTCCCGCCTTTACAAGGGGGCCGTTCTCTAGATCAATGTCGGCTTGAATATCTGTTGCCTTCGCTTCCACAGCCTGCGCAGTATCCTCTGCATCCTTAAAGTCAAACACGTCCAGCGTGAACAACTCGCCTTCCTCAATCGCCCGGGTCCGTGCGCTAAACCCTTGTTCCATCTTGCGGAATACCATCCGCAAGGCGTCATGATGCTCAACCAGCTTTTGCAGCACCTGACGTACCGTCTCTTCGTCAAAGCCTTCCTTCCGGTACAGCATCACTGACTGGTTGAAATGATGCGGGGCTGCAAAGGAGCTCTCGAAAAACCAATGCTGAATTGGCGTAAGCGCCGTCTCACCCGTTACTTCGCCTTGATCGATGGTACGTCCAATCGGTTTCACATGCAGGCTGAGCTGTGAGATCGTCGGATATTTAAACAAATCGCGGATTTCCAGCTTATAGCCTGCTTGATGAAGCCGCGAAGATACTTGAATGGATTTAATCGAGTCTCCTCCCAGCTCGAAGAAATGATCCGTCACCCCAACGCGATCAGCGTTCAAAACCGCCTGCCACACATCGGCAAGCGTCTGCTCGACTTCATTGCGGGGAGCTACGTACTCGCCGCCGGTCAACGCGTTTCCTTCCGGTGCAGGCAAAGCCTTGCGATCGATTTTGTCATTCGGCGTAAGCGGCATCCGCGGAAGCTGAACAAAATGTGCCGGAATCATATAATTCGGCAATTTTTGCGCTAGCGCGCTTCTCAGCTCGCCGAGCGTAAGCGGGCGGTCCGCGACCAGGTAAGCGCACAGTTCTTGCCCGCTTTTGCCTTCCTGCGCGATTATGATCGTCTCCTGCACGGAGTCCATTTTCAGAAGCTGCTCTTCAATTTCACCGATCTCGATTCGAAATCCACGGATCTTCACCTGATGGTCGATTCGACCCAAATACTCTATATTTCCGTCCGGCAGCCAGCGGGCGAGATCCCCCGTCCGGTACAGGCGTTCTCCCGGTGTAAACGGATGTTCCACGAACTTCTCGGCTGTCAGCTCAGGATGGTTCAGGTAACCTCTCGCCAGCCCCACACCTGCCACGCACAACTCGCCCTCCACCCCTATAGGCACAAGCTGCAGGTTGGCATCCAAAATAAATATCTGATGATTGGCCAGCGGGCGCCCGATCGGAATAACTCTGTGCTCCGGCTGATCCTCATTCGCATCCCAAAGCGTTGTAACAATCGAAGCTTCGGTAGGGCCATAAGCATTGAAATAGCGAACCTTCGATTTCCACTGCTGCACGAATTCGGCCGATACCGCCGAGCCCCCCGTTACAAGCTTCGTTAAGCTGGGAAGGCGGTCCGGATTCAAATAAGCGCTATATGTCGGAGGCAAAATCGCCGCCGTAATCGCATGCTCGTTCATATAACTCTCGAACAGGCGGTTGTCGAGAATCGTCTCGGCTGTCGGAATGTACAAAGCTGCGCCAAAATAGAGCGCTTTGAACATTTCCCAGCAGGACGCGTCGAACGACAGACTGGCGAATTGAACGATCCGGTCATGCTCCGTAATGTGCAGCCTGTCCGCGAACATCAGCTTCAAGCTAACCAAACCGCGATGCTCTAGCATGACCCCTTTGGGTTTGCCCGTCGTACCCGACGTATAGATGACATATGCCAGATCATTCGGACCGCTGGCCGGCTCCAGGTTCGAGCCATCGTCGCTGTAGGCCTGCTCGTCATCCAGTGCCAACACGGTCCCTTCGAACGGCACCTGCTGCAGTAGCTCTCTTTGAGTCAGCAGCAGCTGCGCGTTCGAGTTCTCCAGAATGTAGCGGATGCGTTCTTCCGGGTATTCCGGGTCGATCGGCACATAGGCTCCGCCAGCCTTCAGAACCGCCAGAATGCCAACGATCGTCTCCAGCGATCTCCTGGCCATCAAACCTACCAGCTGATTGGGCAGCACGCCGACCGATCGCAGCGTCCGCGCCAGCCGGTTCGCCCGTTCATTCAGCTCCGCGTACGAAAGCCGCCGCCCCTCAAAGACAACCGCTGTCGCTTCGGGCACCCGCTTCACCTGCTCCTCCACGAGCTGATGAATCGTCCGATCACGGGGATAATCCTTCTCGGTATCGTTAAAGCTTTGCAGCAATTGAAATTTCTCGTCCTCCGACAGCATGTCCATCCGCACGATGTCCAGCTCCAACTCGTGAAGCCCCACGGCCAGCAGGCGATTCAGATGACCGATGACTCGAGTCATGAACTCGGAGTCATATAAGTGCTCGTTATATGACAGCGCTAGCTGGATCGTCCCGCCGGTTAAGCTGAATTCAAAGGAACAATCCGTGACCACGTTTTGCCCGATTTCGTCCAGATGCAGCTCCTTAAGGGATACTAGCGTATGGACGACGGGTATCCCGTCTGCATATTGCAGGTCCAGCCTCTCCGTCATTTTCAAGAACGGAATATGTTGATGCTGAATCGCTTCCGGTAGGGAAGTCCTCAGCTCGTTCAGAATTGTTTTAAAAGTCGCACCCGCCGAAAGCCAGTTTTTCAAAATGACCGTATGATTAACGGATCGGCGCGTCTCCGCCTTTTTCCGCACAATCGGCATACCGACCAGAATGTCAGAAGCACCTGTATATTTATGCAAGAGCGACTGAACACCAGCGAGTAAAATCATAAAAATGGCCAGCGGAGCGCCCTTGCTCATTTGAAGGATGCGCTGTGTCGCTTCCTCTGAAAGCGAACCGCCTACGTTTGTCATAATGGGCGCCAAGGAGCTTGGAGCTTTGCTGTAAGGCAGCCGCGTCAAGGTATAATCGTCGCTACCAAATTTTTCGTTCCAAAACAACGTTTCTTTTTCAAAAGCCACCTGGTATCGTTCCCCTCTCTTCATCGGTAAAAGCAATCCGGCGGAGCTTATGCTGCAACAATGCTCCAGCCTCGCTCCCCGCCTTTTCAAATGTGACAACAATGTCATTGGCTTTCATCAGGTCACCGCTTCGCTAGCCCGATTGATCTCATACGGCATTCCTCTGCCTAGCAGCTATTCCGCTCAGCTCCCATGCGTGAAGACAACAAAGAGCATCGTTCTACGCAAGAGATGCGGGCTTCCGGCTCCTCTACTTCAATATGCTTACTGTGGACGAGCCGCCCGAAGACGGGCTTTGGTTTAACATGGGGTTCGGAATTGGATTTGGGGGTGGACAAGCGATGTTCCTCCCATTGATGTAAGGCTTACTGTAGGGCTCAGGGCGGCCAGCAGGAAGTTGGCCGTACCTCTGGATTCGGCACCGGAGCTTACTTGTCGAAGCCTATATTTAAGGGGTATTGATACACTCTATGTACGATTTGTGTATTCCCCCGCAGCCTAGTGTGGATAGGATAGTTAAAATTTCGTCTGTGGGGTAGTGAGCTTTTCCTACGATTAGATGTAACGATAGTGCTGCATGAGGCTCAAAGAATGCTCTGTATGGCATGAACGGGACAGCTCTTGGATTCGCGGTGAATTTCCATGCTGCCTGACGGTACCGCAGGCAGCACGGGGAGAATATCTTCCAACGGGTGAAAACGTTATCTTAATATCAGGGCCGTACGACCGCCCCGGAAGGCACTTCTCCTGCCTCTTGCCGGGGCGGCCACCGGCTTGCCCGAGCTTAGGTCGTTAATAGAAATTCCTGGGTTTCCTGAGAGATCACCTGCTGCATACTGGACTTGATAATGTCGCAGCCGGCGGAAAGATGCTCCATCGAGACGGTTAGCGGAGGCATGATCTTCAGTACGCGGTCTCCTCTGCCAGCTCTTTCAATGATGAGCCCCTTCTCGAAGCTGATCTCCGTTATCCGCTTCGCCCCGGCTTCATCCGTAAAGCCCGAGACGTCAATGCCCCAAATCAGACCGAGTCCGCGGATGGAAATGGACGGATGCAGAGGCTTGATTTCTTTCTCAAGGAACGAGCGCACAAACTCTTCCTTCTGCTTTACCTGGGCTTCCAGGGCGGATCTGTCCCGAAACTCGAGAGCGGCCTTGGCGGCTACAAAAGCCAGCTGATTACCGCGGAAGGTGCCGTTGTGCTCACCCGGCGACCAGAGATCCAGTTCGGGCTTCAGCAGCAGGAGGGACATTGGCAGGCCGTACCCACTAATCGACTTCGACAGGGTAATAAGATCCGGTTCGATCCCCGCACGTTCGAACGAGAAGAATTCGCCTGTCCGGCCGCAGCCGACTTGAATCTCATCGGTAATGAGCAAGATATCGTGTCTACGGCAAAGCTGCTGCAGCTCACGCAACCACTCCACATCAACGACGTGAATTCCACCTTCGGCTTGTACCGTTTCAAGCAGGATGGCGGCGGGCTTGTCTATTCCGGAGTGCGAATCAGTCAGGATATTCTCAATATAGCCGAGCGTATCCATTTCTGCGAAAGCGCCGCTCGGGTGCGGCATGAACGTAACTCCGTCCAGAGGAAGCCCCGCCCCTTCCCTCATGGACTTGGAGCTTGTCGCCGACAAGCTGCCGAGCGACATGCCGTGGAAGCCGCCCATGAATGCGAATATCCCGTTTCTCTTCTTCGCCTTGCGTGCGAGCTTCAGGGCCGCTTCCACCGCGTTCGTCCCCGTCGGACCGCAGAATTGAAGCTTGTAATTCAGCTTCTTCGGCTTCAGGATCCGCTCCGAGAAGCTCTGGATAAATTCGCGCTTGGCCATTGTATACATGTCCAGACCATGCATAATCCGGTCGGAGGTCAAGTAATCAAGAACCCGGTCCTTGATATAATCGTTGTTATGACCGTAATTCAGTGCCCCGGCACCTGCAAAAAAATCAATATATGCTCTTCCGTCCTCAGAATATAACAGGTCCCCCTTGGCCCGGTCGAATACCACCGGAAAGCTTCTGCAGTAAGATCTTACGTTGGATTCCAGCTTTTCAAAAATGCTCACGCGCTTCATCCTCCATCTGAATTGGGATAAGGTTGGCTTCATCTTTTCTGAACCTTCTGGCGTCATGGAGCAACATATTCTCGGCTGTCATTTTCCACAATTGTAAGTCCCAGGATGTCGGCTTGCAGGGTAGCCAGTGGACTGGTATCTCGCGCACAGCCCGTGTGGGTATAAAAACCTTTAAATCTATTTTTTAGCATAATTGGAAAGTCAACCTAGGTAGAATTATATCAAAATTCCAAAGAATGTATAGTATTCTTTTGTTAAATATAGTAAAACTATTGTTAAATTTGGTCTTCTCAACGGTACTCGGTTGGAACACCTGATGACTGCCCGGCCCCATGTGGGTGTTTGGGTCTCTTATTCAAACTTGAAGTTTTTTTGATATGCAAGTTGCTCTTCAAATGTGAGAATTACAAAAAGGTACTCTTCCTAAGGTACTCTAAAATCTGGTGGATTTTCGTTCCATGAATGACCGGATGTACGATGCACGAACACAAATAAGGTGGTTCTAATATTAGAACCACCTATTTTAACTTCTGTACCTACTTTATGAATAACGTCTTATTTTCATTTTTATAAAATCTATAATTTCACTTTGGTCAGTATCAGTCAGTTTCTTGAAAATTGAAAGGAAAGCCGTTTCTTGTTCTATAAGTTCTTGTATTTTATCTGCTTTATTAAGTGTACCTTCACCAAGAAGTAACCAGAGCAAGTCTACATTGAAATGATTATGAATTGCCAAGATCATGTCTAAGGAAAGCTTGTATTTCTTTTGCTCTAATTCACTCAAAGTCCCTTGCGATACTCCTATAAATTTCGTGAATTCAATTTGGTTTTGTTTATGTAGTTTCTGAATGCGTCTTATTCTCTCTCTCCAACAGTTGACATTGTTTTCCCCCTCCTTAAACATCAAGAAAGTCCTGATGACTTAGAGTCATCAGGATCATTATTTTGTTTAGTCATTATTAGTTTACTGATTCTATTGATCAACCAGTTATCCATGTTATCGGACAACAGTTCGTGTAGTTCCATACTTCTGTCACTGGTTCGACACTTCTTTATCACTGGATAATATTAATATAATATTGTTAGGTGATAAAAAAGTCGTGAACTGTTTTTGTTGATTTTACTGGATTTGCCGTGGCACGTGATAAACACAAAAAATAAAAAGTCTGGAACCACCACAAATTACCATGTAAAGAAAGTTGGGAACTTGTTTAGTGTATCTTCATATAAAAATACTTAGAACCCATGACTTTAGATACCTTCGTAATATTTGACTAATTGTTTACAATATTCTTTATTCGGCGGAACATCACCATGTTGACCTATTCTCTTTTTAAATTGTATCGCTCTGTTATTGGGATGAACGGAACTATTTAATTCAGGATATAAATTATGGTAGAACAGTAATGATTCATAGTCCCCTATATGATTTTTGTATAAATGTCCATCAATATCCTTGACGGTTCTCCACACAATGTCTTGAAAATGACGCAACTGAGTTTCTGACATATTTGTGATTTTCGTTAAATTTACTCTTCCGATTACTCGCGAATCTATAATATCTCTACCGAAGGCGTGAGCAATATCGTTTCTAATTTTTCTGATCTTCTCTAAATCATTTTTTTTATTTTCAAAATACTCAGGAACCTTTCCAAATATCTTCTTGTATGAAGATATCCTGCTATTCCAATCCCCTTTCGTACAAGCTAGAACAAATTCATCAAATTGTGATTTATTTTTATTAACACGATGTTTAATTATTTCTATACCATCTATTCGTCGTGGCGTACCGTACAAAATGCCAATATCAGATTCTAAAGCTAACGGAATAGTGGTTGCTATATAAGTTTCTAAATTGGAAGAAATGGATAAAAGCGCATTTAAGTTAATCCAATTTCTCAAATCATTGAAGGAATCTGACCAATCTTTCAAATCGTTATATCTTCTTTTATCCCAACCATATGAAAACTCAAAGTGCTGTTCAGGAGAGTCCATCCAATCAGCATTATTTTCCTTTAGTGATTTATATGTATATTTGTGCGAATTACAAAATGTTACATACATTTTGAATAGCTCATCATTATATTTTTTGAAAACTCTCCATGACCACGAAGTTTCGGTTCTTGGTATCCAACGCTGAAATTGCATTTTATCTCCTTAGTATATGTCAATTTTTCGTTTTTATTGGCCTGTTGAACGATGATATTCATCTACATGTTTCTGGGGTAGTACTAAATTAACTCCAAAATACTTATTAATTATTGGTTGTTGTAGTCCTTCAAATAAAGCACAATAATCCGAGTCAAAACCACTTGTTTTTTCGTACTCTACCCAAAAACGATACAAAGATCGTGAAATAACATCGGCTATAAGCAGACCTGTACTCTCTTTGGAAACCCCTGTTGATAAGCAAGTATCTATCGGAAGTCTAGGACAAATACTGTGCTTGAGATGATTATTTTTTATTAAGCTATCGTCTTGGTGTTCCCAGAGAAACGATACGTTATCAAACAGAATGTCCCACAAATATGCTTGTTCATCATGCACATACTCTATTTTCGGTATCCCAAGCATTTGCCGGTATTTCTCAACACGCATACAAATATTAGAAAATGAAGGTATATGCGGAAGAGATGAGATAATCTCACCTTTTTTATTTTTATCAGGCAATGGTAGAAAAAAATCATGCGTAGGTTTGTGTAAGTTATTTTTTCTTTTTAATTTAATATATTCATTCATACTCTCTTCTAGTAAATCAGAAAAGTATATTAATTCTAGATTTTCCGAGAGATATTTATGTAATGAATACATCAAGTTTTCAAATGAACTAGCGTCTCTTTTTCTACATACACTGCAAAAATCAAGATAAATTGACTCAGGAAAGGTACGCACTATTAAATCTGCTGAATCTCGCCTCATTTGAAGAAACTCATCAGTTTCTTCTAGCCTGTCAATTAACGGTTTAATAATTAAATTACATAATTGCACGGCTAAAAAAAATTTTTTGTGTGTAACTTCTATAAATATTGGGATTTTCATGTCAAAAATATGTTGCATTAGCTCAATTGAAAATGATTTATTTTTTACTTTTAGCTCATTTGATTGAATATTATATTTACTCCGCAAAGAATTAATAAGCTCTTCAATATCTCTTTCTAAAATATTTGGAATCCCTACTGCAGCCAAAACAAAATACGGTTGATTATTAAAGTAAAAATCAATCTCATCTTTCACAAAGACATCACCAGTATGACCACTTTCATCCAAATATATTGTTAGAGACATATCACTACCACCTCAACTCCAAAGTTCTTATAGATATTATGTTTATACTTTTAAATTCTATGTTCACTCATTAATTTAGTAGATTCCAGTACTAATTAGTTGATTTTTTATGGGAATACGGAAAACTCGCTATCTGAAAAACACTCTATTGAGCAGTGTACATATCACTTAACTTTAATCATTAGTAATGGTCATCATAAGCCTATTCCGGTATTCCGCAAAGTTTTCCTAAATTCTTTTTCAATTATAGAATGATAATCTGTTTTTTTTGTATTACTGTTATTCATTGCAAGAATAAATCTTTCTTCGAATGCATACGAAGCGTACATATTCCATAATTTCACCCGATCTTCTACGTACTCATCGTGCATATAAATTAAATCCGTCAATATTTCTCTTGAATGATCATCGAGATACTCATTTCTTTGGGTTGTTTGGAATGTCTTGGAAATAAAACCACATAATAAGTCAGAAGCCTGTATTAATATTTCAGATTTTGAATCTATCATATCAATCATTTTTATGTGAGGAAAATCTGAGACAAAATATCTCCCATCAGTACCAAGGACTGTTGGTGTTTTTGATGTAAGAAAAATAGTTGATAATTCACTAAACACTTCATCATATCCTCGTAATCTATCATGCATTACCTTTACAGTAATATTTGAATTCGTAAATGTTAACTCTACATTTTTAAGTAATTCTACTAACATTGTGCCAGTTAAAGTTATAAAGCTCATCTTGGTTCCCTGACGTGTTACCACCTGAAATTCATCTATCATCTCTTCGAAATTCTGTTCTCCTAAATCTTTTAGCGAACAAGCAACTTCAGTATGCCCTAGACTAATAAATAAATCGATAAGTTTCTGATTAATCAACCCCATACTCTCAATCGAAAGGGCACTACTATTTATTAGCACTGCAAAATCTTTTAATACTTCTTCTGACTCCACTATGCAAGATGCTAATGCTTTTTTTAACTCTATTGGATGAGTTAAATTTTTGTTTACAGCAGGATTATATTCACAATCAAAAAAAGTCTCGACTATTTTAGCAGCAACCATAAACTTTTTATCAACAACAACGAAATAAGGAATTGAATAAAATTCAAAAACTAATTTTTTAAAAAGGTCATAAAAGTGAGTTGATGCATCTTTTTTTTTGAAAAAGTTTTTAGACTTTAATTCTGCTGCTTGTGTATTCTCTAATAAAGTTTTCAAGTAATCTTCTACGCCATTTTTCATATCCTCTCTAATTAACCAACCACCATACACAAAATAAGGCTGAGAAAAATCCAACCAATTGCTCCCTGTATTTCCACTTTCGTCGATATAAAAAAAGGCTTGCATAATTATTACCCTCTTCTCCAAATAATTTTTTGTACAAAATAAACTTAGAGCATTTTTGAAATAATTAAAGTTAATGCTTTCGATAAATATTTTAGCAACGAATCATTATATTTCTATATTGTGGCTTTCATCGGTTTGTTCATGACTCTACTCGAAATAAGACTTTTCTATTCCACTGCTTACTAGAGATTCATTCAACAAATTAAAATGAAAATCACGAATCTTGTTATTATTCTTTCGCAAATCATCAAGCATTTGTTGAAGCGTACGATCTTTCCTATCCCTTGAGATAATTGTATTTATTGCTTTGATTTGTCTGGGTAGTGGCTCGCGATTTTTATTTTTCTCAATTTCATTCTTTATTTTTTGCAACACACCTCCAGGAACCTGTCCCCAGCATATAACTATCAGATTGATTGCATTGAACAGTTGTTTTGCAGTTGGATGCCATGTATCATTGAATCCTCCATCTCTATTAGTGCCATTGCTTGTTCTTGTTCCAACATTTTCGGACACTAAAGGGTCAAAGACCTTTAACTTGGGATGATGAATTAATTCAAGAAAATCTTCTGCTGCATAGGTACCACATAAAAAAGTACCCGTAATATCACTATTTTTAGCTCGATAAGAGAAACAATAATAACTGCCCGTAAGTACCTCCTTAGTACAACTTTGGCGTTTTTGTCCATTTAACAATCGAACATGAGCAATTGGTTTAATATCGTGTTCTTGAATCAATTTCTCTCTGACCTTTGATGTTCTGCATAGGAGCATTTTAAGCACCTCATTCCTCAATGTCTCGTCTCGCCATAAAATCAAATCCCTTTGATAAACTGTTGAATTGGTAATATAATTTTGTTAAAGTTATTTTTCACTTGCAACTCAGCATCTTCATAAGAACACTCCCAAAGATTACTCAAATATTTCAGAACTAGCGATATATCATGAGATGTAATAAGCTTTCCTTCAATTTTGATAAAAGGTCCATCAGTTTCAGTTAATATTCTATCTCGAGGAATTTTCGCAATAATTTTACAACCATTAGTAGATTCAATCATTGCAGGGTTAATAGAAAAATAGTGCCCTTCTTCAACAATTTCATTTATTAAGGATAATGAGCCACTGTACCAATGGAAAACAGCCCGTTGAATTGAGAACTCTTGTAGCATTAGCAGGACTGTAGATTCAGCCCTTCTTGAATGAAGCGAAATAAATCGAGGTCTATCACTGATTTGACTTAACACATGACGCAGGCTTTGGAGTTGTTTTGTTTTTGTTCTTATGCCTTCTCTTGAAAAGTCCAGTCCAATTTCTCCAATGTATGATGTCGTTTTTGCATATTCAATAAATTTTTTCATTTCAGTAGGTGTATGCTTATCGGCATAAAGTGGATGTAAGCCTAGAGCTACTCGAATATATTTAAATTTTTTTAAATGAGAATAACCCATTGCAAAGTGACTCGGCAAATTTGTAACTGCAATAGTTGATATACCTTTTTTTTCATTTTCATTAGCTACCGTATAAGGGCTCTTGTACAAGTCTATATGGCAATGAGCATCGAGCATTTTAATTCACATCCTTAAGTAAGACCGATCAATTGTTTAGTACCAGTTGTTCCTTTGTCATTAACAAGTTTCTTTATCTCAGCCATGGCTCGAATAACAAGATTTGAATATTCATCAATTTCTTCGATGGACACACCACTTGAAAGCAATAATCTTTTTATTTCCTCAATATTATAGTTGTGCCCCAAAAACGCCAATACAGCCCTAAAGTCACTAACAGAGGCTTTATTACTTGATAAATCGATTTCATCACTAAAGATGTCGATCCCGTAATTTTCATTATCTGCATCAATTACATGCAATGATGCTCTTCTAAAAATACAGGGAACACATCTCCCACAGCCTTTTGCATCTCTTCTAATCCAACTGGATTTATGTCCACTTTTACCACAGGACACTGAATCGGGAATAGCATTCTGTAGTACTTGTTGGTTTCTGCACTGGCTAATTGCCTCTCCTTTGGTCTTTAGACCTAACGGGTTTAATATTGGATTTGATATTCCGACACTTTGTAAAATATGACTCAGCATTTGTAAATAGCTTGGATGAGCAGTCCTCGTGCTGCAAGAGCCTCTTCTAGATGGTGTAAGAGGTATATTTAAAGCAATTGTTCCATTCTCCGGTATTAACAATGGTACATCCTCGCCAATACTCGCAGCTGCATAGATTCCGATGGCCAGGAACAAAATAGAGCGACTTCTAAAAGTTGTTTCTTTTCCTGAAGGGCTCTGACCCGCCCTAACTTGTAATGAATCAATTCTAGAAGCATAATGCTGCTGCAAATGTTTTAAAAGATTTCTCTGATCTGTCTTAGGCCCACTTACTTGTCCATCATAGTGGCCCACCAGTAAAATATCTCCTTGTGGATGACTTTCCAGCCAGTCAACAGCACCAACTAATGAATCTAAACCACCCGAGAATAAGCAAACCAGGTCTGCTTTCACTCGTGGTAAGACACGCCTTGGCGGACGTGTTCTTTCAGTTGGTCTATGTAACGAAGAAGTATTTTGATAAAACTCAATATCCCAAATATCTCCGGTTAAAAATGACATACACTTATCCAAATTTCCCTTTACAGTTTGCCACTTCATCAACTCGTATACAGGGATCTTAATCTTAATATTCCGAGTCCATTTATCCTCTACACTTTTTCTCCCAACAAATTTATCTGTGGCATAGAACACAGTAGCCATAAACAAGAAGTCTAAGACAGTATCGTTTGGAATTCCACATCTTTGAAATAGTGTTTTAAAATCTAAATCAAGATTACTGACTTCTTGAGTATCGGTATTCTGAAGGGACACTTTTGCTAGTTCGAGTTTAGTTTTTTCCGCCGGGCTTACCGTCACATTTATCATGGCTAACCTCCAAATACATCTAGTGTTTTTTCTAATACTTGAACACATATTGATTCGCCTTCTGGCCCGCTCCAATCTACCTGTGTAATGTCTTTATCGAGAGAAAAGACTGTAATTTCTGATTTAATATAATCCAATATATCATTTAGGAATGCATCGGCTTGAGCATTACCAACTTTAGAAGCTAATCTTTCATAAAAAGATCGACAAAATTGTTGATAAACATAATAACCAAAAAATTTTTCCAGCATCTCCGTCAAACTGTCTGGGTTTGAACATCCTTCTAGTACTTGAGTGATTTCATCAATCCCCTCAACTTTCTCAAACATTTCGTCCATAAGTTGAGATAGAGCATTTCTGGCATCAACTTGATCGATAGTACTTGCTTCTTCTCCAAAATAATCAATAAGCGACAAAACAATATCCGATGTTGCCTTTCCCTTTAAATGCTCTAATCCCGTTTGTTTCAGTGCTTCATTGATTCCTAGACGGTTTACTAAAGAAAGAAATGAACCTAAGTTCTTTGCAACAGCTTGAGCGCTTTTAGCACCCATACCTCCATTCCTTGCTACACCTTGCGTACCTCCATTGGCACGAATAAACTGTCCCACTAATTCCTTGGAGTTATCAGAGCCAGGGCGACCTACTTTAGCTAGCCTTGAAACTTTACTCTTCAGATCTCCCCATTGAGGGGTTGTTGGTGCATCGTAGCCTTTAGATGTTCCCATTGAATATCTACCTCCTTTTTTCGATAAGTTTTAAAGCTCGACCAATTTTTGTCTCGGTTGATTTCAATTGTTTAATTACGGGTTCAAAATGCTCATTCAGTTCTTGTTTACTTCTTTGCAAAGTAATCAAATCGTTACCAACCGCCGGGGGGATAGCATCCGCAGGAACATTTAATAAAATGCGAGCGAGAATTTCAATACTTTCAATGACATCCTTTTCTATTAATCCTCTTAATGCATCATAGCCAACTTTTTGATCTGGATTTCGGAGGATATGCTTTTCAATTTGATTTAGCAGTAAAATGCGCTCATCTGTACTTAGTTTTAATGTAGAATCAAACGCACGTCCCATCCTTCCTGCATTAGAGGACAGAATGTCTTCAAGTATAGTTCTTACAAATGGTGGAATCATAGATACCCCTGATAAAGTTGAACTCAGCTTGTCCCTTGCTACCCAAAAATAATCCCTCAAATCTATATCGCTCAACAACGGCTCCATTGCCACCCAGCGGCGCATAAAAGAAGAAGACCATTCCGGAGCAATTTGTTTGGCCTCATCTTCATTTTCGAAATTACCATCAGGCGGTGCTAGCACCGCTTCAAGTTGCTTTAACTCTGTTGGCCTACCTTCTTGTTTAGCTTGCCACTCAAATAAATCCATGAATTGCTTATAGTGTCCGTACTCAAGAACCATCAATTTCACCAGAATGTCATCTCGGATACTTTGTAGTCCTGCAACCCTTGCTAGTTCTTTTCTTAAAAAATAGGCATTTAAGAATCGTTTAACTTGCCTTGGATTCCCCTTAAGCCCTTCTGTAATAAGCGGCGCAATGCTGGAACTGAAAATTAAACTTTCACTGAGAGTAGACGGAAGTTCCGCTTCACCAAATGCTTCTTTCACGGCAGCGTAACCAAATACAGAGTAACGATTTGCACACCTTTGTTCATCACAAGCCTTGTGCACTTTTCCAAGTAAGGTTTCATCTTCAACGTCCCTAGCACAAAATAGTAGGGCCATGTAGCTTTCAACCTCAGCCGGTGATAATTTGGGTAACCTATAGGGAACTTGTATTAACTTTTCTAAGTAGTCGGTTACAAGCCTCTCCGAGGCTTCAACAGGGTCTCGCTCATCTTTGAACTTCATTTGCGCATATCTAACTTCAATTGCATGACGTACTATCCGAGGATCTGCACCTATAACAAATGCTGTTCTCTCGACATTTAAAAACAATTTAATTGCTTCTAAATTTTCTATGATGCGTTCGTTCGAACATCTGTCTAAATCGTCAATTAACACGACTAAAGATTCTATATTCGTATCTTTAAGCAACTTTTCGAAGTCCTGTCGAAATGTCCGTACATCCATGGCGCTTGCTTCGCTCTTATCTTCCTTTATCATTTCCTCCCAATTAATATCGGATTTTGATTCCCCTTCTTCCCCTGTCTCTTCATCGTCTTTTGTCGGTAGAATTGATCCCAATGCTTTCTTACCAGTGCTCATTAAACTTGGTACAATACTTGCTCCGCCCGTTATGTACGCTGCCAGTGCAGGCATACCTATTTCCTTCACACCGAATTTCGCTACCCGCATCCAATTTACGGATTTCAAGAGCCCGGCAACTTTTTCTTTTATTTTAGGACCAAATCTTTTATGCTCACCGAGTTGTAATAGAATCGAGCTGAGGAGCGCTGACTTTGCATCATCATATCCTTCGAAAAGCCAACCATTGAAATATAAAACTGCTATTTTCTCGTATTTTGCTCTTTCAGGAGCACCCGGTGGATAATTTTCCGGATCTAAATCGTTCTCCAACATTTTCATAATACTTGTTTTTCCACTACCCCAATCCCCAAAAACCCCCAATGTGACTGGGAGTAGCTTAGGATTGGTAACAACTGACCTTATTAAGTCGGCATGAACTTTAAAACCCAGAAGGTCCTGAGAAGTTTCATTATCTGACCACATTGTAGTACACCTCCACATTTACCAAACTATGATAATGTCTATTAGAGCTGAGTTTACTTAATACGTTGGTGAAGCTCATCACAGCAAGCTCATGTGTCGCTAGAATTAGTTTCAGACTTTAAACTTTAAAACCGTAGCGTCCTTACCCCCAAAACTAATACTATCTTCAAAAAAATATTCGTTGGGTTTGAATTTTTCAACCACAAATGCCAGGCTGTACTTTGCTCGAGTGACACCAACAAAATATTTGTCAGGAGCCTTCAATCGCCCCTCCGGATTTAATAAGAATGAGTAGAGTGGCTTATTAGGAAAAATTAAAACACGTTCTAAAGTCATCCCTTTGCTTACACCAAAGTTAAGGGATGGATACCCTAAGGTTGGGGTCTTAATATCGTACTTCAAGATATTTGGTTGAAAGTGTTCTACGTACGTATGCACATCTGACTGAAGAATCTGGAAAACTCCAACGGCTGGTTTCTTTGTTTCTAATGCTCCAACAATCGGGTCCTCTGGGTATACTAAGTTCGCAAAGTTTGCTATATCAGCAACAAATCGTTTGGAAGTGTTATTTTTAATAATGTTTATTTGATGTGTATCTTTGCAAGTCTCAAGGTAACTAAAAACATGCATACCACCCTTTTTTCTATCCGATTTCGGATTGTGAGTCTTAAGAGTTGCTTGTTTGTAGTCACCAACACAATAGATTTTGATGGATGAAAGGAATAAACGTTCAAGAAGTTCTATATCTTTTCCCACCAAGTCCTGCAGCTCGTCAATATAAATGCAAGCATATGTTTCCTCAAGCCTTTTCAAGACAGCGCCCTTTGATAATTGATTTAAGAAAAGTGCGAACTCGGTAGCATTGTTAGCCTTCACATCTTTGTTCTTGTTCAAAAAATACGACACGGTATTTTTTCTTGCATAATCAACACCATATGTTCTAGAGAAGTCAAAAGACTTTATTTGACTGATCTCCCCTAAAAAGCTTCTCTGATATGGCCTGATTAATTCTTTTAGTATGAATTGAAACCATGTACTTATAACAACATTTTTATCGAGCACACCGTTATTTTGCTTTGCATACTCTCTCTTTATTGAATAAACACCTTTATTCGTGTAAGACAGCATCAATATTTTCTTAGTAGATTTCTCAGTTATAGACTTAGCATCACTACACATTCCGTATGTTTTACCTGAGCCAGCACAAGCAAGAACCAATGTATTATCGTATCGCATCTTTAATATACGCGGGGTATTCGATACATTCGTCTGAATCAAATACCCTCATTCCCCATTCAGCTTTATTGTTAATCATAAAAGATTCTATTTCTGCCACACTTTTTTTAATCATCGAATTCCCTTTAGAGATAACCCTTTTAAACTTGTTAAACACTTCCTCCTCAACTGAGTTAACAGCTAGTACACTCGGTTCGATTGTATGAAGTGTTTCATTAGTTTCATAATATATTTTTATCAAATCACCATGCGCCTTGAGGTAGTCCTTATATTTATCTATGATATTCCGTTGAACATCCCCATCATTATCCGTAATAATTCGTAATGGTTTTCGTACTAAAACGGCTAAATCACAATACCTTTTAAAAGCCAGTGAATCAACCGTAATGACATCCACTCCATTTTCAATTGGTAACTTTCCGTGAACATCTTTGTAAGCACGTTGAATAATTAATTCATCAGTCGGCCCTTCAACCAATATTACTTTCTCTGCCAATAGAAAACGAACTGTCCCATAACCGGGCAGTTTTTTAAAGAAATCCATAGTATCAGTATCTACAGCATCCAGTTGATTTGTGTGCCCCTTATACAAGAGAATTATATTTTTAAGACCTAATTTGTTTGCTACAAAACTGCTGTGCGTTGATATAAAAACCTGTTTATTCTCATCTTGATTTATTTTTGAAATAAGACGTGACATATTCCCAAATGCTAAATTATTTTCAGGCTCCTCAAACAATACTACATTAGATTTCTCGGTATCTTGTTTAAATACCAGTTCCATTTTAATTAGATTTTGAGTACCAAAACCCATATCTTCAAAAGGAATGTTCTCGACTTCGATTGAAACCTCGTTCATCCAAGATTCGAGTACATCTTCCTGCATACCAAACTTAATCGCTTTATCATCAAGTTTTTCTTCTACTGCTAACCTTTCATTAAGGGCTATAACATTCGGATTGTTATTAAATTCGTGTTTCATTTTTCTATATGCTCTAGTTAGATGTACTTTTTCATCATCAGATAAATTGTTAGTAATTCTTGAATTAATAAATTTGTTTACTGCTGAGTCATAATCTTTTTGTGTAGTATCAATCAGTGATACCTTTACCGGAAAAGTCCTAAATATAATTGGATTGTCACCAAAATCTCTCCAGCTTACTTTGTAAAACTCAACCGGTATATCATAAATCTCTCCATCCTGTACCATCGTTTGAAATGCAGGTGAATAATCTTGATTAAACTCAACACTCATACGAATGCCCGGACAGTCTTCACCAAGCTCATTATTTGTTCCTTTATAACTAGAGTTACTGACATCGTTATCGAAATAAGCTTCAACAATTATAGAAGGTAATTCTTCAATTTTCTGAGAAGGATCTGCAATGATTTCTGTAAAAATAGAACGAGATTCATAGTTGAAAAAAGATGCCTTTAATTGACGCTCAAAGGACGAATTATTTATTTTTCCACTCAGAAGGACTTGAATTATTTCAAGCAATGTACTTTTTCCTGAATTATTATCGCCAACAAAAATATTACAGCCGCTATTCACTTTTATGAGCTCATCTTTGAACATTCGATAATTTTTGATATAGAGTTTGTTCATCTTCATAATGAGTTCTCCCCAAATTCCATATAGAATATCTGTCAACCAACCTCTTTTAAACAGAATACTGATCGATAGTTTCAATACCCACACATGCTATTAAATCATCTATGCGTCCGAAACTTATGTGGGATTCCCTTCTGTTCTTTCACCTTCCAAAGAAAGTCGCCGATCACAAAAACTCTTGCATTATTCATAGTTGCGGAATATCGTTTCTCTCGTGCATCCACTAGCAGAAGCTCGAATACGTACTCCTCAGCACATATTCCGTCCTCATCAATATTTAATCTAAACGGATCTGATGATTCAAAACCAACCATCAAGTGGCCAACTATTTCTGTTTTTGGTGGTACCGCTAATTTGAAATCCGCACCTATAAATTTATCCAACCCATATACGTGGTGCCTTGACAGTTCTTTTCCTTGATTATTGCGGACATATAATGTGCCACCGATTATCGTAATAGGTAATTCTGTTGTATTAGCAAACGCAACTTCAATAGATGCGCAACCCTGTGCATCATGTACTGCATGTAGTGCATAATCTAGAAATCTTAGCTCGAACTGTCCTTTATTTAAATACATGTAATCATAGTCGCTGCGTTTGGCTACTGTATTCATACTACCTTTGCGAATTAAGCAATACCCCTCGTTCAGTCTGTCAAATTTCTTTCTCATCATGTATGGCTTATTTTCTGTTTTACAGATCTTAAAAACAGCTAACACTACGCCTTTGTATTCATATCTGAAATAATCAAACTGTATTTCTGGTTCGATATTATTCAGAACCAGTTGCACATAATTGGATGAATCTATAAACTCTTTCGGATCTATTCCCTTTATCTCCTTACCTTCTGGTCGATCCTTGACTCCAATAATAATGAATTTATCGCCATTATGCCGAGAATTGGCCATCGCCATTATATCCATTAGTAAATCCATACTCTTGTCTTTATGGTATTGTCTCTCTTTAAAGTCCAGATATTCGCACTCATAGCCAAATTCGATTAATTCAGCAATCTTATCCATAGACACCTCACTATATCCCTATGAACAAGGGACTATATGTTTACTGTAAAAATTCGACATCAAACAAGAAAATCCTACTTCACACCCAAATTTACCTAGAAAAAGTAAACTGATGGAAGCATATTGAAAAGGATGAGCCGCGATCGTGTTAGTACACGCACTGCTCATCCTTTTCTTCCATTTGGCTCTTTTACGGCCAAATTATCATTGTCTCCAATTGGCTAATGATTCTTTCATCTACTTCTGCTGTGCTTCTCCTGTACATCGGGCTATACGTTTTTATGCTCTCAAGGGAAATGACCCTCTTATTGTATTTTTTCATCTGTTCAATAATTACTGGTAGATGACGGATTAAGTAGTCCGCATCAGACTCAATCTTGCTTTTTAACAATTCCATAACCCTTGGGAATTTTTGGGGTGCATTCTCTAAATGCTCAGTAATAACTTTGTGGGAATGAGCCAGGATAGTGTATTTTTTTATCTGTTCTGCTGGATTTAATCTGTACAGATCATCTGCCACTGCGGCTAAAACTTTACAATATTCTAAATCTAACTTAGCCCAATCCTTTCGAATCTGGTTCTTTTTGCTGGGAGGCAAGTTTTGTTCCATCCAATCCCGGTCGTTCTTAAACATTTTAAAATACAGATGATTATATCTTTTTGCAAGTTCAGTTCTTGAAATGCCATTATTATTTCGTAAAATTTCAAGTATCTTCTCGCGATTTTCTTTTAACAACGTGGTGACCTCTGATGTTGTAGCAACCTCGCCATTATTATCTATGGAGGATGCCCATAACACTTCAAGCGACTGAAGTATTCTTGTGTCTGAAGCTGGTTCTTTACTACGGTTCAATGAAAGTTTTATTTGGGTAGGAGATGTCTTTAACCTTTTTGCAATAGCATTATTACTTAAGCCACTTGAATGAAGTTCCCATACAGTTGCATGCCACAATGGCCCCATTGTTAATACTGCATAAGGCTTCTCGTTACTATGATCATTTAATTTCCATCTTCTTGAGAAACTAAAGCCACATAGCGGACAACCGAATAATCCAGAAATATATCTTCCACCATGATCAACCCGAACACATTTTTTAATAACTCCTAAGTTATAACCTTCACATACCGGGTTCTTACAAATCCATGGCCCATTCCCAAATGGTATAGGTAAACAGAAAGCTCCATTCTCCGATATAAAATTTTCAACCGATCCAGATAAAAACATCATAAATAGGACATAGAGTAGGATGTTTTTAACCGACTTGCTTGAAAGAATGAAACTGTCTGAATTAACCTGTGTTTTTAAATTAGTAGTCAAGTAGTCTTTTAGTCCATTCTCTTTCAAGAAATCATCAAAGTGCTGAAAAAGTTGCTTTCTGTCAAAACCACCGCTGTACTTCATATATCCTTTTAAACCAATTACATTTCTCAATTTTGCAAATATCTCTTCCCGGGATACCTGCTTAGAGTACAGAACCATCTGATAGAAGTTAGTAAGGATTCGCTGTTCAATATTATAGTTGTTGGTGGAAATCCCTTCTTCTTTACAATCTGATAGATTTCGACCACATTCACACTCTATTGAAGCTAATAACTGCCCATCTTTCACTCTAGCCAATATTTTATGACAGCCTGGACAATGCATAATCAATTTACTGCCATGCTCTGGACAGTATGTTATAAAAGTTAACTGGTGGATTCTGTGCAAATAGACTTCGCCATATTTTCGGCTGTCATTCTTCATGCACTCAGGGCAATAACGCACGTTATCTGATATAAGCCTGTCTTGACCTTTGCCAAGTAAAGCGGCAATATTGGAATCACCTGCATTCTTCTTGATCTCTTCAATGGTTTTTGATAATCGGTCATAAGGTATAAATGGTTTGACCCAGTGAAAATAGGTATGCTTAAACAAAAAATCATTCATTGACATAATTCCTTTTGGCAACTGGTCAAACAAAAAATTTAAGTTGCGAGGAAATACGGTTAAGCGGTAGGAGCTTCTTCCGAACAACTCTGAATTTGTTACTGAAAAATCACTGTTACCCGAAAGCACATGATACCTAAATATTATAGACCTACTATCTTCATCTGGATATAAGGTCGGGAAATACGATAACATAAACATCATCCTTCTTTCATGACTGGTACTCGACGATTTCCATGAATTTGTCCTTAACCATTTTCTTTAATGGATGATTCAATCCGGCTAACTTCAATAATCTCCATCCCATTACCTTTCCTTCTGTTTCATTAAGCTTGCTTGCTGCCCAAATTAACCTACGAACTTGAAATGTCTCTGTTGTATCGACATGTTTCTTAATGAATTCATTGGTTTTAGGGAGTTTGTTTAGATTCTTCACAAGCTTATGTTTCAGTTGGCCTGAATCCGTATGTCTAGCTATTGAGGCCAACGATATTCTTTGCGGATTAGGTAAACGTTTCATCTGTTCGACCGTTTTTACTACCACATCATACAAATTCTCGTCTCGCTGATTCCAATCCACTTTTCGTTTGACCCTCGTTAGCGAGCATCCTTTCTCGTTGTTTCCGTTTCTTCTCGACCTGGTAGTTAGACTTTCGCTTCTCGTCTTTTGCAAAATTGCTTTATACGTATCAAGATGCTCCGTTTGAGTTTTTACAGTCCCAGGGTCGACACCGAGAATTTTTGCTTTCTGACGAAGGGATGTATTGGTCTTATTAAGACGTCTTAGTTTGTCATACCAAACCGGACCAAATGCTTTAGTTCTGCCTATCCGGTTCCGGTCCTCATCACATGTATCCGGACCTCTTCTTGAATATACAAATCCGCAACTGCAATGGAAGGTGCCGACCGGCTTTGAAGTTGTTGAGCAACGAGTAACTATACATTTTTCAACAACACTTTGATTGTAATGACCTGCCACTTTATTGAGACATGGCCAGGGTCCGTTTCCAAATGGATGATTATGGGGAGTGAAAGAAAAACCACCGACAAATTTATCAAAAAAACCGATTGTTAATAAATGCCTTAGTGGATGCGTAATTTCTTCTTGATTCCTGATTATTTTATGTAGCCACGTATCAGTGCTATTTGAATTGATACCACAGTCTAGATATTCCAGCAGTTTATCAGTGTAGATGTTCCGAAAATCCTGTATAAGGCGATTAAATCGCACCCGACCACCTACTGTTTGGTATCTTTCCTTTGGGAGCATTATTTTATAGGAAGCGGTCTCCTCTTTAGATTTTGACTGGGACTGTAGAAGAAAATTCGATTGAACAGCAATGAATGCCAGATGATCCAACCAGTTCGCGTCTATAACCGGTTCGGTATAGTCCGATTCACCGTGCATTGCTAAAGGCACAAATGAAAACTTGTGATGAAGCGTGGAGTATTCTACCCTACTGACCTTTAAGTTGCTCCTATGCAATGGACAGATAAATACACCGGGCAACTGATGGCAGCGATGCCAATAAGGCTCGCATATTTCACTATCTGTTTTATAGCATTCGCTACAAAATCTTAGCTTCACCGGCAATTTTATAGAAGAAGCTAGCAATCCAAGGGAGGCATGAACTTCCCCTTGTTTACTCCCATCTTCCATTAAAGAGTGTACTTTATGAATTTTCCATTGCTTCATAAAGTAAGTGTAATAGGGAAGTAAGGTATGATCATTAATGATTTGATCAGTCGTATATTGTCCATTCAAATTATCGGTAAGACACGTTAAGTGACTTGGCAGATCCACAGTCGCGCAAGCCAATCGTTTCCCGAAAAGGTCCTCTATGGTTTGTCTTTGTGTCCTATTTCCGGAGTTAACATGGTATCTGGCAATTCCGCTATATAGTAATTCATCTTTATAAAGGGTCGGAAAATGGGCTAGCAATAGAATCACCCTCTCAAATAAGATCCTATTGCTAGTTTTACCCACTTTATGAATAATTATCACTCAAAGAATCTATTAAATAATTAACTTTGATAGTTCATCTTCCGACGGTATACTCCCTATATCCACTAATTTTTCATAGATCGCTTCTTTATCTTTTTCGTTGTTTGCCACAGCATGTCTAAGGTCATCCTCATCAAGCATAATCTGCTGCTTTTTCTTCTTTCGGGCTTTACTGTTCCCCTTTTCTTCGGCTCCTTCTCTTTCGTTGCCACAGTTCTCATCTTCACTCGTCATGGGACTGAACGCAATATCTTTAATAAGTTGTTTTCGTAAATCAACCATATCTTTCTCAGCCTCATTAGACTGAAGAACCTTATTAGCAGCTTCATAAGCCATATCATAAGAAGATCCGAAATTCATTGCTGTTTTTACAAGTTCAATTAGTTTCTCTTCGTCCTGCTCAATTTTTTTATCTCGCAATATTTTTGTTCTGATCTCTCCTTGAATATTGACCTTCTCATCTGCCATTTGTAAATATTGATCCAACACGTCCCACTTAGGATATAAATCATCTATTGCTTCTAACGCTCGGGGGTCTTTACTTCTCAAAACCTTTAACATAGGCTGAACTAACTGCATGTGCTGTTTGGCAACACTCTCCAAGAGAGCCCCTGTTATTTTTTCATTATCGTTTCCGTCCTCGATGGCTTGCCACTGGGCTAACATGTACAACTTAACAGCAATATCTACAATTCCCTGAGACAGCTCATACATTGTCTTAATCAAATGAGGCTTTAAAGGCGTTTTAGTAGCAGTCCATTGATATTTCCACAGAGCATTTAAGAAGTAATCCCACTCCTCGCCTTCACTTAGTCTATCCATGATCATATCCCCTTGTCCCGTGCTTCTTCTTGCTTGACTGAAGGAACCGGATAGAAGTTTCATAGCCTTGAATGTCCCTACTAATACCACGGGAACACCAATCGTGTTAATCAATTGAGTAAAATAATTAAGCATTTTTTCAGCGCCGCCACTCTTAAGAAAACTCAGGAATTGAATTTCATCAATGACTAGCACTCCTAATCCATGTAATGTAGCCAAATGTGCCAGTATTGGTATTAACATATCTACGGATGTTCCCTTTGAAGCAAATTTCCGGTAATAATTTGTGCCTAGGATCGAATCTATGGATTGCAAAAAATTAAAGCATAATCCCTTCAATGAACCATCAAACGGACAATTTAATTTCAGCCAAACAACTTGCTTACGGATAAAAGGTTGCCCTTTATAAGTCGAGTGATGAATGACCTGCGGATATAAAAGTAAGGAGCTCTCGATTGCCGTTGTCTTACCCTGTCCACTTACTCCAAGGATAGCAAATCCGGCTGCGGTAGATCTCACCCCAGCAATATTGCCTCCTGTTAAATCAACCCCTCCTTCAAGAACCTCTTTAAAACCTATATGGAATTGTCTCATGACTGCTGGGGAGAAAGGATTTCTTGCTTTATAACCATGGCGGATTAATCTCGACAGCCTTTGTTCCACAAGAAAATGTGAAGGTAACGGCTCGACATAATCGGATATCTGTTGAACAAGATGCAGCCTTGTCTGCCGTCCTAATTTGCGTTTTCTTTCATCATAATCAGGGTATTTTCTAATTTGTAATGCGACATCTTCTTCTTCAAATATCGGGGGCAAAGCTTCTATAAAAGGATTATTCCTATATCCAGGAATCTCCTGTTCGAAATAGCTAGCTTCCTCTTGCCTACCCATAATGCTCGGAGAATATTGATAATAATCAACCTGCTGTTGGGCTTGCTTAACCATGCTTTTTCTCCTCCGATTCCTTTAATTTTGCGAGCAAACCCAGCTTAGATTTAGGCTTATATGTTTCTAGAGGAATTACATGATCTTCAGGAGTAGATGATTCGTCTGTCCCCCCATCTAATGACTTACCCAACTCATAAGCTTGTTCTTTTCGTAGTCTGTCTCTCTCAACAGCTTTATTCCCTTTAATATTGGACTTCCGTTCAGACTTTGTTAAGGAATGGTCTTGGCTATCAGCACTCCGCTTCATTGCTTCTTTTTTAATCGCTTCTAACTTCGCGCTTAAGGTTACCTCTTCCTGAAGTTCCGTTTCATCATAGTACAAGCTTCGTGACAGTTTTTCTTCGTAACGTGTTGCCTTGACCTCTTCGAGGCTCATATTAATAAATCGGGAAGATTTGGACAATAAGTCGCACTTTATAAAAGCTCTGCCATTGTCCGTCTTCACATAGACATGATTCATACATCTTCTGTCATAAGCGAGCGGCACCTTTTGTGTTTTCCCTTTAACGAACCACCCTTGATGCGCTAGTTCTTCACAACCATAATACATTCCTTCAAAGTATATTCCCTCTCGATTCACCGTAACTTTTGCCTCGGGTAATACATTTAATCGAACGATATCCGGATGAACATTCTTCAAATAGTGATTATGGCTTATCCCCCAATTCCATAAATCCCTTGCAATGGGCCGCACCTTATCTAATGCCTGATCTTTGTCTAAAGGGTAGTATTCCATATAGTGATAGTTGTTTCTTTGAAGAATCATTTCGATCATCATTTGTGTAAACTCTTTAAGGGTAAGCTTCGCATCTAAGACGTAATCAGGTCCCCCGCGCTTCTTGTATTCTTTCTTTACAGCACCAGGCATCCATGGTTGGAGCGCCACATTCAGTGTCCGAAATTGCTGTTCTACAATGCCCTTTAGATCAGCACGATATGGAGGCGCATTTATTATTTTGATTCCTAGCGCTTTAGCAAGCGAGTCAGCATTTTTACTCTCCATCTCGCCCCGGTCAGCCATAAAACTATCTGGCATGTGGTGACACGGCCACTCTTCCTCAGTAATTTCGATATCATACTGCCTGCAGAACTCAACCTTGTTCTCCACTGTATTTTCAATAGCCATCATGATTCCAAGCCAAGATGGACCTTCAAACCCAACGTATAACCCGACAACCATATGACTGTATACATCAACAACAATATATACGACAGGCCTGCCAACTATAATATTGGCATCAATCGAACTTACTAAATATACATCCGCAACAGTTGCGTCAACCTCGTAGATCTGTCCTGGTCCGGTTGCTTTCCTAGTTTCAGATCCAAGTAAAGGCCTGAAATCGCGATTAAATGTAACCTCACCTTCCCGGGCGATTAATAGCTTGCGTTTGGTGTAATTCCTTCGAATGTGATATCGCAGTTGAGCTATACTTGGTACATCATGTCCTGGAGGTATTATCGGAATCTCATATTTGCCCTTCTTAGTGGTACCAACCTGATAATACTTCTTCAGCATCTCAACGTATGTAAATTTCACGGAGTCTCTTCGATTTACTTTTAAATAGACCTCTCTGATGATCGCATCGAATATTTTACGATGACCCTCGCTTATTAAGACTCCATTTAACTTGGGATCTACAGAAATGCTGGTTTCTCTGGGTCTGCCCATCTTTTGAGTTGGATTCTTCTTTCTGCCCTTCCCTCCGCATTTTCTGAATCTGGGAAGTATAGCATTGACCATCTTTCCTCCAGTCCAGTAATAGCGTAAGTATTTATAGTAAAGGTTTTTTCCCTTGCCGGTTCTTTTCATTTCACTCTTTATGATTTGATACCGTTCTTTGGGATTGTAAATGTTAGGCTCCAGTTCTACAATGTCTTTAATACATTCCCAGGCTTCATCCCTGAGGCGAATTTCTTTTGGGGTTAGAAGCTCCTCCGAAACCATAAACCTGGAATATGGGTCATGCTCGCGTTTAATCATCGTCCCTTCAATAAGCTCCTGTTCAATGGATGAGATACGCTTGAACTCAGGAACCCCCGTTTTTTTTATAATAGAAATGGTAACAGCACAATCCTCCGACTGATTCAGCCAAAGTACCCTCTCACAATCAACAAGCTTTGATTCTGCGTCTCTTTTTTCAAGCAGAGTATTGATAAACAGCTCCATTTTGTTCTCCTCCAATTTTGATAAAAGTTAGAATGGGTCTTGTAATTACATTAGGTTTGGCAGTATTAATCACGCTTAAATCAGATATTGTTTGAACTATTTTGATCGCTTGAATCGCCTGACTTTCCTTTATTTATTTCTCTAAAACAATATAGCCTCGTCATTTTCTAGAGATGCTAATACGATTATTTATGGCCAGCCCTCCAGTTTTTAAAATGATTCGCTTGTATTTCTAATCGTTTTTGTGTAGGAAGAATGCGACGATTCATATCAACTTCCCATAATCGATTAGCGATCAGATATCGGACAACATTCATGCTAGTCCCCATTAGTAAATCCATCTTTGCATCAAGATCCAAAGTGATTTTAGCCAAGGGCTTGTCTATATTAACAATCCATTCGTATAGTACAGGTTCCAATTCATAAACCAGTTCATTGGTTAGATATGCCGTCTCATCTAAAACCTTGGCCGAATGCAACCATTCCACGTTTTTAACCAAATCATAGTTGATTTGATTTTCTGTAATCAGCCGCCATTCTATATCCAGATCTTTGAAGTAATACTTCTCTATTTGGAGCTTGTCTAATACCCTTCGATTTAATTTTGCCGATGGCTTTATAGAATGAGCTATAAACCTAAGTTCTTCACCTGATCTTACTGTCAATAGCATGTCAGTGGTCATTACAATGGGATGCTTGGTCTTCGGATCAATTGGATGTCTGATGCCTAGATTTTGAGCAATGAACATTGTTTTTTCCAATGGCAACAAAGGGTATTGCTCTCTGATATCAACAACGTCCATAGCCCACTCCATTTGGTAATGATGAGCTAATTCATAATGTTCGGACAGATAATGGTGTAATCGCCCACTCTTCCATCCCCGAACTCTCGTTACAACCCCATGGGATGGAACATCATGGATGGTTAACCAAGGCTTATATTCTGCAAAATCCCCCTTACCACGCCCTTCCTTAATCCACCTTTCAATTGTTGCTGCTGTTGTGCGCCGACGTCTTTTCGACATGAACATTTCCTCTCCATTACAGTAGATTCTAAATTTACATTTGAAATATATTAATCAATTTATAATTGACTTTGATGATAAGCGATAATTACTCAACTTGTCAACACCATTTAGTCGAGTAATTTACAACTAAAATGCAGTATGTTACCATGAAATAAAGTATTCACTTTACTGTTCAGTTTTGTATTCAATAAACTAATTAGGGGTAGGGGTACTTATGTTAATATTAGGAGAAAGAATTAAAACCTCACGTATATCTAGAGGCTGGACTCAAGAAGAACTCGCCAGGAGAATTAACACAACCAAACACGTTATTTCAAATTGGGAACGAAATAAAGGTAATCCAGACCCAAGGCAAATTACCGCATTAGCTAATGCCTTTGAGGTTTCGGCAGACTATTTGCTTGGATTAAGCGATTTTCCCGAACCACATTTTCGGGACCCATTCGGGCAAATCTCCTTAATGCCTGCAACTGACTATTCTTTTGTGAAAGGATTGACATGGGATCTCCTTAAATTATTAAACTCTGGAATTCCACTATCTGTAGATGATAGTGAAATTGTCCCTAAAGATAAGAAACTGATCGCCACCGTTATTGAAGCCATTCTTACCAGAAGCAACGCAGATGCTTGTGGAGTTATAGAAGAACCGCCTAATTCCGATCAGGATTCTTTGCTGTTTTAAGGCAATGCCAGCTCATCACCAGTCTTCTGTTAGATTCAGAACCCTTTTGCATATATCACACTGCACATTGATGAATAACCCCAGTCCAGTGGGAACGAAAGTATAAGTGAATTTAGCGCCTGTAACATCAACAGGTTTGCATGAATCCCAATCTTGTATTTTTTGAAGCATCTCTTCAGTAATCTTAAAAATCATCGTTCTATCTCCATTCTAATGATTCATTTACACCTTTTTACAGCCATCGTAGAAACGGTGTTCATCGGTAGAACCATTGCAAAAAGGAACTATTAACTAGGGGGGGCATGAACAACCTCCCTCTATTCAAAAGTGCTTCCAGTTATTCAACTCTGCTCTCTAAATACTCCATATAGGTAAACATCGCGTCAAGAGTATATAGAGTCACAAACCCTGATACGCCGTTCCTCTCGATTTTACTCCTACTAATAAACTCCTTACTCCTACTTGGCTCTACTGGTCCCCATCTATGTTCTTTGTAACTCAAGATTTTCTCCAGATAGAATATCCAAATCTCTAATTCATTAGTTTGTAGTGATGATCCAGATTACTTTTGAAAGGGTAATTATAGTACCTTTTTTCTCTTTCAATGCTAAGGCTGTATACATTGATGATTTGTTCGACATCTTCAATTAATTCTTCCATCTCCCCGCCTTTTTCTTATCTCGGTTTATAATATACGCATCGTTATTTTGCATGTTCCTAAATGCTTTGAGTTTTTGAATGTTCTGAAAGTAAAGTTGAAGTTTAATGTCCGAAGGTCTCTTGCTATCATCTATTCGATTACACTTTTCCAAGTCGCCATTACTTGCAACTATATAAATTGCTGACAATTCCTTGTTGAGAGTATATATAATCTTTACCCGCCACTCTTTCTCAAACGCAGCCTTTTCAAACCACTGATCTCTGATTGCTTTTGAGCATGTAAATCTAGCACTCTTGAAAATAATGCCTCTCGCGGTCACTCTCGCATATCCATTGCTCAGCAAATGTTTATTCATTACGATAGAACAACTCCTTCATAGATCTTATATCACAGTTATATCCTAAATACGATATTTTATTCATTTATTGTATTTTAGATATTTTATGATAGACCCTCCCCACTAATCTTTAAATATGTACCTTTGATGCAACCGGCGCAGACAACTTCTTAAGGCTCATCATCATCCTTCATGAATCCATCTATCTTTCTGCCCATTAAGTAAATCGCTAACATTAACGTACCAATACCAATTGCCTCAATTGCTGTTATCCAATCACGAGTACTAATCATCCCTACACCAAAACCAAATAACATAACAGTAGTGGCTTTTATCAAAATACCCTCAAGTATCCCTAGCCTTTGCTTCATTTAAAGCCCACCCCTACTTCATTTTGTATGATCATGTACCACCCAGCCTCGTTTCATATTAGTGTTGCCAACAACGCTGGCGGCTAACTGTTCACGTTGATTTATCTGGAAATGTTCAAAAACTAAAAGCCCGATTGTTTCAAAGACCTATTTCTTTTGCGGCTTTCTGGTTAATCTGAATGGCGATTTACAATAACAGAGGGTGCATCCATTAGGATTGCACCCTCTGTTATTGTAGATTAGATGATTGATTCACTACAATAAAGTATTGTTTTCGAAATCGTTGAAGAACACCGTTGGATAAATCTTCACAGTTCATGAATAGGTCCCTTAAAGTGATGACAAGTGAGATACTTCGCTTTCGATGATAACTCGGCCATGAACTTCGAGCGGTGCCGTTTCATCCTGCATGTCGATCGTAACAACGACCGCGTCATTAAATAATCCCATCCTGTGAGTTTGCTTTAAGAGAATATCTGTCCTGACACCACTTAATCATGTAGTTTCTTTCTTTCTCATAAATTTTAATGATCTGATTCAAAACAAATATTCTCTGAGGCGTATCTTCAGCAAATCTTAATTGAGAAGTAAAATGGTTAATTTCCCTCTGAAATGGAGAGTCGCATTTTTTATGTATAGTATAGGTTCTTAGAAGGTTAATATGAAGATCATAGATTTCAGAATAACCCATGGCTTGCCCACCCCCTGTTCTATTCTTCCTTTCATAAATATTCTCCAATATAGTAGAAAATATACTTCTTTCTCCCTAAATCAATGAGCAAACATTAACTATACATAACAAAGATCTTTTATATTTATAAGAAGGCATGCAATTGATTCTGGAGAAGCTCAATTTCCAAAAAGACACTCGCTTAACTCTGGGACGTTATCAATAATGATTACAAAAATTTGTTTTACAGTCGGTATCATTTTCTATATAGCTTTCTTTTTCATTAACTTATTGTCTTTAGAAGGGCATTTTTTGCTATATCCTTCATATTCAATTACTGAAATATGACTTCAAAATCTCCCCTTAACTATCTTCTAAACGCTTCTTCAAGTCGTTCTTTAATCAATTGACTGTTTCTCCGTCGGATTGCACGCTGCTCAAGTATAACCTGCGCCGCACTTTTCTTAGAAGAGGCAAATAACAGTGCTTCTCTCGGCTGTGGACCCACAGCTTCTTTAACAACTCCGTTCAATGATACATATACCTTTGTCGCCAATTTGCATCCCTCCAAGATTCGTAAAAAATCCGAGCACAAAGCTGTTTTGAACAACATTTTATTCTAAAGAGTCAATGATGGGTCTGAGGCTTTGAAAACCTTAAGTTATTGAAAACTACGTCTTGTAAAGAGCCACTAAGACCCCATTAATAGGATAATTATCAGTAAATCGGTAGACCAGTTGCGCCATCGCTGCCCAGTTGGCAGTTGTCAGTATACAACTCGCACTGAACCGGCATTATCGGATGAACACCAGGATTGAGCTACAGTTTCTCTTCGCAAAATTCGCTGTTTTCAGTCTATTACACTATTTTTTCAGAACAACTATATTGATCTTAAATTTATTTTCACTCGTATAAATTCAATTATTTCGTTCTTATCATAATCATCAAGATTTCTAAAACCATCAATCAGCCTTTTCTCGAACTCATCTTCATATATTGTCCCATCTTCTGCAGCCACACCGGTTAATAACCAGTTTAGGTTTACATTATAATGTGTTCTGATTGAGATAAGCGTTTCTGCAGAAGGATTAATATTTCCCTTTTCAATTTCACTCAGGTTTCCTTGAGAAATGCCTATACCTTTTGCAAACTGAATTTGGTTTAAATTGTTCTCTTTGCGGATACATTTTATTCTATGTCCAATGTCACTCAATAATTTCACCACCAATCGTAAAATCCCTTGTACATTTATTCGTAAAGATTAAAAGGAGCCCGAATCAATCCCACGGGCTCCCTTCTAGATGAAAAGTCATTCACCTTGCATTTCAGTTCACGACATCTTTTATTGGTTCACAACTTTTTTTACTGGTTCATGACATCTTTTACTGGTTCACGACTTTTTTATCACCAGACAATCATATTCCCATCCCTAACTCCCCTACTCCACCGTCACACTCTTCGCCAAGTTGCGCGGCTTGTCGACGTCGTTGCCTCGAGCCAGGGCAGCGTAATAAGCAAGCAGTTGCAGAGGAACAACGGACAGCGCCGGGGTAAGCATCGGCAGCGTCTTCGGAATGGAGAGCGCTTGATCGACAGACTTCAGCAAGTCTGCAACATGCTCCTCATGGGTGATGGCCATGACATCCCCGCCGCGCGCCTTCACTTCCTTGATGTTGCTGACGGTCTTCTCAAGCACATTGTCTTGGGTGACCAGGGCAATGACCGGAATGCCTTCCTCGATCAATGCAAGCGTACCGTGCTTCAGTTCGCCGGCTGCATAAGCTTCGGAATGGATATAGGAAATCTCCTTCAGCTTCAGTGAACCTTCTTGTACGACGGAGTAATCCAGACCGCGTCCGATAAAGAACAGATGCTCGTGATCCGCAATTTGCTCGGCATAAGCCTTCACCGCGTCAGCCTTCTCCAGCATGCTCTCTACCTGCTCAGGCAGGGACTGCATCGCCGCGATGACATGGGCGATCTCCTCCTCGCTTTGTGTGCCGCGCACCTGAGCCATGTACAATCCAAGCAGGTAGAACGCGATCAACTGCGAGGTATAAGCTTTCGTCGAAGCAACAGCGATCTCCGGTCCGGCCAGCGTGGCGATAACATCGTCCGCATCGCGCGCGATCGAGCTGCCGACCACGTTCGTAACTGCAAGCACATGAGCACCGTTCGCATGGGCTTCACGCAGCGCAGCCAGCGTATCCGCCGTTTCACCGGATTGGCTGACAACGATGACAAGCGTGTCCGGCGTAATCAGCGGCGAGCGATAGCGGTATTCGGATGCCACGTCGTTCATCACCGGAATGCGAACCAACTGCTCAATGGCCGCTCCGCCAACAAGTCCGGCATTGTATGCCGTACCGCAGGCTACGATGTGAATGCTGCTGAGGCTGCGTATTTTCTCCTCTGTCAGCTTCAAATCAGGGAAGACAACCTTACTTCCATTTTCGCTGATCCGGCCTCTCATCGTGTCACGGTAGGCCTTAGGCTGCTCATGGATTTCCTTCAGCATGAAATGATCGAAGCCGCCTTTTTCTGCGGTCACCGCATCCCAATCGACAGAAATCATTTCCCGAGAAATAAAGTTCCCCTCAATGGTCATCAATTCGACAGCATCTTCGGTCAGAACCGCCATCTCACCGTCATTCAAAATATATATTTTGCGCGTGTAATTCAAAATGGCAGGAATGTCTGAGCCGATGAAGTTCTCCCCTTCACCCAGCCCAATAATCAGCGGGCTCGCCTGACGTACAGCGACAAGCTTGTTCGGTTCATATTCCGTCAGCACCCCAAGCGCAAAAGCACCGCGCATATAGGTGATGGCCTTCTGAACCGCCTTGACGATGTCTCCTTCATACTCGCGAGCGACCAAATGGGAAATGACTTCCGTATCTGTCTCGGAAACAAACACATACCCTTGGCTGATCAGTTCTTCCTTCAGCTCTAAATAGTTCTCCACGATCCCGTTATGCACAACGGAGAACTTCTGGCTGTGATCGGTATGCGGATGCGAGTTCACATCCGACGGCTTGCCATGAGTAGCCCAACGTGTATGTCCGATGCCGGCCGTACCTACAAGCGGCGTATCCTCCAGCTTCGATTCCAGGTTGGCCAGACGGCCGATCGACTTGGCAATTTGCAGACCCTCCGGTGTAAATACGGCGATGCCTGCGGAATCGTACCCACGGTACTCCAGCTTCTTCAGTCCCTCGATCAATACGGTTTGCGTGTCTCTCTTCCCAATATATCCAACAATCCCACACATATTTATATATCCTCCGTTTCATCATTTCAGAATTTAATGTGCTCGAAATGAAAGGAAACGGAAGAATTACACCGCAGTACACAGAGACAGATATTCAATTGTCAAAAATTAAATATATGAAAACAAATTAGAAAAGTCTGAAATTATCCAGGCATTTTCATGAATGTCCGCTTCTCTCCGCACACTGCGGTTCTCCCGCATCTTTCTCTTTGCACATTCATGAACACGTATCATTACTCTCCAGCATCCTTCCGGGAAGCTTGTCAGAACAGTCGCCCATTCCTTTTGACTTCCTCGGTCACGGTATGGATGAAATACCGGGAGGTCCCCGCCGAATATTTCGAACACCTCCACCTCGTCAGCTTCGATTGCCGAACTCAGTCTCGTAAAAAGTTAGCATTACCTGATATCCACGGACACGGGATGCATCACACGGATAACTTTATACATACTACGAGATCATAGCTTCGCGCGAATGAAGCTCTGGCGCTTAAACTGCTAGGTAACCTCACAACCCTCGCTTTCTTTTTTTGAATATGCTTAATTATATGCAACTGCAAACCATTTGGCAATAATCATCTCGTCCTGGGCTTCACTGCCCCCTTTCTTTTCATGGCCTGATCCTTTCCCGCACAGCTCTATACCCGTAAAAAAAGCCGCTGAAACAGGTGTCACCCGTCCCAGCGGCTTCATGTTATAAATTACGTAAATAGTCCCTTGTAAACAAGCAGAGTTATACCAGCTCCGCCTCGACAACCGATACGATTTGCGATACAAGCTGCTCGAGCTCCGCTTTATCGGGACCCTCTGCCATAACGCGGATCAATGACTCTGTTCCCGAAGGCCGGACTAACACTCGTCCATTGTCGGACAAATGGCTCTCAACTGCAGCAACGGCTTTGCCGATCGCTTCGTTGCCTTCGTATTTGCTCTTATCCTGTACCCGAACGTTAACCAGGACTTGAGGATACTGCTTCATGACCTGTCTGAGCTCGCTAAGGGATTTTCCGGAAGCAACCAGGGTATCGACCAGTTGAATCGCGGTCAGAATGCCATCCCCTGTAGTGCTGTAATCAAGGAAAATCACATGGCCGGATTGCTCTCCGCCCAGCTTATACCCGCCGCGGCGCATTTCCGCCATGACATAACGGTCACCGACCGCGGTCTGAGCCGTATTTAATCCCAGCTTCTTGGCTGCCTTATAGAATCCGAAATTGCTCATTACCGTAGTCACGACCGTGTTGTCCTTCAATTTGCCGGCCCGGTTCATCGCATCGCCGCAAATGCACAAAATATAGTCGCCATCCACTTCTTCTCCGTTCCCGTCAATCGCGATCAACCGATCCGCATCGCCGTCGAAGGCAAGGCCGATATCTGCGCCCAGGCGCACAACCTCTTTCTTCAACTCCTCCGGATGCGTAGACCCACACTGCTCGTTGATGTTAAGTCCATTAGGCTCCGCCCCGATCGTATGCACCTCTGCGCCCAATTCTTTGAACAAACGCGGCGCAAGCTCGTAGGCCGCCCCGTTCGCGCAATCCAGCACGACCTTAAGGCCTTTGAAAGAAGAAGAAATTGTCGTTTTCAAAAACTCCAAATACTTCAGTTTAGAATCCGTATCTATCGTTACGCTGCCGAGATCTTTGCCGATCGGACGCGGTAGCTCGTCTACCTCTTTGTCCATCAGCTCTTCAATTTGCAATTCCGTTTCGTCCGACAGCTTGAATCCATCGCTACCAAAAAATTTAATACCGTTATCCTCAACCGGATTATGTGAAGCGGAAATCATGACGCCCGCGTCCGCCCCCAGCTTCTGAGTCAAAAAGGCGACTGCCGGTGTCGAGACGACTCCCAGGCGAACAACGTCTGCTCCGATAGACAATAGTCCCGCTACAAGCGCTGATTCCAGCATGACGCCGGAGATCCGGGTATCCATCCCGATCACTACTTTGGGTTTCGGAGCCTGGCCTGCCAGGACATACCCTCCGCAGCGACCGATCTTGTATGCCAATTCTGCGGTCAGTTCCTTATTTGCAACTCCACGTACTCCATCCGTTCCAAAATACTTTCCCATGATTTCACTCCTTATTCGTTATGTGAGATTAAATTTGATGCCGCTATCGCTATTTTACGGCAGACTTACTGCTTCTGTTCCCCGCCAACATTGTTCCCGCTTCCTCCTGCATTCTCCTGCGGTAGGTTGGCGGCATCCGAATCGTTGGCTGAATTCGAATCCTGTTCCTCTTCCGGCTCCGTGACCGTCGGCTCAGCCTTCTCTACAAGCTCCACACTGATTTGCCTGGATTGATCGCTTTCGGCCAGACCCAAGTGCAGCGGCAGCGCGACGACAACGGGAACCATGTGCGTCCCCGGCCCAAGGCCAGATAAATCCGCGGTAATCTTGATATCCTCCGGCTTCAGCTTATCGATAACCTCCTTGGCGCCCACAACCGTCAGAGACATCTTCTTCTCTGCCGGATCGAGAATGTTTGCTGCCAAATTTGAATTATCCTGCTTGAGGGTAATCGGAATGCCGCTGATCTGTCTTTGATCCGGCGGCTCCACTTTGACGGTAACCGTAACGGAGCTAGGCTCGATTTTCTCAGAACCTTCGGGCGGAGTCAAGTCCACCGTATACCTAGTTTGATTAGTTCCTTTGAATTGGCTTAAATCCACCGCAACGGAGTATGAGGAAATGCCTTCCAGTACTTCTTTAGACCCATATATAGCTACGCCTTTTACGTCGCTTTCCACGCTTGCTACAACCAGCCCATCCGGCAGTTGCCCGACTTCCCGCACCTCAAGCGGAACGCTCTTGTACAGCTTCGTGATCGGGATGTCGACCTCCACGGATGAAGGTACGATTACAGCGTTCCTCATTTCCTGCCCATGCTTATCATATGCGACCAGCTTCACAGTTTTTCCTTTGACCGGTTCAGTAATGCCGCTAATATCCATGATTCCCTGCACCCGCGCC
The DNA here is from genome assembly GCF_009725165.1 of Paenibacillus woosongensis. Classification (GTDB taxonomy): domain Bacteria; phylum Bacillota; class Bacilli; order Paenibacillales; family Paenibacillaceae; genus Fontibacillus; species Fontibacillus woosongensis. Next base: position 246,124 of record NZ_WNZW01000007.1, read on the forward strand.
AGCTCCGCTAATTCACTCTCAGGCAGAGTCACTTGAACTACGCCGGAGCCTGCTACGATCGGACTGCCTAGCTGCATTCCTTGGGCAGGCTGTCCCTTCGTTACAATATTCACGGCGATGTCTTTCGTTTGCTTCGCTTCGATGGATACTTTAACAATGGAAGGGCTCATGGAGACTAGTGAAACACCCGGCGGCAGCTCGTGAATCAGCGGCTGGGACGACGTACCCGGCCCCACATCGCTCAAATCCAGCTTAACCTTATAATCGGAGAAATTAGTCGTAATATCCGTGCGTTTTCCCCGTACTTCCAGCCTGACCTTGTCGGTCTCCAGGCCGGAGAGCACATAATTATCGCTGTCAAAGCCGACGATTTGGATTTTGACGTTAGGTATGACCTTTGTATTGACAACAGGCGTTGGCGCTACGGGCGTCCCGCTGTCCAAATGCACCATGGCCCAGAGAATGATGCTGACGATAAGAGCGATTACCTTAGCTACATTGTTATGGCTTAGCCATTTATCCATTGTTCCCGCCCTCCTTCCTCTTCCAGAAAGGCGCACGCTTCTCGGCCGGCTTCGAGTTAGGCCCCAATTCTTCATACAGCTTGGAAATCAACGACTCTTCATTGATATCCCGAACAACCTGACCATCAATCGCCAGGGAAATTTGTCCCGTCTCCTCCGAGACAATAATCGAGATGGCATCCCCAACCTCGCTGATCCCGATCGCTGCCCGGTGCCGTGTCCCGAGCTCCTTGCTAATGAATGGATTCTCCGACAACGGCAAATAACAAGCCGCAGCAGCAATCTTACGACCCTGCACGATTACGGCCCCGTCATGAAGCGGGGTATTGGGAATGAAAATATTTATAAGCAGCTGGGAGGTGATCACAGATTGAATCGGAATGCCTGATTCCGTATACTCGTTTAACCCGGTATCCCGTTCAAATACGATGAGCGCGCCAATTTTTCTACGAGATAAATAATTAATGGCCTTAATAATCTCGCTGACTTCCTTCCCGAACTCCTCTTCATCGGCTGTGCTTCTGCCGAATAATTTACCGCGGCCTAACTGCTCCAGCGCCCGTCTGAGCTCCGGCTGAAATATAATAAATATGGCAAGCACCCCAAAGGTAAACATCTGGTTCATGAGCCATTTGAGCGTGTACAAATCGAACCAGGTACTCACGGCCCAAATGACGACGAGAAACAGAATTCCCTTAAGCAGTTGAACGGCGCGCGTGCCCCGCACTAACAGAATAAGGTGATAGATGATATAAGTAACGATTAATATATCGATGATATCTTTAATGGTATCCTGCCATGTTAAATTTGCAAAATAGTTCATGGTGCAACCCCCGGTTATCTCTCCGTCAACTCGATCGCCAACAGAGAAACATTATGTAGATGCATCAAATCGGTGAATTCGCTTGTCTCTATATATTCCCCTTAAACTCTAGGTTATAACGTTCACAATCCAGATGCAAGTGCCGCAGAGAAATAGCACCTTTCGCCTATGCATGCAAAAATTTCCTCTAAGCACAAAAATAAAAAGCGCCTTGTTCCCAAAGAAGGGAGGCGCCGATAAATTGCCTGATATTTCATTACCTATAGGCGACTTCCGTAAAAGTATTCGTGATCCTGTACCAGAGCCAGTCCAGCGCCTGATCGATACTTCTGACCTCTCCCAAAATTTTGGCGGTTGAAGCCTGGTAGTACGATCCATCGATGACTGTGAGGTTGCCTTCCACCTCGCCGTAGATTTCCGCCGTACCGTTCTCTACCGTCAGGTTGCCGGCTACTTTGGAGCCGTTGGGCACTGTTACAGTCCTTCCGTTGATCACGACATGATCCAGATCTTTCCCTTTCACAATAAGCTGATCATCGCTATTCCATAGAGAAATGGTGCTAAACAGCATCACTAGCAAAAACATCGCCGCTGCCGTTAATGCAGGGTGTCTCTTGATCCATTGGAGCCAAGCCCGTTGTTTCTGTTGGCTGGGAATGGACTTCATGATCCGGTCTACCAGCTCGTCGGAAGCGGAGAATGAAGAGCGCTTGATTGTGGCAAACAGCATCAATTCCGCCTGCTCTAGTTCCTTAAAATGCATCTGGCAGGATGGACATTCCTGAAGATGCCTCTGGAGTGACAAGGCCTCTTCCCCAAACAACTCGTCATCTAAATACTCATGCATCAATGAGGTGGCTTGTTTGCAATCCATATCAGCCAGTCCTTTCAGTAAAATCTATGCGAAACCGGAGCAACTTACGGTGCGTATAGTCGTCCTAACATACAATACGTTGCGCTTAGCAATACGTTTCAAGAAACTAAATATTTCCTACACTCGGTAAAAGGTTATAGAACCTTATGCTGCAGTTTTTTGCGCAAAAATTCCCGTCCGCGGTGAAGCCGCGTCTTGACTGTGGTTACCGGCATATCCAGCACATCACTAATTTCGCTAAGCGACAGCTCCTGCAAGTACCTTAATATAACAACCGATTTGTATTTCGCCGGCAAACCTTCGATTGCGTAATGAATGGTCTGCTGCGTCTCTGTCAGCAAGTATTCGCTTTCGGGCGTTCGTTCATCTCCCGGAATCAGCGTATATCCGTCCAGACCTTCCTGGTCGTTCATCTCCGCATCAAGGTAATAATTCGGCTTGCGCTTCCGGAGCCTGTCTATGCATAAATTGGTGGCTATCCGATACAGCCAAGTTGAGAATTTCTGCTTCTCGTCGTAGCGCTCCCAATTTTTATATACACGCAAAAAAGTCTCCTGCACAATGTCCTCCGCCTCGTGGCGGTTCGACAGCATGCGGTAGGCCAGATGAAATATCTTATCCTTATATACATCAACAAGGTCGGCAAAAGCTTCCTGATCCCCTTGGCGGGCTAGCTTCACTAATCTCACATCAAAATGATCTACCATTGAATTTCCCCCAGATCCATGGACGGGCTTCAATTTTTCACCCTGCCTGTCCGGCCATCGGCATCCCATAGTAACCTATAGGATCCTCGCCGTCGGCACTTCATTCCAAATGTTAATTCATGTCTCCTGAAAAAGCAAGACATGCCGTCAACTCAAGCATCAGGCTCGTCGAAATCTTGAAATATCTGTAAACTCACAAACAAGCCGGACCCTCGTCAGAGGTTTCCGGCTTGTTGTTTTGCATCGTTATATGATCATCAGCCCGTATTTCTAAGTCCAGCGGCAATTCCGTTAATCGTAAGCAGTACTTCGCGCAGCAGATTCGGATCGTCCTGATCCTTCTCGCGAATCGCGCGGAGCTCGCTAAGCAGCTGTACCTGCATATAACTAAGCGGATCGATGTAAGGATTACGCTGGCGTATGGACTCCTGAAGTCCCGGATTATGATCCAGAATATCCGTTTGCCCCGTAATTTTCAGAATCATATCCTTCGTCAAATGGAATTCCTCTTCGATTTGCTTGAAAATGCGATCCCTGACTTCACCGTCTCTGCACATCGCAGCGTACTCTTGGGCGATGACCAGATCGGCTTTGACGATCGCGAATTGAAGCGTGTCGATGACCGAACGGAAAAAGGAGAAATTCTCATACATTTCTTGCAGCACTTTCAAATTCTCTTCGTTATTCTGATAGAACTGATACAACCCCGTTCCAGCCGCATACCAGGCCGGGAACAGGTATCTGCTCTGCGTCCAGGCAAATACCCAAGGAATAGCACGTAGATCCTCAAAACGATCGCTATTTTTGCGCTTCGATGGTCTGGATCCGATATTCAGTTCGCCGACTTCCAGAAGAGGTGTAGATTCCTTGAAGTATTTCAGGAAATCCGGCTCACGGAATACCAAGTCCTGATACTTTCTCAATGAAGTTTCAGAAATAACCGCACTAATCTCTTCCCATTTTTGTTCATTCTCATCATTGTCGCGATGCAGCTTCGCATCTATGGCCGCCGTAATCAGCGCCGAGGTTGCTTGCTCCAGGCTGCGATAAGCGATGCCCTTCAAGGAGTAACGGGAAGATATGACCTCTCCCTGCTCCGTAATCTTAATGCCTCCGCCGATCGTCTCTGCCGGTTGAACCAGGATGCTGCGGTTCAGCGGCATACCTCCCCGGCCTAGCGCTCCGCCGCGTCCATGGAAGAATTTCAGCCTTACGCCGAATTCGCTAGCTGCAGCAGTAATTTGCTTCAGAGCCACGCGAAGCTCCCAGTTCGCCGTCACGACGCCACCGTCTTTATTGCTGTCGGAATAACCAAGCATAATTTCCTGCAGGTCATTCATCGCCGCTACCGATTGGCGATAAATCGGCATGTTGAACAGCTTGCGCATAATGCCAGGAGCATTATGAAGGTCGTCGATCGTCTCGAAGAGCGGCACCGATTGCAGCGTACAGATTACCGTGCCGTCCGCTTCCTTACGGAACAAACCTACCTCTTTGGAGAAGACCATAACCTCGAGAATATCGCTTGCCGCTTCCGTCATACTGATCAAATAGCTCGTAATGCACTGGGTTCCGAATTCCTGCTGGGCCCGGAATACCGTGCGGTACACATTCAGGCACTCCGTAGTGCTCTCGCTGTATTCTTGGTACGGCGAAGTTAGAGGGCGAGGATCGTTCAGAAGCTCCTCGAGCAGCTTGATTTTCTCTTCTTCCTCCAATTCGGCATAGTTGCTCACGATATTCATGTTTGCCAGTATTTCCGTCATTGCATTCTCGTGCTCCTGGCTATGCTGGCGAATGTCCAGCGTTGCCGTATGGAACCCGAAAAGTTCAACTTGGCGGATAATCTTCTGAATATGCGTATCTGCGACGTAATCCGCATAATGGTGACGCAAGCTGCGGTCAATGATCTTAAGATCGTGGATAAGCTCCTTAACGTCCGAATAACGCTCCGGAGTTCCTTTCTTGGAATCATCCAGCAGATTATGCAGCTTCTCTGTCATATAAGTGAGCTTGACCCGGTAAGGCTCTTTCTCGTTCAACCATTGCGGTGTTCTATTCAATGTAACTTGCAGACGGTCTCTTTGAATCGAAGCCTCTAGTTCATCTGTGACATCGACGATCGTCGTGCTGAAGCTAAGATGCTTGAACAGTTCAGCCAGACAGCGCTGATATTCACGCACAACGAGCTTGCGCTGTATGTTCAGCGTCTGCCATGTCACATCGGCCGTTACGGACGGGTTGCCGTCCCGGTCTCCGCCGATCCAGGAACCAAAACGCAAATATGTCGGCACATGCCACAAATGCTCTGGATAGTATTTGCTCAGACATCGCTCTAATTCCAAATACACTTCAGGAAGCACCTGGAACAGCGTTTCATGGAAATAATACATGCCGTTGCGTACTTCATCAATGACTGTTGGTTTACGGTCCCGCAGTTCATCGGTTTGCCACAGCGTAATCACTTCGTTAAGCAGTTTCTCGCGAAGCTGTTCCCGCTCACGGAACGTTAGCGTTGGATTATCCAACTGCATGACATCGTCGGCAATCCGCTTGTGAATGTCCAGGATAGCCCGGCGCATCGCTTCTGTCGGGTGAGCCGTCATTACTAGTTCCAGAGACATTCCTTCCAGAATTTCCTGCGCTTCCGCATAATTGAACCCACGTTCCTTCAGATCCTTAACAGAAGCTTCGATCGAACCTGATTGAACCGATTCGCCTGCAGAACGCTCCAAGTCTCTTCTCCGGCGAATTCGATGGTTTTGCTCCGCAATGTTGACCAATTGAAAATAAATCGCGAACGCACGGATAACTTGGTGACGAATGTCGGGTTCAAGAGAATTAATCATATCTTTAAACTCTTCATGCAATTCCGGTAAAAATACAGCCCGCAGCGACTTACTGGCTTCACGAATCTTCTCGACAATATCCAAGAGCTCGTTGCCGCCCTGATGGACCAGGACCTCTCCTAGAATATTGCCCAAAAAACGGATGTCGCGCCGAAGCAGGTTATTTGAATTGCTTTTGCCTGCGGTCACTGTTAATTCAGTCATGTTTCTCCCCCATTTCATCCCTATTCCGTCTTTCTAAAGCCTTCCTACTATCATACAATAAACTGTTCTGAAAATCTTCACTTTATTGTAAAGTAGCATTAAAAAAATTCCGCCACCAACAAGCCTGTTCTGGCTTTTTATACAATCAGACGCATAATGTGACGACTCGAATAGGATATTTTCACAAAACAACTTATATTTATGCATCGCAACCGTAATCACTTAAATTACACATTCTAGAATCCAATACTTACCTTATCACGGTGAAGTAATGAAATGCAATAGTATTATTCGGAGAAAGTGACACTTTACAGCAATATTCTGCCTGGTTTAATCTTCTAGCAATTTCTGCCGCTGATGAATTTACTTTGTTTCTTTTTAGAATTATAATACGGAGTGAGTACTCACTCATTACTCTTTAAAAGGAGAATTAATTATGGCTCAGAATAGCCCTGTAATTCGAGTTACCGATGCCTCGAAGCAGTTTGGCAAGAAAAGCGTCCTAGAGCATATTTCGCTTGAAGTATTTCCCTCGGAAACCTTCGGTCTCCTTGGCCCGTCAGGTTCAGGCAAGACGACGCTGGTCAAGCTGCTCACAGGGATCGAACAGGCGACGTCCGGATTCATTGAAGCATTCGGCACGCCTATGCCGCGCCTCGATATTTTATCAAAAATCGGCTATATGGCACAATCCGACGCTTTGTATACTGATCTCAGCGCCCTGGAGAACCTTGATTTCTACGCTGCCTTGTACGGCTTAAAGGGGGCACGGCGTAAACAGCGAATTTCCGCGGTTATGGACATCGTCTCGCTGCAGGATCATCTCCATAAGAAGGTGATACAATACTCCGGGGGCATGAAACGCAGGCTCTCCCTGGCCATTGCCCTGCTGCATGAGCCTCCCCTGCTCATTTTGGATGAGCCGACGGTAGGAATTGACCCCTTGCTGCGTCAAACAATCTGGACCGAGCTGAAGGCCTTAAACACCAAGGGGACGACGATTATTCTGACCACGCATGTGATGGATGAAGCGGATAAATGCGGCCGTCTCGGCATGATTCGGGAAGGACGCTTGATTGCCGTCGATACGCCGGCAGCACTGATAGAGAGATCGGGTAAATCTTCTATCGAGGAAGCCTTTATTTATTACGGAGGTGTTCAGTTATGAGAGTATGGGCTATCATCCTGCGAATTTTAAGACAATTCCGGCGGGACAAAAGAACGCTCGCTCTTCTCTTCCTCGCTCCCCTCTTCGTACTGACTTTAATGAACCTCGTCTTTCATGGTTCGGATTATGAACCGAATATTGGGGTTGTGAATGCCCCAAGCCAGCTTATCGATCAAATGAAAGAGCAGCAGGCTCACGTCATCAATTATGGGAGCAGTGATGCAGCTGAGCAGGCGCTCGAGGACCGGAGCATCGATGCTATCGTGTCAATAGACCATGCAAGCCTTCAGGTCAAGCTGGAGGGCAGTGAGCCTTCCGTCAATAAAGCCGTCATCATGCTGCTGCAAAAATCAGGTGAACAGCCACATTCCGAGACGTCTGCGAGTAGCTTGAATATAACGTATCTGCACGGTTCGGAGAACATGACGCCGATCGATCAATTTGGACCGGTTCTGATTGGATTTTTCATCTTCTTTTTCGTTTTCCTCATTTCAGGGGTCTCCTTCCTCCGGGAACGCACGACAGGCACGCTGGAGCGCCTGCTATCGACACCTCTTCGCCGCTGGGAGCTTGTCCTTGGCTATATCGGAGGATTCGGCATATTTACGATCATACAGGCATTATTAATTTCCTGGTTCTGTATCAAAGTACTCGGTATTCTGATGACCGGCTCCTTTGCTTACGTGCTTCTACTGACGCTGCTGCTGTCGATGACCGCACTAACACTTGGCACCCTCCTATCCGCCTACGCCAATAATGAACTGCAAATGATTCAGTTTATTCCATTAATTATCGTTCCACAGCTCTTCTTGTCGGGCCTATTCCCGCTTGATACTCTGCCCGTCTGGCTGCAGAAGCTTGGCATTATCATGCCGCTAACCTACGGGACGCATGCCTTAAGTGACGTCATGATTCGAGGGATGGGCTGGAACGCGATTGCGGGGGACGTCATGGTGCTAATTGGATTTTCCCTATTATTCATTACATTAAATATTACCGCTTTGCGGAAGCATCGCAAAATATAACATTCCGAATGAGCTTATGATAAAATTAGGTAGTATGAAGAGGCGATAATAAACTCAGTGGTTTTTCAGGAGGATATACCAGATGTCCCAACAAGATCAGATAGAACAATGGATTCAGGAAATCATCAAAATAGATGAAGCTAAACTCACCGATAAACAAATTAAAATTATTCAGGCGGCTGTCGAAGTTTTTGCAGAGAAAGGATATGCAGCTTCCTCAACCAGCGAAATTGCTCAGAAAGCGGGGGTTGCGGAAGGAACGATCTTTCGCCACTATAAAACCAAGAAAGACCTGCTCCTCTCCATCGTATCTCCGATGATGAGCAGGCTGATTGCCCCCTTCGTGTGGAATGATTTCAAAGAAGTGCTGGAGTCAGACTACCCTACGATCGAGGAATTTCTTTATGCGGTTGCAGTCAATCGCTTGAATTTTGCCCGCAAGCATCTTAAGCTCATTAAAATTTTGCTGCAGGAAATCCCGTTCCAGCCCGTGCTGCAGGAGGAATTCAAGAAACATATCGGCAACAAAGTCTTCCACAGATTCGCCGAAATCGTGGAGCATTTCAAAAGTAAGGGACAGATCATCGAAATGCCTGCTCCTTCCCTGCTGCGATTCAGTGCTTCGGCCATGATTGGACTGTTCATTTCCCGTTTTGTTATCTTTCCCGACCAGTCTTGGGATGAGGACAAGGAAATTCGGGATACGATACAGCTCATTTTAAATGGAATTTCTGCCAAAGCGTAAACTAATAAAATCTCTAAAATTAAAAGCCTGACGGAAAACGCGATGTTTTGCTGTCAGGCTTTTTTATGTATTTAATTTAAAGGAAGGCAGCAAGCCATATGCCTCCTACGCTCAATAGATTGTGGGCTATTGCTATGCTACTATGCCGTGGAAGGCGCAGGTCTTTTTTGTGAGCAGCCCACGACCCTATAATGGGCAGGCAACTGCTTGTTGGGAGTCGCTTTAATTTATCCCATCAATATCACGAGTCATATTGTAATGGAACGGGAGTGTATGTCTCCAAATCAAGAGTCATTGAAGCACATTTAATATAGTTCTACTTAATTTAAATGGATCTATAGTAGTTAGTTTCTGCGGAAAAAGAGGGAATGTAGATTTAAATGGATTTCATGTCGTTAGAACTAGGGGTAATGCCCCTCAAGGCTGGATTCTTGATTTTTAGAAGCAAAAAATCCACCTAATCCCCTGAAACATTCGTTTAGAGCATAATTAGATACATCAATTCCATTTAGTGCGGTCAGGTTGAAGTCCAGATTGAAGTCAAACTGTCTATATACGAGGAGCTATAGAATGGGGATAGGCACTGTTCTGGCCTGTTGCTTGCTTTCCATAATCAATTATAAATAATCATGATATCCCCTTATGGGATCTGCAAAAGGCCTAGGGATGGGCCGTTTAGAGCCTTCACGGAAGCCCTGTGGCTTCTCTCTCCATCTACAGAAAACAAAAAAAATAGCCCATAGAAAACAAAAAACTGCCTATTGGCAGTGTTGTTTATTTATGGAGCGGGTGATGGGAATCGAACCCACGCTACCAGCTTGGAAGGCTGGAGTTCTACCATTGAACTACACCCGCATCATTATGGTCGGGACGACACGATTCGAACATGCGACCCCCTGGTCCCAAACCAGGTGCTCTACCAAGCTGAGCTACGTCCCGTTAATGATGTGTTAAGTTAAAGTGGCACGCCCTGAGAGATTCGAACTCCCGACCTTTTGATTCGTAGTCAAACGCTCTATCCAGCTGAGCTAAGGGCGCATATTTATGGAGCGGACGACGGGAATCGAACCCGCGACCCTCGCCTTGGCAAGGCGATGCTCTACCGCTGAGCCACGTCCGCATAACTATGGTGCGCGTGGAGGGACTTGAACCCCCACATCCGAAGACGCTAGATCCTAAGTCTAGTGCGTCTGCCAATTCCGCCACACGCGCATTTTTTTAGAAAAGTGAGCCATGAAGGACTCGAACCTTCGACACCCTGATTAAAAGTCAGGTGCTCTACCAACTGAGCTAATGGCTCGTACAATGGCTGGGGATATAGGATTCGAACCTATGAATGACGGAGTCAAAGTCCGTTGCCTTACCGCTTGGCTAATCCCCAATAAAATTTCAAATGGTGGAGGCTAACGGGATCGAACCGCTGACCCTCTGCTTGTAAGGCAGATGCTCTCCCAGCTGAGCTAAGCCTCCATATGTAGGACAGTGTTCATCTCAAGCCCCAAGGGATTCTCATCCCTAGTGATGCTTGTAATTAAAGTGGTGACCCGTAGGGGATTCGAACCCCTGTTACCTCCGTGAAAGGGAGGTGTCTTAACCCCTTGACCAACGGGCCATATGTTTACTACACAAAGCAAAGATAGTGGAGCTCTCAACCGGGATCGAACCGGTGACCTCATCCTTACCATGGATGCACTCTACCTACTGAGCTATGAGAGCAAATGGCTCCCCGAACAGGACTCGAACCTGTGACAACTCGATTAACAGTCGAGTGCTCTACCGACTGAGCTATCAGGGAACATCCGCTTGGCGACGTCCTACTCTCCCAGGACCCTGCGGTCCAAGTACCATCGGCGCTGGAGGGCTTAACGGTCGTGTTCGAGATGGGTACGTGTGGAACCCCTCCGCCATTGCCACCAAACGTGCTCAGA
>NZ_WNZW01000078.1 GCF_009725165.1 Paenibacillus woosongensis
TTCGGACACCCCCGGATCAAAGCTTGCTTACAGCTCCCCGAGGCAGTTTCGTTGTTCGCCACGTCCTTCTTCGGCTCCTAGCGCCTAGGCATCCTCCGTGTGCTCTTAGTAGCTTAACCATAATGCTCTCATTTTGGGCTATTCGCTCTGTTGTACGTTACTTTCCTGATCGAATAAATTCAACCAAGGTGGAAAGTAACT
>NZ_WNZW01000008.1 GCF_009725165.1 Paenibacillus woosongensis
GCGCGGACGGGCGCGCTGCGCTGCGCGGCTGCGGCTGCGGCGTGCCCCGCGCCGGAGCTGGCGCGCTCCGCATGCGGTCTGGCGTGCTGCCCGCAACCCTTAGCTGCGCCCAGCCGCCCCCACTTGACGGTGTAGTTCGCCCGTCCAGCTCTTCCACTGCAATACCTGCTTTGCTTTCCGCAGCACTGTTCGCCGCACTGCGCTGCCCGCTGACAGCCGCCACGCTGCGTTGCACACTCTTTACAAACCCGCCCGCCCCAGCGCTTGAAGTGCTGGACTGTATTCTGCTTTGCACATTTTGGTGCGTATTGTTTACCTCTTTGTGCAATATTGATCCTACATGCGGCTTATCCGGTCCCCTGCTTTGTCCCGGTACAAACCCCGCTTCCATATGCGCATCATCTTTTACACACAGTCCGTACTCCGTTCCCAGCGATGCCTGCTTCTGACCCTTCCGTCCTGCCACGGCTGGATCACGGCTTGCAGCGATTCTCGGCTGTTCTTGCCCTGCGGCCGCTCTTTTCCGCCAGCTGCTTTCCAGACTGCCCCCGATCGACGCACAGCTTTGATCTCTTTTATTTTTACGAGCCGATAGATTGATGACCAAATGTTCCTGATTAGAATCCGTACTCAAAATAAGCAACCTCCATCCCGATTCATGCTGCAGCCGCATGGCTTCCTCTGCCGAGGGGTTATGCGACCCTAGCGATTGAATTCGTTATACTTTTTGTTCGCTATACTTATAGATATGATCTTCACAAGCCTGCTAGAACCGGAATGGATAGGTCATCAGCCCGAATATATGAGAAACGAGCAGGTTTGATATGATGATCAGCCAGCATAATCTTATATATTGGCTCCCCTTCAAGCAGTGCTCGATATGCAATAATCTTATTCAACTCAGTTCAGCACCACTTCCCTCTGCCAACGGACAGAGCGCGCTCTATTTCTATTTTGAAGCTGAATTACAGTACTTATCGGGCCCAGTTGCACTTATGTTAATTTTCCCCTTCTATATAAGAGCTCATATAGCCAAATAACGGAACCACAGTCCGTACGCATTAGTTTTTGCTGCTTTTACGCAAAATAATGGATCAACGGTCCATTCAGTCAATTTCGCACCGATCCAATCCATTTCACGCCGACCGCGGCACCCAGCACGAATGGTGTTACACCATGTCCGGCGAAACCCAATTACGGCCATTTTCTCCTGCCGCAACAAAAAAAAGGACTGTGCACAAAAACACAGTCCTTTTCACATCTAAAGGTTATGATATTAATTCGCAATCATGCCCAGGTCGGTTGTACTTTAAGCATCGGGAGCTCATCCTTCTTATTGACAGGAACCCGTTCGCTTTGGGCAGCGGATTCCTTCTCGTCAACAGTGATTCGCCAGATGTCTGCCCCTAGGCCCGAAAGCTTCTCGGCCAAATTAACATAGCCGCGGTCAATATGATGTGTGCCGCTTACTTCCGTGGTACCATCAGCGACGAGCCCGGCAATTATGAGTGCGGCCCCGGCGCGCAAATCCGTAGCGCATACTTTGGCTCCGCTCAGCTTGGCACCGCCCGTGATGATGGAAGTACGTCCTTCCACTTTGATTTCCGCATTCATCAGTGCAAATTGCTCTACGTGCATGAAACGGTTCTCAAACACGGTTTCCGTTACCACGCTTGTTCCTTCGGACACAAGCAATAGCGCCATCATTTGCGACTGCATGTCGGTTGGGAAGCCCGGATATGGCAGCGTTTTGACGTCCACAGCCTTAAGCGGCTTATCCGCTATAACCCGCACACCATTCTCGTGTACTTCAACCTTTGCGCCCATTTCCTCAAGTTTGGCAATGACGGGACCCAGATGATCCGCAATCGCGCCCTCGACAAACACGTTTCCGCCTGTCGTGGCGGCAGCAATCATAAAGGTGCCTGCTTCGATGCGATCAGGAATTACTGTATGCTCTACGCCGCGCAGCTTCTCCACGCCTTCGATGCGAATGACGCCCGTTCCTGCACCGCGGACGATCGCGCCCATTCCGTTCAAGTAGTTGGCAAGATCTACGATTTCCGGCTCCTTCGCCGCATTCTCGATAACTGTCGTTCCTTCCGCCAGAGTAGCCGCCATCATAATATTCTCCGTTGCACCAACGCTGGCTACATCCAGATAAATTTTCGCTCCGCGCAGGCGTCCGTTCGATTTGGCTTCGATAAAACCCTGTCCTAGATTGATCTCAGCACCCATCGCTTCAAAACCTTTCAAATGCTGATCAATGGGTCTCGTACCGATCGCGCAGCCTCCAGGTAGAGAAATTCGCGTATAACCCGTGCGAGTCAACAAAGGTCCCATAACAAGAAAAGATGCCCGCATTTTCCGTACCCATTCGTACGGCGCTTCACAATTCGCGATCTTTTGCGCATTGACCGTAACTACTTCACGATCATATGTAACTGTCGCTCCGAGCGATTCCAAGACTTTGATAATGGTCATCACATCATCTAGCGGCGGGGCATCACGAATTACGCTTACGCCTTCCTCCCCCAGTAGCGATGCTGCGATGATCGGCAGCACAGAATTTTTAGCTCCGCTAACTTTAACGTTCCCGGACAAAATATTGCCGCCGCGGACGATAAATTTGCTCATCACTGTTTCCCTCCGCGCGTTCATTTTCACCCTTATTTTCGATGCAAAATAAAGGCATCCCGCTCATTTCCCTAAATTTCATCATATCATCGGTAGCTTGAGGCGCACAAGGCTCTAATCTTGTAGAAATAACACGAATCATGAAGAGTTTCGTCTTATTCGCAAGCATTCACCAGATCCCCTTGGCGTAATCCTTATTCACCATTGTTGACACAATGTTTTGATGTTATTCGACAAAGTTCACTCTGCGTATGATTACGCATAAAGGCTCCAAGACCCCCAAAAAATCCTGTAACCCGAATAGTCTAACACACTTATAACCAAAGACTTAGGAATTAAAACATATAGCGAAGCATCTGCGTATATCCCAAGTACTCCAATATGAAGGCTGCCACAAACCGTCCCAGCACGATGGCCAGAAGCAGATGGAGCAGCTTGCCTTGCGGCCCCTTCGGATGCCGGATGAATAAATCCAGCTTGAGATTTTGCAGCGCCCACCAGGACAAGACAATACAAGCCAGCGATATTAAAATGGCCGTCAAGCCATTCATGCCAACCGAAGTCGGCACTGAATCCATGGGATTCATATCTGCGCCTCCCGCCTTGTTCTATACTTATGCAACCGCCCCAGAAAGGGTTAAAACACTATAAATATATATCGGCAAGCATAATGTAAAAAATTTATAGACCCTATATATCATACTTGCCTGAGTGATAATAATCCAGTCTTTCTTTTCGCTCAGAGCGCTTCCATTTGTATATTTATTTAAAAGCTGTTTCACCCTGCTGCAATCGCAAAAACACACTCAGAATTATTGCCTCATAGCGGTCACAGGGAACCTGTTGCATTCTCCATCGTCGACATTTTCTGCTTCAATGCAACATAGTTCTATGTTACAAAATATTGTTCGTTTCCGCTACATCGAATTTGCAGCCTTGGATACTATATTCAATTTCATGCATTAAAGTCAACCATACCGCATTTTCGTATTTTCTGCGGCAGTATCCGCCATAAACCTCATGTAATATTCTGGGACATTTTTCATACGTAAACTGTAATTAAGCTTTGGAGCAAGGTTTCAGTGTGTTTTTTATACTGCCAGGTTCTTATGACCATGGCAATGCATTTACTGCCTGCAGAACATTTTTCATTAAAATTATTCAGAATTGGGCGAATGTCCCAATACCGATTGTATCTTAAGTCGGTCAAAAAAGGGGCCAAGGAAACGGTTATTACCCACTATTAATTACTACATTTTACAAGTCCTTCTTAATTTATACCTTCTTTTAATGAAGGCTGCAGGCGGATGGTTGAATATAGCTCATCGTAAGTGCCCCGCTCGCGGGTTCCCGAAAAAGAAAAAACCGAACACCAGAGTGTTCGGTTTGGCTATATAATTCACAATTAATGATGCTTTTTGATCTTCGCGTTGCCGGATACATTAATCCGGGTAATCGCCCTTTGCAGAGCCAATTCTGCACGACGGTGATCAATTCGATCCTGATTGTTGCCTGCAGACAACCTGCGCTCAGCACGCTCTCGTGCAGCTACCGCGCGATCGACATCGATCTCCTCCGGAAGCTCGGCGCTTTCTGCGAGAATGATAACTTTGTCTTTCTGGACTTCAACAAAGCCGCCATGTACCGCAATTGTGGTCGAATCTCCACCGGTTTTGGCCACAATTGGAGCAACCTGAAGCGGTGTTACCAGCGGAACGTGATGCGGCAAAATACCAAGCTCGCCCTCGACACCGCGGACGGTCAGGCTATTCACCTGCTCGGAGAACACCACTTGTTCCGGCGTAACAATTTCCAATAAAAAGGTGCTCACTAGTCATCCCTCCTGTTCGTGGGACAGTTCATTTCTGAAGCATCCGAGTTCACGGTGCGTATTACAACGTTTTTGCTTTTTCTACAGCCTCTTCGATCGTACCAACGTAGAGGAAGGCTGCTTCTGGAAGGGTATCGTGCTTGCCTTCAAGGATTTCCTTGAAGCTGCGAACCGTTTCAGCAATCGGCACATATTTACCTTTGATTCCAGTAAACTGCTCGGCAACGTGGAACGGTTGCGACAGGAAGCGTTCGATCTTCCGTGCACGGGATACGATCAGCTTGTCATCCTCGGACAACTCATCCATACCAAGGATCGCGATAATATCTTGCAATTCCTTATAACGAGCCAACAATTGTTTAACGCCTTGCGCTACGTTATAGTGTTCTTCGCCAACGATTTCAGGCGTCAAAATCCGGGAGCTGGAAGCCAGCGGGTCAACCGCAGGGAAAATCCCTTTCTCGGAAATTTTACGCTCAAGGTTCGTTGTTGCATCCAAGTGAGCAAATGTGGTCGCAGGAGCTGGATCCGTATAGTCATCCGCAGGAACATAAATCGCTTGGATGGAAGTAACGGAACCTTTCTTCGTCGATGTGATGCGCTCTTGAAGCTGACCCATCTCTGTAGCAAGCGTTGGTTGGTAACCAACCGCCGAAGGCATACGTCCAAGAAGGGCGGAAACCTCCGAACCCGCTTGAGTAAAGCGGAAGATGTTATCGATAAAGAGAAGTACGTCACGTCCCTCTTGATCACGGAAATATTCCGCCATCGTGAGGCCGGCCAAGGCTACGCGAAGCCTTGCGCCTGGTGGTTCGTTCATTTGCCCGAATACCATCGCGGTTTTACTGATAACGCCTGAGTCAGTCATCTCATGGTACAAGTCGTTACCCTCACGAGTCCGCTCGCCTACACCGGCAAATACGGAAATACCGCCATGTTCTTGAGCGATGTTATTGATCAGCTCTTGAATCGTAACGGTTTTACCAACACCCGCACCACCAAACAGGCCAATCTTACCGCCCTTGGCATATGGAGCAAGCAAGTCGATAACTTTAATACCAGTCTCAAGAATTTCCGATTGCGTCGAGAGCTCTTCGAATGAAGGCGGATCGCGGTGGATCGGATTTCTTTCGCCCGAAGTTACCTGTCCTTTATTATCAATTGTGTCTCCAAGCACGTTAAATACGCGGCCCAGAGTCACTTCACCTACTGGAACCGAAATTGGAGCGCCCAAGTCTACTGCTTCCACACCACGTACAAGACCATCGGTCGAGGACATGGCGATACAGCGGACCAGGTTGTCGCCCAAGTGATTGGATGCTTCCAGGATTAGACCACTGTCCTCATCCTGTCCACCCTGTTTCACAATTTTAATAGCGTTGAATATATCCGGGAGTTGTCCGCGTCCGAATTCAATGTCAACAACCGGACCCATTACGCTAACAACGCGTCCTTTGTTCATTATAGTTGTTTCCCTCCTTAAAGTTTTGCGGTGCTAACCAGCCGGAAGCCGTTCATGAGGAACATCACTTCTATACAATGGCTGGGAGCCATACAGTACCGCCTGGCGTTCCTGCATATCCGCAAACTATCATCGAAAACGGAAATGCTAGCTTTGAGCGTTGGCACCTGCCACGATTTCCGTAATTTCCTGGGTAATTGCCGCTTGACGAGCACGGTTATACGTCAGGGTCAGCTCGTTGATCATTTCCGTTGCGTTCTTCGTTGCGCTGCCCATTGCCGTCATCTTCGCTCCAAGCTCACTCGCCTTTCCTTCCAATAGGGCGCCGAAAATCAGTGTTTCAGCATACTTTGGAAGCAAAACTTCAAGCACAGCTTCAGGAGAAGGCTCATACTCGTATTCCGCTGTCGGTCCGGTCGTTTCGACACTGTCGAAAGGAAGCAGACGATCAACGGTCGGCAACTGGCTCATCGCATTGATGAATTTGTTATAACAAATATAGACCTCGTCAAATTGCTCTTCTTCAAAGCCCTGCACAGCCGCGTAGGCCAAAGACTTAATATCGGCGAACTTCGGCGAATCAGATAATTCGACGACATCCTTCAGCACTGGAAGCTCCCGGCGATTGAAGAATTCCCGCCCTTTGCGTCCAATCACGAATAAACCATATTCGGATTTGGATTTATGCTTCTGGCTGATTTCATCCATCACTCTACGAAGAATATTCGTATTATATCCGCCAACGAGCCCGCCATCGGCCGTAATGACAATGTAGGCCGTTCGTTTAACGGGGCGAGTCACGAGCATCGGATGTGTAACACCGTCAGTACTGGAAGCGATACTGCTGACGACTTCCTTCAGTTTCTCTGCATACGGACGGGAAGACTGGGCCTTCTCTTGCGCTCTTCTAAGCTTGGCCGAAGCGACCATCTCCATCGCCTTCGTAATCTGACGGGTGTTCTGGACACTCTTGATTTGACGTTTTATCTCGCGAATCCCTTTTGCCATGATTTCACCACCTTAAAGTTTTGGCAAAGCCAAAACTCGCATCGTAAGCATTACCTTGCTTTGGCTAAAAGCCAAAGTTACTTCGAAAGCATACGCTTAACTTCACAAAACGTATTCTCAAATTTCAGCTCTTGGCCAAAGCTGAACGTGCTCACACACCTGGCTCCAGAAATTGTCCGACCAGGCAAAACGCGATTCAGCTTTGACGCAAGCCAAAACCAGTATTCTTATACGTAATCATAAACCGGCAATTTCAGACGATTCATGAAGCTGTACTAATTAGAAGCGGAAAAACCTCTTTTGAACTTCTCGATAACTTCTTTCAGTTTTTCCTCGTTTTCTGCCGTCAAATCTTTCGTGTCGCGGATCGACTGAAGAACCTCTTCATGCTGGCTGTCCACAAAAGAAAGGAATTCAGCTTCGAAACGGCGCACATCTCCAACCGGAATATCATCAAGATATCCTTTGACTGCCGTATACAAGCTAATAACCTGTTTTTCAACGGATAGAGGTTGGTTTACGCCCTGTTTCAAGATTTCCATCATACGGGAACCACGAGTCAAACGAGCTTGCGTCGATTTATCGAGGTCGGAACCGAATTGGGAGAATGCCTGAAGCTCGCGGTATTGCGCCAAATCCAGACGAAGCGTACCAGCAACCTTCTTCATCGCTTTGATTTGGGCGGATCCACCTACCCGGGATACCGAGATACCGACGTTGATCGCCGGACGTTGGCCGGAGTAGAACAAGTCGGACTCCAGGAAGATCTGACCATCCGTAATGGAGATAACGTTCGTCGGAATATACGCCGATACGTCAGAAGCTTGGGTCTCGATAAATGGAAGTGCGGTAATCGACCCGCCACCCAGTTCATCGCTTAGCTTCGCTGCACGCTCCAACAGGCGGGAATGCAGATAGAAGACGTCACCCGGATATGCCTCACGGCCCGGAGGACGGCGAAGCAAGAGGGACAGCTCACGATAAGCAGCCGCTTGCTTGGACAAGTCGTCATAAATAATGAGTACGTGCTCGCCTTTGTACATAAAGTACTCGGCCATTGCAACGCCCGCATATGGCGCGATATAAAGAAGCGGTGACGGCTCCGAAGCAGATGCCGTAACGACAATCGTGTAATCAAGCGCTCCATGGCGACGAAGCGTCTCAACCACGTTTACGACAGTCGATTGCTTCTGTCCGATAGCTACGTATACGCATTTTACACCATTGCCTTTTTGGTTAATGATCGTATCGATCGCAATAGCGGTTTTACCTGTTTGACGGTCACCAATGATCAGCTCGCGCTGTCCGCGGCCGATTGGAACCATCGAGTCGATCGCTTTGATCCCGGTTTGCATCGGCTCATGAACCGATTTCCGGTCGATAACGCCCGGCGCATTGTTCTCAACGGGACGGAACTCCGTTGTTGCAACAGGTCCCTTTCCGTCTATCGGCTGACCCAACGGGTTCACAACGCGGCCCAGCAGGGCATCCCCTACGGGTACCTGCATAATTTGCCCGGTGCGTTTCACTTGGTTACCTTCACGAATATCGCTGTATGGTCCTAGAATAACAACCCCGACGTTGCTTTCTTCCAGGTTCAGCGCAAGACCAAAAACGCCGTTCTCAAACTCGAGTAGTTCGTTTGCCATGGCGTTCTCAAGCCCGTGGACGCGTGCGATACCATCACCAACTTGAATAACGGTGCCGACTTCGGCCACTTCAATTTCCGATTTATATTGTTCGATCTGACTTTTAATCAGCGTACTGATTTCTTCAGGTCTGATACTCAAGTTTTTCACCCCTATCTACAGTGCTTGTCTTCGAAAAGACTTCTCAAGCCGTTCAAGCTTTCTGGCCAAACTTCCATCGTACAGCGTATCGCCGATTCTGACTTTCATTCCGCCGAGCAGGTCTTTATCAATCTCGTTCAGAACACGAATCTTCTTGTTCACCAACGCGCCAAACTCGTCCGCAATTGCCGATTTCTCCTCTTCACTGAGAGGGTATGTCGTATAGACGATAGCCGTGGCAAGACCGAATGCATCCCCGGTAATTTTGATATAACGGTTCAGCAATTCTGGTAAAATTCCGGTTCTACCCCGCTCCACAAGCAGCTTTACCAATGAGACGACGGGCTTAGAGAGCTTGCCCTCGAGAGCAGCTTCAAGCGCTTCCCATTTCACCGCTTCTGAAATATTCGGAGTAGAAATGAACTTCTGGATATCCTTATCTTCATAAAAAGCATGTACGAGAGCTCTGATTTCCTGTTCAACTTCCAGTGTACGCCCTTCCTGCGCAGCAATTTCATACAGGGCTTTGGCGTATCTGCCCGCTACAACAGCTTCACGGCTCATGATTTGCTACCTACCTCTTTAAGATATTGGTTCACAAGCTTCTCTTGTTCTTCAGGATTATTCTCGACCTCACGCTCAATCAGCTTGGAGGCAATGTTGACGGAGAAAGCACCAATCTCGCCGCGCAGAGATTCGACAGCTTTGTTTCTCTCGTTCTCGATATCGCGGACAGCTTCGTTCTTCAAGCGCGTAGCATCCTGCTTCG
Organism: Paenibacillus woosongensis; assembly: GCF_009725165.1. GTDB lineage: Bacteria > Bacillota > Bacilli > Paenibacillales > Paenibacillaceae > Fontibacillus > Fontibacillus woosongensis. The sequence continues at coordinate 9,498 of NZ_WNZW01000008.1, forward strand.
CCTGCTCCAGCAAATCCCGGGCTTGCTTGCTGCTGCTTTGCTTCGATTGTTCAATGATTTCATAAGCTTCCTGACGTGCCTGGCTAAGAGCCTCTTTCTGCTCTTCGACATACGCGTTTGCTTGCTCTCTAGTTTGCTTAGCTTCTTCTAATTGTCCAAGTACCAGCTCGCGACGTTTCTCCATTACTTCAAACAGCTTGCCAAAAGCAAACTTGTTCAGCAGCCAATAAAGAATTCCAAAAGCAAGCATGGTAATAATAATATTCTCCCAAAGGACAGTCACGGATGTCACTCCTTTCCGTTAATAATAGTTTCTAATGTTATTTCTGTTCTTAAAACGAAGGCGTGGATGGCATAGGCCCTCCCCGCCAAACCGAAACTATTATTAAGAGAACATGATCAAGAACGCGATAACCGTTGCTGCGAGCGGAACAACCTCAACGATACCAACACCGATGAACATCGTCGTTTGAAGCTTGTTAGCTGCTTCTGGTTGACGAGCGATAGACTCAACTGTACTCTTTACGATCATCCCGTTACCAATACCTGCACCAAGTGCACCCATACCTACTGCAATAGCTGCTGCCAAATACGTCAATCCCATCTTAAATATCCTCCTTTAATATGTTCCTTTTATTATTAGTTATAATAGATCTCTGACAGGATGAAGCCATGCGGCCTCTTGCCTAGAGTTTACTAATGCTCTTCTTCGTGAATCGTGTACTGTGAAATGTATACCATCGTCAAAATGGTGAAAATGTAAGCCTGCAGTGCGCCAACGAATATACTGAAGCCCTGCCAAATGCCCATAAACGGAATACCGAGGTAACCCATCTTGATGATAACCGCAATCAGAACCTCACCTGCGAAGATGTTCGCAAATAGACGGATAGCCAATGCGATCGGCTTGGACAAATTCTCGATGATGTTCAGCGGCAAGAAAATTGGAAACGGCTCAAGGTAATGCTTGAAGTAATGCTTCCTATTATTCTTGATACCCAGGAAGTTCATCAGAATAAATACGACCAGCGCAAGTCCAGCCGTTACGGCAATATCAGCGGTAGGAGATTTCCACCATAAAATGTGGGCATGTTCCCCGTCCTTCAAAGTAGCCGTGGCTTCAATGACCTTCCCAAATACCATCTCAGGCTTATGGGCCTCAGTGATCACACCGAGCGGAAGCCCCAGAAGGTTAGATACGAATATGAATAAAATCAAGGTCAATCCCAATGATATATAAGGCTTGCCCTTCTTCAAGCTCATGGTGCTTCCAACAATCCCTTGAACGAACTCAACGACCCATTCCATAAAGTTCTGCATCTTGGATGGATTCTCGACCGATAAATTCGCTACAGCTAATCGGCATATGACAAATACGATGAGCATACTTACTAGAAGCATCATAACGGCGGATAAATCCAGGTGAAATCCTCCAAGCATAATTATCGGTGCGTCATGCATTTATTGTACTCACCCCTTTCCCCGCTTAAGATGTTCAAGCTTTGTTGCGAATTCCGATGACAATACTCACCGGGATCGTTAATAGCTGCGGAATGAATAACCCCAGAAGAACAGCCATTAACGACACTTGTTCAAACTTAACTGCTACCATAACTGCAAGAAAAACTAGACAAATTCTAGTAACGAAACCGAAATTAAACCTGCGCTGCTCCTGACTGACAACGAGCTGAACCAACTGCCGCACTTTAAGGGATAAATAACGGACGTAGATCAATCCGACAGCGAATCCCAAAATAAACCCGGCGAGAAGCGGCCTATACTCCGGGAGTACAGCCCATCCGAATAATAACGCGGATAGCAGCAGAAACGTAATCCGGAATACGGCTGTGACAATGGAACCTAAATCATCCATTCTGCGCCCCCAAAAACTTTTTGATTAGTACAAATATGTTGACGATTCCGAGGACGAGACCGGCTATCGCCCCGATAGCAATCCAGTAATTCGGGCCGTCAAAACGCTCCGTAAGCCATCTTGCACTCCAAAAGCCGACAACAATATACATAGCCAGCAAAAAGCCCGCCCCGCTAATGTAAGCGGCAGCAATCCAGAGATTGCCATTATTATCAGGAATTCTCATGTCGAACAATCCCAACTTATTTTACTGAATGTGTCTACTTTTTGTCAACGAAAGCGTTCCAAACCGTACAGTATAACTGTATGCTATCTCGTTCAAAAACACAATTATTGATCATTCGAATTTGTGAACTTTCTGTGAAAATCCTCTGGACGATGATCAATTACACCGAAATGGTGATATATCGCATTGACAATTCTTTCAGAGGCTCTTCCATCCCCGTAAGGATTTGCCGCCCGGCTCATGGATTCATAAAGCGAAACGTCCGTCAACAGCGCCTTGATCCGTTCATAGACCATCTCCTCATCCGTACCGACAAGTTCAAGCGTCCCTGCCTCAATCCCTTCCGGGCGCTCCGTCGTATCGCGGAGCACAAGCACTGGGACGCCAAAGGAAGGAGCCTCCTCCTGCATACCGCCCGAATCCGTTACGATCAGATGAGTATGCGGATAAATGTTGTGGAAATCCACAACGTCAAGAGGCTCGATCAGCTTGATGCGCGGATGGCCTCCCAGCGTGGCATGTGCCGGTTCTCTAACCGGAGGGCTAGGATGCACCGGGTAGACGATGGCCACATCCTCGAACTCATCAGCAATGCGCTTTACAGCACGGAAAATGTTCATATGCGGCTCGCCTTGCGATTCCCGGCGGTGAGCCGTCATAAGAATCAGCCGTTTGCCGGCAGCAAAGTCCAGCGCTGAGTTCCAGTAATTAGGCTGTACTGTATATTGAAACACATCCGTTATCGTGTTGCCTGTGATATATATACTTGACTCCGGCTTATTTTCCTTGCGCAAGTTGTTGGCTGACCACTCGGTCGGTGCAAAATGCAAATCCGCCAGAACCCCTGTTAATTGGCGGTTCATCTCCTCGGGATATGGCGACCATTTATTCCAAGTGCGCAGTCCAGCCTCGACATGCCCGATTTTAATACCCTGCAGAAACGCCGCATAGCTGGCCAAAAAGGTAGTCAGGGTATCCCCATGGACAAGCACGATATCCGGCTTCGCTTCGCGCAGAACGCTCTCCAGGCCGCCCAGGACCCGGATCGTGATTTCATTCAGGGTCTGGTTCGGCTTCATGACATCCAGGTCATAGTCCGGAACGATTTTGAACACCTCGAGCACCTGATCCAGCATCTCGCGATGCTGTGCCGTAACGCAGACCACCGATTCGATATGCTCCTTATGCTTCTGCAGCTCAAGAATTAACGGGGCCATCTTGATCGCTTCAGGCCTGACGCCAAAAATAGTCATTACCTTAATTTTAGACATGATTATTCCTTTCCTTAATTAATACCGCATCGTCCGCGGGTACTTTATTTTGTTCCATAGAGCCGGTCGCCCGCATCTCCCAATCCCGGAACGATGTAGCCATGCTCATCCAGGCGTTCATCCAGCGCAGCAACATAAATATCCACGTCAGGGTGAGCTTCCTGAACGGCTTGTACACCTTCAGGCGCCGCAATCAGGTTCATCATTTTAATTTGCGTACAGCCGCGCTTCTTCAGCACATCGATCGCGGCGATCGCCGATCCGCCCGTAGCCAGCATCGGGTCGATCACAATAAGCTCGCGCTCCTGAACGTCTGTCGGCAGCTTTACATAATATTCGACAGGCTGCAGGGTCTGCGGATCGCGGAACAATCCCACATGGCCTACCTTAGCTGCAGGAAGCAGCTTCAGCACGCCATCAAGCATGCCTAGGCCCGCGCGAAGAATAGGAATCAATCCGAGCATCCGTCCGGAGATCACTTTAGCCTCAGCCTCGCATACAGGCGTCTGCACCGTAATCGACTCCAACGGAACTTCTCTCGTAATCTCATAAGCCATCAGCGTGGCCACTTCATCCACCAATTCGCGGAAATCCTTCGTGTTCGTTTGCATGTCTCGAATAAAAGTCAGTTTGTGTTGAATCAAAGGGTGATCACATACCACCAGTTTTCCCATTATTTGTCCCTCCGGTTTATAGCTGAGTCTTCTCATCAGATGACAATCTCTAGCATCAAATGACGATCCTTTACATCAAATGATGCACAAATCCTGTTTATTATATCACTGTCTTTTTCCGATTGCTACGAACTGTATCAACCTGACTTCCGCCTTGCATCTAATGGCCTAATGAAATTAATTTACCGGCTTACTTTTATGAAGTCAGCCCCTCTTTAATTCTATAAAAAAAGGGCGTCCCTTACCTTCAGGTATCGGGACGCCACTCGTCATTCATGCTTTGGCTTGCTTCTTGAGCCTCAATTATTCGTAACGCAGCTCAGGGTACAGCGGGAATTGATCCGTTAACGCGCTAACCTCTTTGCGGGCTTGATCCAAGACAGACTCGTCCTTGGAGTTTTTAAGAACGTTGGCAATAATTTGTCCGATTGTTTTCATCGCCGCTTCATCCATGCCGCGGGAGGTAGCCGCAGGCGTACCGATGCGGATCCCGCTGGTGACGAACGGGCTGGTAGGATCAAATGGAATAGCATTTTTGTTCACAGTAATGCCGATGGAATCAAGCACATGCTCTGCGTCCTTGCCCGTGATGTTCAGATTGCGGGTATCGATCAGCATCAGATGGTTGTCCGTACCGCCGGACACCAGATTGAGTCCTTCGCCAACCAGCGTTTCAGCCAATGCTTTCGCATTCTTGACGACGTTCTCTGCATAGGTCTTGAACGATGGCTGCAGAGCCTCGCCCAAGGCAACCGCTTTGGAAGCAATAACATGCATGAGCGGACCGCCTTGCGTGCCCGGGAATACTGCTTTATCGATCGCCGCTGCCCAAGGCTTGCGGCAGAGGATCATGCCGCCGCGCGGACCGCGAAGCGTCTTGTGCGTCGTTGTCGTCACAAAATGCGCATGAGGAACCGGATTTGGATGAAGACCAGCAGCAACCAGGCCCGCGATATGAGCCATGTCTACCATAAAGAGCGCGCCGACATCATTGGCAATGGAAGCCAGTTTCTCGAAGTCAATGATGCGCGGATAAGCGCTGGCTCCAGCTACGATCAGGCGAGGGCGGTGTTTGAAAGCCGCTTTGCGCACTTCATCATAATCGATAAGGAATGTATCTTCTTGTACGCCGTAAGCTACAAAGTTATAAAGCAGACCAGAGGCATTAACCGGGCTTCCGTGCGTCAAGTGTCCGCCATGAGCCAGGTTCATGCCCAAAACCGTATCCCCAGGGTTGAGCGCAGCCAGATATACCGCAAGGTTCGCTTGGGCACCGGAGTGAGGCTGAACGTTGGCATGCTCTGCTCCAAACAATTCCTTGGCGCGGTCACGGGCGATGTCCTCTACGATATCCACGTGTTCGCAGCCGCCATAATAGCGTTTGCCTGGATATCCTTCCGCGTATTTGTTCGTCAGCACGGAACCCATAGCTTCGATAACCGCTTCGCTGACAATGTTCTCGGAAGCAATCAGTTCGATGTTGTTCCGTTGGCGCTTAAGCTCCAGATTCATCGCTTCCAGTACTGCAGGGTCTTGTTTTTTCAATTGATCCATTGTCCAAAATCCTCCTTATATTAAAAAATAATAAATTTGTGATGACACTCCAAACATCAATCGCACAGATGCGAATCCTGCACCTCCGGCAGCTGATAGACCGCCCGTTCCCCGCCGATCAGTTTCGGCCGCGTCCAAGCTGCGGTCACCCTGGCCTCCCCGATATACCGCCTCGCTGGGCGATAAGGAACAGCTACGCGCTTTAGATGCATGCCGATCAGCGTCTCGCCGACATCCAGGCCGCCATGAGCCTGAACGCTCTCTGCCAGGCAGGGCTGCTTCAGCTGGCGGTATGCCGCAGCTGCCATTGAACCGCCTGCCTTCGGCACAGGCACAGCCGCAACTTCAGTTAAACCCAGCCGCTCCAGCACAGAACGCTCCATGACCAGTGCCCGGTTCAAATGCTCGCAGCATTGAAAGGCTATTTCAAAGCCATGCTTGCTCTGCACTTCGGCAAATCCGGCATACAATTCAGCGGCTATATTCTCTGCGCCAGCCGTACCGATCCGTTGCCCCGCCACCTCGCTTGTACTAGCTCCGATGACAACCAGATGCCCGGATCCGAGGGAAGCTGCGGAGACCAGTTCCTCCAACACCTCGGCCGCTTGCTCGCGAAGCGATTGCTCCGTTCGTTCTATATCCATTATCGTATCCACCCTTCATAGACAAGCTTGTCTATATTATACCTAATAATTAAGAGGGATAGTGACGGCGGCGGTGCAGCGAATTGTCTGAAATGACGAAAAAGAGCATGACGCAGCAGATGCGTCGTGCTCTTTGCCCAGGCGACCGGCCGTATATTCCGATGCTCCATTGTGGTTTGATCCACTATCGTCGCCAGTTACATCGGATCCATTTCCATTCCACTTAAGAATAAAACATGCGCGTCACAATTGCAACCCGCTTTTTGCCTTTTCATTAACGTAAACGCTCTCTCTCGAGCTTCGCAATGAGCTTCTCCAAGGCGGCACTGATTTCTTGGGCCGTAAGGTTATAATCCTCACGACTGCCTCCGAATGGATCAGAAATGTCGTACCGCGGCATCCGCTGCAGCAGCTCGCGAATCCGCTGTTCCTTAGCCTCTTCCAAAGCTTGGCCCAGCGCGCGGCTCAGTTCAAGATCAGCGATCAACTGGTTAAGCTCGGCCTGCTCAGCCAGAACAACCTCATCATCCTCGACATATTCCTTCAACGTATAAATTTTATCCGCCTTCTCTGGGAAAGCGGCTATCGCCTGCTGCTTATGCCCCCCAGTCAGCGTAAGTATAAGATCGGCCCACTCGATCAATTCGGCATGAAGCGGGGTTGATGTGATCTGGTCATGGATTCCCTGATCCTTCAGCACGCCTTCGGCATGCCGGGAGATCGGCAGCCCCGCCACAGCGGCCACGCCCGCCGAAGCAACCTCCGCATCGATTCCCCGCTCCCGCGCCAGCTTGCGGAATATTCCTTCCGCCATCGGACTGCGGCAAGTGTTGCCGGTGCATACAAACAATATTCGCAAGCCTGTTCACCTCCAGCTAATATCTGGTTGTATCTTATGTGACATTGTATCAAAAGATGAAAATTAGTCCAAACGCAAGCAAAATGGCGCCGCCGGCAGCCTCCCCATATTCACCCAGCCGGCTCCCTACACCCCGGCCGAGCAGCAGACCCATGATCGACATGATCCCGCCAAACATAGCAAAAGCAATGACCGTCAGCAGCAGGTCGCTATGGAACATGCCCAGGGATACTCCTACAGAAAAGGAGTCCACGCTCACGCTTAGCGAAAACAGCAATACGCCAAAAAATGAACGGGTATCCACGAGCCGCTCATTGCCGCCAAAAAATGAGTTCCATATCATATGCCCCCCTAGGAGCACAAGCAAGCTGCCGGATACGTACTTGGACAGCCCTCCCAGCAATTCCCCCGCATATTGCCCGGCAACAATGCCCAGCAGCGGCATCAAAAAGTGGAACAAAGCAACCAGCAAGCTGATCCGGAATATTTCCATGCTCCTTACGCCGCGCATACCTATACCGACTCCCAGGGAAAAGGCGTCCATTCCCAAAGCTGCGGCCATTAAAGCTATCGTTAACAATTCACCCAGCCGCTCGAATACTACAGCCATAACGCCACACTCCCATGTCCGAGGATGGTTTTGTACAACCATATGCGAACAAAGGGTGGTTCATGACAAGCTTTTGGCCGTTGCCCTGCAGCCTATCCTTGGCTACTCACCGAATAAATCAAGCTGGGAAGGCGGCAGCTCCGCCGGCTCCATCCCGAGAATCTCCATCATCTCCCGGGCGTTCGAAGCCGCATCGCCGCCGGAGTTATTATTAAAAATCATGCAGATTTCCTTCGCACCCCGCGACTCCAGCACGCGAAGCATATTCCGCCATTCCGTCAATTCCTCTCGATTATAGCGGTACAAATAACGGATCTCCCTCCAATTGGGCGCACCGCTTTGCGTCCAGCCGGCGGTATTCCTGCCATGGAGCCGGACGATCGTCAACCGCTCGTCCGTTGGTTCAAGCACCGTAGGCACCGAGCCCAGGCCCACTTGAGGCTCGTCGCAGACGATATGAATCCAGCCTTCCTCACGCATAAAGTCCAGCGTTCGCTCGCGCATTCCCTCGGCAAACCAGCTCTGGTGCCTGAACTCAAGCGCTAACGGCAGCTGCCCCATCCATTTTCTGACCGCCCGCAGCTGCCGGACATGATCGGGATTGCAGTCGAACCAAGGCGGGAACTGGAACATCACCGCACGAAGACGTCCAGATTCCACGACCGGCTCGATCGAATCCAGATAAGCCTGGAACATGGGCCCAGGCCCCTCGAACGGAACCTTTCCCCGGGCGTGCCCGGTCATGCCTTGATAGGCCTTGAGAATAAAAGTAAACGAAGGCGGCGTCATCTCCAGCCAGCGAGAATACGTATCCCTGCCCAAAACAGCGTAAAACGAGCTGTCGACTTCCACAACGGGAAAATGACGGGCGTACCATCCCAGCTTCTGCTTGGACGGAGTGCCGGGCGGATACAGATCGTCATGATCTCCCCACCCGGTAAGCCCGATAGATATCATACGGCTTCACCGCCTTTCGTCAGTATTCCTTATACATCTATTACGTCATGCCCCGCCGCTTTAAGCAGGCGGTTCATGACGGCGGCGCCGAGGCCGTCCTCGGGGCAGGCCTCGGCCAGCATGTACGTGACGCCGCGCTCGTCGAAGCGGCGGAGCGCCGCGTAGAGACGGTGCGCAGCCGTCTCCAGCGCATGGACGCTGCCGAGCGAGAGCACGCAGTCGGCGCGGAAGTAAGGGAGGTGCTCGTCGAACGCGAGCACACCCGTCACTTCCCCGCGCCGCGCGGCCGCCTCGAGCTCGGCGGCAATCCGGGCCGCCACAGCTTCAGCGGCGGCCCCTCGCACGATGCGCAGCGTTCCGCGCGGCGCATAGTGCGTGTACTTCATTCCCGGCGACTTCGGTGCCGGGATGTCCTGGGCCCCGCCCGCCTCCCGCAGGGCGGGGTCCAGGGTCACGCCGCCCGGGGCGACGCGGGCGAGCTGCTCGGCCGTGATCCCGCCGGGGCGGAGCACGGTGACGGTGCCGTCAGCGCCGGCCTCCACCACCGTCGACTCCACGCCCACCCCCGTGGGCCCGCCGTCGACGATGCCGTCGATCACGCCGGCCAGATCCTCGCCCACATGCTGCGCCAGCGTGGGGCTCGGCCGCCCCGACCGGTTGGCGCTGGGCGCCGCCACCGGGCACCCCGCTGCGGCAATCAGCCGCAGCGCCACATCGTGGGCCGGCATACGCACGGCCACGGTGGGCAGTCCCGCCGTCACGCGCGGCGAGACGGCGCCGGGAGCCGCTGGCAGCACCAGCGTCAGCGGCCCCGGCCAGTAAGCCTCCATGAGCGCGCGCGCCGTCTCGTTCACCTCGGTAACGAGACCGTCCAGCTGCTTCACGTCGGCGATATGCACGATCAGCGGGTTGTCAGATGGCCGCCCTTTGGCGGCAAAAATCAACTCCACCGCTGCCGTGCTCCGGGCATCCGCGCCGAGGCCGTACACCGTCTCGGTCGGAAAGGCCACCGTTCCTCCTGCCGCCAGCACCGCTGCTGCCTCCGCGATCGCTTTTTCACCGTCCGATCCTTTGGCGTCCCACCATTGCGTCCGCTCTCCACCGGCTGCATTCGTACCCTGCGGCCGAATCCCTGGCTCCAGCTCCCGTTCCCCAGACCGCTTGTCACGCGTAGAACCTTCGCCTCGCAGCTCCATTATTCCGCTTTCCTCCATCGATTCCTTGACCTGATCCTTATCGTTCATGGCGTATCCACTCTAACTTTCATCTATAGTTGTAATTATTATAACCCAACCCGCCCAGCGCAAAAAGCTTGTCCGCCTCCATAACCCTATCCGCCCGGTTATACGCTTGGCATGACAAGCCTTCTTTTCAATCGCTTATTTAAACAAGCCCACAATCCAATCCCACAGTCCCGACAGCATATCCCACAGGAAAAAACGAACCTCCGCCTTCTCCTGCTGCACCGGCACATGCGTCTGCCCTGCTTCGTCCATATCGCCCGAACCTGGAGCGTTAGCTAGATCGGCGGCGCCTGCCGCAACTGCGCTCCCCGATGCCGGGGCCTTAGTTGGAAGATCAGCCTCAGCCTCGCTCCTGCCTTTCGCCAGCGCCTCCCCGCTCCCAGCGTCGATGAAGCAAAGCGGCGGAAACAGCACGCACCACCAATTTTTGCCCTCGCCCTTCCCCAATGTCACGCGCAGCGCTTCATAATCCCCTGCCGGATAAACGGCTCCGCCGTACATTTTCGTCGGAAAGGGGACAACCCCCAGCTCCACTTTATAAGCATAGGCTTTACCGCTTTTTTCAAGCGTCCGCTTTACCGTGTCTTCTACTAAATCGAGGTTGCTCTGTATGACCCGCCGAGCCTCCGCAAGGCTGACGGGAGCTTCCAGCTGCTGAACCCATCCATTCATCTGCTCAACGATCGCGTCGCGAACCTGCCGTTTGACCGCCTGATCTCCCGGCCGATCCGAATTAGCAAGGATCCTCAGCCGGATTGATTCCTCCGGTATGGAGCTGCCGAGAGCAGCGGCATCGTTTTTTTGTCCTTCCCAAGACATGAACAAAATCATTAAGCTGCAAAAAATAAGTGCGATACTGCGGAACTGCCGTCTCATTGCCGTTTCCCCCTCTACGAAACTACTGATGTCTATCAGTATGTCCGTTTAAGAGAAACGTAAACCTATCCATCTGCTAGATTAAGCTCTAATTCTACTAATCTATGGCCGCGGCAAATTACTGAGACCTGATTGAAGCGTACCGCGAAGTGGTCAAGGGGTGATCCTCCTCCGCCTCCTTGCCGTGAATCATAATACTCATCGCTACCCCGATGCTGGCCATATTAATCATCAATGACGTCCCCCCGTAACTGATAAAGGGCAAAGTAATTCCCGTCAGCGGCATCAGGCCAATGAACATCCCGATGTTCTCGAAAATCTGGTACAGCAGCATCGCCACGATGCCGACGATCAGCAGCGGTCCGGAACGGTCCCGGCAATCCAGCGATATTAGAATCAGCCTATGAATCAGGACAAAATACAGCAGCAGCAATACTGAGCAGCCAATAAAGCCGAATTCCTCGGCTATGACGACAAAGATCGAATCGGAATACGTGAGCGGCACTAGATCAGCCTGAACGTTGGCGCCCTGCATGAAGCCTTCGCCCGTCATTCCGCCGGTGGCGATAGCCAGCTTGGCATTTTTCGTATGATAGATCGCCTTGTCCGTGGCCATTTCCGGCATTAGCCAAGGGTCAATCCGTTCGATCCAGTGCTCCCGTCCGATATTTTCGAAGAAAGCATATACCTGCTCATAATATATTTTGTATGCACTGATCCCACCCAGAACGGATCCGCCAAAAATCGCCAAGGCAATCAATGCATGCGTGTATTTGATATTTCCAATCCAGAGCATCCCCGCCAAAATCACGAGATAACTCAGCGCATTCCCCAAGTCATTCTGAGCCATCACCGCGACAAAGGGGATGAAGGTTAACAAGCATACCGGCACGACATCCCGCCAGAACAATAGTCCAGATTTCCGCTTGCGAACCAGCAGGAATCCTAGAAAAATAACGAGGATCAGCTTAAAAAATTCCGCCGGCTGAAAGCTGATTCCGCCCGGCAGCGTCATCCAGCCCGTCGCGTTATGATATGTGTTCCCAATGAACATGACCACGACGAGCAGACATAGTCCAAACAAATAAATATATATCGCATTTTTGATCAGCAGGCGGAAATCAAGCATGGACACCAGAAAAAACACGGCAAAACCCAAAATGTAATATTTCAGCATTTGCAGGTGATACCCGCTGTACTTCGTGCCCGAGGTTGCGCTGTAAAGGACCGCGATACTGATCCCCATGAGGATAAGCAAAATAAATACAATCGTGAAGTCAATTTTTTTAAGCTTGTTAAGCATTTGCTGTCCTCCTGCTCCAAACGATGAATGTGCAAAAATCGCCACTACATTTATTGTAAGTAAAAGTCAGGTTAAAGTCTATCTGGCAGCCCCAGAAAAAGATTCTCCGAAGACAGGCGCCTTGCCTGCCGACAGCTCCTCTGAGAATAGACCCAGCCTTCAATTCGCCACAAAAAAATTCCCCGGACGATGCGCGGGTGTATTGCCTGCCGCCTCGTCCAGGGAAGCTGTTGCTGAGATACTCGCTATTGAAGTCACTCTAAATCAGCGAACCGCGACACCCAGCACATGCCGGTCAATTCCGGCCAAGTCCGGAACGGTCACAATGTCCTGCCAATGCCCGGCAGCCCGCAGCATCTCGGCTACATCGGCGGCCTGCCCCAAGCCCAGCTCGAAGCCTATCAACCGAGGCGGCTGCGGAAGCAGCGCGAGCTGCGCCATCATCTCGCGGTATGGCGCCAGGCCGTCCGGGCCTCCGTCGAGCGCGGTGCGCGGCTCGTAGTCGCGCACCTCCGGCTGGAGGCCCGCGATTACATCCGCCGGAATATACGGCGGATTGGACACCACGATGTCCAGCGGCTCGCCCGCAAACGGCTCAAGCAGGTTCCCCTGCTTGAACGCCACGTCCAGGCCGAGCCGCTGGACATTGCCCTGCGCCACCGCCAGCGCGTCCGGCGAGATATCGCTCGCCGCCACGCGCCAGTTCGGGCGCAGGTGCTTCAAGGCAGCGGCAATTGCGCCGCTGCCAGTGCCGATGTCGGCAGCGTACAGCGCGCTGCCGGCCGGCAGGCGATCGGCCTGCTGCACGATCGCCTCCACGAGCAGCTCCGTCTCCGGGCGGGGAATCAGCACAGCCGGCGTGACCTGAAAGGTCAGGCCGTAGAATTCCTGCTCCCCGATAATGTACTGCGCTGGCTCGCCCGCCGCTTTGCGGCGGATCACTTCCTCCCACGCGTCCTTCCTCTCGCGCGGGAAAGGATCGCGCAGCGCCGCCAAATAAGCGGCGCCCTCCAGGCCGAGCACATGCCGGATCAGCAGCTCGGCATTGGATTCCGGCTCCTGCACGCCCGCCGCCGCTAAAAAAGAAGAAGCCTCTCTGCGGGCTTCCGAAATATTGTGCTTGTCAGATAGGGTATAGCTTACGCCGTCTCTGTTCAAAGCGTTATTCTCCTTTATCCATCATTTCAGCTTGCTCCGCCAGGGTCAGCGCGGATACAAACTCTTCGATATCCCCGTTCATCACCTGATCCAGCTTATGAACAGTCAGACCGATCCGATGGTCGGTTACCCGGCTCTGCGGGAAATTGTACGTACGAATCCGCTCACTGCGGTCACCTGTACCCACTTTGCTCTTCCGCTCACCGGCGTATTTTGCCTCTTCCTCTTGGCGCATCATATCGGAAATCCGGGCCCGAAGCACCTGCAGCGCCTTCTCCTTATTGGAGTTCTGCGATTTGCCGTCCTGACACGTCGCCACGATACCCGTCGGGATATGCGTGACCCGCACGGCGGATTTCGTGGTGTTAACGGACTGTCCGCCTGCACCGCTAGAGCAGAACGTATCGACGCGGATGTCCTTGTCGAGAATTTCGACGTCCACTTCCTCAGCTTCCGGCATAACCGCTACCGTCGAGGTGGAAGTATGAATCCGACCGCCCGACTCCGTCGCCGGGATACGTTGTACGCGATGCGCACCGCTCTCGTATTTCATTTTGCTGTATGCGCCGCGGCCGTTAATCATGAAAATAATTTCTTTGAAGCCGCCGAGATCGCTCTCGTTGACGTCCATGACATCCACTTTCCAGCCTTGGTTGTCAGCAAAGCGCGTATACATGCGGTACAAGTCGGCCGCAAACAAAGCCGCTTCGTCCCCGCCGGCCGCACCGCGGATTTCCACGATAACGTTCTTGTCATCGTTCGGGTCTTTAGGCAAAAGAAGAATGCGAATCTGCTCCTCCAGCTCCTGCTGGCGGACGGACAGCTCCTCAATTTCCATCTTGACCATTTCACGCATTTCATCGTCCAGCTTCTCGGCCTGCATAGCTTTCGCCGCCTCGAGCTCTTCGATGACTTTCTTATATTCGGTATAAGCCTCGTAAGCAGGCTGCAAGTCCGATTGTTCCTTGGAATAATCCCTTAGTTTCTTCGTGTCATTCGCTACATCTGGATCGCAGAGCAATTCGCTCAGTTTCTCATAGCGATCAGCTAGGGATTGAAGTCGATCTAACAAGGGAAGCCACCTCTCTTTACATGGAAGTTTCCTGAAAATAGCCGTCCCTCAACGTTCAGCACATTAAGAGCAAACGACTGTTTATTATACCATAACTTCCGGCTTCTGAACAGGCCTTCCCGTCGCCATCTCCGTCCGCGCTTATGTACTCACGGCAGCAGTCCCACCATTTGCAGTCCGCGAGCGATTCCATGACGGTCTACATCCGCCGTCACATACTTTGCAGCTTGCTTGACGCAGTCTGGCGCATTCCCCATCGCAATACCGTGCCCCACATACTGCAGCATCTCCAGATCGTTCAGGTTGTCGCCGAATGCGTAGGCTTCCTCTGGCTCGAAACCCAGCCTGTGTATGAGTTGGGCGATGCCGCTCGCTTTCGAGCCTCCGCCCGGGAGGACGTCCAGCGAGAAGGGGTGCCAGCGCACAAAACTGAGCCCTGCAAACTTTTCCCTGTACTGCTGATCCTCCGGCTCCTTGCAGAACAGCATCGTCTGATAAATGGAACGCCCTCGGAAGTATTCGGGATCGCACGGAGGGTGAGCGTATTCCAGCGATGTTATGCACTCTTCGACATAGGGATGGTGCGTCATGCTGCTGCGCATGGAATCTGCATTTAAGTAAACCAATGGATGTCCGTTTGCCGCGGCAAACCGGGACAATTCGTCCAGGTCTTCCTTCCGGAACGGGTTCGTATAAATGCGCTCCCCCTTCATTACGACGTACTGCCCGTTAAACCCGATGTAGGAGTCGATTCCCAGCTCTTCGGCTACCCGCTGCAGCATAAATGGGGAGCGGCCCGTCGCCAGCGCAACCTCATGGCCAAGACCTTGCAGGGCCTGAATGGCTTCCTTCGCTGAATCGGGCAGCCGCTTGCGGTGGTCCAGCAACGTGCCGTCAATATCGAAAAACACAATGGCTCGGCGGCCTGCCACTAGTGCATTCAAGGCCGGCATGTTCTCACCACCCTGATGTAGCCTGGAGCGGAGCTGCGTCCGGCGTTGAACTTGGGCCTGCGCTAGAGGAAGCATCCATGGAAGCATTCGATGCTACGCCGGGAATATGCAGCGTAACCTGGTCATGCAGCTTGAAAGCGGCTGGAGAGATCACTTCCCATTGCTGGCCTGCTGCGCGGACGTCATAATTGAACTCTTTCCCTTGGAATTGGACATTCACGATTTCTCCGTACAGCCCACCGGTGTGAGCCGGCTCAAGCCGGAATTGATCGGGCCGCACCGGGTACAGTCCCTGTGATTTGAAGCAGTCCGCAACGGCGTCTCCAGGCCAAAACGTCGAAGGGTCGGCACCGAGCGGCATAAAGCGGTTGCCGCTCCAGCTTCCCTGTATTAAATTTGCCTTGGACACGAAACGGGCCACAAATTCGGTTTGCGGACGCAAATAAATTTCCTGCGGCGTGCCGACCTGCTCGATTCGACCGTCCTTCATGACGACGATCCGGTCAGCCATGGACAAAGCCTCTCCCTGGTCATGCGTCACATATACGATCGCGGAGCCCGTCTCGCGATGCACGGACTGGATTTCCCGGCGCATGTCCATTCGCAGCATCGCGTCCAGACTGCTCAGCGGTTCGTCCATCAACAGCAGCGCCGGCTGAGGTGCGATCGCCCGGGCAATGGCGACCCGCTGCTTCTGACCGCCGGACAGCTCATGCGGCATCCGCTTGGCGAGATGCGCGAGACCCACAAGCTGGAGCACCTCGTTAATCCGCTCGTCCTCCCGCTCGCGAATCGCCCGCGGCGTCTCCTTATGCGTCCGAATCGGAAACCGGACATGCTCATAAATATTCATATGCGGCCAGAGAGCAAAGTTCTGGAACACCATGCCGACTCGTCTTTTTTCCGGGGGAAGACTGGATCGGGAGGAAGCTACGACACTGCCGCCGATGGCAATCTCCCCGGAGGTCGGCTGTTCAAAGCCCGCGAGCATGCGCAGCAGAGTGGTTTTGCCACAACCCGAGGGTCCTAGAATCGCTACGAATTCACCGTCCGCAATGTTTAAGTCGATAGATTGCAAAGCCTGAAAACTCCCGAATGTCTTACTCACCTGTTTCAACTGAATAGTCATGATTGCACCCCTTTTCGGAAAGTAAATTTCTGAAGAAGTCCCAGCAATCCCGCGCCTGCGAAAATCAGGATTACGATGAGACTGGATAAGGCCGTGGAATAAAGGGTGTTTCCGGCCTGTTCAAATCCGAAAATCGCTACTCCGATCGTCTGGGAACCAGAAGAGTAGAGCAGCGCCGAGACCGTTAATTCGGTCAGCGCCGTCAGAAAGACGAGCAGTGCTCCGCTAAGCAGCCCAGGCAGCAGCAGCGGCAGCAGGATTTTTCGCCACCGCCGCCAGGCTCCGGCCCCTGAAATGCGCGCAGCTTCTTCCATGGAGGCGTCGACCTGCGCAAACGCGGTCACCCCCGCCCGAATTTGCAGAATGAGGAACCGGCAGACATAGGCGATAAATAAAATCGTTGTTGTCCCGTAGATGCCCGGATTCCAGCCCGGGATCGGCTCCATCCATACAAGAATCATGGACAAGGCAAAAACAATGCCCGGCAGCGTATAAGGGACAGAGATCGCCAGCTCCGCCAGACGATTGATTTTCGAAGGTCTGCGCACCCGAAAATAGGCAAACAAGGTACCGATGATCAGACAGACGATCAGGGTTGTCATGGAGAGCATCAGGCTGTTCAGGATCGACTTCCAGGTGGACGGATTGTCCAGCAGAATGTAGCGGTAATTATCCAGGGTCAAATTGCTGATGCCTTTGCCTCCATAGGATTTTTTAAGCGAAAGGCTAATCATTGAAAACAATGGAATGATCGTGATGAACATAAGACCGCCCCATAACACCGGATTGACCCAATAGCGGTGCTTGCCGAGCGAATAGCGCGGCTCCTCGTCAGGCCGCAGGGATTCCGCCTGTTTGCTTTTGCGGACGGACAGCCACTGCAGCAGCGTGCCTAGTACTGCTATCAAGCCGAGGATGACGGACAAAGAAGCCCCCCTCCCAAAAGCAGACGGCCCGAAGCCTATAATCTCCTCATAAATCAGCGTGCTTAATACGCTAATGTTGACCGGCGCCCCTAGAAAAGCGGGAATTCCGAAGTTATCCAGGGAAGCGAGGAAGACGAGCAGCCCGCCTGCCGTGACGCCAGGCAAAGCCAGAGGCATGGTGATCCGGGCAAAGGTCTTCCATCTCCCGGCGCCGCCCGTGCTCGCAGCCCATTCCAAATCCCGGGGGATTTTTCTCAGCACGTTGACCGTAAATAAATACACGAGCGGAAAATGATGAATGCCCATGACAAATATAATGCCGCCCACGCTATACATGCTCCAAGGCTTGGTCCCCGGACTGAACCACTGCAGCAGAACAGCCATCCATCCCTGCGGGCTCATAAAAGACGACCAAGATAAAGTCAGAACATAGGAGGGCAGAACGAAGCAAAGCAGCATCAGGAGATGCAGCCATTTTTTATGCGATAAGTCGGTGTAGGCCATCAGCCATGCCGCAGTCATCCCCAGGATGACGGACAGCAAGGTTGAACCGGTAACGATCACAAAGGTATACTTTATCGTTCTCCAGAAACGTTCCTGCTGCAGCAGCTCCGCATAATAATTAAGGGAGAAGCCCTGCTCTCCCTGTATGCTAAGCAGCACAAGCTTAACGATCGGCAAAACGAAGAAGAAAAATGTCGCGATGATTCCCACAGCAGCGGCCATGTTTCGGCTCGATGAGGCAGCGCCGGGAATATTGATTTCCGTCATAAGCTGCATGCCACCTTTTATTAGTTACCGAATAGTTCTGTAAATTTCTTCTTATCAGCTTCGCGCTCCTGGGTCAGCGTGTTCAGATCACCGGAGAGAATCTTAATATCAGCGATCCCCTTTAAGCCCTCCGGCGGTGCGACACCTTCGCGAATCGGTGTATATCCAATCTCTACAGACAGCTTCTGGCCTTCCTCAGACAGGACGAAGTCAACAAAGGCTTGCGCGGCTTCCTGATTATCCGTACCCTTCATAATTGCAATCGGCTCTGTGATGATCGGTACCCCTTCGGACGGATAGCTCAAATCGATCGGGGAGCCCTTCGCTTTCTCGCGGACGACCATATAGTCAACGACCATGCCGTAGGTTTTCTCTCCGCTGGCAACCGCTTTTAATACGGCTCCATTCCCTTTAATGACCGAGATGTTGTTGTCTTTCAGCACCTGGAGGTAATCCCAGCCAAAGCCTTCCGTCCGTGAAAATACGCCAATGTTATAGGCAGCGGCACCGGAATAGAGCGGGCTCGGCATAATCGCGGCATCCTTGCTGTCCGCGGAGGCAAGCGCCTGCCAGGATGTTGGCAGAGTAGACACCTTATCGGTATTGGCCGCTAGAATTGTGGCGATGACTTTCGTTCCGGTATACATGCCGTCCGGATCTACGAGCTCATCAGCGATATGCTCCGCCTCCGGCGACTTGTAGGACAACAGTAAATCTTCCTGCTTCAATCCTTCAAAGGTAACGGCATCCGCTAGCAGCAACACGTCGGCCTGCACGCTGCCCGCCTGCTTCTCCGCCTGGATTTTGGCGGTAACCTCCTCCGTTCCCGAACGGAAGGTCTCCACTTTGACTTCCGGATATTTCTTGTTGAACGCTTGAACCAGCTGCGCGGCATCCTCTTCCGGCTGGGAGGTATAGAATGTGAGCTGTCCCGTGATCCCGGCAGGCGCTGCTCCTCCAGACTGGGACTGCTCTGACCCTGCTGCAGGGGTGCCTGCGTTCCCGTTAGCAGCCGGCTTCGCCGGCGAACCGCAGGCGCTGAATATCATCATAGCTGCCGCCATGACGGCGATGACCGAAGTCTTTTTAAATGTAAACAATCTCTCTTGGTTTATGTACATTGTGGTTTCTCCCCTTATCCTAAAGTAGAAAATTGTGAATGACTCTCGCTACTCCGTCTTCCTCGTTGCTGCTTGTGACTGCCTTGGCCAGCCGCTTGATATGCGGCTCCGCATTCCCCATGGCTACGCCGAGTCCGGCCCAGGCCAGCATGTCGGCATCATTGTCGTAATCACCAACCGCCGCTACCTCTGAGGGGGCGATATGAAGCTCGCGGCAGAGCGACTCTAGTGCCGAGCGCTTGCTTACTCCGTAAGCATTCACATCGAAGCGATGCCGGCCGGTCCGGGTCAGTGTGAATGCTGGCGCGGCCTGCGGTTTCGAGCTAACCTCAGGACCACCTCCCAACTGCCCCATCCATTCCTCGATCAGTTCCGGGAAAGGGCCGATAATCGTCGCTTTGTAAATTGGCGGGACCGACATGATAGAACCAGACACGAACCGCTGCAAATCACCGACCGCCACCACTTCGATCATGCCCAGCTGCTCTGCGTAATTTTGTTCATTCAGCTCCTTGCCCGGGGAAACAACGACGTTCGCCAGCGGCCAGCGGACATTCGTCTCGTTAAGCTCGCGAACATAAAGCTTGTTATAGCCGTACAACTGAATGTAAGCGCCATGCTCGTCCGCAAACCGGATCAGTTCCCGGACATGCTCTGGCGGCAGCGGAGCCCCTGCTTTCAGTTCACCGGTCGCTTCATCCAAGATCACGGCCCCATTCAGCGCGATTAAAGGCGCGTTCATTTCCGCCGCCCTGGCATGCAGCCAGACGGAAGCCGGAAAGCGGCCGGAGGCGATAGTAACCCGTCCTCCCCTTCGCATATATACTCTGATCGCTTCATGGACGTCTGGCGTTATGATCTTGCCAGAATTAAGCAGCGTGCCGTCCATGTCTAGCGCCAGCAGCTGATATTCTCCCTGCACCCGGGTTATTCCCGGGTCTTGCCTGCCCGATGTCATCTGCAATGTTTGATCCCCTCCCTTGTTTGATGATTTGGCTTGTGTGCCGGGCTATTGTACCGTTGTTGTATTGCCCCTAAATGCTATATAGGACCGAGGTGTCCGGAAGCTCCACGGGTCCGCTGAAGATCTCGCTGGCCGATTGACGCATGTACTCCAAGTCGCCGTCCCCCGGCAAATGGACCAGCACGAGCCGCTTGACGTTCGCCTGGTCGGCGATCATTCCCGCCTGGCTCGCGTTCATATGGCCGGCCCCGGTCGTATGCACACTTCCTTCACAAATCGTTGCCTCGCAGAGAAAAATATCCGCTCCTCTCGCGAGCTCCACCAGGGCATCGCAGTAGGACGTATCTCCGGAGTAAACCAGCACCTTGTCCCGATAAGTCACCTTTACTGCATAGCATGGAACGGTATGAGACACGGATACAAACTCGATATCCGCCCCGGCAAGCCGGATTATGCGGTCCGGATCGATCCGCCGAATCTCTGTATGGTCTCCATGCAGCGTATTTAAAATATTGGCAGGCTCGTCCGGTGCGAACAGAAGCAGCCTCTCCTTCATTCTGCCGTTGCGGATCGCGTTTACTGCCGCATACTGCAGAATGCCGATGTCCGCCATATGATCGTAATGAAGATGGGATAAAATAACCGCGTCCAGCCTGTCCACACTCGTATACTGCGCCAGGCGGCTCATTACCCCGCTTCCGCAGTCCAGCAGAATCTGGCCTTCTCCCGTGTCGATCAAATACCCCGCCGTTGCCCCGCCAGCCGAAGGATAACCTCCCCAGTAGCCTAGAATTTTGATATCCATTGCATCCACTCACCTCAAGCTCTTCTTATGCGGAAATCACCTATGTGTGTTTTTTGTTTCAACTTTTACATTTGTTCCGACACAATACAATTGTAAAACGGCATTGTTTTTGTTACGTTAAACCTGCATCATCCGAATGTTAAATTTGCCGCAGCTGATTCCGCCCCGCCTTTTTGCGCTAAATTATCGTGTATACTATGTGGTGTCCTGTATTTGAGAAAGATTTTTCAAAGATAAAGGTGGCTTTGCACGTGAACGACAACATCAAATTGATGACGAAAATTTGTAAACTCTACTACTATGAATCCTGGACCCAGGAGAAAATCGCCGAGAAATTCGGCATATCGCGACCGATCATCTCCAAGATGATTCAGAAGGCACGGGAGATCGGCGTCGTGGAAATCATCGTGCATGATGATCCGCAGCAAACGACGGAGCTGGAAAAAGAGCTGGAACTGGCTTACCAGCTGCAGCAAGTGCTTGTTGTACCTACGAGGGACTTGAACAAGGAGCTCGTTACCAGTGCGGTAGGCAAAGCCGCTGCCCAATTCGTGCAGAAGCTGATCAAGAACGGAGACCGGATCGGGGTATCATGGGGAAATTCCTTATACCATATGGTCAGGGAGTTCCCGCTCGATAAGAAAGATGACGTCAAAATCATTCCGCTAATCGGGGGAACAGGCAACGAACGGACCGAGGTACATTCGAACCAAATCGCCTACGAGTTGTCCAAGAGGCTTGGCGGGAAATGCGAATCGCTGTACGCACCATCGATTGTCGAGACGGAAGAACTGCACGAACAGATCGTCAGGCTGCCGAATATAGCGTCCGTCCTCCAAGAGGGAGCACAAATCGACTTGGCGATCGTGGGGATCGGCAACCCCTACTCCATGTCCACCATGGAACGGTATGGCTATTTAAATGAGACGGTGCTGAGCGAATTAAAGGGCCTAGATACTGTAGCTGACATCAACTCAAGATTCATTAACCGGAGCGGGGAAATTGTCGATCATCCGATCAATAATAGGGTCATCGGCATCGGGCTGGAGCAATTGAAGCGGGTCGATAACGTGGTAGGGCTAGCCTTCGGACTGCATAAGATCGAGAGCATCAAGGCCGCTTTAACGGGCGGCTATATCAAGATGCTTGTCACGGATGAGGCCACCGCTTACAAGATCGTCGAAGATTAGGCGCATCGATTCACCACATTTGGCTGAACTTTTTGCTAACGGACATGAGATCCGCTATTGCTCGTTATTGTGCGAATTCTACGGGCTAACAGACTTTGGTTCCGCTATTCGGTGCAAATCATCGTATTTTCCCTAGAAACTTGTACAATTAGGGCTGCTGGGTCCGTTAGCTTTAATTTTTCCGGGATTTTGACAAAATAGCGGATCTAGAGTCCGTTAGGGCCGTTAGGGGCCGCTAGAGTCCGTTACCGGCTTACATGACTGAAGCCTTGGTATGACGGCACTTTACACGAATCAACCTCAAACCACACCGTGCCAAACAGCGCAAAAAAGCTTGCCGATCCTGGCAAGCTTTCTCTTTATATTATTCAGTTACCCGCATCTACACATTGAAACGGAAGTGCATAATGTCTCCGTCCTGCACGACGTACTCCTTGCCTTCCAGGCGCAGCTGTCCGCGCTCTTTGACCGCGCTCATCGAGCCGGCAGCCACCAGGTCATCATAGGATACAACTTCAGCGCGAATGAACCCGCGCTCGAAGTCCGTGTGAATAACTCCAGCCGCACCCGGCGCTTTCGTTCCTTTGCGGATCGTCCAGGCACGCACCTCCTGAACCCCAGCCGTAAAGTAAGTGTACAATCCGAGCAGGCGGTAAGCGGCTTGAATCAGGCGATCCAGTCCGGACGCCTCCAGGCCCAGCTCCTCCAGGAACATCGCTTTGTCCTCGCCCTCCAGCTCAGCGATCTCCGCCTCAACCTTGGCGCTAATCGGCACAACTTCAGCGTTCTCCGCTGCGGCGAATTCCTTCACCTGCTGCACGAACGGGTTGTTGTCCGCATCAGTTACACCATCCTCGCTCACGTTCGCTGCATACAGCACTGGTTTCAGTGTCAACAGATGCAGGTCGCGGACGATCAGCTTCTCGTCATCGGACAGCTCTACACTGCGGGCAGGCATGTCGTTGTACAGCGCTTCTTTCACGCGCTCCAGCACTTCGACTTCCTGTGCGTACTGCTTGTTGCCGCCTTTCATGTTCTTGCGGGAACGTTCGATCCGCTTCTCCACGCTATCCAGGTCAGCCAGAATGAGCTCTAGGTTAATCGTCTGAATGTCGCTAATCGGATTGATTTTTCCGTCGACATGGGTAATATTCTCGTCCTCAAAGCAGCGCACAACATGCACGATCGCATCCACCTCGCGAATGTGGGCCAAGAACTTGTTGCCGAGTCCCTCGCCTTTGCTCGCGCCGCGCACCAGACCTGCGATATCGACGAATTCAAAAGCAGTCGGCACCGTACGGTTCGGCACAACCAGCTCGGTTAATTTATCTAGACGCTCGTCCGGTACTTCGACCACTCCGACGTTCGGATCAATCGTACAGAACGGATAGTTCGCGGATTCCGCGCCTGCTTGCGTTATTGCATTAAACAGCGTAGATTTTCCGACGTTCGGCAAACCTACGATCCCTGCTTTTAAAGCCATATGAATGACAACTCCTCATTATAGTAATTGCTCAGCTTCTTGTCTTCTTCAATCATAGTACATATACCCTGGCCATATTTCAAGGACAACCGTATGGAATATCCTGCTTTGCACAGCACTGCCCTAGAACGGATACCAGAAACCGGGGAACACCTGCAGCTTCAAAAATATCGCCAGTCCGAGCAGCAGCGCGCACAGCACAACCGCCAGTTTATCTGCGGGCGACATGACCGTGCCCATATACCAGGTGCGGCTCCGCCCTGTGCCGAACCCTCGCAGATCCATCGCATCCGAGACGGATTCAATATGCTGGAGCGACGATTGCAGCAGCGGAACGACGACCAGCGAGAGGTTTTTCAGCCGTCTCCGCAAATTCCCGTCCTCCCGCGAGATGCCCAGCCCGCGCATTTGCATCGCATTCAGGATCGTCCGGAACTCCTGCGTCAAATCAGGAATATAGCGAAAGGCAATGCTCACCGCATACGCCATTTTGTACGGTACGCCCAGCTTATTGAGACTTGCGGCAAACCGGCTCGGATGCGTCGTAAATATAAAGAGCAGCGTAATCGGCAGTAAAGTCATATATTTCAGCGACAAAGTCAGCACATAGAACAGCGTTTCTTGGTTAATCGTGTTATAGCCGATAGGGATTCGCGGCGTATGACTGCCCGTCAGCGTTGTTCCGAAACGGGGCGTAAGCAGCAGAATAAAGGCACTGTTCAACACCGTGAACACCGTCAATATCCAGAAAAGGAACGACATCCGCTTCAGCGGAATACCCGTCGTCAGCAGCATGGCTAGACCTGCCGTCAGCATGACGGCAAATATGCGCAGATCTAGAAACAGAAACGTAACAACCGTCCAGCTCAGCAGCAGAATCAGCTTCACCGCCCCATCCATCCGGTGAAACAACGAATCCCCTTCAATATACAAGCTGCCTGTTCTACTCATCAGAGAGCTGCACCCCCTTGTTCATAACAAGATAAGCCTCGACAAGACGGGACGGCGAGGATAATCCGCATAATCTGGCGAACCGGGACAAGCTATCCTCCCGCAGCCGCGCCCTGTCCGTCACCTCCGCGTCAGACAGCACCTCCGCGACCTTGCCCGCAGCAATAACCTCGCCACCTGCCAGGACGACCGCGCGGTCGGCATATTCCAAAGCCAGATGCATGTCATGCGTAATGAATAAAAACGCCGTCCCCCTGGCCGCCAATCGTTCTATAAAGCCCATAAATTCGGTGTAGTGCCGGTAATCCTGGCCTGCCGTTGGCTCGTCCAGAATAATCAGCGCGGGGTCGAGTACGAGTACGGACGCGATGCAGAGCCGTTTTTTCTGCCCAAAACTCAGCGCCGACACAGGCCAGTTGCGGTATGGATACAGCCCGCACACGCGCAGCGCCTCATCGATCCGCCGTTCCCGCTCCTCTGCGGCGACGCCGCGGGCGCCCAGGCCCAGGCCCACCTCATCCCGGATCATATGCTGGGTAATCATTTGATGCGGATTTTGCAGGACGTAGCCGATCTGCTCGCCCCTGCGGCGTATGGACCAGCCTTCGATGTCCTCGCCTCGCCATAATACCGCTCCCGAGCGCGGCTTCATGAGCCCGGTGATCAGCCCGGACAGCGTCGATTTGCCCGCCCCGTTATTGCCCAGCAAAGCTACCGTTTCTCCTTCGCCTACATGAAAGGATACGTCCCGGATAACCTCCCGGCCCTGCGAATAGGCAAAGGATACATGCCGTACTTCCAGCAGAGGCTCGGAATGGATTATGTCCTGATTAGATCGCATCCTGACAGGAACAGAGCTGATCCACTGCTCCAGGCCGTCGCGAAGCGCCTCAAGTTTGGCTGGATTACCCTTGGCGGCCGCTGTCCCCTCAAGCTGAACCAAATGGCCCCATCGCTCTGCGGGCATGCCAGAATGGGCCAAAGCCTCCAAATAAAGCGGCTGGCGAAGGCCATGACGAGGAAGTACGCCGTCCGCCAATATCCGCTCCGGGACATCTGCGGCAACGATTTGCCCGCTATCCATGACGACGATCCGATCCACCGGCTGCTCCAGCACATCCTCGACCCGATGCTCAATGATCACCACCGTCTTGCCGCTATGCCGATGGATATCATTAATTAATGCCATCGCCCGCATACCGCTTACCGGATCAAGATTGGCGAGCGGTTCATCGAATAGCAGAATGTCCGCCTGCGTCGTCAGCACGCCCGCCAGCGACACGCTTTGCTTCTGCCCGCCCGACAGGTCATGCGGCCCCTGCGCCTCGAAGGCCAGCATGCCGACCAGATCAAGCGAGGAGACCACCTTGGCCTTCATCTCGGGCTGAAGTACGTTCTCATTCTCCATTTGAAAAGCAACATCTTCCCCGACCGTCTGCCCTACGAACTGGGCATCCGGATTTTGCAGAATCGTTCCGACCGCACGGCTGCGCTCGAATATCCCTAACGAAACGGCGGGCTGCCCGTTCAGCAGGAGCTCTCCCGAAATCTCGCCCCGATAGGAAAAGGGAATTAGCCCATTGATACAATGGGCTAATGTCGATTTGCCCGAGCCGCTTGGCCCGGCAATCCATATTTTCTCGCCATGATAAATGTCGAGATTGATATCAGTTAACGTCGGCTTGGACTGCTTTTTATAACGAAAGCTAAAATTCCGAAAGGAAATCACAGGCTGCATAACTACATAAACTCCTAACTGTCTGCGTCTATAGTCAGGTTCGCGTCATTCCGGTTGCGCTTCGCATAAGCCCATACGGCCGGAACGCCGAGAATGATGAAGACGGCTGTATTGGCAAGTCCGGCCGCAACTGCTTGGACGATAACCTTATCGCCAGGCTCACCCATGACAAAAATATCAAACAAATACGAGAAGGCCAAAGCTGCAAAAATACCGATAACGCCATACACAATAAACTGCACGATGTGCGTCTTCCTGATCTCCCCGTCCTGCGGATTGAAGCCTTTGGCCAGATAGATCAGACCCATGAAGGCCGCGGCAATTCCCGAGCCGAGAGCCCAGCCCCACCAGACGGTCCCGCTGGTAATAAAATCGTTGATAACATGTCCGAGAAAACCGGCAATGAAGCCGACGACCGGACCGAACAGCGCCCCGAAAATCGCCAGGAGAGCGATCGAAGGGCGCAGCTGCGTATCTGTGCCGATCGGAATGCCGATCCAGCTCGTTGCCCCGTAGAGAGCAGCACCGATTCCGATCGTAACGACCGTCCGGGTGCTCCACTTCCAAATGGATGGTTTCATCCTAAAATTCCCCCTTAACATTGAACTGGCCAGGCGCTATTTGGCGTTCCAAGCATCTCTTGGTGCCGTACCGGCAAAATAGCATCTGATTCAAATATAAGGGGGAACTTCTAGAAACGCAATATAATTCTCTGTAATTTCATCGGATTTATATGAAAAGTCTGTCTATTCCCGGCGTACCAGCCGCGCCGTGCCCTTCAGCGCCGCGATATTGCCGGCGCCGATACCGAACATGGCGGTGCGCAGCTCCAGCTCGACACGCTCCAATTGAGCGTCGAGCGCCTGCGCCGAATGCACCGCCGGTTCCAGCAGCGCCCGGCCGAACCCGGCCAGGTTAGCGCCAAGCGCCAGCGCCTTGGCGGCATCCACACCGGTGTTCAGGCCCCCGCTGCCGATCAGGGCGGCTTGCGGTACAGACGCCCGCACTTCGCGGATGCATTCGGCGGTGGGAATGCCCCAATCCGCGAATGCTTCCGCCGCGAGGCGCCGCACAGGGTCGGCGCTGCGGAACTTCTCAACCTGGCTCCAGGACGTACCGCCGGCGCCAGCTACATCGATGAACGCAGCGCCTGCCTCATGAAGCCGCTTCGCAGTCGCTCCATCGATCCCCCAGCCGACTTCCTTCACGCCGACCGGTATCGGCAGCTTTTTGCACAGCTCCTCAATCCGGGCCAGCACGCCGCGAAATGCCGTATTACCTTCCGGCTGGAAGATTTCCTGCAGCCCGTTCAAATGCAGCACGAGCATGTCCGCTCCGGCGATCTCTACCGCACGCATGCATTCATCCGGGCCGAAGCCGTAATTCAGCTGAACCGCGCCCAGGTTGGCAATAACCGGAATCGTCGGCGCTTTGGCGCGCACGGCAAACGTAGCCGCCAGTTCCTCGCGCTCGACCGCTGCACGGACCGAGCCTACGCCAAGAGCCCAGCCGCGATGCTCCGCGACCTCCGCCAGCCGCTCATTGATCACGCCAGCCAGTTCACTCCCCCCGGTCATCGAGCTGATCAGGAATGGCGTCCGGAGCGGGGCGCCCAGGAAGGATGTTTTCAAGCTAATCTCATCGAAATTCAGCTCGGGAAGCGCATTATGGCGGAAGATATACTTCTGAAACCCCGTCAGCACACCCTCGGCACCGACTTGCTCCTCCAGGCATATGCGGATGTGTTCACTTTTGCGTCCAGACGTATTTCCCATACTGCTCCTCCTTGTCATCGTTGTCTCTGCACAGCTCTTGTATAGTCAAAAGCATCTTATAACAGCGGCGAGAATAGCCGGGCTGCCGATTCCATGAACCGCACGAACAGCTTCTTCTCCATAAACGCTTTGTACTCGATTTGCTTCGTAAACAATAAATCACGCTCGAAATCCTTCACCATTTGCCCAATGCTGTCGGTTTGCACAAGCAGGGCATTCACCTCAAAGTTCAAATGAAAGCTGCGCATGTCCATATTGGCCGTGCCGACAGTAGCAATTTCCCCATCGACAATCAGCAGCTTCGAATGGAGAAAGCCTTTCTCATATTCGAAAATCTTCACTCCCGCCTCCAGCAGCTCAGGAAAATAAGAATGAGAGGCCAGGAACGGCAGCCATTTGTCCGGCTTGGCCGGAAATAGAATCCGTACGTCCAGGCCGGATAGACCAGCAATCTTAAGCGCCGTAAAAATATCATCATCCGGGATAAAATACGGCGTAGCCAGCCATATCGATTTCTTGGCTGAAGACATCATCGAGAAGAAGATGTTCTTCAGGGTCCGGCTCTCATTATCGGGCCCGCTAGGCACGATTTGCACGGCGCCTACGCAGCCTGTCTCCAGCTCTGGAGACAGGTACTGCAACGACATGATCTTTTCCCCGGTAACGTAGTTCCAGTCCTGGAGAAAAATAATCTGCAGCGAGCGAACCGCTTCCCCTTTGACGAGCATATGCGTGTCCCGCCAAAATCCGTACGTCTTGTTGCGGCTCAAGTATTCGTCCCCCACGTTCAAGCCGCCGATAAAGCCGGTCGTGCCGTCGATGACAACAATCTTCCGGTGATTGCGATAGTTGACCCGGCTGGACAGAGCCAGAAAACGGACTTGTCCATATATACCAACCTTGACTCCGGCATCCTCCAGCTCGCGGATAAACGATTTCGGCAGGCCGATACTGCCCACCGCATCGAACATGAACCGAACCTCGACCCCGGCTTTTGCCTTCTCAATCAGCGTCTTCTGGATTTCGCGCCCAATGTCGTCCGCCCGGTAAATATAATATTCCATATGTATATGATGCTCAGCCTTCTTCAGCTCCTTCAGGAGCGAAGAGAAGGTCTCTTCTCCGTTCGTCAGCACCTTCGTGCGGGTATACATGGAAAACGGCGTACGGGCCAGACGCTGAGACAGCTGAAGCAGCCGCTGCTCTTCCGGGGTAAACTGCGATAAATCGCGAGGCAGCATATAAGCATTATTATCGATGCGCTCGTAGTTTCTCCGATCCTCCTCGGCCTTCTTGTCGAAATTCCGGCGCTTGAAATAGTTCTGGCCAAACAGGAAATAAAATATGAGTCCGACAACCGGAAGCAGGCCAAGCACCAAAATCCAAGCCACGGTGCTCGAAGGGTTGCGATTTTCCATGAATATCGCGAAGCCGATCGTTATGACCGTCAAGGTTTGAAAAATACTGACCAGGGTACCCCCGAACTTCCCGAAGACGCCAAATCCAAAATAATAAAACGCGAAAAGTATGGCGGCAATCAATAAAATTTGCAATCCACGTCTCATGGTTGTCTCCTTTTCACAGTATGCTGCAGTGATTCTATTTTACATGATCCGCAACTTTCTTCCTAATACAATATTGAAGCCAGCTTCTATTATAGCGTAAACGACAGAACATAGGCATGCCTTGTCCGGGAGCGCCCCATACTCCATATTGAGGTCATACTAACAAAAAAGAGACGATTCGTCAGGCGGCTTGCATCCAGCACCGCCCTGACGGATCGTCCCTATTGTATAGCTCTGCGTGTATTAGCTTATGTGTGCTCTCCATTGACGAAGCTGATCTAAATCATCGGCCAGGAACTCTCGCAGCAGCTCGGCCAGACCGCTGTAAAGCGGACTTTTCGTAGCCCGGATCAGCTCCTCCGCCAGCCGCGGGGCCCATTTCAGCAAATGAACTTCCAGGAAACGAATCTGGGTATCTGCCATCTCCATGCAACTGTGGCGCATATGGCTCACGTCGGCCTTGCTGCGCATTCCTTCCGCCATCACCGCCATAAATTCCAGCTCCATGGCAATATGGTCGTCTCTCTCGCCGGTTAATTTATTAAACACTACGCCGCTATCGGCGTACATGGACCGAATATGGGAAATGCAAGCAGCGGCATTTGCCCCATCCCTTTTTGCCCGGAAAGTCCCTTCGCACGGAATCAGCATAGACTGATCCCCTAGAAAGAGCCGCCGATATTCCTCCGCCTCCTGGTGGCACGCGCTGCGAAAATGCCGTTCAGGAATGCTCTCCAAATAACTTTTCAGCCTCTTGCCGCCTCTGCTGTTTGGAATTCGATGCGTCAGTTCTGCCCGCTGCCGCCACTGGGCAATCAAGGACATACGCGGCGGACGGCTCAGAAAGTCCATCAGCAGCTCATATACCCAGCCACGGCGCTCCAACCAATCGTTTTGCTCCGGCGTTGCCTGAACAGGTTCTTTGAACAACATGGTCATATTGGTCATCTCCCTGCGAAGAAATATAAGACAAGTATAGGCCCGTAGGTTAAGGTTTATGCCTGACATCGTTGGAAAAAAAGATGATTTCCTTCTTGACTCGGAAATCATCCAAGCAGCATATACCGACACATGATTAAGGGGGTCATGTATCACTCACCTTCATTATATCCCATTAATGAAAACGCTTTATATGATATATTTTACATTTCGGTTAACAATTTCTCTGCCCCAAATTCTGCTGTTCGGCATATAGCTGAGCAGTCTTGTAATCCTCCGGCTGATTCATATTGAATACAGCCAGCTCTGCGGGCAGTCCGGAGGCCTGGCCCAGCTCCTCCCCGCTGATATATTTGGCCGGAAGGCTGGAAATCCAGTGGTTTACCCGAAGATGCCCCTCCCCAAGCGCCCGTTCTAGCTCAGGCAATACGCTGCGGCGATACATTGCCAGCAGCGGCTGCGCCCGGTCGCCTACATAGGGAATAACAGCCTCCATGGGCTCTCCATGTCCGCCCCGCCTCTGGTTCTCCAGCATCTGAGCCTGCTCGGCCATATAACGGAACAAAGCTGCATTTGCAAAGGGCATGTCACAGCTTACGACAAGACTCCACTTACGGGCCGATGCAGCAAGCCCGGCATGCAGCCCTGCCAGCGGCCCACAACCGGAATAGATGTCTTGCCGCAGTGGAAGGCCTAATTCGGCATAAAGAGCGGATGGACCGCAGGAAATAATGACCTCGTCAGTGGCCTTCTGCAGCTCACAAGCCAGCCGTTCAATGACTGGCTGACCATCTATCGGCAGTACCGCCTTATTCGTTCCCATGCGGCTCGACCTGCCGCCCGCTAAAATAATTCCAGTCCACTCCATCGGATTGTCTCCTTATGTTAAAGAAAGGTTATAATTAGTAATATTTCAGTCAATACGGAAAAAGATGGTTTGTAACCTTTTTCGTCCCTGTGTTACATTGAGAACGTAACCATTAATTATTAGTGAGCTATCGATGTTAAATCGATTTGGACAGAAGGGAATGGCGCGTTTGCGGAATTATACTGAGAATCCGTCAGATTCTTTACTGCCCTTGGGGCTGCTTAATTTTTTCATCTATGGGACTATGGTTATCTTTGCAGCCTTCTTCCAATTATATTTGCTGGACGTCGGCATGGACAAGCTGGAGATCGGCAGCCTAATGGCAATTGCCCCTCTGGTTTCCTTGATTGCCCATCCATTCTGGAGGTATTTGAGCGATCGCACCCAGAATATCCGCATCATCCTGCTAATTATGCTCACGGGCCTTCTTATAGCCGGTCATATGGTGTTCAAAGTGGACACTTATAATATGCTTTATTTTACGATGATTCTGCTGTATTTTTTTCAGAGCCCTCTATTATCGCAGAGCAACAGTCTCATTCTCGGATATATCGAAGGGACGGATTTAAAATTCAATACTTACCGGCTGTGGGGCTCATTAGGCTGGACCTTGCTCGCTTTGGGCTCAGGGGCAGTCATCGATCAGGTTGGGCACAACGGCATTTCGCTGCTGTTCAGCGTGACCCTAATGCTGGCGATCGGCTCATCGCTGATGCTCCCGTCCATTCGCAAGACGACTAACACGCCCTGGATAAGAGCACTTGAGATTACCCGGGTTCTGCAAAATAAATATTTTATCGCCTTCATTGTCTTCGGAGTCCTGGTCTCCATCCCTAATGCCATTAATACGATATTCATGCCGATATTCATGAATGATCTGGGCAGCACCAGACTGGAGGTTGGCGGCGCGGTGTTCCTGTCCACCCTATTTGAAGCAGGCACATTTACGCTGCTCCACCGCTATCTCAAACGCAGAATCACGTATTTAATGGCTTGTATCACGATCGTGAGCATTCTGTTTGCGCTGCGGTGGCAGTTGATGTCTGTAGCTTCCACGCCGCTGCAGATCATTTTTATCCAGGTGCTGCATGCCGTGACGTTCGGCGGCTTCTTTTATGTGGGCACCCGGCTGACCGCCCTGCTGCTGCCCCGTCCTCTCCGCTCCTCCGGGCAAGCGGTTTATGCGTTTGCGCTGAGCGGCCTAGCCTTCATACTTGCCGGCTTCCTCGGCGGATGGCTGTTCCAGAGCTTCGGAGCGGTGATTATGTACCGGTTTGGCGTTACGTTTACGATATTTGGTGCAGCAGGCTTTGCCGCGATGTGGTATCGCATCTACAAGGCTGGATATTCACCCATCCCATTATCCGAAGAACCTTAAATGAACTGTCGTGTCCGGTGCTCGAGCAAGAGCATCGGGCTTTTCTTCCAGTAGAACGTTATAAAAAAGGAAAACAACTCTCCGCCTCGTCACGCCCAGCTATAACTGGTTACGCCAAACAGCAAAAGCGTTGTTTTCCATGGTACTTCTTTATTCTAAACTATGAAATGCATTTCAGATCAACGATGATCGCATTAAAATTTTTGGATGGAAGGAGAGACATACGGGTGCCAAACATTAAGCAGATCGCCGAGGCTGCCGGAGTTTCTGTCAGCACGGTTTCCCGAGTCCTGAACAATCACCCCTATGTCCGGGAAGATAAGCGCAAGGCCGTCGAAGAGGCCGTTGAACGTCTGCAATATTCACGCAATATGAATGCCGTCCATCTGGTCAAAGGAGCGACGCAAACGATCGGTGTCGTTCTGCCCCAAATCAATAATGCCTATTTCGGCAGAGTCGTCGAAGGGATCGGCGAGCAGGCGCTGCAGGTCAATTACCAGTTGATGCTGTGCCAGACAGGCTATCGTACCCATGAGGAACGGAGGGCGCTGCACATGCTGAGGGATAAAATCGTGGATGGACTCATCATCGTCTCGCGTTCGCTCTCCCTGAATCAAATCGAGAAATATGCCAAATACGGCCCCATTACACTGTGCGAAGAAGTCCGCGGCCGCCCCTTATCCTGCGTTTATTTCGATCATTATGCCTCTTTCCAAAAGGCAATCATCTACCTGTGGAATAAAGGCCATCGCCGGATCGGCTACACGGTGAACCGCAGGAATAGTGCCAGCAGTACCACCCGCAATAAGGCATACCTGGACACGCTGGCTTCCCTTGGAGGCGAGAGCCGTGAAACCTGGATCTTCGACAACTGCTTGCATCTCGAGGATGGCGCCGGGCTGCTGACAAAAATCTTGGCCATGGACGACCCGCCGAGCGCTCTCCTGATCACCGGAGATCAGGTAGCCGCCGGATTGATGATCGCCGCCCAGAATCAAGGCGTGCGGATTCCCGACGATCTTGCCTTCATCGGCCTCGATAACCAGCCGATCTCCAAGCTGCTCGGCATCACCACGATCGATAACCGGCTGAACGAGATCGGCGCAGAGGCCTTCGGCATCAGCTATAGGCAAATTAGCAAACAGACCGACAGCACGATCATCCAGGAGCTTGGCTTCAAAATCGTCGAACGGTCCAGCGTTTAGATTAATTGGCGGCATTACAAAACAAGCTGCCCCTCGAAGGATCATCTGCTGATGAATGGGGGCAGCTTGTTTGCGTAAACAATAAATCCAGTCAACCTGTTGTCCCGGACAGATTCTGCTCCTGTTTAACGGGTAGCCCTGTTGTTATCCACGGCTGTGCTGCCAAAAAACTTGATGCAGTACAGAGCAGAAATGCCTACAATCGCATAAATGATGCGGGCCGCTGCGCTGCCTTGCCCGCCGAAGATCGAGGCTACCAAATCATACTGGAACAACCCGACCAGCAGCCAGTTAATGCCGCCGATAATTAGCAGTGTAAGAGCAATCGTATCTAATGTTTTCACCTTAAATCCTCCTATGGGAAATCAAATTTAGATTATGTTTTGTTATGTTATACT
Organism: Paenibacillus woosongensis; assembly: GCF_009725165.1. Classification (GTDB taxonomy): domain Bacteria; phylum Bacillota; class Bacilli; order Paenibacillales; family Paenibacillaceae; genus Fontibacillus; species Fontibacillus woosongensis. Next base: position 43,978 of record NZ_WNZW01000008.1, read on the forward strand.
ATTTCCTAAAATTACGGCTTTTAAAAACACATTTTAAAAATATTCGCAGCTCTGATAAAAATGTCACTTATAACGAGAGCATCAAAACGGAAACCAGTGAATACAGCAGATACGCAACGGACATGAGATCCGCTATTTCCTCATTTTTGCTATTTTCGACGGGCTAACGGACACAGAATCAGCTATTCCCCCGTAATTTACAATATTTCAGGGTCTTTGTACCGAATAACGGAACTAGGGTCCGTTGGCAGTCATTTTTGGGGATTTTTACATGAATAGAGGACGGAGGGTCCGTTAAATTTTACAAAGTATGTGAGTAACCGTTACTTCACTGTCCCCTTTAGTACTACTTCCCAATGTTACTTGTTGCTCCCGTGGTACTTGCCTGCTCCCCGTGGAACTTCTTTCTGCCCCTAACGCTACCCTTACACTGCTTATACATTACTTCTATAAAACTGCTACATTGCTTCTACATGCTTCTACATGCTTCTACATGCTTCTAGATGCTTCTACAGTACTGCTACATCGCTACTACACTACTACTTAAAACTACTGTCTTACTTTGCTCCCCCTACTCTGGCCATCACCTTGCATTGCTGCCCTCACCACCGGCTAGCACAGCTATGTCACTGTCACTGCCACTGAAGCTGTCACTGTCATTGTCATTATAACTGTCGCTACCACCACATATTACCGCTGCCACTACCACGATCACCAACACTGCCCACCATTGCACCACCACTTTCACGACCATATTCTCCCCATGGTCCACAGCTTTCAAGAGCTCATTCCCCTCGCTTTCTTTAGCTATACTGCAGCCGCCATCGCACAACACATGGCAACACACGGCCTTGCTGAACGCAAAATACCCCGCATTAAGCAACGCTTAATGCGGGGTATTCATATATACAGATACGCAGTAAATGCTGGTTACTTTTTATCCGGCAGCTGGAAGGAACTCTTCAGAGATACGACCAGGTTAAAGACCGGACGGCCCGGCGCCGAATACTTGGAATCGACGTTGAAGTAGCCGTGGCGGAAAAACTGGAATTTATCCTGCGGCTTCACATCCTTCAAGCCCGGCTCCACAAAACCTTGAACGACCTTCAAAGAGTTCGGGTTAAGGTAGTCCATGAAGGTCTTTTCTTCGCCGCCTTCTTCATCGTCGAGCTGAACCCCTTCCTCCACCTGAGCATCCTGGATCAGCGGCTCATATAGCCTGAATTCGGCTGGCACCGCCTGCGATGCCTCGACCCAATGGATCGTACCCTTCACCTTGCGGCCGGTAAACCCGCTGCCGCTCTTCGTTTCCGGATCGTAAGTGCAGTGGATCTCCACTACATTGCCTTCTTCATCCTTGATCACTTCATTGCATTTGATGAAATAAGCATGCTTCAAACGCACCTCATTGCCCGGGAACAAGCGGAAATACTTGCTTGGCGGGTTCTCCATGAAGTCCTCGCGCTCAATATAAATTTCCCGGGAGAACGGGATTTGGCGATGGCCCATTTCCGGGTTCTCACTGTTGTTCTCGGCTTCGAGCAATTCGGTTTGCCCTTCCGGGTAGTTCGTGATCACGACTTTAAGCGGGTCAAGGACAGCCATCGTTCTTGGCGCCTTCAGCTTCAAATCCTCGCGGATGAAATGATCCAGCATCTTCAGATCAATTTCCCCGTACGCCTTGGATATGCCTGCTTCGAACACGAAAGCCTTGATCGCTTCCGGCGTTACGCCGCGGCGGCGCAAGCCGGATATCGTCGGCATTCTCGGGTCGTCCCAGCCGTCCACGATGCCTTCGTCAACCAGCAGCTTCAGCTTCCGCTTGCTCGTTACGGTCTGGGTTAGATTCAAGCGCCCGAATTCATACTGGCGGGGAACACTTGGCATCTCCGTCTCCTCGATGACCCAATCATAGAACGGACGCTGATCTTCAAATTCTGTCGTGCAGAGCGAGTGCGTGATGCCCTCGATCGCATCCTCCAGCGGATGGGCGTAGGTATACATCGGATAGATACACCACTTGTCTCCCGTGTTGTGATGAGAAGCATGGAGAATGCGGTAAATGACCGGATCCCGCAGGTTAATGTTCGGCGATGCCATGTCAATTTTGGCGCGCAGCACCTTCTCGCCGTCCTTGAATTCCCCGGCACGCATCCGGGCGAACAGATCGAGGTTCTCCTCCACGGAACGGTCGCGATACGGGCTATTCTGACCTGGCTCGGTCAACGTTCCGCGGGTCGCTCGAATCTCGTCGGGGCTTTGATCGTCAACATAGGCTTTACCCTTCTTGATTAGCACGATCGCCCGCTCATACATCTCTTCGAAATAATCCGAGGCAAAATGCAGCTCTTCCCAATCAAAGCCAAGCCATTTCACGTCTTCCTTGATCGAGTTGACGTACTCCACGTCCTCCTTGACGGGGTTTGTATCGTCAAAGCGCAGATGGGTGCGGCCGCCGAATTCATCAGCAATCGTAAAGTTAATCCAGATCGCTTTGGCATGCCCGATATGCAAATAACCGTTTGGCTCCGGCGGAAAGCGCGTGACGATCTCCTTCACTTTGCCGCTTTTCAGATCCTCGGTAATAATGTTCTTAATAAAGTTAGGAGGTGTACTGTTGCTGCTGTTATGCTCCACGGATATCAACCTTTCCTTATATGATAAACCTCGTTCTGATCCGATTTTTCTTCTTTTAAATATACCGATAACTCCGCAATAGTTCAATGGCATAGGCGCAGCCCGGCGCTTTTGTTATGATATAAGGAAGTATAGACCTTCGTAGCTCACGCATCCTTATATCACAAGGGTAATCCCGATAATCGAGGTCAAGGCTTTCTGAAAAGTACGTCGATAGACGTGTTTTCATCTAAATGAAGTCATCAATTCATACGAAAGGACGTCATCAAATATGGCCATCAGCCCATTGAAGCTGCCTAGAGAGCAGCGCGAACAAATGATATCGCTCATTCAGGAATATTTCGAGGTGGAACGGGGCGAACAAATCGGCGATTTGGCCGCAGACGGCATGCTGGAGTTTTTTCTGAAGCAAATCGGTCCTTATGTATACAATCAGGCACTAAGCGACTCCCGCCAGCTTGTGAATGAACGAATGGCATCGCTGGAAGAAGATATCTATGCGCTTGAGCTGAGACCCGGACGAGTCAGATAACGCCAGGGACAAGCCTATCTAAACATCAGCTGCCTGACATAGACCTCCGGCACGGGATGGCTATTTGCCATCACTTGCTGGAGGAATAACCGGGCACCACATTAAAATATCGTCCACATATTCCCCTTCGATGCAATATTCCGCAATCAGCCTGCCCTGCATCATAAACCCGCAGCTTTCATAAAAGGCAACAGCGCAAGGATTCGTGCTGAGCGCGCGCAGGGAGAGCTTGCGGATGCCCTCTTCCGCGGCCAGCTCCTTCATTGCCGCCATTAGACTGCTTCCAATTCCGAGCCGCCGGTAAGCCGGATGAATCGCCACATGAATTTCATACACATGGCGATGGCATGGCATCGCCGTCGGTGCGGCAAAACCCAAATATCCGCACACCCGCTCACCGATTACAGCTACGAGCTGGCCGCCTGGCGGGCAGTTCCGCAAATATTGCTCCCGGGACGCCCATTTGATAGGAGAGGGGCTGGTCCGGCTGGTCCAGACCAACGCGTCAATCTCCATTAATTGAACTGCGTCCCGCAGCTCCGATCGCCTGATCCAGATGCTGAACTTCCGAGGCACATCCGTTTCATCGCCATGCATGACGCCATCCCTTTCCATCGTTCCTAATAATGATGTACTACCATTATACCACTATAGGGAATTTGCTATAAATCTCATACCGCACGCTCTGGGACAGCATTTGCCCGGTTCATCCGGGAATGGGTGAAGAAGAAGCTGATGGATAACACCGCAGTCCCGGCAGCCAGCCAAGCGACCGGCGGAAGACCGCCGCCATCATACATCGAGCCCATAATATACGGGCCGATCACTCTTCCTGCAGCTCCCAGACCGCCTACAAGCCCGATATAGAACGGCGCCTCCTTGCCGCACCGCTCGGCTATAAACGAAGGGATCGCGGGAGAAATCAGCATCTCTCCGAGCGTGGCCAGCACCATCGCCAGCACCATGCCCGGATAATTGTTCATGATGACAATGACGATGTAGGCCGACAAGTAGAACATCGCGCTAATCGTCATCTGAGCATTCTCCGTACGGGCAAACATTCGCTTGATCGCCCCCGTCACCGGCTGAGCGACGAAGATCAATATACCGTTCAGTGTCCACAAATAGCCATAAGCCGTTTTGGACATCCCTTCCGAAATGATATACGGCGATACCCCAGTGTTCCATATCGAATTGCCGAACCAGAGGAATAGCGAGCCGATCCCCATGTAGAGATAAATCCGCGTATTTCCAAGCAGCATCCCCATTCCCTTGCCTTCGGGCGGAGTACCTTTCTTCATCTGTACTGCGGATTCAGAGCCAATGCCGTCAATCCGCGATAGATACGAGAAGAAGAACAACGCGAAGCCCGCTGAGGTTACTCCGTTCATGATAAAGCTCAAATGATACGAAAATTCGGCCAGAAATCCGCTCAGCGCCGTACCTACGGCTACTCCAATATTGTTGGCCACATAAATGACATTAAACAGCTCTCCGCGCCGGTCGGCAAACCGGAAGCCGACAAACGCCTGGATTGCCGGAAGCGACACGGCATTGCAGAAGCCGATGAAGCCCATCATCGTCACAAAAAACAGCCAGTAGCTGCTGATAAAAGGCAATGTAAACAATCCGAGCGCATTTAGAATCAGGGAGCCGACGATCAATCTTTTAACGCCGATTCTGTGATACAGCCCGCCTCCAAGGAGCTGTCCGGCGATGCCGCCGACGGATTGGATCAGAATGACAAAGCCGGCGTCCGCCATGCTGCGGCCCAGCTCATCAAACACATACATCGACACGAGCGGCCACATGAGCGACCCGCCTGCGGAATTGACAAGACTGGCGACTAGAAAACCTCTCACTTCTTTAGGATACTGCTCCAAAAATTTCAACGTTATCGCCCACCATCTGCATGAAGAGGAAAAAGCCCTTGCGGGCTTTTCCTATACACAAAAATAATTATCTAGTATCGCGCAATCTTATTGATTCGGCAAGCACTTCCGTTGACGCTTTACCTCGACAACAGTCGAGAAGAAAGTCGCCCCATTCCCCATATCGGCAAGGCGTTCAGGAGTAAGTGCATTCGCACGCTGGCGCTTGCCATCCTGCTCCCACCACAGTCCCTGGCTGACAACGGTGCCCGGCAGCATTTTATCCGTTATCGCCGCCGTAACCTCGAACTGCCCGCGATCGTTCCACACGAGAACCGCATCCCCGTCGGATATTCCCCGCACCATCGCATCCTCCGGATGAATTTGCAGTGTCGGCTCCTTCTCCAGAGCTGCCAGCTTCTCCACATTGGCGAAGGTGGAGTTAAGAAAGCTGTGGTTCGGCGGCGAAATGAACATGAGCGGATAGCGGGAGCCTGTGCCCGGCCGCCGTTCGCCGTCATAACCTTCCACGAGCGGAACATAAGTGGGCAGCGGCGGAAGTCCGGCCTCGGCCATGCGCTGCGAATACAGTTCAATTTTGCCGGAAGGGGTCGGAGGCGCCGTGAAATAACGGCTCTGATATTCCATATTCAGCTTCAGGTAGCGATGCTCCTTCAACCCATCCAGCGTAATATGCTCGATATGCGGATTTGCCGGGTGATCCAGAGCCTGGCGAATCATATCCTCTTCCGTATCTTGGAAGGCCTCCTCCGTGAACCCCATTGCCTGCGCAAGCAGCTTGAATACCTCCATATTGCTCTTGCTCTCCCCCTGCGGGGGAATAACCGGCTCCTGAAGCTGGATGTAGTGATGCCAGTAGGACCGGTATAGGTCCGTATTCTCGAAGGTTGATGTTGCCGGTAAGATAATATCCGCATATTTGGCCGTATCAGTCATGAACAGATCATGTACGACCGTGAACAAATCCTCGCGCAGCAAGCCTTGCTCCACCTTGTCTGTATCAGGGGCTACGACAGCCGGATTCGCGCAGTAGACGAACATTCCCCGGATCGGGGGATTCAGGGACAGCAGCGCCTCGCCAAGCTGATTCATGCTGACAATCCGGGCATCGGGATTCGCCCGGAGGTCGGAACGCTCCAATGCCATTCCATTGAATTTGGAATAATCGCCGTTCGCTTTAGTGGCGCCGCCTCCCTCGACGAGCCACTGCCCAGTCAGCGCTGGAAGGCAGACGATCGTCCGGATGTTCATGCCGCCGTTGTCGTGATGCTGCAGTCCGTTGCCGATTTGTATAAACGCCGGGGATGTTTCACCGTACATTTTGGCTAGCTTGACGATATCATCCGCCGGGACCCCGGTAATGGCCGCCACCTTGTCCGGCGTATACTGCTTCACATGCTCGCGCAGCTCTTGATGGCCGATAGTATATTTCTCGAGGAACTCCTCATTCACCAGGCCGCAGTCGAAGAGGACATGCATCAAACCGAGCGCCAGAGCCGCGTCCGTTCCCGGATGAAGCGGAATGAACCAGTCCGCCCGGTCGCCAGTCCGATTCCGGTGCACATCGATAACGACGAGCTTCGCCCCTTGCTTGCGCGCCTTTTCTATGATGGACCATGCGTGCATATTCGTGCTGATCGTGTTCTGTCCCCATACAATGAACAGCTTGGCCTTGGCGGTCTCCTCCGGACTCTTCCCCCCCATGAATCCCATCGTATACTTCCAGCCTACGTTGCCGGCAGCATTGCAAATCCCTTGATCCAGCCGGGTCGAGCCAATCCTGTGAAAGAAACGGCGGTCCATGCCATCCACGCTCAGCGCTCCCATATTGCCATAGAAGCTGTAAGGCATAATGCTCTCCGAGCCGTAATCGCGAATCAACTCCGTAAATCGCCCGGCAATTTCGCCAATGGCTTCGTCCCAAGTCATTCGCTCAAATTTTCCTTCGCCCTTGGCTCCCGTCCGCCGCAGCGGGTAGAGAATGCGTTCCGGATGATATATACGCTCCGTCATGTTGCGGACTTTATTGCAGATGGCGCCTTTCGTGACCGGATGCGCGGGATTCCCCGTCACCTTTACGATTTTTCCGTCTTCCTTATGCAGTAACAGGCCGCAGGTATCCGGACAATCCAATGGACACACAGCCGGAAATATTCCGTTTTCCTCTCGGACCATGTAAACACATCCCCTATTCTCATGTCTTCCTTTTGTAATCATCTTAGGAAAAAGACGGGGCCCTGTCTACTGGAACCTGAAATCAGCCGGATTGGCGACATGCCTAAAAAAATCAGCCTGTTGCATGATCAACAGGCTGATTCGCTTCATAAGCTGTTAAATTATGCGTGCTTGCTTACGGGAATGGATGCAAGCTCGGGCTGCTGCACAGCTTTTGTTTTTCTGTCCTTTAAATAAGCCGTCCAATATGCGCCTGCGACAAACAAAGCGCCGCCGGTTAAATTGCCTAGCCAGACAGGCACGAAATTTCGGACATAATCTCCCCAAGAGTAATAACCCTCAAATATCGCTGCGGGGATAAGGAACATGTTAGCGACAACGTGCTGGAAGCCGATGGCGACAAAGGCCATCGTCGGGAACCAGATGCCGAGGATTTTGCCGCTCATATTATCGGCGCCGTAGGACAGCCACACGGCAAGCGCAACAAGCCAGTTGCAGCCGATTCCGGATACGAAGGCCTGCAGAAAGCTGTCATCCAGCTTATGCCCGGCCATCGCGATCAATTTATCAAGATAAGGACCGCTGGCCGTCAGTCCGACGACATGCCCGAAGAAATATGCTACAAAGACGGCGCCGAGAAAGTTGGCGACCGTGATGAGCATGATATTCTTCAGCATTTCTAGCGTCGTAATGCGCCCCGCCATCCGTGCGAGCGGCACGGCCATCATGTTGCCTGTCAGCAGCTCGCCGCCAGCAAGCAGGACGAGAATCAAGCCGATCGGGAACACGGCAGCACCGATGAAATTGACGATGCTTCCCCATTCCTGCGGCGCATTGCTGATTACCCGTATATCGAGCAGAAATCCAAGCGCGATAAACGCTCCGCCGAGAAATCCTAATATCATTACAGTCAGCAGCGGATTACGCGCCTTCTGGACTCCCGTATCCACGGTTATTTCCGCGATTTGCGGCGGTTTGTAATAAGCCATGGTTATCATCTCCTCTTGAACTGAGCCATTATCTCTACTGTATCCTCATTGTATCGTGCTTTGGCGCGCCGGCAATGTAACATTAGTCACGTTGGTTATGAAAGAAGCCACCGCACAGGAGAACGTCTCTCCCGGCAGTGGCTGTATGCTTGACAAGAATAATCTGAGCAGTGATTTCTGATCCAGAGGCTACACTTGAACAATTTCCTGTGCCGGCACTTCAGGGAGCACTTGCAATCCGGCACTGTTCAAGAAATTCCATGGCTTGTTAAAATGAGGCTGGAAGAAGAAATCGACGAATGCGAGCTCTTCCATTTTCATATCGTTCTGGATGCAGACTGAAATGGTATTGATCGCTTGCGTCAAATCCACCTTGGACATGATTTGCGCGCCCAGAATGCGATTTGTTCCTTGCTCGTATACGAGCTTCAGCGTAACCTTCTCATGAGTCGGCATGAATTCCGGACGGTAGCTGTCGGTCACCAGTACCGAGTCCGCTTCAAGCCCGGCTTCTCTGGCTGCCGATTCCGTCAGCCCGGTTGCCGCAATATTGTTCTCATAAATCTTGATGCCCGAGGTCCCCTGGGTACCTAGGTATTTCACTGTCGGGGTCAACAAATTGCGTGCGGCTAATGTTCCCATGCGCACGGCGTTCGTCGCAAGCGGAATATAGGCATGGCTTTTTAACGGATTATAATATACCGCGCAGCTGTCGCCTGCCGCAAACACATCGCTTTTGCTCGTCCGCATATACTCGTCAACGATAATTGCCCCGTTATCCAGCATATCGACTTGACCTTTCAGCAGCTCCGTATTCGGCTTGAAGCCGATGCAGAGAATCACGACGTCTGCAGCATACCGGCCATGATTGGTGATTACCGCATTCACCTTGCCTTCCTCGCCTTCAAAGCGCACGACCTTCTCGCCAAGCGCCAGGGCAATCCCGCGTTCACGCAGGGTATCTTCAATGACGTCCGTGTATTCTGCGTCAAGATATTTGCTCAGGATCCGCTCTTCCGCATCGATCAGCGTCACGTTTTTGCCGTTCATTTGGAAGGCTTCGACCAGTTCAATGCCAATGTAACCTGCACCGACGACGACAATATTTTGCGCTTCCTTACCTTTCTCGATAATCAGGTTGGAATGATTGAAGTTTTTGGACAGAATAATGTTATCCAGCTCGATCCCTGGGAATCGGGGTACGACAGGCCAGGAACCCGTAGTTACGATCAGTTTATCGAAATGATCCGCAAACTCCTCCCCAGTCTGCAAATTCCGTGCCGTAAGCTGCTTCCGGTCTGTATCCACAGCGGTCACTTCGTGAAGCATTTTTGTCTTTACGCCAAGCTCCGCAAGCTGCTCGGGCGAAGAATAGAATAATCCCTGAGGGTCCTTCACTACGCCGCCGACATATAAAGCTATTCCGCACGACAGGAAGGAAATATTGTCATTGCGCTCATATACGGTAATCTCCGCCTCTGGATATAATTTTGCTGTATTTACAATGGCTGCCGTCCCTGCATGCGTACATCCAATAACTGCTACTCTCATGATTACTTCCTCCTTATGATGGCCCGATGTTATATATTGTTCAAAAATCGGGATGTTTATTGTGAAATATATCACTTGAGAAAATAAAATATTGTGAAATCATTCACCTTGTAACTCTTATTATAGTGTGATCTTTTTCACAATGCAAGGGGTTATGAACATTTTTTTAAGGGTAATGATAAATACCCCTGTTAACTGGGGGTATTGCCAATATCATCTAGATACCGGAGGACTGCCCATGTATACCGTCTTTGTAGCGGGAGCGCACGGAAGAACAGGTCGTCACATCGTTAAAGCGCTTCTCAGAGAAAATTATGAAGTTAGGGGTCTGGTTCGCAATGAATCACAGCGGGATCACTTGCAGGAATGGGGGGCAAAGCCGTACATCGGGGATTTGAGAACTGTGTTCTCGGAAGGGATTGATGGGGCGGACGCCGTCATTTGCGCGGTCGGCGCGGGAGATAAGGGAGACCCTGAGGAAATTGACCATCTCGGAACCGTTCGATTGATCGAGCAGTCCGCCATGCTGGGTGTTAAACGCTTCATTCTAATCAGCTCGATGGGGACACTGGAGCCGGAACGTATGCCGAAAATTTTGAAGCCATATTTATTAGCCAAACGCCGGGCCGAAAAAGTACTGGAAGAAAGCACGTTGTGCCATACCATTATACGTCCAGGAGGTCTGACCGATGATTTGCCTATAGGCAAAGTATCGATCCGCGATGGGTTCACCTATTCGGGATTTATCTCACGAAACGATGTGGCCGAGGCGGCGGTTCTTGCCTTAAAGCTGCCTGAGACGGAGCATGCCGCCTTCAATTTAATTGCAGGGGAGACCCCGCTAGTCCAAGCTTTGCAGTCGCTAAAGTAATCGCTAATCACTCACAAAAGCCGCCCTAGCCAGGGCGGCTTATTTCTTGCTGGATTCCATTTGCCTCTGCATCAGCTGGCTCCGCTTCTCTTCCCTCTGCTGCTTGGTCAGCTTAGGGCAAGTGTAACAATAGCCTAAATCAGTTTTCGTACGGTAAGCCAGACAGCAGGTGGGCTTCAAGGGCATCATCTCGCCAGGCGTATAAGGATTATCTACCAGGATTTCCTTGACCGCAAACGGATTGCGTTTGACACCAAACCACTCCGCGGACATTTCCTTGACAGATTCATGGTCCGCCCATAGCCGCTCACGCTGCTCCGCAGTGTCCAGCCTACTCGCTAATTGCTTGATATAATAAGCAATTCCGAGCGGCAGCTGTCCCCAGAGCTGCGTAACCGGCAGCTTGGACAAGCCGGCTACCGATTCCATCACCGGCCGCAGGGTCTCCAGGTAGAAGCTGCCTAACCGCTGCTCCTGCCAGCCGTTAGCCTCGCCTTCCGGCCGCACGGACTCTGTATCGTCCCGCAGCACGAAGAAGATCGTTGGAAATTGCTGAACCCGAACGATCTGCAGCGTCAAATTGTCCAATCGGAAATTTAACTGCGAGCCCGTCAATGACGCCATATAATGCAGCGCTGTGCAAAGAACCCGCCAGCTTGCCGCGAAATACGTCGCCGCAACCTGAATATCAAGCCCTTTAATCTCGGATTGGTATAAAGTCAAAAACTGCTCGGCCCGCTGCCGATCCAGAAGTTCTCTTCCCTCAACCGTATAAATGGCCTGCTCTCTGCAGCTGCGAACCACGTAACAATGCTGTTCTAAGAATTGATAATCGATAGCCAACCGCTGCATATGATCCCCCTGCTTCACTCTAAGCTTCTTGAACGTCCCGGCAAATTAACGAAGTGCAGCTACCTTGTCGCCGACACCCGTAAGCACGCTGTTCTTCGGAAGCTGTCCCTTGCTCTCCGCTACGCGATACAGCTCATACGGAAGGCACAGCGGTACCCCGCTCCGCGGATCGGTCACAATATCCGCCTCAATACCGAATACTTCGCGCAGGACGGAAGAGGTAACCACTTCGGCTGGTGCTCCTTCGGCGATGGCTTGCCCTTTCTTAATAGCGATCATATGGTGGGCATACCTCGCGGCATGGTTCAAGTCATGCACGACCATGACGATGGTGCGGCTGGATTCCGCATTCAGGTGCTCCAGCAGCTGCAGCACCTCCAACTGGTGCGCCATATCCAGGAAAGTCGTCGGCTCATCCAGAAATAGAATGTCCGTCTCCTGTGCCAGCGCCATGGCGATCCAGGCCCGCTGCCGCTGTCCCCCGGACAGCTGCTCAAGCGCCCGGTCCGCAAATTCATTCATTCCAGTGGCATCGATCGCCCAATCGACGATTTTCCGGTCCTCGGACTTCAGGCTCCCGAAACCCTTCTGATGCGGAAAGCGGCCGTACGATACAAGCTCATAGACCGTAAGCCCGTCGGGTGCAGTCGGATTCTGAGGCAGAATGGCCAGCTGCTTGGCCACTTCTCGGGTCGATTGCTTATGAATGGATTTTCCGTTCAACAGAACCGTTCCGGATTTAGGCTGCAGGATGCGCGCCATCGTTTTGAGTACTGTAGATTTCCCTGAACCGTTCGCCCCGACAAGGGCGGTTATTTTCCCTTTAGGAATGCTGATATTCAAGTCTTCTACAATGAGACGGTCTCCATAAGCGATATTTAAGTGGGATGTATTTAATCCGATCATCATGATCTCCCTTTCCGCAACACGACATATTGATTATATATGAACACAACACGACCAATATCTAACAAAAAGTCCTCTGTTCTAAAGATACTGATAATCATTATCAGTTGTCAATAGAAAAAGGTGATTTCCATAAGGAAACCACCCTTCATTTAAGCTCAGTCCATCTTATTGCGTCATGGCGTCGTTCTAACAAGCCTAACCAGGATATGGGCCAAAGCATGGCGATGCTCCTGCTCCCCGGCTTTCCACAGCTCTTGCAGCAGCTTCTCCTCCCGGTTGCGCGGCTCCTCGTTAGCAGCCAGGTAATCGCCGATCTTCTCCGCCGCCTTCGCCATCATCTCTTCGCTAAGCCCTATGCTTTGAGCTACCTCGATCCGCCCGCCCAAATAACGTTTGAAGGCATCAAAATTTTCGAGGATATCCTCCTTACGTTCCCCATCCATACGCCTAAGCGCATCATCCACTTTATTCAGCGCCATCTCGCCTTCTTTGTTGACTACATGATTATGCTCGGACATTCCCTACGCCTCCTTAAAGTTTAGTTGGAGTTCGTAACTACATAACCCGGTTGGCAGCGAGATGAATCATAAATTCCGGTCGGCAAAAGCTTAGCTTTAAGGAGTTCCGGATACCGGAACAGCATCATAATATTCCTCCAAGGTAATGTCCCGTTCAAAAATATCCGCGGCGATTTCCTTGCCGACATAGCGTAGATGCCAAGGCTCATACTTATAGCCTGTAATAGCTTCTTTCCCCTCGGGATAACGAATGATAAAGCCGTATTCCGCGGAGTGCTGGGCAAGCCACTCGGCCTCCTTCGTTCCTCCAAAGCAATCCTCCGCAGCACACTTCCCGTCGCTCGCCGAGATGTCGATCGCAAGCCCGGTCTCATGCTCGCTATGACCTGGGACCGCGCTGTATGTCTTGGCCTTCTCTTCTCCGTCTCTCGCTACATAACGATTGAACAAAGACGTTTGCGTACTGTGAGACCGGTAGGCTGATACGCCAGCCAAATAAATGCCGTCCCGCTCGGCCCCGGCGAACATTTCCTCCAGCGCCTTGGCAGCCTCGCTGCGCATCATCCGCTTCTCAATCTTCTCCTTGAACGTAAACCGTACATCCGGATAGACCAGATCGGACGGCTCATAATCTTCAGGTAAAGCCAGCTCTTTATTAACAAGCACGGCAATACTGTGAGGATCGGCGGCAGCCGCCTTGTCGGCCGCTGAGGAGCCTTTCTGCGGATTGTTAGCCGCTGGCGCCTGCTCCGAGTCCGGACCGGCACCCTGACCAGAGCTTTCCCTAGCAGCATTGCCCTGCCCTTCGTTCCCATTTGACGGGTTAGCTTCCGGTTGGGACACTGCGGCCGAATTATCCGGCTGCGGTGGCGTATTCTCCTTACCGCAAGCCGTTATGGCGACCGCAGCCAGTATACAAATCAACAAGACCGATAGGATCCTTCTGTCCTTCACTTTGCCCTCTCCCCCTAACCTCTTCCCCTCAAGGACGAGGCATTATTTCTATATATTTAAAACGTATTTTAGCCACACTATGTTGCGTTTCAATTTCAAACCGGCTGTATTTACCGCCCCCGGCGCCCTCCCCGTTCCGATCTGCCGCGCCGGCCGCCGCCGTCGCTGCGGGAGGCGTGTCCGCTTTTCGCATTAGATGGCTTGGTTCCCCTAGCCTGGCTCGACCGGGTGGATTGACGTTCACGGCCGCCCTTCCCGCTGCCTTGGCCGCGGCGCACTTCGCCTGCTCTTCCTCCAGCCGGCTTCCTGCCCTCAGGCCGTCTCCCTTTTCCGGCGGAGTCCTTGGATTCCCGTTTGCCTGCTGTATCCCTGCTCACAGAGGCTGCCGTTTCGCTCTTCTCCTGGCGGCGCCGCTCCAGCTTCATCGCTATGCCCCGTTCAATATGGCGCAGCGCATCGATATCCCGCGGAGAAGCAAAGGTTATCGCAACCCCTTTCCCGCCAGCCCGGCCCGTACGGCCGATCCGGTGTATGTAGCTGTCCACATCCTGGGGAATATCATAATTAAACACATGGGTTACTCCTTCAACATCGATGCCTCTGGCCGCTACATCGGTAGCAACGAGCAGCTCCAGCTTCGCATCGCGGAATGCGCGCATCACCTGCTCCCGCTTGGATTGGGATAAATCCCCGTGCAGCTCGTCAGAGGCAAACCCGGCCTCCTGCAAAGCCTCGTTCAGCTTGCTCGCCCGCCGCTTCGTCCGGCAGAAGATAACCGCCAAATAAGGGCGATGGGTGCGGATGAGTTCGATCAAGGCCCCCTGTTTGCCACGATCCGTGCATTCCACAAGAATTTGACGGATGTTATCCAGCGTGACGCGGGAGGTCTCCGCGATGCGGATATCTCGTGGCCGGTCCATGTATGACCGGGCAAGCCGCTTGACATTGTCCGGCATCGTCGCGGAGAACAGCATGGTCTGGCGGTTTTTCGGAACCATATGAATAATCGCCTCTACTTCGGCCAGGAAGCCCATATGCAGCATCTGGTCCGCTTCATCGAGCACGAGCATACGTACAGCACCCAGCGTTAGCGAGCCGCGGCGCAAATGATCCAGCAGCCGGCCCGGTGTACCGATGACCAGTTGTGTGCCATTGTGCAATTTGCGAAGCTGCCGCTCCACATCTTGCCCTCCATAAGCAGCGAGAATCGATATCCCCTCGCGGGAAGCAGCCAGCTTGCGAGCCTCCGCCGTAATTTGGATGGCTAATTCCCGGGTTGGCGTGATGATCAGCGCCTGCGGGTCAGGGCGATCCGCCTTCAGCTTGTCCATGATTGGCAGCAGGAATGCCAGCGTCTTCCCTGTTCCCGTCTGGGCCTGGACGATCGCGTCCTCCCCTGCTAGCAGCACAGGAATAGCCTCCTCCTGTACTGGTGTCGGAGTGCTGATGCCATGATGTTGTAGCGTTCGAATAAGCTCAGGCGAAATGCCCCATTGATCGAAAGTCGTCAAATATATCCACCTCGTTGTTTAGTATCCTGCTTTGTTTCAGGTTTTCCCTGCTTTAAAAAAGGCCGAACCCGCATCCAATCAGCGTTCCGGCCTTTTGTAGAAGGTTGCTTTGGTTCCGTGATACAACGCGGAATGAAGCCGCGCTTCAAATCCGTTTAGCCCGGCGATCTTGCCGCCCACTTCGCGGCCTGCAGCACGAGCTTGCGATACTCCGGATGCTGGAACACAGCCTGATCGCGTCCTGGAAGAAGATAGACTACGCGGCCGAGCCCGTAGCTATGCGCCCAAGCCGCAGGATGCCATTCTCCATTCATCTCGTATTCCAGCAAAATCGTCGTTTCGCAAAACGGATCAAATTCGAACCGGTATGGCTCGTCCTCGATTTCAAAGGGCGAAATGTCAAGCATAATATCATGATCCGGCGCTGTCACGCGCATCTGCAATTTCTGCAAGGAAGGATGCGATACGTTTCGGGCGCCAATGAGCTGGGCAATCTCGTATTTCTTTTGCAAAACAATGCCGTTATGAAGAACTAACAGTCCGCGCCCGCCGCTAATGCAGGACAGAAGACCTGAGGTCTGCTTGGAGGACAGCCTCTCCCTCCAGCTGTCGTGATAGGAAATGCAGAGGTCGAAAGACTGTAAATTGCTTTCCTCAAGCATATGATTGTTCTCAGTACATTGTACTGAAAAGCTATCATTCAAAATATGGGTTATCTCCCGATCAACCCCTTGCAGGGGATAAAATTTAGGATGAGTATAATCACCAATCAGCAGCGCTCTCTTCTTATTCATGAATTGCTCCTCCTGTCCGTAAAGTCCCCATCCCCGGCAGGGCAGGGCTTATTTGCCAGCCAGCAGGGGATCGCTTTCGCCGGCGAAATAACGCGCTAGTTCAACAATCATGCTCCCCATTCGTTCTTCCTTTGGAGCGACTACGCGGGGAATTCCCGCTTCATACAGTCCCTGAGCGGTTACTTTGCCCACGGCAACGGCGATTACCGGCCCGCGCAGCGCAGAGATCAGCTCGTCGAAGCGGCCTTGCTTCTCCGCATATTCCAGCAGAAACCTTACTTGCGGACTGCTTGTAAAGGATACGGCATCAACTTTCCCCTCTACAATATCCAGCAATAAGCGGTTTAAGTCTTCCTCCGGGGGAGCAATATGACGATAAGGCAATATTTCCGTGCAGACCGCCCCCTGCCGCTCAAGCCATTCCACCAGCTTTGGCGCACGGTCGCCGTATAACTGCAGCAATACCGTAGCACCCTTCAATTCATATGCGGCCAGCTCACGGATCAGTCCATCCGTACTGCCGTCATCGTCGCGGACAAGAGGCGTCAACTGGCGCTTCTTCAAAACATTCGCCGTCTTATACCCCCGCGCGGCGATGCGCGAATTAGAGAGATTGGCCAGCAATACCTCCAGCAGCCCCATCTCCTCGGCCATCTCGAACAGAGCATTAAGCCCAATTCCCGTGGTAAAAATAGACCAGTCCGGAGGTTGGCTCACCCACGTCCGAATCCCCTGCCGCAGTTTCTCATCTTCCAAAAACACAGTCCCCTGCGCTGGTCGGTACAACGGAATTCCGCCCATATTCTCGATCAGCTTGCCTAGCTCCTCCGCACGGCGAGGCCCAGTCAGCGCAATTCGCTTGCCTTCTAATCTTCTAGCCACTTCTCTACCCCCGTATTCAGCTATCATTGCCAGCAGCTTCGTTTAACATAAGCTTAAACGACACAGGGGGTTAAGTAAATCGTTCTATTGCATCTTTCTCGTTAGAATGAATTCCGGCCGTTGCATTTATGCATCCAACTTTAGAATCAGGAACACCTGGAAAAAATCCCCCTTAAATGCGAAAATGCCGCCTAGCCATCGTTTAACCGACGGCGAGGCAGCATTCCATTGTTCTGGCATGCCTAATTCTATTTAGGATTTCCGCAATCTAAACTTGCCTGACATCTCTTCCAGCTGCCCCGCAATCGAAGACAACTGGGTCGTGGAGGACGCGATCTCCTGAATTGAAGCGAGCTGCTCCTCGGCGGCTGCGGAAATCGCCCCGACATTGTCCGCACCTTCTTCTGTAATGTTGCGGATTTCGGAGATAATCTGCGACACTTTCCCGGCTCCCTGCGTCAATTCGCGGGCCGAGCCGGATACCTCTTCGATTTTGGCTGCTGCTCCGCGGACGGCTCTACGGATGCGCGAGAAGCTGCGGCCGGATATATCGACGGCAACAATTCCTTCCTCTACGCCCTTTTTCGCATTCTCCATCGATTCCAGCGCCCGCTGTACCTCCGTTTGAACACCGTCAATAAGCTCCTCGATCTGATGGGCGTAGCTCTCAGAGCCTTCGGCAAGCTTCCGGACTTCCGAAGCAACAACAGCAAAACCGCGCCCTTCCTCCCCGGCTCTTGCTGCTTCAATCGATGCGTTCAAGGCAAGCAGATTGGTCTGCTGGGCGATTCCTGTAATGACACCGACAATCCCGCCGATATTCTCGGTATGCTCGTTCAAGGTTTGAATGACCCCGCCGAGCTCATCGACCGTTTGATGAATATACTCGATTTTTTCAACGACGCTGAGAACAGACGTATTTCCTTCTTCAGCCACGGCTGTAGTCTGCTCCATCGTCTCGCTGACCTCTTGAATATGGCCCGAGATCGCCGCGGCCTGCCGTGAAATATCCTCGACACCTTCTACCCCGCGAATCATATTATGCGTTTGGCGTTCGCTGCCAGAGGCCACTTCCTGTATAGCCTGAGTTACATGCTCGATTGCTCGGGTCGTCTGGTCTGCGCTTGCCGACAGCTGGTTCGCCGACAAGCTGACCTGATTGGACGCTTGCTGCATCTCCGCCAGCATAACATTCCATTGATCGACCGCTTCCTGCAGCCGCTTGGCCACTATGCCGATCTCATCATTACGCTCGGCTCCGCTGACCCGCTCCGACAAATCGCCTCCGCTGATTTTCTGAATAGATGCACTTAAGCGTTGAAGCGGACCTGTTATGCTTCGAATCAATAGCGCAGACACCAACAAAGCAAACACAACAGACACTACAGCCACGATCCATTTCATGGACTCGTCCAGCAGCAGCAGTAACACCACAGGAACGGCGGCAATCAACAGACTAGCCATAAATAATGAAAACGTTACGCGTTTCTTCATTCACTTCAGTTCCTTTCCTTCATAGATTTGACCCTAACCTGTTTTGCTTGTATATGTAATATTTATATTGTTATATTCGACATAAATCGCATATTTTCCTTTTTCACAACGACGCATAAAACCGCTCAGCCGATAAGCGAGCGGTTTGCATGATTTTAATAGTATCAGCACTATTCGTTTGTAGTCGGCTCCTTTAATCCGCCAAACGGTATCCAACTCCTCGGACAGTCGCGATATAAGTCGGATTCGCGGCCCGGTCGCCGAGCTTCTTGCGCAGGCTCTTGATGTGCACGTCCACTACGTTGCTCCCGCCCATAAAGGAGGTCTCCCACACGTCAGCAAGCAGCTCTTCTCGGGACAGTACGCTCCCTTCATGATCCAGCAATTTAATCAGCAGCTCGTATTCCGTCTTGGTCAGCTCGATAGCTATGCCGGACCGGTACACCTGCATCTTCTTGCGGTCGATCCAAAGATCTTTATAAGTTGATGTTCCCCCGGCTGGTAAAGCACCGGAAGCCGGACGATGATTGCTTGTGCGGATAATCCGCTGAACATGATACAGTATCTCATGCGGCGAGGAAGGCCAGACGAGGAGCTCGAGGTGCATTAAGCTCGGGTCCATTTGCGATAGCAACGCCTCGTTCACCAGCAGCAGGGAAGGGACATCTTCGAGATCCTGCAGCATTCGCTTGGTAAGCATCGAAACCTCTTCACTGCCCCGATAAGCCGTCAGGTCAAAGATAACAAGATCGGCAGCCAGAGCATTGCGGAGGCCCTGCTCCAAATGATGAAATACAAGGACATCGAAGCAGCCTACCGACAGATCCCTTACAAGCTCATAAATTTCGCTGGGAAATGGGCTGACGAGGATGACGCGCTGCGTCACCGGACATGCCTGAGGATAATCATTACCGAACAGCTGCTCATTGTATCCAAGCCCTTGCTCTGGGCGCCTAAACGGAGTAACCGATCCGCTCTGTACTCTTTTTTTTATTTCTTCTGCCTGCATTCTGGGCACACCCCCCCAAATACAACATGGGCATGATGCACGTCATATCCGGTCTCCTTGGCTACATCAGCGCTCCATTCCTCCGGAACCTTCGACATCACTTCATCCACTCTACCGCACACCTCGCACAGAATATGCTGGTGATCATCCAGCTTGGCGTCATAACGGCTTGCGGCCTCGCCCAGCTTCAATTCACGGATCAGCTCTTTGTCGGTTAAGTATCTGAGCGAATTATATACCGTGCCGTATGCAAAATTATAACCCTGTTCGACAAGACGGTTCATTACTTCCGCCGCAGTCGGGTGGTCATTCGCATTGCGGACGACATCGTAAACTGCTTTACGCTGTGTCGTTAAATTTAGTGATTTCATATATAGAATCATTCCTTATGATTTGTTTTTAGAATTAGTATAAGTCTTATTATATAATTCGTCAAGCCGGCTCCGGCTGCCCCCGGAAAAATTCAACTTCTGCATGGGAACAGCCAGTCCATTCACATAATAAGACTATAAATCTGACTAAAAGGATGGATTACCGATGTACGTGAAAAAATATGCGATTACCATTTTGTTCGCCTTGTTATGCGCTGCATTTAGCATGTGGGTCGATGTCCGGACTGGCTTTCCATGGAACACCATTTTTATAAACACGAGCCATTCCTTCTTCACGGGTGCAGAAAAATGGGCTGCTTGTGCAATGCTCCTGCTTCTCGTTGTACCCGATATGCTCCGTGCTATGTATGCGAAAAAGAAAAATCCGGCCGGCAAGTCAGCTTCCGCCACCCCCAACGCCTCCGCCGCTTCCGGGGCCGCTTCGGGGAACTTCGTATCCGGCTCCGGAACTGCCTTCAGTTCCGGTATAGGCGGTCCCAGCGGCACTAGTGCCGGATCCGCCCATTGTCCCGTCCCCGGCTCCTGTCCCGAATCCCCCGCCGGTTCCGGTTCCAGCTCCGGATCTTGAACGGAAAATAAACTTGCGAATCACAGCTGCAACCAGAAGAATTAACGGAAGCACAATAAAAAATAACGGATCGACCAAATATAGCATTTTCCCCCCTTTCATTAAATGCTCGCTATATGAACGGGTTTCAAAAGCCGTCAGCGCCAAAATAATGAGAGTGAGCGGGTAAATTAATTTCTGGTACGGGATATTGAAAATATTTGATATCCCTATGACCGCTGCAAAGAAGTAAATGCAGGTTTTGAAGTAAATGCCAATAATAAACGCCATAACGGCAAAGATATCTGGCCGCTGAATGAAGTCGGAGATCGAAGCCTTCCCGACCATAATCAACATGGGAAAATAAGAACGCTCGGCAAGATCAGCCCCCAGCACAGCTACTGTCGTCGCCACGGCTAAACTAAGTAGAAGGCCACTAAACAGAAGGGCTAAATATCCGGCTTTAACCCCCTTTTTAGGATGATTCAGGAACGGCAGCAGCATGTTGAACGCAATGACCTCTGCAAATGGGAACTGATAATTTGTTCTGGACACCGCCCGGAGCAGCGGGCCTATGCCCCCGCCCAGCACAGGCAACAGCCGACTAATATCGACAATGTGCGCAAAAGCAATGAGAAGCAGGCTCAGCGCGCCGATCATCATCATGACTGCCAAAAGAATCAAAGCCGTCCGGGCGAGCACCTCCAGCCCTTTATGTAACGTATAAGCAATAGCAATCATCATGAGAATATTAACAATAAAAACGGGGGTTTCCCGCAGCGTCGTAGCAATGACCAGCAGCCCGCCGTCCATCAAATCTCTCGAAGCCTTATACAAGAAAAATACCATATAGCTGATTCCAACCAAGGTTCCCAGGTATTTACCAAGCAGCAGTTTACCATATTCCGTAGGCAGCATATTGGGGAACCACAGGTACAGCATCGAATATCCCGTATACAGCAAAATACCGATGACCATTCCGAGCAGAACAGCCAGCCACTCATCCTTGCCGGCTTCCATTCCCAAATTGACGACAAGTCCCGTACCCAGCTCGAACAAGACTATTAACGAAAATATTTGCAAAGGAGTGATTTTGATTTTCTCCACTTCGCTATGCCTCCCTAGCGTTGATGAAATTTATAGGAACGGTCACGCAGCTGCGTATTGCGTATGACGGAATCCACTTTATATTCAACTTTAAGCTGCGGAAATAGATCTTCCCATTGATTCTCAATCTTTTTCCAAGCCGCAGGACTTTGGCGCTCGATAACTCCTCCAAACCCAAAAATATCGCTCTTTGCCGATTGTGCTTTTTGGACAACGGCCTGCAAGTCGCTGACAATCGCCTCGTTCGCTTTTGCTTCAATCATTTGAAGCACCTCAGGCTGCTTCAAATCAATGGGGGTGTTGACGTCCCTCACTGACAACTGCAATTTGACTCCGACCTGGATCACCGGGTGAAGCGGATCGTCCAGTTTGGCTTTCAAGTCGGTTTTGGAGCGAATAACATCCATGCCCATGCTGCCTATTTCCTGATCGGGCTGCAAGACCAGTGAGGTTTTTTTCATTTTATTCTTTATCCAGACCATTCCGCGGCTTTCGTTCGGGGATAACCAATCCACCAGCTTATCTCCTTTGAAAATAGCGGGGGCGCCGATCACGATCAACGAGCTTTTTACGCTTTCCAAATTGCTCTTCTTGCCCAGTCCACTTACGTCGCCAAACGCCTCCAACCCATTGATGACAGGTCCTCCTCCAGGGATGAGCAAGTCCCGCATGATGTCATCTATTTCCATAGGGTAATTTTCCCCTAGCTGGCTCGACGCAAACTCAACTTTTTCCGAAAGAGAAAAGGCCATAATTTTGCCAATGGGCGTTAGAGAAGTAGTCACAACTTCGGCGGTGAGATCTTCTTTGACAATAACAACATCAGAGGTCAACCGAATATCAGAGTCCCTGTCCAGAAAGTCCATAATTTCCCCAATGCCTTTCCGGGCAACACTCTCAGATATGGCAATGAGCCTGGTATGCGCTGTGGAAGTCAAGCGCGGCACTTGGCGGGAAGCGTTACGGATCGCTTCGCTAATCGTGTAACCCTTGCCACTGTAAACAGAAGTCGGTGTAGCCCCTCTGCCGGTTTTACCCGAGATTTCGTCGGCAATGATCACCTGGAAGGTTACCAGAAGCTGCCCCTCCTCTCCCGGCGCTAGGTCGATGCCGATGCCAGAAACGACCGCCCTCCGGTTCAATTCAATAGCGTCCCAACAGCCGCTCGTCAGCACAATACAGCAGAAAGCCAAAGCGACGGCTATAGTCCTCTTTATCATGGATCGCTCCTCCTGCTAGAAACAAATTAGTGTAAAGAGCGGCCTGCCAGTTCAGTTCATCACATACCCGGCAACCCCTTATAACCCGTGATCCGAAGCCCCCTGTTGATCATGGGGCTCTTGTGAGCCCTGCTGGCCCTGTTGACCCTGCTGGCCCTGCTGGCCTGGCTGGCCCTGCTGCCACTGCTGGCCCTGCTGGCCCTGCTGGCCTTGCTGCCACTGCTGGCCCTGCTGGCCTTGCTGGCCCTGCTGGCCCGGCTGCCACTGCTGGCCCGGCTGGCCCTGCTGCCACTGCTGGCCTTGCTGGCCCTGCTGGCCTGGCTGGCCCTGCTGCCACTGCTGGCCCGGCTGGCCCGGCTGGCCCTGCTGCCACTGCTGGCCTGGCTGGCCCTGCTGCCACTGCTGGCCCTGCTGGCCCTGTTGACCCTGCTGGCCCTGCTGGCCTTGCTGGCCCGGCTGCCACTGCTGGCCCGGCTGGCCCTGCTGCCACTGCTGCCACTGCTGGCCTTGCTGCCACTGCTGGCCTTGCTGGCCCGGCTGCCACTGCTGGCCCGGCTGGCCCGGCTGCCACTGCTGGCCCTGTTGGCCCTGCTGGCGGCTGGACCCTATCGAATTTTTATTTCGGCCCTCCCGAATGAGATGCTGCTCTCTGATCTTGTCTGGCGGAGTCCTTAAGATCCAAGCTGGCATACGGATGAACGTATCCTTTTGATCCTTCGGAACAAATGGTGTAATAGGAGCTAGATACGGAACTCCAAAGGATCGAAGACTGTTCATATGGATGACCAGCATCAGAATTCCCAAGGTAATGCCGTACAATCCGAACGTACCAGCCAAGACCATGAATGCAAACCGGATTAGCCGTCCAGCAACAGCGATATTGTAAGCAGTCGGGGCGAAGCTGGAAATTCCCGTCAAAGCCACGACGATAACCATTCCCGGAGTAATCAGTCCCGCCTCAACCACGGCTGTTCCCAAAATAAGCGCACCCACAATCGATATCGTCTGCCCGACGGCTCTTGGCATGCGCAACCCCGCTTCACGGAGCAGTTCAAAGGTAACCTCCATCAGCATCGCTTCAATAAATGCCGGAAAAGGAACTCCTTCCCGTTGCGCAAGCAGACTGACCAGCAGCAACGAAGGAATCATCTCATAATGAAACGTTGTTAGCGCTATATATAGAGCCGGTCCAAGAAGCAGCACGATAAAACTAAGATAACGAACCCCGCGCATCAGAATAACAATATCGAAACGCTGCGAGTAATCCTCCGGCGATTGAAAGAAATGGCCGAATACGGTTGGCAAAATTAAGACGAAAGGTGTGCCGTCTACAAGGATGATTACCCGGCCCTCCAATAAATGTCCAGCCGCGGTGTCAGGCCTCTCTGTGTTAAATATGGTAGGGAACGGAGTAAAAGTCTTATCCTGAATAAACTCCTCGATATAACCGGATTCCAGTACACCATTAAGCTGAATGTTCTCCAGGCGCTGCCTGACTTCCTGAACAAGCTTCGGGTCAGCCAGGCTCTGGATATACATCATGGCTACATTCGTATGAGTAACAGCGCCAATTTTCATGGTCTCCAGCCATAAATCCGCGTTTTTGATTCTGCGCCGAAGGAGGGATATGTTGGTTGCGATCGATTCAACAAAGCTGTCTTTCGGCCCCCGGACGACTAGCTCCGTAGTTGATTCCGTAATGGATCTCCATTCTCCGCCACGGGTTCCGGCTATAATGGCTCTATTGCTTCCCTCCAGAAATATTGCTGTATCCCCGGACAAAATATCAAACACCACTTGGCTCCACTCAGAAACTATTTTTGATTCACCCAGGGACAGAAGTCGCGCCTGCAATTGGTCCAGCATTGCTTCCGAATCTTTCGCTTCCAATCCCCCCAGACCAGTTATGGTTTCCATAACAAAGGAATTGATAATCATTTGATCGCTTAAACCATTTAAGTAAATAACAGCGATAGAAATCGGCTTCTCTCGCCCCAAACTCATTTTGCGCACAACGATATCCGGGCTATCTCCGGTTTCTTTATGAATGCGCTGTACATTTTGCTGCAACTCCCCAGAAATCTCCTTATTACTGGTTCCGCCCTGTGGAGTACTGCTCTGAAGGTTAGGACTGCCCTGCGAATCAGCGCCTTCCTGGGAGCCGGTACTGCTCTGGGAACCAGAAGATCCTTGCGACCCTGCACCTCCCTGTGTGGAATCTACCTGGGAGGTGGAACCATGCGATGAACCGTAATCCTTCTGTGAATCTGCACTAGTCTGTGAGCTACTGCCATTTTGCAAGTTATGGCTGCTCTGTAACCCGGCTTGATTCTGCTTCGTACTGCCGTTGCTCCGAGACCCAGCATCACCATGCTGCACACTGCTGCTTTCAGACCCAGCATCATTCTTTTGCGTGCTGCCGTTGCTTTGGATACCTGCATCTTCCTGGTGCGTTCTATCGCTGCTTGGAGGCTCCGATTGATTCTGCTGAGAATTAGCATCCTTTCGAGAATCGCTCTCGTTCTTGCCTTGGCTTGTATCCCCGTCCGATCCGCGATAATGATTGCCGCTCTTCCTCTGCTCTTGATTCCCTTGAAATTGGCGTCTGCTTCTACCGATAAATTGATTGCGTTTCATGATGGCAGCTCCTGTCGCTTAACTTACCCCCATTATTTGCTAATAAGCCCATTTTCATGCGGATGCATTACAAGTACCGAAGAAACGCAATCGGCAACAAAAGAACAAAACCTAGCTATGCTTTAATTTGCCAACAACGTGGTAATAATGAAAAACGACTGAGATTATTAGGAGGTTGCCGATGAATAACCAAACTTACGGTTCTGGAGAGCTACCCCGGTATCCCCAATCCATGTGGCGGGATACGACCAACCTGCCCTCTTTTCCCCGGCTCCAAGAGGATATCGAGACCGACGTCGCCATTATCGGCGCTGGCATTACGGGCATTACCACCGCCTATCTGCTATGTAAGGCAGGCTTTAAGGTAGCCGTTGTGGATGCGGCCGAAATTCTTGACGGAACGACCGGGTTCACAACGGCCAAAATCACGGCCCAGCACGGACTGATTTACGACAAGCTGCGGAAGCATTTTGGAGATAAAGAGGCCAGACTCTACTATGAAGCAAATGAGGAAGCCCTCTCTTTCATTCGATTCACAGTGGAGGAGCATCAAATCGACTGCCAATTGCAGCAGCAGGATGCCTATTTATACGCCGACTCCGAGGAGCAGGCAGAGCAGCTTCGCAAAGAATGGGAGGCTTATGAGCAGCTAGGGCTGCCGGGCGAATGGTGCGACACCTTGCCGATTCCCATCCAGGTCTATGGAGCCATACGGATGAAGAATCAGGCTCAATTCCACCCGCTGCAATACCTGCGAACCCTCGTTGAATACGTAACTTCACATGGCGGAACCCTCTACGAAAATACGACCCTGGAGGATGCGGCTGACCATACCCGGGACGGGCGGCGGCAGCTCACTACCGAGGGCGGTCATAAAATCACCTGCCAATATGCGATCTCTGCCTCGCATTTCCCGTTCTATGACGGAGGCGGGTTCTACTTCACTAGACTACATGCGGAACGTTCTTATGTGGTTGCCATCGAACCAGAGATTCCGCTGGAACAGGGCATGTACATTAATTGCGGCGACCCTAAGCGTTCCCTGAGATCAGCCCTGCTGAACGATGAGCAAGTTATTCTGGTCGGCGGAGAATCACACAAAACGGGAAAGGGCGAATGCACGTTCAAGCACTATGAAGAACTGGAGGAATTCGGCGGCAAGCTGTTCGGAGCCAAACGCATCCCTTACCGATGGTCGACTCAAGATCTCGTCACAATAGACGAAATCCCTTACATCGGGGCTATTACTGCAAACGAGGACAAGGTTCTGGTAGCCACCGGATTTGCCAAATGGGGAATGACGAACGGAACCGCAGCCGCTCTGATGTTCCGCGATCTCATTATGGGCCACGGCAACAAGTATACGGATCTGTATACGCCTTCCCGCTTTAAAGCAAATCCGGGCGTGAAGAACTTTACTGTACAGAACGCTGATGTCGCCAAGGAATGGGTATCTGGCAAGGTAGAATTGATCCGCCGTAAAGCGGAAGATTTGAAAAATGACGAAGGCGGGGTTGTACGGCATCTCGGCAAGCGGGCCGGCGGCTATAAGGACAAGGAAGGCCGACTTTACATCGTTGATACGACATGCACACATCTCGGCTGCGAGGTGGAATGGAACGAGGCCGAGCGCTCCTGGGACTGCCCATGCCACGGATCAAGGTTCAACTACGAAGGAAAAGTGCTGGAAGGGCCGGCCACGGAAAGCTTGCCGCTGCTCAGTCAGGAGCCTTGACGGCGGTGATGGCATACCTGAGAATAAAACCTGGATTGCACGTAGGCACCGACTGGTGCCTTTCTTTCATCTTGCTATATTGCATTATTCAGTACTGGATGATATCATGTAGAAAACTGCTGATAAATACTGCTAAATATATGAAAAAAAGAGGCGATGCCACTTGGATATCAGTATCCAATTCAAAAAAGGCGCCTTGGAAATTTGCGTCCTCGTACTCATCCACGAAAAGGATCGCTATGGATATGAGCTGGCCCAATCCGTCTCGGAGCATATCGAAGTGGCGGAAGGCGCCCTATATCCTCTGCTGCGCAGGCTCGTGAACGAAGGCCACTGCACGACGTATTTACAGGAATCGAGCGAAGGGCCTCCCCGTAAATATTACAAACTGACCCCTCAAGGGGAATTACACATGAAGAAGCTGGTGATTGAATGGAAACGATTCGTCAGCAACGTATCCAATTTAATCGAGAGAGGGAACCACTTATGACAAAGAGCGAATTCATCTCGCTGCTCAGTACTCATTTATCGGCGCTCCCGCCGGAGGAGCGCCATGAATTGATGGAGGACTATGAAGCTCATTTTGCTTTCGGCCTTCAGAATGGAAAGACCGAGGAAGAAATCGTCCGTGAACTGGGCGATCCGGCTGAACTGGCCCAGGAAGCCCTGGGCAACCGTTCAGCTCCACAGCACCCCTTATACTGGTTCGGGGAGTCGCCGCAGGGACAAACGGACGCTGTCCCTCCCGGAGATCGCGGCACCCGCTACCGGAAAGCTGCTCCAGCAATTTATGCCGGGTTGTTCTTCCTTAACCTGGTCATGATGCCTTTGCTGGCTGCTCTATGGGCAGCAGGCCTAGCTCTTGCACTAGGGGCCGTTGGCGGCATTGTGAGCCCTGCTGCCCTGCTGCTAGAATATGCATTTAACGGGGCTCTCTTGCCGGCAAAAGCTTTTGCCGCCCTCACCTTGGTCGGAATCGGTATTCTTCTCGCCATCAGTACGCGGCATGCCTATTCCGGCATCCTAAAACTAAGCGCGTCTTATTGGGCATGGAACGTCCGAGTCGCCAAAGGAGTTAAGATCAATGAATAAAAAAGGATGGAGCTTAATCGCGACCCTTTGCGTCATCCTGGGCATCAGCGGGATGATCTATCAAGGCTTCGACTTCGAGAAAGAACAACCTGCCTATACGCAGAAATGGACGTTTGGGGATGACGAACTGCAGTCGCTGTC
Organism: Paenibacillus woosongensis; assembly: GCF_009725165.1. Taxonomy (GTDB): domain Bacteria; phylum Bacillota; class Bacilli; order Paenibacillales; family Paenibacillaceae; genus Fontibacillus; species Fontibacillus woosongensis. The sequence continues at coordinate 72,419 of NZ_WNZW01000008.1, forward strand.
CATTGACAGCGACTATAATGTCAATTTTGAATTTATCCACAGTCCAGATGGTACGAATTACGTGGAAGCTAGCGGAAATTTGCCCCAGAAATCAATTGATAAGCTGACAGGGACGACAATCGCCTCGCAGTCCCTCGCCCTTCATTTTCAGGAGGAGTATGTCATTCGTTTCCTCAGCTTCAACTTTCGATCCTCCACCCAGCATGTGACGGTGGCCTTGGCCGATCCGGAGCAATCGTTAAATCGAATCTCTGTCGATCTGCTGGCCAACAACGGTAATTTCAAGGCTTTACGCGCCAAAGAAATATCATTGGAGACGAAATCAGGCAACCTGTCGGGCCAGAATTTAACCGCCGACCGCTTGAAGATCCAGAACTTCTCCGGCATAATCTCGCTGGATGAGATTGCGGCCGATACCGAGCTTAAGCTAACCTCTGGCAACGTGAAGCTCAACAATATAAAAGGATCTTTAAATTCCGAAATGACCTCTGGGGATTTCTCAGCTCAAGATATGAAAGGCGATATTCAGGTTACGGGCACCTCGGGCAATATAAAAATCAGTGATTGGACGGGGAACGGAATTATTAAGTCCACCTCCGGCAATATCACGATTAAGGAGCAGCGCTCGGACTCACTGGATATATCCATCCATTCTGGAAACGTTGCCCTTTCTGCTGACCCTGAATTTCAAGGCAACTACGACCTTAGGGCCACTTCGGGCCGAATCGAAGCGCCGGATTCACCTAGCGTAACCGAAGACCTCATTAAGGTGCGCTCGACCTCAGGAAATATTACGATCAAATAACTGTTCTAATCTATCCTATTCAAAAAATAGCCCCTGGCTCTAAAAGCCAGGGGCTATTTTGACATATGACATGCTGAATTGCGATTCGCTAGGCAATTTCGCCCGCGATGGCATCGCGGTATGACTTCAGCGAGTAGTAAATGACCGTCTGCATAATGCTCTGATCTTCCTCCGGGATTAGCGTCTTGGCATAGTCCCAGGCGTTCTCTTCGATACGAAGAGCAATTCTCCTGCGCTCCAGCTCGTTGTCGGCTGCATCCAGAAGATCCGACAGCTCCTTCAGACTGGCATCCTCCGCATGCCCGAGTTCATGGGCGAACACGATACTCAGCACCTGCGGGAAAACATCCAGCGAACCAAAGAGACTTAGGCACTGCTTCTTGATTTCCTCCAAATACATCGTGACGTTATGGTTGGCGATACTGTATTTGCCGCCAACGTTCCGACCACCGGGGAAGCGCGAACGAACGTCGAGGGTAACCGTGCTGCCGGACTGCTTCAGCAGCTGATCCATAATAAGTTGTGCTGTTCTTTTCAAGTAGACTCCCCTTATTTCATGTAAAATTGACACTTCGTAATCTGATTTTCCTCAACCAGCACGTTTTTGCCTTCCTCATTATAATGCAACGGATTTCAGAAATAAATAACAGAGCAACCACATTTTTTACATGGCTTATTTGACGGCAAAACGATCCAGCCGTTTCTCTATATGCGTCTGCAATGCCGAAAGAACCGTGCTGAACAGCAAATAGATTAAAGCCACCTCGCTATACACGAGAAGCGGCTCATAGGTCACGGATGTGATTTCCTGCGCCTTGCGGAACATTTCCGCATAGGTGACCGTAAAGGCCAGCGAGGTATCCTTCACTAGACTGATGAAGGAGTTGCCCAGCGGCGGAACCGATACGCGGGCCGCCTGAGGCAGTATCACGTAATATAGTGCCTGGATCCGGCTCATCCCCAGTGAATAGGCCGCCTCCCATTGCCCCTTCTCTATTGACAATATCGCTGCGCGGACGATTTCCGATCCGTAAGCTCCGACGCTTAACGTGAAACCGATGACCGCTGCGGAAAAAGGCTCCAGCGTAATGCCGACACTAGGCAAGCCGTAGAAAATAATAAACAGCTGCACGAGGAGCGGAGTTCCCCGTATAACCCATACGTAGAACTTCGCGGCTTGACGAATCAGCGTCCACTTTGACAGCCTCGCAAGGGCGGTCAAAATGGCCACCAGCATGCCAAGGCCAAAGGTAATCAACGTAAGGGGAATAGTAAAAGCAACCCCCGCTTTAAGCAGGGGCAGCAGCGAATCGATAAATATTTGTACAAGTCTGTCGTTCATATCAAGACATCCTTTGCGGGCAGACCAGCGGAATCAACCTGTTCCGGATTCAGTTTATTTAGATACGTCTGCGCCAAAATATTTGTTGGAAATCTCCAGGTACGTGCCATCTTCCTTTATCGCTGCCAATGCTTCATTGACGGCAGCTACAAGCTCATCATTTCCTTTGTTGAACAGCGCTGCGCTTTCAGCAGCCTCCGGCAGCTCATCAACGACTTTTAGCGGCACGTCCGGCTTTTGATTTTTCAAATCCAAGAAGGACAACCCGTCGTTCACCGTTGCATCGATCCGCTTCGAGAGCAGCAGGTCGATCGCCTGGTTAAAGCCTTCGGTGCCGACGATTTCCGCCCCGTTCTCCCTGGCGATATCCGTTAAATTGCTCGTCAGCGACTGCCCGGCTTTTTTCCCTTTAAGATCAGCAAATTTCGCAATGTCGTTATTATCCTCGCGGACGATCAAGGCGGCACGGGATACGATGTAGGAATCCGAGAAATCGTATTTCTCTTTGCGATCCTCGCGAATGGTGACCTGATTGAACACGGTATCGAACCGCTTCGCATCCAGTCCGGCGAAAATGCCGTCCCACGGCGTCTCGATGAATTCAGCCTCTACGCCAAGACGCTTGGCAACCTCCTGAGCCAGCTCCACGTCAAAACCTGTCAGCTTGCCGTCTTTGTCATGGAACGTGAACGGCGCGTACGTTCCCTCCGTTCCGATCCGGATTTTGCCGTTTGCCTTGATTGTTTCAAGCAGGTTCTTCTCCCCAGAGGCTGTCTCCGTCTGGGCTCCTGCACCAACATTGCCTTTACCCGCAGAGTCATTTGCCGTATTGCCAGAGCCGCTATTCGCTCCACCGCCGCAAGCGGCTGCAAGCAGGACCGTTAATACTAAGGTTAGAACTGTTAAGCTGAGTTTCTTCATATCTACCAGACCCCTATCTATAATTAAAATTTAATTCATATAATTCAACTCGGATTAATTGAATATATTACGCTTCAACCCCGATTTCGTCAATCCCTTTTTTTATATCAGCAAAAGGGCTGTTGAAAATAAATGCCAAAGCGGATACAATTTGAACATAACATTAAAAGGAGGTGGGTAGAGTGGATCGCAAGTTCGCATGGAATCGAATCAGCCAATTGCCTATGGCATTATTTGGCATTTTCTACGGTGTGGCTGACAACGGGATTAGTCTGTCCATTTTTAGCTATTCGATATCCAAATTACACTTGCGAAATGCCGCTCCTACCTTAACCTAACGGATCGTTACGTGAAGAAGGCTGCAGAATTTCTGCAGCCTTTTTTCGTCTCCAGGGTGGCTTTGCTTCAAGGAAGCGGCATGGGCCGAAGGAGATTATATAGAATGATTATCCAATGCAAAAGTGTCCAAAAATATTACGGTGCCGAGCTTGTGCTCAGCGATGTTACCTTTGAAATCAAATCCGGCGAAAGGGTAGGCTTGATCGGACGCAACGGGACCGGCAAGACGACGCTGATGCGCCTCTTATCCGGCAGCGAGACACCCGATCATGGCTCTATCGCCGTCCGCAAGGACACAACGTTTGGCGTTCTCGCCCAGATTCCTGACTATGACAACCGTATGACGGTATACGATGTGCTGCAATCCGCCTTTGAGCCTTTGCTCATGATCCAGGCGCAAATGCGGAAGCTGGAAGCGGAAATGTCCGCGCTATCCTCGGCAGGCATGAACACTCCTAACATGGATCGCCTAATCCAGCAATATGGAAGCCTGCAGGAAGGCTTTGAACGAAACGGCGGCTTTGAAATGGAGGCGTCCATCGAACGTGTGGCCCAAGGGCTCGGTATCCCTGCCAGCTCCTTCAAGCGGGCCTTCAGCTCCTTATCCGGCGGAGAGAAGACGAAGATCGGCCTAGCCGTCATTTTGCTTCAGCAGCCGGATGTTCTTCTGCTTGACGAGCCAACCAATCATTTGGATATGGCTGCCGTCCATTGGCTAGAGGAATTTCTGCTCGCTTTTAAAGGTACCGTTACCGTGATCTCCCACGACCGCTACTTTCTCGACAGGGTGGCCGATAAAATCATCGAAATCGAGGACGGCGAGGCATTTACCTATCCCTGCAGCTACAGCGAGTACAAAAAAGAGAAGGAACGCAGGCTGCTCCAGCAATTTGCCGACTATCAGGAACAGCAGAAGAAAATCAAGAAAATGCAGGAGGCCATTAAGCAGCTGATCGAATGGGGAAACCGTTCCAATCCGCCGAACGCAGGATTCCACCGTAGAGCAGCTTCCATGCAAAAGGCGCTGGACCGTATCGTCAAACTGAAAAGACCTGTGCTCGAACGAAAGCGCATCGATCTGCAGCTGTCGCAGTCCGACCGTTCCGGCAATGATGTCATCGTCCTGCGGGAAGCAGGTAAAAGCATAGGAGAACGCACGCTCTACCGGGGCGTAAATCATACACTTCGCTACGGAGAGAACGCTGCCTTAATCGGCCGAAACGGCGCTGGAAAAACTACACTTATGAAGTGCATTCTAGGCATAGAACCCGTTCAGGAGGGGGAGATTCGGCTCGGCTCACGCGTGGAAACCGGCTATCTTGCGCAAGAATCAGCACCCAAGGACAACTCCTGCACGGTACTGGAATATTTCCGGAATGAGCTCGCCATGGAAGCTGGGGAAGCCCGTAATCAGCTTGCGCGCTTCCTTTTTTACGGAAGTGACGTTTTCAAGAAGGTTCATAGTCTGTCAGGCGGTGAATGGACGAGGCTGAGATTGGCTATGCTGATGTACCGCAAACCGAATTTGCTGCTCCTGGATGAACCGACCAACCATCTGGATATCGACTCCCGGGAAGCCCTGGAGGACGCGCTCGAGGAATATCCCGGCTCTGTGCTCGTCATCTCCCATGACCGATATTTTATCAACAAAATCGCAGACCAGATTTGGGAGCTTGCTGGAGGCAAAATGTTCATTACCGAAGGCGGCTATGCCGACTATCAGGCTGAGCTGAATAAGCGGAAGCCTGCGGCAAACAGACAGTCCGCGCAGGCATACGAATTCAGCGCGGCGAGAGATTCCGCTCTCCCCAAATTGCCCTCTTCGGAAGCTTCCCCTAACGGAAAAATGCGAAACAAAGCAGAGCAGATCTCGGGGCAAGAGCACGATCCTTCTGTCTCTTCCGCCGCTAACCCTGCCACGCTCCGCAAAATGGAACAGGAGATATCCTCCCTGGAGCAGAGGATTGCACAGATCGATGAGGCTATGCTTGATCCGGGCATCGGGAGCGACGCAGATAAGCTGAACGTTCTGCTGGAGGAGCGTGTTGAAATTCAGCGGACTCTCGATCCGCTCATTGATAAATATATTTCCCTTTTAGAAAAGTGATGGGGCTGTTATTTCAGCAAAATAAGGAGTGAATGTCCGATGAACCCGATATCCTTCCATCTTCAAATGGATGACCCTCGCCTGGCCGCCTTGTCTGAGGCCGATGACCGCATGGGGGCCTTGATCTCGCTGATCGGCGAGATCAAGACGGCGCCGCAAGGCCCGCATTTCGCTGCCCTTGCCCGCTCGATCATCAGCCAGCAAATTTCCGTCAAGGCTGCGGCAACGATCCGGGGCAGGGTGCTGGAATTGGCTGGCGAGCTCTCCCCGGACGCCTTATCGGCGGTAAATGACGAAGCCTTGCGGGGAGCGGGACTGTCCGCTTCCAAGGTGGCATATCTCCGCGACCTCTCCGGCAAAGTGCAGTCGGGTGAAATCGTACTGGATCGCCTGCACGAAAAGAGCGACAATGCGGTTATCCAAGCGCTTACTTCAATTAAAGGCATCGGCAGATGGACGGCCGAGATGTTCCTGATCTTCGGGCTCGGCCGCGAGAATGTCGTATCTGTGGGAGATGCCGGGCTTCAGCGCGCCGCCAAATGGCTCTATGACCTGGAAGAGCGGGTGGATCGCAAGTATCTGCAGCAGGTCATGGATCTATGGAGCCCTTACAGTTCCATCGCCTCCCTCTATTTATGGGAAGCAATCAATATCGGACATGTAGACTCCGGCCAAACGCTCAGCGAGCTTCTCTACAAATAAAATTGAATATTACACTCTGGATCGCTTTATAATTGTGGGATATTTTCCCATAATATATGATATATGAACATGGCCTATTTAAAACGCCGCAACTTGTTTATATATATATTTGAATATTTTCTAGAGTGGAGTTGAAGCTTTTGTTCGGAATTGGAGGGGTGAGCCGCGGGGCCAAGCTGTATTTAGCCGGTTTAATGGCCTTCGTTGGTATTGTTTCCTGTGTCGTTGTTTTGGCCTATAATGATTACTTTTTTCTTGGCGATCCGCTTAAGCCTAACAATGATGACGTCAAATATATTCAGACTTCCCGCCTTCTGCTGAATGAAGGCGTGCTTGCTTATAATACCGGAGACAAGCCGACGGCCTTCATCATGCCTGGCCTTCCGCTTATTCTGGCGGGATTCATGGCCCTGTTCGGACAAGAGGAAGGCGGGGTCATCGCTTACCGGCTATATCAATGCATCCTGCAAGTGCTGTCGATCTATCTGATCTTCTGGCTGGGCAAGCGCATCTTCAACACCCGGACAGCTCTCGTTGCCTGTACGATCAGCGCGCTTTATTTGCCGGATTATTTCTCTTCTGGCGTCATTCTATCGGAAACGACCTTTAGAACGATTCTCCTGCTTCTGCTATGCGTGACCATCATGGCCCTGGAAAAAAATACAGCGCGTTATTATATCCTGATAGGAGCATTGACCGCTGCAGCGGCTTATTTCAAGCCCCATGCCTCCCTCTACCCTGCCGTCTTTCTCGTTCTCTGGTGGAGGCATCGGCTCCCATGGCGTTCCATGCTGAAGTATGGCCTGCTCATGAGCGGGGTTTATATCCTTCTGCTGACTCCCTGGTGGGTCCGGAACTGGCTGACGTTCCATGAGTTTATCCTGTTCACGAATTCCGGGGGAAGCCCCTTCCTGCTCGGAACCAGAATCCATGGGCAGCTGCCGCCAGCCGGCTTCTTCGAGGCCTATCCGCAATACGACCCGGACACCTTGTTCCAGGGCGCTGACCGCCTGGCGATTCAAAAGGGTATCGATATTATCAAATACGGCTTCCAGCATGAGCCCTTGAAATATCTCTACTGGTTTACGGCGGGCCGATGGGTTGAGCTGTATTTTCATCCTTTCTACTCACGCCCGATCTGGCCCGTAACGAGGCCAGTGATGAATGTCATTCAAATCAGCCTGATGATCATCAATATGCTCGGCATTTGCTGGGCTCTGCTTAAGCATCGCTGGGACAAGCTTCTCCCGCTTGTTTTGGCACTCGGTTATTTCACCGTTATTTATATCCCCTTCGTTGCTTTTAACCGGTATGGCTATCCGAACATGATTCTGTTAATACTATTCGGGTCATATTTCGTAGAACAGCTTTTCGGGTACTTCAGCAAGCTTTATAACAATGGCTTAAGAAGAAGGAGGACGGTGACCCCATGAAAACTCTCATTATCATCCCGGCATATAATGAGGAAGGCAGCATTGCCTCCGTGATCGCGGATATCCGCAGACATGTGCCGAATACAGATATTGTCGTCATCAACGACGGCTCAACCGACCGGACGGAAGAAATCGCCAGGGCCAGCGGCGCCCGCGTCTTGACGATGCCTTACAATGTCGGAATTGGCGGCGGCATGCAGACCGGTTATATATATGCAAAAATGCAAGGATATGATGTGGCCGTGCAAATGGATGCCGACGGTCAGCATCCGGCGAAGGAGCTGCCTAAATTGATCGAACAGGCGTCCAAATACGATCTCGTGATCGGCTCCAGGTACGTGAAATCCACGTCATACCGCTCGCCGCATATGCGCCGCATCGGCATGATCTTTTTCTCCAGCTGGTCTCGCTCCTTACGAGACAACGGTTCACGGATACGACCAGCGGTTTTCGGGCAGCCGGACGCAAAGTCATCAATTTGTATGCCAGCTATTATCCGATCGATTACCCTGAGGTAGAATCCCTCGTCTACCTTAAGCGCCATGGCTGCAAAATTACGGAGGTATCCACGGAAATGCAGCGGAGACAGGCAGGCCGATCCTCGATCACGCCCGCAAGGTCCGTCTACTATATGGTTAAAGTAACTCTATCTGTCATTATGAGCGCAATGCGATATAATAGAACGGCGGTGATCAAGTAGATGTTCATCAACATTCTATCGGTATCGGTCGCGATTGCTTTTCTCGTCATCGTATTGGAACTCGTGCGAAGACAGAGGCTGAAAGAACAGTATTCCCTGTTATGGATATTATTCAGCATCGTACTGCTTATCGTTTCATTAAATGTATCCTTGATGGAATGGATCGCGGACCAGCTTGGCGTGAAGTACGCTCCGGCCGTCCTTTTCCTTTTCGGCCTGCTGTTCTGCTTTTCGCTCATACTTCATCTTACGATCGTCATTACCAAGCTGACGAGCCAGGTACTCCGCCTGAGTCAGGAAGTGGCGATCTTAAAGGCTCGGGAGGCTCTTTATGGAAAAAACAATTAGTTATGTAATGCTCTTCGGCAACATTCTGCTGCTGGTCACGGGGCAGGTTCTCTTTAAGGTCGGGCTGACGCGGTCAGGAGGGCTCGTATGGAACAAGCTGCTTCTGTCCCCGATGATTATCGGCGGCGTTGCCCTTTATGGGCTGGCCACGATTCTGTGGTTTGCCGTCCTCACCCGCTTGCCGCTAAGTGTAGCCTATCCGATGCAAGCCTTCGCCTACGTTCTTGCACTTATACCTGCTTACTACCTGTTTGGCGAATCCATCTCGGCTGCTAAGCTGGCCGGCGTTGCCGTCATTCTGTTCGGCGTATACCTGCTAGCGAAATAATCGCATATCTCTGCAAACAAAAAAAGACGCCCCTTTGGCGTCTTTTTGAATTGATCAGTTTGAATGTGATCGACAGCAGCTTACCTTACTGGAAGAACGCTTTAGCATCCGTTTTTATCATACCTCGGACAGAGCCTGTATCTTCCTGCGGATATCGGCAATTGCCCGCATCAATTCCTCCCGTTCTCCGGGAGATTCCGGCTCCGCACGCGCCATCAGAACAGCCAGCTCCAGCCCCAGGCGCTCCCGTTCGTTGTCAGCCACTTGCCCGGCGGAATCCCGCCGGTTCCCCCGATCCTTGGATTCATATTCCTCCACCGTACCCGGGAACCACTCCGGCTCCTTCCTCCCGTCCAGCAGCAGCAGCCGATTGCAGACCTTGCGGGCCAAATATCTGTCGTGTGTTACGATCATAAGCGCCCCTGGATATGAGCACAACGCTTCCTCAACGACTTCCCGCGTCTCGATGTCCAGATAGTTTGTCGGCTCATCGAGGATGAGCAGATTGGATTGGCCGAAAAACAGCCTCAGAAACGCTACCCTGCATTTCTCGCCCATGCTCAAATCGCCGATTTTCTTATACACCTCATCCCTGGAAAATAAAAAAACAGCCTAGAATTGTCCTTGCATGCGATTCGGTCATATCCGGCAGCACCAGCAGGCTGTCCAGAATACTCGTGCCTTCATCCAGGTTATGCAGCTCCTGGGCAAAATAGCCGATCTGAGCCTGCGGATGCAGGGCAACCGCGCCTGAAGATGGGGCAAGCTGACCCGTCACCAGCTTGAGCAGCGTAGACTTGCCCGTTCCGTTAGGCCCCAATACGCCGACCCGGTCCCCCCGTTCCACCTGCAAGTTGAAATGGCGGAACAGCAGATCCTGCCCGTAGCCGAAGCCAACATCGTTCATGCGCAGCAAGGTCGACGCTGCAAACGCTCCGTCCTGCAGGCTCATTCGAAGCTTTTTTGCCTCGCGGGGCTTCTCCACCCGATCCCGCTCCAGTCGCTCCAGCTCCTTCTGCTTCGCATGATAACGCGAAATATTCTTCTTCGCCTTCGCCTTGTAGAAGCTCGCCGTGATCGCCACATCCAAATTATCCGCGCGGGCAGCCCGGTGGGCCATATGGAACCATTCCTGGTAGCGCCGGATGGATTGCTCCAGAGCCTGCTTCGCCTGCTCCTGCTTTTTGTACATCGTCATTTGGGTGCGCCGCTCGACCTCCTTCTGCTGCCGGTAATCGCTGTAGCCGCCTGCATAACGCCGGCATCCGTCGGCATGCAGCTCTAGAACGGACGTGGCCGTCCGGTCCATGAATGTCCGGTCATGCGACACGTACAGGATCGTCCCTTCATAGGTGCGGACCCACTCTTCCAGGTCGTTCAGCGACTGGGTATCGAGATGGTTCGTCGGCTCATCCAGCAGGACGAACTTCGGCTCGCGAACCATCAGGGCAGCGAGCTGCGCTCTCGTCTTCTGTCCGCCGCTCAGCCGGTCAAACGGCAAATTCCACAGCTCCGGCGGCAGGTTCATTTGCCCCAAGCGCTTCTCTGCTTTGACCTCCCAATCATAGCCGCCAAGCTGCATATACCGCTCATAAATCAAACCGTATCGCTCCACGCTTGCCTCCGAGGCTTGACCCGATCCCATTCTGCTCTGCAATTGCTCCAGTTCTTTTTTCAACTCATAGATTTCTCCGGATCGGGACTGCACGTATTCCAGCAGCGTTAATGGCGAATCGAGGTCGACCTGCTGCTCCATCCAGCCCCATTCTTCGAGCGGCAGCACTCTATGGACACGCCCCTCCTCGAAGCTGATCTTGCCCAGCAGGCCCTGCAGTAAAGTCGTCTTTCCGGAGCCATTGCGGCCGAATAGCGCTACCCGCTCTCCGCTGCCTACTTCAAACGAGAGGTCTGTAAACAATGCCTCCCCATTCCATTCCTTTCTTAAGCCCTTAACTGTTAAAACCATCGTCATTTCACATCATCCCCCGTTTCGCGAATATAGAACGCAAATAACCGTGGCCAGCGGCACACGGTCAGATACACATACAGCGAAATAGGGGTACAACCATAAGCGGAAACAGAGCCCAGACGCAAAATAAGCGCTGGTTCAGCTATCCTTATGATTATATCAGTCTTTTTGAGTACAAAAAAAGAAGACCCTAAGTCGACACACGTATCCCCGACCGGCTCCCGATGTCTCGAGAGCGCCGCTTGCCTGCTGACAAGTTGTCTTGTGGGAACGTGTTCTTACTCCATCGTCTAAGGGTCCTCCTGAATAGTTAAAATAATGGGTTGCTTCTTACTCTTTTATTATTACCATGAATTCCAATCGAGAGCAAGCCGCCTTTCCGGATTTACCGGATTAAACGAATTTAGCGGGTTTATCCGACTTCGAGATCAAAGCCGCCTTTGGAGAATTGGCTGTTGTACAAATCGGCGTAGAATCCGCCTTGTGCCAGCAATTCTTCATGGGTGCCCTGCTCGATGACCGAACCGTGATTCATGACCAGAATCAAGTCCGCATCCTTGATCGTCGACAAGCGGTGCGCAATGACAAAGCTCGTGCGCCCCTTCATCAGCTCATTCATCGCCTTCTGGATATAAATTTCTGTCCGCGTATCCACGCTGCTCGTTGCTTCATCCAGGATAAGAATCGCCGGATCGGCAAGAACAGCCCGCGCGATGGTCAGAAGCTGCTTCTGGCCTTGTGAGATGTTGGAGGCTTCTTCGTTCAGAATCGTATCATACCCGTCCGGCAGCGTGCGGATGAAATGATCGGCATGTGCCGTCACCGCGGCCTGGATAATCTCCTCCTCCGTCGCTCCTTCACGCCCGTAGGCGATATTGTCACGAATCGTACCGTTGAACAGCCAGGTATCCTGAAGCACCATGCCAAATAGACTGCGCAGGTCCCCCCGGCTCATCTCCGTAATATCGACCCCGTCGATCGTAATCGAGCCGCCGTTCAATTCATAGAAACGCATCAGCAGATTGATAAGTGTCGTCTTCCCGGCCCCCGTAGGGCCCACGATGGCGATCGTCTGTCCTTTCGAGGCATGAATATTCATATCCTCGATCAGTATCGCTTGATCCTGGTATCCAAAACGAACATGATTGAAGGAGACCTCTCCTTGCGGCTCTTCAATTTTAACGGGGTGAGCCGGATCTGGAATTTCCTCGGCTTCGTCCAGCACCTCGAATACACGTTCTGAGGAAGCGACAGTGGATTGAATGATATTGGCAATGTTAGCCGTTTGCGAGATCGGCTGGGACAGCTGTCTCGTATACTGAATGAACGCCTGAATGTCGCCGATCTTGATTTTTCCCTTCAGGACCAGGATGCCGCCTACCACGGCAACAAGCACATAACCGATATTGCCGATGAAGCTCATGATCGGCATGATCACGCCCGAAATGAATTGCGCCTTCCAGCCCGCCTCATAGAGGCGCTCGTTGATCTCATCGAATTGCTGCAGCGATTTCTGCTCGCGGCCGAACACCTTGACCACCTTGTGGCCAGTGTACATTTCCTCCACATGACCGTTCAGCATGCCAAGCTCTTTCTGCTGGCGGACAAACTGGCGCTGGGAACGCTTGGCGATCGAGGTGATCGCCACGATGCTCAGCGGGATCGTCAATACCGCAATCAACGTCATTAACGGACTGATCGAGAGCATCATCACGATAACCCCGATAATGGTCAGAACCGATGATATCAGTTGGGTCATGCTCTGCTGCAGAGTGGAGCTGATATTGTCCATATCGTTCGTTACCCGGCTGAGAATTTCCCCATGCGTTCTGCCGTCATAATATTTGAGCGGCAGACGCGACAGCTTGTCGTTCACTTGCTTCCGCAAATTGTAGACTGTCTTCTGCGAAACGTCCGCCATTAAATACTGCTGGAAGTAGCTGAATAGAGCACTCAATAAGTACAGTCCAAGCAAAGTAAGAATAATTCTTCCGATGGCATCGAAGTCGATAGCCGCCCCCGGAATCCCCTTCATTTTCCCCATGATTCCTTCGAATAGTATGGTCGTCGCATCCCCCATAACCCTTGGGCTAAGAATGGCGAATACCGTACTGAGGACAGCCATGAGGACCACGGAACCAATCTGCAGCCGGAACGGACGCATATAAGTTATAAGGCGTCTGAGCGTGCCTTTGAAATCCTTTGCCTTTTCGGCCGGCGCCCCCATCCCGGGCGGGCCGCCATGCCCCCGGCCTCCGCCGAAGCCGCCAGGTCTTTTTGCGCTTTGCTTTTGGCTCTGGCTCATGCGATCTCCTCCTCTGAAAGCTGGGACAAGACGATTTCCCGGTACACCTCGCAGGTCTCCATCAATTCCTGATGCTTGCCGATCCCCGCAATTCGGCTCTCGTCCATCACGATGATCTGATCGGCATCCAGTACGGTACTTACCCGTTGGGCAACGATAATGACGGTGGATTCCCCGGTCTCCTGCTTGAGCGCTGCTCGCAGCTTGGAATCCGTCTTGAAGTCAAGCGCCGAGAAGCTGTCGTCGAAGATGTATATCTCCGCCTGGCGTACCAATGCCCGGGCAATGGAGAGACGCTGCTTCTGACCGCCGGAGACGTTGGAGCCGCCCTGCGCGATTGGGGAGTCATACCCATGCTCCATCTTGGAGATGAAGTCGGCCGCTTGGGCAATTTCCGCCGCATGCCGCACCTCCTCATCGCTGGCATCCTCTTTCCCGTATCGGATATTGTCGCTGATCGTGCCTGTGAACAGTACGGCCTTCTGCGGAACGAAACCGATCTTCGAGCGCAGCTCGTGCTGGGACATGTCCCTGACATCGGTGCCGTTCACCAGTATGCGGCCTTCCTCCACATCATAAAATCTCGGAATGAGGTTAATCAGCGTGGACTTGCCGGAGCCTGTGCCGCCGATGATCGCCGTCACCTCGCCGGGACGGGCCGCAAAGCTGATATCCTGGATCGCCGGCTTCTCGGCGCCAGGGTAGCTGAACGACACGTGCTGGAACTCGACATGACCCTTTTGCCCATTCACGGGTGCTGGCGTATCCGTATCCTTGATGACTGGAGTCATGTCCAGCACCTCATTGATCCGGACAGCCGAAGCCGACGCGCGCGGAATCATCACGAACATCATCGATACCATTACAAGCGAGAACATAATTTGCATCGCATACTGCAGAAATGCCATCAGATCCCCAACCTGCATCACTTCCGCGTTGATGCGCAGCCCGCCGAACCAAATAATTGCTACCGACGACAGATTCATCACCAGCATCATGACCGGCATCATGAAAGCCATGATTTTGTTTACTTTAATTGAGGTATCCGTCAAGTCATAGTTCGCTTGGTCAAAGCGCATTTTCTCATGCTGAACCCGGTTAAAGGAACGGATGACGCGGATTCCCGTCAAATTCTCCCGCATGACCAGATTCAATTTGTCGATCTTCTTCTGGATCGCCTTGAACAGCGGAATGCCCTTTCGGGCAATTAGAAAAATAGCCAGCGCCAGCACGGGCAGAACTACCACGAAAATGAGCGACAGCGTGGGGTCCTTCGAGACGGCCATAATGATTCCGCCTATACAGAGCATCGGCGCCATGACCATCATCCGCAAAATCATGATCAGCACCTGCTGCACTTGCGTAATGTCGTTCGTTGTACGCGTAATCAGTGACGCCGTGCCGAGCTTGTCGAACTCCTCCAGGGAGAAATTCTCGACATGGTTAAACACCTTCCCCCGCAGCAGCTTTCCGAATCCTGTCGCCGCCCGGGAGGCGAAATAGCTGGCTGCGATGGAGCAGAGCATTCCCCCAAGCGCTACCAGCAGCATAAAGGAGCCAACCTTCCATATATATGGTGTATCGCCGTTGACTACGCCAATATCCACGATATCCGCCATCAGCGTCGGCAGGTAAAGCTCGGATAGCGATTGAAAAAACACCAGCACGAGCACGGCCAGAACCGGCAGCCGGAACGGCTTCAAAAACCGAAAAAGCTTAGTCATCGTCCATCATCTCCACTTTCCCTATGAATGTCGCTCTTCTCTTTCATACCAGCCTCCAAATGCTCATAGACCTGTTCAAGCAGCGAGGCCAACTGCTCCGTCTTCTCTTTTCCCAGGCGCTCGTACAGCTCCTTGAATCTGCGCGCTACATCCTCCTTGGCCTGCTTCGTCACAGCCTTTCCCTGCTCCGTCAGCTTCACTCTGACAACGCGCCGGTCCTCCTGGTCGTTATACCGGGTGACCAGCCCCCCGCGCTCCAGATTCTTGATGAGCTGGGTAATGGTCGGCGAGGTAACCTCCATCATGGAGCTAAGCGAGGAAACGGAGGAGCCTCTTTCATCCTGAGTACAACCGTACTGGATGCAGAGCAGCATTTTGATTTCGCTATTGTTCCATCCGCCAACCGCCATCTTGTGCCAGTCGGCACGGCGAAAACGGTGAAGCGCCTCAATAAGCCTCTGGGCTACCGGATCGTCGCCCATAATCATGTAATCACTCCCTGCGCATTTATTTATACTATTTAATAATTAGTATACCTATTTATTAGTACACCTAATTATATTTCCGTCATTTTTCAAAGTCAAATATCTGCGGAGCAGCAATGTTATCCAATATGCAGACCGTAAATTTACGCGACGACGGCAGATGATGAGATCCAGAGCAGGAGTGTGACCGCGACCGTCACTTTATAACGGATCTCACAAGCGCTATTCGTTTGAAAACAGCACCTGTCAAAGTGTAACGAATCTAGGGAGCGTTATTTCATTTTTTCTGCACCAAGCAGAGGATAAATGGGCAAATAGAGTGGCTAGCAACCGTTAGGATTAAAATCACAGCAAATATGTACAAATAAGGTGGATGAGATTCGTTAGATCTGGTTAACAGTCAGCAGCAGCCGAATGCCGCCTCTTTCGAGTTGTCTTGTCTGGTGGGTTCATCCGCACGGACGAGACACCTGGCCTTTCACTACAAAATTTGCTTGAAAAGATGCACCGACAAGTCCCCCGATGTTTGCTTCCCTAGCGATCGTATAAGAAAAACGTCTGTCGACATACTCTCCAGGATGGTGCCGCTGAAAAAACTTATCGTTCCATAACCCAAAAAGACCCCGCCGCAGGCGAGGTCTTAATCATGTATACTTTTGTTCAAAATGGCAGCTTAATTCCCTCCAGCTCAGGGAGTGCTCTGAATTCATAGCCTTGCCGCCTAGCCTCGTCGATGATGGACCCCAGCGCCTCCATGTTATCCTTTGATACCGAGTGCAGCAAAATAACGGCTCCCGGATGCAGCTGCCCAACTACCTTCTTGAACGCATAACCGCTTCCCTTCTGATCCTTCGTATCCCAGTCCTTGTAGGCTGCGGACCAGAAAACATTGGTGTAGCCAAGCTCTTTTGTAACGCGCAGCGTCCGTTCGTTAAAGATGCCTCGCGGAGGGCGAAGATATCCCATATCGCTCTGTCCAGTCAAAGCGACGATCTCTTTATTTACCCGTTCCAGCTCTTCCTTGATCTGTGCGTCGGAAATGGTCGTCATGTCCGGGTGGCTCCACGAGTGATTCGCGACGATATGCCCTTCGGCGGTCATCCGTTTGACGAGCGCAGGCTGATCTTTTACAAAATGCCCGGTAACAAAAAATATCGCCGGCACCTTTTTCGCTTTAAGCGTATCAAGAATCGGTGCCGTATAACCGTTCTCGTAACCATTGTCGAACGTCAGGAACAAATCCTTGCGTGAGGTATCGCCCAAAAAGATTGCGCCATGCTTATCGACGATCGGTTTAAATCCCTCCTCGTCGATAGAGGGAAGCTGCCCGCCCACGCTTCGCTTAAAGCCGAAATGATAAGGCCCGTCTGCTGCGGCCGAGGCCGAAGCTGCCGTCCCAACCGGCAGGACGCCCAGAAGACAGCATACCGCCATCGCCGTCAACAACGCCATTCTCATCCTTGGTTCTCTCCTTTTTATCATGATAGGTCATTGTATTTTCAGCTGTATAGGCAAAAAATATGCATCCGTTCGCAACAAATAAGGCTATCCCGCGCAGTCTAATGTATAGACTGACAGAATAGCCCATTCAATATATCCTTATTTTAAATCCTTAGCCGCGGTGATCCAGGGGAAGCACCCGTCCCTGGGAGTGGCTCTCCATAGCCAGTTCGATAATCCGTATCACATCACGGGCATCTTCGGCCGCGACAGGAGAAGGCTGTCCCGCGCTAATGGCATCTGCCAGCTTCCGGTAGAATGTTTCATAGCCCCCCGTCAGCGTCTCCACCGTTCCGCTTACAGCGAGGCCGCCGATATCGGTGGTCAGCTTGCCATAATTCGCTTCGTTATCCCGGCCCCAATTCTCATCGCCAGGGCCTGACCCTTTCCGTAGCTGAGCTTCCTGCGGGTCGAAGCCGTGCTTGATGAAGCTGCCTCGATCCCCGTGCAGAATGAAGCGCGGGCCTTGCTCCCGAACCAATGATCCGGAATGAAGGACGACCCGCAGGTTCGAATAGCCGAGCACAAGGTGAAAATAATCATTAGCCTTGCTGCCTTTGCGTTCCTTGCGCAAATCCGCCCATACGGTGTTCGGTTTTCCAAACAGCGTCAAAGCCTGATCAATCAAATGCGAACCGAGATCATAGAGAATACCCGAGCCCGGTAAATCCTGTTCGCGCCAGCGTCCGGTCACTTCCGGCCGAAAGCGGTCGAAATGAGCTTCGTAGTACGAAACGCTGCCTAGTACGCCAGAATCCAGCAGGCGGCTAATGGTCAAGAAATCATTATCCCAACGACGATTATGATAAACCGTAAGCAGCAGCTTCTTATCCTTAGCAAGCGCAATCAAACGATCTGCTTCCGCCGAGCTATTCGTAAAAGGCTTCTCCACGACGACATGCTTGCCCGCCTCCAGCGCTTGGGCCGCATATTCATAATGGGTTAAATTCGGACTGGATACGACCACAAGCTGAATATCCGGATCGCTCAGCAGCTTTTCTACATCCTCGTATACCTTCGCTTGGGGATAATTCCCCTTCACTTTAGCAGGCTGAGAAGATACGACCGCAGCGAGCGTCATACCTTCCGTCCGGTCAATAAGCGGAGCGTGAAATACGGAGCCCGATAAACCGAAACCGATAAGTCCTACCTGAATTGCCATTCCTGTTCCCCCTCTGTTTCAAGTTCCAATGATCGTTTGTTCAAATCGAATAATGCCCCTATTATACCATCGGACAACTCTAGCAGCACGATTATTAAAACACCGTTGACAGCTCCGATTTGGCAAATGCGATCCACTCCCGGGTAGCAAACGACATATAGCGGTCATCGCGCCATATGATACCGAGCTTCCACGGGATGACGGGCTTCACGAGAGGGATGATCTTAACCCGCTTATTGTCGATCTCCCGGCAAATCGTCTCTGGAAGAAGTGTAATGCCCAGGCCTACGGCCACCATTTCACTGATTAAGTCCCATTGCGAGCTCTCATAGATAACATGCGGCTGAAATCCAAATCTGGCGCACTCGCCGATAATCCGGTCATGCAGCGTAAAGTCTTCCCGAAACAAGACGAAGTCGTCCTGGGCCAGCTCCGCCAGCTCAACTTCCGTACGCTCCGCTAGCGGATGGGAGGGATGGACGACCAAATTCAGCTTCTCCTCCACGAATGGGAAGCTGCTTAATCCCTCATGCGTCGTCGGCAGGACGACAACGCCGACCTCCAGCGTGCCGGCGGCTACTTCAAGCTCTACCTTTTTCGCCCCGTCTTCATACAGCTGGATCGTAATATCTGGATACCTCTTATGAAATTGCCCGATCACCTTGGGAAAGAAGCTGGCGCCTACCATAGGGGGGAGCCCAATTCGGATATGCCCCTTCTTTAAATTACGAAGATCATCCAGCTCCGAGGTCAGGTTGTGGAACGAAGCGACGATCTGCTGAGCCTGTCCGGCAATAATCTGTCCGGCATCCGTCAACTCCACTCTCTTGCCCAGACGGTCGAACAGCACGACGCCAAGCTCGTCTTCCATCGCCTTGACCGCTTTGCTGATCGCCGGCTGCGTGATATATAGTGCACCTGCGGCTTTGGTGAAGCTGCCATGCCGGGCGACCTCGATTAAATATTGAAGCTGCCGAATATCCATAGGTTCTAATAGTCCCCTTCATTATCGATAACTTTTTGGAATAGTATACATTATTTATATTCATTTTACTCATGAAAGTAATTAATGTAACATTTTCATTACTAACTGAAAACAAACAATGAAAGGAACCGGCTTCCCATGAATAAATTACGTAACATCGCCTTGAGCGTGCTGCAAATCACTCTTTTATTCTTCATTTCGATGGCGATGAACCAGCTGGCCGGTATGCTTCATTTACCTATCCCTGGGTCCATACTTGGCATTATCGTCATCTTTGCACTGCTCAAATTGAATGTCATCAAGCTGACCTGGATCGAACAAGGGGCCAATCTGCTTCTGGCCGAGCTGCTCCTGTTCTTCATCCCTTCCGCGGTCGGCATCATGAAATATATTCCGCTGCTGGAGAGTGACGGGGTTCGCATTCTAATTGTCGTTATTTCCAGCACGTTCATCGTCATGCTAAGCTCAGGGCTCATTGCCTCAAGAATTACCAAACGAAGGGAGAGCAACGCATCATGATCACCGGTCTATTCTGGCTGGCCCTTACGCTTATCATCTACGCGCTGTCCAAACGTTTGTATCAGGCCAAACCCAGCGTCTACCTGTCCCCGCTGCTGGTGACTCCGATCGTGCTCGTGATCGGCCTAATGTGGGCGCATATTCCTTATGAGTCTTACAATTCAGGCGGCAAATGGCTTAGCGATATGCTGCAGCCTGCGACGATTGCCTTTGCCGTACCGCTGTACAAATATTATAACGTGCTTAAGAAGCATGCGGCGGTCATCATCGTCAGCGTCCTATCGGGCTCGATCGTCGCTATCATCTCTTCAGCCGTGTTAGCTGAATGGCTGCGCCTGGATCATCAGCTGGTCAGCAGCCTGATCCCCCGCTCCATCACAGCACCCATCGCAATGAGCGTATCCCAGGCCATCGGCGGGATTCCTAGCATGACAGCGATTTTTGCCGTCATTACCGGTCTGCTAGGCAGTATTATCGGGCCCTATGTATTGAAGTGGTTCCGTATCGACAATGAAGTCGCCCGCGGCGTGCTGCTCGGTACCGGCGCCCATGGCACGGGAACCTCCAAAGCGTTCGAGCTTAGCTCCTTAACCGGAACGATATCCAGCATCTCCATGATTCTCGCCGCTTTGTTTACGCTGGGAGCTGCTCCTGCCCTCATCACTCTATTATTCTATGGATGAGTACGAAGTATGTTAATTCTAGGGTTCCTCCAAAATTTATATAGATTCGATTCAGGCTTTGCCGGACGGCAAGGCCTCTTTTTTCGCATCATGAACCTCTTCGTGTCGGCACACGTCAAAAGAGACCGAGAGACGAGCTCTCGGTCTAATCTGTGCAGATCGTGCAAAATCGTGCTGACTGGAAGGGAGGTTTCTACTCTGCCGAAGTTACGGAGCTGTAGCCAGCGCGCTGAATACAATCGGGCCGATGACTCTAGCTGTATTTGTAGCAGCCGCAACTTGTTCCACCGATAAAATGTAGTCATGCACCCCGGGAGCTACGTTCGAATCTACAGCTATCAATGTGGTGAGATTGACGTTCTCGAAATTCGCTTCAACAGCCTGTTCAGCGTAATAGATTTCGTGGCCGTCACGGAGAATACGGAACAATACGCGGGGAATTCCCGTCAAGCCCTGTAGTCCCACTGTCGCCGTCAATTCGACCGTATTTACAGGCGCGTTGGCAGGAATGGAAACGCGCACCAGTGCAATGCCCTGGCCAGCCGGAGTTTGCGGCACATTAATTGCCGCTCCGTTGGTAATAGGGGTTGGCACATTTGTGACATGTTGAAGAAGCACTGCCATATTTCTATCAACTCCTTTCATGGAATACTACATATTATGAAGGAGCGATAGAATGCGATCGGGCGGCTATTCTAAGGATTTTGCTCATTTTTACGAGAAAGCTAGATTAGAAACGTCACATCGCCGGAACAGAGACCGGCTTGCCGCTTAGTGACGACTCGAGAGCTGCGCAGGTCACCGCCTGGGTGCGGACAGCATCCGCATAGTCAGAACGAATCCGCGATGCATCTCCTGTTCGCACCGCATGGATAAATGCGGCAGTTTCGGCGGCGTATGGATTGTCCGTGCTGGAATAGCTCGTGGACACTCCGTTGTTTTTGACCTCCAGCTTATCGGGATCCCATGCCAGGATGCCCTGCTCGGTGTAGAAGCTCAGGCCGATTTCTCCTACCGCCCCCGGCAGCACGCAGGTATTCGAGATATTGGCTATGGCTCCGCTAGAGAGCTTTAACGTGACCGTACCGACATCCGGAACCGTCACGCCTTCATGCTGCCCCTTCACGATCCGATCGCCGTAGGCTGCATAGACTTCCTCCACCTCACCGGCGGTATAGCGCAGCAAGTCGACTAAATGCGTCGTCTGCTCGATGAACTGTCCGCCCGAGCCTTCCTGTTTTCTCCACCAGCCTACGCCAGGCATGCTGCCCATCCAGGCGCCAAGAGCCATGCCGATCGTTTGTCCTTGCAGGAGCTCCTTAAGCTGCGCAACCGACTGCTTGTAACGGAAATGGTATCCGACCGACGTCATGACGGGACTCTGGCGGAGCTGCTCCAGAATGCGGCGGGGACCATCCAAGTTGACGCCTAGCGGTTTCTCTACAAGAAATGGAACTCCCCGGGCGATCAGTTCCGTCTCCACGCCCTCATGCGACATTGGCGGGATGCATAAATACACGGCATCCAGCCGCTCGCTGTCCAGCATGGCCGTCAAGCTGTCATAGCCCTTTGCGCCGGGATAGCGGGAAGCAAGCGCATTCGCTTTTTCCATGCTTGTCCCGCAGGCTGCTGCTACACGTACGCCCTCGGTTTCCGCTAGAATGTCCCCGTGCACCTTGCTGAACCAGCCTGTACCCACAACTCCGATATTCAAAGTCATCGCTATTCTCTCCTTTATCTGCTCTGGTATAGAGGATATCCGGCCCATTGCCGCATTAAATTTAAGCGTAACCGCTCTACCAATAAATCACAAGAATAAAAGCATTCCGTTTAGAATGCCGGCCATTTGGCACATCCCTGTCACAATTTCGATCATCTTTTTCATTAAAACTATGTCATTTTTCATATAATAAAGTAATGAAGTATCCTGCTAGTACCCCAAAGTTCATCTCAATATGGCATGAAGTTCATCTAAATAAAGTTTTGTTTAGGAATGGATTACATATTACAATTGATTCAGACAAATCGTGAAAAAGAGAACACGTTTAATTTTGTGTGAAAGGTGGGATAGCGATGGCTATCATGCAACAACAATCCAGCAACCTTGACGAGGCTAAGCAATACGTCAACGAGGTGTACGAGACGGTCAAGAAGCGAAACCCTGGAGAAACGGAATTCCATCAAGCAGTTAAAGAAATTTTGGATTCCCTGGTACCCGTATTCGCCAAACATTCCAAATACCGGGACAATGCGATTCTCGAAAGAATCGTCGAACCAGAACGGCTGATTACTTTCCGCGTGCCTTGGGTAGATGACAACGGAAAAGTGCAAGTAAACCGCGGCTTCCGCGTTCAATTCAACAGCGCAATCGGACCGTACAAAGGCGGAATCCGCTTCCATCCTTCCGTCAATGCCAGCATCATCAAATTCCTGGGCTTCGAGCAAATCTTCAAAAATTCCCTGACAGGACAACCGATTGGCGGCGGTAAAGGCGGCTCGGACTTCGATCCTAAAGGCAAATCTGATAACGAAATCATGCGCTTTACACAAAGCTTCATGACCGAATTGTCCAGATACGTCGGACCGGATACGGACGTACCTGCTGGCGATATCGGCGTTGGCGCCAGAGAGATCGGATATATGTTCGGGCAGTACAAACGCCTAGTCGGCGGCAACGAAGCCGGCGTATTGACCGGTAAAGGCTTGCTGTATGGCGGCAGCCTGGGAAGAACCGAAGCGACGGGATATGGCCTGGTCTACTTTACGAGAGAAATGCTGAAAACGAAGGGCGAGCGCCTTGAGGGCAAAACCGTTGTCGTCTCCGGTTCGGGTAATGTCTCGATCTACGCCATTGAGAAGGCGCAAGAGTTCGGCGCTAAAGTTGTCGCATGCAGCGATTCCAACGGCTATATTTATGATGAGAACGGCATTGATCTGGCTACGGTGAAACGCATCAAAGAAGTGGAAAGAAAACGGATCAAAGAGTATGTCAACGATCATCCTTCAGCCATCTATGTGGAAGGCTGCGAGAACATCTGGAGCATTCCTTGCGATATTGCCCTGCCATGCGCGACGCAAAATGAAATTAACGAAGAGTCGGCAAAACTGCTTGTGGCTAACGGCGTGAAGTACGTTGCTGAAGGCGCCAACATGCCTTCCACGCTGGAAGCGATCGAAGTATATTTGAACAACGGAGTATACTTTGGCCCAGCCAAGGCCGCCAATGCCGGCGGGGTTGCCGTTTCCGCACTGGAAATGGCCCAAAACAGCGCGAGACTGGCCTGGTCGTTCGAGAAAGTGGACAAAAAGCTGAAAGATATCATGAAGAATATCTACAGAAACAGCGTAAATGCCGCCGAGGAATATGGATATTCCGGCAACCTTCTGGTAGGCTCGAACATTGCCGGCTTCCTGAAAGTTGCTGACACGATGATTGTTCACGGCGTCGTATAAGGATGACGGAAGGTATTTAAACCAGCACAAACAAATAAAGCAAACTAAAAAGGAGCTGTCCCTAAAGCAGATTTCTCTGCCAGGGCGGCTCCTTTTTGTCTTCCTTTTCTAAAAAAAACAGCAGCTAAGATCCGAAATTAGGCGCCATTTCTTTCAGGAAGTCATAGAACAGCTTTTCCGTAGGCGGCAGCTCCCGGTTCGCCGGAATGATCACTCCGACATCGCGCGTAACAAGCGGCTCCGTGATTGGCAAGGCCGTTATTGAATCGGGAAGATATTCGCCTAGCGCGATTTCCGGCAGCACCGTCAGGCCAAGGCCTGCAGAGACAAGGCCCTTGATCGCATCCAGATCGTCCCCCTCGAACGTCACCTTCGGCTTGAAGCCGAGATCGCCGCAGGCGTTCACGACGATTTCCCGCAGCACGAAGCCTTCAGGGAACAACACGAACAAATCATCCTTCAAATCGCTGAGCTTGACCGAGGGCCGGCCCGCCAATGTATGCTTGGCAGGAAGCAGCGCCTTAAATTTTTCCCGGAACAGCACCTCGACTTTGATTTGCGACTCGTTTTTTGGCACAGGGCCCATAATAGCGAGGTTCATATCCCCTTTGATTACGGAATCGACGAGCTCGCGGTACGAACCATGCTGCAGCTGAAAATGTACGGCAGGGTAGCGCTCCCGAAAGGCGGACACGACGCCGGGGATCATCTGGGACGCCAGGCTGCTTGGAAATCCGATCCGCACCGTCCCCCGCTCGGGGTCCAGAAACTCGCTGATCTCCTGACGCGCGTTATCCAGTACTTTGGTCAACTGCTCCATATGAGCGAGAAATAATTTGCCGATGGGGGTCAACTTTACCTTCCGGCCTTCATGGATGAATAAATCGACGCCTAACTCGGACTCCAGTTTGAAAATCTGCCTGCTGACAGCGGACTGCGAGACATGAAGCGCATAAGAAGCTTCCGTCACATGCTCCAGCTTCGCCACCTCGATGAAATATAAAATTTGCCTCAATTCCATTCCGCCGCTTCACCTCCGGGTTCCCATAGTATAGCCCTTATTATATAAGTTAAGCTGACAGAACAAAAGCAGGGGATGAAAACGTTCTCCTTATGTCACAGTCATTATTCTATTTATTGAATAATTTACAATTATAAGGTAATATTAACCTACCTATCCTATTATTTTCACTACTTTTCATAGTAAAATACGCTGTCTAATGCCACAATCTCGTATGGTTCATAAAAAGGAGGTGTTCCTGCACTCATCCGTATATTCTTCTTTGTCTTACCTGCCCCCATTGATCCTGCACATATCTGACGTTATGCCGCGTCACTGTATACTAACTGCAGCTCATTACCTGCGGTCACCCAGATACCACTCTGCCAACGCGAACCAACTCATGGACATTTGAAATTCCCGACCTTTAAATTGTTAACGTGTGCAAAGAATGGAACCCTGTTCTATCATTCAAAATCAATCCATTGTGAGGAGGTTTATTAAGTGCCAAAAACATCTATTTTCAAAAGAATTCCTTATAAAAGATTCCATCTTGTACTATTATCTATCTTTATTGCAGGATCTGCGTTTACAGGCTTGCTGGGTGCAGACCGCTCGCATGCTGCGGCAAGCGAAAGCTACCAGTGGCGCAAGGTGATGACCGGCGGGGGCGGCGGCTTTGTGCCGGGGATTATTTTCAATCCGACCGAACGCAATCTCATTTACGCCCGGACCGATATCGGCGGAGCTTACCGCTGGAACCCGGCCGATAACAGCTGGATTCAGCTGCTGGACTGGGTGGGCATGGACGAATGGGGTAAGACCGGGGTTGATGCCCTGGCTACGGACCCAGTCGACCCGAACCGTCTGTACCTTGCCGTCGGCACTTATACGAACAGCTGGGATCCCAATAACGGCAGCATTCTGCGGTCTACAGATAAAGGAGACACCTGGCAAGTATCCAATCTGCCCTTCAAGGTAGGCGGGAACATGCCTGGGCGTTCGATGGGCGAACGGCTCGTTATTGACCCGAACAAAAATAACATTCTTTATTTCGGAGCGCGCAGTGGCAACGGACTATGGAAGAGTACCGATTACGGGGCCACCTGGAGCAAGGTAACGAGCTTCCCGAATCCCGGCACCTATGTCGAAAATCCCGATTACGAGTATCAAAGCGATATCGTGGGGCTGGCCTGGATCACGTTCGATCCTTCGACCGGCTCGCCCGGACAAGCTACACAAACGATTTACGTAGGCGTCGCGGATAAAAATGAAAGCGTATACCGAAGTACGGATGGCGGGGCGACATGGTCTGCCGTTCCGGGTCAGCCGACAGGGTATCTTCCGCACCACGGCGTCCTAGCCTCCAATGGGCAGCTGTACATTCCATATAGCGATGGCGTGGGCCCTTACGACGGAACGAAGGGCGATGTCTGGAAATATGACACGGCCACAGGAGCCTGGTCTAACATCAGTCCGATTCCGTCCAGCAGCAGTGACAACTACTTTGGCTACGGAGGATTGGCCGTGGATGCCCAGCATCCGAACACCATTGTCGTTGCTACGCTCAATTCCTGGTGGCCGGACGCCATCCTGTTCCGCAGTACGGACGGCGGAGCTACCTGGAGCCGCATTTGGGATTGGGACGGGTATCCGAACCGGACGTTCCGCTACACCCAGGATATCTCCGGCGCCCCATGGCTCGATTTCGGCAACAACCCGTCCCCGCCGGAGGTTACGCCAAAGCTCGGCTGGATGATCGGCGATCTGGAGATCGATCCCTTCAACTCCGACCGGATGATGTACGGAACCGGAGCTACGATTTACGGTACGAACAACCTTACCGCTTGGGATACAGGCGGCAAAGTTAACATTAGCGTGATGGCCAAAGGCATTGAAGAGACCGCGGTCAGCGCTCTGATCAGCCCGCCGTCAGGCGCGCATTTGGTTAGCGGACTGCTGGATGTGACTGGATTCCGGCACGATGACCTGACCCAGCCTCCAGCCAAAATGATGACCAACCCGAACAGTACGACGGACATCGACTACGCCGAGTTGGATCCAAGCTTTATCGTGCGCGTAGGACAGGCCGACAAATCCGCTAACCCGAATGCCAAATCCATTGGCTTCTCCCGGGACGGCGGCTCGAACTGGTACGCCGGAAACGGCGAGCCTGCCGGAACCGCGGGCGGGGGCCAGGTTGCGCTTTCCGCCAATGGGAATGCGATTCTGTGGAGTACTCCGGACGTGGGCGTCTTCTATTCCAGCAATGGAGGGAATTCCTGGACGGCGAGCACCGGCGTGCCAAAGGGAGCAAAAATCGCCTCTGACCGCGTTAACTCCAATAAATTTTACGCTTGGGCGGCGGGGAATTTCTATGTAAGCACCAACGGCGGAGCCGCGTTTACCAAGACTGCGGCGACAGGACTGCCTGCGGAAGGAGACCTGGACTTTAAAGCGGTGCCTGGCATTGAGGGTGATATCTGGCTCGCGGGGGGCAACGCAACGGGCGGCAAATACGGCCTGTGGCATTCTACCGATTCCGGGGCATCCTTTACGAAGCTCGCCAACGTTCAGGAGGCTAACGTGATCGGATTCGGTAAGGCTGCGCCTGGACAGAGCTATATGGCGCTCTACACCAGCGCCAAGATTGACGGTGTGCGCGGCATTTTCCGCTCCAATGATGCAGGAGCTACCTGGATAAGAATCAATGATGACAAGCATCAATATGCCTCTACCAACTCGGCCATAACCGGGGATCCGAGGATTTATGGTCGCGTATATATTGGTACGAACGGACTTGGAATCGTATACGGGGACGCGCTGACGAATCCGCCGGAGCCGGAGCAGCCGACGACACCTGACTCCACGATCTCGCCTACGACAGCCGCCTTCGACAAGAATGCCAGCAATCAGGCCGACGTGACGGTAACCATGACGCTTAACGGGAATACATTAACCGCTATTCGCAATGGGTCCACCGTATTGACGCAGGGCAGTCATTATACGGCTTCTGGCTCCACTGTTACGATTCTCGGCAGCTATTTGGCTTCGCAGCCGCTCGGCCAGCTCAGCTTGACGTTTCAGTTCAGCGCTGGGGCTCCTTCGTTGCTGAACATTACAGTGAAGGACTCGACCGTTACGACGCCTGCCGGAGACATTAAAGTGCAAATGTACAATGGATCCGTAACGAACGTAACGAACACCCTTAATCCGCGGATTAAGCTGACGAATACCGGCAGCCAGGCCATCAGCCTCTCCGACGTCAAGCTGCGTTACTACTATACCGTTGACGGAGAGAAGCCCCAGACCCTGTTCTGCGACTGGACGCAGGTCGGCAGCTCCAATGTGACAGGCACCTTTGTCAAGCTGCCGACTGCGGCAAGCGGAGCTGATCACTATGCGGAGATCGGCTTTACAAGCGGGGCGGGCAGCTTGGCGGCAGGCCAAAGCATCGACCTGCAAATTCGCATCTCCAAGAACGACTGGAGCAACTATTCGCAAAGCGATGATTACTCCTTCGACCCTGCTTCGACATCCTATCAGGATGCCCTGCGTGTCACTGGCTACGTAGCCGGCAGTCTGCAGTGGGGAGTCGAGCCGTAACCACGGCTGACGGGGTTAAGCTGCCGGTCGCCATGATCACACTGGTGGATGCCTTGATGCGCGCGGCCTTTTGCTGAGCATCGTAAGCAGCGTGCGGCGCCGGGCAGCCTGCGGTGCCATGAGCGGCGCGCGGTGCCGTGATAACGCGGGCGGTGCCGTGACGGCGTGGGCGGTGGCGGTGGGCAGTGCCGTGGACGGCGGGCGGTGCGACAGGCATTGGCGATTTCTGCGCGATAGCGAAAAAAAGAACCTTACCTGTGAGGTGCCCCTATGTTAGGTTAGATCTAGCATAGGGGTACTGTCATTCCAGTGAGGTTCTGCCTGGTTGTAGTGTTTCTCTCCAATAAAATTAAAAACTATTGATTTATGACTAAATGGTCATGATCGATCCGGTAACTAAATGTATTTCATGCAGTTAGTTCATCGGTTTTAGCCGTATTAGAGGGAAATAACTGCACACTGCATTTAGTTTTAAGCTATTTCGACGAATTCGCCCCGTTCAGGCAAACTAACTGTATGTTTTACATATAGCGCATAGTTTTTTTATAAAACAGCCTAACTAGCTGTATAAAATACATTTAGTTTCGAATTATCAACGAAGGTTGCATTGTACCGGGGTGTGACCAGTTTTTTTCCTCCTGAGCATTCTGCACTTTCGCAATTATTTTCCCTATCTGTTATCTGAAAGGAGAAAAATCCTGCTTAGAAGCAGGATTCATCTTCAATGCCGGCAACAATACAAAACTACCCTATATCCTCCGGCCGATCCAGCGCATAAAGGCTGCGGTACCGCGGCTCCCGTGCCAGCAGCTCCTCGTGTGTACCGCGCATTATGATCTCGCCGTGCTCCATAAAGACGATCTCGTCCATCATCTCCGCGCCGACCAAATGGTGTGTGACCCATACGAGCGTCTTGCCCTCCGTCGACCGGAAGATGGTCGACAGGAGTTCGCGCTCGGTGCGCGGATCCAGCCCCACGGTCGGCTCGTCTAGGACGAGCACCGGCGCATCCTGCAGCAGGATGCGCGCAAGCGCCACGCGCTGCCGCTCTCCGCCGGAGAAACGCTGCCCGGTCTCACGCATCGGCGTGTCCAGTCCCGCCGGCAGCGCGGCGATCAGCCCGTCAAGCTGCGCTTGCTGCACAGCTAGGCCAAGCTCCTCCTCCGTGGCGCTTTGACGCCCAAGCCGGATATTGTTCGCTACCGTCGTATCGAACAGATGCGGGCTTTGGTTCAACACGGAGATGACCTTGGAGATGTCATCCCCAAGATGCGCCGCGGGAACGCCGTTAATTAGCACGCTGCCTTCAACCGGCGAGATGGCGCCCTGGATGAGCTTCAACAGCGTTGATTTGCCAGCACCGCTGCGGCCGATCACCATGACCCGCTTGCCTTGCGGAAGATTAAGCGATACATCGCGGACGGAGTACAAGATACCCTCAGCAGCCGTTTGCGCCACCTTCTGGTTATGGTTCTTCTGGTTATAGTTCTTCTGCTCACGGCCATTCTCCTTAGCCCGCTCAGCCTTTTGCTCATGATCCTTCTGCTCATGGTCCTTCTGCGCATTCCGCTCAGCCTCATAGGCGAAGGAGACGCCCTGCAGCTCCAAATGCACGTCCATAGCCTGGGCAGCTGCAAGCACAGCGGCCACGCGCTTCTGGTGCAAAGCCGATTCCGCATGAGACTCGTCCACCACAGTGTCCATGGATCGTACCAATGCAGGCTTCGTTATCCGGTCCAAGCGGCGCAGCGATTCCTGGTACTGCGGCGTGCGCTCAATCGCTTCAGACAGAGGCAGGAATGCATCGGCCAGCGGGAATACGACAAGCACGAAGGCCGCGATTAGCACGGGGTCGATCTGTCCAGCTGCCGCCTGACCACCCGACCAATAAATCATCGATACGACGGCAATCCCAACCACCAACTGGCCGATCAGGCTTCTCCATCTCGCCCAGGCACGCAGCTTGCGTTCCTTGCGGGCTACGACATCCTCGTCATGCTCGTAAGATTCCAGAAACTCCGCAGGCCGGCCGCTAACTACCCAATCTCCGATGCCCATGACTGCATCTGTCAGCTTCTGATATAACCCGTTACGCTCCCGCTTCACCTCGGCATTCGTACGTCTGGTCAGCATCAGCGAAATATAAGGCAGCACGGCAACGAGGATGAAAATATATCCCGCTACCAGCAAGGCAAACAGCCAGTCGAACTGCCCTAAAGCGATGACGGCAATCCCATAGATAATCACGGCGACGAGACTCGGGAAAACCGTACGGATATACACATTCTGCAGCTGCTCGATGTCGTCCGCCAGCACGCCGAGAATATCCCCCGCCCGGTAACGGGAGCGGATAAACAACGCCTGGGGCTCCAATATGTTGTACAAGCGAACCCGCATTTTCGATAAAATCCGCAGCACCGCATCATGTCCAACTAGCCGCTCCACGTAATGAATGACCGCCCGGCCGATCCCGAACGCCCGAATGCCAACAATCGGTACATACACGAGCAGAATATTGTAGGGCTGCAGCGACGATTTAGAAATCAGGAACCCGGAAGTGAACATCAGCATGCTGGCAGCTAGGATTGTCAGCGTACCGAGAATCAAATACAAGGCGAATCGTCCGCTGTAAGCACGGAAATATGGAGTAATCCACTGCCCCTGCTGCTCCTGCTGCTCCTGGCCGGCCGAGTGCCCGGCAGGGTTCTTTTTGCGGTTCCAGTTCATGGCATCCTCCCTCATGCTCACAATATCCTCTCCCGGTGTAATGTTAACAAGCGATAATATGCGCCCTTTCTTGCGACCAGCTCGTCATGAGTACCCATCTCAGCAATCCGGCCCTGCTCCATAACGATAATGCAGTCCATGGCCCGCATCCAGTGCAGGCGGTGGGTCGCCAGCAGCACAAGCTTGCCTGCGAACAAAGGCAGCATCGTCGCCTTCAATTCATATTCCGTTTCAATGTCCAAATGAGCTGTCGGCTCATCCAGCAGCAGGACTGGCCGCTCGCTGAGCAAAGCGCGAGCCAGCGCTACACGCTGCTCCTGGCCGCCGCTCAAAGCGCGCCCGCCCCCGCCGATAGGCTCATCATACCCGGCAGGCAGCGAAGCCGCCAAAGCGCCGAGCCCCGCGGCGGCGGCGGCCTGCTCGATTGCAGCACGGGAAGCGACCGGCGAATAGAAGGCAATATTCTCTGCCAGCGTACCGCTGAATATATAAGGATTTTGCGGGATGTACGTAATTTGCTTTCGCCACTC
The DNA here is from genome assembly GCF_009725165.1 of Paenibacillus woosongensis. Classification (GTDB taxonomy): domain Bacteria; phylum Bacillota; class Bacilli; order Paenibacillales; family Paenibacillaceae; genus Fontibacillus; species Fontibacillus woosongensis. The sequence continues at coordinate 104,092 of NZ_WNZW01000008.1, forward strand.
CGCGCTCGCCAGATCCCCCAGCTTCACGCCGTTCAGTTCGATTTCGCCCTCCGTCGGGCGCAGGAAGCCGCCCAGCACATCGATCAGGGTCGATTTGCCGGCCCCGCTCTCGCCGATAATGCCGATTTTGCCCATACCGCCCAACTCAAGCTCGGACAGATCCAACGAGGGCAGCGAAGTTTGACCCTCCTCCTCATGCTGTACCGTCAGCGATGACAGCTTCATGACACTATCGGCATGCCACTCCAGTGACGCCCCTTCGGGCAGCTGCGCCAAGGCGGCTTTCTCCGCCTCTCCTTCGGCGATAATCGCATTCATCGCTTCGCCGGCCTCCTTGCCATCAAGAGTCGCATGATAATCCGCCCCGACCATCCGGACAGGCAGGAAGTACTCCGGGGCCAGAATGAGGATCGTCAGCCCCGTCAACAGCGTCATGTTGCCGTCGATCAAGCGCAGGCCAAGGCTGACGGCCACGGATGCGACCGACAGCATCGTGAAGAAGTCAAGGGCAAACGAGGACAGGAACGCTACGCGCAGCGTCCGCATCGTCGCAGAGCGGTAAGAATCGCTCACTTTCTCGATCGACTTGCTATGCCGCTTGCTGTGCCCGAGAAATTTCAAAGTCTCCAGCCCGCGCAGCGAATCCACGAAATGATTCGACAAGGTGCGGTACGACTTCCATTGGCGATCCATCTGCTTGCGAGCAGCCAATCCTACTAGAATCAAGAATGCGATAAGAATCGGCAAAGTGATGACCAAAATGACAGCCGCCGTAACATCCAGGGTAAATACATACAGCAGAATCAGCGCCGGTGTCATCCCAGTCGCCAGCATTCGGGGAAGGAACAGCTCCAGATAGTTGCGGAACTTCGTCACGCCATCCAGGACAAGTGTTACCAGATTGCCGGTACCCTCTCTTTTGGCAAACCGGGGGCCCAGCTCGAATAGCTTCTCCATTACCTGCTTGCGCAGCTCCTTGCCTGTCCGCTCGGCGAAGCGGTGAGCTATCCGCTGCTGCAGAAGCGAGGAAATTTGCCGGACGATAAAAGCAAGCAGGAACAAGACGGCCCCGCCGAATTGCTCCTGCAGCTTAGCGCCGGCAAACAGGGCGGAGATGACCTCCGCCAGCCATTTGGCCTGCAATATGATTGCGATGCTCTGAATGAGGGTCAGAACGCCGATCCCGGCAAGAACCGGCTTGATCCCTTTAAACTTCATTAAATCGCGTCCCATCAGTACTCTAAATGCTCCTTCTCATTAATGCGTTTATGAAAGACGAAGTAACTCCAAATTTGGTAGCCAAGTACGAATGGCAGCAAAGTCAGTGCAACGATCGTCATGATCTTTAATGAATATGGACCAGACGCCGCATTGTGAATCGTCAGCGAATAAGCTTCGCTGATCGAGCTGATCATGACGCGAGGGAACAACCCAATAAATACGGAAGAGATCGAAAGGGCGATCAACGTACCCGTCATCCCAAAAGCCCAGCCGTCTCTCTTCTTGCTGATGAACTGCCCGGCAAGCAGGAAGGCCCCCAGGCCAACCACTGCGATCAGCGTCAGCGGCAAGGCGCGAACCTCGAATACATCCGTTTGGAAGTACGTCATCACTCCAAAGATAACGAACAGCGCCGCTAGCGGAATAAGCAGCTTATGCGCCAGCTTGCGGGCACGTTCCTGCAAGCTGCCCGTCGTCCGCAAGGTCGTGAACAGCAAACCGTGCACGAGACACAGAACAACAACGGTAATCCCGCCGATAAGAGTGTACAGATTGACCATATCGAACAATCCGGCCCTCATCTCCATATCGCTGTCGATTGGCAGCCCTTTGAGCAGCCCGGAGAACACGACGCCGAGCAGAAATGGAGGCAGCAGACTTCCAAGGAAAATGGCTAGATCCCAGGTTTTCTTCCAGCGCTCGCTCTCCCCCTTGCCCCGGAATTCAAAGGCGACCCCGCGGCCGATCAAGGCGAGCAGCAATACGACAAGCGGTGTGTAATAGCCGCTGAACAGCGTGGCATACCAGTTCGGGAAGGCCGCAAACATCGCGCCTCCCGCCGTCAGCAGCCAGACTTCATTCGCATCCCAGAAAGGACCGATCGAGTTGATCAGCACCCTTCTTTCCATATCATTCTTAGCTAGAAACCGAGTACTCATCCCTACCCCGAAGTCAAAGCCCTCCAGAAAAAAGAAGCCGATAAACAGAACTGCAACGAGGATGAACCAGAGCTCATTAAGAGATAGCATGGTATCCCTCCTTACCATATGGATCTGCCGATTGCTCATCATCATTCGCATTATCGGCATAAGGACCCTTCTTAATCACTTTAACGAATAAATACACCATCACTGCGGCCAATACCGCATAAATTGCCGTAAACGCAATTAGCGAGAATAGGATCTGGCCGGAGGTCACGCTCGGCGATATGCTGTCCTCTGTCCGCATGTAGCCGAAAACCGTCCATGGCTGACGCCCGATTTCCGTCATGATCCAGCCCGAAGTATTCGCGATGAGCGGCAGCGAAATCGCCCACAGCATCATGCGGTAGTACCATTTGTTCGGACGATCCAGCTTTTTGCGCCAAGCCAGATATGTGCCGTACATTCCGAGTACAATCATCAGCGAGCCTGCGGCCACCATAATCCTGAAGCTCCAGAAGGTAGTCCGTACGGGCGGAATGTAGTCGCCGGGACCGTAAGTTTGCTCGTATTCGGCCTGCAGCTCGTTCATCCCTTTTACCTCTCCGGAGAATTCGCTGTAGGACAGGAAGCTGAGCAGATAAGGAATTTTAATCTCAAAAGAGTTCTCTCCGGTCTTCGGATCGATATGCGCATACACCGTCCATGGCGCCGGATCGCCGCTTTGGCCCCATAATCCTTCGGCTGCAGCCATTTTCATCGGCTGAGTCTTCACCAAATATTGCGCCTGCTGGTGACCGTACAATGCCGTGGCAAACGAAGTAATCAAACCGACGATGATCGCGATAGTGAACGATTTCTTAAAGAAATCCATATCCTCGCGTCTCATCAATTTATAGGCGCTGATCCCCGTAATGAGGAATGCTCCCGTCGCGAATGCGCCAAGCACCGTATGCGGGAATTCCACCCACAGCTGACCGTTGCTGATCAGCGCGAAGAAATCATTCATTTCTGCCCGGCCATTATTAATCGTAAAACCGACGGGACGCTGCATAAACGAGTTGGCCGCCAAAATCCAAAAGGCTGAGGCAATCGTACCAATGGATACGAGCCAAATGCTAAGCAAGTGTAATCGTTTGGACAGGCGGTCCCATCCGAAAATCCACAGCCCGATAAACGTCGATTCCATAAAAAAGGCGAATAGCGCTTCAACGGCCAGCGGAGCACCGAAGACGTCGCCCACAAAGCGCGAGTAGTCCGACCAGTTCATGCCGAACTGAAATTCCTGCAGAATCCCGGTTACGACCCCCACGGCGAAGTTGATGAGGAATAATTTGCCCCAGAACTTGGCCATGCGCTTGTAGATTTCTTTCCCTTTGGCCACATACATGGTTTCCATGATCGCGATGAGCAGCACCAGACCTATGGACAACGGCACAAAGAAGAAGTGAAAGATTGTTGTTGCTGCAAATTGGATACGCGCGAGCATTACCGGATCCATAAAAATACACCCTTCTTTCATCTTTGGTTTCACTATTGTGAATTCTATCACGGATTTATGAAAACAAACGGGTAAAAAGTAATCGTTTTGTGACAAGAATCACATAATACGGTGCTCAGTATGTTGACAACGCCATAAACCCGCATCACGACAGGGTTTTTTCGAGATATTTGCATTTGTGGAGATATTGTGAATGGGCCTCTTGAGCAAAACGGCAACCTGCATCTTTTGCCTTTGACCGTAACTTTTCATCCCTATGCAGCGTCTAAACATGAGGTACCGAAAGCTGGAAGTGGCTACGTACTCATTTATTCTAATCGTCAAATATTTAATAGAAGGAGTCATTATATCAAGATGAAATTGAAAAGCATTTCTCTAGCAGCTGCGCTCCTCGTCTTGCAGGCCGCACTGGCTGTACCTGCCGCTATGGCGCAGGCACCCGTTTATGGTTCAGTCGTCCAGGAGGAGAACCTGCCAAGCCATCAGGTACATACTTTAACAAATGCGGTAGCCGCTGGCTCTACAGATTCGAACGGCGTTCCGGCACAAAGTCCGGCAGACGCGACTGTACCGGGCAATACCGAAGCCGGCAATACTAACGAAGGTTCAACCGAACCGCAAGTTCCTGAAGCTCCCGCATCGGATCAGCCGGCAGGCGATTCAGCATCAGGACATTCTACGCCAGATACATCCGTGCCGGGTAGTCCATCCGACACTGCGGCTGATAACCCAGCTGCCCCGCCAAGCGGAGGTGGCCAGCTGATTCTTTATATGAACAGCACGCGCATGGAGCAGGACGGCCAGGAATATACCTCTTCCCAGCCCATGACCGTGAAGGACGGCGTATCCTATGTCAGCATTCGCTCCCTGGTCGACCGGGTCGGCTATCAAATCGCTTATGACTCGAAGACGAAGGAGACAATTATCAAATACGGAGAGGACGAACTCCGCTTCAAGACCGACAGCAAGACCTACCGCGTAAACGGCAAATCGATGACGATGAAGGGCGCCAGCTACCAGGACAATAACGTGTTCATGGTGCCGCTCACCTCCATCACCCAGGCCCTCAACATTTCTTATAAAGTAGAGGGCAAAAAAGTCATCATGCAGTTGTCCACCAAACCCGTTGCTTCCTTTACCGTGCTGAACGACAAAATTATAGCCGGTGAAACGACGGTGCTCTATCAAACGAAGTCCTCCTCCCCTAAAGGCGTGCCCATCGTCGATGAGAGATGGGAAGGACGGCAGGACATCTTTGCATCAGCAGGCACTTACACGGTTTCCTATTCCGTCCAGGATGCTAATGGAGAGTGGAGCGATCCTTATGTCCGGACGATCGTCGTCGCTAATCCGAACGTTCCTCCTGTAGCCCAGTTCAAGACGGACAAGGACCAATACAAGATGGGCGAACCGATTACGATTACCGACCTGAGCTATGACGAAGACGGCGAGATCGCCGACCGGCAATGGATGAACAACTATCCGGCCTTCTTTACGCCGGGGCCAGTTATTATCCAATTGATCGTTACGGACAACGACGGGGCATCCTCAAAAATTGAGCATACGATCAATATTACGACAGAGACGCTGTATACGAAGGATGAGTTCTCCAAGCTCTTCACCCCGATCGGCAGCAACTTTACGATCAACGGCGGAGAAGCCCTTGGCTACGAACGGCTCACCTACACTTATTCAACGGAGCCGTACACGCTATTCAAGGATAATGGCCCTGAGCCTGTGTACTCCGAAGGCGTGCTGTACCGGGATACGATTAGCGGCCTTACACGTTTCATGACGCACCATGTCAATAAAACCGAAGAGAAGGGCAAAGTCTACATTATCGCCAAAAATATCAACGAGGTACCGGCCAATCTGGAGGTCATCACCTCAGGCATGGCCGGCCCGGATATTTATGCGGAAATTACCGGGACGAAATCCGTCGCCCGATATTTTGAGAATTACAAGAATGACAGCAAGAAGCAAACGATCACGCTGGCTCCCGGCGAGAGCAAAATCATCTTCGATGACATGATTAAGCTCGCGCTGAAGCCGCAGGAGACGATCTCCTTCCTAGGCGATCTTTATAGTGATTCGCCAATTGAATACACCAGTGTCTTCGTCAAGGACGGGCAAGACCCGCTCGCGGTTGTAGACACGCTGCCGGTGCTCGACCCGATTCAATCGGTCATGCGCGGCACATTTACGGATTCCACGCGGGTATTCGAGCATTACGAAACGATCGGCGGCGGCAAGAACTACCGCCTGTCCTTGACGGATAATTCCGCCGATCCTTTCCAGATCGGGACGGACACGGTGCTGGGCGTATCCAGCGTCAATGCGGGCAACTACGGCGTTATCTATAAAATCAAGCTCCGCGTAGCTCCTCGCACGCTTATCACGTTTAATCCGCGCGGAGGATTGTACATGGGAGCTGCCCTGATCAACGGCAACCTGGTCAGCTTCTCCCATACAGGCAAAGACAATGTTTCCAGCCAGACCAGCGTGCTGCACCGTACTGGAGATTCTGAAGAAATTGTTGAAATTTGGACGACACCGTCCGCAGGAAGCAACTTGCCATTTTCCATTCTGTTCATGCCTCTTCCTGAAATTAAGCACTAATAAACTCATATCTATAAATATCAACAGCCACCCCTCGCAGCATTGCTGCATATTGGGGTGGCTGTTCCATTTTGACGAGCCAGTGCATCCGCGTCATGCCGGGAAGGCGCTGTAAGCCCCGGCCATGCGGTGCTGCGATGCATGGCAGCAGTCTAGATACTGCGGCTGGTTCTGCCGTCGAGGACATGGCGGAAAGCGAGCCAGGGATGCCTGAACAGCATTCGAGCCCCGGCATAGCGCATCACCCGCCTGATCTCCTCCTGTTCCTGCGGTGCGTAGCAGTGAACCGGGCAGCTGGCACAGGTCGCCTTCTCCTCGCCAAAGCGGCAGTAAGTCAGACGCTTTTGACTGTAATTGTACAAGGCGTAGCAATCCTCGCATAACAGGGTCCGTTTGGCAGGGTTGTTTTTGTCCGCAACCTTCATCCGTTTCTTTCCCTTGTCTATGACCGAATGGCGCTTCTCCGCTTCCAGATGCACGCCTTGGCAATATATAAGCATCATGTGGGCGACAGTCTCCTTCTCACGGCGGATTCTCGGCCCTTCCTGCCTTGCTGCTTTCGCTTCATATACCATGGTTAAATACAAGCCTCCTATTTAGCTTTCGATGATGAGAATACCCGGCTCCAGGTCACTGCATTTAGTATAAGCAAAATAACCAAATATATATAAACACCATAACTTACGGAAGCAGCTGCCAGGTGGATGCCACCGAGCACAGCGATCAGCAGCATCAGCATGAATACACGCAGGCCTTCGCTTTGCTGGGCAGCCTCGAAGGGCTGGGAGAAAGGAAGCACCTTGGATAGAAAGGCGAACGAAACGACCGAGAAGAACATAATGACCAAGCCGAACACGATCAAATCCAGAATGATGGCTGGGCCAAACAAGAAGACAAAAATGACGCTTTCCAGCATATAAACCGGAAAAACCAAACGAATCAGCGCCGCCAAAACCGTTCCTCTATGGATGGCGGATCGTTCGGCAACCGGAACGGTATGGTAAATCCAGGCCGCCTTATACTTGCCCGAATAACGCAGCATCATAATCACCGTCGGGACAAGCAGCGCGCAGGAATAAATGAACAGATGCAGCTTCGTGCCAGGGAGCCCGCGCAAGCCGATATCCTTCAACTGCGTAAATATGAATATAAAAGGGAAGATAAGCGAGAAGCCTAAAGAAGGGTACACCTTCAGCTTAAATTCACGCTCATTGCCGATCATCGTCCACGCAAAACGAAAGAAGGCTTTCTCCTGCGGGCCTACGGGAAGAAGCCTTGCGATGAATCTGCTCCACCCGGCTCCGGCCTTATCGCTGCGCTCGCCTGGATCGGCCAGCTTCTGAAGATTTCGCTCCAGCAGCGGCATCAGCTTAATATACATGGCAATGGCCAAGATCGGCACCAGCAGGCCAAGCAGCGTAAAGAAAATAAACAGCGGATCGCGATTCCCTTGCAGAAGCACCTCAAACGGAGCGCCAAACCAGATCGGCACGATAAAAATCTGCCACCATTTCGGCTGGAACACCACATCGAGATTTACGATATTAAACAGCCGGATGAGCAGCTGGTAGCCGATCGTAATCGCAATCGTAAGGCCGATTTGCACATAATTGATCATGTCCTTCAGCTTCTCGCCGTCGAAAAACCGCAGAACCACAACATATAGCATCGCGGTGAGTACGACGACAAAAAGATCCATAAGGATTAAAGCCAGCAGAAACACGATAAAGAACACCACGCCATGCTTCAACAGACCGACAATAAGCGGAATATTGCCGAGAGCGCCCGTCAGAAACACCATGTAGATGAACACATGGACGGTCTTCGCCATCGAAATCGTCTTCCTGTTGATCGGTTTCGTGCCAAGAATATTCCGGTCCCGGACATCGAGCAGCACGGAGGAGAAATCAGAAATTAGCGCCGTAAGCGTCATAAACATAAAAATGCCGAACAACAGGCTCATTTGAAAAATATAATTATCGCCAAGCAGAATGAACGGTGTGCTGAAGGCGCCGAATATGCCGTAAATCCATAAGGAGCTGAGGAAATTGTTGCTGTCCTTCGCGTCCTCCCGGTCGGGGGATTTCTTCCCTTTCCTATTGTTCATAAAGGTAGGCACTCTGCGGGCATCCATCATCAGCTTCACCTGTAAAATATGCCTCATGACGGCATAGTCCACACCGGCCTTCTCGAACAGGCCGCGAAAACGGTCCAAGACGAGCAATGATTTGTAATTTTTCATCCGCTACACCTCTTGGACAATGCTTACGAACTGTTCCGCGATCGCCCGATGCTCGTTGAATCCAGTCAGTTGGTTGAATATTTGCTCCAGCGAGCCCTCCTGGCTGCGCTCCTTCAGCTCTTCAAACGTGCCGTCGGCCACGATGCGCCCGCCGTCGAGCAGGATGATCCGGCTGCTGATCTTCTCAACAACCTCCATAATATGCGAGGAGTAGAAAATCGTCTTTCCATTAGCAGCTAGAATCGCCAGCAGCTCCTTGACCACCATCACGCTGTTTGCATCCAGGCCGCTCAGCGGCTCGTCCAGAAACAGAATATCCGGGTTGTGCAGCAGGCTGGAGGTGATGAGCACCTTCTGCTTCATCCCCTTGGAGAATGTCGCGATTCGCGTATCCAGCACATGGCCGAGGCCTAGCTGTTCCAGCAGTCTCCGCCCTTTCCTCTCCGCATCCTCCGCCGTCAGCCCGTACAGCTCCCCAATAAACGTTAAATATTCCCGGGCTGTCAGCGTGTCGTACATTTCGGCAATTTCGGGCACATAGCCGATTTTGCGCTTATATTCCACATCCCCGTCCTTCGGACTTTGGCCAAGCACGCGCACTTCCCCGTCATAGCCGTCCACCAGGCCAAGCATGATTTTCACCGTTGTGCTCTTGCCTGCCCCGTTAGGTCCAATGTATCCGATAATCTGTCCCGGATAAACCTCCAGATCAATCCCGTTAAGCACATACTTCTCCTCGAACTTCATGCGTAAATCCCGGATCGAAATTAGAGGCTGCCTTGGTTCATTCATTCCCTCAGTCCCTTCTTCAGCAATATTCCTAATTCATATTATCCAGGATATGTATAGTTTTCTCAATGATACGACTAACAAAAAGAGACTGGCCCCCGCCGCGGCATGGGATCAGTCTCAGTATATGAAGGCATGAAGACGGAATTAAGACTCTTTCGGCATAAAACCGCTAATATCTACGCCAAGCCCTTGGGCCACGCGCATGCCATACTCCGCATCTGCGCGGAAGAAGTTGCATACGGCACGAAGCTGAGTCTGCTCTGGGGTCTGGCTCAGATCGCTAACCAGATTCAGAATCAGATTGTTCTTCTCCTCCGCCGTGAAGCTGCGATACAGTTCCCCCGCTTGCGTGAAATCGTCCGTCTTGGCGATGCGCTCACGGCCTGCTTGGCCGGATACCGGCATTACGCTCTCGCGGTAAGCCGGCGCTTCCTTCGGACTATCATCGAAGCTGTTCGGCTCGTAGTTAATCGGGGAAGGATCCTGCTTCACGTTCATAAGCCCGTCTCTTTGGTGATTACGCACCGGAGCATAAGGGCAGTTGACCGGAATTTGCAGATAATTGGCCCCCAAGCGGTAACGCTGGGTATCCGGGTAGGAGAACAGTCTGCCCTGCAGCAGCTTATCCTCGGACGGCTCAATGCCCGGAACAAGTATACTCGGCGAGAATGCGGACTGCTCTACTTCGGCGAAGAAGTTATCCGGATTCCGGTTCAGCGTCATTGTACCGACCTTTACCAGCGGATAGCTGTCCTCCGGCCATACTTTCGTAGGGTCGAGCGGGTCGAAGCTCCAGCGGTCCAGATCCTCTACAGGCATTAACTGCACATGCAGTTCCCACTGCGGGAATTGGCCCCGCTGAATATGGTCGTACAGGTCGCGGGTCGCATGGTTAAAATCCCGGCCTTGCACTTCGCCGACTTCGGCTGCGGAGAAGGTAGCGACGCCCTGTTTCGACTTCCATGTATATTTTACGTAAGTCACTTTGCCTGCGGCATTTACCCATTTGAAGGCGTGTACGCCGAAGCCGTCCATTTGGCGATAGTTGGCCGGAGTCCCGTGATCAGAGAACAGCCAGGTCATCATATGCGTAGATTCCGTAGACAGCGTCATGAAATCCCAGTAACGGGCGGGATCCTGGATGTTTGTATCCGGTGCAGGCTTCAGGGAATGAACCATATCCGGGAACTTGATCGCATCGCGAATGAAGAATACCGGCAAATGGTTGCCCACGAGATCATAGTTTCCTTCCTCAGTATAGAACTTTACAGCAAACCCCCTTGGGTCGCGGGCCGTCTCCGGCGATCCCTGACCATGAATAACCGTCGAGAACCGGACGAACACCGGAGTCTGTCTACCGGCCTCCTGCAGGAAATGAGCTCGCGTATAGGGGGCCATACTGCTCTCCGTCACGAACACCCCATGCGCTCCAGCACCCCGGGCGTGAACGACGCGCTCAGGGATGCGCTCGCGGTCGAAATGCGCCAGCTTCTCAAGCAAATGATAATCTTCCAGCAATGTAGGCCCATTCTGCCCGGCCGTTCTTGAGTTCTGGTTATCTCCTACAGGAGCACCATGATTCGTTGTCATCCAATTCGTCATCTATATCACCCTTCAATTTGTTATTGTATTTAGACTTAATCTAAGTTCTGTAATAGATATTACCATGCTCTCACTCCGGTTTGCATGAAGTTTGAATGAGGGATTTATGAAGATACGATGCAAAAAGCATCCTCATCATGACATGAGACGAAGTAAGACGGGATCGGTTCTGTTACGGAAATGATGATCTATGAATAGCTAGGTGAAAATGAAGCAACATTAAGCTCGAACGATTATAAAAACGGCGGTGATTACTCATGCCCGAATCCGTGATAAATGGGTACAGGATGCATTACATTGATCGCGGCAAAGGAACAGCTATCGTTTTCATTCATCCCCCTGTGCTGACAAGCACAAATTTTCAATACCAAATCCAGCAATTGTCAGGCCAGTTTCGGACCGTCGCTTTCGATATTCGAGGCCACGGCCGCAGCGGGCCGTCTGAGGCGAGCCTCACTTATCGTTTAATAGCAGAGGATATCAAGAAGCTGATGGATGAGCTGACAATAGAGAAGGCCTGTCTGTGCGGCTACTCCACAGGCGGCTCCATTGTGCTTGAATTCCTGTTAACCTATCCTGATCGCGCATTGGGCGGCATTATCATCGGTGGTATGTCGGAGGTAAGCGACAGGAAGCTAAGGAACAGAATATTTCTCGCTTCTGTCTTCTCCCGTGTCGGTGCGGTAGGCGCCTTGGCTCTGACTATCGCTTGGAGGCAAGCGAGAATGAAGCTGTCCCTGATGCGGCGATTATATATCGATGCCAAGAAGGGGAATTCCAAAAACGCCAAACAATATTATCAATATAGCCTGGGGTATAATTGTACAGCCCAGTTAGGGCAAATCCCCCACCCTGTTTTGTTGGTTTACGGAGAGAAGGACAAGCATTTCTACCGGTACGCCCGGCTGCTTCAGCAGCAATTGCCCAACAATGAGCTCGTATTTATTCCACAAGTGAGTCATCAAATCCCAACTAAAGAAGCAGGATCATTAAACAGGCTGATTCAGCAATTCCTCGATAACTGCAGCCCATCATAAACAGAAGAACCTCGCCTTAGGCGAGGTTCTTCTGTTGGATTTATAGAATTGGGGTTCTTGAAATCCATTTGGCAGATGTTAGCCCTTTAAGCCCGTGGTCGATATACCTTCCACGAAATATTTCTGAGCGAAGAAGAACAGCAGGATGCATGGCACGATGCTTACAACGGACATCGCCAGCACCTGGTTCCAGGACACGGCCGACGAAGCGTCCAGCGACAGCCGGAGCCCCAGCGATACGGTAAACTTCTTGACGCTGCTAATGTAGATGATCGAGTTGAAGAAGTCATTCCACGTCCACATGAACTGGAATATGCCTACCGAGAAAATCGCCGGCTTGCACAGCGGCAGCAGCACCCGGCTCAGCACGGTAAACGAGTTGCAGCCGTCGATGGTGGCCGCCTCGTCCAGATCCCGGGGAAGGCCGCGCAAGAACTGAATCATCATATAGACGAAGAAAGCGCCTGTAGCGAATGCCGCTGGAATGATAAACGGCAAGTACGTATCGAGCCAGTTCATTTTGTTAAACAAGATATACCGCGGGATCATGATCGAGGCATTTGGAAGCATCAAGGTCGCAATCATAATCGAGAACAGCATTGTTTTTAGCGGAAACTCGAATCTGGCAAACCCGTAGGCAACGATCACACTGGATATAATCGTAAATATGACCGTTGGCACAACCAGAATCAAAGTGTTAATGAAGAAATCCTGAAAGCCATACTGCCCCGTTCCCTGCCAGCCCAGAGCGTAGGAATCCCATACATAGGTCGTCGGCAGCAGCTTGCTGGAGCCGAATATATCGGCGTTTGTCTTGAACGAAGAAGCAAACAGCCAAATGAGCGGGTATACCATAATGAAGCCGAGGACGATCAGAAAACTATAATTAAGCATGGTGTTTGTCTTGCTGCTGGTTTCTCTCATGATTTATCCTCTCCCGTCCTCGTAATATACCCAGCTATTGGATGTTTTGAAGATCACGGCGGTAACCGTCATGATAATGATGAACAAAATCCAGGATAAAGCCGAGGCGTACCCCATCTTGAAGAAGCTAAAGGCTTCTTCATAGAGCTTCAAAGCGTACAGGAAGGTCGATTTCATTGGCCCGCCGTTTGTAATGACGAAGGCTCCGGTAAACTCCTGAAAGGCATTGACCATCTGCATGACCAGGTTGAACAATACGATTGGCGTAAGCAGCGGCACCGTGATTTTGAAGAACATACGCGGCTTCGACGCTCCGTCGATCGCTCCCGCCTCGTACAAGTCGCCCGGTATTTGTTGAATTCCTGCCAGGAACAGCACCATTGACGAACCGAATTGCCAAACGGTCAGCAGCCCTAGCGTATAAAGAGCTATATCCGGGCTTCCGAGCCAGTCAACCGGACCGATATGGAGATAGCCCAGCATATTGTTGATGACCCCTTCTTTCATAAAGAGGAAGCGCCACAGTACGGAAATCGCTACGCTCCCGCCCAGAATCGAGGGTAAATAATAGACCGTTCTGAAGAAATTAATCCCTTTCAGCTTAGCGCTGAGCAGCATCGCAATGAATAGCGCGAAGGCCAATTTAACTGGCACCGCGAGCAGTACGTAAATTCCCGTAACCTTCAGAGACTGGTAAAAGTCAGGGTCGGCCGTAAAGATCTTTTTATAGTTATCTAAGCCGATAAATTTAGGCGTGCTGACCATGTTATAATCCGTAAACGAATAGTACAAAGATGACAGAAACGGATAAAACTGAAAGATAAGCAAACCGATAATCCATGGTGCGATGTATAACAGTCCGATGTACTGATAGTTTTTCTTGGCTTTTACCTTCTGTCGCGTTTTCTTCTGAGCCTTGGCCAATACCGAATGTGATGCAGACATAGCGGACTCTCTCCCTTCCTATCCTTTAAAGCTCTATTTTGTTTTATTGTCTGGCTTTGATCTCGTTCAGTTTGGAAGTCAGACTGGCGATGAGCTCGTCTGCGGCTTGCTCTGGCGTTGCTTTACCATAGCTGACCTTTTGAATGACGTCCTCAAGCACCTTTTGCACCTCAGAGTTGTTCGCGACGCTGTTATCTACGATGCCGGCATGGCTCAGTCCGAGCTCAACTGCATTCGTGATGGCCGCATCAATTTTGCCTGCTGCGACGGCCGCCTCTTGTGAAGACTTCACCGGCGGAACGGAACGCACGTCACCGAGAATTGCGGCAGCCTCCGGATCATTCATGAACCAGTTCAGGAATTTAACGGCCTCATCCTGATGCTTGCTCTTGTTGCTAATAGCGAACAGCTGCGAAGGTCTTACCAGTACGCCCGTATCCTTGGCATCCTTGGCGATGACCGGCAGGCCCGTTACGATTTCAACATCCTCAGGCAGCACGTTCTTCAGCGACAACAGCGTACTGCTCATCGAAGGTGCCAGCGGGATTTCCTGGTTGATCCATTTCGGATTCTGATCAATTTTGCCAAAGAACAGATCGCTTTCCCCGATCGGCTGGTACACGCCGGCCTCCATCGCTCTATGGAGCCAGTCAAAGCTGGCTACCGCGTCTTCTTTGCTGAAGCCAACCGTATAATCTTCATTGACCCATTGGCTGCCTGTACGCTGCTTCAGCATTGTGACGATATCCTGACGCAGAGCCGCATGGTCAGCCAGCAGAAGATATTTGGAGCTGTCTTCGGCATGCAGCTTCTTCCCTGCTTCATAAATAGTTTCCCAATCCCACTGCGCATCGCTCGGAATACCGAGCTTGTCCGCAAGCGTCTTGTTGATGATCATGCAGTAAGCATTGACGCCAGTCGGAACCGCCACCAGCTTGTCGCCGTATACCCCGAAATTGCTGAGGAAATTCTGGTCGAAGCCGGAAGCATCAAAATCGGAATGCTCCTTCAAATCGATAAAGAAGTCACCTTTACTTGTCAGCTCCTGCAGCCACGGAAGGTCAAGCTGTATAATGTCCGCAGACGTTCCGCCCGACAGCTGGGTTTTGATCTTCTGTTCATAACCGTCGAAGCCCTGGTACTCCGCTTCGATCGTTACGTTTGGCGCAACCTGCTTATACGCCTCGATCGCTGCCAGCGTAGCCGCATGGCGATCCTCCCCGCCCCACCAGCTAAAGCGCAAGGTGACTTTTCCATCAGCGGAGGCTTGTTTCCCCTCGGAAGTGTTCCCTTGATTTGCGGAGTCACCATTTCCCGAGGAGCATCCGCTCAGCATTGACAAGATGAGTGCAACAGCAATAAATAACGCCCCTACTTTATTTCTCTTCATCATGCATTCTCCTTTTGAGCAATTGATGTAAGCGCTTTTAATTATAGACCTCCCGCCAGGATTTTTTAAGGTAGCTGATCTTAGAAAAAGGTATCATTAAATGCGTTCTTTGCCGGCAAAGGTATCCTCTTGTTGTGAAATGTATCATTTTTACAGATCATAGACCCCGCTTGTTAAATCGCTTACATCGTAAACCTTCCAATCTGCTATAATGCAAATGGAAGCGATAACAACATGCGTGTGGGGTGGAACATGTATAATCTGTTGATTGTTGATGATGAGGCCGAGACGCGTGAAGCCTTGTCGAGCTATTTTCCATGGGGTGAGGTTGGATTCGAGGTCGTCGGCCAAGTCAATAACGGACAAGAAGCGCTGCAGTTCATCTCGGAGAATGATCACGTCGAGGTGGTCCTTACCGATATCAAAATGCCAGTCATGTCTGGCGTCGAATTGGCGGAGCAGCTGTACATCAACCATCGGCACATCAAGACTGTCTTTATCAGCGGTTACCGGGACTTTGAGTACGCTCAAAAGGCGCTGCACTACCGTGTGAAAAACTATGTGCTCAAGCCCGCCAAATACAATGTGCTTATGGAGGTATTCCTCGAAATCAAGGCGGAGCTTGAAGCTGAACAAGCAAGGCTGGAGACGCAGCCGGCCGAGGAGCAGCCTAGAAACGACGAAAGCCTGATCATTCATAAAATAAAATCCTATGTCAAAGAAAACTATAAGGACGCTTCCCTGGAAGAGGTAGCGCGGCTTGTCCATATGAACGCCAACTATCTCAGCTTCTTTTTCAAGCAAAAGACGGGACAGAACTTCTCTGATTATTTGATAAGAACCAAAATGGAGGTCGCGGTTCATTTACTGCAGGACGTCAGCTACAAGACGTATGAAATTAGCGAAATGGTCGGCTACAGCAATGCCAAAAATTTTACACGCACCTTCAAAAGCTATTATGGCAAAACGCCAAGCGAGTATAGGAATGGCCCGGTCGCACCATGAGGGAGAAGTATTTCATCAAGCATCTGGCAACCTTTCTCATACCGCTGCTTGTTCCGATCGTCATTTTCGGCGCCTTGTCGACGGTGACGTCGCAGCATGACATCAAGGCCGATATTAATCAGAACAGCAGCTTTCTGCTGCAGCAGTCGCAGACCCAGCTGGAGATGATTCTAAATGAGCTGGATACGCTGTATTTGGCGCTCTATGACAATAAAGAAATTTTTAACGAGTTGTCCGCTGTGCTGGTCAATCCGTACTATACCTACGAGAGTTCAACGTCCAACCGGATCATTTCCAGCTTCTTGAATGCTTTTACCAGCTCCAAGCCTTATATTCAATCCTTCTATCTATATGTCGATAATCCGAACCAGCGTTTCCTCTCCTCCGTCGACGGCCTGGTGACGCTGGATCATTATTACGATACGGCCTGGTATGAGCAGTTCATGGCCTACAGTGGACCGCCTACAAAGTGGACTGTGCGGAGGAATATCCGCTTCTATGATTTCGAGACGAATCCTACGGCAATCGTGACGTTCTATAACGTACTGGTGCCGCAGAAGATCGGGATTATTCTCAACATCCGCCCGAAATACATCGAGAGCATTCTCGATGACATTACAACTTATGAGGGGCAGCAGCTGCTTGTGCTCGATGAAGAGAACAACGTAATCTTCTCCAACCACCACGGGGACTTGTTTCAGGATAAGGACATCGAGTGGATCGCAGGGCAATCCTCGGCGTTCTTCGATATGAAGACCTCGCAGGGGCTGGTCAATATCACCAAAGTCGAGTCGGAGCGCTACAAGTGGAAATATGTATCGGCAATTCCCCATTCCGAGCTGTACAAGACCCCGACGCGCATTTTCAAATACACGGTGCTCTTTGTGGCGATAGCGGTGGTGTGCGGACTAATCCTTACATATTACGTCGTTAGCCGCAATTACAAGCAGCTGAGAATGATCCGGATGCTGATCAAATCGGCTGAGGACCGCCATGTGCCCTTGAAGCCGCCGGGGAAAGTCAGGGACGAGTACTCCTATATTCTGCACAATATGATTACGCATTTTATTGAGCACCGGTATATCCGAACCCAGCTTCTGGAGAAAAAATACCGGCTGCAGTTCATGGAGCTGCTCGCCCTGCAGTCGCAAATCAACCCGCATTTCCTTTATAACACCCTGCACTCCGTGTATTGGGAATCGGTCGCCTTGACGGGCAAACCTAACAAAGCAAGCGAAATGATCGAGGATCTATCCGATATCCTCTCCTACTCCTTCAGCGAACCGACAAAATCAGTCACCTGGAAGGAGGAAATCGCCAATGCCGTCAGCTATGTCAATATTCAGAAGAAGCGATATAAAGATAAGTTCGACGTCATCTTTGAGTATGAGGAGGAGATTACACAGCTGTTTACGATGAAGCTGCTCCTGCAGCCGCTTCTTGAGAACAGCATCTACCATGGCATTAAAGAGAAGGATGGTCCCGGATTGATCAAGGTGAAGCTTGTCCGTCAGGAAGAGCGGCTGCGCATCACTGTTATCGACAACGGCATTGGCATCGAACCTGAAGCGCTGGCAGAAATCCGGAGCCGGCTCGATTCGGACGAGGAGCGGACGAAGCATGTTGGCATGTTTAATACGAACAAGAGACTGAAGCTGATGTACAACCATATGTACAGCTTCCGGATTCGCAGCAAACCGGGCCTCGGCACCATGGTTGAGATGATTCTCCCTGTACAGGAAGTGCGGCATGACTGATCATGCCGCACTTTAAATTTATCCGGGGCTTCGCTTTATTTTGACTTTATTGGCACACTGTTTACGCATATTGAGGCGTAAGTTCGTTCCCAAGGCCTTACACTTTGTTCTGCTTGCGGTACTGCAGCGGGGAACGCTTGGCAATCTGCTTGAACACCCTGCCGAAATGAGCGATGCTATCAAAGCCGGTCTGCTCGGCGATAGCTGTTATTTTGTCCTCCGTCTCCTTCAGCAGCGTCTGGGCTTCGCGGATTCGCACGTAGTTCAAATATTCGATCACCGTGAACCCTGTCGTTTGCTTGAAAATACGGCATAAATACGTCTCGCTAATGTAGAAATGCTCGGCGATGCCTTCCAGGGTCAGCCTCTCGGTGTAATGAGCATTCAAATATTCGAGAATGCGGTAGACCCTGCGCTGCTTCTCGCTAGACTCCGGAAGAACGGGCTCTGTAGCCTCCTCCCGCATGCGGCCGATCAGAATAAGCAGCTGAAGCAGCAGCGCCTGCAAATACGGCGTATAACCCGCGGCAGCTTCCCTTTGCTCTCGCAGCATATCCTGGAGAATATCGACGATTCGCCCTTGTTCGTGCACGTCCGGCCGCAGCAGGAAGCTCTCTCCCTGAAACAGCGGCAGATCGCCGACGCCTAACCCCAGCAGCGGCTCCAGGAATGAGTCCTCAAAGTTGATCAAAATCCGCTCATGAGTGGAGCGGCCTTTGCTCGTTGTCCGGTGCAGCTGGTTCTTGTTAATGAACAGCAGATCGCCGACCTGCAGGGCATATATCCGGTCGTTGACATAGTAATATCGCTCCCCGGCCAGCAAATAATAGATTTCGTAGCTTTCATGAAAATGGTCGGAATCCATATTGAATGTTCCCGTCCGCTTGATCTGCTCGACATCAAAAAAAGGTACGATATTCATAGAACATCCCTCGCCGCAATTTTAGGATAATATATGCATACTTTTTAGTGAAATGACTAAGAAAAGCTTAGATTTTTGCATTTCATATACTATAAGATAGATTCAAACCAATGTAAATGGAGTGATCACCTTGTCCAAGAAGAAATATGTCATCGTAGGTGTCGGAGGCCGGGCTGAATTTTTCTATAGTGAGCTGATTACTACGTATAAGGAAACCTCGGAGCTGGTAGCCATTTGCGACGTCAACCAGACGAGAATGAACTACACGAACAAGCTGTTGAAGGACAAATACAACTATCATGAAGTACCAACATACAAAGCGGAAGACTTTGACCGGATGATTGAGGAAACGAAGCCGGATTACGTACTGGTATGCACGATCGACCGCACGCACCATAAATATATCGTTCGGGCCATGGAACTGGGCTGTGACGTCATTTCCGAGAAGCCGATGACCGTGGACGAGGAGAAATGCCAGGAAATCTTCGACGCCATCGAACGGACGGGCCGTGATCTGCGCGTGACGTTTAACTACCGCTATGCTCCTCATAACACGAAAATCCGCGAAGTCATTATGGACGGAGCGCTGGGCGAAATTCTCTCCGTCAATTTCGAATGGCTGCTGAACACCCAGCACGGAGCCGACTATTTCCGCAGATGGCATCGCGACAAACGCAACAGCGGCGGACTGCTCGTGCATAAATCTACACATCATTTCGACCTGATGAATTTCTGGCTGGATTCCAAGCCGGATACCGTATTCGCCATGGGTGACCTGCGCTTCTACGGCAAGGAAAATGCCGAGAAACGCGGAGTTACCGAGTTCTATCAGCGCGCCTATGGCAGTAAAGCGGCTGAGAACGATCCTTTTGCCCTGCACCTCGACCGTAATGAGCACTTAAAGAGCCTGTACCTCGATGCCGAGCATGAGGACGGGTATCAGCGCGACCAAAGCGTGTTCGGAGATAACATCAGCATCGAAGATACGATGAGCGTCATGGTGAAATACAAAAATAAAACCGTCATGAACTATTCCCTGAACGCCTACTTGCCGTGGGAAGGCTTCATTATTGTGTTCAACGGCACGAAAGGGCGCATGGAGGTACGGGTTACCGAGCAATCCTACGTCAATTCCGGCGGCAAGAAAGAAAACGAAGGCGCGCTGGAGGGCATGGACATCACGATCTATCCTCACTTTGCCGAGCCTTACAAAGTCCAGGTCGAGCAGGCCTCCGGCGGCCACGGTGGCGGCGATCCGGTCATGCTGCGCGACATCTTCGACAAAAAGCAGGAGGACCGCTTCAACCGCGCTGCCTCCCATATCGACGGCGCCATGTCCATCATGACGGGCATTGCCGCCAACCGCTCGATCCGTACCGGTCAACCGGTGAAGGTCGACGATTTGTTCAAAATATAGGCAGACAAAAGAGCCTTCGCTGCAGAACATTGCGGCGAAGGCTCTTTGTATTTTTTAGGCGTCCAGATTATTCAATAAATTAAAATACAACTACTGGATGGTGATTGTTCCTAGACGGTCAGGTTAAGGTAACTAGATGTAATTCATACAGTTAGCTCATCGGCCTTGGCGTGTCAGAAGGGACTATCTGCAAAACCTGCATCTAGTTTCAAGCTTTTTCGACGAATGAGCTCAATTCAGGCAAACTAACTGCATGTTTTACATTTAACGCAGGTGCTTTTTCACAGAAGTTCCTAACTAGCTGTATAAAATACATTTACCTAGTAAAACCGAGGGGATGGCTATGTGCATCAGTGTAGCTATGTGCAGGAGCGTGGCTATGCGCCGGGGTCTGGTAATGTGCAGAAGTGTGGCTATATACCAGGTGTAGCTGGTTCCTTTTGAGTCTGTAAAATAGTTTGTGTAAACTCCTAAGCCCATTAAAGTGGAAGTAACAGAAAGATAGGGAGAACACGTGGGACTTTGGTCAAAAGAACAACTTCGGGCTTTCATTAAGGAAAATCAGCTGGTTACTGCCCGTGAGGTTGTGGGTGGAAGTGATCGAAATCCTGATGGTCGTGAGCTGCAAATTCTAACGGTTGTGAGTGACGTTATTTCGGCAAAAGTGGGGTTTAACAAAATGTAACGGTTGCCATCGAGCCTATTTACGTTTTTTCGTAGGCAGTGGGGCTATTTCGTCCAAATAAGTGCTAATTCAACCGTTAGAAAAGAACCCCTCCTCTTTTAGGGACGATTAAGCGCGATGACAACCGTTAGCGTAGCCTCTTCAGCCTCTTCCAAACAGGTCGCTCGTACGAGGCTAACACGCTGGTCACTAAGTGTTCCATAACATCTATATTCGGAGTGGCCGTGCGATGGTAGGATGTTCCCCGGACCGAAGGGCAGATCATCGGTCGTATTACTGACTGCTTGAATACTAGTTTCTCATCGTATGACAATTACTAGGTCGAGTCCAAAACTGGGGACAGATGCGCTGGGCTGGAGTTCTCCGTCTTTTTCCCGGAACGCATCGGTAACCATTTACGTTAAGCAGGCTAATCCCCCTCGGGGGATTACTTGAAATGAGTTTACACAAAAATCTAGATAGACCCTTCCTTTTTCCTATTGAGCATAATTGACGTATTTGATCGCAGAATTTTATATAGCAGCAAGTCGCCCAACCCAGCAAACATGACTAGCCTCGGCAAAAAGCAAGAACCCTCCAAACAGTTGGAGGGTTCTGCATTAAATTCTACTTCCACTAGCATGCAGCTTTCATTCAATTTCTTTCCGTTCAACTCTACTCTAAACCTACTCGCTGCCTACTCGATATCTACTCTAGACCTACTCCGTCTCTATTTGATGCCTTCTTGTACTTCTTTGGCCATTTCCGGTACGGAGATCAATCCGCCGCCGGACAGGTACCAGTAGCTGGCATCAAGATAGATGATTTTGCCGTTCTTGTATGCGTTCGTCTTCTTCACCAGGTCGTTCTCCACCAGCTTGGATGCCGGATCTGCCTCCTGGCCTCCTTCGCTAACTACAGCGTCGCGATCAATGACGAACAGATAGTCCGGGTTTTTCTCCGCTACAAACTCGAAGGAGATGCTTTGTCCATGCGTAGACACTTCAATCGTATCGTCTGCAGGCGCGATACCGAACTCATCGTGAATAATGCCGAAGCGGGAGCCTGGGCCATACGCGCTCACTTTGCCACCCGTCGTCAAAATAACAAGTCCCTTGCCCTCACTTGCAGCCGCTTGCTCGTTAATGGCCTTAACGGAATCCTCGATCGCTCCCCATTCCTGACCCACTTCAGCTTCTTTGCCGAATATTTGTCCCAGGATATCCAGGTTCTCCTTCATGGATTCCAAATATTTTGAATTGTCTACGCCCAAATAAATCGTTGGAGCAATTTGACTCAATTCATCGTAAGCTTCCGCCGTACGTCCGGAAATAAAGATTACTCCCGGCTTCATCGCATTCAGCTTCTCGAAATCCGGCTCTTTCAATGTACCGACATTGGTATATTTGGAGTCTTCATATTTCTTCAGGTGAGGCGGCAGATTGGATTGCGGCACTCCTGTCACTTCTACACCCAGCTTGTCGAGTGATTCCAGCGTACCGTAGTCGAACACAGCGATGTTGCCCGGATTCTTCTTCAGCGTTGCTGTTCCAAGCTGATGCGTAATCGACAGCTCTTCGTTATCGGCAGGAGCTTCCGCCGCAGGGGCCGATGTTTCAGGGGCATTACCGGCATTGCCAGCAGTATTTCCTTTATTCGCGCCGCAAGCTGCCAGTACGAATACTAAAAACAAAGACATAACAAGTAAGGATAATTTCTTGTTCACTTCAAATTCACCTCATTATTATATTCGCGATGGCTGCCCATCTGTTATGTGAAATAGACGCAAATCTTATTGCCTCCGATCGTTTCGATCGGAATGTCCATGTCATATACTTCCCTAAGCACATCTTGATCCATGATTTCGTCGGTTGTCCCCTCTTTGACGATTCTTCCATCCTTGAGAGCAACGATATAATCCGAATAGCAGGACGCAAAGTTGATATCATGGATGACAAGCACAACCGTCTTGCCCAGTTCATTCACTAGCCGGCGCAGCACCTTCATGATCTGCACAGAGTGCTTCATGTCCAAATTGTTGAGCGGTTCGTCCAGCAGGACGTATTCGGTATTCTGGGCGATAACCATGGCGATGAACGCCCGCTGCTTCTGACCGCCGCTGAGCTCATCGAGATATTTGTCTCTCATCGGTTCAAGATCCATGTAGGCGATAGCCTCATCGACGTATTTCACGTCCTCCTTCGTCAGCTTCCCTTGCGAATAAGGGAACCGTCCGAAGCTGACCAAATCCTTGACCGTAAGCCGAATGTTGATATGGTTTGATTGCTTCAAAATCGAAATTTTCTTCGCCAGCTCATTGCTTTTCCAGCTGCCGA
The DNA here is from genome assembly GCF_009725165.1 of Paenibacillus woosongensis. Lineage (GTDB taxonomy): Bacteria > Bacillota > Bacilli > Paenibacillales > Paenibacillaceae > Fontibacillus > Fontibacillus woosongensis. Next base: position 127,386 of record NZ_WNZW01000008.1, read on the forward strand.
TTTCCTGGCCGTCGATGACGACTTCACCCTCATCCTTCGTAATTAACCGGCTGATCATCGACATCAGCGTGCTCTTGCCCGCTCCGTTCGGGCCGATAAACGAGGTGATTTTCCCTGGGGCGATGTCAACGGATACGTTGTCGACCACCTTTTTGCCGCCGTATTTCTTTGAAACTCCCCTGACCTTTACCACGATTTGTTCTCCTTCAGCAGTAGATAGATAAAGTACACCCCACCAATAAAGTTAATGATGACGCTTAATGAGGTGGAGAAAGTAAACACTCTTTCCACAACCAGTTGCCCGCCGACAAGGGCGATAATGCTAATTAATGATGCCCCGGCAATCAACTGCCTGTGACGGTAAGTGTTCAGAAATTGATATGCCACGTTGGCCACGAGCAGCCCAAGGAAGGTAATCGGTCCAACCAGTGCCGTCGAAATGGAGATGAGAATCGCCACAACAATCAGCATCCGCTTCACAACATAATCGTAGCTGATTCCCAAGTTGACGGCGTGATCCCGGCCCAAGGCCAGAACGTCCAGATATTTATTGAATCTGGCAAAATAAATCCCGGTCAGGAACACCCCAGCCAAAGCGATCAGTAAAATGTCCGAATTGATGTTGTTGAAACTGGCGAACATTTTATCCTTAACGATCAAAAATTCGTTAGGATCAATCAGCTTCTGCATAAAAGACGACAAGCTGGAGAAAAACGTGCCAAAGATCAAACCGATCAGCAGCAAATAATAAATGTTCCGGCCTTCTCTTCGGAAGAGCATCTGGTACAAGAGCAGCGCGAACAGCACCATGAATCCTACCGCCATAACGAATTGCATGTTCTTGTTCATCAGCGTCAGCGCCGTAGAGCCGAATACAAACACAATAATGGTCTGCAGGAGCATATACAGTGAATCCAGGCCAATAATGCTCGGCGTAAGGATTCGGTTGTTCGTAATCGTCTGGAACACAACGGTGGAAAACGCTATGGCCGTTCCTGTGAGGAGGATGGCGATCAGCTTCTTGCCTCGTTTAGGGAGGATATAGTCCCAATGGCCGCCTGCATCAATCGTCATGAACAACACTGCAAGCACGATTGCGAGAATGGCCAAGGCTGCTATTTTTGTTCTAATGCTCATATGTCTTTCTCCTCATTAGCAAGTACAGGAAAACGCCGCTGCCGATAACGCCCACGGTCAGGCCGATGGGAACCTCATACGGGTAAATAATGACCCTTCCCAGAATGTCGCAAGCCAGAACGAATACAGCTCCTAGCAGTGCTGTACCCGACAGGTTCTTCTTCAGGTTGTCCCCTTGGAAGATCGTCACCAGATTCGGCACGATGAGGCCGATGAAAGGAATCGAACCGACCGTCAGCACAACAACCGAGGTGACCAGCGCCACGATAAAGAGCCCTATATTGACGACCTGCTTATAATTCAGACCAAGATTGACGGAGAACTCTTCGCCCATGCCCGCAACTGTAAATTTATTCGCATAAAAATAAGCCGCGACTACAAGAGGGACGCTTATGTAAAGAAGCTCGTACCGCCCCTGCATGACCATGGAGAAATCGCCAAACAGCCATGCATTCATGCTCTGAATCAGATCATACTTGTATGCGAAAAATGTCGTCGCTGAGCTGACTATTCCACCGAACATCAACCCGACCAGCGGAATGAAGATCGAATCCTTGTATTTTACCTTGTCGAGTATTTTCATGAAAATGAGGGTACCAAGCATGGCGAACACGAAGGCTACAGCGATTTTGCCAAGCGGTCCCGCAGAAGAGAACAGAAGCATCGATACCATGATGCCGAACCCTGCGGAATCCATTGTTCCCGCTGTTGTAGGCGAGACGAACTTGTTTCGCGTCAGCTGCTGCATAATTAAACCGACGATGCTCATGCTTACCCCAGCGATAATAATGCTGATCAGTCTAGGAAACCGGCTAATCCGTATGATTTCCCACTGTTCCGGATCTAGGCGAAGCAAGTCCATCAATGAAGTCGTCTTGGCTCCGATCAAGAGCGAAACGACGGATAATACGATTAGCGCTGTTATCAGATATGTCTTCTTCATTTCAAGTCCTTAGTCTCGTCCCTCTGGCCAGAGGAACTTAATGTCATTGCCGGCAAGATCATTGTTAATAATGATATTCATTATCAATTAGTTTAAATTATACATAGGCCCTTCCAGCCCTGTCAACCATTTAAATTTTGAAACTTCATGCAGGACAAGGTCTGAAGCGGATTCTTAACGTTCCTGCAGGCTGATCCACCGCCGCTTTCCAGCTTTTCTTCACCTATCTGAACTCACAATATTGCATAAAAATACATGCCATTCTCAATTGCATTCTCAGTTACAATCGCAGAAAAAAAGCTTGCAGGCTGCATCCTCTGCCTCAAAGGATGAACCTGCAAGCTACCATACGATTAAAGACGGGCTCTAGCTCTAGATGATAGGCCTTGCCCTTCCTATTTCAAACTGATCCGGCGATGCTCACGCGCCGATGCCAGCGCCGCTTCCAGCACCCGCATGCCTTGAACAGCATCCTCGGGCGTGAAGCGCTGCGGCTGTATCCCGAATACGGCCTTGGCCAGGTCATCGACTTCCCAGGTGTAAGGGTCAGCCTTGTCCTCGCGGCCTTCCACCCGGCTTTCGCCCCGGATCGTAACCGTATACGAAGCATCCTCCTCATCCCCAACCGTAAAAGCATGCGGGATATCGATGCGTCCCTCGCTGCCGACAATCTCCAGCAGCTGGCGATGCTCCGTCCACATCCCGCAATCGAAGGTTAGCGCCAGACCATCGGCAAATTCCAATATGCCCGCAGCCATCATATCCACACCATAATGCTTATCGGAAAATTGCGCATGCACAGTTATTGCTTCGGGCTCTTGCCCAAGAATAAAGCGCGCCGCGCTGATGGGATAGCAGCCCACATCGTAGATCGAGCCCCCGCCCCATTCCGGCTGCAGCCGGATATTGTCCAGATCCTCAGCGTTGTTGTAGGTGAACGAGCCGCGGATTAACCGAAGCTGCCCTAGCTCGCCGCTCGCAATAATTTCCTTGATCCGATGCCAGCGCGGATGATGACGATACATGAAGGCTTCGGCCAGAACAACGCCCTTCCGTTTGGCGACGGCAGCCATCTCGGCCGCCTCCGCGCTGTCCATCGCCATCGGCTTCTCGCACAGCACATGCTTGCCTGCCTCCATGGCGCGGATCGCCCATTCTTTATGTAAATGATTAGGAAGCGGGATGTATACGGCCTCAATACTCTTATCCTCAATCAGTTCCTCATAACTGCCATAAGCCGCCGTTATGCCGAATTGCTCGGCTACGGACTTGCTTTTCTCCAAATTCCGGCTCGCGATCGCAGCCAAAACGCCGTACTCTGACTTCTGAATAGCCGGCATAACATCTTTAATCGCTATACCTGCACATCCGAGTATTCCAAATCGAAGCTTCTTATCCATAATCCTCTTCCCCTTTCTTGTAAGCGCCTATCTCTCTCCATTGTACAATCCCCTATACACAAGTACAACGAGCAGCCAGGCAAATGCTCTCCCCCATTATGGGAATCCCCCTAATTGGACATAGTAATGAGAGCAGCATGACCTTGCAGCAAAGGAGGCTAAGCCAGGATGGACAGTACGCATGAATTCGTGGAAAAACTGCATGACAAGCAGGAAAAGGATCGCCGCAACAAAGAGAACCGTGGCAAAGGAAATCCTGCGGGCCAACTGCCTACCAAGCAGCACGGCACGCAAAAATAAACCGCCAACAGCCTTAAGGGGCCTTTCCTCGGTATTTGCAGGAAGGGCCCCTTATTAAGATCTTTCATGGTCTAGCCTATTTCAGCCTGACGGGCTACTGCCGCTTCTCGCTGGCAATATACTCATTCGGAACATCGCCGCCGTGCGTGTTGTGGTTCTTGAACTGGCTCAGTCGACCATTGCCGCCCTCTCCGCCGTTGCCCATGGTCCGGTTCTGCCCATTGCTGCTGCCATTCCCTTTGGGCTTTTGAATTTCCAAATTCGGATCCGTCATCATCAAACGCCTCCTATGCGAATTGTCTAACCGACTGAAGACTGAGATTGAAAACTAAAATCAGCTGTCTCCCGGGTAGGGTTTGTCATTAGGGAACGTTTTATGCGTCTGGCCGGGATTACTCCTTGATCGTCACTTTCACCGGCGAGTATTCGCCAATCACGGTCTGCCCATGCACGGACACGCTGCCTTCCGGTGTTAAGTCCTTCTCCGTCATGATGCCAAGCGCAATCGTAAATTTATTGAACTTGACCGGAACATTCTTCTCCCGCCGGATCTCATTGCCGTTCACGTAAAAGATGACCTCGTCCTCGGCCCGGTTATACGTGATTTTATAGTTATTAAACTCTCGTGCCTTGAAGTCGGTATCCTCCTTGAACACACAGAAGAACCGCGTCTTATCGCTCGGCGGCACCTCCACGCCGGGGAAAGGAAGCACCGCGTACACGCTGGCGTACTTATCGTTGCCGGCAAAGAAATCCAGTGCGGCCCCTGTCGTGAAATCCAGGAGGTTCAAGGACACGTAGCCGTCATAAAGGTCGCCCGGCACCGTGTTCTGTGTGCGCGCCCGGATATCCAACTCGAAGCTGATCTCCCCGTTCTCCGGCACTGCAAACTCCTCGACAGAGTAATACATGTGCTTGGCATTGTCCAGTATCTGCACATGGTCATGCTTCCGGCTAAGCGGGGCGCGGACATATAGTATGCCATTGCGCACAATGACGACCGCGTCCGGCTCGCGGTATTCCCAGAACGTGCCGTCCGGCAGGGGGAACCCGCCGATTTTCCACACCTGTCCTTCATTCAGTATTGTATGAAAGTCGCCAATCACCCGTTGCTTGTCCATTTGTATCGTCTCGCTTTCTTGAAGTTCTAATTATTGCAAAATCCCTTGCAGCAAAAGCGCCGCCATCATCACGAATCCGCAGCGCATGGAAGCCTGCAAAGAAGCCCCCATCAGCGGCAAATAGGCTGCCGGAGCGTTGTGCTCCTTCAACCTTCCGTAGACCCGGTAGAGCGGAATCGCCGTCAATAGCCCAACCAGCGCATATACCGGCAGTATGCCCATTGCGATGCAAAGCAATAAACAAACATAAGCCAGTACGAGCAGCAGCTTGGAAAAACGCAGCGCCCGCTTCTCGCCCCACATGACGACCAGCGTATTTTTGCCTGCCTGCTTATCCGCCTGCCAGTGCAGGAAATGATGATTGAACAATACCAGCGTAGTCAGCAGTCCGATCGGCAGCGACAATAAAGCAGAACGCAGACTCAAATCTCCGGTCTGTACATAATAAGAGCCCATGATGGGCAGGACGCCGAAGGACAGCAGGATGGCCACTTCACTTAATCCTTTGCCGCGGTATCCGAACTGAATCGGAGGCGCCACATAATAATAAGCGATCAGCCCGCCAAGGCCGCCGAATACAAGTACCGGCCAGCCGCTGTAGAGACTGAGCACGATGCCGCACAGCACCCCGAGTCCCAGTAAAGACCAGGTCAGCCGTGCGAAGGTCTTCTCGGACATCATCCCACCAGCCAGAAATCCGGAATTGGTGGAGATCACCTCCGGTGTATTTTTCGCCGCCGTATCCGCGCCGCTCCGGAAATCCCACAGATCATTAATCATGTTCGAGAACAGATGCGCCGCTCCAGCGCCGACCAGTGTGATGATGAAGAGTACCGGATGAAATTCCCCTTTCCATACATAAGCGCCCAGCGCTCCAAGAAAAACAGGAATAAGCATGACGGGAATGACCTGAAACCGGGATGCCTTTCTGAACAATGTCCATTTATTCATCCTCCGCCTCACGCTCCTCCAGATAAAATGATAAAATCAAACCGTACATATTGATTATACATGAACTATTTTGCTAGACCAAAGTCCAGTTTTTTTCTTCCCCAGAGACCGAAGATTGCGTTCAATTAATGTAGTATGCTAATCGTAAATTCAATACATATGCAAAGGAGATTCAATATGAATCGAATGTCTTGGCTTGGACCGTTAATGATTTTAGCGGGCGTTTACTTGTTTTTCTTCCAAAAAGAAGCGATATCAATGGGCAGCCTGTTCGGCAATTTCTGGCCTACCCTGTTCGTTATTCCGCTAGGCCTTTTGTTCCACTGGATGTACTTCTCCCTTACCGAGCGCCGCGGCGCAGGCCTGCTCATTCCCGGGGGCATTCTGTTTACGGTCGGCATCGTCTGCCAGCTCTCTACTCTGTTCGACAGCTGGGGATATCTGTGGCCCGGGTTCATTCTCGCTCCTGCGGTTGGTCTATTTGAATTCTACTGGTTCGGAAACCGGAACAAATGGCTGTTGATCCCCATCAACATCCTTGGGGTGATGTCTTTGCTCTTCTTCGCAGTCATTGCGTTCGGCACATTGTACAACCGTGTAGTATTTGGACAGCCCGTGCTTGCGGTTGCCCTGATCGCCATCGGCGCAGGAATCATGTTTGCCCCAAAAAGAAACAAATTTTAAAATGGTTTGACAACAGGTTAGTCTCCTCTATATAATCATTTCAAATATATCCAACGTTGGATATTCGACTCCATCTCTAGATCGCAAAGGATGATAATAAGGTGACTAACCTGATCTTGCTGGCCCTGCTGCGGGAACGGCCTATGCACGGCTACGAGCTCCAGCAGCTCATCCAGACGAGCCGTATGGATACCTGGACGAATTTGCTGTCAGGCTCGATTTACTACGCCCTTAACAAAATGGAACAGGACGGTCTCCTGCGTACGGAAGCGGAGGAACGGACGGGTGCGCGCTTGCGCAAAATATATGCGATTACCGAAGCCGGAGAAGAAACGTTCCAACAGATGCTGCGCCAATCGCTGACCATAACCCCACACTCCGTCAAATCCGATTTCTCCCTTGGCTTGTTATGGATCGAGCATCTGCCGCCGGAGGAGGCCCTCGGCCTGCTGCAGCAAAACTTGCGCCAGCTGAAAGAGACACTCGACTTGTGGCGCGTCGGCAGAGAGATTAAAGGACAATACGGCCTTTCGCCTATTGCAGAGGCCTCCTTCGACAACGCCATGGCGCTGCTGGAACTGGATATCCGATACGTGGAGCGCATTATCCGGCTTGTAGAACAAAGAAAGGCAGCAGAAGCCTAGCGGCCTGCAGCTGCATCGGCAAGAAGCCTGCTCACGGCACAATAAGCGTCCTGTTTTGCAGGCGATTTTTTCACCACAATACCCAACGTTGGATATATAACATTGAGTAAAAGGAGTGGATATATCAGATGAACTACTTGATTCAAGCAGATGGACTTACCAAAGTGTATAAGAAAAGACACGTTATCCGAAACATCAGCCTGACCATTTATCCCGGCGAAGTCATCGGGATCATCGGGCCAAACGGAGCGGGCAAGTCGACGACGCTCGATTTGCTGCTCGGGCTGCGCCGCCCAGACCAAGGCACCGTAACATACGGACATCCTGAGCTGTATCGCCGAATCGGCGTGCAACTGCAGTCAACTCCGTTCTTCCCCGGCTACAGCGCCCTTGAAAATATGCGCCTGTTCGCCGCCTTCTACGGGGTGAGGCTAAAAACGGACGCTATCATGAGCCTTCTCGCTCAATGCGGCCTTGAGGAAGCTGCCAGGACCGATGCCTTCCGCCTGTCCGGCGGACAGCAGAAAAGGCTTGCTATTGCCATGACTCTTGTCCATGACCCCAGCCTCGTGTTTCTCGATGAGCCGACCGCTGCCCTCGATCCGCGGGCACGCCGAGAAATCAGGGAGCTTATAGCGCTGCTTGCGAAGAGTGGAACATCCGTCGTATTCACCTCGCATGACATGGAAGAAGTATACAAGCTGGCTACGCGAATTGTGATGATCGACGGTGGTATTTTGCGGGCAGACGGCCGCCCGGAGGATTTATTGAATGAATATGGGGCTTCTGGCTTGGAGGAGCTGTACGTCCAACTAACAGAACCCATCCGCAAGGAGGAATGGGCATGATAACCGTGTTTACAACAATGCTCAAGGGAATGCTGCGCGACATGCATACTTTATTCTGGACGATCGCCTTTCCGGTTTTGCTGCTGCTCGGCCTGGGCCTGTACTTTCAGCAGCCAGCCTACTCGGTCAAATTGCTCAGCGGCATACTGGCGATGAATGTGCTGTTTGGCGCAACAATGGTAACTGCCTTCAACGTTATGTCGCATCGCAATCGCGGCGTATATAAGCTGCTGCGAGCCACCCCCTTCTCAACCTTTGCCTTTGTTGCCGCCATGACCGCTGCGAGAACCGCGCTATCCCTGATCGTTAGCGCTGTGACTATCGCTGCTGCAAGGCTGATTCTCGGTGTTAGCCTCAGCCCTCTGAGCCTGCTGCTTATGCTTGTCGTTCTGCTTATCGGAACCGTCTGTTTCACGGCGATCGGCTTCATCGCAGCCAATCTGTCCAGGGATGAGAGCAACGTCAACATGATCTCGAATCTGATCAGCTTCCCGATGCTGTTCACCAGCGAAGCCTTTTACAGCCTGCAGCATGCCCCGGCATGGATTCAGATCTTCGGTTCACTTCAGCCTTTTCACTATTTCGTTCAAGCGATGAATCTAGCCCTTGATCCAATAGGCTCACTGCCGGGATTCGGCATCTCCATGCTGATTCTGGCCGTCTTCACTATCATCTGCCTCGGAGCTGCCGCTCTGACCTTCCGCTGGGATAACGAAGCGCCGGCACGCCGGAACCCGGCAGCAACAATGTCAGGCGGCAGCCCCTCCTAGCTGCGTAGGGCATTTAAACAGCATGCTGATTCCATCGCCGCCCGCAGTGCCAGCGCCCGCTACAGCATCATGATCGCGGCGAGGCCTAGGGCGACGATGCGGGCGGCATTGGTCAGCATAAAGTTCTGCACCGACAGACCGAAAGTAAACTGCTTGGTCGGCTGATCGGCGAACCGTTTTATATTTTTGCGGACCGGCAGGAGCGTGAAGAGCACAAATACCACAATGACCGGATGGACGCGAAGCGCGCACAGTACGATCAGATCCAGATAGGCAGCGTAGTAGAGCATTTTGAACAGGATCATCGCATTCGGACGGCCGATGTAGACGGGAAGCGTGTACCGTTTGTTCTCGATATCATCCTCCATATCGCAAATATTATTCGCCAGCATAATGTTGGCAATGCCCAGAATCGCCGGGATGGACACGAAGAAGACCAATATAACCTCCACAAGCTGAACCTGCAGCACAGCAGTCCCTCCGGTCAGCGTTAAGGAAGCAATGCGTTCTCCGACATGAATGTAAGCCGAGATAAAGATGATGACAAACCCCATGAACAGCCCCGAGAAAATTTCCCCTAGCGGCATGCGCGAGATGGGGATCGGGCCAAAGGAATACAGAATACCTACGGCAAATGACAACCCTCCGAGCAAGAGCAGCAGTAGTCCGACCTCCAGAAATAACAAGATGCCTGCGCCTACGGCCAGCGTCAGCAGAATCGCGATGACCGCCACCACGGCGGAAGGTTTGATGTTGTACTGTACAATGGCATTATGAACTTCATAGCCGTAGCCGTGCTTCTTGACCGCCTTGCGGTAATCGTAATAATTGTTGATCGCCGTCGTTGCCATATCGAAGCTCAGCAGGGATACCAGCATCAATCCGAAATGGTAGGCATTGAACTGCTGAAACCGGAACAAAGCATACACCGTGCCAAGCAAGAATGGAATCATACTGGCGGCCTTCGTTTGAATTTCCACCAGCTTCAAAAACTTTTGAATCGCCATAGGTACCACCCTTTTAGACCATCTATAGTTTTGCTTCCAAATTAGTCTGATCTTTAAAAAGAGGATATCTCATATTTTAAATATTTGCTGTTTCATAAGTCATTGACACGCATCCATTTTCCATTCCATAGTCCCATTATCCCGATCCTTATGACCGCTGTTTTCCGCATAAAAAAAGGATTTTCCCCGAACTGTGCCGAAATGTAGGTATTACGGATTATTATTTCCTCCGGGGGAGGACCACATGATGACCATAAGAAGACATTTCTCTTATACAACAGGCATCATCTTTCTAGCGGGACTCGGGCTTGCACTGCTCAGTGAGTATCATCCTCTTCACTTGATCTTCGGTATTTCGCTCGTATTTACGAATCTGGTGCTGCTTCTGCTCACCCGTCTGTATGGCGCAGGCTGGGGGCTGTTCACTGCCACGCTCGTCTATGCCGCTTCCATTTTCGTGTGGGGCAATCCGCTGTTTCAAGGGGTTCTATGGTTAGAGATTGTCTTTTTGTGCCTTTCAACACATTGGGGGAAACGCATCCGAACGACCATCGGAGCGGACTTCATTTTCTGGGCCGCGGCAGGTATCCCGCTTTTCCTCCTTCTATATTATTTATCCTACCGCAGCCTTTCGATCGAGACATGGTTAATAGCGGCCATCTACATCTCAAATGGATTGTTCAACGTACTGGTCGCAGATGCGATTTGGGAATACCTCCCGAGCAAGTATTTTTACATCCACCGGGCTGACAGGGATAAGCCCATATATTTGAACAAGCTGCTGTACCATATCTTATTTCTTGCTATTGCCCTGCCGTTCGTGTTCTACCTGCTCATGAACAGCAGAAATACATATGATTCTGTTCGCTATAACTCACTGCAGGTGGCTCTGCATACGTCAAGCAGCATTTCCAGCGAGCTCGATCGCTGGAACCCGGATGACATCCGCAGGCTCGAACATGCTGGCAAAGGCAGTCTCGAGGAACTACAGCGTGTTATTGAATTCTTCTCGGCCAACCGGAGCTATCATATTATAGTGCTTGATCCACGGCATGAACGAATCGTTGCAGATAGCGGCAATGATTCCCCTCAGCACTCGGTAACCAAGCTGCTGCCTTTGCCGACCAACTCGGTGATCCAGGGAGATTTATACCTGCATATGCCTGAGAAACGGCTGCGATGGCTGCCGAATCAGGAATGGCAGGAAGCCAGCTACATTTACGGAACGACCCTGAAACAGGTACCCTTCATTCTGTACGTGATGGTTCCTCTGCAGCCGTATCAGGAGCAAATCTACAGCCAGTACTTAACGCAGTTCATTTATTTGCTGGTGTTCATGATCGCGGCCGCGGTGGCCAGCAGATGGGTTACCCGCCGCCTGGTTCGGGGACTGTCGGAGCTTGCCGACATTACGACTGGACTGCCTAGCAAGGTGTACCATCTGCGCAGCCTCGAATGGCCAGAGAGCCGGATTTATGAAATCCGTTCGCTGACCGTGAACTTCCGGCAGATGACCAATAAATTGCTGAGCATGTTCCAGGAATCGCTCACGAGCAACCAGCTTCTTCAGGAACAGACCTTCCAGCTGCAGCAATCCGAGAAGAAGCTGCAGGAGCTGGCCTATTATGATGGCCTAACCGGGCTGCCCAACCGTCTGCATTTTACGGAATATATCGGTTCCCTTGGCATTCATTACGGTCCGGAGCATTCCTTTGCCGTCATGTTTGCCGATTTAAACCGCTTTAAGCAGATCAACGATACTTTAGGCCATGAGACGGGGGATATCCTCCTGCAAAAGGTAGCCTCCCGCTTCTCGCTGCTGGTTAGCGACCAGCTCCGCGTGTTCAGGCTTAGCGGGGATGAGTTTGTCTTCGTCTACCATTTTAATGATACCGCTTCCGTTCAGCAGGCCGCTCAAGCAATCTGCGATGCGCTGAATGAGCCCGTTACGATCAACGACGTCGTCCTGTACGTCTCCGTAAGTATTGGGATTAGCATCTATCCTTACGATGGCGATAATCTGGACTTAATTATGCGCAATGCGGATATCGCTATGTACGTAGCCAAAGAGCAAGGGGACAGCATATATCATTTCTATGATCAAATGATCGAGAACCAGCGCTCCGAGAACATGAAGCTGGAGAACAGCTTGCGCAGCGCCCTTTTAACGGGTCAGTTCTCCCTGAATTATCAGCCGAAAATCGACGCGCATACAGGCCGCATCAGCGGTGCCGAGGCATTGATTCGCTGGCTTCATCCGGAATACGGGTTCGTACCTCCAGACAAATTCATACCCCTGGCTGAAACGTCGGGCATTATTATGGATATCGATGAATGGGTCGTCACTGAGGCATGCCGCCAGAATAAAGTCTGGCAGGAGCAAGGGCTCCCACGGTTCCCGATCGCGGTCAACCTTTCTGCACGGCATTTCTATCAAGGCAATTTGATCGGAATGATCTCCCGCGTACTGAAGAAGACCCGGCTGGATCCACGGGATCTCATCCTCGAAATCACCGAAGGCTCGCTGATCAAGAGCGCGGAATATGTCATCAAGGTCATGGCGGATTTGCGTGCAATGGGCATCACCATTTCCCTGGACGACTTTGGCACCGGCTACTCCTCCCTGAGCCAGCTCCAGCGTCTGCCGATCCACGAGATGAAGCTCGACCGGTCGTTCATCCAGGGGCTCGCCCATGATCCGAAAAAATCGGCCATCGTGCGCGCCGTCATTGAGCTCGGCCATCATATGGAGCTGAATATTGTGGCCGAAGGAATCGAATCGCAGGAGGAGCTTCACTACCTGCGGAACCTGAAATGCGATCAATTCCAAGGCTATCTGTTCAGCGGCCCACTGCGGGAGAAGGAGTTTGCCCGGTTTGTGAAGCAATGGAACGGAAGCAAATGGCTCGGGTGACCCGCAAAGCAAAACAAACAAAACCTCGCCGCTCGGCGAGGTTTTAATTTATAATTCCGCGTTTATGCTTCATGCGAAGCCACGCCATCCTGCTGTGATAAATACTGCCGCACCCGGCTCTTCTTCGCGCCGTACATCGCTTCATCCGCCTGCCGGATCATTTCCTCCAGGTCCCCGGTGCCGCTTGGCGCCACACTGAAGCCGATACTCGCACCGGCGGTCAGCCGATAACCCTGATACAAATACCCTTCGGCCAGGCTCGCTTTAATGCGGTCAGCCACCTTAACCACCCGGGTTTCGTCTATGTCTACCAGCAGCACGAGAAACTCGTCGCCGCCGAGGCGGCATACCATATCCTGTTCACGCACAATACCGGTCAATCTATTCGCAATGTCCTTTAACAGCAAATCCCCTGCATCATGGCCAAAAGTATCGTTTACTTCCTTGAAATCGTTCAGGTCGATAAATAGAACCGCCAGCGACAGCTTTCCCTGGCTTGCATATTCTTCGAACCGCTTGCTGAACAGCGTACGGTTTGGCAGCCCTGTCAGCTCGTCATGGTAAGCCAGATGCTCGATCTTCTCCTCCATCTGCTTCCGGTCGGTAATATCGATCATGACGCCTTCCAGCCGTACCATATGATTCAAATGGTTAAAATACGGCGTGCCGCGGTTTTGCACCCATTTTACCGTGCCGTTGCGGCAGATAATGCGGTATTCGCTTACCGCGCTGCGCCGGCCGATAATCATCTCCTGCTGAAACTTATGAAACTGCTCCTCATCCTCGGGGTATACCAATTCATCGAACTGATTGGAATTGCTTCTGAACGACTTGGCGGAGAAGCCAGTCAATTGCTCGAAACCATCCGACACATCGGCCTTCATCGTGCTTAAATCAAGCGTCCAAATGCCGATAGAGACGCTGTCCAGAATCGTTCTCAGCCGTTCTTCGCTTTGCCCCGCCCGGCGCCAAAGATTGCGCGTCAGCTTCGTATGGATCACCGAAAAGGCTGTAATAAACACCCCGTAAGAGATTAAGTAAGACACTTCCCTGCCCTGCAAACCAGGAAAAAGAACCTCCTGGTAGGCAAAGAAATAATACACCGAAGAGAGGATAAATAAAATCCCGGAGAGGAGCACCGCCCGAAAGTCATGATAAAATAAGCTCAGAAGAGGTGCAAGGGCCATGAATATAAAATTCGGCAGATAAGGATCGCCTGTGATCAAAAAGTAGAAGAACACAAAGAGGAAACACACAGTCAGCAGCATGGTGAAAGAGGCCCAGCGTTTCTGCAGCACTACCCCTGTCAGGAGCGCAAGCAGAATCAGTCCGACCAGTGGATATACGGGAGCCAGTTTCCCTTCGACAATCAGGTTAATGATATTGGCAATGGCAAAAAATCCCCACAATATTTTCAGCATCAGCATGTTTTTTTGATGGATGAGTTCAGCTTCTTTATGCATTCATTTCACTCTTTCCTTGAATAGGCATAATGAACTACGTGTTAAATTATAGTATACCTGATCAGCATTTTTTTGCTAGACGGATCTTAAGAAATGGACATCATTGACAACAGACAGCGCCCCATCCCGCTTCTTCGGCTGGATGGGGCGCTGCGTCTACCTTCTATCTATTTTGGCTTAGCTTGCTGCTGAGGATGTGCGGCTTACGGTATATATTGCTGCACCATTTCGACGATAATGCCGTCCTTCACCGTAAGATGAAAAGGAAAGTCGCGGACATCGATCCATTCGGTATTCTGGAGAATGTTCTTGAATTGCTCCAAAGAAACCAGCTCACCCCAGCGAATATCCATGTCCTCCACATCCCCCGTACGGTCATAAATCTGCATGAGGATTTTGACATCCTGCGCCACCTTGTAGCTAGTCAGCTCATGATCCTCATTTACGATATAGTATCCGTCCGGCGGCCCATCAATTCCTGCATCCGGTTCATGCTCCAGAAAGGCCTGTTCAGCGGCCTCCCCTTCGTACCACTGGATTTCATCCGCAACCAGCTCATGATTGCCGTTCGACACAGTGTTCAACTGCTCAATATACACGACCTTGGTATCAGGCGTCTGCTCGACCGGCGCATACCGCGGCTCCGCTGCCCCCGAACTGGACGTACCAAACGAAGACATCACGACGATAAGGACTAAAGGGATCATTACAGCCAGCCATTTTCTCAACATTGCGTTCTCCCGCCTTTCCAGTCTTCGAGACATATATAGTTAAAAGTCTATACCCTTTTATAACCATTTTCAGGTCGTTCAAACTAAAATGAAATGATTTCATCCTAATTATATGTTTTGGCGGGAGCAAAAGGGTCTCAATTATGTTAAAAGGAGTGACAATATTTTATTTATTTCAATCATCAATGCGCCGGAAAAAACGCCAGCTGGACGATAAAGATTAACCCGAAAATGTAGAGCAGCGGGTGAACCTCTCTGCCTTTCCCGCTAACGAGCTTCAGAACCGGGTAGGTAATGAAACCGACCGCAATTCCCGTGGCGATGCTGGCCGTCAGCGGCATCATTAACAGAATGGCAAAAGCCGGGAAAGCCTCGTCGAATTTCTTCCATTCAATTCTCGCCAGCCCTTCCATCATGAAGCAGCCCACGATAATAAGCGCCGGCGCCGTAATTGCCGGAAGCGAGGAGATCGCCCCTACCAGCGGAGATATAAACATGGACAGCGCCAGCAAAACTGCCACGACGAGCGAGGTCAATCCGGTTCGCCCGCCTGCGGCCGCGCCCGTGGTCGATTCGATGTAGGCTGTAGTCGGGCTCGTTCCGAACAACGAGCCTACGGTCGTTGCCGTCGCGTCGGCAAGCAGAGCGGACTTGGCTCGCGGAAACTCGCCGTTCTTCATCGCTCCCGTCTGCTCGGCTACCCCGATCAACGTACCGGTCGTATCAAAGAGCGTGACGAGCAGGAAGGCGAACACCGTCGCATACAACCCCTGGCTGAATACGCCGGGCACATCCATGTCAAAGAACACAGGAGCCGGCGGAGAAGAGACAAAGCCGTCAAAGGTCAGCTGATGTGTAAAATAACCAACCAACGCAGTAAGAGTCATTCCGATGAACAGCGCTCCCGTAACTCTCCGTGCCAGCAGGATTAAGGTAACAAACAGGCCAAAGATCGTCAGCAGCGTGACGGAGCGGTGCAAATCCCCAAAGGTCACCAAATTATCCGGATTCGCTACAACGATACCGGACATCCGCAATCCAAGAAAAGCAATGAACAGGCCGATCCCTGCCGTAATCCCGAATTTGAGCGAATCGGGAATGGCGCGGATCAGCGCTTCCCGCAGCGGCGTCAGACTGAGCAGCAGGAACAGAACCCCGGCGATAAATACCGTACCAAGCACCGTCTGATACGTTAGCCCAGTAGAAGCAACTACGCTCGTAAAATAAGCATTAAGGCCCATACCTGGTGCAATCGCAATCGGGTGTTTGGCGAACAGCGCCATAAAGAGAGTACCGATGGCCGCAGAAATGACGGTAGCCATGAAGACTTGCTTGAACGGAATCCCTGCCGCAGAGAGAATGGCCGGGTTGACGACCAGGATATACGCCATAGCCAGAAATGTCGTGATGCCGGCCAGCACCTCGGTCTTGACATTCGTTCCGTGCTGCTCCAGCTTAAAAAATTTATTCAGAGCCTTGTTCATCTCAATCATAGTTCTCCCTTCTGTCAAAAGGCGTTATGTATTAGTATTAACCATTTTGAACCTCCCTTATTTTCCAGTGATCGCGCTTGTTAGTCAAGCCTTATCCTCATGTTATCCAAGGATTGTTCTCAAATTCACAAATAATATAGTATAATCTCATTAACTAGATTTAATAGGTCGTTCGAACTACACAACACGAGCGAACCATATTAGGTACCTGACAGATATACAAAGTTAAGTTAAAAGGAGCCCAACTATGATGACTAGTAACGGTAAGCAGCAAAAATTCGCCCTTATCACGGGGGGCAGCCGAGGTATCGGCAAAGCGATTACACTGGAATTCGCCAAATCCGGCATTCATGTCATGATCAATTATTATGGCGATGACAAGGAAGCGGCCGATGTAAAGCGGCAGGCTGAATCCTATGGCGTGCGGGCAGAGGTGTTCCATGCGGATGTCAGTGACTCGGCCCAGGTCAGGGAGATGTTCGCGGCGATTGATGAACATTTCGGTAGGCTCGATATTCTGGTGAACAACGCAGGCATTGCCCAGGCGGTAAAAGTGACCGAGATGACCGATGAACAGTGGGATCGCATGCTCAAAATCCATCTTTACGGCGCCTTCTATACTTCTCGCGAAGCAGCGTCCCGCATGCTGGCCCAGAAGTCTGGGAAAATCATTAACGTCACTTCCGACCTGGCCAGCCAAGGAAGTGCCGAGCTAGCGCATTACTCGGCCGCAAAGGGCGGCGTCACTTCACTGACGAAATCGCTGGCAAGAGAGCTTGCTCCTTTTGTGCTCGTGAATGCTGTGGCGCCGGGCGGTACCTTCTCCGATGTACGTTCATCGCTCGAGGAAGGAACGCACAGCGGGGATTCCCGTCATCTGCTGGGCCGGCTGGCGTTCCCTCAGGAGATTGCGAGATCGGTGATGTTCCTCGCTTCGGACGATGCCAACATATACACCGGGCAGGTGCTGGGTGCAAACGGCGGCAGCGTGATGAACGGATAATACGGCATTAATGCCGAGCTTATTGCAGGTTCAGGTTATAGATCAATCCAAAATCGGGTACATTGCGATCGAGAGATGTTACCCGATTTTTTGTCGAGACCATTTATTTTTGTAAAAAAAGAGGGAGAGGAGAAGACATGATCCGCGTTTGTTCGACTGGAGTGGACATTATACAGACCGATCTCATTTTTCATAGTAATATAACCGTTAGTTCAGCCCAAATAGAAACAATGTTCCATAACCGAGCACCGTCAAACCGACCGACCCGAGCAGCCCTGCCCAGAAAGGCTTAATCCCCAGCCGCCGAAATACAGCCAGATCGACCCCAAGCCCCAGCCCGGCCATGGCTACGGCAATCAGCAAATAAGCGGCCGCAACGATCAAGCTGGCTGCATTTCCGGGGATAACCCCCAGCGTATTCACTCCGCTCATGAGAAGAAATCCAAGGATAAACCAGGGAATTTGAATCTTCTGTCTGGTCTCCTCCGCCTCTGGCTGGGCATCACAGCTTGCCGATAGCCGAGCTTGCCGTTCCTTGCGGCGCATCCACATACCCAACCCAAGCGATACCGGCACAAGCATGGCTACCCGCGCCAGCTTAACGACAACAGCGATATCCTCGGCTTCTCTTCCTCCAGGCGCTGCGGCGGCGATGACATGAGCTATTTCGTGCAGCGTAGCTCCTGCGAATACCCCGTAGCCGTGAGCGGACAGACCCAACAGCGGATATAGAAGACTGTAAATTAAAGTGAACAAGGTACCCAGAATAGCAACGACAGCCGCTCCGATCGCTGTCTCTTCGTCTTTGGCCTGTACCTGCGGCGCTATGGCGACGACCGCGGCAGCTCCGCATATCGCGGTTCCGCAGGCGGTCAGAAGCCCAAGCTTGCCGGAAATCTTCATCCATTTCGCCAGGCTGGCCACAACGGCGATCGTAAATGCAATATGGAGCACCGCCATAACAAGCACCTTTGGACCTGCTTGAATAATACTTTGTAAGTTAAGCCTCATCCCGAGCATAATAATCCCGAGGCGAAGCAATTTTTTGCTGGAAAAGGAGACGCCGCCCGCGATCCGCTCGGGAACGCCGACGGCCGCCCGCCAAACCAGTCCAAGCATAATGGCGATCACGAGTTGTCCCATTACGCCTAGCAGCGGCAAGCTGGATAAATACTTCGCCGCCACAGCCAGCAGCACGGTTAATCCGATGCCCTGCACAAAACCGATGCCCTGTCTCCGTTTGAACGGTACAACCTTCGTCTGTGACTGTACAGTTTGTGCCATGAAAATCACCCCAAGACTCGTATTGTCGAAACCAGCGCTGATTCATGTTTACTATAAATCCATGCACACCGGATGTGAAATACGAATCTGCTATCTGAACCATAAGCAGGACTGATGATTCGGGGGCTATCCTGTATCCCGGGTTCAAAGCGGAAGGATCATGGCACCGGATAGATTGAGACTCATCTCGAAGAAGGCTACAATGAGATTATCGAAAGGGGAAGTGAATATGATCGTCGACACCCTGCGTGTCTTTGTTACGGTTGCAGAACAACGTCATTTCTCAAAGGCCGCAGAACTTCTAAACATGTCCCAGCCTGGCGTAAGCCAGCATATTCGCAATATGGAGAACGAGCTCGGCACGAAACTGATGCTGCGCTCACCCAAGCAGGTGAAACTGACAGAAGAAGGAACCATCCTATACAGGAAAGCCAAACAGATTTTAAGTCTGTACGAGGAAGCGAAGCAGCAAATCCATTTGCTGCATGAAGTGGTAACCGGCTCGATTCAAATCGGTGCCAGCTTCACGATCGGGGAATATATTCTGCCTCGGCTTCTCGCTAAATTTGCCGGACAGTATCCGGAGGTCGATCTTCAACTGACCATCGGCAATACGGAGGAAATCGTGGCGGGAATCCGCTCCAACGATCTCGATCTTGCGCTCGTAGAGGGCACTGTGGAAGAACATCCTGATTTGATCATCACTCCTTACATGCAGGATGAAATGATCGTCGTGGCGGCGAAGAATCACCCGTTAGCTGCGGCAGCGGCACTGGAGCCGGCTGACCTGGCCAATCAAAATTGGATTATCCGCGAAATCGGCTCGGGCACCCGCGCCTTTAGCGATCATTTCCTGCAAGCGAACGGATTGACCGCCAAGCGGTCCTATGTATTCAATAGCAGCCAGGGCGTGAAAGAGGCGGTATCTGCAGGCCTGGGGATCGCTATACTCTCGCGCCTGACCGTCCGCAAGGAGCTGGGGAACGGTGAGCTCTGCGAGCTGGCGGTAAGCGGCCCGGCCATGAAGCGGGAGCTGTCCGTCATTCGCAACAGACAAGGCTCCCTCACCTTGGCGGCGGAGATGTTCCAGCGGGAAGTACAGGAGCGGCAACAGACAGCGGAATGGACCTGCGATTTACCCGAACTGGCCGACCATCTCTAGGCTCAAGGCATACGCCAGGGTGCCAGCAGGCGCAGGTAGCCGCCTTGAGGACTGGCCCCTACTCCGCTGTCTTGTTTCCCTCGTTCTCCACGTAGTATTTGAGCATGGAAAGCTTGTTGTCCCAAAATTGCTCAAAGTAACTCAACCAATACTGCAGCTCCTGCAGCGGCTCCGGGTCAAGACGGTACCTGGTCTCCCGGCCTACCTTCCGCTCCCGGACCAGCCCGGCTGAAGACAGGACATGCAAATGCTTGGATACGGCGGTACGGCTCATCGGAAAGTGCCCGCTGATCTCCTTGACGGGCATTTCCTGCCTGCTGAGCAAACTCAGCAATTGCCGGCGAGTCGGGTCGGCTATGGCCTGGAACACATCATACTTCGGGGCTTCCGACATGCTCAGCCTTCCACGTAAGAGGCCAGCTTCTGCACCAGTCCGCCCCAGCCTTGATCCATACGAGGACGTACAATGGAATGAGCCTCTCCGAACTCCGTAACCTGATCCGCGCTCCAGCCGCTGTGAATCAGCGTGAACTCTGTTTGCCCGCCTGCTTCTGCCAGCTCAAAGGACAACGTCCAATCTTTCCCCCATGTAAAAGAAAGCCGGTGCGGCGGCTGAATCTCCGTCACCTTGCAAGGCGAGTTACCAAATGGCCCGGCATTCAGCACGAATTCGAACCCCACCTTCGCGGTTCAAAATTGTTTGGCATAAACCAAGCAGCGATTCCCTCCGATGTGGCCACAGCCTCCCACACTTTGCCGATGGGTGCGTTCATTACAATCGTGCGCCGTATATCCGGAAGCGATCCGCCGTTTGTTTGTTGGTCTTTGTTCATATCCACACTGCTCCTTATCGATTGTTGAATTTATCTCTGCGCAGAATATGAAACCTTTTGGTTTCCATTCCAATGGTATGACACCTAAAGGTTTCATGTCAAGCGCCAGATTTTACACCTTATCATGCCCGTCCCGCAAAAAGTCACCACCCCTTCTCTACTTTCGGTCATCCTCCGGTTCGAAGCCGAAAATAAAAGGCCGCACCTACTATAAAAGCAGATACGGCACTCAGGCACATTACAGATATGACAATTACTTCACCTTGATTTCAAGCAGCCTTGCCGTCTCCGGCCGCGGCAGAGCGACCTGGAGAACACTCTCCGCATCGTTCCACTTCCAGCTGCAATCAAATCCCTGCGGATAAGCGCAGCGAATCTCAAGCGCCTGGCCCTGCAACTGCGCGAGGGGCAGACCTATTTCGGCGGACTCGCCACGAACGCGCCAGACGGCCAGATAGATGCTATCCTCGTTGCGCAGTCCTAGACAGATCCACTCATCCTGCTGCTTCGGCAGCCCTAGCGGCCAGAAAGGCAGCGCCTGCGGGATATGATGGCGGATCGACTTATAGTAGTCGAGCGCCTCTTTGACCAACTCGCGGCGGCGAGGGCTTAGTTCGGCGAGATGGCCGCTTTGGTGCACCCGCATCAGCAGAGCGTTCACCATATTGAACACGACTTCCTCATCATCGCCCTCGCGCAGCGGGTAAGACCAGATGGCCGATTGCTCCGGCGTAAGCGCCGAAGGCGACGCTGCCGCGATAGCCGCGTAATTTACGTAATTCTCCTGATCGCTCGTCGACTGGATGCTGTGGCGGCTTAGCATGGCGTAATCCATCCGCATGCCGCCGCTGGAACAATTTTCGATGACCAGCTCGGGATACCTTGCAAAGATCCGGTCCAACCAGGCCAAATATGCCCGGTTGTGCTGAAGCAATCCGTCGCCGAAGCTGTCGGCATCCTTCTCGGTGCCGATCCCCGCATTGATGTTATAGTCCATCTTGATATACCCTACGCCGTAATCCTCCACGAGCCGGCGGATAACTTCGTCCGCATGGGCGATGACCTCTGGATTCCGGTAATCCAGCTGGTAGCGGCTCCGATCCTTCACCCGCTTCCCATGACGCTGGAAGAACCAGCCGTCGTTCGTCTCCTTGAGCTTCGGACTGTTGATTCCCATAACTTCAAGCTCGAGCCATAAGCCGGGAACCATACCCTTGCCGCGGATATAATCGAGCACGTATTTAATCCCTTCCGGGAACCGTTCTGCCGATGGGAGCCACTCGCCTACGCCGTCCCACCATTCGCCGGAAGCGTACCAGCCGGCATCAATACAGAAATATTCGCAGCCTACATCCGCTGCCGCATCGATCAATGGAAGCAGTCTCTCAGGCGTCGGATCACCCCATAGGCAATTCATGTAATCATTAAAAATAACCTGCAGTTGGCGGTTATCTTCATTTGGCCGCCGAATCAATCGGCGGTAATGCGTCAATTGCCCAGCCGCCTCATCGATGGAGCCTTGCACGGCCCCAACCGCAACCGGAACCGAACTGAAGGTTTCGCCCGGTTTCAGCGAAATCCACCAATGGTTGTCGTGTTCAGTCGGTCCGCTGATCAATAGCGTCAGCAAATCGGACTGCTCGATAATTTCCCAGTGCCACGAGCCGTTATGCTCGATTTGCCAGAACAAGGCTGTTCCCGTCTCGCCATTTTCCAGAATCGCCATCGGAACATGCTCCGCTGCGGACCAGGAGCCTGTATTGCTGCAGGACACCCGCTTGGAGCCCCTGTCGATCAAATGCGACAGACCCAGCTCCGGCAAGCTGTACGTCCGCCACTGCAATTCGCTCTGCCAGCCATGGTGCGGAATCGATAGCCGCATTTTGTCGTCCCGAACCCCTGCGCCTTCCTTATCAATGCCGGTTAGCGCGAAGCTGGAGACGTATTCTACGCCTACAGGCTGCGAGCCCTGATTGATCAGCTCGACCCAGCAGCGGACAACAGCCGTCCCCTCATAGAACTGGAAATGCTGGACCGCCTGCAGTGAGGTCACCGGATCGTTTAAGACGATTTCCAGCTTGCGTCCATGAACCGTCCGCTCATCCCGATGCGTCACGTATTGCAGACGCAGGCCAGGATAACTGGCCCGGTGTGTTCTCCCATGATATTCATCCCGGTCTTCGCCCGTCAGCTGCAGTTCGAGCAATCGCAAGCCTTTCTTTTGCGTATCGCTTAAACTGCTAATGATGCCCTCTACAGCCGGCCAAGGCGCAGCACCGAAATGAAGCAATAAGACATCCCGCTCGTCCGTTACCTCAAATACCAGCTGCAGTCCGTTTTCTTCCAGCGTTATGATTTGATTCACCGTAGTTACACTTCCTTTCTTTTGTCCACCGTTCATCTCCTAGATAAAACTTAACTCAGCACCGGGGAGTGCTGAGTTAAGAAAGGAAATATTAGGGTACGCAAAGTTATTCCGCAGAACCAAGTTGGATCCAAGCTTTTTGAATTTCGTCGATGATTTTCTCCTTGGACTGATTTCCGCCAATGTACGCCTGCATCAGCTCACCGAATTTTTGGTGGAATGTATCCAGCGAGTAGTTGATCGCCAAATCGCCAGACGGCTGTACTTGCAGAATTTCATCCATTTGTTTAGGCATATCCAGGTCTGGAAGCGGAGCGTCCTTGATTGGAGGGATAACCTTCGCTACGCCGGAGAACCAGTTTTTGCCGTAATCGGAAGTATACAGCCAGTTGAAGAATTCAACTGTTTCTTTAACAACTTTAGAGTCTTTGTTAATGCGCAGAGCTTGGTCAGCACCGGTAATAATCGTAGCTTGCTCCGCTTTATCGCTTACAGGATATCCTGCGATTCCAAGGTTGATGTCTGGATTGATTTTCTTGATGGCTTCTTCATCCCACGCGCCTTTACCTGTCATGAACGCTGCCTTGCCGGAAGCAAAGTCGCTGACTTGGGCGTTGCTGTCACGCTCAAGCGGCTTATCTGTTCCATGCTTGATCGTTGTGTCGATGAACTCAAAGAAGTTATTGGCCAGAACCGGATGTTCAGCAAATGTCGTGTTGCCAGAAATGAAGCTGTCAACCAAATCCTTCGCGCTCATACTAGCATCCTGAGCTGCCGCATCCACGAAGTGCTGGAAGACGTGCTTCCACACCCACCACTCTTTATAAGCGTTGGCAAAAGGAGTGATGCCTTTCGCTTCCAGCTTGGTGATCGCATCTTGCAATTCAGCCGTAGTCGCAGGCACCTGCGTAATACCGGCTTGCTCAAGCAGATCTTTGTTGTAGATCAGCGTGAAAAGGTTGCCTTTAATCGGAAGACCCAGTACTCTGCCGTCGGAGGAAGACATGTTCGAACGAACGGCATCCGTCATAGCGGCAGCTAGCGGCTCACCTGTCAAATCCGCGCTGTATTCCGCAAAAGTGTCAATATCTCCGCCAGCTGTCGTTTGGAATACGTCCGGCGTGCTGCCTGCCGCAATTCTGGATTTCAGGACCGTATTGTAGTCGGCCTGCATGATTTCCAGGTTGATCGTTACGTTAGGCTTAACTTTTTTGTACTCTTCGATATAAGCATTAAAAGCGTCTGTATATTCCGGAGAAGCTGTAAACATGTTAATCGTTACGGGCTTGGAAGAATCAGCGTTTCCGCCCTCTCCTGCTGCGCCGTTTGTCCCATTGTTGGCTGCCTTGTCGCCGCCGCAGGCTGACAGAAGTCCCATCAACAGCACCAAACTGAATGACATGGCCAAAAATTTCTTCTTCATAAGTTTTTTTACCCCCACTTTCATTGGTTAGTATGTCTATGAGACTATTCTAAAGAAATGGGCTCTTGATAAAAATGTAGATAAGTGGCAACTTGAGGGTAAAAAAGTGTAGTCCTCCCCCTGTTCACTTTTTCTCCCCTTCCTGCCTCAACCTGTACTCTGAAGGCGACACTCCGTAGTAGTTGCGGAATGCCTTGCTGAAATAGTTCTTGTCCTTATACCCCAGCATTTCCGATATTTCCTGGATTTTCAAAGACGGATCGTCCAGGAGCACACAAGCCTTATCCATTCTTACTTTCTGCATGTACTCATGAATCCCGAACCCGAACTGCTGCTTGAACAGCTTCATTAAGTATTCCCGGCTCAGGAAATATTTCTCGGTAAACATGGAAATTTTAATATCCTCGAAATAATGCTGGTCGATGTATTCCTTAATATCCTCGATATGGAAAGGCCGGTTAACGGTCATCGATTCCCGGATCTGCTCGCTGTAATAGTCCAGAATGCGATGAAGCAGCTGCTCGTATTCGTCTGTTGTGCTGAAATCCCCGCTTAATCCCGCTGCATCAAGCGAGCTGCGGGATCCGGTCGCGGGGAGCTTAGCGGAGGAAACACCCAAATCCAGTGCCATATCGTTGAACAGGACGATAATATCGCGAATCATCCGCTCGGCTTCTCCTAGTGTGAAGCTGTCGGCCTCTCTGATTTTCTTCGTAAAGTCTGCGAAAACAATCCTGGCATGATTCATATTTCCGGATTCCAGGGCAGTTCTTAGAATAGGCATCCGGCTAGTCAAAGACATCGGTTCAGGCGCTCCTGCTCTCTCCTTGACGCCAAACACGGTTGTCCCCTTGAGCCTATGGAGGTCGATAGCCATAATCGAGGAGCGCGCTTCATCGTAAGAATCGGCTAACTGCGTAACCTCTTCGTACACATGCCCAATCCCTGCCGCTGATACGATCCCGAACAGGTCGCTTAGCGTATGCCCAACCTTCTTCATCAAATAGTCGGCACGGAAAGCAAGGTCCTCCGGATATCCTCCCTGCATCGTAAAAATCGCGATGATTTCCCTGTCCTGCTTCGGATTAGGGAAGCTGAAGCACATGTCGTCCTCCGTAGCCACCTCGTTAATTACATTCGCCACGGCGAAATACAGCAGCTCCGTGTCCCGGTTAAAGCGCTTGTCGCGGACATGCTGCATATTCAGAAGCTGCAATACGAGCGCGCCAAAACGGTTATCCTCCTTATCGGCACCGATGAGCGGAAGAAACGCTTGGTTGCTCTGCTTCTTGAAGCCCCGCCCGAGGATGGATAAATAAATTTTCTCCTTCAATTTAGGCAGGGACATATTAAAGGCGATATTCCGCGTAATCAGCTCGCTATGCGTCTGCCGCTTCGCCTGCAGCACATCAATCGCCTTGCGCAGCGCTTGATTCAGATCCTGGCGGTTAATCGGCTTCAGCAAATAATCAACGACCTTGGAATGGATCGCCTGCCTTGTAAATTCGAAATCATTGTAGCCGCTAATGACGATCGTCAGCAGTTCGGGATAATCCTGCTCCACAATGCGCAGGAACTCCACCCCGTTCATCTCCGGCATTTTCATATCTACCATCACGAGATCGGGCTGATGCTTCTTAAGCATGTCCAGCCCGGCAACACCATTTGTAGCCTCCCAAATCTCTCCTACCTGCAGTCCTTCCCAATCGCCCAATATTTTAATGGCCTCGCGCAGCGGCTCCTCGTCGTCAATGATGAGTACTTTATACATGTTCTACGCCTCCCCGCGGTATCCTCATCGTCATTTCCGTTCCTGATCCATCGCTGTGGATTGCAAGTCCCGATTGATCGCCATACAGCAGCTTCAAACGGGTATTCAAATTTTTCAGGCCGATATTCTCCCCTTCTTGCTCTTCCCACTCTACTTCAAATGTATGCAATATTTGCTCCAGCCTGTCCGCAGATATGCCCGAACCATCGTCATAAACCGAAATAATGGCATGGCTCTCGTTCACCGTGGCCCGAACGACAATCGTAACCGTCGTGGACACCTTCTCCACCGCATGCTTGATCGAATTTTCAACCAGGGACTGGATGGACAGCTTGGGAATTTGCAGCTCCATTAGCGATTCGTCCCACTCGATATTTACCCGAAGGCGGCTGCCAAATCTAGCGCTTTGCAGCGCCAGATATCTCTCGATATGCTTGAGTTCTTCCCTAGCGTATACGATATCTTTGCCGCTTATGCAGTACCGCAGCGTCAGTGCCAAGGCGTCCACCATATCGGCCACGTCGTCGTTTCCGCTCTTCAAGGCCTTCGTAGATATCGCCTGAAGCGCATTGTAGAGGAAATGAGGGTTAATTTCCGCCTCCAGCGCCTTCAGGATCGCATTTTTCTCGACCAGCTTCATGCGATAGCGTTCATTGATCAGATCATTTGTCCGCCGCACCATCTGATTGAAATGCATCGTCAGGTAAGCTATCTCATCATTGCCCTGGACGGGGGCCTCCGCATCAAACGTCCCTTCGCTGAACCGCCGCATATGGCGCGAGAGCCGATTTAGCGGCCTGGTAATGGCATTTGAAGTCAAAGTAACAAGAATGACCGATATGACCAGAAAAATAAAGCCGATCAAATAACTCAAATTCCGCGCTTTCGTAGCTGCTTCATAAATGCTGCTGTATGGAATCGGCTTGATCAGTTTCCAGCCGTCCTGCTGCCCCACGTCATACACGACGAGGTACCGCTTGTCCCCATCCGACCAAGTGACAGGGCTTCCCGAGTCATCGCCAATGTTCTGGAACCAGTCGGCCGAGCTGATCGCCTCATAAACCTCCAAATCATCCATGTGAAAAGGAACGTTGTCCGGATCGAGGTACATGAGATGTTCTCCCTCTTCGAACGGGATGTCACTCATAATGCTGTCCTTCACCGTCGGCTTCAGGTAGAACGATAGCACCGCCCGCGGCTCCCGCGAGGCAATCGAGCGCAGCACGCGGTGGTAGCCCATGAATTCCGGCTCGGTAATCATCGTATATCCGCTAGTCGCATCCGGCAGGACGAAGGATTGGAACGAACGGTTCTGCGGACTGTTCATCGCCTCCTGGTACCACGGCTGCTCATCGACGCCGCCCTGATAACCGGATCTGACCGTTATATTGTAGGCCTCGCGGCTAATCGAATAATATTTTTGCTGATCGATCAAATACAAATAAATGCTCTCCAGGTCCTTGCGGCTGTAGAACAAATCCCTTAAATAATCTTCGAGATACATTCTGGCGGCATAATCATTGCCCTCTTGCATGACAGCCCGAATAATCTCGTCATATTTGTTGTGGGGCAGTGAGAACTGCTCGATCCCGTCCAGGTAATCCTCCAGCTTCTGATTCACCAGCATCAGGTTGTTCGTC
Organism: Paenibacillus woosongensis; assembly: GCF_009725165.1. Taxonomy (GTDB): domain Bacteria; phylum Bacillota; class Bacilli; order Paenibacillales; family Paenibacillaceae; genus Fontibacillus; species Fontibacillus woosongensis. Next base: position 155,273 of record NZ_WNZW01000008.1, read on the forward strand.
GTACTGGCAATGCTGTTGCTGACTGATTCCTTCTGGAGCATTTGATAGGAAATGACCGTAAGCGATCCTACGATAAGTATAATAATGGATGTAAAAAGCAAGTTTAGCTTATTGACTAATTTGCGAGACATCCGCTCAATAAGCGATTTCATAGCTGCGGTTAAACTTTTGATCATCGCTGTCCCGTCCCCCTGCACGTGCTACAGTTTACCTTTTTACCCTTAACTGTTTTCTTATGTCCATTTAGACGCGTCCGCCCCTGAATTATAATTATTATAGCCGAAAACGACAGAGTGTATAGAAATGGCTGCTCTCTTGTCTGTATAAAATACGTTACGAAAAAGAGGTGCGACTATGTTCAAATTGGGGAGAAAATGGGCTGAACGGTTGGAATTTGGCGTTTTCACACTGCCTGTTCTAATTAGCGTAATAGCCGTGTTCTATTACCCGTTTATGATGACGATTCGCTATTCCTTAACGAAGTGGAATGGAATATCCAAAAACCCTAAATTCATAGGCTTGGACAATTTCAAGCAAATCTTTAGCGGCGATGCCAACTTTATGAATGCAAGCTGGTTTACGATTAAATATGCGATTTTGTACATCGTGCTCGTGAACGTGCTGGCCATTCTGCTGGCGCTTGTTCTGGATATGAAGATGAAATCAACAACCTGGCTCAGAGCCGCATTCTTCATTCCTTACATTCTCAGCTTGGTTATCGTTGGTTTCATTTGGAAGTTTATCTTCATGCAAGGCTTCGAATCACTCGGGGCAAGCACAGGCTGGGGCATATTCAAGCTGAGCTGGCTCGGGGAACCAAATCTGGCCTTCATCTCCGTCCTGCTGGTCTCGATTTGGCAGTCGGTCGGTTTCTATCTCGTGATTTACATCGCCGGTCTGCAATCGGTGCCGGATGATATGAAGGAAGCAGCTACAGTAGACGGCGCGGGTCCAGTCCGCCGCTTCTTCAGCATTACGCTGCCTTTGCTGGCGCCTTCCATTACGATCTCCGTGTTTATGGCGCTGACGAACTCCATCAAAGTATTTGACGTCATCCTGTCCCTCACGGGCGGCGGTCCTGGCGGTACAACCTACAGCGTCGCTTACGATATATACCGGGATACGTTCCAGAATAACCTGTATGGATACGGTACGGCCAAAGCGCTTATTCTATTCGTTGCCGTGCTTATTATCACTATGATTCAATTGACGATCTTCAAACGCAGGGAGGTTGAGGCATAATGAAGAGCAAGAAGGCAGGCCGCATCGTCTTTGAAATATTCATGGTCATTCTCTCGCTGCTGTTCTTGTATCCTTTGTTCTTGACCATCATCAACTCTTTGAAGAGCTTCTCCGAAGTCATGACGGACGTGATTGCTCTTCCAAAAAGTTTGGCCTTCGAGAACTACAGCTATGTATGGAAATACATTAACTATCCGAGATTGTTCCTGAACAATACCGTCATCACGGTGCTTGGCCTGGCCGGGATCGTCCTGATCTCTTCCATCGCGGCTTATAAGCTGGCCAGAACAAAGTCCAAGATGAGCAACCTGATTTATTTCATCGTGATCATGCCAATGCTGATTCCGTTCCAATCGATCATGCTCTCCGTGCTGCAAATGGCGAAGAACTTCCATCTTTCGGACAGCACCTGGGGCCTTGGCATCCTGTATTGGGGTTTCGGCGCACCGCTGGCCATGTTCATTTACCACGGCTTCGTGAAGGGGATTCCCAATGAGATTGACGAGAGCGCGACGATCGACGGCGCTTCCGGTTTCCGCCTGTTCTTCCGGGTCATCTTCCCGCTGCTGAAATCGGTAACGACCACGATCATCATTATCGACGTCATGTGGATCTGGAATGACTTCCTGCTCCCGCTCCTGATGGTCAACGGCTCTCCAACCACGAAGACATTGACACTGGCCGCCTATACCTTCGTAGGGCAATACACCTCGGACTGGCAATATGCCATGACGGCGATGGTGATGGCCGTACTGCCATCCATTATCGTGTTCATGTTCCTGCAGAAGCACATTGTGAAGGGCGTTGTAGCCGGTGCGGTAAAAGGTTAAGGATCGGCACTCAACAAAGTTCTTATTCAATGCAGTCTAACGCCGGGCTTGCGGTTCATCCGCAGTCCGGCGTTTTTGCGGTATATTGGCGGGATTTTCGGATATTTTAGCAATAAGCGCGACTGTTTCCTTCCAGATCGCCCCCTCCTTAGCCGCTTTCATGGCTGCACCCGGTTTGATACAATCTAAACAGATGGAAAAGTAGGATAGAAACCACTAATGAAGAGAGGCTGATCCCGTGAGAGACGAAATCATCAACCGCTTTACTTCCTATGCCCGAATCGACACGCAATCCAATGAAGCCAACGAGATTTGCCCGTCTACTCCCGGTCAACTTACTTTGGCCAGACAGCTGGTACAGGAACTCCAAGAGATCGGCATGGAGGATGTCAGCATGGACGACAACGGCTATGTTATGGCCACCCTGCCGGGCAACACGGTTAAGGACGTGCCTACCATCGGCTTTCTAGCCCACCTGGATACGGCTACCGACTTCTCTGGCGCCAACGTACAGCCGCAAATCGTAGACAATTACAACGGTGGAGACATTCCTTTAAATGAAGCTGGAAATATCGTATTATCCCCTCGGGATTTTCCAGAATTGCACAAATACAAAGGCCATACGTTGATTACGACGGACGGCAACACGCTGCTGGGCGCGGACGATAAAGCGGGGATTGCCGAAATTATGACCGCGATGGCCTATCTGATCCAGCATCCTGAAATCAAGCATGGCAAAATCCGCGTCGCCTTTACGCCTGATGAGGAGATCGGAAGAGGGCCGGAGCGCTTCGACGTAGCGGCGTTCGGCGCGGAGTTCGCTTATACGGTAGACGGCGGGCCCTTGGGCGAGCTGGAATTCGAAAGCTTCAACGCCGCTATGGCGAAAATAACGTGCAAAGGAGTCAATGTGCATCCGGGCACGGCCAAGGGAAAGATGATCAACTCGGCCAAAATCGCCATGGAATTCCACGCCCAGCTTCCAGCCGGGGAAGCGCCCGAGCATACCGAAGGCTACGATGGGTTCTACCATCTCTCTTCGATTAAAGGTGACGTAGAGGAGACACGGATGCAATATCTCATTCGCGATTTCGACCGTCAGCAGTTCGAGGGCCGGAAAGCCAGAATGGAGAGCATCGCCGCTGAACTAAGGGCCAAGTATGGCCATGACAAGCTTGTCCTTGATATCCGCGATCAATATTACAATATGCGCGAGAAAATCGAGCCAAACATGGATATCGTGAATGTCGCCGCCGAGGTCATGAGAAATCTCGGGATTGAACCTGTCATGACCCCGATCCGGGGCGGCACTGACGGCTCCCAGCTGTCCTACATGGGATTGCCCACACCCAACCTGTTTACCGGGGGCGAAAATTACCACGGCAGATTCGAATACATCTCGGTCGACAATATGGTTAAAGCCACCGAGGTCATCATCGGAATTATCCGGCGGTTCGAGGAAAGAGCGCAGTCCTAGAAGACTGCGCTTTTGCGTACACCTCCTGCTTCCTGTACATCGTCCGCCTGCCCGCTTATGGGCGCACACTATACAAAAACACTTTAAATTTTATGTAAAAAGAGCTATTCTGAATGTTCAACAGCTAGGCTGCCATTAATTACTCATATGGGGAGGTACTAATGAAAATCAGGGTATCTGCAGTACAATATCATCTTCATACGATCCGCTCCTTCGAGGAGTTTGCCGACCAATGCCGGCATTACGTAAGAACAGCAGCGGAATACGATGCCGAGTTCATTCTGTTTCCCGAGTTCTTCACCACGCAATTAATGTCCATCGGGAACGAGCGCGGTCAGGCGTTGACCATAAACGAACTTCCCGAATTTACGGAGCCATATTTGGAGCTCTTTACGGCGCTGGCCAAAGAGAGCGGCACTCATATTATCGGGGGAACCCATGTCGTCCGCAAAGGCGGCAAGCTGTACAATACGGCGCATTTGTTCTATCCTGACGGCAGGATCGGGGAGCAGCCCAAGCTGCATATCACCCCAACAGAAGTGAAGGAATGGAACATGAGCGCAGGCGAGGGTCTGCAGGTGTTCGAGACGGACAAAGGAACAATCGCCATGCTCACCTGCTACGACATTGAGTTCCCGGAAATTGTGCGAATGGCCAAAGCCAAGGGCGCGGACGTCATATTCTGTCCTTCATGCACCGACGATCGCCACGGCTTCCACCGCGTTCGCTATACGAGCCATGCCCGAACGATTGAGAACCAGATCTACGTTGTCCTTACCGGAACGGTCGGCGCGCTGCCAACGGTCGATTTCATGCGCGCCAACTTCGGACAGGCGGCGATCATTACACCAAACGATATTCCGTTCCCGCCGCGCGGCCTGCTGGCCGAAGGCGAAATCAACCATGACATGATCGTGACCGCCGACCTGGATCTGGAGCTCCTCTATCAAGTGCGGGACAGCGGCTCGGTCACAACCTGGCGGGATCGGCGCACCGATTTATACACGGATTGGAAATAGTCAGCTGCTTTTCGTGAAGGAGGGCTTGCCATGTATCATAAAGAGCTGTATGTATTTGACGGGAATCGCCCTGTTCCAGCCGTCATTCGGAACTATGGCCCAGGAGACTTCCCCGGCCTGATTGCGGTGCAGCAAGAGAGTTTTCCGCCTCCCTTCCCGCCCGAGCTGTGGTGGAATACGGAGCAGCTTGGCAATCATGTCCGACTGTTCCCGGAAGGAGCGCTGTGCATCGAAATCAACGGTGAAATCGCCGGATCGATGACGGGGCTGCTCGTGAAGAACGAGAGCGTTCAGCCAGGCCATGCCCATACTTGGGAAGAAGTGACCGACGGCGGGTATATCCGTAACCATGACCCTCATGGAGGCACGCTGTACGTGGCGGATATTAGCGTTCGCCCCACGTACCGGAAGCTGGGACTGGGTAAGTGGCTGATGCTGTCCATGTACGACGTCGTTGTCCAGCTCGGGATTGACAGGCTGCTCGGCGGCGGGCGAATGCCCGGATATCATTTACATGCCGGGAATATGACGGCAGAAGAATACCTTGAAGCCGTAATCAGCGGCAGGCTGAAGGATCCGATCATCACCTTCATGCTTCGCTGCGGCCGCACGCCGGTCGGCGTCGTCCCTAACTATCTGGAGGACGAGGAATCCTGCCATTATGGGGCATTAATGGAATGGCGGAATCCCTTTAAAAGATAAATGACCTAGAACAATAAAAAGACGATTAGGAGGTTCACCTATGGAATATCATCGCATTACGAGCATTGAAGATCCTTTGTTCCGCAGCATGCACGAGCTGATGCAGGAAGTGTTCCCGCCTGAGGAAGTGCTGGAATTCGGCCTGTGGAAGGAGCCGCTGGAGGACCCGGGCATTCGCGTATTTGTCGCCGTACATGAAGGCAAGGTGGTTGGAGCTACGGAATACCGCTATTATGAGGATTTTAACGTGGCCATGACGGATTTCACGATTATCGGGCGCTCCGGGCTTGGGATAGGACCCTTCCTGGCGAAGCAGCGGGGCAAGGATCTGGAGGCGCTGGCTGCGGAGAACGGCGTCAAGCTGCATGGCATGTTCGCGGAGATCTATGATCCTTACCAGGTAGGAGAGCATGAATTCGGCGGCGTGAAGCCGATGGATCCTTTCGTGCGCCGTGAAGTACTTTCGCATCTGGGCTACAAGCGCCTCGACTTCGAATACGTGCATCCGTCCTGGAACAATGACGGGGAAGCCGTGACGGGGCTCGATCTGTGCTTCCTGCCTACCGACGACGAGCAGGATCGGCTGTCGGCCGAGCTGATCGTCAGCTTCCTTAAGCGTTATTACGCTGTGCTGCCTAACCGGCCGCAGTCCTGGTATGACATGGTGAAGCGTTTGGAAGCTCAATCCGAAGTAGCCTTGCTGCCGCTATAGAAGCTATTTTCAACTGATCCTGAACAACATAAGAGACCCGTTCCTAATCGTATCCTGAGATACGGGGAACGGGTCTCTTCTCTTTGTGCATTACTTCAAAGCTAAGCTCAATTTAAAGGCGCAAATTAGGCTTACAGCGTTAATCCGCCATCCACGGTAACCAGCGACCCCGTCATGTAGCTGGAATCAGGAGAAGCCAGGAAGGCGACCACCCCGGCGATCTCCTCAGGTTCAGCCGGACGCCCCATGCGCATGTTCGAAATTTCTTCAGGCACATAGCCGCCCTCTTGGAAGGACTTCGCCACGTTTTGGGTCAATGGGGTCTTTACGCCTCCAGGACAAATTGCGTTGACACGGATGCCCTGCTTCACATATTCCATCGCCGCCGACTTCGTTAGTCCGACAACCCCGTGCTTAGTTGCTGAATAGACGCCGGCGCTATGCTCACTGCGGATGCCCGCCGTTGACGCGGTATTGAGGATATGGCCGCCGCCCTGCTTCTCCATTACCTTCAGCACATATTTCATGCCGAGGAAGACGCCTTTTAGGTTGACGGCCACTAGACGGTCGAATTCCGCTTCCTCCACGTCCGCGGTCTTCGCGAATTTCTGTACGACTCCGGCATTGTTGAAGAAAAAGTCGATCCGTCCGTAGGCTTCCACAGCCTTATTGACGAAGTTCTGAACATCCTCGCTCTTAGCCACGTTCGCCTGGACAAAGATCCCTTCCCCGCCCTGCGACTTGACAAGCTGCAGCGTCTCCTCCCCCGTCTCCGCATTGAAGTCGACAAGAACTACCTTGTAGTTTGCCGCCAGCTTCAAGCTGGTGACGCGGCCGATGCCGCTGCCGGCACCTGCAATAACCGCTACCTGCTCCAAATTTGACATGAATGACACTCTCCTTGATGATTATAGTCTTGGTTAGTATGAGCTTGTCTTGTCAACTTCATATCCTATATGAACAAATACATCGGAATTGTTATTTCGCAGCATATCCGCCGTCGATCGGCAGCTCAATCCCCGTAATGTAGGAGGACTCGTCGGATGCGAGGAACAATACGCCTGCGGCGATGTCCCCCGCTTTGCCCAGCCGTGGCAGCGGCGTCATCGAGAGGAACCAGTTTCTCATTTTCTCATCATTCATCATATCGACGGTCATCGGCGTCTCAATAAAGCCCGGGTGCACCGAATTGGCGCGAATGTTATGCTTCGCATAGTCGACAGCTGTCGCCTTGGTGAGCATGCGAACCGCTCCCTTGCTAGCCGTGTACGGGCCTGTACCGCTTCCGCCTGTAAGCCCGGCTATCGAAGAAATGTTAATAATTGAACCGCCGCCATTATTGATCATGTGCGGGATGACATGCTTCTGTCCGAGAAATACGCTAGTTACGTTGATGGACATCGTCTTCTCCCACTGCTCGATGGTCAGCTCCAGAAATGGGGTCGCGTTTGATACCCCGGCATTGTTGACCAGAATATCGATTTTACCGAATTTTGCGATCGTGCCTTCAACCACGCGAACCCAATCCTCTTCGGAGGCTACGTCATGCGTGAAGCCGATCGCCTCCCCGCCGTTCTGCTCAATTTCCCGGACAACCTCCTGAACTTTATCCTCCTGGATGTCGGAAATGGCCACCTTGGCTCCTTCTTTGGCAAAAAGGAGAGCGTCCGCCTTCCCCATCCCTCCGGCTGCACCTGTAATGATAGCAACTTTATGGTCTAATCTACCCATGATGGTATCCTCCCGTTGTCATTTCTGGATCTTGCCGACTGGCAGCAAGCTCCCCATTTTTTCGTAAGCGCTTATCAATGTATCGATTTCTTGTTCCGTAAGACTGTCCCACATCGGTTTGGTCAGCTCCTGGTATCTTTCAAGCATGGTTGCCATCACTTCATGTCCTTGCTCCGTAAGCTGCAGATAGACGCTGCGACGGTCGGTATCCGGGGTTATGCGTTCAATATAACCTTTGGCTGCCAGCTTGTTGGACAGATTAGTTATGGCCGGCAATGTGACATCCAATACCTCTGCCAGCTCTGAGCAGCTCTTCGGCTCGTCCTCAGCCAGAATTTGAATGATCAAATACTGAGGTGCCGTCAAATCGTGCTCGAGCAATTTGGCATAGCCGACGACGAACCGGTTCATATAGCCAGATATCATAGCTGACAAGCGTTCCTGCTTATTCAGCGCCCCTCACCTCTGTTCCTTTTATCCAAAATTTAATTCATCCAATATAATAGTTTAAAGGTTTTAACTATTATATTTTTATCTTAAATCTTAGACGACCAAGAGTCAAATTGTCCCGGCAGGAAAAAAGCACCTTCGAGGCCTAGCAGGCCTCAAAAGTGCTCTTGGATAAATAACATCCTATGGGGACGGCACGGGCTACAATGTGATTATAGCGTGGTCGCTCCACTCCGCTGGAAGCAGCCTGGCGTAATGCGGCTGAAGGTACCGGTCATCGACCAGCACCAGCAATCCCGTGTCCTGCTCGGAACGGATAAGCCGCCCTCCCGCCTGAAGAACCTTGTTCATACCCGGAAACACATAGGCATAATCATAACCGTTCCTCCCCGTCCGATCGAAATAATCGCGGATAATATTCCGCTCCAGGCCGATTTGCGGCAAGCCCACGCCAACAACGACCACGCCCGTCAAGCGGTTGCCCACTAAATCGATGCCTTCGGAGAAAATGCCGCCCATTACCGCAAACCCTATCAATGCCCCGCCGGATCGGCCGGCTTCAAATGCAGCTAAGAAATCCTCCCGCTCTGCCTCCGACATTTCCCCATGCTGAACCAGCGTATCCGCCTTAGGATCTCCTGCCATAAAGCGTTCATAAACCATATTCATGTAAGCATAGGAGGGAAAAAAGAACAAATAGTTCCCGGTCCGCCGCTCCGTCAATTCCCGCAAATAAGCGGCGAGCGGATCTACCGTTGTTGCCCGGTCACGATAGCGCGTCGATAAGGGCAGCAGCACAATCTCCAATTGCTCCCTAGAAAAGGGGGATGGGACAGATAGCGTATAATCATCGGCTTCCGCCCCTAGCATATCCCTGTAAAAGCCGATCGGCGCCAGCGTCGCCGAGAAATAAATATGCGAGCGGTAGCCTTTTCCCATTTCCCGCAGCAGATGAGAGGGGTCCAGACAGAACATTCTTACTCGCACCTCCTGGCCGGAAATATTCACGTACGTTACATAGCGTTCATCGTACAGCTTGCCGATTTTCACAAAATGGACGGCTTCAAAATACGTCTCAAGCAGCAGCGGCCCTGTTTCCGGACCATAGCCCCCTGTCCCCCCAGCCAATTCGCGTTCCGCCTGCTGGACGAAATCCTCCAGCAGCTGCAGCAGCTCGTCTGGAGCCTCGCGCTCGATCAAACGCTTCTCCTCCGCCTGCTTTCTCCGCTGGATGAAATGGGCGTTTACCGCTTTAGCCGCCGCAGACAATCTCTTGTTCGCCGCCTTAAATTCCCGCTGCAATGCGAGAAATGACGACTTGCCGAGCGCGCTGGAAAACATCTCTCTGGAGCGGTCCACCAAGTTATGGGCCTCGTCCACCAGCAAAGCGGTATGCCGTTTGTGCTCGGCAAGCTGCCTTTTCAAGGAAACCCGCGGATCAAAAATATAATTATAGTCGCAAATCACCGCATCGGCGGCATAAGCGGCATCCAGCGAAAATTCGAACGGACAGACACGGTGCTTGCGAGCGTACGCCTCGATGACTCCGCGGTCAATCAAGGTCTCGTGGCCAAGCATATCGAGGATGGCTCCGTTCACCCGATCATAGTAGCCGTCCGCATAAATACAGTCTTCTTTCCGGCAGCTGATCTGTTCCTGAAAGCAAATCTTCTCCTTCGCGGTAATGGTTACCGCATGAAGTTGCAGTCCCGCAGCCTGCAGGCGTGCAAAGGCCTCCTCTGCCGCAGTCCGCGTAATCGTCTTAGCTGTAAGGTAGAAAATACGCTGCAGCAACCCGGTGCCAATCGCCTTAACCGCCGGGAATATCGTCGACATCGTCTTGCCGATTCCCGTCGGCGCCTGGGCAAACAGCTTGACCTTCTCGGCAATGCTTGTATATACTGCGCCCGCAAGCTTTCGCTGTCCTTGACGATACGCTGGAAAAGGAAAGGCTAATCCGTCGATGCTTGCATCCCGCTTCGCCCGGTGAGAATGCAGCATTTCAGCATAAGGGGCGTATCTCTGAATCACATCGGCCACGAATGCCTCCAATTGCTCGCGCGTCATCCTCTGTACGAATCGCTTGTGTACATCCATATCAACCTGAACATATGTCAGCTGAATGTTCATATCCGGGACATCGTTTGCCACGGCATACATATATGCGTAGCATTTCGCCTGCGCCCAGTGGACGGGGAAGGTATCGGACCCAATCTCGTCCAGCTCCATAGCCGTAGATTTGATCTCATCGATCGTCACCTGCCCGTCCTCATCAACCAGCAGGCCGTCGCAACGCCCGTCAATGACGAAGACGAACTCTCCGCAAGGCACTTTCAGCGACAAATATACTTCCTTTTGATCCAATTCTCCGTATTGCTGCTGTGCCCTCTGATGTGCTTTCGTGCCTTCCGTCAAGGTGGCGGCGCTCCGAAATCCGCCCTCCAGGCTTCCGCTTCGGAACACATACTCGACCAGATGACGGACGGCGATTTCTACCTGATGATTCACGATGTCCACCGCCGATCTATTAAGAACATTTGTTCTCTATAGTATAACACGAATCAACATAGGTTAGCGCCAGTTCTTCCTTGAACACAAAAAAGACAGGCTGATATCCGCCTGCCTCTGTTGCAAAAATTTACTATGCCTTATCCATTCGAATATTGTAATTATAAGCGTCGATCAGGTTCGACACCTTAGAGAAGTAGCTGCTCACAAGATTGTTGTCCCTGTTGCTGCTCGTATCCTTTGTTTCTAAAATGGTTAAAATATCGGTTGCCGTTCCGATGACCTCCTGCAAAGCGGCGTCCAATTCCGGGACCGTCGCCCAGGTCTCCTGCTTCCTCCGCTTGGCATCCTTCGCATATTCCGTAAACTGCTTCGAATCCTGAACCAGCAAGTCAAACAAAATTCTATATTCCTCCAGGTTGCAGTCCAAAATATTTTCATCAAAAATTTCGGCTTCAAAAAAGGCCTTTTCAATATCCTGCGCACGCATCACTACGCTAAGGGCATGATACCGGATTAAGTAGTCCTGCTCTTTAAGCTTATCCAAATCACTGAGCTTCTGCTCCGCCGCAATCTGGTCAAAATCGTTATAAAACTGGTTGGCCAATGGCTCGTATGTATGGTATTGGGCAATAAATTGGCTATGCAGCTCCTTGCCTTTGGCAAACTGATCGTCGGCGTACGTCCCATCGTTATAGTAATCGGTTATTTCCTCTATCGTATCCAGCAGATCAAGTATTACCGGGCCTAGTTGAATGAGCGCTTCGTCTGCAGCTCCATACGACGGTTCACCGGCCGCGCGGTCCACTGCAGTGTTCACTGTCTTCGCCAGTCCGTCCAACCCCGGAAAAGAGGCGAGTTCACTGCCGCTGAAGTCCTCGCTGATATACATATTTTCATCCATGCCAAATTCGCTAATATAACCCTCGATCGCTCTATCGAACGTTCCGCCGGTCATCATATTGTTTAAATTAATATAAGCGCCGTACTTGGCGGCTGCATGCTCTTCTTCTATGCTTGCTCCATTGACATTGACGCTTGAGCTTCCCTTCAGCTCATCGATCAAACTGCAGGAGGTCAGCAGGATGCAAAACAATACGCTGCAGAATATGAGATATATCCGACTCCTCATGTTTGGAAGGCCCCCATTCTATTTACCCGTCTGAATTATTTATCGGCTAAACTGTGGGGATTTTTTACTAGAACAGCCATTCTTGCGCAGACAATATGCCCATATCCAAGTAAATCTAGGTTCTGTTGACCGGGATGCCGCTGCCTGCGGCTATTCCTCCCAAAAAAGATCATTCAGCGTCTTCGACAAAGCTTTGCAGATCGCCACGCACAAGCTAAGGCTGGGATTGTACTTTCCAAGCTCGATTAACCCGATGGTCTGCCTCGATACGCCAACGATTTGAGCCAGCTGCTCCTGGGACAAGTCCTTTTCGACTCTCGCCAGCTTCATTCTGAGGTTCTTCATTCCAGATCATCCTTGTTCACGTGAGCACTGGCTTTATTCGCCACTGAATGAAGGCCGAAGGTTAACGCCAGGAACAGCGGAACATAAATCATCAATGAGACGATGGCCACAAGCACGAAATACCAAAGAGACTGCAATCCCCCGTCAGCATAAAGAACTGCGCTGCGGAAGCCAAAGAACAAGGCCAGTCCTACACCCAAAACGCTGCCTGCAATGATATTCTTGGTGCTCATCTTGAATTTGCTCGTTCGATCGTGAACCTCGACGGCATCTGAATAAATACCCAGGGAAGCCGAACGAATCAAATAATAGAGGCTGGAAGCCAGCAAAATGGCGACTTCTGTGATTACCGGTGTATCCGTGCCCAGCATGATGAATTTGCCGATCACCGAAGCCAAGCAGATCAACATGACCAGTATGTATATTTCCTTGTAAATTTTATTTTGGATATTCACGATTCTTTCGTCCGCTTGCTTGCCCCGACTTGAAAGCCATTGAAACCATTTCATGTCCGTACACCCTCTCTGTGTAGATATAATAAACACTCGTTTCACACCCTAAATCTACAACATAAGCGTCATAATGTCAAATATATATTGCATTTAAACAGTTATAATTGTCATTCTGATTTCTCACCCCATAGAAAAACGCCCCCGGTCGCAGCCGCAGCCGCAAACGAGGACGTACCTGATTAAAACGGGAAAAATATCGGCAGCATCGCCACCATCACTATACCGATAAAGATTTGCAGCGGGAGGCCAACCTTAATATAATGGCTGAATTTATATCGTCCAGCTGACATGACAAGTGCGTTTGGCGGCGTCGAGAACGGAGACGCAAAGCACATGCTTGCCCCGATCGAAACCGCAAACAGAAACGGATACGGGCTTACGCCAAGCTGAATCGCTGAGGTAAGGGCGATGGGCGCAAACAGTACCGCGCAAGCCGTATTGCTGATAAACATCGTGAGCAGGGATGTCGTGAAATATACCCCGGCCAGCAGCACAATCGGACCATAACCGCCAAGCGTACTCACCAGCCCCTCGGACAGCAGCGCAGCTGCTCCGGTCTTCTCAATGGCGATCGACATCGGGATCATTCCGCCGATTAAGACGATGCTCTCCCAGTTGATGCTTTTATACGCCTCCTCCATATTGCGGACGCAGCCGAAGACAACCATCAGTACGGCGGCGATCATGACGGCCGCCACAGCAGGCACCAGCTCGGTAATGAGCAGGATCACCATGAGCAGCATAATGCCTGCAGCGATCGGGGCCTTGATGTCCATTGTTACCTTGCGCGATTCTTCGATTGGCTGGCCGACAACAACGACGTTAGCCTGATCCGCAGCCAGCAGCGCGATATCCTTCCACGTGCCTTGGACGAGCAGGGCATCGCCGAATCTCATCCGCTCCTCCTTCAAATTATGCAGCAGATAGTGCTCCTTCCGCTGAATGCCGAGAATATTCACACGGTATTTCTCGCGGAATCCTGAATGCTTGACCAGCCTGCCGATCAGGCTGGAGTTCGGTGTTAACATCACTTCGGCAATGCCCACCTCACTCGTCGCATACTGTGCATCCTGCTCGGGCTGCGGACCGCTTCTTTCCGGGACGTGACGATCAAGCAAGCTCAACCCGTAGTGCAAGGCAAATTGCTCCGCTCGCTCAAACGTACCGTTGACATACAGAATATCATCCTCGTGAATGACGGTATCCGGCCCGGCAATCTCTTGGTTAATCGTCTTGAAAAATTGGTTCTTCGCCGAGATTTTACGGCGGATTTCAATGATGTTGACCTCGAACCTGGCCGAAATATCAAGCTCCTGCAGCGTTTTTGATTGAATCGGCGAATCCTTACCTACCTGAACGCGAAATAAATTTTGCGTTAACTGATACTGCCTGGCGAGCTCCTGTAGCGAGCGGCCATTCTTCTTCCGCTTGCCCTCCGCCCTCTGGTGGTCAGGCAGAAAGCGGCGCAGAAAGAGCAGGCCGACGATGCCCGCAGCCAAGCAGACGAGGCCAACCGGTGTAAAGCTGAAAAAGGACAGCCCTTTATACCCGGCCTGCTGGAGCGTCTCCTGGATCACCAGGTTCGGCGGCGTACCAATCAGTGTCAGCATCCCGCCAAGACTGCTGGCAAAGGCGAGCGGCATGAGCAGCTTGCCTGGATGGGTACCCGCACTTATTGCCAGGCTCACGACGATTGGCATCATCACGGCAACCGTGCCGGTATTGCTGACAAAGGCGCCGATAAACGAAGTTACAAGCATAACCATAATCAGCAGCCGGGTCTCGCTCGTCCCCGCCAGGCGAAGCAGTATCCGGCTCGCCATCTTGGCCAGCCCAGTCTGAAGTATGCCTCCGCCCACGACGAACAATCCGATCATCATGATTACGACCGAATTGGAGAAGCCGGATAGCGCCTCAGCTGGAGTAAGGATGCCCAGCAGCATCAAAATGATCAGCGATCCGATCGCTACGAGATCAGACCGGATTTTTCCCGAAACAAACAGCACCGATGCCGTTATCAGAACGATAAGAGTGATGATCATTGGGCCATTCACGGTTGTTCCTCCTATGTAAAACCTGGATTTATTTCGTTATGTACGAACTTCAATAGCCATATCATAACATTGGGCCAAGCTGGGGAATAGGTGTTTCGACAAGAAACATACTTTACCGGCTTTATGCCGGGGCCTATTATCACCCGGTGCGGCGCAAAAATCCCCTTCAGCCGCTCAGGCAAAGAAGGGGATTTGAATAGTCTCAAAAGGCTCTAATCCACGTAGCCGGCAAGACCCTTGTCCATCAAGTAATCCATCTCCAGCTCCAGGATTGTCTCCACGGTCAGCTCGTCCAGCTTCACGTCCGGCCGGCTCAGCACGTAATCCACCAGCTCATCGCCATCGATATCGACATCGCCTTTGGCGCCCTTATGGGCATTGTTGATGAACGCTTCCTCATGCTTCAGCACAGCCCGGATCGCCTCCGGTTTCGCTCCGGTGCGCTCGGCAATGTACTGAACGAGTTCTTGCTCATTAATTTGTTCGCTCATGAATGGTCAGCTCCTCTTTCACGATAAGTTATGCGCATCAGCTGAAGTTCTCATACAACTTCTAGCTTGCCCTGATGTCTGTCATTGTACCATAGGATTGTGCGCAATAACCCGCCAATTATGGTCGCAGCTGGCCTGAATGATCCGGTGCTTCCGAATGTATTCCGCGACCAGCTCAGCCATGTCGGCCGCGATTTCCCGCACGACGGGCTTTCCTTTGAACATTTCATAATCTCCCCCGCCGCCGGCCCGGTAGCTGTTCATGACCACATCCATTTCCGTCTCATCCTCAATTTCGTTGCCGGCAAGATCCGTCAGTTTCATAACCCGCTGCCCGAGCGGCTTAGCTGGGTCCAGCTCATACCGGATGCCTTCCCACATATCGTAATTGTAATGCTGGGCTTTCGGCTCCAAGTAGGCTGAACTGACCGTAGGCCTGCCATCCGGGCCGGCCACGAAATAAGCAGCCGTCTGCTCCAATGCATCCCGAATATCCTTCCCCTTCAGCCGGAGCACCGTCAACGTATTGGGGTACATGAAATTGCCCAGCACATCGCGCATGGTTACGGTTGTGCCAAAGCCGCGGGACTCCTCACTCAGCAAGGCGGCGCACGATACCGCGGCCCCAGCGGCCTCCATCTGCACTTTATTTACGAACTCAATGAAAGGATGATCCGCCGTCCTGCAGATTAACGGACTGTGGATGCGCATATCTCCCGCCACCTGCCCGATTGGCTGATCCAGCCAGCTCTGTGTTGCGGCCTCCAGACTGGAGAACATCTCCAGAATCGTCCTGTCTGCATTTACCGAATCATCGACCAGGAGCAGCTCTGCCGTTTTACGGCGAATGATCCATCCTTCCTCCTGCTTCTCCAGACAAACTACGACCTTGCCCAAAGCCTGTCCCAAGCTGCCGGGCTGGACTACGGTAACATCACCAAGCTGCGTCGCCAGGAAACGATGCTGATGTCCGGTAATCAGCACATCTATGCCTTCTACTTCCCGGCAAAGCGCGTAGCCCTGATTTTCCCCGGTCAGCTTCTCGCTTGCTTCTCCGCTGGCCAGATCCCGCTCGAAGCCGCCGTGATAACAGACGACGAGCAGATCGGGGCGCTCCCTCTTCCGGATCAAAGATACCCATGCCTTCGCCGTCTCAATCGCGTCACGAAACTCGAGGCCTTCAAGATACAGCGGATTCTCCCAATTGGGAATATACTGCGTCGTCAGGCCAAGAATCGCCACTTTGACAGGATCATCTAGCGGGCCTCTCTGTTTGATGATATAAGGTACGCCGAAGGCAGGCTCCCCCGTCTTGGCATCGATAATGTTTGCCGACAACCAGGGGAACTCCGACATTTCCATAACGCGGCGCAGCACATCCTGCCCGTAATTGAACTCATGGTTCCCCGGGACAGCCGCGTCATAGGACAGACGGTTCAGTACAGCCGCCGCTGGATGGGTTGCCCCCGTTCCCTTCTTTACATCATACGAGGCCATCGGCGACCCTTGTATCAAATCGCCGTTATCCAGCAAGAGCAGGTCGGGAGCTTGCCGCCGTTCCTCCTGGATTAGCGAGGCTATTTTGGCCAGACCCAGGTTCTTATCCTCTGCCGTTCTATAATCTGTAGGGTAAATATGCCCGTGAATATCGCTTGTCACAAGAATTTCAATTTCGCAGGCTGCCGTTTTATTCATCGCCATCTTCAAGTCCCTTCTATAGCTAATTTCCAACGCGTTTCCTATTTAGTCTATCAGGCCAAATCATGATTTATATTAAATAGGCAGTCCCGAAAATCACATTTTTTTACATAATACTATAATTCTGCTGACAAGCCGTTAATAAACCTCTCTTATAGTTAATGGTGCAATCCAAAAAATAGATTTATGTGGAGGTCATACCGTTTGAAGAAGATCACCCGATTTATACTGCCTTTATTTATGTCCGTCGCCTTCCTTAGCGGCTGCGGCAGCAATGCTGCTGTCAGCAATACCGGAACAGATACTGCGGCGAACGCATCCGCCGATCAGCAGAACCAAGCGGCAAACGCGCCGAAAGTCGAAGGTTATGTGCCGGAGACGCTCACCGTGCAATTCGTTCCATCCCAGAATGCTGATACCCTTGAAGCAAAAGCAAAACCGCTGGAAAAGCTGCTGAGCGACCGCCTTGGCATTCCTGTCAAAGTCAGCGTATCGACCGATTACAATACCATTATTGAAGCGATGGCTTCCAAGAAAGTTGATGTCGGCTTCCTTCCGCCAACCGCTTATGTTCTGGCTAAAGAGAAAGGCGCTGCCGATGTCATTCTGCAAGCCCAGCGTTATGGGGTACAGGATGATACGGGCGCTCCGACCGAAGAGCTCGTCGATTTCTATAAAGCTATGATTATCGTCAAGAAAGACTCCCCGATCCAGTCCGTAAGCGATTTGAAAGGCAAGCGCATCGCCTATCAGAACGTCACATCCTCCGCAGGCTTCGTATGGCCTGCCGGCAAGCTGATGGAATCGGGGCTCGATCCGCTTAAAGACGTGCAAGCCATTACGGTTAAAGGACATGACCAGGGCGTGCTCGCCGTATTGAACGGAGATGTTGATGCCGCAGCGATTTTTCAGGATGCCAGAAACGTCGTAAAGAGCGACTATCCGACGGTATTTGAGGATACACGGGTGCTGGCGTTCACCGAGCCGATTCCGAACGACACGGTTTCCATTCGCACGGACATGAACGCAGAGTGGAGCGAGAAAATCGCCAACGCCTTCATCGATATCGGCAAGGATGAAGCAGGACGCGCGATCATTCAGGAAATATACTCGCATGAGGGTTATGTGAAATCGGAAGACAGCACCTTCGATATCGTGCGTGAATACGGGGAGAAAGTGAAGACAGAGTAAGCTGACTATTTGGAATGGGGAACCTCTGAACACCGTACGCAAAATGAGCAAGCCAGTTGGAGTGCTGCCGCACTGTGACTGGCTGTGCCTGTTCTTAGAGATGCTTAGAGCTGTTAAGCGGAATTGTTCGATAAAACTATTATAAGGAATGATCATTTACGTGATAGAGCTTACAAATGTATCCAAGACTTATCCCAACGGAACAAAGGGTCTAAACCAGATTAGCCTGTCTATTTCCCAAGGCGAGTTTGTCGTCATCGTCGGACTGTCGGGGGCAGGCAAATCAACGCTGCTGCGTGCAATGAACCGGCTGCATGACATTACCGAGGGGGACATCCGCATCGGCGGCAAGTCGATTACGAACGCATCGGGGCAGCAGCTTCGCAGCATTCGCCGCGATATCGGGATGATTTTTCAAAGCTTCAATCTGGTTAAACGCTCTACTGTGCTGCGCAACGTGATGGCCGGACGGGTCGGCTACCACTCTACGCTGCGCACCGTCCTGGGGTTATTCCCGAAGGAGGACACCGATATCGCCTTTGAGGCGCTTAGCCGCGTCAACATCGCCGAAAAAGCCTACGTTCGGGCCGACCAGCTGTCCGGCGGACAGCAGCAGAGGGTTGCTATTGCCCGCGTGCTCGCCCAGGAAGCCAAAATTATCCTCGCTGATGAGCCGGTCGCCTCTCTTGATCCATTGACGACGAAGCAGGTCATGGACGATTTAAAAAGAATCAACCAGGAGCTCGGCATTACGACGATCGTCAATCTGCATTTCATCGATTTGGCCAGAGCGTACGCCACTCGGATCATCGGGCTCAGAGCGGGAGAGGTCGTCTTTGACGGCCCTGTGTCCGAGGCAACGGACGAGGTCTTCGCTTCCATTTATGGACGGCCGATTCAACAGGATGAATTGCTGGAGGAGCGGGTCGTATGAACGCCAAGCCAAGCCTCCCTATCCATGCCCGCCCGAAGGCCCCTAGCCGGTTAAAGCATGTGCTGACGGCAGCTATTATCCTGCTTCTTCTCTGGGGAAGCGCAGTGCAAACGGAATCGACGCTCAGCGAGCTTGTAGCTGGCCTGCCCAATATGCTTGATCTGCTGCGGGAAATGTTTCCGCCGAAATGGAGCTATTTCAGCCATATTATCGATGCAATGCTTGAGACAATTCGCATGGCCCTCGTAGGAACGACGCTCGGAGCCATCGGCGCTATTCCCGTCGCCCTGCTGTGCGCCAGCAATTTGGTCAAATCCCGCTGGGTTTATTATCCGGTGCGTTTCCTCCTTAATCTCGTACGTACGATCCCGGATTTGCTGCTGGCCGCCCTGTTCGTCGCCATATTCGGGCTCGGTCCGCTGCCGGGCATATTTGCCCTGGCGGTATTCTCAATGGGACTCATCGCCAAGCTGACCTATGAAGCGCTGGAGACGATCGATAACGGCCCGCTGGAGGCGATGACCTCTGTCGGCGCGAACGCCCCGCAGCGAATCGCTTACGGCGTCATTCCGCAAATTCAGGCGCACTTCGCTTCTTACGTGCTTTATACCTTCGAAATTAATGTGCGGGCGGCGGCCATTCTCGGTCTTGTCGGCGCCGGGGGCATCGGGCACTATTACGAGGTGACTTTAGGTTTTCTGGAATATGACAAGACCAGTGCCATCATTATTTTTACATTAGCTATCGTGCTTGTGATCGACTATGTGAGCATGAAGCTGCGGGAGAAGCTGCTATGACAAAACCAGGAAACGAAATCAGGCGCAAGCCGAGGAAACGAGCCTATCGGTGGCTCATATACGCCGCGCTCGCCATTATTTATATATGGGCATTCGCCGGCATCCCTTACACCGGCATCAAAGAAACAGCCGGGCAAATTACGAAGGCAATCATAGCCGGGATCTTCTCGCCGGATTGGGATTACGTATATTTGCCCGACGGCGAAGATTTGCTGCGAGGGCTGCTGGATACGCTGGCCATTTCCATGCTTGGCACCTTTATATCGACGGTCATTTGCATTCCTTTTGCCTTCTGGGCAGCCACCAATATGAGCTCATCCCGATGGGTATCCGGCTCCGGAAAAATGATTCTGAGCTTCATCCGTACTTTTCCAGAGATTATTATGGCCATCCTGTTCATTAAGGCCGTCGGACCGGGCTCTTTCGCCGGGGTACTGGCGCTTGGACTGCATTCCGTAGGCATGCTGGGCAAGCTGTTTGCCGACGAGGTCGAAAGTTTGGACAAAGGCCCCGTCGAAGCCTTGATTGCCTCGGGAGCGAGCCGCCTGCAAATCATGTGGTTCGCCGTGATCCCTCAGGTACTGCCAGGTTTTCTGTCCTATACCTTATACCGATTTGAAATTAACGTCCGTTCCGCAACCATTCTCGGGATCATTGGGGCGGGTGGAATCGGAACGCCGCTCATTTTTGCCCTGAGCTCGCGAAACTGGGAGAGGGTCGGCATTATTCTGCTTGGCATCGTCGTCATGATTACAATCATCGACATGATCTCTGGTTCGATCCGTAAAAAGCTGGTATAATTCGTCACCTTGTGCAACATTTCCATAAACACTCCCGTCTTGGTTTGTAGAGTTACTTACAATACAAGTCGAGAGGAATGACAATGATGAATACTACTTTGAGAACTTCGCTGGCCATGCTGGCATTGTCCACGGCGATCGTAGCTTCTGGCGCTGCGGCGGCAGAGCCGGCAGCGAGCCAGCCATCGGCCTCAGCAAATATCGCGCCGATCGTTTCCTCGCCGCAGGCATCAGCTATCGCAATTGAAGTCGACGGAACGCTTCTGCCTGGGGCGGCCTACCAAGCGCATGGCGGGGAAGCCACAATGCTGCCGCTCCGTGCTGTTGCGGAGCAGCTGGGTTATACCGTGAAATGGAGTCAAGCGGATCGTTCCGCCATTATAAGCAAGGACGATATGAGCGCAGCCGTTACGGCTGGAGCGAAGGAATATGGGGTTAACGGGAGCAGCGCCTCTCTTCCCGCCGCTCCTGAGTTAACGGAGGGACAACTGCATGTGCCGTCCGCCTTTGTCGAGAATGCACTGCATGCCACCGTAGCCATCAGCGCCGGTTCTGTCTCTATTACAACTCAGGCGCAGCAGCCAGAGCAGCCGGTGCATCAGCAAACCGCCCAAACCACCGGCGTTATCACCGCCATTCAGGATGACGAGAAATACGCCTCGGTTCATATCCAGGGAGTCTGGCCTGACGGGCTTGTTCTGAAAGTCAGCGAGGACACCGTATATCAACGTGCTGACGAAACGAAGCTGGAGTGGTCGGATCTGCGGCTTGGAATGACCGTGAAGGCGGAACATTCGCTAGCCATGACCCTCAGCCTGCCGCCTCAGACAGGAGCCTACACCCTCACCGTACTAGACGCCGAATTGCCCGGCGAGCTGCTCGGAACCGCAGGGACGGTCGAGGAAATCCGCACGGATGAGCAAGGTCATGCCAGTTATCTGGTCAAGGGCCAAGGGTTGACCAACCTGTCCCAGAATGACATCGTTCTTCGGCTCAGCGACGATACGGCTATCGTGGATAAAGAGGGCAAGCCTGTAGAGCCGGGCTCCATCGAGCAAGGAACTAAGGTCATCGGGTTTTATCAGCCCGTCATGACGAAAAGCCTGCCCGCGATCAGCCAAGCGGTTAAAATTGTAGTAGAAACCGAGCTGCCCCAGCAACCATAATGAATAACAGACGCCCCGCAGTTGGAATCACTCTCCACTGCGGGGCGTCTTGCCGTATCTCTATCAATTCTCCGCAAGCATCTGCGGCTTTTGTCGCGGTTGGCCCGCAAGCTGCCTCTGCTCAGACGCGATCCCAGTGACGATGAGCCGCAATGGCCTCAATGAAGCCGGCTGCAAAATTGCTGCCGCTCTCCCCCGTAACGACACCTGGGCTGTTCTCCATTTGCGGCTCCAGCCACTTCATGCCGCCCGCGGCTGCCCCAATCGGCTTATAATGCGAGTAAGCCTCCTGAATAAAAGAAGCCGCCTTCCGGTCTGAGTCAGCAGAGGCGAGCTCACCGCCAAGTGCGTAAACCGCATCGAACAAGACGGAGTCGGCGGTCAGGAACGTATACACGACCTCGCATTCCGTATTCTCCGATCCGTGGAGCACGCCAAGCTTGTCGCTAATGAATTCAGCCTGAACCCCTTCGGCGATCAGCGCATTCAGCACCGATTTCGCCTCGGCTCCGTCAAAGCCCGTACCTACGATCACACCAACCTTGCGGGTCCTCGGCGACTTTACCGTGTTCTCCTGGCTCAGCGCCGGGGATGATTTGCTGGACTGCGATCCCGCTCCCGATGGAGGTATAGCCCCAATCGCTTCGGCGACCGGAACAGCCAGCTTCAGGCTGACATTGCCGAGCATGTCAACCACCTGCTGGCGTACCGACTTGCTCTTGACCTTGCCGAGCTCGAACGAAAAGGCGTCGATGATGTGCTGCTTCTCCGCCAGGCTCATACTGTTCCAGAAGAGGGTCGCCTGGGAAAAGTGATCCTTGAAGCTCTCGCTCCGAGCACGGATTTTGCGGCCGTCGACCTTTTCCTGGTAATGAACATAGCCGCCTTCTGCCTCCGCCGCAGGCGACGGCGTATTCCCGGCCAACGAGTTATTATGATAACTGACCTGGCCTACATTAATTGTCTGGCGCCCATAGCCGTCCCGCTGATTGTTGTGGAACGGGCACACCGGACGGTTAATCGGCAGCTCATGAAAGTTCGGTCCCCCAAGCCGAATCAGCTGCGTATCCGTATAGGAGAACAAGCGGCCCTGCAGCAGCGGGTCATTGGTGAAATCGATCCCTGGCACGACATGCCCCGGATGGAAGGCCACCTGCTCTGTCTCCGCAAATACGTTGTCCACGTTGCGATTCAGCGTCATTTTTCCAATCAGTTGTACAGGGATGTCCTCTTCCGGCCACAGCTTGGTTGCATCGAGAATATCGAAATCGAATTTGAACTCGTCTTCCTCCGGGAGAAGCTGAACGCCCAGCTCATACTCCGGATAATTGCCCTGCTCAATCGACTCCCATAGATCCCGGCGATGAAAGTCCGGGTCTTTCCCCGCAATCTTCTGCGCCTCGTCCCAGACGAGCGAATGCGTCCCTAGCACAGGCTTCCAATGGAACTTCACAAAGTGGGCCTTCCCCTGTTCGTTAACGAACCGGAAGGTATTCACCCCGAAGCCCTCCATCATCCGGAAGCTGCGCGGGATGGCGCGGTCCGACATCGCCCACATGATCATATGCGCGGATTCCTGGTTGTTCGCCACGAAATCCCAGAATGTATCATGAGCCGTGGCCGCCTGGGGCATTTCATGATGCGGCTCGGGCTTCAGCGCGTGTATCAAATCCGGAAATTTGATAGCATCCTGGATGAAGAATACGGGAATATTGTTGCCGACCAGATCATAGTTGCCTTCCTCGGTATAGAACTTCGTCGCAAACCCCCGTGCGTCACGCACCGTCTCCGCCGAGCCGCGGGAGCCTGCAACGGTAGAGAAGCGGACGAACACGGGAGTTACAGTCCCGGGCTCCTGCAGAAATTTGGCCTTTGTGTACGGCTTCATGGATGTATATAGCTCAAACTCCCCATGAGCCGCGAATCCCCGTGCATGCACGACGCGCTCCGGGATGCGTTCATGGTCGAAATGCGTCATTTTCTCCCGGAAATGAAAGTCCTCCATCAGTGTCGGGCCCCTCTCCCCGGCCTTAAGGGAGAATTCGTCCTCCGAGACGCGCAGGCCCTGGTTTGTCGTCATCTTCTGGCCTTCATCCTTCACGCGAAACTGCTCCAACTGCTCCTGCTTACGATTGCCGCCTGATTTGTGCTGCTCATCCATAACACTGATTCCTCCCCGATCGAGATCGTTAGTCAGCGTACAGAGTACGTACGCTAACCTTTACCCCAATGGGAGTCCCGGCAAACAAATATCCTTGTATACCAAGTTGTTCCAGATACAAGCACTGGGCCGTTAGTGATTCTTAACATTCCCCATGGCACCCTTATGAATGGGATACACCTTCAAGCATACCGACACTATATCAATCGCAGTCACAATGGCCACGATAGATATCAGCCAGTGCTGACCCCCGCCCCAGATCGTCTGAACCCATTCAAACGCCTCGCTGCCCGGAGTCAAAATATTTAACTGCACCAGTTGATCTACAAAATAAGGGTTCCAGACCTCAGAATCTTTGAACATAATAACCAGCAAAATAAATGTGAGCGCATTTAATGCCACATGGGACAGCACCACACCGCGCGTCCATTTGCCGAAAATAATCTTGACCGATTCCTTCAATATGCTAAGCGCTGTAAGACCCCAGATGAGCGGTAAATACCGGGCAAAGTTCTCTACATTGAAAATGGGAACGACCTCCCTGAAATTCTCCCGAAACACAATCACTCCGATCAGCTCTACCGAGAACGTAAACAAGACGGCGAACAATACGGAGAAAATAATCCCCACGATAGGCTCGCCTCGCTTAATGAGCAGCCTGCGGTCAGGGATCTCCGGCAAGTCGGCAAGAGACCATTCCCGCTTGCTTTTGTTCAAATCCTCCGGCTTCACGCCAGCATATTCAATAATGGCAAAGGTAACGGTCACCCAAGCGAAGCCTTGCACACCGATGGTTATAATCGATACGATATATGAAATAAAATGCTGCAGCGTCTCCGCTGGCGTAATGAGAGCTTCAACAGCGAAGCTCGCCGAAAGCCCGATGCCAATAGAGATCAGGACAATTCGCAGTACTGAGATATAAGCATCGAAAAATCCGGGGCCAATCAAATATCTTGGCCGGGCGCGGTATTGATCCGCCAGCTTATGCGGGCTTCCCAGCTCCCGGAGCACCGCTTCAATGTCGCCATCCGTCACCGGCCCGCCCTGCGTGCGCTCGTCCAGCATGTCCTCAATCAAGCCCTCCAGCTCCAGCCTGATTTCCTCCCTCTGTCCTTCGGGCAGCTTCTGAGTTACAGCATAAATATACCTCTGCACATAATCCAAGAGTCACTCCTCCTCAAAAATCAATTCAAGTCCAGCAAACCTTCCACACTTCGGTTCAATTCCTTCCATTCCGTGCATAGCTGCCGGTACACCTCGGTTCCGAATTCGCTCCGCCGGTAATACTTCCGCGGCCGGCTCTCCGTCGTATCCCACTCGCTGTCCAGCAGCCCCTGTTTCTCCAGTCTTCTTAGCAAGGGATACAGCGTGCCGGGGTCAATAGACATGCCCTTCTCTTCCAAGATCATCACCAGCGAATATCCGTACTGGGGCTCTGACAGCTGGCTGAGCACGCCAATAATGATCGTTCCCCGCCGCAGCTCCTGCAGTAATCCATTCACGACCTCTTGAATGTCAGTCATCTTATCAACTCCTGCTCCTAATATACTGTATGCCACACACTATTGTAAAGTGCATAATATTATTTAATATATAGTCTCATAAAAAAAGCATGGGCAAGATCCGGGGATCTTACTCATGCAAGGCAGACTGGACATGATTCAATTTATAGGGATTAAGCAGCAAATATAAATTTTGGATGCGGTTTGATTCGCTTGCCCATCGAAAGCATAATATGCCCTTCAATTGACCTTCTAACAAAAAGACAAGGTTCACTTCTCCATTGACCTCTGTCAACACAGCTTCCCACCTGCGCAATTCCTTAAATGCTTTGGGCGAAGTCAACAAAGCCAGCACACGCTTCCGGCTTGTAATCGGAAAAATAGCGGAACGAGTGTAACCGCCCCCGTCGCTTATCATTACCGCATCTTCAGAGAGCAGTTCCAGCAGCTCCTCCATTTGGTATCGCTCGAAAGCGGCAATAAACCGCTCGATCAACTTTCTTTTGTTCCCCTCATCAAGGGTAGGATGATCGTCAATCCTTATCTCCTCCGAATTGAGGCTCTTCTTCGCCCGGCTGCATATTTTGCGGCAATTGCTCTCCGATTTGCCCAGCATCTCTGAAATTGCAGGATAGTCGTACTGAAACACTTCCCGAAGCAAATATACCGCCCGCTCCATCGGGGTAAGACGCTCAAGCATGACCAGATAGGCATAAGAAATGGCGTCCTGCCGCTCCAGTGTCCGCTCGGGAGAATCGTAGTCAGAGACGAGCGGCTCTGGAAGCCATTCTCCGACATATACTTCCCTCTGCTTCCGCGCTGACTTCAATACGTTCAGGCTGCGATTCGTAATTCCTTTTGCCAAATAGGCTTTGACATCTCGAATTTCTGTCATATCCTTGGATTGCATCTCCGCAAACCAGTCCTGAACCACATCCTCGGCGTCAGATATAACGCCCAGCATCCGATAGGCTATGGAAAAAGCATATGTCCGATAATTCCGGTACAATGCGTCGATGTCCATCCCCATTTGCACGGAACGAGCATCCTCATTCTGCAATGGTTGCACCAATCCTGCACCTCCTCCCAACGCCAAAAAGAAGCCCGGGAAGGCTTCCTTTCGGCATTTCCTATGTGATTATTCTACCATTTTATGACTTGAAACAGCCAGGGAAAAGCCCTGATGAAATAGCCAGGCGATTCCAGCTGTTAATCGTATTTATGGCTATTAATAAATCTACGTACTCACTCTCGGTAAAATACTGCCTCACCTTCTCATAGACCGGCTGCGGCACCCCTTCAACCGAAATATTCGTCACGTATTCCGTGAGCTCCAAAGCGGCCCGCTCCTGATCCGAGAACAGATGCGGAACTTCCCGCCATACGCTGAGCAGCAAAATCCGGTCGGCATGATTCCCCATCGCCATCAAATCCTTAGCATGCATATCCAGGCAATAGGCGCATCCATTGATTTGAGACGCGCGAAGCTTGATCAGCTCATTCGTTACAGGATCTACGCTGCTCTCCCTGGTGTATTTCTCCAGTACGGACATCGCTTGATACGCTGCCGGGTTAGCCTTCTGTAAATTCAACCTTAGACTCATTCGTCCATCTCTCCCTCATAAATGTGATACAGGGTAGACAAATGAGCCTCCAATTTTGTGACACTATCCCCTCCTTGAATTGACGCCTTCGTGTGTAATAGCTACTATTTGGAGTGGGAGGTGTTTATATTCATGACGACATTATTGCTGCTCGGAGCAGTCATGATGTTCCTGGCCGTTGCCTTGGGGGCGTTTGGAGCCCATGCATTGAAGACGAAGCTGTCCGAGGATATGATGAAAATTTATCAAACCGGAATCCAGTACCACATCGCTCATGCGCTCGGCTTGCTGCTGTTAGGCCTGATTTCTGCGCAGACCGAATCGCCGTCTCTGGTTGTATTGGCTGGCTGGTTCCTGTTCGCGGGCATCATCCTATTCTCAGGCAGCTTGTACGCCCTAAGCCTGACAGGCATCCGCAAGCTCGGAGCGATTACGCCGCTCGGCGGCGTGGCCTTCCTGATCGGCTGGGTGATTACGGCGATCGCGGTGATTTAACCGGCGAGTCCTCCGGGTTCAGCAGGCCATACTTCGACTTAACCCGGGTAAGGATCCGCATCCATACCCCGGAGAAAAGCGTAAGAAAGAAAACATTCGATAACGCGTGGGCCAAATCGAAGTAGAAGCTGGCGGCATAAGCCGACACGAATACTGGCCAGGACAATTGATCATAGAAGCCGATCAGGAACCATAAATTCATGATCCAGCCGAACAGAAATCCCCAGAGGAATCCGAAGAGATTTCTGCCCCACATCCGTTTCATCCATAACGAGTCCTTAAGCAGTCCTGCCGTGAACCCGATCATTCCCCAGCAGAACATCTGCCACGGCGTCCATGGCCCTTGGCCCAAGAATATATTCGATACGACGGCGGCGATGCTGCCCACCAGAAATCCCGTCTCGGCTCCAAAGGCAAGCGCCGCCATAATAATGACAAAGGACGTCGGCTGCACACTGGGGAGCGGCGCAAACGGCACGCGGCTCACGGCCGCAATGGCCCCCAGCATCGCGACGAGCAGGATTTCCTCCGTCCGCAGCTTTTTTCTCTCGAAGCGGATAAAAAAGGGAATGATCGCCAGCCCGATAACCAAGAAGCTGAGCGGGAGATAATACTCCTCGAACCATAACACGGCAGCCAGCAGAACAATCACTGCAATGATGCTGCCGGCATAGACAAAACGTTTTATTTTTCCCATGGCATCCCTATATCCTTCATGGTAATCGCTGCGGGGAAGAAATCGCCCGCCGTACGATGAATAATTGTCGTGTAAAAGTAATTGTCCCGCAAAAAGTTCCTCGTCTCATCTATCGCAACCAGCTTGCCGTCAAACAGCAGCCCGCAGCGCGTCGCATAACTGGCCGCAAATTCGATATCATGACTGACCATCAGAATCGTTGTGCCCTTCCCGCGGATGGCATCAAGCTGTGCCGCCAGCTTCATTTTGGAGGTGGGATCAAGCCCCTTTGTCGGCTCGTCGAGCAGCAGCAATCGCGGCTCTGCCAGCAGGACGAGAATCAGCGCTGCCTTTTGCTGCTGTCCTCCGCTGAGGTCTAACGGATGCTTGTCCAACGATCCTTTCAGCTCAAACAGCTCCAGCAGCTCGTCTAACCGCTTCTGCCTGCTCATAGGAAAAGTTTGGCCCTGCTGGTGTCCCTTTCCGGAGCCTTGCTCCAGCCGTTCGATGCGATCCTTGAACTGCGCCCCTACCGTATCCCGCGTGAAGTAAAGCAGCGGATTCTGTGCCACGTAGCCGATTAATCGGCTCCTCTCGGCGGTACTGCTGCGCAGCAACGACTTTCCCTCCAAAAAAATGTTCCCACGTTGCGGTTTCCTGGCGCCCGCAATTTGGTGCAGAAGCGTAGATTTTCCTGAGCCATTCCCGCCGAATAATGTAAAGAATTCCCCTTGATGAATATGCAGCGAACAGCCTTTCAACACGAGAGGCGTATTTTTTTCATATGTAAAAAACAGCTCCCTGCATTCCAACAAGGGCGTTCCTTGCCTTCCGGCCTGCTGTTCCGCTTGCTGCTTCGCTGTCCGCTCTGCGTTTAACGGCACGGTTAATGCTGCGGCTAGTGGCCTATCAGTAGATGCTGATGCTTCTGCTGATGATTCAGCCTGGGTTGCCAGTGCCTTTGTATGCTGGCTAATCCATTGTCTACCTGCCCTAACAGTAAGCGGAATGGGTTCCTCCGTTATCCGGGCATCCTCACCGCCAGCTCCCAGAAATAATCGGCAGACCGCGGGCAGATAAGGGATAAAAAATTCATCCCGACCGCTCCAAATTTTACGGATGACTTCTTGCGGAGCACCAGCGTAAGCCACCTCCCCCGCCTTTAGCATGACAACTTGGTTAGCAAGCGGGAACAGCTCTTCAACTCTATGCTCGCTAATAATGATCGTAATAGACAGCTCTTCGTTGATCCGGGCAAGTAATTGAATGAACTCCTTGGCGGCAATCGGGTCAAGCTGTGCCGTCGGCTCATCCAGCAGCAGTACTTTGGGCCGTAAAGACATCACGGAAGCCAGGTTCAAAAGCTGTTTCTGGCCTCCGGACAGCTCATGCACCCCCAGCTGCAGCCAGCCTTGCATACCGAAGAACTGAACGAGCTCGCCGATTCTCCGCTGAATCTGCTCGGCAGCGTAACCCAGGTTCTCCATCGCGAAGGTAAGCTCCTGCCATACCGTATTCATGACGATCTGACTGTCCGGATCCTGAAAGACCATTCCGATTTCTTCGATGGAATGCCTTGTATCCAAACCGTCCTGCAAGATTCCCCGGTACCGTATTTCTCCTTGCCGATGTCCTTCCGGCCTAATCTCCCGCTTCAGCTGGCGAAGCAGCGTCGTCTTTCCCGATCCCGATGGTCCGCATAATAATACAAAGTCTCCCTCTTCAACGGTGATATTTATATCCGTCAGCATCGCTTCTGATGCTTCCGGGTATTGGAAGCTTACATGTTCGATCTGATATAGCGCCAATGCAGCCACTCCTTCCCATTCATCACAAGGGGGATGGCCAGGAATACAGCATAACTAAGCAAATGAATTCCCAGCTGGGACGACCACTGCCATGTCTGCAGCCGGGGATATACTTCATAATGATTTACGCCAAACAAAGCGCCGATCACGATATTCAGCCCCGTTATGATCATAATCCACAGCACGAGCTTGTCCCGGCGATCCATCCGGTAGACTGTGCCGCTGCTTCTTGGCCCGATCCCATAACCTCTTGCCCTCATGGATCCGGCCGTCTGCAGCGCTTCCTCCAAGGACCAGCCGACGAGCGTATGCATCGTCTCCATCCCCTCCCGCATCAGGTGCTTCTTGCTTCCTCCGGGGTGTAAATAACCCATTGCCCTCTGAATCGTCATGATTTGCTGCAATCTGCGGGTCAGCAGGGGGACGAAGCGAAGCGTTACAGTAATTACAAAGGCCGTTCGCGGTGCGTAAGGCGTAAGCAGATACAACAGCTTGTCCGGCGTCACGACCAAATTAAAAGCAACGAAGGCGAGCAGCATGTTAAGCAATGATAAGGCAAATATCGCGCCATACACGATGGCTTCCATCGTAACTGGACGGTCCCAGGCATAGAACAGGATCGTGGCTCCCCGGCTGGAGAAAAACGGATTCGAAATAAATATGACAAAGGCGATGAGCAAGTAGCCTTTAATTACTTTTTTCAAGGCCCTCCCCCCATCGAGAGAGATGAGGAGCGCTGCAACGCATATGAAAGACACCAGCGAATATACAGGGTGCTGGAACATCATGCAGGCTCCCAGCAATACGAGGAAATACAGCATGCTTAACTGCGGATGCAGTCCTGTAAACCCATAGACCATATCAGCTCTTCCCATCCCATAACCCGTCTTCTGCGCCTGCGCCCAGATCTTTGCCTAAGTCTTCCGTGTACAGCCACCGTATGTCATCGCCGGGGCTCAGCGGCCATATTCCCGCGCTCCGGTTCGGGAATTTGCCGTTGACGCTGTACATCCATCCGCTGCCGGAGCCTTTATCAAATTCATATAAATTGTCAATGCCCTGCACGTAAGCTGTCGCTCCGCTTCCGGTATACTCCATTTGCAGCTTCTGGCTGCGGGTAGCCTTCTTCAGTACGTCCAGTACGGTCTTGGATTCGCCGATGTCTACCTCGACCGTCCCCATAATTGTTCCGATATCCGGCGATCCAACGATTGTTAGCGTAACTGAATCACCGGAGCTGGCTCCTGTCTCCTTGGCATTGTCTTTGCCGGGCTTCGCCCCGGCACTTGGCGGCGTAGAAGATGCTGCTGTTTCCGAACCGCTCGGAATGGTTTGAGGCCCAGCACCCTCTGCTGCGTCAGCCATTTTGCCCTCATCGGCCCGCTTCCCTTCACCGATTTGACTGCCTGCAACCCCCTGCTTCCCGGCATGGGGCAGCGCTGCCTCACCGGGATCAGCAATGGATGGCTCTTCCGCCTTTGCTGTTGACCCGCCGGCTGTGCCTTGTGCAACGCCCTTGTCACTGGATTCAGCGGGTGATGGCTCTCCTATGCCCTCAGGCTGTAAAGCTGAAGACGGCTTTTCCTTGTCCGGTACCGCCTCTTGTCCCGGTCTGGCCTCTCCGTTCTCCGTAAAGTAATTCCTGGAGTCTGCTTCGGCAGACTGAGCCCCATTACGAGACGCCTCGACAGATGCATTACCAGATGCGTCACCGGCTGAACCAGTCCGTTCCGGGTTGCCACTTCCGTAGAACCATACCGCAGCTAATACGATAGCGATAACGGCCAACAGCCCGAAAAGTTTGTTTCTATTCTGCCATACTGTCCTGCTCCATTTCGGCATATGCCCACCCCAAGCTATGATAATCGTATAAATAGGGAAAGAAGGAGGCTTAAGTCTCCTTCTCCCGGTTAATGCTATGGATTGATCATGGCGTGCATTTTCACGATCACGACAGCAGCCATTTCTCTAGTGACTTGCTCCTGCGGCCGGAAATAGTCGCCGTCTCCCGACATGAGCCCGGATTGAACAGCCGAATCCACATAAACAGCAGCCCAATCGGATACTTGCTCACGGTCTTTGAGAGTACGGTTCGGGGCTGTACCCTCCCCTGCATTCGGCAGCATTTGCCCTTGCATGCGTACAAGAATCGTCGCCATTTCCTGTCTGGTTATTTGTTGATTCGGCCCGAAATGATGATCGCTCAAGCCGGAAATCAAACCTTTCTCCTTAGCCGCAGCTACATATCCGGCGTACCAGGAGCCTTGGCTGACATCCTTGAAGCCCGCCGTATTTCCAGATGGCTGCTCGCCTGCCAGCTTGACGACCAGCACCGCGAATTCCGCACGGGTCAAACCTCGTTTTGGTTCGAACTGCGGCGCCGCCGTGCCCGTTCCTGCCATCAAGCCCAGCTCGGTCGCTTTTTCAACCGCTTCCTTCGCCCATGCAGATATGGATGCTTGATCCCCATATACAACTGGAGCCGGTTTGGAGACGGCAGGTTGTATATCGGACATATCAAATAACGTGCTTTGCTTCTTCTGCATCCGCTCATACGCACCAAGCGCCATTAGCCCCTGGTGGGTTGCCATATAATCACTGGCTCCCCCTGCCGTATGGGCGAAGCCGCCATCCTTGTTCATATATGCTTGCAGCGCTGTGAGCAGATCGCCGCCGCTCTTCACGAACCGCTGATCGTCCAGTGGAATATTAAGGCTGGACAGGGCAATAATCACTTGCGAAATGCTCTCGCTCGTCTCGACGCCCCATGCTTTAAAGCCTCCGCTGGCGAGCTGCTGCTGTGACAGCCAGGCCAGCGCCTTATCCTCAGCCGCTTTGACCTCTTTGCGGTTCTGGTACTTCGCCAGAGCTTGCAGCGCCATGGCCGTCATATCGATATCGCTTTGGCCGTTGGACGACTTGCTGATCGGGAATCCGCCATCGGTGTTCTGCTGCTGCAGAAGCGAAGCGACCAGCTTGTCCCGTGTCCACAGTGCATCGTTCGGAATATTCGCCTTGGCAGCATCCAGGGACAGCAAAGCGAATACGAGTCCGTTTGTACCCTGATTCATCATGCGCGCATTGTTGTAGATTTTCTCCAGTAAATCTGTCCCCGCTACGCTGCGCGGGTCCTTTCCGATTGCGGCAACAGCCAGCACCATGCGCTCGTAGTCCGTTACTAAGCGGAATTCACCGTTGTTCTCGCGGACATGGCTCTCGAGCACCGAGTAATATTCCGCAGGCACTTGCTTGCCGGAGCGAGCTAAAGCTAAAGCGTCCCAATCGTTAAAATTATCATGCTTGGCGAAGCTGCGATTGTTCAAAATCCAAGCCGAAGCCTTAGCAATTGCTGACTTAACACGCTCCAGAGAAGCCGTTTGCTGCTCCGGTGTTGCCGCTGCGGCCTGTCCTAAGGCTCCTTCGGCAGCGCCAATGCCAGCAGGCCCGCCAGCTCCAGGCGCTCCGGCGCCCGGTGCTCCTTGTCCTGCGTCTTCATCTTCAAGATCTTTACCTAGATTTGTAGTATAACGCCAGCGGAGAACATCGCCGTTCTGCAGCGTATACAGTCCTGCGCTGTAATTTGGAAATACCCCGTTCACCTGATACATCCAGCCGCTCACAGGCCCTTTATCGAATTCACCTAAACCGTTTATTGCTTGAACATAAAGGGTAGCATCTGAACCGATGTAATTCATAGAAATACCGCGCCCTTGCAGCGCTCTCTTTAGGACAGTAAATGCGGTATCTCCATCCTGGAGCGTAACCGTGACAGGCGCAATAATGTCACCTTCGCCAATTGTATGTTTCTCCACAGACAATTTAATTGTACGCACTGCCGGCGGAGTTACTACGCCGCCTCCTGTGCCCGGATTACCGCCATTGCCAGGCGTGCCTTCCCCATTGCCGGGAGCTCCGCCATTGCCAGGAGGGGTACCGCCGTTGCCCGGGCTGCCTCCTTGTCCAGGAGTATCCTTAGTCTTCAGGTCATAGGCGATAAATTCCGTAAAATGCGTTGTCTTGATGACTAAATCCCCGCGGTCATCTGCGTAGGCATATACCGCATCCGCTCTTGCCGAGGAGTCGTTGTATTTCGGAATCGGATGGAAGCTTCCATCGCTGCCGATCCAGCCGGCATGCCTGCTGCCCTGCCCAATCAGCTTCAACGTCACATGACGGCTGAAGTCAATCCGGTCACTGCCGCCGATCTTGACGCGAATCGCAATTTGAGTAAGTTCCTCGTTCGTTAAAGACAATGTGGCGTTTACCTTATTAATCAACGAATTATCCGAGGAGCTCAGCTTGCTAGGCAGTTGAATCTGGCTGTTCCAGCCAGATGAAATGACCTCAGTATTTGGAGCAATATCGAAATACGTACTGTCCGTAACTGAAGTGACCTGCGGCAATTGCGCTTTGGCAAACTCCAGAATGACCCTGTCTTCTGTCAACGGATCTCCATATGATCCGTTCTCAAAATGAGTCTCACCATCCGGAATTGGAATGATCTGTTCGTGAACCGGCCCGGAGGAAGCTGGAACAACTACGTTCACCGCCTCGCTGTCGCTCTGCCCGGCCAAGGCTCCTGCCAATGCCTGCACGGATATTGTGCCTTCGGCAGCTTGGCCTGTAAGGGCAATGTTAGCCAGCTGGTTACTGAGCAGGGTTACGCCCGCAACCTGCAGCCCTGTCGTACCTGTGTCAATAAGCCAGTGATTTGCCTGCTCTGCAGCCGGCGTAAACGTATCTCCTACCAGCTTAATTTCAATCGCCGGGTTCAAGGCTCCATGACTGATTTCAGATGCTGCTGGCGCTATGCTCGCCCAGCGGCTGTAATAGAAATGTACCTGATCGCCGGGCTGAATGACATAATCGCCCGCTCCTACAAAAGGAGCAACACCATTGACGTTGTACATCCAGCCGTCCCAGCCGCCCAAAGTTCCTGCAGCCTGTCCGCCAATCGCCGTTACGTAAGCATTGCTGCCGCTGCCCGTAATGCTGTAACTGATCGGCGGCACAGCGGTATCAAGACCCTGCTTCATCACATCAAGCGCTGTAACTTCTCCGCCGTTCGGAGCTACCGTGACAGTCTGAGGCGCATACAGCTCCCCGTCCATTCCGGTCACTTGCAGCTGTGCCGTTACACCAGGCTGAACCGGCGTCGTTTCAGCGATACGAAACCAGGTCGACTGCCCATACTGGATGTCAAGCAGTGCAATAAGCGCCTGCTCCGTAGACATGCTGTTCATTCTCGCGTCGGCAGCTTTCCATTTGAAGGAGCCGTCAGCCAGCTGGAACAGCGCATAAGCATCCAATACCGAGTGACCGTTCTTGATCCACTCGGATGATAACGCATCGTCGCCTACAGCCACCAGTCCAGACACTGTAGTCGACAGGCTATTCGAGTTGTCTCCGGATCCCCATGTCCCGGGTGAGTTAAACCCGCCATGATCGAGCTGCCGCTGCTTCAACAGCTCCTTTGCGCGCTGAATAGCGCTGTCCACCGCGCTCTGGCCCTGGTATTTGCCAAGCGCCAACAGCGCCATACCGGTCATGTCCGTATCGCCGGACGACCCAGTCGGCGTTAAACCGAATCCGCCATCTGCGTACTGGCAAGATAGCAAATAGTCTAG
Organism: Paenibacillus woosongensis; assembly: GCF_009725165.1. Taxonomy (GTDB): domain Bacteria; phylum Bacillota; class Bacilli; order Paenibacillales; family Paenibacillaceae; genus Fontibacillus; species Fontibacillus woosongensis. The sequence continues at coordinate 190,940 of NZ_WNZW01000008.1, forward strand.
AGCTTTCTTCGCCGCCGCCGCATCCCATGTGCCTACGTCCGCGCCGAGTTTGACCCCGGCATCCATAGCAAGCATGGCCCAAATATGCTTGTTAACGCCGCCGATCGCCCCTGTAGCAGGATTCTGTTGTGCTGCAAGCTCAGCCCATAAATTTCGATCGGTCTCCCAAGCATGCGCTGGGTCTTTCCCCATAGCCAGCAGCCCGAATATGTATCTGATATGCTCGGTTCCTCCGTTATTGGCCGCTAAATTAGGCGCCGTCGTCTCCCAGGAAGGCAATCTCCAGCTTCCATCCTGCAAATCTTCTCCTGCGCCCCATAAAGCTACCAGCTCCCACCATGACTCGATTCGTTTCGTCGAGCCGGCATCACTGTACTGCTTGGCATAGTAGTCCACAGTGCTCGTAATCATACTGTTCAGCTGCGTGTTGCTGGTTCCTCCTGCCGCCTTGGCGAGCTGAGGATTCACTAGAGACAGCAGCAGCATGAAGCTCATCCATAAGGGTAAGCTTCTCTTCATCCAATTCTTCCAACTGTTCAACGTCCGCTCTCCTTTACCATTGTTTTTTTTGTGGACAACAAAAAAACACCTTTCCCCTAGAGAAAGATGTTTCCGAAGATTTGTCCGTGTAACACTATACACACTCGGCCGCTCCAATGACTAAACATACGGCAGCAGCACGATAAACATCTCCATCTCATCCTCGTGAGAAATTACAGAGCTCTTACACGGCAGGTCTCCTGGCTTCGCATCATCGCTTCAACTATCCCCTTCCCGTTGATGATCCAACAGTGGTTTTATGATAGTCAGCTCCGCGTTACAGTGGCGGGACCGCGTCGAATTTTCATCGAACTTCCCTATTAAGCTGCGTCATAATACATTATGGGCAGCACCGTATAAGTAGAATATAAAATTGATTGATTCCGGGTTATTGTATCAGATTTCACGGGTTTAGACAAAGGTTTTTCTGCATTACTATCGCGCAAACGGCAATTGGGCCAATCCACCGCTAGAATTGTTCTGGCCCCTTTCTTCAAATATCCCGTTAGCCTTCCCCGGCCTAATCAAACCGCTGCGTCTTATACCATTTACTTTCCCGATGCATGATTTTGTCCATGATCATGTTATAAGAGGCACGCAGTGAAATGACAAGGAATAGCTGTGCGTAAGTAAAATACGTAATACAGGACAAAACGAAGTTCCGGACGTTGCTCTGCCCGATATCGGAAGCCAGGGCAAGGTTGATTTGCAGCACGTACAAATAATACATCAGCCCCCAGGCGATGATCAGATAAATGTACACATCGCCTTCAAATTGAAAGGGAGACAGCAACTCCGGTTTAAATAAAGCGATAAGCCAATAAGCGATGTTGACGACAATGATCAGGTCGGAAATCACGATCGTGACCAGAAACCAGAAATAGCTGGCCATATAATAGAGGATATGCAGCTTGATGCGCCAGCTCGAAGGCTTGAACAAGTGGTGAAAATTGTCCAGTACGACCTGGTAATTCCCTTTGGCCCATCGTTCGCGCTGCTTCATATATACGGATAGCTGCTCCGGCTCCTGCTGGTAAGCCTCGGCCTGCGGGGCCAGCGCAATAAGCTGGCCCCTGGAGAGAATTTCAAACGAAATGGCCGTATCCTCGGTCAGCGCCTGCTCGTCCCAACCGCCGATTTCTTTAATCAGCGGCGTTTTGATAATAAAGTTCGTGCCCGGTATCGTCCCCAGCTTGAACAGCTCCCACATTCCGGTATGGAGCACCCGCTGCATCGTCACCAGCTCCAAATTAATGCACCTGGATAAGAAGTTCTGCCCCCGGTTCCGGGCCTTGTTGCGTCCAAACACCGCCCCGTACAATTCCGGCTCCTCCATCGCCTTCTGCACGAGAAAGAGCAGCGAATTTTTCTCCGGGGCAGCGTCCGCGTCAAAAATGCAGATCCACTCCCCGGCGGCATGCTCCAATGCATCGTTCAAGGCGCCTGATTTACCGCCCGTTCCTTTACGCTCCATGATGAAGAAGTCCCGATGCCGGTACATGGGCTGAGCCTTAAGCGCCTTTAGCCGCCCTGCTGTATTATCTGTGCAGTTATCCGCCACGACGATAAACTGGATTTTGTGCTCGGGATAGTTCAGATGGAGAACATGCCTTGCCGTAGCCGTGATGACAAGCTCTTCGTTGTGGGCCGGAACGATCACGGTCACCGTGGGGAAGCCTTCCATATCGGCAGGCATTGTCAACGGCGTTATACTCTGCCGCCATACAAAGCGAATGGCCCCGGTCATAATGATGATCGATTGAAATACGGCAATCCAGATGCTAACCATGCAGAGTATCAACAATACATCAGCCACTGAATTTCCCCCGATCATATTTTTTATTGACTCTGTCCCGAAATACAAGGGTTGCAACCGTTAGAATGACAACGGTCACCGCGAATATGAAGCTGACTCCAATACATAATGGAATGAACCAGTCAACGTACGACGCCATAAGCAAACTCGGCACCTCCCTCCCGAATCCGGGGCAACCCCTCTAGCAATCAAATGTACTCCCCTATCAAATCCGTTTCGGAATATCTCTCCAGCGCAGCGATAATTGCGTCGATATCCTTATACTTGCTGAACTGCTCCTTCTGGAATACGATCGTGCCCGCGCGAATGACGAGCTTAAGGGGGTGCCCATTTCTATCCAGGAAATGAATATCCATCAGGGCCAGCTTGATCCGATCCGCCAACGCCTGCAGGAAGTCATGGTTGGTCATCGGACACAGAATGATAAACCTGCCCTGTTCCAGGGAAAATTTATAATCCTCATAACGGATCTGGGTCTGAATAATGCTTGATAGCTCCTGCAGAAGCAGGGCATAACGCTGCGAACCTAGCGATTCCTGCACCAGCGGTAGAAAATCGATTTTGAACATCGCCATGCAGAAGCTGTAGTGTTCTGAATACCTGTTGGCCAAATTAGACTGTTTGACGACAATTTCGGCCAGCGCCTCTTTGTTACCAAGCGCCGTATCAAGATCAACCTGCGGTGTACGCTGCTCCAGTTCCGCCAGACGCTGGATGACGATCTTGCTGCGAATTAGCGCCGATTTGATTACAGCGGCGATACCAACATTAGCCGGTACAAGCAAAATCCACAAAAAAGCCAAAACATCAAGACGCGCAAAAGTCGACAACCATACAAAATACCCGACCAGGAACACGAATACTCCGACGACGGACACCCCTAATGGAAGTATCAGCCCGATCAGCAGCGCCGCCAAGGCCGCGATGCTAAACGCAAATTCCGCCCCGGTATAGCTCTGCTCAAGATAAACGTTGAGAAAGACGAAGAACTGCTGTACGATTGCCAGCAAAATAAGCAGGATATAGCCCGATGCCATGCGATACGCCGGTATGTTGCGCCTCATAATCAACCTTCCTTCTATGTCGTCATCAGCCCAAGGAGAGTTCTGGCTTACAATCCATGGTGTAAAAAAATAGGCATCCCCATATAAAGCCTCATACGGGAAGTGCCGGATATTTCGATCTTTTAATACTATATTCTACAGATTCAAACTATACACTTTCTGAACAATTACCCTAAATTAAGGATTTTGCATAGCTGTCTCGGCAAGCAAGGGAAGAATATTATCAAAAAAATGGGTGTTCTTGTTAAATACATACCCGCCAGAGTAGGATGTGTCCTTATTCTTAAGGGATACCATTTGTTTGTTCAACTGCTTAGCCCATTCCTTATCTCCGCATTCCAAGGCTAACAGTATGGCAAGGCCGTAAACCGATGGCGATTCGTAAGAGACCTCCGCCATGCGGGTTGCCCGGTTATAGCGTCCTTTAATGCTCTTCTGCTGGCGGAGCTCCTTCTTCAGAAAGGAGATAAGGGGGGCCGGTTTCTTGCCCAGCTCTGCACGGTGAATGCCTATCATTAATTGATCGATGAGATTAACCTCGTCACCGTATGCATATTTCTGCTTCTGAACATCGAAGGTGACCGGAAAGAACACGCCGTCATCCGGCATTTCGGAGAGTAAGCGAACGTATTGCTCGTAAGTGCCCGAATCGATAAGCTGATGATCCTTCATCAGCCTAAGCACCGCAATATCCACATAAACCAGGCTCAGCGTTGCCGGGGATTCATCCCTCGCAAAGTCGTGGAAATCGACGAAATAGCCGTTGTTCTGCACATGCATCTGCAACGTGTCCGATATTTCCCTTGCCGCGGCTAAATATTCGTCTCTTTTCCAAAGCTGTGATGCCTCTATCAGACTGCCGATAATGCGAAAATCGTCACCAAGCGCATTCGTATTTACCTTCACCCGGCCATCCGACTCTATCTTCCAGACAATATACTTCTCCGACGTCAAAAATCGGCTGTTCAGCACCTCATAGCTGCGTTCAAACAACGCTTGGTCCCGTTTCTTTACGGCATACTGCATCCAAAATCCCAATGACTCGGAAAGCGCCTCGCGCCCAGCCACGATATCCGGATCAGTTGAGGCTCCCGGCTGCAAATAAGTGGCTAAAGTTCCATTTGCATTTGTCATATGCTTCGTAATAAATTCCTCTGTGGACGAGCCTGCCCTCTTCACGGCCTCTCCCTTGGAATACACGCCGGCAGCGGCGGATAATCCTAAAATTACTATCATGAATACCATCAGCAGCTTTGTCCAGCTATAGTGCCGTACGGTCATTACTCTCATCTCCTATTTGGGTGTAAACCCTCTTGTTTCATTATCATTATTACTAAGGCCCCAAATTTTGGGTTTTAATTTTCATTTTATCCTATATTTTCTTAACGCGCTGTAAGTATTTTATTTATAACCCCGGAAGGGTTCCATATATGTAAAAGAAGGTAGTTAGGCAGGAGTCAGCAAAAAAAACTCCCCTTAAAAAGGAGAGTCTTGATCATCATATTTAAATCAACACGATTGCGAGCAGCGTGAACAGACTTAACGTCAGAATCTCATTGCCGATAAATCCAGGGTAAAATGCCGAGGTTTTGACAACGCCCCTAGCATCGGGACGCAAATAAACATTTCGGTAGTCTACATTCGTAATCGTCCCCGTATACTGCTGTCCATCTGTGGTTAGAATGCGAACCCTCTTATCTTTGCAGTGCAAACAAGTATAATAGGCTTCAACCACTACCCTCATCCTCCTTTTTAGGTCACATATTAGTCTATGAGGAGAATGAGGGACGGTAACGGCATAGGTCTACTTAAGATATTCTTCTGTCCTTCTTAATTTGCTTGCTTCGCAGCTGACCGCAGGCGGCATCGATATCCGTGCCGTGCTCCAGGCGGACGCTGCAGTTGATTCCCTGCTTCTTCATCACATCGTAAAAGGCCAGGATCGACTCCTTGCGGCTTCTCTGGTATTGGCCGTGTTCATCGACCGGGTTATATGGAATGAGGTTGACTGTAACCCCATTTCGCCGGTCGCCGATCAGGTCGGCAAGCTCCTGCGCATGCTCTGTTCCATCGTTAACGTCTCTTAGCAAAATGTACTCCAAAGTCACCTTCCGGTTCGATTTTGCCAAATAGTAATCTATAGCCTCCATCAGCCTTTCAATCGGGATGGCCTTGTTGATCTTCATGATGCGCGTCCGCAGCTCATTGTTGGGGGCATGCAGTGAAATCGCCAGGTTGACCTTCAGATCGGAGTCGGCAAACTCAATGATTTTGTCCGCGAGGCCGCTTGTGGATACAGTAATGCGGCGCGGCCCGATGGCCAGACCCTTATGGTCCTTCACCGTGCGAATAAAGTCGGATACGTTCGTAAAGTTATCAAACGGCTCGCCGATGCCCATAACGACGATATGGCTTACCCGCTCCTCCTGTCCAGCTTCATCCAAATGGAACTGAACTTTCATGATTTGTTCCACGATTTCGGCGCTCGTTAAATCACGGCTCTTCTTCAGCAATCCGCTCGCACAGAAGCTGCAGCCGATATTGCAGCCGACCTGAGTGGTGACGCAGACAGAGAGACCGAATTTATGCCGCATTAACACCGTCTCAATCAGATTCCCGTCTGCCAGTTTAAAGAGAAACTTAACCGTTCCGTCCGCAGACTGCTGCTTCACCTGCTCTGTCAGCGTCTCCATCACGAAATTCTCTTCCAGCAGCGCAGCAACCTCAGGCTTGACGTCATTCATATCCGCGAAGCTGTGTACCCGTTTGCGGTACAGCCAATCCCATACCTGGAGCGCGCGTGATTTCTTGTGTCCCCGCTCCTCCAGCCAGGCGATCAGCTGATCTAACGTAAATCCATAAATGGATGATATATTCATCATATTTTCCTCTTTTCAGAACTTCAAATTCTGTTTATTATTGTCCCAAATCTTTTTTATGAAAACAAGGCTCTATTCATGAGAAATATATCCGAAAGTGTAACTTTGTGACCATGTTAACGTCTACATAATTAAATGGACGGCGAATTAGTCAATTTCTAGGGAACCCTTCAGGGTAGAAACGGAGTTGTTTACGCTTATGACCGGAAAAATTGTCTTGGCTGGAGGAACCGGCTTCATCGGAACTTATCTCAGTAAGAAGTATCAGCAGCAGGGGTATGAAATCATACATATTTCTAGACAGCCAGGCCACATATCATGGCGGGATCACAAGGGAATTGTAAATGCGTTGGAGCAAGCGGACATGCTGATCAATCTGGCGGGCAAATCCGTCGACTGCCGTTATACCGACAAGAACAAAAAGGCCATCATGGATTCACGTACGGAGACGACCCAGCTTCTCGGCGCAGCCGTGCTTGCCTGCAAGCAGCCGCCTGCCCTCTGGATCAATTCCAGTACGGCCACGATTTACAGACACGCGGAGGATCGGCCCATGACGGAAGCTGACGGCGAGATCGGGACTGGCTTCTCCGTCGAGGTGGCCCAAGCATGGGAGCAGGCCTTTTTTGCCTTTAAATTGCCGGCAACAAGACAAGCAGCGCTGCGGATCTCCATCGTCCTTGGAGAGGGCGGGGGCGTCATGACACCGTACAAAAACCTCGTCCGGTTCGGACTTGGCGGTATCCAAGGTCCGGGAACCCAGCGCTTCAGCTGGATTCATATCGAGGACATTTACAGCATTATTTCGTTCCTGCAGGCCAGGGAGGATTTAAGCGGCGTATTCAATTGCGCTTCTCCGAATCCTGTCACCAACCGGGAGCTCATGAGCGAAATGCGGCGGGCAATGAACCGTAGTTTCGGCCTCCCTTCGCCGAAATGGCTGCTGGAGCTTGGCGCCGTCATAATTCAGACGGAAACCGAATTAATTCTGAAGAGCCGCTGGGTGATTCCAGAGCGATTAGAGCAGGAAGGCTATGAGTTCAAATTTCCCCGTCTGGATCAGACGCTGCGCAGCATACTGCACTCCACGACGGATCGAGCTTAAGCTGTCCATGTTATAGAAGGAGGGAATGAGAAGATGAAACTTAAAAAAGGCTGGAAACGCACTTTTGTAGTTCTGCTTATTTTGTCGGCGTTCATCTATTTGAACAATACGTCCCTGCTGACTAAGGAGCGCAGCGGGTCACCTTTCCTGCTGGCGCACCGCGGTCTTGGTCAAACGTTCAGCATGGAGGGCATGGAGGGAGATACTTGCACGGCCACCCGAATTTTCGAGCCGGAGCACCCTTACCTGGAGAACACCATCCCTTCCATGCAGGCTGCCTTCGACGCCGGAGCGGACATGGTGGAACTGGATATTAAGCCGACCAAGGATGGCCAATTCGCCGTGTTCCATGACTGGACACTGGAATGCCGGACGAACGTGCAGGGCATGGTCGGTGATTATACGATGGATGAGCTGAAGGATATCGATATCGGCTACGGCTACACGGCGGATAACGGGGCGACATACCCTTTCCGCGGGAAAGGCATTGGGTTGATGCCGTCGCTGGATGAAGTGCTGGAGCATTTTCCGGAAGGAACTTTCCTGCTTCATATTAAAAGCAATGACCCGGAGGAGGGCCGCCAGCTTGCGCAGTATCTCGCGGATCTGCCGGAGGAGCGCTTGCGTGAGATGACGGTTTATGGAGGCGATGAACCTATAGCTGCCCTGCAGGAGGAATTGCCCGGGCTGAGAGTGATGTCAAAGGCTACGCTCAAAAGCTGTCTGCTTGCGTACGAAGGGGTCGGCTGGAGCGGTTACATGCCCTCGGCCTGCAGGAACACACAGCTCCATATCCCCTTGAAGTTCGCTTCGTGGCTGTGGGGTTGGCCGAATAAATTTCTTAACCGGATGGATGATGCGGGCACACGGGTAATCGTTGTCGCAGGCAGCGGAGAGTGGTCCGAGGGCTTTGACACTATAGAGGACTTAACGCTGCTTCCCAAAGGCTATACCGGCGGCATATGGACGAACCGGATTGACCGGATCGCACCGCCTTTACTGTACAATAAATGAAGCTGGATAAGATGACATAGCAAACACCCCGCTAATTGCTTTAGCGGGGTGTTTATGCATAGTGGATATACTCCGGCGGCTGGGAACGGCGTACAGGCTGACGGCTTCTTTCCGTAGCGCGCCAGTTCCTGGCGCCTCGAGGGCGGGCCAGACCACATGCCGCCCCCCACCTTAGGAGCCTGCCCCTTTATAGCGTTTGACCCCCATATTCCATGCCAGCAGGCCAATCGCTAGAAATACTGCCCCCATCACTGGGGTGAGCAGTGCCATGCCCGTCATCTCTTCGCGCTGAAGGAATAACGCTGCTGGATAAATACCGACAAAGGCGAACGGGATAACCCATGTCAGCAAAATTTGGATTGTCCGGTTATAGATCGTCACGGGATAGCGTCCATAGTTCTGGATGTTGAACATGAGTGGAAGAATCCCGGTCGGCGCGTCTGAATAGAACGACAAAGAGGTGAGCGCGGTATAAATCCCTGTATAAATCGCGACCGCGCTGAGTGTCAGAATAATCAGCGCCGGAATAGTCCACCATTCCAACGGCAGCCCGAGCTGCCCGCCGCTGATCGCCATAATAATGATGCCGACGAGACCGCCGATCAGAGCTGGCGGATCGATATTTTCCAGGAAAATTTGAAATAAATGATGCGCCGGACGCGTCAGTACGCGGTCCATCTCCCCCTTGACGATATAACGTTCGCTGAAGTTCCACATATTGACGAAACAGCTGAACACAGCATATGGCACCATAAAGAAGCCGTAAACAAAAATGACCTCATTCTGGCTCCAGCCGCCCAGGCTGTCGGTATGCATAAAGACCACCAGGATAAAAATAAAGTTCGTCGCCTGGAAGAGCAAATCCGAGATCACCTCGACCCAAAAATCGGCGCGATATGTGAGTCGGGTTTTCATGTAATTTTTGAAATATTCCATAATCAATCCCAAGTAATACAACATTCTCGTCATGCCTCTCGTCAACCTCCTTGCACGAACAGGCGCTGCCGCGCCGCCCGGTATAACAGAATCATCGGGATGATTAATGCCGCGAACCAGAACACCTGAATGCCCAGCACATTCCAGATGCCTACGCCCTGCACTCTGCCCGTAAAGACAGAGCCCGGCAAATAGGTAATTGCCTGAAAAGGCAGCACCTCAAGCACTTTGGACAGCCAGCCAGGGAACAGGCTGATCGGCACGATAAGCCCTGAGAAGAGATCGACGAGGACCCGCTTCATCCGCATAACGCCTTCATTATTCTCGATAAAGAAGGCCGAGAGGCCTGTTATGACATTAATCTGCGAATTGATTAGAAAGCTGAAGATCAGCATGACAAGAAAGCCAGCCCATGCCGACGGGGCGGTTGGCAGCTGCACCGGGAACAGGAGCATGGCGATAGCCATGCCGGGAATCATGAACAGCAGAAAGCGGAACATGCCTTCCCCGAGGCCCTGCATCATTTTGGCAAATACATAGTTGTAGGGACGTATGAATTGGATGGCAATGCTGCCGTCGCGGATATCGGACGAGATTTCCCGGTCCAGATTATTGAAATAAAATGCCCTGGCCATCCAGGATACCGCAACATACGTCGTCATCTGCACGGCGGTAAAGCCGCCCAAGGAATCACCGTCGCCGTAGATGGCTTTCCAGGTGAAATAGTTGACCCCGATATTGAGAGTATAGATTAGAATACCGGTGTAGTAATTAATTCGGTATGCAAGCATGGTCAGGAATCGGATGCGGATAAAATCCAAATACGCGTCAAGCAGCAGACGCCTTCCGCTATGACGCGGCTTCCGTCCCTCCGGGCGGGCCGGTCTGGATGAAGTCAGCTCGGACGAAGGACGTTTAGACATGGCTGACCTCTTTGGTACCATCCGCCAGGGAATCAAACGCTTCATCGGCCTTCTCCGCCGAACCGGATTGATATATGCTGCGCACGATTTCATCGGTATTCGTCTCAATAATTTTGATATCCGTAATATCTGCCTGACCCACTACCCTTCCGAGCACATCGGATACATTAAGCTCCAGCGGAATCCAGACCTTGGCATTAAGATCGTTCTCGGCCGACCATTCCACGGCCAGCCCAGCGGTCCACTGCCGCAGCGTCTCCAGCTTCGTCGCTCTTCCGAATTGGAACAGCACCTCGCGCCCCGTTCCCCAGCGCTGCTTCAGCTCCTCCAGGCCGCCGTCATAAATGATCCGCCCGTCATCCAGCATAATCACGCGGGAGCAAAGCGCCTCGATATCCTGCAAATCATGCGTCGTCAGCAGGATCGTCGTGCCGTGCTCGCGGTTCATATCCTTCAGGAAGTCGCGAATTTCCGATTTCACGACAATATCGAGCCCGATCGTCGGCTCGTCGAGGAACAGGATCGACGGATTATGCAGCAGGGCGGCGACCAGCTCGCAGCGCATGCGCTGCCCCAGGCTAAGCTTGCGCACCGGACGGTTCAGCAGATCCTGGAGCTTCAGGCGCTCCACGAGCTCGTCCAGCCGCTTCTTGAAATCCTGCTCGGATACGCGGTACACCTTCCGCAGCAGCTGGAACGATTCGATGACGCCAATGTCCCACCACAGCTGGCTGCGCTGCCCGAAAACGACGCCGATATTTTGCACGAACCGCTCCCTTTCTTCGTAGGGAACATAGCCGCCAACAGTAAGGCTGCCGGAGGTCGGTACCAGTATGCCTGTGAGCATCTTGATGGTTGTCGATTTGCCCGCGCCGTTCTCTCCGATATAGCCGCATATTTCGCCTTGAGGAATGGCGAACGTGATGTCTTTCACGGCAACGACCTCCTGGTACTGCCGCTTGAACAAGTCCGCAAAGGCCCCTTTGAGGCCTTCGCGATTTTTTTGTATTTTAAATGCTTTGCGCAGATCCTGCACTTCTATCGCGTTCATATTTACCTACCTCGCTAATTAAGTCTTGGTGTCCCGTCCCAAGCTCTTATTATAAATTACAACCTTCGAAACCTCTACACCAAATGATTAGCTGTGTGTAAAGCGAGCGTGTTATCGGCATTTGCTGGATAATCGGTGACGGCTGTTGGCCGGATTCCAGCGTGAAGTGAGAGCACCTCGGATAGTGTCGGTTACGACTACAGTAATGTGATGCGTGCGAATACAGTATGCGGTGCGCTGGTTAGTGCGGGATGTTACTACAATAATGCGATGCGCAGGATGTGTGGGTAGAGTAATTGAGTAAAGCAGCAGTGAGTCGGCAGGCTATTTGCAGAATGACAGGCGGCAGTTTAGGCAGTCAAACGTAACGGGCAGGGGATCCGTTATTTCCGGTTCCCGTCCATGAATTAGAAACTATCGGACGCAAGATTCTTTATTTGGGAAAAACTACTGCTCTTGACCATTGTTTGAGTGGAGTAGCGGAACCAGGGTCCGTCAGCAGCCTCCGGAAACTCCGAAACCTAGACCACCTCTTCTACATTATAAAAAACGCCTTTCGGCGTTTTCGATGCGACAGGTCATTTTTTAAAAAAAAAGAGCAATGAGCTATTCCTCTAAAACTGGGATCATAATCGTAAATTGGGGATTCGTGCTGTAAGGATCCTGTTCGCTAGGGTATATTTCGAAATGCGTCAGCTCCTTGCCTTCCTGCGGAAGCGTCTTGAATCCCTGCTGCTCGATCCAGGCATATATGCTGCTGTACGATTCCTCGATATTCTGGTCGGCCCGATGTTCGTACTTCGCATATTTCATCGCTGGAACTTGAAGCTTGATCATGCCTTCCGGCGCCTGCTCACCGGCATCAGCCACCTGAAATACCGCGCAATGCACAAATCCGGTTCCGCCCGGATAGGCATGGTAAGACAAGCCGTAGAAGTTGTCCAGGTCTAGGATGCCACGGATTTCACCGCGCCGCCGCTGGAGTTCCTGATGAATCGCGCGTATACCGCCCTCTCCCGCCTCGGCAAAAGTTCCCTCCCAACGCAGCCCAATCGCGCTGAAAGCCTGCATTGTTATGATCGCTGTCTCATTTACCCGTTCCATTGCCACCTCTCCCCATCAATAAAATTATCGCTTGCTTGACGCATACCATTTTACTACATCGCTTTTGCAAAACATGTGGTTATTTGTCGAAGGAATGCAAGCAGCCGAAGACTATCTTTGCGAAATTTGAGTTCCCATTATCAGAAAATAATCAGAATAAGCCGACTGCAGAACGCAGCCGGCTTATTTTTTGGTAAATCTCCTTCTTCTTACTTTGCCAAAGGCTCATTATCCGAGAACAAATCCGGGTTCTCCCGCAGCATATCCGAAAGGATATCCGTTGTTTTCACCGTATCGCACACTAGAACCTCGGCATCGCCTAGACGGGCCCGATAGAGCGCTCCCTGTTCCTCGAGCACGCCTTCGACCTTCCAGAAATGCTCCGACCAAGGCAGGCCGCAGTGGCGGCGGGAAGGCACCAGAATCTCTCTGCCGTCAGGGAGTACCGTGTAAAGCTGTTCATGGCCATCCGTCATTCTGCCCGGGATATCCACCCATTCCTCAATGCCGTGAATGAACGTATTCCTGCGCAGGTCGACCCCGACGAGCAGAATTGTCGCTTTGCGATCCAGCAGGCGGCCCCAGGCGGACTCCCGGTGACATGGCGTATCCCAGCGTTCGTCGCCGGCGGTAAACTCAGCCGCGTCCTTGCCTAGCGCCGCCACGGAATGTGTCGGATGCCAGGAACGAACCACGCCTGGACGCTTGCGGAACAGTTCAGGGAGTATGCCAACGCAGACCTCTGAGGTCTCGACATAAAATTTGGGATTATCCTTATTAATATAAGACCAGGTGTGGGTAGGCAAAACTAACAGCCCGTCTTTCATATATTCCGAAAGAGCATCCAGCACCGTGTCCGCTCCTCCATCTACTTCGCCGATACTTTTCATGGATGAATGCATCAGCACGGTGCCATGCCGGTCAATGCCAGCGCTTTCAAGCTGATCGATCAAACTTTGCTTCGTGTGCATGATAAACCTCCAACTGTTGGTAATGAATGATTCATCACCATTATACCTGTCCCACTTGGAACAACAAGCCCGGAATGGGCAATCAAGTCAGGAAAAATCACACAATATGCAGAACTTACCCTAGATCAGCTGAACAGAAATGACGCACCGGAATTATACATCTCCCGCTAAGATGCGTACCAATCCGAAGCTGCCCGAATGATGTCATCCATCCTGAAGCTGCAGCCATGCCGTTCATCCGGATATTCAATCAGCAGCCTATCCGCGGTTATTGTCCGATAGAGCGAGCGGATCTCTTCATCCCTGACCCACTCATCCATCCTGCCATGAATGAGAAGCATTGGCCGGTCGCGCCTGATATTCTCCTTTAATGCGAGAGGTTCCTCCCCTTCCACAATCACATGGGATAACCGCTCCTTGAAATAGTCGGGCAGCGCTATCCCGCTCTCCAGTACAGGGCTGACTGCGGCAACCCTGCCAATCCTCGGATGGCTTCCGCCCTCAATCGCCCAAGAACCCCCGAAGCTTATACCAAATAAATGCAGCGGCAGCTCTGGAAATTGCTGTGCCGCAAACTCGATCACTTCTTCCACAAACAGCTCCCAGCCTCTCCGTGTGGCCAGGCAGCGGTTAAACACATACGTTTCACCTTGTCCTGGACCATCAAAGCTGACTGTGACGAAGCCCTCTCTTGCAAAGCCGGTCTCAAATTTAATTGACTCCTCTTTCGCTGAATCGATCGGATTCAAAAGGATAACACAGCCACGCGGATGCTTTGGAATTCTTACCCGGCCCCGGCACTGATTTCCTTGGACTTGAATCTCCGCTTCGGAAATCATGTCTGCCGTCAAATTGTCCGCTTCCATGTTCAAGTCCCTGCAATACTCATACCACATTTGTTTGTCTGTTCCAGTATAGGGGAACATCCATTGGATCAGATAATAGTTCATCGCTGCATGCCGATAAAAGTACTCCGCCTCACTGATCAAATGCTGTCTTTGCATTTTAAGCGCTAGCTGCTCAAACATATCAGCATAGCTGTGCAGCACTTCCATCCAATCCTCAATGCCGTTGACCCGTTGGCGCAGCTCATATACCGTCGGTTTCGGCAGACCGCTTCCCAACCAACGATCCCAGAATGACTCGGACACGTAGCCCATCGATATTGTCTTCTCTATAGTTTGATTGGCATAATGCATGCGAGATCGCCCCCTTAATAATTTATACGTAACAGTCTTGAATTTTCGGGGGCATGAAATAACAAAAATAACCTCAGTCATATTATTCTTCCATAAATCCATTGAAGCTGCTTTCCTTTTCCAATATAATGTAAAAGAAATGCAGGAATTTAAGGGCAATGCTTTTCTGGCATCACCAGAGACAACCCCTCGCTTAACGAGGGATTGTCTCTTTTTTTTGATCTCAGTATAGTCTGATAACAATGAAGGAGTGAGCATGGTGGAAAATTCCCGTTACACCGAAAGACCGATATTGACCAAAAGCGATCTTAAGGAGCAATTCCGACGCTGCGGCGTATCGAATGGGCAAACGATTATTGTACATACCTCTTTAAGCAAAATCGGATTCGTGGTCGGCGGCGCCGAGACTTTAATCCGCGCTTTGCTTGAAATTGTCGGCGAAGAAGGGACGTTGGTGATGCCCTCCCAAACCTGGAAAAACCTTGACCCTGCCACGGGTGTTCATTGGGAGGTATGCCCCATACACTGGCCCATCATACGCGAGCATTGGCCAGCCTATGACAAAGAAATTACGCCAGCCATCGGTATGGGCGTGGTGGCAGAGGTATTCCGAAAATGGCCCGGAGCGGCTAGATCCGACCATCCTGCCAGGTCATTTGCTGCGGTAGGCAAACATGCGGATTATCTTACGAAGGAGCATGATTTAAGCCAGATTTTTGGCAAAGGATCGCCGCTTGATAAGTTATATGAGCTTGATGGTCATATACTGCTCATTGGAGTCGGATACGACAAGAACACTTCGCTGCACTTAGCAGAGACTAGGGCGAGCTTTCCGACAAAGCGGTTCACGGAAGAAAGCAGTGCGATCATGATCGACGGGAAGAGAACATGGGTGACCTACCGCACTCAAGCTGTAGATGATGAGGATTTCAATGAATTGGGTCAGCAATATGATAGAGCTCACGATGTGACGATTTACAAGGTTGGGGAGGCAGAAGTACGTTTTCTAAGACAAAGACAGCTCGTAGACTGGGCCGTACAGTGGATGGAGACGAACCGGAAGGAAGAATGAATCTCAAAACCTTCCATATTTTGATTGCCAGATATAAATCGTTATTCTAAGATGGTTGAGAGAGACACAAAATATACATAATTTCATAAGGAGGCTTGAATTTGAACAAGAAGCTTTTTGCCAAAGTCATCACTGCGGCAGCATTGCTCGGCACATTAGCGTCACCAGCGTCTGCGACAACGTTCATTACGGATATCAACGGCTCTTATGCGAAGGATGCCATTCAAGAGCTGGTTGATAAAGGAATTATTAATGGCCGTGGTGACGGAAGATTCGATCCAACTGGACATATCCAAAGGCAGGATTTCGCAATCATTCTCGCCAAGTCTCTAGGGCTGGATGTGAACAATGCGCCAGCAGCAGCGACATTTAGCGATGTCCCTCAAGGCCATTACTCTTTTGCAGCTGTCGAGGCAGCGGTACAAGCTGGACTTATTCACGGATACGGCAATCATCAATTCGGCAATGGCGATAGTTTATCACGGCAGGATATGGCCGTCATCTTCACCCGGGCTCTCGGGGTAGATGTTAGCGGTAAGGGGAGCATACTTACCTTCACCGATAAGGACGATATCTCCAGCTATGCCAAAGATGCGGTAGCCGCAGCTGTCGAATTGGGACTCATTCAAGGCAATACAGATGGCAGCTTTAGTCCGCTCCAGAGTGCTGACCGCCAATCCGTGGCTCTCGTAGCCAGTAAGTTCATACGGAATATTGAAGAACAGCGCCATTCCCAGCAGCCTCCTACCACACCTCCAGATGGGAATACTCCTCCTTCACCAAACGAATCTTCAGCATCAATCACACCCGAGACCAAGACACCAACAACAGGAAGCAGCAATAACGGCAGCAGCGGCGGCTCAGGTTCTGGAAGCGGCGGCAGCGGAAGTGAAAGAGATACGACTGCGCCTATCGTGAACATCCTATCGGAAACTCCGGTGTTTATTGGCAGCAGTCTTATCGCAACCAGCAATGAAACCGGCTATTTATACCTTATTCCGAGAGGATATCCATCGTCAGGTCGAGCAGAACTGGAAGTACTCGTAGCTGAAGGCCTCGCGAAAAAGGTACAAGTTACTACCGCCAACACCCCAACACCGATCGAAACGGATCAGTTAGAGGCTGGAATCTACAACGTATTTGCCGTGGATCGGGCTGGAAATCTATCCAGAGCTAGCTCGGACATAGAACTAAAGCGGCCTCTATCTTTAACCCTGGCACCGGGAGCCTCCTTTGTACTTAACCCTGCTTATGTTTACGATGAAAGCATCGTAACTATTGTGGATGATTCTATGATAGAGGATAATGATCCTTATACGGATCGCAATATCAACAGCTTCTTCCAAGTTCAACGAGAAGAAGAAGCGCTCTCGCTGCAATACAATCCTCAGGAGGGTAGATTCCATGTATTGGAGGAAGGGGCGAAGGTCGGCTATATTCTGATTTCCTCAGAGTCTGAGCTTATTGAAGCTCAAGAGACTGAGCGCGGAGTGCAGATTCTTCTTAAAGCAGGCGCAGATGAGGCCACTACAGCTTCCTTAAAGCTCACCCTCTTTGAAAATGAAGCCGAAGTCAGCAGCACAATCCTGCCTGTCATCCTGGATGCAGCACCGCCGACGGTCACGGACAGCGTCTACAGCGATGGAGTAATTACAATTACCGCGAGCGAGCCGCTGGTTTGGTATGACAGCTTCGAAATTAACATTTCACATGTGCCGGTTAACAGCAGCGGCAGCAGCTATGATCTTATGCCTTTTGAACACTTCACTCCAAGTATTCATAACGGGAATGTAGTTATTATTTTAAAGGACGAGGCTTTTAGATATTATCATCCGCTGCAGCCTGGCGATCAGTTCGAGATTACATTGTACGGGATCGGGGATTACGCTAGAAATATGATCGGTGATGAAGTGTTAATCGTAGAAATTCCATAAGATGAATAACGGAAGCTTTTCAGGGCTGAATTCCCGGCTATAGCCGAGGAATCAGCCCCTCTTCATTTTCTGCTGCTATAACCCCTCTATGCGCCAAGAAAAAATCGCCCTTCATCTGCTTGTCACATCGATGTAGAGCGATTTCATTCTAGCGTACCGCATACAGCCTCTCTACATTCACTTACTTCTGCACAGGGTTGAACTCGTGAACCCATACTCGCATCGCCGGTACCCAGCGCATGCCGGGATGAATGGACAAAATCGACTGCTTGTATTCCTCTAAATTGTTGTATCCTTCCTGCTGGGCTTGCTCTTCGGTCAGATCGCCAAGGGTCTGGGAATAGACCTGCTCTACTACAAAATCCCGCCCCTTCAGCGTCATCACTTCCCCCACATCGGCGTAGCGGCCGTTGCGGCGGGTTGCCGTCTTCCGGCCTGCCAGCACTTTCTCCACATCCTCCGGCAAAGTCACTAGCCGTTCAATCGAACAGGTTTTCGGCGGCAATGCCTCATGATCTGCATGATTTTGCATGTAGTAGCCCTCCTCGTCAATTCTTCCTTTTAACTTTACCATAATATCAACGACACCGTTTCCCCGGATGCCCGGATCCCGTTCTAACGGCCTGCTTTGACTGGCTTCATGTACTCCTCCAGCGTAGAGCCTTTAACATAAATATCAGGCGAAATGTAGGAGTTCATGATATTATTCTGCCGGACATTCCAATAATGATTTACCGCGAGGATCATCAATTTGTTCTGCTTGTCCTCGAATACGCGCTGCCCAACTCCTTTACCATATGTATCTTGGCCTATAATCGTCACATTGGGCAAATAAGTGCCGAGCCCCATAGTTAACAGCTCCGAGGCGCTTGCCGTATAACCATCGACCAGGATATATATTTGCTTGAATGGGACATAATCGGCATCTGAATAGTAGCTGTCCGCATAGCCATCCCGCTCGATCAGCATGCTAGTCACGCATTCCGGCAGCAGCGCATCCAAAATATGATTCGCGCTATCCATGTTTCCCCCCGTATTCCCGCGCAAATCAATAACCAGCTTCTTATTTTCGGGGTCAGCAATACGGTCGAGTTCTTCAATAAAACGATCGTCGGTATTATGATTAAATTCATGAATACGGAAATAGGCGATGGACCCTTGATCTTCATAGATCACGTCCTGGCCGGAAGGCGCTGTTAACAGATCGTATTCCTCCCCATAAATAACGGAGGTAAATACATCCCTCTTGTACTGAGCTTGGCCAATAATATCGGCGATTTCCGCCGGGGTCATATTTTCCTTATCCAGCTTAGACAAAATCTCATCCATATCCGGAACGCTGCTTATGTATAGATAATTATCTCTAAAAAATTTCTTAACCCGCTCCCCAAGCGGCTTGCGGCTGTCTAGTATTGCATCCTGGATACGCAGGGCCGTCGAATTGCCGGAGTATATCTCCAGGGTTTTCTCGCAGAACTCTTCCGCAAGGTCATAATCCTCCATCATAAAGTAGGAGTAGGCGATCATGGCGTAAGCCTCGTCATCCTCAGAATCAAGCTCGATCACTCGCTCCATAGCCTGAATGGCTTCGTCGTACTGATCCAAATCAAAGTGGCATTCTCCCGTAAACCAGGGGATCAGCGAAGAATTGACCTTGCGCTTCATAACCTCATCGCCAAAGGCGATACACTGGTAATTTCTGCGCCCGTTGTATAGCGCCCTCAATTTATTGATCATGCTCTTTTCATCCTGAGGATTGAGCCGAACAGCATGATCATAATATTTGGCAGCCTGGACATACATGGACTGCTCCATATAAACATCCCCCATAGCTATATGTATATCTGCAAAGTTCTTATCCTTCTGGATGGCCGCATCATAGCTGATCTTCGCCCGGTCCAAATCGCCCATCGTCGTATAGGACTTGATCATTTGTACATAGACGTCCATATGATCAGGAAACTTGTCGATCATGCCGTTATAATGCTCAGCAAGAATGTCCAAATCATCCAAATCCTCGAGCACGGCCGCTTTGATGCGATACGCATCATAATTATCTGGCTCCTCCCGGATCAAACCATCAACAAGCTTGCTCGCCTCCTCATACCGGTCTAGCCAGAGAAGGGCGTATGCCTTCATTTCGTACCCATCCATATCCGCATCATCCAAGCCGATATAAATGTCGAACTGCTCCAACGCTTCTTCATACCGCTCCAGATCGAACAATACTCTGCCTTTGCCGTAATAAGCGTATTTCTCATCGCCCAGTTCAAGAGCATGATTGAAGCTCTCAAGCGCCTCTTCATACCGGTACAATCCGTACAGAGCATTGCCCTTATTCACGTATTCCATGTCTCTGTTCGGTACAATAAGAAGCGACTTCCCGATATATTCAAGGCTCTTCTCGTAATCCTCCAGCTCATTGTAGGCCCAGCTCAAATTATTGAATGGAGCTCCCATGGGCTCATCCAGCTTTATTTCGCGATCCAAATCAACGAGAGCCGGCTCTATTTCATAAGCGTGCTCTACCGCCTCCTCCAAATACTCGATAGCCTCCTCGTACCTTCCCTTATCGACTAGAAGGTAGCCCTTGGTGTTGTTCGCTATCATTTCCTCCCAATGGATAGATTCTTTGTAAACGCCCGTCGAGCAAGCGCCCAGCATGCTTATTGCACAAATGATGACCACCAAGGCACTAACCCGAATCAAAATTCTCTTCTTCAAACTGTTCCCCCACTCTTCCCAGCTATAAGCTCTTGTTAGAATATTTATATCTTATCACGGAGCGTTCAGGGGAGGAATGACTTTGGAGTAAAATACTGGGTGTTGCTATAATGGAAGAGTATGAGAATTGAAATGAACATAGGTGGGACAAGCATATGATAGAAATCTACGGTATCCGGCTGGAGACAAATACCGACTCGCTCCCTATTTGGAAGCTGGTTCAAGCGCTTCCGCCCGAGAGGCAGGAGCGGATTCATAGATTCAGGCGTAAGGAAGATGCGCTAAGAACCTTAGCAGCGGATCTCCTGTCAAGGCTCCTCATCTGCAGCTGGCTGAACATCCGGAACAAAGATATCCGGCTGACTCAAAATGCTTACGGCAAGCCGCTGCTCGAAGAGAATTCCGGGCTGTATTTCAATAACTCCCACTCCGGGGAATGGGTAGTTTCTGCCATCGCCGGCTCCCCGGTCGGCATCGATGTAGAAAAGGTAGAGGAGATCGACTTCAGCATCGCCGGGCGTTTTTTCTCAGAGCAGGAATGTATTGACCTTGATTTGCGGCGGGGGGAAGCGAAATTAAACTATTTCTTTGACCTGTGGACGCTCAAAGAGAGCTACATAAAAGCCGCAGGCATGGGCCTCTCCATGCCGCTCGACTCCTTCACCGTTCGCGCCGGGGATGACGGCCAGATCGAGCTGATCACCCTCAATGAATTCAGAGGCTGCTCCTTCAGGCAATACCCGATTGGCCCCGGTTACAAATTGTCCGTCTGTACGCAGGATAACCGTTTTCCGGATCATATTGGCTTGCTAAGCATGGATGAGCTGCACGAGCGGTTCATGGCATATGTATGAGGGGGCGGACATGAAACACGAAGGGCCGTCCCCTGTCATCCGCGATGACATATGGGACAGCCCCTCATGTTTATCTTAAATCCGCCTGCTATTCTTAGCGCTCTGCAAAATATAGGGGAATTACTATCCCCTCTCATCATAATTAAGAAAAATCAACTTGCAAAGCTTTAAATCGGATAACAGACCAGCTTCTATAACGAGCCCAAAATAAAATAGAGCAGGAAGAAGAAGGCGATGAGGTACATTGCCATCGATACTTCCGACCGGCGGCCCGTCACCCACTTCACGATCGGGTAGGCGATGAAACCAAACGCAATCCCGTTCGCAATGCTGAAGGACAAGGGCATAACGGCCAGCATCATGTAAGCCGGGAAGGCTTCAGTGAAATCGTCAAAAGGAACTTCCTTAATCGACATAATCATCAGGCAGCCTACGATAATCAGCACCGGCGCAATCGCACTGTTCGGGATGACTTTGAACAAAGGCACCAGGAACAGCGCGGGGATGAACAACAACCCGGCGGTTAGAGAGGTAAGTCCGGTTCTTCCGCCGGAGGCGATGCCGGTCGCGCCTTCTGCCGCTGTCGTCATCGGACTGCAGCCGAGCAGCCCTGCGCTGATGACGGAGAATGAATTGGCTTGAAACGATTTTCTGAATTTTGACTTATTCGGAAGCATGCCGAGCTGCGCCCCCATGTTCTGGAAAATAATGACCATCGATAACGAGAACACCGCTGTCCAAAACTGGAAGCTGCCCACTCCGCTGAAATCCAAAGCCAGAAACAGCTCGCCGTAACCGCCAAAAGAAATGCTGAAGTCCCGCAGGACCGAGAAATCCACGATGCCCAATGCGGCACCCATGCCGGTTCCCGCCAGGATTGTGATCAGGAAGTTCCCCTTGACGTTCCGTAAAAATAACGGCAGTGCAATGACCAGCGTTAGTACCGTCGTAAGCGCGTGCGGTTCGCTCAAATTCGCCAGGGTGACAAAGGTGCTTTCACTAGCAACGATCAATCCGCCGTTTTTCAGTCCCAAGAAGGCAATAAAAAATCCGATCCCTGCCGTCATCGCATGAACCATCGACTTCGGAATCGACCGCGATAAATAATCCGCCCACTTCGTCACCGTCGTAATCATGAATACAAGCCCGGCAACGAATACCGCTGCGAGCGCCTGCTGCCAGGTTAACCCCAAAGAAAAGACAAGAGTAAATACAAAAAACGCATTATCCCCCATGCCGGGAACAAGAATCAGGGGCGAGTTGGCCCATAGCGCCATCAGCATACAGCCGAGGAAGGAGCAGATCACCGTCACGATCGTGGCTGCTTCATAAGGCATCCCTACCATGCTCAAAATAGCGCCGTTCACGGCAATAATATAAGCGACGGTCATAAAGGTAGTTAATCCTGCCACCATTTCAGTACGTATCGTCGTTTTTTCCTCTTGCAGATGAAACCATCTTTCTAATCTGCGATCCAATTTGAACACCTCTTTATTCAGCACTGCCATCCATTTAAAAAGGGCTGGACGTCTACACCGGCTCCAGCCCTCATTGCTCTATGATGCCCGGCTATATGCCGCGGCGGCTATCGTTTCCCTACCTCGTAAGGCTCTCCTAGCGCCTTCGGTGCCCGTGCCTTGCCTACCGCGCCAATCAAGACGAGCATAGTCAGGACATACGGCAGCATATAGAAAAATTCATTCGGAATACGGGCGGCAAATTCGAAGATCTGCAGCTGATCCTTGATGGCTTGAGCCAAGCCGAAGAACAAGGAAGCCAGCATAGCCCCGATCGGATTCCATTTGCCGAAAATAACCGCTGCGAGCGCAATATAACCTTGTCCTGAAATCGTGTTGAATGCAAAGTTGCCGTTCGAGGTCAGGACGATTGTAGCTCCGCCCAGCGCTGCAATCGATCCGCTGAGAATAACAGCCATGTACCGCATCCGGTTGACTTTGACCCCTACTGTATCCGCGGCGCCCGGATGCTCTCCGACAGCACGCAGCCTTAGTCCGATAGCGGTTCTATAGATTACAAAGTAAATGACGATGACGAGCGCAATCGCAATATACGTCGTCGGATAGTTGTTGAAAAATGCATTCCCAAGGAACGGAATATCGCCTAGCAACGGCACTTTATATTTATGAAATACCGTCGTCAGCAGCGGACTTTCCGCCGAGCCTTCAAAAATCAGCTTCACCAGAAAGAACGTCGAGCTTGCCGCGAGAATGTTAATAACGACCCCGCTGACCACCTGGTTCGCCTTGAATCTGATCGTGGCGATGGCATGGATACTGGAGAAAATCGCTGTGAAGACAAAGGCCCCGATAATGCCCAGCCACGGGGACAGCTTGCCCAGTCCCGCCGTCTCTGCATAATATGCAATGACCGCCGAGAAGAAGGCCCCGGACACCATGAAACCCTCAAGACCAATGTTAATGACGCCCGAACGCTCGGAAATGAGCCCGCCGAGGGCGGCAAAGATAAAGGCTGTGGAGAATACGAGCGTCCCATTTATGAGATTGCTGATAATGTCCATCACTTACACCTTCTTCTTCATTTTATGGAATAGCGGACGGAAGAAGAGCCTCACAATGCCGGGTGCGGCAACGAAAAAGATAATGAAGCCGATGACCATCCGAATGATCTCGCCCGGCACTTCCGCGCCAAAGCTCATGCCTTGCGAACCGTAGGTCAGCGCCCCAATCAGCATCCCGGAAAGGAGCACGCCGAGCGCCGAATTTCCGCCAAGCAGAGCAACCGCGATACCGTCAAAACCAAGTCCCGAGGTCACCGAGTTAATGGCGATGTATTTAAATACGCCCAGTACCTCAAACGTACCGACCAGACCTCCGAATACGCCGGAAATAAACATCGTGCGTACCATGACTTTCGACACCTTCATCCCCGCATATTCGGCTGCATCAGGACTAAGCCCGACCGCACGAAGCTCGTAACCCCATTTCGTCCTGTTCAGATAAATGGCGTAGAAAATGACGGCAAGAATCGTAAGCAGGAATCCCCAGTGAATACGGGCGCCGCCCATAAGCTCGGACAGCCAGCCGATCTGAATGCTCGCAGATTCCTGAATCATCGCGGAACGCTGCGTTCCTGCCTGCGGCATGAAGTACCGAATAAGATAATGACTCAGGTACAGTGCTATGAAGTTGAACATAATGCTGGTAATAACCTCATTAATGCCTCGCTTCGCCTTAATATACCCTACAAGCGCCCCCCACAACCCTCCAAGGATAGCGCCAAAAATAACGGCGACAATGGCATGAAACGGTGCCGGCAGGCTCAGCTTCGTGCCTACAAGGAGCGCACCGACGGAGCCCATGATGATCTGTCCGTCAACCCCGATATTAAACAGGCCGGCGCGAAAGGCGATACCTACCGCCAGACCACACATGACGAGAGGAACGATCGAACGCAGCGCTTCCCCGAAGTCATAGCTGCTGCCGAATATTTTAATCACCAAGGATTCGTAAGCGAGCAGGGGATCATATCCGCCGATCAGCATGATCAGCGCTCCCAATAATAGTCCGATAACAATAGAGACAACAGGAATAACAGCAGATTCACGCCTGAAAATACTCATTAATTTATCCATGTGTGCCATCTCCTTCATGCTTGCCTGCCATCATCAACCCAAGCTGCTGATCATTCGTCGATTCCGGTGTTGTCTCGCCTACGATCTGTCCTCCGAACAGAACGAGAATGCGGTCGGATACATTCAGAATCTCCTCCAGCTCAAAGGAAATGAGCAGCACAGCTTTTCCTTGGTCACGCTGGGCAATAAGCTGCTTGTGCACAAACTCGATCGCGCCGACGTCAAGTCCCCGCGTAGGCTGAGCTGCAATAAGAACTTGCGGTTTCTTGTCGATTTCACGGGCAATGATGACCTTCTGCTGGTTCCCTCCAGACATGGAGCGAACCTTGGTATCAATGCTTGGCGTTCTTACGTCAAACTCCTTGACGAGGCGTTCAGCCATCTTATCCCTCGCCTGCTCGTTAATGAAGCCGCGCCGGTTAAGCTCCGGATGGTCATACGTTTGCAAAATTATATTTTCACTGACTGTAAAGTCCAGAACGAGTCCATGTTTATGCCGGTCCTGCGGAATGTGGGACAATCCGCTTTCCGAGATGACGCGCGGGGATTGGTTCGTTACGTTTTGGCCTTGAAGCAGAACTTCCCCAGATCTAATGTTGCGCATACCTGTGATCGCTTCGATCAGTTCGGTCTGGCCGTTGCCGTCAACCCCGGCGATACCGACGATCTCTCCTGCGCGCACGGAGAAGGACAGTCCGTCGACCGCATTTTTTCCTTGTCCGCCTTCTACGACTAAATCCTTAACCTCGAGCAATACATCCCCAGGCTTGGCAGCCTGTTTCTCCGTCTTGAAATTAACCGCTTTCCCTACCATTTTTTCCGCCAGTTCCTGCGGATTCGTCTTGGCGACTTCCACGCTTTCAATGACCTTGCCCCGGCGAATAATCGTGCAAGTGTCGGCAATTTCCATGATTTCCTTCAATTTGTGCGTAATCAATACAATCGATTTGCCTTCGGCAACCAGACGTCTCATAATTTCCAGCAGCTCGCTGATCTCTTGAGGCGTGAGTACAGCGGTCGGCTCGTCAAAGATAAGAATGTCGGCTCCCCGGTAAAGCGTCTTGATGATCTCTACCCGCTGCTGCATGCCCACGCTGATCGATTCGATCGTAGCCATGGGATCGACATCCAGCTTATATTGCTCGGATAGCTTTTTAACCTGTGCGCTGGCCCCTTTTATGTCGATCTTCATCCCCTTCTTCGGCTCCATCCCGAGAATGATGTTCTCAGTTACCGTAAAAGGCTCAACCAATTTAAAATGCTGATGCACCATCCCGATGCCCAGATCAATCGCTTTATTCGGGCTATCGATCACTTCCTTCTGCCCGTTGACGAGGATTTCGCCTTCATCCGGCTGGTATAATCCGAATACGATGCTCATGAGCGTCGACTTACCCGCACCATTCTCGCCGAGCAAAGCGTGGATTTCGCCGCGCTTCAATTGAAAACTGATTGAATCGTTGGCCACTACTCCCGGGAATCTCTTCGTGATTCCTCTCAGCTCTAGCGCAATGTCTGCCTTAGTCAAAGTAGACCCCTCCATCAAAGTTTCCGTCCCCTATCACACCAGGTGACAGGGGACGAAATTAATTATTGTTCAGGTACAACAATTTCACCGTTAATGATTTTCTGACGATACTCTTCGACCTTAGCCAATACTTCTGGAGCTACGTTTTTGCTGGAGGTCGCTGCGATATCCACACCGTTCTCCTTCAGACCCATCAGCGTAACCTGGCCTGCCGGGAAGCTGCCTTCGGCCAAGCTCTTGGAAATTTGATAAACGGCTTCATCCACTTTTTTCACCATGGAAGTGAGGGTTACATCATCGCCGAAAATGAGGGATTGGTCTTTATCGACTCCGATCACCCATACTTTGCCGCCCTTGCTGTTGCGTTCTTTCGCTTCGTTAAATACGCCGTTGCCCGTTAAGCCCGCAGCGTGGAAAATGATATCGGCACCATCGTTGTAAATCGTTGAAGCGGCCGATTTACCCATATCTACCCGGTTAAATAAGCCCGTGTAGTTCACGATCAATTTGGCATCCGGATTTACAGCTTTGATCCCTTCACGGAAACCGACTTCAAAGCGTTTGATCACAGGAATCTCCATGCCGCCGACAAAGCCGATTTTGTTCGTCTTCGTAGTAAGGCCTGCGATAACCCCGACAAGGAAAGAACCTTCCTGCTCCTTGAAGGATACCGAAGCGACGTTAGGCAGAACCAGATCGGAGTCTACAATTCCGAAGTTGGAATTCGGGTTCTCGTTAGCCAGCTGAGTCACCGCATCCGCTAGCGTATAGGCAGTAGCCCATGTCAGGTCATAGTTAGCTTTCACGAATTGATTCAAGTTCGGTACGACATCGGCATCAGTTTTAGGCTCGAGGTATTTAACTTCGAAGCCGTAGTCCTTTTTCAGTTGTTGAAGAGCTTCCCAGGCGCTTTGGTTAAATGATTTATCATTGACGCTGCCAAGGTCAGTAACCATACCTATTTTCAGTTTCTTTATATTTTGCTGATTGCCGGATGGGGCGTTCCCCGCTCCAGTGTTCGGATTTGCCGCTTTTTGCCCGCATGCCGTGAGCACCAGCATAAATACGAGCAGCAGTGGCAGTACTGTCTTCATTGTCTTTTTCATTGTTGATTCCTCCCTAATGTAATTTGCCTTTGAATTCCTGTCTAAATGATTGCTAGTCTTGGCTGCACGTCAGCTGCCTCAAGAAGCTTTCCCCGAGCTCCGGCTTACCCACCCCGAAGTTGTCGGCAATTGTAGCCGCCAGATCCGCAAAGGTACTTCTCGTTCCGATCGATGAGGCCTGATCCGCAAGTGCAGGGTTGTAAATCAGAATCGGGACATATTCCCGGGTATGGTCGGTACCCGGACTTGTTGGGTCATTCCCGTGATCGGCTGTAATGATAAGCAAATCTCTTTCCCCCGTCCGCTTCATTAACTCTGGAATATACTGGTCCAATTCTTCTAGGCAGACGGCATAACCTGCAGGGTCGCGACGATGCCCGTACAGGGAATCAAAATCCACCAAATTCGTAAACAACAAACCCTTAAACGAACGCTCCAAAAGCCGGATTGTTGTTTCAATACCGTGCAGATTATTCTTTGTTGGGAAAGACTCCTTTATTCCTTGTCCTGTAAATATATCATAAATTTTACCAACAGAGATAACATCATAATTTTCTGCCTGCAAATGGTCTAACACGGTGCTTCCAAACGGGGCCAGGGCATAATCGTGCCGGTTTGGTGTCCGTACAAAGGCCCCTGGTTGCCCGACATAGGGCCTTGCTATAATGCGGCCAACCACGTATGGATCATGAAGCGTCAATTCACGGGCGATCTCGCAAGCACGATACAGCTCCTCTAGGGGAATCACGTCCTCATGCGCCGCGATTTGAAAGACGCTGTCGGCAGAGGTATATACGATCCAGGAGCCTGTCCGCATCTGCTCCTCTCCATATTCATCGAGAATTTCCGTGCCCGAGGCCGGCTTGTTACCGATGACCTTACGCCCGGTCATCTCCTCGAATTTGCCGACGAGCTCCGCCGGGAAGCCGTTCGGATAAACCTGAAACGGCACCTCCACCTTCAGCCCCATTAGCTCCCAATGCCCGGTCATCGTATCTTTACCGACGGAGACTTCCGCCATTTTCCCATAGCTCGCTAGCGGCTTATCTGCCGGCGGAACTGCGGAAAGCGGAGCGATATTCCCGAGGCCAAGCGCAGCAAGATTGGGCAATTGAATCCCAGGAACCCGCTCGCAAATGTGGCCGAGCGTATGGCTCCCTTCATCCCCGAAGGCCGGAGCATCAGGCAATTCGCCGATTCCTACGCTATCCATGACTATGACGCATATTCGTTCGAAATTCATACTTTAACCCCGTTTCTGTAAATGGAAAATGCCGCTATGCAATGTTTTCTGCAAATCATGATACAATAATCGGTAGGGCTGCTTTACAATCTCATAACCAGGCTGTTCATACAACGAAACTGAAAGGAAGTAGAAATCATGATTGATAACCTCTCAGACATTCACATTTTTTCCGGCATGCCCGAAGAGGATTTACAATATATATTTCCGTTTCTCAAGGAGAGGCAATTTAAGAAAAACCATATTCTAATGTTTGAGAATGACGAAAGCGATGAGATCTACCTCCTTCGCTCAGGCATGGTTAAAATTTATCGCATGTACGAGGGAAAAGAAGTGGTCCTTAGCATTACGATGCCCGGCGATATTATCGGCGAGGTTGAGTCCCTGTCGAATAGTTATCATCGAATTTCATCGATCGAAGCACTGGAGAATGTCTCGGTCTGGCAAATTTCAGGCCAGGACTTCATGCACATCGTCGATAAATATCCCATCGTCTTTCGAAACGCTTACAAAATTCTTGTAGAGCGAACCCGGATGCTCAATCGCATGATCCGCTACTTGACCTTCTATGATGTCCGCGGCAAAGTCGCTAACATCATCATGGATCTTTATTATAATTTTGGGACGATCGAAGAAAGCGTTTACAAGATAAACCTGAAAATTAATCAGTCCCTAATAGCCAATATGATCGGCATCACCAGGGAATCAATCTCCAAAACCTTAGGTGATTTCCAAGCCGAAGGACTCATCGATATTCGTGATAAGCATCTATACCTCCTTGATATGAAACTGTTAGAATCCATTTGTCATGAGACGGAAGAGTTCCCTACGCTCCGCAAGTGGTATAACAATTAGGCGGCCTAGTGCTCTCAATATAACAAATGACAGCGCTTCACTTCCGTTAACGGCGTAACGATAATTTTGTTAACCAATTCACAGAGATGGGGTTAACCCCTTAACAGTTCCCGCAGCTTGCACTGTGCTATGCTTTTCATGTAATGTAGCAACAGGCACAATATAACTAAGCTGGAGGGATTTTACATGAGCTTTCACATCGAAGCCAAAGTTGGCGAAATTGCAGAATCCGTCTTACTGCCAGGCGACCCGCTGCGCGCGAAATATATTGCCGAGACTTTCCTGGAAGATGCCGTCTGTTACAATCAGGTTCGCGGCATGCTGGGTTTCACAGGCACCTATAAAGGCAAGCGCGTATCGATTCAGGGGACCGGTATGGGGATGCCTTCCGCTTCCATCTACATCCATGAATTGATTAACGACTACGGCGCCAAGCATCTCGTGCGAATCGGCACATGC
This sequence comes from Paenibacillus woosongensis, assembly GCF_009725165.1. Lineage (GTDB taxonomy): Bacteria > Bacillota > Bacilli > Paenibacillales > Paenibacillaceae > Fontibacillus > Fontibacillus woosongensis. The sequence continues at coordinate 220,930 of NZ_WNZW01000008.1, forward strand.
GGGGCGATTCAACCGGACGTGAACATCCGCGATGTCATTATCGCTCAAGCCGCGGCCACCAATTCCGCGATTATTCGCAACCAGTTCCCTGGATACGATTTCCCGCAAATCGGAAACTTTGATTCTATTAAAGCCGCTTATGAAATCGGTGTCAGCAAAGGGCTGAATCTGCGCGTCGGCAACGTCCTTTCCTCCGACCTGTTCTATACGGACAACAGTGATGAATTCAGCAAGCTTGGCAAGCACGGCGTATTGGCCGTGGAGATGGAGACAGCAGGGCTGTACTTCCTCGCCAGCAAATTCGGCGTAAAAGGCTTAAGCCTCCTTACGGTGAGCGACCACATTCTGACCGGCGAGCAAACTACGGCTCAAGAGAGACAAACCACGTTCAACGACATGATTGAGGTTGCTCTGGAGACCGTAGTAAAATAAGCTCACGGCTATCACATTTGATGAAGTAGCACCCGTTACAAACAACATGAGGACTACCTGGCAAGCAGAGTGGGTACTGCTGCGGGGTAGTCCTTTTTAAAAGTTGATTTTATGATTGGAGGTTATTTTATTCGATTCTTAATTCGTATGCTGCTTCTTACTATGATCTGCTGCCTCGGAATACTTCCAATTACGACCTCGAGCGTCCTCGCCATGACGATACATCAAGATCGCTTTCAATTAATAGATGAAGAAATTACGCAGAATATGCAGCGGTTCAACATTCCGGGCATGGCTTTTGTGCTGGCTGATGAGAACGGTACTGTCTATTCCAAAGGTTATGGCGTACTGAAGCAAGACAGCACCCTTAAGGTTAACACATCGACCAATTTTCATATCGGTTCTATCTCTAAGGTTTTTACCTCACTTGCGATTATGCAGCTCCGGGATGCAGGACAGATCCAACTCCATGACCCTGTCACTACGTATTTGCCATGGTTCGCGACGAAAGATCCCGATCTCTCCGGCCGCATGACCATCCGTGATCTGCTGAATCATACCAGCGGGCTGCCAGGACGGCTTAATGTCCACGATCTAACCGGAGCAAGTCTGGAGACGATTGAGCCGCAACTTAGTCGGAAACTGCAAAACGTTTCTCTTGTAGCCGAGCCAGGTACAACCTATGAGTATTCCAATATAAACTATGATCTGCTCCAGCTTATTATAGAGGAAGTCAGCGCTCTTTCTTTTCCTGACTACATGAGTCAACAGATTTTTCAACCACTTGGCATGAAGCGAACATCCTTCAACCAAGATAACGAACTTGAACCTAATTCGGCCACCGGGCACCGGTACCTCTGGGGGAACCTGCGGCCTTTTCATGAGCATCTTGCCTATGCTACATTGGGCTCTGCCGGTTTATCGACGAACGCTAAAGATCTGGGTACTTACATTTCCTTTCTCTTAAACGACTCTGCAGCATCAAACAATTCTGTTCTTCAATCAGACAGTTTGCGTGAAATGCGCACGGCGGCCATTTTTGATTCGTCAATCGGTTATGGGTACGGCTGGGAAATAACCAGAAATACGATTGAAAAAAAAGGGGGCTTACCCGGGTTCACTGCGAACCTCATTATAGTTCCAGGTAAATCCTACGGCTTTGCCCTGCTTGCCAATTCCAAGCAAAATATAACCGATGAAACAAATTTTAATATTTATCGGATACTAGAGGGGGGCTCGCCTATTCATTTGGCCAAAGCCGATTACCCCGCAATTATGCCTATAGATAAGAGTCTTCTGTATATAAGCGGTCTACTTATCTTAATTATATTCATTATGTGGCTGCCCGCACTCATTAGTTGTTTTACCAAGCGAGGTGTGCTTTTCCTGATAAAACCCACAACCGCAACCATACTCGTCTGTTTCGTGTTGAATATCATTATAAATTTGGGAGTCCAGTATTACATTTACATATACGTTCCTTTCGTAAGCGGAGCTCCGTCCCTCTATCGGCTAACGACGGCTCCCGATTCAGTGAACGGATTGACGCTGCTGTCCATAACGTGGCTCGTCTTCAGCATTTCAATCGCCTGCAAGTCCTTAGTTCGCTTAAAGGCAAAGACATCCCAGGGAATTCAGAAAAGCACTAAATCAATCACTCCGCTTCGACAATGAACTCAGCCCACTTCGTCGCTACTGGTCCGCGTTCAGGGGCAGCGATGTAATTCGGGCTGTCGATTCTGATGAGGTAGTTACCCGGAGCCTCGACCCGAACTGTCCCTGAAAACTTGTCGGCCTGAATCGGGAGCCTCTTGGTGCTGACTGTCTCGTATACAACATAAGAATCTTTAGGCTTCGGATTATATTTCTGTACTACTACAGTAACTTGATCGAATAAATGATGTGGCTTCACAATCGTCCCCTCAATTGCGATTTCGGCTCCGCTCTTCACATTTACATATCCGGACGCCGGTAAATGAAGTGTAACGTATTGCTGGCCTTCCTCCGTCAGTTTCACAGGAACCGCAGCAGGGTCGTTAACCTTGCGTAATACCGTGAAGTCAGCCTCGCCTGCAGAAACGGCATATAACTTAAGAGGATTAATGCCTGGCCGCAGCTCGGCCTCAAACTCCATCCGGTTGTATAAGCGGCCATCCTGCGATATGCCTTTGGCCGTTACTTGGCCCGTCCCTCCTCCCCAAGCTCCGCTGCCAAAAGAGAACAGAAATTGCGGGGCATACATATCCTCCTGATATAGCATTGAGAATTTGGCCGTATCCCCGTCGATCTCCCAGCTTGGGGTCAGCACTTCAATGATTTTCTCGCTCCAATTCCAGGTAACCGTTCCCTGGTTCAGCGACGCCGTAACACCGAGCCATGCCAGCGGCTTAACGGGAATATAGGTACGTCCGTTCGCCAAGAATGGCTTCGGAATCTTCTCGCCTGAAATCGCATCCCCGTCAGGCAGGTAAATTTGATCCGAACCAATGCGGAACGACAGCTCCTGCCAGCTAGGGACAATTTGCGGCTTCATGACGACCCGTGCCTCCCTTTTCTTGGCATCCCATGTCACCGCGGCGGCGGCCCCGTTCTCCTGAAGCGTACGCAGCGGCACAAAGACCCGGCCGTTCTTTAGAATTGGTTGATCTGCACGTATGCTCTTTCCGTCTAATGTCGCGGAAGTGCCTTGCAAACTAAATTTCAATTCATGCTTGATCCGGTACATTTTCGCAATATCTCCCGCCGGGCCACTGGCCGCATCCGGCGCAGCGGCTACAGGGGCGGCTAATACACTTATGCTTAAAGCCAAAGCTGACGTGATGGACAGCACAGCGGTTGTTATTTTTTTCATCATTATTTTTCCCTCCATCCTCTTCCTATTTATATAAACTCAATTTCCTTTCTAAGGTTGCATAAAATAAAAAATCAACTGCATCGAAGGCGAATTTAACCTTTTGATACAGTTGATCTTATATAGAACGGCCTTAAGGCCGCTTATCCTCTTACTAGATTAAACTCACCTGATCATTTGCTTAATCAGTTCCCGATTGCGCGCCTTGAAAATTTCGTTGTGGGAAGAGACCATCCCGCTCTTGTGAGCGTCAGGCTGAATATACTGCTTCGCGCGGTTGACCGCATTGGCGGCATCCTGGAAAGCTCCCGCAATGAGATGCAGCTTCCCGTCGTGCTTCAAGATGTCGCCGGCGGCATACAGTCCCTCGATGGAGGACTCGCTGCCGGAACTGCCGGCAATATAATAATTGTCCGCAATGTCTATGTTCAGTTCGCTATTCTCCAGCAGGGCGGTATCGCGTTCATAGCCGTGATTAATAATGACTTCATCGACGCCAAGGAACATCACCTCGCCCGTCTCATGATTCGTCAGTTCTACACGTTCTATAGCTTCGTGGTTCTCACCAGCAATCAGCTTCGTAATCGACGTATTAAAATAACATTTAGCGGAGCTGTTCAGCAGCTGGGTTACTTGCGCCTCATGCCCGGACAACGCCTCTTTACGGTAGGTCAAGTAGACCTGGCCGGCAATCGGCTCCAGTTCATTCGCCCAATCGATGGCAGAATTGCCGCCTCCGGATATAATGACGGTCTTCCCTTTGAAACGCTGGAGCGATTTTACCGTATAGTTCAGGTTAGACACCTCGAACCTCTCCGCGCCTTCAATCTCCAGCTTCTGCGGATTCAGGATGCCGCCGCCCACGGCGACGATTACCGTGCGGGAGTAGTGCTTCCGTCCTGAAGCAGCCTGTAAAACAAAGATTCCTTCCCCGTCCCGAGAAATAGACTCCACCTTCTCATTTAATACAACCTCCGGATTAAAGGTAAGTCCCTGCTCAACGAGCTGCTCGATCAATTTCGCACCGGGAACTGGCGTCAATCCCCCAACGTCCCAAATCATCTTCTCGGGATAGACATGAACCTTGCCGCCCAGCCTGGGCTGATATTCTATCAGCTTGGTCTTCATTTCCCGAAGCCCGCTGTAAAAAGCGGAGTACAGCCCTGCAGGCCCCCCGCCAATGATCGTTACATCAAATATCTCCTGCCCTTGCTCCTCCACATCGATTCACTCCTCAGCAATATTTGTTGACCTAAAAAATGATTGACAACAATACATGGCGATTTTATAGTAATTATATTGAAATTGATAATCATTATCAAGTGGAAAAGGGGATTAACGAAGTGAAGAAGTTATGGATTCCAATAATTCTATTATTTGTGCTCCTGGTTAGCGCATGCGGCAGCCAGGCCGCAGATCATAGAGGAAACAGCGGGGGAGCCGGCCAAAATACAGACGCTGCTTCAGAGAACAAGGGAGCGCCGGACGGCAATAACAAAGCTGGAACGATCACTTACCAGTCCGAGAACGGACCGATCGAAGTGCCTGCAAATCCGCAGCGCGTTATCGTGCTGTCCTCTTATGCCGGTAATGTGATGGCTCTGAACGTAAATCTGGTTGGCGTCGATTCCTGGTCGAAGATGAACCCGCGTTTTGCCGATCAACTTAAGGATGTAGAAGAAGTCTCCGACGAAAGTCTGGAGAAAATAATTGAGCTTGACCCCGACCTGATCATCGGTCTGTCCAATATTAACAATGTCAACAAGCTGCAAGAGATTGCCCCTACCGTAACGTTTACTTATGGGAAGGTTGATTATTTGACCCAGCACCTGGAGATCGGCAAGCTGCTGAACAAGGAGAAAGAAGCGCAAGCGTGGATCGACGATTTCAAACAAAGAGCGCAGCAAGCCGGAGAAGACATTAAGGCGAAGATCGGTGCGGACGCCACCGTTTCGGTCATTGAGAACTTCGATAAGCAGATTTATGTATTTGGCGACAATTGGGGACGCGGCACGGAAATCCTGTACCAGGAGATGAAGCTGGCTATGCCGGAGAAGGTCAAGGAAATGGCGCTAAAAGACGGATACTACGCCTTATCTTTGGAGGTTCTGCCTGAATACGCCGGAGATTACCTGATCCTCAGCAAGAACCCAGATACGGACAACTCCTTCCAAGAGACCGATACGTACAAAAATATGCCGGCCGTCAAGAACAAACATGTATTCGAAGCCAATGCGAAGGAATTCTATTTCAACGATCCGGTCACCTTGGACTACCAGCTGGAATTTTTTATCGATCACTTCTTAAACAAGTAGTTACAGATTGCCTTTATCGTTAAAACAAACAGCAGGAATTCTTATGACGATGTAAGAATTCCTCTTCTTTATATTCTACCTTAAGAAAAGATGAGTGACTGATGACTATAAAAAAACGAAAAAACATCCCCTTTCCCTACAAGCTCCTGGCCGGGATCATTGCATTAATCGGCATGTTCGTCATTGCCATGGTTTTTGGAGCTGCAGACACGTCGCTTCAAGATGTATGGCTGGCGCTAACTTCTAATACTGCAGGCGATAAAATTTCCATGATTCGTGAAATCCGCCTGCCTCGCGAAGTTGCAGCTATCTTCGTCGGAGCAGCCCTGGCAGTGGCCGGAGCGGTCATGCAGGGCATGACGAAGAACCCGCTCGCCGATCCCGGCTTGCTTGGCCTGACAGCCGGGGCGAATGCGGCGCTGGCCGTAACGATCGCCTTCATTCCTGCGGCCAACTACTTCGGCATCATGATCGGCTGCTTTATTGGGGCGGCTGTCGGGGCCGCGCTGGTCTTCGGCATCGCCGCGGCTAGGAAAGGCGGCCTGTCCCATTTCCGAATCGTGCTGGCCGGGGCAGCCATCTCGGCATTCCTGTATGCGATCGCTGAGGGGATCGGGATTTATTTCAAAATATCCAAGGACGTATCCATGTGGACGGCAGGCGGCATGATCGGCACGACCTGGAAGCAGCTCTTGCTCATCGTGCCCTTTATCGTGCTCGGCATCCTGACCTCGTTATTCCTCTCCCGCCAGCTGACCATCCTCAGCTTAAGCGAAGAGGTTGCCGTAGGACTAGGCCAGAATATCGCGGTCATCAAGACGGTCCTCTTCATCGTGATCATTCTGCTGGCCGGAGCTTCTGTGGCGCTTGTCGGGAACATGGTGTTCATCGGCCTGATGATTCCGCACGTCGTCCGGGCCATCGTAGGTACCGATTATAGGTACATTATCCCGATGTCGGCGATCTCGGGAGCTGCGTTCATGCTGTTTGCCGACACGCTGGGCCGGACTGTCAACGCTCCTTACGAGACGCCCGTGGCCGCCATTGTGGCGATGATGGGTCTTCCTTTCTTCCTGTTCATCGTACATAAAGGAGGCAAAGCATTCTCATGATACAACGGGCATTACTACGCAAACAGCGCCTCATTCTGCTGATTCTGCTGGCGCTGATCATCGCCACGGTCGTTATAGGCATGGGAATCGGGTACTCTTCTTTATCCTATGACCGGTTAATCCCTACCCTGCTTGGTCAGGGCACATTCAAAGAGGAGTTTGTATTGTTCTCCGTCAGGCTGCCGCGAATCGTCATTACACTGCTGGCCGGCATGGCGCTGGCCTTGTCGGGGGCCATCCTGCAAGGAATCACGCGCAACGATTTGGCTGACCCGGGGATTATAGGCATTAACTCTGGAGCTGGCGTGGCAATTGCGGTGTTCTTTTTATTTTTTCCGATCAAGGCAGGACCGTTTGTGTACTTGCTTCCTTTGGTGGCCTTCATTGGGGCCTTTCTGACGGTGTGTGCCATCTATGTATTCTCATACAATCGGACGGCTGGCCTGCAGCCTGTACGCTTGGTGCTTACCGGGATCGGCTTCTCCATGGCGCTATCCGGGGTCATGATCGTCCTCATCTCCTCCGCAGAGCGGGCCAAGGTCGACTTCATCGCTAAGTGGATTGCCGGCAACATCTGGGGTTCCGATTGGCCCTTCATCAGGGCGATGCTGCCCTGGCTGATTGCGCTTATTCCCTTTACCTTGTATAAGGCCCATCGCCTGAACTTGATGGAGCTGAGCGAACCAGTCACGATCGGCGTAGGCGTACCCGTTGAAAAAGAGCGAATCGTGCTGCTGCTTACTGCCGTTGCCCTCGCGGCGTCTGCCGTCTCCGTCACGGGCGGAATTTCATTCATCGGCCTGATGGCTCCGCACATAGCCAAGGCGCTTATCGGGCCGCGCAACCAGCTGTTCATCCCTATTGCGGTACTCATTGGCGGATGGCTGCTGCTCGCAGCCGATACTATTGGCCGCAACATCGTTCAGCCAGACGGTATTCCAGCGGGGATCATGGTCGCCCTGATCGGCGCACCCTACTTTGTCTATTTGCTGCTCAGAAAATAACCTAACCATCAGAAAGCCCCTAAAGCGCATGGCTACCGCCTGCTGCCTTAGGGGCTTTGAACATTGCAGATTTGCTTAAATTTCTTATTCAGTTACAGCCTTTACAGCACGGTCCATGGCATCGATCACCTTGTCGCACCACGCATCGAATTCCGGATCCTCCAGCTGCAGCTCCGGATGGGCCAGTATGTACTGCACAGTCTGCTTGATGCCTTGATCAAGCCTAGTCGTTGCCACGAATTCCGGAACAAGGCGTTTCAGTTTAGAATTATCGAACACGACCGAATTGGCCTTATCCCCCAGCAGGCTGCCCCGTAAATCATCCGAACTGCACGCCGCCAAAAATTCGGAGGACACGTGAACCGCATTCAGCTTCACGCCCAAAGCATCGGCAATCATCTCATAGATTTGGTTCCAGGTTACCGTCTCATCAGACGTAATATGAACGGACTCGCCAATCGCATGAATGTTACCCATCAAGCCTATGAAGCCTTTGGCAAAATCGCTGTTATGTGTCATTGTCCAAAGTGAAGTTCCATCCCCATGAATAATGACTGGCTTGTTCTCAAGCATCCGCTTCGCGACCTGCCAGCTTCCCTTGCTGCCATGCACGCCCAACGGGATGGACCGCTCGCAATACGTATGGCTTGGCCTTACAATCGTTATCGGGAAGCCATTCTCCCGGTACTGCTTCACCAGATACTCTTCGCAGGCGATTTTATTTCTGGAATACTCCCAATAAGGGTTCGATAATGGCGTTCCTTCAGTAACTCTATAATCCGACAATGGGGTCTGATAGGCTGACGCCGAGCTGATGAAAATAAATTGCTTCGTTCTCCCGTTGAACAGGCGATAATCCCTCTCCAGCTGCTCAGGGTGGAAGGCGATAAAATCAGCCACCACATCAAAGTTCATATTCTCGATAAGCCGAGCCACGGCGGCTTCATCATTGATGTCGGCTTGCAGGATATTGATTCCGGCCGGCAATCCGCTATTTCTTGTTCCCCTGTTCAATAAATACAGCTCGCAATTCTCCATCTCGGCCAGCTGCTGCGTGATCGCTGAGCTGATCGTTCCCGTTCCGCCGATAAATAATACTTTCATTCGGACACCTCCATCCATGGTTGATTCCACTTTCAAGATATCATGCATGGTCCATCAAGACAATGACTTGATCATTCCAAATGTCCATTTAGAACATTCTCCTCCAATACGGCAAATTTATTGCCGTACACCTTGGTGATATGCTTATCCCCCCATGCGCATAAGGCATCCAAGATCCCTCGCAGGCTCTGTCCGTATTCGCTAAGTTCATACTCCACCTTAGGTGGCACTTGATTATATATAATTCTATTAATTACGCCGTCTGCCTCCAGCTCGCGCAATTGCTGCGTCAGCATCTTCTGGGTAATTTCCGGCATAAGCCGCTTCAATTCGCTCGTTCGCTTTTTGCCATGCGTCAGATGGCACAGAATCACACATTTCCACTTGCCCCCAATGACCTCCAGCGTGGCTTCTACGGAAATATTATATTTCTTCTTTTTCAAATTGCACTTCCTCCTTACATTTAAACCTTCCCATAGGTTCAAAAAAGCATCTACATTAAAACAAATATCTATAGCACTTTATAGTGCGTACTTATCCAAATGACATGCATATTTCATAATAGCACTTGTCGATGAGTTATCAAAATCCTCCCAAGCTAATAGATGAAAGAACGATTGAATAATAAGATATGATGGGATATACCTTCGTAAAGTAATATAATTAAAACTGCAGAGTTACAGGGATTTCCGTCTGAATAATCATAGGTCTAAAGGAGACGATACGATGGTAAACGTCAGAGGAAAATGGGCGCTGATTACGGGCGCAAGCCGGGGCGTCGGTTATCAGATTGCTATTTTTATGGCCAAGCAGGGCTGCAACCTAATTTTGCACAGCAGAAGTCTGGAGCATACCCGGAAAGTCGAAGAAGAGGTTAAGGCATTGGGCGTAGAAGCCTATGGTGTGCAAGCCGAGCTGGCTAACCATGAGGAAGTCGTCGCCATGCTGGATGAGATTGAAGCAAACGGAACCGAAGTTGATATCGTCTTCAACAACGCGGCGGTGCAAATTGCGTATAGAACGGATTATTGGAGTACGCCCGTCGAGGACTTTGAAATGAGCTTCCGCATTAATTTCATTTCGATCGCCACCATCTGCAACAGGCTGATTCCAAAAATGATTGAACGCGGCTTCGGACGGGTCATCAATACGACAAGCGGCATCCGAAACGAGCCAGAGCAAGCTGGTTATGCGGCAAGCAAAGCGGCCCTGGACAAATTCACGAAAGATCTGGCTTCCCGTTTAGAGGGAACCAATGTGATGATCAACATTACCGATCCAGGCTGGTGCAGAACCGATCTAGGCGGTCCGCAGGCTCCATGCGCTGTCGAGAGCGTTGTTCCCGGCATCGCGGTAGGCGCCTTTGTAGACGACAAGAAAAGCGCGCGGTTCTTCCCTGCACAGGACTTCGTCGGCATGACGCTCGAGGACGCGGTAGCCAAAGCCGAGAAAATCGAAGCGAATCCATATACCATTTAGCCGTAACGCGCAAAAAGGGGAGTCCGGAGGACAATGTCATTAAGATAAGATCAAAGACAAGACCGGGAGTAAAACTGAAATGCAAAACGGCATAGGAAAAGCCCTGTGCCGTTTGTTTTTTGGTTCAAGCAAGAAAAAAGCGTACAGCAAACAAAGCG
>NZ_WNZW01000009.1 GCF_009725165.1 Paenibacillus woosongensis
TGTATTCATTTGCTTAATAGGAGTGTCTGGTTCACTACTTATCAGCTTCATAAATTCATCCGAATTGGCTTCATTCCTATATTTTGTTGATAAATTTAATAATTTAACAAGTTCCAACTGTTCACCAGCATAGTCATTCTCTACAATATAAGGGTTTTGGACATTATTATTTACTTCATTGTGTTCATTATTCTGATTACTCGAACGTGAAGGGCTAGAGACATTCTGTCCATTAGAACATGCTGTTAGAAGAAATATACATAAGGCCAATAAATTAACCATTTTATAACAATTCATTTTCATTAGTAATCCCCCTAAAGACCTCAAGAATTTGGTGTACATAAAATGCTAACATCACACTCTTTTTATCGTAACCATTATATAACATTACTATATCCTTTTTAAGTCATAAATGAGATAAAAACCAAATAAGTCTCTCATCACGAATATGTCAATGCAGCTTACACAGCTATTGAAGAAGTTTTACTCTATCAAGCTATCAAATTTGCACATGCCAGCTTATGTAATGAAAATTGTAGTTATCCTGTTTGCGATAAGCTCCACCCCATGATCGAGATGGATTTCAATGATCATAACCGCTCCCAGCTTGAACCCGTAGGCGAACGCTGCCGTCACTTCCATGCTCTGAATTTGCTGCTCTAAGTCCAACAGTGCCTCAAGCTCGGCAAATTCGTCACTGGACAGCTTCTTCTTCCAGACTTCTATTTTTTCAGACAGTTCTCTGCCCTTTTTGCGATACAGGGGATCTTTGGAAACCAATTGTTCTTCGGGTATGAGATGACCGTAGTGCTTCGGTCGCGTTGTACTTTTTCATCTCATTCGAAATCAGCACGCGCTGGTAATCACTCTCCTCGGCCTGATACAACCGGAACTCTCGATTCTGCACCAGCTCAAACGGCAGATTGTACACATACCGCGTGAACGTGTCCATCGACGTCATGAACTGCTCCGTAATATGGGCGTTCCAGTCCATCTCCTTCTCTTTGACCACCTCCGCCGAATACGGATAGTAATACAGCACAATGATCATGACCGGAAACAGCAGCACCAGCAAATAGGAAATCAATAGCTTGGTCAGTAAATTGATCTTGCTCTGATTTCCCCCAGCTTGAATTAACTTCTTAGGACCCACCTTGTTCTGGTTCACCTTGCTTATATTCAGTTCGGTTTTCCCCAAGCCGATCTCACCTTCCTTTTTGAAGTTCCTGTTAGTAAAGAAAATATAAGAAGAAATTGAAATTTACAACCATTTCTTTGGACTATCTGGGATAGCGGTGGATGTAGGCAACAAAGAAGTTTGACAGCGATCTAGCTGCGAGCGACCCGACCGCTATGTGGCCTGTGACCTGCAGCCTCCGATAGTAGCAAATATGGCTTAAGTCAGCCTTGCCGCTGTGTGACTATATTATAAATGCAGACGTAGAGAGGGGTTAGAGAACATGGAAGGAATTTGGGGGGACTTAAGGGTGAAGAGGTATTGATTAGGGGAGCTAGGGCTTGATTGTGTCGCCAGGTCGGGTAGGGTTAAGCTGGGCTACTCAATATTCATCATCATGTTTAGAGATATTGCCCACCCCATGATCCAGGTGAATTTCTATGATCATAACCGCCCCCAGCTTGAAGCCGTAGGTGAACGCCGACGTCATCTCCATGCTCTGGATTTGCTGCTGCAAATCCAACAGCGCCTCAAGCTCGGCGAATTCATCGCTGGATAGCTTCAGCTTCCAGGCTTCTATTTTTTCAGACAGTTCCCTGCCCTTCTTGCGATACATGGGGTCTTTGGGAACCAATTGTTCTTCGGGTACGAGATGACCGTAGTATAGGGATTCGAGTAGGGATTGCATGGGGGAGGCCTCCTTTTAGGGCGGGTTCATTAGACAATCAAGAATCATATATAAACCCGTTTTACGATACGCATCCACGTACCACTAATGAAATCATTATACGTTACGCTTATGCGTATAGTCAAGTTGGGAATGATTCCATTAGGGGTGATTTTAAAAAATGAAGAAGAAAGTTGTCATAAAAATAGGAGAACTCACCAAAAAACATAATATTTCCTTACGAGAATTATCCAGGCTATCTGATGTCAGGCACGCTGCACTAAGTGAACTGTCGAACGGTAAACGAGAAAGCATCAGCTTTAGTCACATTGAAAGAATCGCGGAGGCGCTAAATATTAGTGATATTCGGGAGATTATTGAGTTGGTAGAGGAGGAATAAATAAACCACCCGAGAAGGGTGGTTTTATATGAAAAGATACAACTGTTTAGGAAGTAGGTTAAGATTTATTTGATTTCATTTGCATCCTCATCTATTAAGCCGTGTTTCCCATTATAAAAGGTATATTTTGTATAAAGTCTATCGAATTTCTGAGGAGGGGTATTTTCGACAAGTATAATTTGATGGTTAGCACCCAACTCAATTAATATTTTATAAAACTCTTCATAGACTTCAGGATCTTTTATACTGTCCTTATGACTAAGAGAATCTTCTAGCTTGCTATGCTCGTTTTCATCCTTCTTCAATGTCCCTACATACTTACTTATCGAGTCTAACATTAACAATCCAGGATGTCCTTCTGCATAACCTGCTTCCTTACTATTAAGTATAGCACCTAAAAAAGAAAGCTGCATGCTTTCTAATAAACCTCCACTTTCATGAGCGTAGACACTAGCTCCGTTATAATACGGTATATATTCATCTCTATTGATAAAGGTACCGTCCAATAACTCATATTTTAATCTACTCATGTATTTTTTATATTCACTATCGAGAAAATTCAAAATCTTGTCCTTCTCCCCTCCTTTCACTTGTAAGGCTGCTAGTTTTTCCTTTAATTTATCTTCTTGAATTTCTAATGTTTTAATATAATTTTCTTTTTCCTCAATTTTATTATACATTCTTATACTTTCTTTAAGAACTTCTTGATCCTTAGTTAACCTATTTATAATGCTGTTTATAGTTTCAATTTGAGAAAGAAAAGGTACATCTGTCTTTTTACTAAATACTCGAATTGCTTCATCAAAAATTTCACGTTTTTGATTTAATTCTGATATTTCTTTATTTATTTCTACTAATTTCTTTTTTTCTGTGTCTATTAGTCCTGATACTAAAGTTATCTTGCTATTAATCTCTTTTTTTACTTTTAGCAACATTTGCTCAGTCTCATTACCTTTGCTTTCATCGTTATGATTGTGTTTTATTTCAGAATTACACAAAGGACATTCAAGTGTTTGATCAAAAATCACTAATTTATAGTTAATGTTTAAGGTTTCTTCAACTTCCGAAAGTTCTACTCCATACTCTTCTAATAATAAATTTTTAGAGGCAATGGATAAATTCAACAATTTTTCTTCTTTTCTAAGACTAAATATTTCATTAGAAATATTCTCTAAGTCACTTTTCAACTTGATATACAACTGATTTTCTTTATTTTCATTAGATTTACTATTCAATATAACATTATCTTTTTCTTTTCTTTTTTCCTCTATTTCTCTACTAATTTTTTCTATGGTTAGATGTAATTTAAAGGGATCCTCTGCATCTCTATCTTTCAGGTAAGATTTTAAACCTATAAGTTCTTTTTTAGTTTCCGATATTTTATTTTGAACCTCAACTAACTTTTCGCTTAAAGTGTCTTTATCAACATCAATCAAGTTAAACATCATTTTAAAAGCATGGAGATTTTTATTTGCCTTAAATACATTACTTTTCTCTAAAAAATTTCCTGTCCCTAAATCATGTTGGTGTATATATACATATCTAAATATATCTCTAAATGATACTGTATCTATTTCCTTTTCCGTACTATGCTGCTTATGCCTGATTAATTTGTACTCATTTACACCTAACTTTTGCATTAAAAATTGCATAGCTTCTTTTATATCTAAAATCTTTGGTGTATATTCATCTAAAGCTATAAATTGACAAAAATATATATTTATCTTATCAAACTTCTTTTTTAAAGCTCTATTAAATGTCATTATCTCGTCATTAATAGATAATTCAACAAAAACCTCATCGCAGTAATTATCCAACTCTGTCTGAACACTTAAATCTATTTTGCTTCTTTTCCCAAGGCAGTAATCAATAAGGCTTAGAATTAAAGATTTTCCTGATGTTTTCTCACCACTAATAATTGTTAAACCTTCATTAAACTCGATTGTTCGTCTATACGATATTCCTTGTATAATAAGTTTTTTTATTACTATACGATTCAAAGTTTCCCCTCCTTTAATTTCTTTGAATTTTCACTAGTGAATTTCACCAATTCAAATGTCTCTAAGTACTTTTCTTGGAGCTCTATAAAAAATTCTGATTTGTTTTCTTCAAAAAATCCCCTACCTTTTATTGTTATTTTAAATTTAATATCCTCAGGTTTAGTAAAAACATTCGCATTCAATTCCAACAATCCTAATTTTTCCATACTGATCAAAAGTGGCTTGAATCTTGCCTGAAATCTAAAATATAAATTAGGGGACGTAATACAATCGTTACCACCAAATATTCCAATTAAGTTATAATTAACAAGTGCAAAGTAAAACAAAATTTCAGAAGCTTTTATATATCTTTGTCTTTTAACTGATAATGCGTATATTAAACAAAGTATTTTCATAATATCTAACTTATCGTTCTCAAATAATAATTCTATTGATGATGGGACAGATGAATATTGAGATTTATCGATTAGCATCTATTCTCCCCCCACCATACCTTCATTTTTTCATCATCAGCTAAAATGTGAATTAATCCCCTAGTCTCATCTTCATCGGCTAAATTATTATTAAGTAATTGTTTTATTCTACCATAATCTAAATTTTCTAGACTCGAATGAACAATGGTCAAAAATTCTTCACTATTCCCATGTTTTTTGTAAGTATCTACATATCTTTCTTTGTATTTAATAAACACCTTTCCTAACATGGCATCTATAATATTTAATGGTATTCCTGCTTTCTTTAATTCTCGAATATATTCTTCCGACGCAACATAGAATGCTGAACTAAGCTCAATCAGGGATTGATCAATATTTTCAATCTCTAGCTTTTTATAAAATAAGTTATTAGCCATATTCTTATTAAAATCATCGATTCCTGCACCCACAACAATCGAGTTGCCTAGTGTTTGATTTTCTTGACTTTGTGGATTATTCAAGTTGGTCTGTTTATGTCGATTCAATTGTTCTAATATTTTCCTAATCTCGATTGCATGCGTAGATTCCGAAGTTTTATATGGTATCGTAAGTAAACCATACTCTTCTCGGAGCTCCTTTATTTTTTCTTGTGTGGGATCAGCTAGAATTATATAGTGTTTAGACATAAAAAATTGTCTATGCTCTCTTATTAATGTTCTTATAAATTGATCATCAAATGAAAAACCCATAAAAAGTAGTTTTTTTGATCCTGTTATTAATTGCAATAAACTTTCATATTTTTTATCATTATAGAGAGTTCTATAACTATCTCTACTAATGACTATTGTTCCATAGTTGGAAGTCGTGCCATGAAGTTGAAGTACTCTTCTTTCATCAAATAGATTTTGAATATTAAATTGTATATCTTTCAGTAATATGGGGTTCAATTTGCATTTAAGATACTCCTGTAAAATATTTTCATAATTAGTTGTTAAATAAAGATTAAAGTCCATTTTTTGTAAGTCAAAATAATTATGTAATAATTCATTTTCGATCATTTCTATTCTAGTATTGATGGTATTTGCAATATGCTCTTGAATATCCTCTTCTTGTACTGTTGTGTAATTCTTCAAGGTATCAATCGCCTGCCAGTAATCATATCTCTGTAAGTCTTTCTCAACTGCTAACTTTACAAAGTCCAGATCATCTACAGCGTACTTGTCGGCTATGGATCTAATTAAGTTACTCCAATCGGGAACATTAAATGGAATAGATAAACCCGCTCCAATAAACGGAACAATTTTATTGTCGGAATAATCCTTGCATAAATCTTCTAAATGTACACTCATTAGTAACTCCTCTTTCTAATTTCTAATGGTTATCCCTATACTTATTGTTTAATAATACCAAATGGCTTTAGAAGCTTCCAGTACATATGACCTATTCTCAGTAGCACAAGACACTAGTTGATTGTGACCATATATCCAGGCATCTATTAGTTCTGTAATACATTGCTACAGAAAGGTTTTTTTGACCACCTAACCCGAAATCCTCTGCACCAATTTCCTCTTATCCAAATCTTCCCTGATCTTCCCAATCATCGCTCCAACATCCGGGCCGCGATAGACCAAAGACGTCTCATAATAACACCACTGATGAGATGGGTTCCTCCTGGCAGATAGCCAATTGAAGGAGCCTTCAATCAAGACATTGGTATCCACCCACAACGCCTTACTATGGACTCTGTCGGTCAGATGTAGCTGTACCCCGTGTTCCTGCAAAATCTGTTTGGCTTTTACATAAGTATACTTAAGCTCACTCTTATTGTAGTTTAATGCTTCGTTTGTATATACCGACACCGTGATGCCACGCTGCACAGCTTCATCAAACAACGGCTGAAGCTGATCAGCTTCAATAGCGACTGACGATAGGTACGGGGAGACAATATGAACCTCTTGGTTAGCCGATTGAATGCAATCCCGAAGAAGTTGTTGGTGAGCCTCTAGTTCATGAATATGCTCGACGGGTGCACCGTAACGGGTGTTAAAGTAGTCCCCCAAATCAATGTTCTTGATTTCATTTTCCTCTTTGGCAAATAAATACTTAGCAAGCAAGCCTGATGGTGTCGGACTAGCAGGAGAGAACACTCTCATATCGCCAAACACAAGAAAGCTGTCCCTCGCTCTGGATACAGCCACGTTCAACATCGAAACCCCTTGGTCGAAGAAGTACCCTGAAGAGTGGTTACTGTCGTACACCGGAGAAAATAAGACGATCGGGCGTTCATCTCCCTGTAATGTATGTACCGTACCCGCTTTTACTCCTTTCAATCCTGCACGTTTTAACTTATTTAGGAGTAACCATTTCTGAGAAGAAAACGGAGTTACAATGGCAACAATGTCCTCGATCCGAGTTAGCCCCTCTGACGAGTAGTATTCCAAAAGCTTATCCTTATTTCGGTCAATCCAACTGACAATCACTTCCGCTTCGAGTTTATTCTCTAGGCTGCCTCCTCGTTTCCGTGAAGTACCCGGAATATGAGCGTATCCCATATGCGGTAGTAAGTAATCTTTGATCGATTTCCGCTTAGGTTCCAGTTTCCCGTGATAAGCCAGTTCATTGCAGTAGGCAATAATTTCAGGTACGCACCTACGATGCTCTGTTAACAAAAATCCTCCATCCGACTCCGAAATAGTATATTTAGTGTGTCTTCTGGCAATTTCCATGACGGAGCCGCAAGACGCCGGGATCCCTGTAATTCTTAGTTCATCATAAGCGTCGGGGTCTGTCTGCAATCCATATCGTTGTAAATTGCCCATATCCACCGTAATAGGGATGCTCCAAACGGGCTGTATTTGCAAAGTATCTCCGACAATAATCGCCTTCTTGGCTAAGGCAAAGGAAGCCCCAGCAACTTCAGGTACAACTTGCCCAGCTTCATCAATAATCAGCATATCAATATACTCATACATGGGATGCAGCCTCGCTTGATATGCACTAAAAAAAGTAGGTAACATATATAAGGTTGTGACAAAACAAGGCGTTAACTTGGCCAATCTCCTCCACAGTAGTGCGCGCCCTTTCTTTCCATTTTTCCGATTATAGCTCGGATCCGATAGCATTCTTTCCGTTTCTAACAACCATTGACCTTCCCAATAATGAACGGCGAGCTTAAACGCCTCATAACGGCTCGTTCGATCCAAATACTCCAAATAGGTCTCTTCTCCTTGTATCGAAAGGGTAGATGCGACCTCTTCCCATTTATTCTGCGCTGTTACATATTCCTCATATTCCTTCTTCACTTCCGACAACTGCGCTTCTGCCTGCTCCCTCTTTCCTCTCAACCTGTTGCGGCTGTCTGCGAACCACATATCAATTTGCTCCTCTTGGGGCATATCGGGTAGTTGGTTAAGGGAACAAAAGAGTAAGTTCCTTAATTGCTTCTTGCGAATAGCTATATTTTTGACAACGGGAATTTTAAGCAGCAAAGGGATCCACCAGGGTTCTTCCAAAAGAAACTTCTTCCACTCGACCCGTGTCTTCTCTAGTTCAGCCAATTCCTCTATTGCTCGATTTACATGTTCCGTTCGTTCTTGAATCACATTTTGAATACCTTCGGGATACTTGGCCTTAATAGAAACTTCCAATTCTTGATACTTAACATGGGTGTTTACAATATCTTGAATTTCTTGTGATACTTTAACAAGACTACCGTGCAACAAGTCGATTGCATCATCGACGGTAACGATATCCGCTGCAAAATATTGAGAACATTTTTCCAAATAGTACTGGGAGGCTTGAGCTAGGAATTCCGTCGTTTCAATGTGCTCAAAGTAACCCCGAAATCCGCCTTGTCCAGTCATTACGGTTAACCAGTCTTCATCTTCGTGTTCGTCTTTGAAGGAAGATCTCAAATAAGATCCGTAGCTCGTAATATCGGGAATCCATCGACCGGAAAGGGGATTCTCCCCCACTTCATTCACTTTTCCAAAGCTTCCAATAACATTAGTAACCGCATTGTTATTTGTAGAAGTCACGACAATGACTGGCGGCTCCATTTTATGAATTGCATGGTGAACAACAGAAGTGGCGACAACACTTTGTAACAATGTCGTTTTTCCTGTCCCCGGCGGGCCATTGACCGCTATCAAATCCCCATCGTTTAGCAGCGTTGCATGATGCATAGCCTGTCGCTGCGAGTTGGAAAGGTAGAACTGATTACTCATCTGCCCATAGTGACCAATAGAAAGCTTCTCGGAATCTATCTCCTTCAATGCAGGTAACGGAGGTTGACTTTCTATGCTTGCAAACGTTAGCTGCAAAGGCGATTGGACTTGGTCTATCTCGATATTGCCGTAAAGATCCTGTATGGCTCTCGAAGTTCCAGTGACAAGATCATTGATGAAAAGATAACTTTCATCAGATAAACGATACTGTTCATGTGTCCACTCCGAAAGGAGTGAACCCGTGACATTATTAAATAATTCGAGAGAGAAGTTTAAATAATCCGCCCAGCTTTCCCGGTTTACAGATCGTGTTGAAAGATACTCATCCACCTGATCAACATTCCCCATCGGTAAAACTTCAGTTTCACTCGGTTCCAGATAGTCCCTGCAAATCCAGGGCGTATATCGTGGGTGAGGCTTTAATGTTCCGGATACATCTAGTAAGGCCGGAATCCATAATGGAGCAATAGCTTCAGGTAATCTATAGTTGATCGTGCTGCCATGCTCTTTTTTTACATAAGTTACGGCAGGGCACACTACCACATCAAAAATCTTCTTCTTATCCTTATCCTTACACTTGGAAATAAACTGCTGTACGGTATCCGAGGATACGACACCTTTCTCAATTGCATCATATTCAATTAAAAACCCACTGGGCTTCATCTTGTTAAAATTCGGATCCAACCAGTCCGCATCGGCTAAGCTGTTTCTCCAATACTTCAGTATGTTCATCATGGTCGCCATTCACCCTTCCATGCCTAAAGCTCTAGTTAGGGGTACTTTCGACAAACCTCAGGGAAATCCTTCCTAATCTGATAGATTGGCGTTAGGTCAAGTGGACCTCTTTCTATCACAAGCGAAGGCATCCGGCTCAATCAAACCATGGAACCGTAGTAACATTTTTTCTGGCAAGTGACCTCAGCATTTTTCACTCCCAATTACAAAAAGCAAGGAAGCCCCAGGCAACTTCTAGTATAAATTTCCATGCTTCATCAAATGATCAACATATAAAAATATTCATATATCGGATGCGGGGCTTCTCTTGATATCTGAATAATATACAGGAAACAGAATAATATTGTGACAAAACAAATCCCGGTAAATCCTTCCTCTGTAAATTAGCCAAGTAGATGGTTACTAAATTGATAAGTTATTTGATATGTATAAAGATGAAACGATAAATATGTTTCTATTTTTATTCTAATAGTCTCATCTCATTCTTCTATAAGAACGCATGGTAATAAACGACTAACCATGGTATCATCTGGGTATATAGTAATATTTGCGAAAGGAGATTAAATATTGAAAGGTTTAATTTTTATAGGTGGTGTACACGGAGTAGGTAAAACCACTATTTGTGAAAGTTTGGTTAATACATATCAAATACCTGCTTACTCTGCAAGTAATATAATTTCAAAATTAAAAAAACAAAACTTACCATCTGAAAAACTGATCCCAGATATAGATATTAACCAAGCACTACTTATTGCGGGTCTAAAAGATATTAAGGCAATGAAGAATATCTTTTTTCTGGATGGCCATTTTTGTTTACTAAATGAAAAACGTGATATTTCAAAAATATCCGACCAAGTCTTTCAGCAAATAGAACCTATTGCCTTCATTATTGTTACTGATACTGTAAGTAGAATTGTTGAACGTCTTAAAAGACGTGACAATATTGATTACGAATTTAATCTTATTGAACAATTTCAAAATGAAGAAATTCGCCACGCTGTATCCCTATCGCATAATTTAAATATTCCACATTATATTTACAATCAAAATTTGCATTCAGAAAATGACATACATAAATTTATCACCGAACTAGGAGTGGTAAAATGAAAGTGTTACTTGATACTAATATCGTGATTCATCGTGAAACCAGTAACGTAAAGAAGAATGATATTGGAGTTCTCTTTAGATGGCTCGACAAACTAGGTTATACGAAATGCGTTCATCCGGTAACTGTTGAAGAAATTAAAAGATATGAAGACAAACAAGCCGTTAGCTCTATGGTCATTAAACTCGATAGTTATCATCTCATGAAAACTCAGGCCCCAATAACTTCAATGGTTACTAGTATTTCAAACGAATACGATAAAAATCTGAACGATATAAATGATACTAAGCTATTAAATGAACTAGCAGCTGAACGTGTTGATATGTTAATAACCGAGGATCGAAAAATAGCCTTAAAAGCTACTAAACTGAACCTTTCTGCTAAAGTATTTACGATCGATTCCTTTTTAGAAAAGGTAACTAATGAGCATCCTGAATTGATTAATTATAAAGTTCTTTCAGTTACAAAAGAGTACATGGGAGATATAAATCTAAACGATCCATTCTTCGATAGTTTGAAAGAAGACTACCCTGGTTTTGAAAAATGGTTCAATAAAAAGGCAGATGAAATAGCTTATATTTGTAAAATGGATGATAATGTGGCTGCTTTTTTGTATTTGAAAATCGAGGATGAAAATGAAAACTACTCCAATATATCACCTCCATTTTCTAAAAAGAAACGTCTGAAAATTGGAACATTTAAAGTGACCATGAATGGATACAAACTTGGAGAACGATTTCTAAAAATTATTTTTGATAATGCATTAAGGTTCAGAGTTGATGAAATTTACGTTACCATATTTGATAAGAGCATGGAGCAAATACGACTAATTAATTTACTCACAGATTTTGGATTCACCAAGCATGGTACCAAGGATGATGCAGAATTAGTCTACATACGGGATTTCCAGCCAGCGTTTGATGACATGAATCCAAAATATACATTCCCATTTCATGATACAAACAAAGAAATATTTATTACTCCAATATATCCGGAATACCATACGAATTTATTTCCAGACTCTATATTACGTACAGAGTCACCAGAAGATTACATTGAAAATGAACCTTTCAGGAATGCAATAAGTAAAGTTTTCATTTCAAGATCGATTGAAAGGAATCTCAACAAAGGTGACATTATTGTATTTTATCGAACTGGAGGGTACTATGAGAGTGTGGTTACAACGTTAGGCATCGTTGAAAGCATTATCACTGACATTAAAACTCCCCAACATTTTATAGACTTATGCAAGAAAAGAAGTGTATTTAGTGATAAGGAACTGCTTGAGTTTTGGCACTATAAAAAGAGCAGACCCTTCATAGTTAATTTTCTCTATTCCTATTCTTTTCCAAAGCGAATAAACATGAAGAGACTTATTGAATTAGGTGTTATCCAAAGCGTTCACGCAGCTCCACGAGGTTTTGTGAGAATCACATATCAAAATTTTAAGGACATCTTACGGGAGGCACAAATTGATGAACGTATTATTATCAATTAAACCGGAATTTGTGAACAAAATATTTTCAGGACAAAAAAAATATGAATACCGTAAGACTATTTTTAAACGAAAAGACATCAGTAGGGTCGTGGTTTATGCAACTGCGCCTATTAGTCGTGTAGTTGGTGAATTTGAAATTGAATCTATTCTTTTTGATGACATAGACTCTCTCTGGCAAGAAACTAAGAACTATTCGGGAATTGATGAACATTTCTTTTTTGAGTATTTTACGAAGAAAGAAAAAGGATATGCCATAAAAATAAAGAGCTATAAAAAGTATTCTAAAACAAGAGAGCTCGGTGACGTTTATCATTCAGTTCCCCCCCAATCTTTTGTATATATCGATTAATTTAAACCCGATATATCTTACTTTTATTGAGAGATAGTTACTCTAGCTCGTATGCCTGACAAGTAAAAGTGGAAACTTCTGAATTTCTAGTTAAAACAACCATACTACTCTAATACATTATTTTTATTATAAACATGCTTAAGAAGAGCAGTCATACTGCTCTTCTTAAGCATGTGTTCTCTCAACTTCCTTCTTTGTCTTTTCGTTATACCAGATAAAATGTCTATTCCTTGATGACATAAAAACCTTCGGTTAATAGTTATTAAATCATGAAAACGGGATTCTATTTTAACTGTCTACGGTATGAAGAAATACAAAACCATCATTATTTCTTTCTTTTTATTATCCAAAAGCCGTCTTTTTTTATTTTTATTGATCTGTACAAGTCGTAATCTATAACACTTTTATAACCAGGATTTTTAGGACCTGGATCATATATAGTTACAATATTTGTTTGAGGATTGTAATCAGTAATTATAGAAACATGACCTACTCCGGTAGCTTCTCGGTGATGTAAAAAATCATAGTCATAACCACAAATCACGTAAACATCTTCCGAAGCCAACTGATTTAGTTGAGTTTCATATACCATATCATCAATTTCATAAATCGGTAAATAATCCTCTATCATTGGAATTTTGTACTCTTGAAAAAATTGATTTATAGAATTGTCTTTAATAATTATTCCTAATTTATTATCATCTTCAACATATTCCATATTGCTGGTAACGAGATTACTGTTATCTTTTTGATCAATTGGAAGAT
This sequence comes from Paenibacillus woosongensis, assembly GCF_009725165.1. Taxonomy (GTDB): domain Bacteria; phylum Bacillota; class Bacilli; order Paenibacillales; family Paenibacillaceae; genus Fontibacillus; species Fontibacillus woosongensis. The sequence goes on from NZ_WNZW01000009.1 coordinate 13,336, forward strand.
TAATTCCAAAAAAATCTGCAATAATTTGCTGATTGATGTCGCGATTAAATTCGTTTTTAATTATTATTTGTAAAAGAGCAGCTACACACAAATAAGGTTTAGAAATTATTTCTGATCCACAAATTCCCTTTATCTTTACCTACCCCTTTATATTATCGAATATAATTTGTGTCCACGACTCCATTTCGTTATAGCAATCCTTTATATCTTCTTTATGAATCCATTCACCTAACATTTTGTCTTTTTCAGCAATATCGCATTCTTTTTTGTTTAAGATAATATGATAAACGAAACCTAAATGCACTTTCCCTACCTCATTTGTGTCATCATTAATTATTCCTATAATCTCTACTGATTCTATGTGATCCTTATCTAAATAAACTTCTTCATCAAGCTCGCGAAATAAGCCTGCTTCGATAATATTTTTTGATTCAAGTTCGATAGGGTTAATATGTCCTCCCACACCAATGGAAATTTTGTTATGAAGTCGAGTTTCGTTTTGTTTTTTTAGCCTTTTCATCACAAAGAAGAAATCCCCATATGTTATAAATCCATATGGTATTATCTGTTTATAATTTAAATCGTGCTCTGCTTTTTCCCTCAACATAAATTCGTATTCACTATGAACCTTATCCATTACTTCTCTGATATTATTTACATACATTTTAGGGCTAGGGTCATTTATTACATCGTTAAGAATATATCTTGGGATAACTAGAACTTGTTCCATCTTTATTCTCCTTATTCTGGTTTCTGAAAAGTAGGCCCTTGCGCATCTTGATATTTACCATTGTATAACTTAACATCTTTTGTCGATGTTTTAAAGATAAATAGCTGACCTACCTTTTGCTTTGGTTTAATATTAATATTAAACAGGGAATGGTTACACACTTCAAATGTAATCTTTCCCTTATAGCCTGGTTCTACCTGTCCATCTGTACACGTCAAGCTTACGAATAATCTAGCGAGTGAACCCTTTGTCTGTAAAAGTCCAAAATATCCAGCAGGCATAACTATATTCTCATGGGAGCAAGCTAGTATACAACTTTTTGGTGGTAGTGTAATTCCAGTACTGTTTATTTTTTTTTCTTGTAGGTACTCCCTTGGAATTTCTTCCCCGTAATAAAGAGTTGGAATATCAGCTATGTCAGGGTTAGATGGTGAGAGCAACATTATTTTGTCACTTAACTGTAAGGTTATTGAAAAGTTATCAAAAGCATTTTCACTTTCAACAATATTGTATTGATTTATTAGCTGTTTTAAATTATCTCCAACAATAAGCATATCGTTCTCCTTATTTAATTATATTCCAAAGTAATGCTGCTAAAGCAAGACTAATTGTCAATATTCTATCCCAATAGGTTTTTATAAAGACTAAGAATTTGTTTCTATAATTACTTATGTATGGAAGACTTGATTTAGATGAACTATATTCTTTGAACGGGGCATCTATACAAGATTCTAACTGTACGAAAAAACAAGTACAAAGTAGATCCCCCTTCTTCAAAATTTGCTTCTTTTTATTCGTATTCAATATTCCAATTTTTAATCGTGCTCTAAAACCGGGATCTATTTTACCTGTCGAAACAAAAAGCCCCTTTTGGATATTCCTACCAACCCCAGTCACCAGTCCGAACATATTGAATGGTACGCCAATCTCTTCATTAGTTTCTATAATAACTGATTCATTACATTTTAAGAGAATTCCTTCTTCAGGGAAATCCGTCCATTGTTGATTTCCTGTTGAGTAAACATCTCCAACAGTGAATTCTAGACTACACGCATTGTCCTCCTTAACATTTAGCTTACTTATATAAAGCAAACTATCACTTGACTTTATATAATTGTTATAGCTCCTCAATTCTGTAGTTACCCGATTCTTAAGATCAACGATCAATGTTATTCACTCCATATTCGACTAAAGTTACTTAATAACTTTTTCATGATCTAAGCACTCAATCCAACGCAAAGCAGTAGCAGCAACTTGTATAAGTTCATCTCTTAACTGCGCCTGGTCACCCTCAATTTTTGCCTTTGAGACTTCACCGATTTCTTCAACAAGTATCTCCATTCGTAGATCTTTAGGAAATCCTTCTGGATACGGATGCTTTAAATCTTGTCTAGCTCTCTCCCTGCTAATCTCTTCAAATAAATCTTTTCTAAGTTTAATATCAATCAAATTAATCACCCGGATCAAAGTTTTAGATACATAAAGTAATTCGACAAAAAAGTAAATTTCCCTCTGTAACTTGCTTATTTATCAACATATCTCATTTAAAATAATAAAATTCCAGTTTGAGATTTTTTCTTCTATATATTACATCTATCTCCCATTTACAAACGTCTGGGGCATATACTATATGCATATTTTAAAAATGAAGCCAATTAAAGAGTCTTCAAAAAAGCGAATACTAATTCGACATTTCTATTCCCATGAAAAAGAGCAGATACACTGCTCTCTTTTTCGTGACAATTTAAACAAGTGACAACCAGTGAAAAATGCATGAAACTCTAGTTCATCTTTTTACGGCGTAATACTTTGTACTCTGTATCCTCTTTTAGGTGATCTTTCGCCTGTTCTTTCTCTACTTCATCCGGCATACGTAAAAGTAAATCTTCTAGTTGTTGAATGAGCCCTTCCCTAATGTTATTTTTGTTTTGAAAAATATCATTAACTATATTATCCTTGGTTCTTTTATATATCGTAAAAACTGCAATTACCACCATAGAGAGGAGCGTGCTTCCAAGAAATAGCTCTAGTACCTCATATGGTTGCATCAGTTCCTTATCTTTGTAAATATAAAATAGGAATTGAGTTAGATTAGGAGTCAACACGGCTAGGAATAGACTAGATGCAATTAATGGAGGTAATTTGGACTTCTCTCTATCATTTTTATATAACTCAATTAATTTTTCTATTTTCCATCTCGTTTTTAAATCTTTATTATGGAGAAAGTCGGCGAGTTTACTCGATTGGAGCTCCTTAAATTTCTCTGTTCTCCAAGTTCCCTTCCCAATACTTATTTTATATCTCTTTCTAATGACTTTTTTGGCAGCGTTGGAAAAGCTAAAACCTGAATATAAAAATGCAGCTATTGAGGCTATAGACGAAATAAATAACCATAACCCACTACCTTCTTTAAATATAAAAATATAAATACAGGTTAGTATTATTGCAGGGCAGAGTATCGCCATAGTATTGAGAAAATAATAATGTTTCTTGATATGTTTATGAACCAATGCATGGGCCCTTACTTTGTTATGGTAATGTTTAAAAACTAGATCTTTCATCCGGATCTCAACTTTCCTAGAATTTTAAACTCAACCCGCCCTACTCCTCCACCCGAATCCCCACCACAGACCCCGCCAAATCCACATCTGTATGATCTAACTCCACTTTGACCTTACCGACTCTTCGGGCTTCGCGCCATTTTCGCAGATCCTCGTCATTCTCTAGCTTTAGTTCTGCAATTTCATGGGCACGATCAAATATGTATTTGCTCGTGTACAGACAGGTATAGATGCCCTGTCCACCTAAGGCAATGGGATTGTCCCGCCGTTCCCAGCGTTCAATCGTAAATTTAACATATAGCTCCTCTTCCGTGCCGGGGCGGGCTGGCCGTTCTGTAATCTCACCTCTTCGAACGACCTTCCAATCCTGAATCCGGCCGAACCAATGGATGCCCGTATTTGCTGGCTCCTGAAACTTCCTACGGGACTGGCACATGGCAATATATTCGATTTGGGTGAGGAGCTTGTGATCGAAGATATTTTTAAGCGGGATATGGTAAAAACGTTCTGACAAAGCCACATCCAGTTGGGAGGGCTCTCGCAACGAACCAACAAGAACATTCTTGCCCTCAAGCTTGTTGGAATAGTATTCTTTCGTCCCACGAGGACGAGTAGACCTCTCATAAGCCTTCTCAGGACTATCCATAATGATTTCGTCCAGGAACTTCTCCATCAGGCTAGTAGCATTAGGTAGGAATGGGAATGCCCCCACGTTGACGAGCTCAATACTTTTATAGAATTTATGACCGCGAAACTGCTCTTCATTGTCATAGGGGAATAGAACATAGGCCCCAAACATGCTACGTTCCAATTCTTGTTGTCCATCCCCATATACAATGGCATCCCGATACCTATGCATCGTATTAATATCTGATTCCTCAGGTCCAGGATTAGTGTACGCCTTCCGGTAAGGAGTCCCCTCATAAGCTGGATTTAAGCGATACTTCGCATCAAAAATATATTTATATTCAAACGAAGAATCGCTTTTTTTCAAGGTCAGCACATTATCCGGCATCTGGCCCACCGTAGGGGTCTGCTCTCCCCTTGGTAGTGAATTATAGTAAAGTGTAAATACTTCACCATTCTGTGGATTCCGATACATGATTTTCGACTTCTGAGTTTTGTCGAGCTTCACAAAAATCCCTGAACGATTCACCTTGACGATGTCTTGTTTGATGAGTTCATATTTGCGACTTAATAAATCGTGGATTTTCAGGAAACACCAGTACTCATACAACTGAGCTAAATCCTTCAACGACAAACGAATGAGATCTCCTTGAACCGAGAGCCCCTTCATCAGCATGAGATAACAACGGTATACCTCTCTGTACCCGGGTGCCATCTGTAGAACAAGGGATACTGACATGTGCGTCATCTCACCAACTGCCAGAAAATCGTATCGTAGCAGCCTTTGCAGCTGTGATTCCATAAGATCTACATTTCTTAATATTTTGGGATCGGAAGTACGTTCTACGGACTTTAACCGAATACGAAGAGCTTGTAATTTCTTTGAAATCCGTAATAAAACCCACCGAACAAAGCGATTCTCCCCTGTATCGAAGTCCATATACTTCTTAGACTCCAATACATGAGTAGGGTACATTTTTTGGCCATTAATATGAATAATTCCGTTCTTATGATCCTTAACAAACAGCTCAGGGTGTCTAGAGAGGTAAGCTAAATTACCTTTCCCAGCATGTCTTGCCTTACCAGAAGATACTTTCTGATTCACTATGCTCGTCTTAATGTGAGGTGCATTCTTGATGCGCTCCACGGCCTGAACCAGATGCTGAAACATATGTCTTAAGATTGCAAAAAACTCTGTCATACTTTGCTGGGTGGTATCCTTTAGCCCCGTCAAATGATAGGTTTTCCGCAAAAAATCAAACGACAGATTATAAATTTGTTGGTTCACATCGCTCAGTATCGTTTCATAGTCCTTTTTATAATCCATCTTCGTCGGAAAAATTTCTAACTGTAATTGCATGAGCGTTTGTCCATGTAAACGAAGCTCTAATTCCGTAAATCCAACCTCGTTCTGGAAGTTCAAAATACCGGATAATATATTTTTCCCAAGAGGCTTTACCGCCTCTCTTAAGTACCTATTCTCATGATAAAACTGAATAGCCACATCTTGCTTTTTCTCGACTACAATTTCATAAGCCTGCGTCTCAAAGAAAAGAGGGGCGCATGCTTGGCCCTCTTCCCATTCCTGCAAACCGTTCTCCTCTGGCGAGAAGACCGATATGGAGCTAATTTCTAAATTGGAGGAGTATTTATCTATACGACAGTGGGCATTTACCAGGGCACCCTCCTCATCCCGGTGTAACTGTAATGCCTCTACCGTGGGGTGAAACGGCTTGCCCTGAATATATAAATTAAATAGATTGGTCTCGATCCGTAGTAACTCTACCGTCCCATTACGATAACCAGTATGAAGTGAATCCATCCTCTTCTAACCTCCGTAACATGAACACAATCTTGCGGGCACTTTGCGGATATTTGATCTGCGACTGTGCATTGAGAAACTCCGCCTCATTATATACCGGGGATAAGTCCTCCATTAGTTCGTTGATGGCAAGAGGTCGATCTAAACACACCTTCAACAACTCCAAGAGAACGCGTCGAACTGCTGAACTACTCCCTTGGATTCGAGGTAATATTTTCTGAAGTAGCTGAAGATCGAACGCCTCATCAGCCGACATTAAGTTGTCACGGCGATTGTATATCATATAGAAGCTTACGGAGTCACGAACTCGAAACCCTACATGGGCGTGTATGCCTTCTAAGATTCCATTCAATTGAGCTAAACTTTGTGTCGTTTCTGAAATGAGTTCCCTGTTCTCTTCCATTGCGTCGACAAGCTGAAGGAAATCACTTCTTAAAAAGGAATTCGGAGCAACGGCTTCTGTTATCGTTCCTTCCACCACTTCATCTGGAAGCTGCAATAAATTGATATAGTTAAATTCAATGGTATTGGCTCGGTCGAGAACTTTTTTACTAAAAGGATGGGTTGTCTCGTCCATATTGACTGTACCCATGAAATACACGTTATCAGGAATCGATAGGTCCCCGTACTTCTGCTGATCCTCCTCCGAAGATAGAGAAGCAGCTGAAATTAATGGAGCCGTCGCAATTTCACCATCTCGCCATTCCTGGGTTTCCAATACACTGAGTAGATCGCTGAAATAATGCTCTACCCTGGCTAAATTCATTTCATCTAAGCAAATAAAGTAGGGTTTCGAGCGGTTTTCCGGCTTAGAAGCTTCATATAGCACTTCCGTTAATCGCCCAGGGCGAAAAGTTCCTGATAAATCCTTATATCCTAATAAGTCTGAGGGATCGCTCCAGTCAGGTCTAACTGGGATAAGCGCGAACTGTCCATTTTGCACGGTTGCCCCCATCGCCTCAGCAAATAGTTTAACTAATTTTGTCTTTCCAGTGCCTGATATCCCCGCTAGAATGACAAACGGCTTTGTCTTTATGGACAGATAAAAATTCTCTATTAATCCATCTGGATACGAGAATCCTCTATTCTGAATAAACGAGCGTATCTGTGACAGCCGTTCTGTTACGGACAGTGTCTCCACTTCTTCCGACTCCTCATCCTCGATTTGATCATCTACCTCTTCATGCGCCGTCTGCAATTGACTTCGTACATAGATCTGATAATCCTCCATCATCCGTTGCAAATCAGCTACAAGCTGTTCATTTTCGGGAAGGTTATTGCTATCATATCGGACGTAGGCAACGGTAGATACCTGGTAATCACGTCCTAGCCCGCTAGTGGTTAGCTCAATTCGGTCGTCCTTTGTAAAGCCAACCAAAGGCAACTGTTTTCTGATTTGGTCGACTTTATTTTCAAGGTATGTGTAACCTGCCCTTCTCCCATGATCACGAATAGGTTTAGTCACACCTTGATTAAAGGTTAAATAAACAGAGCTCATATCCTCTGCAAAAAGATAAACTAAATATTCGCCATATTGAGTTGATCCCGTAAGACGTGTATCCATCAATGCAATCCAGGGAACGGTAGCCCAATTTCCTTGACCTACAGAACCTTGAACCCGAATATGATCGGAGATGAACGGGTATTGCCTCATTCCTTCGGGAATCGTTCTTCGAAATGCAGTCCCCAGGGGATGATTCGCAAACGGTTCCTGCTTAGCCGTTCTATATGTAAGTAATATCTGGCTCAGGTGTTCCTTTAGAGAGAACGAGTTAGACTGAAGCTGAGTATAATAGGACTCTAATTCCCGGTTCGCATATCTTTCGAGTTCAGTCAGAACTTCCTCTCCTCCGTCCCATATCGCATAGGTGAATGTTAGCTCATTCCTGTCGTTTTTAGCTAGAATACTCCTAAGAGCCTCAACCGGGGTATCTAATATCGCCTTCACTTGCGTAGCACTCACCTCTGACCAACGAGAAGCCATGCTATTCGGTGGAATATCCACTACTAGATTATTACCTTCCCGATCTCTGCAGTAGCTTAAAAACCGTTCCGCAATGGAATCTAACGATATAAACCTTTGCTGGGTTTCACGCCAAATGCCAATCATAGAGAGTACGAGTACCATCTTGTAAGATTTTTGCTTCACACGAAAAATAGATGCTAATTCAGTCGGTAATGACATTTCTGTTCCTCCAGGTGAAAGTTGAATTTAATAAATATATCTTGTAACATAGCGTTTATTTATCAAGTTATATATATTATAGTCCAAACATGGAGTGAAGGAGATAAACCTTAGCATAGAGGTATTCGGAATTGTTCAGATAATTTTTTAAAAAGGGGGGCGAATTTAAATGAAAACTAGTTTTCTACTCAAAACTTATATGCTAGTTCTTCTATCTCTTGTCCTCGTCAGTTGTACCAATCCTAAGCAAGTGATAAATATCGACATTACAGCATTTATGTATGGGGACGAGATAAATCAAACGGTAGAGGTATCCATGAATGGCGAGTATAACACCAAAGAACACAGTTTCATCGGCTCTCTAGTCATTGGAGATGTAATTAAGCTTGAACATGTAACCTTTTCTCCTGGATCAGGATTAATCAGCTACCACGAATCAACAAGATCTTATCTTGGCCAGATCTTTTTTGATTATCAAAGCCTGCATTTCTCTATAGAAATTACAGACCAGGATCTTTATCAGCAACTAACCGAATCCAATCATGATAGGGATAAAAAGATCACTATCACTTCACCTGCTAATAATATTGAGGAAGCAAAGCGAATGAATGCGGAGCTCAAAGACAAGAAGCTTCCTTTTGAGAAATAACAGGAACATCAATAATAAGCATCCTGGTTCCTACCATACCCGTAATACTCGGGCAGGAGATTCTTCCCTTCCTCCACACTTTTATTCACGATATCTATCAGTTGCTCCATAGTTCCACCAATCTGTTCGGTGGGTATGCTTTCGCCAAATCTCCCCTTCATTATGGCGTTGATTTCCTCGAACTCTTTGGTATGCAAACACATCAATACATTGGTTATTCCATAATACCTTGGCAATAAATCATAACCTTCAGCAATGCTTTCCTTCATTTTATATCTTAAACCGCCTAAAGCTTCGTTTTCCGGGATACTGTATTTATCGATAACACCATAGTATTTCCTATATTCCGCCACAATCTCTTTGTACTCCTTCGAATCCAAAACATCCCGCACTAATTGGTCATCTTGCATTCTAATTTCTGCTGTATCCAATGAATCTCTTTTCATTCCAAGTTTTTGATTTGCCTCAATAAGCCCATTAACTTTAAGGAAATAAAACTCAATTTGCTTTTCCTTCGACCTCAGGAGTTGTTCCATATCTTGACGTTCTTTGGCTACCTGTTGCAATCGTTCCCGATGATCAATTTGCATATAAATGATATAAGCGACTAGAAATAGAATTAAGGTTACTCCAGCATATATCGTCCTCTTATTTTGCATAAGCATTCTCCAATGTTTTACGCTGCTTGTAGTACATCAAGCTTTTAGTACATCAATAGTTTATCCATTCCTCCCATACCCGTAATACTCAGGCAAGAGATTCTTCCCTTCCTTCACACTTTTATGTACAATATCATTCAATTCTTCGAAAGTTCCGTAAATTACTTCAGTGGGGATAACATCGCCAAAGTGTTCCTTAAATAATTTGTTCAATTCTTTAAACTCCTTTGTATCCATCCACATCAATGCATTGGTTATTCCATAGTATTTAGGTAATAAATCATACCCTGCCGCGATACTTTCCTTCACTTTATATCTTAGACCACCTAATGTTTCATTTTCCGGAATGAAAACTTTATCCAAAATCCCATAATGCTCTTCATATTTCGCCATAATTTCTTTATACTCTCTCGAGTCTAAAACTTCCGACACCAATTGGTCATCTAACTCCATAATTTCTCCTCCATCGAATGAATCTATTTTCATTTCAAGTTTTTGATTTGTCGAAATAAGTTCGTTAGCTTTTTTAAAGTAAAACTCAATTTGCTTCTCCTTCGACCTCAGAAGCTGCTCCGTTTTTTGGCGTTCTTGGGCTTCCTGCTGTGTATGTACTTGATAATTAAATTGCATATAAATAATATAAGCAATCAGAATTAGAATTAGGGTTAGGGATATTCCACCATATATACGCCTTTTATTTTGCATAAGCTTCCTCCAACAATTCCTCGAATCGCTTATAGGCTGTAGGAAAATACTTTCTTAAGTTAGCTCTCCTTACAGAGTTGAATTGCGCCTCGTAACAGTGAGCAAATGCTTCTACAAATACCTTGTCTTTATCAGCCGACCAGTACTCCACGGGGTGCGCCCAATTTCCAACGATTCGTTGTGTCTCTTTACCTACCTTCACTATACTCAACCCACTATATAAATCTGAAACTGCCGACAATTCATGAGGAGTGAGTTCATCACTAATATTCTCATAAAGCTTCTTAAAATCAATCCAAGTTTCCTTGGTTCCATTCCAATAATCAGGATTCATAATGTCTTCCAATTTGTATCTCATATGTCCTAAAACCGGTACGAGTTCACGCTTCAGTTCCCTTAAAAACATGGCATTCGCTCGAGATTCCACGGCGCTTCGGAAATCATTCATAATACATTTTCGAAAGATCGCATCAATGGAAAGATCACCTGCTACATCATCAAGATAATGTCCATACTCATGGAAAAAAACAACGCCAGTTCCCTTCCTAGTATAATCTTTTGCAATGTTTAAAAATACGGTGTCCTTGGAATCCCTATAAAATGATCCATCCTCATTTGTTAGCTCTAAGAGAGAGTTATTTTTGACGTATTTTAAAAATAGTTCCTGTGCAATTGGTGTTCCGCTCATAAATCTGTTAATTACTGCATCACGATAGTCTTTATGCTCGTCTATGCCTGGTAGGGTGTCTAACTTCTTTGCAAATAAAGCCAGTAGAATATCCTTTCTGGTTGGCGCTGATCCGCCGTCTATTGATTTCTTCTCCCAATTCATCACGAGATTATGGGTGGTCGGAAGTTTTGGGGTATTTTTCACCGCAGTATCGCTTTCTTCTTGCTGCCCGAAATTAATTTTTCTAAGCTGATCTTTCTTCTGAGACAAGGACAGTTTAAACATTCCTACACTATCTTTATTGTCATAGCCCTCTTCATAATCCAAAACATAAGCATTGGTGAAATTGATTTCCCGTATGACTTGCTCGTCTTTCTCATATGTAATATAAACGTTGCGATAATAATCTGTACCAGGTTCGTAAGGAAGATGGGCCCATTTACTGAGCTCCAAAATCTCCTGCCCCGTTCCTGATTCTTTCATTGGCATTACCTTGCCTGAAATGAGAAGAGTATATCCCGGATCATAAGTCCTTGCTGATGGAACTGTGCTTGTATGGTGCAGATATTCAATGCATGTCAATAATTCATCATCCAGTTCAATGGAGCACCCTTCGTTATCCAGGCCTACAATTTTTAATGCTATTCCCATTAACAGCCTCCTGACAGGGTTAATCACCCTTGTATTCCTTTATTATGTAAATCGGTAAATTCCATCATATTTATTAATTCAAACATTTACCCAGCAAATGCTTATGGCTCGCTCCGCTGCTCTTTGCCCCATAACAGCAAAAAAACCGCTCAAAGAGCGGCTTATATCGAAACCCTAGTTAACGTATCATCACCTTCAAACTAAGCTTCTTTTTGCATGAAGACGGGACCACCTTAACGAATACTAACATCCCCCAAACCTCACCTTCTCACAAACAGCCGAAAGACATTCAATACTACAGAAAACAACCCGCCACCCAGTGCAAAAAGTAAAGTTAAACGGAAGCCGGCCATGGGATTAGATGTAGGATTGATCAATAGAAACAGTCCGCCAAGAATGAATCCTCCGAGACAATACAGCAAGAGATGTGCGAGTTTCCCATACTTCTTAATTCTCATATCGATAAATATGGATATAGGAACAGCAATAAATAAATATATGGCGAACAAAAGGACAAACCCGTTTAATAACTTACTTGTAAAGCTGTAAGATAAGACATTGTCCTCATTCGTATGGCTAATCATAGTGAACACAAGAGATAGAATGAATGAAGAAATGATGGATGATATGATCCTAATCAAAACACATTCCCTCCTAATGTGGAGCTATTTGCGACAAACGCCTGTTAATATCGGCAATAACCTCTCCATATTGATCACAATTCTTTTCAAAGACTTGACCTCCTGCAGTAGATATGTTTCTTCAATTATAGTTGTTTTAGATCGAAATACCGAACATTTTGAAAGTTTAGTGCAGAGGATAATGAATTTTATTACCGGGCATGTCTGATAGTATTCAGTTATAAGCGATAGCAACAGATGAAAGGGGAGGGCATTATTGATTAGCAAGAGTAAAGTGGTACTAAGCGTGATGTTGGCAATTGGATTACTCGCAGGATGTGGAAGCAAAGGGGATCATGCACAGCCACAGGCGGGATCGTCAGTAGCACCCAAAGAAGAGAAGGTGTCTATCACGTTCTGGAGGAACTCGGGCAATGACGCCGAGAATTCAGCCTATGACAAACTGGTGGCCTCGTTTAATGAAGCGCATCCCAATATCAAGGTTGAGATGAGTCCGATTCCGTTTGCTGATTACGATACCAAGGTGAGAACAGCCATTGCTTCGGGCAACCCGCCTGATATTATGGCTATCGATGGCCCGAATATGGCTTCTTACGCCCAGGCTGGTGCATTGCAGCCGCTGACCGCATATTTCAAGAAGGACGGTAACCTGGAGGATATTCCGGAATCGACCATTGCCACGTACACCTATAATAATGAAATTTACATGGCTCCGCTCACCGAATCCTCCATTGCTCTTTTCTATAATAAAAAAATGTTTGAAGCGAAGGGAATTCCTCTCCCTTCCAAGAACCCGGAAGAGCCTTGGACTTGGGATCAGGTGCTGGATGCAGCCAAGAAGCTAAACGACCCGGCCAAAGGCGTGTACGGCATTGATCCGGCGCAAGGCTTCGGTAATGCAGGCGGAACAGCATACTTTAAATATCCGATTATTTGGCAGTTTGGAGGGGAGATTATGAGCCCGGACGGAACAACCTCCAAAGGCTATCTGGATAAACCGGAGACCAAAAAAGCGCTGCAATTCTTCTCCGACCTGTATAATGAACATAAAGTGTCTTCCCTGGAATACCCGCCAGATGCGTTCCCGAACGGCCAGCTGGCGATAACGGTTGACGGTTCCTGGTCACTAGGCAATTTAGCTGATAAATTCCCGAACTTCAAATTGGGTGAAGATTATGACATCGCGCCGCTTCCGAAAGAGACCCAGCAGGCAGTCGCCAATGGAAGCTGGTCGCTGGCTATTTCGTCGAAGAGTAAAAATGCCGATGCTGCTTGGCAGTTTGTGAACTGGGTGACCGGTGCTGAAGGAGCAAAAACCTACACCTCCATCACAAAAGATATTCCGGCCCGCTATTCTGTAGCTAATGAGGTCCCTGAGCTCAATGAATATCCTATGAATATCTTTGTTGTACAGAACCAGAAATTCGGCAGACCTCGTCCGATTACGCCGATCTTTCCGCAAATGTCCGAAGCGGTAAACAAGATGATTGAAGAAGTGACGATTGGCGGACGCAACTTGGATACAGCCGTTGCCGAAGCCATCAATAAAATAGACAGGGCGTATGACAGTCTCCCGAAAAAATAATAGTATCTCCAATCATTGCAGAAACGGCAGCCGCCCTTTAAAAAAAGGGCGGCAATGCTGTTTCTTCTTTCAGCTTCAAGAAGCTTCAAGATTTAACTCCCTCGTTGTGGGGTTATTTTGAATTTTTGATTCATAATGATAGCAAGGGGCGCGGTTGTTATGTTCTACTCGTTACGCAGCAGATTGATGTTGGCCTTTTCAATCCTGCTGATCCTTCCGATTACGTCTGTTGTCTTTATCCTCAGCAAGGAATCGGAGGAGCAGATCCGAAAATCTACCCAGACCTCCACTTTGCAAACCATAGACCAATTTGCCACCCATGTCAGCACGCTGCTGAAGCAAATTGAGGATATGGGCAACCAGGTGCTGAGCAGCGACATCACACAGGAATGGATAACCACCGACCTGAACGATGAGAGCGCCAGGGGTGAACAGTTTATGGCCAAGCAAAAGCTGCGTGAGCTGCTATCCTCCTATGCGGTCAATAATTCGAATGTGATTTCTATATCCATTTTTGCGAAGGGAGAGGGCGGGTTATGGACACAGGACCAAAGCTATTTGAAGAGCAGCTGGTACAAACAATATAAGGAGCAGGACGTGCGCTGGACGCAGGCTCACCAAGACAGGGATCAGACCGACGACAGCATGCGTTCGCGCGAGATCAACAGCCTTGTGCTTCCATTGGTGCAGCTCCAGTCCCTTAAGGATGTCGGAGTGATCAAAATCAACTATCCTACGGAGCTTCTGCGTCAGGACATAGATAAAATCAGCATAGGCAAAAGCGGCAAAGCCTTTTTACTGACATCTGAAGGCCACAGTGTACTTCATCAGGATCTGACAGGAGCTCAGCAGGTGCTTAGCGATGGACTTGCTTATTTGCAGAAACACAGTGGAGAACAGAACAGCGGTATTTTTTCGCTTCGCCAGGATGAGACCGACTATCTGCTCTTTTACCGCAGGCTGCCTGCCCAGAATTGGTTGATCATCGGCGAGGTGCCGGAGGCGGAGCTGTATGCCACCATCACGAAGCTCAAAGAAACGCTGCTCCTTGCCAGCTTTGTTCTACTGATCCTTGTGATCATTGTCGCGCTGCGGCTCTCCACCAATATAACGAAGCCACTAAGTGCCATGGCCCGGGCCATGCGGCATGTCAAAAATGGGCAGTTCGAGCTGGGGCTGAAGGATATGCCGAAGGCTAGATCCCGGCAGAGTGAAGTAGACTATGTGGCTGGTGTATTTGAGGAGATGACCCATCGACTGAAGTATCTGATCGAAACGGAATTCGAGACCAATCTACGCCGGAAAAATGCCGAATACAAGGCGCTCCTGCTGCAGATCAATCCCCATTTTTACAACAATACACTGGAGATCATCAGCGGTCTGGCGGCGATGAAACGAGAGGATCTGGTCATGGATGCCACGGAAGCGCTGGGCAAAATGATGCGCTATTCGCTGAGTCTTGATTCGGATCTGGTGCAGGTCAGCGAGGAACTCGGTTATATTCGTGACTACCTGTTCCTCCTAAAGCTGCGACATGAGGATCATCTGATGGTGACGATCCAGCAGGATTCCGCTGCGGACCACCTGTTGATTGCCAAGTTTATTTTGCAGCCGCTGGTAGAGAATGCCGTGAAGTACAGCCTGGAACAAGGGGGGATTGCCGAGGTTGCGATCACCTCCAGGGTGTGCGGAGCGCGCCTGCACTTGCAGATACAGGATAACGGTTCAGGAATGACCCCGGAACTGATCGCCAGTATTCTTGCCGATACGGAGTTGAGGGACAGCGTGGGAATCTTAAATCATAAAGGGGACAGCATCGGCTTGCGCAATGTGCTATCCCGCTGCCGCCTGTATTACGGTGAGCAGTTCGAAGCCGTGCTTGATTCGAAGCCACTCACAGGAACAACCATTACACTGAAGCTACCGCTGATAGAGGGATGAACATTATGTATGAGATTATGCTGGTGGATGATGAGAAGGGGATTCGCAACAGTATCAAAGCCAAAATCGATTGGGAAGCCGCCGGCTTCCGGATTGTCTCAGAGGCCTCAAGCGGCAATGAAGCGCTGCAGCTGCTGGAGCAGGGACCGCTACCGCAGCTGGTCATCTCCGATATCCGCATGCCGCAGATGGACGGTATTGAATTTATCCGCATCTGCAAAAAAAAGTATCCATTGCTGAGGACGGTTGTGCTGTCGGGATACTCCGATTTTGATTATCTGAAATCGGCCATTCAGCTTGGAGTGAAGGATTATTTGCTGAAGCCGGTAGCCCGCGCAGAACTGAATGAGCTGCTTGGCAGGCTGAGTGAAGAATTTGAACAGGAGCAAAAAAACCTGCAGATCTCACAGTATGATCATCTACGGAAAAATGAGCAGCTGCGGTTGATGCAGGAGAATTTTTTGCTGCAAATGGTCAAAGACGAGTGGTACAGCCTGGCAGCTATCAAAGAACGGCTGCAGCAGCTTCAACTGACCCCGCTGACGGCGGATGATCTGAAGCTGCAGTTTGTCGCTGTGGAGATGAGAGTGCCGACGGGGCGGATGGCAGACCGGCAGGACCGCCGGGATCTGCTCAATTTGGCTTTTCAAATGCTATGCCGGGAGACGGCTGCTAAGTGGAAAGAAATTTACCCGTTCTACGATGTCGCCAATTCTGCGATGATGTATTTTCTGGTTATTATGAAATCGGGGCCGGAGCATGCCGATCGAACGGAACGGTTTGTTGAAGAACTGAAACGAAACATCGCCAGTTACCTGAAGCTGGAGTGTGTGACGGGGATTGGCGAGGAAGTGAAGGGACTCAAGCGTCTGAAGAACGGTTATGCTTCCTGCATGCTGTCCTGGAGTCAAAGCACCGTGTATAAAGATGGAGAGGGTGAACGGAACTGGGTGATGGAGCTTACGCTGGCTTTTACTCCGGAAGTGGAACGGAAGCTGGTGCAGGCGATTGAAAATTTGGACATGAGCACCTTTCGCCAGCAGCTTGACACCATTTTCAGCAGCGAAAGAGATATGCCGATGTTTGCTTTTACCTTTCTGGCCCTGCGGATACTGCTGATGTTCAGCTCCATCGCTAAAAAGTTCGAGCTCGGCGGCTCCGCACTGCAGAAGTATTTGTGGAACTGTCAGATGACCATTGCCGATTACCAGTCGCGTGAAGGTGTGCTGGGGCAGATAAATGAGCTGGCGCAGCTTGTCATGGACGAAGTGAAGAAGCTCCGCTTCTCCAGTGGACAGCATATGGTCGAGGCGGTCAGAAAATACGTGGAGGAGAATTTCTCTTACGAGTTGACGCTTTCTTCACTCGCTGAAATGTTTCATCTGAATGAGACCTATTTATCTGGGCTGTTCAAGCAGCATGTGGGCATTACGTTCAGCGACTATGTCACCAAGCTGAGAATGGCCAAGGCGGTGCAGCTTTTGCAAGAGAACGAACTGAAGCTGACCGATATCGCCATGCTTGTCGGCTATTCCAGCTCCAGCTATTTCAGCACCGCTTTCAAGAAAAACATGGGCAAAAGCCCCAAGGATTACCGTGAATGGTATTTGAAGAATCACAAGCACGGGTAGTCCTAACGATAGCGAAGCTTTCAGTGCAGTTCTGCCTGTTCTGCGACAGCATCAATAATATTGTCTATTCTAAGAAATAGACTGCGCAATGCCACATTGGACGGAACTCTGATGTGGCAATTTTATGTTTCACGCCAAAGTGCCCGTTCCATTCCCCCACTCCCTGAAAACATCACAACTCCCTAACTGATCATATTGAAATGATTTCTCCGATAGTTTAGCTACAATAGTCTAAAACAAACAAGGAATAGGAGCATGCAACATGAATGTTTCGGGTGAGAACCAAGCACATAAAGAGAGCATCCGGCTGGCGGAGAAAGCGGTGGCGGCACAGGCAGAGGCTGCGGCTCGGGATGACTACCGGCTGCAGTACCATGTGCTTCCGCAGGCTGGCTGGATGAACGACCCTAATGGGCTGATCCAATATAAAGGGGAATATCATCTGTTTTATCAGCATCACCCCTATAGTGACAAATGGGGGCCGATGCACTGGGGCCATGCTGTAAGCAAGGATTTGGTGCATTGGAAACACCTTCCTATTGCTTTAGCACCTACGGAGCCTTATGAGCTTGGGCAGGAGGGCGGTTACGGGTGCTGGTCCGGCAGTGCTGTGGAGATTGATGGCAGGCTAACCCTAATCTACACCGGGCATGTGGACGGCCGGGAGCCGATGGAAGTGCAGTGCGCAGCGAGCAGCGTGGACGGGGTAGTTTTTGACAAACATTCCGGAAACCCTCTGATTCCAGGTTCGCCCGATACAGGGAACCTCGGCTTCCGTGATCCCAAGGTATGGCGTCATGAAGGTCTGTGGTATATGGTGCTGGGTTCCGGGAAAGAAGGCAAAGGTAAGGCGTTGCTCTACCAATCGGAGGATTTTGAGCGATGGGAATACATGGGGACGGCTGCGGAGAGCGACGGCACTCAAGGGGACATGTGGGAATGCCCCGATTTGTTCCCGCTAGGAGATAAGCATGTGCTTGTACTATCACCGATGAATATGCAGGATGCCAAAAATTTATATATGATCGGCGAAATGGATTACGCCAGCGGCAAGTTTATACCGGAGGCTCAAGCGAAGCTTGATCATGGTCCTGATTTTTATGCTGCACAGACTTTGTTGGACGACAAGGGCAGAAGAATTATGATCGCTTGGATGGATCACTGGGGTTCGGAGATGGCCCGTGAGGATCGCGGGTGGTATGGGGCAATGACATTGCCGCGAGAGTTGGTGTTGCTGCCGGAAGGCAAGCTGGTTTCACGGCCAGTTCCCGAGCTGGAACTCCTGCGGGAGGATGGAATAATAGCTTCCGGGGTGACCCTCTCTAACGGGAATGATGTGGAGTGGAGCGTTAGGGACGGACAGGGTTTTGAATGGATTGCTGAGTTTGCTCTGGACGGCACACAAGCTGAGCGTCTTGAGATTACTTTGCTTGCAGTAGAGGGGAGCGGAGAATCGACGGTAATCCGCTATTTGCTCCGGGAAAACAAGCTGATCCTGGATTGCAGCGCTTCCGGCCATGGCGATGCATCGATAAGTGAAGTTTCAGTAAGTACGGAAACATCAGATACTAACGGAGCCACGCTTAAACTGCAGGTATTTGTCGACCGTTCCTCGATTGAGGTGTTTGTAAATGATGGCCGCTATGTGCTGACAAGCCGGGTGTATCCGTCTGCTCTAACCGGCGGAATAACAATGAAGGCGAAGGGTGGAAATATAACGCTGCAGTCGCTGAATATGTGGAATCTCAAATCTATCTGGAGCTAGTCAGGAGGGACTATGATCAAAACTACAAGCAAGCTGGCATGTGTAGCTGTAATGCTGCTGGTTATAGCAGGCTGCGACATTGGCGGCAGTACCAACAATAACGGATCAGGAGGAAGTGAAATGAATGCTTCTGATTCTAAAACTCCATCCAATGCCGTCTCTAATACTGCACCTGCGGCTTTTCAGTTTTCTGCGATTCCCAATTACTACACGGAGCTGTACCGCCCACAGTATCATCTGTCGCCGGAAAGCGGGAATATGAGCGATCCAAATGGAATGGTTTATTTTGAAGGTGAATATCACCAGTTCTACCAGAATAGCGGCCAGTGGGGTCACGCCGTCAGCACGGACCTGATTCATTGGCAGCATCTGCCGGTAGCTCTGATGCGTGATTCGCTCGGGGAGATTTGGTCAGGCAGCGCGGTGGTGGACTGGAAGGATACGAGCGGTTTTTTTGACGGCAAAGCGGGGTTGGTGGCGATCTTCACCCATTTCAAAGGAGGAACGCAGTCGCAGAGCCTGGCTTACAGCTCGGATAAAGGACGCACCTGGACCAAATATGAGGGCAATCCCGTTATTCCGAATCCCGGACTCAAGGATTTCAGAGATCCCAAGGTGTTCTGGCATGAACCCTCACACTCTTGGGTGATGGTTGTCTCGGTGGACAACCGGGTGAGATTCTATACCTCTCCAGACCTGAAGACCTGGCAGATGGCCAGCGAATTCGGCGCCGACCAGGGTTCGCATGCCGCCGTTTGGGAATGTCCGGATCTGTTCGAGCTTCCCGTGGAAGGCAGCAAGGAGACCCGATGGGTATTGGCGCTCAGCGTTGGAAATAACAAAACGACCCGTGGATCGACAGCGCAATATTTTGTCGGCAGCTTCGACGGCCGGACGTTCAAGAACGAGAATGAGCCCTCCAAAGTGCTGTGGACCGATTACGGAAGAGACTTCTACGCCGCAGTGTCCTACTCGGATATTCCGCAGACGGATGGCCGCCGTATCTATGTCGGCTGGATGTCCAACTGGCGCTATCCGTTCTCCATGCCGACCGATCCGTGGAAAGGTAATATGTCGCTCCCGCGGGAGCTGAAGCTG
The DNA here is from genome assembly GCF_009725165.1 of Paenibacillus woosongensis. Taxonomy (GTDB): domain Bacteria; phylum Bacillota; class Bacilli; order Paenibacillales; family Paenibacillaceae; genus Fontibacillus; species Fontibacillus woosongensis. Next base: position 33,256 of record NZ_WNZW01000009.1, read on the forward strand.
CGTGACATTCCTGGTGAGGGATTGCGCCTTGTCCAGCAGCCGGTGCAAGAGCTGGAGGCTTTGCGTGGCCAAGCTGTCAAGGTGGGAACCCAGCGGCTGGAGCCGGGCAACAATCCCCTGGTCGGCCTGCGAGGGAGTTCCTATGAACTCGATACCGAGTTCACCGTGCAAGAAGAAGCGGAATTCGGCTTCAAACTGAGAAAAGGCGGAAATCAGGAAACAATTGTATCTTATAACAGCGTTAATTCTACACTGACGATAGATCGGACCAAATCCGGCGACAGCTCATTTGAAGCCGAGTTTGCCGAAACGGTTAAGGCTCCCCTAAGAGCCGTAAACGGGAAAATTAAGCTGCGTATTTATGTGGATGAATCGACGCTGGAGGTGTTCGGCGCAGACGGCGAGACAGTGGTTTCCAGTATTTTGTTCCCGGGGGCTACCAGTAACGGATTGGAGTTGTATGTGAAAAAGGGGAACGTGACGCTGGACCAGGCCGTCTTTTATCCGATGGCCAGTATATGGCGGGATGAGGATCCCGACGGCTCGAAACCGCTTCGCGTTCTGCTTAGCCATTCCAGTGTAGATGTTCCACTTGGCGGCACTGCGGAGGCGGAAGCGGCGGTCGTTCCGCTAACAGCTCCCCAGGAGCTTACCTGGGTATCGAGTGATGAGGCGGTTGCACAGGTGGATAGCCGTACCGGAACATCCGCTGTCGTAAAGGGGGTCAAGGAAGGGCATGCGGAGATTAAAGTTCTTGCTCCGGGTGGGCAAATTTATGCCGTGATGAACGTGTTCGTATATAAACCGGATTGAAATGGAGTGAAAAGATCATGACAAGCGTTACATCGGCAGCCGAGTCTGGCTCCAAATCTATACTTGCAAGCAAAAAGCCCAACCGGTATCTGCGGGGAGAAGAAAGGACCGCCTGGTGGTTCGTGCTGCCTTCCTTTGCTTTGCTGCTCATTTTTGTATTTTATCCGATGCTGCAAGCCTTTGTGATCAGCTTCCAGAATTATAACCTGGTGGGGTCGACTCGCAGCTTTATCGGGTTGGACAATTACAAGAATCTGTTGACGGACAGGGATTTCCTGGCCAGTCTCAGGCATTCGTTTCATTTTGCCATCATTGTTATTCCGATTCAGACCAGTATTTCACTGTGCTTAGCCCTGTTAGTCCAGAATAAATTCGCGCTCACCGGGCTGTTCCGCACACTCTATTTCATTCCGGTTGTTATTTCTACGGCAGTGGCCGCAACCGTGTTCAAGCTGATCTACAACAAGGAATTTGGGATTCTGAACAATGTGCTGAAGACGTTTCACCTGCCCACCACCAACTTCCTCTCCAACCCGGAGACAGCGATGTACGGCGTGATCATGCTGGGGATATGGAAAGGCGTCGGCTTTTTCATGATTATCTTCCTGGCCGGACTGAATAACATTCCGCAGGATTTGTATGAGGCGGCCCGGGTGGACGGTGCTACAAAAATACAGCAGTTCTTCCGCATTACGCTTCCTTTGCTGAACCGTACCATGGCCTTCGTCGTTATTATGACGACAATCGATGCAATAAAGCTGTCCGGCCTTGTTTTTGTATTGACCGGTGGAGGACCCAACGGGGCTACCGAAACCGCAGTCTATTATATTTATAAAATGGCCTTCCAGCAGATGCAGATGGGTTACGCCACCGCTGCCGCCTTTATTCTGTTCGTGATTGTTCTCGTGATCTCGCTTGTGCAAATGAGACTGTTTCGGAACGCGGAATATTAATGGTGGAGCTTCTAAAGCCAATCTGGCTGCAGGGTAATTTCAAAGAAACGGTCGTTTCGCTAAACTACTAGGAGGAATACACATGAACCGCTTTGCAAGCATTGTTAAGTATACGGTTATGACCGTCCTGGCTGTCATTTCAATTATCCCGATCCTCTGGATGATCTCAGGTTCACTGCGACCTTATGAGGAATTGTTCAAGTACTCCTCTAGCCTGAATTATCATTTGTTCGTTCCTGTCCAGCCAACGCTGGCTAACTTTAAAGAGGTTATCTTCAATGAGGGCAACCCATTTATTCGCTATATCGCCAATACACTGTTCGTTGCAGGGATTGTGACCTTGCTGGTGCTGCTGGTGAATTCGATGTCGGCGTTTGCTTTTGCCAAGCTGCGTTTCCGTGGAAAAGCGGTTGTCTTCGCACTGTTCATGTCGGCGATGATTATTCCTGGTGAAGTGACGCTGGTCCCGAACTATCTGCTGATGAATTATTTCGGCTGGCTCAACTCCTATAAGGCGTTGGTGATTCCTTCGATGCTGTCCGTGTTCGGGATCTTTCTGCTGCGGCAGTTCTTCGCGGAGATTCCCGATGAGATTCTGGAGGCGGCCAAAATCGACGGGGCCTCGATGCTGCGAACCTTTTCCAGCATTGTCTTGCCTGCGACCGTCCCACCAATGATCACCCTCGCACTAATGACCTTTCTCGGTAATTGGGATTCGTATCTATGGCCGCTGATCGTAATCAATGACGACAAAAAACAGATGATCCAGGTAGCTATTGCCGCGTTCTCCTCGGTGGAAGGAACGGATTGGTCTAAGATTCTTGCGGCAAGCACCATTTCCACGGTTCCGATCCTGATCCTGTTTCTGTTCTTGCAGCGCTATTACATTCAGGGCATTACGATGTCTGGTGTAAAAGGGTAATGCTGCAGCCATTCTACTGATCTGAATTGATAACGAAGGAGCAACGAACGATGAAATATGATGCGGTGGCGCTCGGTGAGCTGCTGATAGATTTTACTCCTGCGGGGACATCTCCTGCGGGTAACCCCTACTTTGAGCGAAATGCCGGAGGCGCTCCGGTGAATGTGCTGGCCGCATTGTCGCGGCTCGGCAAGCATACGGCTTTTGTTGGAAAAGTCGGCGATGATCCGTTCGGTCAGTATCTGCGGGAAGCATTGGTTGCCGAAAATATCGCGGACAGCGGGTTGGTCCAGACAAGGACAGCCCATACGACGATGGCGTTTGTACATTTGGATGGTGACGGGGAGCGGAGCTTTCATTTCTGCCGACATCCGGGCGCGGATGCTGAGCTGACTTTCGATGAGGTGAATCGTGAACTGCTTAGCAGCACACGGATCTTTCATTTCGGGTCGATCTCCATGACCACCGAGCCTGCTTACAGCGCTACAGTTCAGGCGGTCCGGCTGGCCAAATCGCATGGGGCACTTATCACCTACGATCCTAACTGGCGGCCTGCGTTATGGATGGATGATGCCCACAGCAGGGCTGCGATGGAAGAAGGGCTACATCTGGCAGACATCGTAAAAGTATCTGAAGAAGAACTGGTCTTCCTGACAGGAAGTCAGGATTTGGCGGATGGAGCAGGGCAGCTCTTGAACAGCTATCCTATCGCGCTATTACTCGTCACGCGGGGAGCAAAAGGAACTTATTATGCCAACCGGACAGTGTCTGGCAATGTGGGCTCCTATCCGGTAACCCCAGTAGATACCACAGCAGCGGGTGACGGCTTTATGGGCGCTTTTATTTACCGACTGCTGGAGCTGGATAAACCGGTGACGGAGTGGGAAAGAAATGAACTGGAAAGAGCGGTGGCGTTCGCCAATGCGGCAGGCGCGATAGCGACCACGCGGAAAGGGGCAATCGCCTCCCTGGCAAAATTGGATGAGATTGCGGCGCTACAGCATCGTGGCGGAGGAAACGCAGATTCGATCTGATCAGGGGCTCGGATACTACTAGTCGCCGGAGTCCTCTGTCTCAATAATAATGAGAGGAAATAAGCGAGGGGAAGAATAACAACCTATTTTCTGAGAAAAAAGCTGCGCTTCCGGAAAAGGCAATGCTTACGCTTCCTAAAGGCCTCAACATGCTCAACCATGCCTCGCGGCATATTGGACACCGTTTGAGGCGTATAGTGATGTCCATACATTTTCTCAAGCAGATCTGAAATCTCCGCCATGGTTACGCCCTTCTGGAACATGTGAATGACGAATGATTCCAGGGTGTCGTACAGAATATGCGAAGATTTTCTATTTTAATTAAAATAACAAGGGAGTTGGAAGCTAGTAGCAATCGACTAGTTGATTAATCCGCTATTAAATTACGAATCCCAAATCAAAATCCCCCTCAACATACTGTTCAGGGGGATACACGCTTTAGGGATGATCCAAGGAACGTTATTATTGTTTCAGGAAATCAATTTCTATTTCATTTCTTTGTGGTTCACGTTTAAACAGATATTCACCATGCCGAATGGATGCAAGTACTTCTGCACGCTCACGAATGGCTTAAGAGGATAAGACAACGCCAAGAGGAGCCCGACACAAGTTCTGTGACCAAGCTCCTTTTTATGAAGGTAAACCATAGTATCTCTAATCTATGAAACAGTCGATTAACAAACACGGGTCTTCAATTCCATTGCTCCCACATCTATCAATGCTTCTGCTAGTTTCAAAAATTAAATCCTAGTATTCCGTCGATTTCCATGCCATAATCCATATTTCCGATTTCAACTTGAAAATCTTTAAGGGCCGCTTCTCCAACTATAATGGAATCCAGGTTCTAATCCCTACATATCGTTCTCGCGCTACTACCTCTGAACGGGATGTGTGGAAAAAACAATACTCGCGGTGAGGGTTCTCCTGGTGCAGCTCACTATACCGCTTCAATGCTTTGGTGGAATTCTCGAAGGAGTCAATGACAGTCATCTCTTCTATGAAACGCTGGCCTTCCTTAGAATACGCTTTGGTTGCCTCAAGAACGACCCATTCATTGGGAAAACGTTCTTTAACCTCATCCCATCGCATCTTGGATACCTCCGATTGAATAGTTACTTTTATTATGTCATATCGGACTGCTTATCATTAACCAGTGTAAGCCCCAGCTGCTGCTCCATAAATGCATCCTAACAAAACTTTCCAGTCCCTCTATGCGTCTAATACAGTATCAATGAAAAATTTTCACGGAGGTAACGTACCATGAAGAACTGGCTTCGCCACGCCGTCCTTGCAGCGGCAGCTTTTATTGTACTTCTTGCTAACCTTCCAGCGGCCTATGCGGCCTATGCGCCTGCCACCAAGCTGATTGTAGAAGGAAAAACGATTACCGAGCGCCTGCCCGTCATCACGGATCGCGGACGAACTCTGGTTCCGCTGCGCATCATTAGCGAGGCGCTGGACGCCAAGGTCCAGTGGGATTCCAAAACATCCACGGTCACCGTGCAGAAATGGGGAGAACGCCTAAGCTTGAAGCCCGGCACCAAAAAGGCCACATTGCGGGGGACAAAATCCGGCGATCTAGCTCTAGACCTGGATGCGCCAGCCAAATTAAAAAATGGAATCGTTTATGTTCCGATGCGCCTGATTGCCCATTCCTTTGGATATCAGGTGGAATGGACTCAAGGGGAGATTCGAATTTACTCGCCGCTTAGCGAGGAGACTAAGAACATTTTGTATCGCGGCTCTCTGGAAGAGGCAAGACCGAAAATTATGCGGCTCATTCAGTCCGTTCACTATATGAACCCTCCGCTGGAGACCAAGATTTTAGATGAAAACTACGATAGGACGTTTATTTTTCCGGAAGGCGAAGCGTTGGGTTATTACTATATTTATGGGGATACGATATCCTGGGTCGAACTGCAGGATGGCTTTCTAGTATGTACTTGGCAAGCTAACTTTGAATATGCCTCTATTGGTCACACGGAGACCCTCATGGGAACGAGCATCACAAACTCCACGGGCAAAGCGCCTGAAATCAACAAAAATTTGCTGTACTATTCGTATGGTATTTTTGGCGACAGCAGTCATACCGAATACGGAATGATCGATACAAACTACCAATACATGACTCTCGCTTACGAACGCATTGTTGGCGATAGGGTCACTGACTCGGAGGGGGTCATGTCATTTACGCTGCCAGGCGAGGTAAGAACGGATTATCGATAGTCCGCTCTAGTCTGCCGGCAAGCTCTCCACCGCTGTAAAAAATACATCCAGCAGCTCGACTTCAAAGTTAGCTTGGACATACTCCGTGATTTGCTCCAGCTCTCGGGCACTCCTATACTCCAAGCATGGACGCCCTTCGCTCCAAAGAACTCTGCATTGAAATATCTCTGTGACACGCTCAATAATGTAATCTTGCTCTACAGCTCCACGACGGATGGTCATGTCTGATGCTCCCTTGCTATTTAATCTCAGTGGTATAGCTATATAGTAATATTACATTTGTTCTCACAGAAAGAGTATTACATGAAGCACAATAAGTTACAACAAGCTGCTGCAAAAAGAAAGCCAACCAATAGCCTGGCATAGAAGAGGTGATCATAGTTATGCCTAGAAAAGCCTCCCTAATCCTCATTTCAATTCTAGGGATCATCTGTGTCTGGACGCTGTCCCGAGCGTTATTTTCGAATCTGACCGCAAATCGCAGTTATGATCTCCAACTTGGGTTTACACCGAATCACGAATTGCACAAAATTAACGACAGTTCTGATCGTTTTATCAACCATGCTCCGCTAACTGCAAAAGCCATTTATCCAGATCAGAAGGAAAGCTTACTTCAGGCTCAATTATATGTGACAAAACGCGGGGAAAGCGAAATTCTTCAGCAAGAGTCAATGAGAGAAACCGAGGACCTGGCCGCCTTTGAAATGCGGCTTCATAATTTGAAATGGGAGAAGGGAGACTACACTCTTCACTTTAAGCGAGGGTTGGACATTCAAAAGTCCCTTGATTTTACGCTTCAATAGCTCATGTGGCGGCTTCATATGTTCTTCAGTATGGTCCTGTAAGTGCTCCTTTCAGGACCATTGTAAATGGCTGTGGTTTGACAGCCTCAACTCATCAGCAGCTCCGACGGCATCCGGGCGGTCTCCGCATAACGCTGCGCTTCCTGCATAAGCTCTACATCGGTTGCCTTCGTTGTATTGTACGTAACAAATGGCGGCAGAAACTCAGCATCGCACCGGGTCAGGGTTCTCTCGATCGGCCGCAGAAGCTCGCTGAGGGTGTATCGGTTAAACCCTCCAGAGCGATACTCTTTCTCCGACCCTCCCGTCGTCGTTGCCACCATGAACGCTTTGCCCTTCAGCTGATCTCCACCTGATCCGTAGGCCCAGCCATACTCCAGTACGTCATCGAACCACTTTTTGAGCAGTGGCGGACTGCTGTACCAGTACAAAGGGAATTGAAGAATGATTCGGTCATGCTCCAGTAATAGCTGCTGTTCCTGCTTCACATCGATGTTCCAGTCCGGATACGCCCCATACAGATCATGAAGCAGCACTCCCGCTCGCTGTAATTCCAGACATAACGCCCGGTTGGCGCGAGAAGTGTTCAAATCGGGATGGGCCAGGATAGCCATGATTTTCACCAGCATATCTCTCCTTCCTACAATGGTGCATCGCGATGCAATCCCATTATTGGCGAGAATCCGCTGAGGTGTAAAGTACGCATTATTAACGTACTATGTACGTCAAATCGTACATTTAGCCGGACGTTGGTTCATTTGTTGGTGGTACATTTTACAGATATCCAGCAGACATCCCCTTTAGTACGGTATACCGTACTTAGTACTGCTAATGAGCGTACTGTTCCATTTCTTAGCCCTCTGGTAAAATCTGTGTTAAACAGGTACCCACACGAAAGGAGCGGGGACGACGATGCAAGACGAAATGCGCGACGAGGTGCGCGATAACGGCAAGACAGCGGGCATATTGACCACACTCCGCGTGATTGGAGGAAAGTGGAAGCCATTCATTTTGTTCATTCTGCTGCAGGACGGCACGAAACGCTTCGGCGAGCTGCGGCGCCTGCTCCCGAATATTACGCAAGGCATGCTGACTAATCAGCTGCGTGAGCTGGAGCGGGACGGTCTGGTGATCCGCACGATTCATCAACAAATCCCCCCTAAAGTGGAATATTCCATATCGGACTACGGCAAATCTCTCCACAAGGTACTCACGGAGATGTGCGGCTGGGGGTTTCAACACCTGGAATATATTCAGCACACGGCCAGCGAGCCAGCCGCAAAATCTTAAGCAAGCCATCGGCAGTCCATTCGTGCAACAAAAAAACTGCCAACCAACAAGTTGGCAGTTCCGGTTCACGCTATATTCTTACTCTCCATACCACAGCTTCACGCGGTCTTTGACAAACTGGCCATAAGCCTCTTCCATTTCCTTGACACCGGCTTTATCAAGCTCCTTCATGTAGCTGTCCCAAATGGCATCGAAATCCGCTGGCTTCGCCATAATCGCTTCCGGGATGCGTTTCCAAGTAATATCCTTCATTTTGGCTCCCAGTATAGTCGCCTTGTTATCTGCCGGTAAGGAGATGTTGTATACTGCGCCGGCCTTTCTCTCCGGGAATTCCTCTTCACTAGGGAACAGGCCCTTCCAATGCTCTATATTGTATGCGGCCAGCGCTTCTTTCTCCGGCTCACTGTAGGAAGCCGTCAGCTCCTCGGCATTCGTCTTGGTGAAATAGTTGCCCGTGGAATCTTTGATTCCATCTCCATAATGCACCATCATGTTCCAGTAGAATCCAAGGCCGGATTCCTTGGTGTAAGCCGTGCCCTCCCGGTCCATTTTGTCCTGAATGTCTTTAGGCACATAACGTTTGCCATTCTCCACGACGTAATCGATTCCTTCAACGCCCCAGTTCACCAGAATTTGTCCCTCTTCGGAAGCCAGGTAGTCCAGAAACTTGATGGCCGCTACAGGATCTTTGCATTGACTGGAAATCGCTACGCCATAACCTCCGTCAAAGCCTGCTGACCAGAAGCTGGGATCTTTATATTCCTTGCTCAGCGTTACTGGATAATGTCCATAGGTATGATCGAACTTGCCGGCTGCTTTCAGCGATTGCTGCGCATCCCCGAACTCCCACATCGGAACAATGAGACCAAGCACGCGTCCTGACGCTACTTTAGACTTGAACTGATCTGTTTTCTGAACGAAGCTCTCCGGGTCCAAGAGGCCGATATCGTTCATGTGGTTCAGCCAGCGGAAATATTCCTTCTCTTCCGGGCGGCGGAAGTGATACGTCACGTCAAAGGTTTCCTGATCCACATAATATTCTCCATCGTCAGGCGCGCCCGTCGTCATGAAGCCTACGTTAGTCACCATGTACATATGCCAATCATCTGCATTCAGGGAAAGGCCGATATTCTTATTTCCGTTCTCGTCGGTAGGATACTTCGCTAAATAGTCGGAGATGACTTTCTCATAATCCTGAAGCGTGCGAATTTCGGGATAACCGGCTTCTTTTACAACCCGATGCTGCAATTCGAAGCCGTGCTCTGCTCTGAATTTCTTCTCCTCTACTGCGGACCAGGTAGGAATGGCATAGATCGACTGATCCTCCAGGCTGTATTTGGCGCGGACAATCTTATCTCCTAACATCTTCTTAATATTGGGCGCATGCTGTTCAATCAAGTCGGTTAAATCAAGAACCCCTCCGACATCGACCAGTTTGCCCAAATCGGCTTTGGCAGCGATAAGATCAGGGTACTCCCCGGTAGCGGCCATAATGGACACCTTCTGCCCTGGATCGCCCACCGCAAATTCGGCATCCAGGATGACACCCGTCTTTTCGGTAATGATTTTGCCAATACGGTCCTGCATCTTATTCCAATTCGGGTTCGGATCCTCAGAGAAATACGTCAACGTGATGACTTCATTAGACGGTATGGTGTCTGATTGCTGCGACTCGTCAGGCTGCTCCCCATTTTTGGCCCCGCCACAACCCGTTAATGCCGAAGACAGCATCAGCAGAACGAGTAGTGAAACTGCCAGCCCCTTCCTTCCTAGCCTCATATGATCACACCCCTTAGTTATGATTGCGTATTGAACAGACCCACACCTGACGATACCGGTCTCACGGATCATCGGGCTCCCCTAGCTTTTGACTGCGCCGAGAGTCATCCCTTTCACAAAATACTTCTGCAAAAACGGATATACGACGAGAATCGGAACCGTAGCTACGATCGTAATGGCCATCTTGACGGAATCGGGAGAGATCTGGGCCATCAGCTGGTTCATGTTGTCCCCGCGGACATTGTTTGCATTCACGGTCGTGCTCTGCAGCACCTTCATCAATTCATATTGCAAGGTAGTCAGCTTGCTGTTAGAGCCGTTAAATAAATAAGTATCGAACCAGGAATTCCACTGGCCCACGGCAAGGAACAGAGCAACAGTAGCCAGTGCCGGCTTGCATAGCGGAAGAATTACCCGATAGTAAATCATGAAATCATTTGCCCCGTCCAGCTTCGCAGACTCCTGAAGGGAATATGGAATCCCATCAATAAACGACCGGATGACAAAAATGTTGAAGGCACTTACCAGCCCCGGCAAAATATAGACGGCAAACGTGTTCACCAGGTCCAGATTACGAATCAGAACAAAGCCTGGAATGAGCCCGCCTGACACGTACATCGTGATCGCCAGGAAGGTCGAGATGAACCTTCTGCCCTGGAATTCCGTCCGGGCCAGCGTAAAGGCAAGCATCGAGCCGCTGATCAATCCCGCAATCGTGCCGACTACGGTACGCAGAACGGATATTTTAAACCCGGTAATGAGACCGTCGTAGCTGAATATCAGCTTGTAATTCTGCAAGGTGAAGTCTCGCGGATAGATCGTAATGCCGCCCCTGACGGTATCTACCGAATCGTTAAAAGAAATCGCCAGCACGTTCAAGAACGGGTACAGTGTAATGATCGTAATGAGCGTAATAAGAACATAGACCACGACGTCAAACAGTCTGTCGAATAACGATTTGGATGCTATGGCAAGCTCCTCCTTCCCTTACATGATGCTCTCATTCGCTATTCTCTTGAACGCTCCGTTCGCAATAAACAGCAGCATGAGACTGATGACGGAATTAAAAATATTAATCGCCGTACCAAATGAATACCGTCCCATTTCAAGCCCATATTTTAGAGAATATAAATCGAGGACCTCGGAATAATCACTGACCATATGGTTGCCAAGCAGAAACTGTCTCTCAAATCCAATGCCAATCAAATGACCGATCGACATAATTAATAGAACGATAATCGTCGGCCGGATGCCCGGCAGCGTAATATGCCACATCTGGCGCAGTCGGCTGGCTCCATCCACTCTCGCCGCTTCATACAGCTCCGGTCCAATTCCCGCAATGGCGGCCAAGTAGATAATGGCATTCCAGCCGGTCTCCTTCCAGACGTCGGCCGCGGTTACAATTCCCCAGAACATGTGGCCCTTGGCCATAAATTGAATAGGCTGATCTATCACATGAAGGCTCATTAAGACAGCATTCACGACGCCTCCGTCCGTGGACAGCATTTTACTCACAATCCCGGCGGCCACAACCCATGATACGAAATGAGGCAGGTACGATACCGTCTGCACAAAACGCTTCAACACCTGTACCCTCACTTCATTAAGCAGCAGCGCGAACATGACAGGGAATACAAATCCAGCGACAAGTCCCAAGCTGCTCATAGCCAGCGTATTTCTTAGCACCAGATAGAATCGGTCATCCTGAAATAAAGCGGCAAAGTGCTCGAAGCCTACCCATTTCTGTTCGAGGAAGCTCTTTCCCGGTTTGTAATTTTGGAAAGCCATGGTCCAGCCCCATAAGGGCAAGTACTGGAACACCAGAACCCATAGCACGAAGGGTACGGACATCATGTACAGCACTTTTTGGTTTTTGAATGTGGTCCACTTTGTCCTTTTCCTGGTTAGCCCTAGCTCCGGCTCATCCCTTGTTACCGCTTTCATCCCTTTCGCCCCCTTCCTGCATTTCATAGTAACGCAGGAGGGGAACATCCCAACAGACTAGGGATTTCGCATAAATTCCTCCAACATCTTCGATTGTTTCTGAAATTTTTCAATCACTTCCATCAATTTTTAGCTTTTTTCTGATAATCGGATGGAGATTTTCCATCGTACCTTTTGAATTTGCTGTAGAAATAGTTTACGCTCGAGAAACCGGCCTTCTCAGCTGCTTCATATACTTTGTCCCCTTGGGCCAGCCATTCCTTCGCCTTCTGAATCCTCACCTTATCTAAATAGGTGTTAAAGTACTCCCCCGTCTTGTTCTTGAAAATTTGTCCTAAATAAGCGCTGCTGTAATTAAACATGCGGGCTAAGGTCTCCAGCTTGAGGTTCTCCGCATAATGGCGGTCTATAAAATCCAGCATCTTCTTAATTTCGCTATGTTGACCCGAGGAAGCGGACACGATCGACAATTTCTCCAGTACGCTAAGCACATCTTCAATTAACCGGGCCAGAGTATGGTGTCCGTAAATACTGCTTAGAAATTGCGCTGGACTGCATGCCAAATTTGCATCGTGCCATGTCTTCGCTGAAATCCTCCGAATCACTTCATTGATCATTTGGAAGAAGGCCTCCTTGACCTCCTGCTCGCTGCATCCCTTGTTCATATAAATTTGGGCCGCATCCTTCAATAAGGGTTCCAGATAGCCGCCATCCCCGACATCGATGAGGTAAAATAACCGAAAGCCCCATTCCTGTACATCCGGCAGCTCGCAGTGATCCAGTACTATCCCCTGGGGGAGGCTGGCTGTGGAAGAATCGGAGCATAGAATGGCATCCTCGCCATAGAAGAAGCTCCTCTCCAATAAACTTTGAGATGCGGTGTAGGACTGCCTAATCTCCAGCAGCTGCCTCACCTTACCGCCCGCGGCTATCGTTATGTAAGGGCGCAGCTCTCCGGCTATGTGCTGCAATTCCTGATAGAGCTCCACTCTCTCCTCTTCTCTCTCCAGCGGATTCTTAAGCAGTATGGCAATATAAGCAGCAGTATCCAGAACAACACCGCGCTTCTGACGGTTAAACAGATCAGCAAGCTGTTCGCGGAAGCGATGGATTTCGGCTTCATTCCTGGAGCCCTCCCCCCGAACCTCCACAAGCACCACTTCATATTCCGGCCAGCTTAACTCGTATTCTGTGGCCATGTCCTGAACCGTACTTTGATCCATATTAGAGCTGCCTGATAACAGCGAATATATAAGCCACTCCTTCGATGGGGGGTCACTGCGTCCAGAGCTTCGCTGCTGCCTCTCTTGCACCATTTTCTCCCGCACATTGATTAACAATGAGGTCATTTCATCCTTGTTCACAGGCTTCAGCAAATAGCCGTCAGCTCCTAGCTGCAGTGCTGTCCGGGCATATTCAAAGTCGGCATAGCCGCTAACGATCACGTAACGCATAGGCAGTCCGAGAGTGCGGATCTCCTGGATGAGCTGCAAGCCGCTCATGCCAGGAATGCGGATATCGACTATGAGCAGATCAGGCAGCTGTGTATCGAGTGAGCGAAGCACTTCTTTTCCACTGGCCGCTGTCCCAATGACTTCAAAGCCGATAGATTCCCATGGAATCAAGGTTCTCAGTCCGTTGCGGAGCTTAGGCTCGTCGTCTACAATCATCACTTTATACATGCATATGACCCTCCTTCGGAATTAAAAATGACACTCTAGTTCCTTTCCCTTCTACGCTATCGATGCGAAGCCCATACGGCTTGCCGTAAGAGAGGATTAACCGGTCATGCACATTGCGAAGTCCAATTCTCCGATCCGCCGCCTCTTCTTCCAGGTCCTCCAGATGGCCATGAATTTCAAGCAATTTGTCCTGCGAGATCCCCGCGCCGTTATCGATAACTTCAATTCGAACGCCCTCCTGTATGCGATACACATGAACTTGAACTAGGGTAGCTCCTTCCTCTTTATTCTCCAGGCCGTGAATGATGGAGTTCTCCACCAAGGGCTGAATAATGAGGGGCAAAATCTCGACCTGCTCCGCGCCCGGTTCAATATTTAACTCGTACTGCAGCCGCTCCTCATGACGGAATTTCTGCAGCTCAAGGTAACAGAGCACGATATTCATCTCTTCCCGCAGCTGGATAGCCCGGTTCCCGATCTCGAGGCTGCTCCGAATCATGCTGCTAAGCTGCCATACAGCCACAGCGATGTCCTCCTGCCCGCGAACATGCGCCTCCATGCGGATCGAATCGAGCGTATTAAATAAAAAATGGGGATTGATCTGGCTGGCCAGCATTTTGAACTTGATATCATTTTGCTTCTGCTCCAGCAGGCTCTTCTCGTAGTTGCTCTCCTCTACTTCATTCATCAGCTGATTCAGCCGCTCGACCATCCCGTTAAATTGTCGGGACAGCTGTCCGATTTCATCCTTGCCGTCGATCGTCAGGAACGCTTTCCACGACCCGCTCCCCACCTTAGACATATGCTTGCTAAGACGCAGCAGACGCCTTGTAATGAGGGAGGCCGAGCTGTACACTAGCAGAATCGCGGCGAGGAAGCTGGCGGCAATGACCCGTGCCGCGCGGCCGATCACCCCATTCGCTTCCTTTACAATCTCCGGAATACGGAAGACCGAGATGACTCTCAGTCCATTCCAGCTATTCTGGAGGCTTAGACTGGATATGACAACCTTGGACGGATGCCCCGCCAGCATGACGTCAAAGCTTCCTTCACTCCTCGTTAACATCTCCGGGTTGTCCCCATGCATTTCTTTTAGATTTTTCCCGTACAAATCCGGGCGGTTCGCCGCTACAATGTTATTCTGGTCATCCACAATCCATGTGGCGAAGGTCTCCTGGGCTAATATCGCCTCCAGAAGCACCGTATCTACGTTGATGACAAGGACGCTATCATACAGCCAGTCTTCGAGGTTAATTCTGCGCACCAGACTTAGATAAGATTGCCCATCCCGCTCATCCTCCATAAAACTCCACCCGACAAGCCCCTTCTGCTCTAACGCTTGCTTATACCAAGGCAGGCTCTGTATAACCTCATCAGGCTGCATAAAATCCCAGTTATTCAGCATCGTTGAATTGGGAGTGTACAGGCGGATCCCCTGGATTTCCTTATACATATGGACGTAGCTCCTGAGATCGGTATACTGCTTATACGCATGGACAACTTCGTAATTGCTGCCATACTCCCGGTTCACGACGGTCTTTAATCGCGAATCGTTGGAGAGCCGATAAGAGATGTCCAAGGGAACCTTGATCACCTCCTCGGTTCGCTGTCTTACCCGCTCCACATTGCTTACAGCCTGCTGAAATGCGCCCGCAATTAAAATTTCGCGAAGCTGCACCGTAAGAATGACACCGCTGATCAGCATCGGTATAACGGCAGCAGCAATGAAAATCAATGACAGTTTATTTCGCAGCTTAATATCATTGAGGATCCCGGTTAGCTTCATCATTTTGGATTCTCCTTGGTCTCTTAGTCCAAAAATTTCAGCACCTCTCAGACATCACCTCATCCGATTCATAATGCAGATGAAACAAGCCATCTTCTTCATCATATTTAATGGTCATGAAGCGTATGTCGGCATACAAAAAAGGAGCCTCATGGCTCCTTTCAAATTAGGGACTTTTTCATATGGCATGTGAATTTGGGATCGGGATCATCTAGCACTTCTCACCGCAATCTCTCATCATACATCAACTGAATCTGAATCCCGAACGGGTCTTCAATAATCCCGTACGCCTTGCTGAACACATTGCTGGATAAGGGAACAATGACCCTCACCCGATCATCTGAAGTCAGGCTCTTGTAGAAATGTTCGATTTCCTCCAGGTCTGCGCTTTGAATGCACCAGGAGGTGTTGTTGCCGACCGTGTATTTTTCCCGAGGGTCCATGGTGTCCTCTGCCAGCATGATCTTTGTTGTTCCGATGGATAGGACGGAGTGCGTGATATAATGCTTATTCGCGTCCGTAAGCTGGAACGAGCTGTCGCGTTCTGCCATGTCTTCATAGGTCACCAGCAGCAGTTCCTTGGCGTTGAAATGTTTTTTGTAAAAATCGATAGCCTCTCTCGCCCTTCCGTTCATTGATAAGAAAATAGCTACTTCCAATGTTGCACTCATGGGATCAGTCTCCTTTGATCGTGATTTAGGTACATCTCATCTACATTTGATCTTTCCCCTTGAACTCATCATAATTTATAAAGGTATCAAAATATGACACCTTTATAAGGAGATCCAGGATGAAGAAATCGGAAAGACTAAATGACATGATCCGATACTTGAACGGCCGGGAGTTTTTTAATTTACATGACCTGATGGATAAATACGATATTTCCAAAAGCACCGCTCTGCGCGACATTCATTCATTAGAGCAATTAGGCATGCCGATCTTCTCCGAGCATGGCCGGCATGGACGATATGGAATCCTCAAGAACAGGCTGCTATCCCCCATTATCTTCACAATGGACGAGGTGTATGCTCTGTATTTTGCCATGTTGACGCTGGAGGCTTATCAATCCACGCCATTTCACCTTAGTGTGAATAAGCTGGGTGAAAAGTTTGAACACTGCCTCTCCGATAAACAGCTCCAGCAGATCCGCAGCATGAGAAAAGTCCTGCAGTTTGAAATGGTCCAGCATGCGCATGTGAGCCGGTATCTAGATCGCATTCTGAAAAGCATTCTTCAGGAAAGCAGCTGTACGATTCAATATCGGAAAAATAAGCAGCAAACAAGCTACCACGTTCAATTTTTCAAAATATCCGCCAGGTTTGGTCAATGGTATGCTACAGGAATCGAGTTAGGTACGCAGCAGTATCGGGTTTTCAGGTGCGACCGGATCACCTCTGTAGAAGAAGTGGAGGCTGAATCTCCTTTTACTATAGACGAGCTCCTTCACCGTTCATTAGAAGTTTATCAATCTAAGCATAGTATTGACTTTGAAGTGGAGATTTTAGAACAGGCCAAGGATCTTTTCTATAAAGAACATTACCCTTCGATGAGCCTGGACTGCGGGAAGATGACGGTCATACGGGGATTCTATAATCCGGGGGAAGAGGCGTTCATAGCTGATTATTTGATGAGATATGGCAGCTCTGTTGTATCCGTGAAGCCTGAATCCCTGAGACGAATGATCCAAGACCGGGCAGAGCGTCTCTTACATCACTATCAGCAATTATGATGCCGTGAGAACCCCCGAATAAAATAACGGAGAACCTCAAGAATAAGACTATTCTCCCGTCAGAAAGGAGCCCTTGCCGATGAGTTATCTCTACGAGTTTATCGAATATCAAGAGGATCTGCCGATTAGGCTGTTCGTGAATAGTGTCGCATATGTCCCTTTTCATTGGCATAAGGAGGTTGAAATTATTTATGTTCTGCAGGGCGCGATTACGATTCATGTGGATCAACGGAATTATGAACTGAAGCAAGATGATATTATCGTTGTCAACAGCATGTCTGTGCATCAGATCGACCGTACAAATCAGGATAATGTCCTGCTTACGCTGCAATTTAGTCCGGATTTGCTGGACGAGCAGCGGGCGGTGTCGTGTAATTCCCTGTATCAGACGCCAGAGAGCCAGGATATCTATGACAGCATTCGCCGCTATCTGGCCCAGATGGCCCGGGAAGCGAGCAAGAAGACGCAGGGCAGCCGGAATTATTCGCTGGGTCTTCTGCATATGCTGGCGGGGCATCTGATGCGCTACTTCTCTATCCAATTGACGGAGGAGAAGCAGAACAATGTCAACGATTATGACTATCAGCGGCTGAACCGCGTGCTGCAATTTATCGACCATAATTACAGCCAGAAAATTACGCTGCAATCGATTGCCGATCAGGAGCATTTAAGCCTTCATTATTTCTCCCATTTCTTTAGCGACAAGATCGGCATTCCGTTCCAGAAATATCTGACCTCTGTCCGATTGGAGAAGGCAGTTAATGCATTGATGGACACCAATCATAGCGTGACTCAGATTGCGCTCGATTGCGGCTTCGCCAACGTCAAGCTGTTCAATAAATATTTTAAAGAGAAATATGACACGACTCCCGGGGCCTTCCGCGAGGCCCTCACGGCGGCAAAGCCTGTGGACCCTGACCGGAAGCCGCTCACCTATGAGGAATCGACAAGCGCCGACTATTATGAGGTGGATACGATTCAGGCGATGGAATCGCTCTACCGGTATTTGGAGCCGTCGCAAGCATCGGCTGTCCTATCCTCCGCATCCAGCGTCATTTATGATGAAGTGGAAATCCTCATCGATGAGAAGACAGCAGGTAATCCGTATACGAAGCATTGGAACTGGCTTACGACAGCTGGCAGGGCGGTAGAAGGCTTGCGTGCTGATTGGCAGGCGCAATTTCTTGAGCTGCAGCGCAGACTTGGGTTCTCGCATATCCGCTTCCACGGTATTTTTAATGATGAGATGATGGTGTATACGGAGACAGCGGATGGCGAGCCGGTCTACAACTGGGCTTATGTGGATAAACTGTACGATTTCCTGCTCCAAGCCGGGATTCGCCCGTTCGTCGCCTTAAGCTTCATGCCTTCAGCACTGGCTCGCTCGAAGGAGACTATTTTCTGGTGGAGAGGGCATATTGCTCCGCCGCGGGATCAGAATAAATGGAATGCGCTAGTTCGTGAATTCATCCGGCACTGCCTGAACCGCTACGGCTTGGAAGAGGTATCCTCGTGGTACTTCGAAGTGTGGAACGAGCCTGATCTCTCGGGGGTATGCTGGGCGGGCTCCAAGCAGGAATATTTCCAGTTCTATGCCGAGACGGCGAAGACGATCAAGTCCATCTCCCCGCGGCTCCGCTTAGGCGGGCCTGCGATGGGCTACGGCTCGCTCTGGAACGACAACTGGACGGAGGAATTCATTGCATTCTGCAGCGACAGACAAGCCCCGATCGACTTTTTCTCGTTCCATGTCTATTCGGAATATCCGAGTCTGAAAGAAGAGCAGCCCAAGCTTACGACTCTGATGCCTTCTACGTTCTATTTGGACAGTGTGAAACGTTTGCGATCTAAGCTGGCAGCGACTGCCCTGCCCGACCTGGAGCTGCATATGACGGAGTGGAACTTCTCGCTCTATGACCGTAACCTGATTCACGATACGATGTTCATGGGCGCGTTCGTGGTC
The DNA here is from genome assembly GCF_009725165.1 of Paenibacillus woosongensis. Classification (GTDB taxonomy): domain Bacteria; phylum Bacillota; class Bacilli; order Paenibacillales; family Paenibacillaceae; genus Fontibacillus; species Fontibacillus woosongensis. The sequence goes on from NZ_WNZW01000009.1 coordinate 52,180, forward strand.
CATCATGCGCTGCAGACGCTGGGTACGCTAAAATCTCTTGCCTACTGGTCATTTACGGATGTATTTGAGGAGAGCCAGGTGCCTTCCTCGATGCTGTATGGCGGATTTGGCCTCATGAACCGCAACGGGTTGAAGAAGCCGAGTTATTACGCCTTCGAGCTGCTCGCCAAGCTCGGGGATCGCATTGTATCCCAAGGCGACGGGTACATCGTAACGAGCGGCCAGAATGGCAGCCTGCAAATTCTAATGTATAATTACGCCCATGTAGATCAGCTCTTCGCCAGCGGCGATTGGTCGGGATTGACGGAGCTAAGCAGGTACACCATTTTTGAGGAAAAAGGGAATCGCGCATTCCATCTCAAGCTGAATGAACGGGAGCATGGCTGTAAAGTGACCCGCTATCGGCTAGATCGCGAGCACGGGTCTGTCTTCGACGAATGGGTACGCTTAGGCGCACCAACCTATCCGACCGAAGAGGAGCTGCAATTTCTGCAGCATCGAAGCGGACCGCAAATGCACGTGGAATGGCTGTCTGCGACGGAGCGTTTAGAGCACACTTATATCGTACCTCCGCATGGCATCTTGCTGCTGACTTTGCAGCCGCAATATTGATATATGGACTTTCGTAAAAAAAGGAGTGACCGTTCCCGCTGGATGCGGGAATGGCGCTCCTTTTCGTATAGTTAGCGTCACATATGTGATCATTCTGCATAAAGACGGTCAGCGGACTAGATCCTAGGAAGGGCAAGAGTGCTTTACAACCCGGCTTCATCCGCCGAAGAGGTATTTCTTGCTGTATGGCTGGGCCAATCCCGTATCAAGCTAGCAAGCGAACGAACAACACAACAAGAAACAAACCTATAGAGGACAAGGAACAACGAGAAAGCGCTATCAGGGCTGTTTATAATGATCTTGTAAGTCATTAATACCAAGCTTAACGATATAGGAGGAATCATAATGCAACGTCTAATGAAGTGGATGGAAGAGAACTTCGCCCCACGATTAGAAGCATTTACGAAGAATGTCTGGGTCGATTCCATTCAGGAAGCGATTATGGTCGCATTACCGATGATCTTCATTGGTTCATTGATAACCTTAGTGTCCATTCTGAATGACTTCATCCCAGGCATGCCTGATTTGTCGCCAATTACGACGTTCAGCTTCGGATTGCTTGGCATTTTTATTGCTTTTCTGACACCATATACCGTCATGCAGAAGAAGGGACACGACAAGATTAAGCTCATAGCGGGCGCAACTGGCTTATCCTTGTTCATGATGCTGCTCAAGCCGACCTTCGGTGAAGACGGAACGGTACAATTCGTCCTTGAGCGCTTCGGTCCTTCGGGGATGGTGACTGCTCTTTTGGTGGGTGCATTTGTAGCTGCTATCTTTAATGTCTTTAACCGATTCTCTTTCTTCAAGAAAAATACGACCCTGCCTGAGTTCATTAAGGACTGGTTCGACTTTCTCGTCCCGATTGCCCTGGTTCTTGTGATCGGCTGGGTTCTGATCTACCAATTGCATTTCGACATGTTTGCACTGATCGTAAACATTTTCAACCCGCTGCAAAAAATTAGCCAGACCTTAATTGGCTTCGTCTTATTCAACTTTATCGGAGTGCTGCTCTATTCCTTCGGTGTCAGTCCGTGGGTCATGACTCCCATTTTCTACTCGATCTGGATTCCGGCGATCGAACAGAACGCTTCACTCGTCGCCCAAGGCTTGGAGCCGGTTAATATCAACACGTTCGAGACGTTCTTCTCCGGCTGGGTCGGCGTTGGCGGACTCGGGGCCACTCTGCCGCTGATTGTCTGGTTCATGTTCGCGAAGTCGAAGAAATTAAAATCGATCGGGAAAGCAACGATTGTCCCTTCCCTGTTCAATATCAATGAGCCGGTGATTTACGGGGCTCCGGTTGCCTTTAACCCGATTCTGATGATCCCGATGTGGATCAACGGCATCATTACGCCGATTATCGTCTACATCGTGCTTGATCTTGGGCTGGTAGACATTCCAAGTAAAGTGTTCCAGCTCTGGTATACGCCGATCGGTATTTCCACGTACCTCTTGACCGGATTCAAGGGCGTCGTGCTTCTGGCAATTGTATTGTTCCAGATGTTCCTCGTCTGGTTCCCGTTCTTCAAAGTGTACGACAAGCAAGAGCTTAAGAAAGAGCAGCTCGCTGCTGCTGAATAATTTAAATTTGTGATCATAAGTGGACTTTCTAAACGACGAAATTTGTAACGATAGGAGAGACATAACGATGAGACCAACAAAAGAACTGCTCGCGGCTATGACTTTGGAAGAAAAAGCGGCCATCTGCGCCGGACTAAATATGTGGATGACAAAGGGCTTTGAACAACACGGGATTCCCGCTCTGCAAATGTACGATGGAACAAACGGAATCCGTAAAACGAACAGTAATGAAGAGATGGGCATCACCGGGGAGAATATCCCTGCAACCTGCTACCCTACGGGATCAGCCATCGGCTCTTCCTGGAACACGGAGCTGCTGCATGAACTTGGTGTAGCCTTAGGAATAGAAGGACGCGATATGGAGGTTGATTTGCTCTTAGGGCCTGGGATCAACATGAAGCGTACGCCGCTGGGCGGCCGGAACTTCGAATATTACTCCGAGGATCCGGTCCTGTCGGGCGAGCTTGGAGCCGCCTTCGTGAACGGTCTGCAAAGCCAAGGCGTTGGCGCTTCGTTGAAGCATTTCGCCGGGAACAACCAAGAGTTCGAGAAAATCGTCACAAGCTCCGAAATCGATGAGCGGACACTTCGCGAGATTTATCTCGCTGCCTTCGAGCGGATTGTGAAAAAAGCCAATCCATGGACCGTCATGTGCTCCTACAACCTGCTTAACGGCTCTTACACGAGTGAGAACGAGCATTTATTGCATGATATTTTGCGCGAGGAATGGGGCTATGACGGGGTAGTCATCTCGGACTGGACCGCTGTCAATGACCGGATTCGCGGTCTGGCTGCAGGTCTGGATCTGGAAATGCCAGGCCCTGCTTACTACAATACTAAAGCGATTGTAAAGGCCGTCGAGGAGGGCAAATTGGACGAAGCGGTCGTTGATCAGTCCGCTGGCCGTATTATCGAGCTTGTGCGCAAGGTTAAGGAAGCGAATATCGAATCGGCTCCTGCGAACGTGGATTATCATGATCTGGCGCGCCGGGCGGCTGCGGAAAGTATCGTATTGCTGAAAAATGACAATGGCATTCTGCCGCTTGATTCCAAGAAGCTGTCCAAAATGGCCGTCATCGGAACGTTTGCGAAGCACCCAAGAATTCAGGGTGCCGGCAGTGCGAGAGTAACCCCGACACGTGTTGATATTCCATGGGATGAACTGAAGAACATCGCAGGCGATCAGGTTGACCTGGTCTATGCCGAAGGATATCCGCAGGATGACCGCATCGATGAGCAAATGATTCAGGAGAGCGCGGCGCTTGCAGCATCCGCAGACGTTGCTGTACTGTTCGTCGGTCAGCCGGAGTATGTTGAATCAGAAATGCATGATCTGGAGACGATCGAGCTGCCGCTTCATCAGCAGAAGCTCATCAAGGCGGTGACAGAGGTTCAGCCTCGCTGCATCGTCGTCACTAGCAGCGGATCAGCGCTAGCGATGAATTCCTGGGTTCAGTATGTGCCAGGCGTGCTTCATTCCTGGCTGACCGGCCAAGGCAGCGGCAAAGCGATTGCCGACATTCTGTTCGGACGTGTCAATCCGTCCGGCAAGCTGTCGGAGACCTTCCCTGTTAAGCTGTCCGACAACCCGGCGCATATGCGGATTCGCGGCGAGAACGGCAAGCTCTACTATCGCGAAGGACTCTATATCGGTTACCGCTACTATGAGCGCAAGGAGCTGGCGCCGCAATTTCCGTTCGGGCATGGCTTGTCGTATACGACCTTCGCTTACTCCGATCTGAAGGCTGTTCAGCAAGACAGAAATGTGAACGTAAGCTTTACAGTAGAGAATACCGGGAAGATGGCCGGTAAAGAGGTTGTTCAGCTCTATGTTCATGATGAAGAGTGCAGCTGGGGCCGTCCGGAGAAAGAGCTTAAGGCATTTGCGAAAATTGCCCTTGCTCCCGGCGAGAAGCAGCAGGTTCAATTCGTGCTGGAGGAACGCGATTTCGCTTATTACAACACGAAATACAACAAATGGGTGGCGGAGACAGGGTACTTCCAAATCGCGATCGGCAGTTCTTCCCGAGATATTCGCCTGCGTGAGCGTGTCCATTGCGACTTCGGCTTGGAGCCAATCTCCTTCCACAAGTTCAGCCTGCTGAACGACTGGATCAACACACCGAAGGCGAGAGGCATCTTTGAAGTTTATCTTGCGGAGATGAACAAGCATGTCAGCGAGCAAGTCATTCTGGACGATGTGTTCATTGGCTTCTGGGGCGACTTCCCGGCCATTAAGATCTTCCAGATGTTTGGCCAGACCTGGTTGGTCGATCGCTCGCCGGACGATGTGATTGCAGAGATGATCGCTGAGTATGAACGGCAATAAGAAATAAGCAGTGAGCAATGAGCAATGAGCAATAAGCAGCGAGCAATCAGTAATGTGCTATGTGCAAATCTGGGCTTAGATGCTCTGATCCTGAACCAGATTTGATCGTAATATGTCTAAGAACATCTCCATGAGGGTCGTCCCCTATCTGTTTAGATATGGGCGGCTCTGGAGATGTTCTTTGCTCTTTGCGTCTTCCCCCTCATTTCCCCTCCCCTGACCTCATATAATGCTATAAAGACATAGCTCGGAGGTACCAAAGGATGGGCGACGCGCTCCATGCAGTGGATGAGGAAATAAAGCGGCTGACCACAACGCTGATTCAGCAGCAGCGGGAGGATGGGTCCTGGCATTTTTATACCCATTATCACAGCTACCGATACATCTGGCCGCTCCTGGCGCTGAGCCACTATCGAAGGAAATATGATGACAAGCACAACTAAAAACGGCCCCAGTCCCAAAATAGATCAGGACCAAGGCCGTTAATAAATATATTATTGATTCCGAATCAGGTAATCGAATGCACCTAAAGCTGCGGTAGCACCGGATCCCATCGAAATGATGATTTGCTTGTAAGGCGAGTTCGTGCAGTCGCCGGCAGCGAATACGCCAGGGATGCTCGTTGCGCCATGATTGTCAACCACGATTTCGCCCATGCGAGTACGTTCAATCGTGTCACCGAGCCAATCGGTATTCGGAACCAGACCGATTTGAACGAATACGCCCTCGAGATCAAGATGCTTAGTCTCGCCGCTCTCGCGCTCGATGTAGCTGACGCCGTCAACTCGGTTCGACCCCGTGATTTCTTTCACTTGCGCATTTTTGATAACAGTCGTATTTGGCAAACTATTCAGACGGTCTTGCAGTACAGAGTCTGCCTTCAGCTCTGGCATGAATTCCAGAACGGTAACATGGTCGGTAAGACCTGCAAGGTCAATCGCTGCCTCAATACCAGAGTTTCCGCCGCCTACTACGGCAACCTTCTTGCCTGCGAATAGAGGACCATCGCAATGCGGGCAGTAGGCTACGCCTTTATTCTTATATTCTGCTTCGCCAGGTACGCCCAGATTGCGCCAGCGGGCTCCTGTAGAAATGATGACGGTCTTGCTCTTCAGAATTGCGCCATTTTCCAGCTCTACTTCAATAAGATCCTTCTTCTCCAGACGTTTCGCACGTTGTGCCTTCATGATATCGATGTTGTATTCCTTCGCATGCTCTTCAAGGCTGGCAGCGAGTTTAGGCCCTTCCGTGTACTTCACGCTGATGAAGTTCTCGATGCTCAAGGTATCATTAACCTGACCGCCGAAGCGCTCGGCCACAATACCTGTGCGGATTCCTTTGCGTGCCGCATAAATCGCCGCACTCGCGCCGGCTGGTCCGCCGCCGATGACCAGGACGTCATACGGCTCTTTGTTCTCGAACTCGGAGGCATCCGAGGTAACCAGCTTCGCAAGGATGTCATCGATCGTCATGCGGCCGCTCTCGAAGAACTCGCCATTCAGGTGAACGGTCGGCACGGCCAGAATGTCCTTGCTCTCCACTTCTTCCTTGAAGGCTGCACCGTCGATCATCGTATGTGTGATGCCAGGGTTCAGAATACTCATCAAGTTGAGTGCCTGCACAACGTCTGGACAGTTGTGGCAGGATAGGCTTACGTAAGTCTCGAAGTTATATTCGCCTTTAATGCTCTTGATCTGATCAATTACGCTTTGTTCCACCTTTGGAGCTCTGCCGCTGACTTGTAGCAGTGCCAGAACGAGCGAAGTGAATTCATGTCCCAATGGAACGCCGGCAAATACTACGCCAGTATCTTCTTCACCTACACGATTTACGCTAAAACTTGGCGTTCTAGCCAATTCCGTGCGCTCTACCGTGATTCTGTCCGACATGCTGGACAGTTCATTCACTAGATCCAGCATGTCGTTAGATACAGAATCGCTACCTGCACTGACTTTCAGCAGAACATCGCCTTCCAAAAGCTGAAGATATTGCTCCAGTTGTTGTTTAATGTCTGCATCCAGTTTCATGATTTTCTCTCTCCTTAGATCTTACCTACGAGATCAAGGCTAGGCTTCAATGTTTCTCCGCCTTCTTTCCATTTCGCAGGGCACACTTCGCCTGGATGTTTGCGTACGTATTGAGCTGCCTTGATTTTGTCGATAAGCGTGCTTGCATCACGGCCGATGCCGTCTGCAGTGATTTCAACCGTTTGGATTACGCCGTCTGGATCGATGATGAACGTAGCACGGTTCGCCATGCCGCTTGCTTCATCCAGCACGTCGAAGTTACGGGAAATAGTATGGGATGGGTCACCAATCATAATGTAAGTAACCTTGCCGATGGCCTCGGAGCTGTCATGCCATGCTTTGTGCACGAAGTGGGAATCCGTGGATACGGAGTATACTTCTACGCCAAGGTCTTTCAATGTTGCATATTGATCCTGCAAGTCTTCAAGTTCAGTTGGGCACACAAATGTGAAGTCTGCTGGGTAGAAGCAAACTACGCTCCATTTGCCTTTGAAGTTCTCGTCAGATACCTCGATGAATTCACCGTTGTGGAAAGCCATTGCTTTAAACGGTAGTACCTCTGTTCCAATCAATGCCATGGTTAATCTTACCTCCTAAATTTTCGCAATTAGTGATAGAAGCTTAAGACTAGTTTATCACACCGTCTCAATCAACTAAAACTAATTCTTATTTATAATCATTATTATATGCTATTGATTCTCATTGTCAAACATCTTCACGAAGTCTTCATAATTCCTAATTTACCCTATGTGAGCATAAAATATTGGTCCGCAGCCTCACAAAATTCAATCACTTGCTGGCCAGCTCGCCGATAATCTCCTTTAGCAGCTTCATCTCATTTTCCTTAATGGTCTCAAGCAGTGTAATCATTCGGTTCACAATCTCCAGCTTCTCACTGATTTGCATGCGGAGACAAAGATTTCGGAGAATTAAGCATTGTTCTACCAATTGCTCATAACGGTCGATATGATCGTTAGGCAGTTGGACTCCTCTATGCTCTGCCAAGAAGCGCAGCCTGGCGTGCATCACTTTTTTATGCTCGTATAAGATATGGAATATCCTCACATCCGTTATATGACTGTTGACATAACGCAGATACTCGGCAATTTCATCATATACAGCTACTCCAAAAACATGTTCAGCGGAATTGCCGTACATGCGGAAACGTTCTGAGGAATTCCGGCTATAAAGGTACTCTTCCATTTGCTCAAGCATAATTTGCTGATCAAATCCAAACGTACCGGAAGGTTTTAGCTCCAGTAAGTGCATGCCATCGACCCACTGCATTAGCTCGCCTTCGGATTGGTCAAAATGCAAAAGCGCTTTTTCCAGTAAGGCAGTCTCGATCTCTCCAGTATTATATAGAAAGCTCTCATTAAAGCCGGCAATGTGAAACTCATCCCGTTCCGGGTTGTACCCATACAAAAATATATCATGTGCATTATGCATTATTTGATAGTTCACCCTGTTTGGCACGTAATACTCATTAACAAAGGTCATGATATACTTGCCTTCCTCTAGCCTATCTTTAAGAAATGGGATGAGCGGCGTATACTTCGTAATTAACGACTTCGGAATGTACATTTCTCCAAGCAGCGGACTGGATTTTTGAAATTCATAGAAATCAAGCATAGGTGTATATGGCTTCTTAATCAGCACTAACTGAATGTAATTACAATAAAGCCAGTTGAAAAAATCAGTATGCTGCGCCATAATGGACAGCCTGTAGGCATGATGCTGATAGCCGATTACCGGTGAATCCCCTAACGAAAGCTTCATAAATTACTTCCCTCCGTTTATTCAGAATTCTGCTCTTGCAATGCTCTAGCACACAACATACAACCTATATAAATTCCTCTAATTTACCCATCTTCATCTTCCATGCTTTCGTCCATCCTCTTCAGCGAGGAAATTGAATGTACTTCATGCAGTTAGATCATCTGTTTGAGCCGTGTTAAAGGGAACTAATTGCAAAACTTACATTTAGTTTAAGGCTATTTCGACGAATCAGCCAATTCAAGGCAAACTAACAGCATGCTTTACATTTAGCATATGTATTTTTTATAAAAGAGCTTAACTAGCTGTATAAAATACATTTTGTCTTCAATCTCGCATTAAAAATTAGGGGCTGAGACGTCCGCCCACTAAGATCTGACAAGCCTCCCTTCCTCATTTAAAATGTTCTCTACCTAAACATCCTCTTTATTCTTTAAATATAGCTTAATTATTAACAAATAATATAATAAATTTCTCATCTGTAATGAATACACAAAACTATGAATGTTACATATAAAACTTAAGATGTTATATAAAAGATATAACATATTCTTCCCAGATAGTTTAAAACTGTTATTATTCTGTAGTATTAATTGTTGATGTAATCCATCTAAGACAACCCCTCTGTTCCCCAACTTAAAGAGCACAAATGGAAATTTATCTTTAAAAACTACGGAATATTCTTTAATTTCTAGCTAGAAGCGTTTTTTGCACGGATGCTATGATTTGGGTTGGGAAAGGAGGACTCCTTCAATCTATTGAAAGCGCTTTACCGTTTTAACCAATCTACTGTAGGGGGAATGCAACGAATGGGAAAAATGATTAAGCAAGGCATCTCGATTTTGCTTGCAGTAATCCTGCTTATTCCTTTAGGCTGGCTGCCTCCAGAAGCGAATGCGGCGGCGCCGTCGGCCACGAATGATGCAGTAACCGTCTATCACGAGACCTTTGCCGGCGGTCAAGGCGCGGCGACACAGTCGGGTGGCGCTCAACTGGCACTAGTCACCGGCAAGGTCTTTGACGGGAACGATGATGGAGCGGCTCTATATGTCAGCAACCGAACGAACAACTATGACGGAGCTGATTTTAAATTTGCCGACATCCACCTGGTTAACGGCAAAACTTACACCGTCACAGCATCCGTCTATGTGGATGCGAACGAGAGCATACCAAGCGGCGCCCAGGCTGTTCTTCTAACTGTGGATAGCTATGGGAACTGGACCGGCGTTAACTATGAAGCTGGCAAAGCTGTTACTTTGACCAGAGAATTAACCGTCGATACCAGCAAGGATACGGCTCTGCGCATTCAATCCAACGATGAAGGAGCCTCCGTTCCCTTCTACATCGGGGACATCCTGATCACCGAGAAGGCCAATTCCGGCGGCGGCAATCCTGAACCGCCTAGACCGCCAGCAAAGGATTTCACCACCATCACCTTCGAGGACGGAACGACCGGCGGATTTGAGGGACGTGCAGGCACTGAAACGCTGACCGTCACCGAAGAAGCCAATCATACCGAAGGCGGCTCCCGCGCTTTGAAGGTAGAAGGCAGAACATCGACTTGGCATGGCCCGTCGCTGCGTGTCGAGGAATACGTCGACAAGGGCAGCGAATACAAGATTTCCGCTTGGGTCAAGCTGATCCACCCTGCAAGCTCGCAGCTTCAGCTGTCTACGCAAATCGGCAACGGCGGCAGCGCGAATTATGTCGCACTTGCCCCTAAAACGATCAATGCCAGCGACGGCTGGGTCCAGTTTGAGGGAACCTACCGTTATAACAGCGTCGGCGATGAATACTTAACGATCTATGTGGAGAGCTCCAATAACGCTGCGGCCTCCTTCTATATCGACGATATCAGCTTTGAGAAAACAAGCGCCGGACCGATTGATATCGAGAAGGACCTGCTTCCGATCAAAGACGCTTATCAATCTGACTTCCTGATCGGCAGCGCCATATCCGCAGAGGACCTCGACGGCGTTCGGCTTGAGCTGCTGAAGATGCATCACAACGTCGCCACGGCCGGCAATGCTATGAAGCCGGATGCACTGCAGCCGAGCAAAGGGGACTTTACCTTTGATGCCGCTGATGCAATGGTGGATAAAATTCTAGCCGAGGGAATGCAGATGCACGGACACGTACTGGTCTGGCATCAGCAATCGCCGGCATGGATGAATACGACGACGGATGCGGCAGGCAATACGGTTCCCCTGAGCCGGGACGAGGCGCTCGCGAACTTAAGAGCCCATATCCGAACGGTCGTTGAGCATTTCGGCGACAGAGTCATTTCCTGGGACGTCGTCAATGAAGCGATGAACGATAATCCGCCTAATCCGTCCGATTGGAAAGAGGCGCTGCGCAAGGCTCCATGGTATCAGGCCATCGGTCCGGACTATATCGAGCAGGCGTTCCTCGCCGCCCGGGAAGTGCTGGACGAGAAAGGCTGGGACATCAAGCTGTACTACAATGATTACAACGATGATAACCAGAACAAAGCCGAGGCCATCTACAGCATGGTCAAAGAAATCAATGAGAATTACGCCAAGACACACCCAGGCAAGCTGCTGATCGACGGCGTCGGCATGCAGGGGCATTATTCGGTGAACACGAACCCGGCCAACGTCAAGCTGTCCTTGGAGAAGTTCATTTCCTTAGGCGTGGAAGTGAGCGTCACCGAGCTGGACATTCAAGCCGGCAGCAACTATGAGCTCTCCGAGCAACTTGCCAATGCACAAGGCTATTTATACGCAGAGCTGTTCAAAATCTATAAGGAGCACGCCGATCATATCGCCCGCGTTACGTTCTGGGGCCTCGATGATGCCACAAGCTGGAGAGCTTCGAGCAATCCATTGCTATTTGATAAAAATCTCCAGGCCAAACCGGCTTATTACGGTGTCATTAACCCGGATAAATTCATCGAGGAGCATCAGCCTGAGACAGGCAATGCCAACCAGTCCTCGGCCAAATTTGCCACTCCGGTCATTGACGGAACGGTTGACGCCGTATGGAATGACACCCCGGGCATGCCAATTAACCGGTATCAGATGGCTTGGCAGGGAGCAAATGGAGTTGCCAAAGCGCTGTGGGACGACAAGAACCTGTACGTATTGGTCCAGGTAAGCGACTCCCAGCTCGACAAATCCAGCGCTAACGAATGGGAGCATGATTCCGTCGAGGTCTTCCTGGACGAGAACAATGCCAAAACCTCGTTCTATCAAGATGACGACGGGCAGTATAGAATCAATTTTGCTAACGAGACTTCGTTTAATCCGCCAAGCCTCGCTGAAGGCTTCGAATCGGCTGTCCAGGTTTCCGGCTCGAACTACACGGTGGAAATGAAGATTCCGTTCAAAACGATTACACCGGCCAACAATATGAAAGTAGGCTTCGACACCCAGATCAATGACGCCAAAGACGGCGCCCGCCAAAGCGTAGCCACGTGGAATGACACAACCGGCAACGGATACCAGGATACTTCCGTGTACGGCGTGTTGTCTCTCATCGGCAAGCCAGCTTCCCCAGGCGGAAGCAGCAGCGGCGGAAGCGGAAGCAGCAGCGGAAGCACCAATAGCGGCAGCGGATCTGCCCCTCAAGAAGGAACTGTGGAGAGCAAAGACGGTGTAGTCACAATTAAACCGGAAGTCAAAGTCGATAACGGGCATGCAACGGCTGCGATTTCTAAAGACACCCTGAGCAAAGCTCTCGAGCAAGCCACTCCTGCCGCAAATGGCAAGAAACAAATCGTCATTGACGTGGCGGAACAGACAGAGGCAGCGTCCTATGAAGTGCAGCTGCCAGCACAGAGCCTGAAGGGGCAGGAAGCCTTCCAGCTATTGTTGAAAACGGATCGAGCGACACTGCAAATTCCGAGCGGACTACTGTCCAATGCGGCCGATGACGCTGATCAAGTATCTATCCGCGTAGGAGCAGCCTCTACTGAGGGCTGGAGTGCAGCTGCACGGGAGCGGGTCGGCAGCCGCCCGGCGATCGACCTGAGCATCACGGCAGGCGATAATGTCATCGCCTGGAATAACCCTGATGCTCCAATCACGGTAGCTATTCCCTACACGCCATCCGCGGAAGAGCTGAACCATCCGGAACAGATCGTTGTTCTGTATATTGACGGCAACGGCAACGCGACAGCAATCCCGAACGGAAGATATGATGCGGCAGCGGGAACGGTTGTTTTCCAAACTGACCATTTCGGTTCTTACGCTGTATCCTTCTCATCGAAGAGCTTTGGAGATCTGCACAATGTCCCTTGGGCCAAACAAGCCATTGATGCGCTGGCGGCTCGCGATATCATCCAAGGAACAGATGACAGCAGCTTCTCTCCTGAAGCTGCTATCAACAGAGCGGACTTTCTGGCGCTGCTGATCAGAACCCTGGAGCTGAAAGGCACGGGCCGCAGTGAGGCCGCCTTCAGCGATGTCCCATCCACGGCTTACTACAGCCATGAATTGGCCATTGCCAGGGAGCTCGGTATCGCCGCCGGGTTTGCGGACAATACCTTCAGACCTGACACCGAGATCTCCCGTCAGGATATGATGGCGCTGGCCGCACGCGCACTTGCAGCCGCTGGCAAGCTATCCGAAGGCACCACAGCCCTAGACGCTTATACGGATGCAGAGAGCGTTGCCGACTATGCCAAAGACAGCATCGCAGCTCTGGTGAAGAGCGGCATCGTCGCCGGCAAGAACGACAAGCTGGCGCCGCATGATTCGCTCAATCGCGCTGAGGCAGCGGCCATCCTGTACCGCATTTGGAAGCTGTAGGCACGGATAACAAACAAGCTGACACCGGTATGAACCGGTGTCAGCTCTTTATTTTGATTAAGGTAGCAATAATTGACTGCTATGTACAAATATGAAAAACTTGGGTTGGGTGATGAGTATGGATATTCCAAACAATAACAATATCGCCGGGAATAAGGTTCCCAACGCCCCAAAAGGCGGCAAACGACCCGGAGCCGGCCGCAAGCCTATCGGCTTGACCCGGAAAATATCCTTGACGCTGCCGCCCGCCTATTGGGCGGAAATCGACCGGCGCTGCTACAACTCTGATTATTCCATTTCGGAAATATTAAGAGCGATCGTAGAAGACTATCTGCAGGAAGCAGACCTTCTCGATACGTCGAAGTAAGGAGGGATTGAGATGGCGGATCAGCATCATTTGGAATTGTCCGATGCACGCCTATTTTACAGGACAAATGGGTCCGGGCAGCCCTTGATCTTCATTCACGGCAATTTCAACGACCATCATATTTGGGAGGAGCAGGCTGACTTCTTCGGCAGATACGCTCAAGATGTTCAAGTTATCCGCTATGACTTAAGAGGCTACGGCGGATCAAGCACCCCTGCGTCCTCCTTCTCTCACGTTCATGACCTGAAGTGCTTAATCGAGCATTTGCACCTGAATGCAGCCGTGCTCATCGGCTCCTCGATGGGCGGAGGCATTGCCCTCGATTTTGCCCTAGCCTATCCTGAGTACGTGCGAGCACTGGTGCTCGCGGCTCCCTCTGTGACGAATCAGCGTTATCCCTGGAAAATGCTCTGGAAGGGGATCAGCAACTTCTATCAACTGCGGTTCCGCGGCAGCCAGTCTGCCATAGAAGCCTTTATTCAAGACGATTACTGGAGCTATTTCTTCCCCTCTCCTCATCGAAGGGCAGCCCGGGAGAAAGTGCTGCGGAATGTCCGGAATCCCGATAATTTCTGCCGGTTCCCCCCTCGCCTTGCCCTTCCGCCGCGCATCAGCAGTATGCAGCGGCTGAATGAAATCCAGGTCCCTACCCTGATTGTGGCTGCGGACGGGGATCATCCGTTCAATCTGAAGACTGCCGGCGACCTTAGCAAGCTTATTCCGCAAGCATCGGGAGCGATGTTCCACGACTGCGGCCATCTTCCTTTTATCGAGCAGCCCGATAAGTTCAATCAGACATTACTCGCCTTTATTCAACCTATGTTATCCGGTAAGCGACAGAAGAGCCTGCAATCCCGTTAAATCCCTTGAACCAGTTCCCTGCGGGGCCAGCGCCAGCACAGCTATATTCCTATTTCTCTCATCTTTGCTGTTACCTGCCCGACCCTTCCATCGGTGTCCGTTCCGTTATACTTCGGAAGCTTCAATTCGCTGACGATCGTTCCATCGCGCATGAACATAATACGTTCCGTCCGTGCCGCAACCGTGGCGTCGTGAGTAACAAGCAGAATCGCGGTCCCCTCTGCATTGATTTCGGAAAATAAGTCCATAATCTCCTGTGCCGATTTGGAATTGAGCGCGCCCGTAGGCTCGTCGCCGAATATAATTTTCGGACTGTTCATCAGCGCGCGGCATATTCCCGCCCGTTGCAGCTGGCCTCCGGACACCTGGGTCATGTCGCGCTTCTCAAGCTCGGCAATGCCTACCCTTTGCATAAGCGCTCTTGCCTTTGCCGTAATTTCTGCGGCGTTCTTTCTGCTCCCCCGCATGGACGGAAGAATGATGTTGTCAAGGATGTTCAGGTGCTTCAGCATCGTCGGCTGTTGAAATACAAAGCCCATCTGGGTTCTGCGCATATCCGCAAGCTCATTCTCCCCAAGCTTGGATAGATCCTTGCCGTCAAACAAGACCTTGCCGTCATTTACGCGGTCCGTACCGCTCAGTGCAAACATCAGCGTTGATTTCCCCGAGCCCGAAGGCCCCATAACGGCCACGAACTCGCCTTCCTCTATTTCCACGGTCACGCCGCCCAATACGTTGCGTCTTTCATCGCCCTCGCCGAAGGATTTTATGAGGTGATCTCCAATAATGATTTTCTTCATAGGCCTACTCCTTTATATGTTCGGAAATGATGATTCGACCCGCGCCCAAGGTGCCGAGGATGGTGGCGATCAGCACCGTGCCAGTCATCATCAGCGGATTTAGCAAATAGGCCGCAAGCGGCTCGACCGTAAAACGAAACGCTGCCGCTCCAAAGGAGGAGATCACCGCCCCGGCAAGCATCTCTCCGAGCGTGTTGGCCAGAAGCGTGCCAAGGACAATGCCGATCATCAGCACGAACACCGCACGCGATACATACTGCGCCTGAATATCGGAGCCTGTGAAGCCGAAGGCTTTCATGACGGCGATGGAGTATCTGTCTTTGGCAACAAGCAGTTTCATGAACAGCAGCGTAACCAGTACCATGATCATGAGAGCCACTGCAACGGCCGCATAAGAGGCCTTTTCGATGGAGCTTATGGTGGAACCAAACGTCTGTGCAATATAGGCATCCATGTCAGAAACCTTAGCGTAAGCAAACCTGCCCGCATAGTCCGCGACCTTGCTGTGGATGAGGGATGGGTCCGCAAGCTCTGCAGAAATGATGTACCACATTGCGTCTGCCGTATGATCGTTGAAAACAGCCTTCGCTGTTTTGCCTCCGTTGGTGATGTCGGAATAGATGCCGCTGACCGTCAGCTTCCTTTCCTTCCCCCCGATCACCAGGGTGATGACATCGCCGGTCTTCTTGCTCAGCTCCTCCGCGTTCAAAGTGGACAGCGCAATCTCGTCTGCTGCGGCAGGTGCTCTGCCCTGGGAGTAGGCGATAGGGAATATCGAATGGTCGCCGAGTTCGATTTTTAAATTTTTTTCCACGCCGGCTTCTGTTGTTACTTTGAACGTTTTCGTGGCAAACACGGCATACTCGGAAATGGCCTTATCCTCTTTCATTGCCTTTAAAATTTCAGCAGCTTTGTCGGATATACGGTCGGTCTGCTGGAGATCTATGCGCAAATCATAGCTCCCGACTCCCATATATTGAATGAAGCTCTTGGAGGAAATCGTGTTGTACAGATTCTGCGGCACAATCATGATAAATACGGAAATGATCAGCACGATCAGCATGGTGGCGTACAGTTTTTTTCGGGCCAGAACATCCTTGACCCCTAGAAAAATATTCGTGTTGAACAGCCGGTTCGTGCTTAGGCGCATGTGCTTTGTTACTGTCGCCTTTTCCTGAGAATTGCCGAAACGAATGGCTTCCGCCGCAGATATCTGCCGAAAGCGTCTCAGCACTCCGCTCACATAAATCATAATGGCGAGAAAAACAAGCAGAATGCCGATGATTCCAAGAAACGGCGCCAGGGATGCGCGGCTGCTCTCCCCCATATACAGCCGGATATTTTCAAGAAGCAGATCTTTGAAAACCAAGGACAATCCAAAGCCCGCCAAGCCCCCCGCCACCGCAATGGCCGCGTATTTGGCAAGATAAATCTTCTTGATGTCGGAAATACGCAGCCCTAATGTCTTCATCACTCCGATTTCGCGGTAATCGTCTTCGATTTTCGCAAGGAGCGTAAAGCGGATGCACATCAAGGCGATGGCCACGACGAGCACGCTCACTAGCAGAATGACCCCAATCATCATTCCATCGGAAATTGCATTGATCATTTTAAATAGCGGATATGTAATCGTTGGCCCGTTCGCTTCCAGTCCTGCAGCAGCATAATCGGTCTCGAAAGCCCCTAGTGCCGATAAATCCTTCAATCTGAATTCGATCAGATATTCCGTACTGCCCAGGCTTTGTAATTCTGCGTGGTCCTGGGGACTAACCAGAAATCGCTTGGAGGAGGAGAGCATGGAGTTCATCTGTGAATCGCGCAGAAATCCCGCTACGGTAAATTCTTTGCCGCTGATGACTGCCCTGTCGCCAAGCTTGACCGTGTTATCCCTCATATAGTTGACGGGTACATACAGTTCGCCGTCAGATACGTTTATGATATTCCCGTTCAGATCAAGCAGATAGTCGAACTTATCGCTCTGGACGCTGAATCCGTTATCCTGGACACTATCCGCAAGCGAACGATCTCCTAGTACAATCCGGGCGCCGTCCATATTGAGAAACTCCAGCACCTGAAATTCATCCATATTGCTGTGCCGATTCGCAAATTCCGTCAGCCGGGCAGGATCAAGTTCACCAGCATGCATCTGCATAAAATGAGGCGTCTTCGCCCGGGTCATCAGCGTATCTATCGCCCCCGACAGATGGACAACGAGTATCGCCGCAAGCGAGACCAGCATAGCTGCCGCTGCTACAAATATCGTGGTCGTCAGCGTGATCAGCTTGCTGTTTGATATATCATTGCGGATTAATCTAAAATACATAAGTCACCCCTGTGCCTCAGGATTCATCCCAAACATCCGCAAAACGTCCTTCAGGCTTCCTTTTTCTGCCCCAAGCAGTCTCTCCACATTACAGATAAAGGCAAGCATTCGCGACAGGCGCTCCTCATCCGTCAATGCAACCATGTCACCATCAAAGACGGTATTCGCATAAATCACAATCATCTCCATACATTCATAAGGATACGGTGTGCTGAACATTCCTTGCTCGATCCCCTCGCGGATGATCTCCGTTAATATCGGCGGAACGCCATGGATAATGACCTTTTGGATCTTCTGATGCATCAGCGCGTTCTGAGGCTTGTGGATATGCTCCATAATCTCCTCGCTGCTTCCGCCGCTTAGGTTCAGTGCCATGACAACACGGATAATACGCTCGACAACGGGTACGCTCTTGTCTGCGGCAATACTCTGAGCTGCGCCTAGAAGACGGGCGCTATACCGCTCGATCAGCGCGTCCATAATATCTTCCTTTGACTTGAAGTGATGATACAATGTACCCCGTGCAATTCCGACCTTCACGAGAATATCGTTTGTGCTTGTACCATCAAAGCCCTTAAGCGCAAAGAGCTCATCCGCCGCATCCAGTATTTCGTTTCTGCGCTCCTCTGCATCTTTTACAACTCTCAATGATATGCCCTCCTCGCCATACACTATCATACCGACCGACTGTCTGTCGGTTATATCTTAACATGCCATGATAGAATGTCAACGCAAATTTCCACACCGAACAAAATCCCGGCCTCCATGAGGCCGGGCTAAACAATCCCCCTTTAAATGCGGTTATTCATCTCATCATCTTAGCCTAAGAAAGAAATAGAACGTTTAACCTTTCTTGCGAAGGCAATCGGATTGTCGATCGATTCCCAGTGGATATACATCAGACGCGGATTCTCAAACAGCCAGTGATTGTGGACGGCCGTTACTTTAATTCCATTTTTGCGAAGATTGCTTATCAATTGGTTGACTTGGTTCTGGAAGAGAGCCGTTTCCCCTAAACAAAGCGCGCGGCCTGAACTGTCCAGCGATTCAAACGAGAACAGCTGATAACGCACCAATGGAGACGTTGTCCTTCTGCCCAAAATAGAAGCGTTCACTTTCCTATTTCTACTTACAAAACAAACCGGCCCTTTAGTAATTTCATGCTCCGTTCCGCCTAAAATGCGTGAAAATTGGTTGCATAGCCTTTTAAAACGAGGACTTGCCTTTATCTGTTCCGCCATAGAGAAGTTCATCCTTTCAATTTATAGTAAAAACATCAGCCCAGCTGCGTTAACCTAAGAATGCAATGGATTCCTTTGTTTTTCTGGCAAATGCAATCGGGTTCGCGATGGCTTCCCAGTGCATATACATCAGGCGCGGATTTTCCTTTAGCCAGTGATTATGAAGGGCGGTCACTTTTATTCCCCGTCTACGGAGATTCGAGAGCAAACGGTTAACCTGGTTTTGATGTACGGCTGTCTCTCCCAGACATAGCGCACGCCCCGACTTATCCAGCGATTCAAACGAGAACATTTGCATCTGAACCAACGGGGATCGCGTTCTTCTTCCCAGGATCGTCTCGCTTAAATTCGTCATCCGGGTGACAAAACAAACCGGCCCCTCCTCAATTTCAGATTCTCCCCCCAGAATTCTTCCAAATTGATCACACAGCCTTTTGAATTGCGGACTTACCTTTACTTGCCCCGCCATGCAAATCCTCCTTTGATCATTTTCTAACCATCTTATGACCAGGGAAGAAAAGTGAATTAGGCGAATCACTCATTTCAGCACAATAAAAAAAGACACTAACCAATTTACGGTTAGTGTCTTCCCTTATGAAGGAACTCAAGAAGATTTCTTGCCAATTTTCATCGTTAGAATGCCTCTGAGATTGTCATACGACACCTTCACAGTTCTACCATTCAACTTAAACTGATCGGGAATGTCGTTGCGATTAAAGTAATTCCAAACCGTCTTCCATTTGTCTTCGAAGTAGAAGTGGAATAATTGCGCGGAAACGACCGGAATCTTAAACGATTCCGATAACGTCTCATTAGGCTCGCCGGGAGGCGTGCCCCATGCTGGAAACTGAAGCGTAACCTCCGTACCTTTATCATCTCCGCTAATCAAATTAATGGCTTTCGTAGCGCCGGTGATGCCAAATGTACGTCCTTCATTCGTAAATCCTAGCTCATCAGCGAAAGCCTGGAAGTTCTTTTTCGGATCAGATGACCACTTCGCCTTGAGCTGCGGCGCTTTCCACCCGCCTGGATATTCGACATTCGGGTCCAAGGGATTGAAGTCAAAGGTTGACGGATATTGTCCCTTGGTTCCAAAATAATTAGCCGTAGGGTTCTCAGGGACTGTCCCCACAAAGACCATTTGCGTTTTATTTTCCATCTGCTTATGGACGGGATAATACTCAGCAATGAACTCTAGTGGGACGAAGAGGGTGATATCCTTCATTATAGCTGTGACCTTTGTGTTCTCCGGTTGATTTCCGACTCGAGTGCCGATATATGTCAGTGATCCTCTTTTACTATCACCTCCATCCCATTCGAATTTCCATTGCAGGTTCTCTCCCATATCCAGATCATAAGTCGTCCAGTCGTCGCCCCGTGTATAGGATCCTCCCATGTCTTTTACAATATCGCTAACCGGAACATAGACGGTTCCATTCTTCGCGAACACCGGATCCAAGAATGTATTAAAGCCAGGTGCTCTCTTCAATACTCCATTGACGAATAGCGCATAGGGATCGGCATTTGAGACGGCCTCAGGGCTGTTATTTCTCTGTTCACCCCATCGTATGTGGTGGCCAAAGTAATACGAGGTGTGGATCGATGTCTTTCCTTTCCCTTGCGTCTCTCCAGTTTGCTCGTATCTATACGCTAGCAAATCTTTAACTAATGAACGCGCATCCTTCTCGCTCATAGGCAGCCCAAGGTCAACGAGAATGGAGGCCATAAGATTGATTTTGCTTTTATCCAGTGAAATGATCGTCATATGCCAATGCTCACCGAGATCAGCGTAAGCAAAGTCATCCAGCTGGAAGTCTAGATGAATGCCGCTGCCTTTAACTTCTGTCTGGTACCTTTCCCCATTGGAGGTCGCCGTTACTTTGACATTGGCCTTTTGGGCGACATTCTTGATTCGGCTGCCGAGAGTGTCCTTTAAAGGTACAGAGCTGTTTGACCGTTTAATCTTCCCTTCCTTATAATCCTTCACGCCTTTCAATAAAACAGCAGCATACGCACGGTTTAGCAGTTCTGCTGGGCCGTAATTTGTAAAGAAATCTCCCCTGTTGTTATATGTTCCTGAAGTCATGCCTTTTTGGTATAAATATTGCACAGCCTTCTTCGTAGACGGATGTTCGACATTCCCATTCAGGAGCAAATAGATAATTCGAGCCGCATCTGCTCGGGTGATATGAACCCTTCTTTTATCATCACCACTCACCCAATAGTCATCGAAAGAGTAAACTCCCTTCTGATCTAATAAGTCATATGCCCAATCAGACCACTCCTCTGATGTGGAATCCTCTTGGGATACTGTGCCCGCAGGCCTGCCGAACACAATGCTCACGGCTGTTACGATAAACTCCTCCTGCGTGACATACGCATTTGGTTTGAACGTTCCATCGTTATAGCCATTCATCAATTGGGCATTAGCCAGGTACTCAATGGCAGGCCTCGCCCAGTGATTGGAAGGTACATCCGTGAATCGCTGTTTTGCTGCATATGTATGGCCCATTGGAATGATAGAAATGGCAAGTATACCGCAAAGCATCATTATAAAAATTCGTGTTTTGTTGAAAAATCTCATGGTTCTCCTACTCCTTTATTATGGGTCTGAAGTCATTACTGTATGGCTGCGTTTCGCTCCCCATCCTCGTACGGAACACCACATCCTTTCAACACGGATCAAGCCAATCGGGACTTTTGGCACAAAAATAATAACACGGACGCCTCAGCAGCGTCCATGTAAAATCAACCAAATTTAATGTATCTATTCCGGTAATACAACCAATAGAAGAGCAATTACAAGAATCAGTTTAGTAAGCCGTTCAACCAGACGGTGGCCGGCATTTTGTTCCTTGCTCCCGACTGCATCGGCGGCATAAGCGTTCAGACGCTGCTTCAGCTGTTTATCGACAGCAAGCTTGCCAATCAGAGCTGCCAGCATCAGAAAGGCTAAGGCCAAGTGCCAATAGGCCGATGACAGCCGAGTGAGGACCCGGATCACGTCAACGATCAGTAATGCCGCGGCCGAGAGCAGCGCCAACCGATTATACCTGTTCCAGGCGTTAATGGATATCTCCTCAAACATCGGAGCCACATCCGAACCAGTACTTATGGCCAGCTTGGCGGATAACAGCGGACGAACTGCTGCGGCCATGACGATCCCCCCGCCAACGATGAGGGCCAGTGCAAAATTTTCAATGGCTTGCAAGATGAACATGAACATCGTAAACATCTCCCTTTTAGTTATAGTCCTAAGTTGGTCAACCAACCAAATTTATTTAAAAAAAGAAAAGCGGCCTCTTAATCCGTAATGTTATATCTAGCTCTCAGCATTTTCTCTAACTCTAAGTAGGCGCGGTCTATATCGAACTCCGGATTCAACAGCTTCTGCAAAGCCAACCCGTCAAAGCAGGCCAGCATAATGGCCGCCACCGAAGCTGCTTCTTCTCCGGCATCGCCGACAATCTTGTGCAGAATTGCCTCAATCCCGGTTCGTGCATTTCCCAGCAAGGCATTTACACTATCCGAAATTTGCGGATTGCGAAGCCCCAGGGCAAATAATTCGTATCGGAGTTTATACCAATCGGGCTGTCTTTCGACACGATCCTTAGGTTCGTTAAGAGCCGCCTTCGCGAGATGCTCCGCAGGTACGTTCGATTGAAGCCTCTGCATATCCTGCGTGTACTGCCTGGAGGAAGCAATTAGCAGATCGGTCAGAATTTCTTCTTTATTGCGGAAATAATAATGAATCAATCCGGGCGTAATCCCCGCCTCGCTGGCTATATCTTTAATGGATGCCTTCTCATATCCCTTTTCTGACATCACTTTATATGCCGCATCAACGACTTTATCCCGCTTTTGTTGTACCATGCAATCACCGCATTTCTAAATTTGGTTGGTTGACCAATTTAAATCAAATATAGCACAGCAGCAGACGGACTGCAATGCTTTGCTTGGTTATGCCAAGAGCCCAAAAGAAAAATAAGACACTAACCTTAATAGATCAGTGTCTTTCCGCCAAGTCTATTGGGCTGAGTCCCGCCTAACCGCAATAATACTCGGTTCTGCTCCGATGGTGCGGCGGAGCTTTTTTCTCGCTTCCACCGGTGTTCTGGCCGTGACCGGAGCTACTCGCTGTTCACCGCCGATTTCATAGGTGACCAGAAAACATTTCTCGCCACATCTCATATTGCATCTTCCTATCTCATTATTCAATACACAAACTATTATAGCAGCCTTCCAAACAGATCCTCTAAATCCTTAACTTCGGCTAGCCCGTTAACCTTCACCCTGCCGTCAGGCGCAAGACGCACCTCAAGCCTGTTCGGAATCTCTGCCAGCTGATCCTGGAGATGAAAGTACCGGTCCGTCAGGAAATGGTAGCGCTGATTGGAGGAACCTACCCAGGGCCGGCTTGTATCCAGCCTGTCTTTCTGAAAAGGCCCGTCGATCAGCAGATCGGTCACCGCCAATAAGTCGAGGTAATCCTGGTTTCCCGAGCTCCGCAAGTTCTCAATCAGGTAACCCGTGAAAGTCATTACTGACAGCCCCTCCTTCTTTAGGATGCCGCCTAACTTAGCCAACGCCCGGGCTTGGGCAAAAGGCTCCCCGCCCAGAAAGGTCACCCCTTCAACTTCAGGCCCCTGAAGAATCTGCTCCGCCAGTTGCTCTACCTCCATCGCAATCCCCCCGTCTGCCGCCCAAGTAAACGGAACCGCACAGCCAGGGCAATGAATGGGGCACCCCTGTACCTGAATACAGGCACGTATGCCGGGCCCCTCCACTCTCGTCTCAGGTATAAATTGATGTACTCGCAGCAGCATCAGTAATCCACCACCCGTGTGTTTGGCTTCAGAGGTGTTGGCGTTGAAGATACAGATGAATCTATTGGTGTAAAAATAACCTGCTTACGCAATCTCTCTACTTGGTGAGGCTTTAACCCTAATAATTCCCCCACCTCATCCATAGACCGGAACCCGCCAACCGCTTCACGCTGCTGCACGATTCGCTTGGCCCCGGCCACTCCGACGCCAAGAACTTCAATCAATTCCTCCATGGATGCAGTATTAACATCGACAAGGCCCATTTCATACGAAGCTTGCTTCGGCTCTAAGGCGAATTCGATCGAATCCTCCATAGACTGTGGTGTCGTCGGTACTAACCGCGAATCCAGCGGAGCTGGCGAAAGAACGGGGAAGACCAGTTCAGCCATCTCAGGCTGACTCATGAACGGGATCCAATCCGGCATGCCCGGCTTCCATACATGGGTCTCTTCCGGCCGAATTTGTCCGCTGCCCAGTAAACTTTTAATCAGATAAATATCGTATGGACCATAGGATTGACCGGCTATGGCTACCATCCATTTCTCTGTTGGCATAGGCATTGGTGGGGCGATGGGCGAGGCGACGGGTGGGGCGTTCACTTCATCCGGCGTGTGTTTGTCCTCAGATTCGGCTTGATCCCCCAATGCCGTAATGAGATAGCTCTGAATATCCTGAAGCAGCTGAACCAAGGCATCCTTATCAAATTGACCGGCAGACATACTGAAAAAGTTGCCTGGACCAAGCTCAATGTCATAATCTCCGCTCCGTATGACCGAGACCTGTATGAGCTCCTCCCAGCTCAGATAATTCTTCCTGGTATCCGTCGCCCAGTCATTGCGCCAATATACTCCGGCCTCGGTAATCAGCAGCCCATTTTTACCGCTGCCAAATACAGTAGCGTCTATAAAAGCAATGGCATGCCCCTGAACCTGGACGGATATCGCACTGCAAAACTTAGACAATTTGTTGAACGGAATCGCCTCTGCGACGAAATAGCCGGATCCCCAGTAACCCGCGCAAATGCGCTCAATTTTATTAAAATCTATGGATCTCATCCTGTTCAACCCCTGATGTTGATCGTAAGTACTATTGAGTTATCCTCCAGCACTTCTTCACTTTCGACAGTCATGTTCTTTGCTTCCACACGTTCCTTTAGCTTCTCATAGACCATGGACTGCAGGCAGCGTTTATAATCCTCATCTACATCGGACAGGTATTGATATACTTTGCGCAAATCCGGCGCATTGTGAACCTCGACGTAAAATGGGCTGTCATGGGATGGGGACTGCCTGAATATCAGCAGGGAATCCTCTACTCTGCATTTCATGCCGGAGCCCTCACGGACCGGGTTAACGCCGAATTCCTTCAGTGTTCTGAACAAAAGCTCCCCGTCCCGAAAATTGGTAGGAAAGGTCGCTACGGACTCGGCAGTCTCTGTGGCTGATGTCATGGTCATCGTGTCGCCCTGTACCTGAAGCTGCTCGAAAATCTGCCGCCCGGCCGCCTGATTGATCTCTGCCATGAATTCCCTGATTTTCTGCCTAGAATCGGATCTTCCAAAGACAGCTGTCCATTTGCCGTCATCGAGCTCCCAGAAGAAATACAGATCTTCCCCGTCGATATGGGTTTTATAGCTTCCTCCCCATTTTTCCGCATCGTACCCGGCCTTGCGCACCGTGCGCACGAGTTCATGCTCATTTTCAAAGGTGGAGGGCTCCTTCACTTGCATCGATTCGGCCCATCTGTCAAATTTGTCCTTACCCATCACCAGGCGCAGCGTAAGCGCGATAGGAACCAATGCGATAGAAACCGACATTTATACTCCTCCTTCTCTGGTCTTGATCTGATTTACATCCTGCTGCTGAACTCCTACTTGCTCCGTTTCATAATATTCATCCGTATATTCAGAATCTATCGTTTCCGCGTCGAGCAGTTGTTCGAGAACTTCTATATAATCCGTGCAGGATTTCCCCTTGATTCCGATAACGTCTGCTTTAATTTGTCCATCGGGAAAAATTTGGACCCGAATCTGTTTCTTTGCCATATCCCCCGCTCCTTTATCCAAATCTAAAATGTTATGTATTTATTCGACATACGGAAATATATCCCTGCCTCGACAAAAAAGGCCGTCCCAAAGCGGATCGCTTTTGAGTACGGCCTTTATCCTGTATGAAGCGGGGGGGGCTTCCTATTTCAAAATTTCTTCAATCCGGCTCAGAACGTCTTCGCTGAGCTCGATGCCCGACGCTTTGGCGTTCTCCGTGACCTGCTCTGGACGGCTAGCGCCCACGAGCGCGCTCGCTACGTTCTCATGGCTCAGAATCCAAGCCAGCGCAAGGTTGCCCACGGTAATTCCCAGCTCTGCGGCAATCGCCTCAAGCTGCCGAACCTTGGCAATCTTCTCCTCCGTGATGCCTTTGCGCACCCACTCGAGCTTCGCCGCGCGGCTGTCCTGCGGGATGTCAGTAGCGGACGTGTATTTGCCGGTCAGCAAGCCTTGTGCAAGCGGAGAGAAGACGACTTGCCCGATGCCGGAACGTTCACAGAGCGGAATGACTTCCTTTTCGATATAACGGTCGAACATATTGTACACAGGCTGGTTGACGACGATACGATCCAGCAGATAACGGTCGGCCACGCCAAGCGCTTCCGCGATCTGGGAAGCTTGCCACTCGCTGACGCCAGCATATAACACTTTGCCTTGGCGAATCAGATCATCGATAGCGCGCAGTGTTTCATGCAGCGGCGTTTCCGGATCATGGCGATGGCAGTAGAAAATATCCACATAATCGTGGCCAAGGCGCTTAAGGCTGGCGTTGGCCTGTTCTACGATATGCTTGCGCGACAGTCCGCGGTCGTTCGGTCCTTCGCCCATTGGCCAAAATGCTTTCGTTGCCAGCACGTAGGATTCGCGCGGATAAGCCTTCAGAGCTTTCCCAACCAGCTCCTCCGCGGCTCCCTTCTCATAAACATTGGCTGTATCGAAAAAGTTGATCCCCAGATCGTAGGCAGTTTTAATGGAATTTACCGCGTTCTCGCGTTCCACGTAACCGCCATATGTAAGCCAGCTGCCCAAGCTGATTTCGCTGACTTTAAGTCCGCTTCCGCCTAATCTTCTATATTTCATGGTGCAGGCCTCCTTAATTAAATGTTGTAACCCTTTTCAGTCTCCCTTTCCATTCTATATAATTTCATATACAATTTGAAGAAGTGAAATGTTGTTCACTTAATTATATGAGGTATAGGTACTATACATAATATAGTATGAATACTGGAGGGATGCTCTTATGACAACGGCCAAAAAAGCCAGCAGCTACATTCCAAAGACGCCTGAACATATCGAATGCAACATCGAAAAAACCTTGGATGTTCTAGGCGGTAAATGGGCATTTCTTGTCATTCGGGAGCTGTTCAACGGCACGCTCCGGTTCGGGGAGCTGCAGCGAAAAATTCCCAGCGTAAGTCCTCGTGCCTTGACCAGTACGCTCCGTCATCTGGAAGAGAAAGGGGTTCTAGAGCGGAATGTATTCCCGACGGTGCCCGTGACGGTCGAATATTCGCTGACTCCGAAGGGGCAGGATTTACACGTCATATGCCACGAGATGAAGCTGTGGGCGGCCCGCTGGACCTAGGCGCTTCATTCGCCAGCTCGGGTCTGCCTTAGCGTACTAACCCCGCAGCAGAGATTCCCCGCCATCGATATAGACGTCTGTACCCGTAATGTGAGACGAACGATTCCCGAGGAGGAACGACACCAGCTCTGCTACCTGCTGTGGACTGGCCGGCCGGTGCTCAAGCGGCATGCCGCCATGCGGTAATTGAACCGGCAGCTCCACGGCTTCGAGCTCAGGTTTCTCATCTATGCTCGCCTGAATATTCGTTTTCACCCCGCCGGGACAGATGGTATTCACGCGAATGCCGTATCCCGCCAGCTCGAGCGCAGCCATTTTGGCAAAAATGCTCAGCGCTCCCTTTGATGTGCTGTACGCCGACATCCCGACCTGGGAGATTACCCGGTTACCGCTCACCGAGCTTGTAATCACAACGCTTCCTCCCTGCCGCTTCAGATGCGGTATGGAATACTTGACCGTCAGAAAGACGCCTTTTAGGTTCGTGTCCATAACCTGATCCCAATTATCAGGCTCCATCTCTTCTATGGACGTTAGGTCGCCTACGATGCCGCCGTTTGCAAAGACGCCATCGAGCTTCCCCCACTTCTTGACGACCGACTGTACCGCTTCTTCGACATCGCCAGGTTTCGTCAAATCGCAAGGAACCGCCAAGGCCTCACCGCCCGCAGCCACAATGCGATCAGCTGTTTCTGCGGCTCCATCGAGATGAATATCGGCTACGCATACCTGCGCACCATACTCCGCCAGAAGCTCTGCCGCGGCCTTGCCAATACCCGATCCTCCCCCCGTTACCAAAACTGTTTTTCCAGATAGCTCGCCGTTCTGTTGCTCCATTTGGTTCATTCCTCCCTTTTATGGTAGGATCCCTTCTCGTTTATAATACCCTTGGCTGTACTCTTCGATTACCCGGCTTTACGATCTTTGAGTATTCCTTGGAAGTTTGGTCTCTACAAATGCTCCATCCGACCAATAAAGAGGAGAATGACCTTTAAAAAGAGAATGAACCCTCTTGAGGCTAATATTTTCCATATAAAATTATAATAAGGGGAGAAGTTGATGAACACTTATTACTCCATGCTCGGCAGACTGCTGCATGGGAAGACTCCGATTCATAAAGAAGGCTACTACATACTTTGTGAAGACCGCCATGTAAGGTACAATCTGGAGGGGCCGCTAAATGTAAAGGTTATTGATACGGAGCAGTTTGTACAAACCATAGTAAATGGATGCAAGGAGGTCATACAATCCTTTTCCAAAAGCCAGGATAACCAAGAGGTTTATGCGTTCAGCCTGTATGTCAATGAATATAAGTCGATTTATATATACATAAACAACATTCCAGAATTTCAAAAAAAGCTGCATGATCAGTATTCTCATTATGAGGATCCTAGCTATATAAATTCATTGAAATATAACTTAGGGGACTTTAGCTTTCAATTTTGGAGCAAACATATGAGCGAATTCGGTCAACTCCTCGATGATTTCGAGAAATTTGAAGACTCCCCATCCTATGAGAGAGACGAAGAACCGCTCCAACCAGGAGATCAACCCGTTATCGCACTTGAAGCGGGAATTATAGACTCTGGATATTACGCGCTTATCTTAGAAGCCGTGGTAAGGTTGAAAGCTGAGAATGCTTTTGACTCCTTAAATACGACGCCAAACTTTATAGCATTCGCCTCAACAGACAATGACTATCTAAATTACAGCATTATGATGCGTAAAACGATTGAACCGGACGTATTTTACACCGTGTTCCCCGATTTAAGAGATATGGATGCACGATTTGAAGTATGGGTCAGTCAAAATCGTCGATTATCGGCGGGCGATGTCTTGGATCACTTGCAAGATATATTCCTTGATAATTATAACTCGAGCTTTCCTTTCTCCGTAAATCGGTGCGCCTATGATATATTTGAACAGCTCGGGCATTTAGGGAATTCTCTAGCGGAAGAGTGCTTAAAGCGACTACATAACTATACTACTACGATAGAGCAGCTGGACCGAGAGCAATTTGATTTGATTAGCAGCTACATAGAGGCATTGTACTTCGCAGGAGAATTAACCTTAGAGCAAAAAAGTGCCTGTTCACAACTAGCTAATAGGTTTCTAGAGCAAGACGAAGACTTAATTGATATAGCCAGGGAATTGAATGCTTTATCCCTGTATTCGTCACCTTTTTAGGGGGATTTCATAGTGTTACCTGCAATTACAAATAAAATCAGGTTGTATCGTAGTTGGGGTAAACCTCAACAGCAAAACCCGCTCAATTGAGCGGGTTTTCTGTAGTGTTTATACCGGCGTGGATGTATGAAAGGAAAACGAGGGAGCAAATTTTCTTACAGGTTAGGGATTTGCCAATCTATTTCTTGAAGCCCCATCTTTCGCAGAAATGCGTTAGTACGAGAAAACGGCCTGCTGCCAAAAAAACCTCTATGGGCAGACAACGGACTCGGATGCGGCGAACGAATGATCATATGCCGCGGGTTCGTAATAAGCTCTGCCTTCTTCTGGGCGTGGCTTCCCCATAACAGGAATACGACAGGCTCACTTTTCCGGTTCACCGTCTCAATGACTTTATCCGTGAAACTTTCCCATCCCCTGTTTCTATGAGAATTCGCTTCATGCGCTCTGACCGTGAGCACAGTATTTAGAAGCAATACCCCTTGCTGCGTCCATGTAAGCAGATGACCATTATTCGGAATGAAGCAGCCCAAATCATCCTGCAGCTCTTTAAACATATTCTGCAAGGATGGAGGTGTGCTTATGCCCTCTTGAACAGAGAAGCTTAAGCCGTGAGCCTGTCCCGGTCCATGATAAGGATCCTGACCCAAAATGACCACTCTCGTGTCAGCCAGCGATGTATAGTGCAGAGCGTTAAAAATGTCGTATTTATCCGGAAAAATGGTCTTCGTTCGATATTCATCAATGAGAAATTGCCGCAGCTTTAAGTAGTATGGCTTCGAAAACTCCTGCTCTAATTCTGGTACCCAGTCGTTCTTCAGTATAGCCATTCCAAGTTCTATCCTCCCGCGAATAAGTAAATATAACTAAATTATATCATAGGGTTCTTTTCTCGTTCGGTCTTGATGTTGCATCTCTATGTAGAGATCGTTTATATAGTAGAATACTAGTATGAATATAAACCTTGTTACCTGGCTGAAGGAGATCTCATAATGAACCAACCATTAAGTATTATCCTGGATAAGTGGAAACGAAATGGGATTGTAACGATCGGCGGCATATTAATCGGGGCAGGACTTGCCGATTCCCTCATCGCCCTGAATCAACTGGATTTAAATCAAATCGCTAGAGGGCTAACCATCTTTGGTGCAGGCCTCACCATCCTAGTCATCATGGATAACTCCAAAACGCAAAAGAACACCGAGAAAATCCAAAAAGAAACCCAGCTTCGGTTAGAAAAAGTAGAGGAAAAGCTAAATACAATGCATCAATCTCAACAAATAACTAAAGAACAGCTGCATGAAATAAAAGAACTGCTGAAGCCATCGAATTCATAGAGAAGCCCCTCTAACCCCTGCCAGCTTGGAACCCCGCAAGCTACTTCAGACTAGCGAGTTTCTCCAGAAAGTCTGCCACAATTTCCAAAGATGGCGCATCGAAGCTCGCCAACAGCTCCATTGCTTTCTGATCCTTCTCCTGGTGAAACAGCCGATGCAGTTCGGCCAACTCGGCGCCAAGCGGAGTCACGGAGAAATAAATTTCCTTCAGGTTGTCTGGCAGCTGGGTTTTCTGAATCAGGCCCTGCTCCAGCAATTTACGGGTAATTTTGGAGACGGCGCCTTTCGTTAAACCCATTTCGCGGGCGATATCGATTCCTATAATGCCGTCATGCATATAGATGACGTCCAGAACATGCAGGCTGGAGATGGATAGGCGGGGCACCAGCTTTTTCAGCCGATGGTCGGCGACACGCTCCGTCAGCCAAAGCCGATCTTGATCCTCGTCGCTTTCGCTGATGAGGATCCGGTATATTGATTTTTCGATGCGATTTTTGAGCTGAAGCAAATCATCATTTATATCTGGCATAAGGCAAGCCTACCTTTTTTTCTTTCCATTATATCATGGTTTCCGCGGAAACCATTTGACAGACTGTTACATCCTTGCTAATATTGTTTCCATGGAAACCATAATGCGAAATGCGGTCTTCATGCAGCTTCTAAAGAAACCATATTGGGAGGGAATTTGATATGAATGAGGTTATCCAAGTCATCCGCCAGCATCGCTCCATCCGTAAGTTTAAAAATATTCCATTGACCGGCGAGCAAATCGAAGCCATCATCGACGCAGCACAAATGGCGCCAACTTCGGCGCATATGCAGCCGTTCTCGATCATCGGCGTCACGGATCAGGAGCTGCTAAAGAAGATCGCAGCCCGATCGGAAAATCCGTGGATCGAGGAATGCGGCTACTTTTTTATCTTTTGCGCTGATCTTCACCGCATGATGCTGGCCGCCGCCCCCGACCAGCAGGAAAAAATGGGCGCCAACCTGAACTTCTCGTATTTTTACCAGACTGCTGTGCTAAGCTCCGCGCTTGCCCTGCAAAACGCCAATTTGGCGGCCGAATCGATGGGGCTAGGCGCCGTGATCATCGGCGGGATTACCGGGGCTCTGCCCGAACTGGACCAATGGCTTGAACTGCCGGACTTCGTCATTCCTTTGGTGGGTCTTGCGGCAGGCGTCCCCGATGAATTCCCGGAGCAAAAGCCACGGTTGCCAAGGTCTGCCGTGTTTTTTGAAAACCGGTACAACCCCGATCTTAAAGCACAAGTCGAGCGGTATGACCGTGAAATTGAGGAATATTACGGCGCCCGAACGAACAACAAGCAGAAGGCCAGCTGGTCCGGGAAATTTATCGCTATGCTGGATAAGGATTTGCCATTGGGCGGATATACGGAATATGTGAGGAGTAAAGGCTTTGATCTGAAATAGCCTGACATTTGAATGAACACCAGTAGAATCGGGTTGAAGCGAACAATTCCTACAGATTAGTGAGCAACTTGTCCGCCATCAACGGCATAAACATATCCGTTACAGAAGCTTGCCGCATCGGAAGAAAGGAATATGACCATTTCAGCGATTTCTTCCGGTTTAGCGGCACGGCGCATGGGAACGTTTGAAGTAACTTCAGCCCATTTATCTTCGTCGTCTTTCCACATTTGAGTCATGGGCGTTTCAGTTAAACCTGGTGCAACGCTGTTAACACGAATGCCGTCTTGTGCGTAGTCAAATGCTGCTGCTTTGGTTAAACCGGTAACCGCATGTTTGGCAGCAACATAGGGCGCCATATTAGGATCGGCGATTAAACCCGCTACAGAAGCAGTATTTACAATGGTACCACCGCCGTTCGCAACCATATACTCAAGTTCATATTTTACCGCAAGAAATACGCCTTTGACGTCAACGGCCATAACTTTATCAAATACATCTTCTTCAATTTCTGCGAATTTTGCGGGTTTATTTAATATTCCTGCATTATTGAAGGCATGATGCAATCCGCCAAAATGCTTTACTGTTTGTTCAACAAGTGATTTTACGTCTTTCGAGTTTGTTACATCCGTTTTAAAAAATACGGCTTCTCCGCCTTCTTTTTGAATCAGTTCAACTGTTTCATTTGCTTGCTCATTCACGTCACCAATGGCTACCTTCGCACCACGACGTGCAAAAGCAATCGCTGTGGCACGGCCAATACCGGTTGCAGCTCCAGTAATTAATACGACACGGCCTTCAAAATCCTTTAGGCTCATCTCATTACCCCCTGAATTTTTTAATTATTAAGCCTCTCGGATTTAATATTCCGTTGCCGTCCCTAGATTATTCGCTGCGCCTATCTCAACTAGTTTCCATAGAAAGCCGAATTGGAAAATAGGAAAACCCGCTCAGTGAGCGGGTTTCCGTATGAGGCGAACCGTCGATGTAAGACCACAATTCGCCGCCGTTAAATCATTGGCACAAAGTCACATTATCTGTTGTAAGCTTCCTGTAATTTCGCAAGATCAAATTTCTTCATTTTAAGAAATGCTTCTGTGACGGAAGCCATCTGCTCCGGTGTGCCCTTGCTCATCATCTCGTCCATCTCTCTCGGCACGATCTGCCAGGACAGACCATACTTATCTTTCAGCCAGCCGCATTGCTCGGCTTCAGGAACTGCAGAGAGCTTGTCCCAGTAGTAGTCAATTTCATCTTGTGTGTCGCAATACACGACAAATGAAACTGCCTCGTTGAAGCTGAATTTATGCTCATGCGCGCTGTCCATGGCGGTAAACCACTGATTTTCCAGCATGAATTCAGCAAACATGATCGTCCCTTCTTTATCGGGCTCCATGCCTTGGGGGTAGCGGGCAGTAAGTCCCTGCTTGGAATTCTTAAATACGGACAAGTAAAAATGAATCGCCTCTTCCGTTTTCCCGCATACCTCACCGACAAACAACATCGACGGTAGGATCGCAGGGCGCTCTTCGCCTTCCGGGTTGGTAAGAATTAACTGCCATGTCATACCGTACTTATCCTGAATCCATCCATATCTTTCACTGAACGGATACTTATCAAGCGGCATTAACGCTGTGCCGCCATCCGATAATTTGTTCCAAACCTCATTCAATCTCTCTTCCGCATCTTTGTCTCGAGAGGGGTCAAAATTAACCATGATAGACACTGACGGATTGATTTTAAAATGAGGTCCCGCGCTGATCGCCATAAACTTCTGACCCCAAATTTCAAAGGAGACTAGATCACTATCGCCAGACGGTGTGTTATGTAATGTGGTGACACTCGTCATTTTTGAGTCCGGGAATAAGGAGACGTAAAACTCTGCTGCTTCTTTTGCCTCCTTGTCGTACCATAAATGCGGAACGATTTTTTGATCTGTTAAACGAATTGACATGATTCAACAGCCCCTTTGTGGAGGATTTTCGACACCTCTATATTGTTACACACTGATGGGTTGGTAAACCTATATATAAATTATAAAGACCGTTAACCATTTCTATAATAGTGATGAACCGCTCCATCTAGAATACTCGCAGCACCGCTTCTCTTACCATTGCTCAAGAAGACTTGAGGTCTCGTAGTTATTATATTGATTGGCATAATCTAATGCTGTCAACCCATTAGTGTCTTTCATATTCACGTCGGCTCCCGCTTCAAGTAAAACCGTGACAAGCTCATTATTACCATACATAGCCGCATTCATTAAAGCTGTTAAGCCTTGAGAATCCGTCATATTTACATCATCTCCTGCATCGGTCAGCATCGTATATATTTCTGTATCCGCTAAATCGCTGCGCCCTGCAATGGCTTGTATAACTCCTACGGGATTCGCTCCATGCTCTAACAATAACCGCAGCATTTCATGATTATTACGGGCTGCACTGTAATATACAAAGCTCTCCGACCATTGCCCAAAACCAGTACTGCCATTTGCATCTAGGCCCCCATTTAAAAGCCTCTCCATCTGATCGATGTCCATGTTTTGCATTGCATTATCTGCTGCCGCTTGCATTTCAATCTGTTTTTCGTCTACGGGCGATGCCCCACTCTCGAGAAGCAGATTGGCGATTTCAGAGTAGCCTTTATATACAGCGTACCATAACACGGAAATGCCATCCGAGGATTCAATTTCGCCATCATTAGTCGAGACCATTGCATCAGGATTCGCCCCTGCCCGCAGTAACTCCCTAGTTTCATACGAATTATTATTTACCACAGCCTCACTCAATTCTGAGTGCAGCGATTCATTGTACACCTTAGCACCTGCTTGCCTTAATATTTCCACAATTTCCTTGGCTGCCCCAGTACCGTTTTTATAATCTGCTAGCAATAATACAGATACTCCTTCTTTCGTTGTATTGGGATCTGCGCCTAGATCTAATAAACTTCTCACATCATCGACACTATCACTCAATACAGCAACAGTAAGCAATGCTGAAGGTGTTGTATCGGAGGCCTGTGTCTGTTCGATGATCTCATCAAAAGCGATATTACTCAGAGTCTCGAATACCGATTTATATGTATATGTAATTTGTTCAACTTTAAAAGAACTATCTAGGAAAAAGAAAATAAGTCTATCATTTTCATCAATATATACTGCCTCTTTCTCCTCATCTTCCCTTGGATTCAGTTCACTATATGATCTTATTAATTGGACATATGAGGTGCCCACATTAACTCCATCAGCAGTTTTATATTCTTTATCTGTAGTCTCAATGGAGACTACCTTATCATCAAGAATTCCAAAAGAGAGCTCACCATATTTATATGAAGTCGCTATTTCATTGGACTGAGTTTCGACAACTTGTCCTTTGGTCAAGGGATAACCCAACTTTTCAATTAACTTATCCGTACTATCACCAAGCATGATCCCATGCACGACGAACTTATCTCCGCTTTGTTTGCCAGAAGACAACGAGTTATCCCTATCCGTTGTACATCCAGTTAGAATGGTTAAAGTAAACACTAATATAGCAATGACGACTCTTGTATGCATGAATCCACCCACCGTATGTTTTTCAAACTATTTTACTATATGTAGGTAAATCTTACTAACGTAAAAATATTTATAACATAAGCAGGCTGCGGATTTCTGCACGAAAAAAAACCACCAAACCGTAGGTTTAGTGGCTTATTTAATGGATTCCCTAAGATAGGTTAGACTGCCAGCTTACATCACCGTGTTACCCATTCCCGTATTGGAACGGACGAGAATCTCATCGTATTCCACTTGGTTGTCTGCTTTGCCTGTCTTACGCGACAGCATGGTGCCAACAAAACCAGCGATGAAGCCAAGCGGAATAGAGACAATACCCGGAGTCGTAAGCGGAAACCATGGTTGCCCAACGAACATCGCCTTTCCGGCTTCCGGATGAAACACGTTTGGACTGACGATAACGAGTCCCACAGAGGCGATCAGACCCACCACCATAGCCCAGATCGCTCCGTTTGTATTGAATCGCCTCCAGAAGATCGTATATAGAATAACAGGCAGGTTCGCACTGGCAGCAACGGCAAACGCCAGCGATACCAGGAAGGCAACGTTAAGATTTTGAGCAAATAAGGCCAGGATAATCGAAATGACAGAAATGCCGATGGAAGCGTACCGGGCCATATTGACCTGCTGCTTCTCGGTCGCTTTCCCTTTTCTCAAAATCTGATTGTAGAAGTCATGGGAGAAAGCAGCCGCAGCGGTAAGCACAAGCCCTGCTACAACGGCGAGAATGGTCGCGAAGGCTACGGCCGAGACAAAGGCAAACAGCATATTGCCGCCCAGCGCTTGTGCGAGCAGCGGAGCAGCCATATTCCCCGCCTTATCCGCAGCAGTGATATCGCCATTTCCAACGAAGGCAGCCGCACCAAAGCCCAGAAAAATCGTCATCACATAGAAAAGGCCAATAATCCAAGTTGCGTATACCACGGAGCTGCGGGCTATTTTTGCATTCTTCACCGTAAAAAAGCGGACAAGAATATGAGGCAGGCCTGCAGTTCCAAGGACTAATCCCATCGTCAAGGACAGGGTATCCAGCCCATCTTTATACTTCACGCCAGGATCAAGAAATTTCTCCTTGAGCGGCGTTGCTTCTTTGACTTGATCGAACATGCCTGTGATGCTCCAGTTGAACTTGTGCAGCACCAAAATCGAGATGAGAAGCGTTCCGGCCATCAGTAGAACCGCCTTAGTAATCTGTACCCAGCTCGTCGCGTGCATTCCGCCAAAAGTGACGTAGACGGTCATGAGAATCCCTACGATGATCACGGAGGTTGCAAAATCAATGCCGAGAAGCAGCTTGATCAAAGCTCCTGCACCTACAAGCTGGGCAATCATGTAGAAGATGGAGATGACCATCGTATTAAACGCAGCAAAACCGCGAATTTTTGCCGTTTTAAAGCGAACGGCGATCATATCCGCAAACGTATATTTTCCTAAATTTCTTAAAGGCTCCGCAACCAAGAATAGAACGACTAAGTAAGCGACGAGGAATCCGATACTGTAGAAGAATCCATCAAATCCAGCTAATGCAATCGAGCCCGCAATCCCTAAGAACGAAGCCGCTGACATATAGTCTCCGGCAATCGCCATTCCGTTCTGCCAGCCGGTCAATCCGCCGCCAGCCGTATAAAATTCGCTGGGTGAATTATTTTTTTTCGAAGCCCAATATGTAATAACGAGGGTCAGGGCAACGATAGCTAGAAACATAATAAATGCAGCTGTATTCATCGTCTACCTCTCCTTCTGAGCGATAATTTGATCGGAGATTTCATCGAACTTGGCCGCTTTTTTGTAGTAGATCATACAGAGCGCCCAGGTCATAATAAATTGCAGAAAGGCAAAGACCCAAGCCCATGTGATACTGCCGTAAAAGGGGTGGTTCAAGATGTTCGTGTAGGAAGTCAGAATCGGCAGAGCGAAATAGAAGCAGAGGAAGAAGATCGTGAAAGGAATAATAAATGCTTTCTTGATTCGAATCAGCTTTCTAAATTGATCCGATTTCGCGATGGATGAGTATTGTGCGGGAGTTAGCTTCTGCCTTTTCCGATCAGCGGTTAACGGTTTACTTACCATCGGTAATCCCCTCTCATTCAATGTAATTTACCTGCAAAGTATAAATACGAAGCGCTTCCAACATCTCGTCAAATTATTAAGGGCCACCACCTTTAACAATATGTGAACAATTTATGAATATGCAATTTGAAAATATTATACAACAAGGATTAAAATTGTAAATATATTAATTTATTTATATTTTATGTAATCCACGAGAAGCCTGTGCGATGTCTACAATTTTACTCTTAAAATGAGAAAACCCGCTCAAAGAGCGGGTTTTCAGTAACACATTCCTATTAGTTCCAATATTCCCGGGCAATTCTTTGTCCTTGATTAATTTTTGCCCACTGCTCAGCCTCAGTTAGTTCATTACCGCCATCACAGGAGGCAAATCCGCATTGATGGGACAGCAGCAATCGATCCTTGTCAATAATACGCGATGCTTCATCAAGCATTCTGAGGACACGCTCTTCATCATCCAGTGTATTCGTTTTAGATGACAACAAGCCAAGCACAATCTCTGTTTCCGGCTTATCCTTGAAGACGGCAAGCGCCTCAAGCGAACCTGCGCGTTCATCATCCCACTCCAGGAAGAAACGGTCATATTTAAGCTGCTTCAAGAACAGATTAGCAATCTTCACATAGGAGCCGCCACCCATATTCCGGGAGTCATAGTTGCCACGGCAGTTGTGCGTCCACATTTTCAAACCTAAGCTATGGCCAAAATCAATCAATGTATTGTTAATGTCAATAAATTCAGCAGCAAGAGCTTGGACTTCCTCTTGATTGATATTCTCACCGGTATACGGAGAATTCGGGTTGTCATCCGCAAAAAGTTCCCATAAGCAATCGTCAAATTGCAGGATTTTCCCGCCAGCCTCCGCAAACTCCTCAACAAATTCCTTATATGCTTTGACGAGGCCATTTTTAAGCTCATGGCGATCTTTATAAACCGCATCTTTGCCGCCAATGTTATCCGACCAGGACAACTCGCCAAAAATATGGGATGGCGAAGGCACGCATAGCTTCGTTTCACGGTCGCCAGCAAGAGCTTGGAGTTGTTTGAAGATGCCAATGAAATGATGATTCTTTCCGCTCAATTCACCTGTAATGCGCAAACCAATATCTTTTCGCGTCTCATATTTCGAGCTTCCATCAATGTCACGGAAGAAATATCCATGATCCGCAATATAGCGATCAACTCCTTGAAACCCCCACACAAAATCTAGATGCCACATGGATTTGGAATATTCGCCATCCGTAATAATGGACAAATCATGCTCAATTTGTTTTTCAACAACAGCCTTAATTGCCTCTGTTTCACACTGCTCATAACCCTCAAAATCTTGATAGAACGGATAGCTGATGTCATCCCGATGTTCTATTTGTGTTTTATATTTCAAAAGTTCAGACGGCCGCAACAAACTGCCTACTGTTTGGAACTTACTGCTCATTCAAAAAACCTCCTCGTTGTCTCACCTCGTAATGCTCTGATTGTAGCATGGAAGAGGTATTATAACGTAACACCCAAAAGTCATAACTAGTTATAGCTAAAAGCTATAACGGGAATGGCTACGAATTATGGAACAATTTCAAAAACAGTACCTTGGTTGAAATCAGTTACTTTCATAGAGCTGTAAACCCCTAAATATAGTCTGGTTTGATCTAAATTCGACCCCAAACTCACATAATAAGCGGATTGAGATCCAAAATTATAATCGGTTTCAATCACACTAAAATCATTTAGTTTACAATCCGCTCTTACCCTAGTATAAGCTAAAACCCCTTTAACCTGAGAGCCATCCCCTTCATTCCGGGCAAGATCGGTAAACACAACGCTACCCGTTAAACTAGGAATTTGATTCCCTATATATGACTGGACACCTGTAAGTGCAGTTCCTCCAAATTTATCAGGTCTGGGATCTTTATGATAATAACTTGTTACAGGCTGAATTCGCCTCACAGAAGTTTGTATGGCTTCATCGTAATAAGCAATTGTTTTCTCATCCAAAGTCGGATTTGCAGAGCAGCCCCTTATAAACGAAGCAGGAAAAGCTCCTTCCCATCCTCGCCAGCCAAAGTTAATAAATCCTTCTGGATCAAGTTCAGAATTCATTATAGAAGCTTGAATAAGCTGAGTAACCGGTATGGGTTTATAATGAACGAATGAAAAAATCGATTCTACCAAATCCTGACCAACATTTCCCACATATTTGATATAAGAATTATAATACCTTTGAAATGAAATGCCTGGGATATTACGAACCCCTTTGGCAATAACCGTAAGGGTTTCCTGAATAGGTGCGGGAAGTTCATCAAAACGTGTGACTACAGGTGGATCATCGATAAATGTATGCTTAGCTACATCAATTTCTATGATTTTACCAGCTATGTCCATATCATCCTGACTTAAATTAAAGGGATCATACCCTGATCCTCCATCTCCGGTTGTTAGAATAAGCTTTCCTGTTTCGGGTGAAAAGTTTAAGCTATTGACACCGTTATGATTAAAAAATGGCCTTCTTAAGTGAAGTAGTGTCCGCCGTTTACGAGGTTGACCATTCGTCTGTAAAATCCATTCTTCGACGGTATCAATATGATCATACTGAGTTTCTCTATTTACCCACCTTAAGTTTAAAGTTCCGGGATCGCACGGATTAGGCTTAAAAGGTTCAGAAAGAGCACCTGGCCCTTGTGTTCCAGCTACTGAATAATGAAGATAAAACAGACCGTTATAATAAAACTTGGGATGAAACGCCAGCCCTAGCAATCCCCGTTCATCATATCCACCACGAGAAACACCCGGTTCAGAAGTACCTAGCTTGATGACTTGGGGGCGAATATCCAAAAAAGTTCTTACAACTCCATTACCTATGTAAAAAATCTCTCCTACCTGGGTTGCAATAAACAAACGTTCAACTGAATCACCCGGAAGTATAGCTGTTTTCATAACAGTGGGTAAATTGATCTTACTTACAATAGGCCGTAAACTCACCTTAACTTTCATCAACTAACATCACACTCCTTCCCCTTAATTATTATTTTTGCACGGCTTTTTTTAATCTCGCTAATAGCCGGAGACTAATTTCCGTCCATATCCCGCTATAAAGCAAGCTAAAAAGAAAGACATACACGCTGATGTCAACCTGAAAGTTTATTGAAACCGTCGGTCCGAGTATTGGAAAGCGAAAGGCATATACCACTAGCGCAATACCCATCCATAACGCGACTGAGGAAAATAATATAACCTGAATCCGATTTTTGAAATGTGTCATGCCGAAGCCCAATGCTAACCCAAGCAATCCTGTAGTAAATGGAAAGACGATTAATTCGCTGGGTTGAAGAAGAAGCAATAACAAGCAGCTAAGTGCATACGCAGTAAGGCCCGAGCGTAACGTAATGAGCGTCGATAATACAATTGGGGCAGTAGAAAACGGGCTGATCAAGTATCCCGCTCCCGGCAAAAATCCTCCCGCCGATTGGAGTAATGCAGTAAGCGCGCTGAAGAACGCAATGATGATCAGTGTTTTTGTTTGATTTTCATCAGCCCGGGGTAATATTCTTTCGCTCTCCATTTGTGGCAACGGTTTTGTCCAATAATTTAGGAGAAGTTTACGCATGGCTCCGAAGCCTCCCTCCTTCCTTTATATTGGATACAGAATAATAAATGGAAGCAAGATCGCCAGAATCAAAACGATGATATCGTGTTTAGCTATTTTCAGTTGAACATAACCCGTTCGCTCGCATCCGGGCTGATAACATCGGGACTCCATGGCTTCTGACAATCGTTCTGCCCGCCTTAAAATCATGAGGAGTAAAGGTGTCAAAAGTAACAACATATCCTTCCCCCTCCCTGCTATATTCCATCTGCCGTTATGCAATCCGCGAACTCTCTGTGCCTGTATGATACGCATCGCATCCTCCAAAAGAAGCGGCATATAAATAACGGCTATAGTGAACATAAACACAAACGTTTCCGTATTTATTCCTAAGCGGCGTACAGGGGATAATAATTTACGAAGCCCCTCGATTTGTTTTTCAGGCGGCGTTGTGGATAACATCAATGTGATCATCAGGAAAATAGAAAGCACTTTTAACGTCATTAGAGCTGCGGCTTCTATCCCATTTAGACTGGCTTGAATACTACCCAATATGAATAGGACGACAATAATACCTCGAAGATTGTTCCATACCATAAGAAGATGAAACCCGGAAAGCAGATAGAAGGTAATGACGATAACCATCCATATCAAGCTCGTTATTAACGAGTTGGATGAAACGAGGGTTACCAAATAACTGATAGCAAAACCATACTTTGAACGGGGGTCCAGCCGGTGAAGTAAGGAATCGCCTGCTACATACTGCAAGGAGGATAATGCGCCAAGGTTATTCATTGTCCATCTCCGAGATACGTAAG
Source organism: Paenibacillus woosongensis (assembly GCF_009725165.1). Classification (GTDB taxonomy): domain Bacteria; phylum Bacillota; class Bacilli; order Paenibacillales; family Paenibacillaceae; genus Fontibacillus; species Fontibacillus woosongensis. The sequence goes on from NZ_WNZW01000009.1 coordinate 94,307, forward strand.
ATTCGTTCTGATACGTAGTTGAGGAGCTTGTTTTCCTTCACGATCTCTAAATCGGCTATTTCAGGGAAAATGACTTCAAGTTCCTTGCATAGACGCAGTAATGGGGTTGGAAATAAAGGAATGCGAGGATGATCAAGTACGCTTTGGATTGCGCTTGCTTTCAAGTCATGGACCAATTCTCCGTGATGTAAAAGGATCAAACGATCTGCATGCTCCAATGCATCCTGAAGATCATGAGTAATGTAGACTATGGATATTCGGCGTGTTCGTTGAAGAAAGGTCAGTACAGCATGAAACTTCATACGGGCTGACGGATCAAGTCCAACTGTCGGTTCGTCCAATATAAGAATATTTGGTTCTTTGATTAGTGCCCCTGCCAATGCAGCAAGTCTTTGTTCTCCACCGCTAAGCTGAAAAGGGGATTGATCCTTGTACCGTTCAAAGTCCAGCCCTACTAGTTCCATGGCTTCTTTCACTTTGGCCTTGATTTCATGCTCGCTATACTTCATCCTGCGAAGGCCAAAGCCGATATCCAGAAATACCGTTTCTTCAAACAACTGGTGCTCCGGGAATTGCGATACATAAGCGATTTTGTTCCATAATTGAGAACGGTTTTTGCGGTTATTGATCGGGATATTATCCACGTACACTGTACCCTTATCTGGCGTCAACAAACCCGCACTGAGCTGCCCTAATGTGGATTTTCCAGACCCGGATGAACCCATGATCGCCACAAATTGTCCGTCGAGGATGGACAAATTTATACACTTCACCGCTCTATGCTCCATAGGCGTCCCTTTGGCATGCGTATAGCTTACATCGCAGAAATATATTCCCATATGGATTTAGCCAATTCCTTCTCCGATTTGCAGCCGCCTGACAGCTCTATACCTCTCCTGTAAAGGGATTTCCTGAAGCGTACAACAAAAGGCGGTAGCGTATGAGCATCTTGGAGAATCTCGGGCTGCTTCATTAAGGTGGGGACATCTCCCTCAAAAGTGAGTCTGCCTTGATTCAATACCAGTATCCGATCTGCCTTTAATATGTCTTCTGGATGATGAGTCACATGGATCACGGTGAACCCCTGTTGATGAAGATCAGACATTAGGCTGTGCAGATGGATGCTACTTTGTGGATCCAACATGGAGGTGGCTTCATCGAAAACGATGATTTTGGGGTGCATGGCAAGTATCCCCGCAATCGCAACCAACTGCTTCTGCCCTCCGGATAAGGTTCGAACAGGGCGGTTTCGAAACTCCTCCAGTTGCAGTAGTTTCATAATACGATCTACTCTCGAAATGATCTCATCCCTCTGGAACATCAGGTTTTGCAAACCGAATGCAATATCTTCTTCAACAGTTACTCCCACAATCTGTTCATCAGGGTTTTGAAAAATAACCCCAACACACTTGCGAATCTTAAGTAGATCGGCCATTTCGATATTTTCACCGAGGACATGCACTTTTCCCAAGCTTGGCTTCAACAAGCCGTTCATTAATTTAATTAAAGTCGATTTCCCCGAACCGTTTCCTCCTACGATGGACACCCACTCACCCAGAGTAATGCTAAATTTAATATCCTTGATGATCCACTCACTTTGCTCTGAATATCGAAATGAAACGTTCTCGAAGCGGACAGCTGGCGATTTGGAGGAATCGGTCATATCGTTACCCCATTTCCTACACTAAAAAAGAGAACATATATACATTCACCATTTATATGATCACAGGCTTGTTTGTTATGTTACATTAAAAAGAGCACCCTATCAGGTGCCCTCTTCCTTAACCTTCTATATATTGCGCATTGAAATGCTCAGCCACTTCTAGCATTTTCTGATAAATAACGTCATGCGATACGGCTACATACAGGTCCCCCTCATAAAATCGGAATGGAATTGTCGCCTCTCCTAGCCGCCAAAGAAAAAAATCTCCCCGAATCTTCATTGTCGTATCAGCTGACCGAAAGGAATACTCCTGTGCACTTTTACAGTTAGCGATGTCTGTATTTAGCTCTAAAAATGCGCCAACAAAGCTTGATAAGATTAGGAACCGAATGTGCATTTTCGGTAAGATAAGAGAATGCAGTACGGTTTCCTCGCCTCGTATTACAATCACTACATGAAGCAAGCAGATTGTGTGGAAGATCCGAGCCGCCTTTGCTTGAGGGGATAATATGGTCCACTGTCGTGGCGGGACGTCCGCACCACAAACAAGTGTGATGATCCCGTTTTAGCGCAACTTTTCGATAGTCACGAAATAAGAACGGGTTATACAGTAATTGGATCGTCTCCTCATCAATCCAGACCGCACGCGAACGCTCGACTTCCCGCCAAGCTCGATGAGGCAAACATGGTGTTAGTTCTTGACCATCCATATTGAGTACCGATATCATTGTTCCCTCATTATGATTATGATTCATCTATTTCACTCCAACTGTACGAAATGCTTTGACTTATTATAAACAAAAACACCATCCTCATGCGGATGATGTTCATGATGGTGGAGCATTGAATTCTAGAAATGACATGCTACTCATCACTCTTCAAAATACATTCGATAATATGAAGTGGTATAAGCGTATCTCCTTTTGTATCACACGTAATGGTTATGACCATCTCTCTCGACGGTATCACACAAATATATTGTCCTCCCATACCCATGGCAAAGTAAAACCTTTCATCCTCAGAAGTAGCCGAAGACCACCAATGTCGGCAATAGTGACCAAAATGCTTATAGGTTAGAAAAACAGGCTGCGTTGTTAATTCAACCCAGTCGCCATGAATTAACTGCTTCCCGTCCCACCTGCCATTATTCAGAAACAATTGACCCACTTTATGCATGTCTTGAATGGTAAGATGAATCCCAAAGCCACCGATATTAATACCTTGCGGGTCCTTATGCCAAATATAATCACTAAATTTTAGTTTAGAAAATAAGTGGTCATTAGCAAATTCCTGAGCATTTGTTCCTGTCGTTTTTTGGAGTATCGCCATTAATAAATGGCTACATCCCGAGTTATAATTCATATGCTCGCCTGGAGCATGCGCTAATGGTCTTTCCAAAACATAATTCACCCAATTTGGGCTGTGAATCATCTGCGGCCAGCCGCCCCATTCTCCCATCTCTGGCCAATTAAAGCCTGCACTCATCGTAAGCAGATGATCTATTGTAATCGTACTCTTTCTAGGGTCAGAATCTTTAACTAGTATCGGAAAGTATTCGACAATCGGTGTTGAGAGACTTGAAATAAGTCCCTTATCATAAGCAATGCCAATTAACGATGAAGCTATGCTTTTTGTGCATGAATTAATTTTATGCATATTGTTTTTGTTTTTTTGCTTTTTATTTTTAAAGTATTCAAATATAAAGTTACTGTTTCTACTGATTAAGCAGCTATGTATTTTTTCTTTTCTGAATACATCTGTTAAGTTTTGTTTCTTGTCTTTCCATAAAATATTCAATTAAGGTCTCCCACCTTCAACACTACTCAACCTCAAGTTTATAAATTGGTTCCTCATGAAAAGATCAATAATTTCATTTTCAAATTACTTATACTAGAACTATAATTTATTGTTCGAAAACTCAATCCTTATTTTACCACAACGACGAAAAATGATGGTCGATTTTATCTTTACTGAACAACAAAAGAGATGGCAGCTTTGCCATCCCTATATGATAAACTTTGCATTTCATTCAGAACCAAACGGTAACTGAAAACCCTTGACAAAAATATATGGTGTTCGTTTTTTATGGTATTGGTGGAGGCGAAAACATGGCTTTGCGTAACCACAATTGGCGTCATCATTACGTCAAAAAGGGGCTTTTTAAATAATCCTTAAGAAATATCCTCCGCATTACGGTTAATATGATCAATGATATCCAAAATTCCTCGAGCTTTTGGAAGCTGGTCCTTGAATACAACCATGATTCCACCTACTGAACTAAACGGATCTTGCTGCAATACTTGGCGTTCTAATGTACCATTCTTGACGATGTAATCAATGATCAACTCAACGAATTGAATTTGTTGTAAATTTAAGTTCTGTTCAGAAATAAACGTTGAAAATGCTTCAACAGCAGCTTGGCGGTCAAGACCGACAATTTTACGAACGAGCTTTGTTACCGGAGTATCGCCATAATCTTTTTCGTACTGTTCTTTGGAACCAAGTTCACTCCATAAAATTTGCTCTAAGTATTCCACATCTTGCTTCGTTAATGGTTTGTTGTTACGCAGCTTATAAATTGCTAATGTATCCTCATGTTGATGCTCTTTTAAGTAATGCTCCACCTTTTTACGATAGCTTTGTAAGTCGTTCACATTATAAATCGACGCATTTTCTGCAACGGTTATCACTTCATCTTGGAAATCCGTGTAATAGATTTTCTGATTCGAACGCTCAATATAGCGAATTAAATCACGTAGTGCAATACGCACCCTTTCTAAATCAGCAAGCGAAGGCTCTTCCCAGAATTCCATCGTTCGTACGTCATCGATCACATCTTTTTGTGCTAATACTTGTGGAATTGTACCTAGCTTTGAAAGTGCTTCGGCTGTATCAATAACTCGGCGAATTGGCTTTGTGGCATTATTTGACTGCAAGCTCGCTAATTCAATCGTCAGCATTAACAGATCAAAGCGTTTGGCTAACTCATCATCTTCAATCGGTGTAATTAACGGTGAAATGTTTTCTTTCACTTCATTAGTCTGCACGACCGATAACGCCTGCCAGCTCTCCTCATTTTGATACTTATGCACATATTGTAAGTATTGGCGCACTCGGAAATTATCATCATTTAATGCTCGAACATCTGATATAATTTCCTTCAATAGTTGTTCACGATAAGAAATAAACGGTGCTTCTTGATATTGAAGCGATTGTAATTCACGTACAATGTCGACTTTAGTATTAAACAACTTTTCCGTTAAGGTTTGGGTTATTTTCGCTTCCTCGCCTTTTTCATTCTCACGGAAATACTCGAAGTTTCTTAAATAGTCAAAAATTAAAAAGTAGCCCTTATCCAATCCTGGTCCAAACAGGTCTTTACGAAGACGTGTTCCGCGACCGATCATCTGCCAGAACTTCGTTTTCGAGCGCACCTTTTTGAAGAAGACTAAATTTAATACATCCGGCACATCAATTCCTGTATCTAACATATCAACCGATATGGCGATTTGTGGCATTTTGTCCGGTGTTGAGAAGTCATCAATGAGCGTCTGATAATATTCCACACTATAGTCAATTACCTCGGCAAAATTACCACCGTATTCAGGGAATTTCAAGTCGAAGCGTTCTTTAATAGCCATCGCATGCTTGTGGTTTTTGGCGAAAATAATGGTCTTCCCTAACTTGTCTCCACCTTCAACCTTCAAGCCATGTTCCATTAAGTCATTTAACACGTGATCAATTGTGTTCTTGTTAAATACAAAATGATTAATGGCTGAGCTATCAATATCCCTTACTTGCGGTTCGTCTTCAAAAATCTCGTCAAACTCTTCTTTTTCGTCTTCGGATAAATCATCGTAACGAATACCATCATCTAAAATTTTCAACGTCGTTTCTCGTGTGCGATAATCAACTAAGTAGCCATCTTCAACAGCCTTCGCTAATTCATAAGCAAAGGTCGGTACGCCGTTTTCTAAATCAAAAATGGTGTATGTATTTTTATCAAGTTCATTCTTTGGCGTTGCGGTTAAACCGACAAGCATCCCGTCAAAGTAATCGAAAATGCTTTTATACTTCTGATAAATCGAACGGTGTGACTCATCGATAATAATTAAATCAAAATGCCCTATCGTAAATAAACGATTACCGTCCTTACGCTTCACTTCATCAATGGCATTCATCATCGTTGGATACGTCGAGAACACCATACGAGCAGCCTCAGGATTCGAATTTTTCTCAAGCATATTACTTAATGATAAATTCGGAAGAAGTGTGTTAAAGTTACGGAATGCTTGCTTCACTAAAGATGTACGATCCGCAAGAAACAGTACATTTTTCACCCAATAATGCTTCGTTAACACATCGACTAATGAGATCGCCGTTCGTGTTTTACCACTACCCGTGGCCATTACAAGAAGGCCTTTTCGTTGGTTGTTACTGAACGTATCACAAATCGCTAGAATCGCTTCTTTTTGATAGTAACGGTTTGTAATATCATCATTAATTTCAATATTCTTTAAAGGCTGTTTCATTTGGCGACGGTCGATTAACAATTGCAGCTCATCTTGTGTATAGAAGCCTGACACTTTACGTGCTGCATAGTGATCATGCCAAATATGCGTTTCAAAGCCGTTTGTATAAAAGATGACTGGTCGTAACCCCTGCATCTGCTCTATACAATCCGCATACAGTTTTGCTTGGTTACGCCCTTCTTTTGGGTCACGTGAAGTACGTTTTGCTTCAACAACAGCTAAAATTTTACCGTTCGTACCCCGTAACACATAATCCACATAACCTTCGCCTTTTGCATTTGGCATACCTGTTACCGGATATTCTATCTCAATGTTTTTGGCAATTTCCCAACCAGCTAACTTTAAGTCTAAATCGATATAACGTTTACGCGTACCAAATTCCGAAATCGTATCGACATCAAAATCGTAATCTCGTTGTGACTCTACACGATTTGCCGTGAGTTGCGCCCGGAGCTCTTCATTCTGCTTACGAAGCTCTTCAAGTGACTGATCCTTAGCACTTAGCTTGTCATATAAATCACTTAGTTCCTCTGGACGCTCTCGCTTGTATACTGCATCATACAGTAACGCCTCATCAAACGTGGATGCGGTGTATTCCTCTGCGTAACAATAATCAATCCATGCAACAAACTGATGTAAATTATGTAAAGACAACACCGCTTCATCCCGAGTAATTGCCACATTCGTATGTACAGCTGTATTACCAAGCTTCACCACATATTTCATCATCGGCAACAGTTCTTCATCAATAATGCCCAAAAAGTGACGGTTATGAATCAAGCTTGAGAGGTTATCTTGATATGGTATTTTCACATCATTATCAAACTGATACACCCATTTGACCGCAAGCTCGAGCGCACGGCGCGATAAAATCGCAACCGTGGCTGGGCTAACCTGCATCGCCTTTTCCGCTTCAAAACAGGCATTGGCAAAGCTGGTGAATAGCTGTTTATCCTTTAAAAACTCGAAGTTCAACATATACTCATCTCCTATGCGAGATAGTTATTGTTCTTGGAAGAGTTCGCCTTTGAAGGCTTTTTGGAGTGTAGAATTATATAGTTTTTTATATGAAAATAGGCTATCAATAAAATCATTTCTTAATTTTTCTAAAGAAATAATTTTATTAACAAATTCCTTTTGCAATTCAATAGGAGGCACTAATACTAGAAGCTCATTTAAATTTTTTTTAGATATATTAGGCATCGACCCTGAACTACCCGATGCTAGTGCACTTAATTCCTTTTTCATAGAATTATTATTTAATAACCTCCATAGATAAATCGGTTCCATTAGAGTTGTATTCTTAATATTTAATTTAAATATTAAGTCAGAAAACATCAGTTGTGAAGGCGTTTCAAATATATAAGAACAAGCCCCCACTAATTCTTTTGTATTCTTCCTTGTTAAAAGGATATCACCGACATTCACTTCATACTCACTTTTAAAAGGTGTCCCATCAAGTAACTTTTTATTTTCTTTAAAATTATACCTACCTCCTGTAACTGCACTTAGTTTCAAAACTCCTGGTTCATTATTTGTAGCTGGTTCTTTACTAGCAACAGGGCTCCATCCTGTTTGTATATCCGATACAACATTTTTGATTGGCATCTGCTTGAATTTTTTTATGTTTTGAATTGGATTTCCAAACATCTCTAAAAACAAACTTTGTGTTAATTCGTCTAATGCTGTGATTTGACATTGGCGTTTTTGTAATACTAAATTTATCATGTCCAACAATTCCGAAATTTTCCTTTGCTGAACTTTTTCTAAGAGAGGTATCTTAATTTTTTCTATATTAGATCGAATTATTTGTGGTTGTGCCGAGCCTGAAATAACATCGCTAAACCCTCTATATTTCAAGTAATAATAAAGAAATTTAATATCCATTATACTCTCATCAAGGTTATCTAAAGCCATTGCATTTCCATTTACATATGAATACGGTTCACTAATATTTACTTCACCACAAGTTGCACCTCGACAAGTAACCAATATAGTTGGAAACTCATGATTATATTCATTATAATACCCAATGATTCCATTGGCACCATAAACAGGATAACCACTTGAGGATAAATTAGAAGCAGCAATTGTTTTCCATTGTTTAGGATAACAAATCTGTTGCAACTCTACATATTTCATAATATTCTCCCCTTTAATAACTTTAACTCCTGTTGAATCTCATCTTCTAATAGAATTATTTGATTAAGTATTTCTTTCGGAGATTTATACTCCACTTCCTCATACTCAACCTCTTTATACTTATTAATCGACAAATCATACCCTTGCTCGCGAATCTCATCCACTGGCACAAAGAATGATTGTTCAGTACGTTTACGTTCCACTTCACCTTGTAAGTCACCAAAACGGGCAATAATATCCTCAATATCATTCGCTGAAATTGGCGTACGTTTATCGTCTAATGAATACCCATCAGCCTTCATATCATAGAACCATACGTGATCCGTTCCGCCTGTACCTGTTTTCGTGAAAATCATAATCCCTGTTGAAACTCCTGCATACGGCTTAAATACGCCACTTGGCATTGAAATGATAGCTTCTAATTTATTGTTATCAATAATTTCCTTACGAATAGCTTTATGCGCATTTGAGCTACCGAACAATACGCCATCCGGTACGATTACCGCTGCACGTCCACCAGCCTTTAACACTCGTAAAATTAGTGATAAGAATAGTAGCTCTGTTTTCTTCGTTTTCGCTACTTTTAATAAGTCATTCGATACAGCATCATAGTCTAACGATCCTTTAAATGGTGGATTCGCTAGTACTAATGTGTACTTATCTTCATCTTTATTTTCTTCAGATAATGAATCACGATAATCAATATTTGGAGCATCTACACCGTGCAACATCATGTTCATAGCTCCAATACGTAACATCGTTGTATCCATATCGTTACCATAGAACATATGGTTATGGAAATGCTCATTTAACCCTTGTACTAAAAACAAGTCTTGATGATTCTTACGTAAATATTCACTTGCTGAGACAAGAAAACCCGCTGACCCCATTGCCGGATCAATAATGATATCTTCTGGTGATGGCTTCATTAATTCTACCATCATATTGATAATATGACGTGGTGTACGAAATTGACCATTTGTACCTGAAGTTTGGAGCTTCGATAATAAGTGCTCATAAATGTCCCCTTTTGTATCACGCTCTTCCATTGGAATGCTATCAAGTGCTGTTACTACTTTTTGTAATGTAGCAGGCTTATTGATTTGGAACATTGCGTCTTTCATATACTTTGAGAATGCAGATTCCTCTTTACCACCTAACGTTTTGATAAAAGGAAAAATCGTATTCACCATTACTTCATACATTTCTTGGGCAGGTAAGTTCTTAAACTGTGTCCAACGCATAATTGGCCAGTGTTGCTTTTGCACTTCATTAAAATCTGCTGGTCTTTCCGAGAAAATCCCTTTATATTCAAGCCCTAAAAATTCCGCCTCGTTTTCTTTTTTCAGTTCACCTTCATCTAAGCCTTTAATGAAGAGTAAGTATGTTAATTGCTCAATGTTTGTTAAAGGGTTTGTATTCCCCTCTGTCCATAATGTCGTCCAAATGTTATCAATTTTGTTTTTGATCTCACCTGTAATCATGTTGTAACCTCCATTTTATTAAGGTGCCTATTGCAGGCACCTTCTCTTACGATTTATTTTAGACTAAATGTGTGGCCAATGCCCATATGTTTATAAGCATTCAGCTTAGAATCCTTTAATTGTGTCAAAATCTCGTCTAGCTTCATTTAAGCTCTCGTTCTTCTTCAACGAATTTCTCGTCAATTTCTTGTTGTTTCTACATTTAAACTTATCATTTAATAAGAAAAACCCGCTTGAAGAGCGGGTTTTCAGTATGGGGACGAGGGGAGTCGAACCCCTGTCCGAAGGCAACACCACATAGGTGTCTACGGGTGCTCCTTCACCCTGCAAACCGCTTCAACTTACCTCCGATTCGATCTCAATACCCTCGTGAATATTGCGTGCCTTCCTTGAGATTGGCGATATCGTGGCCCGTTGGATTTTGGAAGGCACGTAGCCCAAATGTCGGCGCAACCGCAAAAATGTGGTCAAAGATATCCGCCTGAACCGATTCATACACTCCCCAGTTGGTGTCATTGCTGAAAGCGTAGATTTCCAATGGCAGTCCGTTATCCCCCGGTGCTAACTGTCTCACAATCAGCGTCATTTCCTGGTGAATTTTCGGATGATTCCGCAGATATTGATGGATGTATTCTCTGAATACACCCACATTCGTAAGCTGTCTGCCGTTCACTTTGCTCTCCGTATTAATCTGATGTTCCCGATTGTACGTGTTAATTTCATCTAATCTTGTCGTGACATATTCGGTAAGGAAGTGAATCTTCTTGAATTCCTCAATCATTTCCTCGGTACAAAAGCTTATGCTGCTCGTATCGATATAGATGCATCGCTTAATTCTTCGGCCACCGGATACTTGCATGCCTCTCCAATTCTTGAACGAGTCCGAGATAAGCGCATAGCTCGGAATCATTGTGATCGTCTTATCAAAATTCCTAACCTTTACCGTATTTAACGTAATATCGATCACATCGCCATCCGCATTATATTTAGGCATTTCAATCCAGTCACCGACACGTACCATATCATTCGATGATAATTGAACACCTGCCACCAGGCCTAAAATCGAATCCTTGAAGATTAGCATCAGCACAGCCGATAGAGCACCAAGCCCACTGAGAATAATCAAGGGATTCTGACCGATGAGGTTCGAGATCACCACAATGCCGCCAACAATAAATAGAACGATTTTCGCCACCTGAATATACCCCTTAATCGGCCTGATCTTAGAGATTTCATACGAGCGATAAATCGCATCAAAAGCATTGAGCAGCGCATTAAACACCGCAATGGCTACGATAATCATGTACGTTAATGCGGCCTTTTCAATCAAAGCTTGGTAGGACAGAAAGGTGGACGCTGAATAATAGATGATGATGGCTGGCACGAGATGCGACAGCTTATGAAACACTTTTTTCTCCAAAATAATATTATCCCACGTATACCTATTGTTATGGACGATATGAATAATCGTCTTCAATACAATTTTTTTGGCTATGAAATTAGCCAGTATACAGACCACAGCTATAAAAACGACCATGATCATATTCGAAAGATATCCAATGGTTTGTTCGCTCATGCCATATCCGTCTAGTTGATTTTTGATAAATTCCATTGTCTCCTCCTAACGCAGTATGGATTAGCCTATTATTATAAGTTAGATTTTAGCGCTAAGCAAAGTCCAAGATAAGACATTACGGGGCTGATTGGAGAGACGCTCGGTAAAGGTGTAATAAAAAAGACCACCTTCAACGGTGGTCTTTCTGATGGTACATATGGAGGCGAGGGGAGTCGAACCCCTGTCCGAAGGCAACGCCACATAAGCTTCTACGGGTGTAGTGACAGTTTTGATGTCACCCTAGAGACTCCCCGTCACCGGATTCCCTTCGGGTCAGCCTGTTTGTCTTCTTCAGCTAGCCGCAGGCGGAGACTAGACAGCGTATCCCACTAAAGGTTGAGCCCTCATCCCGGTACATGGGCGATACAGAGCGAGAGCACGTCTGCAGGTTATTAAGCTGCGAGAGCGTAGTTTGTTTGTTGTTTGCCGTTTAATTGGCTTTAGCGTTGATAAAGCGGACGCGTCCCCACTACCCGCTACCTATGCTCGATCTACCCCCGTCGAATCCAAAAACGCCCCCGAAATAAGATAAGCGGTCTACCACGATCCGCCCGCCTTAAACGGCGACTCGAATGGGTCGGCTGCGATTGCCGGTTCAATCCGAGCATAAGTGCTGTTTGCACTTAATATAGCCAGCTTTCAGCGAATCTCGCCTCAACTTGACTATAACCATTATACCACTTTCACCACGTTTCATGTCTGGTGATTTAATGGCAGGTAGACCATAATTGTAGCAACCCGAACAACGAAATGCAAGTTTCTTAGCCGCTATTGATCACCTTCAAGGTAATATTAAACATTAATCTACAAAATATAACAACATTCTCCGATATAAATGGTTGGACAAACGAATATTGGAGGATGTTATGAAAATCAACTGTTTTTTCAAAAGTCATGCAACACATTTTATGATGGTCTGGATTCTAGTCATCAGTATCTTTGCCGCACCCTTATCTGCCAGCGCTGAAGCTGTCGATAAAACCAGCCTGAACTGGATTCAAGGATCAAATCAACCGCTTCCCGTGGGAGACATCGCACAAGTCACGATTAATGAGGATTACGTATTTCTGAATGGCGCTGATATCAAGACCTATATCCGAGAATATGGGCAGATCCCTTCTGATCTTGAGATCGGAGCTGTTTTTCCTATAGACGAAGATGCTTACTGGATAGCTTACTTTGAATACGTAGACTCCGGTCATATTTCGGATGACGAAAAGACCAAAATTGATGCTGACAAGCTTCTGGACAGCTTCAAAGCAGGCACGGAAGAAACCAACAAAGAAGTTGCAGAGCATAGCCGTCTTTATGTAGACGGATGGGATATTGAACCTACATATAACGAATCCTTGCGGAGCCTCACCTGGTCTTTGCTCCTTCATAATTACAAAGGGGAGAAGATCATTAACTATCACGTCCGCGTATTGACACGTACGGGTTATCTATCCGTCATTCTGGCCTCCGACCCTGAGCACCTGGCCGCAGACCGCGCGACTCTGGAGCGTGACATCCTGCCGAACCTCGTAATTAACCCAGGGAAAACCTATGAGGATTTTGATCCTGCTGTCGATAAAAAATCCTCGATGGGTTTGACCGGACTCATTCTGGGCGGAGCGGGACTGGCGGTCGCCAAAAAAGCAGGACTGTTCGGCTTGCTTGCCGTCCTGATCAAAAAATTCTGGTTCGTGTTATTCCTGCCGTTCGTATGGCTGTTCAACAGGCTCCGCGGGAAAGGCAAGAATAAGCAGCAGGAAGATCCGGCTGAAGAGGCTAACCAAGCAGACGGAGCAGATCACAGCTCCCATCCAAGCGATCCGCAGCAGGAGGCTGCCGAAGACTCGAAATTCAAATCCAAATTCGAATTGGAAGAGGAAAATAAAAAGCCGCCAACCTCCCTCTAGGAGGCATCAAAAAACCTCGGATTGCAGCAAGCATGATGCCGCTGCGATCCGAGGTTTTGGCTGTTTATTGTAGTAAATTACCGCGCTACCTTCTGCTTCTCGCGAAGGATGCGCTGAATATCGCGCTGTGCATCGCGCTTGGCTGCGGCTTCCCGCTTGTCGTACTGCTTCTTCCCTTTACCAAGGCCGATCAGCAGCTTGGCATAGCCGTTGCGGATATATATCTTCAGCGGCACGATCGAATACCCTTCCTGCTTCGACAGGCCGAGCAGCTTGTTGATCTGTGCCTTATGCAGCAGAAGCTTGCGTGCTCGCGTCGGATCAGTCGGATTATGCCGATTCCCTTGTTCGAACGGGCTCACATGCATATTGTGAATGTGAATCTCGCCATTGCGAATCGTCGCAAATGCATCGCTGATGTTCGCTCTGCCGTTGCGGATCGACTTGATTTCGGTACCGGTCAGCACCATCCCTGCCTCAAAGGTATCCTCGATGAAGTAATCATGGGAAGCCTTCTTGTTCTGCGCCAATACCTTACCATCATTCTTCTTGCCCATGTTCATCCTCCTCACCGCCATTTTTGCCAGGTCGCTGACTCTAGTACACCAGAAATTAATTGTATCAACTACGTGATGCAAAATCAAGGCGCGGCCACACCGCAAGCGCCCGAGCACAGCTCGAGGGCGCTCACAAACAAGCGGCCCCCACCACCGTGGGGGCCGCCGCCACAGGCCGCGCCGTTCGGGCACGCGGCCCAAACCGCCCGCCCGGGCATAGCCCGCGGGCGGGCGAGCCGCTCGCGCAAGAGCTACCGCTTCTTGCGCGGCGGCTTCCCATCGGCGCCCGGCGCACCACTGCTGCCGCCGCCGATGAAAATCCCGCTCGCGGACGTCTTCTTCCGCCGCGAGCCCTTGCCCGCACCGCTGCTGCCGCCCGCTTTGCGGCTCGTGGCCGCCGGCCCGGCGCCATAGCCGCCTTTGCCGGAGCCGAAGCCAAAGCTCACCGCTGCTGGCCCGGCATCCCCGGCCGCTCCAGCTCCAGCACCGCGCTTTCCGCCGCGCTTGCCCCCGGCCGCTGCCTTGCCCTTGCCGCTGCCTTTGCCGGCTTTGCCGAACGCCTTGCCCGCTCCGGCCTTCTTCCCGGCTTTGCCGCCGTTCTTGCCGCCTTTGCCGCCAGCCGACTGCCACGGCTTGCCGCTGCCTTTGCCGCCCGGGCGTCCGCCGAAGCCGTCTTCAAAGCCTTCTCCCCGGCGCCGCGGCTTCATGTCGACCATCTCAAAATCGATCGTATGGTCGTCCATATTGACCCGGGCCACGCGAATTTCGACCTCGTCGCCAATGCGGTAAATTTTCGACGTGCGCTCGCCAATCAGCGCCATATGCTGCTCATGGAAGTGGTAATAATCGTCCGTCATCGCACTGAGACGGATCAAGCCTTCCACCGTATTCTCCAGCTCGATGAACATCCCGAAGCTCGTCACGCTGCTGATAATGCCCGGGAACTCCTCCCCGACCTTATCCAGCATGAATTCCGCCTTCTTCAGCTGCTCCGTATCCCGCTCGGCCTCCACGGCTACCCGCTCGCGCTCAGACGATTGCTGGGAAATCTCCTGCATCCGGCTGGCCAAATATTCTTCCCGTGCCGCCGGCAGAGCCCCGCCGCTCTCGATAACCTCGCGAATGACCCGGTGAATGACCAAATCCGGATAACGCCGGATCGGCGAGGTGAAATGCGTGTAGAACTCGGCAGCCAGTCCAAAATGCCCCGTACTCTCCGCATCGTATTTCGCCTGCTTCATTGAACGCAGCATCATCGTGCTAATGACCGTCTGCTCCTTCGTCCCTTGGATATCCTCCAGCAGCGATTGCAGCGCGCGCGGATGAACACGGTCGCCTTTGCCGCCCTTGACCGAATACCCGAAATTAGCGACGAACATCATGAAATTGAGCAGCTTCTCCTGATCCGGGTCTTCGTGGATCCGGTAAATGAACGGCACCTTCAGCCAATGGAAATGCTCCGCCACTGTCTCGTTGGCCGCCAGCATGAACTCCTCGATGATTTGCTCCGCGATTGAGCGCTCTCTCTTGACAATATCCGTCGGCTTGCCGTTCTCATCCACGATCACCTTCGATTCCTCGAAGTCGAAGTCCACCGCCCCGCGGCGCATCCGCTTGCTCCGCAGCTTGAGCGCCAGCTCCTTCATCAGGCGGAACATATCGGCCAATTCGCTGTAGCGCGCTGTTACCTCCGGATCCTCGTCCTCCACGATCTTGCGCACATTCGTGTAGGTCATCCGTTCTTTCGTGCGAATCACACTCGTAAAAATATCATGCTTCACGACCTTCATCTGCTCGTTGAATTCCATCTCGCACGACAGTGTGAACCGATCTACCTTCGGATTCAGGGAGCATATGCCGTTCGACAGCCGATGCGGCAGCATCGGAATTACACGATCCACAAGGTACACGCTGCACCCGCGGTTATACGCCTCCTGATCGAGCTTCGACTTCTCGCGCACATAATAGCCGACATCGGCAATATGCACGCCTAGCTTGATATGGCCGTTCAGCAGACGCTCTGCGTTCACCGCATCGTCCAAATCCTTCGCATCCTCACCATCGATCGTCACGATGACCTTATCCCGCAAATCGCGCCGCCCTTGCTTGGCAATTTCCGCCGGGTCGATCTCATCGGGGACGCTCATTGCCTCTTCCATCACATCATCTGGAAAAGCCTCCGGCAATTGATGCTTACGAATGATCGACAGAATATCGACACCCGGGTCATCCTTATGCCCGAGAATTTCGATAATCTCGCCTTCGGCTGCGGCTCTCCCTTCCGGGTACTGCACGATCCGCACGACGACCTTTTGGCCGTTGGCCGCACCGTTAAAGCCCTCTTTCGGAATGAAAATATCGCGATTAATCCGCTTGTCATCCGGGATGACGAAGCCATAAGCCTCTTCGTTCTGAAATACGCCGACAACCTGGGTCACGGCCCGGGTAACGACCCGTACGACCTCGCCCTCCAGCTTGCCGCCGGCTATGCTTTTCGAATTGACGCGCACGAGGACGGTATCGCCGTTCATCGCGCTTTTGAGATCATTGGCATGAATATATACGTCAGGGTGCTCGCGATCCTCTGGAATGAGAAAAGCAAAGCCTTTGGCATGCGCCTGCAGCCGTCCCCGCACTAAATCCATCCGCTCCGGCATGCCGTAACGGTGAGTTCGCGTCAGTATGATTTTCCCTTCCTGCTCCAAACGGTTCAGCAGCTTCAGGAACTCCCTGAATTCCTTCGCGTCCGCAATATGGAAATGCTCTTCAAGCTCCTGATAGGTCATCGGTTTATAAGCGGTCTCCCGCATAAAATCAAGCAGCTCTGATTCTGTTACCATAAACTCACCTCGGCCCGGCTCGGCTTGTCCTTAACCGGTTATGTATTTTATATGTTGGGAACCAATTTCCACGAATTACCCTTCATGTATATACCCTAGTATACACGAAATTAACCGTCCGCATCCGTTTCTCCTTAAATCGCCGAGCTGCATTTTTCCCCCAAATTTGATTTCTCCTGAAAACCAATGCAAAAAACCCCCGTTCGAAAGGAACGAGGGCTCTCTTATATACGGTATCCTATTTAATAACAACGGCAACGGCAATGGCCAGAATGAAGAATCCAGCAGCAAGTACAACAGTAGCCCGCTCCAGAACAAGCTCCATGCCGCGCGCTTTCGCTTTGCCAAACAGATGTTCCGCTCCTCCGGAGATGGCGCCGGTCAGACCCGCGCTTTTACCTTCCTGCAGAAGGACTGCCGTGATTACACCGATGGAAAAAATAATAAGCAATATTTTCAAAAACAATTCCATTGAATCCACCTCCTAAGTGAGAACATCCAAATTACTTCAACGATTATGATAATGATATCATGTCATAAACAGAAAAACAGCATTATTATTGTACCATAGCATCCATGGAATGACAACCTAGATAAGCAATGTACGCCTACGTTTTCCATTCTTACATTCATTGCTCTAAATCCAACGGTTGGAGGTGCTGAATTATTTTTGCAAGAAGCTCAGGATAAAGCTCCATTCTTAATTCGCACGTAGAAGTACTATCCATTTCAATATAAATTTTGTCATTCTTCGTTCCTATTCTTAAGACATATGTTGGATCCGTATATGCAACGACTTGATGGTGATCATACTTAACAGTAAACTCTCTGTACTCTTCATTTTTATTCATAGATTCATCCTCCTTCTAAAGCTCAGAAATAAGCCAAAAAAAAGTATGCTCTTGTTTTCTGAATCTTCTGGGACTAACCTAAATCATTTGTAGGCTCATCGAGAACTATCACATTACACGCTGTCCACTCGCTTTTACGCTCATCATGAATCGTTGTTTCTAGTTCTAAATGGAATTATAGTAGTTAATTTCTGCGGCAAAGAAAAGAAGGTAGATTTAAATGGATTTTATGTCGTTAGAAGAAGGGAATTTGCCCATCATGGGCGGGATTCTTGATTTTAGGTACATGAAATCCATCTACTCCCCTAAAACATTCGTTTAGAGCATAATTAGATACATGAATTCCATTTAGTGTTCGAGCTTGTGTTCGGCAGCTTACTTAACATTGGCCACAGCGTGAGATTTAGAGTTCGATAGCCTGTATAAGATGAGCCAAAAAAAAGAGGCGCCCCTCAGTCATCTTTAATGACTTCTAGGACAGCACCGTCGTTTTTTTATTAGGGTTATACAATTTCTCAGATCAATTGCATTTTTACCGTTAGCTTAATATAAAAACTCCCGCATTCTCTGAATGCGGGAGTAATTGTCAATAGATGCTGAAGTTCTGCTTCAGACTATTGTTTCAGGTTGTAGAAAGATTTCAAGCCGTTGTATTGAGCCAGCTCGCCCAATTGGTCTTCGATGCGAAGCAATTGGTTGTACTTCGCAACACGGTCTGTACGGGAAGGAGCACCCGTTTTGATTTGGCCAGCGTTTGTCGCTACAGCGATGTCAGCGATCGTGCTGTCTTCGGACTCACCGGAACGGTGGGAGATAACTGCTGTGTAGCCTGCGCGTTTTGCCATTTCGATCGCGTCGAAGGTTTCTGTCAACGTACCGATTTGGTTCACTTTGATCAGGATGGAGTTACCGATACCGTCTTTGATTCCTTTTTCCAGACGCTCTGTGTTTGTTACGAACAGGTCGTCGCCCACCAGCTGGATTTTATCGCCCAATTTCTCAGTGAGCAATTTCCAGCCTTCCCAGTCGTCCTCAGAGCAGCCGTCTTCGATCGTAACGATTGGGTATTTGTCCACCCAAGAAGCCAGCAAATCAACGAATTCAGCTGGAGTGTAGGATTTGCCTTCACCTTCAAGATGGTATTTGCCGTCTTTGAAGAATTCAGTAGAAGCAACGTCCATACCAAGCACAACGTCTTCGCCTGGTTTGTAGCCTGCTTTCTCGATCGCCTCAATGATGGAAGACAGAGCGTCCTCATTAGAGGAGAAGTTAGGAGCAAAGCCGCCCTCGTCGCCTACAGCCGTGTTCAGGCCTTTTGCTTTAAGTACGGATTTCAGGTTATGGAAAATTTCAGCGCCTACGCGAAGTGCTTCTTTGAAAGTAGGTGCGCCTACAGGCAGAACCATGAACTCTTGTACGTCAACGTTGTTGTCCGCATGCGCGCCGCCGTTCACGATGTTCATCATTGGAACAGGAAGCTGCTTCGCGTTGAATCCGCCAAGGTATACGTACAGCGGAAGATCCAGAGCGTCAGCTGCTGCGCGGGCTACAGCCATGGACACAGCCAGGATCGCGTTCGCGCCGAGCTTGCCTTTGTTAGGCGTTCCATCCAAAGTGATCATCAGCTTGTCGATGCCAAGTTGATCCAAAGCGTCCATGCCGATCACTTCAGGAGCGATAATTTCGTTTACGTTCTCAACAGCTTTCAATACCCCTTTACCCAGGTAACGGGATTTGTCCTCGTCACGCAGCTCAACTGCTTCGTGAGCGCCCGTGGAAGCGCCGGAAGGAACGATAGCGCGGCCGATTGCGCCGGACTCCAGATATACTTCAACTTCTACCGTCGGATTACCGCGGGAGTCTAGGACTTCGCGAGCGTATACGTCAGAAATAATAGTCATTGTATAGTCTCCTTTGATATGTGTATTTTTTATGCTTTACGGCTGGCGATCATCGAGGTGCCTGTCATTTCTTCCGGTTTAGGCAGACCCATCAAATCCAGAAGCGTTGGCGCCACATCCGCCAGGATGCCGCTATCACGTAGTATAACATTCTCATCAGTTACGATGAAAGGAACCGGGTTCGTCGTGTGCGCAGTGAACGGACGGCCGTTCTCATCAAATACCATGTCGGCATTCCCGTGGTCGGCGATAATGATGACGACGCCACCTTTTGCCTTAACGGCATCCACCACTTTGCCTACGCATTCGTCAGTTACTTCCACCGCTTTCTTCGTTGGCTCCAGCATACCGGAATGGCCTACCATATCCGGATTCGCGAAGTTCAGAATAATCGCGTCATGCTTATCAGACTCGATCTCCTTCACGGCAGCTTCTGCCACTTCATAAGCGCTCATTTCAGGCTTCAGGTCGTACGTGGCGACCTTCGGCGAGTTGATCAGCACGCGCGTTTCGCCTGGCAGCTGAACATCACGTCCGCCGCTGAAGAAGAATGTGACGTGCGGATATTTTTCCGTTTCAGCGATGCGAAGCTGAGTTTTCCCATGCTGTACAAGAACCTCGCCAAACGTGTTGTCCAGATCCTTCGGCTTATAGGCTACATAGCCCTCTACCGTCTCCGCGAACAGCGTCAGGCAGACGAAATGCAGACCTTGCGGGAACTTCGGTCCCCGGTCAAAGCCTTGGAAGTCCTTGTTCGTAAATACGTTCGACAATTGAATCGCCCGGTCAGGACGGAAGTTCAGGAACACGACCGAATCGCCGGACTCGACAAGCGCGATCGGCTGGTCATGTCCGTCTACGATGACGGTCGGCATAACGAATTCGTCGAAGACCGATTTCTCGTAGGATTCCGTCACGGCTGTGATCGGATCGGTATATTTCGGCCCTTCGCCATATACCATGGCGCGGTAGGACTTCTCTACGCGATCCCAGCGTTTGTCGCGGTCCATTGCATAGTAGCGTCCTTGCACCGTGGCGATTTTGCCTACTCCGACTTCCTCGATTTTTGCAATGAGACGCTCGATGAAGCCCTTCGCACTGTCCGGAGCCACGTCGCGGCCATCCAGGAATGCGTGGATATAGACCTCGTTCATCTCTTCCTTCTTCGCAAGGTCGAGCATCGCGAACATATGGTCAATGTGGCTGTGTACGCCGCCGTCAGAGAGAAGTCCATACAGATGCAGCTTCTTCCCGTTAGCCTTGGCGCTGCGCACGGCATCTACCAAAGTCTCGTTCTCGAAAAATTCGCCTTCACGGATCGACTTGGAAATCCGGGTCAAGTCTTGGTACACGATGCGTCCGGCACCGATGTTCAAGTGACCTACCTCGGAGTTCCCCATCTGTCCTTCCGGGAGACCTACAGCCTCGCCGCAAGCGGTCAGTGTCGTATTCGGATATTCCTTCAGGTAGCGGTCGTAGTTCGGCTTATAAGCCTGGGCAACCGCGTTGCCTTCCGTCGTATTCCGCAGGCCGAAGCCATCCATGATGATGAGTGCTACAGGTCTTGGAGCTGCCATTTATTGCGCCCCCTCGACCAGTTGAATATACGAAGCAGGCTGCAGGCTGGCACCGCCGACAAGCGCGCCGTCGATGTCGCTTTCGCCCATATATTCCTTCACATTCTCAGGTTTTACGCTGCCGCCGTATTGAATACGGATTTTGCCGGCAACCTCTTCATTGTACAAATCTTTAATAAGGCTGCGGATGTAGGAAATCACTTCATTCGCAGCCTGAGCCGTAGAAGATTTGCCCGTTCCGATCGCCCAGATTGGCTCGTAAGCGATAACCACTTGTGCGGCCTGCTCTGCGGACAATCCTCCCAGCGCCGCTTCGGTCTGCACCTTAACGACTTCCTTCGTTTGGCCAGCCTCGCGCTCTTCCAGCTTCTCGCCGACGCAAGGAATCGGAGTCAAGCCATGCTTGAATGCAGCATGAACTTTCTTATTCACGATTTCATCCGTCTCCCCGAAGTAAGCCCGGCGTTCGGAATGCCCGATAATGACATAATCGACGCCCAGATCCTTCAGCATTCCACCGCTGATTTCACCGGTAAATGCACCTTCATCTTCGAAATGCAGGTTTTGAGCACCAATTTTGATTTTCGTTCCTTTAGCCGCTTCGACCAAAGCTGGCAGATTCGTAAAAGGAGCGCAAATTACGCTCTCAACGCCGTCTACCTCCGCTTTGCCTTTCACCGCTTCGAAGAAAGCTTTTGCTTCAGGAACGGTTTTGAACATCTTCCAGTTCCCTGCAATGATCGGTGTTCTCATGCGGTTCACTCCTTATCTTTCACTGATAGTGTTACTTGTCGTTCAGAGCCACAACGCCTGGAAGCGCCTTGCCTTCCATGAATTCCAAGGAAGCGCCGCCGCCCGTGGAGATGTGGTCCATTTTATCCGCCAGGTTGAATTTCTCAGTTGCCGCTGCCGAGTCGCCACCGCCGATAATCGTGTAGCCTTCCGTCGAAGCGCAAGCTTCTGCTACCTCACGAGTACCGTTTGCGAAAATATCAATTTCAAATACGCCCATCGGTCCGTTCCATACAACCAGCTTGGAGTTTTTGATAATTTCCGCATATTTGGCGCGCGTCTTCGGCCCGATGTCCACGCCTTCCCAATCTGCAGGAATGCTGTCGATATCGACGACTTTATGGTTGGCATCCGCGCTGAAGTCATCCGCAACAACGATGTCTACCGGAAGCTCGAAGTTTTTACCCAGCTTTTTGGCTTTCTCGATGAATTCGAGGGAAACATCCAGCTTGCTCTCATCCAGCAGGGATTTACCGATTTCATAACCTTGCGCTTTGAAGAAGGTATAAGTCAGTCCTCCGCCGATCAATACGTTGTCGGCAATGTTAAGCAGGTTGTCGATCACATCGATTTTGTCCTTAACCTTAGAACCGCCAATAATCGCTGTGAAAGGACGATCCGGATTGGACAATGCTTTGCCAAGAACAGCAAGCTCTTTCTCCATCAGCAGGCCGGATACGGCTGGCAGATGATGAGCGATGCCTTCCGTCGAAGCATGGGCACGGTGAGCCGCGCCAAACGCGTCATTGACGAATAGATCAGCCAGCTCGGCGAATTGCTTTGCAAGCTCAGGATCGTTTTTCTCTTCGCCTGGATAGAAGCGCACATTCTCCAGTACAAGTACATCGCCATTGTTCAGGGCAGCTACTTGTGCTTTAACTGCTTCGCCGACAGCTTCGTCAGCTTTCGCTACTTTTTTGCCGAGCAATTCGGACAGGCGTTCCGCAGCCAGGTTCAGGCGCAGCGATTCAACCACTTGGCCTTTCGGGCGTCCCATATGGCTGGCAAGGATTACTTTCGCGCCTTTCTCCACCAAATAGTTAATGGTAGGCAGCGTCTCACGAATACGAGTATCATCAGAAATTTTACCATCCTGAACTGGGACGTTAAAATCGACGCGGACAAACACGCGTTTGCCAGTTACTTCCACATCACGTACACTTTTCTTGTTCATCTCCACGTTCCTCCTAAGGTATGCGGCTATGGCTTCTAGGCCACTATACGCCACGGGTTCTCTTGAATGATTTCTCTCCTAAGCGGTGCTTGTATCTCTATAATTTGTGTGTGTGAATGTCGATTCTATAACTTCATGAACCAAAGAGGAGTCCTGCAGCCAGGTCGCTCCTCTTTGGTATATAAGCTGTTATATAACGGGATTACTGAGCTTTTTTAGCGAAGTACTCCAGCGTACGAACAAGTTGTGCTGTGTAGGACATTTCGTTGTCATACCAAGCTACAGTTTTAACCAGCTGCTTGTCGCCAACGGTAAGAACTTTAGTTTGCGTAGCATCGAACAGGGAACCGAAAGTGATTCCTTGGATGTCGGAAGATACGATTTCATCTTCAGTGTAGCCATAAGTTTCTGGATCAGAAGCAGCTTTCATTGCTTCGTTGATCTCTGCAGCTGTTACGCTCTTCTCAAGAACAGTTACAAGCTCAGTCAGGGAACCTGTAGCTACAGGCACGCGTTGTGCTGCGCCGTCAAGTTTGCCTTGCAGTTCAGGGATAACCAGACCGATAGCTTTAGCCGCACCAGTCGTGTTAGGAATGATGTTCTCAGCAGCTGCGCGAGCACGACGGAAGTCGCCTTTCGCATGAGGAGCATCAAGTGTGTTTTGGTCGCCTGTGTAAGCGTGGATTGTCGTCATCAAGCCTTCAACGATACCGAACTTGTCATTCAGAACCTTAGCCATTGGAGCCAAGCAGTTCGTCGTACAGGAAGCGCCGGAAATAACCGTCTCGGAGCCGTCAAGGATTTCATGGTTAACGTTGTAAACAACAGTTTTCATGTCGCCTGTAGCTGGAGCGGAGATAACAACTTTCTTCGCGCCGCCTTTCAAGTGAAGCTCAGCTTTTTCTTTCGTTGTGAAGAAGCCAGTGCACTCCAGAACGATGTCCACGCCAAGCTCGCCCCAAGGAAGCTCTTCAGGGTTGCGGTTAGCCAGAACTTTAACTTCTTTGCCGTTCACTTTGAAGAAGCCGTCGTGAACTTCTACATCGCCTTCGAATCTGCCTTGAGTTGTATCATATTTCAACAGATGAGCCAACATTTTAGCGTCGGTCAAGTCATTAATCGCTACTACTTCGATGCCTTCTACGTTTTGAATACGACGGAAAGCAAGACGTCCAATACGTCCAAAACCGTTAATACCTACTTTTACACTCATTGATAGTTCCTCCCAGTGTGTTTGTTTTTTATTATTCAAGACTGGCCTGATAAGGCAGTCATGAGTAAATAAGGTTAAACGATCAAATAACGCTGTTCTGCTGTTTTTCTTTTTGCTCCAGTTCGCTCACGATGTCCATTGCCGCGGCTTCGTCCGTGACAAGAATGTCTTCATGTCCGAACTGCAGCACCGCGTGTATAGCTTTGGCCTTGCTTTTGCCGCCCGCGATTCCAATCACCGTGTCCGTCTTCCTGATGTCTTCCAGACGGAGTCCCAGGGTCAGCATTTTGTGAACAACTACGCCTTCTTTATCGAAATAGTATCCAAATGATTCTGCAACCGCGCCATCCTTCTGCAAGTCCTCGATCATTGCTGTATCGAGCTTGCGGCGGCGGGCCATCTCCGTAGCATCCCCGATGCCGTGCACCACAATCCGCGCCTGGCGAATCGTGCTTACGATATCCTGAATATTCGGGTCGTGCACCAGTGACTGATACGCCTCCTTGCCGAGCAAATCGGGCACATGCAGCAGCCGGTAACCTGCTCCAACCCGCTTAGCCATGCCGGAAGCAATCGTATTCGCCTGGATTTCCAGGCTCTCGCCGAGCCCACCTCGCGCCGGAACGAACCAGTTCTGCTTGAACGCTGCATTCGCCGGCGGATTCAGCTGCTCCGCTACCTCGGCCATCGTTGTACCGCCTGTGACCGCTACGACGTCTCCGCCGCGCATGGCCCCTAGCAGCGCTTTGGCACCTGCCAGACCGAGCTCCCGCTTCGTCAGCGGAGAGGTCTCCCAGTCTCCAGGAATGACCACAACCTTGCGCAATCCAAAGGCTTTGCGAATCTTCTCCTCCAAATTAGCGAGGCCGAATATTTCCTTTACGATCGGCTCCATATCTTCTAGCAGTTTCCTGCCCGAATCGCTAATCCTCATGCCTATATTCTCGATTTCAATCAGGCCTTGAGCCTTCAGGAGATCTGTTTCGGCACGCAGTACACGTTCCGTCATGTTTAGCGAAAGCGCCAAGGTTCTGCGACCAATCACATCCGATAACATGATCTGGTGAAGTATGGTATGCCTTTTCTTGAGAATTTCCATGAGATCTGGAAGAAGCTGCTTCTGCATTTCTAAAATATTTCGCATGCTTTCCACTCCTGCAAGCTTCGTCTTCCTCTCCATCTCCCTTGGCCTTAAAATGTCCCGGGTTAACGTTTTAAGTCCCACTGATATTTTAACCAATTTTGGTCCCTGTTGCAAGTGTGATGTCCCTATATTTCTCTATCTTCTGAAGGCTTATTCAATAATCTTCGATGAAATTCGCCAAGACATGAAAAACGGCGTTTTTATGACTTTTCCCGCCATTCCGGCAGCAACATGCTAGACAATCTAGTTTGATGATTTACAAATAGTAGAGACGGGGGTATACTCAAATTGGCATCTAATTACATTTTTGGGAAATGTGGTGTAATCATTGCGTGTTCGGACAACATATATTCTTATCATTTGCCTGTTTTTTATAACCGGATGTACGGGTCAGCCCTCCCCTTCCGAATTGAACGACAGCGAACTCACCCTAAACATCGGCTACTTCTCAGAGAAACAGTTTGAGAATAGATATTCATCCTTGCTGTCGATTGAATATCCGAAACTAAATTACAATGTAATACCGACAAGCGACTTAATAACGGAGAGGATATCCGTACAAGAATGGACTGCTGAGAACGCTGTGGACCTAATCTACCTTCCGCCGGCTTATCTGCAATCTTTGGCAAATAACGGACTGCTCCAGGAGCTTGATCCATACATACAAAAAACCTCCTTCTCTCTGGATGCTTTCGTACCGAGCGCCGTAGAGCTCATGAAGCAATATGGAGATGGCAAGCTGTACGGGCTGGCTCCAACCTTCTATAGCCGGGCACTTGTATACAACTCTCGTTTATTTGACCAATATGGCGTTCCATATCCCAAGGATCAAATGACGTGGGAAGAAATTATTGATTTAGCCCATCAATTCCCCAAAGGGCTGACGCATTCTTACCCGTCGAACGCCCACTTTTTAATTAACATAGGGCAAACCGAGAACCTCCAAGCCTACAATGAGGATACGAAGCAAATCACTTTGGACAGCTCCTCATGGGCAGATTTGCTGGAGCTTACCCTTGAGCCGCTAAGAACAGGCAACATTGCCCTTCATGATTTAAATGACAATTTATTTTTAACAGGCGAATATGCCCTGGGCATTATCACTTACGAAGAATTGATTCAGCTGGAGCAGCAAGGCTCGGATCTGGAATGGAAGCTGGTAACCATGCCAACCCATCCAGCGGAGCCGGATTTAAGCCACCACTATGTGTTAGACGGCATGTGGGCGATCCCTGCCAGTTCGACCGAAAGCGATGCAGCCTGGGAATTAATCCGTTTCTTTATGTCAGATCAAACTGCCAAGTGGTCGTATCGTTCCGTTTATGGCTTTTCTTCACTCAATGCTTACACTTCCATGGGGCAGAGCACGTCAGATATAGAGGCCTTCTACAAGCTTAGACCTGCATATCGTACAAGCCCGGTTCCAAGCACCATTTATGAGCTTCTAAATGAAGCGATAGAACAGGCCATCTCCGGTAATGCAAGCGCAGAACAGGCTTTAGCTGAAATCGCGAAGAAAGAAATTCAATAACTGTATCCACTCTGCAATTAGGTTGATGTAATCGGGGCAATCCTGTTCCGTTTACATATAAGCATCCAGACTCGCACTTCAGCATTATGCCGAGAGAGGAGGGTTTGGTTCTTACCTTTTTACAGGATTCGTGTTGACTTTCAATAATAATAAAATGAAGCAGGGAGCGTGTTTAAATGAAAAAGGTAACATTAGCTGCTGCAGCCACTTCGCTTTTTTTGGCAATCGCTATCCCAACATTTGCTGCGGACATCGATACGCCAGATCCAAATGTAACAACGGATGCCTTCATCGGTACGAGCCAGTATTACGCCAACACGGTTAGGGGTAAGTCTTATGCACTTACTTCGAATACTAAAATGACCAGTCTAAATGTTCAAGGAACCTTTTATCAATCTTCAACCCAGAAAGAAACCGGCACTGCTACTACGACCAGCAGAAATACCGAAGCCGCCTGGTTTACAAAAGACGGCGTATACTCCAGCAATGGATCCTACACTTTAAATACGGCATCAAGAACTTATTTCTCTGGAGGCAAATACGCCCAGGATTATGCGTCGGATAGCTGGTAATAAATAGGGCGGGTCAATCCCGCCCTATTCTTCACTTACAAGGAGGAACATACATATGCCCATAAGACGCGGACTGCTCATGATCTTACTTCTTATCATCGTCTTTCCGTCACTTGCAGGATGCCAGAGGCCCCAGCAGGTTAAACCGGTTACGATCAAAGTCAGCTATCCGTCAGCACAACAGTTCTATAAAATGTTCGGCTTTGCTTTTCAGAAATCGCACCCCCATATTGAAATCCAGGTCATCCAGGATGAACCCGGAACGGACGCTGGCAGCTTCGATACAGAGGCTGATGTAATCTATATAAACGGAATGGATCAATACAAAGCAGCAATAGAACAAGGTAAGCTTCGACAGATCCCTCCGCCCCTATTAAATCCATCAACGAACGAAGGAGATCTCTCGCCAATCGTTACCGCACTACTTAGCTCAGCTTCCGAGGACGGCCGCTACTATGCGCTAGCTCCTACTTTTCATAGCGAAGCGCTATATTTCAACAAGAAGCTGTTTGATGAATATAACATCACTTATCCGTACGACGGAATGAGCTGGAGCGATGTATTTGCTCTGGCGCAGCGATTTCCTGCGGAAGATAAAGAAGGCAACCGTTTGTACGGCATCCAAATGAATTATTACAAGAACGTGACGATGAACTATATCCTTAAAGCCGGGGAGACTGAGAACTTGTCTTATTTCGATCCCCATACCATGAAAGTGACAATGAATACCGAACACTGGAAATCGATCTGGTCCGACGCGGTTCAGGCTTTCCGTGCAGGTGTCGTTTATGACCTAGGAGAAGAGCTTGATTCAATGAAGCATCCGGCATTCTTGACAGAGGATGCGGCAATGACTGTGAGCTCCAATGTTCTCGCTTATAACTTCGAGCCCTTTTCCCATTTTGAAGGCGGTACAATGCTTGACTGGGGAGTGGTTAGCGCGCCTATAGACCCGTTGAATCCTGATACCTCCAACTTTTATGAGATCTTTGACTTTTTTGGCGTCTCTTCAATTTCAGAGCATCCGGAAGAAGCGCTTGAACTCGTCAAATTCATTGCTGGCGATGCTCTTAACAGCCGTCTGCTGGCTCAGAAACAGCCCAATTACGGCTTGCCGGCCGTAACTGAATATGTCCACCCGGTAGGCGAGCGTGATCTCTCTCCCCTTTATTCGCTTCAGGCCAACCCCGATTACATCGACCCGTATACCCAGGTCGACGCCAATGTGCTGGATGCTTTTCAATCTGCCGCGCAATCCGTGCTGGATCGGCTCCTGCAAAATGAGCTGACGCTGGAAGAAGCACTCGCGGAGGCGGAGCTGCGTGGCCAAGAAGCGGTCGATACGACACTTGCTGAGCTTGAGCTGAAGCAGTAATGCTCAAAATAAATTACAGGCCGCCAACACGTTTCGGCCGGTTTGTCCCAAGGTTGTTTTTCAGCCCGCAGTATGGTTCTCGGGGGCAGACGGACATGCCGTCCATACACGTGTTGGCGCATAATAAAATTTGCCACTTGAAATTTGCCCCCCGATGCCATATAA
Source organism: Paenibacillus woosongensis (assembly GCF_009725165.1). Classification (GTDB taxonomy): domain Bacteria; phylum Bacillota; class Bacilli; order Paenibacillales; family Paenibacillaceae; genus Fontibacillus; species Fontibacillus woosongensis. The sequence goes on from NZ_WNZW01000009.1 coordinate 123,336, forward strand.
TCATTTTTGTTACGCTAAATTTGCGCCCGTGGTCCAATGGATATGACGTAGGCCTCCGGAGCCTGAGATCGAGGTTCGATTCCTCGCGGGCGCGCCATCTAAATTTCAACCTTCAAACGCACAAAGCCTTATATAAGGCTTTTTTTATTTTTCGACACGCAAGCAGCGTTCTTGTTACTGTCAGAACCGGAACGGATCATGGATGCACCAGACCAAGTGGTGCTTTTTCTTTTTTTATAGTTTGACCATCTTTGACTTTCTGCTTAAAATTGTTTATGATGAGGTTAATAATTCTCGATTTCGTCAATTATGAGATTGATTGAATCGATACATGAATCTATATTACAATGGAGGCTATACTGCTCGCTTCGCGATTGGCCCGGCCTTTATCGAAGAGACGCTAGTAGGAGCTCGAACCAATCTAAGGAGGTTTTATCGGTGAGTTATATTCCAATGGTCGTTGAACAAAGCAACCGCGGAGAACGCGCATACGACATTTATTCCAGACTGCTGAAAGACCGTATTATCTTCCTTGGTAGCGGAGTGAATGACGTCGTTGCCAACTCCATCATCGCGCAAATGCTGTTCCTGGATGCAGAAGACCCAGGCAAAGATATTCATTTGTACATTAATAGCCCTGGCGGCTCAATTACCGCAGGCATGGCGATTTATGATACGATGCAATTTATCAAATCGGACGTATCGACGATTTGTGTCGGACTGGCTGCTTCCATGGGCGCATTCCTGCTGAACGCAGGCACCAAAGGCAAGCGTTATGCGCTGCCTAACAGCGAGATCATGATCCATCAGCCGCTAGGCGGTGCGGAAGGACAAGCGACGGACATCGAAATCCGGGCTCGCCGCATCCTGAAAATGCGCGATAAACTGAATCATATTCTTGCGGAGCGTACTGGACAGCCGCTGGAGCGGATTGAGAAGGATACGGACCGCGATTACTTTATGAGCGCTGCCGAAGCAATGGAATATGGCATCGTGGACAAAGTAATTGAGAAAGTCACTCCTGCTGGAGTGTAACGATTGTAAATAAGGCTGTCCTCCAAGCATTGTTTGGAGGACAGTCTTTCTTGCAATTAGGGTGCTAGGTGTAAAGGAGACCAGAGAAATGAGCCATAACCGAACGAACAAACAATATGACGTCAGCCACAGTCTGGGCCAGGTTGCCATGGGGGCAGAGCCTGCCGATCTGGTCGTCACTAACGGTACGCTGGTGAACGTATACACCGGCGAACTGATCGAGAACACGGATGTAGCCATCAAGCATGGCCGCATTGCTTATGTAGGCCATGCCTTACATACAATAGGAGCTAGTACGCAGGTGATCGACGCTGCTGGAAGGTATATTTCACCAGGTCTGCTGGATGGACATATGCACGTAGAAAGTACGATGCTGTCTGTCACCGAATTCTCCAAAGCGGCGCTAGCCAAAGGAACCACTGCAATATTTATGGATCCGCATGAAATCGCCAACGTATTCGGAACGGAAGGGGTCCGCCTCATGCATGAAGAAGGCCGCGGTCTGCCGCTGAAGGTATACACCACCTTCCCTTCCTGTGTTCCGTCCACGACGGATTTGGAGGATGCCGGCGCCGAGCTGCATGTCGGCGATATCGCAGAGGGCATGACCTGGGACGGTGTTGCAGGCTTGGGCGAGGTGATGAATTTCCCCGGCGTTGTGCATGGGGAACCGAAAATGACCGGGGAAATCAAAGCCACAATGGAAGCCGGCAAAGCGGTCACCGGCCACTTCCCTAGCGATGACCAGCAGCAGCTTCAGGCCTACATTGCCGCGGGTGTGACCTCCTGTCACGAGACGGTTACAAGAGAGCAAGGCTTGGCCAAGCTAAGACTCGGCATGCATCTGATGATCCGCGAGGGCTCCGCCTGGCATGACGTCAAAGAAGTTATCAAAGTTGTCACTGAAGATCGTGTAAGAACCGACAACATTATGCTTGTTACCGATGACGTCTACCCCGAGACGCTGGTTGAGAAGGGACATCTCAACCATGTTGTCCGCCGCGCTATAGAGGAAGGTGTCGACCCGGTTACCGCTATTCAGATGGGGACGATCAACACAGCTCGCTACTTCAAGCTCGATGGCGATATCGGCGGAATCGCCCCGGGCAAATGCGCCGATCTGCTGCTTATCGATGATTTGCGGCAAATGGAGCCTTCCAGCGTTATTACGAACGGCGAACTGGTCTATGATCGCGGCAGACTGTTAGCTCAGTTCCCCAGCTATGTCTATCCGGAGAAAATACGGCAATCGGTTCATTTAGCCCGCCCGCTTACTGCAGCGGACTTCCTGCTGAGCAGCCGAAGCCAGGGAACAAGCACCAAGGTGCATCTCATCCAAGCAATTGAGAACAGCGCCCGCACAGCGAAGGCAACAGCGACGCTGCAGGTCTCCGGCGGCATTATCCAGCCTAACCCTAAGCAGGATATCGTTCAGCTGGCGTGCATTGAGCGTCATCATGGCACCGGACAAATCTCTCTGGCTTTCGCCCAGGGCTTCCAATTGAGAAGCGGAGCAGTTGCTTCTACAGTGGCCCATGACAGCCACAACCTGCTCGTCATGGGAACGAATGCAGAAGATATGGCTCTCGCAGCCAATGAGCTAGCCCGGCTAGGCGGCGGCATGATAGCTGTGGAGAACGGCCAAGTTCTCGCCACGGTGCCTATGGTCATCGCCGGCTTGATGTCCGATCAGCCGCTGGAGACTGTAACCAGGGAAGTGAAGCAGCTTGCTGCGGCCTGGCAGCAGTTGGGCTGTCGATTGAACGCACCATTCATGACCTTCTCGCTGATCGCCCTGCCGGTCATTCCAGAGATTCGCATTTCAAATCGCGGTCTGGTTGACGTCACCGAGTTCAAGCTCATTCCTGTAGAAATCATCGAATGATAGAAGAATAAACTTAAGGAGGCAATCCCATGAAAGTAGATATATGGTCAGACTTTGCTTGCCCATTCTGCTATATCGGCAAACGCAAATTCGAAGCAGCCTTGAAGCAATTCCCTCATGGCGATCAAGTCCAAGTTGGCTTTCGCAGCTTCGAGCTCGCGCCCGATGCCGAGAAGAAGACCGGCAAGGATATTAACACGGTGCTAGCCGAGAAATACGGCATGCCCTACGAACGAGCCAAACAAATGAATGAGCAAGTCACTATGCAAGCCGCTGAAGTCGGGCTGGAGTACCACATGGATAACGTCATCCCAACGAACACCCATGATGCCCATCAATTGACGCAGTTCGCCAAACAGCATGGCAAAGGAAACGAGCTGGCCGAACGGTTGTTCAAAGCTTATTTCACGGAAGGGCTTGATCTCAGCGACCATCCTACGCTTGCCCGGCTATCGGCCGAAGTAGGCCTCAACGAACAGGAGGCTCTTCGCGTTCTTGAGGAAGGCGCCTTCGATTCCGCGGTGATCGGCGAACTCCAGCAGGGCGCACGCCTTGGAATTACCGGCGTTCCTTTTTTTGTCTTCAACGATAAATACGCCGTATCCGGTGCGCAGCCAAGCGGAACATTCCTGGAAGTGCTTGAGCAGGTGTGGCAGGAAGAACAGCAGCAGCCATTGCAAGTGATTTCGGGCCAGGCTGGCGGAAATTCGGACACAGGCCCGAATTCCGACCCCTCCTGCTCGGACGGATCTTGCTCCGTTTAGGAGCTCACCCAGAACTGACGATAGCTCCCCTCATCGAAGGCAGGTTAAAAACCCGTCCTTATGAGGGGAGCTATTTTGTAACCTTAGAATTGTTCCACTATCGCAAAGCATAAACAATATTATTTGTGTCTCGTAAAATCAAACGGATTCGCACCCGCTGGCAGCAGCTGCGAGAAAGGAAAGTAGAACTCCGGAAATCCGTTCACATAAGGCAGATACTCATACAACGGGAAAAAGATGACGACACCCTCGTCCTTGACATAATACGACGGATTCGGGCCAATCGTCTTGAAATTGCCAAAATAGCCCTGCGTCTGCTGCATTTGCTGAGCAATGGCAGGATCAACGATTTCGCGATAATTCGGATTCGCCCGCAGCAGCTCGTCAAGCGTTAGCAGCTTGCCGTCCTTCAGCCGAAAGGTCAGACCTTCCCGGTAGCTGTTCCCATGTGCTCCCCCGGTGTAAGCATAGGTCTGTTCATAGAGGCTCAGAATGCAATTCTTGTTATAGGTGACCGTATAGCTGCCCAAAAATTCATACTTATGCCCGCTTGGGGAAGGTTGGTTCTGCTTTGCTTCCTTGACGGATTTCTTCACGAAATCCTCCGCGCGGGCTTTGAAGTGCGAATTAAGCTTCCGTTGGACGGATTTGCTCTTCAAACCGCTTATATGGGGATATTCCGCTTTAATCGATGCCCCTGGCAAGGACTTCGTTATCGTTCGCGTCTCGACTTTAACCCCTTGTTCAGCAGCTGCTGTTGCTTGGGCTGTCCCGGCGAATGATGCCTGCTCGGCTTGAACTCCACTTCCCAGAGCTGCATCCTCTGCACTAACGTTTCCCTCAAGCATTATTCCCGCCGATAACAATACGGCCGCGAGCAGGCATAACCCAATCCGGCAAATCCTCCACATCATCATCTTTGCCTCACCTCTTTCCTTGGATAGTCGAATTATGTCCCTCTTCCAGCAAAATCATGCCAACATTCGATCAAAGCGTCCGAGGCAAAAAAAAGCGAAGCGCAAATGCGCCTCGCTGTTGTAAATTATTGTTGCCATCGATGGCAGTTATTCCCGTCCGCTCTTCAGCTCTGTCCAGTAACGGTCATAGAGCTGCAGCTTATCCCCAACGTCGCCAAGCCATTCTGTGCGGGACAGTTCATCCGCAGAAAGGTTGATCATCGTATCGGCATTATATTCGTCGCTATGGAACTCCTTCGCCTTGATATTCGGATCGCTATAGCCGATCGACTCGTAGTTCTTCGCGCTAACCTCAGGCTCCAGCATGTAGTTGATGAACTTCTCTGCCAGCTCCTTGTTCTTCGCATCCTGCGGAATCGCATAATTATCGGCCCAGATCGTACCACCTTCTTTAGGCACAACATATGCAACGTCTGGATTGTCACTGGCAATCACGGAAGCATCGCCCGACCAGACTGTGCCGATCCAGCCCTCTTCCTGGATCATTTTATTCTTAATATTATCTGTATCAAAAGCAAGAACGCTTGGCAGCAGCTGCTTCAAGTCGTCCACCGCAGCGCCGATTTCCGCTTCGTCTGTCGAACTGTTCGATTTGCCGGCTTTTTTCAGAGCCATCCCGATCACTTCGCGGTTATCGTCCAGCAGCAGCACCTTTCCTTTGTAAGCCGGGTTCCACAGATCTTCCCAGCTGTCGATCTCGTCCTTGATGTACTTCTTATTGTACGCAATTCCCGTCACGCCAGTCATATAAACGATGGAATACTTGTTGCCCGGATCGAACACAGGGTCCTTAAACGCAGGATCGATGTTCTCAAAGTTCGGGATGTTCTCCATGTTCAGCGGCGCCAGCAGCCCCTCTTTAATCATAGTGTCGACCATATAGTCGGAGGGCTGAATCAAGTCGTAACCGCTGCCTCCCGTTTTGATCTTAGCAAGCAGATCCTCGTTGTTGGCAAACACGTCATATACGATTTTTACGTTATATTCTTTTTCAAAATCAGCGAGTACGTCGGCGTCAAAGTTATCCGCCCAGCTGTATATGTTCAACGTTTCCTTGCCAGATGATCCGCATCCGGATAATAGGGAAATAACTAACATGCTCGCCAGCAGCACGCCGGCCCATCTCATTTTTTTCAATTCTTTGATCTCCTCTCTTGGTAATGGATGTAGGGCAAGTACGTAAAATGTTCCTGCGATCGCTGTTGTTCCCGGATTTCTTGGATTATATAAATTCATATATGGCAGAAATCCGATCATAAAGGCGACCACAAGCTTATGCTTCCGAGGCAGCTTTCCTTCAGAAAGCTTTCATTTCTTCGGAATCATCTTCCTCCCTTGCCTGCATCCCATTCTTTAATTAATCTTATTTACTTTAATCATGTTCAAAAATCAACTTTTCAGCGCACTACTTATTTTAGAATGGGAGGAGGGATTTTTTCTTTTGCCCTTTCCCCCGATTCAGCGCATATTGCGCCAGAAGAATCAATGTGACGCTGACGATGATCAGAATCGTACACAACGCATTAATTTCCGGGGAAATACCCCGTTTTACTTGCCCGTAAATATAGATCGGTAGCGTCGTCGAGCTAGGCCCGCTGACGAAGAAGCTCACCATAAAATCATCCAAGGACAACGTAAAGGCGATAAGCGCCCCAGCCACGATACCAGGCATGATTTGCGGAAATGTGACATAACGGAACGTCTGCCACGCATCCGCCCCCAGGTCGTTCGCCGCTTCCTCCAGCTGCTTGCCCATGTCCGCCAGCCTCGTGCTGACCACAACGTAAACATAGGACATGCTAAACGTAATATGGGCTAGAATAATCGTTAGCTTGCCCATCGGAATATGGAACTGAGTGAACAGAACAAGCAAGGATAATCCCATAATAATATCCGGAATGATGATTGGCAGGTAGAGCAGTCCCCCCATCCCGGCCCGCATCTTGCGGTTCAACTTTCTCATCGACAGCGCGGCCATCGTTCCCAGGATGGTAGATGCTGCGGTCGATACCGCGGCAACGATTAAGCTGTTGCTCAGCGCCTCGATGACCCGGCGGTTTTTAAACAAAGAGAAGTACCAGTCCAGCGTGAAGCCGCTCCAGTCGGCAGCTAGACGCGAACTATTAAAGGAATATGCAATTATAAAAGCGATCGGCACATAAATAAACACCATCATCAGCAGCGAATGAAAGCCGAGCAATGGATGCGTCTTCGTCTTCATCAGCGCCCCTCCTTTACTTTGAGGTGCCTGGAAGTCATTGCTTTGTTAAACAGCGCAATCATAATCAATGAAGTGATCACAAAAATGATCGACAGCGCCGAACCGAACGGCCAATCCCTCGCTCCCGAGAATTGCGCCTGAATGACGTTGCTGATCATCGCCGATTTCGCGCCGCCCAGAATGTCCGTTACGACGAACATTCCCGTGGTGGAGACATAGACCAGCACCGAACCTGTCATGATGCCGGATCTGGTCTGCGGCACCGTAATGTGCCAGAACGACTTCCATGGTGATGCGCCGAGGTCGCTAGCCGCCTCCAGCAGCTTTTTGTCCATTTGTTCCAGCGCAACATAGATCGGCAGCACCATAAAGGGAATAAACGTATAGACCATGCCAAGCAGAACGGCTCCCCGCGTATACAGCAGCTGCAGCGGCTCGTGAATCAGGCCGATATCGATCAGCAAATTGTTGACGACGCCCTGCGTGCGAAGCAGCAGAACCCAGGCATAGGTGCGAATCAGGAAGTTGATCCAGAACGGAATTGTCACCAGAATCAGTCCCCAGGTCTGTCTCTTCGGTCCAGCATTGGCGATATAATAAGCTAGCGGATAGCTCAGCAGCAGACAGATCACCGTCGTCATGACGGACAGCACGATCGTATCCCAATAAATCCCCAAATACAGCGGATCGAAAAAGCGGGCATAAGAGTCCAAGCTGAAACCGGCTACGACGCCGCCAACCTGGTCACGGCCCATAAACGACATGCCGACGACAATAAGCATCGGAATGAGCATAAAAACACCCAGCCATAACACCACCGGCAGTACCGACAGGCTCGATTTCCTCATGGCCCGATTACCACCTCGTCCTCGGAGTTCCAGTCCACTCCTACCTTGTCGCCAATGCTCCAAGGACGATCATCCGTAATATCAAATATGATGGACACCGTCATCGGCTCGTTGTCTAACTGAACGATCAGCTTGTGTATGCTGCCCAGGTAGAGAACATCCATGACCTCTCCGCTGCGCTTCGAACCTTCCACCTGCCTGCTCGCCCGCAATTTCTCCGGACGCACAGCAAATAGCCGCCCATCGCTGGAGAAAATGTTATTCTCTCCTACAAAGGTGGCGGAGAACAGGGTGGCTGGCTTAGCATAAATTTCACGCGGCGTGCCGATTTGTTCCACTTGTCCGTTATTCATAATCACGATCCGGTCGGACAGCATCATCGCTTCCTCCTGGTCGTGGGTGACGTATACAAACGTAATCCCCAAACTGCGCTGCAATTGCTTCAGCTCGGATTGCAGATTCTTGCGAAGCTGCAAATCAAGGGCGCTCAGCGGCTCGTCCAGCAGCAGGACCTTCGGCTTGTTCGCAATCGCCCGGGCGATTGCTACGCGCTGCTGCTGTCCGCCGGACAGCTGATGCGGATAACGCTTGATCAGCGGAGTCAGCTGGGTCATCGTGACCGCTTCCTCTACCCGCTGGCGCTGCTCCTTGGACGGTATTTTCTTCATTTTCAATCCAAATGCGATATTATCCTCTACCGTCATATGCGGGAATAATGCATAGTGCTGGAAGACCAGGTTCAAATCCCGGCGGTTCGGAGGCAGATTGGTCAAATCCTTGCCGTCCAGCATAATTTTGCCGCTTGTCGGATGCTCGAACCCGGCGATCATGCGTAAAATCGTCGTCTTGCCGCAGCCGCTCGGGCCCAGCAGGGTTAAGAACTCCCCCTCTTGTATGGTGAGCGAAAGCGGATGCACAACGACTTGTCCTGCAAAGCTTTTCTCAACTTCAGACAGTTCAATCATGTATGCACCAACTCCTTTAAGTCTACTAAGAAAAAAAAGCCATATCCATTGGTATGGCTTTTAACAGGTCAGTCGATTCATTTTTTGCATATTCACTATACCTTGTTTTGTCCCTAGATACAACACTTTTCTAGGCCGTTTGGCAGAACCAAAGGAAGTTTTGTGAAGGTTTTGCGTGAATTCGGCTCATCAAAAAAGCCGCGATGCCCCTGTCCTTGGACAGATTCCCGCATCACGGCCCTGGTACAAGGCCCTAGAGGCTTCCAGATTATTTCATCTCGTACATAACAGAGAGTGTTGTCTTTACACTGATTTCGCCCGGCTCGATGGCGGTTCCCTGATCCATGGATGCCTTCTCCGCTACGGCGAAGCTCATATTCATATAAGGCGCGTAATCGTTGCTGGCCTGAGTGACGCTCAGCACAACGCCGACCTGACGTTTGGCGGCCTTGGCAATTGCGGCGGCTTTCATGTCGGCATTAGCCATCGCCTTCGCGATCACCTGCTCCTGATATTGATCGGGATTTTCGGTAGAGAAACGGACATTGTCAATGCGGTTAGCCCCTGCCTTTGTAATCTCGTCCAGCAGCTGGCCTACCTTCTCCAGATCGCGGTAAGTAATCGACAATGTATGGTATGCGGAATAGCCCTTGACCTTCTGGCCTTCCTTCTCGGAATAACTGTAGTTCGGCTGGACGGAGAACTGGCCTGTCTTCATATCCTTTGCATCCAGCTTCCACGTATCCTTGAGCAGCGCATTCACCTTGGCCATCTTGGCTGCATTTTGGCTTTGCGCTTCCTTTGCCGTAGCCGCCTGTGTCTCTACCCCTACCGAAATATACGCTACGTCCGGCTTAATCATGATTTCACCACTGCCAGTGACATTGATGACATTGCGCTGCGCCTCATTGTCAGCGTATACAGGCTGCGCCATATCCAGTCCCCCGCCAATCCAAGTTCCTCCAACCACTAATGCACTTGCGATCACAACTGCGCCAATCGGCTTGAACCATTTTTTCATTAGTAATGACCTCCAATATAGGGTGAGTTTAACTACTAAACGACGGTTCATATACAAATGTTGCAGCAATGGATTCATTCTTTAGGAAAAATATGTCCTAGTCCATTTCAAATTTAAAAAGGGATGACTTCGCGGGAGGAACCCCGAAATCATCCCTTCAAGAACACTGGCATAAACCATATTACTGGTTTTCCAGCTCCTCTTTGCTAACCAGATTAATTAAAGCGTTTGCGGCTTGCTCCGCGTCTGCGCCATCCGCACTGATATAGATTTCCGTTCCGGTGCTAATGGCAAGGCTCATAATACCCATGATACTTTTAGCATTTACTTTTTTATCGTCTTTCTCAACAAATATTTCAGATGAGTATTTATTCGCTTCCTGGACGAAAAGCGCTGCCGGCCGAGCGTGTAGACCCGTTTTCAATCGAACAGTTACCGGGTGTTTGATCATGAAACCTTACCCCCTATTACGAATTCAATAGCATGTTGTAGAACTATGTGATCATGGTAAATTTATATCATTATATCATATACAGACTGTAACAGACTAGCTATAGGCCTGTACCCCCGCGAATTTTTTCCGCCAGCTCGTCGATTTTCCGCAGTCTGTGGTTAACGCCTGACTTGCTGACCTTGCCTTTGAGCAGCTCTCCGACCTCTTTGAGGTTCATATCGGGATGAGCGAGACGCACTTCCGCAACCTCGCGCAGCTTCTCCGGAAGGTTCTCAAGTCCCACTTCCTTCTCCAAGAGCCTAATATTTTCGATCTGCCTGACAGCCGCTCCGATCGTTTTATTCAAGTTCGCCGTTTCGCAGTTCACGATCCGGTTGACCGAGTTGCGCATATCGCGCATGATACGCACATCCTCGAATTTGAATAACGCCTGGTGAGCACCAATAATGTTCAGCAGCTCGATAATCTTCTCGCCCTCTTTGATGTAGAAAATAAAACCCTTCTTGCGTTCGATGCATCGCGCATTCAGATAAAATTCATTAGCGAGCTCCACCAGGGCCTTGCAGTGCTCCTCATACATGGAGGCGATCTCCAGATGATACGAGGAGCCCTCCGGGTTATTGACGGAGCCTCCCGCCATGAACGCCCCACGAAGGTAGGCCCGTTTACAACAGTTTTTCCGGGTCAACTCTGGATTAATCCCCGGCGTAAAAATAAAACCTTCAGACACGATGTTCAACGTCTCCAGTATTTCCTGAACCTTGGCCGGAATTCGTACGATATAGACGTTATTTTTCTTTAGCCGCATTTTCTTGCGTACAAGCAGTTCCGTATGAACCTGAAAGTGCTTCTTCAGTAAGGAATAAATTCGCCTTGCTATCGCGGCGTTTTCCGTAGAGATGTCCAGAACAACCTTCTTGTTCGAAACCTGTACCGAGCCATTCATCCGGATTAACGCGGACAGCTCGGCCTGCTCGCAGCAGGGTTCAGCCTCGACCATCGTTAGTTCCTTTTTGGTTTGCGCCGCAAACGACAAGGATCTCACCTCTTTCGTAAATTCCAGTTTTGCACCAATTGGTAAATATGCTGACTCAATTTGTCGGCATCATGGCGCAAATAGCGACGGAACAATACGAGCGTGTCGGCAATGACTTTGTAGCCACGGCCTGTAACCACATCCCAATCGACCTCGACCGGCTTGGCGCCTTGCTCGGCATAGAAATCCTGAACCTGAGTCGGAATTTCGCCGTCATTGACGATGACATAATCAAATAAATGATGGCCTACGTGATCGTAAATGGCCTGGAGATGGTCGCTTACCGTATAATTATCCGTCTCGCCAGGCTGGGTCATGACGTTGCAGACAAAAATTTTGATCGCGCTCTTGTTGGACAAAACCGCTTCCGTCAGCTTCGGAACAAGCAGGTTTGGAATAATGCTCGTGTATAGGCTGCCTGGGCCGATCAGAATGGCATCAGCCTCACGAATCGCCTCGCACGCCTCCGGCAGCGGCTCGACCTCCTCCGGCTCCAGGAAAATTCGCTTGATCTTCCCCCGGGCCTCGGGAATTTTCGATTCCCCGGTTACGATCGTCCCGTCCTCCATCTCCGCATGCAGCACCACCGCCTGATCGGCGGCGGGAAGCACGCGGCCGCGTACCGCGAACACGCGGCTCAGCTCCCGGACGGCCGTGACGAAATCTCCGGATATATCCGTAATTGCCGCTAGTATTAAATTGCCCAAACTATGCCCTGCTAGTCCAGAACCGTTGGAAAAACGGTAGCTAAGCATATTCGACAGCAACGGTTCTACGTCCGCAAGCGCGGTCAATACGTTACGAATGTCGCCGGGAGGCGGCATATGCAGCTCATTCCGGAGAATTCCGGAGCTCCCCCCATCATCGGCGACGGTAACAATGGCCGTGATATCGAGCGGTTTTTCCTTCAATCCGCGAAGCATGACGGATAGGCCGGTTCCACCGCCCATCACTACGATTCGCGGAACTTTTGTATCGTTAGCTCGATTCATCGTCTTGATTCACCCTCTTAATGCCGGTCTCGGCCCTCATCCCTATGGCTTACGCGAACCGTCTCCGTTTCACTAGTTCCGAGCATCCGGCCCAAATATTCGGCAATGGCGACCGAACGGTGCTTCCCTCCGGTACAGCCAATGGCGATAATGACCTGGCTTTTTCCCTCTTTATGATATTGAGGCAGCAGAAAATGCAGCATGTCTAACAGTTTTGTCAGGAAGGACTGTGTCTCCGGCCACTTCATAACATAATCATATACATCACTGTCTTGTCCGGTGTGTGGACGAAGCTGCTCAATATAATGAGGGTTTGGCAGAAACCGGACGTCGAAGACCAAATCGGCGTCGATCGGTATGCCGTATTTAAATCCGAAGGAAGTGATGTTTACGGATAAATGATTGCTCTCCAAATGAGAAAAGCGGGAAATGATCTTCTCTTTAAGCTGGGCAGGCTTGATATTGCTCGTATCAATGACCTGGGTGGCAGAAAGTTTCAACTCCTCTAGCATTTTTCGCTCTAGCCGGATGCCGTCGAGCGGCATGCCGTCCGGTGCAAGCGGGTGGCGGCGGCGGCTTTCCTTATAGCGCTGCACCAACACGGAATCAGTCGCATCCAGGAATAAAATTTCAGAATTAATTGTAAAATGATCTTTTACATAGCCAAGCGACTCAGATAGAGCAGTAAAAAACTCGCGGCCCCGCAGGTCGATGACCAGTGCCACCTTGGCGATTTTCCCATTCGATTGCTCGATCAGCTCAGCGAATTTGGGGATGAGTACTGGAGGCAAATTGTCCACGCAGAAGAATCCTAGATCTTCCAGGCTCCTAACGGCGAGCGACTTCCCTGCGCCCGACATGCCTGTAATGATAATCAAATTGGCTACTGAAGCTTTCTCCTTCTCTGACATGCATTTCCCTCCTCGTATAGTTCTCCTGTCTTCTTCTATCTATTATATATCTAAAATCGACACTATATATCGACAGAATTTAATAACAGACCCCCGATTGCCTACGAGCTTGCGAGCGTGACTTGTCGAACCCGAGTGTACACTATAGCCCGAAGGCTGCTGCCCCTGCAAGCATATCAGCTTGCCGTGATTTCTTAGGAACGCGTGAACAGGCCTGCTGCGCCAACCATTCCGGCATCATTGCCGAGCGTTGCAGGTACAATGCTTACCCCTCTTGCCGCTACTTCCGGCGTCAGTTTCTGGAACACGCTGCGCACCTCATTGAACAGGATGTCCCCCGCCTTGGACACGCCGCCGCCGATAATGAACACTTCCGGATTCAGCACGACAGCTACAGCCGCCAGCGCTTTGCCCAAATAGAATGCGGCGCGGTTCACGATGCGAATCGCTACTTCGTCCCCGGCTTTCGCCGCATCGAATACGTCCTTCGCCATAATTTTCTCTACTTGCGACAAGGCCGTGCGCTCTCCTCTGGATACTGCATCATTGGCCATCCGGATAATGCCCGTTGCCGAGGATACGGTCTCCAGGCAGCCGGTCTCGCCGCAGCCGCATTGAATCGCTTCCAGATCGGGAACGACAGACATATGACCTAGTTCGCCCGCAAATCCGGCGAAGCCTTGATAGATTTTACCATGAATAATAATGCCGGCGCCTACTCCCGTACCCAGCGTAGCGCAGACGCAATGATCGATGCCCTTGCCCGCGCCGCCCCAGGCTTCGCCCAGCGCTGCAACGTTGGCATCATTGTCTATTTTGACAGGCTTGCCAAGGCGGGCCTCCAGAATCTCGCGAATCGGAAGATCCCTCAAACCTACATTCGGTGCTAGAATGATGATTCCTTCGCGAACGTCCGTAAATCCGGCAACTCCAGCTCCGACGCCTGCTACCTGTTCCCAGTCAAAAGGAGATTGCTCCACGATATGACGGACATACTGCTCGATATTGCTTACAACGGCATCGGCACCTTTATCAGCTTCGGTTGGCCCCTCATAAGTATGAAGAAGCTGCCCCTCCTCATTACAGATGCCGACTTTGATCGCAGTCCCGCCAAGATCAACACCAATGTAGATTTTTTCAGACATTGTACAAGCCACCTTTTTCTTCAAATAAAATTGTTTATCCTACGTACCAACTATAAGCGAACCACACCGTTCGGTCAAGAGAAGCGAACAGCAGGAAATCCAGTAAATACAAGGCTTTCAGCGCAAATGATGAAATTCACAAGCGGTGTTTATATAGAGAATGCACCCGCTGCGGCAGCCCTCCTAATGCTGCCCAATCCTACAATTTCCCAGCAAAAAACCCCGTCGTAGACGGGGTTGCATATTATAGGCGATCATACCATATATACCAAGTTTAAGACATTATTCGCTTCTGACCCTCGAGTGCTTGTATCGGCGCGATATTTTGCGTGAATTCCAAGGTGCCCATGTATTGTCCCTCAGCGCTGCGAACCGCGAAATACCGGATATAAACGAACTTATCCTTAAACGGAATCCAGAAGTCCTCTGAGTCCTTCCGCCCGGCCTTGAAATCCGCCAGCAGCTCATTCACGACATGCACGCTTTGCGGAGGATGGCAGTTTTGCACCGTACGGCCGATGACGGCCTTGGTCCGGGCGAAAATGCGCTCCTTCCCATGCGAGAAATACCGGACAACATCCTGCTCATCAATGAACGTAAGATCGACAGGCAGATGATTCATAATCGCTTCCAGCTGCGCGGCGGTCAGAATTCCTGTCTCGAACCGGATCAGCCCCTCTGGAAGCTGGCCGTTCTCCGCTCCCTCCGTACCTTCGTTGTACGGGAGCGGCACACGCTCGGGAACCCACTTCTGTTCCGGGGCAGTCAGGCAATAGCCGATCTCATCGCTCTCGGCAGCTATTTTTACCCATTCGTCCTCCGTCAGCTTCCCCAAGGCCATCGGCAGCAAAATATTCTCTTCTTTAAAAATCATCTCGTTTACCTCAGTAATCACGCGCTCCAGATCGATGATGAGTATATCCTTATAGGCGCGGCCACCGTTGTAACTTAGCAGCTTCTCTTTCACTTCCTTGATCATTGCACGAATTGCATCGTCTACACCCCACATCACCTTGGTCGGGCCATAGATGCCGTATTTCTCTAAATACGGGAACAGCAAATTTTCCTTGCGGCTATAGTGCTTATCGAGATCCAGCAGCAGATTTAAATCCTCCACCAGCTTATAGACGATTTCCGTGCTGTCCTCCCGGCGGAATTTGTCCTTATGCAGCTCCAGTCTGAAATTGACATGCCGCTCAATCTCGCGATTCTCCAGCTTAAAGGTATGAACAGGATGCCCCGGCTGCTCCTCCGGCTTGGACGAACGGTGAATTTCCTCAATCGAGCCTTTAAAAATAGCCGTGTGCACAGAGCACAGGCGCTGCACCTCGGAGACCGGAATGCCCTCCTCCTCCATCAAGGCTTGCTCCATCGCTGATATTTCCGCTACTGTCACGCCCCCGACTGCTTCCTCAAACCGGGCCTTGACCTCCTCCACGCTCTTGCCTTCATGCAGCTCCTTAATGATCTCCTTCAACAGTTCTTGCCGGCGTCCTTGCTCCGGTACCGCACGCTCGCGATTGTTGATCATTTCGCTCATCCCCGTATCCTCCCTTTTATGATTAGAATCCTGCTATTCTATAAATATCCTAAGGACCCAAGCCGCTCGCGGCCTGAGCTCACTCCGTGATTTCATAGCCCCTGGCGCGGAACGCGTCCTTGATCGCATCGAGCTCCACCTTGCGCAGCCTGGCTCCCTGGGGGATCGTCATAAAGCGCCCCGCGCTCTGCAGCATCCCCGGCTTGGCCAGCTGCTCGAAGCCCAAGCCCACCATGATATCGATAATCTCAGGATCGGCCGTGCATAACTCGTAGACTGTTTTATGCAAATCGATCTTTTTCCCCATGAGTCCTCACCGCATTTCTTCAAATTTGAATGAAAACCATTCTCATATCCAAAGTAGCACAGGCCGGCCTGACAACTTGTGATTACAATCACAAGGTTGCAGGTGCTTTGCCGGCACAGTTTATTTTTTTATGCAGATTTGTCACAATAGGAGCTAAAGGAGGTATATTGACGATGAATTCCATTCATTTGCTATATATTGAAGACGATCCCGAGATCGGTAAGTGGGTACATGCCAATCTGCAGGACCGCGGCTACCGCATAACCTGGCTGACGAGCGGAGAGCAAGCCTTGGAACACGCCGAATCCTGCCGGCTTGCCATTCTCGATGTCATGCTGCCCGGCTTGGACGGCTTCACGGTCGGTCAGCGGCTCAAGAAGCAGTACCCAAAATTGCCCATATTGATGCTGTCGGCCAGAACCTCAATCGATGATAAGCTGCAAGGACTAGAATTCGCGGATGACTACCTGACGAAGCCTTTTCATCCGGATGAGCTCGCCGCCCGAATTGAAGTGCTGCTCCGCCGCAGCGGCAATGCTTCCCCCGAACCGCTCAGACTTCGGCATCTGCTCGTCCATGAACGCGAGAACCTCATTATCGACCAGGATACTGGAGAAGAGATTCTGCTTACGGGGAAGCAGTTCCACATCTTCCATTACCTGCTGCGCCACCTCGGTCAAATTATGACAAAGGAGCAAATTTATGAAGCCGTATGGGGAGAACCCTACCTGGAAGGCGATAAGACTCTGATGGTACATATTCGGCATTTGCGTGAAAAAATCGAGCGCGATCCCGCCGCCCCAGAAATTATTGAAACAATCCGCGGCATCGGATACAGGGTGCGGGCATGAGATTTATAAAACAAAGCCCTTTGCAGCGCCTTCGCACTTCCCTTTTATCGCGATATGTACTGATCATCGTCACGGCTCTCGTATTTATCCCCGTGCTGATTCCAGCCAGCTTCATGGCCTCCTGGGCCGTTAACCGGATGCTGATGCTGGGCGGGCAGGAAACTTATCAGCTGCCTTACGGCTCTGCCTATGAGCTGGAGAAAATGTGGCATAAGCACGCCAAGGCGCTGGCCGCAGCCTCCCCGGCGGAAATCGACGCCAGGCTCTCCGCGCTGAAGGAGAAATACCCCGATGCTGCACTGTTCTGGGTTGACGGTGCTGGGATCACGCAGCTTCAGCTGCCTGTACAGGCAACGCTGCCCAAGCAGTGGTCTGCGGAGGATACAATTGCCTTCATGAAGGCGGGAATCAATGCCGACCCTTACACCGTCGTGGCTTTAATTGGAGGAGACGAGCAGGCGAAGCAGGGATTCATGGTCTTTGAGCTGCCGCGCTCCTATCTGACGCCCCAAGGCCGTCCTAGCGATTCCCGGTTCTATGGCTTGTTCATGGCGCTGATCTTCGGCATCTTCATATTGCTGTCCTATTTGTTCTTCCGGGACATCCGCAAACGTCTTCTCCGGCTGGAAGCCGCCATGACACGTGTCGGAGAGAACGGGCTTCCGTCGCCTACGGAAGAAGGGCGCCCGGATGAAATCGGCAGGCTGGAGCAGGCCTTTAATCATATGGTGAACCAATTGGAAGAGGGCCGCAGGCGAGAGCGCAAGGAGGAGGAGCTGCGCAAGAATCTGATCGCCAACCTGTCCCATGATCTGCGTACGCCGCTGACCGTACTCGCCGGGCATCTCTTTTCCATGGGTAAAGAGCCTTTATCCGCGCAAGGACGGCAATCCTTGGCTTTGATGGAAACCAAGCTGGACGACCTCGACCACCTGATCGATCATTTATTGTCCTATAATTTGCTGACCAGCGGGAAATACGCCTTGTCCATGGAGCAGCAGGACGTACATCGCATCGTCAGGGAGAGCGCTGCCGCTTGGTACCCCATCTGGGAAAAGGCCGGCATGACCGTGGACATCGATCTGCCGGATGAACCCCTGAGGTGGGCGGTCGACATGCAGGGCTTTCGCCGCGTCCTGGATAACCTATTCCAGAACGTCGTCCGCCACGCCGGTTCAGGCAAGTATGTAGGCATCCATACAGCCCGCTGGAAGGGACGGCCAGCTCTTATTATTTCGGATCGCGGTCCAGGCCTTGATGCCGCCTCAGCAGCCAAAGGCGCAGGTCTGGGCCTGGCCATCGTAGAGCTGCTGCTGCGGGAGATGGGTCTTCGCCTCGACGCGGAATCCTCGGCCAGAGGTACCAGGTTCGTCATCTGTCCCGCTTCTTAACCTAAATTTAAACTTCATCCTCCGCTGCATTTAAACTTCGGAAGCTATGCTGGTTACCGAGGTGATTTATAGTGAGCGAACTGATTATTCAAACCAAGGGATTAACGAAGAAATACCGTGGCCGCCCGGCCGTTGATCAATTGAACCTGGAAATCTCCAAGGGAGATATTTACGGCTTCCTCGGACCCAACGGAGCGGGCAAGACGACGACGATCCGCATGCTGCTCGGACTAATTCAGCCGACGAGCGGTTCGATCTCCATTTTTGGACGAGAGCTCAAGCGGGACAAACTGAACATTCTGCGCCGGATCGGATCGCTTGTAGAATATCCGTCCTATTACGGACATTTAAGCGCCATCGACAATTTGGAAGCGATTCGCCGTATTCTGGATGTGCCGAAATCGCGAATCGCCGAGGTGCTGGAAATCGTCTCCTTAACGAAGGAAGCCAAGCGCCCGGTCAAGGGCTTCTCCCTCGGTATGAAGCAGCGGCTGGGCATTGCCGCTTCACTCCTCGGGAGTCCCGAGCTCCTGATTCTGGATGAACCAACCAACGGGCTCGACCCTTCCGGAATTCATGAAATGCGCGAGCTGATCAAGAATATGCCGCAGCAATACGGCATTACCGTGCTCGTCTCCAGTCACCTGCTAGGCGAAGTCGAGCAGATGGCCCATAAGGTCGGCATTATCCGCGAAGGGCAGCTGGTCTTTCAGGATACGATCGATCATTTGCGCCTCCAGGCGCAGCATGACATCGAGCTGGTCGTATCCGAGCCGGATTCCGCCATTTGGATCGCCCGCGACATGGGCCAAACGGGTATCCTCCAGGGTGGGATTATGACCTTCCCTGGCATGAAGGATGCTCAAGTCGCCCATCTCGTCAAGCGGCTCGTCGAGAACGGGCACGCCATTTACCGGGTTGAACAGAAGAAAAAATCTCTGGAGGATATCTTCATGCAAGTGATCGGGGAGGGAGCGCTATGATGATGCTGCGCTCGCTTCGCGCCGATTTCCTCAAAATCCGCCGCAAGGGCATCTGGTTTCTGGTGTTCCTCGCACCGACCGGCCTTGTCGCAATGCAGGGGCTCAATTTCGGACTGCGATTCGATTATTTATCCAAAGTATACAAAGACGATCTCTGGGGCGGATTAATCCACAATATCGAATTGTTCGTCCCGATGGCGCTGTTCCTCGGCTGTACCTTGATCAGCTCTCTGGTCGCCAACATAGAGCATCAGATGAGCTCGTGGAAGCAGCTTCTGGCCTTGCCGGTGTCGCGCAGCTCCGTATTCCTGGCCAAATTCACCCTGTGCGTAATCGTGTTGAGCATTTCCTGCCTGCTGCTCCCGGTCTTTACCGCAGGACTCGGCCTCCTGCTCGGATTTCAAACGCCGCTGCCGATAAGGGAATTATTAACCATGGGCTTCTACCCTTATTTGGCCGCTTGGCCGCTGCTGGCTCTGCAGCTCTGGCTGTCGCTGACGTTCCGCAATCAGGCCCTTCCGGTTTCGATCGGCATAGCCGCCGCGATACTCTCGCCTTTTACGCTGGATTTATCCGTATGGCTGCCGCTGAATTGGGCTACTTTGGCCATAAGTGACAATAGCCCGCTGGCCTATCTCCTTGGCGGCGTTTCACTGGGCCTCTTCATGCTAATGATCAGCCTGCTGCATTTTAACCGAAAGGATGTGGACTGACGATGCGAAATTTCCTGCGAATCCTGTCGGCGGAAACGCTGAAAATGTCCAGATCCGGCATTTGGCTGATTATTCTGGCCAGCCCGCTTCTCTCGCTGCTAATCGGCGCACTGGTGTCGATTCCCGCGGGCGCTGACCCATGGCCGATCATGCTCGGCAGCATGGTCATGCTGCACGGCATGCTGTTCCTGCCCATCATGGCCGGACTATTCGCCGCCTTCGTCTGCCGTTACGAGCATACCGGCGGAGGCTGGAAGCAGCTGCTTGTGCTGCCCGTATCGCGTACAGGCGTCTATCTCGCCAAATTCGCTGTCGTGGCCGGCCTGCTTGCGTTAAGTCAGCTCTTCTTCCTCCTGGCACTGATCGGTGCGGCGAAGTACCACGCCTTCCCAGGGGTCATGCCATGGGGCATGTTCCTGAAGAGCATACTAGGCGGCTGGGTTGCCTGCCTGCCGCTCGTTGCGCTGCAGCTGGGCGCATCGCTGAACTGGGCGAGCTTTGCAGCACCGCTGTCGCTGAATGTCTCGCTGACGATTCCGAACATGCTCATCGTCAACTCGGCCACCTACGGCCCGTTCTATCCCTGGGCCCAGCCAGTATTGGCGATGATGCCCAGCGGCGAAGCTGAATTTGGCGCCTTTAACCTGCCTTACCAAAGCCTGCTGATCACCGTGCTGGGCAGCTTCCTGCTGTTCTTCCTGGCTGGCCTGACCTACTTCCGCCGAAAAGAAATTTAGTGCCAGAATTTAACGCCGGCACATTAATTTATAGAGGGGCTGCCCTAAAGTCATCTTAGATGACTGAGGGACGCCCCTTTCTTTCAGGATGTCTTACGCTTCTGCGGAATCCACTTTTTTCCTTGCCTGCATCCCATTCTTTAGATGATTTTATATAAGCGGTCGGATACTTAGCTGGCGGATGCTAAGTAGAACACTAAGTCAAACACTAAGTCGACACTAACCTGCCATGGTACAAGCTGCGCCAACACTAAATGGAATTCATGTATCTAATAATGCTCTAAACGAACACTTCAAGGGATTAGATGGATTGTATGCATCTAAATCAAGAATCCAGCCCATAATCGCCTTCTCCCTTCTTCTAACGACATGAAATCCATTTAACGACGTACTGATTCTGCTGGGCTAATTCTTCTGTTCTTGTTCCTACTACCATCCACCTATATTCAAAAAAATAAAGGCTGTTCCTAGCGTCATCCATCGGAAGATGACCTAAGAACAGCCCTCAGCTTTTATTTCAGGAATTAAGCGTCTCGCTCCAGTCACGCACCATCGCGCCCTCCAGCAGCTTCTCACAGTCCATCGCCGCCATACAGCCTGAGCCTGCTGCTGTAATCGCCTGGCGATAACGCGTATCCTGCACATCGCCGCAAGCGAACACGCCTTCGACATTCGTGATCGTCGTTCCTGGCTTAACAAGGATGTAACCATGCTCGTCCGTCTCAATTTGTCCGCCAAGGAACTTCGTATTCGGCGTATGGCCAATCGCAACGAAGATGCCGTCTGCCGGAATCAGCTCTTCCCCATTCGTTGCATTGTTCCGGACCTTAAGGCCGATAACTGCGCCATGCTCGTCCGTCGATACCTCAAGCGGGGTACGATTCAGCGCCCATTCGATTTTCTCATTATTTCGAGCGCGATCCTGCATGATCTTTGAAGCACGAAGCTCGTCTCGCCGGTGCACGACGGTCACGCTGGTGGCAAAACGCGTCAGGAAGCTCGCTTCCTCCATCGCGGAGTCGCCGCCGCCGATCACGATAATTTTCTTGCCGCGGAAGAAGAAACCGTCACAAGTTGCACAGGTGCTTACTCCGCGCCCCACATTCTCCTTCTCGCCGGGAATGCCTAAATATTTGGCGGAAGCCCCCGTGGAAATGATGACGGTCTCTGCCTCCAGAAGTTCGCCGCCCTCTATAGTCAATTTGAACGGCCGCTGGCGAAGCTCCACCTCCTGTACCCATCCGCTGCGGAACTCGGCGCCGAAGCGTTCGGCCTGCTTCCGCATCTGATCCATTAGCTCCGGCCCCATAATACCCTGCGGGAAGCCGGGGAAGTTCTCGACTTCCGTAGTGGTCGTCAGCTGCCCTCCTGGCTGCATACCCTCGATCACGAGCGGATTCAAGTTGGCGCGGGCCAAGTATATCGCTGCCGTTAGACCCGCCGGCCCTGTTCCAATTACAATCGCTTTGTACATTAACCGAACCTCCCTGGTAGTCATTGTTCATCAAATCAATTCATAATTCGCCTATGTTACATTATGTAATTGATCCTATACACAAGTTTTACCCAAGAAAGGCCTGTCTTACCCTTCCGTCCGGCAATCGGCGGACGAACCGGCATAGTTATTATTGCACGAAGGGAAAGGTATCCGCCTTTTCCTTCCCATTATCCTGCACCTTGCAAACCTGATTCAACCGCCGGGCGTAACGGCTGGCCGTCGATGCGGAAATCCCGTATCGCTTCGCCACCTCCTCATAGGTGAGCGCTTTGCGGTGCATTTTTGCCGTCAGATAATCGAGCGCGGCTGCCCAGCCTTCGATATGGGCCATTGCCGGAATGTCCGGATATAAACGAGTCAAAAAATCTACCCATAACGTTTCGATATCATGCTGCAATCGCAGGTCCGAAGACTTGCCAATCCGCTTGATGGCCAAATCGACCACCGCCTGCCATTCGCTTCGCCATACTGGCAAGCCGGAGCCTATTTTGCTGGGATCGACCATGATCTTTGTCCCGTCTTTCCATACAGGCACCGGGTCTTTTACCCCAATAGACCGCAGCACCAGAACCGCCATGTCTTTTAAATATACATTCTCCTCTGGAACGAGCAAAAAGGCGAGCAGCGCCTCTTCTACTTCCCGGTCGGCAATCATGCCGAGGGCCTGAATGACTTGAAGCTTCGTACGGTGATCCCCATGGCGCAGCGCCCAGAAGAAGGAGGCACGGATGAGGGGATTATCCCGAATTTCCGGAGGGAAGCCGTTCTCCCATTTCTCCGGATGCTTCAGCTGCTCTTCAAAAGGAAGGTTATAATGATAGCTAATCGAAGGATTTTGCCCTTGCAGTTCATCATCATCCAGTCGATTCAAATAAAAAGAGGCGATGCCCGAACCGGGGTCCAGCTTGCTTAACTGCCGCCAAAGCGCACGCGCAGCCGGATAGCGTCCGGTATTGCAAGCCGCCGCCGCCGTATAATGATATAGAACAGGGTCGCGGTTCACCTCATGGTCTTTAAGCAGCCGCCTGAAGTGCGTATAAGCCGCCTCATGCTCTCCAAGTATCCCCATCGTCGTAGCCAGCTTGAACAAATGCTCCTGATGGAAAGGGACCACGGCCCGGAGCAGCCCCCGGAGCCTGTCCAATTCGGCAGCATGACCCTCACGCTGCAGAAATATAGCCAAGTTGCAAAGGCCGTGCAGATTGCCTGCGTCCCGCTCTAATACTCCGTTAATGGCCTCCATCGCCTGCGGGAACAACCCTAAATAATAATATCCTAATGCCAAATTGTTACGGGCGGCCAGAAAATCCGGATGCTGCTCGACAATCTCCTCCAGCAGCTTCACGGCCTGGGCGAATTTCCCTTCTTCCAGCAACTCGCGGGCCAATTCATGCTCGACCATGCCCTTACGCGCTTTGATGCGCTTCAGCTTCGCCGGACGCTCCAGCTCATATTGCAGCAAATCGAG
This sequence comes from Paenibacillus woosongensis, assembly GCF_009725165.1. Classification (GTDB taxonomy): domain Bacteria; phylum Bacillota; class Bacilli; order Paenibacillales; family Paenibacillaceae; genus Fontibacillus; species Fontibacillus woosongensis. The sequence continues at coordinate 147,078 of NZ_WNZW01000009.1, forward strand.
CATCTCTTCAGCTTCGGCCAGAAATTGCCCGCCTTCATCCTCTTGCAGATACGTAATTAATGCCTCTTCCGCCGCTTCGAACTGCTCCATATTCGCATAATTATTAGCCATGTAGAAATAACATTCCGTCAAGGACGGATCAATGTCCCGTAAAATGGCAGACAATACGGCATTAGACGCCTCATAGTCGCCCATTTCCGACAGTATGCCCGCCATATTGCAATGATTCACCGGGTTGCCCGGCTCATATTCCACTGCTTTGCGAAAATATTTCAATGCCTTGTCATAGCGATTGCGGTCCAGCGATGAGACAGCTCTCTCAAAGAAAAAGTTCGCATCCATGGACAGCCGCAGCACATTCGCCTGCATGCCTTCCATTGGGATTCTGTTCTTCTTCACTCAAGGCACCTCCTTCTATCTCTATCTCTCCACACAGTATACCATAGAGGGAGCGGTCCTCCCACGGGAAATCGAAGAGGTAAAATACGGATTATCACCTGATTTAAAGGAAAAATTCAGCTTGTCCCGAAGTATAATAGGGATACAAAATTTTACAAATGGAGTGAGTTTGTTGACTGTTTTATGGGAGAACATCATCCTTACTTTGTTAGTTATCCTCGTCCCCCTCGCATTGATTGCCGGACTAGTTGTCTGGTTGATATTAGGAAAAAGCCGCCGCAAGCCCTGAAACCAAGAAAGAGCCGAAAATCCCCTTTGGAAGAAGATTTCCTGGCTCTTTTCTGTTCTGCTTACCTCTTGCCTCTTGACCAATAATTTAAATACCCCGATCCCTGAACAAGGCAGCGATTGATCCGCCTTCCGTAATAAGCTGGATTGCCTGGGACAGCATCGGCGCAACGGACAGCACCTTAAAATGGGCCGGCGGCTGCTCCGGCAGCTCGATCGAATCGGTCACCACGACTTCGCGGATGTTCTTATGATGCAGGCGCTCGACAGCCTGATCTGAGAACAAGCCGTGCGTCGCACAGACGTAGGCGTCATTGGCGCCGCGTTCCTTCAGCCCCTCCACAACGTTCACGATCGTGCTCCCGGTGTCGATCAAATCCTCGATAATGATCGGTGTATAACCCGCAACATCGCCAATGACATGCGTAATAACCGACTCATTATGGGCCGGCCGCTTCTTGATCATAATGGCGAAGGGGGAATCCAGCCCGCTGGCCAGCTTCTCCGCCATCGAAGCCCGCCCGGCATCGGGGGATACAACGACCGGATTCGGAATGTTCTGCGCCTTCAAATATTCAGTCATTAAATCAAGCGCGGTCAAATGATCGACAGGAATGTTAAAGAATCCTTGAATCGCAGGCGCATGCAAATCGATCGTCGCAACCCGGCTTGCCCCTGCAGTGGTCAGCACATCGGCCAGCAGCTTCGCGGAGATCGGTTCCCGCGGAGCTGATTTCCGCTCCTGCCGCGCATAACCGTAATAAGGCATAATGACATTAACCGTCCGCGCGGAAGCCCGTTTGGCTGCATCGATCATGACCAGCAGCTCGACGAACAGCTCATTGATCGGATGGGAAAGGGACTGCACCAGAAACACGTCGGAGTTGCGGATGCTCTCTTCATAGTGCACATAAATCTCTCCGCTTTTGAATCGGGACAGCTTGACCTTGCCTGGCTCAACCCCGAGCCGCTTGCATATATCCGCCGTCAATCTTGGATTCGATGAACCCGCAAATATTCTCAGCTTGGATCCCATAACTGCCTCCTGGATCATTATTGTAGTCGTTTATGTGGGTTATTCATTGCTCTCCTAATCCTGCTCCAGTGGAATCATTCTGCGCTGCCGTTCCGTGAACGTCGCCAGCTCCCGGACTCCCAATCCGTACAGCGTGGCCCGCGCCTTATCCAAGTGTTCGCTAAGCTTCAGAGGATTATGGGCATCGGAGCCTACCGTCAGCGGTATTCCCAATTGGATCGCCGACTTTAAGATTCGATTCGCCGGGAACATTTCAGCACAAGGCTTGGATAACCCCGAAGCATTGAGCTCCATTGCGATTCCGGATTCGGCGATAGCCGCCAAAGCCCCCTGCTCCAAAGCCTTTGTCTCTGCTTCCCGTTCCATGCCCGGGACTTGACCAAAGCGCTTGATGACGTCAAAATGCCCAATGATGTCATAGAAACCCGTCTTGGCGGCTTGGCCTACTGCTTTATAATAACGCTCATACACGGCAAAGACGTCTTGGCCGTCCCAGTTATGTACCTGGCGGTAGTCGGAAACATCCCACTCCCCCAGGAAATGCACTGATCCGATGACATAATCCCACGGATAGGCCTGAATGATCTTCTCGATATCGGCTTCCCAGCCCTCGATATAGTCCCCTTCCAGACCGACCTTCACTTCGATCTGGCCGCGGTACTTCTCCTTAAGGGCAAAGGCCTCTTCCACATAACGCGGCAGTTCGTCCATGAGCATAGCCATTTCAGGGTAGTAAGTCTCCGGGTCTACATGCAAAAGCGGCATATGATCGGATAAGCCGATTTCGGACAGGCCGATCTCGATGCCCCGGACGACATATTCCTCCAGACTGCCTACGGCATGGCCGCAGCGGGCATGATGCGTATGATAGTCTATCCAATAATTCGTCTTCTTTGCCATTTATAATCCCTCGCTTGCGCCTTATTAATCACGGCGCGGCCGTTCATGACGCCGCTCCAGCTCCTGCATAATGTCGTCGAGCGGCAGATTCCGCTCGCGCAGCAGTACAAGCAAATGATAGATTAAATCGCTGACCTCGTAACGCAGCTCGTCATTATCCCCGTTTTTGGCGGCGATGATTGACTCCGCTGTTTCCTCGCCGACCTTCTTCAGGATTTTATCGATCCCTTTGTCGAAAAGATAGGTCGTATATGCTCCCTCTGGACGATCCTTGTACCGCTCGGCAATCAGCTGCTCGAGCTCGGCCAGAACGGCAAATCGGCCGCTTGCCGTGCCGCCATTCGCAGCGCCGGCCCCTGCAGCCTGATCTTCAGCCGCAGCAGCCGTGCGATAAAAGCAGCTGTCCTCCCCTGTATGACAGGCCGGGCCTTGCCGATGCACCTCAACGAGCAAGGTATCGCCGTCGCAATCATAGCGAAGGGACACAATTTGCTGCGTATTGCCCGAGGTAGCCCCCTTGTTCCACAGCTCGGCGCGCGAGCGGCTCCAGAACCAGGTCTGCCCGGTCTCCAGAGACATCTTCAGGGATTCCCGGTTCATGTAGGCCAGCATCAGTACTTCCTTGGAGGCGGCGTCCTGCACGATGGCCGGCACAAGGCCGCTCTCGTCCCATTGAATGGCCTCTTCCAGCTGATTCAGGGGAAGCTGCTGCTTAAGTTGCTGAGTCATCGTATCTCCACTCCTCTGGATATCAGATCCTTTTTCAAATCCGGGATCGCAATCTCTTTATAATGAAAAATCGTTGCCGCCAGAGCAGCATCCGCCTCTCCTTCGGTAAACACGTCATAGAAATGGGACACTTTGCCCGCACCGCCGGAAGCAATGACCGGAATGCCTGCCGCACGGCTGATCGCCTTTGTCAAGGACAGGTCGAAGCCATCCTTGGTACCGTCAGCGTCCATGCTCGTCAGCAGAATTTCGCCCGCGCCTCTCGATTCGGCCTCCAGCGCCCACTGGACCGCGCTCATTCCCGTCGCCTTCCGTCCCCCGTGGGTGTAGACCTCCCAATCCTTCAGCTCCTCGTTATATTTCGCGTCGATCGCGACAACGATACATTGGGAGCCGAAGCGCTTCGCTCCATCAGAGATCAGATCGGGATTCAGCACGGCTGCGGTGTTAATGCCGATTTTGTCCGCACCCGCCCGAAGAATTCGCTTCATATCCTCCACTTGGGAAATGCCCCCGCCTACGGTGAACGGAATGGAAATCTCTCCGGCAGTTTGCTTCACGACTTCAACCATCGTCGCCCGCCCTTCGTTCGAAGCGGAGATGTCCAAGAAGACTAACTCATCCGCGCCTTCCCGGTCATACAACGCCGCGAGCTCAACCGGATCCCCTGCATCCCGCAGGTTTACAAAATTTACACCTTTCACGACCCGCCCGTCCTTGACGTCAAGGCAGGGAATAATTCGTTTTGCGAGCATGATGGATCAATCCTTCCTAGAATAGTTTCCTTCGGCCATAAGCTGCCGCATTCTGCTTTAAGCGCCCCTTTGAGGACCCTGATCTTGATCCTGACCGCCTAACCCTAGCCTTGGATCGCCTTAATTGCCGCTGCGAGGTCGATGCTGCCGGTGTACAGCGCCTTGCCGACGATCGCGCCGCCTACGCCCTCCTGGGCATGTGCCGCAAGCTTGAGCAGGTCATCCTGAACCGTTACGCCGCCCGAGGCGATAACCGTGCGTCCCGAAGCCTTCGCCAAAGCGACAATGGCCTCCACATTCGGCCCCTGCATCATCCCGTCGCGGGAAATGTCCGTAAAAATAAAGGTCTCCGCGCCCTTGACCGCCAGCTCCTTGGCGAGCACCTCCGCCTGCACCTCCGAGGTCTCCAGCCAGCCGCGCGTAGCAACGAAGCCGTTGCGGGCATCGATGCCGATAGCAACTTTGTCGCCGTAGGTGCCAAGTACGGATTCTGTGAACTGGCGATCCTCGATGGCAGCCGTTCCGAGAATGACCCTGCTGACGCCCAGCGACAGCAGGCGCTTCACATCCTCCAGCGTCCGCAGGCCGCCGCCTACTTGTACTGGAACCTGGACGCTGCGGGCGATTTCCCCGATCAGCTCATCGTTGACCGGATGGCCTGCCTTCGCTCCGTCCAAATCGACGAGGTGAATGAACGTGCCGCCTTGCGCTTCCCACGACTTGGCGACCTCCACCGGATTGTCGTTGTATACCGTTTCGCGACCATAATCGCCCTGGACCAGGCGAACGCACTTGCCTCCCCGGATATCAATCGCCGGGTAGATGATAAATGAAGACATAGCCCCTCGTTCCTCCACTCTATACTTTTCCTCAATCTGAATAAGTGATTTCGATTTCACGCTATCTTTTGCTTGATGCCTTTTTCATTCTGGACAGACCATGCATGCCGCCGCAGCCTAAAACCGCAACCGCTGCTTCTCCTACGCGCTGCCTTTCGCCTCTGCCAAAGCCAGAAAATTGCGCAGCAGAGCCATACCCAGCTCTCCGCTCTTCTCAGGGTGGAACTGCATGCCGTATACGTTGTCACGGCCTACGATCGCCGTCACCGGATGACCGTAGTCGGTCACGGCGATCAGATCGCTCTTCGCTTGCGGCTCGACATGGTAGGAGTGGACGAAGTACACATGCCCTTCCTCCAGCCCCGCAAGCAGCGGGTTGTCCGGCTGCAGGAACGACAGCCGGTTCCAGCCCATGTGCGGCACCTTGTATTCGCCGCCCGCAAAGCGCACCGCCCTGCCCGGCAAAATGCCGAGTCCCTCGTTGCGCCCATGCTCTTCGCTCTCGCCGAAGAGCAGCTGCATGCCGAGGCAGATGCCGAGCAGCGGTGTGCCGCCGGCGGCCGCCTGCCGCACGACGGCGTCAAGCCCGGTGCCGCGCAGATGCGCCATGGCGTCGCCGAAGGCGCCCACGCCCGGCAGCAGCACGCCATCGGCACCGAGGATCTCCGCAGCGTCGCCGGTGACGATCCCCTCGTAGCCGAGGCGCTCGACGGCTTTGCTGACGCTGTGCAAATTGCCCATTCCGTAATCTACGATGGCAATGGCCAAAGTTAGAGCACTCCCTTCGTAGACGGAACGCCGCTAACGCGCGGATCAATGCTTGTAGCTTCATCGATGGCACGTCCGAGTGCCTTGAACACGGCTTCGATCATATGGTGTGTGTTCTGCCCGTAATGGACGATGACATGCAGCGTAATTCGTGCCTCCAGAGCCAGCTTCCACAAGAACTCATGCACCAGTTCAACATCGAAGCTGCCCACCCGACCCGATGGATACTCCGCACGATACTCGAAATGCGGACGGTTACTGCAGTCAATGACCACTTGCGCAAGGGCTTCGTCCATCGGCACAAAGACGCTCGCATAACGCTTGATGCCTCTTTTATCACCCAATGCCTCTCGCAGGCACTGCCCTAGGCAAATCCCGATATCCTCGACGGTATGGTGATCATCGATTTCGATATCGCCATGCGCTTCTACCGTCAGATCAAAATGGCCATGCTTCGTAAACAGGTCGAGCATATGATCGAGAAACGGCACATCGGTCCGTAGATTGGACTGTCCGCTGCCGTCCACGGAGAAGCTCAATTTAATATCCGTCTCGTTCGTCCTGCGGCTAACGCTTGCACTCCGCTCTCTTGCCTCTTCATAATTTGTTGTCATCAACATTCCCTGCCTTTCCTTCTTTACGCATCCGTATTTCGATCGCCCGCGCATGGCCTTCGAGACCTTCGCGGCGCGCCAGCTCCATAATCGTCTCGCCGTTCTTAAGCAATGCTTCCTTGCTATAATAAATCAGGCTTGATTTCTTGATGAAATCATCCACATCGACCGGGGAGGAATAACGTGCGGTTCCATTCGTCGGGATAATATGATTCGGACCCGCGAAATAATCTCCCACTGGCTCTGAGCTGTATGGTCCAAGGAAGATCGCCCCGGCGTTCTCAACCAGGCCAAGGTATGCCATCGGCTCTTCTACCATCAGCTCGAAGTGCTCCGGCGCCAGTTGATTAATCACGCCGATTCCTTCTTCAATGGAATCGACAAGAAGAATGACGCCGTAATTCTCGATCGAGGCCGCGGCAATGTCACGCCGAGGCAGAACCGCCAGCTGGCGCTGAACTTCCTCCTGACATGCTTTGGCGAAGGCCTCCGAGGTCGTTACGAGAATAGCTGATGCCATCTCATCATGCTCGGCTTGTGACAGCAGATCGGCAGCGACGTAAGCCGGGTCAGCACTGTCATCGGCCAGCACGGCGATTTCGCTTGGCCCCGCGATGCTGTCGATGTCGACCGCTCCGTACACTTCCCGCTTCGCCAAAGCGACATAGATATTGCCCGGCCCGCAGATTTTATCGACAGGCGCGATAGTCTCCGTGCCGTAAGCAAGTGCGGCGATGGCCTGCGCTCCGCCGACCCGGTAAATTTCATTCACGCCGGCTTCCGCAGCAGCCACAAGGATATACGGGTCGATTCCTTCCTTCCCGCTCGTGGCTGGCGGCGTCACCATAACGATCTCCGGCACGCCCGCCACCTGGGCTGGGATGACATTCATCAGCACCGAGGAGGGATAAGAGGCTTTACCGCCAGGTACGTATACGCCAACTCGCTTAAGCGGGCGAATGATCTGGCCCAGCATGCTGCCGTCAGGCTGCAAGTCCATCCAGGAATTACGCTTCTGCCTGGCGTGGTAGGCGCGGATATTCGCAGCCGCGGCCGATATCGCCGCTACAAAGGAGGGTTCGACCTTATCGTAAGCGGATCGCATTTCCTCCTCCGTCACTCGAAGCGTTTCCGGCGACAGCTTCATGCCATCGAGCTTCTCCGTATATTTAAGAAGCGCGGCGTCCCCTTCATTTTTTACAGCACTTACAATCGTCTTGACGACTGCATTCTGTTCCGGCGAACCGTAGTCTACCTCCCGCTTCAGCTGAAATTGTCCCGCCGATACGATTCTCATCCCTGATTGCCCCCCATCACTGGATATGTTCTTTCCGTTTCTTGCGTTTTTTCTTCCTAGTCCATTCCTAGCTCTCGATTCCTGACCCTTGAATCACCCGGTTCAGAGCGTCGCATACCGCCTGGATTTCACTGTTCTTCATCCGGTAGCTGACCCGGTTCGCCACCAAGCGGCTCGTGATTTCAAAAAGACTCTCCATCTCCACAAGACCGTTTTCCCTTAACGTCCGGCCGGTTTCTACCATATCGACGATGCGGTCTGCGAGGCCGATCAACGGCGCCAGCTCGATGGAGCCGTTCAGCTTGATGACCTCGACCTGCTGCCCCTGCTCGCGGAAATACTGTGAAGCAACATTCGGGTACTTCGTCGCTACGCGCTGATGAATGCCGGGCTTCCATTCCGGCAGTGCGATAACCGACATGCGGCAGCGGGCGATTCCCAAATCAAGCAGTTCATACACATCGCGGTTCTCTTCCATTAGCACATCCTTGCCTACGATGCCGATATCCGCTACCCCGTACTCCACATAAGTCGGCACGTCCACCGGTTTGGCCATAATAAATTCCATGCCGATCTCCGGCAAAGGAATGACGAGCTTGCGCGACTCATCCACATCGTTCGGAATATATAATCCCGCTTCGCGGAACATAGCCGCCGCCTGTTTATATATACGCCCCTTGGGCATTGCTACCTTAATGATCTCTCCCAAAGCCAAAGCCCTCCCTTCTTAACTGATGTAGGTCAGAAACTGACGAAGCTGAGAATCTCGCCGTATGCCGGGCCTAGCGGGCCGCTGCGCATGTTTCTGGCCACGGTCTCAGATAATAGGTCCTCCGGTCCGTCGGTGTGCTTCATCACCACGCTGCGCCCTTCCGCCCGAAGACGGGCCGCCTCAGCAAAAGCAAGCTTGCGGTTCTCTGCATCATATTGCAGCAGAATAGGAAGCTCACGCTCCACCTGCATACCGTCCACGCCATCCAGTATCCGATTGGTTTTCAAGGAGAATCCCGTTGCTGGAGCTGGCCGGCCAAACTGCTGAAGCAAGTTGTCATAACGCCCCCCGCTGCAAACCGGGAAGCCCAGCTCCGCCGCGTATCCTTCAAAGGTCATTCCCGTGTAATACGAGAAATCGCCGATCATTGTCAAATCGATCATCACATGCTGAGCAACGCCGTAATCCTCAAGCGCATCCCATACTTGGCCAAGATGTTCTATCGAAGCCTGGGCAAGTGCATTGCTGCTCAGTTCAAGAGCCTGATGGCATATTTCCTTTCCTCCACGCAGCTTAAGAACGCCTTCCAGCTCACTTTTCTGCGCTTCGGTCAAGGACAGCTTTGCCAGCGTCTCGCGGTATCCCACGTAATCGCGATGCATGAGTACTTCCTTCAGCGTGTCCCTAACTTCCTCGCTATCAGGAATTGCATCCTCTAGCAATCCGTTCAGGAAGCCGACATGACCCAAGGCGATCTTGAACGTTGTAACGCCCGCCGCCTGCAGCGAAGATACCGCCAGGGCAACCACCTCGGCATCCGCCTCTGGAGAGTCGTCCCCGACGAGCTCCACGCCTGTCTGGAAGAACTCCGCTTCCTTCCCCGCTTCCTCCTCGATCGCCCGGAACACGTTCGCATGGTAAGATAATCTAAGCGGCAATGGCTCCTCCCTTAATAATGAAGAGACCACCCTCGCAATAGGAGCAGGCATGTCTGAACGAAGCACCATCGTCGTTCCCCGGCTATTTAGCAGCTTGAACAGCTTCTGATCGGACGTTGAACTCGCTACGCCGACCGTATCGTAATATTCCAGTGTAGGCGTCATGATTTGTCGGTAACCCCAACTGGACATGCAATCCAGTACGCTGCGCTCAATAGCCCGCAGCTTCTCTACCGCAAAGGGCAGGTAATCGCGCACACCAGCGGGTTTTTCAAATCCTTTCGGTTTAGACAAGACTTTCACCTCTCAGCAGATTAACTATATAATATCACTTGCTTTATCATATTAAAGTGCTACCATACTACCAAATTAAAGGGTATGGCATATTTTATCACACTTGCTTCCGAATCGTCAACGCACAGCTACATGGCTGCATGTGACAGCAAAAATACCAGCTATTACAACTTTAACATACCTGCGCTTATTTGACAGGGAATCGGATAAAACCGTTTACGGCTCACTAGCGTCTTAACTATATAAATGTAATGGCCTGCTTATTTACGCCAGGCTTCAGGCACGAACGAACAGCCAGCCACACACAGAGAGGAGCCGGAAAGTGCAAGAAAAAGAATGGGCGGCAGCCGCATGCCTCGGAGATGAAGATGCCTTCTACATGCTGGTGTCTTCCCAGAAAAGAAAATTATTCGGCATCGCCCACAGCTACTTAAAAAACGAGGCCGATGCCTTGGATGCAGTCCAAGAAGCAGTCTGCCGCGCCTGGATCAAATGCCGGAAGCTGCGGGATCCTGATGCCTTTGTGCCATGGCTCATCCGCATTCTGATCAACTGTTGTCACGATGAATTAAAATACCGCAAAAGAACATGGCCGCATCCTGCCGAGGCAGCCCAGGAGAAAACAGAAATGATCAGCGTTTATAAACTGGATCTTGAACTGGCGCTTGAGCGCCTGAAGCCCAAGTATCGCGACGTACTAATGCTTAAGTATTATCAGGATATGACTCTGACCGAAATCTCACGCGTCCTCCAGCGGCCGGAAGGCACGGTGAAGACCTGGCTGCATCAAGGATTGAAGCAAGTACGGGAGCATATAAGAAAAGGAGGCGAAGGGTATGCCGGGGAAGCTTGATTTTCATCGAGAGGAAGAACTGCTGACGGATTATTATAAATCCAACAATGCCGCTGCTGAGCAAATCCATGAAGAGAAATTAGACCAGGCATTGCTTGCCGGGATCACCTCAGGCCATTCTCGCTATAAACGCTTCGCTCATCATTTCCCCTGGAAGCTTACGGGCGCAGTGCTTGCCTGCTGCCTCTTGCTGTTCGGCGGCTGGCAGATGTGGACACTGGACAACTTAGGCCATCCTGCTTTTCACGCATCCCGCTCGGATATCCCAAGTTTTGTATATGACAGCATGACGCCCAAGCTCAAGGATGCTGCCAACCATGGTCTATACCAGCCCATTAACGAAACCATCACACAGGGCAATTACCAGGTAACGATTAACGGGGTTCTTGCTGACCGTACCGAGATGGTTGTATTCTATACAGCGGTTAATTTGCTGGGGAATGCCCCCATTTTTCCCCGGGACGCCAAGTTCTTAGATACCCGAGGAAATAGCCTGAATGCAATGATAGAATATCCATCTTCTAAAGTTAATCCGGGTACGCCAACGAATGAGCAGCATGGTGAATTCAAGCTTTCTTTTCCGAAGAACGATGTCCCTGCTCATTTCAACTTCTCCGCAAGATGGGGTTATCCCCAATCGTCGGATGAGGCCCATGAGCTCATTGAGTTTCCTATCCAACTGGATGCTAGTAAATATGCCGGATTGGAGCACAGAATCGAGGTTAACCGTTTTGCAAAGATTGGATCCTATACTTTAACCGTTACAGATGTTATCTTGAATCCATTAAGTACAAGGGTCTATCTCCAAATTGAATCCGCCGAGGAGAATTTATATCAGAGTCTCATCGATCCTGTTCTATGGATCACGCAAGAAGGCTCACGAAACTCCCTTACGATGCAAATGTCTACAATGGATGCCGGGCCAAATGAACTTCTTATCCAATATGACAGCCTATATTATGCCAAGTGGCAGGATCTATCCTTTGGTGCCTCGGGAATGGAAGAAGCGCTGGGGAAAGACTTAGAGCTTGTACTTGATACGGAGAAACAGAAAATCGTCTATGCTCCGGATGATTCCATTCGGCTTAGCCGCGTGGTTCCAAGCGAAGAATCTATAGACATTTACTTTGAATTGGATCACGCTTCCAATCAAAGAGCTTTATATTTTGACTTGGATGAGACATTTACAGATGGCGAAGGAGAGAAGCATGCTCTAATGACGGGACGGTCCACCTCCCGATCCGGTGATGATCTATTTCAGACGATTCACTACAAGCTTAAGCGGGAAAACTATACCCAGCCGTTAACCTTTAAGCTTCTGTCCTATCCCGGAACAGACATCAACGAGCCTATTGAACTTCCGCTTTTCTTTGGAAACAATCCTGCCAAGCAGCCGTAACCACCGTTTTTAAAAATAAGACCTCACCGCTAACAAAAAAGGATCGCCTTTAGGCGATCCTCTTTTACTGTTCGTTTGCTGTGTCAGCCTCAAGGCCTGTTCGTTCCGGCGTTTTCCGCTCAATAACACGAAGCGGATTGCCGCCAACGAATGCTCCCGGGGCTACGTCTTTATGCACGACAGATCCGGCGGCGACGATGGCCCCATCTCCAATCGTAACTCCGGGAAGGATCGTCGTGTTTGCGCCAATCATGACTTCATTTCCGATGTGGACCTCGCCCAGGCGATATTCCTTGATCAAATATTCATGAGCCAGTATCGTCGAATTGTAGCCGATGACCGAGTTTCGTCCAATCGTGATCAGCTCGGGAAAGAAGACGTCCACCATTACCATGAGGCCAAAAGCGGTATGCTCCCCGACCTTCATGCCGAGAATGCGGCGATAAATCCAGTTTTTTAGCGGCAGCACCGGGCAATACCTGGCCAATTGAATGAAGATGAAATTTTTGACGCCCTTCCATGGACTTACCGTCCGGTATAACTGCCACAGCGCATTTGGCCCTTCTACTGGATAACGCTGCACTCTTCTCACTTCTTCACAAGCTCCCATCCTAGAATTCCGTACAAATCAAGCATATCCTCCAGAATATAATCTGGATTATACTTCTTCAGCTCCTCCGCTCCTTTAAGCGACCAAGCCACTGCTGCGGAGAGCGCTCCGGCAGCCTGTGCCGACTTAATGTCCGCAGGGCTGTCTCCCACCATCAGGGTGCGCTTCGGATCGGCATTGAGCTGCTGTATTGCTGTCAGCACCGGCTCTGGATGCGGCTTGGGATGCGTAACATCCTGAACGGTTACAATCGCGTCCATATATTTCAGCAAGTCAAACATTTCCAATACGCGCATCGTCGAAGGCCTGATCTTGGTCGTCACAATTCCAAGCTTCATTCCTTTCTCTTTCAAGGTGGAGATGACTTCATCAACATGCGGAAATCCTTTTACCATCGTATCGTGGTGCATGGTGTTAAACGAGCGGTAATCGGTCACAAGTTCCGCGACATCCTCCCAGCCTGAAAAAGCCTGAAACTGCTGCTCCAGCGTCATCCCCATATAAGGTATGATCTGCTCCCGGGTACGGGGCTGCTTATGCTTGTCCAATACGTGCTGGAACGATGCAATTATCAGTTCGTTGGTATCTACGATCGTTCCGTCTAAATCGAATAACACGGTGTCTATATTCAAATTGAGCTACTCCTTTTTCGATTCCTCATCTTGTTCTGGCGCAGGAGTATCCGCTTCATTTGTCTTGTCTGTATCTACAGCCTTTCTGCTCAGGACAGCGGCGCTGGCGCTTGATCCACTCTCGATCTCCTGATTTCTAGTAGAAATGATCGGATCGCTGTACCGCGGCAAATTAGTGACTGTTCTGCGGCGAACGATGATAAGGATAATTGCAATAACGATAATAAGCAAAGCCAACAGCTGGGATATGCGTACATTGCCATAGTTAGGATCCAAATACCCCTGCTCGAATCCAAGCCAAACCATCGGAGACCAGAGTCCGTCTACGAAAGATGCCAGCCACGCCGGCCCTTGAAACGCCAGACTGTCCGTACGCAGTGCTTCGATAAAGAATCGGCCGATGGAATACCAAATAAAATAGGAGAAAAACAACTCTCCTGCCCGCAGGAATTTCTGTCTCCGAAGTACGAACAACAGCAGCAAGCCAACCAGATTCCATAGCGATTCATAGAGGAACGTCGGATGACGAAACACGCCCTCCACGTTCATCTGATTTACGATGAAGGACGGTAAATGCAGGTAATCCTGCAAAAAGGCTTCACTCGTAGGACCACCGTAGGCTTCCTGGTTCACAAAGTTCCCCCAGCGGCCGATCATTTGGCCAGCGATCAGCGAAGGCGCGCAAATATCGGCGATACGCCAGAAATTATAGCCCCGTCTGCGCACCATAATGACCGCGCATATAATCGCGCCGATAAGCGCGCCGTATATCGCTATGCCGCCTTCCCAAATTTTGAAGATGTCCCATAAATTATTCTTGTATTGATCCCATGTAAAAGCGACAAAGTAAATTCTGGCCCCGATAATGGCCGAGGGAACGCCTAGCAGCAATAGGTCCATAAAGAACTCTTGCGGAATCGCAAAACGCTTCCCCTCTCGAATGGCCAGAAGCAAACCAACCAAAGCGCCCGTTCCGAGAATTAAGCCATACCAGCGTACGGCGATACTTCCGATAGAAAAAGCTATTGGATCCAATAACAAAGTGCCCATCATTCACGCTCCTAGTCCAAATCGTCAATATCTTCGGCAATCGTCTCGGTGAGCTTTGTCGTAAACTGCAATGCCGCGTTATACCCCATTCGCTTCAGGCGGAAGTTCATCGCTGCCACTTCAATGATGACAGCCAGGTTCCGTCCAGGCCGAACCGGAATTGTAGCGAGCGGCACATCGGTGTCAATGATTCGCGTCGTTTCTTCATCGAGCCCTAGTCTGTCATATTGCTTCTCTTGCTGCCAGGCCTCGAGTCGAACAACGAGGGAAATCCGCTTATTGTTGCGGATGGCGCCTGCGCCAAACAGCGTCATGACGTTGATGATGCCGACGCCCCGAATTTCAAGCAAATGGCGAATTAGCTCTGGCGCGGTTCCATGAAGCTGAAAATCGGAGGTCTGACGAATTTCTACGGCATCGTCGGCGATAAGACGGTGTCCGCGCTTAACGAGCTCCAGCGCGGTCTCGCTTTTACCTATGCCGCTAGAGCCGGTAATAAGCATACCTACCCCATACACGTCGACAAGGACGCCATGAATGGTTGCCGTAGGAGCAAGCTTCTTCTCCAAGAAGCTCGTAATGCGGCTGGACAAAATCGTTGTAGCCATACTGCTCCGCAGGACGGGAATATTCTTGACCGAGCTGATGTTGATCAGCTCTTGCGGTACCTCCCATGATCTCGTCACGATAATACAAGGAGTATCATCGCTGGAGCAAAGACGCTCCATGCGATCACGCCGCTCTTCAGACGGCAGCATCTCGAAGAATGCCAACTCCGTCTTCCCTAAAATCTGTACCCGCTCTGGCGGATGGTACTCGAAATAACCGGCCATTTCCAGGCCAGGACGGTATAAGTCATCGACGGTAATAATCCGTTTCAACCCTTGTTCTCCCGACACAACCTCAAGTCCGAACTGGTTGACCAATTCTGATACTTTTACTTTTTTAGCCATGGTGTTCTCCTTCTCCAAGCCACTCATCCGGAATTATCCGTATAACGAAAGAGCAGCCTGCAATATGTAAATAGAAATCAGCGGCAACTGCATTCATTTCATTGTATTCATCGTAAAGGAAAATACGACGTAAATCAATTGTCAGCGATTTATAAGCCAAAAACCGCCCCGTAGGGCGGTTTTGTCATCTAGCTAAGATTAGCCGAAAAATACGTTTTGCTCCGTTTCTTTATCGAAAATATGAATTTTGTTCATATCGATAGCAAGCTTCACATTGTCGCCTTCACGAGTGTTGGAACGTCCATCTACGCGGGCGATCAGCGGAGAGTTGCTGCTCAAGTACAAGAGCATTTCGTGACCAAGGTTTTCAGTAACGTCTACGCTTGCCGTAAACACAGTATTTGGGGATCCTTCCAGGAAGATTGGCTCTTCATGAATATCTTCAGGACGTACGCCCATGATAACTTCCTTGCCGCCTACATATCCTTTTTCCTTCAGAGTAACAGCTTTACCTTGAGGTACTTCAACTTTGAGCGAATCGGATTGGAAGTATACAGCACCGTTTTGCTCTACAATTTTACCGTTGATGAAGTTCATTGTAGGGGAACCGATAAATCCAGCAACGAAGATATTCGTTGGTTGGTTGTACAGCTCTTCAGGAGAAGCCGCTTGTTGAATGATACCGTCCTGCATAACAACGATACGGTCACCCATCGTCATAGCCTCTGTTTGGTCATGCGTTACATAAATACAAGTCGTTTCAAGACGTTTAACGAGCTTCGTAATTTCCGCACGCATTTGACCGCGAAGCTTAGCATCCAAGTTGGAAAGCGGTTCGTCCATGAGGAAGACTTGCGGATCGCGGACAATTGCGCGTCCCAAGGCAACCCGTTGACGCTGACCACCGGAGAGTGCCTTCGGTTTGCGGTCAAGCAAGTGCTCGATATCGAGGATTCTTGCTGCCTCGCGTACACGTTGGTCAATTTCTTCTTTTTTCACTTTGCGAAGCTTAAGACCGAATGCCATGTTTTGATACACGTTCATATGCGGATACAAAGCGTAGGATTGGAAAACCATCGCGATGTCGCGGTCTTTAGGAGCTACGTCGTTAACGACGCGGTCGCCGATGTACAATTTACCTTCAGTGATTTCCTCCAAACCAGCAATCATCCGAAGAGTTGTAGATTTACCGCAACCGGATGGTCCAACCAATACGAGGAATTCTTTATCTGCAATGTCTAGGTTAACGTCGATAACGGTTGCCTTGTCAGCACCTGGGTATTTCTTGAAAATGTGTTCTAAGCGTACGCCTGCCATGAGTTCTGCCTCCTAGAATTAAATTAGTATTATAGATTAATCCAAATGTAATCGGATTCATTTCGTATCTTTATATTAACCTACCTGGGCAATAAAGCGCTATCCACAAAATGCACAAAAAACCTATTCCCTATTTGTCACTTTATACAATAGCATCCCCAGCTTGACTATGACCGCATCATGGAATCTGCGCACATCAAGACCAGTCTCCTGCTTGAATTTATCCAGCCGGTACAGCAGTGTATTGCGATGAATATATAATCGCTTGGCAGTCTCGCTCACATTGCAATCCAAATGAAAAAAGGTATCCAGTGTGGATAAAATCTCTTCATCCTGCATCAAGCTGATCTGGCTTCCGGTATCCTCAATGAATCTTTGCCGCTGGGCATCTGGAATGCTATAGACGAGACGTTCCAGACGCAGCTCCCAGGACAGATGAATTTGTTCCGTCACATGGAACAGCCGGCCTAGCGTCAATGTCTCCCGGAGCAGCAGCGCCGTCGAGACTAACGCCTGCTCTGGTGCAATCGGATCGCCTACCGCCAAATGGAATCCGCCTCCGCCCCATTCATTGGCGACGAGCTCATACATGCCTTGACTGAGTGCAACAAGCATATCCCTCTCGGTATCCAAGCCTTCATCGTTCTCGTCGCGAAGATCAGCCAGCAATTTCTCGCCGACAAGCACATACCACTCTTCCTTAAGCGGCAGCAGTACGATATCGCCGCCAAAATAACTGCGCAGCAGTTTATTTAACCTCGCATACGAAATATCTGTAATCGAATGAGTTTCCCAGCCCAGCAAAAAAGGAATCATTACCCCATCCATCTTGGTTGTTAAAGTTAATGACTCAGGGATAGTCGCCTTATCTTCGCCCTGCTCTAACTGTTCTTGAATCCATGCGCCTAGCTGACGGCTTCGATGCTCGTCATCCTTCTTCGTTCCTGCTGCCGGCAACGATGCCTCCCCTACGACAGCTGCCATTAAAAGCTCGATCAGCTTCACTTCCGCTTCCGACAGGTTGGACGTATCCGCTTCAAGCACTTGAACCATTTGCTGATCAACGCCGCCCAACCACAGTGAGCGATCCTTCAGCACCGCAGAGCGAGCGATCCTTGCTCCCTTGGATTTATGATCATTCGTCAATCTTTCCCACTCCTGCATATCCATGTTCGACAAATGAACAGGAGCCTTAACTATAAGTTCAAGCTGTTTCTTGAGTAAGTTGATCTCCATAAGATGGCCTTTCCGGACAATCCCCGTTTTTTATTGACTATAGTCCATATTGTATCATGTTCCCCGGAATAAAATAAAATTTGCCTCGCTCACAAAAATTCGTACAACAACAAAAAAGCCGTCAATCTAAGATTGACGACTTTTAGGATGAGCCATGAAGGACTCGAACCTTCGACACCCTGATTAAAAGTCAGGTGCTCTACCAACTGAGCTAATGGCTCGTACTGGTGGAGGCTGATGGATTCGAACCACCGAACTCGTACGAGAACAGATTTACAGTCTGCTGCGTTTGGCCACTTCGCTAAGCCTCCAGATTTCATGCTAGATCAGGGCGTTGCCTGAGAGCATAAAAGTGGCTCGGGACGGAATCGAACCGCCGACACGAGGATTTTCAGTCCTCTGCTCTACCGACTGAGCTACCGAGCCATATTAAATTTGGTCAAAAAAATAAAGCGGTTAAGTTTATAACTTTCCCACTTTTGTGGAAACACTATTTTGATTCTGCGAACCCTTTGACGGGCCCTCATTCCCTTTAAGGAAATAATGGCGGAGCCGACGGGATTCGAACCCGCGGTCTCCTGCGTGACAGGCAGGCATGTTAGGCCTCTACACCACGGCTCCGCAATAATAGCTCCATAAAAAATGGTGCCGGCGAGAGGACTTGAACCCCCAACCTACTGATTACAAGTCAGTTGCTCTACCAATTGAGCTACACCGGCATAGGTGATTTAAATAAATATGGTGGAGGCTAACGGGATCGAACCGCTGACCCTCTGCTTGTAAGGCAGATGCTCTCCCAGCTGAGCTAAGCCTCCGAAAATTATGGTAGCGGCGGAGGGGATCGAACCCCCGACCTCACGGGTATGAACCGTACGCTCTAGCCAGCTGAGCTACGCCGCCAAACATATATACTTGTACAAAATGGCGGAGAGGGAGGGATTCGAACCCTCGCACCGCTTACGCAGTCTAACCCCTTAGCAGAGGGTCCCCTTATAGCCACTTGGGTACCTCTCCAAGCCATAAATCCAAGGAAATTAATCCTTGAAAACTGGATACGAAACTTCATTTGCGTGTTAGCCCTTACTTGGTTCACCGGGGCCCCCGAAAAGTATTCGGTATACTCTTCGAAGCCTCCGCTTCACTTTTTGGGGTAATATTTGGATAAGCCCTCGACCGATTAGTACCTGTCAGCTCCATACATTGCTGCACTTCCACCTCAGGCCTATCAACCTCGTCGTCTTCAAGGGGTCTTACTAATTGGGAAATCTCATCTTGAGGAGGGCTTCACGCTTAGATGCTTTCAGCGTTTATCCCATCCGCACGTAGCTACCCAGCTATGCTCCTGGCGGAACAACTGGTGCACCAGCGGTGCGTCCATCCCG